>CAVSQG010000001.1:0-144404 GCA_963730055.1 uncultured Solirubrobacterales bacterium
CACATTACTTTGCCCGCCACGGTCCTCGCGCTTGTGGGAGCGGCGGTCGCGACTTCGATTGCAATCGCAGGCACGGCGAGCTCGCCAGCCAACCAGGTTCGCACGGCCGAGCGGACTCTGCTCGCTGCCGCGGCCGCTCACGACACGAACGCCGCCGGCACGCTGCTCGCGCCCGACTTCCAGCTGATCGACGTGACCGGCACAGCAGAGACACGTGCCGAGTACCTGACCAACATCGGCGGCCAGATCGATTTCGTCAAAGACAACCCGGTCTCGCCGATCACCGTACGCGCGCACGGCAACAGCGCGGTCGCCCGCGTCAAGCTACAGCTCAAGGTGGTTGCCGGCGGCCAAACGACCGACTCTGGCGCATGGAACACCGACCTGTTCGAGCGCCGCCAAGGCCACTGGCAGCTCGTGTGGTCGCAGACCACCGCAATCCCGACCGACGAGGGACTGTTCATCCAGTCGCTCATGTGACAGTCAGCGACCTACCCAGCAGCGGTGGGTTCGCCGCCAGAACAATCATCGCGCACGCGTCGGCCAACCAACACAAAGCGCGACCAACAACCCGAACCAGGAGGATCCACGATGATGCGCACAATTTCGGTCCGGCTCGGCCCGGAGCTGCGGGCGCTCGCTCGGCGCCGCCGCGAGCGTCAAGACGGTCACTTTGCACTACTTTTCGGAGCAGACGAGCAGCACCTGCGTCGCGCCGCCGGGCAAGCCGACCTCGGGAGCGCCCGCCGCTGGCGACATCAACGACATCACAGGCGTCCACTACGTCGGCGATCATGAGCATCGCGCGAAAGCATCCACCGCGTCAGACCACCTTCGGTGCACCATCACCGGATTCACGGGGGGACAGCAGCGCGCCATTGGTCGTCCCGATCAACGGGGACACCGGAATCTACCGCCGCGCGCATGGAGCGATCACAGCGCGCAACGTCGGCAACAACACCGACTTCGCGATCAGGGTCACTTGCTAATGCATGTGAATCAGGTCTTGCGGACAGGCACGGCGGTGGTCGCGCCGTGAAGACCTCCGAACAGGGATTCACGGTGGACGGCGTGGAGTGTGCGGCAACGCTGTACCGGCCAGATCACGCCACGGGGAACGTTCCCTGCGTGGTGATGGGGCACGGGTTGTCGCTCACCCGCCGCGACGGCATTCCGGACTATGCAGCGCGATTCGCCGCGGCGGGGCTGGCCGCGTTCGCATTCGACTACCGATTCTGGGGTGACAGCGACGGCACGCCGCGCCGGCGGTTCTCGGTGGCCCGACAGCTCGAAGATTGGCGGGCGGCCATCGAGGCTGCACGAGCGCTCGATGGGTCGACCCGACCCGCATCGCCGTGTGGGGCATGTCACTGGGCGGCGGACATGCGCTGCGGATGGCAGAAACCGATCATTGCATCGCCGCCGTCATCGCGCTGGTACCGGTGGCCGACGGGCTCCCGCTCGCGCTAGCGCCCGCACCACCGAACGTCGTCATCCGGATGACCGGCCGCGCGCTACGCGAGCTCGTCACTCGCCGACCGGCGATGGTCGAAGTCGCAGGAGCACCCGGCTCATTGGCCGCACTCGTCGCTCCCGAGGCGCACCCCGGATTCACACGCCTCACCGCCGGCCACGGCTGGCGCAACGAGATCACCAGCTCCGGCCTGTACGGAGTTGCGCACTACCGGCCGGTGCGTCACGCCTCGAAGATCCTCGCGCCAGCGCTGCTGCAGCTAGGCGAGCGCGACGCCATCGTGTCGCTCGCCGCAATCGAGAAGACCGCGGAACGGGCACCGAGAAGCGAGATACGGCGCTACCCGCTCAACCACTTCGACTGCTTCTGGCCCGAACATCTCGACGTCGTCGCAGGCGACCACGTCGATTTTCTACGCCACCACCTCATCTAACCCACGCAGGTCACACCACCGGAAACCACCCGAAGCGCAAAATCCGGTCGTATCAGCCCTTGCTCCCTCGCTTCGTGCTGAGCAGCCACGATCTGAATGCTGGCGCCGCTCACAACCGTCGCCAAAGACCGGACGCCGCGCCCGCTTCGCCTCGGCGAGCGGGAGCCACCCGCGCGGGTAATCTCCTGCTCGCTTGGGACGAACGGCGATAGCCCGATCGTCCGCGTCGGTGGCGCTGTCGCTCGGCCAGGGGATTGGGAGAGTGGCCACTGAACGAGCCAGCGCGTGCGAGGAGCTTCCGCAAACGAATTGGGGAGCAGCAACACGACCGGGGCGGACGCTGGCTGTCGCAGTGGACGGAGGCTGTTTCTCAAACGCTTCGCGGCTGGCCCGTCGTGTTGGGTGGTGGGTGCGTCGTTGGTGACGTGTCCGTGGTGAGTGGCGTTGTCGGCGCTGTGGGGGCCGTTTCAGGCCCCCACGGTGGCTATCCGGTCGCGATAGACCTTGGTGAGGTTGTGGGCGATCATCAGTAACCGGAACTCGGTGCGCACCTTGTTCCTGCCTCGTCGGTGGAAGCGGATGAACCCCTTGTTGTGTTTGGTGTCACCGTATAACGGCTCAACCGTCTGTTTTCGTTTCGCGTATCGCTCCCGACCGTGGTCTGACTTCAGGACAGTTCGCATCCAGTTGGCCCGGGGCTCGTTCTGCCAGCGCTTGGGGGTGGCGCGGCTGCCCTTGTCGGGCGCGACCAGCACTGGGAGGTGTCGGTTGTTGACGACGTCGTCCATCTGCTGCTCATTCCAGTAGCCGGCGTCGGCGGCGACCGCCTCCAGCAGCTCCTGATCGATGCCCGCACGACCGAGCTCCCGGAGCACGCCCGCGACCATCGGGGACAGCTGCGAGAAGTCGGTCGACAGGTTGGTGATTTCCGCCGCGAGCACGATCTGCTCCTCGTTGACGGCGGTCTGAGCGTTGTATCCCTGCACGAACCCGAACCCGATCGGGATCGGCCGCGAGTCCGGGTCGGTCACGTTGACCTTGCCCTCGGGGACCTGGGGCGGCTGATGCGGATCGGGCGGACGGCCGAAGCGACGACCGTCGCGCATCCGCCCCTGCTGGCGGTAGTCCTCATACGCCTCGTTGCCCGCGCGCTCGGCCGCGAGCTCGGCCTCTAGCCGCTCGAGCGCCAGCACGAGCCGGTCGATGCGCGAGCGAAGGATCGGATCCGGGCTATCCCAGCGATGCTGCTCGAGCTGTCGCTTGGCCTCAGAAATCGACCTGCGTCGACCACCACCCGCGTCGGTGATGTGGCTGCTGTCGAACTCGAACTCCGGCGTCGAGCGGCGCTCGGGCTCATCGTTCTCAGCCTCTCCGCCTGACTGCTCGGTCAAAGCGCAATCCTCTGGCTCCTCGCCCGCAGCATCCGCCTCGAGCTCCCCGATCGACTCCTCACCAGCCTCCCCGCGCCCCGGCATCCTCGCTCAGCCGCTCGGCGCCGGGATCATCGCCCAGCAACCGCTCGCGGGCCTGGCGCAAGAACTCCCGCCGCCCCTCCGCCGTGCGCAACTGCTCGGGCAGCTCATCACCCCGCGCCTCGCCCAACTCCTGATCCTCGGTTTCATCCATCGCCCGGACCTCAGACCACGTCCCGCGGCGCACCCAAAAACCCGCTCCAGCTGGGCGCGACGCTTTGGCACTTCCGTAACGAGAACCGCGTCACCTCACCTCCGGCCTGGGTGCAGAACCTGATCCTCCCGCCGCTGTCTGCGCTGGCGACGGTCTTTGGCGTGCGCCCCTACTACGACCGCTGGGACACCCGAATCTCAGGGTCGATTGAGCTCACGCCAGGGCGTACGCCAGCCGTCTAGCCCAACCGGCCGGGTCAATCATTGAGCTGAGGAGTTCGCATGGCGACGATCGAGACTCGAGCAGGGAGCCTTCCTGCCAGCGGGGCGACAAACGTGATGAACGTTCACGCGATTCAGACCGGGACCGTCGCTGTAAAGACTCGCCAGCGGGAGGGAACGGGCCGAGGAGCGGCGCGGCTGGCGAAGACTCTGATCGATCGAAACTGGACGGATCCGCTCCCGATCTTCGCGTGGCTGATCGAGCATCCTGAGGGCCTGATCGTCGTTGACACGGGTGAGACCGCACACGTCGCGGACCCCGGCTACTTTCCGCGCTGGCAGCCGTACTTCAAGCTCGCGGTCCGCGAGTGGGTGGCGCCAGAGGACGAGATCGGCCCAACGCTGAAGGCGCTCGGGTTCTTCCCAGATGACGTTCGGTGGGTGATCATGACCCATCTCCATACCGACCATGCCGGGGGCCTGTCGCACTTCCCGAACAGCGAGATCCTGGTGCACCGGCCAGAGTTTGAAAACGCGCGCGGGCTCATGGGCAAGGCGCGCGGGTTCCTGCCGCACCGCTGGCCGCAGTGGTTCGCGCCGCGTCTGTTCGAGCTCGACCCCGAGCCATTCGGCCCGTTCCCAGCCAGCACGCGCGTGACCGATGCAGGTGACGTGAGGATCGTGCCAACTCACGGGCACACGCGCGGCCACGTGTCAGTCGTTCTCGAGGAAGCGCCCCAGTTGGTGTTCTTCGCCGGCGACGCCTCCTACAGCGAGGCAACGATGATCGATCAGGCGATCGACGGCGTCGCGCCGGATGAGCTTTCCGCGAAGGAAACCTTGCGCCGGATCCGCGCGCTGACCCGTGAGCGGCCGCTCGTCTACCTGCCCTCGCACGACCCCGACGCTGCGAACCGGTTAGACGCACGGCAGATCGTCAGGGCTGACGTGGACCACAGGGGAGCGGCGACGCACGACTGTGTCCACGAGAAATCTGCAAGATCGGAGCCCACGGCATGAAGATCCACGCCCTCACGACCGGAACTGTGCAGGTCAAGCACAGCTTTCTGTTCCCCAAGCAAGGCGCGCGGCGGCAACTGGGGCTGTTCCTTCCCGGGGCCTGGGCAGACCCGCTGCCGAGCCACTTCTGGGCGATCGAGCACGACGGAGTTCTGCGAATCGTCGACACCGGCGAGACCGCTTCAGCGCGGAACGTGCCGTTCGCGCGCATGGAGGTCACGCGAGAGCGAGAACTCCCGGGCGCGATGGCCGCAGCGGACCTGGCGCTCGACGACGTCTCGGAGGTTGTGCTCACCCACTCCCATGGCGACCATGTGGACGGGCTCGTCCACCTGCACGCGCGGGTATTGATCAACGAGGCGGAGCTGCGGTTCCTCTCCTCGCCGACGGCTCGTTTCATGCGTCGCGTCCTGCGCCAGCCGCTCCCCCCGGGATTCGCACCCGAGCCGTTCACGCTCGACGGCGGGCCGTTCGGAGCGTTCCAACGCAGCCGGGCGATCAGCGATGACGGATGCATCGTTGCCGTCGACACGCCGGGGCACACCCCCGGACACATCTCGGTGATCTGCATCGATGACGCGGGCAACCACGTGATGCTCGCCGGCGACACGACCGACTCGCTCGAGCAACTGCATGCGCTCCGCGCCGACGCCGTTGCCCCAGACCCCAAGGTGCACATCGCGACGATGAAGACGATCCTCGCTCACTGCGCACAGCACCCGACGATCTATCTGCCCTCGCACGACCCCGAGTCAGCGGCACGGCTCGCCGGTGCGACCACGTCGGCCGAGACGGCGGTCGCCGTAGCGTGATCCGACGGCGGTCGCCCCCTTGGAATCGGCCCTACCAACAATTGACCAGAGAGGACAGCATGCACGCAGTCGTCGTCAACGTCACCATCAACGACCGAGAGGCCGGCGAGCGCGCCCTACGCGAGCAGCTCGTGCCCGGGGTGTCGCGGGCGCCTGGGTTCGTGACCGGGTATTGGACCCTGAAGGACAACACCGGACTCACGATGATCATCTTCGAGTCCGAAGACGCCGCAAACGCGATGAGCGAGCAGGCGAGATCAATCGTTCCTGACGCGATGACGCTGAAGGACGTCGAGGTACGCGAGGTCGCAGCGCACGCCTGACAGATCTACGCGGCGGCTACTGACCGAGCGCTTTGATGTAGACCCTGATCATGCGTGAGGTGTAGTCAGTTTCCGTTGGCCATGGGAACGCGGGGATGACTGGGTGCAGCGTGACGTACCCGCGGAGGGGCCGCCCAGAAGTGGGTGGCTGGTATCGAGGAGTCCGGTGCGTCGGGTAGGCACCGGGTGACGATCAGGACGAGATCGTTGAACGTGTCGACGCGTTCATTGTGGTTGGAGGTAATCGCAACCGCACTCTCCTGAAGACCCAAGCCGAGCGAGCGCGACCCACCACCGAATGAAGGAGAACCTTTGCCCGACAGAATCACCATCGAGCGTGACGGCCATGTTCTGCTGATCGGCGTCAACCGGCCGGAGAAGCGCAACGCTTTTGACCTGTCCACGATCGAGCAGCTCGCCGCGGCGTACGACCGTTTGGGAGCCGATCGAGAGCTTCGTGCCGGCGTGCTGTTCGGGCACGGCGATCACTTCTCGGCAGGGCTTGATCTGGGCGAGGTGGGGCCGGTCGTGGCGGAACGTGGACCGCATGCGCTCGCGGGCCCAGGGCGATATGACCCCTTCGGCGTCTGGGGCGAGCAGGTACCCAAGCCGGTCGTGATGGCGGTTCAGGGGATCGCGTTTACGGTGTCGATCGAGCTAGCGCTCGCATCCGACATCGTCATTGCAGCGGACGACGTGCGCTTCGGCCAGCTGGAGATCGCCCGGGGCATCATGCCGTTCGGAGGGGCGACATTTCGCGCACCGGCTCAGCTCGGCTGGGGGAACGCGATGCGGTTCCTGCTTACCGCCGAGGAGTTCGGGGCCGAGGAGGCGATGAGGATCGGCCTGGTGCAGGAGGTCGTTCCGGCCCCCGCGCAGCTCGAGCGAGCGACCGAGATCGCTGCCATGATCGCCGCGCAGGCACCGCTCGGGGTACAAGCCACACTCGCAAACGCCCGCATGGCGCGAGCGGCTGCGGAACGCGCGGCGGTCGAGCATCTCGGCGCGAACGTGCCACGCGTTCTCCGCAGCGCGGACGCCGCCGAGGGAGTGCGCAGCTTTCTCGAGCGCCGCGCCGGCCACTTCACCGGCGAATAGGAACCGGCCCGAGCTGAACACCCCCAGGTAGGCGAATGTGCCCGAGTGGAACAGCAGGGTGTCGAGTGTCCAGAGGCCGCCGAGGGACAGGCCGGCCAGCGCACCATTGCGCGCCCCGGGGGCGACGCGGTAGTTCTGCTCGACGTGGGGAATGATGCTTCCGGTCAGCTCCTTCGGGAACTCGTCCTGCGGCACCGAGTAGTTGATGTTGAACGACGAGGTGACGTTGCCGTCCGGCATCACGACGATCATGGGCTTGATGCGGTGCGCAGCGAGCACGTTGTCCATGATGTAGTTGGCGCGCGTGTTGACGGTCCAGTCGGTGTCGTTGCCGCCGCCCCCGTGCATGAGATAGAGGACCGGGTAGGAGCGTGTGTCGTGGTTGTAGCCCGGCGGCGTGTACACCTGCGTCTGCGGCTCGGTATGGGTCAGGTGCGAGAAGTACCGGACCGTTGCCCAGGCGCCGTGCGGGGCGTGTGGGCGATCAGCCATGAAGTTCGCACCAGCCCCGGGACGAACACGAAACTCCACGCCGAGCTCGGCCCCGACCAGATGTGGCGGTTCGCGGGGTCGGCGATGTCCACTCCGCCGACGACGAACCCGTAGCCGTACCAGGTCGGCGCGAGTGGCCCGATGGTGACGGACCACACGCCGGCGGCGTTCCTCGTCATGACGATCACATTTGCCGCGGGGGAGGGGCCGACGTCGTTCTTGAAGTTCGGCATCACCTGTGAGGCCTGCGACGCATTCAACGCAAACGTCACCCTTCCGTCGGGCAGAACGGTCGGCCCGGGTTGGCTCGGCCCTGTGGGCACAGGGTGGGCTTGGAACCGCGGCGGCGTGCGCCGCGCCGCCTGCGGACGCTGCGACGGCTCCCCGGCGCGGCGAAGAAGGTCCGCCCTGCGATGATCGCGACAGCCGCCGCGAGACCACTCGAGATCACGCGGTTGAACATTGAGTTTCCCCTCTCCTCTGTCTGTTGCCACTGCCCGATTGCAGGTGGAGCTCTTGTGACCCGCGAATCCGCCGGGTCGGCCCGGGCGCGCCGTCTCTTGGCTCGGCGCGCCCGCGCGTGGCGCCCCGTCAGCGGACGAACGGCACTACGCAGTCCGTGCAGGGCACGGGCGGCCTCGGTCGGGCAGGCGCCACACCCTTCGCACTCAGCCAGCCGACGACGTAGTTGACCCACAGCGGCAGCGACTGGTGCACCATGAACAGATGGGCCGTGTTAGGCAGCAGCAACTTCGTCACATCGCATCCGCAATGCTGCTGGTAGTACGCGTAGTCGGCCTGGGCGTCGACCGGCGGATCGACCCCGTCGTGATCACCCGAGGTCAACAGCACCGGGATCGACGGCCCGATCATGCTTATCGCCGCGTCGTTCTGCGCGAATTTGACCCCGAAGTCCAGGAACTCCCCGAACGGGGAATCCAGAAACGGTGGAGCACACGCGATCTGGACGACGTACGAGAGCTCCCCCGGCGGATACACGTTGAAGTTCTCGCAATCCTGGCGGGTCTGGAAGAACTCGAAGTAGTCGGGGTGGTTGGGATCCGGGATGATCGAGATCGTCGGACCCGGTGGAATCGTCGTTCCCGGCGGCGGCTGTGCGTTGGAACCGTTGATGTCGGCCTGGATCATCGCGGCGACGTCATGGTAGGTGCCGGGATAGCCGGAGACGATCCAGCCGCCCGCGCTGTGACCGATGATGACCACCCTGGGGCTCGCGAGCCTGCCCGCCCGCTGGGGAGCCGAGCAATCGCTGCCGTCCGTCGTCGTGTAGCTGCCCGACTCGACCTCGTCGACGACCTGGTGGAGTTCCGCGCGATGGGCCGCGGTAGTCAGCGTGTTCCCGCCGGTGGGCTGGGCACTGTTGGGCTGGTTGAAGTAGCTGCTTTTCGCGTAGCCCAGCCGGTCGTAGGAATACACGACGTAGCCCGCCGCGGCTAGGGCTCTTGCCACTGACCAGGTCGGCGAGAAATCCCAGTTCTCGGTCGACGAGGCGATTCCGTGTACAAGCACGATCGCCGGGGTCCGCGGGTCGACCCGGCTCCCTCGGTCCGTATAGCGCAACCCGTACAGCGTGCTCTGACCGCCCACCGGGTTGGTCACGCTAAAGCAGACGGTGGTCAGCTTCACCCGGTCGCCGAAGTGCATCCTGGCCGCCTCCTGGCGGTGCGTGCTGTCTGCCGCCGCGCCCGTGGCGAAGCACGCCGTCGTCAGTAGAACCAATAGCGCGACCATCGCCGCGCGGCGGCCCCCCGGCACCGGAAGCCTGTGCAAGACTCGCCGCCGACTTCGCAGATCGGGATATCTGGACGTAAACCTGGCCGTTATCGCAGACACAGCCACCTCCCTCAAGGTGTGCTCAGGACGCAAATTATCCGTTCGGCATTGTCGCACGAGTGCGACTATGTCAACCCGCTCTACGGCGCCGTCGGCCTCTGCTGCAGGACTCACGGGATCGCTCACGGGGAACTACATCGAACCCTCGGCGAACTTCTCCTCGCCACGTTTGCGGAAGTCCCGCTCGATAGTGCCGTCCTCCGCCCTTTGGGGAAGCCGCCGCCCAGTCGTTTCGGGCGCCGTTGGGATGTAGAGATCGCACGCATCGGCGGACTCGATGCTGACGACAAGCAGTGCTCTGGACTGACCGCCGCTTCGCCGGTGATCAGTAGCGCGGCGTAGCCCCGGAAGGCCCCTCGGGGTCGACCAGGCTCGTCCCGACATCCTGAGACCGTCAGCGGCGGAATCCGCACGCCGACTAGTGCTTTCATTCTCGGCGCGGCCCGAGGCGCACGAGCGCTTCGGTGACCGAGCGCAACTTGGCGAGGCGGCGGTGCTAGCCGTCGACGAGTAAGCAGGTGCTCTCGGCGTCGTCTCGGGTCCTGGTGTGTGTGCTGGTCGCGTGCTTATCAGGCGGTCTTTTGTCGGTTGTGGGATGAGAGTTGGTCGGCGCGGAGGCGCAGCAGTGCGGCGAGTCCGGCGCGCTGCCTCGCGGTCATGGCGGCGATCGTCGACGTCGGCGAGGTGTCTGCGAGCTCGAGTAGTCGCTCTGCCTGTACTGGCCCGACCTCGCGGACGCGCTGGAGGAGTCCGAGTACGAGCATTGAGGAGAGGATTGGGTCGGGCTCGAGAATCAGCTCCGCGGCCCTCTGATGCGACTCGGCTGCGGAGCGGCCGTGCATCCAGCGCATGAGCGATGCTCGACGGAGGCGGATGCGGTTTGCCTGGGCAAGCGCCGCCATTGCCTGGTCTTGGCGGTCGCCAGCTGTCACGAACGGCGGTACGAGTGTTGTTCCCATTCTCAGTTCCTCCGTTGAGTTGCTCGATTGTCGCTCGCGAGTTCTCGGACGTTGGTGGTGCGGGCTTGCTCCTCGGTCCAGCCGACGGCGAGTAGCGAATGCACGAGCTGGTGGATGAGCTCGCCGGTGTCGGCGGCTAGTTGCCGGCGCTCTTCGGCGACGGCTTGGTAGGCGATGAAGGCGCGGTGGATTTGCCAGTGGACCTGCTGGATCGCCGCGAGTGGATCGGGTGCGCCGAGCACTTCGGAGCGGTGCTCGGCGAACGCGAGGTCAACCGCGGCTGGGTCCTCGCCGTAGACGGCGGCAAGGCCGTCGGGGTGGAGACCCCACCACAGCCGGTCGTTCGCGCGCCGCAGCCGCCACTGAACGGCGTTGAGCTTCTCGGCAAGCGCGGCATCCTGACCGAACTGGGCATCGAGCTGGGCCGCGAGCCTCCGCGCCGACTCCGGCACCGACCGCTCCATCGCGCGATTGGCGTCTGCTGCCTCCAGACGGTCGGCGCGGACCTCAGTGGCCGGCTGGGATGGTGCGCAGTCAGCGAGTCCGTGGATCGGGCAGCGCTCCTCGTAGGGCCAGAGAACTCGCAGGCCGCGTGGCCGGGCCTCTACGACAAGCCGTCCTCGGAGCGCGCAGGTGCAGTCTCCCGGATTCACGATCGGCAGGCCTGCGTGCTGGCAGGCCCTGATCGCACGCTTTGCGTCGTCTACGCCGGTCATGTGACTCGCCCCAGCCCGACGTGGTGGTTGTAAGCGACGACGCCGCCACCCGCGCGCTCGGGCTCACGGACGAGCTCGGCGAGCAGCGACGATCGCGTCTGGACGCTCGCCGCAGTCATGACCGCACCTCCCACGGGATCCCGGTGCCGTGGCGCAGCGGCGGCTTGTAGTCGTCGGGGAGCTGCTCACGGCCGTGCTCGCTGAGCCGGAAGTGCAGCGAGCTCTCGACGAGCCCACGACGCTCCAGCTCGTCAAGCACCTCGAGCAGCGATCCGTCTCTGCGCTCGTCCCAGCGAAGCTGGTAGCGAAGCTCGGCCTCGCAGATGTGCAGGGCAGCACGGTCGATCCGGACCAGAACTTCCTGCTCCAGCTTCGCCGGGACCTGGAGCTGCCTGGTCGCGATGGCTACCGCGGTCATCGCTGCTCCTCACGCAGGTCGCGGAACAATGCGAAGGAGCGGAGCGCGCTGGCCCCACACTCGGGGCAACTGGTCTCCTGTCGTGGTGTGTGGACGCGCTCGTGGCCGCACACCACGCACACCATGAGCGTGTAGCGGGTGCGGAGGAGCCCTTCGACGGGCGCCTCGGGGGCGCTGGTTGGGTTAGTTTGGGGTTGCATCGATTGGTCACCTCTCTCGGTGTCGGCCCCGGCCGCTGCAACGGCGCGGGCCCGGCTTTGTAGGAGGACATTCGTGCGTCAGTCATTGCTCCGTGTGGTCAGTTGCCGGCGCGCGCGTCTGCGTCCTTGGATCCGGGCGTCGTCGGCCTTGTCGACGAGCACCGCGATCTCCTCGGGTGGCTGATCGAGGAGCTGTGTGATCGCGGCGGTGACGAGCATCCCGATCGGCAGCTGCAGTTCCCGGGCGGTGTCGCCGAGTTCGGCCAACAACTCGTGCGGTAGACGGAAGCTGCCCACGCCGCTCAGGCCTGTCCACTCCCGCCAGGGGCGGCCGTCGGGCTCGGCGCGATCCCCGGTCTCACTAGTCGGCTCGTGTCGAATGGCCGGAGCCCGTTCGGACGCCGGCGCCGTGTCTCGTCTCTCGGACCGCGCGGGCGGTCGAGCCGACCCAGTTCCGTCCCGGCTCCGTTCGGCCGCTTTGTCCTCGTGCGGCGGGGCGGTGTGATCGGTCCGTGGTTGTGTAGCCGTCGGCTGCTCGTGCGTGGACGGTCCGGGTCCGAGTGGGTCGTCGATCTGGAGGCCGGGTCGTCTGGGCCGGTTCATGCGATCACCGCCCCGGGCTCGAGGTGATCGACGAGCTTGGTGTACGCGAGCGTGACGGCGCTGTCGGGCGCCGAGATCGCGATCGGCGTGCGCGTCACGTCAGCGCGCTCGACCGCGGTGCGATCAGGCACCCGGGCGAGGATCTCCAGACCGAGGCGGGTCACCGCGTCGTCGATCACCTCGCCCATCACGCGGTGTGGCTTGACCTTGGTGATGATCGCCGCCAGCTCAGGCAGGCTGGGCCGGATCCGCCCGAGCTTGGCGATCGTCGCCCGCAGTTCGGCGACGCCCTGGGCCGCGCCCTCGTCCCCGGCGGCAACCGCCGCGACCACCACGTCCGCGGCGACCAACGCGTTCACCGTCAGCAGCCCGAGATTCGACGGCGTATCGATCACGACCGCGTCGTAGGCGAGCCGCTCGAGCGCCTCACGCAACACGCTCTCGCGACCGACCTCCCCGGCGAGCGCCAGCTCGACGCCGGCTAACTCGCGCGAGCCCGGCAGCACATCGATTCCATGCACGCTGGCCACGACTGGCTCTGCGGGGGCGATCCAGCCAGCGAGCACGTCGACGATCGTGCTCGGCAGCTCGCGCTGGGCGATCCCCAGCCGACGTGTCAGCGCGAACTGCGGGTCGATATCGACCGCCAGTACGCGGCGCCCGCGTCTGGCCAGCAGCACCGCCAGGTTGATAGCGGTCGTGGTCTTACCCACGCCGCCCTTCTGATTGGCCACCGCAATGACCATCACGACACCTCCTTCTGTTGCCTTGTACATATGCGTGTAAGAGCGCTTGTGAGCCGACCTGTAAGACCGCTCGCGCGATGACCGGCCGGCCGGCAAGTCACCACACAAGTCAGATACAGGGCCGATGATCTTCTGCCCCGCCCCGCCTTCCACCGGAAGCGGCGAGATTTACTGGCAACTGTCACGCTCCTGTGACGGAGCGACGGGATCCCGTCACACGCAGGCGGCGACTGCGCTGGTTCCGCTGCGGGACGCTGTGAGACGATCACGACGTCCCCGCCTGCTTGGTGTAGACACGCGCGTAAGACGACTTGTAGGACGGCGGGTCAGATGACTGTCCGGCTTGCCCTTCACCTGACCTGTCAGAAGCCAAGCCCGACGACCCGCCCGCACACCTGTCAGCCGACCTCCCGCCAGCGCCCGCCGGCGAGACCGACGTCAGGCGTCCGGTCCCGGGTGCCGTGACGTCCGTGCCGACCTCCCCGCCGTCCGCCTCGCCACGGGACGCCCCTGGCGGCGCAACGTTCGGCCGCGGCTCGAGCGCAAGGCGCTCGAGCTCCTCGGCGAGACGAATGGCACGACCGGCCTCCGCGGCGCAGCGCTCAAGCAGGCGACCGAACCGCGTCTGCACCCACGATCTGGTCGCGTCCGGCGTGTCGATCACGAGGCTGCCAGCGAGATCGACCGCGATCAGCTCAAGCGGCGCCAGCCAGATCTCAAACGTGCTCTCACCGACCGCCTGCAGCAGCCGTGCGCGGATCTGCTCCCAGGCAGCCTGCTCCGCTGCCCCCGCCGCCGCCAGTCGCTCCCGTACGGCGGAGAGGTCGACCCTGACCGGTCGCCGACGTGTGCGACCGCGCTCGGTGAGGTACGTCTCCTCGACCAGAATCTCGTCAGCGACGCTCCCCCCTCCAGGGGGGCTGGGGGGGTCAAGGGTTCTGGGGTTCTGGGGTTCCCTAGCCGCGCGCGCGTTGGGGGCCGGGGTTTTTGCCGGGGTTTCTGCCGGGGTTTGTGCCGGGGTTTCGCGCGAAAGTGTCCGGTCAGCGCCGGCCTTTAGGCCGGAAACCCCGGCGCTGGCCGGACGGTTCTGCTGTGAAAGTGTCCGGCCCGCGCCGCCCTTTCGGCGCGAAACCCCGGCGGTCACCGGACGCTTCTGGCTGGAAAGGGTCCGGTCCGGGCCGCCGTTTGCGCCCGCGACCGGCTGACCCTGGTCGACCTCCGCGCTGGCGGGTTGCGCGACCGCCGGCGCTGCGGTCACGCTCGCGAGCAACGGCCGCTGCCCCGAAGGTGGCGCGACTCGCCGCCGGCTCGGCGGCTGGACCGCGGCAGTGCGCGATCTCGGGTCCGTGATCTCCCAGCAGTTCGTATTGCCCCTGCCGCCCGTTCCGCTACGCAGGACCAGCTCGCCTGAGGAGAGCAGCGCGGCCCGGGCCCGGCGGTACGTCCGGTCCGTGACCCCGGCCGCGGCACATAGCTGCTCGGTCGTGACGCCCTCGAGGACACGCTGCTCGTCCGCGAGCGCCGCCATCGCGGCCAGCAGCAGGCGGGCCGTTCCCTTGGATCGGCTGTAGCTGAGGACCGTCTCAAGCAGCTCTGGATTGATCTCCCCGTCCCACCACGGCCCGGTTTCGGCGAACGGCAACCACAACGTCCTCGCCCGTCCGCGCCCGGTCGCCGCCTGCTCAACGACGACGAGTCCGCGGCGCACGAGCATGTCGCGCGCCTCGAGGAACCAACTGCGCCTCAACCCCGCTCTCTCCGCCGCCGCCGGCGTGCCGGGCCGCGCACGGTTTTCACGGTCCGCGAAGCTCGCGAGTGAGAACGCCACCAGCCGCTCGCCGGATGAGAGATCATGAACGGCAAGTACCGCGGCGATCGCCTGATGGCTCATCGCCGCGCCTCCGAGCAAGTGACGAGCGCGAAGCAGCACGGGCTCGCCCGACCCGAGCGATGCGCGGCGGAGATGCACTCCTGCACGCGATCCGAGCAAGAGGGCAGCTGGTGGGTGATGTGGCTGAAAGCCATCGCCAACGCCGGCGACCGGCGCAGGAGCTCGCGATGGCGCTCAGTCCAGCCTGGGAGAGAGCACAGACCTGCTCTGTCCCCGCTGCGGTTCCGTCCTCGACGCGGTTAGACTGCGGCGCACAGGTTTGGTGCGGCGCCGGAAGGCGCCTATGTTCTGGAAGACCGGGCGGCCACCCGGTCTTTCTCGTGTCAGGGCGGCCCTCTACTCCGATCCGGGACGGAGGGCGTCACGCCACGACCTCCTGGAACGGGTGGCGGCTCCCGTGCCCGTCGATGATGGCCTGGCGGCTGCCGGATCTCCGCGTAAACATCGACTTCTCGCCGACGAAGCTGCGGTACCGAGGCTCGAGCGGGAGCCTAAGCTCGCCGATCGGGGCCTCGATGTGGACGAATTCGGCGACGTCTGGGGGGAACGTGGAGGGAACGAAATCCCTCAGAGTGGGTCCTACGCTGGCCTGCGTTGACCCACGCGCGGTGCCTGCCGTGACGGTCCGTGACCCGTAGTTAGGCCTGGAAACCTGCGGAAAAACGGGCTGAAGAACGGAGAGGGAGGGATTCGAACCCTCGTCGGACCAAAGACCCGAACCGGTTTTCGAGACCGGCGCATTCAACCGCTCTGCCACCTCTCCGGTGGGGCGTAGGACAAGTTAGACGAACCTGCGGGCAGAAGGCCTGGGCTGGCGCCGGTTGTGCATAGCACGCCAAACCGATGCGGAAGTCGGGACGCTGGCGTAGCAGGCTCCCCTGGTGTGCGTGACGCGCCCGACACCTCACGAGGAGGCCCGGGTTGGCGCAACATGCACACGGCCTCGCCCCGTGGCCGGGGCCCCCGCCGCGACAGCGCGCAACGGCCGCAACGGGGCGCTATCGCCGCGGCCGAGGTGCTGCTGCCGCCGCCGGGGCGCTACCGCCGGGGCGCGAAGAAGCCGCGGAGCAGGTCCGCGCACTCCTCGGCGAGCAGTCCGCTCTCGACCTGCGGGTGGTGATTGAGGCGCGGCTCGTCGAGCACGTTGAGCACGCTCCCGGCCGCGCCGGCCTTGGGGTCGGTGGCGCCGAACACCAGGCGCGGCAGGCGGGCGAGCACGATCGCGCCGGCGCACATCGCGCACGGCTCGAGCGTGACGTACATGACCGAGTCGAGCACGCGCCAGCTTCCGAGCGCACGGGCGGCCTCGCGCAGGGCGATGATCTCGGCGTGGGCGGTCGGGTCGGCGCGCAGCTCGCGCTCGTTGTGGCCGGTGCCGATCACCTCGCCGGCGTGGATGACGACCGCGCCGATCGGGACGTCGTCGTGTTCGGGCGCCCTTGCGGCCTCGCGCAGGGCGAGCCGCATGAAGTACTCCTCTCGGGGGAAGAAATGGGCGCTCACGATCCAGGACGACGCTACCGTTAGGAAGGGAAACTTTGGCGCTTCGACAGTTGTCTTAGCGCTTGGGGCCGAATTTCCCGTCCACCTTCAGTGCTCTCGGCCAAGCTCACCTGCCGTCTTGCCCTCGCGATGCTCGTCTTCGCGGCGTCGCTGTGCGCCGCGGCGAGCGCGGCCACGGCGCCGGCGCAAGCGCAGGGGGCCAACTACGTGCCGGGAGAGATCATCGTCGGGTCCTCGTCCGCCCCGGCCGCGTCGGCGGTGGCGCATGCGGCGCGGATGATGGGCGTCCGCGCGACGCCGGCGTCCGCGGCGTCGGCCCCCGCGGAGCAGCTCATCCGCGTCCCACGTAGCAAGAGCATCTGGCAGGTGATCGCGCGGCTCCGCCGCCAGCGCGGGGTCGCCTACGCCGTCCCGAACTACGTCGCCCACGCCGCCGGCTGGATCCCGAACGATCCGGGCAACACCCACAGCGCGCAGGGATGGCAGAAGCTTCAGTGGAACTTCCTGCCCGGCGTGGGCGTGAACGCACCCGATGCGTGGTCGCACATGTTCGCCGTCCACCGCCCCGGTGGCCGGGGCGTGGTGATCGCCGTGCTCGACACCGGCGTCGCCTACCGGAGCTGGAAGCAGTACCGCAAGTCGCCTGACTTCACGAGCACCCGCTTCGTCGACCCGTACGACTTCGTCGCCGGCAACGCGTTCCCGCTCGACCGCGAGGGCCATGGCACGTTCGTCGCCGGCATGATCGCGGAGTCGACGAACAACGGGATCGGGCTGACCGGTCTGGCCTACGGCGCGAAGATCATGCCGGTCCGTGTGCTCGACGCCGACGGCAACGGCGACTCGGAGACGATCGCGAAAGGGATTCGCTACGCGGTCAATCACGGCGCGCAGGTCATCAACCTGAGCCTCGAGTTCGACATCACGGTCACCGCGTCGGAGATCCCCGACATCATCCGCGCGATCAACTTCGCCCACCGGCACGGCGTGGTCGTGGTCGCCGCCGCCGGCAACGACAGCTCCCGCCAGCTCGCCTACCCGGCGGCCGCGCCCTCGGTGATCTCGGTCGGCGCGACGACGAAGGACGGTTGCCTGGCCGGCTACTCCAACATCGGGGCGAAGCTCGACCTGGTGGCGCCGGGCGGGGGAGACGACGCCAGCCTCCCGAATGACCCGGCCTGCCATCCGCTCCGCAACCTTCCCTCGGTCCACCAGATGACGTTCAGCGACTTCGACTCGTTCGAGCCGGGCATGAACCCGACGCGGTTCAGCTTCCCCGGCAGCTACGGCACGTCGATGGCCGCGCCCGCGGTGTCAGCGACCGCGGCGCTCGTGATCGCCAGCCGCGTGCTCGGCCCGCATCCCACGGCCGATCAGATCCTCGCGCATCTAGAGCAGACCGCGACGCCGCTCGGCGGGTCGGCGCCCAACGACGATTACGGCTACGGCCTGGTCAACGCCGGCGCGGCGACCGCGCCGCTTCCGAGCGCGTCACCCGCGAGGCATTAGGCCGTTCTGCCGCCCGCACAGGCGGCCTAGGTCGTCCGCACGATCATCACCGAGCACGGTGCGTGGTGCGAGACCTTGTTCGGCACCGACCCGAGCAGAAAGCGCTTGGCTCCGGTCATTCCCTTGTTGCCGACGACGATCAGGTCCGACCGCTGCTCCTCGGCGATGTCGACGATCGCGTCGGCGGCGTCACCCTGGCGGGCGAACGTCGCGACCTCGGCGACGCCGGCGTTCACGGCCTCCGCCCGAGCCTCCTCGAGCAGCGCCATCACGTCGTCATGCGGGTTGATCATCCACTGCAGATCCGCGGGCACTTCGAGCTGCTCGTCGCGAAGACGCTGATCGGAGACGGGCTCGTACGCGCTCACGATCAGCAGCCGCGCGTCGAGTCCCGCCGCGAGGTCGATCGCGCGCAGCACCGCGATGCGGGCGGTCTCGGATCCGTCGGTTCCCACGACGATCGACGTGAACACAATTCCGCCTAGGCGAGCTTCGTGATCGCGATCACCATGCCGGCGAGCACGAACACCAGGATCGCTACCTGCATCCATATCCAGTGGCGTGGCACAGCCATGAAAGCTAGCGACCCCGGCGGGGATCACGCGCTGCCGGCGCGGCCGGCGGGTCTATCGTCAGTAGCCGTGGCGCAGCAGCTCAATCCGGCGCTCAAGGCGGTCAGCGACGCGGTGCTGGCGGTCGCCGCGAAGCTGTCGGTCGACGAGGTTCTCCAGAGGCTGGTCGACGCCGCCCGGGATCTTGCCGGCGCGCGATACGCCGCGCTGGGCATCCCGGACGGGGAAGGAGGATTCCGCCGCTTTCTGGTCGCGGGCATGAGCGACGAGCTGGTCGCGTCGATGGGTCCGCTGCCGCGCACGCACGGAATGCTTGCCGCGATGCTTCACCAGGCCGAGCCGTACCGGACCGACGACATCCACGACGACCCGCGTTTCCGGGGATGGTGGCCGCGCCAGCACCCCGACATGCGCTCGTTCCTCGGCGTCCCGATCCACTCGCCCGACGGGGCCATCCTCGGCGCCTTCTACCTCACCGAGAAGGAGGGCGCCGACGTGTTCGACGCCGAGGATCAGGAGCTGATCGAGCTGCTGGCCGCGCACGCTTCGATCGCGATCACGAACGCGCGCCTGTACGAGCGGAGCCGCGAGCTGTCGATCCTGTCCGAGCGCAACCGCCTCGCGCTCGAGCTCCACGACGTGGTCAGCCAGAAGCTGTTCAGCGTGATGCTGACCGCCGAGGCCGCCGCCACGCAGATGGACCGCGACCCGGTCGCCGCCCGCGCGCAGATCGAGCGGCTGCGCGAGCTAGCGGGCGAGGCGCTCGAGGAGCTGCGATCGCTGATCCTCGGTCTGCGCCCGCCCGAGCTCGAGCGCGACGGTCTCGAGGGCGCGCTCCGCAAGGAGGTCGAGATGCTGTGCCGCACGCATGGGACGAACATCGAGCTCGAGGTTGACGAGGGGTTCGAGAACGTCGAGACCGACGAGCGCGAGCTGGCGCTGCTGCGGATCGCGCACGAGGCGCTACACAACGCGGTCCGCCACGCCCACGCCGAGCACGTCACCGTGCGGGTCGGTAGGACAACCGGCACCCTCGTCGTCGAGGTGACCGATGACGGTGTCGGATTTGATCCCGACAGCGCCGACCTGCGCTCCAGGCACCTCGGGCTGACGTCGATGGAGGAGCGCGCCCGCGAGCTGAGCGGCCGGCTCCGCATCCGGTCCGCGCCGGCAGAGGGAACCACCGTGCGGATCGAGCTCGAGCCCGGTGGCTGACGCGATCACGATCCTCGTCGTCGACGACCACGCGGTCGTCCGCGAGGGCCTGCGCGCTTTCCTCGCCCTCCAGGATGGATTCGAGATCGTCGGCGAGGCCGAGGACGGCGAGGAGGCCCTCGAACAGGCGGAGCGGCTCGAGCCCGACGTGATCCTGATGGACCTCGTGATGCCGAAGCTGGACGGAGTGAGCGCGATGCGCGAGCTCCGTGAGCGGGGCGGGCGGGGATCCAAATCCCGGGTGATCGTGCTCACGAGCTTCCTCGACGACGACCGGCTGCTGCCGGCGCTCGAGGCCGGGGCGGCCGGCTACCTGCTCAAGAACTCCCAGCCCGCCGAGTTGGCCCGAGCGGTCCGGGCCGCGCACGCCGGCGAGGCGATCATCGATCCGACGGTAGCCGCCCGCCTCGTTCACGCCCTGTCGCAGCGGCCGCCCGCCGCCGACAGCACGACGGCACTCGATCACCTGACCGCGCGCGAGCGGGACGTCCTGATCCTGATCGCGCGCGGCCGCTCGAACAAGCGGATCGCGCTCGAGCTCGGCATCTCCGAGAAGACGGTCAAGACCCACGTGGGTCACCTGCTCGCCAAGCTCGACGTCACCGACCGCACGCAGGCCGCCGTGCTCGCGGTGCAGGCGGGCCTGATCGAGCAAGACCACCAGACCGGGTCCTAGGACCAATTACCGCTGGTAACCGGGACCGACGCGGTCATACCGTGGCGGCCATGCCACTAGCAATCATCACTGGAAGCTCTCGAGGCCTCGGCCTCGCTCTCGCCCGTGCGCTCGCCGAGCGCCACTGGGCGCTCGTCATCGACGCCCGCGGCCGCGGCGAGCTGGAGCGCGCCGCGCGCGAGCTCGGGGCACTGACCGAGGTCGTCGCCGCTGCCCGGCGACGTCGCCGACGACTGGCACCGCGGGGCGCTCGTGGATGCGGCCGGCGAGCACATAGACCTGCTCGTCAACAACGCGAGCAATGCTCGGGCCGAGCCCGCAGCCGCCGCTCGGTCGCTACCCGCTGGACGTGCTCGAACGCGTCTATCAGGTCAACGTGCTCGCCCCCGTCGCGCTCGCGCAGCTGGTCCTGCCGCGGATGCCGGACGGCGGCACGATCATCAACGTGAGCTCCGACGCCGCGGTCGAGCCGTACGCGGGCTGGGGCGGCTACGGCTCCTCGAAGGCCGCGCTCGACCAGCTCTCGGCGATCCTCGCCGAGGAGCACCCGACGTTGCGGATCTACTCCGTCGATCCGGGCGACATGCGCACGCAGATGCACCAGGATGCCTTCCCGGGCGAGGACATCTCCGACCGCCCACCGCCTGAGGAGAGCGTGCCGGGCCTGCTCAGGCTGATCGAGCGAGCGACCTCCCGAGCGGCCGCTACCGCGCGCGGGAGCTGGCCACCGCCGCCGGAACGGCGGTGCCGGCGTGACCGCGCTCGCGTTCGAGCTCGCGCCGGCGCTCGAAGCCCACGAGCCGCCCGAGGCCCGCGGCCTCGCCCGCGACGGGGTGAGGCTCCTGGTCGCGCGCCGGGGCGACGCATCGATCAGCCACCACATGTTCGCCGATCTGCCCGAGCTGCTCGAGCCCGGCGACGTGGTCGTGGTCAACATCTCGGCGACGATCCCGGCGGCCGTGCCGGGCGACCCGCCAGGACGGCGCGAGCATCATGGTGCATTTCGCCACACGCGCTCCGCACCTCGACGACGACTGGCGCGTGGTCGAGATCCGCAGCGCCGACGGCACCCGACCGATGCGGCTCCGCGCCGGAGAGCGGCTGAAGCTGCGCGGCGGCGCCGCGCTCGACCTGGTCGCGCCGTACGCGTCCGGCCAGCGGCTGATGCTCGCGCGCTTCCGCTGCGAGACGCTCGTCGACGAGTATCTCGAGCGCCACGGCGAGCCGATCCGCTACTCGCCACGTGCCGCGGCCGTGGCCGCTCGAGGCGTACCAGAACGTGTACGCGATCAGCCCGGGCAGCGCCGAGATGCCGAGCGCCGGCCGGCCGCTGACGCGCGAGCTGCATCTCGCGTCTGGTGGCGCGCGAGATCGCGGTGACGCCGATCACGCTGCACTGCGGCGTGTCGTCGCCCGAGAGCCACGAGCCGCCGTTCCCCGAGTGGTACGAGGTCCCCGAGCGGACGGCGCGAGCTGATCGCCGCGGCCCGCGGCAGAGGCGGCCGGGTGATCGCGGTCGGGACGACCGTCGTCCGCGCGCTCGAGTCGGCGGGCGGACCCGAGCGCTGCAGCTGCGCGCGCTCGGGCTGGACCGGCCTGGTCGTCACGCCCGAGTGCGGCGTGCTCGATCGTCGACGGCCTGATCACCGGCTGGCACGAGCCCGAGGCATCGCACCTCCAGCTGCTCGAGGCGCTGACCGGCCCCGAGCTGCTGCGCGCGCTCGTACGACGCCGCGCTCGACGCCGGCTACCTATGGCACGAGTTCGGCGACAGCCACCTGATCCTGCCGTGACCGCCCAGGCTACGCGGCGTGCGCGAGCACGGCCGGGAAGTCGATCGTCGACGCCGCGCGGCACGCACCAGCACCGGGCAGGTGGCGTTCTCGATCTCGTTCTGGGCCTGCGCGCTGATCATCACGCGACCGTGCGGCGCCTCCGAGCGGGAGCCGACGACGAGCAGGTCGACCTGGTGCTCGTCGCGCGTGAGCGTCGCGCCGAAGCTGTCGGCGAGCGCGCGCGCGGTGGCGATCGTCGCGTCGTCGCCGGGGATCGCGAGGACGCCGATCCGATGGATCCTGGGTGCCCACTCGGCGTGGTAGCCGGCCGGCGCGATCGCGACCGCCGCTGGTCCCGCCCTCGAGCAGGGCCTGCGTGGAGTGCTGCGGGGCGACGTGTCCGGGCGCGGTCCGGTAGTCCGAGCCGAACACGACGATGTCCGCTTCGTCGTGCTCGGCCAGCCAGCGGAGCCCCTCCGGCGGTGGAGGGGCTGACGATCGACGCGGGTGTCGACAGCCAGGCCGGAGAACCAATCGGCGCCCCGCTGGAGCAGCGTCTCGGCCTCGTGCTCCTCGCGCCGCCTCCCGAGAGCTGCTCGCTCTGCGTGCAGTGGCGCACGTACGCCAGCGTCAGCGTCAGCGCCGGCGTCGGCGAGGATGCGTCCGAGCATCAGCGCGTCGTGATCGCCGGGAGTGTCGTCGTAGGAGATGATCGCCCTGGGTGACATGGGCCCTCCAGTCCTCGGAAGTGGGGTTGCCGTCCTGTTCGGCGCGAGGATCGCATCTACCTACTATCAGCGCTAATGAAGTTGATCATGCCGTTGATAAGCTTTGCTAATGCTGCACGTCGGTCGCGCTGAGGGTCCTGACCGAGGTGGTGCGCCGCGGGTCGTTCTCGGCGGCGGCTGAGTCGCTGTCGTACACGCAATCCGCGGTCTCGCAGGCGATCGCTCGGCTCGAGGCCGAGACCGGCGCGACGCTGATCGTGCGCGACCGCAGCGGCGTCCGACCGACCGCGGCGGGAGCCAAGCTGGTCGAGCACGCCGAGGGAATCTTCGCGCGGATCGAGGCCGCCGAGGCGGATCTGGCGGCGATGCTCGGGGTCCGGGCCGGACATCTGCGCGTGGCCTCGTTCCCGTCGGCCGGCGCCACGCTGATGCCGCTCGCGATCGCCACTTTCCGCGAGCGCCATCCGGACGTCGCGCTGACGCTCGCCGAGGGCGAGCCCGAGGAGATCGCGCCGCGGCTGCGCGCCGGGCGAGTTCGACCTCGCGCTGCTGTTCGAGTTTCCCGGGGCGAGGGAGCGCCACGGCGCGCGCCTGCGGACCCAGCTGCTGCTCGAGGACCCGATGCTCGTCGCGCTGCCGGCCGAGCACGCGCTCGCCGGCAAGCCGGCGCTCGCGCTAGCCGACCTGCGCGACCAGGACTGGGTCCAGACGTCGGCGACGAGCCCGTGCGCCCGCCACGTGGTCAGGTCGTGCCTCGCCGCCGGCTTCGAGCCCAAGGTGACGTTCGAGAGCGACGACTACGAGACCGTGCAGGGTCTCGTCGCGGCCGGCGTCGGAGTGGCGCTGATCCCGCACCTCGCGCTCACGCACGTCCACCCCGGCATCGTCGTCCGCGCGCTGGCGCCCGCGGCCCCCGACGCGGCGTGTCGTCGCGGCGACGATCGCCGCAGCCGAGGTCTCACCGGCCGCCGCCACGATGATCGAGATCCTGGCCGACGTCGCCAAGCGGTACACCGAGCAGCCGGCACAGGCCGCTTAGGCGTAGATCGCCGGTTCAGCTCGGCTTGGTCTTCGCCGACAGACGCGTGGTCAGCTTGTCCGCGTCTGTCACACGCACAGTCAAGGTGACGCGGGTCGCCCGGTGGCGCGCGAGCGCCGAGGTGAAACTACCGCTGGCGGCGATGCGAGGGGAAGACGATCGTCACGTGCACCTGCGGCGAGGCGCTGCCGAGCTTGAGCACGAGCGCTCCGTGCTGGAGCGACGACGGTGAACTTCAGGTGCCTGCCGCGGCGTCCGGTGACGGTGACCGTCGAGCGCGACTTCGTGAAGTGAAGGCCGCGCGGCAGCGCGACGTTGACCGACTTCAGTTCGGGCGCACCTCGGCCGGCGGTCACCGTGAACGACAGCCTCGGCCGCGCCGCGCCGACGCTCGAGCAGCGACACGTGCGACAGCGTCGGGGCGCCCTGGATCGTCCACTTGAACGTGGTCTGAGCCGTCGTACCGGCCGCATCGCGACGCGTGATCGTCACCGTGGACGTTGCCGATCTGTCGGGGGCGGCCGGTGATCTTGCCGCTCGAGCTGTTGATCGACAGCCCGTCCGGCAGCCCGGCGGCGCTGTACGTCACGGCCGGCCCCGTGCGTGTCGTGCGCCTTGATCTGCAGGCTCACCGCGGTCCTGACCGTCGAGCGCTGCGGCCCGGGGTTGCTCAGCGCGATCGCGTCGGTGCACAGCGACGCGGCGAGCGCCGAGGCGTTCGGCGATGCCGAGGCCGGTCGCCATGTCGTATCCCGAGCCGGCGGGGAACATGCCGCCGTTGAGCGCCGGTCATGTCGTTGTCGCCCGACGTGACGTCGTTGAAGTCGCTCGCAGTAGGCGGTCGCAGCGGCGTCGTACAGGGCCGGGTTGGCGAACCCGATCGGCATGCCGTTGCAGGTGGCCGAGGCGTTGGCGAGCGCGATCAGCGCCGCCCACGTCGGCGCCGCCCCGCTCGTGCCGCCGACGACCTGCCAGCCCTTCGGCGCCGGCGGGACGCCGGCCGCGGTCCGCTGCCGTTCCAGTAGATCATGTAGCCGGTGGCCGGGTCGCCGTCCGCGGACACGTCGGGCACCTCGCGGCAGTCGCCCGACGACGCCGCGCACGTCGATCCCGACGAGTTGCGAGTTGATCACGTGCAGGAACGACGGCGCGTCCGACTGATAGGCGGGCATCGACCAGAAGCTCGAGACGCCGCCGCCGCTGGCGCCGACCGCCGGCCCGTCGTTCCACACGCTCTCGGTCGGGCCGCGGGCCGAGCGCCGGTCAGGCTCGTGCCGCCGACGCCGGTCACGAACGGCTGACTCGCCGGGTCGTCGACCTGGAGCGTGGGCGGGTCGGGAAGCAGTCCTCCGACGCCGTCGTCGCCCGATGCCGACACGATCGACATCCCCTGCGCCGCCGCCTCCTGGAACAGCGTGTTCTCCGCGGCCGCCTGGCTGAATCCCTCGAGCGGCTCGCACTGTCCCCACGACGCGCTGACGACCTGCGCGGCGTGCTGGCTGATGATCGCGCTGAACGTGTCGTACGGGCCCGTCGCCCGAGTTCGGGCCCTCGATACACGGCGATGTTCGCCTTCGGCGCGAGCCCGATCACGTTCTCGATGTCGAGCGCCGCCTCCCCGGAGCCCGGCCCCGACGCCCGCGCCGCCGTCGACCGGGACGTTCGCGACCAGCGCGTTCGACGCCGTAGCACTGCTCGTACGCGGCGATGTCGCTGGGTCGTAGGACTCGAGCTCGAGGATCGCGACGGTCTGGCCGGCGCCCTCGTCGGGTGGGCCGCCCGGGCCTCCGGACTCGTAGAGCCCGGACAACCCGTAGGCCGAGGCGATCTGGTCGGCGGTGTACCCGCCCTGGCTCGCGCCGGCCTGGCTCGCGGCGGTGCATGGCTGCGGGCCGCCGGTGACGACGTGGGGCTTGGACTGGGGCGCGGGCGCGGCGGTCGCGTGGGCTCGCACGAGCAGCGGCTTCGCCGTCGACAGCGTGTCGAGCCCGAGCACGGCCTGGACGTCGGACGCGACGCCGGCGTCGAGCGACGGCGCCTGCTGGTTGACGATCGCGCTCGTGCCGTCTCGGTAGCGCGACCCGCGAGAACGACGTCGAGAACGCCTGCGACAGCGCTCCGGCCGTGGCGTTCACCGGGATCGACAGCGAGTTGGCGCTGACCGGGCCGGGGTTGAGGCCGTGGGCGCGGAGCGAGGACTCGACCGCCTGCACCTGGTCGGCGGTCGCGCCGAACCGCTGCGCGAACTGCGGCCGGCGTGATGTAGTGCCCGGTACAGCGGCGAGCCCGGGGTCGACACCTCGCGTCGCAAACGCCTCGAGTCCGGCTGGATCCTGGGGCTGGAGCGTCACCGTGACGTGCATCGGCGTGACCGCTGCGACCGCGCCGACCGCCCGCGCGCCGGCGGGCAGCGCGGGCGCCGCACCGAGCCGGACGGCAGCGGCCGCGGACGACGCCGCACCGAGCAGCGACCGCGAACGCGCACGCCGAAATCAGCGCCCCGGCTCTCGAAATTGGTCCCATACCTGCGCGCGAGCCTAGCGGCTGATTCGCAGAATCGCGTAAGTGCGGAAGGGGGCCACCGCTAGCTCGGGGCGCGGGCGGCGACCATCACGAACCAGTCGCTCGCGTGCAGGACGGTACCGCCGCCGAGCTCCGAGCCAGTTCGCCATGCTGCCACGGCGCCGCGGCTGGTTGACTGTCGGCCATGGACGAGCGACGGAGACTCAGCTTCGGCGGCGTGGCCGACCTGTACGACGAGGCGCGGCCGTCCTACCCGAGCGCGCTGGTCGACGACGTGGTCGAGTACGCGGGCGCCGCCGGAGCTACGGCGGACCGGGTGCTCGAGGTGGGCGCCGGCACGGGCAAGGCGACGGCGCTGTTCGCGGATCGCGGGCTGGATGTGCTGGCGATCGAGCCGAGCGCGGCGATGGCGCGGATCGCGCGACGCAACTGCGCGGCCTACGAGCAACGTGACGATCGAGGAGACCGAGTTCGAACGGTGGCGGCCGCCGGGGCACGAGTTCAGGCTCGTGTTCTCGGGCCAGGCGTGGCACTGGATCTCACCCGAGGTGAGGTACGTCGCCGCTCGGGCGGCGCTCGAGGACGGCGGGGCGCTGGCGGCGTTCTGGAACCGGCCCGACTGGACCGCCTGCGATCTGCGCGAAGAGCTCGGCGCGGCGTACGGGCTGGCCGGCCGCGCCGGCGACACGGACGACCCGATGAACCCGGTGGCGCGCTTCGAGGGAGATGTCTGGTCAACCGAGATCGCGGGCGCGTCCGGATTCGACGGGCCGAGGTCCGCCGCTACCAGTGGCACTCCAACTACACGACCGCCGAGTACGTCGCCCTGCTCGGTACCCACTCCGCATGCCTGATCCTCGATCCGCCCGAGCGGGAGGGGCTGCTGTCCGACATCGCCGCCGCGATCGACGCCCGCGGCGGCAGGTTCCGGATGACCTACGTGACGCTGCTGGGACTGGCGCGGGCATCATGAGCGACGGGATCGTCCGCGGCGAGGACGGCGTGCGGCGCTGCTGCTGGGCCGACTCCGCGCCCGAGTACCGCGCCTACCACGACCGCGAGTGGGGCTTCCCGGTCGCCGACGACGTGCGCCTGTTCGAGAAGCTGAGCCTCGAGGGGTTCCAGGCCGGGCTGTCGTGGCTGACGATCCTGCGCAAGCGCGAGGACTTCCGGCGCGCGTTCGCCGGGTTCGACTTCAACGCGGTCGCGCGGTTCGATGAGGCCGACGTCGCGCGGTTGCTCGGCGACGCGTCGATCGTCCGCCACCGCGGGAAGATCGAGGCGGTGATCAACAACGCGGGGCGGGCGGTCGAGCTGGTCGACGACCGAAGGCTCGCTGGCGCGCGTACGTGTGGCGGTTCGAGCCGTCGCGCCGGCCGCGGCGGGTCGACCGCGGCGACGTGGCGGCCGAGACGCCGGAGTCGCGGGCGCTCGCGCAAGGACCTCAAGCGCCGCGGCTGGCGGTTCGTCGGACCGACGACGGTGTACGCGTTCATGCAGGCGATGGGCCTGGTCAACGATCACCTCGACCGGCTGCGCGGCCCGCGCGCAGGTCGACCCGCGCGCGCAGGAGTTCCGCCTACGCTCGAGCGCTCTAGAGCAGCCGGACGATCGCGGTGATCCCCACCACGACGATCACCGCGCGCAGCGCCGCCGGCGGCAGCCGCCGGCCCTAGCGCGCGCCGGCGATCGCCGCCGATGATCGACCCGATCGCGATCAGCAGCGCCGGCAGCCACGCGATGTGCGCGGCGAAGATGAAGATGACCCCCGCGACCAGGTTGACCAGCCCGGCGAGCACGACCTTGAGCGCGTTGACCCGCTGCAGGTCCTCGCCCTCGGGAGCGACAGCCCGAGGATCGCGAGCAGCATGATCCCCTGGGCGGCGCCGAAGTAGCCGCCGTAGATGCCGGTGCGCGAAGACCGCGGCGCATCGCCGAGCGGCCCCGGATGCCCGCTCGCGCCCGCGAGCCGCCGGGCTTCGAGCGCGCGCGCCGATCCGCGGCTGGAGCACGATCAGCACGAGCGCGATCACGATGAACGCGGGCACGATGGCCTTGAACGCCGACGCCGGCAGGCTCAGCAGCAGGATCGCGCCGACGATCCCGCCGGCGACCGACGCGATCGCGAACCGAAGTGCCCGCGCCGCGCTGGCCGGCCAAGCTCGCGGCGGTAGCCGATCGCGCCCGCGACCGAGCCCGGGACGAGCCCGACCGTGTTCGACACGTTCGCGGTGACCGGGGCATAGCCGAACGCGAGCAGGACGGGGAACGTGATCAGCGTGCCGCTGCCGACCACGCGTGTTGATCGTCCCGGCGGCGATGCCCGCCGCGAAGATGGCCAGGGCGTGCAGCAGGGTCATCGGTTTGCGTCGGCGCGGTCCGGTCTTACGTCCGGTACGCGCGCACGAGGTAGCCGCTGCGGCCCGGGCTCGCGATCTCGACCCGCTCGAACCCGCTCGCGCCGAACATCAGCTCGAGCTCGCGGCGGCTGTAGTTGAAGATCGGGCAGTTGCCGATCCACTCGTAGCGCACCTTGCGGACCGGGCCCTTGAGCCAGTGACCAGGTCGGGAACGAGCCGACCACGCACCCTCCGGGCGCGCACAGCTCGAACATGCGCCGGCTGAACCGGTGCGGCTCGGGCAGGTAGTCGAACAGCCCGACCGCGAGGATCACCTCGAACGGTCCCTCGAGCGGCGCCGTCAGGAAGTCGTCGACGATCAGCTGCGTCTGCGATGGCGAAGCGTTGCAGTCGGGCGCGGGCGAGGTCGATCATCGGCTCGGAGAAATCGACGCCGACGTAATGCGAGGCGCCGGCCTCGAGCACGAACTCGCCGATCCGGCCCGACCCGCAGCCGACGTCGAGCACGCGCGGCGCGCTGTAGGCCGCGCACCGTGTCGACCGCCAGCTTGCGCCGGCGGAACAGGCCCGGACGCAGCGTGCGGACGAGCCAGCGCTCGTCCTCGTAGAGGTCGTCGAACTGCTGCGCGTGCTCGCGGAACCGGCTTCGAACGCGTTCAGGCGCTGCCGTTGAGTCGTGCATGGGCCTCACCATAAGGGATCAGCTCGAATCGGCGGGCGATCGCTCTTGAGGACGCCGGGGGCGCGCCGGCGGGCGGCGTTTCGCTGGGCCTCGCGCAAGCGCGCGTGCGCCTTCTGGGCGGGAGTGGCGTGCTGTCGGGAGGTAGCGCGCGCAACGGCTCGGGGTCGAGCTCGTTCGGGATGCAGGTACAGCCCGGCGAGCGCGCCGGCCTCGGTCAGGCCCCGGAGCACGACGGGGGTCGGCAGCACCTGCCAGTAGGACGCGCCGCCGACCGGGATTCGGATACCGCCCGCCGGCCCGGCGCGCCATACGGCCACCGGGAACTCCCACAGTCCGTTCCTGTGGCGCCGACGTCGACGTCGAGGCGGTGCGGGGCCGCGGTCGACGGCACCGCGCGATCGCGGATCGCCGGCGAGTCGTGCTGGCTCGCGTCGTACGCGAACCCCTCGTGCTGCGAGCACTCCGTAGGCCCAGTCCGAACTGCTGCGTGATCGAGAACGCCGGCGCGCGGTAGCCGACCGGAGTGCGGCCGGTCAGCTGTTCGATCGTGGCGCGAGCGGCGCGCAGGTCGGCCGCGAACTCTTGCGGGCTCTGCGCGTGCACGGGCAGGTGCGCGTCGCCGTGGCAGCCGATCTCATGGCCCGCGGCGACGATCCGCTGCAGCAGCTCCGGGTGGGCGCGCGCCGCCATCCCGAGCACGAAGAACGTCGCGCGCGCGTTCAGCTCGTCGAACAGGGCGAGCATGGCGTCGGTCTGGCGCGCGAGCGCCGGCCCAGGCTCCTGCCAGTTCGCCGCGCCGACGCGCCGGCGCACGAGCTGATGCCAGTCCTCGAAGTCGACGCTCAGCAGCAGGGTGGGGCGGGAATCCGGCATTCCTTTGGCAACGGTAGCTCGGGCAGGCTCGATCGCGAGGTGTCGATCCGCTCGTTGTGTGCGGGCGGCCGCGTTCACAAGATGGATCCCGGGCTTCTGCGCGCGGCGGGCGGCGGCTCAGTCGATCGCGCGCCGGTAGAACCCGCGGACGCCGATCGTCATCAGTACCGCGAGCGAGCACACGAGCACGAGGATGCAGACCCACGGTGCGATGTGCGGAACCGAGGGCACGAGCGCCGCCCGCATCGACTCGCTCACGTACGTCATCGGGTTGCACGCGGTCACGACCTGGAACCAGGGCAGGCGCGACAGCGACGGCCACGGGTACTGGCTGCAGCCGGTGAACAGCAGCGGCGTGAACACGAGCGAGAACACGATGTTGATCCGCTGCGGCACCACGAGCGTGCCGAGCACCAGGCCGAGGCCGGCGCCGAGCAGGCTGCCGAGCACCATCGCCAGGATCAGCAGCGGCACGCCGCTCCACCGCCACGGGATCGACCCGAGCACGAGGATCCCGACCGGGATCATCACGGCGGTCGCGGTGAGCGCCCGCAGGGTCGCGAACAGGACCTTCTCGGCTGCGACGAGCGCCGTCGACATCGGGGCGAGCAGCCGATCCTCGATCTCCTTGGTCCAGCCGAACTCGATCACGAGCGGGAACGCGAGCGTCTGCATGCCGGTGATCACCGCGGTCAGCGCGAGCAGTCCCGGGAACAGCAGGTCCGAGTACCCGTGCTGCGTGTATCCGAGCGAGCCGAGAACCTTGCCGAACACGAACAGCAGGAACAGCGGCTGGAGGATCACCTGCGCCAGGAACACGGGCAGCTCCGACCAGGTCACGAGCAGGTCGCGGCGCAGGACCGCGGAGAACGCGCGCCGCTGCATCACCGCGGGGGCCGTGACCGTGGCGGCGGTCGCACTCATCTCAGCGTCCTCCCGGTCAGATGGATGAACACGTCCTCGAGCGTCGGCTCGCCGAGGTCGACGCCGCTCAGGTTCAGACCGCGCTCGGCGAGCAGCGTCGCCGTCGGCGCCACCAGCTGCGACGCCTCGCCGGACACGTACAGCCGCACGCGCCAGTGCGGGTCGTCGGGCTCTTGCTCGTCCTCGGGCAGCGTCTCGACCCGCTCCACTCCCGGCAGGTCCTCGAACGCCGCGATGAGCGCCTCGGGCGAGTGGCCGTTGTCGCCCGCATGCACGCTCAGCTCGAGCGTCGAGCTCCCGGGCAGGCTTCGCATCAGCGCGTCGGGGACGTCGAGCGCGAGCAGCTTGCCGTGGTCCATGATCCCGACGCGGTCGGCCAGCAAGGCGGCTTCGTGCATGTCGTGCGTGGTCAAAATCAAAGTGACGCCCCGCTCTCGCAGCTCGCGCAGGCGGTCCCACACGAACAGGCGCGCCGCCGGGTCAAGACCGGTCGTCGGCTCGTCCAGGAACAGCACCTCCGGCTGGTGCATCAGCGCTCTCGCGATCATCACGCGCTGGGCCTGCCCGCCCGAGAACAGGTCGGGCTTGACGTTGCCGCGCTCGCGCAGCCCGAACTGCTCGAGCAGCTCGTCGGCCCGCGCCGATGCCTCGGCTGCCGGAACGCCGTGGTAGGCGGCGTGAAAGGTCAGGTTCCGCCGAATCGAGAGCGACCGATCGAGGTTGCTCCGCTGCGGGACCACTGCGAGCATGCTCCGCGCACGGACCGGATCCGCGCTCACGTCGACGCCGCCGACCATCGCCCGGCCGCTGGTCGGCTTCACCCTCGTGGTCAGCATTCCGACCGTCGTGGTCTTGCCGGCGCCGTTCGGGCCGAGTAGTCCGAACACCTCGCCCGGCTCGACCGCGAACGTGATCCCGTCGACGGCATTCACCGTTGACTTCGGGTAGCGCTTGACGAGCTCGGACACTTCGACCGCTGCCGCCGCGCGGTCACCCTCGGAACCAATTCCCCTACTCACCCGGCTCAGGTTAACGAGGCCTTCGCGATAATCCAGGCGATGGTCCCGGAGGCCAGGCTCAGCTCGACCGAACACGGTCTCGTCCCCGAAGGCGAGGGGTGGTTCGTCCTGAACGCGCGCGACGCCAAGTGGCTCGACGGCGACTTCGGCGCGTACACCCGGTTCGAGGGCGAGGCTCGATTCCCACAGCTCGGCTTCAACGTCGCCGTGCTCGCTCCCGGCCAGCCCGCCTGCTACTACCACGGCGAGGACGAGCAGGAGGACTTCCTAGTGCTCGTCGGGCGAGTGTCTGCTGCTGATCGAGGGCGAGGAGCGTCCGCTCAAGCAGTGGGACTTCGTCCACTGCCCGGCCTGGACCGAGCACGTGTTCGTCGGCGCGGGCGATGGGCCGTGCGCGCTCCTGGCCGTCGGGAGCCGGAGCGGCGGCGATGTGATCTACCCCCGCTCGGATGTGGCGCTCCGCCACGGGGCCGGTGTGGAGCGCGAGACTCGGGACCCGCGCGAGGCATACGCCAACATCCGGCCCGATGTCGAGGTCGAATACCGCGACGGCTGGCTCGAAGGCGATTAGCGGCCGCGAAGCCGGTGCCTGAGCGCCCGGACAACGGATCTGCGGCCTCGGGCGGGACGCTCGCCGCCGCGCTTCGCGACGCAACCCAATTCGACCATCGCGCGATCTCGGTCCAGGGCGGCCTGCTCGCCGCGATCCCGGTGGTGGCCGTCCTCGGTATCGGCACGGCCGTGTGGAGCCCGGTCGCCGGCGTCACGATGGGCGCCGGCGCGATGCTGGTCGGGACCGCCTGGCGGATCACCGGCGGACGACCGCCGCTGGCACTCCTCGCGACCGACGCCACGGTCATGGCGACATCGACGTTCGTCGGATGCGTGACCGGGTCGATCGCGTGGCTGCACTTCGTTCTGCTTGCGGTGTGGGCGCTGGCCGGTGGGCTGCTCGTGGCGCTCGGCAGCCGGGGCGGGGTCATCGGGACGCAGGCGATGATCGCGTTCGTCGTATTCGGGCGGTTCAGCCAGCCGGCGGCGGAGTCGCTCGCGCTCGCCGGGCTCGTGCTCGCCGGGGGGTTTGCCCAGGTGCTGTTCCAGAGCGTCGCTCGTTGGCCGACGCCGCTGAGGTGGCAGCGGACGGCGACGGCCAACGCCTACCGGGCGCTGGCCGACCTCGCCAGGGGGTCGGCCGAGACCTCGACGCTGCCGGTGGCCGGCGCCCTCGACGAGGCGCAGTCGAGCCTGTCGTCGTCGACGTTGTTCGGAGATCCGGCGCTGATGACGTTGCGGAGCCTGGTCAACGAAGGGCATCGGATGCGGATCCAGCTGAGCACGATCCACTCGCTGATGAGCCGCCACCAGGGCACCGAGGGGGATAGCGAAGGTCCGCCGGATCGGGGCGCGGCCCGGATCCTCGAGCTCGCCGCCGTCGGGCTCGATCTCGCCGCCCGGGCGATCGAGGGAGACCACGCCGCCGCCGCCGAGCTCGGGCCGCACATCGACAAGCTGAGCTCGGACACGGCCGAGCACGCGCTGACGCCGGATGCGTCGGGGCTGGCGCTGTCGCGACGCCTCGCGGCGCTCGCCGGGCAGCTCCGCGCGGTCGGGTCCCTGGCGGTCAGCGCCGGCGAGGCCAGCGGCCTGCGCGACCGCCGCCCCCAGGCGCGCGCGAGCCGACGGTTCGAGCAGCTGCGCGCCGACCTCGCGGTTCTCCGCGCCAACGCCAGCCTGCAGTCGCCGGCGGGCCGTCACGCGCTGCGGCTGGCCGTAGTCGTCCTCCTCGCCCAGCTGATCTCGCGACATCTGCCGCTCAGCCGGAGCTACTGGATGGTCGTGGCGGCCGCCACGACGCTCCGGCCCGAGTTCGGCGCCACCTTCACGCGCGGCGCCGAACGTGCCGGCGGCACCGCGCTCGGCGTCGGCCTCGCGGGTGCGATCGCCGTCGCCCTGCACCCGGCCGGCGGCGCGACCGTGCTGCTCGTCGGCGTGCTCGCGTGGGCGGGCTACGCAGTATTTCCCGCGAGCTTCGCGCTCGGCTTCGCGTTCATCACCGCGGTGGTCGTGTTCTTGCTGAATGCGATCAGCCCGGACACGCTCGCCACGGCGTGGGCACGCCTCCTCGACACGCTGGTCGGCGGCGCGCTTGGCCTGCTCGCCTACGCGCTCTGGCCGACGTGGTCATACGTGTCCGCGCGCCAGGCTCTGGCCGACCTGGTGCAAGCCGAGCGAGCGTACGTGCGGGCGATCCTGCGGGTGATCACCGATGGCCGGCGGGCCGACGAGCAGGAGATGCGCCCGCTCAGCCGTCAGGTCAGGCTGGCGCGGACGACCACCGAGGCGAACGTCGCGCGCTCGCTGTCGGAGCCGGCCACTCGCCGGATCGACGCGCAGCAGAGCCAGGGGTCGCTCGCGTCGTTGCGACGGCTGGTGCTGGCCGCGCACGTTTTGCGGCTGGATGCACAGGAGCGCCGCGACCGGCGGCCGTTGCCGGCGCTGGCGCCGCTCGCCACGGACATCGACGCGCTCCTCTCGGGCGTCGACGCGACGTTCCGGGCGCGGACGGATGGTCCGCCGCCCGCGCCGGTCGTGCCGGACCTGCGCGCGAGCTACTCCGAGCTCGAGCGCGCGGCTCCCAAGGACCCTGACAGCGAGGCGCTGCTGATCGAGCTGGACGAGATCGTCGATGCGGCCAACGGGCTGGCCGAGCTGGCCGGGATCGAGCCGGCCGACCTCACGAGCGAGCGGTCCGGCTGAGCTTGCGCCGAGCGGTCGCGTCGAGCGCGGCCTTGCGAAGCCGGACTGCATCCGGGGTGACCTCGACGCATTCGTCCGCGCGCAGGAACTCGAGCGCCTGGTCGAGCGACAGCTCTCGCTTGGGGACGAGCCGTACGAGTTCGTCCGCGGTCGAGGAGCGGATGTTCGTCAGGTGCTTCTCCTTGGTGGCGTTCACGTCGAGGTCCTCGGCCCGTGAATTCTCGCCGACGATCATCCCCTCGTAGACCTCCTCGCCGGGTGCGACGAACAGCGTCCCCCGCTCCTGGAGGTTGTACAGCGCGAACGCCGCTACGGTGCCGCGCCGGTCCGAGACCAGCGACCCCGTCGGCCGGGTGCGCAGCTCGCCGTGCCACGGCTCCCAGCGGTCGAACACGTGGTGCACGAGCCCGGTGCCGCGGGTCTCGGTCAGGAACTCCGTTCGAAACCCGATCAACCCGCGCGCCGGGACCAGATACTCCATCCGCACCCACCCGGTCCCGTGGTTGACCATCTGCTCGAGCCGGCCTTTGCGCATCGCGAGCAGCTGGGTGATCACGCCGACGTACTCCTCGGGCGCGTCGACGCTCATCCGCTCGACGGGCTCGCACTGCCTGCCGTCGATCTCGCGGGTGACGACCTCGGGCTTGCCGACGGTCAGCTCATAGCCCTCGCGGCGCATCAGCTCGACCAGCACCGCGAGCGCGAGCTCGCCGCGGCCCTGGACCTCCCACACGTCGGGACGGTCGGTGTCGAGCACGCGCAACGAGACGTTGCCGACTAGCTCGCGGTCGAGTCGGGCCTTGACCTGGCTCGCGGTCAGCTTCTGCCCGTCCTGGCCGGCCAGCGGCGAGGTGTTGATCCCGATCGTGACCGACAGCGAGGGCTCGTCGACCGTGATCACCGGAAGCGGGCGCGGATCGTCCGCCGAGGCGAGCGTCTCGCCGATCGTGATCTCGGGGATCCCGGCCACCGAGATGATCTCGCCGGCGCTCGCCTCGGCGGCCTCGACCCGCTCGAGTGCCTCGGTCACGTACAGCTCGGAGATCTTGACCCGCTCGATCTCGCCGTCGGCGCGGCACCAGGCGACGGTCTCGCCCCGCCGGATCGTCCCGTGGCGGACCCGGCAGATCGCGAGCCGCCCCACATACGGCGACGCGTCGAGGTTCGTCACGTGGGCCTGGAACGGATGCGACGGGTCGTACTGTGGAGGCGGAATGTGGGTCAGCAGGAGCTCGACCAGCGGGACGAGGTCGGGATGGTGGGCGGGATCCAAATCATCGGGATCCAGCGAAGCCCAGCCGGCCTTTGCGTTCGTGTAGACGATCGGGAACTCGATCTGCGACTCGTCGGCGTCGAGGTCGAGGAACAGTTCGTACACCTCGTCGACCACCTCGTCGATGCGGGCGTCAGGACGGTCGACCTTGTTGACGACGAGGATCACCGGGAGACGTGCCTCGAGCGCCTTGCGCAGGACGAAGCGGGTCTGCGGAAGGGGACCCTCGCTCGCGTCGACGAGCAGCAGAACGCCGTCGACCATCGTCAGGCCGCGCTCGACCTCGCCGCCGAAGTCGGCGTGCCCGGGCGTGTCGACGATGTTCAGCTTGACGCCGCCGTACCTGACCGCGGTGTTCTTGGCCAGGATCGTGATGCCCTTCTCGCGCTCGAGGTCCATCGAGTCCAGCACCCGATCTGCCACGTCCTGGCCCGCGCGGAACGCGCCCGATTGCCAGAGCAGGGCGTCGACCAGCGTGGTCTTGCCGTGATCGACGTGGGCGACGATCGCGAGGTTGCGGATGTCCTGGCGTGATGCCATATCCGTATTGACGATAGTGGCGGTCGCGCCGACCGCCCTCCGCGAGGCGGGTTGCCGCTCAGACGGTCGCGCTGACGCTGGCGGTGGAGCCGTTCCAGGTGCTCAGCACGTACAACTTGGAGATCTTGCCGTGGGTCGCGAGCGTACGGAAAGAGCGACTGAGCCCGAGCGTGATCGTGCCACTGCGGTTTGCGCGGATCGTGCCCCGGCCGGCGAGGAGCACGCGCGCTGCCTGAGCGAACCTGGAGGCGTACGCGGCACGTCGCGGAACCGTGGCAGCTGAGCACGACCTGGAGCTGGTTGCCCCGACGTTGACGCTACGTGATCGTGACCGGCGAGGTCTTGAAGCGGACGGAGGCGCTGGCGGTCGTGCCGGCGGTGTTGCCGGCGACGACGCGGAAGTAGTAGATCTTGCCCGGCGACAGGTTGCGGAGCGCGAGGCTGACGTTCGCGGTGGACGCTGAGGAGGCCGCCAGCGAACCCGACACGCTCCGTCCGAGCGCCTGCGTCGTCCCGTACTGGAGCGTGTACGTGGCGGCGGCTCCTCGACCGGAGATCGTCGCGGTCACGGTGGCGTTCGTCGCGCCGGCGGCGACCCGCAGGTTGCTGAGCGCCGGAGCGCCGACAGGCGTGGTCCCGGTGCCGGCCGAGCCGCTCGAGCCGCTCGGCCCTGTGCCGGTCGAGCCGGGCGTGGTCGTCGTGGTCGGCGGCGGGTTCTGCGGTGACGTTGTAGTTTGGGTCGGGGAGGTCGTCGACGACGGAGCGGTGGTCAGCGTGTAGTCGTAGCCGTACTCGGTGCCGAAGCTGTTCTCCGCGACGAGCCGGTAGTGGTACGTCGCCCCCGGCGACAGGCCGCCGAGCGAGTCGCTCACCGGCACCGGGCCGGTGCCCGAACCGATGTCGCTCGGACTGGTCGTCTGTCCGTAGGCGCTGGTCGTCCCGTACTCCCACCAGTACGTCGTGTCGGCGCCGTTCGGGTACACCCCGCCCTGGAGCTGAGCCGTGTCCGCCGTCACGCTCTGCGTGTAGGAGCCATTCGTTCCCGGGCCGGTGATGCCGGGTGCTCCGGTGGTGACGGCGCCGGAGATGCTGCCAACCCCCGTCGGACCGTCGTAGCCCGGACCGGAGTTGCAGATGTAGATGATGGACGGGTCGCACGTGCCGTTCGAGCCGGTGGATGGATCGTTCAGCTGCGACGCGTTCGCGTATGCCCAGGACGGGCCCTGTGCGGTGGGACCGAGCAGCGCGTAGTAGGCCGCGATCAGCGGCGCGGCCTCGCTCGTCCCGCCGACGACTCCCCAACCGCTTCCGCCCAAGTCCGAGTCGTAGACCTGCATCCCGGTCGCCGGGTCTCCGTCCGCCGAGATGTCGGTGTACGACCTGCCCGTGCAGCCGGTGTCCGTCTGCCATGCCGGCTTGCTCGCCGCCAGGTTGCAGCCCGAGCCCGCGCCCGGACCAGGCGGACTCGGTGAACTCGCGGACGCTCTGCACGCCGCTGGTGCTCGCCGGGACCAGGGTGGTGCCGCCGGCCGCGGTGACGCTGGGCAGCGCCGCCGGGAAGTCGTTCGTCTGAGAGCCGGGGTAGCCGGAATCGCCCGAGGCGGCGACGGTCGTGACCCCATTGAACGTGTAGTCGCCCGAGCGTCATGAAGCTGCGTGCGCATGGCCGACAGCCAAAGGTCACGTCCCAGCTGTCCGAGATCACGCTCGCGCCGAGCTGTCCGGCCACCCCCTGTGCCGCCGCCAAGGTCGGTGACCTGGTCGCTGTTCGCTTCGATCAGCGCGATGTGGCAGTTCGGGCAGAGCGCCGACACCGCGTCCAGATCGAGCGAGGTCTCGAGCTCCCAGCCCGGGTCGACGTTCGTCGGGTGATTCGGTCCCCTTCGCAGGTGCCGCCGTTCTGGTCGTACTCGCTGAAGCAGCCGTTGTCCGATGGTGCACGGCGGCAGTCCGAACTTGGCGCGGTAGACGGCGAGGTCCGACTCGGCGTGCGGAGTCGTCGAACGCATCGACGATCGCGATCGTCGTGCCGGTGCCCCGCGGTCTGCGACAGATACGAGAGGTCGTAGGCCTGCTGAAGATAGGCCGGCGTTCCGGGCTGCGGCGCGCCGGCGGCCGGGACCTCCTGGACGGCGGCGTGGCTGCCACGGGCCCGCGGGCGGCGCAGGCGGTACGGGGAGGCCGGCTGGCGCAGCCGCGGATGCACGAACGAGCCGAGTCCCACGGACCGCCAAGCGCCTGCGCGGAGACACGTCGCGCGGGTCGTCGTCGCCGGAGCGCAGGCCGCGACCGGTTGCGAGCGAAGCGGCATTCGAGAGCCCCGTGGTCGCGTTCGTGATGCTCGCGGGCGCATCGGCGAGGGCCGTGCCGACCGCCGGCGAGAGCGCGCCGGCGAGCGCCAACAACGCCAAGCCGAGAAGCCATCTGACGGGCCGCCGAACAGGCCCGCTGCGAATGCGGCGGGGCGGGGGCTCGTTGAAGAGGCTTGAGGGAATCCGTGTCAGTGCGGAGCACGGGGCCACAGGGCCCCCGTCTCTCTATCGGCACGTTTCCGCGAAACCTGTAGGGTGTTCGCGCCGACTGGACCCATATACGATGCCCCAGAAGTTGGATCGGCGCGGACAGCGAAATTCGCGCGCCGATCCGGAGGGTAGCTGCCGAGCTTCGCTGGCGCCATTAGGGTACCCTAATACGCGCGCATGACCCGAGCAGCTGCCCAAGTGCCCGGAAGTCCGACCTGGAAAGGGTGAGACGGAATCTTCGCGCCGCCGCCCGACCGAGCGCCTGAGCTTCTATGTGTGGACGGCGGTCGTGCTGGCGGTCGCGGTCGTGGTTGTGGTGATCAGTTGGCACGCGCGGGGTGGTACGACGGATCCGACGGATTTGCCGGCCGGCCACCAGCTGAGCCACACCTCGGTGGTGATCGATAGCGCGATTTTGGTGTTCCGCGAGGGACTCGAGACGATTTTGGTGTTGGCGGCGGTGATGGCGAGCTTCCTGGGCGGCAACCGGATCTACCGTCGTCCGGTGGCGGCCGGCAGCGGGGCAGCGATCGGGGCGGGGGTCGCGACGTGGCTGTTCGTGGTGTGGTTGATCGGCCGGTTCCACGGCGGGGAGTTCGACGTGCAGGCGGCGACTGGGTTGCCGTCGCTGATCGTGCTGCTGATCGTGATGAACTGGTTCTTTCACAAGGTCTATTGGACCGGCTGGATCTCGAATCACCACAAGCGCCGGCGCGGCCTGCTTGTCGGCCGATCCGGAGACGAACCGGCGCCGGATGCTGTTGGGGCTCGCGCTGTTGGGGTTCACCTCGGTGTATCGCGAGTGTTTCGAGATCGTGATCTTCTTGCAGAACCTGCGGCGAGCTGTATGGCGCGAGCGTGGTGCTGGAGGGGGTCGTGATCGGGTTGTTGTTCACGGCGGCGGCGGGGGTATTGACGTTTGCGTTGCATCAGCGGCTGCCGTATCGGCGGTTGTTGATCATCACCGGGGTGATGTTGTTGTTCGTGCTGTTGGTGTCCGTCGGGGAAGAGGTCAACGAGATGCAGCTCGCGGGGTGGATCGGCACGACCCCGGTTCCCGGGTTGAGCGTTCCGGGGTGGATGGGGACGTGGTTCTCGATCTTCCCGAACTGGGAGACGTTCGCCGGGCAGTTCATCGCGCTGGCGCTCGTGATCGGGTCGTATGTCGGGGCGCAGTACGTACGCGTGTGGCGCCCCCGCCGGCGCGGGCGCAACGCCGCGCGTCCGGCCGTCGCGCCGCCCGAGCGTCCCGCCGACCTCGAGGTCGGCCGCCCGACGGCGAACGCGCTCGCGTAATCCGCGCAGTCGCGCGCGTAAGCATCTTCTGTAGTTACGCGCGTCAAGTAATCGCAGTTTTCACACGCGAGCCTGGAAGGTCACAAGCCCGCGATGCGTCCGTGCTACACAGTTAGGAACAGACCGGGTCACTTCGCGAGAGCAGGGGCGCAGTGTGGCCACTCGCCGAGATACCGGACCAGGAGTCAGATAGTGCTGAAAGTCACACGCTGGTGCATCGCTCACCGTGGCCGCGTGTTCGTGGCCTGGATCGTCGTGGCGGTCGTCACGACCGTCGTCGCCGGCGCCGCCGGGCGCGACTACGCCACCAACTTCAGCCTGCCCGGAACGGAGTCCCAGCGGGCGCTCGACCTGCTCAAGAACGAGTTCCCGGCGCAGAGCGGCGACGTCGACACGATCGTGTTCCACACGGCGAACGGCACCGTCGATGACCCGCAGGTTCGCTCGGCGATGACGAAGCTGCTCGGGCAGGTGTCCGGCGACCCGCACGTCGTCGCGGTGCGGAGTCCCTACGGCCCGGACGGAGCGGTCCAGGTCTCGCGCGACCGGAAGACGGCGTTCGCGACGATCAACTACAACAAGCCGGCCAACCTGGTGCCGAACGACGCCGGCAAGCCCGTGCTCGATCAGGTCGGCGCGGTCAACGTACCGGGCCTGAAGGTGGCCGCGGGCGGGCAGGTGATCGAGAACGCCGAGGGCTTCAGCGTCGGTCCGGCGACGCTGATCGGGTCGATCGCCGCGCTGATCATCCTGCTGTTCACGTTCGGATCGCTCGTCGCCGCCGGCATGCCGCTGATCACCGCCGCGTTTCGGCCTGATCACCGGAGTCGGGCTGATCGGGCTCGCGACCCACGTCACGAGCATCCCGAACGTCTCGACCGACCTCGCGCTGATGATCGGTCTCGGCGTCGGGGTCGACTACGCGCTGTTCATCGTGACGCGCTTCCGCGAGAACTACCTCGCGGTTCGGCGACGTGGAGCGGTCGGTGGTCGAGGCGATGGACACCTCGGGACGAGCAATCCTGCTCGCGGGCACCACCGTGACGATCGCCCTGCTCGGGATGTTCGCCACCGGCGTCAGCTTCCTCTACGGGCTGGCGATCGCGTCCGTGTTCGCCGTGCTGATGACGATGCTCGCGCTCGCTGACGGTGCTCCCCGCGATGCTGTCGAAGTACGGGGACCGGATCGTCCGTCCGCGCACGCGCCGTCGGCGGCCGTTCGGTCGTCGTGGCGCGGCGCCGGCCGCGGCCGCCGCGGGTGCCGGTGGCGGTGAGGACGCTGCGATCGCGGCACCGCATCCGCTCGCGCTGGCGCGAGTGGAGCCGGACCGTCCAGCGCCGGCCGTGGCCGCTGGCGATCCTCTCGACCGGTCGTGATGGTCGCGCTGCTGCTTGCCGGTCGTCGCGCTGCGGCTCGAGAGCAGCGATGCCGGGAACGATCCCTCCAGCACCAACACGCGGCAGGCGTTCGACTTGCTCGCGCAGGGCTTCGGCGGCGGCTTCAACGGCCCGCTGCTGATCGTGACCGAGCTTCCGAGCCAGAACAAGCCGGCCACGCAGGCGGCGGTGAGCGCCGCGGTCGCAAAGACGCCGGACGTCGTCGCGGTCACGCCGCCGCGGATCTCGCCGTCGGGCAAGGTCGCGGTGTTCGAGGCCTATCCCGGCTCGGCGCCGCAGGCGCAGGCGACCACCGATCTGGTCAACCATCTGCGCCAGGACGTGGCCACGCCGATCGAGCATCAGACCGGCGCGACCGTCCTGGTCGGCGGGTTCACGGCGGGCTCGATCGACTTCTCGCACGTGCTCGCGAACAAGCTGCCGCTGTTCATCGGGATCGTCGTGGTCCTGTCGGCGCTGCTGCTGTTCGTGATCTTCCGCTCGATCGTGATCCCGATCCAGGCCGCTCTGATGAACCTGCTCAGCATCGGCGGCGCGCTCGGCGTCACCGTGCTCGTGTTCCAGCACGGGTGGTTCGCGAGCGTGATCGGCATCGAGAAGGGACCGGTCGAGCCGTGGATACCGGTGCTGATGTTCGCGGTGGTGTTCGGGCTCTCGATGGACTACGAGGTGTTCTTGATCTCGCGCATACGCGAGCAGTGGATTCGTCGAGCGCGACGCATCCGAGGCCGTCGCGGACGGGATCTCGTTCACGGGGCGGGTCATCACCGCTGCGGCCGCGATCATGATCTGCGTATTCCTGTCGTTCATGTTCGGGAACCAGCGCGTGCTGAAGGAGTTCGGGTTCGGGCTCGCCGTAGCGGTGCTGCTCGACGCCGTCGTCGTGCGGTGCGTCCTGCTGCCGGCCGTGCTCGAGCTGCTCGGTGAGCGGACCTGGTGGCTCCCGCGCTGGCTCGACGACAGGTTGCCGCACATCAACATCGAGGGCTCGAGCGCGCGCCGTGAGCAGTTCGTCGAGCCGGCTGGGCCGGACGAGGCGAAACAGCCGGAGCCGGCGCAGGTCTGATCAGCGCACTCGCGCCCCGGTCGTGACCGAGGCACCGGACGGAGTCGTCCGGTTGTATCCGCCTCCTCCGCTGCAGGCTGGGCGGAGCGGCGCGGGTGGCCGGCCGGGGATCGAGTCGACGATCGTCGAGCGCAGGTACACCGCCCACCCGACGAGCCGCCCGGCGGTGTCGGTGTCGAGCTCGCCGAGGAGTGCGCTGGTGCGCGGGTCGAAGATCAGCTCGGAGCGACCGCCGGGGTGTCCGTAGGCCAGGCCGATCCCGAGCCGCCCGGAGTGGTCGCGAGCCAACCCCAGCACCTCGACGCCGGGGATCGTTGCCGCGACCTTGTAGATCGCGGCGCGCAGGGCCGGCGACGCGTCGGTCTCGCGGAGCAGGTCGCCGATCTGGGTGAAGTCCTCGGCCGGGCCCGGCGGCCCGCCCTCGATCTTGCGCGCGTCGAGCAGCTGGCGCAGGGCGGCGGGGTCAGCGGGGAGATTCTGGAGGTCGACCGGGCCGAGGCTCAGGCAGCGGGCGGCGAACCAGGTGTCGCTCCTATTGGGAGCCGCGCTCCCGAGCAGGTTGGCCCGCGCGCACGCGGCGCGATCGGCGGCGGACGGGAACGAGGCTCGGCCGGTGTTCTCGAACAGCCGCCCCGAGCCGTCGGCGCCGATCCAGATCTGCCGGTGCTCGGGGACCAGCATCGTGCAGCCGACCTCGGGAGCGTCCGATTCGTTGGTCTGGACGGATTCGACGTACAGGTACTGGCCGGGCCCGGGCGCGCTCGACGGCTGAGCCCGTGCGACGGCGGCCAGCCTCGTGAAGATCGCGGCGGAGGCGGTCGGCGGGCCGGACGAGCCGGTGCCGAGCACGCCGGCGAAAATCAGCAGGGCGATCGCGACCGCGACCGTGCTCGTCGCCGGAACCAGCCACACGCGGCGGCGGGGACGCCGGCGAGGCCGCGCGCTGCGTTCGCGGATCGCCGACTCAAGCGCTGCGCGGGCCGCCCGCTCGACCCCGTCGGTCGGCTCGGCAACATCAGCGCGAAACGTCCTCACTCGTTCGAGCTCATCGATCATCGGTTCTCCTTTCCAGCGGCGGCGGCGCTTGGCTGCGACAGCTCAGAGCGAAGTTGCGCGCGGGCTCGCGACAGCCTCGACCGCACGGTGCCGACCGGAACCTCCAACGTCTGAGCGATCTCCTGGTAGGACAGGTCGGCCCACGCGTACAGGAACAGGACATCCCGCTGGACGGCGTCGAGGCGGGCGAGCGCGCCCGCGAGGTCGCGGTCATCGCCTGCACCGTCCGGCTCGAACACCGCGTCCGTGCTGCCGAGCCGGGCCACCGCCTGGAGCGCCCGCTGCTCCGCGCGGCGGTAGTTGCGCAGCAGGTTGGTGGCGATCCCCAGCAACCACGGAAACGCGCTGTCGCTGTCGGTCCGGAAGCGGTGCCGGCGCTCGAACGCGACCGTGAAGGTCGCCGACGCCAGGTCGTCGGCCAGCTCGCGGCCGACCCGTCGCGACAGGTACCGGTGAACGGCTCGGAAGTGCCGGTCGAAGATGGCCGAGAACGCGTCCGGTCTGGCGATCGACCTTGCGATCGCGACGCTGTCCGGTGACGCGCCTCGCGTGAGCAGTCTCGCTCCCATTACCGATCTATTGTCGGCGGCGGGTGCGTTGGTTCCCGACCGTCCGCCGAGCGCGGCAGCTCAGGCGTTCGGGATGAAACTCGGAATATGTCCGAGTTCCGTCCCAACCGCGTCCGCGTCCGAGCCCGCGCCCGCGCCGGGCGGCGCCACCGCCCGCGGGTACGCGCGCAGCGTTCCGATCACTTCCGGATCCTCGCCTGCGAGCGCCACCCACGCCGCGCGCATACCCTCGATCGCGGCCATCTGCAGCACCGACACCCGGCTCTCGAGCTGCGAGACCACGACCGAGCCCGGCGCCGGCCGGATCACGCACACCGCCGGCGCCTGATCGGGGTCGCCGGACATCTGGGCGAGCCGCGCCGTCAGCGCGTCGTACCGCGCAGAGCGACTCAGGCGCAGGTCGACGAGCGCCGGGTTGATCGCGCGTAGGTAACGGTCGGTCAACCGCGCGACTACCGGCGACAGCCCGGCGTGGCTGACTCCGACCGGACGGGTCTGCAGCACGAGCACGTCCGTGGCCGTGGTACAGGCGACGTGAACCGGGATCGCCTCGGCCAGCGTGGCGTCGAGCAGTCGCATCCCGCGGAAGCTGACCGGTCCGCCGGCGAGCCATGGCAGCCGGCCTGACGCCCGCATCGCGCAGCGGATTTCCTCCTCGTCACGCAACCCGCGTCAGATCGACGATCGCGGCCCGGTCGGCATCGGTGGCGGTGCAGTGCAGGTCGATCCCGCACGACAACACCGACGTCGTAGCGAAGCGGGCGGTCGCGCCTCCACACGTGGTTGATCACGTAGTCGAGGTCGAACGCGGCGCCTCCGCGCAACGCCCGCACGAAGCTGACGAAGCGGGGATCGCCGAACCCGTGCTGGTACAGCGTCGCGAGGTAGGCGGCCTGGCCGGCGAGTAGGAAGGTCGCGTTGAAGGCGCCGGCGGACGCGCCGTGCACCTCGTCGAATGCGTCGCGCAGCCCGAGTTGCTCGATCGCCGCGGCCATTCCCGCCGAGACCACGCCCCTCATCCCGCCGCCCTCGATCACGAGCGCGACGCGGCGGCCGTCGGTCCTGGCACCCGGGCGCGACCCCTCGGAGCGCCGGCGCAGGACCGTCTGCACGACACCGTGATGGCGCAGGTCTTCAGCCATCAGATCGGCCGGCCGAAACGGATCCGGTGAGAAGCGTCGCGGAAGCACGAGCCCGGATAATCGTAGTTGCCATTACACGGCTCGGTCGCGGCTTCCGACGGCTTGTCAAAATCCTGTAACGAATGTCACACACCGGGTATTAACCCGCGGTGCTGCCCTTCCGCCGTAAGCCGTCGCGCAAGCAGCGCGTCCTCGACGCGGCGCGCGCTGCGCCGGCGCGCGGCGCGCGAGCTGCGCGCGGCCGTCGCGCAGCTCGACATTCCGTGGGCAAGGTCGTGGTTCGCCGGACTCGTGCGCGAGAACTTCATGCGGTTCGTGCTGAACCCGGTGATGGACTACTACGCCGCGCGACGCGCGACCGGGCGCGAGAAGCTCGACGCGGTAAAGGGTCCGGTGATCCTCGTGGCCAACCATGCGAGCCACATGGACACGCCGGTGATCCTGTCCGCGCTTCCGCGCCGGCTACGCAAGCGGACCGTGGTGGCTGCGGCAGCCGACTACTTCTACAAGAACCGGTTCGTCGCCTCGGCCGTCTCGCTGATCTTCAATACGGTGCCGATCGACCGCCAGGGGGCGGGGGCGTGTCGAAGAACGGAAGCCACCTCGACAAGCTGCTCGATCAGGGTTGGAGCGTGCTGCTCTATCCGGAGGGCACGCGGTCGCGAGGCGGCATGCCGGGTCCGCTGCGCCGCGGCGCCGCGGTGCTCGCTGCGGCACACCATCTGACGATCGTGCCGATCCGGGTCACGGGCACCGCCCAGGCGATGCCCCCCGGGCGTCTGTGGCCGAAGCGCTTGCGGAACAAGCCCGTCCCAAGGCGCCACCGGATCGAGGTCTCGTTCGGAGAGCCGATCAACGCGACGGGCGACGCGACCGAGTTGATGGAGTCCGTCCGCGGATTCTTCGAGAACGGCGGCTTGCCCACTCCGTACCGGTCGCCGTACCGCTCGCGCGAGACCGTCAAGCACTGACGGGTCGCTGAGAACGACGCGACGCGCCCGAACGCGGGTGTTCGCGTTCGGACAGGGGACTTTCGGACCAAGGTCGCGCCGCACTGGGCCGCGGCGTGAGTACCGCCGCTCTTGGATGAGAGGGATTACTCGTCGTCGTCGACCCAGTCGACCGTCCGGGCGACGGCCTTCTTCCACTTCCGGTAGCCGCGCTCGCGGCGCGCTGCCGTCCATGCTCGGGAGCCACTCGGCCGCCTTGTGCCAGTTCTTCTCGAGGCTGTCGGTGTCCGGCCAGAAGCCGACGGCGAGGCCGGCGGTGTACGCCGCGCCGAGCGACACCGTCTCGGCCACGATCGGTCGCGATAACCGGCACGTCGAGGACGTCGGCGAGGTTCTGCATCAGCAGGTTGTTCGCGGTCATCCCGCCGTCGACGCGCAGCTCGGACAGCTTGCTCCCGTAATCGGCGTTCATCGCCTCGACGACCTCGCGCGTCTGCCACGCGGTCGCCTCGAGCACGGCCCGCGCGAGGTGGCCCCGGTTGATGTAGCCCGGTCAGTCCGGCGATCACCCCGCGCGCGTCGCTTCGCCAGTGCGGCGCGAACAGGCCGGAGAAGGCCGGCACGAAGTAGCAGCCGCCGTTGTCCTCGACGGTCAGCGCGAGCGTCTCGATCTCGGGCGCGCTGCCGATCAGCCCGATGTTGTCGCGGAACCACTGCACGAGCGCGCCGGTGACCGCGATCGAGCCCTCGAGCGCGTACGCCGGCTCGGCCGACCCGAGCTTGTATGCCGAGCGTGGTCAGCAAACCGCTGTTCGACGTCACCGGGCGGGCGCCGGTGTTCACGCACGAAGAAGCTCCCGGTGCCGAACGTGCACTTCGCGTCTCCCGGGCTGAAGCAGGTCTGGCCCGACGAGCGCCGCGTGCTGGTCGCCGAGCGCGGAAGCGACGGTGACGCCGGCGAGCGGTGGCCCGGCCTCGCCGTAGGCCTCGGACGAGGCCCGGATCTCCGGGAGCATCGCCGCCGGAACGCCGATCGCGTCGAGCAGCTCCGGGTCCCAATCGAGCGTCTCGAGGTTCATCAGCAGCGTCCGGCTCGCGTTCGTCACGTCGGTGACGTGTCGGCCGCAGAGGTTCCAGATCAGCCACGAGTCGATCGTGCCGAACAGCACCTCGCCGGCCTCGGCGCGCTCGCGCAGGCCGGGGATCTGGTCGAGCAGCCAGCGGATCTTCGGGCCCGAGAAGTACGTGCTGACGGGCAGTCCGGTCTTCTCCCGGAACATCTCCTGACCGAACTCGACGCGCGAGCTCCCGGCAGAGCCGATCGGTCCGCGTGTCCTGCCAGTTGATCGCGTTGTGCACCGGGCGCGCCGGTGCCGCGATCCCACAGCACCGTCGTCTCGCGCTGGTTGGCGATGCCGAGCGCGCACAGGTCCGCCGGCGACAGCTCGGCCTTGTCGAGCGCGACCCGGATGACCAGCAGGACGTTCCGCCAGATCTCCTGCGGGATCGTGCTCGACCCAGCCCGGCTTCGGGAAATGCTGGCGGTGCTCGTGCTGCGCGACCGACACGATCCGCGCCCGGTCGTCGAAGACGAAGCACCTCGACGACGCCGTCCCCTGGTCGATCGAGGCTACGTAGCGCCCAGTCATGCTCGAGCGCAAGTCTATGCGGGTCGACATTCTCACCAGCGGGATCGCCCCCAGCTCCCGGGATACGGCGCGCGCGGCCTCCACCCGCTTGGGCTTGATCAGACCGGGCCGTTCCTCGACCACACGTTGGCGGCTCGCGTGAGCGTCTTCTTTGGGCGGAGCGCCGGCCGGAGCACCTCTCCGTGCTCCAAGGCGACCGCCTTCAGCCTCCGGTGCGGCACCGCCGGCACGCCGACCAGCTCGGCCGCCTCGATCACGGCGCGCCGCTTGCGCCCGCGCGAGAGCGGCAGTTCGAGCGCGACGATCCGCGCGTGCTTGCCACGCATGCCGTACATGTGCGCTTCGATCCGGCCCCAGACGACCACGGCGCCACCGATCAGATCGGGTGTCGCGGCCGACGCCGTTCGCGGACACGGGTCGTAGTAGGCGTACACGCCGCAGCTGCAGTCCTTGGCCGGCACTTCTTCGCGGCCGTGCCCGCTGTCGCACTCGAGCGGTCAAGCAACCTCCCGGCCAGGTCGCGCCGTCGTACATCGATGTCAGGGCTCCGGCCGTCAGGCGCCACTGGCGAAAGCCCACGAGCGGGACGATCAGGTCCGGTGCCAGGCCGTGCGCGTTCTCGAGAGTGCTCATCGCGCCGCGGAGGCCTCGTTATCGCGCCGGCGCGGGCTCCCGTTCGGGCCCCGGTTCCGCGCGCTCCGGATCTCGCTCGGGAGCGACCGCCGGCTGCCTCGGCTGGGTCGCCGGAACGCGGAGCGGCTCCACAATGATGGTCTTGGAGGGGCCATCGAGCGAACCGACGAGGGGAAGGGATACGGTGTCACGCTCCACGTTCGTTCTCCCTTATGCTGGCGAGCTGTCCGTTCAGAGAGCGTAGCCCAGACATCTGGGGATGTCGACACGCGTACCGACCCGATCGAGATGTCGCCACTGTTCCGCCGCAACGAGGAGAAGGCCGCACGGAAGGCCGCGGCCAAGGTCGAGATCGAGCGCCTCCGTGCGCTCCGGTCGACGATCTGGCCGCGAAGGTGCTGCCCGGGTTAGGACGCGACGGCCCCACCCACGGGACCAGCATCAGGGTCCAGCAGCTGTGCCAATACCTTCTCGAGGACTATCCCGACGCCGGGACGGGGAACACCCTGGATCTCCTGGCACCGGTGAACAGAGCGCTCGACATGCTCCACGATGCCCACCTCGTCTCCCCGATATCGGTTCAGCGATCGCCCGTGTGGCGGATCACGCCGCAAGGCGAGACCGCACTCGCCGACGGGACCGTGCGCGAGCGCGTTCGGGGAGGCTGGTAGCGGGCGCCTATTCCCCCGCCGGACCGCCGGCCTAATCGGACTCCTCGCCCTCGTCGAACCGGCCCTGGACGCGCTTCTCGGGATCTTCCTCGCCCAGGTCTTCCTGGCCTTCGCTGAACCGGCCCTTGCGGTGCTTCTCGGGATCTGCCTCGCCGAGCTCCTCCTGACCCTCGCTGAACCTTCCGACTTCCTCGTCCTGTGGGAACTCCTCCGGATCCTCCTGACCCGCCCCGAAGCCTTCTTCGGGGCCGGGTTGCTCAGGATCTGCGGTGTGGTCGGGGCGATCTGCGGACATCTGCACCCTCCGATCTCTCGTATCTCGTCGCGACATCGTAAGCGTGCCGCTGAGCGCTGTCACTACCAGGGGATCGCGCCGAGCTCCCGTGACACGGCGCGAGCGCCCTCTCGAACGTATGCCAGCAGATCCGGCCGCGGGTGCCGCGCCGCCAGCAGCCGCTCGGGCGGACCGAAGATTCCCATCGCGCCCACGGTCATGCCGCGGCGATCGACGATCGGCGCGGCGTACGAGACCTGACCCGGAACCAGCTCCCCGATGTCCGCCGCCCAGCCCTGGGCCCGGACCCGGCCCAGCTCTCGCTCGAGCCGGGGCGGGTCCGTGATCGTCGCGCCCGTGTACGCCCTGAGTCCGTTCGCCGCGAGCGCCGACGCGACGTACGCGTGGTCCGCGAGCAGCACCTTGCCCAGGGCTGTCGCGTGGGCGGGCAGGAGCGAGCCGACGTCGAGCGTCTGCAACGTGTCGTCGGGCCGGAAGACGTGATGCACGACGAGGACCTGGTCCTCGTGCAGCGTGCCGATCCGCACCGCCTCGCGGGTGCGCGTCGCCAGCGAATCGGACCAGTTCAGCGCCCGAGTGCGCAGCTCGTTGCCGTCGAGGTAGCTCGAGCCCATGTGGAGCAGGGCGGCGCCGAGCTGATATTTCCCGCTGTCCTCGTCCTGCTCGACGAAGCCGACGCTCTGGAGCGTCCGCAGCAGCCCGTGGACGGTCCCTTTCGCGAGCCCCATCTCGCCCGCGATGTCCACGACCCCGAGTCGCCGGTTGCGCCCCGACAGGAGCCGCAGGATCGTCGCGGCGCGCTCGATCGACTGAATGTTGCCGGGCATCGGGTTCGGTCAGCGCGCGAGAGCCGGCGGCTCGCGCCGGCGCGGGCCGCGAATCGGCGGGTTGGCGGCGGATGTGCGCACGTGGATCGACATTGTCGAACGACTAGCAAGAATCTCAACTTAGTTTGACACTGTCGAACCATGTGCATAGGATCTGCCGGCCCACGAGTCCACTTTGAGGAGGGAGACCGGAATTGCACGCATTAGCCGTTGTCGTTGTGGCAATTCATTTGCCAACGTTGGGCATCGTTCCGTCCGAGATCATCGGGACAGGGACCCTGATCCTGCTCGGTGACGGCGTGGTGGCAGCAGTGCTGCTGGCCAAGTCGAAGGCGGAGAACTCCGGATGGATCGTGATCACCTTCGGCTGGGCCATGGCGGTCACGATGGGCATCTACGCCGGTCATTTCAGCGGCGCGCATCTGAACCCGGCGGTCACGTTGGGTCTGTGGATCCACGGGTCGATCAACGGCTCGATGGCGTGGAAATACTTCCTCGGGGAGTTCATCGGCGCGATGGTCGGGGCAACCTCGTCTTCGTGGCCTACTACCTGCACTGGAGGGATACGGAGGATCCGGGGTTGAAGCTGGCGGTCTTCTCGACCGGACCGGCGATCCGCAACTACGGCTGGAACCTGGTCACCGAGATCATCGGGACGTTCATGCTGGTGTTCATCATCCTGATGATCGGCGCGCCGTGGACCACCGCCGGGACGGCCGCGCCTCGCGCCGCTGCTGATCGGCCTGCTGGTGCTCGCCCTCGGGCTATCGCTAGGCGGCCCGACGGGTTACGCGATCAACCCGGCACGTGACCTGGGACCGCGGATCATGCACGCGGTCCTGCCGATCCCGGGCAAGGGGGGGTCGGATTGGTCGTACTCCTGGGTGCCGGTCCTCGGGCCGCTGATCGGCGGCGCGCTCGCCGCGATCTTCTTCGACGCCGTCTTCGGCAGCGCCCCTCTGTGAGCCGACAGCGATGAAGAAGCTGATCAATTCACCCGACGCGGTACTTCAGGACGCGCTCCACGGGGTTGAAGCGGCACACGGCGACCGCGTGCGGGTCATCTACGACCCGGCGGTGATCGTTCGCATCGACGCGCCGGTCAAGGGCAAGGTCGGGCTGATCTCCGGCGGCGGCTCGGGCCACGAGCCGATGCACGGCGGCTACGTCGGGCCTGGGATGCTCGACGCTGCGTGCCCGGGGGAGGTGTTCACCTCCCCCACGCCCGACCAGATGCTGGAGGCGACGAAGGCCGTCGACGGCGGCGCCGGCGTCGTCCACATCGTCAAGAACTACACCGGCGACGTCATGAATTTCGACATGGCCGCTGACATGGGCAAGGGCGACGACATCGAGGTCGAGACCGTGCTCACGAACGACGACGTGGCGGTGGAGGACTCGCTCTACACCGCCGGTCGCCGCGGCGTCGGCGTGACCGTGCTGGTCGAGAAGATCTGCGGCGGCGCGGCCGAGGACGGTCGCAACCTACAGGAGGTCGCCGAGCTCGGCCGCCGGGTCAACGCCAACGGTCGCTCGATGGGCATGGCGCTGACGCCGTGCATCACGCCGGCGTCGGGCAATCCGAGCTTCGAGCTCGCCGACGACGAGGTCGAGATCGGCATCGGCATCCACGGCGAGCCGGGGCGCTTCCGCGAGAAGATCGGTCCGGCGTCGCAGATCGCCGAGCGGCTGATGACCCCGATCCTCGAGGACCTCCCGTTCTCCTCAGGCGACCGGGTGCTCGCGTTCGTCAACGGCATGGGCGGCACGCCGCTGATCGAGCTCTACGTGATGTACAACGAGGTGGCGAAGATCGCCCAGCGAGCACGGGCTGACGATCGAGCGCAACCTCGTCGGCAACTTCATCACGTCGCTCGAGATGCAGGGCTGCTCGATCACGCTGGTCAAGCTCGACGACGAGATGGTCCGCTACTGGGATGCACCGGTGAACACTCCGGCCTTGCGCTGGGGCGTCTAGCGGGCGTCTGGGCGGTGGCGATCACACGCGACGGCACCGTCGACTGGATGAACCGGTTCGCCGGAGAGATGGCCGAGCACCGCGCAGGAGCTCGTCGCCCTCGACACGGCGATCGGCGACGGCGACCACGGCACGAACATGAACCGGGGGATGACCAAGGCGATCGAGAAGCTCGAGGCCGCCGAGCAGGCCGATCCCGGCGCGGTGCTCAAGACCGTCGCGATGACGCTCGTCTCGAGCGTCGGCGGGGCGGCGGGCCCGCTGTACGGCACGCTGTTCCTCCAGATGGGCAACGCGCTGGCCGGCCAGTCGGAGGTCGACCTGCCCGCGTGCGCCGCGGCCTGGCGCAAGGGCCTGGAAGGGGTTCAGGCACGGGGCAAGGCGCAGCCGGGGGACAAGACGATGGTGGACGCGCTGATACCGGCCGTTGAGGCTCTCGAGGCAGCGTCCGATCTCGATGGTGGCCTGCGCGCGGCTGCGCAGGCCGCCGAGGAAGGCATGAAGGCAACGACGCCGCTGCTCGCGCGCAAGGGACGCGCCAGCTACCTGGGCGAACGGTCAGAGGGACACCAGGACCCAGGCGCGACCTCCACCTACTACCTCTTCAAGAGCGCCGTCGAGGCGCTGGCGGGCTGAAAGGACAACACGCATGCCGAAGTACTCAGTTGCACTCGATCAGGGGACGACGAGCTCGCGGGCGATGATCTTCGACCACTCGGGCCACGTCGTCGCCGTCTCGCAGAAGGAGCACGAGCAGATCTATCCGAAGCCGGGCTGGGTCGAGCACGACCCGATGGAGGTCTGGGCGCGCTGCCAGGAGGTGATCGACGAGGCGATCGAGAAGGCCGGCGCCAGCCGGGACGACATCGCCGCGCTCGGCATCACCAACCAGCGCGAGACCGCGGTCGTGTGGGACCGCAACACCGGCGAGCCCGTGATGAACGCGATCGTCTGGCAGGACACCCGCACCGACAAGCTCGTCGACGAGCTGTCGGCCGACGGCGGTCAGGACCGCTTCCGCTCGAAGGTCGGCCTGCCGCTGGCGACGTACTTCTCGGGCCCGAAGGTCCGCTGGATCCTCGACAACGTCGACGGCGCCCGGGCCAAGGCCGACGCCGGCGACCTGGTGTTCGGCAACATGGACACGTGGTGCATCTGGAACCTGACCGGCGGCACCAAGGGCGGCCTGCACATCACCGACGTGACGAACGCCAGCCGGACGATGCTGATGGACCTCAAGACGCTCGCCTGGGACGAGGAGATCGCCGTCGACGATCGGCGTGCCGATGTCGATGCTGCCCGAGATCAGGGCCTCGAGCGAGGTCTACGGCGAGGTCATGACCGGCAACCTGACCGGTATCAACATCGCGGGCGACCTCGGCGACCAGCAGGCGGCGACGTTCGGCCAGGCGTGCTTCGACGCCGGCGACGCCAAGAACACGTACGGCACGGGCAACTTCATGCTGCTCAACACGAGCACCGAGCCCGTGCAGTCGAAGGCCGGCCTGCTGACCACGGCCTGCTACAAGATCGGCGACGAGGCGGCGGTGTACGCGCTCGAGGGCTCGATCGCGATCACCGGGGCGCTCGTGCAGTGGCTGCGCGACAACCTCCACATGATCGAGGCCGCCCCGCAGGTCGAGGAGCTCGCCAAGTCGGTGGACGACAACGGCGGCCTGTACATCGTGCCGGCGTTCAGCGGCCTGTTCGCGCCGTACTGGAAGTCCAACGCCCGCGGCGTGTTCGCCGGCCTGACCCGGTACGTCAACGCGGGTCACATCGCCCGCGCCACGCTGGAGGCGACCGCGTTCCAGACCCGCGAGGTGATGGACGCGATGGAGGCCGACTCGGGCGTCACGCTGAACGAGCTCAAGGTCGACGGCGGCATGGTCGCCAACGACCTGCTCATGCAGTTCCAGGCCGACATCCTCGGGGTGCCGGTGATCCGTCCCGAGGTGGCCGAGACGACCGCGCTCGGCGCGTCCTACGCGGCGGGGCTGGCCGTCGGGTTCTGGAGCAGCACGCAGGAGGTCCGCGACAACTGGGCCGAGGACAAGCGCTGGGAGCCCAAGATGGACGCCGCGAAGCGTGACGAGTACTACAAGTACTGGAAGCGGGCCGTCACCCGGACGTTCGACTGGTTCGACGCGGGCAGCTGAGGGGGCGAGTAACGTTGAGAGGCGGTCCACCCGGGCCGCCTTCAACGGGATAGGCTCACACCATGGCCACACTCAGCACCGACGTTCTGGTGATCGGTGGTGGCGCCACCGGCGCCGGAGTGGCCTGGGACGCGTCGCTGCGCGGCTACGACGTCGTGCTCGTCGACCGCCTCGACCTGGCGGAGGGCACCAGCGGCCGCTTCCACGGCCTGCTGCACTCGGGCGGCCGCTACGCGGTCAAGGATCCGCACGCCGCCGAGGAGTGCATCGGCGAGAACCGCATCCTCAGGAGCATCGCCGCCGACTGCATCGAGGACACCGGCGGCTTCTTCGTCACCACGCCGTGGGACGACCCCGCGTACGCCGACAGGTTCATCGAGGGGTGCCGCGACACCGGCGTCGACTGCGAGGAGATCGATCCGGCGCAGGCGCTGCGCGAGGAGCCGCGGCTGAACCCGGACGATCTCGCGAGTGTTCCGCGTGCCGGACGGGAACATCGACGTGTGGAAGACCGTGTGGGCGATGGCGCGAGGCGCCCAGCAGCGCGGCGCGCGCGTCCTGCCCTATCACGCGGTCGATCGGCGATCCATCGCAACGGCGACGAGGTCACGGGCGCGCGCGTGCGCGGCGCACGCGACCGGCGAGGAGCTCGACATCGAGGCGCGGGTGACCGTGAACGCGTCCGGCGCGTGGGCCGGGCAGGTGGCCGAGCTGGCCGGGATCGAAGGCGTCCGCGTGCTCCCGGGCCGGGGGATCATGATCGCGATGAACCATCGCCTCGTGAACACGTGCATCAACCGCTGCCAGATGCCGACCGACGGCGACATCATCGTGCCGATCCGGACCGTGTGCGTGATCGGCACGACCGACGAGCACACCGACGATCCCGACGACCACACGGGTCCCGGAGACCGAGGTCGACGCGATGCTCGACGACGGCGAGAAGCTCGTCCCCGGCTTCCGCCAGGCGCGGGCGCTGCGCGTGTGGACCGGCGTGCGCCCGCTGTTCGAGGACGCCAAGGCGTCCGACACCGACACGCGCGACGTCACGCGCGCGCATGCGCGTGCTCGACCACGCCGAGCGCGACGGCGTCAACGGCTTCGTGACGATCACCGGCGGCAAGCTCACGACGTTCCGGCTGATGGCCGAGGACACGATGACCGCGGTCAGCAAGCACCTCGGCGACGAGCGCCCGTGCACGACCAAGACCGAGCCGCTGCCCGGCTCCGAGGACCACGCGACGTACGTGCTCGGCGAGCGACTCGAGCGCAAGGAGAAGCAGCCTGGCCGACGAGCAGCTCATCTGCGAGTGCGAGCTGGTCCCGCGGTGGAAGCTCGAAGAGACGATCCGCCGTCGCGCCACGACGAACCTCGACGACATCCGCCGGCTGCTCCGCCTGGCGATGGGGCCGTGCCAGGGCGGCTTCTGCATCTACCGCGCGGCCGGGATCCTGCACGGGCTCGACGGGCTGAGCGCCGAGCAGGCCGACGAGTCGCTGCTCGACTTCCTCAAGGAGCGGTGGAAGGGCACGTGGCCGATCCTGTACGGCGACCAGCTCCGCCAGGCGCGGCTCGACGACTGGATCTTCCAGGGCGTGCTCGACGTCGAGCATCTGCCCGCGGCTGAGCGTGCAGGACGGTTCGACGTGAGGGGCGAGCTGCACTACGACGCGGTCGTGATCGGCGCCGGCACCGCCGGCCTCGTCGCCGGCGCGCGGCTCGCCGAAGGCGGCGCGCGCGTGTGCGTGCTGGCCAAGGGCGTCGGGTCGACGCACCTCGCGCCGGGCACGATCGACGTGCTCGGATACGCGCCCGACCGGGTCGTCTCGCCGAGCGGCGTGATGCCGGAGTTCATCTCGCGGCCACCCGGATCACCCATACGCGCGCTGGGCGTCGACGCGGTAGCCGAAGCGGTCCGGTGGTTCTCAGTCTCGCGTCGAGTCCGGACCGCTGCCCGGGTACCGGTACGTCGGCGATCTCGACCGCAACTATCTGCTGCCGACCGCGGTCGGCGCGCTCCGCCCGTCGGCGGTCGTGCCCGAGACGATGGCCGCGGGCGACTCGGTGGCGCTCGAGCGCGTGTGCGTGGTCGGCACGCGCACGCTGCGCGACTTCCACGCGGCGCTGTGCGCGGCCAACCTCAGCCGGCTCGGGATCCCGGCCCGGTCCGTCGAGGCGGAGATCGAGGCCGATCGGGCCGACCAGAACTCGCTCGGGCTCGCGCGCCGCTTCGACGACCCGAGCTGGCGTGCCGCGTTCGCGGGCCGGCTCGCGCTGAAGCTCCAGGCCGACGAGCGCGTCGGACTGCCCGCCGTGCTCGGGATCCGCGACCCGCACGGCGCCTGGTCCGACCTCGAGCATCGGCTCGGCCGTCACGTGTTCGAGATCCCGACGCTGCCGCCGTCGGTTCCGGGCATGCGCCTGTACGAGATCCTGCGGGTCGCGCTGCGAAGCGCGGGCGGGCGACTCGTGCTCGGCGCGGAGGTCGTGTCGCGCGAGCGGGACGGCGCGCGGGTGGTCGTCGGTCGCGACGCGAGCCGCCGGCCACGACGCGCGCTACGCGGCCCCGTGGTTCGTGCTCGCCGCGGGCGGGTTCAACTCGGGGGCGATCGAGCTCGACTCGCGCTGGGCCACGCACGAGCGCGTGCTCGGCCTGTCGTTTGCGCGGGCTTCCGGCGGAAGGCGAGCCGCGGTTCGTCGGCGACTACCTCGCCGAGCAGCCGATGTCTCGCGTCGGGGTCGCCGTCGACGCTGAGCTGCGCGCCGAGGGTGCGGACAACGTGGTGGTGGCGGGCGCCGCGCTTCCGGGGGCGATGCCGTGGCGCGAGGGCTCGGGCGAGGGCATCGCGCTGGCCAGCGGCTCTCGCGCCGCGGAGCTCGTGCTGTCGCGTTCGGGCGCCCCGGCGGGAGCGGCGGCATGAGCTCGCGGCACGACCCCGATTGACGATCTGCTGCGCGGGTCGATCGACCACTGCGTCAAGTGCACGATCTGCGAGACGCAGTGCCCGGTCTCGAACGTGACGCCGCTGTTCCCCGGCCCGAAGTACGCGGGCCCGCAGGCCGAGCGCTACCGCGTCGCCGACGAGCCGTCGGTCGAATGGTCGGTCGACTACTGCTCGGGCTGCGGGATCTGCTCCCAGTCGTGCCCGCAGGGCGTGAAGATCGCCGAGGTCAACGCCCAGGCGCGCAACAAGCTCAAGCGCCAGAAGGGCATCCCGCTCCGCGACCGGATCATCACGCGCCCGACCTGGCTCGGCCGCGCCGGCACGCCGGTGGCGCCGCTCGCGAACCTCACGATCGATTTCCGGCCGTTCCGGATCCTCGGAGAGAAGCTGCTCGGCGTTCACCGCGACGCGGCCGCGCCGGAGTTCGCCGGCCGGCGCTTCTCGCGCTGGGTCGCGAAGCACCCGAGCCCGCCGACCGGACGCAAGATCGTGTACTTCCACGGCTGCGGCACCGAGTACTACGAGCCGTGGGAGGGGCGAGAAGGTCGTGCAGATCCTCGAGCACAACGGGTTCGAGGTCGTGGTGCCCAAGCAGGACTGCTGCGGCCTGCCGCTGCAGTCGAGCGGCCTGTTCGACGACGCGCGCAAGGTCGTGCTGCGCCTCGCCCGCAACGCTCGCGCCGCACGTCCGCGACGACCCGGACACGATCATCGTCGGCAACGCCACCAGCTGCACGCTGATGCTCAAGCGCGAGGCGCGCGAGATCCTCTCGCTCGAGGACGATCCCGATCTGAAGCTCGTGTCCGAGCGCACCTACGACATCTGCGAGCTGCTGCTCGAGCTCCACGACCGCGGCGAGCTCAAGACCGACTTCAAGCCGGTCAACGAGCACATCTTCTACCACGCGCCGTGCCAGCAGCAGGGCCACTGGATCGGCAAGCCCGCGCTCGAGCTGTTCGCGCTGATCCCCGGCCTCGAGGTCACCGAGGGGAACGCGCGCTGCTGCGGGATCGCCGGCACGTACGGGTTGAAGGTGGAGAAGTACGACATCGCGATGGCCGTCGGGCGCTGACCTGTTCGGGCAGGTGCGCGAGTCTGGGGCCTCCGAGGTCGCCTGTGACAGCGAGACCTGCCGCTGGCAGATCGCCCACGCCACCGGACACACGTCGGTCCATCCGATCGACTACCTGCACCGCGCCTACGGGCTCTGAGGTCTGAGCATGGTCGGGATCGTGGTCGTGTCCCACAGCGACGCGCTGGCTGAGGGCGTCGTCGCGCTGGCGCGCGAGATGGGTCGGCGCCGACGCTCGCGCTCGAGGCGGCCGGCGGGACTGACGAGCCGGGCGTCCTCGGAACCGACGCCGAGCGCGTGCGAGCGGCGATCGAGCGGGCGATGTCCGCCGACGGCGTCCTCGTCCTGATGGATCTCGGCAGCGCGTTGATGAGCACCGAGTTCGCGGTCGAGTTGCTCGGCGAGACGCGCGGGCCCGGTCGTGCTGAGCGAGGCGCCGCTCGTCGAGGGGACGGTGGCGGCGGCTGCCGCCGCCCGCGGAGGCGCGTCGCTCGAGGAGGTGGCGGCCGAGGCGCGCGGCGCGCTCGCGATGAAGAGCTCGCAGCTCGGGGCCTCCTCGGATGTCAGCGATGCGCCTCCCGCTGAGGCTGACGAGCCGGCGGCTGACGCGCGGACCGTGCTCGAGGTGCGCAACGCGATCGGTCTGCACGCGCGGCCGGCGGCGCGGTTCGTGGAGACGGTCGGACGCTTCGACGCCGACGTTCGCGTCGCCAAGGCGCCAGACGGCGTTCCGGTCCGCGCGACGAGCCTCACGAACGTCGTCGCGCTCGGAGCCCGGTTCGGCGACACGCTCGCTGGTGAGCGCTTCGGGCCCGCAGGCCGACGACGTGCTGCTGGCGCTCGCGCAGCTCGCCGACGAGGGGTTCGGCGACGGGATCGCGCCGGCGCACCTCCGCCGCCGGCGCCTCGGTCGCGCAGGCTCCTGCCGCGACCGGCGCCGGCGCTACCGACGATCGCGCCGCCGGCGCCGGGAGACGTGCTGACCGGCGTCCCCGCCTCGGCCGGGCTCGCGGTCGGACCGGTTCACCGTCTGCACGGCGTGACCGGACCGCCGCCCGAGCGGGCGCCCGATCCGCCCGGCCGCGAACGCGAGCGACTCGAGCGAGGCGATCGCCGCCGCGCGAGCGGCGATCGAGCGCGATCGCGAGACCGTGGCGGCCCGGGCGGGCAAGACCGACGCCGCGATCTTCGACGCCCACCTCGCGCTGCTCGACGACGAGGCGATGCTCGAGCCGGCGCAGGACGCGATCAGCGCCGGGGCCACCGCCGAGCGCGCCTGGTACGACGCGGCCGCGAGCGTCGCCGAGCGGTACCGCGCGCTCGACGAGCCATTGCTGCAAGAGCGCGCGGCCGACGTGCTCGACGTCGGCCGCCGGGTCGTCGACGCGCTCACGGGGGCGCCCGAGACCGGCCGAGCGAGAACCGGGATCGTCGTCGCCGGCGAGCTCACACCCGCCGATGCCGCCACGCTCGATCCGGCGCTCGTGACTGGGATCGCCACCGCGCACGGCACCGCGACCGCCCACGCCGCGATCCTCGCCCGCGCGCTCGGGTTGCCGGCGGTGGTCGGGCTCGGCGACGCGGTGCTCGGTGTAGTCGAGGGCACGACCGTGCTGATCGACGGCGAGGCCGGCACGCTTCTGGTCGACCCGCCCGCGGACGTCCAGCGCGACGCATCCGAGCGCCGCGACCGGGCCGAGCGCCGGCGCGCGTCGGCGCTCGAACGCGCGCACGAGCCCGGCGCCACCGCGCGACGGCACCCGGATCGAGGTGTTCGCGAACCTGGGCTCGGCCGCCGAGGCGGCGAAGGCGGTCGAGCTCGGCGCCGAGGGCGTCGGCCTGCTGCGCACCGAGTTCCTGTTCCTCGACCGCGCCGAGCTCCCCGGCGAGGAGGAGCAGGCCGAGACGCTGCGCGAGATCGCGGTCGCGCTCGACGGCCGCCCGCTCGTCGTGCGCACGCTCGACGCCGGCGCCGACAAGCCGTTGCCGGCGCTGCCGATGCCGCCCGAGGCGAACCCGTTCCTCGGCGTCCGCGGAATCCGGCTCGGCGCTCGAGCGCCGCGATGTGCTCGCCACCCAGCTGCGCGCGATCCTCCGCGTCGCCGCCGAGTACCCGCTGAAGATGATGCTGCCGATGGTCGCGACGCTCGACGAGATACTCGCGGCGCGCTCGGAGCTCGACCAGGCACGCGCCGACACGGGGATCGACGCCCCGCTCGAGTTCGGGATCATGGTCGAGGTCCCCGCGGCCGCGCTGACCGCGGCGCGCTGCTCGCGCGAGCACGTCGACTTCTTCTCGCTCGGCACGAACGACCTGACCCAGTACACGATGGCGGCCGAGCGCGGCGACGAGCGGCTCGCGCCGCTGCTGACCGGCCCGCAGCCGGCGGTGCTCCGCCTGGTCAAGGAGACCGTCGAGGCGGCCGCCGCGCACGGGCGCTGGGTCGGGGTGTGCGGCGAGCTCGCCGGCGATCCCGCCGCCGCGCTGCTGCTTGCCGGTCTCGGGGTGACCGAGCTGAGCATGGCGCCGGCGCTGGTGCCGGAGGTCAAGGCGGCGCTGCGGGGAGTCGAGCTCGAGCAGGCCAGGGCGGCCGCGCACGCGGCGCTCGAGGCCGACAGCGCGGCCGCCGCCCGCGCGCTCGGCGCCCGCCTGCTTTGAGGACGCGCCAACCCTGGGGTAACCTCATCGCCCCGTGGAAGCCGGTACGTTGAGCTCGTTGCGCTCATCGAGGATGCTCGCGGCTGGCACGGGGCTGAGGGTCGTGCTCTGCCCCGTGGTCATGGCCCTGGTGCTGGCGGGCTCCTACACCGCCGCGCGCGATCGTGTTCGTGGTCGCCGCCGCCACCGACTGGCTCGACGGCCGGCTCGCGCGCCGGTGGGGAGTGACGACCCGCTTCGGCGCGTTCCTCGACACGACCGCCGACAAGCTGCTGGTGACGACCGCGCTGATCGCGCTCGTGTCGGTCGACCGAGCCTCGCCGTGGGTCGCGTTCGTCATCATCGGGCGGGAGTTCACGATCCTCGGGCTGCGCGCCGCGGTCGAGTCCGGTGGGCGCCGGTTCGAGACCTCGATGCTCGGCAAGTGGAAGGCGACGGTCCAGTTCGCTCGCGATCACGCTCGCGATCCTGCGCCCCGACGTGATCATCCTCCATGCCTACCTCGATCAGTGGGCGATGGCGATCGCGGCGCTCGTGACCGCCTGGTCCGGAATCGACTACATCGTCCAGTTCTCCGCCGCGCTGCGCTCGTAGGTAGCCGCGTATGCGCGTGTTCGTCACCGGGGGGACGGGGGTGATCGGCACCGCGCTCGTCACCCGCCTGCTCGAGCGGGGCGATGACGTCGTCGCGCTCGCGCGCTCGGACGCCGCGTCCCGGACGCTCGAGGCCCGCGGCGCCACGGTCGTCCGCGGCGAGGGCTACGACGAGGACGCGCTCGCGCGCGGGATGGAGGGATGCGCGCGGGCGTTCAACGTCGCCGGCGTCAACACGCTGTGCGTGGAGGACCCGCGCCCGATGGAGCGGATGAACATCGACGGGCGCCGCGGTGGCCGTGCGGGCGGCCGCCCGTGCCGGCGTGGCGCGACTCGTGCACACGTCCTCGGCCGCGACGATCGGCGAGGCGCCGGGGACGGTCGGGACCGAGCGCACGACCCACCGTGGCTGGTACCTGTCGAACTACGAACGGACCAAGACCGAGGGCGAGCGCGCCGCGCTCGCCGCCTCGCGCGAGGTCGGCCAGGATCTCGTGCTCGTCAACCCCTCGTCGGTCCAGGGCCCCGGCCGCGCCGGCGGCACCGGCCGGATCCTGCTCGCGTTCCTCGACGGTCGCCTGAGGGTGTTCGTGCCAACGTACGTGAGCCTGGTCGACATCGACGACTGCGTCGCGGGCCACCTGCTGGCGGCCGAGCGGGGTCTCGCCGGCGAGCGCTACCTGGTCAACGGCATGAGCCTCGAGATCACCGAGGCCCTCGCGCTCGCCGCCGACGTCGCCGGCGTGCAGCGCAAGCCGCGGTTGCTCCCCGCCCGTGTCGCCACCATCGCCGCAGCGGCGGTCGAGCGCGGTGCCGCGCTGACCGGGCGCCGGCCGCCGGTCTGCCGCGAGATGGTCCGGACGCTGCTCCACGGCCACCGCTACGACGGCTCGCGCGCCGAGCGCGAGCTCGGGCTCACGTACACCGACCCGCGCGAGACGCTGCGAAAGACGGTGGCGTGGGCGCGAGCGGAGGGACTCATCCGCTGAGCGGCGTCCGTCTGTCATGGACGTCAGTGATCACGCTCGACGGCAGGCATGGATGCCGAGCGGGAGCGTCGCCGGGACCACCTTTCGACCCCGTCCGGACGGGGCCGCGAGGCCCCATGGACGCCGCCGTAGGCGGCCCAGCCCGGTGCAAAACCCACCAAACCCCCGCTTTGCCGGCCCCTCCGGGCGCATAAGCGCCTCACAGGCGCTTATCTAGCCAGAGTTGTCCGGGTGCCCGGACTTGGTGAGTTGTGCACCCCGCCCGGGTGCTAGCAGTTGCCGTCGACGTCGCAGCTCTCGCCGCCGGCGACGACCGTCACCGGCGCGCGGCGCTCCCACCCCTGGCGGAGCAGCTCGAGCATCGCGTCCGGCGGATGGGCGCCCGACGCGCCGAGCGCGCGGTCGACGACGAACGTCGGCACCGCGCTGATCCCGAACTGGCCGGCGAGACGCTCGTCGCCGCGGACCTCGGTGGCGAACCGGTCGGACGCGAGCATCTGGCGGACCTCGTCCTCGTCGAGGCCGACCTCGACCGCGAGGCGAACCAGCGTGTCGTGATCGGACATCAGTTCGCCCTCCGTGAAGTAGGCGTGGAGCAGGCGCTCCTTCATCGCGTCCCCGAGCCCGTGCTCGGCCGCGAGGTGGATCACGCGGTGGCCGTCGAAGGTCGTGCCGCTGCGCTGGATGTCGAGGTGGAAGTCGAGGCCCTCGCCGGCGGCGGCGTCGGTCACCGTGCGCTCCATCTCCTTGGCGCGCTCGACGGTGATCCCGTACTTCTCGGCGATGCGGGTCGCGCGATCGCCCTCGCGCTCGTGGGGGGCGGAGGGGTCGAGCTCGAAGCTCCGCCACGTGACGCGCACGTCGTCACGATGCTCGAACTCGGCGAGCGCGGCCTCGAACCGGCGCTTGCCGATGTAGCACCAGGGGCAGGCGATGTCAGACCAGATTTCGATGTCCATGGAACTCAGTCTAGTAATCAGTTCCAGGCGAGCTCGGAGCGCTCGTGCCAGTACGTGTCGGGGTCCTCGCCGATCGCGTCGAGCCGCTCGAGCACGTCGGAGCCGAGGTCGAGCACGCCCGCGACCAGGTTGCTGTGGAGCTGGTCGACGGTGACGGCGCCGCTGAGCACGACATCGACCCAAGGCTGTGCGAGCACCGCGGCGAGCGCGAGCGCGTCTTCCGTCCGCCCGGTGCTCCGCGCCACCGCCGCGAGCTCGGGCACGTCGCCGCGGGCGGTCAGGCGTCCGTTCGCGAGCGCCTCCTTGACGATCACGCCGAGGCCGGCCGCGTGGGCGGCCTCGAGCGCGCGACCGGCCGATGGGTCGAGCAGGTTCCACGTCGACTGCACGGTGTCGAAGCCGCCGACCGCGAGCGCCCGCTCGATCGTGTCGGCCTGGCGCGGCCCGGTGGTCGTGAACCCGATCGCGACGCCGCCGGCACGGAGCTTCGCGAGCTCCTCGCGGACCTCGGGATCGTCGAGCACGCCGCTGTCGAGCGTCGCCGAGTGGATCTGGTAGACGCACAGGTAGTCCCCGAGCAACGCTCGCGTCTCGGTGATCTGGCGCCGGAAGGTGGCGGCGCTCAGGTCTTTGACCTCGTTGACCTCGGCGTCGACACGCCAGTCCGCGGTGTACGTGTAGCCCCACTTCGAGCCGACCGTGACCTCCCTGGGCGCCAGCCCCCGGGCCGATAGCCAGCTGCCGAGGAACTGCTTCGGCGCGCCCGTAGGAGCGCGCGGCGTCGAAGTAGCGCACGCCGCCGTCGAGGGCGGCGTCGAGCACCGCGTGCGCCGCGCGCTCCATCGACTCGACGTCGGTGTGGCCGGCGAGGTCGGAGGCGTGACCGAGGGTGATGTACCCGGGCCGACCGAGCGCGGCCAGCCCGAGCCCGATCGGGCTCACCTCGAGATTCGTGGCTCCGAGCGTACGCATGTCGGCGGAACACTACGGTCCGCGCGAGGCGAGCAGCTCGCCGCCCCGGTGCGGCGTCAGCACGAGCATGCTGCGCCGCGCGCGCTCGGGCTCGGGCCGAGCCGGGCGCAGGCGCAGATCCGCCGACGCGCGCAGCACCTCGCGCATCTCCATCTCCGCGAACGGGGCGCCGGCGCAGCGGCGCACACCGCCGCCGAACGGGATCCACGAGAGCGGGTTCGGCGCCGGTGCCTCGAGCCATCGCTCGGGGCGGAACTCGATCCGCTTGGGGCCACAGATCCTCGCGCCGGCACGCGAGCCACAGGCAGGCTGCGACCTGGACGCCGCCGGGCACGGTCACGCCGTCGATCTCGGCCGGCTCGAGCAGCAGGCGCGGCGCGATCGTCAGCGCGGGTCGCGCCCGCAGGACCTCCTTGACGACCGCGTCGAGGTACGCGGGGTCGCCGTCGCGCAGCCGCGCGTGCACCGCAGGGTGGCGGGCGAGCAGCTCGAACGCCCACGCGAGCGACGCCGCCGAGCTGTCGTGCCCGCCCACGAGCAGCGCCACCAGCTGATCGCGCAGGTGCCGGTCGCTCGGCGGGTTGCCGTGCTCGTCGCGCTGCTCGAGCAGCACCGCGAGCACCGAGTCTCTCGCGTGGCTCCGCGCGCCGGCGCGCGAGCAGCGCGTACAGCTCGGCGTCGAAGCGCTCGACCGCGAGACGGAACCGGCCCCACGGGCTCCGCGGCCCGAGGTCCTTGCGCACGACCGCCATCGCGAGCACCCAGGGCAGCGAGCGCACCGTGTCGAGCGTGTCCTCGATCACGTCGCGGAGCGTGGGCGAGCTCCTCGTCGCGCGCCCCGAACACGACGCGCAGGATGATCTCGAGCGTCAGCTCGCGCATCCGCTCGAGCGCGGTCACCGGGCCGTTCCAGGTCGCGAGCTCGCGGTCGGGCGAGCTCTGAGATCATCGGCGCGAACGCGCGCATCCGCTCGCCGTGGAACGGGCTCTGCATCAGCCGGCGCTCGCGGATGTGCTCCTCGCCGTCGAGCAGCAGGATCGAGTGCGGCCCGGCGAACGGGCGCAGGAACTCCCAGCTCTGACCCGCCGGCGCGATCGCCGGATCGAGTCGGAACACGGCGCGGACCGCGTCCGGGCTCGAGAACAGCACCATCGGCTCCTCGGTCCAGTACGTCCGGATCGTGGCCGGGTCGCCGAAGTCCCGGTGGACGCGGCGCAGGAACGCGCCGGGGCGGGTCATCCAGGCGAGCGTCTGCCAGACGGCCGGCGCCCGCGGGCCGGGCGGCAAGTCCATGCCCCGATCCTACGAGGTGTCAGGCGGATGCCAGGGAGGCGCCGGTTTCGCCGAGGTCCGCGAAGCATTGCTCGAACGCTTCGCGGACCCCATCGAAACCCGGCGCGAGGAGGCCTTCGACCATGCGCTACAGGATTACGCAGCGAGTGGCACCGGCGCGGGCTCGGGCCGACGCTCGATCCCGTGGTTGAAGCGAGGCAGCCACTCGAGCCAGCTCGGCAGGTACCAGTTGCGGTCGCCGAGCAGCTTCATCGCCGCGGGGAGCAGCACTCCGCGGACGATCGTTGCGTCGATCAGTACGGCGGCGGCGAGGCCGACGCCCATCTCCTTCATGTCGATGATCGGGAGCGTCGCGAACACGAGGAAGGCTCCGACCATCACGATCGCCGCGCTCGTGACCGTGCCGGCCGTCGTCTTGATTCCGTGGGCGATCGCGTCGTCGGTGCTCATCCCACGGTCGTACGCCTCGCGGATGCGGCTGAGGATGAACACGTGGTAATCCATCGACAGCCCGAACAGGAGCACGAACATGAACATCGGCAACCACGGTGAGATGCCACCGTAGGACTTGAAGCCGAGCAGGTGCTCGCCCCAGCCCCACTGGAAGGTCGCCACGACCACGCCGTAGGCGGCCGCGACCGACAGCAGGTTGAGCACGACCGCTTTGGCCGCGATCACGATCGAGCGGAACGAGACCAGCAGGAGCAGGAACGCGAACGTGAGGACGAAGCCGAACACGATCGGGATCGAGCTCTTCATCATCTGGTTCCAGTCGTAGGACCCGGCGGTCTCCCCGGTCACCGCGTACGTCGCGCCGGGCACGTGACCGAGTCGTCGCCGGCAGCAGCTGGTTGCGGAGCGTGAGCAGCGCTGAGGTCGACTTCCCATCCGTGCCGCTGCCCGGGAATGGGATCGCGATCTGCGCCGTGTTGTGCGCCGCGTTCGAGTCGACGTGGATCGGTCCGTACCCGACTCGGCTCGCGGCGGCCTTCGTCTTCAGGTTCGCGACCGCGCTACGGAACGCCGGCGAGGTCGTGTCGGTCTTGACCGCGACGAGCGCGGGGCTCGACTGACCCGGGTACGCGGCCTGGATCCGGTCGAGCGTCTCGACCGTCGGTGCGCTCCGGGGCAGCGACTGCAGGCCGGATTGCGCGGTGTGGAGCTGGAGCGTCGGGAACCGCCAGCGCCGCCAGCAACCCCGCGGCGAACATGGCGGCCACGGCGGGATGCCGGAGCACGGGGGTGAGGACCGCCGACCAGACCCGGTTCTCGCCGGCCTGACGGCGCAGCCGGCCGATCAGCGGGATCCGTCCCTTCTCGACACGATCGCCGAGCTTCGAGAGCACGGCGGGCAGCACCGTCAGCGACCCGATCATCGCGACCGCGACGACGATCATCGTGGCGATCGAGAACGACTCGAACGTCTTGTCGCCCGAGAACAGCATCCCGGCCATCGCGATCATCACGGTCGCGCCCGAGATCAGCACCGAGCGCCCCGAGGTTGCGGCGGCTGCCTGGAGCGCGGCGCCCTCACTGCGGCCCGCGGCGCGCTCCTCGCGCTCGCGCCGAAGGTAGAACAGCGTGTAGTCGACGCCGACGGCGAGCCCGACGAGCGTCACCACCGCGCCGACGTTCGGGTCCATCGCGGTGAAGTGGCTGACGATCGCCACCAGCCCGATCGTCGCGATCACCGACTGCAGCGCGAGCATCAGCGGGACGAAGGCCGCCAGCAGCGATCCGAACACCAGCACGAGGATCAGCAGCGTGAGCGGGACCGAGCGGGTTCCGGCCTGGCCGAGCTGTTGGTTGAACATGTTGTTCAGCGCCTTGTCCGAGCTGGCCGCGCCGGCCTCACCGACATAGAAACGCGGGTGGGTTTTCGCCACCGACGCGACGGCGTTCGTGAGCGGGTCGATGCGGTTCTCGGCGGACTTGAGCGTGCCGTTCATGTCCCACTCGACGACCGCGGTGTGCCCGCCGTTCGCCACCTGGTCGCTGTTTGCGCGCTCGAGCGGGGAGCGGAGGTTGTGGAGCTGACCTGTGTATGGCGAGACCGCGCTCAGGACATCGCGAACGACCGCCTGGAATGCAGGGTCGCCGATCGTGAGCTTGTGGTTCTGTATCAACACGAACTCGGTCAGCGGGCCGGACGTGTCGAAGCCGGCCTGCTTGAGGATCTGGTCGGCGCGGTGCGCCTGGCCCACGTTGCTGTTCTATTGTCGATCGTCTTTTGACCGACGGCGGTGCCGATCGCGATCGCGGAGACGACGAACGCCAGCCAGCCGAAGATCGCGAGCTTGCGGTGACTCGCGCTCCATCGGCCCATGCGGGCGGCGAGGTTTCTGGAAGTGCTGCGGGACGGACATTGCTTACCTTTCGGTCTGTCGCTGACAAGGACACGGACTCGATAGGTGCAGCTTCCTCGCAGCGGCTCGTCCCGGCTATGGCGGAAGCTGGCGTCTGGGGGGTGGGGATAACCAGAACATCCGCACTCCGGCGCTCATCCTCGTATCGTGTCGTCGGCGTGAGCTGGCTTCCCGACGGTTTCGAGCACCCCGAGCGGGTCGACCTCCGCGACCGGTCACCATCTGCGCCCGATCCGCGCCGACGACGTCGAGATCGACTACCCCGCGGTGATGGGCTCGCGTGAGCGGTTGTGGGCCAAGTACGGCGAGGCGTGGGGATGGCCTGCGGCGACGATGAGCTACGAGGCGGATCGGGAAGACCTCGCGCGCCACGAGGCCGAGATCGCCGCGCACGAGACGTTCAACTACGCGGTCCTCGACGAACCCGAGACCGAGCTGTTCGGCTGTGTCTACATTGACCCGCCCGGCGCGAGGTCGCCGGCGGGAAGCGACGCCGTCGTCTCCTGGTGGGTGGTCGACGGGCAGGTCGGCGGCGAGCTCGAGGCGGCGCTCGGCGAGTTCGTCCCCGGATGGCTCGCCGACACGTGGCGCTTGGCTGCGGTCCATTACTTCCCGTGACCCGCACGGCGCGGCAGCTATCCAGCCGCGCAGTCCGCGTCGCCGACGGGCGTCAGTGGCGCGGAGACACGGCCCGCCAGCGGCGGCGGCCACGCAGCTCTGACCAGGCTCCCAGCGCCAGCAGTAACGCCACCGCGAACGCCGCGCCGGGCGCCGCCAGGCTCCGCGAGCGCGTCGCCTGGCGAAGCTGCGGTGGGGCCGCCGCTGCAGCCGGGGTTAGGTGGACGAGCGGGCTGGAACCTTCCGGCAGCGTCGTGACGTTGCTGATCAGGCGTCCGGTCACGAGCGGCCCGGCGGGCGCGGTCCGCGCGGCGGGTGTGCGCCGGCGTGGTGAAGTGCGGTGGGGCGTCGTCGCGTCGTTGTCGTCGTCGTGGTCGCGGGTGGGGTCGGGGCGGAGGCCGTGCTCGTCGTCGATTGCGTCGCTGTGGTCGTCGATCGGCTGTGGTCGTCGGCCGCGTGCTTGTCGTCGATTGAGTGGTGGTCGTCGACTGCGAGGAGGTCGTCGTCGACCGGGCGCCGCCTGAGCCCGCCGACCGGTGCGAGCCGGTCTGACCCCCCTGGTGCGTGCTGTGCTTGCCGTTCTCTGTGCCCGTCGGTGACGTGGACTTCGTCGGCTTGCTACCCCCGGTCTGGTTCGTGTGGCCGGGCGTCGGCGCTGCGGGGGTTCGGAATTGGATGGTGGCGGTGCCGCCGGTGCCGGCGGCGACGTCGGTTACCTGGACGGTCACCTCGTAGCTACCGGCCGCGAACCGGTGCGTCGGAGTCGCTGCCGCCGAGGTGCCGCCGTCGCCGAAGGTCCAACTCCAGTTCAGCCCCGATGTCGGGACCGGGGCTCCGGTGGCGGTCTGCACCGTGGCGCCGAGCTTCGCCCTGGTCGCCGTCGCGTTCGAGGACAGAGTCCGGGCATAGGCGTGGACGATCAGCGGCGGGCCGTTGGCGTACACGACGAGCGTGATCGGTGCGCCCGCCTCGGTCACCTCATCGCCAGCGTTGGCGTCGGCTCCGCCCCGGAACGGACGAATGTAGGTGGTCTGATCCTCGGTTCCGTCGACGGAGATCACGGGCAGTGCATCGGGGGCCTGTGGGTCCTGATAACGGGTCGGGTCCGTCAGGTCCGCGCTGGAGAGGGGCGCTTGGAAGCCATGACTGGGATTGAGGATCTGGACGCTGTTGACGTCGTCCGAGCGGAATCTGCAGCCCGCAGCTGAGCACCGTGGACACCGTCCACGAGGTCTGGGTGAGCTGAAACGGCTGCCCCGGGGGGTACAGGTAGATCGGATTGGAGCCGGAGTACTCCGGACACGCCTCCAGCGCCTGCAGCCCGACCGAGACATGGCTGACGTTGCCCGCCGACGACGGATAGATCGTGGCGCTGACGACGGTCTGATCGGCGGACGCCGCTGCCGGCCAGGCACAACGCAAGGGCCGCCGCGAGCGTTGACGCGATCGCAAACGGGAACCGCCGCCCCAGGAGAGTCCTGAGGCGGCGGTTGGCAGCGCCGCGTCGCTCGGCTGAGCGCACGGCGCCTATTTGACGCTGATCGTCTTGAGTCCCGTGTCGCTGGGGGACTGGCCGGTCTGCTTGTTCACGAGGCGCAGCACAAACCGGAAACCGGTCTTGAGCTTGAAGTGCACCGTGAACTTGGTCTTGCCGGCGCCCACCTTGACCGTGGTCTTCTCGCCGAACGTCGGCGGGTTGCCGGTGGTCTTCATCGTCAGCACCTCGATCGTGGCGCCGCTCGCCGGAGCGCCGGGCTTGATCGTGCCCGAGACGGTCACCTTGCCGCCCTTCGTCGCGACCTTGACCGAGCTGAAGCTCACGCTCGTGTTGGGCTTGGCGCCCACCGTTACCTTGATCGTGCGGTCCGGCGCTGCGACGACCTGGCCGGAATCGGCGTACTTGGCCTTGACCAGCCACGTGCCCTGGCCCAGCTGCGGCAGGACGACCGCGAAGTTGGCATCGTTGGCCGCCAGCTTGTATGTGGCGACCTTCTTGAAGCCGTTCTTGGATCCGAACTGCGTGGCGAACAGCGTCACCGTCGCCTTGACGTGGCCGGTGCCCGGTGACACCTGCCCGCGGATCAATGCCTGGCCCCCCTGAGACGTCGAGGCCAGCTGGGTGATGATGCTGTGAACCGTGATCTTCACCGGCGTCGTCGCGGCTGGCGAGAGCAGGTCCCCGAACACCGGGTTGAGAGTCGGCTCCTCAACCTTCGAGATCTGGTTCGTGGTGACCTCGTACTTACCGTTCGTCGGCGGAACGAAGCTGATGCTGTACTTGCCCTGGCTGTCGGTCTTGCCGGTCGCGACCGACACGGGCAGGCCGTTCACGACCTTGCTGATGGCGACGGGCACGCCCGACAGCACCGGATATCCCGGCTGTGCGTTGGTCACCGTTCCCGTGATCTTGAGCTTCTTGCCCGCACTTGGCTACGAACTTGGCGGGAATCCGCGAACTCTTGAGCAACGGCGAAGCCGTCGGCGTGAACGGATTTCCGTGGCCCTCCAGGTAGGCCGCCACCTGTGCCTGCACCGTCGGCGAGGTGATGTAGTTGAGGAAGGCCTGGGCGGCGGGCAGATTCACCGTCTGTCCCGGCTTGTTGGGATTGATGATGTAGCCGTGGAAGTAGTTGATCAGCTCGTACTGGCCACCCGGGGCGTTTGCGCTGTTGTCCCGGGTGACGACCTTCAGAGCCGGGATCGTGCCGGCCGGATCGGTGCCGGACGCGAGGTAGTCGTACGTGCCGCTGTCGGTGAACACGTAGCAGGAATTGGGACCGCTGGGGAAGCCGTTACACGCGTTGGCCGCCTGAACGTTGGGCCCCTGGGTCAGCCCGGTGGCCGCGTACCAGTTCGGCAGCGCGGCCCCAGTGGGCAGCGCACCGCTGTTGGGGCACGGCTGGCCCGACGCCGTCACACCGTGACCCGCGGCGATCGGCGTCTCGCCGCCGCCATTCGCGGAACTGACCGTGCAAAGCAGCAGGCCAGCCGGGCTCAGCCCGGAACTGCCGACGATCTGCCAGATGCCGTGCTCGGACACGGTCGTGCCGGGCGTACCGCCACGCGACACGAACGTGACTTTCGGGGTGCCGCCTCCGTTGATGCCGGCGGCAGCGACGTCCGCGAACGCCTGGGCAATGTTGTTGGGAGCGTTTGCGGACACGCCGGCCGGGTCCGCATTCGCGACCGGCGAGCACGAAGTCGTTGGTCCAGAGCGCGCGGCCGTACTGCTCGTAGGAGTAGCCGCCGGCCACGAACTGGTTCTCCAGCGACGCGGCGTGGACGATCAGGTTGCTCGCTCCGGCGGCGCCTGACTCGGCCTGAGCGATGGCGTTGCCGGTGCCCGTGCCGATGTACTTGAACGTGTATTGGGGGTAGGCCTTCTGGAAACCGGGCTGGATCACGTTCGGAATCAAGCCGGAGTCGCTGACGTCGCTGGTCCCAATGACCGTCAGCGAGGACGAGGTGTCGGCGCTCGCCAGCGCCGGGGCAATCAGGAACATCGTCCCGGCCATGAGGCCGAGGAAGGGAAGGACGAGCAACCGGCGCGCGGCCCCGGATCGTCCGTGAAGGTCACGCCGCCGGGTTTGGCGGCCAAAGCTAAGGGGTTTGAACATCCGCTGAATATATAGGCAGTGCTTAGGCAGGATCAGCAAGTAGGCTCAGACATCGACCGGCTGCAGTAGCCGCTGACCGCTCGACCCAGCGGTGGCGTCAGCGCGGGACCGCCGTGCCCGCCGCGCCCGCGCACTGGGTTAGGCCATAGCGGGCGGCGAGCGACGAGGCGGGGTTGGCCTGGAGTTGGGCCAGTGCCTGGTTGACCGCGTCCTGGTCGCCACGACCGGCGGCGGCCGCCAGCGCGCGGTAGGTGGCGCCCGACTTCGTGACCGCCGCCACGTACTGATCCAGGAGCGCCCGGTCGGCCGCTGGTCTGGGCAGCGTCTTGAGGCTGGAGACCTCGCGCTGGAGGATCGGCATGGCCGCGCGCAGATACGCGGCCAGCCCCGACAGCGACGTCTCCCCCCCGGCCGGGGACGGCGTCGCCCGCAGGTCACGCAGCGCGGCCGCGCAGATCGCGTTCCCGCGAGCGATCACGTCCTGCTTGCTTGCGGTGTGCCCGCCGCACGCCGTCACGACGAGCGCGCCGAGCGCGGCGACCAGGGCTGTTCGGAACCGAACCGGATTCGTCATCGACCCACCTAATAGTGTCCGAAAGGTTCTCCGCGATGCAAAGCGCCGCTGGGCGTCGCTAGCCGGATGCCACCGGGCTAACGGTCTGCGTGAGCGGGAAGCGGGCGCCACCGTCGATCCGGACGCGGACGGTCTGCCCAGGCGGAGGGGGCGGGAGCGGGCACACGCAGTACAGCGACCCGCGGTCGAGCTCGAGTTCGAGCCGGACTCCGTCCTGTAGCGGGACCGCCCGCCTGACACGTGCGTCAAATGGGCCGGCGGGATCGAGCGAGACGTGCGACGGCCGCGTCAGCAGCAGCTCCCCGTCGTACTCGAGGCTCCCGTCGAAGCCGAGGAACCGCGCTACCGAGACGCTGGGCGGCTGCTCCAGCAGGTCCTGGGGGGGACCGGACGCGACGAGCCGGCCGTCGATCAGGATCAGCAGGCGGTCGGCCAGGGCCCACGCCTCGGCTCGATCGTGGACCACGACAAGCGTCGCCCGCGTCGGGGAGCGGATTGCCGACAGCGCGTCCTCGAGCAGGTTCGCGCGAACCTCGGCGTCGAGCCCGGCAAAAGGCTCGTCGAGCATCAACACGTCGGGGCTGACCGCGATTGCTCGGGCGAGGTGCACCCGGCGGCGCTCGCCGCCGGAGAGGGTTGCCGCCGGCCGCCGGGACAGATGCTCGGCGCCGATCGCCCGGAGCGCCGCGCGGGCGCGGTCGGCCCGCTCGCGGCGCGGAACGCCCCACCAGGCGAGCGCGAGAATCACGTTCGCGAACACCGTTCGGCGCGCGAGATCGGGCGCCTGCAACGCGATCCCGACCCGGCCGTGGCGCTCGATCCGACCGCTCGCGGCGGGAAGTGCGCCGGCCAGGGCGTCGAGCAGCGTGCTCTTGCCGGCGCCGTTGGGGCCGAGCAGCGCGACGATCTCGCCCTCTCGGAGCTCGGCGCTCACGTCGCTCACGACGGCGCGCTTTCCACGCAGCACGCTGAGGTTCTCGCAGCGCAGCAGCACCCGCCGGGCGTCGCCGCCGTCGGTCACGGTGCCGACCGGAAGCGCCAGCGGATGCCGTCGCCCTGGTGCTGGAGCACGCCCAGCCCACACATCAGCAGCAGGATCAGGCCGACGAGCACAATCGCGATTGCAACGGCGTCGGCGTAGTGAGCGGCATTGGCCTCGTAGAGGGTCGCGCTGGCCAGGGTCTGGTCGTACCCGTAGACGTTCCCTCCGACGATCACGATTGCTCCCACCTCCGAGAGCGAGGTCCCGAGCGCCGCGATTATCGCTGCCATCACTCCTATCCTGGCCTCGCGCAGCGCGAGCTGCGAAAGCTGTCGTCGGCCAGCTCCAAGCAGTCGCGCCTGCCCTAGCAATCCCGGCGGGAGCCCCTGGATCGCGGCCGCGCTCAGCGCGACGATGTACGGGAGCGCGAGGACGGTTTGCACGACGAATACGCCCCTTCTCGTAACGTTCAGGTGCAAGGCACCAAGCGGACCCTGCGGTACGAACAGCAGGAACATGAAGAAGCCGGCGACCACGGGGGGTAGGCCGAGGCTCGCGTTGGCGAGGATCTGCAGTGTCCGCCTGCCGCGAAATCTCCCGAGCCCGATCGACAGAGCGATCGGCAGTCCGATCACGACTGCGCCGGTGGTCGCGATCACCGCCACCTGGATCGTGAACCAGATCACGCTAAGCAGCGTCGGATTGCCGTGCACGATCATCGGCACGGCGCGCGTCAGTTCGTCCCATAGAAGGCCCATCTCAGACCGACCTGAAGCGCAACTGGACGCCGCCGCGCTGCTGGAGCACGGTGAGCAGTCCGATCAGCACCAGGATCAGCCCCAGCAGCACGATTGAGATCGCGAGCGCGTACGGGTAGTTGGAGAAGTCGTTGACCTCCGTTAGGACAGCGCTTGCGAGGGTCTGGTCGTAGTTCTCTATGTTGCCGCCGACGATCACGACCGCGCCGACCTCGGCGAGCGCCGTGCCGAACGCCGCGATCGCCGCTGCGATCACGCCGATCTTCGCCTCGCGCAGCGCAAGCAGCGACAGCTGCCGCCGGCCGGCCCCGAGCGCCCGTGCCTGCGCGAGGAGTCCGGGTGGGAGACCCTGGATCGCAGCCGGAGTGAGAGCAACGATGTAGGGGAGTGCCAGCAGGGTCTGGGCGAGATAAACGGCGTGAATCGTGAACGCGTAGTGCAGTCCGCCGAGCACGCCTCGCGGGAGCGTCAACAAGAGGACGAACAGGCCGCCGAGTACCGGCGGCAGCGCGAGGCTCGCATTCGCGAGGATCTGCAGCGTCCGCCTGCCCCGAAATCGTCCGAGCCCGAGCGCGAGCCCGATCGGTAGCCCGATCACGAGCGCGCCGGTGGTAGAGACCACCGCGACCCGGATCGTCACCCAGGTCAGATTGAGGATGTAGTCGTTACCGCTTGCGATCAGCGGGATCGCTTGGCGCAGCTCATCCCAGAGATACGCCATTCACGGGTTCCTCTTGTTCGGGGCGTTCTGGACGTACACCAGCTCTCCGTTGGCCAGACGGTAAACGACGCCCGCCTGGGTGCCAGGGCCGATCGTGCGCGACCCGGGCTTCGGCAGCGGCGCGACCGTCTGTCCGGGCTTGATCGTGATCTGTTTGGCCTGGCTCGCGCGCAGACCGCTCTTCGTGATCGTTCCCGCGAGGTGCAGCGACGACAGGGCGGCCAGCAGGAACGCGACCGACAGGACGATCCCGAGGTCGAAAAGATTCACCAAGCCGTCGAGCGGATCGCCGGCGCGATCTTCGCGGCTGCGCGAGCGTGGCGTGACGTTGATCATGTGCTCCCAGAAGTCGGCGTCGTCGTCGGCGCGGTCGAGATCTCCGGGGCCGGTGCTGTTGCCGAGACGGGCCTCGGTGGCGCGGCCGTGTCCGTCGGCGGCATGGGTCGTGGATCGTTGAGAATCGCGGCGAGGTACTCGAGGTCGGAGAGATCCTGGCCGTACATGTTGTCGCGGGCCAGCGACAGCCCGAACGCGACCGCGCCGATCAGCAACCCGACGACGGTCACGCTGAAGGCGACCCGCAGGTTCGTGCTGAGCGCGGTCGTGTTTCCGTTGGCAAGCCCGGTGAGTGCCGGCGACAGCGGTATCAACGTCCCCATCAGCCCAAGCGCCGGTCCGGCGCGCACGAGCAACCGGGTCCGTCCAAGACGCCGCTGCGAGCCGAAGTCGAAGTCAGCGAGCGCCTTGTTGAGCTGGTGATCGCTCCCGCCCGGGCTCGCGTGCTCGACGATGAACGCGATCGTGCCTGCCATCGCCGCGCTCTGCGCCAGCCCGCTCACGGCCACTGCCGCTCCCTTGCGGTCGCCCGCGAGCAGCGCGCGCCGCGCCTGCTCGGAGTCGGTCGAAAGCGTCGAGAACCGCCGTCGCCGGCGACCCTGCAACTCGATCACAAAGCTACCCAGCTCGAAGATCACGAGCCCAAGAGCGACCAGTGCCGCGATCAGCACGGGCACCTGGAGAGCGCTCGCGACGTGAAATATCACTTCGTCGATGCTGTGAGTGCTGACGGCGAGGATCACAGGCACACCGGTATATCGCGCATGAGGTTCTCTGTGCGGCCAGCCGCGAAGGGCGGTGCGCGGGGGTCAGGTACCGGGTTGGGGTCGTGCAGCACCCCCGGCTTGACGTCGGTGAGCTCGGCCGAGCGACCGGTCGGCCCGCGCTCCAATTGTGGTCCGTGTACCGTCCCGGTCAGATGCCAGACGAACTCTCGCTCGGCGAGGCGGCGACGGCGCTCGGTGTGAGCGTCGACACGCTGCGGCGTTGGGATCGCACCGGCCGGATCCAGACCACGCGCGACTCGCGCAACCGCCGGTTGGTGCCCAGATCCGAGGTGCAGCGTCTTACCCTCCGCCCGACGCGCCACCGCACCGGGACCGAGCGCTCCGCGCGCAACCGGTTCACGGGGGTGGTGCGGTCGGTGGAATCCGACGGCGTGATGGCGCTCGTGGAGCTCGAGGCCGGACCGTTCCTGGTTACGGCGGCGATCACCCGCGACTCGGTCGAGGAGCTCGGCCTCGCCACCGGGGTGAGCGCCACCGCGGTCGTCAAGGCGACGTCGGTGATGATCGAGCGCGATTACTGAGTTCGGTCGTTCCTCCCAGGCAAACCATCCAAAAGGCTCCCATTTGCATCGGATGGGGCTATGCAAGCGTGTGCCGCCAAATTCGAACTGAGCGCCGGCCAGCTGGCCGCGTTGCCGCCGCAATGAACGAGGATGGGCAGACGCGGGCGCAGCCATGGCTGGTCGTCGATGGCGACGTCAAGGGCGGGCGCTACGTCTCGGGCGTGGTCGATCTCGTCGTGGGCCAGGCGCCCCCGTTCCCGTCTCGGAGAGCATGGTCTCGGTGAACTGAATCGCGGCGGTCGTCGTGTGCAGCCGCCAGATCAGCAGCGTGCGGTCGAAGCCCTCGGTCTCGCCGACGGAAGCGGCGAGACGCTCGGCCTGCGAGGCGAACTGCGCGCGCTGAGCCTCGAGCAGCGGTGTGGGGTCGGCTTGGCGCCGGGATAGGAACAGTAGCTTCAGCATCAGCAGCGAACGCGCGTCGCGGACATGGCTGACTGGCTGGTTCAGCCACTCGGTGACCGCTCGCGCGCCGCTTGGGGTTGGCTCGAAGATCGTGCGCTGAGGACCGGACCGGCTCGGGACCGTGCCGGCCGGCCGGATCAGCTCGCGCTGCTCGAGCGTTTCGAGCGCGCGGTAGACGAGCGGCCGCCGCATCGTCCACACCTGCCCGACCTCCCCGTCGGGCGCGATCGCCCGGGCGAGCGCGAACCCGTGCGCCGGCTCCTCGCTAAGCAGCGCGAGGACGGCCCACTCTCCGGCTAAGAGTTCCTCGCGAGTCCGCGGCATCGTCCACCAACGCTAACGCGGTCGCCCGATTGTTTCGCCGCGTTGAATCGGGGTTGCTCGGTAGTCAAGAATGGACTACCGTGAGCAGTCGACCAGCATGCAGTGCGAGCGCCGGCATGCGCTCAGAGAGGAGATGGTTATGGCAGTTGCCGTGTCGAGCGAGCAGCAGGCGGACGCCTTCGTCCACTCCACCCACAAGCTCCTGATCGACGGCGAATGGGTCGAGGCCGCGTCGGGTAAGACTTTTCCAACGATCTATCCCGCGACCGAGGAGACGCTCGCTGAGATCGCGATGGGCGAGGCCGAGGACATCGACCGCGCCGTGCGCGCCGCACGTCGGGCGTTCGACGACGATTCCCCGTGGCGGCGGATGAACGCGTCCGACCGCGGCCGGCTGATCTGGCGCATCGCGGAGCTGATCGAGCAGCACGGCGACGAGCTCGCGATGCTCGAGTCGCTCGACAACGGGAAGCCGTACGTGATCGCGCGCGCCGCAGACGTGGCACTGGCGGCCGACCTGTTCCGGTACATGGCGGGCTGGCCGACGAAGATCGAGGGCACGACGGTTCCGATCTCGGCGCTCCCGGCGCCCGGCGAATACCTCGCGTACACGCTCCGCGAGCCGGTCGGCGTCGTCGGGCAGATCATCCCCTGGAACTTCCCGCTGCTGATGGCCGCGTGGAAGCTCGGACCCGTCCTGGCCTGCGGGTGCACGGTCGTGCTCAAGCCGGCCGAGCAGACGCCGCTGTCCGCGCTGCGGCTCGGCGAGCTGCTTCAGGAGGCTGGTCTCCCCGCCGGCGTGGTCAACATCGTCACCGGCTTCGGCGACGCGGGCGCCGCGCTTTCGGCGCATGACGACGTCGACAAGGTCGCGTTCACCGGATCGACCGAGGTCGGCAAGCTGATCGTCAAGGCCGCCGCCGGCAACCTGAAGAAGGTCGGCCTCGAGCTCGGCGGCAAGTCGCCGAACGTCGTCTACGCGGACGCCGACCTCGAAGCGGCGATTCCGGGCGCGGCGAACGCGATCTTCTTCAACCACGGACAGTGCTGCAACGCGGGTTCGCGGCTGTACGTGCAGAAGCAGATCTTCGACGACGTCGTGTCGGGCGTCTCCGACGTCGCCAAGTCGATCAAGGTCAGCCCGGGGACCGATCCCGACGCGCAGATGGGCCCGCTGATCTCCGACGAGCAGTTCGAGAAAGTGCTCGGCTACCTGCAGTCCGGGAAGGACGAGGGTGCCGAGGCGGCGGTCGGTGGCGATCGCTTCGGGGATCGCGGCTATTTCGTGCAGCCGACCGTGCTCACGAACACCTCGCCCGACATGAAGGTGGAGCGGGAGGAGATCTTCGGACCGGTCGTCTGTGCGATCCCGTTCGACTCGCCCGACGAGATCATCGCGCCGGCCAACGACACGAACTACGGACTGGCCGCTGGGGTGTTCACCCGTGACATCTCGAAGGCTCACCGCACCGCGAAGCGGCTGCGGGCGGGAACCGTGTGGATAAACACCTATCACGTGTTCGACGCCGCGATGCCGTTCGGCGGATACAAGGAGTCCGGTTGGGGCCGCGAGATGGGTCACGCGGTGCTCAACAACTACCTCGAAACCAAGTCGGTCGTAACCGCGCTCTAAGCCGGACCCGCGAAGCGATGGCAACCGTCCGCCCGAGCCCGAGTCATGTAACGGCCCGGGCGGCGGTTGCCGCCCCGCCGGCGGGCTACGTCCCGATGCGGCACCCGGGACGGCCCCACCGCTGGGACCCCGAGTCGATCCTGGCCGCACTCGCCGCGTGGGTGGCGAGGACCGGCGAGGTGCCCCGTCGCCAGGATTGGTCGGGCGAGCAGCCCGACGCCGCCCGACCGGCTCAGCGCAAATGGATGACCGAGCATCCGCGCTGGCCGAGCAGCTCGTGCGTCGCTGCGCACTTCGGCTCCTGGGGCAAGGCGCTCCAAGCCGGCGGCATGTCGGCCCGCTGCCTGACGTTCGAGGAGTCGGCCGCGGAGCGCGTCGCGCACGCGTGGCGACTCGCGGCCGCCGGATACACGATCCGCACGATCGCCGACCAGCTCGGGGTCTCGGTCTCGAGCGTCCACAACTATCTGCGCGCGCGCAGCTGCCCCGATTGCGGAGGCCCGGTCCCGAGTCCGCTCGCGGAGCGCTGCATCGCGTGCACCGCGCACCTGCCGACCGTGGCGCGCGCGTGGACGCGAGAGGCCGTCCGCGACGCGATCTGCGCCTGGACCGACGAGCGCGGCCGCCCGCCGACTTATCGCGAATGGACCCCGTCGCGCTCACGTCCTGGTCGGTGGGAGGCCGAGAGCCCCCGCTGGCCGAGCGCGGCGGTGGTCTGCGACGTCTACCGCGAGCACGCCAACCCGTGGAACGCGGCGCTTGCCGATGCGGGCGCGCGGGTCCGGTTCCGGCGCTGGAGCGACGACGCGATCCGGTCGGCGCTGGCCGCCTACTGGACGCGCACCGGACGACCCCCGACCGCCGACGACGTCGGAGCGCCCGGATGGTACGGGCCGGCGGCCAGCACGCTCAGGCGGCGGTACGGCAGCGTCGAGGGAGCGTGGCGGGCGCTCGCCCCGGCCCCGGCGTAGGCGCGCGCTCGCGCTCGATTCTCGCGTCAGACGCGCGTTCGCAGCTCGTCCACGTCGATCTCGGCGATTCGCAGCACGCGCCGCACGCGACCGTGGTCGGCGGCGATGACCCCCAGCAGCACGTGGCCGGCGGTCAGGCGCCGGTCGCCGCGCTTGGCCGCGAGCGCGACCGCGCGCTGGAGCGCGAGTTTCGCGGAGGTCGCGAACTGAGGCTCGCGTGGCGCGTGGGGCGTCGCGCGCGGCTCGAGCTCGCCCGCGGCGACGCCGACCGCGGCCAGGCTCTGCTCCTCCTCCTGGGCGAGAGCTTTGGCGAGGCGATCGCAGTCGAGGCCGAACTCGGGCCGGGCGGCGAGCGCGAGCAGCAGGTGCTCTGACTCGACCGTGCGCTGCCCGGTCGAGCGGGCCTCAAGGCGGGCGCCGAGGACCGCCGCGCGCGCATCCTTCGTGAACCGCTCAAACGCCATCGACTCCTCCTCTCGTGACGCCGGCGCGGTGAAGGCGCCGCGCGTGCTTCTTGTGCACGGCCTGGCGGGTGACCCCGAGCGCCTCGGCGATGTCCGCCCATGACCACCCGTCGAGCACGGCCTGCTCGAGCGCGATAGCGTCCCGCTCGTGCAGGAAGGGGACCTCCGCGCACGCTTTCGACAGGGCGATCCCGACGCCGTGCGGTCGGTCTATCGCTCCCACGGCCGGCTCGTGTACGCGGTCGCGTACAAGGTGCTGGGCGACCGCGGTCTCGCCGAGGAGGCGACCCAGCAGACGTTCGTGAAGGCGTGGCGAGCGGCGCAGAGCTTCGACGAGCGGCGCGAGCTCGGACCGTGGCTGGCCGCGATCGCGCGCCGCGTCGCGATCGACCTGTACCGGCGCGAGGCGCGTGCGGGTCACGGATCCGCTCGAGTCGGTGGCGCCGGGCGACCCGGCGCTGATCTCGACGCCCGCAGTCGGCGGAGGCGATCTACGACGTGTGGGAGGTCCGCGATGCGGTCGCGCAGCTTGCCGCCAGACGAGCAGGAGGTCGTTCGCCTCCAGCACCTCGACGGATTCACGCACGCGCAGATCGCGGAGCGGCTCGGGGTGGCGATCGGGACGGTGAAATCGAGGTCGTTCAGGGCCCACAAGCGCCTGGCGGCGATGCTCGGGCATCTGCGCGAATGAACCGAATCGAGGTCGTCTACCGTATGCAGACGAGCAGAGGCACGGAAGTGAGCACCAGCGACAACGACCGGATCGCGTACCTGTCGGGCGAGGCTGTCGGACGTCGCTCACGCCGCAGGAGCGCGTCGAGCTCGACGAGCTGCGCAGCGCTGCTCGAGACGCCCGCCACGTGGGAGGAGCCCGACGCGGGGCTCGAGGATCGGATCGTCAGTGCGATCGCCGGGGAAGCGCGGCGAGCAGCAGCCGCGAGCCGCTTCGGGCGCCCGCGACGGTCCGCTGGCCGTTCCGCCGTCCGGCGCTCGTCTTCGGCGGGTTCGCGACCGCGGCGGCGGCGATCGTCGTCGCGTCGTGCTCGCGGTCGGCGGCAGCTCGCCGGCGCCGCTCCAGTTCGCGATGGTCGTGTCGGGGACGTCGCTCGCCCCCGGCGCGCACGGCTCGCCACGCTGACCAAGATGAGCTCCGGCTGGGAGATCCGGCTGTCGGCGACCGGGCTGCCGCACCTGGCGAACGGCCGCTACTACCAGGCGTGGCTGAAGAACCCGGCCGGGATCCTGGTGCCGGTCGGCACGTTCAACGACGCCGAGCACGTGACCCTGTGGTCCGGCGCGCCGGTGACGCAGTTCCGGAGCTTCAGCGTCACCGAGCAGGTGGCCAACGGCAACCCGGCGTCGTCCGGCCGGCGCGTGCTCGTCGGCGTCGCTCACCCGGTGCACTGATTCGCGCCGGGAATCGGGACGAGGTCGTTCGGGATGCTTCCGTCCCGAAGCACGGCCCGGCTGTGGGGGCTCGGGTGTTTTCCATCTCGCCGCGCTGACCGCGAACCGTTCGCCGCGTCCTCCCGTACTCCGGTCCGAGAACCAAACCTCGAACCGAAGGAGAACACATGCGGATGTACCGGGGGAAACCTCGACGGGCGCGATTCGCGCTCGCGGCCACGGTGGTCGCACTCGCGACCGCCGGGTCCGCGGCGGCGTTTCAGGCGCTGCCGCCGGGCAGTCAGGTGAATGACGATCCCGCCGCCGGGATCAACAAGGCGTTGAGCGTCAGCGGCGAGGATCCGACCAACGCCGACGTGGTCGGCGGTGCGCTCGACCGCCGGCAAGCCCGCGGTCCCGTGGGCGATCTTCCGCCAGCAGGAGGCGAGCGGATCTGCGCGACCAGGTGTTCTCGCGCTCGTTTGCGAACGGCGCGTGGACGACTCGCGGCAACGGCACGGTGGGCGGCCGGTCGAGCGCGACCCCGACAGTTCGCCTGGGTCGCTGAACTTCGACCAGGGCCAGGATGGCGAGGCGTCCGTCGATCGACTTCGCCGGCGCGGGCCGGACCGTCCCGTGGGCGACGTGGTACGAGAACACGACGCGGCACCGGCTTTGACAACAACAACGTGTTCGCGAGCAGCTTCGACAACACCGGCGACGCGAATCAGGGCAAGTGGATCTTCGCCGGCCAGAGCCGGGGCAACGGCGGCAGCGGCCCGAACGTGCCGTCGCTGAACATCCACACCGAACAGAACGCCGAGAACCCCGTCGGTGGCCGGCGGTTCCGCGGTCGACCCGACCAAGCCCGGCCCATGGGTGACGTGGCAGGAGACCTCGAACAGCAACCGCCAAGGATCAGATCTTCGTCAGCAAGCCGCTCGGTCCGGGCATGGCGAACTGCAACGGCGTGACCCCGGCCGGCGTGGCCGACGCGTCCGGGAACGTCCCCGCGATCGGTGGCTTCTGCTTCCAGGACGTCGGCGATCAAGCGCGTCGGCCCGGGCGCGCAGGATCCGAGCCTGAACGTCGACGTCAACCGCGACGGGATCGAGCCGGACATCGCCTTCACCGGCGCGAACGACTCGGTGCCGTGGGTCGTGTGGTACGAGACCGGAGCCGGCGGGCTCGCTCCGAACGACCTGGTGTTCGCGGCCAAGGCCGAGCCCGACACCACCGCAGGCGTGCTCGGTGGCTTCCACTGGCACGTGATCGGCAACAGCGGGCAACGGGATCCTCAATGCGGCCACCACCTGCGCCACGAGCGCGGCGGCCGAGCAGGCGTGCTCGCTGAACAGCGGTCCGATGGCAGGACGCCGAGGATCCGCGCGTCGCCGCGGGCACGATGAACCCGGCCAACCCGACCGCTCCCTGGGTCACCTGGACCGAGACGGTGGGCGCGTACAAGCAGGTGTTCGTGTCGCGGTTCGTCGCGACGCCGACGCCGCACTTCCAGATCGTCAACGGCGGTAACCCGATCTCGACCGGCAGGCGTCGACTCGACGCGCCCGGACATCACGTTCTCGGGCAACACGCCCGTACGTGACGTGGCGTGAGGAGACGAGTCAGGGCACGAAGGGGTTCGTCGGTCACTTCGTGAACGCGGCCAACCCGACGTTCGTGCTCGACAAGAGCGACGTCCCGCTGACGCCGACCGGTGACGGAGCCGGCCAGGCCGACGTGCGCGAGCCGATCTCATCCGCGTGCATCGCCACGCCGTTCAACAGCGACGGCCAGGCGTGCCAGGGCGGAGCGGTCGGAACGCCGTTCTTCCTGTTCACGAACGGGACCAGCCCGCTCGGGCTGTTCGCCGACGCGTATCAGCCGGATGCGCCGGTGACGGGTGCGGCGAGCGGGATCACGACCTCGGCCGCGACGCTCAGCGGTACGGTGAACCCGGAGGGAGCCGCGGTCAAGGTGTCCTTCCAGTTCGGCATGACGACGGGTTACGGTCAGAGCACCGCGGCCCAGACGCTCGCGCCGAGCAACGTCGCGACCGCCGTTCAGCGGGCAGCTCACCGGGCTGCCCGCGGGGACCACGATCCACTACCGGGCCGTGGCCACGAGCGACTTCGGGACGTTCGCCGGCGCCGATCAGACGCTGACCACGAGCCCGACGCCGCCTCCGCCTGCGGGTACCGCGACGGTCGGACACGCGACGGTCGGACACGCGACGGTCAGTGGCACGACAGCGGCTGTGCGCATCACGTGCACCGGGGCACCGGGAGCCCAGTGCAATCTGTCACTGAACCTGAGCGTGACCGAGACGCTGCGGGGTCACAAGGTGATCGCGGTCGCGGCGCGGGCGCGGCACAAGGTCGTGGGCGTCGGAGCAACGCACGTGACGCTGACCGCCGGCACCAGTGAAACGGTGCGGATCTCGCTGAACCGGGCCGGACGGAACCTGCTCGCCGCCCACCACACGCTGAAGGTCACGCTGGTGGTGAAGGAGGCGCTCGGCAATGGGCAGAGCGCGACGGTGTCAACCCAGACCGTCACGTTCAAGTCGCCAAGCCACAAGCACAAGCACCAGAGTCACTGACAGGGGTGCGTCCGGGTCCCGTCCTCCACTCGGGGGGCGGGGCCCTGGCGCTTTAAAGACCCGCATTAGCCGTCGAGCCAGCTCGATCTGCTCATTCTTGATCTCGATTTCCCGATTCTGCGCGCGCAGTTCCACGGGCTTCGTCTGCAGCTCCTACGGGGACGACCGCTACCTGGCGGGACTGCGGCGCAGTCTGAGGCCGGCGCGCTCTTCGAGCACCGCGACTGCCAGCAATTCCCCGTCGACCGGGCCGTACCGAGCGAGCGCGGCTCGATACGAGCGCGCGACCTCGGCGGACAGATCGAACGGGACCTCGAGCTCGTCGGCGAGCGCCAGCACCGCCTCGAGCTCCTCGACACAGCGGTGCAGGCCGAACGACTCGAGGTAGTCGCCCTCGAGCAGGGCGTCGAGGTCGCGCCGGATGAACTCGCTCGCCGCCGCGCTCGTGTCCAGCGCGCGACGCAGGACGTCGAGCTCGATGCCGGCGCGCCGCGCGAGCAGCAGCGCCTCGCCCACCGCCACCGCCTGCCCGAACCAGAGAAGGTTGACGAGCAGCTTCGTCGTGTAGCCGGCGCCGTGACCGCCGACGTGCTCGATGCGCCCGAGCGACTCGAGCAGCTCGCGATGGCGCTCCACGGTGCTTTGCTCCCCGCCGACGAACAGCTGCAGCGTGCCTGCGGTCGCCGCGCCGACCCCTCCACCGACCGGCGCATCGAGGCACTCGACGTTGCGCTCGTGGGCGCTCGCGACGAGTTCGCGTCCGGCGACCGGCGTCGCGCTCGTCAGATCGATCCAGGTTGTCCCGGGCCGAGCCGCCGGGATCGCGATCGCCATCGCCGTGCGCAGCTCATTCGTCCCCGGCAACACCGTGACCAGCACCTCGGCTTCGGTCGCGAGTGCCGTGACATCGGAAGCCCAGCCGGCCCCGGCGGTGCGGACGGCGCTCTCGCGCTCGGGACGGACGTCCGCGGCAACCACGTCAAAGCCTGCCGCGACGAGCCTCGAGCACACCGGGAGCCCGATGCGTCCGACTCCGATCACGCCGACGGTCTCGGTCACGTGCGGATTACACAGGATCGTGTTGACGCCGCGCTAGCCGGCGCATCCAGCACGCTAGGCGCGGCGCGCGCGGAAGCCGTCGGTCGCGGCGATGAGCGCTCGGGTCATGCCCGGTCCCGCGTCGTGCCCAGCGTCGTCGATCACGACGAGCCGGCTGTCCGGCCAGGCGCGGGTGAGCTGCCAGGCGATGTCGAGTGGGCTCGAGACGTCGAGCCGACCGTGAATCAAGACGCCGGGTGTGCCGGCAAGCCTGCCCGCGCCTCGCAACAGAGCGCCGTCTTCGAGGAACCCCGCGTGGGTCCAGTAGTGAGTCACGATCCGCGCGAAGCACATGCGGAACGCCGGATCCTCGTAGCGAGGGTTCGGGGCCTGTCCCGGTCGGAGCGACACGTGTACGTCCTCCCAGCTGCACCAGTCGCGTGCGGCGCGTTCTCGGGCCGCGGGGTCCGGATCGTTCAAGAGCCTGCTGTACGCCTCGACCAGGCTTCCGTCTCGATCGGCCGCCGGGACACCGTCGCGAAACCGCTCCCACTGTTCGGGAAACAGACGTCCGACGTCGCGCGTGATCCACTCGACCTCGCGGCGGCCGGTGGTGGCGACCGAGAACAGGACGATCTCGCTGACGCGATCAGGATGCGCCTCGGCGTAGGCCAGCGCCAGCGTCGAGCCCCAGGAGCCGCCCAGCACCAGCCACCGATCGACTCCCAGGGAGACGCGTAGTCGCTCGATGTCGGCGAGCAGATGGCCGGTGGTGTTCGCGGCCAGGCTGACCAGCGCGTCGCTCGCGTGAGGCGTGCTGCGGCCGCAACCACGCTGGTCGAACAACACGACGCGATAGGCGTCGGGATCGAACAGCCGGCGCCACCACGGGATCGCGCCGGACCCCGGCCCGCCATGGAGGACGACCGCCGGCCTGCCGTGGGGGTTGCCGACCAGCTCCCAGTAGATCTCGTTGCCGTCGCCGACCGCGAGCATCCCCCGGTCGTACGGCTCGGTCGCTGCGTAGAGCCCGTCCGGCTCGCCGCGCTCCGCCACGCGCAGTTCAGTCGAGCGAGGCGGCGTGCAGCCCCGCCGTAGGCCGTTCGCGCTGGTCCCACCAGTCGTTCACGACCGCGAGCGCGCCGCCGAGGATGCCTTCCTTGAACGCCAGCGTGTCGTTCGTGTTCGGCAGCTCCTCGTCGGGTACGGGCACCTCGAGGAACTCGGACAGCGGCTCCCATCCCTCGCGCGGCTCCCACACGAGCAGCCGGTCGGCGGGGACGTCCCGCTTGACGCGCTCCGTCCAGCGGTCCATCGCGGCCGCGAGTCCGGCGTCGTCGAACGTCGCCTCCGCCGGCGCCAGCGCGCCGGTCTGCTCGTCCCAGGTCATGCAGATCATCAGGTCCATGAACCGCTCCCACAGCGGATCGAGGGCGGCCCTCGCGTGGCACATGTGGTACATCACCGAGTCCCCGAAGTACATCGACCAGATCGTGTCGCGCATGCTCTTGACCCAACCGTCGGCGCCGCGCACGCTGAGCACCACCTTCGAGTCCGGGTAGTACTCGAGCAGTTCCTTGTAGTAGCGCGCGCCCGGCCAGTCACACGTCGACTGAGCGTCGCCGAAGATCGTCTCCCAATCGGGCTCGCCCCGCGAGGCGGCTTCCCACAACGTCAGCCCCTTCTCCATGTCCATCATCATGTCGCGCATGTGGTAGCACGGACCGAATCCGAGCTTTTCGAACGCGATTGCCTGGGTCGTTGTTGCCGTGCGCGGGAGGCCGGCCCCGATTACTTTCATGTTTCTCCTCAGCTGAACAGGCGTCGCGGCGGTTGTATCAAAGCCGGCGTGGCCGCGCGTCGCACACCCGCAGGACGCAACGCTTGCTTTACACCAGACAGCGTTTTGTTAGCGATCACGCGCCGGGAGGAGGCGGGCGTCTGTACCAGCCGGCCCAGATCGTCTTGAGCTGACCTGTCGATTCGCCGCGCGACGCCGGAGGGTGCCGCCGGCGAAGCGTTATTCCGGGTGCGGAAACTGCGTCCCGGTCACCGCGTCCCACATCCGGTCGGTGAGCACCGCGTGCTGACCCAGGAACAGCCAGGCCGACGGAGTCACCGGGTACCGGGTGCGCGGCCGCTTGGCGGTCACCACTTTCTCGATCGTCCTGGCGACCGTCTCCGGGCCGCCACCGAGGCGCGCGAACGGGCCCTCGTAAGCGTCGACCGTAGCGGCCGCGACTGCCTGGTTGAACTTGGCATACGGGCCGCCGTCGCCTTCGTCCACCGTGGCCTTCGCCGTCTCGGCGAAGTGAGTCTTGATCAGCCCAGGCTCGATCACCACGACGTCGACGCCGAAGCCCTTCACCTCGAATCGGAGCGCGTCGCTGATCGCCTCGACCGCGTGCTTGCTCGCGTGGTAGGCGCCGCCACCCGGGAAGGTCAGCTTGCCGCCCATCGAGCTCAGGTTGATGATCCGGCCGGAGCGCCGGCGCCGCATCCCGGGCAGGACCAGCTGGCACATCCGGATCAGCCCGAACACGTTCGTCTCGAATTGCCGGCGGACGTCGTCCATGTCGAGCGTCTCGACGGCGCCCGACAGGCTGTAGCCGGCGTTGTTGACGAGCACCCCGACGGCATCCTCGGCCTTCTCGACCGCGGCCACCGCCGCCCGCATCGACTGCTCGTCGGTCACGTCGAGGGGGAGCGTGCGGCAGCCACGCTCGGCCAGGTCGGCGATCGTCTCGATGTTCCGCGCGGTCGCGTACACGCGGTGGCCGTTCGCGGCCATCAGCTCGGCGGTCGCCCGGCCGATGCCGGACGAACAACCCGTGATGAGAATCGCCTTCGACTGCTCTGCCACCTGGGCCTCCGTCGGAGCGCGCCCTCGTACTCGCGAGCGTCGCTTCCGTAGTTAATCGCGCGTGGCCATCCGCAGAAGCGTAGATCGTCACTGCTCGCGCAATACCGACCCGAGCGGCATCCGCGCGAGGCCGCGCGCGGCCGCGGCGCCGGCGAGAACGCTCCCGGCCACCGCGCCCGCAAGCAGCTCGAGCAGATAGCGCCACGGGATCGCGAGGCTGTCCGGAGGCGGGTCGAACACGTGCTCGAGCATCGCGATCAGCATCTCCGACAGCAGCCAGCCGAGCCCGGCGGCCAACACGACGGCGGCGACGAGCATCAGCGCGGCCTCGCTCCAGACGAACGAGCGGATCTCGCGCAGCCGGGCGCCGAGCGCGGCCATCGTGGCGAACTCGTGGCGGCGTTCGATGTGCGCGAGCGCGATGAACAGCCCAGTCGCCGCGCCGGCCAGGACGATCGTGAACGCCTCGAGGATCTTCGCGATACCACGAAGATCGACGGTGGTGATCGAGCTGACGGTCTGCTGGCTCTGATCTGCGATGTTCTTGACCAGCGTGCCGTCGGTCCGGGTAACGGCGGCGATCCGCGCCGCGGTCGCGACCGGATTCTTCGCCTTGGCGAACACGACGTTGGGCCCTCCGGCGCGGTCCGCGGCTTCGAGGTAGGCGAGGTTCGCGACCATGAACGAGTCGCGCGGGGCGGAGGGGAATTCCTGGACAACGCCGACGACGTGGAACGGAACGATCCGGAACCGACCAGCTCGCCGGTCGAATACGCGCAAGCGGAGGAGATCACCGAGACTGAGGGAGTAGTCGCCGATCGTCTCCTTGGAGACGAGGATCCCGTCCCGCGTGGCGCGCAGGCGAGCCATGATCTGCGCGACGGTGCCGTCGAGGAAGTAGGAGTCGCGCAGGCCGGTCGCGCGGGTGAACGTGGCGGGGTCGATGCCGTAGGTGTCCTGCAGGTCGGGGCCGACGTACGCGTAGGAGTGGTCGACCGCGGTCGTCGCCCTGACCCCCGGAACGGTCGCGATCCTGGCGGCGAGGTTTCGCTGGGCCGCGATCCCCGGTGGCGAAGTAGCCACCACGTCCGCGCCCAGCGTCAGCTGCGCGTCGACGTTTGCCTGCTGGTCGTACGTGGCGGTGAAGATTCCGAGGTTGACGCCGAACGCGAGCAGCAGCCCGAGTACGACCAGCCCGCGGTTGATCGCGGCGCCGCGTCGGGCCGCGCTAACGAGCTGAAACCCCGCGGGACTGACCGCTCGGGGTCCGGCGATCCGTCTCGCCGCCCACGCGAGCGCACGCCCGCGGAGCCGGACCAGCAGCAGCGTCGCGCCGATCCACAGCAGCGCCGGCCCGAAGAACATGTAGACCGACAGCGACAGAGTCGGGTTCGAATCGGGGTTGATCACCGCGGAGAAGCCGGTGCTTGCCGTGAGCCAGTAGATGAGGCCGCTCAGCGCCAGCGCCAGCGCATCCAGGTACAGCCGCTGCCACAACGGCTTGGCCGGGCGCGCGGCCCCGTGTCGGCTTGCGCTGATGTTCGCGCGCCACACCCTGGCGCCGGCCGCGAGCCTCGCGATCAGCGCGCCGACGATCGCCACGGCCACGCACGCCGTGGCGGCGACGACGGCGCGGGCCGGTGTCACGGTCGCGCCGCCCCGGATAAGCAGCTTGACCGCCGCGAGGGCGAGCCCCGCGCCGAGCAGCCCTCCCAGCACCCCGAGGCAGACACTCTCGATCGCGGCCAGACCCAGCAGGTGGCGGCTTCTCGCGCCGCGGGCCCGCAGCAGCGCCAGTTCCTGCGCGTCGCGCTCCACCGTTCCGAGCGCGGCCAGGTAGGCCAGCGCAAGCCCGACCAGAGCGCCGGGAACGGCGAGCATGATGTACAGCGTCTCGGCGTAGAGCGCGTCGCCGGCGGCGCTGTTCAGTGCGTCCGACAGGTTGTCGACGAACTGCACCTGCCCGGGCAGCGAGCGCTCGACGAGATTGACGATCCGCACCGAGCGCGTGGAGGCCTGCGCCGGCGTGTGGCCCAGCAGCGCAGGATCGGCCTGCGCGTCGACCTGCCATTGCACGCCGTTCTGCGCGCCGGGGCGGGCGGCGGACGCGACGGCAGCCGGGGCGACGGTTGGCAGCTCCGGGGCCAGCGTATGAGCGAACGTGGCGAGCGGAAGGATCGCGGCGTTCGAGGGTGGTTGCGCCGGCGCGGGCCCGAGCAATGGGTTCAGCGGCTGGAACACCGTGTCCGGGGCCGTGATCAGCGCCACGCCCGATACGCGGAAGCGGCGTGGGCGTGCGCTCGGGCGCGGCGTGATCGTGACCACGTCGCCGAGCTGAGCCTGGAGCGTGGCCGCGAGCTGCTGGTCGAGCACTATCTGTCCCGGCTCGAGCCGTCCCTCGAGGTAGCGGTACACGGCGAAGCCGCGCTCATATCCCGGGGGGACGGCCAGGATCTCGCCGCTCCCGGCGGTGGAGACGCCGGCCGGACCGGAGTGACTGACGGTCGCGAACGGCGCGGTGGCGGCGGGCAGCGCGTGCAGCACGCCGCGCTGCTTGGCCACGCCGGCGGCAATTCGTTCGGCTTGCGGGTAGGAAGCAACCGGACCCTGCCAGTCGAGCGGCACGCTCCGGATCGCCGTGCCGGACATCGTCCGCAGCGAGCTGCCGACGAACAGCAGCATCGAGCCGAGCAGCCCGACCGCCGCGCTCAGAACGAGCACGCGCGTGACGGTGCGCGCCGGCGATCGCACGAGCCCGCTGAGCGCGAGTGCCGCGGCAGCTCTCATCGGCGTCCCGCGCTCACGCCGCGCGCGCTCACGCGGACTCGAGGACCTGGTCGGCGACGAGTCGGCCGCCTTCGAGGGTCAGGACGCGGTCCGCGCGGGCGGCGACGTCGGGCTCGTGGGTGGCGATCACGAGCGCGAACCCGAACCGGTCGTGGAGCGCGGCGATCAGGTCGAGCACGCGCGATCCAGTGTCCGAATCAAGCTGTCCGGTGGGCTCGTCGCAGAGCAGCAGCCCGGGTGCCTGGGCGAGTGCCCGCGCGATCGCGACGCGCTGGGCTTCGCCTCCGGACAGCTCGGCCGGCAGCGCATCGAGCTTCGCTCCCAGCCCGACCAGCTCGAGCAGTTGCTCCGGGCCGAGCTCGCCGGCGCCGCCGCTCACGTGTCTCGCGAACGCAACGTTCTCGAACGCGGTGAAGCCGGGGAGGAGGTTGGCCCCCTGGAACACATACGCCACCGCGTGCGCTCGCACGCGACCGCGGGCGGCGGCATCGAGCGATGTGAGCGGCTCCCCGGCGAGCGTCACCTCGCCGCGCGTCGGGGTAACGAGGCCGCCGAGGACGTGGAGGAGCGTCGTCTTCCCCGAGCCGGAACGACCCCAGAGTCCGACGCGCTCGCCCGAGCGGATCGCCACGTCGACGTCGCTGAGCGCCGTGACCGCAGCTTCGCCACGGCCGTGAGTAACGGTCACCGCCCGGCAACTCGAGAGCGTGGTTCCCGCCGCGGTTGCGCTCTCGCTCACGCCCCGATCCTTCCGTCGCGCATCTCCACGACGCGGTCGGCCGCGGCCGACGCCCGTTGCGAATGGGTCACGACAACGACCGTGCTCCCGAACGAGTCGCGCAGCTGGCGCATCGCGTCGAGCACCACTCGCTCGTTCGTGGCATCGAGCTCGCCCGTCGGCTCGTCGGCCAGCACCAGCGGCGATCGCCGCGCCGCCGCCGCCGCGATCGCGACCCGCTGCTGCTCACCGCCGGACAGCAAACCCGCACGGACGTGGGCCCGGGATCCGAGTCCGAACGTCTCGAGCGCTTCGTCGGCTACCCGCCCAGCATTGGCGTGCCCGGCGATCTGGAGCGACATCATCACGTTGCGCCGCGCGGTGAGCGCGGGCCACAGGTTCGCGCGCTGCAGGACCAGCGCGAGCTCTCGGGCTCTGAACACGGCGGCCCCGCTCTCGCCGAGGCGTGCAAGCGGCTGTCCGCCCGCCCGGACGTCACCGGCGGACGGCGTGTCGAGTGCAGCCGCCAGCGCCAGCATGGTGCTCTTGCCGCAGCCCGACGGACCTCGCACGGCCACGAGCTCTCGCCGCTGGATCGTGAGCTCGAGGCCACGCAGCGCCACGGTCTCGACCCGCCCGGAGCGAAAGATCTTGAATACGTCGCGGAATTCGAGCGCCGGCCAGTCGATCGCGCTCGCCGGACGTTCGGGCTCGACGTACAGGCTCCGGGGCTCGGGGCCGAAGCTGCTCACCGCCAGCTGAAGCTGTTGATCATCATCCGGTAGGCGTCGACGTTGTCGACTCCCTTGGGCGTGCCAAGGTCGACCGTGGCCCACCTCCCGGCCCGCGCGAGCTCGTAACGGTCGACGACGAGCTGTACCTGCTTGCCGGTGACGGGGTTCGGCGCGCTCCGAGTCGTGTACGTCGCTTTGATCGCGGTCCCCGACTTCACGTGGACCGGGTGCGGAGGCGAGAACGCCAGCGTGGCGTTTCCCCGCTGGAGCATGCTGAGCTCCGATCGCACGGTCGCGGGGCTGGGCGCCGCGCCCTTGCCGATCACGATCCGGACGATGTTGTTCTTGTCCGAGAACGTGACCTTGGACCCGGCACCCTTGCGCGCCCAGCCCTCGGGATAGGAGATGCTGTAGCCCGACCGCGAATCACCGAAGGCGAGAAACACCTGGTTGTCCGGGATGTCACCCGTCGCGGCTGACTGCGCCTCCGCCGACAGCGCGCCTACCCCGCCCTGGGAGCCGCGGCTTTCGGCAGATGAGCTGGTGCTGGTCGCCGGTGCGGCGGCTGGAGTGCTCGAGTGGCTGGTGGACCCGCAGGCCACGGCGGCCAGGCTCAACAGCACCGAGATGAGGGCTACTGCGATTCCCCGCATGCGGGGCGGATGCTCGGGATCTGACCTGAACCGCTCCTGAAAGCCGAGTAGAACCCCTTATGAACTCGGGCGATACTGAGTGACCCCATGGCCGGCGCCACCGTGTTGATCCTCGAGGACGAGCCGCAGCTGCGGGACGTGCTGGTCCGCAGTCTCCAGGCCGAGGGCTTCGACGCCGCCGGGGTCGGAACCGCGCGCGACCTGATCGAGCGGATGCCGACCAGCGGGCACGCTCCCGACCTCCTCGTGATCGACGTCGGCCTACCCGATGCCGACGGGCGCGACGTATGCCAGGCATTGCGCGCGCGCGGCATCGATACGCCGGTGCTGTTCCTGACCGCCCGCGACGCGCTAACCGACCGGCTGGCGGGCTTCAACGCGGGTGGCGATGACTACGTGACCAAGCCGTTCGACATCGAGGAGGTCACAGCGCGGCTCCAGGCGCTCCTTCGTCGCGCCGGCGGCGACGCGCCGGCGTTCAGCGCCGGATTGCACTTCGATCCGACCGAGCGCACCGTCACACAAGACGGCACGGGCATCGCCCTGACGCCGACGGAGTTCCGGTTGCTCGCGACGCTGGCCGCCCGGCAGGGGCGTGCGTGTGTGCGGCTCGAGCTCACCCGCGCCGCCTGGCCGCACGGTGCGATCGTGCACGACAACACGCTCGACGTGTATATCGCTCGTCTGCGCCGGAAGCTCGCGTCGCTGCCGCGACCGCCGCAGATCGTGACCGTGCACGGCACCGGGTACAGACTCGAATGATCTCCCGCCTTGGTCTGCGCAGACGGCTGCTGCTTTCGGTCCTCGGCGCAGTCGCGGTCGCCCTGGTCCTGCTGCTGGCGGCGTTCAACGTGTTGCTGCGCCAGCGACTAGACGCGGACGCGAACAGCGCGGTGTTCTCGCGAGCCTCGGCCGAGCTCGCCTCGCTCCGCGTGGCAGGTGGCCAACTGGCGGTGCCCGAGGCGCCCGATGCGGCAGCGCCGGATGCGCAGACGTGGGTGTTCGCCGAAGGACGGCCGCTCGAGCAGCCACGCGCGGACCCGGTCACCGAGCGGGCGGCCGAGCGCCTCAGCGGTGGTCCGCGACGAAGCGAGGACATCGAGGCTACCGACACCCGTCTGTACGCCGTCCCGGTCGTGTACGGCGGGCGACAGGTGGGGACCGTGGTCGCGCAGGCTTCGCTCGCGCCCTACGAGAACACCGCGCAGATCACGCTCGTGGGGTCGGCCGTGCTAGGGGCGCTCGTGCTGCTCATGGTGGCTGTCGCGGCCCACCTACTCATCTCACACGCGCTCGGACAGGTCGGGCACATGACCGAGCAGGCTGAGGCGTGGAGCGTGGCGGACACGGGCCGGCGGTTCGACCTCGGACCGCCCCGCGACGAGTTCACTCGGCTGGCCTCGACGCTCGACGCGCTGCTCGACCGCGTTGCGAGCAGCCTCCGCCACGAGCAGCGGTTTTCGGCCGAGGTCTCGCACGAGCTTCGTACTCCGCTCGCGAGCGTGACCGCCGAAGCCCAGCTCGCACTGCGTCACCCCCGCTCGCCCGGGGAGTACCGAGCCGGGTACGAGCGCGTGCTCACGAGCGCGCAGCAGATGGCGAGGACACTGGACACGCTGATGGCGGCAACGCGGGTCGAGCTCGGTGCGCCGCACGGCACGGGCGATGCGCTCCGGGCGGCGCGCGCTGCCGCTCGCGGCTGTACCGCGCTCGCGCAGACGCGCGGCATCACGATCACCGTCGGCGAGCCCACCGCGCCGATCAGGATCGGCGTCGACGACGAGGTGGCAGAACGCGTTCTCGCGCCGCTCGTGGAGAACGGATGCCGGTACGGCTCGAGCACGGTCCGGATCGAGATCGGACGACGCGACGGAGCGGTGCTGTTCCGCGTGCGCGACGACGGGCAGGGCGTGCCTCCCGCCGATCGCGAGAAGGTCTTCGAGCCCGGCTGGCGAGGCGACGCGGCCGCGGCCACGAATGCAGGCGGCGCCGGACTCGGACTGGCCCTCGCCCGGCGGCTCGCGCGGGCCGCCGGCGGTGACGTTCGGGTAGCCGGGAACGGGAGCGGCGGTGAGTTCGCCGCACGCCTGCCCTCGGGGTGAGTACTCAGCGCATGATGCCGGTGTGACCGAGCGAGTACCGCCCCGGCTGGGGCCAAACGCACAGCCCGTGCGGTCCCTGCCCGACCGGGATCCGGGCGAGCAGCCTGCCCGTCACGGTGTCGATCGCGTACACCGACGCGTCGTAGCGCCCAGACAGCCAGAGTACCCGGCCCGAGGCGGACACGTTGCCCATGTCCGGGCTGCCGCCGGGGATCCGCCACGTCTTGACGACCCGCCGCGTCGCGAAGCTGACCACTGAGACCGCGCCCGCCGAGCGGTCCGATACGTATAGGAAGCGGGCGTCGCGGCTCGGGTAGAGCCCGTGCGCGCCGGCGCGGGTCTTGAGGAACCCGATCCGCTGGAAGTTGCTTGCGGCTATCTCCCAGACCCCTCCGTAGTTCAGATCGGCGACGTAGAACACGCGGCCGTCGGGCGAGAGCTTCACGTCCTGCGGCGAGGCGCCGGTCGGCAACGGGACCGTCCCGACGACGCGCTCGCCGGCGACGTCCACCACGATCATCGCCCCGGCGAACTCGCAGCTCGACGAGCATGTACCGCCCGTCCGCGGTGTAGTCGGCGTGGTTGACGCCGGCGCACCTGGGAACGCTCAGCGACTTGTGGAGCTTCATCGTGTGGGCGTCGCGAAAGTCGATCCGTCGCAGGCGCTCGGCCATGATCACCGCGTACCGCCCGTCGGGCGTGAAGTACATGTTGTAGGGGTCCTCCACCGGGACGGGCCGCCCCGGGACGCCGTTGATCGGGTCGATCGGCGTCAGGCTGTTGCCCTCGTCGTTCGTGACCCACAGGGTTCGCAGGTCGTAGGACGGGACGACGTGCTGCGGCAGCGCTCCGACAGCGAACTGCCGGACGATCCGGAACGTGTGCGGGTCGATCTCGTCGACCGTGTCGCTCACGCTGTTCGGCACGTAGATGAGCGGCCGGTCATGCCGCACGACCGGCGAGAGGTCGGCCGGCGCATCCGCCGCGTACACGTTGCTCGGGTCGGTGACGGCCCACGCGGGCTTCTGGGGAAGGACGATCTTGACCGGCCCGGTCGGCGTCGTCCGCGCGGTGGAGGAGCTCCTCGTGCGCGCGGCATGACTGCCACCGCAGGCGGTGAGCGCGACGAGAGCTCCCAGCAGGATCAGTGCACAGCGCGCCGCCCGGCCGGTCATTGTTGTCCCGCGCTCGGCTGGAGCGCGTAGACGCGGCGACTCAGCTCCCCGCTTGGCTCGCGTCCGCCCGCGAGCATCACCGCCCCGCCGATCGTCGCGACCCCGGCGTCAGACAGCGCGACCGGTAGCCGGCCCGCGGGCCTGATCCGGCCGGTCGCGGGATCGACCGCCAGGATTGCGTTCGTCTGGCTGCCCTGGACGGCGCCTCGGCCGCCGATCACGTACACGTGCCCGCCCAGTGCGGCCGCCGATGCATGCGTCACGGCGCGTGGGAGTAGGCCGATCTCGCGCACCTGCCCGCCGGCTGGGTCGAACGAGTAGATGTCGCGCGTGGCGTTGTCGCCGTTCGTGCCGCCGGCGACGATCAGCCGGCCGCCGATCGCGGCCACCGCCGCATAGCGCAGCGGATGGGGAAGCCGAGCCACCACCTTTCCGGTGCCCGACCCCGACCACGCGACGATCGTGTCGAGCGGCACGGCCCCGGTGTAGCCCCCGACCACGTACACGGTTCCGCCGATCACGCCCGCCGCTACGTCGGAGGCGCCGACCGGAAGGTGCCCCACGACGGTGGCTCGCCCACTCCCGCCGACGGCGAGGATGTCGCTGTAGGACGGCTCCCCGCCCCCGAGCAGGTACGCCGTGCCTCCGAGCGTCGCGCCCGCCGCGTCGTGCACCGCGTAGGGGAGCGTGCCGATCCGCTCGCTCCCGCCCCGATCGACGCGGACGATGTCCGCCACCGACGCCGTGGCCTGGTCGAGGCCGCCCATGAGCAGCAGCCGACCGCCAACCGCGGCCGTGGCCGGATACTGGACGCCGGCGACCAGCAGCCCCGTTGGCCGCGCGACCAGCGACGTCGGGACGCGCGTCGCCGTGACCTTCCGGCTCGGGCGGTGCGGCGGCGCGGGATGAGTGGGCGGGGACACCGACGCGGATCCGCAGCCCGCGAGGAGCAGCGCGGCCGCGAGCGCGGACAGCCGCCACCGTCGCCGCTCGAGTGAGTCAAGCACGGGCAGCGCAGCCTGGCGAGCTGACCTGAATCTTTCCTGAACGTCTTGTGTCGACATCCGGCGCAGCGCCGGGCTAGTTCACTGTGACCGAGCGACCTCTGCGGGTGGTGTCCAGCTGAGCCGACTCCCAGGCCGCGAGACCGCCGACGAGGTTCGCGACGCGTGCGATCCCCGCACGACGCAGCAGGCTGGCGGCGACCGCGGACCGGTAGCCGCTCGCGCAGTACACGATCAGGGGCCGATCGCTCGGGACCTCGTCGAGGCGTTCGGCGAGCCGCGACAGCGGCAGGTTCACGGCGTCGTCGATGTGCGCGTCGCTCCATTCCCCGGGCGTGCGGACGTCGATCAGCCTTGGGGGGTCGGCACCGTCCAGGAGCTCGGCCACCGAACCGGCCGTGATCCGCTCGATCCGGTCGACGAGCTCGGGCGAGTCGTCGAGTTGCTGCATCCCGCCGGCGAGGTACCCCGCGACCGTGTCGAAGCCGATCCGCCCGAGCCGCGTGGCGGCCTCGACCTCGCGTCCGGGCTCGGCGACGAGAACGACCGGCCGAGCCGCGTCCAGGATCGTGCCGCTCCAGGTGGCGAACGAGCCTCCGAGGCCGATGCTCAGCGCCCCGCGGATGTGGGCGCCCTTCGAACTCCGACTGCTCGCGAGTGTCCAGCAGCTGCGCGCCGTGCCTCGACGTGCTCGAGCAGCCGCTCGAGCGAGAGCGGCTGCAGCTCGCGCACGAGCGCTTCGTCGAGCGTCGGGCGCTCGCGCGCGTTCAGCACGGCGTCGTAGGTGAAGTAGGCCGGCGTGTCCGGCTGGTCGCTGGTAACGATCTCGATGAAGCGCTCACGGCTCATCGGCTGGAGCGCGTAGTTGTACTGCCGCTGCACGCCGATCGTCGACACGGTGTCCGTCGAGAGGTTCTTGCCGCAGAGGGAGCCGGCGCCGTGGGCCGGGTAGACCAGCGTGTCGTCCGGCAGCGGCAACAGCTTGTCGTGCAGCGAGTCGTACAGCATGCTTGCGAGCCGGTCCGCGCTCCAGCCGAGCGACGCGCGCAGGTCGGGCCGGCCGACGTCGCCGATGAACAGCGTGTCGCCCGTCAGCACCGCGAACGGGCGATCGCCGTCGTGCTCGGGGTCGAACACGAGGATCGAGATCGACTCCGGGGAATGCCCCGGCGTCTCGAGCACCGAGAGGCGCACGTCTCCGAGTCGCAGCTCGTCTCCGTCGCCCATTGCGCTGAACGGGTACTCAGCGCTCGCCTTTGCACCGAGGTGGATGGCCGCCCCGGCGCGATCGCGGAGCTCGAGATGGCCGGCGATGAAGTCCGCATGCATGTGGGTCAGGAACACGTGCCCGATCTCGCAGCCCAGCTCCTCCGCGTCCGCCAGGTACTGCTCGACGTCCCGCTGAGGATCGATCACCGCGGCATTGCCTCCTACCCGATCGGCGACCAGGTAGGAGGCGTGCGCGAGGCAGCCCAGGTAATACTGCTTCAGGATCATCGCTCCGAACCGGCGGGCTGCGGCACGATCCGGATGTACGGTCGCGGCGACTCCCACCCGTCTGGGTAGATCGTCTTGGCTTCGTCGTCTGAGACGGATCCGGAGATGATCACGTTGTCGCCGGGTTGCCAGTTGACCGGCGTCGCGACCCTGTGCTGGGCGGTCAGCTGAAGCGAGTCGATGACCCGCAGCACCTCGTCGAAGTTGCGGCCGGTCGTCATCGGATACACGAGGATCAGCTTGATCTTCTTGTCCGGACCGATCACGAACACGTTCCGGACCGTTTGGTTGTCGGCCGGCGTGCGCTGCGCCGGGTCGCCGGACACCTCCGCCGGCAGCATCCCGTACAGCTTGGAGACGTTGAAGTCGCCGTCGCCGATGATCGGGTAGTTCGGCGCGGTCCCCTGCGTCTCCTCGATGTCGTTCATCCACTGCTCGTGCGTGCCGGTTGGGTCGACCGACAGCGCGATGATCTTGACGTTCCTGCGGTCGAACTCCGGCTTGATCTTCGCCATGTAGCCGAGCTCGGTCGTGCAGACCGGGGTGAAATCCTTGGGGTGCGAGAACAGCACCGCCCACGAGTCGCCGATCCAATCGTGGAAGCGGATCGGTCCTTCCGTGGTGTTCGCCTCGAAATCAGGTGCCTCGGCGCCTAGATGCAAAGCCATTGCTTCTCCTTATTTGATCTGAATGGATGGGTCGGGGTTTCAATGGGTCGGGGTTTCGCCGGTGCGTTACGCGGTTGCCGGCTCGGGCTCGTGCTCCACGGGCAATCCGGCTTCCGCCCATGCCATCAGCCCGCCGCCGAGAACCTCGACATGGTCGTAGCCCATGCTCTGCAAAGTCTCGGAGGCGAGCAGCGACCGGGCGCCGGGGCTCTTCGTGCAGTAGATGAGGATCCGCGCCGAGCGGTCGGCGCACAGCGCGCGATCCGCCGCCGGCGAGGCCGGATCGGCACGGAGCTCCAGCACGCCGCGGGGGACGTTGATCGCGCGCGGAAGATGACCCTGCTCGTACTCGGCGGGCTCACGCACGTCGACGATCAGCTTGAGGCCCGACTGGTTGTCTGCATGGGCCGCCTCGGCGGGCGAGATCTCTCGCGCCTGCGAGCGAGCGCCGGCGACCATGTCGGCCAGCGTCAAAGCCATGACTTCTCCTTTTTGAGATTCGTTGGTTGGCATGGCGCCCATGATCCGCGATGCTCGTTCTGCTGTCATCGACCGGTTGCCCCATCTTGGCGATCGGCCGGATGGGTCATGCGCCCCATGCTGCTCGCCTACGCCTCCTCGATCAGCCCGCGCTCATAGGCGAAGGCCGTCGCCGCGGCCCTCGAGGAGACGTCGATCTTGTAGAAGATATTCGAAAGGTGGCGTGCCACCGTCTTGATGCTGAGGCATAGATCGCCCGCGATTTCTCGGTTCGTCTTGCCGGCGGCCACCAGCCGCAGCACCTCGACCTCTCGGGTCGTCAGCCCGGCGACCGGCGGGCGCGCACCGAGCAGCTCGCGCGTGCGTGCCGACTCCGCCATCGCACCGAGCCGCTCGAACACGGCGAGCGATGAGGTCAGTGCGAGCTTGGCTCCCTCAGAATCGCCGAGCGCCGTGCAGGCAAGTCCGAGCGCGCGTCGTGCTTCGGCTCCCTCGAACGGGCAATCCGCCGCCTGCCACAGCTCCCACGCGTCGCGAAGCGAGCTGAGAGCCGCACCCGCGCGATCGCCGGCGAGCTCCACGCAGCCGTTGGCGAACGCCGCAGCGGCCCGCAGCGCGACGCTCCCGTAGTCGTCGGCGATTGTCTCGAGCTCTTGGGCGGCCGCCGCGGCCGCGGCCGGATCGCCGGCGGCGATCGAGATCTCGACCTGCGCGGAGAGCAGCCGCGCACGCGTCAGGCGATTCGGTTCCTGTGCGAGCGCGCCCCGGACCGCCGCTGCCGCTGCCTCGAGCTTGCCCTGCGCCACACGGACGAGCGCGAGTCCGGGCTGCGGCTCGCGGCCGAGGTCGCTTGCCCGCCGGAACGCCGCCTCCGCCTCCGCCAGGTCGCCGCGCAGGCGCCGAACCTCGCCGAGCTGGTAGAGCGCCTCGGAGGCGAACGCCGGCATCGTGTCCACGAGGTCCTCGCTCGCCTGGCCCGCCTCTCGCTCCGCCTCCGACCACGCACCGCGCAGCCGCATCACCTCGGCGCGATGAACGCGGCAGAGCCCGGGGAAGACCGATGCGGGCTGGCTCTCGCACCACCCCCGCAGTGCCTCCGTCCACTCGCCGGCCCGGCGTAGGTCGCCGAGCTCCTGACACGCGGCGATCACGTTGCAGTAGACCTGTCCGGTCGCCATCGGCCCGAGCTCGCCCTGCGCGGCTGCGAGCATCGCCTCGTCGAGCGTCGCCATGCCGTCGTTGACCTGGCCCTGCCTGACCAGGAGGCGCCCCTCGATGTACCGGCCGAGCGCCACGAGGTCGGCATCGGCGAACCGCTGACCCAGCGCGATCGCGCGCCGCGCGTGGGCGAGCTCGGCCTCGGTATCGCCCCGTGCGCGAGCGACACGCGCCTGAGCGAGCCGCAGCTGTCCGTGCTCGATTCCCTCGGGTTCGTCTGCTAGCAGCCGGATCGCTCGCTGCAGCCAGCCGTTCGCAATCGCATCCTCCCCGCGCACCGAGAACGTGTAGAACAGCCGGAGCGCCACGAGGGCGGCCTGGCGCGGGTGCCGCTCCGCCACATGCGCGGCGACGGCCCGCTCGCGAGCGGCGATGCACTCGGGGACGTGGCACAACCACCAAGCCGCCTCGCCGAGCGCCTCGAGATCCTCGGCTGCCAGCGCCTCCGTAGCGTCGAGCGCGGTGAGCGCCTCGAACGCGGGTTCCCACTCCGAGGACTGGACCGAGGCTCGGGCCCGGTCGAGCTCGCGGCCCGCGCGACCGCCATCGGCGCCCAGTGGCGGTGTCTGTCGGTCCTGCAGATTCGAAACCTCGGGCACTACTCCCCCAAAAATCCAATTCCAACGGCGCAGCCCTTCGGGCGATCGTACCGGGTGGGACACCGGCGCCACACACGGGAGAACGCGATCTGGTCCTCGGTCCGCGACAAGGACCACCCGTACGGGTTCGCGGCCTTCAGCGTCGGCCCCGGTCGCGGCCTTCAGCGTCGACCCCGGTCGCGGCCCTCGCGACGAGACGACGATCGAGGTCACTTACTACCGCGTGCTTGGCTTCGGCGGGGAGCTTCAGCCCTACTACGCGTTCACGCCCGTGCCGCCACGGCGCGACCGTTAAATCGTTCCAAGCGCGCCCGAGCGTGGTATTACGGTGGCGTAGATCCCCGGCTCGCCCCCGTGTCTCGTGCGAGGCGGCCGGCCGACGGCGAATCTGGCAAGGTCATGCTGCCCGGCGTGAGCAGAGAAACGGAGGAGCGCGATGCCGCCCAGTAGCGTTCATTTCAACGGTTCGGTCAACCTGCCCGACGCCGAGACCGTCATGCGGGAGATCAGCTCGCGCATCCCGGCGGGCGTATCGCGGATGACCGACGGCGAGACCGGCGAGCGGGGCTACTGGATCCATTTCCAGATCGAGAAGTTCCTCGCGATGCCGGAGTTCGAGTCGATCGAGAGCGGGCAGGCGTACGACATCGGAGATACGGAGGCGCCGGCGATGCCGCGGTTGCGTCTCTCCGATGGCGCTTCCGCCGAGACGGTGAGCTGGCCGGATCTGGGCTACGCGGACGCGTACTCGAACTCCTTCGAGGTGTTTCGTCGCCTGCAGGAGGACGGGACGATCTCACCCGGCGTGCGCCTCCAGATGCAGTACCCGACCCCGCTCGCGTCGATGGCGACGACGATCGTCCCAGAGGACTTGCCCGGAGTCTCCGCCTCGTATGAGGCCGCGCTGTTTGCCGACCTCGATCACGTCCTCGCGACGATTCCTCATGACCTCTGCGCCGTTCAGTGGGATGTCGCGGTGGAGTTCGGGCTGTTGGAGGGAGAGTTTGCCGCACCGGTGCCGCTCGAGCAGATCGCTCCTGGCCTGGTCCGATGCGTGGACCACGTGCCCGAGGACGTGCCCGTGGGGCTCCACCTTTGTTACGGCGACTACGGCCACCAGCATTTCAAGCAGCCCGAATCGCTCGCAATGCAGGTGCAGGTCGTGAACGCCGTCGTGTCCGCCGCCCACCGGCCGGTCAATTGGGTGTCGTTTACGGTGCCGCAGAACAGAAGCGACGCGGATTACTTCGCTCCGCTCCGCGATCTGCGCCCCGGACCGGAAACCGAGCTGTACTTCGCGCTGGTGCCATACCACCCCGCCGACCAGCCGCAGGGCACCACCGCCGAGCAGGTGCGGCTGATCGATGCTGCGCTGGCGCAGTCGGCTTCCGGAACGCGCGAGTGGGGGATCTGCACGGAGTGCGGCATGGGACGTGCCGCGACCGAGGACGTACCGACGCTGCTCGACCTGCACCGCGAAATTCTCCAAACCCAGCCTCAGCCGGCTTGAGGAAACGCCGCTCGGCGGCTTCCGAGCCCGTCCGCGCCGGTCGGTCGCCTCGTCACGCCGTCGTTTCGGGGCGCGATGACAGGGCCGCGCCCATCGCCTGGCGAGCTTGGCGCTGCTCGACTGCCGTTCGAAGGACTCGGTTGGCCAGCCTCTCGAGTCTCGATTTGCTCGGTGAGCGTTCCGCGAGCGCCGCGAGGACCGCGTCCGCTGACGGAAGAATGTCGGTGATCTTGGCTTCCCGCACCACGTCGTCCATCAAGCTGATCGCCTGGTCCAGCCGCGGGGATGGATCCGGGATCCCCAGTTCCGCCCGCCAGACCGCGCCGGCGTGGGCATGAGCAGGCACCGCCTCCACTCGTTCAGGCGCGACTGTCAGCGCTTCCGCCAATGCCTCGGCCCAAGCTGTGAGGATCGTGAGTTCTCTGGGTTCGAACACAGGCTGAAGCGACGGCTTCGAGCGGGTCGTCGGTCGATGGGAGCCGCTGCTCGCAGCGCGCACCTGGTACACGCTCATGTCGAAGAACTCGCTGCCGTTGTGGACCGGTCGGCGGCCGTCCGAGCTTCGCCGCGTCGCACGATCGGCGCTCGCCGAGATGAGCACGCCCTGGGCGTTCGGCTCGAGCGGGATCTCGCGTACCCCGCGCACCGGGTCCTTCCAGAGCGCGATAACGGGCGAGGCCTCTTGTCCCTGCGGTCGCGAGCGGCGAGCCATGCCGTACGAGGTCAAGGTCAGGACCGTCGAGCCGGGGTCGTCCGCCAGGACGCTGGCGTACCGCGCCGCCCACCGCGAGCTCAGCTGCGGTCCGTCCAGCAGCGGGATGATGAGGACCATCGGGCCGACGGACCGCAGCACGTCGGCGACGTCATCGATCTGTGCGAGGTCTTCGCAGACGAGCGACACGACGGTCGAGCCCTCCCCAGTCTCGACGATCTGGACCGACTGGCGTGGAACCTCGATCGCTTCCCACCAGCGGATGCGGGGGTGCAGCGCGCCGCCCAGGTGGTACTGGTCAATTTGCCCTTGATCGAGCGACCAGCGGTGGTGCTTGGCTTGGCGGATGTGCACCCAATCCTCGCCAGTTGACGCTCCGATGTGAACCCAGTTCATCCCGAATCGCCGCGCCCGCTCGGCGCGTTGGCGGACGCCGGCTACGAGACCGATCACTCCGTGATGGCTCAGGACCGCCTCGAGCTCGTGGATCTCGTCCTCCGCCACGGCGCTCTCCGGTAGAACGACGACATTGACCTGGTCGACCTCGTCGTTGGCCGCGACGAGCATCCGATCGACAAGGTCGAGATCGAGCGGCTCGGAAGGCGCGAACTCGAAGAAGCCCCCTGGTTCCGCGGAACTCATGTTGACCGAGCCCGGCACGGGCCGGAAGTCCGATTCCCTGACCCGCAGCGGCCACGGCAAGAGCAGCCGATTGACTCCCTTGTCGCGGGGCGCCTTACCTGGCCGGCGCCCCAGCACCTTGTGCCAGCGCACGTCCACGCCGGGACGCTGGACGCTCGCGTAGCGCGAAAGAGACCTCATCGAGGTTCCGTTCGCCGGCGTCCGGAGCCGCGGCAGGACCTGCAGGAGGTGCGCGGGGATGCGAGCCAGCGAGCCCGTATTGGCCAGCAGCTCGCGGCCGCGGGCCCGATACACCAAGCCACGTCCATCTAGGGAATCGAGCGCGATCGCGAGCCCGGCGCATGCTTCGTCGGCGATCGCGTGCACAGTCAAGAGCGCCTCGCACATGCGCCATTCGTTCGCCTCGGTGAGATCCATGAGGGTGACGTCAGCGCCGTCGCGGATGACATCCCACTCCTGCTCCAACAGTTCGGGGATCGCTCCCTCTCGGTCCTCGGCCCAGGCGCTCCACCGCTGCCCGGCGTCCGCGACGGCGTCGGCCCATCCCGGGACGCGCGCCGGCGGCCAGTGATTGTCCGCTGGCGGGGACAGCGCAAAGCGATAGGCGGCCGAGCGCTCGAGGAGCACTTCGGTCAGCGCGAGAACATCGGGTGGCCACTCGAGTAGCCCGTCGTCGATCGCGCTCGCGGCGACGGCGTGCCAGACGGTCGCCGCTGTCGGCTGTTCGACGTCGGTTGCGGTTGCGCTCATGTCAAGACCTCGCCGGCCGGACCGGGTGGGCGGAGATGATCAGTTGGTCTGGGTCGTAGGTGGCCTTGATCTCCCTGAGTCGCTGGTATGAGACGCGCGGCAGCACGACTTCGGCCTCCGCCGGGGTTTCGGTGAAGTTGTAGTAGTCGTAGCCGGCGTGCCACGGAGCGATGGCGTCCTTGAGGACCAGCGCATCTCTGCGCGCGAGCTCGCGCAGCTCGGCGGTGGGGGTGATGCCGCCGGCGAAGATGACGTGGCTCGCCTCGATCGCCGGCTGGGCTCCGCCGTCAGGAGCTTCGCGCGCGAGGGCGCCACCGAGGTGGCGAATCTCGACGCTCTGCAGTGGTGTGTCGGCGTCCGGCCCGACCAGCGCGAGGATCGTGTCGATCGCACCCGGGGGGAGGTCGGCGAGGAACGCGCCGTCGCCCACACCTTGCACCGGTTGCTCGGGGTCCATGTGGAGCTGCGCCAGCGCGGGAGCCGGGATCGTCGCGAACGTGTCGATCTCCGGGTCGAGCTCGCGCAATGGGCGGATCAGCTCTGCGCCGGATAGCGCATCGCCGAGATACGCGGCCTCGACGAGAGCGAACGCCCGGCCGCGTACCGGGGCCGGCACTTCATCGATGGACGGGAGGCGCAGGATCCGCCCAAGCGAGGTGAGCTCGTCTGGGACCGTGTCGGTCCACTGACGCCAGGCGTGAAGGACGTCGGAGCTGCGCTCGATCGGGAACAACAGCGCGCCGGCGTACACCTCGGGTGCGGGATAGAGCGTCATCTCGAGTGCCGTCACGACCCCGATGCTGCCGCCGGCGCCTCTGACCGCCCAGAAGATGTCGGCTTCGTGTTCGGCGTCGGCGCGCATCAGGCGGCCGTCGGGGGTCACGATCTCGACCGCGGTCACGCTGTTGGCAGCCAGCCCGTAGCGACGCGCCAGCCAGCCCAGCCCGCCGCCGAGCGTGTACCCAGTCACCCCGACGTTGGGCGACGTTCCGGCAAGCGCCGCGAGGCCGTACTCGCCGGCCGGGACCGTCACGTCCTCCCACTGCGCGCCCGCCTCGGCGCGCGCGGTGTGAATCGTCGGAAAGATGTCGACGCGGCGCATCCGCGACGTCCGGAGCAGCATCGCGTCCTCGAGCGGCTCGAGCGACAGCGCGCCGTGACCCGTGGCCTGCGGCGCGACCCTGAGCCCGTTCGAGCGGGCGAAGCGCACCGCCCTGACGACGTCGACGACCGACTCGGCGGACACGACCACCGCCGGTCGCTGGTCCACGAGGTCCCACGGTCTCCGTGCCTGGTCATAGCCCTGATCGCCCGGCGCGAACACGTCGCCGGCAACCATTGCCCGCAGGGTGTCGAAGCTGGGCGGTGCGAGGGTTTCAGATGTGGTCATTGCTGTTCTCCTGATTACCGATGCCGGGTGAAGGTGGCAGCGATCGTGACACCGACCCGGATCGCTCGAATCACGTGTGGGATCACGAGAACGCGTAGTCCTCGGGGCCCGACCGCTCGGCCGTGGGTCAGTGTCCGCGAGTCGGCGGGTCGGACTGTGCCGCCACCTGAAGCACATGGCGGGCGAGCTCGATGCGGGACCGCACACCGAGTTTGCGAAACGCCTTGCGCAGGTGGTAGTCAACCGTGCTCGTGCTGATGAACAGCCGCGCCGCGATCTCCTGGTTGGTGGCGCCGTCGGCGGCAAGGCGCGATATCTGCGCCTCCTGCGGCGTCAGCTCATCGCGCGTGGCCACCGTCCGCTTGCGGGCGTGCTCGCCCGTCGCCTCGAGCTCGACCCGCGCCCGCTCTGCGAACCCCTCCATCCCGAAGTCCGCGAACATGGCCCGGGCAAGGCGCAGCTGCTCGCGCGCGTCGAGGCGGCGGCGCTCACGCCGCAGCCACTCGCCGTAGAGGAGGTGGGCCCGGGCCAGATCGACGCAGACGCGCGTCCGGCCGAGCCGCTCGAGCGCGGCGCGGTACAGAGCTTCGGCCTCCTCGCCGTCGCTCAGCAGCGCTTGCGAGCGGGCCTGGATCCCCAGCGCCCAATCGGTGCCACTTGGGAGCGTGACTCGCGACAGGCGCGCGAGCGCGTCTGCCGCCCGCTCTGTCTTTCCGCTGCGGGCGCCCGCCTCGACCAGCTCGACCAGGCCCCAACTGTAGAACCAGGAGGAGCTTGAATCCTCGCCGGCCTGCTCGGCGGCGGCGAGCGCGTTCTCGTATTGGCCGGCGCCGTTATGGAGCACGGCGGTGGCCCAGTAGACAAACGTGAGACCTCCGCCCTCGCCCCGGCTGAGGACTTCCTTCCTCCCCGCGTCGATCAGCGTCGAGGCCTCGGCTCGGCGGCCCTGGAACGCGACCAGGGCGAGGCCGGCGTACGGCGCGATGCTGATTCCGGTCGACTCGATCACGGCCGACACCTCCTCAGCCAATGAGGCGGCCTGGGTCATCTCACCCGCGAGAAGGTGAACACCCGCACGCGTGCTGAGAGCGATTGGAAGGTGCCTGATTGCTCCGGAGTCGCGGGCTAGCTTGACCAGGCGTTCTGACAGGCGGTCCCAGCTCAGGTAGTCCCACAACAGTCCGGCGGCGGTGCATGCGACCCACAGCCAGCGAAGCGCTTGCTCGGCGGAGATCGCATCGGTGCAAAAGGCGCTGAGGGCCTGCTTCAAAACCGGCGCGCCCTCGGCGTGCCCCTCCATGACCAAAGCCGTGAACCCCCCGAGCAGAAGCTCCGGCCCGCTCCGGGGCTCTGGTGACGGGGTCGCCTCGCGAACGGCTTTGGCCAGCTCCTGCAAGCCGCCTCCTGTGGCCAGCCGGCCGGCGAACACCGCGGCCGCGAGCGCATCCAGGTAGAGCTCGCGTGCAAGGCCCACATCCAGCGGCTCGAGTCGCTTGGCGGCCTTGAGCAACAACGGCGGAGCCTCGCTGCCGCGACTCGAGTCAAACGAGATCTGTGCACGAAGCACGTCGACCTGCGCCCGCTCGAGCTCGTCGAGCGGCCCCGCCTCTGCGGTGCCCAGCAGCCCGAGGGCTGTATCGAGCCCACCGGCTTGGTGCATGGCCTGCGCCGCGGCCAGCGCCCGCTCCGCGCGGCGTCGTGGCTCGAGCGTAAGCGCCGACGATCTCTCCAGGAACGCCGCTGCAGCGGCAAAGCCACCTCGCGCCTTCGCCCGGCTCGCCGAGCGCTCCAGCTCGCCCGCGACCGTCTCGTCGGGCGCCAGCGTGGCGTGCGCGCGGTGCCACGCGCGACGATCGGGATCGACCTCAGGATCAGTCGCCTCGGCCAGCGCCTCGTGGACCGCCTGGCGCTCCCGAGGCGTCGCCGCGAGGTAGACAGCCGAGCGCACCAGCGGATGACGGAAAGTCACCCGCGCGCCGACTTCGAGCAGCCCCGCATCGGCCGCCGGCAATGCCGCGTCCGGCTCGATTCCGAGCCGCTCCGCCGCTCGCCACACCAGCACCGGATCGCCGACGGGCTCGGCCGCGGCGACGAGCAACAAACGCTGGGTCTCGGCCGGCAGGCCCTCGAACCGGCGTTGGAAGGTCTGCTCGATCTGGCCGCGTAGAGGCGACGTGACCGAGCATCCGAACCCGCCCGCCAACTCGGACGCGCTCAGCCCCCGCGGCAGCTCGAGCAACGCCAAGGGATTCCCGCGCGTCTCGGCAACTATCCGGTCCCGCACCTGCTCGTCGAGCCGCGCGCCCCAGGCCGACACCAACAGCGACCGTGCGTCGCCATCGCCCAGCCCGCCCAAGACCAGTTGAGGCAGGCCCTGCAGCTCATCGCTCGGCTCGCGCGTCGCGAACACGAACACGACTCTCTCCGCCAACAGCCGCCGCGCCACGAAGGCCAACGTCTGCGCGGAGGCGCGATCGAGCCATTGTGCGTCATCGACGAGGCACAACAGCGGCCGTTCCTGCGCCACCTCCGAAAGCAGGCTCAGCACGGCAAGCCCCACGACGAACCGGTCCGGCGCTTCGCCGGAACTGATTCCGAACGCGACGCGCAGCGCTTCGCGCTGTCGCTCGGGCAACCCGTCGAGGCGATCCAACATCGGCGCGCACAGCTGCTGAGCCGTCGCGAACGGAAGCTCCATCTCCCACTCGACGCCGTCCGCCCGCGCCACCCGGAACGATGACGCCGATTCGATCGCGTACTCCAGCAGTGCGGTCTTCCCGACCCCTGGCTCCCCCACGACCACCAGCACCTCGCTCCGCCCGCCCAGCGCCGTCGCCAGCAACCGGTCGAGCAGCTCGCGCTCGCTGCGCCGGCCGAGCAATGCCGCACGCGGCCACGTGGTGACCATCTCGCGGCGACCATAGCGCGAGCGCGGCTCTCAGTACACGCATCACTTCGGGCATGACGACAACGCCAGCGCTTCTGCCCGGCCCTTGGACGTCAGACCAGGGACCACACCAGTGCACTTCACGGGCGCTGCGTCGAGACGAAGCGATCAAGGTTCGTCACGTCACGCACCGAGCGAAGGAGCTCCGCACGTCTGTCACAGCCGAGACGCCGGCGGGCGCCGCAGCAATCCGGCCCTTCTATGTCGACATCGCCGACGAGGCACCCGAGGACCTGCGTCGGCGCATCACCGCAGCACCGACCCGACCGCGCACGGCGGTCGCGCTGAGGACGCGTTCGACCTGGTGCTGCCGTCGCTTCCCGGCTACAGCTTCTCTGACGAGCCGACGTCGGTCGGGTGGGACGCCGGTCGGGTAGCGGAGGCCTGGGCGAAGCTGATGAACCGCCTCGGGTACGACCGCTACGTCGCTCAAGGCGGCGACCAGGGCGCCGCCGTCACCGACTCGATGGCGCTCCAGGCGCCGAACGGTCTCCTCGGCATTCACCTCGACTTCCTCCGCCGGCCCCCGCTTGACGTGGCAGCGGCGGTGTTCGCGGCTGCGGCTGCGCCGGTACTCCCCGAGTCCGAACGCGCGGCCTTCAACGCGTTGCGGGCGCAGTTCATGAAGCGCGTTCCTCGACGGGCAGCCCTCCGGGGGCCTCACTCCGGACAGGATCCTCGACAACATCACGCTGTACTGGTTGACCGGCACCGGGACCTCGGCCGCGCTGATCTACTGGGAGGGCGCACGAAGCACGGCGGCGGCCGCCGCGGCCCGGCGGACGCCACCCAAGGTCTCGATCCCGGTCGCCTTCACGGTGTGCCCCGGCGAGATCTTCAAGGCCCCACGCAGCTGGGCCGAGACGGTCTACCCCAACCTCATCTACTGGGGCGAGGTCGACAAGGGCGGCCACTTCGCCGCCTGGGACGAGCCCGAGCTGTTTTCGGCCGAGCTCCGGGCTGCATTCAGCTCACTGCGTTGAGGCAGCGACGTCAGCAACAGCACCAACCAAATGGAGGTTGACATGAGTACCACCGTGCAGCAGGCGCCGGGATTGTGGCGCACCGATCTGCAGGAGCACGATCTCAGCATTCCCGGGCGCCAGGTGATCCAGAACCGCGTAGAGATCGGCCCGGAGGCGCCGTTGGTTCGGCACAAGCATCCGGGCGAAGAGATCATCTACGTCCTGGAAGGGACGCTGGAGTACACGATCGACGGCCAGGGGGCCAGGACGTACCGCGCCGGCGAGGCGTTGATGGTTCCGGCCGAGACGGTCCACTCGGTGAGGAATGTCGGCTCCGAAAACGCGGCGGAGCTCGCCACCTACGTCGTCGAGAAGGGTAAGCCGTTCCTCGTCGTGGTTGACTGAACAAGCAGCGGATATCTCCGCCCGGCTCGCGGCGATCGGGGTGGAGCGGCTCGGGGGTGTCGCCGTCCGAGTGTGATGGCTCGCCGACGGATTGGTGTCGCGGTCACGGCGATGGTTTACCGGCCGGCATGTTGATTGCGACGAGCTCCACGATCCGCTTGCGCGACGTTGTCGGCCGGGTTTGCAGCGGATCGTGGTTCGGGGTCCGGTCGGGTGTCAGCTTCGGCGGGAGGTCGCCTCGTGGAGGAGGAAGAATCGGATCATCTCGGCGGACGCGTTGGGGCCCTCCGGATCGGTGTAGGACCCGGCGGGATTGCCGCCGTACCACGCGTGCCCGCCGCCGTGAACGATCAAGGACTCGGCGACGGCGACACCGTCGAAGCTGTAGTAGATGGTTCGGGTATACGGCCGCCCGCGGTGGGCGGGTGCCGTTATCGGACCGTCGTGGCTTGTGATGTCCCCGGCTGCAAGCCGGCAGCCGATGAGTTTCTCGGCGTTGGCAGGGGCCACGATCGCGTCTTTATCGCCGTGGATGACGATCAGCGGGACCGTCCCGGTTGCGGTCGGTGTTCCTCCCGTCTTCATGGCCGCAAAGGCGGACCCGACGTCGTGCGCGGCGCGGTAGGCGATGCCGGAGTGCACTCCGACCGCGGCGTAGAGGTCTGGGTAGGTTGCAGCCATGACCGCAGCCATGGCGCCGCCGGCAGACAGCCCGGCGATGTAGACACGGGCTGGGTCGACGGCGAGGTCGCGCATGACTTGACGGGTGATGCCGGCGATGATCGCCGGCTCGCCGGAGCCGGTGCGCTGGTCGGTCGGGGAGAACCAGTTCCAGTAGCCCCCCTGGTTAGCCGCCCTGGACTGCTCGGGGTAGGCGACCAAGAAGGTGTGGCGTTCGGCCAGCTCGTTCATGCGTGTGCCGGTCGCGAAGTCGATCGCGTTCTGTCTGCCGCCGTGGAGCATCACGACGAGAGGGACGGGATCGCCGCGATAGCCGGCGGGAGCGTAGAGGTCGTAGCTGCGCGTCCCGGCGGTCTCGGTGTGGCACCGGCGACGGATGTCGGCGCCGAAGCCAGCGCGAGCACGAGCGGGCGCCGATGCACCAGAGCGAGCCGCCGGTCGGGCCCCGGACAACTCGGTCAGCGCGAGGTCGGGTCGGCGGGACTGCTTGGCATTGAGGCGTTCAAGACGAGCATTCGGTGCCGGTGAGGCGATGAAGCTCGGTGGTGGAGGGATGGCTGCGCTCTTGCTTGGCGGGGACGGGCGAGCGCGCCCGTGACCGGAAGGATCCTCCGCGCCGGCAGCTCCGGCTTGCGGTCCGCCGGCTGTACCGGCGAGACCGTGCTGCAGCAGCGACGTGGCCGCGGCCAACTGCCCCGCGCGGGTGAGCCGCAGCGCCTCGCCGATCGTCGTATTCCAACTTTTGCTCATCCTTGCCCTTCAGGGTCGTGGTTAGTCGCAATCAGATAGATCGGTTCGCACATTCGCAGCCGACCGGCCAGCGCGATCGCAGGCGCGGCACCGGGGACTGCGGCGTGGGCTAGGTTGTGCGCGACGCGAGCGCCGCCTTCACCGCCTCGGGCGCCCGAAACGCTCCGAGAACCTCGACCGCGGCTATCGTCGCGAGCGCGAGCTCGGGTGAGACGTCCTCGGCGATGGTCGCCAATCCGAGGACGCGCAGCTGCACGGTGTCACCCGAGGCTCGGACCGCCTCAAGATCGCGACGACTGTAGTACTCGCTGCCCAGGGTCAACTCGCGCCGGGCGACAGTCCGGTCCACAGCGCTCGACCGGCTCTCGAGCTGTCGCCTGATCGCGGTGCGGATGAAGTCGGTGCGATTCGCGAAGAAGCCCTCGTCCACCAGGAGGTCAATCTCACCCAGATCGACCAGCCCGATGTTGATCGTGATCTTCTCGCTCTTGTCGCGATCAGCCTTGCCTCTCGAAACCCTCTCATCTTGCTCCATCTGCTCACCATCCTACTACCATCTGTATGGATGGTGCTAGGCTGGCATCTGCCCGGGTAGAAAGCAATGGGCCGAGCGCGCTGATTCCGCCGCAACGACGGACCTGGGGGCTTATGCCTGAACACCAGAAGTCGATCGAGCAACGGACGTTTACAGCGCGATCTTCCTGAGTGGGTGAAGTCTTTGGGGTTGCCGCCAGCCGCGAACGAGGCGATCGATCGCTACCGGAAGCCAGCGTGGGACGCGATCAAGGACACGCTTCCGCTGCTGCCGATTCACGCCGGCCGGGGCGCGCGCGACACCGCCCCAGGGGCCGGCGTCGCTGTCGAGAGAATCTGCTTTGAGTCATACGAGGAGCGCGCCCCGGGCGAGCGCTGGCAGGCGAACTTCCACGAGATGTGGCCGGCATACCGGACCTGGTACCTACGCGACGGAGACAACGCCCACCCGGACCTGGCGACCTGCCGCACACGCCTACATCAGCACATGCCCGAGCTCGTGGAGACGTACGACCGGCCGGCCGAGCTGGCCGCGGGCGACGAGGTCGCCGCGCGCTGTCTCTCGCTGTACCGACCGCCGGCCTTCATCGTCGGCTGCTCGCAGGGCGTGTGGACGCGCGGCGAGCCGATGCTGGTGCGTAACTACGATTACCCGGCGGCGCGGCTCGAGGGCATCATCTTCAAGACCGACTGGGCCGGTCAGCAGATCATCGGGATGAGCGACTGCCTGTGGGGGCTGTTGGACGGCATGAACGACGCGGGGCTCGTGGTCTCCCTGACGTTCGGTGGCCGGCGTGCCGTGGGCGACGGGTTCGCAATCCCGCTGGTCGTGCGGTACCTGCTCGAAACCTGCCAGACCGTGCCACAGGCCCGCGAGACGCTTCAGCGGCTTCCGATCCACGCGGCCCAGAACCTGTCCGTCCTCGACAGCAGCGGAGAGCACCTAACGGCCTACCTCGCGCCGGATCGCGCCGCCCGTTTCGCGAGCACGCCGGCGACAACGAACCATCAGGGCACCGTCGACTGGCCCGAGTACGCGCGCGCCGTTCGGACCGTCGAACGCGAACAGCACCTCCTCGCCCCGCTAGCCAACGACCAGGTCACGCCCACGCGCTTCGCCGACTCCTTCCTGGAGCCGCCGCTCTACAACACCGGCTACACACGCGGAATGGGCACTCTCTACACCGCGGCATATTTCCCGACGAGAGGCCGGGTCGAGTACCGCTGGCCCGGCCACACCATGTCGCAATCATTTGACCGGTTCAACCGGGCCCGGCATGTCCAAGCCTTCTCGGACTAGCCCGAGCTGCCTAACCTGGCTCCGACGTGCCCGCTGACCGGCGCGCGCTTTGAGATGAACGACACGACAGGCCGGTTCTCCGCCGAGGAGATGCGGACGAGTGCGCTTTGCCACTTCGATCTGTGAGCAACGGGTAGCACCCGCGCCGCTGAGCTCGTTGCCTATTTCCGCGATTTACCGTCGGTGTCACCGATCAGGATCCGAGTTGCGTCCACATTCCCCCGCCTCTCAGGTGATGACCCGGGAGCCTGGCCCCGGGGCGGACGCCCTCGTGCATCGCATTCCGAGTGGTCGACGCGCGGCTAGCTACGTCATCGAACGAGATCGACGGAGCGGCATTCACTCGACTTTGATCACCTTCAGGAAGCCATGCCCGGTGTGGGATCTCTTCGGGAGCGCCAACCAGTGGGCGGCCACCCGGTACGCACCGCTGCGGATGACCTCCCCAGCTCGCGCAAGTCAGCGGCCTCGGAATGGCACACCGGTGTCTCGGGCCGGGGTGATTGATATCGGAACCGGTCGCGCCACAACGTGGATATGTCGGGGCCGACTGTCATCTGAGGGTAAGTGTTCGTGTGAATGCGTCGGTGGCCCGGCCGCCATCATCAACGGCGGTGAGGCGATGACCGAGGCCAACCGGTCGAGATTGCGAATTGGCCGGGCAGGGCGGTCAACCCGGCCTCGGGGGGCAACCTTCGGCTGACACGATGGGCTCAGCGGTGCCACAGGATCGCGCTCCGCTCTGTCCTCCGCAATCGGCGCTGACGAACTATCCGATCCGGCGCTCGTGCCCTTTCCACTCCTTATCGCGCAGTTCCTTCTTCTGGATCTTGCCGGTAGAAGTCTTGGGCAGCCTCATGATCTCAACGGTACTCGGGCGCATGTAGCCAGTCAGACGGTCCTTGGCGAAGTCCAATCCGGCGCCCTGTCTATACCACCGCGTCCTGCGCGGGCCTGGTCGGCCAGTGGTGCCGCAAGCAGGCGTCGGCGCTTTGTCCGGGTCAGCCTCTCGGTGTGGGTGCCACGGGCTCGCTGTTTGAAACCGGTTAAGACGGAAAGCCTTGCTGCAGACGTCACAACGGTCACCGTATACCGAGGGAGGAATGATGCACGCGTTACGACCGACCGGGCGAACGATCTATTTTTTCGGTGCCCTGGGCGGACTGCTGTTCGGCTATGACACAGGCGTCATCTCGGGAGCGCTGCTGTTCATCCCGAACGACTTCAAGCTGTCACCGTTCCTGCAGGGAGCGATCGTCTCCGGTCTCCTGCTGGGCGCGATGATCGGTGCCGCGTGCGCAGGTCGGCTGGCCGATCACCTGGGGCGGCGGCGGCTCATCATCACCGCCGCCGTGGTGTTCACGGCAGGCTCGTTGCTTGCCGCGTTCGCGCCCACTGTCTGGGTGCTCATTGCGGCCCGCTTCGTCATCGGCCTGGCTGTGGGATCGGCTGCCCTGGTGGTGCCGCTCTATCTGTCGGAGATAGCGCCCACGGCAGTGCGAGGTGCGATCGCCTCGCTCAACCAGCTGATGGTCGTGTGCGGCATCCTCGCAGCGTTCATCGTCAACGCGATCCTGGCGTCTTCGGGCAACTGGCGCCTGATGCTGGGGCTGGCCGCCGTTCCGTCGATGGTTCTGCTGGTCGGGATGCTGTTGATGCCGGAGACGCCCCGTTACCTCGTGCATTCAGGCGAGGAGGAAACGGCGCACGCCGTCCTGAAGGACCTCCCCGGCGATGAGGAGCCGCGCGAGCGGATCGAGGAGATCCGAGAGGTCGACGAGCAGGCGGAGGGGCACAGCGGGCTCGCGGCGCTGTGGCACGCTAAATGGGTGCGCCCAGCGCTACTGGTGGCGACCGGTTTGGCCGTCTTTCAGCAGCTGGTCGGGATCAACACGATCATCTACTACGCGCCGACGACGCTCACCAACGTCGGCTTCGCCAAGACGAGCGCGATCTACGCCAACCTGATCATCGGTGTGATCAACGTCGCGATGACCGTGATCGCGATCAAGATCATCGACCGCGTGGGCCGTAAGCCGATGCTGTTCGCCGGCGTCGGGGGCATGGTGGTGAGCTTGGCGGTGCTCGGGATCTCGCTTTCGGTGCTGCCCACTCCGCATCACCCCGGCGATCCGGCGGCGGTCATCACGCTGATCTGCCTGGCCACGTTCATCGCATCGTTCGCCGCGACCTGGGGCCCGGTGGTCTGGGTGATGATCCCGGAGGTCCTGCCCTTGAGCGTACGTGGGACGGCGATGGGTGTCGCGGTGTTCGGCAACTGGGCGGCCAACTTCGCCGTCTCGCAAACCTTCCCGCCCCTGCTCAAAGCGCTCGGTCCGGGACCCGTATTCCTCGGCTACGCTGCGCTCGGAATCGTGTCAGGGCTGTTCGTGAAGGCATTCGTCACAGAGACCAAGGGCCGCAGCCTCGAAGAGATCGAGACCGATCTGCAGCGAACCGCCGGGCGTAGAAGCCGCCCGCAACACGCACCACAGCGGCCCGCGCCCTCGCGCTAGTCCACCGCAAGACGAGGTAACCCAGACGCGGAGGACTCGCCGCGCCCCGAATGGGCACGACGAGCGCCTCCGCGTCGCCTGCCGCGGCGCTGCGATCGGGGGGCCGGGGGTCTCGGCTTCGCCGGTGAGTTCCCGCCTCGAGGGAACCGTGTGACGTACTAACCGGCTCGAATCAGCTTGCTAGTTTCGGCACCGGCGCGGTCGCTACCTGGGTCGTCCGGCGATTAGCTCGGCTCCTATCCGGCCGGGGGAGCGCGTTGGCATGAAGCAGGCATCGGCGACACCGACGCCCGAGACCCGGATCTCGCCGGGTGAACGAGGACGTAGCGCTGGCGTTCGTATCTTTGTGGCTTCTGCTGTCACGAACCACCAGGCGCGTCATCGGCCTCACGTGCGTAGTTTCTCGGTCGCGCGACCCGGGCGGCAGCGGAGCAGCCAGGCCGGCGCAGCCCTCGGCGAGGAAGCAGAATTGACGTGCTGGGGTCGTCTTGTGCCTGCCTCCGTTCCCGAGCAGTAGCACCGAGCCAGACGACTGGTTCCGTGGGCGAGCGGAACTCTCGCGGTCTTTTCCGGCAGGTCGCGTCCGCTACTGCGTCAGCCACGGGTGGGCGAACGCGCTCGCTCACGCCCGAGCGCTTGTAAACGGCCCTGGGAGCGTTACGCTGGTTGGTGCATCGGGCCTTCGTCGGGCGTTCTTTCGTCTCTGTCACCCAGCGCTGGTTCTGCCCAGATTGAAGAGACGCGGAGAGAAGGCTGATCGTGGAAGGGACCGCGGGTCCGGATGGCGAGTTGCGGGCTGGGCGGCTGAATGCCGCGATCGCGAACGAGATCGGCAAGCTGACGGCGGATTTCACCGGCAGAGGGTCCGAGAGGTCTCGCGCGTTCATCACTGGGGATGTGGTCGTGTGTCTGCTCGAGAACGGTGCGACCAGAGGCGAGCAGAACATTGCCGCCGCGGGCCGCGCCGACGTCGTGCGCCTCGCTCGTGACGTCCTGCAACGCGCGATGGAGGACCAGCTGGTCGCCGCGGTCGAAGGGCTCACCGGCCGCAAGGTCCGTACCTTTCTGAGCGGCTCGAGCACGCCGGGCGACTCCGCTGTCGAGGTGTTCGTGCTCGAGCCTGTCCACGGGGCAGATGGCGCCGGCGCGGCTGGTTGACAGGCCGGCTGGCCGCGGTAGCCTCTGGTTTGGCAAGGCTTAGGGGTTTTCCCGCTCCCAGGCCGGGCCGAGCAACCACCAACGACTGACGGACGAGGTCTCGCGGGCCTCTCTGTACACGGGAGTGGACGAAGCACAAGCATCGCCAACGAGTGGTGAACCGCCCCTGAGGGGCGGACACTTGCTCGCGGCGATCTCCAACCAGATCGTCCAGATCCAGCGCGAGTACTACGGGCGCGGCCCGATGAAGGCAAAGACCTACGCCTTGGACGACCTAATCGTCGTGGTGATGCGCGGCAGCGGCTTCACGCCGCTGGAAAAGACGATCATGGACTCAGGCGATCCCGAGCGCGTCGTCGCTATGCGCCACGACTTCCAACACATGATGACCAAACTCTTCACCGAGACGATCGAGCAGCTCACAGGCCGCAAGGTGCTCGCGTTCCTCTCCCAAGCCCACGTCGAGCCCGACCTCTCGCTCGAGATCTTCTTCGTCGACGGGCCACTCGAAGGGTTCGGCGCAGTCGAACTAATCCAGCCCGAATAGCAACCTTTGAGGGACATGATCTGGCGGGCCCCGGCGATTGACACCGCCCCCAGACGACGCCGAACATCACAAGCGATCCACTGGCGAGCCCTCGCGGGTCTCACCGGACCCGAAACTGGAACGTGTGGAAGAGCGTCCGGCCGAACACAGATTGGCGTTCGTCGAGAGCGGTCAGCTACTTGCGCGGATCTCGAGCGAGATCGTCGCGGTGCTGCGCCAGTACTACGGGCGCGGCCGGATGAAAGCCAACACGGACGCGCTCGACGACCTAATCATTGTCGCGATCGGACGACCACGCGCGCGGCCATAGACCATGCGCCACGAGCGCAGCCGACGCCGGGTCGGGGACCGGAAGCCCTCTGCCGGCGCCCGAGTGACGACTCTCCCTCGCCTCGCCCTGCAAGGTGCGCAGAATTGAGCGACTCGCCCTGAGCCTGGTCAGACGTAGCGGCGCGTCCCCCCCGTTGTTCTCATGCCCCCGGCGCGGGCCCCGCGAGCCACTAAGCGCCCCCATGCTCGTGGGGCCCAGCGCCGACAGTTGGTAATCGGCAGACTCGCGGCACGACTTGAGGTCAGGAGTCTGACCATGTGGACGGCGCGAAGGCCCGCACATGCGTTTAATCGCCCCGCCGTAGGGGTGGTCCCAGCGCTGGATACGTGAATGAGGGCTCTCCCCGAACGACAAGAGCCCGCACATGGCGGGATCTCAGGTCCGGCTATGGACTCGGCTGCTACGCGGCTACGGGCAGCGCGATGGTCAGTGAGCGCTCCTCCGCTTGGATCAGCAGCGCAGGGGCCAAGACGGACAAGCTCGATGCTCGCACGCTGGCGAGTCTGTTGTGGAAGGGCGAGCTTGAGGCGGTGTGGATGCCGGATGAGCGCTGCCGGATGCTGCGCCGCCGGCTGGCGCGGCGCGGGCAACTGACGCGCGCTCGCACGCGCGTGAAGAACGAGATCCACGCGTCGCTTCACCGGCGGCTGCAGGAAAGGCCGCCGTGTTCTGACCTGTTCGGCGTCAAGGGTCGCCGGTGGCTGGCTGGCCTGGAGCTGCCGTCCGAGGAGCGCGAGACGGTCGACGCCGGCGTCCGCCAGATCGAGTTCCTCGATGCGGAGATCGCGGCGGTGGAGCGGCTGATCGCCCGACAGGCCCTGTCATGGCCGGAGATCCGGCGGCTGATGACCGTGCCGGGCGTGAACCTCGTGTGCGCGGCGACGTTCATCGCCGCCGTCGGGAACGCCAACCGGTTCTTGACCAGCCGCAAGCTGGTGGCCTACCTCGGGCTTGACCCCAACGTCCGCCAGTCCGGCGATACGCCGGCGCGCTCAGGCCGGATCTTCAAGCGTGGGTCGGCGTCGGCGCGCTGGGCGCTGGTCGAGGCGGCGTGGGCCGCGGTGCTGGCGCCCGGGCCGTTGCACGCGTTCTATGACCGCATCCGGGTTCGGCGTGGGCATGGCAAGGCGATCCTCGCGACCGCGCGCAAGCTGGCGATCCTGTTCTGGTGCATGCTTAACCGCTCAGAGGACTACGCCCACCAGCAGCCCTCGCTGACCCGCAAGAAGCTCCGCCGGCTCCAGATCACCGCCCGCGCCCCGAAGAACACGCCTCGCGCCGCCGGCGTGTGGGCCACCAACGAGATGATGCGCGAAGCCGAACTCGAACTCGCGCGCCAAGCCGAGACCTCCTACAAGCGAACGGTCACAGACCAGCAAGCCGGCGCGCCCGCGAAAAAGGCGGGCGCGGGCGTGACACTCGAGCGCGCATAAATAAGGCCTCGAAGGGCAAAGCCGCGCGGCAGACCACAAGCTCCTGACGTCTGCGCTTCGCTTCGTCAGTCACCCGCGCCCACCAACAACCTAACCCCAAACACGGACGCTGGCAACCCCCCGGCGGAGATGCCCCCTGCGCAAATACCGGCCATCACCGCCCCAACCAGACCAGGCTCCACCGAAACCAACCCCACAGGAGCGGTTCTGAGGCCCTCCGCCACCCACCCGCGACCAACAACACCCCCGGAAAAGCTGTCGCAGGCCCCTGACTTTCATCGGTCGATCATTGCGACGCTGCCGCTATGTCAGACCGACCCTGTGACGGCCGCATCGTCATCGAATGCGCGCGTGTCGCCGATGCGCGGCCGGACGACTTCGATTGGCGCATCACGCCCGATCCCAAAGGACTCTTAACGAACAGCAACCGTGAACTGCCCCAGGCCACTCCTACGGCCCAAATGTTCGGGCAGTTCTGCGACGACTGACGCGCTGAGGAGAATCAGAGCGCGTGAGAGCGCGCCTGACCGGCGCTCGCGGTCGATCAGAGCGCTTGCTGAGGGCTCCCCCTCAGCGCTGTCTCTTCAGGGCCGCTCGCCGTCCCAGTAGTTGAGGTCCGGGGTGCGCCGGATCACGTGGTCGAGCGACTCGTCCCGGCGGCCCCAGACGCCAATCTTGTCGCTGTCGGGATATTCGATGATGCCGAACTCGTGCTTGTTGGAGAACAGGGCGACCCGAGCGGCGTTCTCGCTCGCGTTGTGGACCCGGTGCGCTCCCTCCGGACCGACCAGGAAGCAGACGACATCGCCCGGCTCCAGCGTCTGCTCGCCGTTGGGCGTCCGAACCGTAGCCGTTCCGGAAACCACGACCAGCCACTCCTCATCGCCCCAGTGGAAGTGATAGGGGCAAATCGCCTGCCCCGGTGGCAGGTCATACACGGTCATCGCGAGGCGAGACGCTCCGAACCTTGGCGCGAGTTGCGCCGATTGCGCACCGTATCCGGGCGGATCACTCGCGTCGCCGATTGTCTCGTCGCGAAAGAGGTTGAACGTATCCATGGAGGAAGTATCGGCGAACTCCTGCCGAGGCGGCCGTCGAACGTCCGGCCAGTCGCAGGCCGAGCCCACGGCGTCGCTTCGCCGACACCGGCAGAGTGTTGACGGACCAGGAGATGCCGCGGCTGCTTGACGAGATCTCTGAACGGATCTAAGTCCGCCGACGAGGCTCTGCTGTGCATTGCCTGGCGATCCATCAACGAGCCGGAAAGGCCGGCGACTGCTCCGATCGCTCACAAGCAGCAGTGTCCTCGAGACTGCTTGAACGGCGCTACGGGCCCCCATGGGCCTGCGGGACCGACTCGATCGAAGCGACAGCGTCCGGGTTTGCTGTCAACGCCTTCAGTACTGCCGGTTTTCGGTGGAAGGAGCAGTCTGCGCTCAGCGATCATGCCCGAAAGATTTGTTCGAGGAGACGTGTCGTCCATCGCGAGTGCCGTCGCCGAAGCTCGTGTTCGTCGAGGTCCGTCCGTCCAAGGGGCGCATAGTTCGGAACCCAGGTCTCGACCCCATCGTGCGAACGCGCGACCGCCCAGCCATCCCAGAGAACCACGTCGCCGATGGGCCGGGCGATCGCGGCTTCATACGCCCTGAGAAAGACGTCGGCAATTTGCTCGTCGAACAGGAGAACGAGATCAAGCCGGCACCAGCCGAGATCGAAGCCGCGTGGACCACGTGCCCCGCCAGACCAGTCGACGATGCCCGTGAGCCGTCCATCACGCCAGACGACGTTGCCTGACCAATAGTCGGAGTGGCTGAGGACCTCCGGCGCAGCGGTGACCTGCGCCCAGCGAGACCGAACGTCCGCCGCCAGCGGGCCATTTAAGGCATCCTGAGAGCCTCCGCTTCGATCGAACACGCTCGGTAAGCGCGCCAGCCTCTCGCTCGGCAGGGCGTGCACCACGGCGAGCGCGCAACCGAGTCCGTGCGCCGACCTCTCTGGATCAGTCGGAGTGATGTCCGCGTGGCCGTCCAGTGAGCTGATCACAGAGGTCGGGTGCTCTGACCACTGGCCTTTCAAGTCGCCGCCGAGTAACACCGGGGCCATGCCCCCCAGGCCATCGAGAGTCTGCAGCATGCGCTGCTCATGCTCGCCAGCAGGGTCCGCAACCGGGAATTGCCGGATGACCGCGCTGAACGCGGGATGCTCGGTGTCGATCCTCCACGTGTCTGCGTGCTGGCCGCCTTCAAGGCGCGTGACAGCGAGGATCGCGGCCGAGGAGCCGGCTAGGCGCCGGACTGCCTCAAGCGCTCCGGTTGACGGAAGAGCGTCAGATTGGGCCATCGCTGAAAGGCTAGGTGCGACGGCGCTCAACAGCGATCCCGCTCGCGACAGAGCTGAACGCCCGCCTTCTGCTCATAGGCCAAACCAGCAACATCAACACGGCGGTCCGCAGCAGGAGGTGGCGTCACGTGGTCGGATCTGATGTTCCGCGACTTGGATGCGGCACCGATGTAGCCCGCGTCGACCTCGACGGCGCCCGCTGTTGAGTCTGGCCGGCCGACAGTCCGGCTACGGCCGGAGCGCGAACCGCGCCGTCTCAAGCGGCGGCGGAGGTTTCGCTGCTCGTTCTTGCGAGTCTGGGCTTGAACTGTCGCGACAGTGATAAGGCGAACGTGGAGCACGCGAACGAGCGACGCTAAGTGTATGGTAGGTTTCCGACCTAACAAACCGCGTTAGGTCGATGAGTGGGCGAAACGAGATCTCGATCGGGGTGATCGGCGGTGGAATCGGCGGTCTGGCGGCCGGGCTGTCGTTGCTGCGAGCGGGTTTTGATGTGCACGTCTACGAGCGGGCGGCAGTGGTGCGCGACGTGGGTGCGGGCATTCAGGTCAGCCCCAACGCATCGTGTGTCTTGCATCGCCTCGGTTTCGCGAAGGAGCTCGCCCGAATGGGCGTCCGTCCTGTCGCCTTCCACCAGCGCCGTTGGGATGACGGGCGGACGTTGTTGCGGACACCGCTCGGGGACACGGTGGTTGAGGTGTTCGGCTTCCCGCACTACCAAATGCATAGGGCAGATGTGCTCTCTACGCTTGCGCGCGTGTTGCCGGTGGAGCGGCTGCATCCTGGGTATCGACTGGTCGCGCTCGCCGAGCGCGACGATCGCGTCGAGGCGACGTTCGAGAACGGAAAGACGGCGGCGTTCGATGTGCTCGTTGGTGCTGATGGGATCCACTCGACGGTGCGCAGCATCCTGTTCGGGCCAGAACGCCCGCGGTTCACCGGCTGCACCGCGTATCGCGGTCTTGTCCCGGCCGAGCGTCTGGCCGATCTCGACCTCGAGGTAACAACCCAGATCTGGATGGGGCCTGGCGGGCATTTCGTTCATTGCTTCGTCCGCAACCGCCAGCTCGTGAACTTCGTCGCCGTGGTGGAAAGAGACAGCTGGACGCGCGAGTCGTGGACGGACCGCGTCGATGTTGCGGACGCGCTCGCCGCGTTCGCGGGCTGGCACCCACAGCCGCACGAGATTCTCCGATCGGTCGACGAAACCTTCATCTGGGCTCTGTTCGATCGCGCACCGCTGCCACGCTGGTCGTCCGGCCGTGTGACATTGCTCGGTGATGCCTGCCACCCGATGCTTCCCTTCATGGCACAAGGCGCGGCCCAAGCGCTCGAGGACGGCGCGGCATTGACCAGCTGTCTCACGCAACGCGGGGATCGATCGATCCCGGAATCGCTTCTGCTGTACGAGACCGCGCGAAAGCCGCGGGCGTCTCGTCTGCAGGGCCTGGCCGAGGTCAACAAGACGCGTTTCCATCTCCCGGACGGCGCTGCCCAGCGCGAGCGAGACGAGCAGATGGCCGGCGGCGGGACCGACTTCTCGATCAAGGCCGTCGACTGGATCTACGCGCACGACGCAAGCGCGCTCGCGCCTGCACAAACGGCATCGTCGGCGCCGGACGGTGATCCGCGCTACGCGATATCCGAGCCTGAGACCCCCCGCTCATCCGCACCCTCGGGAGCCGCGGCTTGACCCCACGACGCTCTCGGTCGTGAACAGCGCGGACGGTCCACCCCTCCGGCCGTGACCAGAACTATCGATCCTCCAGACCCCCGCAGCGGCCGCCGCCCCCGCTAACGCCGACCACGGTGCTTGCGCAACTGAATCGGCAACAATCACTGCCCACGACCGGGACGGCACTGTCGCACGACGTCCAGGAACAGCTACAAACCGGCTGCTGGATGCGCCCGCCGCTTCTGGTTCGACCCCGCGGAGCAGAAGCCGACCTGGGCTCGAGACCTTCATCACGCGTGGCGGGAAGATCGCCGATCGCGCTGCTGCCCTCTGACCAAACGAGCCACGACGTGAATGCTCTGGCCGGCGCTCGGCGATGACCACTGTCGCACAAACTGGGCCACCCGCGACGCCCGGACGGACCCTGCCGCTTCCACGAACAACCGGTTGGTCGCGTCGAGCTTCATGGCGCCGGCGATCTGACTTCCACTCATACGCCTGGCGGACAGCGAGAGCGGCAGCGCCGCGACCAGCCCCGTGTCGGCGACCGAGCGGAAGCCACGGCTGAGCGCCGCAGAGTTCCGTCACTGGACCCGACGGTTAGCAGCGCACCTCCGAGCAGACGGACCGACGCGTGCTCGGTTTCCGCGCAATGAAGGTGCGCCGGCGCTGACGCCGGGGTGCACCTCGCAAACCGGAAGCAAGGCCGGCTGGCATTGTTGTCGGTGCCGGAGCTGCTCAGCCGGCGAGGGGCTCTCGACTCATGGTTCGCGCCAAGTCCCGCTCCGCCCGGGCGCGCCAGACCGCAGCACCGAACGCGTCGTTGAGTTGGATCGCGTCCTCGAGGTGGCGGACTGCGTCACGTTCGCGGCCGAGCAGGCCGGCCAAGCCGCCGAGCGAACGGTCGACTGCTCCGTAGCTGCAGGCCGCGCGACCCGCGGTAACAGGTCGGCTGGCGTACGGCGCGAGCCGTTGGTAGAGGGGAATCCCGAACGTGGCGTCTCTGATGAGCACGCTCGCCTCCGCGAGCTCGACTTGGAGCGAGAGCCAGTTGGCATCGAACGCATGTGTAAGTTCCATTGTCGCGTGGAGCTCCGCGCGGGCGCGCTCGGTCTCGCCAAGCCCGGCGAGGATCCACGTGTATCCGCCGCGGTAGGCGATGCCAGCGGGCGAGTTTGCGATCTTGTCCTTCACGAACGCGAGATCCGTTTTGTTGAACGCCTCGCGCTCGAGTCGCGCGCAGAACCGCACGATGCTGGCGTGCACGGCCGCGTTTCGATCGCCGGCGCTCAGGCCCGCTTGCTCTGCCTCGGCGCTCAGGCGCTCGACGTCCTCGTAGCGGCCGGCAAGCATCGCTTCGGTCGCTGCCCACAGTGGCGTGTACCACTGGAAGGAGGGGAGGCGGAGCTCTTCGGCGAGCCGCGTGTGCCGCGCGGCTTCTTCACGCCACGCAGTCATGTCGCCAAGCTCGAATAGGTCTGCGACGCGCCAGTTGTGAGCTTGCAGCTCGGCGTGGCGGTCGCCGGCCTCGCGCGCGGCGGCGATCATCTCCTCGGCGACCCCGAGGCGCTCGTGCACGCGGTCGGGCCGCCACAGCGCCACGTGCTGCGCGCTCAGCGCTGAAGCAAGCGTGCTCGCGTCGGCTGACGCGCGGGCAGTTGCGACGGCGTCGCGGCTATAGGTGTCCGACTTGGTCCGGTCGGCTGCGTAATAGAGCTCGACGGCGAGGCGCGCCTGCAGTCGGGAGCGGAGCGCGCGGTCCTCGACCCGCTCGAGCGCCTCCTCGAGCCGGGCGGTGGCCTCGGTGTCGACGTCGACGATCGCGATGCCGAGCCCGGCAAAGCCGAGGGCTGCCTCTCCAAGGAGCGCATTGTCCGCGGATCGGAGCGCGAGCGCGCGCGCCGCGGTGAAAGCTGCTCGGGCCTCTGCGGGCTCGCCCGCGCGCAGTAGCGCGTCGCCACGAGCAAGCAGCACCGCGCCGGTGTCGTCCTCGGCGCCAGCCAGCTCAAGGGCCTGGAGCGCCCGGTCGAAGCGATCCGCAGCGTCCTCGTAGGCGAGCCGCTCGAGCGCTCGCCGGCCGGCGCGGACGAGCAGCGCGGCCGCGCGCCGCGCGTCCGCTGCGGACGCCGCCTCGAACAGGTGCATCGCGATCTCCTCGAGGTGCTGGTGCTCGCCGAGCTCTGTCAGGGCGTCAGCCGCGCGCCGATGAAGGCGCGCCCGCCGCAGGACGTTGCACTCGCCCAGAACTGCCTCGCGTACCAGCCCGTGGGCGAACTCGAACCGCGTTGGGACCGACGTGGGCCGCAGCAGCCGCGCGCGCAGGATCTCGTCGAGCGCCGACTCGGCCGTGTCCACCTGAAGACCGGCGGTGGCCTGAAAGGCCCGAGCGTCGTGCTGCAGGCCGAGGATCGCGGCCGCAGCGATCAGCTCGTTAGCCGCATCGCCCATGCTCGACAGCCGCCCACCGACAGCGTGGCGGACGCTCTCCGGCACCTCGCTCGCACCGGACTCCGCCCACCCCCTTAGTACCTCCTCAACAAAGAACGCGTTGCCATCCGTGCGGGCATGCACACGCGGTGCGAGCTCGTCGCTGGCGAGCATCGAGCGCGCGAGGGTCGCGACATCGCCCAGTGGCAGCCCGCGCAGGTCGATCCTGTCGAGCGCGCCGGTACGCTTCAACTCGGCCAACGCGTGGGTGAGCGGAGTGTTCCGGCCGAGCTCGGTGTCGCGATACGTGCCGAGCATCAGGATCGGTCCCGGGCGGCTCGATCGCAGCAGGAAGCTCGTGAGCAACAGACTCCCTGGGTCGGCCCAGTGAAGATCATCGAGCACGATCAGTAGCGAGGCCGTCGCGGCGAGATCTGTGATGGCTGAGTCGACAGCGTCGAATAGTCGATGTCTCGCGCCGGCGTCGTCGGTGGCGGCGCCGGGCGCAAGAGCGTGCGCGATGCCCGCTTGAGTGAGCGCCTCGGTGAACGGCTCGAACGGCGCCAGCGGCTCCTCGGAGCAGCGACCCAACAGCACGGTGGCGCCCTCGGCAAGGCGAGCGGACGCAAACTGCTGGACGAGGCGCGTCTTACCGATCCCCGGTTCGCCCGCGATCAACGCGATTCGCCGGTCGCGGCGCATCTGTACGCCGCCCCAGGACGCGTGTAGCCGTGCGAGGTCGGCGCGGCGGCCAACGAACAGGGTTTCATCGGAGCGGGTCAGACCTGGCGGCGGTGGTATCGGCTCGGGCTCGCCGCGCCGGAGATCGTCGATCAGCGCTCGCGTCTCTCGCGACGGCGCGATCCCGAGCTGCGCGTAGGCGCTCGACGAACTGCCGGCTGGCCGACAGCGCCGCCGCACGGTCGCCGTTGGCGGCGAGCCGCTCAATCAATCGGCGGTTCGGAGCTTCGGCCAGCGGATCGAGTGCGGCCCCGGCGCGCGTCAGCCGAACCGCCTCGGCTGGATCGTCGGCGGCAGCCGCCGCGGCCTCGAACGCCGCGGCGAGGCGGTGCATGTGCTCGTCGCGCGCCCCGATCGCCCACTCCTCGTCGAAGCCGTCGAGGATCGGTCCGCCGCACACCTCGAGCGCCCGGAGCGCATTGCCCTCGTCGAAGGCCCGCTGGAACTCCCGCACGTCGACGGTCAGATCGGGCCGTCCAGCGCGACGGTGTCCCGCGTCGCGGCCACGTAAGGGGCCGCCAGCCCGAGCGCCTGCCTCAGCTCGGTGAGCGCGACCCGCAGGCTCGCGCGCGCCGACTCGTCGAGAACGTCCGGCCAGAAGCGCGCCGCGAGCCGGCTGCGCGGCTGTGGACGAGGGTTCAGCGCGAGGTAAGCGAGCACGGCGCGAGCCCGCTTCGACGCCGGCAGCGTGAGCTCCGCGCCGTCCGCGCGCAGTGCCAGGCCACCAGCGAGTCGGATCTCCAGCATCGATTTCAAACTGTCGCCCATCGCCACTCACTCGCGCAACCTGGCCTTTCACTGTTTGCGCGCGCCGAACGGTGCCCGAACGGTCGCTCGCGAACATCGGCGCCATGTCGATTCCACGCAGCCGCGACCTCCGCCTCCTCGCCGGAGCGGCCGGGCTCTCCGCGCTCGGCGACTTCATGGCGATCTTCCCGTTGATCCTGCACGTGCAACAGCGGTCCGGGTCGGCCTTCGCGATCTCAGCGCTGATCTTCGCGCTGTGGGGGCCGGTGGTCCTCGCCGCCGGCGTGGCCGGAGTGATCGTCGACCGCTTCGAGAACCGGCGGATCCTGATCGCCGTCTCCCTTCTCCAGGCGGTGACCGTGGCCGCGATGCTCGCTGGTCTGGACAGTCTCTGGGCGCTTCTCCGCTGATGACCGTGCTCGGGTTCGACGTCGCGATCAGCCAGCCTGCCGAGTTCGCCCTCGTGCCGGCTGCAGCCGGCCTGGAGACCGACGCCGCGCGAGCCAACGGGCTGATGGAGACCGTCCGCTCGCTCGGATTCACGGCCGGCCCGCTCTTCGGCGGCGCGCTGGGCGCAGCCGGTCTCCTATGGCTCGCGTTGGCTCTGAACGCGCTTTCGTTTGTCATCGTGGCCGCTGCGGGGCTCCTACTGCGCGCTCGCCGCGAGCCGCAACACACAGCCGGCGTCAACGAGCAGCAACACACAGCCGGCGTCAAGGATCCCGTGCGCGCGCGATGGCTTCGGCTTCTTCCTGCGTGAGCGCGAGCTCGTGACAACGCTCGGAGGCGCGGTCGCCGCGCTAGTCCTGTTCTCGATGTCCGCGACCGCCGAGCCGTTCTTCGTCACCCGGGTGCTGGGCGGAGGCAGCCTCGCGTACGGGCTGCTGCTCAGCTCGTGGACCGTCGGCATGGCAGCCGGCTCGGCCGGGCTGGCCCACCGCGTTGGGCAAGCGCAGTTGGCAGCTGGCAGCCTCGCCGCGATCGTGCTCCAGGGGCTCGGTATCGCTGGCGGCGCGCTCGCGACGGTCGTGTGGACTGCCCTGATCGGCTTCTCGCTCGGCGGCGTCGCGCACGGCGTCAAGAACGTGCTCCTCCGCACACTGATCCATGAGCGGGCTCCCGAAGCGCTGCGCGGCCGCGCGTTCGCCGCCTACAACGGGGCACGGAACGGCGCCGAACTCGGCGCGCTCGCGCTCGGCGGGATCGTCGTCTCAGCGATTGGCGCCCGCCCCGCGCTGCTGCTCGCGGGCGTCGGTCCGGCGACGATCGGCGCCGCCTGCCTACTGCTTCTCACCAAACGCCGCCACGCCGTGGCGGTGGCCATCCCCAGCCAAAGGAGAGTCCTCCATGCACACATCGAAGAATGACCTCGAACCCACGGTCATCGGCGAGTACGTCGGCCGCTCGATCGACGCGGCCGACACCCGGATCGCGTTCGAGTCGATGCCGGCGCACTTCCCGCCGGACGAATCACCATTCAAGGGACTTCCCGACGATCGCTGCCAATGCGATCACTGGGGCTACGTCTTCAAGGGATCGTTCCGCGTGACCTACCTCGACGGGCCTGAGGAGATCATCAGCGCCGGCGAGGCGTACCACCTTCGGCCAGGCCACTTCGTCCAGACAATCGAGGCGGTCGAGCTACTCGAGCTCAGTCCCGTCTCTGAGCACGACCGCACAATGGCGACCCTCGCCCGGAACATGGGCCTCGTGACGTCATGACCAACGCCACCACTAGCTACTCGGCGAAGGCGATCGACGAGCTCCCGACTCTGTGGGACGGCTTCGCCAAACTCGTCCGCGCCGGACTCGACATAACAGCGTTCGGCGCGAACATCATGGACCTTCCGCCCGACTACTCCACCACCTCGCACGACGAGGCGGAGTCCGGCCAGCAGGAGCTCTACCTCGCGCTGGCTGGCTCGGGATCAGTCCGGATCGCCGACGCCCAGCTGGCTCTGGACCCCGACCATGTGGTCCGGGTAGACGCCGGCGCGGCGAGGGTGCTGTCCTCTGGTCCCCACGGCCTGCGGGTCCTCTGCATCGGCGGCGTACCCGGCGGAGCCTACGAGCCGCAAGAGTGGAGCTCGACCGGCGAATGACCGACAGCGGCCGAGCGGGCGGCGATGTCGCCCACTCGGCCGGCCAGGCGCGTGCAGCGAGATCCCATGGGTGCACGTGCGGTCGGCGTGCTGGGCTGAGCCCTCGAATTCGCCACAAGCGCAACGCTGCGCCCGAACGGTCCGCCCGCCGATCTGCGTAGGCCTAGGTACGCGCGTCGCAAGTGGAGGGCATCGACAGGCCGAGCCGGCCTGTGCCTCGCGCCAGACGTGACGGTCCGGCATCCAGGAGCGCAGTGCCGGTTTCACGATAGTCGGCCGAGCGAGCGGCATCCGTGGCTTCCGTTCTGGGCCTCCGGCGAGCTCAAGCAGAAGTGCCGGCGTCGAGGTAGCAAGGGTCTCCCAGCGCGGGCTGCGGCGCGGATCGCTACCTGTTATGCCGTCTTCTCGAGCGGCCGGTCGGCGAGCGCGGGAGCCACGATCCCGCTGGCGAGAGCCTCGACTTGCATCAGCGGACTCCCAGTTGCTCTGCGACGGGATCGATCGAGAGCTCCATCAGGAACTGCAGCGCGCCGGTTGGCAGGTAGTCGAGCATCTGCGCGGTCACCGCCTTGCGCGCGCTATCCGCGTCTGACCAGTCGGCGCTGCCGACGGCCTCGATGAACGACTTGATGTAGCCGTGTTGCCAGTCGAGCGCCTCGGCACCGCACGGCTCGCCATGCCCGGGATGCAGCGTCACCCCGACTGGCAGCTGTTTTTGGGTCCGGGCAATGTTTTCGAGCCACTGTTGGTAAAAGCCGTCTGCCAGGTAACAATGGTGCCGGTCGTAGGCCAGGTCGGCCGAGAACACGTGCCGGTCGGGGTCCTGTAACGCCCAGATGCTGTCGTGCGGCGACTCGTTGGGGCCCAGATCGGTGACCCGTAGTGCGATCCCATCCAGCGATACGACCTCACCGTCGCTGACCGTCTGATTCGGGAACGTCCGCTGCGCAGCCCACTCGTCGCCGAACATCGGCCTGAGAATCTGCTCCTTGACCGGATCGTCGCGGCGGATCACCTCGTCCACTCCGTCGGTCGCGAAAACCGGGACATCGAGGTTGCGTACCAACTCCACCAGACCGCCGTAATGGTCTGGGTGCGCGTGCGTGATGACCACGCCAAGCAGCGGCTTATCGAGATGCTCGACCGAGGCTCGCAGTGCGCGCCCGTCCGAGACCGTCAGTGTGGCGTCCACGACCACGGTGCCAGCGTGACCCTCGACGATGTACGCGTTGACGGGCGTGGCGGCGCCGGTCGCGTGAAAGCGATGTATCAGATTCGATGACATGAAACGGGAACGTAAACCCGAAGGCACTATTTGACAAGTAGGTACTTGAAAGTGCCTATAGGAACTGATAGAACCCATCGATTGATGGACAGGGTCGACGGCGTTCAGCCGAATGTGCTCAACCAGAACTGCGAGTCGCGCCAAGCGCTCGAGCGAATCGCCGACAAGTGGACCTGCCTGATCGTCTACGCCCTGCTCGATGAGCCCCGTCGCCACGGCGAACTCAAACGCATGATCGAGGGCATCTCGCAGAAGATGCTCACCCAAACCCTCCGCAGCATGGAAGCCGACGGCCTCATCACGCGCACCGTCATCCACGTCATCCCGCCACACGTCGAATACGGGCTCACCCCTCTCGGCCAGACCCTCTCCGACCCACTCGTCGCGATCTGCCAGTGGGCGATGAATCACGTGCCCGAGATGCAAGCCGCCCATGAGGCCAACTCCCGCGAGAAAGCCCTCACGTAGGCTCACAGCGTCAGCGCGCGGACGGTGCTGGTGCGGGCCGCAGGAAGCCGGTCAGCCGTCGAGATCGTGACAAACCTGCTCATCGCCAGCAGGAAAAGCAAGGGAGCGACTCGGGCCTCAGAGTACCGGCTCCTGCATTCACGAACGGGCGGCCACGTCGGCCGCCGACACGAGCGGCACCCTGGCTTCCGCTCTTGGCCACCGGCCAGGTCAAGCAGTAGTCCCGGCGTCGCTCCGCGGCTAACGGGCAGGTTCTTCGCGCTGTCTCGTCCCTTGCCGCGCTGCGAGATGCGCTGCGGTGACCTCGGTGAGGAGCTCGAGCAGCGCGGTTGTTGCCGGCGAGCGGTGTACGCCGGCGAGGGTCGCAGCGGCGATGGTGCGTGTAGGGGCGGAGCTCCCGAGGTTGCGGATTGTGATTTCGGCGCGCAGGTTGGTAAGCGCGAGCTCCGGAACGACAGCGACTCCTGCGCCGGCGGCGACCATGCCTTGGACGATGTTGAAGTCGTCGCTGCGAAAGGCGACTCGTGGCTCGCCGGCGTTCGGTTCGGGTCCTGGCGCGAGATAGATCCGGCCCTGACGGGTGGGGGTACGGGCGAGCTCGATCCGCACTTCGTCTGCGAGGTCTCGGAGGCGTAGCCGTTTGCGGCGGGCGAGCCGATGGTTAGGCGGGAGAAGCGCGTAGCGCGGTTCGTCGAGCAGGTGGTGAAGGTCGATGCCCACATACAGGTCTCCGAACTCCTCGGGTCGCTCGCGCACGGTGGCAACGATCGCGACCTCTAGCTCACCGCCTCGGAGCATCGGCACCGATTCCTCCGGCTCGGCCTCTAAGACCTGCAGCGACACGTCTGGGTATCGCGCGCTGAACAGCGATACCGCTGCGGGCACCAGCGCGGCGCCGGCGGTCCCGAAGGACGCCATCCGCACGCGACCACCGCGCAGACCGGCAATCGCGTCCAGTTCTCGCTCGGCAAGGGTCTGCTCGGCGACGATCGCCTCCGCGTGGCGAAGCAGCGCCCGGCCTGCGTCGGTAAGGCGAACGCCGCGAGTGGTGCGGTCGAGCAGCGGCATGCCGGCGCGGCGCTCGAGCGCCGCCATCTGCTGGGAGACGGCCGGCTGGGTGTAAGCGAGCGACTCGGCGGCCGCCGACAGAGAGCCGAGGCGGGCGACCTCGCGGAACACGTGCAGGTGCCGCAGCTCGAACATAAGCACAGCTTAGAGCAATTGCCCATCGATCTCTATTTGACCTTATGTCTCCTCGGAGTCATATTGAAGCCATCGATCAAGGAGGCCACAATGTTCCTCAACAGTCACATCCACGGACAGTTGGCCGTCGCCCACCAGCACGACCTGGTCGAGGCGGCCGAGCAAGCGCGATTGGCTGCACAAGGCCGCCACCACGCCGGCGCGCCACACCCGTTCGGTTTGGCCTTCGGCCGGCGCGGACTGCCCGGTCGAACGGCCCTCGATCCCCGCGGTTGCGCGCCCAGCCCGCGCACGGTGACCCGATGACCACAGTCCGTCCTCGCCTGGTTGGGATCAACCACGTTGCGCTCGAGGTCGACGACCTCGAGGCGGCAATCGCCTTCTACGGCGCGATCTTCGCGCTGCGCGGCGTCGACCGCGAGCCCGGCATGGCGTTCATCGACATCGGCGATCAGTTCCTCGCTCTCAGCCAAGGGCGCCGCCGGCCGCCGGACCAAGACCGACATTTCGGCCTCGTCGTCGACGACAAGCCGGCAGTCCGGGCCGCGCTCAAGGCGCAAGGAGTCGAGGTCCTTCCCGGCGCTCGGCTCGACTTCCGCGATCCGTGGGGCAACCGGATCCAGATCGTCGACTACCGCGACATCCAGTTCACCAAAGCCCCCCCAGTGATCCACGGCATGGGCCTGGAACACCTACACAAGCGAACCGCCGCGACACGAGAGCTGCGAACCAAGGGACTCACCTAACGCAAAAAAGGAGACCATGCCGATGGGCGCTGAGGCCAGTGCCCGCGTCGCAGCCCGGCTGCAGCGGCTCGGTGGCGAATAGCTCGCCGACGACGCCTGGCTATCGGCCTTGGACCCTTATTCGGTGATCTCGTAGTCGCGGGGGGGTTTGGCGTTGGTGGTTGGGGGTGGTCGGTTGCGTCGTCGGGCGGTAGGGTCGGTGGGGCATGGTCATTGATGGGCTGGCGGAGGTGTTGCACGGCCGGCGCCGCGAGCGCGAGGTGTTGGGTCGGCTGCTTGGGGGGGTGCGGGGTGGGCGGAGCGGGGTGTTGGTGGTGTGTGGCGAGCCGGGGGTTGGTAAGACGGCGTTGTTGGAGTCGGTGATCGGGTCGGCGTCGGGGTTTCGGGTGGTCCGGGCGGTGGGGGTGGAGTCGGAGATGGAGCTCGCGTTCGCGGCGTTGCAGCAGTTGTGCGCCCCGTTGTTGGATCGGTTGGATCGGCTGCCGGTGCCGCAGCGGGACGCGTTGGGGGTGGCGTTCGGGTTGCGGGTGGGGGACGCGCCGGATCGGTTTCTGGTTGGGTTGGCGGTGCTGAGCCTGTTGGCAGAGGTTGCGGAGGAGCGGCCGGTGTTGTGCGTGGTGGATGACGCGCAGTGGCTTGATCGTGCGTCTGCGCAGGCGTTGGTGTTCGTCGCGTGGCGGTTGTTGGCGGAGTCGGTCGCGCTGGTGTTGGTGACGCGGGAGCCGGGCGACGAGCTCGAGCGGTTACCGAAGCTTCCGCTCGACGGTCTGCGTGGTGGTGATGCGCGCGCTTTGTTGGCGTCGGTGTTGCGGGTGCCGTTGGATGAACGGGTGCGGGAGCGGATCGTCGCGGAGACGCGCGGGAATCCGTTGGCGTTGTTGGAGTTGCCGCGGGGGTTGACGGCGGCGCAGCTCGCGGGCGGGTTCGGGTTGCCCGACGAGTCGGGGCTCCCGGGCCGGATCGAGGACAGCTTCCGCCGCCGGCTCGCGCCGCTCCCGGTGGACACCCAGCGGCTGTTGCTCGTCGCCGCGGCCGAGCCGGTCGGCGATCCGGTGCTGGTGTGGCGGGCGGCCGGGCGGCTCGGGATCGCCGTCCAAGCCGCCGCAGACACCGACGGGCTGCTAGCGATCGGCACGGGCGTGACATTCCGCCACCCCCTCGTCCGCTCCTCGGTGTACCGCGCGGCGTCACCTCAGGACAGGCAGACGGTCCATCGCGCGCTCGCGGACGCGATCGACCCCGACGTCGATCCCGACCGCCGCGCCTGGCACCTCGCGCAAGCGACACCGGGGGCCGACGAGGACGTCGCCGCTGAGCTCGAGCGCTCAGCCGGCCGCGCTCAAGCCCGCGGCGGACTCGCCGCGGCCGCCGCCTTCCTCGAACGCTCCTGCGCGCTCACCCCCGAACCCACACACCGAGCCAGACGAGCACTCGCCGCCGCACAAGCCAAACACGAAGCCGGCGCATTTGACACCGCACTCGGACTGATCGCGATCGCAGAATCCGGACCCCTGAACGAGCTCGAACACGCCCAAGTCGACCTGCTCCGCGGCCAGATCGAGTTTGCCGTCGACCGCGGCAGGGACGCTCCCCAGCTGCTGCTCACCGCCGCCAAGCGACTCGAACCACTCGATCAGAGGCTCGCGCGTGACACCTATCTAGAGGCGCTCACCGCCGCCTTCTTCCCCGGCATCCTGGCGAGCGAAGAGAGTGTGCGGGAGACCGCGCAGGCCGCCAGGGCAGCGCCTCCTTCGTCGCAGCCTCCGCGCCCGTCTGATCTGCTGCTGGATGGCCTGGCGCTGCTGATCACGGAGGGATATGCCGCAGGAGCCCCGACGCTGAGAAGGGCGGTCAACGCCTTCCGAGGCGAGGACATCCCCCAAGAGGAAGGGCGTCGGTGGCTGTGGCTCGCATCCCGCGTCGCCGCATTTTTGTGGGACGACGAGGCCTGGGACGTGGTGTCCGCGCGCTTCGTCCAGCTGGCGCGTGATGCCGGTGCGCTGAGCGTGCTTCCCTTCGCACTGCGGGCACGCTCGGCGGTGCCATTGTTCGCAGGGGAGTTCGCGATGGCGTTTTCGCTGCTCGAAGAGGTGGTGGCGGTCAGCGAGGCGACGGGCGCCACGTCGCACGCAGCACGATACGTCTGGCTGGCGCCCGTCACCTTCCAGGGCCGCGAAGCCGACGCCGCCCCGCTGATCGAGGCCGCCACGAGGGAGGTCGTGCGCCGGGGCGACCGAGAGGGTCTGAGATTCATTCATTGGGTGACCGCCGTGCTCGACAACGGCCTGGGTCGCTACCAGGAGGCGCTCGTCGCGGCGCAGCAGGCTGGTGAGGACACGCGCGCCTCGTGGTGGCGGGATTGGGGATTGGTGGAGCTGATCGAGGCGGCCGCCCGGAGCGGCAAGCCCGAGCTCGCCGCCGATGCCCTCGGCAAGCTTTCGCAGACAACCGCGGCCAGCGGCACCGATTGGGCGCTTGGCATTGAGGCCCGCTCGCGGGCGCTGCTCACCGAAGGCGAAGCGGCCGAGACGCTCTATCGCGAGGCGATCGAACGGCTCGCCCGCACCCGCATTCGGGTGGAGCTGGCCCGCACCCATCTCGTCTACGGCGAATGGCTGCGCCGCGAGCGCCGCCGACTCGACGCCCGCGAGCAGCTACGCCACGCTCACAAGCTATTCACCGAATTCGGGATGGAAGCGTTCGCCGAGCGCGCCCGGGTCGAGCTCGAGGCGACCGGTGAGCACGCGCGCGACCGGACCCCGGAGACCCGCGACGACCTGACCCCCCAGGAAGCCACAGATCTCCCGCCTCGCGGCCGACGGCGCCACCAACCGAGAGATCGCCGCGCAACTGTTCATCAGCCCGAGCACCGTCGACTACCACCTGCGCAAGGCCTTTCGCAAGCTCGGGGTCAAATCCCGCACCCAGCTCGCGCGTCACTTGCTAGGACCGGGCACCCGCCGCGAGCCCGCGGCGCGGGAATCTTGACCCACACCCACCGCGGCTGCTCTCGGAAGGCCGACGCCCGCGTGTCGTAGCACCAGACGAGCTCCGAGTCGCCCGCGTTCCGCGGTGACCCACTATGGATTTTCGTGATTCGACACGGGTGTCTTGTGCACAGGACGACACGCAGCAGCGCCGGGGCCCGACGCGACGCACAACTTCTGCCTACGCAAGGACCGCCACGCCGACGACATCGACCCCGACAACCAGTACTTCTCCTTTGTCGCCGATACAGGTCTGGTCGCGACGCTGCCGCTCCCGGTGTCCGCCAGCCCGAAGCGGAAGCCAGATCGCCGGCGCGCTGAAGCTCGACGCGACCGGTTGGTCGAACGCGGCACTGGTGCACACACAGAACGCCTCGCCCGGCCCCGGGGCAGTTAGACGTCTGCGAATGGCGCTGCGTATCGAAACGCGCCGGCGACCACGGGCGGGCAGTTCGTCAATGTCCGTACCTGAAAGCGCTCAGCCCAGGCAGGATCAGGAGCTTCGACCCCAAGCTGCGATGCCGGGACGAAACCAAAGCGGATATAGAAACGGGGATCCCCGAGCAGGGCGATCGGCGGCTCGCGAGCGGCATCGGCCGCCCCGATGACAGCGTGCATGAGCGCCTCACCTTGATGGAACAGGTTCTCGATACGTTGACCAGCGCCCCGTAAGCGCGACGACGCAATCGCGCGTGCCGCGGCGCCCGCAACAGTGAGCGTGTGGACGCTTGGCACGAGCGCTGAGCGCCGCCTCTGACGCCGCGGCGCCTCCTGAAGTCCCCATTCGGGTCGAAGGGGAACTCTGCTGCGCCCGAGCCCTCGCTTCCGCTCCGTCGCCGGCAGAGGACTCAGCCGGGGACTGCCGCTCGGGCGGGTCGCCGACTCGAAGCAGAAGCGACGCTGCCGCTCGTCTCGGCGGGCGACGTCGCCGCTGGGGAGCAGCACTCTCGGGGGTTCGGCCGAGGCTTCCGCCTCGTATGGAACGGAGCGGCGAGTTCACCGACGAGCTGGGGGCCCTCGGTCCGCCATCGACCGATGAGTCGGCGGGCCTGCGAGGGTCTAAGCCACGATGACCGATACGACCACCCTTATCACCGGTGTGGACTTCGTCTGCATCCCGGCGCAGGACTTCGACGCGATGACCGCGTTCTACGGCGAGACGCTCGGCCTGCCGTTCGTCAAGCGCTACGGCAGCCGGCCGGGCGCCGAATACCAGGCCGGCAACCTGACGCTGGCGATCATGCGCACTGAAGACTTCGGCGGCACATTCTCGCCCAACGCGATGCCGATCGCTCTGCAGGTCGGCGACGTGGCCGTCGCGCGAGAGCGGCTTGAGGCCAAAGGCGTGCGTTTCGTCAGCGACACGTTTGACTCCGGCGTCTGCTGGCAGGCGATCTGCCTGGACCCTGGAGGCAACCCACTGTCGCTGCACCACCGCTACGCCCCGAAGGACGAACGCCCCGCCGCGCCGTAGCCGGTGCAGGCGGAAAAGCTTGCCTGGTCGGCCACGTTCCTGTCCGACCGAGATGACCTTACCGCCGTGAACGATCCGGAGAGTCTCGCCGTCGGTGAGCGATACTTTTGGTTCGTCGCCGACGGGGGGAGCCGAATCGGCAACTTCTGCTCTTGCGGCGGTGGCCGGCCGTCGTCCGCCGCGCCTTCGGGAGACGCCGCGTCGAAATGCTGGTTGGCGTGATCGGTCTGGGTTCAGTGCAGTAGCTGTTGGGCGAGTGCGTCGGCTAGCCAGCGTTCGTAGCGGTCGTAGCTCCAGTGGCGTTGGTCGACGAGGACGTCGCAGATTTCGTCGCTGAGGAGTGCCGCGGCGATGTCGGCGGCGGTCTGTGGGTCGAGGCCGTCGCGGAGGGCTTTGTGTGAGTGGAGCGTTTGGGTGATCGTCGCTAGTCCCGCGTGTCGGCGGCGGATGCCTTCGCCGAGCACGCTCGCGAGCCGCTCGTCGGTGCTGGCGCCCTGGCGGGCCATGTTGACGATATCGCCGCAGCGCTCGCGTATCTGGCGGCCGATGCGCGCGGTGTGGCGCAGGGTCTCGCGTGGGTCCACGGCGCGTTGTATGTCCGCGTGGATCACCTCGACGTCTGCTTCTTCGTCGAGCAGGTCGACAAGCCCCATCACGACCCCGGCCTTGGACCCGAACGTCGCGTAGATGGTCTGGACGGCAACGCCGGCGCGTTCGGCCAGCCTCTTCACGGTCGTGTTGGCGAAGCCCTGTTCGGCGAACAGCTCTCGGGCGGCCTGGAGGATCGCCCGTCTGGTCACGGCGGCGTGCTGCTCGCGCAGCGGAATCACATCGGGGGTCGGGATTGACATGGGACGCTCCACTAGAGTACGGTATCGCTTACTAGAACATCATTCTACTTGCTCGTTTCTCATTCTAATCGGAGGATTCAATGGACACACAGGTCTCGGTCGGTCGCCGCGAGCAGCGTCAGGCACGGCTGATTCACGCCTATTGCAGCCACGGCGCCGTCGTGGCCCCTTCGGTCGATGAGGGGTTATGTGCTGCAGCACATAACCGCTCCTATGTTCTGCGTCCGGTTATGTTCTGGACGCGCTTCGGGTGTCGTGTTTTCCCCTGCTCGGGGCGTTTTGGGGTGGTGAGGCGCAGAGCATAATCAGAGGTTTTCGAGGAACGCGAGCAGCGTGTCGGTTGGTCGGTATCTGCCGGGCTTGGTCCCGAACGGAGCGATCCGTGCGATCGCTTGTTCTTTGAGCTTGGGGTCGGCGTGTTCGTAGATGCGGGTGGTCTTGATGCTCTCGTGCCCGAGCCACAAGGCGATCGTCGCGATGTCGACGTCTCCGGCTCTGAGGAGCATCGCGTTGGTGTGTCGGAGCGTGTGTGGTGAGACGTTCTTGGTTTTCAGCGACGCGCAGCCGACGGTGGCTGTGGCGGTGTGCTTGGCGAGGAGCTGTCCGACTCCGGAGCGGGTTAGCGGCCGTCCTTGGCGGGTGGGGAACAGCGGCTCCTTGGGCTCGCCGTGGCGTTCTTTGAGCCACTGGCGCAGGACGACGACGGTCTCGTGGGTCAGGCTGGCGGTGCGCCGCTTGCGATTTTTCCCGAGGACCTGGAGGTGAGCGCCGGTGTCGAGGCTCACGTTGCTGATGTTCAGCGTGACGAGCTCGGTGACCCGCACGCCGGTCTGGATCGCTGTCAGCAGCAGCGCGTGGTCGCGCCGTCCGAGCCAGGTGGTCCGGTCCGGGGCTCGGAGCAGCGCTTTGATCTCGTCGAGGTTGAGGTAGCTGACGCTGTTTTGCTCATGGCGTTTGAACGGGATCGCGATCACGCGCCCGATCGTCTGAAGGTGCTCGGGGTGGCGCAGCGCCATGTATCGGTAGAGCGAGTGGATCGCCGCCAACCTGGCGTTCCGGGTCAGGGCGCTGTTGCCTCGGTCCTGCTCGAGGTGGGTGAGGAACGCGCCGATCAGCGGCGCGTCGAGGTCGTCGATGTCCAGCTCACACGGTTGCTTGCCGATCCGCTCATGGGCGAAGGAGAGCAGCAGCCGGAACGTGTCTCGGTAGGCGGCGACGGTCCTCGGGCTTGAGTCGCGTTGGGTGATCAGACGCTCGGTGAAGAACGCCTGCAGCGTCGGCGCGAGCAGACTCATGAGAGCACCTCCGGCAGCCGCTCCAACCGGCTCTTGATCAGCGTCATCAGCTCTGGGACGGCCTCCAAGTACCAATACGTGCTGGCCGGATCGACGTGTCCCAAAAAACGTGGAGAGCAGCGGCAGTTTGCGGTCCACGTCCTCCCCCGCGTGGTACCAGTCCAGCAGCGTGCGCACCGCCAGCGTGTGCCTCAGATCGTGTGGCCTTGGCCGGACGCGCTCGCCGGCTCCCTCTAGGCCGACCTGGCCGATCAGCCTCGCAAAGCAGTGGTTGAACTCCGCCCGGGTGAGCCTGCCGCCGCGCATGTTGAGGAAGAACGCCGGCGTCTGCGCTGTCGGCCAGTATCGGTCGCGCGAGCGGGTGTACTCGCGCAGCGCCGAGGTCGTGCTGGGGTGCAGCGGCACCTCGCGCTGCTTGGTCTGCCTCGCGCGTACGTGCAGCGCCCCGTCGTTCAGATCGACATCCTGGCGATCGAGGTCGAGCGCCTCGCCGAGCCGCAGGCCGGCGGTGGCCATGAGCCCGATCACCGTCCGGTAGCTCGCCGCTCGCAGCGGTGGCATCAACGCTCCGGCCGCTCCCATCAGAGTCCCGATCTGGTCGGGCGAGTAGATGTATGGCGCGACCCTTGGCCGATGGGCGGGCAAGAGATCCTTGGACGGCACCTCGCTAGCGGGGTCGATCGTTGCCAGGTAGCGTGCGAAGCTGCACACGATCCCCAACCGTTGACGCCACCGGTGCGGGCGGGCGTCGACTGGCAGCTTTGCCCACATCACCGCGAGCTCGGTGGTGATCCTGACCGCGCCGGCCCGCTCCAGGAACGCGACGAAGTTCTCAAGCAGCCGCTCGTCTGCCTTGAGCTTGTAGCCGAGCTGGCGACGGATCAGCAGATAGTCCTTGAGGACTTGGCGCAGGTCAGTCATGACTCGCCTCCGGCCACGGCCACGGCGCGCGGCGCCCGCAGCGCTTTGCGGTCAACCCGTGCGTAGATCGCTGTCGTCTTGCGCTCGCGGTGTGCGCAACACCTGCCCGATCTCCGCAAGCGACGCGCCCGCCCGAAGCATCCCGGTCGCCGCGGTGTGCCTGAGTCGGTGCGGTCCGACCGGCGGAATTTCCGCGCGCACGCACGCGTCGTGCACGACCCCGCAAACCACAGCCCCGCTGACCGGACCCGCGGGCGCGAGCACCTTCAAGAACAACGTCCGAGAGTCGCTCTCTGGACGACGGCGCGAGTCCGGACCAGCGCCTCGCCAAGATCGCAAGGCAATGGCAGCACGTCATCCCGGCCGCCCTTGCCATGGATCAACAGCTCGCCGCGGCGCCAGTCGACGTCCTCGAGCGTGATCGCGGCGACCTCGCCGGCGCGCAACCCGAGCCGCGCCAGCAGCAACAAGATCGCGTAATCGCGCCGACCGACCGTCCGCCGCCGGTCACAACTCGCCAAAAGCTTCCTGACGACCGCCGGCGCAAGCCCGCGCGGCAGCGACCGGTCGCGCAGATCAGCGACCCCAGGCACCGCCCACTCAAGCGGCAGCTCGATCAACCCCGCGACATGCAGATAACGCAGCAGCGAGCGCAGCACAACAACCAAGGACCGCGCCCCAGCGACGGTCCGGAGCGGACACTCACGCGCAAGGAATGAGCTGACATCGGCGGCTGTCAACCGCTCCAGGCCCAGCCCCTCCAGACCTTCGCCGCTGCGAGAGGAACACACGAGCGTCCGGCTCGATCACCCCAGCAACCGGGCGTCGCTCTTTCACCCCCCCACTCGGACACCATGTAACGGCGGTAACCGTCGAGCACCTCCTCCACCGGACCGTCCGCCACCACCACCGGCGGGCTCGGCACGACGCCAAGCCCCCGCAGAAACCCGAGCGGCAGCACCACGCTCCGCGCCGAGAACCACGTCAAACAGCCAGCCGCACGGCGCGCCACGAACCGCTCCGCGGATTCCCCCGTCAACTCGCCAGCAGCCAGCCCCTCGTCCTTCAACCAACGGCTCAACAACTCCAGCTGCCACAGCCGATTGCCGATCGTCCACCGCGAATAGCCCTGAGCCGCCAACCACGCCCCATACCCCGACGCGTACGGCGCCAGCGGCCCAGAAGCCACCGCGCACCGACAACCGTCCACCCATCACTGCCTCCCATCAGATCGACCAAACCGAACATGGGAAGCCTCGACCCGCCGAGGACGATTATGTTCTGCAGCTCCACGCCGCTAAATCACATCAAGCAGGGAAAACGCAGTCCCAGAGAGGCCGCCAGAACATAACCGGACGCAGAACATAGGAGGGGAAGTC
>CAVSQG010000002.1:0-14750 GCA_963730055.1 uncultured Solirubrobacterales bacterium
CAGCCAGGTCGACGCCGTGGCCGTCCCCGTCACTCCGGCGAGGCGGTGCTGACCACGCCTCGTAGTCGGCGCGGGCTTCGGCCGCCCACGGAGCCCAGCGGGTCCCGTCCACACGAGCGCCCACGTCGGCGGCGGCAGCGAACGACCGCACGCCGGCGAGCACGCCCAGTCGCGACTGATACACGCGCCCCAGCTCGGACGGATCGGGATGGACGTGGACAAACGTCTGGGTCGGCGTGGGCGGCTGCAGCAGGGTGTAGCCCTGGGTCTCGATCTCGGTTACGCGCGGCCCCACGGCGATCACCAGATCGGCCCCCGCGATCCGCCTCGCGAGGCGCGGGTTCACCCCCAGGCCCACGTCGCCGGCGTAGCAGCTCAGCGCGTTGTCGACCACGTCCTGACGGCGAAAAGATGCGCCTACCGGAAGACCGCAGGCGTTCGCCCAGGCCGCGAGGCGAGCGCAGGCCTCCGCGTCCCAGGGCCCTCCGCCGACGAGCACGAACGGGCGATCGGCCGCCTCGAGCAGGCATCGCAGCTCGGCGATGTCCCGCGGGTCGGCGGCGGGCTCCCGGGGGCGGTACGGATCGGCGTCGGGGGCGTCGCTCGGCTGCGCGAGCACGTCCTCGGGCAGCGAGATCACGACCGGTCCCTGGCGCCCGCTCGCGGCGAGCGTGAACGCGCCGGCGACCAGCTCAGGGATCCGATCGGGGTCGTCGATCTCGAGCGCGGCCTTGGCCATCGGACCGAACACGGCCGGCACGTCGAGCTCCTGGAAGGCCTCGCGCCCGCGGTGTCCGCGCGCCACCTGGCCCACGAGCAGGATCAGCGGCGTGGAGTCCTGGCGCGCGGTGTGCACCCCGACCGCCGCATGGGTCGCACCCGGGCCGCGCGTGACCATGCACACGCCGGGCCGTCCGGTCAACTTGCCGGCTGCCTCGGCCGCGTTTGCGGCAGCGGATTCGTGGCGGCAGGTCACCACTCGCAGCCGCGCGCGGTGTTCGAGGAGCCCGTCCAGCAGGGGGAGGTAGCTCTCGCCCGGGACGCAGAAGGCGAGCTCGCAGCCGTGCAGCACGAGCTGGTCGGCCAGGAGCTTGCCGCCCGTGCGCGGGCCGTTCACGGGTGCTCGAGCGGCTCGTCGACGAACATCGTGTATTTCTGGGGCTTGGGCTTGGAGGCGTCCGCCTCGCGCACATACCGGATCGAGCTCTGCCCGCGCAGGCGTCCGGGCAGCACCATGCAGCGGACGAACGCGGTCGGCTCGGTCTCCGAGGCCGCGGCGAACACCGACTCGGGCCCCGGCTCAAACCACGCCTCGAGCGGCCGATAGCTGTGCGATTGGCCCGCCGTGTCGATCCTGATCGAACCGTGCAGCAGCACGCGGATGCCCGGCCCCTGGTGGGTGTGCAGGTAGGCGACGCCGCCGGGCGGGAAGTCGACGCGGTCGCAGCGAATCAGTGTCTCGTCCTCGGATGGCACCTCGATCGCGGCGCTGAGCAGCGCGGCGGGATCGCGAGTGGTCACGAGCTCGAACGACAGCGCGTGCACGGGACCGCTCAGGCTGTACGCGCCTCGGTGGTGCTCAGCTTCGTTTCGATCGACGTGATAGACGACCCGCGCGGCCGGCTCGAGCTCGACCGTGTCGCCATCAGCCACGCGATGCTCGACGACCTGCAGTTCCACGGTCAATTGAAGTAGGCGCCGCCGTCCACAACGAGCGATTGGCCGGTGATGAACGAGGATTGATCGGAGGCGAAGAACAGGACCGCGCCGACGATGTCCTCCGGGTACTGGTCGCGGACCAGCACGCGGGCTTTCGCCGAGACCTCCTGGAGCTGTTCGACCTGCGTCTGGTTGGACAGCACTCCGTCCGACAGCGTGAAGCCTGGCGCGATCGTGTTGACCAGCACGTTGTCGCCGCCCAGCTCCTTGGCCAGAACGCGCGTCATCGCGATCACTGCGCCCTTGCTGGCGACGTAGTGCAGGAAGAACGGCACGCCCTTGTACGGGGTTCCGGACGCCAGGTTGATAATCCGCCCGCGCGCCGCCTCGCGCATGAACGGCGCTACCGCACGTGTCGCGAGGAACATGCCAAGCACGTTGACGTCGAACACTCGCCGCCACTCCTCGACCGACAGTTCCTCGAACGGAGTGGGGACGAGCGAGCTCCAGATGCCGGCGTTGTTGACCAGGATGTCGACGCGGCCGTAAGCGTCGATCGCCGCCTGCGCCATCCGCTCACAAGCCCGGGGATCGGACACATCCACCTCGACCGCCATGCCGCCAAGGGAGTCGGCGACTCCGTCGGCCGCCTGAACGTCGGCGACCACCACTCGGGCTCCCTCGCCGGCGAGGCCCTCCGCGATCTTCCGGCCGATGCCCTGGGCGCCGCCGGTGACGATCGCCACCTGCTGGTCCAGGCTCACCGGCGCAGCTCCGGCTCGAAGAACGGGGCGGGACGCATGAGCCGGTTGCGCTGGCCGGCCAGCATCGGGCGCATCTTCTGGAGGTAGGACTTCCACCGGGATCGGCGGCCAGGCGCTTTCGACGGGCCTCGCGATCCTCGAAGCTCTCATATGCCCACAGATGCACGATCTGGTTCACCGCCTCCCCGACCTCGGTCGTGTAGTAACCGACCAGGTGGCCGAGGATCTCGCGCTGGATCTCGAGCCCCTCGCGCTCGTAGAGCTGCAGGTACTCGGGGACCTTGCCGGCGTGCAGCGTGTACTCGCGCATCTCGACGATCACGGCGCGATCCTATTCGAGCAACGCCGCTGCGGCGAGTGCATCCTCGTCGTGGCCGCGGGGCGCCACGATCTGTATCCCACGCACGGCGACCGCGGGCAGCCCGAGCAGCGAGATGGCGCGGCACAGCCCGAGGTCGGTCGAACGGTATCGGGGCGCCGGCCGGCGGCGGAAGCGGGCCACGGGTGACAGGGAGCACGAGCAGCGGGTACGCGGCCATGTACTCGTCCGCCTCACGCCGCAGCCGGTCGGCCTCAGCGGTGAGCTTGGCGTGGGCCACCCTGTCGAACGTCAGCGGCGCCCGGGCGAGCAGCGACTGCAAACCCGGGCCGAGGCGATCGGCCACCGGTCGCAGGTCCTCGTAGGTGTCGAGGTCGCGCAGCGCGGTGAAGCAGCGCTCGGCCGCGGCCGTGAACGGCGGCGGCGCGCCAACTGTCGTCACGCCCGCGCGCGCCAGCTCGGCGCCGGCCGCCTTGACCAATCCGTCTTCGTGCCGAGGCGCGACTGGGCCGGGAGCGTCGTTGGAAGCGGGGCGGCGTGGCCCGAATCCAGCGTGGCCAGCGCGGCGTGGAGGTGCCGCACGTCGCGAGCCAGCGGTCCGATCAGGCTGAACTGCGCCCGCGGCGATTCGGGTGGGGATGGCGGCAGCTGTCCGCCGGCGGGGATCCGGCCCGGCGTCGGGCGCAGGGCCACGATCCCGCACGCCGCGGCCGGGAGCCGCACCGACCCGCCATAGTCGGTGCCCGGCTCAGGGGCACCAGCCCGGCCGCGATCGCGGCGGCGCAGCCGCCGCTCGACCCGCCGGGCGAGCGTCCGGGCGCGGACGGATGCCGGGTCTCGCCGAACAGCTCGTTGCCCGTCCACGGCGGGTGCCAGCGCGAGCTCCGAGCAGTTGGTCTTCCCAACGAGCACGGCGCCGGCCGCTCTCAGCAGCGCGATCGCGGGTGCGTCTTCGCTTGGCACGTAGCCGGCGAGGGCGTGCGCTGCCCGCCTGTGACGACGTGCCGGCGCTCGCCAGCACGTCCTTGCCGGTGAACGGCAGCCCGGCCAGCGGCCCCGGCCCGGCGGCGCGGTCGAGCTGGCGGGCTGCCTCGGCCGCCTCGGCGCAGATCGTGACCACAGCGCCGGAGCGGTCGGCGTCGATCCTTGCGAGCGTCCGCGCGATCGCCGCGGAAAAAGGTCCCATCCGCGCGGCAGGAATGCCTTCAGCTGAGCTCACGCCGCTGTTATACATAGACAAGTGGAGAGGGAGACGTATCGGGAGCTGGCGTCCCGCCTGCGACGATCTCCGGCAAGGAGCACGTGCTCGTCCACCGAGACGACCTGTACACGTACGCCTCCGACGGGCTTTTGCAGTATTCCGTGATGCCGGCGCTCGCCGTTCTGCCGGGCGGCGCGGACGAGGTCAGGGACATCCTCCGCAGCTGCCACGAGCTGCGCGTGCCGTGGGTGGCGCGCGGCTCGGGATCCGGCCTTTCGGGCGGGGCGTTGCCGGTCGAGGACGGGCTGCTCATCGTGCTCAGCCGCATGCGCCGGATCGTCGAGGTCGACCTCGACAACCAACGGGTCATAGTCGAGCCTGGGGTGACCAACACCGCGGTGTCGTACGCGGTCGCACCCGACTTCTTCTATCCGCCCGATCCCTCGAGCCAGATCGTCTGCTCGATCGGCGGCAACGTCTCGGAGAACTCCGGGGGCGCCCACTGCTTCAAGTACGGCTTCACCACCAACTATGTCACCGGGCTCGAGGTCGTGCTGCCCGACGGCGAGGTCGTCCAGCTCGGCGGGAAGCCGGTCGCGACGCCCGGCTATGACCTGCTCGGAGCGTTCGTGGGGTCCGAGGGCACGCTCGGGATAGCGACCAAGATCACGCTGCGTGTCGTCCCCTCGCCCGAGGCGGTCAGATGCCTGGTCGCCTTCTTCGACGGCATCCGCGCCGCGGGCGAGGCGGTGTCCGCGATCGTGAGCGGCGGCACGGTGCCGGGCGCGATCGAGATGATGGACTCGCTGTCGATCCATGCCTCCGAGCAGATGGCTCACGCGGGCTGGCCGGAGCAGGCCGGCGCCGCGCTGATCGTCGAGCTCGACGGCGCGCCATCGGAGCTCGAGGCCCACTTCGACGAGGTGGCCAAGCTGTGCCGGGAGCACGGGGCAACCGAGCTCCGCGTGGCGGGCGACAAGGCCGAACGCGACCTGTTCTGGAAGATGCGCAAGTCGGCCTTCCCGGCCGCCGGCCGGATCTCGCCCAACTACTTCGTGCAGGACGGCGTCGTCCCGCGCACGAAGCTGCCGGAGGTCCTCGGCCGGATCGAGTCGCTGTCGGCGAAGTACGGCCTCAAGGTGGCCAACGTGTTCCACGCCGGCGACGGCAATCTCCATCCGCTCGTCTGCTACGACGGCCACACGGAGGGCGAGGCCGCACGGGCCGAGGAGCTCTCCGGGCTGATCCTCGAGGCGTGCATCGAGGCCGGCGGGTCGCTGACCGGCGAGCACGGGATCGGCGTCGACAAGAAGCGTTACATGCCGCGGATGTTCGAGGAGCCCGACCTGGCGGCATTCCAGAAGCTGCGGTGCGCGTTCGACCCCGACGGCCTGGCCAACCCGGGGAAGGTGATGCCGACGCCGCGGCTGTGCGGGGAGGTGCCAGGCCCGTATCGCGTTCACCCGCTCGAAGCAGCCGGGTTGGCCGAGCGGTTCTGACGGTGGCGACGACACATTCCGTACTCGAACGCCCGGTGGACGCAGCCGAGGTCGCGGCCCTGCTCGCGCACGGGCGGATCACGCGCCCCGTGGGCGGACGGACGAAGATCGGGTGGGGAGCGGTCGGCGCGCCGCCCGAGGTCGAGCTGTCGACAGAGCGGATGGATGCGCTCATCGAGCACAACGAGGGCGACTTCACCGCCGTGATGCAGGCAGGGCTCCGGTTGCGCGACGCGCAGAAGGCGTTCGCGCGCGCGGGACAGCGGCTCGCGCTCGATCCCCCCGACGGCGAAGGCCGCGCCACGGTCGCCGGCGTGATCGCCACCGCGGACTCCGGCCCGCTGCGCCACCGCTACGGCGGCGCGCGCGATCTGATCCTCGGCGTGCAAGTCGCCCTTCCCGATGGGACAGTGGCGCGGGCGGGCTCGCGCGTGATCAAGAACGTGGCCGGTTACGACCTGGCCAAGCTGATGTGTGGCGCGTTCGGGACCCTGGGGGTGATCTGCGAGGTGATCATGCGCTTGCATCCCGAACCGGCCGGAACGGTCACGGTGGTGGGTCGCGGGGACGACGCGGCTGCGCTGGCCCGCGCCGCGAGCGCCGTGCGCAAGCGGCCGTTCGAGCTCGAGGCGCTCGACGCCGCGTGGGAGAGTTCGGGTGGAGCGATCCTGGCCCAGGCAGCCGGCCGCGCCTGCGACGCAACCGCCGAGTCGGTCGCCCATGTGGTTCGGGCCGAGGGGTTGGAGGTCGAGCTGATCGAGGACGACGCGCCGCTGTGGGCCTCGCAGCGGGCGCGCCAGCGCGCCGGCAAGGGCGGCGCCGTGGCGAAGGTGTCGTTCCCGCCCGCCGAGTTCGAGCGCGTGCTGAACGCGGCCCCCCGCGCGGTGGCGCGTGCCGGCGCGGGCGTCGCCTGGGTCGAGCTCGCGCCGGATCCGGATGCGCTCAGCACGCTGCGAACGGCGCTTGCGCCCTGCCCCTGCGTTCTGCTCGACGCCCCCGACTCGCTGCGCTCCGCCGTCGATGTGTGGGGAGTCGGCGATGGTCCGGAGCTGGCGCTGATGGAGCGCGTCAAGGCCCGCTTCGACCCCGACGGGGTCTGCAACCGCGGCCGGTTCGTCGGAGGTTTGTGATGGGCGTGTGGGACGCCCAGCGAGCGCCCGCGCCTGAGCTGATCGGCGATTGCGTGCACTGCGGCTTCTGCCTGCCGACGTGCCCCACGTACGCGTTGTGGGGCGAGGAGATGGACTCACCGCGCGGGCGCATCCAACTGATGTCGCTCGGTCATTCCCAGCCTTCGCTGTCGCCGGAGATGGTCAGCCACTTCGACCGCTGCCTGGGTTGCATGGCGTGTGTCACCGCTTGTCCGTCCGGGGTCAAGTACGACCAACTGCTGCTCCAGACCCGGCCGCAGGTCGAACGCCATTTCGAGCGCGCGCGGGCGGACCGCGCGTTCCGCCGGCTCGTGTTCGAGCTGTTCCCTCACCCGGGTCGGCTGCGCGCGCTCGTGCCCCTGCTCGCACTCCAGCGGCGACTCGGGCTGGAGCGCCTGATCCCTCCCCGCTTCCCTCGCCTGCGGCGGATGACGGAGCTGGCGCCGGCCGTGAGCGTCCGCGCGGCGTGGCGGCGGCTACCCGAGCTCACGCCCGCCATCGGCCCCAAGCGCGGGACGGTGGCCCTCCTTCAGGGCTGCGTGCAGCGGGTGTTCTTCTCCGAGGTCAACCGCGCGACCGTAGCGGTGCTGTCCGCAGAAGGGTTCGAGGTCCATGCCCCGACGGCGCCGCGCTGCTGCGGCTCGCTCCAGCTGCACACCGGCTACGAGGAGCCGGCGCGGGCCCGTGCCCGCGAGACCATCGCCGCCTTCGACCGCTACGACATCGTGATCGTCAACAGCGCCGGCTGCGGATCCGGGATGAAGGATTACCGCGAGCTGGTCGACGCCCCCGCGTTCGCGGCCAAGGTCCGTGACGTGCACGAGTTCCTGGACGAGGTCGAGCCCCGGGCGCAACGGCACGCCATGCCCGTGCGCGTCGCCTACCACGACCCCTGCCACCTGGCCCACGCCCAGCAGGTGCGGAGCGCGCCACGCCGGCTGCTGCGCGCTATCCCGGGGCTGGAGCTGGTCGAGCCCGAGGAATGGGAGATCTGCTGCGGGTCGGCCGGCGTCTACAACATGCTCCAGCCCGAAGCCTCCGAAGAGCTAGGCCGGCGCAAGGCGGCCAATCTCGCGCGCACCGGCGTGGGCATGATCGCGGCGGCCAATCCGGGATGCGCGATCCAGATCGCCCGGTACCTGGAGCGTCCCATCACGATCGTGCACCCGATCGAGCTGTTGGCCCGGTCGCTGAACGGCATCGGTTGAATCTCCGTCCCCCGGGCGAGCAGCACGGGGGTAAGATCGCCGAGAGGGAAAGACCAACCACAGGAGGGAGAGATGGGGCTCGAGATAAAGATTCTCGACCTGGGGGACATCGAGCTCGAATCGAGCTTCCTTGTCCTCGGCCACGACTGCGGCGTGCCGCTCGAGGTGCCGGTGTTCGGCTTCCTGATCCTCGGCGGTGAGACCCCGATCGTCGTGGACACCGGCTTCAGCCACCCCGAGATCATGGGCAACCTCGGGATGAAGGGCTTTTACCACGGTGATCAGGGGATGGACAAGCAGCTCGCCAAGCACGGGCTGCAAAAGTCCGACGTCGGGTTCATCCTGCACACCCACCTGCACATAGACCACGCCGGCAAGGACTCGGAGTTCCCAAGGGACACCGTCGTGGTCATCAACCGCCGCGAGCTCGAGTTCTCGGTGTCTGGGCTGATGGGCGAGCAGTACCCCGCCGACTACATCAAGCACCTCATCGACCGGCTGCACACTCCGGGCGCGCTGCGACTGCTCGACCTCGAGCTCGCCGGGCCGGAGGAGATCATCCCGAGCGTGCGGTGCGAGGTGGCCGGCGGTCACACCGAGGGCTCGATGAACGTGCTCGTCGACACCGACGAAGGAACGGCGTGCATCTGCGGGGATGTGATCTACGACGTCGTCAACCAGCTGAACAATCCGTTCCTCCAGGTCATGTACATGGACCCGGCACTGACCGGAAACCACGCGACGCTCAAGCGCCAGGAGAAGGCGGCGATTCGAAAGGCGGTCAACTCCGGACGGTTCGTGCTGCCGGTGCACGACCGGCCAGCGGTGATCGAGCACGGGCGCGTGATCGGGCGTCTATTCGACAGCGTCCCCGGGAAGATCATCGAGAACAAGGCGTTCCCAGGTCCGCTGACCTCGGCGTTCGCGTCCGCCCACCTGGTCGGCGTATAGACGCCTCGCTCGACCAGCGGGTGGCGATCGTCACCGGGTCCTCCAGCGGGATCGGCGAGGCGATCGCGATCGAGCTCGCGGCCGCGGGTGCGGCTGTGGTTGTCAACTCGCGCAGTCGCGCCCGCGCGGAGCCGGTCGCGACGGCAATCGCCGCGCGGGGCGGCCGTGCAATCGCGGTGGCCGCCGACGTGCGCGACGCCGCGCAGGTCGCGGCGCTCATCCGCGCGGCCGTCGACGAGCTCGGAGGCCTCGACATCCTCGTCAACAACGCCGGCGAGGGGTTCATCGCCCCGTCGGAGGAGCTCACCGAGGAGGATTGGCGGCGGGTGATCGACGTCGACCTGACCGCGCCCTTCGTGTGCGCCCAGGCGGCCGCCCAGCACATGCTGGCTCGCGGCAGCGGTGTGGTAATCAACATCGCCTCGGCGCTCGCGCACACCGCGCTCCCCGGCCGCGCTGCCTACGCGGCAGCGAAGCACGGGCTGATCGGTTTGACGAAGGTGCTCGGCGTCGAATGGGCGCGGCGCGGGGTGCGATGTGTGGCCGTCAGTCCGGGGTACGTGGACACCGAGCTGCTGAGGGAGAACATGCGCCGCGGAAGCTTCGACCGAGGCGCCCTCGAGCGGCGCACGCCGCTCGGGCGCCTGGCCACGCCGGAGGAGGTGGCCAGGGTCGTGGCCTTCGTTGCGTCCGACGCGGCCTCGTACATGACGGGCGGTTATGTCCTTGTCGATGGTGGCTTCGTTAGTTACGGTGGCCTCTAGATGGGCGTTCTGTCGACCAGCAAAGGCGGCCCTACGCCGACGCGGATCCTCGCTCCCGACGGCACGGTGCCCGAGGGCTACAGCCCGCCGCTGTCGGACGCGGAGCTGCTGGCGGCGTACAGGGCGATGCTGCTGTCGCGCCGGGTCGACGAACGGGCCTTCAACCTTCAACGCCAGGGAAGGCTCGGCGTCTTCTCGCCGGTCAATGGCCAGGAGGCATCCGTAATCGGCTCCGCGTTCGCCCTCGACCCGGCGCGGGACTGGGTCGTCCCCCAGTACCGCGAACTGCCCGCGATGCTCTATCAGGGCTACACGCTCGAGCGCTTCCTCCTCTACTGCATGGGTAACCCCGACGGCAACCACATGCCTGACGGGGTGAACCTGCTGCCGATTCAAATCTCGCTCGCGACTCAGCTCCCCCACGCCGTCGGGCTGGCGTGGGGCCTGCGTCACCAAGGCCTCGACAGCGCCGTGTGCGCGTATTTCGGCGACGGCGGCTCATCCGAAGGCGACTTCCACGAGGCCTGCAACCTGGCCGGCGTGCGGCGGGCGCCGGTCATCTTCTTCCTCCAGAACAACCGCTGGGCGATCTCCACGCCGGTGTCCAAACAGACCGCCGGCAGCTTCGCGGCTCGCGCCCCCGGCTACGGGTTTCCGGGCGAGCTGGTCGACGGCGACGACTTCTTCGCCGTCTACGAGGCGACCGAGCGTGCGGTGGCCCGCGCCCGCGCCGGCGACGGACCGACGCTGATCGAGTCGCGCACCTACCGCATGGGCCCCCACAACACCGCCGACGACCCGACGCGCTACGTCGATCCCGAGGAGCTCGACGCGCATCGGGCGCTCGATCCGGTGGCGCGCCTGCGCGGCTTCCTGGTCGATGCCGAGCTACTCTCGGACGAGCTCGAGCAGCGGACGCGGACCGAGATCGAGGAGGAGTTGGCCGCGGCCTTGGCCGCGGCCGAGGCGCGCGGCGCCGGCCAGACCGAGCAGATCTTCGATCACGTCTATGCCGATCCACCGGCGCGTCTGCTCGACCAGCGCCGAGCGCTCATGGGCACAGAGCAGTAGATGGCCACGCTCAACATGGTGCAGGCGATCCGCGGCACGCTCGAGCGCGCGATGGAGCGCGACGAGCGGATCATCCTGCTGGGCCAGGACATCGGGCGCAACGGCGGAATGTTCCGCGCCACTGATGGCCTGCAGGAGCGCTTCGGAGAGGCACGCGTCGTGGACATGCCGCTGGCCGAGGGGGTGATCGTGGGGTCAGCGGTCGGGCTGGCCTGCAGTGGCCTGCGTCCGATCCCCGAGCTCCAGTTCCTCGGCTTCGGCTCGCAGGCCTTCCACCAGCTCGAGGGGCAGGTGGCGCGCATGCGCTTTCGCTCACGGGGCCGCTACCCGATGCCGATCGTGATCCGGGCGCCGTTCGGCGGCAACGTGCGCACGCCTGAGATGCACTCGGACGCGCACGAGGCCAAGTACGCGAACTCGCCCGGACTCAAGGTGGCGATGCCGGCCTCCGCTCACGACGCCAAGGGGCTGCTGACCGAGGCGATCCGCGGAGATGACCCGGTGCTGTTTTGCGAGCCGCTGCGCGGCTACCGCCTCATCAAGGACGAAGTTCCCGACGATGATTACACGGTGCCGTTCGGGCGCCTGCGCGTGGTGCGCGGGGGGAGCGACGTGACGCTCGTGGCGTGGAGCGCCGCCGTCGTCGTGGCCGAGCAGGCGGCCGACCTGGCCGCCGAGGAAGGGATCTCGTGCCAGGTGATAGACCTGCGGACGCTCGTGCCGCTCGACGTCGACGGCCTCAGCGAGGCCGTCGCCGGGACGGGCCGCGCGGTGGTGATCCACGAGGCGCCGCTCACCGCCGGCTTCGGCGCCGAGGTAGTGGCGACGATCGTGGAGGAAGCGTTCGCGTCGCTGAGCGCGCCGGTGCTGCGGGTGGCTGCGCCCGATGCACCGTACCCGATGTCCTCGCTCGAGCGGGAATACCTGCCGAGCGCCGAGCGCGCGCTCGGCGCAATCCGGCGCGTGATGGGCGCCGGCTGACGGGAGCTGGTCCGTGCCGCTCGAGTTCAGGTTCCCCGACATCGGTGAGGGGACCGACGCCGGTGAGCTGCTCGAATGGCATGTGACCGAGGGGCAGGAGGTGCGCGAGGACGACCCGTTGGCGGAGGTCGAGACGGACAAGGCCAGGGTGACCATCCCGTGCCCAACCACCGGACGGGTGCTCGAGCTGCGCGCCAACATCGGCGACCGCCTGCCTGTGGGCGAGGTGATGGCGGTCTTCGAGCCGGCGGTGCCCCTCCCGGCTCCGGTGGCCCAACCAGCAGCGTCCGCCCCGCGGGCAATGGCGACCCCGTCGCCGCCGACAGCCGACCAAATCATCCCCCTGCGCGGCGTCCGGCGCACGATCGCCCGAACGATGACCGAGGCCTGGCGGACGATCCCGCACATAAGCGACTTTCGCGAAGCGGATGCCACTGGCCTGCTGGCATGGCACGCCCGGGTGCGCGACATCACGATCACCTCGCTGCTGCTGCGGATCGCGGTCGAGGCGCTACGCGGCCACCCCTACGTCAACGCCTCGATCGACCTCGAGCGCGAGGAGATCACGCTGCACGGCGACTACAACATCGGGATCGCCACCGCCACTCCCGACGGCCTGATCGTCCCGGTCGTCCACGGCGCGGACGCCATGTCGGTGACCGAGATCGGGCATGCGGTGGCCGCGGTGACCCAGGCCGCCCGGGAGCGGCGCCTGCGGCCGGACCAACTGACCGGAGGGACGTTCACGTTGAGCAACTACGGCAGCCTGGGCGGATGGCTGGGCACGCCGATCATCAGACCCGGCGAGGTGGCGATCCTCGGCGTCGGACGCGTGCAGGAGCGACCGGTCGCCCGCGACGGGCAGGTCGTTGTGAGGCCGATCGTGGCGCTCGCGGTGTCCGGCGATCACCGCGTGCTCGACGGACACACGTTGGGAGCGTTCGTTTCCGACGTGGTGGCGCTGATCGAGGACCCCGCGCCGGTGGCGCGCGAGGCCTACAAGTAGGTGACGGCGTTGGCCACTACGAGCGAGCGCGTCGACGAGTTACTCGCGGAGGCCGAGGCGAAGGTCGCCACCTACAACGAGATGCGCGACTCGGTCGGCCAGGGCACTCTGCCGCTCAACGCCTACGAGCGCCGCGGCGCTTTCTGAGCGGGAAGCCGCCACTCGAGCGCCGCATGGTCGACGATCCGCCCAGTCGCCCCGCAGCGCACGCAGCCACGCCCGGCGCACTCCGGGCATAGGGCGAAGCGGGCCTCGGCGATGTCGAGCACTTCGCCGCAGTGGCAGCGAGCGACCGGCATCGGCGTCTGGGGCCCGCAGCACCGCGTGGCGATCATCATCGATGCCGTCCTCTACGACGGGATCTACGATCGTGCCGGACCAAGCTGATCCCGCCGCGCTACCACGACGCCACCGCGTACCAGGAGACGATTCGCCGGGTCCGTGCCCTCGAGCCCGACCTCCTGGTGACAACGCATTTCGAACCCATGTCGCGCGCGACGCGATCGAGTTCTGCGATCGCTCGCTCGACCGCGTCAACGCAGAGCTCGGACCATTTCCTGAGTGCGCGACCGAGAGCGCCGGAGGTGTCCGCTCGCACCTCGCGTCCTTGTAGCTGTACGGTTGGGCCATGAGCGGCGTGGGCGATGCCCTCGCGGCCATGGGGCTCCCCCGGGGGACCTGCACGAGCTCCCCGACTCGGCCAAGCGCTTTCCCGACGGGGCCCACTACCGCGTCGAGATCCCGAGCACAGAGGGGCCGGCTTGTCTCGCCGCCGTCCTGCACGAGGCCGAGCGGCTCGACGTCCGCGTGCACCCCGTCTCGAAGGGCCTGAAGCGACGGTGGTGCTGCTCTCGCGCGAGCGGGTGCGCCGCGGTCGGCTTGGCCTCGACTTGCTCGCGCGCTCCGGCTATGAGCCGAACACGTCCGAGCTCGGCGCAGCAGGACTGGCGATCTCGGTTCAGGAGGCGTTGCGCACCGACGCCCAGGGCTCCTCGCCCGAGACGTCGACCAGGCCGTAACCGCTGCCCTCTCCGAGCGACGGCGCGATTATCACCTGGAGGTCCGCGATCTCTTCCCCCTCGTTGAACGACGCGTGGACGACGTCGGCTTCGATGAACACCGAGTCCTCGGGCCCCAGCTCGGTCGATTCGCGCTCCAGGTACTGGGTGATCCGGCCGCGCTTGACGATGATCATCTCCTCCTGGCCGGGGTGGCGGTGGAAGTCGTGGCCCTCGCCCGGCTCGAGCTTCACGTCCATCACCACCACATGGTTCGCGCCCGTGGCCGGAACGCAGCGCCAGCCGATCACGCCCCAATCGAACTGCTCCTGCTCGACGTCGCTCTCCTTCACGAACTTGCTCATCTCGCTCCTTTCACGGTCAGCTCCGGATCGCCTTGAACCGGCGCACGTTCTCGGTGATGGCCATCTCGGTCGGCAGCCGCTCGATGCTCGACGCGCCGAAGAAGCCGACGACGCCGCGCGTCCGCTCGAGGACGTACGCGGCGTCCTCCGGCTCGGCGATCGGGCCGCCGTGGCAGAGGACGAGCACGTCCGGGCTCACCGCGCTTGCGCGGCGTCGTGCATCGCCTGGACGCGCTCGGCCGCCTCGTCCAGCGTCAGCGCCGGTCTGCGCGCCGATCATCCCCTTGGTCGTCAGGCCCATGTGCGGGACGAGCACGTCGGCGCCGGCCTCGGCCATCGCCGCGGCCTCGTCCGCGTTGAAGACGTAGGGGCAGGTCAGCAGGTCCATGCTCGTGCGCCACGCGGATCATGTCGACTTCCTTGTCGTAGCCCATGCCGGTCTCTTCCAGGCCCTGGCGGAACGTGCCGTCGATCAGGCCGACGGTCGGGAAAGTTCTGCACGCCGGCGAAGCCCGGCCGCCTGCACCTCGCGCAGGAAGCGCTCCATGATGCGGAACGGGTCGGTGCCGCAGACGCCGGCCAGCACCGGCGTGCTGCTCGACGACCGGCAGCACCTCGCGGGCCATCTCCATGACGATCGCGTTGGCGTCGCCGTAGGGCATCAGGCCGGCGAGGCTGCCGCGGCCGGCCATGCGGAAGCGGCCGGAGTTGTAGATGATGATCAGGTCGATGCCGCCCGCCTCGGCGCACTTGGCCGACAGCCCGTGCCGGCGCCGCCGCCGATGATCGGCTCGCCGGCGGCGAGGGTGGCGA
>CAVSQG010000003.1:0-8037 GCA_963730055.1 uncultured Solirubrobacterales bacterium
GTGCTCAATTCCGGCCGCGGCTCGATCACAGTTGAGGGCCTGCTCCTGATGGCGCTGGTGGTCGCCTGGCTGTGGCTGCCGGGACTACGTCGGCGGCGCGTCATCGCAGCGCTGGCGTGGCTGGCCGCCGCGGGCGCGCTCAGCGCCGTCGTCGCCGGCCAGATCGGCACGCGACCGGCGTGGCTCGACTACCGAGCCTGGGACCTGCTCGGGGCCGGCCGGCAGAGCGTTTCGTTCTCCTGGGATCAGAGCTACGGCCCGATCACCTGGTCACGCTCACAGCAGATCGTGTTCGCGGTCGCCGCGCCGCGCCCCCAACTGTGGAAGATGACCACGCTCGACCGGTTCGATGGTCTGCGGTTCCTCAGATCGGGCGTGGACGACGGAGGCTCGTTGGACTACCAGGATCTCCCGCTGCCGCTGAACCAGCACTGGTACGCGTTCGCGACGTTCACGATCGAGGGACTGCACTCGGCCGCCCTCCCGAGCGAGCAGGGAGCGACGGTAGGCGTCAGATACCAACGGCCGGTCCAATACGAGCTCGACGGGACCGCCCGAACCGCCGGTCCGGCGCTCGGCGCCGGCGCGAGCTACACGACGCTCGCGTACGTGCCCGCTCCCACTCCGGCCGAGCTACGGGCGGCGCCCCGCGCCTTCCCCCTCGTCTACCTGCGCTACACCGACTTCGACCTTCCCGCCCCCAGCCAGTCCGGACTGCGCTTGGCCGCCACCGATCCGCGGCGCCCGGGTGTGTTCCTCACTCCGCGAACGGTCGGGGCGCCGCGGCCCGGCGTGCCTCCGGCCGCGGTGCCCGCCGTCGAGCGGCGGATCCTCGCCTCACCGTACGCGGGCATGTACCGGTTGGCGAGGCGGCTCGCCTCGGGCCACCGTTCGAGCTACGACGTCGCGGTGGCGATCGTCAACTATCTCCAGGCCAACTACAGGTACGGTGAGCAGCCGCCGCGCCGGCGCTTCCCGCTCGAGGCGTTCCTGTTCACCGACGGGGTCGGCTACTGCCAGCAGTTCTCCGGCGCGATGGCGCTGATGCTGCGGATGGACGGAATCCCGGCCCGCGTCGCCGCGGGGTTCCTCCCGGGGTCCTACGACAACACCACCCGCCGATTCGTCGTCCGCGCGATCGACGCGCACTCGTGGGTCGAGGTGTACTTCGCGGGCATCGGCTGGGTGCCGTTCAACCCGACGCCGTCACGCACGACCGCCCCGATCGCGCGCTTCCCAAGCGCGCGGACGGCCACCCCCGCCGGGGCCATCGCCGCGACGGGCGCCGGCGAGCGCGTCCGCGCGACCGACCCTGCGACGGCGGGCCTCGGCCGCCAGAGCTCGGGCTCCGGCTCGTTTCCGCTCCCAGGCCTGATCGCGCTGGCGCTCGCCGCGCTGCTCGCGCCGCTGGCTCTGTCGGCCCGGTGGCTGTCGGGCCGGATCCGATTGCTCCGCAGCCTTACCGGCGACGGTGAGCTGGCGACGCGGGAGCTCGCGAGGGCGCTCACACGGTTGGGCTACGCGCTGCCCGCGACGGTGACCCTGGCGCAGGTCGAGTCGATGGTGCGCCTGCACGGGGGATCGGATGCCGCGCGGTACGTGGTGTTGCTGCGCGACCGGCGCTACGGACCGGGATCGGTGGCCTCGCCCACCCTGCGCGACCGACGCCGGCTTCGCCTCGCCCTGACCGCACATCTCGGGCTCGACGCGCGGCTACGCGGACTGTGGGCGCTGCCGCCGGCTACGGTTGGCTGGCGCGTGGCCCGGTTCGCTCCCACGCGAGCGCGACCGTGAACAGCACGTCCGGCTCGCGCGCCGCAAACTGAACGTCGCCGATCGCGATCGCCGGCCAGCCGAGGAAGCTGAAGGCCCGCGTGTACGCGGAGAAGGGAACCCTGATCTCGAGCTCGTCGACGTCGGCGGCCGGGATCTCGTCCACGCCGAGCGTCGGACACACGATCACGTCCACGTCCGGCTCTTGTTGCGCGGTCGCTCGCCACGCCGCAAGCGCCTGCCGGCCTGCCTGCAGTGCCTGGGCGGACACATGCTGCGCGTTGTCGAGCTTGGCTCTGATGAGCGGCCCGTACTCGTCGCGGCGGGCCGGAAACGTGGCCCGATGCGTGGCAGCGGCCTCGCCGTAGAACACCGGCCAGAGGTCAGCCTCGGGGACGGGAAGCGCAACCTCCTCGCACCGCAGCCCGAGCTCTTCGAGCTGCGCCGAGAACGCCAGCGCGCGCTCGTCGCGATCGGCCGCGGGTCCGCCCGGAGCCAGCGCCGGCATCGCAGTGAGGGCCCCCACCCGCAGCGTACGGGGATCGCGGTCGCGTAGCGGTGCGCCCGCGATCACCTCGTAGCAATGCGCGCAGTCGGCGACGGTGCGCGCCATCGGCCCGGGGGTGTCGAAGCTCGGGCAGAGCGGGAACATGCCATCGGTGCCCAGCGCGCCAAGTCGCGGCTTCATGCCCACGACATCGCAACAGGCCGCGGGCATGCGGAGCGAGCCGCCGGTGTCACTGCCGAGGGCCAGCGGTGCGATCCCCGCGGCCAGGGCCGCCGCGTTGCCGCTGCTCGAGCCGCCGGTGATGCAACCGGGGCGTCTGGGGTTGCGGACATCACCGTAGATGGCGTTCTGCCCGGTGACTCCCCAGGCGAACTCGTCACAGCCCGTCTTGCCGATCACGATCGCGCCCGCGGCCTCGAGCGCGAGCACGGCCGGCGCCGACGCATCGGGTACGCGCTCGGCGTAGATGCGCGACCCCGCCGTGGTGCGGATGCCGGCGGTGTCGAACACGTCCTTGATCAGCAGCGGCACCCCCGCCAGCGGGCCGTCCACCCCACCGCGCGCGCGTTCCAGCGCCTGCTCGGCGCAGACTGTGATGAACGCGTTCAGCTCGCCGTGCGCCTCGAGCTCGCGGAGCGCGCGCTCGACCACCTCGACGGCGTCGAGCTCGCGCGCGCGAACCGCCTGGACGATCTCGTGCGCGGTAGCGGGCATCGATCAGCCGCCCGCGAGGGCGGCCTGCTGGGCGCGCTCGCGGGTCTCGCTCAGCGAGGCCGAGGGCGTCAGCGCCTCCGGGTCGGTGATGAGCTCGATCAGCGCCGCGCCGCCGGAAGCCCGCGCCCGCGCGAGCGCCTCGGGGAACTGCTCGGTCCGCTCGACCCGTTGCCCTTGGATGCCATGCGCACGCGCAAGCGCGGCGAAATCCGGGTTGACCAGGTCGGTGCCGATCACGCGGGCTGGGAAGCGGCGCTCCTGGTGCATCCGGATCGTCGCCAGCATGCCGTTGTTGGCCACGATCACGATGATCGGCAGACGCTCCTGGCGCATCGTCGCGAGCTCCTGTGCGCACATCTGAAAGCAGCCGTCGCCGGCGAAGGCGACCACCGGCGAGGACGGGCACAGCAGCTGGGCGGCGAGCGCCGCCGGCACGCCGTAGCCCATCGCCCCGCTCTGCGGCGCGAGCTGGGTGCCCCAGCGGCGGTAGCGGAAGAATCGGTGGACCCAGACGGTGTAGTTGCCGGCGCCGTTACAGACGACCGCGTCCTCGGGCAGCTCCGCCCGCAGATGCGCGACGACCTCGGCCAGGTCGACGCTGTGGCCCCCCGTGTCAGCTCGGCCGGGCGGCGCTGACCACGCCTCGTAGTCGGCGCGCGCTTCGCGCGCCCACGCACCCCAGCGGGTGCCGTCCACGCGCGCGGCGACGTCAGCGGCCGCGGCGAACGATCGCACCCCTGAGAGCACCCCCAGCCGCGGCTGATAGACCCGCCCGAGCTCGGACGGATCGGGATGGGCGTGCACGAGCATCTGGGTCGGCGTCGGAGGCTGCAGCAGGGTGTAGCCCTGGGTTTCGATCTCGGTCAGGCGCGACCCCACGGCAATGACCAGATCGGCCCCCGCGATCCGCCTCGCGAGCCGCGGGTTGATGCCCAGGCCGACGTCGCCGGCGTAGCAGCTCAGAGCGTTGTCGATCACGTCCTGGCGGCGGAACGAGGCTCCCACCGGAAGCCCGCCGGCGTCCGCCCAGGCCGCGAGCCGAGCGCACCCCTCCGCGTCCCAAGGTCCCCCACCGACGAGCACGAACGGGCGCTCGGCCGCCTCGAGCAGGCCACGCAGCTCGGCGATGTCTCGCGGGTCAGCGGCGGGCTCCCGGGGACGGTATGGATCGGCGTCGGGGGCGTCGCTCGGCTGGGCGAGCACGTCCTCGGGCAGCGAGATCACGACCGGTCCCTGGCGCCCGCTTGTAGCGAGCGTGAACGCGCCCGCGATCAGCTCAGGGATCCGATCGGGATCGTCGATCTCGATCGCGTCCTTGGCCATCGGCCCGAACACGGCGGGCACGTCGACCTCCTGGAAGGCCTCGCGCCGGCGGTGTCCGCGCGCCACCTGGCCTACTAGCAGAATGAGCGGCGTGGAGTCCTGGCGAGCGGTGTGCACCCCGACCGCGGCATGAGTCGCACCCGGGCCGCGGGTGACCATGCACACCCCGGGTCGCCCGGTCAGCTTGCCGGCCGCCTCGGCCGCGTTCGCGGCGGCGGACTCGTGGCGGCAGGTCACCACGCGCAGCCGGGCGCGGTGATCGAAGAGCCCGTCGAGCAATGGCAGATAGCTCTCGCCCGGGACGCAGAAGGCCAGCTCGCACCCGTGCAGCACGAGCTGGTCGGCGAGGAGCTTGCCGCCCGTGCGCGGGCCGCCGTTCACGGGTGCTCGAGCGGCTCGTCGACGAACACCGTGTATTTCTGGGACTTGGGCTTGGCGGCGTCCTGGTCGCGGACATACCGGATCGAGCTCTGCCTGCGCAGGCGTCGAGGCAGCACCATGCAGCGCACAAACGCGGTCGGCTCGGTCTCCGAGGCCGCGGCGAACACCGGCTCGGGCCCCGGCTCGAACCACGCCTCGAGCGGCCCATAGCTGTGCGATTTGCCCGCCGTGTCGATCCTGATCGAACCGTGAAGCAGCACGCGGATGCCGGGGCCCTGGTGGGTGTGCAGGTAGGCGACGCCGCCGGGCGGGAAGTCGACGCGGTCGCAGCGAATCAGCGCCTCCCCGTCTGAGGGCAGCTCGACCGCGGCGCTGAGCAGATGCGTCCGGCGTCCGTCCGCCTACCAGCTCGAACGACAGCGCATGCACGGGACCGCTCAGGCTGTACGCGCCGCGCTGGTGCTCGGCCTCGTTTCGATCGACGCGGTAGACGACACGCGCGGCCGGCTCGAGCTCGACCGTGTCACCGTCCGTCAAGCGATGCTCAACGACCTGCAGCTCCACGGTCAGTTGAAGTAGGCGCCGCCGTCCACGACGAGCGACTGGCCGGTGATGAACGAGGACTGCTCGGAGGCGAAGAACAGGACCGCGCCGACGATGTCCTCCGGGTACTGGTCGCGGACCAGCACGCGGGCTTTCGCCGAGACCTCCTGAAGCTGCTCGACCTGCGTCTGGTTGGCCAGCACTCCGTCCGACAGCGTGAAGCCCGGCGCGACCGTGTTCACCAGCACGTTGTCGCCGCCGAGCTCCTTGGCCAGAACGCGCGTCATCGCGATCACGGCGCCCTTGCTGGCCACGTAGTGCAGGAAGAACGGCACGCCCTTGTAGGGGGTGCCGGACGCGAGGTTGATGATCCGCCCGCGCCCCGCCTCGCGCATGAACGGCGCCACAGCACGGGTGGCCAGAAACATGCCAAGCACGTTGACGTCGAACACTCGCCGCCACTCCTCGACCGACAATTCCTCGAACGGAGTGGGGACGAGCGAGCTCCAGATGCCGGCGTTGTTGACCAGGATGTCGATGCGGCCATAAGCGTCGATCGCCGCCTGCGCCATCCGCTCACACGCCTGGGGATCGGACACATCCACCTCGACTGCAATGCCGCCGAGCGAGTCGGCGACTCCGTCCGCGGCCTGCACGTCGGCGAGCAGCACGCGGGCTCCCTCGCCGGCAAGACGCTCCGCGATCCTCCGGCCGATGCCCTGGGCGGCGCCGGTGACGATCGCAACCTGCTGGTCCAGGCTCACCGCCGCAGCTCCGGTTCGAAGAACGGGGCCGGGACGCATGAGGCGGTTGCGCTGGCCGGCGAGCATCGGGCGCATCTGCTGAAGATAGGACCGCCACCCGGGATCGGCGGCCAGGCGCTTCCGACGGGCCTCGCGATCCTCGAAGCTCTCATACGCCCAGAGGTGCACGACCTGGTTCACCGTCTCTCCGACCTCGGTGACGTAATAGCCGACGAGGTGACCGAGGATCTCGCGTTGGATCTCGAGCCCCTCGCGCTCGTAGAGCTGCAGGTACTCGGGGACCTTGCCGGCGTGCAGGGTGTACTCGCGCATCTCGACGATCACGGCGCGATCTTATTCGAGCAACGCCGCAGCGGCGAGTACATCCTCGTCGTGGCCGCGGCGCGCCACGATCTGTATCCCGCGCACGGCGACCGCGGGCAGCCCGAGCAGCGAGATGGCGCGGCACGGCCGAGGTCGTCGAACGGTACCGGGGCGCCGGCCGGCGGCGGAAGCGGGCCACGCGTACCAGGCAGCACCAGCAGCGGGTACCGGCGTCGAGCCCTCACCGCCACCGAGTTCACGCGGACGGTCGCGCACGTCAACCGCCTCCGGGCACATCGTGACCACCGCGCGGAGCGGTCCGCCTCGATCCGTTCGAGCGCCCGCGCAACGGCGGCGGAAATAGATCCGCCCGGCTGGAGGGCCTTTGACCGAGCTCACTCCGACGTTATACAACCGGGGCGTGCTCTCGGCTGGGCATGGTTGAAACTCCATTGCCCGAGCGAGCAGACAGGGATAGGATCGCCGCGAGGGAAAGACCTACCACAGGAGGGAGAGATGGGGCTCGAGATAAAGATTCTCGACCTTGGTGACATCGAGCTCGACTCGAGCTTCCTCGTCATCGCCCACGATTGCGGCGTGCCGATCGAGGTGCCCGTATTCGGATTCCTGATCCTCGGCGGCGAGACCCCGATCGTCGTCGACACCGGCTTCAGCCGCCCCGAGATCATGGGCAATCTCGGGATGAAGGGCTTCTACCACGGCGATCAGGGAATGGACAAGCAGCTCGCCAAGCATGGGCTCCAGAAGTCCGACGTCGGGTTCATCCTGCACACGCACCTGCACATCGACCACGCCGGCAAGGACTCGGAGTTCCCGATGGACACCGTCGTGGTGATCGACCGGCGCGAGCTCGAGTTCTCGGTGTCCGGGCTGATGGGCGAGCAGTATCCGGCCGACTACATCAAGCATCTGGTCGACCGGCTGCACACTCCGGGCGCGCTCAGGTTGCTCGACCTCGAGCTCGCCGGGCCGGAGGAGATCATGCCCGGCGTCCGGTGCGAGGTCGCCGGCGGTCACACCGAGGGCTCGATGAACGTGCTCGTCGAGACAGACGAGGGCACCGCGTGCATCTGCGGGGACGTGATCTACGACGTCGTCAACCAGCTGAACAACCCGTTCCTCCAGGTGATGTACATGGATCCCGCGCTGACCGGAAACCACGCCATGCTCAAGCGCCAGGAGAAGGCGGCGATTCGCAAGGCGGTCAACTCCGGCCGGTTCGTGCTGCCGGTGCACGACCGGCCCGCCGTGATCGAGCACGGGCGCGTGGTCGGGCGCCTGTTCGACAGCGTCCCCGGGAAGATCATCGAGAACGAGACGTTCCCCGGTCCGCTCACGGCGGCGTTCGAGGCTGCCCACTTGGTCGGCGTATAAGCGGCTCGCTCGACCAGCGGGTGGCGATCGTCACCGGGTCGTCCAGCGGAATCGGCCAGGCGATCGCGCTCGAGCTCTCGGCGGAGGGTGCGGCTGTGGTGGTCAACTCCCGCAGTCGCAGCCGCGCCGAGCCGGTGGCGGACGCGATCGTCGCGAGGGGCGGACGCGCGATCGCGGTGGCCGCCGACGTGCGCGACTGCGTGCAGGTTGCGGCGCTCGTGCGCGCGGCCGTCGAGGAGCTCGGAGGCCTCGACATCCTCGTCAACAACGCCGGGGAAGGCTTCGTCGCGCCCTCGGAGGAGCTCGCCGAGGAGGATTGGAGGCGGGTGATCG
>CAVSQG010000004.1:0-28880 GCA_963730055.1 uncultured Solirubrobacterales bacterium
CGTCGCGACCCGCCCCCGCGCCCCTAGGACTCGGCCCGACCCGAGCGTGCAAATCTCGCCATAGCCGGACGTCTCCGACGATCCCGCGCACATAAGCGCCCCCCAGGCGCTTATGTCGCCAAGGTCGATCTCTACGGGGCGGTTTGGCGAGTTCCGCACCGCCGCGAGCCGCCCGGCACCTGAAGAACGCCCGAAAGCATCCGCGCACTTCCCGCGACCGGGAGATCTACCGGTGGCACATGCTTACGTCCCGCATGCGGTGGCATCCGCGGAGCTTTCGGGCTTTGTACCGCGACGCACCACGCCTGATCCGGCGAATAGCCGGGAGCGCCACCGCGGAGAGGCAACCCATGGCGGGAGCGCTGAGCCGTAACGCCGTGCCGTGGCCGACGCGGTCACCCTCCTCGCGCTGTGCCGCGATCATCATCGCCGGCGCGGCGCTCGCCCAGTCGCGAGACCGCCCCGCACGAGCACCCGCACCCGCGTCCGCGCCCGCGGAAAGAGCGCTCAGCGCTCGACGAAGTACGCGCCGCTCCCCTGCCCGCTCGAGAACCAGCGGCTCGTAACGGTCTTCTTCCGCGTGTAGAACTCGACTGCGTCGGTGCCGTGAGCGTGGAGGTCGCCGAGGAACGAGTCCTTCCAGCCGGAGAACGGGAAGAACGCGACCGGCGCCGCCACGCCGATGTTCACGCCGACCATGCCGGCCTGGACCTCGTGGCGGTAGCGCCGCACCGACGCGCCCGACTCGGTGAAGATCGAGGTGCCGTTGCCGAACCGGCTCGCGTTGACGATCCCGATCGCCTCGTCGAGCGTGGGGGCGCTGGATCACGCACAGGACCGGTCCGAACACCTCCTCCTGGGCGATGTCCATCTCGGGCGTGACGCCGTCGAGGATCGTCGGCCCGACGTACGAGCCGCTCGGATCTCCCGCGGCGTCGCGGCCGTCCAGCACGACCTTCGCCCCGGAGATCTCGCCCCGCTCGATCCACTCGCGAATCCGGTCGCGCGCGGCGCACGAGATCACCGGGCCCGACGTCGCTGCCCTCGTCCAGCCCGTCGCCGACCCGCAGCGCGCGCGAGGCCTCGACCAAGGGCGGCATCAGCTGCTCGTGCGCGTCGCCGACGGTCACGACGACCGACCCGGCCATGCACCGCTGCCCGGCGGCGCCGAACGCCGACCCGATGATCCCCTCGACGGTCTTGTCGATCACCGCGTCGGGCATCACGACCATGTGGTTCTTGGCGCCACCGAGCGCCTGCACGCGCTTGCCCGCCTTGGCCGCGCGCTCGTAGACGATCCGCGCCACCGGCGCCGAGCCGACGAACGACACCGCGTCGATCCCCGGATGATCGAGGATCCCCTCGACGACCTCGCGGCCCCCGTTGACGAGGTTCACGACGCCGGGCGGCAAGCCCGAGCGCGTGCAGCTCCTCGAACGCGAGCTGCTGCGTCAGCGGCACCTGCTCGGACGGCTTCAGGACGAACGTGTTGCCGCACGCGATCGCGAACGGGAGGAACCAGAACGGGACCATCGCCGGGAAGTTGAACGGCACGATCGCCGCGCACACCCCGACCGGCTGGCGGATCGTCTCGGCGTCGATGTTGCGCGAGACGTCCTCGAGGATCCGGCCCTGCATCGTCGTCGGGATCGCGCACGCCGCCTCGACCATCTCGATCATCCGCGCCACCTCGGCCCGCGCGTCGCCGATCGTCTTGCCCATCTCGGTGGTCACCGAGCGGGCCAGCTCCTCCTGCCGGGCGACCAGTCGCTCGCGCAGCTCGAACAGCTTGCGCGCGCGCGCGATCGTCGACACCGCGCGCCACTCGGGCAGCGCCTCGCGCGCCGCGCGGACCGCGGCGTCGAGGTCGGCCGCGCCGGACAGCGGCACCCGCGCGAGCACCTCCCCGTTGGCCGGGTTCAACACGTCGAGCACGTCGGTCGCGGCCTGCGCCGGCGTCCACTCGCCGTCGATGTAGTTGTCAAGAAGGCGGGTTGCGGTTACTGCCATCAAGGATCCATTCGTGGTCGGGGTCGTTGACGACGGCCCAGAAGACGGCTGCGGGCCGGCCATCACGTTCAGGTAATACAGCTCGTAGCCGGGCGGGGACGAGACCGTGTGGTAGCCGCGCGGCACCAGCACGCAGTCGCGATCGCGGAACGTCAGCGCCTCATCCGTCGCGGTCTCGTGGTCGTACACGCGCATCAACCCGAACCCGCGCTCGGGCTGGATGCGGTGGTAGTAGATCTCCTCGAGCAGGCGACTGCCGCGGCGGATCGTCGTGGTCGTGCTTGTGCGGCGGATAGCTCGACCAGTGGCCGGCCGGGGTCAGCACCTCGACCACGAGCAGCGACTCCGGCGCCTTCGTTCTCCATCAGGATCGGGCGGATGAAGCGCTCGTGGGCGCCGTGTCCGCGGGTCTCGACCTCGATCGCCGACGCCGGGAAGGACGCGCGGCTTGGCGCCCCTCAGGCGCCGGCGCCCAGCACAGGGCGACCTCGGCGCCGTCTTCGCCGGCGCGCAGTCCCGACGTGCGACTCGGGCGGCAGGTAGGCGGCGTCGGGCAGGCCGGACCACGGATCGGCTCGGCCGCCGAGGTCGAACCACTCGCCGTGCTCGGAGGCGACGTGCACGACGCCGGAGATCACGACCACGCACAGCTCGCGGAGGCCGCACGACGCGCTCGGCGGTCCCGCCGGCTTCGAGCGACCAGCACCTCGAAGCCGACGTACTCCGAACCCGACCGACTCGGGGTCGACGGTCAGGATGGTGCCGTCGGGCTCGGGGGCCGAGGCGCCGGAGATCAGGAGCTCAGTCATGCGGTGGAGCGTAGATACTGGCGCTGGCGCTCGTGTGTTCGCGCTCGTACGCCTGCGCGCGCCGCCCGCACCGCGTCCTCCTCGGACACCTCGGCCACCGGCACGTCCCACCAGCTCTCGTAGCCCGGCACGCCCTCGTAGCGGTCGGCCTCGATGTGCACGACGACCGGGCCGTCGGCGCCCGCGCGCGCCCGCCAGTCCGTCGGCGAAGCTCGTCGATCGCTCGTCGCGCGCACGACCCGGGCGCCGAGGCTCTCGGCGTTGGCCGCGAGGTCGAGCGGCAGCACGTCCGATGAGGCCGGGTCGACCGGCACCGACCCGTTGTCCGAGAACCGGTAGAGCGTCCCGAACCCGGACGAGCCGATCGACCGCGACAGCGCGCCGATCGACGCGTACCCGTGGTTGTCGACGAGCACGATCACGATCGGCACGCGCTCGGCGACCGCGGTGACGAGCTCGCCGGGCAGCATCAGGTACGACCCGTCGCCGACGAGCACGTACACCTCGCGCTCGGGAGCGGCCAGCTTGACGCCGATCCCGCCGGGGATCTCGTAGCCCATGCACGAGTATCCGTACTCGACGTGGTAGCCCTTGCCGGCCGGGTCGCGCGCGACCCACAGCTTGTGCAGGTCTCCGGGGGCCGAGCCCGCCGCGCACACGACGACGCCGGTCTCGCCGGCGGCGTCGTTGATTGTCTTGATTATTTGGGCCTGTGACGGTGGGCCACCTGGTCGCCATCGAGCGAAGTCAACCGCGCGACCTCGGCCAGCCCAGTCGCGCGCCTCCGACCGCGCACGGTCCTCCCACGCCGGATCGACGCGATGGCCGGCCAGCGCCGCCGCCGAGCTGCTCGAGCGCGACCCGCGCGTCGCGCCACCACCGGCAGCCCGCTCTGCTTGCCGGCGTCGAACGCGGCCACGTTGACGTTGACGAATCGCACGCCGGGATCCTGGAACGCCGACTTCGACGCGGTCGTGAAGTCGCTCCATCGCGTCCCGATCCCGATCACCAGATCGGCGTCGCGGGCGAGCCGGTTCGCGGCCGCGGTGCCCGTGGCGCCGACCGCGCCGAGGCTCAGCGGATGCTCGGAGACGAGCGCGCCGCGGCCCGCCTGCGTCTCGCACGACCGGGATCCCGGTGGCGTCGACGAGCGCCCGCAGCGCACGCAGCGCCTCGCTGTAGATCACGCCCCCGCCGGCGACGATCAGCGGCCGCCGGGCGCCCCGGATCAGCTCGGCGGCCCGCGCGAGCGCCTCGGGGGCCGGCGGCTGGCGGTAGACCGTCCAGACGCGCTGCTCGAGGAACGCGTCGGGCACCTCGAACGCCTCGGCCTGCACGTCCTCGGGCATCGCCAGCGTCACGGCCCCGGTCTCGGCCGGGTCGGTCAGCACGCGCATCGCCTCGAGCGCCGCCGGGATCAGCTGCTCGGGGCGCTCGACCCGCTCGTAGTAAGCGCGACACCGGCCGCAGGCAGTCGTTGACCGACACCGTCGAGTCCCACGGCACCTCGAGCTGCTGGAGCACCGGGTGCGGCGTACGCGTGGCGAACGTGTCACCCGGCAGGAGCAGGACCGGCAGCCGGTTGATCGTCGCGAGCGCCGCGCCGGTCACCATGTTCGTCGCCCCCGGGCCGACCGAGGTCGTGCACGCGAACGTGCCGAGCCGGTTCCGCTGCCGCGCGTAGCCGGCGGCGATGTGGACCATCGCCTGCTCGTTGCGCGCCGGGTGGTACGGGAGCAGGTCGCGGTACTGGTGAAGCGCCTGCCCCAGGCCGGCGACGTTGCCGTGCCCGAAGATCCCGTAGCAGCCGGCGATGAATCGCGCGCGCCGCCGTCGCGCTCGACCTCCTGCGACCGCGAGGAAGCGCACCAGCGCCTGTGCGACCGTCAGCCGGCTCATGCCAGGCTCCATGATGACTCCATCTGTCGCCTCAGCCGGGCGAGCATCCCGGTCAGGTCGGGCAACTCGCGCCGAGGGCGGCCGCGGTGGCGCGCGGCATTCAGCCGCGTGTCGCGCGGTGACCCGCTCGGCGGGCGATCGCGCCGGTCCGGCGGCGCTACCACGTCGAGCAGGTCCGGGATCGAGCTCGAACACTCGGGTCGCACGGCGCGCGAGCTCCACCCGGTCGACGTGCTCGCCGCCACAGCAGTGCAGGATCGCCGGTGACCTCGCGCTCGAGCGCAAGCCACACGAGCTCGGCGGCGTCGGTGGCGAGCGTCGGCGTGGCCAGCTGGTTGATCCCGGGTCCGTCCCAGACGGCGAAGCGATTCGCCCGCGCGCAGCGCGTCGACGAGCGACGCGACCAGGTAACCGAAGCCCGCGTCCTGGGCGCGCGGGGTGTGCGGGCGCGCACGGTGGATGCCCTGGACACCGGCGATCCGAGCGACCGTGCCGCGCCCGGCGCTCTCGGTGAGCGACCAGCTCCGAGCACGCCTTGAGGAACCCGTAGTAGTTGATCGGGATTGGGTGGCTCGTCCTCGGGCGCCGGGCTCTGGGTGCCGTCGAACACCCAGTCGGTCGAGATCAGCACGCACGTGCGCGTCGACCGCGTTCGCGGCCGCCACGACGTTCCGGGTCGCGCCGACGTACGCATCCCACGCCCGCCGGCGGTCGGTCGTCAACGCCACCGGGTCGTTCCAGATCGCGGCGTGGACGAGCGCGTCGGGCCGCGTCGCCGCGACCGACCGGCGCACGACCAGCTCGTCGGTCAGGTCGACGTGCTCGTGGCCGGGCGCGACCACCTCGGCGCCGTGATCGTGGGCGAACACGTGCGCGAGGTTCGAGCCGACGAACCCGCTCGCTCCCGTCAGGTAGATCCTCATCCGAGCTGCCGTCTCTTCGGTTCGCACGGGACGATCCCTCGTGCAGGGACCGCAATGCCGCCAGCCCGATCACGAGCGGCGCGCGCGCGTCGGCCGTCGACACCGGCGGGGTGGCGCCCGGTCGCGACGGCCTCGACGAACGCCTGCCACTCGCGGACGTAGCTCGGCAGGTAGCGCTCGAGGAAGAAGTACGGATGCGGCGGCCGCCGCTACGCCGCTGCGGTGAACACGGCGCCCGTGTGTGCGCGCGGGTTCTCGGACACCGCCATCCCGGCCGAGCCGAACACCTCGACGACGCTGGTCGTAGCCGTAAGCGGCGCGGCGGGAGTTGTCGATCGCGGTCAGGCACCCGTCCTCGTGCACGAGCGTGACCAGCGCGGTGTCGATGTCGCCCACCTCGGCGAACGACGGCTCGACCCGCACCGCGCCTCGCGCGAACACCTCGACGACCTCGCTGCCGGTCACGAACCGGGCCATGTCGAAGTCGTGGATCATCATGTCGAGGAACAGGCCGCCCGAGCTCTTGACGTACTCGAGCGGCGGCGGCTCCGGGTCTCGGCTCGAGATCCGCACGAGGTGCGGCTCGCCCACCGCGCCGGAGGCGACCGCGTCGCGGACCGACGCGTGGGCCGGGTCGAAGCGGCGGTTGAAGCCGATCTGGAACGGCACCCCGGCTGCGTCGATCGCGCGCGAGCGCGCGGTCGACCTCGGCCAGGTCGAGCGACACCGGCTTCTCGCAGAACACCGCCTTGCCGGCCTGCGCCGCCGAGACCAGGAGATCGACGTGCGTGTCGGAGCTCGAGCAGATCGCGACCGCGTCGAGCTCTGAGTCGAAGATCTCCTCGACGCTGCGCGGTCGCGGGCACCCCGAGCTCGGCCGCGACGCCGCGGGCCGCCGGCTCGTACGCGTCGTAGACCGCCCCGACCGCCGCGCCGGGCACCTGGTGGGCGATCAGCTCGGCGTGCATCCGGCCGATTCGCCCGACGCCGATGATCCCGATCTGCAGCGGTGTGACGGCGGTGGTCACGATCACTTCGCCTCCCCCGGTGGCGGGGGTGGGTGGGCGGGAATGTCAATCATCGGGGGTGGGTGGGCGGGAATGTCAATCAGCGGGGGCGGGTGGGCGGGAATGTCGATCAGCGGGACGACCGGCTCCCAGCCACCGCTCTCGTTCGAGCGCAGCAGCGCGGCCTGCACGGACGCCCATGCGAGCGCCTGCTCGAAGCTCGGCTCGAACGGCCGCTCCTCGGCCACCGCGGTGCAGAACTCGTAGTCCTCGATCGTGACGAGGTCCTCGAACCCGATCGTGTTGCCGCTGCCGGGCACGAACGACGCCGTGGTGCCCGAAGCGGTCGCCGCCGAGCACCGTGCGTGTAGCCCGAGCCGCGATCCTCGGTCGCGCGGTAGAGCCGCAGCTCGTTCAGCCGCTCGAAGTTCCAGCCGACCGCGCCGCGCGTGCCGTACACGTCGAACGCGTTCTCGCTCTCGGGACCGATCAGCGTCCGGCTGACCTCGAACGTGCCGCGCGCGCCCGACGCGAACGTGCACAGCATCGCCGCGTAGTCCTCGTTGGTCACCGGCGTGCGCGGGTCCTCCGGCCGTCCCCGCCCGTAGTGGCTGGCGCCGTCGCCGGGCGAGGGGCGCTCGCGGATGAACGTCTCGACCGTGCCGGTCAGCCTCGTGATCGGACCGAGCAGCATGTGCGCGAGGTCGACCGCGTGGCTCATCAGGTCGCTCGTGACGCCGTAGCCGGCCTGGTCGAGCTGGAACCGCCACGAGTTGACGCCGAGCGGGTCGGCGCCGTACATCGAGAAGAACCGCCCTCGGTAGTTCGTGATCTCGCCGAGCTCGCCGCTCGCGATCAGCTCGCGCGCGTACCGCACGAGCGGCGCCCAGCGGTAGTTGTAGCCGACGCCGCTGATCACGCCCGCGGTCCGGGCCGCCCGGGCGGCCCGCGCCACCTGCTCGGGCGTGCCGCCGACCGGCTTCTCGCAGAACACGGCCTTGCCCGCCTGCGCGGCCGCTTCGACCAGCTGCGACGTGGACCATGTTCGGCGCGGCGATGTACACGACCTCGACGTCGGGGTCCTCGATCACCGACTCCCACGCGGCCGAGGCGCGCTTGAACCCGAACGAGCTGACCGCCTGTTCGACCCGCGCCGGCAGCGCGTCGCTGCATGCGACGAGCTCGGCGTCGAACGCGCGCTGCTCGAACAGCGTCGGGATCCGCAGCAGCGAGCGCGTGTGGGCCTGGCCGAGCCAGCCGAAGCCGATCACGCCGACGCCGATCCGCCGTCGGGCCCCCGGGCGACCCGGGCGCGGGCATGCGCACTCGTGGCGGTCGCAGCCGACGTGCTCATGCCGGCGATCCTTCGGAAGGCGCCGCCGTCAGGCCCCGCCGACTCTTTCCCAGCAACTCCGTGACCTCGTGCTCGTACGGCATCGCGTGCGAGCACAAGAGGCGCGAGGCAACGATCCCGCCGGCCGCGTTCGCGAACGCGACCGCGCGCTCGTGCGACCACCCGGACAGCAGTCCGTGGCAGAGCGCGCCGCCGAACGCATCGCCGGCGCCGAGCCCGCACAGCACCTCGACCGAGGGCGGCTCGATCTGCCGCTCGCCCTCGTCGCTCGACAGCAGCACGCCGTCGCCCCCGAGCTTGACGATCGCGATCTCGATCCCCCGCGCTCGCAGCCTGGCCGCGGCATCGCTCGGGTCACCCGTGCCGACCGCGACCTCGCACTCCTCGCGATTGCCGACGGCGATCGTCGCCTGGTCGACCGCGCCGCCGATCCGCGCCGAGGCCTGCTCGCGCGAGGGCCAGAACGCCGGGCGGTAGTCGAGATCGAGCACGGTGTGCCGGCGCCGGCCGCGGGCGCGGAGCATCCCGGCCACGGTCGAGGCGCTCGGCTCGTGCGAGAGCGCGCTCGCGGTCACCCACAGGATCGGCACGTCGCCGACCGTTCCGGCGTCGACGTCTCCCGGCCTCAGCTGGAAGTCGGGGACCGGCGGGTCGCGGCGGAACAGCAGTTGCGGATCCTCGGGCGGGTCGAGCACCGCGAACGCCAGCGGCGTGACCGTCCCCGGCTCGACCCCGACGAACCGGGCGTCGACGCCGAAGTCGCGCGAGCTCCGCCAGCGCCACCGCGCCGAACGGGTCCTCGCCGACCTTGGTGAACACGGCGCTCCGGTGCCCGAGCCGAGCGGCGGCGACGGCGACGTTCGTCGGGCTGCCGCCGATCGCCTTGCTGAAGCTCCGCGCCTGCACCCAGCCGGCGCCGATCTGATCGCAGTACAGATCGATGCTGATCCGACCGACCGTCAGCAGCTCCAGATCGGTCGACATCGATTACGCCGGGGCCTGAGCCTCGGCGGCCAGCTCCTTGGCGACCTCTTTCAGCTCGGGGTCGGTCGCGCGCAGGAGCTCGTGGCTCAGCTCTTCGAGCTCGGCGCCGCCGGCCATCAGCGACGTGAGCTGCTCGATCGAGGTCTCGGACTTCGAGTAGGAGCCGAGCATCCGCCCGCGCTTGAGCAGCACGAACCGGTCACCCGACCGGGTACGCGTGGTGCGGGTTGTGGGTGATGAAGATCACCGCCCGGCCCATCGATCGGGCCTGGATCACGTACTTGAGCACGATGCCGGACTGGCGGACGCCCAGCGCCGAGGTCGGCTCGTCGAGGATCAGGACCTTGGCGCCGAAGTACACCGCGCGCGCGATCGCCATCGCCTGGCGCTCGCCCCCCGACAGCGTTCCGACGGTCTGGTCCGGGTCGCGGACGTCGATGCCCATCTTGGACATCTCCTCGCGCATGATCTGCTGGGCCCCTTTGACGTCCATCCGCTGGAGCGGACCCCGGCCGCGCGTCGGCTCGTTGCCGAGGAAGAAGTTGCGCCACACCGACATCAGCGGCACGGTCGCCAGATCCTGGAACACGGTCGCGATCCCGTGCGCCCGCGCGTCGCGCGGGCCCGCGAAGTTCACCGCCTCGCCGTCGAACAGCATCTCGCCGTCGTCCGGCGCGTACACGCCGGAGAGGATCTTGATCAGCGTCGACTTGCCCGCTCCGTTGTCCCCGAGCACGCAGGTGACCTGTCCCGCGTACACGGCGAGGCTGACGTCCTCGAGCGCGTTCACGCTTCCGAAGTACTTGGAGACCCGTCGCACCTCGAGCGCCGGCGCGCCGTTCGGTTTTGCCGCTGTCTCCTGCGCCGCGCCGCGCGTTGCTTGGTTCATATTCGAGGCTTCTTCGCTCATCGCCGTGCCCTCTGAGCTCGCCGGTAGATCAACGTGTTGACGACTACGGCCAGGAACAGGATCACGCCCAGGAACGCGAAGTCCCAGGAGCTGTCCCAGCCGGAGTAGATCACCCCTTCGAAAGCCATCCCGATGATGCACGCGCCGAGTGCCGCGCCGATCGCCGATCCGTATCCGCCCGTCAACAGGCAACCGCCCACGACCGCGGCGATGATGTAGAAGAACTCGTAGCCGACGCCCTGCTCGGACACCGCCGAGGACGCCTGGGTGAACGAGATGATGCCGACGAGCGCCGCCGCGAGCGCGGTACCGACGAACAGCAGAACCTTGGTGCGGTTCACCGGCACGCCCACGTTGCGGGCCGCGTTCTGATCGCCGCCGGCGGCGAAGATCCAGTTTCCGAACACGGTGCGGCTGAGGACCCACGTGCCGACGATCGTCACCGCGATGAACCACAGGATCGCGGTCGAGTAGCCGCTCGGAAGCGAACCGCTCGAGAAGAACGAACTGCCGAAGATCGACTTCGCGCTGCTCAGCCCCGCGGGGTGCGGGGTGGTGACCGTGATCTGCGTGCTCCCGCTGTTCAGCAGCAGCACGCCGCCGGTGCTCGCGCCGCGCAGCACGAAGAACGTCGCGAGCGTGACGATGAAGCTCGGCAGCTTCGTCAGGACGACGATGTAGCCGTTGATCAGGCCGATCGCGGTTGCGAACGCCAGCGTGATCAGGATCGCGATCCAGGTGTCCACGTGCCACTTGCCGACCAGCAGCGCCATCACGATCGCGGTCACGCCGGTCATGACGCCGGCCGAGAGGTCGAACTCGCCCCCGATCATCAACAGCCCTACGGGCACAGCGACGATCCCGAAGAACGCCGCCTGGGTGCGTCCAGGCCGCGACTCCGGTCTGCTTGAGCCACAGATGATTGGCGCTCGAATCGGTGATGGCGAACATGACGAACACGAACACCGCGGCGAGCAGCGAGCCCAGCTCCGGACGCCTGAGCGTCCGGGTGATTCGGCTGATCGGAACCAGCCGTTCGTCCTGCGCCGGGGCTGCGGGCGGCGTTGCTATCGGGGGTGAGGTGGCGCTCATCTGGGGTGGGTGGGTCCTGTTCGGGTCTCGCCACCGGGCCGGCGCGGACGCCCGCCCGGTGACCTTGCGTTGGGTGACTGTCTTTTGTCCGTCAATCCTGTCCTGCAGCGATCGCGGCCGAGACCTTGCTGATGTTGCCGCTCGTCACGACCAGCGGTCCACTGGCGACGGTTGTGCCACCGCCTACGCTCTGACCGTTGTCCTTGTTGTACAGGTACAGGAACGTGATCGGCAAATAGCCCTGGAGATACTGCTGCTGATCGATCGCGAACGCCAGCGAGCCGTTCTTGATGTCGCTCTCGACGCCGGAGTTCAGATCGAACGTGGCGATCTTCGGTTTGTTGGCCGGGTTACTGCTGACCAACGATGTGCCGATCGCGTTGTTCAGCGCCATCACGGCGTTGACCTGCGGATTGGTCTGCAGGTACGCGGTGACCTGTTGGATCGCCTGCTGCGGGTTCGATGCCGCGTTGGGCGTCGACAGCGTCAGCTCCGTGCAGGCAGGTCCAGACTTCGGCGCGGTACCCGTCTTGCACTGTGACCCGACGCCGAGCGCCTGGGCGATCCCGTTGCACCGATCGAGCAGGTTCTGCCCTGACTGGTGGATGACGCACAGGACGTTCGTGGCACCAAGGCTCTTGAACTTCAGACCTGAGGCCTGTCCGGCGAGCTGCTCCGGCTGCCCCACGCACGTGATGGCGCCGGTGGCCGCGATGTCCTTGTCGTCGCAGCCGGCGTTCAGCAGGACGACCGGAATCCCGGCTTTGGACGCGCTGGCCAGCGTGGCGTTCATCACAGCGGGGTCGTGGTCGGATACCGCCATTCCGTTCACGTGCGCGTTGATCGCATTTTGGATCTGCGCATTCTCGGCATTGTCGTCCGGCTCCGCCTGGCCCTGCTGCTGAGACCCGTAGGTCTCGGTGAGCGTGCACCCGAGATCGGCGGCCGCGTCCTTCGCGCCCTTGTAGACGACGCTCCAGAAGCTCCCGTTGTCACCGTGGGTGATCAGGGCGAACTTGTATGAGGCACACGGCTTCCCGCTCGCCGCGATGTTAACCGCGCTGGTCGTCGTGCCGCTGCTCGCTTTGCTGCTGCTCGAGCTGCTGCTTCCGCACGCCGCCACGAGCAGGGCCGCAGCACCCACGGCGGCGACGATGCCAATACTGCGAGGCAGTCGTCTCATCTCTTGATCTCCTCCGTCGTCCGAGCCGTTTGATGAAGGAAGGCGATGCTCTCGCGAGCGTCGCGCATCGGTCCGCCTGCCACCGTCGGCTCATCCCCGGTGATGGCGGTGTCCTGTTCGAGTACGAGCCAGCCTCGGTACCCGTGCGCTTGCAGGGCGTCCATGACCTCGGCGATCCGTGCGTCGCCCTCGCCCAGCGGCAGGAACAGCCCGTGCCGGGTGGCATCCGCCAGCGAACGCCGGCCTGCTCTGAAGTCTGCGGCGACGGTCGCATCGACGTCCTTGAGATGCACGTGCACGACGCGGTCGCCGTATGTCCGAGCGAACTCGACCGGGTCGGCCCCGCCGATCGTCAGATGCCCCGTGTCGAGGCACCATCCAACCTCGACGACGTCCATCGCGCGCTCGACCTGGTCAGCCGTCTCGATCAGCGTCCGCGCGTGTGGGTGTACGGCCACGGTCAATCCGTACTCCGCGGCCAGCGCCGCGATCTCGTTCAGGTGCTGACCGAGTCGCGACCATCCCTCGTCGTCGAGCTCCCGCGGCGCGCTCCAATCCATGTCCTGGACCACGCCGATCACGAACATCCGGCCGCCGGCCCGCGCGATCAACTCGGCGGCCCTCCGGGCCTCGACGATCGCGCCGTCGAGCGCGGGCTCGTGCAGCACGAGCGGCACGAATCCGCCGACGAGCTCGAGCCGGTAGCGCGCGAGCTGCTCGGTGATCAGCACCGGGTCGTCGGGAAAGAACCCCACCGCGCCGAGCTCGGTTCCCCGCAGGCCGAGCTCCGCCATCTCGGCCAGAACCTGCTCGGCCGCCGGCATCACCCCCCATCCGGGGATCTCGCAGGCGCCCCAGGAGATCGGCGCCCCGGCCAGCCGGTCGTCGATCGGCGCCGGGGGACGAGTCGTCCGCGCGTGCGTCGCGTGCATGTTCTTCGGTTCCTCTCTCTCCCGGTCCGTTTAGATCGCTCTAACGGCTCCACGCGATTAGAGCGCTCTAACAGCGGAGTGACGGCGACTATATCCCGTGGCTTCCGAGGAAGTCAAGGCCGCCGGCGAAAATGCCGGATCCTCAGCGGTTTTCGAATAGAGCGCGCTAACGCAATTGAATTGTTGTCGCGCTCTAAGTAAGGTGCACGCGCCATGTCACAGCCGCGCCGCACCGCGAAGCAACCCCTCTCCCGGCGGGCGCCCACCATGGAAGACGTCGCCCGCGAGGCCGGCGTGTCGCGTGCGCTCGTATCGCTGGTGATGCGAGAGCGGCCGAACGTCAGCGAGGAGCGCCGCCAGCGTGTGCTCGACGCGGCGGCCCGCGCTCGGCTACCGGCCGAACGCGATGGCTCGCAGCCTGGCCAGCCGCCGGACCAAGACGGTCGGCGTGATCCTCGACGACCTGCGCAACCCGTTCTTCGCGGAGATCGCGGGCGGCGTCGAGGAGCTCGCATCCGACCTCGGCTACCAACTGCTGCTCGCGGCGGGCGGCCGGCTGGCCCGCCGCGAGCGCGTCGCGCTCGCGGCGCTGCTCGAGCACCGGGTCAGCGGGATCATCCTCGTCAGCCCGAGAATGCCGGCCGGCGACATCGCGGCGGCCGCGGCCGAGGCGCCGCTCGTGATCGTCGGACGCAGCCTGCGCAGCGTCGACGCCGACAGCGTGCTGATCAACGAGGGTCACGGAACCGGTCTCGTGATCGATCATCTCGTCGAGCTCGGGCATGAGCGGATCGCGCACGTCGACGGCGGCAGCGGCGCCGGCGGTCCGCAGCGCCGCTCGGCCTACCTGCGCGAGATGCGCGCGAGGCGACTGGGCCGCCACGCGCTCGTCGATCCCCGGCGACTTCACCGAAGAAGCCGGCGTGAACGCGGCCGACGAGCTCCTGCGCCGGCGCGAGCTGCCGACCGCGATCTTCGCGGCCAACGACATGGTCGCGGCCGGTCTCCTCGGCGGCTTCGATCGCGCCGGCGTCGACGTGCCCCGCGATGTGTCGGTCGTCGGCTACGACAACATCTCGATCGCCCACCTCGCGCACGTCTCGCTCACGACTGTCGACCAGCCGCGCACCGAGATGGGCAGGCTCGCGCTCGAGTTGCTGCTCGACCGGATCGACAACCGCCGACCCAACGAGATGCGGCTGCTCGAGCCCTCGCTCGTGGTCCGCACCACGACCGCGCCACCGCGCACCCTCGCCGCGCCCTCGGTCGCCGCGATCGCGTGACGCGCTGGCCCACCTCGCCCGCCGAGCTGATCGACACGCAACACGCGCTCGCGGCGGCCACGCCCGAGCCGTGGGACCCTCCCGGCTTGGGTGAGGGCGATGGCGAGTTGGCGATCGGCGCGGGCGAGGGCGAGGGCGAGTTGGCGACCGGCGCGTGCGTCGTCGTGTTCGCCCGCGGTCAGACCGGCGCCGGCGCGCGTGGCGATCCGGCCTGGGCGGCGGCGTCGGTGCTCCGGGGCCCGGGCGTGCTAGCGCAGGCGACCGTCACCGGCGTTGCCGCCGGCCGCTATGTCCCCGGCCTGCTCGCGCTCCGCGAGGGACCTTGCCTCGAGGCAGCCGTGCGCGAGCTCGCCGTCAGTCCTCATGTGTTGCTCGTCGACGCCACCGGTGCGGACCATCCGCGGCGCGCCGGTCTCGCATTGCAGCTTGGCGCGGTAACCGGCCTGCCCACGATCGGCGTAACCCACCGCCCGCTGCTCGCCACCGGCGCGTGGCCGCCGGACGCGCGTGGCGCGCACTCACCACTGTCACTCGACGGTGCACAGGTGGGCGCTTGGGTACGGACGCGCGAGCGCGTCAGACCGGTCGCCGTTCACCCCGGCTGGCGAACGACGATCGACGTGGCGATCGAGGTCGTGCTGTTGTGTTCACCGCATCACCGCACGCCCGAGCCGCTTCGTCACGCGCGCCGACTGGCGCGCACCGCGCGCGCAGGGCGCTAGCGTTGTCGCCACATCAACCCTCGCGCGCGGTTGCGCGCATACATGCACGCGCGCTGCCAAGGTTGGGTAATAACCGCCGCGGCGAGTAAGGTGCGCGCGTCTACTACCTATGGGAGGTAGCTGTGCCCCAGGCAAAAAGCAGCGGTACGAAGTCGGCGAGCACGTCGGGCCGCAGTCAAACCAAGCGCGCGAGCGCCGCCAAGTCGACGGGCACGAAGGCCGCCAAGTCGACCGCCGCGAAGCGGACCACGCGCAAGACCCGCGAGCGCCGGCAGCGCCGCGAGCAAGACGCGCGCGACCAAGTCCGCATCATCGCGCTCGACCAGCGCGCGCTCCAGCGCCCGCTCCGCGAACGGCACCGCGAGAGGCGCCACAACCGCCGATCCGCGGCTTGAGGCCCTCGCGCAGCGCGTCCGCAAGCTGAACGAGAAGATCATCGAGGAGAGCAAGGCCGCCGGCGAGGCGACGCTGTCGAGCTACGAGAAGGCGCTCAAGGCGATCGCCAGCACGCTCGATCGCGGGCCCGGCAAGAGTGACGTCGAGTGGATCGCCTCGCTCGCGACCACCCAGGCGAAGTTCATCCGCGACGTGACCACTGCGTGGACGGCGGCCGCGCGCGGCGTGCTCAAGTAACTGACGCGACCGGTTTCGTTCTCAGGTAACTGACTCGGCCAGCTTCGTTCGCAGCCGGTGCCGCAAGCCGTGATCTTCGACATGGACGGGGTCCTGATGGACTCCGAGCAGCTCTGGAACCAGGCCAAGGAGGAGCTCGTCCGCGAGTCCGGCGGGCGGTGGCGCGACGACGCGCCCCGGGCGATGATGGGCATGAGCTCGCCCGAGTGGTCCCGGTACATCCGGGACGAGCTCGGCGTCGAGAGCGACGTGCACGACATCAACCGCGGCGTGGTCCAGCGGATGGAGGAGCTCTACCGCGAGCATCTCCCGCTCCTGCCGGGGGCAGTCGAGGTCGTCCGCGCGCTTCATCGGCGCTGGCCGCTCGCGCTCGCTTCCTCGGCGAACCGCGAGATCATCGATTTCGCGCTCGAGGCCGCCGGCCTCGCCGGCGAGTTCGGGGCGACGGTCTCCTCCGAGGAGGTGGAGCGCGGCAAGCCCGCCCCCGACGTGTACCTCGAGGCGGCGCGCCGGCTCGGGGTGCAGGCCGATCGCTGCGTGGCAATCGAGGACTCGAGCAACGGGCTGCGCTCGGCCGCGGCCGCCGGCATGGCGGTGATCGCGGTGCCCAATGACCACTATCCGCCCGACGAGGACGCGCTCGCGCTCGCCGCGGCGGTCGTGCACTCGTTGCCGGAGATCACCCCCGAGCTCGTCGAGCGCCTGCGCTGAGGGGAGCCGCAGCGCCGCGGCGCCGGGACGCGGTCAGCTCACGTCGAGGACTTCGGCCTCGGGGATTGCGGCGATCAGCGCGCCGGTGCCGACCTCGAACACCGCGTGCGGCGTCCCGGCCGCGGACCACACCGTGGGAAAGCGTCGCAGCGACTCGTCGATCAGCGTGTCGAGCGGCCGGTCGTGTGCGAGCGGGGGGATCCCGCCGATCGCGAACCCGGTGGCGGCGCGCGCCTCGTCCGCGCTCGCCGCGCGGAGCCCCAACCGCTTCGCGCCGACGCGCCGGTCGCCGGCGCACAGCACCATCACCGGCTGTTCGTCGCGCATGAACACAAGCGACTTGACGATCTGACCGACCTCACACCCGACCGCCACCGCGGCCTCGGCGGCGGTCCGTGCCGAGTCGGGCAGCACCTGGACCGAAACCTCGAGTCCGCGCTCGCGCAGACGTTCCTGGACCCTCGCCGCGGTCGGGTGCATTCAGGCGGTGCGGAGCTCGCCCGGATCGAGGTCCGGCGGCATCGGCGTTTCCTGCGGGCTCGTCGGCGTCTCGTCGTCCCACGACGCGAACGCCTCACCGTCCCGTCCCTTGTGCTCAGCGGACCCGCCGAGCGCGAGCAGCACCACGCGAGCGGGGCCATAGTTAACGAGCTGGCGGCGGATCTGCGGCGCGACCCGGATCAGGTCCCCCTCGCCGAGCTCGGTCGGCTCCGACTCGACCAGCAGCGTCAGCTGCCCTTCGAGCACGAGGTAGACCTCCTCCTGGCGCGCGTGACGGTGAATCCGGCTTCGCTGCCCGGGCTCGAGCACCATCTGGTTCATCCCGAACGAGGTCACCCCGAGCTGGCGGCGCAGCGGCAGGAAGCGGTCGCCGTAGTCGCGGTCAATCCGCGCTCTCGCCGTGCCGTCCTCCATGCGCGAACCATATTCGAAGCCGGCGCCCTGCCCGGCTTGGGTCATATCACCACACTCGGAGCCCGTTTCGAGGTGAACGCGGATTCAGGCACGTATACGGGTCACACGAACTCACTCGAGCCGGGCGCGCCTCCGAGTGAGGGGATATGACCCGGTGGCGCACCGCGACACGCGCCACCGCGACCGCGCACCGCGACCGCCCACCGCGACCGCGCACCGCGACCGCGCACAGCGGCCGCCCACCGCGACTGCGCACCGCGACCCCGCATAGCGGCCACGTACGGCGACCACCCCTCCACGGGCGACCGCCACCGCCCACCCGCCGGGGCCCGCGCCGGCGCTCACCCGTCCCGCATCGATCGCGGCCAGATCCCCGACTTCCCGGGCGCGAGGATCCCGGCAGGGTCGAGCGCGTCCTTGAGCGTCTCGCAGAACCGCCGGTAGGCATGGTCGCCCCACGAGTACTGATCGGCCGCGAGGTCCATGAAGTCGAGATGCGCGCGGTACTCGCCGTATCCCAGCTTCGCCGCATCGCGAACCAGGCGGCGAGCGACGTCGTAGGCGGCGCGCGCCTGGGGCTCGTTCTTGGTGTCGAAGATGATCAGCGTGATGTGCGCGAAGCTGCGCGCGTTGATCGGCAGCATCGCCGCGATGTAGTCGAGCCCTGCCTCCTCGATCATTCCGCGCAACAGGTCGCGTAGGGCCATTGCGTCGCCGCCGGTCAGGGGCGCGATCGGCGAGAAGCCGATGTGGCCGCCCTCCTCGCCGCCGTACCAAGCGGTCATCGCGTTGATGTCGAGGCTCGGCACGCCGCCCTGGACGCGCTCTGCCGGGTTCTCGAGGCCGGGGATGTCCTCGGGCGCGACCTTCGTGCCCCAAACGTCCGCTCCGATCCGGCCGAACGCCTCACGCACCTTGGCGAACTTGTAATCCACGACCGCCTCGTCGCCATACAGCGCGGCTCGCATCAGCCACCGCCCCACGTCGAGGCCCCGGGCCAGCCGCTCCAGCGCCTCGTCGGGAATCGGCCCCTCTCCCGTCCACCACTTGTCGCGCTGTGTGAACACCGAGCCGTAAGCAACCGTGTTCAGCACCTGCGGCACCATCCGGATCGTGTCGTCGAGCATCAGTGTCCGCAGCGTGTCCACGACAGGGCCGAGGTCGTCGTCGTTCCAGACCCGTACCCAGAACGGCATGTACACCTCGGGGTAGGGCATCAGCCACACGCCCATCTTGGTCACGATCCCGAAGCCGGATTGCATGAACAGCTGATCCGGGGTCGGCCCGAGCCCGCGCTTGTACAGATGCCACGAGCGGTTGCCCGGCATCGCGCCCATCCCGGTGCGCAGCACCTCGCCGTTCGCGAGCACGACCTCCATCCCGCACGGCAGGCCGAAGTCGACCCCGTAGGGCATGTACGTGATCCCGTGGTCGAGCGTGTTGCCGATCACGCTCCCCCAGCCCACGTCGGCGATCGACAGCATCAGGCGGTGCCCGCCGGCCTTGATCGCCTCGTACAGGTCGAACCACCTGACACCGGGCTCGATCTCGGCGTAGCCGAGCTCCTCGTTGATCTCGAGCACGCGGTTCATCCGGCGCAACGACACGATCACCGAGCCGCGCACGCGCGGAGCGGGCCCGCCGTAGCCGTTGTTCCGGCCCTGACCGAGCGGCCACAGCGGCACGTGGTGGCGGCCGGCGATCCGGACGACCTCCTGGACCTCCTCGACCGTCTCGGGCATGACCACGGCCGACGCCACATACTCGTCCCAGGAAGCATGCTGGAACGGGTCGCGCCATTCGCGCAAGTCGTCTTCGTCGGTGACCACCCGCTCGGCGCCGAGAACACCAACGAACTCATCGAACGCTGCGGACAGGTCGTGCTCGGATACCGCCGGCGGAACGATTGTGGCCACGGGAACCCCCCTCAGACGAGAAGCCGGATTTTCCGGCGACCCTACTCGCCCGAGGCCGTCCAGTCTATGAACCGGGCGTCGCTGGACCTGTCGATTCGCGCACGATCAGCTTGGTCTCGAGCTGGACGTGCAGCGCCTCGATCCGCTGGTTCTGGAGCTGGCGGACGAGCAGGTTCACGGCCATCCGCCCCATCTCGGCGAGCGGCTGGCGCACTGTGGTGAGCGGCGGGGTGACGATCGACGCCTCGAACGTGTCGTCGAAGCCGACCACCGAGAGCTGATCGGGGACGCGGACGCCGCGCAGCCGCGCCGCCTGCATCACGCCGATCGCGAGCATGTCGTTGAACGCGAAGATCGCGGTCGGCGGTTGCGGCCGGTCGAGCAGCGACAGCGCGGCCTCGACCCCGCCCTCGGCGTGGAAGTTCGATTCGACCACGAGTTCGGGATCGGGCATCACCCCGGCAGCCGCGAGCGCGCCGCGATAGCCGCGCAGCCGCTCCTCGGTGGCGATCCACCCTCGCGGGCCGGTGATCGCCGCGATCCGCCGGTGCCCGAGCGACAGCAGGTGCTCGACCGCCTCGCTGGCCCCCGACGAATGTGCGGCCGACACGGTGGGAACGCGTTCGTCGAGCGGCCTCAAGGGGTCCGCGATCACGAACCGGTAGCCGTGGTCGTGGAGCGCCGCGAGCTCGTCCGGCGACTCCTCGGGCAGGATCAGCAGCGCGCCGTCGGTCGTGCCCTGCATCAGGCGCTCGAGCAGCGAGACCTCGCGATCGTGCTCGTGGTGGGTTGGGCACAGCACCATCCGCATGTCCTGCTCGTACAGCGCCTCGCCGGCGCCGTCGAGGATCACCGCGAAGTACGAGTGATGCACGACCGGCGTGGTCACCCCGACGAGCCCGGTCCTTCCCGCCGACAGTCCCCGGGCCGTGCGGTTCGTGCTGTAGCCGTGCTCGCGGACGACCCGCAGCACGGCCGCGCGCGCCTTGTCGGAGACCTCGGTGCGCCCGTTGATCACTCGCGAGACAGTCGCGGTCGAGACGCCGGCGAGGTCGGCTACCTCGCGGATCGTCAACCGGTTGCTGCGGCCGTTCTCTGGGCGATCTATGGAATTCATTTCGGGTATTGAATCAGATTTCCTGAAACGTTACAACCGGCTTACCCGCCTCAGAGACCGCAAGATACTCGGAAAACATTCAAAATCAACCCTTGACCGCGCGAAATATTCCCGGTAGCGTTTTCACGAGGTTGTTCATCAACTGTTTGTAGAGGGAGAGAAACAGGATGTGGTTCATCCCCCGGCGGCTGGCGTTCTACGTCGTCGCGGCTTGGGTGGCGATCACGATCAACTTCGCGATCCCGCGGGTGATGCCGGGCAACGCGGTCGACACGCTGCTGGCCAAGTACCCGACGCTCGACGCGAACTCGCTCGCACGCGCTCCAGGCCGAGTTCGGCACGCACACCCACGGCAGCCTGATCAGCCAGTACTTCAGCTACCTGGGCGACCTCGCGCACGGAAACCTCGGTACGTCGGTCAACCTCTATCCGGCGAAGGTCACGACGGTGATCGCGCAAACGCTGCCGTGGACGCTGATCCTCGTCGGCACCGCGACGATCATCAGCTTCGTGCTCGGAACGCTGCTCGGGATCCTCGCCGCATGGCGCCGTGGCGGCTGGCTCGACCGCACGATGCCGGCGTTCACGTTCCTCCAGGCGACGCCTTACTTCTTCCTCGCGCTGGTCGTGATCGAGCTGTTCGCGGTGAGCTGGGGCCTGTTCCCGATTCGGGCAGGGCTACAGCCTCGGCCTCTCCCCCGGCTGGAACTGGTCGTTCATCTCGAGCGCGGCCTACCACTCGGTCCTGCCGGCGCTGACGATCATCGTCACCTCGATGGCCGGCTGGATGCTCCAGATGCGCAACGTGATGATCACGACGATCGCCGAGGACTACGTGCTGGTCGCGCAGGCGAAGGGACTCTCCCCACGGCGGGTGATGTTCACCTACGCGGCCCGCAACGCGATCCTGCCGAACCTCGCCGGGTTCGCGCTGTCGCTCGGCTTCGTGGTCGCGGGCGCGCTCGTGATGGAGATCGTGTTCTCCTACCCGGGCATCGGACTGACCCTCTACAACGCGGTCACGTCCGACGACTTCCCGCTGCTTCAGGGGATCTTCCTCGTGATCTCGCTGTCGGTGCTGTTCGCCTGCCTGCTCGCCGACATCGTGTACTTCTTCGCCGACCCGCGGACGCGGACAAGGAGCGCGTTCTGATGTCCGCGATCGCCGCCGGCATCGATCCCCTCCCGGACGGCACCGAGCAGCCGCCGCCGGCCGTCATCGCCCGCCGGCCGGGTTGGCTGCGGCGCGTGCCGGGGAAGGCCAGGGTCGGCGCGGCGATCCTCGGCGTGTTCGTGCTGATCGCGGTCATCGGACCGACGATCGCCCCGTTCGACCCGACCGCGAGCACACCCGGCCAGGCGCTTCCGCTCCCGCCGAACGGCACCCACCTGCTCGGCACTACAGCGACCGGCCAGGACGTGCTCTCGCAGCTGCTCGTCGGAACTCGCTCGACGGTCGTGCTCGGACTGCTGACCGGGGTGATCGCGACCCTGCTCGCGGTCGTGATCGGGATGTCGGCGGGGTTCCTCGGCGGGCTGTCCGACGAGGGCCTGTCGCTGGTCGCGAACGTGTTCCTGGTGCTGCCGGCGCTGCCGCTGCTGGTCGTGATCCTCGGATACCTCCCGCACTCGGGCGAGCTTCCGACCGCGATCGTGCTGAGCGCGCTCGGCTGGCCATGGGGCGCACGGGTGATCCGCGCGCAGACGCTGTCGCTCCGCAACCGCGACTACGTCGCCGCCGCGCGCGAGGCCGGCGAGAGCAGCTGGCGAATCATCATGTTCGAGATCCTGCCGAACGAGATCGGCCTGATCGCCGCGAGCTTCGTCGGCACGGTTCTGTACGCGATCCTGACCTCGGTCGCGCTCGCGTTCCTCGGCGTGGCGGATCTGTCGCGCTGGAGCTACGGCACGATCCTGTACTGGGCGCAGAACGGCAACGCTGTGCAGCTGCACGCTTGGTGGTGGTACGCGCCGCCGGGGATCTGCGTGGCGCTGCTCGGGATGAGCATGGTCCTGCTGAACTTCGGGCTCGACGAGCTCGGCAACCCGCGCCTGCGGGCGGCGGGGCGCGTGCGGATCGGACGCCGCACGTGGCGGACGACGGATCCGACGCCGGTACTCCGTGACGAGCCGCGGGAGCTCGCGTGAGCGCGGTGAGCGAGACGGGCGCTCACCGCCCCGAACAGGCGGCCGTCGAGACGCCGCAGCCCGTGCTCGACATCCGCAACCTCTCTATCGCCTACCGATCGGAGGGCGGCGACGTGCGCGCGGTCCGGGACGTGTCGCTCGCGCTGCACCCGGGCGAGGTCGTCGGCCTCGCCGGCGAGAGCGGCTGCGGCAAGTCGACCCTCGCCTATGGGTCTACCCGACTGCTCCGCCCGCCGGCGGTGATCACCGGCGGCAGTGTCAGATATCACGGACGCCGGGTCGTCGAAAACGGCGTTGACATTCTCGCGGCAAAACCGGACCAGCTCCGTGCGCTTCGGTGGCGCGAGATCGCAATCGTGTTCCAGAGTGCGATGAACTCACTCAACCCGGTGCTGCGGATCAGCGATCAGCTGCTCGACGCGGTACGCGCGCACCTCCCGCTCAGCGATGAGCAGCGACAGGCAAGGATCGTCGAGCTGATCGAGATGGTCGGGATCCCGCGCGCCCGCCTGGGCAGCTACCCGCACGAGCTGTCGGGCGGCATGCGCCAGCGCGTGATGATCGCGATGGCGCTCGCCGCCGAGCCCGAGGTCGTGATCATGGACGAGCCGACCACCGCGCTCGACGTCGTCGTCCAGCGCGAGATTCTGTCCGAGATCTTCGAGCTCAAGGACCGGCTCGGATTCTCGGTTTTGTTCATCACCCACGACGTGTCGCTGCTGCTCGAGATCGCCGACCGCGTGGTGATCATGTACGCGGGCCAGATCGTCGAATCGGGGACCCGCGAGCAGATCCACCTGCGCCCCTCGCATCCGTACACGCGCGGCCTGCTGGGCTCGTTCCCCAAGCTCGGCGGACCGCGGGTCAAGCTGTCGGGGATCCCGGGCTCCCCGCCCGATCTCCGCGGCGCACTCGCAGGCTGCCCGTTCGTTCCCCGCTGCAAATTCGCGACCGAGGCGTGCGCCACGGTCGACATGACGCTCGCGCCCGTCGAGCCCGACCACCTCACGGCTTGCCCGTTTGAGACCTCATCGCAGGCGGACGGCGCACCGACACCGACGCCGGCCACGGAGGAACGCGAAGCGGTCCATGGTGCGGTGGCCCTCGAGGCCGTCGACCTCGAGAAGCGCTACCGGCTCCGGCGTGGCGTCACGGTCGACGCGGTCCGCGGGGTCTCGCTGCAACTCCACCGCGGCCAGGTAGTGGCGCTCGTCGGCGAGAGCGGCTCGGGAAAAACGACGGTGGCGCGGCTCCTGGCCGGGCAGGAGCGCCGCTCCGGCGGCCAGATCCTGCTCGACGGAGAGCCGATCGAGCCCGCCGCGCGTCGCGGCTTCCGCGCGTACAAGGGAGCGGTCCAGATGGTGTTCCAGGACCCGTTCGCGTCGCTCAACCCGCTGCATACCGTCCGTTACCACCTCGAGCGCGCCCTGCGCCTGCATGCAACCCGCACCGGGCGCGCCCCGGACATCGAAGCCCTCGACGGGCTGCTCGAGCAGGTCAGGCTCAGCCCCGCCGCGCAGTTCCGCGACGCCTATCCGCACGAGCTCTCGGGCGGGCAGCGCCAGCGCGTCGCGATCGCGCGAGCGCTGGCGGCGGCTCCGCGCGTCCTGCTCGCGGACGAGCCGGTGTCGATGCTCGATGTCTCGATCCGGCTCGAGATGCTCGACCTGATCGCAGATCTGCGTTCCCGTCTCGACCTCGCCGTCCTCTACATCACCCACGACATCGCGTCTGCTCGCTACTTCGCCGACGAGATCCTCGTGATGTACGCGGGCGAGATCGTCGAGCGCGGTCCGGCCGAGAGGGTGACGCAGGAGCCGAGCCACGCGTACACGCGGCTGTTGATCTCCGCGGCGCCCGACCCCGACGCTTTTGGCCGACAGCTCCCCGCCCGAAGGGAGGATCGAGCGATGACGTGATCGCAACGATCGCGGGTTTGGACCCGACGGCCAATTAAAGCCCGCACCCCCGGCCTCACCCGGGGGCACGTGACCGTCTACATACGCGACACGACCCTGGCCTGAACCAGGGGACGTGAATGTCTACATACGCGACATGGCTCTTTTATCAGAGAGAGAGGTGTACTCCTCGATGAAACGATGGATCAAGCAACAACGATGGCTGGCGGCCGGCACGGCACTCGGGGCCGCCGCCCTGATCGCCGGCTGCGGGGGCAGCTCCCACAAGAGCTCGACCGTCAACGCCACCAACGCCTCGAGCTCGACCGGCAGCAGCTCCGCCGTCCTGACGGTCGAGTCGAGCCAGCAGAACGCGATCACCCAGAACTTCAACCCGTTCGTCCAATCGTCCGCGGCAACGCTGCTCGGCGCCACGTCGCTGATGTACGAGCCGCTCCTGCAGACGAACGCGATCAAGCCCGGCCAGTACTACAACTGGCTGGCCACCGGATACAGCTGGTCGAACGGCGGAAAGTCGATCACGTTCACGATCCGACCGGGGGTGAAGTGGTCCAACGGCACGCCGATGACCGCGTCTGACGTCGCCTTCACGTTCAACATGATCAAGCAGTACCCCGACGTCAACAACACCGGCCTGGCCGTCGGGAGCGTGAGCTCGAGCGGCAACCAGGTGACGCTCAACTTCGCCTCGCCCCAGTACGCCAACCTGCAGAACATCGCCGGTCAGACGTACATCGTTCCGGAATCGGTCTGGAGCAAGGTCGGCGATCCCGGCAAGTACACCGACCCGAACCCGGTCGGCACCGGCCCGTACACCGTCTCGCAGTTCAGCCCGCAGGGGATCACCCTGAAGGCCAATCCGAGCTACTGGGGCGGCAAGCCGGCGGTGTCCGAGGTGCAGTTCCCGACCTACGCTTCGGCCAACACGGCCTTGGCGGCTCTCCAGACCGATCAGCTCCACTGGGCGGGCAACTTCATCCCGGGCGTGCAGCAGGTGTTCGAGGCGGGCCACGCCAGCCACCACACGTGGTTCGTGCCGATTCAGACCAACAGCCTCGAGCCCAACCTGACCAAGTTCCCGACGAATCAGCTCGCGGTGCGCAAGGCGATCAGCCTGGCGATCGACCGCACCGCGCTGAGCCAGCAGGCGGAAGGCGGCATCGAGCCGCCGGTGTCCAACGCCAGCGGGCTGACGCTGCCGATCTTCCAGCAGTTCCTGTCGCCGTCGGTGGCGAACACGACCCTCAACGCGCACTCGGACATCGCCGGGGCCAAGCAGGTGCTCCAGCAGGCCGGTTACGTGATGGGGTCAGACGGCCTGTTCCGCACGAAGTCCGGGCAGAAGCTGACGATCGACGTCACGAACCCGTCGTCGTTCAGCGACTACGCCACCGGCGACCAGATGGTCGCCGGCTGGCTTCGCAAGGCGGGCATCGACGCCACCTTCGTCGGCCAGTCGGTGACCGCTTGGTCATCCGACATCGCGACCGGCAACTTCCAGCTCACGTCGCACTGGTCGCAGACGAGCGTCTCGCCCTACCAGCTCTACAACGACTGGCTGAACAGCGCCCAGGCGACGAACAACGCGGCGGGCGACTACGAGCGGCTGAAGGACCCGAACGTCGACGCGATGCTGAGCAAGCTGGCGGGGGCGAACAGCGTCGCTGACCAGCAGACGGACCTGGCTCCGATCGAGCAGTACGTGGCCCAGAACCTGCCGATCATCCCGACCGTCTACGGCGTGGTGTTCGACGAGTACAACACGAGCAAGTTCACCGGCTGGCCGTCGGCGAGCAACCCGTATGAATCGGGGAGCCCGAACACGCCCACCAACGAGGTCGTGATCTTGCAGCTGCGGCCACCGTGAGCTCCGACTCGCCTCCACCCCCAGGCGCCCGCTTCCCGTGTCCTCTCACGCGGGAAGCGGGCGCCGCTCACGCCGACTCGTCGATGACATCGACTAGGAGAACGACATGAATGGGAACGTCAGGCGACGGTGCGCCCGAGGCACGCCGGTTTCCACCGGGCTTCCTCTGGGGCGCCTCGACCTCGGCCTATCAGATCGAGGGGGCGGTCCACGAAGACGGCCGCGGTCGCTCGATCTGGGACACGTTCAGCCACACCCCCGGCAAGGTGCACGGCGGCGACACGGGCGACATCGCGTGCGATTCGTACCACCGCTACGAGGACGACCTCGAGCTGCTGAGCGAGCTCGGCGTCGGCGCGTACCGCTTCTCGGTCGCGTGGTCGCGGGTCCAGCCGACCGGACGCGGACCGGTCAACCAGCGCGGACTCGATTACTACCGCTCGCTGGTCGCGGGCCTGCGCGAGCGCGGCATCGTGCCCGTGGCCACGGTCTACCACTGGGAGCTCCCGCAGGCGCTCGAGGACGAGGGCGGCTGGGCCAACCGCGACACGGCGGAGCGGTTCGCCGAGTACGCGGAGGTGCTGGCGCGGGCGCTCGGCGACGAGGTGGGCATGTGGATCACGCTCAACGAGCCCCAGCAGGCGGCCAACCAGGGCTACCGCACGGGTACGCACGCCCCGGGCAAGACCGACCTCGCGCTCGCCGCGGCGGCAACGCATCATCTTCTGCTCGCCCACGGGCTGGCGCGTGGAGGCGATCCGCGGCGCCCTGCCAGGGCGGGTCCCGGTCGGCATCGCGATCGACCTGCACCCGATCCGCGCGGCGAGCGAGACGCGCGGCGCAGGCCGCGGCGTCGCTCGACGCCGAGCAGAACCGCATCTTCCTCGAGCCCGTGCTGCACGGCTCGTACCCGGAGGCCGCCCGCGCCGAGTTGCCGCCCACCGAGGACTGATCGAGCCCGGCGACATGGCCGCGATGTCCGCGCCGGTCGACTTCCTCGGGCTCAACTACTACTGCCCGCACTACGTCCGCCTGGGCGACTGGGACGATCTGCGCCAGGGCGAGAGCCCGCTCCCCGGTCATCCGGGCGTCGTCAACTACGTGCCGCCGGAGCTTCCGCGCACGACCATGGGCTGGATCGTCGAGCCCGACGGCCTCTACGACACGCTGCGGAGCGCTCGACCGCGAGGCGCCGCGCCTGCCCCTGTACATCACCGAGAACGGTTGCGCCGCCGACGACTACGTCAATCCCGAGGGCGAGGTCAACGACTTCGAGCGAGTCGCCTATCTCGAGGGTCACCTCGACGCGGCGTGGCGCGCGATCGACGACGGCGTCAACCTGCGCGGCTACTTCGTGTGGTCGCTAATGGACAACTTCGAGTGGGCGCGCGGCTACCAGCGTCGGTTCGGCGTGTACTTCGTCGACTTCGGAACGCAGCGGCGCGATCCCGAAGGCGAGCGCCGGCTTCTACTCCGTGGTGGCGAGGACGAACGCGCTGCCGTCGCTGCGGTCGACGTCGGGGGCGAGCTCCGCGCCGGTCGCCGCGAGCTCCGCGCCGTCGCACGAGCTCGAGCGCAGGTGCGGGAGCGCGGCGGAACGCGTCCACGACGGTCGGGTCGAACTGAGTGCCGGCGCAGCGCAGGATCTCCTCGCGGGCGACGGCGGCCGGCATCGCCACGCGGTACGGGCGGTCCGGCGATCATCGCCTCGTAGGCGTCGGCGACCGCGAGGATGCGCGCTTCGAGCGGGATCTCCTCGCCGCGCTCAGCACCGTTGGGGTAGCCGCGGCCGTCGATCCGCTCGTGGTGTGCCCTGACCCAGCCGGCGATGTCGCTCATGCCGGCGTGCTCGAGGATCCGCGCGCCGATCTCGGGGTGGCGCGCGATCTCCTTCCACTCGGCTTCGTCGAGCGTGTCCGGCTTGTGCAGGATCGCGTCGGCGACCCCGAGCTTGCCGAGGTCGTGGAGCACTCCGGCGGCGTGGATCCGCTCCACTTTGTCCGCGGGCAAGCCGAGCGCGATCGCCGTGCGCCGGGCGTACTCGCCGACCGTGCGGGAGTGCCGCGCGGTCCCGGCGTCGCGCAGGTCGAGCGTCTCGGCCAGCAGCATCACCGCGGCCAAGCCGTAGTTCGGCCGATCGCCCGCTCGAGCCGCGTCCCTCCCGCAACGGCGCGATGCGCCTGCTCGACGGCCAGGCCGGCCTGATCGGCCACCGCCATCAGGACCTCGATCTCGGCGTCGTCGGGCCGGCGGCCGTGAAGCGGCTGGTCGAGCGAGACGATCCCGAGATCTCGCCGGCCTCGGCCCGTAGCGGCAGCATCAGCATGTCCTCCGGGTGCCACCCGTCAGGGTCGGGCGCCGACCGCCGGCCGCCGTCCACGCGATGTCCCCATCAGCGCGCGAATCGCCGCGCCCGTGTGGATGGCGCGCCACCCCCTCGCCGGAAACGGGGCTGTGGCGGACTATCCACTTCTACTGTGCGTTTTCCGCCACCGCCCCCCTGTGGCCCCGAGGAGTGGCGCATCATCCACATTGGCCGCGGGGTC
>CAVSQG010000005.1:0-574349 GCA_963730055.1 uncultured Solirubrobacterales bacterium
CGGCCCGGTTGTGCGCTGCTCGATGAACGAGGCGACGTACGCCGCGTCGATCGCGACGGCGCGGAGCAGGTTCGGCGGGGTCAACACGGTGAAGCCCTGGCTCTGTAGCTCGGACCCGACGGCGTTCCAGCTCGATCCGTCGGCCCATGCTCCGTGGACGAGGACAATGGTGGGCTTCGGCATGGCTGTCTCCCGGATGCAGTTGTTCGAACTCGGCCTGTTCGCCGCAGCCTACCTGGCCTGGACCGCGGGCAGCAGTCGCAATGGCGATCGCCCGGCTCAGGGCAGAGGCGTCAGCTCTGCCGATTCGCCCTCCGCAAGCAAGGCGGAGGGGGCATCTCCTGCGGACCGTCAGCACGATCAAACAACGGTCGGTAGGGACCTTCCAAGGCCGGCCGTCCGGCCGCGGCGTGCTCTACGGTGTCGTTCGTGACGGAATCACCACCGTGACTCAGTTTCCCCCGGCCCGCGCGGTCACGGGGCGCGTGGTCGCCAACGTCTACATCGTCCGCTACCCCGGCTGATCACTCAACGGCTTTGTCCACAAGAGCAAGAGCATCTGCCGCGCCCCGAACGGCACGATCATCAAACCCATCCACAACCCGTAATGATCAACGAACTCCCCAGACACCACACTCCCGGAATCACGAGAGGCTGTCGCCCAAAGGTCGGGCCAGCTGGTGTCGGCGGTTGCGATATCAGCGCCGTTGGTGACGGGTGTGTCCTGAGTGGCGGTGTGACTGTGGTGGGGGCCGTTCAGGCCCCCACGGTGGCGATCTGGTGACGATGGAGCTTGGTGAGGTTGTGGGTCATCATGATTAGTCGCCACTCGGTGCGTACCGCTTTGCGGCCTCTTCGGAGAGGAATCGTATGAGACCTCTGTTGTGGCGGGAGTGGCCGAATACCGGCTCGACCATCTGTTTCGTTTCGTTAGCCCGGATCGTGCAGTAACGACCGCGCCCCCGGGGTTCGGGGGCGCGGAGTCGTCCGGCTGAGCAGGGATTCTTGGGTTGTTGAAGTCCTGAATCCCGAGCTTGGAGGTTCACCTTGAGGGTGATGCGTGATGGACGCCCGGTAACCGTAGAAGTCACGGCGGACGGAGCGGGGTTGGTGTCGCACGCGGGGGCCGCGCTGCTGGGGCAGGTCGCGGACAAGGTCGGGCTCACGCGGGCGCTGTCGCTGCGGTCTGGCCGGGCTCAAGCAGCGGCGGCGTGGTCATGACCCGGGGCGGGTGGTCCGCGATCTGGCGGTGATGCTCGCCGACGGCGGCGAGTGCGTGTCTGACTTGGGCGCGACCCGTGATCAGGACGCGCTGTTCGGTCCGGTGGCGTCGGACTCGACCGCGTTTCGGATGGTCGACAGGATCGCGTCGACGCCGGGGCTGCTGGACGCGGTCCGTGACGCGCACGCCCGCGCGCGGGAGCGGTTCTGGGAGCTGCACGGCGCGCCGGAGTCCTTGACGATCGATATCGACGCGACGCTGATCACGTCGCATTCTGAGAAAGAGCGCGCGGCCGGCAATTACAAGGGCGGCTACGGGTTTCATCCGCTGCACGCCTATGGCGATGAGACCCGCGAGGCGCTGGGCGTGATGCTCCGCCCCGGGAACGCCGGCGCGAACACCGCCGCCGATCACATGCTGGTGCTCGACCGGTGCCTTGAGCAGATCCCCGCCGCGCACATCGAGAGCATCGAGATCCTGGTGCGCGCGGACTCCGCCGGCGCGACGCACGAGCTCGCCGATCACTGCCATGAGGCCAACATGCGCTTCTCGTTCGGCTACGAGCTGACCGAGACGGTCCGCGCCGCGATCCTCGAGATCCCTGAGGAGGCCTGGGTTCCGGCGCTCGACCAGGACGGCAGCGAGCGCGAGAACGGCGAAGTCTGTGAGATCACCGACCGGCTCGATCTCTCACTCCTGGCCGGAGGGCTCGCGGGTGATCGTCCGCCGTGAGCGCCCGCACCCCGGCGCGCAGCTCTCGTTCACCGACCACGACGGCTACCGCTTCCAAGCGATCCTCACCGACCAACCCGACGCCGACATCGCGATCATCGAGCGCCGTCACCGCCAACGCGCCCGGGTCGAGGACCGCATCCGCGACGACAAGGACACCGGCCTGGCCAAGCTCCCGTTCAAGGCGTTCGCGCTCAACGAGGTATGGGTCGAGATCGTGATGCTCGCGCACGACCTGATCGTCTGGACCCAAGCACTGCTGCTCGACGGCGAGCTCGCCAAAGCCGAGCCGAAACGACTGCGCTACCGCCTCTTCCACGTCGCCGCCCGACTCGCGTTCTCCGCACGCCAATGCAAGCTGCACCTCCCCGGCAGCTGGCCCTGGACCGAGGCGCTCAAGGCCGCGTTCGAGAAGCTCAAAACGCTGCCGGCCGCGACCGGCTGACCGCCAGCCGGGCCACGATCCACCCTGAGCAGACCCTCCGGCCATCGGCCGCGATCACCGCTACCCGGAACCGGGGCGCACTTGCCCGGAACGTTCCCGCGGAAACGCGTTCACCACCCAATCGCCGGCCCGGACCACCATGCGGACCCTGACTGACCTGTCAAATCACGTCCCGCTGTCACACCCACACGCCTACCGCACGATCGAGGTTAGAGCTGCTCGCCGACCTCGCAGTTGAGTACGTAGCGCATCCAGCTGTAGCGCCCGCCGGTCCAGCCTTGGCGTTGCTTGCCGCTGGCGCCGCCGTCGGGCGGGATCAGTACCTGCACGTGCTGGTTGGCGGTGACCTCGTCCATGTGCTGCTCGTTCCAGTACTGGGCGTCCGCGAGCGCGGTCTCGATCCGGCCGGCCGAGCCCGCCCGGGCGAGCTCGGCCAGCGTCGCGGCGACCATCGGCGCGAGCTGTGACCAGTCGACGGAGGCGTTGGTGATCTCCGCCGCGAGCACGATCTGGCTCTGATCGACGACCGCTTGCGCGTTGTAGCCCTGCACATACCCTTCGTAGGCCTTGATCAGCTTGGAGTCCGGGTCGGTCACGTTCACCTTCCCGGCCGGCACCTCGGGCGGCTCGTACGGGGTCGGCGTCCCCGCCAGCCGCCGGCCCTGCGCGTCGCGGCCATGAACGCGATGGTGCGCGAACGCCTCGTTTCCCGCGCGCTCGGCGGCCAGATCGGCCTCGAGGCGCTCGGCCGCCAACAACAGCCGCTCCGAGCGCGAGCGCACAACCGGATCGGGATGCTCCCAGCGATGCTGCTCGAGCTGACGCTCCGCGTCACGCAGCCACCCCTTGCGACCCTGAACCCGAGCCACGATCCGCTCCGGGTCGAACTCGAACTCCGGCTCGGCCGACGCCTCCACCTCTCTCTCCCCGGCCAGCTCCTCGCCCTCGTTCTCGCCCGCGAGCTCGCGCCTGGCCGTGCGGAAGAACTCGCGTCTGCCCTCCGGGGTGCGCAGCTGCTCGGGCAGCTCCCCGCCGCGCGCCTCGCCGAGCGTCTCGCCCTCGGCCTCGTCCGTCGCCTTGACCTGCTCGACGATCTCCTCAGCGATCTTCCCGAACTCGTGGTTGCGCGCCCGACTGGCGTTCCCCGCCAGCCGGGTGCCATCGATCGCGACCACCCCAGGCTTCACCAACCCGCCGTGATCACACAGCCGCAGCACCTCGCTGAACAATCCAGCCAACGCACCCTGATGACGAACGATGAACCGGGCGATCGTGGCGTGATCATGCACCACGTTGCCCGTAATCACCCGATAGGCGACGTCCTGGCGGCAGTAACGCTCGATCGCCCGCGACGAGCGCACATCGGTCGCGAACGCGTACAACACCAGCGTCACCCCATCAACGACGGCTCATACGCCGCCCGGCCGTGACCATCCGCGCGATACGCGGCATAGAACGCTGACAGGTCCATCTCCCCGACAGCGTCGATCACGAACCACGCCAGATGATCCGCCGGAAGCCAATCGCGGAGGTCCGGCGGCAACAAGAATCCCTGCGCACGACAGCTTTCAATGAAGTTCTGCGGCATGCCGAAATTGTGTTAAACATCGCCGGACGGAACCCCTTTGTGCGACAGCGTCCCGGGCGGCGCTTGCGCCGCCACCCCTGAGGGGTGAGAATCTTCCCCGACCGCCGGGCTGACGCCGGTGAGGCTTGGTGCGGTAGTTAGAGCCCGTGCGACAGCGTGGCGCAGGAGCCTGTGGAACCGTTGATTGCTGCCATGAGCGCGAAAGCCAGACTCATACCAGGGAGGCTCCTCCCGGCGGCACACACCGACCCTTCAACCAAGGAGTTCGCCGGCCGCAGGTGACAACCGAGCAGGCTCAGACGGTCGTCGGCCTGACGGGGATTCACAAGCCAGCCTCCTCCAAGAGCGGGAGCCTGGCCGGAGTGCCGCGCGTGATCGCACTGCCGACGGAGCGGCAGCCAGAGGAACGCAGACTGCTGTCCCCGTCCCTAGCAGTAGTGACGACGGGGCCGATGAGGCCGTTTTCCGACGCCGCTTTGCTAGCACCGAGAGTCTCGAGAGACGCTGTCGAGGTCCAGCCTCGACTGGTATCGCCCGGGGGAGCGACGCTCGCCGGCGTGCACCCGTTGCTCGACAGCTGAGAGGCGGTACAGATGAACTTTGCTTTGTTGTGGAATACGAGCGACCGGAACGGCCGAATTCGCGCCGGTTGAGCGAACCGAGCGTCTTATGCGTGCCGGCTGGGTGGATGTCCATCTGGTGGGCGGGTCGTCCACGGCGGAGCAGTCGCAGGGGCCGCTCGGGTTGTTCTCGACACTGCTTTGCTGGCCGACAGACATTCTCGAGAGCCTCCCGACCGTTCGACGTGGACCGCGCCGAACGCTTTCGCCGATCGCGGGCTTGCGGGCCGTGGTTGGCAGCGCGGGAGGGCAGCGGTGCTGGCATCGACTCGGTGCGGTGTCTGGATTGGACGGGCGCGGGGGGCGATCTCTTGAGCTGTCGAGTCGCCCCGAGTTCCCGTGTCCGGTGGGACCGCGTGTCAGGCGCGCGTCACGAGCCCGGCGCGCACGTAGTGCACGGTTGCGTAGAGCTCGGAGATGTGGATGTCTGGGTTGTACAGGGGGCTGTCGCAGCCGTTTGCGAGCAGCTCGTGTAGCGTCGCGACGCACGCCGGGTCGGGGTTCTGCGCGCGCTCGAGCGTGGCGGCGATCTCGAGCAGCTCGGTGCGCACCGCGGCTGCGCGGTAGTGCAGCAGCGCTTGGCGGCGGCGGGCGATCGGATGGGGCTCATTCGTGCGGTTGGCCGTGCGTCGTAGCCACTTGCACGATCACGCGGCGGTTGCGGGCGCGGTCAGCGCGGCTGCTGGCGCTCGGCGCTGGCGCGATGCCAGCGGCTCGAGGCTGCTCGGTTGTCGCGTCGATCGGCGCCTGGGCGGGCCGAGGTGACGCTCGGTCCGTGTGGGTGTGTGGTTGGGTCGCCATCTGGCTCTCCGTTGCTCGTGGCCCGGCTCTGGTGTCCGAGCTCGCCTGGCACGGTGCGCGCGGGCTGTGACAGCGCGCCTACAAACCGGTGACGGCTGTTTACGCGGCGGCGATTGCGCGGCTCGTCGGGCGCTCGGCGGCGGTGCTGAGCCTCGCTGGGTGGAGTCAGGAGAGGAGCGCATGGACTATCGAATTCTCGGCCCGCTTGAGGTCTGCGACGGTGATCGCACGGTCGGGCTGGGTGGCGATAAGCAGCGCGCGTTGCTGGCGGTCTTGCTGTTGCACGCCAATGAGGTCGTCTCGGCTGACCGGTTGATCGACGATCTGTGGGGCGAGCGGCCGCCGGCGAGCGCGCTGAGGACCCTGCAGGCGTACGTCTCGCGGCTGCGTAAGGCGTTCGATGACCACGGCGCGCGGCTCGCTCGATGACGACCGGCGACCTGGCCGCGGCGGATCAGATGGGGTGCTGGTTGACCCGCGGGCACGGGTATCTGCTTCGCGTCGCGCCGGGCGAGCTCGACGTTGATCGCTTCCGCGGGCTGGTCGAGCAGGGGCGCGAGGCGCTGGCGGCGGGCAAGCCCGAGCAGGCGGCGAGGATTCTGCGCGATGGGCTGGCGTTGTGGCGCGGCCCGCCGCTGGCGGACTTCGCCTATGAGGCGTTCGCGCAGGCGGCGATCGCGCAGCTGGAGGAGCTTCAGCTCGGCGCCGTGGAGGAGCGCGTCGAGGCGGATCTGGCGCTCGGGCGCCATCGCGAGCTGGTTGGCGAGCTGACGGCTGTCGTTGAGCGACACCCGCTGCGCGAGCGTCTGCGGTCGCAGCTGATGCTCGCGCTGTACCGCTGCGGCCGACAGGCCGAGGCGCTTGAGGTCTATCAGGAGTTCCGGCGAGCCCTGTCTGAGCAGCTTGGGCTTGACCCCGGCCCTGGTCTGCAGCAGCTCGAGGCTGCGATCCTCAACCGCGATCCAGCCCTTAACGTGGCGGACGCGCCGCGGGCGCCTGATCAACTCGCAACCGGTCGGCCCGCTCGGCGGCGGGCGACGCTCGCGCGTCGCCGGCTCGGGCTGGCGGTCGGCGGCGCTAGTCGTGATCGCGGTCGCGGTCGCTGCGGTGGTTGTCGCGTCGACGGGCGGCGGGGCCGCACCGTCGTCGGTGATCGCCGCGGATTCGGTCGGCGCGATCAGCCCGGCCCGCGGCGCGATCAGCGCGGTCGTGCCGATCGGGTCTTCGCCCTCGGGGGTGGCGGCTGGGGCGGGAGCGGTGTGGGTGAGCGACTACAACGCGGGGACCGTTTCGCGTATCGACCCGGCAACGCACGCCGTGCAGACGATCCAGGCGGGCTCCACGCCGAGCGGGATCGCGGTCGGCGCGGGTGCGGTGTGGGTCGCGAACAACTTCGGCGGGACGGTCTCGCGGATCGACCCGACGGTCGACAGGGTGGTCCAGACGATCGCGGTCGGCAACGGGCCGAGCGGCGTGGCCGTCGGCGACGGCTCGGTGTGGGTCACCAACAGCAGCGACGGCACGCTCAGCCGGATCGACGCGGTCAGCGGCAAAGTGAAGGACGCGATCGTGCTCGGCGGCGGCGCGACCGATGTCGCCGCCGGTCTCGGCGCGGTCTGGGTGAGCGACGAGGCGGGCGGGCGCGTGCTGCGAGTCGACCCGCAGACCAACCAGGTCAGCGCGGCGATCAACGTCGGCGCGGGGCCCACGGCGATCACCGTCGGCGACGGCTCGGTGTGGGTCACCAACAGTCTCGACGGGACGGTCTCGCGGATCGACCCGCAAACCAACCAGGTTGCGGCGACGATCCCGGTCGGCAACGGCCCCAGCGCGATCGCGGTCGGCGCCGGCGGCGTGTGGGTCGCGAACGAGTTCGGCGGCAGCGTGTCTCGCATCGACCCGACCACCGACACAGCGCGCACGATCACGGTCGGCAACCGTCCGCAGGGCGTGGCGGTCGCGGGTGGCCTGGTGTGGGTCAGCGCGCAGGCCTCTGCCGCCAGCCATCGCGGCGGCACGCTGACCGTCCTCCAAAACGCGCCCTTCGGCTCGACCGATCCGGCCAACAATTCCTTCTCGCTCGCTTCGCTCCTGACGATCTACATGACCAGCGACGGTCTGACCGCGTACAAGCGGGTCGGCGGCAGCGACGGCGCGCAGCTGGTGCCCGACCTGGCGACCTCGGTGCCGGCGCCTACCGACGGCGGCCGCACGTACACGTTCCAGCTGCGGCCGGGCATCCGCTACTCCAACGGCCAGCCCGTAAGGCCCGACGACTTCCGTCGCGCGATTGAACGCGACTTCAAGCTGAGCGAGCCGTTGGCCAACCGCTACTACGCGAATGTCGTCGGTGGCGCCGCGTGCGTCGCGCGCCCCGCGCGGTGTGACCTCTCACGTGGGATCGTCACCGACGATGCGGCCCGCATGGTCACGTTTCACCTCGTCGGCCCCGACCCCGAGTTTCCCGCCAGGCTCGCGGTGTGGCCTGCGGTCGCGGTGCCCGCCGGAACGCCTGACCACGACGTTGGCACCCACCCGGTGCCGGCGACCGGTCCCTATGCGATCGCCCGTGACACCCCACGCGAGGTCAGGCTCGTGCGCAACCCCTACTTCCATGAGTGGTCACACGCGGCGCAGCCGGACGGCTACCCCGACCAGATCGTCTGGCGGCTCGGCGCCAGCACCGACGCGGCGGTGAGCGCCGTCGAGCGCGGCAGCGCGGACTACACGCTCGACCCACCGCCACCCAACCGCCTGAATGAACTGCAGACCCGCTTCGCAAGCCAACTGAAGGTCAACCCCAACGACGCGACCATCTATCTGGTGCTCAACACGCGCGTGGCGCCGTTTAATGACCTCAGGGTGCGCAGGGCGCTCAACTACGCGATCGACCGCGCCGAGATGGCCAGGCTGTTGGGACAGGACTCCCACCCCACCTGCCAGCTCCTCCCGCCCTACATCAGCGGATACATACGCTACTGCCCCTACACGCTCAACCCGAACGCGGCCCAGACCTGGAGCGCACCCGACTTCGCTAAGGCCCAGGCACTGATCGCAGCCTCTGGAACACGCGGAATGCGGATCACCGTCTGGAGCCAACCGTCCTACCTGACCGACTTCACCACGGCAGGGCGATACCTCGTTTCCCTGCTCGACAGGCTCGGCTACCGCGCGCGGGTCAAGGCATTCGCCGCCAACGACCCTGCGTTCTACCAGTGCGGCGACCCGCGAACGAGGTGCCAGCTCGCGTTTAACAGCTGGGCTCCGAACTACCCTGCCGCGTCGGAGTTCATTCAATTCTTTGCTAGCTGTCAGAACTTCTCGGCAACTAACAACTCCAACTGGTCGGAGTTCTGCGGCTCCCAGCTCGACGGGGACATCCGCGCCGCGGTCGCGGCCGAGGCCACCAACTCGCCGACCGCCAGCCACTTCTGGGCGCAGGCCGACAGGCAAGTCACCGACCAGGCGCTATTCGTGCCGCTCGTCACCCCGAGCATCATCGACTTCGTCTCCCACCGCGTCGGCGACTACCAATACAACCCCCAGCTGGGCGTGCTGATCGACCAGCTCTGGGTGCACTAGCGCCCGCCGGGCTGACGCCTTCCGCGCGCAGACCCGCGCGTTGATCGCGAAGGAGGGAGTCAACGGACGCGAGTGCGCATGACCGTCTGACCGTAAGCGCCTCCCCCTCTCCCGCGGTCGCCCCGAGTGGATCCCCGCGCTGACTAACGCCACCGAGACCGCCCGTTACCGGCCGGTCAGCAGCAGTATCCCAGCTACCACCTGCATCCACTCGAGCGGCTCGCGGCCGGCTCCGGACCGACCACTCATGCCGATCTCTCACCCGATTTGCGAGCGTCTGGACGATCAGATCCCAGACGCGCGCCGTGGACCGAAGAGTGCCGCAGCTTGTAGCGCCGAGTCGCCCGCACCGCCAGAAGCAGACGTCCTGTGTCAACCTCCGTGTGCGATAGCGGATGTCGGCTTGTCGTCAAGCGCTGCGCGCTCGTCCCTGCGGGCCGCCCTTTGGGTGACGGCTTCGCCGAGCATCCGCTGGGTGGCGGCTGTGTCGGGCATGGAGTCCGACGGGGTGGGGATGGTGACGGTGACATGGCGTTGCAGCGCGCGGTGGCGGGTGGGGTCATACGGGACACCGTCTTGCCAGCAGCGCCAGACGATGCGACACCAGGCGCGGCCGAGGGTGCGTAGCGCGCGGGGGTGGTCGTGACCGCGGTCGCGGGCGGCGGCGTACAGATCCTGCGCCCACGGGTGCCAGTGGCGGGGTTGTGTCCGCCAGCCTGCAAAACGAGGAGCGCAGGCGCTTGTTGCAGCCCCAGCGGAAGCACGCGGTCTTGCGTTTGCCGGACTCGATCGCGACCGCCGCCTGGCCGGCGTCGCCGGCGAGCGCGTCACGGGCGGGGTAGCGCCCGCGGCAGTCGCCCATCTCGGCCACCATCTCGGCGGCGGTGAGGAAGCTGTTGGGGTCCTTGAACAGCGACAGGAAGATCTCACCATCCGGATGCGTGCGCACCGCGTCCTCGATCTGTCGGTCGAGCGTCTTGATCTGCGCGGCGAGCGTCTTGAGCGTCTGCACCAGACAGAGCACCGAGCTTGCCGGCGGGCGTTCATCTCGACCTTGCCGACGCGGCCCTCGGGCGCGCGCTTGAGCTTGGCCAACAGCTGCGCCGGCTTCTGACCGCCGCTGTAATGCTGCCGCGTAAGGAACGCCGCGAGACGCTTCTCGCCCAGCGAACGCGCGCCCGCCGGGCTCGGATAGTTCTCCAGGAACGCCAGCGAGATCGGGCTGTCCAGATCGGTGAACAGCCCGATCGGGCCGGGCCAGAACCGCTCGAGCTCGGCGCGCAGCTGGTTGCTCACCGCCACCCGCGTCTTTACCAGACCCTCGCGCGCGCGTGTGAGCGCTCTGAGCGCCTTGGTCTGGTCGGTGTCGGGCTCGAGCACCCGGAAGCGGTGGCTGTCGGTCCGCGCCAGCTCGCACAGCACGAACGCGTCGAACCGGTCGGACTTACCGCCCGAGACCCGAAACCGCGCGCGGGTCGCCGCGACCTGGTTGGGGTGCAGCGCCAGCACCCGCAGCCCCGCGTCCAGCAGCCGCTCGACCAGCAGCCCATCCGGCCGCTCGATCGCGACCAGCTCCACGCCCAACCGCACCAGCTGCCGGCACAACGCCCGCAGCCCCGCCTCATCGTGCGCGAACGTGGCCGCCAGCAACTTTTGGCCCGTCTCGTCGGCGACCCGCACCTCGTGCTTGTCCGCCGCCCAGTCAACCCCGGCGTAACTTCCCATCGGTAACTCCTTATCGGTCAGGACTTCACAGCGCCCCGACCAGGAGGTACCGTTGCGGGCGCTCATGGATAAGGCCCTCAACCGGGGCTACGTCCTGTTGCCGCTTGCGGCACCTCACCACCGCCGGGACGGGCTGGTCTGCTTCAGGCCCTGCACCGGGCAAGCAGTCTTGGCCCTCTCCCGGCGGCGGTCGAGGCACCACCTAGGATGACCCATGAGCAGTAGTCCCCACCGCCGGATGCTGGACGGACGTCTGCCTAGGCAATCGCCCGGCCCGCGCCGCCTCTGCGGCGCTTCTGCTTCCGCGCAGAACGAGCGGCGAGTCTGACGCTGGCGACATGGCTGCTCCTTGGTGAAGCAGTCATCATCGCGGCGCCGACGACACGGCAGCTGACAACTGCTTCCGGACAAAACCGGCCACGTCCCCCATCGCCGACGGCAACGCTGAGCATCGGCAGTGACAGGTCCAGAACGGCGCTGCTAGACGCCTGGAGCGGCAGTGTCGGCGTTTCGACACCGTCGTGACCGCTCTGGTGGTTGCAGCTTCCCGATGTGCAGTTAGTGTCCCGAGCCACGATCGGAACGATCCGTTGGCGACCCGGAGGGTGCGCGCTTGTGGCGAATCGCTGGGACGCCGCGGGTTCCGCTCGTGTCCCCGCTTTCAGGTGGCCGCGGTATTACGACCTCAGCGGATGTTGCGGCGCTGCAGTTGAGGGCGCGGCACACGGCGGCGACGGGGTTGATAAGAGCGTGAGCGGTCATCCCATCTGACGTCGATGGCTTCTTGTTGTCGGCGGGGAGTAGAGGGGCGTCGCGGACGAGCTCGCGCGGCGTCGTGGTGGGGCTAGCTGTACCTCGCAAGATACGTGTTGTCCGGCTGGTCAGAGCGTTGCGCAGTGTTCAGTCTGTGCTCATGCGGTAAGGCGAGCAACCCGGCGGCTGGCAGCGACGTATCGCCGGCGTGGGAGCTGAGCTGGCCGCCCCCGGGGTTGGTCCCTGCTGAGGAGCTGACCGGGGACCCTCGATCAGAGAGAAGCGTCATGTTTGCGATCACCGTCCCCAGATCTGATGTCACGAGCGACGAGGTAACGGACGCGCTGCGTCAGGGCCTCGGACCCCGGTATAAGGTGCTGCCGGGGGCGGGTGTCAGCTGCTGGAACCCGGTCGGCGGCCCGCGTCCTGATCGTGCCGACACGATCGTGGTCGGCACCGGCTCGACGCGGCTGTCCCGCGCGCAGGTGAGGATCTCCCAGGACGCTGGGGAGACGATCTTGCTCGTGAGCCCTGGCGGGATCGGCCTGTTGACACTGGCCAACAGGCTGTGGATCGCGCGCAAGGTGCGCCAGGTCCTGCGTGCTGCCCCGAGCCTTCGATGAGCGGAGGACCAATGCGCTCTTTACAGGTTGACTTCGACTTTCGCGAACCAGGCAGCACGATGAGCCAGCCTGACCGGGGGTTCTTGACACCGGCCGCGCGCGCGGTTGATTTGACGAAGTCCTACGGGGCGGGCGACGCCGTCGTCCGTGCCGCTGGACGACGTGAACGTCGAGTTCGAACGCGGCGCATTTCACCGCCGTGATGGGCCCGTCGGGCTCGGGGAAGTCGACGCTGATGCACTGCATGGCGGGGCTGGACGTACCGACGTCGGGCCGCGCGTTCGTCGGGGACGAGGAGATCGGCCTGCTCGATGATGCGGGTCTGACCGAGTTGCGCCGGGATCGGGTCGGGTTCGTGTTCCAGTCGTTCAACCTCGTCCCGACGCTGACGGCGGGCGAGAACATCACCCTTCCGCTCGACCTCGCCGGGGCCAAGGTCGACCAGGCGTGGTTTGACCATCTCGTCGAAGCGCTCGGCATCGCCGATCGGCTGTCGCACCGTCCCAGTGAGCTGTCCGGTGGTCAGCAGCAACGGGTCGCCTGCGCGCGGGCGCTGATCCGCCGCCCCGAGCTGATCTTCGCCGACGAGCCGACCGGCAACCTCGATTCCAGCTCGTCCGCCGAGCTGCTGGCATTCCTGCGCGACGCGGTCAGCGAGCACGGCGCAGTCGATCGTGATGGTCACCCACGACCCGCAGGCGGCGGCCTACGCCGACCGGGTCGTGTTCCTCGCCGACGGCCGGGTGTGGGCGAGCTGGCCTCGCCGACGGCCGACCTGGTGCTGACGCAGATGATGAAGCTGGGGAGCTCGCGATGAGAAGGATCACGGTACGGGGCCTGCTCGCCCGCAAGCTGCGTCTGGCGCTGACCGCGCTGGCGATCGTGCTCGGGGTGATGTTCGTGACCGGGACGCTGGTCCTCACCGACACGCTGAACCGCACGTTCGACACGCTGGTCGGCACCGCCTACCAGCACATCGACTTCCAGATCCGCGGCACGGCGGCCTTCAACAACGACACCGCGGCCGCCGCGAACGGCACCGCCGACCGCAAGCCGATCCCGGCGTCGATCGCCGACGGCGGTTCGCCGCCTGCCCGGAGTCGCGCTATGTGGACCCGATCCGTCGCCGGCTACGCCCAGTTCGTGTCCGACGGCAACGCGATCGGCGGCGCCGGCTCGGCGTTGGGGTTCTCGTTTGACCCCAACCGGCAGCTGTCCTCGGTGCGGCTCGTCCAGGGCAGCGCTCCCAGCGCCGCCGATGACGTGGTGATGGACAGGGGGACGGCGACGAAGTACCACTTCCGGGTCGGCGACCGGGTGCGCGTGCTCTCGGGCGGCCCGCCGCGGACGTTCACGATCACCGGCATCGTGACCTTCGGCACCGCCGACAACCTGGCAGGAGCGACGCTCGCCGGCTTCGATCTGCCGACGGCACAGGCGCTGTTCAACACGCGCGGGCGACTACGACACGATCAACATCCTGGCCAAGCCGGGCGCCGACAACCTCCGCCTGCAGCGGGCGATCGCCAAGATCCTCCCGCCGGGCGTCGAGGTCGTCAGCGGGCAAACGGTCGCCAGCGAGCTCTCCAGTGCCGTCAGTAACGCGCTTTCGTTCCTCTCGACGGCGCTGCTGGTGTTCGCGCTGATCTCGCTGTTCGTCGGCGCCTTCACGATCTTCAACACGTTCTCGATCACGGTCGGGCAGCGGACCCGGGAGCTGGCGCTGCTCCGCATCGTCGGAGCCAGCCGCCGCCAGGTGTTCGGGTCGGTGCTGGGCGAGGCCGTCCTCGTGGGACTCGCCGCCTCCCTGATCGGACTTGGGCTGGGCGTGCTGGCCGCGGTCGCCCTCAAGGCGCTGCTGGGGGCGTTCGGCGTGACGCTGCCCTCAGCGCCGCTTGTGTTCGAGGCCCGCACGGTCGTGCTCGCGCTCGCGGTTGGCGTCGGGGTCACCGTGATCTCGGCGATCGGCCCGGCCCGGCGCGCGGTGCGGATCGCGCCCGTCGCCGCACTCGTGGCGACTCGCGAAGAGCAGCCGGAGTCGCTGCGACGGCGAGGCACGATCGGCGCCCTCGCGGCGACCGCTGGCATCGCCGCTCTGGTGGCAGGGTTGACCGCACCGGCGATCCTGCTCGTCGGGCTCGGCGCGGTGGCCGTGTTCATCGCTGCCGGCATGCTGGCGCCGATCGTCGCGCGGCCGATGTCGTGCGATGCTCGGCCGCCCGCTCGCCGCACTGCTCGGCGCGCCGGGGAGGATGGGACGGGAGAACTCGATGCGCAGCCCACGGCGGACCGCGCAGACCGCTGCCGCTCTGATGGTCGGGATCGCGCTCGTGTCGGCGATCGCCGTGCTCGGCGCCTCGCTCTCACAATCGGCGAGGACCAACCTCGAAAGCGCCGTCACCGCCGACGACATCATCACCGGCCCGAGTTCCGGGTTCAGCACCTCGGTCGCCGCCGCCGTCTCCCGGATCCCGGGCGTGTCGACGGTCACGAACGTGTACAAGGGACAGTTCGAGCTCCGGGGCTCACTCTCGAGCCTGGACGCCGTGAGCCCGGCCGGGCTGCGGCGGACCGTCAACCTGGCGATCACCGCCGGGAGCGGCGCTCCCGCCCTGGCCGCCGGCCGGCTGCTCGATCGACACCACCACGGCGAGCGCCAAGCACCTCTCGGTCGGCTCGGTGGTACCGGTCACCTTCGCCCAGACCGGCCCGGCGACGATGCGGATCGGCGGGATCTTCAAGGCCGAACCCGCTGATCGGCAGCTACGTCGTCGGCGCCGGCTTCTTCCGCTCCCATTTCCACAACCCGCTGCCGATCGCCGTCCTCATCAGCACGCAACCAGGCGCGCGCCATGTCGAGAGGGCGATCAACAACTACCTCGACGTGTACCCGAACGTCGGGGTGCAGTCGCGAGCGCAGTTCGAACAGTCCCAGCAGGCCACCGTCAACCAGGAGCTCGGACTGGTCTACGTCCTCCTTGCCCTCGCCGTCGTCGTCGCGCTGATCGGGATCGTCAACACGCTGATGCTGTCGGTGTTCGAGCGCACCCACGAGCTCGGCCTGCTTCGGGCGGTGGGGATGAAACGCCGCCAGGTCCGGGCGATGATCCGATCCGAGGCGGTGATCATCGCCCTGTTCGGCGCCGTGATCGGCGTGATCATCGGGACCGCGCTCGGCGTCGCCTTCGCGGCATCGCTCAAACAGCAGGGCATCACCGAGATCGCCATCCCCTATCCCAGCCTGATCGGGTTCCTGGTCCTCGCTGCTCTGCTCGGACTGGCCGCCGCCAGCTGGCCGGCCCGCCGGGCCGCCAAACTCGACGTGCTCGACCGCGATCGCGGTCGAGTGATCGATGGCGCAAGCGTCCCTCGCGGGCCTGCTTGTACGCCTGAGCTGTTACGCGACGTTTCATCCGGCGAGGAACATGTGGCCAGGTCCGGGTGATCTCGTGACGCCAGAATCCCCTGCAATGAGGGCGAAGCTGTCGCTGCTGGCGGCTGCCGGAGTGCTGGCGGGCGCCGGCGCGGTCTGGCTGGCAGCGCACCAGCCGCCCGGTCGCCCGACCGAGCCCGGCCCGCTGCTCACGCTGCTGGTGGGCGCCTCACTGCTGGGCTGCGGGCTTGCCTCCTGGCGAGCGCGGCCGGAGAACCGGGTGGGGAAGATCATGGTGTTCACCGGCTTTGCCTGGTTCGCCGCGCTGCTGGTCGACGCCACGCCACCGTGGCTGAACACGATCGGGTTGGCCGTCCAGTCGGTGTGGATCGTCGGATTGGTCTATCTGCTCCTCTCGTTCCCGTCCGGGCGGTTGAAGGGCCGGCTCGACCGCTGGCTGCGTCGCGGGCGGGGCGGTCGCCGCGGTCGGCCTCCAACTGCTCGGCGATGCTGTACGGCAACAAGGCGGGGCTGCACTGCCCGGGCTGTTCGAACAACCTCCTGCAGGTGGTCCACGACAATCAGCAAGGCGCTGGAACTGGCTGGGCCTCCAGCGCCTGATCGGGCATCCTGCTCATCGTGACCGCGATCATCGCGCTGCTCGATCAGGCGCTGGCTGCGGGCGAGCGCGGCGCAGCGGCGCGCGGTCGCGCCGGTGCTGGTGGCGGGGTGCGCCACGCTCGCCGCGCTTGGCTGGACGGTCGTCTTCGACCTGCTCGGCGACCCGCTGGGCGCGCTTCCCGCGAACGTGTACTTCACCCTGATGGCGACGGTGCCGGTCGCGGTGCTGTTCGTGTTCCTGCAGCGACGGCTGGCGCGCGGCATGGTCGCGGGGCTCGTCGTCGAGCTGGGCGGACCGAGCGCGTCGGTCGACCTGCGCGAGGCGCTCGCCCGCGCCCTCGGCGACCCGTCGCTGCAGCTCGCGTTCTGGTTCCCGCCCGAGAAGCATTACGTCGACGGCGACGGTACGCCCGTCAAGCTCCCGGACGAAGACAGCGGGCGGAGCTCGACATTCGTCGAGCGCGACGGACAGCCGATCGCCGTGCTGCTCCACGACCCCGTGCTCGAGCACAACGCCGAACTCGTCGCATCGGTGTGCGCGGCCGCGAGCCTCACGCTCGAGAACGAGCGCCTCCAGGCCGAGCTGCGCGCCCGGCTGGCTCGAGCTGCAGGCGTCGCGCGCCCGGCTGGTGCAGGCGACCGACGCCGAGCGGCGACGGATCGAGCGCGACCTCCACGACGGCACCCAGCAGCGGCTCGTCTCGATCGCGATGTCACTCGGACTGCTCGAGACAAAGCTCCCGGGCCAGGCCGAAGCCGCCCAACCCCTCGTGCGCGAGACCCGCGAAGCGCTCGCACTCGCGCTCGCGGAGCTGCGCGAGCTGACCCACGGCATCAACCCCCCGCTGCTCACCGAGCGCGGGCTTCCAGCGGCCCTCGACGAGCTCTGCCGCCGCGCCGCGCTTCCCACACGTCTGGACGTGACGATCGATCGGCGCCTCCCCGACCAGATCGAGACCGCCGCCTACTTCCTCGTCAGCGAGGCGCTGACCAACGCCGCCAAGCACTCCCACGGCAGCGAGATCCGAGTCTTCGCCTCCTACCGAGGTCAACGCCTGACCATCGAGATCGGCGACGACGGCATCGGCGGCGCCACCCCCACCGGCGGCTCAGGACTGCGCGGCCTCGCCGACCGCATCGAGGCGCTCGGCGGCCGGCTCACGATCTCCAGCCCACCGGGCCGAGGCACCACCCTGCGAGCCGAGATCCCATGCGCGTAGCACTGGCCGACGACGCGGTGATCCTGCGCGAAGGTCTCTCCCGCCTGCTCGAAGAAGCCGGCTTCGAGGTCGTCGGGCTCGCCGCCGACGCCGAGGCTCTGCTCGAGCTGGTCGAGCGCACCCAGCCGGACGTCGCGATCATCGACATCCGGATGCCACCCACACACACCGACGAAGGACTGCGCGCGGCCAAGACCATCCGCGAGCGATGGCCCGCGATCGGAATCCTCGTCCTCTCCCAACACGTCAACACCCGCTACGCGCTCGAACTCCTCTCCACCGGGACCGACGGCGTCGGCTACCTCCTCAAGGAGCGCGTGTCCGACCTCGACGAGCTCTCCGCCAGCGTCAACCGCGTCGGGCACGGAGGCTCGGTCCTCGACCCAGCGGTCGTCGGCGAGCTCGTCGGCCGACGCCGGCAAGGCGACAACCCGCTCGAGCGCCTCACCGATCGCGAACGCGAAGTGCTCGCGCTGATCGCCGAAGGACGCTCAAACCACGCGATCGCCGAGCAGCTGTTCGTCACCGACCACACCGTCGAAAAGCACGTCAAGAACATCCTCGGCACGCTGCGCCTCCCACAATCCCCCGACGACCACAGACGCGTGCTCGCCGTCATCACCTACCTCAACTCGCAGTAGCGACACCACAGGTGCTCCGACGTGCCAGCGCGGCAATCCGCTGAAGGCATGACCGACGGTCAAAAGCTCGTAGTTCAGGCATCGCGGTTCCCGGGTTAAGGATGGTCACTGGTGATCGTCGATCAGCACGCCCTGCATCGACGACGGGCCCACCGAGTCTTCGAGTCAGGCAAGTGTCGGCCCCGAAAGAGGGCTCGAGAGTCGGGTCAGCCAGGCACGCGTGCGACGAGATTGCCCAGTGTCGATCTGCGCGAACATCGCCCACTGATCATTCCCGAGCCCTGCTCTTATCTCGCCGCGAGCATCTCGAGCTCGGCGGCGAAGACCTCCTGGGCGGGGATAGCGAGTACAACGCCAGCGAGCGCTTCCCGGCTGCGCTCGATGTGCCCGGTGCTAGCCAGGCGCTCGGACGTTGCAAGCACGAGAGCGGCAGCTGGCGCCGCCGGCGTCGCGCGACCGCTCTCGGACAAACTCAGCCACACGACGACGTCCTCCGGGCGTGGCTGCTCCGTTGCCAAAGGAGTCGTCCGATTTGGGACCGCGCAGATTGCGAAGCGGTCGCCGGGAGATGCGAGGTACCCGGAAGGTGGTGCGAGGTGATGATCAAATGCCGGGTTGATCGCAGGATTTCCATCGAGATTGTCCGATGGCGCTTGATATGCGATGTCGAAGCCGTACCTCCGGTGAGTGCAGGCTAGGCCGCAGGTAGCGCGATCAGCGCCAGAGCAAGACATCTGCGTTGCCGCCAACTTAGTTGCTGGTGATCGTCGCCGCGCGCTTTTGGCCGTGCCGATCGCGTTGGTCCGCCGACGAGCGCGCGCGAACCGGATCGCGATCTCGCGCGTACCCGTTCGTAGACACGCTGAGATCGACTGTTGGAGGCGAGGGGTGCGCATTTCGAGTCATCTGATAGGGCCGCTGGCTCGGATCAGACGGCGGCTGCGGTGTGGCTGCCTGCTGGTCGTTTTGGCGGGTTTCCTTGGCCTCGCGGCGCCGGTGTGGGCCGCGCCGTTCGTATACGTCACCGAGGAGCTTCCGGGCCCCGCGGGGCTCGCGACCGCGTTCGATGCGACGTCGGGCCAGTTACTGCCGCTTCCCCGCAGTCCGGGCACGGGAGATAACCCGCTTGCCGTGGCGGTCAGCCCCGACGGCACCAGCGTCTACGTTGTCAACAGCCCCGTCGACTCGAGCCGCGGCTCATTGTCCCAATATGACGTCGCTGCGGACGGGACCCTCACGCCGAAGGCGGCCGCGCCGGTCGCGACCGGGATCGAGCCGAATGCGATCGCGGTCAATCCCGACGGCAAAGCAGCATACGTAACCAACTTCACTGACGGCAGCGTGTCCCAATACGACGTCGGTCCGGGAGGAGTCCTCAGCCCGACGATCCCTCCCACCGTCGCGACAGTGGGCGATCCGCATGGGGTGGCGGTCAGCCCGGACGGTAAGAGCGTCTACGTCACCGATGGCGCAGGCGTCTCGCAGTACACCGTCGGCGCTGGCGACACGCTGATCGCGAAGAAGCCGGCGAGCGTCGCCGCGGGCAACGGTCCCGAACAGGTCGCTGTAAGCCCCGACGGCAAGAGCGCTTACGTCACCAACTTCGACGGCACCGTGTCGCAGTACACGATCGGCGCGAACGGAGCGCTTCACCCCAGGACCCCGGCGGCGGTCGCGACCGGCAACGACCCGGTCGGAATCGCGGTCAGCCCGGATAGCGGAAGCGTCTACGTCGCCGATCATGGCGACGGTCTGATAGCCCAGTTCGCGGCAACGCCCAAGGGGCTCGTGCTCAAGACGCCTGAAACGATCGCAGCTGGGGTTGGCCCGCTCAACCTGGTGGTCAGCCCAGACGGAAAGCGCGTGTACGCGGAGGACAACCTCGGCGCGACGCTGCTCCAGTACAGCGGCGGCAATGGCGCTGGGACGCTCAGCCCGCTGACGACGCCCGCGTTCCTGTCCTTCGGCTTCCCCGTCGGCCTCTCCGGGATGGCGATCGGGCCCGCGCAGATCAGATTCCGCTGTGGTGGCGTGATCGAATTCTGCAACGTGGGAATCCTGCCAGTGAGCAGCGGCGGGAGCACGACAGCCGTGGTCATCAGGACAACGGTCGTCCGCGCCGCGCCGCTCGGAATCCTCGTCCAACGAATCGACGGCAACCGGCGAGTCACAGTCGGGCATGTGCCGTTCGGGCTCAAGCGCACCGGGCGGCTGAAAATCCGCTGGAACCTGACCGTCAACGGGCGGCAACTCAGAGCCGGTCGCTACTTGATAACCCTGCGGATGTTCGACCGCAAGGGGCACCTGATCGGCTTGGCGCACCCCCTCCCGATCACCGTAAGCTAACCACACACCTGCCCAGACGCCCTCAACAAACGGCTCCACACCTGCAGAGCGACCCCGCGGGAATCCGTACAACGGGCCGATGACCAAGGCAACGCGCTCGCAGCCCGCGACTCCGATCCCACGAACGCAGGCTCACGAGTCCGACCCTTAGAGTCCTGGATCTCGCCCAACGTCACGACGTCGGGGCGCTGGCGGCAGGCCACCACACCGACCCCCTCGAACTCCGCCCCCGGAGCGGAGCGAGCGGAACGTCTCGCACTCGTCCGGACCCGCACCCGCTGTCCGAACGATCGAGGCGTCCATAGAGCAGTAGCGCGACCCGCGGCCGCCGGAACAGCAAAAGCAGTCGTCCGGCAAGCCACACCTCCACCCTCCGAACTACAAGCGCCGGGCTGTCTGAGGAGGTCATCGTCTTCTCCCGCGGGGCGTCATAGGTGGCGTCTTCCGGTCTCCGGATCGACGAACCACCGGATCGGCTCTGCCGAGGACTGCTGCGGTCTGGAATCAGCGGCGCTCATCGCGCTTAGCTCGGATTCCCGAACTGGGGCTGTGCATCGCTGATCGTTGAGGGTCGGGGCGGGGATCCCCGTGGTTTTGGGGGTTCGGGGCGGCTGGCGCCGACGTGTAGGTGCTGGTTCGCTGAACGGTTCGGCTGGTAGTTCGAAGTCGTGCGTCGGTGGCTTGGTGGGGTGGAGCGCTGCGGATGTGCTGATTTGGCAGTGATCCGTGGGCGCTGGCGGTGGTTGGTGGACAGATTCGCGATGATCTCGTCCGAGCATGACTCTATGGTTACGGGCTGTGGGTTCAGCGAAGCGCACCAGTTCGGGTGGTCGAGCGGAGCGGCGGCGCCAGCGCGCGGCGTTCTTCACCTCACCGAGGATGTCGCGCACCGCCGGTACGAGGCGCTGCGCGCGTACTTCGTTGAGGAAGCCTCGGCCGCGGAGGTCGCCGAGCGGTTCGGCTACGCGCCGTCGACGGTCGTCGCGATGGTTCGTGACTTCACCGCGGAGGCGGGCGAGTTCTTCGTCGAACGGCGTCCGGGACCCACGGTCGCGCCGTCCAAGCTCGCCGCCCGCGACGAGGTGCTGCGTCTTCGGGCGGCGGGGCACTCGGTCACCGAGATCGCCCAGGCGCTGGCTGCGGGTGCGACGCCGTTGAACCGCACCGGGGTGTGGGAGCTGCTGGTCGCGGAGGGTCACGAGCGGCTCGCGCCACGGGCACCCGGGGAGCGTGGCGCGCCAACGCGGGACGATCCACCGCGTGTCAGGATGCTGCGCTGGCCCGAGCAGCCTTTGACACTGTCAAGCGACCACGCGGGTGTCATGTTGCTGCTGCCGGCGTTGGTGGCGCTGGATCTCCCCGGCGCTGTCGCCGGTGCGCGCTTCCCGGGCACCCGTGAGGTTCCCGCACTGTCCTCGGTGCTGTCGCTGTTGGCGCTCAAAGCGATCGGGCACCGCCGCGTCAGTCACGTCGATGACGTCTGCACCGACCCTGCGCTGGCCGCGTTCGCGGGCCTCGAGTCGCTGCCGAAGGCCAGCTCGCTGGGGAGCTACAGCTACCGGCTCACGCGCTCGCACGACCAGGCGCTGCTGGCCGGTCTCGCGCGGGCGATGACCAGGACCGGTCAGACCCACGACGCCGATTTCGATCTGGACTTCCACGCGATCATGCACTTCGGCGACGACGTCGCCCTGGAAACGCACTACGTTCCGCGGCGTTCGCAGCGGACCGAGGCGGTGCTGTCGTTCTTCGTTCAAGACGGCGAGACCCGCAACCTCGTCTACGCCAACGCCGCCTGCACGAAGGCCGACCAGGCCTCCCAGGCGATCGCGTTCGCGCGCCACTGGCAAGACCGCGACCGGCCAGCCACCAGCGCTGCTGGTGTTCGACTCCAAGGTCACGACCGGCGCCGGTCTCGCCGAACTAAACGCCGCCGAGCTGACGCTTCATCACGCTGCGCGCCCGCACCGCGAAGCTCACCGCCAACTCGAAGCGCTGCCCGACAGCCCCTGGACACAAATCACGCTCGACCGTCGCGGCGCCCTACACAAAACCCGAGGTCCACGAACAGGACGTCACCGTCCGCGGCTGCCCGACCCCACTACGCCAGATCGCGGTCCGCGGCCTCGGTCACGACCACCCCACCCTGATCCTCACCAACGACCGGACCTCCCCACCAAAGAAGATCGTCGGCCGCTACGCCAAACGGATGGCGATCGAGCAACGCCTCGCCGAAGCAGATCCGCAGCTTCCACCTCGACGCGCTCAGCTCAGCCGTCGCGCTCAACGTCGACCTCGACACCACCCTCACCGTCTGGGCCGCCGCCGCCTACGACCACCTCCGCCAACACCTCCCCGGCTACCAGCAAGCAACCCCCGACACGATCTGGCGACGGTTCATCAACACCAGCGGCCAGATCACGATCACCCCCGACCACATCACCTGCCGCCTCAACAGCCGCACCTACAGCCCCATCATGCGCAGCGCCGAGCTCCCCAACACCGAGATCCCATGGTGGAACGGACGCCCCCTACGCCTCCAGTTCGCCTGACCACCACAGCACCGAGCCGACACCAAACCAGGTGCCGATCCGCTGTTTGGGAATCCGAGTTAGGGTCGAGGGTCGGCCGCGAGCGCGACGCCTCGACCCTAGTGAGCGATGGTGCGACTAGCCGCGCGGCTTCTCGCTGCTCTCTGGCTTCGCGCGCTCCAGGGCGCCCAGATCGGCGGCGGTGTGCTTGCGGCGGATTGCCAGGAGAGGGATCGCCGCTATCGAGAGCGCCCCGACGATGCCGACGTCTCGAACCGCGGCAGTGGACTGGGCAGCGGTAAGCACCGCGACATGACAGGTTGGGCAGGTGGGCATTGGTCCTCCTCGTGGTTGCGTGAGGCTCTCTGTGCTGGTTTCTGAGCCCCGAGTTGTCCGTGCCATCGTGTCTCGCGAACGCCTTCGCGAATAGCCACCATAGGGTCAGAGCGTGCTCCCCCTCGACGACAGGCCGTGGCTCGCATCGCGCCGTCTGACTGGAACCGCCTAAGCGCCGAACCGGGTCGTCCGACGCGGGCTTGCGTCAACGCGCCTCGATCGTTTAGTAAGAAAGGACGAGTCGAGCACCTTGCGAGCGACGTGCTTCGAGCGGGTGCGTACTTCTGTCGAACGGGTGCCCGGCCGTGGAATTGCGGGGGCCTGCGGGTCGCCGATCGGTTGATCAGGTCAGCTCTCGCCGTGTTATCGCGCCGCTCGAGAAGGCGAGTTCGACGAGGCGTGCCCGTTTGCGGTTCTGGGGGAGATCCTCGACGTCGAACTTCTCGAACAGCGCCCGCAGGTTCGCTTTCACCGCGTCTACAGTCACGACCAGCTCCTCGGCGATCTGCCGGTTGGACGCTGGGACCGCGTGCTCGACGTCGCCGGTGAACGGACGCGCCAGCGCTACCAGGACGCGGCGCTGGGCCGGCGACAGCGAGGGGGCCAGGTGCGTGCTCACGGGAGGCTTGGTCTCGTCAAAAATCACCGGCCCCGGGACCCGAAACAGCGCCTCCGTCGTCCCGAAGCGGACGACGTCGCCGTCACGGAGCCGCCGGCGGCCGCCGAGTCGCTGGCCGTTCACGTAGGTGCCATTCCGTGATAGTCCGTCGTCGGCGATCGTCCACTCCTCGCCGACTCGGACGAGCTCGCTGTGAACGCGCGAGGCTTCCACATCCCAGCCGAGCGGGATCTCATTGGCTGAGCTCCGGCCGACGCTGACTCGCCGCACGTCGCCGAGCCGGAAGATCCGCTGTGTTCCGTCCTCATCTCGATAGACGAGGAATGGCGCGCCCGCTCGCTCGGCCTCGATCCTCGCCTTCAGCTCGGCCGCCGTGGCCGGGTCCACCGCACGCCGGACTTCCATTGGGACGTCGATCTTACCTGGGGTAGATCGTTCTCACCCTTTGGTGATCGACACGACGTGGGGCCATCGCGATGCTCCGCTCGATGACCGCGTCGGATACATCGAAGCCGAGGCGCGGCCCGCGGCTTGCTCGCGCTCGCCGCGGCGGGCGGTGCTGTTCGTCCTCGGTGCCGGTCAGCTGCGCCGGCGCGATCACCGGGACGCCCACGCGATCGGTCCACCCGTCACAGGAGGGCTTCGTCACCTATCGCCTTGTCGGCGGCGACGTGTACGAGCTGCCGGTGCGCGCCGGAGCGACTGCGGTGGATGTCAGTGCGGCGCTCGATCGCCTGTCGCCGGGTGCGCGCGACGAATGGCTGAACACATCGCCGAACGGCCGGTGGCTGCTCACTAGCACCGAGCGGTTCGGGTGCGGCGGGTGGGCCTGCCTGGCACGGCTCGATGCCACATTACGCACGGGCGGTCGCGATCCGTGCGTCCGGCAGCCCGCTGCACGCCGACGCGTTCGGGGCGATCTCCTCCGATGGGCGCACGGTCGTATACCCGCAGGGCGGCGGCCCGCACGTCCGCGACCTGTGGGTCACCCGACTGATCGCGGGCCGGTGGACCGCTCCCGCGCTGATCACCAGCGCCTCCCCACAGCGGTACAACATGCAGCCTGCGATCTCGGGCGACGGGCGGCGGGTGCTGTTCGACTGCGGTCCGGGCGTTCCCGGAGATAGCCGGCACGGCGATCTGCTCCGTTTCGACCCGCGGGCGGCCCGGTGACGCTGGTGATCGGCCCTCGGGACAGGCCGGGAGGCACGGCGCAGAACCTCGTGCATCACGCGGCATTCGGTTCGGATGGCGCAGTCGTGTTCGAGGCGGACTGGCGCGGCGAGCAGATCTGGCGACTTGCGCCGGGCTCGCGGCGCCCGCTGCTCGTCTCCCGCGTGTACGACGACAACTCGCCGTGCGTGCTGCCCGACGGAAGGATCGTGTCGATCTACTTCGACCGTCCCGGCAACCGCAGCGGGATCGGTGAGCTGCGGATCGCTGATCCCGACGGTGGGCACGGTGCAGAGATCCTGACCGGGCGCGACGTGGCGGACATCGGCATCGGTTGCGGCGGCGACCCCCCGCCGGCTGGGCCCAGTGCAACGCGGGTCGGGCGGACCCCGTCCGTGTTAGCGAGCGTCGCCGAACCGCGACGACTCAGCGGCCATCCGCGGATCTTCCTCGATCCACCGACGCTCTTGCGGCTGCGCGCACGCGCACGCGCTGGAGACCCGGCGTGGGTGGCGCTGCGCACCCGCTGTGACGGCTACCGCGTGGGCGCGGTGCAGTGGCCGGACGGCGATCAGTACCCGCCGAGCGACGGGATCGGGCCGGGATATCAGGGCGACGGCTACTACGCCGCCCTGCTGGACGTCGCGCTCTGCTATGAGGTGGCGCTCGGCCTCGATCCGGCCGCCGCGGCCAGCTACGCGAGCGTGGGCGCGGCCGTGCTGGAACACATGTCGGCCCCAGATGGACCGCACGCGCCCGACACGCTCCGCGATAGCGGATACGGCGTGCGCTACTACGCGGCGGGCATGTCGATCGGCTATGACTGGCTGTACCCGGCGCTCAGTACGTCGCTCCGCGAGCGGGTGGCGACGGCGATCGAGCGCTGGGTTAGCGACTTCGAGCGAGCTGGGTTCGAGCGCGAGTTCCCGCAGGGCAATTACTTCGCCGGGTACTACGCCGCCAAGGCCTACGCTGGCATCGCGCTGTCCGGCGATACCGCGGGCGGTGCCAGGCTGCTGGCCGACTGGCGCGACCGCATCCAGAGCGGGCTCGTCCAGCCCTACTACGCCGCCAATCTCGCCGGGGGCGGCTGGCCCGAAGGGTGGAATTACGGGCCGATCGCGGGCCTCAACATGAGCCTGCCTGCGCTGGCGGCGCGCATCGCGCTCGGCCTCGACGTGATTCATGCCCCGGGGCGGCCGTACCTGTACCCGCTCACCAATCCGCGATTCATTCTGTATTTCACCTGGCCGGGCATGACCACCCTCGAGGACTCATCGGCGCTGTACTCGAGCGCGAATCCATCGGCCGCCGAGCCGTGGCTGTTCACGACTGAGGCCGGACTTTTGACGGCGTTGCACGATCCGTTCGCGCCGTTCTTCCACAGCTATGCGCGGGCTGCGCGCCGCGCGCAGCCCGGCGGTCAGCTCGGTGGGGACTGGGACCTGTGGGAGAACCTGCTGTTCTGGGACGACAGGGCGCCGGAGCGTCCATACACGACGCTGCCGCTGTCCTACTACGCGCACGGGATCGAAATGGCAGCCGTTCGATCGGACTGGAGTCGCCGCGCGGTCTGGGCCGGGTTCAAGTCGGGTCCGTACATCAATTTCCCGGACAACGGCGAGGAGTACTTTGACAAGGGCTCGCTGTCGATCGTCAACGGCTCGCGGCCGCTGCTGGTCAACGCCAACGGCGCGTTGCTGCTCGACACCGCCGGCACCTCCGACGGCGACCGCTACTACCAGCCGATCTACGACGATCTGTTCTCGGACACCGGCCGGCGGGACATCTTCAACATCTTCTACACCGATCGGCCGGCGCCGTTGGGGCAGCGCAATCGCTTACGGAGTGCAGGTGCGCGCACCCACATCGGTCGGTTCGAGGATCGCGGCGCGTATGCGCTGATGCAAGGCGTCCACCTGGAGGACATGTATCCGCGTTCCGGCGCAAGGACAATCGACGCGTGGACCCGCACGATCGTGTACCTGCGACCCGGCACGTTCGTCGTCTACGACCGCACCTTGGTCACGTCGGCCGATGTCGGGCAATGGCTGGCATTCCACCTCGGCGGCCGCGTGACCCCGGTGCCTGGTCCGGCAGTCGGCGTTCAGCGCTATGACGTCGCCGGCCTTGGCGGCTATGCCGGCTCGGTGTACACGGTCCTTCCGTTTGGCCACCGGGACTCCATGAGCGGGCTGTTCGGCGGCGAGAAAGTGTCAAGGCTTGAGGTTCGTCCAGGGCGGCCGGCGCGCGCAGCAGCATTGGCTGACGATCTTCGACGCGGGGTCCATGTCATCGCGAGGCCGCTGCCGTGACCGCGCTGCCGGCGACGGGCGAGCCAGCCGCGGTCCTGGTGCGCCGGCGCGACGGCGATACCGCGGTGCTGCCCAGTGCAAATGAGCCGGCCGACGTTCGCTATCGGCTGCCGGCCGGTCGGGTTGAGTCACTCGTGACGGGGCTGCGACCAGGCTACCCGTACACCGTCCGCGTCGAGCGCGGGATCGTCGACGTCCGCCCGGGCCCCGGTGAGCGCGCGAGCTACGCCGGCGTCCTGAGCTTCAGTACCGGTTGATCAGAAGCCGGCCATAACGAGCTGCCGGGTCGGGCCGGAGCTGACCAGGCACTCGCTCCGCTCGCATGCGAGTGCCTGCGGCAGCTGCGCGGGGGAAAGCGAGACGCGCGTGAGGATGCGGAGTGTGCCCGTCGCCGGGACCCGGACCAGCGTTGCATCGTCCCGGGCGAGGATCCACACCTCAGCTCCGACGAGTGCGAGCGCGGCTGCGGCGGAATGCAGCGCGAGCCGCGAGCCAGCCGGTTGCGCGAAGCTCTCTAGGTGCACGACGGCTCCGTCCGCGGTCCCCACCCACGCGTCCGCGCGGACGCCGCCGGCGACCGAGATCGGACCGCCGCTCACGAAGATCGGCGGGCCCGGCACGTAGCTCGACGCATCGGTGCGGCTTGGACGCATTGCCGTGACGTCAGAGCTGTCCCGGTTGGCGACCCAGACCGTCGCGCCTGAGCCGTACGCGATCGCGACCGGCCCTTGTCCACGGGTCGGGATCGGGCCGCCTGTTCGGCGCAGCGTCGCCAGATCGATGGTCGTGACGTCGTTGGAGCCACGGTCAGCCACCCATGCCATCCCGTCGCCGATCGCGATCGCCGACGGCGCCACCCCAACCGGCACGCGCGCGAGCGTCCGCGCCGTGCGCGAATCGATCACCCGCACATCGTTCGATCCGGCGTCCGCGACCCACACGCGCCCCGCCTCAACCGCCAGCGCGCTCGGTTGGCGACCCACGCCGATCGGCGTCGGAGGTCTTCCGCTCGGATGGATGAGCCAGATTCGACCGCCGCGAGGATCGGCCACTGCAGCGACCAGATCGCTCGCCTCGGACGATCGCAACCGCGCCAGGGCTGAACGAGAGCTCCTGCGGAACCGCGGCCACCTTGACTGAGGGTGCCCGCAACGGCTCGGCCGACTTCGGGACGGTCGGGGTTGTCCGTGGAGAGCGGCTGCCGCCGCTGTTGCCGACGATCAGCGCGAGCACCACAATCGCGCTCGCCGCCAGCGCGCCGAGCGCAATCACCGCGGCGCGGCGTGAACGGCGCGGCGCCGCCCGGGGAACGACAGTCTCATCGGACGTTCGATCCGCGATGTTCGCCTCTGGCCGCGAGGCGGCCGGCGCCGGTCGCGTCATCGTCGCGCCGGTTACCGCCGTCTCGATCGCGAGTGCCAGCTCGTTCGCGCTGGCGAATCGCTGCCCGGGAGCCTTGGCGAGCGCGATCCGCACGACCTCGTCGAGCTCAGGCGGCACCCTCGCCGCCTCGGCGCACACCGAGGGGACGGGATCGTCAAGATGCGCCCGCATTGTTGCGAGCTCGCTTTCGCGGTTGAACGGGACGTGCCCTGTGAGCGTCTCGAACAGAACACAGCCGAGCGCGTAGATGTCGGCGGCCGGGCCCCCCTGTTCCCCCTCGATCCGCTCAGGCGCGGCATAGGCGAGCGACCCCACGAACGCGCCCGTGCGCGTGAGCCCCGGCTCCTCGTCCGGTGCGCGAGCGATCCCGAAGTCGGTCAGGTAGACGTGCTCGCCGTCGGTGTCGCCGCCGTGCGCGATCAGGATGTTCGCCGGTTTGACGTCGCGATGAACGAGTCCGCGCGCGTGCGCGGCGCCCAGCGCCCGCGCGACCGGCGCCAGCAGGCGGGCGGCATGGCGCGCCGGCAGGACACCCTCGTGGGCAAGCAGCTCACGCAGGTCGGTGCCCTCCACCCACCGCATCGCCAGATACAGCTCGCCGCTTTCCAGCTCGTCGGCCTCGTAGACGGGAATCACGTTGGGGTGCTCGATCGAGGCCGCAAGCCTCGCCTCTCGCTGAAAACGGCGTCGGTACTCGGCGTGGCGGGCGAAGTCCGGGGCGATGACCTTGAACGCGACCGTCCTGCCCAGCCGCAATTGCGTCGCGCGGTACACGACGCCCATGCCGCCGCGACCGGCCACGGCCTCGAGCCGGTACCCGGCGATCGTTTCCCCCAGCACCACGCCGGCCATCGCCGCTACTGCGCCCCTCCACAGCGTGCGGTCATGGGCCAGATCCTAACCGGCGGGGCGGGGAAGGGGTAGGGGTCTCTCACCCTTTGGCCCATGGTCGGTTGGTCGCGCGGCCGGGAGCATTGACCGGGCAAGCAGTACCGCCCAGTCGACACGAACGACCGCCGTCGCTGTCTTCTAACAGCGTCGGCCCAGGGGAGATGAATCGCAATGCCAGATGAAGTCAGGTCCGAGGCTCACAGGAGCGAAGCGACCGCGCCTACGCCGCGACGCGTACCGCGAATCGGATGGGCACCGGTCATGAGAAGGCCGCTTCGCACAACCGCGATCGCGACCGGGCTGGTCGCCCTGATGGCGGCGTCCGGCGCGTACGCCGCCGCTCGCATCTCGTCGCCGCAGATCAGCGCCTGCGTGGGCCACAAGAGCGGCGTCTTCTACGCCGCCGATCAGTGCCGCCGGCGCGACGCGCGCGTGACGTGGAGTGTGTCGGGACCGCCTGGTCCGGCCGGCTCGGGCGGTGCGCAGGGGCCGCCCGGGCCTCCGGGGGCGGCCGGCGCAAAGGGAGACCCTGGTGTGACGGCCGGCGCTCAGAGTGGCGGCATCGATCCACCGGCCCTGGGGAGCCTGCCGAATGGCACCCAGACGATCACTGACACAGTTCTGTCGACCAGCCAGGCGGGCAACGTGTTCGCTCTCGGCCACGTCGACGTGCAGGTCGATTGCGGTCCCTTTACTTGCGGTTTCACCGCCGGTCTGTATGTGGACGGCCAGCCGGTGCCGGGCAGCGGTCGCGTTGTCGAGCTCCCGGTGTTCTCATCGACCGAGGAGACACTGGACCTGTTCGGTCTCGCGCCCGGATTATCGGCCGGCGTGCACCACATCACGATTGCCCTCCGCTCGCCAGTGCGCCTCCCGTCAATCACGGTGAACGGCGAGACACACGCCGCGGCACTCGGACTGGCCGGCTCGGCAGGAGGCATGTCATGAGAAGGCGATACTTCAACCCCTCGATGGCGGTCGCGGTCGTCGCGCTGGTGACCGCAGCGTCCGGTGGCGCGTATGCAGCCGTCAGTGGTTCCCCATCGACGATCACCGCGTGCGTGCACCACGGCGGCGGCGGGCTGTACGCAGCCCACCGGTGTAAGCACGGCGACCACCGATTGACCTGGAACGCGACCGGCCCCCAGGGGGCGGGCGGACCTCAGGGACCGGCGGGCCCGCAGGGCGCCGCCGGGCCGGCCGGCGCGATCGGCCCCAGCGACGCGTTCGCCGCTCACAGGGACGGCCCCGTCGCGCTCACCGTGGATCCGACTGGCCGCGGTCCGGTGAACACGATCGCGTCGCTCCCGATTCCCCGCGCCGGCAGCTACGTGATCTTCGCGAAGGCGGAACTGGCCAACGACCTCCAAACCACCACGAACACGACGTGCCAGCTGATCGCCGGGGGCCCCGGAAGCGACTCGCCCGCCAACAGCGACACCGACACAGGACGGTCAACGATCGACGCCGGCAGCCGCGCAGGCATATCGCTGAATGTCGTGCACCAGTACACCGGGGCGGGAACCGCCGACATGCGGTGCGAGCCGACCGACGGCGCCAGCAGCGCCGCCAGGATCAGAATCACGGCGATCAGGCTGGGGAGCGTCACCGACGCGACCCTGCCATAGGGGTTGAGTGACACGTGGGAGCGCGTGGCCGTTGGCTTGGGGTTCGCTCGAGTGTCATGACGTTGGCGTGCGCGGTCGTGCTGTTCGGTGCGACCGCCGCGCAGGCGGCGCCGAGCGAGCTCGATTCAAGTCTCGGCAATGGCGGCACGCAGCTGGTTCAGCCATTCGGGACGATCGGCGGCGGCACGCCGAACTGCTGCCGGGTATCCCCGTGGCAAGGTCGCGGGCCTCTCGCAGTTCTTCAACAGCCCCGATGCTGGCGGTCGCGCGCTACACGTCCGGCGGAACGCTCGACACGAGCTTCAATGCCCTGGCCCAATCCCGGGCGTGGCCACCGTTACGTTCGACGGCGCCGCCCACAACGGCGTCCAGGGGGCGGTCGCGGTCGACTCGCAGGGAAGGATCGTGGTGGCGACGACCGTCGCGATCTCAGGCGCTAACAACGTCGGGATCGGTGCTCGCGGTCGCAGCACGAAGGACAGCGCGGATCACGGTCAGAGCGCTTGACGAGCACGGCCGGGGCTTAGGCGCATCGCTGCAGGTGTGCCCGCTGCGGCGACGATGAAGCGCAACGCGATCGGATGGGTCGTTTGCCCGGTGCGGCACGCACTGCTGCTCGCAATCCGGATGCCGGAGTCGCCGGAACGGCACCGATCAGCTGCGAGCGGGTTGAACCGCAAGCATCGTCGCGGAGCGCCGCTGGACCGGGACTCCTTTTGTGCTCTGGTGGCCCCGGGGTCGCAGTACTGCTTCGGGGACGACTCCATCGTTCGGACAGCGGCCAGCGCGCGACCGCGAGTCTAGGAAGGTGTCGAAAGGCGTGTCGGCGACGCTGCCGGCATCCAACCACGCAACGTACATGGCTCGGCGCCCGGACTTGGTACCCGGTCTCGTTGTGGGCCCGGAGCAGCCGAGGGCGCGTGAGGAGGTTGCGAACGTCTGATCGACCTGCTGAACGGGTGGCCGGGCGTTGTGCGGTGTCGACCTCCGACCATTGCTTTGGGCTGACCGACGGCGGGAAGCCCCTCGAGCCTGCCCGTGTCTCTCTCTGTAGTTGACCGCGGACGCAACCACGTCGCACGCGCACTCGGCACCGAGACACCGTCGTGCGTGATCGCGACGCGTAAGAAGGTTTCAGGAAGGCGTGTCGGCGACGCTGCGGGCATGAAAACGAACATCACACACACATCTTCCGGGGGGTGGCTCCCGGCGAGCCGAGCTGACGCGACCTCGAGCCAGCATTCCGGCGAGTCGCGCCGCGGCCGCGTGCTCGCGCTGCTGTGCCTGGTTTATTTCTTGGTGATCCTCGATGCGGCGATCGTGCGGCTCGCGCTTCCGTCGATCCACCTCGCGCTGGGACTGTCGCCCGCGTCGCAGACCTGGGTTGCGAACGCCTACATGCTGTCGTTCGGCACCCTGCTGTTGCTCGGCGGACGGTTGGCAGATCTGCTGGGGCGCAAGCGGGTTCTGCTCGTCGGCGTCGGCGTATTCACGCTCGCCTCTTTGGCGTGCGGGCTAGCGTCCTCGGGCGCGATGTTGATCGCCGCGCGGGCGGTGCAGGGCCTCGGCGCCGCCGCGATGACGCCGGCCGCGTTGTCGATCCTGATGCGCAGCTTCCCGGAGGGCGCCGAGCGCAACCGGGCGATCGGCGCGTGGGGCGCGACAGGCGGAATCGCCGCGACCGCGGCCTGGATCATCGGCGGCCCGCTGATCGACGGTCCCGGCTGGCAATGGGTGTTCTGGATCAACATTCCCGTCGGTCTTGCGATCGCCGCGTTGGCTGTCGGGCTGTTGGGCGAAAGTCGCGACGCCGCCGCTGATCGCAGCTTCGACGTTGCCGGGGTGGTGTCCGTGACCGCCGCGCTGGTCGCGCTCGTGTACGCGCTTGTCGAAGCGCCCACCGCCGGCTGGACTTCCGCGCAGACCGTGGCGCTGTTCGCGCTGTCGCTGGCATTGTTCGGCACCTTCGCGGCGATCGAGCGGCGCGCCAAGGCGCCGCTCGTACCGCGCCGAATCGCCGGCTCCCGGACGCTGCTCGCGGCCAACCTCGGACTGGGTCTGACCGCCGCCTCGATCTACGGGATGGCGTTCATCATCTCGCTCTACGGCCAGGAGGTGCTGGGCTACTCGGCGCTGAAGTTTGGTGTCGCCGCGGTTGTATTGCCTATCGGCGTGGCGCTCGGGGCAGCGATCGGCCAAGCGCTAGTGACCAAGCGTGGTGCGCGCGCGGTCTCAGCCGTCGGGATCGCCGGGCTAGCGGTCGGCTTCGTGCTACTCGCCCGCCTTCCCGTCCACGGCAGCTACGCGGCCGACCTACTCCCCGGTTTCGTGCTGTTCGGCATCCCACTCGGTCTCGCGTTCACGGCGTACTCGGTAGCGACCCTGACCGGGGTCGCCAGCCGCGACGCGGGATTGGCATCGGGGCTGAACAACACCTTCGAGCAGGTCGGCGGCGCGATCGGCACCGCACTCATGGCGACCATCGCCACCGCACGTACCGGGGATCTTCTCCACGCGGGCGCCGGCCACCTGTTCGCGCTCGACCGCGGCATTCAGCTCGCGTTCGCGACCGCGATCGCATTTCCCGTCCTCGGCCTGATTGTCTCGCTGCTCTTGCTGCGGCAATCCCGCCCGGCAGTCGCGATCGAACCGCTCAGGGCCACAGCAGCGACGGCGACAAGCGCCGAATGAGAACGTCGAGGACGGTTCCGTCGCCGAGCACCCCACCGGCGATCACTGGATCGTCGTCGGGCAGGCCGACAAACTGCACATCTCGCCCAACAAAGACCCGCTCGCTTCTTCCTCGGCGCATGTTCCGCCTTGCAATCGCGCAGAACAGCCACGTGCGCCACCCGAGCACTGTCCTAGACAGCAGCAGCACGGCTCGCCGGAGCGCCGAGTTCCGAATCCGGGGGCGTTCAGCAACCGTCGGAGAACGTCGGCGGTGTTGCCCATCCGAGCAGGAGCAGGCTCACCGCGGCGACGTTCTCCGACTGCCGGTCGCGAGGTCAGCAGTAGCCGATGGGTCGATGTCGCAGTAGGCACGCCTGCCGGGCCAGACCCCCCATTCATGCCCCGACAGGCATCTCACAGTACGCACCGGCGCCCCGGGTCTGCGCGATAAGGGCGACTCAGCGGTCGTCCCACAGATCTTCGGTCCATTGCCGCTAGGACGCTCTCGGGATCCGCGCAAGGCAGGAGGCCCAACGTCGGCGACGAGATACGCCTGCGATGACGAAGGCAGGTCTGGGGCTGGTCGTACTGCGCTGGCCCCGAGCGCCTCGGACGGGCGTGATCCGGTAGTCGAACCGGACTCCGAGCCCGAGATGCGCGCTTGCAGTGTCAGCGCGGGACTCCGGACGGATTGCGCCTACGTACTGTGCCGCGCCCAGCCGGAGCATCGGTCGGGCGGCCATTGGATGGCGGAGTGCGGTCGCGTGCCGTGATCGAGCCAACGCCGCGGCCGTGGTGGGGCCTCAGGCCGGGCAAACACGAAGGCCTTGGCTAGTTGAGCTATCTCCCAGGGGCAGGACATCGAACGGCGGCGCCGAAAGCGCGGCCATGGAAAGCTCAGGACAGACGCCCGCACCCTCGCCGGGTGGCGCGGTTCCGCCGGGCGGTGGCCACGACTACCCGCTCACGTTCTCGGTCGACTATCCCGACCGCAGCCTCAACCGGATCAACACGGCTTTTCGGATTTTCACGATCATCCCGATCGCGATTCTCGCCGCAACGATCGAGGGCGGCGGCTTCGGCGCCCAAGCGGGAGGCGAAGGCGTCCGGTACGCCGGGGGCGGCATTGGGATCCTCGTCATCCCCGTGCTGCTGATGTTGCTGTTCCGCAAGAAGTACCCGCGCTGGTGGTATGACTGGAACCTGCAGCTGACCCGCTTCAGCAACCGGATCGCCGTGTACTTCGCGCTGATGGACGACCGCTACCCCTCCACCGACGAGCAGCAGGCGGTCCACCTCGACTTCCCCTATCCCGACGCCGAGCACGACCTGAGCCAGGGCCTACCGCTGGTGAAGTGGCTGCTCGCGATTCCCCACTACATCGTGCTGTTCTTCCTTACGATCGGCGCCTTGTTCGCCGCCATCTTCGCCTGGTTCGTGATCGTCTTTACCGGCCGCTACCCGCCGTCCGTGTTCGCGTACATCGAGGGCGTGATCCGCTGGCACAACCGCGTAGCGGCCTACGCGTTCCTCCTGATCACCGACCGGTACCCGCCCTTCAGCCTGCAGCCCTGAATATCTGCGGGCGGGGATTGTTGGAGGCAGCTGCTTTTCGCCGCGGCATTTCAGCGAGCCACCGGAGCAAGCCGGCGAAGGGCGAGATACAGAGGTCCTCTAAGCCTCGGGTCGGATCACGAGCCAAGAATGCATCGGCCTACTCGGTTAGTGCTTTCGCGCGCCGAGAGTCGACGAGCGCGCGCCGTTCGGGCGGCAGCCCGATGACAAAAAGCGGGGTGAACGCGACCCCGGAACAGGGCAAGGAGGTGCTGCCACGGCGGGTGGGAGAGCGTCGGGCGCGGCATCTGGGGTGCGCGGAGTCGGCTCGGGTGGAGTCGTCATCGGACGCTCTGGGAAAGGATCGGGGCATCGCGCCTGAAACCCCAGATCGTGCAGTAGACCCCGAGGAACAGCTCCCACAAAATCTCCGGGATGCTCAGGATCCCTTGCAGCGCGTGCAGCGTGCTGCTCGGTTGGTTGCCGGTGAACATCACGGCCGTCCCGGACACGATGATCAGCGGTCCGCCGACGAGCCCGAGCCACGCTGCCCGGCGCGGGACCAGGCCCGAGCGGTACATCAGGTAGCCGAGGATCAGCCCGTTCCCCCAACCGACGACCCAGCCCGGGCCGAGGAGGAACGTCCAGTCCTTGATCGCCGCGAGGGTGTACGCGACCGTCCCCTCAGCCGGACCTGCAACCTGGTTCCGCAACGTGATGATGCCGAGCATGCACAGGATGCCGACGAGGATGAACGTGCACTCGAACAGGCGCGCAGTCACGTAGCCGAGCGCCAGCTCCTCGTTCAGGCGTCTAACGATCGGGAAGATCACGACCGCGGTGCCGATGTTCGCGATGATGAGCAGCAGCTCCAGCAGAGCGCCGAGTAAGACCTGCGTGTCGTGCCCAGCACCGACGATGTACCGCTCGGGATGTCTGAGCACCGTCTCGTAAAGCGCCAACGCCGAGATCGACGTGACGAACGTGATGAGGTAGAGGACGCCGAACCAACGCGCCCGCTTCTGATCGAGAGACACCTCGTGGCACCCCTTTCTCCCGTTGATGGCGACCAGGCGAATTCCCACACCGCCACCTCGACCGGGTAGAACGCGAACCTAACGCCAAACGACCGTGCGTTTCAATCAGATGCGGCGCGAGCGGCGATTCGAAGGTCAGGGCGCTGACATCACGCAAGAGGTAGCGGCCCGTCGCGCTAACGGAACGGTGTGATCCAGCCGCTGCCCTGCTGTCACAAGCCAGACTCGCACGTGAGGTCGTCGAAGGCCATGTCCCCAATTGCTTCGGGACTCAACGCACCCTCGGCGCCGCTCTTGACTACCGGCCGCTCACAACCGCAACCAGCCGCGACCCGCTTTCCCGACCCGACGCGGATCTCCGCGGTCCGCGTGCCCGTGCTGCTTTTATGCCGACCTTCCGGTTATGCCGACTTGGTGGCCGGGAGGCCGCGCGTTCCTGGGGTTCGTGCCGAACTGGTCGGCATAATCGCCCGTCGCGAAGCCGGCGCCGCAGCCGCGACCAGCAACGCGTCGACGACGCGACGACGAGGAGATGACCGTGGCCAACAGCATCATGGCCGTGCAGACCACTGATGCGGAGGCGTCTCCACGGGTGATGCTCGACTACCGGCGCAGCAGCGGCAAAGACGAGTACTCCTACCTGTGCGGCAGCTGGTCCGCCGCGGCCCTCGCTCCGTGGAAATTATTCCGACCGCTGACCCAAATGGACTTGATGGATTGCGTCCTGAGCAGAGAAGGCCGTCCGAGCGAAGGCAGCAGTCGGCATAACCGGAAAGTCGGCATAAGAGGTGTTATTCCGACGTCGGAATAACTCCTTAGCGCGGAATCCGCGACTGCCGCGCTTACTACTGCCGCGGCGAAATGCACGCGGCCGTCGGTGAAGTGATCTTCAGGGCCTCCCGTCATCAAACCCAGGGGCCCGATCGCCAGGAAGCCAGCGGTCTTCAGTTCACGACAGACTTAGGCTGCGGGCCCGCACCCCTTGCCGGTTGCCGTCACATCAACCACGGAAGGGCGCGAGCCGAATGCTTAGGTCGCTCATGGCGAAGCGGTGCAGATACCAGGCGCGGCCACGAGGGACTTGCACGGCCTCGGCTCGGAGAAGCCCGGCGAACTCGCGCTTGAAGCCCAACCGCGGGTACTCCTGGATGACCCTCCGGCGGACTGCATCGGGTATCTGGTTGCTGCGTAGGCCGAACACATCGACGGCTGCGCCGGCAGATAGGAGGTAGGCCTCGGCACCGGAATCGATGCCAACGCCGGGGGTGTAGTGCATGGCGATCGCGTTTGCAACGAGCTCGCGGATATCGGCAGGCACGTGGTGGCTGTCGGTGAACTCGCGTGCCAACGCGGCGCTGCGAACCGTGAAGTCGACGTCGGGCACCGGGCTCGGGATCCCGGTGTCGTGGAACATTGCAGCCAGGTACAGGAGCTCACGGTCGAACGTGATCCCGTGAAGTGCGGCGATGGCCGCGCCCCACGTGTAGGCACGACTGGAGTGGTTGAGGAGTGCCGGTGTCAAGAGGTCCCGCGCGGCGACCTCGGCATCTCTTGCGAGAGGGGAGTCGGGAGGCACCAGGCTCGCCGGATCGATGGAACTTCGGCGCCCCGAGTGCATTCGGAGCGCCATTGCGAGACGGCTGGCAAGAATGCTGAGCTCCCCCCGCAGCAGGGGCCCGGCAAGTGTTAGGCATTCCCGCGCGGTCAGTGCCCCCCCGGTACGTTCGGTCCATCCAATAGATCCGATCGGATCGCTGGGTCGTGGCTGGCTCACGGGGCCTCTCAGTTCGGTGATGTCGCGGTCAGGTGGCGGGGACAAGCACGCCGATGAGTCACCAAGCCGGCGCCCGAGAGCCCTGGTCAGCATCTCAGTATCGCCGACAGGCGCGACCGGCGCTCCGCGACGGGGGACTCGCCCACGAGCGGCGCTGACGCTCAGCTCGCTCGCCGACTGTAAGCGGGAGCGGTCGGCGTGGCGCTCGCTCCGGACGAATCGCGATCGTCGTCAGCATCGCTGCTGAGTACCTCGCTGAAGCAGAAGCAGGTCTCGTCGTCAACGGGTCTGTATCTGTCCGACGCCTCGCGCTCGTTACTCCGGACCGACGAACGGCAGCCGGGCCTGGGGACTGGACATGTCTCCCCTTTGCCCAAAGAGCGGACCGGGGTCCGGAGCAGGTCAGGTCCGGCACAGAGCGGGGCTTTGCGCGCTCAGAGTGAGATGACGATCTTTCCCTGGGCGTGTCCTTGTCCCTGGTACCGGAGCGCGTCAGGGACATCACTCAAGACGTAGCGCCTGTCGATCAGCGGCGCGAGCTTGCCAGCCTCGACGAGCTCCTTCAGAACAGCCAGGTCCTCTCTGTTATGCCTCACGACGAACACCCGCATCCGCTGGCGCACGAACGGTGATACCAACAGCGCCTTGAACTGCCGCCCGAGCCCCAGCCAACGACCCATGGCCTTCACACCAACGATGACGTAAGTCCCCCGCGGGGTCAGCGCCTGTCTGCAGTCCGATAGCGGACGCGTCCCGACCAGATCGAGCATCACGTCGTAGCGCCGCCCGGTTTGCGCAAAGTCCTCCTTTGTGTAGTCGATGACGTGATCCGCGCCAAGTGATCGGACCGCGTCGAGGTGACTCGTGCTGCAGACCCCGGTCACGTTCGCTCCGAACGCCTTCGCGATCTGCACAGCGAACGTCCCAACGCCGCCGGACGCCCCGTTGATCAACACCGTCTGCCCCGCCTCCACCTTTCCTTGATCGCGAACGGCAGCAAGCGCAGTGAACGCGGAGTCTCCAACCGCGGCCGATTGCTCAAACGTGAGGTTGGCCGCCTTGGGGAGGAGATTGCTCGCCGCAGCACACGCATACTCGGCGAACGCGCCCTTGCACCAGCCGAACACCTCATCGCCAGGTCGGAGCTGCTGAACGTTTCCGCCGACCGCCTCGACCTGTCCGGCGATATCGAGTCCGGGTATCTCGCGCCGCGGCGCCCGCAGTCCGGCCACCAAACGGATGACGTACGGCACGCCCCTCAGGAGATGCCAGTCGCCGATGTTGACAGCGGCCGCGTGCACGCGCACCAGCACCTCATCGTCCTTGACGACCGGCTTCTCGACGTCCTTGAGCTGCAGAACATCGGGTGAGCCGTACCGCGTTTGGACGATCGCCTTCATCGTGCTCTCGAGCCAGGTGCTCGTTCCAGGTTCAGACTGACCCTATCCGCCAGCAGCTACGTCATGCACTCGCTCCGTCGGACGCCTGGCACCACAACTCCCCGATGGCCCGAGGGTCAGCAGCCACGGCCGGCCCGACTCGGCCCCGCAGACCACCTCCGGGTTTCGGTGCGCACTGGGGACGGACTCCGTGCGCGGCGCCGGATCCGCGGTCAGGACGCCGGTCGAGTTCTCCCGTGACGGCCTTGGTCGAACGTAAATGGCCGACACCTTCACCGACATCAGAGGAGGTCTCCGCGGTTCCGAGCGCGGGCACCTGAGTTCCAGACGCGGGCACGACATGACAGGCCGGCTCCAGCTAGCGTTCGCCGAGGGGAACCTGTCGTGCGGCCTGCCCCCTCGGCGCAATGCATGGTTGAACCAGCGATGAGTCATTCGGCGACGCACACGCCTTCTGCTTCATCACCCGGGTCTGATCGAGCTCCTCTGCTCTGGGGAATCGTCGTCGGCATCATTCAAGCGGCGACGCCATTGGCATTCTGGTGGCTAGACAGCGCGACGGTGTATGCGCTTGGCCTGATCGCTATTGCCGCGATTTACGTGGGCTTCGCGGTGGCCGATGGACGTCTTAATGTCGTCGTCTATCGAGAGCGGCGTGGCATTCGGCTTCGTCGTTGTCGGCGCCGCCGCAATCACCGGCTCGCCGTGGCTCCTGGTCATCGGCTTCATCGGTCACGGCCTCAAGGATTTTTGGCAGCACCGGAGCCACTTCGTCTCCAATACCAGGTGGTGGCCACCGTTCTGCATGGTCGTCGACTGGGTAGTCGCCGCGGTCATCGTCGTTGAGATCATCGCTGGCATGCACTTCCGATAGCCGGTCGACAACCCCTCGAGCTACCGAGGTGTGGCTAGCGCTCTCCGCCCGGTTCCAAGACAATCCCCCCATGCCTTCCGACGAACGCCGGTAGCAGCGGTGATGGAGCGCGACTGTTCCTCCGGCCTGCGCGGCCTGCCCCGCTCGGCCCCCCGATGATCGAGATCACCGGCGTCACCAGCCCACGCGTATGAGGATCGGGGAGGCGTCGATGGGCGCGGCGGGGATGACTCACGATCCGCGCGGGCTGACGGTAGCGCGATGAGCGACGGTGACCCTATGGTCTCGATGATCGGCTCCGGCTCGGCCCCGGCGATGCTGGCGGCGCGCGCCTTCCTAACCGGAAACCACGTGGCGCATCGCTGGATCGATACGGACGTCGATCCAGTCGGTCGGCTCCTGGCAGAGCGTGCCCGCCTCGGCGTCGAGCGGCCGGTGGCGGTGTTCGCCGACGGCTCTCAACTCCCGGCGCCAGACGAGTTCGTCGACCCGGGCCCGACGCAGGTCGAGCCGGGGCCAGAACATGCTCCGAGTATTCACGAACGGCGTGTCGGGATGACCATGCCCGCGCGAAGGCCGCCGCAGCATGCCGAGGCGTACCTCGAGAGCGCGCAGTGGATCAGCGAGCTGGCGCGCCGCACTGGACTGCAAACGCAGCCCGAGCATGAGCTATACGACGTCGTCATCGTCGGCGCAGGCCCCGCCGGGCTCACCGCTGCCGTCTACGCCGCCTCCGAGGGGCTGAGTACCGTCGTTCTGGAACGCGTGGCCCCCGGCGGCCAGGCCGGCACCAGCGCCCGGATCGAGAACTACCCCGGCTTTCCGGAGGGCATCAGCGGGGCCGAGCTGGCCCGCGGCGCCTACCAGCAGGCGTTGCGCTTCGGCGCAGAGATCCTCGCTGGCGTGGAGATCATCCGCGCCGACCCGAATGCGGATGGCAGCTTCGAGTTGTCGCTGAGTGGCGGCGGGCGCTTTAGCGCATTGAGCGGTGTCATCGCCACCGGCGTCGCCTACCGGCGTCTCGACGCGCCGGGCGTGGAGCAGCTGATCGGCTGCGGCGTCTCCTACGGCTCAGCCCCGGCAAAGGCCCCCGGCCATCGGGACCAGGATGTCGTGCTCGTCGGCGGGGCGAACTCCGCCGGCCAAGCAGCGCTGCACCTCGCGGAGTACGCCCGTTCGGTGACGATGATCATCCGCGCCGACTCGATCGAGGCGGGTATGTCGCGGTATCTCGTCGACCGCATCACCGCGCACGCGAAGATCACCGTGCTCACAAGCACAAACGTGATCGCCGCCGACGGCCAGACATCGCTCGAACACATAACCGTCATCGACCGCGACGGACAGCGGCGGGAATTGCGGACCGACGCGATGTACGTGCTGATCGGCGGACGGCCCCTGACCGCCGGCGTCGAGGGCTGGCTACGCCGCGACGAGGGCGGCTACCTCATGACGGGCGCTGACCTCCAACGGGACAGCCAGACGGAGTGGTGGCGGCTGGCGCGCGACCCGCTGCCGCTTGAGTCGAGCCAGCCGGGAGTGTTCGTGGCTGGCGATGTCCGCCACGGCTCAATCAAGCGCGTGGCCTCCGCCGTTGGGGAAGGCGCGATGGCGATCGCGCTGCTGCACACCTACCTCGCCCAACACATTGACGAGCGCTAGGGGCCACGAGTCTGGTGCCGCTTGCTGCATACCGCGCCCGTCATGCCGCCGCGCGCAGCTCGCGGCAGAGCGCGGCCACGAGCGGCCAGCGATCTACGTGGGAAGCGTTGTGGGTGCCGACTAGAACCGCGTCGTATTCGGGGGCGTAGAACGCGAAGGCGCCGACGAAACCGGTATGGCCCAGCAGCTCCACGCCCTCGACGACATTGAGCCCCATGCCGAGCCCGTAGCGGTCGTAGCGGAGTCCAGACTAGGGCGGAAACGACGCTCCGAGCGTCCAGCGCGTCAGCTCCTCGAGGCCTTGCGCGTCGATGATCCGCTCCGACCACAATCCGCGTACGAAGCGCGCGAGATCCGGGGCGGTGGTCACCAGACCGCCGCCGGCCCAGTCGATCGTCGGGTCGATCGTCGTCCAGTCGAGGTCCTCCGAGTAGTGGTGCGCCACGTCCGTCCGCCGCGCGGGCTCATGCCCCTCAAGCCAGGTGCGATCCATCCCGAGCGGGTCGAAGACGTACTCCCGGTAGATCTCGTGCAGTGGGCGACCGGTGGTCTGCTCCACGAGGATACCGGTGATCACGTAGCCGGTGTCCGAGTACTCGAAGCCGTGACCGGGACGGAACCGCCACGTTGCGTGCGCGGCCGCGTGATCCACCAGATCGACTGGCCTCCATGCTCGGGTGGGATCGTCCCGTAGGCGTGCGGCGAACGACTCCTCGCGGAAGTAGTTCGGCACTCCTGAGCTGTGGGCGAGCAGCTGGCGGGGTGTGGCGCGCGGGAGGGCATCGAACGCCCGCCAGCGATCGACCAGGTCAGGCGGGAGCTGGTAGGCGAGTGGCTCGTCGAGCGCCAGGCGCCCCGCGCCGGCAAGCCTGACGGCTATGGCAGCGGTCACGCTCTTGGTCACGCTCGCCGCGCGAAATGCATCTTGCGGCCGTAGGAGTCGGGTATTGCCCCGCTCGAGCCGGCCGGCCGACCCGGCCCAAACCACACCGGCGTCCGGCGCCTCGATGCGCGCCACCGCACCAGGGGCACCAGCCGCGACCTGAGCCTCGACCGCAGCGAGCAGACGCGCGGATGCGGCCGAGCCGCTCAACGAGCGACTCTCATCATCGGGCGGTCGCTCGGCAGCCGGGGAAGCTCAAGACCCGCTCGCAGGGCGACACCATGGCGCGCCTCCGGATGCGCATGGGGCGAACCGCCTATCTGCCGGCAGGAACCAGTATCGCCCCTCGCGCCCCCGCGCCCTCGTCGTTAGCCCGAAGTGGACGGCCGTCCTGGTATCGGCGGCTTGAACATGCCCGGCAGCATGCGCCGCCAGTGCGCCCGAGTGATAGCGAGCGTGGCAGGCCAGAAGCCGGCGCGCGGCACCGCCTGCCATAGCTCCCGCTTCAGCCAGGAGCGCGGGATGCCGAAGCGCACGAGCTCGGGCAGCACCTCGACGAGGTCGGACCGCCGCACCAGCTCGACCTCGTTGGGCATCCACCACCGCGAGCTGAGGGCGTGGTGCTGCTCGCACGCGTCGATGCAGGCTCGCAGCCGCTGCTCAGGCCACCCCAGCGGCTCAAGCGTCTGCCGGGCGTAGCGGGCGGAGTCCTTGATGTACACATCGCCGCTGCTGGCCGGACCGTATAGACCGGCGTCATGCAGGAAGGACGCGCACAGCAGCACCTCGCGGTCATAGGCCATCCCGCGAGTGTCAGCGAGCCGCTCGGCAATCAGATACTGGCGCACCGTGTGGCGCTCCATGTCACCGTCGGTCTCGCCGGTGGCGGTGCGCAACGCCTCGAGCGCCACGGCCTCGGACTCGGTGCGGACCAGTTCGTCCGCACGCCACCGAGCGTCTCCCCGCACGTCCTGCCACGTGAGCGGCCGACGATCGGGTCCCTGCGGCGTTCACGGCCGGTCCTGACCCGACCTTTGCGTCAGCGGTCATCGATCAGGATCACGGATCGACGTTGAAGCTGAACATCATGCCGCTCTCGTGGTGCTCGGCGATGTGGCAGTGAGCCATCCACAGGCCGGGGTTGGTGACGTCGAGCAGGATGTCGACGGTCTCGCCGGTTCGGATGAGCACGGTGTCCTTCCAGACGAGGTTGGGCTCCATTTTCGCGTCTCGGGAGAGGATCAGGAACCGGCCTGCTCCGTGAACGTGGAACGGGTGGTGCATGGGATGGTCGCCGGCCATCTCGTTCAGCAGCCGGATCTTGACCTGGTCGCCGACCCGGAATCGCCAGTCGATCGCGGCGTTCTCGTCGCCGGTGGCCTTGTCGATCAGCTTCCAGCGCATGTTCGCCGGGCGTGGTCAGCCGGTTGATCTCGACCATGTCGTCTTCCCACTCGATGCCACCCGCCGCGGCGTGGTCATGACCTTCATGCGAATGGTCGTGGTGCTCGTGGGCACCGTGCTCGTGCATGTGATGCCCGTGCTCTTCTCCGTGCTCGTGGCCGCCGGCCTCGGCGACGAGGTGTGACGGGAGCAGCTTCATCCCGCATTCGGGGCAGTGGCCAGGCTGGTCGCTGACCACCTCCGGATGCATCGGGCAGGTGTAGCTCGCGACGGCGCCTCGACGGCCAGCAGCTTCATCCCGCACTCCGGGCAATGCCCCGGCTCCTCACTCACGACCTCTGGGTGCATCGGGCAGCTGTAGACGATGGGACCGTCGCCTTCGGGCGCGCCCATGTCCATCTCGGCGAGGAAGCCAAGCGTCTTGTCCGGCTCGGCGTCGAAGTACGCCTCGATCCGCTCGCGCTCGGCCGCCATGTCGCGGTTCGTTCTGAGCATCCCGAACTGCTCGGTGAGCGACGGCTCGGCCTGCTCGTCGCCAACCCGGATTGACGCCAGTCGATACGTCCGCTCGGGCGTGCGGTGCTCCATCGTCAGCTCGCCCGGCTGGTCGAAGAGCACGTCGACGACCACGCGCTCTGACGGCGCCAGTATCACGTCGTCGACGAACTGTTCGTGCTCGACGTGGCCGCTGTCGCCGCCGACGAGCTTGATCTCGCGCGCCGGGGAGCGCGACCCTGAAGACGCGGGTGTTCGCGGTGTTCGTGAAGTAGAAGCGGACCACTTCACCACGCTTGACCGCGAGCGACGGATCGGTCTGGCCGCCGACGAGCAGCACGTTGCCGAAGCGGCCCATCGCCGAGTGTGTGGTCTCGGCGCGGCTGAACGGCGCCACCTTGCCGTCCTCGATCAGGATGTCATCGAGCGTCAGCGCGATCTCGCGGTGCACGGGCGGCCAGTAGTCAGGGTCGGCGGGATCGACGATCACGTTTCCGTAGAGCCCCATCTCCTGGCCGTAGTCCTCGCGGATGTGCGGGTGGTACCAGTACACGCCGGCGTCCGGGAACGTGACGTGCGCGGTGTAGCGCTCGCCGGAGCCCATCGGCCGCTGAGTCTCATGGGTTCCGTCGTAGCGGTTCTCGAGCCGCAGCCCGTGCCAGTGGACGGTCGCTTCCACGTCGCCCTGGTTCTCGATGTCGACGATGACCTCGGAGCCCTCGCGCACCTTCAGCGTCGGACCCGGGATCGAGCCGTTGTAGGCGAGCATCCGCACCGTGGCGTCGCCGATCCGCTTCGCGACCGGCGCGATTCTCAGGTCGAACTGGTCGCCGTCGCCCAGCTCGACAACCTCAGAGGCGCGTGCCTCGGCGAGGCCGGTGGTGTCGGTCGGGAATTGATCGTGAGTTGTGGCCATCTTCAAATCTCCTGGTGAGTCATCGCGTGCCGACGGCTTCGCCCGCCGTGGCGCCTCGGTCGGCTTGTGTGGAAGGTCTTGATCTGATCGGCGATGTACGCGGCGTCGTCTTCGACCCAGCCAATCAGCGCCGAGCCTCTGGTGTACTGCCACGTCAATCCGAGGAAGTACAGGCCGGGGGAGTCGGTCACGCCGCGGCGGTGAACGACCCGGTGCCGGTCGTCGAAGATCGGTGCGTCGATCCACGAGTGATCGTTACGGAAGCCGGTGGCCCAGATCACGGCGCTCACGTCTAGCTCGCTTCCGTCGCTGAAGCGCACCGTGCGCCCGGAGGCTTCAACCGCCCGCGGATGCAACCGGACCCCGTGGCGCTTGCGAGGATCCGGGGATTGGAGCCAATCAGGGTGTCTCTGCCCGCCAATCGGCGGCCGATCCGCGTGTCGGTCGACTTGCGCATCGCCCCGATCTTCTCGAGATACCAGAACAGGTCGCGACCGAGAATCCGCTGAGGCAGCGGCGTCTGCCGCGACCCGATCGACAGGTGCACCTCACGCGTGGCCGAGAGCTCTTCGGCGATCTGAAAGCCGGTGTTCCCGCCACCCACGACAAGCACCCGACCATCGGGAAGGTTCCCCGGCGCCCGATACCGCGTGCTGTGGACCTGGAAGACATCCTGCCCGAGTTGCTCGGCGATCGGCGGCACGAACGGCACCTGGAACGGCCCGGTCGCCACCACGACCTGATCCGCCTGTGTAGCCCCGGCCGTCGACCTCGACGAGGTACCGGCCCTCGGCCCGCCGGACGGAACGGACGCGGCTGCCCAGCACCACGGGCAAGGCGAACTGCTGGGCGTAGCTCGCTGAGGTAGGTCCACCACGTCGTCGCGGGCGGGATAGGCGTCCGGGTCGCCGGGAAAGGACAGGCCCGGCAGGCCGCTGTAGCGAGCGGGCGTGAACAGCTTGAGCGAGTCCCAGCGCGCGCGCCAGGCCGCGGCAGGCTCCTCCGCCGCCTCGAGGATGGCGAAGGTGCGACCCTGCTGAGCGAGGAAGTACCCGATCGCAAGAGCCGCTTGGCCACCGCCGACAACGATCACCTCCAGGTCTTTGGTTGGTGCGCCGTTCGCTGATAGCGACTCAGGTTCATGCCACTCGGCCATGGTTGCCTCCTGTACGAGAGAATCGGTGCGTGCCCCGACCCGACGACCGCGGGTGGGTACTCCGGATCGTCGGCGCCCACCGCTCCAACGGCAATGGGGCCTTCGGTGTATCCGTAGCGGTCGCCGCTGCGGCGGATCGCGCTGAGCGGGTCAGCGCGCCTTCACGGCTCGAACCGTCAGCTACTACAGGATCACACTCCCCTGATCCGTCCATACGACTACTAGATCCGGCCCCGCTAGGTACCTTACCGAACACATGATCGGCGGTGGAAGATTTCCGCGACCGACGGAGGACGCGTCAGGCGGTCCCGAGGCCGGACGCTCGCAATGCCACGACCACGATCGTCAGTTCGGCCGGGTGGCGGACGACTGCCTTCCACCGAGACTGCCACGCAGCGCGACGCCGTCGCGTGACCCAAGCTGTCCGAGGGATGCAGTCTCGATGGCGGTGATATAGGTCCTTGAGGACTGCTGCTGCTTCAGTTGCTCTAACTCTCGTGAGCGGCCGTCTCCGAGCTGTTGCCGGTTGCTGTCGGGGTGCTGGACGTGCCCGGGATTCGCAGGCCGACCAGTTTGCCTGCAGCGGCCAGGATCGCGAACAGCGCTCGGTCCAGCGCGCGCGGTAGGGGCGTCGGGCGCTCGACGTCGGGGAATCGGTTGATCACGCGGGCCGCCGTCAGAAGGTAGGCGAGGCCCTCACGTCGGTGTTGTTGACCGCGGTGATTTCGGCGAGGAACTCCTCGAAGCGACCCGCTGGACGCATCTCCGCGAGGAACCGCACCTCGCCGTCGCCCGCGTTTCGCGGTAGATGCCTCGCGCCGGGTTCCACCACGAACGAGTCCCCTGGCCCGAGCAGATGTTGCTCACCGTCGACGGTCAGCCCCAGACTGCCCGAGAGCACCTCGAACCGCGCGCGCTGAGCTGGATGGGCGCTCATCGGCCGCCGGCTCAGCCCGGGCGCCGCGGTGTCCTCGATCCTGACGAGCTCCCCGCCGCTGTCGCGCGCGGCCTCGAGTACTAGCGCGTGCACGCAGAACGCCCGGGACGCCGGCACGAAACCCGTGTTCGACGGGCTCGTGCCCGAATCGAACTCACTCACGTTCGACAGCGCCGGCACGTTCTACTGGCAGGCCGTGTACAGCGGCGACGCCAACAACAACGGCGCCACCAGCGACTGCACCAGCGAGAAGCTCGTGGTGAACCCGAATCAGCCGGCGATGAGTACGGCGCCGAACCTAATTCCGAACGACGACGCAACGATTGGCGGCGCGACCGCCAACGCCGGCGGGACGATCACGTTCAACCTGTTCAAGCCGTCTGACGCAACCTGCTCAGATACGCCTGCACTGACCCAGACCGTGAACGTAACGGGCGACGGCACCTACTCGACGACCAACACGCCTTCATTGCGAGTGACAGCGGAGAGTGGCGGTGGCAGGTCATCTACAGCGGCGACGCCAACAACGTTGGCACCACCTCTGCCTGCGGCGTCGAGAACTTCACGATCACCGACGGCTAAAGGAGCGGTACCAGCAGGACATCGATAGAACGCTGTCATAGGACCCGGTGCTCTCGCTACACGGGACTCTTGCAGACATCAAGGACACGTCAGAGGAGAGGCGCCCCCTACCGGGCGCCTCTCCGGTCTGCGGAACAGATCGCGCAGCGCTGGTTTCCGACGATCCAAGAGCCGGACCGGGGCCGGATCGCGCCGAAATGTGTGCCGGGTCCGACGACGAGCGATCGTGATCGCAGCCTCCCGGCGACGGCGACGCGAGACTGGTGCTTGTCTGACGACATGCGATCTTCTCTGCGTTCGTCGCCGTCAGACAGGCGCTCCGCCTGCTTGAACGACAGCGGCGATTACTCGTCGCGCAGGTTGTGATCGGTCGGGACCAGATCGGCCCTCGCGATCTTCACCGTCGCCTCCGAACCACCCTTCGATTGCGGATCGGCGGGCTCGCAGGTCGCGATCGTCAACCCGTAATGACGGGAAACCTCGACGATCGTCGGGTTGCGGACCGCGATCCCGCACACATGATCGACCGTCACCGTCTTCTCGTTATCGGTCTTCTGTGCCCAAACCGGTTATGTGGCCGTCAGGCTGACTCGACGCGTGGTCATGGCGGTCGGCGGCGTCGTGCCGCCTCAGTCGGGCACATAACGGTCAGAGCGAGGAGAGCCAGTTCAGCAGCGTCTCGTCGGTCCGCCAGATCGGCTTGGTTTGGTGTCCCGTCGAGACGTCTAATAGCTCTGTGGCTCGTAGCGCTGCGAGCTTGGTGTTGGTGTTGATCTCGGCGTATCGGTTGGTGGTGTCCAGGGAGACGTGTCCGAGCCATCCGCGGATGACGTTGACCTCGACGCCGGCCTCGAGGAGGTGCACGGCGGCGGTGTGCCGGAAGGTGTGCGGGCCGATCCGGCGGCCGGTCCGTGGGTCGTCGAGGTCGCCGGCGTGGCGGCGGACGATCTTGTAGATGCCGTAGCGGGTGAGCGGCCGGGCGTGCGCGGTGAACACCGCCGATTGCGGTGTTGGTGGCGGAGCGAGCGAGGCGAGCAGCGTCGTGAGTGTTCGTGCGGTGTGCTGCCAGAGCGGGCAGGTTCTCCATTTGTCGCCTTTGCCGTGCAGGCGCACGGTCGGGTGCTCCCCCAGGTCGAGGTGCTCGACGCGCAGGTCGGCGGCTTCTTGGACGCGAGCGCCGGTGTTGTAGAGGAACAGGATCAGCGCCTGGTCGCGGAGCGCGAAGCGTCCGTTGCTCGGCATTCGGCGCAGCAGCGCGTGGACCTCGTCGCGTTCGAGGAACCGCGTTTCCGGGGGGGCGGTGCGTTTCATCGGGATCGCGGCGACCTGCTGGGAGACGGCGAGCATCTCCGGCGAGCGCGAGGCGATGTATTCGAACAGGCTGTGAATCGCGGCGAGTCGCTGGTTGCGGGTGCTGATGTGGTTGCCGCGGTCCTCTTCGAGGTGGCGCAGGAACGCGATGATCCGCTCGAGGGTGAGATCGTCGAGCGTCAGGCGTGTGATCTTGCAGCGCTTCTTGGCGGCGAGGAACAGGAGCAGGAGCCGGATCGTGTCGCGGTAGCTGCGGACCGACCCGGGCCGCAGGCCCTTGACCGCGATGAGATGGTCGAGAAAGTAGGAGTGCAGGATCGGCCCGAGCGGCTGTCCGGTCATGGGACCACCTCCGTCCAGATCGGCTCGGCGAACGCCTCGAAGCGGCGGTTGGCCTCCCGAAGCAGCGTCGGCGTGATCGTCAGGTAGACCGCTGTCGAGACCGGGTCGACGTGACCCATGAACGTCGAGAGCTGATGCAGCCGGGCTGCAGGGTCAAGCCCTTGGCGGTACCAGCGCAGCAGGCATCCGACCGCGAACGAGTGGCGCAAGCTGTGCAGCCGCGGTGCGGACACTCCGCCCGGCGCCGTGAACCCCAGCGAGCGTGCCAGCTGAGTGAACGTGCCGCTGGCGGCCTGCCGGGAGATGCTCGCGTGCCCGTTGAAGGTGAACAGCGGCGCCTGGTCATCAAGCCGCCCGTCCTCGGTGCGACGCTCGAGCTGCTCGTCGATCAGTTCGCCGATCCGTGGGCCGTGCGGGACGAGGCGGCTCTTGCCGAACTTGCCGCCCTTGACCACGAGCAGCTCGCGGCTGCGATCGATGTCACCGACGCGCAGCGCGCATGCCTCACCGCCGCGCAGTCCCAGCCCATAGCAGAGCGCGAAGATCGTCCGATAGGTCGCTCCGCGGTGCGGGGCGCGCGACGCATCCGAGAGCGCAGCGGCGGCATCCAGTAGCCGTCGTGTCTGCGCGGCGTCGAGGATGAACGGGATCCGCGTGGCGGTCACCCGCCGCCGGCGGGTCTGTAATGGCGAGCAGTCCAGCAGCTCTTGCGCGACCGCCCAGTCGAGCAGGAAGCCGACGACACCGAGCAGATGATTGAAACTGCGCGCGTTCGAGCGCGGCCGTGAGGCAAGGAACTCATCCACCACAACCGGCGAGAGCTGTTCAAGGCGCTCGACGCCGTGCTCGGAGCAGAACCGCACCAGCAGCCGCAACTCGGCCTCCTCGCTGATGTACTTCCGGGCGAGCACCCGCTTGTGCTTCAAGAAGCCGGTGACAGCATGGTCGAGGGTCATCGTCCGAGCACCTCCTCGCCATCACCGAGCGCGACCTCGCGCAACGACTCGACTGCAACCTTGGCGTAGATCTCGGTCGACCTTGGCGATCGGTGTCCGACGAAATCGCCGATCGTCTTCAGTGAGAAGTCCGCGTCGACGAGTCGTTGCACGCAGCTGTGACGCAGCGTGTGCGACCCAGGTCGAGCGACCTGGACCCCGGCCTCGAGCAGGTAATGACGGGCGCGCGACGCGATCGCGGCATGCCCGATCGGAGCCACCGGCGCGACCGCCCGGAAGAACACACGCCGGCTGCTGGTCTCAGGCCGACCGTACCTGAGGTAATCGACGAGAGCCTCCCCGACCGACCGTGACAGCGGAAACGCGGTCGAGTGACCCGCCTTGCGCGACGGTACCGCCAGGCGCTCGTGCTTCCAGTCGATGTCGTCAAGCGTCAACGCTGCGATCTCGCGACTGCGAAGACCGTAAGTCGCGAGCAACAGGAGAATCGCGTAGTCACGCTTGCCAGCCGGGGCGCGCCGTTCCACACACGCGAGCACCTGACCAACCTCCGTCCACGAGATCGAACGCGGGATATCCGCAAGCCGGTAGATCTGCGGGCCTTCGACCGCCGTGCTGAGATCGCGGGCGATCAGACCCTCGCGATGCGCGTAGCGCAGGAACACGCGCAGCATCCCGCAGCCGACACCAACGGTCGCCTTGCTCATGCCGCAGCCGGCGAACTCGGCGACGAACGCGCTAATCAGCGGCGCGGACAGCTCGCTCAGCCGCCCGACCTCGATCCGGTCCAGATACGCCTCGAACCGCCGCAGGTGGTAGCGGTACTGGCTGATCGTCGCCGGGCGAAGCCCGCGCTCGCGCACCAAGTACTCGAAGAACCCGGGAAGCGCCTCAACGAACGGATCCCCACGATGCCGCCGGCCGCTACCGAGGAACCCCGGCACCACCAACCCCAGCATCTGCTCGACCGGCCCCCGAACCTCCCTGCCGACCTGACGGCCCGTCTCGACATTCCCAGCGCGACGAACCCCCCGGTGGCTCGCGACACGGTCGGCCACGAACGGCTCGACATACCCCGGGAGATCGTCAATGGCAGCGACGCCGCGAGCGCACGCGAACTCGCCGAACGCCACCAGCAGCGGCACCCTACGCGACACCGACGAGCTCGAGTACCCGCGCTCGGATAGCCACTCGACGTACCGCTCGACCTCCGCGCCGATCCACGACGCCCGGATCTGATCGACCGTCTGCGGCTTGACGAAATACGACTCCAACATGAGAGACAACCTCCTCACAGATAGATCGGTGGAGGAAGACCGTCAGCTAGAGCACCAGCGTTATGTGGCCGGCAACGGCGAGGTATCTACGCCGATCGCCGTGTTTGCGGGAACTACTTCAACCGCGGGCACATAACCGGTTTGGGCACAGAAGACCGATTTTGTGGCGCGCCACAAAATCGGTCAACGCGTAGGTCGGCACACCGTCGAACCGCCGCAATGCGCGGTCCAGCCCGATCACCACCGACGGCAACGTCTTCTCGCGCAACGGCACCACTACCCGATACCGCGACCACGCCAGCCACGCGCAGAACAACACCGTCTCGACGCCAGCAACGACCGGCCCGTCGCCGTAATCCCACTGCAACCACAACCCCGGCTCCGGAATCCACGGCCGCGTCCGCCGACCGTGCTTCTGCCGCCAACGGCGCTTAGCCTCCGCGACCGCCCGCCGGGTCGTGCGCTCCGAACCCAGATACCCCATCGCGACCAGCTTCGAATGCGCCTGATCGGCACCGATCCGGCCGCGCGAGCGATCGACCAACTCCTCGATCTTCACCGCGAACGGATCCACCAACGGCCGCCGCCGCTCACGCTCCGGCAACCCGCCACCAGCCACCTCCCGCGCGGCGACCAGCCGCGCGACCGTCTTATGATCACACCCCGCCAGCACCGCCGCGCGTCGCAGCGAACCGGTCAAGTCATACGCCTCAAGAATCTCCATCGCTTCCTCCGGTTTCTTCATCCGGCCGGCCTCCAGGTCGCGCGTTGACAACAACGCGCGCCGGACTACCGACACCTCAGGACAGAACCGTGCGGAGAAACCCTGGCCACCCATGGGGAGAAACGATGGCCGCCAGCGGGGAGATTCCGTGGCCGCCTATGAGGAGCTTTCCATGGCCGCCGTCACTACCGCACGGCCAGAGCGGATCGCAGAAGGCGAACTGGCAGCCGTGCTGCTGATGCAGTCCCACGGCGGCCACCGGCGAGGGCAACCGGCCGAGATCGCGGCCCCAGGGTTCGCGCACGGCTTTCCCGCCCGCGGGCACGACGTCGAGCATCCGTACGAACCACTCGCGCTGGCCCTCCTGGTCAGCTGGATCAAGCTCGCACTAGCTGATGAGCGCCATGCCGCGCTGCTCGCGCCGCCGCTCATCGACCTGATCGGGCGGGTGCCCAAGCCTCGCATACCCCGCGATCTCGGCATCACCTGGCCGCTCGAGCCGAGTGAGCCACACATCCGCCCTCGCCGGCACTGACGAGCCACGCCCGTCGCCGCCAGCACTGCGCAGCGTGCGACCGGGCAGAAAGGGGGTCCGCTCGCCCCAGTGATCGGGCGGACAACCCTCTCCTCAGGCGACGCGTCGAGACGGCGAGAGGGTCGAACTTTCTGAGTCGCTCCGGAGAGGGAATCGCCCGCCCAGTTCAATCCGCGATTCTGCACGGACAGCCTACGTTTGTCGCCCGTTTGTCGCCCTTGGCTGCACTGCGGCCCGCCGTGACTGCTAGCGAACCCTCCCATTAGCAGGGCTTTTTGTAGTCGGGGAGACAGGATTTGAACCTGCGACCGCCCGGCCCCCAGGTGGGTTGATCTGACGCCTGTTCAGGATGTGCAACCGGATTGTTTAACGCCACTAAAACGCCACCTTGTTCCGATCTCGCGGAAAACGGCGTTTCCGGCACCGTCGGCGTTCGCGAACCAAAACCGCTGCAAACGGCGGAATTCGTCTGCGGATATTGGCCGTCCCTGGCCACTGCGAAACCCCCCTTGCACGGCTTAGAAGGCCGTCGCTCTATCCGGCTGAGCTACGGGGGCACGCCCCGGAAACAGTAGTGGCCGTGATCGCAGACACTAGGGCCTGAACGCAACCGCCTCGCAACCCGGAAGAATGCGCACGTGCGTCTGCGCCAGGTCGGCTCGTGGTGCGCCGCCGCGCTGGCTGTGGCGGCCGCGGCGCTGATCGGCCTGGCCGGAAACGCCGGCGCCACCACGCGCTCAGCGCCGCAGCCGTGCCTCGTCCCCGGCGTCGGCAAGCCGCTCGACGAGGTGTGGCGCCCGCACATGCTCTCGGCGATCGGGTACACGGACAAGCGGACCGGCGACGTAGCGTTCGCGGTCCGCACGAGCGACGGCCGCTTCTACGGCTATCGGCCCGACCACGTCGAGTGGTCGGCGAGCGTGGTGAAGGCGATGCTGATGGTCGCCTTCCTGGACGAGCCGTCGGTCAGAGGCCGAGCCCTGACGGCCCACGAGAAATCCATTCTCGGCCCGATGATCACGGAGTCAGACAACGACGACGCCCAGATCGTGTTCGACACGGTGGGCCAGGGCGCGCTCCGGGCGCTCGCCGGCCGGGTCGGGATGACCCACTTCGCCACATCGCCGATCTGGGGCGAGACGCAGATCACCGCCGCCGACCAGACGACGTTCTTCCTCCACATCGACGGCTACATCGCACCGCGCCACCGCGCGTATGCGATGTCGCTGCTCGCCGGGATCGTGCCCTCGGAGCGGTGGGGCATCGGCGAGGTCGCGCCGAAGGGGTGGAAGCTCTACTTCAAGGGCGGGTGGGGCTACGGCACCGGCCTGCTCGACCACCAGGTGGTGCTGCTCGTCCGCGGTTGCGCCCGCGTCTCGATTGCGGTGCTGACGATGTTCGACGGGTCGCACCCCTACGGAAAGCAAACCCTGAAGGGCATCTTCGAGCGTCTCCTCCGCGGGTTGCCCACGGGCAGGAGGCGATCGCTGGATCGGGGCGCCCGGATTCGAACCGGGGACCTCAAGCACCCAAAGCTTGCGCGCTAACCAGGCTGCGCTACGCCCCGCGTGTCGCCTCGCCGAGTCTAATGCCCCGGACCCCGCGGGTCGCGAACCCACGAGCCCGCGGACCCGCCCATGCCCCTCGAGCCGGTAGCCTCCGCCGCGGGCAATGGCCGATGTCGAACCCCTGCGGGCGCTGCATTACGACCTGGAACGGACCGGCGGTCTGCAGGACGTCGTCGCCCCGCCGTACGACGTGATCGACGCCGAGCAGCGAGCGGACCTCGAGGCCAGGTCGCCCTACAACGTCGTGCGGATCGATCTACCGATCGGCATCCACCCGTACGACAACGCGGCGCGCCTGCTCGCAGCGTGGCTCGAGGAGGGCGTGATCGTCCGCGACGAGCGGCCCGCCATCTGGCCGCTCGAGCAGCAGTACACGGGGCCCGACGGCCAGGGCCGCAAGCGAACCGGGTTCCTCGCGCGCGTGCGCGTGGAGGACTACGGCCCGGGCCGGATCCGGCCCCACGAGCGCACTCACCCAGGCCCGAAGGAGGATCGGCTGAGGCTGACTCGCGCGACCAGGGCCAACCTGTCCCCGATCTTCTCGCTGTTCGACGATCCCGTCGGCGCCGTCACCGGCGCGCTCGCCGCAGCCACCAACGCCAAGCAGCCCTGGGGCGAGTCGACCGACGACGACGGCACCGTCAACCGCCTGTGGCGGATCGAGGACCCGGACACGATCTCCGCGATCCACGATGCGCTGCGCAACGCCGAGCTCCTGATCGCGGACGGCCACCATCGGTACGAGACCGCTCGCGTGTACGCGGAGGAGATCGGCGGCGAGGGCGCTGCGCGCTACGTGCTGATGTGCCTGGTGGCGCTGGAGGATCCCGGGCTGACCGTGTTCCCGACCCACCGGCTGCTGCGCGACCTGCGCCCCGACCAGCACGAGACACTGGCGACCGCGATCCGGCGCGACTTCGACGTCGTGCAGCTGAACAGCACCGACGAGCTCGTCCCGAGCTACGGGCAACCGGTGCGGTTCGGCTACATCGACGCCCATTTCCGCCAGCCGTGGATGCTCACGCTCAAGGACCAGTCGATCGCCGATGCGGCGCTCTCCGATCACGCTGAGGCGTACCGGCGACTCGACACCGCGGTGCTCGAGGCGCTGATCCTCAAGGGCGCCCTGGGGATGACGGACGACGACATCGACCACCTAAAGGGGCTCGGATATGCGCGCGACTTCGACGACGCCCTGCAGCTGGTCACGGACGGCGATTACGACGCCGCGTTCTTCGTCGCCGCCACCCCGATCGAGCAGGTGCGCGCGGTCGCCGCGGCCGGTGAGAGCATGCCTCCGAAGTCGACTTACTTCTACCCGAAGGTCCCGACGGGATTGCTCTTCAACCCACTGTCCGAATCGTTCGGAACCTCTTCTAATGGCTAGCAGAACCACCGCTACGATGAGAGCTGTGACCACCTTCAACCAGCAAGGACCAAACCGATGAAGGCCATCGCGCGCCGCAGCGCACGGACTGCATTCACTCACCGGATCGACGTACGGCAGCATCGGCTGGTGGCCGATGAGCCGACCGAACACGGCGGCGATGACGACGGCCCGAGCCCGCAAGAGCTGCTCGCCGCGAGCCTCGCCTCGTGCACCGCGGTCACGATGGAGATGTACGCCAAGCGCAAGGGCTGGGACATCGGGCCGGTCGAGGTCCAGTGCGAGTACAACCCGGCCGAGCGCGGCTGCCTGACGAACTTCAAGCTGATCCTGCGGCTGCCGAGCGACTGCACCGAGGAGCAGATCGAGCGCCTGCGGGTGATCGCCGCCAAGTGCCCGGTCCACCGCACGCTCGACGGCGAGGTCAGCTTCGACGAGCGCATCGAGCTCGTCGAGCCGGCGGCCGTTTAGAGCCGGCCCGCCCTACTCGATCACCTCGACGCCCGCGGCGCGGAGCTCTTCCACCGCGCGCTCGGCGTCGCCCGGCTGCACTTCGACCGCACGCGTCGCGTCGCGGTGCACGATCACGTTCATCCCGGCGCGCTTGGCGTCGAGCGCCGTGGCCTTCACGCAGTAGTCGAGCGCGAGCCCCGCGACGTCGACCGTATCGACACCCCGTTCGCGCAGCAGCCGCTCGAGCTCGGTGCCCTCGAACCCCGAATACCCCTCCCGCCCAGCTGACTGGCCCTTGTCGACGATCGCGTCGATTTGACCCTCGTCGATCCCGGCGTGGAGCTCGGCTCCCGGCGTGCTGTGCACGCAGTGCACCGGCCACGGACCTCCCTGCGCGGCGAACGAGCCGTGGTCGGGTGGGTGCCAGTCGCGCGTCGCGACGACGAACGAGGCGGCGCGCGCGAGTCGGTTGATCGGCTCGACCACCGCGTCGCCGTCCCCGACCGCGAGCGCCCCGCCGGGGCAGAAGTCGTTCTGCACGTCGACGACGATCAGCGCCCGCATGCCTCGCGAATATAGTCACTTGATGCCGTCCGGAAACGATCACCTCGAGGAAGATCTCCGGCGGGTCCTCCTTTCCACCGAGGAGGCGCTCACGCTCGAGGTCCGCGGCCGAACCGACGCGGCGGTGCTCGTGCCGCTCTACGTCGATGGCGGCCGACTCCACACGGTGTTCACCAAGCGACAGCGACGACCTGCGCCGTCATCCAGGCGAGATCTCGTTCCCGGGCGGACGCTACGACGACGGCGAGCGGGACCTGAGCGCCACCGCGCTTCGCGAGGCGCACGAGGAGATCGGCCTGCCGACCGGACGCCGTCGAGCTCGTCGGAGCGCTACAGCCCACGCCGACGATCGCCACGGGCTACGCCGTATATCCGTTCGTGGGCCTGATCGAAGCCGGGCAGGACGTGGACGCCGAGCGTCCACGAAGTGTCCGAGGTGCTCGAGCTGTCGCTCGCCGACCTGCTCGCCGGCTACGGGCGCCGGCGCCTGATCCGCCGCGGTGTACCGATCCGAACCGACACCTATCGTGGTCGGCGACCACCTGATCTGGGGGGCAACGGCCCGGATCCTGGCCGATCTGTTCGACCGGATCGGGCCGCTGCTCAAAGCCCGCGAGCCGGGAACTCCGCTCAGCCCTTCTCGATCGGCACGTTGACGAGGTTCCCCCACTCGGTCCAGGACCCGTCGTAGTTCTTGACGTCGTCCTGCCCGAGCAGCTCGTGCAGCACGAACCACGTGTGCGCCGAGCGCTCGCCGATCCGGCAGTACGCGATGATCGGCTCGCCGGTGAGCACGCCCTTGCCGCCGTAAAGGTCGCGCAGGTCCTCGGCCGACTTGAACGTCCCGTCCTCCTTGACCGCCTGCGCCCACGGGATCGACTTGGCCCCGGGGATGTGGCCGGCGCGCTGCGCGCCCTCGCTCTCGTAGCCCGGCATCGCGATCAGCTCGCCCGAGTACTCCTGCGGCGAGCGGACGTCGACGAGCTCGCGTGCGTCGTCGAGCGCCGCGAGGACCTCGTCGCGCTTGGCGCGGATCGAGTCGTCGCCGGGCTTCGCCGTGAACGTCGTCGCCGCGAAGCTCGGGAGATCGACGGTCGTCGGGCGCCCCTCGGAGATCCAGCGCTCGCGCGGGCCGTTCAGGAGCTTGACGTTGTCGTGGCCGTAGTACTTCAGGTACCAGTAGGTGTAGGCGGCGAACCAGTTGTTGCGGTCGCCGTAGAGGATCACCTGGTGGTCGTTCGAGATGCCGTGGCCGCCGAACAGCGCGCCGAAGTCCTCGGGACCGAGGAAGTCGCGCTTGACCTGGTCCTGGAGGTCCAGCCGCCAGTCGAATCCGATCGCGCCCGGAATGTGCGCCTCCTTGTAGAGCGCCGGGTTCTCATCGACCTCGACGATCCGGATCGAGTCGTCGTTCAGGTGCTGCTCGAGCCACTCCGGCTCGACCAGTACGTCGTTCGCATAGTCAGCCATTGCGTCCTCCTAGGATTTCCGATCGCCTTTTACCTATTTTTGAGTCTAGCGCGGGGCGAGCACCCGCTCGACCGCGTCCACCGCCGCACTCGTCCACGCCGCCCAGTCCGTCGGATCGGTGTCGAGGAGGGCGTACGGGATCCGCGACATCCTCGCATCGCGCGCGCACTGCGCCGCGCCGGCCTCGAGCAGTCCGCGATCGACCGAGCCCGCCGCCTCGTACACGATCCCGCGCACGGTCGTGTCGAGCATCCGCGTCAGCAGCATCTGCAGGCGCGTGCCGTGCAGCGCCGCGAGCCGGTCCGGCGAGCCCGTCGCCGAGCCGAGCAGGATGCACGCCACGCTGACGTGCTCGAGCGCCCGCGCGAGCGTCGCGACCACGTCCGGGTCGCCCACGACCGCCTCGACCCCGACCGCCTCGATCTCGGCAACCCGGCCCGGGTCGCGCGTCGTCGCCCGGACCGCGTGCCCGTCCGCGATCAGCTCGCGCGCGAGCGCGAGCCCGCGGCATCCACAGCCGACGATCAGGACGCGCGCCATCAGGGGCCGCTTCGCGGCGTCCGTGGGGCCGTGCGACCCCGTCCGGACAGCTCGCGCAGGACCCGGGCCTCGACCTCCTCGGCGGTCACCTCGGCCTCCCCCCTGGCCCGCCGGCGCTCGTTGTGCGCGGCGACCATCTGCTCTAGATCCTCGGCGTCGAGTTCCTCACGCCGCTCGATGAGCTCGCGCGCGGATCTGAGCCCGACCTGCTCGAGTCCAGAGCCCGGGTAGTACCTCCCGAGCAGCCAGAACACGGCCACCAGAACCGCCAGCCCACCGACGACCACCACCGTAAACGGGTCCACGAACGGCGAGTCTACGGGGGATAAAACCGCGAGCGCAACTTCGCCCCCAATGCTGTGTTTTCAGGAGCGTCCCAATCGCCACCGCCTGGTAAGGGAGCCGGGAATCCCAGCGGAGGCACTCCATAGTCCACGCTGGGAAAGGAGCCTCATGCGCCTTCGCCTTGCCGTGCTCGCCACAGTGGTGACAACGCTCGCGGCGGTTGCCGTGTCGAGCGTCGCCAATGCTGCGCCAGGGCACAACCGCGGTCTCACCATCAACGCCATCCCGAACCCGATCGATGCCGGGGAGGGGGTGTTCATCTACGGCCAGCTGAACGTCGGGCCGGTGGCGGGCCAGACGATCGTGCTGTACCACCACCTGGCCGGGTCGGGCCGCGGCTACACGAAGGTCGGCCAGACGACGACCGACTCTCATGGTTTCTATGAGTTCACCCGTGCCGAGGACGTGGTCATGACGAACCGCAGCTGGTTCGTGCGTGAGCAGGGTGTGCACCAGATCCACAGTCGCACCGTGTTCGAGCGGGTCGCGGCGCTGGTCAGCCTGACCTGCGAGCACGCCGACTGCCGTCACCGGACAGCCGGTTACGTTCACCGGATCGGTGACCCCGAATCACGCCGGTGAGAGGGTCGTCCTCCAGGAGCAGAACGCCGCCGGCACCAACTGGCGCAACCTCAAGAGCGGCCGGCTCGACGGCGGATCGAACTACTCGATCACCTACCGGTGGCGGTTCGCCGGCGACCACACGGTCCGCGTGGTGTTCCCGCGCGATGCGCGCAACATCACCGGCGCCGCTAACCCGATCACCGAAGTCGTCCAGCAGAAGCAGGTGCCGGGCTTCACGATCAGCACGTCCGATCAGCTGATCTCGTACGGTCAGTCGGTCACGATCTCGGGCGTGCTCGACGAGTCCAGCTCGGCCACGACCGGCGAGCCGAACACGCCGGTGACCCTGTGGGCGCGCAACAACTACCAGAACAGTTCACCCCGGTCGCCGACACGACCACGGGCTCGGACGGCAGTTACACGTTCCCGCCCCAGACGCCGAGCTACAACACGGTGTATCAGGTCCGGACCACGCTGGCTCCGCGCCGTCACAGCGCGGCGCTGTTCGAGGGCGTCCAGGACGTGCTCACGCATGACACCGAGCTCGACCACCTCGCGAGGTCGGCGGCAGAGGTTACGTTCACCGGCACGGTCCTGCCCGACAAGGCCGGACATGTGATCTACCTCCAGCGGCTCGGCGCCGACGGTGACTGGCACAACGAGGAGGTCCGGTTCGTGACCAACGCCTCCACGTTCCAGTTCGGCTGGACGTTCGGCAAGGCCGGCACATACGAGTTCCGGGCCCGGATCACCGGCGATCGCGGCAACGTCGGTGGCGCCTCGGCGCCGGTGACGATCACGGTGTCGCCCGCGACGAACACGACGTCGCTTCCGCCGGCCTCCTGAAGGCAGGGGGACGCAGCCGGACAGCAGGGACGGCGCCACCGCCGTCCCTGCTCCGGTAGCGTCCCGAGCATGGACTTCGAGCTCACCGACGAACAGCGCCTGATCCGCGAGACGGCGCGTGCCTTCACCGACAACGAGATCGTCGAGCGCGCGCGGGAGAACGATCGCAACGAGCACTTCGACCTCGAGCTGGTTCAGAAGATCGCGGCTCAGGGATACCTCGGGGCGATCGTGCCCCGCGAGTACGGCGGCGCCGGACTCGACTACCTGACGTACGGGTTGATCGTCGAGGAGATCGGCCGCGGCGACTCGGCGATGCGCACCGTCGTCTCGGTCCAGACGTCGCTGGTCTGCTCGGCGCTGATGCGCTGGGGGACCGAGGAGCAGAAGCAGCACTACCTGCCCAAGCTGTGCTCGGGCGAGTGGCTCGGATGCTTCGGGCTGACCGAGCCCGATACCGGATCCGACGCCGCCAACCAGCGCACCCGGGCCAAGCACACCGACTCGGGGTGGGTCATCAACGGCGCCAAGATGTTCATCTCACTCGGGAATCACGCCCGCGTCGCGCTCGTGTTCGCCCAGACCGACCCCGATCTCGGCCACCGCGGCCTGGCCTGCTTCCTCGTTGACACCGAGCAGCCCGGCTACGAGCCGAGGGCCGTGCATCACAAGCTCGGGCTGCGCGGCTCGGATACCGCGGAGATCTCGCTGAGCGACGTCGAGGCGCCCGACGACGCGATGCTCGGCCAGGTCGGGGACGGCTTCAAGGTCGCGATGAGCTCGCTCGACTCGGGGCGCTACAGCGTCGCCGCCGGATGCGTCGGCATCTGCCAGGGCTGCCTGGACGCCTCGGTTCGCTATTCGAAGGAACGCCAGCAGTTCGGGCGGCCGATCGCGGCCTTCCAACTGGTCCAGGAGATGCTCGCCGACATGGCGCTCGAGACCGACGCTTCGCGGATGCTCGTGTGGCGGGCGGGCTTTCTCAAGGACAAGGGTCAGCCGAACACGACCGAGACGTCGATCGCGAAGCTGTACGCGACCGAGGCCGCCGTGCGCTGCGCGAACGCCGCGATCCAGGTGCACGGCGGCTCGGGCTATGTCGACGACTACCCGGTCGAGCGCTACCTCCGCGACGCGCGCGTCACCACGCTGTACGAGGGGACCTCGCAGATCCAGAAGCTGATCATCGGGCGCGCGCTGACCGGGGTCAACGCGCTCGTCCCTGCGTGAGCCCCCCGGCCCCCCCGGCCGGTACGATCCGCCCGGCCCCACGGGCGGCATGACCGCCATCCCTGGTCCGGCGGGCACCATCGGCGTCGCGGGCGCGGGCACGATGGGCGCCGGGATCGCGCAGCTCGCGTGCCTGTCCGGAGCGCGCACGCTGCTCCACGACCCCGAGCCCGACGCGCTCGGCCACGGGATCGAGCGGGTCAGGAGGCAGCTCGAGCGCGGCGTCGAGCGCGGGCGCTTGACCGCCTCGCAGGCCTCGGAGGCCTCAGAGCGCCTCGCCGCCGCGCCGGCCCTCGAGGACCTGGCCGCGTGCGAGCTCGTGATCGAAGCCGCGCCGGAGCGCCTCGAGCTCAAGCGCGCACTGTTCGGACGGCTGTCGGCGGAGGTCGTCTCGGAACAGTGCGTGCTCGCGACCAACACGTCCTCGCTGCTCGTCACCGCGATCGCGAGCGCGGCCAAGCGGCCCGAGCGGGTCGTCGGGATGCACTTCTTCAACCCTCCGCCGGTGATGCGCCTGCTCGAGGTCGTCGCCGGGGAACAGTCCTCGGAGGCGGCGCTGGCGCTTGCGCGCGCCACCGGCGAGGCGATGGGAAAGCACGTGATCATCGCGGTCGACGGCCCCGGGTTCCTCGTCAACCGCTGCAACCGGCCGTTCGGGCTCGAGGCGCTCAAGCTGCTCGAGGAGCGGGTCGCGTCGATCGAGGAGATCGACCGTATATGCCGCCTCGCGGGCGGCTTCCGGATGGGGCCGTTCGAGCTGATGGACCTCGTCGGCGTCGACGTCGGGCTGGACGTGTCGCGCTCGTTCTACGAGCAGAGCTTCGGAGAGCCGCGCTGGCGTCCCTCGCCGATCACCGTCCGGACGGTCGCCGCCGGCCGGGCCGGGCGCAAGGCCGGGCGCGGCTATTACGACTACAGCGCCGGACCCGGTCAGCACCGCCCGCCCGACCCGGAGCCGCTCGCGCGCGGGCGGAGGAGACGGCGTGATCGTGATCGCCGGCCACTCGCCGCTCGCCGGGGAGCTCGAGGACGCCGCCGCCGCGGCCGGGTGGGATGTGGCGGCGCCCGAGGAGGCGGAGCAGCTCGAGGCACCGTTCCTGATTCTCGACGTCACCCCCAGCGAGGACCCGGACGCCCCGCTCCAGGGCGGCCCCCAGGCGATCTGCTGCGCCGCGGGCTCGCTGACGATGCTCGATCCCGGCGGCGGCGCGGTCGGCTTCCACACGCTCCCGCCGCTCGAGCAGGCGTCCTTGGTCGAGCTGACCCGCGGCCCCGACACCGCCGACTCCTCGGCCGGAGCCGCCGAGCGGTTCTTCCAGACGCTCGGCAAGCACGTCGCGTGGGTCGGCGACGCTCCCGGCCTGGTGCTCGGCCGGATCGTCTGCCAGGTCGTCAACGAGGCCGCGTTCGCGGTGGCCCAGGGCGTCGGCAGCGCCGCGGACGTCGACGCCGGCATGGTCCACGGGCTGAACTACCCGCGCGGGATCCTCGAATGGGCCGACGCGATCGGCCTCGACCACGTGCTCTCGGTCCTCGACGGCCTGTACGAGGAGCGGCGCGAAGAGCGCTACCGGGCATCCCCGTTGCTGCGCTCGCTGGTGATGTCCGGGCGGCTAGGCCGCCAGACGGGCGAGGGATTCTTCACCCACGAGACGTGATTCCGTCCGGTCGGGACGGCAACGCAAATGGTGCGGGCGGTTGAGAATCCGTTCGCAATTTGGGCGAGGTCCTTACGTTCTCTTCACTTTCGCATCACTTCCGTGGCCCAATTGGCCATTTAACCTAAAGCCACTGTGTGAGCGAGGGGGCTGGTGACAATTCTGAGCCCGGATGCAGACCCGCTTTACGCGATCACGGCAAGCCCGGGCCGGCCGGCGTCGCCCCATCGCCCTCGCGATCGCGGTCCTGTCGCTGCTTTCAGCGGCGCTGATCGCCGTCCCCGTCGCGACCGCGACGACCTCCCCTAACGGCCATCATCGTCGCCTCCGGCGCCACCACGCGCGCACGGCAAGCGCGTGCGCGAACGCGAACGCCACCGTCGGGAGCGCCTCGGTCAAGCGGCTGCGCCGCGCGGTCGTCTGCCTGATCAACCAGCAGCGCGCGGCCGATCACCTCCCGCCCCTGCACGCCTCGCTGCTGCTCGACCGCTCCGCCCAGCGCTGGACGAACTCGATGGTCGCCAGCGACGTGTTCAGCCACGGCACGAACTTCGCCGGACGGATCAGCGCGGTCGGGTACGTCTGGCGCGACGCCGGCGAGAACATCGCGACCGGCTTCGAGACCCCGCGTTCGGTGGTCAACGCCTGGATGGGGAGCACCGGTCACTGCGAGAACATCCTGAATCCGACCTACCGCGACGTCGGGACCGGCGTCAGCAGCCACGTCGTCAGCGGCTGGGCCACCGGCGCCGGCACGTGGACTCAGGACTTCGCGCTCGGCGTGAAGGAGTCGCCGCCGTCGGGCAACTGGGGGCCGGCGCACGGCTGTCCCTATTAGCTCCGGTCCGAGTCCGCGTCGGGTGACCGCACGACCCGATCGGGGTCGTTCGGCCTCTGCGTCGAACGCGAGTCACCCGGCACCGGCGGCTTGCCTACGTAAGGGCCCAGGTCCCGCGCTCGCCACCGCGCCCGCCGGATGCTGCGTGCATAACGCGCCACCCCGCACCGAACTCGGGGACGTTGGCGTCCCACGCCCCCTGTGGTGTGGATAACGCGCCACCCCGCCCCGAACTCGGGGACGTTGGCGTTCCACGCCCCCTGTGGTGTGGATAACGCGCCACCCCGCCCCGAACTCGGGGGGTGTTGGCGTACCAGGCCCCCTGTGGTGTGGATAACGCGCCAGACCGCGCCGTTCGCAGCCGCGCCTGGCGCTTCATACACACAGCTCGATCGTCGCGACCCGCGCGACGCGCCCGCCGACCCCGCAGAGCGCGCCCAGCGTTAGACCACGGGCTCGTAAGGCCGCCCGGACGCCCGCCGAAGGCGGGCCGGCGGGCGGGCGCGGGCGGGCGGGCGGGAGGGCGGGCCCCGGTTCACCGCGCGGCTAGGCTAGGCCGAGGCGGTGGCTTCCGCGCCGGCGGCTTCGGCCACCGGGAACGGCGTGTCGCGCAGATACCACTCGGCGTCGAGCGCCGCCTGGCAGCCCGTGCCCGCCGCGGTGACGGCCTGGCGGTAGGTGTGATCGACGAGGTCGCCGGCGGCGAACACGCCGGGGATGCCGGTCAGCGTCGAGCGGCCCTTCGTGACCACGTAACCCGCGGCGTCGGTGTCCACTTGCCCCTCGATGAGCTGCGACTGCGGGTCGTGGCCGACCGCGATGAACGCACCGGTCACCTCGATCTCGCGGATCGATCCGTCGCTCGTGTTGCGCAGCCGCGCGACTGTGAGCGAGCCGGCGTCGCTGCCGACGAACTCCTCGACCGCGTAGGGCGTGAGCCACTCGATGTTGGGGAGCGCGCGAGCGCGCTCGAGCATGATCTTCGACGCACGGAAATCGTCCCTGCGGTGAACGATCACGACCTTCTTGGCGAACTTCGACAGGAACATCGCCTCCTCCATCGCGGAGTCGCCGCCGCCGATGATCAGCGTCGGGGCGTCCCTGAAGAACGCGGCGTCGCAGGTCGCGCAGTAGCTGACCCCACGGCCCGACAGCTCCGTCTCGCCGGGAACGCCGAGCTTGCGGTGCTGGGCGCCCATCGCCAGGATCAGCGCGCGCGTCAGGTGCACGTCGTCGCCGACCCACACCTTGTGCAGTCCGCCGTCCTTGGAGATCTCGACCTGGGTCACGTCGTCGGTCTCGAGGCGCGCGCCGAAGCGCTCGGCCTGGTCGCGGAAGTGCTGCATCATCTCCGGGCCCATGATGCCCTGCGGGAAACCGGGGTAGTTCTCGACGTCGGTCGTCTGCTGGAGCAGGCCTCCCCACGCGAACCCTTCCACGACGAGCGGGTCGAGGTTTGCGCGCGCCGTGTACAGAGCGGCCGTATAGCCCGCTGGGCCGCTCCCGACGATGATCACATTCTCTACGTGTTCGCTCACTTCATAAAGTATAGCTTCTAGGTGGCCGTACCGGATGCACCGCGCAACCCGGCGGCCTGCTCGGCGCCCCAGCGCTGCACGGTGCGGCGCAGCTGAAGGTATGCGACGGCGCCGGGCAGCGTCGGCAACCAGAACGCGAACGCCCGATAGGCGAGCACTGCGACCACGGACAGTTCCGGATCGATGCCGAACGCCGCGAACGCGCCGATCATGCCGCCGTCGACGCCCCCGATCCCGCCCGGCAGGGGAAGCGTGTTCGCGAGCATGCCCAGGAAGTACGACATCACGATCACGCCTTTGGGCGGCGAGGCGCCGAATGCGTGGAAGCACGCCCACAGCACCGCGATGTCGAACCCCCACCACGCGACCCCGCCGAGCAGGCTGGGATTCCGGTTTCGAACCAGATCGATCGCGGTCCCCACGCCGCTCGCCGCCGTCGCCGAGGCCTGGGCCAGCCGGATCCCGAGTCGCTCGACGCGGCGCCTACCGGTCGTCAGCCGGCCCACCATGCGAGGCATCTCGCGCGGGAGCATCGAGATCCCGAGGAACACGGCGATCACGATCGCGCCGAAGATCGCAGGCGCGATCGTGATCGCGAACGAGCCGCCGCCCGGGATCACGCCCAGATACAGGCCGACGCCGTCGACCACGAGCGTGATCATGTAGACCGCGTACAGGATCACGGTGAATGCAATCAGCCGGCACGCGACCGTGCGCGCACGCATACCCGAACGGCGCAACGCCCACGCGGTCAGGGCGATCCCGCCCGCCCCAGCCGCCGCGAACAGGCGGGTGGCCGCGAGCCCGGCCATCGTGATCTGGTAGCTCTCGGGCCAATCGATCCGCGCTGAGGCGCCGCCGCCAGGCGCCGCCGACGATTTGCCTGAGGCGCCGCCGCCAGGCGCCGCCGACGATTTGCCTGAGGCGCCGCCGCCAGGCGCCGCCGACGATTTGCCTGAGGCGCCGCCGCCAGGCGCTGCCGAGGATTTGCCTTGCCCGCGCACGAACACGCCGCGGAACAGCCACACGTACCCGGCGAACGAGCACACCTCGAGCAGCGCCGCCAGCGCGAACCACCAGGCGTTCCCATGCTGGATGCGGTTCCACGTCTCGTGCAGCCCGAGCAGCTTCGGAAGCACGAAGTACAAGAACGCGAGTGCCGAGGCGACGAATAGCCCGGTTGCGAGCAGCCGGCCTCGGGTGAGAATGATGCGCGGCATCTCCTCGTCATTTGCGTCCTGTCCCGCTCGCGTTCCGGAGGGTTCCACCGCCTGCGGCGACTCGTTCAGGACGTCGTCGTGCACGTCCTGCCGCTGTCCCCCGCGTCGCAACTACGTCTCCGCGCGTCTCTCGAGTGCCTGCAGCGCCGCGGACAGACGCCGGTAGAGCGGCTCCACGCGCGGCGCCCCGATCCGAACCCCTTCGGCCAGCGCCGCCCCCCCGATCAAGTCGATTGCGTAATGCTCGCCGAGGTACACCAGCGCTAGGCCCAACGTGAGTGCGTAGGTCCAGGCCGCCGCACCCGCCACCGGGCTGACCTCCGAGAGGAGGTGCGCGGCCATGAGGGACGTGGCGAAATGCAGGGACGGCATCGCAGCAAGCGGATTTCCTCCGAGGACATCGTAAAGGGCCCCCCAGCGTTCGCCCCAGAACTGCTGCCCGTACTCGATCATCATCCGCCGCACACGGAGCGATTCGCCGTCCTCGAGGCGACCCTTCGAGGCCGCGTACCACGGCGGCGCTGTCGGGATCGCCCAGTAGAACACCGCGCCGGCGTCGAACACGCCGTACATGCGCGCTGCCGCGCTCGGAAACCGCTCCGGGGCACGCCACCACACGAACGCGACGGTTGCGTGAGGCACGAAGAACCACATCCAGTGGCACCACACCAGCACGCGCTCGAACCGGTTAACCGCGCCCGGCGTCGAAAACGCCCGTTGCAGGCGGAGCGTCGGCGCCACCCCGAGCCCGAGGACCCGGTCGATCGCGACCGGATAGTCGACGAGCACCCGGGCCTCGAGCTTTTCGGGGTCGTCGTTCGGCATCTCGTAGGCGGCGAGGTACGCCCACATGTTGAGGAGGCAGACACCGGCGTCGCGCGTCTTGGACCGGGGGACCGCGACGCACAGGGCCGCGGGCGCGAGCCCGGCGCCGCCGAGCACCACGGCGGGCGGGATCTTGACCCGTCGCCGCAGAGCGGGCAGGGCGATGCCCGTCGCGACGAGGACCCAAGCCGTGGCTCTGATGGCCCGCCGTGCACGCAAGGGCGGCGAGTATATGGAGTGCCCCGCGACGCCCCGGCGCGCGCTGGACTTGTGGCACGGGCAACGACCCGCGGCGCGGGATCAAGGCGGGGTCTCCCTAGATAGAATGCCGCAGCCTTGCGATCCGACGCCTCCGACGCCAAGCGCCGACGCCGCACGCCCCGGCTCCTGACGGCAGCGGTCGCGTCCTCCGTCCTGGTCTCGCTGCTGGTCGCGCCGAGCGCGTTCGCGAACTTCATCACGCCCAAGACGGGCGGCTCGCCGAACGCCGATCAGATCCACTCGCTGTATCTGATCATCCTGTACATCGCGGCCGTGGTGTTCGTGATCGTCGAGGGCGCGCTCGTCTACTCGGTCTACAAGTTCCGCCGCAAGAAGGTGCGGACGGCGGCGCAGATCCACGGCAACACGCGGCTCGAGATCGGCTGGACGATCGCCGCGGCCGCGATCCTCGTGGTGCTGACCGTGGTCACGTTCATCAAGCTCCCGAGCATCCTCAACCCGCCGAACTCGAGCGCCGGCTTCCTCGAGTCGTCGCTGTCCGAGCCGACGCCGCCCAACGGGCAACGGCTGACGATCTGCGTTCAGGGCCGGCAGTACATCTGGCGCTACGTGTACGGCAACGGCTGCCAGAACCACGCCTTCACCAACAAGCTTCCTTATTCCTACCAGGAGATGGTCGTCCCGGCCGGTGTCGTCGTGGTGCTGAGCATCTCCTCGATCGACGTGATCCACTCGTGGTGGGTGCCGTCGCTGGGCGGCAAGGTCGACGCGGTGCCCGGCTACACCACCTTCACCTGGTTCAAGGCGCCGAAGGCCGGCGCGCTGTTCCACGGCAACTGCGCCCAGCTGTGCGGGCGCCAGCACGCGACGATGACCGCGCTCGTGCAAGTCGTGTCTCCTGCTGCCTACAAGGCCTGGCTCTCCCGGCAGGCGAAGCTGATCAACACCGCCAACTCGCAGGTCACCCAGCTGCGCTCGTACCTCATGCGAACCGGAAACCTCTAGGAGCCTGCGAATGTCCGCGATCACCGAGCCAGCACTCCAACCGGCCCCCCGGACGGTCCCGCCGGTGCCGCAGGTCATCACGCGAGAGGTGGCCGGGACGCGCACGAGCAAGCGCTGGGTCGAATGGATCGTGACAACCGATCACAAGAAGATCGGGATCATGTACCTGGTCACAACGTTCGTGTTCTTCATGCTGGGCGGCGTCGAGGCGCTGTTGATGCGGGTCCAGCTGGCCGAGCCGAGCAACACGCTGCTGAGTGGCGAGCGGTACAACGAGCTGCTGACGCTCCACGGCACCACGATGGTGTTCCTGTTCGTCGTGCCGGTGATGGCGGGCTTCGGCAACTACTTCGTGCCGTTGATGATCGGCGCCCGAGACATGGCGTTTCCGCGCCTGAATGCGCTCTCGTATTGGCTGCTGCTCGCAGGCGGGATCGTGTTCTACGCGACGCTCTTCTACCACCCGCCCGAGGCCGGCTGGTGGAGCTACCCGCCGCTGTCGAGCATTCAGTACTCGCCGAGCGGCGGCCAGGACGCGTGGATCTTCCTGATCCACATCACCGGCATCTCCTCGCTGCTCGGCGCGATCAACTTCTACGCGACGATCGTGAACATGCGCGCCCCGGGGATGACCTGGGGGCGGCTGCCGCTGTTCATCTGGACGATCCTGGTCTACGCGATCCTTCTGATCATCGCGCTGCCCGTGGTGGCGGCCGCGGTCACGATGCTGCTGACCGACCGACACTTCGGAACGCATTGGTTCGATCCGACCGCGCACGGATCGCCTGTGCTGTGGCAGCACCTGTTCTGGTTCTTCGGGCACCCCGAGGTCTACATCATGGTGCTGCCCGGGTTCGGGATCATCTCCGAGGTCATCCCGGTTTTCTCGCGCAAGCCGATCTTCGGATACAAGGCGATCGCCGCGTCGACCGTCGTGATCGCGTTCCTCGCGACATTAGTTTGGGCCCACCACATGTTCGCCTCGCCGATCCCGGTCGTGGTGCTCGGGTTCTTCATGCTGAGCTCGTTCCTGATCGGCATCCCGACCGGGGTCAAGATCTTCAACTGGATCTCGACGCTGTGGAGAGGGTCGATCGTGATGACGACCTCGCTGTACTACGCGGTCGGGATGATCGCGATCTTCACGGTCGGCGGGATCACCGGGATCTTCCTGGCCGTGTTCCCGGTCGACTGGCAGCTCAACGACACGTACTTCGTGGTCGCCCACTTCCACTACACGATCTTCGGCGGCGCGATCTTCCCGGTGCTCGCCGGCATCTACTACTGGTTCCCGAAGATGACCGGGCGGCTCCTCAACGAGCGCCTGGGCAAGGTCTCGTTCTGGTTCACGTTCATCGGCTTCAACGTGACGTTCCTGGTGCAGCACGCGCTCGGCCTGACCGGAATGCCGCGCCGCATCTACACCTACCAGCCCGGCCTCGGCTGGTCGACGTACAACCTGATCTCGACGATCGGCGCGTTCATCCTCGCCGTGGGCATCCTGATGACGATCGTGAACGTCGCGATGAACTACAAGCGGGGCGTGCTCGCCGGGCCGGACCCGTGGAAGGGCAACACGCTCGAGTGGTTCGTGCCGTCGCCGCCGCCGGTCAACAACTTCGACGAGATCCCGCGCGTGCGGTCGGTAGAGCCGATGCGCGACATCCGCCGCCAGATCGAACGCTCGACCGGATCCGTCCAGAAGACCGGTGGCAGCGAGCGGTTCGCCAGGGCGTAGTCTCTGAGCCGTGGACGCCTCGCCGGTAACCCAGATCCCGTCCTCGGCGGTTGCCTCGGGCGCCCGCCAGCTGCTGGCGGACTACTTCGAGCTGACCAAGCCGAAGGTCCAGACGCTGTTGCTGTTCACGACGATCGCCACGATGGAGATCGCCGGCAACCCGCCGGTCTCGCTGATCGCCCTGACCTGCCTGGGCGGCTACCTGTCGGCCGGAGGGGCCGGCGCGGTCAATCACTACTACGACCGCGACATCGACGCCCAGATGCGGCGTACCGCCTCGCGACCGATCCCCGCCGGCAGGATCTCGCCCCGGGCCGCGCTGATCTTCGGCTTCGTCCTCTGCGGCATGTCGTTCGCGCTGCTCTCGCTGACCGTCAATCTGCTCGCCGCCGCGCTCGCGCTCGGCGGGTTCGTCGGGTACGTCGGCGTGTACACGATCTGGCTCAAGCGGCGCAGCCCCCAGAACATCGTCATCGGCGGCGCCGCCGGCGCGGTGCCGCCGCTCGTCGGCTGGGCCGCCACCCGCGGATCGCTGTCCTGGACCGCGGTGTACCTGTTCGCGATCGTGTTCTACTGGACGCCGCCGCACTTCTGGTCGCTCAGCCTGCTGATGAAGGACGAGTACGCCAAGGTCGGAGTCCCGATGATGCCCGTGGTCCGGGGCGAGCGCGAGACGCGCCGCCAGATCGTGCTCTACACGCTGCTCCTGTACGCGGTTTCGCAACTTCCGTTCTGCGCGGGCGCGTTCGGTTCCGCGTACCTGCTCGCCTCGATCGTGCTCGGGCTCGCGTTCATCGCGGGCTCGTTGTGGCTGTACCGCCAGGCCGACAGGCGCAGCGCGCTGCGCCTGTACCTGTTCTCGCTGGCCTACCTCGCGCTGCTGTTCGGCGCGATGGTCGCGGACGTGAAGTTGTAGCCTTCGGCGGCAATGGACCGAAGGCTCGCGCGCAAGAACCTCCGCTCCGGTCTGATCGCCGGCGCGCTGTGCCTGATCATGTTCGGGATCACGTTCGTGGCGGCCGCCATCTACGTCCACCCGTGAGCGAGAGCGATCACCCAGTTCCCGCGCCGCCCGCGGGCGAGCAGCTGCATCTGCCCGGCCCGAGCGTCCTGCCGTTCATCTGCGCGATCGCGATCACGATGGTCGTGATCGGCACCACGATCAACATCATCATCAGCATCGTCGGCCTGATCCTGTTCGTGGTCGTCGTGCTCAAGTGGATCGCGGACACCCGGCGCGACATCGCCGAGCTCCCCGAAGAGCACCACTGACGGCCCGTCAGACGCCGGCAGCTGCGACCGGCACTTCGCTGGTCGCGCCGTCCTGGATCCAACAGCGCATGACGTCGCGCATCGAGAGGACGCCTGCGAGCTCCCCGCGGTCGTAAACGACCAGGTGGCGGAACCGGCCCCGCACCATCGTCGCCGCCGCCTGCTCGAGCGACCAGTCGGGAGACGCGAGCGTCAAATTCGAAGTCGAGTGATCGGACACAAGCTCCCGGTCGGGATCCTGCCCACAGCCGACCGCCTGGAGGATGTCGCGCTCGGTGATCACGCCGGGGCCCGGCGCGTCGGGGTCGAGCACGACCGCCGCTCCAACGTTGCGACGGCACATGGCCTCGGCGGCGTCGCGGAGCGTATGGCTCGGGCCGATCGTCAACACGGTCTCGGACATCCCCTCGCGTACCTGCATCTCGACTCCTGGCTAGATTGCAACAATTGCCTCAATCATAGTCAACGCGGCCGCTGTCGACTGAAATCCTGTCCCGGTCACGGCGGCGTCCGGGCTATCCGAACGCGGCCTCGCGGTTCTTGGCCGACCCTGCCCGGCGTCACGACGTCCTTCGTCGACCAGAACGCTTAGGATGCGAGACCGAGTGACGCTCGAGGGCCCGCAGACTCAAGACCAGCGTGCGTAACCGCCCGATTCTCCAGATGATCGTGATCGGCGTGATCGCGACGGCGATCACGATCCCGCTTGCGCTGATCATCCCGTGGTTCCCGTCCAAGGGCTCGATCCAGGCCGGGAACGTCAGAACCCTCTACACGGTCCTGCTGATCGCCACCGTGCCGATCTTCGTGCTGGTCGAGACCGTCGTGCTCTTCTCGGTCTGGAAGTTCCGGATGCGGCCGGGTCAGGAGGAGATGGACGGGCCCCCGATCCACGGGAACACCCGCCTCGAGGTCGTCTGGACCGCCGTGCCGGCGATCCTGATCATCTCGCTCTGTACGTACGCGTACACGGTCCTTCGCTCGAACGAGGACAGCAAGAAGAATGAGATGACGGTGAACGTCACAACGAGGCAGTTCGCATTCGAGTTCTCCTACCCGCAGTCGCCGGGCAAGCAGGTCGTCTCGTCGGTCCTGTACCTGCCGAAGGACCAGCCGGTCGTGTTCAAGCTCCGCTCGCTCGACGTGATCCACAGCTTCTTCGTCCCGAGCTTCTCCGAAAAGCTCGACGCGGTTCCCGGGATCGTGACAACGCTCCGGGTGACGCCCAACGCGCTCGGCACGTACCCGGTCGAGTGCACTGAGCTGTGCGGCGCGGGCCACTCGCTGATGCGGACGGCCGTGCGCGTCGTCACCCCGGCTGCGTTCGCGGCGTGGATCAAGTCCCAGCCGATCAACGGCCCGCCACCGGTCGGGACGCCGCCCGCGAACGTGATCCAAGCTGTCCCGGATTACGGCGTCGTACCGGGCGGCTCCACGTCTTCCGCGAGCCCGTCCACGAGCTCGTCCGCGGGCTCGTCGGGCACCAGCTCGTCCTCGAGCACGAGCGCCGCCGCCGGCAAGGCGGTGTTCACGGGCTCGGCGGGCTGCAGCGGCTGTCACACGCTCGCGGCCGCCTCAGCGACCGGCACGGTCGGTCCGAACCTCGATACGAAGCTGAAGAGCGACTGCGCGCTGGCCGCGTCAGAGAAGGTGCGCGGGACCACGCTTGAGAAGTGCATCGAGACCGCGATCACGAAGCCGTACGCGTATCTGCCGACCGGTTACAGCGCCGGCATCATGCCCTCGAATTTCGCTCAGCGCCTCACGCCCGATGAGATCACGGCGCTCACCAATTTCCTGTCGACGGCGGCTAAGTGAGCGGTGGCCCCCGGGATGCAAGGAGGTATCGTGCAGTCGACGGATAGCGGTAGCCGGCGCGAGAGCCATCGTGCGCGCGCTGCCCGAAGCGGGACCAGTCTCCGAGAGGAGGTCGACTGATGGCAGTCACAACCGCAGCTCACGAGGCCCCGGTCACGCCGCACACACGCGTCCCGCTGCCGTCGAAGCTGCGCGAGCCCGGCTGGTACCGGGCGGCGCTGTCCGAGGTGATCGGCTTCGCGTTCGCGTTCGGCGTGACCGTCCTGATCCGCTGGCTGATGCACGACCACCCGGTCATCGACGGCCACGCGATCACGATCGTGGCGCTGCTCGCCGTCCCGATCTTCTTCATGTTCGGGTTCGGCACGGCCGACTACTGGCTCTACTGGGCGGCCGGGCGCCCGACGCGGCCCGAGGACCACTCCGGGCACGGCGCCCACAGCTGGCGCGACTACTTCCGGGTCAACACCGACCACAAGGTGATCGGGATCCAGTATGTCGTCACCTCGTTCTTCTTCCTGCTCGTCGGCGGCCTGCTCGCGATGCTGATCCGGGCGCAGCTGGCCAAGCCCGGCATGCAGTTCCTGACTCCCGAGCAGTACAACGGCGTGTTCTCGGTCCACGCCACCATCCTGATCTTCCTGTTCGTGATACCGGTGTTCGCGGGCCTCGCGAACTTCGTGCTGCCGCTGATGATCGGCGCGCCCGACATGGCGTTCCCGCGTCTGAACGCGCTGTCCTACTGGCTGCTGCCGTTGGCCGGGATCATGATGCTGATGAGCTTCCTGGCCCCGGGGGGCTCATTCGCGGCGGGCTGGACCGCGTACGCGCCTCTGTCAACGACGATGCCGCTCGGGCAGATGTTCTTCTCGGTCGCCGTCCAGCTCGCCGGCGCCTCGTCGATCGCGACCGCGCTCAACTTCCTCGTGACGATCATCACGATGCGTGCACCCGGGATGAGCTTCTTCCGGATGCCGCTGCTCGTGTGGGCGAACTTCTCGACCTCGCTGCTGGTCGTGATCGCCACGCCGTTCATCGCGGCCTCGCAGTTCTTCATCCTGCTCGACGTCGCACTCCACTTCCACTTCTTCGACGCGTTCGTCGGGCCTGACAAGAACGGCAACGTGCTCATGTACCAGCACGTGTTCTGGTTCTACTCCCACCCGGCCGTCTACATCATGATGCTGCCCGGGTTCGGGATCATCTCGGAGATCATCGCGGTGAAATCGCGCAAGCCGATCTTCGGCTATCGGATGATGGCGTTCTCGCTGCTCGCGATCGTCGTGCTCGGCTTCACCGTGTGGGCGCACCACATGTTCGTCTCCGGGATGGCGCCCTGGATCCGGATCCCGATGATGATCACGACCGCGATCATCGCGATCCCGACCGGGATCAAGATCTTCTCGTGGCTCGCGACACTGTGGCGAGGCGTGCTCCACCTCGACACGCCGATGCTGTTCGCGCTCGGGTTCCTGACGATGTTCACGCTCGGCGGGATCAGCGGCGTGATGCTCGCGATGATCCCGTTCGACATCCACGTCAGCCAGACCTACTTCATCGTCGCCCACATCCACTACGTGCTGTTCGGCGGCTCGCTGTTCACGATCTTCGCCGGCGTCTACTACTGGTTCCCGAAGATGACGGGGCGGATGTTCGACGAGCGCCTCGGCAAATGGCACTTCTGGATGACGTTCATCTTCTTCAATCTGACGTTCGGCCCGATGCACCTGATCGGGATCCAGGGCATGCCGCGGCGCGTCGCCGAGTACGCGGAGAAGTTCGCCGCCTGGAACCTGTTCATCTCGATCTCGGCGTTCATCCTCGGGCTGAGCACGCTGATCTTCCTCTACAACGTGATCGTTAGCTGGCGCGGCGGACCGCGCGCCCCGTCCAACCCGTGGCGGGCGCTCACGCTCGAGTGGCAGGTGTCCTCGCCACCGCCGATCTTCAACTTCGACGCGGTGCCGACCGTCGTCGGCGGTCCCTACGAATACGGCGTTCCCGGTGCCGTGCACGGGATCTTCAAGCCCCCCGCCGAGGCGGGCCGAATCACGGCCGGGGCGGGCGCGGCGCCGTCGAGCTCGGGGAGCCACGCGTGAAGACCGTCCTCGTCGTCGCCAACGAGACCCTCGGGGGGCAGTCGCTGATCGAGGCGGTCCGGCGCCGCGTCGCCGAGGGCGACGTCCGATTCGTGCTCGTCGTGCCGCAGAACCGGCCGCGGGCTGGCCTCGTCGTCTACGACGACTCCGTTTTCGAGGCCGCCCAGGCGCGCGTCGACCTCGCGCTCGAGGCCGCGCACGCCGAAGGCGTCGACGCGATCGGCGAGGTCGGCGACTCCGACCCGTACAGCGCGACGATCGATGCGGTCCACACCTACCGCCCCGATGAGATCGTCATCTCGACCTACCCCGAGACGCGGTCGGGCTGGATGCGCCGCGATCTGGTCGAGCGCGTCAGCGACGCCACCCGCCTTCCGGTCGAGCACGTGACCGCCGATCCGGACACCGAGGGACTGCCGTTCGACGTGACGCTGGCCGTCGCGAACCGCACCGCCGGTGGCGACGAGCTGCTCGACGCGCTCAAGGCCAAGGTCGACGCCGAGCCCGCGGGCCGCGGGCGCCTGTTCATCGTGGTCGTCCCGCAGGAGGGCGGCGGCGGCCAGGACGCCAGGCGCGCCCGCACGCGGCTCAAGCTCGTGATCGATAGGCTGCGTGCCGCCGGCATGTTCGCGGCCGGGATGATCGGCGACCCCGACCCGTTCACCGCGATCACCAACGCGCTGCAGTACTTCCGCGTCGACGACATCGTGATCTCAACCTTCGCCGAGACCAAGTCCGGCTGGCTGCGGACCGATCTGATCGAGAGGGTTCGGCGCGCGACCGGAAAGCCCGTGGAGCACGTCGTCCAGACCGACGTCGAGACGACCGTCGCCTAGGAGCCGCGCATGGAAGCCGCCTCGATCGCCCACGGCCACGTCGAACACCACGGTCCGCCGCCTGCGCACCAGTCCTCGAGGGTGCACGCGCCGACGCTCGGAATGCTGCTTTTCATCATGTCGGAGATCATGATCTTCGGCGCCTTCTTCACTGCGTACTTCTTCATCCGGATCGTCACCCACAACCCGTGGCCGGCGCGCGGCACGGCCGTCCCCGAGGCGGTCGCCGGCGTCAACACCGCGATCTTGCTGTCGTCCTCGCTGACGCTCCACTGGGCGCTGACCTCGGTCAAGAACGGGAACCGGTTCGGGCTCAAGGCCGGCATGGCCTCGACGTTCATGCTCGGCCTGACGTTCCTGTTCATCCAGATCAACGAGTACATCCACCTTGGATGGGCTGCGCACGACTCGGCCCAGGCGACCGTCTTCTACTCGCTGACCGGGCTACACGGAATCCACGTGTTCATCGGCCTGTGCCTGTTGCTGATGGTGACGATCCGTGCCTTCCGCGGGCACTACTCGCCCGAGCACCACGCCGGCATGGAAGTGCCGGGGATCTACTGGCACTTCGTCGACATCATGTGGATCATCGTGTACACGTCGGTCTACGTCCTGTAGCGGGGCGTTCGTGGCGAACCCGCTCCGCTACGAGGCCGACGCCTTCCGGGTGTTCCTGTACTGCCTCGCGGTGATCGCAGCGATCGTTGTGATCGTGTTGGTCATCCGGGCGCTCACCTAGCGGGTCCGGCGCCGGTGCGCCACCATTGAGATCGTGGTTCCGCTGACTTCGCTGCCGTTCGCCGAGGCGGGGCCGATCAACGGCATCCTCCCCTCGGTCATCGCGCTGCTGTTCTGGCTGCCCTACCGGGCGCGCGTGAAGACGCTGTCTCACGATCGCCGCGCGGTTCCGGGGTGGCGGCAGGCCTGCTTCGCGGCCGGCCTGCTGACGCTCGCGATCTCGCTCAGCGAACCCGTCGACTCGATCGCCGACCAACTCCTGGTCGCGCACATGGCCGAGCATCTCGTGATCGGCGACCTCTCGTCGCTGCTGATCGTGCTCGGCTTCACCGGGCCACTGCTCGCGCCGCTGCTCCGCCGGCGATACATCGGCAAGCTGCGCGTGTTCGCGCACCCGCTCGTGGCGTTCCCGGTGTGGGCGATCAACTTCTACGCCTGGCACACGCCGTTCCTGTACCAGGCTGCGCTGCGCCACGACAGCATCCACGCGCTCCAGCACGGCACGTTCCTGGTGTTCGGCATCGCGATGTGGATGGCGCTGCTCGGTCCGCTGCCGAAGCCGAGCTGGTTCGGGAACGCCGCCCGGCTCGGGTACATCATCGCGGTCCGGCTCGCCGGCACGATCCTCGCCAACATCATGATCTTCTCGGGGACGGTGCTGTACCCGATCTACGACGCCGGCGACGCGCACTGGCACATCAGCCCGATGGGCGATCAGATAGCCGCGGCGGGCGTGATGATGGTCGAGGAGAGCCTCCTCACGATCGGGCTGTTCTGCTGGCTGTTCCTCAAGGTGGCGCGTGAGGCCGACGAGCGCCAGGCCCTGCTCGACGCCGCGGCCGCCAACGGCCTCGAGCTCGATGAGCAGCGCGCCGCGCGGGCGGTGGCGGCGGGGCGGGGCGACGAGCTGCTCGAGCGGATCAGGGCCCGGGGCGCCACGACCGTGTCCTAACGCATCGGGCCCCCACGTGGACCGCGACAGAAGCGCTCTACTGCGAAGCGCTCGACAAGAACGCCACGAGCGCCTGGATTTGAGTCGGGCTGAGCGTCTTGCTGAATGTGTTCGGCATGATCCCGGACTTGTAGCCCGCCGGGAGGTACTTGTACGGGTCGGTGATCGCCGTCTCGATGCACTTCTCGAGCGTGTTGCCGCGGGCCTGCTGGGATGCGGGCGTCGCGCACGCCTCCTTCAGCGCGTTGAGGTTCGGTCCGACGGTGCCGGTCGTCCCGGCCGCGGACAGCGTGTGGCACGACCCGCAGCCGCCGACGCCGGTGAAGATCTGCTTGCCGACCGCCGCCGTCGGATTGACCTTCACCGCGACCGCGGACGCAAGCGCGCCGGTGTCCTGACCGGGCTTGGCCGCCACCGCGGCGACATAGGCGGCGACATCCTGGGCGTGCTGGCCCTTCACGAGCATCGCGGGCATCACGCCCTGCGTGTTCGGGTACTCGATCCAGTACGAGACAAGCCCCTGGATCGAGCTGCTCTTCACCCCGTCGATCCGGGATTGCCGGAAGGAATCGTCCAGATTCGGGCCCACGATTCCCGTTGTGTTCGCGTGCGAGAGCGTGTGGCACGAGCCGCAGTTCGTGGCGAACAGCTGCTTGCCGGTCACGAGATTGGCGGTGGGGTGCTTGACCGCGCAACCACCGAACGTGACCGCGATTACAGCTGCCGCCATGAGCGTGGCAATGCGTCCCAGCGACTTGACCATACCTTGAGACGCGGGACTCTATCCAAGCAGTCGGCACGGGGGCTCGGCGGCGGGACGTCGGGCGGTCGGCTCGTCCCGAGTGGCCCGGCGGCCCGGCGTGGCCCGGTAACGCGGCGTGGCCCGGTGGCGCGTTACTCGGCGCCCGGTCGTGCCCTCGGACCCCGGACGGCGGCCTGAACCCCGGCCGGCGCCGCAATCCCGGCCGGCGGCACCGGACCCCCGCGACGCCGCTCTCGCAGGCCCGGACGGGCGAGGCGGGCATCCGCACCCTGTTATACGATGGCTTGGCATGAGGTTGCGCCAGCGATATCGGATGCGGACGCCGTCCACAGGTCGCGAGGTCGTGATCGACGCCGAAGTCGGACGCGAGTACGTCGACCGCGACACCGGTGAGCCGCTCGAGGTCGTGGGGCAACTCCTGCCCCTCGCTCCGACCCCCTCCGAGCTGCCCTGGGCCGTCGAGAACCTCCGCTTCTGCAACTGGTGCGACCAGCACTGCCAGAAGGACCTGAACGACTGTCCTCACTGCGGCAGGCGCATGGAACCACTGGACGTCTGAGGCCGCTCGTCGTGCCTTGCCGTTCATCCGGCTCCCGGGCCATTCCACGCAAGATCGCCGGCGCGGTCGCGGCCCTCGCCGCGGGCGCTGCGCTCGCGGCGTGCGGAAGCAGCTCGCCGTCGACCGACACATCAGGGGCGCCGCCGTTCACGGTCCCGACCCAGCCGATCAGCGTTCAGCCGGCGAGCAGCACCAATACCACGTCGACGTCCACGACGACCGGCACCACGAGCACGTCCTCTTCGAGCGGCGCCGCTCCATCTAGCTCCGCTTCGGCATCCTCCGGCGGCTCGAGCTCGTCTACCGGCTCCTCCAGCGGCACGAGCGGCGGCGGAACCTCCGCTGGCGGCACGACCGGCGGCACGACCGGTGGCGGCACGACCGGTGGCGGTGGTGGCACCGGAGGTGGCGGCGGCGGTGGCGCCGGCGGTGGCGCGACGCCGAACGGCGCGACACCTACCACGGGCACGTCGAGCTCGGGTTCGGGTAGCGGCGGCGGCGGCCTCCCCTAACCCACCGAGCGGCGCGCAAGCGCCGCCCGGTCCGGCGAGCCGATAACGCCGGGGCTTACTTCTTCTTGGTCGTCGGAGGCGTCGTCGTCGTTGTCGGAGCCACGGGGTTCGTGACCTCGGTGGCGCTGTACTCGACCCGAGTCCCCGGGTAGTCGCACCCGTACTTGGTGCTCCCACCGACCGTCACCTGGGCCTGCGAGGTCGCGGGCGGGCTGTTGCAGTTCTTGCTCCGGCTCTGGCGGTACGCGAAGTGGGACGTCGACAGGTCGATCGACAGGACCGGCGCCCAGGTGGGCGTGGTCAGCGCGATCGCCTCACCGCGGACGACCGGAATCGTCGTCGTGAGCGGGAACTGCACGACCTGTCCCAGATACGGCTGGACGTCGACGAGCGGGCTCTGCGCGACGACCGACCAGGTCCAGTCGGTCTTCTTCCCGACGCGCTTCAGTACGCTGATGCCGACCTGAGCGTCGCCGCCGTAGGTCTTGTCGAGGAACTGGGTGTCCTTGAGCGCGGTGCTGGCGTTGCTCGACAGGGCCGACAGCCCGACCGTGAACGCCACCAGACGTCCGGCCTGCTTGACGGTCGATGGGTACGCGACGTTGTCCCTGATCGTCTCGAGCGAGGTCGCCCGGGTCAGGATGATCGTGCATTGCGAGGGCGCTACGCCCTTCGGGCAGACCGGAGCCACCAGCGGCGAGGTAGTCGCCCCGAGCTCGGTGATCGTCGCGGCTGCAGACGCTGGAAGCAGGCCACAGACGGCGACCGCACCAGCGGCGGCCAACAGAGAACGTTTCATGTTCAGTCTCAACACAACGCTCGGGCGCCAGTTGCGCCGTGCGCCAACCGACTAACGCAAATGCAGCACCGGAAGATCGACCCCGGCGCCCCGGACCAACCTGTCTGGCCGGCCTAGAGCTTGGTCACGTTTACTGCCTTCGGCCCCTTCGGACCGGCCTCCTCCTCGTAAGTCACCTTCACTCCTTCGGACAGCGAGCGATAGCCGTCCCCCACGATGCCAGTGAAATGAACGAACAAGTCACGTCCGCCGTCGTCAGGCGTGATGAAGCCGAAGCCCTTGTCGTCGCTGAACCACTTGACGGTACCCGTTGCCATGTACTCCCCTTGAGATGCCTGCTATCGGACACGCCGGTCACGGTGCCCGAGGGCCCCGACCAACCCGGGGAAGGTACCAAGAAGCGCAGCGCATGGCTTTCTGGAGTGATTCGATGCAGCTTCTGAGGTCCGGAGGCCGGACCAATCCGGGCCTAACCTGGGCCCAATCTGCGCCCAACGCGGGGCCGGAACCGATCGGCGCAGCGCACGCTATCGCTCGGCGCTCGAGTTGCCCCGCTCGCCGACGATTGCGCGCGCTCGGTCGATCGCCTCATCGGCCGAGCTGATCTCCCCCGCGAAGCTCGCCTCCTCGAGCTCCTGGAGGATCTGCCCGAGCTCCGGGCCGGGCCGGAGTCCCACCGCGCGAGCGAGCTGGTCGCCGCGCACCGGCGGGCGCGGCCGGCCTTCCCGCCACGCGAGCGCCTCGCCGAGCAGCTCGCGCGCCAGCTCGAGGTGGCGCGCTATCGCCTCCTCCGAGCCCCTCCCGCGCGTCGCCAGGCGATCGGCCACGCTCAGCAGCGTCACGTCGGCCTGGACCGGCTCGCACGCCCTCAGATACCGGTAGATCGCGCGCCGGCCGAGTCGGCGTCTCGTGGACGAGGAAGCCGAGCCGCAGGTGATTGCAGCGTGAGCGCGGCCACGTGGTCGCGAAGCCGGTCGCTCGCCCGCAGGCGGGTCAGCGCGCCCGCCGCCATCTCGGCTCCGAGCACGTCGTGCCCGACGAACGTGACCCGTCCCGAGGCCATGACCTGGCGCGTCCGCGGCTTCGCCACGTCGTGCAGCAGCGCGCCGAAGCGGAGCGCCTGACCGCGCGTCAGCTCGTTGGCGAGCGGCTCGGCCAGCAGCCGTCGAACCGCCTCCGCCTGGTCGCCGAACCAGTGCTCAGGCTGCCGTGACACCTCGATCGCGCAGGCCAGCACCGAGCGTGTGTGCTCGTACACGTCGAGATGGTGGTAGTGGCTCTGCTCGACGCCGCGCAGCTCGGCGAGCTCGGGCAGCACCGCGCCGGTCGCACCCAGGGCGTCCATCAGGTCGAGGCCGTCGAGCGCGCGCTCGGCGATCACGATCCGCTTGAGCTCGGCGAAGATCCGCTCCGGCGCGACCTCCGCGAGCCCGCCGGCGGAGGCGGCGGCCGCCGCGCGCCGTGGCGGCGTCGATGTCGAAGCTCAGCTCGCACGCGAGCCGCGCCAACCGCAGCGTCCGCAGCGGGTCGTCGTCGAACGCGCGCGGGGACACCATCCGGAGGATCCGCCCCCGCAGATCGCGCAGACCGCCGAACGGGTCCACGTGCTCGCCACCGCCGAGTGGCTCGGCGATCGCGTTGATCGTGAAGTCGCGCTGCGCGAGGTCGGTCTCGATCGAGCCCCCGACGACCGGCAGCAGGTCGACCTGCCAGCTGTGATCGCGCGCGACCACCCGCCACACCCCGAACGCCTCCGATAGGGCGAACGCGTGTGCGTCGACACGCCGGGCGAGCGAGCGCGCGAGCTGCCGTGCGTCGCCCGCGACCGCGACGTCGTAGTCGTCGGTCCGCCGCCCCAGCAGGCGGTCGCGCACGGCCCCGCCCACCAGCCAGGCGGGCTCATGCGCGATCGCTACGAGCGTCTCGAGAGGGTCGCCTGCGGTCAAGCTGGAGACCCGTCGCGGTGGTAGACCCTCGGCACCCTCGACGTCAGCCCGCACAGCACCTCGTAGTTGATCGTCCCGATCCGGCGCGCGACGTCCTCGGCGGTCTGGCGCTCGGATCCGTCGGCGCCGATGATCGTGACCTGGTCACCGCAGCTCACATCGCCCGCGACCGCGCCGAGCGACACCGTGATGTTGTCCATGCTGACCGTGCCGACGAGCGGGTGGCGCCGGCCACCGATCAGCACGTCGCAGTTGTTGGTGAGCGCGCGGCGGATCCCATCGCCGTAGCCGATCGGCACCGTCGCCAGCCAGGTCTCGGAGCTGGCCACGAACCGCCGGCCGTACCCGGCGCTGTCCCCCGCGCGAGCCAGCTTCACCGCCGCGACGTAGGAACTCAACTCGAGCGCCGGCTCGAGGCCTATGCAGGCGTGGATCCTTGTTCATTGGGTCGCACCCGTAGATCGCGATCCCGCAGCGGACAAGGTCGAAGTGGCTCGCGGGCTCACGCAGCGTCGCGGCGCTGTTCGCGGCGTGCACGACGATCCCGGGCCACCGCGATCGCATCGCCTGAACGAACGGCGCGAATCTCGCAAGCTGCGAGGCCGTGAACGAAGGGTCCTCGTCGGCGCTCGCGAAGTGGGTCATCGCACCCGCGAGCTCGAGCGCCGGCGCTGCATCGGCGACCCGCTCGGCCACGCGAACGGCTTCGTCGACGTCCCGGGTCCCGAGCCGGCCCATGCCGGTGTCGAGCTTCACGTGCACGCGCACGCGCGCATCTCCCGAACCGGCGCGCAGGCCCGCCAGCTGTTCCACGAACCGCGAGCTCCAGGCGACGACCTCGCTCCCCGCGGCCAGCGCCACCGGTAGCTCCTCGTCACTCAAAGCGCCCATCACGAGCAGCCGCGCCTCGATCCCGCCGGCCCGCAGCTCGGCCGCCTCGCCCGCGGTCGCGACCGCCAGCGACCGGGCCCCGCCCGCCAAGGCGGCCCGCGCCGCCGGGAGCGCGCCGTGGCCGTACCCGTTGCCCTTGACGACCGCGGCCAACTCCGCCCCGCCACTCAACCGAGACCGCAGCCGCGCGACGTTGCGTTCGATCGCCGCGAGATTCACCCGGGCCGCGCGCGGAGCGCCACGCTCACCCCGTCCGCGCCGCGAGCGCCCGCGGGAGCGCCGCGATCACGTCGCTCGCGATCACGCCCTCGGGCCCGATCTCCCGGGCGGCTAGCATGCCGGCACGGGCGTGGATGAGCACCGCCGCGCAGGCCGCGTGGAACGGGTCCATCCGCTTGGCCAGGAACGCGCCGACGACCCCCGAGAGGACGTCTCCGCTACCGGCCGTGGCGAGCGCCGGCGCGCCGCCCCGGTTCACGGCGGCGCAGCCGTCGGGAGCGGCGACGATCGAGTCGTCGCCCTTCAGCACGACGATCGCGTGCGCCTCGCGGGCGGCCCGGCGCGCGCTGTCCAGCCGCCTCGCGCCGATCGAGGCGCTGTCGGTCTCGAGCAGGCGCGCGAGCTCTCCGGCGTGCGGGGTGAGCACGGTCGGGGCCTCGCGGTCCGCCAGGAACCCGAGCGACCCCGCGTGCGCGTTCAGCCCGTCCGCGTCCAGCAGCAGCGGTACGGGCGCGGCCTGGGCGAGTTGACGGGCAAACTCCTGTGTCTCCGGCGCGCGCCCCAGGCCCGGTCCCAGTACGAGCGCGTCCGCGCGATCCGCGCGTTCGAGCACCCCTTCCACCCCCCACGGCTCGAGCGCCCCGTCCGTGTCGGGCAGCGGCACGGTCATCGCCTCGAGCAGCCGGCTCTCGAACACGATGTTGAGCGACGAGGGCACGCACGCGGTCACGTAGCCCGCCCCGGCGCGCATCGCGGCCTCGGAGGCGAGACAGGGCGCACCGGTCAGCCCGAGGGACCCGCCGCACACGAGCACGCTGCCGGCTACGAACTTGTTCGACGCTCGGTCGCGGCGCGGGACATCGTCGGCCGCCCGCTCGGAGATCAACCCGACCTGCGGCTCGCCGGGTCCGCCCGGCGGGATCCCGATGTCGATCACCTGGACCTCGCCGGCATGCGACTTGCCGGGATCGATCCAGAGCCCGGGCTTGGCCGCATGGAAGGTGGCGGTGGCGCGCGCCCGAACCGCGGCGCCGGCGATCTCCCCAGTTGAGGCATCAACGCCGCTCGGGACATCACATGCGACCACGACCGAGCCAGCGTCGTTGATGGCCGCGATAGCGCCGGCCGCCGGCTCGCGCGGCTCACCGGAGAAGCCCGTGCCGAGGATCGCATCGATGATGCCGTCGGCGCCGGCAAGCGCCCCGGGATCGAACGGCGCAGGACGCCGGCCCGGGCAGGCGTTCCGCGTTCGTCCGCGCGTCGCCGCGCAGCTCGTCGACGTTCCCGAGCAGCAGTACCTCGACCTCGCGGCCGCGCTCGCGAAGCAGGCGCGCCGCCACGAACCCGTCGCCGCCGTTGTTGCCCTTGCCGCACACGGCCACGATCCGGCCGGCGGGCACAAGCTCGCCGACCAGGTCGGCCAGCCCCGCGCCGGCGCGCTCCATCAGCTCGACGCCTGGCATTCCGCACTCACCGATCGCCCATTCGTCGAGCGCCCGCTGCTCGCCGGCGTCGGGAAGTGGATCAAGCCAATCGGGAAGGACCGTCATGGCGGGGAGCCTAGTGGCTCCCCACACCTCACCCAGCGATCACGACTGCGGCGGCGTCCCGGCGCGTGTGGGTCAACGACACCTCGACCTGCACGCCGAGCTCGGCGGCACGTGCAGCGGCCGAACCCGAAAGACGGATCTGAGGCGGTCCGCCGGTACCGATCACCTCGACCTCGTGGAAGTTCCAGGACTGGATCCCGAGCGCCTTGGCCGCCGCCTCCTTGGCGCAGAAGCGGGCCGCGAGGTGCTGCGCCGGACGGCCCTGACTGGCCGCGTAGGCGCGCTCGGCTTCGGTGAACAACCGCTCGGCCAGCCGCGGAGTTCGGGCGAGCGCCCGCTCGAGCCGGTCGATCTCCAGCAGGTCGATCCCGACCCGGTAGGGAGTCGGGCTCACTCCACCGTGACGGTCTTGGCGAGGTTCCGCGGCTGATCGACGTTCAGCCCACGGTTGCGCGCGATGTGGTACGCGAGCAACTGGAGCGGGATCACCGCGAGCAGCGGCGCCAGCATCCACTCCGTGTGCGGCACCTCGATCACCTCGTCCGCGTGCTGGGCAATCTGCTCGTCGCCTTCGGTGGCCACCGCGATCACCCGCGCGCCGCGCGCCCGGACCTCCTGGATGTTCGAGATCACCTTCTCGAGCACCGGCGACTCGGTCGCGACGACCACCACCGGCGTGCTCTGGTCGAGCAGCGCGATCGGGCCGTGCTTCATCTCGCCGGCGGCATATGCGTCGGTGGCGATGTACGAGATCTCCTTCAGCTTCAGAGCGCCCTCCAAGGCAACCGGCAACCCGACATGCCGGCCGAGGTAAAGGAAGAACTCGGCGTCGGCGACGCCTTCCGCGATCCGGGCCACCCCGCCCATGTCGCGCTCGAACATCTCGGTGATCCGGTGAGGCAGGCGTTTGACCTCGCTGATCGTCGCCTTCAGCTCGTCCGGCTCGAGCGTGCCCCGGAGCTCGGCCAGCCTCAGCGCGAGCAGGTACATCGCGACGACCTGGCTGACGAAGGTCTTCGTGGCCGCGACGCCGATCTCGAGGCCGGCCCGCGTATACAGCACGCCGTCGGCCTCCCGGGTCGCCTGCGAGCCCATGATGTTCGTGATCGCGAGCACGCTCGCGCCGCGTTCGCGGGCCGTGCGCATCGCGGCCAGCGTGTCGGCCGTCTCGCCGGACTGCGAGATCCCGATCACGAGGTCGCCGGGACCGACGACCGGGTTGCGATAGCGATACTCAGAAGCGATCTCGACCTCGACCGGGACGCGCGAGAACTCCTCGATCGCGTAGCGCCCGATCAGGCCGGCATGGTACGAGGTGCCGCACGCCACGATCACGATCCGGCGCAGCCCGCGCATCAACTCGTCGTCGATGGAGGCCGAACCCCGCCCGCCCTCCCGGGTGGGCGGGGTCAAATCCCCAAGGTCAATCCCCACCCCGCGCGCCGCCCGCTCGCCGATCGTTTCGGCGACCGCGTCGGCCTGCTCGTGGATCTCCTTGAGCATGAACGTCTCGTAGCCCTGCTTTTCGGCGGTGTCGGAATCCCAGTCGATCTCGACCACCTCGCGGTCGAGCGCGGTGCCGTCGGCGGTGAAGAACTCGACACCGTCGGGACGGAGCACGACGATCTCGTCGTTCTCGATGTACTGGACGTGGCGCGTGTGGCGCAGGAACGCGGGGATCGCGGAGGCGATGAACTGCTCGCCCTCGCCGCGGCCGATGATCAGCGGGCACTCCTTCCGCGCCCCGACCAGCACGCCGGGCTCGTCCGCGGTCATCGCGACGAACGCGTAGTGCCCGCGAAGGTCGGCGTAGGCCCGGACGACCGCCTCGACGAGGTCCCCATCGTTGTAGTGAGCCACGAGATGGGCGATCACTTCGGCATCGGTCTCGGACGTGAACGTAGCGCCGTCGGCCACCAGGCGGCGCTTCAGCGAGATGTAGTTCTCGACGATCCCGTTGACGACGATGTGGACGCGGTCGGTGTTGTCGAAGTGCGGGTGCGCGTTCTCCTCGGTCACGCGGCCGTGAGTCGCCCAGCGCGTGTGGCCGATCCCGGTCCCCGGCTGGGGCCGCTCGGCGAGCGCCACCGCGCCCTGGCCACAGTCGGGGCCGCCGCAGGCGTCGATCGCTCCGCGCAGCGCGCTCAGGTTGCCGACCGCGCGGATGGCGTCGATGCGATCGCCGTCGAGCACCGAGATTCCGGCGCTGTCGTACCCGCGATATTCGAGCTTCTCGAGTCCGGCGAGCAGGAGCGGACGCGCTTTACGCGGGCCGACGTAGCCGACGATTCCACACATGCGTCCTTACGTCCCCTTTCGTGGCGGGCAAACCGCGATCGCCTTCCGGTCCCCGTCCGGGAAGTGACCGATGTTATCCGGAAGGGCAGTCGCCTCAACAACGCACGGCGGCGTGCAGGACTCGCGGCCGTTCGGCGGGGTTCCTGTGCTACTGGGCCAGAGCGGTCTCCACAAGCCGCTGGAGCCGGGCACAGATATCGTCGGTCTCCTCCTGGCTCGGCGCCTCGACCATCACCCGGATCAGCGGCTCGGTGCCAGACGCGCGCACGAGCACGCGTCCGCGGCCGGTCAGGCCCGCATTCTCCCGGGCGACGGCCTCCTCGACCTCTGGATCGGACATCGCCGCGGCCAGCCGGTTCCGGTCGGCGGCGCGGATATTGACCAGGCGCTGCGGGAGCTTCTGCATCGCACCGCGTTCGGTCAGCTCCCGGCCTCCGAGCGCCTCGAGCGTGAGCAGCGCGCTCGCGATCCCGTCGCCGGACGGCCCGAAGCCGAGATCGATTATGTGACCGGACTGCTCGCCCCCGAGCGCCCAGCCGCGCTTGCGGAGTTCGTCGAGCACGTAGCGGTCGCCGACGGACGGTCGTCGCGACTTCGATCCCGGCCTCCGCCATCGCCCGATGGAACCCGTAGTTCGTCATGACCGTGACCGCCACGCCGTTGCCGAGCAGCCGGCCCCCCGAGCGAAGATGCAGCGCGGCCAGCGCCACCAGCTCGTCGCCGTCGACGATCGCGCCGTGCCGGTCGACGGCCAGCACCCGATCGCCGTCGCCGTCGAATGCGAACGCCACGTCGTAGCTCCCGCCCGAGATGCGCTCGGCGACCACGTCGAGATGCGTCGAGCCGCACCCCTGGTTGATGTTGATGCCGTCGGGCTGATCGGCGATCACGTCGACGTCCGCGCCCAGCCGGCGGAAGATCTCGGGGGCGGCCTGGAACGTGGCGCCGTTGGCGCAGTCGAGCAGCACGCGGGTCCCGCTCAGGTCGAGCCCGGTGAAGCGCTCCTGAAGCAGATGGAGGTAGTCCTCGAGCGCCCCGGCGAACGGCCTGATGCGACCGATGTGCGGCGGCGGCGGCGGGGCGGTCTCGAGCTCGGCCTCGATCTCGTGCTCGGTGTCGTCGTGGAGCTTGAACCCGTCGCCCGCGAACAGCTTGATGCCGTTGTCCTCGTAGGGATTGTGCGAGGCGGAGATGACCGCCGCGAGGTCGAGCCCGTGGCGGCGGACCAACAGCGGGGCGGCGGGGGTTGGCAGCACGCCCGCGAGCCAGGCGTCGCCACCGGCCGCGGCCACGCCGGCGGCGATCGCCGACTCGAGCATCTCGCCCGACTCGCGCGTGTCGCGGATGATCAGTACCTGCGGGCGCTCCGCGTCCAGCCGCGCCACCGCGGTACGCGCGAGCCCGAGCGCGAGGTCGGCGGTCAGGAAATGTCCCGCGCGGCCCCGGACGCCGTCCGTGCCGAAGAGATGTCGCGCCACGACTGTTACCGGGCGCGCTCAGCGCTTGGAGAACTGCGGCCGCTTACGGGCCTTCTTGAGCCCGGCCTTCTTGCGCTCCTTGACGCGAGGATCGCGCGTCAGGAAGCCACGCCGCTTGAGCTCGCCGCGCAGGTTGGGATCGGCCACGATCAGCGCGCGGGAAATCCCGTGGCGGAGCGCTCCGGCCTGTGCGGAGACGCCGCCGCCGTGCATCCGCGCGACCACGTCCATCCGCGACTCGTAACCGACGGTCTCGAGCGGTTGGCGGATCACGCGCCGGAGCGTCTCGCGGGGGAAGAACGCGTCGAGCGACTTGCCGTTGATCACGTAGTCACCGGTGCCGGGCTTGATGATCACGCGCGCGACCGCGGTCTTGCGCTTCCCGGTCGCGGTGTAGCGCGCGCCCGCGGCGAGATCGATCGCGGCGTCGGCGATCGGCCTCGAGTCTGCCTCGTCGGCCTCCTGCTGCTCGCGGGCCGCGGCCTGCGCCTCCGCGTCGGCCTCGGCCGCCGCCTGCGCCTCCGCGTCGAGGAACTGCTCGCCGTCTGACACGATGTCCGGGATCAGGTCGGCGCCGGGGATCTCAGGCTTCGCGCGCGGCGCGAGCTCGACCTCTTCCAGCTCGTCGTCGTCGAGCGGATTCTGCTCGGCCTCGATCACGACGTCGGGCTGCACCGCGTCCGGATCGCCCACCTCGGCCTCGGCCGCGATCGCCGGTTCGGGCTCGGGCTCAGGCGCCGGCTCGGCCTCGGCCTCGATCGCCGGTTCGGGCTCGGGCTCAGGCGCCGGCTCGGCCTCGGCTGCGATCGACACCTCGGGCTCGGCCGCCGGCTCGGGCTCGGCCTCGGCCTCGATCGCCGGCTCGGGCTCGGGCTCGGCCGCCGGCTCGGGGTCGGGCTCGGCCGCCGGCTCGGGCTCCTCGGGAGCTGCGGCGGTCGGCTCTGACTCCTCAGGAGCTGCGCCGGTCGGCTCGGACTCCTCCGGAGTTGCGCCGGTCGGCTCGTCGGCGGATTCCTGCTGCTCGTCCTCGGGGCGCTCGGTCAATGCTCGATCTCCATCGGTTGCGGCTGCTGTGCGACGTGCGGGTGTTCGGGGCCCGCGTAGACCTTGAGCTTCGTCAGCTGCTTACGCGCCAGCCGGTTGCGCGGGAGCATCCCCTTCACGGCGAGGCGGATGACCTCCTCGGGCCGGCGCTCGAGCATGTCGTTCAAGCTGCGGGATTTCAGCCCGCCCGGATACCCGGAGTGACGGTAGTAGCGCTTGTCCTCACGCTTGTTGCCCGTCACGGTGATCTTCTCGGCGTTGACGACGATCACGAAGTCGCCCGTGTCGACGTGCGGGGTGTAGGTCGGCTTGCGCTTTCCGCGCAGCGTGTCGGCGATCTGCGTCGCCAGCCGCCCGAGCGTCTGCCCTGAGGCGTCGACGATCAGCCAGTTGCGCTCCCGATCGGCTGCGTGTGGCTACGTAGGTCTTCATGGCATGCACAAGCCGCGCGACGATCGCGCGGCTCGCACCAATGATAGGCGATTCGGCGCGACACGGCCGCTCGTGCTGGCGCGTACGCTCAACAGATGAGGCTTTCGGTCAAGCTTCGCCGCGCCGCGGTCCGGTGCGCGTACGTGGGACTGAGGACGTACTGGTTCCTCGTGAGGCCGAAGGTGATCGGGGTCAAGTGCGTCCTCAACCACGGCGATCACGTGCTGCTCGTCCGCCACACGTACGGGCGCCGAAGCTGGGACCTGCCCGGCGGCACCGTCCGGCGCGGAGAGCAGCCGATCGCCGCCGCCCGGCGCGAGATGCGCGAGGAGCTCGGCCGCCGACTCGATGACTGGCAGGAGCTCGGCGTGCTGCACGTGAACGCCGATCACCACGACGACAATCTCCACATGTTCCAGACCAGCGTCGCCCGACCGTCAGCTCGACATCGACCTCTCAGAGCTCGCCGAAGCCGCCTGGTTCCCCCGCGACGACCTGCCCCCGGACATCGGCCGGTTCGTCCACCGGATCCTCACGCAGGCCCGACTGGCTAGCGAATTCTGAGCGCCGACGCCCGCGTGGTCGTCGTCGCGCGAGTCGCGTGCGAGCTCGCGACCAGGGTCAGCTTCAACGAGACGCGCTGGTGCCGGCGCGTCGCGGCGCGCAGGATCGGCAGTACGCCGGTGGAGGGCTTGATCACGAGGACGGTCGGCCTGCCGGCGGTCACGGCCGCCTTGAGCTTCCCGAACTCGAGCCGAATCGCCTTGAACCGGCCCAGCTGGCGCCGCCCTCGCGTCGACCGTTATCTGGACGCTCGCCCGCGCATCGCAGGTCACGACCACACCGAGACCGACCGGGCGGCGGGTGAGATTGGCCGCGAGCGCCCGCACCGAGCAGTGCTGCGGACGGATCGCGACGGTCCCTGTGCCGCCGCTCCCGCTGTGGGCCGGGTCGCCATCGTAGGCGGCGATGATCCGGGCCTGGTTCGGCGGGAGCTGGCTCGGCGTGAAGAGCACCTCGCAGATCGACACCCCGGGCGTCTCGTCCGGGGTCAGCACACACCCCGAGTCGTCGGCGAACGTCGCGCCCGCGGTGGGCGAGCTGAACGCGACCACGCCGGTCGGGGCGACCGGTCCGCCGGCGCCGACGTCGGTGACGATGGCGGTGCACGTCGTCCCGGCCGTCACCGCCACCGGCGAGGGCGAGCACGCGATCGTCGTCGAGCTCGCGCGCGCAGCCACCTGGATCAGCGTCTGCGAGGTCTGCTCGGAGCCGGTGTAGTCGTCGACGGTGGGCACCGCGGTGTAACTCCCGGCCCGGGCGTACGCGTGCGTGCCGGTCACGTTGAACGCGCCCCCGGGTGCGGCTGTGATCGTGCCGGTGCTGCGGTTGCCGTCGCCCCAGTCGATCGTGGCCGTGGCGTTCGGCCCGGTGTTCGTGAACGTGTCGAGCACGGCCGAGATCGGAACGTCAGCAGTCGCGTTCACAGTCGGCCGCGCCGGCGCCGGCTCGGCCAGGACGATGTCGTCGCCGGCAACAGCGTTCGCCGCACCCGGGGAAACCGTTCCCCCGTCCCACCCGAAGATCTTAGAGACACCCAGGGTCACGACGACGCGCGTGACGACGGCATCGGGGAAGAGCAGGCCGGCGAATGATGTCGTCCCAGCCGGCGCGATGACCGAACCCTGCGCGAGCACGTTGTCGCCGTTGAAGTACTGGATCTGGGCCGACCCGGTGGAGTTGAGGAAGACAATTCCGAGTCCACGGCTCTGCGCCGGCGTCGGCGTCGCTCCCTGGCCGGTCGGAGCGACGATGTCGAACTCGGCGACCTCAGAGTTGGTGACGTCGGAGTTGAACGGCCCCCACACGTTCGGCCGACTGAAAGGGGTGAACGTGACGCTCGAGCCGACCGACTGGAAGCCGTCGTTGGCGACCGCGATCTCGGGTCCGAGCTCGAGCCCCCAAGGCTGCAGCCGGCTGCGCGCGGGGACGATCACATGCCCCGCCGCTTGCTTGATCACGGTCGAGCCGGGATCGCTCCCGTCGACCGCGATCTGGTCCCACGTGACGTGACGGAAGCCACCGCTCTGCTCTCCGGTGATCGTGCCGTTGTCCCCGCCGCCGGCCTGCGCCTCGAACGCTGTGATCGCCGACGCAACCGAGGGAAAAGGGGCGCTGGGAGCCGTGAACGGGACGGGCGGACCCCCCGTCGGCACGGACAGCGATGCGCCAGCGGCAGGCGCAAGCGCGCCACACGTGCAGATAACCGCCACGGCGACAAAGCAAAGCCCCCAAACTGCCCTACCCATCAACAACGCCCGCTCAGACTACTCCCATTCGATCGTTCCCGGGGGTTTGCTCGTGATGTCGAGCACGACGCGCCCCACCTGACGGATCTCGCCGATCATGCGCGTGGAGATCTGCTCGAGCAGGTCGTATGGCAGGCGTGCCCAGTCGGCGGTCATCGCGTCGTCGCTGGTCACCGCGCGGATCGCGATCACGTTGCCGTACGTGCGCGTATCGCCCTGCACGCCGACCGTGCGGATGTCCGGCAGCACGCAGAACGACTGCCAGAGGTCGCGATACAGGCCCGCCTTGCGGATCTCGTCCTGAAGGATCGCGTCGGCCTCGCGGAGGATGTCGAGGCGCTCGCGCGTGGCCTCGCCGCCGACGACCCGGATCGCGAGGCCCGGGCCCGGGAACGGCTGGCGCCACACGAGCCGCTCGGGCAGCCCGAGCTCCGCCCCGACCGCGCGCACCTCGTCCTTGAACAGCGACCGCAGCGGCTCGACGAGCTCGAACTCGAGGTCCTCGGGCAACCCGCCGACGTTGTGGTGGGACTTGATCGTGGCCGCGCCCGTGCTCCCGCCGGACTCGATCACGTCCGAGTAGAGCGTGCCCTGCACGAGGAAGTGGACGTCGTCGAGCCTGGCCGCCTCCTCCTCGAACACGCGGATGAACTCGGCGCCGATCGCCTTGCGCTTCTGCTCGGGATCGGTCACGCCCGCGAGGCGCGCGAGGAAGCGGTCGGACGCGTCGACCGCGACCAGCGGCACCCGGAAGTGATCGCGAAACGCCTGGATCACCTGGGCGCCCTCGTTCTTGCGCATCAGGCCGTGATCGACGAACACGCACGTCAGCCGGTCCCCGATCGCGCGGTGGACGAGCAGCGCCGCGACGCTCGAGTCGACCCCGCCCGACAGCCCGCAGATCGCCCGACCCGTCGCCGACCTGCGCGCGGATCGACTCGATCTGCTCCTCGATCACGGAGCTCGCGCTCCAGGTGAGCTCACACCCGCATCCCGTCGGTCGAGGAAGTTCGTCAGAACCTGCTGCCCGTACGGCGTGTGGACCACCTCGGGGTGGAACTGGATCCCGTAGATGCCGCGCTCCACCGACTCGAACGCCGCGACCGGCGAAGCGGTCGACGAGGCCAGCGCGGTGAACCCGGGCGGCGGGGCGAACACCGTGTCGCGGTGCGACATCCAGCAGCTCTGCTGTCGCGGCGTGCCGGCCAGCAGCCGGCCGGGCTCGGCGACCGCGAGCTCCGAGCGCCCGAACTCCCCGACCTCGGCGCCCTCGACGCGGCCGCCGAGCTCGAGCGCGATCAGCTGCATCCCGTAACAGATCCCGAGCACCGGAACCCCGAGCTCGAGCAGCTCACGCTGCAGCGCCGGCGCGCCGTCCTCGTAGACCGAGGCCGGGCCCGCCGGACAAGATCACGCCCTTGGGGTTGCGGCGGGCCACCTCTTCGAGGCCGACGTGGTGCGGCAGCAATTCCGAGAACACGCCGCATTCCCGCACGCGGCGGGCGATCAGCTGGGAGTACTGGCCCCCGTAGTCGAGGACCACGACCTCTTCTTGGATTAAGTCGCGCCCACCCCGCTTCGCGACACCCATGGGGCCATCCTCCCCGTCCGGACGGGGTCGCGAAGTCTCAGGGACGCCGGGCGAAGCGAGGGCGGCGGGGGCGGGCGCGTGGGAACCCAAGTCAGTCGGCGACACTGACCGCCGCGGGCTTGGCGCCCATGCCGACGCCCTGCTCGCGCTGGAGGTGCTTGCCCTCGGTCTGCAACGCCGGCGCCACCGCGAGCTCCGCGCGGTTGAACTCCGCGATGTCCCGGTAGCCGCACGTGGCCATCGACGTGCGCAGCGCGCCCATCAGGTTGAAGGTTCCGTCGTTCTCGCGCGCCGGGCCCTTGACGATCTCCTCGAGCGTGCCGTTCGGCGTGGTCGCGACGCGCGCGCCGCGGGGCAGGGTCGGATGGAACGTGGCCATCCCCCAGTTGTATCCGCGGCCCGGCGCCTCGTACGCGCGGGCGAGGGCCGACCCGAGCATGACCGCGTCCGCGCCGCAGGCGATCGCCTTGGCGATGTCGCCGCCGTTGCGCATCCCGCCGTCGGCAATCACCTTGACCATGTCGCCGGTCTCGAGCATGTGCTGTGAGCGCGCGGCGGCGACGTCCGCGATCGCGGTCGCCTGCGGGACGCCGATCCCGAGCACGCCCCGGGTCGTGCAGATCGCGCCCGGGCCGACGCCGACGAGCACGCCGGCGGCTCCGGTCCGCATCAGGTGAAGGCCGGTGTGGTAGGACGCGCACCCGCCGACGACGACCGGCGTCGGCGCGAGCTCGCGGATGAACTCCTTGAGGTTCAGCGGCGGCCGGCTGTCGTCGAGCGAGACGTGCTCGGCCGATACGACCGTCCCCTGGATCACGAGGATGTCGAGTCCGGCCTCGAGCGCCACCTCGTAGTAGGTCCGCACCTTCTGCGGCGTGAGCGACGCGGCGGCGACCACGCCCTGCTCCTTGATCTCGGCGATCCGCTGCGCGATCAGCTCGGGCTTGACCGGCTCGCGGTAGATGTCCTGCATCTCCCGCGTGGCGATGTCCTTGGAGAACGTCGAGATCCGATCGAGCTGCGAGTCGGCGTCCTCGTAACGGCAGAAGATGCCTTCGAGGTTCAGCACAGCAAGCCCGCCGAGCTTGCCGATCAGCCCCGCCGTCTCCGGCGAAACGACGCCGTCAAGCGCGGCGCCCATCAGCGGGAGCTCGAACCGGTACGGCCCGAGGTTCCAGGAGACGTCCACGTCGTCCGGGTCGCGCGTCCGCCGCGAGGGGACGATCGCGATCTCGTCGAAGCCGTACGCCCGCCGGGCCTTCTTGCCGCGTCCGATCTCTACTTCCATTGCGGCATCGTATTCGTGGGCGCGGACGGCAGCGACGTTGCGATCATCGGGTTCGCCGATCGTAGCAGCGCGTTATGGAGCTTCCGCCGGGCCCCCGGAGCGCCGTTCAATCCAAAATGCGGGGCGTTTGTCAGCCGATTTCCGCGGCGATCTCGAGCGGCTCGAGCTCGACGTCCGGGAGCAACCGGTCGACCGCCCCCGGGTCGAGCAGGCCGGCGCCGAAATGCTGGACCGATTCGGCGCCGCAGGCGACCCCGTAGCGCAGGCATTCGGTCGGCGAGCGACCCAGGTAGCGGGCGGCGATGTAGCCGGCCAGGAACGCATCTCCCGACCCGATGCTCGAGCGCGCCTCCTGTTCCTCGATCCGGACCCTGTACAGCGCCGCCGAGCCGCCGTCCAGGACGTGCGCGTAGCAACCGTCCGACACGGTCATGATCGCCTCGGCCGGCCCGAGGCGCGTCATCTCGACGACCGCCCGCGCCCGGTCGTCGATGTCATTGAACTCGTGCCCGACGAGCTCCTCGGCCTCGAGCTCGTTCGGCGAGACCACGTCCGGCTCCGCGCGCACGGCCATCCGCAGCGGCTCGCCCTCTGTGTCGACGATCGTGGTCACGCCGAGCTTCTTGAGCTCGCGAATCAGGCCTGCGTAGACCTCGGGCGCTACGCCGCGCGGCAGGCTGCCGGCGAACACGCACATGCTCGCACCCTTGGCCAGGTACAGCAGCTTGTCGCGGAACAGCTCGAGGTCGTGGGCGGAGACGGCCGGCCCGCGCTCGTTGATCTCGGTGTGCAGCCCGGTCGTGGGGTCGAGCACGGCCGTGTTCGTCCGCGACTCCTCCCGGATCCGCACGAAACCGTTGAGGATCGCCTCGTCGTTGAGCGCATCGACGATCCGGTTTCCGGTGGCGCCGCCTGCGAGCCCGGTCGCGATCACCGGCTGACCGAGCCGCTTCAGCGCGCGGGCGATGTTGACCCCCTTGCCGCCCGGCATCGTGGTCTGCTCGACGGACCTGTGCCGGCGGCCGACCCTGAAGTTCGGCACCTCGAGCGTCTTGTCGAGCGCGGCGTTCAGCGTGACGGTGATGATCATCGCGGTCTCGACCTGGAGCTGCGGACCCTGGTCCCCCTAGTCCATTCGCGCCAGAACATAGTCAGCCCGATCGCCGCACCCGCCGCCACCAATAGTCCGGACAGCGTAACCGATAGGAGGAGCACGCTTCCGCTCGACGTGGACCTTTTGACCTGCGGTAGCTCTACAGCCAAGAGCAGCGGGATGCGCGCCACGACACGGTGACCGGCGATCACGCGGACCGAACCCACGACCGCGTGCCTGGGGAGCGGGCCGGTGAGCTGCGCCGGCGCGCTCACATGCAGCCTGACGGGCTCCGAGTGCGGGAACACGTGGGTGTACGACGACGCCGCGATCAGCCTCACGTGCGTCCCCGGCTTGTTTGCGACCGCCGGTCGAGCGAGCACCGCTCCGGCGTGCACCGGCGTCCGGAATCCGAAGTTCGCGAACCCCCAGTTCAGCAGCGCGAGCGCCTTCGAATCTCGGGCGGCCTCGCTCGACGTGCCGAGCACGACATCGATCAGCGTCATCCCGTTCCTCGTCCCTGACGCGGCAAGGACGTAGCCCGCATCGAGCGTGTGACCCGTCTTGACGCCGTTGACCCATCGGAACCGAGCCACGAGGTCGTTCAGGTTGGTTACGGCGCGGACGTGGTTTCCGGTCCGCAGCACCGCGTGCGTCTCGCGCACCGTCGCCTTGACGAAGGGCTGGGTGAGGAGCACGTAGCGCGCGAGGTCGACGAGGTCATCAGCGCTCGAGTAGTTCCCGGGCGTGTCGAGCCCGATCGGGGTCGTGTAGTGCGTGTGGGTGAGCCCCAGCTGCTGCGCGCGGGCGTTCATCATCGCCAGGAAGCGGCTGACCGAGCGATGGCCGACGTTGTAGGCCAGGTCCTCCGCCGCATCGTCGGCGCTCGGCAGGAGCATCGCGGTCAACAGATCGCGCACGCTCATCCGCTCGCCGGGCCTAAGGTCGATCCGGGAGTCCTCGGAGGCGGGGTAGTAGACCGGGTCGGCGAACACCTTGTTCAGCGGCTCGCGTTCGAGCGTGATCAGCGCGGTCATCAGCTTGGTGGTGCTCGCGATCGGGAGCTCGGCGCTCGCGTTCTGGCCGTAGAGCCGCTGTCCGGTGCCCTCGTCGATCAGCGCCGCGGCGCGGACCCCGAGCGACGGCGGCGCGACGGCGCGCGCGTCGCCGGTACCGCGCGCCGCGATGATCGCGGCGCACACTGCGAGCGCCATCAGAAGTCGAACCGCCGCAGCGGCCAGCGGGCGGGTCATGGCTACCTCATCGACGCAGCTGGAGCCGCTGCGAAGGCTGGAGGGCGTTTGGATTGACCTTCGGGTTGAGCTGCTCGATCGCGGCGATCGAGACTCCGGTCTTGGCCGCGATCTTGGACAGCGAGTCCCCGGACTTGACGACATAGAACTTTGACTTCGTGACCGTCGGTCCCCCGTGGCCGCGGTGTCGAGCAACCGTGGTCTGCTGCACGGTGGTGGTCGTGGACGTCGTGTGACTGTTGATTACTGCGTGGTGGACGACGAGATACGTGGCGGTGATCGCCGCGGCCAGCGCGAGCGGCGCAATGTAGCGCGCCGGGTTCCTCCACCCCACCATCGCACCGGCGATCATACCTGCGCCTCAGGCACGAACCACTCGCCGCGGACGGCTCGCGCACCTGGCCGGGGACGCATCTCACTCTGCCAAACGCCACGCCAACTCGCGCAGGCGGCCCGCCTCGCGCGCGGCCGCGACCGCGGGATCCTCCCCGGTGCGTTCGTGGGCGAACACGATCCCGCGCGATGCCGAGACGAGGCCGCCGGCCGGACCGCACGCGAACGCCGGCGCGAGCCCTTCGACGTTCCCGCCCTGCGCCCCGACGCCCGGCAGCAGGAAAGCCGCGTGCGGCATCCGCTCCCTCAGCGCCGCGAGACGGTCCGGCGCCGTGGCGCCGACGACCGCGCCGACGTCCGACCAGCCCGACGTCCCGACGCCCGCGGCACCGAGCTCGGCCACGATCACGGCAAGCCGCTCGCTGACGGCATCGCCGCCCTCGAGCGCCTGCTCCTGGACGTCCGCGGCCCCCGGGTTCGACGTGCGCACGAGCACGAACAGCCCGCGGTCGTGCGCACGCGCCGTGGTCACGAACGGCTCGAGCGAGTCGCGTCCGAGCAGCGGGTTGACGGTGATGGCGTCGGCGCCGAGACCCGCGATCGGGCCGTACGGGCTGGGCGTCTCGCCGAGGAAGGCCTGGGCGTAGGCCGCCGCCGTGACGTCGACGTCGCCGCGCTTGGCGTCGGCGATCACGAGCAGGCCGTGCTCGCGCGCCAGCTCGAGCGTGTCGGCGAGCGCGGCCCACCCGGGCGCGCCGAGCCGCTCGAAGCAGGCGACCTGAAGCTTTACCGCGACGCACTGCTGCGCCGTCGCCTGGATGGCGAGCGCGCAATGCGCGGCGACCGCACGGGCGGCGCGTTGCGCGGGCGGACTGGAAGCACCGCTCGCCGCGTCGTCGGCAATGCGGAGCGCGTCCGGCCACAGACGTGCCGGATCTGGGTCGAGGCCCAACACGATCTGCGACCGGCGCCCGGCAACGCGCTCGGCCAGACGATCGCCGAACCCTCCCAACTGCTCCTGCCCCGCATTGGCGGTCCTGGATCCGCCCTGCGTCCACATCACGGTCACGGCGTCCCGCACGCGACTTTGGTGGATGTCACCGCCACGGCGATCCGGACGCCTCGTCGATGGACGCCACGGTCACGGCGTCCCGCACGCGACCGCAGCATCCAGCGTCCGCCACGGTGCTACTTGACGGCCTTCTTCAGGCCCGCCCCAGCCGTGAACCTCGGGACGCGAGAAGCCGCAATCTGGATCTTCTCGCCGGTCGCCGGATTGCGTCCCTCGCGAGCGCTGCGCTGCGAGACGCTGAACTTGCCAAACCCCGAGAAAGACACGTCGCTTCCGCGTTTGAGGGCGTCTTCCACCGTGACCAGGAACGCGTCGACCGCCTCGGCTGCATCCTTCTTGCTCAAGCCGGCTCGGTCAGCTACCTGGTCTACGAATTCTTGCTTGGTCACGTGCTCCCTCCTTCGAGGTGGTAGGAATTCCCGACGTTAACACGGGCTTCGGACACTCGTCGGCCCCACGGGCGATTCTCTCCCGTGTGCTAGACCCGCCACACGCCCGTAAACGTTGGATTTCCGGATTTTGCGTAATTCGCCCCCGACAATCAGCGGCCCCGAGCGATCTCAGCCGAACGACACGGACGGTGCCGTCCACCGGGAGGGCGACAATGACGGCGTGGACGTCGATCAGAATAATGCCGTGGATCTCGGTCGACTCGCGTGGGTGGCAACTGTCGGCGCCTGCCTCATCGCCGTGTTGATCCTCGTTTTGCAGGGGTATTACGGGTACGCCGCGGTCACGTTCGCGGTGGCGCTGGCGGCCGGGATCAACCTGCTCTAGCGCCGCACCCGGTGGTCAGCACGAGCCGATCGCCCGCCGAGGGCCTAACGCATCCGGGGCGACTCGCGCGGCGCCACGGACTCCCGTTCCTCTGCCGCCGGCACGGCGCCGCGGCCCGGCTCGGGGCCCCCACCCGGCTCGGCGCCCCCACCCGACTCGGCGGTCGCGCTCCCGAGCACCTCGCCGGGCCGCACGCGATCCTCCGGTTCCAGGTGAATCAGCACGTCGACGCCGGGGAGCCGCTCGGCGATCACGTCCTGGAGCTCGTGTGCGGTCCGGTGGGCGTCCTCGAGCGAGGTGCCGTGGCGGAACTGGACGTGCAGGTCGACGTACCGGCGCGAGCCCGCCCGGCGCGTCCGCAGCTCGTGATAGCCGACGACCCCGAGCGGGCCGAATTCCTCGACCGCGGCGCGGATCGCGGCGACCTCGTCGTTCGGGAGCGCCTCGTCGACCAACACCCGCGTCGAGCGCGCGAGCAGTCGCACCCCGGTCACCACGATCGTCGCCGCGACCGCGAGCGCCACCACCGGGTCGAGCCAGTATGCACCGGTGATCTTCACGAGCGCCAGCCCGACGAGCACCGCCAGCGAGGTCAGCGCATCAGTACGAAGGTGCGCCGCGTCGCCTTCGAGCGCCGGTGAGTTGGTCTTGCGGGCGTTCCGCGCGATCACGGTCGAGACGATCAGGTTCACCGCGAGCGAGAACGCCACTACCGCGATGCCGACGCCGAGCGACTGGAGCTGCTCGCGCTTCGCGAGGTGGCGGATCGCCTGAAACGCGATCGCGGCGGACCCGACCAGGATCAGCATGCCCTCGATCGCGGCGGCCAGGTTCTCGACCTTCTCGTGTCCGTACCGGTGGCTCTCGTCCGCCGGCTCCTCCGCCTTGCGGACCGAGAAGAAGGCGACGACCGACGCCACGAGGTCGATGCTCGAGTGGACCGCTTCGGTCAGGATCGCCACCGAGCCCGTGATCGAGCCGGCGACCAACTTGAGCAGGATCAGCACCGAGTTCGAGACAACCGACAGCGCGGCCGTGCGCGTCTTCACCTGAGGATTGGCGACGGCGCCTCGGGTGGGGCTCAGGGACGAAGCCATCTCGTGAGCGCGCGCACCGCGTGGCCGCGATGGCTGATCGCGTCCTTCTCGGCGTCCGTGAGCTCCGCCATGGTTCGATTGTCCCCCGTTGCGTCCGGAATGAACACGGGGTCGTAGCCAAATCCGTTTGTGCCGACTCGTTCGCGAGCGAGCCGGCCGCGACAGTCGCCGAAGAACACGCGCTCCTCGCCGGTCTCGGGATTCACGTATGCGAGCGCGCAGACGTACCGCAGCCGGCTGTCTGCCGGGGCCTCGGCTGCGAGCTTCTCGAGGTTCTCCTCGTCCGTCGCGTTCGCCCCGGCGTACCGCGCCGAGAACACGCCCGGGGCGCCGCCGAGTGCCGTTGCCTCGATCCCGGAGTCGTCTGCGATCGCCGTCCGGCCGGTGGCCTCCGCCGCGGCACCGGCCTTGCGCATCGCGTTGTCCGCGAACGTCAGGGCGTCCTCGGGCGGGAGCTCGACCACGTCGGGGAGCGGCTCGACGGCGATCCCGGCCGGCTCGAGCAGGCGCCGCATCTCGAGCACCTTGTGCGCGTTGCGCGTTGCGAGCACGACCGATCGGCCTTGCGGGGGCGCTTCGGACATAGTCTCAGCCCGCGGCGGCGGAGACCGCCGCGTCCTGAAGCGCCTGCAGCTCGGCGATGCCGCCCGCGGCCAGCGCCAGCAGATCGTCGAGGTGGGCTCGAGACAGAGGCGTGCGCTCGGCGGTCGCCTGCACCTCGACGAGGCCGTCGTCCCCGGTCATCACGACGTTCGCGTCGACCTCGGCCGAGGAGTCCTCGCGATAGTCGAGGTCGAGCAGCGGCGCGCCGTCGACGATCCCGCACGAGACCGCCGCGACCGTGCCGGTCAGCGGAGTGCGCTTGAGCGCTCCGTCGGCGATCAATCGCCGGCACGCCAGCTCGAGCGCCACGAGCCCTCCGGTGATCGAGGCGCAGCGCGTGCCGCCGTCGGCCTGCAGGACGTCACAGTCGATGTAGACCGTGCGCTCGCCGAGCAACCCGAAATCGACCACGCCGCGCAGCGAGCGCCCGATCAGCCGCTGAATCTCGACCGTGCGGCCGTCCGGCCGGCCGCGGCTGGCGTCGCGCTGCTTGCGCTCCCCGGTCGAGGCGGGCAGCATGCCGTACTCGGCCGTGACCCACCCGCGGCCCGAGCCGGCGAGCCAGCGGGGGACGCTGTCCTGCACCGACGCGGTGCAGATCACGCGCGTCTCCCCCATCGAGATCAGCGCCGACCCGGTCGCGGTTCGGACGAATCCAGGTTCGATCGAGACCGGCCGGAGCGCGTCCGGGGCACGGCCGTAGCTCCGCTCGGGAAACGCCGCCGCCGTCACGCAGCCTCCCGAGCACGGAGGTCGACGTGGACCACCTCGCCAAGCGGCATCTGGAGAAAGCGAGTCCCGAGCGTGTGGAACGACTCGACGTCGCCGGTGCACAGGAATCGGTAGCTCCCTTCGCCCGATTGCGGGTTCAGCAGTTCCCGCGAGGCGAGCGCACGCTCGACGCTCCGCGCGACGCCCATCCCGGCGGACACGAGCGTCACGCCGCGACCGAGCATCCGCTGAAGGATCGGTGCGCACAACGGGTAATGCGTGGAGCCGAGGATCACGGTGTCGACCTGGGCATCGCGGAGCGGGACACAGTATCCGCGTACGGTGTCGACCACCTGCTCGTCGAACGGAAACCCGCCCTGGATGATCGGCGCGAGGTCCGGACACGCCACACTCTCGAGGTGGACGTGCGGATCCGCCGCCGCGACCGCGCGCTCGTAGGCTCCGCTGGCGACGGTCGCCGGGGTCGCGAGCAGGCCGATCCGTCCGGTGTGGCTCGAGACGACTGCCACCTGGGCCGCCGGCCGCAACACCCCGATCACGTCCACGTCGCCACCGCTCGAGCGCACATGCCGCTCGACGGCATCGAGTGCTGCCGCGCTTGCGGAGTTGCAAGCGATCACGAGCAGCTTCGCGCCGGCGGCGAGCAGATGCTCGGCGATCTCGATCGAGAACGCGATCAGCTCGCGCTGGGTGCGGTCGCCATAGGGGAACCGGGCGGTGTCTCCCAGGTACAGGTAGTCCTCGGCGGGCAGCGACACGAGCAGCTCGTGCAGGACGGTCAACCCGCCGACGCCCGAGTCGAACACCCCGACCGGGTGCTTAGCAAGAGGTGCCATCGCGGGCCCATGGTGCCAGAGGCGCCGCCGGGCAGCCCTCGTGCCCGGGACGCACGTGGTCCACTAGTCTCGCCGCGCCCCCGATGCGCGCCCTGATCGTCACGAACATGTACCCGACCGCGGCCCGGCCCGCCCTCGGGAGCTTCGTCCGCGACCAGGTCGACGCGCTCCGCCGGATCGAGGGGATCGACGTCGACGTCTTCTCGTTCCCGCCGGGAGGCGGGAAGACCTACCTTCGCGCCGCCTCCGACCTGCGAAAACGGCGCCGCGGCGAAGGGGGGCACGACATCGTCCACGCTCACTTCGGGTTGACCGCGTGGCCCGCGCTCGCGGCTCGAGGAACGGCACATGCGGTGACCCTCCACGGCACCGACCTTGCGCATCCCCGCTCGCGCGCGATCACGCTCTCGGCGCTGCCCTGGCTCGACCTCGTCGCGGCCGTGTCCGAGCCGCTCGCGAGCAAGATCCCGCGATGGGCGCTGCGGGGCCGGAGCGCGATCCTCCCCTCCGGCGTCGCCACCGATCGCTTCCGCCCGATCCCGCGAGCGCAGGCGCGCGCTGAGCTCGGACTGAAGCCCGAAGGTCCGTACCTGCTGTTCCCGGCCGACCCCGACCGCCCGGAGAAGCGCTACGACCGGGCGCTCGGCGCTCGCCGGGGACGTGCCGCTGCTCGCGCTCGGGCAGGTCGACCCCGCCCAGGTCCCGCAATACGTCAACGCCGCCAACGCGGTGCTCGTCCCGTCCGAGCGGGAGAGCTTCGGCCTCGCGGCGCTCGAGGCGCTCGCGTGTGACGTCCCGGTGCTGGCCACGCCCGTGGGAATCCACGCACAAGCACTGAACGGGATCGCGGGTGCCTACTGTGGACCGTTCGACGAGGCCACCTGGCGCGACGCGCTCGCGCCGCAACCTCGCGAGCGAGGACCCCCGCGTCGAAGGGCGCGCGCGCGCCGAGCGCTTCTCGGCCGACCGGATGGCCGCGCAGGTCGTCGAGGCCTGGCGCTCGCTGACTCTGATCAGAGGATCAGCCGCGCTCGCGTCCGCCACACCGCGAGCCACCAGGCCACGACCGCGAACGCGCCCAGCGCGGCCACGTGGACGAGATCGGCGGCCGGATCCAGCCCGAAAGCGCAGTGGCGGACCAGCTCCACGCAGTGATACAGCGGGTTCAGCTGGGCGAGCGAGCGCAACCACTCCGGCATGCGCGTCAGCGGGAAGAACGTGCCGGCGACCAGGAACAACGGCGTGATCACGCCGCTGATCACGTAGCTGAACCCGTCGTACGTGCTGACCATCGCGGCGAACCACATCCCGAGCGCGGCGAACCCGATGCCGGTCAGGACTCCGATGAACGGCACGAGCAGCATCGCGGGCTCGGGCTGGAGGCCGAACATGAACGCAACCAGCAACGGTGCCACGCCGTAGATGCCGGCGCGGGTCCCGAGGAACAGCGATTCGCCGGTGACGATCTCGTCGACGTCGACCGGCGCGGCCAGCATCGCGTCGTACACGCGTTGGTAGCGACGTTTGTACAACGCGTCGAACATCCCCGAGAACACGGCGCTGAACAGCACCGCGGTGGCGACCGCGCCGGTCCCGACGAACTGGATGTACGGGATCCCCTCGACGTGCGAGACGAGCTTGCCGAAGCCGAAGCCGAACGCGAGCAGCGTGATCACCGGCTCGACGACCGCCGCGAACGTGCGCGTGCGCCAGTAGTAGCGGAACACCGTCCACTCGCGGATCCACACCGCGACCAGCGCCGGACGTCTCGATTCGCCGTGGAAGCAGACGCGTCATTCGACGTAGTCCCCCGTGAGCCGCACGAACACGTCCTCGAGCGTCGCGGTCCGCCGCGTGCCCGCGGGCACGCGCCCGTCCAGCGAGTCCGCGTGCAGGTAGGTGATCGCGGGACCCGAGCGTCGAGTGGGAAGCCCCGTCAGCGAGCGCCCGGTCACGTAGCCATCGAGGTGCGCGGCCGATCCGTGCACGTCGACGACCTCACGGCCGGCGTGAGCGAGGATCAGCTCGGCCGGCGAGCCCTCAGCGACGACGCGCCCGGCTGACATGATCGCCACGCGGTCGGCGAGCCGCTCGGCCTCTTCGATGTAGTGGGTCGACATCAGCACGGTCGCGCCCTCGTCGCGGAGCGCGAGGATCAGCGACCACAGCTCCTGGCGGATCTGCGGGTCGAGGCCGACGGTCGGCTCGTCGAGCAGCACGAGCTCGGGACGGTGGATCAGCGCCCGCGCGATCAGCAGCCGGCGCTGCATCCCGCCGGAGAGCGTGACTCGGCGCGGTCGTTCGCGCGCTGCTCGAGGCCGGCGATCGCGAGCGCGCGATCGACCGCGGCCGCCCGCTCGTGCGGGCGGAACCCGGTACAGCCGAGCGAACACGTCGAGCACGTCGCGCACGCCGAGGTCGACGTCGAGGTTGCGTCTCCTGCGGGCACACGCCCATCCGCGCCCGCGCGAGCTTCGACTCGGCCGGCAGCCGGTGGCCCAGCACCTCGATCGGAGCCGCCGTCCGCCACGGCCTGGCCGGTGAGGATCCGCATCGTCGTCGACTTGCCGGCGCCGTTGGGCCCGAGCAGGCCGTAGCAGAGCCCGGCCGGGACCTCGAGCTCGAGTCCGTCGACCGCGCGGACCGAGCCGAACTGCTTGACGACGCCGTGCAGCGAGACGGCCAGGTGCGTCCGGGCCGCGCGGGCGATCACGACGGGAGCTAGACGATTGACTACTTAGAACCGGCAACAGGACCTCCACGGAACGACGAGAGCAGCAGAGCCGTCGCAGATACGCGACGGCACGAACGAGCGCGGCTTCAGACCGTGAGATCCATCGCCTCGAACTGTACCGGGTCGACAGGGCCGGCTCCGCGCCGGCGACGCCGGCTCAGGCGAGCACCGGCCACCACTGCGCGAGCCGCTCGCGGGCTTCGAGCGCGACGGGCGCCACGCCGTCGCCGGCGCCCGCGTGCGCGCCGGGCGACTGCGCTCCGACCGGCTGCGTTCAGCGCCTGCGAGCGTGGCCGCGACCGACCGCGCGAGCGCGCCGAGCGCGTAGCCGCCCTCGAGCACGCACCCGACGGGATCGCCGAGCGACTCGCACACCCACCGAATCGAGCGCGTCATCGCCGCGTACCCGTCCTCGGTCACCTCGCACTGCGCCGAGCGGGTCGTCGCGGTGGGCGTCGTATCCGGCCGAGACCAGCACGAGCTGCGGCTCGAACGCCGCGCCAGCGGCACGACGACGTGATCGACCAGCGAGCAGAACGCCCGGTCGTCCGCGCCCGGGGCGCACCGGCAGGTTGACCGTGAACCCGCGGCCGTCCCCCGAGCCGACGTCGGACGCCGGCCCCGTGCCCGGGATACAGCGGCGACTGGTGGATCGAGACGAACAGCACCTCGTCGGTCTCGTGGAAGATGTCGTTGGTGCCGTTGCCGTGGTGGACGTCCCAGTCGACGATCATCACGCGCTCGAGCGCCGCGGGCGTCGATCGCGTACCGAGCCGCGACGGCGATGTTGTTGAACAGGCAGAACCCCATCGCGCGCGCCGTCAGCGCGTGGTGACCCGGCGGACGGTGCGCGCTGAACCCGGATGGGGCGTCGCCGTCGAGCAGCAGGTCGACCATCCGCACCGCACCGCCGGCGGCGTGCAGCGCCGCCTCGAACGACCCCTCGCTGACGACGGTGTCCGCGTCGAGGTGACCGCCGCCGGCCGCGCACGCCCGCTCGATCGACGCGACATACGCCGCCGAGTGAACCGCCTCGAGCACGGCGCGATCGACCGCCGGCGACGTGACGCGCTCGAACCCGAGCCAGTCCCGCGCTGACAGCTCGCGCTCGATCGCGACGATCCGCGCGGGCTGCTCCGGGTGCGCGCCGGTGTCGTGGAGCAGCGAGGACGGATGCTCGAGCCACACGGGCGCAGACGCCATCGGGGTACGGTATCGGGCCACGTGCAGGTTCTCGCCGCTCAGGTCACGGTGGTGGGCGCCGGCGCCGCCGGGCTGTACACGTCCGTGTGCGCCGCGCGCGCAGGTGCGCGCGTCACGCTCGTGTCCGCGACGCCGCTCGCCGAGTCCTCGAGCTGGTGGGCCCAGGGCGGCCTCGCCGCCGCGGTGTCGGCCGACGACAGCCCCGAGCGCCACCTGCTCGACACGATCGCGGCCGGCCGCGACGCCGTTCGCGAGTCGGCGGCGCGCGTGCTGTGCGAGGAGGCGCCCGACGCGGTCGCCGACCTCGCCGGGCTCGGCGTTCGCTTCGACGCCGACCGCAACGGCCGCCTCGCGCTCGGGCTCGAGGGCGGTCACTCGCGGCGCCGGATCGTGCACGCCGGCGGAGCGGCGACCGGCCGGCGGCTCGTCCGGCAGCTGAGCGCGGTCGTCGCCGAGCATCCGGGCATCGACGTGCTCGAGGGCCGGCGCGCCGCCGAGCTGCTCGTCGGCGACGATCGCTGCGTCGGAGTCCGCCTCGACGACGGCCGCGCGATCGCCAGCGGCGCGGTCGTGCTCGCGACCGGCGGCGCCGCCGCGCTGTGGTCGCGCACGACGAACCCGGCCGGTCGCCGTCGGCGGCGGCCTGCTGCTCGCCGCCGCCGCCGGCGCGACGCTCGCCGACCTCGAGCTGGTCCAGTTCCACCCGACCGCCGTCGTCGGCAACGGCGCCGACGGCTTCCTCGTGACCGAGGCGATCCGCGGCGAGGGCGCGAGGCTGCTCGACGCGGACGGCGAGCGGTTCGTCGACGAGCTCGCCCCACGCGACGAGGTGGCGCGGGCGGTGCAGCGTCAGATGGTGTTGACCGGCGCGCCGTTCGGTCGATCTCGACATGCGCGACGTCGACCCGGCGCTGTTCCCGAACGTCGTCACCGCGCTGCGCGAGGCCGGGATCGATCCCGAGCGCGAGCTGATCCCGGTCGCGCCCGCCGCCCACTACATGATGGGCGGGATCGCGACCGACATCGACGGCTCGCGCCACGCTCGCGGGACTGCACGCGGTCGGCGAGTGCTCGTGCACCGGCCTGCACGGCGCCAACCGGCTGGCCTCGAACTCGCTTGACCGAATGCTTCGTGTTCGGTGCTCGCGCGGCTCGCTCGGCGGTCGCCCAGCCGAGCCCGAACCCGGCGGAGGTCGCAGAGCTCGCCACGTCTCGCGGCGCTCCTCCCGGCGAGCCCGAGCCGATGACCCAGGCCAGCCGCGAGGCCCTGTGGCGTCACGCCGGGCTCGAGCGCGACGGACCAGAGCTACGTGAGCTGGCCGGCGACCCGCACCCGCTCGTCCGCCTGATCGCCGACTGCGCGCTGGCGCGGACCGAGAGTCGCGGCGCCCATCAGCGCCGCGACTTCCCCGAACGCGACCCGGGGTTCGACGGGCGCCACGTGACAATCGGCGCGGCGGGCGATCCCGTGCCCCAGACCTGGGCGTGAGGTTAACGTCAGCTTCAATAATTGACACCACTGTAACTTCACGAATCACGGGTAGCTGCACCCCGCGCTACAAAGATCGCCCTGTGGTCCGCGCGCCCCCGTCGCGCGACGCTCGAAAGTAACGTTCGCCCCTATGCTGATCGGCGTCGACGTCGGCGGGACCTTCACCGACGCCGTGCTCGCGCTCGACGGCCGGCTGATCACGGCTAAGGCCCCCACGACCCCCGACGATCAGTCCGAGGGCGTGATGGCCGCGGTGCGAGCCGCGCTCGAGCAGGCCGGCGCCCCGGCCGACGAGGTTCGCGAGTTCTCCCACGGGATGACGGTCGCGACCAACGCGCTGCTCGAGGGGCGCGGCGCGCGCACGGCGTTCGTCGCGACCGAGGGGTTCACCGACCTGATCGCGCTCGGCCGCCAGGACCGCCCGCAGCTGTACCGGCTGTGCGCCGACGCGGCCGGCGCCGCTCGCCCCCGACGAGCTTCGGCTTCGGCGCGCCCGAGCGGATGACGCCCGACGGCCCGCTTCGCGCAGCTCGCAGCCGACGACGCCGAGCGAGCTCGCCGAAGCGCGTCGCCGCGGCCGGGCCCGAGGCGGTCGCGGTCGCGCTGCTGCACTCCTACCGCCACCCGGAGCACGAGCGCGCGCTCGCGACGCGCTCGCGGCAGGAGCTCCCCGACGCGCACGTGTCGCTCTCCCACGAGGTGGTCGGCACGTTCCGCGAGTTCGAGCGCGCCGCGACCACCGAGATCGACGCCGCGCTGTCGCCGCTGCTCGGCGAGCTACCTGCGCCGCCTGGTCGAGCGGGTAACGCGAAGCCCAGCCTCCCCGAGCCGGCGATCATGCAATCGAACGGCGGCCTGATCGACGTGCGACGCGGCCGCCGGGCACGCGTCCTGGACGCGTCCTGTCCGGACCGGCCGGAGGGGCGGCGGGCGCCGCGTTCGTCGCGCGCGCCGCGGGCGCGCCAGGACGCGCTCTGCTTCGACATGGGCGGCACGTCGTGCGACGTCTGCGTCGTCGACGACGGCGTCGGTGCAGGAGCGAAGCGCCGGCGAGGTCGCGGGCCGGCCGCTGGCGCTGCCGATGCTCGCGGTCCACACGGTCGGCGCGGGCGGCGGCTCGATCGCGTGGCGCGACGCCGGCGGCGCGCTCCGCGTCGGGCCGCGCTCGGCCGGTGCCGACCCCGGCCCCGCCTGCTACGGGCGCGGCGGCACCGAACCGACGGTCACCGATGCGAACCTGCGTGCTCGGCTACCTGTCGACCGACGTCGCCGCTGGGCGGCGGCGTCGAGCTCGACCGCGAGGCCGCCGACACGTGCGGTCGGCAAGCTCGCACGATGCAGCTCGACCTGGACGTCCGCGCCTGCGCCGAGGGGATCCGCCGCGTCGCCGGCGCCGAGATGATCCGCGCGCTGCGGGTCGTGACGGTGCAGCGCGGAATCGATCCGCGCCGGTACGCGCTGATGGCGTTCGGCGGCGCCGGCGGCCTGCACGCCGCACAGATCGCGGACGAGCTCGGGATCGACACGATTCTGTGTCCGCGAGCGTCGGGAGTGCTCGCGGCGCTCGGTCTCGTCGTCTCGCCGCGACGGCGCGACGTGCAGAGAAGAGCGTCCTTGTCGAGCGGCGACGAGCTGACCGCGGAGGCGATCGCGACGGACGTAGAGCGAACTCGGGGACGCGCGCTCGCGAGGCGATGCACGAGCCCGACGCCGAGCTGCACGCCGTGTACGAGCTCCGCTACCGCGGGCAGTCGTTCGAGCTCCCGATCGCGGGCTCGACGACCGCCGAGCCGCGACGAGCTGCGCGATACGTTCGAATCCGAGCACGAGGAGCGCTACGGCTACCGCGACACCGAGCAGGAGCTCGAGCTCGTCACGATCCGGGTGACCGCGACCGCCGCCGGCGTCGACGTCGAGCTCGCCGGCGCAGACGAGGAGCCCGCCGCCGTCAAGCGCTCGACGCGCGAGGCCACGCTCGGCGGCGAAACCCTGGAGCTCGACGTGGTGCGCGGGATCCCGGCTCCCGGCACGACGCTCGAAGGCCCGGCAGTGGTCGAGCTTCCCGAGTCGACGCTCCTGATCCCGGCCGGCTGGTCGAGCGAGGTCGACCACACCGGCACGATCCGCATCACCCGATCCTCATGAGCGAATCTCGCATGACCCGATCCTCGTGAGCGAATCCCGCGTCGACCCGGTCGAGCTCCAGGTGCTGACCGGCGCGCTGCGCGCCGTGTGCGAGGAGATGGGCGCGGTCCTGATCCGCTCCGCCCACTCCGCCGAACATCAAGGAGCGCCGCGACGCCTCGACCGCGCTGTTCGACCCGCGCGGCGAGATGGTCATGCAGGCCGAGCACATCCCCGTGCACCTCGGCGCGATGCCGGCGGCCGTCGCCGCCGTCGCTCGACGAGGAGCACGCCCCGGACCGCTCCTGGATCCTCAACGACCCCTACGCCGGACGGCACGCACCTGCCCGACATCACCGTGATCACCCCGTTGTTCGCCGAACCGGCGAGCTGATCGCGTTCGCCGCGATCCGCGCGCACCACGCCGACGTCGGCGGCCCGACGCCCGGGTCGATGCCGGCCGACAGCAGGACGCTCGCGGACGAGGGTGTCGTGATCTCGCCGCGCGTCCTCGACGACGACGCGATCGCCGAGCTCAGCGCGCAGATGCGCCGCCCCGACCAGCGCCGCGCCGACCTGCGCGCCCAGCTCGCGGCCGGGCGGGTCGGCGGCCGTCGGCTGCTCGAGCTGCACGAGCGGTTCGGCGCGCGGCAAGCTGGCCGAGGCGTTCGACGAGGTCCTCGACTACGCCGAGCGGCGGACGCGCGCCTGCATCGAGGAGCTCGCCGACGGCACGTACACGGCCACGCGACGTGCTCGAGGCGCGCGAGGGCGACCTCGAGATCGTTCTCGCCGCGACCGTCGCGGCGACCGGCTCACGCTCGACTTCACGGGCACGGCCGCCCAGCACGAGGGCAACCTGAACTGCCCGCTGGCGGTCACGCGATCGGCCTGCTACTTCGCGATCCGCGTGCTGACCGACCCGGACATCCCGCCGAGCGCCGGCGCGTACCGCCCGCTCGAGGTCATCGCTCCCGAGGGATGCCTGCTGAACGCGCGCTCGCCCGCCGCGGTCGTCGGCGGCAACGTCGAGACGTCCTCGCGGGTCGCCGACGTCGTGCTGGCGGCGTTCGGGCACGCGCTCGGGCAGGGGACGATGAACAACGTCACGCTCGGCAGCGAGGACGTCGTCTACTACGAGACGATCGGCGGCGGCCAGGGAGCATGCGCCGACGCCGACGGTCCGAGCGGCGTCCACGTCGCGATGAGCAACACGCTGAACACCCCGATCGAGGCGCTCGAGCTCGAGTTCCCGATGCGGATGGTCGAGTACTCGCTTCGCCGCGGGTCGGGCGGCGCCGGCGCGTACCGCGGCGGCGACGGCGTGATCCGCGAGCTCGAGGCGCTCGCGCCACTCCGCTACTCGCTGATCACCGAGCGCCGGCGCCACGCCGCCGCCCGGCGCGGACGGCGGGGCGTCCGGGGCGGTAGGCCGCAACCTGCTCGACGGCGAGGAGCTGCCGGCGAAGGCGATCGGCCGGCTCGAAAAAGGGCAGCGGTTGCGGATCGAAACCCCCGGTGGCGGTGGCTACGGTCCGCCCAAGCGGTGCTAGCTGCTAGCTAGTCCAAATGCGCACTAGCACGCGAGAGTTCGCCATCCGACAGATTGTTCGAGGAGCGGTCGATTTCATGGAACCGGTTTCATAACGGCGTGCCGCGGACGGGCGATGCCCGGAATGGTCCGTATTTCGTGCCGATTCGCACACATCAGGTGCCAGACTTCAACCCCAGCACGGCTTCGCGGCGAGACCCCCACGGTAAACCCACCGATTTGCGGTGACATTTGGCGATTTGCCAACTCTCGCGTACAATCAATTCCTCCTGTGCCGCTGTTGCACTGCATGCCGCGCACGGGCTTCTCTTCGTTCAATCCCCCCGTTCCCCTCTTATTTCTCTATGCCGATTGCTTTCAAAGAATGGGCCGTGACTGTGCGGGCCCTTGCCGAAGGAGAGCAGCTTCTGACTCTCCGCAAGGGCGGCATCCGCGAGCCTGACAAGCACTTCAAGTTGGACTACGACCGCTTCTTCCTGTACCCGACGTTCGACCACCAGTGTTCCGATCTGGTGCGTGAGTCCCATCAGCCCGAGCTCGCGCGCGCGCTCGAGGAAGGCGTTTGGACCGACGGCGAGCCGCCGCCCCACGCGCTGCGCCGCAACGGCGACATCCCGCAGCCGGATCGAGTACGGATCCGCGCCTGGGCGGAGGTCGCGGCCCACTACACGGTTAGCGACCGGCGCACGGTCGACGCGCTGTCCCCGTTCTACGTGTGGACGAGCGACTACGCCGAGAAGCGCCTGGCGTGGAAGCGGCGTCACCCGCTGCACGTGATCCTGCTCCGGACCTACCGGATCCCGCGGCCGGTCACCGTGAAGGTGCGCGACGAGTACGGCGGCTGCCGCTCGTGGCTCGAGCTCACGCGCGAGCTCCCGTTCGAGGGCACCCCGGTGCTGTCGGACGACGAGTTCGAGCGCGCGTCGGAGGAGATCGCCTCGATCGCCTCGGACCGCGTGCCGGTGATGGCCTGACCCAGCGGGTCGGCCCGGCGCTCGGATCAACCGTCAAGCAGGTGGCATGGGTCGAGTCGGCGTCGCCGTCGTTTCGCGCGCGGCACGAGTCGACCCATGCTGACGACGTAGATCGGGTCCTGCACTCGCTCGAGCGCACGCGCGAATACCTCGCGCAGTATTTCCCGCGCACGGTCGAGGGGATCTCGGTCGTGTTCCACTCGGGAGTCGCGTCGCTGTCGGTCGCGTGCCCGATCGTGCCCCTGGCGTGGATGACGGCCGCGCCGGCGGCGCGCCGCTACGTCGGCGGCTGGTGCGGGAAGCAGGACCTGCACGTGCTGCTCCCAGGCTCGCTCGAGGCGCGCGCCTCGACCGTCCCCGGCTCGCTCGAGATGCTCGCGAGAACCGCGCCCGCGCTGTACGCCCGCCGCGTGATCGTCGAGAACAACGAGGACCTGCCACACAGCATGACGCCCGGCCGGCTCGGGGCCGAGCTGCGCTGGGCGTGGCTGCTCGAGGGCGCCGCGCGCTGGTTCGGCGGCCAGACCGCCTACGCCAGGCCGGCGATCGCGCGGCGGCTGCGCGAGGGGCGCCGGCCGGCGTTCCCGCCCGGACTGCGAGATGCCCCGTTGCTCGGCGGGACCGTCATCGACCTGCTCGTGCACGAGCGCGACGAGCGCGCGGCCGCGCAGCTCGCGCGCCGCCTTCACGCGCGGGGTCGGCGGGCGGCGCTGCGCGAGGCGTTTGGCGGCCGGTCGCCGACGCGGATCGAGGAGGCGTGGCGCGCCCATCTCGCACGGATGGCGGCCGCCGCATAACGCCTCAGTGCAGGATCTCGCTCGCGAGCCATACGACGAGCGCGCCGACCGCGAGCGCCACGAGCAACCCGACGAGCAGTCTCCCCGGCGCGACCACCCGCGCCTGCGGCTCGTCGGAGATCACGTCGCCCTCGAGCAGAACCTCGCGCGCGGTCGCCACAGCCGTCTCCGGGACGAGCACGTCGCGGGGGCCGGCCGCGAGGAAGTCGGGCACGTCGAAGCCAGCGCTCCGCTTCAGCATGCTGGGGACACCCTCCTCGAGCAGCATCCCCTGGATGAATTCGGCCTCGGCCTGGTTGCGCGCGTAGGCGACCTTCACGAGCGGGCCTTCGGTGAACTGCGGCTTTATCTTGCGGGCGCGCTGGTGGCTGTCGCTGACCGCCTCGACGTACCCCCCCGGGTGGTCGCCGTACACGAGCGGCAACTTGCACGTCGGGCAGAACCGCTCCTCGTCGGGATACGACGTACCACACACCGGGCAGTAGAGCTTCTCAGCCCCAGATGCCCGCTTGCGAGACATCAGTCCACGACCAGCTCGGCGTCCAACACCTTCCCGCCCTCGATCGCCCACGTGCGAACATCGACCTCGCCGTCGTCCAGGCCGACGATGATCCACAGCACCCCGGGCCACAGCTTCGCGAAGTTGATGTCGGTCTGGGAGGGCCTCGGCTCGGTCCGGGTATGCGAGTGGTAGATCGCACCAAGATCCAGCCCGGCGTCGTCGATCTTATTGTGCAGCTCGAGCTGCTCGTCGGGGTCGATCCGGAACCGCAGCGGGCTGGCCTCGACGTTGACCGCGCGATAGACGTCTACCGCCCGGCCGTCGGTTGAGCCGACCATGCCGCAGCACTCGTTCGGCGCCTCCTCGCGGGCGTGCGCGACGATCTCGTCGTAGAGCTCTCGGGCGATCCTCACGGTCGGTGCGAGCCTACAGCAGGCGTTTTCGATCCGATCAGCTGCTCCCGGTGACGAACGGCCACGGCACGGCCTTCACGTACACGCCCGGGTTGCGCAGGCCGCTGAGCGCGGTCCAGTGCTGGGCCTCGCAAGCCATGATCTGCGCGCTGAGCCGCTGGAGGCCGGGCTTCGAGAGCGTCGCGAGCGCGGTGAAATAGACGCCCTCGGCGACCGACTCGAGGTCAACCAGCAGCTTCAGCGAGTCGTTCATCGTGTGCAGCACGGTCAGGCTGTCCGGCACGTTGTGCTTGGACAGCTCGGCCGACGCGGAGTTCAGGTCGAGCGGTCCCGTCGCCGCCTTGACCCCCATCTTCTCGAGCCGGCCCGCCACCGCCGCGACGTGCTCGAGCTCGTGCGCCAGCAGCGGTGTGATCACAGCTTCGACCTCGGGCGTGAGCGTCCCGGATGCGACCACCTGGCGGTACGCGAGCACCATCAGCCGCTCCACGACGAGCGCCTTGGACAGCGCCTCCGCGTCGCTGACCGGCGACGTATCGGCCGCCGCGCGGCCCGCGACCGTCGTGACCCCGACCGCAACCCCCGCAGCCGCGACCGCGCCGGTCACCAACTGCCGCCGCGTGGTTCCGGGCTCCACCATCAGTCCCGGCCGGTCACGAACGCCGATGGGATCGCCGGTCGTCCGAGCGCAAGGCGGACGATCGCGACGTGCTGGGCGTCGTTGGCGAGAATCGATGCCACCTGCTGCTTGACCACGCCGGGCTCGAGCCGCGTGATCGCGTTCAGGTACCCGGCGATCTGGGCCTGCTCGACGTGGTGCAACAGCATCAGCACCTCCTCGGCGTTGCGGGGGTGACCGAGCGCGTAGCTCGGCGCCGGCTTGATCGGCTTTGCGCCGGTCTCCCTGATCAGCCCGGCGAGGTCCCCAGCGTGCGCGAGCTCGTCGTTGAGGAACAGCGCGCCGGCCTTGGCCATCGACGGCCCCAGCAGCGGCGTGCCGGCTGTGTACGCCGCGATCGCCACGTGCTCGAGGTGGAGCAGATGGTTGAGGATCGCGACGTCGGTGTCGAGCACGGGCTTGGAGTTGTGCACCTGCGCCTTGATCGACTCCTTGCCGCAGCCGGCCAGCACGGCGCCGGCAACGCCCGCTCCCGCCGCCAGCAGCAGGCTCCTACGGGAGGAGGGTTCGCCCTCCGATTCCTCGATCACCATCGAACGACCGGCGCCCGTTTTGCGGCGGCCCTGGATCACCACCAGACGGTGGAATCCAGGTTCTCGATCTCCTCGAGGGGACGGGTGTAGATGCCGGACGAGAGGTACTTCCAGCCGTCGTCGGCGACGAGGAACACGACGTTGCCTTCGTCGAGCTCGTTCGCGATCCGCAGCGCGACGCGCGCGATCGCTCCGGACGATACCCCGACGAACAGGCCCTCCTCGTCGAGCAGCTTGCGCGTGAACACGATCGCATCGGCGTTCGTGACGAAGATCTTCCGGTCGAGCACGGACAGATCGATGATCGGCGGGATGAAGCCGTCCTCGAGCGACCGCAGGCCCTGGACCGGCTCACCCTGCATTGGCTCGGCCGCGACGATCTTGACCTGGTCGCCCAGCTCCTCTTTGAGGCGGCGCCCATTTCCCATCAGCGTCCCGCCGGTCCCGAGGCCGGCCACGAATGCGGCGACCTCGTCGAGCTCCTCGAGGATCTCGAGCGCGGTGCCGTTGTAGTGGGCGTTCGGATTCGCCTGGTTGCCGTATTGGTAGGGCATGTAGTACGAGGCGTCCTTCTCGGCCATGTCGAGCGCGAGCTCGACGGCGCCGTTGGACCCCTTCGAGCCTTCCGAATAGACGATGTCCGCACCGTACATGCGGAGCAGCTCGGTGCGCTCGCGGGTCACGTTCTCGGGCATCACGACCTTCACCGGATAGCCCTTGCGGCTGCAGATCATCGCCAGCGAGATGCCGGTGTTCCCGGAGGTCGGCTCGAGGATCGTCTGCCCGGGGCGGATCAGCCCCTTCTCTTCGGCGTCTTCGATCATCGCGCGGGCGACCCGGTCCTTGACCGAGCCGGTGGGGTTGCGCGACTCGAGCTTGGCCCACAGCCGCACCCCCGGCTTCGGGCTGAGCCGCTTGAGCTCTACCAGTGGCGTGTGGCCGATCGCCTGGACGATATCGCCGTATCGTCCCCCACAGGGCTTGTTCTCGAGGCGCTCAGCGGCCATCGCTTCAGGAAGTGTAGCGAGGCGGGCTCGCCGTGATGGCGGGCCCGCCTCGAAACTGCCGATCCGTTAGTACCCTTGCGGATACGGGTTCGGATTCGGATTGGGAGTGCTCGGCTGCTGCCCCGTCTGGGAGACGGCCGTGCCGCTACCGCCGCCGACCTTCGCGACGTGCCAGATCGAGCCGAAGGTCTTGAGCTCGTCGCCGGTGGCCTGGTGCTTGTTGTGCGACATTAGGTCGGGGGTGAAGTAGTACAGCGGCTGCCCGTTCAGCGTGACCTGGTTAAGACCGTGGTTCTTGAACGTTCCGATCTTGCCCTTGATCCCGCTCGCCTTGGTCGCGCTACCCGGGGACGAGACCGTGACGGGCGGCCAGAAGGCCCAGCAATTCGTGCTAGCGCTGCTGGTCTTCTTGCAGATGATGTGGTGCGTGCTCTCACCCTGGAAGGTGTAGACGGGGAAGCCGGATGGCCCGACCGCCACCGACTCATGCGTGTTCACGGGCTTCACCGCGAACATCGCGGTGGACGCGTTCGTGACGTGCGTGTTCTTCTGCACCTTGAGCGTGAACGACTTCGCGATCGCGAGCCCGGCCAGCCCGAGGACCGCAAGCCCCACGACTCCCGCCACCAGAATTACAGACCGGCGCGGGCGGCGCGGGCCACCGCGACTGAGACGACTCGTCAAAACAGGCTCCCTTCGATCGTGGATCTTTCCTGGAAGACGCCGAGCGACGCCGAAGCCTTCCCGATCGGTCGCCTCGTACCCCACCCCGGGCCCCGCCGCTCCACCCCGGGCCCTGCCGCTCTCCGATACACCGGAACTCAGGGCCCAAAACGCGACACTCGGCGCGGCGCGCGCCTCGAGTGTGCATTTAGCCGCCTGTAGCCCGGATAACGTGACGCAGGGGCCAGCGCCGCCGGCCGAGTGCGCACTTATCGGGCCTGGAAGCGCCTCAGAAGGCGCCGACAGCGCCGCCGGCCATCGCCGGCAGGATCACGAGCGTGTCGCCATCGCCGACGCTCGTCTCGAGCCCGTCGAGCACGCGCACGTCCTCGTCATTGAGATAGACGTTCACGTACCGGTTGAGACCGCCGTCGGCGGCGAACAGCTGCGATTGGGTGTCGGGATGAGCGTCCGCGACCGAGCGCAGGATCTCCCCCACCGATGACCCCGAAGCGTTCAGCTCCTTCTCGCCGCCGACCGCGGGGCGCAACACGGGTGGAATCCGAACGGTCGCCATGGCGCTCAAGACCGAACCCTAGTGCGCGCCGGCGCAGAATGCCTCGTAGTCGGGGAACACGCCGAGCTCCTCGTCGGCGATCGACTCGGGGTCGCGCGAGCAGATCGGGCAGTCGGGGTCGCGCCGCACCTTCACCTCGGTGGCGGTCGCGGCGAGCGCATCGTACATCAGCAGGCGCCCGATCAGCGGGTCGCCCTCGCCGAGGATCAGCTTGATCACCTCGGTCGCCTGGAGCAGGCCCATCGTGCCCGGAAGCACGCCCAGCACCCCGTTGGCGCCGCAGGACGGCGCGAGTTCAGCCGGCGGGGGGACCGGGAACAGGCAGCGGTAGCACGGCCCGTCGTAGGGCTTGAACACCGACAGCTGACCCTCGAACCCGAGGATCGCGGCCGACACGACCGGGATCCCGAGCCGCACCGAGGCGTCGTTCAAGAGGTAGCGCGTGGGGAAGTTGTCGAGGCCGTCGACGACGATGTCGTAGCCCGAGATGATCTCGACGATGTTGTCGGGACCGAGCCGGACCGGGTACTTCTCGACCTTCACGTCCGGGTTCAGGGCGTTGATCGTCTGCTCTGCCGAGTCGACCTTGGGTACGCCGATCCGCTCGCTGGAGTGGATCACCTGGCGCTGCAGGTTCGACAGGTCGACCTCGTCGTTGTCGACGATCCCGAGCGTGCCGACGCCGGCCGCGGCCAGGTACAAGGCGGCCGGGCTGCCCAGGCCACCGGCGCCCAGGAGCAGTACCTTCGCGTCGAGCAGCTTCTGCTGCCCGTCCACGCCGACCTCCGGGAGCAGGAGGTGGCGGGAGTAGCGCTCGCGCTGCTCGGCAGTGAGCGTGCGCGGCGTCTGCACCTCATAACCGCGATCCTTCCAAAGCGTGAAGCCCCCGGTCATCGACTCGACGTGCCCGTAGCCCAGGTCCTCGATCAGCGTCCGAGCCGCCCAGGCGGAGCGGTTCCCCGACGCGCAGTAGAGGACCACGTGCTGCCCGTGGTCGGGCACGGCGCCCTCGATCCGCGACTCGAAGTAGCTCTTGGGGACGTGGACCGCGCCGGGGATGTGACCGGACGACCACTCCTCGGGCTCGCGGACATCGACGATCACCGCGCCGTTACCGACCTGCTCACGCACGGCGGCGGGATCGACCTCGTCGATCCTGCTCTTGATCTGGCGGAGAACTTCGGCTCCGGACGGGGTCATCAGCGAAAACTCCTCAAATGCGGTATGGATTCAATACTTCACAGAGTATAGCGACCAGAGAAGCCATGCCCGAACCTCTTTTTCCCAGTCTCGCAGACCCCGATTCGCGCGAGGCGATCAAGATCGGCCGGGACGCGCTCAGCTACCGCGAGCTCGCCGGCGCCGCGGCCGCCACGGCTCATGAGCTCGAGGGCGCGCAGCGCGTCGCGGCCTGGGCCCAGCCCACGCTCGAGCTCGCGATCGCGGTCGTCGGAGCGCTCGCCGCCGGGGTCTCCGTAGTCCCGATCAACCCGGGCCTCGGCCCTCGCGAGCTCGGCCACATCGTCGACGACAGCGCGCCGACCCGGCTGCTCGCCTGGCCGGGTGTCGACCCGCCCGCCGAGCTCCAGCACCTCCCCCGCACCGAGATCAACCGTAACGAGACAGACGCGAACCTCCCGGACGAGCTCGCGGACGACGACGTAGCGTTCGTGATGTACACGTCCGGCACCACCGGCCCGCCCAAGGGAGTGCAGATCCCGCGGCGGGCGATCACGAGCAACCTCGACGCGCTGGCCGAGATCTGGCGCTGGACGTCGGACGACCGCCTCACCCACGCGCTGCCCGTGTTCCACGTCCATGGGCTGATCATCGGATTGCTGGGGCCGCTGCGCCGCGGCGGGCAGCTCGAGCACGCCGGCCGCTTCTCCCCGCAGGCCCTCGCGCGAGCACTGCAGACCGGCGCGACGATGGTGTTCGGCGTCCCGACGATGTACGGCCGGATCGCCAAGGAGGCCGAGATCGATCGCGACCTGGCCCGAGCGTTCGCGCAAGCGCGCCTGCTCGTGTCCGGGTCGGCCGCGCTTCCCACGACTGTCCACGATGCCGTCAAGCGACGCACCGGCCAGCAGATCCTCGAGCGCTACGGCCTGACCGAGACGCTGATGAACGCCGGCGTGAGGCTCGGCGACCCGGTCGTCCCCGGCCGCGTCGGGCCGTCGCTCCCGAACGTCGAGGTCCGGCTGATCGACGAAGACGGGGCAACGATCGACTCGAGTGACGACGACACGATCGGCGAGGTCGCGGTCCGGGGTCCGAACGTGTTCACGGGCTACCTGAACCGCCGCGACGCCACCGAGGAGGCGATGCGCGACGGCTGGTTCATGACCGGTGACATGGCCACCCGCGACGAGTCCGGATCGCTGAAGCTCGTCGGCCGCAAGAGCACCGACCTGATCAAGTCGGGCGGCTACCGGATCGGCGCCGGCGAGATCGAGGGCGCGCTGCTCGAGCATCCGGCGGTCGCCGACGTCGCGGTCGCCGCACGGCCCGACGAGGACCTCGGCGAGCGGATCGTCGCCTGGGTCGTCACAGAGCCGGGCTACAACGCGACCGCACAGGAGCTGGAAACGCACGTCGCCAACCTGCTCACACGCCACAAGCGACCCCGCGAGGTCCGCTTCGTAGAAGAGCTGCCCCGCAACGCGATGGGCAAGGTGATGAAGCGCGAGCTCCCGGGGCTCTGAAGCCTGAGCCCCTAGCATCGGCGCTCGTGCGCGCACCTGTCGACCACATCGCCGCCCCCCAGTTCCCGCCCCGCCTCGATTGGATAGGTGGCCGCGCCCACGGCTTCCCGATGCTGCTCGAGTTCTGGGACTTCTGCCGGGTGCAGTCGCTCCGCACGCTGTCCTACACGAAGGCGTGGAACGAGCGATACGCGGACCTGACCGTGGTCGGCGTGCACACGTCCGGGTTCCCGCCGTCGCGGGACCCCGAGGCGGTCCGCCAGGCCGTGGCGCGGCTGGCCGTGCGGTATCCGGTCGCGATCGACGCAGAGTACGAGGTGTGGGGCCTGTACGGGAACCGCGGCTGGCCGGCGCGGTACCTGTTCGACCAGCGCGGGATGCTGTTCCACTACCACTACGGCGAGGGCGGCTACGAGGAGACCGAGCTCGCGATCCAGGAGCTGCTCGGGCTCGACGAGCCGGTGCTCGCCCCGTTCCGGCCCGAGGAGGCGCCGGACACGCAGCTCGAGCCGCAGACCGACGACGTCGAGGGTCCGTATTCGGGGCCGTACGTGGCCGGCGGGGTGTGGGCAGTGCTCGACGGGAGCGGCACGGTGACGGCCAACGGGCACACGCTCATGGTCGACCACCCGGGGTGCTACGAGCTGATCGCGCACGAGCGCAGCACAGCCGGCGAGCTCGTGCTCGAGGTCGGCGCCGGCGTCACGTGCTACGCGGTGTGCTTCACGCCGGGTCGAGCAGGTTGACGAGCGTCGGCGGCCCTTCGTCACCGACGATCGCGGCGAACCCGGGCCGGTAGGGGCTGCCGAGCGGGTCGTCGCCGATGAACCGGGCCTCGTACATCCAACTACCGATGTTGAGCAGGCGTCCCCATTCGCCGAGGTCGTCGCCCGGGAGCGGCCCGGCGCGATGGGTGTGGCCGAAGATCACGTGCGACGCCGGCACGCGCAGGCGCTCGACTACCTCGGCGAACCCCGCGAGCGCGCCGCGACGGAGCGCGATCCCCGACACATCGGGCCTTAGCGGGCCGATGCCGGCGCGGTTGAGGCCAGCGACCGCGGCCGCGAGGCAGAGCGCCATCGCGCGGCCGCGAACACCCCGGCGGCCGGCCCCGCCGTTCAGTCGCTGCCACGCCGCGATCTGGAAGCTCCCGCCGCCCCCCAGCCGCAGGCCGCCGCTCTGGGCGACCGTGTCGGCCCACGCGTACATCGGCGCGAGCGCAGATTCGTAATCCTCCGCGGTCGCGGGCCCGCCCTCGGGCTCGCCGGCGACCCGCACGGTCAGCCCGGCGCCGAGCCGCTCGAGGATCGGCACGGGATTGTGGCGGTCGCCGTAGTGCCCGTGGATCGCGTAGACGTCCTCGCGCAGCCACACCCCGGGATAGGCGACGCGGACGCGCGCCGGCGCGAGCGACTGGACGACCGCGCCGAGCGCCTCGCGCCCCTCCCACGCGACCGCGGACTCCAGGCCCAGCGGGGGCGGGTTGGGATCCCATTCGCGGCGCTCGAGCCACCCGCGCAGCAGCGCGTGGTCGTGGTTGCCGGCCACCACCACGACCTCGCCGACGGCCGACCCGAGCTCGCGCAGCACCGGCGAGGCGTGGGCGAGCGCGTCCCGCATCGGCCCGTGCCGGAGCTCGACCACGTCCCCGAGCAGCACCAACCGGTCGAACTCGGGCAGCCGCGCGAGCAACGCCGCGCGCTCGCGCTGTCGGCGCAGCACGTCGGGCGCGCCGTTCGCGCCGAGGTGGAGGTCCGAGATGACGAGGGTGCGCAGCGGGAGTTGGTGGGATCGTCGGCGGCGCCTGACGGCGGCGCCTTAGTGGGATCGTCGGCGGCGCCTGACGGCGGCGCCTTAGTGGGATCGTCGGCGGCGCCTGACGGCGGCGCCTTAGGCGGAGCCAGCTGCCACGGCCTGACGGATCACCTTCGGGAGCATGAAGCGGACATCCTCCTGCACCACTTCGAGCTCCTGCACGTCGGTGGTCCCGCGGGCCTGGAAGAACTCGACCAACCGCTGGACGAGCGACTCCGGCGCGCTCGCCCCTGACGTGATCCCGACCACGCGCTTGCCCGCGAGCCACTCCTCGCGGACCTCGGTCTCCGAGTCGATCAGGAACGAATCCGCGCCGTGCTCGCGGGCGACCTCGACCAGCCGGTTCGAGTTCGATGAGTTGCGCGAGCCGATCACGAGCACGAGATCGCACTGCGCGGCGAGTTGCTTGACCGCCGCCTGCCGGTTCGTGGTCGCGTAGCAGATGTCGTCGGTGCGCGGTCCGATGATCGCCGGGAACCGCTGCCTGAGCCGGTTGATGATCGAGCGGGTCTCGTCCACCGACAGGGTCGTCTGCGAGATGTACGCGATCCGGCTCGGGTCGGGCACCTCGAGCTGGTCGACGTCCTCCTCTGACTCGACGAGCACGATGTGCTCGGGCGCCTCCCCCATCGTGCCCTCGACCTCCTCGTGGCCGGCGTGGCCGATCAGCACGATCGTGTAGCCGTCGGCGGCGAACCGCTTGGCCTCGACGTGGACCTTCGTCACGAGCGGGCACGTCGCGTCGATCGTGTCGAGCCTGCGCTCGCGAGCGTTGGCGTGGACGCTCGGGGCGACGCCGTGCGCGGAGAACACGACGGTGGCGCCTTCGGGCACGTCGGTCTCGGACTCGACGAACACCGCGCCGCGCTTGCTCAGCTGCTCAACCACGTACTTGTTGTGGACGATCTCCTTGCGGACGTACACGGGCGCGCCGTACAGCTCGAGCGCGCGCTCGACCGTTTGCACTGCCCGGTCGACGCCGGCGCAATAACCGCGCGGCGCCGCGAGCAGCAGCTTCTCGGGCATCGACCCCACCGGAGAGAGTGTAGGGGCGGAGATGGGAAGATACGCTTGACCGTTCCCGTCCCCACCGCCGGAGACGACCCATGCCGCAGCTCCATCTCGACCGCCTCAGCTCAATCGACGCCTCGTTCCTGCACCAGGAGAGGCCCGACCTCGCACATGCACATCGGCGGCGTGTTGATTTTCCATGGTCCTCCGCCGGACTTCGTTGACTACGTCAACCACGTCCGCAGCCGGCTGCACCTGGTGCCGCGGTACCGCCAGAAGCTGGCGACGCCGCCATTCGAGTCCGGCCGGCCGGTGTGGGTCGATGACCCCGACTTCAACATCGAATATCACGTCCGGCACACCGCGCTGCCGTCCCCGGGGACCGAGGAGCAGCTGTTCCTGCTCGCCGCGCGGATCGCGTCGCAGCAGCTCGACCGGGCCAAGCCGCTGTGGGAGAACTGGCTGGTCGAAGGGCTCGAGGGAGACCGGTTCGCGCTGATCTCGAAGACCCACCACGCGCTCGTCGACGGGATCTCCGGGGTCGATCTGGCGACCGTGCTGTTGGATCTCGAGCCCTCCCCGCCGGCCGCCGCCAACGACCTCGAGCCGTGGAGGCCGAAGCGCGAGCCGAACTCGGTCGAGCTCGTCGCCGCCGGCGTGCGCGGGACGATGGGCGTCGCAACCGGGTTCGTGACGCGCGCCGTCTCGGCGGCCACCCGTCCGGCCTCGTCGCTCGGGAAGCTGCGCGACGCGGCCGAGGGCGTCGGCGAGATCGTCTGGGCCGGCCTCAACCCCGCGCCCGAGACGCCGCTGAACGTCGAGATCGGCCCCCATCGCCGGTACGCGGTCGTCCGCCATCAGCTGGCCGACTACAAGACGATCAAGAACGCGTTCGGCGGGACCGTCAACGACGTCGTGCTGACGATCGTGTCCGGCGCGCTGGCGCGATGGCTCGAGTCGCGGGGCGTCCGCACGGAGGGCCTCGAGATGCGCGCGCTCGTGCCCGTGTCGATCCGCAATGAATCGCACCGCGGCACGCTCGGCAACAAGCTCACGGTGATGCGCGGCCCGCTCCCGGTCTACATCCACGATCCGGTCCCGCGGCTGAAGTTCGTCCGGCGGGCGATGGACGGGCTGAAGGAGTCAAAGCAGGCCGTCGGAGCCGCGACGCTCACGGCGGTCAACGAGCTCGCGCCGCCGACGATCCTCGCCGAGGCGTCGCGCCTGAACTTCTCGACACGGCTGTTCAACCTCCTAGTGACGAACATCCCGGGACCGCAGGTGCCGCTGTACGTGCTCGGCCGCCAGCTCGAGGACCTGTTCCCGCTCGCGTTCCTGCCGAAGAACCACGCGCTCGCGGTCGCGATCATGTCCTACAACGGCGGAATCGACTACGGACTGCTCGGCGACTACGACGCGCTGCCCGACATCGACGTGATCGCCGACGGAATCGACGCGTCGCTCAAGGAGCTGCTCGACGCCGTCCCGCGCACCCAGGCGCGGCGTGCGGCCGCCGACAACGGCGGTGACGGCGAGAGCCGGGGTAGCGGCGGGCGGGCCAACGGCGAGGCGCCCCGGAACGGCGGCCCGGCCCAGATCCTCCCGACCTCGGGCGCGCGGCAGAGGCAGGGACCGGCGGCCGACATGCGGGCCAAGCGGGCCAAGCGGCCTGGGCGACCGCCGGGCGAGCCCAACGGCTGACCGCCGGCTTGCCGTTTCACCTGCAAACGGCTACGGTCTCTCGCCTATGGACGATCTGATCGCACCCGGCGAGACCGCGTTCCGGCTGGAGCTAACCGCCGCCCAGCTGAAGATCGTCCACACCGCGCTCAAATCCCTGTACGACGACCTGGGTCACGAGGAGCACGACGTCAAGCAGATCGTCGCGTCGGTGCTGGACAAGCTCCCCGGCGAACACGAGATCCGCGCGATCGACATCGAGCAGGAACTGCGGCGCAACACCTGAGCCTAGTCCGATTGGACGAGCAGCTAGAAGCCCAGTGCGAACTTCGCGTCCTCGCTCATCCGCTCCGGCGTCCAGGGCGGCGAGAACGTCATCGTGGGCTGGACCTCATCGACTCCTTCGAGCTCCATCACGAATTCCTCGATCTGCTCCGAGACCTGCGGCCCGATCGGGCAGCCCGGGCTCGTGAGCGTGTAGGTCACGCGCACGGTCGAGCCTTCGACCTCGACGTCGTAGATCAGGCCGAGCTCGACGAAATCGAGCCCCAGCTCGGGGTCGATCACGTCGCGCAGAGCGTCGGTCACATCGTCGACAGTTGCCATGGGGTGTCCAGTTTAGAGACTTCAGCCAGTTCCCCCTTGCGGGCAGTGCACCAATTTGTGTAGGTTTTGGCGCATCGTCGCGTTCGATGAACACTCCGCCACTCTGCGTTGCTGCGGGGACGAGGACCGGTCGACGCAGGGATCGCGTCGAGGGGCGATGATCCGCGCGCTGCGCTCGCCGACGAACGTGACAGTGGACCTCTCGGAGCTCGCGTTCGCGGACGCGTCGGTGATGCTCGACCTCGCGGTCCTGGCTCGCCGGTTGCGAGCGAAGGGGCGCGAGATCCTCGTCCGCGGCGCTCAGCCCCAGGTCATGGCGCTGATCAAGCACGTGGGCCTGCACCGGCTTCCCGCCGTCACGTTCGAAGGCACCTCGCCGGCGTTCGCATAAGCCGCCGTCCGCTATCCCGGGACGGCTTCGTGCGCGTCCGGCTCGTACACGCCGGCCTCCGGGCCCGGCTGGCGGAGCAGCGCGGCGACCTCCGAGCCCTCCTCGCCGAACCGCGTGAACCGCTTGCCCTCGGTCTCGCCGATCGCGACCAGCTGCTCGCCGACCGCTCGCATGTCGTCGATCAGTCGCCGGCGCTCGCGCCAGACGGTCTCGGCGCTCCGGGCGAGCTCGCGGGCGCGCGTCTGGGCCGACTCGACCGTATCCTCGGCTTCGCGGCGCGCGGCACTGCGCATCCCGTCGGCGTCGCGCTCGGCCGAGGCGCGCTGCTGCTGAGTCTCCCGCGCGGCCGTCTCGCGTAGCTCGGTGACCTCGCGATCGGCCTCCTCCCGCAGCTTGGCCGCCTCGCGCTCGCCCGCTTCGCGCAGCTCCTCTCCCTCGCGCTCGGCCTGCTGGAGGCGGTCGTCGGCCTTCGCGCGCGATCGGGCGGTGATCTCCTCGGCGGTCTCGTGGGCGCGCTGGAGGATGTCGCGCGTCTCGTCGCTGACCTCGTCGAGCGCATGCCGGACGGCCGCCTCGGGCGAGGAGGACATCTCGAGCTCGGTGATCAGACGGCTCATGCGCTCCACGTAGCGGTCGACGGCCGCTCGGTCGTAGCCGCGGATCGCCAGCGGGAACTCGACCGTGCGCGCGTCCTTGAGGATCCGGTCACGGTCGGCCGCGCTCAGCACGCGACTCGCCCCGAACCGCCGGGGCCGCTCATCTTCCCTGCTCCGCGCGCCGACGAGCTCGGCGGCCTCCGTCTCTACCTCGGGCGAGATCTCCGAGTCGTCCGTGGTACCGGGCCCGTTCCCCTGGATCTCCCCACGCGCCATGGCGAAACGCTCCCTTCCTCGCTTGTTGCTCAGGGCCACTCGCGGCGGTCACACGAGCGTCCTCAGCTTCAAGCTACCCCCTTCGTCAAGCGTACTCGAGGGTTGTGGAAGATTGGCTAGTGACTACGCTTGTGGGGATGCTTGTCGTCCTTTTCTTCGTCCTCTGGGCCGCCGCCGAGCTGTTCGTGGCGATCCAGGTCGCGGACGCGATCGGCGTGCTCGCGACGGTCGTGCTGCTGCTGCTGAGCTGGCCGATCGGCTCGTGGGCGCTGCGGTCGCAGGGACGCGCGGCCTGGCGCCGGCTCGGGGACGCGGTCGCGGCGGGCCGCTCGCCCGGCCACGAGGTTCTCGACGGCGCCCTGGTCGTGCTCGGCGGCGTGCTGCTGATCGTCCCCGGCTTCATCTCCGACGTGCTCGGCGCGCTCGCGCTGCTGCCGCCGACGCGCTCGCTGATGCGCCGGCTGCTCGCTCGCCACCTCCACAGCCGGCTCGTCGTGCAGGCGACGCGGTTCACCGGCGGCTCGCGGCCATACGATGTCGACTCGACCGCGACCGACGTCGACCAGCCCCAGCTGCGTCCGTGAACACCACCGCACCCGCACTCAGAACGCTTGCGTTCGGCGACGTCGAGCGGACGGTGTGGGGTGCAGCCTGGATTCTCGGCGACGGCGGGTCGGCGCTGACCACGCTCGGGGCCGGCGGCGAGCGCGCCGCGGCTCTGAGCCTCCGCGCGTCGGTGGACGAGGAGGCCGGCGAATGGCGCCTCGACGGCGACCAGGCCGCGCTCGTCGTGACCCCGGCGGGCGACGGCGTAGCCGTCGCGGACTCCGACGATCACGTCGACGGATTCGATCAGCTCTGCCGCGTCAGCGGCCGCTTCGAGCTCGACGGCGTCGAGCACGCGGTCGACTGCCTCGGTCTCCGGACGTCGCGGTCCGGGGGAATCGAGCTCGACAAGGTCAGCTCGATACGCGCGGTGTCGAGCTGGTACGAGCCCGACGAGGGGCTGGCGCTGATCGCGTTCCGCGGGCGCAAGGCCAAGGCGCACGACGGCGACGTCGTCACCGCCACGGTGCTCGGTCCCGAGCGCTCCGCCCCGGTCGAGGACCCGCGCCTGTCGACCACGTACGGCGCCGGCGGATGGCCGCTCCGCGCGAGCCTCGAGCTGTGGCTCGGCGGCGAGGAAGAGCAGGAGCAGTACCCCCGGCGCGCGTCCGGAGAGGCGACCGGCGTACGGGCGCAGACCGTGGCCGGCGGGCTCGACGTGCGGGCGGAGCCGTTCCGCTGGCACAGCCGCGGCCGCGAGGGCGCCGGGATCTACATGCTGGCCAGCCGGCAATGAGCCGGATCGAGGCGGTCATCAGCGACTTCGGCGGCGTGCTCACGTCGCCGCTGCTCGAGTCGTTCGCCGGCCTGATGCAGTCGTCCGGGATCTCGCTCGAGGCGCTCGGCAAGGCGATGGCGACGATCGCCGATCGGCAGGGATCCAATCCGCTGTTCGAGCTCGAGACCGGGCGCGTCACCGAGGCAGCGTTCTTTGCGGCGCTCGAGGACGAGCTGTCGGCCGCGGGCGGCGGCGCGGTCGACGCTCGACGGGTTCGGGCAGCGCTACTTCCAGCAGCTGCAGCCGAACGAGCCGATGATCGACTACATGCGCGAGCTGCGCGGGCGCGGCTACAAGATGGCGATCTGCACGAACAACATCCGCGAGTGGGAAGCGCACTGGCGGGCGATGCTCCCGATCGACAAGATCTTCGACGTGGTGGTCGACTCTGCGTTCGTCGGGAGCCGGAAGCCCGAGCCGCGGATCTACGAGATCACGCTCGAGCGGCTCGGCGCCTCGCCGGCCGGGACCGTGTTCGTGGACGACGTCGAGGTCAACTGCGAAGGCGCTCAGGCGCTCGGCATCAACGCGGTCCGGTTCCGCTCGACCGAGCAGGCAATCGAGGAGATCGAGACGGCCCTGGGTGAGGCCTGAGTAAGGCTCGAGTGAGGCCCGAGTCCGCCGAGGCGATCATCGAGATCGCTCCCAACGCGTTCGTGACGCTCGACGCCGAGGGGCGGGTGCGCGAGTGGAACCGCCGTGCCGCCGAGTTGTTCGGGTACTCGCGCGAGGAGGCGCTCGGGAAGGAGCTGGCCGAGCTGATCGTCCCCGAGCGCTACCACGAGCGCCATCGCGCCGGGCTGCGACGCGCGGCCGCGGCGCCCTCGGTGCAGGCGCCCGCGCGACGCCTGATCGTCGAGGCGACCCGCCGCGACGGCAGCGAGCTTCCGGTCGAGGTGTCGATCACCGCCGTGCGCGGACGGCGACAGCCCCCTGTTCCACGCGTGGATCCACGACGTGTCCGAGCGCACGCAGCTGCTGCGCGAGCTCGAGGCGCAGCTGCGCGGGCGCGACCCCGGTTTCGGCGAGATCCTCGATGCGCTCGCGGAGGCCGTCACGATCCGCGATCCCCACCATCACATCCTGTACGCGAACCGGGCGGCGCTCGATTCGATGGGCTTCGCGTCGCTCGAGGAGATGCAGCGCCGGCCTCCACACTCGATCTTCGCCGACTACCTCGTGCACGACGAACACGGCGAGGAGCTCACGATGGACGCGATCCCGTCGGTCCGCCTGCTCGCCGGGGAGCCGGCCGAGCCGCTCGTGCTCCGCACGATCAACCGGTCGACGGGCGAGCTTCGCTGGGAGCTGCTGAAGTCGGCGCCGCTGCACGGCGAGAACGGACAGCCGGTTGCGGCGGTCACGATCATCGAGAACATCACGCGCGAGCGGATCGCCGAGCTCCACGACCGGTTCCTCGCCCGGGCGACCGAGACGCTGATGTCCTCGCTCGACTACGAGGAGACGCTCCGCAACGTGGCCTGGCTCGCGGTTCCCGAGATCGCGGATTGGTGCGCGGTCGAGCTGGTCGACGACCGGGGCACCCGTCAGCGGGTCGCGGTCGCCCACCGGGACCCGGCCAAGCTCGAGCTGGCCGAGACGCTTCGCGCATTCGAGCCCGAGGAGCTCAGCCCCGACCGCGGCGTCGGCGGGATCCTGCGCACCGGGGCCTCCGCGCTCTACCAGGACATCCCGGATGAGGCGCTCGCGCCGGCCGCGGTCAACGACGAGCACCTCGGGCTGCTGCGCTCGCTCGGCTTCCGCTCGGTGCTGCTCGTGCCGCTGACGGCTCGGGGCCGGACGTTCGGCGTGATGACGCTGGTCACGGCCGAGTCGATGCGGCGCTTCGAGGAGGCCGACCGCGAGTTCGCCGAGCAGCTCGCGGGAGCCGCGGCGATCGCGGTGGACAACTCGAGGCTCGCCACCTCGCGACGCCAAACCGCCGAGACCCTCCAGCGGAGCCTGCTGCCCGACGTGGTTCCGCAGATCGAGGGTTGGAGCGTCGCTAAGCTCTACCGGGCCGCCAGCGTCGCCGAGGAGATCGAGGTCGGGGGCGACTTCTACGACTTCTACGAGAACGACGACGCCTGGATCGTTCTGCTCGGCGACGTCACCGGCAAGGGGGTGGAGGCGGCCGCGCTCACCTCGCTGGTCAGGCACGGCGCTCGCTTCCTCGCGAAGTACGAGCGCAGCCCGAGCCAGATCCTCGTCGGCCTCAACGAGGCGCTCGGCGAGCAGCCCGGGCTGTGGCTCTGCACGGCGGTGTGCGCGCGCCTGCATCGCGACGGGGCCGTGATCGCCTCGGCTGGCCACCCGGCGGCGCTGATCCTGCGCGACGATGGCCGCGTGCGGGAGATCGGGACCGAGGGGCCGATCCTCGGCGCCTGGACGGGTGAACGCTCGGTCGATCGGGCCGTTCCGATCGGGCAGGACGAGACGCTGTTGCTCTACACCGACGGCGTGGTCGACACGCTCGGCGAGCATGACCGGTTCGGCCTGGCCCGGCTTAAGCGGCTCCTGTCCGAGTACGCCGGGCAGCCGCCCGACGCGTTGCTCTCCGAGCTCGAGGCCGGGCTCGACCGCTTCCAGGTCGGCCCCCAGGCCGACGACACCGCCGCGCTCGCGCTCAGGCCGGTGCCCGTCACGAGCGAGGGCAAGGCGCACGCGCCGCATCCTCGGAGTCGAGTCCGTACCCTTCGCGTTACCTGACAGAAGGCGGCCGGTGGCTTCCCTCCCCCACTTCCGGATCGACAGGCTGGAAAGCTCGACCGGGAGCACGATCAAGCTCGCGGGAGAGCTCGACAGCGCGACGTCCACGCAATTGCTCGAGCGCATCGAGCAGGCGCTCGCGGCATCCTCGGCTCGCGAGCTCGTGATCGACCTCGAGCAGGTCTCGTTCATCGACTCCTCGGGGATACGCGCGATCATCGTGCTCGAGCGGCGCGCGAAGGAGGATGGGATCGCGCTCGCGCTCGTCCCGCCGCCCGCCACCGTCACCGACCTGCTCTGGTCACGGGCCTGGCCGACCCGCTCCCGCTCGCGCCCCAGTCCAGCGGCGACCGGCCCTCGGCGCCTTTCCTCGAGCGTGTCGAGATCCAGCTCGCGCGCGACGCGGACGCGCCGGCGCGGGCCCGCACCGAGCTCCGCGAGGCGGTCGGCGACCGCCTGCCCGACGTCGACCGCGCCACCGCGACTCTGCTGACCTCCGAGCTCGTGACCAACGCCGTGATCCACCCCGGCCAGGCGGTCCGCGGCTCGGTCGGCCTCGAGATCACCTCGTACGCCGACCGGATCCGCGTCGAGGTCACGGACGCCGGGTCAGGCTTCTCACCCGGGAGCCTGACGCCCAAGCCGCGCGAGGCCGGCGGCCACGGCCTCGTCGTCGTCGACCAGCTTTCCAGCCGCTGGGGCACGACCCGCCCCGTCGTCGAGGGCGCGCCCGGGTTCAGCGTCTGGTTCGAGCTCGACACGACCGCCGGCGCGGATCCTGCCGGCGCTCGGGCCGCCGACTTCGGGGGGGATCAGTTCTCGACGCCGAGTCGATCCCAGCAGTACAGCTCGAGGCACTCCTTGGCCAGCTCGACGCACCGGGCCTCGGACAGCCAGGGCAGCACCGTGTCGAACGCCTGATCCTCGCCCACGCCGGCCTCGAATGCCTCTTCGCCACGGAAGCCGGCCGCGATCTTCAGCGCCTCGCGGCGATGGTCGCCGAGCGACGGGAACACGTTCACGAGGAACTCCCGGTTGGGCAGCGGATGTCCCACCTCGAGCGAGGCGTGCCACGCCGCGAGCAGCGAGAGATCGTGCTCGTCGAGATCGGCCAGCGCCTTCGCGTAATGGGACTCGAGCTCGGACTCGGGGATCTCGTCCACCCACGCCCGAACCACTTCTCCGAGGATCTGACGGCGCGCCTCTCGGCCCACGGACTCGGCGATCACGCGGATTGCGTCCTGCGGTTCGATGAAGCAGAGTGACATTGCGGCTCCGGTCGAGGGATGCGAACGCCGCAGAAGGTAGGCGGTCGACCGGACGTAACGGGTGTTACGGACGGGGTCGGCGGCGCGGGGCGACGCCGATCGGCGGCAGTCAGCCGTTGACCGTGACGGTCAGGACCGGCGAGCTCGAGCGGTTGTTGCGCCCGTCGCCGGGGAGCACCGCCCTGAGCTCGGCCGTCCCGGCCCGCTTGAACGTGTGCATGACGCCGTAGTTCGAGGCGTGCCCGAGCTTCGGCCGCGCGATCACGGCCCAGTGAGAGCCGCGGCGCTGCTCGATCAGCACGACCTGCCCGGCGTGGGACGGGGTCACGTGGCCGCGTAGCACCATCGCGTGGCCCGCCGCGACCGTGCGCGTGCCCGCCAGCCCCACGAGCGCGCCGACCGTCTGATCGACGATCGCGCTCTTGAGGCCGGCCGCCGTGACGTAGAACTGCTGGTCCGCGTTCACCATCCCGCGCTTCAGCGTGAGCTTGTACTGACCGGCGCTGTCGGTCGTCGTCTGCGTGACTTGGTGGAAGCTCGTCTGGCCCGACAGCTCCCGCCACAGCACGACCTGGGCGCCGGCGACGGGATTGCTCGTCAACCCACCGGAGATCACGACCTTGTGCCCCGCCACCGAGGGATCCGGCGAGACCGCGATCGTCAGCAGGCCCGCGGGCGTGCACGGATTGGGCGTGCAGCACATCGTGGCGCCGCAGCATGCGTTCGTGCCGGCGCAGCACGTGTTCGCGCCGGCGCAGCACGGCACGAAGTCCGGGCTGTTCGCCGGGGCATTGGTTGGTGCGTTGGTCGGGACCGGGCAGCACGGCACGATCGACGGCCTGACCTGCGGACAGACGAGCGCCTGAGCCGCGCCGGCGGGCGTCGACAGCGCCAGCACGCAGATCGAGGCGGCGGTCAGAAGGAGCGACGACGGGAGAATCAAACGGCGCATCGCGGCAAAACCGATGTTGAGGCTACCCGGATTTGTGAAAGCTAACGCAGTCTTACAGCCCGAGCGCCGCGGAGATCGATCCGACCACTTCGGGGTCGGGCTCGTGATCCAGACCCAGACCGAGCGTCGCGCGCTCGCCGCGTTGCCAGTTGTGCAGGCCGAGATCGAGCGCCTCGAGCGGTATTCCGCACGCCGCCGCGAGATCCCCCGCCCTGCGCTCGAGCAGCAGCGGATCGCCGATCCCGAACGCTCGCTTGGCACCGACCGTGACGTCGTTCGCGCCGCCGAGCGCGAGCGTGGCCGCCCTGAGGTCGTACACGCCGACCCGGCCGAGCGACACGAGCAGATCGAACCGCGCGTCGCGGTGGAGGCCGGGCAGCGACAGTCGCTCGAACGCGCGCGCGAACCGACGCTCCGGCGGCCATGCCGCGTCGCCCGAGTAGGCGAGCGCCTGGGAGCCCGACCGCGACGCCCACGTCCGATATCCCTCAAGCGTCTTCGTGCCGCGCGACGGGTCGTGCGCGGTCCTCGGTCCGCACTGCACACCGTCGAGCGAGGGCAGCTCGCCCGACGCCCACGACGTCCGGACGCGCTCGATCTCCGCGAACGGATCCTCGCCCTCGAGCGGGGACAGGTACGCGATCAGGAACGCCAGCCAGCTGCGCTCCTCGAGGTCGCCGCCGGCGTCGGCCACCTCGCGGTACAGCCCGGGCGGGTCGTGCTCGAGCACGTTCAGCCGGTGGTCGGCGAACGCGAGCTCCTCGGCGAGCCGCGCGGCGTCGATGCTCGATCTCAGGCCGATCGCGAGCGGCGAGCGGTAGCCGTCGTCGGCGCCGCGGGCGACCCGGCGAACCGTGAGCCTGCGCGAGCTGCCGCCGGACGAACGCGCCGCGGACCCGGTTCGCGGCCGGCTCGAGCCAGGTGTGGCCGGCCGGGCCTGGCCGGTGCGGGGCGCGCTCGAGGTCACGATCGGGCGCAGCTCGATCGACTGCTCCTTGGAGCAGATCGGGCAGTTCTGGATCAGGCGGTTGTGTCGGCAGAAGGAAGGCATGTTGTTGGTGTCAGGTGTTTCGCGGTCCCGGGTCGGCCGCTTACACACAGAGTAGGGGCGATCGGGCTACGCCGTCGGGGTCGCGTGCCGCTCGCGGTAGGAGCGCGCCTTCGCACGGTTCCCGCACCGCTCCATGCTGCACCACGCGCCGGAGCGGTTCTTCGTGTGGTCGTAGAACACCCACTCGCAGTCGCGCTCGCGGCAGGCCTTGAGCCGGCTCCAGGTGCCCTGCGCGATCGAGTCCTGGACGATCGCGAGCAACCGTCCGAGCGCCCCGGCCACCCCTCCGGCCTCGGGCGCGAGCTCGGCGCCACCGTCGTCGGTGAACCGCAGCCGCAGCCGTGCGCGCTCCGCGGCGGCGTCGAGCGCCCGGCAGGCCTCGGCCGGGGCGGCGGCGCCGGTGTTGTGGGCGACCAGCATCAGCCTCAGAGCCTCCCGAAGCTCTCGGGCGTGGGCGAGGTCGGCCTCGGTGGCGCGGACTCCGGGCGCCACCAGCTCCTGCTGCTCGAGCCACGCGGTCAGCGCCGGCGGGTCAGCCAGGCGCTCGGTCGCGTGATGCACCTGTCGCGTATTCACGAACTGTCTGACCCGCTCGAGGTCACCGGGGGCACGCCGCTGCTTGCTCATCACCGTCAATCCTAGTATGTTGGTTACGAACCAGCTATATTAGATTGATGGTTATCGAATCTGGAGTCGATATTTCTCGCGAGGTCACGATCCGGTTCGCCGTCGACGGCTCTGACGACGCCGTTCGCCTGAGGAGGCTGGCCGATCTCGACAGTGCCCCCGTCCCGGCTGGGCCGGTGCTGATCGCGGAGGTCGACGGCTGCGCGCTGGCCGCGCTCGCGCTGGACCGCGGCGCCGTGATCGCCGATCCGTTCCGCCGGACGGCGGATATCGTCGCGCTGTTGCGCATGCGCGCCGGGCAGTTGTCGGGGCGACCGCGCCGCCGCCGCGGCCCGCTAGCGACTACCCTCTCGGCGCTTGAGCGCCGATCCGCCGACCTTCGACCTTCAAAGCCACTCGCTCCACTCTGACGGGGCGCTCGAGCCGCGTGACGTCGTCGCGGCGGCGGCGAGCGCCGGCGTCGAGCTGCTGGCGTTGAGCGACCACGACACGGTCGACGGCGTGGCGGAGGCGCTCGGCGCGGGCGCGGACGCTGGGGGTCCGGGTCGTGACCGCGGTGGAGGTCTCCTCCGTCGACCGCGGCAAGCAGGATCTGCACGTGCTCGGCTACCTCGTCGATCACGAGGATCGGCTGCTCCGCGACCGCCTGCGTTCGTGGCGTGAGGATCGCGAGCGGCGCGCCGAGGCGATGGGCGCCGCGCTGCGAGAGCTCGGGTACGAGCTGGACGAGTCCGAGATCGCGCGCCGGCGGGCCGAGGGCAAGCCGATCGGCCGCCCCCACCTCGCCGACGCGGTCGTGCGCCACCCCGCGAATGCTGAGCGGCTGCAGAAGGAGGGCCTTGCCGAGCGCTCGGCGTTCCTCGAGGCCTACCTGATCGATGGCAAGGCGGCGTTCAAGCCGCGCACGACCCCGACGATCAACGAGTCGATCGCCGCGATCCACGACGCCGGCGGCGTCGCAGTCTGGGCCCACCCGTTCTGGGACGTCTCAGAACCCCCCGACGTGCTCGACGCGATCGACCGCTTCCGGGAGTGGAGCCTCGACGGGGTCGAGTGCTTCTACGCCACCCACACGCGCGAGCAGGCCGAGTTGCTCGCCGACCGCTGCGCCTCGCTTGGGCTACTCAGCACCGGGTCGTCCGACTTCCACGGGCCGGCGCACAAGCTGTTCTCGCGGTTCCGTGCGTTCAGCACGTACGGGCGCCAGCCGGCGCTCGGCCCAATCGCGGGTTAGCTCCGCGGGAGCTGCGGCACGCGGACGGCTGGAACGGCGGGCACCTGCAGGATGGCGCCGGGGGCTCGACCGCGGACCCGGGGCGGCCAGCCGCGAGGAACCTGCATAACGCGCCAACCGACGCCGTCGCGCCCCGGCCGTGGCGCATAAAGCATGTATGGCATCCGCAACGCGGCACGGCTCCGCCGACGGCGGCCGCGTGTCGTGTTATGCACGTCAGGGGTGCCCCCGAGGCCGCCGCACACCACCCCCCAGGCGCCCGCCGTTAAAAGCCGGCCGGCCCGCCCGGGCCCCACGTGGCCCCCGGACAAACCCAAACGCCTACCGCGGCTCGCCCAGAACCCCCCGCGCCCGCAGCTCCGCCACCAGCGCCTCGACGAGATCGTCGAGCGGCCGGTCCAACGGCCGCAACTCGACCTCGGCCTCCCGCGGCGACTCGTACGGCGCGTCGACCCCGGTGAAGCCGCGAATCTGCCCACCCCGCGCCCGGGCGTACAGCCCCTTCGGGTCACGCCGCTCGCACTCCTCCAGCGGGGTATTCACGAACACCTCGACGAAGTCAAGCTCGCCCCGCTCGTGGATACTCCGCGCGAGCCGGCGGTCGACCGCGTACGGGCTGATCACGCTAACGATCGCGATCGTGCCCGAGTCCGCGAACAGGCTCGCGAGGTGCGCGACCCGGCGGATATTCTCGGCCCGGTCGCCCGGCTCGAAGCCAAGATCGCTATTCAGCCCGTAACGGAGGTTGTCGCCATCCAGGCGGTACGCACGGTAACCATCACGCGAAATCCGCTCCTCGAGCGCCGCCGCGATCGTCGACTTACCCGAGGCAGGCAGCCCGGTCATCCACACCGTCGCGCCGCGCTGTCCGCACAACGACCAGCGCGCGCCGCGCGCGAGCCGACTGCGATCCCACGTAACGTCCGTCCGCTCCGGATCAGAACGGTCGATATGCGCCTCGATGATCATCCCCGCGCCGACAGTCCCGTTCGTGGTCTCGTCGATCAAGATGAAACTGCCCGTCGTCCGGTTGCGGCGATACTCATCGAAGATGATCGGCACGGTCGTGCGCAGCCTGACCCGGCCGATATCGTTGAGCCCGAGCGTGCCGGCGCCCACGTCACGGTGCAGCGTGTTGACGTTGATCCGGTAGCGGACGTCCTCGACGATCGCGCGCGCCGACCGGGTCGTGTGCTTGATCGCATACACCCCGCCGGCCGAGACCGGCTCCTCGGCCATCCAGCACACGATCGCCTCGAGATAGCGATCGACCGTCGGGCGGTTATGCGGACGGCAGATCATGTCCCCGCGCGAGATATCGAGATCGCCATCGAGGCGGAACGTGACCGACATCGGCGCGCACGCCTCCGACAGCGGCCCCTCGGCCGTATCGACCGACACGATCCGGGTCTCCTCTCCGCTCGGGAGCACGACAACGGGATCGCCCACCCGGAACACCCCGGCCGCGATCTGACCGGCGTACCCCCGGAAGTCGGGATCGCTCGAGCTTGATTGACCGGGGCTGGACCGAATCACCCATTGCACCGGGAACCGGCAGTCGATCAGGTTGCGGTCCGAGGAGATGTGGACGTGCTCGAGGTGGTAGAGGAGCGAGGGGCCCTGGTACCACGGCATCTGCTCGGAGCGATCGACGATGTTCTCGCCGTGCACGGCGGAGGTGGGGACGAACGTCACGTCGGTCGTCTCGAGCCGCGCGCAGAACTCGCGGAACTCCTGTTCGACCCGCTCGAACCGCTCCTGGGCGTAATCGACCAGGTCCATCTTGTTCACGCACACGACCAGGTGCCTGATCCCCAGCAGCGACGCGATGAACGCGTGCCGGCGGGTCTGCTCGACGACTCCCCTGCGGGCGTCGATCAGGATCACCGCGAGGTCGGCGGTCGAGGCCCCGGTGACCATGTTGCGGGTGTAGCGCTCGTGGCCGGGGGTGTCCGCGACGATGAACTTGCGGTGGGGCGTGTGGAAGTAGCGGTACGCGACGTCGATCGTGATCCCCTGCTCGCGCTCTGCCCGCAGGCCGTCGGTCAGCAGCGACAGATCGAGCCCGTGCTCGCCGTTGCGCCGCTCGGACGCCGCCCGCAGCGCCTCGAGCTGGTCGGTCAGGATCTGCTTGGAGTCGTACAGCAACCGGCCGATCAGCGTGCTCTTTCCGTCGTCGACCGAGCCCGTGATGACCAGGCGGAGCATCGCGCCCGAGGGGGCCCGCTCGAGCGTCGCCGCAGCCGTCTGAGAGGCCTCGCCGCTGGGCGTCATGGCGCCGACCGTACCGCAGGCCACGGATACGCGTTCGGATCCGGCTCGGGCGTGAGAAACGGGGTCATCGCTGCTGACAACACTCCCGTCCTGCACCGGTAGCGGAGGCCATCGACCCGAGCGCCGAAGTGCGCCCCGCGCGCTCGGTAGGCCTGCCACCTGACGACCGTAACACAAGCAGCGGCCGAAGGCGTCAGGCGCCCACCGCCATCCCCTCGTCGCGCCGGTGCGCCTTGCCGCGCTCGATCACCTCCCGGAAGCTCCTGAACCGGAAGATCAGCACGAGCGCGGCGAATCCGAGGAAGCCGGCCAAGACCGCGGTCGCGATCTGCTGCCCGACCGAGAACGAGGCCACGTACTGGCTGTGCGCGAAGATCGTCAACAGCAGCGCCTGCTGGACGCCGGCGCCGCCCGGGGTGAACGGGAACACCGACGCGACGACCTGGACGCCGAGCACGAGCAGCGCGTTCCGGACCGAGCCCCCGATGTGAAAGGCGTCGAGCAGCGCCCAGTACGCTGCGAACCGCGCCACCCAGCTCGCGAACTGCCACGTGCACATTTCCCGCCGGTAGCGACGGCCGTCGCGCAGGATCGTGAACCCCTGCCGGACGCGCTGCCAGAACGCCTTCACCCGCGCCGAGAGCAGCGCGAACGCGATCAGGAAGCCGACGCCGACCAGGGTCAGCAGGAACAGGGTGAACCGCATGTGCGAGGCGAAGAAACTGATGTCGAACGCGGGCAGCTTCGAGAAGTCCGGAGGCTTCGGGAACACCCCCTGCGTGAACGCGTAGCACATCACGAGCAGGCCCATGAACCAGTCGAAGATCACGCCGGTCGAGAGCGCGGACGCGACGGTCGGATACGTGCTCTCGGGAATCGCTGTCCGGGTCGAGGAACAGCTGGGCGATGCTCCCGCCACCGAGCGGGAACACGTTGTTGATCGCGTAGCCGACCATGTAGGCGCCCCAGACGTCGCGCCATCGGAACTGCACGCCTGGGTAGGCGGCCCGCAACGCGTTGAACAGCGCCCGCGAGCGCAGCAGCAGGTAGATCGCATACAGCGTGAGCCCGAGCAGCAACGAGAACCAGCTGAGGCTCGTCAGCTGGGACAGGAATGTCCCAGCCGAATTGATCAGCTGATCGATCGTCGAGCCGACCGACGCGTGGTGCTGGGCGTCCGCAGTGACCGCCGCTCCCGCGAGCGCTAGCGCTGGCGCTGCCATGTGCCCATTAAAGAGCCCGGGGGACCCAGATCCATCTGGGTCCCCCGGAGAGTCAGGGAAGTGGGGGCGCAGTTCCCTGACCGACAGGGGCGAGTTTCCCCGTCCCAAGCTCTGTCTAAACCTAAAATAGCTCCGCAGGCCGCCTCACCACGCGAATCGCGCCGCTAACACTAGCATTCCCGCCTCTGAGCAGGGGCAAACCAAAATGGGGGGCACTGTTGTTTTTCAACCTCCGAGGCCCCCTCAGCGGCCTTGCGCGCCCGGTCCGGTGAAGAACTCCTCGCCTGCCCGGACCGTCCCGGCCGCCTCGGCTTCGTGGCGGAGCGTTCGGTCGGCCTCGCCGCTCCACGCGCCGATCGCGAGCATCTCCCGATCGGCGTCCATCGGGCTGCCGCCAAGGTCGTTGTTGACCACTCGAGCGCACTTGCGCCCCTCGGCGATCGCGGTCACGATCAGCGACTGGCCGATCCGGGCGTCGCCGCAGGCGTAGGCGCCGTTGGTCGACGTGCGGTAGGTCATCTCGGTGCGGATGTTGCCGCGCTTGTCGAGCTCGAGATCGAGCTGCTCGATCGGGCCGGCGCGTTCGGGGCCCTCGAACCCGATCGCGATCAGCACCAGATCGGCCTCGAGGACAAACTCGCTCCCGGGCACCGGCGTCAGGTCGCGCGAGGACGTCCCGGTCACCTTGCGCGCGTAGACGTGGCTCGCGCGACCCTCGCGCCCGCCGAACCCCGTGACCTCGGTACCCCAACGACGCTTGCCGCCTTCGTCGAGCGCGTACGTGGAGAGGGTGCGTTTCGGTGGCAACGGCCACGGATGCCGGGCGTCCCGTCCGCTCTCGGGCAGCGCCTGATAGACGTCGAGCAGAACCACGCCTGAGGCGCCCTCGCGGTGGGAGTTCGAGATGCAGTCCATCCCGGTGTCGCCGCCGCCCACCACGATCACCTTCTTGCCGGCGGCGGTGATCTCGGTCCCGGGCTCCGGCGTGCGCGACGGCCGCCCTTCCTGCGACGCGACCCACCGGTTTCGCTGGTACAGGTAGTCCATCGCGGGGTGGATCCCGCGCAGTCCTCGCCCGGGCGCGTCGAGGTCACGCTGCACGCGCGAGCCGGTCGCGACCACGACCGCGTCGTGGCGCTCGGAGATCTCCTCCGTCGAGACGGTCCGCCCCACCTCGGTGTCGTAGACGAACTGGATCCCCTCCTGCTCGAGGATCGCCACGCGCCGATCGATGATTCGCTTCTCGAGCTTGGCGTCGGGGACGCCGAACCGCATCATCCCGCCGGGACCCTCGTCGCGCTCGAACACGCTCACGGTGTGACCGCAGCGATTGAGCTCGTCGGCGACCGCGAGGCCGGCCGGGCCCGAGCCGATCACCGCGACGGTCTTGCCGGTCCGCCGCTCCGGCGGGCTCGGGACGATCCAGCCCTCCTCGAACGCGCGCTCGGCGATCGCCAGCTCGATCTGCTCGATCGCGACCGCGTCGTCGTTGATCGCCAACACGCAGGCCGACTCGCACGGGGCCGGGCATATGCGGCCCGTGAACTCAGGGAAGTTGTTCGTGGCGTGGAGCTGGTCGATCGCCTCGCGCCACTTGCCGCGATACACGAGGTCGTTCCAGTCCGGGATCAGGTTGCCGAGCGGGCAGCCTTCGTGGCAGAAGGGGATCCCGCAATCCATGCATCGGGCTCCCTGCTTGCGCAGCTCGCCCTCGGGCTGGAGCCCGAAGTACTGCTTGTAGTCGTGCACCCGCTGGCCGGGGTCTCGCTTCTCGAAGCCGACCCGGTGGAGCTTGAGGAACGCGCCGAGCTCTCCCATTACCGCGCGACCGCCGCCTCGCGCTGCGCCTGCTCGGCCAGCGCCCGCTTGTAGTCCCGTGGCATCACCTTGACGATCCGCCCCCGGGCACGTTCCCAGGACGCGAGCACGTTGCGGGCGACGATCGATCCCGTCCGCGCCGCGTGCTCGGAGATCAGATCCCGAACCCGAACCTCATCGTCGTCCGAGAGCTCCTCGAGGTCGACGAGCTCGAGGTTGCACCGTCCCTCGAAGCGGTTGTCGACGTCGTATACGTAGGCGATGCCCCCGCTCATCCCGGCCGCGAAGTTCCGGCCCGTGCGTCCCAGCACGACCACGCGGCCGCCGGTCATGTACTCGCAGCCGTGGTCGCCAACCCCTTCGACCACCGCCCATGCGCCGGAGTTCCGGACCGCGAAGCGCTCGCCCGCGAGCCCGCGGAAGAACGCGCGGCCGGCGGTGGCGCCGTACAGGACTGTGTTGCCCACGATCATGTTCTCCTCGGCGCGGAACCGGTGCTTTTCGGGCGGGCGCACCGACACGACGCCACCGGACAGGCCCTTGCCGGCGTAGTCGTTGGTCTCTCCCCGGAGCGAGAAGACGATCCCCGGCGCGAGCCAGGCGGCGAAGCTCTGTCCCGCCGAGCCGCTGAACGAGATCTCGATCGTGCCTTCGTCGAGCCCGGCGGCGCCGTGCCGGCGCGCGATCTCGCCGGACAGGATCCCACCGACGGTCCGGTTCACGTTGCGCACGGGGATCGGACCGAGCTTGACCGGCTCGCAGCGTTCGAGCGCGGGCGCGCACCGGCGCAGCAGCTCCCAGTCGAGCGCGTCGTCGAGCACGGGCTGCTGGGCCCGGGTCCTCCGCCGCGGCGTATCCGCCGGAAGCTCGGGGCTGGCGAGCACGAGCGACAGATCCACACGGCTCGCCTTCCAGTGGTCGATCGCGTCGTCCATGTCGAGCAGGTCGGTCCGGCCGATCATGTCCTCGATCCGGCGGATTCCGAGCGAGGCCATGATCGCGCGCACCTCCTCGGCGACCAGCATCAGGTAGTTCACGACCTGCTCGGGCGTGCCGCGAAAGCGCTTGCGCAGCTCGGGATCCTGGGTCGCGATCCCGACCGGGACACGTGTTGAGGTGGCAGACCCGCATCATGATGCAGCCCATCGCGATCAGCGGCGCGGTCGAGAACCCGAACTCGTCGGCGCCTAGCAGGGCCGCCACGACGACGTCGCGGCCGGTCCGCATTCCCCCGTCGACCTCGACCGTGATCCGCGTGCGCAGATCGTTCAGGAGCAGCGTCTGCTGGGTCTCCGCCAGCCCAATCTCCCATGGCACGCCAGCCCCCTGGACCGAGGACTGGGGCGACGCGCCCGTGCCGCCGTCGTGGCCGGCGATGGTGACGTGGTCGGCGTTGGCCTTGGCGACGCCTGCCGCCACCGTCCCCACGCCCACCTCGCTCACCAACTTGACCGACACCGAGCCGGTCGGGTTCGCGCAGCGGAGGTCGTAGATCAGCTGCTTGAGGTCCTCGATCGAGTAGATGTCGTGGTGGGGCGGCGGGGAGATCAGGCCGACGCCCGGGGTCGAGTTGCGCAGCCATGCGATGTACTCGTCGACCTTGTGGCCGGGGAGCTGGCCGCCCTCGCCGGGCTTCGCGCCCTGGGCCATCTTGATCTGGAGTTGGTCGCAGTTGACGAGGTAGTGGGCGGTGACGCCGAATCGTCCCGAGGCGACCTGCTTGATCGCCGAGCGCCGCAGATCCCCGTTCGCGTCGGGCTCATAACGCGAGGCATCCTCGCCCCCCTCGCCGGTGTTCGACCGCGCCCCGATCCGGTTCATCGCGATCGCGAGCGTCTCGTGCGCCTCGCGCCCGAGCGCGCCGAGGCTCATCGCGCCGGTCGTGAACCGCTTGACGACCGAGTGGCCGGCTCGACCTCGTCGAGCGGCAGCGGCTCGTCCGCGGTCCGCAGCGTCATCAGCCCCCGGAGCAACCCGCGGCGAACCGAATCCTCGTTGGCCAGGCGCGCGTACTCCCCGTACGTCTTGCGCGGGTCGCCGTTCTGGTGGGCGGGACCCCCTACCGCGTGCTGGAGGTTCGCGATCGTGTCCGGGTTCCACACGTGGAGCTCGCCGTTCCGGCGCCACTGGAGCACGCCGCCGACCGGCAGCACCTCGCGGTCGGTGCGCGGGTACGCGCGGAAGTGGCGCTCGATCGCCTCCTGCGCGAGCTGCTCGAGCCCGACCCCGCCGATCCGCGAGGCCGTGCCCGTGAAGTGCTTGTCGATCAACGCCGGCTCGAGCCCGACCGCCTCGAAGATCTGCGCGCCGCAGTAGGACTGGATCGTCGAGATTCCCATCTTCGAGATCGTCTTCATCAGCCCCTTGCCGATCGCCTTGACGATCCGCATCTCGGCCTCCTCGCGCCCGAGGTCCTCGGGCAGCAGCGCGCGGTCGGCGAGCTCGTCGAGCGACTCGAACATCACGTACGGGTTGATCGCGGCGGCGCCGTACCCGATCAGCGTCGCCATGTGGTGGATGTCGCGTGGCTCGCCCGACTCGATCACCAACCCCGTCCGCAACCGCGTCCCCCGCCGGACCAGATGGTGGTGGACGGCGGCGACCGCGAGCAGCGACGGCGTCGCGACCCGCTCGGCGCCGAGGTTGCGATCGGACAGGATCAGGATGTTCGCGCCGTTGTCGACGTACCGGGCGGCCTCCTCGCACAGCGCCTCGAGCCGGGCCTCCATCCCCTGGTGTGCCTGCTCGATCGGCCACGTGATGTCGAGCGTCGCCGCGAAGAAGATCTCGTGCGAGACCTGACGGAGCTTCTCGAGCTCGTGGTTGCGGAGGATCGGCTGGTCCATCACGAGCTGGTGGGCCTGCTCGGGGTTTTCGGTGAGCAGGTTGACCTCGGCGCCCACGCCCGCCTGCAGCGACATCACGACGTTCTCGCGGATCGGGTCGATCGGCGGGTTCGTGACCTGCGCGAACAGCTGCTTGAAGTACGCGAACAGCGGCGGCTGGCGGTCGGACAGGACGGCCAGCGCGGCGTCGTTGCCCATGCTCGCGACCGGCTCCTCGGCCTTCGTCGCCATCGGCGCGATGATCATCCGCAGGTCCTCCTGCGAATAGCCGAACGCGAGCTGCTTCGAGCGCAGCGGCTCGATCCGGGGCGTGCGCGGGTCACGGTCGGGCAGGTCGTCGATGTGCACGACCGACCGCTCGTACCACTCGCCGTACGGTCGCCGGCGGGCGACGCGACGCTTGACCTCCTCGTCCTCGACGATCCTCCCCTCCTCGAGGTCGAGCAGGAACACCTTGCCGGGCGCGAGCCGGCCCTTGCGCTGGACGTGCTCGGGCGCCACGGTCATCACGCCGGTCTCGGACGCGAGCACGACGTAGCCCTCGGTGTCCTGGATCCAGCGGCCCGGGCGCAGCCCGTTTCGGTCGAGCACGGCGCCGGCGACGCGGCCGTCGGTGAACACGACCGCCGCAGGGCCGTCCCAGGGCTCCATCAGGCACGAATGGAAGTCGTAGAAGCCCTTGACGTCAGGATCGAGGTCCTTGCGCGTCCGGTACGCCTCGGGGACCATCATCATCACCGCGTGCGGGATCGAGCGCCCGCTCAGCACGAGCAGCTCGAGCACGTTGTCGAAGATCGCCGAGTCCGATCCGCCCTCTCGCACGACCGGGATCACCTTCTCGAGGTCGTCGCCGAACAGCTCGGACGCGAGCTGCGACTCGCGGGCCCGCATCCAGTTGACGTTGCCGCGCAGCGTGTTGACCTCGCCGTTGTGGGCGATCATCCGGTACGGGTGCGCGAGCTCCCAGCTCGGGAACGTGTTCGTCGAGAACCGCGAGTGGACGAGCGCCAGCCGGCTTGCCACGCGCGGGTCCCTGAGATCCGTGAAGTAGCGCGGGAGCTGCGGCGCGGTGAGCATCCCCTTGTAGATCAGCGTGCGGCTCGAGAAGCTCGGCAGCGCGAGGTCGCGCCCGGCGGCGCGCTCGATCATCCGGCGGATCACGTACAGCTTGCGCTCGAACACGTCCTGACCGGCGACGCTGTCCGCGGCCGCGATCAGCACCTGGCGGATCACCGGCGCCGACAGCCGGGCCGTCTCGCCGACGTGACGCTCGTCGATCGGCACGTCGCGCCACCAGATCGCGCGCTGCCCCTCGGCTTCGATCGTGTCCTCGATCAGCTGCTCGAGCACGACCCGCCGCTCCTCGTCCTGCGGCAGGTAGCACACGCCGACGCCGTAGCGGCCGGGCGGCGGCAGCTCGACGCCCGAGACCGCGGCCCTCAGGAAACGCGTCCGGGATCTGGAGCAGGATCCCCGCGCCGTCGCCCGTGTTCGGATCCGCGCCCTCGGCCCCGCGGTGCTCGAGGTTCTCGAGTGCGTCGAGCGCCTTCTCTACGACCGCATGGCTCGCCTCACCCCATAGCTTCGCGACGAGCGCGATGCCACAGCCATCGTGCTCGTTGGCGGGGTCGTAGAGGCCAATGGCCCCTGGGGGAGCGATGCGTCGGATACATGGAAGAGGGTGAAGGAGAAACACAGACGGGTGCAGACTGGACGCCGAAGGGTACCAGCGTGTTAGACGCTCGTTAGCGGCCGCTTGCTACAGCTGCATAGGTGGATGTCCGCCATCGGGAGCTAATCGGGCCGGCGCCGGGCCCTTGACCCGCCGGCGCCTGCCCCTCCCTGGACCGGAGCCCTTCCTGGGTTAAGTCTTCGCCTTGGCCTTCGCTCGCGACTTGCGCGGCGCCGTCGCCGTCCGCGGATTCTCGCCGACGCGGCTTCGGGGCGTCATCGTCGCCTGACTTCACGGCCGCGAGGCTCGCCTCGAGCGCGGCCATCAGATCGGGCGCGGCGGCCGGCTCCTCGGCCTCCGGCTGGACCGCGATCTCCTCGCCCGCGGCCTTTCGCTCGATCAGCTGGAGAACCTGCTCGCGGTACTCGTCGTGGAACTTCGACGGCTCGAACTCGGACGACAGCGACTGGATCAGCTGCTCGGCCATCTTCAGCTCGCGATCGGTCGCGGACGCGTCGGCGATCTCGTCGATCTCGTCGAGGCGATCGGGCGACAGCACCTCGTCGCCCCACAGCATCGTGGTCAGCGTCAGCACGTCGCCAGTGGGGCGGAGCGCGGCAAGCTGCTGCTTTGAGCGCAGCACGACCTTCCCGATCCCGACCTTGCCCGACTCGCGCATCGCATCGAGCAGCAGGCGGTACGCCTTGGCCCCGCCGGCGCTGGGCGCGAGGTAGTAGTTGTGGTCGTAGTAGATCGGGTCGATCTCGGCCAGGTCGACGAATTCCTCGATGTCGATCGTCTTGGTCGCCTTGGGGTCGAGCGCGTCGAGCTCCTCGTTGCTGATCACAACGTAGTGGTCCGGGGTGATCTCGTAGCCCTTGACGATGTCCTCGTACGGGACCTCTTCGTCGGTCGTCGGGTCGACCCGCTTCTGCTTGATCCGTGCTCCGGTCTTGCTTGACAGCTGGTTGAAGCGGACGCCCTTCGGCGAGGTCGCGCTGTACAGCTTTACCGGCACGTTGACCAGACCGAAGCTGATCGCGCCTGACCAGATTGCTCGAGCCATATGTCCTTTGTATAGCGAACCGGACGCGCGATCAAGCGCTGAAGGTGCTCTTGCCCGGTCGGGCGTGCGCCACCATCTCACGAGATGCCCCGCCGGCGCGTTTCATCCACGGTGAACCTTCCCCCGTTTCAGCAGCTCCTAGACCTCTACGGCGCCGACGTCCAGCGGTTCCTGGTGGCGAGCATCGGGCCGGTCGACGCCGACGACTGCTACCAGGAGACGTGGGTTGCGGCGCTGCGTGCCTACCCCAGGCTGCGCGACGCCTCGAACCTGCGCTCGTGGATCTTCACGGTGGCCCACCGCAAGGTGATCGACCACGTCCGGGCCAGGCGCCGAGCGCCCGTGCCGGCCGGTGATATCCCCGAATCCGCGGCGCCGCCGACGACTGCACGAGACGACCCGGACGATGGTCTGTGGTCGCTCGTCCGCGAGCTGCCCGAAAAGCAGCGGACCGCACTCGCCCTGCGCTACGTCGCCGACACCGGCTACGACGAGATCTCGGCCGTGATGGGCACGAGCGAGGACGCGGCGCGCCGCAACGTCCACGAAGCACTGAAAAAACTGCGAACGGAGTACGAGCGATGAGCTTTTCGAATCAGATGGAACAGGAGCTGCGGCGAACCGCGCCCGCGCCCGGCGGCGAGTTGCCGGACTTGAGCGACGCGGCCGCCGCGGCCGGACTCCTCGACGTCGCCTACGCCACGGTCGACTCGCCGGCGGGAACGCTGCTGGTGGCCTGCACCCCGCGCGGGCTCGTCCGGCTCGCGTACCTCGGCAGCGAGGACGAGGACGAGGTCCTCGAGCAGCTCGCGTCGAACGTCTCACCCCGCGTGCTGGCCGCGCCGCGCCGGCTCGACGAGCCGCGCCGCGAGCTCGACCAGTACTTCGCGGGCCGCCGCCGGCAATTCGAGCTGCCGCTCGACTGGCGGCTCACCCACGGCTTCTCCCGCCGGGTGCTGGAGGCCACGGCACGGATCCCGTACGGCTCGACCGCGACCTACAAGCAGGTCGCGACCGAGGCCGGCAACGCCCGGGCCTTCCGCGCCGCCGGCAACGCGCTCGGGTCGAACCCGATCCCGATCGTCGTCCCCTGCCACCGGATCCTCCACTCGGGCGGCGGGCTCGGCGGCTACACGGGCGGTCTTGACCGCAAGCGCCTGCTGCTCGCGGTCGAGGGCGCTACAGCGGGTTGAAGCAGCCGTAGATCACGAACAGCGGGTTCACGACCTGGTTGCCGTGAGCGTCCTTCATCGACTGCTGGCCCACGAACGACGGCGGCGACGTCGCCTTGTAGCAGCCGTTCGCCTGGAGGCTGACGTCGTAGGTGACCGGCGTCGACTGGAACGGCTCGGCACCCGGCTGCGGGATGAACACGTCGAGCGTGCAGATCCAGTCGCCGGGCCCGGTCGGCGAGCTCGCCCGGCGGCTGCAGTTCGTCAGCACGTTGAGCTTGGCGCCCGGCGCGACCTGACGCCCGAGCTCGCGCTGCTGGAGCAGCGTGAGGTTGTTGAAGATCGGCTGGATGCTCGCCTTCAGCCGCGCCGCCGTGTCGCCGGCCGGGCCCCAGTTCGCGGCGATCGCGAGGAACGCGATCAGTGCGGCCGCGCTGACCGCGACCCGCACCGGCATCACCCAGCCCGCCCGGCGGCCGACCGGAGCCCCGGCGAAGTCGCGCCGGCGCAAGATCAGCCACGAGGCGGTCAGACAGGCCACGATCCAGATCACGCTGACGATGCACGCGACCACGAGCGGTCCGAAGTACGGGTGCGCGGTGAACAGGCCGTACCAGCCCTGGAACGCGGAGGCGGCGAGCAGCATGTGCATCCACACGCCGGTGCCGACGAGCAGCAGCAGCTGCATCACGAGGTCGACCAGCGCGGGCCCGATCACGCCCACGATCCCGTTACGGGTCGCGACCGAGAACAGCACCGCGAGGCTCGTGAACGCCAACATCGGAAGGATGTTCAGGAGCCACGCGACGATCACGAGCCACAGGCTGTGCCCGGTCGAGACGGTGTGCCCGCCCAGGTCAACGAGCGCGCCGTCGCCGATCAGCAGCAGCCCGGCCGCGAGGCTCGAGACCGCGAGCAGCGCCAGCAGGCCGACCGAGAACGTCATCGCCGCGAGCACCTTGCCGGCGAACAGGTCCCTCCGGGTCGAGGACCGGGTCAGCACCATCTTCCACGTCCCGTAGCGGTCCTCGGAGGCGAAGATGTCGCCGGCGAGGACGCCGGCCAGCACCGGGAACCCCCACGCGCCGCAGAACGCGAGCACGACCAGCGACAGCGCGAACCCCGAGGAGTGGACCCACACCCCGAACAGCGTGTCCGCCGGGCTGCCGGTCTGGATCTTGAGCACGCCCGCGAACGCGAACGGACCGAGCACGCACAGCACCGCCAGGAGCCGCGTCGCGAGCTGCGTCGAGAGCTTGCGCCGCTCGGCCCGGTAGACGCTCCACACGCCGCCCGAGCTCCGCGGCGCCGTTCCCGGGATCGCGTCGCCGGGCCTCAGGACGTGGGTCGCGCTCACATTCCCGCCAGGGCGGCTTCGGCCAGCTCGGTGAGCGCGGCCGAGTCGAGCTCGACGTCGGTGGTCAGCGCGAAGAACATCGACTCGAGCGGACTTACCACCAGCTCGAGGCGACGCACCGCGACGCCGGCGTGGCCCAGCTCGAGCACGTACTCGTCGACGCGCCCCTGCACCGCGAGCCGCAGCTCGCCCGTCTGCGACGTGGTCGCGTGGACGTTCGGGTACTGCTCGGCGAGCTCGAGCGCGCGGGCGTCGTCGCTTGTGGTCAGCCGGTAGGCCGATCCCGGCGCCTGGTCGCGCAGCTGCTGAGCGCTCCCGTTCCAGACCACCCTGCCGAGCCGCAGCACCGTGAACGAGTCGCACACGGTCTCGAGATCGCCGATCAGGTGGCTCGAGAGCAGCACCGCGGTCCCGTCCGCCGCGAGCCGGCGGACCAGCCCGCCCATGTCGCGGGCTCCGGCCGGGTCGAGGCCGCTCGTCGGCTCGTCGAGCAGCAGCAGCGCCGGCGAGCGCAGCAGCGCCGCGGCGATCCCCAGGCGCTGGCGCATACCGGTCGAGTAGCCGCTGACCCGGTCGCCGCCCCGCCCGGCCAGGCCGACGCGTTCGAGCACCTCGTCGACGCGGCCGCGCGGCTCGCCGCCGTCGAGCTCGGCCAACAGCTCGAGGTTCACGCGCCCGGGCAGGTAGGGGTAGAAGGTCGGCTCCTCGACGAACCCGGCCACTCCGTCGAGGTTGATCGCCTCGGAGGTACCGAGCGGTCGCCCGAACAGCTCGATTTTGCCCTCGTCGGGCGCCACCAGCCCGAACAGGAGGCGGAGCAGCGTGGTCTTGCCGGCGCCGTTCGGGCCGAGCAGGCCGCGGACCTCGCCCTCCTCCACGACCAGGTCGACGCCGTCGACCGCGGTCGTCGTCTCGAACCGCTTGACGAGCCCGCTCGCACGTACAGCTGCCACCGCCGTCACTATACGGCGACGCGTTCCGGCCAAAACGGCCGGGTAGGACTCGAGGCGAGTGGATCTGCTCCACCCCATCAAGAGGTTCGATCGGTTCCAGCAGGCCCACCCGGCCTGGGCGATCCCGACGGCCGTGCTTCGGAAGTTCGGCGACGACCAGGCCGGCAGCCTGGCGGCGCTGCTCGCCTACTACGCGTTCTTCTCGATCTTCCCGCTGTTGCTGGTGTTCACGACGATCCTCGCGTTCGTGCTCCAGGGGAACACCGAGCTGTACAACGACGTCACGAACTCGGTGCTGGCCCAGTTCCCGGTCGTCGGCGGCCAGTTGCACGCCCACGCGCTGACCGGGAAGATCACCGCGCTCGTCCTCGGGCTGCTCACCTCGCTGTGGGCCGGGCTGGGCGTCACCCAGGCCGCCCAGAACGCGTTCGGCAAGGTCTGGGCGGTTCCGTTCAAGGACCGGCCGGACTTCTTCCGGTCGCGGCTGCGCGGGCTGCTGCTGTTGGGGTGCTTGGGGATCCTGTTCGTCTGCTCCGCGGTGCTCACCGGCCTCGTGACGACGGCCGGCGGTCCGTTCGTGAAGGTCGGCGGATACCTGGTCACGCTCCTGGTCAACTTCGGGCTCTACGTCGCCGCGTTCCGATTCCTGACCGCGCCCACGATCCCCACCCGCTCGCTCTGGCTGGGCGCGGCGGTCGGCGCGGTGTTCCTCGAGATCCTCCAGCTCGTCGGCACGATCTACGTCAGCCACGTCGTCAAAAATGCCAGCAACGCATACGGGACGTTCGCCACCGTGATCGGGCTGCTCGTCTGGCTGCACGTGATCGCGCAGCTCACCATGTATGCCGCCGAGATCAACACGGTCGTCGCGCGCCGGCTGTGGCCGCGAAGCCTGCTCGGTCCGCCGGATGCGCCGGCCGACCGCGAGACGCTGCGCGCGCTCGCGAAGATGGAGGAACGCCACGCGGGGGAGCAGGTCGAGGTCCGCTTCGAGGACTACTAGAAACTAAAACAGACGGTCCGGCGCGTCGCGCCGAGTCATCTCGAGCGGCCACGAGCACATCCCGCCCTCGGCCGGGCAGCCGTCGCAGACCGCGCGGTGCGGCGCGTCGGTCACGCGGAACTCGCCGGCGAGCACCCCGCGCGCGAGCGCCGTCAGCTCCGCTTCGAGCGCCGGCGCCTGCTCGCGCGCGAACGTCGCGACCGCGGGTCGTTGCGGAAGCTCGAGGAACGTGTGGACGACCTCCACCTCGACCGCCCCGGCGCGGAGCGCCGCGAGCGCGTACACGAGGCGCTGGGTCCCGTAGGAGCTGTCGGCAAGCGTCTGCGGATCGGCCCCGTCGAGCCGGTCGGTCTTGTAGTCGACGACGAGCGTCCGGCCGCCCGGCTCCCGGGCGATGACATCGAACACGCCACCGATCAGCACGCCTCCGAGCAGGAACCGGAAACGCGCCTCGCGGCGGACCGCGGTGGCGCGGCCGAGCCGCCGGCACAGCTCGCCCTCGGCGAACCGCCCGACGAGCTCGGCGGCCTGGGCGCGGTCGTCGGGCTCCGGCGCTCCCGCGAGACCCGAGCGCTCGTACGCCTCCATGATCATCGTCTCGGTCGGGCGGATCGGCCGGCGGAAGTCGAGCCGCTCGAGTAGCGCGTGGACGAGCGTGCCGCGGTCGAGCGCGCTCAGGCCGCCCGGGCGATCGCTGGTCGACGCGCCGGCGCCCTGACCGGGGAGCGCGGGCAACCGGAGCACGCGCTCGACGTAGAACCGGTAGCCGCAGCGCTCGTAGGCGGCGAGCGAGGAATAGCTGAGGGCACCGACGGGCGGCCCAGCGGTCAGGGGCGCCGGGGGCGCCGCGACCGGCTCCGGGGGCAGGAGCGTCGCCCCGACCGCCACGGCGGGAACGGGCGCGAGCGCCACCAAGTCCTCCGGGCGAACGAACGTCACCTCGACGCCCTGTTGTTGCTCGACCGCGGGCCCGATCCACGCGATCGGGCCGCCTCCGGGTGGGTGGGCACCAAATCCCTCGAGCGCCGGCCATTTCTCGAGCCTGGCCGCCCCGCTCAGGATCAGCCGCTCGCGGGCCCGCGTCATCGCCACGTAGAACAGGCGGCGCTCCTCGCGCGTCTCGGCCGCGAGCCGCTCGTCGCCGAGCGCCTTGTAATCGAGCGCCGACTCGCGCTTACCGGTGCCGGGCTCGGACAGCCGGAGCCCGAACCGGCCGTCGCGCCCGACGCGGATCACATCGGCCCGCCACCGGGGCCCGCGACCGAGGTCGGCGACGCACACGACGTCGAACTCGAGCCCCTTGGCGCGATGGATCGTCATCAGCCGAACCGCGTCGAGCGCCTCCCCCTCGACCGGTGCCTCGCTCTCGCGCGCCTCGCCGGTGCCGAAGCCCGGTGTCGCGCGGCGGCCCACGAGGTCGAGGAACGAGCGCAGGTCCGGTCCATGCGCCGCCTCGTGCTCGCCGGCGAGTCGCATCAGCTTGCGCACGTTGGCCAGGCGCCGCGGACCGCCGGGCATGCGGAGCACGGACAGGTCGTAGCCGGTCCGCTCGAGCACGCGGTCGATGAGCTCTTCGATCCCGGCCCGGGCGGACGCCTCGCGCTCGGACGCGAACCACGCCGCGAACGAGGCCAGCCGGTCCTGGTCCGGTTCGCCCAGCGCCTCGAAGACGCCGTCGGGCTCGCGCAGCACCGACCACGGGTCCGTGGGCGGCCGGGTATCTGATCCCCGCGCCGTGGCGGCGAGCACCACGAGCGCGTCGGCCGAGACGCCCACGAGCGGCGAGGCCAGCACGGTGTACAGCGCTTCCTCGGCGCGCGGATTGGCGAGCGCCTCGAGGTAGCAGACCATGTCGATCACCTGCGGATGGGCCCAGTAGCCGCGCCCGCCGATCACGTACGTGGGGATCCCCCGGTCCTCGAGCGCGCGCTCGTAGACGCGCAGGTCGGTGGTGGCGCGGGTCAGCAGCACGACGTCGCGGGCCGCCGTGCCGTCCGCGAGCAGCCGCCCGACGCGGGCCGCGAGCGCCCGCGCCTCGGCCACCCGCCACGGCGCGCCGAGGCCCTCCATCGTCCAGTCGGCGCCCTTGTCGGCGACCAGCAGCTCGACTCGCGGACCGTCGCCGGCGTCCGGCGCGTCGGGGCGACCGGGTCGGAGCGGACGGAACTGCTCGCCGAGCTCGGACTCGAACACCCCGTTGATCACCGACAGGATCTCCGGCCGCGATCGGAAGTTCGTGTCGAGCGTCGCGCGCGCGCCGACCGCGGCCAGCCGCTCCCCGAGTCGCTCGAACAGCTCGACGTCCGCGTGACGGAAGCCGTAGATCGACTGCTGGGCGTCGCCGACCATGAACAGGTTGCCGTCCGCGAACAGCTCGATCAGCTCGAGCTGCACCCGGTTCGTGTCCTGGAGCTCGTCGACCATGATCCGGGCGAAGCGCGCTCGGTACCGCTCGCGCAACGACGTGTCCGAACGCAGCAGCTCGCGGCATTCGAGCTCGAGGTCCTCGAAGTCGAGCCCCGACAGCTCGCGCTTGGCCCGCGCGTACCGGTCGCCGAACAGGCGTAGGAGGCGGTCGAGCAGGTCGTGCGCGCGGACCGCTCGGCGGCGCTCGACGGCTTCGCGGAAGGCGGCGAGAGCGTCGGAGTAGCGAACGCACGTGTCGGTCGACAGCGCCGCGCCGTTACCGCCCGGGAGCGCGACCGCCCACAGGTCCCCCGGCCAGGGATCCTCGGCCGCGACCACCTCCGCGAGGCGCTCGAGCCGGGCGATCGCCTGGAGCACCTTCACGCCGGGATCGTCGAGCGCTCCGAGCTCGGCCAGGGCCGCGGCCGCGGCTCGCTCGAGCGCGGCCCGGGCGGGCCCAGGATCCGGAGCGGGCGCGAGGGCCGGGAGCCGTGGCCGGCGCTCGCCGCGCGAGCGGAGCTCGTCGTGGATCTGGAGGATTGCGCTCCGCAGCGTGCCGGCTCCGTACGCGGCGATCAGGTCGATCGCGGGTGGGTGGGGACCGAATCCCTGCCGCCCGAGCTCCTCCAGCGCCTCGTCGAACGCGGCGTCCGCGATCCGCTCGGCGTCCGGGGAATCGAGCACGACGAACGCCGGGTCGAGCCCGGCGGCGAGCGCGTTGGCGCGGAGTACGCGGGCGCAGAACCCGTGGATCGTCGAAATGAACGCGCCCTCGGTGGCGCGCGCGGCGTCGTCGGCGGCGAGCTCGCGGAGCCGGTGGCGGATCCGGTCGCGCATCTCGGCTGCGGCCTTCTCGGTGAACGTGATCGTGAGGATCGTGCCCACCTCGATCTCGTCCTCGAGGACGGACCGCACGAACCGTTCGACCAGCACCGATGTCTTGCCGCTGCCGGCGCTCGCGTCGAGCAGCAGGTCGCCGTCGCGGCGCTCGATCGCGATCAGCTGCTCGTCGGTGAACGGCCGCGCCTCCACCACGGCATCAAGCACGGCAGATCCCGGGATACCGGCACCCGTCGCGCGAGCAGGTGGTCGGGCACGGCTCGAGCTCTCCCTCGCGCAGCCGCGCCGCGAGCGCCACCGCGCGCGTCCGCGCGTCCTCGAGCACCTCGTCGAGCTCGTCCTGGTCGCGCGCGTCGTTGCCCACGACCGAGCCGCCCACGCCGGCGCCGTCCAGGAACACCCCGCGCGCCCGCAGATCACCGCCTCCGAGCGGCTGATAGAAGCCGGCGACCGGCTGGAGGCCGAGCAGCTCGCGCACGACGAGCATGTACAGCGCGACCTGGAGCTGGCGGTCGAGCCCCCACCGCGAGCCCTGGTACTCGGGACGGGTGCCGCCGCTCTTGTAGTCGCGCACGACCGCCCGTCCATCGAGATCGGCGTCGACGCGGTCGACGATCCCGCGTACCCGCACGTCGTCGCCGAGCTCCAAGGGCGGCAACGAGTCCGGATCGTCGTCGTCGAATCCGAAGCGGAGCTCGAGCCCGTACGGCTGCCAGTCGAGGCCGTCGCGCGCCTCATGCGCCAGATACCGGCCCAGGTCGGCCGCCACTCCGCGCGACGCCGCCGCCCGCACGGCCGCACCCGCCCCGGGAGAGATCGCGTGCGGCTCCTCGTCGAGGACCGCGTCGAGGATCTCGAGCGCGCGCGGGAGCGACTCGCGGGTGACCGGGCCGCCGAGCCGGCGAAGCACCTGCTCGATCACATGGTGCATGTAGCCCCCGCGGACGAGCGGATCCGGGTCGGGCTCGAGCGTCACCGGCTGAAGCTCGCGCTCGATCAGCCACCGCACCGGGCAGTTCCCGTAGCTCTCGAGCGCACCCGCCGACAGGATCCGGCGGTGGCGGACGTGTGCGAGCGCCGCCTCGGACAGCGAGCCGATCGGCGAGGGGACGTCGCCGGCGAGCGGCGCGGCAGCCGCCGCGCGGCTGCGGGCGAGCTCGCGCTCGGTCGGCGCATCGTCCTCCGGCCACACGACGTCGGCCAGCATCCGCCGCCGGCGCCGGTCGGCCCAGCCGTCGACGAGCAGCTCGGACACGTCGGCGACGAACGGCGACGGCAGGGCCAGGTTGCCCTCCTCGTCCGAGCTGCGGTAGCCGAGGACGACCTGCTCGGTCGCGCGCGAAACGCTCGTGTAGAACAGGTAGCGCTCGCGCTCGAGCGCATCCTCGCGGGGGCGCAGCCGCAGTCCGCTGCACGCCGCGAGCTCGCGGCGCAGCTCGTCGGAGAGGAACGGCTCGGGCGCGCCGGCGAGCGGGAACTCGCTCTCCTGCAGGCCGCACACGAGCACGGCGCGGAAGCGCCGGGCCCGGATCGCGAGCGGGTCGGTCACGAGCACGGCGCCGGCCGCCGGGGGCGTGCCCGGGGGCACCTCGAGCGTCTCGAGCAGCTCGATCAGCTCGGCGCCGGTCGGCTTCTCAAGGTGGGCGGGGTCCAATTCCTCGAGCTCGGTCAGCGCGCGGGTGAGAGTGCCGAGCGCGCGGGCGTCGAGCTCCTCCTCGGGGCGCAGCACCGCCGCGCGTCCGCGGTGAGGCGCGGCCAAGAGGCGCCGGGCCTGAAAAACCAGCTCGGCCGCGGGATCCTCCGCCGCGCGGAGCGCGTCGATCTCGCCGACGTCCGACCCCAGCCTCGCGCGGGCCGCCGACATCGTCTTGATGCTACGGCGCCGGACGGCGGCCTCGAGCGCGTCGATCGCCTCGGGGCGCTCCAGTCGTCCCGGCGCGCGGAGGTACTCGAGTAGGTCGTCGGCCCGCCCGGGTCCGTCGTCGAGGAACGCGCAGCGGGCGAGCGCGAGCAACGACCGGCCGAGGGCAGTGTGGCGCAGGGCGGTTTGCCGATCGACCGCCACCGCGATCCCATACTGGTGGAATACGCGCTCGACGAGCGGCGCCACCGGGCCCGAGCGAGCGGTACACGACCGCGATCTCCTCGCCGCGCACGCCGGCGCGCAGTAGCCCGAGCACCTCGGCGGCCGCGAGCTCCGCCTCCGCGCGCTCGCCTCCGGCTTCGAGCAGCGCGATCGCCCGGCCGGGATCGATCCGCCCCGGTTCGAGCTCGAAGAGCGCGCGCTCGAGGTGGTGAAGCGCGCCGCGAGCCGACGAGTCGTAGTGCTCCGCGGACGCCGGCAACTCGATCACCTGGTCGGCCAGCGGGCGGAGCTCCTCGACCACCTCGGCCCGCGCCTGGAGCGCGACGCGGCCGGCCTCGTAGGTCAGCGAGACGGTGACGTCCGCGCCGGCGACGCGCGCAAGCGTCTCGATCGCGTCGCGCTCGAGCGGGTGGAGGTCGTCGAACCCGTAGAAGAAGACGTCGTCTGTCCCCCACCGGCCCGGCGCCGCGCGCAGCGCGTCGAGGGCGCGCCAGGCGTAGAGCTCTGAGTCGACGCGGCCGAGACGATCGAGCTCGGCGCCGTAGGCGTCGTAGATCGCGGCCACGTCGCGGGCATAAGCGGTGCGGCGCGGGTCCTCCGCCGCCCACGCCGCCATCGCGCCGGCAAACCGCTGCGGCGTCACGAGCGAGCGCTCGAGCTCTGCGATCAGCTCGCCGGCCGCAGTCGGGAACCCGGCCGTGCTCGCCGCCTCGCGCAGCGCGCGCAGCTCGGTCGCCGCCAGCGCCCGCTCGAGTACGCGCTCGCGTTGGCGCCGCGTCAGCCGGCGAGCGCTGTAGCCGGCTCGGGCCGCGATCTCGAACGCCAGTCCGCTGAACGTCAGGACCGAACCGAGGACGGCGCCGTCCTCTGCCAGCTCACGCGAGTAGTGGTCGGCGTCGAGCGCGGTCGGGACGACCAGGATCGCGCCGCGGCTCGAAGCAGCCGCGAACTCGCCCAGCACCTCTCCGGCCTTGGCGGAGTTGGCGGGACCGAGGACGAGGGTCAGCGGCATCGCTCCCCATAGTGCCGCCCGGGGAGGACGGGGTGATTTTGGGGTCCCCGCCGGCTCCGTACTCGATCTACGCCGCCTCCGGCTGCGCCGCCTCCCCAGAACCGGCCTCGGCCTCCTCGGCATCCGGCGGCTTCGCGCCCGCCTTCGCCCACGGCTCGTCGAACTCGACCCGCCACTTGCCGTCCTCGGTCTGCTGGAGCGCCAGCCGGGCGCGGAAGCTCTTGCCCGAACGGCCCTTGAATCCGGTCACGGGCTTCACGGTCCGCCCCGTCTTGATCAGCTCGCGCGCCACCGCGATCGGCAGCTGCTTGCCCGCCTTCGACTTCCAGATCACGAATCCGCACCCGGGGTCGTCGCGCGCCCAGCACGAGTACCCCTTGCGGTTCTCGACGATGTCGTGGCCGCACACCGGGCAGGGACCCAGGTTCGCCCGGGGAATTCGCACGTCTTTCAAATTGCGATCGAGCTCGCCGACCGTGCTCTCCGTGAACTTGACGATGTCGCCCATGAACGCCTCACGCGAGTCCGCGCCGGTCTCGATCAGCGCGAGCCGCCGCTCCCAGTCGCCGGTCAGGCCGGGCGAGGTCAGGGCGTGCTCGCCGAGCAGGCGAATCACGTTCAGGCCCTTCTCGGTGACGACGAACGCGCGGCCGTCGCGCTCGACGTACCCGACCTGGATCAGGCGCTCGATGATCGCCGCCCGGGTGGCGGGCGTCCCGATCCCCGACTCCTTCATCGCCTCGCGCAGCTCCTCCTCGTCGACGAGCTTGCCGGCCGTCTCCATCGCGCCGAGCAGCGAGTTGTCGTTGTAGCGCGCCGGCGGCTTGGTCAGCTTCTCCTCGGAACTGATGTCGGTGACCTCGACCCGCTCGCCGCGCGCCAGCTTCGGCAGCTGCTGCTCGCGGCCCTCGTCGTCGTCGCTCTGGTCTGCGTCAGGAATCTCACCGTAGACAGCGCGCCACCCCGCCACCAGCAGAACCTTCCCCCGCGTCCGGAACACGCGCTCGGCGACAGTCGTTTCGACCCGCGTGTTCTCGAACACGGCGTCGGGGTGGAAGATCGCCAGGAACCGCCGTACCACGAGGTCGTAGATACGACGGTCGTCGTCGCTCATCTTGTCGACCGGATGGCGCTCGGCGCGGGTCGGGATGATCGCGTGGTGGTCGGTGACCTTGAGGTCGTTGACCACGCGCTGCAACGGCAGCTTGTCCAGCGACACCACGTACTCCGAGGCCTTCGCATACTCGGGTTGAGAGCCAACCAGCCGCGCGATCGGCTTGATGTCCGGGATCATGTCGCCGGTCAAATAGCGCGAGTTCGTCCTCGGATAGGTCAGCGCCTTGTGCTCCTCGTACAACCGCTGCGCCGCTTGGAGCGTGCGTCGGGCGGTGAATCCGTAGCGGCGATTCGCGTGGCGCTGCAAAGAGGTCAGGTCGTACAGGAGCTCGGGGCGCTCCTTGCGCTCTGACGTCTCGAGCTTCGTGATCTCGCCGGTCTGGCCGCGACACGCCTCGACGATCGCGGCGGCCTCCGAAGCGGTCTTGATCCGAGGATTGGCGCCGGCGTGGTAGCGCCCCTCGTACGTCCGGGGCTTGTCCTCCACGGGGTCGAGCACCGCATCCACCAGCCAGTACGGCTCGGGCTTGAAGTCCCGGATCTCCTGCTCGCGCCGGGCGAGGATGGCCAGCGTCGGCGTCTGGACCCGGCCCAGAGACACGGCCCCATCAAACGAGCTCCGTAGCCGGATCGTGGCGGCGCGCGTGGCGTTCATGCCGACGATCCAGTCCGCCTCCGAGCGCGACCGCGCCGCCTGCTCGAGCGACGCGAGCTCCGCGCCCGGCCGCAGATCGCCGAACGCGGCCCGGATCGCGTCCTTCGTCATCGAGTTCAGCCACAACCGCATCACGGGCTTCTTGGAGCCGGCCTTCTCGTACAGGTAGGCGAAGATCAGCTCGCCCTCGCGGCCGGCGTCGCATGCGTTGACTACGAGGTCGACGTCGTCCCGGTCGAGCAGCCGTTTGACCACGTTCATCTGCTTCTTCGAGCGCTCGTCGCGGACGACCAGCTTGAAGCGGTCGGGGACGATCGGCAGATCGGCCATCCGCCACTTCTTGAAGCGATCGTCGTACTCGTCGGGATCGGCGAGCTGGACGAGGTGCCCCACGGCCCAGGTGACGACGTGCTCGGGGCCCTCGAGGTACCCCTCGTGCTTGGTGAACGCGCCGGGCAGCACCGCGACGAGGTCGCGTCCGACCGACGGCTTCTCGGCGATGACCAAGGTCAAGCCCATGAGTTCGCGAGGGTAGCGCCCGCGTCAACGGACCACTCGCCCCGGTGGTTTTCTTATAGACCTGGTGCCGCGACAATGAGCCGCCGACGGTCACTTCTCGTAGCCATGGCCGTCGCGGTCGTCTTCGCGTCGATCGCGGCCCCGAGCGCGGCGGCGACGCCAAACGTGCTCACGGTCGGGGGACCGGCGACGCCCGGAACGATTCCGCCGGGATTCCTCGGGCTCTCGCTCGAGTACTTCGCGATCCTGCCGTACGCCGGGACGAACCCGTCCGCGGTCGATCCCGTGTTCCTCCAGCTGATCCGCAACCTCTCCCCGGGCCAGGCGCCCGATCCTCAGGATCGGCGGAGACACGACCGACCGGACCTGGTGGCCGGTCCCCGGCACGCCCACCCCGGCCGGCGTCACCGGCACGTTGACGCACAACTGGATCGAGGTCACCCACGCGCTCGCCGCCAAGCTCGGAGCGCGATTGACGCTCGGGATCAACTTCGAGGCCGACAGCACAAAGGTCGCCGGCGCCGAGGCGAACGCCGAGGTCGACCGGATCGGTTCAAAACGGATCGCGGCGCTCGAGCTCGGCAACGAGCCCGAGCTGTATCGGTCGTTCGACTGGGGGCTCTCAGGCGCTCCCGGGCGTCCGCGCGGGTACGACTTCCAGCATTCAGCGAGGACTTCACGCGCATCGCCCGGTCCCTGCCGCACGTGCCGCTGGCCGGACCCACAGACGGAGGCACCCGCTGGTTCCCCAAGGTCGGGACGTTCCTCGCCGACCACCCGCAGGTAGCGGTCGCGACGATCCACCGCTACCCGCTCGAGGGCTGCTACGTCCAACCGTCGGAGCCTAGCTACCCGACGATCCCGCACATGCTCTCCGCGGCGTCCACCAGCGCGCTCGCCCACAGCGTGACCCCGGCGGTCCGCCAGGCGCACGCCCGCCACGTGCCGATTCGGGTCGACGAGATCAACACGATCTCGTGCGGCTGGGACCCTGCGGTCGAGCAGATCGTTCGCCTCCGCCCTGTGGGCGCTCGACACGCTGTTCGAGCTCGCCCGTGTCGGCGTCGACGGCGTCAACATCCACACGTTCCCCGGGGCGACCTACGCGCTGTTCCGGTTCGCCCGCGTCGAAGGGCAATGGCGCGGCGTCGTCATGCCCGAGTACTACGGCCTCGACATGTTCGCTCAGGCCGCACCCGCCGGGTCGCGGCTGCTGAAGGTCTCGCCGACGGGTGCCGCTGCGCGCCAGATCCACGCGTTTGCGACGCGAGCCGCCGACGGCACGATCCGGGTCGTGGTGATCAACGAGGGCTCGAGCGCCCGGATCCTCCACGTGCAGCCGCCGGCGGCGTCCGCGGCGCTGGGGACGGTCGAACGGCTCGAGGCGCCTCAGCCTCAGCGCTCGCGTCGGCGTGACGCTCGCCGGTCAGAGCTTCGGCGCGAGCACCGCGACCGGGCTCCTCGCGGGCACCCGGAGCGCCCTCACCGTCGCGCCCGTTCGAGGCGCGTACGCGCTCAGCGCCCCGCCGGCGAGCGCCACGATGCTGACGCTGCCGCCGGGCTAAAGAGCTAGGAGACCCACTCGAGCTCGGCCACCTTGCGCGTGACCGCGCCCAGCCCGAGCTCCGCGGCGGTCGTGGACGCCGCGGCGAGCAGCTCCGCCGCCCGCGGACCAGCTCGCGAGCGCCCGGGCGTAGTCGACCTGCGTGCGCGCCAGGCACCCCGGCGCCCCGAGCGCGGCGTTGGCCACGAGCGCGCGCTCGAAGTGCCGCTCGGCGTCGGCGCTCCGCCCCATCGTCGCCGCCAGCTTGCCGAGGAACCGCTCGGCCGAGCCGAGGCAGACCGCCGCGAGCCCGATCACGACGTTGACGGCGGCATACGGCTCGAGCTTCGCGTACAGGACCGCGGCACGCTCGCGGTCGCCGAGGTCGGCGCAGACGTCGCTCAGGAGCACCATCGCGATCAACCAATCCAGGTCCTTCGGAACGTCCTCGAAATCCCTGAGAGCGAGCCGCTCGAACTCCTCGCGGGCCTCGGACAGTCTCCCCTCGTCGCACAGCAACATCGCGAGCGCCGCCCGCCAGGCCGGGCGCCCCGGGTTGTCCTCGACCAGCTTTCGCGCGGCATGCTCGAGCTCCCCCATCCGTCCCTGGTCGCGGCGGATCGCCGAGCAGCTGAATCGAGTAGTACTGCGACGCGGTCACGGCCTCGGCCGGCGCCCCGGCGGCGAGCGCCTCCGACGCCAGCCGGTCGGCGCGTTCGAGCGACCCCGCGAGCAAGCGCCCGCATCGCCCGCCACAGGATCACGTTCCATGAGTACAGGGGCTGGCGCAGCCGGTTCGCGCCGGCCTCGAACGCCTCGATCTGGGCGTCGACCGCGTCGCGGTCGCCGCGCTCGAGCAGGTCGACGACGAGCCACGCGTGCGCCTGGAGCTGGAGCTCGAGGTTCCCGATCTGGCGCGCGAGCGTGAGCATCTCGGTCGATACCTCGACGCGCTCCTGTAGGTGGGGCGCGTCCCACAGCACCCGGCGCCGCGCCGAGCAGGCGTACGCGCGCGCCTCCGGATCCCGCAGCTCGGTGGCGATCGACATCGCTTCCTCGCTCAGCGCCGGCATGCGATCGCGCGCGAGCGAGTAGTACACGGCTCCGCACAGGCACGCGAGCAGGCGGACCCGGACCAGCGAGCGGTCGGGCTCGAGCTCGAGCGCGCGCTCGAGCATCTCGATCAGCTCGGTGTCGACCACCCCCGGCGGCTGCACGTATCTGCGCGACGCCCCGATCGCCGCGCGCGCGAGCGCCGCGCCGTCGCCGAGCCGCTCGGCCAGCGCCGCCGCCTCGCGGAACGCCGACGAGGCGTGCGCGCGCTCCCCGCCCCGGACCCGGGCCTCGCCGAGCCGCGAGCAGCAGCTCGCAGCGGCGCTCGGACGCATCGGGCTGGAAGCGGCCCTGGACGTCGAGCGCGCGCGCGTAGTGCTCGGCCGCCTCCTCGTGCGCGAGCATCGCGGTCGCCTGCTCGCCGGCGCGCAACGCGTACGTGATCGCCTTCTCCGCGTCCTCCGGATCGGCCGCGCGGGTGAAGTGGTAGGCGAGCTCGGCCAGGTAGCGCTCGCGGCGGCGCCCCTGGGCCGCCTCGATCGCCTCCCCCACCCGCTTGTGGATCCTCGCCCGCCGCGGCGCCGACATGCTCTCGTACAGCGTCTCGCGGATCAGCGCGTGGGAGAACAGGTAGGACCCGTGCCCCTCGTCGGACTCGACCAGCAGCGCCGCGCCGAGCGCCTCCTCGAGCGCGGCCAGGAACTCGTCCTCGGCGAGCACCACGACCCGTTCGAGCAGCGCCGCGTCGACATCGCGGCCGATCACCGCGGCGACGCGGAGCAGCTCGGCCGCCGGCGCCTCGAGCCGGCCGAGCCGGAACGCGATGACCTGCTTGACGCCCTCGGGCAGGCCGAAGCGCTGGAGCTCGGACGCGCTGGCGCTGCCGACGTGGACCCCGGCCTCGATCAGGTGGCGGATGATTTCCTCGACGAAGAACGGGTTGCCCTCGGTCTCCTCGTACAGCGCGTGGGCGAACGCACGCGCGGGGCTCTCGCCGGCCGCGCCGGTGCACGAGCTCGGCGGTCTCGGACTCGCTCAGCCCACTGATGTCGAGCTGGGAGGCGAGCCGGTCGCGGCGGAGCTCGCCGAGCGCGTTCGTGAACGTGTCGCCCCGCCGCTCGGTGGAGCGGTACGCGCCGACGATCAGCAGGCGGGCCGGGCTCGTCGCTCGGGCCAGGTGACGCAGCAGGAGCAGCGTCGGCCGGTCGGCCCATTGGAGGTCGTCGAGCACGAGCAGCACCGGCGCCGACCGGGACAGCTCGGTGAGCAGCCCGACGACCGCCTCGAACAGGCGGTAGCGCTCGGTCTCGGGCTCGTCCTGGGGCGGCGGCGGCAGATCGGGGGCGCGTCGGCGCAGCTCGGGGATCAGCCGCGCGAGCTCGGAGCCGTACTCGCGCGTGCTCGCGCGCAGGTCGGTGAGCGCGGCGTTCAGGGCCCAGTGCCGGAGCGCCTCGAGGAACGGCTGGTAGGCGACCACGGTCTCGCGCGGCGAGCGGCCCGCGAGCACGATCGCGCCGGCGTCGTGGACCCGCCGGGCCAGCTCGGCCGTCAGCGTGCGTCTTGCCGATCCCGGCGTCGCCGGCGAGCAGCACGATCCGCCCCTCGCGACCGTCCGAGTCGGGCCCGCGGCCCTTGCCGGCGCGCATGTCCGCGCCGGCTCCCGGGATGCCGCCCTCGCCCGCGGCGCCGGCGGTGCCGGCGGTGCCGCAGGCGAGATCCCACCGCGCCTGCAGCTCGGCCAGCTCGTAGCGCGCGCCCGATCAGCCGTCCCCTGCGCCCGGTGTCGCAGCTCCGCCGGCAGCGGGATCGTCGGCACGGTCCTGGCCGTCGGTAGCGCCCGGCTCGCCGGCGCGGGCGTCCGGCCGGAGCAAGCCGCTCGTGCGCCGCGATCGCCTCGGGCGACGGGCTCGTCCCGAGCTCGTCGCGCAGCAGCGTCCGCAGCCCGTCGAACACGCGCATCGCCTCGGCGACGTTGCCGCGCACGGCGAGCGCCTCCATCAGCAACACGTAGCCCGACTCGCGGTAGGGCTCGGTCTCGATCAGCGTTCGCGCCGCGCGCTCGGCCGACTGGAGCTGCGTCCCGCCCATCATCAGTCCGGCGCGGCCGATCACCTCGAGCGCCTGCTGGCGGACGTCCCCGAGCTCGCGCCGGGGCGCCTCGAGCCAGGTCGCCTGCGTGCCCGGCAGCAGGCCGCGGCTCGCGATGTTCAGCGGCACCTGCGCGAGCGCCCACGCCCGCCGCGCGTCGCCGCGGTCGAGCGCGTCGAGCGCGCGCGCGACCTCGGCCGCCGCCGCCTCGACGTCGATCCACACCGGCTCCGGGAGCGCCAGGATCAGCTCGTCGCGCCCGGCCAGCGTCGAGGTGCCGAGCGAGGAGCGCAGCCGGGAGAGCAGCGTGCGCAGCGCGGCGTCCTGTGACACCGGCGGTTGATCGGGCCACAGCGCGTCGATCAGCTCGTCGCGGCCGACGTGCCGGGTGCGGTTGAGCACCAGATAGGCGAGCAGCAAGCGGGACTTGCCTGCCGCGCAGACGCTCGGAAAGTTGCACGCCGTCGATCTCTACGGACAGCCGTCCACAGAGCTGGATCCGAGTCATCTCGAGGGCGCGCTCAGCCTGCGGCAACGTTCTGGAAACGTATCGACAACGCCAAAGTTGCATCGTGCCGCTCCAGTGAGCCCCAAGGTTTCAAGCAGCGACGCCCTCGGCGGGGCGCGACAAGAGGTGACACAGGACCGCGTTGACGACGGCCTCACGACCAGAATCGACGGAAAGCACAAGCGGATCGCCTACTGCGAGTGCGGGGCGCAACTCGCAGGCGACGACGAGCAGGAGCTCTTCGCAGCGGTTCAGCGCCACCTCGCACATCACCATCCCCAGCTCCTGGGGGCGCTGGGACCGCGGATGGTGAGTCAAATGGCCGAGGACGTCGGGGGGCATTGAGACCTACGGGGCCCCCGGGGGCATGCACCTAGGGGCGGGCGGTGTGCAGACCACCGCCCGCCCAGAGGGTGCTGTCTGAGCGCTTGCTACCCGCCGCTGCGCGCCTAACCCGCGCAGGGGCCGGTGCCGACCCGGTGTTCTGCGACTCCGCTATCCGCAGCTGCTCGGCGTACCAGCGCGTTCGGCACGGCGAAGCCGCCCTGGCCGGTCGGCGCGCCGTGATCGCCGCGAATACGGTCGCGACGACCTGCCCCGCGCGGTCGACCATCGGGCCGCCCGAGTTGCCGGGCCGCACCCGCCCGCGCAGCGCGGTGATGCTGCGCAGGATCGGCCCGTTGCCGTAGGCGTCCTCGGTGCTGACGTCCTCGGTCTGGCCGATTCGGCCCGGCTCCGCGTCGAACCGGCCGTCGAGCGGATACCCGAGGATCGCGGCCGCGGTCCCCGGCTGCGGGTCGGCGGCCAGCCGCAGCGGCGGCTCGTCCAGCCCGTGGACCCGCAGCACCGCGATGTCGTCGTGGGGGTCGAAGTCGATCGACGTCGGCGTCGAGACCCGGCGGGTTGCCGTCGACCTGCACCGTCGTGTCCTGCTCGCCGGCGACGACGTGGGCGTTCGTGACCACGAGACCGGGCGCCGCGACCCAGCCGCTCCCCTCGATCCCGAGCCCGCAGGCGGTGCCGAGCACCTTCACCACGCTCGCGCGCGGCGAGCCGGACGCCGCGAGCCGCGACGATCCCGCGCGGAGGCGGCCCCACGTCGGCCTCCGGGCCACGCACCGACGGCAGCGGGTCGATCCGGGCGAGCGCGTGCAGGAACGGCCCCGACGGCGGCAGCAGCTGGTTGAGCTCCTGGAGGATCGCCGAGCGCTGGATGTCGCGGCGAAGCACCAGCGAGCCCGATGACTGGAGCGCGACCGCGCCGACGATCCACGCGATCCCGAGCGCCACCGAGGCGGTCAGGATCGCCCCGAACACTCCGTCGACCATCCGCAGCCCCGGCAGCCGCAGGAACATCCGGGCGCGCGCCCCGAGCCCCTGCAGGCCGCTCGCCAGCACCGCGCCGGCGAGCAGCGCCCCGAGCAGGCCGAACAGCGGCGCGTACTCCGAGCGCGAGCCACCGCGGAGCACGAGCGGCGCGAGGTGAGATCCGAGGAACGCTCCGAGCCCGAACCCGACGCAGCGACAGGGCGCCGACGATGAAGCCCTGCGCGTAGCCGTACAGGGCGAGCAGCACCGTGAAGGCCACGATCAGCCAGTCGACTTCCGTCACCGCAAGGAGGTTATTCCGACCGTTGCCCTACCGTTTCAGGTTGAGGTGGCACAAGGGGCAGTTAGAGCTGGAGTATCGGAGAGGGGTCCGAGATCTCGACGACGACGCCGTCGCAGGTGGCGGCGCCGGTTGCGGCTGCTCGTCCCGGTCGGCGTGATCGTGTTGATCGGAATCGTCGTGGTCCTGTTGATGCACGCGTCCTCGGCACGCTCGGAGCGGCACCTCGTGACCAGCTACGTGCAGGCCTGGGCCGCGGGCGACTACAGCCATATGTACTCGCTGCTCGACACCGCGTCTCGCGCCGGAATCAGCGAGGCCAAGTTCACGGCCGCGTACCGCAAGGACGCGATGACCGCGACGGTCGAGAAGCTCACGACCGAGCGCATCGGCAGGAAGCGCGACGACGAGATCCCGGTGCAGATGCTCGTGGCCACGAGACTGTTCGGAACCTTTCGCGAGACGCTCGCGGTGCCGCTGAGCGGCAGCGGCTCGAGCGCGACCGTGAGCTTCAACCGGAGCCTGCTGTTCCCGGGGCTGGAAGGCCAGCGAGCGGCTCGCGCGGCACCTGCGCTCCCGCCGCGGGCGTCGCTGTTCGCGGCGGACGGCACACCGCTCGCGCAGGGACCCGACCGCACCTCGCCGATCTCCGACGTCGCGTCTCAGATCGTCGGCTCGCTCGGTCCGATCCCCTCGACCGCAGCCGCCCGGTACGCGACCGACGGCTATCCGGCCAACGCGCACGTCGGCCTGGACGGGCTCGAGCACGCGTTCCAGGACCAGCTGGCGGGAACGCCCGGCGGGGTGCTGCTGGCCGGAAAACGGGTGCTCGCGCGGACCGCCCCCGAGCGCGGACATGACGTGACCACGACGATCGTGCCTTCGCTCGAGCGCGCCGCGATCGACGCCCTCGGCGGCCGGTACGGCGGGATCGCCGCGATGGACCCGCGCACCGGCGCACTGCTCGCGCTCGCCGGCGTCGCGTTCTCGTCGCTCCAGCCACCCGGCTCGACGATGAAGATCATCACCGCCACTGGGCGCGCTCGATGCCGGGATCGTGAAGCTGAGCACGGTCTTTCCGTACAGCACCGAGGCGACGCTCGACGGCTACACCCTGCACAACGCCAGCGGGGAAGACTGCGGCGGCACGTTCCTGAACGCGTTCGCGGTCTCCTGCAACTCGGTGTTCGCGCCGCTCGGGGCTAAGCTCGGCGGGCAGCGGCTAGTCGCGATGGCCGAGAGGTTCGGCTTCAACCAGACGCCCGCGATCCCGGGCGCCGCCGAGAGCTCGATCCCGCCGGCGAGCAAGATCGGCGACGATCTGGCCGTCGGCTCGTCCGCGATCGGACAGGGGATGGTCCAGGCGACCTCGCTCGAGATGACCGACGTGGGCGCGACGATCGCGATGGGAGGGCGCCGGCCGGTGCCGACGCTCCAGGCCCATCAGCACCCGAAGTTCGTGCACGTCACGAGCGGGCACGTCGCCGGCCTGGTCCAGCGAATGATGGTCGCCGTGGTCGAGTTCGGCACCGGCACCTCGGCCGCGATCCCGGGCGTGACCGTGGCGGGCAAGACCGGCACCGCCGAGCTCGCGAACACGACGACCACGAACGGGCAGAGCGTCACGAACTCCGACCAGCTGACCGATGCGTGGTTCGTCGGCTACGCCCCGGTCGGCAAGCCCCGCATCGTCGTCGGGGCCCTGTTCCCGAACCAGGGCGCGGGCGGGGCGACGGCGGCCCCGGCCGTCCGCGACGTCCTCATCGCGGGCCTCCAGGGGCACTGAGCACAGGCCGCTCGCGCCCGCCGACACCCACTCAGAGGTCGAGCGAGATCGCCGACGGCTCGCCGCCGGTCGGCGGGTAGATGTGGAGCATCAGCGGCCGGTTCGAGTAAACCGACGTCGGCAGCTTGAACAGAACCAGCCCGCCCTGGGTCGGGCCGAAGCTCGCGGTCGTGTTCGGCTCGGGCTCGATCGAACTCGGCGTCAGGATCTGCGAGGTCCAGGCGTACCCGTTGAGCTCGGCGTCGAGGCGGATCGGGTGGAAGGTGTCCCCGTTGGTGTCGGTGAGCGTGAACGAGTCCGACGTCGGGTGGGCCTGGTCGGTCTGGTTCTTGGCCCACATGAACACGCCGTACCAGAGCTGGCTGGGCGTCAGCGTGCCCTGTCCGGTCGGCAGTCCCGCCAGGTACTGACGGTCCTCCACGGCATACTGGTTGAGCTGCCGCGACACCTGCATCTGGTACGTGATCGGCCCCGCGTCGACGTAAACGCCGTCGTTCTCGGCGCTCGGCGGTTGCGACTCCTGGCCGCACGCCGCGAGCCCCACGGCCAGCGCCAGGACGCAGACGAGGATCCAGACACGGCGAGCTCTCACGGAGGCGAAAGTGTACGCGGCGAGCGGCCGGCACGGCTTCAGCGGCAGTGCGCCCCGCACCGATTCAGCCGCCCGCGATCGTCGCTCGCTCGCCCCGGCCTCGACCCTCCTCGAGGATCGTCCGCAGCCGCCGAATCGCCTTCGTGGTCTGGCGCCGGGTCCACCGGTTGCCGCCGAACGTCTCCATCAGCCGATCGGACAGCATCACCGGCACCGTCTCGAGCGTGTACTCGAGCCGGGTGCTGCCGGCGGGGCCCGGCGACAGCGTGTACGTGCCGAGCATCCGGATCCGGTTGTACTTGCCGCCGCGACCGCGCTCGACGATCCGGAACGGCGTTTCGACCTCGACGAATGTCACGTCGGCCCACGCGAAGCGGCTGAGTGGCGCCTTCATCCGGAATCGCGCTCCGGCGCCGGTCCCGTAGGAGTCCTCACGCGTGAGATGCCAATCGACCAGGTAGTGGTCGGTGAACTCCGGGTGGTTGGCGATGTCGGCGAGGTACTCGAACACCTCCTCGCGAGGCTTCGAGATCGTCGAGGACACGGTGAACGGCTCCACGGCCCGGCATTCTAAGTTCGCGCTGCGCCGTCGCGCCGCGCGGTTGGAGGGCCGTTACGCCGCGCGGTGATCGGTCAGCTTGATCGTGTGCCCGAACTCGGGCCCGTGGACGACTCGCGCTTCGCGCGGCGGGTCGGGCTCGGCCGCCCGGCACAGCTCGCAATACACCAAACCGCGGTCATCGGCGTACACAGTTTCCCCAATTAGCGGGGTTCTGTTGCAGCGCCAGCACCGTTCATTGCCGGCGTCACGGCGACCCACGCCGCGTCGCAAAAGGGCGAGCTCGAGCGCCGGAGTGCGCTTGTCGGGTGCCTGCACAACCCGTGTTTTCGGCGCTTTGCGGGGGGTTCCTGCCGAGTCCATGTTGGTGTTGAATAACGCTGCAAAGCTCGTCAATCATCCGTCCAGACCCTCCTCCTGGGCTTTGACTCGGGGGATATGATGGGTCGACCGGCTTGTCCAAGTCGGCGTGTAGGCCACCGTTTTACAAGGAGACTGCGGCTTAATGAAAGCTTGGATGTCGGGCAATGTTGCGGGGACCGGAACCTTTAGATGCACGGATTGCGACTACCCCGTGTCGCTCGACGCGGTCGACGAGCTTCCGACCTGCCCCAACTGTGGCGGGACCGAGTTCGTCCGAGCTTCCCTGTTCACGACCGCCCAGACGAGCGTCCTCGAGGTAGCTGCCGACGACGACGATCAGGGCTGGCTCGACGAGATACGCGACGGGCTGACCGAGCCCGGGCAATACCTCGCCTATCGCACCGAGGGCGAGAGCCGGGTCGCGTACGCGCTCCAGCGAGAATGGACCAGGATCGGGCGGAGCCTCGCTGCGGACATCAGATTCGACGACCCGACGGTGTCCCGCCGTCACGCGCTGATCGTGCGACAGCCGGACGGTCTGCGGGTGCTGGACGACCGCAGCCTGAACGGCGTGTTCGTCAACGGCGAGCGCGTCGAGTGGAGCACGCTCGCCGAGGGCGACGAGATCGTGATCGGCCGCCATCACCTGCATTTCGTGGACGTGCCGGTCGTCTCGGGCATGCGCTACAGCCACGCCGGCGACCACGGGTCAACCGCGCAGACCGGCTGATCGGTCGCGCTCAGGTTATGTCGACCGGCGGCGCTGCCGCTGGCCTATAGTGGCGCGGGCGATGACGGCGATCGTTTCCGTTCTCTCACAGAAGGGCGGCACCGGAAAGACCACGGCGACGCGGACCCTCACCGACGTCTTTCGCCGGATCGACCTGCGCGTGCTCCCGATCGACCTCGACCCGCAGGGCAACCTGTCGGACTACCTCGACGTCGACCCCGACGCCTCCCCCACGATCGGCGACGTGCTCGCCGGCCGGGCCAGGGCACGCGCCGCTGTGCACGACGGGATCATCCCCGCCAACCTCGGCCTCGCCGAGGCCGAGCTCGCGCTCGGCGGCAAGATGGGCCGCGAGCTCGCGCTCAAGAAGGCCCTGCGCGAGCTCCGGGACGACTACGACCTGATCATGATCGACTGCCCGCCGGCGCTCGGCCTGCTCACGGTCAACGCGCTCGTCGCCTCCGACCACGCGCTGATCTCGGCCGAGGCCCAGTACTTCTCGCTCCAGGGCGTCGAGCAGGCGCTCGAGGTGATCGAGCTTGCGCGCGAGAACCTGAACCCCGACCTGCAGTGGCTCGGCGTCGTGCTGAACATCGCCGACATGCGGACGCGCCACTCCCGCGAGGCGTTCGACTCCCTGCGCCAGCACTACGGCGAGAAGCTGCTCGACACCACGATCCGCGCCTCGATCGCCTATGCCGAGTCGGCCGAGCGAGCCGTCTCGATCCTCGACTACCGGCCCGACCTCGGCGCCGACTACCTCGCGGTCGCCGAGGAGCTGCTCCGTCGGCTCGGGCTCGACGCGCCACGCCGGCGGGTCGCGGCGCTGACGAACGCCGCCGGCGTTTCTTAGGGCCTCGCTGACGCTCGGCGTCCGTGGGGCCGCGCGACCCCGTCCGGACGGGGTACACGGTCCCATGGATGCCGAGCGGAGCGAGGCCCCTCACACCGAGCGCTGATACGACTGGAACGCCCGGGTGGCGAACGCCACCGACAGCGCCAGCAGCGCCACCAGGAACCCGGCCCGAGCCGCCACCACGCCCCAGTCCGGGTTCGCCGAGATCGCCGATCGGCCCGCGACCACGGCCCAATTGACCGGGTTGAAGTCGGCCACGCGCTGCATCCACTTCGGGATCAGGTTGGCCGCCAGGAAAGTGGCGGAGAGAAACGTCAGCGGCAGCACGATGAACTGGACCGCGCCGATCAGCGCCTCCTCCTGGCGCATGATCAGACCGAAGCCGTTCGACAGCGCCCCGAACGTGGCGCCGAGCAGCGCCGAGACCACGAACAGGGCGGCGACGCCGGCGACGCCGCCCGGGAACGAAGCCCCGACGATCAGCGCGAGCGCGACACCTCCGGATAACATTTGCTCACGCGGCGAGTATCTTAGTAGCTAAGAGATTTAGATGTCAAGAGAACGTGGAATGGAAGCCGGTCTCAAGCACTTCGCTGAGCCGGGCGCGTCGCCGGAGCGGCAGCGCCTCTACCTCGAGCTCGGCGGCGAGGTGCGAGCGAACCAGCGCGCCACCGACGTGGTTGACGACCTCGTTTGCCAGCTGCTCGGCGTCAACCGCACCGACGCGCGCTGCCTGGACATCCTCGACGAGCACGGCAAGATGAGCGCGGGTGACCTGGCGCAGGCCAGCGGGCTGACGTCCGGCGCGATCACCGCGGTGATCGACCGCCTCGAGCGCGCCGATTATGCGCGGCGGGTCCCGGATCCGGCCGATCGCCGTCGCGTCCTGGTCGAACCGACCGAGAAGGCGTTCGAGGCCTCAATGCAGCTGATGGTGATGCCGATGGCCGAGCTGACGCGGCCGATCGCCTCGCGGTACACCGAGGAGCAGCTCCAGCTGATCATCGAGTTCACCCGGCAGGGCCGCGAGATCCAGGACCGCCACGCCGAGTGGCTGCGCGAGCGGCTTCGCGAACGCCGCGACGCCTAACTGCGCGCGGAGAGCGAGCGCACGTCGGCGCCCTGCGGTTCGAACCCGGCCCGCATCACGGTCGCCCACCCGACCGTCTCGCTCCGGAGCGCGTCGAGCACCGCGCCGGTTTGCTCGTACCGGCACCACACGAGCACGGTCGGGCCCGCTCCCGAGATCGTGGCGCCCAGCGCCCCGAGGCCGCGGGCGCGCTCGAGCAACTCGGCGGAGCGCGGGTACAGGTGGGCGCGCTGCGGCTGATGCAACCGGTCCCGCAAGCCGGCGGAGATCAGCTCCCAGTCGGACGTCACCAAGCCGAGCGTCAGCATCGCGACGTGGGACATGTTGAACACCGCCGACTCGATCGGGACGGTCTCGGGCAGCGCGTCGCGTGCTTCTGCGGTCGGTGGTCCCTCGTCGGGAACCACCAGCACTGCCTCCAGTCCCGCCGGGGGCTCGAACCGGTGCGCCCGGGCGCCGTTGCAGACCACGAAGCCGCCTTCGAGTGCGGCGCCGACGTTGTCGGGATGGCCCTCGAGCTCGGCGGCGATCGCGGGCAGATCGGCATCGAGCTCGAACAGATGGTCGGCGGCCATCAGCCCCGCGACGACTGCCGCCGCACTCGAGCCGAGACCGCCGGACAGCGGGATGTCCGAGGAGATCCGGAACTCGAAGCCGTCGGCCGGATGCAGCCGCTCGAATGCGCGCACGACCAGGTTGCTCCGGTCGCTCGGCACGGCAAGGTCGGTCGTCACCGCGAACGTCCCCGTCTCGACCACCTCGAGCTCCAGGTGCAGTGAGAGCGCGGCCGCCAGCACGTCGAACCCGGGCCCCAAGTTGGCCGACGACGCGGGGACGCGCACGAGGCGCCGGCGCGTGAGCGTCACTCGAGCACCGCGCGCTCGATCGCGCTCAGCTCCGGGTCGCACGGGACAACGGCGCCGGCCTGGTCGAGCGCGGTGTCGGGGTCCTTCAGGCCGTGGCCGGTCAGCACACACGCCACCCGACGCACGCCCTCGCCGGCGCCGTGGACGAGCAGCCCGGCGACGCTCGCGGCCGACGCGGGCTCGCAGAACACACCCTCGCTCGCGGCCAGGAAGCGATACGCCATCAGGATCTCGGCGTCGGTGACTGCCTTGACCGAGCCGCCGGAGGAGGTCATCGCGTTCATCGCGTCCTCCCATCGCGCCGGGTTGCCGATCCGGATCGCGCTCGCGATCGTCTCGGGATGCTCGATCGGCTTGCCGTGTACGAGCGGGGCGGCGCCGGCGGCCTGGAACCCGAGCATTCGCGGCGCCGTGCCCTCCTCCTGAAAGCCCTTCCAGTACGCGGTGATGTTGCCGGCGTTGCCGACCGGGATGCAGAGCGCGTCGAGCTCGCCACCGAGCTGCTCGACGATCTCGAATGCGGCGGTCTTTTGGCCTTCGATCCGGAACTCGTTGACGGAGTTCACCAGCGACACCGGGTGCCGGCTCGCGAGCTCGCGCACGAGCTTCAGCGCTTCGTCGAAGTTCCCGCGCAGCGCCACGACCCGAGCCCCGTGCATCAGCGCCTGCGCGAGCTTGCCGGTCGCGATCTTGCCCTCTGGCACGATCACCGCGCCTCTCAATCCCGCCCGTGCGGAATAGGCCGCGGCGGAGGCAGCCGTGTTGCCCGTAGATGCGCAGATCACCGCCTGGGCCCCCTCGCGGACGGCGGCGGACACCGCACACGTCATCCCGCGGTCCTTGAACGAGCCGGTCGGGTTGGCGCCCTCGAGTTTCAGCCACACCTCGACGCCGGCGCGCTCGGACAGGCGCTCGGCGAGGACGAGCGGGGTCGACCCCTCCTCGAGCGACACGACGGGATCGGTGCCGGCGAACGGCAGGCGTTCCCGGTAGCGCTCGATGATGCCGGGCATGGGGCTGGGAGCATGTCAGAGCCGGGCCGGCCCGGCTCTTCACGTCCGTGCCGGCGTTAGGAGAGCTCGAGCACGACCTTGCCGGTCGCGCCGCGGCCGTCGAGCAGCTCGAGCGCGTCGCCGGCCCGCTCGAGCGGGAACCTCGCGCCGACGACCGGGCGCACGAACCCCTGCTCGACCAGCCGGCCGATCGCTTCGCCGATCTCCAGGTTGAGCTCCGGCTTGCGTATCACGAAGTTGCCCCAGCCGGCGCCGATCACCTCGGTGTTCGCGAGCAGGAGCCGGTTGACCCGTACCTCCGGGATCGAGCCACCGGTGAACCCGACCACGACCACGCGGCCACCCTCGCGCAGCGAGCGCAGGCTGTCGGTGAACCGGTCGCCGCCGACCGGGTCGATCACCACGTCGACGCCACCGCCCGACAGCTCCTTCGCTTCGTCCTTCCACGGACCGTCGCTGCGCACTACCTCGTCGGCGCCGGCATCCCGCGCCACGCGCTCCTTCTCGTCGCTCGAGACGACCCCGATCGTCTTTGCGCCGAGTCCCTTCGCGATCTGGAGGGTGGCGGTGCCGACGCCGCCGGCCGCGCCATGCACGAGCACGGTCTCCCCTTCGAGGAGCCGGCCCCGGGTCACGAGCGAGAAGAACGCGGTGTGGTAGTTGAGGACGAGCCCCGCACCCTGGGCGAAGTCGAGCTCGTCGGGGAGCTTGAACGTGAAGAACGCCGGCGCGACCGCGACCGCCGCCCACCCACCGAGCATGCAGAACGCGGCCACGCGATCGCCCGGCGCTGACCGCGGCGCCCGCCGGCGCCGAGCGGACCACCCCACCGACCTCGCTGCCCGGGACGAACGGCAGCTCCGGCTTGACCTGATACTCGCCGCGGGTCTGGAGAAGCTCGGGGAACGACACGCCGGCGGCGTGGACGTCGACGACCACGCCCTCCCCCGGCGTCACGGGGTGCGACGCCTCTGGCTCGGGGACGTCTTCGACGACCCGGAGCGCCGACCGCGGGCCGGTGAGCTCGAAGATCTGGACGGCCTTCATTCGACGCGGCACCCTAGCCGAAGTGGTCGCGGCACGACCGGCGGCGGCGAACATCATCGGGGTCACAACCCCACACTCGCCGCCCGGCCCGCGGTGAACGTGGATTCAGACACGTATGCGGGTCCCAACCGCACTCTCGGCCGGCGCGCGCTGCCGAGTGTGGCGTTGTGACCCGCGCACCCGCGGGCGGACCTAGCCGAACTCCTCTTCGAGGACGCGGATCGCCCTCGGCGGCGCCCGCAGGACGTCCAGGCGCGCCAGCTCGGCCATCGCCGCGCTGAAGCGCGACTCGAGCACCGGGTGGACGACCATCACGAGCCGCGCTTGCGCGCCCAGGCCCCGCTGCACGACCGACTTGACCGACACGTCCTGCTGGGCGAGCACCTGCGCCACCTGGGCCAGCACGCCCGACTCATCGGCGACGTCCAGGTGGAGATAGAACGCCGAGACGACGTCCTGGACGATCTCGAGCACCTGGCTCGTCGGCGGGGTCGAGGCCGGCGGGATCATCGCGCTGATCACGTCGCCGAGCACGGCGCTCGCGGTCTGCGGCCCGCCGGCGCCCGGCCCCGACATCGTGATCTCGGTGATCGCCTCGGACTCGACCGTGACCGCGTTGAACGGCCCGCTCACCGACGCCAGGGGGTGTCGCGGATACAGGAACGCGGGGTGCACGCGCACGGACAGCCCGGAGCCGATCCGCTCCGCGGTCCCGATCAGCTTCAACTGCAAGCCCAGCTCATCCGCGTACGCGAGGTCGTCCGGCTCGATGTGCTCGATCCCCTCGTAGCGGACCTGGTCGAGGTGCACCGGGGTGTCGAACGCGAGCCGGGCCAGGATCGCCATCTTGGCGGCGGCGTCGCGCCCGTCGACGTCCTCGCTCGGGTCGGCCTCGGCGTACCCGAGCCGCTGGGCCTCGGTCAGCGCCTCGGCGAACGTCATCCCGGTCCGCCCCATCTCGGTCAGGATGAAATTCGTCGTCCCGTTGACGATCCCGTGCACCCGATCGATCGTCGCCCCCGCGAGCGACTCCTGGAGCACGCGGATGACCGGGACCACGCCGGCGACCGCGCCCTCGAAGCGCAGCTGTACCTGCTCGGCCCGCGCCAGGTCCCACAGCTCCTCCCCGTACTGGGACAGCAGCTGCTTGTTCGCGGTGACCACGTGACGGCCGGCCCGCATCGCCCGCAGCAGGTACTCGCGCGCGGGGTCGATCCCGCCGATCAGCTCGACGATCAAGTCGGACTGCTCCAGGATCTCCTCGAACGAGCCGGAGCTGCGGGTCATCACCCCGGACAGCTCCGGCCGCAGCCCGGTCATCCGCTCGATCCGCGCCGCGTGCTGTGGCAACAGCGAGGCGAACGCGGCCCCGACCGTGCCGTGCCCGAGCAGGCCGACCCGGAAGATCCGATCGGGATGATCGGCGGCGCCTGACGGCGGCGCCTTATCCCGATTGGGATGATCGGCGGCGCCTGACGGCGGCGCCTTAGCGTCAGCCGACGTCACGGGCGACCAGGTCCTCGTAGCTCTCGCGGCGAACGACCACGCGGGCGTCGCCCTCACGGCAGAAAATCACCGGCGGCCGGGGCACGCCGTTGTAGTTGTTGGCCAGCGAGTAGCCGTACGCGCCGGTCACGGGAGTCGCGATCACGTCGCCGGGCGCTGGGGTCGGCGAGCCACACGTCGCGCGCGATCACGTCGCCGGATTCGCAGTGCTTGCCGGCGAGATGGCACCGCACGGTCGTCTCCGCCAGCGGCCGATCGGCCACCACGGCCTCGTACTTCGAGCCGTACAGCATCGGCCGGAGGTTGTCCGACATCCCACCGTCGACCGCCACCCAGGTCGACACGTTCCGCTTGACGGTCTGCACCGTGTACAGCGTGACCGTCGAGTTCGCGACCAGCGCCCGGCCCGGCTCGAGCAGCAGCCGCTTGTCCGGGCCCCAGCTCGGAATGGACGGCAGAGACGATCGCGTCGACGTAGTCGACCACCTGCGGCGGCTGCACCGACGCCGTGTACGCCGACCCCGAGCCCGCCGCCGACGTTGTACACCGGGAAGTCGCCGAGCGACGCGATCGTCCGCACCGCCGCCACGGAACGGCTCGAGCTCGAGCAACTGCGAGCCGATGTGGAAATGCAGCCCGACGAGGTCCAGGCGGGAAGCGCCGGCGAGCCGCTCGATCGCGACCCTCGCGTCCGCCGGCGAGAAACCGAACTTCGAGTCGGTCTGCCCGGTCGAGATCGCGTGATGGGTGTCGCCGGCCACCCCGGGGGTGACCCGGATCAGGACCTCCTGCTGCCGGCCTCCGTCCGAGACGGCGGCGACCCGCTCGAGCAGGTCGAGCTCGTCGAGCGAGTCGATCACGATGTGACCGACCCCGGCCGCGAACGCGTCGCGCACCTCTGCCGGCCGACTTGGCGTTGCCGTGGAAGTAGATCCGCGCCGGGTCGAACCCGCCCCGCAGCGCCAGGAACAGCTCGCCGCCCGAGGCGACGTCGCACGCGAGCCCCTCCTCCGCCAGCAGCCGGTAGACGGCGGTGCACGGGAACGCCTTGGAGGCGAACAGCACGTCGTAGTCGGCGTGCCGCGCGCGGACCGCGTCCATGAACGAGCGCGCCCGCGCACGCAGGTCGTCCTCGGCGACGATGTACGCGGGGCTCCCGAACTCGCGCACGAGCTCGACCGCGTCGCAGCCGCCGATCTCGAGCCGCCCGCGCTCGTTGACGCGCGAGCCGATCGGGTACACGTGCGAGATCGTCGAGGCGGTGGCGGTCATCGGTCGCGCGTCATGTTATGCGGGTGCCGCGCCTGGCATGATCGGCGCGTGCCTCGGCCGCGAACGGTCACGCGCAGAGCTCCCGACGCGAGATCGGCGTGCACGACGGCCTCTCCTACTCGCTGTGGCTGCCGAAGACGCCCGCGCCGGGTGGCGTCGTCGACGCTGCACGGCGCCGGGTCCTGCAAGGAGAACCACCACGACTTCGCCCGCGCCGCGCTCGGCGCCGGATCTCGCGGCGATCGCGTTCGACCAGCGCGGCCACGGCGACAGCGAAGGCCCGATGGACGGCCGCGCGGTCGAGGACGTCGCCTCGATGGCGGACCTCGCTGCGGTCGCCGACTCGCCGCGCCCGCCGGCGGCCCGCACCGCCGATCGCGCTGCGCGGCTCGAGCATGGGCGGCTATCTCGCGCTCGTGTCCGCGGCCGCGGCCGCAGGCGCCGCAGCCGTCGTCGCGATCTGCCCGGCCACCGGCGAGGGGCTCCGGCGCGGGCTCGCCGACGGCCGGTTCACGTTCGACGCCGATCGGCCGGCGCCTCGAGGCGTTGCTCTGACGCACACGACGTCCAGGCCGCGGCGCGCGAGCTCGAGGTCCCGGTGCTGCTGCTCCACGCCGAGGGCGACGAGCAGGTCCCGGTCGAGCACTCGCGCGAGCTGGCGACGCTGCTGAGCTCGCCGCGGAGCCGGCTGATCGCGCTCCCCGGCGGCCATCACCGGTCGATCCAGCACGACGCCGAGATGCAGGCCGTGAGCCTGCGGTTCATCCGCGCGCGCGTTCGCGCAGGCGAACGCGTCGGGACCGACCCGGGATCCGCCGGCTGGCGAACTGCCCGGCAGGCCTGACGACCGACGCCGACCGAGCGACGGGCCGGACTACGCCGAAGTGCGACGAGACGACGACCACGCCTGGAGCGGGCGACGTCGCAACGTGCGGCCAGCCGCGGAACTCCACCAGCGCACTGGCTACGATGAACATAAGCGCGGCACCGGCCAGCAGAGAGCCGGTGGTGCCGAAGCCGGCGAGATACGCCCGAGCGGCACGCACCACCCCTCCATATCGGCCGGGCGCGCGGAAACCTTTAGCGATTTCGATCACTTCTTATATTCATAAAGATTGTTCAGGGACTAGTTACCCCGTCTGCCACCATTAGGACCACTATGGCTCGCTCCAACTCATTCGGTCGCGATAACGGCCTCCAGGCCCGGATGCTGCTCACGATCTTCCTGCTCGGGCTCGTGTACGCGGTGCTGATCGCCGTGCTGATCGCCGCCGGCGCCGGCGCGGTCACGATCGCGATCGTCGCCGCCGGTCTGTTCGCGGTTCAGCTGTTCACCTCGGACAAGATCGCCCTCGCCTCGATGGGCGCGCACCAGGTGTCGCCCCAGGAGGCGCCTCAGCTTCACGCGATGATCGACCGCCTGTGCGTCCAGGCCAACATCCCCAAGCCCCGCGTCGCGATCGCGCAGACGCCGATGCCCAACGCGTTCGCCGTGGGGCGCTCGCCGAAGACCGCCACGGTGTGCGCGACGACCGGGATCCTCCAGCTGCTCGAGCCGGCCGAGCTCGAGGCCGTGCTCGGCCACGAGATCACCCATGTCCTGAACCGCGACGTCGTGGTCATGACGATCGCCAGCTTCTTCGCGTCGATCGCCGCGTTCATCACCCAGTTCGGGTTCTTCTTCGGCGGCGGCTTCGGCGGCAACAACCGCGATAACAACAACAACGGCTTCTTCATCGTGATCCTCGTGTCCGCGGCCGTCTACGTGATCTCGTTCCTGCTGCTGCAGGCGCTCTCGCGCTACCGCGAGTTCGCTGCCGACCGCGGCTCGGCGATCATCACCGGCCGGCCGAGCGCGCTGATCAGCGCGCTGATGAAGATCGACGGCGGGATGGCGCGGATCCCGCAGCGCGACCTGCGCGCCGCCTCGAGCGAGCTCGCCGCGTTCTACATCTTCCCGCCCAAGGCCAAGCAGGGCCTGACGAACCTGTTCTCGACCCATCCGCCGCTGACGGCGCGGATCGAGCGGCTCCAGCGGCTCGAGGCCCAGCTCCAGGGAACCGCGTAACTAGTGGGCTTCCTCGACGTCCTGATGGGCCGTCGCAAGCTGGCGCAGCCGGCGCCGGACCGGCTGTTCGCGATGAGCACCGCGTACGTGACGATGGAGACGTCGATGGGGCTGACCTCCCGCGGTGCGGCCGCGATCGTGTTCCAGCCGCTCGCGACCGCGGACTTCGAGTCGATCGTCCGCGACATGGAGGAGGTCGTCCGCGCCACCGCCTCCGACAGCGGGACGACCGTGACGAGCTCCGACGACAGCCTACGACTTCCGCTGGCTGGTGCTCCGCGGCAGCGATTTCGACGACCTCGTCGTCGGGATCAACGCGGTCCGAGCGCGCTCGAGGCCGGCGGCTACGGCGACCGCGTGCTGTGCGCGGTGTTCGGGTTCGACGACGAGCGCCAAGCGGCGGCTGTACTGGATCTACAACTACAAGCGCGGGACGTTCTACCCGTTCGCGCCGGCCGCCGGCCGCTCCGAGCAGCGCGACAACGAGCGCGAGCTCGTGGCCAGAGCGCAGATCGGCAAGGAGCTGCCGGTCGAGCCGGAGCTCGAACGGTGGTTCCCGCTCTGGGGAACCCCGATCTGACGCCGCGCTAGCGCCCGACCAGGCGCCAGACGAGGAAGCCGCCGACAGCGACCGCCGCCACCGACCCCGAGCGCCTTCGGCGTGACCGACTCCCTCACGCTCGCGACCTTCTCGTGCGCGCGGGCCTTCACGTCGGTCTTCGCCACGAGCGCCTCGACCGTGTCGCCGAGTTCGCGGCGGGTCGCCTCGATCTCCTCGCGGATCCGCTCCGGGTCACGCTCTTCCTGGACCGCGTATTCGTGGACGGCGTCTACTTCCGCGCCGACTGTGCCCGGCTCTTCGCCCATCGCACGTCCTCCTTCACGCTCTCGGTCGCCTGCTCGGGCACCGGCGGGGTCGCCTGCGCCACCTTGCTCTTCCCCTGGAGCGCCAGGATCCCGGCGATCGCCGCCAGCACCGCCGTGACGATCAGCGCCGCGAGCCACGCCGCGACCGCGGTCGACAATCCGAGCACCGCGGCCGCGATCAGCGCGCCGAACGCGTAGAACCCGCACACACCGGCGCCGCCGAACATGCCGGCGCCGATGCCCGCGCGCTTGCCCTTGATGGCGAGCTCGGCCTTGGCCAGCTCCACCTCCTGCCTGGCCAGGCGGCTGCTCTGCTCGGTGAGCTGCTTGACCAGCTCGGCGACCGACGCCTCCGAGGCGTTACTCGCATCATGCTCAGCCGTGCTCGCCATCTTCGGTCCTCCTACCTTCAGCGGTCCGTGCTCGGGCGGCGCGAGTCGGCCACGACCTCTTCGCGTTCGGCCGCGCCCTCTTCGCGCCTGCGGTCTGCCGCTCGCTCGGTCGCCGGGTCGTCGCCCGTCAGCTCGTCGTCGGCAAGCCCGAGCTCGTGCGCGCGAGCGCTCTCCTCGTGCAGATTCGCGTCGGCCCGCTCGCGGTCGGCGAGAGCCGTCGCGACACGCGCGCGATGCTCGGCTTCCTCGGCTCGCCCGAGCCCGGCATCCGCCGCGTCGCGATGCTCGGTGACGGCCTGCTCCCGGCGCCGCTCTAGCTGACGCTGGCGCCGGCGCTCGGCCGCGGCACGACGACCTCGGCCGACTGCAAACAGCAGCACGGCCACGACGATGACTGCGACCACGACGATCGCAACGATCAATCCAGTAGACATCCTCCAACCTCCTCTTCTCTTTCGAGGAGGCTTCCCCGCCACCGGCAGCCGAAACGGTGGCCGCCGAAGCGAGCGCCGCGGGCCGTCAACGCGCGCGGCGCGGGCATCAGCGCGCGCGGCGCGGGGCGTCAGCGCGCCGCGGCGGGTTCTCAGCCGGGAATCAGGCCCTCGCCGCTGAACTCCGCCCTGCGCCTCCTCGAACGAGACGTCGGGCGGAGGGAAGATCACGTCCGAGGGATCGAGCCGATCCTCGGCGACCGGCTGTCCCTTTTCGCGGACGAATTCGATCAGGCGATCGAACGTGTCGTGGAACCGCTGCTCGTCCCCCGCCTCGCAGGCCGCGACCGCGTCGTTGTCGAGCTGCTCGAGTACCGGAACGTCGCCGTCTCCGATCTCGTACTGACCCTCGGTCGAGATCCGGACGATCACGAGGCCTGCCCTGGCGACGGGCTGGCCTGCTCGGCCTGCGCCGGCCCGTCTGCCCCGGAGCCCGCGCCGAGCTCGCCCGCCGGCGCGGAACCGCCGGTCCCGAGCTCGGCCTTCATCTTCTCGAGCTCGGACTCGACCTCGCTACTGCTCGAGAGCTGCTTGAGCTGGCGGTCGATGTCGTCCTCGGCGGGTCCGAGCGAGGTGAGGTCCTCGAACGTGCCGGCCGCCTCGAGCTCCTGCACCGCGTCGGCGCGGGCCTTCATGTTCTCGGTCTTGTCGAGCGCTCGCTGCATCGCGAGGCCGACGTCCGCCATCTCCTCGCCCACGCCGGTCGCGGCCTCGGAGATCCGCACCTGCGCCTCGGCGGCCGAGTACTGCGCCTTGATGACTTCCTTGCGCGAGCGGAACTGCTCGATCTTGCCCCGCAGCTTCTGCTCGGAGGCCGTCATCTGCTCCTGCTGCTGCTCGAGCTGCGTGATCTGACCGTCTAGCGACTGGAGCTCGGTCTGCGCGACGTTCTTGCGCTCGAGCGCGGTGCGCGCGAGCTCCTCGTTCCCGGCCGCGAGCGCCTGGCGCGCCTGGGTGTCGAGCTTGACCACCTGGTCGCGGAGCTTCTGCTCCTGCAGCTGGAGGCGCTTCTTCGAGGTGACGACGTCGGCGATTCCCTTCTTGACGTTCTGGAGCAGCTCGATCTGCTTCTGGTAGCTGTACTCGAGCGTCTCCGCGGGATCCTCGGCGCGGTCTAGGAGCTTCGAGATCTTCGCTTTGATGACGGTTGACATGCGCCCGGAAAGGCCCGGCATCGCATCCTCCTTGGCGTGTTTCTATTCGAGCCCACCTAGCGTAGCGGGGCCGCGCCTGCGAGCGCGACGACTACGAGGCGCTAGAAGCCGACGGGATGGCGGGCCACGTACCCGCCGGTGTCCGTCAGCAGTGGACGCCACCGCGGCCCCGTCCCCGGGGCGGGGTGCGGGTCGCCCTCGGCGGAGGTGTCGAGCCGGATCCCGGCGATCTCGATGAACGCGTGGCCCGGGTTCGTGTAGATCGTCATCCACGCGCCGGCGCCGCCGCGGCCCCAGCTCATGAACTCACCGGAGTCCATCGAGGTCTTGAGCAGGTGCGCCGCGTGCAGCACGTAGGACACCGTGCCCGAGCAGTCGTAGGCCGAGTCGTTCCAGACGCCGTGGCCGCCGCCGACGCGATAGGGCTTCAAGCGGATCCGGTCGCCGGCCCAGATCGCCTGCTGGACCTGGAGCGGAGCATCCGCGGGCGCGTACGCGAGCCCGTGGATGATCTTGGCCGTGGTTCCCGGCACGGTCGGTTGCGGGACCGGCATCACCGGCGTCGCGCCGATCCCGGCGCCGCCGGACATCGCGGTCGCGCTCGGCGACGAGCCGGCCGTTCCGGTCGACGGGGCCGCGGCGCTCGAAGCTCCGGCGCCGCTCGCCTGGGCGGTCGCTGCCGCCGGCGGCGCTGGCCGTCGAAGCGCTTGCCAGCGCCAACGCGGCCAAGCTCGGAATTATCAGGTGGGCTACCCGCAAAACTCTCTTTCGTGGGCCTGCGGGGTTAGCTGACGGGCTGGCGCTAAAAGAGCCTGCGCCTCCCGCGGATTCACCGCGGGACTCGCCCCAACGAACTGGGTCCCCCGCTCCGCGGATGTCGTGGCCCGCGGATTCGGCGTCGCGGCAATATACCTGCTGTCGGGGCGAGACGATCCTTCGCCACGCGCGAACCCATTTCTCTTTTTCCGCAAAATGCGACGATCCGGGCGGTTCGCAAAGTGCGGCGATCGACCACCCGCCCCGCTAACGTCCGGCGCGATGCGACGGTCTGTGCTGATCGCGGCGCTCGCCGCCTGCGCGTTGGCGATCGCCGGCTGCGGCGGCAGCGCGACACGCCTGATCGTGAGAACCACCACCACCTCCGGTCAGAGCGCCGCCGCGCCGGCCGCCGGCCTCGGGCTTCCCCGTGCTGGCGACCAAGAACACCACCCGGGTGTCCGGCATCGACCCGATCGCCAACGCGGCCGGGGTCGCGCTCGCGGTGTTCCCCTCGGTGGTGCCCGGCACCCACCCGACCGCGGTGACGCTCGCTCCCACCGACGACTGGCAGGCCGCGATCGCCTCATCCGTGCTGATGGCGCCGCCGATCCGGGCGCCGGTGCTGCTGTCCGGCAGCGCGGCGCTCCCGGCGGCGACCACGAACGCGCTCAACCTGCTCGCGCCGACCGGCACGAGCGCGCTCGGCGGCGCGCAGGTGATCCGGGTCGGGGACGTCCCAGCTGCCGAAGGGACTCGCGCGGCGTCGCGATCCCGGGCGCCGACCCGTACACGCTGGCCGCCGCGATCGACCGATTCGCGACCGCGGCCGCGGGCAAGCCGAGCCCGGACGTGGTCATCGCCTCGGGCGACAATCCCGCGTACGCGATGCCGGCGGCGGGCTGGGCCGCCGAGAGCGGCAACCCGATCCTGTTCGTGAACTCGTCCGGGGTCCCGGCGGCGACGCAGCAGGCGCTCCAGGCCCAGCAGAAACCTCACATCTACGTCCTCGGGCCGTCCACCGTGATCCCCGACAGCGTGCTCACCCAGCTGCGCAAGTACGGGACGGTCAGCCGCATCGGCGATCAGGACCCGGCGGCGAACTCGGTCGCGTTCGCGATCTACCGCGACCCGCCGTGCGTCGTTCGGCCAGCCGTGCGCGCACGTCCCGGGCAGCTTCGGCTGGGCGATGCGCAGCCCCGGTCACGGCTACACGCTGCTCAACGCCAACCGACCGCTCGACGCCGCGGCATCGGCCGCGCTGTCGGCGAGCGGCAGCTACGGCCCGCAGCTGCTCCTGAACACCTCGAACGCGCTCCCGAAGTCCGGTCCTGAACTTCTTCCTCGACTACGCGACCCCCGGGCTACACGCAGGAGGGCCCGACCGCCGCGGTGTACAACCACGGCTGGGTGATCGGCGACCCGACCACGATCTCGGTCTCGGTTCAGGCCGAGATGGATAGCCTTCTGGAAGTGGTGCCCCAGAAATGAGCCAGGCTGAGCATCCAGATCGGCTGCGACCCGGCCGCGAGGTGACTATCGAGGACGTCCGCCAGCTGATGGGCGCCTCGACTCCGCACTTCGCGCTGCAGCTGCGCGAGCGGATCCGGGCGCTGATCCGCGGCCTGCCCGCCGACCACCCCGCCCGCATCGAGGGCGAGCGCGAGATCGCCCGGCTGAACCGGATCGCGTTCGCGGGCGAGGTCCGCGGACACCAGGCCGAGCCCGGCCTGACCCCGCTGCGCAGCGTGACCGCGTCCGAGGCGACCGCGTCCGACGTGGCGGCGGGCGACACCGGCCACTGAGGTCTGTATGAGCGCTTCCAGGTCCGTCTCGGTGATCGGTCTCGGGCGCGTCGGGCTGCCGCTCGCGCTGTGCTTCGCCGACCGCGGACTGCGGGTGCTCGGCGTCGATCACGACCCGACCGTCCTCGCCTCGATTCGCGCCGGCCGGATGCCGTTCGACGAGTCCGGCACCCAGGAGCTGCTCGAGCGGGTGCTCGCGTCGGGCCGCCTCGAGCTCGCCGAGCGCGCCGTCGACGCGGCGCAGGCCGACGACATCGTGATCACGATCGGGACCCCGTCGTTCTCCCACATCGAGAGCGACCTGCGCCAGGTGCGGGCGGCGGTCGACGACCTGCTCCCGATGCTCCGGCCCGGGCACGCGCTGATCCTGCGCTCGACGATCGCGCCCGGCACCACCGAGTTCGTCGCCGGCTATCTCGAGAAGCGGCGGCGGCTCCGCGTCGGCGAGGACCTGTTCGTGGCCCACGCCCCGGAGCGGATCGCCGCCGGCCGGTTCATCGAGGAGATCTCGACGCTGCCGTGCATCATCGGCGGCGTCGGCGAGGCCTCGACCGAGCGCGCGGCGAGCACGTTCTCGGTGTTCGGCGCCCCGATCGTGCGGACCACGCCGGTGCAGGCCGAGCTCGCGAAGATCTGGACGAACATCCTCCGCTACACGACGTTCGCGCTGCCGAACCTGCTGATGATGGACTGCGAGCGCTACGGCGCGAACGTGTTCGACGTGATCGACCTGATCAACCGCGACTACCCGCGCGGCGGGATCGCGCGCCGGGGATGACCGCCGGAACCTGCCTGCGCAAGGACTTCGCGTTCTCCGAGGAGCGCTCCGCGGCACCCGGCATGCTGCTCGCGGTCTCGCGCGTCAACGAGTCGGTGCCGCTGTTCCTGGTCGAGGGGATCAAGCGGCGGATCGGCGTCGCTCTCGAGCGCAAGGTGGCCGTGCTCGGGCTCACGTTCAAGCGCGACACCGACGACGAGCGCGACTCGCTCTCGCCGAAGCTGATCCGGCTGCTCGAACGCGAGCTCGCCGACGTCGCGGTGTGCGACCCGCACGCGCCCTCGCCGACCCAGCCGCTCGAGCAGGCGGTCCACGACGCCGACGTCGTGATCGTGGCCACCAACCACTCCGAGTTCGAGGGGCGCGGGGCGCTCGGCGAGATCGTGTCCGGGCGCATCCGCCGACTGCCTGCTGGTCGATCCGTGGAACGCGCTCGGAACCGGCCAGGTGTTCCTCTACGCCGCCGAGACGCTCGGCGCTGCTGCGCGCCACCGACGCGCTCAGCGCGTCGCGAGACGCGCCCCATCGGGATGAGCCGCGTGCTCGTCACGGGCGGCGCCGGGACGATCGGCTCGGCCGTGGTCAGGCGGCTGCTCTCGGACAGCCAGTGGGAGGTGAGGGTCGCCGACCACCGCAGGCCGCCGCTGTGGATGCGCGAGGGCTGCGAGATCCACGACCGCCGACCTGCGCGACGCCGCGCACGCCCACGCCGCCGTCGACGGCTGCTCGCACGTGATCCACCTGGCGGCGATCGTCGGCGGCATCGCGAACTTCCACAAGCTCCCGTTCACGCTGACCGAGGTCAACAACGCGCTCACCGGCGCGGTCGTCCACGCGGCGGTCGACCAGGACGTCGAGCGGTTCGTCTACGTCTCCTCCTCGATGGTGTTCGAGCGCGCGACCGAGTTCCCGACCACCGAGGAGCACCTGGCCGAGTGCCTCGCGCCGCGCTCGGCCTACGGGTTCTCCAAGCTCGCCGGCGAGGTCTACACGCGCGCCGCCCACGACGAGCACGGGCTGCGCTACACGATCTGCCGGCCGTTCAACGCGTACGGCCCGGGCGAGCTGCCCGACGCCGACGAGCCGGGGATCGCCCACGCCGTGCCCGACCTGATCCACAAGGCGCTCACCGGCCGGCGCCCGCTCGAGATCTTCGGCTCGGGCGAGCAGACCCGGACGATCACGCACGTCGACGACATCGCCGACGGGATCGTGACCGCGATGGCGTCGCCCGCCGGCGAGAACGAGGACTTCAACATCTCGGCCTCGCAGGAGCTGACGGTGGCGGAGCTCGCCCGCCTGATCTGGGAGGCGTGCGGGAACGATCCCGGCGGAGTTCGAGCTGCAGCACCTGCCGAGCTTCGCCGTCGACGTGCAGCGGCGCTGGCCGTCGGTCGAGAAGGCCCGCCGGCTGCTCGGCTGGGAGGCGCGGGTCGAGCTTCGCGACGGGCTCGCCGAGACCGTGGAGTGGCTGCGCGATCAGGAACGCGAGAGCGCGGTCAGCTCGTCCAGCTGAACGTGCAGCCGCGCGTCTCGAGCTCGGCGAACATCATGCCGGGATCGATGCAGCGCTCGGGCGGCAGCGCGCCGGTCGCGGTCAGCGCGCCCCGCGCGAACAGCCGGACGCACGCGGCCGCCGGCGCCGCGGTCGACACGACCGATCCGCCGAGGCCGAAGTGGGGCCTGGTGATCGCGCGGGCGGTGACGATCTCGCCGTCGACCGCACGCGCGATCACGAGGTGGACCGACACGGTCTGGTTCGACGGCGACGCCGCCTCGCGCGCGGCGGCCGCGATCTCCTCCGGCGCCGCGTCCGACAGCTGCTCGAGACGCTCGAGCAGCGCCGGCGCGAGCGACAGCCGGAAGCTCGCGCTCTGGCACCCGAAGCTGTCGCCGAACGTGGCCAGCTCGGAGTGCAGCGTGTAGATCGTCTCGCCGGGCCGATCGGGTCGCCGTAGTCGACGGTCCCGCCGGGCGCGAGCGGCTCGATCTCGACCGGCGTGCCCGTCGCGGAGGACGACCGGCGCGAGCGTCAGCTCGTCGATCAGCGTCTGGATCGCGTACGGCGGGCGAAGCCGGCCGTCCGCGGGCGCGGCCGGGTCGCGGCCGGCGGCGCAGATCTCGATCGTGTCGACCCCCTCGCGCCGCGTCACCCAGCCGCGCCACCGCCTCGGCGGCCATCAGGTTCGTCTTGCCGGGGCTCGACCCGATCCCGAGCACGGCCAGCCGTCCCGCCCGCTCGAACTCCGGCCCGAGCTCGAGCTGCTGGCCGGTCACGCGGTAGAGACCGCCGAGGTCGAGGTAGTGGCAGCCGGCCTGCAGGCACGCCCGCATCGCGTCGAGGTTGATCCGGTACGACGCGGTGTTGAGGAGCACGTCGACGCCCGTCCAGGCGCGCGCCACGAGCGCGTCGACGTCGCGGGCGTCGACTCGCCGCCGCGCGTGGCCTTGCCGCCGCCGTGCGCGTCGGCCACGGCCGCGGCCTTGTCCGCGGTCGAGGTCGAGCAGCGCCATGCTCGCGACCTCGTCGGACTCCGCGAGGTCGTGGACGATCGCCGGCGCGATCGTGCCCGCCGCGCCGAGGACGGCGACCGAAACCTGAGACTCAGTCATCTCGGTGCACCGTATCGGCGGGGCGTTTGGACATTTTGTCCAAAGCGAGCGGTACTTTGTGATCCACCTGCGGCTTGCCAGCCTCGCAATGTGCCGCATAGGTTTCGCATCACTTTGGAGAGCACAACCACTCACACCGACCGCCCGGCGGCGGCCGTCGACACGACGGTCCCCGGCAACAAGGGGCTCAAGCCCGACGCGCTCGGCTACATCTCGAACCTCGTCATCGCGGTCGCCTCGACCGCGCCCGCGTACAGCCTCGCGGCGACGCTCGGGTTCATCGTCGCGGTCACCGGCGTCGGCGTGCACGCGCCGGCCGTGCTGATCGTGTCGTTCATCCCGATCCTGTTCGTCTCGGTCGGCTACCGCTTCCTCAACCTCGCCGACCCGGACGCCGGCACGACGTTCGCCTGGGTGACGCGCGCGTTCGGGCCGCAGATCGGCTGGGTCAACGGCTGGGCGATCTTCCTCGCCGACATCATCGTGATGGCGTCGCTGGCGGCGATCGCGAGCAATTACACGTTCCTGCTGTTCGACTCGCACGCGCACCCGTCGAACTTCGTCGCTGATCGTCGGCGCGGTGGTCTGGATCGCGCTGATGACCTGGATCTGCTACCGCGGGATCGAGCTCTCGGCGCGCGTGCAGACGGTCCTGCTGAGCATCGAGATGTTCACGCTCGCGCTGTTCGCGGTCGTCGCGCTGATCAAGGTCTACGCGAACAACCCGATCGGCTCGATCCACGTGACCGCCTCCTGGTTCAACCCGTTCGACCTGAGCTGGGGCGCGCTGATCGACGGTGTGCTGCTCGGCATCTTCATCTACTGGGGCTGGGACTCCGGCGTCGCGGTCAACGAGGAGTCGCGCGACCGCCACCGCGGGCCGGGCAAGGCCGCGGTCGTCTCGACTCTGATCCTGCTGCTGATCTACGTGGTCGTCACCGCCGCCGCGCAGGCGTACCACGGCACGCAGTTCCTCGCCGGCAACTCGAGCGACGTCCTGAACGCGCTCGGCAGCAAGGTGTTCGGCTCGCCGCTCGACAAGCTGCTGATCATCACGCGTGCTGACCTCGGCCTCGGCCTCGACGCAGACGACGATCCTGCCGACCGCCCGCACGACGCTGTCGATGGCGAAGTGGAACGCGATCCCGTCGGCGTTCGGGCGCGTCCATCCGCGCTTCTTCACGCCGAGGTTCTCGACGCTGCTGATGGGCGGTCTGTCGATCCTGTGGACGATTGCGCTGCTCGGGTTCAACCCAAGCCAGGACGTGCTCGGCGACACGATCTCGGCGCTCGGCTTCGCGGTCTGCTTCTACTACGGGTTCACCGGGCTCGCGTGCGCGGTGTACTTCCGCCGCGACCTGTTCAAGAGCGCCCGGAACTTCTTCTTCGCCGGGCTGATCCCGGTCGTCGGCGGCCTCATGATGGCCTACGTCGCGATCAAGGCCTACAGCTACTACAACACCGCGGGCAACAACTACTCGAAGCCGTTCCTCGGGATCGAGACGCCGATCTTCGTCGGCATCGGCGGCCTGATCCTCGGCGTCATCCTGATGTTCGCCTCGTGGCCGTTCTTCCCGAACTTCTTCCACCGGAAGTGGTTCGAGGCCGCCGACCCGGAGGTGCTCGTGGCCGACGCACAGCACCGGTCCGTCACGCTCGCCGGCGAGCCGGACTAGTAGTCGGCGCCCGCTAGACGCCGGAGAGGTCCGCCACCCGGTCGCGGTGCCAGCGCGAGTCCCCGAACGCGTGCGCGTTCGCGAACGCGCGCTTGAGGAAGAAGTGGAGGTCGTGCTCGTAGGTGAAGCCGATCCCGCCGTGCACCTGCAGGGCCGACGCGGTCACGCGAAAGCCGGCATCGCCCGCGTACGCCTTCGCCGACGAGGCCGCCCGCGGTCCGGTCCCGGGCTCGTTGTCGAGCGCCCAGCCCGCCCAGTAGGACAGCGATCGCGCGCCCTCGACCTCGAGCAGCATCTGCGCGCACCGGTGCGAGACCGCCTGGTAGGAGCCGATCGGCCGGTCGAACTGTGCCCGATCCTTCGCGTACGCGACCGCCATCTCCATCGCGCGCTGGGCCACCCCGACGTTCTCGGCCGCGAGCACGGTGACGATCGTCGCGTACACGCCGCCGATCCGCTCGGGGGCGTGCTCCAGCGGCTGCGCCGCCGCGCCGTCGAGCGTGACCCGGTAGAGCTTGCGCGTCGGGATCGATCGCCGCCTCTGGCTCGACCGTCACGCCGGCCGCGTCCCGCTCGACGAGGTAGTGGCGGCCGTCGGCTCCACTCACGATCAGGAACGCGGCCGTGTCCGCGTCGGGCACGGCGATCTTGGCTGCCGACAAGGTGCCGTCCGAGGCGGGCTCGACCTCCGAGTGATCGGGTGCCCAGCCGGCCCGGTCGTCCCAGACAGCGACCGTTCCGCGCAGCTCACCGCTCGCCAGCGGCTCGAGCCACCGGTCGCGCTGCTCATCGGTCCCGGCCGCGGACAAGCATCAGCTCCGCGCACGTGGTCGAGAACCAGGGGCTCGGCGCGAGCGCGTAGCCCATCTCCTCCGCGATCACCACCAGCTCGACCGGGCCAAGCCCGAGCCCGCCGCGCTCCTCGGGGACGATCACGCCGGCCCAGCCGAGCTCGACCACCTCCTGCCACTGCTCGTCGGTGAAACCGCGGTCGTCCTCGGCCAGCCGGCGCACGGTCGCGAGCGGGTACCGGGCCGCGAGGAAGTCGCGCGCGGTGCGCTTGATCGCCTGCTGGTCGTCGGAGAATTCGAAGTTCATCGCTCGATGTCCCCGATCCTCATCGCATCCGCGGGAGACCCAGCACCCGCTCGGCCACGATGTTCTTGAGGATCTCGGTCGTCCCGCCCTCGATCGAGTTTGCGCGCGCGCGCAGGAACCGGTACGTCCAGTTGTCGTCGGCGAGCATCGCGCGCGGCCCGGCGATCTCCATCGCCACCTCGGTCAGCGACTGATTGACCTCCGACCAGTGCCATTTGCCGAGCGACCCCTCAGGGCCGGGAACCCCCGATCGCATGATCGCGGTCAGGCCGCGGTAGGCGTTCAGCCGCAGCACCTCGGACTCGATCAGCAGCTGGGCGAGGCGCTGGCGCACCACCGGATCCTCGGTGGCGACGTGCCCGTTCTCGCCGCGCGTCTCGTGCGCGGTCTCGATCAGCTCCTTGAGCGCGATCTGCACGCTGATCTGGAGCCCGAACGCGAGCGTCGCGCGCTCGTGCATGAGCGTCGTGATCGCCACCGCCCAGCCCTCGCCCTCGGACCCGACGATGTTCGCGTGCGGGATCCGTGCCTCCTCGAGGAACAACTCGTTGAACTCGGACTCGCCGGTGATCTGGCGGAGCGGCCGCACCTGCACCGCGTCCTGCTCCATGTCCATCAGGAAGTACGTCAGGCCCTTGTGCTTGGGGGCCTCCGGATCGGTCCGGGCCAGCAGCATGCACCACTTGGCGTGGTGGGCGAACGTCGTCCACACCTTCTGGCCGGTCACCACCCACTCGTCGCCGTGGCGCACGGCGCGTGTCTTCAGCGACGCGAGGTCCGAGCCGGCGCCGGGCTCAGAGAACCCCTGGCACCAGATCTCATCCGCGGACAGGATCGGCGGCAGGTAGCGCTGGCGCTGCTCTTCGGTCCCGTGCGCGATCACGGTCGGGCCGCCCATCGCGAGCGCCAGCACGTTCGCGACCGACGGCGTCCGCGCGCGGACCATCTCCTCGTTGAAGATCGCCTGCTCGACGAGCGTGGCGCCGCGACCGCCGTACGCCTTGGGCCACGAGAGGCCGGCCCAGCCGGCGTCGTTCAGCTTGCGTTGCCATGCGCGGCGGAACTCGAACGCGGCCTCGTCGCCGGCCGGCTCGCGCCCGGGGTTGTTCGCCGCGAGCCAGTCCCGCAGCTCGTCGCGGAACGCCTCCTCGGCTGGTGACAGTGTCAGGTCCATGGCCGCATCGTATCCGTGGGACGTGGCCGGTAGCCTCGGTGGGTGATGGCCTCACTCGAGCCCACCGTCGAGCGCGACGTTTTCGAAAGCGACCTGCCGGGCCCGTATCCGGTCGGCACCTACGCGGCCCAGCTCAAGCGCCGGTTGCTCGAGTTCGCGCGTGTCCAGCTCGTCGGCGAGGTGTGGGGGTTCAGGACTAGCCGCGCCCGCGTCTACTTCGAGCTCCGGGATGCCCGTGGCGCGCTGCCGTGTTCGATGTGGAGCTCCGATTTCGAGGCCCTCGGGGTGACGCTCGCCGACGGGCTGAAGGTGGTCCTCGGCGGCGGCTGCGACTACTACCCGGGGAGCGCCTCGTCCTCCCCGTCGTTCACGTTCGCCGTGTCCGAGCTGCGGATCGCGGGCGAGGGCGACCTGCTGATCCAGCTCGAGCGCCTCCGCCGCCGGCTTCACGCGGACGGGCTGTTCGAGCCCCAGAAGCGCCTGCCGCGGCGGCCGCTCCCGCGCACGATCGGGGTCGTCACCGGCGAGCAGGGCAAGGCTCGCGACGACGTGCTCGCGGGGCTCCGCCGCCGCGGCTGGGCCGGGAGGCTCGTGTGGGCGTTCGCGCCGGTGCAGGATCGCCACGCCGCGCCGCGGATCGCCGCGGCGCTGCGCGAGCTCGCGGCGATCCCGGAGGTCGATGTGGTGATCGTCGCACGCGGCGGCGGCTCGCTCGCGGACCTGTTCGCGTTCTGCGATGAGGCGCTGTGCCGCACTGTCGCGCTGCTGCGCGTGCCGGTGATCTCGTCGGTCGGGCACCACACCGACCGCACGCTGATCGACGACGTGGCTGCGGTCTGCTGCTCGACGCCGACCCACGCCGCCGAGGCCGCCGTGCCGATCGACTGCAACGCAGCACGCTCACAGATCACCGGCGCGGCACAGCGCCTGGAGCTCCACAGCCGCCGCGCGATCGCTGAGCGGGCGCAAGCGCTCGAGCGCCTCGCCTCCGCGCCGGCGCAGCACATCGGCCGTCAGCGCCGGCAGCTTCACCAGCTGCTGCGCGAGATCCGGGCGAGCGCCCGCCGCGGCATAGAGAGGCGCCGGTCCCTAGCTTCCGGGCACGTGCTCACGCTCGAGCGCTCGGCGGAGCGAGCCCGGACGTCCGAGCGCGCGGCGCGCGGACGCGAGCTCCAGCGGCTGGCGCTGGCGCTCGCGGCCCACGACCCCGAGCGGACGCTCGCGCGCGGATACGCGCTGGTCGAGGACCGGTCCGGCGAGCCGGTCACCTCCGCCTCCGCGGCCCGCGCCGCCGGTCACATCCGCGTGCGCTTCCACGACGACGCCGTGGACGCCGACGTCAGATGAGCACGAGCGAGCGCACGTACGAGTCGGCGGTGGCGCGGATCGAGGAGATCATCCGCCGGCTCGACTCCGGGCAGGCCGGGCTCCGCGAGACGCTCGACCTGGTCAAGGAGGGACGCGACCTCGTCGAGTACTGCGCCGCCGAGCTCGAGGCGGTCAGCCACGGCCTCGAGGAGCTCCGGCTCGACGACCTCGTGGCCCGGCTCGAGGGCGCGCAGGGCGCAGGCGGCCGATGAGCACGTTCGATCTCCTGGCCGACCTGCCGCTCGAGGTCGACGGCTACACGCTCGAGGGGCTGCGGGCGAACGTCTCGAGCGGGTTCGAGCGCCTGAGCACGGTCGTGCATCTGAGGGGAGGCGGGCTCGAGGGCGTGGGCGAGGACGTCGTCTACGACGCCGAGGACCAGGTCGCGCTGCAGGAGGCCGGCCCCGTCCACGCCGAGGCTGTGTCCGGACGGTTCACGCTCGGCGAGTTCTGTGAGCTCGTGGACTCGCTCGATCTGTTTCCGGTCGAGCCCGCAGCGCGACGTCTCCCGGCTGTATCGGCGCTGGACCTTCCACAGCGCGGCGCTCGACCTAGCGCTCGCTCAGGCCGGGCAGACGCTCTGGGAGCGGCTCGGTCGGGAGCCCCGGCCGCTGACGTTCGTGGTCTCGCTGCGTCTCGGCGAGCCGCCGACGCTCGATCCGGTACAGCGGCGCCTCGCGCGCTACCCGTCGCTCCGCTTCAAGCTCGACCCGACGAGCTCGTGGACTCCCGCAGCTGATCGCGGCGCTCGTCGCGACGAACGCGGTCGACTCGGTCGACTTCAAGAGCCTCTACACGGGCACGATCGTCGACCAGCCAACCGATCCCGTGCTCTACCAGCGCGTCGTCGACGCGTTCCCGGACGCCTGGATCGAGGATCCCGACGTGGTCACGCCCGAGACCGCTGCGGTGCTCGCGGACCATCACGACCGGATCACCTGGGACGCGTCGATCCATTCGATCAGCGACATCGAGGCACTGCCGTTCCCGCCGAAGATGGTCAACCTCAAGCCATCCCGGATCGGCGGGCTCCCGAAGCTGTGCGCGACCTACGACTACTGCGCCGATCGCGGAATCCACGCCTACAGCGGCGGGCAGTTTGAGCTCGGCCCGGGACGGGGACAGGCTCAGTATCTGGCGTCGCTGTTCCACCCCGACACCCCGAACGACCTGGCGCCGGTGCCCTTCAACGAGAACGATCCGCCGGCCGGGCTGCCCGTGAGTCCGCTGCCGCCCTCGCCGGCGCCGATCGGCTTCCGCTGGGAGTCGGCCTGATGCCCGGGCCGCTCGCCGGGACGGTCGCGCTCGTCACCGGCGCGTCGTCCGGGATCGGCGAGGCGACCGCGTATGCGCTCGCGGACCGCGGCGCGTCTGTGGCGATCGTGGCGAGGCGCCTGGATCGGCTCGAGGACTTGGCCGGCCGGATCCGCGAGGCCGGCGGCACCGCGCTCGCGCTCGAGGCCGACATCACCGAGCAGACCCAGGCTCAAGATGCCGTCAAGCGCGCGGTCGCGGAGCTCGGGCGCCTCGACATCCTGGTCAACAACGCCGGCATGATGCTGCTCGGCCCGGTGCTCGACGCCCCCACGGATGAGTGGTGGCAGATGCTCGAGATCAACGTCCGCGCGCTCCTGTACTGCGCCGACGCCGCCCTCCCCCACCTGCTCCGTGCCGTGGAGGACAGCCCGCGGCACGTCGCCGACATGGTCAACATCAGCTCCGTCGCCGGTCGCGTGGTTCGGCGCGGCAGCGCCGTCTACAACCTCACCAAGCACGGGGTCGGCGCTTTCAGCGAGTCGCTGCGCCAGGAGGTCACCGAGCGGAACGTGCGCGTCGCGCTCGTCGAGCCGGGCGCCACCGCGACCGAGCTCTCGAGCCATAACCGCCCCGAGATCCGCGAGGGGATCCAGCGACGCTTCGCGGGCGTGGACCGGCTCCAGGCCGCCGACGTCGCCGACGCGATCCTCTACATCGTCACCCGTCCGGCACACGTCGCGATCAACGAGGTGTTGATGCGTCCGACCGCGCAGGCGGATTGAGCGGTCCGGGGGCGCGCATGCGCGCCCCGCAGAGGGCTACACGCGCTGGATCAGCGTCCCGGTTCCGAGCCCACCACCGCAGCACATCGTCACGAGCCCGACCTCCTTGTCGGAGCGCTCGAGCTCGTGCAGCAGCGTCGTCAGCAGGCGCGCCCCGGTCGACCCGAGCGGGTGCCCCAGCGCCATCGCGCCACCGTTCACGTTGACGCGATCCATGTCGGGATCGAGCTCGCGGCGCCAGGCCGCGATCACCGGCGCGAACGCCTCGTTGATCTCGACCAGATCGATGTCGTCCATCTTCATCCCGTTGCGCTCGAGGATCCTCTGCGTCGCGGGAATCGGGCCGGTCAGCATGATCACCGGGTCGACCCCGACGGTCGTCTGATCGACGATCCGAGCCCGGGGCTCCACGCCCAGCTCGTCGGCCTTCTCGCGCGACATCAGCAGCACGGCGGCGGCCCCGTCGGAGATCTGGGAGCTGTTGCCGGCGGTGATCTTGCCGTCCTCCTTGAACGCGGGCTTCAGGCCCGACAGCGCCTCGATCGTGGTCTCGGGCCGGATTCCCTGATCTGAGACGTAGGTCGAGCCGTTGACCTTGAACGGCATGATCTCCCGCTCGAACCGGCCCTCCTCGGTGGCGCGGTGGGCCAGCTGGTGCGAGCGCAGCGCGAGCTCGTCGAGCTCCGAGCGCGGGATCTCCCACTGGTCGGCGATCATCTCGGCCGACAGGCCCTGCGGGATCAGGTTGTAGCGCTCCATCATCTCGGGCGGGTACGGGGTGCCCACCTCGCCCATCCAGCTGAAGCCGACGCCGAGCGGGATGTGCCCCATGTGCTCGACGCCCGAGCCGATCACTACATCGTGGACCCCGGCGGCGATCAGCGCGGCGCCGAAGTTGACCGCCTGCTGCGCGGATCCGCACTGGCGGTCGACGGTCGTCGCGGCCGTCTCGAGCGGGAGGCCCGCCTGGAGCCAGGCGTTGCGAGCGACGTTCAGGCTCTGCTCGCCGTACTGCTGGACGCAGCCCGCGACCACGTCCTCGACCGTGTCGGCCGGGATTCCGGCCCGCTCGATCACCTCGCCGTAGCAGCGGCCGAGCAGCTCGTTCGGGTGGGTGTCCTTGAAGTAGCCCTTCTCCTTGTGCCCGCGCCCGATCGGCGTGCGTACTGCTTCGACGATCACAACTTCGCGACCAACTTGCGGCATTCGCTGCTCCTTATTACGGATTTGGGATGCCGCGGACGGCCCAGCGGCGCTTTCACTTCGAGTCGTTGCGTACTGTACTGAAGCCTCCCGTACCTACACGACCGTAGTCCCACACCGAAAACCTAGGAGCTGACTTGCCGGAACGACTCGGAATCGCCGGCTCGGGCGTGATCGCTTGCGGGCTGGCGGTCGCTGCTGCGGAGAGCGAGGAGGTGCTGCTGTGGGCGCGCTCGGACGACTCGGCCGAGCGGGCACGAGCGCGTGTCGCGAAGACGTGCTCGAAGCTCGAGGGCTTCGATCCCGACGCGCGATACGGATCGTGACCGACCTCGACGACCTGGCCGCCGCCACCTTCCTGGTCGAGGCCGTCGTCGAGCACCACGGCAGCAAGGCAGCGGTGCTGTCCGACCTGGGCGAGCTCGCGCGCCACGCCGGCGCCGGGGCGGTGCTCGCGACCACGACCTCGTCGCTGTCGATCGCCGAGCTGGCGCAGGCGAGCGGCCACCCCGAGTCGTTCGTCGGCTTTCACCCGTTCAACCCGGTGCCGCGGATGCAGCTGGTCGAGCTCGCGTTCCCGCCGCAGGCCACCCCCGAGACGCGCGCTCGGGCCCGGAAGCTATGCGAGGCGCTCGGCAAGACCCCGGTCGAGGTCCCGGACATCCCCGGGTTCGTCGTCAACCGGTTGCTGTTCCCGTATCTGTTCGGCGCGGTCGAGCTGCTGTCCGAGACCGATCTCGCGCCCGAGGACATCGACAACTGCATGACGCTCGGCGCCGGCATGCCGATGGGGCCGATCGCCCTGCTCGACTACGTCGGGCTCGATGTGGCCCAGGCGATCGGCGAGTCGATCGGCGCACGCGTCCCGGAGCGGCTGCTCGCGCTGGTGCAGGAAGGCTCGCTCGGCCGGAAATCGGGCGCCGGCTTCTACGAGTACGACTGAGAGACCTGCGAGAAAGTATTTATGGCTCGTTCAGGTCCGAGGCGCAGACTCCTTGGCGCGACGTACCTCATAGCAGCACCTCCTCCCCAGAAGCACGGAGCCGGCCCGTCCCCAGCGGGCCGGCTTCTTTTTTGCCGTCCGGACGCCGCTCCGAGGCCCCCGAGCGGCCCCGTAGCGGGCGCGAAGCCGGCCCAGCGAGGGCCGGCTCCACTTCTCTCCTCTCAACCACCGGGAGGTAGTTCCGCGCTGACTGCCGCGACTCTCCGGCCGTTGCCTTGAAGGCGGAAATGTAACGAATGACGCGAACGCGTGGGGTGCGGTTAGCAAGTTCCTAACAGTTGGTATGCCGCGGAGGCGCCGGGGTAGTACGACGACATGCCCGCGACGCAGCCCCAAGCCGACAACGGCCGCGACGAGACGCTGCTCGAGCGCGACGACCGCAACCTGAACGAGCTGCTCCAGGAGGCTCGCGTCGTGCAGACCGGTGTCCAGATCCTGTTCGGATTTCTGCTCGCGGCGGCCTTCCAGCCGAAGTTCGAGCGTTTGTCGAGCTTCCAGAAGGCCGACTACTTCGTCACGCTGGTCTGCGCCGCGGCCACGCTGATCATGCTCACGGCGCCGACCGCCTGGCATCGGATCCTGTTCCGCCACGGCGACAAGGAGCACCTGGTGGAGGTTTCGAACCGCTTTCATGCTGATCGGCCTCACGACGATGGGGCTGACGTCGATCGGGGTCGTGTTGCTGCTCAGCGATCTCGCCTTCTCCCCGCCGGTGACCGCGGTCGTCACGGGGGCAGCGGTGATTGCATGCTCGCTCGCCTGGTACGCCCTCCCTGTGGCGCGGCGCCGCGCGCTCAGCCGGACGCGGGAACGGCCGCTCCGGCGCCAGCCCGGCGCTGCCTGATCCGGACGGCCTCGATCCGGTTCTGGCGCACGGACTCGACCCGGATCGAGAAGCCGTTGGCGGCGATCGTGTCTCCGCGCTTGGGCAGCCGGCCGAGCTCGGCGAACACGAACCCGCCGACCGAGTTGTAGGCGTCGGTGTCGACCGGGAGCTCGAGCCCATAGTCCGGCGAGATCGGCGACGGCCACGTGACCGCGCACGAACCAGTCGCCGTTCGCGAGCCGGCGCACCGCGCCGCCGGCGGGGTCGGTCTCGTCGGAGATCTCGCCGACGACCTCCTCGATGATGTCCTCGATCGTGACGAGGCCGGCGGTCCGGCCGTACTCGTCGACGACGATCGCGAGCTCGGTCCGCTCGCGCTGGAGGTCGGCCAGCAGATCGTCGAGCGGCTTGGTCTCGGGCACGATCGGCGCCGGGCGCACGAGCCGATCGATGTGGGCCTCGAAGCCCTCGTGCGAGCATCAGCTTGACCAGCTGGTTGACGTGGACGATCCCTTTCACCCGGTCCGGGTTCTCGTCCTCGGTGACGACGAGGCGCGAGTGCCCGGTCGACACGCAGCGCCGGAGCGCCGCCTCGACCGTCTCGGACAGATCGACGGTGACGACGGCGGGGATCGGCGTCATGACCTGCCGGGCCTCCTGCTCGTGCAGGTGGAATACGCCAGTGAGCATCTTGCCCTCGCCGATGTCGAGCTGCCCGCCCGTGGTCGATTGCGCGATCAGCCGCTTGAGGTCTTCCGGCGTCCCGCCCTCGGGCTCGGCGTCCGGATCCGTGCCGAGCATCCGCAGGATCGAATCGGACGACCAAGTTCAGCACGAGGATGAACGGGTGGAACAGGATCCTGAAGAACTGGATCGGACGCGCGATCCGCCTCGCCAGGCCCTCGGCGTGCTGGATCGTGTACAGCTTCGGAACGATCTCGCCGATGATGCTCTGCGTCACCGTGATCAGCAGATAGGCGAGGACGACGGACACCGCGACCGCGGCCGTGTGGCCCAGCGGCCCGCCGAGAATGGGCTCGAGCACATGCGCGATCGCCGGCTCGCCGAGCGCGCCGATTCCGATCGAGGCCATCGTGATCCCCACCTGGCAGGCGGCGATGTAGTCGCCGATGTGCTCGATCTGCCTGACCGCCAGCCGCGCCCCGCGCGCCCCTTCGTCGGCGAGCGCCTCGAGCCGCTCCTTGCGCGAGCGCACGAGCGCGTACTCGGCGATCACGAAGAACGCGTTGACCAGGACCAGCAGCCCGGTCAGGATGATGAAGAGAGCCTTCACCGGCGCTTAAGCACCTGCCACGCCCGCGACCGGGCGACCCCACCAGCGGCCCGCGTGGGGCAAGGCTCCGTCCGCACTGGGCAGCCCGTTCTCTGTGAGCTGCTACTTCGGGATGGATCGTCGTCGTTCATGCAGCGACCCGGGGAACGGTAGCAGCCGCACTCCCGGCCGCGGGGCTTAGATGCCGTCTCTTCTCAAACCGAGTGCATCCGATCGGCGAGCTTGGCGCCGGCATCGGTGAGGGCGTAGGTCCGGCGTATCTATCCTCCTTGTCGATGCGTATCGTCAGCCTGGTCCCATCCGCGACCGAGACGCTGTTCGCTCTCGGCCTCGGCCCCGACGTAATCGCGGTCACGCACGAGTGCGACTACCCCCCGGCGGTGCTCGAGCTGCCGAAGATCACGCGCGACGTGCTTCCGTCCGGCCTCAGCGCCGGGCCAGATCGACGCGGCGGTCAAGGAGCGGACGCTCGCCGGTCTGTCGATCTACGAGCTCGACGCCGACATGCTGCGGGACCTGCGCCCCGATCTGATCGTCACCCAGGCGCTCTGCTCGGTGTGCGCGGTGTCCTACGACGACGTCCGCGCTGTCGCCGAGGAGATCGACAGCCACCCGACGGTGCTCTCGCTCGACCCCCACACGGTCGGCGAGGTGCTCGGCGACGTGCGCACGCTCGCCCAGGCCACCGACCGCAAGGACGAGGCCGTCGAGCTCATCCGCGACGCCTCCGCGCGGATCGACAAGGTCCGCCTGGCGGTCCGCGGCGTGCGCCGGCCGCTGGTCGCGGCGCTCGAATGGCTCGATCCCCCGTTCGCCGCCGGACACTGGATCCCGCAGCTGATCGACTATGCCGGTGGCCAGGACGTGCTCGGGTTCGCCGGCGAGAAATCCGAGGAGCGCACATGGGAGGAGGTCGAGGCCTCTCAGCCCGACATCGTGATCGTGATGCCGTGCGGCTACGACGCGGAGATCGCCCATCGCGAGGCGGAGATGCACCGAGACCAGCTGGCCGCGATCGGCGCCGGCGAGGTCGTCGCGGTCGACGCCGCCGCCTACTTCTCGCGCCCGGGGCCGCGGATCATCGCGGGACTCGAGCTGCTCGCGCACATCATCCATCCGGAACTGGTTCCGGAAGCGCCCGCCGAAGCGTTCACGGTCGAGCTATAGGCTGAAGCCAATGCCGTTCGGCGTCAGCCCGGTGCCGCCGGCCACCGCCACGGCACCGATCACGCTGGCCACTCCGACGACCCCGCAGAGGACGAGCGCGAGCGTGGCCATCCGCCGGTGCTCGGCGACCTCGACGATCAGCCAGCCCGTGATCAGGCCGCCGACCAGCCCACCGAGGTGGCCACCGATCGAGACGCCGCGGACGCTGAGCGAGAACACGAGGTTGAACACGAGCACGATCCCGAGGCCGCTCTGCCAGATCGGGATGCCGCGGTTGCGGGCGACGATGATCAGCGCGCCGAAGATCCCGAAGATCGCCCCGGAGGCGCCGACGGTCGGCGAGATCGGCTGGAACCACAGCGCGCCGAACGATCCCGCAAGCAGCGAGACGAAGTACACCGCGAGGAAGTTGACGCGCCCGATCGCCGGCTCGAGCGCCGACCCGACGAACCACAGCGACACCATGTTGATCAAGATGTGCAGGAGCCCGTCGTGCAGGAACCCACTGGTGACCAGGCGCCAGTATTCGTGCGTGCCGGTGAAGAACGGGTACGGGTTGCTGCCCGTGATCGCGGGCCCGAACAGGGCGCCGTGAAGGTATACCGACCCGCCGCCGCCACCTCCGAGCGGCGCACCGGCGGCGGTCTCGATCAGGAACGCGACCACGTTGATCGCGATCAGCGCCTGCGTCGCCACCGGCGTGCTCGACACCGACGGCATCCGCCTGACCTTCGTCCGCTCGCGCGAGCACTCCGGGCACCGCATCCCGACTGGCGTCGGAGTCATGCAGTCGGGGCAGATCGGCCGTCCGCATGAAGAGCAAGAGACTCCTGTCTCCCTTGATGGGTGGCGATAGCAGACGTCCATCGTGAATCCACGCTATCAGCGGCCGGTTACGGCCAAGTGCCGACCGCCTTGTGGCGCGAGTCAGTTACGGCGCGGGATGATCCGGCGGGCCTCTTCGCCGACGTCGTGGAGCGTCCGCTGTGCGAGGTCGAGCGCGTTGTTCGAGCGCTGCTTGCGAACCCGGTGGCGCGCCCGCACCCGCAACACGACAAGCGCGGTGCCGGCGCTGACGCCGACGACCGCGGCGGCCGCCGGGCGGACCCAGTTGCGAGGATCGCGCATCGCCCTGAGCTCCCACGAGTCGAGCTCCTCCTGCGCGAGCTCGGTCAGGTTGACGAGCGTCAACTCGAGCCGCTGCGCGAGATCGGCCGGCGGATCGACCGGCGACAGCGCCTCGCGCAGCAGGGCTTCGAAATCGGCGGCACCTGAGCTCATTCGCTCGACCCTCCCGAATCGGTTGCGGGCTCTGAAACCATCCCTTCGAGCTGTCGGATCGCCCGGTGCAACAGCACCTTCGTCGCGCCGTCGGTGCGGCCGAGCGCGCGCGCGATCTCGCGGTTGTCCATGCCGAGCGCGAAGCGCATGATCAGCGCCTCGCGACGGTCGTCGGGGAGCTGCTGGACGCCGTCGAGGATCGACTTCAGCTGCTCGCGACCCTCGACCAGCGACTCGGTCGTGTGCGGCGCGGAGATCATGCCGGCGTCCTCGATGCCCGACTCTGGCTTGCGTGAGCGGTCGCGATAGAAGTTGGCCGCGAGGTTGTGGGCGATCCGGATGAGCCACGGCCGCAGCGGCCGCCCGTTGGCCTCGCGAAGGGCGCGCTCGAAGTGGCGGTAGGCCTGCAGGAACGTCTGCTCGGTGAGGTCCTCGGCGTCGTGATGGTTGCCCACGCGGTAGTAGCTGTACGAGTACACGTCGCGAAGGTGCGCGCGGTACAGCTCGGTGAACCGCGCATCGACCTCCGCCTTGTTCTTGGGTAACTCGCCATCCACCACATCAGAGCCTAGCTTTCGTCACGCCGCGCGGATAGTCGAGGAGGGACGGGGCGGCCGCGTCCGCTCGGTCATGGTCGCGGTCCACTGCTCCGGCTCGATCCGCCCCTCGACCAGCGCGGCCAGGCTCTCGAGCGCCGGCGCGTCGAGGTGCGAGTCCCGAGCCACGCTCGCGAGCAGCGGCGCCGAGTCCACCGCTTCGACCGCGTGACCCAGCGCATCGCCGATCTCCGAGGCCGGCACTCCCTGCGCGAGCAGCTCGCCGGCGCGGCGGTTGCGCGAGCTTGACGAGACGACCGTCGCGACGAGGTCTCCCGCGCCGGCAAGGCCGGCGAACGTCTCGGGCCGGCCCCCGCGGGCCCGTGCGAGCGCATCGACCTCGGCGAACACCTTTCCGGCCGCGGCGCCCGCGATGTTCGGGCCGGCCACGGAGGCGACCGCCGCCGCCAGTACCGCGAGGTTCTTCGCGGTGGCGGCGAGCTCCACGCCGGTGACGTCGCTGCTCTTCGTCACGTCGAGGCCCGCAGTCGTGAGGACGTCTGCAAGTTGTCTTGCAAAGCCCCGGTCGACCGAGGCCAGTACGACTGACGCACTGTGCTCGAGCACCTCGGACGCGTCGGCCGGTCCCCCGAGCACCGCGACGGCCCGCGCCGCGCAGCGCTCGGCGACGAACGCGGACGGCAACGTCCCGAGCGGCGGCACGAGGCCTTTCGACAGCACCAGGACGCCGGCGCCCTGCGGGATCCGCTCGGCATTTGCGGCCAGCACGCTCGGCAGCGCCCGGGCGGGGACGGTCAGGCAGACGAGATCCGCCTCTGACAGCTTAAGCTCGGCGGCGCGCGCGACTTCGACCGAGTCGGGGAGCTCGATGCCCGGTAGGTAGGCGTCGTTGGTCCGGGCGGTGGCGATCGCGGCGGCCTGCTCGCGCGTGCGAGTGCCGAGTACCACGTCGAGTCCGGCGCGCGCCAGCAACACCGCGAGGCTCGTGCCCCACGCGCCGGCGCCGATGATCGCGGCGCGACGGATCGGGGGAGCGCCGCCGAGCCACTCCCACTGGAGCATGACCATCGGCCAGATCCGGTCGGTGACGGCCCCGGCGAGCGCTGGCGAAGCGCTTTCAACCTTCGGGAAATTCAGCTGGCGGCCGGCGCGGAGCCTGATCTTGCGCGGCCGGATCCGCCACCCCCGGCGGATGTCCTCGGTACCGATGATCGCGATCGGCACTACCGGCGCCCCGGTCTCGAGCGCCAGACGCCCGACGCCGCGCCTCGGCTTGCCGAGTGCGCCCGGGCGCGTGCGCGTGCCCTCGGGAAACATCAGCACGATCTCGCCCCGCCCGAGGATGACCTTCGCGGTCTCGATCGTGTCCTGGTCACCGGAGCCCCGGTCCACCGGGAACGCGCCGAGCGCGTTCAGCAGCCAGCTGAGCAGCCGGTTATACGTGAACAGCTCCTTCTTGGCGACGTAGTACACCGGACGCCGGGTCATCGTTCCGATCACGAACGGGTCGAAGAAGCTCCGGTGGTTCGAGGCCAGAATCACCGGGCCCTCCGCGGGGATGTGCTCCCGCCCGAGCCGCTGCATCCGCAGATAGATCAGGAAGAACGGCGTCAGGATCATCCGCACCAGGAACAGCACAAACCTGTTCACGCCGCGCTCCCGTGCGCGCCGGTGAAGCTGCTCGTGATCCATCGCACATTCCGGTACCCAAAGCGGCCACGCCCGTTACAGTTGCGAGCGTTGAGCACCGGCAGCGTTCCCATCCGCACGCTCCGTGGCGCGCTCTGCGGCGCCTTGGCCGCGAGCGTCTGGGCGATCGAGCAACCCCTCGACAAGCTGCTCCTCTCGAGCCGCTACGACGACGTCGAGCTGCTCGGCCGAGCGGTGAAGAACGGCCCCGGCTGGTACCGCGTCGGCCTCGCCCTGCACGCCCAGAACGGCGCCCTGTTCGGCGCCGTCTACGCCAACGTCGCCCCCACCCTTCCGATCGCGCCGGCGCTCCGAGGCCCCGTCCTCGCCCTCGCCGAACACCTCGCGGGCTGGCCGCTCGTCGCCCTCACCGACCGCTTCCACCCCGCCCGCGGCGATCTGCCCACCCTAGCCGGTAACCGTCGCGCGTTCGTCCAGGCGACCTGGCGCCACCTCCTGTTCGGAATCGTCCTCGGCGAGCTCGAGCGGCGCATGAATCCGCCCGAGGACTCCGGCCCGCTCCCGCCCGCGCCCGACTACGCCAGCAACGGCCACGGGTCGCTCGAGCGCGCCGTCTCGGCCGTGCCAGACTGAGCCTCACCGGCCCGCCTAGCTCAACTGGAAGAGCACTTCACTTGTAATGAAGGGGTTGGGGGTTCGAGTCCCGGCGCGGCTCGAGGAGGTCTTCACGTTTGACCTCGTCTCATGTTCACGTTTGCGTCGGACGGGTCTGGCGGGGGGTTGTTGGGGTGTGTTGTGGTTGGTAGCGGCCGGGTGGATGTAGTTGTGCTGCTGTCGGGTGCGGGAGTGGGTGGGTGTTGGGCAGCGCGGGTTGGCGTGTGCCGGCCGGGTAGCGTGGGGTGTTGTTCGGCGGCGGGGGGTGCGTGGTTAGGGCGCGTGTGCGGCGGCGAGGTCGTGGAGCGTGGTGCGGCGGCGTGCGCGTGTTTTGGGCGGGAGCCCACAGGCGGCGCGGCGCTGGTTCTCGGCTTGGCGGGCGGTGAACGCGTCGGCGACGCGGATGTTGCGGGCGATCAGTGCGGTGGCGGTGTGGAGCGCGATCGGGGTGAGGCCCATCAGTCGGCACCAGCCGCGGGAGAGGTCGTTGGTGGCGCGGTCGGTGAGGGTTGCGAAGGTGCGCTCGGCGGCGGTGCGCCGGTTGTAGCTGGTGCGGTGCGCGGCTGAGGGGTAGTCGTGCTTCTGGGCTGTCTTGGCGTTCACTGACGGCGGCACGGTGATCGTTTTCTGGGTGCAGCAGACGGGCGGGTGCTCGGGCGGGTCGAGGATCGTGGGGCGGTCGTTGGGGAGCGTCAGCGAGGCTGGCCTGTGGGGGCAGCGGAGTTTGCCTTGGGCGGCGGGGCAGGTCACGCGGTGGTAGCCGTCGTGGTCGTGGCTGGTGATCGGGGAGAGCTTGTAGCGGGCCAGCTCGGCGGACTGTTGGTCGTGGATGACGGTCTGCTCGGCGCTCGCGCCGCGCGGGAGCGGTCCGAGCTGGAGCAGGGTGGTGGGGGTGGCGGGGCAGTAGAGGTTGCCGTTGTGGCAGGTCGCGCCGTGGTGGGTGCCGTGCGGGCCGCGGTCGTTGGGGTGCAGGTCGACGATCAGCTCGGCGCCGAGCGTTCGGACGGGGAGCGCCCAGCGCTCGGGGACGCGGTAGCTGTAGCCGGAGTCGGCGAGCACGTCTGAGATCGTGATGCCGGTGGTGTGCATCCGTTCCAGGACGGGCACGAACGCGGGCGGCGGGTCGTGATCGCAGGAGCTCAGGTGCATGCGGCGGGCGAGTTCTGGGACATCGGGGCCGTGCTCGTCCTTGACGGTCGTGGCGGCTTGGAGGTAGTAGCCGAAGAACAGCTCGTCGTCCTGGCCGGGAGCGTCGCCGCGGCGGTGGCCCCAGGATGCCTCGGGGTCGGCACAGCCCGGCGTGGGTGGTGGCTGGGGGGTGGTGTCGTTGGCGGCATGGCCGTCGTCGTGATCGTCGGGCGTGGTGTCCTGGACGCGGTTGGCGGCGGCGGGCGTGGCGGGAGTGCTGGGCTTCTTGGGTGGTGGCAGCGACCAGGTTTCCTGGTCGGTCCAGTCGACCGCGTAGCTGCTGGAGGAGGGCTCGCCGAGCACCTGGACCGAGGCTTCGAGCAGCCGGTCCAGCACGTCGTGCAGCCGCTCGGACGGGGTGCCGTCCGGCGTGTCGGTGGCGAGCGCTCCGATCACGCGATCAAAGGTGTACTCGACCTGACGATAGGTGAGCCGGTGCTCTGCGTGCTGCCACTGCGCGATCACCCCGAGCCGCCGCTGGTCTTCGGTGGGCAGTGCTGTCAGCGTTTTGTGCACCTCGGTCAGGAACGCTTGGCGGCCGGCGCGCATCGCCAGCGTCATCCCGATCAACAGCGTCGTGACCTTCAGCTGCCGTGGCCGGACACCTGTCGGGAGCAGCAGCTCGGTATCGGCGACTCCGGAGGCGTCGATGATCTGCTCGATCCGTTCGAGCTCTGCGCTCACACGCCGTGCCCTCCGAGCAGCGCGACCAGCTCGGGCTCGGTGGCTGGGGGGAGCTGGGCGGCGAGGTCCCCGAGCCGCTGGCTGCAGGTGATCCCGGCCGCCTGCATGAACGCCTGAAGCCCGATCCGAGCGGCGCACTCCACAAGCCAGGTGGATCGCAGCCGGCCGGCCTGCAAGCGGGGCAGGGAGCTGTCGGTGGACAGCGCTGCGCAGAGCGCATCGGTGACGTTGCGACGATCCGGGTCCCGGCCGCCGATCAGGTAGCGCGAGCCGGCGAACGCAGCGGCCGCCAGCAGTCGCTCGTGGTAGCGGTAGAGCACCGGCACCGAGCGCGCCCGCCCGCCGCTGACCTGCACCAGGACCCCGCCCGCACGCTCAACGACATCGGTCCCGCGGACGTGCCGCAGCTCCCCCGCGATCAGCCCCGCGCCGGCCCCGAGGCACACCAGCGCGCTCGCGCGCAGCCCACGCGCCCGCGTGCTCTGAGCGGCCGCCAACTGCAGATACCCGTCGATCTCGCTGGGCGAGTACGGCACCTTCGCGCGCTCGCGCACCAGCGGCACCGGTGACGGCTCCGGGTAGCGCTCGATCGCCCGCGCCAGCGCCCGGAGGTTCGTCCGCAGCGTCCGGCGTGTCGCCGGCGACACCGCGCCGGTGCCCGTGAGGATGAACCGCTCGATCGCCGAGGGGTGCAGCAGCACCCCGGGCGAGAGCTCGAGCCCGACGTGCTCGCCGAAGCGGGCGAGCTTCCCGGCGGCGAACAACAGCGCCTTCGCCCGCCAAGGCGTGTCGGGCGCAGCCTCCGCCACAACCATCCGGACGAACGCCTGCGCCTGCGCCGACAGCGACCGCGGAGCGTAAGCAGCAATCGCCGCGACGCCGCCAACGTTGCAACCGCGGTGAACCTGGAAGGGCTGTTGGCCTGCGCTCATAGCGATGCACTATCCGAACCGTTACCTACTATGTAAATACAGTAGGCAGCGGATGGAAGACTTCCCTGACCCGATGGCCGACACCAACCAACCCGCCGAACAGCGCTTGGCCAAGCTCCTAGACGAGCTCGCCGGACTCGGCTTCTGCCTGCCCGGCAGCATCAACACCCGCCGGATGCGGTGCGGCAACCCCCGCTGCCGCTGCAAGGCCGACCCACCCCAGCTGCACGGCCCCTACACCTACTGGACGCGCACCGTCGACGGGCGCACCATCGCTCAACTGCTCTCAGCCGAACAGCTCGAGCGCTACCAGCCCTGGATCGAGAACGACCGCCGCCTACGACAACTCGTCAAACAGATCGAGACGCTCGCGGTCCAGACCATCCAGCACGCCGAAGGCTGGAAACCCAAGCAGCGACCCACAGACCAGAGCCGGCACCCCCGCTGAACCCCACCTCCCGCGTGGAGACCCGCCGCTAAACCTGTGGACAGCCCCCCAACCGACCCGCAAACCCCTGCAAACGGCCAAACGTGAAGACCTCTTGATTGAGTTGAGTGATTGAGTGAGGGCGTCGGCGCCTAACCACGAACGACGCTGACCACCGCGCCTTCGCCAGCACTCCCCTCGCACGGCCGCCAACGCAGCGGCGTCCCGCGTCGGCCGGAGAGCTCTTCTTTCGCCATCTCGATCCGGCGGTGTGCGCCATGGGCGCCGCTGGGGACGAGATCCACGCGTCTCGGCGGGGCGGCGACGCAAAGGGGCCATGCTCCCGCAACCGTTCGGAAGGAGCGGCGTCGGATAGCCCCGATCGGGTCAATTCAGATCGCTGCAGGTAGCCCGATGCAGAGCGGTCTCGCGGCTGGTGCTCGAGAGTGCTCCTAGCGCCGAGGAGCGGCGAGCACGTTCAGCGCAGCTGGGCTTGTCGCTGGACGCCTTCGTGGGTCCAGCTGAGCAGGGACGAGTCGCCGTCGAGTACGACGTTGCCGATTGAGTTGCCTTGGCCGGGCGGGGCGGTGTCTACCACTCGGGTGCCCTGATCGTCGTGAGCGTAAAGCTGTTCGGAGATGCAGGGGGTTGACTGGGGCGAGCAGCCGGGGATGTCAACCGCTGCGCTCGTCCAAGCATTGGCGCCACCGGTCGGATCAGTCGAGGTCATGATGTTGCCGAGCTCGTCGCCGGTGACGCACAGCGAGACCGACGGACACGAGACAGCGGTGAGGTAGGCGCGATCGATAGGCGTCCTGGCCCATCCGCTCGCGCCGCCGGTCGGATCAGTCGAGGTGAGGACGTTGCCCGCCAGGTCGACCGCAACGCACAGCCAGACCGACGGACACGAGACGGCCCACACGGCGTGTCCCGGATCTATGTCGGCCGTCGTCCACGTGCTTGCGCCGCCGCCGGGGTTGGTCGAGGCGAGGGCGTTTCCCGCCGTGTCGACCGCAACGCACAGCGAGACCGACGGACACGAGACGGCGTTAAGGAAGCCCCCCGGATCTACGGTGGTCTTTGTCCACGTGCTCGGGCCGCCGGTCGGGTTGGTCGAGGTGAAGACATCTTCGCTGTTGGTCGTGGCCACGCACAGCGAAACCGAGGGACATGACACCCCACTGAGCCTTCCGCCATAAGGGATTGATGATGTGGTCCAGGCGCTTGCGCCGCCGGTCGGATCGGTCGATGTGAGGATGGTCAGGATGTTCGGCCCGCCGCCGGCCACGCACAGGGCGACTGACGGGCACGAGATAGCCCCTAGGTCGGGGAACCCACCGATCGTGGCGGTTGTCCAGGCGGTCGCGCCGCCGCTCGGCAACGCGGTACCTTTTCCTGGTGGAGACTATCGGCCCAGGTGAGCTGGTTACCGTCGCGGGGCGCGGTCCGGATCTGGATGGGATCGTGTTCGACGTGCCGAGCCACTCAAAGGTGGTGGTGGCCGTGGTCGAACCAGGCCGAGGCCCGACGTTCCGCACGGTTCATCCCGCGGCCTTGACTGAGCGAGGGGAGGAGGGTCCCGACGATCGGGCATTGCGTCTACTCCTCGGTCGGACCCCGTCGCCGGTCCATGATGCAGCGCGCGGCGGGAGCCGCGGCGGGAGAGGAAGGCCCGGCCACACGCGCGCGCCAACGCACCGTACGACCGGCCGGTAGCGATGCCGAGCACGCGGGACTGACGGCTCAACCGCGAGCTACGGCGAGGCGGAACCGGCCTGTGCAGGGCGGCGCCATCCGCCGCCGTCTTGCACCTCCGCCAGCGAGGGCTGCCGGACGTCGATTATTGCGACAGCCCCAAGTCCGCTGGCAACTGCGGGACTACGTCGGCGACGCTGAGCAACTCGTCCGGCTTGGTCAGACGCTGGCGTGCGCCCGCCACTTCTCGACCACGGCGGCGACGGGGAGCAACAAGCCGCGGAGTGGCTGCCATAGGGGCGGGTCCACATCGATCACCGTCCAAGTCGGCTTACGACCCGAAGGCCTCATACCAGACTTGGCCGACTTCGCTCCCCCCCACGTCAAGAATGAGGTCAGGTCCACGGCGACCCAAAACGCGAATCGATCCCCGCAAAACGCGGCCGACCATTTCTCCGTCAGAGGAGATGGACCCTTTGTGAGGGCCCTGGGCGACCACCCTCCCTATTCGCGACCGTCAGTTCAGCCGCGATGAACTCTCGTGGGTCCTGGCTGCGGTTCGGGATGACTGTCATGACGGGCACGCCGCCGGGCGTAGAGAAGGTCCACGGCTGATGCCCAAACGTGCGGACCACTCTCGAGAATCCGGAACGCGCGGGCACGCTAGCGGCCACGAGGAGCCGACCGTCCTGATCAAATAACTTCCGCTCGAACCACGTGCGGGGGATCACCAGCACGGGTTCGGATGAGACGTCTCCACCACAGTCGCGCGCCTTGCCGACGCTCTGAAGTGTCACTTGCACTGACACCTCCGGACCTGAGGACGCGTGGGCGGATGATCGTCGACCCATAACGAGGAGATCGTCGATGGCCGACGGCGTGGCTCCTCTTGTTCCTGAGAGCGGTCACGCTGAGCTGGAGCCAGGGCGTCGATGGGGTGGCTCCTTTGCTGCGCAAACGAAAGCGTTCTCCGGGGTCGGGCGCGGACTTCGGGTCCTCGGGGCCGAGCGGCAGTCTTCCGATGGCAATGACAGTGTTGGTCCTCGTCCGCAACAGGGCGGTTGGCCAGCTTGCCGGTGTCGATCCACGCGTCGATGGCGCCGTCCGAGCCTCGGTCTCCCGGGTCGCGAGCGTCGCCGTCGCGGAAGGAGATGGCGTAGACCATCTCCTCGGCGAGCGGCTGCCGGTCGCTGCTCCATGGGAGCTGCGGACTAGTACGCGGCGGAAGGGTTGCTCCCACTCGATGACGCCGATCCGGTGATCTGGGTGCCCGTCGGGGAGAGCACAAACCACAGGGCACCGAAACCGTTGGATCCTTGGCCGTTCGTCTGGCCGGACGCGGTGTCGCCCTGGAACGTGTATAAGGGATGCCCGTTGTAGATCACCTGTTCGGATCCGTCAGCGCGCCTGGTGGTGCCGAGCAGCGAGCTTTTCACGCGGCCGCCCGCGGTCGGCTTCGCGGTGGTCTCAAGTGGGGGCCAAGCGGTCGCGCACGCGCCGGTGCACGTGCTCTTGCTACCTGTGTCCGCTTGCCACAGGTACAGCGTCCTGCCCTGGGAGTCCACCAGGATCGAACCCAGGCCGGTGCCGGCCACATCGACGGTTCCTGACGATGTCCTGGCTGACCGCTGCGACGCCGACGCAGAGGCGCCACCGTTGCTCGTGGTGCTCGAGTTACTACTTCCACAGGCGGCTATCGCCAATGCGCTCAACGGCGCAATTGCGAGCGAAGCAAGTCGACTCCTTGAGAACACGATTACTCCTCGGTTGATTCGGTCATTCACCCGCCGTAGCGACGCGGTGTGTCATGAACCTACGTCTCGAGCGCCGGGCCCCGAGATCTCTATCGCGTGCCCGACATAACGGGTCCGTCTTTGCCCCCCGCGATCAATGGCCAGACGCTCTACCCACGCGTCCATGAAGGATCGCGAAGGGCAGAATCACGAATTGCCCGCGCTGTCGGAACTGATCGAACGAACCGCTCCGTGACCCGGTTCGTCCGTGATCGTGTTTGTCATCCTCGAGAAGGAAGACATCCACACCTCTCGGCGGACCGGCCGCCGTGGTGCCGGCTGACCCCGTGGAGTGAGCCGCCGGTTACGCTACGTGGCCGACACTCGCGGTCTCGGGCAGGACCCGTCGGAGCTGGTTGCGTGAGGTGATGTCGAGCTTGGTGAATACCTTGCGCAGGTGGTAGGCGGCCGTGTGCTGGCTGATGAATAGGCGCTCGCCGATCTCGGCGTTCGAGAGTCCGTCGCGGGCGAGCCGCGCGATCTGGCTCTCCTGCGGGGTCAACTGCTCGCGGGTCTCGATCCGGCGCTTGCGGACACGCTCGCCGGTTGCGAGCAGCTCACGCTCGGCGCGAGCGGCGAACCCTTCGATCCCCATCGCATTGAACATCTCGAAAGCGGTGCGCAGCTGGTCGCGGGCGTCCCGCCGGCGGTGCTCGCGCCGCAGCCACTCGCCATAGAGCAGGTGGGTCCGCGCGAGTTGCACGCGCACGCGGGTGCGCCGCAGCCGCTCGATCGCCTCCTGGTAGAGGCGCTCGGCGCCGTCGCCGTCGCTGAGCAGCGCGCGTGACCGGGCCTCGACCCCGAGCGCCCAGTCGCTGCCGCTGGGCCGGGTGCTGAGCGTGAGCCGCTCGAGCGCCCGTTCCGCGATGCGGCGCTCTCCGGCGCGGGCGGCCGCCTCCACCAGTTCGGCGACCGCGCTGGGCGTGCTCAGCTCGGAGTAGGGTGCGACGTCGACGGCCTCGCGCACCGCGGCGAACGCCTCCTCGTAACGGCCCAGACCGTTGTACAGGACCGCGCCGGCCTGCCCGGCGAACCCCAGCGCAAAGCCCTCCCCTCGCGCCTTCGCATCCGTCGTGAAGTCCTCGACCAGCGACGACAGCTCCGGCTCCCGCCCGCGCAGCGCCGCGACCCAAATCTCGACGTAACGATGAGCGGGAATGCCGGTCACCGCGGCGGTCACCCGGATCTCGTCGAGCAGCGACTCCGCCGTGGACAGCTCGCCGCAGAGGACCATGGAGGTAGCTGAGCGAGCTGAGGAGCAGCGGCATGGCCGTGAGGGCACCGGCATCACGGGCACGCTGGAGCTCTCGCGTGGCGAGCAGCCTCCAGCTCTCCTCGTCCCAGACGTCCCACGCGGCACGGCAGGCGAGCGATAGCCATCGCGACTCCTCGGGTGGGAGGGCCGCCTCCTCGCGGAACGCGCCCAGCGCGGCCTTGAGGATCGGCACAGCCAGCGGCGTGACCGTCAGTAGGCAGCATCGCCATCCCCTGAAGGAGCAGATCGGTCGGCCGCGGCGGACGGTGCGGGGCGCGGCCGGCCAGCGCCGCCCTGCTCACCTCGACGACGTCCGCGCCGCGGGCGAGCGGGCCGGCGAACCGGGCCGCCTCGAGCGCTTCGAGATAGGCGGTGCACGCGCGGTCCGGGTCGACCGCCTCGAGCTCGCGGGCGGCCTCCAGCAACAGACCGGGAGCGTCGCCGCCGCGCTGCACGGCGAACGCGATCTGCGCGCGCAGGAGATGCACTCGCGCGCGCTGGAGATCATCGACGCCGCCCGTCTCGGCGACGGCCAGGAGCGCGACGGCGTCGTCGAGGGCGCCCGCTTCGTACTTGGTCTGTGCCGCGGCCAGTGCGCGCTGAGAGCGGCGAGAGAACTCGGGTGTCAGCGCGACCGCCCGCTCCAGAAACGCAGCGGCGGCGGCCAAACCGCCACGCGCCTGCGCCCGTCCGGCGGCCCGCTCGAGCTCGCCGGCGACGGCCTCGTCTGGGCCGACCGTCGCCTCGGCCAGATGCCAGGCGCGCCGGTCCGGATCGACCCGCGCGTCGGTCGCATCCGCCAGCGCACGGTGCACCCGACGGCGTTCATCCGGCGTCGCTGCCCGGTAGGCCGCCGAGCGCACCAGCGGATGGCGAAACCGCACCCGCCCGTCGATTTCGATCAGACCGGTCGACCGCACCGGATCGAACGCCGAGCCGGTGATCCCGAGCCGCTCGACCGCACGCCACAACAGCGCCGGATCGCCGGTCGGCTCCGCCGCCGCGACCAGCAACAGCCGCTGGGTATCCCCCGGCAACGCCTCCAGTCGCATCAAGAAGCTCTCTTCGAGCCTGCCTTGAACCGACAGCGCCCCGGACAACCCGAACCCACCCGCCAGCTGCGCCGCGCTCAGCCCCCGCGGGAGCTCCAACAACGCCAACGGGTTCCCCCGCGTCTCGGCCACGAGCTGGTCCGCGATCCGCTCGTCCAACCGCCCCGGCATCACCGACGCCAACAACGACCGCGCATCGGCATCCCCCAGCTCCCCGACCACCAGCTCCGGCAGAACCGCGAGCAGATCACCCGGCTCCCGAGCCGCGAACAACATCACCACCCGCTCCGCCAGCATCCTCCGCGCCACAAACGCCAACGTCTGCGCCGACGCCCGGTCCAACCACTGCGCATCATCGATCACGCACAACAACGGGCGCTCCTGCGCCGCATCCGACAACAAACCAAGCACCGCGAGACCGACAAACAAGCGGTCCGGCGGCGCGCCGACGCCCAACCCGAACGTCGTCGCCAACGCATCCCGCTGCGGACCGGGAAGGCCATCCAGCCGATCGCAGCAGCGGCGCACACAACTGATACAGCGCCGCGAACGCCAACTCCATCTCCGCCTCATACCCCGCCGCCCGAAGCACCATCAGATCAGCCGCCGACTCGATCGCGTACTCGAGAAGCGCCGTCTTCCCAATCCCCGCCTCCCCGCGCAACACCACCACGCCGCTCTGACCCTCACGCGCCCCATCCAGCAGCACATCAAGCACCGCGCACTCGTCTCGCCGACCGCGCAACACCAGCCCCCCGGGAGCCGAATCACCGCGAGCCATGGTCAGCGCCATCCTAACGCTTGACCTCCGAGAAAAATCGGTCCAGAACATCCGCGGCCCTTCACTCATCGTGAAGCCTCGCCCAACCAACCACAAAATCGAGCCCCCACAAATCCCTGCTCAGGCCCAGAGAAGCACGTTGCTATACGTCGACTGGATCGAGAAAAGCCTTAGTCATCCCTGGTGCCCTCGCACTTGGTCGAGCACGACAGCCGAACCGGATCCTGCGCGATCCGGTCGAGGAGGTGCGTGGCTCAGGCTCAGAGAAGCACGTTGCTATACGTCGACTGGATCGAGACAAAGCCTTCGCATCCCTGGTGCCCTCGCACTTGGTCGAGCACGACAGCACGAACCGGATCCTGCGCGATCCGGTCGAGGAGGTGACCGGTAGCGCCCGTGCACGGTTGCCGCGCTTGGCGCCTAGCTCGGCAGCTTGCCCGCCAACGCGTCGACGGTCTCGATGCTGGGCTCGCTGGCGAGGAGCGCGGGAGCGTTCTCCATCAACGCCGCGGCGACCGCTCCGGCGAGGTGCGCCTGACGTCCCGCTTCATCGGGGAAGGTGTCGAAGATCGCGAAGCGAGAACGACCGGACCGCAGCGCGAACCACGTCATCGTCTGCGGCTCCTGTTCGACCAGCGGGGGCTTGCAGCGGCATCCCGGCCGCACGGTATGCGTCGGTTCCGACGGTCGGCCGGGTTGATTTGGACGTGGCCGGACTCGAGCGGCGCGGCGGCGTGCTGACCGTGGCGCTCGGATGGCGTGCCGACTGGTCGGCGCTCGTACCGCTGACGATCGCCGCGGGGGTGGTGATCGCCCGGCTGATGCCGCGATCGTCCACGACGACGGCGGCAGCAACTCGGCGCTCAACCGGGTCGTGCTCGCGGCCACGCTGGTCGCGTGGCTCACGTTCGCGGTCATGATCGGCGCCTTCTACATCGCCGAGCAGTACCTGCAGCGGGTAGCGGGGTTCTCGGCGCTGGGAGCCTCCGGCGCCCTGGTGCTCGTGGCGCTGCTGGTCGGCACGGCCGCGCCAGTGGCCGGCAGGCTCGTCGATCGGCACGGGGAGCAGCTGCCCGCGCTGCTCGGGTTCGGCGCCTCGGCGCTGGGGCTGACGGTCCTGGGGATCCGGGCATGAAGCTCGACAGCGTCGTCACGATCCTGCCGCTGGTCCCGGTCGGCCTGGGACTCGGGATGCTTTTCGTGCCGACGTCCCGGGCCGCGCTCAACGCCAGCCCGCTCGGCTCACACGGTCGCACGTCGGCGCTGCTCTCGGTCGGCCGGCTACTCGGCGCCACGGTCGGCGCCGGGCTGGCGGGTGTCGCGCTGTCGGGGACGCTGACCGCGTCGACCGTTCAGCCGAACGCTGCTGCTGGGGGCCATGTTGTGCGTCCTCGTGGGGCTTCCCGCCGCGACCTGCTTGACTGCCCGGCCCGCCCGGCGGGCGGGGCAGGCCACCAGCGCCTGACCGACGGCGCGCGTGGCCGAGCCGGATGCTCCGCGGACGCCCGGCTAACGCGGCCGCCCGCCCGCTCGTTCATCTCCAGCTTGATCTTCTGCACGGCGCATCGCGGCGTTGGATGAGGCGGGAGTGTCCGATGCAGCGCTCGGCGCTGCGGCCGGCGCGAGCAGCACAGCCGACGCGCCTCGCGCACCAATGGCGGACAGAGCCCGCCTTCACACCGATCCTCAGGAAACGCGCTGACAGTCGCTCCCCCGAAGATGGGAACGTCCGCACCGGCGGCGGCGTCGCTGTCGAGAAGGACGATGTGGGCACTGTTGTGGCGGGCCGCCAAACCTCTGCTCGGCCCTGACGACCCGGAAGTCCGCCGCCGGATGTCTCGGCGTCTAGGCGAAACCGCCGGGACCCCCATGGGCAGCGCGGAGCACGAACTTTTTAGGCTTTCGCGACGATGTAGGGATATGGAGTCGTTGCTATCTGACGCCCGGATCCTTAGTGACTCGGTCTCGGAACCGGCGATGTTCTCCTCTCTTTACGAGAGGCATCTGCGGGCGGTGGCGAGTTATGTGGCGAGGCGGGCTGGTCCTGAGTTGAGCGAAGATCTGACCGCTGAGGTGTTCGTCCGCGCGTTTCGTAAACGCGCTGTGTTTCGTGACGATCATGGGTGTGCATTGCCTTGGCTCTTGGGGATCGCCAACAACCTGATCGCTGATCACCGACGAGCGGAGCGGCGCCGACTGGAAATGCTGCGGCGCCTGGCGATGACTGGGCCCGTATCGTCCGAGACTGGCGTCGGGGTGCTGGCCCCGGAGTTGGTGGGGGAACTGCTCCGCCTGCCGGCGGCTGATCGGGACACACTGCTGCTGGTCGTCTGGGGTGAGCTGACCTACGCGGAAGCGGCCACGGCGCTGAGCGTTCCGATCGGCACGATCCGGTCTCGGATCGCCCGGGCGAGGCAGCGGTTAGGCGCGGCGATCGGACAGCCGGCCGACCCGGAGGCACCGATCTTGAACGGAGAGTCTCATGCCTGACCGTGACCAGCCCCTCGAGCTACTCCGTGAGCTGCGCGACGTCGGGGTGCCGCCACCACGCACACACGTGCTGCATGCGCTCGTGTCGTCTGCCATCGCGGAGGAGATCGAGCGCGAGCAGGACCCGCGCCGAGGCGGCTTGAACGGCAGCTCACCCGGCCGGTCGACGGCTGAGCGTTTGGGCGGTGCACACCGGCGGCTCGGGTTCGCGCGACTGTCCGGAGGTCTGGTACCGGTGGTTGGTGTGCTGGTGGTGGCGCTCGTGCTCGGCGTGTTCTTAGGGCTCCGTGGTTCGGGTCCGAGCAGCACTGCGCCGAGCCATGGCTCGGTGACGTCGGGCCACGGCTCGGTCGAGCTTGTCTACTTGGCCGAGCCGAGCGCACAGGCCCCGGTCGTGACCCGCGGCGCGCTCGAGCGGACGGTCCACGTGATCCGAGAGCGGCTGCGCGCCGTCGGGGTCGGCGGAGCGCGCGTGTCCGTGTCTAGCGCGAACGAGATCACGGTGGTCCTGCCCAGGGTCAGAAACATCGCCCAGGCGGAGCGGGAGGTCGGCACCACCGCCCAGCTGTCGTTCTATGACTGGGAGGCGAACACCCTCACGCCGCCAAACGGCAAGACCGTCGCCAACCAACTCCAGGCGCAAAATCCGACCGCGACCCAGATCAGCCAGGGATCGGGGTCGGGGTCGCCGGGATCTCCCCGGGCGGGCAGCATGGGCCTCTACGAGGCGGTGCAGCTGGCCTCCAAGCAGCCCTACGAGGCCAGCCCGGACAACTCGCGGATCGGACCCCAGTACTGGCTGTTCGGGACTCCCGGCAGCGCAGCCTGCGCGGCGGCCGCCCACGCCCACGGCACAACAGCGGCCTCCGGCCAGCACTGCCTGCTGTCCGGGCCCGACGACAACCTGAATGACCTGAAGGCGGGTCTCCCAGCTGGCGTCAGCGCCTCATTGGGACAGATCGTCACGGTCCCGCGCGGCGCGGTCGTGCTCCAGGCGATCCCCGCGAGCTTCGCGCATCCCGTCCCGATCGGCGACCCCAACGCTCAGTTCTTCGTGCTAAAGGACCACGTCGCGCTGCGGAGCAGCGACATCACCAACCCGCAGCAGACCACTGATCCCAGCACCGGCACACCCGACATCGTGTTCGGGTTCAGCTCCAAGGGCAAGAGCGAGTTCCAGAAGGTCACCACGCAGATCGCGCGGCGCGGGTCGCTGGTCAGCGGACCGGGCCAGACGCTCAACCAGCACTTCGCGGTGGCGCTCGACAACAAGCTGATCACGGTCCCGTTCATCGACTCCAAGCAGTACCCGGACGGGATCAACGGCGACAACGGCGCCGACATCAGCGGCAGCTTCACGACCACCTCCGCCCAGGATCTCGCCAACGAGCTGCGCCTGGGTGCGCTACCGCTCAACCTCAAACTCATCTGTGACGGCGCGCCAGCCACGACACCGTGCCACAGCCCGTCCGCGCGATGACCGACGCAGCACGAAACGCTAGGGCGTTCGCCCGCGCTGGAGGACCGCAACCGGGCAAATCGGGCAAACGCCGACCGCCAGTCGGGGTGATCGCGGGCCCGGCCGCGTGGGTGCCAACCCCGAAAGGGGCGACGCCGAAGCGCCGCCCCTGCGGGTTACGTCAGTGCTGTCCTCCAGACTGGAAGACCGGGCACGGATTGCGTAGGTCTCCGCTGTTGAAGTTGTCGATCAGATGCACGATCGTCGGCCCCGCCTCGGAGTACGCCGTCCGACGCCCCGGTGGTTCGCGAACGAGAGCAGTCTCGGCCCGGGGGCGCCTCACTTCACCGCTACACGTACGCCACTCGAGCCCGCCAACGAACGTTTAGGCGACCTACCTACCGCACGCAGAGAGGCGCCGGGAGGCCTCTGCCGCTCCCCCCCGCGCGGTAGCGCGAGCAATACGCCGCCCGACCCCCCCGATTTCTCCAATTCTCCCCAAGTGGTAGGGTTTGCGCCGAGGCCTGATGCCTTGAAGGGGTGTGATGAAGTGCCTGGGCTGAGGAAGCTCATGATGCGTGCGCGTGTAACCGGGAAACGTTCATTGCGCAGTTCGGCGAGGGCCCGAGGCCATTACCAACGAGAAGGGGATTAGATGTCCGGAGTCGGCAAGGTCGCAGCACGTGTGGCTCGAAAGGGGCTTATGTCGTTGCCAGCGGTGATGCTGGCCGCTGGTACCTGCGCGCTGGTGCCGCTCGGCACTGCAACGGCCGGGGCGTCGCAAATGCATGGACGCGACACCCTCAGGGTGGCTACCACCGGCTCCGACAGCGGCAACTGCCAGTGGAGCGCCTGCAAGACCCTAGGTTACGCTCTGACGCAGGCCGGCCCGAACGACAAGATCGTTATCGACCCAGGCACCTACCCCGAATCTGGCAACGCCAACATCGTCGGTCCGGGCCTTTCGGGTCTCAGTATCAGCTCTCGCGGGTCGGCGGCCAGGACGGTTATTGACGCTACCGGCGACGCCAACGGTCTCCTCATCCAGGCCAGCGGAGTGTCGGTTACCGGACTAACCGTGAAAAATGCCAACTTGGAAGGCATCTTGGCCGAGCCGCCCCTGAGCTCCTGGCCCGCGGGACCGACCTCGGCTCCGGCCAACATCTCGCATGTGACCATAGCTGGCAACGTCGTGGTCCATAACGACCGCGCCTACGACACGAGCCTCCCGCCGGACTCGGCCTGCCCGAGCTCGCTCACGGACGCCGATGACTGCGGCGAGGGCGTACACCTGCTCGGGGTGAGCTGGTCGAAGGTGGTCGCCAACAACGTGTCTCACAACGTCGGTGGCATCCTGGTGAGCGACGGCGGTTTCGGGATCTCGGTCGGCCCGGCAGCACACAATCTGATCGCCTTCAACCACGTCTCCGATAATGCGTTCGACTGCGGGATCACCCTGCCTGGCCACGACCCCCGCGCAGTGGCCACAAGCGGCCCGAACGTCGGTCAGCCTCAGCCAGCCACGGCCGGGGTCTATGCCAACCGGGTCCTCAGCAATGTCACCAGCGGCAACGGTGGTGCCGGCCTGCTCGACGCCACCCCATACCCGGGTGCCGGCTCCTACGACAATGTTTTCGCCGGCAACAGGGCCAGCGGCAACGGCAACGCCGGCTTCACCCTGCACAGCCACGCGCCCCTGCAAGACGTCAGCGGGATCGTCGTAGTCGGGAACCAGTTCGGTCAGAACAACCTGGCCGGTGACCCCGATACAGGCGTCTCGACCACCACGGGGGTCATGCTGCTTTCGGTTGCAGTACGCACTTCCATCGTGGTTGCAGGCAACAGGATCTCTCACGACGCCAACGGGATCGCGTACAACAGCAACCTCACCGTCGCCGGTCACAACCGTTTTACAGAAGTAACCAATCCCTACCTCAACTACGTCCCTCCGACCCCATAGGGAGCCCGCATCGAAGACCTCCGCCCAGTGGCCGGGCAGGCAAACCCGGCCACTCGGCCTCTAGCAATCCCCGCACACCGAGCGCTGCCGCGTCCCGTCCGGCGGTCGGGAACGCCCAGACCCCCGACGTTCGGCATACGTTACGGTGATATTCGAGGGCGCGGATCGAGCTGACGCGACGCTCGATCCGCGCGCAGCCTAGAGACCTTAAGTGAATCCTCGGTGAGCAGGTTCTCGGTGTCGTCGGATGTCCATGATTCCGCGGCTCTGAACCTCCACGAACGCTCTTCCGCGATCAGATGACTGGCCGAACGAGGACAACCAGCTCGGACGGGCTCTCTACGCGGGTCGCACGCCATATCGCAGGATGGTGGTGCTCGGGTCGACGCTGACCTCCTCGAAAGAAGGGCAGCTGACCCGGCGGCAGGTCGTCAAGAGCGGTCGTTTTCGCGAGAGAACGACCGAATGCCGTCGACTGTGGTGCCTGGGCCGACGCGCAGGGCCAAGGCGTCGCGCGCCAGGTCCGCGCGCCAGCGCTTCACACTGGGTGTGACGCGCTGATCGCGCTCGCCGAAGAGACGGCTTGCCCAGGTACAGGTCGGGATGGGCAGGGGCGCGTGACGCCGCGGTTCGTCGCCCGCGTCGCTGCCGCCCTCGAGAAAGGAGGCGTCACGCGGGGATAGGGACGATCACGCCATCCGGGCCCACGTTTCCATCCGGCCCACGTTTCGCCGGGCAACCGACGGTCTCGCTGGAGCTGGCGTAGATCAGCTCCGATTTCCGCCCCGACCGAGGAGCGGCACGACTGTGATTGCGCTCCACCTTCAGTGGTGGAGATCGTCAGATCCGGGACCTGCCGCGATTCGGTCCGCAGACCTGCGTTCACCGCGCGGGGGCACAGGCTCAGTCCTGCGCGACAGGGATCACCGCATGCGTTAGCGACAAGCGGTGAGGGCGCTTTGTGTCTCGCTGCATCCCAGCACTCGTCGGGCCAGCGTAAGGCATGGGTCGCCGCGATTTGCCGATGCCTCCACGGCGTCGCGGGTGCCGGCAGCTACCCAACCGGGCACGGGTTCCGAAGGTCGCCGCTGTTGAAGTTGTTGTACCTCAGGATGGTCGCAGGGCCGGCCACCGGGTACACCGTCTGCAGCAGCGGACCGAACTCGGTGGTGGAGCTTCCCCCAAAGTGGTTGATCGTCCCCGGGATGAAATTGCCGCCCTCCTGCCAAGTGCAGGTTCGCTGGTTCTCGGTGGTCGTGAAGAACGGGTAGAACGCCGCGCCGTTGGGCGGGTTCACACAGTTCGCGCCGTTCGTTACGTCGCAGAAGGGCGGACTGTCCTGGGAGTCGGACTCCTCGATGCGAGGCAGGTCCGTCTCGAAGGCGATCGTCGAGTAGTTCGTCCTTCCGTTCGCCAGCGGGCTGGTGAACAGGACCGGCGTCGGATGCAGCTTCTTGTCCTGGCCGCGGTTGGGCCCGGTGCCGGGCCAATCGTTGCGGTATGACTGTCCGTCCCAGTCGCCATCAGCGCTGAAGCAGCCGTCAATCATGACCAGCGTCGAGTCGGTGCCGGGGACGCAGAAGCTGTTGCCATCGTCCGGGTCGAGTCCGGTCGAGTCCTGGGCACCTGGCGTCGTGCAGTTGAAGTTCGCGTCGATCGCCAGGCAGTTCTCGAAGTGCCCGATCTCGTCCGACATCGCGACGTTGTAGGTGTGCGCTGACCAGGTGTTGCCGCGCGGATTGGCCGTCGAGTACTCGGGGTGGAACGCGTACGGCGCTGCATGACACGTATCCGAGGTCGGCTGGTACAGGATGTGACCGAAGCCGTTGTCGGTCGATGCGGTCATCGAGCCGCTCTTGCCGGTGGTCAGATCGTCGAGATCGATCCGGAACCCGGCGCGCGTGTCGTGCATGTGGATCAGGATCCGATCGCCCGGGTTCATCATCAGATCCTTGGTGGCATCCGGATTGACCGCGCTCAAGTTGGGAGCCGAGAATGTCCCGGTGAACAGCGGATTGGCCGGTGCCTGGGATACGCCCGTGTGGGTGATGTAGGCCCAGTTGATCGGCTCTGGACCGCCGAGAATGTACTTGTTGCAGTCCGTGTTGTTCTCGATCCCGGTGTTCTGGTCCTGCGTCCGGCTGTCGATCGTCATCGCCGCGCAGTACTGGGTGGCGGTGCAGCCGAACCCCTCGAACTGCTCGACGTATCCCGGGCCGTAGAACTGCAGCTCCATGTAGGCGTTGCCGGGATGCTTGCCGATGTAGTTCGGCGACCGGGGCTGGATGTCGACGAGATCGTTGGCATCGGAGTCGGGCGTGCAGGTCTTGGTGAACTCGGGCGAGGACTCGCTGTCGCACAGCGTCAGGCCGAACCAGAAGGTCGGACGGAGTTCGAAGTTCCACGTTGTGCCGCCGGCGCCACTTGCGTTCGGGAACGCTTTGGGGTCGCTCGGGAGCGTCATCAGGTAAGTGATGTCGTTGCCTGATCCGCGCACGCCCGACTTGAACTCGATCGACGGCTCGTCGTGGCCCACGTACTCGCCGTTCGGGTTGTCGGCGGGATCAGCGCACAACGAAGCGCTGCTCGTACACAACGGCTCCGGATAGCCGAGGAAGTTCAACTTGCCGGCCCCAGCCGCAGCCACGCTCGCAGGAATCAGGTAGACGGCGAGCGCCATCGTGCTCGCAGCAAATAGCACCACCGGCCGGAACCGCTTCATGCCACTCTCCTCCTCTTGAACCCGGCGCGATCCTAACCGGTCTGTCCACCAACGTCCAGTAAATTCTTATTTCCAGCGGCGCCGAACAGCCCGGCGTTCCCGGTGCATCCCGATCCGATGAGCCGGACGCATCCCCTGTACCAGTAAGCCCGGCCGCGGCCGGTCGACCCGCCGACAGCCACCCCGACACGCACGTCGAATTTCGACGCCCGCGCGAGGTGTATCGTCAGATATCTGACCCTGACGGATCGACCGGCGGTGAAGAGATCGCCCGCTCCCTCAATGAGGCGTAGGTGTTCGACCATCTAATGCGTACAGCGCGGTCGGCGAGGCCCGGCGCCGTGAATGGCCACGACCACTCGTCTCGTGGATATCGTCACACTGCTGCATCCGCCAGTGGACTCGGCAGTCTTCATCGTCGACCGAGACCTCCGGTACGGAGTGGGGCCGCTGTCGTGCCGGACGTCCGGGTCCGCGGCTTATGCCTATGCACCGACATCCGCACCAACCATGACGGTGGGTCGAGGGGGGCTCGCCGCTCGCCAGAGTGTGGACGTGCTTCCCGAGCGGGTCCGGCCGAACGGCGAGCCTACGGAGGAGTCCGACAGGAAGCCTATGGGGAAGGGCCGGGAAAAAGGACCGCGACATCGCGGCCGCTGACGGCTTAGGTCGAGACCGTCCATAGCGAGAGGGGAGCGACAAGCGCTCGCTCGGCGACGATCGAGATCCAGCAGCCTGCCGCTGCTCCGGAGAGAAGCGTCGCGAGGACGATGCAGGTCACGGCGACCCAGAAGACGGCGATGTCGATCCCGACTTATTGGTTGTGACGGTCTGCCAGGCGCGGAGGCGTTTCGCTGGCAAGGCCGCACCGCCAACGACTGCGACGGCTAGCGCGACCGTGGTGAGGCTGCTGACTGTCTCGGTGCATCCGTGCCCGAGCAAGGCATACCGAGCGGCGCCGGATCCCACTGCGGGCAAGACGAAAGAACGATCACGATGCTCGCACGAGTGCTTTTTCGGCAAGTCTGCCGGAGTTCGTGACGCCTTCCGCTTCGATCGACAGCCCATTGCGGCGCCGTGGGTTTTCGTATCGTGTGTCGGTGACGACAAGCCGCGTTGTTCTTCCACAGCGACTGACAGGACCGCACGGGCTGGTATTGCGCAGATGGCTCGCCTCGGACGCCGGGGAGCTGAGCCTGGCGATCCTCGAGAGTGCCGAGCACCTACGGCCATGGATGCCATGGATAGCTGAGGAGCCAGTGTCGCTCGACCGCCGGATAGAGATGATCAACGAGTGGGAGCGCGACTGGGCCGAGGGAGGCGATGTAGTCCTCGGCGTGTTCCTCGAGGGGCGTATCGCCGGCGGCTGTGGTCTGCACCGCCGGATTGGCGCAGACGGGCTTGAAATCGGATATTGGACCCACCCCGCCTTTCTCAGACGTGGCGTTGGAACGCGCGTGGCGCACGTTCTGACCGACGCTGGGCTTGCGGTACCGGGGGTCACGCGGGTGGAGATTCACCACGACAAGGCCAACCAAGCCAGTGCCGGTATCCCCCGCGGGCTGGGGTTTGAGTGGCTGGGCGAGGCGCAAGACGAGCCGGTCGCGCCCGCCGATACCGGGGTGGAGTGGCGCTGGCGAATGGACAAGGAAACATGGGATGCTCGGCAGGCCGCTAATCAACCCGGACGCTAAGGCTCGCCCGCGCGTTGACGTTCGATCAGCAGCGCTTCCGATTGATCGAACTGCGGCAGGTTGGGTTTCGTCAGTTGCGACGCTGAAGGGGGCAAACCGGTAGGTTGGGGTCGTGACGATAAGTGAGAAGCCGGATGTCGTAGTGCCGTCCGATCGGGCGCCGTCGTACCAACTAGAAATCGAGGACATCGTCGTCGGAGACGGTGATGAGGCCGTCTTGGGCCGCGTCGTCGAGGTGCACTACGTCGGCGTCTCATGGAAGACCGGGCAGCAGTTCGACGCGTCTTGGGACCGTGGCAACACCTTCAAGTTCGGTCTGGGTAAGGGCCAGGTCATCGCCGGCTGGGATCAAGGTGTGGCCGGAATGAGGGTCGGCGGTCGTCGGCGGATCACGATCCCGCCGATGCTCGCTTACGGCAAGCGCGGCGCTGGTCGAGCGATCGGACCGGACGAGACCCTCGTCTTCGTCGTAGACCTAATCAGCGTTCGCTGACGCAGCGCCCCTGAGCGAAGATCCGCCGGGGGCCGACGCGCGGTCTGCAGGCCACCGCCGCCGATCGAAAACCAACACTCGAGCCTGATGCTCTGCCCGGCTGCCGAGAGCGCCTCGCGAGTGTCGCTTGTCGATCATTCCTGAAGCGAGGCCGAGAGCACGCGGTCGCCGTGTCACCATGGCTGACGTGTCTGGCACGAGCGGCGCGGAGATCGTCGCGGCGACAAAGCGGCTTCTGATCCGGCCGTGGCGGTTGGACGAGGTCGATCGCTTCTATGACATGCACCGCCGCATGGCCGTAGCGCGTTGGATTGGCGGACGGCCCCTGAGTAATCGGCGCGACGCGATCGCGCGACTCGAGAGGAATAGAGCAGAGCTCGCGCTCGATCCTCGGTTCGGTGCGTGGGCGATCGTCGAGCGCTGCACCCAGGTCCCGGTGGGGACCGTGGTGCTGAAGGCGCTTCCGGACGGGGATGGCGAGGTCGAGATTGGATGGCACCTCCATCCCGACAGTTGGGGACGAGGATTTGCCACAGAGGCCGGAGCCGCGATGCTCGCCCGGGGATTTGCTCTCGGTCTGGACGAGATCTGGGCCGTGACGCATCCAGGCAACCGGCGATCCATCCGCGTCTGCCACAAGATCGGGATGAGAGAGCTCGGACTGACCCATCGGTGGTATCACGAGCCGAGCGTGATGTTCTGGGCCGCGGCAAAGTCCGACCAGCGGCCGTCGATCAAGCCAGACCAGCCCGCGAGAATCAAGGCCCGCGACTAGCGCCCAGCTGCCGCCGCTCGATCAAAGCGATACCTCGTATCGGTCTGGCGAATCAGAGAGGGCAGTCGGACGCGCCCGGCGGACAGTCGGCCAGCCCCGCAATCCCAAAGGAAGTCAGATATGTAAAGGAGCACGAGGCTGAGCACCAGCACCCAAATACCATCAACCTCGCTCGCGAACTTGCGCGTGGACGCCTACGACGGGTGCTTGGAGCTTATGAGCTGCGCGGCGAGGCGATCCCGCCGACCGGCTGGGCGCTGGTCGAGTCGGTCGAGGTCGCTGCGCGAAGTAGCGCCAGCTCGGGCGCATCGCACGGATCATGGCTGCCGCCTCGCTCGCGAGGCCGCGAAGCACGAAGTCCGGGAGAAACCGGCCACGGGCCAACGGACGACGGTGCCGCGCCACCGCGAGATTCGTCCGCGTCGTGGCCGAGTGTCACGCGGTGTTGGATCGCTGAGAGCGAAGGAAGCCGAACGCAGTCTTGTGGGTCCGCTACGGTCGCCGGCTCGCCTTGTCTACGAACGCAGCCAGCTCGAGATTGAAGCGCTCGGCGTTCTCGATGAATGGCATGTGACCGGCACCGTCATACCAGGACGCGACCGAGGTTCTGCACTGGCCGAGCAGGTGCTCGGCCATCGACGGCAGGACGATCACGTCCTCGCGACCATGGGTGACGAGGACCGGCACGCTCAGGTCCGAGTAACTGGCAGTACCGTCGATTTCGCGCGCGATCAGCGCGCCTCGAATCTCAGCGGGTACTGCCATGTTCCAGCACAGCGCCGCATTCCACAGATCATCGGGCAGGGGCCTCGCGGTGCAGGCGCGCAGGAAGCGCTGGATCGCGGCGGCGTGTGTGCGCAGGTCGGGGGCTGATGCGTCGAGGGCGTTCTCGAGGAAGCCGGGGCCGATGTGATCGAACGACGGCGGCCGTAAGATCGCGGCAGCGCCGACCAGGTCGATCCCGGCGATACCCGCGTCTCCGTGGGCGCGGATGTAGTCAGCCGCGATGAAGCCGCCGTATGACCACGCCACGAGCACGGGACGCTCGAGGCCGGTCTGTTCGATGACCGCGGCGAGGTCATCTGCCCACAGCCGCTCGTCGGCGTAGCAGCCGGCGTCGAGCGGCTTTTCGGACATACCGTGCCCCCGGCAGTCGAACGTCACCATCCGAAAGCGCTCGGCCAATGGGCTGCGAACCTGAGCATCCCAACACATGTCGCACTGTGACCAGCCGTGGATAAACAGGATCGCGGGGCCGTTTCGGTGGCCCCATTCGTGGGCGCGGAGCGTGAGCCCTCCGCCGCCGCGGATGTCGTACTCGCGAACCGGCTCGATTGCGGTCGAGTACATCGGTGCAACGGCTAGGTCGTGTGTCATTGGGCACCCCCTCGCGACCTCGAAGGGCCGCTGGTCGAATGGTGCCCGCGATCCTAGGCATGGCACTTAAGGCTGTCATCGGTGCCAGCACGTATCGCCGCAGCGCTCGCGCGACGGTATGCACGCAACGTTCAATGTGTGTGCCGGTCGGCCGACGTCCGCTGCTCGGTAAACGAGACCGCGGCAGCAGCGCGAGCTGCCTTGCCTGACAAGCGCAGCTTCGCGTAGATGCTCGAGAGATGACGCTCGACGGTGCGCACGCTGAGGAATAGCCGCTTGGCGATCGCGTCGTTGGTCAGCCCTTCCGCGACGAGCTCGAGCACCTCGAGCTCGCGCGGACTGAGGTCATCGAACAGAGGGGACGGTGCGGGCGCACCACTCGTGGTGCCGAGGAAATCGCCCAGCTCGTGCAAGAACTGCTCCCAGGCCGGCTCGTCGGCGAGCAGGATGTGGTTCGCGGAATCGAGCACGACCAGCCGCGCATCCGGAATCAGCGATGCCAGCAACCGTCCCTCCTCAACCGGCACCACGCGATCGTCCCGCGCGTGGATCACCAACGTCCGCGCCGTGACCCTCCGGGCAGCGTTCACCACATCGACCGCGCCGCGGGCCCTGAACAGCCGAACTGCCGCCTCCGCTGATGCGGTCGTCCGCAGCAGCTCGTCATACCAGGCCATCTGCTCGGACGTGCCTCGCGGGAGGAACAGCATGCTGAACAGGTGCCGGTACGCCGGCTCGTCGCTGGTCCATCCGGCGCGGATAGCCGCGATCAGCGCTTCTTCTTCCTCGCGTTGCCCACGCCCTCGCCTGCCCCGCGCGTAGCCGCCGTACAGCACAAGATCCGAGATCCGAGCCGGGTGTCGCTCCGCGTACGCGACTGCGATCGCCGCCCCCTGCGAGACCCCCAACACGGAAAAGCGCTCCAGCCCACTCGCGTCGACGACTGTCTCCAGATCCCGGACCCACGTGTCGACGGACAGTTCCTCGAGTCCCGCCCCCGAGAGCCCGCAGCCGCGCTCGTCATAGCGCAACACCGTGTGCGACTCGCCAAGACGATCAAGCCAATGACGCCAGACCGGGCTTCCCCAGTCCAGCTCGAGATGAGTCAGCCACGTCGCGACCCTCACCAGCGGCGGACCACGACCATGGACCGCATACGCAAGACGCGCACCATCAGGCGCAATACAAAAACGGATCTCAGCCACGACCCCGACCGGTCTCGATCAAGCCAACCCCGACACGCACAACCGACCCCCAGTCGGTACCAAGCCTACCAATCCACAGGCGCGCGTCGACTTGGACAATCGCTTTCCTCATCTCGCCGCCACCCCTCGTATGACTGCCTTTGGCGACGAACTGCTCGTGGAGCGTCGGTCGCGAAGCCGGGCGCGGGTCCTTATTGCGGCCCACGGCTGACGAGCTCGACTGTCCCGTCAAGTGGCGCCGGCATCTTGAGCCATTGCTCGCCGGAGTCCTCCACGAACGATATGAAGTCCGGCCGGCCGAGCAGCCCGTGATCGATTCGCGTGACTGTGAGCTCGAAGCCGGTGCGTGTGCGCAATCGGTCGCCGATCCGCACGTCAGTTGCCTTGACCGTTGTAGTCAGCGCAGCGCTCGCTCGATTTGTTCGACGATCCGCTCGTCCTCCGGCGCGACCGTCGGCCGGAACCGGGCCAGTACCTCGCCGGACGGCGCGACCAGGAACTTCTCGAAGTTCCACTCGATCTCGCCGGCCTCTCCCGTCGCGTCGGGGACCGCGGTCAGCCGCCGGTACAGCGGGTGGCGCCGGCGACCGTTGACTTCCAGCTTGGCGGTCATCGGAAACGTCGTCCCGTAGGTCGTCCGGCAGAAGCCTTCGATCGCGTCCGGCGTTCCCGGTTCCTGACCGGCGAACTGATTACACGGAACGCCCAACACCGTGAAGCCCCGATCGCCGTAGGCGCGCTGGAGGCGCTCGAGTCCTTCGTATTGTGGCGTCAGGCCGCACTTCGAGGCCACGTTCACAACCAGCACCGCCTTGCCGGCGAGCTGCTCCGGGTCGATCGGCTGGCCGCTCAGGCCCGGAAGGTGCTCCCAATCTACGACTTCGGGTGTAGGCGGTGCTTCAGCCATAGAGGGCGAGCTCTCCATTTCATTTCGACGGTAACGCCGCCGCCGATCAGCTCGGCCTGATCGCGACGATGGCTATGGGCCTGTTCGTCTTCTTCTGATAACCGCTGTAGCGGTCCCGGTTGTGTGCGTTGACGACCTTCCATAGGCGCTCGTAGGTCCCATCCGACGGCTCGATGACCCTGGCCGTGCCCTTCCGGCGCTCGCGCCCGATCTGGATCTCTACATCGGGATTTGCTTGGAGGTTGTACAACCACGACGGGGGGCGATCGGCGCCGCCGTTGGACGCGACCACCAGGTAGTCGTCGCCGTCGCGTGCGTACACCAAGCCGTTCGTTCGAACTGCGCCGGACCGACGCCCCGTCGTTCCAAGCAACAGCGTTGGAACGCCGATCATTCGGTGACCGAGGCGCCCACCGGTGCGCTTGTAGAGCTCCTCGTGAACGTGGAGGACCTGTCCGGTGAGGCTCACGCGGGATAGGTTATGGCAGCGGCTGCGCGACCGCGGGCCTCGACCCTCCGACCGCGTGCAGCCCGGCTACCTGCCGGGCTCTGGCCCGGCTAGGGCAGGATCTCGACGTACCCGTCCGTTCCATGCACGCGGATCCGCTGCCCATCCCGGATCAGCCGGGTGGCATGCTCCACCCCCACGACGGCCGGCAAGCCGTACTCCCGTGCGATCACCGCGCCATGGGTCATCAGGCCCCCCACCTCCGTCACCAGGCCCTTGATCGCGACGAACAGGGGCGTCCAGCTGGGGTCGGTGTAGGCGGTGACCAGGATGTCGCCCGCTTCGAGATCGGCCTCCGCCATGTCCAGGATGACGCGGGCCCGCCCCTCGATGGTCCCGGCGGAAACCGGTAGGCCGACCAGCGCGCCGGCCGGCAAATCGTCGCGTCGGTACGCCCCGGCGATGACCTCGCCATCCGACGTGAGCACCCGGGGCGGCGTGAGCGCTTGATACGACCTGAACGCGTCCTTGCGCTGGCGGATGAGCTGCTCATCCACTTGATTCGTGCGCACGACGTCGTGGAGCTCCTGGAACGTGAGGTAGAAGATGTCTTCCTTCTCACGAAGCACGTGGGCCTGCACGAGGCGCTCGGCTTCTTCCAGCAAGGCCTGCTTGTAAACGAAGTAGCGGCTGACCATGCCGTACTTCGGATACTCCCGGTACCCGATGAAGGTCCGGACCCGGTCGATCATCCGCTTGGCCTCTTCGGCCTTCCGCTCGCCGTCCGGCAAGGCCCGCAAGCGCTCCAGCAGCTCCTGTTCCTTCTTCCACGCCTCCTGCCGCCCTTGCTCGAAGCGCCGCTCGCCGGCGCCCGGCTCGAAGTTCTTGATGTTGCCGAGGATCACGGGCACGAGCGTGGTGGGGCGTTCGCTCCAACGCGGCCTCGTGATGTCGATCTCGCCGACGCAGCGCATGCCGTACTTGTCGAGGTAGGCCTGGATGGCGTCTCGCGCTTCCCGCCCGCCCGCGAGCTTGGGCAGCTCGTCCAGGAAGCCCTCGTCCTCGACGTGTCTGCAGAAACGCCACCACGTCCGGATGCGGGCGGATCACGTCCGCGACGTCCAGGAGCGCCAGCCCCATCTCCGACGTGACGTTGTGGGGGACGGACTGCGTGAGCGTGTCGGCCGCGTTCTTCTCGCCCAGCCACGCCTGCAGCTGCTCGTTGAGCCACCAGGTGGCCTCCATCGCCGCCATGAACACCTGATGGCTTTGCGGATCGAACAGGATCCGCTTCAGCTCCTGGATGTCCGCCAGGATGAAGTCGAGCAGCGCCGATCCGGACTTCGTCCGGATGTCGCGCTTCAAGGCGGCGATGGAGGCCTGGTTGCGCCCGATCAGCTCGGCGACGATGGCCGGATCGGTCTCGATCGGGGCGGGCGCGCCGCCAGCCGGCGCCCCGCCCGGACCCTCGTCCGGGAGCGACCGGATGAAGTCGCCGCGTTCGAGGATGGTCTGCAGCGCGTCCCCGATCAGCGGATCGGATTTCCCCAGGACCTCCAGGAGGCCTGCGCGGCTCGCCGGCGAAGCCAGTCGCCGGGTGACGTCGACGAACAGCCTCCCGCCGGCCTCGTACATCGGCGGCAGGGCCGTCAGCTGGAACAGGGAGAGCCCCAGCGGCTTCATGGGGTCGGTCATCATCTGCTGATGACCGACGGAGACGTAGACGTGGTTCTCTCGGTCGCCGGCCGCGGGGATGGGGAACAGCGTGGTGATCGGCCGGCTCTGGACGATCTGGAAGCCATCGTCGACCAGGCACCATTCGATGTCCTGGGGGCGGCCGAAGTGCGCTTCGATCCGCCGGCCCAGCTGCGCGAGCCGCACGACCTGCGCATCCGTCAGCGCCGGCTGCTCCTGCCGCTCCGGCTCGATCGCCTGTTCCTGCGTCCCGCCTGCCGGCGAGGCGTGGATGGCAAGCTGCTTGGTGGCGACCGCCTTGGCGACGACCTCGCCGTCCCGCACCTTGTAGACGTCCGCGTTCACCAGGCCGGAGACCAGGGCCTCGCCGAGGCCGAAGCTGGCCTCCACGGAGGCGACCTTCCGGTTGCCCGTGACGGGGTCGGCCGTGAACAGGATGCCGGCCGCCTGCGGGAAGACCATCTGCTGCACGACCACGGCCATGTGGACCTTCCGGTGGTCGAAGCCGTTCCGCAGGCGGTAGGTCACGGCCCGCTCGGTGAAGAGCGAGGCCCAGCACCGGCTGACGTGCTGGAGGATCGCCGCCGGGCCCACGACGTTCAGGTACGTGTCCTGCTGGCCCGCGAAGGAGGCCGTCGGCAAGTCCTCCGCCGTCGCGCTGGATCGGACGGCGTAGGCGGCTTGCTCGCCGAGCCGGGCGAGCGGGCGCGTGATCGCCGCCGCCAGATCGTCAGGGATGGCGATCCCTTCGAGGGTCCGGCGGATCTCCGCGCTGAGCGCGCGGATCGCCTCCCGGTCGTCCGGCTTCAGGCGCGACAGCCGATCGAGCCGATCGTCGATCGACGGCGCTTCCGCCATGATCCGCTGGAAGGCGTCCGTCGTCACGCAAAAGCCAGCCGGCACGCGGATGCCTTCGATCCGCGAAAGCTCCCCCAGGTGCGCGCCCTTGCCGCCAACGACCGCGAACCTGCGTCTGGTCGATCTCCTGGAAATCCAACACGTAGCAGCCCATCCGCTCACCTCCCTCGGAGTTGACCCGGTCAACTCCACTCCTGTTCATCGGTTTCACGCGTGCGGCGGGCGATTATGCGGCACGAATCACGGCCTCATGAGAGAGCACGGTCTTGTATAACCTGGAGGTAGAGACAGGGGCGAAAGCGGGCGCGTTCACTATCTGCCAGCTTTGGCCGGTCGCGTTGGGAAGCGCGATATCCCCTGACCCGCCCTCACAACTGCGCAGATCCAACTTCCGGGCAGTTGCCGCCCTGGCATTCGCGATCTCCTGCGTGATTACCGACTCGCGCGACTACCCAGCGCCAGCCGCATTCAAATGGTGCGCGAGGCGAGGAGATCGCGCCCGCATCAACGGGCTCGGCGGGCCGAAGCAGGCCATTGGAGGCGTCCGATGTCATCACGCAGATCGTGCAGGTTTGCCCAGGTCGCCGTCGAACGTCCGCAGCTCGTCATCCAGGGTCCGCAGGGCTCGACCAATGCGGCCGGCATCGGCGGGTGGAGGTCCGTGCTCGACGTTGGGGATCCATTCTGAGAAGGTCATCCACAGGCCATCGTGCTTTTGCCGACCGCGGCGATCCACGGACTCGGCGGCACGGCTATCCCGGCAGGCGCTAAGAAGTCAAGCACCGAGACCTCGCGCTCGAGCCACCGTCGGGGATCGTCGTGCAGCACGATCGTGCCCATCATCACACGAGCGACGACCGGCTCGGTCGCTCTGGCCCGGCTGTCTCCTTTAGCATCCGTGGCTGCTCATGGAGAGCGGTTTCGGGGTACCGACGCAGCGCATGACCCTGCTCGGGCGGGCCGGGGAATGCGCGGTGTTGGACGGGTTGGTGGGCGCGATCCGCGGCGGCGAGAGCCGGTCGCTCGTGTTGCGTGGGGAGGCCGGGATCGGGAAGACAGCGCTGCTGCAGTACCTGGTCGAGTCGGCGTCGGACATGGCGCGGCTGCGGGCGGTTGGGGTCGAGTCGGAGATGGAGCTGGCCTACGCTGGTCTCCATCAGCTGTGCGTAGGGATCCTCGATCGGCTCGAGCGGCTTCCCACTCCGCAGCGCCAGGCGCTCGAGATTGCGCTCGGGCTGACCGCCGGCGGTGCCCCGGATCGGTTTCTCGTCGGGTTGGGAGTGTTGAGCCTGTTCTCGGAGATGGCTGAGGAACGTCCGCTCTTGTGCGTGCTCGATGACGCGCAGTGGCTGGATCAGTCCTCCGCGCTCACACTCGCCTTCGTCGCGCGTCGCCTGCTGGCGGAGCCGGTTGGGATCGTGTTCGCCGCGCGGGAGCCAGGCCAGGAGCTTCAGCACATCCCGGAGCTGGAGGTGCACGGGCTGCGCAATGGCGACGCCCGCGCGCTGCTTAGCTCGGCAGTTCGCTTCAAGTTGGACGAACGAGTGCGGGACCGGATCATCGCCGAGACACGCGGGAATCCGCTGGCGTTGCTCGAGTTGCCGCAAGGTTTGACCGCAACCCAGTTGGCGGGTGGGTTCGGGCTGCTCGAGGCGCAGGGGCTGACGGGGCGGATCGAGGAGAGCTTCGTTCGACGGCTCGCGGCGCTGCCCGAGAACGCGCGGCGGCTGTTGCTGCTGGCGGCGGCGGAGCCGGTCGGCGATCCGTTGCTGCTATGGCGGGCGGCCAAGCGACTCGGGATCCAACCCGGCGCCGCGGAAGGCGCCGAGGCGCAGCGGCTGTTGGCGATCGGGGAGCGGGTCACGTTCCGCCATCCGCTGGTGCGCTCCGCCGTGTATCGATCGGCCCCCGTGCAGGACCGGCGGGCCGTCCACAGGGCGCTCGCGGAGGCGAGCGATCGGGACGCCGACCCCGACCGCCGGGCATGGCACCTGGCGGCCGCGGCCGCCGGCTCTGACGAACGGGTCGCGGTGGAGCTCGAGCGCTCGGCCGGCCGGGCGCAGGATCGCGGCGGCCTGGCCGCCGCGGCGGCGTTCCTGCAGCGCGCGGTCGCCTTGACCGGCGACCCGACGCGGCGACCTGAGAGAGTCCTCGCCGCCGCCCAGGCCAGCCTGGGGGCGGGGGCGATCGATGCGGCACGTCGACTCGTGACCGCAGCGGAGGCCGGCCCGCTTGGACGAGCTCCAGCGCGCCCGACTCGGCCTGCTGCGCGCTGAGGCGGCGTACTCCGAGAGTCGCGGCAACGAAGCGCCCGTACTGCTGCTCCGGGCCGCTAAGGCCCTCGACCCGCTCGATCCAAAGCTCGCCCGCGAGACATATCTCGACGCGTGGAGCGCCGCTCTGTTCGCAGGACGGCTGGCGAGCACGGGCAGCCTCGACCACGTCTCGCGCGAAGCATTGGGCGCACCCCGACCGGTCGGCCCGCCGCGTCCGTCGGACCTGCTGCTCGACGGGTTCGCGCTGGCGTTCACGGACGGACGTTCTGCGGCGGCGCCACTGCTCGGGCGCGCGGCGTGTGGTTTTGCCGGCGACGATGTCTCGGTCGAGGAGGTCCTGCGCTGGGGGTGGCTCGCGACAGCCGCTGCGGTGATGGTGTGGGATTACGAAACGTGCCTTGCGATCGCTACCCGCGGGGTTCAGCTGGCCCGCGACGCCGGGGCGCTCACGGTGCTCGCGGTCAGCGTCAACGTGATGGCGCAAGCTGTCGTCCTTGGCGGAAAGTTCGGCCCGGCGGCGTTGCTCGTCGCTGAGGCCAATACCGTCACCGAAGCCACGGGCACCCGGGTTGCTCCGTATGGCGCCCTGGTGCTTGGCGGTCTTCAGGGCCGCGAGTACGAGGCGTCCGGGCTGATCGACGGGTCCATCGAAGAGTTCACCGCAGGGGGCCAAGGAACGGCCGTGCAGTACGCGCACTGGGCGAGATCGCTTCTCCTCAACGGCCTCGGCCGGTATCCGGAGGCAGTGACTGCGGCCGGAGAGGCGAGCGACGACACGCCGGAGCTGTTCGTTGCCGTGTGGGCCGCCGTCGAGCTGCTCGAAGCCGCGAGCAGATCCGACCAGCGGGAGGTCGCCGACCGGGCACTCGAGCGCATCGCGGCAGCCACCTCCGTCGCTCCCACCGACTGGGCGCTCGGAATTCACGCCCGTTGTCGCGCGCTGCTCACCGACGGCGCGGCCGCCGAGGACCTGTATCTCGACGCGATTGACCGGTTGGGCCGCACCCGCCTCCGTCCAGAGCTCGCTCGCGCGCACCTGCTCTACGGGGAGTGGCTTCGACGGATGAACCGCCGGTTGGACGCGCGCGCCCAGCTCCGCACCGCGTACGACCATTTCACCTCGATCGGGATGGAAGCGTTCGTCGAACGGGCCCGCCACGAGCTTCTGGCGACGGGTGAGACAGTCCGCAGGCGGTCGCTCGAGACGCGCGACGAGCTGACCGCGCAGGAGCGGCAGATCGCCGAGTTGGCGCGCCTTGGCCTCTCGAACCCCGAGATCGGCGCGCGGCTGTTCCTCAGTCCGCGCACCGTGGAGTGGCACTTGCACCATGTGTTCGCCAAGCTCGGGATCCGATCCCGCCGGGAGCTGGCGAGCATGCCGGCGGCCTCCGCCCCCGGGCTGGTCGCGACTTGAGTCACGCAACCGCCTGATCGCGGATCACCGGTTGCCAACGGGGCGGCCCGGGGTCCTGCTGGGACATCACCCGGGTGCCGACTGGAGTATGCGCGGGTACGACTCGCGATCGCTGATGGCACCGTGAGCGGCGACACTTACCTCTCGATACCTCACCTCACATCCACCCTAACGGGCAGCATGGCAACCCTGACTACGACCCAGACCACCACCGCGACGCCCGAGCAGTTCATCGCCACGCTCACCGACTTCGGCCCGGGACGTCGTGAGCGCTGACCTTGTTCGACGACGACGATGATCCGGACAACCGCCCGGGACGGCTGAGTCAAGTCGCGTGGCGACGCGATCTCTCGGCCGCGGCCCGCCTGCTCGCGCTCGCCGCGCTCGTACTCACCGTTCTGGTGCCGGCCGCCGCGTCGGCGCGCGAACCGCGCTCGATCGAGCAGCAGCTAGCCACGACGTACTCGCCGGTGGTTTCGCTGGACCCGCAGCGGAAGCCGTGCGGACCGGGCGAGGCATACCGGCCGACCAGCGTGGACATCGTTCTGGGACGTGCGGAAGTGCTGCTGCGGGATCCGCACGGGAAGGTCGTGAAGCGCGCGCCGACCGCGAGGGACCTGTCGGGCCTCCCAGAGGGCTATTACCTCGACTTTCCCGGCGATCCGCTCAGTCCGGGCTGCGGATACGAGAGGCAGTTCCGAAACTGGAATGACAACAGGAAGCCGAGCGTTTACGCGCACGTCGCAACCGACCCCTCTTACCCCGGCAAGCTGGCGGTCCAGTACTGGTTCTACTACACGTTCAACGACTTCACCGACAAGCACGAGAGCGACTGGGAGATGGCCCAGGTCGACTTCGATGCGCCAAACGCGGCCGAGGCGCTCCTCAAGGGCCCGTACGAGGTCGACCTGTCCCAGCACGCCGGCGGCGAGCGTTCGGCTTGGACCGACACCAAGCTCGAGAAGCAGGGCACGCACCCGGTGATCTACGACGCTACGGGGTCGCACGCCAACTACTTCGGTAGCGCGCTCTTCCTCGGCCGGGGCGCGCGCGAGGGCTTCGGCTGCGATGACACGCGCAGCGCCACCACCCGGCTGCGACTCCAGACGGTGCTGCTGCCGGACATTCCGTCGTCACCGTCGGCGCCTTACGCGTGGCTTGCGTTCGATGGACGCTGGGGCCAAAAAGAGAGTGGCATCAACAACGGCCCCACCGGGCCGGCGGCGAAGACTCAGTGGCTGGCGCCGATCGAGTGGTCAGCCGGGCTGCGCAACACGAGCGTCGAGCTACCAGGCGGAAGTACCTTCGGCGTGAGCGTCGGCAACTTCTTCTGCGGCGCGGTCACCAGGGGCGCGATCGTTGCGAACTGGGCGCTGATCCATCCACTGCCGTTCGTCGCGCTGCTCCTTCTCGTCGTGGGAGGATTGCTCGGAGCGGCAGCGGCCACGACGTGGCGGCCACCCGACCCGCATCCGCTGAGACGGCAGCGGCAAGGCGGTCAGATCTTCCGGGCGGCCGGGCGGCTCTATGCGCAGAACCTGCCGACGTTCGCCGCGGCCGGCGCAACCTTCGTCCCGGTCTACCTCGTGGCCGCCGGGATCCAATGGGTAGTGTTTCATCTGTCGAGCGCGGCGCCGCTGGTCGCGCTCGACGGTCGCCACGGCGCGGTCACCGCCTTGCTTGCAATCCTGATCGGGGGCGTCGGCGGCCTGTTCGCTTCGGTCATCGCCACCGCCGCCGTCGCCGTGATTCTGGGCGAGATCGACGCCGGGCGGCGCATCCTGGCCGGCGAGGCATACGCGCGCGTGATCGGGCGGCTTCGGCCCTTGACCCGCGGGCTCGCCGCCGAAATCGCCATGGTCTTCCTGCTCACGATCACCGTGGTCGGAATCCCCGTGGCGATCCATCGCTTCATCCGGTGGTCGCTGTTCGCGCAGGCGTGCATGCTCGACGATCTGTCGGCCGGCGAATCGCTGCGTCACAGCTCCGAGCTCGTACGGGGTCGTTGGTGGCGGACGTTCGGCTTCACCGCGCTGGTCGACGCGCTCGCCGTGCTCTCGGGCCCACTGTTCGGCGTTGGGCTGCTGCTTCTAACCGACCGCTCCCTCAACTTCATAAACCTCGCAGCTGCGCTGGTCTACACGCTCACGGTGCCGTTCGCGGCGGTCCAGCTCACGCTCTACTACTTCGACCTCGAGGCGCGAGGCGTCGCCGAAGTCGCCGGGTCCCCCGGCGGACTGGTGTCGAGAGCCGCTGTCCGTAGTCGAGTCGAGGATGCTTGAGACGCTCAGAGCGCGACCTGCGAGCCCATGATCACGGTGCGGTCACTAGGGAGCCCGAAGTGATCGATCGCGCTTGATGCGTTGCGGGCCATCGCGATGAACAGGTTCTTTCGCCACCGCGGCATGCCCGGATCGTCGGTCGTCGTAATCGTGATCCGCGAGACGAAGTAGGACGCGTGCTCTAGGTCAAGGTTGCGCTCGAGCAGCCCTTGCTTGCGCGCCTGTGCCATCGCGTCGGGGATATTCAGAGTGTCGTGGTAGCCGAAGCGGGCAGTTAGATGGACGACCTTGAAGCGCCCGTGGCCGAGCACCTCGACCGCGCACCTGTCGAAGGTCTCGACGTGCGGAATGCTGACGGTGTCGACCGAGACGATCACGACCTTCTCTGGAAGCGTGTGGGTGTGCTGGACGTCGGCGCGCAGCGCGAGCGGAGTGGTGTCCTTGTCGCGGCAGAGAAAGACCGCGACGCCCGGCGCCCGGACCAGTGGGGGCTGCTTAGAGTCGAGACCGCCGAGGAACTCGTTCAGCGGCCCCTCCTGGGCGACGCGATTCCTCGTGACGATCACCTGGCCGCGGCGCCAGTTGATCATGACGACTGAGATCACGAGCCCGATCACCAGGGGCAGCCACGCGCCGTGCTCGACCTTCGCGATGTTCGCGCTGAAGAACGCGATCTCGACCGTCAGGAACAACACCGCGATCGGCGCGAGCTTCCACCTGGAAGTGCCCCAGAGCAAGCGCGCGACGGCCAGGAACAGCAGGGTGTTGAGGATGAACGTACCCGTCACCGCAACGCCGTATATGTCCCCCAACTTGGTTGAGGAGCGGAACACGAGCGTGAGCGTCAGGACGCCGACGCAGAGCAGCCAGTTGACGACCGGGACATAGATCTGGCCCTCGACCTTGGACGTGTGCAGGACCCGCAGCCTCGGCAGGAAGCCAAGTTGCACGGCTTGCTTCGCTACTGAGAACGAGCCCGAGATCACGGCCTGGGAGGCGATGACGGTTGCGATCGCGGCCAACACGACCATTGGCCAAAGAGCCCAGTGGGGAACCATCTGGTAGAAGGGATTGAACGTGCTCGTGTCCTTCGCCAGGGCCGGATGGTGGAGGATGAAAACGCCTTGCCCCAGATAGTTCAGTACCAGCGCAGGGAGCGCCAGGCCGAACCAGCCCAGGCGGATCGGGCTCGCGCCAAAGTGGCCCCGGTCCGCATATAGGGCCTCTGCGCCGGTCACCGCCAGGACCACGCCGCCGAGCACGAGATAACCGGCGGCACCGTGATCGACGAAGAACCGGACCGCCCAGGTCGGCGACAAACCCTGGAACACCGCCGGGTCCTTGACCACCTGGCTGAGGCCAATCAGCGCGATTACCGAAAACCAGACAAGGAGGATCGGCCCGAACAACCATCCGATCGTTCCCGACCCAAATCGCTGGAGTACGAACAGCCCGAGCAGGATCGCGACGGAAAGCGGCACGACCAGGTGCGCCAGTGCCGGCGTGGCGACCTGGACCCCCTGGATCGCGCCGAGCACCGAGATCGCCGGGGTGATCATGCCGTCACCGAAGAACAGGGCCGCGCCGAAGATCCCGAGCGTCACCAGCAGCGCTCCATGCACGACCTTGTTCCGTTGCAGAAGCGCGGTCAGCGCCATGATGCCGCCGTCGCCGCGGTTGTGGGCGCGCATGATGAAGCCCGCGTACTTGATCGATACGACCACCATCAGCGCCCAGAAGATCAACGACGCGATCCCGTACACGGTGGCGGGGGTGATCTGCGCGGTGGCCTTGTAGGACGTGAAGATCGCCTGCTCGGTGTACAGCGGGCTCGTCCCGATGTCTCCATACACGACCCCAAGCGCACCAAGCACGAGGACCGCCCGGCCGGCGTGAGCGATCACGTCTCGGTTGGAATCGGCCAGCGCCTCGAAGCGCTGCCGCGTGGCCTCCGATTCCTGCGCGTGAACGCTCGGCGCCGGCGGAGCGACATAGCCCAGCTTGTGCGCCGCCTCGTTGAAGCTCCGCCTCATTGCGCTGGAGGTTCGAGCGCAGCGGCGGCCGCGCGCAGACGGCTTCCAAGCGCGCCGGGTTCGGCGGGCCGGTACAGCGGACTCGTGCCGTCGGTCAGCAGCGATTCGAGCAGCGCAATGCCCTGCGAACTGACCGATTCGGCAGCGCGAAGGCGGCGGTCCAGAGCCGCGAGCACCGTCCGCGCAGCGATTACCTCGCGGCAGTCCGGCCGGACCGCTGCGCTGAAACCACGCGTCGTGGCCTCCGCATCGCGGACCGCTCGCGCCAGTCCCGCCGCGACGCGCGCCCGGCCACGCCGGCTGGTCAGGCGCCGGCTCCTGATCGCGAGAAGCGCGCTGGCGGCCGGACTTGCGCCGGCGGCGAGTTGACGATCAAGCTCGGACGCGCGCCAACTCGCGATCAGCGCGAGACTGATGCGTCGCCATGGGCCCCCTCCCGCGCGGAGCGGGCGGGGCGGATACGAAATGCGCTCGAGATCGGCAACTGACATCGCAAATGTGTGCACACCACATGCTTGCCGAGGCGCCGTGTAAGTGACGCTAAGAAACCGCGGGCGACCGTCAAGATTTCGTCAACGTGAGCTCCGGATCCGGGTAAACAGATGTTCGACAGACGTCCAGGCCCCAATCGGGACACGTCCGAGGTGCCTTGGGTACCTCTCGCGTCAGGCCAGCCTGTCTTATCGCAGCATCCGCGGCAGGCCGAACTGCGGAAAGACGCCGCTGTCGGCGAACCACGTGATCGCGGAGATCTGGTCGCCCTCGAGCGTCAGCACGAACAGCGCGAACGCACGCGCGACGTCGGTCTCGGGCACCGGCGAGGTAGCAGCCGAACGCCGGCTGCGTGTTGGCGCGGGTCGGCACCAGCCGCAGCGGCGCGCCGCGGCGCGCCTCGGCGCCGCGCAGGAACGCGCCGATCGCGTCGGCGTCCCTGGTAGGCGTGCGGGAGCGGCGGCATCGTGAGCCACGCGTCGTCGGTCAGGAGCGCGACCATGCCGTCGATGTCGCCGTTCTCGACCGTTTCGGCGAAGCGGCCGACGATGTCGCGCTCGAGCTTGGAGTTCGGGAGCGGCGCTCGCTCGCGTCCGGTGGCCGGCAGGCGGGACTCGAACGCCGCACGCGCGCGGCGCAGCAGGCTGTTGACCGACGCCTCGCTGGTCTCGAGCATCTCGGCGACCTCCGCCGGCGCGGTAGCCGAGCACGTCGCGCAGCACGAGCACCGCGCGCTGCTGCGGCGGGAGGTGCTGAAGGCCGACGATGAACGCCAGCGCGATCGCCTCCTTGGTCTCGTAGCGCGCCTCCGGTCCGGGAGCCTCGTCCGGGATCCCCTCGAGCAGAACGTCGGGGTAGGGCTCGAGCCAGACCGGCTCGCTCCAGCGTGTCGGCTCGGGCATCTGGGTCATCCGCTGGTCTTCCGGGCGGCGCCGGCTCGCCCGCAGGGCGTCGAGCGAGCGGTTGGTGGCGATCCGGTACAGCCAGGCACGGACCGACGCGCGTCCCTCGAACTGCTCGAGGCCGCGCCACGCGGCGAGCAGCGTCTCCTGGAGCAGGTCCTCGGCGTCCTGCGCCGACCCGACGATCCGGTAGACGTGCAGCTGGAGCTCACGCCGGTACGGGTCGGTCAGCTCGCGGAACGCGTCCTCGTCGCCGGCGCGCGCACGGGCGAGGGTCTGCTCGGTCACGCTCGCATCCTCGCACGGACTCTTCCTCTCAACGCGCATCACGAAGTAATGACGTCGGGGCGGCTCGAAATTCGCCGCTCAGTTTTCGTCGGCGGCGGACGCCTCAACAAACGCAGCAAGCAACAGTCCAACGAAAGGAGAACCGAGATGGGAAAGATCGTGATCAGCCACGAACGTCTCGCTCGACGGAGTCGTCCAGGACCCGGACGGTCAGGAGGGCTTCAGGCTGGGCGGCTGGTTCGGCGAGTTCGGGGGCAAGGACCTCGAAGCGTGGGCCAAGCTCGCGCTCGACGAGGCGCGAGGCACCGAGGCCCTGCTGCTCGGTCGGCGCAGCGACGAGTGGTTCGCCACGCGGTGGCTGGCCCGGGACGGCGAGTGGGCGGACAGGCTGAACAGCATGCCCAAGTACGTCGTGTCCTCGACCCTCGAAGCATCCCGCTGGAGCAACGCGACCGTCCTGAAGGGCGACGTGGTCGAACGAGGTCTCGAAGCTCAAGCAGGAGCTGGACGGGGAGATCGTCGTCTACGCCAGCTATCGAGCTCGGGCGCACGCTGATCGAGCACGACCTGGTCGACGAGCTGCGGCTCGTCGTCTTCCCGGTCGTGCTCGGCGCCGGCGAGCGCCTCTTCGGCGAGACCAGCGACAAGAAGCCGATGCGCCTCATCGACACCCAGACCGTCGGTGACGGCCTCGCCTACCTCACCTACGAGCTCGTCCGGGAGGCCTAGCGGTGGCGGGGGTGGCTCCGAGAGTGACGCCGCGGGCTAGCCGAAGGGCTAGCCGTCGTCGAGGTTCTCGACGATCTCGTTGGCCCGGGACCATTGGTCCGGCGGAACGACGAGGTAGATGTCGCCACGACCGAACTGATCAAGCGGGTGATCCGCGATACAGCTCGCGTCGAGCCCCATATGCCGGAGCTGATCTCGCCACGCCACCGCGGCGCTCTGCTCCTCGAAGACGCTCACCGTCTCCCAGCCCTCGAACCGCGGATCGCCGATCGCTACGGGGTCTTCTTTGGCGGCACGAACTCTGCGGAAGCGCGGAATCGGCACGCCCCCAAGAGTACGCACCATCGAAACGAGCGAGACTCGAGGTATACCTCGAGTCTCGCTGATCGAGTCGGCGGGCTAGATCGTCCGGACGTTCGCAGCGGCCGGGCCCTTGGGGCCCTGCTCTGCGTCGTAGCTCACCTTCGCGCCCTCAGGCAAAGACTTGAAGCCGTTGCCCTGGATCGCGCTGTGATGCACGAACAGATCCTTGCCGGAGTCATCGGGCGTGATGAATCCGTAACCCTTCTCGTCGCTGAACCACTTCACGGTACCTGTTGCCATGCTGTTCCCTCCGGTGTGTGTACGTGCACTGCGAAACGCGGAGGGTGCTGAACGCAACAACTGCGAAAACGCCGGGCACTGCTTGGTCGAGCGGAAGCCCGACCCCTAACGGGAAGTGTAACGGGCATCATGGCGCGATGAACGTAACCGGGAGCCGCGTTGCCCGCCCAGGTGATTACGACTCGATTCGCGGGATCGACGAGTGGTGGGGCCGGAGGGTTTCCCCCTCCCTCCCCCGTCTCTTTCTCGATCATTTCTGGTCGACCAGCGCCGTCGTCGAGGACGAACGCGGCCTGGCCGGATTCCTGGTGGCGTTCGTCTCGCCCGCTGACCCGCGCATCGGGTACGTGCACTTCGTCGGCGTCCGGCCCGATCGCCGTGGCGACGGGCTCGCGCGCCGGCTGTACGAGCAGTTCGCCGGCTACGCCCGCGGGCGGGGCTGCACGGAGCTGCGGACGATCACAGCTCCGGCCAATCAAGAATCGATCCGCTTCCACCGCGCGCTCGGCTTCGAGGTCCAGCAACCCGATCGCCGACTACAACGGCTCCGGTCGCTCGATGGTGACGTTCCGGCGCCAGATCTAGCGAACCCGCACTCCGCCCGCCTCTCGGCCTTCGTGCTTCGGGCGCCGCTCCCGCGCACGCGTTCGGCGTCGTCGCGGCCGCATTCGCCGGCGCCGCGCTGCTCGCGTCGGCGACGGCCTGGCTGAGCACGCATTCACCCGTCCGGCGCGTCACCGCGCCCGCCGCGCCGACCCAGTCGCCCGTGGCCCCGTCGGCCCACTGACAGACGGTTGCCGTTTGATTTGCCGGAGGTCGGCGAGTAGCGTTCCTCGGGCGCGGTTTGTGAGCGCTAACACGCGCTAACACGGAGTCCCGCGGGAGCGGCTCCCAAGTCAGGAGAGGTCCATGATCAACCGTCGTCCACCCGTTCGTCTCGGCGTGCTCGCGTCCGCGGCCGCCTGCTGCCTGCTGCTGGTGCTCGGAGGCGCCTTCGCCCCTAGCTCGCCGGTCCGCGTCGTGAGAGCGGCGGCCGCAGTGCGGCCACCGTCGCGGACGTCGCTCGACATCGCACTCGAGGGCACCGCGACCGCGTCGACGCAGGCCTTGGGCTCGCCGGCATCCAACGCGATCGACGGAAGCGCGTCGACCGATTGGTGCTCGACGGAGTGGACGGGCAGCGTGACCGTCGATCTCGGCCGCCCACGCATGCTCGACGGCCTCGGCCTCACGCTCAAGAGCACGGCCACCACCGCGCTCGTGAACTTCAGCTACGGCAACGACCCGAGCTCGCTGCGGCCCGTGCCCGGCGCCGCCGAGCAGTCCGTGCCCGCCGGCCAGCCGGTGTACTGGCCGGCGTCGGGTGGCCGGCTCCGCGCGCGCTACCTCAAGGTCGACGTGACCGACAACGACGGCACGCCACCGTGCATCGGTGAGTTGCGGCTGTTCGAGTCGATGCCGCTGAGCGTCATCCCCGACCGCGGCGCCGACCTCTCGTTCGAGCCCCAAGAGGAGGCCGCCGGCGCCCACTTCACCGACGCCGGGTCGCCCGGCTCGCCGCTGTCGATCCTCGACAACCACGGCTTGAACTACGTCCGTCTGCGGCTGTGGGTCAACCCGCCGCCCGGCTACAGCGACCTGGCCAGCGACCTGCGCATGGCCCGGCGGATCGAGGCTGCCGGCGACAGGGTCTACCTCGACATCCACTACTCGGACTTCTGGGCCGACCCGCAGCACCAGGACATCCCGGCCGCTTGGCAGGGGCAGGGCCTGAGCCAGCTCACCACCACGGTGCGCAACTACACCCAGAGCGTGATGTCGGCGTTCGCCCGGCAGGGCACCCCGGTCGACATGGTCTCCATCGGGAACGAGATCCGCAACGGGATCCTGTGGCCGGTCGGCGAGGTCGACTGGACCGCCGATACCGGCTGGGACAACCTGACCACGCTGCTGGAGGCGGGCGTGGCTGGAGCGCGCGCCGGCAATCCGGCCGGTCACAAGCTGCTCGTGATGCTCCACTTCGACGAGGGCGGCAACAACGCCGACAGCGTCCGCTTCTTCGACCATATGGTGTCCGCCCGCGTGCCGTTCGACGTGATCGGACTGTCGTACTACCCGTTCTTCCACGGGCCCGTGGCGGCGATGCGCGCAAACATCAACGACCTCGCGACCCGGTACGGCAAGCGCATCGTGATCGCGGAGTCGCAGTACCCGTGGACCCTCGCGGGCGGCGACAGCACGGGCAACTTCGTCTGGCAGAGCAGCCAGGTCTCGGATGGCTACCCGGACACGCCAGGCGGTCAGCTCTCGTTCTACAACGACCTGCTCTCGATCCTCCACCAGGTACCGGACCAGCTCGGCACTGGGCTGTTCTACTGGGAGCCCGAATGGATCCCGGGCGTCGGCTGGGAGCCGGGCGCCGGCACGCCCAACGACAACCTGACGCTGTTCTCGTTCACGGGCCAGGCGCTTCCGTCCGTCGGGTTGTTCCAGAGCCCGTTGGACGTGTGCGGCCGCTACGACCCGATCGCGACCCCATGCGAGGTGCCGGACGGCGCGAGCTCGGCTCCGGCCGACGTCGCCCAATCATGGGGCGCCGAGCCGTGAGGCGTGACGGCCTCTAAACGTCTGCGACCGCAAACAGGGGCTGCTCGTCGGCGGCTTCGGTGAGTCTGTGCCGGCCACGGTGGGCGAACGCGATCTCTGAGCCGATGACCAGGTCCTTGACGGTGCGCGACACGAGGATCTCGCCCGGCTTCGCCAGGTCCACGATCCGCGCCGCGATCCGGCTGGAGACCCCGGCGATATCGGCGGCGGTGATCTCGATCTCGCCGGTATGGACTCCAATCCGGATCGAGAGGTCATGGGTCTCAGCGACCCCGCGCAGGGCGACGGCGCAGCGGATCGCGCGCGCCGGGCTGTCGAACGTCGCCAGCGTGGCCGTGTCGATGGATCTGATGAGCCGGCCCCGATACGCCTGGACGTGCGAGCCGACGGCGGCATCGTAGGCGGGGAGCGCGCCTGCCTCGCCGCTCGAGCCCGACGCTGCGTCGATCGAGGCGTGCAGGATCGTCGCGAGGACGCGGTCGGGCTCGGGCTCGCCGCCCGACTCTTCTGAGAGGAACCGTTCGATCTCGACGAGCATCGCGTCGCTGCCGTCCAGCCAGGGAAGGTGGCAGCCCGGCTGCTCGAAGTACCGCGCGTGCGGAATGTGCCCGGCGAGGTAGCGCCCATGGCAGACCGGCGTGATGCGGTCATCGAGACGCTGGATCACGAGCGCCGGCATGTGGATCGCGGGCAGCACGCTGCGAACGTCGACCTGACGGATCATGCGCACGATTCGGAGCAGCGCGCTCGGGCTGACCGCCATCCGCTCCCAGCGCGCGAACCGCTGGCGGACGACGGCGGACTGCGCGACGCCGGCGGGCGCGTACCACTCGAGGCTCTCCCCCCGCCCCCACCGGTGCGCCGCGAGTCGTTCGATCGCGTCCATCATCTCGTCCGACTCGCGCCCGCACGGGTAGTCGGGGGCTGACGGCCAGCGGGCCGCGCCGCCGGCAAGGATCAGCGCGCTGACGCGGTCCGGGTAGGTGGCCGCGAACATGATGCTCATGGGCACACCCTCGGAGTACCCGAACAGAACCGCACGGTTCGAGCCGCAGGCGTCCATCACCGCCTCGATGTCCTCCATCCGTTCCTCCAGCGACGGTTCGCCCGGCGCGCTGTCCGATAGGCCGGTGTCTCGCTTGTCGAACATGATCAGCCGCCCGGACGTGGCCAGGCGGCGGTAGAACGCCGCTGCGTGGCGGTCCTCCCAGAACAGGTCGAGGTGGCTGATCAGCAGCGGCACCGCGACGATGTCGATCTCGCCCTCGCCGAGAACCTGGTAGGCGATGCTGACGCCGCCCGACTCCGCGTACCGCGTGACCGGCGCCTCGAACTGCCGGTGGCGCTCGGGCGGACTCGTGCCGATCGCCCACCGCACCGGCGTCGCAAGGTCGGGTCGGTACACGCACGCGCGACCGGTCAGCACGGTCGCGGTGAGGTGCGCGCCGAGCGCCGGGTCGTGCTCGCCGAGATGTTCAATCGACGCTCTGATCGCGCGCGTTACGTTCAGCCGCGCGCGCTCGGACGGCGAACCGGCTCGGCGGTCGCGGCCTCCGAGACCGAGCGCCGAGGACAACTCGGCCGCGACTGCGTCGTATTCGCTCCGCGCCCGCTCGACGCGCTCGGGGTCGTGGAACGCCTCGGCCTGGTCTCGTTCGGCCTCGAGCTCGTCAAGCCGCCTGCGGTATGCGGCCTTCGCGCGCGCGTCGAGCACCGGCCCGAGGTCGGCTTCGGTACTCCCCGCGCCGGCCTCAGCCAACGCTTGCCGCTCCGGGACCCGCCCCGCCGATCGCGCGGCCGCGAGCTCGAGCGCCGCCACCGAGACCCCCGGGCGGCTGAGAAGCTCGGCGAGGTAGCCGATCCCCTTCGAGTGACGCGCGCGGAATTCGCGACCGTCGTACACGACTGTCCAGTAGTCGCCCTCGCGTAGGAGTTCACCCACCAGTCCGACACCGCCGCCGGTCGCCGGCTCCATGGACGGATTGAACCACCGGCTGCTCGTTCATTCGCACCGAACGATGCGTTCAGGCCGTTCGCACGCCTCCAACGTCAAACGCTCATCTGGAGGCAACATGACCCAGTACGTTCTCGACAACGCGGCGACGGAGACAGAGCAGCGGTTCGCAAGCCTCGAGTCCTGCTATGACGCGGTGACGATCCGTCAGCTCGAGGAGATCGGAGTGCAGGCAGGATGGGACTGCCTCGAGGTCGGCGGAGGCGGCGGCTCGATCGCGCGCTGGTTGGCGGATCGCGCCGCGCCCACCGGACGGGTGGTCGTGACCGACATCAATCCGCGCTGGCTCGACGCCCCCCGGCCGAACATCGAGATCCGCCGGCATGACATCGTCGCCGACGGGCTCGCGCCGGGCGCCTTCGACCTCGCCCACGAGCGGCTCGTGCTGATCCACCTACCCGAGCGGCAGCGGGCGCTCGAGCGGATGATCCGAGCGGTCAAGCCCGGTGGCTGGCTGCTGGTCGAGGACTTCGATTGCGACTGGCTTCCGCTCACGCCGATCTGCGACCTCGACGACGCCAGGCTGTTCACGAAGGTGATGGACGCGTTCAACCGCGTCCTCGACGACGCCGGAGTCGCCCTCGACTTTGGACGCCGGCTCTGCTCGCTGCTGCGCGACCAGGGTTTGTGCGATGTGCACGTCGACGCCCAAGTGCACGTCTGGGCGGGCGGATCGGCCGGGTCCCGGCTCCACCGGGCGAACATCGAGCAGCTCCATGACCGCGTGACCGAGGTCGGCCGGATCACGGACGCGGAGATCGATCGTTTCTACGAGCTGATCGACGACCCCTCGTTCAGTGTCAGCTCCTACCCGCTCGTGTCCGCGCGCGGCCGCCGGCCGCGTTCCTGACTCGGGACACTAGATCAGGGCGGGAGCGTCCACGCACTGACCGGCATCACGCCTGAGTCCGACTCGACGTAGGCGTCGTGATAGGCGAACCCGGCGCCCGGGTCCTGGCCCATGATCGCGCCGGAGTGATGGGGCCCGGCGAAGATCGCGATCTGGCCAGGCGCCAGGGTTCCCTCGAGCTTCTTCGCGTCGTCGGTGGTCTTTATGTGTACGTCGGGCTTTCCCCACAGTAGTGTCAGGTACGACTCCATGTCGGGCGCGCCGACGATGTACCACTTGCCGTCGCCGGCCGCGACCCGGACGTCGCGGGCTCCCGGAGCTCCGTTCCGGCCACCGTTGCGGGCCCGCGGGGCCGGGTCCGCCGAGTCGCCGACCCTGTCCATGGCGCGATGTTCGACCAACGTCGTTCAGGGGTCAAGCACTTCGACGGTCAGCTCGATCTGCCGGGCCGGTGCCCGCTCGGCCTCCCACGGCCGGCGTAGCTCGAGCCGCACCAGCGCGGAGCCCGGGCGTACGCCGTGAAGCACGGCCTGCTCGGGAACCCCCGCGCCGGGCTTGGCCCCGGTAGGGAGCTCGCCACGACGCACCTTGAGCGAGACTGCCCCCGGGTCGTCGCCGGTCACCACCCCCGACCACCGGTAGCCCGCCGTCGCAAGGCCGGTCAGCGGGAGCGCACGCTCCTCCCCCACAGAGAGAACGATGGACGACGGGTACTCGGACTCGTGCAAGCCGGGTCCACTGTTTCACACGGCGAGCGTGGCCGCGAACGGGCGTTGACGACAGGGTCGGACGGGGCGTATCGTTGGTGGGGGAAGGGTTAACACAAGGGGCCGCCGGGGTGACCAGACCGGTCGCGTAAGGCGGCCCGGACCGGAGAGGGGCATATGACCGACGTACTCGAGGCCGCGGGCTTGACGCCGCGCAAGGTCCATCGCTACGGGTGGAAGCCGTCTCTTCCCGATATCCGGGATCACATCGCCGACGCGGCGGAGCTCGCCGTTCTCGCCGAGGTCGACCCACGCGCCGACCTTCCCGACGTGTTCGACCAGGGTCAGCTCGGGAGCTGCACCGCGAATGCCGTCGCGGCGGCGGTCGAGTACGACGCGAAGCTGAACAGCTCGGACCCGGGCTTCCTGTCCCGGCTGTGGATCTACTACTACGAGCGTAAGCTCGAGGGCGCCCCGACCGACCAGGATACTGGCGCGTTCGGTCGCGACGGCTTCAAGGTCTGCCAGAAGCTCGGCGTTCCACTCGAGCAGGATTGGCCGTACGACATCAGCAAGTTCTCGGTCGAGCCGCCGGCGAGCCTCGCCGACGAGGCCGGGCAGCACCGCATCTCGAACTACCGGGCGGTCCCGCGAAACCTCGACTCGATGAAGGCCGTGCTCTCCAACCGGCAGACGATCGCGTTCGGCTTCTCCGTGTTCGAGTCGTTCGAGTCCCAGGAGGTGGCGCAGACCGGCATCGTGCCGCTGCCGAGCCGCGACGAGAAGCAGCTCGGCGGCCACGAGGTCCTGCTCGTCGGGTATCTCAAGGACCAGCCCAACTACGGGCTCGTGCGCAACTCATGGGGTACCGGGTGGGGCATGAAGGGCTACTTCCTGATGCCCTGGGCCTACCTCCTCGACGCCCACCTGTCGAGCGATTTCCGCACGATTCGCCGCCCGAAGGGCGAGTGAACGCCCGCCGACACGGGCCCGCGAGGTGAACCGGCGCTGACCGGCGTCGTTCAGGAGTTGACGTCGTTCAGCGCCCCGCACTCGGGGCACTCGATGAACACCCCGAACAGCTGCCCGTCGCTGACGCCCTCCGCCAGGACGATGGTGCAACCGCCGCACAGCAGGCGATCCGGGCCGTCACCGCTGAAGGCCATCTTCCCCTTCGGCGGGGCATGGATGATCGCACTCGACCGAGGAACCTCGTTGACGACGCTCAATGTTTGATCTGCCATGCGGGAAACCTATCCGCCCGTGGCGCAGGGGGCAAGGCACCGCGGCGGATCAGGTGCGATCGAGACGGTCGGCGATCGCGACGGCCGCCCGTTCCTGCGCCGAGTAGGTTGCGCGCAGCGCCGGGACGACGTCCTGGCCATCCGCGATCACCGGGGGCGGGTCGTCGACGAGCAGCCTCCGAACCTCGACGCCGAGCGACTCGCCGCCGACGGCGTCGGCCAGCGCCGCCAGCGCGTCCGCGCGGACGCGCGCGCCCTCGACGAAGGACGCGATCACGGTTTCACGCGCGAGCGGCGCTCTCCCGAACACGCGGGCATGCAATACGGCGGGATTGACCGCGTGCGGTCGAATCAGCGCGCGACGCTCACGCTCGGACAAGCCGGCCGCCACCGCCAGGTGGTCGATCGCGCGCGTGACTCCCTGGGCGTCCACGGGAAGCGATGCCTGCAGGTCCGGCGGCAGCCGGGAGATGAGCTCCGCGTGCTCGGCGGCTGCCTGCGACAGCAGCGCCTCGACGCGTCCGCGGTGAGTTTGGTCCACGCAGTGGACGGTATCTCTACGGCTCGACCTGGTCGTCTCCCGGATCACCCAAGTTCTTCGTATCAGCAAGATGCGTCGGCGCGCTCGAGACCGGCGAGATCAGCGACATGCCGTCGATCGTCGAGGGCGCTGGCGAGACCTACCTCGAGGCGAGGAAGGCGTCCCGGAGCGCCAGCTCGGTCGACCAGAACGCGAGCTCTTTCCACGGGATCTGATCGAGCGCGAACGCGCGTATCTCGACGGCCTCGGGTGAGGTCCGCGGCGTCCCGAGCGCCCGTGCCCGGTACACGACCAACACCACGCGATCGTCATCCCGCGAGTAGACGCCCACGAGCCGCTCGAGCTCGATCGCGATGCCGAGCTCCTCGACGGTCTCGCGGAGCGCCGCCTGCTCGACCGACTCGCCGAGATCGACGAACCCGCCCGGGAACGTCCACAGCCCACGACCGGGATCGAACCCGCGCCGCAGCAGGATCACCCTCCCCTCGTCATCGACCGGGATCGCGCCGGCGACCGGCTTGGGGTTGTAGTACGCGGCGTAGCCGCAGTGCGGGCAGACGATCCGGCGCGGAAACTCCACGTCCGCCGGCTGAGCGCACCTCGGGCAGAACTGGACGTCGGCCAGAGCCGGATTCAGCGACGCATCCATGCCTGCGATGCTACGGCCGTCGCGCGCCACAGCTGTATGGTCGCGCCTGAGTAACGATGGGCCATCAAGACAACGAGTCGCGCGAGCTTCGTGCGAGTAGGGTCGGCGAATTCGAGCGGGCGTACGCAGCTGCCCTCCTGGCCGGCGACGAGATCGCCGCCGAGGCCACGATCCGCGAGGCGATGGAGGCCAAGCTGAGCACGGCCGAGATCGACGAGGGGGTCATCGCGCCCGCGCTGTGGATGATGGGCGCGCTGTGGGAACGAGGCGAGATCTCGGTCGCCGACGAGCATCTCGCGACCGAGATCTCGATGCGCGTCCTGGCGTTGCAGCGCGAGGCCGCACGGGTCGCGCAGGACCGGCGTCGCCACCGTGTGATGCTCGCGACCCCCGCCGGCGAGCGGCACGTTGTCGCGCTGCGGATGGTCAGCAACCTGCTGAGCGGAGCCGGCTACTGGATCGTGATGCTCGGGGCCGACGTTCCCGCTGAGGCGCTGGTCGCGAGCGTCAGGCGCCACCAGCCGGACGTCATCTGCATGAGCGCGACGATGCCGACAGCGTCGGTTCAGGTGATGAACTCGATTCAGCGGGTGAGGGACGAATTCCCCGTCACCCAGTTCGTGATCGGCGGCTGTGGGCTCACCAGCCGGTTGCACTCACGGGCCGGGGCCGGGGTCGGGGTCTGCCAGCGCGTATCACAGGCGATCGAGGCGGTCGACGCGAGCATCAAGCGCGCCGAGCTCAACTGACGTTTAGAATAGCTCGCGCCAGGTGAACTCCGGCGAGTAGCCAAGCACGTTCCGGGCCTTTCGGATGTCGAGCAGGGTGTCGGTTCCTTCGACGTGGTCGGCGACGGGGACGCCCGGGAACACGTCGGCCATCAGGTCACGGCTCGGCCGCTTCATGACCGTGTCGCCCGCGGCGATGATGAAGCTGTCGGCCGCGGCGATGTCCGCTTCGAGCGCGAGCCTGACGCTCTGCGTGACGTGGCTCTCGTCCACGTACCCCCACAGGTTCCACTTGCGCAGATTCGGATCGTCCCAGTAGGTGGGGAACTTGTCGTAGTCGGCACGAACCATGATGTTCGAGAACCGCAGGCCGACGATCGGAACGCCGCTCCAGCGGTTGAACTGGCGCGCCATCTCCTCACCGAGAACTTTCGACAGCGCATAGCTCGTCTCCGGATACACATGGGGCTCGTCGACCGGCGCGTAATCGGGCGGCCGATCGAACGGCAGGCCGAGCGTCGTCTCGCTTGACGCCCACACGACCCGGCTGAGACCGAGGCGCGCCGCGGCGGCGAACACCGTGTGGGTGCTCGTGACGTTCGTCCGAAACACCTGGTCCGGCGTCGCATGCGCCGGGGAGGGGATTGCCGCCAGATGCACGACCGCCTCGATTCCGGGCAGCGTCTCACCCCCGCTCAACGCCTCGAGCGTCTGGCCGAAGTCGGTCACGTCGGCGCGCAGGAACGGGATCCGCGACTCGGGCGAGCTCGACTCGGGCGACGGCATCTGATCGATGTTGAGCACCTCGTGCCCGTGCTCGAGCAGGTCATGCACGACCGCACGCCCTGCCTTTCCGCTCCCGCCGGTGACAGCGATCTTGGTCACCCGCACAGCTTTAGCAGAAAGGGAGGGTGACGCGTCAGCGGTGCGGACCGGCCGGCGCCGGTGAGCGGTTTGGCTCGCGGGCGGGCCGTCGCGGCCGGACGCGCCGGCGACCCGCGCGATCGTGGTCCCGGAGGCGAACGGCGGCCGGATCGGCATCAGGCAGCGGGACGTCCCCGCGCGGTGCATCCGGAGGCGCGATCGGCCCCGGGGGACCGCTGCCCCCGCCCCCATCGCCGCCCTCCGAAGACCCCGGCGGCGGATTCGAGCCTGGGAAGAACAGTCTGCGGGCGACCATGATCGCGCCGATCACCGAGACCACGACAGGCGCGCCGAGCGTCTTCGCGACTTCGTCCGCGAGCGGGGGACTCGTGATCATGAGCACGACCAGCGCGATGAGCGGAGAGAGCAGCGCCACCAGCAGCAGGAACAAAGACACTCGCTCGGCGAGGCTCGACCGTCTCTCCGGCATAAGAGAATCGTAACTCGGTTCGACCGTGTGGTCGCCGATTTCCGATGGCGCATCAAGCGGGCGCTGTCCGACGCCGAGCGCGGGGCGCTCTCCTGAGCGGCGGCCGTCGCGCTCCGGAGCGGGCCTGCCAGCACAACCGCTCAGCGAAGCAGCGAGAAGACCTCGGTCTCGAGCTCGCTCGGATCCTCGCGCCAGTGACCGTAGATCTCCCATCGGGGTCCCGCGAGCTCGCGCCCGTGCGCCGCGGCGTGCTCGCGCACGGCGTCGTGCGTAACCCGGAGCCCGTGGTAGGAGCCGTGGTGCACCGCGGTCGCGACCTCGCCGCCGGGAAGCTCGGAGGAGATCACCCGGCCTTCGGGCGCGAACGGTCCGGCCGCCAGGACTCCGACTTCGATGTCCGGTCTGTCGTCCTTGTAGAGCATCACGTTCTGCCACTTCTCGTCGCCATCGCCGGTCGCGAGATCGCTCCGGCTGCGAACGAACCGGTAGACCTCGTCGAGGAGTCCGCGCCACGCGCCGGGGAACTCCTTCCACGTGGTCGTCTGCGCGACCACAGCGGTGGGGCGTGGGCCGACTGTCACGAATGTCACCGGGCCGGGCGGCATATGCGCAATCTAGCCGCCCCGTCGCGGCGGCGTTTGCTGTCCGGCCAGGTGCCGAGTGACCCCTCATGGCACCCGATACGGATGAACGATGGGGCATCCATACCTAGGGACTCACCGCCTACATGACGTCCATGATCGGAAACTCCGCCCGGGCGTCCAGGCACGCGCGCACGTACAGCGCCACGCCGATGTCGCCGGTCATCAGCGCGTAGCGCCCACGGCCGAGCTCGGCCCGCGCGCGGTCGACCTGCTCGATCGCGTGCATCGCAAAGCGGCGAGCGCGATCGAGCCACTCGGTCTCGCCGGTCAGCTCGTGCAGCCTCAGGAACGCGAACCCGTTGCCGGCGGTGCCGTGACACAGGCCGGGTCCCTTGCGCGGCGGTCCCGCGCGCCAGGTCAGCTCGCCCCCGCCGACGGCCAGGTCGAGCGGCATCAAATCGGCGAGCGTGGTGACGATCCCGGGCGCGCCGTGGCACCACTGGACCCGGATCGAGGAGGCAAACTCACTCAGCGGGCGATCCTCGGGCGGCCAGTTGACCAGCCCCTCCTGCCGGGCCGCCGTCCGGGTCAGCAGCCTCGTGACGCGCGTGCGCAGAACCTCGTCGTCGACGAAGCCGCGGAGGGCGTGGACGTTGCCGGCAAATCCGTGCACGGGACCCAACAACCGCCCCACCCTGCCGTAGAGCGTCTGGGTCCATGCGTCCGAAGACCGATCCCACCGGGCGTAGAGCAGATCCGCGCTCTCGCGCCACTCGTCCCGAAGCCCGCACGCCCGGGCCGCGAGGATCGTTCCTGGCGAGCCCAACAAGAGCTCCCAGGTCGGGTGCTCTCGGTTGGCGCGCACGAGCTCGCTGAGCCGGCTTCGATCCGCCAACGGCGCGCCCAGCTTGTCCGCGACCACGAGCACGCCGGTCTCCCCAATGAACAGACTCGGCGCGTGCGCGTCGGCCCCGTCATCCGGCGCCACCCGATAACGCGCGAGCGCCGATGCCAGGACCGCGCCGACGTCGAGCGAGGATCCGAGCTTCACCAGCCCCCAGACCATCCCGGCGCTGCCGAGGTACAGCGACGAGAACGGCTCGTCCTCGCCCACGTCGTCGAGCGGATGCCCAGGCCAGGCACCGTCCCGTTCGGCCGCCTCGGCGTCGGCGACGATCGCCCGGACCGCGTCGAGGGCACGGGCGGGATCCCACGCCCGCTCGGTGACCGCCTCATGCTCCTCGACGCGCCAAAGCACTCGGTCACATGATCGCCGCTCGTCAGCTCAACAGGGCTGTGTTGCCGCCGCGGGTGCGCTGCGTGCGGTACTGGGACACCGATGCCGAGCGGGCCGACCTGACCGCGACGCGGCCCCATCCGCGCCACGGTGCGTTACTGAAGCTTCGAGATGTCGATCGAGTTCGCCGGCGGCGCGAGCGTCACCGGCTGGTTGAAGTGGTCGAACGTGATCTGACCGCCATCCGAGCCGCCCTTGATCACCTCGATCGGATATGGCTTGCCCGTCGTCGCGACGTACAGCGTGCCGCCGTTGGTCGTGTCCTTCACCGCGATCACCTTCTGGCCGTTGACCGTCGAGGTCGATCCCTTGGCGAGCTTGCCGTGGCTCGAAAGCAGCTGGTTGAACAGCGTGTGCACGTTCGTGAGGTCGGCGATCGATGAAAGCTGGCCGGTGGCCGGCGCCTTCAGCCACTTGCCGCTCAGCAGCTGGGCCGCCGCGTTGCCGCCGAACTTCTGCCAGAACGCGTTGCTGCCGTTGATGTAAACGTTGTTGCCGACCGCCACGATCTTGAACCCGAGGCCGGCCTGGGACATCGAACCCTGTCCTCCCTTGCCGTTGACCAGGTTCAGATCGAGCGTGGTCTTGGATCCGCCGCTGTTGACCGCTCCGACGACGTGAACAGAGTTCACGCCGTTGACCGCGCTGTTGACCGCGGTGGCGATCTGGTCCGGGGACTTCGACGAGATGCCGTTGTCGGATCCGCCGCCGCTGCCGCTGCTGCCCCCGCACGATGCGAACCCGAGCACGATCCCTACCGACCAGACGGCAGTGGCAGAGGCGCGACGCATTAGGGAAACAACCTAACAGGGTTGGGGCGGCCCTGACTGCGGCTGGTTGACCGCGCCAGTGTGCGCCTTGCCCAAGGGTCAAAGTCAAGACCCCCCCGTTCACGTACGCTCTGCCTCCTGACTCGCCCGGGATGGCTTGACGCCTCGGAGCTCCGCATCGGCCTCGGTTGCATGCGCATGTCGACCGAGCGCGACCGGGACGAGCAGCTCGCCGCCGAGACGATCGCGGCCGCCGCCCACGCGGGCGTGACCGTGTTCGACACCGCCCGCGCGTACGGCCACGGTGAGCTCGACCTAGGCCACAACGAGCGCCTGCTGGCCGGCGCACTCCGCGCTTGCGGCGCCGCGTCCGGCGCGCGGATCGTGACCAAGGGAGGGATGACGCGGCCGGGTGGCGGCTGGGTGCCCGACGGCCGCGCGAAGGCGCTCGCGCGCGACTGCGAGGCGAGCCTCGCCGCGCTCGACGGCCTCGCGATCGATCTCTACCTGATCCACGCGCCCGACCCTCGGACGCCGTGGCGAACCTCGGTGCGGGCACTCGCCCGGCTCCTCGACGAGGGCCTGGTCCGACACGTCGGGATCTCGAACGTCAATCGCCGGCAGCTCGACGAGGCGCTCGCGCTCGCACCGATCACCGCCGTCGAGGTCTCGCTCGGCCCCTACGACGATCGCGCGCTCCGTGGCGGGGTTCTCGAGCGCTGCGCCGAGCTCGCGCTAGCCGTGATCGCCCACTCTCCGCTCGGAGGGCCGCGCCGCGTCGGGAACCTCGCGCGTAACCGCGAGCTGGGGGACCTCGCGCACGCGTACGGCGCCACGCCGGCCGAGATCACGCTCGCATGGCTGCTCGATCTGTCGCCCGTGGTCGTCCCGATCCCCGGTGCGCGCCGTCCCGAGACCGCGCGGTCGGCCGCGCACGCGACCCGGCTCGAGCTCGACCCGGCCGCCCGGGCCGCGCTCCGGCGGAGCCTCGGCGGCATGCGCCCCGAGCCCGCCCAGCCGCCCGCCGCGCCGGGGCGCGCTGAAGTGGTTCTCGTGATGGGGATCCCGGGCGCCGGCAAGAGCCTGGTCGCCGACGAGTACGTCGCCCGCGGCTACGTCCGTCTGAATCGCGACGAGCGCGGCGGCGCCCTGCGCGAGCTCGCCGGCGCGCTCGACGAACAGCTGTCCGAGGGCGTCGGCGGCGTGGTCCTCGACAACACGTATCTGACGCGCACCGCGCGCAGCTACGTGATCGAGACCGCGACCCGACACGGGGTCCCGACCCGATGCGTGTGGCTCGACACCCCGCTCGCGCAGGCCCAGGTCAATCTCGTCGAGCGCCTGCTCGAATGGTTCGGCACGCTTCCGTCGCCAGACGAGCTGCGCACGCTGGCGCGCCGGCGGCCGGGGGTCTTGGCGCCGACCTCCCAGATGCGGACGTTCCGCGAGCTCGAGCCGCCCTCGACCGACGAGGGATTCGATCGGGTGGAGAGGATCCCGTTCACGCGCGCGCCCGTTCCGGGCCGAGCGCGACGCGGAGCGTTCGTCGCCGCGGCGGCTCTGGACAGCCCAGGGTGGGAGGACGCGCTCGGCCAGGGCGATCTGGATGCGCCACACCTCCTGTTCGACTGGAGCCCCGGCGGCCGGCCCGAGTCGCTGCAGCCGCGCGTCGAGCGCCTCGCGTCCGCGATCCGCGGACCGGTCGAAGGCGCGCTGTGTCCACATGCGGGCGGACCGCCGACCTGCTGGTGCCGGCCGCCGCTCCCGGGACTCCCGCTCGTGTTTGCGCGGGCATTCGGAATCGACTCGGCCGGCTCGATCGTGATCGGCGCCGGGCCGGCCCACCGCCAGCTCGCCGGCGCCCTCGGCGCTCGTTACGTGGCCGTGTGAACCGCCATAGGATTGCGCCGTGGGCTTCTTCGGCAGAAGACACGCCGCGGACCCGGAACACGACACGACCTCGACCGCGACGGCGCTCGTCGTAGAGGCGGCCGCGCCACCCGAAGGCGGCCCGAGCGTCGGGCCCGGGTCGAACGGGCCGGTGCGCATCATCGCCGATCTCGGGGCCGGTCGCCGCGTGCACGACGGCAGGATCCGTATGACCGAGGCGCACTGGCTCGTGCCGGGGATGGACATCGAGGTCACGTTCGATCCGCGCCATCCCAACCGGTTCGAGATCGACTGGGACGGGGTGCCGAGCATGGAAGAGCGCGCCGCGGCCAACGATCCGGCGCTAGCGGATCCGATCGCCGCGCGGCGGAAGGTCGCGCACGCGCTTGGCCTGACGCCGGCCGACACCGGGACGTCGCGCACCGAGCGATTCGAGCGGGCTCTCGAGCAGGCCGGGGCCCAGACTGCGTCACCCGGGAAGCTCCGCGCGGTCGCGCTGATCGCGACGATCCGCGGACGGCGCCGGATCGTGGGCGATGCCGACAACGTCTCCACGCACGACCAGGTCACGTACGCGCGTCACAGCGCCGCGGTCCTCGCGGTGAACGTCCCGGGCCAGAATCCGTACGCCGTCTACCTGCCTCGGTTCAAGTGCGGGGTGGACCTGCTCGAGCCGCTGTGGATGCCGTTGCCGGCGCTCGTGTCGGCCGGCGAGCCGACCGACGTCGAGATCGTGTGGGACGAGGTCCCGGACCACGCTGCCCAGTTGCACGACCGGATCGCGGGCTCGCAGGCCGCCCAGCGGGCCCGCATGGCGCAGGTCGATACGCTCGTGGGACAGTCCCGTCCCGACCCGGCGCAGATGCAGCAGCTCGCGGTCGACAGCGCGAGGCGCGCGCTCCAGTACGTCCAGGATCCCGCGATGCGCAAGCTTTTGATCGACCAGTACCGAGCCGCCGGAATCGACGTCGGCGAGGACGGTTGACGCTCAGCGAGGCATAGTCGCCTCGACCGGCGCCCACGGTACGACCACCGCCTCGGACTTCCCCAGCCGGACCTGAGTCACGAACTCGTCGGTGCCGTTGCCGTTGCGAGCCGCGCGCCGGCTGATCCACAGCCGGAGCGGCTTGCGGCGCTGCGAGCGGTCGAGCAGACGCCTTACCTGGACCTGGGAACGGGTTATCGGTTCCATCATGCTGCCTCCAATTCGAATTCGACAGAGTCGTCCTCGCGGAGCTCCACGGCTTCGACCGAGCGAGCCGGCGAGCGTAGCCACACGAGCGCGATCAGCGCGCCGACCACGACGGTGGCGGCGCCGATCGCCCATGCCAGGTGGAAGCCTCCGGTGAGAGCCTGAATGTGGTGCTGACCGAGCCCGGCCAGCGTCTTCGTGCGCTCGGCCGCCACCGTGCCGAGCGCGGCGATCCCGATCGCCGCCGAGATCTGCAGCGACGCGTTGACGATCCCGGACGCGAGCCCAGCATCCGCGAGCGGCACGTCGGCCATCGCGACCGTCATCAGCGGCAGGAACGACAGGCCCGCCCCGAGGCCGAGCAACGCGAACGGCACGAGGATCGTCGGGACGTAGCTCGCGTCCGCCGGCAGCTGCGAGAGCAGCACGAGCGATGCCGCGATCGAGGTCAGGCCCGACGAGCAGCACTCGGAGCGGCCCGAACCGGGCCATCAGCCGGGCCGTCACGCCCAAGGACATCACGCCCATGATCAGCGTCAGCGGCAGGAACGCGAGCCCGGTCTCGAGCGCGCCGTAGCCGCGCACGTGCTGGAGGTAGAGAACTCCGAGCAGGAACGTCGAGAACATCCCGGTGACCAGGAAAGCGCGCACGACGCTCGAGGCCGCAAGCCCCGGCACGCGCAGGATCCGCAGCGGGAACATCGGGTTCGCCAGACGCGACTCGACCACGACGAACGCCGCCAACAGGGCCAGCGCAGCGCTGCCGAAGCCGATCGTGTGCGCCGAGATCCACCCGTACTCGGTGACCTTGACGATTGCGTACACGCCGAGCATCAGCGCGACCGTGACCAGCACCGCGCCGAGCACGTCGACGCCGCGGCCGAGGCCGGTGCGCTCGGTCTCGCTGATCAGCACCCTCCCGAGCGCGAACGTCACGATCCCGATCGGCACGTTGATGAAGAAGATCCAGTGCCAGCTCAGCGACTGCGTGAGCACGCCGCCGGCAAGCAGGCCGATCGAGCCGCCGCTCGAGACGATGAACGTGTACACGCTCATCGCGATCGCGCGCTCGGACGGCTTCGGAAACTCCGTGATCAGGAGCGCCAGCACCGCCGCCGATGCGACCGCGCCGCCGAGCCCCTGGATGAACCGGGCCACGATCAACACGACCTGGTCATTCGCGATCCCGCACGCCACCGAGGCGAGCGTGAACACGACGAGTCCGATGAGGAACAGCCGCTTGCGCCCGAGCAGGTCGCCGAGCCGTCCCGCGAGGAGCAGGAAGCTCCCGAACGCGATCATGTACGCATCGATCACCCACGCCAGGTTCGCCTGCGAGAAGCCGAGGTCGCGCTGCATCGAGGGCAGCGCGACGTTCACGATCGTCGCGTCGAGCACCATCATCAGCTGACCCATGCACACCACTGCGAGAGCGACCCACCGCCGCCTCTCTCCACTAATTAGACTATTGATAGTGATCATCCCCTCTTCATAGCTTGTCGCTGTGCGAGTGATGATCACTGTATCATGGACTATCATGTGCTGCAAGATGATAATCCTGATACCCTGTAAATTGCGATGGCTGTAGACACCTCGCCCGGGACGGTGGTGATGTTGCTGCGGCTGGCGAAGGTCATCCACAAGCGCAGCACCGAAGAGCGCCTGGGGATCAAGCTGAAGCACCTGATGCTCCTGAGCTACTTGCGTGCGGGAGCCCCGGCTATGCAGCAGCAACTGTGCGAGGCCTTGTGGCTCGATCCGAACAACTGCGTGCTGCTTCTCAACGAGCTCGAGGAGATGGGCTACGTCGAGCGCCGGCGGGACCCCGCCGACCGGCGGCGCCACGTCGTCGACATCACGGACGAAGGCCGGATCGCGCTCGAGCGCGCTGAGCGCGCCCAGGAGACGATCGGCGACGAGCTCCTGTCCGCGCTCAACGACGAGGAGCGCGCAACCCTGCGCTCGCTGCTCAGTCGCGTCGTCACCTGAGCCGCCCCCAAATGGCCAACCCGGACAACCCCGGTCGAGCCGTGCTCGTGACCGGTGCCTCCCGCGGCATCGGCGCGGCGCTGGCCGCGGGATTCGCGCGGTCGGGCGACCGCGTCGCGGTCCACTACGGCGCGCGCGAGGAGCAGGCCCTCGAAGTACAGGCGTCATTGCCGGGCGACGGCCACATCGTGGCCGGCGCGGACCTCCTCGACGCGGGCGCCGTCCGCCGCATGGTCGACGACGTCGCCGAGGCGTTCGGGGGAATCGACGTGCTCGTCAACAACGCCGGCGTGTTCGAGCCACACCCGATCACCGACACCTCGTACTACGAGTGGCAGGAGTCCTGGCGACGCACGCTCGGGCGTCAACCTGATCGGCGCCGCGAACGTGACGTGGTGCGTCGTTCAGCACATGGGCGCCGGCGGACGGATCGTCAACGTCTCCTCGCGCGGCGCGTTTCGCGGCGAGCCCGATCAGCCCGGGTACGGCGCGAGCAAGGCCGGCCTGATCGCGTTCGGTCAGTCGCTGGCGCGCGCACTCGGGCCACGCGGGATCTCCGTCACCGCGGTGGCGCCCGGGTTCACGGAGACCGACATGGCCGCCTCCGAACTCGAGGGCGAGCGGGGTCGCCTCCGCCGCGCCGAGAGCCCGCTCGGGCGCGTCGCGACGGCCGACGAGGTCGCCGCCGCCGTCGCTCTACCTCGCCTCGCCCGGAGCCGCGCTTGCCAGCGGCGCGGTCCTCGACGTCAACGGGGCGTCGTATCTGAGGATGTGAGGACATCCGGCGCTCATGCGCCGGGGTGGACATCCGGCGGTCAGGCGCCGGGATCGCCCTCCCCCGCGGCGACGCTTCCGCGGAGCAGCGCCCTGATATCGGCGAGCGGCCCGAGGTGGGCGAGCTTCTCGGGGTTGACGACCGAGTTGATCCCCTGGATCTCACCACCGCCGATCTCGAGCTCCCACACGCCGACCAGTCGGTTCTCGCCGTCGAGCAGCAGCGCGCCGGGCATCCCGTTGACCTCGACCGGGCGCAACGACGCCCCGGGGATTCGGGCGCCCAGCTTGACCCAGTTCATCAGCGCGCGAGCGACGCGGTCGCGGCCCTGAAGCTGGCGCGCCAGCGCCGGCACCTTGCCGCCGCCGTCGCCGGTGAGGACGACGTCGTGCGCGAGCAGCGCCTCGAGCCCGGCCAGATCGCCGTCCGACGCCGCCGCGAAGAACCGCCGAGCGAGCTCGTCACGCTGCTCACGCGAGGTCTGAAAGCGCGGCCGGCGCTCGTCGACGTGCGCCCGGGCTCGCGTCGCGAGCTGCCGCACGTTGTCCTCGCTCTTGCCGACGATCCCGGCGATCTCGCCGTATCCGTAGTCGAACACGTCCCGGAGCAGCAGCACGGCGCGCTGCTCCGGGGACAGGGTCTCGAGCAGGACCAGCATCGCCATCGACAGCGAGTCGGCGATCTCGGCGTGCTGCGCCGGGTCGTCGCGGCTGTCGGTGAGGATCGGCTCCGGGAGCCACTCCCCCACGTAGCGCTCCCGGCGGGCCCGGGCCGAGCGCAGCTCGTCGATCGCCAGCCGCGTCGTGATCGTCGCGACGAACGCCCGCGGCGAGTCGATCCGCTCGCCGGCCTCGAGCGCGCGGTGGACGCGGAGCAGCGCCTCCTGGACCACGTCCTCGGCCTCGGTGACGCTGCCGAGCATCCGGTAGGCGATCGCGAACGACGCTCGGGCGCAGCTCGTCGAGCAGTTCCTCGTTCGATGCGCTCACGCCGCGAACCCCTCGCGCCAGCTCGGGTGCCGAGGCTCCCAGCCAAGCTCGCGCTTGGCCTTCGCGTTCGATGCACCGCGGATCTCGGTCATCATCACGACCGCCGACCTCGCCGGCCACGAGACGCCCGACGAATCGCGGCACGTGCCACGGCTTCGGCGCCCCGATCGTCTGTGCCAGCGTCGGCAGCCAGTCGGCGACCGCAGCCGGATCGTCGTCGACGACGTTGTAGATCCCGCGCTCGCCGCGCTCGACCGCCGCGACGGTCGCCTCCGCGGCGTCCGCGATGTGCACGAACGACCACACGCCGGCGCCGTCACCGACGACGGGGACTTTGCGCTTGCGGATCATCTCGAACTGCTCGCCGCCTGGGGCCAAGGACGTCCCGGGACCATAGAACCCCCCGTACCGCAGTACGATCCCCACCGTCCAGTCGGCTCCGGTGACCGCTGTCTCGAGGTGACGGATTGCCGCCATCGATTCGCGCATCTCGTGGGCCGGCGCCGGGTCGAGCGGATCGTCCTCGGTCTTGACCGGGCCGCCGGTCCGCGCGTACGGCCAGCCGGTGTAGCTCTGGACGACGAACCGCTTGACGCCGACCGCCCGCCCCGCGGACAGCAGGTGATCGGTGCCCTCGGTCCTCAGTCGGTTGGTCATCGCGAAGCTGCGGTCGAAATGGCGCATGTCGAACGTCTCGATCGACGTCAGCTCGTGGACGATCACGTCCGGCTGCGCGTTCGCGACGGCGTCGGCCACCTGGTCGGGATCGAGCGCGTCGACGACCACGGGCGTGGCGCCCAGGTCCCACAGCGCCACCTGCTTCGACTCGCTTCGGGTCGTGCCGGTGACGTGGTGCCCGGCGGCGATCAGCCGCGGCACCAGCTGCTTGCCCATCGCTCCTGTCGCGCCTGCAACGAAGACTCTCATCTCTGGCTCCTCTTGTCGGATTGCACCAGCTGAGACGAGGTAGCCCGCGCGCCTGTGACAGCCGACCGGACGCAGCCGTACGCAGCCGGCCTCGTGGGGCCGATGAGCGCCGAGCCTGCGCGACACGACGTTGCCCGGGACTGGCTTGGGGGTGGCGCGTCAGGCATGTGGGGCATGCGCGAGACGCCACGGCCACCGGCGATGACGCCGAATGGCGCGTCATGCAGGTCGCAAAAGCCGGTGCTCGCCACCATGCTCCGGATGCCCAGCCGCACCCGGCGCGGTCGCTGACCTCGGACCGAGGCCGCGAGCTCTCCGCTTCGGGGAGCCGGACGTCAGCTACCCGAGTCCACCGCGGCCCGAGTCCACCGCGGCCCGAAGCCCCGCCAGGTCCGCGGAGCCGAACACAACGCGATTGCGCGTGGCGACGTACACGAGGTCGAGGTCGACCCCGGCCTTGGCGATCTTGCGAGTCAGGTCGGCGAGCACGCCGGGACGGTCCTCGACGTCGACCACGACGACCTCGCGCTCGCGGCTGACCGCGACGTGCGATATCGCCAGCGAATGCCTGGCCGCCTCCGCGTGCGGGACGAGGATGTGCATCTCCGCGCGCTCCCCCGTTCCGATGCAGGTCGCCGCGGCGATGTTCACGCCGGCGTCGCTGATCGCAGCCGCGACCTTCGCGAGCGCTCCGGGCGTGTTCTCGATATCGATGACCAGGTCGAACGCCATCGCGCCGTCGAGCGGCAGCCTATCTTGATCCAGGGCGGCAGACCGTCAGCACTAGAAGACGTTGGGTGCGGGCCCCGGACGGGGCTCGCCGAAGCCGCGCATACGTCTCCTCGGCCGGTGTCGATTCGTCCGGCACGCCGGCGCCGCGGCGGGCGGCGACAGGCTCGAACGGATAGCGCGCGCTCCCCTTCTCCTGGCGCGCGCCCACGGCGAGGATCAGCGCCGGCTCGTCGCCGCTGATGACGATCGTGTGGGCGGTCCTCGGCGGACAGTGGACGAAGTCCCACGGCTCGAGCGCACGCTCCTGCCCCTCGACGATCAGCGTGCCCCGGCCGCGCAGGATCAGGAAGTCCTCCTGCCCCGCCTCGTGGTGGTAGAGCGACATCGGTCTCCCCGGCTGGATCCAGTACAGGCCGATCCCGAGGTCGTCGAAGTGGGCCTCGCCCTCGCCGCCGAACCGGCAGACGGCGCGCATGTCGTTGTGCAGCCAACGGGCCGTCGCGCGCGTTGACGACGAACCAGCCCGCGGTGACCGGGATGCCGTGCTCGAGCCTGGCCTCGGTCACGCCGGCACGGCGGCGAGCCGCTCGGCCGTGATCGCCTCGAGCGCCTCGCGCAGCGCGGCGACGCGCTCGGCGCCGAACCGCTCGGCCCATTCCTGCTCGATCTCGTCGATCAGCCCGACGCCGAGCGCCTGCGCGTCGCGGCCCGCGCTCGGTCAGGCGGATGATCTTCGCCCGGCCGTCGCTCGGGTCGGGCACCCGCTCGACGTAGCCGCGCTGCTCGAGGTCGCTGGTGACCTCGCCGACCGACTGCTTGGTCATGCGAGCGCGCTCGGCGAGGTCGGTGAGCCGCGTCCCGTCGGGGTCGATGTTGCCGAACACGCACCCGTGGCTGATCCGGATGTCGTTGTACGGCGTGTCCGCCAGGCGCCGTTCCAGCTCGCTCGCAGAAGTCGTCGAACGCGACGCTGAGCAGGCGAATCATCAGCGGCGGACGCGGTGTGTCGTGATCAATTGACATTTCGTCAGGACTCCTGATAAGGTGGCCAGACAGTTCGGAAGCCTTACAAGGTTGCCTGACAAGTTTAGCACCGAAACCGGAGGTATCTGATGTCTAGAAAGTGGTGGACCCTACTGGCGGTGAGCGTCGGCACGTTCATGCTCCTGCTCGACATCACGGTCGTGAACACGGCGCTCCCGTCGATCGAGAAGGATCTGTCGGCGAGCTTCACCGACGTGCAGTGGGTGATCGACGCCTACACGCTCGCGCTCGCCGCGGTCGTCCTGACCGCGGGATCGCTCGCCGATCGCCTCGGGCGCCGAGCGGTCTTCGCGATCGGGCTCGGGATCTTCTCGGTCGCTTCGCTGGCCGCAGGACTGTCGCCTGACGCGACCTTCCTGAACATCTCGCGCGCGGTTCAGGGGATCGGCGGCGCGGCCATGTTCGCGGTCTCGCTCGCGCTGGTCGCCCAGGAGTTCACGGCCGGGCGGGAACGCGCGACGGCGATGGGCGTCTACGGCGCGACGATCGGCGTCGCGGTGGCGGTCGGGCCGCTGGTCGGCGGCGCGATCACGAGCGGTCTCGGCTGGCGCTGGGTGTTCTTCCTGAACGTGCCGATCGGCGTGGCCGCGATCGCGGTGACCTTCCTGCGGATCCGCGAGTCGCGCGACCCCAACGCGACCCGCGTCGACTGGCTCGGGCTCGTCAGCTTCAGCACCGCGCTGGTGATGCTGGTGCTGGCGCTGCTGCGCGGCAACGACGACGGTTGGGGAAGCCCGCTGATCCTCGGCCTGTTCGCCGGCGCCACGGTGATGCTCGCGGCGTTCGCGGCGATCGAGCAGCGCGTGCCCGAGCCGATGCTCCCGCTCGGCCTGTTCCGCCGGCGCGCGTTCACCGGCGTGCAGCTCGCCGCGGTCGCGGTCTCGGCGTCGCTGTTCGCGCTGTTCCTGTACCTGACGCTGTACCTCCAGAACTACCTCGGCTACTCGCCGTTGCAGGCGGGGCTCCGCTATCTGCCGATCACGCTCGTGCCGTTCCTGGTCGCGCCGCTCGCCGTCGCGCTGATGGGGCGGGTGCCAGGCCCGCGTCCTGATGGCGATGAGCCTGACCGCAATCGGCGCCGGGCTGCTGCTGATGTCCGGGCTCGACGCGAGCTCGGGCTGGACCGCGCTGCTGCCCGGCTTCATCGTCGCCGGGCATCGGGGTCGGCCTGCTCAACCCGGTGATCGCCGACGTCGCGGTGAGCGTCGTCTCCAAGGAGCGCAGCGGGATGGCGGCGGGGATCAACGACACGTTCCGGCAGGTCGCGATCGCCGTCGGCGTCGCCGCCTGGGGGGCGATCTTCCTCGGCCGCGGCGCCGACAAGATCGCGTCGCTGACCGCGGGCACGCCGGCGGCCGACCGGCGATCATCCGCGCCAGCTGATCGAGGCGGCTTCGGGCGGCCAGCTCCAGGCCGCGCTGCAGGCCGGTGCCGCACGGCGCCCGGGCGGCGGTCGCCAACGCCACCCGCCAGGGGTTCCTGAGCGGGCTGAACACGATCCTCGTGATCGGGTCGCTGCTGGCGTTCGCCGGCGCCGCGCTCGCGCTGTGGCTGGTCCGCGAGCACGAGATCGAGCGCGGGAGCAGCCGGAGCTGATCGCCGCGTCCGAGCACGATCTCGAGGCGATCGCGGCCTGAGGGGCGGTTCGGACTTGACCGGAGCGGTAAGCATGAAGTCGAGATGTCCGATTCGAACGGCTTACCGCTTTCCGGTCTCGACGCGATCGTCGGCGACGGTGTCGAGGCGGCGGTACGCGCCAAGCACTGGTGGCGACTCCGCCGCCTCGGCTGGAGCCACGCCCTTGCCCCGGCGGACGACGGCGTGTGGGCGGCGGGCGACCCGCCGCCGCGCGATGGCTGCTCGCTCGAGGTTCTGATCGACGGGGCGCAGGCGTTCCCCCGGATCGCCGAGGCGATCGAGAGCGCGCGCCACTACGTCCACGTCACCGGGTGGCACGTGGCTCCATATTTCGAGCTGGTCCGAGCGGAGCGCCCGGGGGTGCTCGGCGAGCTGCTCGCGGAAGCGGCCGAGCGGCTCGACGTGCGCGTGCTCGTCTGGGCGGGCGCCCCGGTGCCGGCGTTCCACCCCACCCGCAAGGAGGTGCGCGAGGGCGTCGAGACGCTCACCCGGGATACGAAGATCCGCTGCGAGACCGATCCGCGCGAGCACCCGTTCCACTGCCATCACGAGAAGACCGTGATCATCGACGGCGAGCTCGCGTTCGTCGGCGGCATCGACATGACCGACTACGCCGGCGACCGGTTCGACACGAGCGACCATCCCGCCCGCCGCCGGCTCGGTTGGCACGACGTGGGCACGCGACTCGCGGGGCCCTGCCGTCGCCGACGTCGACGATCACTTCGCGCTCCGCTGGCGCGAGCTGACCGGCGAGGAGCTCGACCGACCGGCCGCGCCTTCACCCGCCGGCGACCACACGGTCCAGGTCGTCCGGACGATCGCGAACGGCATGTACGACGCGGTCCCTGACGGCGAGTACAGGATCCTCGAGAGTTACGTCCGCGCGATTGGTCGCGCTCAGAGATTCATCTACCTCGAGAACCAGTTTCTGTGGGCGCCAGAGATCGTGCGGATGCTTGCGGCCAAGCTCCGCCATCCTCCGTGTGACGAGTTCCGGATCGTGATCCTCCTGCCGGCGAGGGCGAACAACGGGCAGGACGACACGCGCGGTCAGCTCGGGGTTCTGGCTACCGCGGACGACGGAGCGGGACGCATGCTCGCGACGACGATTCGGTCACTGAGCGGCCACCGCGACGATCGCCTGTACGTGCACGCGAAGGTCGGGATCATCGACGATCGCTGGCTGACGATCGGCTCGGCGAACCTCAACGCTCACTCGCTGCTGAACGACACCGAGATGAACGTCGTCACCGACGATCCCGAGCTCGCACGGGACACCCGTGTGCGGCTCTGGTCCGAGCACCTGGAGGTCGAGCGCGCGACGATCGCGGACGAGCAGCCCCATACCGTGGTCGACGACCGCTGGCGCCCGATCGCTTTCGAGCAGCTCGAGCGCCTGCGGGCCGGCGCGCCCACGACGCACCGTCTGATCGCGCTCCCCGGCCTGTCGCGGCGATCCCGAAGGCTGCTTGGCCCGCTCGTCGGTCTCGTCGACGACGGCTGAGCGACCGGCTTCACGTTGACCACGCCGGGTGGGCGCCCTGCTCGCGCACCCACTGGCCGACGAGCCCGCGGAGATGCTCGACGAACCGCTCCTGCTCGTGCGCCGGGTACGTCGCCCGGACCGTTTCGAGCAGGAGACGATCGAAGTCGGCCGAGCTCACCCACTCGAGCACGAGCTCGTCGACGTGTGAGAGGCGGCTCGCGCAGAAGTCGTGGTAGCGGTCGGCGTCGAAGTACTCGTCAGCCAGCCGGCGATACGCCGCGAGCTTCTCCTCGTACGTGAGGTCCTCTCGGTCGCCAACGTCGAAGTACGCGCGCGTGTCGAGGTCGAGCTGCGGTGGCCGGCGCCCGGCGACCAGGCAGAACGTGCACCACTTGAGCAGCGTCTTGATCGCCCACGGGAAGTAGTAGTGCAGGCTGGTCAGAGCGACATCCGGGGACGCGTTGGCGTAGTCGATCGGATGGACCTCCCCGCCGCGCACAAGGCACTCGCACGAGTTGAATTCCCAGCGGAAGAACGCGTTGACGAGCCGGCTGATCGTCAGCACCTCGTCGCCGAGCTCGGGCGAGAGGAAGTCGTGCGCCACCTCGTAGCGGTCGTGCATCGGCCGATCGGGCCGGAACTTCATGACCATCGTCTCGGGGCCGATCGACAGCGACCGCGCGAACACGTCGAACCGCTCGACCGACGCCTGCAGATGCATCAGGCGCCGGCCCGACTCGTCGTAGGCGCGCATCAGCTCGTCGCGGTTTCGCACCCGGCTCACCCCGATCCACTGCCCGCCGTCGTACGGCTTCATGAACAGCGGGTAGCCGATCCTGTCCGCGATCGCCGCGAGGTCGAACGGGAGGTTGTAGCGCGTCGCGGTGTACTGGAAGCGGGCGTTGTCGGGCGGATCCTTGTGCGGGACGAGGACGGTCGGCGGCACCTTCAGCCCGAGCCGGATCATCGCGCAGTAAGCCGCGTGCTTCTCCATCGCCTGGAACGTGAACGGGCTGTTCAGCAGGTACACGTCGTTCATCAGCGCGACCTTCTTCAACCACTCGCGCGGGAGGTAGTACCAGTACGCGAGGCGGTCGATCACGAGCTCGTACCGGGGGCGGTCGCGCAGGTCGAACGGTTCCATCGTGACGCGCTCAGTTGCGATCCGGTGCCGGTGGCCGGAAGCGTCGGTGATCGGCCCGAGCCGTGAGACGAGCGTCTCGAAGGCCGTGGGCCAGTCGTCCTCGGTGCCGAGCAACAGCCCGATCAGATGCGTGGTCTCTCCCATCAGCAGAAGCGTGGCAGATGGTGGGCAAGCTGCGCGCGCCAGGACGGCCAGTCGTGCGGGACGTCGTGCCCCCACAGGTCGAGCTCGCATCGGATGCCCTTCGACGCGAGCAGCGCAGCGAACCGGCGGGTCGAATCGAGCGCGCCGGTCGTGTCCTCCCACTGGCCCTGACCGCAGACGAGCAGAACGCTGAGCCGTCCCCGGAGCCAGTCGAGGTGCTCGCCCCCAAGGTGGCCGACGTAATCCATCGGGTTGTTGAAATAGGCGGCGTCGCCGCGCTCGCCCCAGCCGTCCCAGGCCGCCGGGTCGTAGTTGCCCGACAGTCCGATCACGAGCGGGAACACGTCCGCGCGCTTGAGCGCGAAGTTCGCGGCATGGAACGCGCCGAGGCTGACTCCGCAGGTGATCAGCTCGTTCGCACCGCCGCAGTCCCACTGAACGAAAGGCACGACCTCATGGAGGATCCAGGACTCGTACACGTGATGACGGCGCGCACGCTCCTCGAGCGGAATGGCGCGGTTCGACCACGTCTCGGAGTCGAACGAGTCAACGCAGTAGAGCTTGACCCGGCCGGCTGCGAGCAGGTCGCCCACCGCTCCGACCATGCCGCGACGCTCGAACTCGCCGGCGTCTCCGCCCTCGGCCGGGAACGCGAGGACCGGGCGGGCGGGCGGGTGGGTGGGCGGGCCTAAATTCCCGTAAACGGCGACGCCGTTCACCGCGCCGGCCACAGCCGCGCCAGCAGGCGTGTCAGATGGGGATCGAGCGCGTCGCGCCAGCACGTGTAGTTGTGCAGGTCCGGCACCTCGACGAGCCGGGCGTGATAGCCCTGGGCGGCGAGCGCGGTGACCATCAGGCGGTTGTTATAGACGTTCTCCTCCTCGGCTCCGCAGGTCATCGCCACGGGCACGGGATCGTCGTGCGGCTGGGCCCGCAGCACGCCCCGGACGAAGCGCACGATCCGACCGTAGCGCGGGAACGCCGGACTCGTGGCGATCGAAGCGGGGCACGAAGAAGCTCGCCGACTGCAGGAACAGGCCGGCGAACGCGCCCGGCCAGGTCCGCTGCGCCTGGAGCATCGCGAGGCCGCCGAGGCTCGCGCCCATGCCCACGGGCAGGCCCGTCACCGGGACGCGCTGACGCAGCTCCGGGAGGATCCGGTGACGCAGCGCGCGACCGTACGCCGCCGAGGCCGAGTACCACTCGTCGCGATCGCCGGGAGGCAGCAGCGCGACGCGGAACGGAGCGAGCGACCCCCGCTCGATCATCGCCCCCGCGTACTGCGTCAGCGCCGCGAGCGTGTCGTATTCCGGCCCGTCGTGGGCGACCAGGAGCGGCAGCTCGCCTCCGCCCGGAGACCAGATGCCGACGTCGACGTCGCGGCCGAGCACGCGCATGCCGAACGCCTCGAGCCTCCCGGCCACGCGGCGCTGCTCGAGCCAGGCCGGCGGCCGATAGCCGGGCGCCGACAGCACCGACTTCTCGCCGAACGCCCCGGGAGCCCGCTGCGGGTTGCCCGGATCGCACACGACGACCGTCTCGCCGTCGTGGTCGGAGAGCTCGAGCCGGTACTCGAGCCGGGCGAGGCCGGTGGCGGGCAGCTCGAGCACCCAGCCGCCGCCGTCGCGGACGAACTCGGGGTCGCCCAGCCGCAGGTCGGAGCAGAGCCGGACGGCCGCAAGGCGCAGCTCGGGGTCCTCGACGCGAAGGCTGCCCAGCACCGCCGCAAGGTAGCGCGATACTGGCGGATCGACGGCGCGGAGGTCCCGGTGCGCATCGGCAGCTTCGTGAGAATCGACTCCGATGCGACGCGCTGCGCGGTCGCAGGTCCCGACGGCATGACGTTCGTCTCGGTCGGCGCCCGCCGCGGGGCCTACGAGCCTCGCGGACCGTTCTGAGCCGGCACGAGCCGTAGCGTCATGTACGTGCTGTTCGGGCTCAGCCGGTATTCCGCGAACGGCCCGCACGGCTCGAACCCCGCGTTCGCATACAGCGACCGCGCGGGGGCGAACGACTCCATCGATCCGGTCTCCAGGCTGAGCCTCTCATAGCCCCGCTCGCGAGCAACCGCGATCAGATGCTCGACCATGAGCCGGCCAAGGCCACGGCCCCGCGCGGCTTCCGCCGTGTGCATCGACTTGACCTCGCCGTGGTGCGCGTCGAGCTGCTTGAGTGCCGCGACGGCGAGCAGCTCGCCCGCGACCCGGTAGCTGAAGAACGTGACAGCCGGGTCCAGTAAGCCCTCGACGTCCATCGCGTGCGCGTCCTCCGGCGGCGTCTGCGCTCTCGCGAATGTGAGATGCACGGCAAGCAGCGCGCGCACGTCGGGCGCGCGCGGATCGTCGGTCGAGATCTCACCGTCGGCCACCGCCGAAAAATATCTTGGTCTGATCAGCTGACGATGAGCGCGAGGGGCAGGCATGCTCGGCGCACAGGGCACAAGCAAACCAGATTGCGTCATTGCGACAGGCCGTAGCTCTCGGTGCCGCCCTGGCTCGCGGCGCCGCCGGCGCCGCGCCCAGAGCCGCCGACGCTACCGCTCTCGCTCTCGCTCTCGCTGCACGGCAGCGCGCCACACGGAGGCGCGTGTCCCGGGTCGAACGTCTGCGCGGTCGTCCCGGCCGGCGTCGCGATCTCGGCTGACTTGACCTCGTGCGCGTTCGGCCACCAGGCGACGAACCAGCCGTTCGCCACGGTCGCCTGAACCTTCGTGCCGTCGTCGAGGGTCAGCGTCACCGCGCTCACGCCGTCGCCGGTCCGCCCGTCGGCGAATGAGTAGGCAGCGCCCCCGCGATTGGTCATGTGCGAGCTCGTCAGCAGGATGTGACCAGCCGGCACGGTGATCGGAGCGCTCGCGTGGCTGCCTGACACCGCGGTGAACGACGGCCCCTTGATGCAGGTCGCGCTCGAGTCGGCGTCCGCGTAGACCGAGAGCGTGAACGGCCCGCGCGTGTCGGTCAGCTTCACCGGAAGGCCGGCGATCGGCGACTGCGTCTGGCAATCGGCGGCCGCCGCGGTCAGCTGACCGGGCGACGGCGCCGTGGGTGTCGCGGTCCAACCCGCGAACGCGTTCGATGCGCCGGCGCCCAGGGAGATCACCACGGCCGCGGCGGCGGTGCCGACGGCAGCGCCGGCGAGCGCGCCGATCGCCAGCGGCGGGCGCAGGCCGCGGACGCGCGGGCGGTAGTCGAGCCCCGCGAGGCGCGCGACGCTCGCGGCCGGCACGTCGGCGGCCCGGTCGTGGAGCGCCGCTCGCAGATCGGATTCGAGTTGCTGGGTCATGTCGGGATGCTCCTTGTATCGTTGGTCGTTCGCAGCGTCTGCTCAAGTCGCGCGAGTCCACGAGAAGCCGTGCTTTTCACTGTGCCGAGTGAGCACTGCATGGCGGCCGCCACCTCGGCTTCGGGAAGGTCCAGGAAGTAACGCAACACCAGCACCGTGCGCTGGCGCGAGGGCAGCGCGGCCAGCGGGCCGAGGAGCTCGTGATGCGCGTCGATCGGCTCGGCGGCGCGGTCGGGGAGCGCGGCACCGGTGAGCTCTTGCCGGGTCCGGGACCGGCGGTCGGCGCCGCGGAGCGCGAGGTTGACGAGGATCCGGCGCGCGTATGCGGCGGGACGCTCCATCCGGCGGACCCGCGGCCAGCGCCGCGCCACCCGCAGCAGCGTCTCCTGAACCAGGTCTTCGGCCTCCTGGAGGTCCCAGACGACCAGATATGCGGTTCGCGTGAGCGTGTCGGTGTTGTGCGCCACGAACTTCTCGAAGTCGGCTCGCCGGTGCTCCATCTGCCTGGTTAAGGGGCCGGCGGCCCGAAAAGGTTGAGTCGTTCTGGGTCTACGGGCGGGTGATTCGCCAGTCGTGCGACTCGCCCTCATCACGTTCGTCGCCGGACGGAGGGAAGCGCATGCGCCACAGCAGCGGAAGCAACATCCACGCCACCGGCACCGCGATCAGCGCGGCATAACCGTTGAACACGACGACGAACATGACCGCCCCGAGCAGCCCGACCGGGAACAGCCACGGAAGCATCCATGTCTTCATGCGAAGAGGCTACTCCCGACCCGGCCGGGTGACCCAGTGGGCTCGTCCGTGAGTTGCGCGGCACGGAGACTGCACGAGGTGCCGACACTGGGGAATGATCGCGGCGGGCCCCAGGCAGGAAGGGCCGCGGTTGCGGGGTGAGCCTCGGCGCCTCACCGTCCCGCCGCGATCAATCCTCCTTCTTACAACAGTCGGATCACCTGCTCGAGCGCCAGCGCGAGGAGCCCCTGGCCGGCGAAGCTCGGATGGACCCCACAGCCACCCGACGACAGCTGCGTGAGCAGCCCGGCGGTGCAACTGTTCCCGCCCGAGTGCGCGGCACCCGCCTCCAGTTCGCCGAACCCATCCGCGACCACGACGTGGAACGGCTTGGCCGCGTTGTCGACGGTCGCATTGAGGAGCGCGGACTGCGCGTCCGCGGTCTGGTCCGAGTAGTTGAGCGAGTAGTAGTTAATGATCGCCAGCTGCCCGCCGTAGTGAGCCTGGTTGCGAATCGCCGACATGATCGTCTTGACGTTCTTGCCGAGCGTCGCGAGGACGGCGGCCTCCTCGGTGATCGAGGCGCACTTGTCAGCCGTGACCGCCTGGCACGCGAAGAAGTCGTTCGCGCCGATCATCAGCGACACGAGCCGGACGTTCTTGTGCTTCTTCAGGTACGACACCGCGTACGACAACTGAGAGCCGCTGTAGTTCACGTGCAGCGGGGACATCGTGCGGTAGCCGACGTTCCCCTTGGTCGGGGTGTTCTCGCAGCCATTGCTCTGAGCGGTTGGGTCGATCAGACTCGAGGACGTCTCCCCGGGGCAGGCCGCGTTCGCCACCGTCAGGTGGAGCGCCGAGCCGAGCTGCTCCGGATAACCGAGGAAGCTCGACGCGTCCGCGTAGTTGGGTGCGGGCGTGACGGTCTGCTCTTCGTATCCGAACGTGACCGAGTCGCCGAGCGCGAGATAGCCGGATCCCCTCGTGACGGGCGAATGGGTCGTGACCTGCGGCGGCTTTGGCTTCTTGTGCGTCTTCTTCGCAAGCGCCGAGCCGCTCACCAGCCCGAGACCGAGCGCCGCGCAGATCGTCAGCGCGACGAGTTTGAGCGCACGCCGCGCGGTCACGCGCGTCGCTCCTTGAACACTCTGCATACCGTGTGTGTCTCCTTCCCCACGGGTCTTGCGCCGACCCCGGCCTGGCGGCGCTGATTAGCGGCGCGGAATCCTATCCGGGCGGACGGGCCAATGTTTCCCTGCTGTGAACGCACTACCGCGGTTGGCTGACCGGGCGCCCGCGAGGCGGCGATTAGAATGCGCCGGTCGCGAGCGAGCTTTCGATCAAACGCAGGGACGAGGCCCGGGGGGTTGTGCTCGAGCTTTCTGGTGAGCTCGACGTCGTGTCCGCCCCGTCGCTCGAACAGCACCTGAACGAGGTGCTGGCGGAGCCCCATACCCGGATCATGCTCGACCTCAACGAGCTGACGTTCGTCGACAGCGCCGGCGTCAGCGTGCTGATCAAGGCCAAGCAGGACGCCGAGTCGGGCGGCCGGACGCTCCTGCTCCGGCGGCCGACCGAGCAGCTGGAGCGCGTGTTCGCGCTCGTCGGAATCGCCGACTGGCTCGTCTACGAGGACTGAGGTACCGTGGGCTCCATGGTGAGCTCCTACTCTGAACGGCTCCTCTCATCTCAGCTTGCGTGCTGCACGTGGGAGCAGTGCACGACCGACGCCAGCGTGCAGCGGGTCGTGCCCGACGCATGCGTCGATTTGATCTGGTCCGGCGAGCGGCTCGCGATCGCCGGGCCGGACACCCGCGCGCGCCTGGTGGCGCTTGCCCCGGGCACGCGGGTGGTGGGCGTCCGCCTGCGCCCCGGCGCGGCCGGGGCGGTGCTCGGGCTCGCGGCGTCGGAGCTCCGGGACGCGAACCCCGACGCCACCGACCTCCTGGGTCGCGATCAGGCCGAGGCAGTGCTCGCCGCATTGCTCGCGGGCCAAGACCCGCACGCGGTCCTGCTGGCCGCGGTGGCGACGGCTTGCGCGCGATCCGGGTCACCCCCGGACCCGCTCGTCCGCGCGGCGGTTTCCGCGCTCGACCGGCCCCACGCGCGCGTCGCGACGGTCGCGGCCGAGATCGGCCTGAGCGCGCGGCAGCTTCAGCGCCGCGTCAGCGATGCGGTCGGCTACGGGCCGAAGACGCTCGCGCGGATTCTGCGCTTCCGCCGCCTGCAGGCACTCGCGCCGGCGCCGCTGGTCGAGTTGGCGCTCGACGCGGGCTACGCCGACCAGGCCCACATGACCGCGGAGGTCACCGACCTCGCCGGCATCCCGCCTGTCCGATTCCTCAAAGACCGCACGCCGACCGCCGCCTAGCCTGTGGCGCATGCCGGTCGACTTCGCCGCCGCTGAGACGTTCGTCTGGTCCGCCGCCCGCCTGGTCGACCGCCACCGCTACGCGATGCTGTTCGGCGACGGGCCGCCGCAGCCCGTGCTCGCGGCGATCGCCGGCTACCAGAACGCCGACGGCGGCTACGGCCACGCGCTCGAGCCCGACCTCCGCTCGCCCGGGAGCCAGCCGGGGGCGACGTTGTACGGGCTCGAGACGATCAACGACGCCGGGCGGCTCGATTCCGGTTTGGGCCTCGGCTCCGACGTGGCGCGCGCAGCCCGGTCTTGGGTCGCGTCGATCGCCGCGCCGGACGGCAGCCTCCCGTCCGCGGTGCCGGGGTTCGAGCCGTACCCGCACGCCCCGTGGTGGACCGCCGAGCCCAATTCGTTCCTGACCATGGCACTTGCCTCGGTCGTACACGCGGGCGGGGTCACCGGCGACGACTGGCTCGCCCGCGCCACCGATTGGTCCTGGCGCGCGATCGACGCCACCAAGGAGCCGTCGGGCTACTGGCTCAAGTACGCGTGCGCGTTCCTCGACGCGGTTCCCGACGAGGACCGGGCACGCGCCGCGTTCGCCTCCCTGCGTTCCCGCATCGACGCCGGCTCGCTCGCGCCGAAGGGTGGCACCGAGGGCGAGACGCTCCGTCCGCTCGACCTCTCGCCGCGCCCGGGCAGCCGCAGCCGCGAGCTCGTGACCGACGACCAGATCCAGGCGCACCTCGACGAGGTCGAGAACGACCAGCAGGACGACGGCGGCTGGATGTTCGACTGGCCGGCGTGGTCGCCGGCGCAGACGGCCGACTGGCGCGGGATCGTCACGATCAGGGCGCTGGTCTGGCTCCGCGACAACGGTCGCTAGCCAGCCCCGCCGGCGCCCCGCCGGCGCCCCACCGCGGCGCCGGACCCAAGAGCCCGGCGGGCCGCGGGCTCCGCCGCCGGCGAACTCACACCGCTCCGGCGCCCGTGTAGAAGCCGGTCGTCCGCTGCGCCGCGGCCCGCGCCTCCTCGGCATCGGCGCCCGCCTCGATCGCCGCCTCACCCCAGCCCCGGCTGCTCATCGTCACGAACTCCCTGCCCTCGTCCGATGCCATCCAGGCCGCGAAAGCCGCCGGGTCGGTGCTCGCGCCCGCCGGCAGGTGCAGCGTGAGCCCGAGCAGCGTGAGGTCCCAGCCGACTCCGACCGCCCCCGGACCGAACTTGGCCCAGTGCTCACCATCGTCGGGCGCGATGTGCTCGAGCTCGAGGCGCGTGCGGCCGCCGGCGTCCTCCGACAGCCGGAGCTCGATCCAGCTCACGTTCCCCCCGAACTCCCATGTCGCCGTGAACTGCCGCGGGGGCGAGCACTGCTCGATGCGCCCGCCGGCGTTTCCCTCGAGCTGATAGTGGCCGCCGAGGCGTAGATCGCCCGACACCGGCAGGAACCAGCGCGGGATCCGCTCGGGGTTCGTGCACGCGTCCCAGACGTCCTCGAGCGGCGCGTCGTAGCTCCGCGCGATCACAACTGTCCGCGCCTCGCCGGCGTCGAACGTGCGGCTCCCTACCCGCCGCTGCACGGAATTGATCTGTTCGACCACATCGATCACTGCTCGTCACCTTTCCTTGAGGTCTCGCTTGTCAATGCGGCGCCGGCGCTTGCCGCGCGCGAGTTCGGTCTCGAGCGCGGCGAGATGGGGAGCCCAGAACTCGCGGAAGCGGTCGAGCCACACGTCGACCTCGCGCAGAGGCTCTGCGCTCACCGCGTACAGCCGGCGCGCGCCGTCGGGCCGCACGGTGGCGAACCCCGACTCCCGCAGCACTCTCAGGTGAGCCGAGACCCCGGGCTGCGAGATCCCGAACTCCTCTTGGATGACCGTGCACACGTCACCCGAGGTCAGCTCGCCTTCGGCCAGCAGCTCGAGAATCCGGCGCCGTACCGGGTCACCCAACACGTCGAACGCGTGCATCGGCACGCGAGCGATCGTATCAGCCTTCGTTTATATAAATCAAGCCCGAAGCTACAGTCCCAGCGTCCGCCGGATGAAGTCGTGCTCGGCGGCCAGCGCGGCGTCGGCCACCGTCATCGGCAGCGATACGAACCCGTGCGGCGCCTCGGGCCAGACTCGCAGCTCGGTCGCGTGACCGGCCGCGCGCCACCGCGCCTCCATGAACAGCGTGTCGTCGAGCAGCGGGTCGGCCGTCCCGACCGTGAAGATCGCCGGCGGCATCCCCGACAGGTCGGCGAACAGCGGCGAGATGTCCGGGTCGCGCCGCTGCTCGGGCGTGCGCCCGGGCAGGAACTGGTCGGCGAACCAGCCGATCGATCGGGGTCGACAGGACGAGGTTGCGGTCGCCCCACAGCCGCTGGCTCGGCGACATCGAAAGATCGAAGCCTCCGTACTGGAGGACGGCGGCGCCAAACGCGCCGGTGATCCCGTGCCGTTCGCGGAGCCGCAGGAGCGTGACCGCGGCCAGGTGACCGCCGGCCGAGTCGCCGCCGATCGCGCGCGGGCCCTCGGCGCCGACCGCCACGGCGCCCGCGTCGGTCAGCAGCCACAGACGCCGCCGCCTCGCAGTCGTCCGGACCGGCCGGGTACGGGTTCTCGGGCGCGAGCCGGTAGTCGACGCTCACGACGGTCAGCCCGGTATCCCGCGCCAGCCGCTGCAGGCGGATGTCCTGGGCGTCGGCGTCGCCCAGCGTCCATCCTCCGCCGTGGAGGTGCAGGAACGTCCCGTTAGCTTCGCGCTCAGGCGCGATGATCCGCAGCGATATCGCTCCCGCCGGCCCGTCTATCTCGATCACCCGCGCCTCCGGTACGTACACCGGCGGCGGGAAGATGCCGCGGCCCTCGCGGCGGGCGCGCCGGCTCTCCGCGGGCGGGACGGTGTATGACCGGGGGGATCGTCGCCAGCCGGCGTTCGAGCTCCTCGTTGAAGGCGCGTGTCTCGGCCAGCAACCTGTCGGGATCGGGCGTCGTCATCGGTGCGAGCTCGCGACTGTACCCAGCGGCGGGCTTGCGTGCTCGTGCGATCGCCGTGACATCGTGAATCTGTGAGGCGCATCGTCACGATCGGGGTGTACGGCTGGGAGCTCGACCGCTTCCTCGAGGCGCTGGCCACCGCCGACGACCCGCCTGCTGATCGACGTCCGCCAGCGCCGGGGCGTGCGCGGGCCCGAGTACGCGTGGGCCAATTCGACACGCCTCCAGGCCGCGGTTGCCGGCGCCGGGATCGAGTACCGGCATCACAAGGAGCTGGCGCCGACCACGGAGCTGCGGCACCTCCAGTACGCCGAGGATACGCGGCAGGGCGTCGGCAAGCGATCGCGAGTCGAGCTGGCGGACGAGTACCGCCTCCGCTACACCCGCGAGATCCTCGACCGCGCCCCGCTCGAGCCGATCGTCGCGCGGCTGCCACGCGACGGTGCGACGGCGCTGTTCTGCGTCGAGCGAGATCCCGAGGCCTGCCATCGCTCGATCGTCGCCGAGCGACTCGCGACCGAGCACGGTGCGGTGATCAGCCACCTTCGTCCCTGAAATCGAGAACGCGCTCCTAATCTCAACCCCCTTGACATTCATCCGAGCCGCGCATTAGCTTGTCGTCGTTCGCCTGGAGACGGATTGTTCGTACAACGCACAATTCCGTTGGTTGGAGGAACTGATTCAAGCCGGATGCCCAGCTGTGGTGCCGGTCCGACGGCTCGGCTGAGACGCTCGCCGTCGAGCCACCGCAGCTGGGCGCCGCGCTGTTAGCCCTGACGGGCCGATCAACTGCGTCGGGGAGCCGGCGCGCCTCGCGACCGCTGCGCGCGGCGCCGGTACAGTCGTCGCGATGCTCGACCTCGATGCATATCTCGCGCGCGTCGGGCTGACCGAGCGCCCGAGCCTGTCCGAGCTCCACCGCGCGCACGTCACCACGATTCCGTTCGAGAACCTCGATCCGCGCCGAGGTGTGCCAGTGTCGCTCGAACCCGAGGACATCGAGCGCAAGCTCGTCACAAACCGGCGCGGCGGGTACTGCTTCGAGCAGAACCTGCTGCTGAAGGCCGGGCTCCAGGCGCTCGGCATCGACGCCGAGATGTACCTCGCGCGCGTGCGCCTCGGGGGCAGCCCGGACGGCCCGCGGCCTCGCACCCATCTCCTGCTGCGCGTCGAGGCCGACGCCGGCGGCCCGTGGCATGCGGACGTCGGCTTCGGCAACGGCACGCTGCTCGAGCCGATCCCGTTCGGCGTCGGACGCGAGCACGAGCAGTCCGGCTGGCGCTTCCGGGTCGTGCAGGACGGCCCCGAGCTCGTCCTGCAGTCGGCAGACCAGAGCGGAGACTGGGTCGACCTCTACGGCTTCGTCCCGGAGCCGGTCCCGCTGATCGACGTGGTCACGAGCAATTGGTACACGTCCACGTATCCACGCTCGCCGTTCGTGACCGGACTGATCGTGAGCGTCCAGCGCGCCGACGGGACCCGCGAGGCGCTGAGCGACTGGAGCGGTGAGCTCGCGCTCACCGAGGACACGCCCTCCGGTCCCACCGTTGCCACGGTCGAGCGGGCCGAGGTCGCGGATCTGATCGCGACGCGCTTTGGCCTCGAGGCCGTCGGTGTCTAGCGAACGCCTGACCGTCGCGGTCACCGGTCCGACCGGGACATTCGGATTCGGGCTGGTCCCCCTGCTCGAGGCCGACGAGCGCATCGGCAGGATCATCGGGATCGCGCGGCGGCCGTTCGACGCATCCGAGTTCGGGTGGACCAAGATGGACTACCGCCGCGGTGACGTGCGCGACCCCGACGCGCTCCGCGAGGCATTCGTGGGCGCCGACGCCGTCGTCCACCTCGCGTTCATGATCACCGGCACCGCGTCGCGCGAGACGATCCGAGCGATCAACGTCGAGGGCACGCTCAACGCGTTCGGCGCCGCGGTCGCCGCTGGGGCCAAGCGGTTCGTGTACGCCTCATCGGTCGCCGCCTACGGCTTCCACCCGGACAACCCGATCGGGATGACCGAGGACTGGCCGGTGCGCCCGGCGGCCAAGCTGTTCTACGCGCAGGAGAAGGCCGAGCTCGAGCGGCTCCTTCGCGAGCAGGCCGACGCGCATCCGGGCGTCGACCTGTACCTGCTCCGGCCCCCGATCGTGCTCGGGCCGCACGCCGTCGGCGCGAAGAATGCGCTGCCCGACCCGATCCCGGCGATTGCGCAGGCAGCGGTCGACTTCGCGAACCGGCTGCCGTTCCCGGTCCCGGTTCCCGTGCCCGATCTTCCGATGCAGTTCATCCACGAGGACGACGTCGGCCGGGCGTTGCTCGCTTGCGTGGTCGCGGCCGGCCCCCCGGGCGCCTACAACATCGCCGGCGACGGCGTCGTGACCGCGGCCGACGTCGTCAGAGAGCTCGGGTTCACGCCCGTGACGGTGCCCGCCGGATTAGCCGAGACCGCCGCTCGCGCCGCGGCGCAGATCCCTCTTCCGTCGTTCGCTCCGCCCGCGGCCGAGTGGGTCGAGGCGGCAAGCCATCCCGCGATCATGGACACGGCGAAGGCGAAGCGGGAGCTCGGCTGGGAGCCCAGGTACACCGGGGTCGAGGCTCTCCGCGCGACGCTCCGCCGCGACCCGGACTAGTGGAGCCCCGAGATTAACCGTGCCAAGCCGACACGACGACGCCGGCTTATACCGGGGCGCTCCGCTCGGCCAGGTGCTGGCCGACCTTCCGCTTGACCCGCTGGAGCGCGTTGTCGACCGTCTTGCAGTCGCATCCGATCCTGCGCCCGACCTCCTCGTAAGAGTGCCCGTCGAGGTACAGGGCGAGCACGCGGGACTCGAGCTCGGACAGCGCGGTCGAGATGCACGCCACGAGCGCGCGCAGCTCCTCCGAGCTGATCACCTGGTTCACCGGGTCGTGAACGGGCGATCCGGGGATGATCTCCTCGAGCGTCGGGCTCGCCGTCGGCGGACGCGGCGGGCGAGCTCGAGAACGAGACGTACTGGTTCAGCGGGGTGTGCTTGTTCCGGGTCGCGGTCTTCACGGCCGTGATGATCTGACGCGTGATGCACAGCTCGGCGAAGTTGCGGAAGCTCGACTCCCGGTCGGTCCGGTAGTCGCGCACCGCCTTGTACAGGCCGACGAGCCCTTCCTGGATCAGGTCGTCAGCAGTCGCCGCCGGCCAGGAAGTACGACGAGGCCTTCAGGCGGACGAATCCGTAGTAGCGGCGGACGATGCAGTCGTACGCGACCGCGTTTCCCTGCTTGGCAAGCGCGATCAGATAACCATCCTCAACTTGAAGTTGAGGGTGGGAATACGGGGACAGCCGTGCCACGAGTCCTCCCTTCTCGACCCTGCCGGACCGGCAAACAGAATCGGTCAGAAATCGTGGCGCACTACCTCCCCTGGCGCCTTTTTGCAATTGGACTGAGCGCGATCCGAAGGTCGGGCGCACCCTCTACGGCAGCAAACCTAAAGCTTTACTCCAGCGTTACTCTCCGGGCGGCAGCGTGACATAGCAACGCCCCCGTGTCAAGGAGGTAGGCCCTCCGGGGCCCACAGCCGGTTTGCGCTCCTGCGGCGGGCCCTGCCGTCCGCCGAATCGCTCGTCTAGGCCGCCGGGAGCAACTCCGGCCCGTCGGGGCCGTCCCGGACCTCCCAGCCGTGCGACCTGATCTCGTCGCGCAGCCGGTCGGCCTCGGCGTAGTCGCGAGACGCCCGGGCCTGCTCGCGGGCGTCGCTCAGCTCGACCACCTCGGCCGGCGCCTGCATCGACCCGACGTCGAGCAGGTTGTCGAGCGCGAGCACGCCGAGCATGTCACGGAGATCGGCGTCGCCGGAGCCCGGCTCGGCACGGTTCGCCTCGCGGACCCACTCGAACACCGCCGCGAGCGCCGCCGGCGTGTTGAAGTCCTCAGCGAGCGCGTCGAAGAACCGCTCGTGGAGCGGCGCCGACCAGCCCGGCGAGGGCGCGGCCGCGAGCCTCCGGGCCGCCTCGCTGATCCGCTCAACCCGGGCGCGCGCCTCGGTCAGGCGCTCGTCGTCGAACTCGACCGGCTGGCGGTAGTGGCCGCCGCAGAAGTACATGAGTAGCGCGTCGCGCCCGTAGGCATCGAGCGCCTGGTGCAGCAGGAAGATGTTCCCGACCGACTTCGACATCTTCGCCCTGTCGAGCCGGACCATCCCGTTGTGGACCCAGAGGTGGGCCAGGGGCTCCCCATGCGCCGCGAACGTCTGCGCGGATTCGTTCTCGTGGTGGGGGAAGATCAGGTCCGTGCCGCCGCCGTGGATCTCGAAGCCGACGCCGAGAAGCGCCTCGGCCATCGCCGAGCACTCGATGTGCCATCCCGGCCGGCCCGGACCCCACGGCGAGTCCCACGCCGTGTCCTCGCCCGGCTTCTGCGCCTTCCACAGCGCGAAATCCGCCGGGTCGCGCTTGAGCTCCGCGCCCTCGACGCCCTCGCCCTGGTCCATCTCGTCGAGGTCGCGGTGGGACAGCTCTCCATATTCCGGGTAACTCCTCACCGCGAAGTAGACATCGCCCTGCACCGAATAGGCATGACCGCCCTCGACCAACCGTTCGATCAACTCGATGATCTCCGCGATCGTCTGGCTGGCTCGGGGCTCGAAGTCGGGCCGGCCGAGACCGAGGCGGTCGGTGTCGGCGACGTACGCCGCGATCATCTCGCGCGCGAGCTCATCGCTCCCGACCCCGGCGGTGAGCGCCGCCGCGTAAATCTTGTCGTTCACATCCGTTATGTTCGTAACGAATGTGACGTTGTAGCCCTCATGGACGAGCAGCCGCGCCAGCAGCGAGAACACCACGTAAGGACGGGCGTTCCCCACGTGGATCCGCCCGTACACGGTCGGTCCGCACGCGTAGATGCCGATCACGTTGGCGGCGTTCGGCTCGACCGGCAGCAACTGCCCGGTACGCGTGTCGTGCAGACGAATGATTCTTCCCACGGTCCGGTAACGCTAGCGCCCGCCGGACGATCCGGCCGAGAGGGTCGGTAGGGTCGCCGCCGTGGCAGGGAGGCTGTCACCCAAACAGCGACGTGACCGCGGTCGAGGAGGCGTTTCGATCGCTGCCCGACCGCTACCTGGGCGCTGATCCCGGGTTCGACGCCACGTACAACATCACGCTGTGTGACCTCGGTCACATCTGGGAGGTTCGCTGCACGAGCCGTGCCGCCCGCGTCCGCAAGGGTGGCTCGCGCCGGTCCCCCGACGTGACGCTCTCGACGAACGCCGACACGTGGTTGCGGCTGCGCCGGGGCGAGTTCTCGGGCATCGACGCGTTCCAGCGCCGGCTGCTCGAGGTACGCGGCAACCTCGACCAGGCGATCGCGTTCGAGGGGATGTTCAGGCTCGTCGGCGGCCGCCGGCCGCTCCTCGAGATCCACGACATCCCGGTCGGCCGTCACCACGTCTCGACGCTCACGATGGGACGCGGCCCCGACGTGCTCCTGCTCCACGGGCTCGGCGGCACCCGCGCCTCGCTGTTCGAGACGGCTGCGGCGCTCCGCGGCTCCTACCGCGTGCACGCGCCCGACCTTCCCGGCTTCGGCTCGTCGTCGAAGCCGAGGCTTGGCGCGTACAACGCCTCCTGGTTCGCGGAGATCATGCTCGGACTGATGGATCAGCTCAGGATCTCCCGGGCGCACGTCGTCGGCAACTCGATGGGCGGTCGGGTCGCGATCGAGCTCGGGCTGACCGCCCCGGACCGCATCGGCGCGCTCGGCCTCCTGTGTCCGGCCGTGGCCTGGATCAGGCGTGGGCTACACCCGATCGTCCGCCTGCTCCGCCCGGAGTTCGGCCTTCTCCCCCACTCGGTCCGCCGCTCGCTCGTCACCTCGCAGTTCTGGAGCATGTTCCACGACCGCGACCTGATCGATCCCGCGGTCGCCGACCTCGTGGTCGACGAGTTCCGCCGGATCTACCACACCGCCGGGGCGCGGTACGCGCTCCTGGCGAGCGCGCGCAACATCTACCTGGAGGCGCCGTTCGGACGCCACGGCTTCTACTCGCGACTGGCCGGGCTACGCCCGCCCGCGTTGTTCGTCTGGGGCAGCCACGACCGGCTCGTGCCGCCGGCGTTCTCGCGCTACGTACGCGATTCCCTCCCGCAAGCCGAGCAGGTGACGATCGACGCCTGCGGGCACGTGCCGCAGGTCGAGCGCCCGGAGGAGACGAACGAGTTGCTGCTGGACTTCTTCCGGCGAGCGGATCGCTCGCTGGCGGTCGGAAACGAGGGCTACCAGACGGGCGCCGAGGCCGCCTGACGCCCGCGACGCATTCCCAGGCAAACGCGACCAGATCCAAGCGTCGAAACGGACACGAACCGAGGTCACGCCAGACTGGCCTCCTCGCTGGCACGCCGCAGCTCACGGCTGTCGAGTTGGTCGCGCACACCTACCGGGTGAGGCTATCCCCGGCGAGCGCGGCGATGCTGACGCTCGCCACGCGACGGTGATCCGCCGCGGAGCCCTACGCCTTCGCCGCGCGCCAGCGGAACGACCGCTCGCCGGCCCGGACCTCTGGCCGCACCATCCCGGCTGCTCCGAGCCGCGCGGGCAACGTGTCCGGATCGATCAGGTTCAGCGTGTCCCCGACGTGGATCAGCTTGAACATCCAACCCGCGCCCGACGCTGTCGGTGCCGGCGAACGTCCCGCCCGGCCGGAGCACCCGCGCCACCTCCGCGAACGCGCGGTCCTGGAGCGCGACTGATCGGGATGTGGTGGAGCATCGTGAAGCACAGCACGGCCGAGAAGCGGCCGTCGGGGAACGGAAGCTGGGTCGCGTCGCCCTGGGTCACGGTGACCGAGTCGCCGAGCTCGGCCCGCAGCCGCTCGGCAGTACCCCGCGTCGAGCTCGAGCACGCTGAGCCGCTCCAGCCTCTGCGCCAGCACCCGCGTGGTCGCGCCGAACCCGGGCCCGATCTCGAGCACGTCGTCGCCGAGATCGACGCCCTTCAAGCCGAACGGGATCAGCTCGTGCTCGGCCCGGCGCGCCCACCAGCCCGAGGAGCAGACGACGTTGTGGACCCTGTTCATCGCTCGACCGTGGCAATCGCGAGCGCCGCCACTCCCTCCTCGCGCCCGACGAACCCCATCCCCTCGCCGCGGGTGGCCTTGACGCTGACGTGCTCGGCGCGAGATCCCGATCGCCTCCGCCAGCGAGACGCGGATCTCGTCGCGCACCGGCGCGACGTGCGGCCGCTCGATCACCACGGTCGCGTCGACGTGGATCACCAGGAAGCCCCGGGTCGACAGCATCGCGACCGTGGTGCGCAGCAGCTCGAGCGAGTCCGCGTCGCGGTAGCGCTCGTCGGTGTCGGGGAAGTGCTGCCCGATGTCGCCGAGCGCCGCGGCACCGAGCAGCGCGTCGATGATCGCGTGCGTGAGCACGTCGGCGTCCGAGTGACCGGCGAGCCCCGGTCGTGCTCGAGCTCGACGCCGCCGAGCACGAGCCGCCGGCCATCGGCGAACCGGTGGCAGTCGTAGCCGAGCCCGGTGGTGACCGTCGAGCCGTCTCTGCCACCGGCGGTCTTCATGCTCCACCTTCCGCGAGCAGCAGCTCGGCCAGCTTCAGGTCGATCGGCGTGGTGATCTTGATGTTCCCGGGCCTGGCCTCGACGACCTGCACGACGCCGCCGGCGCGCTCGATCAGCCACGCGTCGTCGGTCGCCTGCGCGAGCAGCTCGTCGTCCGCGTCGAGCAGCGCGCGCTCGAGCGCCTCGCGGCGGAACACCTGCGGCGTCTGCACCGCCCACAGCCGCGATCGCTCGAGCGTCCGCTCGACCGTGCGCCCGTCGGCGGCCACCTGCTTGATCGTGTCGGACACGCGGCGCGGCGGCGATCACCGCGTCGGCCCCGGATGCCTCGAGCTGCGACCAGCGCGCGCTCGAACAGCGCACGCGGCGCCAGCGGCCGCGCCGCATCGTGCACGACGACCGGGTCCCCGCCGCGAGCAGGCCGCGCAGCGCCTCGCGCACCGACTGCGAGCGCACCGCCCCGCCGGCGACGGCGACCGTCCCGGCCGGCGCCGCGTCGAGCGCGTCGGGCGGCAGCGCCACCACGATCTGCTCGATCTCGCCGCACCGAGCGCAGCGTCGCCACGCTCCACTCGAGCATCGGCCTGCCCGCGAGCGTGACAAGCGCCTTGGGCCGGCCAGACCCAAGGCGCTCTCCACGTCCCGCGGCCACGATCAACGCGACCGCCATACGCTCGTCGGCGCTCGCCTACTTGGCGCCGACGGTGACCTTCCCGTTCTTGCCGTTCTTCCCGTTGTAGGACTCCAGCAGCAGGGCCTGGAGGTGCTCCTCGACCTCGTCCTCGTCCATCTCGAGCGCGTACATCAGCTCGGAGGCGAGGATCTTCTTCGCGCGCGTGAACATCTGCTTCTCGCCGGTCGAGAGGCCCTTCTCGGCCTCGCGGATGGCGAGGTTGCGCACGACCTCGGCGAGCTCGTAGATGTCACCGGTCTTGATCTTGTCGCGGTTGTACTTGAAGCGACGGTTCCAGTTCTTGGGCATCTCGGAGCACTCGTCCTGGAGCACCGCGAGCACCTTCTGGACCGTCTCCTCGTCGATCACGCGACGCAGACCCGCGAGCGCGGCGTTCTCGGTCGGGACCATCACGGTCATGTCGTTGTGCAGGATCTTGATCGTCAGGTACTCGCGGCGCTCGCCAAGGATCTCCTTGAGCTCCTTGCGGATCACCTTTCCCGCCCCGTGATGGGGATATACGACGTTGTCGCCGATTTCGAACTCGATGTGAACTACTTCTACTTCTTCCTCGGCGATCTCGAGGTCCTCCAGCTGCTCTTCCATTAGCTCTGTGATGGTGTCCTCCTCTGTTCCGGGACGGGCGGGGTCGGAGACCCGCGCTCGGTTTCCACTCCCTAAAGAACTACGTTTGCAGGTACCGGTCCACGAGGTTGATCTCCTGCTGCCGGCGAAGGCCCTCGCGGATGTCCTTCGCCCGGATCTCGCCGACTCCGTCGACGGTCTCCAGCTCGCCGTCGGTGGCGGCGAGCAACTCCTCGAGTCCTCCGAACTCGCCGACGATCCGCTGCACCACGAGCTTGGGCAGTCGTGGAATCCGGCCCAGGATGCGGAAACCGCGCGGAGACGTCGGATAGTCGAGGGTGTTCAGCTTGCGGTCGTAGCCGAGCAGCTCGGCGAGCCGCCCGAAGTCCAGCAGGTCCTGGTTGGGGAGGCGCACGAGCTGGTCGAACGCGGTCGCGAACGTCTCGTCGGTGTCCTCGCATCAGGTAGTCGTGGACGAGCGCGGCCTTGTCCGCCGAGACGCCGACCATCGTCTCGTCGAGCTGCATCTCGATCAGCCGGCCCTCGGTTCCGAGCTCGACGATGTAGCGCTCGATCTCGACCGCCATCCTCGTCACGAGCTCGGCCCGCTGGAGCACCGTCAGCACGTCGTGCAGCGTCGCGCCGCCCTCGAACTCGAGCGCGGTCAGGCGCGTCGAGACCTGGTCCAGGCGGCTGCGGTACTTGTCGAGCGTGGCCAGCGCCTGGTTGGCCTTGGCCAGCACCACCGGGATGTCCTCGAGGATGTACTTGATGCCGTCGACGTACAGCGAGACGACCTCGCGGCGCTCGGAGATCGCGACGACGAGCGCGTCGGTCTGCTTGGAGACGCGCTCGGCGGTGCGGTGCCGGGTGCCGGTCTCGAACGTCAGGATCGTCGGGTCCGGCGTCAGCTGGACGTTGACCTGGACGATCTTGGTGGCGTTCGAGCTGAGGACGATCGCGCCGTCCATCTTGGCCAGCTCGTACAGCAGCGCCGGCGAGTAGTCGAGGTCGAGCTTGATCCCGCCCGAGAACAGGAACGCCAGCTCGTCGGGGTCGCCGATCACGATCAGCCCGCCGGTCCGGGCGTGGAGGATGTTGTCGATCCCCTCGCGGAGTGCCGTTCCGGGGGCGACCATCTCCAGTGCCCTTACCAGCCGGGAATCCTGTCGAGATTCGAGCTCTCCCTTGAGCTCTTCCCCGGATCGCGGCGGCATGAAGGTCGATTTTACCGCTTATTGACGCGCGACAGGCTGTCTCGTCCCGTTGCGTCAGGCGCAGCACGAAGGCCGGCTTGCGGCTGCCGGTTCTATCCTCAGCATCCACCGTAAATCTGGGTAATGGGCGGGCCTCAGGCCGCCGCAGCGCTCCTCACCCCTCCGCCCAAAGCGGCGGCGAGGGCCGCCCGGAGCGTGCCGTGGGCACCCGGCTCGACCACCGGCTCGAGCCCGAACTTCGCCGCCTCCGCCAGCCGCCGGTCGCCGTGCGCGACGCGTGCGCAGCTCGCCGGTCAGCCCAAGCTCGCCGAAGCACGCGAGCGGCTGGCCGCCGGCTCCGCTCAGCGGCACGCCCCTGACCGCGCTGGCCACCGCGAGCGCCACCGCAAGATCCGCCCCCGGCTCGTCCACGCGGACGCCGCCGACGACGTTGACGAACACGTCCGCGGCGCCCGCCCCGATGCCGGCGTGGCGCCCGAGCACGGCGAGGACCAGCGCGAGGCGGTTGCGATCGAGGCCCGACACCACCCGGCGGGGCGGCACGAGCTCGGAGGTCGACACCAGCGCCTGCACCTCGACCAGCAGCGGCCGGGAGCCCTCGATCGCGCACAGCACGACGCTCCCGGGCGCGCGCGTGGCCTCGCCGACGAACCGCGCCGACGCGTCGAGGACCTCGACCAGCCCGTCGTCGCGCATCTCGAACACGCCGGCCTCGTTGGTCGAGCCGAACCGGTTCTTGATCGCCCGGACCGTGCGGTAGGTCCGCTCGCGCTCGCCCTCGAACGAGAGCACGCAGTCGACCAGGTGCTCGAGCACGCGCGGCCCGGCGAGCGCGCCGTCCTTGGTCACGTGGCCGACCAGCAGCACCGCGATCTGAAGCGACTTCGCGACCCGCATCAGCTCGCCGGCGACCTCGCGGACCTGCGCCACCGATCCGGCCGCGCTCGACAGGTCCATCGAGTGCAGCGTCTGCACCGAGTCGATCACGCACACCTCGGGGCGCTCGTGCTCGAGCGCGGCCAGGACCGTTTCGAGATCCGTCTCGGCGATCACCGGGATGCCGAGCGCGTCGCCTTGCAGGCGCTCGGCCCGCAACCGGATCTGCGCGGCTGACTCCTCGGCCGAGACGTAGAGCGTGCGGCGGCCGGCCTCGTGCAGGTTGGCGAGCACCATCGTGGTCAGCGTCGACTTGCCGATGCCCGGCGAGCCGCCGATCAGCACGAGCGATCCGGGCACGATCCCGCCACCGAGCACGTTGTCGAGCTCGCCGATCCCGGTGCGCAGTCGCTCGCGTTCGGCCGCGGCGACGTCGCGCAGCGCGATGGGCTTTACGGCCGCACGGCCCTCGGACCTCGAGCCGCGGCCGCGAGCGGTCGGCTTCGTCCCGCGGACCTGCTCGACCATCGAGTTCCACTCACCGCAACCCGAACAGCGACCGGCCCAGCGCGGGCTCTCGTGCCCGCACGCCGAGCAGACGTGGATCGAGGTCGGTCGTGGCATCGCCTGTGACGCGAGGCTACGCCGCGGGCCCGACGGAAAGGCGCCGCCGTCAGGCGCCGCCGACAGATTCCCTAACGCGCGCGAGCGGCTGCGTCCTCGAGGCGGTCGTCGCCCCAGAACAGCTCCAAGGGGCCGCCATCAGGCGCCGCGAAATTCCCTAAGGCGCCGCCGTCAGGCGCCGCCGACGAACTCCCTAAGGCGCCGCCGTCAGGCGCCGCCGACGAACTCCATCCCCCGACCGCCACCGTGGGGACGCCGAACACTCCACGGGCGTGTGCCGCCTCGGTCGCGTCCCGCAGCATCTGCTTGATCTCGGGATCGCGCATGGCGTCTTGCGCCTCGCCGCGGTCGAGGCCCGCCTGGCGGGCCGCGTCGAGCACGTGTGCATTGATGCTGAGGTCACGACCGCGCGCGAACGCGTCGCGGAAGGCGTGCTCGGCGACCTCACGTCCACACCCAGCGCGGAACGCGTGGGTGATCACGCGCATCGCCGCCAGGTAGTCCGTCGGCCAGGGGTCCGGCCACATGATCGCGGGCAGCCCGTACCCCCGGGCCCGCCGCTCGATCTCGGCCATCCCGCGCTGACGCCGGAGGTAGTCGCCGAGCGCCCACGTGCTCCGGCCCGTGAGCTTGAACAGGCCCCCAAGCAGGACGGGCTGCCAGGTCACCGGCGCGGGCAGGACCTCGTCGACGCGCTCGCTGGCAAGGTACGCGTACGGCGACCCGACGTCGAAGTAGAAGGTGGTGGCCACGGGCACGTTCGGTAAACTGAACGATCTGTTCTCTATGTTAGCCGAGCCGCCAACGATCCGCGTCCAGGAAGTCCTCGCCGCGAACCTCCGCCGGTTGCGGATCGCGCGCCACCTTTCGCTGTCTGAGCTGGCCCGCGCCACCGGCATGAGCAAGGCGACGCTGTCGGGCGTCGAGGCCGGCCGCTCGAACCCCACGGTCGAGACGCTCGCGAGCCTCGCGGGCGCGCTCCGGGTCACGCTGCCCGAGCTGCTCGAGGAGCTGCCGCTCGGCGAGGTGCGCGTGGTGCGAGCCAGCCGGTCGCAACCGGAGGTGGCCGACGGGGTGAGCCGGCGCGCGCTCGATGCGATCACGGGCGGGGAGATTGAGCTGGCCGAGCTTGAGTGGGAGCCACGGAGGGTCCACGAGCCCGGGCCGAGGTCCGCCGGCAGTCGCGCGCACGTGTACGTGCTCGCCGGCAAGCTGATCGCGGGCCCGGTTGAGCGCGTGACCGAACTTGCCGCCGGCGACTACGCCGCGTTCCCGATCGATGTGCCCCATCTGTACGAGACCCGCCGCAGCCCGGCACGCGCGCTCGTACTGACCCAGGTGGCATGACCGTGGGACCGATCACGATCCGCGAGCTCGAGCCGTCCGACGGGCGCGCGCTGGCGTTCACGTTCGGCCGACTCGGCGAGCGCTCGCGCTATCAGCGGTATCTCACCCCGAAGCCGTCCCTGAGCGCCCGCGAGCTGAGCCTGCTCGTCAGCGTCGACCACTGGCACCACGAGGCACTGATCGCGTACTCGCCGCCCCCTCGCGCGCCGATCGGAATCGCCCGCTACGTCCGCCTCGACGAGTTCGACGCGGCCGAGGTGGCGATCGAGGTGGTCGACGCCTGGCAGCGCCGGGGCGTCGGCACCGCGCTGCTGTCAGCCCTACAGGAACGCGCGCTCCGCGCCGGCATCCGCCACTTCAGCGCGTTACTGCTCCGCGACAACATCGGCGCCGGCGCACTGGTGCGCCACATCGGTCCGATCGAGTCGCGCGCGGCTGCCGGGAGCCTGATCGAGCTGATGCTTGCTCTCTGTCACTGAGGCACGACTGGCGGTTCGCTCGCGTCAAGCTGCGTAGCCGTCATCCACCCTGGGGTGACTCGCGCCCGACACAGAACGGCTAACGCCGCCGATGCCGGCGCACGTCACCCCAGAGGGGATGGCGCGAAGCGGGGCTACTCCGACTCGGGAGCGTCGTCAGACCCGGCCGGGTCCTCCGACCCCGCCGGCTCGCCACCGGCCTCGCCACCGCCGCCTTCGGCGCCGACCCCGACCGGCGTCGGCGCCGGCGCGGGCTCGATCACGGTCAGCTTGACCTCGGCGTCCGAGGCGGCATCCGGCTCGCCGTCCTCGCCCACCGGCCAGTCGACCATGACGGTCGATCCGGACGCCACCTGCGAACGCAGGACGAAGTCCGCGAGCGGATCCTCGACGTAGCGCTGGATCGCACGACGCAGCGGCCGGGCGCCCATCGCCGGGTCCCAACCCTTGTCGACGAGCATGTCCTTGGTCGGCTCGGACAGCTCCAGCTGGAGCTCGCGCTCGGCCATCGACTCGCGGATCCTCCGCAGCAGCAGGTCGACGATCTCCTTGATCTCGTCCTTGGTCAGCTTGTGGAAGACGATGACCTCGTCGATGCGGTTCAGGAACTCGGGGCGGAACACCTTCTTGAGCTCGCCCGTGATCCGGGTCTTCATGTCGTCGTAGGTGATGCCGGTCTCGTCGTCGGAGACGGCGAACCCGAGCGGCGTGTTGCGCGCGATCTCGGATGCCCCGATGTTCGAGGTCATGATCACGATGCAGTGGCGGAAATCGACGGTCCGTCCCTGCGCGTCCGTGAGCCGTCCGTCCTCCAGGATCTGGAGCAGGATGTTGAACACGTCCGGGTGGGCCTTCTCGATCTCGTCCAGCAGCAGCACGCTGTAGGGCTTGCGCCGCACGGCCTCGGTCAGCTGGCCGCCCTCGTCGTAGCCGATGTAGCCCGGAGGCGAGCCGACCAGACGCGACACCGCGTGCTTCTCCATGTACTCGGACATGTCGATGCGGATCATCGTGTCCTCGTCGCCGAACAGGAACTCGGCGAGGGTCCGTGCGAGCTCGGTCTTGCCGACGCCGCTCGGCCCAAGGAAGATGAACGAGCCGGTCGGCCGCTTCGGATCCTTGAGGCCGGCGCGCGAACGCCGGATCGCCTTCGACACGACCTCGATCGCCGGGTGCTGGCCGATCACGCGCTTGTGGAGCTCTTCCTCCATGCGCATCAGCTTCGCGGTCTCGGCCTCGGTCAGCTTGAACACGGGGATCCCGGTCCACATCGAGACGATGTCGGCGATCTCCTCCTCGCCGATCGCGGGACGCTCGGTCGACTCGCCGGCCTCCCACTGCTCGGCCAGCTCGCGCTTGCGCTGAGTCAGGCGGCGCTCCTTGTCGCGGAGGTTCGCGGCCTTCTCGAACTCCTGGTTCTCGATCGCCTCCTCCTTGGCGCGCCGGGTCTCCTCGATCTCGTCCTCGAGCTCGCGGTACACGGGCGGGGAGGTCATCGACTTGATCCGCATCCGCGACGCGGCCTCGTCGATCAGGTCGATCGCCTTGTCGGGCAGGAACCGGTCGGAGATGTACCGGTCGGCCAGCTCGGCCGCGGCCTCGAGCGCCTCGTCGGTGATGTTCACCTTGTGGTGCTGCTCGTAGCGGTCGCGCAGTCCCTTGAGGATCTGCACGGTCTCCTCGGTCGAGGGCTGGTCGACGGTGATCTTCTGGAAGCGGCGCTCCAGGGCGGAATCCCGCTCGAGGTACTTGCGGTACTCCTCCAGGGTCGTGGCACCGATCGTCTGCAGCTCGCCGCGGGCAAGCGCCGGCTTCAGGATCGACGCGGCGTCGATCGCGCCCTCGGCGGCGCCCGCGCCGACGAGGTTGTGCAGCTCGTCGATGAACAGGATGATGTCGCCGCGCTGGGTGATCTCCTTCATCACCTTCTTCAGGCGCTCCTCGAACTCGCCGCGGTACTTGGAGCCCGCGACCAGCGCCGCCAGGTCGAGCGTGTAGATCTGCTTGCCCTTGAGCAGCTCGGGGACCTCGCCGTGCGTGATCCGCTGGGCCAGGCCCTCGACGACGGCGGTCTTGCCGACGCCGGGCTCGCCCACGAGCACGGGGTTGTTCTTGGTCCGGCGCGAGAGGATCTGCATGATCCGCTCGATCTCGGTCTCGCGACCCACGACGGGGTCGAGCTTTGACTCGGCGGCCAGCTTGGTCAGGTTGCGGCCGAACTGGTCCAGCAGCTTCGAGGACTTCTTGCTCTCGCCCTGGGCGGCCGCGGCCGCGCCGCTGCTGCCGGCGCCGCGCTGGCGGCTACCGGGGCCGGAGAGCATCCGGATCACCTCGTTGCGAATCTTCTCGGAGTCTGCGTCGAAATCGAGCAGGATCCGCGCCGCGACGCCTTCGTTCTCGCGAACGAGGCCGAGCAGGATGTGCTCGGTGCCGATGTAGTTGTGGCCGAGGCTGAGCGCCTCGCGCAAGGCGAGCTCGAGCACCTTCTTGGCCCGCGGCGTGAACGGAATCTGCCCTGAGGTGACCTCTTCGCCCGACCCGACGATCCGGACGACCTGAGCGCGCACGCGCTCAACCGTGATGTCGAGCGACTCGAGTACGCGTGCAGCCAGGCCTTCCTCTTCGCGGAGGAGGCCGAGCAGAATGTGCTCGGTACCGATGTAGTTGTGCTTGAGCGTCCGCGCTTCTTCCTGGGCCAGGACGACCACTTGGCGGGCTCGCTCTGTGAATCGCTCGAACATGATCCTTCTCTTCTCTGGCGGGTCTCGGTCTGTTCGGTCGGGATGTTTTCCGGTTGCTCCTCGCCTACCTGCTGCGTCACATGGTAGTTCGCGACTGCGGGGACACCGACGATCCCGTTCTACCCACCTTGTCGGCCGTTAGGCGCGACATTGATGAGCGAAACGGTTTCGAATTCTCGGGCCATAGGCCAGTTTACCAACGGGTCTGCACGGCACTCCGGTACTTCTTGCGCAAGCCGCGGACTTCACGAGTTGTTCATGTTCGGCGGCCGGCGTCCGGATCCCAGTCGTATTCGAGCTGTTTAGCGGTCCGGAGGGCCAGGTGACGGCCCGCGAACCGCTCCACCAGGTGCAGCGCCATCGCGATTCCGGAGCTCAGGCCTCCCGATGTCACGACCTCGCCTGAATCGACCCAGCGAACCGACGCCTCCCCAGGCCCGTCGACCCGTCCGCTCAGCTCATCGACATCCTCCCAATGCGTGGTCCACGACCGCGACCCGAGAACGCCGATCGCTCCCAGGATGAACGCGCCGGTGCAGACGGACGCGACGACGCCCGCCTGCGCGCGCAGATGCGCCCACCGCGGCCATCAGCCCCGCATCCGCGACCACCGCGTCGATGTCGACCGCCCCCGGCACCACGAAGACGTCGAGCGCACCGCAGTCCGACAGCGTCGTGTGCGGCGTCAAGCCGAGCCCGCCGAACGCCTCCACCGGATCCGGCGCGACCCCCACGGATGACCACGTCGAACGGCGGCTCGCCCCGTCGCGGACGACGAGGCGGGACGCGGTCAGGAACACCTCGTACGGTCCTCCGACGTCGAGTAAGTCCACCCGGTCGAATAAGAGAATGCCTATCCGCAACTGACTTTTGTCCCTTGTGTGCAGGCTAATCCCGCATCGCGGGGAACAGCACGATCTCGCGAATCGAGCGCTTTCCGGTAAGCGCCATCACCAGGCGGTCGATGCCGATCCCGATCCCGCCGGTCGGCGGCATGCCCTGCTCGAGCGCCTCGACGAACGCCTCGTCGTACGGCTGCGCCTCCTCGTCGCCGGCGCCGGCGAGGGCGCGCTGCTCCTCGAACCGCCGGCGCTGCTCGTCGGGATCGTTGAGCTCGGTGAACGCGTTCGCGATCTCGATCCCGCCGACGTACGCCTCGAACCGCTCGACGAGGCCCGCGATCGAACGGTGGCGCTTGGCGAACGGCGACAGCGCGACCGGATAGTCCATCAGGAACGTCGGCTCGATCAGCGTCGGCTCGACGTGCTTGGAGAGCAGCTCGTCGACCAGCTGCGGCCACGTGTCGTCCTTCGGGACGCGGCAGCCCGCGGTCGATCATCGCGCGAGCGAGCGTCGTCCCGATCTCGCAGCTCCATGATGTCGATCCCGGTTCGGTCGAGGATCGCCTCCGGCAGCCGCTCGCGGCGCCACGGCGGCGACAGGTCGAGCTGCGCCCGTGTAGCCGACCTCGGACGCCGACGTACGCGACCAGCCGCTCGCAGCGCGACGCGATGTCCTCGTAGTCGGCGTACGCCTCGTACCACTCGAGCATCGTGAACTCGGGGTTGTGCGTGGTGTCGACGCCCTCGTTGCGGAAGTCCTTGCCGAGCTCGTACACGCGCTCGAGCCCGCCGACGATCAGCCGCTTCAGGTAGAGCTCGGTGGCGATACGCAGGTAGAACTCGCGATCGAGCGCGTTGTGGTGGGTCGTGAACGGCCGGGCCAGCGGCACCGCCGTACAGAGGCTGGAGCACCGGCGTCTCGACCTCGATGAACCCCTCGGCGTCGAGGAAGCGCCGCACCGCGGTGATCACGCGCGCACGCGTGATGAACAGCTCGCGGGCCTCCTCGTTGGCGATCAGGTCGAGCTCGCGCCGGCGAAAGCGCGTCTCGACGTCGGTCAGCCCGTGGTGCTTCTCGGGCGGGGGCCGGAGCGACTTCGCGAGCAGCGTGAAGTCCTCGACTCGCAGTGTCAGCTCGCCTCGCCGCGAGGAGAACGCGACGCCGTCGACCCCGATCAGGTCGCCGAGGTCGAGCCCGAGCAGCCGGTCCATCCCCTCCTGGACCGAGCTCGTCGACCCGCGCCTGGAGCTGGATCCGCCCGGAGCGGTCGACGAGGTCGAGGAACGCCATCTTCCCCTGGCCGCGCCGGGCCGCCAGCCGCCCGGCGACCCGGTGCGCGACATCGGTCTCGTCGCCGGGCGACAGGCCCGCGTGCGCGGCCCGCACCGCCGACGATCGGCTCGACCCCGTCGAATTCGTGCGGGAACGGGTCGATCCCGGCGGCCGCAGCGACTCGAGCTTGCGCCGGCGCGCCGCCAGCAGCTCCGCCGAGCCGTCGGCACGCTCGGTCACGTGGCCGGCGCGGTTACTTCGACTCGACGTCGATCTTGGTGATCTTGAGGTGCCGCTCGCCCTTGGGGGTGGCGATCACGACCTCGTCGCCGCGCTTGCGGCCGAGCAGCGCCTTCCCGACCGGCGACTCGTTCGACAGCTTCATCTCGGCCGGACTGGCCTCGGCCGAGCCGACGATCGTGTACTTGGTCGACTTCCCGCCGTCGTCCTTGACGTGTACGACCGAGCCGACTCGGACCTGGTCGGTGCTGAGGTCGGATTGGTCGATCACGGTCGCCGAGCGGAGCTTCTCCTCGAGCGATGCGATCCTCGCCTCGAGCATCGCCTGCTCGTTCTTGGCGTCGTCGTACTCGGCGTTCTCGGAGATGTCGCCGAATTCGCGCGCCTCCTTGATCCGAGCGGCGACTTCGCGGCGGCGGGTGGTTGTCAACTGGTCGAGCTCTGCCTTAAGGTTGGCGAGCCCTTCGGGTGTGATGATGACGTCCTTGGGCATGTCGCAGACCTGTATTCGAGGGGAACCACCGGGGCAGCCGGCGGTCCGGACGAGAAAAAAACCCGCCTGCTAAGCGGGGATTTAGAACGCAGCGGGGTGCGTGGGCGGATGAGTATAGACGCCCTCCTCAGCCGTTTGGGCCCGGCCGCTAACCCGGCCGGTGGCCCTGGATCTCGTCCGCCTGCTGGAACGTCGGCCGGTTCAGTCCCGCCCCGTCGAACAGCTCACGGGCCGCGTCGAGCGTCGGAGCCGTCTGCAAGGCCGCCTGAAGCGCCGCCTGCTCGTGGCGCGTGCCGCCAAGCCGCTCGATGTACCACGGGTAGAACTTGCGCAGGTACCGCGTCGCACGCTCGGCGCCCAGGTGCTCGACCGCGCGTCCGATCACCCACTCGAGCTCGGCGAGGATCTCGTCGCGGTCGGGTTCGTCGCCGGCGTCGCGGAGACCGAGCAGCTGCTCGAACAGCCACGGGTTGCCGAGCGATCCGCGCGCCAGCAGCACGCCCGCGGCGCCGGTCTGCTCGAACGCGTGCCGTACGGCCTCGGGCGTCTCGAGCCCGCCGGAGACGAGCACGGGCACCGGCAGCTCGTCGGCCAGATCCCGCACGAGGTCGTAGTTCGGGACGCCCTTGTGCCGCTGGGACGCGTGCCGCGGGTGGATGCTGATGCCGCACACGCCACCGTCGTAGACCAGGCGCCGCGCCACGTCGAGCCCGCTCAGGTCGCCCGGGCGCTGCCCTGACCGTAGCTTGACCGTGACCGGCAAACCGCTCCCGCGAGCCGCCGCCCGCGCCACCGCCACCGCACGCGCCGGCTCCTCGAGCAGCGCCGCGCCGGCGCCGGTCTTGCACACCTTCGGCACCGGGCAACCCATGTTGATGTCGATCAGGTCCGCACCGGCGGCGGCCACGCGCTCGGCCGCCGACGCCATCACGTCCGGATCGTTGCCGAACAGCTGCATCGACACGGGGTGCTCGTCCGGGTGGATTCGCAGGAGCTCGCGGCAGGTACGCTCGTTCTGGTAGTGGACCGCGTAGCTCGAGACCATCTCCGAGACCACCAATCCCGCCCCGTGGCGCTTGGCCTGGAGGCGGACGAACCAGTTGCCGATGCCGGCGAGCGGCGCGAGCACGACGCGATTCGGGATCGACACGCCGCCGAGCCACCAGGGATCCGTCAGGGACCGGGACATTCCGGTTTCATGGTACGAATGCAGCAATGAACCTGGTCGACGAGCTGCGCCCATGGACTGACGTGGTGCTCGAGCAGGTCCCGGGACTCGAGCTGTTCGACGCCCACACCCACCTCGGGCAGAACGACCCGGACGGGATGAAGCAGAGCGCGCGAAGAGCTTGAGTCCGCGCTGCGATCGGCGAACGCGCGCGGCTGTTTCACGTTCCCGTTCCACGAGCCCGACGGCTACCGGGCCGCGAACGACGACGTGATCGCCGCCGCCCGCGACGTCGGACGGGCTGCTCGTCCCGTTCTGCCGCGTCAACCCCCACGACGGCCCGGTGCCCGAGGCCGAGCGCGCGCTGGCCGCGGGAGCTCGCGGGATCAAGCTCCACCCGCGCGCCGAGGAGTTCACGCTCGACCACCCCGCGGTCCGCTCGATCGTCGCGCTCGCCAATGAGCGCTCGCTCCCGGTCCTGATCCACGCCGGCCGCGGGATCCCGGCCCTCGGCCTGCACGCGGTCCAGCTCGCCGAGGAGTTCCCGGACGCCCGCCTGATCCTCGCCCACGCCGGGATCTGCGACCTGTCGTGGATCTGGCGCGTGGCGGCCGACCTGCCGAACCTGCTGTTCGACACCGCCTGGTGGATCCCGGCCGACCTCGAGGCGCTGTTCGCGCTCGTGCCGCCGGGGCAGATCCTGTTCGCGAGCGACGCGCCTTACGGAAACACGTTCATCTCGGCCGCGTTCCAGCTCCGCTGGGGGCTCCAGCTCGGTCTCTCGCACGACCAGATCCGCTCGATCGCCTCCGGGCAGTCGCTCCGGATCGCCGCCGGCGAGGCGCTCGCAGCCGGCCGGCGCCGCGCTCGGCGAGCGTGAGCGCGCCCCCCACACCCTGCTCGACCGCGTCGCGTTCTTCCTTCTGTTCAGCGCGCTCGGCACGATGCGCGGCGTCGACCCGACCGAGATGCTCGCGCTCGCGCGGCTCGCCTGCGACGTGCCCGACGAGATCGACGACGCGCCGGTGTTCGCGGCGATCCGCTCGCTATTGGACGGCTACGAGGCGTACTCGGCCGAGAACCCGGACGAGCGCCGGCGGATCACGTTCCTGATCCTCGCCGCCACCGTGGCGAAGACGCCGGACGTCCCGATCCCGGCGGCGGCGCTCGAGTCGGGCGCGCTCACGAGCGGTTCCGCTCCCAGATGAGCCGCAGCCCGGTCAGGGTCAGCAGGTCGTCGACCTCGTCGATCGTCTCGCGGATGAACGGCACGAGCACGCCGGCAAGGCCGCCGGTGGCGATCACGAACGTCGTCGCGCCGAGCTCGGAGCGCAGCCGGCGGACGATCCCCTCGACCTGACCGGCGAAGCCGTACACGATCCCGCTGCGGATCGCGTCGACGGTCGACTTGCCGATCAGCGAGCGCGGCTTGGCCAGCTCGACCTTGGGCAGCTTCGCCGCCCGGTCGTATAGCGCGTCGATCGAGATCTCCGCGCCCGGCGTGATGATCCCGCCAAGGTACTCGCCGGCCGACGACACGACGTCGTACGTGATCGCGGTGCCGAAGTCGACGATCACGCACGTGTCGTTGACCCGCTCGTACGCCGCCACCGCGTTGGCCAGCCGGTCCGCACCGACCTCGTGCGGGTTGTCGTAGCGGATCGGCATCCCGGTCCGGATCGACGGACCGACGACCAGCATCTCGTGCCCGAGATACCGCCGCGCGGTCAGGCGTCCACTGCTCGGAGAGCTGCGGCACGGTCGAGGAGACGATCGATCCGTCGACGTCCCTGAACGACAGTCCCCGGAGGCCGAGCAGGTTCGACAGCGCCGCGCCCAGCTCGTCGCCGGTCGACTCGCGCACGGTCGCGAAACGCCAGTGCTCGGACACCTGCGTTTCACCGTCCGGGAACAGGCCGAAGTGCGTCTGGGTGTTTCCGACGTCGACGACCAGCAGCATGCGCGAACCCTAGAGGAGCGGCGGGCCCGCCCGCCGTACGTCCTGCCCGCCTGCGAGCGCCGCGAGCGCGTCCGCGAGCCGGAGCCGTCCGGGAGCGTCAGGTCCGGGTCGAGCTCGAGCAGCGGGACGAGCACGAACCGCCTCGACGTCACCTCGGGGTGCGGGAGCGTCAGCCGGTCGGAGGCGATACTCGAGCTCGTCGAGCAGCAGTACGTCGACGTCGATCGGCCGCGGCCCGTGGCGCACACCACCGGCCGGCCGCCCCAGCTCGCGCTCCACGTCCTTGCACGCGGTCAGCAGCTGCTCCGGGCCGTGAGCGGTGTCCACGCGCAGGCACGCGTTGTAGAAGTCGCGCTGGTCGAGGACGAGCCCGACCGGCTCGGTCTCGTACACCGAGGAGGACGCGACCACGTCGACCCCGTGCGTCGGCAATGCCGCCACCGCTGCCTCAAGATGTGCCCGCCGGTCGCCGACGTTCGAGCCGAGCCCGAGGAAGCCGCGCGTCATCGCTACACGCGGCGCCACCGTGCGATCGCCGTGTCGCGGCGATGACGCGGCGTCATTCGGCCTCGCGCCACACCTCGACCGATACCTCGCTGACCGGCAGCGCCATCGGCGGCTCGGGCTTGGCGGCCTTGACCCACACCGCGTTCGCGTCGTAGCTGCTCGAGCAGCCGGTCGGCGATCGCCGCGCACAGCCGCTCGAGCGTCTTGTACGTGCGCTGCTGCGCCACGAGGTTCGCGGTGTCGCACACCTGGGCGTAGTCGACCGTGTCCTCGATCCGGTCGGTGACGGTCGCGTCGCACTCGCCGACGTCGAGCCGGAGGTCGAGCAGCAGCCGCTGACCCACCTCTCGCTCGGCCGCGGTCACGCCCACGTGCGTGTAACAGCGACAGCCCGCTGACCTCGATCGTGACCTCGGGCTCGGGGTGCTCGTCCTCCTCGTCCTCGTCTACGTCGTCGTACTCGTCGGGGTCTTCCATGGCGCGCTGACCGTAGCAGCCGTGACGATGAGTGCGTCGCGGACCGGGGCGACGTCGTGGACCCGGAACACGCGTGCGCCGCGCTCGTACGCGAGCACGTTCGTGGCGATCGTCGCCGGCAACCCGATCGTCCGACCTCGCGTCCGGTGATCCTGCCGAGGAACGACTTGCGCGAGGTCCCGATCACGACGCGGGCGCCCCAACTCGACCAGCTCGTCGAGCCGGCGCAGCAGCTCGAGGTTGTGCTCGACGGTCTTGCCGAAGCCGATCCCGGGGTCGAGCAGGATCCGCTCTTCCGCGATTCCGCGCCCGGTGGCGAAGCTCATCCGCTCCTCGAGGAACGCCTTGACGTCGGCGACGACGTCGTCGTAGCGCGGGTTGCTCTGCATCGTCCGCGGGGTCGCCGAGCATGTGCATCAGGCAGCAGTCCGCGCCGGCGGTCGGCGACTACGTCGGCGATCTCCGGATCGCCCCGGAACGCGGTGACGTCGTTGACGAGCGTGGCGCCGGCCGCGAGCGCCCGGGCCGCGACGGCGCTCTTGGAGGTGTCGATCGAGAGCTGGGCCCGGCATCCCGCGGCGATCAGCCCTTCGATCACCGGGAGTACGCGGCCGAGCTCCTCAGGTTCTGACACGGGGTCCGCGCCGGGACGGGTCGACTCGCCACCGATGTCGAGGATCGCGGCGCCCTCGGCCTCGAGCTCGAGCCCGTGCGCGATCGCGGCGCCGGCGTCCAGGTACATGCCGCCGTCCGAGAACGAGTCCGGCGTGACGTTGACGACGCCCATGATGCGGAAGCCGGACGCGGCGCTACTCATCGGGCCACCGTCCGTGCACGTCGAAGTACTCGCGCGCCCGCTCCTCCTCCTCGCGGTCGCGGTTGCTCTCGACGCTCATCCGGTACATCCAGTTGACCATCCACACGATCAGCGCCGCGATCACGAGCGACACGCCGGCGCCGGCGACGATGTCGTCCTGGCCCCCGCCGACGACGATCCCCACGAGCCCGACGACCGCGATCGCCACCGGGACCCAGACCCGGGTGATCGCGAGCAGAACCCGGCCGGCGCCGCCGGGCTGATCGTCATGGGTGGCGCTTTGGTCGGGCATCTGTCTGCGCGGTGGCGGGGACGCCGTGGCGCGGCGTCCTCACGGGATAGTGTCCCGCACCATGCCGAGATCCCCTGTCCCATCGCCCCTCGAGTCCCCGATCACCCGCCGCTCGCTGCTGGGCGCAGCCGCCGGCGGCGCCGCGCTGCTCGCGACCCGCCGATTGCCGGCGTGGGCACGCCCGGTGGCCTTCCCAGCCGGCCTGCGCCAGCCCGAGAGCCTGCCGTTCCCGCACAAGCCCGCCGGTACGCCGAGCATGCCCGAGATCGAGCACATCGTCGTCGTGATGATGGAGAACCATTCGTTCGACAACCTGCTCGGGATGGTCCCCCATCAGGTCCCCGGCCGGCGGTCGGTCGACGGCCTCCGCGTGCGGGGTGGCCGGATCGTGAACTGCGAACCCCGACGCCAACGGCAACCCCGTGGTGGCCCAGCACGCGAGCTCGCCGTGCCAGCTTTCGGGCGAGCCGAGCCAGTCGTGGAACGCGAGCCACGAGGCCTGGGACAACGGCGCCAACGACGGCTTCGTCAAGGCGAGCGCGCCGGTCGCGATGCGCTTCTGGGACAAGCGCGACCTGCCGTTCACGTACTCGCTCGTCGAGCACTTCCCGTTCGGCGAGCGGTACTTCTGCTCGATGCTCGGCCAGACGTTCCCGAACCGCTGCTACCTGTTCTCCGGCACCTCGTCCGGGACGATCAACGACACGATCGCACCCGCCCCGCCACCGAACGGCACGATCTGGGACCGCCTCGATGCCCACAACATCGACTGGGGGGTGTACTACCAGTCGGGGAGCTACCCGAGCTTCGAGCTCGTGCCGGGCTCCGACACGGCCGCGCGGACGGCGAACCGCGTACAGCGGTTCGACCAGTTCCTGCCCGATGTCGCCGGCGGGCGAATGAAGCAGTTCACGTTCCTCGACCCGAACTACACGACGACCTCGGAGGAGAACCCGCAGGACATCCAGCTCGGCGAGCGCTACCTCGCACAGGTCGTGAAGACGCTGATGAACGCGCCCACCTGGAAGAAAACGCTGCTGATCATCAACTACGACGAGCACGGCGGCTACTACGACCACGTCCCGCCACCGGCCGCGCTGGCACCCGACTCGATCGCCCCGATCCTCGAGTCCGGCGACGTCCCGGGCGCGTTCGACCGGTACGGCTTCCGCGTCCCGCTGATCGTCGTCTCGCCGTGGGCGCGGCGAGGCTACGTCTCCCGCGTCGTCCAGGACCACACCTCCGTGCTCGCGTTCATCGAGCGCAAGTGGAACCTCCCCGCGATGACGCTGCGCGACGCCAACGCCGACCCGATGACCGACTACTTCAACTTCCGCAAGCCGGCGTTCCTGAAGCCGCCAAAGCTCGCCGCGGCCCCCAAGCTAGGCCCCGGCCTGGCGAAGTGCCACGCCGACGGGCTGAGCCCGCCGCTCTGAGCGGCGGCGGCGTCGGCTAACCGCCACGCCCCGCGCCGATTGCTTAAACCTCCCGCGGGACGTGCTGCGGGCCGGGCCACGCCGTCCGCCCGCGACGGCTGCGGAGCGTCCTGCACTCTGGAGTGACTCGCGCCCGACCCGTACCGCCTCGCCGACACGCACCGGATGCGCGCGGACACTCCAGAGGGCAGGCGCGGAGCTACTCGGCGGTTCCGCCGGCGAGCCCGGGCCGCGGCAACGGACGCGGCCCCTCGCGACGTTCGCCGGCGGGCGTGCCGGTGCCGGGGATCGGCAACTCGGGCGGCGGTGGCGCCTCGGCGCCGAAGACGTCTTCCTCGGTGCCCCCGGAAAGCAGAGCCTCGAACTGCTCCTTCTCGATCGTCTCACGCTTGATCAGGATCTCTGAGAGCTTCGCGAGCGACTCCCGGTGCGAGCCCGAGGATGTCCTTGGCCTGGATGTGCGCCGCCTCGACGATCCGCCGGATCTCGTCGTCGATCTCGCGGGCGATCTCGTCCGAGTAGTCGGGCTCAGCCGAGAACTCGCGGCCGAGGAACGGCATGCCGTGGTCGTGGCCGAACACGCGCGGACCGAGCTTCTCGGACATCCCGAACCGCATGACCATCTGCTTCGCGGTGGCGGTGACCTTCTCGAGATCGTTGGACGCGCCGGTCGTGACCTCGCCGAACACGATCTCCTCGGCGGCGCGGCCGCCGAGCGTCATCGCCAATCTGGTCCTGCAGCTCAGCGCGCGTGGTCAGGAACTTGTCCTCGGCCGGCAGCGAGATCGTGTAGCCGAGCGCCTGCCCGCGGGAGATCACCGAGATCTTGTGGACCGGATCGGAGTGCGGCAGGTAATGGCCGACTATCGCGTGGCCCATCTCGTGGTAGGCCGTGATCCGCCGCTCCTTCTCGGACATCACGCGGGTCTTCTTCTCGGGACCGGCGATCACCCGCATGATCCCTTCCTCGAGCTCGACCTGGGTGATCTCGCGCTTGCCGTTGCGGGCCGCGAGCAGTGCCGCCTCGTTGACCAGGTTGGATAGGTCCGCCCCTGTGAAACCGGGCGTCTGGCCCGCCAGGGCGTCGACGTCGATCTCCCGCGCCAACGGCTTGCCCCGCGTGTGGACGTCGAGGATCTTCTTGCGGCCGTTGCGGTCGGGCCGGTCCACGACGATCTGACGGTCGAACCGCCCGGGGCGCAGCAGCGCCGGATCGAGGATGTCCGGCCGGTTGGTGGCGGCGATCAAGATGATGTTGTCCTTCATCTCGAAGCCGTCCATCTCGACGAGCAGCTGGTTCAGCGTCTGCTCGCGCTCGTCGTGGCCGCCGCCGAGACCGGCGCCACGGTGACGCCCGACGGCGTCGATCTCGTCCATGAAGATGATGCAGGGCGAGTTCTGCTTGGCCTGCTCGAACAGGTCGCGTACGCGCGAGGCGCCCACGCCGACGAACATCTCGACGAAGTCCGATCCGGAGATCGAGAAGAACGGTACGCCCGCCTCGCCGGCGACCGCGCGTGCGAGCAGCGTCTTGCCGGTACCAGGCGGCCCGTACAGGAGCACGCCCTTGGGAATGCGCGCCCCCAAGGCTTGGAATTTCTTGGGGTTCTCGAGGAACTCCTTGATCTCGTGCAACTCCTCAACGGCTTCGTCGACCCCCGCGACGTCACGGAACGTGATCTTGGGCGAGTCGACCGACATCCGCTTGGCACGGGATTTACCGAACGACATGACCTTCGAACCACCGCCCTGGACCTGATTCATCAGGAAGATCCAGAACCCGATGAAGATCACGAACGGCAGGATGTAGGTCAGCAGCGACAGCCAGCCGTTGGAGGTCTTGCCCTGGATGTCGAAGTTCTGCGGCGAGAGGTTCTTGTCCGCCGAGCCGATGATCTGCGAGACGTAGCCGTCGGGGTAGCCGACGGTGTACTTCGTGCCGTTCGTCAGCGTGACGTTGGCGGTGTTGTCCTTCTCGTGCAGCGAGAGGCTCTGCACCGACCCGTGATCGAGCTGGTACAGCATGTCGCCGAAGGTCTGCTTCTGCGAGTGGCTCGAGCTCCCGATCAGCTTCTGCGCGAAGAACGCGAGCACGACCACGATCAAAATCGGGAATGCAGCGCTCTTGAAAAACCTGCTCATAAGGATTAGTGGCGGCCCAGCCCGCGCCAGGACTCAGGGTCTGGGACTGTCAAGCGTAGCATCTGACTTGGAGCCGCCGGAAAGGCTTGCATGCAGGCGTTCATTACCCGGAATCGCCCCGCCGGTCGGGCTGTCCTGCGGTCGATCATTCCGCATTCACTCCTTCAACGCGGCGACGTAAGGCAAGTTGCGGTACCGCTCAGCGTGGTCGAGCCCGTACCCGATCGCGAACCGGTTGGGGATCTCGAAGCCCACATACTTCGTACGTAGATCGACCTTTTGGCGGTCGGGCTTGATCAGAAGTGCGCAGACTTCAAGCGAGCGGGGGTTTCGGCCCGCGAGGTTGCGCAATAAGTACTGCAGCGTCAGCCCCGAGTCGACGATGTCCTCGACGATCAGCACGTCCCGGTCCTCGATCACCGCGTCCAGGTCCTTGAGGATCCGCACGACGCCCGAGGACTTCGTCGCCGAGCCGTACGACGCGACCGCCATGAAGTCGACCTCGCACGGGATGTCCAGCTGCCGCATCAGGTCAGACAGGAACAGCACCGCGCCCTTCAGCACACCGACCAGGACGAGGTCCTTGCCCTTGTAGTCGCGCGAGACTTCCGCTGCGAGCTCCTGGACACGGCGCTTCAGATCCTCGGCGGGCACGAGGATCTCCCCGATCGCGTCGTCGCCTTCCACGGCGGCGTAGTTTATGGCGGCGCAGCCCGCGCCCGTTGTTTCGCGTGGGCCGTCAACCGCACCGCCTCCACCGTGCGTGGCGTCACCTTGAACCGCTCGGAGGTTGCGACGCCCGCCACCCAGGCGATCTCGCCGGCGCATTCGACCACCGGAACCGTGCCGCGCGCGAGCCTCGGGACTCGCCGCGCGACGAACAGATCCTGAAGCGACTTGGTCCCGCCGAGCCCGACCGGCACGATCCGGTCGCCCGCTCGCCACGGGCGGACCACGAGCTCGGATCCGAGCGCGGCTCGATCCAGCACGCCGGGCTCGGGCGCCGGCTCGGCGAGCTCACAGCGGACCTCGACCGAACCGAACGACACGCTTCCCGGGATCGGGAGCACCACGGCCCGCAACGCGGCGACATCTTCTCCGAGCCGCGCGAAGCGCAGCCGCCCGTACTCGGCGACCGCGCGCAGCCCGTTTCCGACGTCGAGCATCGCGGTGCCGCGATCGCTCAGCGCGGCGATCTCGTCGGCCCGGCTCGCCGCCCCCGGCGCGAACCCGTCCGCGGCCTCGTCGGCCAGGCGCTGGACCACGAGCCTCCGCAGCGCGGGCGCCAGCGACCGCAGGCGCGCGACCGTAACGGCCGAGCCGTCGCCGAGCACCTCGTCCACGAGCGCGTCGAGCACCTCCCCTTCGAGGCGCAGGATCTCGGCGACCGCGATCACGTTTTCCATCGCCCCGGGATGAACGTCGCGCAAAGCCGGCACGAGCCCGGCCCGGATGCGGTTGCGCGCGAACGCGTCTGACGTGTTCGTCTCGTCCTCGCGCCAGCTCAGCCCGCGTGCCTCGCAGTACGCCGCGGTCTCCTCGCGCGTGAAGCCGAGCAGCGGCCGCACGAGCGAGCCTTCCCGCGATCGCATCCCGAGCAGCGCCCGCCGGCTCGGCGACGAGGCCAGTCGGTACAGGATCGTCTCGACCTGGTCGGTCAGCGTGTGGCCGGCGGCCACGTCCGCGCCGGCGGCATCGGCGATCGAGCGAGCCTCGCGGTAGCGCTCACCCCGCGCCCACGCCTGGACGTTCCCGGCCGCCGGCCCGGCCGGACGCCGTACCTCGAGCCCGACCCCGAGCGCCGAGCACAGCTCGAGGCAATGGCTGCTCGTCGCTCGTCGGCCGCGGCTCGCAGCCCGTAGTTCATGTGCAGCGCGGTCACCGCGTCCGCGCCCGCAACGCGCACCGCGATGTCCAGCAGGCACGTCGAGTCCCGGCCGCCCGACAGCAGCACCACGACCGTGCGGCCCAGAGCGATCAGTCCCTCCTCGCGCACGCGCGTGAACATCTCGTCGGGGTTCAAAGCTCCCCCGTTCCCTCGGGGTTCAGAGGTCCCCCCGCCGCGATCAATGCTCCCCCGCCTCAATCCTCCCGCCGCTCGCGCGCGACGAAGATCTCCGTGGACTCGCTGAAGCCCTTGAGCCGCACGTCGGCGATCCGCTCGAACTCCAGCTCGCCGCGCGCCTGCTCGACGACCGGCCGGGTCACTAGCACTTCGGCGCCGGCGGCTCGCGCCCCGACCCGAGATGCGATGTTCACATCGCGTCCGTAGTAGTCGCCGTCGCGATATAGCGCGTTCCCGTAGTGAACCGCGATCTTGGGGAGGGTACGCCCGGAGTGGAGCCGCTGGAAGCCGACCGCCCACTCGGTCAGCGCCCCTGGATCCGACCCGACGATCATCACCTCGTCGCCGATCGTCTTGATCACGCGCGCGTCGTCGGGAAGCGTGCCCTTGACCGCGTCGACGAACTGCTCGACCGCGTCGACCGCCTCGACCTCGCCCGCCTCCTCGGTCAGGCGCGTGTACCCGGCCAGGTCCGCGAACGCGATCGCGACCCGCATCCGCCCGAGATCGACCATCTCGCCGTCGAGGTCGGACTCCATGTGGCCGACCACGTCCTGCTCGACGAAATGCTGGAGGTAGCGCTGGTGGACCTGGTCCATCACCGGGGACGAGAGCGGAAGCAGCCGGCGCGTTAGCTCGAGCATCTCGTCAGCGGTCTCGAGGCCGGTCGCGCCGGAGCGCATCAAGGGCTCGTGGACGTACATGTGGAACAGCCTCACCTCGGCGTCGGCGACGCGCGCCATCGCCTGGCCGTACACCCGGACGAGCTGGAGCACGGCGACCAGCGGGAGGCCGGCGTCGAGTACCGCGGCGACGTAGCCGAGCAACCGCAAGTCGTCCTCGGCGATGCGCTCGACCTGCGCCGGGGTGGTCCCGAGCGCGCTGACGACCCTCGTGATCAGCCCCGACTCGAGCCCGGTCTCGCGCGAGGCCTCGGCGAGCGTGTAGAAGTGTTCGCCCGTGTCGAACAGCTCCTCGACGTACCCGTACGCGAGCCGGCCCTCGTCGCTGGCCTGCCGGATGTCCTTCAGCGAGTGGCCGCGCTCGCGCAGCCTCGCCACGATCTTGGCGTGGCTCACCGCCGCGGGTGACCAGTTGCCGTCATAGCGCGGGATCAATCCGTCCCGCGCCCACCGGCGGAGCGTCGTCGCCGCTACGCCCACGCGCTTGGCCGCCTCCTGGAGCGACAGGCCCTCCGGAGCCGCCCCGTTGTGACTGTTGTCGCTTGCACTGGGCATCGCCGACCGTAGGCTCCTACCCCTGGCGGCCGGTGCGGTTGCGCTCTTGGAGGTCATCTCGAGACGCGTACCGGCGTTTGAGATGACACCTCATAGTCGGCGGCGGGGCCTCGACGAGCACGAAGCCCCGCCGCCCGCGGGCATCACGGCCCGCTGCGTCGGCCGTTGGCGCTCGTCTCGTTTCCGGCGGCGCCTCGCGAGCATGCTCCCCAGGTGGCCTGGGCAGCGCGTCACGCTCCGGCCTGTTGCCTTTTGGGTGCCCAAGGTCTACTCGCCCATCCACCATATGTCAACCACATATAGGTGATGCGTCATAAATAACAATAGGAACGGATGGCCGCCCCGAATGGACTCCAACCGACCGCCGCTCTGAGCGAGCGCGTGCTGCTGCCCGGCGATCCGGGCCGCGCGTTGATGCTCGCCGAGTCACTGCTCGACGCCCCGAAGATGTTCAACCACAACCGTGGCCTGTGGGGATACACGGGCGTCGCACCGGACGGCGCGCCGGTGACGATTCAGAGCACCGGGATGGGCGGCCCGAGCGCGGCGATCGTGATCCACGAGCTGATCGACCTCGGCGCACGCCGGCTGCTACGGGTGGGCACGTGCGGTGCGCTCAAGGACAAGCTTAGGCTGGGCGACCTCGTGATCGCGACCGAATCGATCGCGGCCGACGGGACGAGCCGGGCGCTCGGCGCCGGCGACCGGGTTCCGGCCAGCCCGGACTTCCTCGAGACCGTGATCGCGACCGCCGGCCCGCCGTTCGGAGACCCCGACCCCGGGACTCGCCAGATCCACACGGGGGCGATCGTCACGACCGACCTGTTCTACGACGACCGCGAGCTCGAGCAGAAGTGGAGCGAGGCCGGCGCGCTCGCGGTCGAGATGGAGGCCGCGACGCTGTTCGCGCTCGCCGCCGCCCGAGGCGTGGAGGCGGCCGCGCTGCTCGTCGTGTCGGATCTCGTGCTGCCGGTCCGCGTCCGGATCGACCAGGAGGATCTGCGCGCGGCTGAGCGCCGCATGGGGGACGCGGCGCTGCGCGCGCTCACGGCCGGCGGCGCCGGCGTTCAGCCCTGAGCGGCCTTCTCGCTCGTGAGATCGCCGATCGAGGCCTCCAGGCGGGAGAGCGACGCTTCGATCGCGGCCAGCCGCTTGTCGAGCACGCTCCCCGAGCCGAGGTGCTCGATCCGCTGCTCGAGCCGGTCGAGGCCGTCCTCGATCGCCTCGAGCCGCTGGGAGACGCTTCGCAACCGCCGCGTCAGCCGCTCGAGGTCGCCGGCTGAGGGCAGGTTCAGGGCGCTCATCGCGAGTTCCTGAGCGCGCGTCGCCCGTTCACGCGTCTCGAACGCGGCGGACACCGCGCGGGTCACGACCGGGTTCCCGAGCATCCCCTGAGTGACCTTGCCGATCGCGTCCTCGCTCTGGCGTGTGACCCGGCCGCGGAGGCCCTTGTCTTCGCTCATGTCAATCCGCCTCTCGTGGTCGGCCCAGCGGTTGTGGCTGCACTCTCATCCGCCATAAATCCACAACTCTAAGGTTCGAGTCGAGGGTTAGATGATGTCCAGGCGAATGGTCCATCGCTACAGTGGGTAGGGGTTGTTGCCGATTGAACGGTTTGCCTGGACGTCCATGACCAACGTCACGACGCGTTGGTACCCGAACAGACATCCACGACACCGACGGTTCTGAATTGCAAAGCTCGGCAGCAGCCAGTAGCGTCCTCCCAAGCCTACCTGTGATCGTAGCTGGGACGAATTTGCGCGTGGCACGCGCGGGAGGAGTCGGCCACAGTGTTGAACAGGCGGAAGCTGACGATCGCTGCCGTCGCGGCGGCGTGCGTGATAGCGGTGCTTGGCCTTGGCGCCACTCCCGAACGCGTCCGCTGACGGCTGCACGGTCACGATCACCGTCGAAGGCGGGCAGCAGTTCACGTTCCAGAACGTCCCGCCGGGCACCGATCCGAGCACGCTGCCCCTCCCCGTCCAGCTGCCGATCATCAACGTCAGCCAGTCGTGCCCGCCGGTGACCACGACGACGCCGGCGGTCACCGGCACGACGACCACGACCCCGACGACGACCACCTCAACGTCACCTTCGACTTCGACCTCGACGACGCCGAGCCGACGCCGAGCTCCACGAAGTCCACCGGCTCGAAGCGGCGCCGGGCATGGTGGTCAGACGAAGACGCAGAAGCCGATCGCGCTCAAACCGGGTTCGGCTGCAGGCGGGCACGAACGTCAAGCAGCCGGCCGCGCCGAAGAACAAGAACAAGCAAGCACAAGAAGCCGAAGAAGGCGACCAAGCCGAAGACGCCGCCGCCGCCGGTCACCAAGAGCGGCGATCCCGACGCCGTCGAACCCGACGTTCTCCTACGCGCTCCCCGGGCCTGCTCCCGATCGGCGTCCCGAACTTCTTCATCGACAGCTTCCAGATCCCGCCGTTCCTTCTCCCGATCTATCAGGCGGCCGGGATCCAGTACGACGTGCCGTGGCAGATCCTCGCCGCGATCAACGAGATCGAGACCGACTACGGCCGCAACCTTTCGGTGTCCACCGCCGGGGCGGTCGGCTGGATGCAGTTCCTCCCTTCGACCTGGAAGCGTTACGCCGTCGACGCGAACGGCGACGGCGTCGCCGACCCGTACAACCCGGCCGACGCGATCTTCACCGCGGCCCGGTACCTGCACGCGGCCGGCGCGTCGGCGAACCTCTCGCAGGCGATCTTCGCTTACAACCACGCCGGCTGGTACGTGCAGTCGGTGCTGCTCCGCGCCCAGCTGATCGGCGGGATGCCCAAGTCGGTGGTCGGCGCGCTCACCGGTCTCGTTCAGGGCCACTTCCCGGTCGCCGCGCCCGCCAAGTACGCGGACAACGCGGTCCTGAAGCTCGCCAAGACCCGCGTCAAGACCGCGAACGTCGCGGTCCCGGTCACGTCTGACCCGAACACGACCGGCACCTCTATCTACGCCAAGCAGGGCTCGCCGGTGATCGCGGTCAACGACGGGAAGGTCGTGAAGATCGGCAACAGCGCGAAGCTCGGCCGCTACGTCGAGCTCCAGGACGCGACGGGCAACACCTACACGTACGCGAACCTCGGCTCGATCCCGACGCTGTACCCCGTCCCGAAGCCGCAGCACCTGAGCGCGAACTCGATCGCGAAGGCTCTGCTGGCGCCGTCCGCGCCGGCTCCCAAGGGTCCAGCCACCGCCGGCTCCCAGCAGGTGCCCCCGGTGGTCAGCACCTCGCAGGCGTCCAAGGAGGCCAAGACCGCCCCGCTCTCGCTGCCGGCGACGCCCGTCGACGCCGGCCGCGCACCGCGACCACCTGACCGCGCGCGCCGACGACACGCCGACGATCAGCACGCCGATGGTCAAGGAGCGGCTGTTCGCGAATCCCTCGCGCCCGGCCTCCTACGCCGCCGGCGGCAAGCTCCAGGTCTCGAGCAGCGGCCCGCAGCTCGCGAGCTTCCAGGACTACTTCTCGGACGTACTGCACCTCGCCAAGAACCAGTACACGCTCGAGCCGCTGAAGGCGGGCTCGGTCGTGGTCGCCGGCACGATCCTCGGGCGGCTCGGCGCCGGGACGCCGACCAATGCGTCGCACCTGGAGTTCATGATCCAGCCGGCCGGCAAGGACGCGCCGTACATCGATCCCAAGCCGATCCTCGACGGCTGGAAGCTGCTCGAGGCGACCGCGGTCTACCGCGCCGCCGGCGTCGACCCGTTCTTCGGCCGCGACGCCAAGAACCCGACGATCGGCCAGATCCTCCTGATGTCCAAGGAGCAGCTCCAGACCCGCGTGCTGGAAGACCCGAACGTCGCAGATCTACGCGTGCGGCCGGCGCGACATCCAGTCCGGCGCGATCGACCGGCGGATCCTCGCGGTGATCGAGTTCCTGTCCGCGTCGGGCCTGAAGCCGGACATCTCCGGCCTCAAGTGCGGCGCCACCAGCAACGGCTCGGACGGCGTCGACAGCGCCGGCTCGACGGGCGCGAGCGTCGACATCTCCGCGATCAACGGCATCTCGATCCAGGGGCATCAGGGCCCCGGCTCGATCACCGACGTCATCGTCCGCCGCCTGCTCACGCTCCAGGGCGCGATGCAGCCGGATGAGATCGTCTCGCTGATGAGCTACAAGGGCCAGCCGACCGCGTTGTCGCTGCCCGACCACGCCAACCGCATCCAGGTCGCGTACACCCCGCTGTACGGCATCAACAAGAAGCTGTCGGCCGAGGTCGGCAGCATCCTCCAGCCGAACCAGTGGACGCAGCTGATCAACCACCTCAGCCAGATCAACGAGCCGATCGTCCCGATCTCGCCGAGCAAGTACGCGATCAAGACGCCTGGGCAGTAGTCCGCTGTCTGCAGGCGCGAGTTAGCCTCCCGCGATCGCGCCTCTGTTCCGCTTCAGCCAGTTCGAGATCCCGTGGGCGCTCGGTCCGCCCGACGGCCGGTACCTGATCCGGCGCGATGGCGCCGGTCCGGACGCGCGCGCCCTCGCACGTGCTCGTTCTGGCGATCGCTCGGCGCCCAGCGAACGCCAGTCAGCTCGGGCGTTCCCGGCGACAACGTAAGGCTCTACCTGAACCTGAGCCTACACCTGTCACGACCTCACGAGCCACGATCGTCGACGTCGGCGACCCCGTCTCCGGCCGCCGAGGCGGCCGCGCGTGGCTGAAGGGCGCCGGCGAGGCCGAGCTCGCGGCAGGGCTCGCGGTCCTCAACCGGGCTCTCCACGCCCACCGGATCGCCTCGGCCGACCCGCGCGCGCACGGCGTCGGCCGCCACGACGCGCTCGTGGCGCGCCTCGGCTACGGCGCCGGCGAGCAGGTCGCCGACGGACTGTGGACCGACGCCCGCGAGCTGATCGACGCCGGCCCGGCGCCGGCGGCGGCGCGTCCCCGCCGCCCAGGCGCGTCTCGCCGCCCTCCTCACCGGCCGCCACGCCGCGCTCGCGTGCGAGGAGCTCACGCTCCGCGCCCGGCTCGACCTCGACGACGGCCGCGCCCGCGAGGCCGCGCTTCAGGTCCTCGTCGCGCTCGACGCCGCGCTCGCCGAGCTCCCGGCGAGTCCCGTCGCAGCCGCGCTGGAGGACCGGCTCGACGAGCTGCGCGGCCTGCGCGACGGCGTCGCCGCCGCGGCGCGCACGGCGCTCGAAGCGCCCGCTCGGCGCGCCCGAGCGCGAGGCGATGGCGTTCGCACTCGGCCGGATCGAGGCGGCGCTCAGGGCTCGGGCGGCGGCGCTTCCGGGATAGTGCCGCTCCCGTCTCCGGTCACGGCACTAGCCAAACCAAGTGCGGCCAGGACGGCGTCGAGCTCGTCCACCACGTCGCCGCCCATCCGCACCGCGGCGCGGCGGTCCAGCGGCGTCGGGCCCTGGGTCAGGATCGCGATCCGGCCGCCCGCCGACAAGCGTCGTCTCAGGCAGCTGCGCCACCGGGTAGACCTCGAGCGAGGAGCCGATGCACAGCATCAGGTCGGCGCCGGCGGCCAGTGCCTCGGCCCGCGTGAGCGCCTCGACCGGGAGGTACTCGCCGAACAGCACCACGTCGGGCTTGAGCGGCCGGCCGCACTCGCAGCGCGGCACTCCGTCCGGGATCCCCCGCCTGCCGCGCGCGCACGTCTCCCAATTCATACCGTGAACCGCAGACAAGACACGACGAGTGGGCGATCGTCCCGTGCACCTCGACCAGGCTCCGCGTGCCGGCTCGCGCGTGGAGCCGGTCGATGTTCTGGGTGATCACCGCGTCGAGCAGTCCGGCGCGCTCGAGCTCGACGAGCGCCGCGTGCGCGCGGTTCGGCCGCTTGTCCTCGAGCGTCTGGAAGCGCTGGCCGTAGAAGCTCCAGAACCGCTCGGGATCGCGGCGGAACACGTCGATGTGGGCGACCTCCATCGGGTTGACGTTCGCCCACAGCCCCGTGCCCGGCGAGCGGAAGTCGGGGATCCCCGACGGCACCGAGATGCCGGCGCCGGTCAGCGCGACGACCGATCCGGCGCTCGATCAGCCGCGCGAGCTCGGCCGCCGCGCTTGGAGTGGCGCTCATCCGGCGGCGCTCACTGCGCCGATGCATAGCCGCGGAACTGCGGCTGCGCTTCTCGAGGAACGCCGAGATCCCCTCGCGGGCGTCCTCGGAGGCGAACACGTCGCGAAACCCTGCTTCTCGCGCCTCGATCCCGGCCTCGATGTCGCCGGCGGCCGACACCCGCTTGATCTGCTCGACCGCCAGCGGCGCCTGCTCGGCCAGCTTGCGCGCCCACGCCAGCGCGGTGTCGAACAGCTCCTCGTCGGGGACCACGCGCGTTGGCCAGCCCGAGCGCGTACGCCTCTTCGGCGGCGATCGGGTCGCCGGTCAGGTTCAGCTCCTTCGCCCGGGCCTCGCCCACCAGCCGCGGCAGGCGCTGGGTGCCGCCGAATCCCGGGATGATCCCGAGGTTGATCTCGGGCTGGCCGAACATCGCCGACTCGGCCGCGATCCGGATGTCGCATGCCATCGCCAGCTCGCACCCGCCGCCGAGCGCGACCGCGTTGACGGCCGCGATCGTCACGACCGGAGACGGTCTCCATCTCGCGCAGCAGCGCGTGCACGTCGTCCAGCAGGTCCTTGCCGGCGGCCGCGTCCATCGTCGTGAACGCCTTGATGTCCGCGCCGGCGCAGAACAGCATCGGGTTGGCCGATGCGATCACGAGCGCGCGGACGGTCCCGGAGCCTTGGACCTCGTCCCACAGCTTGCGGAGCGCCGTGCACGACCTCCGGCGAGATCGAGTTCGCGGGCGGACGGTCGAGCCAGGCGATCGCGATCGCACCGCGGCTCTCGAGCTTCACCGGGCGCTCGTCCCAGCCCGCGTCCGGCCGCGCGTACGGGAAGAAGCCCTGGCCGGTCTTCACCCCGAGCCGGCCCTGCGCGACCAGCCGGCGCAGGATCGTCGGCGGCTCGAACCCCTCGCCCCACTCCTCGGCCGCGCGCTCGAGCCGAGCCAGCACCTCGTCGAGCCCGATCTGGTCGGCGCGGGCGAACGGCGGCGGGATGATCCCGGCGCCGGCCATCATCCCGAGGTCGATGTCCTTCATCGAGGCGACGCCCTCCTCGAGCACGAGGCAGCTCTCGACCAGCGCCTTGAGCGTGAAGCGCTCGACGAGCGCGGCAGTGTCGACGCTCGCGGCGGCGCTCCCTCCTGCGTCAGCGCCCGTGCTCATAGAAGCCCTCCCCGGTCTTCGCGCCGAGCTTGCGCCCGCGGACACGAGCTCGCGCATCCGCTCGTGCACGTAGAAGCGATCGCCGTACGAGTCGCGCAGGTGCTCGGCGACGTGCAGGACGGTGTCGAGCCCGAGCAGGTCGCCCAGGAAGAACGGGCCGACCGGCGCGGCCTTGGACTCCGCCGACGATCTTGTCGAGCTCCTTGACGTCGATCCCGGTCTCCTCCTGGAAGCGCCACAGCTCCGAGACGCTCGAGTTCAGGATCCGGTTGACCACGAAGCCCGGCGCCTCGCCACAGCGGATCGCGGTCTTCCGGATCGCCTGGGCGAAGTTGACCGCGGCCTGGGCGGTCTCGGGCGAGGTGTCCTCGCCCTCGATCACCTCGATCAGCCGCATCACCGACGCCGGGATAGAAGAAGTGAAAGCCGACGACCTTGTCCGGACGGCTCGTCGCGAGCGCCATCTCGGTGATCGACAGCGACGAGGTGTTCGAGGCGAGGATCGCGTGGCCAGGCGTCACCTCGTCGAGCTCGGCGAACACGGTCTGCTTGATCTCGATCCGCTCGGGCACGGCCTCGATCACGAAGTCGACGTCGCCGAACGACTCGTATCCGGTAGCGCCGGTGATCAGCCCGAGCTTGCTCTGGAGCGCCTCGGCGTCGAGCTTCCCGGCGTCGACGCGCGCCTGCCACAGCGAGCGGGCCTTGTCGAGGCCCTGGTCGACGAACCTCTGATCGACGTCCTTGAGCACGACTGGGATGTCGGCGTTCGCGATCACGTGGGCGATCTCGCCGCCCATCGTGCCCGCGCCCACCACCGCGGCCTTGAACACGAACATGGGCCGTACGCTACCCAACCCTCTTTTTCCGGGGAGTACGCTCAGGCGAGGTGCCAGAGACGCTTCCCGACAACATCGAGCCGTACACGGGGATCTCCTCCAAGGCGTACGAGCATCCCGCCGACCGCGCCGCGACCGCGGCGCTCAAGGCGGTTCCGATGCTCGACACGGTCGTCCGCAAGCTGATCGAGTGGCGCTACGAGCGCGCGCTGCGCCAGTTCTTCATGGGGAATTCGGTCCGGGTTTCGGAGCAGCAGCTGCCCGACTTGTGGACAGCCCACAACGGCGTCTGCCGGATCCTCGACATGCCGGACGTCTACGACCTGTACGTGACCTCGCCGGTGATGGGCGGCGCCCAGGCTATCGGGTCGAGCAAGCCGATGATCGTGGTCGACTCGATCTGGCTGCAGCGGATCGGCCCGGGGAGCAGCGCGCGCTGATCGCCCACGAGCTCGGGCACATCCTCTCCGATCACATGGTGTACATGACCGCGCTCAACATTCTGCTGAGCGCGGGCGGCAGCCTCCCGTTCTTCCTCGGGATGCCGTTTCGGGCGGTCAGGGCCGTCCTGCTCGAGTGGTTCCGGGCCGCCGAGCTCAGCTCCGACCGGGCCGCGGCGATCGCGGTCCGCGATCCTCAGATCGTCTGCCGCCTGCTGATGGTGCTCTCGGGCGCGATGCCGGCCTCCGACCTCAACCTGGATGCGTTCATGGCTCAGGCGATGGAGTACGAGGCATGGGATGACCCGAGCGACCGCGTTCGCCGGTTCTTCAACGAGCTCGGCAAGACCCATCCAGACTCGGTTCGCCGCGTCTCCGAGGTGCTGAAGTGGGTGCAGAGCGGCGACTACGACCGGATCATCCGCGGCGAGTACCGCACCCGCGACCAGGACGCGAGCGCCAACGTCCGCGACGAGGCCGGTGACGCCGTCGAGTTCTACGCCGAGCGCTTCCGCACGATCTTCCGCGAGATCGGCGACAACCTCACGAAGGCCGGCTCCCAAGTCGGCGGGATGGCGGAGCAGCTGGCCGACTGGTTGCGCAACCGCAACGCCGGGCCACCTGACGGCGGCGCCGGCTGACCCTCGCGCGGCCGACGAGGCCGGGGACCCGCACCCGCATCGCCGCCGGCGCCGGTGACTGGTCCCGGGAGCATGCACAGCGCGACAGCGGAGGCCGGCGAGCTTTGCGTTGCCGACTTGCGCACGATAATCGCGCGTAACGCGCCAGAGCGCGGCTTGAGCTCGGCGATTGCCGCGTTGCGCATGCTCGGCACCTCGCCGAGCGTGCCCGCCGGCGTAGTTTCCCCCCGGCGATCACCGGCACCGGCATGCTCGCGGCGGGCCGGTCGCACCCCGCGCCTCCGACCTTGACAAAGCGACTGTCTGCGATATATCGTTAATACATCGCTTCCAAGCTTTCAAGGAGTAACCATGAGTCACGATGATTGGGCACTGCCATGGCCGCTGCTCAGCCGCATCGCGGCGATGAAGGCCGCGACGCGCGGCCGCCACGGTCGCTATTCCGGTATCGATGACCTCGAGCGCCTCGCCGGCCTGCGCCACATGCGCGGCGGCCCATTCGGAGGTGGCCCGGGGTTCGGCGGGCAGTTCGGCGGCGGGCGCGGGCGCCGGCGCCGCGGCGAGATCCGGACCGCGCTGTTGATCCTGCTCGCCGAAGAGCCGCGCAACGGCTACCAGCTGATGCAGACGATCGAGGAGCGCAGCCGCGGAACGTGGCGCCCGAGCCCCGGGTCGGTTTATCCGACGCTCGCCCAACTCGAGGACGAGGGACTGATCCGCGGGATCGAGCGGGACGGGACCAAGCTGTTCGAGCTGACCGACGAGGGCCGAGAGCACGTCGAGCAGCACGGCCACGGGCCGGCCCCGTGGGAGGAGGAGGAAGATTCGGAAGGCCGCTCGATACCCGAGATCGCCTCGCTCGTCGTCCAGATCGGCAAGGCGGCCTGGCAGGTCGCCCACGAGGGCGACGAGCGCCAGGTCGAGAAGGCATGCGAAACGCTCGCCGAGACGCGCCGGGCGCTGTACGGGATCCTCGCCGAGGACACGGACGCGACCACGTAACCTGGTTGGGCGAGATGACGGGAGGCAACGGAGCCAGAAATACGACCGCCCCGCTCGCGATCGAGGTCCACGGGCTGGTCAAGAACTACGACGAGGTCGAGGCGGTTCGCGGCGTCGAGTTCGAAGTCGCCTCCGGCGAGGTGTTCGGCTTTCTCGGCCCCAACGGGGCGGGCAAGACAACCACGATCAACATGCTGTGCACGCTGGTCACGCCGACGGCGGGATCGGCCAGCGTGGCCGGCCATGATGTCGTCCACGAGCGCGATGACGTCCGCCGCAACATCGGGCTGGTGTTCCAGGACCCGACGCTGGACGGCTACCTGACCGCCGAGCAGAACCTGCGCCTGCACGCCGAGCTCTACGGCGTCCAGTCCGACCTCGTGAAGCCGCGCATGGAGCAGGTGATGAGGATGGTCGGGCTGTGGGACCGCAAGGACTCGGTGGTCGGGACGTTCTCGGGCGGAATGCGCCGGCGGCTCGAGATCGCCCGCGGGCTGATGCATTCCCCCCGCGTCCTGTTCCTCGACGAGCCGACGATCGGACTCGACCCGCAGACGCGCCGGTCGATCTGGGAGTACATCGGCGAGCTCAAGGACCGCGAGGAGATCACGATCTTCATGACCACGCATTACATGGACGAGGCCGAGTGGTGTGACCGGATCGCGATCATGGACCACGGCGAGATCGTCGCACTCGACTCGCCCGAGACGCTCAAGGCCGGCATCGGCACCGACCGGGTGACGATCCACACCGACGACGACGACGCCACGATCGCCGCGCTCGCGGACCGCTTCGGGGTCGAAGCCCGGATCTCCGAGGGCGCCGTGAGCTTCGGCGTTCCCGAGGGCGAGCAGTTCGTGCCCCGGCTGTTCGCGGAATGGGATCCCGCCCTCCCCCCGATCAAGGCGGTCAACGTCTCCCGCCCGACGCTCGACGACGTGTTCATGTCGTACACGGGCAGCACGATCCGCGACGCCGAGGAGGACCAATCCAAGCATCGCAACCGCGTGATGATGCAGGTGATGCACGGAGGTAGGCGATGAGCACGACTACCGACCGCATCCAGACCACCGAAGCACCGGACGGGACCGCAACCCCGATCGTCCGGGTCACGGTCCCGAAGCGCAGCCTCGCCTCGGAGCTGCGCGCGATCAAGATCGTCTGGCGCCGCGAGCTGATCCGATACCGCAGCGACCGGCTGCGGATGGTCACGACGCTGGTCCAGCCGCTGCTGTTCCTCTTCGTCCTCGGCTCCGGCCTCGAGCAGCTGTCGGCCGCGAGCACGCACGGCGTCAACCTGAAGACGTTCATCTACCCCGGGATCCTGTGCATCTCGGTGATGTTCACCGCGATGTTCTCCGCCGCGTCGATCGTGTGGGACCGGGAGTTCGGGTTCCTGCGCGAGATGATGGTCGCGCCGATCCGGCGGAGCTCGATCGTGATCGGCAAGGTGATCGGCGGCGCCACCGTGGCGAGCTTCCAGGGCGTGATCGTGATCGCGCTGGCGGGATTCGTCGGTGTGCCGTACGACCCGCTGTTGATCATCGGGATCTTCATCCTCCAGCTGCTGCTCGCGTTCACGATCACCGCGTTCGGCGTGATGGTCGCGGTCCGGATCAAGCAGATGCAGTCGTTCATGGGCGTCATGCAGATGATCGTGATGCCGATGTTCTTCATCTCCGGCGCGTTGTTCCCGGTCGCGAACCTGCCGGGCTGGCTTGCGGTCCTCAATCGACTGGACCCGCTCACATACGCGGTCGACCCGATGCGGCGGCTCGTGTTCAACCACCTCTCGATCTCGCCGCAGGCGCGTGCCGCGCTCGATCCGGGCGTGACCTGGTTCGGCTGGCACGTGCCCGCGCTGCTCGAGGCCGGGATGATCGTCGCGCTCGGGCTGATCATGCTCGGCATCGCGATCTGGGAGTTCAGCACGACGGAGTAGCGCCGTCCTCGATGGACGACGTCTAAGACCGGGCTTAGTTCTTCACAGGTCGTTCACACCCCTGCCGAACCGAGGTGGGAGGCTGCGGGCCGCATGGGGTCTGAACTCATCCTCATCCTGGTCGTGATCGCCGGGTTCTCGTTCGACTTCACCAACGGGTTCCACGACACGGCGAACGCGATGGCGACCTCGATCGCCACCGGCGCGCTGAAGCCCAAGGTTGCAGTGGTTCTGTCCGCCTGCCTGAACTTCGCAGGCGCGTTCATTTCGATCTCGGTCGCGGCCACGATCGCGAAGGGGATCGTCAATCCGGAGGTCCTCACCGGGGGCGACGGGCTCGTCCTCGTCCTGGCCGCGCTGATCGGCGCGATGACCTGGAACCTGATCACGTGGTACTTCACGATCCCGTCGAGCTCGAGCCATGCGCTCATCGGCGGCGTGATCGGCGCGACGATCGCGGCGACCGCCGCGCACGAGGTCAACTGGCACAACCTCGTGCAGACCGTGATCGTGCCAGCCGTCCTGTCTCCGTTCATTTGCGGAGGGGTTGCCGTAATCGGCACGTATATGGCCTACCGCTTGATACGCCGGCTGGGCCAGAAGGAGGCCAGGACCGGGTATCGATACGGACAGATCTGCTCGGCATCGCTGGTGTCGCTCGCCCATGGCACGAACGACGCCCAGAAGACAATGGGCGTGATCTCGCTCGCACTGATCGCCCACGGCGACATCAGCGCCGCTCACTTCACCGTCCCGTTCTGGGTCAAGTTCGGCTGCGCCCTCTCGATCGCGCTCGGCACGGCGAGCGGCGGCTGGCGGATCATCAACACGATGGGTAACCGGATCACGAACGTCGAGTCCCCGCAGGGGTTCGCGGCCGAGTCCTCCAGCGCGGCCGTGATCCTGGCCTCCTCCTACTACGGCTACCCGCTGTCGACGACCCAGGTCGTGTCGGGCGGCGTGCTCGGCGCCGGACTCGGCAAGGTGGGCAGCACTGTCCATTGGAACGTGATCGGCCAGATGCTCTCTGCGTGGGTCCTGACGATGCCGGGGGCTGGAGTTCTCGCCGGGCTCGCGTGGGCGATCGCCGACCTCTTCGGAGCGCACTCGAACGCTGGGGCGATCGTGATCTGTGCGCTCGCCGCGGCCGGCGCGTTCGGGCTGTGGACCCTCGCGCAGCGCAACAAGGTCACGCCCGAGGATCTCGACCGAACGAATGTGAGCGTGGTCGAGGAGGCGGAGCTAGGCGGGGTTCCACCAGCCATCGCGGTGACCTGAGCCATGCTCGTCCTGGCATCCCCGTACATCAACTGGAGCGCGCTGTGGAAGATCGTGCTCGCGTCCCTCGTCGGCGGCGCCGGCGTAGTGATCGTATTCGGGTTCCTGTTGATGGGCGTCAAGATCGCTAACAACGCCAAGGGCGGTGGACGCGAGTGGGCCGGCTATGCGCTCGCGGGCGTGTGCGGCCTCTTCTGCGTGGCCGTGATCGGCGCCGGGCTCTACGCGATCCTCAACAAGCCCAAGTCGAAGCCCGCGCCGAAGAAGACGGCGGCCGCGCTGATCGTGCCGTCCTCCAGATCATCGGGGTAGTAGCGGCGTGAGCACCGCGCGCTCGGCGGACGAGGACCCCGGGCGGGGCTGAAGAAGACCCGGGCGTCGACCTTCAAGCGGCGTGTCTGCACAACGCCTCGCCCGAGGTCGTGGCCGATCATCTTCGGCGTGTGCATTTCTTCTGGCTCGACCTCGAGGGGCCGACGAACGAGCGTCTGCACGAACTGGCCGCGAACATCGGTCTGCACCCGCTGACCATCGAGGACGCGAAGACGTTCGATCAACGCCCGAAGTTCGACGAGTACGAGGGCTACGTGTTCCTGGTCGTGTGCGGCGTCGATCCGGCCACGAGCTCAGGTGGGCCGCTGCCGCGGGAGGTGCACATGGTCATCTCCGGCGACTTCATCGTCACGATCCACCGCCGCCCGTTCGCGCCGCTCCACGAACTCCGCGAGCGATACCCGACTCACCCCGCTCGCAGCGAACTCTTCCTCGTCTGGAAGATCCTCGACACGGTCACCTCGACGTTCTTCCCGGTCCTGACGCGGATCGACGACGACATCGACGAGATCGAGCGGGACGTGGTCAGGGAGCCGACCGAGGCGATCCTGCAGCGGATCTTCTCGCTCAAGCGCGACCTCGTCGAGATGCGCCGCGTGATCTCCCCCGAGCGCGACATGTTCGCCCGCAACGCGGAGCGGATCAGCGATCTCCGAGGCCTCCAGTTCGACGATCGCCTGTACTTCCGCGACCTGTACGACGCGCTCAACCGGATCTCGGAGCTCGTCGACTCATATCGCGACCTGCTGAGCGGCGCCACCGACATGTACCTCTCGACGATCGCGAACCGGCAGGGCGAGGTCAACAAGCAACTGACGATGATCGCGACGGTATTCCTGCCGCTCACGTTCCTAACCGGCTTCTTCGGTCAGAACTTCGCGTTCCTGACCGACCGCGTGCTCAACACGCCGCTGGCGTTCGCGGTGCTCGGGATCGGGCTGCTGTTCGCCGCGATCTTCGGGTTCGTCATGTTCTTCCACCAGAAGCGCTGGATGTAGGCAGCCCGGCGCCGCTGCCGCGTCCCCGGTGTCGAGGAGACGGCAGCTACGTCCGGGGCGCCAATCCCGTGCCGGGTTACGCCTTGGCGGGGGCGGGTTCTTCGACCCGGCGCGGGAGGAGCGTCTCTCGCGCGATCACCAACCGCTGAATCTGTGCGGTGCCCTCGTACAGCTGGAGGATCTTGGCGTCGCGCATCAACTTCTCGACCTTGTATTCCTTGATGAAGCCGTAGCCGCCGTAGACCTGGACGGCGTCGGTCGTGACCTCCATCGCGATGTCCGCGGCGAACCGCTTGGCGTGCGAGGACTCGAGCGTGTTGCGCTTGCCCTGGTCGAGCAGCACCGCCGAGTTCCACGTCGCCAGCCGCGACGAGGTGGACCTTGGTCGCCATGTCGGCGATCATGAACTGGATCGCCTGGTGCATCGCGATCGGCACGCCGAACTGGACGCGCTCCTTGGAGTAGTCGATCGCGAACTCCATCGCCGCGCGCGCCACGCCGGTCGCCATCGCGGCGACGCCGGGGCGCGTCCGGTCGAGCGTCATCATCGCGATCTTGAAGCCCTTGTTCTCCTCGCCGACGAGGTGGTCGAGCGGGATCTCGACGTCGTTGAACGACACCGTGGCGGTGTTCGACGCACGCTGGCCCATCTTGTCCTCGTGCTTGTCGACGACCACGCCGGCGTCGCGCGGGACGACGAAGCACGAGATCCCGCGGTGGCCGGCTTCCTTGTCGGTCTTCGCGTAGACCGTGTACCAGTTGGCGTACTCGCCGTTGGTGATGAAGCACTTGGAGCCGTTGATGACCCACTTGTCGCCCTTGCGGACCGCGGTCGTCTTCATCCCCGAGACGTCCGAGCCGGCGTCCGGCTCGGTCAGGCAGAACGAGGCGAGCAGCGGCGCCTCGGACAGACGTCCGATGTACTCGCTTCTTGATCTCCTCGGAGGCGGCCAGGAGCACCGGCGCGGTGGCCAGGCCGTTGCAGGTGAGCGAGGTGCCGATCCCCGAGCAGCCCCACGCGATCTCCTCCTCGATGATGCAGCCCTCGAGGTAGCCCAGACCGGGCCCGCCGTACTCGACCGGAAAGTGGTTGTTCATCAGGCCCAGCTCCCAGGCCTTCTCGATGATCTCCTGGGGCCAGGTGCCGTCCTTGTCGTATTCCCAAGCGACCGGACGGATCTCCTTCTCGGCAAAGTCGTGCGCCATCTCGCGCATGCTCTGCTGCTCGTCGGTGAGCGTGAAATCAACCACTTTGGGTCTCCTTGGAAGCGCAGTAGATTGACTAGTCAGTCAATGGGATCAATTCTACCCAATGAACGGGCGGACCGAACCTCATTTCGCGACCAATCGGGTGCCCACCGACACGGGATGCGCGACACTTTGGAACCCCGTGCATTCCGCGTTCAACGTCGTCATCTGGGTGGTCTGCGTGCTGGCGGTGCTGATCGCGCTCGGCGGCGCTGATCGCTCAGCCGCAAGACCTGGGAGGACTTCGGCAAGGGCCGGTTCGTGATGGACCGCGACTCGCCGGGTGATTCGCGGCCGGGATCGGGCGCGGCGGTGGCCGAGCGGCGACGATCGAGATCCGCCAGCTGCTCGAGGCGCGCAACGAGCGCCGAGCCCGTCGCGGCGAGCCGCCCGTCGACGTCGACGAGGAGCTCTCGCGCCTGACCGCTCCGGCGCCGGCAATCGACCCGGCCTTGCGCGAGGAGATCCGCCAGCTCGTCGTCGCCCGCAATCATCGCCGGGTCCGCGCCGGCAAGCCGCCGCTCGACGTCGAGGCCGAGATCGAGCGCGAGATCGCCGGGCTGAGCGGGCTGTGAGATAGGCTCTCGCGCGATGCCCGATCCACGCCGCTATCGAGCTCGAAGAGCTGGTCAACCGTCCCGGGACGCTACTTCAATCCCCAGACCGAGGTTCTCGTCGTCGTCGACGACTCACCCGAGCTCGACGCCGAGATCTTCAACATGGAGGAGTTCGAGGGCGCCGACTGGGTCCTGATCTCCGACGAGGTGCCGGTCGACGAGGACCGGCGGGACCAGCTGCTCGAGGCGTTCCAGACCCGCCACGCAGCGGCGAACCTCAGTGCCGACCCCGACGAGGAGCCCGAGGAGTTCGAGGACGAGGTCGAGGAGCTCGGCCGCGAGTAGCCGCCCGGCCAGGGGGGTCGACTCGCTCTAGCGTCGACTCGCTCTACCCGCCGCTGAGCAGGGACGCGCACTTCTGCATCTTGGTCACGTCACCGTCGGCCGACTGGATGCACTGGCTGTAGCTCGTGATGCTCTTTGCGGAGCCGGCGCTCGGGGTGCTGCTGGTGCCGCCGCCGCTGCCGCTTCCCCCGCTGCCGCCGAGCGCGCCGGCGGCCGCGCCCTGGAGCGCCTGGATGAACCCGTTCACCTTGCTCTGGAACTCGCTGAACGGCCGCACGGTGCTCGGCGCCTTGATCGTCTGCGGCTGGTTGAGGTTCGAGTACTGCATGGTCAGCCCGATGTCGGCCGAGGTCAGGCCGCCGAGCTCCGAGGACGTCTGGCCGGTGACCGGCAGCGTCAAGCTGATCGTGAGCCGCCGGATCGTCTTGATCGCTCGTTCCGGTCCAGATGTCGACGCTCGGGTTCTTGACCGCGGCCGCGATCTTGCTCCGGTCGGCCGCCGGGATTCCGGACTTGAGCGTGCTCGCGCCGGACACGCCGAGCGAGGACGCCTTCCCGAGGACCGTGTTCAGGTCGGTCAGCAGCGCGTTGACGTTGACGCCGGCGTGGATGTGCGTCGTCTGCGCGCCGCCCACGTTCTCGGTCCCGACGATCGTCGGATGGGTCAGCCAGTGCAGCGGCTGGATCCCGAGCTTGCCGAGCGCCCCCGAGCCCGAGCTCGATCCCGGCGAGGACGCGAGCTGGGCGAAGCTCGACTCGAGCTTCTGGAAGGTCGCCTGCGGCATCTGGTAGCTCGTGCCCTGGAGCGTCACGTAGCCGGCGGTCCCGGTCGAGAGGATCCCGAGCGAGACGCCTCTGGCCGAGCGCGCTCGCGCTGACCGTGAAGTTGGACTCAGGGAGCTTGCCGGTGCCGCGCGTCTGGAACGGGCCGCCGAAGCTCAGCGTGATCGGCCCGCTCAGCGATGCTCGACCCGGACGGATCGACGGTGAGCGACAGGTTGAGCTTCCCGCTGGTGACCTTGTGGGTGCCGCTGAAGGTCTGCTTGAGCACCGTGTTCGGATCGCTGGAGCCACTGCTCGCGCTGCCGCAGGCGGCGACGCCGAGGCTCGCGAGCACGACCATGACCAAGCCCCTGAATGCTGTTCTCCGCTGATGCATCGCGTCCCTTTCCGTCTCAGCCCCCGAGCGAATGTAGCACCCGAATATTGGCCTCGCGCCGGTTCGCAAGCGCCTAGACTCGCGCGATCATGACGCCGCGCACGATCCTCTACACGGGCAAGGGCGGAGTCGGCAAGACGTCCGTCGCGGCGTGCACCGCGCGCGCCTGCGCCGCGTCCGGACTGCGCACGCTCGTGATCTCGACGGACCCGGCGCACAGCCTGTCCGAGTCGCTCGGCGCCGAGCTCGGCGGCGAGCCGTGTCACGCCGGCGACCGGCTGTGGGGCCAGGAGGTCAACGCCCAGGAGGAGATGGAGCGCCATTGGTCGGGCGTCCAGGACTGGCTCGGCGAGGTGTTCGTCGAGCGTGGCGTCGACCGCATCTCCGCCCAGGAGCTGACGGTGCCGCCGGGCATGGACGAGCTGTTCTCGCTGCTCCGGCTGCAGGCGGCTCACCGCGTCGCCTGACTGGGACGCGATCGTCGTGGATTGCGCGCCGACCGGCGAGACGCTCCGTCTGCTCTCGTTCCCCGACGTCGCGCGCTGGTGGATCGACAAGGTGTTCCCGCTCGAGCGCCAGATCCTCGCCGCCGCCCGCCCGCTCGCGCGCTCGCTGCTCGACATCCAGCTGCCGAGCCAGGCGGTGTTCGCCGACATCCAGCGGCTGTCGAAGAACCTGATCGAGATGAACGAGATCCTCCGCGACCGCGAGCGCTGCACCGTCCGCCTGGTGATGAACCCGGACAAGATGGTGATCGGCGAGGCGATGCGCACGTTCACCTACCTGAACCTGTACGGCTATCTGACCGACGCCGTGATCGTCAACCGCATCTTCCCTTCAGACGTCGGCGACTACTTCGCCGGCTGGCGACGGGTGCAGGAGGAGCATCTCGAGCTCGTCCGATCCGCGTTCGCGCCCGTTCCGGTCCTGTGCGCGCCGTACTTCGACACGGAGGTGCTCGGTGCGGAGATGCTCGATCGACTCGCGGACGCGCTGTTCGCCTCGGGCGGCCACGATCCGGCCGCGGTCCTCCACGACGCCCTCAGCCAGGAGCTGCACGTGTCCGACGACGGCGCCCAGCTCCGCCTCCTGCTGCCGTTCGCCCGCAAGGGCGACATCTCGCTGAAGAAGATCGGGCTCGAGCTGATCGTCGGCGTCGACGGCCAGCGCCGGACGATCATCCTCCCCTCGGCGCTCGCGGCCTTCGCGCCGACCGGCGCCACGTTCGAGGACGGCACCCTCGAGGTGACCTTCCAAGGAGCGACGGATGCCAAGCACTCCTGAGTCCGGCGGCTCCCCGTCGCCCGAGGAGGCCCTCCGGCGCCTCGAGCAGCGCCTCGACCAGGCATCCGAAGCGGCCGAGCGGCTCATGGCGCAGGCCGCCGCGGAGGCAGCAGCCCGCGCCGGCAACCCGGCGTCGGGCGCCGGCAACCCGGGCTCACGCGCCCGCAACCCGGGCTCACGCGCCGGCAACCCCGTGGGCGACGCGGACGCCGGCGATGCAGAACCCGGCGCGGGCGACCCGGCCGATCTACCGCCCGCGGGCTGGCAGACCTCCGACGAGGACCCGCGCTCCGGCTTCGGGCCGGAGGTCGATCCCCTGGTGGCCCTCGTCCAGGCCATGCGCGACCTGATCCCGCCCGACCTCCAGCGGCGTCTCATCGCCGCGCTCCGCGAGGTGCTGCTCGCGCTCCGGGCCCTGATCGACTGGTACCTCGAGCGGCTCGACCGCCGGCGCGAGCAGGGCGTAGAGGTCCAGGACATCCCGATCCTTTAGTTGGGCGCTGCCTGCGTCCGTACAATCGGGTTGTGGCAGGCTTCCGCGCATGAGCGAAGGGCCGACCGCCGCCGGCGCCGCGCATCGCGTGGGGTCCGGGACGACTCGGCTCGTGCGCGCCTGGAGATCACTGCCGCACGAGTCCCGCCTCGCCGCGTTCGCCTCGCTCGCGCTGTTCCTCACCCTGTTCCTGCCGTGGTATCAGGTGACGTTGATCGCGCCGGCAAAGACCGCGAAGCTCCAGTCGGCCAGCGCCGCGATCACCGGTTGGGGCGCGTTCTCGTTCGTCGAGGCCGCGGTCCTGGTCGTCGCCGCGGGCGTCCTCGTGCTGCTCTTCCAGCGCGCCGAAGGACGTGCGTTCCATCTGCCCGGCGGCGACGGCGGCGTGATCATGGCCGCCGGCCTGTGGACGTGCGTGCTGATCGTGTGGCGGATCTTCGACAAGCAGGGCGCGACCACGAACGGGCCCGCCGCGACGACGTTCCGGGATCGAGTGGGGGATCTTCATCGCGCTGGCCGCCGCCGCGTTCCTGGCCTACAGCGGGTCGCGGATCCGGGCCGCCCACCGACCCGAGCCGCCGCTGCCAGGCGAGGAGCGGGCGCCGGCCGGTTCGAGCTCGGCCGCGACGCCACCGCGTGCATCCGCGACGGCACCGCGTACATCCGCGACGGCATCGCGCGCGTCCAGGACGGCACCGCGTGAATCCGGGCCGCCAGCGCGGACATCCGAGTCGACACGGGGCGCGTCCGGGACGGCATCGCGTGAATCCGCGCCGCACCGCGTGAATCCGCGCCGCCACCGCGTGAATCCGCGAGTTCATCGAGTGCCCCGACGCCGATCCCGGCGGACGCCCGAAGGCCCGTGCCGCCCCGCCGCCGGCCGCGCCCTCCCCGGCCCGCGACCGCCGATCGACCGAGCCGTCCGGACCGAAACGCGCACATGAGCCCGCCGGTGCCCGAGGCGCCTTCTCCGGCGCGCCCGCCCGAGGCCGCGCCGCGCCCGCGCCGCCGGGTTTCGGCCGACGAGCTGTTCGAGCGCGTCGTTCCGGACGACCCGCCGACGATGCCGTTCGGCCGGGCGAAGCGGGCGGACGTGGACCCAGCCACGCTCAGGATGAAGGCCAAGCCGGCGCCGGACGAACCGTCATCCGACGAGCAGCTGACGATGCCGCTCGCCGAGGACGACGACACCCAACGCCTCGACGGCGACTAGCCGTCGGCGGTCCGGCGCGCGAGCGCCTGCGCGACCCTCACCAGCACGATCGCCGGCTGCTTGACAGCGTGCTCGCGCGTGAACCGCAGGACGTCGAAGCCTCCGTCGCGGTAAACCAGATCCTTCTCCCGGTCGTTCTGGAAGGCGCGCGGGCCGCCGTGGAACGTGGGGGTGTCTAGTTCGACGATCAGCCGTTCGCGGCGCCACAGGAAGTCCGCGACATAGCGGCCGAATGGGACGTTCACCTCCGGCTGCGGCAGCCGGGCGTCGCGAATCAGCGCCAAGAACGACTTCTCCGCGCGCGACCGCGTGATCGTCATCGCGCTCTCGTCCCCGAGCAGCGCCGCCAACCGGGCGGCGCCGCGGCACGGCCGGTTTCGCGCCAACACCGCCTCTAGCTCCCGCGAGGTCATCAGGCGACGCGCGAGTCCCTCATCCACCACATCGACGAGTTCCTCCGGCGCCACCGCGGCGATCTCGAGCACGATCCGGGCGGGAGAGCTCACCCAGAGACCTTCCTGGCGTCGCAGCTCCCGCCGGTCGATCGCCTTGATCCGGTGGACGCGAAGTCCGTCGCGCGAGGACGAGTAGCGCCCGCAGACCGATACCTCGACGGGCGCAGGCGCGGTCTTGCGGAGTCCCCAAACATACGCGGCCGAGCGGTGGCTGAGGAACGCGCCGTCGCCGCAAACGAGCAGGGCCGCTTGCTCCCGACCCAGCGGTGGCAGCTCACCGCGGACGACCGAGTACACGCCATGGAACACGGGGTTCAGGCGACGCCGGCCCACCCAATGCGCGATCACCCTACGGCCGCACCCGTGTGCGATCAGCTGGTCATGCGACACGATCGTCCTTTGCGTGGCCGCAAGCGCGGCGACCACCGCATCTCGCGTCATAAGTCCACACTCGGCGAGCCGCGATCGTCGAGTGCGCGCTCGTGACCCGCATACGTGCCTGAATCCACATTCACCGGCGACGGGAGGGCGAGTGTGGCGTTATGACCCACGGAATCGCGCGACATGCCGGCCAGTCTCCACCCCAGCCACCCCAACCGAGCCCCCCGGAACAGATTTGTTCCCGACCCGTACCTGTATTTTGACGTTTCAACCCACGATGAGCACCGAACCCGCCACCGCCACCGACCTCGCCACCGGGCTGCGCTCCGTCGGCTACCTCCCGGGCGACTCGACCGCCCTCGTCGTCATTCCTCGCCGTCAAGCTCGGCAAGCCCGTGCTCGTGGAGGGACCGGCCGGCGTTGGCAAGACCGAGCTCGCCAAGTCCCTCGCCACCTACCTCAACCGAACCCTCGTCAGGCTCCAGTGCTACGAGGGGCTCGACGAGGCGAAGGCCCTCTACGAGTGGAACTACCGCAAGCAGCTGCTCCGGATCCAGACCGAAGCCGACAGCGTCGGCTGGCAGGACGTGCAGGAGGACATCTTCGGCGAGGAGTTCCTCCTCCCCCGCCCGCTCATGACCGCGATCGCCTCTGAAGCGCCCGTCGTCCTGCTCATCGACGAGATCGACAAGACCGACCAGGAGTTCGAGGCGATGCTGCTCGAGCTTCTGAGCGACTTCCAGATCTCAATCCCGGAGCTCGGGCGGATCGAGGCCAAGACCCGGCCGGTCGTCCTCCTGACCTCGAACAACACCAGGGAGCTGACCGAGGCGCTGAAGCGCCGATGCCTGTACCTCTGGCTCGACTACCCCGACCTCGAGCACGAGCTCGAGATCGTCCGCCTCCACGCCCCGGAGCTCGACGAGACCATCGCCCGCAAGCTGACCGAGATCGTCCACCAGGTCCGCCAGCTCGACCTGAAGAAGCCGCCGAGCATCGCCGAGTCGATCGACTGGGCCCGCACGCTGCTGCTGCTCGGGGCGAACGACATCGACCACACCACGTTCATCGAGACGATGAGTGTGATCGTCAAGCACCGCACCGACCTCGACACGGTGGCGGCCCGCGTCGGCGTCACCCTGGAACAGCAGGCCGCGACCGATGCCCGCCCCGCCGCCTAACCCGCCGGGGCCGCCGAAGCCGCCGAACCAGCCCGCCAGGAACAGCGCGATCTACGGCGGCATCCCGGATCACCCACCCGGCGACCTCGACGGCCAGCTCCTCTCGTTCGCCGAGGACCTCCGAAGCGAGGGCGTCGCGATCGGCACCTCCGAGATCCTCGACGCGTTCGAGGCGCTGCAACACGTCGCCTGGACCGCGCAAGCGCGACTTCAAGGAGGCGCTCGCGGCAACCCTGGCCAAGTCCAACGACGACCAGAGAGTCTTCGACCTCGTGTTCGACCGGTTCTTCTTCCGCGCCGCCGAGGCCCAGGCCGCCCGCCGCAAGATCACCGAGGCGAACACCGGTGGCGATCCCCCATCGGACATCAACCTCGACACGCTCCGCCAGCAGATCGCGGCCGCGCTCAGGGACGGGTCGGACGCGGCACTCAGGGACCTCGCCCGCCTGGCGATCGCCGCGTTCGGCCGTGGCGAGGGCTCCGGCGTCCTCGGGGTCGACGTGCAGCGAATCAGACGCGCGCTCGGCCTCAGAACCGAGCCCCAGCCGGACCTCCCCGAAACCGACCCGAGACACGACGGCCTCCCGCGAGACCAGCTCAGACGGTTCGAGCAGCACCTGAGACGCGAGCTCGAGCGAAACCTGATCGAGCGCACCTCGAGCCTCCCGCCCAAGCGCCCGCTGAACGAACTCGACCGCGACGCTCCCGTCCGGCCCGATCCAGGATCTCGCGGCCGTTCACCGAGTGGTGGCACAGCTGAAGCGACGACTCGCGACCCAGGGGCACGAATTGAAAGGGCACAAGCGCCACGCCCACGTCGACTTCCGAAGAACGATGCGCGCCTCGCTCCAGACCGGTGGCGTCCCGATCGCGCTCAAGTACCGGCCAAGACGGCCACGACGCCCAGAGATCTTCGTGCTGTGCGACGTCTCCACGAGCGTCACGAGCGCATCCACCTTCTTCCTGTCCGTGCTCCACGCCCTCCACGATGCCTTCCGCAAGCTCCGCAGCTTCGTCTTCATCGAGCGGATCTCGGAGGTGACCGAGGTGTTCGAAAGAGAGCGCGACTTCCGCGCCGCCAGCGACGCGATCTCGAGGGACGCCGGCGTCGCCGACGTGTCCGGCTACACCGACTACGGCCGTGTCTGGCTCGAGTTCCTGACCCTGATCGAGGACGAGCTACATCCCCGCGCCACCGTGATCGTGCTCGGCGATGCGCGCACGAACGGCCGCCCGCCGAGAGACGACGTGTTCGCCGCGATCACCGCCAAGGCCGGGCGCACGTTCTGGCTGAACCCCGAGCCGCGCCTCTACTGGAACTACGGCGACAGCGTGATCGCCGCGTACGAGAAGCACTGCACGGCGTTCGAGTGCTGGCGCACGGACCAGCTCGAGGAGTTCGTCAAGGCGCTGACCCGCCCCGAAGTCGGATAAGCGGATCGCGAACCGCGCCTAGACCGGCTGCGCCACCGCCTCCAGGAACAGGTTCGCCAGCCCGGCCGCGTCGGTCTCGCGAGCCTCGGCCAGTGACATACCCGACCCGTCGAACAGGCCGTCGGCCTCCCAGCGATCCGGATCCAGCGACACCGCGTACGGATTGATCTTCGACGTCCTCGCCCGGCGCCGCGTCCCCGAGGTTCTGAGCGCCCCGCGAGAACGCGAGCACTGCGAACGCCTCCATCATGTCCGCGGTGGCGGCAAGCCGCGCGCGGACGCCGTCGTCGTCGAACCCGCCGGCCATGTCGACGTGGCGCTGGAACATCCCCGGGAACGCCTGCGTCGGCACGATCGCCCGGCGCCACTCCCGGTTCTCCAGCACGTTCCACTCGCGGTACATCGCCTCGAGCCGCCGCGTGATCGCCCAGATCCGCTCGAGATCGGGCCGCACCGACGCCATGAAGTCCACGTCCGCGTACTTGTCGTGGAAGAACAGCAGGCACTCCGTGCCCCAGTACAGGATGTTGTTCGCGCAGATCTTGACCGTCATGACCATCGCGTTGTGCCAGAACTCGTACTGGCCCTCGTACTGCGTCAGGTTCACCCGGTACGTGCTCAGGTACAGGTCGTCGAACGCCCGCGCTCGCTCAACCACATCCTCGCCATCCAAATACCGCGTGATCAGGTCAGTGGTCAATGTGTTCGAGATCGCGATGAAATCCGACCCCGGCGAGTAGAACGGGTCCAGGAACGCGCCCGCCTCGCCGACCAGCGACCAGTGACCCTCACCGGAGTAGCACTGCTTGCAGCCGTACGAGAAGTCCGACACCTTCAGGAAGTCCTCGACCTGATCGAGGCGACCGTCCAGAGACTCAGCCAGCTGCGGCTCGTACCGCCGGATCCAGTCCAGCGCCCCATCCAAGGTCTTCATTTCCTCGTAGGGATGGAACCGCGGATCGGCGACGATCCCGATCGAGATCGGCCCCGACGACAGCGGGATCATCCACACCCAGTAGCCCTGACCGCACAGGTGGTTGGTCGAGAACTTGCGCAGCCCCTTCTCGGACATCCGCCCGAAGAACTCCTCGTCGTCGGGGTCGGCCCAGTCCTCGATGTCGAGCCCGCCGTCGAGCCGGAACCACGCCGAGTTCACCTCGTGCCCGTTCTCTTCGAGCAGATCCAGCTTGCGCTTCAGGATGAACGCCCGTCCCGCGGCATCGACCACCCACCGAGCGCGCACCTCGCGATCCTCACCGTCGATACGTCACACGAACGACGTGCGGATCGACGACTGACGTCGACGTCCTGGACGCGGCAGTTGCCGAACAGATCGACACCCGGCCGCCATGACACCGCTCGCCGAGGTAGTTCTCGAACCGCCCCCGGTCGAGCTGGTAACTCGGCTCGGGGAGCGGCTTGTTGATCCCCCGCTCGATCCGCTCCGCGATAGACGTGTTCCCGGCCGCCGGGAACCACCACCGCAGCCCGAACTTGTGGAGCTCGTCGTTGTCCATGTGCTCGCGCGCGCCGATCGATGTCCGCGAAGTAGTGCGCGGACACCTCGACGGTCGACTCGCCGACCTTGAACGCCGCCTCGGGCGCCGGGCCCTTGCGCTTCTCGGCGATGAAGATGCTCGTCTCGCGGACGTGCCTGCTTGAGCTGAAGCCCGAGAGTCAACCCGGCCAGGCCGCCGCCGAGAATCGCCACGTCGTAGCTGTCAGCCGGCTGCCTGTCAGTGCCCACGTTGCTCTCCTTGGTGCGACGTCAAGTCATTCAGGTCCATGTATCGCAGCCGCTAAGCCGCCACCACCGCTCCGCGGGCCTCGAGGTCCATCTCCTCGATTCCCGGCAGCATCTCGCGCGCCTGCACGAGGCTGATCCCGTCGTCGGAGTACAGGCCGTCGGCCTCCCACCGCTCGGGGTGCAGGCTGATCGCCAGCGGGTTGATCGCCTCGGTTCTCGTCCGGCGGCTCGGGGAGGTTCCGCGCGGCCCGGTGGAAGATCCACACCGCGAGCGCCTTCAAATACTCGACGTTCTTGGCCGAGTTCTCGAACACCTCGTCGCCCTCGGCGGCGTGGGCCATGTCGGCCTGCGCCTGGATGTACGGGACGAGCTGCCTCGGGCAGCACCGACACGCCCTCGAACGGCGTGTTCTCGAGCGCGTTCCAGTCGCGGAACAGCTCCTGCATCCGGGGCAGCATCTCGATCGCAGGACGCAGCACCTGACCGAGCCGCTCGATGTCCTCGGGCTTGCGCATCCGCTCGTGGCACCAGGCGTTCCCGATGCCCGAGAAGTACGTCGAGGAGTCGAACACGAACTTCGCGACCATCACCTGCGGGTTGCCGAACAGCTGGAAGTTGTCGCGATACAGGTGGGCCGTCGTGTTGAACAGGTTCAGGTAGAAATCGTTGTAGAACTCGACCAGGTCGGTCACGTCCTCGCCGTCGAGGTCGCGCTCGATCAGCTCGGCGCTGAACGTGTTCGCGAACGCGATGAAGTCAGAGCCCGGCGAGTACAGCGCGTCGAGGAAGCTCGCCGCCTCGCCGACCAGCGTCCACCGGTCGGGCGAGAAGAAGCGCGTCGACCCGTACGAGTAGTCCTGGACGCGCAGGAAGTCGAGCACGTCCTCGCGCCGGCCGTCGATCTCGGCGTGCAGCTGCGGCTCGTTCCGCTTCATCCACTCCATCCACGCCTCGAAGCTCGAGATCTCCTCCCACGGGTGAAAGCGCGGGTCCGCGCACACGCCGATCGAGATCGGCCCCGACTCGAGCTGGATCAGCCACAGCCAGTACCCGGGCTGGATCAGATGCGAAGTGGAGTGGATCGCGCAGGCCCTTCTCGGGCATCCGGCCGAGCCACTCCTCGTCGTCGGTCCAGTCCTCGAAGTCCATCCCGCCGGCGAGCCGGATCCACGCCGCGTTGCAGTGGTGGCCCGGTGTCGACGCCCTCGCCCAACCCCGAGCTTGCGGCGCAGGATGTTCGCGCGCCCGCTCGCGTCCACGATCCAGCGGGCGGTGGCGATGCACTCCTCGTCCTCCTGGGACATGAGGATCGTGTGTCTGTCCGGCCCGAGCGAGACGTCCTGCACCCGCCAGCCGCGGAACGCGTCGGCGCCGGCCTTGCGGGCGCGCCGGAACAGCTCGTTCTCGAAACGGCCGCGGTCGATCTGATGGGTGAACGCGTCGAGGTGGCCCGGGGTGCAGAACTCGACGCGCTTGGTGATGTCGCGAGTTGTCGCCGGCCGGCAGGAAGAACCGCAGGCCCGAGCTTGCGCTGCTGGTAGCGCTCGAGGTGGTCGCGCATCCCGATCATCTCGCGGTAGTAGTAGGCGCCGATCTCGACGCTCGACTCGCCGACCTTGAAGGCCGCCTCGGGCGCGGGCTCGGTCCGCTTGTCGGTGACGAGCACGCGCGTGTCGGGGCGCTCGCGCTTGAGCTGAATCGCGATCGTCAGCCCGGCGAGACCTCCGCCGAGGACCGCCACGTCGTAATGGCCGTGCGGTGCGTCGATCGCCATCGTCTCGAGCATCGACGCCGAACGGTCGTCTGCCATCAGCTCCTCCTCGCTTGGTCGGGGTCACAAGTCGCGGCTGCGCGTGCCATCGGACGACTACCACTCGGCAATGCGGGCCCCCGCAGCCTTAGATGACGAGCCGTTGCCTGGCACCGGCCCACGCGCCGACCAACTGCTGTCGGCGTGTCCAGGCCCCGGTTACAACCCCCTCGTCGGTCCACGTCCGATCGCATGATGACGGAACCCCGATCACGCTGCAACTCGCGCGCGCCCGCAGTTCATCGCGCCGTTCATGGGCCTCGCTCCGCGAGGCATCCGTGGGGCCAGGCGGCCCCGTCCGGACCAGACCGAACCCCTCAGAACAGCTGGTTCTCGCCGCCGAACACCGCGCTCACCGATCCGTCGGTGAAGATCTGGCGGATCGTGTCGGCGAGCAGCGCCGGCGCACGACAGCACGACGACGTTGTCGGGCGCGCCGGGCCGGAGCGGGATCGTGTCGGTCACGACGACCTGCTCGAACGGCGAGCTCGCGAGCCGCTCGTACGCCGGGCCCGAGAACACCGGGTGGGTGCAGGCGGCGTAGACGCGCGCCGCGCCCTCGTCGAGCACGGTCTGCCCCGCGCCGATCAGCGTGCCGGCGGTGTCGATGATGTCGTCGAGGATCACCGCGGTCTTGCCGCGGACGTCGCCGATCACGTAGCCGACCTCGGCGACCTGCTGGGCCGGCCGCTCCTTGGTCATCAACGCGAGGTCGGCGCCGAGCATGTCGGCGAACTTGTGGTTGAGCTTGACGCGGCCGACGTCGGGGGCGACGACGACCAGGTCGTCGAGTTCGAGGCCCGAGAAGTAGTCGGCGATCACGAGCAGCGCCGGTCATGTGGTCGACCGGCTTGCGGAAGAAGCCCTGGACCTGACCTGCATGGAGGTCGATCGTCAGCACCCGATCGACGCCCGCGGTCTCGAGCAGCTGTGCGACGAGCCGGGCGGTGATCGGCTCGCGCAGCGCCGACTTCTTGTCCTGGCGCGAGTAGCCGTACCACGGCATCACGGCGATCACGCGATGCGCGGAGGCGCCGACGGCCGCGTCGATCATCACGAGCAGCTCCATCATCGCGTCGTTGGCGGTCACCCCGGTCTCCGGGTTGCGAGCACGTCGGCTGGACGATGAACACGTCGGCGCCGCGGACCGACTCGTCGAAGCGGCAGTAGACCTCACCGGCCGAGAACGTCTTCAACGTGATGTGCCCGAGCTCGATCGCGAGCTTGTGGGCGATCGCGGCCGCCAGCTGCGGGATTCGCGCGCCCGGAGAACAGCATCAGCTTCTTGCCGGTGACGATCGGCAGGCTTCCGGATGCGCCCCGCGCCTCGGTCGAGTCCATTGCCGGCGTGAGTCTATACACGCGTGCAACGGGGTCTGTAAGGATTTCGCCGCCCTTGACGAGCTCGCGTCGCATCCCGCTTACCTTCCCGCCCGAATGACGTCAGGGCGGACGTAGCCAACATGGCCCGCGATGCCTCGCTCGGAGGCAGCCGGCTGTTCGAGGGACTGAGCGACGAAGAGCTCGAGGTCGTCGCCGCGCGCATGCGCCCGCGCCAGTTCGCGCCCGGCGAGCAGCTGTGCGCGGCGGGCGAGCCGAGCGACCGGATCTGGCTGATCACCGGCGGTCTGGTGATCTGGACCGCCGGCACCACCGCCGGCGGCGGCGAGATCGAGCTGCGGATGCGCAAGGGCGACGTGATCGGCGCCCAGGACGCGATCACCGGCGCCGAGCGCACCGCGACCGTGTTCGCGAGCACGATCACGAACACGCTCGAGCTCGACGCCGGCGACCTGCTCGAGCTCGCGGGCCGCTTCCCGCGCATCCTGATCAACGTGATCCAGACCCAGCGCGAGCGCCTGTTCCGGGCCAGCGCGCGGAGCGCGGCGCTGTTCAGCGCGAGCGTCCGCTCGAGCTCGAACCGCGGCGAGGAGATCGGGGTGATCGCCGGGCCGTCGCTGAAGGGCGTCATCGGCCCGCTGGTCGCAGCCGCCCGCACCGCGAGCCCCCGTCCCGTCACCGTGCTCGACCGCTCGCTGTCGTTCGCCGGCGCGCTGACCGCCTCCGACCACCTCGCGAGCGAGAACGACACCGTTCTGATCCCGAGCGAGTTCGACCCGGACACGGTGGGCGTGCTGCTCGACGAGGTCGACCGGGTCGTCGCGCTCGTCGGTAACGCCGAGGAGGCCGGACGGCTCGGGAACGTCGCGGCCGCGTCCGAGGGGCGCCTGCTCGAGATCGTCCTGGTCTCCGACGAGGCGCGCGAGGCCAGCCAGATGTGGCATCCGGGGGCGCTGCAGCTCGTCGTGCGCGATTGCCCGCGCCAGCCCGACTTCCCGCTCGCCGACGCCGACCTGGCGTGGATCGCCCGTCACCTGACCCGGACCAAGCTCGGCGTGGCGCTCGGCGCCGGCGGGGCCAAGGGTTACGCGCACGTCGGCGTCCTCCAGGCGCTCGAGGAGGCCGGATACACCGTCGATTACGTCGGCGGGAGCAGCATCGGCGGGTTCGTCGCGACTCAGCTCGCGCTCGGATACGACGCCGCCGAGATCGACGCTCGCTTCCGCGCGGCGTTCAGCGCCGAGAACGTCGGCCAGCTGTTCAAGTCGCCGCTGGTCGGGTCAGCCGGGCTGGAGACGCTGACCGGGATGCTGCAAGGAGGCGACCGGCGGCGCGTTCTTCTCCCACACGAAGATCCCGCTCGTGATCATGGCCGTCGACCTGACCGCCCGGGCCCCGGTGGCGCAACGTCGCGGGCCGTTGTGGGAGGCGCTGCTGGCGGCGCTGTCGGTGGCCGGCGTGTTCCCGACCCAGGAGCGCGAACGGGCACCGGCTGATCGACGCGATCGCGCTCGTCCCGGTTCCGACCGCGGCCGTGCTCGAGGACGGCGCTGACGTCGTCGTGTCGGTCAACCTGCTCGGCACGGAGTCGCTCGAGAAGCTGGCCGGGCGTCCCCGACGAACCCGAGGCCGAGCCGGCCAAGCCGCGCCGGCGGGGGCCGCTCGACACCATCCTCGAGGCGATGGACCTGAGCCAGCTCGACACGAGCGCTCGCCACGCGGCGCTCGGCGACGTGGTGGTCACCCCGCGCTTCGGCCCCGCCGAATGGCGCGACTTCCACCTCGCCGACCTGTTCCTGGAAGCCGGCCGCGCTCGCGGCGCGCGAGCAGCTGCCCGCGCTGCAGGCGCTGAGCAGACCAATCGATCTGGTGGCGGCTCGGCGCGAGGCGCGTCTCGCCTGAGCGGCCGGGTCCGGAGGCTCGACCGGAGATCAGCGGTCGTGGCCCGCAATCACCCTGCAAACGGCGTATCGCGTTCTCAGAATCGTCACATGTGTCACGACCATGCGCTACTGTGCTGCGCGATACGGGGCGCGGAGCCGGGCGCTAACAATATCTCAACGGAGGGCTAGATGGAACGAAATGCCATGAAGGGCGCACGACTCGTGGGCGTGGCGGTCGCTGCGGCCGCGCTGCTCGTACCGTGGGTGGCGAACGCCGCCACCAAGTCGGGCACGAAGGCCGCGAAGGGCGGCGGGGGCTGGGTCTTCACCGCGACGAACAACCCGAGCGGTAACGCCGTGTTCGTGTACAAGCGCGGGGCCGACGGCCAATTGACGCAGACCGCGACGGTTCCGACGGGAGGCAAGGGGATCGCGAGTCAGCCACCGTTCGGCTTCCCGATCGTCGATTCGTCGGGCTCGATCAACCTCACGGCGAATGGGAAGCTGCTGTTCGTGGTCAACGCGGGGTCGAACAGCGTCACCTCGTTCCGAGTCACGAGCTCGGGCCTGAAGCGGGTGTCCGTCGTCTCGTCGCACGGAAAGCTTCCGATCAGCCTGGCCTCGAGCGGCAACACGCTCTACACGGTCAACGAGATCAGCGAGAACATCTACGGCTGGACGTTCACGTCGAACGGCGTCCTGCACCCGATCGCCACCTCGAACCGGAAGCTCACCGCGGTGACGCCGACTGGTAAGAAGGACAAGGTCGGGGTCGCGGCCGGGATCGGCTTCACCGCCGACGGCGCCGTCGTGGCCGTCACGCAGCGCGGCCTGCCGCGCACCTATGGCGAGATCAACACGTTCGCGATCGGCCAGGGCGGCGGGGCCGGAAAGGCGCAGGCCTTCGCGACCAAGGGCGTGGCCAATCCGTTCGGGTTCTCGGCCGTCGGCAAGTACCTGGTGGTGAGCAACGCCGGCTTTGTCGCCACGCCGTCGGGCGCGATGCCGAATCCCGCGGACTTCACGCAGTTCACCGGTACGGTCGCCACCTACAAGGTGTCGGACAACGGCAAGGTGAAGTTCGTCAGCAACGCCTCGTCGGGCGGCCGGGCCGCCTGCTGGCTGATCGTGACCAAGAACGGCAAGACCGCGATCACGACCAATACGCTGTCCTCGGGGACACCGCCGACGGGTGGGCCCACGAGCGGCACCGGCGCCGTGGCGACCCTGTCGATCGCTCCCAACGGCAAGCTGCACGCTGCAGAAGCAGGCCAACACCAGTCCCGGCTTCCCCGGCGACGAGGCGTTGAGCCATGACAGACAAGTACCTCTATGTGGACGACCCGAGCATCATCGTGCCCGGTGGAAGCCACATCGAGGTCTACAGCTTGGGCTCGGGTGGGACCATCACCCCCATCCAGACGCTGCCCAGCATCTCGCCCAGCACGTACCCGCCGAACCTCTCCGGCATCGCGGCTTGGTGAGGATCAAATCGGCTGACAGCCAAGCAACTCGGGGGCTGAGGTGTTCGCACCTCAGCCCCCTTTCTTTTCTGTCCGCGAGGGCTTGCCAGCACCGATCCCAACCGGTTAAAGTCCCGCGCAGGGCGAGGCTGGCGTACGTCGGCCAGCGTCGCACAACCGCAAAGGGGGAAATCATTTCGTGGCCTTGCTCAGCGGGAGCCACTCGGGGCAAGAACGTGGGACCGGGAAAACCTGTCGTGAAGGTGTGCGGGATCGTCGAGCCGGCGGAGCTCGACGCGCTCGCAGCACACCAGGTCGACCTCGTCGGCCTCTGGCTCGGCCGTGCCCGGAGGTCCGCACGATCTCCCGCCCGACCGCTGGCGCGCGCTCGCTGCAGCGCGCCGCCGAGACCGCGGGCGGCCCGCCCCGGTTCTCGTCACCTTCACCAAGGACGCCGAGGTCCTGCGCAGCGCGCTCGAGTCGGCGCCGGTGCACTGGGTGCAGCTGCACGGCTACCCCACTCCGGGGTTCGTCCGCAAGGTCAAAGGGCTCGGCTCGGACGTCCGCGTGATCAAGGTCCTGCACGTGAAGGGCGGCGAGTGCGTCGAGGCGTCGCTGATCGGCTCCTACGAGAAGGCGGGCGTCGACGTGTTCCTGTTCGACGTCGTGACCGAGGACGGTCGCGTCGGCAGCACCGGCCAGGCGCTCGACCCCGCCGTGGTCGCTCCGCTCGCTGGACAAGCTGACGCGGCCGTTCCTGCTCGCGGGCGGGATCTCGGCCGACAACCGGCCCGCATTACGAGAAGCTCGTCGCCCATCCGTTGTTCCTGGGAATCGACGTCGACACCAACGCCCGTGGCGCGGACGGGAAGATCGACGCCGCCCGCGTCGAGGCGATCAGCCGCGCCTGGAGGGCACCGGGGCAAGAGGAGAGTCGATGACGAGCGCGTTCATCGAAGCCCTGCTGGCCGGCCGCCTGCCGATCATCATGGAGGTCAAGCGCTCGGACGGCGAGGGCGCCGAGCTGATGGGCGAGCGGACGATCGCCGAGATCGTCGACCAGTACGTCGCGGCCGGCGCGCCGTGCATCTCGGTCGTCACCGGCCGCTGGTTCGGCGGCGACGACGAGATGCTCAGACGAGGTCGCGGGGCTGACCGACCTGCCGCTGCTCAAGAAGGACTTCATCACGCGCGAGAAGCAGATCGTCGCCGCCAAGGAGATGGGCGCCTCGGCGATCCTGCTGACCGCGAAGATCCTGCCCTCGAAGACGCTTCCAGCACCTGATCGAGCTCGCGCTCGCGCACGGGCTCACCCCGTTCGTCGAGATCGTCGACCAAGCCGAGCTCGACAGCGTGATCCACCCCGAGGACTGCATCATCGCGGTCAACAACAAGGACATCAACACCCGCGAGCGCGAGCCCGGCGACATCGACACGAGCCGCTCGCTGCTCGAGGCGACGATCCAGGCCGGCACGCCGTGCCCGGTCAGCGCCAGCGCGATCATCGACCCGAGGGTCGCCGCCGAGCTCGTCGACTCCGGCTTCAAGGGGCTGCTGATCGGGACCGGCCTGCTCCGCGCCGACAGCATCCAGGGCTGGGTCGACGAGTTCGAGCGCCACCGCGCGGAGCTCGGGTCGCCCGTCACGCCGAGGTCGGCGATGAGCCAGACGCACCGCTAGATCGATCGCCGACCACTTCGCCGACCAGGCCGAGCGCCAGCCCGACGCGCCGGCGCTGATCTGGGACGGGCAGCCGATCTCCTACGCCGAGCTCCAGCAGCTGGCCGACGCGTCGTTCGCCGAGCTCGAGGACGCCCGTCTCCCCGAGCGACCGGCCGGTCGGGATCCGGGCGAAGAAGTCGCCCGAGGCGATCGCGCTGATCCTGGCCTGCCTGCGGGCCGGACGGCCGTTCCTGCTGCCCTCGATCGAGCTCGCGTCCGAGACGCTCGCGCAGCTGTTCGCACAGGCCGGCGCGAGCCAGGTGCTCTCGCCGCACGGGCCGCGGAGCGAGAGCGCGGCGAGCCTGCGCGCGCTCGTCGACGACGCGCGGGCCGCGCCGGACGCGCCGCGGGCCGAGTGGCCGCCCGCCGGCGGCGGCCGACGACGTCACGTTCATGCTCACGACCTCCGGCTCGACCGGCCTGCCGAAGATCGTCCCGCTCCAGGCCAGCGGCGTCGACGCGTTCACCGACTGGGCCGCCGACCCAGTTCGAGATCCGGCCGGGCACGGTGGTCGCCAACTACGCGCCGCTCAACTTCGACCTCTGCCTGCTCGACATCTGGACCACGCTCAAGCACGGCGGATGCGTCGCGCTCGTCGACCAGGACCGCGCCACGCAGGGCGCCGTACCTCGCCGACCTGATCGGCGACAACCAGGTGAACGTGCTCCAGGCGGTGCCGATGCTCTACCGCCTGCTGATCGACGTCAACCGCGAGGACGGGCGGACGTTCCCGAGCGTCCGGCACGTGATCACGACCGGCGACAAGATCCCGGCGAGCTCGCTGGCCGAGCTGCCCGAAGCTGTTCCCGAACGCGCGCTTCTACAACGTGTACGGCTGCACCGAGACCAACGACAGCCTGGTCCACGAGTTCCTCGGGCTCGCCGACGGCAACGTCCCGACCAACATCCCGGTCGGCCAGCCGATCCCCGGCGTGATCGCGCGGGTCCAGACCGAGGACGGCACGCGCGCTCGAGGGCACCGGCACCGGCGAGCTGATGGTGTGGACGCCGTTCCAGACCCGCGGCTACCTGAAGGCCGACCTGAACGAGGGGAAGTTCGTCATCGCTCGACGGACGACGGCGGCCGCACTTACTACAAGACGCGGCGACATCGTCCGCCGCCACGACGACGGGACGCTCACGCTCGAGGGCCGCGCCGACTTCTACGTCAAGGTCCGCGGCGTCCGCGTCTCGACGCAGGTCGTCGAGCAGGCGATCCAGGAGCACCCGGCGGTCGTCGAGGTCGCGGTCGTCGCGGTGCCCGACGAGCTCGCCGGCGCCCGGCTGCACGCCACCGTGCGTCGCGAGCCCGACGCCAAGCTCAACAGCCTCCAGCTCCGCCAGCACTGCGCGACCAGGCTGGCCCGCACCGAGATGCCTTCGACGATCCAGATCGTGACCGACCCATTGCCCAAAACATCAACCGGAAAGGTCGATCGCAAGGCGATCACGGCCGAGCTAGAGAGGAGTCGTGCGAATGGATGAGACCACCGCGAAGATCAAGGCGTTCATCGTCGAGGAGTTCATGCCGGACGTCCCGGTCGAGGACCTCGAGGACGACTTCGACCTGCTGACCGGCGGCGTCGTGGACAGCCTCGGCCTGCTCAAGGTCGTGGCGTGGCTCGAGGACGAGTTCGACATCGGCGTCGACGACTCCGAGCTCGGGCCCGACAGCTTCCGCACCGTCGCCGCGATCAAGGCGTACGTCGACCAGGCGCGCGACGGGGCGCATGCCGAGTAAGACTCCGTCGGAAGCGCTGGCGGCGCTGGTCACCCAGCGCTACCCGATCTCCGAGGAGGTCTGGGGCGACTTCTGGGACCGGCTGGCCGGCAAGAGCCTGCACCCGGGCGAGGCGCTCGCGGTGCTGGCGTCGCTGACCACCCGGATCCCGGACGGCGCGTCGGTGAGCGCGCTGCTCGAGCTCGCTGAAGGAGCGCAACCCGCGCCCGCGACCCGCCGCCGCGCCGGACGGTCAACATCGTCGGCACCGGCGGCGGCCCGAGCACGTTCAACCTGTCGCACCGCCTCGGCGTTCGTGGCCGCGGCGATGGGCGCGCGCGTGATCAAGACCGGCTCGCGCGCCTACGCCAGCCGGACCGGCTCGGTCGATCTGCTCGACCGGCTGGGCATCCGGCAGACGAGCTCCTACGAGCAGACCGAGGAGATGCTCGACACGTTCGGGATCGCCTGCGCCGGCCCGTTCGTGTACCCGAAGGAGCTGCGCATGCTGGCCCGCCAGATCCTGCCGTTCGACATGAAGACCGTGGGACGGTTCTTCAACCTGATCGGGCCGTTCCTGGCCGCGGTGCCCGGTCTCGCTGCAGATCACGGGCGTGTCGGATCACTGCGTGCTGCCCACGTTCCGCGAGCTCGTCTCCGAGGACCCCAGCAAGGACTACTGGGTGTGCTGGAACGACCTGGGCGTGCGATGAGCTGATGAGCGTCGTCGACTGCCACGTGTACGACAGCGCGCGCGGCGAGGAGTTCATGCTCCGCCCCGTCCGAGCTCGGCCTGAGCGATCGGCCGTTCGACGACCTGCTGCCGGTGGCCGACCTCGACGCAGACCGTCGATCACTTCCTCGGCCTGATCGGCGGCGACGGCCCGCCCGGGGCGATCGAGAGCATCAGGCTGAACGCCGCTGCGCTGGCCATCAACGGCGAGGTCGCACCGGACTGGCCCACGGCCCTGGAGCTGGCCGCGGACACGATGAGCGCCGGCGTGCCCGCCCGGCTGATCGAGCGGATGCGCGCGCACGGCCAGGTGACCGCGAAGGCATGAGCTTCTTCGCCGAGCCGCCAACCGGGACGGCCCGGCCTCGCCCTGTTCCTCAACGCGGGCGACCCGCCGCTCGACATCTTCCGCGAGCTCGTGCTGATGCTCGACGAGGCCAAGGTCGACTGCCTCGAGCTCGCGATCCCGTTCCCGAACTCGGCCAGCGACGGGCCGGTGATCCGGGCGTCGGCCAGCCGCGCGCTCGAGGACGGGATCGACCGCGAGACCGTGCTCGAGTTCGTGCGCGAGCGTCCGCCCCGAGCTCGATCACCTGAAGATCGCGCTGCTCGCCGACTGGAGCTACTCGATCAAGGGCACGCCGATGCGGGAGTTCCTCGAGATGGTGCAGGCGGCCGGCGCCGACGGCCTGCTCGTCCACGGCCTGCCGCCGCGGCTGCGGGCCGACGTACTACGAGGCCGCGAAGGCGGTCGGCCAGCCGATCGTCACCACCTGCTACGCGACCTCGGATCCCGCCGTGCTGAGCGAGGCCGCCGAGCACGGCTCGGCCTACATCTACCTGGTCGCCGCCTACGGGCGAAGCGGCACCGTCGGGCCGCCCGACCCGAGCACGCTCATCCCGGTGCTCGAGACCCTGCGCGCGCAGACCGACGTGCCGGTCGCGGTCGGGTTCGGGGTCAAGGACAAGAGCCACATCGACGGTCTCGGCGCCGTCGGCGCCGACGCCGCGATCGTCGGCAGCACGTGCGTGGCGCGCGTGACCGACGCCCGCGCGCCGGGCGCGACGTCGTCGAAGACTTCCGCGGGTTACTGGTCGAACTCGGCCAAGTCCCGGAATAGGTGCAAACGACAAGTCAAATCAACAGCGAGGGGCATACATGATCATTCGTGATCTCGAGAACGTGAAGACGGTCGAGTGGGGCAACGGGCTCAGCCGTCGGTTCCTGCTCGAAGCCGACGGCATGGGCTACACGGTCACCGACACGATCGTGAACAAGGGGACCAAGACGCTGATCGAGTACGCGAACCACCTCGAGGCGTGCTACTGCATCGAGGGCCGCGGCAAGGTCATCGAGATGGACGGGACCGAGCACGACATCTTCCCCGGGCGGATCTACGCGCTCGACAAGCACGACACGCACTGGCTGCTCGGCGGCGAGGACGAGGACCTGCGGCTGGTCTGCATGTTCACGCCGGCGCTGACCGGCGACGAGGCGCATCGCATCAGCGAGTCCGGCGTCCACCCGTCGGTGTACGGGGAAGTCGTGGCCGGGAGCTAGCCATGGCACTGACCGCCCCCACCGGCGAATGGACCGACGAGCAGAAGGCGCTCAGGAAGTCGCTGAACGAGCACTTCGACGCGCTCAACGAGGGTCACCTCGAGGATGACGCCGCGAACCGGTTCAACCGCGACAAGTGGGAGCTGATCCGCGAAGTCCGGCGTGCTGCGGATCCCGTTCGACCCGCAGTGGGGCGGTCTACGGCCACGACGTGCTGACGCTCGTGTACGTGCTCGAGAACCTCGGCTACGGGTGCCGCGACACCGGACTGCTGTTCGGCGCGGCCACCCAGGTCGTCAGCGCCGCGATCCCGCTTGCAGAAGTTCGGCTCCGACGAGCTCAAGGAGCGCTATCTGGCGCGGCTGATCGACGGCGAGATCCTGAGCGCCCACGCGATCTCCGAGCCGTCGGCGGGCTCGGACGCGACGGCGATGATCACCACCGCCACCGAGGACGGCGACGAGTACATCCTCGACGGCCAGAAGATCTGGATCACCAGCGGCCCGCTCGCCGACATCATCACGGTCTACGCCAAGACGGGCACGGAGGGCGGCGCCGCCGGGATCACCGCGTTCCTGGTGCCGACCGACACGCCCGGCTTCCACGTCGGCGAGCCGATCGAGAAGCTCGGGCTCAACACGTGCCCGTTCTGCGAGCTCGAGTTCCGCGACTGCCGCGTGCCGAAGGAGAACATGCTCGGCAAGCCCGGCGCGGGCTTCTTCATCCTCGAGCACGTCATGAACTACGAGATCCTGTGCATCTTCATGATGATGGTCGGCGAGATGCAGGAGCGGATGGAGCGCTGCATCAAGTACGCCAAGGAGCGCCAGGCGTTCGGCGCGGCCGATCGGCTCCAACCAGTACATCGCCGGCAAGATCGTCGACATGAAGATCGGCCTGGAGAACTCGCGCAAGCATCTGTACGACACCGCGCGGCGCTTCAACCGGGGCCGCAGCGTCACCACCGAGATCTCGATGGCCAAGCTGATCACGAGCGAGGCGAACGTGGCCTCGGCGCTGTCGGCGATCCAGATCTTCGGCGCGCGCGGCTACACGCGCGAGTACGGGCTCGAGAAGGGCCTGCGCGACGCGATCGGCGCGCCGATCTACTCGGGCACGAACGAGACCCAGCGCGTGCGAATCGCGTCGATGCTCGGTCTGTAGCGCAGCCTCTGCCGCTCCGGGACGGTGACACCTCCCGGAGCAAGATTGCGGTGTTTTACGGATGTAGTTCGATGGCACGTGCCGGATGTGCGCGCGATTGCCGATCGGCTACTTTCTCGCGCGACCGGGCTGAGGCGGGGCTGCGCCGGCCGGGTGAAGGTCAAGTGACACCGAGCCTAAAGGGGGCTTAGATGGCGGGACAGACGGAGATACCGCGTGGTCAGTTGGCCAGGCGACTGATCACGTTCTACGCGATCCTGGCCGTGATCGGGGTTGCGGTCGTGATCTTCGTGGTCTCCAAGGGCGGCAACGAGAAGGCGCAGCCGTCGATCGCCGGCGGCTACACGCTGTCCGCGGCCAACCCGTGCATCGGACCGGTGCCCAAGCCCGCGGGCGGCATCCCGCTGCCGGCGACGGCGCCGACGCAGGTGCCGGCCGCGGGCCCGTCGTTCAACGTCCTCCAGTCCGGGCAGTTCGTCAACTTCACCAACAACCAGAACACGCTCGGCGGCCAGCTCGGCTCGAACGCCAAGACGCTCCCCGGCAACCGCCATCGCCTGACCGGCACCGTCAACTGCGTGTCCGGGGGCAGGTCACTGGACGCTCGACGCGATCGCGACCCCGGGAGCCAAGGCGTCGATCACCGGCAACGCTCGGCGGACTCCCGTTCGCCGCGAACTTCACGACCGCGACCGCCGCCTCCGGGCGCCGCCGCGCCGCGGACGCCGACGAACATCCAGGGCACGTACGCGCTGTCTCCCAGCTCGACCTGCTTCGGCAGCTCGTTCTCGATCCACGGCACCGGCTCCGTCGCCCAGCTCTACTCCTCGAGCGACAAGCTGCTCGGGCCGGTCACCTACTCGACCAAGACCGCCGGCGTGTTCGGCGACGTGAAGTGCGTCAAGGGCGGCCTCGCGCGCATGACCGCGACCGCCAACGACCTCCAGCTCCAGAAGGTCACGGTGATCCCGCTCAACGTGGCCACGCCGGTCCCGTCGAGCACCCCGACGGCCAAGCCGGCGCTGACCACCCCGTCGGGGCTGTCGCCCGCGGGCGAGAAGTTCACCGCGACCAAGCAGCGCGCCGACTTCAACAAGCTCGTCGCGGCCGTGTTCCTGGCGATCGCGATCGTGCTGATCGTCGCCCGTCTGTTCGGTGTCGTCGCCGTCAAGGTCGGCCAGCCACGGGTGATGGGCGAGGTGATCGCCGGCCTCGTGCTCGGCCCGTCGCTGCTCGGCGCGATCTCGCCGAACCTCCAGGCGACGTTCTTCCCGAGCGACATCCTGCCCGCGCTCGGCGTCGTGGCCAACCTCGGCCTGATCTTCTACATGTTCCTGGTCGGGCTCGAGGTCGACCGCGGCCAGCTGAAGGGCAAGGTCGCCCAGGCGGCGGCGATCTCGAACGCGAGCGTCGCGGTGCCGCTGCTGCTCGGTATCGCGGTCGCGCTGCCGCTGTACAAGCTGATCGGGCCGGACAAGAAGTTCGTCGCGTTCGCGCTGTTCATGGGCGTCGCGATGTCGATCACGGCGTTCCCGGTGCTGGCGCAGGATCCTCGCCGAGCGGCGGATGCTGAAGCGCCCGGTCGGCTCGCTGGCGATCGCGTGCGCCGCGATCGACGACGTCACCGCGTGGTTCCTGATCGCGCTCGCGACGACGATCGCGGTCGTCGGCACGTTCGGCGACGTCGCTCAAGACGATCGCCGAGGCCGACGCGTCTACATCCTGATCATGATGCTGATCGTGCGGCGGATCGTCGCCCGCATGGCGACCGCGTTCGACGAGGTCGGGCGGATCCCGGGCGCGTGGTTCGCCGGCGATCATCGTCGGAGTCCTGCTGTCGGCGTACGTGACCGAGGAGATCAACATCGCGTTCATCTTCGGCGGCGTTCGTCATGGGCATGGTGATGCCGCGCCACGCGCGGCTGAGCGAGGAGATCACGCGCCGGATCGACGACTTCGTGGTGACGCTGCTGCTGCCGGTGTTCTTCGTCTACACCGGCCTGCGGACGAACATCGGCCTGCTCGACCGCCCGGAGCTGTGGCTGCTCACGCTCGTGCTGATCGCGGTCGCGATCCTCGGCAAGCTCGCCGGCGCGGCGATCGCGGCCCGCGTCACCGGCTACGACTGGAAGGCCTCCGCGGTGATCGGGACGCTGATGAACACGCGCGGGCTGACCGAGCTGATCGTGCTCAACCTGGCGCTCGACGTCGGCGCGATCTCGCCCACGCTGTTCGCGATGCTCGTGATCATGGCGGTCGTCACGACGCTGATGGCCGGGCCGCTGCTGAAGCTGCTCGACCCGAAGAACGAGTACGGCCGGGCCGTCGAGGACGAGTTCGCCGACGCCGCGCTCGCCGCGGTCCAGGCGCACCCGGAGCTGCCGGTGCCCGAGCGCTCGATCCTGGTCGCGCCGGAGACCGACGCCGCGATCGGACAGCTGGTCGCGCTGGCCGAGCCGCTGGCCCGCTCGGAGCCGCCGCGCGAGCTGATCGTCGCCCGCCTGGTCCGGCCGCCCCGAGGCGCCGGCGCGGGCGTCCGCGGCGGTCTGCAGTCCGAGAACCTCCTGCTCGAGCGGGCCTCGCGAGCAGATCAACGAGCTGCGCGAGCGGCTTGCGACCGACGGCGTCGTGGTCAGAGGCGTCGCGCTGACCTCGACCAACCCGGGGTCCGATCTCGTCGCACATCGTCGAGCGCGAACCGGTCGATCTCGTGCTCACGGAGGGCCGGCGGCGGCTGATCGGCGAGGGGGTGCCGCTCGGCGACGTGAGCGAGCTGCTCGAGCACGCCGCGTGCGACGTCGCGGTGCTGGTCGCCAAGGAGGGCGACCCGATCGAGCTCGGACCCGACGCTCCGATGTTGGTGCCGTTCGGCGGCGCCGAGCACGACTGGGCCGCGCTCGAGCTCGGCTCGTGGCTCGCCGCGAGCACCGGCGCGCCGCTCAAGCTGCTCGGCGCCGGCCGGGCAGACCGACGAGGGCAAGTCGGTCACGCGGATGCTCGCCGACGCCGGGCTGCTCGTCCAGCAGGCGACCGGAATCGCGACCGAGCCGCTGGTCGTCGCCGGCGGCCGCGACGGGATCATCGCCGCCGCCGACCGGCGCCGGCCTGCTCGTGCTCGGGCTGTCGGACCGCTGGCGGCGCGAGGGACTCGGTCCGACGCGCTCGGCGATCGCCGGCGCGGCGCCGGCGCCCGTGCTGTTCGTCCGGCGCGGCACGCGGCCCGGGCTGTTCGCGCCGAAGGAGAACGTCACGCAGTTCAGGTGGTCGATGGCCGGAGGGCGTCGGGGTTGCTCGGATCCACGTCGCGGTCTGTCCGGCACGACGACGCCGACGACCGATGGCCCCTCGCCCGACGATCCGCCGATCTCGATCTCGTGAGTGAGCGGATCGCGTAGGGGCCGAGCTAACGCGGCAGCGGCAGCACGGCGGTCACGCGGGTCGGGCCGCCGTCCGCCGAGGCCACGACGAGGCGGCCGCCGGCGAGCAGCGCGCGCTCGCGCATCCCGGTCAGCCCGAAGCCGGCGCGGACGCGCGTCGGGATCGAAGCCCGCGGCCGTCGTCCTCGCACGACGACCTCCACGCGGTCGGCCAGCTGCCCGACGCGCAGCGTCACGCCGTCGGCGCCGGCGTGCTTGACCGCGTTGCTCAGCGCCTCCTGGACGATCCGGTAGATCGCGGTCTCGGTGTCCCGCGCCAGCCGCCGATCGGACGTCGAGCTCGATCTCGACGTCGACGCGCGAACCCGCCGATCGCCGCCTGGCGCTTGGCCAGCGACTCGATCGCCGGGCCGAGCCCGAGGTCGTCGAGCGCGGCCGGGCGCAGCTCGGCGATCAGGTCGCGCAGCTTGCGCATCTCCTCGCCGAGGTGCGCGTCCGCGGTCTCGGCGGCCCGGCGCAGCGCGTCGGCGTCGTCGCGCGCGAGCCCGGCCGACAGCACCATCCGCACGCCCGGTCAGCCCCTGCAGCGTCTCGTCGTGCAGCTCGCGCGCCCAGCGCGCGCGAGCCTGGTCGGCGGCCTCGAGGCTCAGCCGCAGGCGCGCGGCCGCCACCGAGCGCGCGGTCGCGACCGCGGTCGCGGCGCTCGCCGCCACCGACATCAGCAGCTGCTCGTCCTCCTCGTCGAACGTCCGCTCGCCGGCGCCGTTGATGCCCGCCGAGCACTCCGAGCGTCTCGCCGCGGAACACCAGCGGCACGAGGATCGCCTCGGTCGCGTCAGGCGCGAGCTGCTCGAGCTGGGCGGGGTCCGCACTCGGCGCCCACGCGGCGCGGGCGCCCGGTCAGCAGCACCTCGCCGGCGAGCGAGCCGTCGAGCGGCAGCCGCGGCTCGCGACTCCGACCGCCTCGCGCTCCCGCTCACGGCCGCGAGCTCGTCCGCCGTCGGGGAGGTAGACGACCAGCGTGCGCGCCGACACGATCTCCCGGCCGTGCGCGAGGATCAGCGACAGGATCGCGCTCGAGGTCGGTCTCGCCGCCGACCGCCCGCGCGATCTCGGCGAACGCCTCGAGCCGCTCGACGCTCCGCGCGAGCTCCCGGTTGAGCTCCTCGAGCTGGTCGGCGTACAGCGCCAGGTCGCGCTGGGCGTCCTGGCGCTCGGCGATGTCCTTGCGCAGGCGCTCGGAGAAGCCGCCGACGACCACGCCGGTGACCAGGAACGCCGCGCCGCGCGAGACGTAGCCGAGGGCGTCGACGTGCACGTCGTTGATCACGCTCCACGCCGGCACGAGCGCGAACGCGAACGCGGCGGCGAGCAGGCCCGCCCGCGTCCCGAACTCGATCGCGAGCACCGCGATCGGCACGATGTAGAAGTTGGCGAGCAGCGCGTCGGGGTCGTCGACCGCGAGCCGCGCGGCGAACGCGACCGCGAACAGCACGACCGCGGCGACCGCGACGATCGCCGCCGCGCCGCGCGGCGAGGACGGCTCGGCGCGGTCGCCTTGAGGCGCTCGACGACGCGGCGCTGGGCCGCCTCGAGCTCGATCTGGCGGGCCCGGGTCGCGGCGGTGCTCACCGGTGGATCACCCCGTGCTCGAGCGCGTAGCGGACGAGCTCCGGCCGCCCGGTGAGCCCGAGCTTGGCCTGGAGGTTCGCGCGATGGGTCTCGACCGTGCGCGGGCTGATGTACATGCGCGTCGCGATCTCGCTGTTGGTGTGCCCGAGCGCGACCAGGCGCAGCACCTCGAGCTCGCGCTCGGTCAGCGACGGCGTCGTCGGCGCTGGTCGAGCGCCCACCCGCCGATCGCCGGATCGAGGTAGCGGCCGCCCCTCGCGACCGTCCGGATCGCGCGCACGAGGTCCGTCCGCGAGGCCTCCTTGAGCACGTAGCCGGCCGCGCCCGCGTTCCACGCCGGCGCCACGAACGCCGGATCGTCCTCCATCGTCAGGATCACGACCGCGGTCGACGGCGAGGCCGAGCGGAGCTCGAACAGCGCGCTCAGGCTGAGGTCGCGGCCCATGTGCAGGTCGAGCAGCACGCACGGCCGGCGTGCGCTCGCGCAGCAGCGCGCTGGTCTGCGCGATGTCGCTCGCTCTCGCCGACGACCGCCAGGTCGTCCTCGGCCTCGAGCAGCAACCGCAGCCCCTGCCGCACGACCGCATGGTCGTCGGCGATCACGATCGTGATTGGGCGTGGTCGGACACCGCGCGCGCTGGTCAGGGCGCCTTGGCCAGGTAAGTCTGGCCGGCACGCACGATCACGTTCTCTGTGGAGGCGAAAGTCGCGCACGACGACGACGCCCGTGCGGACCACCGTCAGGGTCCCGTCGCAGCGGTCGCGAACTCCCCAGTCGGTGCCGCGCACGGTCGCCGCGGCGAACCGGCCGATCGTGCGGAAATGGCCCTTGGCGACTGCCCCGCAGCAGCCCGAGGATCTCGCTGTGCTGAGCGCCGCGCGCGTGCGCAGCCGGCGCTGCGCAGGCCGATCGTGTGAGGCCGTCGCGGATCACGAGGCTGACGAGCGCGCCCCCGGCGCGGGTCTGCTGCGACCTGGAACGTCCCGAGGAAGAACTGACCGGTCTGGAACCGGGTCGGCGCCGGCGTCGCCGAGGTCAGCGCAGACCCGTCCGGCGTTCGTGTCGACCACGGTCCCGACCGGAACCACGCGCGTCGCGGTCAGCCGGACGAACGCGCCGCCCGTGCCGGGCGGACGGATCAGGACCTTGCCGCTGATCGGTTTCAGCACCACGGTCTGGGCGAATTTCGGCACCGGCGGCGCGCCGTAAGTCGCCTGAGTACCGGTCGGAGTGTGGGCGCCCGCGCACGCGGCGCCTACCAGCACAGGCGGTGCCCACCGCCACAATGATTCCTCGTCGTCCTTGTCGCAAGTTTCGGTCCCTGTCGGGACGGTAGAGCGCGCCCCGGCTGCTTCGTCAACCCGGCGACTTGTCGCCGGTCTTGTGCGGGTAGACTGGTCGGGCGTTTTGCGCGTGCCCGAGGGACGCGCGCGCAGGGGCGAACGGGGCCAATCCGCGAGGGGTGATCGTGAAATGAAACGGACGCGGCGATTTAGCATCGGAAGCGGCCGGAATCTGAAGGTGCTGCTGCTCGGCGCTGGTGGCGCTCGGAGCGACCGGCCTCGCGCTGGGACACGCTATACGCGCACCGGCTGCTCGCACGCTCGACCGGAACACGGTCGACACGCGCTTCTCGTCCGCGGCACCGCAGAAGCCGCCCAAGAACATCGTCGATCGTCGGCGTCGACGCCGACGTTCCAGGACGTCAAGAAGCAGTGGCCGTTTCCGCGCGCCGTACGACGCCAAGGTGCTCAACAACATCGCGGCACAGCACCCGGCGGCGATCGTGTTCGACATCGTGTTCTCGCGACCCAGCTCGATCAGCGAGAAGGACGACGTCGCACTGCGATGACTCGCGCGCTCGGCAATCGCCAACGGCCGCGTCGTGCTCTCGTTCCAGGAGACCAACGCCAAGGGCGACGTGCTGCTGTTCGGGCTGGGCCAGACCCAGAAGGCGCTGCGCGACGCCGGTGTCCAGCCGGCGAGCACCCTGTTCCCATTCGATCCCGGCGGCTATATCCGCCGAACGTCTACTCGATCGACAAGCTGACGACGTTCGCAATCGTCACCGCCGAGACCGCGACCGGCAAGAAGATCACGTCCGTTCAGCGGCAGCAAGCTGGATCGACTACCGCGGGCCGGCGGGCACCTTCCACGAACATCTCGTACGGGAACGTCTACACCGGGCCAGATCCGCCCGCGAACCTACTTCCGCGGCAAGATCGTGGTGATCGGCCCGACCGCGCCCTCGCTCCAGGACCTCCACCCGACGTCGACCGACCCGCAGATGGCCGGGAGCCGAGGTCGCAGGCCAACGCGATCGACACGGTCCTGCGCGGCTTCCCGCTGTCGCTCGCACCCGGCTGGGTCGACGTCGTTCTGATCGTCCTGTTCGGGGTGACCGTGCCGCTGGCCGCGCTGCGCGTCCGGCCCGATCCTCTCGATCGCGATCGCGGTCGCGCTCGGGGTCGTGTTCGCGGTCGTGGTCCAGCTCCTGTTCAACGGCGGCACGATCGTGTCGTTCGTCTATCCGCTGCTGCGCGCTGATCCTCGCGCAGCGTCGGCTCGCTCGCCGTCCAGCTCGTCACCGAGGCGTTCGAGCGGATCCGGACGGTTGACCTGTTCGCGCGGTTCGTCCCCGAGGACGTCGTCGACGAGGTCCTGAAGAGCGCCGACGGCCTCCGGCTCGGCGGCGTCCAGCGGGAGGGGACGATCATGTTCACCGACCTGCGCGGGTTCACCTCGTTCTCGGAGTCGCTCACCCCGTCCCAGGTGATCGATGTCCTGAACCATTACCTGAGCGAGATGAGCGACGCGATCCTCGACAACGGCGGCACGCTCGTCGCGTACATGGGCGACGGGATCTTCGCGGTCTTCGGCGCGCCGCTCGAGCAGCCCGACCACGCCGACCGGGCGCTCCGGACCGCGCGCGAGATGCTCGAGACCCGCTTGCCGCGCTTCAACGAGTGGATCCGCTCGGAGGGACTCGGGGACGGCTTCCGGATGGGGATCGGGCTCAACAGCGGCAGGGTCATGTCGGGCCACGTGGGATCCGAGCGGCGGGTCGAGTACGCCGCGGTCGGCGACACCACGAATACGGCGTCGCGGATCGAAGGGCTCACGAAGGGGACGCCGCACCAGCTGCTGCTGTCGGATTCGACCCGTGAGGCGCTCATGGTGCCGGCGGAAGATCTCGTGTTCGTCGACGAGGTCGACATCCGCGGCCGGGTCGCGAAGATGAAGCTCTGGGGGCTGAACGAGACCCCGGCGCCGAGCCCGGCGGTGACCGAGACCGCGCAGACCACCGCCTGAGACTGTTCGGCGTGCTCGACGGACTTCGATCTCGTACTCGCCGCGCGCGGCACCGACCGCGACGAGACGAGGTCACCGGCCGGCTCGACGCGGCTGCCGTGACCGTCAGGCCGGCGGAGGTCCGGTCGGGATCTGGAAGCACGCCCGACGGGCTGGGCGCCCGGCGCAGCTCCTCGGGGATCTCGATCACCGCGGCGGAGAACTTGCGCGCGAGCGGCGGCGGACCACCCTCGGCCAGCGCCGGGGTGAACGCGGTCACCGCAAGCGGCACGTACTCCGGCGACACCGACCAGTCGGTCGAGCGGAACTCGCCGGCATTCTCGATCCAGCTGAGCGAGAACAGCGGCAGGATCACGACCTTGGTCCAGATCGCGATCACCCATGTGATCCAGTACTCGAGGATCGGCTCCCAATCAGACGCGAAGTGGATGCCCTTGAGGCTTTTCGCGGCGAGGTACACGAGGATGAACTCGCCCACCGCGAGCACGAACGTCAACCACGGCGGCTGCCACCGGATGATGAACGGGTAGAACGCGGTGTCGAGCGCGACGCCGATCACGAAGTACAGGCCGATCAGGACGATCCAGCTCGGATTCTGGGTGATCAGCGAGACGATCGTCCAGATGATCGCCGGGATGATCAGGATCGCCCAGCGGGTCTGTACGCGGCCTAGGACGGTTGGACACATGGCGCCTCCTCCCTACGCGAGCTGCTGGGTCGGGGCCACGGTCCGGAGCGCCTGAGCCACGTCGCGCCCCATCGAGAACTGCACCGCCATCCGCGACGGGAACGCACGCTTCTTCAGCTTCTCGGCGCGCGCGCAGTCCGCGACGAACCGGCGCGCGATGAACTTCAGCCCCGCGATCGTGTCGCCGTGCGGGATCACGTTGTTCGCGATCAGCCCCATGCAGCACAGCCGCGAGTCCGGTCGGTCGAGACCCGGCACGCCACAGTTGGTCTGTAGCCGCATGCGACCGTCGACGACCGGCACCTTGTAGAACTCGACCAGCCGGCGGACCAGCGGGAGCGTGAGGACCGACTTGTTGAACCCGGTGCCCGCGGTGACGCCGGTCACGTCGAGCCATCCGGGATCCTCGCCGTGCATGCTCTTGACGTACACGCGCAGGCCGGCGCGCCCCGGCTCGATCTTGTCGATCTCGCCGACCAGCGCGTCGAACCGTCCGTCCTCCTGGCCCGCCTCGATCCGTGCCAGCCACTCCCGGCGGTCGGGTCGCGTGCCGCGCAGCACCTGCCCGAGGAACTGGATCCGCTGCTCGAACGGGAGCTGCGTGTAGGCGTCGATCCCGATCGACTCGAACAGGCAGCGGGGCACGTTCAGGTCCTGGGTCTCGGGCTGCGGGCTGCGCGTCAGTGCCAGCACCGAGCCCCCGTCGTCGAGGATGTTCGCCCACTCGTTGACCGACGCGATGCCCGCGCCGAGCACGATGTAGCGGCCGCCCTTCGCGTACTGCTTGGGCTCGTACGCCTGCACGATCCGGTCCCCGATCGCAGGATCCTTGCGTGCCTTCGCCAGCACCGGCGGGAACGACAGCGGCCCGTGACCGGGAGCCAGCATCACGTGCTTCGCGCGGCCGATGAAGTTCGCCTGCTCGTCGTACAGCACGAAGTGCGGCATCGGCTCCATCTGACGTTGCAGCCACCCGACACGAAGCGGCACCCGCACGTCGTTCCACCCCGTCCGCCGTGTCACCACGGCCGCCTCGGTCAGGATCTCCGGAACGCCCGGGTTGTACTTACGCCGGGTCGTGCGCCACAGCGGCCTGAGTGACTTGTGCGACCACGCGTCGAGCTGGGCGAACGTCGGCCAGTCCGGCGCGAGGAAGTGCGACTCGGACTCCGAGCGCAGCACGGTCTGCCCGAGGTTGTAGGCGAACTGCTGGTAGGTGCCGACCGGGTTGTCACTCGGCCCGAAGATCGACATCTGCTGTTGTTCGAACCCGAGGTAGCGCGCGGTGGTGTGAACGAGAAGCGAGCCGAAGCCGTCGCCGACGACGGCAATCACGGAGTCGCGTGGTGGTGTCGCAGTCATGGTCCCGGGCACCCTATATCGAAGGACGCGATCCGCGCAAGGGCCGGAAGATGGTGTTTCCGGCACGTTCACGGTGCTCCCCCTTTCGTCGAGGTCGCGTTGCGCGAACCCAGCCTCGAACGATATGCTCGCGCCCGTGGCGGGCGAGATCAATCTGGAAGTCATCGAGGGACCGGACGCCGGCAAGCAGATCGCGGTCGATCGTCCGATCGTGATCGGACGCGATCCGTCGTCCGATCTCGTGCTCGAGGACGGCGAGGTCTCCGGCCAGCACGCCCGGGTCACCCCGTCTCCGGACGGGTCCGCGACGGTCGAGGATCTCGAGTCGGCCAACGGCACGTTCGTCAACGAGAACGAGCTGATGGGCCCGGCCCACCTCGATCCCGGCGACGAGCTGCTCGTCGGCGTCAGCGTGCTCCAGCTCCGCACCAGCCGCGACATCGCCTCCCGCGCGTCCGCCGTGATCCAGATCCCGCCGTCGATGGCGACCGCCCCGCGCGAGCCGACGTTCGTCAATCCCGAGGTGCGTTCGCGTCGAGGAGTCGCACGCAGCCCGCCGCCGCGGCGGCCGGCCATCCGACCGTCGACAGAGTTCCTCGACGTGAAGGTGCGCCGTCGCGCCCAGCTCGCACCGCTCGCGGTGCTCACGCTGGTCGCGATCGCGCTGATCCTCTACTTCTCGCTCAAGTAGTCGTCTTCGGCTGCTCGCCCGATCCGCGGCGCCAGGTTACTGCGGCGCGCGGTCGTAGGCATCGGCTGTCCGACGCGAGCGCCGCGGATCGGGCGCGCAGCCTCGGCGCAGCTGTGTTGGCTGAAGTAGATGACGAGCGCGATCGCCACGACGATGACCGTGCCGAACGACAGCGCCACCGGGACCCACGACCGCGAGGCGAGCCCGTGCTGCACCTGCTGGCGCTCGGGCGGGCGGAACTCCCCGACCGCCTGTGCCGGCACCGCGAGCGCCGGCGCGTGCTGGCGGCGGCACCTGCGCGGCCGGCGGCCGCGGCGGGCTCCCTCTCGGATCGCGGGGCTGACACGCGTCACGTTCCGCGGCACCGCGATGTCGCCGCTCGATGTCCGCGACTGGCAGCACGCCCTCGACGACCAGCACCGTCGCCCCGAGCTTGATCTCCGCGCCACCGCCGAGCAGGGTCGGCTCGGCGATGCGGGTGCCGTCGACGAACGTTCCGTTGGTCGAGCCGAGGTCCTCCACCTGGAGGCGGTTGGCGTGACGGCGCACCACCGCGTGACGCCGCGACAGCTCGTCGTCGTCGATCGTCGAGGTCGGTGTCTTCGCGGCCGATGACGATCTCCTCCTCGACGTCCACCGTCTGACCAGCGTTGGGCCCACTCACTACACGCAGCCGTGCCATAGCGGGGGCAGCCTACCGGTGGCGGCGAATTGCTGCAAGCAGCCTCAGTCCGCACTGTGACGGATGACCGCGCGGTACATTCCGGCGCATGAGCCCGGCGGTGGCGCGTTTGGAGGTGGTGGCGGGGCGGGCGATCGGCATGTCGATCCTGCTCGACGACGAGCTGCTGATCGGACGCCACGCCGACGGCGCCGGCCGGCTCGCCGACGACGACGAGATCTCCCGCTCGCACGCGCGGATCAGCCTCGACCGCAGCGGCTTCTGCGCGATCGAGGACCTCGGATCGACGAACGGGACGTTCGTCAACGGCCTGCGCATCACCGGCCCGCAGACGCTCTCGGTCGGCGACACGATCGAGGTCGGCGGCACCACGCTGGTCGTCCGCGAGCTGCCGATTCCCGCCACCGAGCGTTCGCTCAAGGCGGTGCCGCCCCAGCCGACGGTCACTCCTGAGTGAAGCCGGCGGCCGCGACGCCGTCCGCGAGCCAGGCGACACCACTCGTCGCCCTCCGGGCGCTCCGAGCGCAGCTCCGCGTCCGGACGGGCCGGCGTCTGCGTCGACGCCGCGGACCGCCGACGCGCGCCTCAAACCGAGGGCAAGCGCCGAGACCGGCCCGGCCAGCCTCTCGCTGAGGCTCCACATCGACTTCGCCGCCCGCACGGCGACGGTCGCGGTCGACGACGGCTCGGACCCTCTGGAGCTCGAGTTCGACGGCGACGCCTGGCGCCCCGCAGCGTCGTCCTGATCGCTCCGGCCGGTCAGGCGCCGGGCGGGGCCTGGCAGCAGCCGGTAGCCGCCGCCGTGGAACACGAGCGGCGTGCCGTCCTCGCGCGTCGCGATCTCGAGCACCTCGCCGATGAAGATCAGGTGGTCTCCCGCCTCGTGGGTGGCGTGCAGGCGGCAGTCCAGGAACGCCGCCGAGCCCTCGAGGATCGGCGAGCCGCTGGCCCCGAACCGGTGCGGCACTTCCGCGAATGCGTCCCTCCCACGTGGCCGGTCGCGCGAGGCGAAGTAGCGCGACAGCGGCTCCTGATCCTGGGCCAGGATGTTGACCGCGAACACGCCGTTGCGGCGTGATGTGGTCGGCGCCCTCCGACGGGCTGATCACGCATACGAGGATCAGCGGCGGATCGAGCGACACCGACGAGAACGCGTTCGCGGTCATGCCGTAGGCGTGCTCCTCGCCGCGCGTGGTCACCACGGTCACGCCCGGTGGCGAACGCGCCCACGGTGGCGCGGAACTCCTTGCTTGAGAACGTCTGCACGTCGCCGCGCCCTCGCCGCTAGCCCGCTCGGACCGGCCGATGCGGTCGCGGATGATCTGGTCGAAGTCCCGCGTGGTGCCGAGCGACTGAGCGACGACCGCGCGGAACGTCGTCGCCGTCGATCACGACGCAGCTTCGTCGGCTTCGTCGCCCGGGCGCTGGTGCCGCGGGGCTTGTCGAACAGGATCGCCATCTCGCCGAACAGGTCGCCCGGGCCGAGCGTGCGACACCGTCTCGGTGCTACCGCCGTCCTCGCGCGTGACCTCGAGCTCACCGTCGACCACGATGAAGAACTTGTCCGCCGGTCCCGCCCTGGCGCGCGACGACCGCGTCGGGCTCGACGTCGATCGAGCTGCAGCGACGCCGAGATCGTCTGGGCGGTCTGGGTCGGCAGGCCGCCGAACACGCTGTAGGACCGCTCGCGGTGGAACTCGGCGCCGAACATGCCCTCGCGCGAGGCGCTCCGGCTCTTCGTGTTGTCGATGAACTGGATCTCGGTCGGAGTGATGCGGAAGAACGAGATGCTCATCGTCGCGCCCGGTGACAGCGACGGGGAACTTCTGTCCGAACAGGTCGGCCACGCGCGCGATCTGCTCGCCGCTGAGCAGCACCGAGCACTCGCCGACACCCTGGACGCCGCGCGTCTGGTTGAGATCAGTCGTGTACTCGTCGATCGTGAACGCCACCATCGGGTTCTGGTCGATGTGCCGCGCGCTCTCGGTCGAGCTCTCGCGACCAGAAGTACAGCGACGGGCCGTCGTTGACGTACAGGAACGTCGCGGCGTGCGGCGCGCCGGTCGGCGAAGCGGTCGCCAGCGTGAGCGTGCTCTGCTGCGCTCAGATGTACTCGAGGACAGGGCCGGGAAGCTCCTGTTCGGTCGTGCTCATCCAGAAATCTCCTTGTCCGAGGTCTGCGCTCGCGATCCTAAGGGTTTGGTCTCCAATAAGCGAGCCGACCCCGGGGTACGACTCCCTCCGGAAGGCTCATGTCCCAATCAGCAGCGCGGTCAGGAACAGCGCGAGGAAGTGGAAGGCCTGATCGAGCGTCGCGCCCAGCGACGGGGTTGGCGTCGAGGTCGGCCTTCTTGACCATGCGCGCGTAGCTCGTCAGCAGCCGCCCGTCGTCCTGGATCAGGTGCGGGATCGCGATCAGCGCCGCCAGACCGATCACGCCCCAGTGAAGGCTGTCCCACAGCCAGATGAACGCGGGGACGAACGCGAGCGTGTACGTCGCGATGTGCGACAGCAGCGCGCGGCGCCTCACCCCGGGCGCGGACAGGCCACCGCTCTTGTGCATCGCCTGCCACTCGGTCTGGAACAGGTAGTCGCCGACCTCATGGGACACGAAGAACACCGCGAAGACCTCGACCCAGGGCATGCGGTGGAAGCTATCTCACCGGGAGATGACCGAACACTTACGTCGGCGCGCGCGGCTCACCGACCGGCGAGCTCGCGATCGCGCGCCGGCGCACCCAGCTCGAGCTGCTGCTCGGCGCGGATGATGTGCATGACCGCGTTGATCAGCGCCAGGTGCGTGAACGCCTGCGGGAAGTTGCCGAGGTGCCGACCGGTCGCCGGCGTCGATCTCCTCGGCGTACAGCGCGAGCGGGCTCGCGAACGACAGCAGCTTCTCGCACAGGCCGCGGGCCCGGGCGATCTCGCCGATCTCGGCCAGCGCCGACACGAGCCAGAACGAGCAGATCGTGAACGTGCCCTCCTCGCTGGCGAAGCCGTCGTCGGTCTCCCCGACGCGGTAGCGCAGCACGAGGCCGTTCTCGGTCAGCTCGTCGGCGATCGCGAGCACGGTCGCGCGGACGCGCGGATCGTCCGGCGGCAGGAACCGCACCAGCGGCATCATCAGCAGCGACGCGTCGAGCGCGTCGGTCTCGTAGTGCTGGACGAACACGCCGCGGCTCGTCGACCCCGTTCGCGCAGATGTCGGCGTGGATCTCCGCGGCCGCCGCCTCCCAGCGTGCCGCCATCCGCTCGTCGTTGCGGATCCGCGCCAGCCGCGCGCCGCGGTCGGCGGCGACCCAGCACATCAGCTTCGAGGAGGTGAAGTGCTTGGGATCGCCCCGCACCTCCCAGATGCCGCGGTCGGGCTCGCGCCAGCTGCGCCAGCGCGCGACTCGACCTGGCGCTTGATGATCGGCCACAGCCGGTCGGGCAGCTGGTCGCGCGAGCGGGTGTGCAGGTAGATCGAGTCGAGCACCGCGCCCCACACGTCGTGCTGCTCCTGGTTGTAGGCGCCGTTGCCGATCCGCACCGGCCGCGACTGCTCGTAGCCGGACAGGTGCGTCGAGCTCCTGCTCCTCGAGCTTGCTCTCGCCGCCGATCCCGTACATGATCTGGAGCTGTCCCTCCTCCGCCTCGGCCATGTCCGCGACGAAGTAGAAGAAGTCGTTGGCCTCCTCGTCGAAGCCGAGCGAGTACAGCGCCCACAGCGTGAACGTCGAGTCGCGGATCCAGCTGTAGCGGTAGTCCCAGTTGCGATCGCCGCCCGGGCGTCTCGGGCAGCGACGTGGTCGAGGCGGCGATCATCGCGCCCGACGGCGCGTAGGTCAGGCCCTTGAGCGTCAGCGCGCTGCGCTGCAGGTGGGTGCGCCACGGGTGATCGGGGAACGTGCCGTGCTTGAGCCACTCCTGCCAGAAGCGGCCGGTCCGGGCCAGCCAGCTCGGCCGCCTCCTCGTAGCTCGACGGCATCGCGTGCTCGGACCAGCCGAGCGCGACGAACGCGACGTCGCCCTCGCGCATCGTCGTGCGCGCCCGCGCGCGCGGTCCCTCGAAGCCGAGCCGCAGATCGGTCACCAGCCGCAGCTCGCAGGTCCATGCCCTCCGAGCGCGCGACCGCCTCGCTGTAGCCCGGGCCGGTGTACTCCCAGTCGACCGCCAGCCCGCCGTAGTCGAACGCCGGCTCGCACTCGAGCTTGATCTCGGCCGAGCCCTGGACGCACTCGATCATCCGCAGCAGCACGTGGTCGGCGTCGTGGTCGGTCGGCGAGCGGCGGTGGCTGTGCGAGCGCTCGGTGTCGTGGTGCCAGGGCCCGATGCTGAGCGCGTCGCGGACGATCACCCAGCCCATCCGCGTCTCCCAGCTCGTCTCGAGCACCATCGTCCCGGGGATGTAGCGCCGCGCCGGCCGGGCACGTTCACGTCCGCCGGCCCGACCCGGAAGCCGCCGGCGTCGCGATCGAGGATCGCGGCGAACACGCTCGGCGAGTCCATCCGCGGCAGGCACATCCACTCGACGTTGCCGTTCGGCGCGACCAGCGCCGTCGTCTCGCAGTCGGACAGGAACGCGTAGTCGCCGATCGGCGGGAACGCGCTGATCCGAATCCCTTGATCGGTTTGAGCCCCCGACATCCCTGGGCGCGATTCTGCTGTGGTCCCGAAGACGTGTCAAGGTATCCTCGCCCGGCCACCGCACCTGACAGACGAAGTGCCAGACCCGATACAGCTCACCTCGATCGACGTCATCGCCTCGGCGCTCGAGCCCGTCGACGCCGGCGCTCGAGCCGGATGAGCTCGCCCGACGGCGCGGTCACGCTGATGCTGAGCGACATCGCGGACGCCGGCGCTGCCGCGGAGGAGCTCGGTCCCGAGCGCTGGGAGCAGCTGGTGCGCGACCACCACCTGCTCGTCGAGCAGCTCGTCGCGCAGCCACGACGGACAGGTCGCGAAGTTCGAGGGCGACGGCTTCCTCGCCTCCTTCAACAGCGCCCACGCCGGCCTTCACGCGGCCGTCGACCTGCAGCGCACGTTCACCACGCGACTCGGCCGACCATCCGTCGCTCGCGATCCGCGTCGGGCTGCACTCGGGCTTCGTGATCGGCAACCCCGAGCAGCTGATGGGCCGCAACGTCGTGCTCGCGGCGCGGATCGCGGCGCAGGCCAAGGGCGGCGAGATCCTCGTGTCCTCGAGCGCCAAGGAGTACACCGAGACCGACCCGAGCTTCCGCTTCGAGCACCACGGCGAGTACCACTTCAAGGGGCTCCTCGGCGAGCACGTGGTGTACTCGGTTGTGCTGGCGCAGTAGCGGCGGCGCCGGTCAGGCGTTCGCCGCCGCGGCGAGCATGCGCGCGTACTCGCCCGCGGTCTGAGGCCGCTTCGCCGAGTCCTTCTCGAGCGCGGTCAGCAGCGTCCGCGCGAACTCGTCGGACATGTCGGCGCGAGCCGCGCGTGGGTCCGGCGGCGGGTCCTGCAGGTGCGCCCACAGGATCCGCATCCCCTGGACCTCGGCGAACGGTGGATGCCCGCACATGCACTCGTACATCACGCAGCCGAGCGCGTAGATGTCGGTGGCCGCGCTGACGGGCTCGCCGCGGATCTGCTCGGGGGCCATGTAGTCCATCGACCCGAGCGCCTGCCCGGGCAGCGTCAGCAGGCTTCCCTGGGTGTCCTTGGCCAGACCGAAGTCGGTGATGTAGCCGCGGCCGCTCTCGTCGAGCAGGATGTTGGCCGGCTTGACGTCGCGGTGCACCATCCCGGCGGCCCACAGCGCCTCGAGCCCGGCGGCCACGTCGGTGCAGACCTGCACCGCGGTCTGGACGTCGAGCGGACCGTCTCGCTTGAGCTTGTCGTCGAGCGACATGCCGTCGATGAACCGCTGCGCCATGTAGGGCAGGCCGTCGACCTCGCCGGTGTCGAGCACCGGGACCACGTTGGGGTGCTTGACCGTCTGCGCGATCCGCGCCTCGCGGTAGAACCGCCGCCGGAACGTCTCGTCGCGCGCGTAGTCGTCCTTGACGAGCTTGAGCGCCACACGGCCGCCGTCGGGTCCGGTCGCCGTGTAGACCTTTCCCATCCCCCCCTCTCCGAGCAGGTCGTCCACGCTGTACTCGCCGATTTGGCTTCCGATTCGGGGGTCGCTCACGCTCATCGCTCACTCTTGATCGGTCCGGAGAGGCTGCGAGCGACCCATCATAAAGCTCCGTCGGCGGATCGGGTCAGGAGGCACAAAACCTTCCCGAACCGATCGTCGCCCGCTGTTCGGAGATCGCCTAACGGTGGGGGGTCGCCGGGCCACCCGCCAGTAGAATCCTGCTGCTTTGCTAGAGGAGGGCACGATCGTTTCCGGCTACCGCATCGACGGGGTACTCGGAGAAGGGGGCATGGGCGCCGTCTACGAAGCCACGCAGCTGTCGCTGAACCGGGTCGTCGCGCTCAAGCTGCTCGCCCCGAACCTGAGCGACGACGCGGGCTTCCGGGCCCGCTTCGAACGCGAAGGACAGGTCCAGGCGGCGCTCGACCACGAGCACATCGTCGCGGTGTACGAGGCGGGGCAGAGCGAGTACGGCCTGTTCCTGGCGATGCGCCTGATCGCGGGACCGACGCTCAAGCAGCTGATCCTCGACGGAGACCTCGACCCGCGCCGCAGCGTCCGGCTGCTCACCCAGGTCGCGCACGCGCTCGACGCCGCCCACGATGCGGGGCTGATCCACCGCGACATCAAGCCGCAGAACATCCTGATCGGGAAGGGCGACCACGCCTACCTGGCCGACTTCGGCCTGATCAAGGCGCCCGACGAGGCCCGGCTCACCGGCACCGGCCAGTTCATCGGCACGATCGACTACGTCGCGCCTGAGCAGATCCAGGCCGAGCCCGCGACCGCGGCGAGCGACTGCTACTCGCTGGCGGGAGTCCTGTACGAGTGCCTGACCGGCGAGGTTCCGTTCCCCAAGCCGTCCGAAGCCGCCACCCTGCACGCCCACGTGATGTCGCCGCCGCCGCTGGTGAGCGAGCGCCGGCCCGACCTGCCCCCCGCGCTCGACGGCGTGATCGCCCAGGGGATGGCGAAGGACCCTCGGGCTCGGCCGTCGCTCGCGGCCGAGCTGATCCAGGCCGCCTCCCGCGCGCTCTCCTCCAGCGCGTCGAACCTCGCGGTGCCCGCTCAGACCGACCGCCGCGACGGCGCCGACGAGCACGAGCGCAGGGTTCAGACGACGAAGGTCCCCGCGATCGACCCGAACAGCTCGCAACTGAGCAATCCGGCGATCGCGGCGGCCGCCGAGGCCAGAGCTGCCATCCGAGCCGACATCACCCGGCCAATCAACCGGCTCGAAATCGTGCCGGTGCCGCCGCCGAGCGACGAGCCGGAAGCGGAGTCGGCGCCGGCCCCATCCGGCGCCGCCGCAGTGGCGGTCGCTCCCGACCCCGCCGAAACGCCGGCACCCACGACCGGCGGGCCTCGCCCCGGCGAGATCCCGGCCCGCCTGGTCGCACTGGTCGCCGCGATCGTCGTCGTGGCGTTCGTGGCCGGGTTCGTCCTCGGCGAGCTCGTGCACTGAGGATCCCGAAGGCCGATGCCGCGTACCGGCCATACGGGCGGCCTGCCTCTGCGCCGAGCTGGCCATTAGCGCAGCCCAGCTTGGCCGCGTGGGACATGCCTTGGAGTTTTGCGCAGCCTGGGTTAGACTGCTAAGGGCGGGCGAGTCTACACTGCCAGGGGGTAGAACGGATGGGGCAGGAACAAGGTGGAGTATTGGCGACGCTCGATCGCGTGAACGAGCCACGAACCGCGTCTCAGGTATTGGGACGAACATTGAGAGGGCGCTACCGCGTCCTCGAGCCGATCTCGGCAGGTGCGATGGGCCAGGTCTATCGCGCGATCGACACGGAGTCCGACACCGAGGTCGCCCTCAAGCAGTGCACGAACCCCCATCACGACCAGCGGTTCGAGGCCGAGGCCCGTCTGCTCGCGAGCCTCCAGCATCCCGCGCGTCGTCCGCATCAAGGACCACTTCTCGTCGCCAAGCGGCCAGTACCTGGTGATGGACCTGGTCCGCGGAATCGACCTCGGCGTGCTGCTCAAGCAGCGCGGCCAGCCCGGACTTCCCGCCGACCAGGCGATCGAGTACACGCGCCAGGCCTGCGAGGCGCTCCAGTACGTCCACGACCAGCAGATCGTCCACCGCGACGTCAAGCCCCAGAACCTGATCCTGAGCGAGAGCGGCGTCGTGCTGGTGGACTTCGGGATCGCCCGCCTCCTCGACGAGGTCGAGGAACAGGGGACGGTCGGGATCGGGACGCCCCGGTTCATGGCCCCCGAGGTGTTCGCCGGCGGCAACGTGTCGGCGCGCACCGACGTGTTCAGCGTCGCCGCCACGCTCTGGACGCTGCTCACGGGCCGGCCGCCGGTTTACGCCGACCCGACCAAGCTTTCGACGGTCGTGCCAGAGGTGACCGCCCGAGCTCGAGCGCACGATCGCCGCCGGACTCGAGATGATCCCCGAGCGCCGCGTGGCCTCGGTGGCCGCGTTCGCCAAGGCGCTCGGCGCGCCGCTCCGTACCGAGACCGGCGTCTCGCTCGCGGTCTCGATCGAGAATCCGGACGCCTCCCGCGGGCTCATGGAGGCCGTCGTCCACACCGCCGCGGGCGTGTTCGGAGCGGCCGCCGCCTCGATCTGCCTCGTCGACGAGACCACCGGCGAGCTCGTCTACCAGTCTGCTTGGGGCGCCGGCGCGCGCGAGATCGTCGGCGTAAGGCTCCCGCCCGGGGTAGGCATCTCGGGGAAGGTCGTGCAGGGCGGCGGCGCCGAGGCGGTTCCCGACTGCCGCACCGATCCACGGTGGGCGTCCCGGATCGCCGAGGGCACCGGGTACGTGCCGTACACGATGCTCGTCGTCCCGCTCGAGCGCGCCGGAAGGCCGATCGGCGCGCTCACGATCCTCGACCGTCGCGACGGCCGCGCCTACCGCAACGAGGACCTCGAACCGGCCGCGTTGTTCGCCGACCTCGCGGTCAAGGCGCTCGACGTCACGCCGAACTCGTTCACGAGCCTGGGGATGACCTCGCTCGGGTAGCCGGTTGCGCCCTTCGGGGACTTGCGCTAACGTCGCGCCGGCTCGGGGCCGAGGCTGAGCGAAAATGGAAAATCGCGTGGCCACCTTACGGGGGTACAAATGACGGGGCTAGGTGCTTGCTTTATTCGCCGAACGGCAGGAGCCGTCGGTGTGCTGGTTGGGCTGGCGCTGATCGTGGCGCCGGTGGCGATGGCATCGTCGACTTCGATTCAGGCGACCGCCGGGAAGCCGTTCTCCGGCGTGGTCGACAGCTCACCGGTATGCGACAACGCCCCCACCAGCGTGACGATCAACTGGGGCGACGGCGCGTCGTCGACCGGGACCTACGACAGCACTGTTCCGGATGTCACGGGGAGCCACACCTACTTGAGCGGCGGCACGTTCACGGGCTCGGTCGTCTTCACGGGCGGCGCCGGTTGCCAGACGGACACGCTCACGGCCAGCGTGGCTTCGTTCAACGCAATGCCCGCCGGTCTACCTCGACACGGGCTGCCAGTTCCTGATCACAGTCATGAACGGCACCCAGACGGTCACACAGGATTCCACCCAGGGACCCTACGAGGGGGCGGAGGACTCGTTGATCGGCGTCCAGAACAACTCGTCCTCGCCTGTGTCCGCAGCTCCCGCTTGCGGTACCGAGCTCTGATTTGTTCGGCTTCGACGGAGACGGCATCTGCGGTCCAGGCGGACTGCCGATTCCGTCCGGGTGCGTGCCCCAGGCGGCCGCGCCGGCCGGCACGGTCTGCCAGGGCCAGAGCTTGAACTGCTCGTTCCCGGCGCCTCCCGGAGAGCCCGCCGGTTACGTCGAGCCGGGCGCTACCGGCTCAGGCTTCACCCAGAACGGCTACGAGGGCCCGACGAGCTGGTTCTCGAACGTCTCGACCGACGAGTCCTCCGGCGTCGTCCACTTCTCGCCGGCCATCCCTCCGGGCGGATCGACCTACTTCAGCCTCGAGGAGCCGCCGGTCGGCACGACGATCGGCGTCGGCGGCACCGCGCCGACTCCCGGCCGGAACGCTGCCACCGACGGTGTCGAGCACCGGCGCGAACTTCTCGGCCGTCGTGAACCCGAACGGGCAGCCGACGACGGCGCTACTTCCAGTACGGGCTCGACCTGAAATACAGCAAGTTCGGCGGATCGGGCGCCAACTACACCAACTCGACGCCGGCGCAGGCGATCACGGGCGACTTCAACGACCACGTCGTGACCGCGACCGTGTCGGGGCTCGTGCCCAACGCGCTCTATCACGTCCGGCTCGTCGCGACGAACGGCAGCGGGACCACGTTCGGGCCTGACATGACGTTCACGACGAACCACGGCGCGACGCCCAGCGCGCCGACCCTCGGCAAGACGTTCAACCTCGCGCCGGTCAAGGGGCTCGTGCTGATCAAGATCCACGGCAAGTTCATCCCGCTGACCGAGGCCACCCAGATCCCGAAGAACACGGTCATCAACGCGCTGCACGGCACGCTGTCGCTGACCAGCGCCGCCCCCGGCGGCTCTCACCCGGCCCACGACGCCGCCGAAGGGCAAGGGCAAGAAGGGCGGCAAGTCAACCAAGACCCAGAAGGGCACGTTCGGCGGCGCGATCTTCAAGATCAGCCAGGCCACCGGCGGCGCCACCAAGGGACTGACCACCCTCGCGCTGGTCGAGGGCGCGTTCAAGGGAGCGCCGACCTATCGCCAAGTGCAAGAAGGCCGCCGACGTCGCCTCCGCCGCGTCGAGCAAGACGCTCCAGCTACTTCACGCCAGCGCCAAGGGCAAGTTCAGCACGAAGGGCCGGTACAGCGCCGCCACCGTCCGAGGCACCAAGTGGACGATCGCCGACCGCTGCGACGGCACGCTCACGCACGACGTCACGGATTCGGTGTCGGTGACGGACTTCGTCCGACCACAAGACGATCATCCTCCACGCGGGGCAGAGCTATCTGGCGAAGAAGCCGTAAGCGGAGCCGATCGCAGGGGTTCGTAGTGCCAACAGATCAAAGGACAGGGGAGTCGGTGGATCCGGCGGATCGCCGGGCCAGTCGTCGCAGCGCTACTGACCGCGCTGATCGTTGTACCCGCGGCGTCGGCAGCCGCGACGCCGTTCACCGACATCCACTCGGCCGGGCCGCTCAGCGACATCTACATCGGTAACGACCTCGGCTGTCAGGTACGGAGCGGCGGTTTCTCGAGCACCGAGTTCTTCCCGAACGCGGCCGGGCCGGGCGACTGCGGGACGTTTTTCAACACCGGCTCGGACACCGCCACCGAGGAACTGTTCGGACCGGACTTCGGAAATCACGCCGGCGGCACCCACACCGGCAACTTCCCGATCATCGAAACTCCGTGGACGCCGGTCAGCCAATCGGTGACCGGATCGGGTACCGCGGCGAGTCCTTACCGGGTGAGCACGGTCGTAACCGGCACCGATCCCTTCGCGAGCGGCGCCCCGCCGATCGTCTTCCAGATGACCGAGGTCGAGACTTACGTCGTCGGCAACAACTTCTACCGGACGGACGTGACGCTGACGAACATCAGCGACGTGAACCAGGTCGCCCAGGGCAGGCTGTATCACGCGGCAGACTGCCAACTGCGGGGATCGACGAACGGCTTCGGCATCGCCGAACCACCGCTTGGCACCCTCCAGAACGGCGTGGCGTGCAGCCTCACGGCGACTGCAACGAACAACCAGCCCCGCGAACAGTTCGCCGCGATCTCACCCACGGGCAGTAGCTGGATCGAGTCGACGCCCTCGACGGTGTGGGGTGACCTCGCGGTGTCGTTCCCTGGCGAACTGCACGGGTTGCGCAAACAACGCGGACAACGCCACCGGGATCTCGTGGCCGGTGCCCGGACTCGCTGCAGGCGCCTCGGAGACGTTTTCGTGGAACACGGTCGTCAACGACACGGTCGCGGCCGGCGGCTTCTCGTTCAGCGGCCCTGCCGGTACGACGGTCGGCGGGACCGTCGCGACGATCACCGATCCGAACCTGACGCCACCGCGAGCGCGTACACGGCGACGATCAACTGGGGCGATGGAACATCATCACCGGGAACCGTCACTGGCGGCAACGGCAGCTTCAACGTCGCGGGGAACCACGCCTACAGCGCCGGCGGGTCGTACCCGGTGGCGGTCACGATCAACTCGGTCCGTGCACGGCCAGGGCAGTTCGACGGTGAACGACTCGGCGGCGATCACGGCGGCGTCGACGCCGGTGATGACCCCGACGCAGGTGATGACCTCGACGCCGCCGTCGGTGAGCGCGACCGGCGGCGGGTTCTCGGGCTCGGCGGATCCGAACGGCCTTCCGACGACCGCATTCTTCCAGTACGGCCTCGATCCGAAGTACTTCGGCGGAGGCCCGGTCAGCTACACGAACTCGACGCCCGCCCAGGCGATCGGGTCGGACTTCACGAGCCACACGGTGTTCGCGTCGGTCACGGGGCTGGTGCCGAACGCGGTCTACCACGTGCGGTTTGTCGCCAGCAACAGCGCCGGGACGACGTTCGGGCCCGACGTCACGTTCACGACGGCTTCGTTGCCGGCGCCCGGCGCCCCGACGCTGGGCAAGACTTTCAACATCGCGCTGGTCAACGGGGTCGTGCTCGTGAAGATCCACGGCGTGTTCGTGCCATTGACCGAGCTGTCGCAGATCCCGAAGAACACGGTCATCAACGCGCTCCACGGAACCCTGTCGCTGACCACCGCCGCCGGCGGTCCCGCCCCCGCGCATGACGCGGCGGCGAAGGGCAAGAAACACAAGCCCAAGGTCAGGACCCAGAAGGGAACGTTCGGCGGCGCCGTGTTCAAGATCAGCCAGGCAACCAGGGGCAAGAGCAAGGGACTCGTCACGCTGACGCTGGTCGAAGGCGCACAGTTCAAGGGCGCCCCGACCTACGCCACCTGCAAGAAGCACAAGGCCGCCGACCTCACCGCGACGGTCGCCGCGAGCAAGACGCTGCAACTGCTCCACGCCAGCGCCCACGGCAAGTTCAGCACCCGCGGGCGGTACAGCGCCGCGACCGTGCGCGGCACCAAATGGACCGTCGCCGACCGCTGCGACGGCACCCTCACCCACGACATCACCGACTCCGTCGCCGTCACCGACTTCGTCCGTCACAAGACGATCATCCTTCACGCCGGCCAGAGCTACCTGGCGAAGCGACCGCGGTAATGGGCCCTAACGGCCGTTTGGCCGAAATCGTTTGACGTAGCCTAAGAGAACGTATAATTTCTCTTTCTGAACCAGGGGGCGCTCGGCCGGGGCGACCGAGATACAGGGACCGAATCCCGGGGAATATGGGACGTAAGGACACGACGCGATGCACGCGCCTCATCAGGCAGAGCGCCTGGCTGCTCGCCGGGCTGGTTCTGCTGGCGGCGATCGCGGCACCTCGTGCGTCGGCTCAAGGTCCCGTCGACATCCAGTCGTCCGGTCCGCTCACCAACATCTGGATCGGGGAGAACCTCACGTGCCAGGTCGCCCACACCGGCGACACGAGCTACGAGTTCTTCTCCCCGGGCAGCATAACGGGCAGTTGCGGGACGTCGGTGGCCGTGAATGCCCCGAATGGCGATGTGTTCGGATTCCGCGATTCCGGATGGAATCCGGTCAGCCAATCTGCGGTCGCCGGATCTGGCACGAGCCAGAGCCCCTATCAGGTCACGACGGTGGTCCAGGCGAACGACGCTAACGGGGCTCCCGAGTTGCAGCTGACCGAGACCGACAGCTACGTGGTCGGCAACGAGTACTACCGGACCGACATGACGCTGAGGAACGTCTCGAGCTCGGCACTCACGAATCTTCGTCTGTACCACGCGGCCGACTGCTACCTCCAGGGCAGCGACGCGGGCTACGGCTTCCTCGACCCCAGCGCCGGGTCCGTGGCGTGCACCCAGAACCCGAACGACACCCCGCCCGCCCTGATCGAGCAGTTCGCGCCGCTGACCCCCGGGAGCCATTTCGTCGAGGGGGTTTACTCCCAGGTCTTCAGCGACGTCAGCAGCCAGGCCGACCTCCCCGGCACCTGCGACTGCACGACGCAGGAGGACAACGGCATGGGCCTCAACTGGGACATCACGTCGTTGGGCGCGAGCCAGTCGTCAGGTACGTACTCGATGATTTCTGGCTTCTCGGCATCGGGCGTAACAAATTTCCTGATGGGCCCGCCGGCAGCGTTGACCACGAGCGCTCCGTCGGTGGGCGCCACGGGCGCGGGTTTCTCGGGGTCGGCGAATCCGCATGGTCTGGCGACGACCGCGTTATTCCAGTACGGCCTGGACCCCAAGTACACGGGCGGCGGAGCCGTCGTGTACACCAACTCGACCCCAGCTCAGTCGGTCGGCTCGGACTCCGCGAGCCATGCCGTGTCGGCGTCCGTCTCCGGCCTTGGTCCCAACACCGTCTACCACGTCAGGCTCGTGGCCACCAACAGCGCCGGCACCACCCTCGGGCCCGACGTGACCTTCACGACCGGCCACGGGCCGACGCCAGGCCCCCCCACGCTCGGCAGAACGTTCAACCTCCAGCCCGTCAGCGGCGTCGTCCTGATCAAGGTCCACGGCGTGTTCATCCCGTTGACAGAGGCCACCCAGATCCCGAAGAACACCGTGATCAACGCGCTCCACGGCGGATTGTCTGTAACCAGCGCCGTCCCGGGCGGCTCTCACCCGGCCCATGACGCCGCCGCCAAGGGCAAGGGCAAGAAGGGCAAGTCCACCAAGACCCAGAAGGGGACCTTCAGCGGCGCGATCTTCAAGATCAGCCAGGCCACTGGCGGCGCCGCCAAGGGACTGACCACGCTCACGCTCGTCGAGAGCGCGTTCAAGGGCGCTCCCACGTACGCGACGTGCAAGGCGAAAAAGGCCGCCGACCTCGTCGCCTCCGCGGCCGCAAGCAAGACGCTGCAGCTGTTGCACGCCAGCGCCAAGGGCAAGTTCAGCACCAGGGGCCGCTTCAGCGCAGCGACGGTCCGAGGCACGAAGTGGACGATCGCTGACCGCTGCGACGGGACTCTCACGCACGACATCACCGATTCGGTGGCGGTCACTGACTTCGTCCGCCGCAAGAGCATCATCCTCCACGCGGGGCAGAGCTACCTGGCCAAGAAGCCGTAAGCACGCACGGCTCGTCGAGGGCGCGGTCAAGGGCGCGCCGAGGTACGCGATGTGCAAGCCAGACAAGCCCGAAGAGACGACCGTCGCCTCGAGCAAGACGCTTCAGCTCCTTTACGCGAGCGCCCACGGCAAGTTCAGCACCAAGAGCCGCTACAGCGCGGCCGCCGTCCGCGGCACCAAATGGAGAATCGCCGACCGTTGCGGACGGCACCCTCACGGGCGACATCGGCGACTCCATCGGGGTGACGGACTTCGTCCGCCACGAGACGATCGTCCTCCACGCCGGCCAGAGCTACTTCGCCCCCGGTCGGCGGACGAAGCACGGATGACGGCAAGGACCCGCCGACCTACTCCAAAGAGATGAAATGCCCTGAACTATGGGAAGTGATTGTTGACTTTGCCCGGATGAGGCGTTAGCTTGGCCGCGTCAGGCCAGGGAGTCGATGTGCCCGAGGGGTGATGTTCGGGCGAGGGCGCACTGAGGGGCGGCCGGAAGGGACCGTGTGAATGGTTGCAGGATCGGTGCTGACGGGGCACTCGGGGCGCAAGCGGCGACCGCGCCTCCGACTGTTGGTTCTTCTGATCGGCGTGACGGCGCTGACGATGGCGGCGCTTGCCGGCGTGGCTCACGCGACCGTCAGCAACGTGACCGCGGACAATAGTTCGGTGTCGCAGGCGGTGGGCGCGCGCACGGTCTACAAGATCGGGTTCACGGCGGCCACGACCCTTACGACCAGCGCTCAGGGCACCGGCACGATCACGATCGGGTTCCCCAGCGGGACCGATCTCACCCAGATCTTCAGCGTCAGCGTCACCGACAGCACCACCGGAGTTCAGGTCGGGAACTTCTGCAGCCACAGCGCTGCTGGCGTCCCGCCGACCGCGACGTGCTCGATCTTCAACGGTTCGACCGTCCGCCCCGGCGATGCGGTCCTGATCACGCTCGGCGAGGTCGCTAACCCGGGCTCGACTCTGACGAACCCGACGGTTTCGCTGTTCACGAGCTCGGAGACGACGGCGGTCAACTCTGCGGCGACTGCGAACTACCAGGTCGTTGGGCAGAACCCGGTCACGAACGTGACCGCGGACAACAGCTCGGTCACACAGGCCGCCGGCGCACGCACCGTCTACAAGGTCGGGTTCACCGCGTCGGCGACCGGCGGGCTCGCCGGCGCCGCCGGGAGCCAGATCACGATCACACTCCCGAACACCAGCGACATCACCCAAATCTTCAGCGTCAGCATCACCGACACCACCACCGCAACCCAGGTCGGGAACTTCTGCGCCCACACCGCCGCCGGCGTCAACCCGCCCGTGCTGACCTGCTCGATCTTCAACGGCTCCGTGGTTCGCCCCGGCGACGCGGTCCTGATCACGCTCGATGAGCTCACCAATCCCACCGGCGCCATCGCCAACCCCACCGTGTCGGTCTCCACCACCTCAGACACCGCCGCCGTCAACTCTGCGGCGACCGCCAGCTACCAGGTCGTTGGGCAGAACCCGGTCACGAACGTGACCGCGGACAACAGCTCGGTCACACAGGCCGCCGGCGCACGCACCGTCTACAAGGTCGGGTTCACCGCGTCGGCGACCGGCGGGCTCGCCGGCGCCGCCGGGAGCCAGATCACGATCACACTCCCGAACACCAGCGACATCACCCAAATCTTCAGCGTCAGCATCACCGACACCACCACCGCAACCCAGGTCGGGAACTTCTGCGCCCACACCGCCGCCGGCGTCAACCCGCCCGTGCTGACCTGCTCGATCTTCAACGGCTCCGTGGTTCGCCCCGGCGACGCGGTCCTGATCACGCTCGATGAGCTCACCAATCCCACCGGCGCCATCGCCAACCCCACCGTGTCGGTCTCCACCACCTCAGACACCGCCGCCGTCAACTCTGCGGCGACCGCCAGCTACCAGGTCGTTGGGCAGAACCCGGTCACGAACGTGACCGCGGACAACAGCTCGGTCACACAGGCCGCCGGCGCACGCACCGTCTACAAGGTCGGGTTCACCGCGTCGGCGACCGGCGGGCTCGCCGGCGCCGCCGGGAGCCAGATCACGATCACACTCCCGAACACCAGCGACATCACCCAAATCTTCAGCGTCAGCATCACCGACACCACCACCGCAACCCAGGTCGGGAACTTCTGCGCCCACACCGCCGCCGGCGTCAACCCGCCCGTGCTGACCTGCTCGATCTTCAACGGCTCCGTGGTTCGCCCCGGCGACGCGGTCCTGATCACGCTCGATGAGCTCACCAATCCCACCGGCGCCATCGCCAACCCCACCGTGTCGGTCTCCACCACCTCAGACACCGCCGCCGTCAACTCTGCCGCCACCCCCAACTACCAGGTCGTGACGGGCCACCAGATCTCGGCGCCGAGCATCGCGCTGAGCAACCAGGCTCCGAGCGCCGCCGGTGTCACCTACACGGTCGGCTTCACGACCTCCTCGACGGGCGGGCTCGCCGGCGCCGCCGGGAGCCAGATCACGATCACGGTCGCGAATGGCACCGACCTGACCCACATCTCGAGCGTGACCATCACCGACACGACGACGGGCATTCAGGTTGGGAACTTCTGCGCCCATACGGCCGCCGGAGTGAACCCGCCCATCCTGACGTGCTCGATCTTCAACGGATCAAGCGTCGGCCCGGCTCAAGGGGTCAGCGTGAAGGTGGTCGGGATCACGAATCCTGCCACGACCGCGTCGGATGTGGCCTTGATCTCAACCTCTTCGGATCTCCCGCAGGTCGCGGGCAACTACAGCATCGGCGGTAACCCGCCCCCGCCGACGGTCACGTCGATCAGCCCGCCGTCGGGGCCAGCGGCCGGCGGCACCGCGGTCACGATCAACGGTGCGAACTTCACGGGCGCGACGGTCAAGTTCGGTTCTGCGCCGGCCACCATTACGAGCAACGCCGGCAATCAGATGACGGTTACGGCGCCGCCGGGCACCGGCACGGTCGACGTGATCGTGACGAACGCCGGTGGTTCGAGCACGACGAGTCCGGCCGACCGGTTCACCTATAACGCGGCGCAGTCGGTGCCGGTCGTCTCCGGCGGCACGCCGACGACCAAGACCAGCAGCAGCGCTGCGGTTTCCGGCTCGGTCAATCCGGGGGGGACGACGACCACGGCGTTCTTCCAGTACGGGCTGGACCCGAGCTACCGGGGCCCGGGCGCGTCCACGACGTTGTACGACAAGTCCACGCCGCCGCTGCAGGTGGGCTCGGACTCCACGAACCACACGATCTCCGCCTCTTTGTCCGGGCTGGTGCCAGGCGCGCTCTATCACGTACGGCTGGTCGCGACTAACAGCAGGGGAACCACGTTCGGCGCCGATCAGACGTTCACGACCGCGGCGGCTCCCGCGCCGCCGCCGCCGGTCCTCGGCGTGAGCGAGAACGCACAGCCGGTGAGCGGCACGGTGTTCATCAGGCTCGCGTCGGGTCAGTTCGTCCGGCTCACGGGGGCTCAGCAGATCCCGTCGGGCGCCGTGATCGACGCGCGCCGCGGGACGCTGAAGCTGACGACCGCGACCGGCGGCGGTTCCGGAGCGGCTCACGATGCAGCGAGCAAGGGCAAGAACGGCAAGAAGCCCAAGACCCAGACCCAGTCCGGCAATTTCGGCGGCGCGATCTTCAAGGTAACCCAGGCGCGCGCGGGCGCGACCAAGGGACTGGTCACCCTGAAGCTGCTCGAGGCAGCGTTCAACGGCGCGCCCTCGTTTGCGACCTGCAAGAAGCACAAGGCCGGTGACGCCTCCGCCGCCGCGGCTTCGAGCAAGGTCCTTCAGCTGCTTCGCGCGAGCGCGCACGGCAAGTTCCGCACGCAGGGACGCTACAGCGCGGCGACCGTGCGCGGCACGATCTGGACCGTCGCGGACCGCTGTGACGGGACGCTCACGCACGATGTGACCGACTCCGTCGTGGTCACCGACTTCGTCCGCCACAAGACGATCGTCCTCCACGCGGGCCAGAGCTACCTGGCTAAAACCACCCGGGCCGGCTGAATAGTCCCGCCGTGCTTTTCCTGATCCTCCAAATCTTGGTCAAAAGCCCGGTCGACGGTCCGCCGTTGATGTGGCAGAGCTTAGGGATGGACCGGGGACCGCGTAACACCCACCGACGCACCCGCCGAGCGCTGCTCGTTCGGATGCCGGCCGCGCTGGCTGCATGCCTGGCGGTCGCCGCCATTGGGTTCGCGACACGCGCGCCGGCGGCGGCAGCCGCCACGTACACCGTCGGGACAATCAGTGACACCACCGGCACGTGTGAGAATCCAGCCGCCGGTACCTGCTCGCTGCGCCAGTTGATCGCGTACGAGAACAATGCCGGCACGAACGACACAATCGTCGTGCCAGTCGGGAGCTATTCGCTCACGAACGGGCAGCTCGACCTCACCCAGAACATGACGATTGCGGGTGCGGGCGCGCGCACGACGTCCATCGCGCAGGAGTCCGAGTCGTCGCGCGTCTTCGCGATCCTCGGTGACTCGGAAACCGGCTTCACCCCAACCGTCACCATCTCTGGGCTGGACATGCTCTTCGGCACGGCGGACTCCGCGAGCACCCCGGCGTACTTCGGCGGGAACGTCGTCAACGAGGGCACGCTCACGCTCAGCGAGGACTTCGTCGAGCGGGGCACCACGACGTTCGGCTCGGGGGCCGGGATCTCGAACTACGGTGGGACGCTCACCGTGACCCACTCGCTCATCGCGTCGAACGGAACCGCTCAGACTAACGACTCCGGCGGGATTCAGAACGTCGGGCCCAACCCGATCACCAACAGTCCGGCAAAACTGACTGTTGTTGACTCGACGATCGCCGATAACACAGCTGCGCAGGGCGGCGGGATCATGAGCTGGAGCGACTCGGGGAACACCGCCACGATCATCAACTCGACGATCACCGGTAACGACGGCGGTGCGCGCGCGACGGTCGGCGGCGGGCTGCTCGCCGCCGACGGCGGGACCATCTCGGTCGAGAACTCGATCGTCGCCGGCAACACCGTCGACAACCCGAGCGCCGGGACTCCGTCCAACTGCGGCGAGACTGGCTCGACTCCCGGCACGATCAAATCGGTCGGCCACAACATCGAGAGCGCCACTGACTGCGGCTTCGGATCGACCGGTGATCAGCAGAGCACGGACCCGGGATTCCTGTCGGGGATTTCCGGCAACGGAGGCAACACGAACACGTTCGCCCTGAAGGCCACAAGTCCCGCAGTAGACGCGATCCCCGCCGGCGCGCCTGACTGTTCCGGCAACGATCAGCGCGACATCTCGCGTCCGCAGGGCACGGGCTGCGACATCGGCGCCTACGAGCTGTTCCAGCCGATCGAGGGGTTGCAGTTCACCACGGTCGTAGGCCAGATCGGAGCCACTTCAGCGACGATCACCTGGGGTGACGGAACCGCGGCCTCCGCCGGCGCCGTCGATTCGCTCGGACAGGTCACCGGGACGCACACGTACGCAGAGGAGGGCATCTACCACGCGCAGATCAGCTGGAAGAACAGCGACGGCGCGAGCGAGACGACGCCGTTCGACGTCAAGGTCGCCGACGCGCCGCTGACCGCGAGCCCGGTCAACTTCACTGCAGTCGCCGGAACCTCTTTCAACGGCTCCGTCGCGACGTTCACCGACGCGAATCCCGGCGGGCAGGCCTCGGACTTCACGGCGTCGATCGCCTGGGGCGACGGCACGCAGTCGGCCGGGAAGGTGACCTCCAGCCCGAGCGGCGGGTTCATCGTCACCGGCACGCACACCTACGCGAGCACCGGCGGCTTCAAGACGACCGTGACGATCAACGACGTCGGGGGCGCCTCGGCGACCGCGCAGGGCTCCGCCACCGTCAACCCGCCGGCGCCGACCGTCACCACCGTGAGCCCCACCGCCGGACCCACCGGCGGGGGGACCAGCGTCACGATCACCGGCACGAACCTCGCGAACGCGACCGCCGTCAAATTCGGGACCACCAGCGGAGCGATAACAGCCAACAGCGCCACCCAGATCACCGCCACCGCCCCCGCCGGCACCGGCACCGTCGACATCACCGTCACGACCACCGGCGGCACCAGCGCCACGAACGCCAACGACCGATACACCTACGTCCCCGCCCCCACGGTCACGAGCGTCAGCCCCACCGCCGGACCCACGACCGGCGGCACGACAGTCACGATCACCGGCACCAACCTCACAGGCGCCACAGCGGTCAAGTTCGGCGTCACCAACGCCACCAGCTTCACCGTCACCAACGCCAGCCAGATCACCGCCACCGCCCCCGCCGGCACCGGCACCGTCGACATCACCGTCACGACCACCGGCGGCACCAGCGCCACGAACGCCAACGACCGATACACCTACGTCCCGGCCCCCACGGTCACCAGCGTCAGCCCGACCGCCGGACCCGACGACCGGCGGCACGACCGTCACGATCACCGGCACGAACCTCGCGAACGCGACCGCCGTCAAATTCGGGACCACCAGCGCAGCGGTAACAGCCGACAGCGCCACCCGGATCACCGCCACCGCTCCAGCCGGCACCGGCACCGTCGACGTCACCGTCACGACCGCCGGCGGCACCAGCGCGACCAACGCCAACGACCGATACACCTACGTCCCCGCCCCGACGGTCACGAGCCTCACCCCGGCGACCGGCCCCGCGACCGGCGGGACCACCGTGACGATCACGGGCACCAACTTCACGGGCGCTACAGCCGTCAAGTTCGGCGAACACGAACGCCACCAGCTTCACCGTCAACAGCGCCACCCAGATCACCGCCACGGCGCCACCGAACGCCGGTACCGTCGACGTCACCGTCACGACGACAGGCGGCACCAGCGCCATCGGCGCGGGTGACAGATTCGTCTACGTCGGCGCCCCGACGATAAGTAGCGTCAGCCCGGCGGCCGGCCGCGCGAGCGGCGGCACGACAGTCACGATCACCGGCACGCTCTTCTCGAACGCGCCCGCCGTCAAGTTCGGCCCCAACAACGCGACCGGCGTCAGCGTCAATCCGGCCGGCACGCAGATCACGGCGACCGCGCCCGCCGGCACCGGCACCGTCGACGTCAGGGTCGCAACGCTCGGCGGCACGAGCGCCATCGGCACAACCGACCGGTACACGTACGAGCAGCCCCCGGCCGCGACGATCACCTCGCCGGCCGACAACCAGAGCTTTGGCCTGAACCAGTCGGTCGCGACCGCCTTCTCGTGCGGCGAGGGGAGCGGCGGACCGGGCATCCAAACGTGCGCGGACTCGAATGGCGTCACTAATGGCACCGGCGCGCTCGACACGACAACCTCCGGCGCGCACACCTACTCGGTCAAGGCAACCAGCTCCGATGGGCAGACCGCAACGGCGACGATCAGCTACACGGTCGCCGCGGCTTCGCCTCCCGGGGTCATCGGCGGCGCCCCGAAGAACGAGACGAGCAGCGGAACGGCGCTTTTGGGCTCGGTGAACCCCGAGGGGACGCCGACGCAGGCGTTCTTCCAGTACGGCCTGGACCTGAGCCAACGCGGCCCCGGGGCTTCGACCGATCTGTACAACCAGTCGACGCCACCGCAGCAGATCGGGACCGACTCGACCGACCACGCGGTCACGGCCCCTCTCATCGGCCTGATCCCCGGTGCGCTGTACCACGCGCGGCTCGTGGCCACGAACAACGCCGGCACAACGTTCGGCGCCGACGAGACGTTCACGACGCCGGCCGCCCCCGCACCGCCGCCGCCCTTGCTCGGCCACACCGAGAACGCATCTCCAGTGACGGGGGTCGTGTTCATCAAGACGCCGTCGGGCTTCATCCCGCTCACCGGCGCGACGCAGATTCCAATCGGGACCGAGATCGACGCGCTCCACGGGTCGCTGGAGCTGGTCGCGTCGGTCGGAAAGCACAAGACCGAGCACGGCGTATTCGGCGGCGCGATATTCAGGCTGACCCAGGCCGGGCGCGGCGCGCTCAAGGGCCTGACCACGCTCACGCTGGTCGAGGGCGCATTCCCCGGAGCGCCCGCCTACAGCCGTTGCAAGGCGCCGCATCACGCGAGCGACGTCACGGCGACCGCGGCTTCGAGCAAGGTCCTCCAGCTGCTTCATTCAAGTGCTCACGGCAAGTTCCGCACGAGCGGCCGCTACTCGGCGGCGACCGTGCGCGGCACCAAGTGGACGATCAGCGACCGCTGCGACGGCACGTTCGTCCACGACATCACCGACTCGGTCCTGGTCAACGACTTCGTCCGCCACATCAAGGTCATCTTGCACGCCGGCCAGAGCTACCTCGCGACGTCGCCCGGGCTCGGCCACAGGTAGCGGGCCCCGCGGCTTGTGCACCATCGCACAAGCCGCAGAGAGGTCAGATCCCACAACACCGCCGCGATCTGAGAGAACACCGGAATCGTGGTGCGCATTTTCGGAATCGTGGTCTCAATCGGGTTGGCCGACTCGGTGAACCCGAGCACGATCGCGCCCGGGCTATACCTGGCGCTGGGCGAGCGGGCCCGGAGCAGTCTGATCCAGTTCACGGCGACCGTGTTCGCGGTCAACTTCGTCGGCGGGGCGATCATCGCGCTCGGCCCGGGCCAGGTGGTCCTCCATCTGCTCCCTCGTCCCCACGCCACCGCGAGATACATCCTCGAGACGATCGCCGGGGTGGTCATGTTGATCGCTGCCGGCGTGCTCTGGTACAAGCGCAAGAGCCTGCGCCAGCGCGAGCTCCCGTCGCCCTCGGCGGAGGGCAAGTCGGCGATCTGGCTCGGCCTCACGATCGCCGCCGTCGAGCTCCCAACGGCGTTCCCTTACTTCGCGGCGATCGCCACGATCGTCGGGTCCGGACTCGGCACGATTTCTCAGCTGGTCGCGCTCGCCCTCTACAACGTCGCGTTCGTGCTGCCGCTGATCGTGATGATCGTCCTGCTCGAGTTCGCCGGCGAGAAGGCGACGTCGATCATCGAGTCGGCGCGCGACTGGCTCCAGCGGCACTGGCCTACGCTCGCCGCCGGCCTCGCGCTGGTCGCCGGAATCTTCGTGACGCTGCTCGGGGTGACGGGCTCGCCCTCGGCCAGCACAACGCCGTGGGAAGCCTGTTCGAGGCGGTTCCGGCGCGCGATCCGATTAGTGCGAGCGCAGTAGCATTGACCGAGCAAACTTGACAACCAGGGGTGCTGGCGGGAGAGGCCGGCTGAGATAGCGTCTTACGCACCGAGTGCGACCTGGCGCTGACCCTTCGAACCTGTGGGGTAATGCCCGCGAAGGGAGCGACAACTCAGATGGTCGAGGCTCCCCCCGAGGAGCCTCGCGAGCTTAGGACCGCCGACTCGGTCCGGGTCGAGCTCGCGAGCCGCGCGTTCCAGACCAAGCGCGGGCGCGTTGAGGCGCTCGCGGGGATGTCGCTGCGCGCCGCCGCCCACGAGGTGGTCGCGGTGGTCGGGCCCAGCGGATGCGGGAAGACGACGTTGCTCGAGCTGATCTGCGGGCTGCAGGCGCCGGACTCGGGAACCGTGCAGGCGAGACCGACCGCCCTGATGCCCCAGCGCGACTTGCTGCTCCCGTGGCTGAGCGCGATCGACAACGCCGGTCTCGCGTTGCGGGCGCGCGGCGTCTCCCGCGAGGACGCGCGCAGGGCGGCGGCGCCGTGGCTCGAGCGGTTCGGCCTCGAGCGCTTCGAGCGCACCAGGCCCGCTGAGCTGTCGGGCGGGATGCGCCAGCGCGTCTCGTTCCTGCGCACCGTGCTCTCGGGCAAGCCTGTGCTGGCGCTGGACGAGCCGTTCGCGGCGCTCGACGCGATCACGCGGCAGGAGATGCAGGGCTGGCTCTCGCCACGTGCTCGAAAGCGAGCCGCGGACGGTCGTCCTGGTCACGCACGACGTCGAGGAGGCCGTGATGCTCGGTGACCGGGTCGTGGTGATGTCGCCGCGACCGGGCCACTCGGTGAGCGAGATCGACGTCGCCCTCCCCCGCCCTCGCCGGCGCACGGACGCCGCCGTGGTCGAGTTGCGCGAGCGCGTGTTGGCGACCCTGGGGGTGGACACATGAGACGCGCGCTCCGGGCCCTGCCGGCGGCACTGCTGGTGCTCGCGTTGATCGGCATCTGGGAGCTGTACGTCGAACTCAAGGGCCCGACATTCACGCTGATCCTGCCCCCGCCCCACCAGGTGGTCAAGTCGCTCTACACCGACCGCTCGCTGCTCTGGAGCAGCTTCCTCGTCACCGCCCAGGAGGTCGTGCTCGGAATCCTCGCGGCGACGCTGTCTCGGGTGCGTGCTTATCGGTCGCGATCCACTTCTCGCCGACGCTTCGCCGAGCCACCTATCCCCTGATCGTCGCCTCGCAGGCGGTGCCGGTGGCGGTGTTCGCTCCGCTGCTCGCGTTCTGGCTCGGGTTCGGCATACTGCCCAAGCTCGTCGTGGTCGCAATCGTCTCGTTCTTCTCGATCGTGGTCACGACCACCGCCGGCCTCGCAGCCGTCGACCCCGACCTGATCAAGCTGATGCGGACGTTCGACGCCTCACGAATCAGGACGTTCCGCCACGTCGAGCTGCCCTCGGCGCTCCCGAGCGTGTTCAGCGGGGCGAAGATCGCTGTCGCGGTGTCCGTGATCGGCGCGGTGTTCGCCGAGTACGTCGGCTCGAACTCCGGCCTCGGCTACGTGATCCTGGTCTCCGGGCCACAGCTGCTGGCCGCGCGGGCCTTCGCCGCCATCGTGATCTTGTCGCTGTTCGCGATCGCGCTGTTCTCGCTCCTCGCGTTGGGCGAGCGACTCGCGCTGCCGTGGGCGTATCGCTCGAGCGAGGAGCGTCCGGCGTGAAGCGCAGGCGCACGATCGCTCGGGTCGCCGTGCTTGCCCTCTCCGGCGTGCTTGTGCTCGGGCTGGCTGGGTGCGGGGAGAAGCACGAGAGCGTCGCAGGATCGCCGAGCAGCACTCAGCAGCTGACCCTGATGCTCGACTGGTTCCCGAACGCGGATCACGTCGGGATCTACCAGGCGGTCGCCGAGGGTGACTTCACCAAGGCCGGCCTCTCCGTTCACCTCCAGGTGCCCTCGGACCCGGCCGCGCCGCTCAAGCTGCTCGCGGCGGGGAAGATCGACGCCGCGATCTCCTACGAGCCCGAGGTGCTGCTCGCGCGCAACCAGGGCCTGCCGCTCGTGTCGGTGGCGGCGATCGTCCAGGAGCCGCTCACCTCGATCGTGTCGGTCGGCTCCAGGCACATCACGAGCCCGGCGCAGCTGCGCGGCAAGCGTGTCGGGGACGCCGGGATCCCCTATCAGCACGCCTACCTGCAGACGATCCTGGCTCGGGCCGGCGTGCCGGCCAGCTCGGTCAAGGAGATCAACGTCGGCGCGAACCTCGTGCCGGCGATGCTGTCGGGCCGGGTCGACGCGACCCTGGGCGCGTTCTGGAACTACGAGGCGATCCAGCTCGCGCAGCTCCACAAGCACCCGAACGTGATCCACATGGAGCAGGTGGGCGTTCCCACCTACGACGAGCTCGTCGTGGTCGTGCGCAAGAACACGATCGTCAACCATCCGGACGTAGTCCGGCGGTTCGTGCAGGCGCTCGGCCGCGGTTACGAGTCGGCCCGGCGTGACCCGCAGGCGGCGGTCACAAACCTCGTCCACGCGAGCTCCGGGCTCGACCCCAAGCTCCAGCTGGCGAGCGTCCGCGCGACGCTGCCCGCGTTCTTCCCGAGCAACCCATCGGATCCGTGGGGCTGGCAGGACCCGAGCCAGTGGAACGCCTACGGACAGTGGATGCTGAATCACCACCTGATCTCGGACCCGAACGCGGTGCTCGACGCCTCGACGAACGAGTTGCTCGCCGGTCAGGGGCTGTAGGAACGCCGCCCCGTCGGCTTCTGCGCCCGACCGATGATTTTCGAAGGCGCGGTCGGTCTATGGACCGAACGCAATGAGAGCTTGCCCATCGATTTCCCCCCGGATGCTCGATCCCATACGATGACTCTCGTGCAGGAATCCGAACTCGCGGTCGCTCACGGCGGGCTCGAGCGACGGCTCGAGCAGCATCGGGCCGAGCTGACCGGCTACTGCTACCGGATGCTGGGCTCGCCGTTCGAGGCCGAGGACGCCGTCCAGGACACGTTCCTGCGGGCGTGGCGGGGCTATCGACCGGTTCGAGGGCCGCGCGGCGCTCCGCTCGTGGCTGTACCGGATCGCGACGAACGTGTGCATGGACATGCTCAACAGCCGGTCGCGCCGGGCGAGGCCGATGGACTTCGGGCCGGCGTGCGAGCCCGTCGAGTCGAATCTGAACACGCTCCCCGAGGCCACCTGGATCGAGCCGATCCCGACGAGCCTCGTGACCGCCGAGACCGACCCCGCCGAGCTCGTCGCCCAGCGCGACACGATCCGGCTCGCGTTCGTCGCGGCGCTCCAGCATCTCCCGGCGCGCCAGCGCGCGGTGCTGATCCTGTGCGAGGTCCTGCGCTGGAAGGCCAGCGAGGTCGCCGAGCTGCTCGACACGAGCGTCGCGTCGGTCAACAGCGCTCTCCAGCGCGCGCGGGCGACGCTCGAGGAGCGGGAGATCGAGGCCACGGACGCGGCCGCGCCGATGGACACCGACCAGCGCGAGCTGCTCGCACGCTACGTCGACGCGTTCGAGCGCTACGACCTCGACGCGCTCACCTCGCTGATCCGCGAGGACGCCTCCCAGTCGATGCCGCCATTCGACATGTGGCTGTCGGGCCGGGAGGACGTGCTCGCCTGGTGGTTCGGCCCCGGGATCGCGTGCCAGGGCTCGCGCGTGGTCCCGGTCGAGACCGCGAACGGTCAGGTCGCGTACGGGCAGTACAAGCCGAGCGAGTCCGGAAGCGGATATGACCCGTGGGCGCTCCAGGTACTCGAGATCGCCGACGGGAAGATCGTCGAGTTCACGTTCTTCCTCTCGACCGAGCGGCTGTTCCCGCTGTTCGGGCTGCCGCCGCGGCTCGAGTCGTGAGCGCGGCCTCGCAGAGACCCGCCAGGCGACCTCGTCGCGAAGAGACCCCCAGAGCGTCGTAGAGACCCGCCAGAGCGACCTCACGAGACCGCCGGGCGCGCGCCTCTCAGACCGCCAGCACGTCCTGGAGGCCCATGAACGCGACCAGGTTGCGGAGCTCGTCCGACGCGTGCCGCAGCTCGACCCGGCAGCCGTGGCGGCGGGCGGCGAGCTGAAGGCGGGCGAGCGCGTCGACGGTCACTGCGTCCGCGGCGACGCCGTCCACGTCGCACACGGCGAGCGTCGCGCCGCTATCGGAGAGCAGCGCGCATACTCGCGCGTACAGCGCCGGCAGGTCGCCGCGGCTCGATCGGACCCTGGATCGCGAAAGCGATCGTGCGTGCCTGCGACGCGCCCATTCGATGGAAAGACCGGAAATCGGGCGGAAATTCATCGGCGTCAGCCTCCGGTCTGCCGGATCGCGGCCTGAAAGCGGCCGTCGTCGGGGCCGCTGGGCTCGGTCGTGGCGATCCAGTCTTCGAGCGTGGCGACGAAGCGCTGCGGCTCATCGAGGTACGGGAAGTGGCCGGCGCGCTCGAACAGCTCGAGACGGCTGCCCGGCACCAGCTCGTGCGCGCGTGGCCGTGCTCCACCGGGATGATGCGGTCCCTCTCACCCCACACGATCAGCAGCGGCAGCTCCGCCGCGAGATACAGCCGGTCCGTGGCCTGCACCCGCTGACCGCCGACGTCCACGCTCGCGCGCAGGGTGTGGACGAACGCCGCGCGGCTCTCGGGATCGCCGAGCGAGGCGTGACCCCGGGCCATCTCGATCGCGTCGTTCCCGAGCGGCACCCGCACGCGCCCGAGCGCGCGCCCGACCGCGCGTCCCGCCGCCAGCACCTGACGGCCGGCGAGCAGCGGCAGCACGAGCTCCGAGCCGGGGAGCGTCGCGGCGCGGAGGAACCCGTGCACCTGTCGCCCCAGCCCGCCGCTGGAGACGAGCGCAAGGCGCCCCGTCCGCTCGGGGAATTGGTAGGCGTACTGCATGGCGACGCCGCCGCCGAGCGAGTGGCCGACGATCGTCACCGGCCCGACTCCCAGCGCCAGGACGAGATCGCGGATCCCCGACGCGAACGCGCCCATCGAGTAGTCGCCCCGGGGCTTGGCGCTCTGACCGTGCCCGAGCAGGTCGGGGGCGAGCACCGTGTGGTTGCGCGCGAGCCGGGGCCCGACCATCTCCCACACCGCCGAGGAGGCGGTGATCCCGTGGATCAGCACGATTGGCGGGCCGCTTCCGGCGAGCCGGTAGGCGACCCGGTGGCCGTGGATCGTCGTCTCTTGAAGCTCGAAGTCCATTTGGTGGGGGTGCAAAACGCGCCATAGCCCTACGCGCCGACGTCCAAACTACACGTAAGCGCCTGTGAGGCGCTTATCTGCACTCGGCCCCCCGACGGAGGGGGGTTTGGCGCGCTGTGCACCACGCCGCGCCACCGCGCCACCCGCGCCACCGCGCAGCCCACGCCACAGCGCAGCTCACGCCACCGCGCAGCTCACGCCGCCAGCCGCGTCGCGGCCGACCCGCCGCCGAGCCGCAGCGCGTGCAGCCCCGCCAGGCCGGCCCACGGCGCGTAGGGAGCGAAGAACTCCTCGACCTCCTCCTCGGTGGCGCGCGCCCACGGATCGCCGCCGCCGCGGAGCCGACCGACGAGCTTCAGATATCCCACGTCCCCGGCTGGAAGCTGGTCCAGGCGGCCCTGACCGGTCAGCGCCAGCATCTGGATCGTCCAGCTGCCGATCCCGCGAATCGCGCGCAGCCGCCGCCAGCCGCGCTCGTGGTCGGGATCGTGCAGGTCGACGCGGCCGCTCGCCACCTCGCGCGCGGCACGGACCAGCGCCACCGCCCGGCCCCCGGACAGATCGAACGACTGGAGCAGCGCCGGCGCCTGGGCGGCGAGGACCGCCGGCGACGGGGCATCACGCATCCCGCTGACCGAGCACCGGCGCCCGAGCCGAAAGATCAGCCGGCGCTCGATCGCCGCCGCGCGGCTGAACTCGATCAGCTGCTCGCAGATCGCCCAGGCGAGCGCCTCGAACGGCTCCGGCTTGCCACCGGCCCGCAGGCCGGGAGCAGGCCCGAACCGAGCGCCCGATCAGGGGGTCGGACCGAAAGCGCTCGTAGAACGGCTCGATGTCCTGGTCGATCCCGAGCGCGAGCCGCATGCGCTCGATCCCCCACTCCGCCGCCTCGCGGGAGGCCGCACGGGCACCGAACACCACTCGGTCGCGGGACGGCTGCGCGACGCGAACGAGCACCGGCACCTCACCGAAGTGGATCAGTCGGTGCAGCACCCCGCCCCGCACCCGGACAAGCCCGTCGAGGCTGTTCCGGAGCGGAAGCGCGAAGGCCCAGCGCGGCCGGACCTCGACCCGGACCTCGGCCCCGGAGACCCGGCCCTCGGCTCCGGAGACCCGGCCCTCGCCCCCGGAGACCCGGCCCTCGCCCCCGGGAGCTGCGCGGCGCCCGACCCCAGAGGTCGTGGTCAATCGCCTTGCTTGCCGATCACGTGCACGTCGACCAGGAACGATCGCGAGGCCGTGATCGGGAGCAGGTCGGCCACCCGACGGCCGTGCTTGCCGTTGCGCGCTACCTTGCGTGCGCCGCGGCGCTTGATCAGCGCGATTGTCGCGGCGCCGGCGACGAAACTGGTGGCGGCGACAGCGGCGGCCTGGACTGCGGGGAGCGACGCCGGCGAGGTGCGCTCCACCGTGCGAACTTCGGCCAGGACGGGAAACCCGTCTACGACCTCGACGTCGGAGTCCTCCTTCGGCACCGAATCAACGCCCTCGGGCACTTCTTCCTCCGCGAACGGCTCAGTCATCGCCGCGACATGGTGACAGCGCGAACGGTCAACTTCAAAGAAACTTCTCGAACACCCGGTACGTACGGACGACCCGGCCGCCCATTCGCTCCATCGCGCGGTTCATCGATTTGTTGGTCTCGAGGATCCAGCCGGTCTCGCCCTTCTTCTGATTGGTGCGCTCGGCGGCGTCGTAGTGCATCTCGTACAGCTTCGCGCCGATCCCGGTGTGCTGGTACTCCTGCTTGACCCCGAGCGCGAACACGCGGACACGATCGATCTTTCCCTTGTAGTACAGCGCCTTGGCCCAGCCGAACGGCAGCAGGCGGCCGTTCAGGTGGATCAGGACCTGGTTGTAGTCGGGCAGCGTGAGCGCGGCCGCGACGGGTTCGCCGTCCTTCTCGGCGATGAACGCCCAGTTCTCGTCGAGCACCGGCTTGAGGTCCTTGGCGTAGTGGCGGACCTCCTCCTCGGTGAGCGGCGTGAACCCCCAGTTGCGCTCCCACGCGGCGTTGTAAACCTCGAGAAATCGGCCGATCTCGGCCTCCATGTCCTTCTTGCGCATCGGCCGCACGGTGATCCCGTACTTGCGCTCGACGTCGGCGGCGGCTCGCCAGATCACCGGGTTCACCGAAGACCGCTCGGATACCTCGAGCGTCCACATGTACAGGTCCATCGCCTTGGTCAGGCCGGCGCCCTCGATCAGGCGCGGGTAGTACGGGTGCTGCCAGTTGGTCAGGACGGTCGGGAGCAGGTCGTAGCCCTCGACGAGCACGCCACACTCGTCGTTGGTGGTGAAGTCCATCGGGCCGACCATCCGGTCCCGACCGCGGGCACGGAGCCAGTCCTCCGCAGTTGACAGCAGCGCGTTCGCGGCCTGAACATCGTTCTCGCACTCGAAGAAGCCGAACATCCCCCAGTCGTGATGCTGGTATTCGTTGAAGTGCCGGTCGATGTGCGCGGTGATCCGCCCGACCGGAGTCTCCCCCCGCCAGGCGAGGAAGAACTCGACCTCGGCGTGTTTGAAGAACGGGTTGCGGTTTCGGTCGAAGAACCGCTTGCGGTCGAACAGCAGCGGCGGGACCCAGTTCGGCTCGTTACGATAGAGCCGCCACGGCAGCTTGATGAAGGTATCCAGCTCGCGCTTGCTCGCGACAGGCCGAATCTCCAAGGCCTGACGAGCCGGCAGGGTCACGTCTAGCGCCATCTGGCCGGAACGTTATATGTCCACCACGATCGACGTCTTCGCCAAGGCCCGGGAGCACGAGCGGCTCGAGCAGCTCAAGGTCGCGCGCGAGCTCGACCTCGTGCCGTACTTCCGCGTGCTCGAGGGCCCGACGCTGCCGGTCGTCGAGATGGAGGGCATGCGCCGCATCATGCTCGGCTCGAACAACTACCTTGGGCTGACCGGGGACGAGCGCGTCGCGCAGGGAGCGAGAGACGCGCTGGACCGCTACGGCACCGGGCTCACCGGGTCGCGGTTCCTGAACGGGACCACCGACCTGCACCTCGAGCTCGAGCGGGAGCTGGCCGACTGGTTCGGCACCGAGGGCGCGCTCGTGTTCACGACGGGCCACCAGGCCAACGTCGGAGCGCTCGGGACGATCCTCGGCCCGGCCGACACGGTTGTGGTCGACTCCGGCGACCACGCGTCGATCCTCGACGGCTGCATCCTTTCGCGGGCCAAGCTGCGGCCGTTCCGGCACAACCGGATGAGCAAGCTCGAGCAGACCCTCGAGAAGGCCGCGACGGACGGCGGCGGGATCCTCGTCGTCGTCGACGGAGTGTTCTCGATGGAGGGTGACGTCGCGCCGCTGCCCGAGATCGCCGAGCTGAGCCACCGGTACGGCGCCCGCCTGATGGTCGACGAGGCGCATGCGCTCGGTGTGCTCGGCGCGCGCGGCGCCGGCGCGTCCGAGCTGTTCGGCGTCGAGGACCAGGTCGACCTGCGGATGGCGACGTTCTCGAAGTCGCTCGCCTCGTGTGGTGGCGTGATCGCCGGCCCGGCCGACGTGATCGAATTCCTGCGGGTCTCGTCGCGCCCGTTCATGTTCACCGCCTCGGCCGTGCCCGCCGCGCTCGGGGCGGCGCTGGCCGCGGTCAAGATCTGCCGCTCGGACGAAGGGCGGCAGCTGTTCGCGCGCGTGCTCGACAACGCCCGCTACCTGCACAAGGGCCTCGACGGGCTCGGCTTCCAGGTGGTGGAGCCGACTCGGCTGGCCGACGGCACCGAGATCGTCACGACGGTGGTACCGGTTGTCGTCGGCGACGACTGGAAGGCGGCGTTCCTGTGGAAGGCGCTGTACGACGCCGGCCTCTACGTAAACGTCGCGCTCCACCCGGCGGTGCCGCCGGCGGGGGCGCTGCTGCGGACGAGCGTGATGGCCACGCACGATCGCGAGACGCTCGATCGGGCGCTCGAGATCTTCGCCCGGGCCAAGCAAACCTTCGAAGCCGAGCACGGCCTGTTGCCCACCAGTCGACACTGAGGGGTGGCCCCACCCCCGCCGAAAGGGAGTGTTCATGTCGCCGTGCTTGTCCACACTCGCACAAGACCCTCACGCCGATAAAAAACACGCTCTAAGCGCATGGCCGGGATTTGTGACGTTGCTGTGACCGGCGCCGATGCCGTAGCTTCTTGCTCTACCGAAAAGGCCGAGCAGCAAGGCGGCCGCGAAGGTAGGGAGGGCCGGAACAGGGGGTAAAAAGTCGCCCGCTTCGGCGTGCGCACATAGCAGTTGAGCAATTTAGGACCCATGGGAGGGGGGCCTCGTGGACCCCTGCCATTTGTAAACAAGAGAGTCCGTTAGGTCGGGCCGAATGGGAGGAAGCGAAGCACCAAATGAGTGAGACCGCCACGATGACCCCGGCGCCGCAACGACTGCGTGCACTGGAACGAGCGAACGCGGTCAGGCTCGCCCGCGCGGAGCTGAAGCGACGGATCGCTGAGGGAGAAGCTTCCGCCGCGGACGTGATTTTGGACCCGCCCGATGAGGCGCTCAGCTGGGCAATTGGAGAGTTGCTGATGAGCCAGCGCCGCTGGGGCAGCACCAAGTGCAGGAAGTTCCTCTCGCGTCATCACATCACCGAGACGAAGACGCTCGGCGCGCTCACCGAGCGCCAGCGCCATCTTCTCGCCGACCAGCTCGAGTCATGCAGCGTTCGAGCACTCGAGCTGCTCACTGTGTAGCGAGCCGCGATGGCCCGCGCGACCGCCTCCGGGCGGTGGCGCGGGACCAGGGCTCGGCTCTCTCGATCCGAATCCCGGCGAAGCCTAGATCTGGATCCCGACCGGAACCGGGCTGGCGCCGGCGAACAAGAAGAACCACACCACGAACGCCGCCAGCGTCAACCCCGCGCTCACGACGAGCACGGCCTCGAGCACGTAGTGGCCGGTGTCGTCGAGACCACGGGCGCGGCGATTCGCCGCGTACACGTCGCTCAGCTTGGCGAGGACGGCGGCTAGCACGCCGATCGTCGCAACCACGCCGAAGAAGCTGACACCGAGCGCGGTCCCGAGCGAGGAGGTCGCCCCCTGGATCTGAGAGCCGACCCAGAGCCACAACAGCGGCGTCCCGATCCACAGGACGAGGCTGCCGATGACCATGATCAGCAGCACCAGCGTCGCGCCGGCGCCCGTCCTCAGTAATTGGCGCACTGTGATCCCGAGAGTAGCCCCCAAACCGCGCCGCGGCGCCCATCAGGAGCAAGGCGCGGCGGTGGCTAACGGGCAGCCCGAGGAGAGCTTGACCTCCCACCAGCCCATCAGCATCCCGATCAGCCCGAGCCTCGGGCGCACGTACCACACGCCGCATCCCGGTTCGCCGATCTCGCGGTTCGAGATCCGCACGAACCGGTAGCGGCCCGGGTCGAGCAGCATCTTCTCGAGCCGCAGACGGCTCCCCGCCTGGAGATCGGCGCGCTCGGTGATCGTGGCGCGGGCTGCCTGCACGCGAGCGGCCAGCTCATCCCGGACACGCTCGAGCTCGCCGAGGTCGAGCAGTACGCGGCGTCGCGGACGATTGCGTCGGCTCCTCGTCGAGTCCCCCCATCGGGTACGCGGTGACAAACGCGTCGGCGAGCTCACGCTCGAGCCGGTCGATCTGCGCCCGCAGCGACCGGCGCGCGGCGCGCTCGTCCTGCTCGGAGCCGGGGCGCGCCCGGACAGGGGAGCCCCGATGAACGGCGTTTGAGTCGTGTGCTAGAGCCTCCAACGCTGCCTCCTTTCGGGAGCCGCGGCCAGCTTACCATCAGCCCACCAGCAGCTTTAGGAGGTTTCGATCACGTCCGCGGCGACCCACAACGCCTCCTCGACGTGGATCGCCGGGACGCCGTCGACGCCGACCGAGAACAGCACGATCCCGCGAGTGGACGGTCCGGGAGCGTGCCTCGGAGCCGGTTCACCGAACAACGTCGCGTGGATTGCCGCGGCGTCCGCGACCACGAGCTGCGCCCGCCGGCAATGGAACCCCGCCGTCCCGCGTCCCCGAGCCGGTCCCCCGCGACCGACACCCGGATCCCGAGGCTGGGCAAGTCGGCGACACGGGCGTCCAGTGCCCACACCGGCACGCCGGTCTCGATCAGCGCGATCAGCAGCGCGTCCGCCAGCGCATCCCGGGATTCGAAGCGGCCCTGGAGCAGACGCCGCACGGCCACCTCCTCGCTCGGGATCCTGGCCGCGTCGGGATCGAGCCCGACCTGGCGGAAGAACGCCCGGTACGCGTGCGGGATCGGCTTGGTCCGCATCGCCACGACGCCCGCGCCCCGGTAGCGGTCAGACAGCTCCCGCAGGCGCCGCTCGACCCCCGCGGGGCTCGAGCGCACGCGCGCGTCGAGCGCCCTCCATTCCAGTCGCAGCCCGGGGAACTCCGCGCGCAGCGTCGGCTCGACCAGGCCGCTCCCCGAGCTCACCGAACATCACCTCCTGAGCAGCGCCCGCACTCGCGCGGCAAGGGCCGCGCTGGACAGCCAGTGCTCGCCGATCAATCGCTGAGCCACGGTCCCGCCACGATACGAAAGCTCGAGCAGCGGACAGGCGGTGACGCCGTACAGGCCGCCGACGCCTCCGTCGGCGTCGTACGCCACCGGGATCGTCCAGTGGTGCGCGCGCACGACCTTGGCCGCCGCGGCGCGCCCGGCGTTGACCGCGACCGCCGCGAACTGAGCGCCCCGCGTCCCCGGCTCCGAAGACAGCGCCTGCATCGTGTCGACCTCCCGCTCACAGGCGCGCGACCCCGTCACGAAGAAGCCCAGTACCAGCGGGCCGCGCCCCGCGAGCAGGCATACGTTCAGCGCGCGCGGGTCGTGGCGCGCGAGCGTGCACGGTGGACTCAGGTTGGCGTCGCCGTTCAGGGTGGACGCCGCCAGCGGTGCCGCGAAGTAGCGAAGGGTTTGGCCCGCCGGGACGCCCGGGGACCCAGATCCCGAGTGGCGATTGGTCAGCGTGTAGATAACGAAGCCGGCCACGAGTACCAGCGCAATGCCCCCGACCATCCACCCGTAGCGTCGGTTGTCGATCAGCGCCTTGGCCGCCGACGGGGGCTGCCACTCAGGCGACGGATTCTCGATCGGCGGAGCGGGCGGCCCGTCGCCCTCCGCCGGCCCGGATTCGCTCACGCCACCCGCGCTCGCCGACGCCGCGGCAACGCGCCGGCGGCTCGCCGCCCAAGCTCGCGGACGCTCTGCCGCGCGTCACGCCGTTCCGACAGAGCAAGCACCGAGGGCAGCACGAGCAGGACACCGCCGAGCGAGACCGTGAGGTCGACGAGCGTCACCAGCCCGAAGTCGCGCAGCATCGTGATGCTCGACAGCGTCAGCACACCGAACCCGGCGATCGCCGTGATCCCCGACGCGAGCACCGCCGATCCGGTGAACCGGTACGTTCGCGCCAGCGCCTCCGCCGGCGACCGCCCGGCGCTCCGCTCCTGCCGGAACCGCTCGGAGAGCAGCACGCTGAACTCGGTGGAGATCGCGATCACGAGCGCGCCGAGCGTGGCCGACATCGGGTTGAGCGGAATCCGGGTCGCAAACAGGATCAGCGACGACCAGCCGGTCGCGAGCGCGATCGGAACGAGCGGGATGATCGCCCGCCGCACGGTCCGCAGGACCGCGAGCAGCACGAGCCCGACCGCGGCGAGCCCGGCCAGCAGCATCAGCATCCGGTGGCCCGACGATGACAGCGACGCGTCCGCCTGAGCGGCGAGCACCGGCAGCCCCGCGAGCTCGGCGCTCACGCCTGGCGGAGGGTGCAACTGCGTGCGCATGTAGTCGATCACGCGCTGCTGGCGCGACAGCGGCATCAGCCGGATTCCGAACGCCAGCGTCGCCTCGCGGTGATCCTTCGTGATCACGGCCTGGGAGAAGTACGGCGGGACCGCGCTCAGCAGGCTCGAGATCAAGCCGGTGGTCAGCGAGGCGCCGCAAGACCCCGCCGCCTGTGCGCCCGAGCAGAACAGGTCGGGCAGCGACAGCGCCGGGCACAGCGTCGCCTTCCCGCAGCCCTTCGTCTCGACGTAGCCGAAGTGCGCCAGGAGGGCGTCCTCGTAGCGCAGCATCCAGCCGATCGTCGTCGGCGTCGCGACGTCGCTCGAGTGGACCACGACGTCGATCTCGCCCGAGACGCCCGTGACGCGCTCGAGCGTGCGCAGGTCGCGCAGCGCCGGCATGTTCGACGGCACGAGCTTGGTCACGTCCGACTGGACCTGCGTCTGCGTGTCCGCGACCCACCCGGCCGCGGCGAGGACGAGTCCGACGAGCAGCACGCGCCCCGGGCGGCGGACCGCCGCCGCCACCGCGGCTCGCGCGACCGAGCCAACGCGCGAGGCGACCGAAGACCGGGCATCGCCGAGGATCTCGCCCGCGCCGCGCGCCGACGCGCCGACGACGCCGAGCGATGGTGGGTTCCAGCGTTGGACCGAGCGCCGGCGGCCGGCGAGGACCATCGCGGCCGACCCCGCGGTGAGCGCGCACGCAAGCGCGACCCCGATGCCGACGACCAACAGCAGGCCGAACCCACGGACCATCGGCACCGGCGAGAGCAGCAGGGCCAGGAAGCCGGCCGCCGTGGCCAGCGCGGCGGTCGCGATGGTCGGCGCAGCGGCAATCGCCGCCTGAACGACGTCGCCGGAGACCTCATCGGTGCGAGATTGGAACTGGATCGCGTAGTCGACCGCGAGCCCGATCAGGATCGGCAGCACCGCGATCGACGCCATCGTCAGCGATCCCCCGAGCAGCGACGTGAGACCAAACGTGATCCCGGCGGCAGCGAGCGCGATCCCGAGCGGCAGCAGTCGCGGCCGATTCCGGAACACGAGCAGCAGCGTCACACCCATCACGAGCAGCGCCGCCGCGAGCAGCCCCGCGACCCCACCGGTGATCGTCGAGGCGAGATCGTCTGTCACCACCGGCTCGCCGGACACGGTGTACGTGCCGTGGTACGCCGAGCGGAACATCGGCATGTTCACCGCCTGGCGGATCCACTTGATCGCCTGAGCCTGCTGTGCGGGCGTCAGCGACGACCTCAGGCGGACCTGGATCAGGCCCGAGTTCGCGGTCGGGAACAGGTATGCGAATCGCGACTTGGGCTGGTTCACGCCGCGCGTCTGGTCGAACACGATCTCCGGGATGAACTGCGGATCGTCGATCTTCGGCTGGCCGCTGATGCCCGAGTTCAGGTACATCTGCAGCAGCTGGGTGGTCTCCTGCTGGGTCGCGATCTGACCCGCCGCGTTCTCGAGCGTGGTCGCCTGGCTCTTCGACATGTGCTTGGCCAGCGCGAGGTTGTACGCGCTCAGCCTCGCGGTCGTGATCGTCCGCTGCGCCGCTGTCGTGATCGACGCGATCTCGGTGTTGACCGCCGCGACAGCGCGGTTCAGGAACGTCCCGGGGCCGTACACGACCTGTGCCGGCCGCGCCCTCATCAACTTGCCGCACGGGCTCCCCCATCCCCCGTAGGGCGTCGCGGATCCGGCCGGCGCGGGCGTGAACGCCTCGAGCTGCTGGTTCGCGACCAGCACCTGGCCCGCGAGGCACGCCTCGAGCTGGCTGACGGTGGCGAGATCCTTCGTCTCGACCAGATCCGTCAGCGGCTCGCGGATCAGGATCACGACCGGATCGCCCCCGAAGTGCCTGTTGTCGTCGGCGCTCGCCTTGAACGTCGGCGAGGAGCTGTTCACGAACGTGTCGCTGTTCGTGTTCGGCTCGAGCCTCAGCGCCAGCGCGCCGCCCCCGAGCGCCAGCGCGAGCACGATGCCGAGCGTCACGGCCGGTCTGCCCGCGGCCCCCCGCGCGACCCGCCCCAGAACCTTGGCCATCATCGTCGTTCTAGTCCATCGCGAGCGGGCCCTGCGACTCCCCGGACAGGAACTGGCGGATGAACGGATTCTCGGAGTTGAGCATGTCCTCGGCCGGCCCGGCCTCGACGATCCGGCCCTTCCACAGCACGTTGATGTAGTCCGCGACGCGCCGGGCGCTCATGATGTCGTGGGTGACCACACAGAAGGTCGGAAGGTGCTCCCTCCCCTTCGCCTTCGCCTCTTCCATCATGTCGCGGTGAATCTCGAGGATCAGCTCGCCGAGCAGCGCGGTCCGCACCGGATCGAGACCGGAGTCGGGCTCGTCGAACAGGAGGATGTCGGGCTCGAGCACGAGCGCGCGTGCGAAGCCGGCCCGCTTGCGCATCCCGCCCGAGAGCTCGTTCGGCATCTTCGTGCGCGCGTCGCCGAGCCCGACCTCTTTCAGCCGCCGCATGACGATGTCCTCGACCTCGTCCTCGCCTTTCTCGGTGTGCTGCCGGAGCGGGAAACGCGACGTTGTCGTACAGGTTCATCGACCCGAACAGCGCGCCGTCCTGGAACAGCAGCCCGAACTTCTTGCGCATCTCGAACAGCTCATCGTCGGGCATGTTCGGAACCGACTCGCCGTGCACCAGGATGTCGCCCTCATCGGGGTACAGCAGCCCGACCATGTGCTTGATGCACACGGACTTGCCGGTGCCGGACGGACCGAGGATCATCGACACCATCCCCTCGGGCAGGCCCATGTTCAGCCCACGCAGGATCGTGCGTGCGGCCGAACGCCTTGTAGGTGTCGATGAACTCGACGGCGTCGGGGCGGCCCGAGGGATACACCTTGTAGGTGTGCCACTTGTACTCGTCGTCCGTGGCGCCCGGCGGCGGACTCGGACGCGGCGGCTGCTCGTCGACGATCGACACGCGCGATCGGAGGCGGGTGCGACTCGTGGTCGACAGCGCCGGGCTCGTGGTCCTCGTCGAACGGCGCCGGCTCATCGTCGCCGTGCGCGCCGCCGTCAGCGTCCCAGTCTTCGTCGTCAAACGCCATTGTCAGCCTCCGATAGGTGCTCGGGGGTTGGCGCCCCAGAAGAGCTGTGTGCCGAGCATTCCGATGAGATGTACTCCCACGAGGTTAAGCACCATCGACTTCGCGGTGGCGGTGCCGACACCCACCGGCCCTCCGCTCGCGTTGTACCCGTAATAGCAGCCGACCAGCACGATGAGCGTAGCCATCGCCATCGCCTTTATCAGGCTGAATAAGAGGTCCGGTGGGTTCTGGAACTCCCAGAAGATCAGGAAGTACCCGCCCGAGGAGACGTCGCCGATCTGCTGCACGACCGCGATGTAGCTCGCGACGAACCCCGCGCCGATCGCGATCACGTACACGAACGGCAGCACGAGCCACGACGCGAGCAGCCGTGTAGCGCACAGGAACGTCATCCCGCTGATGCCCATGACCTCGAGCGCGTCGATCTCGTCCGAGATCCGCATCGAGCCGAGCTCGGCGACGATTCCGGTCCCGACCTTGGCCGCCATCATGTAGCCGAACGCCAGCGGCGCGAGCTCGCGCAGGTCGCACCACGCCGAGAACACGCCCGAGAACGCCGGCGCTCCCTGCGAGCGCAGCAGGTAGGCGCCCTCGATCCCGCACGACAGGCCGACGATGAACACCAGCGTGCAGATCACGAGCGCCGAGCCGACGATCAGGATCCCCGCCTGGCGCAGCGTCTCGCCGAAGAACTTGAACACGCGCAGGCGGAACACCTCGCCGAGCACCTGCGTCGTGAACTTGGCGATCTCGCCGAAGCTCTCGATCCAGCCCTTCGGGGTGACGATCAGGTCGTTCATCTATCTGGGGATCGTTGTGATCTCGGGATGGGTCGCGAGCAGCGTCTGGGTGAACGCGTAGTTGAACGCGAAGATCCCCAGGAACGAGATCACGACCGCCTGGTTGACGGCGCGGCCGACCCCCTCGGCCCCGCCCGAGGCGGTCATCCCCTTGTAGCAGCAGACGACGGCGATGATCGCTCCGAACAGCGTGGTCTTGACCACCGACCCCCACAGGTCGGTCGTCTCGGCGTTGTTGAAGAACGTCGAGAAGAACGGGCCGAGCGACGCGTGGTTGACCAGCGTCGCCAGGATCCCGCCGAAGATGCCGAAGATCAGCGCGTAGATGTCGAACAGGCCGGTGAGCAGCATCAGCGCGAGGAACCGCGGCACGACCAGGTTCTTGATCGGGTCGACGCCGAGCACCTGGAGCGCGTCGAGCTCCTCGCGGATCTTGCGGGCGCCGAGGTCGGCGGTGATCGCGGTGCCCGGCGACGCCGGCGAGCACGATCGCGTCGACGAACGGCGCGAACTCGCGGATCGACGCGAGCACGAAGAAACCCCCGAGCCGATCGAGCGCGCCGAACAGCACGAGGAAGTTCGCGGCCTGAAGACCCGGCGCCTCGTACCCGAACGCGATCGTCGAGATCAGCAGCGGGAACCAGCACAGCCGCAGCGCGAACATGAACTGCCCGACGAACTCGGGGCCGTACGGGTATGGCGGGCGCACCGCGGAGACCAGCGTCTTGCCGGTCAGGATCATCATGTTGCCGACCTCTTCGAGCAAACCCTTGATGGGCGAGTACCCGCGATCGGCGACGGCTCTGATCAAATCTGCTCCAGCCTCCCTGGTCTGCCGCCACGCGGCGTGACCGAGCAAGCGTACGGGCAGGTGCCCGCAAGTACCAAATTGGAACCGTCCCACGCGAACCGGCGTGAGCGCGCAGGGCAGTTGCTATGTTCGGCCCGCCGTGACCTCCAGGAGCATCGGCCTGATCTGTGGAGCGCTTGCGGCTGCTCGTCCTTCCCGGCTGCGGCGGCGGCACCCGGCAAGACGCGAGCGAGCCGAGCGGCAACTTCCCGGTGGCCGTATCGACCGCGACGTTCCCGGCGTCCCAGCGCCTCTCCGAGCACATCGCATCTCGTGCTCGCCGTTCGCAACACCGGCTCGAAGACGATCCCGAACATCGCCGTGACGATCTGCAACGTCACATGTGCCTATCCCGCGCCACCGGGCGAGGGCACCGACGCCGCGGCGTTCGCGCAGGACCTCCAGATGGCCGGCCTGGCGAACTCCTCGCGCCCGGTCTGGGTCGTCGATCGCCCGCCGGGCACATGCAACGTCGGCTGCCAGCCCGGCTCGGCGTCCGGGAGCGGCAGCCCCGGCGGCGCCGTCACCGCGTACTCGAACACGTGGGCGCTCGGCGCGCTCGCTCCCGGGCAAGACGGCCAAGTTCGACTGGTCCGTGACCGCGGTGGCGCCCGGCCGTCACGTCGTCGCGTGGCAGGTCGCCGCCGGCCTCAACGGCAAGGCCAAGGCCGTCACCGGCAACGGCTCGCCTCCGCACGGGAAGTTCACGGTCCTGATCCACACCGCGCCCGCGCAGACCTACGTGAACAACAACGGCCAGATCGTCACCACGTCGTCAAGCGCGCCGTAGGTTCGTGCGGGCCTCGCTGCGCTCGGCGTCCGTGGGGCCTCGCGGGCCCGTCCGGACCAAATCGTTACTCGGTACTCGACGCGGCCCAGATGTTGATCCCGCCGTCGACGGCGTACCGGTCGATCTCCTCGAGCTCGGCGGGGTCGAAGTCGAGGCGGTCGAGCGCCGCCACGTTCTGCTCGAGCTGCGCGCACGCTGCTCGCGCCGAGCAGCGCGGACGTGATCCGCGGATCGCGCAGCACCCAGGCGATCGCCATCTGCGCGAGCGACTGCCCGCGCCGCTGCGCGACCTCGTTCAGTGCCCGCACGCGCGCGAGGTTCTCCTGCGAGAGCATCCCCTCGTCGAAGTAGTTGCCGATCCGCGCGCGCGAGTCCTCGGGCACGCCGTCCAGGTACCGGTCGGTCAGCAGCCCCTGGGCGAGCGGCGAGAACACGATCGCGCCGACGCCCTCGCGCTCGAGCACGTCGAGCAGCTCCTCCTCGATCCAGCGGTTGAGCAGCGAGTACGACGGCTGGTGGATCAGCAGCGGCGTGCCGAGCTCGCGCAGGATCAGCGCCGCCTCCTCGGTCCGCCGCGGGACCGTACGAGGAGATCCCGACGTAGCGCGCCTTGCCCTGCCGCACCGCGGTGTCGAGCGCGCCCATCGTCTCCTCGAGCGGCGTGTCGGGATCGAACCGGTGCGAGTAGAAGATGTCGACGTACTCGAGCCGCATGCGCTTGAGGCTCTGCTCGAGGCTCGCCGAGCAGGTACTTGCGCGAGCCCCACTCGCCGTACGGACCGGGCCACATGTCGTAGCCGGCCTTGGTCGAGATCACGATCTCGTCGCGATGAGGCTTCAGGTCCTCCTCGAAGATCCGCCCGAAGTTGATCTCGGCGCTCCCGTACGGCGGCCCGTAGTTGTTCGCGAGGTCGAAGTGGGTGATTCCGAGGTCGAACGCGCGGCGGATGATCGCGCGGCTGTTCGCGAGCGGCCGGTCGTCGCCGAAGTTCTGCCACAGCCCGAGCGAGATCGGCGGCAGCTTCAGGCCGCTGCGACCGCAGCGGCGATATGGCATCCGCTCGTAGCGGCGCTCGTCGGGGACGTACGCCTGCCAGCCGAGCTCGGGGTTGAACGGCACCCGCCGAGTATTTCACGACTGGCGTTTGTCCACGTGCGACGGCCACTTTGGACATCCGGATAATGACGCGCGCCGTAGCCTCGCGTTACGCTTCGCGATCGTATGCCTCGGCTCCGTCGAGGCGGGGTTTTGTACGCGCTGCGCCGCCGCTGGCGCCCATAGGAAGGAATCGATCACGCAATGCCTCGATTCCGCCAGCAGAACGTCCTCGCCGCGCAGTGGGCCCCGAATGGTGGCGCGCTCGGGGCTCCCGATCTCACGCTCTCCGACAACCAGGTGTTCGGCGCGAACGTGTTCAGCCGGGCCGTCCAGCGCCAGCGGCTCTCCTCCGACGTCTTCAACCGCCTGCAGGACGACGCTCGCCCGCGGCGAGGCGCTCGACACATCGCTGGCCGACGCGGTCGCGCTCGCGATGAAGGAGTGGGCGATGGAGCGTGGCGCGACCCATTACACGCACTGGTTCCAGCCGCTGACCGGCTCGACCGCTGAGAAGCACGACAGCTTCTACGCCCCGACCGACGAGGGCACGGCGATCGCGGAGTTCTCGGGCAAGGAGCTGATCCAGGGCGAGCCCGACGCCTCGAGCTTCCCGACCGGCGGGATCCGCGCGACGTTCGAGGCGCGCGGCTACACCGCGTGGGACCCGACCTCTCCCGCGTTCATCCTCGAGAACCCGAACGGCACGCTGCTGTGCATCCCGACCGCGTTCGCGTCGTGGACGGGCGAGGCGCTCGATCACAAGATCCCGCTGCTGCGCTCGATGGACGCGCTGTCGAAGTCGGCGGTCCGCGCGCTCCAGCTGTTCGGCGACACCGACGCCGAGTCGCGTGTTCACGACGATCGGGCCCGAGCAGGAGTACTTCCTGATCGACGAGCAGTACTACTTCGAGCGTCCCGACCTGATCACGACCGGCCGCACGCTGTTCGGCGCCAAGCCGCCCAAGGGCCACGAGCTCGACGACCACTACTTCGGGTCGATCCCCGAGCGGATCCTCGCGTGCATGCTCGAGACCGAGCGCGAGCTGGCCAAGCTCGGCGTGCCGGTCAAGACCCGGCACAACGAGGTCGCTCCGAACCAGTACGAGATCGCCCCGATCTTCGAGAACTCGAACGTCGGCTCCGACCACCAGCAGCTGACGATGCAGATCATGCAGAACGTCGCGCGCCGCTACGGACTCGTGTGCCTGCTGCACGAGAAGCCGTTCGCGGGCGTCAACGGCTCGGGCAAGCACAACAACTGGTCGATGGGCACCGACACCGGCAAGAACCTGCTCGAGCCCGGCGACACGCCGCACCGGAACCTCGAGTTCCTGTTCTTCTGCGCGGCGGTGATGCAGGCGGTCAACGAGTACCAGGGACTGCTGCGCGCGTCGATCGCCTCGCCGGGTCAGGATCATCGCCTCGGCGCGAACGAGGCGCCGCCGGCGATCATCTCGATCTTCCTCGGCGCCGAGCTCGAGAACGTGTTCGGAGCGCTCGAGCGCGGCGAGACGTCCGAGACCAGGGCACAGTCGTTCCTCGGCCTCGGCACGCCGGTGCTGCCGCAGCTGCCCAAGCACGGCGGCGACCGCAACCGCACGAGCCCGTTCGCGTTCACCGGCAACAAGTTCGAGTTCCGGGCGCTCGGCTCGAGCCAGTCGCCCTCGCTCCCGAACACCGTGCTCAACACGATCGTCGCCGAGGCGATCGACGAGCTCGCCGACGAGCTCGAGGCGGCGGTCAAGGACGGCCCTCCGGCCGGCGATCCGCTGCGGGACGCCGTGCTCGAGGACGCGCTGCGGGCGATCCTGCAGCGCAGCTACGCCGACAACAAGCGGATCGTGTTCGGCGGCGACAACTACGACGAGGAGTGGCACGCCGAGGCCGAGCGCCGCGGCCTGCTGAACCTGCGCGCCACGCCGGATGCGCTCCCGTACCTCGTCTCCGACGAGACCGTCGCGCTGTTCGAGAAGCACAACGTGCTTTCCCGCCGCGAGCTCGAGTCGCGCCACGAGGTGTTCCTCGAGCAGTACGTGACCAAGCTCAACATCGAGGCCGAGACCGCGGCGTCGATCGCGCGCACGATGCTGCTGCCGGCGGCGGCCCGCCACCTCGCGTTGCTGCTCGAGGCGCAGCTCGGCGAGCTCGCCGGCGAGACCTCGGACCTGATCACCGAGCTCACGGACGCGATCAAGAAGCTCGAGTCGGCGAATCTGGCCGAGAACCAGCCGATCGAGCTCGAGGAGCACGCGAAGTTCATGCAGGACTCGGTCGTCCCCGCGATGGAGGAGGTCCGCGACGGCCGCCGACAAGCTCGAGAAGGTCGTCGCCGACGACCTCTGGCCTCTCCCGAAGTACGCGGAGATCTTCTTCATCAAGTAGTCGCTCGGGTGTGGCATTGAGTGACCGGGCGGCGTCGCCCGTCACTCAAGCCGTCGCTCTGTCGTGCCGAGGACACCGGCACGACATGCCGCGCGAAGCTCCTCCATCCCGCAACGCAACTTGTAAGCGCGGGCCGGGTTCTACGCTACGGTGGCATTGGTGGCAGGCCGTATGACCGAACACCGCGGGCGCATTGTGGCCCTGCTAGTCGGGCTGTTGCTGGCGGGACTCGCGTTCGCGAATGCGCAAGGTGTCGCCACCGCGAAGGCGACACGGGCGCACGTGATCCACAAGGCGGCGGACTCGCTCGCCGGCCGCGGGATGTGGATCTGGTACATCTCGCGCTCGGCCGGCGGCACGCTGTCGTCGATCATCGCGACCGCCCGGCAGTACGGCGTCAGCACGCTGATGATCAAGAGCGGCGACGGCTCGAGCATGTGGTCGCAGTTCAACTCGAGCGTGGTCTCGACGCTCCACGCGAACGGCCTGCGCGTGTGCGCGTGGCAGTACGTCTACGGCAACCACCCGCTATCGGAGGCGTACGTCGGCGCCCAGGCGGTTCACGACGGCGCGGACTGCCTGGTGATCGACGCCGAGAGTGAATACGAGGGCAAGTACGTCCAGGCGCAGAGTTACATGACGCGGCTGCGCCAGCTGATCGGTCAGAGCTATCCGGTGGTGCTGGCTGGGTTCCCGTACGTCGACTACCACCCCGGCTTCCCATATTCGGTGTTCCTCGGTCCCGGTGGCGCCCAGTACAACTCTCCCCAGATGTATTGGGGGACATCGGCACGAGCGTCAACGACGTGTACGCCCACACGTACGCGTACAACGGGGTGTACGAGCGCGCGATCGATCCGCTCGGACAGGTCTACCAGAACCCCCCGATGGGCCAGATCATCCGGTTCCGTCAGCTTTCGCGTACCTACGGCGCCGCCGGGCGTCAGCTGGTGGAACTGGCAGCAGGCGAGCACGACGGGGTGGAAGGGCGATCTCGATCGGCGCCGGCAACCTGACCGGCGTCGCGGCGACCGCGAGCACGCCGATCCTCAGGCTGCACTCGCTCGGCGACCTCGTCGTGCTGGCGCAGGAGCACCTGGCGACCGCCGGCTACACGATCCCGATCGACGGCGACTACGGTCCGACCACGCAATCCGCGGTCGAGAGCTTCCAGTCCGCCAAGGGACTCACGGCCGACGGGATCGTCGGGCCAGCGACGTGGGCGGCGCTGCTCCGCTTCGCGCCGGTGCAGGTCACCTGGACGCACACGGGCGCGGTGATGGCCTCGGCCGCGGCGGTGCGCCACGCGCGCACCGGACACCACCCACTGCTGATGCAGGTCCCGAAGTCCGCGCACGCGCGCGCCACGCGCGACGAGATCGCCGGCGCCGGCGGCGCCGGGTAGCGCCGCACTCCCCGGGGGCGCGCTCAAACCGCGCGAACGATCCAGTTCAGAGCAGCTGGTCCTCGCGGGCGTAAGGCGACGAGCGCGGCCCGCGTCGTGCGTTCTTGTCGGCCAAGACGATCGTGATCGGACCGCGCCGCAGGGCGTCCTCCATCGCGGTCACAATAGCTCGCGTCCCAGCGCAGCACGCGTCTGGTGCTATGTCATACGGGTATGTGGTGACATGCTTACGCTGAGTACGCAAAGCTTTACCGCACTCGTCCAGTTCAACAGGGAGAAGCGATGCCCCCAGCCCGCAAGTCAGCCGCGACCAAGCCAGCCGCTCGCGCCACCAAAGCCGCGAGGACCGTGCGTGCGCGCGCAGCCTCGACGTCCGCGGCGACGCGGCGCGAGGTGGAGCAATCGATCGCGCGGTTCGAGAAGCGGCTCGACGATGCCAACGACGCGCTCAAGACACTCGGCAGCACACCTCGGTCGCGGAGCGCAAGGCAGCTACAAGGAAGTGACCGCGACGCTGACCGTCGCTCCGTCGCGACGCGGCGAAGACCAACCGCCAGGCGCTCAAGGACTTCGACAAGCTGCGCGCCGCGATCACGCACAAGGCCCCCGCGGACGCGAAGTCGAACTCCGGAACCGCGGCGAGAGCGACCGCCGCGAAGTCAACGGCCGCGAAGTCAACGGCCGCGAAGTCAACGGCTCGCGCGCGAGGTCAACCGCCGCGAAGTCAACGGCCGCGAAGACGTCAACCGCCGCAAAGTCGAGCTCGAGCTCGTCGCGGCTCGACCGCGAGCCGCTCGACGGCGTCGCGTACGAAGAAGACCACGCGCGCGAGGAAGACCAGCTAGGAACGCATGCGCTCGGGCCTTGGGCTCAAGGCTCGAGCGTCGCCCCGGCGTCGATCCGTCATCGGTTCGTCGGCGTCGAGCTCGACGGCGCCGCGCACGCGCACGCCCGCGCCGAACGTGACGTCGCCGTGCACGACGAGCCGCTCGGCCTCGCGCAGCGACGGCGGGCCTTCCGGGAAGCGCCTCTCGAAGTCGTCGAGCAGCTTGTAGAACTCGGGGTCGAGCTCGACGTACGGCAGGTTGTCCGACGCGCTCGGGCACGGGCGCGACGACCAGGTCATCCGACAGCGTGTAGACGTCGGAGCGCAGCACGAGCAGGTCGTCGGTCGTCTTGACCGGCACGAACCGCGTGCGCGGCACGCACAGCAGCTGCGCACCCGTGAAGCTTCCGATCGCTGCGCCCATCGCGCTCTCGAGCTGGAGCACCGCCGGTGAGCTCGAGTCGCGCGGATCGACCGTCTTGCGGTTGACGATCAGCGGGAGCTCGAGCACGCCGCCGGTCTCGTCGAGCTTCTCCTTCAGCACGCGCAGATCGACCCACAGGCTGTTCGTGTTGTAGTACCGCCAGCGACGGTAGTCACGGAACGACTCCTCGTCCTCGGGCGGCGTCTGCGCGGTCTCGCGCAACACGAGCTGACCGTCGGCGCGCCGGCGCGCGATGTGACCGCCCTTGCGGTCGGCCTCGGTTCCCTCGCACCACCTCCATCAGGAACGGGATCTCGCCGCGCTCCATGTGCGACGGCGATCCGGGCGTCGGTCGTCGCGCCGAGGTTGTCGGCGTTCGAGATCATCGCGTAGCGGAAGCCCGTGCTCGAGCAGCGCCGTCGAGCATCCCCGAGCTGCGCAGCGAGCGGTACACGTCGCCGTGTCCGGGCGGGGCCCATTCGAGCGACGGCTCGGGCGGCCAGCTGACGGGCGCGAGTGACTCGGCGTCGAGCTTGGGCTCCATGCTCTGGAGGAAGTGGACCGGCAGTCCGGCGTCGAGATCCGGATGTGACTCGAGCGCCCGCATCGTGTCCGCGCGCGTCGCCTGGCTGTTCATCAGCACGAGCGGGAGTCGCACGCCGTAGCGCTGTCGCAGCGCCAGCGTGCTGCCCGATGATGATGTCGAGGAACGACCGCCCGTCGCGCGCCTCGACCAGCGACTTCGGGCTGCGCAGCCCCATCGTCGTCGCGAGCCCACCGTTGAGCTTGACCACCGCGACGCGATCGAGCGCGTCCCGCGTCGGCGTCGGGCAGCTCCGTCGAGCGCGTCGACGTCGCCGGCCGGCTCGAGCTCCGCGCTCGGGAGCATCGCCGACTCGCCGCCGACGAGACGCTCGTACGCGCTCGCGAAAGCTGCGGATCGCCTCCTCGGGCTGACCCGCCTCGCGCATCTTCGCCTCGGCCGCCTCCAGCCCGTTCTCAGCCATGCCCGCTCACCCGCCGGTGCAGCCCTGAGCGTGAACTCGCGCCGCGCCGCTCACTCGCTGTCGGTGGCGACGACCAGCACGTTGCAGCGTGCGCGGTGAGTCACCTTGTCGGGCACACTTCCGAGCACGTAGCGCCTGGCGCCGCTGTGCATCCCGCGGTTGCCGACCACGATCAGGCTCGCGCCGACCTCCTTTGCCACGTCGAGCAGCGCGTCCGCCGGGTCACGATCCTTCACCGCATGTGTTGTCACCTTGACGTGACTGAGGCGAACGGAGGTGCCCGCCTCGCTCAGGATGCCGTCGACCTGTGAGTCCGGCAACGGCTGCCAGATCTTCGCGGCGTCTTCGGCGGCTCCCTCGATGTGGACTCCGCGCAGCGGCTCGAACGCTGACACGACGTGGAGCTCGGCGTCGAGCGCCTTCGCCACCCGCACCGCCTCCACGACCGCTCGCTTCGCGCTGTCCGACCCGTCCGTGCCGACTACCATCGTTTCCGCCATCCGGGCTCCTATCACGGCTGACCGTAGTATGCCCGCGGTCCGTGCTTGCGCTCGTGGTGCTTGTCGCGGAGCGCGGCCTGGAGCGGCGCGGCGCCCGGGTTCGAGCAGCGTGGTCAGCAGCGCCATCCGCGCCACCTCCTCGAGCGTGACCGCGATCTCGACCGCCGCGGCGGGCGTGGCCGCCCAGCAGAACGGGGCGTGACCGCGCACGAGCGCGCACGGCAGCTCGAGCGGGCCGCGCTCGGCGATCGCCTCGACCAGCACCGTCGCCGGTCGCGCCCTCGTAGTCGGCCGCGATCTCCTCGTCGGTGAGCGCGCGCGTGAGCGGAATCGGGTACGCGCACAGGTCGGCGTGCGTCGTGCCCAGCAACGGGATCTCGCGCTGCGCCTGCGCCCACGTCGACGCTCCAGGTCGAGTGCGTGTGCACGACCCCGCCGATCTCCTCGAACGCGCGGTACAGCGCGAGGTGCGTCGGCGTGTCGGTCGACGGGCGCCGGGGTGGGTGCGGACCGGTGACGACGTTGCCGTCGAGGTCGACGACGACCATGTCCTCGGCGGTGAGCTGCCTCGTACGCGACGCCGCTCGGCTTGATCACCACGAGCCCCCGCTCGCGGTCGATCCCGCTCGCGTTGCCCCACGTGAGCGTCACGAGTCCGTGCGCGTCGAGCGCCGGTTCGCGGCGAGCACTTCGTGCGACGAGGTCCGGCACGACGGACCCCTCGGTCAGATCTCCACGTAGTCGATGTCGAGCAGCTCGGCGAGCCGGCGCCACGCGCCCGACGTGATCGCCGAGGTTGATCACGAAGTGATGCGGGCCGCCATAGCCGAGCCAGTCGTCCATGAACGCCTCCATCCCGCGCTCGGGGCGGAAGTGGAAGTAGTGCATCTCGACCTTCGGCAGCTCGGGAGTGTCGAGCACCTCGCCCTCGCCCGACCACGAGCCGGTACAGCTCGCCCTCGATCGGGACGAGCGCGGCGCGTCGTGGCCGCTCCCGGCTCGGCCGAGAACACCGGCGTCGGCGGGTTGTCGAGGCGGCCGATGCCGAGCGGGCGGTCGATCAGCCGGACCGGCCGGTCCTTGCGCGCGATCTTCCAGTTGCCCTCGCCCATGTGGCTGATCAGCACCGAGTCGAGCTCCCAGTCCATCGCGTACATCTCGCTGAAGTGCGCGTCGCCGATCATCGTCTGAGCCGCGCACATCAGCGTCGCGGTGTTGGTGTCGCCCTCGGCGGCGAAACCGTAGCCGTCGGCCATCAGGTCCGACGCCGCCAGCAGCGGCAGCTGCCGGAAGCGCCCGTCGCCGCCGATCGAGTCGAAGTGGAACGAGAAGCCGGCGTAGCCGTTGTCCTCGAGCATGCCGCGGATCGCCACCTCGAACCGGGCGGCGTAGGCGTGGCGCTCGCGCGGGAGGTCGCTCGCGACCTCGAACACGTCGGCGTGGCGGGCCGATGACCGCGTCGACCTCGCCGTCGGTGACCGCGTCGATCGCGCTTGACGAGCGCGCCGAGATCCTCGCTCACGACGATCGGTCCGATCCGCCGCAGCAGCGCCGGCGGGTCGTACAGGATGTCTCCCATCCCGTTCATCGGATAGCCGAGCAGCCCGATCCGGGTGCGCCTGCAGCGTCGGTCACCGCCTGCGCCGCCCGCGCCCAGTCCTCGAACGCGCGCTCGAACGCGTCCGATCGCCAGTCGCCGGTGATGACCGAGAACGGCAGGTCCGAACGCATCAGCGCGTTGGCCTGGTCCTGAGCACCGTGGATTCCCTGGTTGTAGGTCAGGTCCGCCATGTCCCAGCTCGGCGTGATCGAACGCTCGGGCTGGATGTTGGCGAGCAGCAGCGGCACCGGCGTCTGCGCGAGCGCGCGCACCGTCCGCATCGCCGGACCGTAGGTGAGCATCACGATCGCGATCCCGTCGACATCCGCGTCCACCAGCTCGCGCGTGATCGACTCGACGTCCTCGCGGTTGCGCGCCGGACGCGTGAACCGGACGTCGGCGACGCCGGCCAGTCGCTCGGCGACCGCGGTCGCGTACTGCGCCTGGCGCTCGGTGATCCCCGGGATCATGTCGTCGTAGAGCTCCTGCATGATCCCGAGCAGGCCGATTCGCGGTTGCCGGCTCATGCTGCGCTCCTTTCGGTGCGGATCCGCTTCAGGTCGTGCAGCAGCCGTACCTCGGAGCGGCCGAGCATCTCGTACAGCGTCCGGTAGATCTCGTACACGCGGTCGTAGGTCTCCTTGGCCTCCCGGTCCGGCGTGTACGTGCGGACGCTCGCCGGACGCGTCGCGGCGACGGCGCCGCCGATGTCGTCGAACACCCCGGCCGCCACCGCGCCGAACAGCGCGGCGCCCCGAGCGGGGATCTCCTTCGCCTCGGGCACGTGGACCTGGCGCCCGCTGGTGTCGGCCAGGAGCTGCATCATCAGCGGGCTGCGCTCGGCGATCCCGCCGCAAGCGACGATCTGCGAGAGCTCGAGCCCGTGCTCCTCGAAGTTGTCCATGATCCGGCGGCTCCCGAACGCGATCGACTCGAGCAGCGCGCGGTAGATCTGCTCGCGCGTGGTCTGCAGCGTCAGCCCGAAGATCGCGCCGCGTCAGATCTGCGTCGGCCAGGATCGTGCGGTTGCCGTTCCACCAGTCGAGCGCGACCAGCCCGGTCTCGCCCGGGCTGCGATCTTCGCCGCCGCCTCCTCGAGCTCGCGCGTAGCTGCCGGGGTCCTGGACGATGTTGTCGACGAACCAGGCGAGCATGTCGCCGACCGCGGCCTGACCGGCCTCGTAGCCGTACAGGCCCGGGAGGATTCCGTCCTTGACGACGCCGGTGATCCCGGGCAGCCGCGTCTCCTCGGGGTGGACGATCATGTCGCAGATCGAGGTCCCGATCACGACCACGAACGTCCCCGGCTCCTCGACGCCGACGCCCGGAACCGACACCCACGCGTCGACGTTCCCGACCGCGACCGCGACCGACTCGGGGAGCCCCGTGCGCTTGCGCGACCGTCTGGCGGAGCGTGCCGGCTCGGGTCCCGAGCGGCACGAACGTGTCACCGAGCTTCTCGCCCGGATTGTCGAAGCCCGGGTAGGCGGCCTCGAAGTACTCGGTCGGCGGCAGGCCCTCGGCCGGCGACCACATCGCCTTGAACCCGGCGGTCGCGGTCTGCCGGCACTCGACGCCGGTCAGCCACCACACGATCCAGTCGGTCGCCTCGATGAAGCCGTCGCACTCGTCGTAGATCTCGCGATCCTCGAGCCACACCTCGATCAGCTTCGGGAAGTACCACTCCGAGGAGATGCGCCCGCCGTAGCGCTCGAGGAAGGCGTCGCCGCGCTCGATCGCCACCTCGTTCAGACGGTCGGCGACGGCTGCGCCGCGTGATGCTTCCACAGCTTCGGCCACGCGTGCCGGCGCTCGCGCCACCGCTCGAGCGTGCACAGCGGCACGCCGTCGCTCGTGACCGGCAGCACCGTGCACGAGGTGAAGTCGACGCCGAGTCCGACGACTCGGTGTCCGCGTCGCACGCCCGCCTTCTCGAGCACCTGGGCACCGCCTGCTCGACCACCGTGACCCAGTCGTCGGGGTCCTGCAGCGCCCAGTCGTGCGGGCAGCAGCTCGCCGGTCGAGGGCAGCGTCCGGTCGATCACCGCGCTCGGGTAGCGGACGACGCTCGTCGCCAGCTCCTCCCCGGTGTCCGAGGTCGAGCAGCAGCGCGCGCCCGGACTCGGTGCCGAAGTCGATCCCGACCGCGTACGGTCCGTCGCTCACGGCTGAGCGCAGCCGCCGCGCTCACGCCGCGGTTCCGCCGGCCGGCTCGGCCGCCGCGGCCGCACCGTTGCCCGCCTGCGCCGCCAGCCTCGCCCGCCGGTACTCCTCGACCACGATCTCGTTGAGCTCCTCGACGCTCGTCTCGGCGGTCGGCTTGTCCAGCGAGATCACGCCGTCCTGGATCAGGCTGACGCGGTCGCAGGCCTGGAACACGTGCACGTAGTTGTGGAGGATCATGATGATCGAGACCTTGCCCTCGGCCTTCAGCCGCGCGATCAGATCGAGGATCAGCGCCCCCTCCTTGGCGCCCATCGCGGCCAGCGGCTCGTCGAGCAGGATCACGTCTGCGTCGCCGGAGATCGTGCGCGCGACCGCGATCGCCTGGCGCTGCCCGCCGGACAGGCGCGCCACCGGCACGTCGAGCCGCGGGATGTGTATCCCGGTCTCGTCGAGCGCCGCGCGCGCCCGCTTTCGCATCTCGCGGTTGGACAGAAACGGGATCGGCTTCTTGACCAGCTCGCGCCGCAGGAACAGGTTGTTGTAGACCGTCAGCTGATCGATCAGCGCGAGGTCCTGGTAGACGGTGTCGATCCCGTGGGCGCGCGCGTCGAGCACGCTCTTGGGCGCGTACGGCTCTCCCTTCAGCCACATCGTCCCCGCGTCCTGCTTCTGGAAGCCGCTGAGGATCTTGATCAGCGTCGACTTGCCGGCGCCGTTGTCGCCGAGCAGCGCCCAGCACCTCGCCCTTGCGCAGGTGCAGGTTGATGTCGCGCAGCGCGCTGATCGGCCCGAAGCTCTTCTTGACGTGCTCGACCCGCAGCACGTCGTCGTCGGCCGTCTGCGGGCCGACGATCCGCTCCTGGGGAATGGAGACGTCAGCCACGGCCCGATCCCGTCCGCACCCGGGAGACGTAGGTGTTGAACGCCATCGCGATCAGGATCGCGAGGCCGAGATAGAAGTAGAAGTAGTTCGCGCTGACTCCCTTGAGGTTCAGGCCGTCCTGGAGGACCCCGAGGAAGATCGCCCCGATGAACGCTCCGATCACGGTGCCCGATCCGCCCTGGAGCAGGGTGCCCCCGATCACCGCGGCCGAGATCGCCTGGAACAGGATCACGTTGGCGCCGGATGGGTCGGGTGTCGTGGTCGCCGCACGGACGGCCTCGAGGATCCCGACGAATCCGGCGAGGGCCGCGCACAGCACGAAGTTGCGGGTCAGCACGACCTTGGTTCGGACGCCGGCCTCGGACGCGCCCAGCCGGTTCCCGCCGACCGCGACCGTGTAGATCCCCCATCGGGTGAACGACAGAACCAGTTGGAGGACGATCACGATCCCGATCGCCCAGAACAGCTCCGAGTAGGTGCCGCCTCCGAAGATCTGCGCGAACGTTCCGACCTTGACCACCGACGTCCCCGGGGTGGTGACCTGCGTCGCGTGCGAGATGATCAGGGTCAGGCCGGAGAGGGTGAACAGCGTGCCCAGCGTGGTCACGAACGACGAGATCCCGACGACCGAGACCACGAGCCCGTTGAACAGGCCGACGAGCATCGCCGCGATCAGCGCGCCGATCATCGCCGGGACCAGCGGAAGCCCGACGTTTGCGCTCAGCTTGTAGAAGATGAACGGCGTGAACAGGTAGACGGCGCCGACCGACAGGTCGATCTCGGCGTTGATCATCACGAACACCTCGCCCGCCGCCAGGATCGCGAACGGGGCGAAGTACGGGAGCAGCGCCTTGAGGCCGGAACCGGTCAGGAAGTGAGGAACGCTGACCGCGAAGTAGACGAACGTGACCAGCGTGATCACGATGATGCTGCCCTCGCGCAGCGTCAGGAATCGCTGGCCCCAGCTCAGCGCGCCACCCCGGCGGGCCCAGCCTTTGGCCGGGCCCTGGGGTGGAGCTTCTGCGGGCGGTGTGCTGTCAGCGACAGCCATCGCGAGCTACGACTTCGTCACTCCCGGCGAGGAGCTGGTGCCCTCGTACCGGCTCTTCGTGCTGTTGTAGGGCACGACGGTCGTCTTGTCGAGGAACTTCAGCCCGGTGTTGACGTCGGCGATGCCGCTCAGGCTCTGCGACGCCTTGTACATGTACAGCTGGAGGATCGGCAGGAACCCCTGGAGGTAGGGCTGCTGATCGATCGTGAACTGCATGCGCGCCCGACGCCACCGTCTGCTGGGTGATCGGGGTGAGGTCGTAGCCGCCGCCCTTGACCTTGCCGTTCAGGCTGTGCTTCTGGATCGTCTGGCCGATGCTCTGGGTGCTGCCCCCGTCGACCGCGAAGAATCCCTTGTAGCTGGGATGTCCGGTGATGTACGCGTCGATCGTCGACAGCTCCTGGGGGAGCGCCGCCCCGGTCGCGACGACGTGCGGCTTGATGCTCGGATGAGACTTGAGCGTGGCCTGCGCGCCGTCGATCCGCGGCTGGATGTTCAGCGAGCCCGGCGTGGCGATGAACAGCGCCACGTCGCCCGACGGCACGAGGTCGACGATGTGCTGGCCCATCTCCTGCCCGGACACGAACAGGTCCTGGCCGATGTAGGACAGCCGCGGATTCCCGGCGGCGTCCGCGTTGTAGGCGACGACCGGGATGCCGGCCGCCAGCGCCTTCTGGACCGGCTGGTTGAACGCGGTCAGGCTGATCAGCGCGATCCCGATCCCGTCGACGCCGGCGCTGACCGCGGTGTTGAAGTCGGTGACCATCTGACCGACGACGCTGTTATCCGATCCGGTCCACTGGTAGGAGCACCCGAGCAGCTTGCACGCGTCGGCCGCGCCGTTCTGGGTCGGCGTGAAGAACGGATTGGTGGTGACGTGGTTGACCAGCGTGAACTTGTAGCTCGCGCTGACGCCGAAGATGCTGGAGGCCGCACTGGCACTGCTGGTAGTCGCCGCGCTGCTCGACTGGACGCCCGTGGTCGAGCTCGACTTCGAGCTCGAGCCGCATGCCTCGAGCGCTGCCGCCGCGATTCCGGCGGCGGCGCCGGTCAGCGCCGTCCGTCGCGTCATCTGCCGCCACTTCTTCAGCGGCGATTCTTCCACCTTGCGCTCGTCCCACTCAAGCCGCTCAACTGTATCGCCCATCAAATCATCTGGTGACACCTGCGCTTGCTCCTCTCGTCCGCTCGGACACGACCTGAGTACGTACGCTCTTAGAAGCGGCCGTAGAAATCCAGTAACACCCCATCGGTTTAGCCGCACCCTAACACTGTCACTACAGCCAGTGGCGAGTGTCGGTGCCGCGGCTCTCCTGGGACCCTCGCGCCTCGCCGGCATCATCACGCGACATGGCGTGCACGCCGCGACCGACGTCGGCTCGACCCACGCTCCTAACCCTCCTCTCGGGTTGATGCGGCGGCCATGTTAGCGATCACAAGCGCCGGGTGTCAATGCGTGACGGCGCTCGTGCTGCTTCTGATGATCAGCTCGGGCGGGACGAGCGAGCCCGACTCGGGGCGCTGCCCGGTCTCGAGCGTCTGCAGCAGCAGCCGCAGGCTACGCGTGCCCATCTCGTTGAAGTCCTGCCGGACCGTGGTCAGCGGCGGCAGGAAGAACGGCGCCTCCGGGATGTCGTCGAATCCGACAACGCTGAGCTCGCCCGGGACTTCGCGCCCGGCCTCGTGCATCGCGCGCAGCAGCCCGAGCGCCATCTGGTCGTTCGCGACGAACACCGCGGTGACCGCGGGATCGCGGCTGAGGCGGCGGCCGAGCTCGTAGCCGGCGCGCGGGCTCCAGTCGCCGACGAGCGGCTCGGGCAGCTCGGCGCCGGCGGCCTCGAGCGTCGCCCGCCAGCCCTCGAGTCGCTGCCGGGACTCGATGAAGTTCGGCGGACCGGTTATGTGCCACACGGTCTCGTGACCGAGCTCGAGCAGGTGGCTGGGTCGCGCTCGACGGCGCCGGCGACCTGGTCGACCGCTACCACCGGGACGCCCTGCTCCGGGCCCGCCTCGACCGCCACCAGCGGCACGTCGGCGTGCGTCTGCAGCAGCGCGTCGCCGGCCTCGCGCTGCGGTGCGATCACGAGGATGCCGTCCACGCCCTGGCGGCGCAGGCGCTCGACCGCGTCGCCCACCGAGGGCGATCCAGCGCCTTGAGGCTCGCGACGATGATGAAGTAGCCGGCCTCGTGCGCGGCGCGCTCGATCCCGAACAGGGTCGAGGCCGGGCCGTACAGCGTGGTGTCGAAGCTGACCACGCCGAGCGTGCTGCGAGCGGCCGGTCACGAGCGCGCGCGCGACCGAGTTCGGCCGGTAGCCGAGCTCCTCCATCGCCGCGATCACCCGGCTGCGCGTCTCCGGCCGGACGTGCGGACTCCCGTTGATGACCCGCGAGACGGTCTGGTGCGAGACGCCGGCAAGGCGCCCGACGTCCGACATGACCGGCGCACGGGGACGGCGTCGGGAGATCGCGTCCTGTTCGTGGTCCGGTCTGGAGATGGAGCCGTGCTCAGGCTCCATCGGGATCGTGTCGTCGCCCAAAGAGCGCCCGCCTTCCCCCAGAAATCCTATCTCAGCCGCGCGCATGTTAGCGCTAACGCCAACTCGATCTTGCGAATAAGATCGCCGCGCACGCCTCGACCTCGAAGGAGCGGTGATGAAGACGAGCTTGGGCATTTGGGCGTTCGGACCGATGATCACGCGGTTCGTGCCCGGCGGCTACCAACCGAGCCACGGCTACGAGCCCGAGCCGGTCGCCGAGAAGGTGCACCGGGCGGTCGAAGGGCTCGGCGATCTGATCGACGGTTACGAGTTCCATTATCCGGCGGAGCTCTCGCCTTCGAATCTCGACGAGGTCCGGGCCGCGCTCGGCGGCCATGACATCTACTGCATCGCCGGCGGGCTGCATCTCGATCCGCGGTTCGGTCGCGGCGGCCTGGTGAACCCCGATCCGGCGCTGCGCGCGGAGGCCGTGCGCATCGTCCGGGACGCGGCCGCGTTCGCGGGCTCGCTCGGCGCCCACCTGATCATCTGGCCGGGCGGCGAGGGCTACAACTATCCGTTCCAGACGCCGTACGCGGACTCGTGGCGGTGGCTGATCGAGGGCATGGCCGAGGCGGCGTCGGTGTGCCGGGATCACGGGGTCAAGCTGTTCCTCGAGCACAAGAACTCCGAGCCCGCGATGAAGATCCTGATGCGGAACATCGGCATGACGCTGTTCGTGGTCCGGAAGCTCCAGGCTTTGGGCTTCGACAACGTTCAGGTGAACATGGACTGGCAGCACCTCTTGATGAACGGCGAGCACCTGCCCGAGTACGCGGCGCTGCTCGCCGCCGAGGGACTGCTCGGCCACCAGCACGCGAACTCGGGCTGGGGAACGTTCGACGACGACAACATGGTCGGCGCGACGGCGTTCATGGAGACGTTGGAGCTTGCGCTGGAGTTCCGCCGGTGCGGCTACGGGTCTTCCGGCGAACGGCTGGGGTTCGACCTGTATCCGTACACCGAGGACCAGGTCGGCGCGGTGCGGCGCTCGGTGCTCCAGTGGCGGTTCATCGACTCGGTGGCGGCGCGGATCGACGACGCCGCGTTGCGCGAGGCGCAGGCCGCAAAGGACGCGGTGCGGGCGTATGAGATCGTCTACGCGGCTCTCGGGGCGTGAGTCCGTCGCCTGCGTGCGTCGAGGATCGCGTTCAGTCGCTCTGCCTCTTGATGCGGTCGCTCGTCGAGGCGCTCCTCGGTGACGCGGACGGTCACGAAGCCCCTTGCGAGCGTGTCCGCGTCGCGTTCGCGGTCGGTCTCGAACGCGATCTTGTTGCTGTGAAACGGCCAGCTGTCGAGCTCGACGATCACGCGTTCGACCGGGAAGAGGGCATCGAGGATGTAGCCGCCGAGCGGTTGTCCCATCACGGGCGCCGGCAGACCGTGCGTCTCGCAGAACCTCGGGAAATCGTCCTCCCAGCCCGACCGGGTCGGCGTGCCGGGCAGGCCGATCAGCTTGGCGATTCGCTTCGCGCCGGAGAGGTTCTGGTGGCTCGCGAGCGTGTGCGCGAGGTGGTCCTCGGTCAGCCATTGCGAGCCGAGCGCATTGTTGACCCCGCGCTTGAGCGCCCGGTCGGTTTGGCGGCTCGAGACGTCGAGGAGCGTCCGCGCCGGCGTGGTGACGCGGACCCCGAGGTGGGTGGTCAGCTCGCGCCGGCGGAGCGTCATGCTTCGGTGGACGCGGATCCCGGGCGTGCGCCGGTCGCCGACGACCGTGACCTCGAGCGGCTTGTCCCAGTGCCGCCAGTAGCCCCACAGCGCCATCGCGGAGCTGTGGCTGAGCGCGGCGCCCGGGCCGCACGCGAGCACGGCGGCGCTCGCCCACTCCTGTGGCGTGACCGGGCGGCGGCCGACGGAGTACACGCCACGGAAGACGCGGTACAGCCGCCCGATCTTCACGCGGTAGGCGATCGCGTCGTCGTTCAGTCCGAGGTCGAGCAACTGCGGGCGCGTGATGTTGCCGTTCTGCTTCGCGGCCACCGCCGCGATCGCCCGATCCACGGTCGCCTTGGGAAGAAACTCGCGACATAGTCAGAGTTTCTTCCCAAGCCATCGGGGTCCGGGGGTCGCACTCGGGGCATCGCGCACCGCAGCATCCCACCGGCACCGCCGCCGCGACCCCATTTGTTGCAGAGTTTCGACACGTGACGGTTCTCTTCGGCATCGACGTCGGGACCAGCGCCACCAAGGGCCTCGCGATCGACCCCGAAGGCCACGTGCTCGCCACCGAGGAGGCGCCGTACCCGCTGTCCACGCCGCGCCCCGGCTGGTCTGAGCAGGACCCGGAGGACTGGTGGCGCGCGACCGAGTTCGTCCTCGCCCGCCTCGAGCAGCAAGCCGGCGCGCCCGCCGGCATCGGCCTGTCGGGCCAGATGCACGGCCTCGTCGCGCTCGACAAGAACGACCACGTTCTAAGACCCGCGATCCTCTGGAACGACCAGCGAACGCAGGCCGAATGCGACGAGATCGAGCGCGCGATCGGGCTCGAGCGGCTGATCGCGCTGACCGGCAACCGCGCGCTGACCGGCTTCACCGCGCCCAAGCTGCTTTGGCTACGAAACCACGAACCCGACGCGTACAACAAGATCGCCAAGATCGCCCTGCCCAAGGACTACGTGCGGCTCCGCCTCACCGGCGAGCTCGCCACCGACGTCTCGGACGCGTCCGGCACGCTGCTCCTCGACGTGGCCAACAGAAGCTGGAGCGACGAGGTCGTCGAAGCGCTCGCGTTCGATCCGGCGTGGCTACCGACCGCACTCGAAAGCCCAGACGCCATCGGGCCTCACACCAGACGGCGTCCCGGTCGCCGCCGGTGGCGGTGATCAGGCCGCCGGCGCCGTCGGGGTCGGCGTCGACCGCCCCGGGCCGGTGTCGGTGGCGCTCGGCACTTCGGGCGTCGTGTTCGCCGCGCTCGACGCGTTCGCAGCCGACCCCGAGGCCCGGGTTCACGCGTTCTGCCACGCGGTGCCGAACGCCTGGCACGCGATGGGCGTGATGCTGTCGGCGGCCGGCTCGCTGACCTGGCTCCGCGCCGCCACCGACCCGAGCGCCCCCTTCGACACGCTGCTCGACGAAGCGAAAGAGTGGCCGCCCGGCACCGAGGGCCTGATCTTCCTCCCCTACCTCGCCGGCGAGCGGACGCCCCACGCGGATCCGGATGCGAGAGGCGCGTTCGCCGGCCTGAGCATCCGCCACGACCGCGGCGCGCTGACCCGCGCCGTCCTCGAGGGCGTCGCGTTCGGGCTCCGGGACTCGCTCGATCTGATCTACAACCTCGGCGGGCAGCCAAAGCTCGGGCGCGTCTCCGGCGGTGGCGCGCGCAGCGAGCTGTGGACGCAGATCATCGCGTCGGTGCTCGAGCTGCCGCTCGAACGCGTGGCGGTCGACGAGGGCGCCGCGTTCGGCGCCGCGATCCTCGGCGGGGTAGCGGCGAACGTCTGGCCGGACGTGCACGCCGCGGTGACAGCGACCGTCAAACCGCGCGAGCCGATCGAACCCGTGCCCGAGTGGGTCGACGCATACAAACGAGCAGCGCGAGCGCTTCCAGGCGCTGTACCCGGCGCTCAAAGCCGTCAGCTGAGCGGACCGATCGCCTCCTCGACCGCCGCGAGCACGGCGCCAGACCCGACCAGCGCCTCGACCGCCGCCAGCTCGGGCGCCATGTAGCGGTCCGGACCCGGTCCGGGAACGCGCGCGCGCAGCGCCGACAAGGCGGCGCCCGTGCCCGGCGCCGGCGCCAGAGGCGCACGCAGATCGAGTCCGCGCGCGGCCGCCGTCAGCTCGACCGCGAGGATCCGCGTCAGGTTGGCCACGGACAGACGGAGCTTGCGCGCCGCCCCCCAGCCCATCGACACGTGGTCCTCCTGCATCGCGCTCGTCGGCAGCGAGTCGACGCTCGCCGGCGCCGCCAGCCGCCGGTTCTCCGCCACGAGCGCGGCTTGCGTGTACCCGGCGATCATCATCCCCGAGTCGACCCCGGGACTAGTCGCCAGGAACGGCGGCAGACCGTGCGACCTCGTCGCGTCCAGCAGCCGATCGGTCCGCCGCTCGGCGATCGCGCCCACCTCGGCCGCCGCGATCGCCAAGAAGTCGCACGCCATCCCGAGCGGCGCCCCGTGGAAGTTGCCGCACGACTCGACCCGCCCGTCCGGCAGCACCATCGGGTTGTCGATCGCGGACCGGAGCTCGACCGAAGCGACGCCATCAGCGAACGACAGCGCGTCGCGTGCCGCGCCGATCACCTGGGGTGCGCACCGCAGCGAGTACGCGTCCTGCACCCGCGGGTCGCCGTACCGGTGGCTCGCCACGATCTCGGACCCGGCAAGCAGCACCCGCAGATTCCGAGCGCTCGTCGACCTGCCCGGGCTGCGGGCGCAACGCGATCAGGTCCTCCGCGAACACCCGGTCGGTCCCGAGCAGCGCCTCGACCGACATCGCCGCCGCCACGTCGGCGACCCGCAGCAGCGACTCCAGATCAGACACGGCGAGCACCAACATGCCGAGCATCCCGTCGGTGCCGTTGATCAGCGCGAGCCCCTCCTTCGCGGTCAGCTCGAGCGGCTCGATCCCGGCCCGGGCCAGGGCATCCGAAGCCGGCAACAACGCACCGGAAGCATCCACAACCGAGCCTTCTCCGGTCAGAACCAGGGCGCAGTGCGCCAGCGGCGCCAGGTCGCCGCTCGCCCCCAGAGACCCGTGCTCGGGAACCAAAGGAGTGAGTCCCGCAGCCAGCAGCGCCAGAATCCGCTCTGCCACGACCGGCCGCGCCCCCGAGCATCCCATCGCCAACGTCCGGGCGCGCAGCAGCATCATCGCGCGCACGACCTCGCGCTCGACCGGCGGGCCCATCCCGGCCGCGTGCGAGCGGATCAGCGCCCGCTGCAACTCCGCGCGGGCGTCCGCCGGGATCCGCACGAGCGCCAGCGACCCGAAGCCCGGTCGAGATGCCGTACGCAGGCTCGTCCGAACGCCGCGCGCGCGGCCACGACCGCGGCGCTTCGCTCCATCGCCGCCCGCGCCTCGTCGCTGAGCACGACGAAAGCATCGCCGCGCGCGACCGCGACGACCTCCGACGCCGACAGCCCACCCGGCCCGAGGGACACGGATCGAAGTCATTCGCCCGTCACCCGCGCCCCGTCGCCGGGCCTGACCTCGATCGCATCGACCGGCACCGCAGCGTCCGGCGGCAGCAACCCGAGCACGTGCCCACCGAAGCCGCCGCCCACGATCCGCGCCCCCAGTGCCCCAGAACGCTTCAAACGCACCACTGCCGCTTCGACCGCCGGCGTCGACACCTCGTAGCAGTCGCGCAGGCTCGCGTGCGAGGCGTCGATCAGCCGGCCGAGCTCGGCGAAGTCGCCGCGCTCGAGCGCCGCCACCGCGTCCACCACTCGCGAGTTCTCGGTGATCACGTGCCGGGCCCGCTTCCACAGCGGCGCCGGCAGCCGCTCAGCATCCGACAACGACGCCTCGCGCAAGCTCGCGATCCCGAGCTCCACGCAAGCCCGGGCACACTCCGCGCGCCGCTCGTTGTAGCCCGAAGAAGCGATCGCGTGTTGCTCGCCCGAGTCGAGCGTGACGAGCCGGTACCCGTCGAGCTCGAGCGCGACCGGCTCGACGTCGAGCGAGAGGAAGTCGATCCGCAGCGCGCGGTCGTGCTGGCCGAACAGCGAGGAGATCTGGTCGAGCAGCCCGGTCTGTGCTCCGACCCATTCGTTCTCGATCCGCGAGCACAGCTCCGCCAGGTCGAGCCGATCGAAATCGGGCGCCCCGCTCACCGAGAGCAGCGCCAGCACTAGCGCGACCTCGAGCGCGGCCGACGAGGACAGCCCCGCGCCCCGCGGCACCGTGCCGCTGATCTCGAGCTCGGCCCCGGACACCTCGACTCCGGCCTCCAGCAGCTCAGCCGGCGGCGCCGCGGACGAACGCGCGCCAACCGTCGGCCGGCTCCACGCGATCGAGCTCGAAGCTGTCGCGCTCGCCGAGGTCGATCGCGTCCGCGTCGATCCGCCGCTCCGCCCGGCCCCGAGCCCGCACCGTTACGCCCTCGCTGATCGCGAACGGCAGCGCCAGGCCCTGGTTGTAGTCGGTGTGCTCCCCGATCAGGTTGGCGCGACCGGGAGCGAACGCGATGGCGTGACTCGGCAAAGTCCGGTTAGTGTCCCGGTTATGTCCGTCACAGTGGGGCGTCATGTCCACCGCCGACATCAACCGCAAGTTCCTCGCCGGCGCGCGCGAGGCGCAACGACACCAAGATCCTCGCGGTGGCGAGCCGGGACCGGGCCCGCGCCGAGGCATACGCGCGCGAGCACGGCATCGAGCGCGCGCACGGCAGCTACGACGCGCTGCTTAGCCGATCCCGGACGTCGAGGCGGTCTACATCTCGCTGCCGAACTCGATGCACATCGAATGGACGGTCCGCGCGCTCGAGGCCGGCAAGCACGTCCTGTGCGAGAAGCCGCTCAGCCGGCGGGCCGAAGAAGTCGAACAAGCCTTCGACGTCGCCGAGCGCAACGACAGGCTGCTGATGGAGGCGTTCATGTACCGCCACAACCCGCAGACCCGCCGCGCTCACCGAGCTCGTCGCGGGACACGCCGTCGGCCGCGTCCGCATGATCCGCGCGGCGTTCGGGTACGTCGCGCACGACCCGACCGACGTCCGCCTGAGCGCGAAGCTCGAGGGCGGGGCGCTGATGGACGTCGGCTGCTACTGCGTGAGCGGATGCCGCCTGATCGCCGGCGAGCCCGAGCGCGTGATGGGCGAGCAGGAGCTCGGCGGCGACGGAGTCGACGTCGCGTTCGCCGCCACGATGCGGTTCCAGAACGACGTGCTCGCCCACTTCGACGCCGGCCTGGCGCTCGCCAGCAAGGACCTGTTCGAGGTGGTCGGAGACGAAGGGGCGCTCCGGCTCGAGGATCCGTGGCACTGCGTCAATCCCGGGATCGAGCTCCAGCGCGAGGACACCACCGAGCGGATCGAGGTCGAGCTCGCGAACTCTTACCGGCTCGAAGCCGAGAACATGTCGGCCGCGATCCGCGGCGAGGCGCCGCTGCTCCTCGGTCGCGCCGATGCCGTCGGCCAGGCGAGGACGATCGAGGCGCTGTACGAGTCGGCCGACGAAGGCCGCGCGGTCATCCTATGCTCATGACATGGCGCCGCGCGCCTCAGCCGCATTGGGCGAGATCATCCGCCGGCAACGCGAGCTGGCCGAGCTGTCGATGCGCCAGTTCGCCGACCTCGCCGGGATCTCCAACCCATACCTGTCGCAGATCGAGCGCGGCCTGCGGGCGCCTTCCGAGCACGTCGTGGACGGGATCGCGAAGGCTCTGCACCTCTCGGCCGACGCGCTGTACGAGCAGGCCGGGATGACGCCACCGGGCGAGGAGCCCGAGGACAACGCCGTGCTCGACGCGATCGCCGCGGACCACCGGCTGACCGCCCGGCAGCGCAAGGCGCTCGTCGAGATCTACGAGTCGTTCGTCGCCTCCGCCCCGGTCCACGCCAAGCGGTCATCGTCGTGAGCGCCAACGCACACGGCGCCAAGGCCGCGATCGTCACCGGAGCGGCCAGCGGAATCGGCCGCGCGGTCGCCGAGCGCCTGACTGGCGACGGCATGGACGTCCTGTCCGTCGACCTCAACCCCGATCCGGACGGCCCCGGCGTCCCGTTCAAGGCGGACCTCACCAGAAGCCGAGGCGAACGAAGCCGCGGTCAGCGAGGCGCTGAGACCGGTTCGGCCGCCTCGACGTGGTCGTCGCCAACGCCGGCATCCAGCACGTCGCCCCGGTCGAGGAGTTCCCGGTCGAACGGTGGGAGACGATCGTCTCGCTCTTGCTCACGAGCCCATTTCTGCTCGCGAAATACGGATGGCCGGCGCTCAAACAGTCCGGCGCCGGCAGGTTCATCGCGATCGCCTCCGTCCACGGGCTCGTCGCGTCGCCGTACAAGGCCGCGTACGTCTCGGCCAAGCACGGCGTCGTCGGGCTGGTCAAGACGCTCGCGCTCGAAGGCGCCGAAGACGGCATCACCGCCGCCGCGGTGTGCCCCGGCTACGTGCGCACGCCGCTCGTCGAGAAGCAGATCGCCGATCAGGCCAAGGCGCACAACCTCCCCGAGGAAGAAGTCCTCGAGCAGGTGATCCTCGCCCCTCACGCGGTCAAGCAGATGATCGAGCCCTCGGAGGTCGCCGACGTGGTCGCGTTCCTGCTGACGCCCGCCGGCCGGACGTTCACCGGCGTCCCGGTCACGCTCGACCAGGGCTGGACCGCACGCTGACGCGAGCTCAGCGAGACTGCGCGGCTTCCTCGCGCAGCGGACGCAACAGCGCCTCGACCCGGACCAGCTGATCGAGCATCGCGCCGGCGGCCTGCTCCATCACGTCGTTGGCCCGGACGACGCCGTCCTCGATGAACTGCTGGTAGAACGGGATGTTGACCTGCTCGATCAGGGGGTACAGCTTGACCGCGGTCACGACCTGCTGGAGCTGTTCGACCGACCGCGTGCCCGCCGCGACCCCGCCGTAGGAGACGAACCCGACCGGCTTGTAGCGCCACTCGTGGTGCAGGTAGTCGATCGCGTTCTTCAGCGACGCCGGATAGCCGTGGTTGTACTCGGGAGTGACGAACACGAACGCGTCGGCGGCGTCGACCCGCTCGCTCCACTGATGCGTGTGCGGGTTCGTGTACTGACGCAGACGCGGATGGTTGGGCTCGTCGAGCAGCGGCAGCCTGAACTCGACGAGGTCGACCACGTCGACGTCGAAGCCGCCGTGATCGGTCGCGCGCTGGATGAACCACTGCGCGACGGGCCAGCCTCCTCGGCCGGGGCGCGTCGAGGCGATCACGATCATGAGGTGCGGCATGGCTTTGGCCGCGCAGAGTATCCGGTACTCAGCGGAAGCGTACGAGCGTGACGCCGGCGGTCGCGCTGGCCGACCCGTCGTTGATCGTCACGGTCGCCCCGAGCTGGTTGCCGCGGGCGTGCGCGAGCATCGATTTGCCGGCGGACGTCAGCGAGAAGATCAGGTAACCGACGCCGTGCGAGCCGAGCAGCTCCGGCCCGGTCGTGGCGATCACGGTCTTGCCGACCGACACGGTCGTCCTCGTGTGGCACGCGGTCGACGCCAGGCACTCGGCGAGGATCCCGCCCACCCCGTTCGAGGAGACGAAGTCGGTGAGACCCACGAACTGGAGCGACGGCGACTGACTGGCGCTGTGCGCCGGCGCCGACCCGCTCGTCGAGAACTGGACCAGCGTGATCAGCCGGTTCAGCGTCAGCTTCGAGACGTCCGTCCCGCTCAGGCGTACGAGTAGCCGGTGACCGCGGGCGTGCGCGAGCATCGACCGCCCGGCGCTGTTGAGCGAGAAGTAGATGATCCCGCCGCCGCCGGCCGGGACCTGCTCGGCGCCGGTTTGCGCGAGCACGGTGCGCCCGGAGGTGATCGTCATCGAGATGTGGCACGTGCTGCTCGTATCGCACACGCCCGGCAGACCGCCAACCCCGCTCGAGGACACGAACGCGGTGCGGCCGGCGATCCCGATGTGAGGCGGAGCGGTGGCGGTCGCCGAGGTGGCGAGCACGTTGCCCCTTCGAGTCGAGTGCCTGCACCGCGAAGTACGGCTGCCCGGTGGCGGCTGACATCGACGTCTCGAACCCTCGCCTGCCAACGGTGCTCAGCGGCGACAGCGAGCTCGGGCTTGCGCCCGCCAGCACCTGCCACGACGACACGCGCGGTCGCGCCGTTCCAGCTCGCGTACACCTGCGTGGTCCCGTCGTTGTTGTTCGAGACCGCGATGCTCGGCGGCGTCGTCGGCTGCCCGCTCCACGCGAACTTGTACGCGCGGTAGCTCGAGGTGTTCGACGTGAACCGAGCGTCGAACACGAGCTTGCCCGACGAGCTGAACTCCGAGAAGTAAGGCTGCTGGCCCCACCCAACGAACAGGTTGCCGCCGGGTAGGACCTGGGCGCCGCCCTCGAAGTTCGCGCTCACACCCGGCGAGTGCTCGAACTGCCTGACGAGCGAGACGGTCATCTTCGCCGTGTTGACCGACAGCTCGACCGCGCGCGACTGCGCGTGCACCCGCGGCGGGCCGGCCGCCGTCGTCGAACATCGAGATGACGCCGTTCGGCTGGACGACGACGTCGTGCTGGAACGCGGTCTGCGTTCCCGGGCCCATCTTGAAGTTGTTCTTGTTGGACCCGAGCGTCCACATCACGGCGCCGGTCTGGCGGTTGATCTTGTAGATCGCCCACGTGTTGCGCAGCGACACGATCAGATTCCCGTCACTGTCGACCGCGATCGAGTTCGCGTGGTACGGGTCGTACACGACGCCCTTGGAGCCGAACTTGAAGAACGACTCGGTGATCGGGATGTGGTCGAGCGCGTGCCACTCGAACAGCACCAGCCCGGTCTTGATGTCGATCTCCTGGATGACCGAGTCCATCAGCGGCCGCTTCATCCCGTCCCAGTGGACCGGGTTGACCGCGACGATGTAGGCGTCCCCCTGGGGCGTCACGAGGAACTCGTGCAGGTCGACGCCCTGCAGCCCGTTGCCCGGCCTGGACGGTGGCGATCTGCTGGTACTGGCTGTTGTAGATCACGCCCTCGCCACGCCCGGAGCCGTTGTTCGTGAAGCCCTGCCACCAGGTCAGAACCGGCTGTCCGTTCAGCTGCTGGACCCGGAAGTCGGCGGCCAGCTGGTTGGCCGGCAGCGGCTGGAACCAGATCAGGTGGCCGGTGGAGTCGAGCAGCATCGGGCCGTTCTGAACGCGGCCCGTACTGCGGGGTCAGGAAGATGTCGCCGTTGTACTGCGACGATGGACTGCCGGTTGATCGTGATCGACGCCGGCTCGAGGTCGGGACGCGAGTTGAAGTGCTGGATGCCGTTCGAGCCCGCGGGGACCATCGGCAGCTTCATCGGGTTGATCGACCCGAACGGCACGGCGACCCCGAAGTGGAACGCACCGTTCGTCCCGCCGATCACGTTCAGCCCGGTGGTCACGGTCACGGTCTCGCCGGGCGCGAACGGCGCGCTCGGGACGAAGCTCCCTCCCTGCCCGTCGGAGTCGGCCTGGATCGTGCCGCCGTGCGCGCCGCTGCTCGACCCGACCACGGTCACGTGACCGATCTGGCCGGCCGGGATGCCCCGGAACGTGATCTGGCTGCCGGCCTCGGCGTACGTCGTGTTCGGGCTCGGGAACACGGACACGGCCGGCGCCTGGGCCGGCGCGCCGGCGGCCCCGACCAGCGACACGAACGCCGCCACGAGGGTGGCGGCGAGGGTCCTGCTGATCCCGGCGCTTCAGCTGTCTCAGAGCAGTCCTGCAACCTCTGATGAAACCCGTCTCGATGGCAAACGTTGCGGCCCGCAGGTTAGCTTGCGCTCGTCGGCCGGTTCGAGCGCGGACCCGTATCCTTCCGCCGCGATGCGCTTCGCCTCGGTGCTGCACGAAGGAACCCCCCTCGCCGTCGCGATCGAGGGCGACCGAGCGGTGCCCCTCGCTAGGGGTCACCGAGCTCGGCCGCGAGACACCCCTCTCGCTCCTCAACGACCCGCCGCTCGACCGTGGATCGAGCCTTCCGGCTGCCGACCTCTATCGGCGCCCGGTCGTGCCGAGCCCGGGCAAGGTCATCTGCGTCGGCCTGAACTACGTCGCCCATATCGAGGAGACCAAGCGCGACCACTCGGAGTACCCGGTGCTGTTCACGAAGTTCACGACGACTCTGACCGGACCGAACGACCCGATCCCGCTCCCGCCCGAGAGCGCCGCGATCGACTACGAGGGCGAGCTCGTCGTCGTGATCGGGGAGCGCGGCCGGCGCGTATCGCGCGAGCGCGCGCTCGAGTACGTCGCCGGCTACGCGATCGCCAACGACGTCTCGATGCGCGACTACCAGTACAAGACCCACCAGTGGCTCCAGGGCAAGGCGTGGGACGCCTCGACGCCGGTCGGCCCCGACCTCGTGACGCTCGACGAAATAACCGAGCCCGCTGACGCTGCGGACGTTCGTCAACGGCGAGAAGGTCCAGGAGGCCACGACCGAGCTCCTGATCTTCGACGTCGCCACGCTCGTCAGCGTGATCTCGGAGTTCGCCACGCTCGAGCCCGGCGACCTGATCCTGACCGGCACGCCGGGCGGCGTCGGCTACCGGCGCGAGCCGCAGCTTCTGCTGAAAGACGGCGACGTGGTCGTGGTCGAGGTCGACGGTGTCGGCCGGATCGAGAACCGCTGCATCACCGAAGAACGCTAGGCAACCGCGCGCCCGACCGCGGCGGCGAACTCGTCGACGTCCTCCTCGGTCGTGTCCCACGAGCACATCCACCGGACCTCGCCGGCGCTCTCGTCCCACACGTAGAACGGGAAGTCGCGCTGGAGCGACTCGGTCACCGCCGGCGGCAGCGCCGCGAACACCGCGTTGGTCTCGACCGGCCGGGTGATCGTCAGACCCGGCGACGCCGCGGCAGCGCCGCCGCCAGCCGCGAAGCCATCGCGTTCGCGTTGCCGGCGCAGCGCAGCCACAGCTCGTCGGTCAGCAGCGCGTCGAACTGGGCGGCGAGGAAGCGCATCTTCGACGCGAGCTGCATCGACTGCTTGCGGATGTACAGGAAGTCGCGCGCGAGCTCGGGGTTCAGCACACGACCGCCTCGGCGCCGAGCAGCCCGTTCTTGGTGCCGCCGAACGAGAGGACGTCGACGCCCACGGTCGGACCTCGCGCAGCGACACCCCGAGCGCGGCCGCCGCGTTGCGACAGGCGCGCGCCGTCGACGTGCAGGATCAGATCGTGCTCGTGCGCCAGCTCGGCGAGCGCCCGCGTCTCCGCCAGGCGTGTACAGCGTCCCGAGCTCGGTGCACTGCGAGATCGACACGACGCGCGGCTGCACCGCGTGCTCGTCGCCGATCCGCGCGATCCGGCTCTCGACGGCCTCCGGGCGTCAGCTTGCCGTCGACGCCCGGGACGGTCAGCAGCTTGACGCCCGGCGATCGCCTCCGGCGCGCCGCACTCGTCGACGTTGAGGTGCGCGGTCTCGGCGCAGATCACGCCCTCGAACCGCCGGCACGCCGCGCGCAGCGAGACGACGTTCGCGCCGGTGCCGTTGAACACGAAGAACGCGCTCGCGTGGTCGCCGAACGTCCCTGGGCCACCCGCGCCTCGCACCGACAGCGTGTAGTCGTCGTGCCCGTACCCGAACGTGTGGCCGACGTTCACCCGCGCGATCGCCGCGAGGACGTCGGGGTGGATCGTGGCCGAGTTGTCCGAGGCGAAGCCCGCGCGGCGCTGTTCACGCGGCGAGCTTAGCCTTCAGCGACGAGTAGAAGATCGACAGCGGGAACTCGTCGTCGCGGACGAGGTCGATGTACGGCCGCGGATCCTCGACGTCGGTGAACTCGCGAACCGACGCGGTCCACTGCGAGCCGGCCGCCGGCGGCACGCTCGCCGCGACGAGGTCGTGCGCGGCCGCCCAGTGCTGGAGCTTGGTGCGGTCGATGCCCACGCCGGTACAGCTCCTCGACCTCGCCCACGCAGGGCGGCGACGCCGTCGGCCACCCGGTCCCACTCGATCGTCAGCTGGTTGTCGGTCCAGTGCAGGTAGCCGTGGCGGTGCAGGTAGGCGAACAGCAGCTGCCCGCCGAGCCCGTCGTAGTTGCGGACCCGCGCGCCCGTGATCGGGAAGCGGAGCAGCCGGTCGAGCAGGATCGCGTACTGGACGTAGCGCGCGAACGACACGCCCTCGCGCTCGAGCGCGACCGCCTGGCCGAACGCGGTCAGGTCGCAGCGGAGCTCCTCGAGCGAGTACATCCAGTACGGCGCGCGCTGGCGGATCATGAACGGGTCGAACGGCAGGTCGCCGTGGCTGTGCGCGCGGTCGTGGATCAGGTCCCACAGGATGTAGGCCTGCTGCGAGATCTCCGGGCTGGCCAGCATGCACGCCGCGTCGGGCGGCAGGTTCAGTCGAAGAAGATCGGCCGCGGCGCCGGCCAGGCGCCGCAGCCGCGCGGCCTCACGGTCGCAGAAGATCGCGCCGAAGTTGCTAACCGCGCGGGGCGGTCGGCGGTTCCAGCCGACACCGTCTCGGGGAACAGCACCGCGCACTCGCTGTCGTAGCCGCGCGTGGCGTCGACGAGCTCGACCGGGACGAACTTGGGGTTGTCGTAGCGCGTGCGCTCGAGCTCGGCGATCCAGTCCGGCCACGGGACGCGGACGATCAGCGCCTCGAAGCACGTGTCGCGCGAGCCGTTCTGCTTGTACATCGGGAACAGCACCAGGTGCTCGATCCCGTCGGTGCGCGACAGCTCGGGACGGAACAGCTCGAGCGCGCGCGTGAAGTCCGGCTTGCCGAAGTCCCAGCCGCGCAGCTCCTCGACGGCCGCGCGCCAGGTACTCGGCTCGTCGTGCGGGAACCGCGGCGCGAGCTCCTCGATCGCCTGCAGCCATCCGCTCGACGTGGCCGCGAGCGTCGTCCGCATCCCCGACGAGCGATCCGTCGGGCGCCTGCAGCAGCGCGAGCGCGTTCGTCTCGTCGCGCAGCGCGACCCACGCCGGCTCGTGCTCGGGCCCGCGCCCGTCGCGCTGCTCGCGCGACCGGCCAGATCCCGCCGTCGGGACGGGCCGCCCAATAGACGAGGTTCAGCCACAGCGCGCGGTGATCGAGCTCGTCGATGCAGTCGTCGCCGAACAGATCGGAGTCGGCCAGCACGACCACGCGGCCCTCGCCGTGGTTGGAGGCGACGATCAGCGGCGCGCCCGGCGCCGACGCGGTCGCGTGCGTGCGCGCGAGGACGGTGGCGCCGTTGCTCGAGGAGATCGTCGTCGCCCGGTACAGGCACAGCCGCGTTCACGCGCGCGAGCAGGTCGCCGCCGCGCCCACGGCCGCCCTGCGCCAGCTCGGCGAGGACCCAGCTCGGCGCGTTCACGGTAGTGCTCGTAGTCCTGGACGGTGTCGTTCTCGAGGTGCAGCCCGAACCGCGCGAGCAGCTCGTTGAGGTTGTTGCCGTACTTCTCCTGCTCGGTCTCGCCGAGCACGATCAGCCCGCCGCCGGCCGACACGAATGCCTCGATCGCGTCGAGCTCGTCCGGGGCTCAGCCGCGGCGATCCGCTGCCCGTCGTCCGCTCCCACGCCGGGTCGGATGGATGCGCGATCACGAGCACGCTCGGCGCCGCCGAGCGTCTCCTCGGTCAGCGGCCCCTCGACGTTGGACCTCGACCACGAAGTCGCGCTCGGCCAGCGCGGCCGCCGCGCGCGCGTACGACGCAGTCGCCGGGGTGGGCCGGCTGCATCTGACGCGCGAGCTCCGGGCGAATCGTCCACGCCTCGCTGTGGGCCTCGTCGAAGATGACACGGGCGAGCATTCCGGATTCGGTCATGTCAAGAGGCTACCCCTGGCTCCGGCGGTTGTCGATGCCGAAATCGATGTAATCTGCTGCAATAGATCAACGTATGGACGCCCAAGATCGTCAGATTCTTGCGCTGCTGTCGAGGACGGCCGGCGCACCTACGACGACATCGGCCAGCGCGTGTCGCTGTCGGCGCCGGCGGTCAAGCGCCGCGTCGACCGGCTCCGCGCCCGCGGCGCGCTCCAGGGGTTCACCGCGGTCGTCGACCACAACGCGCTCGGCGACCACACCGAGGCGCTGATCGAGCTGTTCTACGCGCCCGGGACGCTGCTCGACGCGGTCACCGACACGCTCCGCCGGCACCCCGAGGTCGTCGAGGCCTGGAGCGTGACCGGCGAGGCCGACGCGATCGCCCGCGTGCGCACCCAGGACAACGCCGACCTCGAGCGGCTGATCATGGACCTGCAGCGCGACGGCCTCGTGCAGCGCACCCGGTCGCAGGTCGTGATGTCGCGGCTGGTCTCGCGCGGCGGGAGTTAGGGGCCGCCTGCGGCGGCGTCCGGGGCCTGCGGCTCGGACGTCCGGCCCACGGACGCCGAGCGCAGCGAGGCCACCCTGCCCCGTCCGCCGTTAACCTTGACAGAGCTCATGTCAAGGTTTGCTAGCAGTCCCCCCGATGCGCGACTTCATGGCGGCCACCCGCGAGCGCGTCGTCGTCTACGACGGCGGGATGGGCGCCACGCTCGAGCAGTTCGACCTCAGCCTCGAGAACGACTACCGGCTCCCGGGCCGGTGCCACGAGGTGCTCGTGCTCAACCGCCCCGACGTGATCGAGGGCGTCCACACCGCGATGCTCGACGCCGGCGCCGAGGTGCTCGAGACCGACACCTTCCAGGCCTCGCGGCTGAAGCTGTCCGAGTGGGGGCTCGAGGACCACACGCTCGAGATCAACCAGAAGGCGGCCGAGATCGCGCGCAAGGCGGCCGGCGAGGACCGCTTCGTCGCCGGCTCGATCGGCCCGACCGGCTTCCTGCCCGCGAGCGACGACCCGACGCTCGGCCAGATCCAGTTCCCCGAGCTGGTCGAGGTGTTCAAGGAGCAGGCGCGAGCGCTGCTCGCCGGGCGGCGTCGACCTGATCATCATCGAGACCGCGCAGGACATCCTCGAGGTCAAGGCCGCGATCTTCGGCGCGCGCGAGGCGTTCAAGCAGGCCGGCCGCAGCGTTCCGATCCAGTGCAGCGTCTCGCTCCTGCCCCAGGGCGGCAAGATGCTGCTCGGCACCGACATCAGCGCGGTGCTGACCACGCTCGAGGCGCTCGACGTCGACGTGATCGGCCTCAACTGCTCGACCGGCCCCGAGGACATGCGCGACGCGATCCGCTTCCTCGGCGAGAACTGCCCGGTCCCGGTCCACTGCATCCCGAACGCCGGCCTCCCGCTCCAGGGCCCGAACGGCGAGACGATCTTCCCCGAGGAGCCCGAGCCGCTCGCCGACGTGCTGGGCGAGTTCGTCGAGCGCTACGGCGTCTCGATCGTCGGCGGCTGCTGCGGCACGACGCCCGACCACATCGCCGCGATCGCCGAGCGCGCGCGCGGCCGCGACGCCGGGCGAGCGGCCGCCGCGCGCCCGCCGCACGCCTCGAGCATGATCGCCGCGACCCCGCTCGTCCAGGACCCGCGCCCGACGCTCGTCGGCGAGCGCGTCAACTCGCAGGGCTCGCGCAAGGCCAAGGAGCTGCTGCTGGCCGACGACTACGACGGCCTGCTTGACCGTCGCCGAGGACCAGGTCGCCGGCGGCGCCCACGTGCTCGACGTGTGCGTCGCGCTGACCGAGCGCCAGGACGAGGACGAGCAGATGCGCCAGGTCGTCAAGCGGATCTCGCTGACCCAGCCGGCGCCGATCCAGATCGACTCGACCGAGCCCGACGTGATCGAGACCGCGCTCCAGCAGATCCCCGGCCGCGCGATCGTCAACTCGGTCAACCTCGAGGCCGGCCGCGACAAGCTCGACAGGGTCGTCCCGCTGGCCAAGGCCCACGGCGCGGCGCTGATCGCGCTGACGATCGACGAGGTCGGGATGGCCAAGACGGCCGAGCGCAAGCTCGAGATCGCCCAGCGGATCACGCAGCTGTGCTGCGACGAGCACGGCCTCGACCCCGAGGTGCTGATCTTCGACTGCCTGACGTTCACGCTGACCACCGGCGACGAGGAGTGGCGGCCGAGCGCGGTCGAGACGATCGAGGGGATCCGCCGGATCAAGGCCGAGATCCCGGGCGTGAAGACCTCGCTCGGGGTCTCGAACGTCTCGTTCGGCGTCGGCCTGCCGGCGCGCAGCGTGCTCAACAGCGTGTTCCTGCACCACTGCGTCGAGGCCGGCCTCGACCTGGCGATGGTCAACCCGAACCACATCACGCCGTACGGCGAGATCCCCGAGGACGAGCGCGAGCTCGCCGACGATCTGGTGTTCAACCGCCGCGAGGACGCGCTCGAGCGCTTCATCGCCCACTTCGAGTCCAAGGGCCCTGCGGAGGCCGAGGAGAAGGCCGATCCGACCGCCGGGATGGAGCCCGAGGAGGCGCTGCACTTCCACATCCTGCGCCGCAAGAAGGAGGGCGTCGAGGACTGGATCGACCGCAGCGTCGAGAAGATCGGCGCGGTCCCGACGCTCAACGACGTGCTGCTGCCGGCGATGAAGGAGGTCGGCGACAAGTTCGGCGCCGGCGAGCTGATCCTCCCGTTCGTGCTCCAGTCGGCCGAGGTGATGAAGCGCGCGGTCGCCCAGCTCGAGCAGCTACCTCGACAAGCTCGAGGGCTACACGAAGGGCACGGTCGTGCTCGCGACGGTGTTCGGCGACGTGCACGACATCGGCAAGTCGCTCGTCAACACGATCCTCACCAACAACGGCTACACGGTCGTCGACCTCGGCAAGCAGGTGCCGATCTCGACGATCCTCGACGCCGCGGTCGAGCACAAGGCGACCGCGATCGGGCTGAGCGCGCTGCTCGTCTCGACCTCCAAGCAGATGCCGGCGTGCGTGCAGGAGCTCCACTCGCACGGGCTCGAGTTCCCGCTGCTGATCGGCGGCGCGGCGATCAACCGCAACTTCGGCCTGCGGATCCTGTACCCGAACGGCACCGAGTCCGACGAGGTCTACGAGCCGGGCGTGTTCTACTGCAAGGACGCGTTCGAGGGCCTCGCGAAGATGGACCAGCTGGTCGACGGCGAGGCGCGCGAGGCGCTGATCGCCAAGACGCGCGAGGCCGCGAAGCGGCTGCGCGAGCAGCCCGAGCAGACCGACGACGACGCGCCGCCCGTCACCGACGCGTCGGTCCGCAGCGCGGCCGTCGACCGAGCACCCCGATCCCGACGCCGCCGTTCTGGGGCGTGCGCGAGATCGACGTCCCGATGGACGAGGTCTACCACCACCTCGACACCCACGTGCTGTTCAAGCTCCACTGGGGCGGGCGCGGCGTCAAGGGCGAGGAGTGGAAGCGGCTCGTGCGCGAGGACTTCAAGCCTCGCCTCGAGCGCATGTGGCGCGAGCAGACCTACCTGCATCCGCGCGCGCTGCTCGGCTACTTCCCGTGCAACTCCGACGGCAACGAGCTGATCGTCTGGGACCCCGAGGATTTCGACCCCGCCCACCCGCGCGAGCTCGAGCGCCTGGTGTTCCCCCGCCAGCCGCGCCACGACCGGATCTGCCTGGCCGACTTCTACCGCCCGCTCGGGTCCGGCGAGATCGACGTGGTCGCCCTGCAGGCGGTCACGGCCGGCGACGAGGTCACCGAGCTGATGGCCAAGCTCGAGGCCGACGGCGAGTTCGCCGAGCAGCTGTTCGTCCACGGCCTCGGCGTGCAGACCGCCGAGGGCATGGCCGAGTGGCTGCACGCCCGCGTCCGCGCCGATCTCGGGATCGAGCCCACGCAGGGCCGCCGCTACTCGTGGGGCTACCCCGCCTGCCCCGAGCAGTCAGAGCACGAGAAGGTGTTCGCGCTGCTCGACGCGCCGTCGATCGGCCTGCGCCTGTCGGGCGGCTACGCCGTCGAGCCCGAGCAGTCGACGCTCGCGATCGTCGCCCACCATCCCGCAGGCCGTGTACTTCGGGATGAAGTCCGGCTTCCTGCCGAAGACCGCGCAGGCAGGCGGCCGACGAGCTGATCGCCGGCACCGACAAGGACCCGACTCGGTTGGCCGAGCTGACCGACGCGGACCCGGAAGCCCGTCGACGGAGGGCGAGCCGGCGATGGCCGAGGCCTGAGCTCGAGCCCGGCTGGCCTAGCTGCGGGCTGCGACGCGTGCCGCGTGCGGCGCTGGCCTGCGGCGCGCGAGCTCGGACGCGCCGGCAGCTTGACCGGCGTCGTGTGCATCGCCCGGAGCCTGACCTCGCGCCAGGACATGCCCTCCTTGAGCAGCGCCGGCATGCCCATGAGGATCGCGGTCGTCACCTCGACGGCCTGCAGGATCACGCCGAAGGCGACGCCGTCGCCGTACGCCGATGTGCCAGCCGGTGTGCAGCACGGCGGCGCAGGCCGCCTGGAACACGCCGAGGTTCGCCGGCGTCGCCGGCAGGACCGCGGTGATGTTGACCGCGAACAGGACCGCGGCCGCGGCGCCGATGCCGGCGCCGTGCTTGTCGAGCCCGAGCGCGACGAGCAGGATCCAGCAGGACAGGCACTGCAGCGCCCACGCCGACAGCTGGGCGACCGTCGCGGTCGTCGCCCAGGCGCGGGCTGCGGAACACGATCAGGCCCGCCCGCACCCGGGCCAGCGCGCCTCGCGGACCTGCGCCGCGAACGCGTACACGCGCGACGAGCGCGATCTGCTCCGGTGTCGCGCAGCACGAGCGGCGCCAGCAAGACCACGATCAGCAGGGCCAGCGGCGCGATCGCGGCGACCAGCAGCGCGTTCTGGTGCCCGTTGAAGAAGTCGACCGAGGAGAACATGATCGCGCCCGAGGATGATCAGCGCGACGATGTTCAGCAGCGTCTGCGAGACGACCGTGCCGAGCACGATCGGCAGGTTCTCGCGCGGGTCGGCCGGTGCGCCGGGCCACGACCAGCGCGCGCGACGGCTCACCGAGGCGCGCCGGCAGCGTCGAGGACATCAGCACTCCGATGAACGTGCCCTGCGCCGCGTCGGCCAGTCGCACGCGGATCCGCGCGGCAGCGCCGCGCGCAGGATCGCGTACCACGAGACCGCGCGCATCACCATCGCGCTGCACATCACGCGAGGCCGAGCAGGACGAGCGTGGGGCTCGCGGTGATCAGCGCCGCGGCGATGTTCGTCAAGCCGATCTTCTGGAGCGCGAGGAACGCGAGCACGGCGCCGCCGATCGACACCGTCGCGAGGCCGAGCGCGGCGGGCGATCGCCGAGCGCCTTGCCGTGACGCTGCGGCCCGGTCGAGCGGCGGCTCGAGGCTGGCCAGCCGCTGCGCCGGCACCCGCGGCTTCAGGTCGGCGGCGCGTGCGCCCACCCGGACCGCGAGGCGCTGCGTGCGTCGTCGCCGGCTCGGGCGTCTCGATCGCCTCCTCGTAGGCCTCCATCACCTGCGCGGCGACGCGCGGCCAGGCGAAGCGCTCGGCGCCGAGCGCGGCGGCCCGCGCCATCTGGGCGCGCGCGCACCGGCTCCTCGTACAGGTCGCGCAGCGACTCGGCCAGCGTCTGGGCGTCCCCGCGCGGCACGAGCACTCCGTCGACGCCGTCGCGCACGACGTCGCGATAGCCGGCGATGTCCGAGGCGACCACCGGCGTGCCCGCGGCGAACGCCTCGGTCAGGACCATCCCGAAGCTCTCGCCGCCCAGCGACGGGCGCGCACAGCACGTCGCTGGCCTCGAGCTCGAGGCGCTTGGTCTCGTCGTCGACCTTGCCGAGCACGCGCACGTCGCGCATGTCGAGCATCAGCGGCGAGAGCTCCTGCTCGGATGGGCCGATCACGGTCAGCTCGGTCGGGATGTGCTCGCGCAGCGCCTCGAACGCGCGCAGCAGCAGCGGCAGGCCCTTGCGCTCGACCGCCTGGCCGACGAACACGATCTTGAGCTTGTCGCCCTGCGGTCGCAGCGCGGCCAGCGCCGCCCGCTCGCGGGTCGACGTGGACCCCGTTGGGGATGATCCGGTAGTGGCCGCCGAAGAACCGCCGCGCGGTCCAGGCCGCCGCCTCGGACACGGCGATCCGGACGTGCAGGCGGTTGAGCATGCGGCGCGCGCCGAGCACGGTCGCGATCCCGTTCGAGACCCGGTTCTCGTTGTAGGTGTGGAACGTGCCCGACGATCGGCACCCGCGTCCAGTCGGTGATGCACCACGGCGCCACCGGCGCGAGCGGCTCGTGGACGTGGACGACGTCGTAGCCGCCGGTGCGGAGCTCCTGCTGCGCGGTGGCGAGCGCGTACGGCGTGATCGAGACGTTCGAGACCGCGTGGTTGGCCTTCAGCGACAGGGTGCGGCCGAGCGAGACCAGGTAGTCGGGCGGTTCGATGTTCTGCGGCCGAGCACCCCGGTGCAGGACGCGATCGAGTAGCGGTCGGGCGGGTCGAAGGGCGCCAGCACGCGGACGTGATGTCCGTCCGCGATGAAGCGCTCCGCGAGCGCTTCGATATGCCTCGTGACGCCCCCCGGATACGTCCACGAGTACGGCGACAGGATCGCTACTCGCATCGCGTCCAATGGTAGTGGTTGGGGCTGACGGATCATGGGTCGTTCTCCGGGTTTAGACCCCGGGCCGTGCGTATCATCATCTACAGCCAGTGCCCGTACGCCATTTCGTCAAATACACCTTCCTGAAGGTCGATCCTGCCTGGCGGCGACTCGACGACGAGCGCCGCGCCGAGGACAAGCGCGAGTTCATCGCCGCCTGCGAGGACTTCGCCGACGGCCATCTGCTGCGGGCGTTCTCGCTGGTCGGGACGCGCGGCGACGCGGACCTGATGCTGCTCAGCCAGGCCCAGAACCTCGAGCGGATCCACGAGTTCCACGTGGTGCTGGCCCAGAGCGGGCTGATGAAGTGGTGCGAGGTCCCGTACTCGTTCCTGGCGATGACCAAGCCGTCGGAGTACTCCGAGGAGTCCCGGCTCGAGGTCCGCCCGGCGCACGGCAAGTACCTGTTCGTCTACCCGTTCGTGAAGACGCGCGCGTGGTACGCGCTGCCCGCGGACGAGCGGTGGCGGATCATGCAGGACCACATTCGGGTGGGCCGCGAGTACCCGTCGGTCGACCTCAACACGAGCTACTCGTTCGGGCTCGACGACCAGGAGTTCGTGGTCGCGTTCGAGACCGACAACCCGGCGGATTTCCTCGATCTGGTGCAGCGGCTGCGCACCACCGAGTCGAGCTCCTACACGTTGCGCGACACGCCCACGTTCACGTGCATCTCCTGCTCGGTGCAGCGCGCCCTCGGCGCGCTCGACGGCGCGGCGCTGACCGTGACCGAGCCGATCTCGGGATGACGGCAGACCCCGCGAAGCTCGCACTCGACTTCGACGAGATCCGCGACGTGACCGTGATCGGCGCCGGCCCGGTCGGCATGTCCACGGCGTTCTGGGCGGGGATGCGACAGGCGAGCTCGCGCCTGATCGACTCGTTGCCGGAGCTCGGCGGCCAGCTCACCACGCTGTATCCGGAGAAGTGGATCTTCGACGTGCCCGGCCATCCGCGGGTGCTCGCCCGCGAGCTCGTCGAGCTTGTTGCGCGAGCAGTCGCTGGAGCAGTTCGACGTCCCGGTTCATCTGGACACGACCGCTGAGACGATCTCGTGGGAGGGGTCCGGGGAGGATCGGGTGGTGGTCCTGCATACCGACCGCGGCGAGCTGCGCTCGCGGACGGTGATCGTCGCCGGCGGCCACGGCGCGTTCGAGCCCAAGAAGCTGCCCGGCTACGACATGACGCCGTGGGAGGGGCGCGGCGTGCACTACATCGTCGGCGACAAGTCGGTGTTCGACGGCAAGCGGGTGATGATCGTCGGCGGCGGCGACTCGGCCGTCGATTGGGTCATCAACCTGCTCGACGTGGCTTCGTCGGTCAGCTGGTGCATCGCCGCGAGGCGTTCCGCGCCCATGAGCTGACGGTCGGCCAGGTGCTCGAGGCCGCGGACCGCGGGGACGTTGCGCTGCACGTGCCGTTCCAGATTCGCGAGGTGTCCGGCAACGGGAACGTCGAACGGGTGCGGCTGTTCAATTCGGAGGACGAGGCGAACGAGATCGAGGTCGAGGTCGACGCGATCCTCCTCCAGCTCGGGTTCAAGACCGCGCTCGGGCCGCTCAAGGATTGGGGGTTCGAGGTCGTCAAGGGCGCGATCGTCGTCGACCAGCTGATGAAGACCTCGCTGGAGCGGGTCTGGGCGTGCGGGGACATCGCGACGTTCGACGGCAAGCTCAAGCTGATCGCCACCGGGTTCGCTGAGTCGGCGATCGCGGTCGCCCAGGCCGTCCACGAGATCCGCCCCGAGGTCAGGATCCAGCCGGCGTACTCGACCAACACCGGGGTCCCTGGGGTCGTTGCCGGCCAGCCGTAAACGAGAGCGGCGTCGCGGGCCGGGGCTCCTCACCCGGAGGCGGTCGAGGCCCTGCGCGCGGCCGATCCGGTGATGCGCGCGATCATCGACGAGGTCGGGGCCGACGGGTTGGAGGACTTCCGCACGGGCCTCCCGAACGACAACTACGCGACGCTGGTTCGCGCGATCGCCGGCCAGCAGCTGTCGAACGCGGCCGCCGCCGCGATCTACCGTCGGCTGCTCGAGCGCTACGGAGGCCGGGTGCCGACGCCGGCCGAGATCCTCGCCGAGGACATGGAGGAGCTGCGAGTCGCGGCCGGGCTCAGCCACGCGAAGGTGCGTTACCTGCGCTCGCTCGCCGAGCACGTGCTCGACGGCTCGCTCGACCTCGACAGCCTCGACGACCTCCCGGACGACGAGGTGATCGCCGCGCTGGTGTCGGTCAAGGGCATCGGCCTGTGGAGCGCGCAGATCTTCCTGATCGTCCACCTCCACCGGCCCGACGTGATCCCGGTCGGCGATCTTGGGATCCGGAAGGCGGTCATGAGCCGCTACGAGTTGCCGGCGCTGCCCGGGCCGGCCGAGCTGACCGCGATCGCCGAGCCGTGGCGCCCAAACCGGACGCTCGCCTCTCTGTTCCTGTGGCGATCGCTGCGCACCTCGCCCGTGTAGGCAGGCGCGCAACAGCGTGATGCAGAACCCGCCAGCGTTGTGCAGAACCCGCCAAAAGGGGTGCACAACCCGCCAGCGTGGTGCAGAACCCGCCAAAAGGGTGCAGAACCCGCCAAAAGGGTGCAGAACCCGCCAAAGTGGCCGTCCTCCCAGGACCTTGGCGAGATAAGCGCCTCTGAGACGCTTATGTAGCCTGGGGGCTTCGGGCGCGCCCGATTTGGCGAGTTGTGCACCGCACAACTCGCCTGGCGAAGACCGCGACCCTCGACGCGCCGCCGCGCCGCCGCGAAGACCGCGACCGCCGACGCGCGGCGCTCAGACCGCGGAGACTTCTTCCTCTTCGGCGACCCGGAACGACGACCCGCACCCGCAGGCGGCGACCACGTTCGGGTTTTCGACCTTGAATCCGGCGCCCTGGAGGCCGTCGACGAAGTCGATCACGGAGCCCCTCACGTACGGAAGGCTCGGACGGTCGACGAGGAGCCGGATCCCCTTGTCCTCGAAGACGCTGTCGTCGTCGCGCTGCTCGTCGAACGCGAGCGCGTACTGGAAGCCGGAGCAACCTCCGCCCCGAACGCCGACCCGAAGCCCGGCCGTGCTCGGCGGCGGCAGCTCTGCGCGGCGAGGAACTCACGTACCTTCTCGGCACCCTTGTCGGTGAGTGTGATCATGGAATCCATATCGGCTGCTTGCTTCATTCAGTATAGCGATGGCATCTCGCTACGCTAAGGGCATGGCAGCCAGCGACGAGTCGGCCACGCCGGACGAGCTCAAGGAGCGGATCGAGGCCGGCATTCCGGGATCGAGCGCGGAGGTGACCGGCGACGGCCATCACTTCAACGCGATCGTGTCCGCGCCGGCGTTCCGCGGCTTGTCGCGGATCGCCCAGCACCGGCTCGTCTACGACGTGTTCGGACGCGGAGGTCGGAGACCGCATCCACGCGCTGTCGATTCAAACGATCACCTCGGAAACGGAGCACATCGCATGAGCGACGATCAGACCACCCAGATCCGCGAGGCGATCCAGAGCGCGATCTCTGAGAACCCCGTGATCCTGTTCATGAAGGGCACCCCAGACCAGCCGATGTGCGGATTCTCCGCTCGCACCGTGGCGATCCTGCAGCACGTGGGCACGCCGTTCGCGGCCGTCAACATCCTGCCCGACCCACGGATCCGCCAGGAGCTCTCGGGGCTGTCGAACTGGCCGACGATCCCTCAGCTGTTCATCGACGGCGAGTTCGTCGGCGGCTGCGACATCGTCACCGAGATGTACGAGTCGGGCGAGCTCCAGCAGGCGCTCGGGGTCGAGAACGGCGACGGCGGCGAGGCCGGAGCCGAGCCGGCGCAGCCGGAGCCGGCGCCGGCGCCGCTGACGATCGAGAACCGCCTCTAGCGGAAACCGCTAGCGCGCCACGTCGAACGCGAGCGTGGCGCGGCCCGTCACGAGCAGCGACGGGTCGCGGAATACGTGGCGCTTGACGTGGTGTGGCAGGTTCGCGATCAGCCCGTCGTAGGCCGGAATCAACGCGATCGCCTGCCGCAGCTCGGCGACCGAGGAGATCCCCGGGGAACCTCCGCTCCCGGACCCCGCGCCACCTCCGGACAGCGTCACGGCGAGCGACGAGGAGAGTCCTGAACTCGACGCGGGCGGCGGCGGCATGGGCCCGTTTATCGTCACCGAGATCGCCCCCTTCGCACCCGCGGGGATCCGGAGCGGGAACGAGAGCGTCCGCAGCGGCCCGCGGTAGACCCGCACCACGAGCCGGACCCTGACCACGCGGCCGGCCTTGACCCGGCCCGGCGCGTGCGCGGACACGATCGCGGCCTCGGCCAGGCCGCGCGAGGCGTCGATGTCGGCCACGACGTGCGCGACGTGCAGCGTCGCGAAGTCCACCTGCTCGAGATCGCCGAATGCGCTCGTCACGTCGGCCGACGCCGCGCTCGCGAGCTCGGGCGGCGCCAGGCCCTCGTCGCCGGCCACCCCGGTCCCGACGTATCGATTGCAGAACCCGAGCGGCTTGCGGCTCCCGCGGAGGAATATCCGCAGGCACATCCGGCCCGACTCGTTCGCCGGCGGGCCGTTGTAGATCTGAGTAGCTGCCTGCGCCACCTCGACCGGCGCGATCGTGTCGACCATCGGCGTGCCGAGCGGCAGGCCGATGGCGGTCTCGTCCGCGACCTGGGTGTCGCAATGACACCGACGTGCCGGTGTCGAGGTCGTGAGCCGTCACGTCGACCGGGAACCGTCGCCGGCGGCGGCCCCACCTCTCCGATCACGGCGTTCGGCGTGTCGCTCGACAGCGTGCCCAGCGTGTGGCCGGGCACCGCCAGCTTGTAGCTCGGGGCGGTCGTCGGGTCTGGGTTGTTGACGACGTAGTAGACGTACGCGTCCTGGAGCAGCAGCGAGCGCCGGCCGGCGCCGTCCAGCTCGTGCCCGAACGCGTACACCGTCGGTCCGTTGACGTACGTGACGGTCCCGACCGCGCCCATCGGGACCGCTCCGGACGAGTAGCTGGCGCTCACCGATGCGCCCGGAACGAGCGTCTGGGTCGGGAACCCGATCGGCCGATCGGCCGGCACGGAGAGCACGAGCCGGCCGGCGCGCGCGCCGGCGCGCTGGACCAGCCCGAACACGGCGGGCGAGAGCCCGCCTACGGTCAGCGGTCCGAGCAGCGGCCGCGGCCGCACGGCGAGGCGCGGCGCGGACGACGGCGGTTCCACGGGCTCGCCGAGCATCTGCTCGATCGGCGTGACGAGCACGACGTTGTTGCCGTATTGGCCGATCCCCTCCGAGATCGCTCCGGCGTTCTCGATCGTTCCGAACGAGTCGGGGCAGTACACCGGCGAGCCGGAGAACCCCTCGGCGACGCCGGTGGAGTCGACCGCGGGGCCCGATACCTGCACGAGGATCCTCGCCCCCTCGCCCGGTGCCTGGACGACGTCGATCACGTGCACGTCGAACGAGGAGATCGTCGTTCCCTGAACCACCGTCTCACCCGTGCACTGCATCCCCGGCTGAACCTGGGACAGCGGCATGATCGGGCCGGCGGCGAGCGCCGCGTTCGCCGCAAGGCCGAACGCTGCGAGCACGCAGACGCAGAAGATTACGAGTCGAAGGTGGATACGAGGCCCCCTTTCCGGCTAAGACGCGGCCCCGCGCGCCGGCAAAAGCATACCCGCCCAGACCGCCGGGATAGCATCGGCGCGATGTCCTACACCCGGACCACCGCCGCGAGCGTCGTCGCCGTGCGCTTCGACGGAACCGCGCTGTGGGCGATCGATCAGACCGCGCTCCCCTGGCATGAGCGCGAGCTCGAGCTTCGGAGCGCCGAGGACGTGGCCGGCGCGATCCGCCGTCTCGCGATCCGCGGCGCGCCGCTGATCGGCGTCGCCGCCGCATACGGCGTCGTGCTGGAGCTCGCGCGCGACCCGTCGCACGAGACGCTCGACCGCGCATGCCGGCTCCTGCGCGAGGCGAGACCGACCGCGGTCAACCTGTCCTGGGCCGTCGATCGAATGAACGCGGCCGTCCGCACACGCGACCCGGCAGACGGCGACCTTGCCGGCGCGGCCCTCGCAGAGGCACAGCGAATCCACGCCGAGGAGGAGGCCGCGAGCAACGCGATCGCGAACCACGGCGCCGACCTCCTCGCGAGCGCGCGCCGGATCCTCACGCACTGCAACACCGGCGCGCTCGCCGCGCCTGGTCGCGGGACGGCGCTGGCCGTGATCGCCGAGCTCGCCGAGCGGGGCACGCTCCAGGGCGTGCTCGCGACCGAGTCGCGGCCGCTCCTCCAGGGGGCGCGGTTGACCGCATACGAGCTTGCCCGCCTCAACATCCCCCACGAGCTGATCGTCGACTCCGCGGCGGCGGGTCTGATCGCGGCGGGCGCCGTCGACGCCGTGATCGTCGGCTGCGACCGGGTCGCGGCGAACGGCGACGTGGCCAACAAGGTCGGGACGTACGGGCTCGCGCTCGCGGCCCACGCCGCGAACATCCCGTTCGTCGTCGCCGGTCCCACATCGACGATCGACCTGACCACGGCCGGCGGCGAACACATCGAGATCGAGGAGCGCGATCCCGAGGAGGTGAGGGCCGCCGCCGGGCAGCGACTCACGCTCCCCGATACGCGCGTGCCGCAACCCGGCGTTCGACGTCACCCCGGCAGCGCTTGATCACCGCGCTCGTGACCGAACGAGGCGTCGTGCGGGCTCCCGACACCGAGGCCCTCGCCGCGCACTGCGGCACCGCGACCAGATGAGGGTCGCCCGATCGTTCGCTCCGGGCGACGTCCGGATCGAGCAGATGCCCGATCCCGAGCCCGGCCCGGGCGAGGTGGTCTGCGACGTGCTCGCCTGCGGCGTCTGCGGCTCGGACGTGACCGACTGGTACGTAGCGCCGCGGCTTCCCGCGGTGCTCGGCCATGAGGTCGTCGGAACTGTCCGCGCGGTCGGCGCGGGCGCGACCGCGCCCGAGGTCGGCGCACGCGTCGCGATCCACCACCACGCGCCGTGTGGCGAGTGCCGGCGCTGCCGGCGGGGCCACGAGACGCTGTGCGAGCGGTTCCGCGCCACGCGCCTGGACCCCGGCGGGTTCGCCGAGCGGGTGCGAGTAACGGCGGAGCTCGTCGGCGGAGCTGCTTGAGCTCCCCGACGGCCTCGATCCGGTGACCGCGACGTTCGTCGAGCCGCTTGCGTGCGTGCTCCGCGCTCAGGACCGGGCCGGGCTGCGCGCCGGCGATTCGCTGCTCGTCGTCGGCGCCGGAGTCAACGGCCTTCTCCAGATCGCGGCCGCCCACGCTCGCGGGGTCGAGGCCGTTTGGGTCCGCGAACCAACCCCCGAGCGCCTGGAGCGGGCCGAGGCGTGGGGCGCCGAGCACCACGGCAACGAGCTCGTCGACGTCGCGATCGTGTGCACCCCCAAGCCCGAGGCGATCGCGAGCGCGGCCGCGGCGATCGCGCCCGGCGGCACGCTGTGCCTGTACGCGCCTCCCGATCCCGACGAGCCACCCACCTTCGACGCCACCGCGCTGTTCCTGCGGGAGATAACGCTGACCGCGAGCTACTCGGCCGGACCCGCGCGACATGCGGGCCGCGCTCGAGCTGATCGCCACCCGGCGCGTCGATCCGCGACCGCTCGTCTCGCACCGCCTGCCGCTCGAGGAGACCGGACGCGCGCTCGACCTCCAGCGCCGAAAGGAAGGCCTGAAGGTGGTGGTCGAGCCGTGAGGGCGGCGGTCCTGTTCGGCCCGCAGGACCTCCGCGTCGAGGAGGTCCCCGAGCCCGAGGGCGAGGTGATCGTCGAGATCGAGGCCGCGACCACGTGCGGGACCGACGTCAAGATGTGGCGTCACGGTCATCGAGTGCTGCCGCCGTACCCGTGCCGGTTCGGCCACGAGACCGCCGGGGTCCGGACCGACACCGGCGAGCGGGTGCTCGTGTCCGACTCGGTCGCGTGCGGAGCGTGCGAACCCTGCCGCGCCGGACGTGCGCAGATCTGCCGAAGTCCCACCTGGGTGCTCGGCGGGTTCGCCGAGCGGATCGCGGCCCCCGAGGCCGCGCTGCACCGCATTCCCGACGGCCTGCCCGCGGAAGCGGCGGCGATGGCCGAGCCGTTCGCGGCTGCCGTTCACGCCGTCGCCCGCGGCAGCGACGCCACCGACGTCGGCGTGGTCGGCGGCGGCCCGATGGGACTGATGCTCACCTCGCTCCTGGCATCGCAGGGGCGAAACGTGACGGTCGCCGATCCACACGCCGAACGCCGCGCGCAGGCGGCGGACCTGGGCGCGACGCCGGCCGAGGTCCTCGGCCACCACGCGCTCGTGTTCGAGGCCGTCGGCCGCCCCGATGCCTGGCGCGACGCGGTCGCCGCCGCCGCGCCCGGCGGCGTCGTGGTGCTCGTCGGCGGCTGTCCGAGCGGCACCGAGGTCAGCCTGCCGACCGGTCCACTCCACTACGCGGAGCTCGACCTCCGAGGGACCTTCCACCATTCCCCGGACGAGGTCGACCAGGCGCTCGCGACGCTCGCCGCCGACGACGCGCTCTGGAATACGCTTCGCGGGCCCACGATCGAGCTAGAGCAGCTTCCAGCCGCGCTCAGTGCCCCGACGACGGGTCGGGCGAAGAAGTGGGTGGTGCGTCCGAGCGCCTGAACGCAAGATGCTCGACGATCCGTCGCGAATCGCAGATCGCCGTCGACCCGTCCGCGAGCCCGCGGCAGGACGGCGATCAGCGGCCGAGCTGCCGGCGCCGGCCCCGCCCGAATGCGAGCACGCCGAGTGCCGCCATCCCCCCGCCGAGCACGAACCCGGCGATCCCCGCGCCGATCAGGAGCTCGCGCTGGTGGCGGCGGATCTGGCCGCGCCAGTCGGTGAGCTCGGTGACCTCGCCCCGTAGCTTGTCGAGCGAGTGGCCGAGCTCCTGGCGGTTCTGCTCGATCGAGGCACGGATCTGATCTGGAGTGCGTGTCGGCGGCGGCATCAGCTTCAGATCTCGGTCTTGGACCCGACCGTGTCGCGGATCCGCTTGGCCTCGTCGATCGCCATCGTCGGGGCCGGCGGAGCCCCGGCCTTCAGCTTGGTATACGCGAACAGGAACGAGGCGATCGCGAGCACCGCGAGCACGCCGAACACGATCGCGAAGCCCTCCCAGATGCTCCCTGCGCCCGGGACGAGGATCGCGTTGAGCGCCCACGCCGCGGCTTCGAGCCCGATGAAGATCGCGAACACTCCGAACACCGCGCCGGCGAACACCGCCACCGTGCCGCGGAGCAGGCTCTTGGCCTTGATCGTGACCTCGGCCTTGGCAAGCTCGAACTCCTCCCGGACCAGGCTGCTGACCCGGTCGGAGACCTCGGTCACCGTCTGGACGAGGTTCTCGGATATCCCGTTGTCAGCGGACAAGGCGCCTCAGGATCATGGCGGCCAGGAGGCCGCCGGCGAACGCAGCTCCGACCGCCACCTCGGGGCGCTCGTCCGCGAGCGCGACGACGCGAGCCTGCACGGGCACGCTATCGGATGCGCCCGAGAGGGCGTCCGTTATGGGCTGCGCGGTCGAGGTCTCGATGTCTTCGGTCACTCGGGCGGATCCTCGCCGAACACGCGCGCCCAGATCAGCGCAGACACGCGAGTCGACAGGAGCGTCGCGAGCGCGCCGGTTCCGGCGAGCAAGCCCGTCCAAAGCAGTCGCTTGACCAAGGGGCTCTCAGTCATTGGAGCGGATTCAATCAGAGATCGAGGCGGCGCGCCGACGCAGTGGCCGTGGTATCCCGCTCCGAGCCCGCGGCAGATCGTCTCGACGATCATGCTCTTGGCGTCCTCGAGCTCGGCGTCATCGACGGCGTCCCGGTCGAAGATCCAGCGGGTCAGGACCTGCTCGATCGACCCGTAGAACGCGAGCGCCCCGAACTCGGGAGTGACCTCTGACCGGAACAGGCCGTCGGCCTGGGCCCGGGCGACGATCCCGGCGATCTGCGTGTACGCCTCTCGGATCTTGGCCAGATGCGTGCGGCCGAACGTGTTCGCCGCGCGGGTGACCTCGACGACGATCACCTTCATCAGGTCGGGCTCGTAGCGGTAGGAGTCGACGATGAACCCGGCGATCGCGCTCAGCTTGTCGCGCGGAGATCGCTCGGTCCGGTCCGCCTCGGCGATCGCGGCGAGCATCACGTTCCAGCGCTCGAGGAACAGCGTGTCGAGGATCTCGTCCTTGGACGAGAAGTAGTGGTAGACGAGCCCGTACGCCACCCCGGCCTCGTCCGCGATGTCCGACACCCGGCAGGTGTGGAAGCCCTGGCGCGCGAACACGCGCATCGCGGCATCGAGGATCACCCGGCGCTTGTCGGCGGCTGCGGCGCCAGAAGCCGCCATCAGATGTTCCAGCCGTACACGTCCGGCGCGGCGGTGCGTGAGCGCCGGGATCCGGCGCCTGACGCTCTGCAGCATCGCCGAAGTCGAGGTCGGCCACGATCGCGGTCTCCGTGTCGGGAGCGCTCGCGAGCACGAGACCCCACGGATCGATGATCATCGAGCGTCCGCCGGCGCGGTGACCCGGCGGATGCGCGCCGATCTGATTGGGCGCGATCACGAAGCACTGGTTCTCGATCGCGCGGGCTCGCAACAGCACCTCCCAGTGGTCGCGCGTCGTGGCCAGCGTGAACGCCGCCGGGACGAGGATCACGTGCGCGCCGCGCATCGCGAGCATCCGGTAGAGCTCGGGGAAGCGGACGTCGTAGCAGATGCTCATCCCGATCTTGACGCCGCCCGGAAGCTCCGAGACGCACGACCTCGTCGCCGGCGTCCTCGTGGGCGGACTCCGCGTAGACGTCGCCGTCGACCTCCACGTCGAACATGTGGAGCTTGCGGTAGACGGCGCGCACGTCGCCGTCGGCGCCGACGTGGACGCTCGTGTTGGCCGCCTTCCCCCGCCCGTCGACCTGCTCGACGATCGATCCGGCGACGAGGTCGATTTCGAGCTCCGCGCGGCCGACCGCGCCCACTGGATGCACCGTCCGTCGAGCGGCTCGGCGCCGGCGGTCATCTGCTCGTCGGTCCCGAGCACGCTCCACTTCTCGGGCAGCACGACGAGCTCCGCGCCGCGCGCGGCCGCGTCCCGCACGAGCCGGTCGGCGGTCTCGAGATTGCGGTCGGTGTCCTCGGTGGCGTTAAGCTGAACGGCGCCGACGCGCACGGCGCTCCTCTTCGATTGACCAGTCAGTCAGTGTAACTCAACGAGCCCGCGCTGTCGCCGTAACGCGGCCAGCAGGAGCTTCGAGTGCATCGCGCCGATCAGCTCGCGCAGCGGTTCGGCGCCCGAGGAGATGATCTGGACCGCGCGGTCGACATCGACCTTGCCGGCCAGGCGATCGAGCAGGACCCTGACCTCCTCCTCGACCAGCGGCTCGAGCGCCTCGCGATACCGGATCGTGTCGTAGACCGTGAACCCGATCGCCTCCTCGTAGCCGCCGGCCCGAAAGCGCGAGATCGCCTCGATGATCGCGATGTCGTCCCGGTCGTAGCCGCGCGCGCTCGGCGCGAGCACGCCGAGCTGCTCGAGCCGGTCGAGCACGTTCTGCGGCAGGTCGTAGGTCTCGCGCACCTTCGCTCGCGAGACGCGGCCGGTCTCGCGCGCCTCGATCGCCCGCTCGAGGATCCGGTCCTCGAGCTCGATCATCCGCATCGCCCGCTCGGGATCCGACCCGATCAGCTCGCGGATCACCCGCAGCGGCATGAACCGCTCCTCCTGCAGGCGCTTGATCAGCTGGATCCGCTCGACGAACTACGGCGGGTAGTAGGCCATGTTCCGCGAGGTGCGAACCACCTCGTCCTCGGAGCCGAGCAGGCCCTCGCGCAGGTAGTGCTTGATCGTGCCGGCGCTCACGCCCGAGCGCTCGGCCAGCTCGGAGATCTGCAGCATGCCCGTCGTCGGTCGCCACGCCTCAGCGCCATGAACGAGCCCTGGACCGTCTCCGCCGCGGGCCCGGCCACCGCGCCGGACTCGTGCAGCGCGTCGATCTCGCTCAGGCGTGAAGCCGGCCTCGCGCCAGGACCTCGCGCGTGTGCTCGCCGAGGCCGGGGCCCGGAGCGCGTACCGGGTCGCCCGGCGTGCGGCTCAGCTTGAACGGGCAGCCCGAGCAGCTTGACCGGCCGCTCGGCGCCGGGCTGGTCGAGCTCGACGACCATCTCGCGCGCGGCGACGAGGTCGCTCCCGAGCACCTCGTCGAGGTCCATCACGGGCTCGAGACAGCAGTCGTGCTCGGACGCGAACGCGCGCCACTCCTCGCGCGTGCGCGCGGCGATGATCTCGCACACCTCGCGGTGCGCGTCCGACCCGGGCGGGTCGAACGCGTTGCTCGAGCAGGTCCTCCCGTCCGACCCCCCGGCAGAACTCGGCCCAGAACTTCGGCTCGAGCGCGCCGAGCGTGACGTGAGCCGTCGGCGCACCGTACGGCCGGTAGCAGACGATCCCGCCGGACAGCTGGAGCTCGCCCCGTCGCGGGAGCGACTCCGTCGGCCAGCATCTCGGCGGCGAGCATCGCGAGCAACGACAGCGAGCCGTCGAACATCGAGCAGTCGACGAGCTGTCCCTCGCCCGAGCGCCGGCGCTCCTCGCAGCGCAGTCATGATCCCGAACGCCGCCATCAGCGCGCCGCCGCCGAGGTCGGCGATCTGCGCCGCGGACGGCACGGGCGGCCCGTCCGCCTCTCCGCTCAGCCCGAGGATCCCGTTCAGGCCGAGGTAGTTGAGGTCGTGGCCGGGCCGGTCGCGGGCCGGGCCGGTCCTGTCCGTAGCCGGTGATCGCGCAGTAGACGAGCGCGGGGTTCTCCTGGCGAAGGCGCTCGTACCCGACGCCGAGCCGGTCGAGCACGCCGGGCCGGAACGACTCGAGCAGCACGTCGGCGTCGCGTAGCCAGGCGCACCAGCACCTCCTTGCCGCTTTCGGACTTGAGGTCCACTCGGATCGAGCGCTTGCCCCGGTTCAGCGAGAGGAACAGGGCGCTCCGCGCGCTCTGCTCGGCGCCCTCGTAGTACGGCGGCGCCCACCGCACGTAGTCCCCGAGGCCGGTGTCCTCGACCTTGATCACGTCGGCGCCGTAGTCGGCGAGCAGCTGCGAGCAGAACCCGCCCGGGAGCAGCCTCGTGAGATCGAGCACCTTCAGGCCTTCGAGCGGCAACGCCGGAGTCATGCCGGCGACCCTCCGGTTGGCCGACCCGGGCGATCCCCAGCAGCTCCCGCGCCTCCTCGACCGTCGCCGGGCGCCGGCCCGCGTCCTCGCGTCATCTGTCGCGCCTTCGCGATCAGGTCGCCGTTCGAGCGCGCCATCGAGCCGTCGGGCAGATAGAAGTTGTCCTCGAGCCCGACGCGGATCGAACCGCCGAGCGTCAGGGCGGCCGCGACCAGCATCCACTGATCGCGGCCGATCCCGATCACGCCCCAGTGGTGTTTGACCGGATTGCCGCCGGCCCCGGCACCTCGGCCAGGTTGTCCGCCATCACCGCGAGGTTGCGCGCGCTCGCCGGGATCCCACCAACGACACCCATCACGAAATCCGCGTGCAGAGGGGCCTCTAACAGCCCCATGTCCACCAGCGGGGCAAGCGACCCGACGTGCCCGACGTCGAAGCACTCGTGCTCGGGCTTGATGTCGAGACGGCGCATCGCCTCGAGCAACTCGACGATCTCGTCGAACGGGTTCGTGAACACGAACTTGAACACGAAGTCCTTGCGGCTGCGCGAGTACTTGGCGTAGTTCATCGACCCCATGTTCAGCGCCGCCACCTCGGGCCGCCCGGCCTCGAGGTAGGCGATCCGCTTTGCCACCGGCACCCCGACGGTCCCGGTCGAGAAGTTGATGATGACCGCGTCGCCGACCTCGGCGATGATCGCGTCGCGGATCGCGAGGAAGTCCTCGATCTCGTAGCTCGGGGTCCCGTCCGGCTTGCGGGCGTGGATGTGGATGTGCACGCCGCCCTCGCCGACGATCCGGCGCGCCTCGGCCGCGTACTCCTCGGGCGTGTACGGGATCGCCGGGCACTGGTCGCGGTTCGCGATCGCCCCGCTGATCGCGCACGTGATGATGACCGGGTCATCGACGCTCATACCGGCACCACGCCGTTTCGCTTCCACGGCCGCTCGACCCGCTTGCCTTCCGCCAGCTCGAGCGCCCGGCAGATCGTGGCGCGCGTCTCCCGCGGGATCGATCACGTCGTCGATCATGTCGTTGCCGGCCGCGACGTACACGTCGATGATCTGGCGGAAGTTCGCGATCAGCTCGGCGCGCTTGGCCGCCGGGTCCTCGGCCTCCTGCGACCTGCTTGCGGAAGATGATCTCGACCGCGCCCTCGGCTCCCATCACGCTGATCTCGGCCGACGGCCACGCGACGATCAGGTCGGGCTCGTACGCGCGGCCGCACATCACGTAGTAGCCGGCCCCGTAGGCCTTGCGCAGCACGACCGTGACCTTCGGGACCGTGGCGTTCGCGGTCGCGTACAGCATCTTGGCCCCGTGGCGGATGATCCCGGCCTGCTCGACCTTGGTCCCGACCATGAAGCCGGGCACGTCCATCAGGTAGACGAGGGGGATCCCGTACGCGTTGCACAGGTTGATGAAGCGCGCCGCCTTGTCGGCCGAGTCGTTGTCGAGGATCCCGCCGAGCTGCTTTGGTTGATTCGCGACGATCCCGGCCGGGCGGCCGCCGAACCGCGCGAGGCACGTGATGATCGTCTTCGCCCACTGCGGCTTCAGGTCGAAGTAGACGCCGTCGTCGACGATCCGGCGGATCACGTCGTACATGTCGTACGGCTTCCGATTCGAGTCGGGCAGGATGTCCAGCAGCTCCTCGTCGCCACGGTCGATCGGATCGGCGGTCGGCGCCGCCGGGGGCGATTCGTCGCAGTTCTGCGGGAAGTAGCCGAGGTACTGCTTGATCGCGTCGATGCACGCCTCGTCTGATTCGACCTCGAGGTCGCCGACGCCCGACTTGCGGCAGTGCACCCGCGAGCCTCCGAGCTCCTCCTGGGTCACGTCCTCTCCAACCGCCGCCCGCACGAGGTGAGGCCCGGCCAGCGCCATCGAGCCCCGGCCGCGAACCATCGGCACGAAGTCGGCGAGGCCCGGGATGTAGGCGGTGCCGGCGGCGCACGGCCCCATCAGCGCCGCGATCTGCGGGATCACGCCGGAGTTCACGACCTCCTCGCGGAACAGGTGACCGGTCCCGGCGAACAGCGATCCGACGGCCTCCTGGATGCGAGCGCCGGCGGAGTCGAGCAGCCAGATCAACGGGATCCGCTTGGTCAGCGCCAGCTCGCGCAGCCGCGCCACCTTCAGCTCGCCGGTCATCCCCATCGAGCCCGCCATCACCGTGAAGTCATACGCGGCGACGGCCGCGAGCCTGCCGTCGATCTTGCCGTAGCCGGTCACGACGCCGTCGGCCGGCGCCTCCCGGCCGTCCATCGCGCGCTGGGAGAAGTGAGGCCGGCCGTGGATCCCGAGCTCGACGAACGTGCCCGCGTCGATCAGCAGGTCGATCGCGCTCGCGGGCGGTCAGCTTCTCCTGCGCGTGCTGGGCGGCGATCTTCTCGGGGCCGCCGCCGAGCTTGATCCGCTCGCGGCGCTCGCGCAGGTCGTCGGCCAGCGGGCGCAGCAGGCTCGTGGACGTGGCGTCGGTCGCCATCAGCGCCCCTTCCACTCGGGTTCGCGTTTCTCGAAGAACGCGCGTACGCCCTCCTGGATGTCCTCGGTCGAGAACGCGATCGTCAACTGCGAGCGCAGGAAGTCGAGCGCATCGAGGAACGCCATGTCCTGCTGGCGGAACATCGCGTCCTTACCGAGCCGCATGAGCAGCGGCGACTTGCCGGCGAGCTTCTCGGCCCACTCGCGAACGCCGGCGTCGAACTCCTCGGGCGCGAACACCTTGTTGACGATCCCGATCCGCTCCGCCTCCTCCGCCGAGATCTGCTCGCCGAGCAACAGCAGCTCGTTCGTCTTCTTGCGCGGGACGTTGCGATAGATCAGCGCCATGATCATGAACGGGAACACCCCGACGTTGATCTCCGGCGTCCCGAACCGCGCGCCGTCGCGCGCCAGGATCAGGTCGCACGCGAGCGCGATCCCGAGCGCGCCGGCGAGCACGTGCCCGTTGGCCGCGCAGATCGTCGGCTTGCCGAGCTCGCCGATCAGCCGGAACAGGCGCGGGAACCGCGCGGTGCCCAGGTGCTTGTCGACGAGCGTCGCGTCCCCGGCGAAGCCACCGAGGTTCGCGCCGGCCGAGAAGATCCGCTCGTGGGTCGAGGTCAGCACGACGCAGCGCACCGCGCCATCGTCGCGGGCCGCCTCGAACGCCGCGATCAGATCGTCGAGCAGCTCGTCCGACAGCGCGTTCCGCGTCTCGGGTTGATCGAGCGCGATCGTCGCGACGCCGGCGTCCGAGGTCTCGTAGCGGAGCGTGGCGTACGCCATGGCCGGCAAGCGTACGACGTTCGACGCCCGCTAGCAAGAAGTAGACAGTTCTACTGTTTACTTCGACGGGCGGCTCCGGTAGCGTCCGCCGCATGGCCACCGCAGACGTCCTCAAGCCCGACTTCGCCACCCGGCGCGAGTCACTTCATCTTCACCGACGATCACGAGCAGCTGCGCGAGTCGATCCGCCGCTTCGCGATCAAGGAGCTGCAGCCCCACGCCGAGGAGTGGGAGGAGACGACGTTCCCCGACTGGGTGTTCGAGCGCATGGGAGAGCTCGGTTTCCTCGGGCTCGACAAGCCCGTCGAGTACGGCGGGCAGGGCGGCGACTACTACACGACGCTCGTGCTGGCCGAGGAGCTGGTGCACGCCCGCTGCGGCGGCCTCGGGATGGGGATCGCGGTCCAGACCGATATGACGATCCCGCCGATCCTCGCGTTCGGAACCGAGGAGCAGAAGCAGGACCTGGGCCGTCCCGGCGATCGCCGGCAAGAAGATCCTGTGCCTGGGCATCACCGAGCCCGACGCCGGCTCTGATGTGGCCGGGATCAAGACGCGCGCGGTCAGAGACGGCGAGGAATACGTGATCAACGGGTCCAAGACGTTCATCACCAACGGCCACCGCGCTCACGCGATCGTGCTGGTCACCAAGACTGATCCTGACGCCGGCTATGACGGGTTCACCCTGTTCCTCGTACCGATGGACCTGCCCGGCGTGATCCGCGAGAAGCGGCTCCAGAAGCTCGGCATGCACGCGTCGGACACCGCGCTGCTCGCCTTCCAGGATGTGCGGGTGCCGGCCTCGGCGGTGCTCGGCCAGATCGGCAAGGGCTTCTACCACATCATGTGGGAGCTCCAGGGCGAGCGGCTGATCGGCGCTGCCGGGTCGGTCGCCGGCGCGCAGCACGTGTTCGACCGCACGCTCGAGTACGCGAAAGAGCGCACCGCGTTCGGCCGCCCGATCGGCCACTTCCAGGCGATCCGGCACAAGTTCGCGGAGATGGCGACCAAGATCGAGACCGCGCGCCAGATGGTCTACACGACCGCGTGGCGATTCCAGAACGGCGAGTACCCGGTGCGCGAGATCACGATGGCGAAGCTCTACTCGGCGAGGATCGCGGTCGAGGTGGCCGACGAGTGCATCCAGATCCACGGTGGCAACGGATACATGAAGGAGTACGGGATCGAGCGCTCCTGGCGCGATCTGCGGCTGAACCGGATCGGCGCCGGCAGCGACGAGATCATGCTCGAGGTGATCGGACGCTCGTACGGGCTGTAGACGAATGACGTAACGGTCTCGCCCGTGGGTGTCACTGCTGTTGCACGGTGCGAGGTCTCGCACGCGGCGCATCCCGTCGACCCTGCCGGCGCAGCGGCGGATGAGATAACGGGTCCGGCGCGCGTTGTGGGCATCCGCCGGTTAGGCTTCCGGGCCTGAACTGGGGGCTGCCCTCCCGATTTTGGGTAACCCGTGAGGAGCCATGGATTCCGTTCGAGGACAGCTGCTGGTGGCGGGTCCGGCCCTGCTGGATCCGAACTTCTGGCGCACGGTGGTGCTCGTGGTCGAGCACAACGACGAGGGCGCGCTCGGGCTCGTGCTCAACCGGCCGTCCGAGACGAGCGTCGGCGAGGCCGTCCCTCAGCTCGACACGCTGCTCGATCCCGACGAGCGGCTGTTCATCGGCGGCCCGGTCCAGCCGTCGGCCGTGATCGTGCTGGCCGAGTTCGAGGAGGCGACCGACGCGGCGCTGCTTGCGTTCGACGACGTCGGCGTGCTCGGCACCGGCTCGTCCACCGATGAGCTCACCGCCGGCGTCCGGTCGGGACGCGCCTTCCTGGGGCACGCCGGCTGGGGCCCGGGGCAGCTCGACGGCGAGCTCGAGCGAGGCGACTGGATCCTCGAGCCGGCGCAGCGCCGAGACGCGTTCTCGCACGACGCCCGCGGACTGTGGTCGGATGTCCTCACCCGCAAGGGCGGGAGCTACGCCCTACTGGCCCGGATGCCGGCTGATCCGTCGATGAACTGATCGCGGCGGCGGCGGCCAGTCCTGTGATTTCGGGACTACGATCCGACTATCGCGCACGATCATTCGCACGTACATCGCGACGCCGACCGGCGCGCGCTGAAGACGGCGCTGGCGCTGATCCTCGGGTTCATGGTGGTCGAGATCGTGGCCGGCGTCCTCGCCTCCTCGCTCGCGCTGCTCTCGGACGCCGGGCACATGCTCACCGACGCCGCCGCGCTCGCGCTGTCGCTCGCCGCGGCACGACTCGCCGCGCGGCCCGCGTACGGGTCGATGACGTACGGCCTCGGCCGCGCGGAGATATTCAGCGCGCAGGCCAACGGGCTGACGCTGTTCGTGCTCGCGTGCCTGATCGTGTACGGCGCGATCGTGCGCCTGGTGTCTCCGCCCGAGGTCCACGGTGGCGTGGTACTGGTGGTCGCGCTGGCCGGCATCCCGCTGAACCTGGTGGCGGCGCGGATCCTCGCCGGCGATGACGCCCACGAGCGAACCCTCAACGTCGAGGGCTCCTACCGCCACATCCTGACCGACCTGTACGGGTTCATCGCCACTGCGATCGCGGCCGTCGTGATCCTCGTGACCGGGTTCGATCGCGCCGACGCGATCGCCTCGCTGTTGATCGCCGGGCTGATGCTCCAGGCCGCATACAGCCTTCTGAAGGCGTCTGGCCGGGTGTTCATGGAGGCTGCTCCCGCCGGGCTCGATCCCGAGGAGATCGGTCGCGCGCTTGCCGCACAGCCCGGCGTCGTCGAGGTCCACGACCTCCACGTCTGGGAGGTCACGTCCGGGTTCGCCGCGCTGTCTGCGCACGTCGTCGTCCGCGCCGGCGACGACTGCCACGAGCTCCGCCGGTCGCTCCAGTCGCTGCTCGACGAGCGGTTCCACATCCACCACACCACGCTCCAGGTCGACCACGAGATCGGGCCGCTCCAGATCGAGATTGCGGCCAGGCCCGGCGATCGCGGAGCTCGCCGGTAGACTCGCCGCCGATGAAGGTCGTCAAGCCCGGAGCGGACCACGACGTGCCTCGCGGCGTGGTCGGCGGGTCGGAGATCTCGCAGGCCACCACGGGCGCGCAGAACATCTACATGGCCGTGTTCCGCGTGCCGCCCGGCGCCCAGTCGCAGCCCGCACTATCACGAGAACTGCGAGAGCGCCGTGTACATGCTGTCCGGATCGCTCCGGGTCAAGTGGGGCGATCATCTCGAGCATGAGCTGATGCTCGAGCCGCGCGACCTCGTGTACGTCCCGCCGCGCGAGACCCACGTGCTCGAGAACGTGTCCGACACCGACCCGGCCGAGTACGTCGTCGCTCGCGACTCGCCGCTCGAGGACGCGGTGATCGTCCCCTGGGCCGAGGCGCCCGAGACCAGCCTGCCCGGCTAGCGCAACGAGGCCCGGGCCGGCTCGAGCACCACGAAGTTCGCGTCGTCCAGCACGATCGCGCCGCCGTGGACGAGGATCTGCTCGGCCCCGGCCGGGCCCGCCAGGAGGGCCGCCTTGGACAGCGTCTCGGCCTCGGTCGCGGTCGGCGCGAGCGCGGTGACCTGGACGACCCCGGTGAACGCCGGCCGGCCGCTCGCCGGATCGAGCAGGTGGTGCGCCGGGCGCCCGTCGCGGTCGAGCCAGCTGCGCCGTCCGATGCCGCTCGTGGCGACGCCGCCGTCCGCGATCGAGAACGTGTGCACCGTCGACCCGTCGAACGGGCTCGCCACGTGCACGTCGCGCGCACAGCGCCAGCTGTCCGCCGAGCCGCACATCGCCGCCGCAGTCGACGACGAACGCGCCGAACCCGGCGAGCAGCGCGGCGAGCTCGTCCGCGAACACGCCCTTGGCGATCCCGCCGGGGTCGATTCGCACACCGGGCGGGCGCGTCACCGTGCCCGCCCGACGATCGGTCCACACACCGCCGCCACGCGAGGCCGGATGATGCGCCTCCGGGCGCTCGGCCGGGCACGAGCGCCAGCGCCACGATCAGCGGCAGCCCGTCCCCCTCGAAGTGGGAGTCGTACCCGGCCCGCTCGATCTCGCGTCACGAGCGTCGGGTCGACGAGCCCGCCGGTGGCCCGCGCAGCGCCGACCGCGGCCTCGACGACGCGCCGCATCATCGGCGACACGCGCACCGTCTCGCTCGGGTCGTCGTTCAGCCGGGTGAGCTCGCTGTCGGCCTCGAACCGCGAGAACTGCCGATGCCACTCGAGCAGGCGCCGGCGCGACAGCGCCGACCGCGTCCTGGGCGTCGCGGACGCGCTCGTCCGCCACGATCACCGTGCACCGCGAGCCGAAGCACGCGAACCCGGCGCGCTGCTCGAGCGGGGATTGCGATCGTCGCGCTCATGACTGGCTCGTCGTCACGCTGCTGACGCTGCCACTGCCCGAGTTGTCGCTCGAGCTCGAGCTCGAGGTCGGGGTCGAACTCGAGGTCGAGCTCGCGGTCGGGGTCGTGCTCGCGGTCGAGGTCGAGCCAGTGCTCGACGCGACGGTGCCGGCGGACGACTTCTTGGCGAGCGCGGGATCGTGCCCTGACACGAGCACGACCGTGATCAAGCAGCCAGGACGGCGACGAACAGCGCGAGCGCCCCGCCGACGATGCGCCGGCGGATCATCCGGGCACGGGCCAGGCGAGCGCCTCGCGTCGCCGCGAGCTCGCGTCTGCAGCGTTGGTGTCATTCATGAGTCAAGTACCTCGTTGTCGGTGCCATGTCGTGCGGGTAGAGCTCGACCCCGGCCCTCTCAGCCGCGTGTGAGTCGGCTAAGAGCTGCGTATGAGCTACTCGGGCTCGACCACGCCGAGCTCGAACACGCAACCGCTGTAGTACTCGCCCGCCGGCGACACCAGGAAGCAGACGAGCTCGACAGCTCATCATCGGTCGTCCGCGCGCCCGGCGCGATCGCGACCGCGCTGACCCCATACCTCGCCCACTCCACCGACAGCGTCCGCGCCAGGTTCTCGAGCGCGGCGCGACCGGCTGTCGCGAACGGCCCGGCGTCCGGCCTCGGCGCGATCAACACCACCTTCCCGGCGCCGGCCTGAATCAGCGCGCCGGTCGCGACGCCCCGTACCGCCACCCAGGCATTCTCGATCGACTCCCGCAGCGGCCTCTGGCCGCCGTCGGCGAACGTCGGCGCTGCGTCGTAGACGAGCGCGGCAGAGCGGCGCCACGTCACCGGCCCACTGGCTCGCGCCGTCCTCGTCGAGGCTCGAGTCGAGCACGTCCACCCGCGCTCCGAGCCCGGTGAGCGCGTCGCCGAGCGACTGCTGGGCGCCGCCCGCCAGCGCGATCGCGCGGCCGGCGAGAAGTCCCTGGCGCAACTGCGTCATCGCGACGGAACCGTACCCGGTGACGCGAGGACGGTCGGACGGTAGGATCGCCCTTCAGACCGAGGAAGGAGCGAGATCGAGATGCTGTCCTACGCACACGGCGCTTGCGAGGACCCACTGCTCGGCGAGACGATCGGGCACAACCTCGAGCGGACGATCGCACGCGTCCCCGACGCCGAGCGCGCTCGTGTCGTGCCGGCAGGGCGTGCGTTACACGTACGCTGAGTTCGGGGAGGCCGTCGATCGGCTCGCCGGCGGCATGCTCGCGGCCGGCCTGCGCAAGGGCGACCGCGTCGGCGTGTGGAGCCCCAACCGCGCGGAGTGGGCCCTGACCCAGTACGCGACCGCCAAGGCCGGCGTGATCCTCGTCAACATCAACCCGGCCTACCGGATCAACGAGCTCCAGTACGCGCTCGCGCAGTCCGGCTGCCGCTGGATCCTCGCCGCGCAGCGGCTAAAGGACTCCGATTTCGTCGAGATGGTCGCGCACGTCCGCCCCGAGCTGCCCGCGCTCGAGCGCGCGATCTTCTTCGACACCCCCGACTGGGAGGAGCTCGCCTCCGGCGCTGGCTTCACCGGCGACCTGCGCGCGCACGGCGACGAGCTCGACTTCGACGACCCGATCAACATCCAGTACACGAGCGGCACCACCGGCTTCCCCAAGGGAGCCACGCTCACCCACCACAACATCCTCAACAACGGCTACTTCGTCGGCGCGATGCTCGGCTACACCGAGCGCGACCGCATCTGCATCCCGGTGCCGCTGTACCACTGCTTCGGGATGGTGCTCGGCAATCTCGCGGCGACGTCGCACGGCGCCTGCATGGTCTATCCGGCCGAGACGTTCGAGCCGCTGGCGACGCTCGAGGCCTGCGCCGAGGAGCGGTGCACGAGCCTCTACGGCGTCCCGACGATGTTCATCGCCGAGCTCGCCCACGAGCGCTTCTCCGAGTTCGACCTCGGCCCGCTGCGCACCGGGATCATGGCCGGCTCTCCGTGCCCGATCGAGGTGATGAAGCGCGTGAGCGCGCAGATGGGGATCGAGGAGATGAGCATCGCGTTCGGGATGACCGAGACCTCGCCGGTCACGACCCAGGTGCGCCGCGACGACACGCTCGAGAATCGCTGCGGCACGGTCGGCGAGGTCGGGCCGCATGTCGAGATCAAGATCGTCGGGACGGGGGTCCCGATGACAGGCCGTACGGTCGAGCGCGGCGAGTCGGGCGAGTTCCTCGCGCGCGGCTACGTCGTCATGCGCGGCTACTGGAACGACCCCGAGCGCACGGCCGACGCGATCGACGAGCAGCGCTGGATGCACACCGGCGATCTCGCGACGATGGACGAGCAGGGGTACGTGCGCATCGTCGGCCGGATCAAGGACATGGTGATCCGCGGCGGCGAGAACGTGTATCCGCGCGAGATCGAGGAGTTCCTCTACACCCATCCTCAGATCGCCGACGTGCAGGTGATCGGCGTGCCCGACGAGCGCTACGGCGAGGAGCTGATGGCGTGGGTGATCCCCCGCGCCGGCGCGACCGTGACCGAGGACGAGATCAGGGAGTTCTGCAAGGGCCAGATCGCCCACTACAAGATCCCGCGCTACGTCAAGGTCGTCGACTCGTTCCCGATGACGGTCACCGGCAAGGTGCAGAAGTTCAAGATGCGCGAGGTCGCGATCGACGAGCTCGGGCTCGCCGAGGCCGCGGCGATCGCGACCGCGTAGTCGCGCAGCCGCGCGCTGCCCTTTCCGCCCGAAGGTGCCCGCGGTTCGTGGCGCGATTTGTTACCGCGTAGCCGCAGCCCGGGCGGCCCGCGCCGCCCGCGCCGCCCCCCGCCGCCCGAGCCGCGTCAGCTCGGCGTGCAGCTTCCTGATCCGCTCGAGGATGTAGTCGGCGACCTCCTGCTGCTGCTCGCGCGTCGACTCGCCTGACCACCTCGAACCGGAACGGATCGCCGTACTGGACGGTCACCTTCGGGAACTGCAGCCGCTTCCAGTTGCGCACCTGATGGGAGCCGAGGATCGCGACCGGGACGACCGGCACGCCCGACTCGAGCGCGAGCCGGCCGATCCCCGGCCTCGCCTCGTCGGCGAGCTTCCCGCTGCGCGAGCGACCTCCCTCGCAGTACATGACGACCGCCCCACCCCGGCGCAGGATCCGTGAAGGCCGTGATGAACGCCTCCTCGTCCTGGTTGCCGCGGCGGACCGGGAACACGCCACCGTGGCTGAAGATCCACGCCCGGGATGCCCTTGAACAGCTGCGACTTGCCCATGAACTGGACCCGCCGCCGGATGAACGCGCCGGTGAAGAAGTGGTCCATGAACGAGGCGTGGTTAGGCGCCAGGATCACCGGCCCGTTGGGGACGTTCTCGCTCCCGATCCCGCGCGCCCGGTAGACGATCAGCGCGCTCAGCTCCGTCACGACCCGGACCGGCTCGTACACCTTCGCCTCGGGCGGATGCGAGCGGACCAGCGCGTGGAAGCGGTCGAAGTACTCCTTGGGCCTCGGGTCCTTGTAGACCTGCGGCTTGATCTCGACGTCGGGCATGCCGCCGATACGCTAACCGGTCAGCGGGAGCACCATCGCCGGCTTCTCGATCTCGTGGTCTTCGCTCGTCGCGACCACGGCGGTGCCGATCGCGAAGAACTCGATCACGTGCGAGCCCCAGCCGTGACTGCGCTCGATGATCCGCGCCCCGACGATCCCGCCGGCCTGGAGCTCGTCGGCCTCGCGCTGCATGCGCTCCATCGCGAGCTCGCGGGCCTCGTAGAGCGCCTGGGTGTAGTTCGGCATCTCGACGTTGCGCCCCACCTGCTTGAGCGAGGCGAGCATGCCCTGGCGACCGACGTGGTAGACGCAGTTGCCCATGACCAGCCCGACGGGGCGGTAGCCGGCGCGCAGCAGCGTCGCGAAGTCCTGGCCGTTCAGGTCGGAGGTGAACGGACGCCCGTTCGGCGCTCGGTGCAGCTCGCCGCCGCGGTGCTTGACCGCCGTTCCCACCGAGATGAACTCGGCCAGATCGGCGCCCCATTCGTAGCGACCGATGTCGAGCCGGACGCCGACGATCCCGTCGGCTCCGAGCTGGTCCGCCTCCTCCTCCATCCGCGTCATCGCGAGCTCGCGTGCGTGGTACATGGCCTGGGTCAGCACGCCGAGCTCCTGGCTCTGGTTCCACCCCGCCTGCTGGAAACCGATGTGGTAGATCGAGCTTCCGAGCACGAGCCCGAGCGGCTCGAATCCCGACTGCTTGACGAGCAGGAACTCGTTGACCGAAAGGTCGCTCGTGAAGAACCCGCGCGCGACCTCCTGCTTCATTCGCTCGATCCGCTCGCGACCGGAACCGGGAATGCCCGCCAGCGATCCGGCCTCGTAGGTCGCGGCGTGCGGAGCATCCTCGCTCATCGGAACGGGTGTCGCGGCCGCCTGCGGGGCCTGGTTGTCGTCGTCACGCTTCAGGAATCCCATCGATTCTCCTCACTGGATCAGCAGGCGCTCGAGCGCCTTCCTCGTTGTTTCGCTGCGTCGCGCCTCGGTGGCCAGCGCCTCGCTGAGCGTGGCCAGCCATGCCTCGGTATCGAGCACCTCGTTCTTCAGCACGATCCCTCCCGACAACCGCCCACAGCGAGTCTCGACCACCCCCCCGTCGATCCTCAGCTCGAGCTTCCGGTCACCGAGGTCGACCGCCAGCGCGCGAACAGTCTTGGGCCCGAACATCCCGGACCGGCGGCGATCGACCCGGACACGCGCGGGCACTGCTTGCTCGAGCTTGGCGGCGAGGCTCTCGACGAACGCGCTCAGATCGCTCGAATCGGCCCGCAGCGAAGCAGCGAGCAGGTCCATGTCGACTGTCGAGCGCTCAATCTCGTTCACGCGCTCAGGCTACGACATCTGAGACAGTGTGATTCAGGGAGAGGCTGCATGGAAGCCTCTCGACATGACGACTGGAACGACATTGGTCCCGCATCTGAATCTGAACGACGGCAATCGCATGCCCCAGCTGGGTTTCGGGGTGTTTCAGGTACCCGACGCCGACACGGCGCAAGCGGTCGAACATGCACTCGAGGCCGGCTACCGATCGATCGACACGGCCGCCGCGTACGGCAACGAGGTCGGCGTCCGGGACGGCGTGCTGACGAGCGAACTCGACCGCGGCGATCTGTTCATCACGACGAAGCTGCGCAACCGCGACCACGGCCGCGACCACGTGCCCCATGCGTTCGAGGCGAGCCTCGAGAAACTCGGCGGCGGCTACATCGACCTGTACCTGATCCATTGGCCGGTTCCGCACAAGGGCCTCTACGTGGAGACCTGGGAGGCGCTGGGCACGCTCCAGAACGAGGAGCGCGTCCGGTCGATCGGCGTCTCGAACTTCCGGGTCGAGGACCTCGAGCGGATCATCGAAGCCACCGGCGTCGTACCGGCGGTCAACCAGATCGAGCTCCACCCGCGACTCCAGCAACTCGAGCTACGCCGGTTCCATGACGAGCACGGGATCGTGACCGAGGCATGGAGCCCGCTCGGGAAGGGCCAGGTCCTCGACGATCCGACGATCGGGCGGATCGCCTCGGCCCACGGCCGGACCCCGGCGCAAGTCGTGCTCCGCTGGCACATCCAGCTTGGGAACATCGTGATCCCGAAGTCGGTTACGCCCGCCCGGATCGACGAGAACTTCCGCGTGTTCGACTTCGAACTCAGCGAGGACGACATGCACGCGATATTCGAACTCGATCGCGACGAGCGCACCGGTCCGGATCCTGATGTGTTCGGGTAGATGTAGGCCGGCTTGACACCCGTGCTTGCCTTGAACAGATGCGTAAGGGACTCAAAATAATGATCGTCCTCGGCCTCCTGGCCGTCCCGTCGGCAGCCCTCGCCGCCGGAAGCTCGAGCCAGCCCTGGGCGATCAATTGCAACCAGTTGCAGTTCAAGCCGATGAGGATCGTCCTGTCCTGCGGGGACGCCGGAACCTGGCTGGGCAAGCTGAAATGGTCCAGCTGGAACGGGTCCCAGGCGGTCGGCACCGGCAACTACACCGCGATCAACTGCACGCCGAACTGCGCCGCCGGTCACACGCACTCGGTCGCGGTCAGGGTCACGCTGTCGAACGCGAAGACCTGCCCGAATCAGGTCGAGCGCGCGTTCAAGCAGGCCGCGATCACCTACACCAAGACTCGGCCCAAGGGCGCGCCGACGAAGATCAACTTCCGCTGCCCGGCGGGACTCCCCAGCTCGTACTGACGGCGCGCCCCGCAAGCGGGGCTCGTCGCATATCCTCCGGCCGTCCCATGAGCACCGCGCGCACAACGAGCACAGGAGGCTGAGTCTTGCCCGAGGTCGAGGCCCACATCACGGGCACCGTCTGGAAGATCGAGGTCGAGGTCGGCGACAGCGTGCAGGAGGGCGACACGGTCGTGATCCTCGAGTCGATGAAGATGGAGATGCCCGTCGAGGCCGAGGATCCCGGCGTGGTCAAGGAGATCCTCTGCGAGGAGGGTCAATCGGTCTCGGAGGGCGACACGCTCGTTGTCCTCGAGTAGTCCTCCGGCAGACCCCGAGCCGGCGGCCAGCGGGCGGCTGCTGGTCGACGAGCCGGCGCCCGGCGTCACGCGGCTGACGATCTCCAACCCGGCCAAGCGCGGCGCGCTCGACCACGCGATCCTCGACGGCTTCACCTCGACACTGGCCGAGCTCGACGCCCGCTGCGTGATCATCACCGGCGAGCAGACGACGTTCTCGGCGGGCTACGACATCGGCGACCTACGCGGCGGCGGCCGGTTCGCCGACGAGGCCGACCGGCTCGTCGCGCAACCCGTTCACCGACGGCGCTCGACGCGGTCGAGGCGTATCCCTACCCCACGCTGGCCGCGCTCAACGGCCACACGATCGGCGGCGGCCTCGAGCTCGCGCTCGCGTGCGACCTGCGGATCGCCGCGGGAACGATCGCGCTCGGGATGCCGCCGGCCAAGCTCGGACTCGTCTACTCGCACACGGGGATCCGCAAGTTCATCGACACGATCGGCGCGCCCCGCACTCGCGAGCTGTTCCTGGTCGGCCGCCGGATCGACGCCCGCACCGCGCGCGAGTGGGGGCTCGTCAACGCGATCGCCGAGGACGGCCGCCTCGCCGAGGAGGCGCTCGAGCTCGCCCAGGAGATCGCCGCGAACGCGCCGCTCGCCGCAGAAGGGCAACAAGCGCGTGATCCGCGCGGTCCTGAGCGCGCAGGGGCACGATGGATCCGGACCTCGAGCGCGAGTTGATCGAGCTGCGCCGCGCCTGCTTCGCCTCGGAGGACTTCCGCGAGGGCGTGCGCGCGTTCGCCGAGAAGCGCCCGCCGCAGTGGCGCGGGCGCTGAATCGCCGGAACCCCCGGTCCGTCCGACCTCCCGCTTACGCTGCGGGCCCAGATGCCGCCACCTCCACCGCGTCTGGGGAGCGCCACATGATCGAGATCGAAGCTCGCCTCGAGCGAGCTGAAGTCGCTGGGCCTGCACGTCGGGTGCGTATGGTCAGCGGTCCGCAAGGCCCGCACGTAGTGCTCGACGGCAAGCCGGTGCTGCTGCTGTGCTCGGACAACTATCTCGGTCTGGCCGACCACCCGCGCGTTCGCGAGGCGGCGGCCGACGCCGCGATGCGCTGGGGCGTGGGCGCCGGTGCCTCGCGGCTCGTGTCGGGCACGATGACGATCCACCGGCGGCTCGAGGAGCGTCTCGCCGCGTTCAACGCGCCGCGACAGCGCGCTCCTGTTCGGGTCTGGCTTCCTCGTCGGGCGCGGGCGTGATCGCCTCGCTCGCCCGCCCGGGCGACGTCGTCTTCTCCGACGAGCTCAACCACGCCTCGCTGATCGACGGTTGCCGGCTGTCGCGCGCGGAGATGTTCGTGTACGACCACGCAGACGTCGAGCACCTGGCCTGGGGGCTTCGGCAGGCGCAGGGCCGCGGGGCGCTGATCGTGACCGAGGCGGTGTTCTCGATGGACGGGGACGTGGCGCCGCTCGAGGAGATCGTCGAGCTCGCGGAGCGCCACCGGGTCCGCCTGGTGATCGACGAGGCCCACGGGATCGGCGCGCTCGGCCCGGGCGGGCGCGGTGCGCTCGCGGAGCTGGGCCTCGAGGATCAGGTCGACGTGATCCTCGGGACGCTCGGCAAGTCGCTCGGCTCCTACGGCGCGTTCGTCGCTTGCGACCGGATGATGACGCAGTACCTGCTGAACGCGGCCCGCACGGTGATCTTCTCGACCGCGCCGGCCCCGCCGGCCGTCGCCGGGGCGCTCGCCGCGCTCGAGCTGCTCGAGGAACGCCCCCGCCTCGTCGAGCGTCTTGCGCTGAACGCGGCCACGCTGTCGGGTGGGCTCGAGGCGGAGGGTTTCGACCTGAACGGCTCGACGCACGCACATCATGTCCGTGATGGTGGGCGATCCCGAGCTCACGCTGCGGATGGGCGACGCCGCGCTGTCCCGCGGCGTGTTCGCCCATGCGATCGTCCCGCCGGCGGTGCCGTCGCTCGGCTCGCGCCTCCGGCTGACCGTGATGGCGTCCCACCGCCCCGAGGAGCTCCAGGCCGCGGCACGGGTGCTCGGCCAGGCCGCGCGTCAGGTCGGGTTCGATCCGCGCTCGACCGTCGTGGTCGATCGTGATCTCGACGTCGAAACGCACGACCGCGACGACCGCGAGGAACGCGAGCGAACGCGGGGCGCCCGCGACTCAGCCGGCCGGCCTGTTCGACTACGAGCAGATCCCCCGCGCGGCTTAGGCGGCGCGGCCGGCCTGGCTACTCGTCGTACGGCTCGAAGTCGCGCTTGCGCGCCCCGCACACCGGGCAGAACCACGTCTCGGGGATGTCCTCGAACGCCGTCCCAGACGGGATGCCGCCGTCCGGGTCGCCCTCGTCGGGGTCGTAGATGAACCCGCACGATCCGCAGATCCACTTCACGCGAACAAGGCTAACGACGCGTCGGGGAGAATGCCCTGCGATGGGAAGGCCCCGATGAGCACCGATCGGCCGAGGCCCGAAGGTGAGCTCAACTTCGGCCGAGCTCACCGAGCCGCGGCCCGCCGGCACGGTGATCGTCCTTCGAGGCGGGGCGAGCGCGCTCGAGGTGCTGCTCGTCCAGCGCAACCCGAACGCACGCTTCATGGGCGGCGCGTGGGTGTTCCCCGGAGGCGCGGTCGACCGCGACGAAGGCCATGGCGACGGCGCGCTGCGAGCGGCCGCGATCCGCGAGCTCGAGGAGGAGGCGGGCATCTCGCTCGGCGATCCCGCGCAGCTCGTCGCGTTCTCGCGCTGGATCACGCCGGCCGAGGTCAAGACCCGCTTCGACACCTGGTTCTACCTGGCGCCGCTCCCGCCGGGCGCGGCGGCGCAGCCCGACGGCGGCGAGGTCGTCGACGCCCGCTGGTACACGCCGGCGGCCGCGCTCGAGGCGCGCACACGCGGAGAGCTGTTCCTCGTGTTCCCGACGATCAAGCACCTCGAGCAGCTGTCGATGTTCGAGACCGCGGACGCGCTACTCGCTCACGCGCGCGGCCGCGAGGTCGCAGGCGGTCGAGCCCCGCGTGCTGATCGAGGGCGAGACGGCGCGGATCGTGCTGCCGGGCGAACCCGGCTACTCGGATTAGCCGACCGTCTTCGTTCCTGCGGGGGCGGCCACGAACCTATACTCGCCACCGTGACGGCCTCGCTGCCCGCAGAGGTGCAGGCGGTGTTCGACCGGTTCATCACGACCGAGCTGACCACGGTCGATCGCGCCGGCCAGCCGATCACCTGGCCGGTGACGCCTTACTACCGCCCCGGCGATCCGTGCATCGACGTCACGACCGGGCTCGGCTACCCGAAGAAGGCGAACGACGCGCGTGCGAACCCGCTCGTCTCGCTGCTGTTCTCGGATCCGACCGGGAGCGGCCTCGACGGATCCGCCGATGGTCCTCGTCCAGGGGTCGGCCGAGGTCGACGACCGTGATCTCGACGCCAACCGCGAGCGCTACACGCGCGAGGTGGCCGAGAAGCTGCCCGGCCTGGACCGATGGCAGCCGCCGGAACAGCTCAAGCGCTTCCTCAGCTGGTACTACACCCGCATCTACATCCACGTCCGGCCCGAGCGCGTTTACCTCTGGGCGCACGGAGCACCCGCGTCTGAGCCGCAGCTGTACGACGCCCACATCGAGGAGGTCCGCTCCGGTCACTCCGAGGAGCCCGAGCGATTCCACGCCGCGCCCGAGGGCGGCGCGCAGCACCTGGCATCCCCGGCTCAAGGAGCTCGGCACGAGCCACGTGACCGCGGTGCTCTCGATCGTCTCGCCGGACGGCTTCCCGTTCGCGACGCGCGCTCCGGTGCACATCGACGGGGCCAACCGCTGGATCCGCATCGACGCCCCGCTCGAGGGCGTGCCGCTGCAGCCCGGACTCGCGTGCCTCACCGCCCACGTCCACGAGCCCGAGCTCACGTGGATGGAGAACTTCCAGGTCCGCGGCGATCTGGTCCTGCGCGAGGACGGCTGGGCGCTGATCCCGCACAAGCTCATCGGCGGCCTCGAGGCGCCGGCGTCCCGGATCGCGATGCTCCGGGCCAACGCCGGCAAGGCCCGCCGCTTCCGCCGCACCGCCAAGCGCGAGCTCGCGCGCCGGCGCTAGGCGTTTCTGGGCCTCGCTGCGCTCGGCATCCTTGGGGCCGTGCGGGCCCGTCCGGACGGGGTCGCGCGGCCCCAAGGACGCCGCGAAGCGGCCCCGACCCGTCGGGCCGCTGGCGAAAGCGCTGAAAGCGAGGCCGCGACGCCCGCCCGCGGCACTCGCGCCCAATCCAGTGCGCACGACGACCCGTACGGAAGCGCGCGGGGCCGCGGGGCGGGCGGGCGGCCGAAGCGTCCGCGGCCGAAGCGCTCGATTGCGCCCACGCGGGTACCGCCGCTACGCTTTGCCCAGGCGAAGGAGGGAGGTTTTCGCAGTGTCCGAAGAGCCGACCCCACAGCGGCGTTCGAGCAGCGCCGAGGCTGCGGCGACTCGCTGGCGGCAGGCCCACCCCGACGACGACGACGATCACGACGCGCCGTCGGCGGTGCCCGAAGGCGAAGACGGCGTGCCGAACCGGCACTCGGCGAGCGCCGAGGCGGCCGCACTGCGGTGGCGCGAGCGCCACCCCGACGACGACGACCAGGACTAGCCGGGCGGCCCGCACGCGCCCGCGGCGCGAGCGAGTCCCGGCGACTCAGGCGCCGCCGTAGGCGACGACCAGGTCGGTGAGCACGCCGACCAGGAATCCCGCGGAGACCATCAGCAGCCCGAGCTCGCGGTGGCCGTAGCGGCGCATCCCGTTCCAGATCTCGCCGATCACGTACAGGATCGCTCCTCCGGCGCAGGCGTAGAACGCGAGCTCGAGCGGCTCGCTGGTCACCGCGTACCCGACGATCGAGCCGAGGAACGTCGGGCCGCCGCCGATCAGGCCGGCGAGCCCGATCCAGCCCCACGACGGCCTGACGTCCCCGAGCGGGCCGACGATCCCGAATCCCTCGGTGGCGTTGTGCAGCGCGAAGCCGATGATCAGGACGGTGGCGAGGCTGATCGCGCCAGCGCGGGCGGACACGCCGATCGCGAGACCCTCGGCGAAGTTGTGCACACCGATCGCGGCCGCGATCGTCAGCCCGACCCGGAGCGCCCGCCGGCGCGCCGCGTCGAGCTCGAGCGTCAGCGGCTCGGACTCCGATCCGGCAAACGCGGCGGCGTCGGCGCCACCGGCGATCGGCGGCTTGCGCGCCGCTCGCGGGACGCATCCGGCGCTCGAGCACCGCGAGGCCGGCGCTGCCCGCTGTGAATCCCGCAGCGAGCAGGATCACGAGCCACACGACGTAGCCGAAGCTCCCCTTGTCGTCCTTGAACGCCGTGAGCGCGTCGTCGACGATCGAGAGCCCGCCGGACATGACGTCGACGAAGATGAACGCGAGCACTCCGACCGAGAACATCGCAAGCGCCACACGTGACCGGCTTCCGAGCAACTGCAGACGGCCCACTGGGAGACCGATGAAGATCGTGAACCCGGCCAGAGCGCCTAGAGCGATGGTCTGCGCGAACGACAATCGGACCTCCGTCGAATTAGGCCCCCCTAATTACGGGCCGGAGCGTACCAGATTAGGTCGCCCTAAGTCCAACCACCTCGGTCGGACATCTTCGGCCTCGCTCACGTATCCGAATTGAGGTCCGGGAGCCCCAGCGTCTGCAGCCAGTGGTTCACGGTGATGTTGAGCTGCGTGAACTCGCCCGTCCAGATCAGGACGCCCATCCCGATCAGCACGACGCCGCCGGTGGCGATCACGACCGGATAGTGCCGGCGTACGACCGTGAGCGCGGAGGTGACGGTGCCGAACGCGAGCCCCGTGACCAGGAACGGGACGCCGAGGCCCGCGCAGTACACGGCCAGCAGGAACGCGCCGTGGGCTGCCGACCCCGATACGCCCGCCGCCGTGATGATCGCCCCGAGCGTCGGCCCGGTGCACGGCGTCCACGCGAGCGCGAACGCGGCACCCGTCAGAATCGGGCCACCGCGGCCTGCGCGGCTCATCAGCGGACCGACGTGCCACTCGCGCGAGAGCCTCGGCACGAACGGCGCGAGCACGAACAGCACTCCCATCACGATGATCACCGCTCCGCACACCTTCAGCGATGCCGGCCCGGTCAATGCCCCGTGCAGGGCCTGCTGCCCGAGCAAACCCAGCGCGATGAAGATCGCCGAGAAGCTCGCGACGAACGCGAGACTCGGCCCGATCACGCTTCGCGCCCGGACATCCGACGGCGCGACTCCGGCGACCGCAGAGATGTAACCAGGCACGAGCGGCAACACGCACGGCGACAGGAACGAGATCAATCCAGCGCCGAACGCGACTGGAATTGCAATCCCGGAGGCAGGGTCCATCGTGCTCGTTTTTGAGGTTATCGATGGCGCGCCGTTGGCGTGATCGTGCCGTCCTCCTGACACGCAACCGCGGGGCCCGCGAGGGCGTGGCAGGAATTCCGAAACCTTCCTCCGGATTAGGCGTTAGAGTGATCACGGGTTCACGTGGAAGCTTCGGCCCTCCCAGCACCGGCAGCAGTAGCCCGGACTCGGACATCTCTCGGGGCGCCACTCCTCCGTCTGCGTTCCGACGAGCAGCTCGTGGCGCTGTTCCGAGCCGGCCACGATGACGCATTCCGGGTGATTCACGACCGCTACCGGCAGCGGCTGTTCGCGTACACGCGGCAGATGCTTACTCAGCGCCAGGACGCCGAGGACGCGCTGCAGGACATCTTCGTGCGAGCGTATGCGGGGCTGCGCGCGAACCACCGTGAGCTTGCGCTCCGGGCCTGGCTATACCGGGTTGCGCACAACCGCTGCATCGACGAGCTGCGCCGCCCGGCGCCGCCGCCGCCCGAGGTGCTCGAACTCCTGCGCTCGCCGGTCCACGACCCGATCGACGAGGCCGACCGGCGCGAATCGCTGCGTCGCCTGATCGCGGACGTCCGCCGGCTCCCCGAGCAGCAGCGTTCGGCGCTTCTCATGCGCGAGCTCGGCGGAATGTCCTACGCCGACATGGCGGGCGCGCTCGGCGTCACGGTGCCGGCCGTGAAGTCGCTGCTCGTGCGCGCCCGGCTGGCGCTCGGACAGGCGCTCGAGGCCCGGGACACCGCGTGCTCGGACATTCGCGAGGAGCTGATCATGGCCCACGATCGCGGTCTGCGCCCGAACGCGACCGCGAGGCGCCACATGCGCGACTGCGCCGGCTGCCGAGAGTTCCGTCACCAGCTGCGCGGCGTGAGCCGGCGGTTCGCCGCGATCGTTCCGACGCTCGGGCCGCTCGGCGTGCTCGCCAACCTACTGGGCGTCGGCGGGGCCGGCAGCGGCGCGGCCGGCGGCGCGCTCGCCGCGGGGGCGCGGCCGGGACCGGCTCGGCCGTCGGGGTCGGCGCGATGAGCGCCGGGGCGACACACGTCGCGACGCTGCTCGCCGCGGCGGTCGTCACCGCCGGCGGCGCGGTCGAGCTCCAGCACACGATCACGGTGCCCTCGACGCACCACCATCACGCGCGTGCCGCGGTTGTCGCTCCGGTCAGTCACCGTACGGCACCTGACCCCGCTCCTGCGGCCGCGTCGTATTCCGGCGTCGACCAGGCCGAGCAGACGGCACCCGCGGTCGTCGTCCTGCCGCCACGTACGCACGCCCGCGTCGCGCCGGCAAACACGACGAACGCGACCATCGACACCACCAAGACGACCTCAACGGTCACGATCACCATGCCGGCCAAGACCAAGGCACCGGCCACCGGCGGGACCTCGACGATGATCGGCGGCGGTGGCGCCACGCCCACCGGCGGCGGCGATAAGACCGCCCTGGGTGACGGCTCGACCGCGGGCACCACCGATGCCGGGTTGTCGACGTCGGCGAGCTCCACGACCACGGGCACAAACCAGGCGCCGAGCGACTCCACCTCGAGCACGCAGCCGGGCTCGACAACGTCCACGGGCGCGACCACGTCGAGCACGCCCGCGGGCACATCGACGACAGGCACCAGCTACACCGGGTCGTCGACGGCGGGGAGTCCTACCGGGACCCCGCCGCCTGCGCCGTGAGCGCGCCGCGCGCGGACCTGACCGGCGACTCACACACGGATCGCGCGATCGACAGCTACCTCGAGCCGCTCGACCACGAGGACGTGGTCGTCCGCCGCGGACGTCGGTCGGGTCTGTACACAATCGTCGCAGTCCACTCGACGCTGCGCGGCCCGTCGCTCGGCGGCTGCCGGATGTGGGGGTATTCAGACTCGCGCCAAGCGCTCCGGGACGCGCTCCGGCTCTCGCGCGCAATGACCTACAAGTCCGCGGTCGCCGACCTGCCGCTCGGCGGCGGCAAGGGCGTGATCATGATCCCTCCGGCCGGCGTCCTTTCGTCCGAACGCAGGACCGCGGCGCTGCTCGACTTCGGCGACACCGTGGAGTCGCTCGGCGGCCGCTACATCACCGCCGAGGACGTCGGCACCTCAAGTCGCGACATGCGCGTGATCGCCCAGCGCACCGAGCACGTCGCCGGCCTCCCGCGCCGCCAGGGCGGCTCCGGCGATCCGAGCCCGTACACCGCGCTCGGCGTCGAATCCGCGATCCGCGCGAGCTGCGAGCGCGTGTTCTCGTCGAGCTCGCTCCGCGAACGGACGGTGGCCGTGATCGGCCTCGGGCACGTCGGGTCGAGGGTCGCGAAGCGATGCGCCAGGGCCGGCGCGAGGCTCGTGGTCAGCGACATCGACGAGCGCAAGCGCCGGTTCGCCGAGGAGCTCGACGCCGGATGGGCGACGCCAGCCGATGCGCTCGAGCTCGACGTGGACGTGGTGGCGCCGTGCGCGCTCGGTGGCGTCCTCGACCATGAGACGGTCCCGCGGCTGCGCTGCCAGGTCGTCGCCGGCGCCGCGAACAACCAGCTCGCGGACGACTCGGTCGCGGACCTGCTCGCGGCCCGCCAGATCCTGTGGGCACCGGATTTCGTCGCGAACGCGGGCGGGTTGATCAACATCGCCGAGGAGCAGAACGGCTACAACCCCACGGCCGCCGGCCGGCGGGTCCGCCGGATCGGCGAGACCATGCGGCCAGATCTTCGACGAGGCCGAGGCGACGGGTGCCACGCCGCTGACCGCCGCGCTCCAGATCGCCCGTAAGCGTCTTGCAGACGCCGCTCAGACGACCTCTTACAGACAGACGGTCGCGTAGCTCCGTCCCCCCACGAGCTCCGCCCATTCGGCCCATGTCACTTCCCGCTTCAGACGCCGGCGTGACCGCCGAGATCCGGGAGCGCGGGCCGCTCGACGCCGGCGGGTAACCGTCCCTCGTCCGACAGCTTGTCCAGATGGGCCGCGAGCGTCACCGCGGCGGCCGGACGCAGACCCGCCGGCACGTCGTCCCAGGCCTCGTCGAGCAGTTCCGCCACGCTGCGCTTGCCGCGGGCCAGCGCTCTGATCAGCCGCCGCTCACGGTCCAAGCGATGGGAGATGTACTCGTCAAGCTTTGCTTCGGGGTCGAGCACGAGCGGCCCGTGCCCGGGGCACAGGACCGTGAGCGGTCTCGTCCGCAGCCGCGACAGGGCGTCGAGGTACGCGGCCAACGCGCCTGGATCGGGGGCGATGAACACGCTGCCGTCGCCCAGCACCGCATCCCCGGTCAGCGCCGCGTCGCCCGTCACGTACGCGAGGTGGTCGGGCGCGTGCCCAGGCGTCGCCACTGCCTCGAGCGGCCCGAACGTCGCGCCGTCCATCAGCTTTACATCCATCTCGCCCCGAGCGGCCCCCAGAGGCGCGTCCGGATATCGCGCGCGGATCGCCGGCACGGACTCGCTGTGGTCGTGGTGGTCGTGCGTCAGCGCGACGCCCCCGAGTCCGCCCCGCCGCTCGAGCTCGGCGACGAGCGCCGCGACGTGCTCGTCGAGAGTCGGTCCGGGGTCGACGAGCCACGCGGGGCCGCGTCCGACGATCCACGAGTTCGTCCCGCCGAGCGTGAACGGCCCCGGGTTCGCCGCCCGGATCCCGACGAGATCGTGCCCTGGAACCTCGATGCGCGTCACCGCAGCAGCATGGCACCGCGCGGGGCCGTCAGAGGACCGGCAGACGGCGCCGGCGCCAAGATCTGAGTTGCCAACTCGAGGCGGATGTGAGAGCGTGTTTACGTCCGGCCACCTGTCGTCAGGAGCTCGCGATAGCCGATGAGCGCTACGGGATCTCGTCCGCGTTCGTTTGATTGGGTGCGTGGGTTGCCGTTCATCGGCCGCGTGGCGGATTGGGGCTTGGGCCCGAGTGCAGTGTCCGAGCGGACGTTGCTGGCCGGGGCGAGGATCGCCGGGTTGAAGGTGACTGAGTCGGTGTGCCCGTTCTGCGCGGTCGGGTGCGGGCAGCTCGTGTACACGCGGGGTGGCGAGCTGGTGGATATCGAGGGAAACCCTCGTTCGCCGATCAACCAGGGGACGCTGTGCCCGAAGGGGGCGTCCTCTCGCCAGCTGGTGCAGCAGCCGGGGCGGCTTACGAAGGTCAAGTATCGCCGGCCGGGCGCCACGGAGTGGGAGGAGCTCGAGCTCGAGCAGGCGATGGACATGATCGCCGATCGGGTGATCGCTGCGCGCGAGAGCGGCTGGCAAGACACCGACCGCCATGGGTGGCGGGTGGACCGCACGCTGGGGTTCGCGCACCTCGGCGGGGCGACGCTGGACAACGAGGAGAATTATCTGATCAAGAAGCTGTTCGCCGCGATGGGGGCGATCCAGATCGAGAATCAGGCGCGGATATGACACAGCTCGACGGTCCCCGGTCTGGGGAGCTCGTTCGGGCGCGGCGGCGCCACCAACTTCCAGCAGGACCTCCAGAACTCGGACTGCATCGTGATCGAGGGCGGGAACATGGCCGAAGCGCACCCGGTTGGGTTCCGGTGGGTGATGAAGGCCAAGGAGCGGGGGGCGCGGGTGATTCATGTCGATCCGCGTTATGGGCGCACGAGCCAGCTGGCCGATCTGTACGTGCCGATCCGGGCGGGGACCGATGTCGCGTTCCTCGGCGGGATCATCCGCCATGTGATCGAGACCGAGTCCTACTTCCGCGAGTACGTCGTCCACTACACCAACGCCTCGGCCATCGTCAACGAAGACTTCCGCGACACGGAGGATCTCGAGGGCGTCTTCTCGGGCTATGACCCCGACACCGGCAGGTACGACCCGGCCTCCTGGATGTATGGGGGCTGCGAGGTCAACTTCTCGGCCGGGATACATGAGCACGCGACGCAGGCGTTCAGCGAGCACACCGGCGCGGGAATGTCGGTGGACGGTCTCGAGCGCGACGAGACGCTCGAGGACCCGCGTTGCGTCTTTCAAATCCTGCGCCGGCACTTCGCCCGTTACACGCCGGAGATGATTGAGCGCATCTGTGGGATCTCGCACGAGAACTTCGTGGCGGTTGCCGATGCGCTGATCGCCAACTCGGGGCGTGAGCGCACGAGCATGTTCTGCTACGCGAACGGATGGACGCAGCACTCCGGGGCTGTGCAGATGATCCGCACTGCGGCGATCCTCCAGCTGCTGCTGGGCAATGTCGGACGGCCCGGCGGCGGGATCATGGCGATGCGCGGGCACGCGTCGATCCAAGGCTCGACGGACATCCCGACCCTATACGACCTGCTGCCCGGCTACCTGCACATGCCGCGCACTCGCGAGGGTCACCTGACGCTTCAGGAGTACATCGGCGCTGGCAAGGCCGATCGCGGCTGGTGGTCGCACTTCGACGCCTACATCGTCTCGCTGCTCAAAGCTTGGTTCGGCGAGGCGGCTACCGAGAAGAACGGTTACGGCTTCGGCTGGCTGCCGAAGCTCACGGGCAACCACTCCCACTTCTCGACGACGCTCCGCGCGCTCGACGGGGGGTTGGAGGGCCTCTTCGTGATGGGGCAGAACCCGGCGGTCGGCTCTCAGCACTCGGGACTTCAGCGCCGCGCGCTGGCGAGGCTGAAGTGGCTCGTCGTGCGCGATCTGGCCGAGATCGAGACCGCCACTTTCTGGCGCGACTCCCCGGAGGTGCAGTCGGGTGAGCTCCGTACCGAAGCTATCCAGACCGAGGTGTTCCTGATGCCCGCCGCCTCGCACATCGAGAAGGAGGGCTCGTTCACAAACACCCAGCGCCTAGTGCAATTCCGCGACAAGGCGCTCGACCCGCCCGGTGACGCGCGCTCGGAGCTCTGGTTCATGCACCACTTGGCCTACCGCGTGAAGGCGCACTACGCCGGGTCCGACCGCGAGCAGGACTGGCCGATCGTGAACCTCAGGTGGGACTACCCGGAGTCCGGCGCACTGCGGGAGCCCGATGTGGAGGCCGTGATCAAGGAGATCAACGGCTACGAGGTCGCGACCGGCAAGCCTGTCAGCTCGTTCGACGAGCTGCGCAGCGACGGCTCGACCGCCTGCGGCTGTTGGATCTACTCCGGGATTTACAAAGACGGCGTCAATCAAGCGCGCCGGCGTCGTCCCGGTGACATCAACGCAGAGGGCGGGATCGTCTCGCCGGAGTGGGCGTGGGCGTGGCCCGCGAACCGGCGGATCCTGTACAACCGTGCCAGCGCCGATCCACAGGGCAAGCCCTGGTCTGAGCGCAAGCGCTACGTGTGGTGGGACCACGAGCAGGGTCGATGGGCCGGATACGACGTCCCGGACTTTCCCGCCGATAAGCACCCTGACTACCGGCCGGAGCCGGACGCTCGAGGTATGGATGCCATCAGTGGCACGGACCCGTTCATCATGATGAGCGACGGCCGCGGCTGGCTGTATTCGCCCAGCGGTCTGCTCGACGGGCCCATGCCCACCTTCTACGAACCCCTCGAGTCGCCGCTACCGAACCTCCTTTACCCGAGCGTGGATGCCAGCCCCGCCGTGATCCGCTGGCGGCGGCCCGAGAACCCCTACCATCCGGTCGGCGATCCGCGCTACCCGCTGGTGGCGACGACCTTCCGGCTGACCGAGCATCACACCGCGGGCGGGATGAGCCGCACCGTCCCCTGGTTGGTGGAGCTGCAGCCCGAGATGTTCGCCGAGATCGATCCGCAGCTCGCCGCCGACCGGGGTATCGAGGACGGCGGCTGGATGACGATCATGACCGCGCGGGCGGAGATCGAGGCGCGGGCCAAGGTCACCGACCGCATCCGGCCGCTGCGGGTGGACGGCCGAGTGATCCACCAGATCGCGCTGCCGTGGCACTGGGGGTACAGCGGACTCTCACGCGGTGACACAGCCAACGAGCTTGTCGCCCTGTCCGGCGATCCGAACGTCTCGATCCAGGACGACAAGGCGTTCACCTGCGACGTTCGGTCCGGCCGCAGGGAGGGCGCGAGCACCGCGCGCCTGGCCGGCGCCCTCGCGGGGCATCACGTGCGGCCGAACGAGGACGACCCGGCGGCGGAAGACCCCCAGGAGGCGAGTCGGTGAGCACGCGGGCACCGGACACCGAGATTGCCATCCATCGGGTGGGCGGGGAAGGCGGGGTGGGCGCGGTGGGCGGGGTGGGCGGGGTGGGCGGGGTCCAAATCCCTCGTATGGGCTTCTTCACCGACACCACGGTGTGCATCGGGTGCAAGGCATGCGAGGTCGCATGCAAGCAGTGGAACGACCTGCCCGCGGACGGCTCGCAGTCCGGCAAGGGCGTCTCCTACGACCACACGGGGGATCTGTCCGCCTCGACCTGGCGCCACGTCCGGTTTGTCGAGCTGTTCGAGCCCTCGCCGCAGCTCAAGCAAGAGGCGCAGCGCGCGCTCGAAGCCGGGGCGGGGGGCAAGTTGCCGGCAATCCCGGCCGCTGGCGCCATCGACCTCGTGGATGCTGCGCAACCTGCGTCGGGCCTCGTGGACGTCGCCGAGGCGGTCCGCAAGATGGGCGATTGGGTGTTCATGTCCGACGTCTGCAAGCACTGCACCAACGCGGGCTGTCTCGACGCCTGTCCCACCGGTGCGCTGATCCGTACCGAGTTTCAGACGGTGGTGCTGCAGCCCGACGTGTGCAACGGTTGCGGCTACTGCGTGCCCGCGTGTCCGTTCGGTGTGGTCGACCGCGACCCCGAGGACGGGCGCGCCGGCAAGTGCACGCTTTGTTATGACCGCCTCGAGGATGGACTGGAGCCTGCGTGTGCGAAGTCCTGCCCAACCGATTCGATCCAGTTCGGCCCCCACGAGGAGCTGGTGGAGATCGCCTCTCGCCGGGTCGCCGAGCTTCATCGGCGCGGTATCGAGAACGCATACCTGTACGGAGCCGGCGACGAGCCCGAAGAGCAGCTCGCCGGCGGCCTGGGCTCGTTCTTCCTGCTGACGGAGCCACCCGAACGGTACGGGCTGCCCGCACACGCGGATTCGCCGGTCCAGGAGAACGTGGTCCCGGCCACGCTGGCCGGCGTCGCGGCTGGTCTGCTGGCGAGCGCAGGCGCGGTCCTCGCGTTCGCCGCGGCGGCCCGCCGCGGCCGGAGCACACCTGAACGGAGGCCCTGGTGAGCAACGAGGACCGCGGCATCCGGCCCGCGCTGGGCACGCGCGGTGGACCGGCCTCATGGACCCCGGCCGAGCCGGGGGCGCCGGTTGCGCTCGCGCGGCCTGACTTTGGCGACGCCGAATGGTCGTTTCTGTACAAGGCGCGCGACACCGGTTACGCCGACGCCCAGCCGGCTCGCGGGCAGGTCGCGGAGGCGAATCGGCGGATGCGCGGCGCGGCGGTCTCGGACATCCACGGACCGTTCATCCACGCACCCGTGTGGAGCTGGGAAGTGGCGACCTACTTCTGGTTCGGCGGGATGGCGTCCGGCGCAGCGTTCGTCGCGCTCGCATGCGACGCCGCCGGCGACCACCGCTCTGCCGCGATCGCTCGCAAGGTCGCGCTCGGCGCCGTCACGCCCGCGCCTGTCCTCCTCATCGCCGATCTGGGCCGTCCCGAGCGGTTTCTGAACATGATGAGGATCCTCAAGCCACGCTCGCCGATGAACACGGGCGCCTGGTGCCTGGTCGCCTTCAGCGGCTCGGGCGCCCTGGCGGTGGCGGCGGACCTGGCCGGGCGGCCGAAGGGTGCCCGCGCGCTGGGGGCGCTGACGGCGCTTTTCGGCACCTACCTGTGCTCCTACACCGGCGTGCTGCTCGCCTGCACCGCGGTCCCGGTGTGGTCCGGAAGCCGCGCGATCCTCGGACCGGCGTTCGTCGCCACCGCGACCGCCAACGGGGCGGCCGCTACCCGTCTCGCGCTCGTGGCCAGCGGCCTACCGCACGGCCACCCGACCCGCAGGGCGCTCGGCACGATAGAGACCGCCTCGATGCTCACCGAGCTCGTCCTATCCGCGGTCGGCGAGCGGCGGCTCGGCGACGTTGGCCAGGCACTGCACCGCGGGCGGCCCGGCGCCATGTTCCGTACCGCCAAGAGCCTCGTCGTGCTCGGACTCTCGCTCCGACTGGTCGCGCGCCGCGTCGGTTCGCGCGAGCACGATCTCGCGAGCGTCATGTATCTCGCGGCCGGCCTGCTCATCCGGCTCGCCTGGGTCTACGCGGGAAGAGCCTCCGCCACGGACGACGCCGCCGTGGCTGCGATGGGCCGCGCGCGACTGGCGCAGTTCGACCAGCGCGAGCAGCCGCTCGAGCAGCCGCGGGAGCAGCGCGTCCTGTCGGCCGCCCGCCGCCCCCTGCCGCTTCCCGACGTGGCACGCCGAGCCTATGGGGAGGCGCTCAGGCGCACGAGCCTCGCGATCGAGCGGCGAGTGCGGCGCGTTTCGCCGTAGCCCACGGCGAGTCGCAAGGAAATGGTCGGCTCGAGGCTGATCCCTTGGCCTTCGGTCAAGCGTCGCCGGATGGATTTCAAGCTGCTGTCGCTGGCGCCGATCGTCATCGTGATCGCCGCCTGCGTCTGGGTCGCGCCGGCAGGAGCGGCCCAATATGCCGCCCAGCCGCCGACCAAGGGGGTTCCGTATCGTGACGGACAGACCGACCGATATCTGCTCGGAGGCACCTGGCTGTTTCGGAACGACCCCGGCGACGTTGGTTTGACGCAGCGCTGGTGGCGCGACACCGGCACGACGGCGGGGTGGTCGCCGGTGACAGTGCCCAACACCTATGACACTGGCGATCTGTCGAATGTCAGCATGGTTGGCTGGGTCGGGTGGTATCGCCGGGATTTCCCGGTGCCGACGGGCGCCTTCGCGCGCTACGTCCCCGCCGACGCCAGGCAATGGATCATCGGGTTCGAGTCGGTGAACTACCGCGCCCGCGTGTGGCTAAACGGGCGTCTCGTCGGCAGTCACGCGGGCGCCGGGCTTCCGTTCGAGCTCGACCTGATTGGGGTGAGTCGTGGGGTGAACAGTCTCATCGTCCGGGTCGACAACCGGCGTCTGCCGACGGATCTTCCGCCTGGCCCGGGCGGCTGGTGGACCTATGGCGGCATTCTTCGCGAGGTGTATCTGCGTGCCGTCGAGCGCGCGGATCTATCGCAGGTGCAAGTGCGGCCCACACTGCGGTGCGCGACGTGCGCTGCGGAAGTCAGTGAACAGGTCCTCGTCCGGAACGTGACGAGCGTGCCGCAGGCTGTACGTTTGCGAGGAAGCTTCGGGAGTGCACGACTCGGCTTTGGATCGGCGGTGATCGCGGCGCACGGGACTTGGACGGCGAGTGCGTCGGTGCGGATCTTGCGACCACGGCTGTGGTCGCTGGATCGGCCGGCCTTGTACCGGGCGACGCTGACGCTGTCTGATTGGCATGGCCGGCGACTTGGCGGCTACGTGACGTACAGCGGGATTCGCAGCCTCACGGTGACGCGCGACGGCGGGCTGCTGCTGAACGGCCGGCTGTTGCACCTGCGTGGCGTGAACCTGCTCGAGCAGGATGTCGAGCGTGGCTCTGCGCTCGAACCGGCCGACCTGCAGCGGCTTGTCGAAGAGGTGAGGGCGCTCGGCGCGACCGTGATCCGTGCCGGTCCGTTGAGTCCTGAGATCGAGGAACTGGCCGACCGCGATGGACTTCTGCTCTGGTCGGACATTCCGGTGAACCAGTACGTCGATGCGCGATCTCTCGGCGATCCGTCGTGGATCCGTCGCGCTCACACCGAGCTCGAGGACGACATCGTCGCTAACGAGAATCACCCGTCGGTCCTTGTTTGGAGTATCGGCAACGAACTCCCGACTCCGGCATCCGGTTCGGAGGCTTCTTACATCGCGAGTGCTGCCGCGTTCGCGCATCGGCTCGATCCGACACGTCCGGTAGGTATGGCGATTAGCGATTGGCCGGGGGTTGCGTGTCAGGCGGCGTACGCGCCGCTTGACGTGATCGGGTTCAACGATTACTTCGGCTGGTTCGACGCGGGAGGCGGCGCGAGCGATGACCGCGACGGGCTCTCCCCGTTTCTGGACAGCTTCAGGGCCTGCTATCCCCATAAGGCGCTGTTCATCACCGAATTCGGGTTTGACGGTAACCGCAACGGGCCCGTCGAGGAACGCGGGACATACCAGTTCCAAGCGAACGCGGTGGCCTTTCATCTCGGAGTATTTGCATCCAAGCCGTGGCTCTCGGGTGCGATGTACTTCCTGCTTCAGGACGCGGTCGCGTTTCCTGGCTATTCGGGCGGCAACCCATGGCCCGATCCGCCGTTTAACCGGAAGGGTTTGCTCGACCTCGACGGCCGTCCGAAGCTTGCTTGGAGCGTGGTCGCGTCCGTTTACCACCAGACGGTCCAAATCGCGCCTCCGTAGCGCCGGCGAGTCGCGCCGGTTGACTCGGGCTCGGTGGCCTGAGACACTGCGGCCGGCGGGCTGGGAAACGGATGTGGGGATGCACAGACGGTGCAAGTGGAGTCGGCTCTGGCCGGCGTGTACGCTCGCTGGACTCGCGCTCGGCTGCGGCCTCATCGCCTGGGTTGCCGTCGCCGGCGCGCACGGTAGTGGCACGCTCGGCGACCGGCTTCACAGCGCGACCGCAGCCGGCGGAGGATGTCATCTGCACTCGAGGCACGGCCGGGCTGAGGCCGATGTAGCCCGGAACTCGGTCGGCGTCGGTGCTCGGATCTCAGCGCCAATCGCTACCGAGCGTTCGAACGACGTCCTCGTTCTTCCTCGGTTGCTCAGCGGGCCGCTGATCCCGCGGGGGTTCCTTGGCCTCTCGCTCGAGTATCGGGCGATCGAGGCGTACGCCGGATCGGACCCGAACGCGCTCAACCCGGTGCTCGAGCAGCTGATCTCGAACCTCTCCCCCGGGCAGGCCCCGAGGATCAGGATAGGTGGCGATAGCACCGACTGGACCTGGTGGCCGGTGCCTCACATGCGGCGGCCTCCCGGCGTGAGCTACACCATCACGAAACGATGGATAGCCGTTACGCGGGCGCTGGCGACCGCTCTCGGTGCGCGTCTGATCCTCGGAATCAACTTCGAGGCCGACAGCACACCGCTCGCCGCGGCGGAGGCTCGCGCGCTGAGTGACGGAATCGGCGCACACGCAATTTCCGCGCTCGAGCCGGGGAACGAGCCTGAGCTCTATCGAAGCTGGGGTTGGTACTGCTCGAGCGCCGGCCGGCCGGTCACCGGACGTCCGAGGTCATACGACTTTTCAGCATTCGTCCGCGACTTCTCGAAGATAACCACCACGATCCCACGCGACCTTGCGCTGGCGGGGCCGACCGTCGGAATTCACACCTGGTTCCCCGGTCTCCCCCAGTTCTTGGCGGCTGACCCGCGCGTGCGCGTGGTGACGCTCCACCGATACCCGCTGCAGAACTTCGTGTCGACCAGCTCACCCGTCTACCCGAGCGTCGGAAACCTGCTGTCCGATGCTGCGTCGCGAGGCCTTGCCGACAGCATCGCGCCTTACGTGCGTATCGCGCATGCCCATCACCTTCCGTTGCGAATCGACGAGATGAATAGCGTGTCCGCAGGACAAGCGCCGGGTGTTGCCGATTCGTTCGCGTCAGCGTTATGGATCGTGGACGCGCTGTTCGAGATGGCTCGTGTAGGTGTCGACGGGGTCAACATCCATACCTTTCCGAGAGCAACCTACGAGCTTTTCCACTTCTGGCGAACGCAGGGTCGCTGGCAGGGGTTCGTCTCGCCTGAGTACTACGGGATGCTGATGTTCGCCCAGGCGGCGCCACTGGGTTCGCGTCTGCTCACGTCATTCACGGGCGCCGGCGATGCGGTCAAGGCATCGGCAACCTACACCCCTGATTTGACCGTCCGCGTGGTCTTGCTCAACGACCACCCATATCCGCAAACCGTGGTGCTCGAGGCGGCGGGGCACGCAGCGCCGGCTACGCTCGACCGCCTGCTGGCGCCGGGCATCCATTCAGTGCAAGGCGTCACGCTGGGTGGACAAACCTTCGGCCCACAAACGGCCACCGGCGTGCTTACCGGCGCTGCAACGGACGTCGCGGTGTCGCCCGCCAACCACAGGTACCTCGTCCGCCTTCCTCCGAGCAGCGCCGCGATGCTGACGATCCATGGAACGTCGGCGGCCGGGTCACCGCTCGATCGCCGAGCCGAGCAGCACGGGCCGTGACCCGGATCGGGCAGCGGCCCGAGCGCTCCCGACCGTCGACCCCCGACCTCGGCGCCTTCCTTCTGCAGGGATGTCAGCCTTGAGCTTGACGGCGGTGGAGGTAACGCTCGAGGTCGACAAGCCACACGTGGAGGTGATACCACCCTTCGCTTAGGATCCGACGGCGGACGACGACGGGCTGGAAGCGCGCGAGCGAGCGCACCGCTTTAGCGAAGTCCTGGCCGGTGAGACTCATGAGCAGCACTTGGGCGGCGTGCCAGCCCTCGATCTTGCGCGCCCCGTTCGGGCTGAGCACGGGGAACGTGTCGGACACCAACGTAATAGCGTTGTGGTAGAGGCCCATCGGCCCCTGGAGGTCGCCGAACTGGCTCTGTGGTTCCCACGTCAGCAACGGCTCTCCTTGGTATGCCGCCGGCCCCACAAATCCGGGCACCTTGGAGACAACCGCATATTGGGCGACGTAGGCAGTGTCGTTCCCGCCGAGTGCTTTGCTGTACGCCGGTGGGGGGTCATAGACTGTGTTTAGGAGTGGTCCGTGTGGCGCGCGGGGCGCCACAGTCAGGACTAGCGCGGCCCCCACCACGACGATAACGGCGCTCGCCGAGACGAGCCGGCCGGGGACGAGCCTTGCACCCACCCGCCGATGGCCTGCCGACCCCGTCCACTGGTTCGTCAGCCTGCCCACAAGCGCAGCAGCGACGATGATCGCCGCGAGGGCGCCTCCCCAGCGAGCCCATGTCATCGCGGGGACATAGAGGTCGACCTTGTCGGCGGCCTGGTAAGCAAGCACAACGGCGAGAACGAGGAGCGCCGGCACAGCGCCAGCGGTCCACCGGCCGAACTGGACCTTGCGAGCAGCCCGACGCTCCGGCGCCGAGACCTGCGAACGCTGCGCACCGCGCATTCGCACGATTGGCTGTGCCACCTCGACCACGGTCATCGCGAGCATGATGTTGACCGACGACCAGAGCGTCGATGAAAAGTAGTGCATCTCCAGGGCCTGGAAGCTGCCGAGGAATTGCAGAGACGCGAACACTGCGAGCTGCAGGGCGCCGGTGAGCCCGACGAATAGCCGGGTGGTGCTGATGGTCCGCCACCCGCGAGTGACTACCGCGAAGTACGAGATGACGATCGCCGGTGGTACGAGCAGATACGGGTCATACGTAGCCCAGCTCCAGCTGGCGGAGTGGTTGAAGCGGAGCTCGGACGATCGGCTCAGAACGATCGCCGACTTCACGGTCGGTGTGATGAAGTTGAACCGGCCGAGAAGGAGTTTCGACCCAATGGCCAACAGGCCCGTGATCAGGATGGCGGATGCTGCGAGCAGCGCCGCATCGCGCCCCAGCAGCGCCCGATCGCGCCGCAGCCGCACGCCCAGGTAGACGAGGATTAGGGTGGCGACAAGGGGGACGGCGGCACCATGCGACCAGACCGCCATCGTGAGGAGTCCGCCGCTGGCCACCAACCACCCTCGGCGCCAGTGCTGGCCTTCGAACGACAACGCGAGCGCCGCGAGTCCCCCCGTCAAGTAGGAGACCGCCGCCGAGTCCGGGTAGTCGGTCCCCCACGCGGTAATGACGACTGGGCTGCTCATCACAACAGCGATTCCGACGAACCCTGCCCAGCGGCCGTACAGCTTCCTGAGCAGCAGGTAAAGGGGTACTACCGCGACGAGGGCGAGCAGGTACCGGAACGCGAAGAAACCGGGAACCGCCCCGAACAGCTCGTACGCCAACCGCGCGGGTACGAGAAACCCGACGCGCGCCCCTTCCCGGAGCCGGGCCGACGGCGTGAACAGCGCCTGGTAGCGAACAAAGATGTCCTGGGGGTCGACGATGAAAGTCGTGTGCATGCTCGGGTCGGGCAGCTGGGGTGGCGCCATTCCCCTGAGTCGTAGGACGGCATACAAGACGGCAGGCGAAGCGAGGACCGCGACCGTTTCGAGCGCTGCGGCCATGCGGTTTGACGCGGCTGCAACGCCCGACCGAAGGAACTCATGCGGGTGCTCGAGGGTGGTGGTCACGGCGGGACCGTAAGGTACTCGAACAGGTACCGGCAAGCAACGAGCCGCGCCCCAGTCCACAGCTGCTCGATGCGTTTACTTCCGCAGCCGTTAAGCGGCCTGGGTGCGAAGGACGGCGCGTATCGGGCCTGGTGTGCCTCGGTCTCGTCGACTTCCCCGGACAGGGACGGCCGATTATCATCTGCCGGTGCTCAACGGCAAGCGGGTCACCGTCATTCTCCCGGCGTACAACGCCGAGCCCACTCTGAAGCGCACCGTCGACGAGCTCGACCGTGCGATCGTCGATGACATGGTCTTGGTTGACGACGCCAGCACCGACAAGACGATCGAAGTGGCGCAGGCGCTCGGGCTGACAGCTCTCCGGCACTCCATAAACCTAGGGTACGGTGGTAACCAGAAGACTTGCTATCGCACTGCTCTCGGTTTGGGCGCCGACATCGTCGTCATGATACATCCCGACTATCAGTACTCGCCGCTGCTCGTGCCGGCGATCGCAGCGATGATCGCGTACGGCGAGTACGACCTCGTGCTCGGCTCCCGCATCCTCGCCCAGAACGCGGTCGCCAGGGGGATGCCGAGATACAAGTACGTTGCCAACCGTGGACTCACACTCGTGGAGAACCTACTGACGGGCCAGAAGCTGTCCGAGTACCACACCGGGCTTCGCGCCTATAGCCGCGAGCTGCTCGCCGCCCTGCCGCTCGATCGCAACTCCGACGACTTCGTGTTCGACAACCAGATCATCGCGCAGGCCCTCGCGGCCGGCGCCAGGATCGGCGAGCTCTCCTGCCCGACCAGGTACCACACCGAGGCATCGTCGATCGGTCTTGCACGCAGCGTCCGCTACGGCCTCGGTGTGCTTCGCACCGCGGCCCAATACCGCGCCCAGATCGACGGTCTGCGGTCGTTCCGCTATCTCGAGGTCTCACCCATCGAGCGCGGCGCGCTCGCTCCGCCCACCGCCGCTACCGGCACAAGGCGGACGTGTACCTAACTCGGCTTGGCCACCGTCGGTGCGGTAGCGCCGCGCGAGCCCCGAGCGCGAAGTGCCAGCCGGGTGCCTGCCGGATGGCCCTGTACGGGCTTCGGAGACCGGCTGCTATCACTGACCTGCTGACGCGCAATGCCGGATGCTGACATGGAACGACATCCGCTTCAGCCCATGGTGAACCCGGAGCTTGACCCCCGTTGTGCGTGGTGCGGTGCCCCGGCACGGCCATCTGGCGGCCGGTTGGCGGTTTGTGACGCGTGCGGGTCGGCGACGACGTATCCGCCGCCGGACGAAGCCGAGCTCCGGGCGGCGTACGCCGGCTCCTACCGACCGACGTCGGGGCGCTTCTCCGGCGGCGGCGACCGTCTGTTGCGCCGTACGCGGGCGCTGCTCGCCCGACGGCTTGATCGTCTGGCGCCGCGGGGCCCGATCCTCGACGTGGGTTGCGGCGAAGGCGCACTACTTGAGGCGCTGGTATCCCGCGGGCGAGTCGCTGTTGGCCTCGAGCAAGGAGACCAAGCGGCGCTCGCCCGCCTAGATGTCCGGGAGGTGGAGATCGTCGACTTCGACGAGTGCCCGGGAGAGTGGGCGGCCGTCGTCTTCTGGCATTCGCTCGAACATCTGCGCGAGCCCCGCGTCGCCCTCCGTCGTGCCTGCAGCCTGCTAGCGCCCTCGGGGCTGCTGATAGTCGCGGTGCCAAACCGCGCGAGTTGGCAGGCCCGGTGGCTTGGTGACCGCTGGCTCGCGCTCGACCTGCCGCGGCACCTGGTGCACCTGCCGGCCAGAACATTGGTGGACGGCGTGCGGGAGTGCGGTTTGGAGATCGATCGCGTTAGTTACTGGCGCGCGGGCCAGGTAATGTTCGGCTGGCTTGATGGGCTCGTATCGATGCTGCCGAGCCAGCCCAGCCTCTACGACGCAATTCGGCAAGCCGAGGCCCGCGCCACGGCGATGAGTGGCTCGCGCCGAGTAATCACGCTCGTGGCCGCGGTAGCGCTCGCGCCCGTCGCGACTGTCCTCGCCGCGGCCGAGATCGCGGCCGGAGCGGGCGGGAGCGTGTATGTCGAGGCCCGACGCCTATCGCTGCACGACGAGTGTAGTCTCGCCGCAAGCGGGCAGACGACGGTGGAGCCAGAACGGTTGTCGTCACGGTGACCCGCACCGAAGGTGCGTTGGGCGGAGCCACCAGGTGGCCCGACGCCCACGAGTCGGTCCGGTCCTTGTGAGAGTTTCTCGCGCCCTGAGATCATGGGCGAGGAAGAACGATCACCAGAGAAGTCATACGCCTCCGCCACCACAGGCGCGGCGTCGCGCTCGCCGAAGAGCATTGCGCGGTTGAAGTCGGCGCCTGCCTGCGGATGTTGTGCGAACCAGTCCAAATCGGCATCCCGAACGCGAGCTGCATCCCGCTCTCCCGCTCGCCGCGATCTGGGGGAACTCCACGGCCGCGCGCGGGAGCCGTCAGTTCGCGACGCAACTCGGCGTCGGTGATGTGCGCCACCACGGTGACGTGCGCGTCGCGGCAGCTGAGCGCTTTCCGCGCTTTCCGCGCACCAGCTGGAGCGAGGAACGGATGACGCCCGACGGGGTATCGTCAGATGACCTCAAGCAACGGGCCGGGCGCTGTGGCGAGACACCCCCGGCCATGGCCCAGGAGACGAACCTCCCGTGAGCACCAAGAAAGCTGCCCGGCGCCCGCGCGGCACCGGCTCCATCTATGTCAAGCATGGCGCCTATTACGGCAAATGGCGTGTCAACGGCCGTCGGGTCGACCGGCGGCTGGGGGGCGAGACGGTCCGCCGTAAGCGTGATCGAGGCAGTACCTGATCTCGACGCTGGGCAGTCGAATGACTGACGGATCCGAGCTCAAGATCAAGCGGCCGCGCACGGACGATCGTGCCGTATGGGATGCCTGGTTAGGCCTGTACGGGTACCAGGCGCTGGTGGTCGGGCACCGGCTAGGGCTGTTCCCTCTACTGGCCGAGAGGCCCCGCACCGTTTCCGAGGTCTGCAAGGCGCTGGGCGTCGAGCCGCGTCCCGCCGACGTGATCCTGACCGCCGCCGTTTCGCTGGGGTTTCTCGAGCTGCGCGCCGACCGGTATGCGCTGACCACGGTCGCCGAGGACTACCTGCTCGAAAGCAGCCCGACGTACTTCGGGTTCCTCTTCGATCTCACCGCCGCGCAGGAGGACGTGTTGTCGATCTCGGCCCTGGAAAGGGCCGTGCGGACGAATACGTCCCAGGTGTTCGGAGGCGAGCACGTCTTCGACGCGCTCGAACAGGCCGAGCAGGCCCGGATGTTCACGCGCGGGATGCACAGCGTCAGCATGGGAGCGGCCCTGGCGTGGCCCGACGCCGTCGATCTGTCAGAGCACCGGCTGATGCTCGACGTCGGCGGAGGCTCCGGCGCGCACGCGATCGGCGCCGCCACGAGATGGCCGCATCTCGACGTGATCGTGTTCGACATGCCGACGGTCTGCGAGGTCGCCGACGAGTACATCGCGCAATACGCGCTCCAAGAGCGGATCAGCACAGTCGGCGGCGACATGTGGGACGACGCGTTCCCAGAGGCAGATCTGCACTTCTACTCCAACATCTACCACGACTGGTCCCCCGACAAGGGCCGCCTCCTGACCGAAAAGAGCTTCCAAAGCCTCCCACCCGGCGGCCGCATCATCATTCACGAACTCCTCTACGACGACGACAAAACCGGCCCATTCCCGGCCGTCGCCTACAGCACGGCGATGCTGACCTGGAGTGTGGACGGTGGGCAATACTCCGGACACGAGCTGTCAACGATGCTCACCGCGGCCGGGTTCCGCGACATCACAATGCAACAGACGTTCGGATACGCAAGCATCGTCCAGGCCACAAAACCCTGACCACGCCTCCAAGGGCTTCTCCGACCCGGTCGCCTAAGATCCGCAAGAAGGCCGCGCACTTGCTCGCGGCGTTTGTTCTGCTTACTGCGATGGTGGCGGCCGCGTGCGTCGTCCCGCGGGCTCGCGTGCTCGGCGGGGCGTGTGCATTCGTCGTCGCTGTCGATCTTCGCTGTCGTGGCGGCCACCGTGGAGACCCGAGCCGAGCGCGGAGTACGCGGACTGGCAAGCAGTACGCGATCGGCCGGATGGCCGTCCCTCCAGCGATCCTGTTCGCAAACGCGATCGACCGGTATGCACTCGCACATTCAATTACGACCAGTATCAACGGACTCGTGGAGCTTGCGCCCGCACCTGTTTCGCCGCGAGCCGCGCTTTGCTGGTGTTCTTCCAGCGGCCGGCGGGCTAGCGGCGCCTGGTTTGTGACTTCGGCACGATCTGCGTCGTCGCCTTGTAGATCGATGCCAGGATCGCGAATGCCGGCTTGGGGTTTCCGTACAGATCGATGAGGCCCTTCTGATCGAACGGCGGGTTGGGCCGTGGATTGCCGCCTGAATAGCCGAGCCAGGTGGCGGCGTCCTGAAGCAGGAAGTAGATCGCGCCCGAGAGCCATGGCTTGGACGCGAACACCCCGAGGTGGAACGCCACCGAGTTGGCCTGGAACGCGTATGTCCCGCGCTCGTCGACCGGGCCGTCGCGGTTGGCGTCGAACCCGAACTCGCTGATGAAGATCGCCTTGGTCGGGTAGCACGCGCGGACGGTGTCGAGGAACGGACCGAGCGCGTCGCGGTCGTCGTTGGCGCCGCCGCCGGCGTCGAACCAGCCGAAGTACTCGTTGTCGCCGATGACCTGAAGCGGCCCGTAGGCGCTCTGGCACCCCAGGCCCGGCCAGTTGCTGATCTGAATCCCAACCGGACGGGTGGGATCGAGGCGGTGGGCGAGCGCGGCCGCGCCGGCGATGTAGCGGGACTCGGCCGGCGTGGCCGGAGAGGGCAGCTCGTTGCCGATGCTCCACAGCATCACCGACGGATGGTTCTGGTTGGTGAGGATGTTGTCCTCGAGCAGCGTGTGCGCACGCGCAAGCCATGCGGGTTGGTCCAGGTAGTTGTTGCTCACATACTGATTGACAGGTATCTCGGTCCAGATCAGAATCCCGTCGCGGTCGGCCATCTCCGCGATCTCGGGGTTCGGCGGGTCTGTGCGGATCACCGTCGCACCGAGCGCCTTGACCCACCCCATGAGCTGGGCAAGCTGAGCCGGGTTGAGTGCTCCTCCGGTTGTGATGTTCTGCTCGTGCAGCTCGACGCCGCGCAGGTTGAGGAGCCGGCCGTTGAGCGCCAGGCGGCCGTCAGGAGTCACCGTGATGCTTCGAATGCCGCTGTAGCTGACGTACCCGCCGAGGCGCCGACCGCGCTCGTCGGACAGCGTCACCGTCGCGCGGTATAGCACCGGGTCATCGATCGACCACAGGCGCGGGTGTGGGATCCGCACGACCGCTCGTCCGGTCCAGCTCGCGTGCGGCGCAACGGTGGCGGAGCCGAAATCGAGTTGCTCACTTCCGTAGGAGCCGCGTGCTCGCAGCGTCTGCGGCGCCGCGGTCACGTTGCGAACGAGTACCTGCTCTTCGGATCGTGGCCGGGCAAGTGGGACACGGGAAGCACCGGACGAATCTCAACCTGGGCGATGTCCGCGACCTGCACGGCGCGCAGGTACACCCCGCTCAGGATTCCGCCGTAGTCCCACCAGCCGACGCCTCCCGGGGGCAGGTCGGAGGGAGAGCGTCGATTGTCGACCCGTACGATCAGGCGGTTGACGCCGCTGCGCAGTCCGTTCAGGTTGAGCTCGAACGGCAGGTTCTCCCCGACGTGGTCGCCGAGCCGACGGCCGTTGAGCCAAACCGTGGCGCGGTAGTTGACCGCGTCGAAGCGGATGATCCACCGGCGCCCGCTCGCGGGCACGTAGCGCGCGAACGCGCCGCTCGGCAGCGTGAAGTCCCTGCGGTACCAGCCGACATAGCCGGACGAGCTGGTGGCCGAGAAGTCACCGGCGTTGTACGCGTTAGGGACGGTGACCGCCGACCAGCCATCGGTCGCGGCTGCGTTGCGCCACCATCCCTGTGCCACGCCGACGTCGCCGAGGTCAGCTCGGTACAGCCACGTGCCGCCGAGCAGGTAGCGACCAGTCTGCCCGTCGCGATACACCGCCCCCTTGGTCGGAGGCTGTGCATCGTACGCGAGTGCCTGTGCGCGCGCGACTCCCGTGGCGACAAGCGCGAGTGTCAGCGAGGTGAGGAGTGCGCGCCGGAGCAGAATCATCGCTCAATGTTCAGAACGCGCGTCAGGGCATCTCCCTTGCATCGCCACACGCTGCCCGGCCTTGATTACGCCGGCCCGCGGCATCTAGTGCGTCTGGCCCGATGACCGCGCTGAACTCGATACCTGGCAAGCGGAACTCGGCCCGCTCGGACGCGAGGTCCCGAGCACCTGTCCGGTGCTGGTGAGCGCCTGGACGGCGAAGCAGGGCTCGCGAACGCGCAAGGAGATTGTCGTTTCGAAGCCGAGCTTGCCCGCGGTCGCGACGGACCGGAGGCTCGTCCCGCTGGGGCCGGCGAGCACACGCCACAAGCTGACCGCGGTCGCGCCGTTCCAGCTCGCGTAGACGGTGGTGGTTCCCTTGGCACCGTTGGTCACCGCAATGTCTGGCGGCGCGAGCGGGGAGCCGGACCATGGAAAACGGTAGGCGCGATAGCTCGAGGTCGGGACGTTGAAGCGCGCATCGAAATCAATCCGGCCCGCTGCGTTGAACTCGGTCAGGTACGGCTGCTGGCCCCACCCGACGAACAGCTCACCGCCCGGAAGTGGTTGCACGCTGCCTTCGAAGGATGACAGTAGCGGCGGCGTGTGCACGTATTGTTTGACTAGGCGCGCCGTCATGTGCTTGGTGTCGATCGCGATCCTGACCACGCGCGATTGCGAGTGCACGGCCGGTGGCGCGCCGCCATCGTCGAATAGCAAGAAGGTTCCATCGGGCATTATGACGAGGTCATGCTGGAAGGCGGTCCTGGTACCGGCACCCATCTTGAAGCTGCTCCTGCTGCTCCCAAGCGTCCAGATCACCGCGCCGGTGCGTCGGTCGATCTTGTACTCCGCCCACGTGTTGCGCATCGAGACGATCGGGTTGCCATCGCGGTCGATCGCGATCGAGTTCAGGTGGTAAGGGTCGAATCCCGACTTACTCGGCCTGAAGAACGACTCGCTGAACGGGACGTGGTCGATCGCGTGCCACTCGAACATGACCAGGCCCGTCTTGATGTCGATCTCCTGCACCACGGAGTCCAGCACCGGTCCGCGGATACCGGGCAAGAACACCGGGGAGACAGCGACGATCCACGCCTGTCCCTGCGGCGTGACCAGGAACTCGTGCAGATCCGCCTGCAAGCCGTTGCCGGCGCTGACCGTCGCGATGGGCTGGTAGTGCTGATCAAAGATGACGTCCTCGCCGACGTGGCTGACGCCGGTGAAATACCCCTGCCACCATGTCAGCACTGGCTGCCCCCACAGCTGCTGAACGCGGAAGTCGGCCGCGAACACCTTCGGTGGCAACGGATAGAACCAAATCAGGTTCCCAGACGGGTCCAGCAGCATCGGCCCGTTCTGAACCGGCCCGAACTGAGGAGCGACGAATATGTCGCCGAACGCCGCCGGAGCAGCACGCCTGATGAACGTGAGCCTCGCCGGGACTAGGTCTGGACGCGATTGGAAGTGCCGGACACCATTCGATCCGGCGGCGACGATCGGCGACGGCTTTGGCGAGAACGGACCCGCCGGATGAACGATCCCAAACTGGAACGTCCCGTTGGCGCCACCGAGCACGCTCAAGCCGGTGCTCACCGTGACCGTCTCGCCGGGGGCAAACGGCGTGTCGGGAATGAAGCTCCCGCCCTGATTGTCGGAGTCGGCCGCGATGTGTCCGGTATGCGACCCCGTGCTCGACCCCACGACCTGAACCGGCCCGATGCTGCCCGGCGGGACGCCCCGAAAGGTGATTTGGGTGCCCGGCAGCGAGGAACTCGTCCCAGGGCTCGGAAAGACGCTTACCGGAGCCGACGCGGCTCCGGCGCACGGAGCGCTCATCAGCAAAGCTGCGCATATCACCGCCACCACGGACCCGACGTACATCAGTTCTCGCTTGAACAGCACAGCCCCACCCAAGTTGCGGCGACGGTCGGGTCAGCGAGCAACGTATGCGCGCTCCGCCCACTAGCGTACCGTTGACGGCCGCGGAGCCATATTCCACACGAAGGCCGCTGCGTACTTGGGCGATACCGCAGCGCCGACTGGCCGCACAGAATCCCTTTAGGCGACAGCGTTCCGGGCCGGCCCGCCGGCCACCTGTGGGGGATGAAATCGGCGTATTTCAGGACAGCATCACAGATAAAGCGAGTTTCCCAGCGTTGGTACGTCATCACAATAACTGGCCATCCCGCCGGGATATTCGACAGCCGCCCAAGGCCGAGCATAGTCGGGCAGAGCGGAGGGTTGCCGCTCCGCAGTGATGCATCCCGATATGTGGCCGGACGCGGTTGATTGCTCCCACGCCTGCGGGAGCAAGTGCCGTCGCTGGTGCGGCGGGTGCGGGCTCGGTCACGACAGCGACACCGCCGGGGTGTTGCTCGCCGGCACAAGTGAGGCGATCGGCAAGCGCCTTCGGGCTGCACCGCCGGCGCCCGACGCCGCACCCGAGTGATGCCAAAGCGCAACTCCGGGCTGATCGGCAACCGGGGCCGGAGACCCGCCCGCGCGGCGAGTCTCGAGTTTGGCGAGTAGTGGGGCTCGGTGCCGAGGGTCTGTCGGCCCTGCTCTGAATCTCGGCGCGGGCATCCAATCCCTTGCTGGTCAGGCGTGGTGTCGCCGGCCTGGCACCAGGTCCGGTCACGAAGCCGCCGCGAGTCGGGCTTCTGCACGCCACCCAGCGGACCTTCATGGAGCCGGGGTCTCGAGACGCAGGCCGGGCGCCCTGAGTTCGCCTCGATGCGGTCGCGCGCTTGGTCGGGCAGGTGTGGACATTGGCGACGCACCACGGCGATCGCGCAGCGCAGTCCGCTTTCGATCTCCCCACGCCTCCGCTGTGGTGCCCGCCGCACCGCAAAGCGCGGCAGGGAGGGCGTTGCGGCTCGGGCGTCGAGGCGAGCGTGCGGTCGCGGGACGCGACCTACCCGTCGGGTCGCCGACGATTGGCCGTACTGTTGTCTCTCCCGCCCCGACTCAGGAGGTACCGCTGACGATGACCGCTTTCCCGCTGACCGGCGGCTGCAACTGCGGGGCCGTCCGCTTCGAGGTGACAGCACCGCTCGCGCTCGCGAGCTACTGCCACTGCAAGCGCTGCCAGCGTCGAAGCGGAGCAGCGGCGTCAGCTAATGCCCACCCCGCGCCCGACGCCTTTCGGATCGTGGCCGGCGAGCACCGGCTCCGTGTGTGGGAGCCGGAGGGCGGCGGCGAGAAATGGTTCTGTGGCGACTGTGGCTCGTCGCTCTTTGGCCGCAATTCCTCCCACGCCGATCCGATTGGTGTTCGCATGGGCGCGTTCGACGGCGACCCCGGGATTCGCCCGAGCGTGCGCCAGTTCGTTGCCTCCGCCGCGCCGTGGGAGCCGATCCCGGACGACGGACTGCCGCGCCACCCCAAGAGTCGCCACGCAGAGCACTGACTCGCCGACGCGGGGACATCGCGTCTGCTCTTGCACACCGGCTATCGCGCCGCGGCGGGCCTCCGCAAGCCCAAGGGCGCACCCCTCGTTTGCGCGAGGAATGGGGGCCCGATCGAGGTGGCGGCGGGCTCAGTGGGCCTCCTGCTGGTTTGCGGCGAGCCACGTGTCGAAGTCGACCTTCCCGATGCGGGCACCCGGGCCGGGCGTCAGCTCGCCGCCGTGCAGCTCTGTGCCGTAGTACCGAGCGTGCGGGTCAGCGATGATTGTCCGCTTGTCGCCGGTGGCCGCGAACAGTCGCCGCGCCCAGGCGTCGATGCCCAGCGCCTCGGGCCCGGCCAGCTCGACGCGGTCGCCGACCGGCGCGCCGATCGCGAGGTCGGCCACCGTCGCCGCGACGTCGTTGGCGGCGACGAACTGGATGAGCCCGGTCGATAGCCGGACGCTGTCGCCCTCGGCACCGGCCTCGACGATCTGTGGCAGGAACTCGAAGAACTGCGTAGCACGCAGGATGGTGTATGGGATGGCCGCGGCCTCGATTTCGGCCTCCTGGGCGACCTTGGCGCGCAGGTAACCGCTGTCTGGCAGTCGGTCGGCACCGACGATCGACACCGCGACGTGGTGGCCGATGCCAGCGTCGCGCTCGGCCGCCAGCAGGTTGCGCGACGAGGTTGTGAAGAACTCCATGACCGCGTCGTCGTCCCATACCGGCGCGTTGGACACGTCGACGACGACGTCCGCGCCCACCATCACATCGGCAAGGCCCTCGCCCGTGATCGTGTCGACGCCCGTGGAGGGCGAGGCCGGCACCGGATCGTGCCCCTGGGCGACCAGCCGGCGGACGACGTTGCGCCCGATGAGCCCGCTCCCACCGATGACCACGATCTTCATGACACCCCTTCCTGTTGTTGTTGGAGATGTCCAGGATCTCGCACGAGCCCGCGGCGCGCATCCGTCGTCGCCCCCACTCCCAATCCTAGGCCGGCGCGCGCAGGCGTCCGCGGCTCCGATGTCGCGCTCGCACAACCTCGAGAGCCGGCGTCGGCTGGTCTGGATCTGCCCCGAGGCATTGCGGCACTTGCTCCTGGCGCTAGGCGGGGCCGCCGCCGGTGACGGCGAAGACCTCGCAACGAGCGTTGGTGGGCCAGGGCGCCTTAGCCGGGAGGGGAACTCTGAGTGCGAAGCAAGCAAGCCAGGCGCGGCAGGCAACTCCACGTGCAAATGTGCATTACGCTCCGTGGATGAGTCCTCCCGCGACCCTCCTCATGTGGTTTCAGCTGCGCTCGCCGGAACTGGCGGAGGACTTCGAGGGTCTGATGGCGGGGGATCGGGACATCGTCCGCGGGTCGCTGGACACTGTGTCGGAGTGGCGTCTCACTCGGCCGACGGACGTGCCCGGACAGGCGATCGGTCAAGCCGATTACGTGCTGATCGCCGAGATCGTCGAAGTGGACCGCTTCGAGCAACAGGCGAGCGAACACGTCCAACGCTTGGCGGACGAGTTGGCGCATCTCGTCTCGAGCCGGGGGATGCTGATCGTGCGCCCCGTCCTTTGAGATCCGCCGTCGGTGGAGGATCAGACCCGGCAAGTACGACGACGTCGAGATCCGAGGCAAGCTCGTGACCCGCGGCGACGACGGGCAAACCATCGTGTTCGCGCTCCACGTGCAGAACGGCGCGATCTTGGGCGCCGCGTACGCGCGGGTCGCGCCGTCCCTGTCGGGGCCGGCGGTCCTCCGCGGCCTGCTGGCAGGCCTCATCGAGCACGTCGCGACCACTGCTCGGAGCGGGATACGATCGGATTGCATCTCCTGAGGACCGCTTCGGCCGAACGAGTAGAGGACGCTCGGAGCCACGGCTCGGCGAGTGACGGCCCAAGATCCCTCTACCGAGGCTATGGCCCTACGACTTCGCAAGCGGAAGCGCGAGGTCGGAGCGCACCATCGCCGCCGCCGTCTGCGTCTTGGTCAGGTCGCTTGCCAGCCGCTGCAGCCACGACGATGCGTTGACCGAATTCTGCGCGGTGGCGCTCCGGAGATCGTGAATGACCGGGTTATAGGCGGTGACGAGTGCCTTCAGATCAGCCGCGGCTGGAGGATACGCGGTCGCAATACCAAGGAGCTTGCCGTTGAGCTCGGCCAGTCGTCGCTCGAACGGCCGAGCTTCTGCTGAGATCTGGGAGCCCGGGGTTGAGTCCGTGTACGCCCGCATCTTTCCAGCCAGGGCGGCGCCGGCCGCGTTTGTTGGTGCGACCGCAGCGAGGTACGCTTGCGCTGCCTGCTGTTTTGTCATCGTCACCGCTGGGGTGGTCCGCGACGCGACTGTGGTCGTCTGCAAGATGTTCTTCGCAGGAGTTGTCTGGGTTGGCTTCTTCGGCGACGCACCGCAGCCGACGAGGGCTAGAGAGAAGACACTCGCCCCGATCCCGATCGCACTTCTCACGCGTTTCATCGCGGTTTCCTTCCGTACGGACGATGACATAAGGCGGAGTCAGGAAAATGTGACCTTCGCGGATCTAGGCCGGCGCAGATAACCAGTTCACACAATCGCTCCGCGCGCGGGACACGCCGACAGTGTCAGCGCGAACCCGTACAGGAGCGTCATGAGCATATCGCGGTCCGCGAGAAGATGCACTGGGAATCCTGGTCCCTCCAGCCTTGCCTGATGACTCCTTCGCTCCTTAAGCTAGCTGACGAAGCACCTGCTCGAGGTCCTGCGGGTTGAACGGCCATGCGAACAGCGCACGTTCGTGTCCGGTCGCGTCGAGCACGTACGCTGCCTCGGTGTGATCGATGCCATATGTGACGATGCCATTGATCCGGGACGTCGTCACCTTGACGACGATTCGGTAGTTCTTCCACACGGCGGCGAGGTCCGCCGGACGACCGATGGCCCAACGCCACTCTGGGACGAGACGCCACTCCCGATCGTCTTGGAGGAGGTACCGCCGCGCGTTCGCGTACACATCGACGCTGACCGCGAGGATCACCGGCCGGTGAGCGGCCGGGATCTGACGTTCCACCTGGTTGAGCACCTGCGCTTCGAGGGGGCAAAAGTTGCGACACAGCGGATCGACGAACGTCACGATCACCGGGTGCCCTCGGTTCGCTGCGACCGATACGGGTCGGCCGTCTTCGTCACGGAGTGAGAAATCGGGAGCGCGACGCTCGCCGGCACCCCAGCGCGCCGCCGGAGGCGAGACCAGCGAGACAGGCGAGTAGGCAGTCGGAGCGCTAGTGCGGGGGGAGCGGCCGAACGCAAGGATCGGCGCGGCCGACCGCAACCCCACACAACAACAACAGGCCGGGAATGGCCCACTGCAGCTTTCGCGGCAGACGGGAACTCCTCGGCATCTCCCGTCGTTTCGGTCGCAGTGCGAGCCGACGCCGCACTCGCATGACGACGATCGCGAACGCAAATAGTGCAGCGATCCCGCCGGCCAGGGCGCCGATGATCGTCAGCGTCGCAGCGCTCCCCGGCCGTGCCGATCCGCCACCGGCCGCGGGCTGGCTCGTCGGGAGCGCAACTCCCGAGGCGCGTGCCAGCCGGCGTATGGCGACCTCGGCCGCCGCAGCCAGACCCGACCCTGCGCGGCTGTCCAGTGGCACCGTCGCGAGCAATCGATAGGTGCCCGCGGTGGGGTGACCGGGCCAGTTAAAACCAAACCCACTCGGCATGACGACGAGCAACCGCTGCCGCCTGCCCGCGCGGGACAACTCCACGCCAAGGAACCGCGCGTACGTGCGCGGCTTATCCCAAAGCCCAGGATCCGACCCGAGGTCGTAGTTGCTGGAAATGACCGCCACGCGGATCGCGAAGCCCGCGCGGTTTGCCGCGGCCACCGCGGCAACCAACTGCCGCTGAGCCGGCGACGTGGCGGTCGACTGCGAGCTCAGGAAAACCTGATTACGACGAGATAATCGCTGGCCGGGTCAGCGTCGGCGCGCGCGACCCCGCCCGACACCACAACCAAAGCGACCGCCAGCGCCAGCAGGGCGCTCGAGCGACCGACGCAACGTGCGACGCTCGCGCGAGCACCTACAAACCGGCCCGTCATCTAGCAGAGCTGTGACAGATCCAAGGTCACCGATTTACGCAGCTCGCCAGGCGTCTCCCACACAGGGACTCGGCGTGAGCGCCGCCCGAGCTGGCCGCTTGGCGGCGGAAGCAACCGTGGCGTTAGTCCCCGCGTATGGCCCGATCAACTGCTGCGGGGTGTACAGATGCCCGTTCTGCATCACATACACATCATTCGCGATGGTGTCGATGTGCTCCAACGGGTTGCCGTTGATGACATCCATGTCAGCGATCATCCCCGGCTGGATCGTGCCCAGCTGGTTGGACACCCCCATCTCCTCGGCGGGCTCGACGGTCGCCGCGCGCAGCGCCTGATAGTTGCCCAGGCCAGTCTGCGCCACCTCGCTGATCGCGATCACCTGTCCGAAGTTGCCGAAGCCGATCGGGTTATCGGTACCGATAAGCGCCTTGCCACCCGCCGCGACAATTTCCGCGAGCGCTTTAGTCGTCCCGACTTGGGTTGACAACTGCGCCTCCGTGAGCGGGGGCGCCGCGAACTCCTGCTGTGCCAACGCGTACTGCCACGGGCTCTGCAGCGCCTTGATCCGCGGGTCATTGACGAACGGCTGACCGTTGATCACTGGAAGGAAGTTCGGCGCGCCCGTGTACGGCGTGGTGGTGATCGACATTCCCGAGCGGGCGTACAGCTGGATCGTGTCGTCGTAGGCGACGACGTCGTTCGACACCGCGATCTGGTAGCCCAATCGCTGTGTCGCCCAGTGCGAGCCGCCGTCCTGGCCGTACGCCAGCGCCGGCCAGAAGTAGTGCGAGAACGACGGTATTCCGAGGGTGTGACCCGCCTGAATCGCAACCTGCTCGAGGCTGTTGGGCAGCCTCACGTACGTCTTGAGGATGTCGGGGTGCAGCTTCCCGAGTCGCTGAAGATTCGTGGTCACCGCCGACTGGTTCGGATCCGCGCGCATCCACGCGTAGAAGATCCTGCTCCCGTCGATCGGCTCGGCAGCCCAGAAGTATCGAGGGCCGGGAGCCGCGCCGGACTGCTGGGACTCAACCTCCAAGAGCGAGTGGTACGGCTCGTCCCCCATCGACATCTCGCTCGTGATCCCCATCGCGAGCTCGAGGCGATTCGTGCGGCCACCCGAGAACGGCTGATCCATCCCCTCGTGCGCGTGCGACTCCCACAAGCCCGGAATCACGGTGTCCTGGGACGCATCCACGTACTGGACGCCCGGGCCGTACGTCGACCGCGGCTGAGCCGGCCCGACGCTCACGATCTTGTTGCCGCTCACCACGATGTCCACGTTGCGCTGCTCGGAACCGCTCGTTCCCGCCCACAGCGTTCCAGCGTGAATCACCTTCTCGCCCGATGGGGGCGCCTGCGGCCTCCACGTCAGATCCACCGGCACCGTCTTTGGCGCGCCCCCGTTGATCGAGATCAGCCGCAGCGTCCCGCCCGAGTCATACAGAATGTGCTGCGAGTCTCCCGACCAGCTCAGCTGATCCGCCGCCTCCACCGTCAGCGTCCTCGCCGCGCCGGTCGGTGCCCCGGTCGCCGGATCAACCGGCACGACCTGCAAGACGTTATCCATCACGTAGGCCATGAACTTCCCGTTCGGCGACCACACCGGCCCGTCGTCCTCCACCCGGTTGCTGATCGTCTCATACGGCTTCGCGGGATCCGCGAAATACTCGTTCGTCGCACCCGTCGTCGCGTTGACCGTCGCGATCTTGCTCACACCTTCGCGGAAGCGGTTCGAGTACTGCTGCAACACCGCCAGCGCGATCGTGTTGCTGTCCGGCCCCCACGTCGGCCGGCCCGGCTCAAAGTCGGAGTTGATGGTGAGGCCCGCGGAGTTCGCCGTCCCCCACACCTTCTGGAACTGACCCGTCGCGACATCCGCGACGTACATCTCCCGAGCACCAGCCTCCAGATCGAGCGTGTCCATGAACGCGATCTTCTTGCCGTCTGGCGACCACGCCGACTGCACCTCCGGCCCCGTGAACGGTGGCGTCAACTTCCGCGTCGCCCCCGTCTGCATGTTGCGGATGAAGATCGCCATCGACCCATCCGAGTCAGTCGAATACGCCAAAGACTTTCCATCCGGCGACCACGCCGGATCCGCCTTATAGAACTGATCGTTCGTCAGCGCGTGCGGCTTGTGCCCGATCGTCATCAGCCACAACTGGTTCAGCGCGACGAACGCCACCTGCTTTCCGTCCGGCGACAACGCCGGAGTGACGATACCCACAGCCTGCTGCTTCGCGGTCGACGAGAAGTTGTAGCTCTTCATCGGATACGAAGCCCGAGCGAACGACACCTGCGCCGTGAACGGGACATTCGTCACGCCGCCCCCGTCGTCACATTCCGCTGCCAGATCTTCCCGTTCGCCGCATAAACGAGCGTGTCATTCGACAACCACGGCGCTGGGAACGCGAACACATCCTCATCGCCCGACACCGCCTTGCCATTCACGAACAACTGCGTCAGCGGCCCCCCATTCACGCTCGTCGGCCCTCCCGAACCCGCACTGCTCTGCCCCACGTACGCAAGGTTCTTCCCATCCGGCGAGTACGTCGGGGAGAACAGCGTCATCGAGGAGTTCGTGTAAAGCATCTGGACCGAACCCTGCCCGTTGGCAGCGACCGAATCGATCGAGTGGGTCGAGTCGACGTAGGTGATATGCGAACCATCCGGCGTCCACGTCGGGTAGTAGGCATTGCTCAGCACCGGGTCATGCGTGATCTCCGTCAACTGCCCCGTCGCCAGCGTGAGCACCCACACGTTGTAGCTACCGCTCGCAACCCCGGCCGGCGACCCCGCCGGCGGTCGATCGGAGGAAAAGGCAATCTGCGTCCCATCGGGAGAGAACACCGGCTCGCGATCGTCGTAGTAGCCGAACGTCAGCTCACGGACATTCGAGCCGTCCGGATTCATCGCCCAAATATGGAAATTCCCACTCTTATACGACTGAAACGCGATCGTCTTCCCGTCCGGTGACCATGTCGGATAAGCCGTGTCCTGTGACAAGCTCGAGATCCGCGTCGCCGTACCGCCTGTCGCCGGCATCGTCCACAGATTTCCCATGAAATTCATGACGATCGAGTGATCGTCTCCAGACAGCGCAAGCGTCAGCGCCGACCCCTCGTGGAGATTCAGCACCCCGGACGTACCTCCGCCCGTTGCATCCGACGCCTTGTGTTGGGCGGGACGAGCCGCAGAGCCCGAAACACCAACTGCCAATATCACGGCAGCCAGCACCAGACCAACAGGCAGTAGCCACTGGAGCAAACGACTCGTTGCACGCACCGATACTCCCTCCCTCATGACGCTGTATACAGAACACTCTCTCGACAGCGCCCATGGAGAACGCCCCGCCTAGACTCGGGGCAGCACTCGCATGACGCTCTAATCCGTAGCCGGCTTACCGTAGCCTGAGAGCAGCGACGCGTAAATGGCCGATGCGACGAACGGCCAGCAGAGCACGACAAACGGCCGTCGGCATCGGTGGGGGCTTGCTGACGGGATCGGGCGGCTCAGAGGGCCCGATGTGCGGCACCGGAGAGTCGGCTCGGCCTGTCGTTGACGATGACGGGCACTGCGCACGAGGGCGGGATCCACGGGCATCGCCGAGCCGCGGGAGTCGCCCCAGTCAACGGCGAGGCGCAATGGACGGCGAAGCCCGCACAGCTTTAGGCTCGAAAGCTACGCAAGGGACGCGCAACTATCCTGAGAAGGAGATCCTTGTCGCCATCGGGCAAATCGGAACCGCCTACGACGCATAAGGCAGAGCTAGCCGCCCGGCTCAAGCAGCTGAGAGCCGAACACGGGCTCTCCCTGTCCCAGCTTGCCCGCGCGACTGGCATCTCCAGCTCGTTCCTGTCCCTCATCGAGCAGGCACAATCGGACATCACGATCGGACGACTCGTCCGCCTAGCCGAGTTCTACGACGTCGAACTGGCTGACCTACTCAACGGGCCGCCCACCGCGCCCGCCGACCACGTACGGATCCTCCGCACCGCGCCCGATCACATGCTCCACTCCCCGACCGAGGGAGTCGACGTGTACGACCTCACCTGCGGCGCACGCTGGACGCTCGTCCCCGCCCTAAGCAGCTTCCGACCCGGCGGCAGCATCGAGATCGACGACGAGCACGAACACGAACGCATGATCTATATCCTCGACGGCACATTCGAGCTCGTCTTTCCCGGCGAACCACCGACTCGTCTACGGACCGGAGAAGGCGCGACCTTCCACAGCGTCGGCCGGTACCGCATCACCAACGTCGGGAGGGGACAAGGCCGCGTGCTCGGAGTCCGCGTGCATCCCGAAACGCACTAGAACCCCGACAGCACACCCTCCGTCCCGAGAAATCGCGGATAGCCGACGCGTGGTAGCAAGCGCTCAGCCCGCGACAACCCGGCAGCGTCTCGTCCATCTGTCGTGCATACGGCAGCGCGGTAGAGACCAGGGAGCGAGCCGGGCGACCGAGTGGAGGGATGCACGGCACCGCACTGCGCTCGGCGTTCGGGTGGGCGTCAATCGATACGGGGTCGTGATTGCGGTCACATCCGTAGTCGGCGACGAAGCTCGGCGCTGTGCCGGCGCGCGACTGGGATCTCGCTGCCGTCGACTAACGCCAGGCTTGCCGTGCCCCCTACCTGCGGCCGCATTTCTTGGGCCCGGCGGAGATTTACAACGTAGGCCCGATGAACGCGGTGGAAGCCATAGGACTTCCAGCGTCGGTCAATCTCGGTGATAGTGGCGCGCTGCAGGTAGCGTCCTGTATCGGTGACGATTCGAACGTAGTCCCCCTGGGCACTGACGTATAGGATCGAGCTGAGGGAAATGATCCGCGTCGCGTTGTCGTGAGGCCGGTGGACCGCTGACGACCGGCCTGGGCAGTGATCGCGCGGCCTCGGTGTCAGCTCCACCCTCTGCATCATTGGCCGGATCCGAGACGCGAGCGATGGCCTCCTCGAGTCGACGCTGGGTGACCGGTTTCCGCAGGTAATCGCGAGCGCGAAGCTCGAACGCTCTGGCGGCACCGTCCTCGTTGGCGCTCACGAACACCACCGCCGGAGGATTTGCGAATCGATTAAGCACACTCGCGAGTTCTAGTCCGTCGAAGCCTGGCATGCGTACTTCGCTGAACAGCGCGTCAAATTGCGCGCGTGGCAAACAGCCGCAGCGCTTCGCTCGCGCTGCTCGCGCACACGATCTCGGTCACCCGTGGCGACCTGCTCAAGAGCTGACCGAGGTCCTCGAGCGCAGCGCGATCGGCATCGACGGCGATCACCGAGAGTCGGCTCTGTCCGTTCACGCCGCTGCAGGCAGTCCCGGTGGGCGCAAGAGACGTGCGCTGTCTCATGATCGCGAGCCGGTCGTCAACTAACTCCGAGTGGAACTCGAGCCGTAAGCAAGATAATGGCCGAAGGCGGCCAGAATACTAAGCACAGACGTGCGATCGAGTCAAGACCTTTGCGGAACAGGGAGGTCCTTAGCTCTCCGTTTGATCAGTCCCGAAGTCTTGCGCCGGAAGAAGGATGCGGTCCTCTCGGGGCGACTACGGGTTGCAATGTCAAGGCGCTTCAACCGAGAGTCTCGGTGGGGTCTGCACATACGCCCAGAACGACGTGATCGCCCGACGGGAGCTGCGCGAGTGCCGCGCGCGCGGGTTCGACGTCGTCCGGATGGAGGATGTCGAGAGCGGACCGCGAGAATAACTCCGGCTTCGGATACCCCAGAGAGGCGCAGGAGGGAGGCGCTCACGCGCTGGAACTCGCCGTCGAAGCCGATGATGCTCAGCAATCCACGGATTTAGCGGTGGATTCCGTTGGTTTGGGCAGGGAGATTGAGTCCCTGGCAGAGCCGACGGTCACCGGCGCCAGCGAGGCGGCCCATGTTGGGAATCACGGTCACAGGTCGCGGACGAGCGTGAGTGCGTCATCGACCGCTTGCTGTTCGGCGGACGTCAGCCGGCCTGCGAACTCTTCGAGGAGTTCGATATCGACCGCCCGAAGTTGCTCTACGAGCACCGTTGCGCTCGTCGCGAAGTTCGATCTCTGGTCTGAAGATCGCGGCCGCTGCGCTTCGGGATGTAGGCGCGACGATGGGTGTTGATAGTCCGAGAAGCTCGTCGGCTTGGACGATCACGCCGTAGCTCATACCGGCCTGCTCCCGCCCCCGCACGCGTGGCAACCGCATACGGTAGACGTCGCCACGTGTCACGCGGGCCAGTCCGGCGCGGCAGCGTCGATGTCCGCCATCACAGCCCGCCGCTCGTCGGTATCTCGCGGATCAGCCGCCAAACGAGCGACCTCGGCCGCAAGCGCCGAGCGCCGCGTCCGCCGCTGCCTAGCCTCGGTGAGACCGGTACGAACTGCCTCCGACTCGTTACGCCCCTCGCGCATCGACGCCGAAAGCGCGCGCTCGGATGCTTCGTCCAGTCGAGCTCTAACCGTCCTAGAGGCCACGTCGACCTGTAGCACAAGATGTGCTACGTCACGCGTGCGCCATCCACCGCAAGATCACACTCGGCACCCAAAGCGACCCAGGCGAGCGGTTCGCCGAACGGGCCCTGTCAGCCGCCGCGACCTGCCGACAACAACGCCGCTCGTTGCTCACCTACCTCGAGATCGGCGGCCCTACGTACCGAACAGGCGGGCGGCCACGCTGGCTTCGCCCAGACGTTCGTCGAGCAGCAGCCGCAGCGGCCGTTGCTAGTCCGGGACAGGTGCTGACGGCGGCACCGCGTTCGTGGGTCGATGCCCGCCCGGAGGTCGTAGATCGACCTCGTGGTAGTGGCGCGGCTCATGGATGCTCAGCAACGTCATCCGCGAGAGTCGCCGCTCTCCGCGAGTGCGCTTGCCCCGGCAAACGGGCAAGCCTCGCGTAACGGGACAGTCAAGGGACCGTCTGCCGTCACGGGCAGGAGGTTCCAGCGCGGGTCGTCGTCGGTCCATCGGTTCACCATCGCGTCGACGGTGAGCTTGTGCAGGGTAGGATCGAGCAGGCCGTTAGCCGTGGCGAGATCGAGCACCTCCAGATACCTGCTCACCGAATCGGTCGGGAGCGCGGCTGCCACGGGCGAGACCGTGTCCGCGACGTCACGCATGTCAACGAGGACGAACACTCCGACCACCTCGGCGCCCACACCTGCCAGGGAAGCGGTGAAGCGTTCGACGGACGTGCCAGTAGAGATCGCGTCGTCTACGAGCAGTACCCGGCGACCCGCTACGTCTGCCCCTCGGACCGGTGGTTCGTCGATCTCGTGACCGCGATACCCCGGCTTGCGGACGAACGCGAACGGCAGCTCTGCGACCAGCGATATCGACGCGGCCAGCGGCACACCGGCGGTCTCCGCGCCAACAACCACCTCGACGCCGATGCCTGGGGCGAACCGTCCGCCCCGCGCCCCGAGATCCCGGAGCAGCTGGGGATCGGCGTAGGCGCTCTCCATCGAAAGCGCATGGATAGGAGTTCGGGCGTGATCCCAGCAGCTGGCGCCGGCTCGGACCAGCCCGGGAGCCGTCGCGAGACGAGCGGCAAGCAGTTCATCCGTCCCCGGCACTGGCGCGCAGTCACCGCGCTCGGGCCGGGCGTGAACGGATTGTCCGAGGACGGCGGGCGTATCTTGAGCGTGCATCGTTGCCTTCTGTGTCGTGGTGTTGGTCAGGAAAAGCTTGCATCGCGGCGGGCCTCGTCGCGCCCGCGTATCCCCTGGTCCGCTCCCCGGTCTGCTTCATGTTGACCGGCCGTAGCGCGAGTCATCCGGTGGGTGCAATCGGCCGCGCGCTGCCACCATGGCCGCGACGACCGTGTCGGCCGAGTCGGCGAGGGTGATGAGGTCGTCGAATGGCGCTGCGGCGCGGCTGGCGCGGGAACGAGCGAGGTCGAACGGTGACCGGGGCTGGCCGTATGCGGCGGTGTCGACAAAGACCATCGCCATCTGGTGCGCTGGTGCGGCAGAGCTGTTCTGGGCGAGGTCCTGGAAGATCTCCCGAAGCGTTCCGAAGCCGCCCTCGAAGTAGGCCGCTCCCGCATCGGCAATGCTGAGGAGACCATCCTCGCGGACCGAGTTCTGGAACAGCTTGGCGATGTGGGTCGCGAACTGGCTGATCGGCTCATCCTCGTAGCGCCAGCTAGCGACTGCTAGGCTCGGCGCGCCAGCGGGCTGACGAGAGATGATCAAGCGCGCGGTGTCGACGTACTGGGCTTCGTGTCCGCGATAGGCCGCGCAGCGCTTCAGCTCCTCAATTGCGGCGTGCAGCTCCTCGTGTGGCCGTCCCGCGAAGTAGGCGCCCAGGTTGCCCGCCTCCATGATTCCCAGACCTCCCCCGGTAGCCACGAGGAACCCTGCCTCACTGAGCGCCTTCGCGGTCTCAGCGGCGAGTCGATAGGCGGGCGCATCCCGGGGGGTCGACGACCCGCCCATCACGCCCGCGACGTGCCGTCCCTCCGCGACGGACGCCGCGACGTAGGCGCGCATGGCCTGCTCGACGCCCTGGTCGTGAACGACCTGAGCGATGGCTTCCTGGACATCCCTCGGCGGGATCCCGCACGCCTTGACGTGAGCGGCGAGACGGGCGTCGAGGCTCTGCATCGGCGCGTCCGACCGATAGCCAGCCATGAGCTCGTCGACGGTGTAGAGGCTGTCGCGGCCCGCGGAGTACAGCCTGCCGCTGCCCAGCAGGGCGGCAATCTCCTCGCGGGTCATCGACGATGTGATCGAGCCCATCACATCGCTGCCCCGCAGTGAATTGATCGCCGGACCGCTCGCAAGAGGAGCGATCGTAAGCCGCCCGACCCAGTCGAATCAAGCGTTCTCGAGGCGCTTTGGATCCAAGTGGTCACGGCTTGGCCGCGAGCGCTCGCCTGGGCGGATTCGTTCGACAGGCGGATGTCTGGTGGGTTCCGTACTGGCTCTTGCGAGCGCGCTTGGGACCGAGCGGGGTCGGCGGGGCGTTAGCGTTGACGAGGCGGGCGCCGCGTAGCAAGATCCGTTGATTGGTGGCGCTCGATCGCATGTGAGCAACGATGACCGTGTTGGGGTAGGGTCGGGTACGTGGGTGGGCGGGTGAGTCCAGGTTGGAAACACGAGACACTGTTTCCCGAGCGAAAGACGGAGCTGGGGCGGGCGTGATTGGCGCCGACAAGCGCTCGGCCTTTGATCGTGTAAGCGCGCCTACGCCGGCGTCGACGTGGTATGCCGCGAGCGGCGCCCCGATTACGGACCAGCTTCTGGAGTGGCCGCCCGATGTGTTCGCTCTCACAAACGTGGTGCTCGCGCGGGCGGAGGCGTTTCGGTTCGCCCTCTCCAGGCAAGACTGGCCCCCCAGCCGGTTCGGCGACTGGGCTCACGCGGTCGAGGCGGCGGCCCGCCGGTGGAGCGCCTGGGCGGAGGTTCGAACCGGCGCGCTACCCGATCTGGTGGCCGCGGAGTGGAGCGTCTTTCGTGAGCGTCTCGACGCGCCGCTTGAGCAACTGGCGGCCGGGCGAGACGATCGAGGGTGTGAGGCGCTGCTGACGCTGCACGCGATCGCCGACGAGGCGTGCGCCGGGCTCGGTGTCGCCCTGGACACTTGCGACGCCGAGGGGTGCGTGTATCGCGCCCGTGGCCGGGAGCTGTTGGCGCGGACCGGATCGCTGGCCCGCGTCGACGTCGGCTATTTGCGCGTGCTCCCGAAGGTGCGTACCCCCCCGACCGGACGACCGGCGTTTTCCCGCTACGCCTGCGTCCAACCCCCCGGCATCGACGTGCGGTGGGCCAAGATGCCGGCTCGGCATCGCGGTACGGACCTTCGGTCTGAGTACGCCACGCTGCTCTTGCTGCCGTGGCCGCTGCGCGTGCGAGCGTCCGACTTTCACCCGGTCGACGGGTCCGTGGAAAGGCTGGCGAAGAACCCGTACGGGTTCTTCGAGTTCGCGCCGGCCGAGGGGCTTGATCTTGACCTGTTGGATCGCGTGCTGGTCGCCGCTCGCGAGGAGGCGGGCAGCGTCGATGTCGTCATGCTGCCCGAGTGCGCAGTCGACGCGCGCGACCTCGACGACCTCGAGACGCTCCTGGATGCCCATGGGGTGGTCTACCTGCAGACTGGGGTTCGCGAGCCTGTGGGGCAGGCCGGCCAGTTCCCGAACAACTGGTTGCATATCGGTGTCAGCGCGCGGCTTGAGAAGGGCGGGCCGCTGCCGAGCGGGGGGCGCCAGCCGTGGTTTCACCTGCGCCAGAACAAGCACCACCGTTGGTCGCTGGATGAAATCCAGGTTGATCAGTACCACCTCGGCGGCGCGCTTCACCCTCACGTCCGCTGGTGGGAGGCGATGGATGTACCCCGTAAAGCGATCCAATTCGTCGAGGTCGCCGAACTCGTGCTGGTCGCGCTCGTGTGCGAGGACCTGGCCCAGAATGACGAGATCGCAGAGCTCATCCGTTCGGTCGGCCCGACAGCCGTCATCGTCGGGCTGCTCGACGGGCCTCAGCTCAAGTCTCGCTGGTCGGCGCGGTACGCCAGTGTCCTGGCCGACGATCCGGGCTCGGCCGTGCTGACGCTGAGCTCGTTCGGGATGGTGGAGCGCTCGCGACCGCAGGGCCGGGACGCCTCGCGGATGATCGCGCTGTGGAAGGATCCGACCGGGGTCCGCGAGATTCCGCTCGACCCTGGCGCGCACGCAGTCCTATTGACCGTCTCGATGGACCGCGCCGCCCGGTACACCGCCGACCGCCGCTGGCCGGTCGATAACAGCACCTTCTCCTACGCGGTGGCGGTCCACCAAGTCCAGGCCTCCGGGGCCGGCTCAGGGACACAGCCCGCGCTCTCCACTGCCACCGCCGTGCCGGTGCTGGAAGCCGAGGAGCTCACGATCCTCACGGCCTGGGCGGAGGGCGTCTCGGAGGCCGCGGCATACGCCCCTGAACGCTTTGCCCGTCTGCTGACCGAGGCGCGCGCGGGCGCGTCGTGGCGAGCCGAGCTCGGCCTTCCTGAGCCCTCTCCCCGACTCGCCGGCGCGATCGAATCGCTCGGCCGCATGACTCGAGTGGCCGCACCGCCGCCCGGCACTTCGCTTATTCGACGCACTCCTGACGGCAGCCGGCGAAGATCACCCGGACGAGGGAACACTCGACGCGTTGGTTCGGCACGCCTTGCTCGCGATGCTCGAGGAACGACGCACCAGAGAACCAACTCAAGTGAATAACACCCGCTGACTCGCGGACGTCGTCAACCGACAGCGCGCCGTCGAGCGCCTGCCGAACACCGGCAGCAGACGCTCCTGAAGACGCGACACCCTGGAGTGCTCCGCTGGCTGACAAGAAAGTCCCGTCTTGCCTCTCAGATAATCCCTGCAAAGAGCACGATGGCCGGCGGCTGCACGGCTACTCGGCGGTGTTGAGGTGGCCGGCTGGAACGCGGCTAAGTTGGCTACGCGAGGTGATATCGAGCTTCAGGAAGACCTTTCGTAGGTGGTACTGCACCGTGCGGGGGCTGATGAACAGTTGTGCGCCGATTTCGGGGTTCGAGAGACCTTCTCTGGCCAGCCGGGCGATGTGTGCCTCCTGTGGTGTCAGTAGGGCGGGCGCGTCGTCGGTGCGCTTCCGCGCGGTCTCCCCCGTGGCCAGGAGTTCGTGACGGGCGCGCTCGGCAAACCCCTCTGCCCCCATACCGCTGAACATTTCGTGAGCCGCTCGCAGTTGCTCACGCGCGTCGACGCGGCGGCTCTCGCGACGCAGCCATTCGCCGTAGAGGAGCCGGGCGCGGGCGAGGTGGACCACACCACGGCTGCGCGCAAGGCGCTCCACCGCCTCGCGGTAGAGCCTCTCCGCATCATCTCCCTCGCTCAGGAGGGCGCGCGAGCCGGCCTCGATGCCGAGCGCCCAATCGGTGCCGCTCGTTCGCGTCCGCTCGCTGAGGCGAGCGAGCGCGGCGGAGGTCCCATCCGTGGCGCCGCTGCGAACACCTGCCTCGATCATCTCCACGAGCGACCACGCGAACAGACCGGCATCGTCCTGTTCGCAGCCTCGCTGCGCGGCCGAGAACGCCTCGTCGTAGCGGCCGTGGCCGTTGTACAGCAGGGCGGTGGCCCAATCGAGGATGGTGAGCCCCACGCCCTCGCCCCTCGCCGTCGCCTCGCGTCTACCAGCTTCGAACAGCTCCAGGGCGTTGGACTCGTTGCCGCGCCATCCCGCGAGCATCAGGGACGCCACCTTCAACGGTGCCATCTCGATCGCCTCGATGATCGCGTCGGCCTCCTCGATCAGCGACGAAGCAGCGCTGAACTCGCCCTCGTGGACGTGGAGCGACGCGCGGTACGTGAGCGCGATCGGGAGCATGCGGAGTGCGCCTGTCTCGCGCGCCGCGCGCAGCCCATGCGTCACAAGCTCATACCAGACATCGTCCTCCCAGAGATTCCGCGCCACGCGGCAGGCCAGCCACAGCCAGCGCGCGTCGGGTTCCGTCAATTCCTCCACACCACGGAACGCGTCGAGGGCCTTCCGGAGCGGCGGCACACCCGCCGGGTAGCCGTCGGCGAACCGGATTGCCAGGCCGTCGAGAAGCAGGTCGACCGCGCGCGGCGGCTGCGGCGCCACGGGTGCAGCCGCCGCGGCCTGGGCCACGTCGTGGACGTTCGGCGTGTCGACGAGGTGACCGGCGTAGATCGCCGCCGCGATCGCCTCGAGATAGGTCTCGCGAGCCAGGCCGGCATCGAGCGGCTCGAGACGCCGGGCGGCATGGAGCAGCAGTGCCGGGGCGTCGCTGCCACGCCTGCGGGCGAACGCAATCTCGGCGCGCAGACGCTCCGCCTGCGCGCGCTGGATCTCGTCGAGCGGGGCAAGTTCGGCGACCGCGATCAACTCGATCGCCGCGTCCGATGCCGCCGCATCGAACTTCGCCTGAGCCGCAGCGAGCGCCCGCCTGCCCCGCTCCGCGGGATCGGGGGTCAGCTCCGCCGCGTTCGCGAGGAACGCCGCAGCCGCCGCCGCTCCCCCACGCGCCCGCGCTCGCTCAGCCGAGCGCTCCAGCTCGGCGGCCACCTCCTCGTCGACGCCCACCGCCGCGTGAGCACGATGCCACGCACGCCGATCGGGATCGGTGTCCGGGTCGGTCGCCTCGGCCAACGCCCGATGCGCGGCTCGCCGCTCAGAAAGGACGGCCGCCCGGTACACCGCGGATCGCACGAGTGGATGCCGGAACCGAACGCGGGCTCCGACCTCGACGAGCTGCGCGTCTTCCGCCGGGGCGAGCGAGTCCCTGTCGATGCCGAGCCCGTGAGCCGCGCGCCAGACGAGCGTCGCGTCGCCGATCGGTTCGGCCGCGGCGAGCAGCAGCAGTCGCTGGGCTGCCTCGGGCAGTTCACCCGCGCGCTGGAGGTAGTGTTCCTCGAGGTGTCGTGAAAGGTCTGTCGCGGCGGGAAGCGCGAAGCCGCCCGCCAGCTCCGCTTCGCTCATGCTTCGCGGCAGGTCGAGCAGTGCGAGCGGGTTGCCGCGGGTTTCCGCGACGATGCGGTCGCGGACGCGCTCATCGAGCCGACCGGGGATGGCTCTGCTCAGCAGAGTGCGCGCATCCTCCTCAGGTAACCCGCGGAGAAGCAGCTCGGGCAGACCGCGGAAGTCATGCCTGGTATCGGGCTCGCGGAGGGTGACCACGATGACCACCGATTCCGCCAGCAGCCGTCGCGCGATGAAGCCGAGGATCAGCCCTGAGGCGTCGTCCAGCCATTGAGCGTCCTCCACGAGACAGAGAAGCGGCCGCTCCTCAGCCGCAGCGGCCAGCAGGCCGAGCACAGCGAGCCCGACCAGAAACCGGTCCGGGACGTTGCCGGATGCGAGGCCCAACGCGACGTTCAGCGCGTCCTGCTGTGGCTGCGGCAGCGCGTCGAGTTGGTCGAGCAGTGGCGCGCAGAGCTGGTGGATCCCGGCGAACGGGAGCTCCATCTCCGCCTCCACGCCGGTGACCTGCGCCACGCGGAATCCAGTGGCATGACGAGCGGCATATCTGAGCAGCTCCGTCTTTCCGATCCCCGCGTCGCCTCGGATGACCAGTACGGCGCTCTGAGCCTCGCGCGCACGTGCCAAGAGCTCATCGAGCACGTCGCGCTCACCGGTTCGGTCAAGCAGCCCGGACGCAAGCGTAGCGGCCATTTGGTAGGAACGCTACCGACCTGCGTCGCTCGTTACGCAAACCGGATGCGCCGACGCGCTCAGGACGCGGCGAAGCGCGTTGAATCCGACACAATCGCTCAGAGCGATGCTATGAGAAACCAGCCGAGGTCCAGACCACGCCTCGAACTCTTCAACGGTCACGGATGCGGCTGCTGATCACCGGGGCCACCGGCGTGCTCGGCCGCGCAGTGCGACCCCTCGCGGAGGCCGCCGGCCATGACTTGACGATGCCCGGGCGCGACGAGCTCAACCTCCTCTTCGACCCCTCCGCGGTCGGCGACGCTGTGCGCGATGTCGAAGGCGTGCTGCACCTGGCGACCCGGATCCGTTCGCTCGACCAGATCGCGAATCCCCGCGCGTGGCGCGAGAACGATCGGCTGCGTGCGGACGCTTCGAGGATCCTCGTCGACGCGGCGATTGCGACCGGCGCGGCGGTCTACGTTCAGCCCACGGTCACGTTTGTCTACCCGGCAACCGGGCCCGTGTGCGAGGACACGCCGGTCCGCGAGGTTCTGCCGATCCTGCGCTCCGCGCTCGTCGCTGAGCGCGAGACTGAGCGCTTCGCCCGCGCCGGCGGACGCGGTGTCGTTCTGCGATTTGGGCTGCTCGACGGTCCGGGTACGTGGTTCGACCAGCCGATGGGCGATTTCGGCGCCACACTGCACGTCACCGATGCCGGGCGGGCGCTCCTCTCGGCGCTCTCGCTGCCGAGCGGCATCTACAACGTCTGCCGTGAGGGAGAGCGAGTTTCGATTGAGCGCTTCACGCGCGCCGCCGGATGGCACCCAGAGCATTGAGACTCGGCCCCGCGTCACTGAAAAACCCGTAGAGTCGCGCCATGGCCATCTCGCAGGCACCGGACCTCGAGAGCCGGTGCGACCTGCTGCGGTCGCTGCATCGCCCCGGCGCTCCCCTCCTGCTGCCGAATGCCTGGGACGCCGCCACGGCGAGGGCCGTGGTCGCGGCCGGTTTTCCGGTCGTCGCGACCACCAGCGCGGGTGTGGCAGCGTCGCTCGGCTACGAGGACCACGAGGGTGCGCCGGCTGACGAGATGCTCGCCGCGGCCGCGCGGATCGCAAGGCACGTCGAGGTGCCCGTCACGGTCGACGCCGAGGCCGGCTATGGGATGGAACCGGCCGATCTGGTGTCTGCGCTGCGGCTCGTGGGGGCCGCCGGTTGCAACCTCGAGGATACCGACCACTCCGCCGGCGCCCTGCGCGATCCCGACCGCCACGCCGAGTGGCTCGCGGCGGTTCGCCAGGCGGCGTCGATGACCGGCTATAGCCTCGTGATCAACGCTCGGGTCGACGTCTTTCTTGGTCCTTTCCTGGCCGGCGCCGGTCCCGGGACCCAGGAAGAGCTCGTTGCCGAGGCTTTGCGGCGCGCGAATGCTTACCTCGAGGCCGGCGTCGATTGCGTCTTCCCGATCGCCTTGTGGGAGACGGACGCGCTTAGCCGCTTCATCACAGAGATCCGCGGCCCGGTGAACGTCATACGCCTGCCACAGACGCACTCGCTCGCCGCATTGGCTGCGCTGGGCGTGGCCCGCGTGAGCTGGGGGCCATTCCTGTATCGCGACGCGATCGCCCGCTTCGAGGAACAGCTCGGCTCGCTCCGGGCGTGAGATCGGGCCGCCGATCCGGCGGGCTCTGTAGCTGACCGTCGCCCCATCGCTGGCGGCCGGCCGGCACCGCGACTAGCCACTCACGCTGGCCACCTGGCCGATGCGAGAGCGCCCCCTGCTGCGGGAACCTCGCTGCATGCAAGAGACGCCGCCGCCGCCCACGCGAGCGCTGCACGACACCCATCCGAAGAGAGACCGATGAAGATCGTCGTCATCGGCGGAACCGGCCTTATCGGATCGAGGCTCGTCGAGAGGCTGCGGAGGGACGGTCAGCAGCCGCTCGCGGCGTCGCCTCGCTCGGGAGTCAACGCTCTCACGGGACAGGGGCTCGACGGAGCACTTGAGGGCGCCCAGGTCGTCGTCGACGTGTCGAACACTCCCCGGTGGCACGACGCGGCCGCGCTGCGCTTCTTCCAGGCCTCATCGCGCAACCTGCTCGCCGCAGAGACGGCAGCCCGCGTGGGACACCACGTCACGTTGTCGGTCGTCGGCACCGACCGGCTCCCCGACAGCGGCTACTTCCGCGCGAAGCTCGCGCAGGAGGAAGCGGTGAAGGCCGGACCTGTCCCCTACACGATCCTCCGCGCGACCCAGCTCTTCGAGTTCACCGGCCGGATCGCCGACTCGCGCACCGACGGCGACACCGTCCGGCTCCCACCCGTATTCGTTCAGCCCGAGGCAGCCGATGACGTCGCCAGCACTTTGACCGACCTCGCCGTCGGTTCACCACTGAACGACACGGTCGAGCTGGCGGGCCCGGAAGCGTTCCGCCTCGACGACCTCGCGCGTCGCGTCCTGAAGGCACGCGATGACCCACGACAGGTGAGGACCGACGTTCACGCCCGCTGCTGCGGCGGGCTGGACAACCGTTTCCTCATCCCGGGGGATGACGCACGCATCGCCTCCACCCGCCTTGAGGACTGGCTCAGCCAGTCACAGATGACCCCTACACGTCCTTCCTGAACCCACCCGAACCGAAAGGATCTGCCATGCCCCCCACCATCGTTCTCGTCCACGGCGCGTTCGCCGAGTCCTCGAGCTGGGACGCCGTCATCGATGTGCTGCTCGATGCCGGACACCCGGTGATCGCCGCGGCCAACCCGCTGCGCGGGCTCGCCACGGACGCCGCCGCCGTCGCCGACGTCGTCCGCGCGGTCGACGGGCCCGTCGTGCTCGCCGCACACTCCTATGGAGGCGCCGTGATCTCGAACGTTCCGGCCGACGCCGGTGAGATCGTCGGGCTCGTCTACGCCGACGCCTTCGCACCGGAGCGAGGGGAGAGCTGCTTCGCGCTGGCCGGCAAGTTCCCCGGGAGCATGCTCGGCGAGGCGACGCTCCGGCCGGTGCCGCGCAGCGACGGCACGACCGATCTATACGTCATCCAGGACCGCTTCCACGAAGTGTTCTGCGCGGATGTGCCCGCTGCGCAGGCGACGCGGATGGCGGTGACCCAGCGCCCGGGCACGCAGGAAGGACTCGTCGAGCCCTCAGGCGAGCGGTCGCTGTGGACGGAGGTGCCGTCCTGGTTCCTGATCGGCGAGGACGATCGCATCATCCCGCCGGCCCTCCAACACTACATGGCCGAGCGGGCCGGAGCTCGCCAGACGGTTGAGATCCCGGGCGGTTCCCACGCCATCGCCGTCTCCCACCCGAACGAGACCGCGCAGCTGATCCTCGAGGCCACCGCGTCGCGCGTGGCCGCCTGACCATTACTGCACGGATGCCCTCACCACGATCACGCGAGAAGGAGTTGCAGATGTCAGTCATGAACACGCACGCCCCGGTCGTGTTTGAGCATCCCTCAGGAGACGCGAGGCGCGACGCGGACCCGCACGGTCGCCCCGCCGCTTCCGAGCCTCCCACCGTCGGCGAGATCCTCCAGGACGTCCTGCCGTTGATCTTCTTCGTCCCGGTGGCGGGTCCGCCGGCGATCCTGCTGTTGGGTCCCCTTCTGCTCCTCGTGCTCCTGCTGATCCCGCCGGCCGCGCTTCTGATCACACTCGTGGCCGTCCTCCTGCTCGTTGGAGGGCTGCTCGTCGCGCTCGGCGCGCTCATCGCATCGCCGTATCTGCTGGTGCGCCACCTGCGAGCGCGGCACCGAATCGCCCACCTAGAACCCGCCGCTTCAGAAGTCGCTGGCGCCCGCGACGAGCGGCCCGTCAAGCGGTCCGGCCGCCCACGCCTCATTCACCTCACAACCAGATAGCCCGCATATCAAGATCACAAGAGGAAAGGAACGAAATGAAGATCGTGGTTATAGGGGGAACCGGTCTGATCGGATCAAAGCTGGTCGCCGTGCTTCATGAGCACAAGCACATTGCGGTTCCAGCGTCACCCGACTCGGGCGTCAACACGGTCACCGGCGAGGGGCTCCCTGAAGTCCTCGTCGACGCCTCAGTGGTAGTCGATGTCTCCAACGCGCGCGACTGGGACGACGACGCGGTGATGCATTTCTTTCAGACGTCGTCCCGCAACCTCATCGCGGCGGAGGCGGCCGCGGCCGTCGGACATCACGTCGCGCTTTCCGTGGTCGGCACCGACCGTCTAACCGAGAGCGGCTACTTCCGCGCCAAGCTTGCCCAGGAGGAACTGATCCGGGGCTCCTCGATCCCCTACACGATCGTGCACGCGACGCAGTTCTTCGAGTTCATGAACGGCATCGCGAACGACGCCACCGACGGGAACATGGTTCGGCTCCCGCCGGCGCTCATCCAGCCCATGGCCGCCGATGACGTCGCGAGCGCCCTCGCCCGGGTCGCCGTCGGCCCGCCGCTGAACCGCACCGTCGAGATCGCCGGACCCGACCAGTTCCGCCTTGACGAGCTAATCCGTGGCGCGCTGGAAGCACGCAACGATCCCCGCGAGGTCATCGCCGACACGCACGCGCGGTACTTCGGCATCGCGCCAAGCGAGCGGACCCTCCTCCCGGGCGATGACGCAAGCCTCGGCGCGACCCGTTTCGAGGACTGGTTCAGAGACACCACGGGGCAGACCCTGCGCCCCGACTCCCACTCGGTCACGGAGGCCAGCCATCCATGAGGTCCGCGTGAGCGTCACGAGTCCTGAGGCGGCCTCGGCGCCGGGGACCGTAACCGCACCCTGCGCACCCGTACAGCAACGCACGTGAAAGGCAATTCGAAAGGCAACGCGATGAAACTCTTGGTCACCAGCGCAGGGCACCCCAGAGGTCACAGCTCATGAGATCCGGGGGCGATGGGCTCCTGGAGCGCGATATCACGCTTGGCGACGGCCAGCTCCGGACGCACAAGGAATTCGCGCGGGTCCTCCGCCGGGCGGGATACCCGGATGAGTTCATCAGCGAGGTGCTCAGTCAAGTGGCCGACCCTGTTGACCTTCAGCGCGACCAGCAGATCCTCGCTCGCTATGGATTGAGCTCGGAACGACTGATGGATCGCCTGGGAGGCAGTCCTTGACTGGACGAGGGCGGCCGTCGATAGGTACGGTTGGTTCGGCACGGTGGTCGCGTTGGCCGTCGCAGGCCTCCACCCGGGACGCCTTCTCGTGGGGCGAGTCCGACCGCTGCGACACGCGTCGATCGCCGCGGTCGCCTGGACAGACTTAGGGTGGACGCGACGCGACCACGGGGGGCGCGTCAAGATTGGGGCGTGCCCGCCGGGCCAAGCGCAGCCAGTCCCGCCCTGATCTGCTTTGACGGATCGGATCACGCCGCGGCCGCGATCGTGACGGCGGGTGAGCTGTTGGCGCCCCGGATGGGGGTGGTGTTGACGGTATGGGAGCCCGTCGCGTCGTGGACGCCCTCCGATCCGGCGACGATCCTGAGCGCGCCCTTGTCCAGGCTCGCCTCCGAGGAGCTCAATCTCGACGAGACAAGTCAAGGCGCGGCGCGGGAGCTGATGCAGCGCGGGGTCGAGCTCGCGACGGCGGCGGGCTTCCAGGCCGAGGGGCGTTTAGAGAAGGGAAAACCATGGCGGACGATCCGCCGGGTCGCCGATGAGCTCGACGCCCGGCCGATCGTTCTGGGCGCGCGTGGGCTCGGGCGGGTCGAGTCAATGTTGCTGGGTAGCGTTTCGATCGCCGTCATCTTCCACTCGAGGCGACCCGTGCTCGTCGTCCCGCATCCCGACGCCGAGCTCCCGCCCCCCGCCTCGGGGCAGTAGGCACCCCTCAGCGAGCGCCGACCGAATACCTCGCGGGCTGTCGGTCCGTTGGTGTCTTGTTTTGTCGGATGGTCGCGCCTAGGCGGTAGTGTCGGCGTGATAGCGACCGCTGCGGAGATCACACCGACCGGGTTGACGGAGGTCGAGGCGAATCGACGTCTCGCGGCGCGTGGGAAGCTCCCGCGCCAGCATGCGAGCCGTTCCTACGCCAGCATCGTCCGCGCCAACACGCTGACGATTCCGAACGGGATCCTGCTCGTCTTCGGGGTGCTGACGATCGTCTTCGCGTCGTGGCGAGATGCGCTGTTTCTGGGGATCCTGGTCTCGAACATCGTGATCGGTTCCTTTCAGGAGATCCGCTCCAAGCGAGCGCTCGATCGGCTGGCCGCGCTCGTCGCACCCGACGCGGCGGTTGTGCGAGACGGGGCAGACCGGCGCGTGCCGGTCGACGGGGTGGTGGTTGGTGATCTCGTGCGCCTGGCTGCCGGGGACCAGGTCGTCGCCGACGGAAGGCTCGTTAGCGCCGACGGGCTCGCATTGGACGAGTCCAACCTGACGGGCGAGTCCGAGCTCGCCGTGCGCGGCGCCGGGGACCAGGTGTGGTCGGGTTCGTTCGCGGTTGAGGGGGCGGCGTTGTTCGAGGCCGCCGCCGTCGGCGCCGACAGCCGGGCCGCCCGCCTGACCGAGACGGCGCGGGCGTTCCGTCACCCTCGCTCACCGCTCGAACGGGCCAGCGACCGGCTGTTGCTTTGGCTCGTCGGGCTGTCGGTCCCGCTGGCGCTCGGGCTCACGGTGTCCGCGTTTGCCCACACCGAGACATCGACGGCACGCGTGCAGGCGATCACGGCCGGAGTGGTGAATCTCGTCCCGGAGGGACTGATCCTGCTGATCAGTCTGACCGCGGCCGTGTCTGCGTTCAAAGTTGCTCAGCGCGGCGTGCTCGCTCAGCAGCTCAACGCGATCGAGTCGCTGGCATCGGTAGACATCGTCTGCACCGATAAGACCGGCACGCTGACCGAGCCGAAGCTGCGCGTCGTCGGCCTCGTGGCCGCAGCCGGCGCGGACGAGCGCTCGCTCGCTCACGAGCTCGCAACGTACGCCGCCAGCTCGCCGTCTCGGAATCTGACGCTCGAGGCGATCGCCGACGCGGCGCTGGCGGACGTCGATCAGCGAACTGTGATCGATCAGGTGCCTTTCTCCTCGGGGCGGCGATGGAGCGCCCTTGATCTGGGCGACGACCGACTCGTGCTCGGGGCGCCGGAGCGATTCGCCGAGAGCGATCCGAAGCTCGCGGAGCGGGCCCGCGAGGAGGCGAGCACCGGCCGCCGGGTGCTTGCGCTCGGGCGAACGCCCAAGCCCCTGCACCACGACGGCTCGGTCCCAGCGTTCCCAGAGGACGTGAGGCCGCTCGGGCTGGTTGTGCTCGCCGAGCGGCTGCGCCCCAGCGCGGCCGAGACCGTCGCCTTCTTCACCGCACAGGAGGTCGACCTGAAGGTGCTCTCAGGGGACGCGCCCTCCACCGTCGGCGCGATCGCGCACGATGCCGGCGTGCCGGGGTCGGCGCCTGCGCTCGACGGGGAGGCGCTGCCAACGGACCCGATCGCGCTCCGCGACGCAATCATGTCCGCGCCGGCCGTCGGGCGGATCTCGCCCGAGGGCAAGCGCGCGGTACTCGACGCACTCGAGAGCGCGGGTCGCTACACCGCGATGGTCGGCGATGGTGTCAACGACGTTCCCGCGCTCAAGGAGGCGCGTCTGGCGATCGCCCAGGGCTCAGGTGCGCAGATCGCGCGTTCGGTCGCCGACCTCATACTGGTCCGTGATGATTTTGCGGTCGTTCCTGGCATGGTCGCCGAAGGCCGCCAGATCCTGCGCAACATCGAGCGAGTGGCTCGCCTATTCATCACGAAGAGCGTGTTCGCGGCCGTGGTCGGCCTGGCGATCGCGATCCCGACCGGGACCTACCCGCTGCTCCCGCGCCAGTTCACGATCGCGGCAACGGTCACGATTGGAATCCCCGCCTTCGTGCTCGCATTGGCGCCGAGCACCGGACCCTGGCGGCCCGAGCGATTCCTGCAAGAAGTCGCCCGCTTCGCGATCCCGGCCGGAGTGGCGATCGGGATCGGAATCATCGCCGGCTACCTGATCGCCCGCTACGGCTTCGACCTGAGCCTCACCAGTTCGCGCACCGTGGCGACTGGGATCGTGGTGGTCTGCGGCCTCGCGGTCGTCATCCGCATCGAGAGCGGGAACGAGAAACGCCGCCTCGAGGTTGCCGGGCTCTGCGCGCTAATGCTGCTTCTGTTCGCGTTCGCGCTCGTCGTGCCTTTCCTGCGGCATTTCTATGAGCTCGCAACCCCGACCGGGGACGCGGCGATCGCATGGGCGGTCGGATCCGCCCTCGGGATCGCCGGGATGCTCGGCGCTCTGCGGCTGCTGCGCGTGTGAGCACTCACGAAAGCACCCGGGCCCCCGGGCGGACGGGACACCGGCGCCGGATAGCCACGATCGCCATCAACAGCCGCTCGGGAACGTTCGCGGAGTTACTCATCTTGGGTCGGGCGTCAGCGCTGACCCAAGGACCTCAAGGGGTTCCGGGTGGGTTCACCTCCTCTCATGCCTGGCTTCGCGGAACGCGTCGCGGAGCGTTTGGGCAAGCAGTTGAGGCTCGGCCACTGCTGGAAAGTGTCCGCCAGCCGGGTGCTCGGCCCAGCTTGTGAGCGTGTAGTAGCGCTGGGCGAGCTCGCGCGGGGGCTTTGGGAAGGGGATGCGCTCGCCGCCGAAGATGCTCACCGCGGTCGGAACCGGTGACGGGTTGTCGGGCGGTAGCGCCGCATCGGGGTTGTGAGCGTAGGCCGAGTACGGAAGCAGCGAGGTGCCGATCGTGCCGGTCGCCCAATAGAGCGTCAGCGTGGAGAGGAGCAGCTGCCGGTCAAACGCTGGACTGCCATCTGGACGGGTGCTGCTCCAGGCGACGATCTTCTCGGCGATCCAGGCGGCCAGGCCGGCGGGGCTGTCGGACAGGGCGCTGCCAAGCGTGGTCGGCTTGGTGGCGTGGACGTGGGCGTAGCCCCCCTCCTCGGCCGTCCAGGCGCTGACGGCGACGGCGTAGGCTTCCTCTGCGGCTGTTCGCGGTGCGGGCGCTGGCGCGAGCCCGGGGGTGGCGAGGTGGATTGCCAGCACACTGTCGGGGTGGTCTCGGGCGAGCCAGGCGGTGACGCCCGCGCCGAGATCGCTGCCGTGCGCAACGAAGTGCTCATGACCCAGGCCGGAGCTCATCAGCGCGTACCACAAAGCTGCGACCTCCCGTCCCGTCCACCCGCAGAGCGGTGGCGGGCCGCTGAAGCCGAACCCTGGTAGCGACGGAACGATCACCGTGAAGGCATCGGCCGGGTCCCCACCGTTAGCCCCCGGGTCGGACAGCAGCGGCAACAGCTCGAGGTACTCAAGAAACGAGCCAGGCCAGCCATGAGTGAGCAGCAGCGGAAGCGTGTCCGGCCCCTGACCTTCCGCCACCACGACGTGCAGGGTCTGCCGGCCGAGTTGGGCACGAAGCTGACGCAGCCCGTCAAGCCGGTGCTGAAGGCGGGCGTGATCAAACTCGCGCCAATCGTCGAGTAGGCCGCGCAACCACCCGACCGGAATGCCTTGCTCCCAGCCGGACCCGAGGTCCGCCGGGAGCCTCGCCTCAGGCAGGCGAGCGGACAGGTCCATCAGCGCACCATGCGCCAAATCGAACCGCCGCTCGCTCACGTGTACTTGGGTGTCGCTACTCATGCTCGCCATCGTGGCGCTGACGGCGGATCGACCGGGCCGTTCCCCCGCGGATCGGATGAGGGCGACGGTTTGTCGAGGGTGCTTGTCGTGCGACGGTGCCCCCGCCGGTGATCGGCGCGGTCTTGTTCTCGAATTGGCCTGTCATGGTGGGCGGTCCTTTTCGCTAGAGGTGCATGCCGCCGGAGACCTCGATGCGCTGGCCGGTTATCCAGCGGTTGCCGTCTCCGAGCAGTGCCGCGATCGCGCCGGCGATGTCCACGGCGGTCCCGTAGCGGCCGAGCGCGGTGACGGACGTGATGATCTCCTGCAGCTGCTGGTTGTCACGCAGCACCCCGTCGCTGAAGTCGGTCGCGGTCGCTCCGGGAGCGATCGTGTTGACGGTGATGCCGCGTGGCCCGACCTCCTGAGCGAGATAGCGGGTGAAGACCTCGATGGCGCCCTTGACGGCGCCGTAGACGATCCGCTCCGGCGAGTAGAAGCGGTCGTGCCGCTCCAGACGTTGACGATCGAGCCGTTGTCGGCCAGCAGCGGCAAGAGCTTCTGCGTGAGGAAGAACACGCCCTTGACGTGCACGTCGATCATGCGGTCGAAGGCCTCCTCGGTGGCGTTGGCGAACGATGCCGTGATCCGCATGCCGGCGTTTATTGATCAGGAAGTCGAACGTGCCGCGGCTCCAGGTTCTCTGGGGCGCGTCGGTGACCTCGGCGACGAAAGCCTCGAAGGAGGAGACCTCACCGGTGTCGAGCTGGAAAGCAACCGCCTTTCGGCCGAGCTCGCCGATACCCGCGACGACCTCGTCGGCCTCATCGGCGTGCGAGCGGTAAGTGATGACTACGTCGACGCCGTCACGGGCGAGCGCGAGTGCTGTCGCACACCCGATCCGTCGATTGGCGCCGGCAATAAGCGCTAAGCGCGGGGCCGGGGCGGACGTTTCGTTGGAGAACGCGATGGTTGTCATTATGCTGCTCCGTTCAGTTGAGGTTCTCCGCCGGCGCGCTGTCTCATGAGGTCGCCGCGGGGGGCCTCATGAGCTGATGAGAGTTGCGATGAGCAGTGTCATCGCGCTGCCCTGCAGAGACGCGCGCGTTGTGATGATTGAGTCCCATCGTTTCTGCATCGCGCGGATGTCGGCGGGGGTCTGGTGGTCGTGCGCGGCTTTGGTCATGCGGCGGTTGATGGGGGCGGCGATTCGCAGGTATAGCCCGAGCCATCCGAGCAGCGCGACGAGTGCCGCGCCGGCAAGCGCGGCGGGGACGGCGTGGCCGGCGAGCCCGGCGCAGATGGCCGCGGCGGCGGCGGCGGCGATGCCTGCGATGCCCGGGAAGGGGAGGCGTTGGTCGCCGTACTCGTGGATTCGACCGGCGGCCTGCGTCAGTTCTTGGTCGGCTAATGCGGCCATGGCGGGCTGTAACACGACTGCTGAGAAGATGTCGGTGCCGTAGATCACGCCGACCGCGAGGACAGCGAGGGAGGCGAGTGCCTGGCTGGCGGCGAGCATCGGTCAGGCCAGCGCGAGCGAGGGGATCGCGCCGATCTGCTGGAACAACTCGAGCGTGTTGAGTTCGTCCCAGTGTTCGGCGAGCAGGCCGTCGCGGACCCGCCAGATGTCGATCGAGTGCATCTCGATCTCAGCGCCGCTGGCCGCTACGCCGAGGAACGTTCCGGTGTGCCGGCCGCGGTACGTGTAGCGCCCAACGACGGTGTTCTCACCGTCGATGATGTCGTCGACCTCGACTCGGAAGTCGTCGAACGCGGCGAGGAAGGCGCCGAAGATCGCGACCGATCCGGCCTTGCCCGGTTCTGTGTACCGGTTGTGGTTTACGTAGTCGGGATGCAGCAGCATCGAGAACGCGTCGAGGTCGTGGGCGGTGACGGTCTCGGCGAAGCGCTCGGCGAGACGATGTTCGGTGGTCATGTTGGCTCCTTGTGATGTGGTCGCTTGGTTCGGCATTCGAAACTCCTTCCTGTCTGTCGTGATGCGTGAGCTGCTGCCAGGATGCGCCCTCGCGATGCGAGCGCGCCTCGCATCGTTGATGCGGTTTCAGACCGGTCGGCAGGTGTCGGCGCTCGAGCCCTGACCTGCCTCGCCGCGTCGGCGGGTGGGAGCGCCAGCCGGCAGTCCGGTTAGAGCGCTCGGGACGCCCCGGGCCGATTATTCGGTGAATGCGATGAGCGCTTGCGCGGCTGTGACCGTGCACCTGCCAATGCGAGCCTACCCAGACAAGCGAGACGCATCCCGGTCGACACGGCCGCCTGGCCCACCCCCTGGCGGCGCCCGACCAGGGGGAGACCGCGGCCTGCGTGTACGCCGAATCGATCAGCGAGCTCGAGCGACGGCTAGGCTCGGGGCTCTGAGCCTCGCGCGGCGCCCGGCTGACAGCGTGCTGGATCAGCGCCTGAGCGAGGAAGGCGGTGTGAACGTATTTGCGTACGAGTGAATAATCGCGATGTTTCTAGTTCGCCTGCAGAGAGACTTGGAGAGCATTTTCAGCCGGTCTTGGGCCGGTGGGTTTTTAGTGCGCGGTCGAGGGCGATCGCGGCGCTGATCAGCCCGAGGTGAGTGAAGGCTTGGGGTGAAGTTTCGGACCAGCTCGCCGCTGGGGCCGATCTGCTCTGAGTAGAGGCCGAGGTGGTTCGCGTAGGTGAGCATCTTCTCGAACGCAAGCTGCGCCTGTTCGAACCGGCCGGCGCGGGCCAGGCATTCGACGTACCAGAAGCTGCCATCGAGAAGGTGCCCTCGTCGCCGTCGAGACCGTCCGGGGAGGCGGCGGGGTCGTACCGGTGCACAAGGCTGTCGGTGACGAGCTCTCGGCCGATCGCGTCGAGCATCGAGAGCCAGCGCGGGTCGGTGGGGGCGATGAAGTGCACGAGCGGCATCAGCAGCAGCGACGCGTCGAGCACGTCTGAGTCCTCGGCCTGGACGAAGGCTTGTCGGCGCTCGCTCCAGCCGCGCGTGTGCAGATCGCCGACGATCCCGTGCTCGGCGATCGGCAAGTAGCCAACTGGCGCCACGCCGCGCTCCGACGCCGCCCCGCTCCCGATCTGCACCGTCGGCGGCTCCCGCGGGACGACGCGAGGCGCGGGATCAGGGACAGTCCGGTCGTCGCGCACTCCACCCCGCTGACGGGCCACGATCCGTGAGTGCGCCGACGACCGGGCGGAGTCGACCGGAAAACTCATGACTCCGCCCGTTTCCCCGGTTCGGCGACGACCGTCTGATCGGTTGGTTCTAGTTGGCGCCGGCGGGTTGAAGGTTGGCTTCGGCCTGGGTCTGCGGTGCGGGGCGCCGCGCGCGGCCGTGCATCAGCAGTCCGGTTATCAGCGCGCCCGCGGCGAAGAATCCGGCCGCCCACCAGAACCCGGTGGTGTATCCGCGTACGGCGGCGTGGGCGATAACGCTGGGGTTGGGTTGCTTACCCGCGAGGTAGTGCCCGGTGGCGGTCGCGGCCAGGGTGCCGAGGAGCGCCAAGCCGAGCGAGCCGCCGACTTGGTTGGTTGCGTTGACCAGCCCGGACGCGACCCCGGCGTCGCCTGGCTCGACGCCGCGGATGGCGAAGTCGGTCGCGGACGCGAACACCAGGCCAAGCCCGACCCCGACCAGGACTTGTGCGGGGAGCAGGTCTGCCGCGTAGCTGGAGTGCACGCCGAGCTGTGCGAACAGGCCCATGGCGATCGCGCTGAGCGCCATCCCTAAGGCCACGACGGGCCCGGGACCGATCCGGGGCACCACCCGCGCATTGGCGACCGCGGCGCTGATCACCGATGCCGCCGCCAACGGTAGGAACGCGATTCCGGTCCTGCTCGGCGAGTAGCCCTTGGTCTGCTGCAGGTAGTAGGTCAAAAACAGAAAGACGCCGAAGGTGCCCAGACCGACGATGGCGAGGGCGAGGTAGGAGCCGCCGCGGTCGCGGTCGAGCACGACCCGCAGCGGCATCAGCGGGTGCGCGGCTCGCATCTGGATCGCAGGCGAACAGCGCGAGCAGCAGCACCCCGGCCACCAGGCAAGCGACCGTCGTGGAGGATCCCCAGCTGTGGTTCTGGGCGTAGGCGAACCCGTACACGAGCGCGAACAGGCCGCCGGTCGCCGTAACCGTCCCGGGGACGTCGATCGGCTCGCGGGCCGAGCTAACGTCCCGGCGCAACAGCGCCGCGGCGCCGACCGCGGCGACGAACGCGAAGGCGAGATTCACGAACAGCGTCCAGCGCCACGACAGGGACTGGGTGAGCACGCCGCCGAGCAACAGCCCGACAGCGGCACCGGCGCCGCCGATCGCCCCCCAGATCCCAAACGCCGTGCCCCGCTCGCGCGGATCGGTGAACGCCGTGCTCACCAGCGACAGCGCCGCGGGTGCCATCAGCGCCGCGAACACGCCCTGCAGCCCGCGCGCCGCCACGAGAATCCCGAAGCTCTGTGCCGCGCCGCCGAGAGCCGACGCGGCGCCGAATCCGATGGTGCTCGCGACGAACAGCCGCTTGCGGCCGAACAGATCACCGATCCGCCCACCGGCGAGCAGCAGGCTGCCGAACGCGAGCGCGTACGCGGTCACGACCCACTCCCGGCTGTCGTTGGAGAAATGCAGCGCCTTCTGCGCCGAGGGCAGCGCGATGTTGACCACCGTAATGTCGAGCACGATCATCAGCTGCGCGATCCCGAGGATCGCGAAGATCCACCAACGCCGCGCGGCAACCGCGTCCCCGCCCCCGCTGCCGTCGGTAGCGCCTGCGCCACGTCCTGCTGTTGCTTGTTGGGACATTCGAAACTCCTTCCTGGCTGTCGTCGATACGTGAGCTGGCTGCCAGGCTGCGCCCTGGCGGTGTGAGTGCGCCTCGCACGATTGGTGCGGTTTCGGCCCGCGGCAAGCAGCCGTCAGCGCTCCTCGCTCGGCCGCACCCGTGTCGTCTGCGCGTGAAGCGGCAGCCGGGAAACAGTTAGGGCGCGCGGGCCGGTCCATGCGATCACCGCTCACCTCCGGCCACCAGACTGCGCCCGTGCGAGCTTCAAAGAGCCGAGCCAGGGGCATCCGGGTGGATACGGCTGCCTGGCCGATCCCGTCACCGTCGAGCGTGTACTGGTCACGTACGTGGAGTGGCGTGAGACCCACGGGCGCGGTCGCCAGCACTTACGGGCGGTGGTGTCTCGCGCCAGCAGTTCAGGCGGCCCTGCGCATCGCGGCCTACCTGGCGACGCTTCCCCAGGAGCAGACCGCGGCCGCCGTGCACCGCCCGGTCTGTCAGTGAGCTCGAGCGACGGCTGTGGAACTCGGACCCGGTCGGGGCGCTGAGACCCGCGCGCCGGCTGACGGCTACTGGGTCAGCGTTTGCGCGAGGAGGGCGATAGCAGGCCGAGCTCGCGCGCCCGGTTGACCGCGTCCGTGCGGCTGTGCACGCCGAGCTTGGCGTACACGTTGCGCAGATGGGCTCTGATCGTGTTCTGGGAGACGAACAGCTCCGACGCGATCTCTGGCCCGCGGAGGTTGGTCGGCAGGTAGCGCAGCACGCGGAGCTCGCTCTCCGAGAGTGCTTCGCGGAGCGGTTCGGCGTCCTCGGGCCGGGCCGCCGGAGCGCGTCCCGCCAGCAGGTTCAGGATCTCGGAGATCAGCGAGGCGTGCGTGCTCCGAAGTCGCGAGTGGCGCTCGAGCAGCTCCGGCGCCGGGTGCAGCAGGAACGGAAGCAGCAGGCCGTCGGGCTCGGCGAGGTCGAGCGCACGTTCCAGCGCCCGTGCGCTGGCGCCGGTGTCGCCGAGGGCGTCCTCGGCGCTCGCTTTGAGCAGGAGCGCCTGGATCTCCGAGTGTGGATTGTCGATCGGCGAACGCCCCGGTGAAGATCGGCGCCAGCGCCGCCGCCGCGCCCTCCGGATCCTCGTGGACGAGTCGGAGCGTGGCTAGGACGACGCGCATCGCGCTCGTTGCGCGCACGTTCTCGTCCATGTCGTCGAGGGCCCGCTGCACGAGTTCGGTTTCGCCGATATGCACCAGGACCTCCAGCGTGCGCGCTTGCGCCGGCGACGCGAGGATGTGTCGCGTCGCGAACCCCCGCTGGATGCTCTCGGCGGCGCGTTGGGCGGTCATCGCGGCCTCGTGCCGGCCGCGGGCGAATTCCAGGATCGCCCGTGCCCCGTACAGCATCATCGCCGTCGTCGGTTCGGCGAAGCGCGGCAGGACGAGCTCGGCCCGGTCCAGCCACCCTTCCGCCTCGGCGAGCCGCGCGCGCCAGAGGGCCACGGTGCCGAGCGCGACGTAGGCGCTCGCGGCGAAAGGTGCAGTCTCCTCCCACCCGTGCGCTCGCGCCAGCTCGATCGCCTCCCTGGCCCGCTGCTCCCCGATCGGCGTAGATTGAACGCTGCCCAGGATCGCCGAGTCCGCGAGCGCTTGTAGCTCGAGCATCGGCCGGCCGATCCGCCGTGCCTCCTCCAGTGCCTGTCCGAGGTGGCGCTCGGCTGCCTCGAGCTGGCCCGACCACATCTCGGCGGCCCCGAGGTCGATCAGTGCGGTTGCCCGCAGGCCCTCGTCGCCGATCCCCGCCTCGAGCGCGTGCGGACTGTCGGCCAGGGCGAGCAGTCGCTGCGCCTGTTCGGCGACGGCGTCCAGATCGTTGCGGGCCCGGGCTAGCGTCAGTCGCACGATCACGAGCGAGACCTGGAAGCGCTCCCGGCGGTCTTCGGGCACGGACCCCGATTTGCGCTCCGCCAGCGCCAGATAACGCTCGGCCTCAGATAGCGACCCCGCCATCCGCCTGTCGCCCGCGGCGAGCGCCGCCAGTTCGGGATCCGTTGCGATCCTGTCGGCGGCAAACCTGGACAGGAGCTCGCGGCGGGTCGCGATTCGCCCGTCGAGACGCATCGCGCGCCAGTTGTCCGCCAACAGCCGCGCCGCCAGGCCCCAGTTCTCGGCCGCCTGCGCGTGGCGAATCGCCTCGACCGGATGCCCGTGTTCGGCCAGCCACTCGGCGGCGATCGTGTGCAGGGCCGGCAGCTCCTGCGGGGCGGTCCGTCGCAGCTCGAGCGCGAGCAGATCCGCGAACAGGTGGTGGTAGCGAAACCACGATCGCTCTGCGTCCAGGGCGACCACGAACGCGCCCGCGTCCTCCAGCGCCCACAGGATCCGCTCAGATCCCGAGCAGCCGGTCAGCCGGTCGGCCAACGGTCCGCTGACCCGCTCGAGTATCGAGGTTCGCAATAGCAACCTAGTCACCTCTTCCGGCTGGCGCTCGAGCACCTCGGCGAGCAGGTAGTCGGCCACCGCGCGCTCACGGCCCGAGAAGCTCGCCGCCAAGCGCTCGGGATCCGGATCGCGGGCCAGCGACAGCGCCGCGAGTCGCAGACCCGCCGCCCACCCCTCGGTCCTCGCGACCAGCGACTCAAGCGCGCCGTCGGACAGCCGCACACCCGCCGCCTCGAGCAGCGCGCGTGAGTCATCCAGGCTGAAGCGCAGGTCCTCGCCCCGGATCTCGGTCAGCTCCCCCTCCACCCGCAACCGGTGCAGCCCCAGCCGCAGATCGCGACGTGTCGATAGCACGAATCGCAGCTGCGGCGGCGCGGACCCGAGCAGCAGCTCAACCTGGTGGATGGCCTCCTCGGCCTGCAGCTCGTGCAGGTCGTCGATCACCAGCCACAGCCGCTCATCCAGCGAGCCCAGATCCTCCAGCAGCCGTCTGACGACGGTCGCGCCGTCCAGATCAGGCGCGGCGGTCAGCTCCCGCACCCGCTCCGACCCGATCCGCGTCCCCCGCAGCGAATCCAGGACCGACAGCCAGAACGCCTGCGGATCGCGCTCCCCACGCCCCACCGACACCCACGCCGCACGGTCGCCCAGACCCTCCGCCGCGATCCACGAGCGCAACAGGAACGTCTTCCCGCTCCCCGCCGGCGCCGACACCTGCACCACACGCTCCGCCGCGCCCAGCCGGTCAAACAGGCCAGGCCGGGGAACCAACCACCTCCTCACACCAGGGCCAGCGGATTCGACGGCTGCTCCCGAGTCGGCCACGACACCCACATGGTTGCACCCGGCGATACTCAACCGCGGATTAGTCCGAACGATGCGATGCGCGCTCACCCCAAGTACGGCCGACATCTGACTCGCATGTCAGACAAGAAGAGCGAGACCGGGGGCACCGAGCCGCGCCGCTACGAGATCCGTGTCCGCGGGCCGATCGGCCCAACGACGATGCAAGCGTTCCCGACGCTGGCCGCGCGTCGAAGCGGTCAGGACACGCTGCTGATCGGCTCGCTCCCCGACCAGTCCGCCCTGTACGGCGTCATCCACCAGCTCGAAACACTCGGCCTACAGCTGCTCGAGATCCGCCGTCTACCAACCGGCGATCCCCGAACGACCGGCCCAATCACGTGACCCATGCCAGGACGACTCATCACGCCTGGCTTGAGGCAGCACATCCCTCAATGACTAGCCCGTCAACATGGAAAGGAACTAAGTGAAATGTCCGCCTATCAAACACAACGCAGCTCGCCGAGTCGGCTGACTTCGGCTCTTGAAGGCAAGGTCGTGATCCCGGAGGACGTGCGCTTCGATGAGGCCCGACGGGCGTGGAACCTGGCGATCGACCAACGACCCGCCGCGGTGGCGTTTCCGGAGTCGCCGCAGGATGTCGCCGCAGCTGTTGTGTTCGCGCGCGAGTTCGGCCTGCGGGTCGCGGCGCAGGGCACCGGCCATAGCGCGGGACCGCTGGGCTCGCTCGAGGACACGATCCTGCTCAAGACCGAGCGGATGCGGGAGGTCTCGGTCGATCCTGCTCGCAGGACCGCCCGGGTCGAGGCGGGAGTGGCTTGGCTCGAGGTTGTCGAGGCCGCAGCACAGCATGGCCTAGCGGCGCTCGCGGGCTCCTCGCCCGATGTCGGCGTGGTCGGCTACACGCTCGCCGGCGGGCTGAGCTTTCTCGGCCGCAAGCACGGTTTGGCTGCCAACCACGTGAGCGCGATCGAGCTCGTGACCGCCGACGGCCGGCTCGTGCGGGCCGACCGCGAACATGAGCCAGACCTGTTCTGGGCGCTGCGCGGCGGCGGCGGCAGCTTCGGCGTCGTCACCGCGATCGAGCTCGACCTGTTCCCGATCACACAGGCGTACGCGGGAATCCTGTGGTACCCGATCGATCGTGGCCCTGAAGTCCTGCACGCCTGGCGGGAGCTGACTCAAAGCAATCTGCCGGACGAGCTGACCACCATCGGGCGGTTCCTGAATCTCCCACCGCTCCCGGAGATCCCCGAACCTGTCCGTGGCAAGTCGTTCGCGATCATCGAGGCCTACCACCTCGGCGACCCGGCATCTGCCGACGACCTGCTCGCGCCGTTGCGCGCGCTCCGGCCATCCAACGACACGATCACCACCGTCCAGATGCCGGCACTCACCCACCTGCACATGGACCCCGAGCAACCAGCCCCGGCCGCCGGCGACGGGCTCATGGTCGACCATCTCACGGCGGACGCGCTCGACACCTTCGTCGAGGTGGCCGGCGCGCACGCCCAGTTCCCGCTCGTGTCGATCGAGCTGCGCCACCTCGGCGGCGAGTTGCGCCGCACCCGACCCGAGCATGGTGCGCTCGCCTCGATCGACGCGGACTACGCCATGGGCGCCGTCGGGATCGTACCCGCGCCCGAGCTCGAGACACCCGTGCGCACCCAAGTGCAAGCCGTCAAGGCCGCGCTTGGGCCCTGGGCGGCGAGGCACATGTACCTGGGCCTCGCCGAGACGCAGCAAGACGCCGCGACGTTCTGGACCGAGCAGGCCTACCACCGCCTGCGCCGCATCAAAACCGCCGTCGACCCCGACGACCTCATCCGCTCAAACCACCCCATCCCGCCCACGAACGACGACACGAGAGGTCTCCGATGAACAGCCACATCACCCCGTTGCTTGAGCGCAACCGCGCGTTTGCCGCGACCGACACCCGCACGCACGCGCCGCGGCTGCCATTCCTGCCCCATCAGGAGCTCTACGTCGTCACGTGCATCGACCCGCGGGTGGACCCGACACAGTTCCTCGGCCTGCGCTTCGCAGACGCGATCGTTGCCCGCACCGTCGGCGGGCGGGCCACGGCCGCCGTCATCCAGGACCTGTCCTATATCGGCTACCTCGTCGAAGAAAAGTCGCCGGAGGGTCCCTACTTCGAGGCCGCGATCATCCACCACACCGACTGCGGCAGCGGCCTGCTCGCCGACCCGCAGCTGCGCCACGGATTCGCGCGGCGCACCGGATACGACGAGGACGCGCTGGCCGAGCTCCCGGTGCTCGACCCGGCCGCGACGGTCCGCGCCGACGTCGAACGCGTCGCGTCCGATCCGCGCATCTCACCGCGAATCACCGTGTCTGGCCACGTCTACGACGTCGAGACCGGGCTCATCACGACGATCGTCCAACCAGTATCGCCGACTGCCCGGGTACCGGAATGACTGCCGCCGCCTGAACCACGCCTCAACCAACGCCGCCTCGGCCTGCCGCATTGTCGGAGCGTCTCGCGCTCGCCGCGCGTCAAGCGCTGAGCAGTCGGAGTACTACATCAACGGACCCGATGCTGAGGCGAATGCAATCGAGGAGGAGCAGGCCTATGAACCCCCAATCGTCGGATCTCGACGCCGCGGCGTCTCACCGCACTCCCCCGGTGGCCAAGCAGCGCCCACCGGAGCTGCGGGTGGCGTTGATCACGTTGGTCTTGCCCCTACACGTTTCGGTTGGTTTCGCCGCCAACTTCATCGGTGCGCTGCATTCACCGAAACCGCACCACGTCAAGGTGAGAGGGCTACCGGCCGAAGCGGCGAGAATGCTCGCAGTGAAGAGTTTCGCCGAAATCCCGGCTGAGGTCCGACGGCGCGTCGCCGCGGGCGAGCGGGTGGTCCTGATCCTGCTGGATGCGTTCGGGCTGGAGTTCCTCGAGCGCCACCGCGATCACCCGTTGATCGAGCGCCTGGACGTCATCCCGTTAGCTTCACAGTTCCCGTCCACGACGACCGCGCATGTGCCCTCGGTGCATTTCGGGATGCCCGTGCACGAGCATGGTCTCTACGAATGGAACATTCTCGAGCCGGCTCTCGGGGAGATCATCTGCCCGCTTCGCTTCAACCCGACCGGCGCCGAGGAGGAGGGCACGCTGGTCGGTCGGCTGGAGCCGTCCGTGCTGTCGCCCGGTCCGACGTTCTATGAGTCGCTGGCGGTCCCCTGCATCGTGGCGCAGCCCTCCCGGCTGGCCGGGTCGTTCACCGCCGTCGCGACTCGCGGCGCGCAGGTCATCGGCTTTCGGCGGCTGCGCGAGGGCGTGCGTGCGCTTGGGGAGGCGTTCGCGGCACCGGTAAGAGATCATCGCTACGCGCTTCTGTACTGGGATCTGATCGACCGGGCGGGACACGATTACGGTCCCGGTTCGCCGGAGTTTGCGGTTGCGTGTAGACGCTCGCTCGATGAGCTGTGGGACGCCAGCCAGGCTTTGCGCGGGGTGACGGTGCTGATCACGGCCGACCACGGCCAGGTCGACGTCGCGCCGGACCGCGTCGACTACCTCGACGATCTCTGGCCTGAGTTGCCGACGCTGCTCTCGCAGCGGCGGCCGGCGGGATCCTCACGCGATGTCTTCTTACACGTGCACGCCCAGCATGTCGTCACGGTCATACACGAGCTCTCGGGAAGGCTTGACGGCCGCGCCGAGGTACGGCCCGCGCGCGAGCTGTTTGAGCGGATCGGCCCCCGACTGAACGCCCGCCTGGGTGATGTGGCGGTGCTGCCGGTCAGGGGCCGGCAGGCCTGGCTGCGCTCGGCGGCGGCCAACGAGCAACGATTTCGCGGCCAGCACGGCGGCTTGCAAGAAGCCGAGACGAGCACCTACCTGGCGAGGCTGACCGATTGAAGCTCGTCGCCCCCGCTGCTGTCAACGCGGTGTCTTAGGTTCGACTGCCCCTCCGGCAACTCGTAAGCCGAAACCGGAAGTCTCCAGCCCGGGATTCGTGCCTGGCGACAGTGCTCGGGCTTCGTGCAAGCAGGTCTGCTGAGGCGATCGAGGTCTCGAGACGCTTCTGGTTGTGGCGAAGCAGGTGAGAGGATGTGTGCGTGGGCTCTCCGCAGACGCTGAGCGAAGCCGACCGACGGGTCGTGGCGGGGTGGGCGGCGGACTGCGCGGAGCGGGTGCTGGGGTTGTTCGAGGCTGAGGCTCCGGAGGATGGCCGCCCGCGTGACGCGATCGCGCGGACGCGGGCGTTCGCTCGTGGCGACCTGGGCGTCGCCGAAATGATCCGACGGCGGTTTAGCGGTGGTGGCGTCGCTTGTGATGTGAAGGCTCCGGCAGCGGCGGCCGCCGCCCGAGCCGCGGGGCAGGCCGCGAGCATTTCCCATATGGGCGCGCACGCCCTGGGCGCCGCCGCGTATGCCGCCAAGGCGGCTGGTCTGGCCGCGTCCGACGGGCCGGCCGCTGTCGGTGAGGAGATCCGGTGGCAGCTTGGTCATGTGTCTACGGCGGCCAGGACCGCGCTGCGATTGCTCCCGCCCGTCGGTGAGAATCCATCGGGTCCCCTCGGGCCGGGGCTGCTTGCATCAGGCCTTCTGGGCACGATCGTCCGTGACCTCCAGGCTGGCTTGGCTGACCCCAATCAGGTTCTCCTGGACAGTGCCCCGCTCCGCTACCGCCTGCAAGCGGACGTCGCGGTCATGCGTTCAGGAGCTTGGATCGGTAACGCCGAACCCGCCACCCTCGTACAAGCTCGGCTGCCGCTGCTAACGAGGAGCCCACGCCAATGTCGCTCATAGCGGGCCAGCTCGTCACCGAAGCAGAAGCCACGGGGAGCTCGTCTCAGCGGACGACGTGCCTGCTGGTTCGTGGAGCCAGAAGTGGTAGCCCTAGTTCTGGTAACAGGGGGCGTGCGCCTGGCGCTGGCCGCACCGTTGCTCTGCCGGTGCGGCTGAGCACGTGCAAGGACCGGTAGGCTGCTTTCGGTTGCGGTTGAAGGAGATGGCAGGCGATGCTGCGGCGGATTGGTGTGGCGATCTCGGTGGGCCTCGCGGACTCGCTCAACCCCAGTACGGTCGGGCCGGCGCTGTACATCGCGACGGGGCGACAACGCGTCTGGCGGGTGACGCAGTTCACGATCGGCGTGTTCAGCGTAAGTTTCGTCGGCGGCATTGTGCTGACGATCGGTCCAGGGAGGCTGCTGCTGGGTCTGGTCCCGCACCCGCAGGGAACGGTCAGGCACGTGATCGAGCTCGTCGCGGGGGTTGTCCTGCTGATCGTTGCGGTGGCGATCCTTCTCGGGCGGCGGTCTCTGGCGCGCCGCGAGCTCCCGGGCCGCGGCGGCGGTGGGGGCTCAGCGTTTGTCACCGGGACATCGATCGCCGCGATCGAGCTGCCAACCGCTGCTCCGTACTTCGCGGTGATCGCGGGGATCGTGGCGTCGAACGCGAGCATTCCCCAGGAGATCGGGCTGCTCCTCCTCTACAACGTTGCCTTCGTGGTGCCACTGCTGGCGATCATCGCGGTGATGTTGCTTGCCGGGAGGCGCGCCGATCCATGGCTTCAGAAGGGCGGCGCCTGGCTGGAACGTCGCTGGCCGGTGGTGCTCGCGAGCCTCCTTTTGTTTGTCGGCAGCGTCTTAGCCGTCCTCGGCGGAAGCGGCCTTGTCAAGCAATAGTGAAAACCCGGCCGGCCGGCTGGACTTCGAACCGCGATCCGATATCAAACGGGAACGCACCATCCGCCACCAGCGACCGGGCGGCCCGCGCGTGAGGGGGAGTCGAGATCAGACAACCCTCCAGGAGGGATGAACGATGCTCCGCTTCGTCAAAGCGCTAGTCCCACTCCATGACACCCAATCCATCCGCCTGGTAGTCGATTGGAGAGGAGGCCGAATCCGACGGGTCACGCTGGAGTATGTACGACCTCACTTGCTCCGGCGCTTGCTCGAAGCCGCGAGGCGCTAGTTATCCAGGACTCGTTCCGACTTTGAGGCGTAGCCCGAGGGCTGGCGTGTATGCGCAACGAGCACTGGTCGTGATTCGGATCGCGGTTGCCGAGGTGGGCCAACAACGATCCTCCAGCGCTCGAACACTCGCGTTGAGGGCAGGCGTGGGACGGCAGCCGGCGCTCAGCGCCGGAAGGTAACACCCCACTCGCACACGCTCGGCCGACACTGCTGCCTTTCGCCCTTCCAGCCACCAGCACCGTACTTCGGTCCCCGGCGGAATCGGGCAGTCGTGGGCGAGTCCGCCGTCTGCTGGCTCGACCCAGGGCGAGGGATGACGCGCATCTGGTTTCATCTGTGGCGAGGGATACCGGGAATGAATTCGGCTGAGGACCGCAATCTGCGCGCGGCCTATCGCGCCTGCCGGCGCATGCAGCTCCGGCACGATCCCACCTATTATTGGGCCACGTTGGGCCTGCCCCGAGAAGTGCGTCCTGCTGTGCACGCGCTGTACGGGTTCGTGCGCGGAGCGGATCAGCTCGTCGACGGGGCGGATCGCGCGCCGGATCCGGGTGCGCGCCGGCTAGCGCTGGACCGCTGGCAGGCCGAGCTCGAACGCGGTATCGCGACCCGGTCCTCTCGGCATCCGGTGATCGCGGCACTCGTGGACGCCGGGCAGCGGCACGACTTGCCGCTGAGCGAGCTGTCGGTGTACATGGACTCGATGCGGTTGGATTGCGGCCCCGTGCGGGTCGCCACCTCCGCGGAGCTCGATCGGTACATGCGCGGCAGCGCCGGCGCGGTCGGACTGATAATGGCGCCCCTGCTGGGCGCCCCTGCGGAGCTGCATTCGACCGTGGCCAAGCTCGGCACGGCATTCCAGTTGACCAACTTCATCCGGGATGTGCGCGAGGACTTCGAGCTCGATCGGGTCTACCTTCCTGCCGAGGAGCGAGCTCGCCACGGCGTGACCGTTCAGGACATCGCCGAGCGACGGACGACCGACGGCCTGCGCGCCCTGTTGGCGGCGCAGGTGGCGCGGGCTCGCGAGATGTTCGCGAGCACCGCGATCCTCCACGAGGCGCTCCATCCCTCGACGCGGCCCGGGGTTCGCCTGGCCCGCACGGTGTACGAGCGCGTCCTTGATCGCGTCGAGGCGCTCGGCTTCGACGTCCTGCGCGGTCCCGTCCGGGTGCCTCCGTGGCAACTGGGTGGCGCGGCGCTTGCCGCGTTGCTCGACCTCGGGCTGGCGCGATCGCCGCATTGGGCCGCGCGAAGCGATGGCCGGGCGGTCGTTTGGGTTGAAGCGGTGAGCGTCAGGTGACTGTTCGGGCCACCGCCCGGGGGGCGGGACGTAGCTCGCTCGACGGGACAACGGTGGACGTGCTCATCTGCGGCGCCAGCTTTGCCGGCTTGGCCGTGGCCCGCGAGCTTGCGGGCTGCGGGGCCTCGGTACTCCTCGTCGACCGCTACGAGCTCGGGGAGCGCGCGACCTCGGCGTGCGCGGCCCCGACGTCGTGGCTGCACGCGCTTGGCCTTAGCGACGCGATCCGCCAGGAGATCCCACATATGCGGTTCACGACGCCCTACGGGTCAGTGCGCTACCGACTGCCCTGGAGCTGGTCAGCGTTTGACTACCGCCACCTCTGTCAGCTCTTGTACACGCAGAGTGACGCGCGCTTCGAGACGGCCAAGGTCGAGGGGCGCCTGCCGTTCGACGGGCCGGTTGCCCGGGAGGCGATCTCGGTTGTCACCGACCGTGGCGTGCTGCACGCGCCGCTCGTGGTCGACGCTTTGGGTTGGCGGCGAGTGCTCGGTCGCAGCGGCTACCAACCTCCCAATGCGCCGTTGTCACGGGGGCTGGAGGTTCACCCGGACGGTCAGGGCGAGGATCTCGATGTCTGGATCGAGCGCTCGCTCGTGCGTCGCGGGTACGGTTGGCGGGTGCCGGCGGCGGGCGAGGTTCGCGTTGGGGTCGCCTCCTACGCGCCTCGCGATCGCGTGCGCTGGCCGACCGTGCGGCTGGCCGAGCGTCTGGAGCTCGATGCGGTTCGCTATCAGGGAAACTGGTTCCCTCACCGCCTGCGTCGCGCCGCCGAGGACTCGATCTTCTTCGTTGGAGACTCGGCCGGCCACTGCTTCCCCCTCTCGGGTGAGGGTATCCGCACGGCCTTCTATTTCGGCATCGCCTGCGGTCGGGAGCTGACCGCCGTGCTCGAGCGGCGGCGTTCGCGGGCCGAGGCGCTCGATCGCTACGCGTCGTTCAGTGCCGGCCACGCGCGGGCGTTCGCGATCGCGGGGCGCCTGCAGCAAATCATCCCGGCGCTGCCACCGCGGCTGCTGATGTCCGTGCTTCGGCTGATCGGACGTCAGTGGCTGATCGATCGCAGCTTCGGGTGGTACCTCGATCAGGCTCACCCCTCGTTCGCCGCGCCGGAGCGCTGCTTCCGTGCATCTGTCCACGAAGAGCCGGTGCCAAGCCACTCTGGGTAAGGTGCGTCCTCAATGACTCGGGGAAGGTTGGTCCGGGCCTCGTAAGCCCGACGGCTCGTGCCCTCGGCGATGAGTGCGGCGGGACATGGGAGACTCCGCGGATGTGAGCGACGGAGAGCACCATCCCGATCGGCCCCGGAGCGAGGTGGAGGCCCTTGCGGAAGCCGTGGGAGCCCTGACCGGCGGGATTCGCCGGGCCGCCCGCACGATCCCTGGTGTGAGCCTGATCGAGGCCCAGGCCAGCGCGGGCGAGCGGTTTCTTCTCAGACAGATCAAGCGTCGGCTCGACCAGCTCGACCCTCCGCCCCGCGCCTCCGGACATGCTCGCCCGATTCACGGCGCGCCGGCTTCCGACGGACCGTACGCGGCGACCGACGCCTGGCGGCCAACGATCGAAGACTCGATGCAAGAACTCCTCGCGCGTTCGTTGCGCAACACCCCCGCCGAGAGTCGCCAGACGTTGCACGAGCTCCTGGTCAGCCAGCTCGTCCCGGACGAGGCGAGAATTCTGTCTGCGCTGTCGGACGGCTCGAGCTATCCGCTGGTGCACATCGCCGAGCCCGGAATTGGGAGCTATCAGAAGCTCGTCCTGGAGAACGCGTCGAGCGTCGGGCGCGCAGCCGGCGTGACGCTGCCAGATCGTGTCCATCTCTACGTCTCTCATCTGCGCCGGCTCGGGCTGGTCGAGTCAGGACCGGAGGATCATTCGCTCAAGGACCAGTACGAGATCCTGCTCACCGAGCCCAAGCTCAGAGAGACGATCGCTTCGATCGGGAAGGGCGCACTGGGTCCACGAATCATCCGGCGGACGGTCCGGATCTCCGATCTCGGGCGCGAGTTGTGGGAGGCGGCGCGTTCGTCGGAGAGCCTCGGTGCTGACCAACCCGATGTCCCCACTGGTTGACGCGCACGGTTGCGCTCTGTGACGTCCAGAGCGACGGTCCGAGATAGCCGCGGATGAAGATCTTCGGCGTTCTGCACTTCAACGAGCCGCTCTGGGTGTACATCTCCATCCCGATCGCCGCGGCCGTCGTCGGATGGTTCACGAAGATCGTTGCGGTGAACATGATCTTTTACCCGGTCGAGTTCAAAGGCATCCCCCCATACCTCGGCTGGCAAGGTCAAATTCCCAAGCGCGCAGCGAAGATGGCCGCGATCGCGATCGATTCGATCACCGCCACGGTGCTCAAGCCCGAGGAACTCTTCGACCGAATAGATCCCGACGACCTGGCCAAGGAGCTCGAAGGTCCGATGCACGACGCGATCAACGACATCGTCGAGGAGATCATGACCGAGTATCAGCCCCGGCTATGGGCCGCGATGCCCGCTGCCGCCAAGCGCGCCGTGGTCGCCAACGTCGAGCGCAGAGCACCCGCGGCGACGAGGAACCTGATGTCCGAGCTGCGCAAGAACCTCGATCGGTTCTTCGACCTCAAATACATGGTCGTCTCCAACTTGGTCCGCGACAAGCGTGTCCTCATCCGGATGTTCCAAGAGGCGGGCGCCGACGCGTTCCAGTTCCTCATCAGGTCCGGCCTGTACTTCGGCTTCTACATCGGACTGGTTCAGGTGACTGTGTTCGTGATCACGGGGGCGCACCTCGTGCTGCCGCTGTTCGGGTTTATCACGGGAGGGCTGACGGACTACATCGCGTTGAAGATGATCTTCCGCCCCAAGGAACAGAAGCGGATCGCACCGGGAATCAAGTGGCAAGGCCTGTTCCACAACCGGCGCGAGCAGGTGACCCGCGACTACGGCGCGCTCCTGGCCAAGGACATCATCACCCCAGCCGCGATCATGGACAGCCTGCTCACCGGGCCGATGTCGGACAAGTTCTTCGAGATCATCCGGAGTGAGATCCAGACCACCATCGACCAGCAGACGGGCGTCGCGAAGCATCTGATCACGCTCACAATCGGCTCGCAAAGATACAACGCGATGAAGCAGGTGATCGCCCAGCGCGTGATCGACAACATGCCCGAGACCTCGCGCCAGGTGGAGGCCTACGCGGCCGAGCGCCTCGACATCGAGAACACGATCGTCGAACGCATGCGAATGATGGACACCGACGATTACGAGAACCTGCTCCGCCCGGCATTCAAAGACGACGAGTGGATCGTCGTCGCACTCGGCGCGACGATCGGATTCCTGTTCGGCGAAATCCAGGTACAGATCATCACCCACCTGGCGTCCTGACCGGCAGGGAACCGAGCAGCGCCGCTCACCACCCGAACAACTTGCGCCTCGACCCTCGCGGAACGGCGAGCACCACGTCGACCACCTGGGAGCTGGACAACGCGCCGCTCGCGATTCGCGACCGAGTGTCAACTTCTTCAGCGTGCGACCGCGGGCGGGCGGCGCTCGCGCGACGGCGAGTTCAACTGGTGTGGCTCCATGACTCGGCTGGCTGGTGGAAGTGCGAGCTCGAAACCGACGTGAAGAGGGACGCCGAGGACATGCTGCTCCGCCAGTTCCTGGGCATTCGCGAGGCGGCCGCGAGCGACGGCTTAGCCGCCTGGATTCGCTCCCAGCAGCGAACCGATGGATCTTGGAGCAACTTCTCGGGCGGTCCGGGGGAGGCAGAGTGCCGACGAGGGCTCGGCCGAAGGTTCTCGTTGCTACAAGCAGGAAGCGCGTGGGTCGGACTGGGCGAGAGCACCGCATCGCAGACGGACTGGGCTCTGCTCGGGCTTGATGCGGCGCGCGAGCCGGGGCATGCGCTGGCTTGTGGAAAACGGCTGAGTCGCGCTGCGGATAGACGCCACCCTGCTGACCTGGCGCCGCGACGGCAGTTGGGGCGAGCCGCGGCTTCACGGGCACGGGCGTCCTCTCGAAGTTCTACATCAGCTACCACCTCGACCGGCTAGGGTTCCGATCATGGCGCTTGGGGGGGTTCGCGGCCGGCGACCATGGAGGGCGCGGTGCGAAGTGGGCATGCTGCCGCTCGGGAGGCCCTGATCGCCGTGCGCAAAGCCCCGCCCTCGGGTGCGCCGGCCTCGGATGGTGAACCCCCGACTCGCGAAGACCGGCTGGTAGGGGGAAGTGCGTGAGCGCGACGGCGTCTCCTGACCGCGCGACCTCGCGCCACATCTTTGTCCTCGCGCCACTCTCCGTCGAGGCGCGGGCGGTCCACTCGGGCGCGCCGTGGGCGGGCGTGCACCAGATCGGCATGGGTCCCCGGAGGGCCGCCCGGTCATCCGAGCTCGCTGGTGGTGCCGGAGGCCACGCCGTCCTGATCGCGGGCTTCTGCCGGGCGCTGGACCCCGACCTCGAGCCGGGCGACATCGTTCTGGCGAGCGAGCTGCGCGGCCCAACCGGGACCACCTCTTGCGATGATCCGGCGATCGTCGCCGGCGTTCTGCGCCGCGGGGGGCTGCGCGTCCGGGTCGCGCCGATCGCGTCTAGCCAGCGGCTCGTGTTCGGCGATCGCTGGCGGATGCTGCACGTCATGGCCGCGTCCGCGGTCGACAGGGAGTCCGCATGGCTGGCCCCCATACAGCGCGCCCGACCGTTGGTCACGCTACACGTAGTGCTCGACACGCACCGGCACGAGCTCTACCGGCCGCTGCGCAAGTTCGCCGGCGCGGCGACCGCGTATCGCACGTTGCGGCGGGCCTGTGCCCTGGTCGAGGGTTGGGCACAGGCGCTCGGGCCCCGCGAGGTCGTGCTCGCCTCGCCGCGAGTATCGTGCGCGGGGTCTTGCGCGCGGTTGAGGTCGTCGAGCGCGCGCTCGAGTACCGCGGCGCCCCGATCTACGTCCGCAAGCAGATCGTGCACAACGCGCACGTCGTCGCGTCGCTCGAGGAGCGTGGAGCCGTGTTCGTCGGCGACGTTGACGAGGTGCCACCGGGGGCGACCGTGATCTTCTCCGCCCACGGCGTGTCGCCCGAGGTCCGCGCTCGCGCGTCCGAGCGCGGCCTGGATGTGATCGACGCGACCTGCCCCCTCGTCTCCAAAGTCCACGCCGAGGCGCACCGGTTCGCGGCCTCGGATCTCGACATCGTGCTGATCGGCCACGAGGGCCACGAGGAGGTCGACGACACGTTCGGAGAGGCGCCGGAACGCACCCCGCGTGATCGCCAGCCCCGACGAAGTCGCTGCGCTCGAGGTCGGAGATCCACAGCGCGTTGCGTACCTCGCCCGCACCACGCTGGCAGTCGACGACACGGCATCGGTCGTCGAGGCTCTGCGTGCGCGGTTCCCGGCAGCCGTCGGCCCCCCGTCCAGCGACATCTGCTACGCGACCCAGAACCGCCAGGACGCTGTCCGGGCGCTGGCCGCGGAATGCGACCTCATCCTCGTCGTCGGCTCAGCCAACTCGTCAAACTCCCGCCGGCTCGTCGAGGTGGCCCAGCGAGCCGCATGCTCCTCCCTGCTCGTAGAGCGGGCCTCGGATATCCCACCGGAGGCGCTCGTGAGCACCCGGCGCGTCGGCCTCACCGCCAGCGCCTCCGCGCCCGAGGCCCTAGTCGAGGGCGTCATTCGAGCGCTCGACGGCCTAGGCGGCGCAACTGTCAGCGAGCTCAGCGTGGCGACTGAGGATGTCCACTTCAAGCTTCCGCCCGAGATCAGGCCCAAGGGTTGAGCCGACGCCGGCCCGGTTGAGACAGTCCGCCGTATCGCTGCGTATGTGATCGAGCAGTTCCAATGCAACCTGGAGTGCGGGGCTGCGGCAAGATCCAGCATCCCGACCACGTGCCGCCGCGTCGCCGTATGCCCTCGCGCAAGTGGTCGACGACGTCGAGGAGTGCGGGGCCCGATAGCTTCAGCGGGCCACGGACGCTCTCTAGAAGCGACAGTCAGCGAACAGGGCACCAGGTGTCTGCCTTGGCCCAATCTCGAGCGGGGGGCAGCCGTGGCCCGGATGCTCGCTCTTCCGTGCCGGTGCCGCCTCGCGTCGAGCGATCGCGTTCGCGACGAGGGGGAGGTGCCGATAAGGGCCCGATCAGCGCTGGAGCCGACGATCGCCCGCGCCCAAATGGGCGCCTCCGGTCCCGCCCGACCGCCCTCTCGGCCGTGACAGCCATCAACTCCGTCGCCGGCGGCCAACGATCGCAAATGCGAAACCGTCCACCCGCCGGTGACCGCTGTTGCCTGGCGCTCGCAGCGACTCGGCCGTCACGCCACGACCGCCGAGCGTGTGTGGGCGGAGCTCGATCGGGGTTCGAGGTGTGCCCCCGGTCCGGTCGCGCTCATTCTGACCGACGACCTGTCGTGCAGGTCGATCTCTTCGATGCTCGCCGACACGACGCGTGAGGTCGCCTGAGGTCTCGACCTGGTCTTGCCAGTGGCTCGATCAGATCAGGTCGTCGACGGCTCGTCGGCGGCCTCTGCTGGCGCGGTCTCCTCGGCGGTTGGCTCCGGCGCCGGCGACTCTTGCTCGCCCGGGACCGCCGTGGGCTCGGCCTGTTCCACAGACGCCTCGGTGGCCGGGGTTCGCCGGCGCGCCGTTCTGGCCGCCGCTCGCCTCGGTGTCGTCGCTGGCTTGGCAGCACCTCGCGATCCGCTCGCCGTAGCCCCCCTTCGGGGGCTCGGTGCCGCGGTGACGCTCGAACGCGGACGCGCGGGTCTCCTCGGAGCGGACTTGGCCGTCGTCAGCTCCCGTTGGACTTTCTCAAGGTCCTTGCTGACGGTCCGGCTCACGCTGCGTAGGTTCTGACGCACGTCCCTGAGCGTGGTGTCGAGGTCCTTGAGGACGTCGCGTGTTCCCCTGCTCACTTCGTTCCGAAGATCCTTAAGCGCTTCCTGCGCGGCCTCCACCGAACGGGTCAGCCTGTCGACCGCGTCCTCCCCCGCCGCCCTGACACGAGAGACCCCGCTGCGCGTACGCCCAGTCACGCTAGCTCTCTCAGGCATCCCAACTCGGCCTCCGTTTCTCGCCCGTTTACGCCAGGAACGAAGTCTGAACCGATGCCCCGCTTTGCGCAACCGAACCCGCAGAGACGCGCCCCGACGTCCCTGCGCGATGAGGCCCTCGTGCGACGAACCGCAGGTCTCGCGACCGCGACAACAGTGCTGGTCGTCGTCGGGGACCGGCAGTCGAGCGTGACCGCAGTGGCGGGACTGTCCCGCATCGACCCGCGCTGCGGACGACGCGGGCAGCGCCGGCCCGTACTGTCGGATCCTCGTAATGCGGAATTGCGCGCGCTGGCCTACAACTGCTCCGCTCGCCGGGTCAGGCCGGTCCGTCGCCGCTCGTGCCAGGCAACTCGGAACTGGCGGGCGCTCAGGATTTCACTCCCGGGCCTGCCGACCGATCTTGAGCCCCGCCGCTACCGGTCGCCGAGCAGAGCGGCCGCGCGGGCCTCGTGACCGGTATAGGCGTGATGCAGCCGTCGGCCATTGGTGCCGGTGACGACTGCTGTGATCGCGGCCGGTCGCGGAGCTCACGAGCTCTTTGGCGACGGGCCGCGCGTCAGGCGGCGCCCGGTGCTCACGATGGCTCCCCCACTGGTTGCGATGGTCGCGCTCACGGCGTGGCCGTGACCGCCGGCGGCCCGGAATTTGGGCCTCCGTACGACGGACGGCTGCTGACAGACGACCGCGGGCTCGCGGCGTCGCGCCTCCCCGACGGACGCAACGGCAGAAGCGTCGCGGCGACCTTAGCCGCTCCCGTTCACAGGCGGTCAAGCGCCAGCCCGCGTTCGTATGTCAACGGCATTGACGCCCGAACGCTCAGGCGCCGCCGAAGGCGTCCGCGACGGCCGCCGCCCAGCTCCCGTACAAATCGATGACAGTGGACGACGCGGGCCATTCTCCGGCTTGTAGTCGTTTCAGCGCCTCGGCGCCGCGCCGGCGTGCGTGGGTGCGCGACCAGTCGTAGGACGACGGCGCAGCGCCGTAGCGCGCTCGCCATGCGCGCATCGCTTCGCGAACCCGTTCCCGGGTCCATTGCAGCGCAATCGCGCCGGGATGGCAGCGTTTGCAATACGCGTAGGCGTCGCCCTTGCCGTTCCGTGGCGCGGTGGGCGACCCGCAGCCGCGACACACTCCCCGGTAGCGCGCCTTGACCGCGCGTGCCTTATCGCCGGTTGGATCGTAGAGATACGCCTTGATGGTCGCTTCTGCGCGTCCCAGCCGACGAGCGATCTCGGCGATCGACAGACCCTCCTGGTCTCGGTAGTGGCGGGCGAGTTGCGCCGCGCGGCGCCGTTCCGTGACCCGATCGAGCATGAGAACCCCAAGCCTACCGGCGGTGCTGGACAGCCAGCCGAGCGCAGAACAACGTCCGTCGGGGAAGGACGTCTCCTCGTGATGCCGCGGCGGGCGGGTGACTCCGGAACTCGCGACCTCCTGGCTCTCCCCCGTTCCCAGCTGGGCCCTTTGTTAGCATCAGACGGGTCGTACAGGTACGCCTTGACCGTCGCCTCCGCGCGCCCCAGTCGACGGGCGATCTCCGCGAGTCGGCAGGCCCTCTTGATCGCGATAGTGGCGCCCGAGCGCAGCCGCCGTACGACGCTCCTCAACATGATCAACGCCAATAACAAGCAGTTGCTTGGATGACTGACGATGCATGCCTGCGCTGCCCATGGCACGCGGCGCTGTACGACGTAGCGGCGGCTAGGAGGTTGACAGCGGGATAGAGACGCTGTACGATTGTCGACAATCTGCACCAGGACAAACTGGTGCGCAGTCGGTGAGGAGAGGCCGATTAGCGGTTCCGCGAACAGCTGGAGCCTGAAGAGCGTTTCGCGTTCGTCGATGGCGGACGAGGTGCTGCGCGAGCTGCGTGAGGCGATCGTTGACGGGCGGATCGCGCAGGGCGAGCAGCTTCGCGAGGTGCAGCTGGCGAGCACGTTCGGTATCGGCCGCGGTGTTCTCCGCGAGGCGTTGCGCCAGCTTGTGCAGGAGGGGCTGGTCGAGTACGTGCCGCACCGGGGCAGCTTCGTGTTGCTGATGTCGCTCGACGATCGCCTCGACGTGTACGCGGCACGCGAAGCGCTCGAGCCGGGAGCGGTGCGGCTGGCGCTCGAGTCGTCGTCACCGCTTGACCTGACGAGGTTGCGCGGCGCGCTGCGCACGCTGCGGGTGGCGGCCGGCGGGCGTAGTCGCGTGACCGAGGATCTGATCGCGGCGGATGTCGGCTTCCACCGGGAGCTGGTGGCGTTGGCCGGCAGCCCGCGCCTCACGCGGGCGCACGAGACGCTGATGGCGGAGACTCGGATGTTGCTGCGCCATCACCCGGTCTACCCGGCGTCGGACTATGTGGGCGACCACACCCGTCTGCTCGAGGGTGTCGAGCGGTCCGATCCTCGTACCCCGGAGCTTGTTGCCGAGCACCTTCGCCTGTCGGCGCGGCTGATCGCCGACGAGCTCGCCCGCGAGACGGCGAGACACGACGGCCCCGCCGACGATGGGACGGACGGGGAGGGCCGATGACGGGGATCACTCGACGCGAGGCATTGCGCGGCGCCGCCGCCGGCGGCGCGGTCCTGCTCGGGGGCGGGCTGCTCAGCGCCTGCGGCGTCAACCCCGCCGTCATCGCGGTGAGCTCGCCGGAGCCGACGGGGCCGATCAAGCAGGGCGGCAACCTGATCATCGGATCGACCGGGGGAGGCGCTCAGGACAGCATCGATGCCCACTTCGCGACGTCGGACCCGGACATCGCCCGGCTGAACCAGCTGTACGAGCCGCTCGCCGTGCGGGACGCCGACTTCAACCTGCAGCTGCTGCTGGCGGAGTCGATCACACCCGAGAAGAAGCCCGACGTGTGGACGGCGCGGCTACGCCCGGGCGTCACGTTCCACAACGGACAGCCGGTGACCGCCGACGACGTGATCTTCTCGCTGCAGCGAATCATCAACCCTAAGAACCCGGGGACCGGCGCGGCGTCGATCGGCTACATCGACCTGAAGCGGACCCGCAAGCTCGATCCGCGGACGGTGAGCATCGCGCTGCAGTACCCGAACGTGGGCTTCCCCGACGACATCGGGCAGTACTTCAACGGCATCGTTCCCGTCGGCTACGACCCGAAGAATCCGGTTGGGACGGGGCCGTTCAAGTACAAGAGCTTCGCCCCGGGCCAGCAGAGCGTGTTCGTGCGCAACGCCGACTACTGGAACGGCCCGCCGCACGTCGACCAGGTGGCGATCATCGACTTCGTCGACGACACGGCGAAGGTCAACGCGCTGCTGAGCAACCAGGTCCACGCGATCACGAACCTGCCCGCCGCGCAGCTCACCCAGGTGAGAGGGCTCCCAAGCCTGCGGGACCTGATCTCGCACAGCGGCGCGTGGCAGCCGTTCACGATGCGGGTCGACAAGGCGCCGTTCAACGACGTGCGGGTTCGGCAGGCGTTCCGGCTGATCGTCAATCGCCAGCAGATGATCGATCAGGTGCTGCTCGGACAGGGGCGCGTGGGCAACGATCTGTACGCGCCGCTGGACCCGGCCTACGACGGTGCGCTTCCTCAGCGCCACCAGGATCTCGAGCAGGCCAGGTTCCTGCTCAAGCAGGCCGGTCATAGCGGGCTGAAGGTGACGCTGGTGACGGCCCCGGTGTACGAGGGGATCGTCGAGGCCGCCCAGGTGTTCGCCGCGCAGGCCGCGGGCGCCGGCGTGACCGTCAACCTCGACAAGACCGACACGACCACGTTCTACGGCCCGAACTACCTGAAGTGGACGTTTGCCCAGGACTTCTGGTTCACGCGCAACTACATCCCGCAGATCGAGCAGGGCAGCCTGCCCAACTCCCCGTTCAACGAGACCCACTGGGCGGATCCCACGTTCCAGAACCTGATCCGGCAGGCCCAGGGCGAGCTCGACGCGAGCAAACGCACCGACCTGCTGCACGCCGCCCAGGCGATCGAATACGAACGCGGCGGCTACATCGTGTGGGCGTTCAGCAACCAGCTCGACGCGTACAGCTCACAGGTGAAGGGGTTCCGGCCCGCGCGCTCGGGTCTGCCACTGACCAACTACGGCTTTGGGAGGGTTGGCTTTGTCGTCTAGAACGGCCAAGTTCATCGCGAAGAGGATCGCGCTCGGCATCCTCACGCTGTTCCTCGTATCGGTCGTCGTGTTCCTAGCCACGCAGGCGCTGCCGGCCAATGCGGCGCAGGCCATCCTCGGCAAGACGGCGACGCCGGCGGCGCTAAAGGCACTGAGCGCGAAGTTGCACCTGAACGAGTCGGTGTTCAGCCAGTACCTGCACTGGCTCAGCGGAATCCTCCACGGGAACCTCGGCACTTCGGCCGCGACCCAGCAGGCCGTCTCGCACCTCCTCGGGAACCGGCTGGCCAATTCCGCTTTCCTCGTGCTGGTCGCGGGAGTGATCGCGATCCCGCTCGCGCTCGGGCTCGGCGTGCTGATGGCCATGAAGCGCGACAGGACCGCCGACCACGTGCTCTCGACCAGCACCCTGCTGGTGGCTTCGCTGCCGGAGTTCGTGATCGCGATCGTGCTGGTGCTGATCCTCTCGACCAGCGTGTTCCACGTGTTACCGGCCGTGTCGCTGCTCGGACCGGGGCAGCACGCGTGGAACAAGCCGAGCGTCGTGGTCCTCCCGGCGCTGACGCTGATCCTCGCGGTGACGCCGTACATCAGTCGGATCATGCGCGGCTCGATGATCGAGGTGCTCGAGAGCGACTACGTGACGATGGCCCGACTCAAGGGCCTGTCCGAACGCGCGGTGATCTGGCGACACGCCGTGCCCAACGCGATCGTCCCGGCGATCCAGGTCTCCGCCCTCCAGCTCGCCTGGATGGCGGGCGGCGTGATCGTCGTCGAGTACGTGTTCGACTACCCGGGCATGGGAACGGCGCTGATCAACGCCGTGACCGAACGCGACGTGCCGGTCGTGCAGGCGATCGCGCTGATCATCGCCGCGGTGTACGTGGTGGTCAACCTGGCCGCCGACCTCGCGACGATCATGCTCACCCCGCGGCTGCGGACGGCGGCGCGATGACCACCGAGGCGATCACACTCGACCGGACGGCCGAGCCGCTCGCGCCGCCGTCGCTGCGCCAGCGCCAATGGGTCCAGGTCCTGCGGGTCGCGTCGCGTCTAACCCGCACCCGGATCGGGCTCGGGATCGTCGCGGTCCTGGTCCTGACCGCGATCTTCGGCCCGCTGGTCGCGCCGCATTCGCCGACCGAGTTCGTGGCGCTGCCGAACACCGGCCCCTCGAGCCACGCTCTGTTCGGCGCCGACTACATCGGCCGCGACATCTTCAGCCGGTTCCTGTACGGAGGACGCACGGTGATCGGACTCGCGATCGTCACGACCGCGCTCGGAGTCAGCCTCGGCGTCCTGATCGGCCTGACCGCGGCATACGCGGGCGGCATTGTCGACGAGGTACTGATGCGCGCATGCGACGTGTTCCTCGCGTTCCCGCAGATCCTGTTCGCGCTGCTGCTCGTCGCGGCGCTCGGCCCGAAGCTGTGGCTGCTGGTGGCCGCGATCGCGATCACGCACGCGCCACGCGTCGCGCGCGTGATGCGGGGCGCCGCGCTGCAGGTGGTGGAGCGCGACTTCGTCAAGGCCGCCGAGGCCGTCGGCGAGAAGCGCTCACGAATCGTGTTCGGCGAGCTGATGCCGAACGTAACGAGCCCGTTGCTGGTCGAGATCGGGCTCCGGCTGACGTACTCGATCGGGCTCGTCGCCGCGCTCAGCTTCCTCGGCTTCGGGATCCAACCGCCAAATTCCGACTGGGGCCTGATGATCTTCGAGAACCGGCTTTCGATCACCGTGCAGCCCTGGGGCGTGCTGCTGCCGGTGCTCGCGATCGGGTTGCTCACGATCGGCACCAACCTGGTCACCGACGGGATCGCGCGCGCCGCGATCGGCCTCGACCGAGGGAGCGAGTCATGAGCGTTGCCGAACAACCCGGGACCCACGAGGTGACGGCCGCGCCGGTGGCGGTCGAGGTCCGCAACCTGCGGATCGAGCTGGTCTCCTCGCACAAGGACATCGTCGACGAGATCGGGATCCGGATCGGCGCCGGCGAGGTGCTCGGATTGGTCGGCGAGTCAGGCTCCGGCAAGACCACCGTCGGGATGTCGCTGCTTGGCTACTGCCGACCCGGGGGCTCGGTCAGCGGCGGGGCGATCCTGATCGACGGAAACGATCTCGCCACGCTCAAGGAGCACGAGGTGCGCCAGCTCCGCGGCGGCGTGGTCTCCTACATCCCCCAGGACCCAGGAACAGCGCTCAACCCGGCGCTCCGCCTGCGCACCCAGCTGGCCGAACAGCTGTCCGCACACCGGGGAGAGATGTCCCCCGAGGAGCGAGACCAACGGATGCGCGAGGCGCTCGGAGAAGTGCTGCTTCCGTCCGAGGACTCGTTTCTCAGCCGCTACCCGCACCAGCTCTCCGGAGGACAGCAACAGCGCGTCGCGATCGCGATGGCCTTTGCCTGCCGGCCGCACGTGATCGTCTGCGACGAGCCGACCACCGGCTTGGACGTCACGACCCAGGCGAAGGTCCTCGAGACCGTCCGGGACCTCTGCCGTACACACCGGGTGGCGGCCCTGTACGTGAGCCACGACCTGGCCGTCGTCGCCGAGCTCGCGGACAGGGTCGCCGTCATGTACGCCGGACGGATCGTCGAGTCCGCGAGCCGCGACGCGCTGTTCGCGTCCCCGCGCCATCCCTATACACGCCGCCTGCTCCGCGCAGTCCCCGACCTGGCCGGCGAGCGCATCGTGCTCGGCATCCCGGGGCGTGCACCACTGCCCTCGGCCCGGCCGGCCGGATGCTTCTTCGCGCCGCGCTGCACGTTCGCTCGGAACGACTGCCGGCGGGCCTTCCCGCCGATCACAGACGTCGGCGGCGGCCACACCGTTCGCTGCTACCACGTCGCCGACGCGCTGGCGGCGGCCGACGAGGCGGGCGTCAAGGCCGCCGCTCGCCAAGGCTCGGACGAGCTGGTGCTCGAGGTGGCGACGCTGAACGCCAGCTACGGAGGCCGCCGGACGCTATTCGACATCAACCTGACCGTGCACCGCGACGAATGCCTGGCGCTCGTGGGGGAGTCCGGATCGGGCAAGACGACGCTTGCCCGCTGCGTCGCCGGCCTGCACAAGGATTTCACCGGATCGCTGAAGTTGGGCGACGCTGTCCTGCCCCAGTCGGCCCGGAAGCGGAGCGCTCAGGCTCGTCAGCGGATCCAGTACGTGTTCCAGAACCCGTACGCGTCGCTCAACCCGCGACGGTCGGTCGGTCAGACGATCGCGCGGCAGCTCCAGCTGTTCTTCCCGATCGACCGCCGGACGATGGCCGTACGGGTGGGCGAGTGCCTCGAGCGGGTCTCGCTGTCCGCGGACGCCGCGAACCGCTTTCCCGATCAGCTGTCGGGCGGCGAGCGCCAGCGGGTGGCGATCGCCCGCGCGCTGGCGGCCGAGCCGGCCCTGCTCGTCTGCGACGAGGTCACGTCCGCGCTCGACGTCTCGGTGCAGGCCGCGATCGTCGATCTGCTCGCGGACCTGCGTGAGCAGATGGGATTGAGCCTCCTGTTCATCACGCACAACCTGGCGCTGATCAGGACGATCGCCGAGCGGGTGGTGGTGATGACTGAAGGACGGATCGTCGAGACCGGCGACATCGCCGAAGTGTTCACCGCGCCGCGCGCCGAATACACGCGCAAGCTCCTGGCAAACACTCCGAGCATCGAGGCCGCCCTTGGGCACCCCGGCGCAGCTGGTTGACCGCTTCGTGCGCTACATCGACGTCGGCGAGCCTGGTTGGCGGCCGGTGGTGTTCTTCGGCGGGCTCGGCACAGACGTCAACGCGTTCTACGAGACCGAGTTCGCGAGGCCCACACGTGAGCGGCTACGCCTGCGTGTGGTCAGCGTCGAGCGCAACGGCTTCGGGATGACGCCGTTCGATCCCGCGCTCGGCTACGCCGACGGCGTCGACGACGTGCTCGGCGTGCTCGCCGCACGCGGGATCGATCGGTTCGCTGTGGTGGCGATCTCGGGCGGTGCGCCGTTCGCCGCGGCGCTGTGTGCGCGCGTGCCCGAGCGCGTGCTGTCGCTGCATCTCGCGGCGGCGGCCGCGGGTCCGCTGACCGCCGCATGCGGAACGGCAGCGGCGCTGTACGCCAACCCGGCACAGCTCGCCGCCGACCCCGCGCTCGCCCACGAGTGGCAGCTCCTCAGCGACCTGCCGCTGCCCGACCTGAGCGCGCTCGACGCACCCGCGTACATCTACTGGGGCAGCGACGACGATGTCGTCCCGCCCGCCCACGTGCTGGAATGGCGGCGTGTGCTCGGCGACGTGGCCACACTCAGGGCCTACCCCGGAGAGGGACACGACGTGCAATACCGCCATTGGGAACAAATCCTGCTCGATGCCACAGGCCTCGGCACGCCCGAGCCCGAGCCCGAGCCTGAGGCCCCGCTGAGGTGATCTCCGAGGCATTCATCACCTGTGCCGTGACCGGAGCCGGGGACACGACCGGGCGAAGCGATCACGTTCCGGTCACCCCGGAGCAGATCGCCAATTCCGCGATCGAAGCCGCCCGGGCCGGGGCCGCCGTCGTGCACATCCACGTCCGCGATCCGGAGACCGGGCGCGGCGCACGCGACCCGGCGCTGTTCCGCGCGGTCGTGGAGCGGATCCGCGCCTCGGACGTCGACACATTGCTCAACCTCACCGCGGGCATGGGCGGCGACCTGGTGCTCGGGGGCGAGGACTCGCCGCTCCCGCCCGATCCGGACGGCACCGACATGGCGGGCGCTTCGGAGCGGCTCGCGCACGTCGCGGAGCTGCTGCCGGAGATCTGCACGCTCGACTGCGGGACGATGAACTTCGCCGCCGGGGGCGACTACATCATGGCCAACACACCGCGGATGTTGCGCGCGATGGCGCGCGAGGTTCAGCGCCTCGGCGTCCGGCCGGAGCTGGAGGTGTTCGACACCGGTCATCTCGTTCTCGTTCAAGAGCTGATCGACGAGGGGCTGATCGACGACCCGCCCCTGATTCAGCTCTGCATGGGGATCCCGTACGGCGCTCCCGAAGATCCGGGGACGCTGCTGGCGATGGTGGCGCGGCTGCCGCCGGGAACGGTGTTCTCGACGTTCGCGATCGGCCGCATGCAACTGCCCTACGCGGCGCTGGCGCCGATCGTCGGTGGCAACGTGCGGGTTGGGCTCGAGGACAACCTGTATCTGGAGCGGGGACGGCTGGCGACCAACGCGGAGCTCGTGGCGCGAGCGGTCGGCATCTTGGAAGGGATGAACGTGCGCGTCCTCGGGCCGGCCGAGGTCCGCGAGAAGCTGTCGTTGCGCGCCCGTGTCTGACAACGCCCTCGATCACGTCCACGCTGAGCTGCCCGCGCGCGTCGGGCTGCTCGGCGGCGGCGTGATCGGCGCCGGCTGGGCTGCGCGGTTCCTGCTCAACGGCGTCGACGTTCAGCTGTACGACCCCGACCCGGACACGCCGCGGAAGGTCGCCGACATGCTCACCGGCGCCCGGCGCGCCTACGCCAAGCTCACGCTGATCCGCTTGCCCCCCGAGGGGACGCTCACCTTCGTCGACTCTCCCGAGGAGGCGGCCGCCGGGGTTCAGCTCGTGCAGGAGTCGGCGCCCGAGCGCGTCGAGCTCAAGCAGCGGCTGCTCGCCGCCGCCAGCTCGGCGGCCGCTCCCGAGGCGTTGTTCTGTTCCTCCACGTCGGGTCTGCGGCCCTCGCTCCTGCAGACGGAGATGCAACACCCCGAGCGCCTCGCGGTCGGCCACCCGTTCAATCCCGTGTACCTCCTGCCACTGGTCGAGCTATGCGGAGGCGAGCAAACCGCGCCGGAGACCCTCGATCGCGTCGCCGGCATGTACCGCGCCGTCGGCATGCACCCGCTGCTCGTGCGCAACGAGATCGACGGGTTCGTCGCCGATCGGATGCTCGAGGCGCTGTGGCGCGAGGCCCTGTGGCTCGTCCACGACGACGTCGCGTCGGTCGCCGAGATCGACGATGCGATCCGATACGGCCCCGGCCTGCGGTGGGCGATCATGGGCACGTTCCTCACCTACCGGATGGCAGGCGGCGAGGAAGGGATGCACCATTTCATGGAGCAGTTCGGGCCGGCGCTGTCGCTGCCGTGGTCCAAGCTGGTCGACGTCCCCGAGCTGACCACGCCGTTTCTGGAAAAGCTGGCCGCGCAATCGGACGCGCAGGCCGACGGGCAATCGACGGCCGAGCTCGAGCGCCACCGCGACGACAGCCTCGTGGCCGTCCTTCACGCGCTCCGCGCCCATGGCACCGGCGCCGGCGAAACCCTCGCGCAGTGGGAGCGGGGCCTGCTCCGATCCGTCGGCCCGTCCGAGGCGACGACCAACGGCGGGCCGCCGGCGCCGCTTCGGCTCCTGGTTCGCGAGATCGCGGCGGACTGGCTCGACTACAACGGCCACGTCACCGAGAGCCGCTACGCCCAGGTGTTCGGCGACGCGACCGACGCCCTGCTGGGCTACCTCGGTGTCGACGCCGCCTACCTCGAGAACCGCGGGACCTACTACACGGTCGAAACGCACATCTCCCACCTCGGGCAGCTGTACGCCGGAGATCGGATCGAGGCGACCACGCAGGTGCTCGGCTGGGACGACAAGCGCCTGCACGTATTCCACACGCTCGTGCGCGCCGGCGAGGACGACCCGGTGGCGCTCGCCGAACACATGCTGGTCCACGTCGACGCCACCGCCGGCCGAGCAGCGCCTGCCAGCGACGACGTTCGGAACCGGCTCGCGGCCCTGGCCGAGGCGCATGCGCCCCTGCCGAAACCCCCACGAGCCGGCCGGCGGATCGCACTCTAACCACGTCCCCCGCAGCTCCCGGCTGAGCTTAACCGAGCGCTAGCCGGGGGCCTGCCCTACGCCACGATGCGGTTGGGGGAGCTCGTCGTGGGTCTTGACGAGCGAGGTGACGGACTGGATGATCTGGCCGAGCTGGACGTGCTCTCTTGGGCCGCAGCTCGCCCGACTTGGGCGGCGTGCAGGGCTCAGGGGTTCCGGACTGACGGCGGCCGCGAAGCGTCACGTCGGCGCCGCAGAAATGTCACGACACCCCCAACTGCGCGAACGACTATCCCGGCGGACCACGCTTCGCTCCGTCGCGGGATCACGAGAGCGTCGTCGCTCAGCGACCTCGGCCGACACGCGCCTGCTCCGCTGGCAGGACGAGCACCCTGACGGCGCCAGAACACCCCTGCAACGCGCCGAACGCACGGAGGTGCCTGCTCCGCCTACGTGAGCAGAAGCTGACCTCGCCACTGAGCGGGTGGCTGCTTCGGACGGAGGCTCTCGCAGAAAGCCGGTTCCGTCCGGCATGATTAACACAATTCCGGCATGCCGCAGAACTTCATCGAGAGCCGTCGTGAGCAGGGGTTTCTGTTGCCGCCGGATGTGCGGGATTGGCTGCCGCCGGATCATTTGGCGTGGTTTGTGATCGACGCGGTCAGGGAGATGGACCTGTCGGCGTTCTATGCGCGCGTATCGGGCTGATGGTCATGGGCGGGCGGCGTACGAGCCGTCGATGATGGTGACGTTGATCTTGTACTGCGTTTTCGACCGACGTGCGGTCGTCGCGGCGGATCGAGTGTCACTGTCGCCAGGATGTTGCCTATCGGGTGATCACCGGCAATCTGGTGCCTGATCACGCGACGATCGCGCGGTTCATTGATCGTCACCAGCGGGCGCTGGCTGGGTTGTTCACCGAGGTGTTGAGGCTGTGCGAGAAGGCGGGGTTGGTGGAGTCGGGGGTGGTGTCGATCGATGGGACCAGGATCGCGGGGAACGCCAGCCCGGAGGTCAACTACACCTTCGAGCAGATCGCGATGGAGATCGTCGCCGAGACGGTCGCGACCGATGAGGCCGAGGATGAGGAACTCGGCGAGCGGCGCGGCGATGAGCTACCCGAGCAGCTGCGCACGCCTGAGGGCCGGCGCGAGTTCTTCCGCCATGCCCGCCGGCAGCGGCAGCCGGAGCAGCGGCGCTCAGAGCCGGCCGGTGAGCCGGAGACCGAGGGGAGCGAGGAGGTGCCGCTCGAGCTTGCCGCGGAGGGGATCGTGGGACGCGGCCGCCAAGGGCGCGATGCGTGGTTGCGAGAGGGCAAGCGCCAGCTCGAGCAGCATCGCTGGGAGGAGCCGGACCCGGTGTCGCGCTCGCGCGAGGAGCGGCTGCTGTTTGCGCGTCGCAGCGGACCGAGGCGGTGCTGTCGTTCTTCGCTCAAGACGGCGAGACCCGTAACCTCGTCTACGCCAACGCCGCCTGCACGAAAGCTGACCAGGCCTCCCAAGCGATCGCGTTCGCGCGACTGGCAAGCCGCGACCGGCCAGCGACCAGCGCTGCTGGTGTTCGACTCCAAGGTCACGACCGGCGCCGGTCTCGCCGAACTACACGCCGCCAAGCGACCTTCATCACGCTGCGCGCCCGCACCGCGAAGCTCACCGCCAAGCTCGAAGCGCTGCCCGACAGCGCCTGGACACAAATCACGCTCGACCGTCGCGGGCCTACACAAAACCGAGGTGCACGAACAGGACGTGACCGTCCGCGGCTGCCCGACCCACTACGCCAGATCGCTGTGCGCGGCCTCGGTCACGACCATCCCACCTGATCCTCACCAACGACCGTACCTCCCCACCAAAGAAGATCGTCGGCCGCTACGCCAAACGGATGGCGATCGAGCAACGCCTCGCCAAATGATCCGCAGCTTCCACCTCGACGCGCTCAGCTCAGCCGTCGCGCTCAACGCCGACCTCGACACCACCTCATCGTCTGGGCGCGAGCGGCCGGGCGCCTTGATGAGGAGCTTTCCGTCGAGCGCCGCGCTAATGAGGCATATGAGGCCTACCGGGAGCAGGGGCGGATGCGCGACGGACGAAGGTTCGGCCGCCCGCCGAATCCGCATCAGCCGCCGGACATGCCGGAGGGGAAGGTGAACATCACCGATCCGGACTCGCGGCCGATCCCGGTCGGGTTCGGGTTCGTGCAGGGCTACAACGCCCAGACCGCGGTCAACGAGCAGCAGATCGTGCTGGCCGCCGAGATCACCAACATCTCCACCGACTTCTCGCAGCTGGCTCCGATCGTCGACGCCGTCCTCAGGGAGCTGACACGGCGCAGGGATCGCGCAGCGGCCTGAAGCGATCGCGGCCGATGCCGGCTACTGGAACGAGCATCACATGGACGAGGTGGTGGCCGACAGGCACATCCCAGTCCTGGTCGCGCCCGACAAGGGCAGCCGCGACACCCCCAGGCGCTGCCTGAACAGCGGCCGCGCCACCTGGGCACGAGCCGTGCTCGGATCCGAGCACGTCCGCGAGCGATACGGGAAGCGAAAACAAACGGTGGAGCCGCTCTACGGTGACACCAAACACAACCGGGGCTTCACAACCGGGCTTCACACGCTTTCACCGCCGCGGCCGGGTGAAAGTCCGCACCGAGTTCCGGTTACTGATGATGGCCCACAACCTGACCAAGGTCCACCGCCACCACCTCGCCAGCCGTGGGGGCCTGAAAACCGCCCTCACACAGCCACACCGCGAAATCTGACGGGCCCGCTCCTGACGACCCACCCAACGCCGAGCCAGCGCCGCCAACCGCCGCGATCCTTTGAGCGACAGCGTCCCGGGCGGCGCTTGCGCCGCCACCCCTGAGGGGTGAGAATCTTCCCCGACCGCCGGGCTGACGCCGGCGAGGCTTGGTGCGGTAGTTAGAGCCCGTGCGACAGCGTGGCGCAGGAGCCTGTGGAACCGTTGATTGCTGCCATGAGCGCGAAAGCCAGACTCATACCTGGGAGGCTCCTCCCGGCGGCCCACACCGACCCTTCAACCAAGGAGTTCGCCGGCCGCAGGTGACAACCGAGCAGGCTCACTCAGGCCCGCCTGTCGGCAGGCCCGTTTTCGCCTGCCCGGACGGGTCGTCGGCCTGACGGGGATTCACAAGCCAGCCTCGACGACGCGCATGCGTCTTCCACTGCCAGCGGCCGGAGGGTCCGATCACGATCGCTCGTCGTCCGTTCCGGCGGTCTCTTCGAGCAGGGCTAGGGCTGCCGCTTGCGCAGGCGAGGCGGGCGTCTCGGCGGCTCGGGTCGGCCGCACATGCTCGCGTTATTTCTGCTTTGACCGATCGCTCGCAGCGTAGCCGTCGCTGGGCCGTCCGAGATACTCGTGTCTCGGACAGTCACGGAACCTTGCTGTCGGCTCGGGCATCCACCTTGAGGATCGCGGCCAACACGAGCTCAATGGCGTGCCCGGAACCTGGCGCCGGTACGCAGTCCTGGACGGCGGCAGTCGAGACCGATTGCTCGCGTGACCGGCGCCGACTGTCACGGTTGATAATGCGCGCTGCTGACACCGGTCCGAGGATTCTCACGACGGTCCGACGATTCCTCCCGCCGCTCGCGGCAGTCCTCGAGAGAGACTCGAGCTCCGTTCCAGCGATGTCTCCCGCTGGGTACGCGGCGTATGTTGCGTTTGTTACAAGGAAGGCGTAGAGTCGGGGGTTGCGTCCCGCGGTGCTCGCTGGACGGTGGTCCTCATGATCGGGCGTTCTATGGCCTGGTTCCTGTGTCGCCGGGCGTCCGCTAGCGCCCTGCTAGCACCTACCAGGAGGTCGTTATGACCGTCGTAGATCGTCACGAGACCGAGCGGGACATCGAGGAGACCTTCGGGCTCGTCCCGGAGTTCTTCAGACGCGTTCCGGACTACCTGCTTCCGTCGGAGTGGGCGAGCTTCAAGTCGTTGGAGCTCTCGGACCAGACCGCGATTCCCAATAAATACAAGGAGTTGATCGGCCTGGCCGTTTCCGGCGCGACGCGATGCCGGTACTGCTGCTACTTCCACACCGAGGCGGCCCGGCTGTTCGGCGCTACCGAGGACGAGATCACCGAGACTGCGCTGATCGCCAAGAACACGATGGGCTGGAGCACGTACCTGAACACGCTCCAGTTCGACTACGACGCGTTCACCGCGGAGTTCGACCAGGTCACCCACCACATCCGAGAGGGGATGGCAGCCGGGGCGCCCGCCTGACCTGATCCCGCGGCGGCTGCTCGCGGCATCGAGCCGCGGTCAGCCGCCGCCCGGCGGGCTGGCTGCCAGGCGATCGCGAGCGATATCGAATTCGCGCAGCACGCGCTCTAGTAGCTCGACAGCCGCGGGCGGTGGCGGCTCGGGCGCGGAGCGCATCGCCTCCAACGCCATCCGAGCGCCGGCAACCAAAGCCGAGAGCTCCTGACTGGTCGCCGTGACCGTGAACACGTTCTCGCGCGAGCGCTCGATATGCACGGACCCATTGTGCCCGCTGTCTGCGCCCATCATGTCGTTGTCACGGCTCGGGCAAGGACCGCACTCGATCAAGGCTGGCGGTCGGCCAGATGACGGCCGAGTACGGGTCGGGGAACGGGAACGCTGGCCAAGACCAACTGGGCGAACAGCGCTGAGCTGACCATCGCCTGTCAGGGTGGTGGGCGACGGGCCGATCGATTCGATGTTTACGCTGGGGTTGCCCGTCGCGTCTGGAACGCGGCGATTGCGAGCCCGCCGGTTGTCCATCTCGGCGTTGTCAAGAGTGGACGAAACGCGATCGTCTTGTACGAACGCCGGCTGGGTCGCGAGCGAGGCGAGCGAGGCGATCGGTTCGGTCGATTCAGGCGTTGGTGTTTTGTGGCGGATGGCTGCCGCCGACTACTCTCGGAGGCACAAACGAGTCGGGGGTGGCGCATGGCGTTCAAAGTCGGCAAGCGTGTCGTGGCCGAGTCTGAGTCGATCGACCGTCGACCCCGCGCGGGTGTCGTTGAGGAGGTGTTGCGAGGCGAACCCGCCTCGCTGTCGGATCCGCTGGGACGACGGCCACGAGAGCATGTACACGCCCACGAGCGGCGCCCTCCGAGCCGACAGCGGCCCAAGAAGCCGCAGCGAGCGGCACCAAAAACGCTGACCAACCTGAGCCGGCGTTCCACCGCGCCCGGCAAGAGACGGCGGCCGCGCGCCGGCGTAACGATGGAGCTGTGCCGGGGCGTGAGCGGCGCCGGATGTTGCATGGTCGCGGCCGAGCGGGGCCAGCCGCCGGTTCGTTGGTGGCCGTGGCTTCTGGGCGTTTCCGGAGGGGGCTTGTCGGAGGGTCGAGATTGGTATCTCGTGGCTTCTGCGTGCCGGCGGAGAGGCACCCGTCGAGCGGAGGCCCGGACTACCTGGTTGTCGGCCGCGGCGAGAGGTCGGACCCGTGCCGTCGCGGCTTGTCGCGCGGGTCGCGATGCGAAAGCGCCGCGCGCGACGCCCGGGTCAGAGTCGGCTGCGCTTACTCGGGTCGCGGACTGGCTCGGTGATTCGGGCGCGGTCATGGTCGGTGGGAGTCGGGTCCGGTGGCGGGCGGGGGGCCCTCCGATTCGTGGTGAGAAGTCCGAGCAGAACATTTGCGGTTCGGGTGCGCGATCGCCGTGCATGGGAGCACCGTCGTAGGTGAGCTGGCCGTGCGGCTGGGATTTTCCCCCGAAGCCCGAGTGCCACCGACGGGGCGTTGTGCGTCACGAGGCGGGAGGCGTGGCTTACTGGTTTTGACTGCGGGGCCGGCGTGTTGGTCTGCGGGCGTTACCCCACCGGCCCGGTGGCCTCGTCTCAATCCGATTGAACGCGCCGGGGGTTCTCGCCGTCTTCCTTTGCGCGTGGTTCCGACAGAGGGATGGGAAGGCGTTGCAGGGTTGGGTAGGCCACAACCGCGGCACCCGCCCCGGTAGCGCGCCTTGACCTCCCGTGCCTTCTCCCCCGTGGGGTCTAATGCCTCTAAAGGGCGTAACGTGTCCGCCGACCGAGAGGAGCCCGCCGTGACCAGCAAGCCCCGCGCCGTAGCCGTCGTCCGCGTCAGCGCCCAGGGCGACCGCGCAGAGGAGCACTTCCACTCTCCTGACGTGCAGCTCGACAGCGCCAAGCGGTGGGCGCGCAAGCGCCGCGAGCGGTTCGTCGCCCACTTCCCCGAGATCGACGTCTCGGGCAAGCGCCCGCTCGTCAAGCGCCCCGGCCTGCTCAAGGCCGTCGAGATGGTCGAGGCCGGTCAGGCCGACCACATCGTCGTCGCCTACTTCGACCGGCTGGTGCGGTCGCTGAAGGTGCAGCTCGAGGTGATCGAGCGGGTCGAGAAGGCCGGTGGCGAGATCTTCGCGCTGGACCACGGCAAGCTGACCAACGGGACCGCCGCCACCCGGCTGTCGACGAACATGATGGGCGCGGTGTTCCAGTACTTCGCCGAGGTGACCGGCGAGAAGGTGACCGCCGCGCAGGCGCGCGCGGTGGCGCGTGGGGTGCTGCCGAACTCGCGGATCGTGCCCGGGTACATGCGCGGCGATGACGGTGTGCTGGTGGTCGTGCCCGAGCTGGCGCCGGTCGTGCGCGAGGTATTCCAGCGCCGCGACCGGGGGGCCACGATCGTCGAGCTGCAGGCGTTCCTGCTCGAGCGCGGGATCGAGCGGTCGGTCGCCGGTGTGGCGTCGATGCTGCGCTCGCGGATGTACCTCGGCGAGATCCACTTCGGCGACCTGCACAACCTGAACGCGCACGAGCCGATCATCACGGATCGCGCCCTGTTTGAGCGCGTGCAGCGGCGGACGGTCTCGCGCGGGCGTCAGGCCAAGTCCGAGCGGCTGTTGGCGCGTCTCGGTGTGCTGCGCTGCGGGACGTGCTCCTCGCGCATGGTGATCAACAGCCACAGCGGCAACTACCGCTGCGGCGACACGAGCGCGAAGCGGTGCCAGCGACGAGCAGCGGTCAAAGCCGACCGCGTCGAGGAGGTCGTGCTGGACGCGGTCCGGGCGTACTCGGCCACGGCCGACGCGCACGGACACGCGTCGCGCACGCAGCAGATCCGCGACGCGGACGAGGCGATCGAACGCGCCAACAAAGGTCTCGATGACACGATCCGGCAGCTCGGCGAGCTTGGATTGTTGGGCCGGCCCGCAAGCCGGGAAACCTTGGGGAAGCTGATCACGGCGCTCGATGACGCGCACACCGTCCGGGCTCGGCTCGGCGATGGCGGCGAGAGCGATGTCCTCGGTCCTGACGAGATCGACAAGCTGCGCGACCCGGCGAAGCGGTTAGCGGCTTGGCGACGGCTGATCAACGACACCGTCGAGTCAATCATGGTCGCGCCCGCCATGACGGCGGATGGGCGCCCCAGTCGCCTCTGGGACCCTCCGCCGGATCGACATCAGGTTCCGAGGCCAGCATCCATAGGGAACCCGCCCGCAGCGACTTCACCGGCTCCGTCGACACCGTCCGGTCCCACGACTCGCACAACTCTGCCGACCGTCGCGGAGTCGAACGTCGTCGTCGGACACGACTTCCGCGACCGCGAAACAAACAGAGAGAAGATCGACATCACCAATGTGACGAGCTTCGACCGCACCGGAAGCGGGCTCGCGCCGAGCGCCTGGCGGCTTCGCCAGGCGAACGACGGTCAGGTGCGCTTGCAGGTCGCTGCGGATGGCTCCGCCAGCAAGCACGGCGCGGTTACCCTGCAATCG
>CAVSQG010000006.1:0-226151 GCA_963730055.1 uncultured Solirubrobacterales bacterium
CCATTTCCCAGAAAGGTCAGGGGTGTCAAGCGGCGTGCTTCCGACGATCTGCATCCTCGCCGGCGGCCTGGGCAAGCGCTTAGGACAGCGCACCGCACCCACCCCCAAGCCGCTGCTGAATGTCGCCGGGGAGCCGTTCCTCGTCCATCAGCTACGGCTGCTCGCCAGTCATGGCGCGGCTCGGGTTGTGCTCTGCGTGGGATATCTCGGCGAGCTCATCGAGCAGCGGATTGGGCCGTCGCAGTTTGGGATCGACATCACCTACAGCTACGACGGGCCGAGCCCGATCGGAACTCTCGGTGCTGTCCGGAAGGCGGCGCCGGCGCTGGGTGACCGGTTCCTGGTCCTCTACGGCGACACGTATCTACGACTTGACTACCGCGCGGTGGTACGCCAGTGGGAGGGCAGTGGGCTTCCGGCGGTGATGACCGTGCTACGTAACGAGGGCCAGTGGGATGTCTCCAACGTCTGGTTCGACGGGACCCGCGTCGTTAGATACGACAAGCGGGCCCCCGTGCCGGAGATGAGCTGGATCGACTATGGGCTGGGAGGACTCGGGTCGCAGACGCTCGACTTGCTCCCGGACACGGCCGACGATCTCGCCGACCTCTACCACGAGCTGGCCGCCCGGGGCGAGCTGTTCGGCTTCGAAGCCACCGAGCGGTTCTTCGAGATCGGAACCCCGGTGTCGCTGGCTGAGACGAGCGAGTTCCTGGCTGGGCGCACGGGCTCGTCGGGGGTCGCCGATGAGCGCCCACAATTGCCTAGAGCATGACCGAGTCGGCCCGTGACCGCCGCCACCAGGCTTGCGCGAGCACCGTCGCAGCGGTCGATCCGTCGCGGCTGGAGCGGTGGTTATGCTCATCCGATGTCGGACCCCACCCCCCCATGAGCGCTTTGCCGACTTGACGTACGAATCGTTTCGGGCGATGGCGCACGATCCAACGCTAAGCCCCAACGAGCGCAGCGGGTTTCCGGACAGCTACCGCGAGGGTGCCGAGGAGCCGATCCTGGCTGACATTGAGGCGAAGCTCCCGATGCTTGCCCGGCGGGGTGCCGCCGTGATGGACATAGGCTGCGGGGCCAATCCCCTGACGTTCGCCATCCGCGATCTCTGTGCTCGGCGTGATCACGAACTCGTTCTCGTCGACAGCCCCGATGTACTCGAGTATCACGATCCGGCGGTGAACGTCCATCTATTTCCGGGCCGGTTTCCCGAAGTCCCCGAGCTGTTCGATCGCTGGGCGTCGAAGTGCGATGCCGTGATCGTATACAGCGTGATTCAGTATGCGTTCGTTGATGCAAGTGTGTTCGAGTTCGTCGATCGCGTTCTTGAGTTGCTCCGTCCCCAGGGCCGGGCGCTTCTTGGCGACATTCCGAACGCTTCGATGCGCCGCCGGTTCCTGGCCGGCGATGCCGGCCGTGAGCACCATCGCGTCTATACGGGCACCGACGAGGATCCGCCGGTCCGGTGGCCTGCGTTGCCGGTCGGTGAGCTCGACGACGCAGTCACACTGGCGCTGCTTGCTCGAGCGCGGGACGCGGGGTTCCACGCGTCGGTCGTTCCTCCACCGTCTACGCTGCCGATGGCCAATCGGCGTGAGGACGTACTTCTCGAGCGTCCGTGACGGCATCGCCCTTCCCCCTCGTGATCGTCGGCGACAGCCTGTTCGCCGAGATTGCGCACGAGTATTTCCAATACGACTCGCCGTATGAGGTCGCTGCGTTCAGCGTGGAGCAGGCATACCTGCGACGGCGGCACTTCCGCGGGCTCCCAGTGCTTCCATTTGAGTCGCTCCCTCAGTAGCTAGAGCCCGCGGAGTGCAGTGTCTTCGTCGCGGTGACGTATGGACAGCTCAATCGGTTACGCACTCGCCTAATGGAGGCCGCCCGGGCTTTTGGGTTCACGCTGACTAGCTACGTCTCAAGTCGGACGTTTGTTTGGCGCAACGTGGAACTCGGTGAGCATTGCTTCATCTTCGAAGACAACACCTTGCAGCCGTTCGTCCGCATCGGGCGTAATTGCGTGCTCTGGAGTGGCAACCACATTGGGCACCACTCGACGATCGGCGACAATGTGTTCGTTTCCCCGCACGTCGTGATCTCAGGGTCAGTGCGGATCGGCGACAACTGTTTTTTTGGCGTGAACTCGACGCTCGTCAACGACATCACCGTGGGGGAGGACGTCTGGGTCGGGGCCCGACGTGTTGATCACGCGCGACGTCGAGCCGAACACAGTGTGGCGTCCACCCCGTAGCGATCGTCGAAGAGGGACGGCGCGCGAGCTGTTCGGAGTGGACGCTTGACTGTTCGGTGGCGCAAGCTCGGACGCGTCTACGGTGCCGACGGCGCGCATGCATGGGCTAGGTCGCACGCGTATTGCCCCACCGCGTTCATGCGGTCCGACGGTGAGCGGATAAGAGTTTTGTGCGCCTTTCTCGACGCCGACCACGTCGGCCGATGCGCCTGGGTCGATCTAGCGGCCGATGATCCCACCAGGGTGGTTGGCGTCAGCGGCACGCCGGCTCTTGAAGTTGGCGCGCCAGGTACCTTCGATGAGCACGGCGTGACCCCACTGTCCGTCGTGCGCAACCCCGATGGGACCGTGCGTCTTACTACGCCGGGTGGCAGCGTGGGGTCGGCGTGCGCTACACCCTCTTCCTCGGCGCGGCAGAGAGTGATGACGATGGCGCGTCGTTTCGGCGAGTCTCCCAGGCGCCATTGCTAGACCGCTCGGACGGCGAGTTGCACACCCGGACCGGCGCGCTCGTCGTAGCGGGCGCACAGCGCTGGCGCAGGTGGTACGCGAGCGGCTCCGAGTCGGTCGGCAGTGGCGCGGAGGCAAAACCCCGGTACGCGCTGCGTCATCTCTGGTCGGACGACGGAATCGCCTGGCCGCGGTGTGGCCAGGTCTGCCTCGAACCGAAACCGGATGAGCTCGGCTTCGGCAGGCCATGTGTTCGCGACCGCGACGGCACGCTGCACATGTGGTACTCGTTACGGACGGTCGAGCGCGGTTACGATCTCGGTTACGCGACCTCCGCCGACGGAATAAGCTGGCGCCGCAAAGACCATGCGGCCGGGCTCGAACGCGGGCCGGCGGGTTCGTGGACGCCGACATGGTCGGACTGGCTTGTCTTCTCGAGGTCGACTCGGAGGTCCTGATGTTCTACAACGGCAACGGGTATGGCGCAACGGGGTTTGGCGTCGCGGTTGCGGACGAGGCTTGAGCGCGCGTCTCACCGTCGAGCCGTATGACCCAGGCCAGCGAGACGAATGGGACGATCTCGTGTCGACGGCGCGCCCGCGGCACTTCTTCTTCCAACGAGGCTACCTTGACTATCACGCCGACAGGTTCGTTGACTCCTCGTACGTCGTGCGGCTCGGAGGACGCGCCATCGCGGCGTTTCCGGCGTCAATTCGGGGAACCGAGGTGGTGTCCCATGGGGGCCTCACGTTCGGGGGTTCCTATCGACTGCCCAGTTCACCGTAGCGCGCGCCAGCACCGCGCTCGAGGCGGTCGCGGAAGTGCTCAGATCAGTCGGCGTAAGCCGACTCGTCTGCAAGCCCGTACCTCATATCTACCACATGGCTCCGGCGGAAGAGGAGTTATACGCGCTGCATGTCGCTGGAGGCGTGCTCATCAAGCGAGAGGTGAGCGCCGCAGTTGTGCCCGGCGCCTCTCCGGGCTACACGGTCGAGCGCCGGCGAGCACTTGCTCGTGCGCTCCGCGCCGGGGTTGTCGTGGCCGAGGACGACCACATCGAGGACTACATGGCGCTGCTGCGCGACATCCTCCGGGACCGTCACGGAGTCGACCCAGTGCATACCGCGGCCGAGATGCGGCTCCTCGCCAATCGCTTCTCGGACACGATACGGCTCTTCACGGCCCGGCTCGACGGCGAGATGCTGGGCGGCGTACTCGTCTACGAGACGCCGCGAGTCGCACACGCACAATACATAGCCGCGGGCTCTCGTGGACAGGAGCTCGGCGCCAACGATATGGTGTTCGACCATCTCCTCGCCGACGTGTATAGAGACAAGTGTTTCGACTTCGGAATCTCGAACGAGCGCAGTGGGGACCTGAATGCCGGTCTGATGCGCAACAAGGAGGGATTCGGAGCCCGAGCGGTCGTGCACGATCGCTACTTACTCGAACTGCGCTGAAAAACTACCTACCGCTTCGATCACCTTGGCGACATCCGCGGTGTCGAGGTGCGGGCCAAGCGGCAGGCTGAGAAGCGTGGCTGCCGCCCCGTTAGTGACCGGGAACGCGTCGCTCGGCAGCTCGAGATGTGCAAATGCATTCGAGCGATGCGGCGGTATCGGATAGTGAATCTTAGTATTCACGCCGAGCTTCGCTAGGTGCGTGGCCAAAGCATCCCGGTGCCCGTGGCGAATCCAGAAGAGGTGCCACACCGGAGCAAAACCCTCCCCAGAGCGCTTCGGCAGGATTATATCGGCGACATCAGCGAGACCGTCCACGTATCGCGTCCGCAACGGCGGCACGGCGGATGTTCCACCGATCGAGCGTCTTCAGCTTCACCCGCAGGAACGCTGCCTGCAGAGAGTCCAGCCGAGAGTTGACGCCGGCTTCGGCGAAGGTGTACGTATCGGTCGCACCATAGTGACGGAGCCGGCGGGCCTGGCGAGCCAACGTTTCGTCTTTTGTCGTCAAGGCGCCGCCGTCACCGAAAGCGCCGAGGTTCTTCGCGGGATAAAACGAGAAGGCCGCGGCGTGGCCGAGCGCGCCGACGTTGCGATCCTCCCAGCGCGCGCCGTGGGCCTGAGCAGCGTCGCCGAGCAAGAGAAGATCTTTGCGGGCTGCCAACTCCTCCAACGCCGTCATGTTGGAGGGCTGACCATAGAGGCGGACGGGAAGGACCGCGGCGGTACGTGACGTCACGGCCGAGCCGGCCGCGTCAACGTCGATCAGCAGCGTGTCGGGATCGACGTCGACCGGGACTACCTCGGCGCCCGCGCGCTCCACCGCCAGCCACGTAGCAATGAAGGTATGAGCGGGGACCATAACCTCGTCGCCCGGGCCTATACCGCCGGCACGAAGTGCGATCGTCAAGGCGTCGAGGCCGTTGCCGACGCCAACCGCATGCGGCGTGCCGCAGTACGAAGCGAACTCAGGCTCGAACGCCTCGACCTCATCGCCGAGGACGAAACGTCCGGATTTCATCACCCGAGCGTAGGCCTCATCGAGCTCGCGTCGGAGCTCGCGGTAGCTCGCGCCGACATCGAGGAACGGTACGGTCACCCGGCGACAATCGCGCGCGCCGCTTGCCTCTACACGACGTAGTCGCGAATGTAATCCGACTCATCGAACCGCGCGGAGGCAAGCGCCAGACAGACCGAGCCGCCGGAGAAATTGGGCTCTCCTCTCGGTTTGGGGGTGACTCATCGGTGAGGGAGCGCGATCTGGATGCCGGCGCAGCAGAGGTAGATCATCGCGATCAGCGCGTCGGCGGAGTGGAATCCGTAGGCGCGGTGTGAGATCAATCTCACCTTGCTGTTTAGCGCCTCGAGGCGTCCGTTGCTGAGTCCGAGCTCGATCGCGGCCAGCACGCCGGCTTTGTGTTTGCGGATCGTGCGGGCGAGCTTGATGAACGGTTTCAGCCGGGAGCGCGATGCCCACGCGAGCCACGCGTCGAGCCGCTCGGGGGCTTCGTGCTTGGGGAGCCGGTAGATGTAGCGCAGCTCGCCGTAGAGCAGGAACGCGCGGTACATGCGCTTGTTGGTGAGCACGACCTCGGCGAGCTTGAGCAGCTGCTTGGCGGTCTGCTTGGCGGTGTCCTTGAGCAGGCTGTAGCGCGTGCCCTTGATCCACTTGCCCGTCGCCGTCGCCGGAGCGGCCGTGCTGGTTGTACTCGTCGCGGCGGACCTGGTCGGCGGCCTTGCCGCCGAGCTGGACGACGTGGAACGGGTCAAAGCACGACCTGGGCGTGCGGGACGCCGTCTGGCGCACGGATCGCGTTCTCATAGCCGGCGGACATGTCGATCGAGACCGCCCTGATCGACGCCTTCTGCTCGTCGGTGAGCCCGTCGAAGAACGCCTGCAAGCTGGCGGCGTTGCGGCCCTCGGTCGCCCACACGATCGAGCCCTTCTCGTGGTCGGCGACGCAGGTCAGGAACTTGTGATCGGCGCCGTAGCTGACCTCGTCCACGCCGATCAACTCAAGGCCGTCCAGACGGCCGGCGGGCGAGCTTCTCGGCGACGACCCGCGCGAGGATCTTGCCGACCGTCTCCCAGCCGATCCGCATCAGCCGCGTCGACCTGCGTCTGGCTCATCTGCTGCGCCAGCCACGCGGTCAGATCGTCGAAGTCGCGCGTGTACCGCGCGCCGCCGCGCGCCCACTCCACGTGCTCGGGCAGATCGCCGCAGCCCGGGCAGTACAGGCGCCGCAGCCGGCACTCGATCACGCACCGCAAGCCGCCGACGATCGAGATGCCGCCAGCGCTTGACGCGATGCTCCTTGATCTTCAGCCCGCGCGCGCCGCAGCCCGAGCAGACCGGCCGCTTGCGACGCAGCGCGACCGTCACGATCATCGCCTCGCTCGCCGAACTCCACATCCCTGACCCATGCGCCCGGAAGCCCGAGCATCCGGTTGAATGCCGTCGTGACCCGCACGTCGCCCTCCTTCGTAGGCAGCTGAACTTCGAACATCCAGCAGCCTGCCGAAGTCGGGGCGGCGGCGGGTCGCCCGGCATGTGCGCAACCTGCGAGACCGATTCGGTCACGGTCGGCCTCGGTGAAGTAGCGGAGCCGCGCGCCGCGCGTCAAGCGGCAGCCCCGGTCAGCCCAGCACCTCCGCGAACATCCGATCGTTGCAGGAGGTTCGGCCGCTTGACCCGGGCTTCGGCCCCGCTATCTCGCAATGATCGCCGGCAGAGCCCGGCACCTCAGATCAAGGACCCAACCGCCCGGAGCCCCCCGGAGTCACCCCCAAACGACGAGGAGTCCCAGAAATTGTCGATCTCACGCCAATTCATCGGGGGGATATAGAGGCCGTTGTTGCACGATTGAGATGGAAGCTGCGGCGGTCGCGGCCGTTGTCGATATGAACGTCGAAGCTGCCCGACAACGCGATGAGCAACTGATGCAACGTCTTGTGCGCATGGCCACCGCGCTCGGCGCCGCCTGGGACATCGTAAAGGTAATAGATTCGTTCGATGCCGAACGGGATATTGACCCCACCCTCGATGAACGTGAGGTTTTCGCGCTCATCCGCGACCTGAGGCAGCCCCAGCCACCGCGGCGGCTCGATCCGTCTGATCTGAATCTGAAGTGTCGACACCCCAGCTACTCGGCGGGTCTGGTCTTCCAGAGTTGGGAAGGGTAGTACTCCACGACGATGTCGTTGATCATCGCGAAGCGCACGCCAATCCTCAGCATGCGATCGGCCAAGCCCAATCGTTCGGCACGCCGAAGAGCCAGTCTGTCGGCTGAAGCGGTAGGTAACGAAGAGCACCATGGAAGAGAGAACACTGGGTCCCCCACTGCGCGAATTGAGGCGGAAATGCGCCGAGGATCCTGCCGTCCGAACCAGGCTCGCACTGGTGGATCAGGCCGTACGCAACCTCCGCGCGCTCGGCGCGAGCGGTGTCGAGAAGCGACTCGAGATAACGAGGCGACAGCGCATCGTCGTCGTTTACGGAGCCGGTCCAGCGCCCCTCCGCAAGCGCGAGCCCGGTGTTGAACGGCGTCGTTCCCGACACCAGCCAGGCGTCGCTGGGCTGCGTTGGATATGGACCGCGGTAGGGTAGGTTGACGAAGCGCAGACGAGAATCACCGAACGAAGCAACGGCCTCAGCGGCCTCGGTCGGTGCCGCGTCGCCGACGACTATGCATTCGAAACGCTCATACGTCTGAGCCAGGACCGAGGGCAGCGAGCGCTCGCGCAAGAGCGGCCAGTTGTTGTACGTCGTGATGATTATGGTTATGAGGGGCTCGTCCTCCTCATAGGCAAGGCCGTACTCCCCGCTTCGGCGCAGATCCCACAGGCGTTCGCGCGCAGCTGCATCGTCGTCGCGAACGATCCGGAGCGCGTGCATCAACCGCTGGTGCTCGGCCGCGTTGCGCGCCTCCAGTTGCTCGAGCCTGCTGCCAATCAACGACAGCTCGGACGTGAGCCGAGCGGAAGCGTCCATCAACTCGTCGGTGCGGGCTCGCGTCGCGCGGATGTCGGCTCTCATCGTCCTGAGCCTCTCGAACTGCGCACGCGGCCCGCGCATCCGGCTCAACGACCCGCCACCGGCACGCCAGGTGGCTGCTTCATGTGCCGGGACGTCCTGTGCGCCGCTGTGCGGATCGGCTGGTAGCGGAGACACCATCCATCCTCCGGTGCCCCCGAAAGCGCGCAGAACCCATATCGCACGGCAAGATAACGGCTCCGGTCATACGGATACATTTCCGCGAAAACCAATGGTTCGGTTGCGCGTGTGTTCCACGAGCGTCGCTCGCGCTTCCGCATCATGCGCGGAGGAGCACCGACGACCACGGCGTCGTGGACGAACGCCACGTGATCGATCATCCACTTGCCGAGCTGAGTCGTCGACTGCGGGGGCGTACGACAAACTCGAGCAGAGAGCGACCGAGCCCCAGCTGCCGCCAGTTGCTCTCGAGGTCCAGCCGCAACATCGGCAGCAGGAGGCCGAGGACGCGCCAAAACCATCGGCGCTGGCTAGATCAGATCCAGGACTCCGCGAGCCGGCGTCTAGAGCGCGCCGGCCCGTGTCGGCAACCGCAGCCTCAAGCACACCCTGAGCTCGGTACGAGAAGGCCGCGCCTGAGTCTGGCTAGCCCCATTTTCCGCAGCTCGTGAGGGCATGGTCTGCCTGTTGTGGCCAGGGCGGCTGGATTCCGAGTAGCTCGAGGATGTGTTGTTGGGTGTCGGTGAGCGGGTCGAGTTGGATGCCGGTGTGGGTGTAGGTGAGGCCGAGGCCTTGGAACGCGGCGAGGATGTTCCGGCCGGTCGGTCTGGCGGCGCGGCCTTCGGGCAGCAGCCCGGGTAGTTGCTGGGTCTCGGGGCCGAGCGCGGCACGGGTCTGGGCTTCGATCAGCCCGAAGATCAGCAGCGAGATCCCGACGATGCTCAGGAGTGCGTAGACGCGGTCGTCGTTGTGCAGGAAGATCGGGCGGACCTTCAGCGTCTGTTTCAGGTCGCGGTGGCGACGCTCGACGATCTGCTGGTCTTTGTAGAGCCGCAGGACCTGCCCGGCGGTGATCCGGCCGGGGAGGTTGGTCGCGAGCGCGTAGATCCCGTCGAAGCTCGCGGCGGTGGTGATCGCGTCGTGGTTGCGTTGCCAGGCGAGGGTCAGCTTCCCGTTGCGGGTGCTGACGGTCACGTCGATCAGGCCGGCGATGTTGACACCGAGGATCTGCCCGATCCGACGTTCGACCTGCTCGCGCGTTTTGTAGTAGCGGCCACCGAGTCCGTTGCGCATCCGCTCAGCGCGTCCTCGGCCTTCAGCAGCGCACGCTCGCGCGCGTCGGCGACCTGGGTCGCTTCTTCTGAGGAGTGGATGTACGCGACCCGCAGCTTCAGCGCCGGATGCTCGTCGGTGGCCGGGATCTCCCAGTCCCGCAACGCGCCCTTGAACACGGTCCGCAGCTTCGGCGGGAGTTTCGCTTCGCGCTCGGGCACGTACCGAACCGGACGCAACGCCGTCGTGGCCGACCTCGGCGAGGAACCGTTCGCGGAACCCCGCGCTCGCGCGCAACGGCACCACGAACCGGACGCCCGCATCGTCGATCTCGCGCATCGTCTTGGGCTGCCCCATCGCGGAGTCGCACACGATCAACAGGCCCGGACCCGAGATCTCCAGGAGTCGCTCCAGGCTCGCGCCGACCAACGTGAACTCCGCCGCGTTCCCCGGATCCGGACGGCTGTAGAGCACCGTCCCGTCCGGCGTGCACGCCTGCAACGTGCGGACCTGGCGGGCGACCCGACGATCAGACGCCCACCCCTTCGCGACCAGCGCCGAGTGCTCATACGCGCCTGACACGCCGACCGTCGTGAGATCGACATGCAACCGGCCCGCGTCGACACCGAACCGCTCGATCGCGCGCGCGGCGACCCGGGAGCGGAGATCCTCCGCGTAGACCGCGAACGTCTCCAGCGCCCGACCGAGCCGGTCATCGTTCAACAACGCCGGCGGGATCCCGAGCAGCTCGTGCACCGCCGCACCGGACGCCCAGCCCGCGATGTCATAGAGCGGCGACGGGGAGCACAGGCGGCTCGCGACCAGCGCGCACACGACCTCACCGACCGACAGGACCGACCGTGGCGCTGCGCGGCAGCGCGCCATCAACGGTGTCCTTCACCGCGAGCTCGCGCAGGAAATGCTCGACCAGCAACAACGGCCCCACCGACCGGCGGGTCCCGGCCATCGGCGGGTCCAACCTGGCGAACGATCCCGCGAGCGCCTCCAGCTGCCCGGAGTCCTTCAGCGCATCCTTCCGACCCAGGTTTGCCACAACACGATGCCGGACCTTGCCGTTCTCGTCCCGGTAGCCGTCGACCAGCTGCAGGTAGGTGTACTCGCGGCCGGACCGCTTGACCTTGGTCTCCTTGACGAACATGTTGCCACAACACTACCGGCCCTATCGGACGGAACAACGCCAGCATAGAGCCCAGAGTTGCCACAACAGCATCCCACCCAGACAAGCCGATAACGGGCGCAAACCCGCACGCCGCCTCACAAACCACGAGGACTACCCACCATCAACCGCGGAAAATGGGGCTAGCCGGCGCCGGGCACTGGGCAGCAATACCATTGCGCTCGAGTGCGCGACCGCCTCGCCGTCACCCCGATCCAGTACCGCCGCGTCGCCTACGCCACGCTGGCGTCGCTGACGCTGATCGTGATGACCGGCGCGGCGGTGCGGCTGACCGACTCCGGGCTCGGCTGCGAGAACTGGCCGAAGTGCGGGGGCACGCCGCTCCCGCCGCTCAGCTCCCACGCGCTGATCGAGTTCGGCAACCGGGCCGTGTCGGGGATCGTCGGGCTGATCACGGTGGTCGCGGCGGTGCTCGCGTTCACGCGGCGTCCGTACCGGCGGGATCTCGCGATCCTGGCGCTGCTGCTGCCGCTCGGCGTGGTGGCGCAGGCGGTGCTCGGCGGTTTCACGGTCCTAAACCACCTGGCGCCGGGGTTCGTGATGGCGCACTTCAGCCTCTCGCTGCTGATCCTGGTAGCCGCATTCGCGCTCGCGTGGCGAGCCACATACGAGCCAGGATCGCGACCGACGTCGAACGACCGCGTCGGGGTGTGGTCGGTGCGAGGACTGATTCCGCTCGGAGCGCTGACGATCTTCGCCGGCACGGCCGCCACCGCCGCCGGGCCCCACTCCGGGGGCTTCACGGGTCAGGTGGTCCACCGCCTGCACTTCAAGGGCGCCGACACGCTGGACTGGACGATTCACCAGCATGCGACGATCGCCGCGATCTTCGGCGTGGCGGTGATCGGGGTCTGGTTCCTGCAGCGGCGCCGTGGCGCCTCGGCCCAGGAGCTGCGAGCCGCTGACCGTGCTCGGCGTGCTGCTGGCCGCCCAGGGCCTCGTCGGAAGCGTCCAGTACGAGCTCAAGCTCCCGAGCGAGATGGTCTGGGTCCACGTGTCCCTGGCTACGGTCACATGGCTGACCTTGCTGTGGGTGGTGGCGGCGGCCGGCCGGCTGGCGCCGCGCGCCGTGGCAGTACCGGCGAGTGGTCGCGGCGCGCCGGCGCCCGAGCTCGAGCTCGCTGGCCGGCGCTGACCGCGCGCTCGCCCAGCGCGAGAGCGAGACGCCCTGCTCGGCCGGCAGCTCGCACGCCAGCGCCTTGACGTCGGCCACCTGCATCGGGGGAAGACGCTGCGCGGGACGCCTGCGCCATCAGCGCGAAGAATCGCCACCGGCGTTACGACTCCCTCAAACCAGCTGCGCATTTTCAGAAGACGACCACTAAGCTGGAGAAGCGGCTACGTCCGAGGCCGGCGGCGGGCGGCCAGCTTCATCCAGCACACGCGAGCGCGGAATCTGGCCGGGGATCCTCCGCCCCAGCGTCCCGACCACCATTCTCACCACGGTATTCCGATCTACAGCTCCCCGGTCGGTTTTGCGCTGCTCGTGCGTCGTGGCAGGGGCGGTGGCGGCGATCGTTTTGCTGTTGGTGTGGCCTGCCGGCCGGGCTTGGGGGTCGGTGGATCAGTCGGCGATGTTTCAGGACAATCAGTTGTTGCTGGGTGATCCGGGGCATTTGGATCAGACGTTGCAGACGTTGAGTTCGTTGGGTGTTCAGCGGTTGCGGATCACGGTGGAGTGGAATCTGATTGCGCCGGATTCGAATTCGCGGCGGGCGCCGGCGGGGTTTGATGGTTCGGACCCGGCCGATTATCCGGCGGGGGCGTGGGGGCCGTATGACGCGATCGTGCAGGCGGCGGCGCGGTATGGGCTGGGCGTGAATTTCAACGTCACCGGCGGGGCTCCGCGGTGGGCCGTGGGGCGCCGTGGGGCGCCGTCGAATCTGAGGCCGGTTTGGTATCCGTCGGCGTCGGCGTTCGGGGCGTTCGTGACCGCGGTGGCGACGCGCTATAGCGGTGCGTACACGCCGGTGGGCGGCCTCGGCGCCGTTGCCGCGGGTGGGCTTTTGGAGCGTGTGGAATGAGCCGAATGTGGGGACGAGTTCGCTTTCGCCGCAGACCGTGAATGGGGTGGAGGTGGGACCGCGGTTGTACCGGGGGCTGCTCGACGCCGCCTACAGTGCGCTGCAGGCGACCGGTCACGGCGGCGACACGATCCTGATCGGTGAGCTGGCCTCGACCGGCCATGCGAATCCTGGCAGCACGCTGGGGATGGAGCCGCTCCGCTTCCTGCGGGCGCTGTACTGCGTTGATTCCCGCTTTCGCGAGTTGCGGGGCGCGGCGGCGGCGGCGCGTGGGTGTCCGACCAACGGAGCCGGCTCGGCGCGTTTCCGGGCCCGGAATCCGGCGCTGTTTCGGGCCACGGGATGGAGTCTTCATCCCTACCACCTGGATACGGCGCCGAATGTCGCTTCGCCGCCCCAGGACGCGGACTGGGTGACGCTCGCGGACCTGCCGAGGCTGGAGGGTTCCCTTGACCGGGTCCAGCGCGTTTACGGCTCCCACAAGCGCTTCCCGATCTACCTGACCGAATACGGCCTGGAGACGAACCCGCCGCTGCCGCTGTTCCAGCTCACTCCCGCGCAGCAGGCCGTGTACCTGAATCAGGCCGAGTACATGGCCTGGCGCGACCCGCGCGTGCAGACGCTCTCGCAATACCTCCTCGCGGATGCTCCGCCCGGAGGCGGCTCGCCGATCAGTTCTTTTGCCAGCGGGCTGGAGTTCATCGACGGCACGGCCAAGCCGTCGTTCGCTGCCTACCGGCTGCCGATCTGGATGCCCAGCGTGCGCGTCAAGCGTGGACACTCGCTCGAGGTGTGGGGATGCGTGCGCCCGGCCAAGCGCTACCCCAGCGGCGCGATCAGCTCGGTCCAGATCCAGCTGAACGGCCGCGCCGTCCGCTCGGTCAACGTCACCAACCCGTCCGGCTACTTCGACGTGCGTGTGACCTTCCCGCGAAGCGGCACCGCCCGGCTGGCTTGGACCTACCCCCAAGGCCCCACGGTATACAGCCGCTCCGTCGCGATCGACCTCGCCGCAGCCGCCCTGATCCCCACCAGCCTCGTCGCGACTGGCATTGCGGGTCTGCTGATGCTGTGCGGTCTAGTTCTGGCGCGCCAGCTCGTCGGGCCGGCGAGAAAGCGCCGGCTTGCCGGTCGGCGCTGAGCCGATCTCCCAGCACCTCGCGCCCGACCCAGCCGGCGGGCGGCGGTCGAGAGGTCGGGCGGCCCGAGAATCTGACCGCGCCACGGTGGCGTAACTTCGGCGCGGGCGTTGTGTTGAGGGTCTCTAATGCCGCCTCGCCTCGCTTTCAGCCCGGGTTCGCGCTTGTGGCGTTTGTTACTCGTGGCGGCGATCGTTTTGCTGTTGGTGTGGCCTGCTGGCCGGGCTTGGGGGTCGGTGGATCAGTCGGCGATGTTTCAGGACAATCAGCTGTTGCTGGGTGATCCGGGGCATTTGGATCAGACGTTGCAGACGTTGAGTTCGTTGGGTGTTCAGCGGTTGCGGATCACGGTGGAGTGGAATTTGATTGCGCCGGATTCGAATTCGTGGCGGGCGCCGGCGGGGTTTGATGGTTCGAACCCGGCCGATTATCCGGCGGGGGCGTGGGGGCCGTATGACGCGATCGTGCAGGCGGCGGCGCGGTATGGGCTGGGCGTGAATTTCAACGTCACCGGCGGCGTTCCGCGGTGGGCCGTGGGGCGCCGTGGGGCGCCGTCGTATCTGACGCGGGTTTGGTATCCGTCGGCGTCGGCGTTCGGGGCGTTCGTGAAGGCGGTGGCCACGCGCTATAGCGGTGCGTACACGCCGGTGGGGGCCTCGGCGCCGTTGCCGCGGGTGGGCTTTTGGAGCGTGTGGAATGAGCCGAATGTGGGGAGCAGCTCGCTTTCGCCGCAGACGGTGAATGGGGTGGAGGTGGGTCCGCGGTTGTACCGGGGGCTGCTGGACGCCGCCTGGAGCGCGCTGCAGGCGACGGGTCACGGCGGCGACACGATCCTGATCGGCGAGCTGGCCTCGACCGGCCATGCGAATCCTGGCAGCACACTGGGGATGGAGCCGCTCCGCTTCCTGCGGGCGCTGTACTGCGTCGATTCGCATTTTCGCGAGTTGCGGGGCGCGGCGGCGGCGGCGCGTGGGTGTCCGACCAACGGATCCGGCTCGGCGCGTTTCCGGGCCCGGAATCCGGGGCTGTTTCAGGCCACGGGATGGGGTCATCATCCCTACCACCTGAATACGGCGCCGAATGTCGCTTCGCCGCCCGCGGACGCGGACTGGGTGACGCTCGCGGACCTGCCGAGGCTGGAGGGCTCCCTTGACCGGGTTCAGCGCGTGTACGGCTCCCACAAGCGCTTCCCGATCTACCTGACCGAATACGGATTCGACACCAACCCGCCGCAGTTGTTCAACTCCGTATCAGCGGCGACGCAGGCGACGTATCTGAATCAGGCCGAGTACATGGGCTGGCGTGACCCGCGCGTGCAGACGTTCTCGCAATACCTGCTCAAGGACGAGCGTCTGGTAGACGGCGCCCGCTACAGTGCGTTCGCCAGCGGGCTGGAGTTCATCAACGGCAAGGCGAAGCCGTCGTTCGCTGCCTACCGGCTGCCGATCTGGATGCCCAGCGTGCGTGTCAAGCGTGGACACTCGCTCGAGGTGTGGGGATGCGTGCGCCCGGCCAAGCGCGATCCCAGCGGCGCGATCGGCTCGGTCCTCATCCAGCTGAACGGCCGCGCCGTCCGCTCGGTCAAGATCACCAACCCGTCCGGCTACTTCGACGTGCGTGTGACCTTCCCGCGAAGCGGCATCGTCCGGCTGGCTTGGACCTACCCCCAAGGCCCCACCGTATACAGCCGCTCGGTGAAGGTCACCGAGCTCTCCCGGTAGGGGCCGCTCGGCCGAGCGGCCCTTGGTGGCTGCCGCTTCCCTGGCGGTCACGGCGCCAGCTTCGGGGCGTGGCTCGGGACCCAGCACAACGAGCCGGAAGGCGCGCCCGATGGTGATCAGCCCACTCAATCTGAGGAAGGCGCGATGCTGCAGCCACCAATGGGAGGGTATTGCGTTGCGCGGTACACCGGGCGGCCTGTGGGGACGCGCTTCGCTCAGCGGCTCGGGCTCGCCGGACGGCGCCGAGGCGGCTCCAGGTGACCCCTGACCGGACGGACCCTCCCGGCCCCACGGACGCCGAGCGCAGCGAGGCTCGCACCGGCGGGCGAGAATCGTCGTATCGGAACCGTAAATCCGGGCGCTACGATCGGCATCGGATCGATGTCCGCCCAACGCAGCACAAACCAATCCCACACCTCCGGAGGGCGCACCGCCGACGCCTCGCTGATCATCCTCGTCGTCGACGACGAGTCTGACCTGCGCGAGATGCTCACGCGCTCGTTCTCCCGCGAGGGTCACCGGGTGATGGCCGTGGCCGATGGACGCTCGGCGATCGACCGCGCCAGCACCGACCACTTCGACATCATCCTGCTCGACGTGGCGCTCGGCCCTGGGCCGGACGGATACGAGGTGTGCCGGACGCTGCGCGCGCGGCGCAATGTGGTTCCGATCATCATGCTGACCGCGCTCGACTCCGAGGCGGACGCCGTGCTGGGGCTCGAGGCGGGGGCGGACGACTACGTCACGAAGCCGTTCGGCCTGGCCGAGCTTCGGAGCCGGATCCGGGCCGTGCTGCGGCGGGCCGGCACGCGCGCGATGGGCGACGAGGTGCTCGTGGTCGGGCCGATCGTGCTTGACCGGGCCCAGCGCGAGGTGGTGATGGACGGTCGCCCGGTCCGGCTGACGTTCTCCGAGTTCGAATTGCTCGACGCGCTGATGGCCGACCCGGGCCGCCTGCTCAACCGTCAGGAGCTGCTCCGGGCGATCTGGGGAGACAGCGCCTACCGAGATCCCCGCGCGATCGACGTCCACATCCGGCACCTGCGCGAGAAGCTCGAGCCCGAAGCCGACAAGCCGCGGTTCATCCTCACCGTGCGGGGCGCCGGGTACCGGCTCCGGGGGCCGTAGGGGGCTCTGATGGCGAAGCGCGGCCGATTGCGACGCGGCGCCTTCGGTCTGCAGGGCAGGATCGTCGGCGCGGTGCTGGTGACGAGCTTGGCGACGCTCGCGGTGGCGGCGGTGGCGCTGCTCGGTCCGCTCGAGAACTCGCTCCGCAACGCCGAGTTGACGACGCTGAAGACCGAGATCGGAACCAAGAAGGTCGCTGTCCAGAGGACGATCGAGCCGTTCCGAAGCCTCCATCTCGGCCTGATCGGACAGGCCCGGATCCGGCCGACGACGGCGACGGGACCGGGGACCGGAGCGCCTTCGGGCGGAGCGGCGGTCGGTCCCAACCCGGCCGACATCAAGGAGGAGCAGACGCTCGCCAAGGCTGGGCAGAGAGTCCACGACGACCTGGTGCAGCATCTGCAGAGCCTGAAGTTCGCGACGAGTGCCACCACGGTCGCCCTGCTCGGCTACCCCGACGTGTCCGGACTCCACGCCCGGGTGCTCGTCTCCTCGCCCGACGCTGCGGGAGCGAGGGCCGATCACTACGACGACGTCGCGAAGTCGATCCGCACCCAGCGACCGAACTACACGTTCGGCTCGATCGGCAACACCGAGTACGCGAGAGCGGCGATCCCGTTCACCTCGCGCGGCCAGCACTGGGTGCTGGTCGTGCGCAAGTCGCTCGACACGCTGAGCGACGCGGTCGCCACCGTGCGCCGGGCGTTCATCTACGCGGCCCTCGCCGGCCTGGCCCTCACGCTGATACTCGGAATCCCGCTGTCGGCGACGATCGTCCGCCGCCTGCACCGCCTACGGCAGGCAGCGACGCAGCTCGCGCACGACGGGCCGCCGGTCAAGGTCCCGGCAGCTCGCGCCCGGGACGAGGTCGGGGACCTGGCGCGTGCGTTCGACCAGATGCAGCACCAGCTCATGCAGCAGGAGGAGGCGCGCCGGGCGTTCGTGTCGACCGCCTCACACGAGCTGCGCACGCCGTTGGCCTCGCTCGACGGGATGCTCGAGCTGCTCGACGACGACCTCGGGAGCGGCGATCCCGACCTCGACGACGCCCGCTCGCTGCTCGAGCGCGCCCGGATGCAGTCGCGGCGGCTGTCGCGGCTGGCGGCAGATCTGCTCGACCTGAGCCGGCTTGACGCCCAGGTCCAGCTGCGCTCTGAGCCCGTCGAGCTCGGGGAGCTGAGCCGCGCCGTGCTCGCGGAGTTCGAGCTCGGGACCGAGGAGCGCGGGATCGTCTCGACGCTCGACGACTCGGCCGGCCAGGTATGGGCGCTCGGCGATCCGGGAGGGATCGCGCGGATCGTCCGGATCCTGCTCGACAACGCGGTCCGGGTCAGCCCGCAGGGCGGAGAGATCACGATCGGGCTGCGCAACGGCGAGCATGCGTCGCTCACGGTCCGCGACGAGGGCCCGGGCGTGATCGCGGACGAGCGCGAGATGATCTTCGAGCGCTTCCAGCGCGGCCGCGCCACCGGTGGAACCGCCGGATTCGGGCTCGGGCTCGCGATCGGACGGGAGCTCGCCGAACGGATGGGCGGCGAGCTCGTGCTCGAGCAAACCGAGGTCCCCGGCGCGAAATTCACGCTGCGCCTCCCGGTGGCGCAAGCTCAGGAGGAAGAGCCGCTGGCGGTCGTGTAGCTTCGGCGTCGGTGGTGGTCGGCGCCGGCGTGCACGGCGTCCGTGCCGATCGCCCCGCCGGGGCGGCCGGGTCTAGACCGGGGGCTTGCGAGGATTAGGTCCATGGATGAACGTCTGATGAACGCGATGCTGGAGCTCGACGACCGCCACTGGTGGTACCGCGGTCGACGCCGCATCATCCGCGCCGAGCTCGACCGGCTGGCGCTGCGGCCCGGCGGGCGCGTGCTCGACGCGGGCTGCGGCTCGGGGCGGACGCTCGAGGAGCTCGACACCGTACGGAGAGGTCCACGGGATCGAACTCGATCCGGGAGCGGCCGAGGTCGCGCGGGCCCGCGGACGCGGCGAGGTCTGCATCGGCCGGCTCGAGGAGCTGCCGTGGGAGGACGGTTCGTTCGATCTGATCACCTGCCTCGACGTGATCGAGCACACCCCGGACGACCGCGTGACGCTCGGCGAGCTTCGGCGCGTGTGCCGGCCGGGAGGCTTCCTGCTCGTGACCGTGCCGGCCTACCAGGGCCTGTGGTCGACCCACGACGTCGCCAACCACCACTACCGGCGCTACTCGCGCGCCCGCCTGCGCGCGGCGGCGGCCGACGCCGGCTGGCGCCTGCGGCGGGTGACCTCGTTCAACGGACTGCTGCTGGTGCCGGCAGCGGCCGTGCGCCTCGCCGAGCGCCGCAAGCTGCGCGAGCCGAACTCGGACTACAGGCCCGAGCTGACGCTGGGTCCCGAGTGGCTCAACTCGCTGTTAGAGCAGCCGCTGCGGATGGAGGCGCGCTGGCTGGCCGCAGGACGAACGATGCCCGCCGGGCTCTCGCTCCTGGCGGTGTTCGAGAACCCGGCCCCTGTGGCCTGACATCCGGGCCGGAGTGATGCGTGGTCTCGCGGCGATCGTCGGTCCCCTCGCCGCGATCCTCGGGGTGTCGAACAGCCTCGGCTACCTGCTGCCGGCGATCATCGGGCTCGAGTCGATGGGGATTCCGTCGCCCGGGGAGACCGCGTTGGTGGCGGCGGCGGTGCTGGCGAGCCAGGGCAAGCTCGAGATCTGGCTCGTGATCCTGATCGGGGTTACGTCCGCGATCGTCGGCGACAACATCGGCTACCTGCTCGGGCGGAAGTTCGGGCGCGGGGTGTTCACGGCGCCCGGGCCGTTCATGCACCACCGGATCCGCGCGACCCGCGCCGGCGACAAGTTCTTCGAGCGCCACGGGCCGAAGGCGGTGTTCCTGGGCCGCTGGATCGCGCTCGTCCGGTTCGCCACCGCGTGGCTGGCCGGGATCAATCGCATGCAGTTCAAGCTGTTCTTCTTCTGGAACGCGCTCGGCGGGATCACCTGGGGGATCACGTATGGGCTCGTCGGCTACTTCGGTGGCGAGGCCGCCGCGCATGTGCTGGCGGAGGCGGGCCTAGTCGGCCTGGTCTTGCTGTTCGTCGGCCCCGGCGTCGTCTACCTGATCATCAAGCGGCGCGAGCGCCGGATGGCGGAGCGATCGGACTAGGCGCCTATGCCTTGTCGAGGTCGAGCGCGCAGGAGTTGATGCAGTAGCGCAGCCCGGTCGGCGCGGGGCCGTCGTCGAACACGTGGCCGAGATGCCCGCCGCAGCTCTTGCACAAGACCTCGGTCCGACGCATGAACAGGCCGCGATCCTCGCGCGTCTCGACGTTCGCCGCGACGGCCGGCTCGTAGAAGCTCGGCCAGCCCGTGCCCGAGTCGAACTTCGTGTCGGAGCCGAACAGCTCGGCGCCGCAGCCGGCGCACCGGTAGGTGCCGTCGTCCTTGACGTGGACGTACTCGCCCGTGAACGGACGCTCGGTCCCGTGCTTGCGCAGGATCTTGTACTGCTCGGGCGACAGGCGCTCGCGCCACTCCTGATCGGAGAGCGCGACGGCCCGCGCGGTGTCTGTGTCACGTTCGGTAGCCATGGGGCCTACGGTAGCGCGGACGCTGCCTGCGATACGGTGAACGAGAGATGAAATTCGGCGTGGCGATCTTCCCGACCGAGTCCAGCACAGCCGCCCGGGGAGATCGCCCGGATGGCCGAGGACCGCGGATTCGAGTGCCTGCTGTTTCCCGAGCACACGCACATCCCGGCCAGCCGCGACACTCCGGCGCCGGGTGGCGGCCAGCTGCCGGGCTACTACGGTCGCACCTACGACCCGTTCGTCGCGCTCGCCGCGGCGGCGGCCGCGACCGACAAGCTGCTGATCGGGACCGGGATCTGCCTGGTGATCGAACGCGACCCGATCATCACCGCCAAGGAGGTCGCGTCGATCGACGTCCTGTCCGGGGGACGCTTCCTGTTCGGGGTCGGCGCCGGCTGGAACGTCGAGGAGATGCGCAACCACGGGACCGAGCCGGCGCAGCGGTTCCGCGTGATGAGGGAGCGAATCGAGGCGATGAAGGCGATCTGGACGGAGGATGAGGCGAGCTACTCGGGCACCTACGTCCAGTTCGAGCGGATTTGGTGCTGGCCGAAGCCGGCGCAGAAGCCCCATCCCCCCGTGCTCGTCGGCGGCAACGGGCAGCGCGTGCTCGACCGCGTGCTCGCGTACGGGGACGAGTGGATGCCGAACCGGATGTCCGACGAGGCGCTCGCGGCGCGGATCACCGAGCTGAACGCCCGCGCGGCCGAGACGGGTCGGGGGTCGATCCCGGTGACGGTCGTCGGCTTTCCCGCCGGACGCCGCGCGGATCGAAGGACTCGCCCGGATCGGCGTCGACCGCGTTGTGTTCTGGCTCCCGCCCGATAGTCCCGAGACGGTCAGCGAGGGGTTCGACAGCTACGTGTCGGCGGTCGAAGCGTTTCGCAAGGCCGGCGCCTGAGGGCGCCGCGCCGGTCGCTCAGGCGTCGACGTAGCTCCGGGGCGCCCGCGGATCGGCCGCGAGCATCTCCATCACCAGCGTCGACCACGCGAAGTCGACGGCGCCCATCCCGCGTCCCGTGTACGGGTGGTAGTACTCGCGCAGGCCCTGGGCCAGAACGGCGCCCATGATCCGCTCGGAGAGCGTGTCCGCGTGCTCGCTGTAGCCGAGCCGGGTGAGGCCGAGCCAGACGAGCCACGCCGCGTTGATCCAGGTCGGTCCTCGCCAGTAGCGCCTGATCCACAGGAACCCGTCCTCGCGGGTCGAGAACGACGGCTCGTTCGCCGGGACCGACGGCGGCGGCACGGGCAGCCAGAACCGCTCGGGGTCGAGCAGGTGCTCCTCGACGAGCCGGCGGCCGATCTCCTCGGGCAGGTCGGGGAGCGCGAGTGGCGCGAGCGCGGCCCAGGTGAGCGACGGGGTGTGCCTCGGCTTGGGGCGGACGAGCGGCTCGAACAGCCCGGTCGACTCGTTGTACATCCGCTCGACGATCCGTCGGCGTCAGCGACTGGCGTCCGAGCGCGAGCAGCGACAGCCCGTGGAGGACGTTCGTCGCGACCTCGCAGCACACCGGGCCTCCCGCGCCGACGATCCGCCGGAGGTCGTATCCGAGCCTGCGGTTGCGGCGCACGAGCAGGATGAAACCGGGCCGGTCGTGAGCGCGCCGCCCCCAGATCGCGTCGAACTGAGGCGACGCGTCGAGCCCCGACTCGTCGGGCTGCACGATCCAGATCAGGCCGTCGCCGTCTAGGTCGCGATGCTCGCTCAGCCACTCGTAGTGGCGAACGATCCCCGGGACGACCGCGGGGTCGCCGACCGCGATCCGCCATGCCCATGCGAGCACCGGCGGGCTGGATGCTCGCGGTCATCGACGGGTTCGGCGAGGTCACGTTGTACGTGAACCGCCGGCGGCCGGTGAGCGGCGTGTTCCAGAAGATCGTGTGTCCGATGAAGCCGTCCTCGCGCTGCGCGGCCAGCAGCGACTCGAGCTCGCGGCGCGAGTGCGACGGATCGAAGTGCCGCCAGCTGATCGCGGCGAAGCACGAGTCCCAGTACCACTGCCACGGGTAGTGGCCCGGGCTCGGACACGTGTAGGCGAACGGCACGCGATCGGTCGCGCGCACGCCCTCGCGCCAGTTCTGGCGAAGCGTCGCCTCGCACAGGCGCTGGAGCGCCTCCCTGTCGCCGTCGGCCAGCATGCAGCCGCAGATCGTCGCAGCCGGGCCCCCGCCCGGCGTTACCAGCTAGGTTTGGTGTTGTCGCCCGACCTCAGTGGAGCGCTGCGGCGCTCGTCCCTCCGAGCGCCGATCCGCCAGCCGCGAGCCCGGCTCGCTCGAGTCCCGGGACGCGTACGTCTGGCCGGTACTTGACCCGCCCGAGCTCCTGGCACTCTGCCCCACACAGGTCGCACAACAGCACCAGGCGAAGTTCGCCCGCCTCGCGGAGATACCGCGACGCACCGCTGTATGTGCCCGAGTGATCGCACATCATGGCCATGCAACGGCTCGGACGCCCTCAAAAGTCTGCTCGCGAGCGGGCAGAGGTGTTAAGAGTCCCTTAGTCAGGCCCGCGGTGCGGATGGAGACATAACTCCGCGCGCATGGATTCGCGCGGGTTGCGGGCATTTTGCACGATTTGTTGCAGAGGCAGGATCTGGTGTCGCGCTGGCGGAGCGGCTTGCTAGGTTGCTCGGGCCCGCAACCAGGGGGCACTGAACCGAAGACGCGGGGCGCCGAAGGGCTGGGCGCCCGCGTCAGTTCCGCCGTGCCCGAGAGCATCCGCATGCCTTCCGCTCACGAACGACTCAGAGCCACGTGGATCGTGGCGTTCGCGATCGCGATCGCGGTCCTGCTCGGCACCGGGCTGACGAGCAGCAGCTCGGGAGATCTCCAGAGCCAGATCGCGGCCGGGAAGGCAGCGGCTTCCTCTCTGAATTCGCAGATCGCCGCCGACAGCGCCCAGATCCGCCAGACCACGAACGGGCTCGCGGACGCCAACCGGCGCCTCGGGACGTTGCAGCTGCGGCTGACCGCTCGCGAGGCCCAGCTCCGCAGCGTGCAGAACCAGCTGCTCGCCGCGCGCAACCGCCTGGTCGATCTCGAGAACCACTTGCAGAAGGCGACGAGCGCGCTGGCCGCGAATCTCGTCGCGAGCTACGAGCAGGGCCAGCCGGATCTGGTCACGGTGATCCTCGAGGCGCACGGCTTCACGCAGCTGGTCGAGCGGGTCAACTTCATGCACCGGATCGCCGAGCAGAACGCCCGGACCGTCGCGTGGACGCGCGCGACCCGGGCCGCCGTATCCCGCCAGGCCAGCCTGCTCGTGGCGCTCGAGCAGCGCAACCGGTCGCTGACCGCCCAGGTCCTGGCGCAGCGCAACAGCGTCGCGGCGCTCCAGGCCGCGCTTTACCGCCGGCAGATCTCAGAGCTGCAGCTCGCGGGGGCGCGACGCCGCGAAGCTGCACGCGCTGAATGGCCGGCTGGCGTCGCTCGAGAAGAAGGCCGCCGCGCAGGCGGCGCGCGCGGCCGCCACCGGCAACGCGAACGTCGGCGGGATCGCGGTCGACACCGGTGGAATGGTGCAGGCGCCCCCGGGCGCGCCCGCCGCGGTGGCCCAGGTGATCGCCGCCGGCAACGCGATCGCGACGCTCCCGTACATCTACGGCGGCGGACACGCGTCGTTCCACGCCGACGGCTACGACTGCTCCGGCTCGGTCAGCTACGCGCTGGCCGCCGCCGGGCTCGTGAGCTCGCCGATGGTGTCCGGGGCGTTCGAGGATTGGGGCGATCCCGGTCCGGGCCGCTGGATCACGATCTACGCGAACGCCGGCCACGTCTGGATGGACGTCGCCGGGTGGCGATTCGACACGGTCGCGCTGGCCGAGGGCGGGACGCGCTGGTCGCGCGGCGGCGGCGAGTTCTCGGGGTTCGTGGTCCGGCACCCGCCGGGTCTGTAAGCCTGGGTTCTGACGCGAACGCCCGGCTGACGGCCCAGGGCGTTCAGTAGCGACCTGGCGCGCCGGCCGTCGGACGCACCGCCGCCTCGTGTCGTCGGCGAAAATCCGCATCAGGCACGTTGGACACACACAAGGGAGCGACGATGACCTTCATCGAGACCGTGCCGGAGGCAGAAGCCACCGGTGCGACAGCCGAGTTGTACGCCACCGACCGCGAGGCGTTCGGGTTCGTCCCGAACTTCTCTCGCGGGTTCTCGCTGCGGCCCGCCGTGTACGCCGCGTGGCGGCAGCTGAACGGCGCGATCAAGCAGGACATGGATCTCCGGCGCTACGAGCTGGCCACGATCGCGGCCGCGAACCGGCTTCGGTCGAGCTACTGCATGCTCGCGCACGGCTCGGTGCTGCTCGACAAGTTCCTCGAGCCCGAGGCGCTGCGGACGGTCGCGACCGACCATCGGAACGCCGACCTCGACAGCGCCGACGTCGCCGTGATGGATCTCGCCGAGAAGGTCGTCGACGACGCCACGTCGGTCGAGCAGGCCGATATCGACCGGCTCCGGTCGCTTGGTCTGTCGGATGCCGAGATCCTCGACGTCGTCCTCGCCGCCGCAGCGCGGTGCTTCTTCTCGAAGACACTCGACGCGCTCGGCATCGAGGCCGACGCCAAATACGCCGCGCTCGAGCCGCCGCTCCGGGACGCGCTCACGGTCGGCCGCCCGATCGCGGAACGCTGAGGGCCGGTCATCATGGACCCTAGTGTCCCCCCTGTCTGACGACACGACCGCATCGGCTCTGATCGAGTTCCTCCGCTCGGAGGGGGCGCAGAGCGCTTCCCCACGCGGGCGGACGGCCGCTGCTCGATCACCTCCTCGGGACCTACGCAATCGTCCGTCGCTGGGGCCAGCCGCCGTGGCTTCAGCACGCTGCGCTGATCCACAGCGTGTACGGCACCGACGCGTATGAGCGCCCACTGCTGGTGCCGCGCGCGACGGGGTGACGTGGCGGCGATCGCGGGGGCTCGGGCCGAGCGTGTCGCGCTGGCTCTTCTGCGTGACGCCGCGGCGGCCGCTGTTCGCCGGCACCCACCGATGGGCACGCGACCTGCCGATGCGATCGGCCGGCGGTGAGCCGGGCGCGGGCGCCGGCGATCCGCCCACGCGGGACGAGCTCGACGCGCTCGTGCTCCTGCACATGGCAAACCTCGCCGAGCAGGCCCGCGCTGCAGACGGATCGCCAGGCCGCTGGCTGGCCCGCGTGCGCGACCTCGCGGAGTTGCTCCTCGACGCCCAGGCGATCGAACCTCCGCTGTTCATCGCTCAGCTCGCGACGCTGTCGGAGGCCGACGAATCGCTCGCGCGCCGCGCGTATCTCGACGCGCTCAGCGAGGAGAACGACGAGGCGAGGACGAGCGCGTTGTCGCTGGCGGCCGCCGGGTGCCCCGTCGTGCCGGAGCCGTGCGTGTGGCTCGCGCATCTGTCAGCGCGCCGCGGAGACGGCCGCTCCGCCAGGTCGTGGACGGGTCAGGCCCGCGCACGGCTCGGGGCGCTCGGAACGTCGTGGGACAAGCGTCTGACGTTCGAGGAGTGGCTCGCGGTCATCGACGCGCTCGAGCGCCCCGCGGACCTCGACCTTGCGCGCGACTCAGCGGCGGTCACGCATCCGCGCGCCCTGTTCGAGGTCGTCGTTCGCCCCGCGACGGCCCAGGCGCCGGGCCGCGTCGCCGCCTGACCCCGCCGCCGGGCGGCGAGCGCTTCCAGCGCTACATCGAAGCGCTCCCCGATGCCGGCGGACCGAGACCGGGAGCGGTGTATCCCGATCTCGAGGCCAACCCTGGCACGACCCGGGTGAGTTCCCGATCGCCGGCTACCTCGAGTCCAACTTCGGGCGATTCGCGACGAGATCCTGGCGCTCGAGGCCGCGCGGTTTCACCGCGAGAGCGAGCGGATCGACCGAGCCGGCGACTGGGATGTCGCGTTCCTGTACGAGCGCGGGCGGCGCCGCGACGAGGCGTGTGACGCGTGCCCGGTGACCACGCACGGGATCGAGGCCTACCCCGCGATGCGGACGGTCGCGGGGCTGATCTACGTGTCGCGCCTGCGGCCGGGACTCACATCAGCCGCACACCGCGGCCCGACGAACCTGCGGGTGCGGTGCCACCTCGGGGTCAGCGTGCCCGACGGGTGATTGCGCGATCCGGGTCGGAGACGAGACGCGACGCTGGCAGGAAGGAAAGTGCCTTGTGTTCGACGACTTCTTCGAGCACGAGGCGTGGAACCGCACCGGCGAGGATCGGATCGTGCTGATCGTCGACTTGTGGCACCCCGGGCTCTCGGACACCGAGGTCATGCTGCTCGAGGCGCTCCACAACTACACGTACTTCCACGCCGAGCGGCTCAGCCGCTACTGGTCGGCCAACGCCGCGGCCGCGCGCGACGCTCGGGCCGCGAGCGACGCGCTGGAAGCGAGGGACGCGCCGGGCTAGAACCTAGAAGTCGCCGCCGTCGCCACCGAAGTCACCCCCGTCACCGCCGTCGCCCCACCCGCCGTCACCGCCGTCACCGCCGTCACCGCCGTCCCCATCGCCATCGCCGTCGCCATCGCCGAACAGGCCACCCACGACCTCTTCGCCGAGCCCGATCCCGGCACCGAGCGCCGACCCGACCAGCAGGGTCGACAGCAGCCCGCCGCCCACCGAATCCGTTGAAGTAGCCGCCCGCCCACGCGCCGTAGTGGCGCGGGGCGTTCCAGTAGTCGGTCGGCCGCCCGTTGACCGACACCTGGCGGCCGTGCGGCTGGAAGCCCTCCTTGACTCGCAGCGCGTCGGCGGCGCAGGCCGGCACCGGCCGCACGGATCCGCCGGGCGGGGCCCACTGCACGTCCTCGGTCGACGGGCCGTGACGGGGGTCGAAGAAGCACGGAGGCCGGCGCTCGGGCGGCTCACGGCCCTCGAGCAGCGCCTTCGAGTACGCCATCGCGTACCGGCCCTCCTCGAGCGTCTCGCTCACCGGCGCCAGGTCCTCCGGCCGCTTGGCGCGGTCGAAGATCTCGCTCGCCCGCTGGTACGCCTCCAGCGCCTGCTCGTAGCGCTGCCTGGTCTCCGCGGATGACGGTCGGCATCTGGATGTCGACGTCGAGCGAACGGATGTCGTCGCCGAGGGCGACGAGATCGTCCTGCGCGGAGGAGCGAACCTCTTCCCACTCGCGCTCGCGGCGCGTCTTGTGACCGAAGAACGGCACGGCCCGACAACGATAGACCTCGAAGGCGGCTCGCCGGCGTCGAGGCTCCGTCAGCGACGGCCGTAGACGCCCGTGAGGCTTCCCGTCGCGAGCGCCGGCAGCTTCGTGACCGCGCCGGCGGAGAACCCGCTCGTCAGCCCGGAGGGCCGGCCTAGCGCGTACACCGTGATCGTGTAGTGGTGAGGGAGATCCCCTCGCGGCGGGCATGGCCCGCGGTAGCCGAGCGAGCCGAAGCTGTTGACTCCGAGCACCGCGCCGGGCGGCCTCGCCGCGGAGGCCAGGTCCATCGATCCCGCCCGCGCCGAGCCGCCTGGCTGCGGCTGCAGATGCGCGATCGCCCAATGGATGAAGTCACCGCCGGGGGCGTCGTGGTCGCGCATGACGACGACGAGCTCCTTCGTCGCCCCGGGCAGTCCGGCCGCGCGCACGGGCGGAGACCGGTCCGCCCCATCGCACGTATTCGGACGGGGGATGGCGGCTCCGGGCCTGAAGTCGCTGGTGACCTCGATCGCGGTCCCAGCCGACGGCGGCGGCGGGGTCGGCTTGGCCGCACTGCCGCATCCAGCGACGGCCAGAACCGCGACCGCAAGTGACGGGGCGCGACTCAGCCTGTGGCCTCGTACAGCTCGAGCCGATCGCCGACGAACTCGTGCACGTAGCCGCAGTTCGTGCAGATCAGCCCGGTCGCGGTCTGGTTAGCCCAGGCGAAGTCGAACAGCTCGGCGGCGGTCCAGTTGAGCTTCACGGGGCGGTCGACGAATTCGTTAGCTCCACCGATCGCGCAAGCGACCTGCCGGCCGTCGACCTCCGCCACCACGCGCTTGCGCTTCCACATCGGAACCCTCCCAGCGCTCGAGTGATCCAGTACTCCGCACCGCGGAGTTTCCCGCGAACGGGGCTGCGCCGCTTGACGGCGTCGAACGCCCTCGGTTAGGGTCACGTCGGGCGTACTTCGATGCCGGCGCGGGCGCACCGTCCGGACTCACTCGGGCCGCCGGCCCGAGAGTGTCCACGCAAGATCATCCATATCGGAGTCACGCCAGTTGCGCCCGAAGCGACGATCGTCAATCCCCGACCATCTCGGTCGGTGGGGCGTCGCGCCGGCTATCGCCTTGTTGCTCGCCGCGCAACTGCTGGTCGTGGGCTCGTCCGCGTCCGCGCGCACCCTGAGGCCGAAGCTCGGCAGGACCGTGATCGTGGCCGCCGTGTCCGGCCAGGTGCGGATCAGGCCGAAAGGGGGGCGGGAGTTTGCATCGCTGAAGGGTCGGCGGTTGATCGCGCTCGGCTCGACCGTGGACGCGTCCCGCGGAGCCGTCAGGCTCGTCACCGCCCGCGACGCGTCCGGTGGGCGGCAATCAGGGATGTTCGACGGCGGCGCGTTCGTCGTCACGCAGGATCGCTCCGGGCTCGTCGACTTGTTGCTGGCCGGCGGGCCCGGGGGGCCGCACGCTTGCAGCGCGAGCGTGGGCGCGACGGAAAGCCGGCATCCGACCGCCGGCGCCGCGGCCAGCCCGACCGTGCTTCGGCTGCTGCATGCTTCGGCCCACGGACGGTTTCGCACCCGCGGGAAATTCGCTGCGGCCACGGTTCGCGGAACCCAGTGGACGACGATGGACCGATGCGATGGCACCGTGATCGCCGACCACACCGGAAGCGTCATGTCGCAGACGCGCGACGCCCCGCTCCAGTTCCAGCTCGCGCCCGGAAACAGCATCGAGTACCGGTGCTCGCACGGAGGCGCCCCGCCGGTGTCGACCGGGTACTGCCTGGCCGTCCTGGCCGAGGACACCACGCTGACCATTGCCGGTCACCAGACCCGCGTGGTCCTCTACGCCGCCGGACTGATCACGATGAGCCCCGACGACCAGACCGATCTGTGCGTGACCACCCCGGCCGGAAAGACGACGTGCACGCCGTATCCGCTCGCGCCGGTCGACCAGTTCGGCTTCCGCGAGGCGATCGTCGGCTGCGTGCCCAACGCGGGCGCCGGCGATTACGAGATCGGCTGGCGCGTCCGGGGGGTCGCGCTGGGCGCGCCGCTGACCTACCACGCGCCGGTCCCGGCGGCGTCGTCCAGTCCGTGCCGGGCGTGGCTCGGCAAACCCCACGATCGGCGGCTCGCTCGGCCGGTCTCGCGCGCCGACCTGAAGGCGGTCAACCGGTACTCGCTCCCGACCGCGGCCACGGGCTTGGATATGCGGGTCTTCCTGGCGCCAACGGGCATGCCCGGGCAGCAGCAGCTCCGGGGGATCGTCTACGCCGACGACGGCGGGGCGCCGGGGGCGCTGGTCGGCCTCACCGACGAGTTCACGTTCCAGTCCTCGGAAACCGCGGGCTGGTACGCCCTCCCATTCGCGAGCCCTCTCGCGCTCTCGTCCGGGGACTACTGGCTCGGCCTCATCTCGGGCCCGCAGGCGGGCGTCGCCGCGTTTGCCTATGACTCCGTCCCCGGCGTTCGCGTCGGCAACGCCAACGCGTACGCGGCCGGCCCGACCGACCCGTTCGGACCGCTGCTCACCGATGACAAGCAGCTATCGCTGTATCTCTCGTACAACGTCGCGGGGCCCTGAGCCCATAGAGGATCGAAGCCCCGCCATCGTGGCGGGGCCTCGGGTCGATCCTTGGAGGCGTTCGCGCGCGGGACCGGGTCAGCCGCAGCCGGTATTGAACCCGCAGCTCGAGCACGTGTAGCAGCTGCCGGTGCGCTGCATCATCCCGCCGCACTGCTGGCAGGCCGGACCGAGGTCGAGCCCCTTGCGCAGTGCGGGGATGACCGGTGGCTTGTCGGTCAGCGCCGCCGTCGGCGGCGCGGGCGCGCTCGCGGCTTGGCCACCGTTGCCCTCGCGCTTGCGCTCGGCCGGGGGTGAGGCGACGTCGCCGAGATGCGAGCTCGCGGCCTCCTGGGCCGCCTGACGCGCCCGCACCGCGGGGGTGAGAATGCCGAGCTCCTCCTGGAGGTCGACATCGAGGAAGCGCGACGCGAGCCAGCGCATGATGTAGTCGGGCATCGACTTCGCGAACGGGATCTCCGGGTTCGAGGTCATGCCCTCGGGCTCGAAGCGCATGTAGCTGAACTTGCGCACGAGCGTCTCCAGCGGCACCCCGTACTGGAGCGCGATCGAGATCGCCGTCGCGAACGAGTTCATCATCCCGCGCAGCGTCGACCCTTCCTTGCCGATGTCGGTCAGGAAGATCTCGCCGATCGTTCCGTCCTCGTACATGCCCGCGGTGATGTACCCCTCGTGGCCGCCGATCGCGAACTTGTGGGTGAGCGACTGGCGCTCGCGCGGCATCTTCTTCCGCTTCGGGGCGTTCGCGATCGCGTCCGCCACTGCCTCCTGGATCACGGTCTCGGTCGAGGCCGGTGCGTCCTTCTGCGCCTCCGTCCGCAGCGCCTGGGCGGTCTTCGACCCGTCGCGGTAGATCGCGAGCGCCTTGACGCCCAGCCGCCACGCCTCGTGGTAGGCCTCGGCGATGTCCTCTACCGTCGCGGTCTCCGGCATGTTCACGGTCTTCGAGATCGCACCGCTGATGAACGGCTGGACCGCGCCCATCATCTTCAGGTGACCCATGTGCGAGATCGCCCGCTCGCCGACGGCGACGTCGAACACCGGCTGGTGGTCCTCGGCCAAATAAGGCGCTCCGACGATCGTCCCGTGCTCGTTGACGTACGCGAGGATCTGCTCGATCTGCTCGTCGTTGTAGCCGAGCGTCTGGAGCGCGAGCGGGACGGTCTTGTTGACGATCGTCATCTGGCCGCCGCCCACGAGCTCCTTGAACTTGACCAGCGAGAAGTCGGGCTCGATGCCGGTCGTGTCGCAATCCATCAGGAAGCTGATCGTCCCCGTCGGCGCCAGCACGGTCGCCTGCGCGTTGCGATAGCCGAACACGTCTCCGGCCGCGACCGCCCCGTTCCAGACCGCCCGAGCCCGCTCGCGCAGCGCCACGTCGCCGCACGCCGCGTCGGGGATGGCGTACGAGGCGTCCCGGTGCATCCGCATCACCGCGTTGTGCGGCTCCCGGTTATCGGCATAGCGGTCGTACGGTCCCATCGCGCCGGCGGTGCGGGCCGACCCGAGATACGCGCGACCCGTCATCAGCGCCGTGATCGCCGCGGCGATCCCCCGGCCGGCGTCGGAGTCGTACGGGACCCCGTTCGCCATCAGGTACGCACCCAGGTTGGCGTAGCCCATCCCCAGCTGGCGGAACGCGCGAGCGTTCGCGCCGATCTGCTCGGTCGGATAGCTCGACGGGGAGACGACGATCTCCTGCGCGAGGAACATCACGTCGACCGCGTGCTCGAACGACTCGATGTCGAACGTCCCGTCCGGGCGGCGGAACTTCATCAGGTTCAGCGAGGCCAGGTTGCAGGCCGAGTCGTCGACGTGCATGTACTCGCTGCACGGGTTCGACGCGTTGATCCGTCCGGAGTTCGGGCAGGTGTGCCACTGGTTGATCGTCGTGTCGTACTGGATCCCCGGGTCGGCGCAACGCCAGGCCGCCTCGGCGATCTCGCGCATTAGCTGCCGTGCCGGGATCGGATCGCCGATCGGCGCCCCGGTCGTCCGGCCGATCAGCTGCCAGTCCTCGTCGTTCTCGACCGCGTGCATGAACCGCTCGGTCACGCGGACCGAGTTGTTCGCGTTCTGGTATTGGATCGAGAAGAAGCCGTCGCCGTCGATCGACATGTCAAATCCGGCGTCGCGCAGGGCCGCGGCCTTGTCCTCCTCCTTGGCCTTGCACCAGATGAACTCGCGGATGTCGGGATGGTCGACGTCGAGCACGACCATCTTCGCGGCGCGCCGCGTCTTGCCACCCGACTTGATCGTGCCCGCCCACGCGTCCGCGCCACGCATGAAGCTGACCGGCCCGGATGCGGTGCCGCCCTTCGCCAGCGGCTCCATCGAGCCGCGGATCCTCGACAGGTTGATGCCCGAGCCCGACCCGCCGCGGAAGATCATCCCCTCGTGGGTGTTCCACTCGAGGATCGACTCCATCGTGTCCTCGACGCTCAGGATGAAGCAGTTGTGCACGACGATGTTGTTGGTGAGGAACTCGCCGGACTCCGTCTGGATGTCGTAGACCTCGTGAAAGCCCCCCGGCTCGATGGCGACTATCTCTTCCTCGCGTAGGTCGGGGCACCGCTTCCAGTCACTCAAGGTCAGCGAACGCAGCAGTTTGTCCGACTTCTTACGGCTGGGGAAACCGACCAGCTCCGCAAACCGTCCACGCTCGGATCCAATGCTGATCGCGACTTCGTACATGTCGTGGCGATCAGGCCGCGAGTCGGGTTTGTGCAGACGACGCGAGTAGATGCCGAGGACCCCCAGGAGCAACTGGAGATCTTCCGTCCAGCGCTCCGCGATCACCGCGACGCCGACGCGGGCGCTCTCGTACTCGCCCTCGCGGCGGACCGAGACGTACCCGTCGGCCTGGAAGACGCTCTGGAGGTAGGCGCTGATCTCGTCATGAGAAGCGGTCCACAGGCGGCTCGGGACCCGAATGTCGACGCCGCGTGCGAGGAGCTCCCAGCGCTCCACGAAGTCGCGAAGTACTTCGCCGTAAAGGCGAATGCGCCTTACGCGGACGTCGTTCGTGTCCGCCTCCCTGACCTTGCGGTGAAGGTCTGGGAAAACGACATCGAGATGGCTGGTCACCCAGTCGTATTCATCGTCGTCCGCAACTTGAAACTCGATTGTCAACGAGCGATTCGTCCCGTGCTCGTACTGTCCGGCGAACCCGTCGGCCTGGAGCCATCCGGCGAGCGCCGCCTGGGAGACGGCGACGCTGTCGGCGCTGCTCGGCTCGGGCTGGTCATCCGGGCTGCTCATGCCCCCGATCGGCACGAGCGCAGGTGCTTCGACCTTCGCCCGATGAGGATGCAAATGGAGTCGCATTCCGGGCTCGAGCTGGTCGACGCGCAGCCAAGCCGGCTGCGTGCGCCGCTCGCGCACAGCCCTGACGATGTGGTCAGCCGTGGCCTCGATGAAGCTTCCGTTGCGTAGGCGAACTCGCCAGACCTGTTTGCGGCCATTTGCCTTGACAGCGGCGATCCGGGTCGTGCCGCTCGAGTCGTACACCGCGCGCCCGACCTGCTCGTCCTCGACGATCTCGCCGATCGGGATCATGCCCTCTGGCGTCGACACGAGCGCGTGATACGGAAGGCACGCCGAGCACTGCGGCGTCTCCTCGAAGCCGACGTTGAACCAGACGGGCGAATTGAACGCCGCCATCTGGTGAAGCAGGATGTGGGTCAACTCGGCCTCGAACGTGTCGGCGTCCGCCTCCGTGGCGAAGTAGCCCCGCTCGCGTCCCCAGTCGGAGATCGTGCCCGACACGCGGCCGATCATCTGCTGGACCGAGTGCTCGCGCTCAGGCGAGCCGAGCTGGCCTCGGAAGTACTTCTGGGCGACGATGTTCGTCGCGTTCTGGGACCAGGCCTTCGGAAATTCGACGTCGCGCTGCTCGAAGGAGACCTTGTCTCCGTGCCCGATCCGGGCGTCCCTCAGCTCCCACTCGACAGAGTCGAACGGGTGCTCTCCGGGCACCGTGAAGAAGCGTTTGACCGAGAGGCCCTCGCCCGTTCGTACCCCGTCTTCGAGTTGGGTCTGGGGGATCTGATCCATACCGTACTGCTCCTCTCGTTTTCCGCGTTTTTCCCCTGCTCTTGCCCGACTTTTAATCAGCCGAGCGGGCAGTGAATGAAAGCGGAGACCCCGGACGGAAAGACCTGGTCGCTGAGTTCTCTCCGGAGTTCCCATTTTACTAGGTCGATCGTGAGTCCCCGGTGGCCTCAGCGCCCCGCGGGGACCCTCCGGGGAGGGGCCGTCTGGTTAGATCTCCACCCACGATGAGCGCGGTCGATCGACGGTTCAGGCGTTCCCGATGAAGGTGCTGGTCACGGGCGGCGCCGGGTACATCGGCTCGATCGTCTCGAAGCAGTTGCTGGCCGGCGGGCACGATGTGACCGTGCTCGACAACCTCGAGCGCGGGCATCGGGCCGCGGTCCCGGCGGGGGCGGCGCTGGTCGTCGCGGACTTGCTCGACCGCGCGGCGGTCGAGGCCGCGGTGTCCGACGGCGGGTTCGACACGGCCATGCACTTCGCCGCGCTGGCGCTCGTGTCCGAGTCGGTGAGCCACCCCGAGCGCTACTACCGCACGAACGTCGGCGGGACCCTGAACCTGCTCGAGGCGATGGCCGCCGCCGGCGTCCCGCGGCTGGTCTTCTCCTCGACCTGCGCCGTGTACGGGCAGCCGGACGAGGTGCCGATCGCCGAGACCGCAGTGCCGAGGCCGGTCAACGCCTACGGCGCCTCGAAGCTGGCCGTCGACATGATGATCCGCGACTTCTGCACCGCCACCGGGCTGGGCGCGGTCAGCCTGCGCTACTTCAACGTCGCCGGCGCGAGCGGCGACCTCGGCGAGGACCACGATCCCGAGACGCATCTGATCCCGAACATCCTCCGCGTGGCGCTCGGCGCCGCCTCTGCCGTCGAGATCTACGGGACCGACTATCCAACCTCCGACGGCACGGCGGTCCGCGACTACATCCACGTCGACGATCTCGCCGCCGCGCATCTCCTCGCGCTCGATGGCGCGCGCCCGTCCGAGCATCGCGTGTTCAACCTCGGGAACGGGAACGGCTTCTCCGTCCGGGACGTGATCGCGGCCGCCGAGACCGTCACCGGGCGCGAGCTTCGCACCAACGAGTCGCCCCGCCGCCCCGGCGATCCGCCGATGCTCGTCGCGGCCAGCGACCTGATCCGCTCCGAGCTCGGTTGGGCGCCGCTAAAGCCGGGCCTCGAGGAGATGGTCGCCGACGCCTGGGCGTTCGCCCAGGCGCACCCGAACGGCTACTCAGAATAGATCCGCGAGCTCGCTCAGCGCCGCCGCCAGCACCTCGTCCGGCGGCATCGAGGCGTCGATCTTCCGGATCCGGCCCGGGTCTTCGGCGGCCAGCTCCATGTACGCCGCCGCCGTCCGGTCGAAGAAGTCGTGCTCCTCGCGCTCGAGGCGGTCGGGCTGCCCGGCCCGGGAGCGCGACCGGGTGCGGCCGACCGATCCGTCGACAATCAATAGCAGCGTGCGATCGGGCCACGCCGTCCGGATCGCGAACTCGTTGATCGCCCGCACCGCGTCGATCCCGAGCTCGCGGCCGCCGCCCTGGTACGCCAGCGAGGAGTCGATGAACCGGTCGAGCAGGAGCCACTTGCCGGCGCTCAGGAGCGGGTCGATCGCCTCTTCGACGAGCTGCGCGCGCGCCGCGGCGTACAGCAGGGCCTCGGTCCGCGCGCCTACGTGCAGGTCGGGATCGATCACGAGCTCGCGGATCCGCTCGGCCGCGGGGACGCCGCCCGGCTCGCGAAGCAGCAGCGCGTCCACGCCGCGGGCTCTCAGCGCGTCCAGAAGCGCCGCGGCGAGCGTCGTCTTGCCCGCCCCGTCGATGCCTTCGATCGTGATCAGCCGGCCGCGGTTCATCTTCGTCGCCCGCGACCCTACCGGGCACTACGATCGGGTTATGCTCGCCGAGCTCGAACGTCATCCCCACGCGCGCGCTGTGCTTGCGCCGGCGCTCGAGCCCGGGGGCCATGCGTCCCACGCGTACCTCTTCTACGGTCCCGGTGGCGCCGGCAAGCGGTCGGTTGCGCGCACGATCGCGGCCGAGCTGCTCGCGGCCGGCTCATCGGATCCATCGAGCGCCCGCGCGAGGGTCGCCTCGGGCGCCCATCCGGACCTGACCTGGGTGGCTCCGAGCGGCGCGCACGAGATCCTCGTCAGCGACATCGACGGCCCGGTCGTGTCGGCGGCGAGCAAGACCCCGTTCGAGGCCGGCTGCCGCGTATTCGTGATCGAGCGCGTCGACGAGCTCGGCGACGAGGCGGCCAACCGGATGCTGAAGACGCTCGAGGAGCCGGCGTCGTTCGTCCACCTGATCCTGCTCTCGGATCGGCTCGCTGAAGTGCTGCCGACGATCCGCTCGCGCTGCCAGCTGGTCCGCTTCGACGCCCCGTCGGTGCAGGAGACGGCGGCCGCGCTCGAGGCGCTAGGCGAGGCGCATCAGACCGCTCTTGCGTGCGCGCGCCTCGCGCTCGGCGACGGCGAGCGGGCGACCGAGCTCACCGGATCCGAGGGCCACGCGTTGCGCGCGGCCGCCGAGCGGTACGCGCGCACGGCATTATCCGGACGACATGGCGCGCGCCCAGCCCTGGTCGAACGTGCTCGCTGCGGTCCGCTCCCGCGGGGAGGCGGTCCACGCGGAGCTCGAGGCCCGAAAGCAAGACGATCTCGAGTTCTATCCGCGCAAGGAGCGCAAGCGCATCGAGACCGAGTGGACCGAGCGGATCAGGCGCGCCCGGCGGCGGGTCGAGACCGGGGCGCTGGATCTCGCGCTTCAGGTCGTCGCGCTCTGGTACGCCGACCTCGCGTGCCTCGCGTGGGGGGCCGAGGATCTGGTCAGGAACGTCGACCGCAGCACCGAGCTCGAGGCCGACTCGGGCAACGATCCGCAGCACCTGCGCGCCGCCATCGAGGCCGTCGAGGACACGCGCCTGCGTTTTCAGCTAAACGTATCCGAGGAGCTTGCATGCGAATCGCTCGCGTATCGCTTGGAGCGACTGCTCGCGGCATGACGCAGCGGGACGACGTCACGTCCCCGCCGGCCGCCGAGCCGGCGCCGCGTGCCGACGGACAGGCGGCCGGCCGCGTCTACCTGCGCACGCCCGGCGCGAGCCGACCGGGCCGAGTTCATCTCGCTGATGCGCGCGAGCCGAGCGTTCCACCGGCCTTGGGCGACGGCGCCGACCGACGACGAGGCGTTCGACGCCTACCTGGTCGACTCGCGCCGGGCCGACTTCGAGGCCATGCTGGTCTGCCGGCGGGAGGACCGGGCGATCCTCGGGTTCTTCAACCTCTCGCACATCACGCGTGGCTCGCTCCAGAGCGCGTACCTCGGCTACGCCGTCTCCAGCAAGTACGCCGGCCAGGGCTACATGCGGGAGGGGCTCGACCTCGTCGTCCGCGAGGCGTTCCTGACGCTCCGCCTGCACCGGATCGAGGCCAACATCCAGCCGGGCAACCAGGCCTCGATCGCGCTGGCTCGCGGCGCCGGGTTCCACCGTGAGGGGTTCTCGCCGCGCTACCTCAAGATCGGGGGACGCTGGCGCGACCACGAACGCTGGGCGATCCTCGCCGAGGACTGGCGGGAGCACCAAGGCGAGCCTCGGGCAGCCGACCGAGCTCTGAGCTCGCCGGATGGGGCGCGCGCCGGCGCGGGTACACTGGCGCGGACTCACGCCGACGTAGCTCAGCTGGTAGAGCACTTCACTCGTAATGAAGGGGTCCCCGGTTCGAGTCCGGGCGTCGGCTTTCACGAAATGCCTGCTATTCGAGCGATTTCTGTCTGATGTGAGCTTGGCTTCCTTTCCATCGCCCAGCTCATGGAAGCCATTTGGAAGCCTCATAGAAACGCGCCCCCGCCCCCTGAAGGGAACGGAGACGCTGGGTCGACCTTCTGACCGTCTGAGGCGCACTAGGTCGATCGGTCATCTGCGTCGCTCTCGAGGGCGACACGCAGAGCGCCGACGTACTCGGCGGTCATCCGCGAGCGCCACATGTTCCGGCGGCGCGCATCGGCGATCTCATGGATGTAGACGACGCGGGTGACGGTGGCGTCGCGGTGTCCGAGCAGGAAGGCGACTTCGTCGACGCTCTCGCCGGCGAGCAGGGCGCGGGAGGCGACCGTGTGGCGGAACGAGTGCATCGAGGGCACGGCGCCGGCAGGTACCTGGCGGGCGCCGTCGCGGCCTTCTCGTGGAGGACTGGGAAGGTTGGCCGCCCGTGCTCGTCCGTCGCGCGCTGCTGTGCCTTGCGCAGCGCGCGGGCGACGTTCCGCTGGGACAGCGGCGCGGCCTGAGCAGGTCGCGAACACGAACGCCTCAGCCCTCACGTCGCGTGACACGAGCTTGTGCCGCGCGAGGACCAGCGCCAGTTCTCGGGGGATAGGCACCGTCCGGGCGGAGCCGTCCGTCTTCGTCGGCCGTCGGTTGCCCTTCCGGTCGACCTGCCATGCGAACGTGATCTCAGCATCGTCGACGTCGTCCAGGCCGACGTTCGCCCAGGTGAGGCCGCAGAGCTCGGACACGCGAGCGCCTGTCAGCGCTGCGACAGTGAACAGGGTGCGGTAGGGCTCGGTGGTCGCGGAGAGCGTCTGCTCGATCTGCTCCGGCGTGAAGATCGGCCGGCGCGTGGTCAGCGACACCTTGGGCCGCTCCGAGGACAGCATCAGCGTGATCGGACTCATGCCCGTGAAGCCGAGCCGGCGGGCAGCGAACTTGTAGATGCGGCCTACCGCGCCGAGCACCGCGGCGATGGTGGCCTCGCTCTTGCCTTGCTGCCGCATGTCGCGCACCAGCGCCGCCAGGTCGTCGGCGGTGATGCTGTCGAGCCTGCGGCTTCCGACGCGCCGAAGCAGGTGCTGCTCGACCGCGCTGCGGTAGCCGGCCTGCGTCGTCGCGCGCAGGTCCAGCACTGGCCCGGCCAGCCAGAGCTCCGCCGCTTCTCCGAACCGCAGCCGAGAGTCCGGCACCATCGTGTCGCCGCGACCCGTGCGAGCGAGAAGATCGTCCCGGAGCTTCCGGGCGGCCATGATCCCACCGTCGACGGTCCGCCATCGCTGGATGCCTGACGCGTCCTTGAATCCGACCTCGAGCACGCCCGTAGGCCGGCGGTAGATGTTTCGCTCCACCCTGACGCGGCGGGCCTCGTTGCTGTCGGGGTTCATCAGACGGCCCTCAGCAGAGCTGCGGCGCTGAACACGGGCCGAGCCGAGCGGCGCCACTGATCAAGCTCATCGCGGCGGAAGTAGAGCTTGCAGCCAGGTCCGTCCTGGTGGGCAGGGATCGCTCGCTGTGCCGCGAGCTTCCGCAGCGTGTCGCGATGAACGCCGAGGTACTCGGCGGCGCTGCGAGCATCAAGCCACTCGCTCGCGTGTTCGCTGCTCTGCGCCTCGTTCCGCTCGATCAGGCGATCGACGACCAGGTCGGCGAGGCGGCCCAAGACCTGATCGATCAGAGCGCGGTCGAGTCGCTGGCCGTGGCCGCTGCGGGAGCTGACGTCCGGTCGAGGATGCGGAGCTGGTCGCCGACGGGCAGCCGCTCGGAAGTGGCGTACGCTTGCATCGTCGGGACCTCCTTGCAGGTCTCGGCCAGGCCCCGGGGTGCTCCAACACCGCCGGGGCTGCTTTATTCCTTACATGCGGAAGGTATCGCATGGGTAGGACGGAAAGAGTCCATCCGTACGGTTCTGCCGCTGACGCAGGTAAGGTTCTCCCGTATGGGACGAAAGGTCGACGTCGACGACCTCATCGACACGCACACGGTGGCCGAGATCCTCGGGCTCGCGCACCGCAACACCGTGAGCGAGTACCAGTCTCGTTACGACGACATGCCGCGTCCGGTCGTCGACCTCGGCGGCGGGCGCTCGAAGCTCTGGCTACGCCCGGAGGTGCGAGCGGTGGGCGGCGCATCATCGGGCCACGTGCTTCTGGTCGTGGGCGTCCTCGTCTCTTAGCTGCCAAGCGCTGACCATCAGCCGACGCGATCGGACGCCGCAGTGCAGAGCTCCGGTTTGATCAAGCGAGCCCCGCCCGACCCGCCGGTCATCTGGCCGCGTTTATCGACGGCAAGGATGCCGTCGATAAACGCGGGCGCTCGCGTCGCGCCGATCACCAACAAGTTCACGACCACGACGGTGCGCGACGCGAAAAAATCCTGTCCGGAAGAGGGCCTTGATCACGCTTCGGAGCCGAACGCGGGTCCATAGATCTCCGAGGAGCGCGACCGCGGCGGGCACGGTTTTGCTCATATCCGTCGACGGCGACCGCCCTCGACCCTCGGGTGATGATCGCGGGCGAGCTCCGCGTCGGTCCGGAGTTGCGGTTAGCAGTGGCCGCCGGGTTATCCGCGACCAACGCATTGGATCGGCGACGAGGTGCCGTGTGAGAGCCTAGCCCGCGCGCCCGCGCGCCCGAGCGCTGTTCGCTAAACGGCGCGGCGAAGCGGGAGGGTCTCGCTGCGGCTCCTGGTCTGTTGCAACGTTCCGACGGCGCGGCACGCCGCGTCTGCTGCCTCGAAGCGGTAGTGAGAGGACGGAGGTCCGGCTACCGTGGCAGCGTCGAGGCTTTGCCGTGCGCGCTGGCCCATGTTAGGGTCGGCGCCTACCGAACAAGGGGGAACCCATGACAACCGTGCTCTGCCACTGCAGGGTCGCCGACTACGACGTCTGGCGACGGGGATACGACCACGCGCTGAAGGTCACCCCTGGCGTACGCAGCTTCCGTGCGTGGCGCGCACAAGACGATCCGAACCTCGTCATGATTGAGGAGACTTTCGACGCGCGCGCGCAGGCGCAAGCGGCGTGGACGTCGGCCGACACGAGGGCGGCGATGGAAGCGGACGGCATCGACATGTCAACCCTATGGGTGGACTACTTCGACGAGATCGGCTCAGGAGAGCCCGCCCACGAATAGCGGCTAGGACGGACTCGACGTCGTGTAAGCCCAAACGAGGCGGCTCTCGGTTACCGCACTCGTAAGCGAAAGGCCGGCTCAGGCGAGCGTCCGGCGGCGCGCGAAGACACGATCAGACGATCGTTTTCATCTCCGCCTTGTCGAGCGGCTCGCCATCGCTCTGGCGACGTTGCGTCGGCTCACGGGCGACGCAGTTCCGGGGAACCAGCTGGCGTGCGGACGATCGCTTCGGTGGATCAGGGATCGGCTGCGACTGTCACTGCTTTGCCGACGAACGGAGTCGCCGAGTTGTGAGCGGCCGGCGCGAGCGCATTGGCGACATTGGGCGGCCGGCCGACCTGATCGACTTCATGGCGCGCGATGTGAGACTCGGTCGGAGCGCCGGGCGTATCGGTTGGAGTTTCGCGACGGGTTAGGTGATCCGCACCCGTGTGGGTGCCGCTGGCTTGCGTACGGAGGTGACTGCGGGAGCTGAGGGCTCGAGCGCGCTGGCGATCGCGTCGTCGTAGGAGAACCTCGCACCGAGGGCTTCTGCTTGACGCCACGCCGCGATTCCCCAGGATGCTTGTGCCGGTGCGAAGTACTCACGGTCGAGTCGGTCATCAATCAATTCGTCGCCGCTCTGTGGATAGCCGAGCGCGCGGGCCGCGCCGCGCAGCGTTGCGGCGCGCTCCGGCTGGCCCTGGGCGGCCGCCACCGCGGCCAGCCCGGCCAGTCCCTCGTCCGCGCCGTAGCGAAACGCGTGACCCATACACAGGCGCAGCTGGTGCTCGAACGCAGTCCGCGCCGCCAGCAGTTCGCCGCAAAACAGCCTCGCGAGTCCGAGATTGCCTAGCACCAGCATTTCGGTTGCAGGGCTGTCGGTGTTTCGGGCCGCCGCGAGGGCGACATCAACGAGCCGGAGCGCTTCCGGGATGCGATCCTCCTGCAACGCGAGGTAAGCGGCAGTGAGATAGCCGCTCGCGAGTTCTCGGTAGTCCCCAACGTCCTCGAGGAGCTCGGCAGCCTGATCGAGCAGACGAGACCGCTGATCTGGCGATCGTCCCCATGCGAGCCTCGAAAGGGCCTTACCAAGTAAGCCCGGATCCCCGACAATTCGCGCATGCCGGCACGCCATCTCGGCATAGGAGCGCTCGCCCTCGCGGTCGCCGAGGCGGTAAGCCCGCATGGAGCAGGCGCAGCACGCGTGAGCGATCCCGGAGTGGTCGCCTGCCTGGCGGAAGAGCCGCAGGGCTTCCCCGGCGGCGTCATCGGCTTCGGCGCGGCGCTGACGCATGCTGAGTTGGGAGCAGCGTTCGAGCTGCGCTCGCGCGCGGTCGTCCGCCCGCACATCGTTCCCCGCGGCGTGGACAGCCGCGTCGATCCAAAACAGGGCGCTGGCGTCGCCTCGGATCCGCCAGTATTGACCGAGGAAGCCCGCGAGCCGCAGAGCTCCTTCAGGTTTGCTTCGCAGCGCCCATTGCAGAGCCGCACGTAGGTTGTCGATATCGCGCTCGAGCGCTGCCAGAGCCTGTGGTTCCTGATGCGTCGAGAACCGAGCGACGTGTTCCTCCAGGATCCGTAGGTAATGCTCAAAGTGCCGCCGGTACGCGACGCTTCGCTCGCCGTTGTCATTTCGTCGAAGTGCGTACTCGCGGATCGTTTCAAGCATCACCAGTCGGACGGTGCCGTCGGGTTCTTGGCGGCGGTAGAGCAGGCTCTTGGCGGTGAGGGCTTCGAGCGTTTGGAGCGACGCACCTGTGACAACTTCAGCGGCGTCGACCGTCGCGCCACCGGCAAACACGGCAAAGCCGACAAACGCACTCTGCTGTTCCCGGTCAAGGAGGCCATAACTCCAGCCAATCGCTCGCTCGAGCGTGCCGTGACGCGCTGGAGCATCACGCGAGCCTCGTCCGAGCGCACTCCAGCCGTCCTCGAGGCGAGCAGCAAGATCCTCGATCCCGAGCACGCCGGTCCGCGCCGCCGCGAGCTCGAGCGCCAGCGGCAGCCCGTCCAGCGCCGCGCAGACCCGCGCGATCGCACTAGCACTTCCGGGGTGAACCGCGAAATGGCTGTCGCGCCGGCGGACGGCGGCCAGGAACAGCGCGCTCGCGTCGGCGGCTTCGACCTCGGCCGCACTGATCCGATCCGACACCGCGGGGACGGCGAGCGGCGCAACCGGGACTCTGTGCTCGGCGCCGAGGTCGAGTGGCTCGCGGCTGGTGGACAGGATCGCCACGTCCCGACACACCGCGTGCAGCTGACCGACGAGCCCGGCTGCGTCCAACACATGCTCGAAGTTGTCGATCACTAGCAGCAACCGCCTCCTACCGAGGTACCGGCTCAGCGTGTCAACCGCACCTTCGGTCCCGAGCGGCTCGAGCCCAAGGGCACCAACAACCGCGGAGCCGACATCCTCGGCGCGAGCGAGCCCGGCCAGCTCAACCCAACAGGCACCATCGGGAAAACTCGGTCCGATCGCGTGGGCGACAGCCATCGCGAGTCGTGTTTTGCCGACCCCGCCCGGGCCGGTGAGCGTCACCAGCCGCGAATCTGGGCTCACGAGGAGCCCACAGACCGCCTCCACTTCTCGCGCCCGGCCGATTGTGGGGGTCGGCGAAAGCGGCACCGCAACAACCCGTCGCTCCGAACCGCCGTCTCGGTACTCGGTCCAGGTATCCGAGCCAGACAGTCGGCTCGCGTCACCGAACGGACCGTCCGTTTCCAGCTCCGATGCGTGCTCGAGGATCTGCGTCTGGATCGCCCTGAGCGCCACCCCGGGGTCAAGCCCCAGGTCCTCGGCCAATCGGGTACGGGTGCGCTGGTAAACCTCGAGCGCTCGAGCTTGGCGGCCCGAGCGATACAGCGCTGTCATCAACTGCGCCGCGAGGTGCTCGCGCGTCGGTTGCTCAGCGAGCAGTCCTTCGAGCTCCGCGATCAGCTCGGCGTGACGCCCAAGCTGGAGCTCGGCCTCGACCCTGCTCTCAAACGCCCACAGCCGAAGCTCCTCGAGCCGGCGGATGTCGGCCTGCGCGAAATCCTCAAAGGCGACTTCGCCGAGCGGCGCCCCGCGCCACAGCGCCAGCGCTCGGACCAGCAGGTCGCGGGCGCGGACCGGATCGCCGTCATCAAGCGCGCGACGCCCACCGCGCGCCTCCTCGGTGAACACCTCGGCGTCGAGCTCGCCAGGCCTGACCGACAGCAAATAGCCGCCGCTGACCGTCCGCAATCGCTGACCATCCTGCGTGTCCAGCGGCGCCAACGCCTTCCGCAACCGGAACACCCCCATCTGCAAACGCTTGACCGCCCCGTCGCGCCCGGCGCCCCACACAGCGTCGATCACCGCATCCGCGGAAACCGCCCGGTTCGCGTTCAACAACAGAAACGCCAGCAGCTTCACCTGCTGCGGACCGCCGAGCGTGAGCTGACGCTCGTCCGTCCAAGCCTCGACCGGCCCCAACACGCGAAATCTCGTCACGCGCAAACCCTCCACGCCAACGCTACCAGCACCGGGGCACGTTACGCGCGCAATCGGGGAGCGCCTCATGAACGACACGCTGAGTCTCGGCGACCGTCGGGCAACCGACCGCCGGCTCGCGGAGGCAACCGAGAGTCTCTTCGATTGCGCCAAGACCATGCCCGGTAGCGATGCGCCAGTCCGCGAACCCGCGATGGGGCATGCTCGAACTCCTCGGCTTCGACCGGGACCGGCATCCTGGCCAGACGGCTACTTGCTTGCGAACGACAACAACATGACCTCTGGAAGCAGACCGCTTCGGAGCTCGACGGATGGAGCCGCGGGTTGATCGAACGACTGCTTTCACTGCTCCGGCCGCGGCGAATCTCGCTGCTGCTTTCAGGACCGAGCAATCGCCGGGCCGCCGGCGGCCGCACGATTGGAATGCCACGTTTCCGATCACGCGGACGAAGTCGACGGGATCGCATTCGCGTCTCGCGGCGTCGACGGTCCGGCCATCGCCCCGCAAGCTAACCGCAACTCCGGACCGACGCGGAGCTCGCCCGCGATCATCACCCGAGGGTCGAGGGCGGTCGCCGTCGACGGATATGAGCAAAACCGTGCCCGCCGCGGTCGCGCTCCTCGGAGATCTATGGACCCGCGTTCGGCTCCGAAGCGTGACCAAGGCCCTCTTCCGGACGGGATTTTTTCGCGTCGCGCACCGTCGTGGTCGTGAACTTGTTGGTGATCGGCGCGACGCGAGCGCCCGCGTTTATCGACGGCATCCTTGCCGTCGATAAACGCGGCCAGATGACCGGCGGGTCGGGCGGGGCTCGCTTGATCAAACCGGAGCTCTGAGGACTGGGTATCCGATCGCGCCGGCGATGGTCACCACCGAGAGCTGCGCGGCGGTCTCGAGCGGCACGCTCGGCGATGGGGGGCCGGCCACCGCCGACCAGCCTGCGGAGGCTGCTGTAGTGCGGCCCGCGATCCGTGACCACGCGCCGTCGTTTCGATTATTGCGAATAGATCTGCTACGGTTCTCGAAGTCAGCCACCGGGAATGTGATGACTCCAAATCGTGAAACCGTGCTCCGGCCCGCCTCGTCCGAGGCCGATCGCTTCAACGAACTGCGCGATCAGCTTGATGCGTTGTTTGCCGAGGCTCAGAAGCCTTATCTCTTAGGTCCAGACGGGGAACGCATCGACATCCCAGACTCGGCGTTCGAGGCCCTGAGGATCATCGTCGAAGCCATGGCGAATGGTCAACCGATCACGCTCGTCCCGCACGACAAGGAACTCACCAGCCAGGAAGCGGCCGACATCCTGCACGTCTCGCGGCCGCATCTGATCAAGCTGCTCGAACGTGGCGATCTTCCGTTTCACCGCGTCGGCACTCATCGTCGAATCAGGATCGATGATGTCCTCGCCTATCGGGATCGTGGTGATGCCGAGCGCAAGGAAGCGCTCGATGACGTTGCGCGTCTTTCCGAGGAGCTGCCGGGCGGCTATCGGTAGCGGGTCGCGTCGGCGCTGCGGCTTACCTTCCGGATGTGCCATCCGTGGTTCTCCTCGACGCGTGCGTGCTGTACCCGCTTCCACTGCGGGACACCCTCCTCCGCGCCGCTGAGCAGAACCTCTACGCCGTCCGGTGGAGCCGGAGGATCCTCGATGAGGTGGCTCGCAATCTCGTCAACGACCGTCGGGCAACACCCGAGCAGGCGATGAGTTTGATCGATGCGATGGAGCGTGCATTCGAGGATGCTGAGGTTCCAGAGGCGGCGATCGCGTCACTCGAGTCTGCAACGACCAACGAACCGGGTGACCGGCACGTGCTCGCTGCCGCAGTCGCCTCAGATGCGGAGGCGATCGTCACCTCGAACGTCCGCCACTTCCCAGCGGCTGCGTGCGAGCCGGTCGGTGTCGAGGTAGTGCACCCGGACGCGTTCCTGCGCGAGCTGCATGAGCGCGCGCCGGCCAAGATTCGGGTGGCACTCACCGTGCAAGTGGCGGCGCTCTCTCGCCCGCCGCTAACCGTGTCGGAGGTTCTTGATCTTCTGGCGGCCACAGTGCCGGAGTTCGTCTCTCAGGTGCGGCATGCTGACTGAGCGCAGCTGGGGCTCCGCGGTGGAAGCCATATGGAAGCCTCATGCCTCAAGACAGGCACTCTGGCGGCCACCGCAGGAACTCACGATCTCCCGTTCTACCTGCAAATCACCACATTAGACCCGCACCGGCCGACGCCTCCGCATGTCTCGTAATGAAGGGGTCCCCGGTTCGAGTCCGGGCGTCGGCTCTAGCGATTCGACCTCTCGCCGGCGTCGGGGGCACCAAATGGGGCACCAGCCCGAATCGCGCAAACCCTTCACGGCCGAAGCCCGAAGCCATCGTCGCGCGAAGCACAATAGGTTTGCGCGCGTTCCTTGCGTGCCCAAACACTCTCGCGCCATCGCTATCGCCTCCTCCCGGCGCGTTGCCCTGTCAGGGCCCGCTCAGGCGTCCCGCACGCGACCGCCATGCGGATGGCGAACCGATCGGGTGCACCGAAGGCGTCGCGATGCCCACCGACGAGAATCCCTACCAACCCAGCGACCTCGAAAGGGTCGCCCTGGCGGCGGTCGAGCGGCCGCCATCACCATCACCACCATGCGCCCGGAGAACGCCGTCGTCGAACGCAGAAGGCGGGCGCCTCCAGCTTCACCTCAAACCGCGTTATGAGGCGCTACCGCGGCATGTGCTCCAGCTGATACAGCCCGCGCTCGATCGCCTCAAACCGCGCCTTCAAACCTTCCGTCGGCATGTGCGAAACCGTCCTGGTGACGTACACCGACTGCGACAGCCCGCCTCCCTGGCCCGAGCGGCGATCTCATCGCGATCAGCTGGCGAGATCCGCAGCGACCGCATCGCCGTCTTCTCCGCCATCGCGAGCTCCTTTCCCATTCGTCGCGCAAAACCGATGTCAAGCAGACATCAAGGCGAGCGTTACATGTACAAAAGCGCCCTCGTGTATGAGAAGGCACGCAGCGGCGCGGCCACCCGCGCTTACGCCGGTCGTCCACGCGCGGGCCGACGACTCTCGAGGCGCGGGAGCCGCGACGCAACGGCGGACCTCGAGCTTCTCTCAGCTCACCGGCGCACGCTCACGCGCACGCATGCATGCCGGCCAGGCCCGGCAAGGGCCATTGCCAGCCCGGCCCTCGGCGACCGCCCCGCCGGCTCACGTACGCACGACCTGAGCCTTGAGCCGGGGGTGCGCAATGGATCGCGCGATGGCTGTGACTCCTACGCCCATGCCGCTCTCGGATTCTGGGGGCACTCGCGAGGGGTAAACGCATTGCGGGCGAGTCGGCCTCTGAGCCTGGCGCGGGGGTCATGGGCACCTCGTCGCTTGCGTGAGGGCTGAACCGGGCCGGTGTTCGTCGGAGGCTGCCTGCGGGAAGCTCGATGACGCGGGCAGCGGCTGACACCATCAGCTGGCAGCGTCTCGCTGTCTCGTCAGAGCTGCCGCGTCGTGCGCTGTCGACGGCGTGCTGCTGAGATCGGTCAATAGCATGGAACTCGTCGAGACTGCTGCGACTCGCTCACAGCGGGAGTCTTACCCAGGTCCCTCATATGAGCAAGACGAGTTCGATAGCCGCCGTTGTGACGGCTCGCATCCGTTGCGTAACTTGGGGCGGGACCGCACGTTGTATAGGGCATAACTGAATATGCGGGGCAGGGCGCGAGTCGAAAAGGGGAGTCGCTGATAGACCGGGCTAATCGTGCAGTTCGCGCTCGTTGGGTCGTGGGACTCGTGTCGCTTGTCTTGGTGACGGCAGCGGCGCCGGCGCAGGCTGCGTTCCCGGGGGGCGACGGTCTGTTGGTGGTACAGCCGGTCAGCGGAAAAGGTCTGATCCTGGTCGGAGCACACGGTGCGAACCCGCGACAGATTTGTGGTGTTGGGACGCCATGTGATGGGGCGCGCGATCCGATGTGGTCGCCCGACGGATCCGAGATTGCGTTTGCGTCGTCCCAAGCTATCAACAGCAACGTAGGGGGTCCGCGACCGTACGTGATCTACCCCGATGGCAGCTGCTTGGCGTGCCCGGTCCCGCCACCGCCGGGCAATTTCTATGTGGACTCCTGGGATCCGGACTTCGGGCCCGGCTTTCTGCCCGACGGATTGCTGGCGGTGAAGATCGACGAGGTCTACACACCGCAGGTGGGGGCGGTGAACACGGACGGCGCCGGCTTCCAGCCGTCCATGATGTCTGGCTCCTGGCAGCAGCCGGCGTGGTCGCCGAGCGGGCAACTCGCCGCCGTCCGACTCGTCCGGCGCAAGCCTGAGGTGTTCGTGATCGATCCCGTCACCGGCTCGGCTCGGCGACTGACCCGCGATGGCGCCAGTTCGCCGAACTGGTCGCCCGATGGCCGTCGCCTGGCGGTGGTCCACCGTAGCTGGATCGAGCTGATCGGGTCCGGCGGGGGTCGAGTCCGGCGGCTGACTCGCGGCCGTGCGCCCGCCTGGGCACCAGATGGCATGGAGCTTGCATTCGTGGGCGCTCACGATCGCCTGTTTGTGATCGCGGCCAGCGGCGGACGGCCACGGCCCGTCGGTCACATTCATGCCCAACGGGTTGATTGGCAGCCCGTCAGCAGACAATCCCCGAGTCCGTGCCAAGCTCCCACCGGCTCGAGCGTCTTGGCAGCGTCACCGGACGCCACGGTCACAAGGGATCCGGGTCAGGACCTCGAGCAGAGCAATGGCGCGTTCAGTGTTCTTGGATGCTTGACCTCAGATGGCCGCGAGCGACTGCTTGAGAGTATTGCCTCGCCGATCCAGAGCTATGGCGGGGTCGGGGACGTCCGGGAGGTCGTGATCGCGGGCGATTATGCGGCGCTGGTGAACCACGTTCTCGACACGCACTACGGCAACTCCGGTGCCGCGGTCACTGTCTTCGACCTGCGAACCGGAACGGCCGTTGCCGACCGGGGCGGCGAATCGGCGGCCGGCCCCGGCAGCGGCGTCGACCAACTCGTCCTCGGCGCAGACGCGGTCAGCGCCGCTCACACGTTCGGGATCAACTGCGCGTTGGGATCGTCATGCCCAACGGTTGAGCAGATCGTCGCCAACGACAGCACCGGGACGCACATCCTCGACAGCATCACCGACGCAGGACCCGCCAACTTTTTGCTGACCCAGCTGGCGCTTTCAGGGGACACGCTCACCTGGAGCCACGCCGGTACCCCGGAAAGCGCCCAGCTGAACTGACCCTCCACCAACCGACCCGCAAAGAACGGTCCGGAGACCGCGACCCCTGCCCAGCGGCCCGACCTGCCCGGTCCATCACGCGCTACCGATCGCGAGTCGAGGTCCAGCTTTCCGCGTCTATGCCCCCCGAGATGGTGCGCGTCAACCACCCCGGTCGCCCGTCCGGACACACAACCCCCCAACGAGCGATGGCCGACCGGTCATCGCCTCTACGCTCCAGCTATCGCGATCCCCGAGCCAATGCTCAGCACTCCCGCCGCGACGTGGCCGGCGCAGGGCGACTGGATGATGGAGCGCAAGTGGGACGGGTTCAGGCTGCTCGTGGAGATCGGCGACCATGCACGCATCCGCGCCTGGTCGCGCCGTGGCACGAGCCTCGGCGATCGGCTCGGCTCGCTTCTCGCACCGCTCGCCGAGGCATCCCGAGGGACCGTGTTCGACGCCGAGCTGGTCGCGCTCAGCTCCCACGAGTCCGCGAGCAGTGCCTCGTGCTCGGGGATCGGCCCCGGTCGCGGGGTTGTCGATGATCGGTTCTGGCTGCAGGCAGTCGAGCGGCTGCTCGCCACGGGTCCGGCGAGATCGGAGCACGTTCAGGCAGACTCGGGCGAGGACCATCGTCAGCCACCGCCCGAGGCTGTCGATCTGCTCGGCGTCGGTCCGCTGCAGCCGTAGCCACGCCTCCTGCACGGCGTCGTCAGCCTCGCTCAACGAGCCGAGGATCCGGTAGGCGACCGCGCGCAGCTGGGTCGCTGGCGGTCGAACTTGTTGGCCAGCTCGAGTACGTCCATCGCTGTCACACCATCCGGGTCTCGTGGGTCATACCGGGTAGACCCGCGCAGCCCAACCTACGTGACAGGAGGTGCCCGATGGCACGCATCCAGGGAGTTTCGAAGCGCAATGCCGGGCCGATGGTCAGGCTTGTCTACATGCTCGGACCGAGGATGATGAAGAAGCTGACCGGCCGCGTACCGCAGACCGGCAGCGGGATCGAGCCGATGGAGATCTGGGCCTACCAGCCGAAGATGATGACCGGGATGGGCAAGTTCAACCAGGCGGTTCGCAAGGGGAAGTCCGTGGACGAGCGGCTCAAGAACCTGGTCGAGCTGAAGGGCGCGCAGATGATCGGATGCGAGTACTGCCTCGACCTCGGCTCGCAGATTTGCCGCAACTCCGGCTTCTCCGACGACGAGCTTCTCGCCCTCCCCCGGTACCGCCAGAGCGACCTGTTCACCGACCGCGAGAAGCTGGCGCTCGACTACGCGGTCGCCGTAATGCGCACGCCGGTCGAGGTCACCGACGAGCTATTCGCCCGGATGAAGGAGCAATTCAGTGACGAGCAGGTCGTGGAGCTCACCGCGCTACTGACCGTCGTCAACATCGACCGGTTCAACGCCGCCTTCGGGATCGGCTCGGCCGGGTTCAGCGAGGGAATGGTGTGCGTGCCACCGAACCGCCCCGTCGCCAACCCCACGCTCGCGAGGATCGCGTAGAGACCGTCTCAAGAACACGTGTGGGCAGCCCGCGCGCACCACGCACCGCGGGACCTTGAGAAGGCTCCAGCAGGCTGGGGCCAGGATTCGATAAGTCGCGGCAGCCCTGCTTCGTCATCGCGACGAGCACGTTGCCCGCGCCGGGCTCCGACTCTCATCGCGCGGATCGGAGAGCGGCGGGCCGCCGCCGAATGCAACTCCGTTGCTCCCCTCGTGCGGATGCGCCGACGCCTTGATCGAACTCGAGCAGGGCGGAGCCGGCGCGCTCGCACCGCGTGAATCCGAGCGCCAACAACGACCTGGACGACACCTCCTCGCTTCCGCAAAGTCGCCGGAGAACTCAGCCCGCGGACTGCCGCTCAGGAGGGTCGACGACCTAAAAGCAACGCGGACTTGCCACAAGCCGAGCCGATGAGAAGCCTCGTATTCGACGGGCGCTCTGCGCGGCGTCCGCCCGCTCCCGAGATTGAGCACGCTCGGCCGCGTGTTCCGTGCCAATCTCGCCGGGTGCGCCTCGCGGATATAGGGCCCGAAGTTCTGAGGTAGGTGGCGTTCCTGACGGCCGCGCCCGTCCCGAGATCGCGGCAGAAGGCCGATGCGAGCAGCAACGACGGTCCTTGAGGTCGGCTGTGGGCGAGCGACTCGCCCGTCATCAACTCGGAGGATCCACAAGCTCTAGGGGCGCGCGATCGACCGACCCAGCCGCGATGATTCTCAGGGTCTGCTCAGTCCGGCCAGTCCCAGTGCGGGACGTTACGGATTGGATGAAGCTCGGCGTCCGTCCGTGCGCGAGAGTTCTGTTGGGCGACGTGTGCTCCGAACTCGACGTGCTCACGGACGGCGCGGCGGAACGGCTCGTCGTCGGGCATACCGGCATCGTCGAGCGCCTCCAAGTAGACCTCGACGAACCGCGCACGCTGCTCGTCGGTGATCTTCAGGTTGCGATGCACGTCGATGATGTACGCAAAACCGAGCTCATCGGTAAATCGTGGCGGGCCGCCGAACGACTCAGCGGTGAACCAGGTCAAGTGGTCGACGTGGGTGGGAACGCGGTGCGTGAACAGTTGCTTGAGCACGGGGTCGGCGAGCGCCTTGGCGTAGAAGAGCTCCTCGAGCCGGTGCAGGCCATCGTCGCCGCCGGCATGCTCGTACAGCGTCTCGTTCACGGTCTCGGTCCGTCGCGGTCATCCACGGTCAAGATGTCGCTCGTCAACAGTGCGACGTCAACCCGACGAGTGCAAAGCACGATGACGGCCCTCGATGCACCGAAGGGCTCGAAGTAGAGATCTCGACCGTGAAACAGGAATCGAATTGCGCACACTGTCGCTGAGTCGACCAGGATAGAACCGAGCCACCGACTGCCGCTCGGGCGGACCGCCGCCCGGGAGCGGAAGTCAGGGTGGTCGGCCATACCCGAGCCGCTCAGATGCCTCGGCCTTGAAGCTGCAGTGGGTACGGTTCAGGTTCGGTCCCGTGCGACAGCTGTTCCTCGTCTATGAGCAGCACGGTGGGCCCTGGGACTGGTCACGGGCTCTCAGCTCCGTCAACCTGATCATCTCGCTCGGGCTGGCCCTGGCGGTCTTGCTGGGCCCACTCGCCGGGGGTGCCGCCTATCAGTTGCCCGGTGCAGCACCGGTGGTGGTGGTCGTCGCGGCCGTATTGAGCTGAGCTACCTCCAGCTCGCTGATTTCCAGCAGAAGGACCCGCCGCCGGACGCCCGACCTGAGACGCAGGCGCAGCACAGGAGGTTCATCGAGTCGCTCGCCGGGCTCCGATCGGCGGCGTCGAACGACCGGATCCGGTTGACGTTGCTCGTGTTCTGTGGCTATTCGTTCGCGGTCGGCATCGTCGATGTAGTGCTGATCGTGATCGCGCGAGACGTGCTGCATCGGTCCAGCAGCGGCGCCGGCGCGCTCTACGCCGCGTTTGGCGTCGGCGGGCTGCTTGCCGGAGTCGGCATCGGCGGGCTCGCGCGCGCGCGTCTGGCCCGTATCTTCGGGACTGCGGTGGTGCTGTGGGCGGTGCCTCTCGCCGCGATGGCGCTCGTCGTGCAGCCGGCCATCGCCTGGACTTGTGCGGTCTTGGCCGGAATCGGGGGCACGGTGGCGCACGGCGCCGGCGAGACGGTCTTCCAATGACTGACAAATCTGACCTACGCTCGCTGGCGATCGGGACGGAGACACGCCGGGTTCCCCACCTCTGCCAGCTCGTAGAGCAGATGGCTTGCTCGCAGGGCCGCCACGCACCCGAGCCGAATACGAGCCTAAACAGCGGGAGTCAGCTCCGAGAGCAACTCTCTGCGGGGCAGCGTGAGCAAAACCGTGTCGTCGAGCGCCACCGCAGTTGCGGTCCGCGGGCGTCCATGAAGTGTGGCGACGCCTCCGATGACCTCCCCCGGGCCGGTGACGCGGCGAGGCTGGTCGTGTCGCCAGATCTGGACGTGACCCTCCCAGATGATGTACGCATCGCCGGGCGGGGCTCCCTCGGCGAGGATCGTCTCGCCCGGACGGTGGCGCTCGATGCTGGACGATGAGTCGATCCGGGCGACCGCGGACGGGGGTAGGTAGGACAGCAGTGGGATCTGTTTGAGCACGTCGATTCGGTCGGCTGACTGCTCGATCGCGGCGTCCGCCGCAATTGTCACCGTGCGGCTGACGCCACGGCTTGGCCACACCAGGTCCCCGGGAAACCTGAGTGATTTCATCCCGAGGATACGTGACGACTCCCCGCGGGCGCCCGCGCCGGCTCCCGCCAGCGCACGATGGAAATCGTCGTCGGACAGAGACAGGAGGACTGCCGCCTCGGTGGCTTGTACCGTCGCAGTGCGCGGGATGTCGCTCAGCAGGGCCACCTCACCGAACCAGTCACCCGGATCGCCAGCCGGAGACTTCGCGCCCGTCGACGAGCACACGCACGGCACCGGACCGCAGGATGTAGAAGCGGACGCCGATCTCTCCCTGGTAGATGATGACCTCCCGCTCGGGAACGGAGTCCTCCTCGAGCAGCGCCGCGAGCCGATCTTGTTCGGCCAGCGAACCGGTGCGAAGCCACGGGACACCGGCCACGAGCCTCAGGCGCTCGTCGTCGACGTCGAGGTCGCGGTCGAGCCGGAGAAGCCCGCCCCAACAGGCCATCACGACGAGCGGCGCCACGGCGACCCCCAGCGCCAGAACGGTGCCCGCTCCGAGCGAGCCGATCAGAATCGCCGGTAGCGGCGCCGCCACCATATACGCGATGCCAGTCAGCGCCTCGTAGGCGCCCAACACGCGGCTCATCAGCCGGTCCGGGGTGACGCGCTGGCGAGGAGCGGCGTGTCATGCCCCTCGATGACGACATCTTGCCCTATCAGTGACTTATAGGCCCCTGGCGGGGCGTACCCGGAACGGATAAAAAGGGCAGCCTCCCATCGGCCCTTACGGCCACGACCCGACGTGCGGCAGGCCGTACCGCACGGGAAGCCCTCGGTGATGGCACCTGAGCCGGCACTTTCCTCCGGGGCTTGTGCCGGCGCAAGGTCATTTTCGATTCAGAGGAACGAGACGAGCCAGGAGTGATCATCAGGGAACATCACCTCGGGCAGCTCGGTGGACTTCCAGTTGGGTTGGCCGCCGGGCGCTGGTCGCCACGTTGCGGCTTGCTCGGGGCCGGCGAGCACGAACACGTAGCGCCAGCCGTAGTAGAGCGCCACGTCTGGCGCGCCCTAGAACACGATGTCGCTCGCGCCAGTGTCGAGTATCCAGTCCACCATGGCCTGTCGACGCCGTGCCGGCGCAGCACACCGACAAACGCAAGGTCCTGGCGACGCTCCAGGCTAAGGTGGCCATGTCTGAACAGCGGTACGTGCCGCTGGGCGATGGTGTCGTTCGTTTCCAGGCGGGCGACTTCGTCAGCGATATCAAGTTCGACGCCGAGGGCTTCGTCGTGAGCTATCCCGGGAGCGGCGCGCGACCGCAGCTCGTTGGCCTCGTCTCGTGGGCGGAGAGCGACTGAACGAAAAGGATCGCCGGCTGGAACCGACCACGCCGCGGCGGTGTAATTGTCGGGATCGTCATGGTTCGTCGTCTCCTCGCGCTTGTGCTGGTGCTTGTCGCGGCCGGCTGTGGCGGCGGCTCGAAGGCCGAACACCCCGGACCTGGCCAGCACCAGTCGTCCGGGAGCGCGCCGTCATCGGCAGTCGCGACCGCTGCCGCGCGTCCCCGCAGGCTTCACGGCGTTCTGCTCACCGGGGTGACCGGCTTGGAGCTGCTCGTGTCGGCCGACCCGCCGTATCTGCTCGATGTCGACAGCGGAAACGTTCGACGGGTCACGGGGCTTGGGGTTCGCGGACCGGGACCCGTGTTGTCGTTGCTCGCGGTCGGGCGAGATGCGGTCGTGTGGATCGACCGCCGCCCGCTCTCGAGCGGGACCGAGAAGGACGACATGTACATCGTGCGCCACGGCGCCGTGATCGCGACCCGCGTCGCGGTGGGCTCCGACGTTCAGCCCGCGGCCGACGAACGATCCGTCTGGGTCAAGAGCTTCAGCGACGCCCATCACTGCACCCTGCGCGAGCTGAACCCCGCCGGACGGGAGCTCCGCGGGCCGCGGCCAGTGCCATGCTCGGCAGCGCTGATCAACCCGGGCGCTGGTGCGCTGTTGATGGAAGGCCGTTCAGTCGTCGACCCCACCAGCGACCGGTTGCTGCTGCAAACCGGCGGGGTGTGGGCGATCGCCGGGCACCTTGCGCTGTCCGTCGCCAAGCCGCTCCAGCCGCTCACGCTGACAGACCTGCGCACCGGCGATCGCCGGTGGCTGCGATGGCCCAGCCAGATCGGCGGACCTCAGGCCGGGGCAGACCAGGCGGCCGTCGACCCCAGGGGGAAGCTGATCGCGCTGAGCTTCTCCGACCCCGCGTACCAGCTCACCGGCACACAGGTCACCGACATCTGGCTACTCGACCCGAGCGCCGGTCGCTGGCAGCAGCTTCCTGACATGCCGGCCGACGTCGCGCTGAAATTCACGAGCATGTCCTGGACCAGCGACGGCCGCCTCGTGATCCTCGCGCAGACGCCCACCCGCGGCCCCGCGTCACACGACGTCATCGCCGTCTGGCGCCCGGGCGAGAAAACTCTCGCCATCCGATCCGTACGCATACCAGCTCGCGACAGCGGCAGCGACAGCTTCATCGCCTGGACGCGCCCGAACCCGTGACCACGCCCGTCGCCGCATTGCGGAGGAGACACTTGAGCGAGCACGCGGCCGATAGGGATCCACCACCGGACATCCTTGGGGCGCATCAGATCACCGCCAGTGGCCACGCGGCTCCGTCTCAAACGAGGTATTCGAAGACTCTCACGGTGAGCCCCGGTTATCCGACCAGGGCGAGCAAACCAGTGGGTCTGACACCGTGACTCGCTCCACTGGGTGTTCCGGCTGACCCGAGGCGGTCAACGCGTGGCGGTCCGCAGGGACACACCTCCGCCACCCAGGACGAGCGGACCGTGAGACACGAGAACGTGCTCAATCGGGAGTATCGTGAGAGCGCGGAGCAATCCACCTAACCTTGCCGGGCCGCCCGCAGGTTGTGTCCATGATTCCGGACAGACTCGAAGGTCACCGGCGCGCGTACGAACCATCGCATCGGCGAAGACAAGCGCCGCCTGACGTGGTAGCCACACCGCGATTTCGTCAGCTCGCTCGACATCGAAGACGCGCACCTCATCAAAGAGCTCATTTCGGTCACTTATCGCACGGTCACACGCATACGGCACGCCAGCGTCCATGTGCTGCTTCGCCCACACCTCCGCGCCGTAACGGCTCGCTACGTCGGAAACGCTACGCTGGTGCCAGTGACAAGTGCGCACGATGCCGGCGCATCCGCCCCGGTCTGCCACGAGTTGATCGAGCGCGTCCCAGTCATCGACTAGAGGATCGATCAACACGAGTCCTTGGGGAGTTGCGATAGCCCACCATGCAACTTGCTGCTCCCAGCCGTCCTCGTCGCCGCCCTCGCCGTCCGTCCAATCCGGAAGGAGCGCCTCGAACCGCCAGAGCCCTTCGATGATCTCTCCGGTTGTGCTTTGAACCATCGGACGATGGTGTCGCATCGAGCTAAATCGAGGCGCGTTCATGTGAGACGCGCACACTGCTCCGCGTCAGTGTTGATTTGGCAATCTCGACGAGTTTGCGTCCCAGCGACGCCTTTCGGCGGGTTAGCTATCGCCCATCCCCGGGACGGCGCCAGGCGAGCATCACCCCGTCGCCGATCGTCAGCAGGACGTTGTGCATCTTCTCGTCGTCCTGGACGCGGCGAGCGAACTCCCGAATCCCGACCGTGCCGTCCTCGGCGCTCGTGCCGAGCACCGCTCCACCCAGGAACAGATTGTCGGCGACGAGCACACCGCGCTTGGCGAGCTTGGGAAGGACGGCATCGTAGTACGCGGGGTAGTCAGTCTTCCAGGCATCGATATAGACCAAATCGAACGCGCCTTCCAGACCGGCGATGGTGTCGAGCGCGTCACCCACGATCAACTCGATCCGATTCCCGTATGGGCTGGCGTCGAAATGACGCCGAGCCGCCGCCGCCCTGTCGGCGTCGACCTCGAGGGTCATCACCCGCCCATCAGTTGGCAACGCCGCCGCCATCGCGAGCGCGCCGACCCCGGTGAACGTTCCGATCTCAAGCACGCGACGGGCGCCGCCGACCACGATTAACGCCTCCAGTAACCGCGCCTCCGAGAGCCCACTCATCATGCCCGGCGATCGAGCGTTGCCCTGCGTCCACGCGGCAACCGCGGCGACCGGGCCATCGAACGGACTCGTATGCTCCTCGGCGTATTTCGCCGCTGATGACCTAACCAAATCGGTCACAAAAACGAGACTACCGAGGCGGATACCCGGCTCGGTCATCTGGTCGCCCGAACGCCCGCCGTTCCCCACGCGACGACCGCCTGCCGCGATCGTCTCGACGGAGATCCAGGCCGCCCCTGACACCAGCAGCCCCACGATCGCGTCGACATTCCCGCGGGGCTCACCACCCCCAACCCGTCGGTTCGAGCACGCACAACCGTGGATCCGAGAGCGCGCGATCCCGGTCCTCGAGCAGCACCAGCTCGCCGCGAGCGAACCGTGCGTCCCGCCGCGCGTTGTGGCACAGCATCAGAGCCAGCAGGCCGTGAGCCTGAGGGTCATCGGGCATCAGCCCAACCAGCAGCGCTCCCAGGCGGATCGCCTCCGCGGCGAGATCGACGCGGCCGCCGTAGCCCTCGTTGAAGATCAGATACACGATGGCGAGCACCGTCCGCAGGCGCTCGGGAAGCAGGTGCGTGGGTGGGACGCTGCACGGGATCACCAGCTGTCTTGATCTTGGCCGTACGCGCGCGATAGCCGGCGCTTCATCGTCTCGCGGGGAGACGGTGAACGCGCGCGATCGATCTCCTCGGTCGACAGACCGCCGAGGCGCGCAGCGTCAACGCCACCTGCGCCCTCGGTTGCGAGCGCCGGGTGGCAGCACATGAAGATCAGCTCCAGTCCCTCATCAGCCATCGCCATATCGTCGGTTCTGTCTTGCACTGTCTCGCGTAGCTCCAGGCAGTCGTGTCTTGGAGGCCAGCGTGCGCTCGCGTCGCAGCCGGTCGATCGCCCGGTTGCGCGCCATCGTCACCAGCCACGCGCCGGGGTTGTCGGGAGCGCCGTTGCGCGGCCAACGTTCCGCAGCGATCGCGAACGGCTCCTGGGAGGCTTCCTCGGCCCGATCGACGTCGCGGAGGAAGCTGACCCAGCGAGGCCAACACCTGGCTCCACTCCTCGCGGAAGACCCGGTCGATCAGCGCGATGCGTCCACGACCGGACGCACTTCGACTGACCCCCCGAGACGCAAGGCCGGAATCTGGGCTGCGACCTCGAGCGCGCCATCAAGGTCATCGGCCTCGACCAGATACCAGCCGCCGAACACCTCCTTGGTGTCGGCGAACGGGCCGTCTGTGACGATCGTCTCCTCGTTCTTGATTCGCACCGTCGTCGCACTCTCGACCGGATGAAGGGCCGCGCCGCCGACGACGCGGGGATCCTCGCGGAGCGCGTAATACTCGCCGGAAATCGCCTTGCGCTGTTCGTCGCTGAGCCCGTCGTAGTCGTCAGGCCGCCGGTAGATCAACAGTGCGTACTGCATCACGTCCCTCCTTTGCGAGGCTTCGTTGTCGACCTCCCGACGAACAGCGAGCACGCGAGGGGACACCCGTACGAGAACACGTGGCCATTCTTGCGCTCTCTGGCTCACTCGACACGGCAACTGTTGCACGGAGTCGCGGAGCCGGAGGACAGGCGGGGTGCGGGCGTTCGAGCTCCCGCCGCGCCGAGCCGAGCGCCGACTCCACTCGCGCCGACTCTTTGAGCGAAGCCCCGAGTAGCCAGCATCGTCGACGGCTGTCCCCTCGACGGCCTCCGGTTCGTCGACCAGAAAACACAACCAAGGAGGCAAAGATGGGTCGCGTCATCGTCATTGAGTTCGTGTCCATAGACGGGGTCATGCAGGATCCAGACGGCAGGGAGGGTTTCGACCGCGGAGGCTGGGCCTTCCGCTACGGGCCCGAGGCCGTCGCCGGCGATAAGTTCAAACTCGGCGAGCTGCTCGAAACCGGAGCGCTGCTCGTCGGCCGCCAGACCTGGCAGCTGTTCGCCCAGATCTGGCCGTCGCGCGACGACGCATTCTCGACCAAGATGAACACCATTCCCAAACTCGTCGCATCGCGAACACTCACGCGCGTCGACGAATGGCAGAACTCAAACCTGCTCCAGCGCGACCTCCTCGCGGAGGTAGCCGCGCGGAAGGCAACTCAAGATCTCATCGTGGTTGGCAGTGCCAGCGTCGCCAAGACCTTGATCGCGCATGACCTCGTCGACGAGTTCCGGCTGCTGGTCTTCCCCCTGGTCATCGGTACCGGCACACGGCTGTTCGAGGGCGGCACCCCGGTCGAACTGCAGCTCATCTCAATCGAGCAGGCTGGAGCAGCCGCTCGGCTCATCTACCAACGGGCGAGCGCCGCGTAGAACACGCGCCGAGACCATGCCGTGGTGCATCGGGCGAAACCGGGCGTCCTGCGTTCCTCCGAGCCGACTGCTGTCCGGGTGTGGCACGAGGTTCGCGTGCTTAAGCTGCTCCCAGACCTACCGGCGTTCGACGTTCCCGCCGTTGTCGCCGCCAGTCCGGATCCCGCGTGTTGGCCACGCGGGTCGTTGAGGGTGGGGTGACCCTCTCCTACGAGCTCGTCCAGGTATCGCTGCCCGCTCGGGTTGATGCGCTCGGCGCCGAACTGGCGCGGTTCCTCGCGAGCTTGCATGCGCCCCAGATCCTCGCGCTCGCCCGCGAGCGGCTCGGCGATCCACTGCGCATCCCGGAGCCCGGGCTGCAGGCCACGACCGACGAGCTAAGGCTCCGGTTCACGCCGATGATCCAGACCCAACAGCGCGCGCGTGTGCGGCGCTGGTGCGACTGGGTTGACGAGCAGCTGGCAGCCCCCGCCACGAGCGTGTTCGTCCACGGCGACTTCCATCCGTACAACCAGCTCTGGGACGCGCAAGAGCTTCGCCTGCTGCTTGTCGCCGACTTCGAGACGAGCGGGGTCGCCGAGCCCGTGTACGACTTCCGCGCCATTCCCGGCTTCGGACCGGGCGTCGATCTCCTGAGCTCGACCGTCGACGAGTACGTGGCGCTGACGGGCCGACGCCTCAGCCTCGAGCGCGTCATGGCCCTGAACGTCCGCACGACACTCGGCGACGCGTTGTGGCGATCGGAAGCGGGTCTGCCCTACTGCTCCCGCGTTGCGGCGGCGGTACGCCCGACGACTACGTCGACGAGCTGGCCTAGCGTTTTGCGCTGTTGCGCATCGAGACCTGACTCACGGGGCGCGCTCCGATCACGCATGCGCGCACCGACACCGACGCGGGCTTGACGTTCGGGTCCGGAGGTGTTGAGCGTCCCTTGGCGACTCAGCGCCTCCAGCGGTATGGCGTGGTCGTTGACACCCGGACCATGCCGGAGCGTTCGAGGATGGGCCGCGAGTATTCGGTCGAGTCGCTGTGGATGAGCGTTTTGCCGGCCCGGAGCGCCGATCTTGCCCGTGCTGCGGTGAGCGCCCGATAGATCCCCCGGCCGCGCCAGTCTGGCCGGGTCACACCACCCCAGATACCAGCGAACTGGCTCCCACGGACCGGTTCGAGTCGTCCCGCGCTGATGATCTGTCCCTGACTCTCGGCGACCCATAGCTCAAGGCCGTCGTCGAGGGTCAGTCGGCGCAGCAGAGCGTCGGCCACTTCATCAGAGTTCGGGTCCTCGAAGACCGCGGCTTGCATCGCGCACATGGCGCGCACGTCGCCTTCGGCGGTGATCCGTCGCAATTGCACGTCGGCAGGCACGGGAACGTCGACGGCCAGCGCGTGGGCCTCGCCGATCATGATCGACTCTGGTTCGTCCGGGGTGAATCCGTTGTTGAGCAAGGCATCGTGCAGGCCCGGCGCACGGTCATGGCCGCGCGTCTTCCACTCGATCCGATTGATTCCCGGGTCCCGCCGGTAGTGGGCCACAGCCTGGGTGACCAGGCTCTGAATTGCCTGGCCGTCTGCTCCGGCGAGATCTTTGTAGGTGATGAAGCCTCGTCCGCCGGCGAACGTCACCAGCCGCAACGGGCCGAGATGGGCAACCGCCAAGGCGTTCGGGGTCTCCGCATCCGTTCGAAGTTGCTCGTCGTACGCAGCGAGCAGGCTGGCGATTCGGTGCATGTCCGCCACCGTAGCCGCCCGAACACCAGCACGGGCAAACCACTTCTCGTCCGACATGATGGGCTGCGTGCGGCGACGTTGCCGCGATTGCGAAGCGTGACTAGGTGGCCGTTGTCGTCGCGGACGCGAGCCTCGAGCCCGCGACGGGCCTGGCCAGCTCCTCCAGGCCCACGGTTGCCCGCTCCACGGCATCCTTCTCGAACAGATAGGGCATCGCGTTGCCCAAGGCGGCGTCGGGCAGCAATCGCGAGCCGGTCGCGGTCTCGGCGATCCACCGCAGGGCGAGTTCGTGGAGGATGATCAGCGTCACACGCTCCGTCCGTGTCAGTAGGCGCCGGAGTGCCGCTGCGTAGCGGATCCGCGCGTCGTCGACGCTCTCCCCACCCGGGAACGGATCGGCCAAGGCGTGGTTCTCCTTCCACGCCCAGTAGTCCTCGAGGGGCCTCCCGTCCAGGTGTCCGGCTTGGATGTCGTCGAGCCCCGGCTCGATCGAGACGGGCACGGGCCGTGCGCCCAGCGCCAGCGCTGCGGCGTTGGCGGCTGATTCCGCATGACGGGCGAAGACGAACAGGCGTGGCGATGCGTGCCCCGCGGTACCTTGTTCGGTCGCTCTGTAGTCGTCGCGTGCGTTCAAGGTTCGAACGGAGGATCGACCGGTAACGCCGACTCACTCGGGGCGATCATCACGCGATCCCCGTCCGTCCTACGCCGCGGGTGCGCGGATGGCGCGCACGGTCGAGTTCAGACCGGACCGATCGATGGTCGCGGGCCCGAGGCCGATGATCTCGATGGTGTCGCCCGGCTTGCAGAGTTGGATTGCCTCGGTCTCTCGCCTCAGCAGCAGGCGTAGCTGCACGAACGCGGCGAGGCCCAGGACGGCGGGAATCCATAGTTCGATCACGCGGTAGAGCAGGACCGCTGCGGTCGCGGTGAGGGCGGGCAACCCGTACAGGACGAGCGCTCCCACGAGCCCGAGCTCGACGCCGCCGATCCCGCCGGGCACCGGGAGCCAGTTACCGAGCTGGCCGATCAGGTAGGCCATCCAGATGACCGACAGCTCCGGTGAGGCTCCCACCGCCCGGAAGCTCGCCCAGAATGTGAGCAGGTCAAAGACCAGGTAACCGACGAGTCCGACGAGCAGCAGCGGGTTAGCTTGCCTGAGTTGGTGTAGCGCCTGATCGATGCCATCGGCCGTGGCGGACAGCGCTGGAGCGATCCGGGCCCATCTCGATCCCTCATCGTGGCGGCCTATCCGCGCCTCGGCGCGGCGTGCCAGCCGGCGCAACGCGAGCGTCGCGGCGATCGCTCCCGCGGCGATGACCGCGGGCAGCGCGGTGAGAAGCAGCCCGCCGCCGCCGGGGAGGATGCGTGTCGCCAGGCCGGCACCCAAGAGCAGGAGCATCGCGACCGGCACGGCACTCGTCAGCAAGAAGAACGCGACCGTCTTGCGCGCGATCTCGTCGGCGGGCATTCCGCCCCGGCGGAGCGCCCACACCCCGAGCGCCAAGCTGCCCGCGCCGCCGAGCGGGAACAACGAGCCGGCGCCCTCCTCGGCAACCGCGATCTTGTAGCTCGTCGCCCAGCTCATCCGCGTGCAGAACACGGCGCGGAACGCCGGAACGTACGCCAGCACCGACAGCACCTCGAACGCACAGGCGATCACGATCCAGACCGGCTGCGCATCGGCAAACCGGCTACGCAACTCCCCCAGGCCCGGCGCGAGCGTCACGACCACCACCGCGATCGCGACCAACCCACCGAGCCTCACCAGCCCGCGTCTCAGCCGGTGAGGCGAGACATCGCTCGGGAGCGGCTCGGGATCCGCGACCGTCGGAAGCGCCGCCCGCTCTCGACGATTACGGGTTGGTCTTCCTGCATGCCCATATGCGGCGATGCCTCGTCGTCTGACGGCCTGTCGGTGACCACGGCGCCAGTATCCACCCCGGTTGGTTCCCATGACGGACGACCCGATGTGGTGGGGTCATCTGGCGACATGCCTCGCCGGTGTTGGCTACACGCGACCAGCGGCGGTCAGCCGGTCCGCACCTCGCGTGCGTAACTCCCGTGGCGGAGCTCGTCGACGAGCCCTGGATGGGTCGGAGCCCAACCGAGCTGGTTCCGAGCCTTGGCCGCGAATGTCCCCTGGTCGAGGAGCAGGACCTCGGCGAAGTAGTCGCCCAAACGTGCCCGAGCCTCATCATCGGAACCGGGGGCCGCTCCGCGAGCGCCGGCTGCGACAGCGGCCGCCTCGGTCAGTTCGGCGACGGTCGGGTTCAAGCCATCGCCAACGACGTAGCGGCCGCGGGCCGAGTCGGACTCGAGCGCGTGCCGGAAGAACCTCGCAAGGTCGGCAACGTGAACCGTCGACCAGTGCTGTCTTCCGCTGCCGAGCATCATCAGGTTGCCGTCGTCGTCCCGCGGTGAGTTGAGAACGAGCGCGGGAATCCCTCCGCCGCCGTCGCCGTAGGCGGTGCTGGAGACGACTACGACTCCGCGCATGTCTGGGGCGTCGAGGATCCGGCGTTCTATCGGCGCCTTCCATGCCACCATGGCCGGCGGCTTCAATGGGGACTCCTCGCTGATCGAGGTGTTGTTGCCGTAGATCCAGAGACCGCTGATGTGAAGATAAGGCTTGCCGGTGCCGGCGAATCCTTCGATCGCCGCGTCGACCATCGCGGAGTCAAGGTTCGCGCTGGTCTCGTCGCCGGGACTAGCGGTGTGAATGGCCCCGTCCGCCCCACTTAGCAGGCTCACAACGGCGGGGCGATCGTAGAGGTCGACCACCGTCGGTATCGCCCCGCGGGCCGTGACGACGTCGGCTTGGTCCTCGTCGCGGACGAGCGCCAGCACCTCGTGGTCATGCCCCAGCAGCTCGGTGAGGATGTGAGATCCGATGAATCCTGTTGCAGCGGTGAGTGCGACCTTCATGAGTTGACAGTCTCCTGTGTCATTTCGTTGCTTGTTCTGCGGGTCGGCCCTGGCATCACTTGGAATGAAGAGCAAGCACCGCGCCCGCGGCGAGACCCGCTCCCCCGGCGAGCGCGCCGTCCGTCGCGGGGCCGCCTCGCACGATCGGCTCAACGCGGGCGAGGGCCTCCTCGTCCATCCTGTCCACGCGAGCGATTGCAGCCTTGTCGATCATTGGGCCCACGGCCGCGGTGGACCCTCTCTGCTCGTGGCTCATCTGCGTCAGGATCGCCCCGAGCCAGGTGAGGCGGCATCGCTTAATCCCGATGAGATCCTCACGGCGCGGCGTTGGCGCTCGACGGCTACGTCGCGCCGAGCCCGGCAGATGTCCGAAACTGGATGAAGGAGCTCAGCCGTTGCGCGTACGAGATCGCCCTAGACGCCAGAGCTGATGGGTCTCAGAGCTCACGGCGACTTCATCTACCCGGCCGACGGTCTGTGTTGTCGGAGCGCGGGATTCGCCGGCGGGGAACTAGAACTTCGAATGCGCGAGCTGCGTCCGTGACGTCACGCCGAGCTTGCGGAACGCTTTGCGCAGGTGGTATTCGACGGTGCTCGGGCTGATGAATAGCTGAGCGGCGATCTTTCGGTTGGTATTTCCCTGGACCGCCAGGCGCGCGATCTGCGCTTCCTGCGGAGTGAGCTGGTCGATCGTATGCACGGTCCGTTTGCGGGCATGCTCACCCGTGGCCCCCAGCTCGACCCGCGCGCGCTCGGCGAACGCCTCCATGCCGATGCCGGTGAACATATCGTGAGCGATGCGCAGCTGCTCCCGGGCGTCCAGGCGACGATGCTGACGTCGGAGCCACTCGCCGTAGAGGAGATGGGCGCGCGCGAGCTCGGGCGCAAGCCGCGTGCGGCCTAGTCGTTCGATCGCTTCGCGGTACAGCGATTCAGCCGCGTCGCCGTCGGTCAGCAACGCTCGCGAACGGGCCGCGATCCCCAGCGCCCAGTCACTGCCGGCGACGGCGGTGTCTTCCGCCAGGCGCTCGAGGGCACTGGCGGCATGTCCCGGCGCCCTACTTCGGCTGGCCGCCTCGATCACCTCGGCCAGCGCCCAGCTCGATATGAACAGCTCGGGCGTGTCGTCGCTCGCCCGCTGGGCTGCAACCAGCGCCTCCTCGTACCGCCCGAGTCCGTTGAACAGGATCGCCTTCACGAACTCGCCCCATTGGACGGCAAATCCCTGACCCACGGCGCCAGCCTCCTTGATCGCGGACTCGAGCATGGTGAGACCGTCAGCTTCCCGACCCCTGAAGCGCCACGAGCATCATCGCCGCGTAGGGCGCGAGACGGGTTCCGGTCGCCTCGACGATCGCATCGGCCTCCGCGGTCGCCTCCGCGGCCTTCGCGAACTCGCCCGACCAGGCGTCGATCACCGCGCCTGTAATCAGCCCCATCGGCACGCGCGCGAGCGCGCCCGCCTCCCGCGCGAGGCTAAGCTGGCGCGCGTTGATTGCGTACCAGCTCTCATCGTCCCAAAGGACGTACGACGGTATCGGGGGCAACGCGGTCCACCGGAAGCTGTTCTCGGCCGGAGTCTCTGCGGCGGCAAAGGCGCTCGATGCGCGCCTCAGCGCCGACGCCGCTGCCGCGCGTCCCTCGGTGATCAGCAGCGCAAGTCCGTCCAACAGCAGATCGAATGGCTGCGACGGGTGCGTTGACGGGGGAGCTGACCTGGCTGCGCGCGAGACCTCGAGCAGACCACCGGCGGTGGCCAGACTCCCGGCGAACCAAGCTGCCCCCCACGCGTCCAGGTAAGTCTCTCGCGCCAAGTCCACATCGAACCGCTCGAGTCGCCGGGCAGCACTCAAAAGCAGAGGCGGCGCATCGCTGCCAATGTTGGATGAGAACGCGATTTGTCCGCGCAGTAGCTCTGCGTGGGCCTGTTGGAGCTCGTCCGGCGAACCTGCCTCGGCGATGGGAAGGAGGCTCAGCGCCTCATCGAACGCGCCGGCGTACAGATTCGAACGCGCGGCGGCAAGCGCCCGGTCCGCCCTTCGCGCGGGGTCACGGGTCAATGCGACCGAACGTTGCAGAAACGCCGCCGCGGCGGCCAGCCCACCTCGTGCTTGCGCACGACCCGCCGAGCGCTCCAGCTCACTCGCGACCTCTTCATCGGGTGCTGACGCTGCAGCGGCGAGGTGCCATGCGCGGCGATCCGGGTCTGCCGCGCGATCGGTCGCCTCCGCCAGGGCCAGATGGACAGCCCGCCTTTGCTCCAGCGGCGCTGACCCGTACACCGCCGAGCGCACCAGCGGATGGCGGAACGTGACTTGCTCTCCGAGCTTGAGCAGACCGTCGGTTTCGCTGGCAGCCGCGGCCCCGGCCGAGATTCCGAGCTTCTGGGCCGCCCGCCACAGCAACAGCGGGTCGCCGACCGGCTCCGCCGCCGCCAGCAACAGCAGCAGGCGCGTGTCATCGGGAAGGTCTTCCAGCCGCCGCGTAAAGCTCTCCTCGATGCTGGCAGACAGCGGCACCGCGGCCGGCAGGCCAAACCCACCCGCCAGGTCCGTAGGCGTTAGCCCCCTCGGCAACTCCAGCAGCGCGAGCGGATTCCCACGGGTCTCGACAAGGATCCGCTCCAGCACGGGCTCATCGAGCCGAGCCGGCAAGACGGACTCCAACAGCGCTCGTGCATCGCGACGCCGCAGGGGCGCGACGTGAAGCGACGGAAGGCCCCCGAGCGCGTCGTCGACCTGGCGCGCGGCGAACACGAGCGCGATCTTCTCCGCCAACAGGCGGCGAGCCACGAACGCAAGCGCCCGCTCCGACGCATGGTCCAGCCAATGCGCGTCATCAACAACAGCCAGGAGCGGCCGCTCCTCGGCCGCCTCGGACAACAGGCCGAGGACCGCCAATCCAACCAAGAACGGATCCGGCGCGGGCCCCGTGATGAGTCCGAACGCGACGCCGAGCGCGTCGTGCTGGGGCTTCGGGAGACGGTCCAAAAGGTCCAGTAACGGGGAACACAGCTGCTGAACCGCCGCGAACGGGAGCTCCACCTCCGCTTCGACCCCGGACGTCCGGGCGATTCGAAACCCCCGCGCAGCCCCGACCGCGTACTCGAGCAGGGCGGTCTTGCCGACGCCCGCGTCGCCATACACCACCAACACGGTGCCATGCCCGCCACGCGCGCCATCCAGCAACCGGTCGAACACCTCGCACTCGCGTTCCCGGCCGATCAACCCCCCTCCTGACCACAGAACCGGTCCGCTCATTCCGCCTAAGCATGACTCAGGACGACGCTCGGGTCACGACTAAGGAATTCAAGGACTCGAACGCCTGTCCAGTAGCGCCACGCTCCATGCCCTTGGAGAGCAACGACAAAGCGAGCACGACCTCAACCGGAGGGTTCGTTCACGTGAACATCGGTAGAGAGGACGCGCACTCGACGGTGGCGGCGGCATGACCAGCTTGGCGTCGATGGAGCGCGGGGATGATCTGGAGCAGTTGATCTCGGTAGACGCTTCGGTCGCTCGGGGCATGCTCGAGCGGGATGACCTGCTCCAGATGCTCGACCGCGCTGTGACGAAGCGGGTGACGGTCATCTCGGCGCCGCCGGGAAGTGGCAAGACCTCGCTGTTGCGTGCGTGGGCTGACCGCTCGACCAACCCTCATCGCATCGCGTTCGCGTCCGTCGAGCGCGACGAACAGAATGCGCAGCGGTTCTGGTGCGCCGTGCTGGACGCGATCCGCAGCGCGGCGCGCTCGAGCGATCCTGAAATGCAACCCGCCGCGACCGCTGCACTCGACGGCGACCAGGTGGTCGAGGCAGTCCTGTCCGAGTTCGCCGAGCAAGTTGAACCCGTCGTGCTGATCGTCGACGATCTCCACGAGCTCAGGTCTGCTGACGCCCTCACGCAGCTCGAGCATTTGCTCGCGATTCTGCCGAGCTCTGTGCGCGTGGTGCTGTCGTCTCGGCGGGATCCGCCGATCAGATTGCACCAGCTCAGGCTTGCCGACGAGATCGCCGAGATCCGAGCCGGTGATCTACGGTTCACTGAGCGGGAGACACGCGAGCTGCTTGGTACGTCCGAGATCTGTTTGTCTGACGCCGGCGCCGCCGCGTTGTACCGGCGTACGGAGGGGTGGGCGGCTGGTCTGCGATTGGCCGCGATCGCTTTGGACGGTCACCCGGATCCGGAGCGTTTCGTGGCTGAGTTCTCGGGGACTGATAGGGCGGTTGGGGAGTATTTGATGGCTGAGATGCTCGAGCGTCAGCCGGGCGGTGTGCGGGACATGTTGTTGCGGACGTCGTTGGTTGATCGCGTCAACGGTGAGCTCGCGGATCTGCTGACCGGGCGAGCTGGTTCTGAGCGGTTGTTGTTGGAGTTGGAGGACGCGAACGCGTTCGTTGTGTCGCTCGATCCGGAGCGGACCTGGTTTCGCTATCACCAGCTGCTGGCGGATTTTTTGCGTTTGGAGTTGCGTCGTTCGTTGGCGGGGGAGGTGTCTGAGTTGCATCGTCGGGCAGGGTGGTGGTTCGCTGATCATGGGGGGGTTCTGGAGGCTGTGCGGCATTTGCTCGCGGCGGGTGATCGGGGTGATGCGGCGCGGCTGGTGGGAGATCATTCGTTTCGGTGGGTGCTCGATGGGCGGGCGGGAACGATCGGTGCGGTGTTGCGGGCGTTTCCGGAGGGGGCGTGGGGCGATCTTCCTGATTTGGCGTTGGCGCACGCGGCGAGTGAGTTGAATCAGGGGCGGTTGGAGGAAGCGGCGGCCCGGCTCGCGGTGGCCGAATCGTATGTTCGGGGGGCTGCGGCGGGTCGCCGCGGTCGGCTGGCGGTCGCGGTCGCGTCGTTGCGGTTGGCGATCGCGCGGCGGAGCGGCCGGTTCAGCGAGGTGATCGAGCAGGTCAGGCTGCTCGACGCGTCGATCTCCGGCGACTCGAGCGGGCGGGTTGGGGTGGGGAGTGAGTTGCGGGCGGTCGCGCTGTTGAATCTCGGGATCGTCGAGACGTGGTCCGGGCGGCTCGGGGACGCGGAGCGGCATTTGTCGGAGGGGGCGGTGCTCGCCGGGACGATCGGCCGGCCGTATTTGGAGGTGGCGTGTCGCGCGCATCTGGGTTTCCCGTCCAGGCGGGTGTCGGTCGCGGCCGCGCGGGAGCGTGGCCGCCACGCGGTCGCGTTGGCCGAGCGGTATGGGTTGGGTGATCGGCCGATCCTCGCGCCCGCGTTGGGGGCGGTCGGCGGGATGGCGGTCTGGATGGGCGAGTTCGACGAGGGGGACCGCTGAGGGCGTCACACTTTCTGTGTAAGCGCTGTGGTTACTGTACCAGTTACTCTTTCGTGTGTCAATGTGTGACAGTGAATTTGCGGTGACATCAGACGGTGTCGGGGAGGCGGTCGCCGAAGTGGATTCGGAAGGCTGTGAGGGCTGTGTTCCAGTTGTAGGTGTGCCTCCATTTCTGCTGGGCGCGGGTGATCGCGAGGTAGAGCAGCTTGCGGGCTGAGTCCTCGTCGGGGAAGCTGCCGCGGGTCTTGATGATCTTGCGGATCTGGCGGTTGAGCGCCTCGATCGTGTTCGTGGTGTAGACCGCGCGGCGGACGTCGGGCGGGAAGGCCAGGAACGGGACGATCCGTTCCCAGTGCTCGATCCAGCTGGCGGAGATCATCGGGTACTTGCCGTCCCAGGTCTCGGCGAAGCGCTCGAGCTCTGATTCGGCGTGGTCGCGGTCGACGGCGGTGTAGATCTTCTTGAGGTCGGCGGCGACCTTTTTCTTGTCCTTGTAGGGCACGAACCGCAGGCTCGAGCGGACGAGGTGCACCAGGCACGTTTGCACCCAGGCCTGGGGGTAGACGGCCTCGATCGCCTCGGGGAACCCGGTCAGCCCGTCGACGCAGCAGACGAGCACGTCCTGGACGCCGCGGGTCTTCAGATCGGTCAGGACCTGCAGCCAGAACTTCGCGCCCTCGGTCCGCTGGAACCACATGCCGAGCACGTCGCGGTCGCCCTCGAGGTTGACCCCGATCGCCAGGTAGCAGGCGAAGTTGCGGATCGCCTGCCCGTCGCGGATCTTGATCACGAGCGCGTCGAGGTACAGGATCGGGTAGATCTGCTCCAACGGCCGGGTCTGCCACGCCTTGGCGTCCTCGAGCACGGCGGCGGTGACGCGGCTGACCGTCTCGCGGCTGACGCCGGGCCCGTACAGCTCGGTGATGTAGGTCTCGATCTCGCGGGTGGTCATCCCGCCGGCGTACAGGGCGATGATCTTCTCGTCCAGCCCGGCCAGGCGCCGCTGGCCCTTCTTGACCAGCTGCGGCTCAAACCGGCTCTTGCGATCCCGCGGGGTGTCGATCCGCACCGGGCCCTGGTCGGTCAGCAGCGTCTTGGGCGTGCCGCCGTTGCGGGAGTTCCCCACGCCACCGGGCGGCGCCTGCCCGGCCGGATAGCCCAGATGCTCGGTCAGCTCCTCCTCGAGCGCCCGCTGGACCATCCGGCGGGTGACCTCGCCGAGCACGCCGTCCTGCCCGAGGATCTCGCGCTCGCCTCGCTTGCCGGCGATCAGCTCGTCGATCATCCCGTCCAGCAGCCGCTCGCGCAGCTCGTCGGGCAGCCCGTCGCGCCCGGCGCTGAGCTGATCAAGCAGCGCGTCGATCAGCGTCTCACGCGCATCGTCGGTCATTCCCGCCACCGATCTTCCCAGCCGGGCCCGACCCAACGCCTCCTCGACCACCTCCTCGCTCAAGGGCCGTGACGCTTCCGCGCTCCTCAGCAGGGGGCGCCGGCGGCTCGCCTGGCGGCTCGCCGCCGGCGCTATACGGATCAGAGCAAGCTCGCTGGAATGAGATCTTCTTCTCTTGTGTTGAAGGCATGAGGCTCCATTCGCTCCTGCCTTACACAGACCTTGTGACACGCCGCGCCTGGGACGTCGCCGAGCCGCACGTCGACCCGGCCGCCGCGGTACTGCTGCACCTCGCGACGGGCATGCTTTACACCGGCCGCGGACGCGGTCAAGCGGCGCTCGAGGCGTTCGCGGCGGCCAGCCGGGCGCAGTCGCTCCTGACCGGTGTGCACGCGCTCGCGCCAAGGGTCACCGGCTGGCTCGCCGCCACCCAGGCCCGGCTCGGGACGCCAGACGACGCGCGCGCAACCCTCGCCGGATTCTCCCAACAGCCCGACCCGACAGGCGCGATCGGTAACGCGCGGGCAGTGATCTGCCTGGCCGACGGGGACCCCGTCATGGCGTTGGACGCGCTAGGGGAGGTTCGGGACGCGACCCACGGCGTCCCCGCGTTCACCCTCGTCGAGACGCACCTGCTCACCGGCGCCGCGCACCTCCAATTGGGGGACCGAACCGCCGCCGCCACGGCGGCCGAGGCGGCGCTCGCGGCCGCCGAGCCAGACCGGCTGATGTTCCCGTTCGTCATGACCGCAGCCGCGGAACTGCTCGACACGATCCCGCGTCACGGAACGGCCCACGGCGCGCTGCTCGCCGACATCCTCGACCTCCTCCAAGGCGCACCAACACCAACCCCCGACGGCCTGTCCGAACCGCAGGCGCTCAGCCCAACCGAACTGCGCGTCCTCAGATACCTCCCGACGAACCTCACGCGGCCCGAGATCGCCCGCGAGCTGTACGTCTCGATCAACACCGTCAACACCCACATCCGCAACATCTACTCCAAACTCGACGCCCGCGACCGCTCATCCGCCGTCCAACACGCACGCCAGCACCGGCTCCTCTCAACCGGCCGCCCGCGAACCCCCCCACATAGCCCCTAGCCGGCCCCGGGGGGCGCACAATCACCAGATTCCGGCGTCGCCCGCTCACTACCCCGGGAACCACAATAACCCCGTGACCACACCCCCGGGCCTGTACACAATCCGAATAAAAGGCCGGCTCGGACCGACCGCCCTATCCGCCTTCCCCACCATGACACCCCAACTAAAAGGCAGCGAAACCCTACTCACCGGCCCACTCCAAGACCCATCCGCGCTATACGGCGTCCTCGCCCAAATCGAAGCGCTCGGCCTCGAACTACTCGAACTCCGACAAATCCGGGGCGAGACCCACATCTCCTGAATCGGGCGATGACCGCCCACCGCTGGCGTGGGACAAGGTGCTCGGTGCGATGGGCACCAACGCGAAACGGCCGGCGGGAGCGGGGGCGCTATCGGGCGCCGCCGTGCCGACATTGATCCTCGTCGGCGTCAGGTCATGCGCCGGTAACGCCACACGGACAAGGGGATGAACACGGCCAGGAGGCCGGCGATCCACGCGATGGCGCCGCCGAGGGAGGATGGTGTCCCGGGGACGAGGGCGAGGGAGCGCGCCGCGTTCGCGGTCAGCGTGACCGGGCTCGCTTTCGCGATCACCTGTAGCCAGCTCGGCAGGGTCGAGACGGGCACGAACACCGAACTCGCGAAAACGAGCGGAAACAGGATCACGAAGCCGGCCGATTGGGCCGCTTCGGCGCTGCGCACTGTCAGCGCAACGAAGGCGAAGATCCAGCTCAGCGCGAGACCGAAGGCGCTGACAAGCGCTATGCACGCGAGGGCTTGTGCGACGCCGGCCTGGAAGCGGAAGCCGATGATGTAGCCGACGATGATCATCAGCACGATGATCAGGACGTTGCGGACCAGGTCGGCCGTCGTACGGCCGATGAGCACCGCGGACCGTGCCATGGGCATCGAGCGGAAGCGGTCGATCACGCCGAGCTTCAGGTCGTCGGACAGGCCTATCGCTGTCATGCTCGCTCGGAACGTCACCGACTGAACGAGGATGCCTGGCAACAGGTAGTCGATGTAGCTTACGCCGGGGGGCAGTGAGTGACTGATCGCGCCGCCGAACACGTATGTGAACAGCAGCACGAACATGATCGGCTGGATGGTCGAGAACACCAGCAGGTCGGGTTGGCGGACGAAGTGCCGCAGGTTGCGCCCGCTGACCACCCACGCGTCGGTGACGTCGGCGCGAAGCTCCCGCGGCGAGACGCGCCGCCACCGCAACTGTCGCCTCGCGATCGGGCGGACGACTGCCGGGGCGCGAGCGGCAGGAACGCTCAGGCCGCCCCGATTGGGCTGCCCGTCACCGGTCGCCACTTCAGCCCCCGCCCCGTTCTCGCTCGGCGCGCCGGTCAGCTGCAAGAACACGTCGTCGAGCGTCGGCCGGCGCAGCCCCAGATCGCTCACCGCGATTTGCGCCTTGCGTAGCGCCGAGGCCGCGTCCTCGATCATCTCGAGTCCATCCCGCGGCGCCGGAAGCGTCAGCTGCGCAAGCCGCTCTCCAGGCTCCGGCTCACCGCAACCTATCCCAGCCAGCGCCGCCCGCGCGTTGTCCCGTTCCGCCGCGCTCACTAACTCGACCTCCAGCATCTGCCCACCGACCCGGTCCTTGAGCTCGCTCCCCGTGCCTTGCGCGATCACCCGACCGTGGTCGATCACGGCGATCTGGTCGGCGAGCTGATCCGCCTCCTCGAGGTACTGGGTAGTCAGCAGAACCGTCGTCCCGTCGCGGACGAGCTCGCGCACAATCGACCAGATCTCATTACGGCTGCGCGGATCCAGCCCGGTCGTCGGCTCATCCAAGAACAGCACACGCGGGCGGGTCAGAAGGCTCGATGCGAGATCGAGACGTCGCCGCATCCCACCCGAGTACGTCCGGGCCGGACGGTCGGCGGCGTCAGCCAAGTCGAACCGCTCGAGCAGCTCGTTCGCCCGCCGGCTAGCCTCGGCGGCCGAGAGGTCGAACAGGCGCCCGAACATCTGGAGGTTCTCCCGGCCGGTCAGGATCTCGTCGACCGCCGCGAACTGGCCGGTCAGCCCCAACAGCTCTCGCACGCCCGCTGCATCGTGGACGACGTCCCGGCCAAACACCTCGGCGCGCCCGGCGTCCGGAGCGAGCAGCGTGGCCAGCACCCGGACGAGGGTCGTCTTCCCCGCGCCGTTCGGTCCCAACAGGCCAAACACCGTGGCCTCCTCGACATCCAGGTCGACCCCCGCAAGCGCCGTAGTTGCCCGAAAGCGCTTGACCACACCCTCGACATGGACAGCCGAATCAGGCATCACTCACTCCTCGAAAATGAGCCGCGCTGATCGCGGCAACTGCGCGACCATTGGGCCAGGGTCGTCGATGGGCGGGTGGCACTCATCACACGGTACGGATCAATGGTCGCAGGGGACCGCGGACGCTCCTCGCCCGGTCGAGATTGGCATCGACGTTGTCGCCGATCTACCCGTCGGCCGGCTCCGCAGCGGGGCCCACGCCGAGCGCAGCACCATGACGTTGCCAATCACGGATGTCGCGCGAGCGGGTTGGATCTTCGCTGAGACGGCTGGCGAGGACACCGCGCGCTGAGCCTCCTCCCACGCTGGCTACGTCGGGGCGACCAGCGCGACCGTTGCCGATATCGGACATGGACCTCGCTCTCCTCGGGTCGATAACTCGCAACCGGATCGTGGCCGGCGGGCAGGTGATGCGTCATCGCCAGGTCCCGGTGATTCATCAGTTGTTAGCCATCACGAGCCGCGGCGCGGAGCAGTGCTTTCTCGACCACGATCGACACGGCGAGGTCGCGGTAGCCGTGGTCGTCGAACAGGACGGTCACTTGGTCTCCGTCGTAGCGCTGGATCGTGCCCTGGCCCCAGCGCTCGCTCATCACGCGCGTGCCGATCGGGAATGGCTGGTCCCCCGGTACGGTCGCGGCGAGCTGACGGTCGTTGTCACAGGCTCCGCACGGACCCTCGTAGTCCTGCCCGAAGTAGGTCAGCAGGAACGAACGGCGGCATCCGGCGTGTTCTGCGTAGCGGCGCATCATCTCGAGCCTGGAGGCCTCGATCTCGTGTTCGCGAGCCGTCTCGTCCGCGGATGCCTCGAGCGCGTCCGCGACGCTCATCGGTCCGGTCCACCGGGCGCGTCCGTCGACACCCCAGCGCGCCGCGCCGACGTCGACCAGACGCGCGAGCGCGAGCGTCACCGATCGGGCGCCGAGCCCGGCTGCGTCGGCCAGCGCGTCGCTGCCCGTGCCGGCGACTGTCTCGCTAAGCAGCTTGGCGACCGTTGCCACGGTCGCGGCCGACACGTCCCTCGCCGATAGATATCGCGCCGTGGCGAGGTCGGCCTGCCGGTAGATCAGTCGGGCGGAGGCTCGGTGGCCGTCGCGGCCCGCGCGTCCGATCTCCTGGTAGTAGGCGTCGAGCGAGCCGGGCGGATCGACGTGCAACACCCACCTCACGTCGGGCTTGTCGATCCCCATCCCGAACGCCACCGTGGCCGACACGATCCGGGCTGACCCATTGAGAAACCGCTCCATCGCCTCCCGTCGGGCAGCCTTCGGGAGTCCCGCGTGGTAGACGGTGACCTGGTGTCCGGCCGCCTCCAGAGCGTCCTTGACGCCACGGGCCCCTGCCCGCGTCGCGGCGTACACGATCCCGGATCCCTCCAGCTCGGACGCCGCCCGTTCGATCTCGCGCTGCTTTGCCTTGATAGAGCCGGCATGGTGCACCGACAGATAGATCTCCGGGCGGTCGAAATCGCCGACCACGACCTCGGGATCACGCAGCCCCAGACGCCTGACGATCTCATCGCGTACGGGCGGTGCCGCCGTAGCGGTCAACGCCACTCGCACGTCGGCTCCTAGCGCGTCGGCCTGAGCGCCGACCCGCAAGTAATCCGGGCGAAAGTCCTGACCCCACTGGCTGATCAGGTGTGCCTCGTCGACGACGAACAGCCCGGGCCGGGCACGACGCAGCGCCTCCCTCGTCTCCGCGTTCGTCAGCTGCTCGGGTGAGACGAACACGAATTCGTCCGCGCCGCGCGACGCCGCCAGCGCCTCCGCCCGCGCGCCGCTCGACTGCGTCGAGTTCAGGACGATGGCCGACAAACCCGCTTCTCGCAGATGCGCTAGCTGGTCGTCCTGCAACGCGATCAGCGGCGAGACGACCACGGTCGGACCCGGCCTCAACATCCCAGCCAGCTCGTAGATCGCGGACTTTCCGGCACCGGTCGGGAGCACCGCCAACACGTCACGCCCGGCCGCCGCCGCCGCGATCGCCTCAAGCTGACCCGGGCGCAGCCGGCTGAACCCAAGCCGCTCTCCCGCCAACCGGCGGATCGATTCGACGGACGCGAGCGTCATCGCGCGGCCACTACGCGGTCTACCTGTATGGCGGGTCGCTTGTCCTCGTGGCACTTGTTCGTCACGCCGCGCTGACGATACGCACACGCCAAATCGTGGCCCGGCCTGGGGGCTGACGCGGCGTCGACGCGCAGCTCCGATTCTCGAGCAGGTTTGCCTCGAGACGCGCTACCGGAGCGCCACCGAGAGGTGCCGATCCGTCGTAGTGGCGGGTACGGGGCAGGCGCCGCCAAATCCAGCTCTTGGTTACGGCAGCACCGAGTGTTGCGCTCCCGGAACGACGAGTCTCAGTTGGTTTCGCGAGGTGATGTCGAGCTTCGCGAACACCTTGCGTAGGTGGTAGGCGACCGTGTGCTGGCTGATGAACAGCCGCTCGCCGATGTCGGCGTTCGACAGACCGCCGCGGGCGAGCCGCGCGATCTGGGCCTCCTGAGCGGTGAGCTCATCCCGGGTCTCGACGGTGCGTTTGCGGACCTGCTCGCCGGTGGCCAGCAGCTCGCGCTCGGCGCGGGCAGCGAAGCCCTCGGTCCCGAAGCGAGTGAATATTTCGAGCGCGGTGCGGAGCGGCTCGCGGGCATCCAAGCGCCGACGCCTTCGCCGGAGCCATTCGCCGTAGAGGAGGTGGGCGCGGGCGAGCTGTACCCGAATGCGGGTGCGGCTTAGCCGTTCGATCGCCTCGAGGTAGAGGCGTTCGGCCTCGTCGCCGTCGGTGAGAAGCGCGCGGCAGCGGGACTCGATCCCGAGCGCCCAGTCGGTGCCCGCAGCGCGGGTCGTCTCCGCGATCCGCTCGAACGCGCGCGCCGCGAGCTGCGGCTGTCCGGCCCGGACGGCCGACTCGAGCAGTTCGGTCAGCCCCCAAATTGCCGGGCCTTCCTCGTGGTAGCGCTCGGCTTGGCCGACCGCGGCGAGGGCCTCCTCATAGCGGCCGAGACCGTTGTAGAGGACGCCGCTCAGAAACTCGGTGACTGTCAGCACGAGCCCCTCGCCGCGCGACTGAGCCTCGCTGACCGTGGTTCGGATCAATTCCGAGAGCTCGGCCTCGCGACCGCGCATAGCGGCGGGAGCGAGCGCACCGTAGGGGACGGGCGCGATCCCGGTCGCCTCGGTGGCCGCTCGCAGCTCCTCCTCATCGGCTGCGGCCGCGTCCAGGTCGCCGAAGAACGCGTACACGCTGCTGCGATTGGTGAGGACAAACGGCAGCGCGGTCAGTGCCCCGGTCTCCCGGACGAGGTCGAGGTGCCGCGTCGAGAGCTCCATCCAGGCCTCGTCGTCCCAGAGATAAAGCGCGATCCAGCTGGCGAACCAGAGCCAACGAGCTACGTCGGGCGTCGGCACCGTGTTTCCACCGAACGCACGAAGCGCCTCCTTGAGGATCGGCGCGCCCGCCGCGGGACCGTCGGTGAATCGGACCGCCAACCCCTGGAGGAGGAGGTCCGGCGGCCCCGGCGGCTCGGGTGGCGGGGGCCCGGCAAGCGCGGCCTTGCTGATCTCCACCACGCCGCCGCCCGGCGCCAGCCGGCCCGCGAACATCGCAGCGGAAAGAGCCTCCAGGTAGGTCGTACGCGCGAGGCTCGGGTCGATTGCCTCGAGGTCGCGGGCGGCTTTCAGCAGGAGTGGGGGAGCGTCGCTGCCGCGCCGTAAGGCGAACGCGATCTGCGCGCGCAACAGCTGCACCCGGGCTCGCTGGAGGTCATCGACGGCGCCTGCCTCAGCGGTCGTCAGCAGAGCGAGGGCGTCGTCGAGCGAGCCGGCTTCGTATTCGGCCTGCGCCGCCGACAGCGCCCGCTGCGCTCGGCGCGAGGACGCGGGCGTCAGCGCGGCAGCCCGCTCGAGAAACGCGGCGGCGGCGGCTAGACCGCCTCGTTCCTGCGCCCGCCCGGCTGCCCGCTCTAGCTCAGCAGCGACGTCCTCGTCGAGGCCGGCCGTCGCCTCGGCCAGGTGCCAGGCGCGCCGGTCGGGGTCGACCTGCGCGTCGGTCGCTTCAGCGAGCGCGCGGTGCACCCCCCGACGTTGATCGGGTGTCGCCGCCTGGTACACCGCCGAGCGCGCCAGCGGATGGCGAAACCGCACTCTGCCGTCGATTTCGATCAGCCCGGCCGATTCCGCCGGCTCGAGCGCCGGTCCGGTGATCCCGAGTCGCTCGGCCGCGCGGAACACCAGCGGCCGGATCGCCGCTCGGATCGGCCGCTGCCAGCAACAAGAATCTCTGGGTGTCTGTCCGGCAGGATCTCGAGTCGTTGCCGGAAGCTTTCCTCGATTCGACCGGACAGCGATGCCGCGCCCACCCACCCGAAACCGCCCGCCAGCTGCGCCCGCGAAAGCCCCCGTGGTAGCTCCAGCAACGCGAGCGGGTTACCCCGAGTCTCAGCGACGATCTGGTCAGCGACCCGCACATCTAGCCGCCCGGGAATCACCGACCGCAGCAGCTCGCGCGCCGCCCTTCCCGGTAGGCCCTCGACCGCGAGCTCGGGCAAGCCTTGGAGCTCCGCGCCGGGCTCCCGCGCAGCGAACAGCATCAACACCGGCTCCGCCAGCAGCCTGCGCGCCACGAACACCAGCGCCTGGGCGGAAGCGCGGTCGAGCCACTGCGCGTCGTCGACCACGCAAAGAAGAGGTCGCTCCTCGGCCGCCTCGGATAGCAGACCGAGCAATGCCAAGGCGACGAAGAACCGGTCCGGCACCGGGCCGGCGCTGAGGCCGAATGTGGTCTGCAACGCGTCGCGCTGCGGCCCGGGAAGTCGCTCAAGCCGGTCGAGCAGCGGCGCGCACAACTGATGCAGTGCCGCGAACGCAAGCTCCGCCTCGGACTCGACGCCTGCCGCGCGCAGCATCCTCAGATCCGGCGCGGACTCGATCGCGTAATCGAGCAGCGCCGTCTTCCCGATCCCGGCCTCGCCCCGCACCACCAGCACGCCGCCCTGTCCGGCCCGCACTCCCTGGAGCAGGCCGTCCAGCACCGCACGTTCGTCTTGCCGGTCCCGCAGGACCATCACCCCGGACCTGATCGACCGCCGGCCAGAGGCCCGGTTCTCGTCAACGCGTGTTGCGAACATGGCTTCTCCCCTCACCTCATGGCCCTCATTCGCAGACGCTGAGTCGGTGGCCAGATCGGCGACATGGGACCTTCGTGAGGTTGTTGTACGCGGTTCGGGGGTTGCACCCGCATTGCATGTCCGCGGTCCGCGTCTCGGTCCAACGGAGCGGTCGCCGCGCAAACGCGGCGTGGGCGCGAGCGTCGGGAGCACGAGCGGCTCGAACCGGGGGAGGGACAGCGTCAGCGCGAGCTTGCGGAGCTGGATCGAGCCATGGCGATTCGCCGCTGAGGCCCTCCGCGGTTCACACCAGCACCGCGAGGCTTTCTCGCAGTTGCGCGACGCGGGTTGCGGCGAGGTCCCGGCGGGGGTCCTCGAAGCTGAGATCGGACAGGAATCGCTTCCACACGGGTTGGTCGTCGTGGCCTGAGCTGCTCTGCAGCCAGGCCCAGAGCGCCTCGCGGTCGTCGCTGGTCATGACCGCGTGGCGCACCCAGGCATCGAGCTGCTCGCGCACCTCCACGATTCCTGGCGCTTCCGAGTGGGGGAGCAACGGCGCGCAGTAGCGCTGCGCCGCATCACGTGGACGGCCCGCCCGCAGGAGCTGTTGCACATTCACGAAATCGGCGTCGACGCTCAGCGTCAGCCGGTAGGGCTCGGTCTCGATTCCGGGCCCGAGCAGCTTGCGTAGTCGGAACAGCTCGATGCGAACGGTCTGAGGCTTGCCGGTTTCGCCGTAGAGCGCCAGTGCAAGCTCTTCGGCCGTCATGCCGGATCGACGAGAGGCGAGCAGCACGAGGATCTCGGTGTGGCGTTGGCTGAAGCGCACCTCGCGGCCGCCAACGGAGACTATCCCGCGGTCGTGACCGAGGGTGAGCAGCCGAACAATCGGCGGGTGGGGACCTGAGCTCGGCTGATCCTTACTCAGCAGGAATGATCCGTCGGGTCCCAGCGGCTCGGCCACCGCGCGTACCTCACCGGGGAGGATCAGCTCGCCGCCTCCCGCGGGAATCTCGACGACGAACGGTGCCCACCCACGCGGCTCCGACAGCAGGACTCGACCATCGGCTCCAACGAGCGCGCGCTGCGGCGCCGCGGACTGAATGATGCGATCGAGGTGACGAGCCTGGAGAGTGGCGTCTCTCTCGCGTTGCTCGGCACGAAGCTGCGTTTCGACCGTCTTGGCGGTGGCGAGGGCGAGCGCGAGGGTGTGCGGGTGAACCGTCCCGAGACGGCCCGTCAGGTCGACCACCCCCAGCAGGCGGCCCGACGCGGGGTCGTGGATGGGCGCCGCCGCGCAGGTCCACCGCTGAACGACCTCGTTGAAATGTTCGGCGGCGAACACCTGGACGGCGTGGTCCAACGCGATCGCCGTACCCACCGCATTTGTGCCCGCGGCTTCCTCGCTCCAGAGGGCGCCCTCCACGAAGCTCATCTCGTCCGCCGCGCTCGAGCGAATCCGCGGGCTGCCCTCGATCCATAACAGCCTGCCGTCCTCGTCGGTGACGACCATCAGGTGTTGGGCTTCGTCAGCGATCTCGGCGAGCAATTCGCGCAGAGTGGGCACGAGGCTCCCCAGCGGATGCTCGGCCCAGATGTCCCGGACCTCATCCGCACTCATCACCGACAGCGACGGGCGGTGTGTGGCGTCCAGGCCGGCAGAGACGCAGCGCTGCCACGATTCGGTGATCGGCGCGCGCAGACCGGGGGGCGGTGAGTCGCCGTTGAGGAAGCCTTCCCATGCGCGCCGTACTTCCAGCGCACGGGCCGCCGGGCTCGTCGCTACGTCAATCGCCAGCCACGGATTTGGCAAAGCTCCTCTCCCGGTCCAGCAGTTGCTCGTCTCCAAGGGTAAAGCTGCGGTTCGCAAATTCAACTCGTGCGTGGCCTGGTCGCGGATCGCGTCGAACGCGGATCGTGGCCGTCTTGCTCACGGGCGCTCGAGCCGCATATCGTCGCGCAAGATGTATCGCGTCGACCGGCGCGCTCGGACTTCAGTGAACGGAGGCGTCTGTGGGGCTCATCGCGGCGTGTCGCGACCGTCGGCGGGGCCCGGTTGCGTTGACTGAGGCTCGGTTCCTTGCTCCTCGATCCATTCGTCGAGCCGCGTCCACCAGTCGTAGATCCAGGCGACTTGCGCTTCGGGCTCAATTGGATGCTCCGCGGCGGGCGACAGCCACATGTGCGTGTTGAACGTTTTTCCGAGCGGCGTCTCGTGCCAGATTTCGCGCGGAAACGCGGCGAGGCCCAGACCCGAGTGGGCAGCGAAGATCACGTCGGCTCCGGGGTTGCCTCGTAACGCGGCCAATGCTCCGGTGGGCCGAGGCGGGAGCACGTGTGACATGTGCTCGGCCTGGGCAGCCTCCCGCCGCCGGCCAATGCGCCACAGCTTGCGAACCGCCCGATGGCGACGGTCCGCAGTGAAGTTGCCTCCCTCTGGGAACAACAACAAGACGCCTCGACTGCCGAGCTCGGCGGCAACCTTCTCTATTTGCCGTTCGCACTCTTCCTGATCGGACGTGTCGAGAACCGCGTGGGGTAGGCGATGCCCGATCAGATCTATACATGGATCGAGCGCGAGGCTCTGCTTGAACACCACACTCGGGAAGCGACCAAAGCGAGTGAAGAGGCGATCGATCAGCAGGATGGTGTCCCCCGGACCGGCATGCCGGCTGAAAAACAACAGCGGCCGGTCGGACTCCAGGGCGCGCGTTGCCTCGGTGGGCTCCTGCGCCGGCACCTCGATGTCGAGCAACGCCAACCAGCGGGAGGCAAAGCCATGGACGAACCAGCGCAGGAGCCGGGAATGCAGGCGCTGGAACCGCTCCGTCCCCATCAACAGGCCACCGCAGCTTGCGAGCCATAGCGCCCCGCAGGCGATCAGCGTCGCTAGCTCGAGCGCGAAGTAGGCCACCAGCAGGCGCGCGAAAATCAATGCTTGCGGACGTCCCGTCACGGCGGACGCCAGCGCCGCAAGCGCGAGCAGGACCGGCGAAAGCGTTAGGCAGACGATCGACATCACCAGCCACACGGTGACCGTGATGGGGCGCCGGACGGCCGCTGGCGGCATCACTGCTCCTGCAGGTAGCGCAGCGACGCCTCGTAGGAGGAGTCGATCTGCTGGTGGACGCCGCGGGCTATGCGCCTTATCCGAAGCTGTCCCGAGAGGTCGTTATAGGCAGGTGCTGCGGAACCCCCCGTCGGAAGGACGTGTAGCCGGACCCCATCGGGAAGCGAAACCAGATCGCGCGCAAAGCGATGACGTCGCGCCACTTCAAAGGCCACCAATCCAACCTCCCAGGGCCACCGGGGAGGTTGAAGGGGCCTCTCCAGCCGACCGACCTGCAGAACGTAGATCGTCTTCGCGCCGAGGAGCACGGCCCGAGCCACCGGGATGGAGTTAACAATCCCGCCATCGATGAAGTGCTCATCCCCGATCGGCACGGGCGGAAGGACGCCCGGCACCGCGCAGGAGGCCAGAACGACATCGGCCAGAACCCCCTCGGCGAACCAATGCTCCGCGGCCCGCTCGATCGAAGCGGCGACACACTGGAACGGAACTCTCAGCTGCTCGACGCGCTCAACGGGAAAGGCATCCGCAAGGCGCAGCCGGGCCTCCCCGAGCGACTGCAGATGGGTACCGGTCCGAGCGAGCGTGGTAACCCTGCGCAGGAGCGCGCCGGCGGACACGCCAGCGATATTTGAATCGCCCCAGAGCCGACCGATGCGCAGGGCGCCCTCGACGGTCGGGTCGGCGGCAAACATGGCGCCATTGACCGCGCCGATCGAGGTGCCAAGGATTACGTCGGGTTCGATCGAGCTCTCGGCCAGCGCGCGCAGCATGCCGACCTCGTGTGCCCCCAAGATCCCGCCACCCCCGAGCACGAACGCGACCTCGTAGGGACCCCGACCGTTTCTCACTTCACGGTCCTACCCGGTGGCTCGTCCATCAGTCAAAGGTCATCGACGAATATGCACAATCCCTGCGAATAAGCGGGAGAACCAGCGAATGTCGGCCGCGGGGGCTGGGTTCAGATGATTCGCAACGTGATTACGGCGGCGTCGTCTTGGGGGCCGTCGGGTGATGCGGTGGCGATGATGTCGAGGATGTGGCGTACGGTCGCGGCGGCTGATGCATGTCGGGTGGCGAGGACCGCCTGGTTGATGTCGGTGGGTGTCGCGGTGCTGTCATTCTGGGCGCTCGGTATGACTGAGGCGCCGTCAGAGCACAGAATCACCCGTTGTCCGGGGTGCAGGCGTCGCTCGTGCCGGTGGCGCTCCGGGGTGTGCTCGGCGGATCCGAGCGGGCCCTGCGTTTGGCTCTCGAGCTGCTCGGTGGTTCCGTCGGCCGAGGCAATCATGAGCGGCGGTCCGTCGCAGTTGATCCAGGCCAGGCGCGAGGTCGGCGCGCTCCAGCGGGCGATGAGCGCGCTGACGGTGAATTCTGGGCCCCCGATTTTGCGCACGATTTGGTCAATGCACTGCGCTGCCTGCTCGAGGGTTGCGTCGCTGCGCCGAGCGCTGCGCAGCGCCGAGAGCGCGAGCGCGCCGAGCGCGGTTGACATGGGGCCGCTTCCCGTGGGGTCGGCGATCGCGAGCCACGCGCCGTCGTGGTTATCGGCAAAGTCGAACCAGTCACCGCCGCTCTCGTAGGCGGGGATCAGGCTTCCCGCGAGTTCCGCGCCGGTCACGTTCATGATCCTTGGGGGTAGCAGGCCGAGTTGCAGCTCGGCGGCTGGGGACGGCTGCCGGGTGCGCCGGCCCCCCTCGAAGACGTCGGTGTAGGCGCTGGTCAGCGCGATCGCTGCGGCACCCTGGCGGGCGAGTTCCCGCAGTGATGCCCCGGGTTGGCGGACGGCGACGAGCACGCCGAGCGCACGGCCGCGGACCATCATCGGGTAGGGCGCCGAGCCGGGGAACTGCTCCGCGAGTCTGCTTTCGAGCGCGGTGAAGCCATCTGGCGGGATCTCGCCGCCGAGCGCGACAACGTCGTCGAGATGCGCTGGAAATTCGCGGGAACCGGCGAGCCGCACGAGACGAGAACCGTCGATGTCGACCAGGTACAACGCGACCGGGACTCCGGCGATGCGTTGGGCTTCGGCCACGAGCTGCTCGGCGACCAGATGAGGTGGCACGGAGTCGAGCACCTGGATCGCATCGAGGGAAAGGGGTTCGTCACGCCCCAGTTGTCCGGCGGGTCGCACGCCGTCGAACTGGGCCGTGCCGGCCGCCGCCGGGCGACCGAACGGCGTTGTCGCGGCGCCTCCATCGTCGGGCTGGGCCGCCGGTGTCGCGTCACTGCTTTTGACCGTGGCCGGTTGGACGGCCCGGTCGGCTAGGGCCTGCTCAAGTTCGCTGCGAGTTGGGAAATAGCGATAGATGGTCGAGCGGCCGACTCCGGCTGCATCCGCGATCTCCTGCACCGTAGTCCGGTGATCGCGCAATAGCGCCGCGTGCGCGGCGTCAAGGATGGCTTCTCGGGTCCGCCAACCGTCGCTTCTCAGCCGCAGGCCTGAATCAGCCCCGGGGTCAGGACTCCCGGCAGGTCGTGGATCGCTGGAAGTGATCTGTGCGGTCATCCCGCCGCTCTCAGGACTCAATGGCTTCTCGGGATGCGCGCCGATCTAGCCGCCGACACATCATGTCCGACCTAGCATACTAACTCGTCCATATTCGCCAGAAGCCGTGCACCATCGGTCGACTTGGCGGCCCGTGGGCACGACGCGAGCATCGAGGCGCGCGGGTTGGCGCCAACCGGCGTGCACTTGGATTCGAAGATGAGACGATCTTGGACGACATGGTCGGCCTGCGCGCCTCGAGCTTGTCTCGATTAACTCAGGATTGCGTGGCACCCTTGCCGGGTAGCTCCTTACCGAGACATGTATGAGTGCGTACATGGACATAATGCCCCGACTTTGTATACTGCGACACATCAGAAGGTCCGGCAGTGATACAGATCCGAGACGTTCTGTCCCTACTATCGTCGCGCGTCTTCGGTCTGCGCCGGATCTTGGCACTGCTGGATATTGAGTCCGCGAGGGCGTTGCGCCGATTGGGGCGGGAACCAGTCAAGACCGGGCACGTGAAAAGCCCGGCGCGATGAGCTCCTAGATGTCGACCGTTTGACGACGGTGCACCCCGGCCCGGGCGTTGACGGAACGACGTGCTCGGCGATCGTCCAGAGCCGTCGGCCTCCCATCGCGCAGCAGCCCACACCAACCGGAAGCAGAGACAACGTATGAGCACTACATACAGGACCAAGGGAATATCGCTAGCCAAGGGCCCGATCGGGGTGATCGGGTTGGTACTGCTGGCCTACGGCATCACCGCGCTGATCTTTGGCGGCCACGGCTTCGCACAACATGCGCCCACCGGGGCGGTTCACGGCAGGACGTGGCTCGGGTTGGAGGTCAACGGCTGGACCGGCCTGCTGTTCATCGCCGCGGGACTGCTTCTGCTGCTCGGCGCTCCGATGCACTGGGGCGCCAAGACCATGTCGCTGATCGTCGGAACCTCGCTCGTGGCTCTGTGCTTGATCGCGCTTGCCAACGGGCACGGCGCACTCGGCATCTTCGCTGCCAACGGCCTCACCGAACTCGTCTGGGGCGCCGCCGGCGCGCTCCTGATCATCCTCTCACTACTGCCGCGCGTCGGTGGCAGAACCAGACGCACCGACGAGCGCACCGCAGGTACGCGCGGCACGCGCCGCGTCGAGGGCGGGCCGCGGACAGTCGAACGCTACCCGGCCCGCGAGGAGGCAGCGGACGTCGATCGACAGGTACCGGCCACTGACGGTACGCGCGCGAGGGAAGTGCCGTCACGCTAATTCCGGACACAAGTAACGAAAGCTACGACACCATCGAATACCGCTAATTAAGTGGGTCGGCCTAGTGAGTCGGTTCGTGCCGGGCGTTCGCCGCAGCCGACCCTCCCCCAGCGAATAAACCATCGATTCAAACCAAGGAGCAATTGCATGGCTGACAAGCATGTAGACGAAAGCAAGGGCCGCCTCAAAGAAGCCGCCGGCAGCCTCACCGACGATCGCAGCCTCAAGAACGAGGGCAAAGTCGACCGAGGCAAAGCGACAATCAAAGACAAGGTCGACAAGGTCGCCGACGCGCTCAGCGGACGCAACAAGAAGTAGCAGGCAGCCAATGCCCAAGCCAACACAACGATGGGCGTCGGAGGTGACATGCTCACAATCCTCATCATCATTCTCCTAGTCCTACTGCTCACGGGCTGGTTCGGCTTCAGCCGGCGCAGTCGGCGTCGCACCTAACGCGCAGACAGCATCGTCTACCGGCGGTCGCCGCCCGTCTCCACGCGTGCGAGGCGTGCGAGCGACCGGTAGACAGCAACCTCCGCGCGCGACAACACTTCCACACCCAGGGGGAGACGCGCTGGAGCGTGGGCGCCTGGCAGCAGGCACACGGGCGCTGGGCAACCAAGTTCGCGCGACCGCGTGATCGTAGAAGCGCGTTCACAGCAGTCAATGCGACATGGGGTCGCATAGGACCCATGACGCCTGCGCAGGGGAGCGGCGCGCACGCATCAGATACCCGAGAGCCGAATTCTGACCCGCGCAGTTTGCACTCGTAATCCCCACTGATTTGGAAGGACGACACATGAGTAAGTCAGAGCAGAAGGTTATGCAGTATTTGAACGAGGCGCACGCGGCAGAGCTTGGTCTAGTGCAGGTGCTTCAGGCGCAGATCGCGATGACCCCGCAGGGGAGCTATCGGAGTGCGTTGGAGAAGCATCTCGGCGAGACCCGCGATCACGCGCGTCGGATCGAGCATCGGCTGGCCGATCTCGGCCCGATTGGCAACCCGTTTCAGACCGTGATGGGCTGGGCCGAAGACGCCCTGGCGCAAACCTTCGCATTGGCCAAGACGCCGTTTGACCTGTTGCGTGGCAGCGGCGGCGAGGAGAAGGTTCTCAAGAACGCCAAGGATACGTGCGCGACCGAGGCGCTCGAGATCGCGACCTACACCGCGCTCGAACGCCTAGCGCGTGTGGTCCGCGATGAGACGACTGCCAAGCTCGCGGCCTCGATCCGCTCCGACGAGGAGAAGATGCTGAGCCGCGTGATGCGCGAGATCGCGAAGCTGACCGACGCCGTGGTTCGCGCCGATGTGCAGGGTGATCCGTCCTATGACGTGAGCGAGACCGGCGCTGCGGATGCCGTGCGCGACGTCGGCCAGCAGGCGAAGAAGACAGCCCGTCGGGCCAACACGCGGGTGCGAAGCACTGCCCGGCAGGCGCGCAAGGTTCCCGGCGTCGCTCAGGCAGAGGCACACATCAAGGGCGCGGTGGCCGCCGAGCAGGACCTGCCAATCGGGCGGTATGACAGCCTGACCGCCGCCGAGGTGCTCGAGAAGCTGAGTGGGCTCTCGCAGATCGACCTGGCAAAGGTCGACGCCTACGAACGTACGAATCAGAACCGCTCGACGGTGCTCGGGCGGACCAGCGCGTTGCGCGGCAAGGAGCCGTGGCCCGGGTATGACGAGCTGAACGCGAGCGAGGTCAACGCCGTGGTCGGCGAGGGAGACGCGGAACGCGCCAAGCTGGTCCGCGCCTATGAGCGCTCCCACAAGAACCGCGCCGCCGTCATTCACACGACCGAGCGCGAAACATCAAACGCGTGACCATGGGGCCTGTTTCGGCCATAGCCCATTGTCACGCGCTCACGCCTGAAGAATTAGGGCTATGACGCGCTCACCGCCGACGCGGTTTAGAGGGCTGTGAGCGATCGCGATCACGAACGCGCCGAGATGGTACGCAGATAGCAGCGCGATTTGGTCCATACCCGAGTTCGTCGGCGCTCCGTCCGGATGGATACATCGCGGAGAGGGGGATGGGTTGACGCCGGGCGAGCGGGGGTAGGTTCGGGGTAGGAGGTCGTCGATCGTCGAGGGGTTCGGGGGACGGACCGAAAAGGAGAGTGGACCCATGATCTGGGTGCTAGTCGCGGTTGTCGTAATTCTGTTAGTGATCATCGGAGTTCTCGTTGCACGTCAGCGACGGTCTCGGAGATTGAAGGATGAGTTCGGGCCGGAGTATGGCCGCGTCGTGGTGGAGCGGGGCGACCAGCGCGCCGCCGAGAAGGAGTTGGCCGATCGCCGTCAGCGAGTCGGTAACTTCGAGATTCGGCCGCTCGATCCCGCCGTCCGCGAGCGGTATCTGGCGGAATGGGCGGCGGCTCAGCGCTACTTCGTGGATGAGCCGGTGAGCGCCGTTGGCCAAGCCCATGAGCTCGTGCGGCGGGTGATGCACGACCGCGGCTATCCGGTCGATGAGGACTTCGAGCAGCGGACGGCCGACATATCCGTGGAGCATCCCGTGGTAGTCGAGAATTATCGAGCGGCCCACGCGATCTCGATCCGGGCTCACAACGGACAGGCCAACACCGAGCAGTTGCGGCAGGCGATGGTCCACTTCCGCGCGCTGTTCGATGACCTGCTCGCCACCGGTGACGTCAGGCAGGCAGATGATGCCTCCGCCACCGAGCTAGCGCACGATAACGGTGGGGGCGCAGTCCCACAGCAAACGACGCGGAGGGGATGACCGATGGAACGCAATACAGAAACGCTGAGCACTCGCGACCTGGCCTCGCCAAACGAGCAAGCGGGTAGTGTCACGACGTCCGAGGGCGATGTGCGGGACGCAGCGGCCCCTGAAGATCAGCCCGGGGTGTACGACGACCAGGCGGCGCCTGCCGCGGACGGGGCAGGTCTCCCCGTCGACGAGCCGACAGCGCCCACGGGCGAGGCTCGGACGGGGGCCCCGGCCGGGATCGGAGCCCCGAGGCGGCACGGCCCGATGCTGGCCTCGACACAGAGAGCGGCTCCCCGGGCCGTGCCGCCGAGGGCAGGCCGGCGACGCCGACACAAGCCGCCTCGGCGCAGGATCAGGACACCGAGGCAGCGCCCCATTCGACGGGCGCGGCGGCCTCCGCCTCGAACGGCGGGTCGCTGCTTCCGGCCGAGATGGACGCCACCTTCCAACAAAGGTGGAAGGAAATCCAGACGCGGTTCGTCGACCAGCCCCGAGGGGCGGTCGAGGACGCCGATAGCTTGGTCGCGAACCTCATGCAGCAACTCGCAGAGGGCTTCGCCAAGGAACGGGAACGGCTCGAAGCGCAATGGGGCCGCGGCGAGGACATCTCCACCGAGGATCTGCGGGTCGCCCTGCAGCGCTACCGGACGTTCTTCCAGCGCCTGCTGTCGACCTGACAATCGAAGCCGGATCACTCCTCGAGGCCCCGCGGACGCCGCGGGGCCTCGCGCGCTGTGGCCCAGAAGATTGCGGTCGGGGCCAGCTACTTCCTCGATCGCTGTCGCCCTTCGGGTGCTGGCATCCGCAACGCTCGCGCTCTACGTCGCCAACTTCTCCTCGTACCTGCCGCTGCGGAACGAGCCGAAACCGCAATAGCTGGTGGGCTCTGCAAATCACAACGGAGGTGAGGCGATGTCGAAAATGATCTTGCTGCCGGGGAGCGCCGGCGGTGGGCTGCCGGCGGGCCTGATCGGCAATAACTGTTTCGCTGTCATCTGGGAGTCACCGGCGATCAAGCAGCACCTCCCCGCAGCGCAAGATTTCGGAGCTCGGCTCCGACTTAATTCTCACACGTATCTTGCGGGTTTCTTGCAACCCTCGACCACGATGGGCCCGGTCCTCACAACAACTCAAGGAGGGACATGAGGAACCTCAGGTCCATGATGATCACAGGCGCCGCCGTCGCGGCGGCCGCGATCGGTGGCGGCGCGATCGCCAACGCCGCCACGTCGTCGACTAGTTCGTCGTCGAGCTCGACTGCTCCGTCCGCCACGCAGGCTCCGCCCGCGTCCAACATGCCGGCGCATGGCACCGCCGCGCATGAGGACGCTGAAAAGGCGGTCACCGGCGCCGCGGCTACCAAGGCTCAGGCCGCGGCGGTCAAGGCGGTCGGCGGCGGTACCGCGGGTGTCGTCACAACCGACTTCACCGGCAACGGCTACGAGGTCACTGTCACGAGGTCCGACGGCAGCAAGGTCGAGGTCCACCTAGACAGCTCGTTCACCGCGATGCAGCGGCCCGGCGGCCGGGGTGGCATGCCCGCTGGCGGTCCGGGAGGCTGAGAGACCAGCCTGGCGAGGGCCGGTGAGGATCGCCGGCCCTCGCCACGTGGGCAAGCGGTAACCCTGACACAAGAGAAGCCGCGCCAGCCCGATCCGCGGCGCTGCTAACGGACACACGCGGCCACGAAGCCTTGCCGGCTTCCCGTGCGCGCAAGCGCGATGGCGGCATGGGGTGTCATGTGGCGGCTGGGTGTTCGGCTGGGGTCGTGGGTGGGAGCCGTAAGAGTCGGGCGAGGCTGTTGGGCATCCACCAGTTCCAGCGTCCCATGATCGCGACGAGGGCGGGCACGAGGAGCGTGCGAACGATTACGGCGTCGACGAGGACTCCGAAGGCGAGTCCGGTGGCGATCATCTGGACGACGATGTCGGGGGCGGTACTTAGCGAGATGAACGAGATCGCGAGGATCAGAGCGGCGCAGGTCACCAGCCGTCCGGTGTGTGCAAGGGCGCTGGCAACGGCCCGGCTGGTCGATCCGGTTCGGTCGTATTCCTCGCGCATGCGCGCGAGGATGAATACCTCGTAGTCCATTGAGATTCCGAATAGGAAGGCGAACGTGATGATCGGGATCCAGTTACGGATCGAGCCCGTCGCGGGGACCCCGTAAAGCAGGTTTGAGCCGTGGCCGTTCTGCCAGAAGAGGACGAGGAATCCGAACGTGGCACCGAGGGAGACGAGGTTGACGAGGACGGCTTTGGCGGCGAGCACGACGGAGCGCATCGCGCGCGCGAGAATTAGAAAGGTGACGACTGCGATCGCTGCGAGCATCAGCGGGAAGTTGCCGTACACGGCGCTGTTGAAGTCGATGTTCTGGGCGGTGTTGCCGCCGACCTCGACGTGGCGGGGCACGTTTGTCAGCGCGGCCCGGAGGCGCGTGACGGTTGCGGGGCCGGCCGAGGTGTTGCCCTCCGCGGTGGGGATCACGCTGATCAGAGAGTCCTGGCCTTGCCGGAACGAGGGTGTGGCCGGCGCGAGCACGATCGCGAGCGCGAGGATGCCGAGGATCCAGCGGTGCCGCACCACGGCGTTTCCCCCATCGCTCCAGCTGTGGCTGAACGTTGTCGAGCGCGAGCGGACGACGCGTCGTTTGTCGAGCGCCGGGCCTTCTCCTCGTCCTTATCCTGCGGCCCTGAGGAGGGCCAACGGTGCAGTCTGGCGCCTGACGGGTCAGGGTTCGGGGCGATGGTCAGCGCCGGATGCCGGCCACGAGCCTCTCCCAGTTGCCGGCGGCGATCCGCTCCTGGTCGGTCCGATCGAGCCCTGCGGCTTGAAGGAAATGCTCGACGCCGCCGTCGGGGCCGGGCCGGTACGGGTAGTCGGTCGCGAACAGGATGCGCTCCACGCCGACCACCTCGACCGCCCACCGCAGGTAGCGCTGGCTGTAGACGCCGCCGGCGGTGATGTACGCGTTTCGCGCGAACGTACTCCGAGAACGGCTGGGGGAGCTTGGCCTGCATGGCCAGCCCGTCGGCCCGGTCGAGATAGAACAGCACGACCTCGCCCCAGTGGCCGAGAAGCACTTGGAGGTCAGGGAAGCGGTCGAACACGCCGGCGAGTGCGAGCCGGAGGAACTGCACGCCGGATTCGTAGTGCCAGCCGATGCCGTGGGTAGCGAACGCGGTGTCGATGGCGTCGTCAAAGCCGGCGTACAGGGCAGCCCGTACCCGTGGCTGCGGGATCTGCGGGTGGATGTACAGCGGGGCGCGGAGCGACGCAGCGGTCTCGAAGATCGGCCAGTTGTCGGGATGGTCGAGGTTGCGCTCACCGGTGCGGCCGAACAGGAGGGCACCGTTGAGGCCGAGATTGGTGACCGCGCGCTCGAGCTCTTGCGCAGCTGCCACGGGCGCGGGGGTCGCGAGGGTGGCGAAGCCCTGGAACCGGTCCGGGTGGGCGTTCACGAGCTCGGCGATGCGGTCGTTGGTCTCGACCTGGAAGCGGGTGGCCACGTCGGCGGGAAGGTTGTGCAGGCCGGGCGAGGTGAGTGAGATCACCTGGACGTCCAGCCCCGCCTCGTCCATCGCCGCGATCCGCCGCTCTCCGACCTCGCGCAGCCGCTCCCCCACGTCCCCCGGAGGCAGGCCCGCCCGCGAGTCGTCGCGCGCGGGGGAGTCGAGCCGGCTCCACGCCGCCACGACCTCGTCGGTAACGAAGTGCTCCTCGGTGCCGATTGTCTTCATCTCGGTGCCTGCCTCCTGTCGGTGCGATCGTCCTTATTCTGTCTTCTCGATCGACCCCGATCTGCACCCTGATCTCGACGCCACGTTGACGGGCGATTACGATCGACGCCATGAGAGGGATTCGCGAGCGCCTCGACCGGGGCGTGGTAGTCGGGGCGGAGGGATACCTGTTCGAGCTGGAGCGACGGGGCTACCTGAAGGCCGGCGCGTTCGTGCCGGAGGTGGTCCTTGACTTCCCCGACGCCGTGCGAGAGCTCCATCGGGAGATGCTCCGCGCCGGCGCCGAGGTGATGGTGGCGTTCACGTATTACGCCCACCGCGACAAGCTGCGGTCGATCGGACGCGAGGCCGACCTCGAGCCGCTCAACCGGCACGCGCTGCGCCTGGCGCGGGATGTCGCGTCCGAAGGCGACGCGCTCGTGGCCGGCAACATCTGCAACACCTGGGTCTATGACCCCGATGCGCCCGAGAGCTCTGGGGAGATGGTGCGCGAGATGTACCGCGAGCAGGTCCGCTGGGCGGCCGAGGAGGGAGCCGACCTGATCATCTCCGAGACGCACGACTATTTGGGCGAGGCGCTGATCAGCCTCGAGGCGATCCAGGAGTCCGGCTTGCCGTCGATCGTCACGTTCGCTTCGACGGATGATGTGACGATCGACGGGTACGAGTTCGACGATGCGTGCAGGCAGCTCGAGGCCATGGGCGCGGACGTCGTCGGTCTCAACTGCTCGCGCGGTCCGCAGACAATGCTGCCGATCCTGGAGAGGATCCGGGCTGGGGTCGACTGCCACGTGGCCGCGCAGCCGGTTCCGTACCGTACGACGCCCGCGCAGCCGAACTTCGAGGCGCTGAAGGACGCTGACGGGACGCGCGGGTTCCCGATCGCGCTCGAGCCGTTTCTCTGCAACCGGTTCGAGATGGCCGACTTCGCCGCGTCCGCGCGCGACCTGGGCGTCGGGTACATCGGCGTCTGCTGCGGCGGCGCTCCGCATTACGTCCGCTCGATGGCCGAGCGGCTCGGCCGGACGGTTCCGGCCAGCCGATACTCCCCGGACATGGCGCAGCATCCGATCCTCGGGGAGAACGTCGCGGAGCAGGCGAAGCGGTTCGTGAACTGGACGGACTGAGCTCGAGGGCGATGAGCGAGCCGCGAGTCGCCGTCGTCGGCGCCGGGGTCGTAGGCCTCGCGTGCGCGTGGGAGCTGCGGCGGCGCGGCGCCGATGTCGTCGTGCTCGAGCGGGCGGGCGTCGGCGGGGGCGTGTCGCGTGGTAATACCGGGTGGGTCTCGCCGAGCTTGACGTACCCGCTGCCGGCACCGGGCATGGTGCGCGAGGGCCTGCACCAGCTCGTGACCCGCGGCGATGCGTTCGTGCTGCGGCCCAGCCTCGATCCGGCGTTCGTTCGCTGGCTCTGGGGCTTCCGCCGCAACTGCAGCAGCGCTCGCTTCGACGCCGGTATCCGGGCGTTGCTCGGTCTCAACCGCCGCACGCTGGAGCTGTTCGACGCTTATCGCGACGCCGGCGTGGCATTCGAGATGCACACCGCCGGGTTGGTCGTCGCGGCGCGCACGCCCGGCGGGCTTGACCTCTATCGAAGGACCTTCCAGCGACTCCGCGAGCTCGGCTACGAGGGAGGATCGATCGACGAGCTCGACGCTGAAGCGCTGGTCGCGCTCGAGCCCGCACTCGACCGGACCGAGGTCATCGTCGGTCTGCATGCGCGCGTTGACCGTTTCGTGCGCCCGGAACAGCTGACCGCCGGCCTGGCGGAGCACCTGTTGGCCGACGGAGTCGAAATCCACGAGGGCTGCGAGCTCCGCACGCTCAAGCGAAGGACGGGCGGCTGGGCGTTGGAGACCACTGCTGGTCCGGTGGTGGCGCAGCGGGTCGTAGTCGCGGCGGGCCTGCCCACCGCCCCGCTGCTTCGCCGGCTTGGCGTGCGCGTGCCGCTCGTGGGTGCACGCGGCTACAGCGTCACGATCGCCGGCCGCGGCACGCGGCCGCGGCACGCGCTCTACCTGGCCGAGGCGAAGCTCGGCCTGAGCCCGTTCGACGGCGGCGTGCGTGTCGCAGGCGTATTCGAGCTCGGTGCGAAAAACGAGGACATCTCACCCGCCGTGGGGGAGCGGCTGCTCGCCGCGGCACGCCCGTACCTCGGAGGCTGGCAGCCCGACCCGGACGGCCCAGTCGAGGCGTGGGCAGGACTGAGGCCGGCGACCCCGGACGGACTGCCGCTGATCGGAGCTCTCCCTGGAATAGACGGCATCTACCTCGCGACCGGGCACGGAATGCTCGGCGTCACGCTCGCACCGGCGACGGCCAACCTGCTCGCCCCGCTCGTGCTCGAGGGACGTGCCGCTCCGGAGCTCACACCCTTCGATCCCGCCCGGAGGCTGTGAGCGGGCTCGGTGTCGGCCGTCCGCGTCGCTCGAGTCCGGCGATACGACCCGAGCGTCAACAGTGTCAGCCGAAGACGCTCCGAGCGTCTGAAGCGGCTCGAGCATGCGTCGGCTGGTGCTACGTGAGTTTCCGTGATTGCTCCCGGAAGGAGGCTCCAAGGCTGCGATCAGGACTCAGATCTCCCCCGGATGTATTCCAGCGGATCAGCATCATCCGGACAGAGCCGCCATTCGGAGATTGAGCCGTATTCCGAGTAAGCCTCCCGCATCGCGTCGTCGATCTCGTCGTGCCGCGTACTCCGCACAAACTCTCCGCGTTCATCGAATCGCTCGAGAAAGAAACCGTCTGGCCTCTGGCTGATCAGAAGGACCTTCACATCGGGCATCGGCTCGCGTCGGGCGACAGCGGGCACGCGTCCGGATTCGTGTTGGGCTCCCCGATCCGGACCCGGGGGTAGGACTTCGGCACAGTAGATGCTCATAAGCGGTGGATCCGGCGAATAGCCGGCCGCATCCGTCGAGCAGCCGGGCAAGTTCGGGAACGGTCGGCTTATTTTGGCCGGAGCGGACATTCACCGTCGACTGGACGATCGGCAGCCCAAACAGCTTCGCCGCCGCAACCGTACTCAGGATGTTCTTGAGCAGCAGAGCTGGGTCCATCGATCGGACCGAGGAGAACTGCCTGACGCCGACGATCCGCGGCAAGTCGCTAGGCGACGGCGGGTTCCTGATCTCGTCCTCTGTTGTCGAGGACGAGCGGCCGGCGACCGTCGAGCTTGTAGCGCACGTGGGTCACGTCGGGGGTGGCGATGACCCGGTCGGGCGTGAGCTCGATCCCCTCGCGGCTGCCAAGCCCGAGTTGGGAACTGAGCAGGCGCATGCCGTCGCCGAGGATCACGGGCACGATGTGTAGCTCGAGTTCGTCCAACAGTCCGAGGCCGATCACCTGACGCAACAGCGTGCCACCGCCGGCGATCGCGACGTTCTTGCCGTTCGCGGCGGCGCGGGCCTGGTCAACGGCGCTCTCGATGCCGGTCGGTGACATATGTGAAGCTCGTGCCGCCCTCCCGCTCGAGAGTTTGCCGAGCGCGGTTTGTGACGACAAACACCGGGGCGCGGAACGGAGGGTCCGCACCCCAGGGGATCTCGCCGCCGTCGGCCATGCGCCGTCCCATCACGTAGGCGCCGGCTGACTCGTAGCTCTCCGCGATGATGTCCGAGTTGGTGTTGCGCTCGCCGCCGCCGAAGCCGAGGCGCTGGCGCCATGCCTCGGCGTCGATCGCCCAGCGAGTGACGCGGAAGAAGGCGGCGGCTTCGGTGCTGTCAAGCCAGGTGCTCATGTCAGCGTGCCGAGAGCCGGCGTAGAAGCCGTCGACGGAGATCGACATCTGTGCTGTCACCAGGGTCATGGGTGGTCTGCCTTTCGATTGTGGTTGCGGGTACCGGGCTTCAGTGGCCGCCGGCGAGGTGGGAGGCGAGCTGATCGAGCAGTCCCCGGGTGCCTTCCTCACGACCTTCGACGCTGTCGAGGCCGTCGAAGTGGACGCCCTGCTCGGTGTACGTCAGTCGCGTCTGGTCGCCTTCGGGATCCAGCGCGATCGTGGTCAGAGAGGTCGACAGGTGTCGCTCGTCGACCCACATGTCATAGGTGAAGACGATCCGCTGTAGGTCGACGATGTCCGTGTAGGTCGAGAAGAAGCGCGACCGCGGGCCGCCGTGCCACTGGCCTTCCTCGGTCGCGTGGCCGCCGACGCGGAAGTCGTGCGTCTTTTCGTGCGCGTCGAACGCGGAGCCGGCGCTGAACCATTGATCGCGCGCGTCGTTGTCCGACAGTGCGTGCCAGACCGTCTCGACGGGAGCCGGGTAGCTGCGCTCGATCACGAACGTCGCGTGGGTCTGACTGCGCTCGATGGTGTCGCTCATTTCGGTGACTCCTTGCAAGTAGGTGTAGATGGGTTGGGACTATCGAGGAGCTCGCCGAGGCGCTCCAGGCGGCGTTCGGCCGGCAGCCGTTGCCGGCCGATCCAGTCCGCGGCCGGTTTCATCGCCCCCGGGACTAGCTGATAGGTGCGGACCCGTCCGACCTTGGTCGAGCTCACGATCCCCGCCGCCTCTAAGACGCCCAGGTGCTGGACGACCGTGGGAAGAGCCATCTCGAACGGCCGGGCCAGCTCGCTGACGGACGCCGGACCGTGGGACAGCCGCTCGACCATCGCGCGCCGGCTGCCGTCGACAAGCGCATGGAACATCCGGTCGAGCTCCTGATACTTAGGCATTCACCTAAGTATTGACCAATTCCGTTGCCTTGTCAATCCCAAGTCGGCCCCGCCATAGCTCCCTCAGACGAGTCCTAGCGACGGACGAGCACCCGTTCACGCGGGCGACGCATCTATCTACAGTTTTAGGGTCAATCGCCTGTTTACAGGCGAAAGCGCCATTCGACCCGCACACAAACAAACCGGTTGCCGGCGGTTTGGAAGTAGGACGTCACGCGTTGGAATCCGTTAGCTCGTTCGCCTGATCACCCGATTCGGATGACGCCAGGGAGCGGCGTTCGTGCATAGATCCGAGGTCAGCAAGAGGGGCGTGATTGGAGCGGAACGCGTGGTCGAGCTATCGCGCGCAGACGAGCTCGCCTCCGACTGGAATGTCGCCACCGTGACCTCAATGCCGAGCCTGATATGACCAAAGTCCTTTATGGGCTGGCGCGCTTTGCGGTGCGCCGGCGGTTCTTGGTCCTCGGCGTCTGGCTGGTCGCGGCGGTTGCGCTGGTGGCCGTCTCCCACCAGCTGGGGGACAACACGAATGACAACCTGTCGTTGCCGGGGACGAATAGCCAGAAGGCCACGGACGCGTTGCAGAAGTCGTTTCCGGCTCAGGCGAACGGGGTCAGCCCAATCGTGTTGCACGCCAAGAACGGGAAGCTGACCGACTCCCAGTACGCGAATGCGGTGAATCAGTCGGCCGCCGATGTGGCCAAGGCGCCGCACGTCGCATCGGTCGTGAACCCGTTGACGCCGCAGGGCGCGTCGCAACTGAGCAAGGACCAATCCACCGGTTATCTCGCGGTGGGCTTGTCGGTCAGCCCGGGCTCGCTGTCGGTCGACGAGGCGCAGGAGATCATCGACGCGGCGGCCAAGCCGGCAGAGGCCGCAGGGCTCCAGGTGGAGACCGGCGGTCAGCTAGGCCGGAAGGTCTCAAAGCCCGCCACCGAGTCGAGCGAGCTGATTGGAATCCTCGCCGCGGCGGTGATCCTGACGTTCACGTTCGGGACGGTGGCGGCGATGCTGGTGCCGATCCTGACCGCGATCTTGGGGCTGCTGTGCACGCTGGCGATCATCCGCATGCTCAGCCACGCGGCGACGGTGCCAACGGTCGCGCCGACGCTGGCGACGATGATCGGTCTGGGCGTCGGGATCGACTACGCGCTGTTCATCGTCACGCGTCATTTCCGCGGCCTGGACGACGGGCTGGAGTTACGGGAGTCGATCGCGCGGGCCGCGGCGACCTCCGGCGGGGCGGTGTTCTTCGCCGGCTGTACCGTGACGATCGCGCTCGTCTCGCTGGCGGTGGCGCAGATCCCGCTGGTCACGACCATGGGGCTGATGGCGGCGATCGCCGTGGTCGTCGCGGTGCTGGCGGCCCTGACCCTGTTGCCGGCGTCTCTCGCGATCATGGGCCCGCATATCAATTCGTTGCGGGTTCGTCGTCCGCCCACCGAAGATCAGGCCCATCGCGGACTGTGGGCCAAGTGGGCCGGCGAAATCGCGAAGTATCCGCTGATTGCGGGTCTGGCCGCGCTCGCGATCCTCATCCCGCTGGCGATCCCGCTGCTGTCGCTGAATCTGGGGCAGCAGGACACCGCCGCCCTGTCTACGTCGACCACGGCTCGTCGCGCGTATGACCTGATCTCGCAGAACTTCGGTCCGGGTGTCAACGGGCCGCTGATCATCGTCGCCTCGCTCGGCTCCCCGGCAACCGGCTCGAGCGACTCGCGGCTTGAGACCTTGCAAAAGGACGTCGCCGGAACCACCGGGGTGGCGGCCGTCACGCCGGTACAGATCGACGAGGCGGGAACGACCGCGTTCTTCAACGCGATCCCCAAGGCCGGGCCGGCGGAGAACGCGACCACGACCCTGGTCAATGCGCTCCGCGACGGCACGATCCCGACGGCCGAGAAGGGGACCAACATGACGGCCGAGGTCGGCGGCACGACCGCGGCGTACGACGATCTGGCGTCGAAGATCTCGAGCAAGCTTCCGCTCCAGATCCTGGTCGTGATCGGTCTCAGCGTTCTTCTGCTGGTGCTGGCGTTCCGCAGCGTGGTGATTCCACCCCAGGCGGCCGTGATGAACGTCCTCTCGATCGCCGCCTCATACGGAGTGCTGACCGCGATCTTCCAATACGGCTGGTTCAGCGATGTGATCGGATTGCCCGGAAAGGTTCCGGTCGTCTCCTACGTGCCGCTGTTCATGTTCGCGATCCTGTTCGGGCTCTCGATGGACTACGAGGTGTTCCTGGTCAGCCAGATCGAGGAACATGTTCACGCCGGTGATGACAACAAGACATCGGTCGTGCGCGGCCTCGTGACGAGCGCCCGGGTAATCACCGCGGCGGCACTGATCATGGTGTTCGTGTTCGGCAGTTTCGTGCTCAACGGCGACCCGACCGTCAAGCAGTTCGGGATCGGTCTCGCGGTCGCCGTGATCCTCGACGCCACCGTCGTCCGATGCCTGCTGGTGCCGGCGCTGATGATCCTCATGGGCAAGATCAACTGGTACATGCCGCGGTGGCTTGACCCGCTCGTGCCGAAAATCAGCATCGAAGGCGCCGAGTTCTTCGAGGCGCGCGAACCGTCAGCTCCGGCGCCCGAACCAAAGCCGCAACCAGTTGGATCGGACTCGCGTTAGCGCCGGTCGCGGAAGCCCTGCTGAGCGACGTCGACTTGGCTCGGCTGGTTACGCCGTCAGCTTCGCGGTGGCGCCCCCGGGCAGCACCTCGCTGAGCTGGTTGCGCGAGGCGATTCCCAGCTTGTTGAAGACCTTGCGCAGGTGGTAGGCGACCGTGTGCTGGCTGATGATGAGCCGCGAACCGATCTCGGCGTTCGAGAGCCCATCGCGCGCGAGCTGAGCGATTTGCCGCTCCTGGGCGGTGAGATCGTCGCGTGTCTCGACCGTGCGCTTGTGCGCCTTCTCGCCTGTCGCCGTTAGCTCCCTGCGCGCGCGCTCGGCGAACGCCTCCATGCCGATCGACTCAAACAGATCGTGAGCTGTGCGCAACTGCACACGCGCATCCATACGTCGATGCTCTCCACGCAGCCACTGCCCATACAGAAGATGAGCGCGACCGATTTCCGGGCGTAGACGCGTCTCACTCAATCGGGCGATCGCTTCACGATAAGAGGACTCGGCGGCTTCGCCCTCGCTCAGCAGCGCATTGCAGCGCTCCGCCACGCCAATCGCCCAGTTTGTGCCCGTGACATTGGCCATCTCCACAAGACGACGATGCGCGTCAGTCACTCTCTCAGGCGTTCCGCTTTGCGCTCCGGCCTCGATCAGCTCGACCATTCCCCAGTTCGACGTGCCGAGGTCTCCCGGGAAGTCGCTCGCCTGCTGCGCCGCACTCAGCGCTTCTTCATGGCGGCCAAGACCGTTGTCAAGCAGTGCCTTGGCCCAGTGTGTCACCGATATGCCGACTCCCTCACCACGCCGCTCTGCGTCAGCGTTGCTCGCGTCGAGCAGCCCTTGAGCCCTCTCTTCCCGACCTTCGAACGCCGCTAGGCCAATGGCTCCGAAAGGCGTCAGATCGCTTCCGGTCACTTCCATCACGGAGTTCACTTCCTCGACGAGCGCTCGCGCCGCGTTGAGCTCGCCCATGAATAGGTGGACGTAGATGCGGGAGCTGAGCGCGAGTGGCAGCTCGCTGAGCGCGCCTGCCTCGCGGGCAAGGTAGACATGACGCTTGGACAGGACATCCCAGCGTTCGTCATCCCACGTGTGCAAGGCCGACACGCACGCCAGCCACAGCAAGCGAAGCTCCTCCGCCCCGGGCAGGCCCTGAGTAAAACCGTCCAGCGCGCGTTGAAGGGTGGGCGCCCCGGCCGAATATCCCTCACTATTGAGCGTCGCGAGACCATCCAGGAGGAGATCGGCGACCCGCGGCCGCTGCGACGGCCGTGGCCCCGCACGTGCGGCACGCGCGATATCCGACGTGCCACCGCCCGGGCTCGCGAAACGGCCGGCGAACATCGCCGCCGCCATCGCCTCAAGATACGTCTCGCGGGCGAGTTCGACATCGAGTGAATCAAGCCGCTTGGCAGCCGCGAGCAGCAGGGGCGAAGCGTCGTTGCCTCGGCTCAAGACAAACGCCAGCTGCGCACGGACGAGGTAGAGCCGGGCATTCTGCAGGTCGTTGAGAGGACCCATCGCCGCGATATCCACCATCCGTTCTGCCGTGTCGAGCGCGCCGGCCTGGAGGCTTGTCTGCGCGGCGGCGAGCGCGCGTTGCGCGCGCCGCGCAGGATCCTGCGTCAGCGCGAGCGCACGCTGCAGGAACGCCGCCGCGGCGGCCAAGCCGCCGCGTGCCTGCGCCCGGTCGGCGGCGCGCTCGAGCTCGGCGGCGACATTCTCGTCGGGACCCTCCGCTGCCTCGGCCAGGTGCCACGCGCGCCGGTCGGGATCGTGCTGCGCGTCTGTCGTCTCCGCCAATGCGCGATGCACGCGCCGCCGATCCTCTGGCGCGGCGGCCCTGTACACCGCCGAGCGCACCAGCGGATGTCGAAACCGAACTCTGCCGTCGACCTCGATCAGCCCCGCCGATTCCGCCGGCTCGAGTACTGGACGGGTGATCCCGAGCCGCCCGGCGGCACGCCACAAGAGCGCCGGATCGCCGGTCGCCTCTGCCGCCGCCACCAACAAGAGCCGCTGGGTGTCCTCCGGCAGCGCCTCCAGGCGCGCCACGAAGCTCTCCTGGATCCTGCCTTGGAGCGACAGCGCTCCCGGCAGCCCGAAGCCTCCGGCCAGCTGCGCGGGCGAAAGCCCCCGCGGGAGCTCCAACAACGCCAACGGGTTGCCGCCCGTCTCCGCCACAACCTCGTTGGCGACTCGCTCATCCAGCCGCCCCGGGATCACCGACGCCAACAGCGCCCGCGCATCGGCGTCCTCGAGGCCACCGAGCACCAGCTCCGGCACGCCCGCGAACTCGTCATTTCGTGCCCGCGCAGCGAATAGCATCACGACCGGCTCCGCCAGCATCCTCCGCGCCACAAACGCCAACGCCTGTGCCGACGCCCGGTCCAACCACTGGGCATCATCGATCACGCATAAGAGCGGGCGCTCGTCCGCCGCCGCGGACAACAGTCCAAGCACCGCCAGCCCTACAAAGAAGCGGTCCGGCACCGCCCCGGCGCTCAACCCGAACGTCGTCGCCAACGCATCACGCTGGGGACCGGGAAGACCGTCCAGACGATCGAGCAGCGGGCCGCACAACTGATGCAGCGCCGCGAACGCCAGCTCAATCTCCGCCTCCACCCCTACCGCGCGCAACACCCGCAGATCTCCTGCCGACCCGACCGCAGAGTCAAGCAACGCCGTCTTCCCAACCCCCGCCTCCCCGCGCAACACCAGCACCCCGCTCCGTCCCGCGCGGGCGTCCTCGAGCATCCGATGGATCACCACGCGTTCGTGTCGACGACCACGCAGCACTGGCTCGCGGGGAGCTGATCGATCGACAGCCATGGCCACGGCGATCCTATACCGGTGGCGATGCCTCTCCGCGCTCGTGCGCAGCTGACGAATTCCCAATGGGCGCGGATGCTTCAGGTGTGGTCGAGCTGGTCTGCTTGAGGGCCTACCGGGAGCAGACCTCGAGCGGATCGACTTGTTCACCGCCGAGGTGCGTCACGCGCCTGATCTCTGCGAACGGCTTCCCCGGACGCTCTCGATCACCGTCCTGCCGCAATCGACGGCTCGGCGTCGAGCAGGCAGGCGTGGCGGCAATGGCAGGACCAAGCGGCACCGTTGGCAGCATCCGATCGAGCAACACGAATGCGGAGCGCTGCAAGGCGTCGAGCGTGGGCGCCAACGCGGAGCGTGCGGCTTCTCGCGCTGCCGCCCGTCCGGAGGCCGTGCGAGGCGCACGCGCGATGATCGCCGCGGCGTCGGCCGCGATGTCGCGTGCCATCGCCCGCGCGCGGTCTCCGGCGATCTCACCGACCGCCACACGGGCTGCGGCCCACGCGGCGGCGCCCGCGGAGCCCCAAGCCGCCTCGCGTGCCGCCGCTCGTCCGGCTGCCCAGGGGGCCCATGCGGCTGGCCGGGCGGCGCCAAGGGAGCTGGACCAGCCTGCGCGCGCGTCACGCCGCGCGGCCTTCAGCGCAACGAGCGCTTCCTGCAGTTCACACGCGTCCGTGACCGGCGCAAGGTCTGCCAGCTGATGCGCGGCGGCGGCCAGGCGGGCGGCGGCCAGCCACGTCGGCACGTACGTGCGAATCAGCCAGTCAAGTGCCATCCACGAGCGGGCTTCGTCAAGGTCATCGTCGGCGGTGCCGATCGTGCGGGCAAGGTACGGGCGCAGATGCTGGCGAGGCCCATCGTCAAGGCTGTCGTTGAGCGACGTGCAATACGCCCGCAGGACCGGACTGACGCAGGCGGGCTGATCGCTGTGCGGCTCGCCGGCCAGATGACTGACCCACTCCATTGCGCACCGGCCCTCGTTCGGAGTTGGGTGCGTCCCGTAGGCGAGCATGTAATCGGTGCTCATCGGTTCCTCCTATGGCCGGCTGATCCCTGTCGGCATTGTCACGCGCCGGCGCGCCAAGTCAACCCGAGCTTGACAATCGATGACCGGCAAACTCGGCGCCGGCGGTTGCGGACGCGCGCAACTGCCCCCGACCTCCCAGCCGTGCATTGGCCGACGCCATCTTCACGAAACCTTTACCCGGTCCGAGCATTCCTGTACGGATTCTGTAGGCGATCGCGCCGATGATGTGGTTGTGCAGGTCGAACGGGCACCGAGCCAAGAGTTCTGGACCCGAGGCCGCCCGCGCCGCAAGCCGACCGTGGAGGATCGCCTGATCGCGCGGATGCTCGCGCCGTGGCTCGACGAAGAGCTCGCCCGCGGGATCGGAGCACCCCTGTCAGAGGCGCACGCCGCCCGGGTAGGGCAGCTGACCGGCGAATGCGCGCGGCGGAGGGTGGCGCGCACGCTGGACAGGCTGGTTGATCGCGCACAAAATCCGCGACTCGCGTATCTGCGCCCGCTCCTTCGGCCCTGCCCCGAGCAGGTGCTCGACGCGATGCCGCTGATCGTCTCGATCCGCTCTCGTCTGCTGTCAGGCCGACCGCTCGCCGCGCAGGGGATGGCCCGGCTCAAAACCCTCCTCCGCGACCGGTCCGGCGCGTGGTACCCGGCGAGCGGCAAGGGCGCCCTCACGATGGCGCTGCAGGAGGTCTCCGAGTTACTCGGCGCTGAACAGTGACGTCAACTGACGGCACCTCTTGGATGCTTGGGCGACGTGGTGGTCGCGGCTAGCCTGTTAGCGCGTGCGCCCCGTCTACTACTTGACCGCGTTGGTTCCTGCCGCGCTCGCGCTGAAGCTGGCGCATGCGACGCCGACGCTCGTGTTCTTCGCATCGGCGTTGGCAATCGTGCCTGCCGCGGCGATGATGAGCGATGCGACCGAGGAGCTCTCGGCCCGGTCGGGGCCGGGTGTGGCCGGGCTGCTGAACGTGACGTTCGGTAACGCGCCGGAATTGATCATCGCGTTCTTCGCGCTGCTCGATGGCTTGCAGGAGGTGGTCAAGGCATCCCTGGTCGGTTCGGTGATCGGCAACTCGCTACTCGTGCTCGGCGCTGCGATGGTCGTCGGCGGCAGGGCGCGCACGCGGCAGAGGTTTGACCGCACCGCTGCCCAGACGTATTCGGGGCTGCTGGTCGTCACGGTGACGGCATTGATCCTTCCCGCGGTTCTGGTCCTCGCGCGGGGGCAGAGCCTGCCCGTGGTCGGCGAGGCCCGCCACTCGTTTGGCAGCCAGGCCGAGCATCTCTCGCTTGCGATCAGTGTGGTGATGATGGCGATCTATCTCGCCGGGCTGCTGTTCTCGCTGCGCACGCACCGCGACCTGTTCACGCCCGCTCGCGAAGAACCGAGTCCGTACGGATGGTCGCTGCGTCGCGCGGTGCTGCTGCTAGCCGGCGCCGGCGTGCTGGTCGGGGTGATGAGTGAGCTCCTGGTCGGCTCGATTGAGCACGCTGCCCATGACATCGGTTTGTCGCAGTTCTTCGTCGGCGCGTTCGTCGTGGCGATCGTCGGCAACGCGGCGGAGCACTACGTCGCGGTCACGGTCGCGGCGAAGGACAAGATGGACCTCGCGGTCAACATCTCGATCGGCTCGAGCGCTCAAATCGGCCTGTTCGTCGCCCCGGTGCTCGTGATCCTCTCGTTCGCGTTCGGGCCGGCGCCGATGGCGCTCGTCTTCAACGGCTACGAGCTCGCGGCGCTGCTCCTCGCCGCGCTGATCTCCACGACGCTGATCGCCGATGGCGAATCGACCTGGTTCGAAGGCGTCCAACTCCTGGGGGTCTACGCGCTCCTCGGGCTCGTGTTCTACTACGCCTAGTCAACCGCAGTCGCGGTCCCAGCGGCCGCAACGGACGACTACCAAACCGGGCGGTCCCCGTGGAGTCGGCTGCTAGTCGGACTGTCAGCTCGGGGGATGCGAACCACCGCGGGCCTGCTGGACACTCCAATCGATGGCAATAACGCTCGGATCGACCGGAGGTCCATTCCATGTTCGTGATTGATCGAATCGATGCTCGCGACCGCGCGCTCGAGACGTGGCGCGATGCAGCCCGACTTGTGTCGCTGCGGTGGGATCTGTTCGTCGACGGCGAACCTCAGACCCGCCGTTGGGCGTTCGCGTCCTATGTCGCGTCGCTCGACGCCGAGGAGGCGGCGGCGGCCGAGCTGGCGTCGCTTGGTCTCCGCAGCGCTGCTTGAGGTGGGCGTGATGGAACTTCGCCATCTTCGTTATTTCGTCGCGATCGCCGAGGAGCGCAGCTTCACGCGTGCGGCCGAGCGACTTTGGGTCGCCCAACCCGGTCTTTCGACCCAGATCCGCCGGCTCGAGGCCGAGCTCGGCGTGCGCCTGTTCGAGCGTCACACACGGGGCGTCGACCTGACCCGGGCTGGGGCGCTGTTTCTCGAGCGAGCGCGTGCGGCGCTCGTCGCGGCGGACGCCGCCGCCTCGACCGGGTCGGACCTGGAAGGCGGCGTGGCGGGGACAGTGAGACTGGGCGTCGCGACACCAGCTCGGTGGAACGGCACGGCGGCACTGCTCGAACGGTTCGGGCGAGAGCGCGATCGAGTCGAGCTGACGGTGCTCGAAGGCTACGGGGGCACGCTCTGGCATGAACTGCGAGACGGCGCGCTCGACGCTCTCATAGCGCCGTCGAGCTTCGGGTCGCCCGATCTGCGCACGCTGAAGCTCGGCGCCGAGCCGTGGGTTGTGCTCGTAGGCGAGAACCATCGCCTGGCCGGTCGCGGTCCCCTCCCGCCACTGGAGCTCGACGGTGAGCAAATCGCGGCTACGCGCGCATCGCGACGGCGCGGGTCATGACCGCATGGTTGCCGACGTGCTCGGTGAGCTCGGGGTGACGGCCGCGATGACCGCGAAGCGCCCCCGGGCCGGCGCTTTATCGGAGCGTCGCGCGCGGCGATGCGATCGCCCTGATCACGGCTCCCGAGGCGCTGCCTGCCGGCGTGCAGGTGCGGCCGCTGGATCCCCCGCTCACGGTTCCGTTCGAGCTGCTGTGGCGAGACGAGACCCCGTCACCCGCGCTCGCCGAATTCATCCGCATAACGGCTGACTCGGTACAGCGTCGTGCCCACCCCGCGGCGTCACCTGAGCGTCGTCGCCTGAGGACGCACCCATGGCCGAGGCTCTTCGAAACCTAAGCGATGACCAGCTCAGCGCGCGGCTGCGCCGGGCCATGAGCAGGCCGCTGCTGTCGCCCACCGAGGAAGTACAGCTCGCGATCCGGATCGAGCGAGGGGACCGGGCCGCCAGGGAGCGGATGATCGAGAGCAACCTGCGGTTGGTGTTCTCGCTGGCGCGGTCCTACCGAGGCAAGGGGGTTCCGCTGGCGGACCTGGTTCAGGAGGGGACGATCGGACTGGCTCGCGCGGTCGAGCGGTTTGACCATCGTCGCGGGGTCCGGTTCTCAACCTACGCGGCGTGGTGGATTCGCAACTCGCTGCGCGACGCGATCGCAGCGGCACAGGTGATCCGGATCCCGGCGCGCGCAAACCGCCAGCTTGCCGCCGTGCGCCGGGCCGAAGACGAACTGCGGCGGGTGGGCCCAGGCGTCGCCTCGATCGCCGAGGTCGCGGCGCGTTCCGGGCTGAGCGTCCAGAACGTCCGCTCGCTGCGGGGAGCGGCGCGCGTCACAGCCTCACTGGACGAGCCGGTCGGCGACGACGGTACGGCGCTGGGTGAGCTGCTGCCCGACGACGGCGCCGTTGACCCGTCCGACTCCGCGGTCGCCGTCGAGGATTCGAGAATGGTCAACGACATGCTGAAGCTGCTGCCTGAGCGCCATCGTGATGTAGTTGCCCGCCGCTACGGTTTCGGCGAGCAGACGCCTCAGAGCCACAAGGAGATCGGTGCGTCGCTGGGGGTCGGGGAGGAGCGCAGCCGCCAACTCGAGCACGAGGCCCTCCACCGTCTCCGCGCGATCGCGACGGCACGGGCCGCGTAGACGCCGGTTCACGTCGGCTCGACCGGCAGCGCGACGACCAGTCGCGTTCCCTCGCCGGTCGGCGACTCGATCGCGAGCGTTCCGCCGACGGCCGCAACCCGATCTTCGAGCCCAGCGAGCCCACTTCCGCGGGAGCGATCCGAAGCCCTCGAGCTCATGGCCGAGGGCCGCACGAACGCCGCGATCGCGCGGGCGATGGTGATCACGCCCGGCGCGGTCGAGAACACGTTTCGAGCATCTTCGGAAAGCTCAACCTGCCGGTCACCGATGACGATCATCGCCGCGTGCTTGCCGTGCTTGCGTTTCTGCGCGCCGGGTAGACGCGCGAGCGCGCCGGCAACCAAATCGGACGGGGGATGACCCGACCCGAGCTACACCCAACCCTTGCGGTGGAAGAAGACCAGTAGGCCCGCGCAGGTGGCGAGGATGCTGCCGACCCCGATCACCCAGAAGGTCCACTCGGAAGTGATCAGGTGGGTAACGAGAAAAGCGAAGTTTTGCCCGAAGAAGCCGGTGATGAACCCCAGCGGGAGGAAGATCGTCGCGATCACCGTGAGCTGCTTCATGACGTCGTTCTGGCGGTTGCTGACCGTCGAGAGGTAGAGATCGGTGGCGCCGCTGAGCAGGTCACGGTATGAGTCGATCAAGTCGCTGACGCGGATCAGGTGGTCGTAGATGTCGCGGAAGTAGTCGCGCTCGTCGAGCACGAGGCCGGGAAGCTCGGCGATCTGGTCGACCGAGCTGGCGAAAAGGTCGCGCTGCGGGGTCACGACTTTGCGCATCGCGACGAGCTGTCGCTTGAGCGAGAACAGCCGCTTCAGCTGGTGGTCGGTGGGATTCGCGAGCACGGCGGTTTCCAGGCTGTCGATCTCGTCGTCCATTTCGGCGAGCAGCGGGAAGAAGCTGTCGACGAGGGCATCCAAGACGCGGTAGAGCAGGAACTGCTCGCTGTGCAGGGCGCGGCCATCCAACTGCGCGCGTTCCTCGTCGAGGGGCGGGAGCGGCTCGCGGTGGGTCGTGACGAGGTACTGGCCCGAGATGAACATATCGACCTCGCGTATCGGCTCGCGATCGCGTTTACCGTGGCGGGCGGCACCGTAGAAAACGAGAAAGATGTAATTGCCGTAGTTGTCCAGCTTGGGACGCTCGCCGACATGCTCGGTGTCCTCAAGCGCGAGGGGGTGAAAGCCGAAGATCTCCCCCAGCTTGACGACTTCGGCATGCCCCGGGGCCTCGAGGTCGAGCCAGAAGAACTGATCGCGCTTCAGGTGGTCCCGGATCTGCGCTTCGTCGATGCTCGTGAAGGACGGCACCACAAATCGGAACTTGTCGCCCGGTCCTTGCGGCTGCACTGCTTTGGCTTTGCCGACAGGCATATTCATCTCCTCGGTCGCGGCTGACGGGGCATTGTCCCGCCGCACTCGTCAACGCTGCCCCGTGGCCAAACGCCCCAGCTGTGCGACGGGTCGGCAACCACCTAGCCAGGGGCTGACCCCGGCGTTAAGCTGCCCCTGATCGGCAGGAGCCACGACGCTCTCGCGGACCCGCGGTGGCCGATCGTGTCTGGCGGATCGATCGCGTAGGGTGTTTGCGGTGGACGCTGGGGTTTCGCGGGCTCGGAAATGTTGGGCTCACCGGTTTTGGGTTCGCGGTTGACTCGTGGCGGTGGGCGATGAGGTGGCGCCGGCCTCAGGTCGGGCCATCGAGCGGCGAGGGGTCCAATCCCGAACCGCCGCCAGTCCCGGAACAGGTTCGTCGTGTGGTCGTCGTCGGCTGCGGGACGATGGGTCAGCAAATTGGGTTTCAGTGCGCCGGACACGGCTTGGACGTCGTGCTCTACGACATCGCGCCCAGGGCGCTCGAGTCCGCCCGGGGGCGTATCGGTGGGTACGCGGAGGGGCTTGTCGCGGGCGGTGTGATCGAGCCCGAGGTGCGTGATTCGGCGTTGGCGAGGATCACGATGACGAACGACGCCTCGGTCGCGGCCGACGACGCCGACCTGCTCAGCGAGGCGGTTCCCGAGGACCCTGCGCTCAAGGGCCGGGTTCTCGCCGAGTTCGACGCGCTGTGCCCGCCACGGACGATATTTGCGACGAACACCTCGACCCTGCTGCCCTCACAATTTGCGAAGACGACCGGCCGGCCGGATCGTGTGATCGCGCTGCACTTTCACTTGCCGGTATGGGTCACCAACCTTGCCGACGTGATGCCACACGATGGGACTCGGCGGGAGGTGACCGAGCGGGTGCTCGAGTTCGCGCGGCAGATCGGTCAAATACCCATCGAGCTGCGCCGAGAGCACCACGGTTATGTCTTCAATGCGATGTACACCGCGTTGAACCGTGAAGCGATCACGATGGCCGAGCAGGGTGTGGCCTCGATCGAGGACATCGACCGGGCCTGGATGCTGGTGAGCAAGTGGCCGCACGGGCCGTTCGGTGCGCTGGGATGCGGTCGGCCTGGATACTGCCTGGCAGATCACGGAGTATTGGGCGCGTGAACTCCGCTCCGACGTCCAATTGCGCCGCAACGCGGACTTCCTAAAGGCGTACGTCGACCGCGGGGAACTCGGCGTGAAGAGCGGCAAAGGCTTCTACAGCTACCCGAACCCCGCGTTCGCTCGTCCTGGATTCATCGAGACCGGCGCGACGTGACGATGCGGGGGCGATGGACTCGGAGTCGGCCCGCGGCGGTTCTATTCACGAAAGCGTTTGGCCCGGCTCGAGCTCAGAGCTGGGAGCCGGGCCTTTGCCCGCTGCTAAGCCCTAGCCCTCGTTGAGGACCAGGAGCGTCTCTGGGCGAACACCGTCAGCCTTCATCGCGTCGGCGGCCGCCTCGGTCCCCATGAACTCCTGAAACACAGCCATGTCGGGGATCTCCGCGATCAGTCCCACCCGGTTTGAACCCGCCGGATCCCGAAACGCGCGCATCGTAATTCCGAGCGGCCCAAAGACTTCTTCTCGCTTGGATGAGCTCAGCCAATGATCGACGTCGTCCACTTCGTGAAATGCAATATGCGTTGCCATCGTCCCTCGTCTTTCCACCGCACAGCTGCGCGGGATGTGTGTGCGATCGACGCCAATCGGCGTGGCCGCTTAGATGTAAACCTGCTCGGCTGGCGTTCAACCGGCTGACCGCGTGGTAGCCGGGAACTTCCCTGTTGCTACGCCATTTCGAGGTGGGCGACTTCAGCGACGCGCTCCTCAGGCGCACCCGCGAATCCGCCCTCCTCGGTCCCGCCCTTCGAAAAGTGCGTCCGTAGATAAGCCATCGCCCCGATCCCTTCAGTTAGCTTTCGTCTGACACTACCGCACATATCCAAGACTGTCGCGCGCTAGGTCGGAACGACGATTGCAATCCGGTTGGCGTGTCCTCAGTGGGGAGGTGCCCGAGCAGTTCGGTCAGGGCGCTACGGGCTCGGGAAGCGGGAGCGCGGCCAGCAGCTCCTCGGTCGGGGCCTCGGCGATCGCGCCGTGGTCCGTCTCGCTGGCCTCCGAGGCCCTGACGATGTCGATCGCGATCGAACGTACCTGGCCGGCGATGTCGTTGAGAGCGATGATGGGTTCGCGTGTCGCGGCGGCGGTCGCGCGGCCGGCGGACTGCAGTGCGATGCGGAGCACATCACCGCCGCGCCAAGGCTCTTCGAACTGGGCTGGCAGCTCCCATGCCGCCAGGCCGAGATCCCGGATCGCGTCCGCGAGCTCGGGTTGCGGCGGCACCCCCGCTGCGCACGTACTGCCGGACGTTACGCACGAGCACCCGCGCGCTGCGAGCCGCGAGGTCCACGTGGTCCACGATGCGCGCGTAGCGCTCGAGCTCGATCCGCGCACCGCGCCGCAGCGGAGCCCAACGAGCCGTGTCAGCTGCCGACGAGCGACCGCGTGCCTCAGCTCGCCGACATGGACCTCAACGGCCTCGGCTGCCCGCGCCGCGGCCTCGCCGCGAAGCACGTCACCGCCGGCGAGCGCCCCGGCGGCATCGCGCAGCAGCGCCCCCAACTCGCCAAAGACAGCGTTCGTGGCGCGCGCGACACCGACGACGGGATCGGGCGGGAACACCAGCGTGTGGACCGCCAGCGCTACCCCACCGCCGATCAAGCACATCGAGCAGACGCACCTCCGGCGTCGAGAACAGCGTCGCGACGAGGATCGCCGACACGGCCGCCTCGGTCACCAGCAGCTCCCCGCCTCCGAGGATGACCGCGGCCAACATCGCCAGCACCACCAGCAGTCCGATCTGCGGCAGGCCGGCTCCGATCGCCCGTACCAGCAGGTCGGCGAGCACGATTCCCAGCATCACCCCCGCGATCAACTGCACCGCTCGCTGTCGGCGCTCCCCGAACGCCGCACCCAACGAGATCACGGCCGCGATCGACGCGAACGCCGGCCGATGCTCGACCCCCAACAACACCGCGCAGTACCACGCCCCGACCGCGGCCACACCCGTCTGCACGAATCGGCCACAGATGGCTATAAACCCGTCGACGAGCCAATGGGATGAATCGCTGCACGCTAGAGACAACCCACCGTCGCGGAACCGTTACACCGGCGCGGAACGTGTTCACCGGGCGCTAACAACCGAGCGAGCTCGGTCGCCCCTGGTCGCCTCTATCTCGCAACCAGTTGAGTGCTTATCGCGTCAGCGAGTCCATGGTCCCACACCACCGATCCGGTCAACGGTGATGTGAGTAATGTAACCCGGCGGCGGGTCGCTCATCCGAGGAAACTTGACATCGGGGCCGAGATAGGTGCGAGCAAGCTGCTGAAGCAACTCAGGAGCGCCGCCCTCCGTGATCCGCCCCCGGCCATGGACGACGATGTATTCGTCGAGGCCGATCTCATTTCGTGTTCCGGCCTCCACGGACAGCGTGACGCGCGGATCACGGCGGATGTTTCGAACCTTTCGGTGCTCGGGCAAGTGAGCGGCAACGATCTCGTCGCCGTCCAAGCCGATCCAGACGATCGAGACCTGCGGCCTTCCGTCCGGATCGAGCGTCACCAAATGCGCCAGCGCGCGGCCTTCGAGTACTCGTCGAGCAGAGTCGGGTATCGCCGCCACCGGAGCAAGTTACCACTGCGTGCTGAAGACTCCCCGCTCGGTTGACGCGGGCGGAAGCTCCGTAGACTGTCGTGAGGGCCGGTCACCGGGCCCCACAAGAGCCAGCGAGAAGAGACGGTCTGAGCGATGACGCGCGTGGCAATCATCGGGGGCGGGATCGGCGGCGCTACGGCTGGGTGTGCGCTGGCGCAGGCGGGGTTGGAGGTGTCGGTCTACGAGGCGGCGCCCGAGCTCAAGGAGATCGGCGCGGGCGTGGCGCTGCATCCCAACGCGATGCGGGTGCTGAGGATGATCGGGGTGGAGGACGCGGTGCGCCGGGTCGCGGGTCGCTCCGAGTGGTCGGTGACGCACAACTGGAGGACGGGCCGTGTGATCTCGAAGATCAGCCGAGCCCAGCAGGCCGCGACGTTTGGCCTCACCGGGGCTACCGTTCACCGGGCCGACCTGCTCGACGCGATCGCCGCAGCGCTGCCGGCCGACAGCGTCACGCTCGGCAGGCGCTGCTCCACGGTCGAGTCGGACGGCGACGTGGCGGTGGCCCGGTTCGAGGACGGCAGCGAGATCGAGGCTGACGTCATCATCGGCGCCGACGGCATCCATTCGCGCGTGCGCGCCGCGCTGTTCGGCCCCGACGATCCGCGGTTCACCGGAAAGATCTGCTACCGCAGCGTGATCCCGATCGACGCTGTCGCGGGCGAACCGCCGGCCACCGACAACGCGCAGTGGCTCGGTCCGCACGGCACGATCGTGCTCTACCCCATGCGGGGCGAGGAGCTCATCAACGTCGTCTGCCATTACGACGACGAGCACTACCGGCACGAGTCGTGGATCAACGAGTGCGACCGCCAGGAGGTACTCGACCGCTACACCGGATGGCACGAATCCCTGCTGCGCGTTTTCGAGGCCGGCGACACCTGGTACAAGTGGGCGCTCTACGACCGCGACCCGATCCCGCAATGGACGCGGGGGCGGATCACGGTCCTCGGCGACGCGGCCCATCCGATGCTCCCCTACCTCGGCCAGGGAGCCTGCCAGGCGATCGAGGACGGTGCGGTGCTCGCCACCGCGCTGTCGGCCGAGCCCGACGATCCGCGCATCGGGCTTGCTCGCTACGAGCGCACCCGCCGGCCGCGAGCCAGCAGGGTGGTGCTCGCCGCGCGCGAGCGAGGTGCCAGCAACCATCTCAGCTCCCCGCTGACCGCGTGGAAGCGCGACATCACGATCGCGACTCCGTCGGCGGTTCGGCAAGGACACCGAGGGTCGCGGCGCCGCCTGGATTCCTGAGTACGACGCGACCTCGCCCGACGTCCTGGTCTCCTGACTGACCGGGTAATAGCCGAGGATCCAGTGAACGGTTACTCGAGCGTGTCAGTGTGTGCGTCGTGCACGCCGGTTGAGTGCAACTGATGGCATCGGCCGCAGCGTGAAACCCGCGCTGGGGTTCGTCCGCGACCCGGAGCACAACGTGTTCGAGGCCGGCGTTGAGATAGGGCTCGAGATATGCGCCCAACCCCCGGGGCGTGCCGGCGTACATGGCCTGGAGCGAGGCGATCATCTCGAATGGACGGCCGTACCAGCGCTCGACCGTCGTGCGCAGACGCCTGGCGCAATCGACTTGGAGCCGTCGAGTGACACCGTGAGGTTGACACTTCTCACGACGCTCACCCGCTTCGCAACCGCCATCGACGTGACAATTTCAGAACTCACCCTCGAGGCGTTCCTCCCAGCCGACGAGGCCACCGCCCGGTACTTCCAAACAGACCGGTCCTAGCGCGCGCCGCCCATCCGGCGACGAAGCCGCTCGAGCTCGGCGTCGCTCAGCCCATGGGCCGACAGCCAGGCGGCGGACCCGCCGAAGGCTTCGTCGAGGAGCTCGAACACTCGCTCGATCGTGCCCGGTACCGGAGCGTGGGCCCGCGGATCGTGCCCCTCGAGCTCGGACCGATAGGTGGGCGAGCTCACCAGGCGCGCCATGATCGCGTCGATACGCTGGGCCGTGGCCAGGTAGTCGCTGACGATCGCGGTTCGGTCGACTCCGGCCGCGTCGAGGGCGAGCGCCACCACCACGCCGGTGCGATCCTTGCCGGCGGCGCAGTGGACCAGCACCGCTCCGGCGAGCATTCGCGATCGTGCGGATCGAAGCGACGATCGAGTCCGGACGGGCGGTCATGTAGCTCAGGTAGGCCTGGACGACACGCGGCTCGTCCGGCCACTCGCTCGGGCCGGTCCGTGGCCACAGGCTGACGGAGGCGGCGTCGAGATCGGTATTGCCTCCCGACCGCGGGTAGAGCGAGCGGTGCTCGATGCGCACGCGCGGCTCGCGCGTGATCGGCCCGGGTCCCTCGAGCTCCACTTCGAGGTCGGTGCGCAGGTCGAGCACCACCTCGAGCGCCTCCTGCTCGACGAGCAAGCCGACGTCCCGCGCGGTCAGCGATTGCAGGTTGTCGGAGCGCAGCAGCACGCCGGGCACGACGACGCGGGCGTTGGCGGCCCCGTCGAGCGCGATCCAGCGGACGTTCCCGTTCTCGAGTGTTCATGCCTTGATCGTGGCAGGTCGGACTCGGCGCTGACCGGATCGCAACAAGTCCGCCACGCCGCCTGTGACAATCGGGCCCGGTGGGAAATCCGAACACGACTACGTTCACGGGGGTCGAGTGGCCGGCGCGCCGGCCCCGCTACACGCTCGTGCAGGTCTCCGATCCGCACGTTCCCGCCGACGGCATGCTGTTCGATCGCGTCGACGCATGCGCTCGGGTTCAGGCGTCGGTCGAGTGATCGCTGCGGCCGGATGGTCGCCGGACGTGCTGGTGCTTCCGGCGACGTGGCCAATCAAGGCGAGGCCAAGGCCTACGCCCGGCTGCGTCCGGTGATCGACGCCGCGCTCGGCGGTTCGGCGCCAAGCTGCTCGTCGCGCCGGGCAATCACGACGACGTGGCGCTCCTGCGCGCGCGCCTGCTCGGACGGGAACCGGAGCGCGGCCCGCTCGACGAGGTCGTGCGCGTCGGTGGCCTTCGGCTCATCGGGATGGACTCGAGCGTCCCGGGTGAGGTTCACGGCGAACTGGACGACGCGCAACTCGCGGGCTTGGCCGCGGAGCTGACCGAACCCGCGTGGACGGCACCGTGCTCGTCGTCCATCATCCGCCGATCTGGTCGACCACTCCGATGTCAGAGCTGGTCGCGCTCCTCGAACCCCAGCGGCTCGCTGCCGTGATCCGCGGCACCGACGTACGGCTGATTCTCGGCGGTCACACGCATCGCGTCAGCGCGGGGACGCTGGCCGGCATGCCCGTGTGGGTGAGCCCGCCGACCGGCAGCCACGGCCGACGTGCTCACCCGCGACGGCGTTCGCGGCCACGCCGGCGGCGGGTTCACGCGCGTCGACGTCCTCGACGACGGCGAGATCGTCGCGACCTTCGTGCCGCTGACGGGGCGCGACGAGATCCTGTACGAGGTCCGCATGGACGAGTCGGAGCTACGGCCGGCGGTTTGAGGGCTCGATCAGGGTCGTGAAGTGCAACGCCACCGGGCTGCCCTGAGGGCGACCGAGAAATCGCCGCGTCGTCCCAGGCGGTTTACATGACGGAGACGCCGACCGGTAGCGAGGTCGAGTTCAGGCGCCCGCCTAGGCGACAACCGGGACGTGGATGCCGAGCTTCTCCGCGGCCATCTTCGTTCCCTGGACGCGGTTTGCGATCTTCTCGAACGCGACGTCGCGCGCGAAGTCGGGCGAGCCGTGCAGCGGCTTCTCGTCGATGCTAAACGGCGAGAACCCGCAGTCGTCGGTCGAGCCCAGACGATCCTTCGGGATGGACTTGGCCGCGGTGACGAGCTCGTCGCAGATCTCCTGCGCGGTCTCGACCCTCGGGTTCTGCGGGTTGATTACGCCGATGTGGACGATCTGCGCCACACCGTCCGCGTCCTCGCGGCTGTGCTCGCCGACCAGCTTGTACACGTCCTCGCGATCGCGCTCGCTCTTGTTCTGCATGAGGAAGAACCCGGCGTTCAGCTGGAACAGCGGCGATCCGCAACTTCCTCGAGGACCTCGCGCGCGAGGCCGGCATCGCCGACGCGCAGGACTTCGCCGGCCAGTGGCACATCCTGATGAAGGGATCGATCGTCGCCGCGGGGGAGGGAGACCGGGACGCGGCACGGCGCGCCAAGCGGATCGGGGCGCTGTTGCTCGAGCATTCGGCCGGGCGGTGACCGGCCGGCACGGGTCGAAATGGCGCCGCGAGCTGACGATCAGCCGCTCATGCCGCCGTCGATCGCGAACGTGTGCGACGTGACCATCGCGCTCTCGTCGGACGCCAGGTAGAGCATCCCGAGCGCGATCTCCTCGGTGGTCGTGTGGCGACCGAGCGGGATCATCGCGTCGAACGCCTTCGCGGCTTCTTCCTGCGGCAGCTGGGTCGCCCGCATCTCGATGTGGTCCTGGAACGGCGTCGAGGTCGGACCCGGGTGGATCGTGTTGACCCGGATGCGGCGCGGCGCGAGCTCCTTGGCCGCCGTGCGCATCAGGCCGACCTGGCCGTGCTTGGCCGCGATGTAGGCCGACACGCCCGGCGCTCCGATCAGGCCGACCACGCTCGAGGTGATGATGATGCTCCCGCCGTCGGGGACGTGCGGGATCGTGTGCTTGAGGACGTGGAACCCGCCGAGGATGTGCACGGCGAGCGTGCGCGAGAACACCTCGGACGAGTAGTCGACGATCGGGGCGACGTCGCCGCTGATGCCGGCGTTGCTGACGACGACGTCGAGTCGACCGTAGCGATCCACGCCCTCGGCGACCGCGCGCGCGACCCCTCCTCGTCGGTGACGTCGGCGACCGAGGACAGCGCGTTGTCCTCACCCAGCTCGGCGACCGCGGCCGCGAGCTTGGACTCGTCGATGCCGACGAGGTGGATGCGCGCGCCCTCGGACACGAACAGCCGCGCCGTCGCGAGTCCGATTCCACTCTCGCCCCCGGTGATGAGGGCGACCTTGTCCTGCAGTCGGGCCATGGCCACCTTTCCGCGGGCGATCCTATCGGGAGATGCTTAAGCCGACGAACACAGACTTCTGGCCGCCCGTGTGAAAGGTCCCCGGCCGCACGAGCGGGGGTCACCCCTGCCCGCCGGGCTCTAGAGCGGGGCCTTGCCCCGGTCGCCGCTGTGCAAATCTTTGCGCCATGGCGGTGGTCGACGTGCCCAGCCCGACACGGCCGCCGGCGGCGAGCATCGCCGCGGGTCGCGAGGCGCTGGCCGATCTGCTCGGCGCGGATCGCGTCGGCACCGGCGCCGACGTCCTGTCCCAGCACGGGCACGACGAATCCTTCCACCCCGAGGCGCGGCCGGACATGGTGGTGTGGCCGCGGAGCGTCGAGGAGGCCGCCGAGATCGTGCGGATCGCCGCCCGGCACCATCTACCGCTGGTCCCGTTCGGCGCCGGCACCTCGCTCGAGGGACACGTGGCGGCGCTCGCCGGCGGGATCAGCGTCGACATGCGCGAGATGGACACGATCGGGAGGCCGTCGCTCGACGATCTCGACGTGACCGTCGGCGCCGGCGTCACGCGTCGCGCGCTCGACGCCCGCCTGCGTCCCGAGGGCGTCTTCTTCGCGGTCGATCCGGGCGCCGACGCGACGATCGGCGGGATGGTCGCGACCGGCGCGTCCGGGACGATGACCGTGCGGTACGGGGCGATGCGCGAGAACGTGCTCGCGCTGACCGTCGTGAACGGCCGCGGCGAGGTGCTGCGGACCCATTCGCGCGCCCGCAAGTCCTCGGCGGGCTATGACCTCACGCGCCTGATGATCGGCTCGGAGGGCACGCTCGGGCTGGTCTGCGAGGCGACGCTGAGGCTCCATCCGATTCCGCCGGCGAGGCGGCGGCCGCATGCACGTTCCCGACCGTGCGCGACGCCGTGCAGTGCGTCATGCAGGTCGCCCAGTACGCGATTCCGGTCGCCCGGATCGAGCTCGCCGACGAGCTGCAGATCGAGGCGATCAACCGGCACGACCAGATGTCGTTCACGGTGGCGCCGACGCTGTTCATCGAGTTTCACGGGGCCTCGGAGGAGGACGTCGCCGCGCAGGCGCGGGAGACCGGGGAGATCGCCGCCGAACACGGCGGCAGCGACTTCGCGTGGGCCTCCGACGAGCAAGAGCGCCGGCGCCTGTGGCACGCGCGCCACCGCGCCTACGACGCGGCCCGGGCGCTGCGTCCCGGGACCGCGGGGCTGACCACCGACGTGTGCGTCCCGATCTCGGCGCTCGCGGACTGCATCGCGGCCGCACAGGCGGACATCGCCGAGCTCGGCATCACCGCGCCGATCGTCGGCCACGTCGGCGACGGGAACTTCCACACGGTCGTGCTGATCGACCCCGAGGACGCCGACGACGTGGCGCGGGCCGAGGAATTCCACCGCCGGCTGGTCGAACGCGCCCTCGCTCACGACGGCACGTGCACCGGAGAGCACGGGGTCGGCTACGGCAAGTCGAAGTTCCTCGTGGCCGAGCACGGCGTGGCGGCGGTCGAGACGATGCGCGCGATCAAGCGAGCGCTCGATCCGGACGGGATCTTCAACCCGGGTAAGGTCGTGGCGTGACCGACGATCTGCTCGAGGCGCTCCGCCGATACGACTCCCCGACGCTGGCCAACGCGATCGAGACGCTGAACGTGCAGTCCCGTGATCTGGGTTTCGCGGACAACCGGATCAAGTGCATGTTCCCCGAGCTCGGGCGGATGGTCGGCTACGCCGCCACGGCGACGATCGTCGCGCGCGGCGCGCCCGCCGCGGATTGGGCCGGCGCCGGCAACGACGCGCTGTACGCGCACGTGCAGACGGTCCCGGCGCCGCGCGTGGTGGTCGTCAAGGACCTCGACGACCCGCCCGCCCACGGGTCGCTGTGGGGCGAGGTCCACGCGACGATCTTCGGCGCGCTCGGCTGCCTCGGGTGCGTCACGGACGGCTCGGTGCGCGACCTCGACGAGGCACGCGGCATGGGCTTTCACTTCTTCGCGAGCGGCCCGTCGGTGTCGCACGCGTACGTGCGCGTGGAAACCGTCGGCGAGCCGATCGAGGTCGGCGGCCTCGAGATCGCGCCCGGGCGACCTGATCCATGCGGACCAGCACGGGGTGCTGAAGATCCCGCACGCGATCGCCGCCGAGCTGCCGGCCGCCGCCGACCGAGTGATCGAGACCGAGCAGGCGCTGCTGCGGTGGGTGCGCTCTGAGCGAGTTCGACCCCGACCGCCTCGCGGAGATGCGCGCGCGCCACTGAGCGGGCCCAGGCGCCTGCCGGAGGCCACTCCTACTCGAGCCTGTCCGGCGCCACGCCGGCGTCGAGCATCGCGGCGTAGAGATGCGACGCGGCCGACGACAGGTTCGGGTCGCCGAGCCCTCCGCGCTCGAGCAGCAGGGCGAAGTGCTCGCGGATGCAGGTCAGCACCGCCTGCGCTTCCTGCGGGCTGAACTGCGGCGTAACCACGCGAGTCTTGGCCATCCTCGGTCCCTTCGCTTGTTTCCACGATCGCCGGCGCTAGACGCTATATCGCGGAGTCGAGAATCTCCGCGTGCTCGTCCTCCGGCGGGTAGCCGTAGGCGTAGACGAGCAGGTCCACGTCGCCCGTGGTTCGCGGACTGCAGCGGGGTGCGCGGGTCGACGTGGACGAGGCCGCCCGGCGGCACGTCCACGCGCTCGGGCGGGTCACCGAGGTACATCGTGAGCGTGCCCGCGAGCACGACGAACGTCTCCTCCTGGTACGGATGGCGGTGGCGACGCCCCTTGGCGCCGGGCTCGTAGCGCCACAGCGTTCGCGCGCGTGTGCGCGAACTCGGCCTGGTCGCTCAGCTCGGCGACGTGGCGGGGCGGCTCATCCGGGCTCGTGCGGACGGGTGATCCATTCGAACTCGTCGAGGGCGTGAGCACGCGAAATGCCATCGCGTTGCAGAGTAGTCGACCGACGACGCTACAAGCCCGTAAGAGCGCACGGTCGATTGACGGGTGCGACCAATCTTCCGGCGGAGCGCAGCCTGCGCTCGAACGACCGCCGCGATGGAGGGCCCGCTGCAATGAGCGTCACCGACCAGCTGAACGATTCCCGCGTCGACGGGAAACAATCAGCGCGAGCTCGACGCCGCGGCGCAGGCGTAACCCGCCGGCGGACGAAGCTCACACAGCCGCGCCCCCTGGGCGGTGGATAATCCGTTAGGTCGGACCCTAACGAGATCCGGCGCCACGCCACCCGCGGAGCGGCGGGTGGGGAGCGATGACGACGCTGAGCCGACAACCTGGAACGGACGAGGGCAGGATCGAGCTGCTCGAGCGCTCGGAGATCCTCGACGCGCTTGCGCAGGCGCTCGCCGAGGCGGCCGCCGGCCGCGGGCGAATGGTGCTCCTGGGCGGCGAGGCAGGGGTCGGCAAGACCGCGCTCCTGCGCGAGTTCTGCGCCCTGGATGTGCCCGCCCGGGTGCTCTGGGGCGCGTGCGAGCGACTGTTCACCCCGCGCGCGCTCGGTCCGTTCCTGGACATCGCCGACACCGCCGGCGTCGAGCTCACGGGGTTCGCGCCGCACAGCCGCGTACCGCACGAGTTCCTCGGCGCGCTGGTCGCCGAGCTCCGGCGCGAGTTCCCGACCGTGCTCGTGGTCGAGGACATCCACTGGGCCGACGAGGGGACGCTCGACGTGGTCAAGCTGCTGCGCGCGCCGGATCGACTCGCTGCCGGTGCTCGCGCTGGTGTCGTTCCGCGACGATCAGCTGACGCCGGCCGCTCCGATCCAGATCGTGCTCGGGGAGCTGGCCGGAGCGCGCGCGGTCGAGCGCCGGCACATCCCGCCGCTGTCGCTGGACGCGGTACGGACGCTCGCCGAGCCGCGCGGCGCCGATGCCGGCGCGGCTGTTCGAGAGGACCGGCGGCAACCCGTTCTTCGTCACCGAGGCGCTCGCCGCGGCCGACGTCGACGTGCCCGAGACCGTGCGCGACGCGGTGCTGGCGCGGACCGCGCAGCTCGAGCCGGCGCCGCGGCGGCTGCTCGAGGCCGCGGCGGTCGTGCCCTCGCGGATCGAGCTGTGGCTGCTCGAGGCGGTCGGCGGGGAGGACTTCGTGCATCTCGAGGCCTGCCTCGGCTCCGGGATGCTCGAGCACGAGGACGGCACCGTCGCGTTCCGCCACGAGCTGGCCCGGCTCGCGGTCGAGGAGGCGATCGCGCCCGCACCGGCGGGTCGCAGCTCCACCGCGACGTGCTTCGCGCGCTGTCGAGCCAGCGCGCGCGGGCCGATCGACCCCGCGCGCCTGTCCCACCACGCCGATGCGGCCGGCGACGTCGAGGCCGTGCTGCGCTACGCACCGGAGGCCGGGGAGCGCGCCGCCGGGCTTTGCGTCCATCGCGAGGCCGCGGAGCAGTTCGCCCGCGCGCTCCGGCACGCCGCGGCGCTCGAGCCGGAGCGGCGCGCCGAGCTGTGGGAGCGCCGGTCATACGAGAGCTATCTGTCCCAGCAGTTCGACGACGCCGTCCTGGCGCGCCGCGCGGCGCTCGCGCTGCATCAGGAGCGCGGCGATCGCGTGCGCGAGGGCGACAGCCGCCGGTGGCTCTCGCGGCTGGCCTGGTTCGCCGCCGATCGCGCCACCGCGGTCCGCGAGGCGCGGCGCGCGGTCGAGCTGCTCGAGGCCGAGCCTCCGGGGCGCGAGCTCGCGATGGCGTACAGCAACGCCTCCCAGCTGAGCATGCTGGCGGGCGACGTCGGCGAGGCGCTCGAGTGCGGTGACCTGGCGATCGAGCTCGCCGAGCGGCTCGGCGAGACCGAGATCCTCGTGCACGCGCTCAACAACGTCGGCTCGGCCGAGGTGTCCGGACGCCTGCCGGGCGGCGTCGCCAAGCTCGAGCGCAGCCTCGCGCTCGCGCTCGAGTACGGATACGAGGAGCACGTCGCGCGCGCGTACACGAACCTCGGAGCGGGCGAGGTCTGGGCGCACGACTTCGCGAACGCCGACCGCCACCTGTCGACGGGCATCGCGTACTGCGACGAGCACGACCTCGATCCGTGGCGGGTGTACATGAGCGGCTGGGTCGCGCGCGTGCGGTTCGACCAGGGCCGGTGGGACGAGGCCGCCGAGCGTCGCGAGCGCGGTCCTGCGGGAGCCGAACGTCCCCGCGCAGAGCAGGATCATGCCGCTCGTGGTGCTCGGCCGGCTGCGCGCACGACGCGGCGATCCGCATCCGTTGCGAGCCGCTCGACGAGGCGCTCGAGCTGGCCCGCCAGAGCGACGAGCTCCAGCGCCTCGCCCCGGTCGCGGCCGCCCGGGCCGAGGCCCACTGGCTCGACGGGAGCGCCGCGGCCGTCGCGGCCGAGACCACCGAGACGCTCGCGCTCGCGCTCGCGCTCAACGATCCGTGGGCGATCGGCGAGCTCAGCGTCTGGCGCCGGCGGGCGGGCATCGAGGACCGCGATGGATCCGCGCGTGGTCGCGGCGTCCGTTCGCGCTCGAGCTGCGCGGAGGACTGGGACGGCGGCGGCGCGACCGCTGGGAGGAGCTCGGATGCCCGTACGAGGCCGCGCTCGCGCGCGCCGACAGCGGCGAGGAGGCGCTCGCTCCATCAGGCGCTGGAGGCGTTCCAGCGGCTCGGCGCGGTCCCGGCGACGCGGGTGACCACCCAGCGCCTGCGCAGCCAGGGCGTTCGCAGCATCGCGCGCGGACCGCGGCGCTCGACGATCGACAATCCCGGCCAGCTCACCTCGCGCCAGGTCGAGATCCTCGAGCTGGTCGCCGCCGGCCTGACCAACGCGGAGATCGCGGCGCGGCTGTACATCACGCCGAAGACCGTCGCCCACCACGTCTCGGCCGTGCTGGGCAAGCTCGGGGTGCAGTCGCGCCGGCAGGCGGCGACCGAGGCGGTCAGGCTTGGCCTGCCCGAAAAATAGGCATCTGCGGTCGTCAACTTGGGCGTGCGATGCCGATGCGCCGCCGGCCCCGCGCACTTACCTTGACCGCATGGTCACGAATCCCTACATCGCAAGGCTTCTCATCGAATCCCACATCGACGATCTGCACCGAAGCGCCGGCCGGGTGCCGCCGGCGCGAACGGCGGACGACGACGCTCAGCGGCGAGCGGACAAGGCCTGGGTGCCGGCCGCGCGCCGGCGCCTTCCGCGTCCGAAGCGGGCGCTCGCGCCGGCAAGCGACCCTTGCTCGTAGCCTCCGGTCCGAAATCACAACCACAGGAGGGCAACATGAACACCTACGTGATCCTTCGCCGGGACGGCTGGCGAACGGCCGACGAGCTGCAACTCGCCGCCGAGCGATCGACCGCGGCGGGCGAGGAAATGCCGGATGACATCCGCTGGATTCGCAGCTACGTGCTCGAGGAGCAGGGTGGCACCGTCGGCACGGTCTGCATCTATCAGGCCAGCAGCCCCGAGGCGATCCGCCGTCACGCCAGCGCGGCGGACCTTCCGGTCAGCGAGATCATCCAGGTCGCGGACACGGTGATCGTGAGGCCCGACCCGGCCCCGGTCGCGAGCTAGGGACACCCGCGACTCGAAGGGACACCCGCGACTCGAGGCCCCGGCAGTCCGGCGGCGGCTGTGGCGAGCCGCCGCCGATGCCGGGCACGAGGGGGGCTTCGCGCCTGTGTCGAGTAAAGACGCCACCGGATCGGATTTCTTCCCGGGGGTTTGAGTTAGGATTGCGCGCTCTCGCCCCCCTCGACTGAACCAGAAATTCGCCTCCACCAGTGGCACTTGCCGGGCCATCGTTCGAGATCAGAGAGAGCATCGATGGGGACGGCGCGGTCCGGGTGGCGCTGATCGGGGAGCTCGACATCGCGGTCGCGGACGCGGTCGAGCAGCGGCTCCGCCAGCTCCGGGACGACGGACGGCCCGCGCGGATCGACCTCTCGCAGCTCGACTTCATCGACAGCTCGGGGGTGCAGACCGTCGTGCTCGGGCTCAGGCACGCGAGGCAGAGCGGCCACCAGCTCGAGGTCGACCGGCGCGTCAGCGGCGCGGTCGAGCGGCTGATCGAGATGATGGGGATCGGCTCGCAGCTCTGGCCGCCGGACCGCCCCGCGAGCTAAGCGGGTCAGCCGCTTGCAGGCCGGTTTGCAAGCGCAGGGGCGTCGGAGGGATAGCCGTGGCCTCGCCGAACACGCCACTACCCACGCGACGCGCAGAGGAGTTATGGATGAGCGACTTCGAGAGAAGCGGTGACAGAGCAGGCGTGACCTACGACGAGCCGGCCAAGCGCCGCTCCGCCGGCACGTGGTTCGCCGACATCGGCGATCGGCTCGCTCGTGGCTTCAACAGCTTCGACCGACCCCAGCCCGACGAGCCCGAGTGGGAGGATCCGTACGACGACTACGACCAGCCGACGGAAGCGGCCGATCCCCTGCCGCACGTCGAGCCCCCGAAGGGAAGGTTCCGCACCGCTCTGCACGGCTACGATCGCGATGCGGTCGACGACCACGTCGCCGGGCTCGAGCAGGAGATCGCCCAGATGGCCGCGCAGCTCGCGTCGAAGCGGTCGCCCACGTCCGCGGTCGAGGCCGAGCTCGAGCGGGTCGGCGCGGAGACGAGCGCGATCCTCAAGGTCGCCCACGAGCAGGCCGCAGAGATCACGCGTCGCGCGCGCGCCGAGGCCGACCGGTGCGTCGCCGACGCGGCGGCGAACGCGGTCGCGATGACCGAGGACGCCAACCGCAAGCTGCGACAGCTCGACACCGAGACCGATGCCGTGTGGGCCGAGCGCATGCGCCTGATCGAGGACGTGCGCAACGTCGCGACCTCGCTGTTCTCGCTCGCCGAGGATGCCTCGGATCGGTTCCCGGAGGACGGCGAGAAGGGTGGCGTATCCGCGCCGACGCCGCCGACGCCGAAGGCGGCGGCGCCTATCGCGCCAAAGCCGCCGGCCCCGTTCCCGGCGGCAACCCCGGCTGCGGCCGCGAATCACGGTGCGGAAATTCACGCTGCGCGGACTCATCCCGTGCCGAGGCCGAGCGCCGGCGATAACTCGCGCCCGGCCGAGGGCGCCGACCCGGCCTAGCCTAGCGGTTGCTCGGCTCGAACAGCTCGGCGCCGAGCCTGGCCTCGGGCATCAGGATCGGGTCCAGGCCCCCTCCGAGCGCCGCGCTGGCGAGCATGCGCCCGAGCGCGGGCGCATGCTTGAACAGGCGGTTGCCTGCGAGGATCAACAAGGCCGCCGAGCTCCCACACGGCAAAGCCGTCGGGGCTCCACGGCAGCTCGGTCACCGTGCAGTGGCGGACCTCGACCGGTTGAGGGTCGAGTCCGGGCAGCGCGCGCTCGACGTACGCCGAAGTGCGCTGCGCGATCGCCGGGAGGCCGCTCGGGTCGATCACGCTCCCGTCGTCGTGGAGCGGCGTGTCGTCGAGACCGACGGCGTAGTTGGCATTGCCCGGCAGCGGGTCGGCGTAGCCGCCGGGCTCGCCGAACGCTCCGCTCGAGTCGAGCAGGCACGCCAGCGTCGCGGGAGCGTCGCCGCGAACCCGATAGCTCAGACGTACGTGGGCGGCGTGGCGCAGCGGGAGCGGCAGTCCGGCGCCGCGCGCCAGTGCCGCCGTGCCGTGTCCGGCGCAGACAACGACGCGTTCGTACTCCGAGGTGATCCCGCCCGCGCGAATCTCGACCGTCCCGGCCGGCATGACCCGGACCGACAGCACCTCGTCGAATACGAGGCTTTCGCGCAACGCTCCGGTCAGCGCCTCGATGCTCGCCCGGGCCCGAATCACGCCGCCGTCCTCGTCGAGCACGGCGGGCTCGTGCCACGGCGCGAGCAACGGCAGGCGCTCGGCAATCTCTGAGCCGTCGATCTCGCGTGCCCTCACGCCGGCGCGGAGCATCGCGGCGAGCCGGCGCTGACCGGCCGCACCGAGCGCGACGACGCCGTCCCGCGAGAGCAGCTCGCGTCCGAACTGCTCCTCCCAGTCACGCCAGACGCGGCGCGCCTCGCACGCGAACTCGACCAGCCGCCGGTCGTCGTGGGCGTGGCGGAAGATCCGCGAATCGCCTCCGGATTGGCCGTTGCCCGGGACCCCGCGCTCGTACACGGTCACCGACGCGCCCTGCTCGGTCAGCGCGTACGCGGTCGACAGCCCGGCGATCCCGGCTCCGACCACCGCGAAATCGGCTTTCGGGCTCATGCCGCGTTGCCGGCGGTGCGCGCGGTCTCGGTCTCCTTCGTCTTCTTCTTCGAGACCAGGGACCGGGGGTAGAGCTTCTGTTCGAGCACGACGTTGAGCTGGGCGCCGAGAAGAGTCACCTGCGCCTGGATATAGAACCACCACAGGATGGTGATCACCGTGGCGAAGTGACCGTACGTCGACTGCGCGTTCTTCAGATGGCTCGAGATGATGAACGCCGACAGCTGCTGGAGGATGAAGAACACGAGGCCCGCGAACACCGCGCCCGGCATCACCTCGCGCACGGTCACCTCGCGCGTGGTGAGGATCATGAACGCGGCGAGGAACAGGCCGAGGTTCAGCGCCACGGCGATCACGTAGCCCGCGATCCGGCCGGCCACGCCCAGGTCGACGCCGTTGCTCGCGCTGACGATGAAACCCGAGAGCAACGTCGTCAGCACCAGGCCGAACCCGATCGTCGCGAGGATCCACACGCTTCGCAGCACCTGCTTGGCCATGCCCGGGCGCTCCTCGTCCGGGACCCCCCAGGTCGTGTCGAAGGCGAACTGAACGGTCCGCACGACGCCGAGGCCGCTCCACAGCGCGGTCAGCAACCCGAGCACGATCGCCCACCACGATCCGCTCAGCCCGGTCACGGTCTTCGGGTCGAGCAGCGGGAACAGGTCCGCAATATGCCCCAGCACCGACGCCTTGTCGCTGCCCGACAGGATCCACCCGAGCAGCGTGACCAGCACCAACAGCAGCGGGAAGATCCCGAAGAACGCCCAGAAGGCGATCATCGTCGCGAGGTTCGAGGACTTGTCGTCCGAGAACTTCTTGAACGTCGCCACCGCGATGCTCGTCCGCCGGTGGCGTTTCTGCACTTCGTCGACTCTGTTCAGCACCGACATGGGGAAGTCGTACCCGAAGCCGGTGGTAACGCAACCCCCCACCAAGGGGGTTCGGACAGCCTGAATTCGACTGTTCCATGCGAGTTTGATGGGGTAGGCTCGAATGAAAGACAGCGAAGGAGGGAAGGCGATGGCAGACCGGCAAAACGGCGCACAGTCGCCAGAGGAGCAGGTCCGCGCGCTGTACGAGGACGCCGAGTCGAACGCGGCCAAGGCGTTCGAGGCGATGGTGAACAAGCCGAGCTTCGGCCGTCTGCTCGCGTTGAGCGCGGAGAACACGGCGGCGGTGACGCGGATGGGCTTCGACGCGGTCGATCTGCTCTGGCGCAATATGCGTCTGGCCGGCCGGGCCGACATCGTGAGGCTTTCACGACAGCTGCACCGGACCGAGGACAAGCTCGAGCGGGTGCTGCAGGAGGTCGAGAGCCTGCGTGACGAGCTGGCCCGCGACCGCGAAACGGAGGGGTCGCGCTCGTGAGCGTCGCCGATCCGTTCGTGGATGCGGTGGATCGGGTGAGGCGCTTCCCGGTCAATGCGCTCGAGTACACGAACGTCCTGCTGACCACCGACGACGCGGTCGTCGGGGCCACTCCACGCGACGTCGTCTGGACGCACCGAGAGACCACGCTGTACCGCTACCGCTCCTCGAAACGGCGCTACCGCGTGCCGCTGCTGCTCGTGTTCGCGCTGATCAACCGCCCCGAGATCTTCGACCTGCGGCCCGGGTCCTCGCTCGTGGAGTACCTGGTGGACGAGGGGTTCGACGTGTTCCTCGTCGACTGGGGCTATCCCGACGAGGAGGACGCCGACATGGGGCTCGACGACTACGTGTGCGACGAGCTCGAGTGGGCGGTGCGCGAGACGCTCCGTGCGAGCGGCGCCGACGAGCTGTCGCTGATGGGCTGGTGCATCGGCGCGACCCTGTGCGCGATGTACTGCGGCTTGGACGCCGACGGCGAGCCGGGTGGGCGGGTTCCGGTGAAGAACGTGGCGCTGCTGACGATGCCGATCGACGGTCGCGGCTCGACCTACGCCAACTGGGTCGGTGACGAGGGGTTCGACGTCGAGGGGACGAGCGAGATGTGGGGCTCGATCCCGGGCGGCGCGATCGATTTCGCGAACAAGATGATGAAGCCGGTCACGAACTTCTGGACGACGTACCGCCGCCTGTGGGAGGGAGTCCAGGACGGCACCGCCCGGCCCGAGGCGTATCAGACGATGGCCAAGTGGGTCGCGGACAACCCGCCGTTCCCCGGCCGGGCCTGGAGCGGAGTGGATCCGGCTGATGTATCGAGACGGCGGGCTCGTGCGCGGACGGATTCCGGCTGCGGGATCGCCTGGTCGACCTGCGCCGGATCGACCAGAGCGTGCTGGTGGTCACCGCCGGCGCGGACCACATCGCGCCGCGCCCGGGAACGATGCCGTTCTTCGATCTGATCTCGAGCGAGGACGTCGAGCACTTCGACCGTCCCGGCGGGCACATCGGTCTCGTCGCCGGCTCGGCCGCGCGCAAAGAGCTGTGGCCGAGCATGGCCGAGTGGTTGGCCGAGCGTTCCGACGGTTGACAGCACACAGATACCAAGGAGGCGAGGGAATCAATGAGCACCGAAACTGGCACCGAACGAGTAACTCCGTCGGACACCGTCGTCCCGACCGGCGAGGCGTTTCCCGCCGGCGTTCGCCGACCCCGGATGACGGGGCGGGTTGTGTTCGTGACCGGCGGAACGCGCGGGATCGGCGCCGCGATCAGCCGCAGCTTCGCCGAGCAGGGCGCGGTGATCGCGGCCGGGCTACGGCCGTGATACCGAGCATGCGGAGGGGCTGCTGCGCCAGCTCGAGGAGAACGGCGTCACCGCGAGCATCCATCAGGGCAACGTCGGCTCGGCCGACGACTGCCGGCGCACGGTGAGCGAGGTGATCGACCGCCACGGGCGGCTCGACGTGCTCGTCAACAACGCCGGTATCACGAGCGACAAGCAGCGTCACGAAGATGACCGACGAGGACTGGTACAAGGTGCTGCGGTCAACCTGTCCGGCGCGTTCTTCATGAGCCAGGCCGCGCTTCCGCACATGCTCGAGCGGGGCAGCGGGCGGATCATCAACATCTCCTCGATCATCGGCGAGACCGGGCAACATCGGCCAGGCCAACTACGCGGCATCGAAGTCGGGTCTGTTCGGCCTGACCAAGACGATGGCGCGGGAGGCCTGCTTCCAGCTCGCTCGGGCCGGCAAGCAGTCCGACGACTCGATCGGGGTGACCGTGAACACGGTGGCGCCGGGATTCATCGCCACCGAGATGCTCGAGACGATCCCGGAGAAGGTGCTCGACCGGATCAAGTCCCAGATCCCGATCGGCCGCTTCGGCCGTCCCGACGACGTCGCCCGGGTCGTCCACTTCCTCGCCTCGGACTACAGCTCGTTCATCACCGGGCAGATCTGGGGCGTGAACGGCGGCCAGGATATGTAGGTCGGCCCCTCGGCGGGTTGGCCCCTCGGCGGGTTGGCCGCAACGTTTGCGGTTTGGTGGCGCACCTGCATGGCGCGCCACACGCGGCGAATCGCTCGAGCCGTGGCGTGTCGCGCATGCCCCACATGCGTCACGGGCCACGGCTTCCGTTGCCGGCGCCGCGTGGCGCGTCATACAGGTCGCGCGAGGTCCGCGACCACCGCGACGTGCATAGCTCGTCATTCGGCGGTGCGGCGTCCGGCCGTGCCGACCTGTGCACGATAATCACGCGCAACATGGCAAGGCTGGGCGTTGACGCGCCGACTGCCGGATTATGCAGGCGACCCGGCGCCTGCATCCCGCACGTGTGACCTGCACAACCTGCCACTCGAGCCGTGGCCCGCCGACCGTGGCAGATCGCCCACGAAATCAACCGCCGGGTGGCGTGGACGCCGGCCCGGGGGCGGGGTGGACCGGGAGGATCGTCGGCGGACGCGGCGTCTGGTTGAAGTTGAAGTCGTCGACGAGGTTGCCGAGGATCGGGTTGTCCTCGCGCACGTCGGGGCGCGGGTCGGGGCGGCCGTCGGTGGCGGGATCGAGCCGCGCGTTGTCGAGGAAGTCGTCCTCGATGAACTTCGTGTAGGCGTCGAAGCTGAGGATCTGGTGGTCGACGTAGCCCTGCTTCGCGTACGGGCTGATCACGATCCCGGGCACGCGCAGGCCGAAGCCGTTGCGGTCGACGACCGGCGGCACGACGTGGTCGTAGAAGCCGCCCCAGTCGTCCCAGGCGAGGAAGATCGCGGTGCTGTTCCAGTCCGGGCTCTGCATGATCGCGTTGATCGAGCCCGGTGACGTAGGTCTGGCCGGCGCTGACGAGCGCCGGCGGGTGCTCGGAGACGGTGCCGTTCGGGTCGATCCAGGAGACCGCGGGCAGGGTCCCGTTCTTGGCCGCCGTGAAGAAGTTCGACAGCGTCTGGATGTTGCCGAGCTGATCGTCCTGGGTGACGTCGGTGAACGACGGCAGCGGGTTCCAGATCCCCGGCGTCTGCGGTCCCTGCTGCACGGGCGCGCAGCTCATCGCCGCGTCGTTCTCGCAGTCGGGCTCGGTGCCCTGGAACACGTAGTAGCCCCAGCTCACGTTCTGCTGGTGCAGCAGGTAGGTGATGTCGGTCCAGGCGTAGAGCAGCTGGCCGTTGTTGGGCGAGGAGCCGAGCGCGTTGAGCGTCGAGTCGGGATTGGGGTTCTGGAGTCGCCGTGACAGGACGACGGGTCTAACGGGTTGGTACAGAAGGCCGACCACTCGGAGACCATGTACAGGTGCGACGGGCAGGCTCCAGGAGTCGTTCGGCTCGAACATGTGGTCCTGGAGCACGTAGTTCTCGGCGTAGCTCCAGTAGTTGGGGATCTCGCGGGCGTCGTGGTAGCCCATCACGTCGACGCACGACGGCAGGTTGCTCGTGACATGGCTGGTCTCGGTGCAGGGGCTGCAGTTCGGGTCCTGTGAGCTGCAGCCCATTCCCGCCTCGGCCTGGGCGACGAATCCATCCATCCGGCCGTTGTCGATGTCGGCGAGCGCGTTGCCCATCGAGTGCGGGCCGCCGTAGTTGACGTCGGCGGGGTCGTGGAACGGCGCCACGCAGCGGCCGTTGGCCGGGTCGGGGACGCACACCCCGGGCGGAATCCCGTCGGCGCCGGGGTAGGTGCCGAAGTAGCTGTCGAACGACCGGTTCTCCTGCATGATCACGACGACGTGGCTTGATCTTGTGGATCCCGGTCGCCGGCGCGATCTTGATCTTCAGCGTCGGCGAGATGCCCAGGAGGTTGTGGATCGAGGCCGGAGCCGTCGCGCGCCACTGCTCGGTGCGGCCGGTGGTGAACGTGTGGTTGGCTGAGAAGCTGCCATCGCGCCCCACCCGGGGTCTCGCGATCGTCAGCCAGCGCGCGCCCGAGCGGCGCTGGAGCGCGATGACCTGTCCCGGCGGGTCGGGATCCAGTTGGCCGCTCAGCGTCTCGACGTCGCCCGCGACCGCGAACGTCGCGGTGCTCGTGAGCGTGACCGCGGGGCGGACGCTCTGGGCGACGATCCGGCTCTTCAGCCCCTTCGTCGTCGCCATCCAGTCGCGGTTCGTCGTGACCGCGCCGGCGGGCATCACGAACTGTAGGCGCCGGCGCTGGTGGTGAGCGTCCGCGCCACCGGGCTGAAGCGGAGCTGGTTCGGATAGCGCCGCCACAGCACGATCGCGATACCGCAGCGCTTGGCGCCCCTGTCGAACCCCGTTGAGCTGCCCGAACACCCTGACCTGTCGCGAGGCGGTCAGCGGGTTCGGCGAGGCGTAGATCGACAGCGCCTTCGCGGGCGCTCGGTGAGGCTTCGTCGGCTTGCACACCGGCGCCAGGCCGCCCGCCGCCGTCGATTGGCCGCTCGATGCCGGTGCCAGCGCCACCGCGCCCCCGACCAGGGCGATCACGACGACAGAGACGAGCAGAGCGAGTGAGCGGCGCAGCGACAATCCTCCCGCAGGGGCGAACCTGCTTTTACGTCCTAACCCGGTCGGATCCTCCGAGTTGCGATCGGAGCCGCCCGATTAGATTCTTCTACGTGAGCGGCGGCGGCCCGAGAACAGAAGTTCGGGCCGCCCGAGCGGCCGGGGAAGCCGTGCACCCGGCGCTGGCGCTGCAGCACCGCGCTCGACCGCTACGAGGCGGGCGGGTCCGCCCGCGCGCTGGACGTCGCGTTCGCCGCCGCCGCGCGGGCGGTGGCCGAGCGACGCGGCGAGCGCGCCGGCGAGCCGCCCGAGGTGAGCGAGCTCGCGCGAGCTGTTCGAGCGAGCTGCCCGACTACGAGCGGCTGGTCGAGGTCGCGGTGGGCGAGACCGAGCGCTCGGTGCGAGGCGGCCGGCGCCCGGCTGTGGGAGTGGTTCGGCTTGACAGTCGCGCTCCGCCGTGCCTGGAACGAGGGGGAGCGGTCGCGGGCGCGGCTGCTCGTCGCGTGCGCGTGCGCGCCGCTCGACGAGCACGTGGTCGCGGTGGCTCGGGCCGCGGCTGCTCAAGCTGGCGGCAGACCGGTGGGCCCGGTGGGCCGCGCTCCTGACGGCCGAGCTCCGGCGCGCCGACGAGGACCTGTGGCGGCGGGTGCTGGGGGAGCGCTACGAATCGGTGTGGCGGCGGTGCGCGCCGCGCGGCCGGTGGCGCACGCGCGAGCTGGCGGACCTGCTTCGCCGACGACGACGCCGTCGCGGCGGCGATGCAGCGCCGGCTGTCGCGCTGGCTGGCCGACGGCGCCGACGTCGAGCGGCTGCCGCCCGAGGTGGAGGCGGCGTTCGTGCAGACGCCGGACCCCGGACCGGCTCGCCTAGCGCCGCCACCAAGGTGTCGGAGACGACACCGAGGGCGGAGACGACGACCCCATGGGGGGCTGTGATCGCGGTGCGCCGGCGCGGAGAGTGGCGCTCGTAAAGCAACCGGGGCGCGGCCAACTGCTCCGGCCCACAGCGAGGGTCACCATGAATGCAAGTAGCCGATCGGGCCAGGCCAGGTGGTGGCTCCGGCTCGCGCTCGCCGGCACGCGCTGGCGATCGTGGGCGTTCGCGCTCCAGAGCGTGCCGGCGCAGGCCGCGCCGGCGGGATCGGACACGGTTCTGGCGGGCGTTACGTCACAGGGATACCCGTCGTGGTTCAGGATCGCGCCGAACGGCAAGACGGTCGAGGTCGGCCAGATCGCGCTCGCCATGGGCTGCACGTCGGGCGCCCAGCTGACCGTGCCGGACTTCTTCGCGAACATCCGGATCAACGCGAACGGCCGCGTGCACGTGGCCGTGAACATCCCATCGACGGCGCTTTCCAGCGGCGGGAGCTACAGCGGCACGGATTCGGTGACTGGGAAGCTGAATCGCAAGCGCTCGCAGGTCACCGGCGTCTGGCAGCTGCACCTGTTCTACACGTTCCCGGACGGCACGAGCGATCAGTGCGAGACCGGCCCGGTGCGGTTCACCGACGTCGACTGACCGCAAGTCGCGGCCGGCCAGTACCCAGGCGTTCAGATGGCCCGGATTCGATGGAATCCGGGCCATCGGCGTGAGATGCTGCGCCTGCAGTGCCTGACCTGAACGAAACACGGCTGGTGCGCCCCCGCCACCTGAAGGATCGGATCGAGGCCGAGAGCACCGGGATCCCGTTCCTGTACTGGCTGGACGACGGCGGCGAGCAGCACATCCTGATGCTGTCCGCCGATCTGGGGAAAGTCACGATCGGTCGCCGCGACAACTGCGATATCTCGCTGCCCTGGGACCAGGAGGTGTCGCGCGCCCACGCGACGCTCGAGTCCGCGGGCGAGGATTGGATCCTGATCGACCAGGGCGCTCTCAACGGCTCGTATGTGAGCGGCAGTCGTGTCCAGGCTCGCCACCGGCTACAGGACAAGGACCAGATGTGCTTCGGCACCACGCACGTCGTCTACCGGCAGCCGGGGAGCGCCGAGGGAAGTCAGTCGACGGCGCGCGCGCTCGGGTCGCCCGGCTCCGTGCCGCTCACCGAGGCGCAGCGGAAGCTGCTGATCGCGCTGTGCCGTCCGATCGTCGAGTCGAGCTCGGCGACGCCGGCGACCAACCCTCAGATCGCGGCGGAGGTGTTCCTGAGCGTCGACGCGGTCAAGGCCCACATGCGCCACCTGTTCGACCGCTTCGAGCTCGGCGATCTTCCTCAGAACGAGAAGCGCACGCGGCTGGTCGCGATCGTGCTCGGCTCGGGCCTGCTCGCCCCGCACGACTTCTGATCCGCGGCCGCTATCGCCGGCGCAGGGTGATCGTGGTCCACGCGCCGAGACGGATGCGATCGCCGTCGCCGAGCGGCACCGCGGTCTCGGGAGCGAGCGGCACGAGGTCGTCGTTGACCGTCGTGCCGTTCGTCGAGCCGAGGTCGCGGAGCAGGTACACCCCGTCGTTGCGGCGCTCGATCACCGCGTGCAGGCGAGATATCCCAGGATCCGCAGGCGATGCGGCGAGGTCTATCTCAGGCGCGGTCTCGCCCGGATGCCCGCGGCTGCGGCCGATCCGGTTCTCTCCGTCGGCGAGCGCGAAGCGCCGCTCGACGTAATCCGTGGGGAACGAGACGCCGGCGACCGCGAGGCGGTCGAACTGCGCGCGATCGGCCGTGACGATCGCCTCCCAATCCGAGGCGGCCGGGGGCGGGCCGAGGAAGTCGTATCCGCAGCCCTCGCAGTAGCGGTCGTTGCCGGAACGTTCGGCCGCGCATGCCGGGCATGGCTCGCGGCGGGTCGCGGGCGACGTCTCGATCTCCTCGACGACCGCCAGCTCCGCAGTGAGCCCCGCGTCCAGCGTACCCCCGAAAATACGCGCGCCGCACTGATCGCAATAGTCCGGCGTCTGCGATCGGTGGCCGCTCGGGCAGACGGCGCTCATCTACGCCCCGGATCCCACCCGCACGGTCGTGGTCGAGCGGGTGTCGAGCGACATCTCGTCGACGGCCGCGACGTCTTGCCTGAGGCGAACGGTTCCGGTCGCGGGGTCATCGACCTCGACGACCGCCTGGAGCAACTTCATCGTCCCGTCGTTGCCGCTCTCGGCGGCGAGCTGGACGGCGCGCCCGAGCTTGAACGTCGCGTTTGCGTCGTCGCCGACCTTGCGCGCCTCGAGCCCTTCCTGGATGCACTCGGCGAGCTCGGCCTGACCCGTGTAGTGCGCGACCTCTCGATTGATCCTCGTCGACAGCTGCTGATCGTCGGTCCAGATCGCCCTGATCAGCGCCTGGCCGAGCGTCTGGTCGCCCTCGGCGAGCGTGACCCGCCCGGCGAGCATCTCGTCGCCGGACTCGCGCGGTTGCACGTTGACGCAGACGTGGTAGTCCCGCGACTCACGGCCCCACGTCGCTGTCGGGTAGTCGGCGGTGAGTGGGTTGACCCGCACCGCTCGGTCGGTCAGCTCCTCGATCGTCGGCGCGACCTGGCGGACGAACGCGACCGTCGCCCCCTGAGGCGTCCACAGGCGAAGCGACACGTTGCCGGTGGCCTTACCCATCGACGCCTGCATCATCGAGCGGAAGTCCTCGGCCATCTCGCCGGGCTCCGCGATGATGTCGACCGTGCCGAGCAGCGCAGAGGCGACCCGGCGCAGCTCGCTCACCTGCCAGTCGGTGCCGACCCCGCGGCAGTCGCACTGGAAGCGGCCTTCGATCTCAGCCAGTACCCGGTCCAGGTGCTCGGGCGTCTCGTGCTGGTTCTCGCCGTCGGTCAGCAGGATCGCGTGGCAGGTTCTCCCGGGCACGGTCGCGAACAGCTCGCCGGCGAGCGTGAGCCACGACCCGATCGCCGTGCCGCCATCGGCCTTGAGGCGACGCAGCGCCCGTTTGGCCTCGGCTCGCGTGTCCTCGGACGCAGGCGCGAGGCTCCCACCGGTCGGGTACACCGGGCGCGCGACGTCGGTCCCGGCGATTACGCCGAACATGACCCCGTCCCGGATGCAGTCGATCGCGACGCTCGTGGCCTCGCGCGCCGCCTCGATCTTCTTCCTCGGCACGTCCATCGACCCCGACGTGTCGACGATCACGACCTCGGCCGCCTCGGGTTGTGCCGCGGCACCGGCGGTGCCATCGGAGGCGACGGTCACGATCGCGTTCACCTCCGTACCGCCCAGCGGGAGGTACTCGTTCTGGTAGCAGTCGGTGGTGAACGTGCTCATGGTGGGCTCCTCAGGCGGCCGACGGATCTATGTCGACGACCGCTACGGTGATGTTGTCGTGGCCTCCGCGCGCGTTCGCGGTGTCGGCAAGTGCTCGGGCAACGGCCGCCGGGGCGGCACCGTCAGGCAGGGCGTCGATCAGCCCGCGGAGTTCCCCGGCGCTCGGTGCGTAGTTCCACAGTCCGTCGGTGCAGAGCAGGAGGCGACCCGGACGTTCGGGGCGTATGGAGACGGTACGCGGCGGGCGCTCGGGGGCGTCAGGACCGACCCAGTGGGTGATCGAGTGAAGGAACGGGCTCTTCGCCGCCTGCTCGGGCGTCAGCAAGCCCTTGGCGATCCCTTCCTCCGCGAACGAATCGTCGACAGTCAGCTGGCGGGACTGCTCGCTGTCGAACCAGTACGCGCGGCTGTCGCCCACCCAGCCGACCGTGATGTCGACGCCGCGACACACCGCCGAGACGAGCGTGCACGACGGGTCCACACGCTTGACCCGTGTCGTCCACTCAACCTGAATCACGGCTTCGACGGCGGCCTGGATCGCGTCGACGATCGCCTGGATCGGGTCCTTGTCGGGAGTCGAGACGGCCGCGCCGAGGACCACCCCGGCGGCTTTGGCCGCGTCGCGCGCGGCGACGTTGCCGGCGCTGGAGGACGAGATCCCGTCGCACACGACCACGGCGACGTTCCGCTCGCCGGCCACCTCGAGGTGGAACGAGTCTTCGTTGCGGTGGTGGTGGAGGCCCTGATCGCTGACCGCGGCTGCGATCATGAGATCGAGCTCGACCCGGGTGTCCGCGCCGCGGTCGCGTACTCCGCACACCGAGCAGTAACCGTCCTCGCCGATCGCGTCCGACGGCGCGCCGCAGGCACGGCAACCCGTGCTGAGGGGCTGAACCTCGTCGAGCCGCGCGCCGCATCGCTCGCAGAACCGGTCGCCGGCCTGGAGCGGAGCTCCGCACGATGGGCAAGAAAGGTCAGTCTCTGTGGTCATGTCCACGTCCTTGGTCGAACTTGGTTCGCGCGATCGACCAGCTCGATGCGCTCGGAGCTGCTCCCCGCCCACCTGGCGAGCTCTCGGTAGGAACGCTCCACGCCGAATCGCAGGTCGCGCTCCAGGAATCGGTAGCCGAGCAGGCTTGCGCGACCGTCGTCGAACGCCCCTCCTTGCCGGACGAGCGCAAGCGCCGCTTCCAGCAGCTCGGCCTTCAGCCGTGCCCGCTGCTCCCCTCTGACCGCGAGCGTCTCGAGGATCGAGCCCGCGACCAGGAGCTCGTCGGCGGTGTTGTTCGCGCCGCCGTTGGTCTCGGCCAGGCACCGGATCCGCGCGGTCTGTGCCTCGATGTACGCGCTCGAGGAGTCGGGCACGCGATCGTACGCCGCGAGCGCGCCGACGCGTTCGCCCGCGGCGAGCCGGCAACGCGCGAGCCCGAACGTGGCGGCGGTGAAAGCGTGGTCCGTTCGCGAGACGATTTCGTACCAGCCGGCCGCCTCGGCGATAACTCCCCCGCCTGACTCGCACGCCATCCCGAGCGCGAGCTTCGGCGCGAGCTCGCCGGCAAGGGCGCGGTAGACCGCGGTGAAGCTCGCCCGCGCCTCGGCGGGTCGCCCCTTGGCCAGGTCGGCCACGCCCCGGTACCAGGTCGCGCGCCACTCCCATCGATCGACCGCCTCGATTCCCGCCAGCGCCTCCTCGGCACCGTCCCAGTCGCCGAGCTCGATCAGCTCCGCGGCGAGCCGCAGCTCGACCTCGACGGTCCGCTCGGGTGCCGCCCGAAGCTCGGCGACCAGCTGGTTGGGGTCGCCCGCCGTGATCGTTGCGAGGTAGCCGGCTGCGCGGTCGTCGCTGTCGACCTGAGGACGGGGCAGCGCGCGCCAGTCCGGCTGCTCGTTGTCGCCCCGGATCGGACCGGTGAAGAGCTTGCTCGGCGCCGGCACCGGGTGCCCCTCCTCCTCCGCGACGACTTCGCGGAGCGCGCCGTAGAGCTGGTCGGCCATCTCCTCGGCCGACTGGAAGCGATCGTCCGGATCGGGCGCCGTGCCGGTGCAGAGGAGCTGATAGAGCGAGTCGTAGCGCTCGAGCAGAGGCACGTCTTTCTGCGCGGGAAGCGTGAAGCGGAAGTTGCTCTGATAGCCCCGGAAGTCGAAGCACAGCACCGCGAGCGTCCTCGCGACCGTGAACAGATCGGACGCGATCGAGGGCCCCACGGAGGCGATCTCGGGCGCCTGGTAGCCCACCGTCCCGAACACGGATGAGGAGGGATCGTCCATCCGGTACACGCCGCCGAGGTCGATCAGCTTGAGCGAGTGCTGGGTCTGGATCACGTTGTCGATCTTGAAGTCACAGAACAGCAGCCCGAGCTGGTGCAGGTATCCGAGCGCCGGCAGGATCTCGAGCATGTAGGCGATCGCCTGTGCCGGCGGGAGCGGATCCGGGTCGCCGCCGTTCGCCTCGCGTCGGGCGGTGAGGATCTGCTTGAGGCTCCGCCCGCCGACGTACTCCATCACGATGTAGCCCGAGCTCTCGTGCTGGACGAAGTTGAAGATCTTGACGATGTTCGGGTGCTCGACCTCGGCCAGGAACCGGCGCTCGGCCAGCGCCGCGGCCATCGCATCGTCGTCTCCCGCGTTGAGCAGGCCCTTCAACACCACCCAGCGATCCGAGACGTTGCGGTCGCGGGCCAGGTAGACCCACCCCATCCCGCCGTGCGCGAGGCAGCCGACGACCTCGTATTGCCCGGCGACGACGACCCCCGCCTCGAGCTTGGGCTCGAACGAGAACGCCGTGCCGCACTTGCGGCAGAACCCGCTCGTCCGCCCGGGGGCTCCGTCCCGCCCGCGGCCGACCGGTTCGCCGCAGCGCGCGCAGAAGCGCCGGCTCTCGGGCACCATCGCGGCCGCGCCCAGCACGGCGTCGGCAGGGTCGCGCGCGGCCACCGGCGGAATCTCGACCAACCCGGCTCCGAGGCGCCCGCGTGCGCTCGTCCTGGTGCGGCCGGTCGTGGCACGCCGTGCCGAGCCCAGCGTCGAGGCGGTTAGCGTGCTCGGTCGCGGTGGTTGCTGGGTCACGGCGGGGCTGCTCGCCGACGCCGCGGGCACCGCCGACGCCGCGGGCGCCGCGGGCGCCGATGCCGGCGCGACCGGCGGCGCTTCACGCGGTGGCGCCATTCCGCACACGTCGCAGTAGCCGTCGATGATCGTCCCAGTGCAGCCTGCGCGTGTGCAGTTCATCGCAGCGCCTCCGGAACAGGCTCGGCCGCGCTCAGCATCTGCTGATAGCGGCGCACGAGCTGAGCCACGAGCGCGAGGTCGGTCGGTGCGGTGTAGAGGGCCTCGTGGGCCTGCGCGAAGATCCGCCCGATCTCCGGGTCTTCGACGACCCCGAGCCGGCTGGCCTTCACCTGATAGGCGTCGAGCAACGCCCGCAGCTGGTTGCGCGCGTCGATCGGAGCCCGGTTGGCGCGCAGCACCTGCTGGGCCTGGTCGAGCAGCGCGGCCGTGCGGGACGTCCACCGATCGAGCCTCGCGCGGGCATCTCGCCACGCTCCGGAGCGGGCAGCGGCGTCGATCTCGGTCAGCTCGCCTACCAGCTCCTCGTTCAGCTCGAGCGGCTCGGGCGCGCCGGGACTGCGAGATCTTCACGAGCAGCTCCTCGTGGGCCGCCTGCGCGTCGCGGACCGCTGCTCGCAGGCTCGCGAGTAGCGCGCGCGCGTCGGTGAGCCTCGAGTCGAACGCGCCGCGGAGCGCGGCGGTCGAGTCGAGGTCCCGACGGATCGACTCGCAGCGACCGGGTCAGCCGATCGACCTCGTCCGGGGCGACCGACAGTGGGTCGGAGCTCAGCGAGGCGCGGAGGAGCTCCGCGGTCCGGGCCGCTTGCGCGAGGTCGGCCCGGTCGCGTTCGCCGAGGGTGACGGCCAGCTCCTGCGCCTCCTCGACGGCCCGCCTCGCGCCGGCCAGGCGCGGAGACAGCTTGTCCCATGCCTCGCCGAATCGCGCCACGACCGTCTTCACCTCGTCGAACGCGCGGGACATGCGCTCCAGCAGCTGGTCCGGGGTGCAGCGGACCGTCACCTGGGCGGTGCCGAGGAGATCGCGCTCGGCGAGCGGAACCTCCGAGGTGGTCAGCTCGATCGAGTCTGAGTCGAGCAGGGCACCGGAGCTCATCCCCTCGCCGCGAGCTGGTCAGCTTCTCGGCGCGCCCGATCAGCTCCTTGAGTAGATCGTGCCACTGCCACAGAGCGGTCAGCGCGGCGCTCGCGGCCGTCCAGCGTTCGGCCGATTCGCCGGTCAGGGCGGTGGTCTCGAGCAGGCGGCGGCTCGAGTCGATCTCGAGCTCGACGAGATTTGCGGCGACGCGCTCGCTCGCCTGCTGCAGGCGTTCGAGCGTCCGGTCGGGGTCCGAGGGCTTCATGGTCAGCCGTCGTACTGGGGCCGTGGAGGGGCCTGGATCGGACCGAACTCGCCGGGTGGCCGAGCCACTTCGCCTGGAGCTGTTGCCACGGTACCGTTGCGCTCGAGCTCGGCGAGAACCCCGTTGACGAAGCGCACGAAGTCGGGGTGCGTCTGGCTGATCGCCATCCCGTAGGGCACGCCGGCGATAGGCCGGTCCGACGATCTTGGTGTTGGGGTCCTGCGCCTTGAAGCCGAGCAGGATCGAGGAGTCGGTGGAGATCGCCGTCGATCCCCTGCCCCTCCTGCAGGGCCACGAGGCAGTCGATCGCCTGAGGCGCGCCGACGGCGACCGGGCGGCTCTGCTGCGGCATTGCGTCCATCACCGTCGATCGGCGTCGACCCCGCGCTCGCGCAGACCCGCTTGTGGGCGAGCTCGTCGATGTTCTTGACGCGGCGAGCTCGAGGGCACCAGCAGCCTGTTGCGTGCCGTCGTAGTAGACGGTCGAGAAGTCGACCAGCGTGCGCCGGTAGCAGGTGATCGTGATCGCGTCGACGACGATGTCGACCTTGCCCTGCTGGACGGCCGTGAAGTCGCTGCGGCACGGTCAGCGCGACGAGCCGCACGTGGCCGTTGGCGTTGCCGAAGATCGCCTTGGCCAGCTCGTTCACGAGGTCGATCTCGAAGCCCTCGATGTTCCCCGTGGCAGGGTTGAGGGAGCCGAACTTGTAGGCCCCCGCATTGACGCCCGCGACGAGATAGCCCTGCTTCTTGATCGTGGCCATGAAGCTGCCGGCGGGCATCTTGCCCGGCGCGGGCAGCGTCGCCGGCGGACGCAGGCTCGCTGTGGGGTTCTTGCACGTCAGCGTTCGGCGAGGCCGGCGACGGAGGGGCCTTCGCGAGTCGGGGTCGCCAGCGCCGCGAGGGTCAGCTTCAGCGCGTGGTCCGAGGTCGCGCCGCAGCCGGCGAGCGTCACCGCGAGCGAGCGCGAGTCCGAGGAGGTGGCGGAGCGGCGGTCTCATCGGTACTCGTTGATCCTCTGCCGGAGGCCGACCAGCGCCAGCGCCGCGGCGAGCACGGTGATCAGCGGGATCGCGAACGCCAAGCCCGTCGAGCGCGGAGGTGGCGTCGGCCGCCAGACCGCGCGAAGCGCCCCTGCGCCGCGGTGATCTGCTCCGTTGAGGTCGCCGCTCAACTGCTCGGAGATCGCCGATGCGTCGCTGCACGCCCGCGATCGCGCCCTTGGTCTGGCCGGTGTCCTCGAGGTTGGTGATCTGGCGGGCCTTCGCCTGATACGCGGCGTAGTCGGACTCGACCCGCGCGGCGGCGGCGCTCGTCCCGGTTCGCCGTGCGAGCACCGAGATCTCGGCGATGAGACCGCCGGGTCGCGCGAGCACACGGGTGACCCTGTCGAAATCGAGCGGGATCGGTCGTGTCGGTGCCGCGACTGACGAGCGCCAGGCTCAGATCGCCCTGCGCGCGCGACAGCAGGACCGTGGCCGCCGACAGCGCCTCGACCGAGTCCGAGCCGTTGCGCTGCGCGCTCTCGAGCGCGTTCTGCTCGCTGACCAGGCCGATGATCCCCCACACCGACACGGCCGCCACTGCCACGGTCGCCACCACCATCGGAAGGTTGAGGATCCGCCGGCTGATCCGCGTCACGTACCATTGCGCCAGGACGAGCAGGATCAGCGCCAAGGCGCTCGCGGCCGCGAACGTGACCAGCGTCGACGTCGCGGATCCCGTGCGATAGTCGTCGTTCAGGCGTTCAGCCTCGGTCGTGTAGAGATGGTCGGCCGCCGGAAGCATGCGTGGTCATAGCCGACGCGGCCTGGCGCAGGTAGGCGGCGCCGATCGGGAACCCCAGCCGGTTGTTGGCCCGCGCCGTCTCGACGAGGCCGCTGTAGACGGGAAGCTGGTCGGCGATCGTGCCGAGCGCCGCCCGCGCGGTCGCGGCCGTCCCGGCCTCACGCGTCAACGCGGACAGCGCGTCCGAGGCGACGACCAGGTCGCGCTGGTACCGCTGCCGGCTGGTCGCCGGTTCGAGGCCGCCGGACAACAGCCCGGTCGCCACCGTCGCGTTCGCGTCCGACAGCGACGTGTAAAGGTTCTTGGCCTGGACCAGGAGCCGCTCGGTCTGGGCCCTGCGCGGCGTTGGCCGCACGCTCGCGCGATTGCTCGGCGCTGGTCGCGATCGCGCCGAAGCAGACGGCGCCGACGACGACGAGGATCGACACGAGGACCAGCCGCCCCGGGGTGGTCGCAAGCCGCTCGCGAACCCAGCCGAGCGCGGCACCGGCGCGGGCGCCCGGCCGGCGGCGCGCGCGCGCCGGTGCGACCCCGGTCCCGAGACCTTCGAGCGTCATGTCGTCGTCGGCCACCCACATGGCGCGATTGTCATCCTCGCGCCATTCGCCGTGGGACCACCCTGGTGTCGTACTCGACACCCCGGCCCGGTGCCGGCCCGGTCTCCTCTCCAGCGTCGCCGCGCCCGCCCTGGCACGTCGCCCGACCCCCAATCTCGTCGTGGATGCTCCGGCTATTTAACTACTACGCGCGCACCGCGACCAGCGCCGCCGCCAGCAGCACGAGCGCGATCCAGAGCGCCTTCAGCGCGGACTCGTAGGGAGCGGACAGGCTCGCTCGGGTCAGCTCGACCACCCGGCCGTCGCGCAGGCGCTGCTGACCGGTCACCTCGGTGGTGTTTCGCCGAAGCCGCCGCACGGGCGTGCTCAGCTGCCGCTGTGCCGCGCTCAGCAGGCAGCACGCCGCGGCCACCAGCAAGCCGGCGGGGCGGATCGTGAGCGAGTTCACGAAATAGCCGGTGAACGCCGGGAACCCGCCCCAGGCGAGCGCGAACCAGGTGTCGTTGTGGAAGCGCCCGCCGGCGAGCTCGAGGTTGTAGGCGGGTACGAGCAGCCCGCCGACGACGACGAGCGGCGCGAGCAGGGGCGAGACCACGAAGATGCCGGCCACACCGATGCCGATCGCGCCGACGAAGCCGATCACCGCCAGGGCGATCAGCGTGGAGCGGCTCAGCTTGGTCTGGAGCGGCCGATCGTGGAGCTCGTCGAGCGCATGCGCACTGATCCCGACCGCGAGGAAGAACGCGGCGAGTGCCGCGGCCAAACGGTCCGCGTAGATGTGCGGCGCGACCGCCGCGCCGAGCGCGACGTAGCTCAGGTGCCATGCCGTGTAGGGCGGATGGAGCAGCGTGACCAGGTCGCGCCAGCCGCCTGACCGCAGCGCGTAGAACGCTGGGCGGGTGAGCTCACGGGGCGCGCTCGCCACGACCGTTCCTGACTCCCCACATCACGAGCCCGGCTCCGAAGCTGAGGTTTCGTTGTTGCACGTCGCCGATTCCGGCCCGTCGCCACAAGCCGGGGAGGTCCGGTTCCTGGGTGTGGAACTGTTCGATGTTCGGACCGAGGAAGCGGCCGACCTCGTACCAAGCTGGAGATACGGCGCGGCCGATGATCGGCAGGCCGACGCGCGTGTGGACGCGCCAGGCGGCGCGAAGCGCCGGAGATTCGGGGACGCCGAACTCGACCATCCCGATCCTTCCGGCGGGCTTGACGACGCGCGCCAGCTCGCGCATCGTCGCGCCCCGATCGTCGACGTAGCGCAGCAGGTAGGTGAACGTGAGCGCGTCGAATTCGCCGTCCTTGAACGGGAGCATCTCTGCCTCGCCTTGGACCAAGGTGACGTGGCGCTGCAGCTCGGGGCGCTCGTTCAGATGCTCGCGCGCGACCGCGAGCATGTCCTCGCTCTGATCGACGCCGACGACGTCGCACCCGCGGCGCGCCAGGGCGGACGCGACGAGACCGGTGCCGGTCGCGACGTCGAGCACGCGCTGCCCCGGGAGGGGGTTGATCGCATCCACGAGCGTGCGGCGCCAGCGTGGATCCTGGCCGAAGCTGAGCACGGCGCCCATGCGGTCGTACGCGCCCGGGAGACCGGCGAACAGCTCGAGCGCGTGGCGTTTGCGTGGAGACGGCGGGGATTGCGCGGACGCTCCCAATGTCGCTCAAGACTATGGGGTCGGGGCCGCCGCGCGAAGCAGCCGCTCCCCGAGGCGACTGTGCCGCCTACCCGTGTCCGGCGTACGGGCGGCCCGCGCAATGACCTGGCGGGTGCCGACGATGACCGTGGCCAGCTTGGCGCGCGTGACAGCGGTGTAGAGCATCTCGCGGCGCAGGAAGAACGCCCCGGCCGCCGGGTGCGCGACGATCACGGCCACCGGCAGCTCGATTCCCTGGCCACGGTGGACCGAGCAGGCGTACGCGAGCTGGAGCCGGTCCGATTGCTCGTGCGGGAGCCGGAAGATCGCGCCGTCGTCGGCGCCGAGGATCAGCGCGGGGTCGTCGGCAGGACCGTCCGCGTCGCGGTCCGAGCCGCCGGTCTCGTCGAGCAGGCGGAGCAGCGTCCCGTTCATCAGTCCGAGATCGTGAAGGTTGCGACCGGTCATCATCAGCTTGTCGCCGATGCGCAGCCGCCCGCCGCGCACGGCCTGGCCGGCGGGATTCAGCTTCTCCCGGAGCGCCGAGTTCAGCGCATCGATCCCGACGTCGCCGCGGTAGACCGGCGCGAACACCTGGATGTCGCGGACGGGATCGACGGCGTAGTGCGCCGGGAGCCGCTCGCCCACGAGGGACACGATCTCCTCGAGCGCTGCGCCGGCGCTCGGCCGCTCGATCAGGAACAGGTCGCGCCGCATCTCCTCCGAGGGCGCGAAGCTCGGCGTCTCGCCCCGGCGGATCGCGTGCGCGCCCTGCACGATCATGCTCCCGGCCGCCTGGCGGAAGATGTGCGTCAGGCGCGTCGTCGGAACCGACCCGGAGGCGATCAGCTCGGCGAACGGCTTGCCGGCGCCGACCGGCGCGAGCTGGTCGGCATCGCCGACGAGCACCACGTGGGCCTCCGCGCCGACCGCTCGGAGCAGCGTCACGAGCAGCTCGAGGTTCGCCATCGAGGTCTCGTCGACGATCAGCAGGTCGCACTTCAGCGGATCGTGCTCGTCGTGAGTGGGGCCCTCGCCGGGGATCCAGCCGAGCGCCGAGTGGACCGTGGTCGCTCGCATCCCGCTCGCCTCGTGCATCCGGATCGCGGCCCGTCCCGTCGGCGCCACGAGCAGCACGCGCGCCCCCTGCCCCGCGGCGAGCGCGGCGATCGTCCGGATCGACGCGGTCTTGCCGGTGCCGGGGCCGCCGGTGATCAGCGACAGGCGGTGCACGAACGCGTTGTGCACCCCGTCGAGCTGCTCGGCGGTGAGGATCGCGTCGTTGTCGTTGTTGTCGTTGTCGTTGTTGTCGTTGTCGTTGTCGTTGGGGTCGGTGTCGTTGTTGTCGTTGTCGGAGCCGGGGCCGGACTCGGCGTCGCGCAGGCGCCTGCCCGGTCGCCCGCTCACGAGCTCATCGACGCGCTCGGCAAGCTCGGCCTCGAGCTCGGCGGTCTCGGTCCGGTAGATCCACCGCTCGTCGCGAACCAGATCGCCGGCATCGACGAGGTCGTCGAGCAGGGCCTCCCCGTCGCTCGTCGCCGAAGGGCCGACCAGCTCTCCCGTCGAGGCGAGCAGGTCGTCCGCCGGCATGCACGTGCTGCCGCCGCGCTCGGCCTCGGACAAGACGTGCAGCACGGCGGCCCGGGCACGATCCGGGCTGTCGGGATCGATGCCGAGGCGCTGCGCGATCTGATCAGCGATCCGAAAGCCGACGCCGAACACGCTCGTCAGTTCGTATGGCCGCTCTGAGACGACCCGGTGCGCCGCGTCGCCGTAGGCCTCCCGGAGCCGGGTCGCGAGATAGCTGAGGCCGTGAGGCGCGAGCAGCAGATGCAGCCGCCGCGTGACCCGCAGCTTCTCCCAGGACCGGGTCGCATCCGCGACCGCCCGGGGCCGGATGCCGGCCGCGGAGAACGCCGCGTACGGGTCGTGGTCGATCGCGTCGAAGACGGTGGCGGCGCCGTAGCGTTCGATCAGCAAGGCGGCGCGCTTGGCGCCGACGTGCTTGACGCGGCAGAGGTACGCGATCACCGTCGGCACGTCCGACGGCGGCAGCGGCCTCGCCTCGGTCACCTTCACCTGCGGGCCGTACCGGCTGTCCTGCACCCACGTTCCGACGACGTGTGCGCGCTCGCGGTCCTCGAGGTGGACCAGCGGGCCGACCAGCACGATCGGAATCCCGTCGTCGGCCGCCGCCTCGACCACCGCCCATCCCGTGTCGGCGCTGGCAAACCGGGTGCGGCGGACGGTCACCTCAGCGTCAAACGCACTCACGCGTCTGACATTAGACCCGCGGTTGGCGGAAGCGCGCGGTTGTTACACATTCGTTGCAGACGCGGCGCCGGTCGACCGGGAGCGTCCGCGCGATCTTCATCGCGGCGCCGCGGAGCTCGACTAGCTCCTAACGTCGCAAGCGGAAGGTGGCGACTTCGCCGGGGCCGACCTCGAACGCGCGGGCACTGACGGCTTCGTCCAGGCGCGTGCGTGAGACCGTAAAGGCCCCGGCGATTTCGACGTTCGTGGAGGTCGACTTGGGGTTGAAGCACCGGAGGATCAGACCGTCGCCGTCCTCGGCGCCCTTCAGGCACGAGAACACCACGTCGCCTTCGAGTTTCAGCGGGGGCTCGAACTCGACGGCCTGCGGAGTGACGAGGTACCCATACCGGTAGTCCTGCGCCGCGCGCAGGAGCTCGCCGTCGTCGAGCGCGTCCGCGCCCGGGAGCAGCGCGTACTCGAACTCGTGGCGGCCGAGGCACTGGCCGTCGGGCGTCCGGGTCGGGGGGCCGGCGCAGATCGGGCGGGTGGCGATCGCGCCGCCGGCGCGCGAGATCAGGCCGACGCAGCGGAGCAGCGTCAGGCACAGCTCAGCGCCGGTTTCGGCTGGGCGCGCTTCGTATTCGGGGAGTCCCTTGGTGAGGAGCGCGAGCGACCCGAGCGCGACCGCCCCGAGCGTGTGGTGCGTCGGGTCGGGCGGCTCGGCCCAGTCGGTCTGCGGCGCCGGCGGCACGAGCGGCCGGTGGACGAGCGCGAACTGCCCCTCGGCACGGACGTCGCTCGCCTCGGGAACCGGGAACACGGCCCGGAGTCGGTGGTCCTCCGTGCGATTGTCGATCGTCGTGCGGAACTCGACCCGCCTGATGCCGTCGACCAGCCGCACGACTGTGGTCACCGCGTCGTCCCCGGCGAAACGGAGCTCGAGCTCGTGGACTAACGCGCCCTCGCGTAGCACGAGGGTGGTGGCGGATTCACTGCGCCACGGGGCGGCGCCCTCGATGGGGCAGAAGTTGTAGAGGTCGCCGACGTCCGCCTCGTCCTCGAGTCGGTGGAGCTGCTCGTAGCGGCGGCCGGTCTGCTTGTCGATCAGCGTGAGCGTGCCGTCGGGGGCGGTCTCGACGCGGAGGCAGTCGCTCTCGATCGCCGAGCTCTCTGCGGGAGCATCCTGGGTCGCCGGGACCGGCGTCGGCTTGACGGGGCGGGCGCTGAAGCCGTTGCGAGCTCGACGAACGCCGGCTCCATCCCCGGGAGCTCGACGAGGCCGCGCCGGCGATAGGGGAGGAGGTTGATCGCGCCGGCGGTGACGCCGTCAGCGGCGAAACCATCGAGCGCGCGTCGCTGGAGCTGCGCGACGGTCCGGTCGAGCTGCTCGTAGCGGACGAGCATGTCGCGGTGGACCTCGTCGCACGAGCAGCCGCAGATCGAGTCGTGCGGCTGGCACTTGAGCAGCTGCCGCCAGGCGAGGCGGAAGTCGGAGACCGGGAACGGCGCGCCGGCGTGAAGTGCGCTCAGCGACGCCAGCGTCTCGACCTCTAGCAGCCGCCGTTCGGCCCGTTCGTTCGCGCGCTTGATGTAGAGGCGCGCGGAATTGACTCCGCGCAGGACGTTCTGAAGGCGGCTGCCGAGCAGCTCGCCTGTCCACGCCGGCAGGCCGTCCGGCTGGACCGCGGCCGCGTAATCGCTGTACCGCGCGATCTCGAAGCTCGCCCCGGGCAGGCGGCGCTCGAGCTCTGCGCACAGCGCCGGCAAGTCGCGGCGGATCCGGCGGTGGTCCTCGCCGTTGCAGAGCAGCACGTCGTCCACGCCCGCCCGTTCGAGCGCGACTCCGAACCGCTCGGCGATCGCGATCTCGAGCGTCCGCGCCTGCGCGTCGTCCGCGTCGCCGACGACGAAGTTGCCGTAGTGCGGCAGTTGCTGGAACGCGCGGACCTCGCTCCCGTCAGGCGAGCGCCACCGGAACACGACCCCGACCTCGTCGATCTGGTCCCCGAGGCCGCGCGAGAAGATGAAGCTGTCGATCCCGAAGCCGGCGAGGACCTGCGGCAGCTGGGCCGGATGCCCGAAGCTGTCGGGCATATAGCCGACCGGCGCCGGCCGGGCGCCGAACCGCTCGCATACGGCCCGGCCGACGAGCAGATTGCGAACGAGCGGCTCCGCCCCGACGAGGTATTCGTCCGGGAGCACGTAGCTCGGCCCGACCTCGATTCGGTTTGCCTGCAGGAGCGCGCGGAGGCGACCCTCGTTCTCGGGCCGCGTCTCGACGTAGTCCTCGAGCACGATCGCCTGGCCGTCGAGCGTGAAGCATGTGAACGCCGGATCGGTCTCGAGCACCTCGATCACCTCGTCGACGACCGCCGCGAGCCTGAGCTGGAACACCTCGAAGGGCGCGTACCATTCGCGGTCCCAGTGGGTGTGGGGCACGACGTGGAAGCGCCGCAGGCCGTCGAGGGCGTCGTCAGCTGCCATCGGGCGCGAGCCTATCTCTGCTCGGCCAGCCTGACCGCCGTCTCGATCCCGTCGCTCCCGATCAGGTTCCCGAACGCGCCGACGAGGGGGCGGACCGCCGCCACCCCGACCCTGCCCTGCACGCCGATCGCTTCGACGCGCACCTCGGAGTTCAGCGCGGCGCGTCGTGGGGTCCGCGTCCGGTCGATCCAGTTCGCGAACACCACTCGCGCGGTCCCGCCGGTCGACCACTCGCGAAATTCCTCCGGGTCGGTCAGGCGGGGGTAGTCGCGGCGGAGGGTCCAGATCCGCCCGACCAGGCCCGATACGAGCGCACGCCCCTCGCCTGCGTCCTCGAGCACGAGGAACGGCGGCGCGCGGAACATCTCGTCGAACGAGATGTCGGGCGCGAGCCCCGGGATCCGCCACCGGATCAGCCGCCCGAGCCGGCGGGTGTCGGAGAGGCTTCACCGTCCGGCTCGCCTCCCACAGGCGCTCGGGAGACGCCTCGGTTTCGCGGCGGTAGGCCACGCGCATCGATGGCTTTGGGAGCCAGTGGTCGAGGTCGGGCATTCGCACGTCAACGTTAGGACTCCGTCGCGGGCCCGAGGGTTCCCTTGGGAAGAAACTCGGACTATGTCCGAGAAACTTCCCGAGCGGGGCCGGGGCGACGGCGATTCCGGCGGCCCGCGATCGCCGAAACACACGGCCGCGCCAGCGGCCCCATCATCATCCCGAGCGTGATCAGCTACCTGCTTGCCCCGCATGTCCCCCGCGCGGCGGGCGCGATCCACGTGCCGCGGACGCTGGCCGGCGCCACCGGGGTCGCGATCACGTTCGACGACGGCCCCCACCCCGAGGGCACCCCCGCGGTGCTCGAGATCCTGGCCGAGGCCGACATCAAGGCGACGTTCTTCCTCGTCGGCGAGCAGGTCGAGCGCCGGCCGGCGCTCGCGGCGCGGATCGCCGAACAAGGCCACGCGATCGCGCTCCACGGCTACCGTCACCGACCACAGCCGGCGATGACCGCGGGAGCGGTCCGCGCGGACCTGGAGCGGGGCGTGACGGCGATCGAGAGCGCGACGCGCGCGCCGCCCACCTGGCACCGGCCTCCGTACGGGCTGTACAGCCCCGCCGGCATCGAGGCCGTACGCGCGAACAACCTCAAACCGCTGCTTTGGTCGAAGTGGGGAAAGGACTGGCGGCGGTTCACGACCCCGGAGCGGATCGCCGCGCGCGCGAGCGCCAACCTACGCCCGGGGGACGTAATCCTCCTGCACGATGCCGATTTCTACTCATCCCGAGGGTCCCACGAGCGCACCGTCAAAGCGCTGAGACTGATCGTGAGAGAACTCAAACGGCAGAAAATCGGTACCGTCCTCCCTGTCTGACAGGCTTGCCCCAGCGCACCAGGACCTGAGAGGATGGCAAGCTGAGCGGAGGCATTGCCGCATCCGGCCGGCGGAGCGGTGCGTATGCCACACGCACGGCTCGGGGCGCGCGACACAAGATGACGACCGTTTCCTCGCACGACAGCGACCCTGATCCCGCGCGCCAACGCGGCGGCGCTCCTGACTTCAGTCGGTTCGCGATCGGCTTCGATCCTCGAGATCGCGACCGGTTCCACGCGCTGATCGACGACGTGCTCGATTCCGGCCAGTGGACGGAAGGTGACATGGTGGCTCGGCTGGAGGCCGCCTGGGAGCTGTACAACGGCGTCGCGGCGGTGGCGATGTCGAGCTGGGCGGGGGGCGCGCTGGCCGCGCTCAACTTTGCCGGCGCCAAGGGGGAGACCGTGCTGTGCCCCTCGAATACGTTCATGGCGACGCCGCTCGCCGCGCTCGGCGCCGGCGCGATTGTCGAGTTCGTGGATTGCAACCGCGAGGACCTCTGCATGTCGTTCAAGGACTTCGAGGCCAAGGCCGACAGGCACAAGCCGAAGGCGGCATTCCTCGTGCACATCGGCGGGCACCTCGCGTTCGAGGTCGAGGAGATCGCCCACTACTGCTCCGAGAACGGCATCTTCCTGATCGAGGACTGCGCCCACGCCCACGGCGCCGAATGGAACGGGCGCAAGCCGGGCACGTACGGGGACGCCGGCGTGTACTCGCTGTACGCGACCAAGACGATCACGACCGGCGAGGGCGGCGTACTCGTCTCGAGCCGCCCCGAGGTCGTCGAACACGCGCGCGCGTACCGCAACTACGGGAAGCCGACCTACGAGGTCCAGGGCCTCAACTTCCGGATGAACGAGTTCACCGCCGCCCTCGGGCTGACCGAGATCGAGCGATTGCCCGAGATCGTGGCGTGGAAGAACGAGGTCGCGAAGACACACCTCGATCCGGTCAACCCGAACCGGCTCGAGGTCCCGGGAGGAATGGTCTCAGGCCTCTACAAGTACATCGTGTTCGAATGGCTCGAGCGTTCGACCGGCCGCGTGTATGACGAGCCATGCCACCGGATCATGGGCCATCACGTGAAGCTCCCAAATAGCGACTGGGTGGCGCGCAATCATTCGTGCGTTCCGCTGTATTACCGGCCGGAGAGTGAACAAGGCACATGAGGGTCCTGGTCACAGGCGGCTCGGGCTTCATCGGCTCACACGTGGTCGACCAGCTCCGCGCGCAAGGACACGAGCCGGTCATCTACGACCTGCGTCCGTCTCCGTGGCATAACGGGGATCCCGCCCACCCCGGCGTCGAGACCGTCTTGGGCTCGATCACCGACCGCGAGGCGCTCGAGCGCGCGCTCCACAGCTGCGACGCGGTCGCCCACCTCGCGGCCGTCGCCGACGTCAACGACGTCCACGCCGAGCCCGAGGACGCCGAGCGCGTCAACGCGCGCGGAACCGTCACGGTGCTCGAGGCCGCGCGCCGCGCCGGCGTCAAGCGGATCGTGTACGCGAGCACGATCTGGGTTTACTCGGACTGCGAGCAGGAGGTGGTCGACGAGGACACGCTGCTGCCGGCGCCCTCGCACCTCTACACCAGCACGAAGCTGGCGGGCGAGCTGTACTGCAAGGCCTATCAGGAGCTGTACGGGATCGACTACACGATCCTGCGCTTCGGCATCCCCTACGGCCCCCGCGCACGCGAGGCCGCGGTGATCCCGGCGTTCGTCGGCAAGGCGCTGCGCGGCGAGCCGCTGACGCTCGCCGGCGATGGCGGCCAGTCGCGGCGGTTCGTGTACGTCGAGGACCTCGCCGAGGGGGTCGCGCTGGGACTCAACGACGTCGCCCAGAACCGCGTGTACAACCTCGCGAGCGACGAGAACGTGACGATCAAGCAGATCGCCGTCCGCGTGAAGGAATTGCTCGGCGACGTGGAGATCGTCTACACGCCGGCGCGACCAGGCGATTTCGGCGGGAAGGTCGTGCTGTCCGACCGCGCCGAGCGCGAGCTCGGCTGGACGGCGCGAACGCCGTTCTCCGAAGGCGTCCGACGCTACGTCGAGTGGCGCCAGGAACAGGCCGCGCGGTCGGCCGAGCGCGAGGCGGCGGCGATGATCCCCGCCGGCGAGCCCGACGCGGAGTCCGGCCCCCGCAAGGTGCTGATCATCTCCGCCGACATCGGCGAGGGCCACGACCTGCCGGCGCGTGCGGTCGCGCGCGAGTTCCACGACGAGGATCCGGACGCGCTCGTGGCGATCGTCAACGGACTTCCCGCGATGGGCTGGTTCCTGACCAAGCTTCTGCGCGAGAACTCGGAGTTCATGTTCCGCTGGGTGCCGTGGCTGTTCGATCTCCAGTACCGGCTGTTCATGGGCTTCGCGCCGACGCGGTGGCTCTCGATGAAGACGCTGACGCTGCTCGGCCACCGCGGCTTGATGCGGCTGATCCGAGCCCACAACCCGGATGTGATCGTCTCGACCTACCCCGGCGTGACTGCGGTGTTGGGCGAGCTGCGGCGGACCGGACGGCTGAAGGTGCCGGTCTACTCCTCGATCACCGATCTCGCCGGAATGCAGTTCTGGGCCCATCCCGGGGTCGACCTCCATTTCGTCACCCATCCGGAGACGACCGAGGAGGTCGAGAGCATCGCCGGCCCGCGCAGCGTCCGTTGGGCCAAGCCACCGACGTCGCCGGCCTTCCTCGCGGCGCGGTCCCGGGACGACGCGCGACGCGCGCTCGGGCTGCCCACCGACGACACCAAGGTGATCGCGGTGTCCGGCGGCGGATGGGGCGTCGGTGACCTGCTCGGCGCGACGCGCGAGGCGCTCAAGGTGCCGGGCGCGCTCGTGCTGTGCCTGTGCGGGCGCAACGACAAGCTGCGGGCGCGAGTCTCCCAGGAGCTCGGCTCCGAGCCGCGCCTGCGCGTGATGGGCTTCACCGACCGGATGGGCGACGTGCTCGCTGCCAGCGACGCGCTCGTGCACTCGAGCGCCGGGCTGACCGTGCTCGAGGCGATCATCCGCGGCTGCCCGGTGATCTCGTACGGCTTCGGCTACGGCCACGTCCGCGTGTCGAACCAGGCGCTCGAGCGGTTCGGGCTCGCGCAGGTTGCACGCCATCAAACCGACATCGGGCCCGCGCTCGACCGGGCGCTCGTGCACCGCCCGGAGCCGAACGGCTCGTTCGCGCGCCGGCCGTCGACCGCGTCGCTGATCCTCTCGGACGAGCGGCGCTCGGTACCGCTGCCCGCCTGGCGCGTCCGCACGGCCCGTTTGGTCGCCGCCGGGGCCGCGGCCGTATTGGTCGCCAGCTGGACGCTTACGACCGGGGCCTCGTACAGCCTCGTCTCGCACTTCGTGCACATGCGTCCCGTCACGACGGTGCAGACCACCCGCCCCGAGATCGGAGTCCTCGTCGATGCGCCTGCGAGCGAGATCCCGACGATCGCCAATTACCTGTCCGAGCGGGGGATTCGTGCCTCGTTCACGCTCAGCACGACCGCCTATCCGGAGGAGCCGACCGTCGGGGTCTACGGCGACCAGACGGTGCCGCGGCTTCCGAAGGGCGGCCTCGTCCGCTGGCTCGGAGCGCGCGATCAGCTACGCGATCTAACGTCTGAGCTCGGGTCCCAGCACCACTTCCTGTATGCCTCGAGCGGCCCGAGCATCGGGCAGTGGTGGATGGCCCATGGAGCCGGAGGCCGGCTCGTCGCCGGCGCGGTCCGCCTCCGGGACAAGGACGACAGCCTCGGTCACCTGCACGCGGGCGAGGTGATCGAGCTGGAGTGCAGGAGCTCGGACCAGGTGACGGTGCTCGTTGCCAAGCTACATCGGAGCCTCGCGTCCGACCATCTGCGTGCCGTCCCGGTCGGCCAGCTCCTGCGCGACGCGGGGTCGACGGTCTAGGCAGCTACTCGGGCCTGGCGGGCGCGGCGCCGTCACGACGCCGAGGTAGGTGGCCTAACGTCTCCTGGCGCGCTCCCCGCGGCGTCCGGTATGACGAGTCGACCGGCCGCCGGATCCTAGGTTGGGCCCCCGGGCGTCGTGTTACCGCGATGCGACGCTCGTGTTACCGAGAAGTTGCTGAGCGAGTGAGTGGATGTGAGTGTCAGCTCACGCGGTCAGCGACGCGCCCAGCCTCGCGCAGCTCGTAGCGAGTTCTACCAGTGAACGCCGCGGGTGGCCCGCACGAACGCTCGCTCTTCGGGCGTCGGCGCGTGATCGGGCTCCTGCTTGTCTCCCTCGGGGATCAGGTGGTACGCGCGGTTGACCACCAGGTCCTGCGCACCGGGGGCGACTGCGTAGGTCAGCTGTCCGATGCTGCCGAGCACCGTCGCGATCCGCTTGGGTCGCTTGCGGATCGCCTCGGCGATCATGTGCCCGGCCTCATCCGGCGACAGCGTCGGGAACCGATCGTAGATCTTCGTCGGCGCGATCATGGGCGTGCGCACGAGCGGCATGTACACGGTCGTGATGTGAACCCCGTCGTTGATGATCTCCGGTCCGATCGATCTCGAGAACGCGTCGAGCGCTGCCTTCGAGGCGACGTATGCCGAGAACCGCGGCGTGTTCATCTGCAGCCCGATCGTCGAGATGTTCACGATGTGGCCCGACCCCCGTTCGCGCATCTTCGGCAGCAGGTTGAGGATCAGCTTGACCGCGGCGAAGTAGTTGAGCTGCATCGTCCGCTGGTAGTCGTGGAAGCGGTCGTACGCCCGGTCGACCGAGCGGCGGATCGACTTCCCCGCGTTGTTGACGAGGACGTCGACTGCGTCGTGCTGATCGAGCACCTCCGCGCACATGCGGTCGATGTCGTCGAGGTCGGTCAGGTCGCAGCGATGGACGTAGGCGACGCCGCCGAGCTCGTCGATCTCGTCCGCGACCTCCTGCAGCTGGTCCTCCCGGCGGGCGACGAGCAGCATCGTCCCGCCGGCCTCGCCGATCTCGAGCGCCGCCGACTTGCCGATCCCCGACGATGCGCCGGTGATCATCACCGTGCGCCCGCTGACCGCGTCCTCGAGCGAGCGGGCGAGGACGTCACCGGCTCCGGGGATGCGCTGGCCGAACGCGCGCAGCGTCCGGAGTCCGTCGGCGGCGAGGTCGAGCGGATTCGGGGGAGCCATCGCGAGTGTGACCGTACCATCGCGGGGAATGCGCGGCGCCACCGGTCTTGGCGCGCACAGGCCGCCGGCATCGTCGCGGGGCAGCGGGGAGCCTTTATCCATCCGAGCCACATGCGAACATGCGTTCGCTCATGATCGCCTGCGTGCTCCTACCCCGTTTCCAGCTCACGGTCGCCTTGAAGGACCGGACAGAGCTGTTGCAGGCGCCCACGGCGCTCGCCCCGGAGCCCGGCGGAATGCAGCAGGTCGGTGAGGTCTCGCTGTCGGCCGAAGCGTTCGGCGTCCATTCGGGGATGCGCCTGGGTGAGGCGCTTTCGCGCTGCCCGCGCCTCACGCTCGTCCCCCCCGATCCCGCCGGGGTCGCCGACGCCTGGGAGCGGCTGCTCATTCGCCTCGAATCGATGGGGGCTGCCGTCGAGCCCGAGCGACCCGGGCTCGTCTGCTTCGACGCGCGCGGAATGCTGCGGCTGTACGGCGGCCTCGATGGAGTGCTGGCCGCCGCGCGGCGCAGCCTGCGGACGACGGCGCGCTACGGGGTCGCGCCGTCGCGGTTCGCGTCGGTGGCGGCGGCGACCCGCGCCCGGGCGCGCCGGCCGGTGGTCGTCTCCGGCGGCCGCAAGCAGGCGGGCGAGTTCCTCGCGCCGCTTCCGGTGGCGCTGTTGCGGGCCAGGCCGGCGCTGGCCGAACTGCCCGAGGCGCTCGAGCGTCTCGGCATCGGCACGCTCGGCGAGCTGGCGGCGCTCGAGCCGGCGGCGCTCGCCGACCGCTTCGGCACGGCCGGACTTCACGCCCACGAGCTCGCGAGCGGCGGCGACGGCGCGCTGCGGCCCAGGCCGGCCGGCGAGTTCCTGCGAGAGGCGCTCGAGTTGCCCGAGGCGGGATCGGGGATCCAGCTCGAGCGCGCGCTGGGGCTCCTGATCGATCGCCTGCTGGCGCGGCGAGAGCGACGCGGCCGGACGCTGCGGGCGGTCGTGCTGTCGGCGGTGCTCGTGGAGCAGGGCGGCACGTGGCGCGAGCAGGTCGTCTTTCGTGAGGCGCTGGCCGATCCGGTCAGGATGCGGCTCGCGCTCGCCCCGCGTCTGGCGCTGATACCGGCGCCGGCGCAGGAGCTGCGGCTCGCGGTGGAGCGGTTCGGCCCGCACGCGAGCGATCAGCGCAGCCTGCTCGAAGATCCCGTCGCGGCTCGGACGGCACGCCTGCGCGAGGCGATCCGCCAGGCACGCGCCGCCGCCGGTCCCGACGCCGCCCTGCGCGTGCTCGAGGTCGATCCACAGTCGCGCTTCCCTGAGCGACGCGCCGTGCTGACCCCATTCGAGGGATGAGCGGACCGCGCCGACAAGCGGTAAGGGCATGAGCGGACCGCGCCGTCTATCCGTTCCGCGCCGGGCGTCGGTCACCGCCGGCGAGGAGGGCTTCCCGCTGACGGTCGACGGCCGGACCGTCGACTCGGTACGGGAGTCGTGGCTGGTCGAGGACCGCTGGTGGACCGATCGGCCGCTTCGCCGGCGCTACTGGGAGGTCGTCACGACGTGTGGGCGGGACGAGGTCGTGTTCTGTGACCTCGAGAAGGGGAGGTGGTGGAGCCAGCGCTGACCGGTCCTAAACTCACAACTTCATGAACGGCACAGCTGCCACCCCGCTCGAGCCCGGTCCCGCCGCCGTGGGCACGTGGAGCGGTGGACGGTTCATGCACTTCGGCGAGCCGCTCGACGACGAACGGTTCCTCGCGCTGATCGCGCCGGATGAGTCGATCCGGACCGTGATGACCGCGGACGTGTACGGCGCCGGCGAGGCCGACCGGATGCTCGGACGCGCGATCCAAGGCCGCCGGCGCGAGGAGATGTGCGTGGTCGGGGCCGTCGGCCACGACTTCTATGCCGGCGAGCGCGACGGGGCCAAGGGGTTCCCGCGGTTCACCGATCCGCAGCTGCGGGACGCGTCCGGCTACGCCGGCTACCTGCGCATGGCGACCGAGCGCAGCCTCGAGCGCTGCGGGATCGACAGCTTCGATCTGCTCCTGCTGCACAACCCAGACCGCACGGGCTACACGAGCGAGGTCGTTTGGCAGGGGATGGACTCGTTGCGCGAGGCGGGGCTGACGCGGCTGATCGGGGTCGCACCCGGTCCCGCGAACGGCTTCACGCTCGACCTGATCGATTGCCTCGAGCGATTCGGCCCGCTGATCGACTGGGCGATGATCATCCTCAACCCGCTCGAGCCCTGGCCCGGGGAGCTCTGCCTCGACGCCGCGTCGGCCGCACAGGTGAAGGTGATCACGCGCGTGGTCGACTACGGCGGCCTGTTCTTCGACGACCTCGTACCCGGGCAGGAGCTCGCGCGGCAGGACCACCGCAGCTTCCGGCCCGCGGGCTGGATCGAGCAGGGACGGGAGCGGCTCGAGCCGATGCGGCCGATCGCGGACCGGGCGGGGCTGACGATGATCCAGCTCGCGTGCCAGTGGAACCTGGCCCACGCGCCGGTCGCATGCGTGGTCCCGACGCTGATCCAGGAGATCGGCGCCGGCGCCCGCCCGGTCGAGACCAAGCGCGCCGAGCTCGCGGCGCTGCCCGCCGGGATCCGGCTGACCGGTCGGGACGTCGAGGAGATCCGCTCGATCGGCGACAACACCGGCTGCATGGCGCTCAAGGGCGCAAGCCCCGAGCATTCCGGCGAGGAGCGGCCCGACCGGTGGGACCTCGACGATCGTCTCGCCGAGGTCGCCGAGCGCTGGGGGATCGCGCCCGAGCGCCAGCTCATCAAGGTGCCGGCGGGGCTCTGACTCTAGGCTCACGGCATGGCGACTACGTTCCGACTCACGGGCGGCTGTGGATGCGGTGCCATCCGCTTCGAGGTCAACGCGCCGCCGGTGTCGGCCCAGTACTGCCACTGCACCCGGTGCCAGCGACGGACCGGGACGGGCGCGTCGGCGAGCGCTCGGGTTGAGCCCGGCTCGTTTCAGATCGTCAGCGGCGAGGACCGGCTACGGGCGTGGAAGCCCGAGGGCGGCGCGGAGAAATGGTTCTGCGGCGACTGCGGCTCAGCCCTGTTCAGCCGCGATCCGCAGGACGCCGCGCGCGTCGGCGTCCGCCTCGGGGCGTTCGACGGCGATCCGGGGATCCGCCCCGCCGCGCGCCAGTTCGTCGCCTACGCGGCGCCGTGGGAGCCGATTCCCGACGACGGGCTGCCGCGCTATCCCGAGCGCCGCGTCGCCGACTGAGCGCCGGCCAGTCCCGCCACTCCGGGTCCAGCTACTCGGGGTCCAGCTGTTCCGGGTCGGGCTGCTCGGCGCGGACCCACTCGCAGCCGACCGAGAGGTCCTCGACGCCCATCGCGGCTGCGACGTTGAGCCACATTCCGTAGCGGAAGAACTCGTCGATCCGCTCGGGTTCGGCCTCTGAGAGCCGTTCGACATGCGTGACCAGGCGCGCGTAGCAGCCGCGGACGCGATCGCGGATCTCCTCGTCGTCACACGCCGCGTACGCCTGGTGCTGGAGCATCAGGTAGTCGCGGTTGGAGTCGAGCAACTCGACGTAGGCGTTGCCCATCGCCTTCAGCACGTCGACGTCGGGCGGGGCGGTGGTGGGATCGAACTCCGCGGCGACCCGCGTGAACAGATCGCCCACCCGGTCGAAGCAACGCTCGACGGCCGCCAGGAACAGCTCTCGCTTACCGGCGAACAGGCTGAACACGTACGGCTGGGCGACGCCGACCTGGCGCGCGATCCGGTCGACCGGCGTGCCGTACAGCCCGCCGTGGGCGAACTCGTGGACCGCGGCGTCGATCAGCGCGTCCCGGCGTTCGGCCGCCGGGACGCGCTGACGAGGTGACTTGGTCTCGGTTGTCGGGGTCGTGGCCATGGTGCTCGAGACCGATCCTAGGGCACGGTCAGGCCGTGACACCAGCCAGCTCCGTGCCGCGCGGCTCCCCGCGACCGATCGCCGCTTCCTCGGCGGCCTGAGCCGAGGCCGAGTCGCGGGTGCTGAACGGCAGCACCAGAGCGACCAGGGCGCCGATCGCCAGGACGGCCGCGCCGACCCAGAGGGCCGGCACGAGGCCCTGGACGTAAGCCTCCGGGGTCGAATAGCTGCCGTGGCTCGTGAACACCGTGGCCAGCACCGCGATGCCGAGCACGCCACCGAGCTCGCGGATCGCGTTTGCCGCACCCGACGCCTGCCCGGCCTGGGAGGTCCGCACCGAGGCCAGCACCGCGTTGGCCGACGGCGCGAACACCAGTGCCATCCCGCTCCCGGCCAGCGCGAACGGAATCACGAGGCTCGCGTAGCTCTCGCCTACGCTCGCCACGCTCGCCATCCATCCGAGCGCGATCGCCTGTAGCCCGAGGCCCGCGATCATGAACGTCCGGCTGCCGTATCGCTCGGACAGGAAGCCCGAGATCGGCGCCACGACCATCACCGCGCCGGTCCACACCAGCAGCTTCACGCCCGCCTGGAGCGGCGTGTTGTGGAGCACGTTCTGGAGGAACTGGCTCAGGAAGAAGATCGAGCCGAACATCCCGAAGTACATCGCGAGCGACACGGCGTTGGTGACCGCGAAGCCGCGGTTGGCGAAGAACTCCATCGGCAGCATCGGCTCGTCGGTCCGCAGCTCCTGGAGGATGAACGCCACCACGAGCGCGGCGCCGGCCACCAGCGAGACGATCACCTCGGTGCTCCCCCAGCCCAGGGACTGCGAGCGCACCAGGCCGAACACGACGCCGAACAGGCCGGTCGACGCGAGCGCCAGGCCGGGCAGGTCGAGGTGCTTGACCGCGCCGCGGCTCTCGGCCAGACGAGCTCTCGCGAGCGGGATCAGCGCGAGGCCGATCGGCACGTTGACCCAGAAGATCAGGTGCCAGGAGGCGGCCTGCGTGAGCGCGCCGCCGACGAGCGGACCCGCTGCGACGCCGATGCCGCTGATCCCGGACCAGACGCCGAGCGCGAGTCCCCGCTGATCGATCGGGAACGCCTCGGCCAGCAGCGTCAGGGTCAGCGGGGTGACGATCGCGGCGCCAATGCCCTGGATGGCGCGGGCGGCGATCAGGAAGTCGATTGTGGGGGACAGCGCCGCCGCGGCCGATCCGGCGGTGAACACGGCTATCCCGATCATGAACATACGCCTGCGCCCGAACCGGTCGCCGAGCGCCGACCCGGTCAGCAGCAGCACCGCGAACGCCAGGATGTACGCGTTCACGGTCCACTCGAGCGTCTGGATCGAGGCGCCAAGATCGCGGTGGATGCTCGGGAGCGCGACGTTCACGACGAGGTTGTCGAGCACGGTCATGAACAACCCGAGCGAGACGATTACGAGAGTCCAGATCCGGCGGCTTGTGTTCGTGGTCTGCGGCATGGCCTCCTACCCTTCTTAGTGAGTGCTAACTAGGCTGGCCGAAGATTAGCAGCGACTAATAAGTTGTCAAGGGCTATGCTCTGAATTCGCGTCTTTACGCTCGCGCGACGGCGATGCGGGTACCACACTTGGTTGGTGAGCAGGGAACCAGCCAAACAAACGGGCCGCGCGGAGCTGACCCATTACGGTGGCCTCGACGGCCTCCGCGGGATCGCGGTGGCCGCCGTGCTGCTGTACCACGGCGGCGTCACGTGGGCGCCGGGGGGCTTCCTCGGCGTCGAGGTCTTCTTCGTCCTCTCGGGCTTCCTGATCACCTCGCTGCTGCTGGCCGAATGGGCCAGGTCCTCGGCGATTTCGCTCGGGGCCTTCTGGATCAGGCGCGCCCGGCGGCTGTTGCCGGCGCTGTTCTGCCTGGTCGCCGTGATCGGGCTCTACTACGCGGTGGCCGGGTCGGCGCAGGCGATTCCCGGTCTCAAGGGGGACGGCATCTCCGCGCTGGTCTACTACAGCAACTGGCACCAGATCGCGGCCGGCTCGAGCTACTTCGCGGCCAGTGGCCCAGTGTCGCCGCTCGAGCACACCTGGTCGCTCGCGATCGAGGAGCAGTTCTACCTCGTGTGGCCGATCCTGGTCGGAGCCGTCCTGTGGCTCGCGAGCCGGTGGTCGCCGCGCTCGAGCCGGCGCCCCCTGGTCGTGCTGCTCGGCCTGACCGTCGCGGGCGCGGTCGCTTCTGCGCTCGACACCGGGCTGCTGTTCGACGGCGGGCGGAATCTCGATCGCGTCTACTACGGAACCGACACGCGCGCGGCGAGCCTGCTGATCGGGGCGTCGCTGGCGATCGGCCTGGCCATCCTGCGCGCCGGCGCGGATTTCTCGAGCGCCCGGCCGCGGTCGCGATCGCTACCCGCCGCGGGCAATCGGAGTCGCCGCCGCGGTCGCACTGGCCGCCGTGCTCGCGGCGACGGCGTCCGTCGGCGGATCGGACGGGTGGCTGTACCCGTATGGGCTGCTCGGACTGGACGGGGCGGTCGCCGTGCTGATTCTGGCAGCGGTCGCGCTCCCCGCCTCGCTCGCGGCGCGGGCGATCTCGGTCCGGCCGCTCCGCGCGCTCGGGACGATTTCCTACGGCCTGTACCTGTGGCACTTCCCGCTGTTCCTGTGGCTCAGCGCGTCCTCGGTCGGGTTCGGGGGCGCGCCGCTCCTGATCGTGCGTCTCGCGGTCACGGTTGCCGTGAGCGTGGCCTCGTTCTTCCTGGTCGAGCAGCCGATCCGCCAGCGCAAGCGGCCGACCTGGCTGGTGCGGGCGACGGCGCCGCTGGCCGCGGGTGGCGCAGTCGCCGCGCTGCTGCTGGCCTCGGCCGCCGACGACCTGCCCGTCGGCGTGCCCGCCGCGGCGACCTTGCCAAAACCCCCTGCCGGTCTGGCCGGCAACGGTCCGGCGTGCACGATTACGCTCAAGGACGCGCCGCAGTACGGGCTCGCGCCGCCGCCGGCGAGCAAGGTGACCACGTTCGAGTACAACGCGCTCGGGTACCACCAGTTGACCTGGAGCGGCACCGCGCAGAAGACGTTCGAGACCTGCCCGCCGAAGAGCGTTCTGATCGTCGGCGACTCGATGGCGTTCACGCTTGGTCTGCCGTGGCTCGAGGATGAGCAGCGCTACGGCGTTCAGCTCGCGGACGCAGCGCTGCTGGGGTGCGCGTTCACGACGGCCCGGGGCGAGCTCGACGTCGACGGCACCTGGACGGCGCAGTCGGCGGGCTGCACGAGCGAGCTGGCGCTGTGGGAGCGCGAGAAAGAGGAGCTGCACGCGAAGGCAGTCGTGGTCGAGCTCGGCTATCGCGACCAGTTCAACTGGAAGATCAACGGCAAGGTCGTCCATCTCGGCCAGCCGGCATTCGACGCGATGGTCCGCAAGCAGATCGACCAGTTCGTCCGGGTGCTCGGGGCGGGCGGGACCAAGCTCCTGTTCCTGTCGGTCCCATACACGGACCCGCCCAACAACCCCGACGGGTCGGCGGCGCCGGCGGCCGACCCGGCTCGTCACCAGCTGATCAACCAGATGCTCGACGAGACCGCGGTCGCTCATCCCTCGACGGTCCAGGTGCTCGACCTCGACAAGACCGTGTCGCCCGGCGACCATTACAACGCGACCGTCAACGGTCAGCGCTGCCGGTTCGACGGCGTCCACTTCAGCGTGTATTGCGCCGAGCTGGTCGAGCCGCGCGTGCTCGGCGAGGTGCGCAAGCTGGTCGGCTGATCGCACCGTTACTTTTTGCAGAGTGCGCCGATACCTCTGGGGAACCGTTGCGCTGTGCGTGCTGCTGAAAGTCGGTAGCGGAGCGCTCGATGCGAGTTCCTCGGCGTCGGCCACGCCGGTTCCAGTGCCTCCCGGGAGCCACTGGATCGCGACTTGGGGCGCGAGCCCGCAGGCGGCGACGGGCGGCAACCTGTCGCGCGCGGGGTTCCGGGACGCGACGATCCGCGAGATCGTGTTCACGAGCACGGGTGGGGTCAGAGCGAGAGTCAGGTTGTCGAACGCTTTCGGGAGCGCGCCGCTCCGAATCGGCCGCGCCGCGATCGCGCTCGCCGGCAGCGGGCCGAAGACCGTGGGCGGCACCTCGTACCCGCTCTACTTCGCCGGGAGGCGCTCGATCCTGATCCCGCCCGGCGCCGACGTGACCAGCGACGCGGTGCCGCTCGCCCCGCCGCCGGCGACCCATCTTGCCGTGAGCATCTTCCTGCCCCGGGAGACCGGCCCCGCCACTCAGCACGCCGACGCGCAGCAGGTGAGCTACGTCGCGGCCGGCGCCCATCCGATCGGCTCGGCCGGCGCGTTCAAGGTCCGCACTCACTCCTGGTACTTCCTCGACGGCGTGGACGTGCTCGCACCCCGCCGGGCGCTCGGTTCGGTCGTCGCGCTCGGCGACTCGATCACCGACGGCGTCGGGTCGCCGGTGGGCAAGGACGAGCGGTGGCCGAACTACCTCGCCGATCGGCTCAACGCCCGGTCTGGCTCGACGCTCGCCGTCGTCGACGAGGGCATCGGCGGCAACCGGGTCCTGAACGACTCGCTGTGCTGTGGCGTCAACGCGATCGCCCGGTTCGAGCGGGACGTACGTGAGGCGCCGGGCGCTAGGGCGGTGGTCCTCCTGGAGGGGATCAACGACATCGGCTATAGCCAGAACCACGGTCCGTTGACCGCGCCGCACACGAACGTCTCCGCCCTGCAGATCGTCGAGGGCTACGAGCGGATCATCTCGCTGGCCCACACCGCCGGGCTGCGGATCTTCGGGGCGACGCTGACGCCGTTCGAGGGCGCGCCATACTGGACGCCGGCGGGCGAGGCCAAGCGCGAGGCGGTCAACAACTGGATCCGCACGAGTGGCGCGTTCGACGGTGTGATCGACTTCGCCGGCGCGGTGGCCGATCCGGGCAATCCCGGCCTGCTCAACCCCGCGTACGACAGCGGCGACCACCTGCATCCGAACGCCGACGGCTATCAGGCGATGGCGGCCGCGATCAACCTCGGCGCACTGCTGGCGGCCGGTTAGTGTCGGGCTGCCGGCGACACTAGAGCGAGATCCGGCGGCCCGCTCGACCGGGGCGCGGCAGCGTGGCGTGGGCGTCGGCCAGCGTCGCGACGTTGCCTCGGACCGGGTCGCGGACCGGCGCGGCACGGTCGGCGGCGGTGTCCACGTGGATGAGCATGTGCTCGCCGGTCGCGACGGGCTCCTCCTCGCCCGCGCGGACTACCACGTGGTAGACGTGAAGGCGCTTGTCGTCCCAGCCGAGCACCTGGGTGAGCGCCTCGACGCGGTCGCCCGCGTACAGCTGCCCGAGGTGGCAGATGTGGGACTCGACCGTGTAGTAGCTCCCGCCGGCCGCGAGGTAGTCGGCGTCCATGCCGACGTGGGCCAGGAGCGCGTCGGTCGCGTCGGCGCACACCTGCAGGTAGCGGAACTCGGTGACGTGGCCGTTGTAGTCGATCCAGTCCTCGGGGACCTCGCACGAGTGGAGCCGCAGTTGCCGGCGTTCGCGCGCCCTCATCGCGTCCACCCTACCAACGGCTCGGACGTTTCGTCCGCGGCGGATGCGAACATGCGTTCGTGTCGTACGTCGAGCTCCACTGCCATTCGGCCTTCTCGTTCCTCGACGGAGCCTCGCTTCCCGACGAGCTCGTCCCGGCCGCGCTGGAGCTCGGCTATGAAGCGCTCGCGCTGACCGACCACAACTCGGTCTCGGGCTCGATGGAGTTCGCGGTCTCCGCGCGGGCGCTCGGGCTGCGGCCGATCCACGGCGCCGAGATCGACCTCGCCGACGGTCGACATCTGACGCTGCTCGTCGAGGACGCCGGTGGCTGGTCGAACCTCTGCCGCATCCTGACACGCGCGCACGAGCACACGCGTGAGAAGCCAGGACCGCCGTCGCAGGCGTTCGTCCAGCTCACCGACATCCTCGACCACGCCGGGGGCCTGATCTGCCTGAGCGGCTGCGCGCTGCGCGGGGTGCACGACGAGTTCTCGCTCCGGCGCCTGCTCGATGCGTTCGGCCCCGATCGCCTCCGGGTCGAGCTCCAGCGACCGTTCCTGCGCGACGATCGAGCCCGTAACCGGCGGCTCGAGCGAGTCGCGCAGCGGCTCGGCGTGCCGTGCGTGGCGACCGGGAACGTGCACGCACACACGCGCGCGCGAGCGCCCCTGCAGGACGCGCTCGTGGCCGTGCGGCTGCACACCACGCTCGATGCCTCAGAGCCCGAGCGGCGAGGCAACTTCAGCCACGTGCTCGCCTCGCCGGCGGCGATGGCGAGTCGCTTTCCCGAGCACCCGGCGGCGGTCGCGGAGACGGTGGCGCTGGCGGAGCGGCTGCGGTTCGACCTGAGCAGCGACCTCGGGTACCGCTATCCCGGGGCGGAGGACGCGACCGCGATGCGCACGCTCTCCGAGCTGTGCCAGGAGCGCCTGCACGACCGGTACGAGGGATCGGGAGCGGTGCTCGCGAGCGCCGTGGACCGGCTCGAGCAGGAGCTCCGGATCATCGAGCGGCTGGGCCTGCCCGGGTTCTTCCTGCTCCACCACGACATGCTCGAGCTGGCCCGGGAGGTCGCGCTCGAGGTCCGCGGCGCCGGCAGCGTCCGTGGGCTGCTGCCGCCGGGGCGAGGCCGCGGCTCGAGCGTCTCCTCGATCGTCTGCTTCCTGACCGGCCTCTCGCACGTCGATCCGATCGCCAACGACCTGCTGATCGGGCGCTTCCTGAACGAGGAGCTGACCTCGCTGCCCGACATCGACCTCGACTTCCCGCGCGACATCAGGGAGAAGCTGATCCCGCGGGTCCACGAGCGCTACGGCCACGACCGCTCGGCGCTGGTGGCGGCGTTCCCGACGTACCGCTCCCGCGGCGCGATCCGCGAGCTCGGCAAGGCCCTGGGACTGCCGCCGGGGGAGATCGAGCGGGTGGCCCGGGGCAGCGAGGGGTGGGACGCGCGGGACGTCGGCAATGACATACAAAATGTATTCAGCGGCCGTCGCGGGGCGACGGGACGGTGGGCGTGGCTCGCGCGGCTCGCCGCCGAGGCCCATGGACTGCCGCGCCACCTGAGCCAGCACTCGGGCGGGATGATCGTCGCGACCCGTCCGCTGATCGACTGCTGCCCGATCGTCCCGGCCGCGATGGAGGGCCGCCAGATCGTTCAGTGGGACAAGGATTCCTGCTCGGATGCGGGGTTCCTGAAGATCGACCTGCTGGGGCTCGGGATGCTCTCGGCGGTCGAGCGGTCGGTCGAGATGATCTCGCGGACCCGAGGCGAGGAGATCGACCTGAGCCGGATTCCGTATGACGATCCGGCCACGTACGAGTGCATCCAGAGCGCCGACACGACGGGGGTCTTCCAGATCGAGAGCCGGGCGCAGATGCAGTCGCTGTACCGCACCCGGCCCGAGAACCTCAAGGACATCACGATTCAGGTCGCGATCGTCCGTCCGGGGCCGATCCAGGGCGGCGCGGTCAACCCGTACATCGAGCGCCGTCAGCGCCTGCGCGTCGATCCGGACTACGAGGTCCCCTACGAGCATCCGTCGCTCGAGCCGGCGCTGCGGGAGACGCTCGGCTCGATCATCTTCCAGGACCAGGTGATCGAGGTCGCGATCGCGTTCGCCGGGTTCTCGCCCGGCGAGGCGGAGGGGCTGCGGCGGGCGATGAGCCGCAAGCGCTCGGACGCGGCGATCGAGGCCTACCACCGGCGCTTCGTCGCCGGCGCACAGCGCCGGCATGGGGTGGACGAGGAGACGGCCGAGCGGGTGTTCTCGATGGTCCGCGGCTTCTCGGGCTTCGGCTTCCCGAAGGCGCACGGCGCCGCCTTCGGACTGCTCGCCTACCAATCGACCTGGCTGCGGGTCCACTTTGGCCCCGAGTTCCTGTGCTCGCTGCTGAACGAGCAGCCGATGGGCTTCTACCCGCCCGACGCGCTCGTCCACGAGGCCCAGCGACGGGGGATCGAGGTGCTGGCGCCCGACGTCAACGAGAGCGACGCCGGCTGTGAGATGGAAGGGGGCCGGGTTCGGATCGGCCTCGGCTACGTCCGGGGCGTGACCGAGCATGAGGTGACCGAGCTCGTCGCGGTCCGGGAGGCGGGCGGGCGGTTCCGAACGCTCGCCGATCTCGCCTCGCGCGCCAGCTCGAGCGCCGTCCTCGCTGGAGATGCTCGCCTGGTCGGGGGCGTGCGACTCGCTCGTGCCCGAGACGGCATCGGGCTCGGCGCGCCGCATCGCGCTGTGGCAGCTCGGCGTGGCGACGCCGGGGAGAAGGGTGCCCGGCGGGGTGCAGCTGGCGCTCCCGCTGGACCTGCCGGCGCCGCCGGAGCTGCGGGCGCTCACGCAGTGGGAGTCGATGCTCGCCGATTACGGAACGACCGGGCTGACGGCGCAATCGCATCCGATGGCGCTGCTCAGAGACCGGCTGCCCGAGGGCCTCGTCACGAGCCGCGAGCTGGGGACGCTGCGCCACGGCACCCGCGTCGGGGTGGGCGGGCTCGTGGTGGCGCGTCAGCGTCCCGGCACGGCCAACGGGATCGTGTTCGTGCTGCTCGAGGACGAGCACGGGACGATCAACCTGATCGTCCCCGCGCCGGTGTACGAGCGCCACCGGCTGACGGTGCGGACCGAGCCGCTGATCATCGCGGAGGGCAAGTTGGAGTGCCTGCCGGCGGCGGGAGGCGCGATCAACGTCCTCGTCGATCAGGTCCAGCCGATCGCCGCTCCCGACCGTCTGGTCGCCGAGGTCAAGGACTTCTCGATGCTCGACGAGCAGGTGCGCCGGGGGCTGGCGGCGCAGCGAGCGTCCGGGGAGACGGATGCCGAGGACTTCCGGGCGGTCGCTCCGCCGGTCATGAGCTTCGCGTCGGGTCGGCGGCGATGACCCCCTCTGTGCTCCGTTCTCGGGGTCAGCGCGGTAAGGTGCCGCTCCGTGCTCGCAGTCCTGTTATTCGCCGCATTCTGGGTCGTCCTCGGCCTCGGTGTGTTGCTGTTCGGGGTCCGCCGCGGCCCCAGGGCAGCGCGACGGGGCCGGACCGTCTTATCGGAGCCGCCGGACGTTGGGTTGGGTGCTGGCGGTCATCGTACATCGCGTTCGGGATCGCGATTCCGACGCTGATCCTGCTCGGGAACCGCAACAACGCCAACGCACAGGTCGGCGGGATCAAGCTGACCGCGGCCGAGAAGCGCGGGCGGGTGCTGTTCGGCGCGCACTGCGCGGTTTGCCACACGCTCTCTGCGGCCAACGCGGTCGGGAAGGTCGGTCCGAACCTCGACACGATCCAGCCGACCGAGCAGCTCGTGCTGCACACGATCCAGAACGGGTGCCTGCAGAATCCGCCGTCGGGGAGCCAGGAGGCGTGCCTGGGCCAGGGGACGATGCCCGCCGACGTGGTGCAGGGGGTCGACGCGACCGAGGTGGCGCAGTTCGTCAGCAAGGTCGCCGGCAAGGAGTAGCCGCCTCCATGCTGTTCCAGTTGGCTGGACGGCCAGGCCGCATCTTGCGCGGAAATGGTCAGGTGTGAGACGGCGTTCCATCCGCGCCCACTGTTAGGATCGCCGCCCGAAAGCTGAATTCCCGCGCCGCTTGACTCGAGAGCGGAGGGAGCGGGGGACCCAAGTTGTTGGGGCGAATCGCCTCAACGCGTAGCGCCGCTCTTTCGGTGCGAGCCCGTCAGCTAACCCCGTAAGCAACGAGAAAGAGGACGGTCTACATGCCCCAGGCTGGCGCCCCTGCGCGTTCCTCGCGTCGGAACGTCGTACCGTGGTGGGAGGAGTTGGATAGCGAGGCGTTTCGCGAGTTTCGCGCTGCCACGATGACCGAGCCCGCGGCGCCGGCCGTTCCGTTCGAGCCCGAGCCCGAATCGCAGCTCCACCTCGAGCGTCCGGTCACGTTCGCCCCTCGAGCGGCCAACGGGCGCAGGACCGTGTACATCACGGGCCGCGGGGCCGAGCGCGGCCTGCCGGTGGCCCGCCCGACGCTCCGGCGCCACGAACGCGAGGGCTTCAAGCCCGACCGCGCGGCGATGTGGGCCGTGATGCTGGGGCTGCTGCTGATCCTGGTCGCGGCCACGAGCGCCCATGCGGCGGTCGTGGCTCACCTGGCGCACTGAGCTTGCGCGACACCACGCGGCGCTTACGGATCTTGCACCCGTCGCTGATCCAGTCTTTATGGCGCGACGTATATAAGAAGTATTGGGGCGGGGCTAAGCCGCCCAAAAGTAGTGCGTCCATCACTTGTGCGCCTGCCCCGCACAAACTAAACTTATCAACCGTAAGCAGGTCTCGAAAGTGAAGGGCGAGAGGCCCTTCCCGCCCCCCTTGGACCCACTGGTGGTCAACTATGAAAACTTCGATGAGCAGATTCCAAATCCACGACGACCTGACCGCTCCTGAGGGCTCCGTTCCGGTCCTGCGAGGCGCGCTCGCGACGGGTGGTCAGCTGCCGAACTTCCTCGGCGTGCTGGCCGGATCGCCCGCCGCGCTGCGGGCGTACGCGCGGTTCCGCTCGGAGCTTCGCCACGGCAAGCTGACGCTGCCGACACTCGAGCGGATCGCGCTGGCGGTCGCCGAGTACTACCAATCCGAACCGGGGATCGCGATGCACTCGCGAACCGCCCGGGCGGCCGGTCTGGCGCTCGACGAGGTGGCGCTGGCGCGGCAGTTCAACTCCAAGGATCAGCGGGAGGCAGCGCTCCTGCGCTACCTGCAGGCGCTGCTCGAGGATCGCGGCCGGGCCCCGATGCACCTCCACGAGGAGGCGCGCGAGGCCGGCTGGGACGATGAGCAGATCCTGGAGGCGATCGCGACGGTCTCGCTCGAAGGGTTCACCGCGATGGTGAACGTCGGCGGCGAGGTCCCCGTCGACGGCTCGAGCGAGGCATCGCGGGCGTTACAAGCGGCGTAAGGTCCGCGACGCAAAATGGGAGCGTTCGAGGACACGGCCGAGTCTGAACGCGGCGATACGCGCTCGACAGGTTGCTGTCCCCTCTACCACGAGGCCGTCGAGCTCGTTGGCCGGCGGTGGACGGGGGCGATCCTCGCGGTGCTGATGGACGGGACGCTTCGCTTCTCGGAGATCGCGCAGGCGGTCCCGGAGCTTTCGGACCGCTTGCTATCCGAGCGGATGAAGGAGCTCGAGGGCCGCGGGATGGTCGAGCGCAACGTGATCTCCGGGCCGCCGCTGCGGGTCGAGTACTCGCTCTCGCAGATGGGCCGCGATCTCGAGCCGGCGCTGGCCGAGATCCAGCGCTGGGCCAACCGCTGGCTCGGTGGGCGCAGCCTTTCCACCCACCTCTGAGCAAGCAAGTAACGTTCGCCGCTCGATGGCGACCACCGCTTCCCCGCTCACGCAGGACGACGTGCGCGCGCTCGTCCAGGAGCGCGACATCCGCTTCATCCGCCTCTGGTTCACCGACATCCTCGGCCAGCTGAAGGCGTTCTCGATCAACGCGACCGAGCTGACTGACGCGTTCGAGGGCGGGATGGGCTTCGACGGCTCGTCGATCACGGGCTTCAACCCGATCGAGGAGTCGGACATGATCGCGATGCCCGACCCGACCACGTTCCGCACGCTCCCGTGGCGCCCAGAGGAGCAGGGCGTGGCGCGGATGTTCTGCGACATCCTCACGCCCGAGCGGACCCCGTACGAGGGCGACCCCCGCCACGTGCTGCGCCGGGCGGTCGAGCGGGCCAAGGCGATGGGCTTCGACCACTATTACGTCGGCCCAGAGCTCGAGTACTTCTACTTCAAGAGCCCGAACTCCACCGAGGTGCTCGACGAGGGCGGGTACTTCGACCTGACCACGCTCGACGCGGGATCGGACCTGCGACGCGAGACCGTGCTCGCGCTCGACCAGCTCGGGATTCACACCGAGTACGCGCATCACGAGGTCGGGCCGAGCCAGCACGAGATCGACATGCGCTACGCCGACGCGCTGAAGATGGCCGACGACTGCATGACCTACCGGATCACGGTCAAGGAATACGCGATGAAGTACGGCCTGCACGCGACGTTCATGCCCAAGCCGCTGTTCGGCAAGAACGGGTCGGGCATGCACACCCACCAGTCGCTGTTCCGAGGCGAGCAGAATGCTTTCTTCGACCCCGACGACCAGTACTACCTGTCAGACGTCGGCAAGGCGTTCATCGCCGGACAGCTCCGCCACGCACGCGAGATCTGCTCGATCTTCGCCCAGTGGGTCAACTCGTACAAGCGGCTCGTCCCCGGCTACGAGGCGCCGGTGTACCTGGCGTGGTCGCGGCGGAACCGCTCGGCGCTCGTCCGCATCCCGATGTACCACCCCGGCAATGAGCGCGCGACGCGGATGGAGCTGCGCTGCCCGGACCCGGCGTGCAATCCGTACCTCACATTCGCGGTTCTGCTCCAGGCCGGCCTCGAGGGGATCGAGCACCGGTACGAGCTGCCCGACCCGATGGAGACGAACCTGTACCACCTCTCCTCGGAGGAGCGCCGGCGCCTCGGGATCGAGCAGCTGCCCGCGACGCTCGGCGAGGCGATCGAGCTCACCGCCCAGTCGGAGCTGGTCCTGCGCGTGCTCGGCGAGCACATGTTCAACCGTTACATCGAGATCAAGCGTCAGGAGTGGGACGACTACCGAGTGCAGGTGACGCCGTGGGAGCTCGAGCGCTACCTGCCGGTGCTCTAGCCGCCTGAGAGAGCCGCCGCGAGCGCCTCGGGGCTCGTCACGGGCGCCCGGCAGACGAAGTGCTCGCACACGTACGCGGCGGCGTGCCCCTCGACCGGCTCGCGACCCTCGAGCAGCGGCACGCCGTCCGCCTCGCCGGCGGCCAGCACGACGTGCGGGCGGTACTCGTCGCGCACGACGCCGAGAAGCGCGCGGGCCTCGGACTGAGGGCCGACGATCGCCACCTCCTTGACCGGCGCCAGGTAGAAGTCCGCCGCCTGGAGCAGGTGCCCGAACGCCTGCGGGTGGCGCACCCCGAGCGGGAACAGCAGGCGGAGCACGCCGAGCGCGTGGCGCTCGTAGCGCCCCTCGCCGGCGAGCAGCGCCAGCCGCAGCAGCCCGAACGCGGCCGAGGAGTTTCCCGACGGGATCGGGGAGTCGTCGAGGTCCTTGCGCCGAGCCGCGAGCGGCTCGTGATCCGAGGCGGTCGTGAAGAAGCCGCCGCGCTCGGGGTCCGAGAAGCGCTCGATCATCGCGTCGGCGACCGCGATCGCCTCGCCGTACCAGCTCGGCTCGCCGGTCGCCTCGTACAGGTAGATCAGCGCCTCGAGCAGGAACGCGTGGTCGTCGAGGTAGGCGTGCAGGTGCGCGCTGCCGTCCTTCCAGCTCCGCAGCAGCCGCCCGTCGGCGTCGCGGAGGTCCCGCAACACGAACGCGGCGCACCGCGTCGCCGACTCGAGATAATCCTCGCGGCCGAGCACGGCGCCGGCCTCGGCCAGCGCGGAGATCATCAGCGCGTTCCACGAGGCCAGGCGCTTGTCGTCGAGGCCCGGCCGCACGCGCCGAGATCGCGCCTCGAGCAACAGCCGCCTGATCTCGGACAGGGCGGGCGGCTCGGGGCCGCGAGCCTCGAGCACGTTCTGCCCGGAGTGCTCGAAGTTCCCGCGCTCGGTGGCGCCGAAGTAGGCGATCGCCTCCTCGGCGAGGCTTGCTGGACTGAGCACCGACCGCAGCTCGTCGACGGTCCACACGTAGAACTTCCCCTCGACTCCTTCCGAGTCCGCGTCGAGCGCCGAGCAGAAGCCGCCCTCGGGGCCCTGCATCTCGCGGATCGCCCAGTCGAGCGTCTCGCAGCAGACCCGCCGGAAGCGCTCGTTGCCCGACACCTGCCAGCCGTGCAGGTACGCACGAGCAAGCAGCGCGTTGTCGTAGAGCATCTTCTCGAAGTGCGGGACGGTCCAGGTGGCGTCGACGGCGTAACGCGCGAAGCCGCCGCCGATCTGGTCGTAGATCCCGCCGCGCGCCATCGCCCCGAGCGTCTCGAGCGACATCTCGCGCTCCCCGCGCGCCAGCAGCAACTCGATCACCGAGGCCGGCGGGAACTTCGGCGCCCGTCCGAAGCCGCCGTTGACCCGGTCGTACCCGCCCCACAGCGATACCAGTGACTCGCGCAGGGGCTCCTGGGTGATCGGGTCGAGCGACGGCTCGAGCTTCGCGGTCGCGCTCAGCGCCTCCACCATCTGCGCGCCCTGGCGGTCGATCTGGTCGCGGCGGTTCGCCCACGCCTCGGCGACGCCGTCGAGCACCATCCGCCAGCTCGGCAGTCCGTGGCGGGACTCGGGCGGGAAGTAGGTGCCGGCGTAGAACGGGACGCCGTCGGGCGTCAGGAACGCGTTGAGCGGCCAGCCCCCGCTGCCGGTGATCGCCTGGCACGCCTCCATGCAGATCGCGTCGATGTCCGGGCGCTCCTCGCGGTCGACCTTCACGCACACGAACCGCTCGTTCATGACCGCGGCGATCCGCTCATCCTCGAACGATTCGTGGGCCATCACGTGGCACCAGTGGCAGGCCGAGTAGCCGATCGAGACGAGCAGCGGGCGGTCCTCCTCGCGCGCTCGGGACAGCGCCTGATCGCCCCACGGCTCCCAGTCGACGGGGTTGTCCTTGTGCTGCAGCAGGTAAGGCGAGCTCTCGCCCCCGAGGCGGTTCGGCACGTAGTCAGGCTACCCCAGGGCAGACGCGCGCAATACGCTGTGCCCACCGTGCCACCGAGGAGGAACACACTTGCCAGCACACCGCGAGGCGATCAGGGCGCCAGGCGCTCCTGAGGCAGTAGGTCCATACGTCCACGCCGTCCGCGCCGGGGGCGACCTGTTGTTCTGCTCTGGCCAGATCCCGCTCGACCCGAAGACCGGAGACCTCGTCGGCGCGACGGCCGCTGACCAGGCGGGACGCTGTCTGGAGAACCTCGCCGCGGTGTGCGACGCGGCCGGCGCCACGCTCGGAGACGCGGTCCGGCTGACGGTGTACCTGACCGATATGGCGTCGTTCGCCTCGGTCAACGAGGTCTACGAATCCTTCTTCGAATCCGATCCGCCCGCGCGCGTCGCAATCGCGGTGGCCGGCCTCCCGCGAGGCGCACTGGTGGAGATCGACGCGGTGGTGGCGATCCCTGACTGACACCGCTCGATCGGCCGGTGTGAGTGGTCCGGTCACCGCCGACGACATCCGCCGCGCCGCCCAGACGATCGCGGGCGTCGTCCGCGAGACGCCGGTGCTCAGCTCGAGAACGCTGAGCGAGCGCGCCGGCGGGACCGTCGAGCTCAAGGCCGAGAACCTCCAGCGGACCGGCTCGTTCAAGATCCGCGGCGCGCTGACCAAGCTCGCCTCGCTCGGCGACGCGTGCGCCGCGGGCGTGGTCACGGGCAGCGCCGGCAATCACGCTCAGGCGGTCGCCTACGCGGCGCGAGCGCGCGGTGTGCCGTGCTACGTGTTCATGCCCGAGGCGGCGCCGATCGCGAAGGTCGAGGCCGCGCGGTCGCTCGGCGCCAACGTGGTGATGGTCGGGGCGACCGTCGACGAGGCGCTCGAGGCCGCGTACGAGCGGGCGGCGGAGGACGAACGGATGGCGTTCGTCCATCCGTTCGAAGATCCGGTGGTGATCGCCGGGCAGGGCACGCTCGGGCTCGAGCTGCTCGAGCAGGTGCCCGACCTGGCGCGTGTGATCGTCCCGATCGGCGGCGGCGGGCTCGTCAGCGGCGTCGCGATCGCGGTGAAGTCCGCGCGTCCGTCGATCGAGGTCGTCGGCGTGCAGGTGACGAGCTGCGCCCCGGTGCGCGGCTCGCTCGCCGCCGGCAAGCCGGTTCCGGTGCGCTCGGCGCTGACGATCGCCGACGGAATCGCGGTCAAGCGGCCTGGCGAGCTGACGCTGTCGCTGATCGATCGGTGGGTCGACGACGTCGTCGCGGTCGAGGAGGACGAGGTCGCCGAGGCGATGGTGTTCCTGCTCGAGCGGGCCAAGCTCGTGGTCGAGGGCGCGGGCGCCGTCGGCGTGGCCGCGCTGCTCTCGGGGCGGGTGTCGAGCGCTCCGCCCGGGACCACGGTCGTCGTGCTGTCGGGCGGCAACGTCGACGCGGGCCTGCTGGCCGAGGTGGCGCGCCGTCACGAGAGCCAGGCGGGCCGGCGGCTCGTGCTGCTCGCCTCCCTGCCCGACCGCCCCGGGCTCGCTCGCCCGGCTGCTCGCGCTCGTCGGCGAGCTGCGCGCGAACCTGCTCGACGTCGAGCACATCCGCGAGGGCTTCGACCTGCACGTCCGCGAGACCGCGGTCCAGCTCGTGCTCGAGACGCGGGGTCAGGCCCACGCCGAGCGCGTGAGGCGACGCGGTCCGCGCGGCCGGGTACGACGAGCCGCGCGCGCTCGCGGTAGCGGCGCGCCTGCTCGACGATCGCGGCGACGACGCGGCTCTGCTCGTCGGCCTCCGGGTGCCACTGGACGCCGAGCACGAACCGCCGGTCGGGCGCCTCGATCGCCTCCGGCAGCTCGTCGATCGTCGAGTGGCCGGTGACCTCGAGGCCCTCGCCGACGGTCGCGATCCCCTGGTGGTGGTGGGACTTCGTCCCGTGGAGCTCCTCGCCGGCCGCGCGAGCCGCGAGCGAGCCGGGCGCCAGGCGCACGTCGTGGTCGGCGCCGTCGAAGCTGCCCGGCGTGCGGCGATGCTCTTCGTGCCCGAGCTCGTCGGGCAGGTGCTGGCGCAGCGTCCCGCCGAACGCGACGTTGATCAGCTGCATGCCGCGGCAGATGCCGAGCACGGGCATGTCGCGCTCGACCGCGCGCCGGGCGAGCGCGAGCTCGCTCGGTCGCGCTCGGGCACCGTGTGGTGGGTCTCCGGGTGGGGGTCGGCGCCGTAGCAGGCCGGGTCGATGTCGTTCCCGCCGGCGAGGATCAGCCCGTCGAGCAGGTCGAGCAGCTGGTCGGGCGTCCTGCTCGAAGCGGCCGTCCGGCGGGATCATCACCGCCAGGCCGCCGGCCCGCTGGATCGCCTCGATGTAGCTGAACGCGAGCAGCGCGGCGTCTCGCTCCCACACGCCCCAGCGCGCGCGGGTCGAGCGCGGTGCAGATCCCGATGACGGGTCGCTCATCGCTCATCTGCCCTCTGAGACTAGCCCGCTGGATCTTTCCCGACGCGGTCTTGGGCAGCTCCTGCGGCGAAATCGACGATCCGCGGGTACTTGTACGGCGCGGTCTGGTGCTTGACGTGCTCCTGGAGCTCGGTCGCGAGCGCCTGGCCCGGGGCGAATCCGTCGCGGAGCACGACCACCGCGCGGACGACCGCGCCTCGCTCCTCGTCGGGCGCGGCGACGACCGCGGCCTCGGCGACCGCCTCGTGCGAGACGAGCGCGGACTCGACCTCGAACGGGCCGATCCGGTAGCCCGAGGAGATGATCAGGTCGTCGGCTCGTGCCCTCGAAGTACAGGTAGCCGTCCTCGTCGCGGCTGACGCGGTCGCCCGTTCGCCACGGGCGCTCGGCCGGCGAGCGCGTGCCGTCGAGATAGGCGACGAAGAACGTCGGGTCGGTGGCCGGGTCGGCGAGTACGAGCTCGTCGTCTGCGACGCCGAGCTTGACGCCAGGCAGCGGCCGCCCCATCGAGCCCGGACGGACGGGCTCGCCGGCGGGATTGCCGGTCAGCTGCCCGGTCTCGGTCTGGCCGTAGCCGTCGCGGATCGCGAGCCCGGTCCCGTCGGTGAACGCGCGGATCACCTCGGGATTGAGCGCCTCACCGGCGGCGACGAGCGACCGCAGCGCAGGGCAGCGGCCGGAGCTCCGCGCGCTTGGCGATCACGCGGTACTCGGTCGGGGCCATGCACAGCACGTTGACCTGCTCGGCGGCGAGCAGCTCGAGCCGCTGGGCCGGGTCGAACCGCTCGTCGTGCAGCAGCGCGGCGGCGCCGCGGATCCACGGGGCGATGAACACGTTGCGCGCCGACTTCGACCAGCCGGTCGCGGCCGTGCACCACACGAGGTCGCCCGGCCGTCGCGTCGAGCCAGTGCTCGGCCTGGAGCCGCTGGCCGGGGAGGTAGCGCTGGCCGTGAACGACGCCGGTCGGCTCGCCGGTGGTGCCGCTCGTGAACGTGATCAGGCACGGGTCGTGCGGCTCGAGCTCGACGGCTGGCGCCGGCTCGGCGGCTCGAAGAGCGATCGTCGGCACGGTCAGCACGGTGCAGCTCGGGTTCGCGCCGCTCGAGCTCGGACGGCGTTGCGCTCGTCGGCGACGATCAGCTTCGGCGCCGCCGCGGCGATCCGCTGGGCGAGGTCCTTGGCCCGGAGCTGCTCGTTGCACGGGAAGCGCGACCGCGCCGATCCGGAAGCACGCGACCATCGTCAGCACCCACTCGGGGCGGTTGCCGATCACGGTCATCACGACGTCGCCGCGAGTCGACTCCGTGGCGGGCGAGCGTGCCCGCCAAGCGTGCGCTCCGGTCCGCGACCTCGGCGAAGCTCCACTCCCGCCGGCTGCCGTCGCGCGGCCAGCTCGATCAGCGCTGTGCGGTCCGGCGGGGCGCCGTCGACGACGTCTCGGGCGAAGTTCATGCCGGCGGCCAGTGTGCCAGGATCGACGACCTTGACGTTCTGGACGCGTCGCCGCGCTCGACGCCGCGCCTTCATGGTCTCGCTCGCGATCGTGTGGCCGGGGATCGTCGTCGCGGGCTGATCGGGCCTCGGTCAAACATTTGTCCAGAATTGTGATGTTTGATGAAGTTTGCGTCACAATCCCGGCTCGGCCGCCGGCGCAAGGGGGCACTAGATCGACAACATGCGGGTTCGGCTCCTTTGGAGCTCGTCAGCGGAGCTGGCGATCGGTCTGGTTGCGGCCGGCGGCGATTTATTTAAGACGCCTGTTTTCCTTGGCAGCGCAACCACCCGTGGTAAGCTCGCCGCACGATGGGGCTGATGACCGGAACCGGGCCGTTGGGGCGCAATCCGGCGGGGACGTTCAACTTCGACGCCGCCGACCCCGGGCGGACGCTGTACATCGAGCCGTGCCAGAAGCGGTCCGCGTCGTGGTCGGCGGCGAGACGATCGCCGACAGCACGCCGCACGCTGCTGCTGTCCGAATCCGGACACCAGCCGGTCTACTACTTCCCGCCCGAGGACGTCCGCTCCGACGTGCTCGAGCCGTCCGACCGGCACACGCGCTGCCCGAAGAAGGGCGAGGCGTCCTACCACACGATCCGCGCCGGCGACAAGGTCGTCGAGGCACGGCGCCTGGTACTACCCCGAGCCGCTCGCGGGTGCCGAGCCGATCAAGGACATGATCGCGTTCTACTGGGACCGGATGGACCACTGGTTCGAGGAGGACGAGGAGGTGTTCGTCCATCCGCGCGACCCGTACCACCGGGTCGACGTGATCCCGACCTCGCGCCACATCAAGATCTCGCTCGACGGCGAGGTGCTGGCCGAGACCACCAGCGCGATGGCGCTGTTCGAGTCGAACCTGCCGACTCGCTGGTACCTCCCGCGCGAGGACGTGTCGGCCGAGCTCGAGTCGACCGACACCGTGACGCGGTGCCCGTACAAGGGCACGGCGAGCTACTACGCGGTCAAGCGCGCCGAACGGCGAGAGCGTCAAGGACCTGATCTGGTACTACGACGATCCGCTCCGGGCGGTCGACCGGATCGCCGGGCGGCTGTGCTTCTTCAACGAGCGCGTCGACGTCGAGGTCGACGGCGAGCTCGAGGGCCGGCCCGAGACCACCTGGAAGCACGGGGTCAAGTCAGAGGCCCCGGCGGCCGCCCGCAGCTGAGGCCCAGCCGCCGCCGCAGCTGAAGCTCGCTGCCCGGCTGGCCGTATGCTCGCGCCGCATGGCTATCGCGACCCCGTACACCGACAAGACCGACGAGCAGAAGGCGATCTGCGAGATGGTGCGCCAGTTCGCCGACGAGCAGATCATCCCGAACGCCGAGCACTACGACCACGAGGACGAGTTCCCCGAGCCGATCGTCGAGCAGATGAAGGAGCTCGGGCTGTTCGGGGTCACGATCCCCGAGGAGTTCGACGGGATGGGGCTCGACCTGACGACCTACGCGATGATCGTCGAGGAGCTCTCGCGCGGCTGGATCTCGCATCTCGGGGATCGTCAACACGCACTTCATCGGGTCCTACCTGCTGATGAAGTTCGGGACCGACGAGCAGAAGCAGAAGTACCTGCCGAAGATGGCCACGGGCGAGATGCGCGCGGCGTTCTCGTTGAGCGAGCCCGAGCTGGGGTCGGACGTGGCCGCGATCAAGACCGCCGCCAAGAAGGTCGACGACGGGGGCGACCGGGCCGTCTATGAGATCAACGGCACGAAGATGTGGGTGACGAACGGGCTGCGGTCTTCGCTCGTGTTCGTCCTGGTCCGGACGGACCCGAACGCCGAGCCCAAGCATCGCGGGCTGACCTGCTTCATCGCCGAGAAGGAGCCGGGCGCGAGCGAGAACACGGGCGAGTACGCGGGCTTCAACGTGCCGCCCCAGATCAAGAAGATGGGCTACAAGGGCGTCGAAAGTCACCGAGCTCGTGTTCGACGGCTACCGGTGCCCGGCCGACAACATCCTCGGCGGCGAGGCGGCCGGCCTGAACAAGGGCTTCGGGCAGATGATGGATGCGCTCGAGCTCGGCCGCGTGAACGTCGCCGCGCGCGGGGTCGGACTCGCCCAGCGAGCGCTGGAGCTCGCGCTGAAGTACAGCCAGGAGCGGCGGGCGTTCGGCAAGCCGATCGCCCAGCACCAGGCGATCCAGTTCAAGCTCGCCGACATGGCGACCCAGGTCGAGGCCGCGCGCCTGCTGACCCACCGCGCGGCTCGGATGAAGGACGCCGGCGAGCGCTCGGACATCGAGGCGGGCATGGCCAAGCTGTTCGCCTCGGAGGCCGGGCGGTTGTGCGCCGAGGAGTGCCTGCGCATCCACGGTGGCTACGGGTACTCGAAGGAGTACGAGATCGAGCGCATCTACCGGGACGCGCCGCTGCTGCTGATCGGCGAAGGAACCTCGGAGATCCAGCGGATGGTGATCGGGCGCAAGCTGCTCGAGCGCCACAAGATCTGATGGCGAGCGACACCAAGACCCTGATCGAGACCGCGGTCAAGCGGTTCCTCGACGAGGTCCCGGCGCTGGCCAACCTCAAGCTCGTTGCCGGTCTCGAGCTGCGCGCGCGCGGCGAGCCGCAGCTGTACCGGGTCGAGCTGCCCGGGCCGAAGGTGACCAAGGGCTTCGCGGCCGACGCCAAGGTGAACATCTCGGTGTCGCGCTCGCACTTCAACGAGCTCGCCACCAAGGGTCACGTTAGCGACTGGCGCGAGGCGTTCGCGCACGGCGACGCTCAGGCGACCGGCATCGAGCAGGTGATGAAGCTGATCGTGAACGTGGTCGAGCGCCAGGAAGAGCGCTCGCGCACGCGCAAGGCCCACCACTAGCCGGACGCGCGCGCCCTTACCTCCGGGCCGCGAGCGTCCTCGGCCTCTGACAGCTGCTCCTCGACGAGCGCCAGGCCGGCGTCCCAGAACCCGGGGTCGGCGAGGTCGATTCCGACGATCTCCGCGAGCTGCTCGGGGCTGCGCGAGCCGCCGGCCGAGAGCAGCTCGATGTAGCGCGGCACGAATGGATCGCCCTCGCGCAGATAGCGGCTGTAGACCGACAGCGCGAGCAGCAGGCCGTACGCATACGCGTACACGTACCCGGGCGTGTTGAGGAAGTGCGGCACGTAGGACCACCACATCCGGTAGCCGCCGGTGATCTCGACCGAATCGCCGAACAGCTCGGCCTGGGTCTCGACCCAGGTGTCGGAGATCCGGTCGGCCGACAGCTCGCCTTCGCTGCGCCGGCGCGTGTGTACGAGGTGCTCGAACCGGTTCATCGCCATCTGGCGGAACACCGTCGCGATCGCGCCGTCGACCCTTTCGGCCAGCAGCCCGAGCCGGCGCTCGTCGTCGGTGGCGTCGGCGAGCATCCGGCCGAACACGAGCTCCTCGCCGAACACCGACGCGGTCTCGGCCAGCGTCAACGGGGTCGAGTGGTGGAACACGCCCTGGGGCTGCGCCAGCGCGGCGTGGAGGCCGTGCCCGAGCTCGTGCGCCATCGTCAGCACGTCGCGACGCGTCGCGGTGAAGTTCAGCATCACGTACGGATGCACGCTCGGGACCGCGTAGGCGCAGAAGGCGCCGCCCCGCTTGTGCGGACGGGTCGGCGCGTCGATCCAGCGCTCGTCGAAGAAGCGCCGCGTGACCGTGCCGGCGACCGGCGAGAACGACTGGTAGGTGTCGAGCACGAGGTCGCGGGCCTCGCCGAACGAGTACGAGACGTCCTCGGCGAGCACAGGGGCGGACCGGTCGTAGTCGGCGAGGCGGTCGACGCCGAGCAGCTTCGCCTTCAGCCTGTACCAGCGCTGAGGGATGTCGTAGCGGTTGCGGACCGCCTGGATCAGCGCCATCACGGACTCGTCCGAGGCCTCGTTGGCGAGGTTACGGCTGGCGAGCCAGTGCGGATAGTGGCGGAGTCGATCCTCGACCGACTTGTCGTACACGAGCGTGTTGTAGATGAAGCCGCGCGTGCGCAGCCCCGGCTCGAGCGCGGTCGAGACCGCGTCGGCCGCGGTCCGGCGGGCGTCGCGGTCCGGTGACTGAAGCCGGCTCAGCGCGAGCTCGAGCGAGACCTCCTGGTCGTCGAGGTCGACTCGGAGCGCGGCGAGCAGCTCGCCGAACAGTCGGCCCCATGCGGCTTGGCTCGAGATCGACTTCTCGGCGAGGATCTTCTCCTCGGGCTCGGACAGCAGGTGCGGCCGGTAGCGCCGCACGCTCTGGAGGTGGTGGCGGTAGCGCTCGAGCTCGTCGGAGGCGAGCAGCTCCTCGGCGCGATCGTCGTCGACCGCGGCCCACTCGAGCTCGAAGAACAGGAGCAGGGTCTCGATCTCGGTGGCGCGCTCCTGCACGAGTTGCAGCAGCGCCCCGCGCTCCGGGTCGGCCGTGTCGGTGGCGAAGCGGAGGCTCGCGTACGAGCCGGCCCGCCCGATCAGGTCGTTGATCGCTTCGAGCTCCTCCATCGCGGTTTTGAGCGCAGGGGCGTCGAGCCCGGCGACCTTCCCGGCGTACGTCGCGGCGAACGTCGTCGCGCGGTCCTTGCCCTCGGCCAGCATCCGCTCGGCGCCGGCGCGCTCCTCTCCATCGACGAGCGGGCCGAGGTCCCACTCGGTCTCGAGCAGCTCAGGGTCGGTGAGGGGATCGGCGGCAGTAGTCATGTAAAAGGAGCTTACCTTCAGCTTTGGGGGCACCTGGCAACGTCGAGTGGACCGCGCAGGCGGAATACGACGACCGGCTGGCCCTCGGCGAGCTCGCTGAACACGGGGATCGCGGCGGGGTCCGACGCGGTCCAGCGAGTCTCGGGAGAGGGGCTCAGCACGGTCGGGTGCCACGGATCCCTCGACGGGGTCGTGACCAGGTAGTTCAGATGCGCGGCGTTCACCGCGGTCCGCCACCGCGGGCAGGTCGCGATCGGCGTGAACGAACCGTGGGGGCCTCGCTGGGCGACATACGTCACCCGGTTCGAGTCGTCGAGGCCGAACAGCGGGTAGGAGAAGAATCCGCCGAACGTGCCGACGACCCCGACGCGCGCGTCATGCACGGTCCGGAACAGCGCCCAGACCTTCGCCAGCGAGGAGACGCCCGGTTGGTAGGCGTAGCGGCCGCGCAGGTAGTGGTCCTCCAGGCGGTAGCCGGCCGCGGCGCCGGCTGCGACGAGGAGGAGGGCTACCGCGGCGAGCGCCGGCACCGCGCGCCGGGTCCTCGCTCCGCGCACGGTCGCGACCGCGAGAGCGAGGACGAGCACCGCGCCGACGGCGATCGCGACCGCCCCGAGCGCATGGTGGGAGGGCCATAGCCGCGACTGCGCGATCGTTCCCGCCAGCAGGATCGCGAGCACGACGGTCACCACCGGCCGGACCCGTCCGGCCAGGGGCGGGGCGAGCGGCAGGACCGCGAGCGACAGCGTGAGCGCGGGCGCGAGGTAGCGGAGGTTGAACGCGAAGCCGACCGGGTCGCCGGCGGGGCCGGCGGCGGTCTCGGGCGTGATCAGGTACGTCGCGAGCGAGAACAGCGACACGAACCCGAGCATCCGGACGATCGCTTGGGAAGAAACTCCCACATAGTCATAGTTTCTTCCCAAGCGCTCCGGGAGCAGGCAGAGCAGTGGGCCGGCGATCGCCGCCACCAGCACCGCCCACCACCACCGCCCGAGTCCCGCCGCGAGCGCCGGCTCGAAGAACCCGCTCCACAGGTGGGAGCTCGTCAGATAGTGCGCGACGCTGTAGCCGGTGTGCTGCTGGAGCGGCGCCGCCGGCGTAGCCAGGATCCCTCCGAGGCTCGTCCAGGGCAGGGGGTTGCCGACGGCGATCAGGTTGCGGGCGTACCAGAACCCGCCGGCGAGGATCAGCGGCGCGAGCCACAGCGCCGCGGTGCCGAGCCGCCGGCCACGCGGGGCGATCGCCACCACGCCGACCGTCAGCGCGAGGATCGGCGCGAGCAACGTCAGCTTGACGCCGACGGCGAGGCCCGCGGCCACCGCCGCGAGCACCCGTGCCGCGGGGCGCTCGGGCGTCGCGCATCAGCAGCGCCACCGCGGCCAGCAGGAAGAAAACGCCGACGCACGTCGTTGGCCGCGCTGCCGGCCTGCGAGTAGTCCACCATCGTCGTGCCCATCGCGAGCGCCGCGCCGATCACCGCGGCGGGGCCGACGCCGCGCGGTCGCCCGATGCAATATGCGGCGAGGAACGTGAGCGCGAGCCACAGCAGGTTGAGGCCGGGCGAGAGCGTGTCGCGGCCGAGCAGCACGATGCCGAGACCGTGGATGAGCTCAGCGGTCGCCGGATAGAACGGCGTCAGGTACTCGACGTCGGTGAACCGCAGCGGCGTGATGCTCCCGGTCTGCGCGAAGCTCGCCGCCCATGGCAGGTGGTACCAGAGCGAGTCGAACCCGCGGATGCCGACGTCGTAGGACTGGACAGTGAGCGCGGCCCACTCGGCGAACACGGCGGCGCCGGCGAGCACCGCGAGCACGGCCTCGATCGGCGTGCCCCAGCCGGGCTCGGCCGCGCGTTCCCGCAGCCGCCGGTGGCCGCCCCCACTTTCCGGCGGGGCGAGCCAGCGCCACGTCACCGCCGCCGCGAGCACGGTCGCGAGCACCACGGGCCCGAGCTCGAGCAGCCCCACCGCTCCGAGCAGCTCGAGGATCCCGACCAGCAGCGCGAGCGCGATCACGACCTCGGCCAGTCGCGCCGGCGCGCCAGTCCAGTCGCCGAGCCAGCGCCGGCGCAGCCCGACCGCCGCGGCCCCGACCGAGCTCAGCACGACGAGCAGCGCGGCCGCGCCGAGCGTGTAGCGGCCTACGCTCGCCACCACAGGACCCGGTCGGGCACGAGCGACAAGACGGGGCCGGCGGGGGAGCGGTCGCGGTACGCCGAGTAACGCTCGGTCAGCGCCGCGATCGCGTCCGGCGCGCCGGTGGCGTCGATGATCGCCACCGGGCCGATCGCCTGCACCCACTCGAGCTTCGACCAGTCGTCGTCGTAGTGGTCGACGGTGATCGCCGCCCGCGGCCGGGCCCGCAGCCAGCGCAGCCGGGCGAGCCGGTCGGCCGGGACGTGCTTGGGCTTGTGGTCGATCGCGGTCACGATCGCGCTGCCGCTGAGCGCGTACGTCACGGGCAGCACGCGCGGCGCGCCCTCGTCGTCGACGACCCCAAGACGCGCGACGCGCGAGCCCTCGAGCAGCGCTCGGGCCCACTTCGGGAGCTCGGCTACGCTTGCGCTCGTTCCCATGACGGCCCGAAGACTAGGCGTCCCAGCAGCGCTCCTCAGCGCGATTGCCCTGCTCGTGGCGCTCGCCGGCTGCGGCGCGAGCAAGGCAGAGCGCTCCCCGACCGTGAGCGACCTCCCGCTCGTGCCCGGCGCACAGATCGCGAGGCAGGTGCGCTCGTGCGACAGCGGCTCGAAAGCGTTCTGCTCGATCGAGCTGGTCGTGGTCGACCCGCACTACAAGTCCTCCGACGTGCTCGCGCTAGACGAGAGCCACCAGCTCCGCAACAAGGGATGGTCGCTCGCCGACGGCGACACGGGCGAGGAGACCGCCGCGAACTCGCCAGGTCACAAGTTCCGGCTGACGTTCTCGACCGCGGTTGGCGACCTTCGGGACATCGACCTCGGTTCGATCAAGCGCTCGCGCCCGGTCACGCTCGCGCTGTCGGACTCGATCTTCGATCGCACCCCGGCAATGTCGATGATGCTCGAGGTCGGGGCGTCCTGAATCGAGGTCAGGTGTCGCCGAGCACGAGGCGACGATCCGGGCCGACCGAGATCGCCTTGCGCCCGGCCAGCAGGTCGCGCAGGTCCGCGCCGACGAGCTCGGAGCGCCAGCCCTCGAGCGTCCGCACGTCGGGCTCTGACTCGCGCCGGCGCGCGGCGGCGACGATCAGCTCGAGCTCGTTGCGGGACGCGATCAGCTCGTACGCGAGGCCCGCCTCGAGCGAGCGGGCGCGGAGCAGCGCCTCGGCCAGCACGATCAGCGGCGCGTCCTCGGGCTCCGAGCGCCCACGCGGCTCGTCGCGCGGGATCGGAGGCGCGTTCATGCCGACGGCGATCGCCTCGAGCATCGCCGCGCCGCGCCGGCGAATCCCGGAGGGGTGGATGCCGCGGATCTGCTCGAGCGCGCCCACGTTCGACGGGTGGCGCTTGGCGAGCTCGACGAGCGCCGGATCGCCGAGCACCGATCCGACCGGGCGGTCCTCCTCGGACGCGGTCTTCTCGCGCCAGGCCGCGAGCTCGCGCGCGACCGCGCGGGCGCGCGCGTCGAGCTGACCGACGCGCGGCAGCCGCTCCCAGGCCGAGTACGGGTCGCGCTCGTCGCTCGCGGTCTCGAGCCGGCGGCACTCCTCGCGCGCCCAGCTCAGGCGGCCGGTCTCGGTCAGCCGCCGCTGGACCTCGTCGGCGAGCTCGAGCAGGTGCGCGACGTCCTCGGCCGCGTAGCTCAGCTGCTCGGCGGTCAGCGGCCGCGCGTCCCAGCGCGTGTAGCTCGCGGTCTTGCCGACCCGCCGGCCGAGCATCGTCCCGAGCAGGTTGCCGTAACCGGTCTGCGCGCTCGCGCCGACGAAGCCGGCCGCGAGCTGCGTGTCGAAGATGTTCGTGACCTCGGTCCCCCACGCCCGGCGGAGGATCGCGACGTCCTGGCGGCCGGCATGGAGCACGACCTCGATCGCCGGGTCGGCGAGCAGCTGCGCCACCGGCGTCACGTCGACGCCGTCTCGAGCGGGTCGATCAGCAAGATGTGCGGGCCGTCGTCGGCGCCGTCGTCGTCGACCGCGATCTGCACCAGGCACAGCAGCGCCCGGTAGCGGCCCTCGGACATGAACTCGGTGTCGATCCCGATCCGCCCGTGCGCGCGCGCGACGGCCGCCGCCGCCGCCACCTCCTCGGAGCTTGCGAGCGGGCTCGGAGGATTGGCGGAGTGTCTCCATGCCCATGGAGCCTTGAGACTAGTCCGATGCGGCCGGTGGGGCACGGTAGCCCTCGCGAGCCGGTCCGGACGGGCCGCCCCGCCCGGCTCCCACGGATCGCCGAGCGGAGCGAGGCCATCCGCAGCCGACGCGCCCAATCCGACCTCCCTGGTAGGATATGACTCCGATGATCTTCTCGTCGAAGGCTGAGTACGGCGTACGCCTGATGGTCGAGCTCGGGCGCCAGTCACCCGAGCAGCCGACCTCCTTGAAGGCGATCGCCGACGCGGAGGGGTTGCCGCTCGCGTATTTGGAGCAGGTCGTCGCGCGGCTGCGCAAGGCCGGTCTGGTCATGAGCGCCCGCGGCGCCCACGGCGGCTACTGGCTCTCGCGGCCGGCGGAGGAGATCGCGATGGTGGACGTGGTGCAGGCGCTCGAAGGGGCGATCGCCCCGATGGAGTGCTTCGTCCACGACCACACGGAGCGGGTGCTCTGCTCGCACGAGCCGGACGCCGGGCGCGGGTGCGCGACCAAGCTGCTGTGGACGCGGGTGCAGGGCGGGATCATCCGCTCGCTCCAGACGACCACGCTCGCCGAGCTCGTCGAGTTCTCGCGCCGGAACGAGCGCGAACCCGCACACGCCTGAGCCTTCGAACCGAAAGCAGAGATGTCAGACCTAGAGATACGAAACCTTCACGTCCGCGCCGGTGACAAGCAGATCCTCCGGGGTCTGGATCTGGCCGTCGGCAAGGGCGAGATCCACGCGCTGATGGGACCCAATGGGTCGGGGAAGTCGACTTTGGCCAACGCGGTCATGGGCCATCCGGGGCTCGAGGTGACCGAGGGCCAGGTCATCTTCAACGGCGAGGACATCACCGAGGCCGAGCCCGACGAGCGCGCCCGGATGGGACTGTTCATGGCCTTCCAGTACCCGATCGCGGTACCCGGCGTGACCGTCACCAAGTACCTCCGCACGGTCATGAACGCGCACCGCGAGTCGCGAGGCGAGGAGCCGATCCCGCTGAAGGAGTTCCGCCAGACGGTCGAGGCCGCGATGAAGCTCACGAACGTGCCGCGCGACTTTTCGGCGCGGTACCTGAACGAGGGCTTCTCGGGCGGGGAGAAGAAGCGGATGGAGATCCTCCAGCTGGCGCTGCAGAAGCCTTCGCTGGCGATTCTGGACGAGACGGACTCCGGACTGGACATCGACGCGCTGCGCGTCGTCGCGAACGGAGTGAACGCGGTCGCCGGCCCCGACATGGGCGTGCTGATCATCACCCACTACCAGCGGATCCTCCATCTGGTGCAGCCGAGCCACGTCCACGTGATGTTCCAGGGCCGGATCGTCCGCGAGGGCGGGCCGGAGCTGGTCGACCAGCTCGAAGCCAAGGGCTACGGCTGGATCACCGACGAGATCGAGGCGGCGGCCTGATGACCGCGGTCTCGGGTCGCGCTTCCGGCGTCGCGGTCGCGGACGTCGCGTCTCAGTTCCCGGTGCTTCGGAACCGGTCGTTTGGGGGTCTTCCGGTGGCCTATCTCGATTCCGCGGCGACGTCGCAGACGCCCGACCCGGTGATCGAGGCGATGACGTCGTACTACACGCGAGCATCGGGCGTCGATTCACCGGGGCGTGTATCCGCTCGCCGCGGAGGCGACCGACCTGTACGAGGGCGCCCGCGGGCGGATCGCTTCGTGGCTGGGATCGACCCCCGAGGAGACGATCTTCACCGCGAACGCGACGGCCGCGATCAACATGGTCGCGTACACGTGGGGGCGCCAGAACGTCCAGCGCGGCGACCTCGTCGTGCTCACCGAGATGGAGCACCACTCGAACATCGTGCCCTGGCAGCTGCTGTGTCAGGACCGCGAGGCAGAGCTGGCTTACGTGCCGGTCTCTCCTGAGGGGTATTTGGATTTGGACGCGCTCGACGGGTTGCTGGCCCGAGGCCCTCGCTTGGTGGCCGTCGTGCACGTATCCAATGTTTTGGGGACCGTCAATCCCGTGGCTTCGATCGCCCGTCGCGCGCACGAGGCCGGGGCCGTGGTGCTGGTCGACGGGACTCAGGCGGTGCCGCAGATGCCGGTCTGGCTGCCTGACCTGGACGTCGATTTCTACGCGTGGACCGGCCACAAGGCATACGGGCCGACCGGCATCGGTGTCCTGCACGGCCGGCGCGCGCTGCTCGAGGAGATGCCGCCGTTCATCGGTGGCGGCCACATGATCCGCACGGTCGCGGCGAACGAGTCGACGTGGACGGACCTGCCCTGGAAGTTCGAGGCGGGCACGTCGCAGATCGCCGAGGCGATCGGGCTCGGCGCCGCGGTGGACTGGATTCGAGGGATCGGCGTGTCGTCGATCCGGGGGCATGAGCAGGCGCTGGTCGCCGAGCTTCTGGAGCGGCTTGTCTCGTCGCCGGAGGTGCCGGGCTTGACCGTTCAGGGTCCTCTGTCGGCCGTGGATCGGGGGGCGCTCCTGTCGTTCACGTTGGACGGCGCCCATCCGCACGACGTCGCGGACATCCTCGGAGGTCTCGGCGTGTGCGTGCGCGCCGGGCACCATTGCGCGCAGCCGCTGATGCGGTCCCTAGGGGTGCACGCGACGACGCGGGCGTCCTTCGCCGTGCACAACTCGAGCGACGACGTGCAGCGGCTGATCGAGGGCCTCGGGGTCGTCCGCAGAAGGCTTCAGCTGGACTGAGCGCCGTCCGGCGGTAGGCTCCGCGCCGAGTTGCCGCCGGTCAATCTCTATAGCGACACGCAGACGCGCCCGACGGATGGGATGCGGGCGGCGATCGCGGGTGCGGTGGTTGGCGACGAGCAGCGGGGGCTGGACCCGACGACTCTGGCCTTGCAGGACCGCGTGGCGGAGCTGCTCGGCCATGAGGCGGGCCTCTTCCTGCCCAGCGGAACCATGTGCAACCAGATCGCGTTGCGCCTGCACTCGCGTCCAGGCGGCGACGAACTGCTGCTCGATCGCACCGCCCACCCGGTCACCTCGGAGGCCGGTGGGCCGGCTCAGGTCTCGGGGCTGATGGTTCGGGCGCTGGACGGGGATCGCGGGGTGTTCACCGGCGCTCAGTTGGAGGCGGCTCTCCGGCCGGTTGGCAATCGCTACACACCGCGGTCGCGGGTCGTGTCGGTCGAGCAGACGACCAACCGTGGCGGCGGCCGGGTCTGGCCTGTCGAAACGGTTCGCGGCGTGTTGCGACGTGGCTCGCCGGCATGGTTTGCGGGCGCATCTCGACGGCGCCAGGTTGTTGAACGCCGTGGTCGCGTCGGGCGTGCCGGCGGCGGACTACGCCGGCGGGTTCGACACCGCCTGGCTCGACTTCACCAAGGGGCTGGGCGCGCCGGTCGGGGCGGTCCTGGTCGGCTCGCGCGAGCTGATCGACGAGGCGTGGCGGTGGAAACAGATGCTCGGCGGGGCGCTCCGCCAGTCGGGGATCGTCGCGGCGGCCTGCCTGTACGCGCTCGACCACCACGTTCTTCGCTTGGCCGAGGACCACGAGAACGCCCAGGTGCTCGCTCGCGGGCTGGCCGCGCTGCCCGGCGTGCGGTTGGATTTGGCGACTGTCGAGACCAACATCGTGATCTTCGAGGTCGACGACGCCCCCGGGCTGGTCGCGCGAGTCGCGGATCGCGTCGACGTCCAGGCATTCGACGCCCGCTCGGTCCGGGCGGTCACGCACCTCGACGTGTCGCGGGCCGAGATCGAGCTCGCGCTCGATGCGTTCGCGCGGGAGCTGGGGTGAGCGGGCGCCCGGCGCCGCTCGTGACCGAGGGACTGGGGCGCTCGTACGGCCAGCTGGTCGCCCTCGAGGGACTGAGCCTCACGCTCGAGCCCGGCGAGTGCGTTGCGCTGATCGGCGCCAACGGCAGCGGCAAGTCGACGGCGGTCAGGCTGATCACGGGACTGCTGACGCCGAGCCGGGGGATGGTCCGGATCTGCGGGTGCGACCCACATCATGAGCCGGAGGCCGAGGCGGCGCGGGCGGCGGTAGCCGTGGTTCCCGACGCGCCGCTGCTGTACGAGGACCTCACAGTGCATCAGCACCTCGAGCTGGTGACGATGGCGCATGGTGTCTCCGACGACGCGGCAGATGAGCGGATCGACGGGCTCCTGGACCGCTTGGAGTTGACGGCGCGCGGTTCGTATCTACCCCGGGAGCTCTCGCGCGGGATGCGACAGAAAGCGCAGCTCGCGTGCGCGCTGATCCGGCCGGCGGCGCTGCTTGTGCTCGACGAGCCGGTGGTCGGCCTCGATCCGCCGTCGCAGGTGCTCCTGCGCGAGCTGCTGGTGGCGGCCAAGCGCGAGGGCGTGGCCGTTCTGATGACCACCCATCAGCTGCGCTTCGCGGACGGGGTGGCCGACCGGGGCGTAGTACTCGAGGAGGGCCGGGTCGCCGACGAGGGGCCGTGGCCGGAGCTGGCCGCGCGTTCGGCCGAGCGGGGGTGGCAATCGTATTGAGCGCCGGCGCGAGCGTGGCTGTGGGTGGGTCGGCCCCGGGGCCCGACGTTCCGGCGATCCAGCGGTGGCTCGCGGCCGCCCATCGGTCGCCCACGATCAGGCAGCGGCTTTCGGCGATCTATACGGCCGTGCTGCTGCTCGCGATCGGTGGCACGGTCGTGTACGGGACGGCCAGCACGGCGCTTGCTCAGGTCGTCAGCTCGGACTCGGTGGCGCGGTGGGGTCCGTCGGTGGTGCTGCTGGCGCTGCTCGGGGCCGCGCATTGGGGGACGGTGCAGGGGCCGGTTGTGTTCTCGATGGCGGACGTGGGGCAACTGCTCGGAGCGCCGCTCCCACGGGCGGCGTTGGTGGCGCGGCCGCTGCGACGGGCCTTCTTTGTTGGTTTTTGCGGAGGCGTGGCGGTCACCGTTGTGCTGCTGTTCGGCCTGACCGGGGACGGGCGGATTGTCGCGGTGGCGCGCATGCTTGGGCTAGCGGGTGGGCTCGGGCTGTCGGGTGTGATCGCGGTCGGGCTCGCGTGGATGGTGTCGATCTCCGCGCGGGCCGAACTCGTACTGCGCCGTGTTACCTGGCCCGTGGTGGCTGTTGCGGGCGGGCTTGCGATCGGCGCGGGGCTGGGCGGTGGCCGTGGGGCGGACGGTGGCGCTGTGGTCGGGGCCGTGGGGGTGGGCGGTCCAGGCTGGAGCTGGTGTCTCGTCTGCGGAGTGGGTCTTCGCGTTGGCCGCGCTTGCGTTTTTTGCATTTGTGGTCGTGGTATTCGCCTGGCGGCGCCGGGGCTTCGGCGAGTCCGAGCGGTTCGCGCGCCGGGCCGAGGGCCGGGCGGAGCTGCAGGCATCGCTGATGTCGTTCGACGCGCGGACCAGCCGTCGCGCGCTGGCTTCCGTTGCGCTGCGGTCTGGTGTGAGTGGTCGAGGTAGCGGCTTGCGGTGGTTGCGCCGGCGGCCTTGCTCTGGCGGACGCGCGGTGGTTCGGGGGGCGCCGAGCGGGTGAGTTCGCGGTGGTGTGGCGCGACGCGCTCGTCGCGACCGAGCTGCCGCAGCGGGTCGTGCAGACCGCGATGCTGGCGGCCGGCGGCGCCGCGTTCGTTCTCGTGGATGTCGGGCGCCCCGCCGGTGTGCTCGCGGGCGCGGTGCTGATCTACGCGGGCGCAGCGCGGCTGCTCGAGCCGATGCGGATCGAGCTCGACGCGCCGAGCCGGGGCTCCGTGTTCCTCGGGATCCGGGCCGGGCGCGCACTAATGGCGCACATGGTCGTGCCGGCGCTGGTGGTGATGGGATCGGTGGCGGTATGCGCGCGTCGGGCTGGCGGTGGCGGGGGTGCTTGCGGGCGGCGAGCCGGCGGCCGCGCTCGTGCTCGTGTTCGTCGCGCCGGCGGTGGTTTGCTGCGCGGCCACGTCGGCGCGGCGGCGTGGGCAGCTGCCGCAGGAGCTGCTGGCGACCGCGATCATCAGCGACCCGTCCGGGGGCGGGCTCGTGCTCCTCGGCTGGCTGCTGCTGTGGCCCGCGGTCGCGGCGGCGGTCGTGTACGTCCCCATCAAGGTTGTGGCGCTGCACGTGCACCCGGGGGCGGTCGCCGCGGTGGTGGCGGTGGCGGTCGGCGTCGTGGTGGCGGCGGTGGCAATCCGCGCGCAGCGCCTCGATCCCGCTGAGCGGTAGGGGCGAGTCGCGGGGGGCGCGTCGTCGGGGGCGCGTCGTTGGGGGCGCGTCGTCGGGGGCCGCCACGCACACGTTGGCGTTTCCTCCGGGAAACGTCTCCGCGGAAATGCAACTTTTGGGTTGCACACGAGTTTTCCCTGCAGTCGCAGTCTTTCCGTCCGATACGGGGCGTACTCTATCGAACATGTGTTCGCTTATACGAGACAACGAAGATGCGCCGGCCTCGGCGCCGGCATCGCTCGAGGTGCTCGAGCGGGAGATCTGCGAGCTGGCTGCGCACATCGCGGTGGCGACGTGCCGGTGGCTCGGGCTCGTGGCCGAGTTCGACGACCGGCGGGGGTGGGCCGAGTGGGGCGTGAAGTCGTGCGCGCACTGGCTGTCGTGGCGATGTTCGATCGCGCTCGGAGCGGCCCGCGAACGGGTCCGGGTGGCGCACCGGCTGCAGGAGTTGCCGCTCGTGCGGGAGGCGTTCTCGCGAGGGGAGCTGTCCTACTGCAAAGTTCGCGCGCTCACGCGGGCGGCGACGCCTGCGACCGAGGCCGGGCTCGTCGAGATCGCGCGGCACGCGACCGGGGCGCAGCTCGAGAAGCTGATCCGCTGCTATTCGAGCGCGCTGTCGGCGACGCTCGGTGCCGCCCAGCAGGCGCAGGAGCTCCGGTATCTGCGGTGGAGCTGGAACGACGACGGTTCGGTGCACATCGAGGCCCGGCTGCCCGCGGACGATGGCGGGCTCGTGATCAACGCGTTGAAGGGCGTGCAGGCGGAGCCCTCCGAGCAGGAGGCGTCGCTTGCCTCACCGATGGCGGCGTGCCGAGCCGATGCGCTGGTGGCGCTCGCGAGGACGGCGACGGCCGCGAACGCGGACGGTGGCGGTGCGCGTGGGAGGCCGGATCCGTGCGAGCTCGTAGTCCACGTCGACGCAGCGACGCTCGCCTCGGACGAGGTGGTCGAGCGGGCGGAGCTGGCGGACGGGCCGGCGCTGGCCCCGGAGACCGTGCGGCGGCTGGGGTGCGACGCGGCGGTCGTTCTGATCGTCGAGCGCGATGGGTCGCCGCTGACCGCGGGCCGACGAACGAGAACGATCCCGCCGGCGCTGAGGCGGGCGCTGCGAAGCCGGGACGGCGGGTGCCGGTTCCCGGGGTGCACGCACGAGCGGTTCCTGCACGCGCACCACATCCAGCACTGGGCGCGCGGCGGTCCGACGACGCTCGAGAACCTGGTCCAGCTCTGCTCGGGTCACCACCGGCTGGTGCACGAGGGCGGCTTCAGGGTGGAGTCGTCGGGCCGGGGGATGGTGCGATTCCGAAGGCCGGACGGGCGGGTGGTGGCGCCGGCGCCGGATTGCCGGCCGGCGCGGGGAGCGGCGCTGCGCGAGCAACATCGAGCGCGGAGCATCGCGGTGGACGCGGACACGTGCCGGCCGCTGTCCGCGGGGGACCGGCTCGACTACGGGCTGGCGGTGGAGGTGCTGCTGCCGAGGGCTCTCGCCGGCGGCTGAGCTCTCGCTACGCTAGTCAGGGATGGACGACCTGTACCGCGAGAACATCCTCGATCACTACAAGCACCCGCACAACTGGAGCCCTCCGGAGGCGGCGATCGAGAGCCCGGATCTGGAGTTCCACGACCTGAACCCGCTGTGCGGCGATGAGCTGACCGTGCAGCTGGCGCTGGACGGGGAGGGGCGGATCGAGGACGTGCGGTTCTCGGGGCACGGATGCGCGATCTCGCAGGCGGCGGCGTCGATGACGTCGGACGAGGTCAAGGGGATGCCCGTCGAGCAGCTGCTGTCGCTCGATCGGTCGTTCGTGCTGGACCTGCTCGGGATCGACATCTCGGCGACGCGGATGAAGTGCGCGCTGCTGTCGCTGAAGGTGCTGAAGGGCGCCTCGCTTGGCCACGCGGTCGAGTGGGAGCCGGCGGCCTAGGGCCCGGGCCCTAGCAAATCCTATCTTCGCGCTAGGATTTGTTACGTGCCGCAAGTGATCGAAGTCTGCCGTGTCGAAGACCTCTCGACCGGGCGAGATGCGCCTGGTCGAGTGGGAGGACCTCGAGATCGGCGTGTTCAACTGCGGCGGGAACCTGTATGCGATCGAGGATCGCTGTTCGCACGACGACGGCCCGCTCGCCGAGGGCGAGTTCGATCCCGACAACTGCACGGTCGAGTGCCCGCGGCACGGGTCGCTGTTCGACCTGAAGACCGGCAAGCCCATGACTTTGCCCGCGTACGTTCCGGTGGACACGTACCCGGTGATCATCGAAGACGAGACGATCAAGCTGGAGGTGGACTAGTGGCTGCCCCACTGACCGAGAATGAGCAGCTCGCGGCGATCAACGCCGATTACGAGCAGCGGTACGGCTTTCGCGATGCCGAGCACTACCTGTACAAGGCGCCGAAGGGCCTGAACCGGGAGATCGTCGAGAAGATCTCCGAGTTCAAGTCCGAGCCGCAATGGATGCGCGAGTTCCGGCTGAAGGCGCTCGACTTCTTCCTGCGCGCGCCCGCAGCCGACCTGGGGCTCGCCGATGCTGGCCGAGGTCGACTACGACGACATCCACTACTTCGTGCGCGCGTCCGAGACGCCCAGCCGATCTTGGGACGACGTGCCCGAGGACGTCAAGCGGACGTTCGACCGGCTCGGGATCCCCGAGGCCGAGCGCAAGTTCCTCTCCGGCGTCGGGGCCCAGTACGAGTCCGAGGTCGTCTACCACCAGGTGCGCGAGGACCTCGAGAAGCAGGGCGTGATCTTCGACGACATGGACACGGGCGCTGCGCGAGCACGAGGACCTCGTCCGCGAGTACTTCGCGACGGTGATCCCGCCCAACGACAACAAGCTCGCGGCGCTGAACTCGGCCGTGTGGTCGGGCGGCTCGTTCGTGTACGTGCCCGAGGGCGTCCACGTCGAGATGCCGCTCCAGGCCTACTTCCGGATCAACACCGAGAACATGGGCCAGTTCGAGCGCACGCTGATCATCGCCGAGCCGGGCTCGTACGTTCACTACGTCGAGGGCTGCACGGCGCCGACCTACTACGTCGAACTCGCTGCACTCCGCGGTGGTCGAGCTGATCGCCAAGCCGGGCGCGCGGATCCGTTACACGACGGTCCAGAACTGGTCGACGAACGTGTTCAACCTCGTGACCAAGCGCGCGGTGGCGCACGAGGACGCGACGGTCGAGTGGGTCGACTGCAACCTCGGCTCGCGCCTGACGATGAAGTACCCGAGCGTGTACCTGCTCGGCGAGCGCGCCCACGGCGAGATCCTGTCGATCGCGTTCGCCGGCAAGGGCCAGCACCAGGACGCCGGCGGGAAGATCGTCCACGCGGCGCCGAACACGACCTCGAACATCTTCGCCAAGTCGATCTCGAAGGACGGCGGGCGCGGCTCATACCGCGGCCTGCTCGAGATCGCCAAGGGTGCACACGGTGCGCGCTCGAAGGTGGTGTGCGACGCGCTGCTGCTCGACGAGCACTCGCGGTCGGACACGTACCCGACGATCCGGATCGGGGAGGACGACGTCAATGTCGGCCACGAGGCGACCGTGTCGAAGGTCGGCGACGACCAGCTGTTCTACCTGATGTCGCACGGCATCCCCGAGGACGAGGCGTCGAAGCTGATCGTCAACGGATTCATCGAGCCGATCACGAAGGAGCTCCCGATGGAGTACGCGGTCGAGATGAACCGCCTGATCGAGCTGCAGATGGAGGGCTCGATTGGCTAGCGGGGCCGCTCCCGCCGTGGAGCTGCCGACGTTCAAGGGGCGGCCCGGCTGGGAGTTCACGGACATCTCGGGCCTGGACCTGGCCGCCTACGAGCGCGTGGGTGCGGATGGGGTTGCCGGCGCTGAGCCGCTGTGGACGCTGCCCGTGGCCTCGGAGCTGCCCGAGGGCGTGATCGTCTCGACGCTGGACGCGCCCGAGCACCGGGAACTGATCGAGCGCCACCTCGGGTCGCTCGTCTCGTCCGATGACGACGTGTTCGTGGCGCTGAACGACGCGGGCGTGCGCGCCGGCGCGTTCGTGTACGTCCCGCGCGGCGTCGTGTTGACCGAGCCGATCTCGCTGACCAGCGTGCAGGCCCGCACCGGGACACTGCTCAACCAGCGCACGCTGGTGGTGCTCGACGAGGGCGCGCAGGCGGAGGTGTGGGAGCAGTTCCTGTCCGGTTCGGGCGACGTCGACGGCGTGTTCAACACGGTCACCGAGCTCGTGGTCGGCCAGGCGGCGCGGCTTCGCTACGTGTGCGGCCAGGGCTTGTCCGAGAAGAGCTGGATCTTCGGGGCGCAGCGGGCCGAGGTCGGACGCGACGCGTCGCTCGACTGGGTGGCGCTCGGCTTCGGCTCCGCCCGCGGTCACGTCCGGATGGAGACGCGGCTCGCCGGCGAGGGATCCGAGGCGCGGGTCACCGGCGCGTACGCGAGCCACGCACGCCAGCACATCGACTTCGACACGACTCAGGAGCACGCGGCGCCCAACACCACGTCTGACCTGGCGTTCCGCGGAGTGCTCCAGGACCGCTCGACCGCGGTCTGGAAGGGCAACATCATCGTCGATCCGGGCGCGCAGAAGACCGACGCGTTCCAGGAGTCGCGCAACCTGCTGCTGTCAAAGCGCGCCCACGCGGACGCGATCCCGGGACTCGAGATCCAGGCCAACGACGTGCGCTGCACGCATGCGGCCGCGGTGGCGCAGGTCGACCCCGAGCAGCTGTTCTACCTGCGGTCGCGCGGGCTGCGGGTCGAGGTGGCCAAGCGGCTCGTGATCGAGGGGTTCCTGGCCGCGCTCGTCGAGCGCTTCGAGCAGGGCCCGGTCCGCGAGCGGCTACGCGAGTCGCTCGAGCGGCGGCTCGAGCTGATCCTCGGAAGCTAGGCAGCCGCCCGCCGCCCGCCGCCCGCCGCGCGCGGCGCCTGCGATCAGGCGGTCGGCGCGAGCTCGTCGAGGGCCTGGAGCTCGTCCTCTTCGAGCTCGAGCTGGGTGGCCTCGAAGTTCTCCTCGAAGTGAGGGATCGAGCTCGTGCCGGGGATCGGCAAGGTGACCGGCGAGTGCGCGAGCAGCCACGCGAGCGCGACCTGTGCCGTCGTGGCGTCGTGGGCACGCGCGATCTCGGCAAGCGCCGAGCCGCTGTTCGCGAGGTCGCCGGTCGCGAGCGGGAACCACGGGAGGAACGCGAGCTCGGCGCGCTCGCACGCCTCGAGTACGTCCTCGGAGGCGCGGTCGGCCACGTTGTAGCGGTTCTGCACCGAGACCACGGGCGCGATCTGCTGGGCGCGCTCGAGCTCCTCGACATCGACGTTGCACAGCCCTATGTGGCGGATCTTCCCCTCGTCCTGGAGCTCGGCCAGCGCCCCGACCGAGTCCTCGATCGGGACCTTCGGATCGACCGCATGGAGCTGGTAGACGTCGATCCGCTCGAGCGCCAAGCGCTTGAGTGAGGCCTCGCAGCAGCGGCGCAGGCGGTCCGGGCGACAATTTCGCTCCCAAACGCCGGGCCCGGGCCGCTCGAGGCCGCCCTTGGTCGCGATCACGAGGCCGTCGGGATAGGGCCGGAGCGCCTCGGCGATCAGGTTCTCTGACACCTCCGGTCCGTAAGAGTCCGCGGTGTCGATCAGGTCGACGCCGGCCTGCACGACGCGGCGGAGCAGCTCGCGCGCGCCCGCCGGATCGGCCGGCTCGCCCCAGATGCCGGGGCCGGTGATCCGCATCGCGCCGTAGCCGAAGCGCTTGATCTCGAGATCGCCGCCGAGGACGAAGGTGGCGTTGGTGGCGGGCACGGCGCCAGCGTAGAAGAATTCAGCGAACATGGCACGCCAGCCCGCGATGTTGATCCCGCTCGGATACGGCAAGTTCGTCCGCGCCGACCGCGTGTTCGCGCTGGTCCCGCTCGAGGGACCCGACCGCGGCGACGGCCGGCGGACGCTCGTCTACGTCGACGGGATCGAGGATCCGCTCATCGCCTCGCGCTCGGAGGCCGCGATCGCGCGCGACGTCGCCGGCGCGCTCGGACGGGGCTCGGGCCGGCTGCGGGACGGATTGGACCTGCCCGGCCAAGAGGCGCTGTTCTGAGGCTCGTTCTGAGACCCGAATCCTCAGTTTTCTGAGTCCGAGCGCCGATCCCATTCCTGACTTGAGCGATCTGAACCTGTCTGGACGAATGTTCTATTAGGGCTCATTCGGTAGCTGCCGATACGCCCGAAGACGACTCCGATTGTCAGTGTCGCCAGGGTGCGTGCGCCGACACAAAGTGAGGTAGCTCATGCGTGGAAGTGTCTTCCGTCCAGGGAGGCGGCGGACAGTCTCGGTTCTCCTGGCCGTGGTAGCAGGGACGGCTCTCGCGGTGATGGTCCTGTTCGGATCCGCAGCGACGGCGCTGGGCAAGACGATCAAGGTGCAGGTTCATCCGCTCGCTCCGGTCGTTCACTCAGCACCAGTGGTGAAGACTCCGCCGCCCATCGCACACGCCGCCGGCCACAAGATCGCGTGAGCGCTCGAGCCACAGTCGCGACGGAACCGCCTCGGCTGAACCAATTCTCGCTGTACGTGGCCGCGGTCGCGGCGTGTGCGGCGGGGTGCCTCGTGCTGCTCCCGTGGGTCCGGGGGTGGCAGATCGACTCCCCGGCCCTGTTCGTCGTGCTGTCCGGCTTCGTGCTCGCCGGAGAGCTGCTTCCGATCCCGGTCCCGCGCCGGCGCGGCCTGGCTCGGGTCACGATCTCCGCGGCGTTCGCGTTCGCGATCCTGCTTCGGTTCGGCCCCGGTCCGGCCGTGCTGATCTACGTCTCGAGTTCGGTGATCGCGGACGCGGTGGGGCACGTCGCGCCGCTCAAGATCCTGTTCAACGCTGCGCAGTACCTGCTCGCGATCGTCGCCGCCGCCGGCGTGCTGCTGCTCGCACACTCGCTTCCGCTCGGGCCGATTACCGGCTCGGAGCTCCCGATCGTCCTGCTTGCCGCGGCCGCGTTCTTCGTCACGAACCACGTGCTTGCCTGCGTGGCCGGCGCGCTCCTGGCCCGGCTGCCGGTCCGCGAATACCTCCGTGAGGACCTGGCGTTCCAGGCCTGGACCGCCGGGTGCGTGCTCGCGTTCGCGCCGGCACTGCTGGCCTCCGCTGACGCGAGCGTGGCGCTCGTGCCGGTCTGCTTCGTGCCGATGCTCGCGGTCTACTTCGGCGGCCGGCAGGCCGCGCTTTCGAGCCACCGGGCCCACCACGACGCGCTCACCGGCCTGCCGAACCGCTCGTCGCTGTCGGACACGCTCCAGGGAGAGCTCGACGGCGCCGAGCGCGACGGCCGCCCGCTCGCGGTGATGCTGCTCGACCTCGACGACTTCAAGTCGATCAACGACACGCTCGGTCACGAGCTTGGGGACCTGACACTCCAGCGTGTCGCCCGCCGGCTGCGCCAGGCCGTCGGCCAACGCACGGTGCTGGCGCGGATCGGCGGGGACGAGTTCGCCGTGCTCGTCGACGGGCAGCAGGCCGAGGCCGAGGCCGTGGCCGAACGGCTGCTCGCGGCGCTCGACCATCCGCTCGAGGTCGACTCGGTCGCGCTCCACATTCGCGCGAGCATCGGGATCGCGTGCTTCCCGCAGCACGGGCACAACGCGCCCGAGCTGATTCGCCACGCGGACGTCGCGATGTACTGCGCGAAGGACTCCGATGCCGCGTTCCAAACCTACGCCGAGGAAGACGACGAGTACAGCATCGACCGCCTAGCGCTGGCCGCCCAGCTCCGTCGCGGGATCGAGCGCGGCGAGCTCGTCGTCCACTACCAGCCCAAGGTTCCGCTCCAGGGCGGCTCGATGCTCGCGCTCGAGGCGCTTGTGCGCTGGAACCACCCGCAGCTCGGGCGGATCGGCCCCGACGGCTTCATCCCGCTCGCCGAGCAGACCGGCCTGATCAAGCGGCTCACCGAGAAGGTGCTCGAGGCTTCGCTCGAGCAGTGCAAGCGCTGGGGCGACGAGGGCCTCGAGGTCACCGTGTCGGTGAACGTGTCGACCCGGAGCCTGCTCGACCACGATCTGCTGACGATCATCGAGGCGCTGCTCGAGCGGTTCGGCCTGGCCGCCTCGGCGCTCCAGCTCGAGATCACCGAGAGCCGCATCGTCGCCGACCTGCCCCGCGCGCGGGCCGCGCTCGAGGAGCTGCGGGCGATGGGCGTGATGATCGCGATCGACGACTTCGGGACCGGCTACTCCTCGCTGTCGCAACTGCAGCAGCTGCCCGTCGACGAGATCAAGATCGACCGCTCGTTCGTCACCCGCATGGAGATCGACCGCCAGGACGCCGTGCTCGTGCACTCGATCATCGACCTCGGGCGCAATCTCGGGCTGCGGGTCACCGCCGAGGGCGTCGAGACCGAAAAGGTCAAGGACGTCCTCGCAAAGCTCGGGTGCGACTTCGCCCAGGGATTCCACCTCGGGATGCCGGTGGTCGCGAACGAGTGCACGCGTTATTTGGTCGCACCTCGCTCGGGTCAGCCGAGCGCGCCGGTGATCGCGCTCGTCAGATGAAGCGCAGCGTCAGATGACCCGCAGCTAGCTCGCGACTTGCTGGTACAGAGAGGGCAGGCTGGGTAGCCGCTCGAGGCCCGCCGACATGCGACCCGTCTTGTCCTTCGGCTTCCGCATTTACGGGACTCCGTATTCTCGAGGGAATTGGCGGCCGGGCTCAACTTCCGGCTTGCGGGAATGACATCGGCCAAAGCACGTCTGTATACATCCGCGCCGGCCCGCAACCCCGGTCCGTAGTAACCCGCCACGTGGCACGCAAAAGCTCACAAATCCTCCTCTTACGCGGCATCAACATCGGTCCAAGCGAAGCGGATCGCGATGCCGCAGCTGCGTGAATTGCTGACCGAGGCGGGGTTCGAAGACGTCCGGACCTACGTTCAGAGCGGCAACGTCGTGCTTGTGAGCGACGTCAGCCCGAGGCGGGTTGGCGATCGATGCGAGAAGCTGATCGCCGAGCGGTTCGGATTCGACGTCGACGTGATCGTCCGAACGCGCTCGGAGATCGCCGACGTGGTGCGGTTGAATCCGCTTGCGGATGTGGCGGACAACCCGAAGCGCTACCAGGTCAGCTTCCTCGACGCCGAGCCCGACCCGGCGGCGGTGGACAAGATCGCTGCCTTCGCCGCCCCGTCGGAGAAGCTCGTGTCTGTTGGTCGCGAGCTATATGCGTGGCATCCCGATGGCGTCGCGCGGTCGAAGCTGTGGGCCAAGCTCGCAGGCTCCGGGCTGGGCGTCCGCGCCACGGCGCGGAACTGGACGACCGTGATGAAGTTGCTCGAGATGGCCTCGGAGGGCTGATTTTGCGCCGCTACACGATTGCCGACGTTTTCACCGACGTCCCTTTGCAGGGCAACCAGGTGGCGGTGTTCACCGACGCGTCGGGCCTCAGCGCCGAGACGATGCAGCGGGCGGCGCGCGAGATGAACCTGTCCGAGACGGTGTTCGTGTTCCGCGCAGAGGAGCCCGGGGCCCACCTGCGCGTGCGGATCTTCACGCCCGCGACCGAGCTTCCGTTCGCCGGTCATCCGGTGCTCGGAACCGCGTTCGTCGTCGGGCGGGCGATGGGGTCGAACGTGGTCCGGCTCGAGACGGGCCTCGGGGTGGTGCCGGTGACGCTCGAGCGCGCGAACGGCGGCGCGCCGACCTACGGCGAGATGGAGCAGCTCGTCCCTGTCGCCGAGCCGTTCGAGGCGGTGGACGAACTGCTGGCGGCGCTCGGGGTGGGGGCGTACGACGGGCTACCGATCGAGGCTTATCGCAACGGTCCGGTGCACGTGTACGTCGAGCTCCCGAGCGAGCACGCTGTCGCGGCTCTGCGCCCTGACATCGGCGCGCTCGAGCGGCTCGGTGTCTACGGGATCAACTGCTTCGCCGGATCCGGGGAGCGGTGGAAGACCCGAATGTTCGGACCCGCGCTGGGCGTCGCCGAGGACCCCGCCACCGGATCGGCGGCCGGCCCGCTCGCGGTGCATCTCGTCCGCCACGGGCGCCTGGCGCTCGGGACCGAGATCGAGATCGTGCAGGGCGTCGAGATCGGGCGCCGCTCGGTGCTGCGCGCGCGCGTCGAGGGGAGCGGGGGGACCATCGAGCGCGTGTTCGTGGGCGGCTCGGCGGTGATCGTCGCGCGTGGCGAATACCGGTTGGAATAGGTGCCAGATTGAGGCGGTAGTGGTCGGTTTTGGGAGGGTTGTCTCCGGTGGGATACTCGGTGACCGCGTCGCTCTCCTCGCGGAGGTGAGGTCATGTCAGAGCCGGCCAATGTCCTCGTCGTAGCGCACCAGACGGCGGCGACCAGCGGGTTGCTGGACGCGGTCCGGGAGCGCGCGCAGCGCGGCCCGACCAGGTTCCACTTGGTGGTTCCGCGCCGGGCCCACGGTATGCACAAGGTGGTCGATCCGCAGGATGCCAGTGCGGATGAGGCCAACCAGGTGCTCGCGGTGGCGCTGCCCAAGCTCTCCGAGGCCGCGGGCCACGAGGTCACCGGCAGCATCGGCGATGCCGAGCCGCTGATGGCGATCCACGACGCGATCAACCTCGGAAGCTACGACGAGATCATCATCTCGACGCTGCCACTCGGCATCTCGCGCTGGTTGAAGCTTGACCTGGTGAGCAAGGCGAAAGGCCTGGGCCTCCCGGTCACGCACGTCGAGGCGACGAGCAAGGTGCAAGACGCCGTGGGGGTGTGACGCCGGCCTGATCGCGACCGTAGCCGGGGTTTACTCGAGGGTCGTCGGCGGGTTACGCGAGCGTCGCGTTCACGCTGATTTCGACGCCGGCGAGCGCGCGCGAGATCGGGCAGCCCTTGCCGGCGTCGGCGGCCGCCTGCTCGAACCCCGCCTGATCGATCCCCGGCACGCGGCCGGTGACCGTCAGCTCCGAGGTGGTGACGGTCGGCGCGCCATCGCGCTCGTCGAGCGTGACCTTGGCGGTGACGTCGAGGTGCTCCGGCGGAGTCCCGGCCTCGGTCAGCCCGTGCGCGAGCGCCATCGAGAAGCACGACGAGTGCGCGGCGGCGATCAGCTCCTCGGGGCTCGTCTTGCCTTCGGAACGCTGCGTTCTCGACGCCCAAGTCACTGACAGGTCTATGAGAGCGCCGCTCGCTCCGTTCAGGACGCCGTTCCCGTGAGCGAGGTCGCCGTCCCAGCCGGTTGTTGCGGTCCGCTCGGCCATCGGCATTTTGGTGTTCCTCCTAGTGGTGGTCGATCACGCGGTCGATCAGGCCGTACTCGACGGCCTCGTCGGCCTTGAAGAACCGGTCGCGCTCCATGTCGGAGTTCACCTGCTCGACCGACTGGCCGGTGTGGTGGGCGTAGATCTCGTCGATCCGCCGGCGGATGTTGAGGATCTCGCGGGCGTGGATCTCGATGTCGGTCGACTGGCCCTCGAAGCCGGCCGACGGCTGGTGGATCAGGATGCGGCTGTTGGGCAGCGAGAAGCGCTTGCCCTTGGCGCCGCCGGCCAGCAGCAGCGAGCCCATCGACATCGCGATCCCGACGCAGATCGTCTGGATGTCGGGCTTGATGAACTGCATCGTGTCGTAGATCGCGAGGCCCGAGTAGATCGAGCCGCCGGGGCAGTTGATGTAGATCGAGATGTCCTTGTCGGGGTCCTGCGACTCGAGGTGCAGGAGCTGCGCGACGGTCAGGTTCGCGATCGTGTCGTCGATCGGCGTGCCGAGGAAGACGATGCGCTCGTTGAGCAGGCGGCTGTAGATGTCGAACTCGCGCTCGCCGCGCGCGGTCCGTTCAATCACCATCGGAATCAGGGGCATGACTGCAGCGTAGTAGGTAGTGCGACCGGGCGGGGTGGGCTAAGGCACGATCACGGCGGTGCCCTCGAACCGGCCGGCGCGCAGGTCCGCCAGCGCCTGCTCGGCCTCTTCCAGCGGGTAGGTGGTGATGCTCGTCCTGATCGGGACCTCGCGAGCGAGCGCCAGCCACTCGTAGCCGTCCTCGCGGGTCAGGTTGGCGACCGAGCGGATCTTGTGCTCCCAGTACAGGTCGTCGTACGGGAACGACGGGATGTCGGTCATGTGGATCCCGGCGCACACGACGGTGCCGTCACGGTCGAGGGCCTTGAGCGCCTGCGGCACGAGCTCGCCGGCGGAGGCGAAGATGATCGCGGCGTCGAGCAGCTCGGGTGGCTGCTCGTCGCTGCCGCCGGCCCATGTGGCGCCTTGCTGTATCGCGAACGCCTGGGTGCGTTCGTCGTGTGGGCGCGTGAACGCGTAGACCTCGCGACCCTGGTGGACGGCCGCCTGGCAGATCATGTGCGCGGCCGATCCGAAGCCGTACAGCCCGAGTCGGTGCGCGTCCCCGGTCAACCTCAGCGAGCGGTAGCCGATCAGCCCGCCGCACAGAAGCGGCGCCGCCTGCTCGTCGGTCAAGCTCGTCGGGCAGCGGCAGGCAGTAGCGCTCGTCGGCGACGGTCAGCTCCGCGTAGCCGCCGTCGATGTCGCGGCCGGTGAAGCGCGCGTTGACGCAGAGGTTCTCGCGGTTGGTCGTGCAGTAGTTGCAGGTCCCGTCGGTCCAGCCGAGCCAGGGCACGCCGACCCGGCGACCGTCCTCGGTCGTGCCGACGATCTGATGGCCGAGCACGACGGGGAGCTTCGTGGCCTCGATCTCGTGGTCGCGCAGGTGCAGATCGGTGCGGCACACCGCGCAGGCGCCGATCGTGAGGCGCAGCTGCCCCGTCGCCGGGCGTCGGGTCGGGGAGCGTGGTGACCTTGAGCGGCTCGCCCTGGTGCTCGAGGATGACGGCGCGCATCGCTCTGCGCCCGGGTTCGCGGATCAGGTGACGACCGCGTCGAGCCAGGCCTGGCGGGTGGTGTGGCAGCGCAGGCGCGACTGCCGTGGCTCAGCTCACGGCGGACCTCGCCGAGCGTCCCGTAGCGCTCGGCCACCACGTTGTGCTGGTGGATCGTCTCGAGGTTCACCTGGCGGGCCGAGACGAACGCCGCGTCGTTGAGGTCCGGGAACGCGTCGACGACGCCGCGGATCATCTCCCGCACGCAGTCCTCGACGAAGCGCGGCCGGCGGTGGGCCTTCTCGACGACGTGCGCCTCGTCCGAGCGCTTCATCAGCTCGTAGATCTCGGACGACATCGCGTGCTCGACGATCGCCAGCAGGGTGGCCGCGTCGATCTCGTCGTCGCACAGCTCGGTGCACCCGATGTGGAGCGTCCCAAGGCCGCGCTGGTTGTGCGTCGCCACCGGGCACCGCGTCGAGGATCTTCTCGATGTCTTGGTCGTCGAAGCCCTGCGGCTTCGAGACGCGTGCGCGCGCCTTGCTCGCGACCAGCTCCTGGGCGCACGGGCACGCGGTGATGCCCTGCGCGGTCACGCCGATCAGCCGGCGGGTGCCGAGCTCGGTGGTCACCGCCGAGCCGTGCAGCGTGTACAGCTCCTGGGTCTGGATCCCCGACACGGGGGCGGGCTTGTGCTCGGGGAAGCGCGCCTCGATGCTCACCTCGGCGCGGCGCGCGTCTCTGCCGGCGTCCGCACGAGCTGGGCGATGTGCTCGGCGAGCGTCTCGGCCTTGAACGTCGACTCGCCGAGGACGACCTCGCCGATCGCGTCGTTGACGACCTCCTCGAAGCGCGACATGTGCGCGCCCTTCTGGTTCGGGCCCAGCTCGACCACGCACTCGAAGCGCGCCGAGAACAGCTGCTCGGAGCCGTTCTGCTGGATCCGGATCACCTTCTCGACGCCGGTCACGCCGACGCGCGAGAGGCTCAGCTGCACCGACGGCCGGCGCGCCTGGACGTCGGTTACCGAAACGCTCGAGGAGGGTTGGCGGCCATCGGCGTCCCGTACAGGGTAGACAGGTCGCCGCCGCTCGGCCCGCGGATTCCCTGGACATCGGCGGGGATTGTGGTATCACTCCTCCTCGGCGCATTTGGGAGACATCGAGAGAGAGGGCTGACAGAGGCCCCAGGCCGGGGGCTTCTCGAGCGCGTGGTTTAGGGAGGAGCTCAGGGGCGAGTGAGCGAGAAGTCGATCCTTTTAAGCGATGACGCTCCGATCGCGGAGCTGGAGGAGCTGCGACCGCTGATCGCGGAGGGTCAGGAGCGCGGCTACCTGACCTTCGACGAGATCCAGAACGTGGCTCGAGGAGTCGGAAGTCAGCAAGGAGCAGGTCCAGGAGCTCCACGCCTACCTCGACGATCAGGGAATCGACGTCGTCGACGGCGACGGTCGCCCGGCGAAGTCCGAGGGCTCGAGCGTCGAGGCGAGCGCGGCGGCGGCGACCGAGCCGCGGGCCGAGCAGTCTTCGAAGAAGGTCGAGATCGATCTGACGGTCGAGCCGAGCCTCGACTCGCTGCGTCTGTACCTGCGCTCGATCGGTCGCGTGCAGCTGCTGACCGCCGAGCAGGAGGTCACGCTCGCGCGCAGGATCGAGCGCGGCGACATGCTGGCCAAGCAGCGGATGATCGAGGCGAACTTGCGGTTGGTCGTCTCGATCGCGAAGTCATATCTGGGCCGCGGGCCTGACGTTCCTGGACCTGATCCAGGAGGGGTCGATGGGCCTGATCCGCGCGGTCGAGAAGTTCGACTACCGCCGCGGCTACAAGTTCTCGACCTACGCCACCTGGTGGATCCGCCAGGCCGTCACGCGCGCGATCGCCGACAAGGGCCGGACGATCCGCATCCCGGTGCACATGGTCGAGAAGCTCAACAAGGTCGTGCACGTCGAGCGCCAGCTCGTCCAGCAGCTCGGCCGCGAGCCGACCTCGGAGGAGATCGCCGCCGAGCTCGAGACCAACGTGCGCGAGGTTCGCGACGTGCTCCGCATGGCCCAGCAGCCCGTGTCGCTCGAGAAGCCGATCGGCGAGGAGGAGGAGTCCGAGCTCGGCGACTTCGTCGAGGACCAGACCGCGGAGTCGCCGTTCGAGCTGGCCACCGAGCGGCTGCGGCGCGAGAACCTGCGGCGGGCCTTGGCCGCGTTACCCGAGCGCGAGCGCGAGGTGATCGAGATGCGCTTCGGCCTGACCGGCGAGCGGCCGTACACGCTCGAGGAGGTCGGGCGGGCGTTCAACGTCACGCGCGAGCGGATCCGGCAGATCGAGAACCACACGCTCAAGAAGCTCGAGGCGCTGCCCGAGGCGCAGCGCCTGCGCGACGCTTCCTAAGGGCCGCCGCCGGCGCGACCTCCCCCGCTGGCCGCCACTGGTATGCCGTCCAACGTTAGACTCAGCGGCCCCGGCGGGATTCCCGAGCGGTCAAAGGGGTCTGGCTGTAAACCACATGGCTACGCCTTCCCAGGTTCGAATCCTGGTCCCGCCATCGGCCTGTTCTTGCGGCTTCGGCTAGCCGTGCCGGGACCCGATCGCGAGACCTTGGAGCGTGACCGTACCGCTGAGTACGCGGATCGCGAGCCTGTAGTGGCCGAACGGAGCGCGCGCCGACGTCGTCGCCGCCGGGCCCGTCGATACCGGGCGCGGGCTCAGCGGTCGTAGGTGGCGATCACGCGCAGCGACAGCCCGGTCAGGATCGCGCCCAGCCCGACGATCACGAGCACAGCCACGGCGATCTGACCGAGGTTCCAGCCGTCGATGACCAGCCCGCGCATGCCCACGATCACGTAGCTCACCGGGTTGATCCGCGCGAGCGTCTCCATCAGCGGCGACAGGCGGTCGAACGGCACGAAGTTCGGTGTCAGGAACAGCAGCGGGAAGAACAGCAGGAAGCTCGACTGCGTCGCCTGCACGTTGCGCGTCTTCAGCGCGACGAGCAGCCCGAAGCCGGCGTAGGCGACGCCGAAGCCCGCTGCGAGCGCCACGATCACGACCGCGCCCGCAACGCCCGGTCTCGATCCGGGCGCCGAGCGCGATTCCGACGAGCAGGACGAGCGTGGACGACGGCGATGCCGCGCACGAGATCGGCGGTCAGGCGGCCGAAGATGATCGACGAGCGCCGGATCGGCGCGACCAGCAGCTTGTCGAAGTAGCCGAGGTCGATCTCGGTCACGAGCGCAAGACCCGACGTCGCGGTCGCGACCGCGAACATCAGCGACACCGGGAGCTGGAAGGCGACGTAGCCCTGACCATTCAGGAACGGCGTCGTGCTCGGGAACGTCTTCGACACCTGCCCGATGTTCACCACGAGGAAGAACAGCGGGATGAACAGCGTCGGGATCGTCGCCTCGGGATAGCCGGACGATCTCGCGCGTGGCGCGGCGGCCGAGGAGGAGGACTTCGGTCATGAGCTCACCTCCTGCCTGCCTCGGCGACTCCTGCCCTTCGAGCCGGCGACCGGTCGCCTTCAGGAACACGTCGTCGAGCGACGGGCGGGAGACGGAGATCGCGCCGAGCGCGGATCTGGTCGCGCTCGAGCAGGCGGACGATCTCGGCGATCGAGCCGGCGCCGTCCTCGACGTACAGCGCGAGCCCGTCGGGCTCGGCGACGATCCGCTCGAGTCCGGACAGCCCGGTCAGCGCCGTCTCGGTCGCCGCCACGTCGCCGCCCTCGACCGAGACCGACACGACGTCGTGCCCCATCTCGGCCTTGAGCTGCTCGGGCGTGCCCTCGGCGACGATCTTGCCGTCGTCGATGATCGCGAGGCGATCGCACAGCTTGTCGGCCTCCTCGAGGTACTGGGTGGTGAGGAACACGGTCGCGCCGCCGGCGATTGATGCGCCGCACCTCGTCCCAGATCGTCAGCCGCGAGGCGGGGTCGAGGCCGGTCGTCGGCTCGTCGAGGAACAGCACCTCGGGGGAGTGGACGAGCGCGCTCGCGAGGTCGAGCCGGCGCTTCATCCCGCCGGAGTAGGTCTTCGTGCGCCGGTCGGCCGCCTCGGTCAGGCCGACGAGCTCGAGCAGCTCCTCGGCGCGGGCTCCGGCCTGCCTGCCCGGTGATCCCGTACAGCCCGCATTGGAGCTCGAGCAGCTCGCGCCCGGTCTGGACTGGGTCGAGCCCGATCTCCTGCAGCGCCACGCCGATCCGCCGGCGCACCTCGGCGCCGTTCGCGACCACGTCCAGGCCCGACGACGGTCGCGCTTCCGGCGGTCGGCGGGAGCAGCGTGCACAGCATCCGGACCGTCGTCGTCTTGCCGGCGCCGTTGGGCCCGAGGAAGCCGAACACCTCGCCCGCGGACACGGTCAGATCGATGTCGCGAACTGCCTCGATCCCGCCCTTGAAGTCGCGGCGCAGCGACCGCGCCGCGATCGCGGTCTCGCCGGTCCTGGCCACCGCGGCTGTACTGCTGTCTGGTTCGAAACTGGTTGTCTCAAGCATGATCAGTGGAGACGTTAAACTCGAACACGGTCAAAGTCTGTCCTCTTTGGACCTGACGGCGCGCGAAAACTCATCGGATCCGACTGATCGCTCGCGGCGGATCACTATCCTCGGTCCGCGATGGACTCGGACCAGGTGCCGGCCCGCGAGTCGATCCAGCCAGTGGCTGTCTGAGGCCACCGGGAGCGGCCGCGGGCGATCTCGAGATGGCGTCGCTGTGCACCGAGCTCGTCGGGTTATCCACGTGGGCCCTCGCGGCGGGCGACGCGACAGTGCTCGAACTGCTGCGCGAGGTCGGAGCGGGGTCGAAACCGTGATCACCTCGCACGAGGGGCCGGATCGCCAAGCGGCTCGGCGACAGGCTGATGGCCACGTTCGTCAGCGCCGACGCGGCCGTCGCCGCCGCGGTCGACGCCCGGGAGGCTGTCCGAGTCACATCGAGGTCGACGGCTACACGCCGCGAATGCGCGCGGGCATCCACTGGGGCCGTTCGGTCACTCGCACCTGACCGGACGCCAAATCCCTGCTCGTGCAGCTTTTATTGCACCGACGGCCCGACGCGGCCCTAGGCCTGAGGTCGTGTTAGCGTGGCCGCCGCATCGACGATGCTCAGTGGACGGAGGCCATTTACCGACGCCGCGGGCGTCACGTTGACAGCGCTGGCGCTCTGCGCTGCGACATTCGGCCTGAGCTCGAGCTCGCCGGTAGCGAGGGCGGCGAGCGTCGGTCAGCTCAAGCAGCGGATCAATGCCGGCCAGGGGAACGTGTCCTCGCTGCAGGGAACCGTGCGCGCCGCATCCGGCCGAGTCGCCCAGCTCGACGCGAGCATCGCCGTCCTCTCGCGCCGCCTCAATCGGATCCAGGCCGACATCGCTGCCAAGAGCGCCGAGCTCGACAAGCTTCGCGTCCAGCTGGCAGCCGCCCGCACCCGGCTGAGCCGGCTCGAGTCGTTCGAGGCCCACGCCGAGCAGGTGCTGGCACAGCAGCTCGTCGCCTCGCTACGAGAGCGACAGGCCGGACATCGTGAGCGTCGTGATCACCGCCACGGGTTTCCAGGACCTGCTCGAACCGCCTCGCGTTCATGCAGCGGGTGCGCAAGCAGGACATCAGTGTGGTCAGCCAGGTCCGGGCGGCCCGCCGCGCTGTCGCCGCGCAGGCCACGCGCCTCGGCAAGCTCGAGGTGCGCCAGCAGACGCTAACCGAGGAGGTCGTCGCGCAGCGAAATCAGCTCGCCCAGACGAGCGCCGGCCTGCAACAGCAGCGGTCGACGGTGGCGCGGTTCCGCGACGCGAAGGCCGGGCAGCTCGCCGGCGCCCGCGCCGAGGTCTCCCATCTCCAGCATCAGCTGGCGCAGGTCGAAGCGGCGCAGGCCGCGCTCGCCAGGCGTTCGGCTCCGGCGTCATCGGGCGCGTCGCGCGTGTCCGGCTCGTCGGGCGCGTCGCCGCCGCCGGCGACGGGCTCAGGCCCGGTGTCCGCCGGCGGCTTCACGTTCCCGCTGCCCAAGAGCGCCGCGGCGCCACCGAGCGAATGGTCGCCCGACCAGGGCGTCGACATCTCCGCGCCCGGCAACACGCCCGAGTACGCCGTGTGCTCGGGGACGATCGTCCTACACGGCATCGGCGGCTTCGGCCCATGGGCGCCCGTGCTCCACTGCGACGGCTCGATCGCCGGCTACAGCTACGTCTACTACGGCCACGCCGGTCCGCTCTACCAGCTGCCGATCGGCACGCACGTCAGCGCCGGCCAGGTGATGAGCTCGATCGGACCCGGCATCGTCGGGATTTCCTCCGGCCCGCACGTCGAAGATCGGCTTCGCCGACTCGAGCGGCTCACCGATCGGCGCCCAGACCGCCGGCACCATGCTCTCCCTCCTGCGAGCCGCCTACGGAGCCTAGCCCCCGTTCCCCCGTACGCGGTACCCTGGCATCCCCGCCCTCTTAGCTCAGCTGGTAGAGCACTTCCATGGTAAGGAAGGGGTCGTCGGTTCGAGTCCGACAGAGGGCTTTCCTTTTTTGCCTGGAAACAGGCTCTTTTTTCGCTATGTGGGGGCGTGTCAGGAAGTGGTCGGGGGCTTTGTGGGGGCGTCCTGGGGGCGCGTGGTCCGCTGAAAGGGGCGTCGTGGGGGCGTCTTGGGGGCGTTTTGGGGGTCATCCGCAGCCCACCTTGGCCCGCGCCTTCTCGATCGCGCGCTCGGCCGGGATCGGCGGCTGGCCGGCCATCTCGGCGATCAGGTGCGCGTAGTGACGGAGCAGCGTCTCGACGCTGTGGCCGAGCTGGTCGGCGATCTCCATCAACGGCCGGCCCTCGTGGATCAGCAGCGAGGCAAAGCTATGGCGCAGGTCATATGGCCGGGCTGCGACGAGACCGATCGCCTCAGTCGCGGGGCGGAAGTTGCGCTTGCGCCAATTGCGGAAGTCGTGGTCGAGCCACGGCCCGCCGTCCGGCTTCGAAAACAGCAGGCCGGTCGCGCCGGTCTGAGCTCGGTATTCGGCGAGGTCCTTGGCGAGCGGGGCGAGCAGCTTGATGGTGCGGATCGACCGCGCCGTCTTCTGGCCGGCGACGATCTGGCCGCGCACGAGCTTCTGCTCGATCAGCAGCGTGTTCGTGCGCACGTGGCGCCACTCCAGCGCGAGCGCCTCCTCGGGACGCTCGCCCGAGTAGGCAAGCAGCGAGACGAGCATCGCGTCGCGTGGCCCGTCGCGGCGCTCACTCGACAGCTGGCGACGCAGTCGCTCGATCGTGATCGGTGCAAGCGGCTGGATCGCGCGCTGCCGTGGCGCGGACGGCTTCTTGGCGGACGGGGCCGGGTTCGTGCGCAGCCGGTTCCAGGCGACGGCCCGGCCGAGCATCCCCTGCAGCATGCTCATCGCCTTGCGGATCGTTGGGGCGCCGACGCCGTCGTCTGCGAGCTCGGCCGCGAACTGTTCCAGCGTCAGCGGCGTGATCTGGCGCAGCTCGAGATGTCCAAGCCGGGGGTTGAGGTGCACGTTCCAGATGCTCTTGTAGGTGTCGAGCGTCGAGATCGAGAGATGCCGGCCGGCGTAGAGCTCCCACCATTCAGCGGCGAAGTCGGCCAGGCGGTCGGTGCCGGCATCGAGCGCAGTCAGATCGCCCTGGCGACGGAGGAGGCGTACCTGGGCCTTGAAGTCGAGTGCGTCGTCGGCGGAGTCGAATTCGCGGCTCCGCCGGTTGCCGGCGGCGTCGCGGTATCGGACGCGATAGACCGCGTAGTCATCGCCGGTCCTCGTTTGCCGATGGCGGACCTCGACTCCGGGGATCGCCTTGGGGGCACGGTTCATGCGGCCCTGTTGCCCATTCCGGGCCGAAGCACAAGGCGACCGTCGGTCCGGCCCCGCGACGATCTCGGCGTGGTCTTGATGCCCGCAAGGTCTGGCTGGATCTCCTTGCCGTGCGGGCGCTCGCCGTCGGCGGGTTCGCGCCGGTGGTTGGATCGCGCAACGAGCCATGCGTCCACGTCGGTCGGCACGATCCGCCAGCCTCCGCGGATCGCGAGCTTGCTCGCGCGGAGATCGCCTCGCTCGATCGCGCGCAGCACCGTGCGCGCGCTCAGCTGGCACGCCTCGGCGACCTGCTGCGGGGTCAGGAGCGTATCCACGCTCGCCGGCGCTCCTCCCCGGGTCGGTTCGCTCGCATCTGGACCTCGGGCCGCCCCATCGGGTTGAACCGTACGTGCTGAGAGCCGGACCGCGAGCGGTGCACCTCCATCTCGCGCGTCGCGCGGGCTGGCGGACGGCGAGACCCTGCTATCCGACGACTGCTCGTCCTCACGTACATCAGGTATCAGATCGGCGGCTCGCAGTCCCGCTCCCGGGTCGCATCCAGGGCTGGTGGAAACATGGGGCCATGGTGGTCCGATCTCGTCTGCCCTGGCCAAGGAGCATGAACTACGCCCGACGCCTGCAGTACCGCCGGTTGTTGCGTGCGGGCGAAGCGGGCGCCAGCGGCGCGATCGTTGCGTTGTTCGGTCTCGCGGCCGCGAGCGATGGCGCGCTGAACCTCGCGGTGGGCCTGCTCCTCATCGCCGCTGCACTGGGCCTGTGCTCCCGTCACCAACTCTCGCTGGCTGGCCGGAGTCGCGTCGGTGCACGCTCTGAGGACGAGGTCAGGTGCGTGCTCGCACCGCTGCAGGCGGAGGGTTGGCGCGTGCGCCACTCGCTGCGGTGGCGAGGGCAGGGAGACATCGACTCGGTGGCGATCGCGCCCACCGGCGTCGCGGTTGCGATCGAGACGAAGACCAGGACCTACGACCGGCGCCACCTCACTAGGGTCCGCGAGCAGGCGGCGTGGCTGGCACGACGCCGGCGAAGGTGGGCACGCAGCGGCGCCCTTGGCGTCATGTGCCTCGTTCGTGCGCGCGGCGTCGAGCGGGTCGAGCACGACGTGCTGGTGGTGTCCATCGACCGGTTGACGCACGTCCTTCGCGTCGCGGCGGGAATGGGGCCAGACGCGCGTTTAGCCGGATGAGGGAGTAGCCAGGCTACCGAGGCTGCGGCCGGCTCTGTCCTGCTCGTCATGGCGATCATCATCTCGCCAACGAGCAGCGTCTCGACCGGGTGGCCAGGGACCGCCCGCCATCTCGACAACTCTTGACACAGGCCTGACTGCACAGATAAGCAGTCGTGCGCCTCGACGCCGAGGGGGCAGCCATGGACCGCGTCAAATCGTTCATTGAGATGGCTACCGCCATCCTCACAGCGCTGATGATGTTCGTCAGGGGTCGGCGAAACTGTTGGATCTAGGGCGTGCGGCTGACGCCGGCCGCTCCAAGACGACCGGAGCCCCAGGACCAGCCCGGTCCCCGGTCGCCTCACGTAGCGAATCGCACACCTTGCGACTGCCGCCGATGGAGCGACTAATTTGCTCTCATGACGGACGCGGACAACAACCTCAGGTACAGCGCCGCCGGTCTTCGCGCATGCGCAGCCCCGCCTGGGGCAGGCCGCCCGGTGCAGGTGCGAGACGTGCTGCTCGTGACGATTGGTTACGCCGACGGGGACATTGATCTCGGAGACGAGTTCGGGAGGCATCCGCCCGCCGGCCTTCCGTACCGCGACGTGAGTGGTACGGTCGACCCCGGGCCAGCGGATCTCGGCAGAGGCCTGATGGTCGGGCAGCTGTCGGGTGAGGAGCTTAGGCTGATCGAGGACGCCTGTAGCCAGCGTGGCCACTTCTTTTACCCGCACGGCCACGACGGCGTCCGGTACGCGCTGTGGCGGGATGTCACCGACCATGCTTTGAGCGAAGGAGCCGTCGTCGCCCCGTCGTGGGACGAGGACGGGGTGATTGTCACCGCAGTGGCGCTCTCGCGCTGGATACACGACAACGCCGCCGGCACCGAAGTCACTGCCCGGGTCGTGGACTACGAGGACGGCAGCCTTCAGGTAAGGCCGCAGGCGCTGTTCGAGTCAAGCCACGCGTACCGCCTGCCGCTGATCGCACGTGACTGGCTCGACGCTCAGGACGCAGCCGAGCTCCGCAAGTTGCTCGACACCTTCTGGCAGGAACGAGATGATCTTCCCGAACGGGTGTCGCGCGCCATCTCGCGCGGCGAGCTGGCGTCCTGGAGCCGTTGGCCGGATCACATGCTGCCGCTGATCGTCGGAGGTATCGAGGCGCTTATCGTGACGAGGATCGGCGAGCTGACAGCCAACTTCAAACGACGCCTTCCGCTGCTGGCACAGATGGTCGGGCTATCCGGATGAAGGGCCGGCCCGGGATGCTCACGATCACGACCTCCGACGGCGTGCTCCGCGACAACCCGGCGAGTGGTCGCCGAGCAGTCGATCGCCGAACTCCGTGCGCTCAAGCACGCAAGTGCCAACGTCACGCTATCCGCCGGGGCGCGCCAGGTGGTGCGGATGACGCTCGCGCGACCGTTGGCCGACGACCCGGTGCTGCTCGGCCGCCAGCGCGAGATGGCCGCGCTGAAGGTCGTCGGGTCCGGTGTCGACGCGTCCGCCGTCGGCACCGGCAAGACGATCAGCTCCGGGCGAGCGCTCGCGCACCGAGCCACCACGCAGCCGCGGTTCCGCGGGCTCGTGGTCGCCGAGGGTCGGCTGCTCGGCCAGTGGCGCGAGGAGCTCACCAGAGGCGCGCCCGGGCGCGGACTGCCGCCGCTCGCGCCCAACGTCGAGCTGCTCGTGGTCTCCGACGATCGGCAGATCGCCGGGCAGATCCGGCGCTTCGACCGCGAGCTCGGAGACCGGCCCGGCGTCGCGCTCGCGGCCAACAGCGTGCTCGACCGCTACCCGGCCGACCTGCAGACGATCCCGTGGCACCTGCTGATCGCCGACGAGGCGCTCCGCTACGCCAACCCCGCGACCGAGGCGCACCAGGCGCTCGCCCAGGTCCGGTTCGGATCGGTCGCCGACTGCTGGCTCCTGACCGCCACCCCGCGCGGCAAGAGCGCCGAGCACCTCGACGTGCTCGTCGGGCTCGCAGTCGGGGACGAGGCGATGATCACCGAGCGGCTCAACACGCGCGAGGCCGGCGACCTGATGGACGAGATCAACGCCCACCGACTCCGGGTCAACTACGGCCCACACCTCGTCCGGGTCACCCGGGCGACATGCAGTCCTGGATGCCCGAGGTCCGCCCGGCGCAGCCGCTCGCGCTCGACCCCGACCCGGCGTTGGCGGAGCTGCTCGAGGCGATCCGCCGCGGCGGCCAGGAGGCGTACCGGCGGCTGCTTTCGGTGCTGCGAGAACTGAAGTCGATCGAGGCCGGAAGCGCGATGTACAAGCAGGCGCTCGCCGAGCTCGCCCGCGCACAGGGCGTCGTGCTCGGCAACGTCGGCGTGTTCGTCGACGCGAGCGTCGACCCCGAGACGCTGACCCACTCGAAGGCCGCGCTCGCGACCGCGCTCGTCCGCCAAGGCCTCGTCGCCGAGGCGATCCGCGGCGGCGGCGACGGGCTGCCGCTACTGCGGGGCGTGACCGCCCAGACGCTCGCCGGCGTCGCGGCCGAGGAGCAGGTGATCGTGTTCGGCGAGCGCGTATGGTGCCTGCGCCAGCTCGCCCGCGCGCTGCGCGAACGCCACGGCGTCGAGGCCAACGTCGCCGACGGCAGCATCACCACGTCCGAGTTCGAGGCGCTCAAGGCCCGGTTCACCGCCGGCGAGTTCCCGGTGCTGTGCCTGTCGCGGATCGGGCACGAGGGCCACAACCTCCAGAACGCCTCGGTGCTCTGCCACCTCGACCTGCCGTGGCTCCCCAGCGGCCTCGAGCAGCGCGTCGGCCGGGCGGCCAGGCCCGGCGCCGCCCGCGGGCACGTGCAGACCTACATCCCGTACATCCGGCGCGGGGGGATCGAGCACGTCGTCTCCGTGCTCGCCGCCCGCGGCGCCGAGCACCACCAGATCCTCGACAGCTTCGAGGGCGTCCGCGCCGCCGAGAGCACCGTCGCGACCCAGCTCGGAGAGATCACCGGCCAGGTCGCCGACAGCAAGGACGACGCCGGCTACGCCGCGACCGCCGCCCGGTTGCGGGTCGCAGCCAGCGTGTTCGGCAACTGACGCACGACCGACGACTACGATCTGGAGGCTCATTATATGCTCGTATTTCGCTCACTTTCGTCTACACTGAGGCGTATGTCGCTTGCCTACGCCGATGAGGCGATCCATCTGCGCGAGGTCGCCGCTCTGAGCGACCGGGACATCGCGCGCGCGACCGGCTCGGGCGTGAGCACGGTGTCCGCGTGGCTGCGGCGCGAGCGTGCGCCCCGCGGGCGGCGCGCCGAGCGGCTCGTCGAGCTCTCGGCGATCGCCGACCGGCTCACCGCCGTGCTCGGCGCCGAGCGGGTGCCGGTGTGGCTGAACAAGCCGATCCCGGCGCTCGAGCATCGCAAGCCGCTGGACGTGATCGCCGCGGGCGGCTACGAGCAGGTCTCGCGCGTGGTCGCCGAGCTCGAGTCGCCGACCTTCGGCTAGCGCGATGCCGTCGAACATACCCGCGGTCTCGACGACCGGGGTCTGGTACCGGCACGTGCGCGCCGGTGCGCCGCCGATGCCGGGCCACCCGGCGCCGGACGGGCGCTGGCAGCGCGGCGAGCAGCTCGCCGGTCTGTATGTGGCGCAGGACCCCGACACGGTGTGGGCGGAGTGGTATCGCGCGCTCGCCGAGCTCGGCGAGCCGCCGGACCGGTGGCTCCCCCGCGACCTGTGGCGCTTCTCACTGAACCTGCCCCGGGTCGCCGACTTGTCTCGGCGCGCGGCGCTGAGAGCGCTCGGCCTGCCGGACCTCAAGCCCGAGCGGTCGCAGTGGCCCGCGTTCCAGGAAGCCGGCGCGCTGCTTGCAGCCGACGGTTTCGACGGCGTCCTGTTCCGCTCCAGCGCACGGCCAGCCGGCTTGTGCGTGTGCGTGTTCGGTTCCGGCGACGGCTTCGCCGGGGTTCAGCCGATCGAAGGCCCCGAGCGGATCCTCGCCGCGCCCGTGCCGCCGCGCGGAATGCGCACCTAGCAGCGCCCCCGCACACAACCACTAGTAGCACCACATGACGCGAGCGCCCGCCGTACGGCGGGCGCTCGTGCACGTCTGCCCAACCTCTGAGAAGGAGAAGCGCATGAGCGCAATCACCGCCGCCCTGTCGCAGATCGACGGGGTGGCCGCCGAGGGAGACCTCGTGCCCGAACCAGCCGCAGCGCTCGAGCTCGCCACCCCAGGCGAGCCGATCCTGCTGCCCGACGGCAAACGGATCTACCCGCCGTGCCTGCACGGCCAGCCGATCGACGAGCTCGCTCTCGCGCTGCTCGACATGCACGACCCGGCGAAGTCGACGTTCCTGCGGCTGATCGGCCCGCCCGGCGCCGGCAAGAGCCAGATCGCCCGCGCGATCGCCTACCGCCTCTGGACCGGCCGCGGCCGCCAGGTCGCCGACCGGCACGGCGCTCCGTTCTACGGGTTCGTCGAGCTGCAGCCCGGCCCGTCCTCGGACGAGTTCTTCTTCCGCTACGACTACGTCCCGGTCGCCGGCGCCGGTGGCCAGGTGGCGCTGGTCGACTCGGCGTTCGTGCAGGCGATGCGCGAGGGGTGGGTGGTGATGATCGACGAGGTCAACACCGCCCGCGACGTCGCGCTGCTGTCGATCAACGCCACCCTCGACGGGCGCCTCAGCCTGTACCTGGCGGCGACCGGCGAGACGGTCGTCGCCCGGCCCGGGTTCGCGGTCCTGCTGGCCTACAACCCGGGGCTCGTCGGCGCGACCGACATCCCCGACGCGTGGCACTCGCGGTTCCCGGCGACGCTCGAGGTCACGAGCAACTGGGCGGCGCTCGCCGAGCTCGGCGCGCCGGCGTCGCTGGTCGCCGAGGCGATGCGGCTCGATCGCCAGCGGATCGCCGGCGAGGACGGGCTCGTGCTGGACGCCGCAGTTCCGCGACATCGAATCGCTGTGGCGGATGAGCGAGCGCGTCGGCGAGCGCGCCGCGCTCGCGTTCTTCGCCTCGAACCTCCACGAGCAGGTCAGGCCGGGAAGATCCAGGACGCCGAGGCGGCCGCCGCGTGCCGGATGCTCGACCAGGCCGGCTACGGCCGCCTGCGGGTCTCGGCGTCGAGCGGCCTGCCGAACCTGCACGGCTACCCGCGGGCGGTGACCTCATGACCCCCGCCGGCGGGACGCCGGCTCGGCCGGCGGTGTTCGTGCAGCAGCTGCACCGCGCGGCCGCGCAGCGCGGCCGGCTCGACCCGCGTCTACCAGGACCTCTCCGACCACTGGACGATCGTGCTGCAGCGCCTGTACCCGGTGTGGGCGCTGATCGGGCCCGGCCTGTCCGATCCCGGGCACATCGAGATCCACTCGCGCACCGTCTACCTCGACTCCGAGGCGCTGCTCGGCTCGCGCGCCGCGATCGCCGCCGGCGCGCTCGAGCGGCGGGCGATCCTGCGCTGCTTCGGGGTCGCGCTGCACGAGACGCTCCACGCCAAGCACACCAAGCGCTGGGCGATCGAGCACGACCTCGCGCTGTCCGAGTCCGACGATCCCGCCGACCGGCAGCTCGCGGTCGACCGGCGGCTGCTCGAGGAGCCGCGGATGGAGGCCCACGGCGTGCGCGAGTTCCCGCCCGACTCGCTGCGCGGCCGGTTCGTCCGCCGGGCGCTGCAGGCGGCGGTCGCGGACGTGATCCTCCCCGCCTTCACCGAGCAGGTGCTCGAGCTCGCGGCCGGCGGCCAGCCGCTGACACGCGATCTCGCCGCGCGCGCGACCGTCTACCTGCAAGCCCGCACCCACTACGGGATCGTCGACCCGGCCGACCTGACCGGCCTCGGCGAGCTGTGGCGGGCGGTGCTCGGCGATGACGACCTCCGCGCGCTCGACGAGCTGTACGCCAGGGTCGTGTGGATCCCCGACGGCGAGCTCGACCGCCTCGACGAGGCAGCCCGCGAGTACCGCGAGATCGTCGGAGCGCCCGACCCGCCACCGGATGCCGGCGATAACGACGGGGCAACCGGTGAAGGTGGAGGAGCTGACGGACCCGCCGACGATGGGGACGCCAGCGGGCGCGAGGGCGGCGCCGACGTGGGCAGGGCGCGGGTCGCTCGCCGACGCGATCGAGCAGGCGATCGCGAGCGCTCGCGCGGCGCAGCTCGAGCAGCTCGACGAGGACGTCGACCTCGACACAGGTTCTGCGCGACGCCGCCGGCCGTGGCGAGGGGGCGACGCAAGCTCGGCCGCGGGCGCGGGACCGGGCTGCCGAGCGGCCGGCTGCCCGACCGCGGCGTCGACCGGCCCCCGTTCCCCGACGAGGTGCAGCACGCCCGCCGCTACGCCAACCGGCTGCGCCAGGCGATCACGCGGGGGACGCGGCAGATCGACAAGCGCACCCCGGGCGGGCGCTTCGACGGCCGCGCGTACGCACGCGGCCGCGCCGAGCAGGCAGCCGGCCGACCGGTGAGCACGCACCCGTGGCGGGTCACCCGGCAGGTGCGTGCTCCGATCGAGGAGCCGCACGTCGGGCTGATCATCGACACGTCCGGGTCGATGGGCGGCTACGAGTACGCGCTCGGACCGATCGCGTGGATCCTCACCGACGGACTGCGCCAGATCGGCGGCCGCTGCGCGACCGCGCTGTTCGGCAACAGCGCCGAGCTGCTCGCCGACGGCACGCGGCCGCTGCGCGCTCGTCCCCGGGATCCGCACCGGCGGCGGCACCGCGTTCGCCGGCGACGCGATCGAGCTCGTCTCCGACCAGCTCGAGATGACCAACCCCCGCCGCCCCCGCTTCGTCTACGTCCTCTCCGACGGCGGCTGGTCCGACACCCGCGCCGGCGTCGAGCGGATCCGGCGGCTCGCCGAGCTCGGCGTCCCGACGATCCACCTCAGCATCGGGATCGCGCCGCTGTCGGTCGAGTGCGACCGCATCACCGTGATCACCGACCCCGCGCAGGCGCTCGACCACATCGCCGCCGACACCGTCGCCGCGCTCTCCAGCCGGCCACCGCCGCCCACGCGGCCACTGACCAAACCTCTCACGAGAAGGGAAGCAACCTGATGCAGACGCCCAACACCGCTCTGCTCCCATGTCCGGCCTTGTTCGACGTCACGACCGTGTCACGGGCACCCGTTGACGGCCGGATCGAGCAGATCGAGCTCGACGCGCTCGAGCTCGCGCCCAACGCGCGCCGCGAGATCTCCCGCGAGGGGATCGAGCGACTCGCCGGGATGCTGATGCGCACCGGCCAGCTCGTCCCGTGCATCGGCCACCGACCCGACCCCAGCCAGCCGCGAACCGTGATCTACGACGGGCAGCGGCGGCTGCTCGCCGCCCAGGCGAGCGCACAGCTCGCCGGCGCACCCGGATACGAAGACCTGGCGCCGGTCAAGAGCCTGATCGTCCTGCTGCTCGACCACCAGCCGGGCGCGGACGAGATCCGCCGGATCCAGGCCCAGGCCAACCAGCGCGAGAGCCTGTCGCTCGTCGACCAGCAGGAGCAGCTGCGCGACTGCTGGGAGGCCCGCGCCGGGCTACCCGAGCCCGACCGGATCGCCGCGGTCTGCGCCGACCTCGGCATCTCGCCCAAGCGCGCCCACAACCTCCGCCGCCAGCTCGCGCTCCCCGACCCGATCCGCGCCCGCGTCGCCGAGCGCCCGACCGGCGAGCAGATCTCAGTCACGATGGCCAACCGGCTCGCCGACATGCACGAGCATCGCGCCGCAGCTCACCGACGCCGTCGCGAAGCGGATCACCAGCACCGACCTGCACGACAAGGCGCTTCAGGACCTCGGCGCGTTCGTGCACCGCACCGTCGTCGAGGACGAGCACGCCTACGCGGTCCGGATCGACGACGGCGCCATGCTCGACGCGGCAGAACAGATCGCGCACGCCCGCGAGCACCTCGACGCCAACGGCCAGCACCAGATCGCGACCATCCTCGGCTGCACGCCCGAGCGCATCGACGCCGAGCTCGACACGCTCGCCGCCCGCGCAAAGACGAGAGCGCTGAAGATCCGCATCACCGGCGAGGTGCGCGACCGCGCCCGCAACGGCCGCTACGCCTACGTCCACGACCGCGGGCGCGACTTCGCCGCCGGGATCTGGGTCGTCGACCCCGCATTCATGCTCGACCTCGTCCACGAACAGCTCGGCGAAGGCGACACGACCCCGGCGCGCGAAGAGGCCTACTTCGCCGGTGCCCGCCTCGACGACGACGAGCTTCGCGACGCGGCCGCCGACGACGAGCAACGCAGAGCGCAAGCGCGCGCTCGGCACGCCGATGCCACCCGCAGCAACCTCGGGCTCGGCCACGACATCCGCGCCGGTCTGATCGACCCCACCGACGCCCAGCTCCGCGCGCTCACCCAGATCGTCTGCCGACTACTCGTCCGCCACTACCGCGAGCTGATCGCCTACGGCGCCGGCTGGACCGACCCCGAGCGCCAGCAGCCCGTCGGCGACACCGGCCGCCACGAACCACGCCACGTCGACGCGATCGTCGAGGCCGAGCTCGACCGCGCGCTCGCCGACCCCGACCCGCTGCGAGGCATCGCCCAGCTCACCGCTCGACTGGGAGCGGCCTTCATGCTCGACCCCGCCGGCGTGACTCGCACCAAGGCGCTCGGGTCAGAGCGGATGGCATCCAAGCTCCGCGACGCACTGCCCGGCGGCGATGGCGCGCTGCGCGCCGCCGTGTGGGAGCTCATGCGGCCGATGCTCTCGCCCTCGCTCGTCGCGCTCAACCGCGACGCCTTCGTCGTCGACGAGAGCACAGAGACGACCGTCGACCTCGACGGCCACCGCGCGGCATCCGACCTCGACGAACTCGCCCTCGATGACGAGCTAGACGCCGAGGCAGCGTAGGACCCCGACGTCGCCTGCCGTCCTCCCGCCCCGGCCCTTGGTCTCCGGGCGGGAGGATCGCGGTCCTGTGCACTTGGGGCCACCCCCTTTTTGGCTTGTTGGTCGATCCAGCACGTGGGGTACATGCGTGAGTTACGCCACGACCGCCGCAGCTGCGCAACGGTGCAACATCGTTAGGTGGCACTCACCCGGGCATTCCGACTCGCGCTGGTCAAGACCCGGATGTGGGATGAGCAGGAACACGACCCGGCCCCATAGCCCTCCTTCGCTCGCTTCGAGAGTGTGGACGTGCCGCGGCCTCGAGTGCCGCATCCGGGCGAAACCAGCCACCTATGCGAGAGTGCCGGAATCCCCCGTTAAGTCGAGCGCCGTCTCATGATCGCGCTTGGGGTCAGGTGATTCACGTGGTGGACATGTCCACGACGCAGGTCGCGGTCAGCCGGTCCTGGCTTGGAGCTCGAGCTCGCGGACGCGGCCGAGGGCGTGCGCGAGCTCTTCGCGCAGCCGCGTGTTCTCTTCGCGCTGGTGTTGGTTGTCGTCGAGGGCTGCGCGGAGGCGGGTGCGGAGCGAGTCGTCGCTGGCTCGCTCGCGCGCGGGTCGTGCCTGGATGCGGTGGGTTGGTGTGGTTCGCAGCTGCTCGATCTCGGCGCGGAAGTCGTCGTGGTCGTAGAGGAACTGTCGGCTGACGCCGGCTTGGGTGGCGACCGCGACGAATGTGATGTCGATCCCTTGGCGGTCGAGGTCGACGAGCGCGCGGCGGACGCGTCCCTCGGCGTCGAGCGTGCGATGTGCTGCTGCCTGCGCGAGCGGATGGGGCGTCATCTGCTCGCCTGCGGAGCTTTGGCTTGTGCGACGAGATCGAGAGGTTCGCCCGGGCTGGTGTCGAGCGCGTCGAGGCCGTCGATGATGCGGGCGAGGCTCAGCTCGTCGTGTTCGAGGACGTCGACGAGTCGGACTGCACCCGTTTGCGGGCGTCGGTGAGCATCGTC
>CAVSQG010000007.1:0-182543 GCA_963730055.1 uncultured Solirubrobacterales bacterium
GCCGACGCGCCGGCAGCCGTCCGCCAGCACGAGCAGCGCGGCGAGGAAGCCGACCGTGGGCCCCAGCCCGCTGAGCGCCGAGCGCGCGCCGCTCAGGCTCAAAACCCCGACTACGACCAGCAGCGCCGCGCCGCCCGCCGCGACCGCCCAGTCCGGCGCCCACCGCGGCCGCGCGACGGCGGCGGCCAGGCACGCCGCCAGCACGACCAGCGCAACAGCCTCGTTCATCCCGTATGGGCTACCCGTTCTGGCGACCGTGCCGGCGGCGCGGCGCGGTCAGAGCCAGCCACGCTCGTCCGCGATCCTTACGGCCTCGGCTCGATTGCGCGTGCCGGTCTTGGCGATCGCGGCGGACAGGTAGTTGCGGACCGTGCCCTCGGACAGGAACAGCTTCTCGGCGATCTCGGCGACGGTCGCTCCGGGGCGGGCGGCGATCAGCACATCGCGCTCGCGAGCGGTCAGCGGCGAGGCGCCGCTGCGCGAGCGTGTCGGCGGCGAGCACCGGGTCGACGACGCGCTCGCCCGCGGCAACCCGGCGGATCGCGTCCGCGAGCTGCTCGGGCGGCGAGTCCTTGACCACGAACCCGCACGCGCCGGACTCCATCGCTCGCCGCAGGTAGCCGGGGCGGCCGAACGTCGTGAGGATGAGCGAGCGGCACTCGGGCACCTCCTGTGTGAGCACGCCCGCCGCGGCGAGGCCGTCGATCCCGGGCATCTCGATGTCGAGCAGCGCGACGTCGGGACGGTGGGCCTTGGCGGCGGCGACCACCTCGTCGCCGCGCCCGACCGCCGCCACCACCTCGAAGTCGTCGTGCAGCTCGAGCAGCGCGGCGAACGCGCTGCGGATCAGCTCCTGGTCGTCGGCGAGCAGCAGCCGGATCGTCATGCGACGGCCTCGGGCGTCAGCGAGACCCGCAACCGCCACCCCTGCGGCTGGACCGGCCCGGCGTCGACGACACCGCCGGCCGCGGCCACCCGTTCGCGCAGTCCCGCCAGGCCGTTCCCCGATGCGCCGCTCCCGTTCCCGCCGACGCCGTCGCCGACGCCGTCGTCGACGATCTCGACGCAGCTCGGCGACAGCCGCACCGAGCACGAGCTGGCGTGGGCATGGCGGACGACGTTCGTGAGCCCCTCGCGCACGACCCAGCCGAACAGCTCCTGGTTCGACGGGGTCGACCACATCGACGGCGCGCGGGAGGTCCGCGTCGATGCCGGCGGCCCGCAGCAGCTCGCGCCCGGTGGCGAGCTCGCCCGCGAGCGTCACGTCGCGGTAGTTGGCGACCGCGGCCCGCACGTCGGCGAGCGACCGCCGGGCCAGGTCCTCGACCTCGGCGATCTCTTGCTGGGACCGGGCCGGATCGGCTTCGCCGAGCCGGCGCGCCAGCCCCGCTTTGACCGTGATCGTGGTCAGCGAGTGGCCGAGCAGGTCGTGCAGGTCGCGGGCGATGCGGAAGCGCTCGTTCTCGGCGGCGAGGCGCGCGAGCTCAGTCCGCGCCTCGGCGAGCGCGAGATTGCCCTCGAAGACCCGCTTTACGGCGAGCGTCACGACCGCCACGATCGGGATCGCGACCGGGGTGACGGTCCCCCAGGTGTCGCTCAGGTTGTCGTGCCAGGACGGAATCGCGAGCGGCACGAGCAGCGCCGCCAGTGCGAGCGCGACCACGATCGGCGCCGAGCGGCCACCGAGGCGGCTCACGGTGATTGCCGTGATGTATAGGCACATCACGAACGCCGCCTCGCGGGCGAACGGCACCTCCGCCACGAACAACGCCGCGGAGATGCCGTACAGGGTCCAGAATCGTTTCCCGCTCGCCTCCGGACCCCCGCGAACGAAGGCGAGGTAGCACGCCGCGAACGCGAGCAGGATGAGGTAGCCCCAGAGCGCCGCCGTCCCGTCGTTGTACTTGCCGACCGCCTGGGCGACGTACAGCAGGTAGACGAGAAACAGCGAAGGCAGCACGAACCGAAGCGACCCCTGCGTCCACCTGCGCTGACGCGCCACCCACTCCGCTTCAGCCGGATTGACCGGCTCGACCTCGGCGTCCACGTCTGCCCAATTTAGCGAGGTGTGGGCGCCCCGGACGCCTCAGACCCGGCTCGTGTCGCGCCTGTACACGAGCACCGCGATCGGGGCGAGCAGCGCCGTCCACGCGGCGATCACGATCCAGCCCTCCGCCGGCCAGCCGCCGCCCCCCAGCGCGGTCTTTCCGGCCTGCACGATCCAGTAGGACGGGAGCGCCTTGATGAGGTCGAACAGCGCTCCGGACTTCGCGAGCAGGAACCCGTAGGCGCCGCCGAGCAGCGCGAGCAGCATGATCGTCCCGCCCGCGGCCGGCGCGAGCGAGTCGGGTGTGACCAGGTGACCGAGCACGATCCCGAGCACCGTGATCGGGACGAGGCCGACGAGCATGAGGCCGATCATCGTCAGCCACTCGCCGGTGGACAGCCGCACGCCGAGGGCAGTTCCGGACAGCGACACGAGCACGATCGCCGCCAGCGCCATCAGAAAGCCGCACGCGACCTTGGCGCCGAGGTAGTCGCCGGCGGTGAGCGGCGTGATCCGCAGCTGCCGCGTCCATCCGGCCGACCGGTCGGCCGCGATTCGCGCTCCGCTCGAGAGGACCGCGATCATCGTGCCGACGGCGGCCATGCCGGCCATGAAATACAAGGGAAAGGCTACGCCGTCGAACGTACTGTGTCGCTGGGGCGAGGTGACCACGAAATACAGGACGACCGGATACGCGAGCGAGAACATGACGAACCGCCAATTACGGAAGTTGCGCAGCAGCTCGTAACGCAGGTAGGTGGCGTGCATCAGTTGGCCTCCGAAAGTTCGTTCGATTCACCGTCACCGCCGGCGGCGGTGAGCGCAAGGAACGCGTCCTCGAGCCCGGCGCCGCGTACCTCGACATCGGCCGCCGACGGGAACCGGTCGAGCAGGGCGCGAAGCGCGGCTTCCGCCTCGCCGCACGCGAGCACCACGGCGTCGCCCTGCCGCTGCACCGCGGTCACTCCGGGGAGCGAGCGGAGCGCCTCGAGATCGGCGCCGGGAAGGGTTGCCCGGATCGTCCGGCCGCCGACTCTCGCCTTGATCTCGCCGGGTGGCCCGTCCGCGACGACGCTACCGCGCGCGAGTACCACGATCCGGTCGGCGAACGCGTCGGCCTCCTCGAGGTAGTGCGTCGCGAACACGATCGTCTTGCCGCGCGCGGCGACCGCGCGCATCGAGGCCCAGAACTCGCGCCGCGCCTCGACATCGAGCGGCGCGGTCGGCTCGTCGAGTAGCAGCAGGTCCGGATTGGCGACGAGCGCGATCGCGAACCGAACCCGCTGGGCCTGGCCCCCGGACAGCTTCGTGGTCCGGCGATCGGCAAAGCCCGAGCACCCGCTCAGCGCGAGCGCGTCCTCCACCTCGAGTGGGCGCGGGTAGAGCGAAGCGACCATCGTGACGAGCTCGCGGACGCTCAGGTGCTCGATCAGCGACCCGGTCTGGAGCATTCCGCCGACGACGCCCGCAGCGGCGGCCTCCGCCGGCGACATCCCGAACAGTGACACGTTGCCGGAATCGGGCCGGGTCAGCCCGAGCACCATGTCGATCGTCGTCGATTTGCCGGCGCCGTTGGGGCCGAGCAGCGCGACCGTCTCACCCGGCGCAATCGTGAGATCGACCGAGCGCACGGCCTCGATTTCGCCGTATGACTTGGAGAGACCGGAGAGAATAATTCCGCCGGAAGCAGTAACAGTTGACATGCTCCGAAGGGTGACATCGCTACGGCAGGCTCGGTAGAGCCGAAGCTCACCAGTTCGCGGTGACAAATGTCAGACGCGCCAGCCGAGCGCGCGCCGCTTCCCTTGCGACAGCTTGCTGACGACGAGGTCGTATGAGTCCTCGATCATGTCGGCGATCGTGCCGTCGGGCAGCGAGCCGTCGATGATCACGGTGTTCCAGTGGCGCTTGTTCAGGTGGTAGCCGGGGATCACGGCCGCGTGGGCCTCACGTAGCTGCTCGGCCAGCAGCGGCTCGCACTTGAGGCTGATCCGGAGGGGAGACTGGTCCAGGCGCGACAGCGCGAAGATCTTGCCGGCGACCTTGAACACGGAGTTCTCGGGGCCGAACGGGAACGTCTCCTCGGCACCCGGATGGGAGAGGCAACGGTCCCGAAGGTCGTCGGGGTTCATCGGGCCAATGTTGCCTCTTCGGGGATCGGGTGGTCGCGTCCGTGCGACCACCCGGGGTTCTTGCGGGTTCAGGCAGCGGTCAATTCGGTCTCGGCTCGGAGCCAGTTCGAGAGCTCGTCACGCCCGCCCTCCTCGAGGTGGATGAAGTACGCGCGCTCCGAGATCTCGGCGTGTGACGGCATGTGCCGCTCCGGCGGCTTCGGCTTGGCTGCTCGGCACGCGGCGCCTGACGGTCTTCGTCGGCTTGTCGGTCATCTGATCCTCCTGGTCACGTTTACAGGGCCTTTCCTCCCTCGCCCCACGGCGTCGGCTCGATGTTTCGACGCGTAGGTGCGCGGCCCTTCTCAACCCGCCGGCCGTGTCAGTAGCCCATGTCGTTGCTCGTCGAGGTGAGCACGCCGGAGGCGAACACGAGCGCCCACACGATCGAGCCGACGATGCTGAGCGCGATGATCCACCGCCCGTGCTTCGAGGTCGCCTTGCTCGGGCGGGTGGCGACCACGACTCCCACGACCAAGCCGAGCAGTGGCAGCGCGACCGCCGTGATGTAGCCGAGGACGACGAGCCGGCTCGGGCCGGCGCTCTGGCCGGGACTCGGAACCTTCGCGGTGGCGCCGTTGCTCGAGATGTGGTCGACGGTCCACGGGTTGCCGTCCGGCGCGGGGGGCTTGGCGGGGCTCACGCGTCGATGGTTTAGCAGGCGGTCGCGGCGATCAGGCGTTGGCTGTTCGCGCGCCGGTCGCCGCCTCGAGCCGCTCGTGGGCGACCTGCCGCGCTGCGGCGAGCGGAGTGATCGAGCGCTCGTCCGCGGCGGCGAACACAGCGTCGAGCGTGTCCGTGATGGCGCCCACGCGTGCGATCGCCTCGACTCGGGAGCGGCCCTCCATCTCCATCGCGTTGCCGTAGATCACGCCGCCGGCGTTGACGACGAAGTCGGGAGCCCAGAGGATGCCCCGGGCGCGAAGGTCATCGGCGACCGCGTCGTCGGCGAGCTGGTTGTTCGCGGGACCGGCGATCGCGGTGCACCGAAGGCCGGCCACCGAGGCGGCGGTTAGGACCCCACCGAGCGCCGCCGGCACGAGCAGGTCGACATCGGCGAACAGCGCGCCGTCGGGATCGGTCCAGGCCGCTCCGAGCTCGTTCGCGAGAGCCCGCTTGCCGGCGTCGATGTCCGTGACGAGGAGCTCGGCTCCGTCGGCCGCGAGGCGGCGCGCAACGCGCGAGCCGACCTGCCCGAGGCCGATAATCGCGATGCGGCGGCCGGATACCTCGGGCGTGCCGAACGCACGCTCGAGCGTTACCGCGATCGCCGAGCGGACCCCCTCGGCGGTGGGCTCGGAGGGCTCGCCGGCGCCGCCCTGGGAGGCCGGCAGGCAATACGCGTACTGCGTGCGCTCGCGCGCGATCAGCATGTCCTCGGCGGTCGTGCCGACGTCCTCGCCCACACCGTAGCTCCCGCCAAACGCGTCGACGGCATCGCCGAGGTCGAGCATCGCGGCGCGGCGCCGGTCCGGGTCGAGCTCCGAGTCGGGGGCGAGCGCGATCACGCTCTTGCCGCCGCCGAGCGCAAGCCCAGCCAGCGCGCACTTCAGCGTCATCGCCTCGGACAGGCGGAGGGCGTCCTCGAGCCCGTCGCGCCAGTCGCCGTAGCGCCACAGGCGGCAGCCGCCCACGGCTTGGCCGAGGACCGTCGAGTGGACCGCGATGATCACCGGCAGCGCCGACCGGTTTCCGACCGCGATCGCCACCCGTTCGTGCTCGAGCATCCATACATCGTATGCGGACGGGTCCGCTACCTTTGGCGCGCCGAGATGAGCGATCCGTACGAGCTAGAACGGTTCGTGTTCGCGCAGGACCGAGCGCACACGTACGCGACTGCGCTACATGAGCTTCGCGCGGGCCGCAAGCGGAGCCACTGGATGTGGTTCGTGTTCCCGCAGATTGCCGGCCTCGGGGAGAGCTCGATGTCCCGGACGTACGCGATCTCCTCGCTGGCGGAGGCGCGGGCGTACCTCGACCACCCGATTCTCGGGCCACGCCTGATCGAGTGCAGCCAGATCGTCGCGGAGCTCGCGGGGCGAACCGCGGCGAACGTCTTCGGCGGGATCGACGCGATGAAGCTGCGCTCGTCGATGACGCTGTTTGCCCACGCGGACCCGGCCAACCCGGTGTTCGAGCGCGTGCTCGAGAAGTACTTCGGCGGCGTCGGTGATCAGGTCACCGAGAGGCTATTAGGCGCCGGTCGATGAGCGCCGGCAGCCGTCGGCGCGCGCGATCGGCCTGAGGCTCAATGGAGGATCTTGCGCTTTGTGGCTGATCGTGGTCGCGCGGTTAGCTCGCGTGACTGCGCCAGCGAGTCGAGCGCCGGTTACCCGTACGGCTCACCCGTCCCGCCTCTTCGAGCTCCCCCAGCCGGTTGCGCACCACGGCGGGCGAGACGCCGAACTGCTGTGCGATCGCGGACGCCTGATCCTGTCCCTCCTTCAGCGCGTCGAACACGGCCTCGGCCGATGCGGTCCGGGGGCGACGCGCGCGCTTGGGCGCGGCAGCGCGATCGCGCCGAGCAGACCGCCTACGCGGCCGAGGCAGGCTCATCCACTCCGAGGCTGAGCGGCACCGAAGGTTCGCGTCCTTCGCGGGCGAGCCACGGGTAGCGATCAGTGTCGCGTCCCGCGTAGTCAGGGTCCAGATAGATGAAGCATCGCTGGATCAGGAAGTCACGGACCTCGAACACGTCGCACCACCGCCCCGCATGGGTGACGCCGGCTCGCCATTCGCCGTCCTGGTGCTCTCCGTAGCTCGTGCCCTCGCACGCGAACGTGTCGGTCCCGGTCATGATCCAGTTGAAGTTCGCGTAGTCGTGGACGATTCGCTCGATCGTGGAGCCGACGTCGCCAAACAAACGGCCGATCGCGTCCGTGCCGGTGGCGAGTCCCCATTTCGGGAAGTAGACCTGCGCGTCGCCGGCGAACAGATCGAGGATGCTTGTGCCGGTCGACGTCGTCCCGCCGTTGTCGAACGCCTTGAGGTACTCGAGCGCGACCGACTTGCGCTGCTCATCCGTCATCGGCTCCCGCGAAATCGCCATCTCGTTCTCCTCCACGTCTGCTGATTGACGCGTCACCCGCGCGCCTTGAGTCTCGCAAACGTCGGAGGATGTGGCGCTTACGGGCGCTCGCCGCTCCGGGCCGCGAGCTGCTCCGCGAGCCGCTGCATCGCCACCGTGTTTCCACGACGCACGAACGCGCGGACCAGCGGCGACGTCAGCCGCTCGGCGAACGGCACCTTCTGCCACGCGTACTCGAACGAGATCCGCGTCCCTCCGGTCGGGAGCGCCGCGAGCGTGTACGTTCCGTTCGCGACCCGCCGGCCACCGGCGCCGACGTTCTGCTCGACGATCTTCGTCGGCCGGTCGGCTGAGACCACTTCGATGTCGACTGTGTCCGTCCGTCCGCCGGCGCTGACCTTGACTCTGGCCTTGGACCCGATCCCGCGGTCGGGGCCCGAGTACTCCCAGTCGTGGAGCATGTGGTCGGTGAACGGCTCGTGATTGGCCATCACGTCGAGGAAGTCGTAGACCTCCTCGGTGGGGTACGGGACTTCGATATTTACGTCAACTGGTTGCATGTACCACATGGTACAGTCGCCGCCCGTGGATGACAAGAGCCCCAAGCAGAGATTGCTCGACGCGGCGATCGAGTACGTGGCCGCGAACGGCATGAGCGACGTCAGCCTGCGCACTCTGGCCACCGCACTCGGCACGAGCCACCGGATGTTGATCTTCCATTTCGGGTCGAAGGAGCGACTCTGGGTCGAGATCGTGCAGACCGTCGAGCAGCGTCAGCGCGAGCTGCTCGGCGAGATCCTGCCCGACCCGAGCCAGCCGGTGGGAGAGGCGATGCGCGCGTGGTGGAAGCACATCTCCGATCGATCGCTGTGGCCCAACGAGAGGTTGTTCTTCGAGCTCTACGGGCAAGCGCTCCAGGGTCGCCCGCACACGGTGGAGCTGCTCGACGGCATCGTCGAGGACTGGCTGGACCCGATCACTGAGATCAACGTGTCGCTCGGGGTGCCGCGACCGCTGGCGCGTGCACACGCCCGCCTCGGTATCGCGGTCACGCGGGGCCTACTGCTTGACCTTCTGGCCACGCACGACACCGCGGGCGTCGACGCGGCGATGGACGCGTTCATCGAGGTCTATGAGCGCTGGTTGGCGCGGGCGTAGAATGCGTTTTGCGGCCGATCCAGGCGGCCGCACAGGCGGGCAGGGAGTGGTGCGAGTGGGACCGTCGAGTCAATTGAGGCTGGACACGCGGCGAGTTGGGGATGCGGCGATCGTTTCGGCGCGCGACGACATTGCCGGCGGTGACGGCACGTGAGCACCGGCGCCGAGGAGGACCGGTTCGAGTTGCTCGCGGCCGCCGGCGAGGTCGCCGACGGCACGCTGATGCTCGAGGACACGGTGGCCCGGCTGCTCGGGCTCGTCGTCCCGGTGTTCGCCGACGTCGCGACGCTCGACGCGATCTCTCCGGCCGGTGAGCTTAGGCGGCTCGGGTCGCGGGTCGAGGCCGAGGTCGGGCGCGAGCAGCTGGAGGCCGCGCTGCGACGCCGCCGTCCGCTCCCGAACGCGCCTGTCGGGCTGTCCAGGGCGATCGTCAGCGCGGAGAGCCAGTTGCTGGCGCATGTCACCGACGAGGATCTCCGGGCAATCGCGAGCAGCGACGAGGACTTCGAGCTGCTGCGCGCGCTCGAGCTGCGCTCAGCCGTGTTCGTGCCGCTCCGCGCCCGCGGGCGCACGGTCGGTGCGCTCGCGTGCGGGGTCGGGACCTCGGGGCGCAGCTACGACGAGGACGATCTGCGCTTTGCCGAGGTGTTGTCCGGCCGGCTCGCGCTCGCGCTCGACAACGCCACCCTGTCGCCAGACCGTCACCGGCCTCGAGCGGCGGCTCGAGGCGACCCTGACCAATCTCGACGAGGCGGTGCTTGTCCGCGACGCCCGCGGGCCGATCGTGTTCGCGAACTCGGCCGCGGCGCGTCTCCTGAACCTCGGCTCGGCCCAAGCCGTGACGACCGCGACGCCGGACCAGTTGATGGCGCTGTACGACGTGTTCGACGAGCACGGGCGACCGCTGAGCCTCGCGGACCTGCCGTCCTCGCGGGCGGCGCGTGGCGAGGAGGCGGGTCCGCTGCTCGTCCGCAATGTCATCCGCGCGACCGGCGAGGAGCGCTGGCTGCTGCACAAGGCCACGCCGGTGTACGACCCGGACGGCTCGCTGTCGCTGATCGTCAACGTGATCGATGACCTGACCGAGGTCAAGCGCGCCGAGCTCGTCACAGCGGTTGCTGGCCGAGGCCGGGCAGGAGTTGTCGTCGTCGCTGGACTACGAGCAGACGCTGCAGCACGTGGCGGAGCTCACGGTCCCGGGGCTGGCCGACTGGTGCGTGATCACCATGCGCGAGGACGATGTGGTCCGGCAGGTGGCCGTGGCTCACGCCGACGTGGACAAGGTCGCGCGCGCGCGTGCGTTCGGAACACGTGAGCCAGCTCGTGTCGGCGACCCGATCGGGGCCGGCGCCGTGATCGCCTCGGGGAAGCCACGGCTTCTGGCCGACATGAGCGACGAGCGCCTCGCGCGAGCCGGCCTAGCCGAGGAGGAGGTGGCGCTCGTACGGGATCTCGGGCTCCGCGCCGCGATCGTGGTTCCGCTCGCGATCGCCGAGCAAGCCGCCGACCGGCGCGCTGACGCTGGCGATGGCCGAGTCGGGGCGCGCAGTTCGGGGACGCCGACCTCGCGCTCGCCGCCGAGCTCGCGCGCCGCGCCGCGGTCGCGGTCGAGAACGCCCGCCTGTACGCCGAGCGTTCGATGATCGCCGCCACGCTCCAGCGAAGCCTGCTGCCGCCCGAGCTCCCGGATATACCCGGGTTCCGCCTGGCGAGCTTCTACCAGGCGGCCGGCGAGCACAACGACGTCGGCGGCGACTACTACGACGCGTTCGAGGTCCCGGGGGGCTGGATGATCGTCGTCGGCGACGTGGCGGGGCGCGGTGCCGAGGCAGCCGCGCTCACTTCGCTGTCGCGTTACACGTTCCGAGCCGCCGGCAAGCTGCTGGGCGATCCGATCGCGGCGCTCGAGCAACTCAACGCCGCGCTGCGCGAGCTCCCCGGCCTGTCGCTCGTCAGCGTCTGCTGCGCGCTGCTTCGCTCCGCGCGACAGCGAAGCCCGGGCCGATGTCGTGCTCGCCGGCCACCCCCCCGCCTACCACCTGCGACGCGGGGCCGCGCGTCCGGTCGGCGTGTTCGCGCCGTTCCTCGGCGCGTACGAACGCGGCGGCTGGGAGGCGACGACGATCCGGCTCGAGCCGGGCGACCAACTGGTCCTCTACACCGACGGCGTGATCGACACCGTGGGCGAGGACGACCGCTTCGGCGAGGAGCGCCTGGTGCAGACGCTCGACGGCGCCCGTGGCGCCGCCGATGCGGTCCGACGGATCGAGCGCGCGCTCGTGGCGTTCGCCCGCGGGTCGCAGGTCGACGACACCGCGGTGATCGCCGTCGAGCGTCTTCCCGCCGACACTGGCGAAACCAGTGGCTCCCCTTGTTGCGATGCGAATAGAGTCGCTCCCAACCAGAGAGAGGAGCCCCCGAATGATCGAGCCGTACCAGGCCATTGGGCTGATCCAGACGATGCGCGGCATCCGTCGTCGCGACGAGATCAGCTGGAACCTCGAGCACATCTCGCACCTGGTGAAGGCGGCCTCCTGGTTGTCGAGCATGGACTTGCCCGTGAGGCTGATCTGCATCCCGGAGGGCGGGCTGCAGGGGTTCACCGACGAGGTCCTTGACCTCGATCACGAGACCTATGCGCGGGAGTGCGCGATCGACATCCCGGGCCCCGAGACCGAGTATCTGGGGCGGCTCGCGCAGCAGTGGAACGCGTACGTGATCGCCCAGGCGAAGGCACGGCATCCCGAGTTCCCAGGCTGCTTCTTCAACGTCGGGTTCGTGATCGAGCCCGACGACGGCACCGTGATCCTCAAGCACCACAAGCTCGTGCCGCTGCTGCCGGTCGAGCACTCGGTGACGCCGCACAACGTCTGGGATCGGTGGATCGAGCTGTACGGTCGCGAGCTCGGCGCGTTCTATCCGGTGGCGGACACCGAGATCGGCCGGATCGGGATCATGATGGCCAACGAGGCGTCGTATCCAGAGAACGCGCGCGGGCTCGCGATGAACGGGTGCGAGATCGCCTACCGCGGGCCGTACCCGGCGCCGGGCGTGATGAGCGGAATGTTCTCGGTCCAGAACCGCGCCCGGGCGCTCGACAACAACATGTACGTCATCGGCATGAACCTCGGCACGTACTACCTCGACAAGGATTCAGTGACGCCGATCGACACGTTCTCGGGCGGCTCGCAGATCGTCGACTACCGCGGCCAGATCGTGACCGAGGTTCCGTGCGGCGTCGGCTCGACCTGGATCGGCGGCACGATCGACATCGAGGCGCTCAGACACTTCCGCCAGACCGCACAGTGGGACAACTGGATGAAGGACCTCACCACCGAGCAGTACCAGCTCGTCTACGAGCATCCGATCTACCCGAAGAACCTGTACCTCGAGCGGATGCCGTACACGCACGCCGAGTACCGCGAGGAGGTGACCCGCAAGCAGGTGGAGCTGCTCCACGAGCGAGGGGTCTGGGCCCGGCCCGGCGGTCCCGTCATGGCTCCCGTGGAGTGAGCACGTGGCCGGGTGGGACGACGTCCGGCGGATCGCGCTCGCGCTGCCCGAGACGAGCGAGCGACCCTCGCACGGGCACGCGTCGTGGCGCGTCCGCGACAAGGCGTTCGTGTGGGAGCGCCCGCTGCGCCCGGCCGACCTACGCGCGCTCGGCGACAGCGCCCCGGGCGGGCCGATCCTCGGGGCCCGAGTCGAGCACGTCGGCGCGAAGGACGCGCTGGTCGCCGACGATCCGGGCATCTACTTCACGACGCCCCACTTCGACGGTTACCCGGCGATCCTCGTGCGCCTGGACGCGATCGAGGCGGCCGAACTCGAGGAGGTGATCGTCGAGGCGTGGCTCGTCCAGGCCCCGAAGCGACTCGCCAATGAGTACGCGCGAGCCCACCTGCCGAGGGGCTGACGCGCCGGACCGCGCCCCCCGGCGCAGGTTTGCGGTGCCGCTTGAAATCCTCACACGCGCGACACAGTCCGTTATCATGATTGAGATCATTCCTGATTATGGGAGGATTACGGTGGAGAACGGTAGCGATTCGGCACAGTCAGGTGGTCGGCGACGTCGCAGGCGGCTCGCGATCCTGGCCGGCTCGCTCGTGATGGAGACGATCCCGATCTGGCGCCACGGCTACGGCATCGGAGGCAACGTCGTAGTCCGGTGCGATAAGGGGCATCTGTTCACGACGATCTGGCTCCCGGGCGCATCGGTTAAGGCGATGCGGCTAGGTTCCGCGGCGGTTCCAGTACTGCCCGGTCGGGCACCACTGGTCGCTCGTGAGGCTGGTCCGCGAGGCGGATCTCAGCGCGCGCGAGCGGCGCCGCGCCCGCGCGCACAAGGACATCCGCGTCCCGTGATCGGCCCCGCTCCAGACGGCGGTTAGGCCTGCGCCGCGGGGCCGACAGGCGTGGAGTCGCCAGCCGTCTCGCTGGTCGACGACATCGCGGTCGCGCCCGGAAGGCGCGCGGGCTCGGCGGTTGATTCGCCGCTGATCGACTCCTTGAAGCCGCGCAGGCCGGAGCCGAGCGAGCGTCCCATCTCCGGAAGGCGCTTGGCCCCGAACACCAGCAGCAGGATCACGAGCAGGAAGGCGATGTGAAGTGGATTGTCGAGTCCCATCATGGCTTGCTCCGATCGGGTTGGTTACACAGGTCCTTACGAGCACCGGGCCGATTCGGATCACTCAGTCAGCCGGGCGACGATCACGGCCGGTGTCGTGGGCGCGCGGCTTCCGCCCGTTGGCTCGACCGTGACGAGGACGCGCGTGAGGCCGGCGAGCGTGCCCGGCAAGCCGATGTCGGCCGGTGTCCCGCGAAGTCACCCCGAACAGAGTGCTCGGCGCCGGTGCGCGAATCCCGCGCTGGAGCCACAGCTCGTAGGTCCGGTTAGGCGGGGCGGGGGGGAGGTGGTGGATCACCAGCTCACCGCGGCCTGCGGCGATGCGCAGCTCGGCGCGGCCGACGCTCGCTTGGATCACGCGCGCGCGGGACCCGGTCGTTCCGATCACGCCGATCGCGGCGAGCGCGGCCGCGACGACGAGTCCGAGCGCACCAGCGAGCGCCGGTCGCCCGAGGACCGGACGCCGGAGCGCCGGTCGGTGGAGCCCGGGCGCGGCGCGGAGTGACCAAGACGGGGCGCCGGTGGGCGGCGCGCTCGTTCGCTTCGGCTCGGATCGCACCTGCTGCATCACCCGGCGCCGTAACGCGGTGCTGACCTCGTACCTCGGCGCCGAGAGCGGCAGCGCATCGACGGCCGGCGCGAGCGCGGCGACCTCATCGCGGCACGCCGCGCAGCTCTCCAGGTGACGCGTGAACGCGCGCGCGTCGCCGGGCTCGAGCGCGCCGAGCACGAACGGCGCGGCGTCGCTCGAACACGCGCGCCGCCCGCCGGTCATGAGAGCACTCCCGCGGGTTCGCCAAGCGCGATCCTGAGCTTGCTCAGCGCCAGCCGCATCCGCCCCTTGACGGTCCCGGCCGGCACCCCGAGGGCGTCGGCGATCTGCGCGTGCGAGAAGCCCCCAAAGTACGCGAGCTCGATCACCTGACGCTGATCGGGCGGCAGACCCTCGAGTGCGGTGCGAACGAGACGGGCGTCGCTACGGCGCTCGGCCTCCTCGTCCGTCCGCTCGCGGGCCGGGAGCACCTCGGTGATCCGGTCGTCGGGGACGTCATGCCCGGCGGTCGACATCTCGCGGCGAAACGTGTCGATCGCGCGGTTGTGGACAACTCTCAGCACCCACGTCCTGACGCTCCCGCGAGTGCGGTCGTAGCGAGCGGCACTCCGCCACAACGACATGAACGCCTCCTGCACGATCTCCTCGGCCAGGGCACGGCGGCCGCACATCCGGTAGGCGAGCGAGAAAGCCGCGCTCCCGTGACGATCGAAGATCACCTCGAACGCCCGCGCGTCGCCGACGTGGGAGAGCTGCATCAGCTCCTCGTCGGCCAAGCCGCGCAGGTCCGGTGAGAAGCGGCGAGACTGAAGCAGCACGTGAACGCTTACGGAGCTGCCGGGCATCCGGATCACCAGCGCGAGTGATCCGACCGCGGCGCGGACACGTACAGGGGGTGCCAACGACCTCGGGAGCAGCCATGAGCCTCGAAGCGAGCTGGGGCCAAAGTAGATGCTGAGCGCGATCCGCACCACGGTCCGCACCGTCGATCACGAAGATCGGCTAAGTACCGTCGGTCATCTGGACGAGCTGCGCACGCGATTGATCGCGTCGCTCGTGGTGATCGGGATCGCGTTCGGCTTCTGCTTCTGGCAGAACAACCGGCTCCTCCAGCTCGTCAACCGGCCGCTCGCGCATCAGACGCAGGCGCAGGTACGGGCCGGCCACGGGCCGCTCGGAGCCACGTACTCGGTCGCTGAAAGTGCCCGCGACGTCGCGGTCCAGCTGCATGCCGTCGTAGATGTGCTCGACGCGCCCGGTCAGCATGAGACCCCGGCCGCGCGGACCGCGCTCAGCCGCGTCGAGCGGAGCCTCGATCGGGACATCGGGCGGCTGTCGATGCCCCCGCAGGGCGACAAGCCGGTGACGCTCGGAATCGGCGAGCCGTTCACGACCACCGTGACGGTGTCACTCGTGTTCGCGTTGATCCTCGCGTTGCCGTTCGTGCTCTACCAGGCGTACGCGTTCCTGATGCCGGCGCTCCATCCAACTGAACGCCGGCACCTCCGCGCCGCTCGTGCTGTCGATCCCGTTCCTGTTCGTCGCCGGGGTGCTGTTCGGCTACTTCGTGGTGTTGCCGGCGGCCGTGCGCTTCTTCCAGAACTTCAACAGCGACCAGTTCAACGTGCTCGTGCAGGCGAACCAGTACTACAAGTTCGCGGCGACGACACTGCTAGCGATGGGTTTCCTGTTCCAGGTCCCGGTCGGGATCGTCGCGATCACCCGCGCGGGTTTCATCACTCCCGAGCGGCTGCGCAAGAACCGCCGCTACGCCGTGCTCGCGTGCGGCGCGGTGGCCGCGTTGCTGCCGGGCGACGTAGTCACACTGCTGCTCGAGACCGTGCCGCTGTATCTCCTGTTCGAGCTCGGCGTGCTCTGCGCCAGTGTCGCCGAGCGGCGCGATCACAGGAATTTCACAGCGTCACAGTGATCCATTCTGTCCTCCGTTGCGAATTACAGGTGACTGTCGGTAAACGATCGGAGGAGCATCATGAGTGACAGCACTACCAGGCGTGGATTCGTCAAGACCTCGGCGGCCACGGCGGCAGGTATGACGGTCGTCGGCGCGCTTGTCGCCGAGCAGGCCGACGCCAAGGCCGCCGCACGGATCCGGACCGGTCGTCGCCTACATCCGCGACGCCCGCACCGGCGAGATCTCGGTAATGGCCGGTGAGCGCGAGGTGAAGGTGCACGACCGCAAGATCGCCGCGCGCCTCGCTCGCGCGGCGCGCTGACCGAACCCGCACCACCCACCGCCCTTCTTCTCATCGGAGGTATCCCGTGTCATCCCACCGTGAAGCGCCGGCGATCAGTCGCGATCCGGTCGCCGACAACACCGACCTATACGCGTTCGTCAGTCCCGACGACCCGGGCACTGTCACCCTGATCGCTAACTACCTGCCGCTCGAAGCGCCGTTCGGAGGGCCGAACTTCTTCGAGTTCGGTCCGGACGTCCGCTACCGCATCAACATCGACAACGACGGCGACGGCGACGCGGACATCATCTACGAGTTCGCGTTCCAGACGCAGGTGGCCAACCCGAACTCGTTCCTCTACAACAGCGGCCCGATCCTCTCGATCGACAGCGCGAACTGGAACCGCAAGCAGTTCTACACGATTACGAAGACCACGCACGGGAGGCGACAGGTGCTCGGAACCGACCTGGCCTGCCCGCCGTGCAACGTCGGCGTGCTTTCGACGCCGGACTACGACGCGCTCGCCGCGCAGGCAATCCACAGCCTGCCGGGTGGGCGTACGGTGTTCGCGGGGCAGCGCCGCGAGGGGTTCTACGTCGACCTCGGGTCGATCTTCGATCTCGGGAACCTGCGTCCGTTCCAGGGCGCGCACGCGACGTTCGGGTTGCCGATGCTGGAGAACGCCCCCGGAGTGAACGGGACGAACAACTTCAGCGTGCACACGATCGCGCTGAAGGTTCCCAAGGCCGAGTCTGACCCGCCAGGGCTCGAACCCGACGGATCCGTCGTCCAAGGACTCGGTCGTCGGCGTGTGGGCGTCCGCCAACCGGCAGGTCGCGGCGATCCGCGAACCGTGGTCGGATTACGTCCACGAGGCCGGCGAGTGGACGCAGGTGTCACGGCTCGGCAACCCGCTGTTCAACGAGGTGCTCGTCGGGATGGGGTTCAAGGATCTGTGGAACTCGCTCCCGCCGTCGGCCGACAAGCGGTTCGTGAACGGCGTACAGCATCCGGAGCTCGCGACGCTGCTCCCGGTCCTGTATCCGGGCGTGTTCCCGCAACCTGGCCGGCCTCACTGCACCGCGCGCTGACCTCGTCGCGATCCTGCTGACCGGAATCCCCGCCGGGCTGATCCAGGGCTTCCAGAACTTCACCGGAAGCACCCTGGCCGACATGCTCCGGCTGAACATGGCGATCCCGCCCGCCAAGAGCCCGAACATATTCGGGTTGCTCGGCGGTGACCTGGCCGGATTCCCGAACGGCCGGCGCGTGTCCGACGACGTCGTCGCGATCGAGCTCCGGGCGATCGCGGGGGTCACCTACCCGCTGATCAACGGCAGCTACAGCCCCGACGCGGCCGCCGGCGCGGTTACGGATGGGCTCACCCCGGCGAGCGTCGCCGGAGGTTACCTGCCGGCGTTCCCGTATCTCGGGACGCCGCAGGGCGGATACCAGACCGCGCCGCTCGGGACGTTGTGAGGCATGGTGACCACCACGGCAGAGCACGGCAGGCTCGAGCCGGCGGCGGCCTGCGCCAGCGTGGCGCTGGATATCGGGCCGGGGTCCGGGGCGCTAGTCCTGTACCCGAGCGAGCGCTTCCGCGGTCGCGAGATCGAGATCAGTCGGCTCGGCGGACACGGGCACCGCGTCCACACCGGCGTACACGAACGGACGACACAGGCCGATGCGCAGCTAACTGCGATCTTCGGCAGCCTGCCGGCCGGCGACTACGTGGTTTGGGAGGACGCGACGACCGAAGGGCCGGTCGTCGCCGTTCCCGATGGAGCGGTCGCCGAGGTCCGGCTGCGCTGATCCCGTTGGGGGCGCCCGCTTCGCCGGGGCGGGCGCCTCTCGGTTCGGGTGGGCTGGCGCCCCCGAGGCGCGTAGGACCGCCGGAAGGTCGAATGCACGGTCAAAGCTCGCTCCGGACGAGCGCCGCGCCGTCCGCCAGCGCCTTCAGCTTGCCGAAGGCCCGCGCGCGGGGGAGGTACTTCATGCCGCAGTCGGGGGCGGGCACGAGCCGGTCGGCGGGAACATGGGCGAGCGCGGCGCGGATCCGGGTGGCCACCTGCTCGGGCGTCTCGACGCGATCGTCCCCGAGGTCGAGCACGCCGAGCACGACGACCTTGGGGCTGAGCTCAGACAGCTGGCCGAGGTCGAGATTCGGCTGCGCGGCCTCGATCGAGATCTGCTGGGCGACGCTGTCGCTGAGCTCCCCGAGGAAGTCATAACGGTTCCGGTTCTTGGCGCCGACGAGCGCCGCGTAGCCGAAGCACAGGTGCACCGCGGTCGTGACCGACAGGCCCGAGAGCGCCCGATCGATCGCCGCCACCGCGATCCGGCGCGCGGCGTCCGGGGCGTTTCGCAGCCACGGCTCGTCGAGCTGGATCACGCCGGCGCCGGCGCGCTCGAGCGCGTGCGCCTCTTGATTGACGGCCGCGGCGAGATCCATCACGAGCTCGTCGGCGTCGTCGTAGGCCTCGTTGCTCGCCTGCTGGGCCATCGTGAACGGCCCGGGCAGCGTGATCTTCGTCTGGCGATCGGTGTGCGCGCGCAGGAACTCGATGTCGCGCACCTCGACCGGACCGCGCCAGCGGACCGGCGCGACGATCCGGGGCACGGTCCTCGCCTCCCCGTCCCGCGTGTGGATCGTGGCCGGGTTGTCCGCGTCGACGCCCTCGAGCGCGGTCGCGAACCGGTTCGAGTAGCTCTCCCGGCGGATCTCGCCGTCGGTGATCGTGTCGATTCCGGCCCGCTCCATCTCCCGGATTGCGAGCACGGTGGCATCGTCCTGGGCCTCCTGCAGATAGGGGTCGGGAATTCGCCACGCCTCGGCTCACCCGCACTCGCGGCACCGAATGCGAGCCGAGCGCCTCGTGGTCGATCAGCCATTCCGGCTGGGGATAGCTCCCGACGACGGTGCTCGACAGGGGGTGCTCGTACACGCTGGACGCGACGATAACCGAGAATCTGCGCATGAGCCTCTCAGGACAAGCGCCGGTTGCGATCGTCACCGGTGCAGGCTCGGGGCTCGGACGGGCGATCAGCGGTCGGTTGGCCGAGGCCGGCTACCGCGTGGTGCTGGCGGGCCGCCGGGCCGAGACGCTCGACGCAACGCTGTCCGGAGCTGCCCGCCGGGGCCGAGCCGTTCGTGGTCGTCACCGACGTGACCCGGCCGGACAGCGTCGACGCGCTGTTCGACCGAGTGGCGCGCGACGCGGGCAGGGTCGACGTGCTCGTCAACAACGCGGGCGTGTTCGGCCCCCCGGCGGCGATCGAGGACTACCCGGCCGACGGCTGGTCGGCGACGATCGAGACCAACCTCACCGGCGCGTTCCTGTGCGCGCAGGCCGCGTTCCGGCAGATGATCCGCCAGCGCCCGAGCGGCGGTCGGATCATCAACAACGGGTCGCTCTCGGCCCACGTCCCAGCGCCGAACGCGGTCGCCTACACAGCGTCCAAGCACGGGATCACCGGGCTGACCAAGGCGCTCGCGCTCGAGGGCAGGCGCCATCAGATCGCGTGCGGTCAGATCGACATCGGCAACGCCGCCACCGACATGACCAAGCAACTCGAGGCCGGTGCGCTGCAGGCCGACGGGTCGATCTTGGCCGAGCCCACGATGTCCGCCGAGGCACGTCGCCGACGCGGTCCTGTACATGGCAAATCTGCCGCTGAGCGCGAACGTCCTGACGATGACCGTGATGGCTTCCGGGATGCCGTTCGTCGGCCGGGGCTGACCTGTCCTGGCCGCCGGCCTTGCAGTGCCGGTAGGCGCGCACTTACCATCGACCCGCACATGAACCCGTCCGCCCTCCTCCGGCCGGCCGAGCTCCTCGAGCGAGAGCTCGAGCTCGAGCGGGTACGTGGCGCGATGCGCGCAGTCGGTCAGCGCGCCGGGAAGGTACTGGTGATCGAGGGCGCGGCCGGGATGGGAAAGTCGAGCCTGCTCGAGGAGGCGAGAGCGCGCGCGAGCGACCTCGGTTTCTCCGTTCTGAGCGCACGGGCCACCGAGCTCGAGCAGGGGTTTCCGTTCGGGATCATCCGCCAGCTGTTCGAGCGCCAGGTGCTCGAGGCCGGCGCCGCCGAGCGCGAGCGCTGGCTCGCGGGCGCGGCGGCGCTCGCCACGGAGGTGCTGACCGGAGCCCCCGTCACCACGTCGCCGACGCTGACCCCGGCGGCGCCGGGGCCATCTGGGCGCGATCCGGGCTACGCGTGGCAGCACGGTCTCTACTGGCTGGTCTCGAACCTCGCCGGGGATTCGCCGCTCGCGCTGCTGGTCGATGACCTGCAGTGGTGCGACGCCCCGTCAGCGCGCGTACTCGGGTTCATCGCACGCCGCCTCGAAGGGCAGCCAATCGCTCTGATCCTCGCCACCCGCCCGCTGGATCCGATGCGGACGCCCGAGGCGGCGCTGCTGATGGCGGACCCGGCCGTCGAGTTGTTGCGCCCGCCGCCCCTGACGTTCGGCGCGGTGCGCGCACTGATCAACGCGCGGCTGTCGAGCGAGCCCGACGAGCGGTTCGTCCGCGCCTGCATCGGCGTCACGGGCGGCAACCCGTTCCTGATCGGCGAGCTGCTCGACGAGGTGGCCGCCCGCGGTCTCGGGACGACCGGCGCCGCGGCGCTCGAGGTCGGGACGATCGTGCCCCGCGGCGTCGCGAACACCGTGCTGCTCCGCTTGGCGCGGCTCGAACCGGCTGCCGCGCTGCTCGCCCGCTCGCTCGGCGTGCTCGGCGACGGCGCGCAGGTCGGCGACGCCGCGCGCCTGGCGGGCCTGGCGGGCGCCGAGCTCGAGCGGACGATGGCCGCGCTGATCTCGGCCGGGGTCATGGAGTCCGGGGGCACGCTTCGCTTCACGCACCCGATCCTCCGCGCCGCGATCTACGGAGACCTCTCGCCCGTCGAGCGGGAGCGACTGCACCACGCCGCCGCCGCGATCCTGCGTGAGCGCGGCGCCGGCGCCGGGCAGGTGGCCGCGCACGTGATGCACACCGAGCCGGCCGGTGACCTCGAAGCGGTGGCGCTGCTGCGAGACGCGGCCCACGAGGCGCTCGCGCTCGGGGACGCGGCCGGCGCGGCGGCGCTGCTTGCGCGTGCGCTCGACGAGCCTCCGGCGCCATCCGACCGGACCCCATTGATGCTCGAGCTGGGCCAGGCGCGAGCCCGTGCGGGGCAACCGGACGCGTTCGAGCCTCTGTCTGAGATCGTCGCGAGCGGCGATGACGAGGCCGCGATCGTGGCGGCGGCGCTCGAGCTCAGCGGGATGCTCTTCTTCGCCGACCGAGCCCCCGAAGCCGCGACGGTCCTGCGCCGCGCCTGGGAGCGGATCCCGGGAGACGGGACCGCGCGCGAGCAGCTCGCGGTCGCGCTGCTCGGGGCGAGCTACACGTCGGCTTCGGCCCGTCGCGAGGCAGACGCGGCGATCGCAGCGCTGCGGGACCCGGGCGGTCCCGCGCGCGACGTCATGCAGGCGACGACGCTCGCGACGCTCGCGATGGACGAGCTCATGTACCTGCGATCCGCGTCCAAAGCCAAAGACTTTGCGCAGCGTGCGCTCGCTGCGGGTCTTCCGCCCGAGCCCCACCGTGGGGAGGCGTGGGCGATCGTGGCCCTGGCGGTGCTGATGGCGACCGACGAGCTCGAGTTGGCGCTGCGCGGCCTGGACGACATCCTCGTCCAGGCCCGGCGGCAGGGCGCGGCGGTCACCGTCGCGAGCATCTCGGCCCTGCGGGCGCTCACCTGCCTCCGCCGCGGACAGCTGACCGCCGCCCAGGCCGACGCCCAGGCCGCGATCGAGCTTCTCCCGGACCTGCTCGGGGGCGAGTTCGTCGTGCTGGCAGTGTCGACCGCGGTCCTCGCCGGCCTCGAGCGAGACGAGACGCCGGAATCGCTGCGCCGCCTGATCGACCGCGCCGGGATTCGCTACGACACCGAGTTCTCCCCGAGCTCCCAGCTCCGTTACGCCTCGGCGCTGCTCCGCGCCGCTGCCGGCAATTACGAGGCCGCGGTCGAGGAGCTCAGCGCCTGCGCGAGCGATCATCCGGCGCTCGGGGTCGAGAACCCGGCCGTCCTGCCCTGGCGCTCGGCGATGGCGCTGTCGCTCGCCGAGCTTGGCCGGCCCGGCGAGGCGCGCGAGCTGGCGGGCGAGGAGGTTCGCCGCGCGGAGGCGTTCGGGGCGCTGCGCGCGATCGGCATCGCGCGGCGCGCCGAGGCGCTCGTCGGTCCGGGCGCGGAGCGGCTCGAGCGGCTCGAGGCGGCGCTCGGGGCGCTGGCGCCGTCGCCCGCGCGGCTCGAGCACGCTCGCGTTCTGGTCGACATCGGCGCGACGCACCGCGCGGCCGGACAGCGTACGGTGGCCCGTGAGCCGCTGCTCGAGGGCCTCGCCCTCGCGATCCGATGCGACGCGACAACGCTGGAGCGGCGGGCTCGCACGGAGCTCACCGCGATCGGCGTGCGCGCTGCCTCCAGCGACCGTGCCGGCGTCGCCTCGCTGACCGCGAGCGAACGCCGCGTCGCGGAGCTCGCCGCCGGCGGGGGCACGAACCGTGAGATCGCGCAGGGGCTGTTCGTGACCGAGAAGACCGTCGAGACCCATCTCGGGCGGGCCTTCCGCAAGCTCGACATCGCGTCCCGGCGCCAGTTGCCAGAAGTGCTCGCGCGCTCTGACTGTTGAGCCTGCGGACACGTGGGTAGAGCAGGCTGCATCGGCATGGACGTGCATCGGCTCATCGTCGTCCTCGTCACCGTGCTTGCGCTCGGGCTGAGCGCGTGCGGCGGCGGTGGCGGGACGACCACCGGCACGGGCACGACCAGCGGTGCCGGTGCGAGCACCGGCACCGGCACGACGACGCGAGCGGCGTCCGCCTCCGGCAGCGAGCGCTCGAAACTGCTCGCGCAGCTACGAGCGAACGTCGAGTCGCCCGGCTCGACCGTTTCGGGCGAGACGGACCTCGACAGCTGCATCGTCGAGCAGGCCGGAAAGCTGCCGCTCGCCCAGCTGCGTGCGGTCGCGTCGTCTCAGGCCGGCGGGTCGGTCACGAACCCGCTGGTCGCCCGCTGCGTCGCGCTCGGCAGGGGACTCGCGTTCGTGCGCGCGGCGATCGCCGACGTGGTCGCCGGCAAGCTGCCGGCGCCCGTACCCGCCAACTTCACGCGCTGCGTCGTGAACGGGGTCCACGCGCTGAGCGCCCAGCAGCTCGCGCGGGCCGTGAACGGCGCATCCGCGACCGATCAGGCGTACGCGCGACATCTCGGCGAGGAGCTCGCGATCGACTGCATCGGGCAGCCGGCGATCTTCGTGCAGTGGCGGCAGCTGTGGCTCGGCAACGTTCGCCGCTCGCTTCAGGGACACAACCTGTCGGCAGCGTTCAAGCGGTGCGCGCTGGCGAAGGCGGCGCGCATCAGCCCGGCTGAGCTGAAGAAGCTCGTGACGGCCGGGTCGGCCGCGGAGACCGCGTACGGCCGGCGGCTCGGGCGGGAGTGCCGCGCCACCAGCTGAGCTCCCGGGCGGCGGTATGCTCGCCCGAACCGCAAACCGACAGTCCCTGAGAGGAGAGAGCGATGGAGGCGACGACGGTGCGTACCCCGCAGGAGGTGTTCCAACACCATGCCGAGGCGCTGATCGCAGGGGATCTCGAAGGTATCGTGGCCGACTACTCCGACGACGCGGTGTTCATCACCCCGACCGGAGTGCTCCACGGCAAGGACGGCGTCCGTCAGGGCATTCACCAAGCTGCTGTCGGACCTCCCGAGCGCCGAGTGGGAGGTGCCGACGACGATCTTCGAAGGCGACGTGCTGTTCATCGAGTGGAAGGCGGTGTCCGAGAACACCAAGGCCGAAGACGGCATCGACACCTTCGTGTTCCGCGACGGGATGATCCGCGTCCAGACGGTCCGCTACACGCTGTCGCCGAGGTGAGCCCGAGCGCCGGCTAGGCGAATCGGCTAGGCCTCGGCGTCCAGCCTGGCCAGGACCGCGCCGGCGGCGAACGTGTCGCCCTTGGGTACGACGATCTCCGCGATCGTGCCCGCGAACGGCGCGAGGACCTGAAACGAGGTCTTGACCACGACCGCGTCGGCCACCGGTTGGTCGGCGGCCACGCGGTCGTTCTCCTCGACGAGCCACGCCTCGAGCAACCCCTCGACGCCCTCGTCGACGTCGTGGAAGACGTCTGCGGGCGGCCTGATCTCGGTCACGAGCCGGTCTTGACCATGTCCCTCACCGCGGACGCGATGTGGTCGACCTGCGGGATCACGCGACGTTCGAGCGGCCGGCTGTACGGGATCGGCACGTCGGGAACCGCGAGCCGGCGAACCGGCGCCTTCATATCGAGGCGTGTCGAGCCGCTCGGCGACGATCGCGCAGATCTCGCCGCTCAGTCCGAAGCTGAGGTAATCCTCGTCGGCGATCAGCAGCCGCCCCGTGCGGGCGACCGACGCTGCGACCGCATCGCGATCGAGCGGGACCAGCGTGCGCAGGTCGAGCACCTCGACGCTCACGCCCTCAGGTTCGAGCTCCTCGGCGGCGACGAGCGCCTTCTGCACCATCTGGCTGAGCGTGACGATGGTGACGTCGTCGCCGGCGCGCGCGACGGCGGCCTGTCCGAACGGGACCGTGTACTCATCGTCGGGGACGGCATTCGTCGAGCCCTCGAAGTACGACATCCACGGCAAGCCCATGATCCCCTTGTGGAAGAAGAACATCACGGGGTTGTCGTCGCGGATCGCCTCGATCATCAGCCCCTTGGCGTCGTAGGCGTTGGACGGCACCACCACCTTCAGGCCCGGCATGTGGGCGAACGTCCCGTACAGGCACTGCGAGTGCTGGGCCGCGTCGCTGTAGCCCCCGCCGATCGCCGTCGTGATCACGACCGGGAGCCTGACGTTCCCGTCCGACATGTACGTGTTCTTCGCGAGATGGTTGTAGATCTGGTCCATGCAGACCCCGAAGAAGTCCACGAACATCAGCTCCGCGATCGGCCGCATTCCCTGCGCCGCCGCCCCGATCGCGGCGCCGATGAAGCCCGCCTCGGAGATCGGCGTGTCCATGATCCGGTCGGGGCCGAAGCGGTCGAGCAGACCGCTCGTGGCGCTGAAGATGCCACCGTAGCTCCCGACGTCCTCGCCCATCACGAACACGCGCTCGTCCCGCTCCATCTCCTGGCCGATCGCCTCGGAGATCGCCTGGGCCATCGTGAGCGTGCGTTCCTTGGTCGCAACCGCCATGTTCTCTTCTCCTCGAATTCGTCTAGACGAAGACGTGCTCGAGCGCCTCGGCCGGGTCCGGCAGCGGGCTCTCGCGCGCAAAGTCGTAGGCCAGGGTTACGCGCTCTGCCGCGCGTGCACGGATCTCCTCGTCGCGGGCGTCGTCGAGCATCCCTTTGTCGCGGAGCTCGGCCGCCAGCTTCGGGATCGGGTCGTGTCCACGGAGCTCGTCGGGCTCGCCCTTCGGGCGGTACACCTCCGCGTCGCCCTGGAAGTGGCCCAGGTAGCGGTCGGTCTGCACCTCGATCAGCGTCGGTCCGCCGCCTTTGCGCGCCCGCTCGATCGCTTCGCCGGCTGCGCGGAACACGTCGACCGCATCGTTGTCGTCGACCGAGACGCCGGGCATCCCGTACGACGCGGCACGGTCGGCGTTGGAGGCGATCGCCGTCGACTTCTCCTTCGGCACCGAGATCGCCCAGCGATTGTCCTCGCAGATGAACACCGCCGGCAACTGCCACAGCCCGGCCATGTTCAGCGCCTCGTGGAACGTGCCCTGGTTGGCTGCGCCCTCGCCGAAGAACGCCACCGCGACACAGTCGCGGGCCAGCTTCTTGTACGCGAGCGCTGCGCCGGTCGCCGGTGGGAGGCTCGCGCCCTCGATCCCGCTGCACGAGAAGTTGTGCTCGGGATCGAACAGGTGCATGTGACCGCCCTTGCCGCGGCTCAGCCCCGTGGCCTTGCCGAACAGCTCGGCGGCGAGCCGGTCGAGCGGGACGCCCTTGGCGATCGCGAAGTGATGCGGGCGGTGCGTACCCACGACGGTGTCCTCGTCGCGAAGGTGGGCGCACACGCCGACCGCGACCGGTTCCTGCCCGGCAGCCAGGTGCATCTCGCCCGGCACCGGCCCGCCGCCGATGTCGAAGGCGAGCCCGTGCTGGATGTCGGGCGGGAGCTTGCCCTCGAGATAGATGTTGACCATCCCCTCCTCGAAGTCGCGGATGACGAGCATCGTCTCGTACATCCAGAGGAGCTGATCTTCGTGCGGGTCCACAGCGCGATCCTCCTTCTAGGGCCGAAGCGACCCGGTTCTGATGGACTCGGCCAGCCTATTGGAGGAGCCGCCGCGGGTCCAGACCGGGAGAGGCCGTCAAGGGCTGGCGAAACCTGGCGCCCTGACGCGGTCGCTCTGGTCCGGTCGCTCGGGCACGCGCGCGGGTCAGGTGGGGAGGGCGAGGCCGACGAGATAGGTCGCGCCGCCGACGATCACGCCGGCAAGCGTCATCTCGAGTCCCGCCGACCACCACGTCCGCAGCGTCACGAGCGACTTCGCCGCGCCCACGAGGAAGTGCGCGATAAGCGAGATCACCGCGGCGACGACGATCGCGACCGTGCCGGTCGTGAATATGAACGGGATCACCGGGATGATCGCGCCGAGGCCGGTCGAGACGCCGGCCGCGAGCGCCGCCTGCTTGGGGTCGCCGCGGTCGCCGGCGATCCCGAACTCCTCGGCCGACAGCGCCTTCAGCATCGCCTCGGGCCGGGCGGCGAGCTGCTCGGCCATCGCGTTCGCGGTCGCTTCGTCGATCCCCTTCAGCTGGTAGAAGAGCGAGAGCTCCTCCCGCTCCTCCTCGGGTCGCTCGGCGATCTCCTGCCGCTCGCGCTCGACGTTCGCGGCCGCGACCTCGGCCTCGGAGCGCTCGGCCAGGAACGCGCCGGTCGCCATCGACAGCGCCGAGGCGACCGCGGCCGACACGCCGGCGGTCAGGACGAAGCTCGACCCGCCGGTCGCGCCGGACACGCCGGCCACGATCCCGAACACGGCCGCGAGCCCATCGTTCGCGCCGTAGATCGCGCCACTGATCCAGCCGCCACCGGTTCGATGCCACGTCTCGCGGCCGAGGATCTTGTCGAGCCGGACCTGAGCCGGATGAACGGGGACCTGGGCGTTGTCGCCGGCGCCGTCAGACGTCCCGGATCGCATCTCGCTGACCGCGTGCGAGTGCGCCCGCTCCTCCTTGCGTATCCCTCGCAGCAGTTCGTCGGTCACCGGATCGCCCGTCGAGCGTTTGTAGAGGTCGCCGACCTCTTCGTCCTCGGCCGCCTCGCGCGCCGCCAGCAACCGGTCGACCGGGGCGATCCGTGCCTGGAGGCGCAGCCACGGCGACAACCGGACCGTCTCCGGAGAGGGGACCACGATCCCCAGCTCGGCCATCCGCGACTCGAGCCGCTCGCGATGACCGGTCTCCGCCGTCGCCATCCGCCGAAGGATCTCCGCCTCGCGCGCCGGCATCCGTTCGGCGATCAAGTCGTACACGCGGCTCGCGACGATCTCGCCGCGCCACGCCTCGAGCAACCGCTCGCGCACCTGGCGGTCAACGTCAGTCGCGCCCGCGGTCATCGCGGGTTCAGGGTAAACCGTGCGTGGCGACCCTCAACCCGTGTCGGCGCGCCTAAGCGATCTCTCACTCGGGGCGCCGCTGTACGGGGGTGGGTGGTAACGCCACACTCGCCGCCGCGGCGCAGCTCGAGTGTGCCGATGTGTCCCACATACGTGCCTGAATCCACGTTCACCGCTTCGCGGGTTGCCGAGTGCGGGGTTATGACCCGGGCCCCGGTCGCGTGCGCTCACGACGCGGTCGCCCGCGGTCATGCCCCAGTCAGCCGGCTACCCCGGGATCAGGATCCCGCGGCCCTGGAGCCGGCCGCCGTCGAGGTCGGCCATCGCGTCGTTGATCGCGTCGAGCGGATAGGTCGATGGTGTGCAGGGTGACCTTGCCCTGCGCGGTCAGCGTCATCAGCTCCTGCAGGTCGGTGTACGTGCCGACCAGGTTCCCGATGAAGGTGATCTCGCGCGAGATGATGTCGATCGTCGGGACGTTCACGTTCTCGCCGTAGCCGATCACGTAGTAGAAGCCGCCGTCGCTGGATCATCGCGATCCCGTCCTCGATCGCGCCCTTCTCGCCGACGAAGTCGATGATCGCCTCCGCGCCGACCCCGTCGGTCAGCTCCTTGACCGTGTCGACGTGCTTCGAGCCGTCGACCTTGACCGTGCGATCGGCGCCCATCTCGCCCGGCCAGCGCGAGCGCCTGCTCGGACGGGTCGACCACGATGATCTCCGCGGACGTGTACGCCTTCAGGCACTGGATGCCGATGTGGCCGAGCCCGCCCGCGCCGATCACGACCACGCGCGTTCCCGCGCCGAGCACCGGTATCGCCTTCTTGACCGCGTGGATCGCGGTCAGCCCGGCGTCGGCCAGCGCCGCGATGTCCTTCGGCTCCAGACTCGGCGCGAGCTTGACCACCGACCGGGCCGAGGTCTGGAGGCAGCTCCGCGAACCCGCCGTCACGGTTGATCCCCGGGAACGACCCGTTCACGCAGTGCATGTCGTCGCCGCGCCGGCACGCCCGGCACAGCCCGCAGGAGATGAACGGGTGCACGATCACCGTGTCCCCCACCTCGACGTTCGACACCCCGGACCCGATCTCGTGCACCCAGCCGGCGTTCTCGTGCCCGGGCGTGTACGGCAGCACGACCTGCGACTTCTCCGCCCACTGGCCCTCCTGGATGTGCAGGTCGGTCCGACACAGCCCGGCGGCACCGATCCGGACGATCACGTCGAGCGGCCCGGTGATCTTGGGCTCGTCGACCTCGTCGAGCTTCAGCGGATCGTGATATGCGTGCAACCGCGCGGCCTTCATCTCAAAGCCTCCTCAGGATCGTCGATCGCCACGCCGTGGCGTATTTGCATGAGCGAACGGCACATGCCCCCGTTCACCTCGAGACTCATCCGCACGAGCCGCGCGGTGCGCAGCCAGCGCTTCAGCTCCTGCGGCGCCACCGGCTCGCCGCTCGGCAGCACGAACGCCGGCTCGGCGGGATCGTCCGGCAAGCCGAGCCGGCGGCGCAGCTCGATGCAGCGCCGCGCGTCGGGAAGGTCCTCGGGCAGATCCTCGAGGCGGCACGCGGCGACCTCCTCGGGGGTCGCCCCGTCCGCCAGCAGCGCCTCGCACAGCCGCGACTCGCGCGCGACGAGCGCCTTGCGCAGGAACAACTCGCGGAGCGCGGCGAGGTCGTCGTCGACGGTCTCGCCCGGGAACGCGCCGGTGAAGCCGTCGCCGCGCCCGATTGCGGCGTTGATCTCGGCGCCCGTGTAGTGGTCCTCGAGGCGGATCGTGACCTCGCGCACCTCGGGCAGCCGGCGCACGACCGTTGCGCGCGTCGGCTGCCATCAGGAACGCGAAGTTCGGAGCGCATTGCGGCGTCGGCAGCCGCAGCACGACCTCGACGTCGCCGTCGGCACTCACCTCGCACGAGGTCACGAACCCGAGCCGGGTGATCGGCTCATCGAGCTCGGGGTCGTAGACCTCGGCGAGCGCGCCGATCACGCTCGCCGTCGTCGCCTCGTCGCCGCCATCACGCGGACTCGACCAGCTGCGCGTCCTCCTTCGCCGCCGGGGTGCCGCCGTTCTGGAGCTGCAGCTCCGCCGGGACCTCGATCTCGTACAGCTTCGCCGCGTTCAGCCCCATGATCTTCTTCTTGGTCTCGGTCGTGGGGTGCGGGTAGTCCGAGTACTCCTCGGTGTCGGGCATCGTCCAGTCGATGAAGCCCTCGACCTGCCATTGGGGTTCCCAGATGCCGTAGTCGCTGCCGAACAGGATCTTGTCCTCGCCGACCCAGAACAGCAACTCGCCCATGACCTTGTTGAAGAACCGGGGACGGGCGTGCATCAGGCCGCCGATCACCACCGCGAGGCCCGCGTACACGTTCGGCTCCTGCGTGGCCATGAAGCAGAAGTCCTCGATCCGAGGAAGCCCCACGTGCTCGACGATGAAGTTGAGCTCGGGGTTGCTGGTGGCGGCGACGTCGATGTCCTTGACGTCGAACGCGTCCTTGTCGAGCGGCCAGATCGTCGGGCCCTTGTGGGCGTGGATGTTCTTGATCCCGAGCTCCTTGCACTTGTCGAGGAACATCTGCGCCTCGGGATCGGTGAGCTTCCAGCCGCGCGAGCCGTTGTACCACTCGGCCGTGTAGACCTTGACGCCCTTGAGGTTGTAGCGCTTGGCGTCCTCCTCGAGCTGCTTGAGCCCGGCCTCGCCCTCGCGCGGGTCAAAGCGGCCGTTGACGATCAGCTTGTCCGGGTACTTCTCGGCGATCCGCGCGTTGCGCTCGGCCGTGTTGAAGCCCTCGGTGTACCACTCCTTCAGGTACGTCGACTGAAGGATTCCCGCGTCGACGTGGCCGTTCTCGAACACGTCCGTGGACGTAGTCCTCCTCGGAGTACTTCTGGAACTTCTCGAGCGGCCAGTGCGTCTCGGGAGGGCCGAGTCCCATGTACGCGTGGAAGCACTCGATCCAGCCCTTCGCGTACTGCTCCTGCCCCTTCACCCAGTTCGCGGGACTCGCGTCCCAGAAGTGCTGATGGGCGTCGACGACGAAGTACTTCTCCCCGTCCTTCTCGTACATAGCTCTCCTCTCGAGGTCGGTCGGCCCACTCTACTCCGCGGCAACCGCCGTCCGCCAGAGGATTTCGCGTAATTCGAACGCCGCGTCAGTCGGGGTCCTGCGGCGTCGGAAAGCTCCCGTCGATGAGCTCGATCCGGTAGCCGTCCGGGTCCGGACGAAGCAGATCCGCCCGATCTCGGGGCGGCCGCCCGGGGAGTACGGAGGCTTCTCGGGCTCGATCCCCTCGCCGCTCAGCTTCGCGAGGAGTGCGTCGAGGTCCTCGACCACGAGCGCCATGTGGTTGTAGCCCTCGCCGATCTCGTACGGCTCGGTGCGGTCGCGATTGACGGTCAGCTCGAGCGTGTCGCCGTCACCGGGCAGGCCCATGTAGATGTTGTATGCCGTCTCGAAGTTCAGCCGCCCGCGGCGCTCGAAGCCGAGCAGGTTGTAGAAGCGCTCGGACGCCTCGGGGTCGCGGACGCGGACGCAGGTGTGGACGAATCGCATGCGGCGGCAGCCTATCGCGCGGGACGGCAGGCCTTCGGTGGCAAGCCGCTTGTTCTTGAAGCCCGAGTCGTCGGTGACCTCGCGCCCGAACCAGGCCGGCGGTTGCGAACGCCTCGCGCGCCGGCGGACGAGGCGAATTCGACCTCAGCGGTGTGGAGCCCCGTGAGCCGGCCGTGGTAGACGTCGAGCTCGATTCTCAGGTCACCCGCCGGGATCACGTAGCGACGCTTCTCGATCCGCCGGCCGTCGGTCAGTGGCCACAGCGACTCGAACCTGCGCGCGTCGATCTCGAGCTCCTCCTCGACCCGTTCCCGATCACCGCCCGACTTGACCGTCAGGAACATCTGCTCTCCGTACCGTCGGAGCCTGACCTCGACGTCGTCGGTGATCGCGATGTATCCCTGGTTGATCTCCCGCGACGGGTACCCGTCCAGTCCGTCCGGGAGCCGCTCGACCAGGAACTTGCGCTCGATCTCGATTCCCTCGGGCATCCCGCCCGTCATCCGGCCGGGATCAACACGATCACCGGGATCACAGCGCTCGGTCTTGCTCTGGTACTCGGTGAACGCCGGTGAGCGGGCGGCCTGCTCCTGGAACAGCCGATCGCGCTCCTCGCCGGTCGCCTCGCTGGCGACGACGTCGATCGTGTCCGTCCCGACCTCGATCGTGACGTTCGGATGGGCCTTCAGGTTGTGGTACCAGTCGGGGTTCGTGGGCGCCCCGGCCTTGGAAGCGAAGATCACGTAGCGGCCGGCATCGCTGTTGTACGCCAGCGGGTTGATCCGATCCTTGCCCGACTTCGCGCCGACGTGGTGCAGCAGGAGCAGCGTCGAGTTCTCGAACGGGGGACCGACCCGCCCCTCGTTGGCGCGGAACTCCTCGATGATCCGGGCGTTGAAGTCATGGGGCGATGTCGACATCGTGCTCCTCGAGTAGGTGGGGAGCCGATCATGACGGAAAGCGGGCCGCCCACGGCTCGAGCTCAACGCGGGCGGCGCGCAACACGAACGAGATCGTGTGGTACCAGCCGGCGGTCACGACGAGCTCGAGGATCTGCTCTTCGGTGAAGTGGCGTATGAGCTCGGCGTACGTCCCGTCTGAGACATCCGAGCTGTCGTGGAGCTCGTCGGCCAAGGCGATCACGGCGCGCTCCCGCTCCGACCAGACCGGATCGTCCGCGCCCGCGCTGACGGTCGCCGTGAGCTGGCGCTCGCTGAGCCCGACCCGCTGGCCGAAGAAGACGGCGTGGACGCCCCATTCGTACTCGGCGCCACAGCGCGCGCACGTGCGCTGGATCATCAGCTCGCGATCGCGGGGGGTGAGCAACCCGTGGCCGAGGATGCCCGCGCCGAGCGGACGCATCCGCGCGGCGAGCGAGCCGTGGACCGCGAGCGTACGGAACAGCCGCAGCGGCTCGAGCTCGGCGTCCGGCGGCATCCACTTGCGGAGCATCTCCGCGACGTCGGGGTCGTAGGGCGGCTCGACGGGCGCGATCCGCGGAGGATGGATCTGGATCTGTTCGGTCACGGCTTACACTCCGATGTCGATCTGCTTCGGAAACAAAAGCGGTGCGCGCGCCCGAGCGTAGCGCTTCGGAAATCAAAGCGCAAGTCTCTCCCCAATCTCTTCCCAATCCCCTTCCCAATCCCCGTCCCAATCGCCCTCCGAGTCCCCTCCGAGCCCCTTCCAAGGTTTTTTCCAAGTCCCTTCCGTGACCCGAATCCCTAAACCTGGAGTTCCAGTACGCGGCTCGGACACCGGCCGTCCGGTTATGGCGCTGCTCGATCTGCTCGGCCGGCGCTGGGCGCTCCGGGTGATCTGGGAGCTGCGCGGCGAGCCGCTCTCGTTCAGGGAGACGCAGGCCCGGTGCGGTGCGATCAGCTCATCGGTGCTGAACGACCGGCTGACAGAACTTCGCGCGGCCGGGATCGTGGAGACCGGCGACGACGGCTACCGGCTCACGAGCGAAGGACGCGAGCTGCTCGTGGTGTACGCGCCGCTCGAGGCGTGGGCCGAGCGCTGGGCCGAACGGGATCGACGAGGCGCTCGGTAACGAAGTGATTACTCCTTCCGAAGGGCCGGGCCTCCTGGCTCGGCCCTCGCGGGGGCCCGGCCCTCGCCTGGGAGGGGGGGACTAGGTGAAGCCGAGGATCAACTGCGCGGCTTCGAGCGGGACGTCGAGCTGAGGGCAGTGCCCGACGCCGTCGAGCACGATCCAGTCCGCATGGGGCAGTAGGTCGTGCCGGTAGCGTGCCGCGCCCGGCGGCCACGGCAACAGCCGGTCGTCGGTCCCCCAGACGATCCGAACCGGGCACGTGATGCGTTCGGCGTCGAGCGGCCATCCGTCCCGCCGGGCGCTTGCGAGCAGTGGCTCCATCGCGTCGCACCTCGCGACTCCGACGATTTGGTGGGCGAGAAGGTCAGGCGGGATGTGCTCGTACCGCTGACTCGTAAACGCGGTGGCCCGGCGCCGTCCCTCCGGAGTGCGGACGATCGCGTCGGCGTGCGGGGCGAGGCGTTTCAGCTGCTCCCGCATCGCGGTGAAGTGATCGAGCGTCTGATGGAAGGAGGTGTCGCTCCGCGCCCATCCGCCGGCGGGCGCAAACGCCACGACCGACTCCGCGCGGCCGCGGGCCGCGAGCACGAGCGCCAGGTAGCCGCCGAGCGAGTTGCCGACGACGTGGGCTCGCTCGAACCCCGCGTCGTCGAGGACCCGCTCGACCGCGTTGGCGAGCGCGGCGCCGTCGGCGCCGGCGGTGCCGGCGCCGTCGGGAAGCGGCCGCCCGCCCGCATGGCCGGGCAGGGTCGGCGCGAGCACGTCGTGCTCTCGTTCGAGCGCCGGCAGCACGAGCTCCCAGCTCCGCCAGGTGTCGGTGAACCCGTGCAGGCAGACCAGCGGCGATCCCGCGCCGCCCCGGTGGGCGTTGGTGAAGACGAACGACACCTCAGCGCGGCGCGACCCAGTCCGTGCTCCGCTCCCACAGCTCGCCGGCCAGCGTCGTGGTGGCCGCCGCCCCAGGTTGCCTCAGCACGCAGTCGTCGTAGTAGCCGCCGCTCTCATCGGCGAGATCCGGCGAGGTCGCGCAGTACACCGAGGTCCTCGCTCCCTGCTCGGGCGAGCCCATTCGCCGCTTCATCACCGCTCGGGCGGGCCACGGGACGCGGCGCCAGATGTCGGACGCGATCACGCCTGGGTGCAAGGAGTACGCCGTGACCCCGGTGCCGTCGAGCCGACGCGCGAGCTCCTGCGCGTGCAGGACATTGGCGAGCTTCGAGACGGAGTATTCCCGCATCCCGGTGACCGAGCGCGTGGGCTTTCGGACGGCCTCGAAGTCGACGCCTTTGGCTCCGTAGTGCGCCCCGCTCGCCACGATCACGATCCGCGCGGGCGCGCTCTCGCGCAAGCGATCGAGGACCAGGCTCGTGAGCAAGAACGGGCCGACGTGGTTGGTGCCAAAGGCCACCTCGAAGCCGCTCGCGGTCATCCCGCGGCTGCCGGCCAGGCCGGCGTTGTTGATCAGCACGTGGAGCGGCTCGCCGCGCGCGAGGAGCGCGTCTGCGCACGCGCGCACGGAGGCCAGATCGCCGAGGTCGATCGACAGCAGCTCGAGCCGTCGGTTGCCCGTTTGGGTGGCGATCTCCTCCACGGCCGTGCGCCCCTTCTCCTGCGACCGGCACGCGAGCAGGACGGTCGCGCCGCGGGCCGCCAGGGCGCGCGCGGTTTCCTTGCCGATGCCGGTGTTCGCCCCGGTGACCAGGACCGTTCTGGCGTCGAGATCGCCCACCGCCAGAGGATAGGTGGGTGGGCGGTCAAGGACGACGGTGCGGATGCCGATGCTTGGCTCGACGACCGGACGAGCCCTAGCCGGGAACCGGTGCGGGAGTGCCCGCGCGCCGGAGCTCGATCCGCGCGATCGATCGCTTGTGGACCTCGTCTGGTCCGTCGGCGAGCCGGAGCGTCCGCAGGTGCGCGTACATCGACGCGAGCGGGAAGTCGTCGGACACGCCGCCGCCGCCGTGGACCTGGATGGCCCGGTCGATCACCCGGAGCGCCACGTTCGGCGCCGCGACCTTGATCGAGGAGATCTCGGTGCGGGCCTGCTTGTTGCCGACCGTGTCCATCAGCCACGCGGCCTTGAGCGTCAGGAGCCGGGCCATGTCGATCTCGATCCGCGACTCGGCGATCCAGTCCTGGATGTTCGCGCGCTCGGACACAGGCTGACCGAACGTCGTGCGCGAGAGCGCTCGGGCGCACATCAGCTCGAGCGCCCGCTCGGCCGCGCCGATACACCGCATGCAGTGGTGAATCCGGCCCGGCCCGAGCCGCGCCTGCGCGATCAGGAAGCCGTGCCCTTCCTCGCTGATCAGGTTGGAGGCCGGCACGCGGACGTCCTCGAACAGCAACTCGGCGTGGCCCTCCTGGTCGATGTAGCCGAACACGGGCAGGTTGCGCAGGATCTGCAGTCCTGGCGTCTCCCGGGGGACGAGGATCATCGACTGTTGCTGGAACGGCGATGATTCGGAGCCACCAGCTCCGGTCTTGCCCATAACGATGATGATCTTGCAGCGGTCGCGCATCGCGCCGGAGATCCACCACTTGCGACCGTTCAGCACGTACTCGTCGCCGTCGCGCTCGATCCGCAGCTCGATGTTGGTGGCGTCAGAGCTCGCCACCGCCGGCTCGGTCATCGCGAACGCCGAGCGGATCTCGCCTTCGAGCAACGGCTGAAGCCACCGGTCCTTCTGCTCGGGGGTTCCGAACAGGGCCAGGACCTCCATGTTCCCGGTGTCGGGGGCGGCACAGTTGCACGCCTCGGGGGCGATGTGGCTGCGCCCCATGATCTCGGCCAGCGGCGCGTACTCGGCGTTGCTCAGCCCGGGCGCCCCCCACTGCTCGCCTCCGTGCGGCAGGAACAGGTTCCACAGGCCGAGCTCCTGCGCCTGCTCCTTCAGCTCCTCCATCACCGGCGGATGCGAGTGAGGATCGCCCGAGGCGATGAGCTGCTCGTGGTAGACCGCCTCGGCCGGGTAGACGTGGTCGTCCATGAACGCGAGCAGGCGCTCGCGAAGCTCATTGCATCGATCGGAGAATTCGAAGTCCACCGCGGGCCCGAACACTACCGACGCCGTCGCGGACTACGACAGGATCGACACGATGATCGTCGCGAACCGCTGCATGTCGATCAGCTTGGTCACGTACGCGTCGCACTGCAAGGCCGGGACGGCGCCGCCGGCGTGACTCAGCCGCGGAGGATGCGATGCAGCCGGCGGGCGAGCGGGCTGTGCGTGCCGGCGAGCCCGGTGACGCCGAGCAGCACGATGAACAAGCCCGCGACGAGCGCGAGACCGGCGAGCACCGTCGGCCAGTGGCGCTGGAGGAAGGCCCGGCCGGCGGCAGAGCATGCGGTCGGCCTGATCGCCGCCGAACGTGAGCGTCGCGAGGATGCCCAGCAGCGGCAGAACGAAGCAGATGTTGAACAGCAGCAACAGCACGAGATTCCGCGCGGGGCCGAGCCCGGAGCCGAGGATCGCCGCGATCGCCGCGAAGTACGGAAACGCGCTCGGCAGCTCGACCGCCGTGATCGAGGCTCCGAGCACCCAGCTCGACTTCCCGTGCGGATCGAAGTCGGGCGGATCGCGCCGCGACAGGTTCGCCCGATGACGCCACAGCAGCGCCGCCACACCGATCATCGCCGCGCCGACGGCGATCTCCACCACGTCGGTGACGTGATGATGGTGGACGGGCAGGAGCGAGCGGACCAGTTGCCCGGCACCGATTGCGATCGCGGCGCCCCCGACGAAATACACGGCGAACACGGCGAACGTGAACTCCGCGACACGGCCGCGCGCGCGCTCGCCGGTGGCGAGGTACAGCGCCGGCGCGATCGTGCTCGGGTTGAGCGAGTCAGCCAGCCCGATCGAGACGACGATGCCTACCAGGCGGAGCATGCGCGCATTCTCCACTTCCCCGCATGGTCTGAGGCCGACTGGTGAGAGGTCTCTAAGACGGCGGTTCCGTCCGCCGGAAGGCGGTCGCGTCATGTGTGGTCGGAGCGGCTACGCGTAGTGGAGGTCGTCGTCCTCGTCGTCGGCGACCGTCCGCTCGCACGTCGGACACCACCACCGCGTCTCCATCGGCGTGCCGCAGACCGCGTGCCGCGGCGCGGCCGCGCCCTCGGCGTTGCGCGCTCCCCAGCTCGCGATCAGCCGCAGCGCGCCGGCGAGCTCCTGTCCGGCCGCGCTCAGCTCGTAGACGAATCGCGGCGGGCGCTCGGAGTACGGACGCGCGAGCACGAGCGCGTTACGCTCGAGCGCTCGAAGGCGCTGGGTCAGGACGTTGGGAGCGATCCCCGGAACCTCCACTTGCAGATCGCCGAATCGCTTCGGCCCCGTCGAGCAGCGCGGCGATCACGAGCAGCGTCCAGCGGTCGCCGATGGTCGACAGCGCGTCGGCCAGCGCTTCGCGCGAGACATGGCTCGTCTCGATCTCAGGCGACCACTCGCGGTCGGATGGCGCTGTCTCGTTCATGGCTGGCGCAGATCGTACGGACGGTCCGGGGTGTCGTGGGCGCGGTGGTGGTAAAGTTGCGACTTGCAGATTGCAAGTCACTAGATAGTTTATGAAGGAGAAGGTGGTCGGACATGACTGTTCTTGAAGAGTTGGAAGGGGCGATCCAGGAAGCGGCGGAGCGCACCGGCCCGAAGGTGATCGGGCTTGGCCAGGGATGGGGACAGGGGCTCAGGGTTCGTAATCGGAGCGAACCGGATCGTCACGAACGCACACAACCTGCGGGGTGACGAAGTGACCGTCACGTTCTACGACGGGCGGCGCGAGAGCGGCACGCGTGCTTGCGTCCGATCAGGATCTGGATGTGGCCGTGATCGAAGCCGACACGGCCGGGATCGAGCCGATCGAGTGGGCCTCGGATCTCGAGGAGTCCGTCCCGATCGGGCGCTCGGTGCTGGCGCTGGCCAACCCCGGCGGCCGCGGCCTGAGGGTGACGCCCGGATTCGTGTCGTCGACCGCGCGCAGCTTCCGAGGCCCGCGCGGGCGCCGGATCACGGGCGCGATCGAGCACACCGCGCCGTTGCCCCGCGGGTCGTCTGGCGGTCCGTTGATCGACGCCGACGGGCGCCTGCTCGGGATCAACGCGGTCCGCGCCGACGGCGGCCTGATCCTCGCCGTTCCGGCCGACCGTGCGACTCGGGAGCGCGTCGAGAGACTGGGCCGCGGAGAGTCGCCCCAGCGCGCCCATCTGGGCGTGGCGATCGCTCCGCCTCGCGTCGCCCGCCGCCTGCGTCGGGCGGTCGGCCTGCCCGAGCGCGACGGCGTGCTCGTGCGAGCGATCGAGCGCGGCAGCGCGGCGGACCGGGCCGGTCTCGAGCGCGGCGATCTGATCGTCGCAGCCGCCGGCAAGGATCTCGACCGGGTCGAGGCGCTGTACGAAGCGCTCGACGCCGCCCAGACGGGCGGTCAGCTCGAGCTGACGATCGTCCGCGGCGCCGATGAGCGCACGGTCGCGGTCAACCTCTAGGTCCGGAGTCTCGCGATGAGTACGACTGCTGAGCAATACGAGAACGACGCCGAGCGGCGCGAGGCCGAGGCTCTCGACGCCTACTCGCGCGTCGTGGTCGACGTCGCCGAGCGCGTCGCGCCGAGCGTCGCGAACCTGCGGGTGATGCGGCGCGGCCGGAATGGCCAGGTCCCGGCCGGCGCCGGCAGCGCGGTCGCGTTGACGCCGGACGGGTTCCTCGTGACCTCCGCGCACGTCGTCGCGGGGCCGGGACGGACCGGCAGAGCGACGTTCGTCGACGGCCGCGAGCTGAGCTGGCGGGTCGTCGGCACGGACCGGTTGACGGATCTCGCCGTGCTCCGGGCCGACGGGGACGGCCTCGTCCCGGCCACGCTCGGCGAGGCCGAGCATCTGCGCGTCGGCCAGCTCGTGGTGGCGATCGGGAACCCGAACGGGTTCGCCGGCTCGGTCACGGCCGGGGTCGTGTCCGCGCTCGGGCGCTCGCTGCCGGCGCGCGCAGGCCGGACCGTGCGCCACATCGACAACGTGATCCAGACGGACGCAGCGCTCAATCCGGGCAACTCGGGCGGAGCGCTCGTCGACAGCTCGGCGCGGGTGATCGGGATCAACACCGCGGTCGCCGGCGTCGGGCTCGGGCTCGCCGTCCCGATCAACGCGGCCACGCGCCAGATCGTCGGCACGCTGATGCGTGACGGACGGGTGCGCCGGGCCTGGATCGGCATCGCGGCCGGCCCGCGACCGTTGCCGCCTCACGCGCGCGTGCGCGTGAACAGGACCGCCGGCGTCGAGGTGGTGGAGGTCTCGCAGGGCAGCCCGGCCCAGCGAGCCGGGCTGCGCGCGGAGGATCTGATCGTCGAGCTGGGCGGCGAGGCGGTCGAGCGCGTCGACGACGTCCAGCGGTTGATGACGCAGGACGCGATCGGCCATTCGCTTGCGATCCGGATCCTCCGAGGCGATCGCTGGCTCGACCTGGAGGTATCGCCGGTGGAGCTCGTCGAATGAGTCCGAGGCGCTTCCCGGCCACCGCTCGGCCGCTACACTGAGGCTCGGCGCCGGGCGGCGTTCGTTCTCGCGCCCGCGGTCCGGTAGCCGAGACCCTGACCATCCAGACGGAAGCGCCCACATGGCTCGTGGAGATGTTCGGATCGCTGCAACTCTCGCGTGTGAAGAGTGCAAGCGACGCAACTACCAGACCAACAAGAGCAAGCGGAACAACCCGGAGCGGTTGCAGCTGCGTAAGTACTGCCGCTGGTGCAGGTGTCACACGCCGCACCGCGAAACACGCTGAGCTTGACCGGAGCGCTCCGTGGCTCGTAACCGCAAACGCGCCCGAGACCGGCGTCCTCGGCAGCCGGGGTCACCTGTGGATCCGCGCCAGGGGATCCCGACGGCGACGCACGATTCCGAGAACGGCGCCTCCGACCCCGAGAACGGCGCGACCGAGCTGGAGCCGGTCGAGCTGGGTTCCGATTCGGTCGAGGACGTCGATCACGATTCGGACTCGCCCGATGACGCCGACCACAGTTCGGAGTCGCTCGAGCACGACGACGAGGGCGCGCCGGCACCGCTCGAGCACGCCACGCCCGACGTCGAGCTGGCCGAGGAGCAGCTCGCGTACGGCCGGCCTGCTGAGCCCGAGCCCGACGAGGGCGACGACGAGGACGAGTTCGAGCGCGAGGTCGAGGAGTCGCTCGCCGGCGGCGGCCGCGGTGGCCGCCGCGGCGGACGGCGGGGCGGCGGCTACGATGATGAGAGCGGCGCCGGCGCATCCGGCAGCGGCGAGCTCGTCGCACCGGGCGCGGCGGTTCCAGAGCGGCGACCGAGTGTGTTTGCGCGGCTTGATCGCCTTCCTGCAAGGAAGCTGGCGCGAGCTCCAACGAGTACAGTGGCCGGACCGCCCGCAGGTGTTCCAGGCCACGGGAGTCGTGATCGGGTTCGTGATCGTGGCCGCAGTATTCCTCGGCGTGGCCGACTGGGCCGCCGGGAAGATAGTTACGTTCGTCTTGAAGTGAGCGCCACCGGGCGCTGACGGCTAGAGAGGCCAATCCAAACAAAGAATGTTCCGCTGGTACGTCGTAAACACATACTCGGGTCACGAGAACAAGGTCAAGCACAACCTCGAGCACCGGATCGTCTCGCTCGGTCAGCAGCAGGCGGTCCGGCAGATCGTCGTGCCCACCGAGTCCGTCTCGGAGATGAAGGACAACCAGAAGATCACCGTCGAGAAGCGCACGATGCCGGGCTACGTGCTCGTCAACATGGACCTCAACGAGGACTCCTGGTCGCTGGTCAAGGGCACGCCCGGCGTCACCGGGTTCGTCGGGGCGTCCAACGAGCCCGTCCCGCTGACGCAGGACGAGGTCAACCGCCTGCTCCACCGCGAGCAGGAGGTGCGCCCGCGGAGCCGCGCCACGTTCACGATCGGCGAGTCGGTCAAGGTGATCTCGGGTCCGCTGTCAGACTTCTCCGGCGAGATCTCCGAGGTCAACGAGGACGCGCAGCGGCTGAAGGTGCTGGTGTCGATCTTCGGTCGCGAGACGCCGGTTGAAGTCGGGTTCGATCAGGTGAAGAAGATCTAGGATTCGGTTGTGGCCAAGAAAGTTCTGACACAGATCAAGTTGCAGGCGGTCGGCGGCCAGGCTTCGCCGGCGCCGCCCGTCGGGCCGGCGCTCGGCCAGCACGGCGTCAACATCATGGAGTTCGTCAAGGCGTTCAACGCCCAGACGCAGGGCGACCTGGGCACGGTGATCCCGGTCGTGATCACGGTCTACGAGGACCGCTCGTTCACGTTCGTCACCAAGAGCCCGCCGGCCGCGGTGCTGATCAAGCAGGCGCTGAACCTGGAGAAGGGGTCGGCCGAGCCGAACCGCACGAAGGTCGCGAGGATCACGCAGGACCAGCTGCGGCAGATCGCCGAGAAGAAGATGAAGGACTTGAACGCCGGCGATATCGACGCCGCCGCGAAGATCATCGCGGGCACCGCTCGCTCGATGGGTGTGGAGGTCGTCTAGGGCTCATGTCACACCACGGGAAGACATACGAGGACGCCAAGCAGCGCTTCGACCGCGAGCGCGAGTACTCGCCCGCCGAGGCGGTGGCGCTGATCAAGCAGCTCGCGCGCGTGAAGTTCAACGAGTCCGTCGAGGTCCACGTGCGCACCGGGCTGAACGTCCGTCACGCCGACGAGCAGCTGCGCGGGACGATCGCGCTCCCGAACGGGCTGGGCAAGGACGTCAAGATCGCGGTGTTCGCGCAGGGCGACAAGGCCCGCGAGGCCGAGGAGGCGGGCGCCGACGTGGTCGGCGCCGAGGATCTGGCTCAGCGGATCCAGGACGGCTTCGACGACTTCGACGTCGCGATCGCGACGCCTGACCTGATGCCGGTGGTCGGCCGGCTCGGCCGGATCCTGGGTCCGGCCGGCAAGATGCCGAACCCCAAGGTCGGGACCGTGACGATGGACGTCGCGCAAGGCGGTCGAGGAGTCCAAGGCCGGCAAGGTCGAGTACCGGACCGACCGCAACGCGATCGTGCACCTCGTGATCGGCAAGCGCGACTTCGAGGACCGCAAGCTGCTCGAGAACTATGCGGCGGTGATCGAGGAGCTGATCCGCGCCAAGCCGTCGGCGGCCAAGGGTCGCTACATCCGCACGGTGACGTGGCGACGACGATGGGGCCCGGGCGTCAAGGTCGATCCCACGCGCACGCGTGACATCGTCGAGGAGCCCGTAGCGGCGTAAACTCTTGTTCATAGAGACGAAGCCCGAGACCTCCGGCGGCAACGTAAGTCCGGAGCAGGCGGAGCCTCGAATTTGGGAGCCGGTTCCGGTTCCTGATTCGACGCCCGCCGACGATGCGGGCGTTTCTGCGTTTGAGAGGAACCCATGAACCGAGACCAGAAAGCAGCAGTCGTAGAGGAGATCGCCGGCCAGATCAGATCGGCCGAGGCGGTGTTCGCGGTCGACTACCGCGGCATCTCCGTGGCGCAGGCGGCCGAGCTTGCGGGCCAGGCTGCGCGAGTCCGGGACCAAGTTCCGGGTCGTCAAGAACTCGCTGTCCGAGCGCGCCGCCGACCAGGCCGGCGCCGAAGGCGCTGAAGGCCTTGCTCGAGGGGCCCGACGGCTCTCGCGTTCGTGTCCGGCGACGCCGCGCTCGCGGCCAAGGCGCTGAACGAGGCCGCGCGGACGATGCACACGCTCGAGTTCAAGGGCGGCCTGATGGACACGACGGCGCTGACGCGCCGACGACGTGCGCACGATCGCGCGCCTGCCGGCGCGCGACGTGCTGCACGCCCAGCTCGTCGGCACGATCGCCGCGCCGCTGTCGGGCCTCGTGCGCGGACGCTGAACGCGCTGATCGCCGGACTCGCGATCCAGCTCCAGCAGATCGCCGAGAAGGGGCTCGTGAGCGGGACCGCGCCGGCGCCGGCTGCCGAGGCTGCTGCGCCGGAGCCCGAGGCGGCCGCGGAGCCGGAGCCCGCTGCGGAGCCTGAGCCCGAGGCGGCTGCGGAGCCCGAGGTCGAGGCGGCCGCGGAGCCTGAGCCCGAGGTGGCCGCGGAGCCCGAGGCGCCGGCGGAGCCGGAGCCCGAGCCCGAGGCTGTCGCGGAGCCCGAGCCCGAGGCGGCTGCCGAACCGGAGCCGGAGGCGGCTGCGGAGCCTGAGGCTGTCGCGGAGCCGGAGCCCGAAGCGGCGAGCCGGAGCCGGAGGCGGCTGCGGAGCCTGAGGCTGTCGCGGAGCCCGAGCCGGAGCCGGAGGCGGCTGCGGAACCCGAGCCCGAGCCCGAGGCGGCCGCGGAACCCGAGGCCGCGCCAGCAGCAGAAACTGAACAGGAATCATCGTCGGACGATCAGCCGTCCGACGCGTAAGGAGGAACCATGCCTAGCACCCAAGAGTGGATCGACGAGCTCAAGTCAATCTCCGTGCTCGAGCTGTCCGAGCGCATCAAGGCGCTCGAGGAGACGTTCGGCGTCTCGGCGACGCGCCGTCGCCGCCGCGGCGCCGGCCGCCGGCGCGGCCGGCGGCGGACGGCGGTGGCGAGGAGGCCGAGGAGCAGACCGCGTTCGACGTGGTGCTCCAGGCGGCCGGCGACAAGAAGATCCAGGTGATCAAGGTCGTGCGCGCGGCCACCGGTCTCGGCCTCAAGGAGGCCAAGGCGCTCGTCGACGAGGCGCCCAAGGCCGATCAAGGAGGGCATCGACCGCGCCGAGGCCGACAAGCTCAAGGCCGATCTCGAGGAGGCCGGCGCCACCGTCGATCTGAAGTAACGCGTTCGGCGCCTTGACAAGTGCGGCCCGTGTCCGCGCCGGCTGTCGGGGCGGCCTGTCGCGCGCCGGCCGGCTTCGGGCCGTCCCCTCCTGCGGCGGTGCGACGTGGGCGTCGTTGCCAGGTGCAACCGACACTGGAACACTCGCTCCGTTCGTGCCTCGGGCGCTGCTGGCTCGCCTGGCCCGGCCGATCGACGACCTGACCGAGACGATCCCGTGCACGATGGTGTTCGCCGACGTCTCGGGCTTCACCCGACTGTCCGAGCGGCTCGCCCGCCGGGGCAAGGAGGGAGCCGAGCAGCTCGTCGACGTGATCAACGCCTGCTTCTCGGCGCTGCTGGCCGAGGCGTACGGCCGCGGCGGGTCGCTCGTGAAGTTCGGCGGCGACGCGATGGTGCTGCTGTTCTACGACCAGGAGGGCAACCAGGAGCACGCGCCGCGGGCGTGCTGCGCGGCGGCGGCGATGCGGCGCACGCTCCGCGAGGTCGGCCGGGTCCGCGCCGGAGACAGCAACGTCGTGCTGCGCATGTCGGTCGGCGTGCACAGCGGCGCGTACGCGATGTTCGTCGTCGGCGGGTCCCATCGCGAGCTCGCTGATCGGCGGCCCGGCGACGAGCGACGGTCGTCGCGCTGGAGGGAGCCGCGTCCGCGGGCAGATCCTGATCAGCCCGGAGACCGCCCGGATGGCTGCCTCGCAGCTGCGTCGGCGCGCGAGGTCCGGCCCCGGCGTCCTGCTCGCCCGCTCGCCGTCGCCGTGCGAGTGGGTGCCCCCGGCTCGGCCTGCCCGACTCCGAGCCGAGGAGGTCGATCGAGAGCTTCCTGCCCGCCGCGCTCCGAGCCCATCTCGGAGCGGGTCGACGGCTCCCGAGCATCGGACCGCGACGTCGCCTTCCTTCAGTTCGGCGGCCTCGATCGAGGTGCTTGCGCGAGCAGGGGCCCGAGGCCGCGGCGCGCGCGACTCGATCGAGCGTCGTCCGCCTCGTCCAGGAGGCGGTCGATCGCTACGACGTGTGCGTTCCTCGACTCGGACATCGCGTCGGACGGCGGCAAGATCCGGTTGAGCGCCGGCGCCCCGCGCGTGGTCGGCGACGACGAGGAGCGGATGCTGCTCGCGCTGCGCCACATCGTCGAGGCCGGTCCGCCGCTGCCGGTGACGGTCGGGGTCAACCGCGGCCCGGTCTTCACCGGTCAGGTCGGCCCGGACTACCGGCGGTGGTACGCCGTGATGGGCGACACCGTGAACCTCGCCGCCCGACTGATGGCGAAGGCGCCGGCCGGGCGCATCTACGCGACCCGCGACGTCCTGCGCGGGGCGAAGACGAGCTTCGAGCAGACCGCGCTCGAGCCGTTCGCGGTCAAGGGCAAGACCCGGCCGGTGCAGGCCTGGGACGTGGGCCCGACCGGTCCGCGGCGCCTCCGAGCGGAGCGATCCGCCTGGAGCTGCCGCTGGTCGGGCGCGAAGCCCGAGCTCGACCAGCTGCGCTCGGCCGATCGAGCGGCGCGCGACGAGGCTCGGGAACGCTGATCGAGCTGGTCGGGCGAGACGGGCATCGGCAAGTCGCGGCTGCTGGCCGAGGCCGCCAGGATCGGCGACGGGATGGTCGTCGCTGCGCGCCGGCTGCGAGGTGTACACGCGCGACACGCCGTACTCGGCGTGGCGCGAGCTCCTTCGGCAGGTGCTCGGGGTGGACGCGGACGACGCCGGACGACGAGTCGTGCTCGACCGGCTCCGGGCGGAGATCGACGCTCGAACGATCCCGACCTGCTGCCGTGGACTGTCGCTGATCGCGATCGTGCTCGACGTCGAGGTCGCGCCGTCGATCGAGGTCGAGCAGCTCGCCGCCAGCGTCCCGCGCCGCCAAGCTGCACGAGGTCGTGCTCCGCTTCCTCAGGCGCGCGCTGGTCGTCCCGACGATCGTCGAGATCGAGCAGGCGCACCTGATGGACGCCGCCTCGGTCGGCGCTGTTCGAGGCGCTCGCGGTCGAGCTCGAGTCCTCGGCCTGGGTCGTGCTCGTCACCCGCCGGGACGCGCCCGGCGGCCTGGTGCTCGACCGACCGCCCGCACGAGCGGATCGAGCTCGGGCCGCTCTCGCGCGAGGACACGCGAGGCGCTCGCCCTGGCCACTCCGGAGGCGACGCAGCTGCCGCCGCACGTCGTCGAGCTCGCCGTCGAGCGCTCCGGGCGGCAGCCCGCAGTTCCTGCTCGACCTGCTCGCCGCGGCCGCCGCCGGCAACCGCGACGAGCTGCCCGACAGCGTCGGCGCGGCGACGATGGCCCGCATCGACGCGCTCGACCCGGCGACGCGCGCGATCGTCCGCCGGGCCGGCGGTACTCGGCCTGTCGTTCCAGCCCGACCGGCTTGTCGGACGTACTCGCGCCCGGCATGCCGCCGCCCGACGAGCGGTTCTGGGACCGCTGTCGGTCGTGTTCGCGCGCGAGCCGGACGGGCACGTGCGCTTCCGCCGGCCCGCGCTCCAGGAGGTGGCCTATTCGAGCCTCCCGTTCAAGCTGCGGCGCGAGCTCCACCATGGCCGTCGGGCTCAGGCTCGAACGCGAGCAGGACGGCGATCACGACGCGGACGCGGCGGTGCTGTCGAACCACTTCGCGCTCGCCGGCGACCACGCGCGCGCTCATCGCTACGCGATGCTCGCCGCCAAGCGGGCGACCGAGCGCTTCTCCCACGCCGACGCGGTGCGGCTGTACCGGCGGGCGATCGACGCCGGGGCGGGCGCTCGGGGCCGGACGCGGACGGCCGGGCGCTCGCCGAGGCGTGGGAGCAGATGGGCGAGGCGCTGCGGCGCGTCGGCGAGCCGGCGGCGGCGAGCCGGGCCCTGACCGAGGCGCGCCGGCTGCTGCGCGACGACCCGATCGCCCAGGCTCGGCTGTGCGACCGCCAGGCCGAGGTGGCCGAGCGAAGCGCGGCGCTGAGCCGCGCGGTGCGATGGCTGAAGCGCGGGCTTCGCGGGTTCTCGATTCGCTCGACGGACGCGGAGGCGACGCGCATGGCGCGCGCGGATGCGTTCGCAGCTCGGCGGGCATCCGCAATCGGCAGGGCCGCTGGGCAGAGGCGATCGCGGCTGTGCCGGCAGGCGATCGCCGAGGCCGAAGTCGGTCGGCGAGCTGAGCGCGCTCGCGCACGCCTGCTACGCCTCGACTGGGCGCTCTCGAATCGGGTCGCCCGGAGGAGGCCGACGCACTCGTGGCGCGCCCTCGAGATCTACGAGCAGCTGGGCGATCCCGAGCACGAGCATCGATCGTGCTCAACAACCTCGGGATGTTCGCCTACTTCGACGGCCGCTGGGACGACGCGATCACGCTCTACCGCCGGTCGCGGGAGATGCGGCGAACGCGCCGGCACGCCCGGCCGACGTCGCCTTCACCGACTGCAACGTCGGCGAGATCCTGTCCGACCAGGGCCACCTCGACGAGGCCGAGGAGCACCTGCAGCGCGCGCGCCGGGTGTGGAGCGGAACGCGGCGAGCGGCAGTCGGTCGCGTTCATCGACCTGCTGCTGGCGACGGCTCGCGACGCGGCGCGGCGACGGCCGAGCGGCGGTGCCGATGCTCGAGGCGGCGATGAACGAGCTCCGCGAGTTCAGCATGGATGCCTACGCCGATTTCGCCCAGGCGCTGATCGCCGAGGCCGAGGCGCTCGGCGGCGACTCCGGAGCGGGCGCTCGCGATCGCGCACGATCAGCTCGACGGTGACCGACCGGAACGCGCCGCTCCTGGAGCGCGTGGCCGGCATCGCGCTGGCGCGCCTCGGCTACACCGACGCGGCCCGCGCCGAGCTGATCGCGGCGCTCGGTCGCGCGCGCGCGTGGCGCGGAGTACGACATCGCGGCGACGATCGACGCGCTCGACGCACTCGACGGCGCGGACGCGGACCTGCTCCGCGAGCGGGACGAGATCCTGAGCCGGCTGAAGATCGTTCGCCTGCCGACGCCGGACTTCGGCTGAGCGGCGGCGCTCGTCGCGTACGCTCTCGCTACGAACCGCCCCAAGGGTCGCCGTTGGTCTGCGTCGGCACTCGCACCCTGAGAATCACGTCGACGCCGGTGCGTGCTGTTCTTGTTCTTGACGCTCGTGATGCGTGCGACGCATGGTCTGCCTGACGCGCCCGGCGGGAGCGATCGGGTTGACGCATCGAGGCAGCAGGCCGACGTGCCCGCGCGTGCCGTCTGGCAGCACGGTCGTTGCCGCGGGCCTGCCGGAGGCCGTCTTGAAGGCGAAGTTCGCCGCCAGACAGAACTGAATCCCGTGGGCGGTCGTGTTCGTGATCCGGTCGACGATCCCGTAGGTGATCGTGAGCGGCGTCGCGGTCAGGAGCTTGAACACGAACGTGCGTGGCGTCCCTCGGCGCTGGTACCCGCGGCAGCTGATGCCTCGGCCCGAGTCGACCTTCGCGATCAGCTGCCGGACTGGCTCTGCGTTCCGACGGTGGCGGTGGGCGCCGTCGGCCACGGTGATCCCGAATCGGCTGCTCGGCGGCGGCGGCGGCGCCGGCGCGCCGGGGCGACGGAGCCGCGACCCTCGGGCGGTGTCGACACGATGGCGCTGCACCCGTTGATCTGGGCGCAGGTCTTGCTCGCTGTGCCGGGCCGGATGCCCTCGTGGCCGCCGGGATCATGATGACCAGCAATGTCGCCGCCGCCGCCGGCCACGCGAAGTCGCTTGCCCCACCTTGCTTGAACTCGCATCAGTCCCGCCGTCTCCGACTCGGGCCGAAGTGTGTCGCCGCGCCTCGCTGCTCGGAAACTGCCGCTCCGCCGGGTCGTGCAGCGAACACTGCGGTTGAGGTGACGGTCGCGAGACCTAACTTCCGCCCCACGGATCGCCCTGCTCGGGGATCTGGATCGTCATGACCGCGTCGTGACCGGACTTGGCCGATGGGTCGGACTGCTGGGAGATCGTCGAGATGCACGGCGGGCCGGCGGCGGCGCACATGCGGAAGCAGCCCGATGAACCCGGGGTTGCCGTTGGGCAGCTTGCCGGCGCGCGCCTGGTTGCCCGAGGCGGTCGTGAACTCGTATGCGGCGCCGAGGCAGAACCCGATCCCGTTCTGCGACGCGTTCTTGATCGTGTAACTGACCTGACGTCGACGATCGGCGGACCGCCGGCCGGTGGGCGGTGTGCGCCGGAGGGTCACGACCGAGTCGTACCAGTTGGGATCGCGGAACCGGTACGCGCCGCAGCTCAGCCGGTTGCCGACGTTGACCGTCTGGCGCAGCGTGCCCGACGGCCGCGTTCGAGACCACCCCGTAGGTGCTCATCGACGTGTTCAGGCTCGTCGAGCACGGCGGGCCGCCGTCACCGCACGCCGCGGTCGACGGGCAGACCACGGTGACGCCGACGCTGCTCAGCGCGGACTGCAGCGTCGAGTTGCGGGCCGGACGGGGTCGCGCCCTGGAACGCCGGAGTGCTCCAGCGCAGCAGCGACTTGCCGCACTTGGCGGCGCGGTTGCCGGACGATGGAACTGCACCTTCGATCCGGGCTTCACCGAGATCTGGCGAAGGGAGAGCGTCCGTTCGCGCCGACCTTCGTCTTGCGCCGCAGCGGCGCGTTCGACGCCGGCTGCGACAGCGTGAACCCGGTCGGCGGCGTCAGCTGCAGGGATTTCAGCGAGGTCGCCGTGCGACGACGTGTTGACGACGGTCACCCGGAACGTCGTCCACTGCCCGGCCGTCGCGTAGGCGGGAGAGATCGTCACCTTGAAGGACGGCGTGCCTTGCGCGGTCTGCCGCGCCGCGGCCGATGCTCCGCCCAGCGTCGCGAGACCGAGAGCCGCGCCGACTGCGAGAGCAAATCGCACATATCTCGCTCGTGCAACCCGCATACGTTCCCCCTCGTGAGGTAAATGGGCAAAGGCCCACTCGACAACCCCTGAGCGCAAATCTACCGCGCGGCGAGTCCGTTCCGGCGAAATTCGCTGCCGACGCGCCTCCCGGCTGGCCGTAGGGCGCCCGGGCCGTGCTTTCACATTGGTCTTGCCCAACCGGCGCTGAGTCCCTACACTGCCCCGGTCAGCCAATAGTCGTAGCCGCCCGAGTACAGCGGCGCCGCGCCACATACGCGGCGATCCGGGGGCGGGGTCCGTGAGAGCTGAGCGTCCCTCCACAGGGCATCGTTGCCCTGTGCTATCTTTGATGGTCGCGCTTCGTGGGGAGTACGTGTCTCTCGGGTCGTCGGGAGCATGCGCACTCGGGAAGCGCTGATCTGCCTCCCTCTCGACCGTTCCGAGGAGTCGCCGTCTTGGCAACCGCTCATGCCCCCCGGACGCGCCGGAGCTTCGCGCGTCTGAACAAGGTCCTTGAAGTCCCCAACCTGATTGATATCCAGCGCAAGTCCTTCGCAGTGGCTGACCGATCCTGATGGCGGCGGCCTGCGCGAGACGATCGACGACATCTCGCCGATCGAGGACTACACCGGCAACCTCGCCGTCCAGTTCGGCGAGTTCACGTTCGACGAGCCCGTGGCCGATCTCGAGCAGTGCCGCGAGAAGGATCTGACGTACGCCCGGCCGCTGACGGTCACGGTCGCGTTCATCAACCGGGAGACCGGCGAGATCCGCGAGCAGTCGGTGTTCATGGGCGATTTCCCGTGGATGACCGAGCGCGGGACGTTCATCATCAACGGCACCGAGCGCGTCGTGGTGACGCAGCTGGTCCGTTCCCCGGGCGCGTATGTGATGGAGCCGAAGGATCGCGAGAAGCAGGTGTTCATCGCGAACCTGATGCCGGCGCGCGGCTCGTGGCTCGAGCTCGAGATCGACAAGAAGGGCCGCGTCTACGTCCGCATCGACCGCAAGCGCAAGCTGCCGGTGACGGTGCTGCTGCGCGCGATGGGCTACGCGTCCGACGAGGAGATCCTGAACCTCTTCGACAACTCGCTGTACATCCGCCTGACGCTCGACGCGGACCCCGAGATGGTCCGCAGCGAGGAGGGCTCGCTGATCGAGCTGTTCAAGAAGCAGCGCCCGGGCGAGCCGCCCTCGGTCGACGCGGCGCGTTCGCTGCTGCACCAGCTGTTCTTCGACCCCAAGCGCTACGACCTCACGCGCGTGGGCCGCTACAAGCTCAACTCGCGCCTCGGGCTCGACATCGACCTCGAGACCCGGACGCTGACCCACGACGACATCATCGCGCTGGTCCGCGAGCTGATCTCGCTGCCGCGGCTGCTCGGCATGCCCGAGGACGACGGCGTCGACGTCAAGGACTACGCGGCCGAGGCGCTGTCGATGCCGCGCGAGCCGATCCAGGATCACCTGGACGAGTACGAGCACTTCGGCAACCGCCGGCTGCGCACGGTCGGGGAGCTGATCCAGGAGGCGTTCCGGATCGGCCTGTACCGCATGGAGCGCGTCGTGCGCGAGCGCCTCACCACCGAGGACGCCGACACGATCACGCCGCAGACGATCGTCAACATCCGGCCGGTCGTGGCCGCGCTGAAGGAGTTCTTCGGCTCGAGCCAGCTGTCCCAGTTCATGGACCAGACGAACAGCCTCGCGGGCCTCAGGCATCGCCGTCGGCTGTCCGCCCTCGGCGCCGGCGGTCTGACGCGGGAGCGCGCGCCGATCGAGGTGCGCGACGTGCACCCGACGCACTACGGGCGCATGTGCCCGATCGAGACGCCGGAGGGGCCGAACATCGGCCTGATCGGCTCGCTGTCCTCCTACGCGGAGGTGTCCGAGCACGGCTTCGTGACGACCCCGTACCGGGTCGTCCGAGAGGGCAAGGTGACCGACGAGATCGTCCACCTGGACGCCACTCAGGAGGAGGAGCAGATCATCGCGCAGGCGAACACGCCGGTCGACGACAAGGGTCACCTGATCGGCGAGGAGATCATCTGCCGGACGCAGGCGGGCCAGTACGTGACCGTGACCGCGGACGAGGTCGATCTGATCGACGTCTCGCCCGAGCAGATCTGGTCGGTGACGACGGCGATGATCCCGTTCCTCGAGCACGACGACGCGAACCGGGCGCTGATGGGCTCGAACATGCAGCGCCAGGCCGTGCCGCTGCTGGTCACCGACGCGCCGCTGGTCGGCACCGGGATGGAGCGCCGCGCGGCGATCGACACCGGCGACGTGGTGGTGGCGCGGACCGCCGGCACGGTCTCCTACGTCGACGCCGAGCAGATGGTGGTCGACCGGGACGGCGGCGGTCAGGACGAGTACCTGCTCCAGAAGTTCATGCGCTCGAACCAGGGCACGCTGATCCACCAGAAGCCGATCGTCGACGTCGGCGCGAAGGTCGCCGAGGGCGCTGTGCTGGCCGACGGCTCGGCCACCGACTCGGGTGAGATGGCGCTCGGCAAGAACCTGCTGGTCGCCTTCATGTCCTGGGAGGGCTACAACTTCGAGGACGCGATCATCCTGTCTCGGCGGATCGTCAAGGACGACGAGCTCACCTCGATCCACATCGAGGAGTACGAGATCGACGCGCGCACGACGAAGCTCGGCGACGAGGAGATCACGCGCGACATTCCGAACCGCTCGGAGGAGTCGCTGCGCAACCTCGACGACCGCGGGATCGTTCGCATCGGCGCCGAGGTCGGCTCGGGCGACCTGCTGGTCGGCAAGGTCACGCCGAAGGGCGAGACCGAGCTGACCGCCGAGGAGAAGCTGATCCGCGCGATCTTCAAGGAGAAGGCGCGCGAGGTCCGCGACACGCTCGCTCAAGGTGCCGCACGGTGAGGGCGGCGTCGTGATCGACGTCAAGACGTTCAGCCGTGACGAGGGCGACGACCTGCCGCCCGGCGTCAACGAGCTCGTCCGCGTGTTCGTGGCCAAGAAGCGCAAGATCGCCGAGGGCGACAAGCTGGCCGGGCGTCACGGGAACAAGGGCGTGATCTCGAAGATCGTCGACGTCGAGGACATGCCGTTCCTCGAGGACGGCACCCCGGTCGACGTGATCCTCAACCCGCTCGGCGTCCCGAGCCGGATGAACCTCGGCCAGATCCTCGAGACCCACCTCGGGTGGGTCGCGGCCAACGGCTGGTACGACGACGGCTCGCAGGCCTACAAGGAGGCGCACGACGACGGCGGCAAGGTGTACATCGCCACGCCGGTGTTCGACGGCGCCACCGTGCGCGACGTCGACGAGGCGCTCGTGCGCTGGCAGGACGAGCACGAGGGCCGGATCAGGATGGACGTCGACAAGCGCCGGCGCGAGGGCGATCAGGCCTCGGGCAAGACGACGCTGTTCAACGGTCGCACCGGCGAGCCGTTCGAGGAGCAGGTGACGGTCGGCTACATGTACATCCTGAAGCTGCTGCACCTCGTCGACGACAAGATCCACGCGCGCTCGACCGGCCCGTACTCGCTGGTCACCCAGCAGCCGCTGGGCGGCAAGGCGCAGTTCGGCGGTCAGCGGTTCGGCGAGATGGAGGTGTGGGCGCTCGAGGCGTACGGCGCGGCGTACACGCTCCAGGAGATGCTCACGATCAAGTCCGACGACACCGTCGGGCGGGTCAAGGCCTACGAGGCGATCGTCAAGGGCGAGAACATCGCCGAGCCCTCGATCCCGGAGTCGTTCAAGGTCCTGCTCAAGGAGATGCAGTCGCTGGCGCTCGACGTCAACGTGGTCTCCGAGGAGGGCGAGCGCGCCGAGATGCGCGAGGAGGACGACGACCTGCTGCGCGCGGCCGAGGAGCTCGGGATCGACCTCAGCGGCGTGCGGGCGACCGACGGCGCCGCCGCGGACGAGGCGACCGAGCACGAAGGCGACGACCGCGCGAGGAGGCCGAGGAGGAGGCCGCGGAAGAGGCCGACGACGAGGATCCCGACCTCGAGCCCGGCGAGGACCTCGAGGAGGAGGACTTCTCCTCCGACGACGACACGATGATCGAAGACGACGTTCCCGCCGGCGAGGCCGAAGGCGTCCTGGAAGAGGACTGATGCCCGACTCACCCGCGTGCCCAACCCCCACCGACACCGACAGAATTTCTAGAGAGACCAAGAAGGGATCAATTTGATCGACATCAACAATTTCGACGCGATCGAGATCGGTCTGGCCTCCTCCAAGCAGATCCGCTCATGGAGCTCGGGGGAGGTCACCAAGCCGGAGACGATCAACTACCGGACGCTCAAGCCCGAGAAGGACGGCCTGTTCTGCGAGCGCATCTTCGGTCCGACCAAGGACTGGGAGTGCTACTGCGGTAAGTACAAGCGCGTCCGTTACAAGGGCATCGTGTGCGAGCGGTGCGGCGTCGAGGTCACGCGCTCGAAGGTTCGCCGCGAGCGGATGGGCCACGTCGACCTGGCCGCGCCGGTCTCGCACATCTGGTTCTTCAAGGGCGTTCCGAGCCGGATCGGCTACCTGCTCGACATGGCTCCGAAGGAGCTCGAGAAGGTCCTGTACTTCGCCGCCTCGATCGTGACCTGGATCGACGACGAGGCCCGGGCCAAGGATCATCGACCAGCTCGAGGGCGAGGTCAACAAGGTTCTCGACGCGTACGCGGCCGAGAAGGAGGAGCGGATCCTCGAGCTCAAGGAGTCGCTGGCCCGCCGTGAGGAGCACCTCCAGAGCGGCAAGACCGGGCGCGACTTCTCCGACGACGACCACATGTGGGCCGAGTCGCTCGGCGTGAACATCTCGAAGCTCTCCGACGAGGAGCGCGAGAAGATGCTCAAGGACCTGCGCAAGAGCCTGCAGGCCGACATCGACGACACCGAGGCCTACATCGAGGACGCGGCCGAGCGCATGCGTCAGGTGTGGGAGCTGTTCAAGACGATGAAGCCCAAGGACGTCGTCAACGACGAGACCACGTTCCGGGAGCTCAAGGATCGGTTCGGCTCGCCGTACGGATTCGGCGAGTACTTCCGCGGCGGCATGGGCGCCGAGGCCGTGCGCGACCTGCTCCAGCAGGTCGACCTCGAGGCCGAGGCCGCCGACCTCCAGGATCAGGTCAAGACCGCCAAGGGCCAGAAGCAGGCCCGCGCGGTCAAGCGGCTGAAGGTCGTCTCCGCGTTCCTGCACTCGGGCAACAAGCCCGAGATGATGATCCTCGAGGCGGTGCCGGTGATCCCGCCGGAGCTGCGGCCGATGGTCCAGCTCGACGGTGGCCGGTTCGCCACGTCGGACCTCAACGACCTGTACCGCCGCGTCATCAACCGCAACAACCGCCTGAAGCGGCTGCTCGACCTCGGCGCGCCCGAGATCATCGTCAACAACGAGAAGCGGATGCTCCAGGAGGCCGTCGACGCGCTGTTCGACAACGGCCGGCGCGGCCGTCCGGTCACCGGACCGGGCAACCGTCCGCTCAAGTCGCTGTCGCGACATGCTCAAGGGCAAGCAGGGCCGGTTCCGCCAGAACCTGCTCGGCAAGCGCGTTGACTACTCGGGCCGCTCGGTGATCGTCGTCCGGCCCGTCGCTGAGGCTGCACCAGTGCGGTCTGCCGAAGCTGATGGCGCTCGAGCTGTTCAAGCCGTTCATCATGGCGCGGCTGGTCGAGCGCAAGTCCGCTCAGAACATCAAGGCGGCCAAGAAGATGGTCGACTCGATGATCCCCGAGGTGTGGGACGTGCTCGAGGAGGTCATCCACGAGCATCCGGTGCTGCTCAACCGCGCGCCGACGCTCCACCGTCTGGGGATCCAGGCGTTCGAGCCGGTGCTGGTCGAGGGCAAGGCGATCCAGGTCCATCCGCTCGTCTGCCACGCGTTCAACGCCGACTTCGACGGCGACCAGATGGCGGTCCACCTGCCGCTGTCGGCCGAGGCACAGGCCGAGGCGCGGATCCTGATGCTGTCCGCCAACAACATCCTGTCCCCCGCGCACGGGGCGCCGCTGGCGACTCCGTCGCAGGACATGGTGCTCGGCGCGTACTACCTCACGTACGGCCCCGAGGGCGACGCGCTGGCGCAGATCGATCCGTCCACCCACGAGCCGCGCCCGCACGTGTTCCGCACCGCCCAGGAGGCGGAGTGGTCCTACGAGCACGGCGTGGTCAAGCTCCACGACCTGGCCGAGTACCGGCCGCTCGGGCGTGAGGGCGGCCACGTGCTGACCACGGTCGGCCGGATCCTGTGGAACGACCGGATCGAGCGGGCCCTGGCCGAGGCGCTCGGCGACGGGTTCGACCCGAGCACGTACGAGTTCGTCAACCGCTCGATGAAGAAGAAGGACACGACCCGGCTCGTCGACGACCTCGTGCAGCTGTACGGGGCGCCGACGATCTCGCAGGTGCTCGACGCGTTCAAGGACGTCGGCTTCCACTTCGCCACCCAGGCGGGTGTGACGATCTCCAAGAACGACGTGCAGACGCCGCCGACCAAGCCGGAGATCCTGGCCCGGTACGAGGCCGAGCTCGAGACGATCGAGGCCCAGTACGACAACGGCGAGATCAACCAGGAGGAGCGCCACGAGCTCGTAACCGGGCTGTGGGACCGCGCCACCAACGAGGTCGGTCAGGCGCTGTACGACCACCTCGACGAGCTCAACCCGATCTACATGATGGCCAACTCCGGTGCTCGCGGGTCGTTCTCGCAGATCCGGCAGCTGGCCGGGATGCGCGGGCTGATGGCCAACCCGAAGGGCGAGATCATCGAGCGTCCGATCAAGGCCTCCTTCCAGGAGGGTCTGACCGTGCTCGAGTACTTCATCTCGACCCACGGCGCCCGCAAGGGCCTCGCGGACACGGCGCTTCGCACCGCGGACTCGGGCTACCTGACGCGGCGTCTGGTCGACGTCGCCCAGGACGTGATCATCCGCAGCGAGGACTGCGGCACCGAGGAGTACATCGACATGCCGGTGTCCAAGCTCGAGGCCGGTCCGGACAGCCGGCGACTGCGGCCGACCGGCGAGCCCAACGGCAACCTGATCGGGCGGATCGCCGCGCAGGACGTCACGACCAAGCGCGGTCGCGTGATCGTCGAGAAGGGCAAGGAGATCGACCGGGCCGAGCTCGCCGATCTGGTCGAGTCCTGGCACGACGACACCGAGAAGGGCATCGTGATCACGGTGCCAGTGCGCTCGGTGCTCAAGTGCGAGGCCCCGACCGGCATCTGCCAGGCCTGCTACGGACGGTCGCTGGCGACGGGCAAGATGGCCCAGATCGGCGACGCGGTCGGCATCATCGCCGCGCAGTCGATCGGCGAGCCGGGCACCCAGCTGACGATGCGGACGTTCCACACCGGCGGCGTCGCGGGCGCGGACATCACGCACGGTCTGCCGCGCGTGGTCGAGCTGTTCGAGGCGCGCAAGCCCAAGGGCCTGGCCAAGATCGCCGAGATCGGCGGCAAGGTCTCGATCGAGGAGTCCGACAAGGCCGTCACGGTCGTGATCACCGACGACACCGGCGAGGAGCATCGCAACACGTTCCCGCGCCGGACGCGGCTGTTCGTGAATGAGGGCGAGAAGATCGAGCCCGGCACGCAGCTCAACGAGGGCTCGCTGTACCCGGCCGAGCTGCTGGCGGTCCGGGGCCGGACCGAGACCGAGATGTACCTCGTCCGCGAGGTCCAGGAGGTCTACGTGTCCCAGGGCGTCGACATCGACGACAAGCACATCGAGCTGATCGTGCGCCAGATGATGAAGCGGGTGCGGGTCGACCAGAAGGGCGACACCGATCTGCTGCCGGGCCAGTTCGTCGACCGTCAGGAGTACGGTCGCGTGAACAAGGCCGTGATCGACGCCGGCGGCGAGGCCGCACAGGCCGAGGAGATCATCCTCGGGATCACCAAGGCATCGCTCAACACCGACTCGTTCCTGTCGGCGGCGTCGTTCCAGGAGACCACGAAGGTGCTCACCGACGCGGCGCTGGAAGGCAAGATCGACCGTCTGGTCGGGCTCAAGGAGAACGTGATCATCGGCAAGCTGATCCCGGCAGCGACCGGGCTCAAGCGCTACCGCCGGATCGAGATCGAGCCCTCCGAGCCGCTGCCCCGCGGGATGGACGACGTCGGCCTGCTCGACCACGACGACCTCGCGGCCGAGCTCGGGTTGACCGACGGCGAGGGCCTGACCGGGTTCGGCGGGCCGGAGCCCGACCTCTCCGACCTGGAGGGGATCGGCGACGGCCGCTCGTCGATGGGGTTCGTCGATGAGCTGGCCGAGCTCGACGTCCCCGACGACGATCCGTCGGACGAGTAGTCGAACTATGGCGTTCCGGGTCGCCCCGCTCTTGCGCGGGGCGGCCTGGAGTCGCATCGTGCGCGAGGCGTGAATGAGCCGGACGATCGCGCATTGTCGGGTTCGGCTCCGCCGGCGCTGCTGGTGGTGGCCGGCGCGGTGTGTGCGGCCGCGATCGGCGGCGGGCTCGGTGACGGCCTCGCGCTCGTGCTGATCGGCCTCGGGGCGGTGGAGGCGACGAGCCTCGTGTTTCTCGAGGTCGGGTTGAGCGAAGATCGCGAGCGCGAATCGGAGGCGCGCCGTGAGCGCGCGCCGGCGGAGCGCGACCCCGACGTCGCCTCGAAGCGAGAGCATCCGCCTGAGCGGTCGACGCGGATCCGGCTCGACCGCATCCGGGGGCGGCCGAGACGGCTGCGCTGAAATCGCGGCGGTACCTTGGCGGGCAACGCACCGGCAGTCGCCCTTGCTCGCGAGGGTCGATCGGCCTATGCTCGGCGCGTGGATCCTGAGCTCGAGCAAGACGCCGAGCGGGCGCGCCCGGTCCCCGCTCCGCAGAGCATCTCGCCCGACAGCGCGCACGACGGGCGCGGTGGGCTCGAGCGCGCCGCGAGCGAGATCGGCAACCGGAGCTTCACCCAGCTCGTGGCCCGGATGCAGGAAGGCGACGGGATCCTCGCGAGCGGGCTCGTGCATCCCGACGTCGAGGCGGCGATCGCGGCGTCGCGAGGAGGCGGCAGACGGCTCGATGGGGGCATCGCGACGCAGCTCGAGGGCGCATTGGGCGACTCGATGCAGGACGTTCGCGTGCACACCGACCCGCAGGCCCAGGCGCTCACCCGCGCGGTGTCGGCGCGTGCGTTCACGGTCGGCAACGACATCTTCTTCTCGCCGGGCGAGTACAACCCGAGCAGTGCGGCCGGCGCCGAATTGATCGCGCACGAGGCGGCCCACGTGGTGCAGCAACGGGGGGCGGCGCAGAGTGGGCCGTTGACGGTGTCCCAGCCAGGCGACGCGATGGAGCGCGAGGCCGAGGCAGTGGCCCGTGACATCACCGGCTGACCTGCAGAGCAGCTGGTTCGCGTTCCTCGACGCGCGGCTGCTCGCGGCGGTCAGGGCGATCGCGGTCGAGGACTCGGGCGTCGACGACTCGCTGCGAGGGCTGTACATCTCCGACGAGCAGGCGCTCGCGCTCGCCGGCGACACCGGTTCGGAGGACGCGGACCCGCTGCTGGCGAAGGCTGCCGAGCGGCTCGGCCTGGATGCCCTCGACGCGGCCGTGCTCGCTGTGTGCGCGGCACCGGAGCTGCATCCCCGCTACGGACGCCTGTACGCCTACCTTCAGGACGACGTGACGCGGCGGTTGCCGAGTCCACGCCTCGTGGCGGCGCTGCTGAGCGGGGACGGGGTCGATGGTCGCGACGTGCTCGCGTGCTTCGCACCCGAGGGGCGTTTGACCGCAGTGGGCGCGATCCGACTGCTCGTGCTCGACGCAGCCGTGCCGCTCGCGGACCGGCCCGTGAAGGTGGCCGATCGCCTCGCGGCGTTCCTGCTCGGGGCGGGCACGGGTCTGCTCGAGTCCGGCGCGCCGGTGGCGATCCGCCGGGCTCCGATCGACGGCCGCGTCTGCGGCCGCGAGGCCGCGATCGAGGAGGTGGCGCGCTCGCTCCGAACCGATACCCAGCTTCCGCTCGTCGTGTGCGGGCCGGACGCCGGGGCGATCGTGGCGACGGCCGCGGGGACGGGGCTGGTGCTGCTCGACGTTCGAGATCTCGGCCGTCCCGAAGCGGTCGCGGATGCTCAGCTCGCGTGCGCGCTGGAGCACGCGCTGCTCTGCTTCGACGGGCTCGCAGACCTCAAGCCGGAAGAGCGGACGCGGCTGCACGAGCAGATCGAGGCCCGGCGCGAGCGCTCGGTGCTGATCGGCCGCACGCGCGCGGAGGCTCAGGCGTTGAGCGAGCACACCGTGTTGCTCGTCGACGTGCCCTTCCCGTCGTTCGCGGAGCGGCGCGAGACGTGGGAGCGACTGACGCGGGCGCCGGCAACCGACGTCGCCGCCAAGTTCCGGCTGTCGGTCGAGCAGATCCGGGCGGCGGCCGAGGTGAGCCGGGTGGCGGCCGAGGCTCGTGGGCTCGACGCCCCCGAGCCGGGCGACCTCGACCTAGGGGCGCGTCACGCGTCGTCCTCGCGCCTCGGGGATCTCGCGGTCAGGCTCAGTCCCGCCTACGGCTGGGATGACCTCGTTGTTCCCGACCGCCAGCGCGATCTGCTCCACTCGATCTCCGCGTACCTGCGCCACCGGGATCGGGTGCTGTCGGAGTGGGGCTACGAGCGGACCGTCGCGCGGACGCAGGGCCTGAAGGTCCTGTTCGCGGGCGAGTCGGGTACCGGCAAGACGATGGCGGCGCAGGTCCTGGCCGCCGAGCTCGGCCTCGACCTGTTCCGGGTGGACCTCGCGACGGTCGTGTCCAAGTACATCGGGGAGACCGAGAAGAACCTCGAGCGGATCTTCGCGGCCGCCGACGGATCGAACGCGATCCTGTTCTTCGACGAGGCCGACGCGCTGTTCGGCAAGCGCTCGGAGGTCTCCGACTCCCACGACCGGTACGCGAACATCGAGGTTGCCTACCTGCTCCAGCGGATGGAGGCCTACCCGGGAGCGGTGATCCTCGCGACGAACTTCAAGCGCAACGTCGACGACGCGTTCATCCGGCGCCTCGACTTCGTCGTCGACTTCCCGTTCCCGGAAGCCGAGGATCGGCGGCGGATCTGGCGGCTCGTGCTCCCGAGCGAGGCCCCGGTGGCCGGCGACGTCGACCTCGATTTCCTCGCCGCGCAGTTCAAGCTCTCCGGCGGCGCGATCCGGAACTGCTCGCTCGCAGCGGCGTTTCGCGCGGCCGACGAGGACAGCCCGATCGGGATGAGCCACCTCGTGCGCGCGGTCGCCCAGGAGTACGGAAAGCAGGGACGCCTGACGCTCGAAGCCGACTTCGAGCGGTTTCACGAGCTCGTGCGACGGCCCGAGCCGCAGGCGTCGAATTGACCTCCGCTGCCAAGAAAGGGGTTGGCGCGCGGGCGGGAGCCCGCTACGGTTGACATGTCTTGGCGCAGGTCATCGACGTACCCCTCAACACGGCCATCGCCGACCTCGACGAGGCTCTGCGGCTGCTGCTCAGACGCGAGCTCGGCCGGCACGGATTCGAGGGCGTCGAAATAGCGTTCGATGCGCCCTCGAAGGAGTGGTCCTCGAAGCTGACCAGCCCGACCGTCGACCTGTTCCTGTACGACCTGCGGGAGGCCGGTGAGCGCGCCGAGCTGACCCCCACGGAACGGCGCTCGAACGGCGCGGCGACGATCACGGCGCCGCCCCTGCACCTCGAGCTGAGCTACGCCGTCACGGCGTGGACGAAGGCGGTGCAGGACGAGCACCGGTTGCTGTCGCAGGTGCTCGCGATTCTGTTCTCGCACCGCCGCCTGCCGGCCGAGGTGCTCGAGGGCCTGCTCGACGACGGCATCGGCCTGCGAAACGCCGAGACCTCAGTCGGCCGGCCGCGAGAGGAGAAGTCCGACTTCTGGACCTCGGTCGGTGGCCAGTACAAGGCTTCGATCGACTTCATTGTGCATATCACGGTGGAGTCAGGCGCGTCGACGACGCGCGGGCCGGAGGTGCGAACGCAGACCATCCGTACCGGCATGATCGACGGGCGGCCCGGCACGATGGTCGAGCTCCACCGGCTCGGCGGGACGATCAGAGACCGCAACGGCGCGCCGGTCGCCGACGCGTGGGTGATCCTGCCCGAGACTGGTCGGTGGACGGCTACCAACCGCGAGGGCCGCTTCATCGTCGAGCGGCTCGAGCCCGGGATCCACGCGCTCGTCGCGCGGACGATCCACGGGAAAGAGGTCAAAGCCACCGTGTCCGTGCCGGGAGAGCGCGTCGATCTGGTGGTGTGAAACAGACGTGTGAGCCAGCTCACGCTGACCTTGTTTTTGCCCCCTGCGCCCCTGTAGAGTCGGCTCGAAGGCTCGGACCGGCGACGAGGGGTTAGCGCAACCTGATTGGTAGAAGTATTCGGGGGTCATCACCGGCGACGCATGAACCCTGTGCGTTCGCCCGACTCGTGTGTCCGCGATTGTCAGCCGGTCGCGCGCGGCGACAGCTGCGCTCCGTCCACTTTCCTTACCGACGGCTACTGGAGGCGCAATGCCCACGTATCTGACTCCCGGCGTTTACGTCGAGGAAATTCCGTCGGCGAACAAGCCGATCGAAGGCGTTGGCACCGCGATTGCCGCCTTCGTCGGGCTGGCGCCAGGCGGGCCGGTCAACAAGCCCATGCGGATCTCGAACTGGACGCAGTTCGCGAAGATCTACGGCGATCCGCAGAATCCGGACAATGGGCCGTTCATGGAGGGCGCGTATCTGGCGCATTCGGTGTACGGGTTCTTCCAGAACGGCGGGAACCTGGCCTGGATCATCCGGGTCGGCGGCCAGGGTGACGCTCAGGAGCCGCGCGCGGCACTGCCGGCGGCAACCGACAAGGCAGTCGAGGCGCTCCGGGCCGTGGCGCTGCCCGGGGTGAGCGGAACCGTCACGGTCGAGGTGACCGAGGACCCGCCCGAAGAGGGCAAGGAAGGTGACGCGACGTACTCGGTTGTGGTGACCGCCGGAACCGAGCGTGAGGAGTACCCGCACCTGCCACTCCGCGGACGGTCGAACGTAGCGACGAAGATCAACTCGTCCTCGAAGTTGATCAAGATCGAGGACACCGGGGCGTCCCTGCCCGACACGCGAATCGCAGCGGGCAGTTATACGCTGATCAAGCCGCCGAGGTCGGCAGAGCCGGTCGACGCCGGTCATTTCGAGGGTGACGTCGCCAAGCGCGAGGGGATGGGTGGGATCGCTCCCCTCGACGAGGTCACGATGATCGTGATGCCGGACATCATGACCCTGAACGGAGACGGCAAGCAGATGCGGGATCTCCAGGGGAAGATGATCGCGCACTGCGAGATCGCCGGCGGCCGGATGGCGATCCTCGACGCGCCCGCGGGGCTGATTCCGCAGGACGTGCTCGAATGGCGGATGAACACCGCGGGGTATGACTCGAAGTACGCCGCGCTGTACTGGCCGTGGATCGAGGTCATGGACCCGATCACCAGGCGGCCGATCATGGTGCCGCCTTCTGGCCACATGGCCGGCGTCTGGTCACGGGTGGATTCCGGGCGCGGTGTCCACAAGGCCCCGGCGAACGAGGTCGTCCTCGGGGCGAACGGACTCGAGTTTCAGGTCACCCAGGCCGAGCAAGGCGAGCTCAATCGCAACGGGATCAACTGCATCCGGTCGTTCCCAGGCCGCGGGATTCGAGCCTGGGGGGCGCGGACGCTCTCGAGTGACCCGGAGTGGAGATACATCAACGTCCGGCGGATCTTCAACTACGTCTCGTCGTCGATCATGCAGGGCACCCAGTGGGCGGTGTTCGAGCCCAACGATCAGCGGCTCTGGACTTCGTTGACGATCGCGATCTCGAATTTCCTGAACCGGACCTGGCGCGGCGGCGCACTGTTCGGCACGAGCGCGACCGACGCTTACTTCGTCAAGTGCGACGCCGAGACGAACCCACCCGAGGTGGTCGAAGCCGGTCAGGTCATCTGCGAGATCGGGATCGCGCCCGTGAAGCCGGCCGAATTCGTGATCTTCAGACTGAGTCAGTTCACCGGTGGCGGCGGAGCCGAGGTGGCTGAGTGATCACGAGCGAATCGAAAATCAGAACCATGAGGAGGACCAGTGGCTAACGGGAACGGGGACACTCAGGTCTACACAAACTGTTACGTGGCCGTCGAGATCTCCGGACTCGACGGGGTCTCGGGCGGCGGCGACATGGCGAAGCTGCTGTTCAACAGCTTCACTCCGCCGACCTGGTCGACCGAGACGCCCAAGCACAAGTTCTACGGTGACGCGGGCAAGACGGAGATCCTGCACGGCGGCGCGCGTAACGAGAACTGGAGTCCGGCGCAGCTCGGTCGTGGCGTCGACACGAGCCACGTCATGTTCAACTGGGTCCAGGAGATCCGACAGAAGGGCCCGACGCAGGCCAAGAAGGACATCAAGATCACGATCCAAGCGCCGGCCGGCGAGGACCCGATCTGCATCTGGAGCGGCACCGGCGCCGTCATCACCCAGTACGGACATGGGGCATCGAACGCGTCGAGCAACGAGATCCTGACCGAGAACGTCACGATCGACGCCGAGAACTGGGACATGCTCGACGGCAGCGGCCAGCCGATCAACGGCGGTCCAGACGGCGGCGGAGGAGCTCGTAGAGCGCCTCCGCGGCTCTGGTTGACAGATGCAAACAGAGATCGCGTTCACGCTTCCGCGCGGCTACGTTGCCGCGGACGGGACCGTGCACCGCGAAGGAGTCATGCGCCTCGCTACCGCGCGCGACGAGATCGAGCCGCTGCGGTCACCCCAGGTTCGCGAAAACCAGGCGTACCTGAGCGTCCTGCTGCTCGCGCGCACGGTCAAGCGAATCGGGGATGTGACCGAGGTGACACCACAGCTGATCGAAGGGCTGTTCGCAGCCGACTTCGACCATCTGCAGCGCCTCTACGAACGGCTGAACAGCGACGACGAGGCGGTGGGCGTCGTCAGTTGTCCCTCGTGCGAGCACCGGTTCGAGGTCGACCTCACCGAGATAGAGGACGGTCGATTGGGAAAATGATGGGGCCGTCTCCCGATGAGCTTCTCGGGGAGACGGCCCGGCTCGCCTACCACTTCAAATGGCCACTGGACTCCATCCTCGACTTGGAGCACCGCGACCGCCGCCGCTTCCTCGCGCACGCCGACACCCTCGGTGGCCCCAGGGAGGGGTGACCGGTGAAGGGACGCTCCGATGCCGGGCCGATTCGCCTGCCCGAACCGGTCGCGCGGATCCTCGCGTCGACCGAGCGTCGCCTGGCCCGGGCGCGCCTGGCGCAGGCCCGGTACGCAAGGTTGGCCGGCCTCGGGCCCGCCGCGATGGTGCCCGGGACGCTCGCGCGGGTGACCCGGTTGAGCGCGGCGCGGTCGCGGGCGGGTTCTCGCTCTCGCGACGTCGCGGTCGGCGTCGCGTTCGAGTCGCTCGCGCCCCTGGAGGTGAGCCGGGCCGCCGTGTCTGCGGAGCCTGACGTCCTCTCGCCCGCACCGTGGTGGAGCAGCCTCGGCAGCGAGTTCGGGGTGAGCGACTGGGCGCTCCAGCAGCTCTTTGGCGACTCGGGACCGGCCTTGGCCGCGCCCGAGATTCCGGGAGCCGCGGCGGCCGTTCAGGGATCCGCGGCGGCGGCTCCGGGATCCGTGCCGGCGGCTCCGGGCGCTACGCCGGCGGGTTCGGCTCGCCAGACTGCGGGGGCGCCGTCGCCGGCGCCGAGCCGGGTTGCGCGGAGAGCGCAGATGCCACCGCGCACGGCGCGGATCCTCGAGGGTCCGGCGCCGCGGCATTCGCCGGCGGTGGCGCGGGAGGCGGTGCCGGATGCTCCAGCGGCTCCCGGGTCGGTCGTTGACGAGTCGGTCGTTGACGAGCCGGTCGTTGACGAGCCGGTGGTGGGCGAGCCGTCGCGTGGGGCGGGGGTTCCGGCGGCCGAGGCGCCGGCCGCTCACGAGCCGGTGAGGGCCACACCGGTGACGGCTACTCCGGTGACAGATGCTCCGGTCCCGCGAGGACCTGTAGCGCCCGGACCGGCCCCGAGCCCGCACGCTCCCGTCGTCGCCGGCCCGAGCCGGCTCTCGCGTGCGCCGGCGTCCAGGCTGTCGAGGTCGCCTGCGCCATCCGCGCCGTCTGATCGGGCTCTCGCGTCCGGGTCGCCCCCAACGCCGGGGCCGCCGCCCCCGCCCGTGCAGCCAACCGGGGTCGCGCTGCCACCGGGGCGCGACGAGCCGGCAGCCGTGAGGCGGGCTCATGCCACGCCACGTCCGGCGGCCCGGGCGACAACCGACGCGCCGCCGCTCGCCACCGGCCCCGGCAACCTCGTCGCCACCGGCCCCGGCAGCCTCGTCGCCACCGGCCCCGCCGGTCGTCACGCCCCGGCCAGCCGTGGTCGCACGCGCGACGAGCTTGAGCCCGCCGACGCTGCCGCCGCCCCGGCGGGTCGAACGGAGCGCGCCGGCGCCTGCCGACCCTCCGAGCCCGCCGGCCCCGACCGCGACGCCGCAGGTCCGGATCGCACCTGCGCCCATCGTCGAGCCCGCGATCCGTCCACAGGTTCGTCCGATGGAGCGCGCTGCGGAACCCCCGCCGCCACCGTCGATCACCTCGGTGCGAGCGGCGGCGGCTCCAAGCCCGGACGTCGTGCCGGCGCCGCCACCGACGCCGATGCCGATCGTGCAGCGGGCGGCGCGCGCGCCTCAGCCAATTGTCGCGCCGGCGCCTCGGACCACCGCGTCCGAGACGGCGTCAGCGCTCGAGCCATCGCCCGCGCCGCGACCGGGGCTCCTGCGGCGGGCACTCAACACGCTGCTGGGACGCAGCCGGCCGACCGCTCCGGCGCCACCGGCAGTGCCCCCAGAGCCCCCGGTTGCCGGCTTCGAGCAGATCGTCACGCCCGAGCGAAGCGACGTTCAACTACTGCGGCGCGGCGCGGCGCGCGCGCCAACCCCGGTCGATGAGGTGCGGGAGGTGGCGGCGGTCGAGCCGTCCCCGTCGGCGCCACCCCCGCCGCGCGTGCCGATGCCACCGAGGCCCGCGGTGGCGCTAGCGCTCGCCAGGAAGGTCGCGTCGAACGCGCCGAACCGGCAAAGCGCGCCTGCGCCGGCGCCTGGACCGGCCGCGCTGCCCCCCGATCTCACGGGATTCATCGCAGCCACCGCGTCACCCGCGTCACCCGCCCCAGCGCCACCGTCGCCGCGATCGCACGGGCTCGCCCATTCTCCGGCGACAACGACACCCGGCACTCCGCGCAACATCCTCGCGCGTCAACCGGTCACGCTGTCTCGCGCCGTTACGGGCGGGTCCTCCCAGTCCGGAGGCGACGCGTCGGGCGGAACCGGCGTCGGGGAAGGAGCGGGCGGCGACGCCGGCGCGGTCTACGACGAGGTCCTCCGCCGGGTCCGCCAGGAGCAGGAGCAGCTCGGCCAACTGATCCACCACCCGTTCTAGCGTCCGATGCCTGACACATCGAAGATCGTTCACTTCGTCACTCTCGACGTTCCGAACATCACGCAGAACGCCGCGTTCGTCGGGGTGTTCCGAAACATGTCCGGGCTCGAGGTCTCCTTCGAAGTGCTCGAGTACGCCGAAGGCGGCAACAACGACTTCGTCCACCACCTCCCCGGACGCGTGCACTACCCGAACCTCGTGCTGTCTTGGGGTATGACGTTCGACGACCTGCTCCAGCAGTGGTTCTTCAAGACGCACGTGCAGGCCGAGCTGCACCCGGTCACCCTGACCCTCCACAGCATGAAGGGAGACGTGTCCACCGACGTGCGCAAGTTCACGTTCGCCGATGCGTATCCGGTCAGGTGGTCCGGTCCCAACCTCGCCAACGACCACCCGGATCTGTGGAGCGAGACGCTCGAGATCGCGCATTCGGGACTGCAGCTGAGCTGAGATGCCGATCCCGCAGGGATTCCAGAAGGCCAAGCTCCAGATCGAGGGGAGCCAGCCGATCGAGTGCGCGTTCAACCCGCAGAGCTACACGATCACCAAGACGAACATCTGGACGTTCAAGCCAACGCAGGGGCAGGACGCGCCGCAACCCGAGTTCGGCGGCGGCCTGCCGATGTCGTACAAGCTCTCGCTGCTTCTCGACGCTTCGCTGGACGGCCCCGACAAGAGCGTCAAGGATCAGGCGAATCAGCTGATGCAGGCGATGCACGGAGCGGGGAGCGCGCCGAAATTCATGACGTTCAGCTGGGGCTCGGTGTCCCTCCCCAAGGGGGCGCCGATCTCGATGTCGATCCAGTACGCGCTGTTCCATCCGAACGGCGAGCCGATGCGCGCGTTCGTCGAGCTCGAGCTGGCGCAGGCCGAGCAGCTGACGCCGCTCGGGAAGGCGCAGAATCCGACGACCCGTGGTGTCGCCGGCCTGCGTTCGCACACGGTCCGCGACGGCGACTCGCTCCCGTCGATCGCCTACGACGCGTACGGGGACGCCACGAGGTGGCGGACGATCGCCGAGGCGAACGGGATCGACGATCCGCTTCGTCTCCGACGCGGAGCCGAGCTTGCGATTCCGAGGCTCGAATCGTGAGCGCGACCGCATCGGAGCGCTACGTCGCGCTCTACACGATCCTCGTCGACGGCTCCGAGATCGACGAGGACCTGCGCAAGCGCGTCCGCGAGGTCCGCGTCCAGAGCTACCTCCGTCTTCCCGACATCTGCACGCTCACGGCCACGTTCGCGAAGGGCGAACCCGGGCAGGACGAGCCGATCGATCAGCACCCGTTCGACATCGGCAAGAAGCTCGAGGTGCGGCTCGGCGCGCGCGAGGGAATCACGACCACGACCCTGTTCAGGGGCGAGATCGTCACGCTCGAGCCGAGCTTCGGCGCCGGCGCGGTTGAGCTGATCGTGCGCGGGTTCGATCGATCCCACGTCCTGTTGCGCTCGCGCAACGTCCGCACGTTCCAGAACCAGACCTCGAGCGACATCGTCACGAAGATCGTTCAGGAGGCCGGCTTCCAGGTCGACTGCGATCCGAGCGGAGACCCGCACGACTTCATGCAGCAGGACAACGAGACCGACTGGGACTTCATCTGGCGGCTGGCCGAGCGGGTCGGATTCGAGTTCGTGATGGAGGACCAGACGGCGCACTTCCGCAAGCCGACCCCCGAGGGAGCGATCGAGCTCGAGTGGCCGACGAGCCTCCGCTCGTTCAACCCGCGCGTGACCGCGGTCCAGCAGGTACGGCAGGTCACGCTGCTCGCCCAGGATCCCAAGACCAAGCAGGTGATTGACGTGACCGCCACGACGTCGAACCAGGTCGCGCAGATCGGGGTCGATCGGGAGACCGTCGCCAGCGCGTTCGACGGCGCGACGATCCACATCGCCACCGAGCCGGTCAAGTCCCAGGGGGAAGCGACTGCGCTCGCCCAGGCGCTCCTCGACAAGCTCGCGAACGGCTACATCGCCGCCGAGGGAATCTGCGACGGGAACCCAGACATCAAGGCGGGCGCCAAGGTGAGCGTGAGCGGGGTCGGGCAGAAGTTCAGCGGTACGTATCGGGTGGCCGCCGCGACCCACGTGCTCCGCGGCGGAAGCATTTACGAGACCCAGTTCGCGAACTCGGCGGCGCACACGCTGCTGGGGGCGGTCGGGTCCGATCGCGGCACGAGCGCGCCGGACTTCGGGTCGCAGCTCGTGCTCGGGATCGTGACGAACAACGACGACCCGGACGGCATGGGCCGCGTCCGCGTTCAGTACCCCGCCCTCGGGTCCGACGTCGAGGGCGCGTGGGCGAGGATCGCGGTCCCCAGCGCCGGCAAGGAGCGCGGCTTGTTGATGCTGCCGGTGGTCGGCGAAGAGGTTCTGATCGGGTTCGAGCACGACGACACGACCCGGCCGTACGTCCTCGGTTCGCTGTTCAACGGCCGCGACACGCCGGGGGACGATCTGCTCCAGCGCGAGGATGGTTCGTTCGCCGTGAGGAGCGACCAAAAGATCTACACCGAGTCCACGCACGACTACACGATCAAGAGCGGCGGCAAGCTGATAGTCGAAGTCGGCGACAACGTCGAGGAGAAGTACAAGCAGGACTGGACCGGGGAGATCACCGGTAAGGCCTCGCTGAAGGCCAATCAGCCGTTCGAGATCGAGGGGCAGAACGTCAGCATCAAGGGGCAGGCCCAGGTCGAGCTCGAGGGCACTGCGACGCTCACGCTCAAATGCGGCGGCGCGCAGATCCAGCTCTCGAGCGCCGGCATCCAGATCAGCGCCCCGCAGATCCAGCTCGGGTGAGGGGAGAAGGCGTGTCCGACATCCTCGGCTCGGGGCTCGCCTTTCCGCTCTCGGTCGACCATCGTGGCGGCATTGCGCTCGCGCGCGGCGAGGAGGACATCGAGCAGGCGATCAGGGTGATCCTGGGCACGGCTCCGCGCGAGCGGCCGATGCGCCCCGAGTTCGGGTGCGAGATCCACCAACTCGTGTTCGACACGATCGACGCCGAGATGATCGGCAAGATGGACACCGCGATCCGGGTCGCGCTCGATCGTTGGGAGCCTCGGATCGAGGTCACGAGCATCGACTTCGATCTCACCGACACGGCCCAGGGCGTGCTCGAGATCGACATCGGCTACCTGGTCCGTGCAACCAGCCAGCAGCACAACCTCGTGTACCCGTTCTACGTGATCCCGGCCGAGGAGCTCCCGTGAGCCTGCCGCAGATCAAGCTCGACGACCGGCGTTTTCAGGAGCTCGTCTCAGAGGCCCGGCTCCGCATCGCCCAGAGCTGCCCGGAATGGACCGAGCACAACGTCTCCGATCCCGGAATCACGCTGATCGAGCTGTTCGCGTGGCTCGCCGACATGCTGATCTACCGGGTCAACCGCGTGCCGGACAAGCTCCACGTCGCGCTGCTCGAACTGCTCGGCATCGAGCTCCACGGGCCGACGGCAGCGCGGACGCAGGTGCGCTTCCGCCTGGCGGCGCCGGCCGAGCAGCCCGTCGAGATCCCGGCCGGTACGACCGAGGTCGCGACGCTGCGGACCGCATCCGATGAGTCGATCGTGTTCCAGGTGGGCGCGGACTTCTCGATTCCGCCGCTCAGGCCGAGCGCCTACGTCGTCGAGCGCGGCGGCCAGTACAAGTCGATCGCGGTGGCCGACGGCGCAGCCCGGCCGCAGGGTCCCGACCGCTTCCCGTTCGCGACACCGCCGCAGGTGAACGACGCGCTCTACCTCGGATTCGAGGAGGACCTGGCGCAGCTGCTGGTTCGGGTCGACATCGACGGCCAGGTCGCACGCGGCGCGGGTGTCGATCCCGAGGACCCGCCGCTGCGATGGGAGGTCAGCCAGGCCGGCGGCGGCTGGGCGGAGGGCGAAGTGCTGGCCGATCACACCGGCGGCTTCAACTACGGCGCCGGCGCGGTCGAGCTGCAGTGTCCCGCCGAGTCGGGGATCGCGGCGATCGCCGGCAGGCGCCTCAGGTGGCTGCGGTGCCGGATCGCGGCCGCGACGCGTGCCGGCGTCGCCGGCGCCACCTACACCCATCCGCCCGAGATCTACTCGATCACGGCGGCGACGATCGGTGCGCTGGTCGGAGTCGAGCACGCCGCCCGCGAGGTCGGAGAGGGCCTCGGCACGAGCGACGGGACGCCTGGCCAGGTCTTTCCGCTTCGCTTCTCCCCGGTGCTGCCGCTGACCGACGGCCAGATCCTCGAGGTCCGTGAGCCGGACTCGGATCGCTGGCACGGGTGGTCGTTTGTCGAGTCGTTCGCGGCATCGGGGCCGTCGGACCGGCACTTCAAGCTCGTCACGAACAGCGGCGAGGTCGAGCTCGGGCCGGCGGTCCGCCAGCCCGACGGGGGCTGGACTCAGTACGGTGCGGTCCCCCCGCAGGGCGCCGAGCTCCGGATGAGCGTCTACCGCCACGGAGGCGGGCGGCACGGGAACGTCGCGGCCGACACGCTCACGGTGCTGCGAAGCTCGATTCCGGGCGTCGCGTCCGTGACGAATCCGAAGCCCGCCTACGGCGGCGTCGATCCCGAGTCGCTCGAGTCCGCGCGCCAGCGCGGCGCGATGGAGATCCGTACGCGATACCGGGCCGTGACCGCCGAGGACTACGAGTTCCTCGTGACCGAGGCTTCGTCGCGGGTCGGCCGCACGATCTGCCTGCCGCCCGCCTCGCCGGCGGATGCGATCAGGGTGCACATCCTGCCGCGCGTCGCGCCGGCCGACCGCAAGCTCAGCTACGAGGAGCTCACACCCGACGAGCAGCTGCTGGGCGAGGTCGGGGCGTACCTCGACGGTCGGCGCGTGATCGGGACGACGATCCAACTGCTACCGGTCCGGCTCCGCGGCGTGTCGGTCGTCGTGAACCTCCAGGCCGAGCCCCAGGCGGGCTTGCAGCGCGTCGAAGAAGAGGTCCTCCAGGCGCTCTACACCTACCTGAACCCGCTAGTCGGCGGCTCGGCCGCGGGACCCAGCACGGGCTGGCCGTTCGGGCGCCTGCTCAACCAGGGCGAGCTCTACCAGATCGTCCACTCCGTCGAGGGCGTCCAGTTCGTCAAGGTCCTGCGCGTGTACGAGACCAACCTCGCGACCGGTGCGCAGGAACCGCAGCCAGCCGGCAGCCACATCTTGCTCGAGCCCGACGAGCTGCTCGCGTCGGGAACGCATGTCGTGAGAGCGACCCACCCGGAGATCTCGTGAGCGTCGTCGATGGCGACGACGGCGCCCCGATCGACGGGACTCGGGAGATCACAGGCTTCATCACCTATGCCGGCGAGGGATTCGCCGTGGTCCGCCCCGCCGCCGAGACAGGCGAACAGGCACACCCGACGCCGGTCAGCAACCGCCGCTACCTCCGTGGCGGTCTGCCCGAGATCTACCAGGAGCAGGACTTCGCGATGCGATTCGTCGGGGCGCTCGAAGGCGTGCTCGATCCGGTCGTGGCGCTGCTCGATTCGCTCCCCGCGCACTTCGATCCGGCGCTCGCGCCGCTCGACCTGCTCGACCTCGCGACGAAATGGCTCGGGCTCGAGCACAACGAGGCGCAGCCGGCGTCGCAGCTGCGCAATCTCGTCCGCCACACAGCCGAGCTGGGGCGCCTGCGCGGCACGCGCGCCGGTGTCGAGATGGCGCTCGGCCTGAACTTCCCCGATCTGGCGCTGCGAGTCGAGGACGGGGGCGGGGTTGTCGTCTCGACTACCGGAGATCCGCCCAAGGCGTCACCACCGGCGTTTGTCGTCTATTGCGACACCCCGATCTCCCAGGAACAAGCCGCCGAGGTCGTACGCGTGATCGAGGCGGTCAAGCCCGTGCATGTGGGTTTCCGGTTGCGGATCAAGGGGCCACCGCGAGAGGCGGTGGACGAGAACTGATCGTGTGACTCTGAGCACAGTAGGAAGGATGCACCGCTGATCGCGTCTCTGTCGGCAGATATGCGACACAGGGGATCGGGGTTGAAGTGGCCGGGAGCCGGCGACGCACGCTAGTCACGGGTATCGCGCTCGCGTCCGTGCTGATGGCCCTCGCGCCGGCGACAGCGCTGGCGAGGGACACGGTGTTCTGGGCGAATGACGACAGTCCGAGCACGGTCGCGGGCGCCAAGCTCGACAACAGCGGCGGACTGAACGTCGCGCCTGGCTCGGCCACCGCCAGCTTCTTGATCGGCGTGGCGATCGACCCCGGCACGAACAAGGTGTACTGGGCCAATTCCGCGGACAACAAGATCTCGTTCGCGAACCTCGACGGCAGCGGGGGCGGCGACCTCAACACGACGGGCGCCACCGTGAACGTGCCGGAAGGGGTGGAAATCGATCCGGCCGCGAACAAGATCTACTGGGCCAACACGTCGGGCAACACGATCGCGTTCGCCAACCTCGACAACACCGGTGCCGGCGGGACAGTAAACACAGTCGGCGACACCCTGAACGGGCCGCGTGGTGTCGCGATCGACCCTGCGGCGAACAAGATTTACTGGGCCAGCACGGCCAACAACCAGATTCAGTTCGCCAACCTCGACAACAGCGGCCACGCCGGGGTCTTGAACACGGGCGCGGTGACCCCGAACGATCCCGTGGGTGTCGCGATCGACCCGGCGAGCAACAAGATCTTCTGGGCTGACTTTGCAGTTCCGTTCGCGATCTCATTCGCGAATCTCGACAACACCGGTGGTGGCGGGAACCTCGACACCACCGGTGCGGCGACCCTGAACGGACCGGCGGGAGTCGCGGTCGATCACGACGCGAATAGGGTGTACTGGGCCAACGAGAACGGTAATCGCATCTCGTTTGCGAAAGAGGACGGCACGGGTGGCGGCGGGAACGTCGACACCGGCACGGCCAACCTCAAGTTTCCGAACTATCCCGCTCTGCTCGAGGCTCCGAAGGCAGCGAGTGCACCGGTGCTCACCGGAGGCTCGACTGTCCCAGCCACGTTGTCATGCACCGTCGGGAGATGGGCGGACAACCTCCTCGGCTCGATGCTCTACCGGGCGCCACGGTCCTTCTCATTCAGCTGGACGGTAAACGGGACGCCGGTTGCCGGCGCGACGGCCGCGTCGATCACGGCAACCACGCCCGGTAGTTACGCCTGCCGCGTGACCGCGACGAATTTCGCCGGGTCCACGGCCCAGGCGAGCTCCGCGCTTGCAGTCGCGACGGCGCCAACGCATCCATCGTCTGCACCGACGACGAGGCTGGTGTCGCTGTCGCGCGCTGGGCCGACTCAGTTGCTGTCGATCGCCTGCGACGGCGAGGCGGGTCAGCAGTGCTCGGGCACCGTGCTCGGGACCGTGCGCGAGCGCAAGCGAGCCGGGGCGATCCTCGGGGTGACTGCGAGCGCGCGGAACAAGACCAGCGGCAAGCACACGACCGTGACCGTCACGGTAGCGCGAGCATCGTTCAGCGTCCCGGCCGGCGGCACCATGACCACCCGCATCGCGCTCAACGGCGCCGGCATTCGGCTGCTCGGGCGCTTTCAGCGGCTACCGGTCCGGCTGTCGCTCGGCGGAGGCCTGACCGGCACGCGCACCGTCGTGTTCACGCTGCCGCGCCTGCGAGCGAGCACCCCGCCGGACAACTGGTTCCACATCAATCCGCCGTGCTCCGAGTGCTACACGAGCGCGCAGAACGTTCCGATCGCGGGGCTGTCAGGGAGCGTCCACGTGGCGGTCGCCTGCCGCGGTCCGGGTTGCCCCTTCAGTCGTCGGTCCGTGATCCCGCACAACCGCCGGATCAACCTGGCGGCGGTGCTCGGCAGCCACCATCTGCAGCCTGGCGCGGTCGTGGAGGTTGCGGTCACGGCGCCTGGGAGGATCGGGGTCGTCGTGCGGTACGCGATCCGGCGCGGAGCGGGTCCGCTGAGGACGATCCTGTGCCAGGCGCCCGGCGCGAGCCGCCCGGGACGCTGTACGTAGCTCGGGAGCCGCTGGAAGGATTCGAGGCGGTGTGCGTCGTTGCTGTTAGGTATGCTGGTTAACAAAGTGGGGATCGGGTTGGTCAGCAGGTGGCGGCGGAATCTATTCGCCGGCTTTGTGGTCGTTCTGGCGTTCGGAGCCGCATCTCTCGCCGCGCCCGCGGCGCGCGCGGCGAACAGCCTGTACTGGGGGAACCACACCGCGAACACGATTTCGTTCGCCAGCCTCGGCAACACGGGCGGCGGGGACCTGAACACGACCGGCGCGACCGTGAACGCACCGGGCGGTGTGAGCTTCGACCCCACTGCCGGCAGGATCTACTGGGCGAACGCCGGCGGCAACACGATTTCCTTCGCCAACCTGAACAACAGCGGCGGCGGCGGGAACCTGAACACCACCGGCGCGACCGTCAGCACCCCATACGAGGTCGCGGTCGACCGCGCCAACGGAAAGGTCTACTGGTCGAATTACGCCAACAACACGATCTCGTTCGCGAACCTCGACAACAGCGGCGGCGGGGGGACGCTGAATACGACCGGCACGACGGTCAGCGGGCCAATTGGCATCGCGATCGATCCCACGACGAACCGGATCTATTGGGCGAACTTCAACAACAACACGATCTCTTTCGCGAACCTCGACGACAGCGGCGGCGCGGGAACGCTCAACACGACCGGCACGACTCCGAAGTCTCCCTTCGGTGTGGCGCTCGATCCGGTCAACGGCAGGATCTATTGGGCCAACCAGGCCGGGAGCACCGACACCGGCATCGGTTTCGCGAACGCGAACGACACCGGGAGCGGTGGGACGATCAAGACGACCGGCGCAGCCGTGATGGCGGCGTCGGGCGTCGCGGTCGATCCCGCGGCGGGCAAGGTCTATTGGGCCAACCAGAATGACGGCATCTCGTTCGCCAACGCGGACGGCAGCGGTGGCGGCGGGAACCTCAACGTCGCCGGTGCGACAGTGGGTGCGCCAATCGGCCCTGCCCTGCTCGAGAGCCCGAGCGGCGTGTCGCCGCCGGCGATCAGCGGCGGGTCAACGGCTCCGACCATGCTCTCCTGCTCGCAGGGCAAGTGGGCGTCCGACCTGATCGGATCGCTGCTATATCGCGCGCCCCAGAGTTTCTCGTTCAGCTGGACCGTCGACGGCAAGCCGATCGCAGGCGCGACGACCGCGTCGATCGTCGCGAGCTCGCCCGGCGGCTACGTCTGCCGGGTCACGGCCACGAACCACGCAGGCTCAACGACCCAGACGAGCTCTCCGCACAACGTATCGAGTCCTCCGTCGCCGACGGCCCGGTTGGTGTCGGTCTCGCGCTCTGGCGCGACGGCGGTCCTTGCGCTCGGGTGCGGCGGCGCGGCCGGCCAGCAGTGCTCGGTGAGCGTCACCGGGACCGTCCGCGAGCGGAAGCGAGGAGCGTCGATTCTCGGCGTGATCGCGCGTGCGAGCGGAAGCGTGAAGAGAGTGACCGTGACAGTCACTCGTGGCTCGTTCACGGTGCCCGCCGGAAACAGCGTGACCGCCCGGGTCACCCTGAACCCGACCGGTAAGAAGCTGCTCAATCGGTTCGACGCGTTGCCGGTCAGGCTGGCGTTTAGCGGTGACCTTGCGATTAGCCGCACGGTGGTGTTTACGTCGCCGAGGCTGACGGTGACCACGCCTGCGGACGATTGGTTCCACATCGATCTGCCGTGCACAGACTGCTACACGACCGCGCAGAACGTCCCGATCGTCGGTCTGTCCCGCAGCGCCCAGGTGACGGTCTCCTGCCGCGGCTCGGGTTGCCCGTTCGGCCGCCGGAAGGTCGTCCCCAACAACCGCAAGATCAATTTGGCGGCGGTACTTGGGAGCGCTCATCTACAACCTGGCGTCGTGGTGGACGTCTCGATATCTGCGCGCGGAAAGATCGGGACGGTAGTGCGCTACGCGATCCGGCGAGGGGCGGGGCCGCTCAGGACGGTCCTTTGCCTCCCTCTGGGAGCAGGAGGCCCGAAACGCTGCACGTGACGACGAGCGGTGATCACCTGAACAGTTAAAAAACGCCGTTGGAGCGCTGCTTGACAGTCGTTCAGTTGGCGTCTACCTTCGCCATGGGGCCACATGAGAATCTGTCCAAGCTGCGGTCGGGAGAATGGGGACAACCGCGATTTCTGTGTATGCGGTGAGTATCTGCGCTGGGAGCCGACGCAGCACTTGCAGGCGCTCGGGGCGTCAGCCCCGGGTGCGGCCGCGGCCCATCCCCACGAACACGCGCACGAGGAAATCCCAGATGCGCTAGCCGGTTCCGGAGATGCGGAGCTGACGCTGCCGCCAGGTGCTCCAGTCGTGCCCGGGTCGCTGTCGCCGCATCCGGCCGATGTCGCCGCGCCCGTGGTGGGTCCGGTCGGCGCTCCCGGCACGCCACCGCCGGGAGCGGCGACGTTGGTGCTGCGTCGCCCGGAGGATGAGGACCAGGCGGCCGGTCCGCTTATTGCCGGGGTCAAGCCGGGTGAGCGGCTGATCGTGATCGCGCTGATCCGCAACGAGAGCGGGATCGTCGACAACTACGACATTGCCGTCCGCGGGCTGCCCGCGGGGTGGTGGACGGTGACGCCGGCGACCGCGTATCTGGTCCCCTACGGGACGAGTGGCAATTACGAGCAGGAGGTGCAGGTCCACGTCCACCCGCCGCGCACTCCCGATGCGCAGGCCAAGCCGTGGTCCTATGAGGTGACCGCTTTCTCGCGCGCGTTCCAGGCGGAGGTGGCGTCCGCTCCCGCGACCGTGAACATCGAGCCCTACCAGGACGTCGCGGGCAAGGTCGCGCCCGACCGCGCGGCCGGGCGGCTGAAGGCGCGCTTCGTGCTCACGCTGCGTAACCGCGCCAACGCTCCGGCCGAGGTGCTGTTGGAGGCCGTCGATGCGGAGGGGGAGTGCGAGTTTCGGTTCGCCCAACCGTCGGTGACGATCGATCCGGGTCGGGGAATCGAAGCGCCTTTCACGGTGTTCCCGCCCAAGCAGGTGTGGATCGGGCGGCCGAAGGACCGTCCGATCAGGGTCACCGCGACGCCAGTCGGAGCCATCCAGCCGCCGCCACCATTGCCTGCCACGTTTCGCCAGCGTCCGTGGCTCCCGTGGTGGCTGTCGATCGCGGTCCCGATCGCCGCGGCGATCGCCGTGGCAGTGATCCTGCTGATGCCCAAGCAGACAACGGTGCCGAATCTCAATCAGGCCAAGAGCGTGTTCGCCGCTCAGAAGGCTGTGACGGACGTCGGCCTGAAGCTCTCGCCGACCGTGGGCATGCGCGTCGATCCGGCCGCCACCCCGGGCTCGGTCGTCGACCAGTCACCGGCGGCCGGGACGAAGGTGAAGAAAGGGTCGCTGGTGAGCATCCAGATCGCGATCGGCTCGGGGAAGGTCGCGGTCCCGTCGGTGATCGGCCTGACTCCGGTGACGGCCGATACGCAATTGCGCGCCGCCGGTCTGGCGCTCGGGGCGGTCTCGCCGCAGCCGAACCCGGACGGCAAGATCGCCACTCAGATCCCCGCGGGGCAGGCGCAGGTGCCGTCGGGAACCCCGGTGGCCGTGTACCTCCAGCCCGCGACATCCGGGAAGGCCGCGGCGGCCGGCGCGGGCGCTGCGGCCGGTGCCGGGGCCGGCGCGGCGAACGCCGCAGGCGCCGGGTCGGGGTCCGGGTCGGGCACGAGCACATCCGGCGGCGGCGCGGGCGCGAGCGCAGCGGGCGCTCAGACCGTCGTGATTCCGGCAGTCAGCGGCAGCTCGATGGCCGCGGCTGCGCAGCTCTCGCAGGTGGGCCTTCCGCCGACGATGGGCGAGGAGTTCAGCCCCAAGCCCCTGGGCGCGCTGATCGGAACCAAGCCGGCGGCCGGCACGTCCGTCCCGGTCGGGACCAAGGTCCAACTGCTCGTATCGGGCGGCTACCCGCAGCTCTCGTACGACAATGGGACGAAGCTCTCGATCGTCGGCGCCGTGGGCCAAGCGACCGCGAAGCTGCTGCCGGCGGCCGTGCCGCAGGACGAGGCCACCTGGAGTCCCGACGGCACGCACATCGTGTTCGTCCAGGGACCCGCGTCGGGCGGGCAGCTCGCGCTGCTGATGCCCAACCAGAAGGGCGCCCAGCCGTTCCCGCTCACCGCCCAGGGCAGCGATGATCACGACCCGGCATTCGCGCCGACGACGTCGCAGCGACTGCTCGGATACATCGACGACAGCCGCAACAGCTCGCGGTTGTGCTTTGCGATCGTCGGCTCGAACCAGCTGAACCCGGATTGCACGAGCCACCCCGGCTGGACGCTCGGGCACCAGGTCGCGTGGTCACCAGACGGCACGAAGATCCTCGTCTTCGGCACCAAGAACGGCAGCAACGGCCGCGTGTTCGGCGCTGATCGAGTTCGTGAGCAACGTCGCGTTCTCGACGCAGGCCTCGCTTTGGGGCCAGGGCACGGTCGTCACCGACACCTCGAGACCCGGCCAGGGTGTGATCGCCGGCGCCTTTTCGCCCAATGGCAAACAGGTCGCGCTCGTCTCGAACACGGGAACGCTCGACTTTCACCTGTTCCTGGCCGGTCCCGATCTCAATCTCGCCCGTTCGACGGCGCTCCCGGTCCGGGCCTGCCAGGTGGCGTGGAGGCCGGATGGCAAGTTTCTCGCGGTGATGCAGGCCGACAGCGCATGCTCGTCCCAGCTTGGGGATATCGTGGGGATCGACCCGCGTCAGCCGAACAACTTCATGGCCATCGCGACCCAGGCCGCGCACCCGGCCTGGCAACCGCTCGCGCTCGGTGGCTGAGTCGCCGGCAGCCGTGTCGCCCGCAGGCCTCGCCGGCCTGGTCCTCGTGCTGCCCGACGGGTCGCGCGTGCCGATCACCGCGGCGCTGACGATCGGCCGGGGCGAGGACGCGACGGTCAGGATCGGCGACCAGACCGTCTCACGCCTCCACGCGAGGATCGGGCTCGGCCCGGACGGGCCGGTCATCGAGGACGCCGGCTCGCGGTTCGGCACGCTTCTGTCCGGCACGCCGCTCACCGGGCCGACGCCGCTCCGCGCGGGCGCACAGATCCGGGTCGGAGACGTCGTGATAGGGGTCGAGGACGCCATGCCGCGGCGGGTCGCGCCTCCTCCGCCACCGATACCCGAGGCGCTGTCCGCGGGGCAGTCCGGGCCAGGGGAGACGATCGTCGTGCCCGTGGACGCGACGCTCATGGGGCTGCGCACGCCGGCGCCACCCGCCTCCGGGGTCGACGGCGGGCTGCGGCCCCGCGTGAAATCCGGATGGGCGCTCAAGCGGCTCGGCGAGGAGGAGGGCGACGAGCGCTACGTGCTCCGGGACCTGCGCGGCGGCACATTCCTGCGAATGGAAGCGAAGGACGCCGCGCTGTTCGAGTTGCTCGACGGCCAACGGAGCGTGGTCGAGTTGCTGGGCGAGTCCGAACGGCTCGTCGGGCCCGGTGGCCCGGGGCGTCTGGCGAGGTTGATCGCGGATCTCGCCGATCGGGGTCTGCTCGAGGGCGTCGGCGGCCTGACAGCCGCGGATGTTCCCGAGTCCAAGCTTCAGAAGCTGTTCAGGCCCAGGGAGAAGACGTATACCTGGGTGGAGGACTACTTCCCCCGCGCCTATCACCGCTGGGGGAGAATCCTGTTCTCCCCGTTGACGGTGACGTTCCTGATCCTGCTCGCGCTGGCCGGGTTCGGGGCGTTCGCCTACATCGTGGGCGCGCGGTACGGGACCCCGTTCGTCGTCGCCAACCGGCTCGTGATCGGCGGCGCCGTGTTCATCGCCGGCCGGTTTCTGGTCGTCGCGCTCCACGAGCTCGCGCACGGTCTGGCGCTCGCGCACTACGGTCGACGCGCTCCGCGCGCCGGGCTTCGGCTCATCCTCATATTTCCGTACGCGTTCGTCGACACGAGCGAGGCTTACTTCGAGTCACGTACCCACCGGATCGTGATCAGCGCTGCAGGACCGGCGTCCGACCTGACACTGGGCGCGGTGTTCTCGTTCGCGTGTGCGGTCGCCGGCAAGGGGACGACCGGTCAGGTGTTCTTTCAGCTCGCGTTCGGCGCCTACATCGGGGCGTTCTTCAATTTGAACCCGTTCCTCGATCGCGACGGCTACAACATCCTCGTCGACTTCCTCCGTGAGCCGGGTCTGCGTCAGCGCGCGCGAGCGCAGCTGTCGCGACGGTTGTCCGGGAATGACAGCGGCGAGCCGACGTCACCGGTGCTGCTGCGGTATGCGGTCGCCGGCCTGATCTGGTCGGCGGTCGGTGCGGGCGTGGCGGCCGTGTTCTCGATCCATTACTACGACCGGCTGTCGAAGCTGGCCCCGCACAAGCTCGTGCTCACTTTGTTCATCGTGTTCTGGGTGATCCTGCTCATTCCCTTGATTGCGCAGCTTGTCGTGCCGCTGTTCCGGCGCGCCCGGTACGGCCGTACGGAGGTCAACCGTGTCATCCGCTGAGTTTGAGTCTGAGTCGGTTCGGGTGGGGCGGTTGATTGAGCGGTTGTTGGTGGATCCGGTGTTTCGGGCTGAGTTTCGGTCTGATCCGGTGGGGGTGTGTGTTGGTTTGGGGTTGGATGGGTTGGGGGTGGAGTTGGGTTCGGGGAGGGGGTTGGAGACGTTGGAGTTGCGGGAGTCGCGGTCGAGTTTGGCTGGGGTGGTGATGGCGGTTGCTGCTGAGGGTGTGGGGGTGGCTGAGTTGCGGGGGTTGGTGGGGCATGGGTTGCATGGGGAGGCTCGGGCGGCGGCGTTGAGGGCGTTGCATGGTGGGGGGGTGAAGGGGTCGGGGGGGTTGCGGTCGGGTGGTGGGGTTGGTCATTTGGAGCGGGTGGTTGAGCGTCAGGGGCGGTCGGTGGGGTTGGCGGGTTCTGGTGGGTCGGGTGCTGGTGGTGGTGGGTCTGTGGGGGTGTCGGGTTCGGGTGGTGGTGGGTCTGTGGGGGTGTCGGGTTCGGGTGGTGGTTCTGGTCAGGCGCCGGGTGGTGGTGGTGAGGGGGCTGGTTCGCCGGTGGTGGCGGGGGCTGGTCGCCGGTGGTGGCGGGGCTGGTTCGCCGGTGGTGGCGGCTGGTGGTTCTGGGTCTGGGGGTTCGGCGGCGGGTGGTGGTTCTGTGGGTGGTCATGTGCCGGTGGGTGGTGGGCGTGGTGGTGTGGTGGGGTCGTATTCGTCGTCTACGCCGGCGGGTGGTGGTGGGGTGTGGCCTGATGCGTCTGGTGGCGGTGGCGGTGGTGGTGGTGCTGCTGCTGTTGCTGTTGGTCCGGATGCTGGTGGTGGTGGTTCGGGTGGGGTGGTTTCGTCGGTGGTCGGTGGGGGTGGGGTGTTGGCGGGTGTTGGTGGTGGGGGGTCTGGGGTGGGGTTGGCTGAGTTGTTGGCGAGTCCGCGGTTGTCGTTGCCGGCGGGGGTGCGGGCGGTGTTTGCGCAGGGTGGTGTGGATCCGCGGTTGGTGTCGGTGTTGGGGAATGCGGTGGCGCATCACACGGTTGTGATTGGGGGGTTGGAGTCGGTGGTTGATCCGGTGCATGCGCAGTCGGTTGACATCGTGTCGGTGGATGGTGAGCCGGTGGGTCCGGGGAATGTGGGTGCGCGTGATTTGGTGACGGAGATCGCGGCGCTTGATCCGGGTGTGCGTCCGAGTGAGATTGGGACGCCGTGGGCGATTCAGTCGGAGGGGTTTTTCAGTGGTCCGGGTTCGCAGGGGCGGTTGCATTTGGCGTTTGTGTCGCCGGCTGACTATCAGGCGCCGGCGGTGTCGGCGGGTGGGGTTGGTGTTGGTGGGGTGGGTGGTGTGGTGGATGGTGCGCAGCTTGCGCAGCAGGGTCCCGTCGCGGCCACCCCGGCCGCCCAGGGCGCCGCCGAAGCGCTCAACGCGCAACTCGCCGCGGAGAGCGCTCCGCCGGCGCAGCCCGTCGCGGCGCAGGGCGCCCCGGCGGAGCAGCTCGTGGGCCAGGGCGCGCCTTCGCCGGTCCAGATGCAGGGACCCGCCGGCGGCCCGAAGGTCCAGGCGATGATCAAACTCGCCGACTCGCTACTGGGCAAGCCGTACGTCTACGGCGGTGGTCATGCGGGCTTCGTCACCGACGAGACCTCGCTGTCGGGATTCGACTGCTCGGGGTTCGTGTCGGCGGTGCTGCACGCCGGCGGCTACCTGAGCGCGCCCGTCGACACCACCGCGTTGCCGGATCAGGCGGGGATCCTGCCGGGTCCCGGTCACTTCGTCACGATCTACGACCGCGCGCTGCCGGGCCAGGACGGTCATGTGATCATCGAGATCGACGGTCAGTTCTACGAGTCCGGCGGGAGGGCCGGACCGTGGGGCGGGGGCGGAGGCGTGATGAAGATCCGCCGGCCCGACGCCGGCTACCTGGCGGCGTTCCCGCAGGTCCTCCATCCGGCCGGGCTCTGAGGTCAACCGTGTCATCCGCTGAGTTTGAGTCTGAGTCGGTTCGGGTGGGGCGGTTGATTGAGCGGTTGTTGGTGGATCCGGTGTTTCGGGCTGAGTTTCGGTCTGATCCGGTGGGGGTGTGTGTTGGTTTGGGGTTGGATGGGTTGGGGGTGGAGTTGGGTTCGGGGAGGGGGTTGGAGACGTTGGAGTTGCGGGAGTCGCGGTCGAGTTTGGCTGGGGTGGTGATGGCGGTTGCTGCTGAGGGTGTGGGGGTGGCTGAGTTGCGGGGGTTGGTGGGGCATGGGTTGCATGGGGAGGCTCGGGCGGCGGCGTTGAGGGCGTTGCATGGTGGGGGGGTGAAGGGGTCGGGGGGGTTGCGGTCGGGTGGTGGGGTTGGTCATTTGGAGCGGGTGGTTGAGCGTCAGGGGCGGTCGGTGGGGTTGGCGGGTTCTGGTGGGTCGGGTGCTGGTGGTGGTGGGTCTGTGGGGGTGTCGGGTTCGGGTGGTGGTGGGTCTGTGGGGGTGTCGGGTTCGGGTGGTGGTTCTGGTCAGGCGCCGGGTGGTGGTGGTGAGGGGGCTGGTGTCGCCGGTGGTGGCGGGGGCTGGTTCGCCGGTGGTGGCGGCTGGTGGTTCTGGGTCTGGGGGTTCGGCGGCGGGTGGTGGTTCTGTGGGTGGTCATGTGCCGGTGGGTGGTGGGCGTGGTGGTGTGGTGGGGTCGTATTCGTCGTCTACGCCGGCGGGTGGTGGTGGGGTGTGGCCTGATGCGTCTGGTGGCGGTGGCGGTGGTGGTGGTGCTGCTGCTGTTGCTGTTGGTCCGGATGCTGGTGGTGGTGGTTCGGGTGGGGTGGTTTCGTCGGTGGTCGGTGGGGGTGGGGTGTTGGCGGGTGTTGGTGGTGGGGGGTCTGGGGTGGGGTTGGCTGAGTTGTTGGCGAGTCCGCGGTTGTCGTTGCCGGCGGGGGTGCGGGCGGTGTTTGCGCAGGGTGGTGTGGATCCGCGGTTGGTGTCGGTGTTGGGGAATGCGGTGGCGCATCACACGGTTGTGATTGGGGGGTTGGAGTCGGTGGTTGATCCGGTGCATGCGCAGTCGGTTGACATCGTGTCGGTGGATGGTGAGCCGGTGGGTCCGGGGAATGTGGGTGCGCGTGATTTGGTGACGGAGATCGCGGCGCTTGATCCGGGTGTGCGTCCGAGTGAGATTGGGACGCCGTGGGCGATTCAGTCGGAGGGGTTTTTCAGTGGTCCGGGTTCGCAGGGGCGGTTGCATTTGGCGTTTGTGTCGCCGGCTGACTATCAGGCGCCGGCGGTGTCGGCGGGTGGGGTTGGTGTTGGTGGGGTGGGTGGTGTGGTGGATGGTGCGCAGCTTGCGCAGCAGGGTCCCGTCGCGGCCACCCCGGCCGCCCAGGGCGCCGCCGAAGCGCTCAACGCGCAGTTGGCGGCCGGGAACGCACCGGGGCAGCCGGCGGGTCAGGCGGCGCCGCCGCTCGGTCAGGCCGCGCCGGCTCCAGATCAGCTGGTCGGCCAGGGCATGCCGCCCGCGGTCGACGGCGTCCCGGGCGCTGCAGTGCCGGGCTGGAGCTCCAGCCAGCACGCAGTCGCCGCCCAGCTCTTCAAGACCTTCACCAGCGCCGGCCTCTCGCCGGCGGGCGCTTCGGCGATCATCGGCAACTGGATGCAGGAGTCCGCACTGAACCCGTCCGAGCCGGGCGGCTTCCTCGCCCAGTGGGGCGGCTCGAGGCTCTCAGAGCTGACCTCCCAGTACGGGCCCAACCCGAGCGCCGCCCAGCAGGCGCAGTTCGCCCTGCAGGAGCTCCGCGGCGGATACCCGAGCTTGCTGGAGCAGCTCAAGACGACCAACGATCCGCGCGCCACGGCGCTGGCCGTGTCGAACTCGTACGAGCGCCCCAACGCCGCGCTGGCCAACAACGCGAACCGGGAGGCGCAGGCCGCCGCGGCGCTCGCCGCGTTCGGAGCGACGCAGGGCACGCCGCAGACCCCGGCGGCGCAGGTGGCGGAGGTTGCCCAGAGCCCGGCCGCCTCGAACGCGAGTGGGGGTGGTGCGGGGACCGCCGGCACGACGGCCGGGAGCGCCGGCGCCGGCGCGCCGGGCGGGACCGCCGGCGTCGCTTCGGCGGCCGTGGGCGGCGAGGCGACGGGCGGGCCGACCGGTATCGCCGACACGGCGACCGCGGCCGGCGGAACCACCGGTGGAGCGGCCGGCGTGGCTGACTCCGCGGACGCGGGCACGCCCGCGCCGGCGGCCGGCGCCGCCGGCGCCGCATCGCCCGACGTCGCGAGCGGGGTCGGCCAGGCCGGCGGCGCCGCCGACACCGCGGCGTTCAGGGCGCTCAAGCCTCACGAGCCACGCGTCCACCGCAACACGGTTCAGTTCCTCGCCACCGTGGAGCCGAGCCCGGGCTCGCCGCTGTCCGCGCAGGCGGCCGGCCAGCCCGGACAGGCGGCAGGCGCCGCCGGCCCAATCCCCGGTCAGCAGCAGCCGGGGCAGCCGGCCGGAGTCGTCGGTCAGCAGGCACCGGGAGGAGCAGCCGCCGGTCAGCAGCCGGGGCAGGCCGCCGAGGTCGTGCAGGGACAGGGGGCCGGCGTCGTGCCGGAGGGTCCTGGCGGCGGCTCGATCACCGTGAGCTCGTCGCTGCTGACGCCAGGACAGGCGAAGTTCGCCGGCCGCCTGGCCGAGCTGACCGGGCTCGACCCGCGGGTCGTGTCGGCGTGGGCGCTCGCCGAGGAGTCGGGCAGCTTCGCCCGTAGCCGCGAGTCCGCGAGCAACTTCAACTGGCTCAACATCGGTTACTTCGACAGCGGCGCCGGCAAGATCGCGTTCGACAAGGAGTTCGGCGACCCGGTGTCAGCCGCCGACCAGACGGCAAGGTTCCTCAAGGGAACCTGGGGCGGCGCGAGCTCGAGCATCCGCGCGATCCTCGGCAGCGTCAACCAGGGCCCGCAGCAGCAGATCATGGCGATCGCGAACAGCAACTGGGCCAGCAGCCACTACGGAGGCGGCGCCAATTTGCGCGGCACGTACGACGAGCTGTCGGACATCCAGGTCAGCAAAGGGGCGGCGTGATGTCGACGTCCGAGCGGCGGGTTGGCCGCTACCAGATCGTCCGTCAGATCGGTCGTGGCGGCATGGCGATCGTGTACCTCGCCAGACAGGAAACGCTCGACCGCGACGTCGCGCTGAAGGAGTTGAGCAGCTTCCACGCGAGCGCGCCCGACATGGCCCAGCGGTTCCTGCAGGAGTCGCGCCTGGCCGGGTCACTCAACCACCCGAACATCGTCACGGTGCTCGAGTACTTCGAGGACGGGGGAGTTCCCTACATCGCGATGGAGTACGTGCGGCGGGGATCGTTGCGGCCATATGTGGCCCGGCTGTCCATGGCGCAGTTCGTCGGCGTGATGGAGGGAGTGCTCGCCGGGCTCGCACACGCCGAGACGCAAGGCATCGTTCACCGGGACCTCAAGCCGGAGAACATCATGGTCACGGCCGACGGGCGGGTGAAGATCACGGACTTCGGGATCGCCAAGGCGACGCAGGCCGCGGGCACCGGCGTTTTCCTGACCGCCGCGGGCACGACCGTCGGAACTCCCACGTACATGGCGCCGGAGCAGGCGATGGGCCGGGACATCGGGATCTGGACGGATCTGTACTCGGTCGGCGTGATGGCATGGGAGCACGTCGTCGGTCGGGTGCCGTTCCACGACAGCGACGTACCGATGGTCATCCTCACTCGTCAGCTGAACGAGGAGATCCCGTCGGCCGTGACGGTCAATCCCGAGTGCGACCCGGAGCTGTCGGCCTGGATCGATCGGTTGCTGATCAAGGACCCGGCCGCCCGCGCGCAAAGTCCCGCGCTCGTGTGGGACGAGCTCGAGGAGATCATCATCAACCGGCTGGGCCCCCGGTGGCGTCGCGAGGCCCGGCTCCCCAGCCCGAGCCAGGTGTTCGACACCCCGCACCCGCTCACGCCGGCGCCGTTCGAAAGCCAGCGGGTCTCGACGCCGGCGCCGGCACCGCCGGATCCGGCGACGCCGGCCCCGGTCCCGCCGGCAGCAGAGAAGGCACAGCCCGAGCCCAAGTCGGAGACCGGGTACGTGACGTTCGGGGCCGCGGCTGAAGCGGCCGCGTCGGCCGCAGCCGCTGCGGCCGCCGCCGAGGCGGTCATCACCCCGGAACCGATTCCGGAGGTGGCGACCCCGGACGTGCCCGTCGCGACGCCGGAGACACCGGTCACGCCCCCAGAGTCACCCGTCGCTACGCCCGAGCCGCCGGTCGAGCCTTTCGATGCCCCGCAACTGCACGATCCGGCTTACGTCACGTACGGCCGGGCACCGGAAACCGCCCCGCCCCCGCCCCCGCCCCTGGAGCCCGGGGAGCCGCCCCCGCGACCGGAGCCGGTAGCGCCGGCCGCGCCCCCGGAGCCCGTCCCAGAGGCAGAGTCCGAGCCAGAGCCCGCGCTCGACGGAGAGACGCTTCCCGGCATCGGCCAACAGCACGTCGCGCCGGCACCTGAGCCCGTAGCCGAGGAGCCGTCGGATGTCGAGCCGGGCCCTGGAGAACACGCCGCGGAGGCGGAGCCCGCGCCCACGCCGCGCGAGCCCAAAGGGCCCGAGCCCGAGCCTGCTCGTCCCCAATCCGAGCCGGCACGCTCCCAGTCCGACTCGGCACGCCCACCGAGGCTCGCACGCGATGTGATCGTCCGCCGGCGTGTGGTGGCCGCCGGCGTCGTCGGCGTGATCGCGGCGGCGGTCATCGGTTTCCTCGTCGCGCCCAAGGGCAGCAGCGGCGGCGGCACGACCACTGCTCAGCAGTCGACGGCCCTCGTCAGCACCGCATCGAACGGCCCGATCAGCGTGTCGATCCCGGCCGGGTGGCAACGGCGGCCGGCGCTGGCGCCGGCGCCTGGTGTCCAGCTGCAGAACCAGGTGGTGGTCGGACCGAGCGCCCCGGCCGGAGGGATGCTCGTGATCGGGACGGCGGCGACGACCGACCCGAGCCTGCTTCCAAAGGCTCTCCTCACCGCGCTGCCCGACGGCGCGCCGACGCCGCAGGTGGTGACACTCGGGCGCGCCCAGTTCTACCGCTACCTGGCGCTCCAACCTTCGGGCGTGAACGGCCCGGTGTCCGTCTACGCGCTGCCGACAAAGTCGGGCGGGACCGTGCTCGCCGCGTGCGTGCTCCGTGGAGCCGCCGCCACGTTCCCGAACGATTGCGAGCGCGTGCTCGGCTCGCTTCGGCTGACCGGCGCGAGCGCTGCCGGCCTCGGCCCTAGCAGCACGTTCGCGACCCAGCTGAACGCGGTGGTCGGCAAGCTCAACCCGGCCGCGAGCGACGGCCAGGCGCGACTGCGCAGCGCGCGCAAGCCCGGGCAGCAGGCCGCGGCGGCGAGCCGGCTCAGCGCCGCCTACACGGAGGCCGCCGCCGCGACGCGCAAGCTCGATGCGCCGGGCGTGGCGTCCGCGGCGGTGGCGGCGCTGGCGGCGGCGCTCGCCAAGACGGGCACGGATTACGCCGCACTCTCGAGGGCGGCAGCGCACAACGACAAGCGCGCGTATATCGCGGCCGGGAACTCGATCGGCAGCGACAGCGGCTCGGTCACCGCTGCGTTCGATCAGCTGGCCAAGCTCGGCTACGCGAGCTGACGTCCGCGATCAGCCCGTACTACTGCTGTGCCCGTTGCTGCCGCCCGACGACGAACCGTTGCTGCCGTTGGAAGAGGGGCTGTTGCTGCCGGAGGGCGGGGAGTTGTGGTGCACCGGAGGCGCGTTGTGGATCGCCGTCGTGCCGGTATTCGAGCTCGTGAACGGCTGGGTCGACTGGGTCTGCTGCGCCGAAGTGGCGGGGGTCGTCGTCGTTGCCTTCGGCTTCGGCGGCGCGGGCTTCGGCTTCAGGCGCGGAACCGCCGCGGATGCGCCGACGGCGGTGATCTGGACGTGCGTCGGGCCCTGAATGCTCGACGGAGCCTGGAGTGCTGCGGGACTCGCGGGTGCGCTCACTTGCTTCGGCGAGCTCGACGAGTTTCCGAGCACGTACGCGGCTCCGAAGGCGACGAGCGCCGCGACGCCGGCGGCCACCAGGATTCGAACGGTCGAACGGCCGCCCGTGCCGCCGACCGAGGCATTCTGACTGGTTGCGGTTGCCCCTTCCAAGATCCCGGTCCTTTCCTTCTGAGGTGACTCCGCATCCGATGATAAGTCCGCCAAAACCCGAGAGGAAGCGTCTGTGCGCAGTCCCACATTGTTGTTTCTGAACCGGTAACCTCTGTGAATCCGGATTCACAATGGCGACGCTCGACTCCATCCACCCGGCGCGTGAAGTCCTGAACCAGGCGCCGCCGCTCCAGCCGGTCAACCTGTTCGAGATCGACCTCGCACTCCAAGAGGGACTCGGGCGCGAGGACGGGGATTGGGGAACGGAGCGCGCACGGGAGGCCGGCGCGGCCGCCGGCAGCGTCGAGGCGCTCGAGCAGTGCCGCCGGGCCGAGCGCAACCTCCCGATCCTGCGGACCCACGACCGTTACGGAAACCGGATCGACGAGGTCGAGCTCGATCCGTCGTGGCATGCGCTGCTGCGCGGCGCGGTCGAGCGCGAGATCCACAGCCTCCCGTGGCGCGAGCGGAGGCCGGGCGCGCACGTCGTGCGTGCGGCGCTGTTCATGCTGTGGGGGAACGTCAACGCCGGCGTCATGTGCCCAGTCTCGATGACCTACGCGGCGGTGCCCGCGCTCCGAGACGGGGCGCCCGATCTCGCCGCCGAGTGGGAGCCTCGCCTGACCGCGCCCGATTACGACAGCGGGGCGCTCGCCGGCATGGCGATGACCGAACGTCAGGGCGGCTCGGATGTGCGGGCCAACATCACGCGCGCCGAGCCGATCGGGGGCGGCGTGTACGAACTCGACGGCCACAAGTGGTTCTGCTCGTATCCGCCGTGCGACGTATTCCTGGTGCTCGCGCAGGCCGCAGCCGGGCTCTCGTGCTTCCTCGTCGAGCGTGGACCCGGGATGGAATTCCAGCGACTCAAGGACAAGCTCGGCACGCGATCGTTGCCGTCATCCGAGGTCGAGTTCCACGGCATCCACGGCCGCCTCGTCGGCGAAGAGGGGCGCGGCGTCCCCGCGATCATCCGGATGGTCAACCACACCCGGCTCGACTGCCTGCTCGGAGCCACGACCGGACTGCGCCGGGGAACGGTCGAGGCGATCCACCACGCCCGGCACCGCTCGGCGTTCGGGGCGGTGCTGTCGGATCAGCCGGCGATGCGCAACGTGCTCGCGGATCTCGCGATCGAGTCTGAGGCCGCGACCGCGGCCGCGCTGCGCGTCGCCCGCAGCTACGACGACCCCGGCGACGCGGGCGTTCCGCCGGTTCGCGACCGCGGTCATGAAGTACTGGGTCTGCAAGCGCGCCGCGCCGCATGCGGCCGAAGCGCTCGAGTGCCTCGGCGGCAACGGCTTCGTCGAGGACTCCGGGTTGCCGCTGCTGTATCGCGACGCGCCGCTGAACTCGATCTGGGAAGGCTCGGGGAACGTTGCGGCGCTCGACGTCCTGCGCGCGATGGTCAAGGAGCCCGAGGGCCTGCCGGCGTTCCTGTCCGAGTGCGAGCTCGCGCTCGGGGCGGACGCCCGGCTCGACGCGCATCTTGCGCGGGTGCGAGACCGGACCGCCGCGGCGTTCGCCTCGGAAGAGCCGCAGTTCGAGGCCCGGCGAGTCGTCGAGGACCTCGCGGTCGCGCTCGAGGCCTCGCTGCTCGTCCGGACCGCACCCGCCGCGGTAGCGGACGCGTTCTGCGCGGCCCGCCTCGACGGTGCGGGCGGGCGGGTCTACGGGACGCTCCCGTCGGGCGTCGACGCGGGCGCGATCGTCGACCGCGCGCTGCCGGCGTGAGCACCGTCGCGGGGCTCGCCACGCGAGAGCGGCTGCTGGCCGCCGCTCGGAGCTGATCGAGGAGGGCGGCTACGGCTCGTGCGTCGGTGGCTCGCGATCGCCGAGCGCGCGGGAGTCGCCGCCGGAACGCTCTACCGTCATTTCCCGAGCAAGGCCGAGCTGTTCCTCGAGGTGTTCCGTTCGGTGTGCGCCGGCGAGGAACGCGCGATGCTCGCGGCCGCCGATACCGTTCCGGCGCGTGGCGGCGGCGGTGGCGCGGCTCGAGGCTGTGCTGACGACGTTCGCCGAGCGGGCGCTGCGCAACCCCGGCCTCGCCTGGGCGCTTCTGGCCGAGCCGGTCGACCCGCTGGTCGACGCGGAGCGCCTGGCGTACCGCGAGCGTTACGCCGCGCTGGTCGCCGGGCAGCTGCGGGCCGCTGTCGCCGCGGGCGAGATCCCCGAGCAGGAGGTCGCGTTCACGGCGGCGGCGCTCGTCGGGGGCTGTGGTGAGGCACTGGTCGGACCGCTGTCGCCGCTCGCCCGTACGAGGCCGGCGGCGGACGGCGTGGTCGCATCGATCCAGACGTTCGTCCGCCGTGCGATCGGGGCTGAATCGCGATGAGCGCCGCCGTCCGGACCGAACGCGACGGACCGGTCACGATCGTGCTGCTGTCCCGCCCCGAACGGCGCAACGCGGTCGACGGCGAGACGGCCGATGCGCTCGCTAGGGCGTTCCGCGAATTCGACGAGGACCCCGATGCGGCGGTGGCGATCCTGCACGGGGAGGGTGGGGTGTTCTGCGCGGGGGCCGACCTGAAGGCGGTCGGCACCGACGCCGGCAATCGCGTGACCGCCGACGGGGACGGCCCGATGGGCCCGACGCGGATGCGGCTGGGCAAGCCGGTGATCGCCGCCGTGGCCGGGCACGCCGTCGCCGGCGGCCTCGAGCTCGCGCTGTGGTGCGACCTGCGCGTGGCCGAGGAGGGGGCGGTGCTCGGGGTGTTCTGCCGGCGCTGGGGCGTGCCCTTGATCGACGGCGGAACCGTCCGGCTGCCGCGGCTCATCGGCATGAGCCATGCGATGGACATGATCCTCACCGGACGTCCCGTCGCCGCCCGCGAGGCGCTGGCGATGGGGCTGGTCAACCGCGTCGTTCCCGACGGACAGAGCCTGCCCGCGGCGCAGGCGCTGGCCCGCGATCTGGCCGCGTTCCCACAGACCTGCATGCGCGAGGACCGGTTGTCGCTGCTCGAGCAGGAGGGGCTGGACGAGCGGCCGGGCGCTTGCGAACGAGCTCGAGCACGGCCTCCGCTCGCTCCGCGACGTCCAGGCCGGCCTCGACCGCTTCCGTTCCGGAGAGGGCCGCCACGGCTCGTTCGAGTAGCCGGCTCGAGAAACCGGCCGTATATTCCGGTTTCTCGAGCCGGCCCCCTTCGAGGGGCGATGAATTTCGGTTTCGACCCCGGTCTAATAACCAGGCACGATGGCTCTCGTCTGCGTACACGGACCCCTGAGGACGCTCGCCGGCGGCCGCCCCGAGCAGGAGATTCGCGGCGCGACCGTGGCGGAGCTGCTCTGCGAACTCGAGCACGAGCACCCGGCCGTGGCGGGGTGGATACGCGACGAGCGAGGGGTCATCCGGCGCCACATCAACGTATTCGTCAACGGTGAGCGCGGGAACGGAGAGACGGCCGTCGGCTCGGACGACCGAGTCGAGATCTTGCCGGCGATCACGGGAGGAGCGACCTGAGCATGACCGAGCTACTGCTGGGAACGAAGAAGGGCCTGTTCGCGCTCGAGGGTGAGCCGGGCTCGGCGTTTGAGGTTGGCTTCCGGGCGTTCCCGGGCGAGCCGGTCGAGTTCGCGATGCGAGATCCGGCCAGCGGCCGGGCGATCGCGGCCACGACGTCGGCCTTCTACGGGCCGAAGATCTGGTTCGCGGACGACCCCTCCGGCGAGTGGACCCAGGCCGAGGGCGTCGCGCTTCCGGAGGGCGGCGAGAACGCGCTCGAGCGGCTGTGGGTGATCGTCGCCGGCGAGGGCGGCTCGCTTTACGCGGGTGGCGATCCCGGCGTGCTGTTCGAGAGCCGCGACGGCGGCGAGACCTGGGAGCTCAACGAGGCGCTGTGGGAGCACCGGGTAGGCGAGGACTGGCAGCCCGGCGGTGGCGGGCTGTGCCTGCACTCGATCGTGCCGTGGCCGGGTGAGCCCGACCGGCTGGCCGTCGCGGTCTCGGCGGCCGGGGTGTGGCTGACCGATGACCATGGTGAGACCTGGCGGAAGGGGAACCGCGGGATCGTCCCGCGCTACCTACCCGAGGAGGCGCGCGAGGACACGTTCCAGCTTTGCGTCCACCGGATGGAGCGCTCCCGGCGCGATCCCCAGCGGATGTTCATCCAGTTCCACGGTGGCGTCTACCGGTCCGACGACGCCGGCCAGTCGTGGAGTGAGATCGGGTCCGGCCTCCCGTCCGACTTCGGCTTCCCGCTCGCGCTCGATCCGAGCGATCCCGACAGCGCGTACGTGATCCCGCTCACCGGCGACTTCGACCGGGTCACCCCCGACGGCCAGGTGTGCGTGTACGAGACCCGCGACGGCGGGGAGACGTGGACGCCGCGCGGCGAGGGCCTTCCCGGGCACTCGGCCTACCTGACCGTGCTCCGCCGGGCATTCGACCGCGCCGGCGAGGGCTCCGCGCTGCAGCTGTACTTCGGCGCCACCTCGGGCGACGTGTTCGGCTCGGGCGACGCCGGGGCGAGCTGGTTCACGGCGGCGGCACACCTGCCGCCGGTGTTCTCGGTTACCGCCGCCGCTTAGAGATCCAGCACGACCTCGCCGGAGGGCCGCGAGCAGCAGATCAACGCCGTGCCCGGCTCAGCCGGCTCGAGCGGGTCGGGCTCGTAGTTGACGTCGCCGCTGATCAGCCCGGTCTCGCACGTGTGGCAGACCCCGGTACGGCATGCCCACTTGACCGGGACGTCGCAGGCCTCGGCGAATTCGAGCAGGCTCACGAACGACGGATCCCAGGCGACCGACAAACCGCTGCGGCTGAACGAGACGAGCGGGCCGGTCCCGGGCTCACCCGGCGGCGTGTGGGGTGGGGGCGGGTGCTCGCCGACGATGCCCGGCGTAGAGGACTCGCCCGGACCGAACACCTCCATCGCGACGCGGTCGGGCCGGGCGCCGCGCGCGGTCACGGCGGCGCCGAGGTCGTGCATGAACGGCCCGGGGCCGCAGAGGTAGAAATCGCCGTCGGTCGGAACGCCGGCCCGCTCGATCACCTCGGCTGACAGTCGTCCGGTGACGTCGAAGTCGCGATCCCCCGGGCCGGGCCGGCTGTAGCAGACGACCCGGTGCGCGTCGGGCAGCTGCGCAAGCAGTCCGCGGGCCTCCGGTCCGAACGGGTGCTCGGCGCCGTTGCGAGCCCCGTGCAGCCACCACACGTCGCGCGGCGAACGCTCGGCGGCGAGCACGTGCAGCATCGCGAGCACCGGCGTGGCGCCGACGCCGGCGCTGAGCAGCACCACCGGCCCGTCGCCGGGGCGCAGGACGAACGAGCCGCGCGGGGCCCCGGCCTCGATCACGTCCCCGACACGCAGGCGCGTGTGGAGGAAGCCGCTGGCGGCTCCGTCCGGCTCGCGCTTGACGCTGATGCGGTAGCTCTCGGTGTTCGGAGTGCTCGACAGCGAGTAGGTGCGCAACAGCGGCGCCGCCGCGGGATCCGGGCGCAACCGCAGCGTGAGGAACTGACCGGGGAGCGCGGGGACGGCCGGCTCGCCGTCGGCCGGCTCGAGCCGGACCGAGATCACGCTCGTGCTCTCGCGATCGATCGCGGCGACGCGTAGCTTGCGCATCCCGGGCCAGGCGAGCGGGGCCGCCTCGGCGGCGGGAGCGCGGTCGAGCAGCTCGCGGAACGATCCCTGCCAGCCCTCGCTGAGCGGAGGGATCCGGAGCGCCCGGACCAGGTCACGGCGCGCCTTGTTCGGTAGGTACAGGAGGCCGTCGATCTCCGCCACGGTCATCGCCTCGGGGCCGCGCTCGACGCGCTCGATCGTGTCGCCCGCCTGGACCTCGCCCTCCTCGAGCACCCGGAAGTAAAACCCGGGGCGCCGGTGCGCGACGACCAGCGCCGGCATCTGAGGCTCGTTCATGCGGATGCCGAGCCGGTAGCACGTGACCCGGGGCTGGCTGACCTCGAACAGCGCCGAGCCGATCCGGTAGCGGTCGCCGATGCACACCTGATCGTCGGTCATCCCCTCGATCGTGAGGTTCTCGCCGAACTGCCCGTGAACGAGGTCGTCCCGCGAGAGGAACTCCTGCCAGTAGCGATAAGACTCGAGCTGGTAGACGAACACGGCGCGGTTGGGGCCGCCGTGCCCGAGCAGGTCGCCCTGTCCGTCGCCGTCGATGTTCAGGCGGCGGACGATCTGCCGACCCGCGACCGGCTCCTTCCAGATGCCGGTGTGGACGGTCCGCCCCTCCCACTCGATGTCGCGAGGCATGCCGACGTTGACCGACACCAGTCGCGGCTGCGTTCCGCTAGCCATGGCCGTCCAATCCCTGGGCCCAGGCGAGCAGATGGACGACCTCGCGGTCGGTTAGGCCGACCGCCGGATCGGTGGTGACGAGCAGCGTCGGCGCGGGTCGCGAGGCCGCCCACGCGCGGCAGTCGTCGTCGTGCGCGTCATCGATCCACGCGACCGGCCTGGACGGATCGACATGGCGGTCGATGCCGCCGAGCTTCCAGTGCGCCTGGGGCGGGCGCCCGTCGTACTCGAACTCGACGTGGGGCAGCGGACGGGCCAACCCGAGCGCCGCCGGCAGATAATCGTTGGCCTTCTCCTCCCACCCGGTACACCAGGCGAGTTCAAATGCCGCCTGGAGCCGGAGCAGGTGCGGGCCGGCCGTTCCTGATAAGAAGTGGGTGATCCCGTCGACCAGCAGAAAATGCCCGCCCTGGGGAGGCGCGGCGTGGTCGAACCCGAACAGGGAGATCACACCGTCTACGTCGATCAGGAGCATGGGCAGGTCCACGACTGAACTGATGCTGGCACGGGTACTCATCTGGGCGTAGCCGTCCGGTGGGCTCAAGGCCACCGCCCGCGCTGCCGAAGATCCCAACAGAGGCAAGCAAGGAGCTTGCCACGCCACCTAGCAATGAGCTCATTTCTCGGCATCCTTCTCGCGCTCGCATGCGCCCTGGCCACGAATGTTGGCTTCCTGTACAAGCATCGGGGGGCCTGCGCGGCCCCTTCGGTCGACGTTCGCCGTCCGCTCGTATCGGCCAAGGCGCTGTTCGCCTCCCCCCTGTTCACGATCGGCTGGGTCATCGGCGCCGGCGCGTGGGTGTTCCACGTCGCCGCGATGTCGGTCGCGCCGCTGTCGCTCGTGCAGGCGGTGCTGGCCGGGGGCATCGTGCTGCTCGCGATCATGGCCGAGCAGATGCTCGGTTGCTCGATCGGCCGCCGGCAGTGGGCCGGCCTCGGCCTGACCGCGTTCGGCCTGATGCTCCTCGGGTTCACGCTGCCGGTCGTCCACGGCGCCAATTCGCAGTTCTCGATGCCCGGCATGATCGTCTTCGAGGGCGTGCTGATCGCGGCCGGGACGCTGCTGATCATGGGCCCGAGCATGGGCGCTCCGGCCGAGCATCACGGTTACATGCTCGGGGCCGCATCGGGAATTCTGTTCGGCGTCTCCGACGTCGCGATCAAGGCGATGTCCGGAATGGTCGGCTCCTCGGGCGTGGCCGGGCTCCTGACCCCATGGATGCTCGTGTGCGTGGCCGCCTCGGTCGCTGCCTTCTACTCCTCGGCCAAGGGCCTGCAGGACGGAGACGCGGTGCCGGTGATCGCGGTCACCGGGACGGCCGCGAACGTGGCGGGGATCATCGGCGGGTTCATCGTGTTCGGCGACCCGCTCCCAGGCAGCCCGCTGCCGATCATCATCCAGTGCTTCGCGTTCGTGCTTGTGCTCGGGGCGGCCTGGCTGATGCCGGCGCCGGTCCGCGGCGCCTCGCCGGCGGTCGGCGGCGGCTTCCGCCGCCTAGTCGCAATCGAACCGGCTAATCCCGGGTAACGCGACCGTCCGATCTGCACAATTGCCCGGTCCCAGTCCGGGCGATACCGTTGTACAAGACGGCAGACGACTGGAGGAGCGGATGGCGAGCACCGAGGCGGCAGTTCGGACCGGGCAGAGCACGCTCCAGGAGCTGGCCAAACGGCACCTCTGGATGCACTTCACCCGGATGTGCGCGTACGACGACGAGCACGAGGTGCCGATCATCGTCCGGGGCGAGGGTTGCTACGTCTGGGACGAGCACGGCAAGCGCTATCTCGACGCGCTGTCGGCGCTGTTCTGCGTGAACATCGGCCACGGCCGCGCCGACGTGGTGCAGGCCGGCGCCGACCAGGCCAAGGAGCTTGGCTTCTTCACGAACTGGTCCTACGCGCATCCGCCGGCGATCGAGCTGGCCGCCCGGATCGCGTCGCTCGCGCCCGGCGACCTGAACCGCGTGTTCTTCACGAGCGGCGGCAGCGAGGCGGTCGAGTCCGCCTACAAGCTCGCCCGCCAGTACCACAAGGTGACCGGCAGCCCGAACAAGACGAAGCTGATCGCGCGCGAGATCGCCTATCACGGGACCAGCCTCGGCGCGCTGTCGGCCACGGGCATCACCGAGCTTGCGCGAGCCGTTCGAGCCGCTCACGCCAGGCGACCACCACGTGCCCAACACGAACATGTACCGGATGCCTGCCGGCGTCAGCGAGGCCTGGTTCGCCGAGTCGATCGCCGAGACGATCGAGTTCGAGGGCCCGGACACCGTGGCGGCCGTGATCCTCGAGCCCGTGCAGAACGCCGGCGGCTGCTTCACTCCGCCGGACGGCTACTTCCAGCGCGTCCGGGAGATCTGCGACGAGTACAACGTGCTGCTGATCTCCGACGAGGTGATCTGCGCCTGGGGCCGCCTCGGCGAGTGGTTCGGCGCGATCAAGTACGGCTACCAGCCGGACATGATCACGACCGCGAAGGGGATCACCAGCGCGTACGCGCCGATGGGTGCGGTGATCGCATCGGACCGTGTCGCCGAGCCGTTCATGACCGGGACGGACAGCTTCACGCACGGGTTCACGTTCGCCGGACACCCGGTGTGCGCGGCGATCGCGATGGCGAACCTCGACGTGTTCGAGCGCGAGGGCATTCTCGAGCACGTGCGCGCGAACGAGGGGACGTTCCGCGAGATGCTCGAGACGCTGCGCGACCTCCCGATCGTCGGCGACGTTCGCGGCACGGGCTACTTCCTCGCGCTCGAGCTGGTCAAGGACAAGGAGACCAAGGAGACGTTCAACGACGAGGAGAGCGAGACGCTGCTGCGGGGGTTCCTGTCCGGCGAGCTGTACCGCCGCGGCCTGATCTGCCGCGCCGACGATCGCGGGCGACCCGGTGATCCAGCTGTCGCCGCCGCTGATCGCCGGGCCCGAGCAGTTCGAGGAGATCGACGAGATCCTGCGCGACGTGCTGACCGAGGCCGCGGAGCGGATGCAGGTCCACCTTGGCCGCAGCACCCATTATTCGCGCCGCACCGCCTAGCTCCGCATGCTGACCGTCGGGGACCTGCTGCGTGATCTCGACGTCCGCCTGCTCGCGGGTGAGCGCGGCCTGCATCTGCCGGTCAGGTGGGTGCACATCTCCGAGCTGCTCGATCCGACCCCGTGGCTGTCCGGTGGGGAGCTGCTGCTGACCACCGGGATGCAGCTCGACACTCCGGCTCACCAGCGGGAGTTCGCTGGCGCGACTGGCCGATCACCACCTCGCCGGGCCTCGGCTTCGGGACGGGGTTCATGCACGAGACGGTCCCCGCGCCGCTGCTCGAGGTCGCGGCCGAGCGGGAGTTTCCGGTGTTCGAGGTGCCCTACGAGGTGCCGTTCATCGCGGTCACCGAGGCGGCGTTCACGCAGCTCGTCAACGAGCAGTACGCGGTGCTGCGGCGCGCGCTCGCCGCCCAGGAGCGGCTCGAGCGAATCGTGCTGTCCGAGCGGGGGCTGGATGCGCTCGTGGGCGCGCTCGCGACCCTGATCGGGGCGGCCGTGGTCGTGTTCGACGCTCGCGGTGAGCCGCTCGAACAGCACGCGTTCCGTCGCGCGATCGAGCCCGAGGCGCTCGAGACGGTGCGCAGCGAGGTGCGCGAGCGGGCCCGGCGGCGCGAGGCGCAGGGCGTTCATGCCGTCGCTGTTCGACGGGAACCAGGGTCTGGCGCTGCCGGTGGCCGCCGACGGCGCGCCCCGCCCGGGGCGACCGGGCTCGGGCGGGCGCCCGAGGCCTGGCTCGTGGCGATCAAGGACGTCGGCCCGCTGTCGGACTTCGATCGGCTGACGCTGCACCAGGCGGTGACGATCGTGGCGCTCGAGTTGCTCCGCGCACGCGTCGCCGGCGACACCGAGCGCCGGCTGGCCGGCGACGTGCTCGACGCGATCGTCCGCGGCGAGCTGACCGGCCCGGAGCTGGCCCGCGCGGCTCGGGCCGTTCGGCCTGTCCGAGCGGGTGGCGGCGATCGTGCTGCGGCGCTCGGGCGACGGTCGCGGCCCGGCGACGTCCGGTCGAGGCCGCGCTGTGGGCCGCACTTCGCGACGAGGCGGACGCCCGCGCTGGTCGCGTCGGTCGGCCAGCTCGCGTGCGCGCTCGTCCCGGGCGGCGACGAGGACGAGCTGTTCGCGCTCGGCGACCGGGTCGCGGCGGCGGCCGAGGCCGAGCTGCACGGCGATGTCCGGGTCGGGATCGGCCGCGCGGTGCCGGCGGTCGACGCGCGGCGGAGCTTCCACGAGGCGCGTTGCGCGCTCGAGGCGCTCGCGCTCGGCGCGGTGGCCGCCGAGAACGGCAACGGCGCTGGGCCTGCACCGGGAGAGCGCTCCCGGGTGGCGACCTACAAGGATCTCGGGTCGTTCCAGCTGCTGCTGTCGCTGCAGGACGACGAGGCGCTGCGGCTGTTCTGCGACTCGATCCTCGGCCCGATCGAGGCCAGCGAGGGCCCGTACGGAGGCGAGCTGATGCGCTCGCTCGAGGCGTTCATCGAGGAGAACGGGCAGTGGGAGCGGGCGGCGAGGCGGCTGTACTGCCATCGCCACACGCTGCGCTATCGGATCCGCCGCGTCGAGGAGCTGACGGGTCGCAATCTGTCGCTCCGCGCGCGACCGGATCGAGTTCTGGCTGGCGCTGCGCGGTCGGCAGCTGGTGGGTTGAGAGCAAGTCGGGGTCGAATGCGATAGTTGCCGTTGCCGAACAACCGGGAAGGCGGTCCTAGCGTGAAGGTCGGGGTTCCAACAGAGGTCAAGTCGGACGAGTACCGGGTGGCGCTGACGCCGGCCGGCGTGCGCGAGCTGGTCGACGCCGGGCACGAGGTGTACGTGCAGAGCGGCGCCGGGCTCGGCTCGGCGATCGCGACGAGGCGTACGCGGCCCAGGGCGCGACGATCCTCCCCGACGCCGACGCCGTGTTCGAGGAGGCGACCCTGATCGTCAAGGTCAAGGAGCCCCAGCCGCCGGAGGTCGACGCGGCTCAAGCCGCACCACACCCTGTTCACCTACCTGCACCTGGCCGCGGACGCTTCGCTGACACGGGGGCTGATGGCGTCCGGCGCGACCTGCATCGCCTACGAGACGGTCGAGGACGCGCGCGGCCGGCTGCCGCTGCTGGCCCCGATGTCGGAGGTCGCCGGCAAGATCGCCACGCAGGCCGGCGCGTTCATGCTCGAGAAGCCGCTCGGGCGGACGGGGGATCCTGCTCGGCGGCGTGCCCGGCGTGTCGCCGCCGCGAACGTGATGATCATCGGCGGCGGCGTGGTCGGCATGCACGCGGCCTTCATCGCGCTGGGCATGGAGGCGACGGTGTACGTGTACGACCGCAACATCGACCGGCTGCGCGAGCTCGACATCGCCTTCGGCGGCCGGGCCGACACCTGCTTCGCGTCGACCTTGGAGATCGAGCAGCGGCTGCCCGTACATGGACCTCGTGATCGGGGCCGTGCTCGTCCACGGGGCACGCGCGCCGCGCGTGATCACGCGCGCGCAGCTCGGGCTGATGAAGCACCAGGCGGTGCTGGTCGACGTCTCGATCGATCAGGGCGGCTGCTTCGAGACCTCGCGGCCGACGACCCACTCCGACCCGACCTACGAGGTCGACGGGATCACCCACTACTGCGTGACGAACATGCCGGGCGCGGTCCCGATCACCTCGACCTACGCGCTGACGAACGCGACGATGCCCTACGTGCTCCACCTGGCCACCGTCGGGCGTCCAGGCGGGCGATCGCCGAGAACCCCGGGCTGAAGCTCGGCGTCAACGTCGCCGGCGGGCAGGTCACGTACGCGCCGGTCGCCGATGCGGTCGGCGTGCCGTACGTGTCGGTCGACGACGCGCTCGGGGTCGCGGCGTAGGGGCGCGGCGGTCACGTGCGCGGGCGAGGGCGGACCGAGGGGTGCAAACTCCCGAAAGCCGACTCCCGCCTGACGGCTACCGGGACATAAGCACTGCCTGCTACATTTGCGCCCGAATGCCGACTACCAGCCAGCTGATCCGCAAGGGCCGTACGCCGCCCAAGAAGAAGCTCGCGACACCGGGCCTCAAGTCCGGCAAGGGTCGCAAGAAGAAGGTCGCCGCCCCGCAGCGACGCGGCGTGTGCACGCGCGTGTACACGACCACGCCGAAGAAGCCGAACTCGGCGCTGCGCAAGGTCGCCCGCGTGCGGCTCACGAACGGCATGGAGGTCGGCGCCTACATCCCGGGCGAGGGCCACAACCTGCAGGAGCACTCGGTCGTGCTGGTCCGCGGCGGTCGCGTCAAGGACCTGCCCGGGCTTCCGCTACAAGGTGATCCGCGGCACGCTCGACGCCGCCGGCGTCAGCGACCGCAAGAAGGCGCGCTCGCAGTACGGCGTGAAGGCCAAGTAGGTGCCGCGCCGCGCAGCAGCCCAGGTCCGACCGGTCGAGCCTGACCCGGTCCACCGCAATCGCCTCGTCCAGCAGGTCATCAACAAGGTGATGCTCGACGGCAAGAAGTCGGTGGCCGAGCAGATCGTCTACGACGCGCTCGCGATCCTCGGGCGAGCGGAGCGGCAAGAACCCGGTCGAGCAGCTCGAGGCCGGGATCAAGGCGCTGACACCGGTGCTCGAGGTCCGCTCGCGCCGCGTCGGTGGCGCCACCTACCAGGTGCCGGTCGAGGTGCCCGCGCGCCGCGCACGCACGCTGGCGGTCCGCTGGCTCGTGCAGTTCGCCCGCCAGCGCCGTGAGAAGACGATGGCCCAGCGGCTCGCGAACGAGCTGCTCGACGCCCCGCAGCAGCAGGGCGGCGCGTACAAGCGCAAGGACGACATCTACCGCATGGCGCAGGCCAACAAGGCCTTCGCGCACTACCGCTGGTAGACCGCGTCCGCCGCCCCGGAGGCGCGCCTCGCGAGTAGGTAGAACGCGAGGGCTGCCCACCACACGGGACCGGGGGCTGCAGTGAGACAACCCTCGCGTTTTCCAAGAGTAACGACGGATTGCGAGAGTCGATCGCAACCCGGATCCGTGCAGTGTCAGGATGCCGACCATCCTGCCGATGCTGCGGTTCGCGAATCGTGAGAGGGCCCTTAGGTTTCTCGCGCCGCGGCCGCGCCGGTACCCGCGGGCTCACGCGAGGTCAGGAGCAGGAACCCGACGCCGCCGGCGAGCAGCAGCACCACCGCTCCGAGCGTCTCCATGTACAGGCCGGCGCTCGGGTTCGAGGTGGCCTCGGCGTACTGTGAGGCGCCCGAACCGATCAGGCCGGTGGCGTGGGCGTCCGGCAGGTCGCCGAGCGGCGCGATCTGATCGTGGCGAGGCGAGCGCCGGCCGATTGCGCCAGCACGGCGACGCGAGCGACGCGCGAGCAGCGCGAGCGGGATCGGGGCCCAGGCGTTCCGGGGCCCTCGAGCACCGAGCTGGTCGCCGGGACGAGAGCGCGATGAACTCGCGCGACGAGAGCGCCCGAGCGGGCCGATTCGCGCGCTTTGAGCCGGCGTCGACCGAGGCGACGCCGCGGCGCGAATGCGCTCAGATCCTCTGCTATATTCGGTGTTCGCCTCGGGTGGTGCGCTCATCCGTGCGCTCCCGCAGGCGCGCAGGTTCCCCGTAATGGAGTCGTCCACCACCTAGACACCCGCCCCTTCCCGACAGCTGCGTCGCGAGAGGGCCCGATGGGCCCTTTTTCATGTCCGCAGCGTCGGTCCCAGGAACCGGTGCAGTTTGGCCCTAAGCGACTCAGAAACCCCCGCCCCGAATAACAGACACTCATGCCTCGCACATTCCCTCTCAACAACATTCGCAACATCGGGATCATGGCCCACATCGACGCCGGTAAAACGACGACGACTGAGCGCATCCTGTATTACACCGGTCGGACCTACAAGATGGGGGAGGTTCACGAGGGCGCGGCCGTCATGGACTGGATGGCGCAGGAGCAGGAGCGCGGGATCACGATCACCTCCGCGGCCACCACGGCCGAGTGGAAGGGCCACCGGATCAACATCATCGACACGCCGGGCCACGTCGACTTCACCGTCGAGGTCGAGCGCTCGCTGCGCGTGCTCGACGGCGCGATCGCGCTGTTCGACTCGGTCGCCGGCGTCGAGCCGCAGTCCGAGACCGTGTGGCGCCAGGCCGACAAGTACCGCGTTCCGCGGATCGCCTACATCAACAAGATGGATCGCATCGGCGCGGACTTCGACCGCGGCGTGCAGACGATGATCGACCGCCTCGGCGCCCATCCGGTGCCGATCCAGCTGCCGATCGGAGCAGAGCAAGACTTCCGCGGGATCGTCGACCTGGTCCAGATGAAGGCGATCGTCTACAAGGACGAGCTCGGCAAGGATCAGGACATCATCGACATTCCGGACGAGCTGCGCGCCGAGGCCGAGGCCGCGCGCGAGCACCTGCTCGAGGAGGTCTCCCACTACGACGACGAGCTCGTCGAGATGATCCTCGAGGAGCAGGAGATCTCGCCCGAGCGGCTCAAGCAGTCGATCCGCAAGGCGACGCTCGCGATCGAGATCACCCCGGTCCTGTGCGGGTCGAGCTTCAAGAACAAGGGCGTCCAGCCGCTGCTCGACGCGGTCCTCGACTACCTGCCGAGCCCGCTCGACGTGCCGCCGGTCGAGGGCCTCGAGCCCGTCAAGGGCTCAGACAACGGCGGCGCTCCCGCGCACCGCGACGCCTCCGACGACGAGCCGTTCGCGGCGCTCGCGTTCAAGATCATGGCCGACCCGTACGTCGGCAAGCTCACGTACTTCCGCGTGTACTCCGGTCAGCTCGAGGCCGGCTCGCGCGTGCTGAACGTCAACACCGGGCGGACCGAGCGCATCGGGCGCATCCTGATGATGCACGCGAACGAGCGCGAGGAGGTCAAGGATGTCCACGCCGGCGACATCGCCGCCGCGGTCGGGATCAAGCAGGTCGTGACCGGCGACACGCTGGCCGCGCCCGACAGGCCGATCAAGCTCGAGACGATCGAGTTCCCCGAGCCGGTGATCAAGGTCGCGATCGAGCCGAAGACCAAGGCCGACCAGGAGAAGATGTCGACGGCGCTCGCGCGGCTGGCCGAGGAGGACCCGACCTTCCAGGTCCGGACCAACGAGGAGACCGGGCAGACCGAGATCTCGGGCATGGGCGAGCTCCACCTCGAGGTGCTGGTCGACCGGATGCTGCGCGAGTACAAGGTCGACGCCAACGTCGGCCGCCCGCAGGTCTCCTACCGCGAGACGATCAAGGGCCACGCCGAGAAGGTCGAGGGCCGGTTCGTCCGCCAGACCGGTGGCGCGGGCCAGTACGGAATCGTCTACATCAACGTCGAGCCGGCACCCGGCGAGGGATTCGACTTCGTCAACAAGATCAAGGGCGGCTCGATTCCGACCGAGTTCATCCCGGCGGTCGAGAAGGGCGTCGAGGAGGCGATGGAGAACGGGCCGCGGGCGGGCTACCCGATGGTCGACGTGCGCGTCACGCTGACCGACGGCAAGTACCACGACACCGACTCCTCGGAGATCGCGTTCAAGGTCGCGGGGTCGCTGGCGCTGAAGGCGGCGGCGCCGCGGGCCAAGCCGATCCTGCTCGAGCCGATCTTCGCGGTCGAGGTCGTCACGCCCGAGGAGTTCATGGGCGACGTGATCGGCGATCTGAACCGGCGCCGCGGCCACGTCAACGGGATGGAGCAGCGCGGCAACGCGCAGGTCATCAGCGCGTACGTGCCGCTGGCGGAGATGTTCGGGTACGCCACCGACGTGCGGTCCAACACCCAGGGCCGGGCGACGTACACGATGCAGTTCGAGCGGTACGAGGAAGTGCCGCCGAACATCGCCGACAAGATCGGTGGAGACCAGGCTGCGGCTTGAGCCGCGGCCTGCCTCCAGAAACTTTATATCCTGCATAAGTTCGTCCTCAGACGGACACCACTACTGAAACAGAAGGAGCGAAAGCAAAGTGGCGAAAGCCAAGTTCGAGCGCGATAAGCCCCACGTCAACGTCGGCACCATCGGTCACATCGACCATGGCAAGACGACGCTGACGGCGGCCATCACCAAGGTGCTGAACGAGAGGTACGGTGGCACGGAGGTTCGGTCGTTCGAATCGATCGACAACGCTCCGGAAGAGAAGGCGCGCGGAATCACGATCGCGACCTCTCATGTCGAGTACCAGACTCCGAACCGGCACTACGCACACGTCGACTGTCCCGGACACGCGGACTACGTCAAGAACATGATCACCGGCGCCGCGCAGATGGACGGCGCGATCCTGGTCGTGTCCGCCGCGGACGGCGCGATGCCTCAGACGCGTGAGCACATCCTGCTCGCCCGTCAGGTCGGTGTTCCCTACATCGTCGTGTTCCTCAACAAGGTCGACATGGTCGACGACCCCGAGCTGCTCGAGCTCGTCGAGGTCGAGATCCGCGACCTGCTGTCCGAGTACGAGTTCCCTGGAGACGACATTCCGTTCGTCGCCGGCTCGGCGCTGAAGGCGCTCGAGGGCGACGAGGAGTACGAGGCCAAGATCCTCGAGCTCGCCGAGGCGCTGGACACCTACATTCCGGAGCCCGTGCGCGACCTCGACAAGCCGTTCCTGATGCCGGTCGAGGACGTGTTCTCGATCACCGGCCGCGGCACCGTCGCGACCGGGCGCGTCGAGCAGGGCATCATCAAGACCGGCGAGACCGTCGAGATCGTGGGCATCAGGGCGACCACGAACACGGTCGTGACCGGGGTCGAGATGTTCAAGAAGATCCTCGACCAGGGTCAGGCCGGCGACAACGTCGGCTGCCTGCTGCGCGGCACCAAGCGCGATGAAATCGAGCGCGGTCAGGTGCTGTGCAAGCCTGGTTCGATCACGCCTCACACCAAGTTCAAGGCCGAGGTCTACGTCCTGAAGAAGGAGGAGGGCGGCCGTCACACGCCGTTCTTCACGGGCTACCGGCCGCAGTTCTATTTCCGCACGACCGACGTCACCGGCGTGGCGAGGCTGCCCGAGGGCACCGAGATGGTCATGCCGGGCGACAACGTCCAGATGGAGATCGAGCTGATCCAGCCGATCGCCATGGACCAGGGTCTGCGGTTCGCGATCCGCGAGGGCGGCCGAACGGTCGGCTCGGGGGTCGTCGCCGAAGTAGTCGAATAGTTGACTGGGCGGCGTGGCCTCACGGTCCCGCCGCCTTTTTTGTGACAGATACGACCTTTAGGGGCGGGCCCCGAAGCCCGGGGCTCGCCCTCAACACTGAGAAGACAGAGATACACACGCTTTGGCAACCATTGCCCAGAACAAGATCCGAATTCGCCTGAAGTCCTACGACCACACGGCGATCGAGACGGCGGCCAAGGAGATCGTCGAGACGGCCACGCGCACCGGCGCGACCGTCTCCGGTCCCGTGCCGCTACCGACCGAGAAGAACGTGTACTGCGTGATCCGCTCGCCGTTCAAGGACAAGGACTCGCGTGAGCACTTCGAGATCCGCACGCACAAGCGGCTGATCGACATCCACCAGCCCACCCCGAAGACCGTCGACTCGCTCCAGCGGCTCGACCATCTTCCGGCCGGCGTGGATATCGAGATCCGCCTGGCGTCCTGAGTCCGATGGCCGCGATCCTCGCCAAGAAGCTCGGAATGACGCAGCGGTTCCTCGAGGACGGCCGCGTCGAGCGCGTGACCGTGCTCGAGGCCGGGCCGTGTCCGGTGACGGCGATCCGCACGGTCGAGCGCGACGGCTACGAGGCCGTCCAGCTCGCGTTCGGCAAGTGCAAGGAGAAGTCGATCACGAAGCCCGAGCTCGGGCACCTGAAGAAGGCGGACGCGTCCGCGCACCGGCACCTCACGGAGTTCCGCGACGAGGCCGGCGAGCTGCTCGTCGGTCAGACCGTGACCGTCGACGCGTTCAACGTGGGCGACAAGATCAAGGTCTCGGGCAAGACCAAGGGCAAGGGCTTCCAGGGCACGATCAAGCGCCACAACTTCAAGAGCGGCCCGAAGTCGCACGGCTCGCACAACGTCCGCGCCCCCGGCTCGATCGGCGCGTCGGCGACGCCCTCGCGCGTGTTCAAGGGCTTGCGCGGTCCCGGCCGGATGGGCGGCGGGCGCGTGACCCAGCGCGGCCTGACCGTGGTCGAGATCATCCCGGCCCAGAACCTGCTGCTGCTCCGCGGCGCCGTCCCCGGGCCGCGCGGCGGGACCGTGGAGGTGCGCAGCGATGGCTAGAACCGCGTCCGTGCTCGGTGGCGGGAGCTTCGCGCTCGACCCGACGGCGTTCGAGGCCAAGTTCAACATGCCGCTCGTCCACGAGACGGTGCGCGCCGAGCTGAACGCCCGGCGCCACGGCACCGCGTCGACCAAGACCCGCGGTGAGGTATCCGGCGGCGGGGCCAAGCCGTGGCGTCAGAAGGGCACGGGCCGTGCCCGGGCCGGCTCCTCGCGCTCGCCGGTGTGGACCGGCGGAGGCACGGTGTTCGGGCCGACCCCGCGCCACTACACGGTCAAGGTCAACCGCAAGGCGCGCCGCGCAGCGCTCCGCAGCGTCCTGTCGCTGCACGCCGAGCGCGAGTCGCTCGCGATGTTCGACGCATCGAAGTTCGATGAGCCGTCGACCGCGCACGCGGCGGAGCTGCTCGCCGACTGGGGCGCGAGGACCCCGACGCTGGTCGTGCTGACCGCGTCCGAGGCCGCCGCCGGCAAGTCGTTCCGCAACCTTGCCCACGCCGAGGCGATCCCGGTCGAGGATGCCGGCGTGGCCGACCTCGTCGGCGCGGCTTCGCTGCTCGTCTCGCAAGAGGCGCATACAGGCGCTGGTCGCGCGCGCCGCGGGCACGCAGTCCGGTGACGACGACCAGGAGGAGGCGGCCTGATGGAGCCCACGCACGTGATCATCCGCCCGGTCCTTTCCGAGAAGACGTTCGCGCTCGCCGAGGCCGGCAAGTACACGTTCCGCGTCCACGACAAGGCGCACAAGACCCAGATCCGGCAGGCGATCGAGCAGTTGTTCGACGTCAACGTGCTCGAGGTGCGCACGGCCCACGTGCATTCGAAGCCCAAGCGCCGCGGCCAGACCGCGGGCCGCACCCGCCAGTGGAAGAAGGCGATCGTGCAGGTCCGCGAGGGTCAGACGATCCCGATCTTCGGTGGACTGGAGGCGAGCGAGTAATGCCGATTCGTAAGCCGAAGCCGACCTCCGCGGGGCGCCGCTTCGTCACCTATCCGGACTACGCGGAGATCACTCGTACCGAGCCCGAGAAGTCGCTCGTCGAGGGGCTCAAGAAGTCCGGCGGCCGCAACGCACACGGCCGCAAGACCTCGCGCCATCGCGGCGGCGGCGCCAAGCGGCTGTACCGGAAGATCGACTTCAAGCGGCGCAAGGACGGGGTGCCGGCGAAGGTCGCGCACATCGAATACGACCCGAACCGGTCGGCCTACATCGCGCTGCTGCACTACGCCGACGGCGAGAAGCGCTACATCCTCGCGCCGCAGCGGCTGCGGGTGGGCATGACCGTGCAGTCGGGGCCGGGCGCGGAGATTCGCGTCGGCAACAGCCTGCCGCTCGGGAATATGCCGGCCGGCACCGTCGTCCACAACGTCGAGCTGACGCCGGGCCGCGGCGGCCAGATGGCCCGCGCGGCCGGCGCCGGCGTGCAGCTTCTGGCCAAGGACGGGGACTACGTGACGCTGCGCCTGCCCTCCGGCGAGATGCGGATGGTTCGGGCCGAGTGTCGCGCGACCGTCGGCACGATCGGCAACACCGACCACCAGAACGTGACCGATCGGCAAGGCCGGGCGCAAGCGACACCTGGGCGTGCGACCGCAGACCCGCGGGACCGCGATGAACCCGGTCGACCACCCGCACGGTGGCGGCGAGGGCTCGACGACGCCCGGTCGCCACCCGGTCACCCCGTGGGGCGTGCCGACGCTCGGATATCGCACGCGGCCGAAGGGCAAGGCTTCAGACAAGTACATCGTGCGTGGACGCAGGAGAGGTAAGAAGCGATGAGTCGCTCGAGCAAGAAGGGACCGTACGTCGAGGAGCGGCTGATGTCGCGGATCGAGGCGATGAACACCTCGGGCGAGAAGCGCATGCTCAGAACCTGGTCGCGCGCGTCGACGATCTTCCCCGAGATGGTGGGTCACACGATCGCGGTGCACGACGGCCGCAAGCACGTGCCGGTGTTCGTCACCGAGTCGATGGTCGGGCACAAGCTCGGCGAGTTCGCGCCGACGCGGCTGTATCGCGGGCACGCGGGAACCGGTAAGAGACGATGAGCCTCGACGACGAGACGCCAGAGACGCCAGACACCGAGCCCGAGGCGACCGAGCCTGAGGCGACGGAGGCGCAAGCGCCCAAGCGGACGCGCCGGCGTTCTCGTAAGAAGGCGGTCGAGCCCACCGAGGTGTCGGCCGAGCTGTCAGCCGAGGGCGACGGCGGCTCGGACGACGTCGAGGAGACGCCCGAGGACGTCGAGGCCGAGGAGGCCGCCGCCGACGTGATGCTGGAGGCTGACGCCGAGGCGGAGGGCGAGGCCGAAGCCGAGGCCGAGGCGGAAGAGGAAGCCGACGAGGAGGCGCTCGCTGATCTCGAGCACGAGGACGAAGACGAGGACGAGGACGAGGACGAGGACACCGAAACGGAGGCCGAGGCCGAGGCTCCCGCGCGGTCGCGGCGCCGGCGCCGTCGCGGCGCCGCCGAGCCCGCCGAAGAAGAAGCTCCCGCCCCCGCGCCCACGCGACGCCGGCGTGGCGATCGTCCGGCCGGGCCGCCCCCGGTCGTGCGGGCACAGGCCAAGTACGTGCGGTCGTCAGCGCGCAAGGCCCGTCTGGTGTGCGACCACATCCGCGGAAAGACCGTTCCGGAAGCGCGAGCTATCCTCGCTCACACCTCGCGTGCGGTCGCGCGCGACTGGAGCAAGCTGCTCGAGTCGGCCGTGGCCAACGCTGAGAACAACCACGAGCTCGTGGGCGAGGACCTGTATGTGAAGGCGGTCCACGCTGACGAGGGTCCGACGATCAGGCGCTTCCGGCCCCGCGCGATGGGCCGGGCGACACGGATCCGCAAGCGAACCAGCCATCTAACGATCTTGCTCACGCCGAAGGACTAGTCACAGATATGGGTCAAAAAGTTCATCCCGAGGGCCTCCGCGTCGGCTACATCCACGATTGGAAGTCGAACTGGTTCAACGAGCGCGCGTTCTCGGACTATCTGCACGAGGACACTCAGATCCGCGAACACATCATTCGGCGGCTGTCGCACGCCGGGCTGTCGGACATCACGATCCGCAAGAACCAGAACGAGGTCGAGGTCAACATCAACACCGCGCGGCCGGGGATCGTGATCGGCAAGTCCGGGTCGGAGGTCGACCAGCTCCGCCGCGACCTGCACCGGATCACCGGCAAGCAGGTCAAGGTCAACATTCTCGAGATCAAGCGCCCCGAACTCGACGCGCGCCTGGTCGCGCAGTCGATCGCCGAGCAACTCCAGAACCGGGTCGCGTTCCGGCGCGCGATGAAGCGCGCGCTCACGAGCGCGATGCGGTCCGGCGCCAAGGGCGTGAAGGTCCAGGTCTCAGGCCGCTTGGGCGGCGCCGAGATGGCCCGCACCGAGGGGTACTCGGACGGGCGCGTCCCGCTGCACACGCTGCGGGCCGACATCGACTACGGCTTCCACGAGGCCCGGACCACGTTCGGGCGGATCGGCGTGAAGTGCTGGATCAACAAGGGCGAGATCATGCCCGAGGGCTACACCGGCGCCGACCTGACGATCATGGACGAGCCGGCGCCCCAGGCGCCCGATCGCGACAGCCGCGGACGTGGCGGGCGCGACGGCCGCGGTGGCGGTGGCGGCGGCCGCGGTCGCGGTGGCGGCCCGGGCGGTCCCGGTGGCCGCGGAGGCGCGGGTGGTCCCGGCGGTCGCGGCGGTGGTCCCGGCGGTCCGGGCGGTCGCGGCGGCGGTCCCGGCGGTCCGGGCGGTGGCGGACGCGGTGGCGGTGGCGGTGGCGGTGGCGGTGGCCGCGGCGGCGGCGGTGGCGGGGGTCGCGGTGGTGGTCCCGGCGGCGGTGGTGGCCGCGGCGGCGGCGGTGGTGGTGGCGGACGCGGTCCGGCGGTCCCGGCGGTCCCGGTGGCGGTCGTGGTCCCGGCGGCGGCGGCGGTGGCGGCGGCGGTCGTGGCCCCGGCGGCGGTGGACGTCCCGGCGGCGGTGGCGGTGGCGGCGGCGGTGGTCGCGGTCCCGGCGGCGGTGGTGGTCGCGGCGGCGGTGGCGGCGGTGGCGGCGGTGGCAACCGTCCGAGCTCGGGAGGCGGTGGTAGCTGAGTGCTCGCCCCGAAGCGCGTCAAGCACCGCAAGGTGCACCGCGGGCGCCGGCGAGGCCTGTCCCGCGGGCAGACCAAGGTTCAGTTCGGCGAGTACGGCCTGAAGGCGCTCGACGCCGGCTGGCTCACGAACCGCCAGATCGAGGCTGCCCGTATTGCGATGACCCGCAAGATCAAGCGCGGCGGCAAGGTCTGGATCAACGTGTATCCGGACAAGTCGTTCACGAAGAAGCCGGCCGAGACCCGGATGGGGTCCGGCAAGGGCTCGCCCGAGGGCTGGGTCGCAGTGGTCAAGCCCGGGCGAGTGATGTTCGAGCTCGCCGGCGTGCCCGAGCCGCTGGCGCGCGAGGCGATGCGCCTCGCCGGCCACAAGCTTTCGGTCCGCTCGAAGTTCGTGATGCGAGAGGACGCGTGAGATGAGGCCGTCCGACGTCCGCGACCTGACCGACAACGAGCTTCGCGAGCACATCCAGACCGCTCGTCGTGAGCTGTTCGGCTTGCGCTTCCAGCACGCCACGTCCGAGCTCGAGAACACCACCAGCCTCAAGCGGGCCAAGCGCGAGATCGCGCGGGCATTGACGATCCAGCGCGAACGAGAACTGAGAAATGACTGAAGAGATCGAGAACACCGAAGCTGAGACCCCGGACGTAGAGTCCGGGGCGCCCCGAGCAGACGTCGGCTCCGAGCGAGCCGCAGGAGATCGTGGCCCCCAAGGAGCGGCGCCGGCGCGCGCGCGCGGGCAAGGCGCGAAGACCCGCGCCGCAAGGCCGCGGACGCCGGAGGAGCGCCACGCCGACCGCGTCAGCCGAGCGGAGCCAGAAGGCGCAGGCCCGGCGGGTCGAGCGCGCTCGCGCCCGCCAGAAGGGACGCGGGGGCGGCGCCGTCGCCCAGACGACAACCCCGCGCGAGCACGGGCCCGGAAGGCAGAAGACGCGCCAGGGCGTCGTCGTCTCCGACAAGGCCGACAAGACCATCACGGTCCGTATCGACATCGCCCGGCGCCACCGGCGCTACGAGAAGATCGTGCGCACGTCGAGCACGCTGCACGCGCACGACGAGACCAACGACGCGCACATCGGCGACACCGTGATCGTGCGCGAGTGCCGCCCGCTGTCGCGGATCAAGCGGTGGCGGCTCGTCGAGGTCGTCCAGAGAGCCGAGTGAGGACGGCCGCGCGATGATCCAGAACGAGACCCGACTGCGCGTCGCCGACAACACCGGCGCCAGGGAGATCCTGGTGATCCGGGTGCGCGGCGGTCACCGACGCCGGTACGCCGGCGTCGGCGACATCGTCACCGCGACCGTCAAGCAGGCGAGCCCTCAGGGGTCCGTCAAGAAGGGCGAGGTCGTGACCGCGGTGGTCGTGCGCACGCGGAAGTCCTACGGCCGCGAGGACGGGACGTATATCGCGTTCGACGAGAACGCCGCGGTGCTGATCGACAACCAGAACAACCCGCGCGGGACGCGCATCTTCGGCCCGGTCGCGCGCGAGCTGCGCGAGCGCAACTTCATGAAGATCGTCTCGCTCGCCCCGGAGGTGCTCTGACCATGCCCGCGCGACTCAAGACCGGCGACGAGGTGGTCGTGATCAGCGGCAAGGACCGCGGCAAGCGCGGGAGGATCCTTCGGATCGATTCCAAGAAGGACCGCGTGTACATCGAAGGGCTGAACATGATCAAGCGCCACCAGCGCCCGCAGCAGGTCGCCGGCGCGCAGCGCGCGGAGCAGGTCGGCGGCGTGATCGAGAAGGAAGGCCCGATCCACGTCTCCAACGTGATGCTGGTCGACCCGAGGGAAGGCAAGCCTACGCGCGTCGGGATCGAGGTCCAGGACGGCAAGCGATTCCGGATCGCGCGGCGCAGCGGAGCGAGGCTCGACTGATGACCGATCGGAGCTTCCACTGATGCCCACGGCACGCTTGAAGACCCGCTACAAGGACGAGATCCTGCCGGTGCTGACCGAGCGGTTCGGCTACTCGACGCCGATGCGGGTCCCCCGCATCACGAAGGTGACGGTCAACATGGGCGTCGGCGACGCCAAGCAGGACTCGAAGATGCTCGAGGCGGCGAGCGATCAGCTCGCGACGATCACCGGCCAGCGGCCGAACGTCCGCCGGGCGCGCAAGTCGATCGCCCAGTTCAAGGTCCGCGAGGGGATGCCTGTCGGCGTCGCCGTGACGCTGCGCGGCGAGCGCTCGTACGAGTTCCTCGACCGGCTGATGTCGGTGGCGATCCCTCGGATCCGCGACTTCCGCGGGCTCAACCCGCGCTCGTTCGACGGCCGCGGCAACTACTCGATGGGAGTCCGCGAGCAGATCATCTTCCCCGAGGTGGACTACGACGAGGTCGACCAGGTCCGCGGCCTGGACATCACGATCACCACCACCGCGCAGAGCGACGACGAGGCGTTCGCGCTACTCGAGGCGCTCGGGATGCCATTCGCGAAAGATGGCCGCTCCCAGGCGGCCGGTACCCAGACTTAGAGGAGCACATGGCCAAGACTTCACAGGTTGTTCGTCAGCAGCGCACGCCGAAGTACAAGACGCGCGGATACACCCGATGCCGCCGATGCGGCCGGGCGCGCGCGGTCTATCGCAAGTTCGGCGTGTGCCGGATCTGCCTGCGCGAGCTGGCGCACAACGGTTACATCCCCGGCATGACCAAGTCGAGCTGGTAGAGGACCCACCCGAACCATGTCGATGACCGATCCCATTGCCGACTTCCTCACGCGGCTGCGCAACGCGGCCAACGCCCAGCACCACGACGTGACGATGCCGTCCTCGAAGCTGAGCAGCGAGCTGGCCCGCATCCTGCGCGAGCAGGGGTACATCGAGGCCTATGAGGTCCACGACCCTGCGCCCGGCCGCCCGGGCAGGGAGCTCACGATCACGCTCAAGTACACCCAGGCGCGCAAGCCCGTGATCACGGGGCTTCAGCGCGTGTCGCGGCCCGGCCAGCGCACCTACGTCGACCATTCGCACATCCCTCGCGTCCAGGGCGGGATGGGGACGGCGATCATCTCGACCTCCAAAGGCGTCATGACCGGTCACGAAGCTCGCATTGCGGGCATCGGCGGCGAAGTCGTGGCGAAGGTTTGGTAGACCGTCTCGAGCCATGTCCCGCATCGGCAGACAACCCATCCCGCTACCGGCCGGAGTGACGGTCTCGATCGAGCCCGACCTCGTGCGCGTCAACGGGCCCAAGGGGGAGCTTTCCGAACGCGTCAATCGGGACATCAAGGTCGAGCACGTGGACGATCAGATCGTCGTCACTCGACCGACCGACCGCGGCGAGCATCGCGCGCTCCACGGCCTCACGCGAACGTTGGTCGCGAACATGGTCCAGGGAGTCACGGCCGGGTTCGAGAAGCGGCTCGAGATCCAGGGCGTCGGCTACCGCGCACAGCTGCGCGGGCGCGACCTCGAGCTCGCGCTCGGGTACTCGCATCCGGTGTCGATCAAGGCGCCGGACGGGATCGAGTTCGAGGTCCCGCAGCCCACGCGCATCGTCGTCAGGGGCGCGTCCAAGCAGCAGGTCGGCGAGATCGCCGCGCTGATCCGCAAGCAGCGAAAGCCCGAGCCGTACAAGGGCAAGGGGATCCGTTACGAGGGCGAGTACGTGGCACGAAAGGTCGGTAAGCGCGCATGACCGTGATGACCAAGCCGGCGCAGCGGCTGAGGCGCCGCCGCCGGGTCCGCGCCAAGATCCGCGGCACCGCGGAGCGGCCCCGGATCTCAGTGTTCCGCTCCAATCGCGGGATCTTCGCGCAGCTGATCGACGACGAGTCCGGGCGCACGATCGCCTCGGTCAACTGGACCGAGCCGGAGCTGCGCGGCCTCGGCGCGATGGAGCAGGCGACGCGCGCCGGCGGACTGCTGGCGGACCGAGCCAAGGCGGCCGGCGTCGAGACCGCGGTGTTCGACCGCGGCGGCTACAAGTACCACGGGCGCGTGAAGGCGCTCGCGGACGGCGCCCGTGAGGGCGGGCTGGTCTTCTGAGGCGCCGCCGTCAGGCGCCGCCGTAATTTTTCCAATGAGAACGCTACTCTGGGTGAGCTGATGGCACGCGATCGAAGTGTTTCCTCTGCCGGCCTCGACCTGCAGGAGCGCGTGGTGGAGATCAACCGCGTGGCCAAGGTGGTCAAGGGCGGCCGCCGGTTCTCGTTCACGGCGCTGGTCGTGGTCGGCGACGAGCGCGACATCGTCGGGATCGGCTACGGCAAGGCGAACGAGGTCCCGGTGGCGATCCAGAAGGGCGTCGAGCGGGCCAAGAAGAACCTCTACCGCGTGCCCAAGCACGGCTCGACGATCACCCACCAGACGACCGGCATCTTCGGTGCCGGGCGAGTGTTCCTGAAGCCGGCGGCTCCCGGAACCGGCGTGATCGCCGGCGGTGGCGTGCGCGCGGTGCTCGAGCTCGCCGGGATCAACGACATCCTGTCCAAGAGCCTCGGCTCGCAGAACCCGATCAACCTGGTCAAGGCGACGATGGCCGGCCTGCAGTCGCTGCGCACGCCCGACGAGGTCGCGGAAATCAGGGGGCTGTCTGTGAATCAGGTGCTCGGACTCACGACCGACGAGGCGGAGCCGCTGGCCGCCGAGACGCTCTCGAGCTCGAACGCCAACGGCAACGGGAGCGGTTCAGCCGAACCGCAGCCTGCTGAAGGGCCTGAAGAGTGAGCAAGCTCGTCGTCACGCAGCGCCGGTCGCGGAATGGGTGCGACCAGCGGCAGATCGACACGCTTCGCTCGCTTGGTCTGCGGCGGATCGGCCAGAGCGTCGCGCTTTCCGACACGCCGCAGATACGCGGCATGATCGCGAAGGTCGCGCACATCGTCGAAGTCTCGGAGGAGTCGGGTGGCTGACGACGAGACTCGCGAGACCGACGAGCCCAAGGCGCCGGCGCAGCCGCCGCCGCACCAGTCTCATCGAATCGGGCTGCACAACCTGAGGCCTGCGCCCGGGCTCGCGCCGTCCGCGCAAGCGCGTCGGCCGCGGCGAGGGTTCGGGCACCGGCAAGACGTCCGGTCGCGGCCAGAAGGGATGGGGCTCGCGCTCGGGCGCCAAGCGCCGCGCCCGCTTCGAGGGCGGCCAGAACCCGATTCACATGCGGATGCGCAAGCTGCGCGGTCCGCACATGAAGAAGTCGATGCCGTTCGAGCCGTTCAGGACCGAGACGCAGCCGGTCAACCTGGTCGATCTCGAGGCGCGGTTCGAGTCCGGCGACTCGGTAACTTTGGATGCGATGCGAGCCAAGGGCCTCGCCACGCAAAAGGCCGTCCCGGTCAAGGTCCTCGCCAAGGGCGAGCTGACCAAGCCGCTGACCGTGCACGCGCACGGGTTCAGCAAGGCGGCGCGTGCGCAGATCGAGGCCGCCGGCGGAACCTGCCAGGTCGTCGAGGAGACCAAGGCAGCATGATCTCGACGATCCTGGGTGCGTTCAGGGTCGGGGAGATTCGCAACAAGGTCCTGTTCACGGCGGCGATCCTCGCCCTCTACCGTCTCGGCACCCACATCCCGGCCCCCGGCATCAACGCCGCCGCGGTCAACCAGATCCAGAACAACTTCGGCGGGAGCAGCATCCTCGGGTTCCTGAACCTGTTCTCGGGCGGCGGCCTCGGGCGGATCGCGATCTTCGCGCTCGGGATCATGCCCTACATCACCGCGTCGATCATCCTGCAGTTGCTGCAGGTCGTCGTGCCCTCGCTCGAGAAGCTCTCGAAGGAGGGCGAGGTCGGGCAGGCGCGGATCACCCAGTACACGCGGTATCTGACCGTCGGTCTCGCGTTTGCGCAGTCGATCGGCTACGTCTTCCTGTTCCGGAGCTTCGAGCAGTCGGCCGGCGTCAGCGTGATCCCGAACTTCAACCTCGCCAAGGTGTTCCTGATCGTGATCTCGCTGACCGCGGGAACCGTCCTGCTGATGTGGATGGGCGAGCTGATCACCCAGCGCGGAATCGGCAACGGGATCTCGCTGCTGATCTTCGCGAGCATCGTGGCGCGGATCCCGCAACGGCATCCACTCGTGGTGGACGAACCCCGACCAGGTGTTCAAGGTGATCATGCCGTTCATCGTGGTCGGCGTCGTCGCGGCGATCGTGTTCGTCCAGGAGGGACAGCGCCGGATCCCGATCCAGTACGCCAAGCGGGTGATCGGACGGCGGATGACGGGCGGCACGCAGACGTACCTGCCGCTGCGCGTGAACATGGCCGGCGTGATCCCGGTGATCTTCGCCGCGAGCCTGATGGCGATCCCGCCGACGATCGGACAGCTGCTCGGTCAGAACCGCACGAACTTCGCGACCAGCGTCCAGAACTTCTTCAGTCCCCAGGGCTGGCACTACGTGGTCGGGGAGAGCATCCTGATCATCGTGTTCACGTACTTCTACACGGCGGTCACGTTCAACCCCGTCGACCAGGCCGAGAACCTGCGCAAGTACGGCGGGTTCATACCCGGGGTCCGACCAGGCCGGCCCACGGCCGAGTTCCTCGACCGCATCCTCGCGCGCCTGACGTTCCCGGGAGCATTGTTCCTGGCCGCGGTCGCCGCGCTGCCGACGGTCTTGATCAACCAGACCTCGGCGAACTTCTTCTTCGGCGGCACCTCGATCCTGATCGTGATCGGCGTCGCGCTCGACACGATGAAGCAGCTCGAGGCGCAGCTGATGATGCGTAACTACGAGGGCTTCTTGAAGTAGCCCGGGCGTGGGCGCCCGGGCGGGACCTGATCCGACCAGGCCATTGTCCGCGCCACGCTCGAGCGGCACGCGAGCGTCAGCCCGTCAGGCCCGGCGTGTTTTCGGGTGCGTTGTCCCGATACAGTGGGGCCCTCGTGTCAGAGCTCAACCTGATCCTGTTCGGCCCGCCCGGCGCGGGCAAGGGAACGCAGGCCGACCGCCTGCGTTCTGACTTCCAGCTGCCCTACATCGCCACCGGCGACATGCTGCGGGCGAACGTGAAGGAGGGGACCGAGCTCGGCAAGAAGGCCAAGGAGTACATGGACGCCGGCGAGCTCGTGCCCGACGACCTGATCGTGGCGATGGCGGCCGAGCGCCTCGGGCAGGAGGACGCGCGGGACGGGTTCATCCTCGACGGCTTCCCGCGCACGGTGCCGCAGGCCGAAGCGCTCGACAAGCAGCTCTCGCAGATGGGCCGGCGGATCACCGCGGTGCTGCTGATCGAGGTGCCCGACGAGGAGCTGGTGCGGCGGCTCAGCGGCCGGCGTGTGTGCGTCAAGGCGGGGCACAACTACCACGTCGAGTTCGACCCGCCCAAGCACGACGACGTGTGCGATCAGGACGGCTCGCGGCTGATCCAGCGCGACGACGACAAGCCCGAGGTGGTCGAGAAGCGGCTGCACGTCTACCACGATCAGACCGAGCCGCGTGATCGACTACTACGATCAGAAGGGAATCCTGCGTCGCGTCGACGGCACGCGCGGTCCGGCCGAGGTGCACGACCACATCCGCGCCGTGATCGCGACGCTGCGACTCGAGGAAGACGTTTGATCATCAAGAAGACCCCCGAGCAGATCGAGAGGATGGCCGCCGCCGGCGCCATCCTGGTCAAGACCATGAACCTGCTGGCCGGCAAGATCCGGCCGGGGGTCACCACGGCCGATCTCGACGAGGCGGCCGAGAAGTTCATCCGCTCGCAGGGCGCCGACGCCGGCGTTCAAGGGATATCGCGGTTTCCCGGGATCGATCTGCGCCTCGCCGAACGAGATGATCGTCCACGGCATCCCCGGCCCGTACGCGCTCGCGAAGCGGGGACATCCTGTCGGTCGACATCGGGGTCGTCTACGACGGCTGGGTGGCCGACGCCGCCCGCACGTTCCCGGTCGGCCCGATCAGCCCGGTCGCGACCAAGCTGCTGCGGGTCACCGAGGAGTCGCTGTTCGTCGCGGTCGAGCAGTGCGTGGTCGGCAACCGGCTCGGCGACGTCTCGCACGCGATCCAGGAGCACGTCGAGGCCGCCGGCCTGTCGATCGTCCGCTCGCTCGTCGGCCACGGGATCGGGCGCGAGATGCACGAGGAGCCGCAGATCCCCAACTACGGGACCCCGGGCACCGGGATCGTGCTCGAGGAGGGGATGGTGCTGGCGGTCGAGCCGATGGTCACCGCCGGCCGGCACGCGGTGCGCGTCGGCGACGACCACTGGGCGATCTACTCCCAGGACGGCTCGCTCGCCGCCCATTTCGAGTTCACGATCGCGATCACCGCCGCCGGGCCGCGGATCCTGACGCCGTGGCACGAGGCGGCTGGTGCGCGCCAGCCGCTGACGAGGCACTCGCAGGTCGCCTAGTGGCTTGAGGGCCGCGCTGGCGCGCGGCGTCCGATGGGACCGTGCGACCCCGTCCGGACGGGCCCGCGAATCGGCCCCATGGACGCCGGCCGTAGGCCGGCCCATAGCGAGCGGCGGCGTCGACACGCGCTCCCCTGCTAACATCGCAGGTTGCCCTCGGAGCATGAGTTTTCGTGCGCGCCGAGGCGCTCTACAGCGCGGTAGCGGCGACTGCAACGGTCTCCAGAGCCGGGCTGTGGGAACTACTGGAATCAGTCGAAGAGAGCGAACGAGCGTGAAAGTACGACCCTCGGTCAAGCCGATGTGCGAGAAGTGCAAGATCATCCGCCGGAACGGCCGGGTCCTCGTGATCTGCTCGAATCCGCGCCACAAGCAAAGGCAGGGTTGAGATGGCACGTATCTCCGGTGTCAACATTCCCCTCAACAAGCGCGTCGAGATCGGCCTGACGTACATCTACGGGATCGGTCGCTCGACGTCGAACCAGCTGCTCGCCGAGCTCGGCATCGAGCCCGACCGCAAGGTTCGCGACCTCACCGAGGAAGAGGTCATCAAGCTCCGCGAGGCGATCGACAGGGAGCTCACGGTCGAGGGCGATCTGCGCCGCGAGCGCTCGCAGAACATCAAGCGCCTTCAGGAGATCGGCTGCTATCGCGGACTGCGCCATCGTCGCGGGCTTCCCGTCCACGGCCAGAACACCAAGACGAACGCGCGCACGCGCAAGGGCCCGAAGCGGATGCAGGTCGCCGGCAAGAAGAAGGCGACCAAGAAGTAGATGCCAGCTCCTCGCCGACCTCAGCGCGGTCGCCGGCGAGTTCGCAAGAACATCCCGATCGGCCAGGCGCACATCAAGACCTCTTTCAACAACACGATCGTCTCGTTGACCGACCGCGAGGGCAACGTGATCGCGTGGGAGTCGGCCGGTGGCGCGGGCTTCAAGGGCTCGCGCAAGTCGACCCCGTTCGCGGCCCAGGTGACCGCCGACGCGGCCGCCCGCAAGGGCATCGAGCACGGTCTCCAGCGGGTCGAGGTGTTCGTCAAGGGTCCCGGGATCCGGGCGCGAGACGGCGATCCGGTCGCTGCAGGCGGCGGGCCTCGAGGTGACCGGCGTCAAGGACGTCACGCCTCAGGCGCACAACGGCGTGCCGGCCGCGGAAGCGGAGGCGTGTCTGATGGCTCGCGACACCTCCCCTCAGTGCAAGCAGTGCCGCCGCGAGGGACAGAAGCTGTTCCTCAAGGGCGAGCGTTGCCTGACCGACAAGTGCGGCGTCGAGCGCCGTTCGTACCCGCCCGGTGAGCACGGTCGCGGGCGCAGCGCCAGAGCGAGTACCGGGTCCAGCTGCGCGAGAAGCAGAAGGCCAAGCGCTACTACGGCGTGCTCGAGAAGCAGTTCCGGATCTACTACCAGAAGGCCTCCCAGCAGCCGGGCATCACCGGCGAGAACCTTCTGCGGATGCTCGAGTGCCGGTTCGACAACGTGCTCGTGCGGCTCGGCTTCGCGGCCTCGCGGCGGCAGGCGCGACAGCTGATCCTGCACGGGCACTGGACGGTCAACGGACGGCGGGTGAACATCCCGAGCTACCAGCTGCGGGACGACGACGTGATCGCGATCCATCCGCGCTCGACCGCCACGCAGGTGATCCGCGACGCCACCGAGCTCACCGGCCAGGTGCCGGCGTGGCTGCAGGCAGACCACGACTCCCTCACGGCCAAGGTGCTGCGCAAGCCCGAGCGCCGGGAGATCGCGGCTCCTGTGCAGGAGCAGCTCATCGTCGAGCTGTACTCCAAGTAGGAACAAGCTTTGAGCCGCGCGACCGGGTACGCCCGGGGGCGGCCCTGATACCGCCCAGACGGCGGCAAGAACCCACGACGTTAGGACCCTGATGCTCGACTTCCAAGTCCCCCGAATCTCCTCCGAGAGTGTCGACGACAACCGCGGGTCGTTCACGATCGAGCCGCTCGATCGGGGCTTCGGCTACACGTTCGGCAACTCGCTGCGGCGCGTGTTGCTGTCATCTCTCGCGGGCGCGGCCGTGACTTCCGTGCGCATCGAAGGCGTCGCGCACGAGTTCTCGACGATTCGCGGCGTCAAGGAGGACGTGACCGACATCGTCCTGAACCTGAAGGGCGTCGTCTGCCGGATGCACTCGGACGCGACGGAAATCGAGGCGCCGCTGGTGGTCACGGGTCCCGGCGACATCACCGCCAAGGACATCGACCTGCCCTCGGGCGTCGAGATCCTGAACCCCGACGCTCACATCGCGACCCTGGAGAAGAAGACCAAGCTCGAGGTCTATCTGACGATCGGGCGCGGTCGCGGCTACCGGCCGGCCGAGGAGAACAAGTCGCCCGACCAGCCGATCGGCGTGATCCCGATCGACTCGATCTTCTCGCCGGTGCGGCGCGTCGCCTACAACGTCGAGCAGGCGCGCGTCGGCCAGCGGACCGACTACGACAAGCTGACGCTCGACATCGAGACCGACGGTTCGATCGATCCGCACGCGGCTCTGCGCGAGGCGGCCGAGATCCTGATCTCGCAGCTGGCGATCTTCACGGACGCCGAGCGGGTGGTGGAGCTGCGCGAGGCGGGCGCGCCCGGAGTTTTGGAGCCCGGTGTCGGCGGCTCGGTCGGCGGCGTCCCGTCGCGGCCGCCGAACGCGATGGACGACATCCTGATCGAGGAGCTCGAGCTGGGTGTGCGCTCGTACAACTGCCTGAAGCGGGCCGGGATCCAGACGGTCGGCGATCTCGTCTCGAAGAGCGAGTCCGAGCTCGCGGCGATCCCGAACTTCGGCAAGAAGTCGATCGACGAGGTGATCGAGACGCTGCACACTCGCGGCCTCGGGCTGCGCAACGAGTAGGTTGTCGGTAACGTCCTGCGGGATCTCGAGATGCGCCACCAACGCAACCGATACCAGCTGTCGCGTGACGCGGCGCACCGCAAGGCGCTGCTGATGAACCTGACCAAGGAGGTCATCGCGCACGAGCGGATCCGGACGACCGAGACCAAGGCCAAGGCGGTCAAGCCCGAGCTCGAGAAGCTGATCACGCTGGCCAAGCGCGGCGATCTGCACGCGCGCCGGCAAGCGCTGTCGGCGCTCGGGCAGGACAAGTTCATGGTCTACAAGCTGTTCGAGGAGATCGCGCCGCGGTACTCGGAGCGGCCGGGCGGGTACAGCCGGATCCTGAAGCTGGGGCCGCGGCGGTCCGATTCGACCGAGATGGTGCTGCTGGAGCTGGTCTAGGGCCGGCTGGTCTCCCGGCTTCTGCTCGAGTACGACGGGGGTCGGTTTGCCGGGTGGGCGCGGCAGCCGGGGTCGCGGACGGTTTGCGGAGAGGTCGAGCGCGCGCTGTGTGTCGTGTTGCGTGCTCGACGCGGTGCCCTTGGTGGTGGCGGGGCGGACCGACGCGGGCGTGCACGCGTGGGGGCAGGTGGCTTCGTATGCCGGGCCGGTCGCTCCGGTCGCGGGGTTGAACGCGCTGCTGCCTTCCGATGTCGCGGCGCTCGTCGTGCTCCGAGGCGGTGACTGGGTTCGACGCGCGGCGCGACGCGACCAGCCGCGCCTACTGCTACCGGGTGCTGGTGCGGGGTGCGCGGAGCGCGTTCGAGCAGGGGCGGGCGCTGTGGTGGCCGCGCCGGCTGGATGTTTCTGCGTTGTCGTCGTGTGCCGCGGCGTTGGTCGGGGTCCACGACTTCACCGCGTTCACGCCGACGGAGACCGAGCACGTTCGCTTCTCGCGGGAGGTGTTGCCGCGTATCTGGCGCGAGGCTCGGCGATCGTTCTGGAGTTCTGGATCGAGGCCGACGCGTTCATGCGCCAGATGAACCGGGTGCTGGTGGGGACGATGCTCGAGGTCGCCGGCGGGCGGCGGTCGGTGGCGTCGTTTGCCGAGCTGCTGTCTGGGCGGCCACGGTCCTGCGCGGGCCGGACGGCGCCGGCGCACGGGCTGTACCTGGCGGGCGTCGGCTACGGTGGCGAACGCGTGCTGTGCTTTGTGACGCGGCGATCCGCGGTCGCGCCGGCTCTGTCGCAACTCAGCAAATAACGGGCCCGGTTCGGCGCCACCGGGGTCCGGGTCGCGCATCCTGAGCGGACGATGGCCACCGAACGGGGTGCAAAACGCAGCAAAGCCGCCCGTATCGCCGGGCCCGTGCAACATAAGCGCCTCTCAGGCGCTTATGTTGCCGAGGTGGTCTCGGTGGGGGAGCTTTGGCGTTTTGTGCACTCCCATGGCGCCGGCGAAGACGCGGTTTCCTGGGTGGCGTCTCGGCAACTCGCGTTGATCACGACTCCTCAGCTACACGTGGCAGGCATCGGGCGTGGAGCGAGTGCGCCGGCGGTTGGAGAACGGGACGCTGCACCACCAGTACCGAGGTGTCTATCTGGTCGGCCACCCGATTCCCCTTCCAGGTGCCCCCGAACTCGGAGCGGTTCTGGCCTGCGGAGACCGCGCGTTCGTCAGCCATCGCTCCGCCGCGGGGCTTTGGGGGCTGGCGAGACCGCTCTTCGGCGAGGTCGAAATCACGGTGGTCAACCGGGGCGGCCGGTCTCGCGATGGCCTTCGTGTCCACAGGGTGCAAGAGCTGGACACCTCCGATCGGCGTCGGAAGTCAGGCATCCCCGTCACCTCGCCGGCGCGGACCATCATCGACTACGCCGCCAACGCCAACGCCACCGAGCTCGAATACGCGATCGCCGAGGGCTACGCCCGCAACCTGACGGACGAGCGGCAGATCCTCGCGGCGATCGAGCGTGCGCCGAACCATGCCGGCGTTGCCCTGGTGCGGGCGATCCTCGCCCAGCCCGGTGGCGCCAACCGAACGCGGTCCGGTGGCGAGCGGGCGATGCTGCGGCTGATCCGTGCGGCGGGGTTGCCGGCGCCGCGTACGAACGTCCTGATCGCCGGCTTCACCGCGGACTTCCTGTGGCCCGACGAACGGCTGATCGTCGAGCTCGACGGCTACGCGTTCCACGGCCACCGGGCCGCATTCGAGCGCGACCATCGCCGCGACATCGTCCACAGGAACGCCGGCTACGAGGTGCTCCGGTTCACGGGCCGCCAGCTCGAGGACGAGCCGTTCCTCGTCGTGGCCGCGATCGTCCGCGCGCTTGTCCGCAGGGGCCCGCGGCTAGGATCAAGTCGTGCGCGTCCTGCTCACCAACGACGACGGAATCGAGGCTGCCGGGCTGCAGGCGCTCAGGTCCGCGCTGCTGGCGGTCGACGGGATCGAGCTCGCGGTGATCGCGCCCGACGGGAACCGCTCGGCGATGGCGAGGTCGATCACCACGCGGCGCCCGCTCTGGGTGCAGGAGGTCGACTTCGACGACGGCACGGTCGGGTACGCCACCGACGGGACGCCGGTCGACTGCGTGCGCCTGGCCAACCTTGGGCTGGTCGAGGGGTTCGAGGCCGAGCTGGTCGTGTCGGGCATCAACCACGGCTCGAATCTGGGCGACGACATCACCTACTCGGGCACGGTGGCGGCGGCGCTCGAGGCGATCGTGCTCGGCCTGCCCGGGATCGCGGTCTCGCAGCAGTCGAGCGCGCGCGAGCTCGACTTCAGGGTCGGGACCGGATTCGACTTCGACGTGGCGGCGTCGTTCACGGCCCGGCTCGTCGGCGAGCTCGAGCGCGCGCCGTTGCCGGCGGGGACGCTGCTGAACGTGAACGTGCCGGGCGCGGCCGCCGGCCGGCGTCGAGGTGGCGCGGCTGGGCAAGCGCGTGTACCGCGACGAGCTGTCGCTCGTGGACGAGGACGCGGATCCCGCCCGCCCGCGGCGGCTGTACAGGATCTACGGCGACGCGAGCTTGGAGCACGACGAGACCGGGACCGATCTGGCCGCGGTCGCGCGCGGCAAGATCGCGGTGACACCGGTCCACTTCGACCTGACCGATCGCGACGGCCTGTCGGTGCTCGAGCGCTACGACCTCGAGCGGCTGGTCCAGCCGGCCGCGGAGAACGTGGCCGAGGGCTCATGACCGCATCGCGCCAGGCCCGCGCCACCGACCCGGCCGCGCGCGCCGCCGAGCTCCGACGGGCGATCGATTACCACAGCTACCGCTACCACGTCCTCGACGATCCCGAGATCGGTGACGACGGGTACGACGCGCTGTTCAACGAGCTGAAAGCGCTCGAGGAAGAGCATCCCGAGCTGGTCACCCCCGACTCGCCCACGCAGCGCGTGGCGCCAGAGCCGGTGTCCGAGCTCGAGAAGGTCCGCCACCCCCAGGCGATGCTCTCGCTGGCCAATGCCCACTCGGCTGATGACCTGAAGGCATGGATCCAGCGGATGCGCAACCACCTGGCGCGCGAGGGGATCACCGATCCGAAGTTCGAGTTCGTGGCCGAGCCGAAGATCGACGGCCTGGCGATCTCGCTGATCTACCGCGACGGTGTGTTCGAGCGTGGCGCGACGCGCGGGAACGGCGAAGTCGGCGAGGACGTCACCCACAACCTGCGCACGATGCCCTCGATCCCGCTGCGCCTGGAGGATCCCGGACCCGCCGGCGCTGGTCGAGGTCCGCGGCGAGGTCTACATGTCGCTGCCCGACTTCGCCGCGCTGAACGAGCGCCGCGCTCAGGCCGGGCTGTCGACGTTCATGAATCCGCGCAACTCCGCGGCGGGCACGATCCGCCAGCTCGACCCGAAGCTCGCCGCCGACCGGCCGCTGTCGCTGTGGTGCTACGCGATCGGCGCCACCGAGGGGATCACGTTCGACACGCACTGGAAGGCGCTCGAGTGGCTGCGCGAGCACCGCTTCCCGGTTCATCCCGACGTCAAGCTGCTCGAGACCGAGGACGAGGTCGTCGCGCAATGCCGCTCGCTGGGAGGAGCGCCGCGGCTCGCTCGACTTCGAGATCGACGGCGTGGTCGTCAAGGTCAACCAGGTCGAGCTCCAGCGGCGGCTCGGCTCGGTGGGCCGGGAGCCACGGTGGGCGATCGCGTGGAAGTTCCCGCCGACCACGGCCGTCACACGTCTGAACGAGATCATCTGGGCTCCGGGCAAGTTCGGCGACCTGCACCCGGCGGCGATGCTCGAGCCGGTCCGCGTCGGGGGCGTGACCGTGAAGATGGCGACGCTCCACAACGAGGAGGACCTCGCGCGCAAGGACATCAGGCCGGGCGAGGACGTGATCGTCCTGCGCGCCGGCGACGTGATCCCGCAGGTGCTCTCGCCGGCGCCGCACGTCGCCGAGCGCGACGACCGGCCGGCGCCGCCGCACCCGCCGAGCGAGTGCCCGATCTGCCACACGCCGACCGTCAAGCCGGAGGACTCGGTGTTCACGCGGTGCCCGAACCGGGACTGCCCCGGCCGGCGCTGGCAGTTGCTCAAGCACTTCACGGGCGCGATGGACATCGACGGGCTCGGCGAGAAGCAGGTCGACCTGTTCATGAAGCTCGAGTGGGTGAGGACCGCCGCCGACTTCTACGACCTGACGGCCGAGCAGATCGCGTCGCAGCCCGGCTTCGGCCAGGTGTCGGCGGACAAGCTGGTGGCGGCGATCGAGGCCTCCAAGCGCCAGCCGTTCGGCCGGGTGCTGTTCGCGCTCGGGATCGAGGAGGTCGGGTACGTGATCGGCCGCAACCTGGCCCAGCACTTCCGGACGATGGACGCGCTGCTCGCGGCGCGGCCCGAGCAGATCGAGCAGGCCCAGGGCGTCGGTCCGAAGATGGCGGCGAAGATCCACGAGCAGCTCCAGGACGAGCACATGCGCGAGCTGATCGAGGCGCTGCGGCGAGCGCGGCCTGCGGATGGAGGAGGAGGGGCCGCCGCCGGGCGAGGGCCCGCTCGCGGACAAGACGTTCGTGCTGACCGGGACCCTGCCGGACCTCACCCGCGAGCAGGCCACCGAGATGATCACCGCGGCCGGCGGGCGGGTCACCGGGTCGGTGTCGCGCAAGACCGACTACGTCGTCGCGGGCGAGAGCGCCGGCTCGAAGCTCGCCCAGGCCGAGCGGCTCGGGGTCCAGGTGCTCGACGAGGCGGGACTGCGGGCTTTACTCGGTTGATCTGGCGACGGGGCGCTCGCCGAAGCTGGTGGCTGGCTAGCCGTTGTACTTCACGAGCGGGACGGTCATCGACGCCTCGACCTCGTGCACGAAGTCGGGGTTGCCGAGGCCGTTGGCCAGGAACGCGAACGCGAGCGTGTGGCCGTCGCGCGCCTGGCAGTAGCCGGCTAGGTTCGCGACGTCGTCGAGCGTGCCGGTCTTGCCGCGGCAGTCGCCCTGGGCGAGACCGTCCCGAGCGCCTCGTTCTGGAGCGTCCCGGTCTCTCCCATCAGCGCGAGCGAGTTGACGAACACCGAGTTCGTGGCCATCGCCTTGAGCACGGTCACGACCTGCGCGGGCGTCGTCCGGTCGTAGCGCGACAGCCCGGAGCCGTCGTTCAGCCGGGGGTTGATCCCGAACTTGCTGAGCAGCTCGGCGCGGACGACGGCGGCGCCGGCGGCGGTCGTGCCGGCGCCGCCGAGGCGCGCGCCGATGTCCTTCAGCAGGGTCTCGGCCAGGTAGTTGTCGGACGGCGTGTTCGTGAGCTGGATCAGCGTCGACACCGGCGGGGACTGGACGGAGGCCAGCGTGGTGGCGCCGGCCGGCGTTCGGCCGGCGGAGATCGCGAGTCCCTGGCAGCTTCACGCCGAAGGCGCGCAACCCGCCCGCGAGTTGCTGCGCGGCGTACAGCGCCGGGTGGACCTGGAACGCCGTGCCCTGGTTGTTCGTGAACCCGCGGTCGTAGGCGAGCGCGCTCAGCTCCCCCTCGACGTCGGTAGAGCGCCCGAATCCGGTCGCCGGCGTCCCGCGGACCGAGTCCCAGTACGACTCATCCCCGACGATCCGTCCGTTCACGGCGGTGAGGCCGTTGGCCCTCAGGAGGCTGCCGATCAGCGTGCGCATCGTCGCGCCGGTCCCGTACCACGCCTGGTCGAAGCGCGACAGAGCCGAACGTCGGATCGCCTCCGCCGCGCAGGTAGAGCGTCCCGTCCCACACGCCCGAAGGATCGCGCGAGCCGATTCCGAGGATCGACGTCGTGAACGTGGCCGTCGGACCGAGCCGGAGCAGCGCGGTCGAGGTCGTGTAGATCTTCTCGACCGAGGCGGGGAGGCGGCCGGTGTTGGCGGCCTGGGAGAACAGCACCTGGCCGGTCGTCAGATCGACGACGTACGCTCCGCTCTGCCTGCCGGCCTGACGGAGACTCTTCGTCAGCGCCCGTTGGAGCGTGCGCTGGGCGGGAGTCGTCGTCTGCGCGTCGGCCGAGCCGACGGTTCCGGCGAGGAGTACGGAGACCGCCCCCAAGGTCGCCAAGAACAACCGCATCGGCGCATATAACCGGCGGCGCGGCTCAAAGTAGCGGCGGCTGGGCGGTGGCGCGGCCGGGTCCCGGGGCAGCCTTGGGGCGGGCGCAGCGCTCCGGGGGCGGTGGCGCGGCCGCGTCCCGGGCAGCCTTGGGGTCGGCGGAGCGGGGCACCTTACAATTCGCGTCGGGATGGGCAAGGTGGTCAAGCTCGACGCGGCCGCCGCGGAGCGGCCGGGGAGGTCCTCACGCGGGGCGGGGGCTACGCCGCCGGCGGACCAGGTCCAAGTCCGCTCTCGTGCTCGGTGGCGGGGGCTTCACGGGTGGCGTGTACGAGATCGGGGCGCTGCGGGCGCTCGATCTGCTCTCGGTGAACCGCACAGTCAACGAGTTCGACGTGTACGTCGGCACCAGCGCCGGCTCGTTCGTGGCGGCCGCCGTCGCGAACGGCGTCACGCCCGACGAGATGATGCGGGTCATCGTCCAGCAGGTTCCGACGTCGTTCCCGGACGCGCGGGTGAGCGCGCTGCTCCGTCCCAACTACCGCGAGTTTCTGCGCAAGGGCGTCGTCTTGTCCCGTTCCGGGTGGCGCAGCTCGTCCGCTCGCTGATCCGGGATCTCGGCCAGGTGTCGGCGGTCGACATCGCGGTCGGCCTGGCGGAGGTGCTGCCGTCGGGGCTGTATTCGGAGAAGGGCATCGAGCGGTACGTGCGCACGATCCTGTCCGATCCGGACCGAACCGACGACTTCCGGCTGCTGCAGAACGAGCTGTACCTGGCCGCCACCGATCTCGACACGTGCGAGCGGATCGTGTTCGGCGCCGAGGACTGGGACGACGTCCCGATCTCGACGGCGGTGGCGGCGTCGAGCGCCTTGCCGATGATCTACAGGCCGGTCCGGATCAAGGACCGCGAGCTCGTCGACGGCGGGATCGTGTCGACCACGAACCTCGACATCGCGGTCGAGGCGGGCGCGAAGTTCGTCGTGGTCGTCAATCCGCTGGTCCCGTACGTGAACGACTTCCAGACAGCGGATCCCGACGATCACCGGCTCGCGGCGCCCGGCGGGTGTCGGACATGGGCTTTCCCGCAGATCGGCTACCAGGCGTTCAAGCTGCTGGCGTACCAGCGGCTGCACGACGTCGCGCGGCGGTGGGAGGCAGCGTTATCCGGGCGTGGACATCATCCTGGTCGAGCCCGAGCCCAACGACGAGCTGATGTTCCAGACGAGCATCATGAACTACACCTCGCGGGTCGACATCGCGCGTCACGGATTCCAGTCGGTGACGCTGAAGCTCGCGCACGACTATCCGCGGTTCAAGCGGATCTGCGCCCGCCACGGGATCGAGATCTCGGCGACGAGAGTGCGCAAGGTCGTCAAGCACTTCGAGGCCGAGCGCGAGAAGACGCGCGCCTGGCGGAAGATCCTCGAGCAGACGACGTCGACGCTGCTGCGCCAGTCGGCTCGAGGAACAGGCTCGATAGCCGGCTCGGGACGTCAGCACCGGCCAGCGCGCCGAGCGGCTGGGAGGAACTGCTGGTGGCTGCGAAACCCGCTAGGCGGGCTGAGCCTGCTGCGTCGCCTTGCGGCGCCGAGCCCGTGATTTCGCGGAAGCTGGAGAGGAAGAGGGTCTTGTCGATCCGACCGTTGAAGATCGGGATCCCCCACTCGACGCACTTGACGATCACATCGCGGCGCTCGAGGCCGGACTCTCGAGCAAGCTCGGTGGGGGTGAGGTGAATGGCCATCGGTCGTAGTCCTCCTTTGCCGCCTGCGCTGTGGGCGCGAAGTATGCCGTTTGAATCGGACGGTCTCAACAACTCTTTCGGCTAGATCTCTTCCCAAACGTTAGCGTCTTTCACAAAAGCTCTGGACATATGGCCGATACCGCGGTAGAGTCCCCGCACCTAAGGGGAATTCGGCGGCGACGGGGACAACTTGGTCATGGCACGGCTGCTTCCAGAGGCCCTTCATATTGCGTGGCGCACCGACCACGAGCTCGTGACGGCGGTCCGGCGGGGTGAGGACAGCGCGTTCGAGGAGCTCTTCTCGCGTTACCGCGGACGAATCCGTTCGTACGTGAGCGGAATCATTGGCGACGCCGACCGCGCCGAGGACATCGCGCAGGAGGTGTTCATCTCGGTCCTGCGCCGTCTGCGCGATACCGAACGCCCGATCGCGTTCAAGCCCTGGGTCTACCAGATCGCGAAGAACGCCTGCATCGACGAGCTTCGCCGCGCTCGCCGCGACCACGAGGTCCCGTTCGATCAGCGCGAGTCAGACCACGACGGAGACAGCCTGCTCTCGAGCGTGCCTGGCCCTGAGGCGGTCGTCGAGAGCAAGCAGCTGCTCGAAGACCTGCGCGGAGCCTTCCGTGGGGTGTCGGAGCTCCACCACCGGATCCTCGTGCTGCGCGAGCTCGAGGGCCTCTCGTACAGCGAGATCGGGGAACGGCTCGGGATGTCGCGGCCGGTCGTCGAGAGCACGCTGTTCCGAGCGCGCCGCCGGCTGGCCGAGGAGTACGAGGAGCTGATCAGCGGCCGCCGGTGCGAGCGGACCCGCGCGCGTGATCGACGGCTGGGAGGGACGGACTCTCCGGCGACTCGGCGTCCGCGAAACCCGCACGACTGGCCCGGCACCTGGCGCATTGCAAGCCGTGCCGGCGCCACGCGACGCTAGCCCGGATGGCCGGCTCGCTGTCGTGGCCCGTCGGGCTGCCCCCGTCCGAGGTTCCGACTCCACTGGCCAGCCGCCGGCGGCCAACCGGCGAGACGGGCGTGCTGGCCGCGCCCGGATCGGACTCGCTCGCAGTCGCTTAGGACGCCGCCTCCGTCCCGGACCGCGCAGGCAGGACCGGGCCTCGGGATGCGTCGTAGCTGTGGGATACTGGATTTTCTTCGGGGCGTGGCGCAGCCTGGTAGCGCGCACCGTTCGGGTCGGTGAGGTCCCCGGTTCAAATCCGGGCGCCCCGATTTGGAGGTCTTCACGTTTGACCTCCATTGATGTTCACGTTTGGGTTGGACGGAGGCCGGCGTGGCGGCTGGCGTGCCGGGGGCGGCTGTTGCGGGGTTTGGCGGTGTCCGTTGACGGGTTCGGGGGCGGCGTGGGCTGGTTTGGCGCGGGGGGCGTTGCTTGGTGGTGCTGGTGTCGGGTGGTTGGTGGCTGGCGGGAGCGGCGGGAGGTTCAGGGCGGTGTGTGGGCGGCGTGGATGAGATCGGTGGTGGTGTGGCGGCGGCGTTTGCGTTGTTTGGGTGGGAGCCCGTTGGTGGCGCGTCGTTCGTTCTCGGCTTGGCGGGCGGTGTGGGCGTCGTTGATGCGCAGGTTGCGGGCGATGAGGACGGTGGCGGTGAGGAGCGCGATGCCGGTGAGGCCCGTGATTCGGCACCAGCCTTTGTTGAGGTTGTTGGTGGCGGGGTCCTTGATCGTGGCGTTGGTGCGTTCGGCGGCGGTGCGGCGGTTGTAGGAGGCGCGGTGCTGCGGTGGGGGGTAGTCGTGCTTCTGGGCGGTCTTGGCGTTCACTGACGGCGGCACGGTGATCGTTTTCTGGGTGGCAGCAGGCGGGCGGGTGCTGGGGTGGGGCGAGGATCGTGGGGCGGTCGTGCGATCGCGTTATCGACTCTGGTCTGAGTGGGCAGCGGAGTTTGCCTTGGGCGGCGGGGCAGGTCGCGCGGTGGTAGCCGTCGGGGTCGTGGCGGGTGATCGGCGAGAGCTTGTAGCGCGCGAGTTCGGCGCACTGCTGGTCGTGTTTGGCGGTCTGCTCGGCGCTCGCGCCGCGCGCGAGTGGTTGGGTCTGGAGCAGGGTGGTGGGGGTGGCGGGGCAGTAGAGGTTGCCGTTGTGGCAGGTCGCGCCCATGTGGGTGCCGTTCGGGCCGCGGTCGTTGGGGTGCAGGTCCTGGATCAGGTCGGCGCCGAGCGCGCGGACAGGGAGCGCCCAGTTCTCGGCGACGCGGTAGGCGTAGCCGGAGTCGGCGAGCACGTCTGCGATCGTGATGCCGCTGTCGTGCATCTGTTCGAGCACGGGCACGAACGCGGGTGGCGGATCGACGTGGCAGCTGGTCAGCAGCATGCGTCTGGCGAGCTCGGGGACGTCGGGGCCGTGCTCGTCTTTGACGGTCGTGGCGGCTTGGAGGTAGTAGCCGTAGAACGCTTCGTCTTTTTGGCCGGGGTGGTGGCCGCGGCGGTGTCCCCACGCGGCCTCGGGGTCGGCGCATCGCTGGTGATCGTCGCCGTCCCCGTTATCCTCGCCGTCGCCGTCGTTGTCTGGCGTTGGTTGCTGGGGGTCGACGGGCCGCTCGTCGTCGTCGGCGGGGACTGGTTTGGGATCGTGTCGCTTGGGTGGAGGGCGTGACCACGTCTCGTGATCGGTCCAGTCCACGGCGTAGCTGCTGGTGGCCGGCTCGCCGAGCACGGTGATGCTCGCTTCGAGCAGCGCGTCGAGGGTGTCTGTGAGGGTCTGGGAGGGGGTGCCGTCGGGTGTGTCGTTGGCGAGCTTTGAGACGACGAGCCCGAAGGTGCGCTCGACTTGGCGGTAGGTCAGCAGGTGCGGGCCGTCTCGCCAGTCGGCGATGATCCCGAGCCGCCGTTGCTGAGCTTCGGGGAGCGCGAGCAGCGCTTGGTGGACTCTGCGGAGGTGTGCCGGGCGGCAGGCGGCGGCGACGAGCAGCATCCCGAGCAGCAGCGTGCGCACGGATAGCTGCCGGGGGCGGGGACCGATCGCTAACAACAGCTCGATCCGGCTGCTCACGCCGGCGGTGTCGATCACCGCCTCCAGGCGCTCGAGCGTGAGCTTCTCGCTCACGGGGATCCTCCCAGCAGCGCAACCAACTCCGCCTCGGCCGCTGTGGGCAGCTGGGCCGCGAGGTCCCCGAGGCGCTGCGAGCACGAGATCCCCGCTGCCTGCATGAACGCCCGCAGGCCGATCCGCTCAGCACACGCCACCAGCCAGGTGGCTCTCAGCCGGCCGGCCTGAAGCCGCGGCAGCGCGGCGTCGGATGAGAGCGCGCGATGAAGCTGGTCGGTGAGGTTGCGCCGGGCGGGGTCTGTGCCGCCGACGAGGTAGCGATCGCCGGCGCAGGAGGCGGCCCGCGCGAGCGGCTCGTGGAAGCTCTCCAGCACCGGCACCGCCCGCGCGCGAGCGCCACCGACCAGCACCAGCAACCCGCCCGCGCGAGCGACGACGTCCGCGCCGCGCAGATGGCGAAGCTCGCCCGCGACGATCCCTGCGCCCGCCCCCAGGCAGATCAGCGCAATGCACCGCATCCGCCGCGAGACGGTGCGCTGCGCCTCTGCCAGGCGAAGATAGGCGGCGATCTCCGCCTCCGAATAGGGCTGCTTCGCGCGCTCTCTGGGCAACGGCACCGGCCGAGGCTCCGGATCGGCCTCGAGCGCGCGGGCGAGCGCCCTGAGATTGGTGCGCAGCGTGCGACGGCTCCCGGGCGACACCGCCTCACAGCCGCACAGGACGAACCGCTCGATCACCGACGGGTGCAACAACACCCCCACCTCCAGCTCGAGCCCGACCCGCTCCCCGAAACAGGCGAGCTTGGACGCCGCGAACAAAAGCGCCTTCGCCCGCGCCGGCGTGGCCGGCGCGGCCGCTGTGACCACCTCGCGCGCGAACCGCTGCGCGCGCTCGGACAGGACCTCAGAGCGCCATCCGGCGATCACCCACCCCGCCGCCTGCCAGGCCACGCTCGAGGCGCACCCGATCGCAAGCGGCGCGCACACCGCACCCGAATCGCTCCGCGGTCGGCCCGTGGATGCCATAACCGATCCGAGAGTAGAGCTACTATCGGACAGGGCCGACGTAGCATCCCCAACCCGCATGCCGCCCAACCCGAAAACGACCAACCGCCGCCTCCAGCGCCTCCAAACACAGCTCGCCGAAGTCGGCTTCGCGCTGCCCGGCACGATCAACATCGCGATGAACCGCTGCGGCAAACCCAACTGCGCCTGCCACCACGACCCGCCCAAACTCCACGGCCCCTACATCACCTGGACCCGCAAAGTCTCGGGCAAGACCATCACCCGCCGCCTCACCCCCGAGCAGCTCGAGCGCTACCAGCCCTGGTTCGACAACAACCGCCGGCTGCGCCAGCTCACCAAAGAACTCGAAACGCTCTCACTACAAGCCGCCGAGCAGACCGAGGGATGGGAACCCGCCCAGCCACCCTCCCCGCCGTCCAAACGACGCGACCGCTGACCCCGCCGCCGTGGAAATCACGCACTAAAGCTGTGAACGAGCCGCCAAGCGCCGGCAAAAGAACCTGCAAAAGCCCAAACGTGAAGACCACATTTGAGAAAGGCCCTGCTAAGGCACGGCTTTTCTGTTGGTCAGAAGTGATCGTCGGGGGCGCGGTGAGGGGCGGAAATGCGCGCTCCCTGCCTATTCCCTGCAAAAACCCGGCCCTCCACCAGCGCCTTGAGCTCCTCCCGCTCCTCGTCGCTGCGGCGCATCATGTGTGAGTAGACGCGCAGCGTGAACGCCGGATCGGTGTGCCCTAGCTGCTGCGCGAATCTCAGGTCTCTTGCCTCGTACACGGCGAGCCTTGCTTTGGCGTGCGCGCGGGCATCTCTCACCACAGCAAAACCGGCGTGTCACCCCAGGCTGTGGGCGGTGAGCTCGTCGATGAAGATGCCGGGATCAACGTCCGGTGCGCGCGGCGTAGAGGATCGGTCCGCCGCGCGGCGTGGAGGCCGGCGCGATGGCGAGGTCGGTCGAGCCTCCTTCCGGAACCAGCGGACCGCGCTTGTCAGGCGGGCGCCGGTCGCGCGAGAAGACCGGCTGCTGTGTGCCTCCTCGCGCGACGGGAAGCGTCAGGCGTTCTCCGCCCCGAGCTGCTGAAGCGCGCTGCGGTTGTCGGTCTGCACGTGCTCTTGTTCGATCCGGCCTTCATCGTCATAGCGGAAGATGTTCGTCAGCTCGAACACGACGTGCTGCCCGTTCGGGGACAGCGAACCGACCGGCGACTGCGTGAATTCGCGGACAAAGTCTCCCTCGATCGTGGTCTGGCAGGCAATGTAGTTGTCTTCGACGACGACGAGCCCTCGAGTGATTTCGCGGTTATCGAACGCGTCCCGAAGCGACTGGAAGTACGCCGCGAGGCCGTCGTAATCCGTGTCCACGCCCGGTGCATGGAACGCGAACTCGGGGCTGAATGCGGCGCGGATCTCGTCAGGGTTCTCGCCTGTCATCCACAGCTCGCCTGCGCGAACCAGTCGCGCCACGGATTCGTCCCTACTCATCCCGGCAACCATCTTTGGCTCCTTATCGTTGATCGGGTGGGAGAACAGCTCCGGGTAGGTGCCGTACAGCGGTGAGGGCGTGCCCGACGCGAACAGCGCTAGGCCGATCACCGCGACCATCAGCGAATACGCCGCCCGCGGCGACAACGTCGGCATCACGTCCCGTCTGAGCGACCTGGCCCCATCGCATTGCTGATCGAGCATCATTACTAATCATGTAATCATGCGTGTCAAGTAACATGGCGCCATGTCTGAGAGACCGGATCGCCGCGAGCGAAACAAGCAGCGCACCCGACTCGCGATCCAGAACGCCGCGTTCGAGCTGTTCGCCGAGCACGGCTACCGCGAGACCACGATCAACGCGATCGCCGACAGGGCCGACGTCGCCCCACGCACCGTCACCGTGCACTTCCCCACCAAGGAAGAGCTCCTGTTCGACGCCGAGCCTTTCACCCTCGAGAGCTTGGTCGCCTTCCTCGAGGCCAGAGAGCCGCACGAGTCCGCGCTCGACGCGCTCCGGGACTGGATGACCAGCACGATGACCGACCTCGACTCCGGCGAGTCCAGCGGGCGGGTCTGGGAGCGGCGCGCGCTCCGCGCCCACATCATCAACGCCGAACCCGAACTGCGCGGCCGCGCGCGCGCCGGCTACCACGAATTCGAACGCGTCCTCGCCGACGCAATCGGCAAGGACCTCAACCAACCCGGAACCGCACTCACGCCGCGGCTAGCGGCGCTCACCGCCGTCACTGGACTGCGAGAGCTCTACGAAACCGATGAGGCCATATCCCTCGCCACGCCACCCAACGCCGCCGACCTCCTCGCCCTCGTCGACCGCGTCATCGCGTTCACCCAAGCCGGAATCGGCGACTCGACATCGACACGCCGAAGGAGTCCCGCTCCGCCCGCCGAACGGACATCAAGGAAACACCGCTAGACCGCCCGCCTTGCGCGGGAGAAGAAGCCGTCTGGCCGGCGCATCACATGCTCGGCCTTATTTACCGGCGATCGCGTCCTTGATGCGCTCGAAGTCCGTCTGCGGAATTTCAAAACAGACGGGCGAGCGGTCGCGTTCAGCTGGCACGTGCCCCCTCCGTCTGCGACGACGCTGCGATGAACGGCGTCGAAGACCGTCACTACGCGCTGGAGAGAGCGTCGGTCTCCCGGGCGGTGGCTTGTTGACCGCCGATAGCGGCTTGGGCGACGGCCTTGACGAACTGGTCGTCGATCGGCTCGCGTGAGAACCAGCGGCGGTAGAAGAGTGGTCCGAGCAGCGCGGCGATCATCGTCGAGCGGTCAGCCGTTGCTGGTATCTCGCCCCGGCCTGCCGCGCGCTCGATGACTTCTCGCAGCGGTGCCGCGTGTCCGTGCTGGATCGTGCGGTGGATGTCGGCGAACTCCGGATCGCGCTCGGCGACATCGACGATCGAGGGCAGCACCGATGACCACCGGGCCGTGCCCAGTAGGTGAGCGATGTTCGCAAGGATCGCCGTGACGTCACCCTCGAGGGAGCCCGTGTCGGGGACCTCCTGCTCATCGCTGATCCGAGAGCAGGCATCGATCACAAGCGCCTCCCGGCAGGGCCAGTGACGGTAGATGGTCGTCTTCGCGACCCCGGACCGACGGGCGACTTCATCGACGCTGAATCCCCCGACCCCGCTCTCGCTCAGCAACTCGAAGGCCGTCGTCAGCACCCGATCTCGCGATCGCCGGACGCGACCGTCGACCACCGTCGCACCGCTCTCTGGCGATCGTGGGTCTGCGCGCTGCGTGGGCTGAGCTTCGACTGAGGTTCGCTTCGCCATGGTTGCCTGGGTCCCGGTCATTACGCTACGCTACGGTTGCGTAGCATAGTTGCTACAGATCATACCCGACCGAGAGGAGCATGCCGTGGATCTTGCCTCGATTCGCATGATCACCGACGACCTGGAGCGCGTCGTCCCGTTCTACGAAAAAATCACCGGCGTTGCGGCTGTGCGCTACACGCCCGTGTTCGCCGAGCTGATCATGCCCTCCTGCACCCTGGCGATCGGGCACACGCAGACGACACAGCTGTTCGGAACCGACTCCGCCTGGCCCGCGGACAACCACACCGTCATCATCGAGTTCCGCGTCGAGGACGTCGACAGCGAGTACGAGCGGCTCCGACCGCTCGTCGACGACTGGGTTCAAGAGCCCACCACGATGCCGTGGGGAAACCGCTCCATCCTGTTCCGCGACCCCGACGGCAACCTCGTCAACTTCTTCACACCGGTCACCGAAGAAGCCATCAAAAAGTTCAGTCGGCAACTGACGACCTGACGCTGTCCCGCCTCGCTGGGCCGCCGCGACCTTTCAGGCGCGCCGGGGAAGCGGGACCGCTGGGCCTCCTCAGCTGCATCAGACCGCGCGCCCACCTCGCCCGACCGCCGCTCTCACGAACGCGCAAACCCTCGCCCGATTCTGCTCTCAGCCCCATCGTCACGCGGACGGGCGCAGGGAACTTAGGAGCCGTGACCAAGGCGGCACCGGCCTTGCGCTCCGTCTCACGGACCAAGCGGTAACCACCACGTCGTGGCCGGAACAGGCGAGTGCGCAGCTAACCGGGTGCAGTTCGCGGTGGAGTGTCGAGCCGGCACGAGCTTGGTCGGCGGTCTCTCTGCGATGCCGGGAGAGCGGCACCTCGCCGGCAAGGCGCCGTCGCTGTCGGGGAGCAGAATATCGGACGATTGCGTGGCTGCTAGGGGAAGGCAGGTGCCCCCGACGTCAGGGGGTGTACGCCAGTGTTGGAAGTCAATCTTCACAGGACTACTTTCCTTCGGTCCCGCGAGGGGCGTAGTCTTGCCGGGCTGGAGGCGCCATAGGTCACGTGGACCGGTCGCGCGTGCATACATCCGAGACGGCAGCGCTTAGCGGTCCGCCGCTGGCGACGATCGCGGTTGCCGCGCGCACCATGCACCCGCGCGAAGCGCCGCCCGGCGGCGTGGTCGCGACGACCGATTGCTGCTGATGGAGAGCGGCCTCCATGCACCTGGCCCGCGCGGTGGTTTGCGGGGGCGGAGTAGTGAGTGCGCTTTGTTGGATGACTTGGTCTCGGCGGTCCGCGGTGGTGAGAGCCGATCGGTGGTGGTCCGGGGCGAGGCTGGGATTGGGAAGACGGCGCTGTTGGAGTATCTCGTCGCGTCGGCGTCAGATCTGAGGGTCGTGCGGGCGATGGGGGTGGAGTCGGATATGGAGCTCGCGTTCGCCAGCTTGCATCAGTTGTGCGCTCCGTTGCTCGATCGCATCGAGGAGCTGCCGGCTCCGCAGCGTCGCGCGCTGGAGACGGTGTTCGCGTTCCTCCAAGCCCGGGCCCAGGTCGGCACGCAAGGCCGACCGTGTCCGTGACCGCGTGCTCGAGCTACGCGCTCTGGACCGCTCTGTGGAGGAGATCGCCGCCGAGTTGGTCACAGCCGGCACGCCGGTGTCCGCGCAGACGGTCTGGACAATCCTGCACGCCGAGGGCATCGAGCGCCTGCCACGCCGCATGGGGTCCGACCGCGGCGCGCCGCCACGCCTTGCAGCGGTCAAGGCCCAAGCGCTCCCCGACTGGCCGACCGCCGCGACGGTCCGCTGCGATCACGCCGGCCTGTTCCTGCTCGTCCCCGCGATCGCACAGCTCGGGCTCTCAGAACTCGTCGCGTCCTGTGGCTACCCGTCAACGACGGTCCTCTCAGCATGGCACTCGCTCGGGTCGCTGCTGTTACACAAATGCGCGCGGACCCCGCGCGCCAGCCACGCGCACGCGCTCGCTGATGACCCCGGCCTGGCGTTGCTGATGGGACTGACCGCGCTCCCGAAAGCCACCCACCTGACCAGCTACTCCTACCGTGCCCGGCGCACCGCCAGCGAGAAGCTCCTCGCGGGCGTGACCGGCCGCCTGCGCGAGCTGGGGCTCGCGACCGGTGAACAGGGGTTCAACCTCGACTTCCACGCGATCCGCCACCACGGCACCGACGTCCCGCTGGAGAAACACTATGTCCCGGCCCGCTCGCAACGCACCCGCGCGGTGCTGACGTTCTTCGCCCAGGACCACGCCTCGCAGGAGATGGTCTACTCAAACGCTGAGCTGACCAAGGCCGAACAGGCACGCGAGGTGATCGCGTTCGCCGACTACTGGCAGCAGGTCTGCGGCGCCGATCCGGGCCTGCTCGTGTTCGACTCCAAGCTGACGACCTACAAAGTCCTCGACGAGCTCACCGCGCGCGGGATCCGCTGGCTGACCTTGCGCGAACGCGGCCCGAAACTGATCGCCGATCTCGAAGCGCTTCCCGACACAGAGTGGAAGAAAGTCCGCGTCGACCGCCGCGGGCGCTACCGCGAACCCGAGATCCACGACGCGTTGATCCAGATCAAAGGCATCGACAGTCCCGTGCGCCAACTCGCCGTGCGCAACATCGGCCGCGAACACCCCACGATGCTGATCACCAACGCGCTGGACCTCACCACCAAACAACTGTTCGCCCGCTACGCCGAGCGCATGACAATCGAGAACGAACTCGACGCCTACATCAGCGGCTTCCACCTCAACGCGCTCTCCTCAGGCCTCCCGCTGAACGTCGACATCGACGCCACCCTGACCGTCATCGCCGGCAACCTCTACCGCCTCCTCGCCCGCCACCTCCCCCGCTACGAGAACGCGACCCCTGACAAACTCTGGCGCCACTTCCTCGACGCCACCGGCACCGTCCACACAACCCCCGACGCGCTCACAATCGAGCTCAACATCCGCACCTACCACCCCGTCCTGATCGCCGCGGGCTTCGCCGACACACCAACCCCGATCCCATGGCTCAACGACCGCGAACTACGATTCCGCTTCCCGCCCCGCTGAAACCTCAACGAGTCTTCTTGACCGAGGATCGAGGCTAAGCGACGGGGCCGCGCCGGACCGATTTCTCGTTGGGTTGGCGGTTCTGAGTTTGTTCGCGGCGGAGGCGGAGCAGCGTCCCCTGCTATGTGTCGTCGATGATGCACAGTGGCTGGATCGGGCTTCGGCGTTGACGCTGGCGTTCGTCGTTCGCCGCCTGCTGGCTGAGCGGGTCGGGCTCGTGTTCGCCGCGCGTGAGCCGGGCTTGGAGCTCCAGCACGTGGACGGGCTAGATGTGAGCGGCTTGAGCAACGATGACGCCCGCGCATTACTGCGCTCGACGCTGCGGTTCAAGCTGGATGAGCGGATCCTTGACCGGATCATCGCGGAGATGCGCGGGAATCCGTTAGCGTTGCTCGAGTTGCCACGCGGGTTGACGGCGACGCAGCTGGCTGGAGGCTTTGGGCTGGCAGAGGCGCAAGCGGTCACGGGACGGATCCAGGAGAGCTTCGTGCGACGTGTAAGCGCCGTCTCCGAGGATGCGCGCCGTCTGCTGCTGCTGGCGGCGGCCGAGCCCATCGGCGATCCACTGCTTTTGCTGCGTGCGTCCGAGCAGCTCGGGATCGTGGTTTCAGCGGTTGATGCGGAAACGGACGGGCTGCTGTCTCTCAGCGAGCGCGTGACCTTCCGCCATCCGCTTGTGCGCTCCGCCGTTTATCGAACGGCGGAGTTAGAAGAACGTCGGGCGGCACATCGCGCGTTGGCGGCGGCGACCGACCGCGAGTTCGATCCCGACCGCCGGGCTTGGCATCTGGCTGCGGCCGCGGCGGGGCCTGATGAGCAGGTTGCCTCGGAGCTCGAGCGCTCGGCCGGCCGGGCGCAGACGCGCGGTGGAGCCGCCGCCGCGGCAGCGTTCCTGCAGCGCGCCGTCGCGCTGACCGCGGATCCTGCGCGGCGCGCGGATCGCGCTCTCGCCGCCGCGCAGGCCAGCATCCAGGCCGGGTCGTTCGACGCGGTTCTCCGGCTCCTTGCTACGGCGGAGACCGGGCCGCTCGACGAAGTCCAGCGCGCTCGGGTGAACCTTCTGCGCGGCAACGTCGCCTTCGCGTTGGGCGCCGCGACCGACGCTCCTCCGCCGCTGCTCAAGGCGGCTAGGCGGTTTGAGTCGCTCAACGTGGAGCTTGCGCGCGAGACCTACTTGACCGCGTGGGGCGCGGCGGGCATGGCGGGGCAGGGGGACGTCATCCTGGAGATCTGGGCGGCCGTCCGGGCGCTTCCTCCGACGTCCGGTGCTCCCGGGCCCCTCGAGCTGCTGCTTGAAGGCATGGCTCGGCTGACGGTCGAGGGACACGCCGCCGCCGCTCCAACGCTGCAGCGAGCAGCCCAAGCGCTCCTTGAAATGCCCGTGGAGGACGCACTCCGTTGGGGTTGGGCGGCTATCGGGGCCAGCACCGCGCTGTGGGATGACGAGGGTATGCGCGCCATCTCCGCCAGGCTGGTCCGGCTCGTTCGCGATGCCGGTGTGCTCGCGCAGCTGCCGCTGCATCTCGCGTCCTTGGCTTTATCAACCTCGTGGACAGGCGACTTGTCGGGGGTCGCCTCGCTGATCGCTGAGGCCGAGAGTGTTGCGGCGGCGACCGGGACCGCGTTCGCGCCGTTTACCTTGATGAGGCTTCGCGCAATGCAGGGACGGGCTGCCGACGCCGCTGCACTGATCTCGGACACGATCGAGCACGCCAGCTTCGGAGGTCAAGGGATCGCTGCGACGAACGCGTACTGGGCCGCGGCGGTCCTTTACAACGGCCTCGCCCGCTACGACGAGGCTGCATCCGCGGCTCGGCAAGCCAGCTCGAATACGTTCGAGCCGTGGGTATCCACGTTCGCGCTCCCGGAGCTGGTCGAGGCAGCGATACGCGGGGGCGACGTCCATGTGGCCCGTGAGGCACTCGACCGGCTGGCGGCGGCGACACTACCTTCCGGCACTGATTTCGCGCTCGGCATTGAGGCGCGCTGTCGGGCGCTGCTGAGTTCCGGGGCCGAGGCCGACATTCTGTATCGCGAGGCGATCGAGCGACTGAGTCGCACGCAACTGCGACCGGAGCTCGCGCGGGCCCACCTGGTCTACGGCGAGTGGTTACGCCGCGAGAATCGCCGGGGCGAGGCGCGCGAGCAACTGCGCGCGGCCCACGAGATGCTCGTCGAAATCGGGATGGACGCGTTCGCCGAGCGCGCCCGCAAAGAGCTCGCAGCGACAGGTGAGACGGTGCGCAGGCGCGCGGCTGACACGCGCGACGATCTGACCGCACAGGAGCGGCAGATCGCGCGGCTTGCGCGCGACGGACTCTCGAACCCGGAGATTGGCGCGCGGCTATTCCTCAGCCCGCGGACGGTCGAGTGGCACCTGCACAACGTGTTCAACAAGCTCGACATCCGCTCGCGGCGGGAGTTGATCAGCGTCCTGCCCAGCGGCACGGCCGACGTCACACTCGTCTGAGCTCGCACGGCCGGAAGCATCTCGACCCACGGGACCGGAGAACACCCTGGTCAGAACCCAGTGAGCAACCCCCGGGTCTCGACGGGGGCGACGTTCGGGGGACAGGGTCAGGCTCCGCCGGGCACCCATCACCCACTACGGAGGAGCCACACATGGTTGTCACCACCGAGAGGTCAGCGGGCTCGACGGCGATCCGGCCGCTCACGGTCGAGTTTCCTGACGCGGATGTTGAGGATCTGCGTGCGCGCATCGCTGCGACCCGTTTTCCTGAGCGCGAGCCGGTCGAGGATCCCATCGTGCATCCGTTGGGAGATGCCGTCCCGCCGCAGGGCGTCGAGTTGGCGACGATGGAGGCACTGGTGCGCTACTGGGGCAGCGAGTACGACCTTCGGAGGGTCGAGGCGCGGCTGAACGCGCTGCCGCAGTTCGTGACTGAGATCGATGATCTCGATATTCACTTCATCCACGTCAAGTCGCGGCATGAGAACGCGTTGCCGGTGATCCTCATCCACGGCTGGCCTGGCTCGGTCGTGGAGATGCTGAGCGTCGTCGGCCCGCTGACCGACCCGACGGCACACGGCGGCAGCGCCGAGGACGCGTTCGATGTGGTGATTCCGTCGATTCCCGGCTACGGGCTCTCCGGCAAGCCGACGGCGAGCGGTTGGGGTCCCGACCATGTCGCGAGTGCTTCGGTGGAGCTAATGAAGCGGCTCGGCTACACGAGCTTTGTGGCGCAAGGCGGGGACTGGGGCGCGGTCATCGTCGATCTGATGGGCGTGCAGGCCCCTGCGGAGCTGCTCGGCATCCACTCGAACATGCCGGGTGTGCTGCCGCCCGAGATCGCCCAGGGGTTCGCGCCACTGGCCGTCGCTCCGGCGCCAGCCGGCCTCTCGGCAGAGGAGCAGCGCGCCTACGAGCAGGTGACCTACATGTACACAAAGGGGATCGGCTACGCCGTCCAGATGCTCCTGCACCCGCAGACGCTGTACGGGATCGCCGACTCGCCCGCCGGGCTGGCCGCCTGGATCGCGGACCACGACGCCCAGAGCTACCTGGACATCACCAGCGCGTTCGTGGAAGGGCAGCCCGTCGGCAACCTGACGCGGGATGAGGTGCTCGACAACATCACGCTGGCGTGGTTGACGAACACAGGGGTGTCCTCGGCTCGTCTCTACCACGAGAACGCGTTTGGCTTCTTCGACGCCAAGGGCGTGTCCGTTCCGGCCGCGGTGACCGTGTTCCCGAAGGAGCTCTACCAGCCTCCGCGGAGCTGGACAGAGCGCGCGTACCCCAACCTGATCTACTTCAACGAAGTCGACCGAGGCGGGCACTTCGCGGCCTGGCAGGAGCCCCAACTGTTCTCAGAAGAGGTCCGCGCGGCGTTCCGCTCGCTGCGCTAGCAGGACGATGCCTGAGCGGTTGCATATGCCTCCGTTCGCCGGGGCGGCCGAGTGGCTGGGCTCAGAGCCACTCGGCCCCCCCGAGCTGCGCGGCCGCGTCGTCCTGGTGAACTTCTGGACGCTGACGTGCATCAACTGGCTACGGCAGGAGCCGTACGTCCGCGCGTGGTCGCAGGCCTACCGCGACGATGGACTCGTCGTCATCGGGGTCCACACGCCGGAGTTCTCTTTCGAGCACGAGATCGACCGCATCCGGCCGGCGATCAAGGAGCGAGAGATCGACTACCCGGTCGCGGTCGACAACCACTACACGATCTGGAACGCGTTCGATAACCACTACTGGCCGGCGCTCTACTTCATCGACCCGGAGGGTGTCATCCGCGACCAGCAGTTCGGCGAGGGACGCTACGAGGAATCGGAGCGCGTGATCCAGCGGCTGCTCGGCGTGGAGCGCGAACTCGTGTCCGTCGAAGGGCGCGGCGTCGAGGCGGCAGCCGACTGGAACCATCTCCGGACGCCCGAGACATATCTCGGCTACGGGCGCAGCGAGCGGTTCGCTCCAACCGACAGTGCCACGCCCGAGCCCGACGCCTACGCGCTACCAAAGCGGCTGGAGGTCAACCACTGGGCGCTCGCTGGCGATTGGACGGTCGGGCGCGAGAACGTTGTCCTTGACCGGGCGGGTGGCAGCATCGCTTTCCGGTTTCACGCGCGCGACGCGCATCTTGTGCTATCCGCAGGAGCGCGAGCGCCGATCGCCTTCCGCGTACTCCTCGATGGCGGGGCTCCGGGCCCGTCGGCAGGCGTCGACGTCGACGAGGACGGAACCGGCGTGCTCCGCGACGGCCGCCTCTACCAGCTCATCCGCCAACACGACACGGTCCACGAGCACACGCTCCAGATCACATTCCTCGAACGCGGTGCCGAGGCGTACTCGTTCACGTTCGGCTAGCTGCAGCAGCCCGTCACCACACGAACACCGATCGAGGTCTTCCCTCACACAACCAGGAGGTAGCCATGAGCGCCACCGCATCACACGAGAATGCGCCATTCATCGACTACGAGAACCTGCCCGCCCCAACGGAGGGCATTCTCGTCACCCAGTTCATCACCGTACGAAGCGTCGCTCGGTCCCGCGCGTTCTACTCCGAGGTCCTCGGCGGCCAGGTCGTGCTGGAGGAGAACCCATGCGTCGTCAAGCTCGCCAACTCATGGATACTGATGAACCCGGGCGGTCCCCCCACCCCCGACAAGCCCGACATCTCAGTCGTGAACTACGAGCCCGGGAACACGGTCTCGAGCTTCATGAACCTGCGCGTCGCCGACATCCAGGCGTGCTATGAGCAGTGGAGCGCAAAGGGGGCCGAGTTCGTCACGCCACCGATCGATCGCGGTGCTGAGATCCGCTGCTACATGCGAGACCCCGACGGCTACATCATCGAAGTCGGCCAGGCCACCGGAGTGCTCCATGGCGACCTCGCCAAGAAGCGACCCGAAGACTTGCCCGGCTAAAGCGACGGGATCACCAGGCGCGCGGACGGCGACCGCGGCAATCGCAACGGCCAAAACGAAGTTTCGGGAGAGGTGTCAAGTTAGGCTGATCAGCCGGCGGCCCAGCCGGCCCGCTTTGCCGCCGCCCGCGCGAGTCGCCGATGCGCTTGCTCGAAGCTCGATCCGCGTCAACGTCCAAGCGCACTCGGCTGTCGCGCATCTGGCAGAGCGGCAACCGGCGTCGGGCTCCGCGTCACTGGTGGTACGGGACGACCAGCGAGAACGACCCCTCGTCGGCCGCAGGCGGCTCCTTTGCCATCTGGATGCAAACGAACTGGTGCGACCGAGTCGTGTCCCCGACAAGGGGCGCAGACCTGCTCCCGCGCCGCGACGCGCTTCACCGTCGTCGTACCCGAGCCCTGCCTTCATGGCGACGCGGTTAGTCGTCACCGGTGGAGCTGAGGGGTCGGGGCGGCAGCCAGTGGCGACTATCCCGGTCGATTGCGGCGTCCGTATGGCCACGGTGACTGCGAAAACCTTGCGAACACCTCTTATGCGACGACGGCTAACCCGCGAGCACTCAGGATGGGCGCCCGCGCGCGCCGCTGCCGCCGCCGTGCAGTTGTGGATCCCCAGTGAGATCGCTCTCTGGGCGGCCGGACCGACCGGCTCGGGCCTCTCAACACCTCGAGGATCCGCGCTCGGGCGCGCCCCTTCGGAGTTAGCAGATTGGGGAAGCGTCCGGACCCGCTGGGAGATGCCCCGTAGTCCTGATCTCGCATGTCTCTGACTCGCTGATTGGGACGCCCGCTGTCGCGCGGGGATACGGGAGTGCGGGCTGGTGTGGCCGAGCGGGAATTGCGACTCTCGTGTTTCGCGGCCGGGTGGAGCGATTGTCTCGTGGGCTGGGGCGTGATCACGCTCGCAGACTTCGCGAACAGGACGACGCTCGTTACGTCCATGTATGTGCGCTACTGCGGGTGGCTGCCATCTTGGTGAGGCGTGTCGGCGCTGAGCGCCGCGGCGATTTGGTGGCGGGAGGAGATGTCGAGTTTCGAGTAGACGCTGGTGAGGTGTTTCTCGACGGTCCCGGGGGTGAGGAAGATCGCTTGCGCGATCTGTGGGTTGGTCATGCCGGTCGCTGCTATTTGGGCGATCCGCGCTTCGCTGGCGGTGAGTGAGTCTTTTCCGGTCAGGAGGTCGCGTCGTGGCTTGGCGCCGGCCGCGCGCAGTTCGCCGCGCAGTCGGTCGGCGAGCGTGTCGGCTCGGCACCGGCGCGCGAGGTCCAGCGCTCGTCGCAGCGGCTCGCGCGCCGCGACGCGTTGGTTATCGCGTCTCAGTGCCGAGCCTAGATCTCCGAGTGCCCGAGCAAGCTCTAGGCGCGCCGGCGTGGGCTCGAGCACAGCGACCGCGGCTTGTAGTCCTGCGATTCGTTCCCCGCTCTCGCTTGCGTGGGCGAGGCCGCGCAGCGTCATACCGATGAAACGCGGGGTGCCCCAGCTTTCGGCCCATGCGAGCTCCTCCTCGGCGATCTCGCGGGCTTCGGCAATTCGTCCAAGCTTGATCAGCGCGATCGCGTTGGGCACCATGCCTGTCGCGAACCGTGAGCCGCCGGCTGGGGCCACAGTTTCGGAGCCCTTGAGTTGATCGAACTCCAGAATGGCTTGCTGCGGGCGTTCAGCGAGCAGCGCGACGTATGCTCGCGCGTAGCGGATTGTGCGGATCAGCCGCTCGCCCGGGGCGATCATCGACACATCGAGCGTGTCCACGAGCTCCTGTGCTTCGGTTAGCTCGCCGCGGTCGGCGAGGACCTGGGCGAGTAGCGCGCCCGACATCAGCCGGACCCAGAGCGAGCCGCCCTGCGACGCGATTGCGTAGGCGCTGCGGGTGTGAGCCTCGGCGCCGAGCAGGTCGCCTCTGCGGTAGTCGGCCTCTGCGGCCAGCCAGGACGACCTGGCGAAACCGAGCTGGGACCCGGTCGCACGGCTGTGGTCGAGTGCCTGCTGGACAGCGGGCGCGACTTCGTCCAAGCAGTCGGCACGGATCAGCATCCATGGGGCGAGAAACCACGCGGGTTGCGTGTCGTACGCGCGAACGAGGATGCCGCCGGCGAGCGCTCGTTGCGCCAACGCGGCGGACTCGCGCGCTGTGTCGGCCATCGAGGAAGCAACGCTCAATGCGGCAAGCTCGGCGGCGCCGCGACCTTCTAGAGCACGGAAGCGGACGGTCATCGGCAACGCCTCCGCGAGCGGACCGACAAACAGCACGTATTCGACCTGGATCAAGAGGCGCAGCTCGGGTTCAACGTCGCTGCTGTCGTCGAGCTGTGCCTTGAGGATGTCGACGGCTTCGTTGGCACGTCCAGCATGGAGCAGGACTCTGGCCAGCTCGAGCGCGACCCTTGCGCGATCGGTTGCAGTCGGACTTTCCAAGGCTCGAGTGAGCGCGTCGATCGCTTGGGGGATCTGGAGGGCAGCGTGCGCGGCGCGCCCGAGCTCGAACAGCACTTCGGCCTGCTCGGATCGCGATGGCTCTGCGAGGGCTCGTTCGAGAAAGGTGATTGCTGAGTGCGGTGCTCCGCGAGTGCTGGCATCGGCGGCGGCGGCGCGCAGCATGCCGACGGTCCACGAATCGTTCAGAGGCTCGGCTTCGAGGAGTTGGCTGGCGACCTCTGAGATCGCGGCGCCCGAATCGGCGAGTAAGCGGGCGGCCTGCCGGTGGCGCAGCCCGCGAACCGGCGCGGGCAAGTCCTCATAGATCGAAGCCTGCACGACGGGATGTTGAAACCGAAGCTCTGGGCCGGATGCGAAGATGCCGGCGCTGATGAGTGCCGCGACCGCCTGTGTGGCCGCCGCGCTGTCGAGCCCGGCGAGGCGCGCCGCGACGCTCAGTGAGGGGCTCGTTCCCAGGATGGCGATTGCCCGTGCGAGCTCACCCGATGCTGGCGAGAGCCGATGCAGCCGCAGTAGGACAGCCCTTCCGATGCGCTCGCTGCCGAGCGTGCGGACGGTCCGCGCTCCGTCCGCGTCGGGCCTTATGCCCTCTTCTCGGACGGTTCGCAGCAGCTCGTGGACCAGGAATGGATTGCCGCCCGTAGCCTCCTCAAAGGCCTCGGAGAACTCCGCCTCCGGCGGCTGATCGAGGGCGTCGCTAACGAGACTGCGGACGGCCTGCCCAGACAGTGCTCGCAGCTCGATGAGATCTCCGTGGGTTTCGTCAGCTGTTCGCGCCAGGCGCTGGCCGAGTTCCTCCTCCGGGCGCGTGGCCACCACGATCATGATCGCAAGCCCTTCCAGCCGACGGGCGAGATAATCGATCCAGCCCAGCGACTGCTCATCGAGCCAATGCGCGTCGTCGATCAGCAGCGCCAGCGGGGATCGGCCAGCGAGGTTCACGGACAGCCAGTACAGGCCGTGAAACGCGGCGAAGCCGGGATCTCCCGTGCTGTCGGTGAGGCGCCGGGAGCCGAATCCCAGCAGTGCGCCGCCCAACCCGGCCGCGCCGTCGAGCAGCTCGCGGCGCTGCTGATCAGTCGCCGCGCGAATCGGAGCCTCGAAGAGTTGAACGGCGCCGCCGAATCCAAATCCCCGCTCGAACTCCGCTCCCCTCGCGCGAAGGACAACCAAACCGGCACGACGAGCGCGCTGCTCGACCGCCGCAAGAAACCGCGTCTTACCGATCCCCGCCGGACCGATGACCACGACGAAGCTCGAGTCACCATCCGGAACGCTGGCGATCAGCGAGTCCACGGCGGCAAGCTCGCCGTCGCGCTCGAGCAGTCGACGCCTCACGCTCACGCAGGGCATTATCGGCGCCGGTCGGAGCCTGGAAAAGTTTCGGGGGTGCCCCCGGTGGCAGTCCACGCGGCGGGCCTGCACAATCGCCCTATGGCAGAACGCTCACGTCGTCTCGAGCTAACGATGGGACTGGAGCCGCGGGTCGAACCGATCAGCGGGTCCGTAACCGACGCTCACGGTCGACGGCGGACCTTCTGCGGCTGGCTTGACCTGATGGAGATTCTCGACACCGCACGGCGAGGCGACGAGCTTGACCCTGCTGACGAGGCTCCGCGTCAACCGGGAGGGACCAGATGACTCAGCTGACCAACGCACAGCCCGGCCTCGAAGCGACGTTCTCGGGCGAGCTGATCGCTCCCGGGCACCCTGACTACGACGACGCTCGCGGCCTCTACAACGGGATGTTCGACAAGCGCCCCGCGCTGATCGCACGCTGCACCAGCGCGCTAGACGTGCGGGCCGCGCTCGCTTACGCGCGCGAGCGTAATCTGATCGTCGCGGTCCGGGGTGGCGGGCACTCCACGCCCGGGCATTCCAGCTGCGACGGCGGGATCGTGATCGACACCGGACCGATGAAGAGCGTCGCGATCGACGCCGAGCGGCACACCGGCCGGTTCGGCGCCGGGCTGACCTGGGGCGAGCTCGACGCCGCGACCCAAGAACACGGATTGGCGGTCACCGGCGGGCGCGTAACGCACACCGGTATCGCCGGCCTGACACTCGGCAGCGGCTCCGGGTGGCTAGAGCGGAAGTACGGGCCGACATGCGCAAACCTGATCTCAGCCGAAGTCGTCACCGCGGACGGGCGGATCCTCCGTGCCAGCTCGGATCAGAACGCCGACCTGCTCTGGGGCCTCAAGGGCGCCGGCGGCAACTTCGGCGTCGTGACCGAGTTCGAGTACCGCCTGCACCCGGTCGGACCGATCCTGTACGCCGGGATGGTCCTGCACCCACGCGCGGTGGCAAACGACCTAGCGCGCTGCTACCGCGACTTCATGGCCGACGCGCCCGACGAGATCGCAGGCGGCCTGGCTCTGCTCACCGCACCACCGGAGGAGTTCGTGCCCGCGGAGGCCAGAGGCAAGCCCGCATGCGCATTGATCGTGATCTACCTCGGCGATCCGCGACAGGGGGAGGAGGCGCTGCGACCGCTCCTGCAATGGGGCGATCCGTGGGTGAAGATGGTCCAGCCCATGCCTTATGCCGCCGTGCAGGGCATGATCGACGCCGGCCACCCGTGGGGAATCAGCGAGTACGCCAAGATGGACTACCTGCGCGAGCTCCCTGACGAGGCGATCGACGCGATGGCCGAGAAGGCCGCAGAGGCCAGCTCGCCGTTTACCAAGATCTACCTGTGTCCGCTCGGCGGCGCCGTCTCGCGCATCGACCGCAACGCGATGGCGCTCGGCATCCCCGACACACCATGGATGTACTTCTGCCTCGCAGAGTGGTGGGACCCGACCATGAAAGCCGCAGAGATCGCCTGGGCCCGCGCGTTCATGACAGCGATGCGCCCGTGGTCGGTCGATCAGGCGCCCGCGAACTTCATCGAGCCCGACGAGGGCATCGCACGGCTGCGGGCCTCCTACGGCGACGAGAAATTCAAGCGACTGGTCGCGCTCAAGGACAAGTACGACCCCGAGAACGTCTTCTCCCTGAACCCGAACATCCCGCCCAGCCAAAACGATCACCCACGGAACAAGCAGCACGCCCGTCCAACAACAAACCCCGAGGACGAATCATGAGAACCAGGTTCACGCCCCGGGCCCACAAGTCCCCGCGAAGCCGCAGGCAACGAATTGCGCCACTCGCCGCCGCTGTGTTGGCGGTGGCTGTGGTCGTCCCGCCGGCCAGCGCGCAGACCGTGACGCTGCACTACTTCTCGAAACAGACGAGCAGCACCTTCGTCACCCCGCACGGCAAGCCACTCGGGCCGAACAGCGCACCGGCCGTCGGGGACATCAACGACAACACCGACGTCGACTACGTCGGCAACCACAAACACTATGCGAAGCAGTCGAAAGCCTCGGACCACCTGCGCTGCACGATCACAGGTTCTACGGGGAACCGCGCAACCGCTACCTGTGACGCCCAGATCGCGATCGGCGGCTCGATGCTCCTCGTTAACCACACGAAGCTGACGTTCTCCGAGAGCAGCGCGCCGGTGGTGGTCTCGATCAACGGTGGGACCGGCATCTACCGCCACGCGCACGGAACGGTCACCTCGACAAGCGTCGGAAACAACAGCGACCTCACGATCAAGGTCACGTACTGATCGGTACGGCTTCAACCCGTACACGCGCAACACGGTCCGCGCGCCGGAGGAATCCCCGCTGGTCTGACGCGACCTGATCCGCTCGCCGGACACGGGGTTGGCGGCGGTCTTTCCTGGCCGTGACTTGGGCCGGCCTCCCCCTGCGATCGAAGATCGAACTCGACTAAAAGCAACTCAAGGGCGAACTCGGCCTCAGACCACTACGGAGGACGCTCGTGGCTGGGTGACATCTCCACACCGGACTGGTGACCGCCGCGCACGGATTCCTGACCCTGAAGCGGCAGCACCCAAATCGCCCACGGCCGGCCTGACCCTCCCTCAGGGCGATCCACCTGTCCCAGCCGCTCTTGAGGTGCTGGACCGGCCGCAGCCAAACTTGTCAACGGCCACTCGATCTCGTCCGACTCCGCCTGCATCCTGCCAGACAAGTCGAGTGACAACCTAATGAACCACTATCAGGTGTGCGATGCGAGACCGTGGTCGCGCGACGGCCGTCAACGGTGTTCGCTCACCCTTGGCGTTTGCGACGCGGTTGCGGCGTCGTGCGCTTATCGCGGATGCGGGAGCGTCCCATATGTGACGGAGCTCTGCGTCAGGGGGTCGTCACCGCCGCGGCTGGGCGGTGACGCTGACTCGTTCTGCTCGTCGGTCGGAGCGGCCGTGCGGCTGCCCCCTGGGCGGTTCCGGCAGCGAGGCGTTGCGTCCGTCGACTACTGCTCCGCTCCTCGGCCGCCGGCGACTGCCGCAGCCGCATCGCCTGCGAAAGCAGCACGGTGACGGCACGCGGCGCAACCCGTGGCGTCTCGACTCCCGGACGGCCGAGGAGGTGGGCCGCGAGCGCAACGGCGCCTTCCTGCGCTGAGGCCGCGGTCACGGCCGCCGGGCCGTCGCGCCGAACGCAGGCAAATCACGTGTGGCGCTCAACCGGAGTTCTTGCTGCTCCTCGCGACGGCAAGACTTCGTCCACGGGCGTGCAGCAGCGCAGCGCCCTCGTCCGGGCAAACTGCCCGCAATGATCGAGACGGAGTCGTCTCGTCGCGGGTGGCGGACTGTTGATGGATCGGGGCGCTTCTCCCTTCGCCCGTGCGAACGGAAGTTTGGTCCGGCGCGCACGCCGCACGAGTCGAAGTTCTCGATGACCGGTCCGCGGCCAGCGTCTGGGCCGCCGATGACGCAGATCGCGTCTGGGAACAGCTCGTGGTCGTTTGGGGGGGCGCCGAATCAGAAAGCGGCTGGCCTCCAACCACGCGAAGGATGTTCGGGCGTCTGATCCCACGGATAGACGCCACGGCGTCCCCTACGGGGTCTTGAGAACGCGCGTGGCGACCGCTTGCGCCGGACGCCAGTGGTGTTTAGGGTAGCCCCAACTCGCGTGACAGTCCCCCTCTGTTGTTATTCGTGGCGTCCGCCTTTCTTCCGCTCGCAGCGCTAGGAGTGTCGGCGTCGACCGCGCCCGCGGCGTGCAACGATCAGACCGACCATCCACAGGGGATCGCTGGGATGCCTTGTTCGCGAAGCTCGTGAGACCCCAGTCAGCGAGCACAGTGATCGACAGCGTCGGGCCGCCAGCGAGGAAGTCGACGATTGGTCGACCGATCAGCGAGGCGACGACGGAGTCAGCCGCGGTCGCGGCCTGGGAGGGGAGCGTCGGCGTGCGGTGAGTCCCCGGGGGTTGTTACTGCTGGGGCTTGGGAGGGGTTAGGCTCGCCCGGGCTCGGACTCAATGGAGTTTCGGGTGCTCGGGCCGCTCGAGGCGCTTGTCGACGGCATGCCGGCGCGCCTCGGCGGCCCGCGCCAGCGGGCGCTGTTAGCCGTTCTGCTCGTGCGCGCTAACGAGGTTGTGCCCGTCGCGCGGCTTGTGGACGAGGTCTGGGCCGAGGAGCCACCGGTCACCGCTGGAAACGTGCTTCAGACGTATGTCTCGCAGCTGCGTAAGGTTCTGGGCCGTGATGTGATCGTGACGCGGGGGCGCGGCTATGTCGCCGCGGTGGCGGAGGGCGCGCTCGACCTGGGGGTCTTCGAGCGTCGGGCAAGCGCAGGTGCGCAGGCGCTCGGCGAGGGGCGTTTTGCCGTTGCCGCGATGGAGTTCCGCGGGGCTCTGGAGCTGTGGCGTGGGCCCGCGCTTGCGGATCTCGCGGACGAGCCGTGCGCGCGGACGGTTGCGGCGCGCCTTGACGAGCTACGCCTGGTGGCGTCGGAGCGCGCGATTGACGCGGACCTGGCCTGTGGCCGCGACGTCGAGTTGGTCGCCGAGCTCGAGGCGCTCGTGGCACAGCATCCGTTGCACGAGCGCTTTCGGGCACAGCAGATGGTGGCGTTGTATCGCTGTGGTCGACAAGCCGACGCGCTCGAGGCGTTTCAGCGCGCGCGGGGGACGCTCGTGGCCGAGCTCGGCATCGAGCCTGGCGCTGCGCTGCGAGAGGTACAGCGCGCGATTCTTGAGCAGGATCCTGCGCTTGCGGCGCCTCGCTCGCATTCGTCTGCAAGCGCACCTATTGCCGACGATCCCCGTCGCGTCATGACGGCGGCATTCGGGGACAGTTCGCTCCCGGCCTTGGCCGCGTTCTGCGCGCGGCTGGCCGGCGAATCGGAACGCGAGCTGGTCATCGCCAGTTCGGTCGCGAGCGCGGCTGAGCTGGGCGAGGCGGCGCGGCGTCTGAGCGACGTCCACGACCGGCTGGGCGAGGAGGGGGTGTCGGCCCGCACGGCGGCGTTCACATCTGTCACACCCGGCCATGATTTCGCTCGCCTCGCGGCCGAGCAGGATGTCGAACTGCTCGTTGTCGACGCTCCCGACGGCCTGCTCGAGGACGCGCGCCTGCTCGCGTTGCTGGACCACGCGCCATGCGATGTCGCGATCTTGGTCGGCGCTCGGCCACTGCGCCCGGGCCCAGTGCTGGTGCCGTTCTCGGGGTCAGAACACGACTGGACGGCGGTGGAACTTGGCGCCTGGCTCGCCCGCGGCGACGGGCGGCTACTGCAGCTCGCGGGCGCGAGCACTGGCAGCGAGGGGCGTGACGCCAGCCGGCTGCTCGCGAACGCGTCGCTCGCGGTCCAGCGGGGGCTCGGCATCGTCGCGGAGCCGGTGATCGTCGAGCCCTCGCCGCCGGCGCTCGTGATGGTCGCGCGCGCGGCGGGAGTCGTCGTCGTCGGCTTGCCGGATCGCTGGCGAACGGCCGGCTTGGGTCGAACTCGAACTGCGCTCGCGGTCGAGCCCGACCTCACGACGGTCCTGGTGCGCCGCGGGCTGCGACCAGGCGGCCTTTCGCCGCGACACGAGGGCACGCGCTTTACCTGGACCATCGCAGGCTGACTATCTCGCCCACGGCGGTGGTGCGGCCCGCCGGCAGGCCTGGCCCGCCGCGGTCGGAACATAGTTTGCCGGCACGAGCCCTCCAATCGATTGGTCCACCGCCGGCACCGACTGCACCGCGCGGAGCTCGGGGACGCCCGCGGCCGACTCCGGGCCGAGGCGAACGAGGGTCGTTGAGACCACGGCCTGCCGGTTGGCGTCGATCCGAACGGGAACGCCGAGCAGCGTCGTATCAAGATGAGCAAGTCGTGCGCGCAGCCGACGGCGACCGTCTGAGAGATCGCCATGCGCTTGCTCGACCGCCTCGAGCACCGCCTCGACCCCGTTGCGGTATGCCATCATGACCGCGTCGCGCGGCTCATCGGGTGGCGTGCCGGGATACGCCTTGGCGTACTCGCGCAGGTAGGCGCGGACCGCCGGCGAGGGCCGCGCCGGAGCCGAATAGGACGCTCCCACGACCCCAGTGAGCGCCGCGACGTGACGCACCAGGTCGGTGTCGCCGATCACCTCCGGGCCGAGCACGACTGTGTTGGTCCCCCGACGAGCGAGCGCGCGCAAGAGTTCGGGACTGACGGACACCCACGACCCGAGCACGGCGACACCGTCGGCGTCGCGCGGGATGCGCTTCACGACCGCGGACACCGGCTCGGCCGGGATCCCCAGCGGGACCCGGCTCGCGACGCGACCTCCGAGCGCGCAGAACTCGCGCACGAACGCGGTCTCGGCACCCCAGCCCGCGGCCCACTGCTCGGGCAGGACCGCGACACGCCGCCACCCCAGGCGGCGGTAGGCGTACGTCGCGAGCCCTGCGACACCCTGGCCGTAGTCCGGCGCGACCCGGTAAAGGTTGCCGGCGGGCCGATCAAGCGTCACCTCGCGCGGACCGCTGGCGGCGGCGACGAAGACGACGTCGGGATAGCGGCGGGCTACCTCACGCAGCGGGATCCCGTCGACCGGATCGAAGCCGCCTGCGACGACTGCGTCGACGTGCTCGCGCTCGATGAGTTGGCGGGCGACCTGCGTGAGCGTGCTGAACTCGCCCGATTCGCTGCAGCCACGGACGATCTCGACACGCCGCCCGGCTACGCGTCCGCCGCGGATGCCGTCGCTCGGGTTCTCGCCGACAGTGCGGGCGCCGCGAGCGATCAGCGGCAGCTGCGCCGCCGCGAGCTCCCCGTCCCCGAGCGCGCGCCACCCCCCGACGCAGTCGACGACGACGCCGATCCGCAACGGCCGTTGGGTGACGCCGCCGCACGCGGACATCGTCAGCAGCAGCGCGACCAGCACCGTCCAGCCAGCACACTTACAGCGCATGCGAGGTCACCCACACTCCGGTGGGCCCGGCGTCGATCTCGCTCGGGCTCCCGCCGACGTGGACGGTCTTGACGACCCGTCGGCTTCGCGGGTCGATCCGCGACACGGTCCCGTCGATCGCGTTGGCGACCCACACCGCGCCGGCAGTAGCCGTAACACCGGCGGCTCCGCGGCCGACCGCGACCGCTGGCAGCACCCGGTTGGAGCGCGCGTCGATCGGCACCACCGTGTCGTGCAGGCCATCGGTGATCCACGCCGCGCCGTCCGCCACCACCACCGACCGCGGCGGGAAAGGCAGCGCGATCGTCGCCTGAATCGTGCCGCGGCGAGGGTCCAGTCGCCAGACCCGGCGGTCGAGAGCGTCACCGAGGACCCACAGCGACCCGGCGCCGACCGCCAGCTCACGGAATTGGACGCGCGCCGTCGAAGCGGTCCCGGGAGGCTGGAACGGTAGGAAGATATGGCGGAGCCTGCGTAGCGGTTGCTCATCTGTGCTAAGACGGTCCGCGAACGGGCAGCCCGCCGCCCAGACCACACCATCGCCGGATGCCAGCGCGCATGCGAGCATGTCAAGGCTGTCCCTCCGCCCGCCACTAGCGGCGTCATAACGAGCGACCGCTCCGCCGGCCAGATTGCCGTCCACCGCCACATAGACCTGATCGCCAAGCGCAGCGATGTCGCGCGGCTCGCCGTCGGACGAGATCCGCTGCAGGATCCTGGTGCTCGGGTCATAGCGCCACAGCACCCCCTCCCGGAAGTCGGCCATCCAAATCCCGCCGGCGGTCGATGCGACCGCCTGCGGATAGCCCGGCACGCTCGTTGTACCGCGGACGCGGTTCGTCCGCGGATCGATCTGCGTTAGCGTCCCGCGCGGCCCCGCAGGGCTCGCCGGCCCGCCGCGGCCGACGGCGAGCGCCACGGCGGCGACGGCAGAAACAACGACCGCAAGCGCGAGCAGCGGCACGAGCCAACGCGCGCGCCGCCGCGGCAGCGCGCCCAGCCCGAGCGCGTGGTGCGTCGCCGCGACCAGCTCGCGGCAGCTGTCGAAACGTTGCTCCGGCGCCTTCGCCATCGCCCGCGCGAGTACCGCGTCCACCGCGGGAGGAAGTGCCTCGCGGCGCTCGCTCGCGACCGGTGGCGGTTCCTGAAGGTGAGCGAAGATCGCTGCCACCTCCGAGCGGTCGCGGAACGGCAACGAACCGGTGAGACATTCGAACAACAGGCAGCCCAGCGCGTACTGGTCGGCGCGACCGTCGACGACGTCACCGCGGATCTGCTCGGGCGCTACATAGTCGACCGTTCCCATGAGCTGCCCATCCGCAGGACCCGTGGCCGCCGGGGAGTGGGTGAGCCCGAAGTCGGCAAGATAGGCGTGATCCCGGTCGCCCTGCTGATCCAGCAACACGTTGCTCGGCTTGACATCGCGGTGCACCAGACCGCGCTGATGGGCGGCGTCGAGCGCCTCCGCGACCTGGCCTACGATGTCGACCACGCGCTCGGGCGCCAACGGCGCGGCGTCTCGGAGCAGCGCCTTCAGGTTGACCCCATCGACGTAGCGCATCGCAATGAACAGCCGCCCGTCGGCTTCGCCTGCGTCGTAGACCGGGACCACGTTTGGGTGATCCAGGCTCGCCGCCAGCCGCGACTCCCGCAGCAGCCGCTCGCGGAAACGCTCATCCAGCGCGAAGCGCTCCGGCAGCACCTTCAATGCGACAGGGCGCCCCAACCGGGTATCGCGCGCGAGATAGACCTCGCCCATCCCGCCGCGCCCGATCCAGCTTCGCACCTCGTAGATCCCGACCGACGTGCCCTCGAGTGCATGTCCGTGACTCATCGCCGCTTCCGTCCCCAGCTCATCAACCGATTCCTGAGACGTCCCTGCAACGCGTACTTGCCGGCGGCCTCGACGACCGCGAGCTCATCCCCCGCCACCTGGTAGGGCATCTCGGCGGTCGCGGTAGCCACGACCCACGAGCGCAACCGCCACCGCAAGCACCGTCGGCGCACGCATCCGGCCCCATATTTGCTCGGCATCTGTGCGTCCAATCCCCGAGTCGCGGCCCCCAGGCCGCAACTTCCGAGAACCATTGTGTCATATGCCACTAAGGATTCGCGGAGCGGCCTCGGGGTGTGGGCGGCGATGAACGCCACGACCTCCGTCGTGCTCGAGGAGAACGCTCCGCTCGTGTTGTGGAGCACCATCCACGCGCGGAGACCATCGAACTGACCAGGGAGCACCAGGAGGCGCTCGTCGGCAGGCTTGTTCGCCTGGTACATCACACGCGTCTCGTCAACGGAGGCGTCCTGGTCGTTATTTCGCGACCACGAACGTCGTCTGGACGGTGAGCTGCTGGACGGCGCCACGATTAAGCGGAATACGGAGCAGGCTGGTCCGGTTCGCCTGGACCGATAGCTCGACTTCGGCGGCGACCGGAGGCTTTACTCCCCTGGCGGCGATCAGCGCCGCCGAGCCGCCAAATGGACGCGCCGCCTAGCGTCGCCCTGGTGACGCCACGTTGGCGCAGCTGAGCGACGGCACCGACGTGGTCGTCGACCACCCGGCAAGCGGCGTCGCCGTGGGGACAGATAGAGCGGCCGAAGCAGCGCGCATCAACGGCGAAGACGCGCAAGCCCCGCTTGGCCGGGTAGTTGGCGAATGGCCAGGCGCCGCAGAGGTCGTCGTACTCGTGGGCCAGCACCACCCCGGCGGTGCCGGCGCCGACCGTGGCGCCGTCGAGGCTGATCCCGTCGGCCGTGTTGAAGCGGGTCACTGTGGCGTTGGCGTGAGGCGCGCCGCGGCGAGCACTCGGCTGCTTGAACGGCTTCAGCGGTCGGAGCAGCTTCAGTGGCTGCGCGGACGTCGTCGGCGCCGGCGAGTGCGCGCTGCTCGTCGTCGCTGCGCTGCCGCTCCAGCCGGACCCCGAGCTGCTAGAGCACGAGGCAACGACCGCCGCCACGACGGTGACGCCGCTCATTTTCCGGCGCCTCGCCCGCGGTGCGTCTGAACGTGCATGCTCTCCGTGCTCCTTTCGCGGTTGGTCCACCGCAGTTGGGCTTTGTCCTGCGCCGTGACGGCGAGCAGGTTCAGCTGTGTGCCTCACGGATCGTCAAAGGTCGACTACGAGGTGGCGACCGATCCCTGGCGAGCGCCGGTTTACGGGTCTTGTGGGGCGTTATGGTTTGTGGGACGGAGGGGCTCAGCTTTTGACTTCGGGCCGCGGGAGGTCGTCTGTCTGGCTGAGCGGGCGACCGTGTGCGTGGCGGGGCAGTCGTCAGCTGATCGGGCATTGACCGCTCGATGGGCTGCAGTCGTGCTTTCACAGCGGGACTGGATGCGTGCGGCAGGCGGCGTGGCTCAGATCCGAGCGAGCGTCCGAGGGCGGGACCGTTCGTCCCGCCCTCTGGTCGTCACGTGGCGGCAGGTGCGCGATCCGAGCTGCTTAGCACATCGCCCTGGGCAGACGAGGCCGTGCGGCGGCGGCTGTCGCGTGAGCGCCTCTGCGTCGGCCGGCGAGCGTGACGTAACCATGATACGCAGCGGTTCCGTTCGTCACGTTGTCCGTGAAGTCGAGCCAGCCCGACGCTCCTGCAAGGCCGCCGGTTCCCATTCCCGGCACGATCCCATGCTGGCACCCGCCCCAGATCTCGTTAGTCGGCGAGCTGTACTGTGCCTCGAACGTGTAAGTCAACGCGAACGATCCGGTTGGATCGTCGTGCGTGCACTTTCCCTGGTGGCGGATGTCAAGACAGCCGACGAAGTGCTCAGTGCCGGCTACGACAATCACCCCGTCCGGGAGCGGCGTGCCGTCGATGTAGTTGCCAGTGTCGGTGTACCAGCACCCGATTAGGCTGCCGGTCACCGCGTTGGGTTGCGCCGGCGCCCCTGTCTCGGGATCGGTCGTGCGGCACGGGTCGCCAGGAGCACCGGCGGTCGTGTCCTTGGGCGCCTGGATGCCTGACACGCCCACGGTCGAGCCGTGCGCGAGCGCCGAGCCGGCGCAGACCAACACAGCGATCAGCGCCGCAGATGTAACTAGCCTCTTCATTGATTGCTCCTCTCGCCAGGGACCGTCACCGAACGGTCCCGGCTGATCCTTGTGGTTGATTGTTGGGTGTCGGGGCGGCCGGGGTCGGAGTCCTCGGTCGTTGGTTGTGTGAGCCGTGGGGGTACGACCACCACCCGGTCCGTGTCGGCGAGACGACCTCGACGTTCGTCATCGGCATCTCCAGCAAAGCTGCCGCAGCCGCGACGGCGCGCGCACGGCCGGTTCGCGTAGCTTCCGAGCAGGTCATCCGGCGCGACCGGCTCCTCGAATACGCCCACCGGTTCCCTACGCGTATCGTGAACAAGGCGTACCATCAACAGCCACATCTCCTCCGCGGTGCCACGGGCGCGCATCGTCTGCCGGGCAGAGTTCTCACTTGGGCATCTCGCGAATGCCATCACGAACTTCGTATCCCTTCATTTGGCCGTGTAGGATCGCCAGGCCTTGTTGAGCTCATGTGCGCCGAGCACGATCGCCTCGCCCGTGCACTCTCTCGTTGCCCCGCGGATCCATGTCTGTTTGACACGCCGGACGCTACGACAGGACGCTTTAGAATCGCTGGAGACTCGCTGAAAGACGCCGCTCAGCAGAACCTGACCCTCGATCGCCACCACGATGACCTCGCTTGCGAGTGACCATCGATCTTCGCTATGCGCCGCTGGTGCGCGGCAATCGCTTCGAACAGGCCCCGCGGCAGCGCCCGGAGGGCCGAGTGACCCAGCCTCTCCTCGCGGGTGCGCCAACAGCTCACTCCTGAGCGTTCATGTGTCGACGACCTTCCTGCTCCGCACGGATCTCGAGACTGTGCCCACCGCCGGCGCTCGCAAGCTCGCCACTAACGATCAGTCTGAGCGGTAGTCCGCGCCCACGATCGAGGTTGACTCCCAAAGGACGCAGGCGAAGCGCTGGCGTCGATGCGAACCAGACGCTCGCAGCGACAGGCAGTCCACAACCTGCCGACCGTCGCACGACGAGTCATGGTTCGGGTCGGCGCAAGAGCGGACGTCACGCAAATCGACGGCTGTCATGCGCTCGACCGGTCACGACGAAGCTAACAGCAGCGCCTCTGCTCCGCTACGAACACGAACACGCCGGTCAGCCGATGGCACGGTTGCGAAGAGGACGACGACGTGCCGCGTCAGGTCGATGAGGTCGCGGACCGAGGAGCCATCCTGCTCCGCTCGCATTTGAGAAGTGAAACATCGGACTCATGCTCTCCGGCGACGCAGAAGCCGGTGAGCGCCCGATTTAGCCATCCAAGACTGCTTTTGCGGACGAGACCAGTTGTCTCGTGGCGGGTGGCGGACTGTTGCATCGTCCCGGCCGTCCGCGAGTCGACACGGCGCGGGTTGCGCCGCGCGCCGTAACCGTGCTGCTTTCGCAGGCGATGCGGCTGCGGCATCGCCGGCGGCCGATGAGCGGAGCAGTAGTCGACGGACGCAACGCCTCGCTGCCGGAAGGCACAACGACATCAGCGCCGCAGCCAGCGGGGCGCTGCTGATGGGTCGTGAAAGCAGCCACCGCGGTGGCGCTACCGCTCCAGGCGTGGACCGGTAGCGACGACCTGGTCAATGGCGACCGAGGCGACGCTCGGCGAGTCTGTTGCCAACATTGTCGTGACCCAAGGTCTCGAGAGCGGCAACGCTGGACAGCCGCGTCGGCGACGACATCGTCGCCGCTTCGCTTCACGAGCGGCGACGGGGCGCAGGCGAGCGTGTGCTCGCGATCGCCGCATAAGAGGCGTCTCGCCATGGCGGGTCGGGCGACTCCTGCTGGGCGAATGTCCGAGTCCGAGGGGCACGGCGGCGAACGGAGGGCCGACTGGGTTCCAGCCTTGCAACCTAAATCATCTCCGTTGAGGATCCTGCGCGCCTGCGGTTCGGACGAAGGTAGACACGCTGGCGAAAGCGTCAGCGGTCTGGTCGAAGTGGGCGCTACGCACCGAGCCGGTGACGGGTCCTCGCGTCTTGGCGTGTTAGAGGGCTCGCATGTCTTGACGGTCTCGTCTGGGCAACTCAGGGCACGACCACGAAGCCGAGCGTCGCGCTCGGTGAGGTGCCGTTTGCGTTGCTCGCTATGAGCAATGCGCGATAGACGCCGGGGGTGAGTGTGCGATGGCCGATCCGCCCGCTGAACGGGACGATGTTCTCTCCCCGCGGCTCGTTTGTGCGGGTCAGTGTGCCGACCGGGAGGGTGCGCGGGCAGCGCTTGGGGTGTGCTGCATTGAGTTTGCGCGTGGGTGGCAGGCAGCGGCGGCCGCTGAGGAGTCCGGGCGCCGAGCGGGTGATCGTGATGTGCAGCCGCGCAGCCGTCGATAGGGTGAAGCGGAAGCTCGTCCCGCGCGGAGCTTTGCGTGCCGAGATCGCGGTGGGCCGGGGCGCGACCCGGAAGCGCTTGTTGGTCATGTTCGCGTCGGTGATCGCTGGCGCGGTGCGCGGGTTTGTGATCGCCGGCGGCGGGGCGCTGGCCGTGGGCGTGACGGTGATCGAGACCGTCTGCGCGGGCGCGGTCACGTTGCCGGTGGTGGCGTGGTAGATGAAGCTGTCCGGGCCGCTGTAGCCGGCGGCGGGCGTGTAGGTGACCTCGCCCGCCAGAGCGGAAAACGCGCTGAGCGCACCATGCGCAGGGATGCTGTCGAGCGAGTAGCTCAGTGCCGCAGGGACGGGGTCGCTGCAGCTGAGCACCACCACCACCGGCTGCCCAATGGCTGTCGTCGCGGTGACCGGCTGACAGCTCGGCGGTGGCGCCACGACCCCTCGCGGCGCGCTGGTCTGGTCCGTTGAGCCAACGAAGTTAGAGGCATTCACGCGGCACCGATAGTCACCCGGTGCCGTGGCCACGAGAGAGCTCGCGGTCGCGCCAGCAATGTCGGACCCGTTCAGGCTCCACCGACAAGCAAAGCCCTGCGGTGCGCGGTAAAGGAACGAACCGGTCAGGTCAGCGGCCCACGTCCCCTCCGAGCACGACAGCAACGATCCGGGCATCGACCCCCCGGCGATCGTTGGCGTGGCCGTCGCGATAGGCGCCCTGAGCAGGGCGACGGCCGCATTTCCGGTCTCGCTGAACGCTGCCAGGTCGCCGCCCCCACTTCCATCCACGTTGGCGAACGAGATCGCCTTCGCGAGGTAGTTGGCCCAGTAGATCCGTCCGCCGCCCGGGTCGACCGCCACACCTTCCGGGGAATGAACCGTCGCGCCGGCCGTATTGAGGTCGCCGCCGCCGCTGCCGTCCAGCCTCGCGAACGAGACCGTATTCATTCCTTCGTTGGCCCAATAGACCCGCTCGCCCACGGGGTCTACCGCCACCCCGAACGGGCTGGACACCGTGGCGCCGGCGGTATCGAGGTCGCGTCCGCCGCTGCCGTCCAGATGCGCGAACGAGACCTTGTTCGCGCCGTGGTTGGCCCAATAGATCCGCCCGGCAGCGGGGTCGACCGCCACCCCGGCCGGTTGTTTCAGCGTGGCGCTGCCGGTAGCCAGGTCGCCGCCGCCGCTGCCGTCCAGGTTCGCGAACGAGATCTTGGACACGTCTCCGTTAGCCCAATAGATCCGCTCTGCGGCGGAGTCGACCGCCCCCCCGACCGGGAACGACACCGTCGCGCTGCCGGTGGACAGGTCGTCGCTGCCGCTGCCGTCCAGGTTCGCGAACGAGATCTTGTTCCCTCCGTTGTTGGCCCAATAGATCCGGCCGGCGGCAAGGTCGACCGCCAGTCCGACCGGAAGATCGACCGTCGCGCTACCCGTGAACAGGTCGCCGCCGCCGCTACCGTCCAGGTTGGCGAACGAGATCCCTCCCGTTGCGTTGGTGAAGTACACGCGGTCGGAAAGTGGCGTCACCACCGTTACGGACGCGGTGCTGGTGTTCCCCGTGGCCCCGCTTGAGCTGACCGTCACCGGGTCGTCCTTCTTCCCTCCCCATCGCCCTGTCACGGTCACGGAAATCTCGCAAAACGCGCCAGCGGAGACCGATGCGCCCGATAGCGTCACGGTAGACGCACCCGGCGTCGCGGTCATCTGGCCGCCACAGTCCGCGCTTACCCCGGCGTGGTTCGCTATGACAAGCCCACGGGGAAGGGAGTCGGTAAAGCTGAGCCCTACCAGCCCAGCGCTCTGGTTCGGATTACCGATCTCAAACGAAAGCGAGGTCGAGCCGTTCAGGGGGATCGACGCCGCCCCGAACGACACCGAGAGATCCGGCGGACTTGCCGCGAGCGCCACCCCGCTCGGCACGGCTAGACACGCGATCGCCAACACCACCACGCAAAGCGTCGACAGCCACCGAGCGATTGGCCCGAGACCCCTAACCATGGCCGGGGGGTGGTTTGGTGTCGGGGGCTCAGAGCAACGCGTCGAGTTGCGGTGGTGGCCTGACGTCGTCGTCGTGTCCGGTGATTGCTTGCTTGAAGTCGCGGAGTCCGCGCCCGAGGGCCTGTCCTGTCTCCGGTAGGCGCTTTGGGCCGAGGACGAGCAGCGCGATGAGCAGCACGATCGCGATGTGGGTCGGAGTGAGTAGTCCCGTCGTCATCTGGCCGGCCCCTGAATCCGTTGGGGCGACACGGACATCATCGGTAGATACCGGGGGTGAGGACGCCGGCGTAGTACAGGAAGTGGGCGCGCGTGTAGGCCCGGTTGCCGGTGATGTTTGGGTTCGGGGTGGGGGCGAGTTTGAGATCGGTGCCGAGGAACGGTTGGAAGCGGGGGTTGAGGTTGAGGTAGCTGGTCCGGTCGGCGCGCAGCAGGCCTATGAGCGTCTCGGCGACGATCCGGCCGCCGACGGGGCCGAGGTTGAGGCCGTCGGTCATCGCCTTGGCTTCCGCGAGGATGTAGTACCACAGGGGTGTGCTCCTGCCGAATGGGGCGTACACGTCGGCGATCTCGGCGAGTTCGCCTGGGCCGAGCGCGGGGACGCCCATCGCTGCGGCGACTCTCTGCCCGGAGGGCAGTCCCCAGGTCAGCTGCCGGAGCAGGTTGCGCTGCGGCAGGACGACTGGCGCTGTTTGGGTATGGGGCGCGATCGCGGGCAGCGGCAGGGTGAACAGTACGCTGGAAATGGTGGTGTCGATCTTCTTGTTGTTCTTGACCTGCCCGTCGCCGAGGTCAAAGAACGTCTGCCAGCCGACGTAGCGCCGGGGCGCGGGAAACCCGCCGAGGAGGTCGGCGCGGTCGTGGCTGACCGGTCCGCTGAAGTCCGGCTCGTTTGAGTCGAACACCAGCGCGAAGAACGGATCGGCGGTGGGGTTCGCGCTGTCGCCGGTACCGCTGGTGAAGTTGGCGCGGTAGGACGGGCGGACCATGCTGTGCCCGAAGCGGTAAGCGGCCGCGCCGAACTCGATTGGCATGAACGCATCCCCCTCGGGGGGACGGTAGAAGCGACCGCCGCGCCGGAGCACGTCATCGACCATCGCCTGGCCGACGATCTGGGGCAGATGCTCGTTGACCAGCAGCCAATGGTAATGCCACAACGTGATCTCGCGAGCGATCAGGAATGCGACATACCGGTTGTTGAGATCGGCGTCGCGGGCGGAGGGAAACGTCCGCAGGCTGAAGGTCGCGAGGTCGTCGAGGACGCGGTTGTAGAACAGGATGTGCGCGCAGTGCAGCCCGGCGATCAGCATGTTCTCGTCGTTGCGAGGGTCTCCCAGCAGTGCCGTGTAACTGTCGTCGCCGGTGGCGACCCGCGGGACGTCTTCGTGAACGCCCCCGGTGCCGATCTTCAGTTTCGGGCCAACCGACCCGTCCGCGTTCGACACATATAGGTCAGGTCGCTTTCCGGGGCCGCCGCCGAACACCGAGTCCAGATCGAGCGCGGGTGTACGTGTGTTGGGTGAGATCAGCGGGTTCTGAGGCACTCCCAACTGGGAGGTCTGATCAAAGGTGATGTCGTGATCGGTGAACTGGCCGACGAATGTCGAGCCCGCGGTCATCGTGGGGTTATCCGGATTCGTGCCGCACGGGTTGGTTGAAGTAGGGTTGCCGTTCACCGCCGGATCGACGATCAGAGCCTTCGGCCCGGCCGCCAGGACGTCGCCGGCGTCCATCATCCCTCCCGGCTTGCCGACCTCCAGCAATGCGCCGCGCACCGTGTCGGTGGCCTCGGCGAACGGCGAAAGCGACGGGAACATGCGGCCAAACTCGACGTTGGTGAGAGGCGCGCCGCGAGCTCGTGAGTAACCAACGGCGCCTGCGGCGACGGGCGCGTCTGCAGCGCGCGCAGTGGGGGCCATCAAGCCTCCGCCGGCACTTACGGAGGCCGCCGCCAACCCGGCGCCCGCCGCCCCCACTCCCTTCAAGAAATCACGCCGGGACGGAACCTCATGCGGCTTGCCCTCTCTCATGCCTACCCCCTTCGCACTGCTCGGTTTTGGCTTGCTTGTTCAACACCACCGCAGTCCCCCGGACGCTGCCGCTCATGCAGCCCTACGAGCGCGAATCGCGACGGTGTACAACGTCGACGGCGCCTGGCCCGCTCGTGGTGTCTGTCGGTCATGTCTGGGTGATCGCGCTGCTGACGCGGTCGGACGGCAACCCCCCCAGCCGCGCCGCATCGCGCACCGCTTCTGGCGACTCGGCTTCGAACAGGACGAAGCAGGTCTCCTCGTCGGGGACGAAGATCGAGCGACGGAAGCGGACCGCTGTCCCTCGCCGGGTCAGCTCCTCGGCCGCGGTGCGCGCGCTTTGGCAGCGCTCGCTCACCACCGGCGCGTCCGTCCGCGCGACGTACAGCTCGATGAGGTATTCCGGCATCGCGACCGACCCTAGGCGCGATCCGGGGTGCGCGCAATTGGGGAAAACCCCCGACTTTGACGGGCTGGCTAGGTGGAGAGCCGACCCGCGAGCTGCGCGCGCGAGCGCACGCCGAGCTTCGCGTAGGCGTGCGAGAGATGCGCCTCTACGGTGTGCACGGTGACGTAGAGCGTTTGTGAAATCTCCTTGTTGGAGCACCCGCTCGCCGCCAACTCGACAATCCGCTGCTCAGTTCGAGTGAGCTCCCCGCCCGGGGTCGGTCGGCGCGCCCCGACCCGCGCGAGTTCGGAGCGCGCCACCTCGGCCCACCCCTCGGATCCAAGCTGCTCGAACGCAGCCACCGCGCGTTCCAGCGAGCCGCGCGCCGCCCCCCATTTCTTTCCCCGACGTTGCGCCCGACCCAAGCTCAGCAACGCGCGTGCGCGATCAAACCGCAGGCCTAGACGCTCATAGTCGTCGGCCGCGACCCCGAGTGCCGCCGTCGCCCCCTCGAGTTCCCGACCGGACGCAAGCCGCACGACCGCGCTGCACCGCAGTGCGCTCACTCGGCCCCATGGATGCCGCTGCTCGTCCGCAAGCCCCCACAGCCGCCGGGTGACCGCCTGGGCCGCGTCATGCTCGCCGAGCTCCGCGAGTGCCTCGACCAGCTCGGGCGCGACCGGAAATACACCCGGCTCGGTGACCCCTTCGCGCTCGACGTGCTCCCAAACCTCGCCGAGGCTCTCAACCGCGCGCTCAGGCTCGTGCGCAACCAGCGCCGCCACCCCGAGCGCACGCAGCGCCTCGAGCTTGTCCCATCCGATACCCATCGCGTCCGCTGCGACGATCGTCTCGCTCGCCCACCGCTCCGCCTCAGCAGGGTCGCCGCGCCCCGCGGCCAGCAGGGCACGGCACCGCTCGTACATCGGAAAGATCAGCAGCTCTCGGTCTGAAGACTCAGCCCACTCCGAAAGCAACCGCGAGGCCGCCTCCCAATCGCCGACACGCAGCTCCAACTCGCACAGGTGCAGACGCAGCAGCGCGTATGACAAAGGCTCACCCCGCTCATCTGCAAGCGCCGATAACGCGGTCAACTCCTCCCGCGCCAGCATCACCTCGCCCCGCCAGATCAAGCGCTGGACTGCCACCCTATGGGGAGAGGCGGCGATGTAGCCGAATGCGTCCGCCGCTCCGCTGAACCGCTGGCACAACTCGTCGATGGGATGACCGCGCAGCGCCCGCGGCCAACTCAGAGCGTAAAGCGCCCGCCGCTCAAGATCTGGCCCTCCCCGCACCGCCGCGGACATCGCCGCCCGCCCCCAAGCCTCGCCCTGCTCGATCCGCAACACGCCGGCACCGGTCATGTCCGCCGTCTTCTGAGCCAGCACCTGCGCCCGCAACCACGAATCGTCGCGGCACTCAACGAGCGCCTCGTCAAGATGACGATGGTATTCACCCGCCGTCGTAACGGAGGCACCCTCGGCCAATAGCAGCCACGCACGGGCGCGCATCGCGCCGGGGGGCAGCGACCCGAGCTCGGGCGTGAGCAGGTCTGTGATGCGGTGCAGCTCACCGGCCCTCTCGAGATACGCGCCCAACGCGAGCAACCGTTCAGCTCGCGCCACCGAACCCGGGGGAGTCAGGCGCAAGGCGTGGTCAGCCAACAAAACTGCGTCCCGTCGGGCGCCACGCGCGGACGCGGACCCCGCGGCGTGCGCCACTATCGCGGCGAGCTCCTCGTCGGGACGGTCGGCCGCAAAAGCCAGGTGCAGAGCGCGCAACTCGTCGTCGGCAGCCAACTCAGCCAGAGCGCGGTGCAGCTCGCGTCGCTCCCGCGGCCGCGAGCGCTTACGCGCCACCGCAGCCAGCAGCGGATGCGACGCCCGCACCCGCTCCCCCTCGAGCATCAGCAGACCACGATCGACCGCGTCCTCGAGCGCATCCTCACCGACGATCGCTGCCAGCTCGCGTGTGCGCGGGTCCGCGCTCAGCGCCACCGCGAGCAACAACTTGCGCGCCGCCGCAGGTAACCTCGACACGCGCGTCCCGAGCAGCTCCTCGACCGAGTCCGGGACCAGGATGTCCTCACCGATCTCCGGCACCCCGCGCTCCACCCACACCCGTCCCAACTCCAACGCAAACAACGGGTTACCCAACGTCGACTCAACGGCCCGCCGCAACGTCCCGCGCGACAGACTCAGGCCAAGCCGCTCAGACAACAGCCGTCGCGTAGCGCCCAGACTCAAGCCCCCGACCTGGAGGCGCCTTACCCCCGCGCGCTCAAACGCACGCTCGAGCCCCGACCGGCGACCCGGACGCTGCGCGAGCAGGAAGCTCACGCGCTCGCCCTCGAGGCGCCGCGCGACAAACGCGAGTACCTCAGCCGATGGCCGATCCAGCCACTGGAGATCGTCAATCGCGACCAGCAACGGCGCGTTAGCAGCCAGCGCGCGGAGCGCGTTCAACAATCCCAGCGCAATCGCACGCAGCTCCAGAGCAACCGCGGTCGGCTCGGCCCGTAACAGCGCGACCTCCAACGCCACACGCTGAGGACCCGGCACGCTCTCCAGCGCCCCCAGCTCGAGCCCATCGCACAAATCGATCAGCGCCGCAAACGAAAGCCCCGCCTCGGCACCGCTCGGCCGCGACACCAGGACCAACAACCCTCGCTCCCGGGCAGCAGCAACCCCCGCCTCCCACAGCGTCGTCTTACCAGCCCCCGGGGTACCCACCAGCACAATCGCACGCGCAGGCCCGTCCCCTCCGAGGAACTCGTGCAACACCACGAGCTCACGTTCACGCCCGACAATCCGAGCAGCCTCCCCTTGCATCCGTCCACCTACCTCAGCACCCCAAAAAGACGGTGCCGGCTCCTCGCCTGCCTGCGATTGGGCGGTCTGCGGCGTGCTGGCCGGGGCTACGCCACTGCGTTCTGTTTTTCCGTTTCGCGGAACCATTCAGCGCTCACTTCAGGTGTCCGCCCCAGTGTCAAAGTCGACATCGACGATTCCGAATCGGTCGCCGTACCCCAGATCCATTCGAAACTGTTCTGAGCGCTCCAGAGGAAGTAGCCGTTCATCGATACACCTTCCGCCTCTCTGCGATCGAGCTGCGAGCCATCATGCGCGCACGCGATCCCAACCCTCCCTCCGAGCAACATCGCACCTTGGACAGCCCGATCACCGCAACCCCTCGGCCACAGGGCGACGACTCCCAATGGCGTACCGAATTCTCGATTCCTCGGTGCCAGACCATCGATGCGATCGGCGCGAGCCTACCCCAACGGATCGTCACAGGCGAGCGGCCTCAACAAGCGCCGGTCGAGACGGAGCGGACCCCGGGAGTGTCGCCGACATTGAAGCAGGACCCAGCCGGCCAGAACGACCAGCTCTGCTCCTCGCCACAGGGAGGGGCGAGGTCGCGCACCTGCTCGCACTCGATGGTAGGACTCCCGTAGTCGGTCAGGAGCACGGGGCTTGTGCGCGGGTGACAAAGCGCGATTGCCGAGGCTCAGCCTCCAGAGTGCCGCTCAGCCAAGGACTGGAGAAGCCCGTCTAGCCGACGCCCGCGCTGATCCTCCGGACGACAAGGGGCGCTGACGGCTAGCTGCCGCTCCCGGGCAGAGCAGCGGCGCGCCGTGGGCGGCAGCGCATCATGGGTTCCCGCCGTGTGGCTACAGGGCCAGACCACAGTCGGCGTCTTCAGGATGTTCTTGTACCAGTCGCTGTCCGATCCCTTCACCGGCACTAGGTACAGTGTCTCGCCGTCTTGTACGAACCACACCGGGTTGGAGATCTCGCGTCCGGACGTTCGGCCGGTGACCGTGAGCTCGATCTCTCGGCTGTCTTCCAAGGCCTGCGTGAAGTCTTCGTCTGACATGCGCCTCTCCCTTGCTGTGGTAGCGATCGTCGGTGCTGTCACCTCAACGGTCGATCGCGGCCATGTTCGACTCGTCATGGCGCGCGCCGGTCGCAGGGGTGACGTCGTTGAGCCGCTGGAGCTGCCCCGCGCTCAGCTCGATGCCGTCGGCGGCGGTGTTCTCCTCGACGCGGGAGACTCGCTTGGTGCCGGGGATCGGGGCGATGTCGTCGCCTTGTGCGAGCAGCCAGGCCAACGCGACCTGTGCCGGTGTCGCGTCGAGTTCTGAGGCGACGGCCTGGACCTCGTCGACGATGCGGAGGTTCTTCTCGAAGTTGCCCTCGGTGAAGCGCGGGTTGGTCTTGCGCCAGTCGTCGTCGCTCAGTTCCTCGGGGCTGCGGATCGTGCCGGTGAGGAAGCCGTGCCCGAGCGGCGAGTAGGGCACGAAGCCGATGCCCAGCTCGCGCAGGAGCGGGAGAAGTTCGGTCTCGGGATCGCGGGTCCATAGGGAGTACTCGGTCTGCAGCGCCGTGAGCGGGTGCACGGCGTGCGCGCGACGGATCGTCTCGGGTCCCGCCTCCGACAGGCCGATGTGCAGGACCTTGCCCGCGGCCACCAGCCCGGTCAGCGCGCCGACGGTGTCCTCGATCGGCGTGTTCGGGTCGACCCGGTGCTGGTAGTAGAGATCGATGTGATCGGTTCCCAGCCGCCTCAGTGAGCCCTCGACCGCGGTCCGGATGTTCGCCGGGGTGCTGTCGAGCACTCCAGGCCCATCGCCCGCGTGCGAGGCCAGACCGAACTTCGTCGCCACCACCACATCGTCGCGCCGGCCCTTCAGGGCGCGGCCGACGAGTTCCTCGTTGACGTACGGGCCGTAGATCTCAGCGGTGTCGATGTGGGTGACGCCCAAATCGAGTGCCCGGTGGATGGTACGGATCGATTCGACGTCGCTGCTGTCGGGGTCAAGGTAATAGCCGGACATCGCCATCGTGCCGAGTCCGATGCGCGAGACATCGAGTCCGTTGAGAGAAATGTGCTTCATGGCAGTGTGGCTCCTTTGGTCGTAGAAAGATGTCCGTCGAGTCCAAGAAAGCACGGGATCGCGGGAAGTGAGAGTCCCTGTTGATAGGGGTACTGGCAGGGTCTCCGACGCCCGGCCGAGCGGGTCTACGCTGCGGTTGTGGACACGAGAAGCGAGATCCGCGAGTTCCTGACCTCCCGCCGCGCCAGGATCACTCCGGACCAAGTCGGGCTGCCGACCTACGGTCCTCGCCGCGTCCCCGGGCTCCGCCGCGAGGAGGTCGCCGTCCTCGCCGGCGTGAGCGTTCCGTACTACACCCGCCTCGAGCGAGGAGACATGAACGGGGCCTCCGAAAGCGTGCTGGAGGCCCTGGCTGGGGCGCTCCAGCTCGACGAGGCCGAGCGAGCGCACCTGTTCGATCTTGCCCGCGCCGCACACCCAACCCCGGCGCGGCCTCGTCGGCGCCAGGCCAAGCAGCGGATCCGGCCCGAGGTCCAGTGGACCCTCGACGCGATCACCGGCGCCGCCGCGTTCGTGAGCAACAACCGCCTCGACATCCTTGCCGCCAACCAACTCGGACTCGCGCTGTACTCCGAGCTCTACGACGGACCGGTGCGGCCGGTCAACACCGCCCGGTTCGTATTCCTCGATCCGCGAGCCGAGACGACCTTCGGCGACTGGGACCGCGTCGCCAGCGAATCGGTCGCCATCCTGCGCTCCGCCGCCGGACGCGACCCCCACAACCGCGAACTCTCAGACCTCGTCGGCGAACTCGCAACCCAGAGCGAGGCATTTCGCACCCGCTGGGCCACACACAACGTCCGCTTCCACAACACCGGCGTCAAGCACTTCCGCCATCCCGTCGTCGGCGACCTCCACCTGACCTACAACCGACTCGACCTCGCCGCCGACCCCGGCCTGACGCTCTTCACCTACACCGCCGAGCCGGGCTCCCGCTCAGAAGAGACTCTCAAGCTTCTCGGCAGCTGGGCAGCCACCGTCGACCCCGCCGAAGCGACCCGCGCGACCGACCGAAGCTGAGGCGCACCGGGAGACGCCGTCTCGCGGCCCCGCTCACGCGCTCCACACTTCCATGCGGAGCAACAGCCACGAGCGGACCTCTTTCACCTCAGCACGATCCTTCTGTCCGCATTCGGGTCTGCCCCCCAATGCGCGGAAACCGAGCATGCCTCGGTCCGCCTGCTAACAGGTCCGCTGCTCACGATGGGGTCGAAGTGACGGAAGTCCGCGCGCTCAGCCGTGGTTTCTGCTCAGTCGCCGAGGCAGGGGCGGCGCCGAGCCCTGCTGCTTGAGCTCGCCGGCGGCCGAAGCGGCAGCCACGGTGCCGCCGCGGTCGACCTGACTTGTGAGAGGGAAACGGAACTGTTGCGAGCCCGTCGTCCTCTTGTCACCTGGATCTGGCGGGTCGGGTCGTGATCGTGGCGCGAACGAGGACCGGGCGGACGGTGGTGCACACGCGCGGTTGTCGGACGCGCGCGGTGAACAACGAGCGCTGAGCAGTGTCACAAGCAGCGCTTCTGTCCTGTCTGATGAGGGAAGCATCAAACGAGAGGAGCAGTCATGAAGATCTTCGTAGCCGGCGCCACGGGTGTTCTCGGCAGAGAGCTCGTCCCGCAGCTCGTGGCGCGGGGCCACGAGGTGGTCGGGATGACCAGGAGCGCGTCGAAGCAGGATCTGGTGCGCAGTCTGGGGGCGCGCCCGGTCGTGGTCGACGCTCTCGACGCCGACGCGGTCGCCCAGGCGGTGGCGTCCGTCGAGCCCGAGGTGATCGTGCATGAGCTCACGGCGCTGTCGGGGAAGATGAGCATCCGCGACGCGCGGCATCCCGACCGCTCCCCTATGGCGAAGATGACCAACCGGCTGCGTACCGAGGCGACGGACCATCTCTTGGCCGCGGGCCGCGCCGTGGGGGCACGGCGGTTCGTGGCGCAGAGCTTTGGGGCTTTTCGATGGGCCCGCACGGGCGGGCCGGTGCTGAGCGAGGCCGATCCCCTCGATCCCGACCCGCCGGCGCCGCTGCGGCCGGTGGTGGAGGGGCTCCTCTATCTCGAGGAGGCGGTGACGACGATCGAGTGGGGCGAGGGACTCGCGTTGCGCTACGGCGGCTTCTACGGTCCGGGAACCTCGGTCAGCCGCGCTCCGGATGCGGTGATGGCCGCGCCGATCCGCAAGCGTCAGTTCCCGGTCATCGGCGACGGTGGTGGCGTGTGGTCGCACATCCATATCGAAGACGCCGCCGCGGCGACCGCCGTCGCGGTCGAACACGGCCCGGCCGGTATCTACTACATCGTCGACGACGAGCCCGCGCCGGTGCGGGAGTGGCTGCCGGTGCTGGCGAGCGCGCTGGATGCCAAGCCACCGAGGCGAATTCCACGCTGGCTGGGGCGGCTGGCGGCCGGTGAGGCGGCAACGGTCATGATGACCGAGGCGCGGGGTGCCTCGAACGCCAAGGCCAAGCGCGAGCTCGGCTGGACGCCGCGCTATCCGAGCTGGCGACAGGGCTTCGCGCAGGGACTCGGCTGAGCGATGACCGACCCGCACTGGCGCTATGTCGCCGACCGGGGTGCAGTGACTCGACTCACCAGCTCGGCCGACTCGTGGCCCGCGATCGGTCACATCTCGCTGCGTCACGTCTCGCTGCCGCCGCGTGTCAATCAAGTAGCGGATCAATTCTGCCGGCGCCGGGACCTCCGGCCCTGAGAAAGGAACAACAATGCACACCGAAAACAGAAGCCAGAGGATTGCCGTCACGGGAGCCACCGGCCGGGTCGGATCGCCCCTCGTCGAGATCCTCGAGCAGCGCGGACACGACGTGGTCCCGATCGCGCGCTCCCAGGGTGTCGACGTGGTCAGCGGCGAGGGTCTCGATGAGGCGCTCGTCGGCGTCGAGACCATCATCGACACGGCAACCGGGCCCTCGCCAGACCAGGACGAGGCGACGGCGTTCTTCACCGCTTCGGCGCGGAACCTGCAGCGAGCCGGCGCCGCAGCCGGGGCGAAGCGGATCGTCGTCGTCTCGATCATCGGCATCGACAAGTTCCAGGGCGGCTACAACGCGGCGAAGCTGGCGCAGGAACAGACGCTGCTCGAAGGCCCGCTCCCGGTCCGGATCGTTCGCGCGGCCCAGTTCCACGAGTTCGTCGATCCGCTGGTCGGATGGACGATCCAGGATGGCGTCGCCTACGTGCCCGAGATGCGAACGCAGCTCGTCGCCGCCCGCGTCGTCGCTGAGACGCTCGCCGACGCGGCCGAAGAGCCGGAGATCGAGAACGGCAGGATCACCGAGGTCGCAGGCCCGCGGGAGGAGCGTCTCGCCGATGCGGCAGCAGCGCTGTTCGCCAGCCGAGGTGACTCAATCGAGATCCGCGAGAGCCGCGGCGGTCCGCTGGCGCAGCCCGACGACCCCGACGCCGCGGCCTACGCCGAGGGCGCCGCGCTGCCCAACCCGGGCGCGAAGCTCGCGGGCCCCAGCTTCGAAGAGTGGCTCGCGACGGCCAAGGTGTAGTTCCTCAGCATCGGATCGGGCGAGCCCGGCCGGCTCGCCCGTCCGGGACGCCGGGTGGCTGGTCGGAGCCTACGACACGACTCTAGTCATACCCGTCAAGTCCCATGTCGCCGTCGAACTAGCCTCGCCGTGGCGGCGATCCAAGGAACAGAATTCAAGAGCAGCACCATGTCGAACACCACTCCTCGGCAGGACACCCAACGGCGGAAGGGCGGCGTGATGTAGATCAAGCCGCCAGCGCGCTATCAGCGAATCGGGTGGCGGCGTGATCGCTTTCGACTGAACGAGCTCGTCACGGGCGGGCTGACCTTCCGGATCCGGCTGATCGAAGGACCGGCCTCAAGCCGTCGACGCGGCCGCCAGCTGCGGGTGGCTCACCGCCGACGCGCTGGCACCCTGCCGCCGCCTTCTGCAGGGATCCGGGGTACCGCTCGCTCACCGGTCTGATCCGCTACCGGACGATGCACTGCGAGCTCGAGGTCGCTGCAGGAAGGTCGCGTGCGTCTCACCGCGATGGACGCGTCCATTGCTTCGGCGCTGCTGCGGCGCTTCGGGTTCCGATACGCGGCGAGTAGGGCGTGGGTGTCACAGCCGGGGCTGCTGTCTTGTCTTAGGGGGTGCAGGGAATCCTCGATCAAGGAGCTGATGATGAGAGTGTTTGTTGCAGGTGCGACGGGAGCGATTGGACGGCAGTTGGTGCCGCGTCTGGTCGCCGCGGGCCATGTGGTTCATGGCATGACGCGCGGCGGGTCGAAGCAGGCGATGCTCGACGAGCTGGGTGCTGTGCCGGTGGTCGCGGACGCACTTGATCCAGATCAGGTCGCGGAGGCCGTGGGGCGGGCGAGGCCGGACGTGATCGTCCATCAGCTGACGGCGATTCCAGCGAGATTGGACCTGCGTCACTTCGATCGCGATTTCGCGCTGACCAACCGTCTGCGGACCGAGGGGACGGACTACTTGCTGTCCGCCGGGCAGGCGGTGGGGGTGCGGCGGTTTGTGGCGCAGAGCTATGGCGCGTGGCCGTACGCGCGCACCGGCGGGCCGGTGAAGAGCGAGGAGGACGCGCTCGACCCGACGCCGGCGCGCGAGATGCGCGAGGGGCTGGCGGCGATCCGTCACCTCGAGGAGGCGGTCCTCGGTGCGCGCTGGACGGAGGGGATTGTGCTCCGCTACGGCGCGTTCTACGGGCCGGGCACATCGCTCGCGCCGGGCGCGGAGCAGGTCGAGCTGGTCCGCAGGCGCAAGTTCCCGCTGGTCGGCGACGGTGGCGGCGTGTGGTCCTTCGTCCACGTCGCCGACGCGGCGGAGGCGACGGTGGCGGCGGTAGAGCGCGGCAGTCGCGGTGTCTACAACGTAGTCGATGATGACCCCGCCCCGGTCGCCGAGTGGTTGCCGGCGCTGGCTCAGGAGCTCGGCGCCAAGCACCCGATCTGGGTGCCTCGGTTCATCGGGCGGCTGTTCGCCGGGGAGGCCGGCGTGGTGATGATGACCGAGCTTCGCGGCGCCTCGAACGCCAAGGCCAAGCGCGAGCTTGGGTGGCAGCCGAAGCATCCGAGCTGGCGGCAGGGGTTCGCAGCGGCATGACCGATCGGGAGCGACTGCTTGATGAGCTGCGGCCGGTCGCGTTCGCGATCGCGTACCGGATGCTCGGTAGCGTGTCCGAGGCCGAGGACGTGGTGCAGGAGGCGCTGTTGCGGGTGCATCAGGCGCTTGATGGAGGCGAGCGGATCGCGTCGCCGCGCGCGTTCGTCGCGACTGTGACGACCCGGTTGGCGATCAACGAGCTGCGCTCCGCGCGCGCCCGCCGCGAGCGCTACGTCGGCGAGTGGCTGCCAGAGCCGATCATCACCGACGGCGACGACGATCCAGCCCAGCACGCCGAGACGGCCGACTCGCTGTCGCTCGCGATGCTGGTGCTGCTCGAGAGCCTCTCGCCCGAGCAGCGAGCCGTGCTGCTGCTCCACGACGTGTTCGGCTACGACCACGCGCAGATCGCCGAGATCATCGGCAAGAGCGCGGACAACGTCCGCCAGCTCGCGACGCGAGCGCGACGCCACGTCGAGCAGCGCCGGCCGCGCTTCGAAACGACCCGTGAACAGCGCGACGAGCTGGCAGCCCGGTTCTTCGAGGCCGCCGAGCAAGGCGACCTCGCCGGGCTCGAGGCGCTGCTCGCCTCAGACGTCCAGCTGACCGGTGACGGCGGCGGCAAGGTGCCGGCGCTCGCGCGGTCGCTGCGCGGCCGCAACCGCGTCGCGCGCACGCTGATCAACTGGTTCCGCCAAGCCGCCCGCGTTCCGGGCGTGTCGTTGCGCCCAGTCGAGGTCAACGGCGGCCCCGGAGCGCTCCTTCTCGACGCACAGCAGCGGCTGATCAGCGTCTTCGCGCTCGATATCGCCGCCGGCCAGATCAGGAGCATCAGCGGGATCGTCAACCCCGACAAGCTGACGCACATCGGACCAGTCGCCGACCACAAATCGCTACTGAGCTCTGCGAACTAGCTCCGGCGTTTTGCCGCGTCGCCACCGTCCTGCTGTTTCGGTGAGAGCACCGAGCGGCCCACAACTGAATCGAGCTAGCCGCAGGCCTGGCGCGGTTCACTGATAACTCCTTATCGCCGGACACGAGGGGAGAACGCGACGCGACCGCATCCCTTTTTTGCCCCCGAGTGACTGTCCAGCACGTCCGATAGGAGATGTCCGCCGTGCCAACAGCGGCAGGAGGAACGACATCAGAAGCGGAGCCCCGCGGAGGGCGCCAAGTGAGCGATCGAGTTAGTGAGCGTAGGCGCGCCGCGGCGCTTGCTCGACACTACCGCGAGCAGGAGGATCTGACGATCGCGGAGATGCCCGCCGGCTCGGTCGCGCAGAGGCGACGGTCAAGGCGTACCTGTACGACCCGACCGGGGAGAACGCGCGAGCCGTGAAGGCCCGCTACGTCGGCGTCTGTCGTGGCTGTGGCGCGTACACGCAGCCGGGTCGAGCCGATGGTGGAAACGACGTCCGGGCGATCGACGTTCGCTTCGTGTTTGGAGGAGCCTCGGTGGCGCGCTCGAGTCCGCCGGCGAGCTGCTCAAACTCGGCACCCGGGCGCTCGCGCTGGCCGAATGACGCTGGACGCGGTCAAAGACGGCCGCGCTGGGCACAGCGTCGGAGTTGGCTCGTTGCGAAGGCCCGCTTGAGCTCACCGCGGACGTGGGCCTCGCTGAGCTTCCTTGAACTACCTGCGGCCGCGTTTGGCGTTACTCGAGATCGGCGAGGACCGCGTTTCCAAGATCGCGAAGGAAGAGCACGTCTCGCTCCCGCAGTTGCGGCCGTTGCTCGTGTGCCAGACAGCAGAGCACGTAGAGGCGGGCGTCGAGACCGGTTAGGGGAACGCCGATGTAGGCGCCGATGCGGGCAGCGTGCGTGATCTCGAGGTCCCTGAGCTGCTCGTTGGCCTGGGCATCTGGCACCACATTCGAGAGCCTGCCCGTGAGCAGGCGATGACAATACGTGTCCTCGATCGGCATCGACGCGCCGGGGGTCAGGCCGAACGACTCGCCGTCACCTGCCAGATAGCGCACGAGTTCATGTCCGTTACGGATCTCGCCAAGCACCGCGACGTCCATTCGAGTTTCCGTCAGAGCTAGTCTGAGCGTCGCGGTTATGTGGTCCGCTCCCGAGCGACGACGGCGAGTGGGAGGGGTAGTGGCGCGGGCGGCTGGCTCGCGGCCCGAAGCACCTGAGCTTGGGCTGCGCTGCTGCTCGCCCCGCGCCAAGGGCGACGGCGCTGCCGGTTCGTCCTCGCTCGAGCCGCGAACGACGTGGGGCTCCCGATCGATCCGCGGAGGGGAGTCGTCGCGCCGGAGTTGGTCGATCACACGGTCGACCGCGCGGCGACGCCAGTGTCCATGTTCGCTCATCGTCGGCCTTCTGGTAGGCGGTCCGGCTCCCGCCGGCACGGTCGAGGGTCGATCTGAAGCTCGCACATGACGGGTGTGACGCCGCACCTCCCCGGGCTGCCGGGGTGGACGGAGCGCCGATCCTAACAGCGGTCGAACAGCCTGTGCGGACGCCGAGTCTGCTGGTGGCGGAATCGGTTCGATTTAAACGCCGTGTGAACGCTCACCAGGAGCAAAATCGCGGGTTACGTGCGATTCCAGAGGCGAAGCCGCGTCGCTGTCGGCGACGACGATTCGTTCCATTATCCGGTGCGCCGGGCTGCTGGCGCGACGCGGTTGCGGGGCGATCGAGGTGCGCTCACGACGGTGTTGCTCGCGGACGGCGGCGACGGCTGGCGCCCCGGCATCGCCGACGGCCGCTACTGCAATTGGGGGTTATGTAGAGCGCTAATAGTCGTGTCAGGCATGTCAACGCGGGGCGTTTGGGAGCCCTTGGTGGACGCGTTATGCGGAGCGTGTCCATGGAGCGTCCGTATGGCGTGGCGGTAGGGATACGCGGCTGGCGGACGGAGCTGAGCCCGTAGGGCGAAGCGGGTGTGCTGGGCACGGGTGTTGAGATCGGAGGTGTGAGTCCTGTCCTGGAGCCCTGATAGGGGGAATCCAACATCGAAGAGGCAAGGGCGCGGCCCGGAATTGACCGGGCGGTCCCCAGTGCGGCTTGGTTATGCGCTGCGGGGGTTTCCGTGAGGGCGGGTCTGGAAGAGGCCATAGGTGTGTTGTGGTGGCGAACGAGAGTGAAGCGCCGTAAGGCGTTCCTCGGTGGGCGAGCCGGCCCGCGGCGGCGATGCCCGATTCCTGTCGAGGCCGAGGGCGTAGTGGCGACGTCATCACGACGAAATCTCAGCATCTCACCCCAGGAGGTCTGCTGGGTTCCGGCGAGGTTGGCCGGTAGGCCGGAGAACGAAAGGACGATGGTCGATGGCCCAGCAGAAGTCCGAGGACCGAGTAGTACCCGAAGGCGGGGTAATGCCCGCTGAGCGCGCCGGGTCGAGCCCCGGTGGGCAGGGGAAGGCGGTCCCGGTCGAAGAAACGGCGGTGCAGCTCGGCCTGCCGATCGCGACAGCAGAAAACCCGAAAGGGGCTACCCGCAGGAGGACCCGGGACCGGCTTGGGGCGATCCGGGCGGGAGCGCCGAAGGCGATCGACGAGGCCGGGATTGCGGCGCCGGCGACGATGGAGGAGGTTGCCAAGCGATTGACCAGTGCGCTTTTGAAGGTGGCGTCGAACAAGGGCGCTCCTGGTCCGGATGGGCAGACGATCGATCAGCTGCTTGAGCAGTGGCCGAGCGTTTTGCCCAGGCTCGAAGCCGACCTGCTTGAGGGAACGTATATGCCGGGCGGGATCCGCCGGGCGTATATCCCGAAGGCGGGGGGCGGCGAGCGCGGGCTGGGGATTCCCGACGTGGTGGACCGAGTGGTATGTGAGGCCGTGCGGCAGGTGCTCGAACTGCTGTGGGAGCCGACGTTTCACCCCTCAAGCCACGGGTTTCGACCTGGCCGTAGTTGCCACACGGCGATCGCCGAGGCCAAGGGGCATCTCGAGGACGGCTACGGGTGGTGCGTGGATCTGGATTTGGAGAAATTCTTCGATCTGGTCTGCCACCAGCGGCTGGGCGCCAAGCTCGCTGAGCGAGTGGGCGATCGGCGGCTGCTCGTGCTGATCGGACGGATGCTGAAGGCCAAGGTGGTGCTGCCGGACGGTGTTGTGATCGATAGCGAGCAGGGCGTGCCGCAAGGCTGGTTTATG
>CAVSQG010000008.1:0-8535 GCA_963730055.1 uncultured Solirubrobacterales bacterium
GACCCCGCCGCCGGGAGATCGGCACCTCGCTCGTGACGACCAGCAGGTCGGCCGGGCAGCTGCGCGGCGCGCTCGTCCGCATCGCGCAAGTCGCTCGCCAGATTGTCGCCAGCTACGAGCGGTTCGGCCGCGACGAGCCGTGGGGATTCGCCGACCCGAGCGGCTGGAAGTGCAGCGAGCGCTACTGCGAGGCGTGGGGGAGATGCCCCGCCGGCGCGGGGCTAGAGGGGACATCCGGCGACACCGCCGGGTGAGCGCTTCGGCGGCGATCCCCAACACCGTCTGAGCGCAGGGGACGTCTAAAGGTCGCCGGACGTTGTGGCCGCTCGGGCGGCGGGGTGGCTCGCGATCGCGTCGGTCAGGGCACGGCCAGCGCCGACATCCCCCGAGGGGAGCAGCAGCACCTCGCGGCCGGGCGTGTCGGGACGGCCCGGCACGGGTGCTGTACCTCACCGATAGGAGCCGGCATGAACCAGAGCAGCCTCAGCGTCCGCTACCGCGCCGCGATGAGCGAGTGCGGCGGGCGCTGTCCCATCGAGGCCGGCGTGCTCGGCCGGCTGGCCGACAACGAGTGCCGCCACGGCCGGCTTCCGTTTGACCGCACCGCGGCGTGCGGCTGCTGGCCGGGCGAAGGCGCGGCGGTGCTCACGCTGCCGCATCTCCGGGAGGCGCCGGGTGCGGGCCGGCGCGTCGCATGAACACCCTGCCACCAACCACAGGAGGACCGACGGCACTGACCACCCCCACCCGGGGCTGCGCTCACAGCCCGGACCCGCACCGGCGCAGCCCGGAGACTGAGCACCGGCTACCGCACCGGACGCAAGTCACATCAATTCGATCAAGGAGAACCACATGCGTGACATCGCTACCGCGACACTGTCTGGAAACCTGACCCGGGACGTCGAGCTCAAATCGCTGCCCTCGGGCACCGACGTCGCCCGGCTCCGGGTCGCGACCACGACCCGCCGACGAAGCGGCGAGGAGTGGGTGGACAAGACCAACTACTTCACCGTCGAGGTGTACGGTGTCCAGGCGCGCAGCTGCGCGCAGTACCTGCGCAAGGGCTCGCGCGTGCTCGTCGACGCCGAGCTCGATTGGCGCGAATGGACCGACCAGCAGGACCACAAGCGCGAGGCGGTCACGCTCCGCGCCCGCCAGGTCGTGTTCGAAAGCGGTCGCCCCGCCTCAACGGCCGGTGAGGACGCTGGCGAACAGAACGGCGCCGCGCCCGACGGGGCGGGACAGCCTGGGCCGGAGCCGGTCGGCGTGACGAGCGCCGAGACCGACACATCGGCGAGCGCTGAGGACCTGCCGTTCTGAGCGCCGATCGCTAACTACCACGAGAGCGCGCCGCCGGGCAGTCGAGCCGGCGGCGCGCTTCTGTCTCACAAAGGAGACGCAGATGACGAACGTGACTCCCGCCGCCGGGCGACCGGCGGCCGATCTTTCCATGCGTTCGCTGGCGAGCTGGGGCGGCGGTTGGGCCGCCCCAGTCGACGAGCGCACGCTCGAGCGCGAGCGCCTCGAGGACCGCGCGCGCCGAGCGGACGCGACCGCGCAGCTGCAGCGGTGCTTCCCGCGCTGGAGCCGGGCGCTCGAGCACCTGACCGCGCGGGCGCTCGACCGGCTCGCCCGGAACGAGCCGGTTGACCCGAACGACCCGGAGATCTGGCGCAGCCGGGACGCGCACGCCCAGGCTGTGCTTCACCGGCACGCGCTCGGCAAGGCGAGCGCCACGAGGCTGACGTCAAGCGCGATCACGGCGCTGATCGACGCGCAGGCGCAAGCCGACCGTGACGCCGGCCTCGACTGGAGCACCGTCACCGTGCCGGCGAGCCTGCTGGACGAGCGGCTGGCGCGCGCGCACGAGCGGCTGCCGATCGCGCTCGAGGATCCGACAGTGTGGGCGTATCCGCTGGATCAGCGGCGCGCGCTCGCCCGCCGCCTCGGCTTCGCGGAGCGCAGGGCGGACGATCTGTCGCGGTGGATGCTCGCGCATCCCAGCGAGTTCCACGCCGCCGATCTGCGCTGCTGGCGGATCGGCTCTGACTCATGGCTCGCGCTCGCCGGCGAGCAGCTCGCCCCGGTCGAGAAGGTCGAGCGGCCAGTCGGCGTGTTCGTGGTGCCGGCGCTGTCGACGCGCGACGGCTGGCAGCTGATGCCGGTGCTCGCGCTCGAGACGATCCGCTTGGTCGTTGAGCTGGGCGGCCGGCTCGACCGCGATCTCCGCTCGGCAGTCGTGCCGATCGCGAGCCGCGAGGAGCTGCTCGAGCGCATCAACATCCACACGCTCCACGCCGGGCCGCGGGAGTGCCTGGACGCCGCCGGCCAGCTGTCGCAGGAGCTCTCCCGGCAGCTGCAGACACCGGTCAGCCCCGGGGTGCCGCGCGACAAGCGCGACCGGTGGGGCCGGCTCGCCGTCCACCGCCGTTCGTACAAGGGCACCAACGGCACGACGACGGCCGAGCTCGAGCTGCGGGTGCTCACGTTCCCGGCGCGCGGGTTCAGCCAGCGGCGGCTCGGATCGGCGCCACGCGAGGAGCAGTACGCGCACCCCAGCGCGGTGATGGACCTCGGCGAGGCGGTGCAGACGGCGATCGACGCGGGGCTGCCGCTGCTGCTCTCGACCGAGGCCGCCGGCGAGCTGAAGGACACCGTCCGCATCGGGCGGATGAAGGGCCGACCCGGGATGCTGACGATCACCAGCTCCGACGGCGTGTCCGCGACCACGCGACGGATGGTCGCCGAGCAGGCGCTCGGCTCGCTGATCGCGCTGAAGCGCTCGAAGGCCAAGGTGACGCTGTCGGCCGGGGCCCGGCAGTTGGTGCGGATGACGATGGTGCAACCGCTCGCCGATGACCCGGTGCTGCTCGGCCGCCAGCGCGAGATGGCCGCGCTGAAGGTCGTCGGCTCGGGCGTCGACGCTTCGGCCGTGGGTACCGGTAAGACGATCTCATCCGGCCGGGCGCTCGCGCACCGCGCCACCGCCCAGCCCCGGTTCCGCGGCCTCGTGATCGCCGAGGGGCGGCTTCTCGGCCAGTGGCGCCAGGAACTCGCGCGCGGCGCTCCCGGCCGTGGCCTGCCGCCCCTGGCGCCGAACGTCGAGCTGCTCGTGCTCTCGGACGACCGGCAGATCGCCGGGCAGATCCGGCAGTTCGACCGTGAGCTCGCCGACCGGCCCGGAGTGGCGCTTGTCGCCAACAGCGTGCTTGACCGCTATCCCGCCGATCTGCAGGCGATCCCGTGGCACCTCCTGATCGCCGACGAGGCGCTCCGCTACGCGAACCCGGCGACCGAGGCGCACCAGGCGCTCGCCCAGGTCCGGTTCGGATCAGTCGCCGACTGCTGGCTCCTGACCGCGACGCCGCGCGGCAAGAGCGCCGAGCACCTCGACGTGCTCGTCGGCTTGGCGGTCGGCGATGAGGCGATGATCACCGAGCGGCTGAACACCCGCGAGGCCGGCGATCTGATGGACGAGATCAACGCGCATCGCCTGCGGGTCAACTACGGCTCGCACCTCGTCCGGGTCACTCGTCGTGACATGCAGGCATGGATGCCCGAGGTCCGGCCCGCGCAGCCGCTCGCGCTCGACCCCGACCTCGCACTGCAGGAGCTGCTCGACGCGATCCGCCATGGCGGCCGGGAGGCGTACCGGCGGCTGCTCGAGGTCCTGCGCGAGCTCAGGACGCTCGAAGCCGGGAGCGACCTCTACCGGCAGGCGCTCGCCGAGCTCGCCCGCGCACAGGGAATCGTCCTCGGGAATGTCGGGGTGTTCGTCGACGCGAGCGTCGACCCGGAAACGCTGACCCACTCGAAAGCGGCGCTCGCGACCGCGCTGGTCCGCCAGGGTCTCGTCGCCGAGGCGGTCCGAGGCGGCGGTGACGGTCTGCCGGTGCTGCGCGGCGTGACCGCGCAGACGCTCGCCGGGATCGCCGGCGAGGAGCAGGTGATCGTGTTCGCCGACCGGGTCCGCTGCCTGCGCCAGCTCGCCCACACGCTGCGCGAGCGCCACAGCGTCGAGGCGTACGTCGGCGACGGCAGCATCACCACCGGCGAGTTCGAGGAGCTCAAGCGACGCTTCACCGCTGGCGAGTTCCCCGTGCTGTGCCTTTCGCGAATCGGGCACGAAGGCCACAACCTCCAAAACGCCTCCGTGCTGTGCCACCTCGACCTGGCCTGGCTCCCCAGCGGCCTCGAGCAGCGCGTCGGCCGCGCCGCCCGACCCGGCGCCGCGCGCGCACACGTCCAGACCTACATCCCCTACATCCGCGGCGGCGGGATCGAGCACGTCGTCTCGGTGCTCGCCGAGCGCGGCGCCGAACACCACCAGATCCTCGACTCCTTCGAGGGAGTCCACTCCGCCCAGAGCACCGTCGCGACCCAGCTCGGGCAGATCACCGGGCAGGTCGCCGACAGCAAGGACAAGGCCGGATACGAAGCGACCGCTGCCCGGCTGCGCGTCGCCGCCAGCGTGTTCGGCGGCTGATCGCGACCGGCCGGCGCGGGTCTCACGAGACCGCCCAGCGCGGCCACACACCGCGCCGCGTCCTGCATCCACAGACCTCTGACCATCGTTCAAGCAAGGAGACGCGCATGAGCGCAATCACCGCTGCCCTGTCGCAGATCGACGGGGTGGCCGCCGACGGGGACCTCGTTCCCGAGGCAAACGGCCCACTCGAGCTCGAGACCGCTGGCGAGCCGATCGTGCTGCCCGACGGCAAGCGGATCTACCCGCCGAGCCTGCACGGCGCGCCGGTCGACGAGCTCGCCCTCGCGCTGCTCGACATGGACCACCCGGCGCAGTCGACGTTCCTGCGGCTGATCGGCCCTCCCGGTGCAGGCAAGAGCCAGATCGCCCGCGCGATCGCGTACCGCCTCTGGACGGGTCGCGGCCGCGAGGTCTCCGAGCGCCACGGCGTCCCGTTCTACGGGTTCGTCGAGCTCCAGCCCGGCCCGTCGTCGGATGAGTTCTTCTTCCGCTACGACTACGTCCCGGTTGCCGGCGCGGGCGGCCCAGGTGGCGCTGGTCGACTCGGGGTTCGTGCAGGCGATGCGCGAGGGGTGGGTGGTGATGATCGACGAGGTCTACCTCGACTCCGAAGCGCTGCTCGGCCCGCGCGCCGCGATCGCCGCAGGCGCGCTCGAGCGACGGGCGATCCTGCGGTGCTTCGGGGTCGCGCTGCACGAGACCCTCCACGCCAAACACACCAAGCGCTGGTCGATCGAGCACGACATCGCGCTGTCCGAATCCGACGACCCGCACGACCGGCAGCTGGCGGTCGACCGGCGGCTGCTCGAGGAGCCACGGATGGAGGCCCACGGCGTCCGCGAGTTCCCGCCCGACTCGCTGCGCGGACGCTTCGTCCGCCGGGCGCTGCAGGCGGCCGTTGCGGACGTGATCCTCCCCGCCTTCACCGGGCAGGTGCTCAGGCTCGCCGCCAGCGGCCGGCCGCTGACACGCGATCTCGCCGCACGGGCGACCGTCTACCTGCAAGCTCGCACCCACTACGGGATCGTCGACCCGGCCGATCTGGTGGGCCTCGGTGAGCTGTGGCGGGCGGTGCTCGGTGATGACGACCTCCGCGCGCTCGACGAGCTGTACGCCATGGTCGTGTGGATCTCCGACGGAGAGCTCGACCGGCTAGACGAGGCAGCCCGCGAGTACCGCGAGATCGTCGGAGCGCCCGAGCCGCCACCGGATGGCGGCGATAGCGACGGGGCGGCCGGCGAAGGTGGAGGGGCTGACGGACGCACCGACGATCGGGACGCCAGCGGGCGCGAGGGCGGCGCCGACGTTGGGCGGGACGCGGGGTCGCTCGCCGACGCGATCGAGCAGGCGATCACGAGCGCTCGCGCGGCGCAGGTCGAGCAGCTCGACGAGGACGTCGACCTCGACACGGTTCTGCGCGATGCCGTCGGCCGTGGCGAGGGGGCGACGCAGCTCGGCCGCGGGCGCGGGACCGGGCTGCCGAGCGGCCGGCTCCCCGACCGCGGCGTCGACCGGCCCCCGTTCCCCGACGAGGTGGCGCACTCCCGCCGCTATGCCAACCGTATGCGCCAGGCGATCGCGCGGGGGACGCGTCAGATCGACAAGCGAACCCCGGGCGGGCGCTTCGACGGCCGCGCGTACACACGGGGCCGCGCCGAGCAGGCAGCCGGTCGGCCGGTGAGCACGCACCCGTGGCGGGTCATCCGGCAGGTGCGTGCTCCGATCGAGGAGCCGCACGTCGGGCTGATCATCGACACGTCCGGGTCGATGGGCGGCTACGAATACGCGCTCGGACCGATCGCGTGGATCATCACCGACGGACTGCGCCAGATCGGCGGCCGCTGCGCGACCGCACTGTTCGGCAACAGCGCCGAGCTGCTCGCCGGCGGCACGAGGACACTGCCGCTTGTCCCCGGCATTCGCACCGGTGGCGGCACCGCATTCGCGGGCGACGCGATCGAGCTCGTCTCCGACCAGCTCGACATGACAAACCCTCGCCGGCCCCGCTTCGTCTACGTCCTCTCGGACGGCGGCTGGGCAGACACACGCGCGGGCGTCGACCGGATCCGGCGGCTCGCCGAGCTCGGCGTCCCGACGATCCACCTCAGCATCGGGATCGCACCGCTGTCGGTCGAGTGCGACCGCATCACCGTGATCACCGACCCCGCACAGGCGCTCGACCAGATCGCCGCCGACACCGTCGCCGCGCTCTCCAGCCAGCCCCGACGCCCGCGTGGCCACTGACCAAACCTCTCACGAGAAGGGAACCAACCTGATGCAGACCCCCAACATCGCTCTGCTCCCATGTCCCGCCCTGTTCGACGTCACGACCGTGTCACGGGCGCCCGTTGACGGCCGGATCGAGCAGACCGAGCTCGACGCGCTCGAACTCGCGTCGAACGCGCGCCGCGAGATCTCGCGCGAGGGGATCGAGCGACTTGCCGGAATGCTGATGCGCACCGGCCAACTCGTCCCGTGTATAGGCCACCGACCCGACCTGAGGCAGCCGCGAACCGTTATCTACGACGGGCAGCGGCGGCTGCTGGCCGCCCAGGCGAGCGCACAGCTCGCCGGCGCACCGGGATACGAAGACCTGGCGCCGGTCAACAGCCTGATCGTCCTGCTGCTCGACCACCAGCCGGGCGCGGAGGAGATCCGCCGGATCCAGGCCCAGGCCAACCAGCGCGAGAGCCTGTCGCTGGTCGACCAACAGGAGCAGCTGCGCGACTGCTGGGAGGCCCGCGCCGGGCTGCCCGAGCCCGACCGAATCGCCGCGGTCTGCGCCGACCTTGGGATCTCGCCCAAGCGCGCCCACAACCTCCGCCGCCAGCTCGCGCTGCCGGACCCGATCCGCTCCCGTGTCGCTGAGCGCCCGACCGGCGAGCAGATCTCAGTCACGATGGCCAACCGCCTCGCCGACATGCACGAGATCGCGCCGCAACTGACCGACGCCGTCGCGAAGAGGATCACCAGCACCGACCTGCACGACAAGGCGCTTCAGGACCTCGGCGCATTCGTGCACCGCACCGTCGTCGAGGACGAGCACGCCTACGCGGTCCGGATCGACGACGGCGCCATGCTCGACGCGGCAGCACAGGTCGCGCACGCCCGCGAGCACCTCGACGCCAACGGCCAGCATCAGATCGCGAGCATCCTCGGTTGCACGCCCGGGCGCATCGACGCGGAGCTCGACACGCTCGCCTCCCGCGCAAACGCGAGAGCGCTGAAGATTCGCATCACCGGCGAGATGCGCGATCGCGCCCGCAACGGCCGCTACGCCTATGTCCACGACCGCGGGCGCGACTTCGCCGCCGGGATCTGGGTCGTCGACCCGGCGTTCATGCTCGACGTCGTCCACGAACAGCTCGGGGCAAGCGACGCGACGCCGGCGCGCGAAGAGGCCTACTTCGCCGGCGCCCGCCTGGATGACGATGAGCTTCGCGAAGCGGCCGACGACGACGAGCAACGCCGAGCGCAAGCGCGCGCTCGGCAAGCTGATGCAACCCGCAGCAACGTCGGGCTCGGCCACGACATCCGCGCCGGTCTGCTCGATCCCACCGACGCCCAGCTCCGCGCGCTCACCCAGATCGTCTGCCGACTCCTCGTGCGCGACTACCGCGAGCTGATCGCCTATGGCGCCGGCTGGACCGACCCCGAGCGCCAGCAGCCCGTCGGCGACACAGGCCGACACGAACCACGCCACGTCGACGCGATCGTGGAGGCCGAGCTCGACCGTGCGCTCGCCGACCCCGACCCGCTGCGAGGGATCGCCCAGCTCACCGCTCGACTGGGAGCGGCCTTCATGCTCGACCCCGCCGGCGTGACCCGCACCAAGGCGCTCGGGTCAGAGCGGATGGCATCCAAGCTCCGCGACGCACTGCCCGGCGGCGATCGCGCGCTGCGCGCCGCCGTGTGGGAGCTCATGCGGCCGATGCTCTCGCCCCCGCTGGTCGCGCTCAACCGCGACGCCTTCGTGGCCGAGGAGAGCACAGAGACGACCGTCGACCTCGACGGCCACCGCGCGGCATCCGACCTCGACGAACTCG
>CAVSQG010000009.1:0-271931 GCA_963730055.1 uncultured Solirubrobacterales bacterium
CTGCCTCGTCGCCGCCGGCGTCGCCCTCGCCGGAGCGATCGCCGCCGGCGTCCTGCTCCCCGCCCACCCCACGCTCCCCACCGCCGACGTGAGCCAGCCGACAGTCAACGCGCAGCCGGCGCCCGACGCGGCGTGAACCGGCAACCCAGCACTTAGCCAAAGGAGGCTGCAGATGGCCAGATTCCCAGCACCAGCAGAGGAGATCGTGCTCACCCACTTCATCGTCTCAGACAACGTCGAGCGGTCCCGGCGCTTCTACACCGACGTGCTCGGAGGCGAGGCCGTGCTGGAGGGCGAACCCACGATCGTCGCGCTCGCAAACAGCTGGATCATCATCAATCTCGGAGGCGGACCAACCGACGACAAGCCGGGCGTAACGCTCGAGACACCGCGCGACCCCGATCGTGTAAGCAGCTTCCTCAACATCCGCGTCGCCGACATCCAATCGCTCTACGAACAGTGGAACGCACGCGGCGCCGAGTTCCTGACCCCACCAGTCAACAACGGGCGCGAGATCCGCGCCTACATCCGCGATCCCGACGGCCACTTGATCGAAGTGGGCCAAACGACCGGCCCCCTCGAGCAACGCACCGCCAACCACGATCCCACCAGGAGACAGCCATGAACATCCAAGACAGCACGGTCCTCGTCACCGGCGCCAACCGCGGGATCGGCAAGGCGTTCGCGGACGCGCTGCTCGACCGCGGCGCGACGAAGGTCTACGCCGCGGTGCGCAACGTGAGCACCATCACCGACCCCCGCCTCGTGCCGATCCAGCTCGACGTCACCGACCCCGACAGGGTCGCGGCGGTCGCGCGCGAGCTCGACGACGTACAGGTGGTCGTCAACAACGCCGGCGTCCTCCACGTCGGCGTCCCGCTGAGCGCCTCGCTCGACGCCGCTCGAGTGGAGCTCGAGACCAACTATCTCAGTCTGGTCTCGATGACGCAGGCGTTCGCGCCGGTGCTGGAACGCAACGGCGGAGGGGCATTCATCAACGTCCTCTCCGTCTTCTCGTGGGTCGCGGCGCCGCTGATCACGACCTACTCGGCATCCAAGGCTGCGGCATGGAGCTTCACGAACGCCGCACGGATCGAGCTGCGGCGCCAGGGCACCCACGTGGTCGGCGTCCACGCCGGCCCCGTCGACACCGACATGACGGCCGCCATCGACCTCGAGAAGATCCCCCCGACGATCGTCGCAGCGTCAGCGCTCGATGCGCTGGAGGCCGATGAACCAGAGGCGGTCGTCGATGACTACAGTCGCGCGGTCAAGGCCGGGCTGAGCGACGATCAGGGCACGCTCTACCCACAGATCGAGCATCAGTTCCTGGCAATGATCGGCGCAGGGACGCCCGCCACCTGAGGCGACGATGGACTACGCCTTGATCGGCACGATCGCGCGCCTTACCAACACCAGGCCGAACTGGGACCGCGAGGTAACCCGAGCTGTTGGCGCGGCGCGCGTCTGTGCCATCGCCGCGCTGATCCGGGCCCTCGGTGCGGAGGTCGAGTACGCCGACCTCCGCGGCATCGGGCTGTCTCAAGCTAGGCCGGAGCTTCCGGACCGCCCTCTGAGGGCCACGAACGCGATCGTTCGCGATCTCCCCAGCGTCAAACGCATCTACGAGCAGGCAGGGCACGCGATCGCGCCGGTAAGCGTCGACATCGAGTCGCAGGGCACGGTCATGGCGGCGGTCGACCTCACCTTCGAAGTCGGCCGCTACGAGCCGCGCCTACCGCTTCGCTAGGCCGAAGGCAAGGAGCATCATCATGGACTACCTCGTCGAGTTCATCATCACCATCCCCGACGACGCGCCGCCGCCCGAGATCGAGCAGCGCCTGGCGGGCGAGACGACCCGCGTCGCCGAGCTCGCCGCGCAGGGACACGCCCTGCGCGTGTGGAAGCCGCTGCCCGACGACGGGCGCCAACGGGCCCTCGGCCTGTACCGCGCGGCATCCGACGAGGAGCTCGAGGCGATCCTCGACTCGCTGCCGCTGCGTCCCTGGATGGAGATCTCGGTCACGGCGCTGGCCGAGCACCCCAACGACCCGGCGCGGTCGGCGGCATGAGTTGGCAGACGCCACGGGCCGGCCGTCATCACCCGCGCCGCAGCGCGTCGGCGCGAGCCTGGTCTCCGTCGCCGGCCCGCCGCCCGTGGCGCCAACGCGGTGTTTGGTCGGGCGGAGACCCGACACCCTCGACCTCCGAAAGGATCCACGATGAACGCCCTCCCCAACCCCGAGCTGCGCCACGTCTACCGGCTCGACGCCGAGCTGGACGCACCCGTCGACCTCGGTGACACCCCGCAGGGCCACCGGCGGATCATTCCGCTTACCCGCGGCCACGCAGCGGGCCCCTACTTCGACGCCGAGCTGCTGCCCGCCGGCGGCGCCGACTGGCAGATCGTGCGGGCGTCCGGCAGCTCGGTCGCCGACATCCGGTACGCCTTGAAGACCGACGGCGGCGCGCTGCTCTACGTCCAGTCCCAAGGCGTACGCCATGGCGACCCCGACGTGCTCGCCCGGCTGGCCGCGGGAGAGGACGTGGACCCGTCCGAGTACACATTCCGAACCTCAGTGACGATCGAGACCGCCGACCGGGAGCTCGCATGGGTCAACGACGGTGTCTTCATAGCCGTGGGCGGCCGCCGGCCGAGCCGCGTGTCGTACGACGTTTACCTGGTGGCGTAGCCATGACCCTCGCGGCCTCCGCGCCCTTGGGAACATCGGGACGGACGACGGCCGAGTACCGCGGCGCCAGCGAAGCGGGCCTCGGCGACTGCGCGGGGCGCTACCCCTCCCGGGGAAGGGGCGGTCAAGCGAGACTCCTGCTGGTCGTCCCGAGCGGTACCCGTGCGCGGAACCAGAGGACGAGGCGCCGCTCCGCGTGTCACATCCGGGCTTACAAACCCCTCTTAGGAGCGTCTCACGCTCAAGGTAATCGCAGCGCAGCGGAGTCGATACTTAGGAGCCGCCGGGCCGACGCGCGCTAGCTCGTGTGAGCCAAGGGCATGCAGGAAGAGGACCAACCCGTAATCGCCACGAGCGGCGCGCCCGCGGTCGCGGATCCCGAGCCGCTCCCGAGCGATGCCTCGCCTCACCGACTCAGACGCGGACTGGTGAGGCTCGGTGGGTTGGTCGCGATCGCGGTGGTGGTCGTGACGCTCGCGCCGGGCCTGGGGGAGTTGCGTAGCCGGTTTGCCCATGCGCGGCCGGTCTGGATCGTGATCGCCTGCGCGTTCGAGGTGCTGTCGGTGCTGGCCTACGTTCCGGCTTTCCGGGCCGTGTTCTGCACGCGGATGAGCTGGGCCACGAGCTACAAGATCGCGGTCGCCGAGGAGGGCGCCGGCTCCTTGTTCCCGCTCGGTGGCGCAGGCAGCCTGGCGCTCGGGGTCTGGGCGCTGCGCCGCGGCGGAATGCCCGCCGACGAGATCGCACGCAAGACGATCGCGTTCTTCTTGCTGACGAGTGCGGTGCCGGTCGCGATGCTGTTGCTCTTGGGCGCCGGCCTGGCGACGGGCATCCTCCCCGGCGGCGGCGGGCTGCTGCTCACCGTGCTCCCCGCGGTCGTCGCCGCGGGAGCGATCGCGGCGACGCTCGCCTTGCGCCGGCTGGCACGCGGGGCCGAGGCGCGGATCAGGCGGCACGGTGAGGGGTCGAGATGGGCCCGCATCGCTCCGGCGCTGTCAGCCACGGCCGACGGCATCGATGAGGCGCTACACCAACTCAGGCAAGCTAACCCGCTGCTGCTCGTCGGACTCGTGGGGTTCCTGGTCTTCGACCTGCTCACTTTCTGGGCGAGCTTCCGGGCGGTGGGAGCCTCACCGGAGCTGTCGGTCATCTGGATGGCCTACCTGATCGGCCAGCTCGGTAACTGGCTCCCGGTTCCCGGCGGGATCGGCGGGGTCGAGCTCGGGCTCGTCGGAGCGCTCGTCCTCTACGGGTTGCCCGCCCTCACCGCGACCGCAGCGGTCCTGCTCTACCGCGTGATCGAACTATGGATTCCCGCCGTCCTGGGCATCGCCGCGTTCGTGCAGCTACGCCTGCTGCTAAGGCGAGAGACCGAGGCAATCAAACTCTGCAAGCCGGGCGACACCATCGAGATCGTCGGCCTCGGCCCCGCGACCATCGATCGGTCCGGGGGCGAAACCGACCGTGAGTCGATCGAGGAGAACCCGGCGCCGGCGGGGAGCAGACTGTGCACGGTGCATCCGGCGGCGGTGTCGAGCAGTGTGAACAGGAGTCCGCCGTGGACGATGCCCATCGGGTTATAGGTGGACTCATCCGGGGTGCAGAAGAACACCGCCTCGCCATCGCAGACCGCGAGCAGCTCAGCGCCGACGAGTGCTGCCATCCGTGGTGGCGGGAGCTCGCCGGCGATGATCGCCTGAAGGAACTCGCGTCCGGACCGGCCGGCCGCGCCGGCTTGCAGCTCCGCGGGGTCATGCCAGGACACGAGCTTGGTCCGGGCGGCGCGAGTGGCGGCGGGATGGAGTTCGATCGCGGTCATCGCGAGCGCTCCAGCTCGATCGTGTCGATGTCGAGCGTCTTTCGTCATGGCTGCGCGGTTGCGGACGTCGTCAGGGGGACTCGGCGGCGCGTGGGTCGGGTGCGCCAGGCTTGGAGCGCGACGAGGAGCGCGATCGCGGCGACGGCGGTGCCGAAGATCTCGAAGGTTGACTGCAGCGAGATGTGCGTGACGAGCACGCCGGCGAGGACGGCGGGGACCGAGAGCGATGCGTAGGCGGCGACGAAGAAGGCGGCCATGACCGCGGCGCGCTGCTGGGACGGGATGGCCGTGACCAGGGCGCGTAGGCCGCCGAGGAACGCGGCGCCGAAGCCGGCGCCGCCGACGATCGACCCGACCAGGTACGTGATGCTGGAGTCGGTCGCGGCGGCGAGGACGATCATGACCATTCCGGCGGCGAGCGCGATCGACCCGGTGCTCGCGGCGACCCAGGGGGTGGTCCGTGCGGTCAGGAGCTGGGCGAGGGTCGCCGAGCCGGCGAGCGCCACGATCCCGATCCCGGAGACGATCACGTTGGTCGAGTGGAACAGGTGCAGAGCGAGCTGGGGGCCGAGTGAGAAGAACAGAGCGGCGATCGACCAGGAGGAGAGCACTGCGAAACCGGCGAGCGTGAACTGGGGGCGGACCACCGCCGGGACCTTCGGTCGCTGGACGGTCAGCCGGAGGCCGGAACGCTCGCGCACGGGCTCGGGCATCCAGTAGGCGCCGGCGAACGCGATCGCGGCGAGGACCAATAACACGGCGTAGGGCAGGACGCGCGGTTCCCACCCGATTGCAACGAGCGAGGAGGAGACGAGGATGCCGAGGCCGATCCCGGCGGTGGCCGCGGTGGCGTTGGTGAGCCCGACACCCGTCGGATCGCGGCGCGGATGCAGGTCCAGCAGCGCCGGGCTGGCGGCGCTGAGCGCCGCACCGGTGGAGACACCCTGGATCCCGCGCGCTACGAACAGCCAGGCCGCGGAGTCAGCGACGATGAACAGGACCGTTGCTGCCATCAGGCCGCCGAGGGCGACGAGCAGCACCGGCCGGCGGCCGACGTCGTCAGACAGGCTTCCGACGAGCAGCAGGCTGGCCAGCACCCCAACGGCGTAAGTGGCGTAGATCAGGGTCAGCGTCAGCGGCGAGAAGTGCCACAGCGCGCTGTACGCGTGGTAGAGCGGCGTCGGCGTGATCGACGCGAACAGGCCGAGCCCGATCACACTCGCAGCGAGCGCGTACGCGACCCGGTTCGGCAAAGTGCGTCGCCGCTCCGCCAAAAACGCAACCGCATGCAGCGGAGGTCGGGAGCTGACATCGGTTTGAGCGTTGACGGCGGACATGGTCTGGGCCTCCAAGTGAGTTGCGTCACAAAACTATGCGGGACGGTAGCACGATCAGTTTCGTGATGCAACTAACTCGTGCTACGATGAGGCCATGCTGCGAAACGACTACGAGGGACAGAACTGCTCGATCGCGCGGGCGCTGGAGATCGTCGGGGAGCGCTGGACGCTGCTGATCATCCGCGACGCGTTCCTCGGGCTGCGTCGCTTCGACCAATTCCAGGAGAGCCTCGGGATCGCCCGCAACGTCCTAACCGACCGACTCAACCGGCTCGTGGAGGAGGGGATCCTCGATCGCGTCCGCTACAGCGAGCGCCCCGAACGCTACGAGTACCGACTGACCACGAAGGGCCGGGACCTCGCGGTCACGCTCGCCGGCCTGCGCCAATGGGGCGACAAGTACCTAAGCGAAAAGCCGCCCCGGATCACCCGCCGCAAGGCCGACAAGCGACCCCTCATCGCCGCGTTCGTGCCCAAGGGTACCGATGTCGTAGGCCCTGACGAGATCGAATCAGTTCCCGGCCCGGGGCTCAAGACAAGCTGAGAGCCTCTCGACTCGACGCCGTTGAGCCGATGCTCGCAGCGGTCAAGGACACACGAGCGCGCGTCGGCAACAGCTCGTATCACTTCCGGCACCTCGCGAAGCTGGGTTTGATCGAGGTGTGCGGGACGATCCCGGGGCGCCGGGTCGATCGAGCACGTCTACCGGCGGACGATCGCGGCCGACGGGCAAGAGCACGCACCACGGTGAGGACCCTGGGGCTGGCGGCAGGTCGTGGCCTGGCTGTCCGGGGTGACCGTGCCCGACATCATGAACGCCGAGCTCGCGCCCCTGGCAGGACACCGACGCGGTGATCATCACGCACGACGGTCTGGTGCCGGGGATGGTGAGCTTGACCGTCGAGGTCGCCGTCGCCGCGAGCGCCGGCCTCGCCGCCGCGGCGAGGGTGAGGGTGATCAGCGCGAGTCGCTCTCTCATGTGGTGGAGGGTTGGAGGTGCAGGACCACGTGCAGCGGGCCTTCTACCACCACCTCCACAGCCATGTTGACCGCGGGCACCCGCCGGCCGTCGACGGTCGCGGCCTCGGTGAACCAGCTCGGCTCAGGCTCGACGCCATCGACGCGGGCAGTGACGACCACGACGCGCTGCGCTGCGATCCGCCAGCGACCGGCCTGGACGGGGGCCACCGTCTGACGATCGGCGAGCGGCCGCGCGGCAAAGCCCGCTCGCGTCGTCCCTCCGAAGGGGACCTTCAGCGCACTCAGCCACAGCTCGGGGGCGTCGGTCAGCTCGACCGCGTCGAGGGTGAGGTCGAGGCTCGCCGGCAGCTCGTCGTTCGCGGCGACCTCCACGGTGACGGGGTAGAGCGTTCCCCCGGACTCGACGCGCAACTCGATGTCCTCGGTGCCGGCCGGCTCGGTGCCGGCCACCCCAATGGCCTCGTCAATGCACCGGGCCAGAACGAGCGCGTGCGACGGCGACGGCCCTTCGAACGCAAACTCGCCCGCGGCATCCGTCGTGGCCACGGCGACGACCTCGCCGGCGTCGAGGTCGCACAGCCGGACCTCACAGTGCGTCTGCCCACGGCCCTCGTAGGTGACCGATCCGCGCATCAGTGTGCGTAGAAGCCCCAGGCGGGGAACCGCCGCAGCAACGCGCGGAAGTGCTCGTCCTGCAGTTTGGTGGCAGTCCGTCCGGTGCCCGATTTGTTGACGGGCGCCGGCGGGGTGCCGCTGGCTCCCGGATCGGAGGTGTAGGTGTACGTCACCGTCATCGTGTTGTCATACAGCACTTGGTTGCCGCGGACGAGGTACTCGTGGAACTGGATGCGATGCTCGACGCGCTTCACCTGGGTCGTCTTGCCGCCAAGTCCCAGGAAGCCGCCCGAGTGGATCGGGGCAAACGCGGCGTGGACGACCCTGACCACCGAACTGGGGCCGTCGACCATCATCGTCCGTCCGTTGGCCGGGGTGGCGGCCGGGCTCGGGATCGTCGAATGTGAGCCGCGCGTTCCAGCGCCCATGAACCCGGAGGGAGGCGACGCGCTCACCGGGGACTCGTAGAAGGGCATCTGGTCAGAGACGGCATCCAGGTACCAGTTGCGTTTACTGGCCGTGTTCCAGTCGATCGGCTCGTTGGGCTGGCCGGAGCCGTGCAGCTCACCGCTGGGGACGTAGTAGCCGAGGCTGTTGCCGCCGGTGGCGGTGTCAAAGCGTTCAACCTCCTCACCCACGAACTGCAGCCAGCCGGTCTCCTCGGCGTGCGCGCCCCGGTAGTCGAAGGCGAACATGGTGGCGGCGCCACCCCCCGAGACGCTCTCGTAGACCTTGACCGTACCGCCGTCCACGGCGACACCCGGACCGGCCGCAGCCCCCACCGTCCATCCCTGCGCGTCGGTCGGCCGCGCGGCGGCGCCCGTGTTGCCCTGCACGAGAAGGTACGCCAGGATCCGCCGGACGCGGTGGTTGTCGTCGGCGAAGAGATTTTTCGCCTGATACTGCGCGGCGGCGACCCCGGCAGGGCCGCCCACCGCGAGCATCCGCTTCGCCTTGGGCAGGAGGTCCGTGTCGTTGTAGGCGTTGAGCAGAAGGCAGGCGTAGCCCCAGACCTTGTTGGCGAGCGCGGCCTCGTACTCCTGACCCAGCTTCTCGATCCGCCGCGCCTCCACCAGCTTGTAGACCGCGCTGCCACCGAAGCGCAGCAGGTCGGCGATCGCGGTGGCCTCGTCGAGGCTCAGCCACTGCAGCCGTGCCTTGCGGGCGCCATCGTCGGGGTACATCGCCAGGGTGACGGCCGCGGTCACCCAGTCCTTGCGCTTAAGAGCATCCCGAAGCCGGCGATCCCACCCCTCGACTCTGATCAGTCCGGCGTACGGTTCGGCGGCGAGCTCGGTCGTCACATGCGTCAGACCCTCGGTGGTCGAGGTCGCGTTGATGTCAAAGAGCTGCGCCGCGGTGAGCCGTTTGAGCGCGGCGGCCGAATCGGCATCGTTCAGTGCGTTGAGCATCTCGGCGGCGAATGCCGGGTTGGGGCCCGCGACCTGGTCGGGCAGGGCGGCCGCGATGTCGGCCGACCGCTCGGCGACGACTGGCTGCATCTGCGCCGCCACCGCCAGGTGGCCTGACTCGGCCGCGCCCAGCAGGTGCGCCTCCTCCTTCCATCCCATACCGCGCAGCTGGCCGGGCACCCGCGTCGCGATCTCCGGATAGGTGTCGAGGACACGAACGGCCGCCGCCCAGTCGCGCGCATCGAGCGCCCGCCCGAGGTCGATCGGCGCCCGGATCCGGATGGCCGCACCTCCGTTGGTCTCGGCGGCGTCGTGCAAGCCGTTGCGCTGCTGGACCGTGTAGCCCTTGATGCGCTTGTCGATGTCGGCCTGGTTGAAGCCGTTGAGGATCCGCGCCGCGTTGCGGAAATCGTTGATCCACAGGTACTCGCCGATCGCGCGGTCCATGTCCTCCGCGTCGCCGGGTCGGGGCTCGGCGATCGGGACGCCCGCCGCCGGCGGGGCGCCGGCGTCAGTGGGGTCGCGCGCGAGGATGGCGCCGCCGCGGCTCGCCGCGATCATCCGCGCCACCACAGCGTTCCCGTGTGACTGCTGGAGCGCCAGCACCCGCGCGGGCAGCGTGTCCTCGGCCGCGGGGGAGGTCACCGCCGTGGCTGTGGCCGCAGACGGGCTTGCCGCCCGCTGAGCGGCAGCCTGCTCTTCGCCCGGTCCCGCTGTTGCCCGCTCCGGCATTCGCCCGCCACGATAATCCCACATCGACTCGGCGTGGGCGCGGCCTCGACGAACTCACCGCGGCGCTTCTGACCCGCGTCGAACGTGAGCACCACGATCGCGCCCTGGCCAGGGTTCCGCAGAACGCAAGGAGCTGCGCCCTGGCCAGACTGCCGTCGCGCGGAGGAAAAGACGGTGATTTCCGGCGGCCGCCCGCGGTCGCAGCTCTCAGAGCGCGGTCACGCCTTTCATCGGAGCGCTTTTGCGCTCCGGCCCGGCCAGCGACGCGAAAGGGCCGACGATGAATGAAGGCGGGGCCCACGCCCCGGTAATCCGGGTGCTGGTCGTGGCCGATCACGACTTGTTTCGCACGGGGCTCGCGTCGCTGCTCGGCGACCACGCGGACATCGAGGTGGTTGCAGAGGCCTCGGGTGGTCGCATGGGCGTGCAGCCGGCGTCCGAGCTGCGTCCCGATGTGGTCCTGATGGATCTCCCGATGCCAGATTTCGAGGTTCGCGATGCGATATGCGCAATCCTCGAGTTGAGTCCCGCTACGCGGGTGCTCGCGCTCACCACGCTCCCGAGCGACGAGGACGTCGCAGACGCCTCGCTGGCAGGAGCGTCCGGGCTCCTGGCGAGGGACACGCCGGTCGACGACATCGCCGCGGCCGTGCGCGCCGCGGTCGGCGGGTCAGGTTGGCTGTCACCTCGGACGGCCGACCTAATGCTCGAAGGGCAGCGTCGAGCGGGTCCCGACCGGGTGCGTGATTCGCCAAAGCTTGATCACCTGTCTCCCCGGGAGCTCGATGTGCTGCGCTTGATCGCTCGTGGGCTGGAGAACGCCGAGATCGCCGAGGTCCTCAACATCAGTCCGCGGACGGTCAAGGACTATGTCTGGACTATCCGCGCGAAGCTCGGTCGCCCACGAGGGGATGGTTGACCCCTTCAGCGACAACGCCGACCAGCTCCCGCTCGCGGAGCGGTACTCATGACCGCAGCACATGTACAGGGCCTAAGCCGGCGCACCATCGTCGCCCGCTCGAGTTCCTTGCGGGCATCCCGTTTTCGTGCCTCGCGTCGCTCGGCCTCACCGAGGTTCTGGTTCATACAGCGGCCTAGCATCAGCCGTATGCTCGTGCCCTCCCGCTCGAGGTCTCGATCAGGCCACGCCGTACACGCAGGCCGGTAGGGCCACTTCTGGCCTTCTGGCGTTCTTGTGCTAGCCGCCGATCCCGGCCGCAGCCGACTGATCCCCGACGCGATCTGGACGCAGCAGCCCCATCGCCTCCGCCGCCGAGCGATATTCCGGCCGACCTGTCCGCGTCGACTTGACGTGGGGGCGCCCAGCGCGCGTCAGCTCGTCTGGCGCTTGGCGTAGACCACCAGGGCGCGCCCTTGATGCAGCTCGTCTAGCAGCACGTCGACCGTGGCATCGTCGAGCGCGATCGGCTCGAGGACCTTTCGCAGGCCGGCGTGATCGGCGATGCGCGTCTTCTCCCGACCGTGGCAGTGCATGACCACGACGTCCTGATCGGACGAACCGAACGCGCCCTTCGTGGCGTCGGATCGGCCGCTGAAGTTGCCGGGTGATTTGCGACGCTCAACGGACCCGCCGCCGAACGTGCCTAGCAGCGTCGTGGGCCCGATCTCGCCAGCGTATGTGCCGACAGGCTCATTGCGGACGTCGCGGGCCATCCGCCCGATCAGCAGATGCGAGCATCCCACCAGGGTCTCGCTGCCCTCTGCCAGCAACTTGTCGAATGCCTGACGAGCTTGATCGGCGCTGGGATAGATCTCGCACGTCTGGACCGTTTCCCAACGGGAGATGGGCGAGGCCTGGGCGTCGCTCGTGCTTGCTGATGCAGCCATGTGTGGCCGACTCCTCTCTGAACGCGGACGCTGCGCGGAAGGCTACCTCAGAGTTCGTCTCATGTGGGCGCGACGTTGTCCGCGGCCTCCTCGAGCCTGCGGATCGTGTCATCACTTGGGCTTCGCATGGTCCTTGTCGAGCGAGGCCAGGCGAACACGGAAAACTCGAGCACAATCGTAAAGCTGATCGTCAGCGACCGGCAGCCGCTTGGTTTCGATCGCGAACGCGATCCCGGTTGGCGCGATCGCCACGCTGTCGATGTCAACCAAACGTCGTTGGCCTTTTCGCCGGGGAAAGGGACGCAAAGTCCGGGAAAAATCCAGACGCACGATTGGTCGCAGAACGATGAGAAATCCCCTGCAAATCCGGTTGCTTCAGATGCAGGGCCGCACGACTGAAAATCGTGGTGTCCCCGGTTCAAGTCCGGGTCTGGCCATCAATCACCACGACCACTCACCTAGCACCGGTCCGGGGCGGGGCCCGACTTATTCTTAGCCAGCTTGCGCCTACCACGGCTGAGACCTGATCTCGCACCGCTGCGTGACAGCCGCGATTTCCGGCTCGTCGTGATCGGAAGCTTCCTGTCGGGCCTGGGCGCGCAGGCGACGCTCGTCGCGCTGCCGTATCAGGTGTACATCCAGACACGGTCTGCGCTGCTCGTCGGGCTCCTCGGGGCGGTCGAGCTGGCGCCGCTGATCGCCGCCGCACTGTTCGGCGGCGCGGCCGCCGACCGGTTCGACCGGCGCAAGCTGCTGCTCCTCGACCAGGTCGGTCTCGTGCTGACCGCCGCGGGCCTCGCGGCGGCGGCCGCGATCGGCCATCCCTCGATCGGGGTCCTGTATCTATTGGCGGCGCTCCTGGCCGCGTTTGTCTCGCTCGAGAACGTGGTGGTGTCGGCGATCGTGCCGAACCTGGTCGACCGTAGCCAGCTCCGCGGCGCGCTCGCGCTCGAGTACGGGCTGGGCACGCTCACGATGGTCGTCGGTCCCGCGCTCGGTGGGCTTGTGATCGGAGTGTTTGGTCTGACGTGGGCGTACGCGATCGATGCGCTCAGCTGCGCGGCGATGGTCATCACCGTGCTCCCGGTAGCTCCGCAGCCGCCCCACGAGGTGAGGCCGCACGAGCGGCTCCGGGACTCGATCGTCGAGGGGCTGCGTTACGTCCGCAGCAACCAGGCGCTGCTCGGATCGTTCGCGATCGATCTCGTGGCGATGGCGTTCGGCATGCCGCGGGCGCTGTTCGCGGTCCTGTCGGTCGGCGTGTATCACGCCGGGGCGGTGGGCACCGGGGCGCTTTACTCGGCGACGGCCGCCGGCGCGACCGTGGCCGCGCTGACGACCGGATGGCTACCGCATGCGCGCCGGCTCGGACGCGTCGTGATCTGGGCGGTCGTCGTCTGGGGCACGACGATCGCGTTCGCGGGGCTCGCGCGCACGCTGTGGCTCGCGGCGGCTCTGTTCGCGCTGGCCGGCGCCGCCGACTCGGTGAGCGCCGTCTGCCGCACGACGATCAACCAGACCGTCACGCCCGAGCGGATGCGCGGGCGCATGTCCGCGGTGTACTCGCTCGTCGTGACGAGCGGCCCGCGGCTCGGCGACATCGAGTCCGGTGCCGTGGCCGGCGCCACCAGCCCTCGCTTCTCGGTCGTGTCCGGAGGTGTGCTGTGCGTGATCGGCGTCGCGGTGATCGTCGTCGCTTTCCCGGCGCTGCTCCGGTACGACGCCGACGACTGGATCGTCGCGCCGGCGGTCGGCTCGGCCTCCGGGGGCTAGAAGGGTGCATGACGCGCCACGCCCCTTGATAGCCCCGGGGTTTGGCGGACCGGGATCATCTGCGGGGTCGAGAAACCGAACCCCGGGCGCGACGGCGCGACGACGTCGAATGAGTCGCGAGCATCCCCTCCGTGGGCGGACGGGTCGGTCAGCGGGCCGATCGTCTTCTCGAAGTCCCAGAACGACCAGGGCCAGCCGTGCGAGAGGATGAGCGGGATCGGCTCCGGGCCATTCCCCTTGGCGTGAATGAAGTGAATCGGAACGTCGTCGATCGTCACCTTGTAATGCGGGTACTGGTTCATCCGGCGCTCGTGCTCTCGCCAGTCGTAGCTCGTCCGCCAGTAGCCGATCAGCTCCTCCATGTACGGGCGGGATACGCCATATCGCCAGTCGTCGTTGGCGACGTCGATCCGGGGGTCGCGCACTCGCGAGCCGATGATCGAGATCCTCGAGGACCTCGTCGGCGACCGCGATCTCGAATCTCTCTCCCGCTTCATGTCTAGACCTCGCGAGCCGGCGCGACCGCCGCCACCGGCCACCCCGGGGGACGCAGCAACTGCGGCTGTGGCTGCGAACCCGAACGTCGAATCGAACTCGCGCGGCGCGGAGATGACCTCGATCGAATTGCCGTGACCGTCACTCATGTACGTACCTCCGGCGGCGACGCCCGGCATGTCGGCGTTGACCCGGTAGCCGTCGGCGCGGGCCCGCTCGATCATCGCCTCGGACTCCGCCCGCACGCGGCTGCCCACCGCGATGTTCATGAACCCCTGGTCGCTCAGCCGATGGTCCTCCGGGCGGCGCCGTCCGACCGGCTGCTCGTAGCGCACCACCTCGAGGTAGACGTCACCACCATGGGCAACGAAGCTGTCACTCTCAGCACCGGGGAGGCCCCACAGCCGCTCCATCTCGCGCGTGTGAAGAGTGACACCGTCCTCGAGTAACCCGAGTGTGCCCAGATAGAACTCGCGGGCCGCCTCGAGGTCGGGAACCGACAGCGTCGCGTATACGACCGCCGGCGCGAGATCGTAGAAGCGGGGGCGCACCCCGCCCGGCACACCGGTTCCGTCCTCCAGCAGCTCGACGACGATGTTCGTGCCCGGATCGCGGAAGCAAACCCGCCGGAGGCCGTCAAACATCCCCGGCTCGGTGATCGTCGACACCCCGAGTGCGCCGAGGCGCTCGAGCGCCGGCTCGAAGTCCGGAACGGTCAGCCCCCAGCGCACCCAGCCTAGATCGCTCGGGCGCCAGTCGTCGGCGAGTGGGCGCGGTCGGGGCAGCGTGTGGTTGAAGAACTCGAGCTGGAGCAGGTCCTGCCGTCCGACGAGCCACGCGATCGCGGTCGCGGCGTCCTCGCCGAGGTCCTGGATGTCCGCGAGCCACTGGCCCCACACCATGTTTCCTCCGGCGGGGGCGAAACCGAACGCCTCCGAGTACAGCCGGACCGACTGCGGGAGATCGCTGGTGCAAAACGCCAGCTGGGCGATCTTCGGTGGCGCCATCGACTCGCTCACGGCCATCCCCCGATCCGGGACAGTGACAGTTGCTCGAAGAACGCGGGGTGGAGGAACCCTGCGTTGTTGACGACTACGTCGACGCGCCCGCACCGTTCGAGCGCGTCGGCCACGACCGCGCGTCCACCTTCCCGCGTCGCGACGCTGTGCAGCGATGCGATCGCCTGGCCGCCGCCGGCCTCGATCTTCTCGACCACGTTCGCAGCCGGCTCCGGATCGGGCACGTCGTTCACGACCACGGCAGCACCCAGGCCGGCGAGCTCCATCGCGTAGCTTCGACCGAGCCCGCGAGCCGCGTCCGTCACGATCGCGGCCTGGCCGCGCAGCGAGATCTCAGACATCCCGGCACATCATCATCCAACCGTTTGGTCGAAGTCAAGTCCGACGAGGCGCCGTCCGGCGCGGTCAGACGGTCATCAGGTTGGTCGGCCTCCGCCGGCGATCGCGCCCAGGGTCGGCCGGGATAGGGGACACTAGGGCGCGTCGAGCGTGCTGGCGACCGTGTCGAGGATGCCGGTCACCTCGTGCAGGATCGCAGCAGCCGTCTCGATGTCCTTGTCGCCGAAGCCGGACATGCGCTCGGCCCAGAGACCGTTCCAGACCGCGAGCTTGCGCTCGAGCAGCTCCCAGCCCTCGGGGGTCAGCGCGACGTTGCAGACGCGCCGGTCCTCGGTGCTGCGCCGGCGCTCGACGATGTTCGCGGCCTCGAGCTGGTCGAGGATCGCGGTGACGGTGGCGGGCGTGAGCTCGGCGCTCTTGGCCAGCTGGCCGGCGGTCATCTCGTGCTCGCGTCCGAGTGCCGCGATCGTTCGCAGCTGGGCGAAGGTCAGCTCACCGGGCCGGCTGTGGTCGCGGCCGCGGAGCCGCCGATCGGCCGCCAGCAGCTGATTGAGCGCCGTGCGGAGCTCGTCGAGCTTGCTCGCCGACTCGGCCACGGGTGCACCGTTCTTTGGACTCACGCTGCCTCCAGGAGGGGTTCGTCAACCGCGATCGTGACACGGCTCTCGGTCGCGTGGGTCTTCGCTCGGCGCTCGATCCGCGCCAGCGCCGCCGCCGGGATCAGCGCGAGCAACGTCACGCCCATTACCCACCAGTAGGTGTTACCGAATCCGGCCGCGGCCGCAGCGGTGGTGTGCGCGTCCTGGAGCTGCCCCTGGAGCACGACCGCGATGATCGCGGTTCCGAGCGAGCCGCCGACTCGCTGAAGCACGGTCAGCTGCGGGCTGGCGTCGTTCACCTTTTCGGGCGAGAGCACCGAGAAGGCGGCTGTCATCGCCGGCATGATCGCGAGGCCGACCCCGATGCCGCGGAGGAGCATCGCCGATCCGATCACGGGGTAGGGCGTCGTGGCGGTCACGAGCACGAACGGGATCGTGGCCACCGCGAGGATCGAGCCGCCTAGCAGCGAGGTCCGTCCGGCGCCGAGCCGCTCGGTCAGACGACCCGATAGGAACATGCCGACGCCGCCGCCGATGCCCTGGGGGATCAGCATCAGGCCGGTGGAGATCGCGTCTTCGCCGCGAATCGTCTGGAAGTAGAGCGGCATCAGGATCATCGCGCCGAACAGCGCGGCCCCGAGGCAGAAAGTCACGATCGACGCGGCGCGGAAGGCCGGGTTCGCGAACAGGTTGAGGTCGAGCAGCGGGCGTTCGATCCGCTGTGACCGGGCCACGAACAGCCCGAGCAGGGCGAGGCCGGCGAAGGCGGGGACGAGGACCGACGGAGAGGTCAGCGTGCCCGCGGTCTCGCTCTGGGACAGGCCGTAGGTGAGGCCGACGACGCCGGCGGCCGCGAGGGCGAGCCCGATGAAGTCGAGCCGGCCGGCCTGGCTCGAGCTCGCTGCGTCGTGCGGCAGCAGCCGCCACGCCATGACCAGCGCGAGTGCGCCAATCGGCACGTTGATCATGAATATCCACTCCCAGCCGACGGTCTGCAGCAAGAGCCCGCCGAGCGTTGGGCCGAACACCGGGGCGAGCACGATCGGGATGCCGATCAGGCTCATCACCTTGGGGAGGTTGCGGGGGCCGGCGGCCTTGACGAGGATCATCTGACCGATCGGGGTGAGCATGCCCCCGCCGACGCCTTGGAGGACGCGGAAGGCGATCAGCTCGCCGGTGTTCGTGGCGAGCGCACACAGCCCGGAGCCGAGCGTGAACACCACGAGCGCGATCAGGTACAGCCGACGCGCGCTGTAGCGCCGGACCGCCCAGCCGGTGACCGGGATCACGGCGGCGAGCGAAAGGAGGTAGCCGGTGATCACCCACTGGATCCCGCCGAGCGAGGCGTGGAGATCGATCGAAAGGTCGTGGAGCGCGACGTTGACGATCGTCGTGTCGAGCACGGACATGATCGCGCCCAGGATCACGACGATCGCGACGCGCATCACGTGCGGCTCGATACGCGCCGCCTCGGTCGCGCCGGCCGAAGGTAGCTTGAGGACCGGGTCTGGCGAAGAGGAAGAGGTCGTTGTCATGAGGGAGAGGTCGCTTTCGTCATTTCGTCTCGAAAAGCTTAGCAGAAAAATATTTAGGTGCCAAACTAATGATCGGCTCGGATGTGCGATCCCTTGAGCGTCCTGACCTGCGATGGTCTGTAGCGAGAAGCGGGGAACCGATCCGAGGGGAGCCGAGATGGCCGATTGCGCCCACGTCGACCAGATCAAGGTCGACGTACCCGCGGACGTCGAGGGATGCGAGGAGTGCCTGGCGACCGGCGGGACGTGGGTCGCGCTCAGGGCGTGCCGCACTTGCGGCCACGTCGGTTGCTGCGACTCATCGCCCGGGACGCACGCGACGAAGCACTACCAGGAGACCGGTCACGCGATCATGAGCTCGGCGATGCCTGGCGACAGTTGGTCGTGGTGCTACGTAGAAGAGATCTCGTTCTAGACCGACTACGGCCGGTCGGCGGCGGTGTTCTCAGAGAACGTCCCGGCCACGCTCGAGCTGGCTCACCGGATCGAGAGCGGGATCTGCCACGTCAACGACACGACCGTCCAGGACGAGCCGCAGATGCCGTTCGGAGGCGTGAAGGCGAGCGGCGTCGGCCGCTTCGGCGGTAGCGCCGCGCTCGAGGAGCTCACGGAGCTGCGCTGGATGACCGTCCAGTCGCCGGCGCGCGAGTACCCGATCTAACCGGTAGCCGGCGGCCCCTCACGGGGTCGGCGGCGCTAAATCCACGTTGAGTACGGCGTGGCCTGCTGATGGCTGTCGACGACGTTAGTGACGTTCTGCTCGAGATTTGAGTTGTCGTCGTGGCCGTGAGCCGAGACGAGATGCTGCTTCGCGGCGACAAGCACGTCATCCCGATCGCCGATCATCTGGACCGAGCAGGTGTCCCCTGGCACGCGAGCGCAGTCGAATACAGTCCGGCTCATGGGCTCTCCTTTCGAATTCGCGAGATCGCATACTCGCGATTTCCGGGCTTCGCGTCAACGCTGATGGCCGCCGCCCACGTGGGGCTCGCGGGGAGCGAGCGAGGTCGTGGGCCCAACGCCGAGCGTGTGGGGGACGTCGATCCGGCGTCGCGCGTCGAGGTCACCGTCGCGCTTCGCGACCCCGACCGGTTCGCTGCCGACGCAAACAAGGTCAAGCAGGTTCTGGGGCGCTTCGGGCTCACCGCGCACGACGAGCACCCGGCGACTGCGAGCCTCGTCATGACCGGCACCGCCGCTCAGATCGAGGCCGCGTTCCACCCGGGACTAGGGTTGTACAGCCACGGGAGAGATGGGGTGCTGCGGGGCAGGGACGGGGAGGTGAGAATTCCCTCAGAGCTCGACGGAATCGTCACAGGCGTATTCGGGCTCGATCAGCGCCGCGTCGCTCACCGGTCGGCGCGCCCCGGCGCTGAACGACGCGCGCCACACGCGCCCGCCGTGCCGCCTGCGCCCGCCGCCCCGCATGCGCCCGTCGCCCCGCATATGCCCGCCGCGCTGCACGCGCCCGTCGCCCCGCTCACCCCCGTCGACCTCGAGCGGCGCTACAGCTTCCCCGCAGGGGACTGCACTGGGCAGACGATCGCGATCGCGGAGTTCGGCGGGGGTTACTACCCCGACGACGTCGGCAAGTTCTGCGAGACGCACGGCCGACCACTGCCGCAGATCGAGACGGTGTCGGTCGGCGCCTCGCCGATGACACCCACGCAGATCGCGGCGCTATCGGCCGACCAGCAGGGCCCCGCGCTCGGCGAGAGTCACGAGGTGATGATGGACGTTGAGATCGTCGCCGGGTTGTGTGCGCACGCGAGGATTAGTGTGTATTTCGCACCTTTCGATCAGAAAGGTTGGATCGACCTGCTCGACCGCGTGGTCGCCGCCGATCCCCCACCGGTGACTCTCTGTGTCAGCTGGGGGCTCGCGGAGGACTCACCCGATTGGTCGCCGGCGGCGATCGAAGCGATCAACCAGCGCCTTGAGGCGGCCTCGCGGCGGGGGATCACGGTGTGCGTGGCGACGGGCGACGACGGGTCAGGTGATCAGATGCACGACCAGCGCGCACATGTGCACTTTCCGGCCTCGAGCCCGTTCGTGCTGGCGGTGGGGGGCACGATGCTCGCCGACGACGGCGAGGAGGTCGTGTGGTGGAGCACGCCGGGCGACCGCAGCCAGCGCCGCGGTGGTTCGACGGGCGGAGGCGTGAGCGTCAGGTTCAAGCGGCCCGACTGGCAGGACGTCCGCATCGAGTCGCGTAACGCCGGCGCGCTCGACGGGCGCGTGGTCCCCGACGTCGCCGCGCTCGCCGGTCCCCCGGGCTACAGCCTTGTGTTCGACGGCGAGGCGACGCTCAACGGCGGCACCAGCGCCGCGGCGCCGGTGTGGTCGGCGCTGATCGCCCGTATCGCGGCAGCCCAGACGCAAGCGAGCGCCCCTTCGTTTCTCACCCCGCTGCTGTACCGGGAGGGGCGTGGCTCGAGCGCCTTCGCCGACATCACCAAGGGGAACAACACCTCTCCGAAACCTGGGTTCGGGTACGAAGCGACGGAAGGCTTCGACGCGGTCAGCGGCTGGGGCGTGCCGAACGGGCGGAAGCTGCTCGCTTCGCTCGAGTAGTCAGCTCCCGGCTGGAATCGACAGACCCGCCACCAGGGTCTCGGCTCGTCCGAGCGCGGGCATCGCGCGGAGCCGGCTCAGCACCTCGGTCGCCTCTTCGAGCAGCGATCGGGCCTCATCGGAGCGACGCTCGTCGAGCAGTACGCCGGCGAGGTCGGTTTGCGCCTGGGCGAGCCAGTACGGGTAAGCGAGGGCGCGCAGGCGCTCGACCGAAATACCGAGCTGCGCCTCGGCAGTCGCCCGGTCCCCGTCGGCGGCGGCGAGCAGACCGTCGCCGCGCGCGAGCTGGGCTCGCAGGAACGGCGGCACATGGCCGGGCGGCCGGTCGGCCAGCAGCGACGAGCAGATCGGCCGCCTCGCCCGTCCGCCCGAGCGCGAGCGCGGCGCCGAGCGCGCACGGAAAGCCGATCCGGCTGGCCTGACTCGCCGGTCCCTCGATCGCGATGATCTCGGCCATCTTGCCCGAGAGCAGGTCGAGCGCGGCGGCGAAGTCGCCGGCCGCGAGCGCGATCGTCGCCTCGCACGCCGCGTAGGTCCAGCGCGGCTGATCGGCCTCGCTGCGACGCCAGGCGGCCATCCCGTCGAGGTGCTCGCGCGCGGCGCTGCGTGTCGCCGCGAGCGCGGCCAGCAGCGCCAGCTCGAGATGAAGGACCTCGGCGCCCGGTCGCTCGCGAGCCGCCGTCGAGCAGCTCGACTCCGAGCCGCTCGAGCGTCGTCCCAGGCGCCGGTGTACTCCCAGCACGCGCATCAGGTTGGACGCCGCGACGCTCTCGTAGTAGCGGCTGCCGATGCGCCTCGCGGTGGCCAGCGCGTCGCTGGTGCGCTCGGCGGCGCCGGGCAGGTCGAACCTGCGCAGGAAGTCCCCGCCGTTGAGCTGCGCGACGAACAGCCGGTCGGTCAGCTCGTGGCGCTGGCACAGCTCGATCGCGCCGTCGAACAGGATGCGCGCCTCGTGCGACGCGGCCGACTGCGTCGCACAGCTGCGCCTTGTAGGTCAGCGCGCCGGCCAGGACGCGCGGGAAGCTCGAGCGCCTGCGCGAGCTCGAGCGCGCGCTCGAGCGGCTCGGCGGCCTCGCGCACCCGGCCGGACGAGAGCAGGGCCACGCCGAGCTCGACGTTGATCTGCGCGGCGTCCGGGATCCTCGACGTCGTCGCTCAGCACGGCGAGGTCCGTGGCGCATGCGGTCGATCGCCTCGGCGGCGCGTCCGACCCGGCGGAGCGCCTGGCCGATCTTCGAGCCCAGACGGGCGGCGTCGCGCGCGCGGCCGAGGCTCTGGAGCCGGGCGGCGGCGTCCTCGAACAACTCCAGCGAGGCCTCGTAGCGACCGTCGACCAGCGCCATGTCGCCGGCCGCCTTGATCAGCTCGATGCGCTCGTCCTCGCCGGCGGCGAGCTCGATCGCCGTCCGGTACGCGCGCTCGGCGGTATGCGGCGCGCCGACCGCGGCGGCGCGCTGGGCGCCGCGGCGCAGCGCGGTGACCGCCTCGGCGCGGAGCTGGATCGCGTCGGAGTCGTTGGCGGCGCACCGGTACGCCTGCGAGGTAGTGGGCCGCCACGCACCTCGGCCACGTCCTCGCCTTCGTTGGCGAACGCATGCGACAGGTACTGCGCGGCCGCGAGGTGCCGGGACTTCCGCTCTCGCTTGGAGAGCATCTCGTAGGCGACGGTGCGCAGCAGCATCTGGCCGAAGCGGTACTGGCCCGCGGTCGGGGGAGAGCGGGTCGGCCCGGACGGTCAGCACCTGCTTGCGCACGAGGCTGACGCAGCACCGCGTCGGCGATCGTCGCGCGGGCAGCCCGGACAGAGCCTGCGCCGCGGCGAGCGGGAAGTTGCCCCCGAACACCGACATCGACTTGACCAGCTCGCGCTCGTCGGAGCCGAGCGCGTCGAGCCTCGCGCCGAGCAGCGAGATCAGGCTGGCCGGGACGTCGAGCTCGCCGAGCTCGCCGGCGAGGACGAGCGCGCCGTCGCGCTCGACCAGCGCGCCGCGGTCCGCGAGCGCCCGCACCGTCTCGATCGCGTACAGCGGGATGCCCTCGGCCTGCGAGATGATCCGCCGCTTGGCGGCGACGGGCAGCGTCGCGACCGAGTCGAGCAGCTCCTCCATCGCCCTGGTCGCCGAGCGGCTCGAGCGGGATCGACGGTGGCGCTGCGGTGGCCCGCCGGCCAGCCCGGCCGCCGCTCGGACAGCTCGGGCCGGGCGAACGTCAGGATGAAGATCGCGGTGCTGGGCCGACCAGTCGAGCAGGTACTCGACGAAGTCGAGCAGGCCGTCGTCGGCCCAGTGCATGTCCTCGAACACCATCACGACCGGGTCGTGCTCGGCGAGGCGCTCGAAGAACAGCCGCCAGCCCGCGAACAGCTCCTCGCGCCCGGGGCCCGGCTCCGCGACTCCGAGCAGGACGCCGAGCCGCGACCGACATGAACTCGCGCTCGGCGGCGTCGGCGATCCATCGCTCGAGGCCGGCCTGCGAGCTTGGCCGTCGCCTCCTCGGTCGGGCGCGTCCTCGCGAATCCCCAGCCGGTGACGCACCATCTCGGCGAGCGCCCAGTACGCGACCCCGTCTCCGTACGGGAGGCACCGGCCGGGGTGCCACAGGAACCGGTCGGGCAGCGTCATCAGGTAGTCGAGGAACTCCCAGCGCAGCCGGCTCTTGCCGACGCCCGCCGCGCCGGAGACGGCGACCAGCCGGGCCGAGCGGCGGCTCACGCCGGCGTGGAACAGCTCCTTGATCAGCCGCAGGTCCGCGTCGCGCCCGACGAACTCGCGCCTGGAGGCCGTCGCGCGTCGGTGCCCGGGCGCCGGGGCGAGCACCTCGGTCGCGCGCCACAGTCGGAGTGGTTCGGCCTTGCCCTTGAGCTCGTGACGGCCGGCGTCCTCGTAGACGATCGCGGCCGACGTGACCTGGCGGGTGACGTCGTCGACGAGCACCGTGCCCGGGTCGGCGGCGGCCTGGATCCGCGCCGCCGTGTTGACCCGGTCGCCCACGACCACGCCCTCGTCGTGGTTGGCCAGTAGCGCCGCCTGACCGGTGACGACGCCGGCGCGCGCGCGCAGGTCCGGGCGCGCCGACCTCGTCGCCGAGCGCCGCGACCGCCGTCGACCAGCTCGAGCGCGGCCCGCACGGTCCGCTCGGCGTCGTCCTCGCGCGCCACCGGCGTTCCCCACACGGCCATCGACCGCGTCGCCGATGAACTTCTCGATCGTCCCGCCGTAGCGGTCGACGATGCTTGCGCGCCGCGTCGAAGTAGTGCCCGAGCAGGTCGCGCACGTCCTCGGGATCGAGCGACTCCGACGAGCGAGGTGTAGCCGACGAGGTCGACGAACAGGACCGACACCGTCCGCAGCTCGGCCGAGTCCCGCCGGGCGCGCGCCGGCGACGGCGCCGGCATGGTCTCGCTCCCGCGGCACGCCCGGACGTCTGACGTCGCGCTCGCGCCCGACGCCAGCGCCAGCGCCGCACTCCGAGCAGAAGTTCTGCCCGGGCGCGGTGGCGTGGCCGCACGCCGGGCACGACGTCGGCAGCGCCGATCCGCACTCCATGCAGAACTTGGCACCGGGCAGGTTGTCCGTGCCACACCGCGGACAGACGGTGGCTGCTCCCCTCACTTCCAGACGGAGGAAGTTTACGCGCGATGTTGGGAGACTCTGCGCGCCATGGTCCTCGCCAGCTACAACATCAAAGGCGGGGTGGGGAAGACCTCCGCCGCGGTGAACCTCGCCTACCTCGCCGCGCGCGCGGGCGCGACGACGCTGCTGTGGGACCTCGACCCGCAGGGGGCGAGCACGTATCTGCTGCGCGTCAAGCCCAAGGTGAAGGGTGGCGGGCGCGGCTCGTGCGCGGCAAGACGCGACGCTGCGGCCCGGATCAAGGGCACCGACTACGAGCGGCTCGACCTGCTCCCGGCGGATTTCTCCTACCGCCACATGGACCTCCACCTCGACGCCGACCAAGCGCCCGACGCGCCGGCTCGCGCCGCGTGCTCGCGCCGCTCGAGCCCGACTACGACTACGTGTTCCTCGACTGCCCGCCGAGCATCTCGCTCGTGTCCGAGAGCGTGTTCGAGGCCGCCGACGCGCTCCTCATCCCGCTGCTCCCCGCGACCCTGTCCGCGCGCACGCTCGATTACATCGACCAGGTCGCCGGCGCCGACATGCAGCGGCTCCCGTTCTTCTCGATGGTCGACTCGCGCAAGCGGATGCACCGCGACGTGATGGAGACGCTTCATCGCCGAGCGGCCCGAGATGCTGCATACGGTGGTGCCGTTCGCCGCCGACGTCGAGCGGATGGGGCAGGCGCGCGCGCCGCTCGAGGAGTTCGCGCCGCGCGGCCGCGCGGCGCGAGGCGTTCCGCGAGCTCTGGGCCGAGATCCGTGAGCGCCTGGCGCGCCGCGCGGCCTTCACCGGATTCGTCACAGGATCGGCGGCCAGGCTCGCCGATCATCGGAGCGGATGAGCTACGCAGAACTCCACTTTCACCTGCTGCCGGGCATCGACGACGGGCCGTCGTCGATCGAGGAGAGCGTCGCGCTGGCCGCCGCCGCAGCGGCCGAGGGGACGCGCACGATCGTGACCACACCGCACGTGCACCCGCGCTTGCGACACCGACGTCAGCACGCCTGCCCGACCGGGTGCGCGAGGTTCGCGCGCGGCTCGCCGCCGAAGCGGATCGCGATCGAGGTGCTGTGCGGGGCCGAGCTCGCCCACCACATGGTTGCCGCGCCTGTCGCAGGCGCGATCTCGAGACGATCGCCCACGGCCCGCCGGGCCGGCGCTGGCTACTGCTCGAGGCGCCGCTCGACGGGGCTCGACGACGAGCTACACGGCGGCCGCCGACGAGCTGCGCGAGCGCGGCTTCGCGCGTGGTCGTCGCCCATCCCGAGCGGGCCCTCAGGCTGGCCGACGCCGGGTGGCGCGCGCTCGAGCACGAGCTCGCCGCCGGCAGCGCGCTGCAGATCAACGCGTGGTCGGTCGCGGGGCTCTACGGCGAGCGGGTGCGCGCCACGGCGCTCTGGCTGCTGCGATCCGCGCCGCGGGCGGTGATCGCCTCCGACGCGCACGGTGGACGACGGATGCCCGCGCTCGGGCTCGGCGCTCGACGCGCTGGCCGCCGCCGGCGCGCGCGATCCGCCCGGTTCGTGACGCGGCGCCGTACGGGCTGCTCGAGCACGGCCTGGCCGCCCGGCCGGACTCGCTCGCCGCCTGAGCGGCCGCTTGCGGCGTCCGGGGCCGACAGCGTCGGCGTCGGCGGCGCGACGTCGGCGATCCGGCGCGGCGGCGAGCCGCGGCCACATCTCGAGCGCCTGCTCGACCGAGAGCGCTCGACCACGGTCTCCACGTCGACCCGGCGCTCGAGCTCGATCAGCGGCTCCGGGTCGGTCCAGGTGACCGCTCGGCTCGGCGCCAGCAGCGTGCAGCAGTCCTCGTCGGGAAGGATCGAGGTCTCGAACGTCCGCAGGCGCTCGGCCTCGCTCGATGATCTCGGACTTGTCGCGGTCGAGCAGCGGACGGAGCAGCGGGCAGCGTCGAGGCGCCCTCGACCACCTCGAGGTTGCGCAGCGTCTGGCTCGCCACCTGGCCGAGCGAGTCGCCGGTGACGAGCGCCTCGCATTGCTCGCGCCGCGCGAGCGCGTCGGCCACGCGGACCATCAGCCGGCGCTGCGCCAGCACCTGCAGCCGGCCGGCGCCGGAGCTCGCGAGCAGCCGCTGGGCCAGCCCGAACGGGACCACGAACAGGCGCGAGCGACCCTGAAAGCGGTTCAGCCGGCCGACCAGCGCGTACGCCTTGTAGGCCGACTCGGGTCCGGTGAGCGGCTGGCCGCTGAAGTGGACGAAGTCGCAGCGCAGACCGCGCTTCATCATCCGATAGGCGGCGACGGGCGAGTCGATCCCGCCCGAGAGCAGCACCAGCGCCCGCCCGCTGGTGCCGACCGGGAGACCGCCCGCTCCTCGCAGCCGGTCGACCGACACGAACAGCTCGCGCGCGTACGCGTCGACGTGCAACTCGACATCCGGGCGGGACAGATCGACGGCCAGCCCGAGCTCGTCGTTGACCGTCGCGCCGACGAGTCGCGCGATGTCCATCGAGCCGACCGGGAAGCTCTTCTCGCGCCGGCGCGCGCGGACCGCGAACGAGCCGCGCCGGCAGGCCGCGCAGCAGCTCAACCGCGGCCTCGCGCGGCGCGCTCGACGTCGGGCTCGACGCGCAGCGCGGGCTGGACGACGCTCAGGCCCGGGCAGCTCGGTGGCGACCTCGAGCACGGTCGGCGAGTCCGTCCGGTGGCGGGAACACGAGGAACGACGAGCCGCGCCGGTGGAGCTCGACCGTCGCCGGCCCGGCGCATCGCCAGGCGCAGGTTGCGCTCGAGCACGGCGGCGAAGCTCGAGCGCTTGCGTCCCTTGAGCGCCATCTCGCCGAACATCAGCAGGACGCGGGCACGCCGCGCGGCCGGGCCGGCGGCGCGAACGAGTCGATCGGCGGCTGTCTCGGTGACGCTGCGCGGTCATGGCGCGGATCGGGTTTCAGGCTAGCTCGTCGGTGCCGGCGCGAGGCGACGGGCGGCGCCAGCCCGAGCCGGCGGGCGCGCTCGAGCGCGCGCGCCAGCACCTCCTCGGCGCCCTCGATCTCGCCGTCGCGCATCAGCACGTGCGCCCGGCGATCACGGTGCGTCTGCACGACCGCGCCCGACGCGGCGTACACGAGCGCGGCCGGCAGCTCGCCGAAGCTGAGCTCGGGCGCGCCGGCGCGCAGCAGCAGGAAGTCGGCCGGCTGCCCGACCTCGAGGCTGGGCGCGGCGCCGAGCAGCGGCGCGCGCCGGCCGGTGGCGATCTCCCAGGTCTCGACCGCGCCGATCGCCGCGCGCGTCCCGCGCCGCGTGCTTCTGGAGCAGCGCGAGCACCTTCATGTCCGCGAACAGGTCGAGCGAGTTGTTCGAGCCGGGACCGTCGGTGCCGAGCCCGACCTGGACGCCGGCGGCGCGCGCCCGCGGTACGGGAACACCGCGCCGACCGCGAGCTTGAGGTTCGCCACCGGGTTGGTGACGACGACCGACGCCGCGCTCGGCGATCAGCTCGAGCTCGTCCTCGTCGAGCCACACGCCGTGCGCGAGCACCGTGCGCGGCGTCAGCAGCCCGATCCGATCGAGGTAGTGGGCGGGCCGCACGCCGGTGCGCGGCGACGCAGTCGATCACCTCCTGCTCGGTCTCGGACAGGTGGATCTGAACCGGGATGCCGCGCTCGGCGGCGAGCTCGGCGATCCAGCGCAGGCTGTCCTCGCTGACCGTGTAGATCGCGTGCGGGGCGAGCCCGGCGTCGATCCGCTCGCCCTCGCCGGCGAGCTCGTCGAGGCTGCGCCGGGCGGCCTCGCGCATCGCCTCGGTCCGGCCGCCGACGTCGATCAGCGGCGCGGCCACGGTGGCGCGCATCCCGGCGTCGTGCACCGCGCGCGCGGCCGCCTCCGGGTGCCAGTACATGTCCCAGAAGCGCACGGTCCCGCTGCGGATCATCTCCAGGCAGGCCAGGCGCGTGCCCCAGTAGACGTCCTCGGGTTCGAGCTTTCGCTCGATCGGCCAGATCTTCTCCTCGAGCCACCGCATCAGCGGCAGGTCGTCGCCGTAGCCGCGGAACAGCGTCATCGCGGCGTGGGTGTGGCCGTTGATCAGCCGGCGCGACCAGGATCGCGCCGGCCGGCGTCGAGCCACGTCGTCCCCGGGCCGGGGCGGCACGCCCGGGCCGAGCTCGACGATCAGCCCGTTCTCGGCCCGCAGCCCGACGCGCTCGCCGGCGAGCAGTGCGCCGGTGACCGCCAGGCTCACGGACCGGACCGTCCGACCGGATCTCCCGGGATCCCGAGCGCGTGCTCCTGGAGGTCGATCGCCGTCTGGATCAGCGGCGCCTCGTGGCCGCGCGGCGCCACCAGCGACACGCCGACCGTCCAGCTCACCGGCAGCGCCGCGACCGGCATGCCGGTCATGTCCCACAGCGCGGTCAGCTCGATCAGCGGGTCACCGGCGCCCGGCCGGCGTGCCCGCGCTCGTAGCCGGGGCCGCGCTCGTACGGGCAGGATCGGCAGCGTCGGCTCGAGCACGACGTCGACGCCGTGCTCGGCGAACCACTCCTCCCAGGCGGCCGTTCCCTGCGCCCGGCGCATCTGGGCGGCGAGGTACGCCTGGGCGTCGGTGAAGTTGCGCGCGGCCTCGACGAACTCCGCGATCGCGGGTCGGTAGCGATCGTGCCGGTCGGCGTAGCCCAGGTGATAAGCCCACACGTCGGTGAACAGGACGCGGCTCAGGTCGTCCCACTCGAACGTCCACGGCGCCGGGAGCTCGCACGATCCGCGCGCCGAGGCGCTCGCACGTGCGTGACCGCCTCGTCGAGCCCAATCCCGACCGCCGGCGCGATCGTGACCCCGTTGGTGCGGTCGGTGAGCGCGATCGTGACGCCCTGGAGCGGGTGCCCGCCGGTCCGGGCCGCGAGCGGCGGACCGTCGATCGCCGCCGGCGGCGGCATCAGCGGCGTGATCGTCGGGGCCGCCGGCGGCCATCCCCGCGAGCAGCGCGGCGCAGTCGGCGATCGTCCGCGCCATCGGTCCGGCGTGATCGAGCGACGGGGCCAGCGGCACGATCCCGTCGAGCGGGATCCGCCCGTGCGTCGGCTTGATCGCGCACGTCCCGCAGCAGGCCGACGGGATCCGCAGCGAGCCGCACGTGTCGCTGCCGAGCGCCGCCGGGGTCATCCGCGCGGCGAGCGCGGCCGCGCTCCCGCCGCTCGAGCCGCCGGCGATCAGGCGCAGCGAATGCGGGTTGCCGACCTGATCGGTCGTCCCGCCGGCGGCGAACTCGTGCGTGTGCGTGTGGCCGAGCAGGACCATCCCCTGGTCGCGCAGCCGCGCCCAGGCGGTGCTGTCGGCGGCGGCGACGTTGTCCGTCGAGCACCCGGCTGGACGCGGTGAGCGGCAGGCCGGCGACGCCGTACAGGTCCTTGAGGCCGATCGGGATCCCGCACAGCAGCGGCGTCGCGTCGCCCTCGCTCGCGCGGCGCTGGTCGGCGCTCTGGGCCTGCTCGCCGCGCCAGCTCGGGATAAAGCCGAGCCCACGCGTTGATCGCGTCCGGGGCGCCGTCGTCGGTCGGGGCGCCGCCGTTTCGCTCCTCGATCCGGCGCAGGCAGGCATCGGTCAGCTCGACCGACGACAGGCGTCCGGAGCGGAGTAGCTCGGCCGCCTCGAGCACTCCGAGGTCGGCGGGGTCGGAGTGCTGCGGCTCGGGGTCTGCGCGCGCGGTGACTGGCGTGGCGTCCTCGGGCATGGGAGAAACCTACTGGTCCATCACGTCTTTCTGGAAGCGAGCCATGCGGCGATCTCGTCGGCCGGCGCCGGGACGGCCAGCAGATACCCTTGCCGCGGCCCCACCGCGCGAGATCCTGTCCCTTGCTGGGGCTTACCCGTATCACGAGGCGAGCGCACGGGTATCGCGGACAAGGCATGTGTAGGGTGCCCGGGCACGAGATGTTCGGTATGCGCGAACGGGTTCGGGGGGCGCTCGCGCTAGGGGTGGTCTTGGTCGCTTGCGCGGCTGTGCCGGCGACGGCCTCCGCGGCAGCGGCCGTGCGGCTCAGGGTCGGCGGGAGCGTCAACCAGGTGTACGTGACGGGCGCCCGCCCGGGCGAGCGGCTCGTGCTGGTGAACCGCCGCGGCGCGCGGGTCGGTGTGCAGGCCGCGGGCTCGCTCGGCGGTCTGATCTTTCGTGAGGTGAAACTCGGGGCCGGGGTATCGCGTGCGACCGGCCGCCGGCGGGGGCGGTCCGTCTACGGCGGTGACCGTGCTGCCTGATCAGTCCGCGCCACCCAGCACGAAGGTCTACGACCAGCAGATCCCGAGCCTCCGGCTACGGCTACCTGACCACGCGCGACGGGATCAAGCTCGCGATCGACGTCCGCCTCCCGGCCGGCCCCGGGCCGTACCCGACGCTGATCGAGTACTCGGGCTACGGACTACGCGGACCCGGCCGGCGGCGCAGAGCGGCATCAGCTCCGATCGCCACGCTGCTCGGGTTCGCGGTGGTCGACGTGAACATGCGGGGGACGGGCTGCTCCGGTGGCGCGTTCAGCTTCTTCGAGCGGCTGCAGAGCCTCGACGGCTACGACGTGATCGAGACCGTCGCGCACGCAGCCGTGGGTGCTGCACCACAAGGTGGGGATGGTCGGGGTCTCCTACGGCGGGATCAGCCAGCTGTTCGTCGCCGCCACCGATCCGCCCGACCTGGCCGCGATCGCGCCGCTGTCGGTGATCGACAACACGGCGACCACGCTGTATCCCGGCGGGATCCTCAACACGGGTTTCGCCGCTGCCGTACGCACGAGCGCGCGACTTCGACGCCGAGCCGGCCTCGCCCGGTCACGGCGAGGCGTGGGCGCTTCAGCGGATCCGCGGCGGCGATCGCGTGTGCCGCGGCCAATCAGGTGCTCCACACCGAGGCGGTCAACGAGGTGGCCGAGGTCGCCGCCAACCGCTACTACGTCCCGTCGGTCGCCGAACCCGCTGAACCCGACAACGTTCGTGCACAAGATCCAGCGTGCCGGTGTACCTGGCCTGCCAGTGGACCGACGAGCAGACCGGCGGCCACTGCCCAGAGCTCGCCGAGCACTTCACGGGTACTCGGCTGAAGTGGTTCACGTTCACGAACGGCGCCCACATCGACTCGCTCGATCCGGCCGACCGCGGTGCGCTGGTACGACTTCCTGTCGCTGTTCGTGGCGCGGCCGGTTGCCGCGCTCTGTCGCCGGACATGCGAGCGCTCGCGCCGCTGCTCTACCAGACGGCGATGGGGATCAGCGGGGTGCCGTTCCCCGCCGACGATCCGATCGAGGACGAGCCCGACTACGCATCCGCGCTCGCGGCGTTCGAGCGCCTGCCGGCGGTCCGCATCCTGTTCGACAACGGCGCCGGCGGCGTCGCGGCCGGGCGCGCCCGGTGGCGGCGTTCGAGCAGTCGTTCGCGCGGTTCCCGCTGCCGGGGACGCGCGCGGTGTCGTGGTAGCTCAGCGCGGGTGGGGTGTTGCGCCGGAGCTCCGGCGCGTCACGGGCGTCGACGCGTTCACGTGGTCTCCGCGCGCCCGGCCGCCCACCGACGTTCAGCGGCAACACGGGCCCCGGGGGTCTGTGGGGCACCTCGCCGCACTATCGACTGGACGCAGAATCCGCCCGGGACGGCGCTGTCGTACGTGACGCGCGCCGCTCGGCGCAGAACGTCGTGGTCGTCGGCGCCGGCGCGCTGCACGCATGGATCAAGGCCTCGACGCCCGACGTGGACCTGCAGGTGACCGTGTCCGAGGTGCGACCCGACGGCATCGAGACGTTCGTGCAGAGCGGATGGCTGCGCGCGACGCGAGCGCAAGCTCGACGCCGCCGCGAGCACGCTGCTCGAGCCGGAGCTGAGCCTGCGCGCGGGCAGACGCGGCGCCGCTGCCGAACGGGCGCTTCACCGAGGTCATCGTGCCGCTGTACTACGAGGGCCACGTGTACCGGGCCGGGATCGCGGATCCGGATCACGATCTCCGCGCCCGGAGGCGATCAGCCGAGCGTGGGCGTTCGCCGATCTGTGCCGAACGGGCAGGCGACCGTCGGCTGGCCCATTCGCGCGGCGATGCCGTCGCGGATCATCCTGCCGGTCGTGCCGGGCGTGGCCGTGCCCGACCGGGCTGCCGCCGTGCCCGGGCTGCGCGGCGAGCCGTGCCGGCGCTACGTCGCCCCTCAGGAACCGATGAGGTCGAACAGTCGCTCGAGTACGCGCGCGACGCCCGCGTCGTCGTTCGAGGCCGTGACCTCGTCGGCCGCAGCGATCACGTCGGGATGGGCGTTGGCGACCGCGACCGCGTAGCCCGCCCATGTGAGCATCGGCAGGTCGTTTGGCATGTCGCCGAACGCGATCACGTCGGCGCGGTCGACGCGTTGCTGCTCGCACAGCCGAGCGAGCGCTGACGCCTTGCTCACGCCGGCGGCGCTGACCTCGAGCAGGCCGTCCTTGGAGTTCGAGTGACTGAACTCCGCGAGGTGACCCGCGACTTCGCGCGCGACCGACAGCAGCGCGTCGGAGCTGAAGCGGTCGTGCCGGAGCATCAGCTTGACCGCCGGCTGCTCGACCAGCGTCTCGACGATGTCGACGCTCGTGCCGTCGGGTACGGGCCAGCGCGGGACGTAGCCCGGCTCGTGTCCGAAGCCTCCGGCCCGTTCGACCGCCCACGCACCACCCGGGACTTCGGTTCGCAGTAGTGCCACGAGCTGCTTGGCGATCTCCGGTTCGAGCGGCGAGGCCTCGAGGATTGTCTCGGTGTGGAGGTCGTACAGCACGGCTCCGTTGGCGCAGATCGCGACGCCGTGGTGCCCGGTCGCCTCGGCCAGCGGCCGGAGCCATCGGTGCGGCCGCGCCGTGCAGAACACGACCAGCGCGCCGGTATCCTCCGCGCCGGCAATCGCATCGCGGGAACGGTCGTCGAGCGTGCCGTCGGATCGCAGCAACGTGCCGTCGAGGTCGGAGGCGACGAGGCGCGGACGGATCGATCGATCGTGCGCGCTCACGCGATGCTGTCCGCCGCGATCGGGAGGCGCCCGGTCATCACTCGCTCGGTCACGAGCCAGGTGATCAGCCCGAACGCGGCGGTGCCGGCCCCGACTGCGCACGCCGCCTCCCACCCGCCACTCGAGTAGAGCGCCGAGCCACAGCTCCGCTGGCGGAGAAGCGGCTCGCGCCGTACGAGCACGACGATGGACTTGAGCAGCCGGGGGTAAGGGAGGCGCTCGGTGGCCGGCACCCGCGGGAGGGCCCAGCTCAGGATCCCCGCGAGGAGCAGCATCCACATGGGGGCGATCACGTATATCGCACGCCAGCCCAGGAGCTGGGCGACGATCCCGCTGATCGTGCGTGCGGTGAGAATGCCGATCAGCAGCCCGCTCATCACGGTGCCGACGACCCGCCCGCGCTCCCGCTCGGCGGCCAGCGACGAGGACATCGCGACGACGATCTGCGCGACGACCGCGGTGAGGCCGAGCACCGCGACCGCGAGTGCGAACACCGCAAACGTGCCCGCTGCCGCGGCCAGCCCGAGCCCGGCGGCGGCGATCACGAGCGCCACCGCGATCAGCCGTCTGCGCTCGAGCAGGTCTCCGCGGGGTACGAGCAGGACAAGGCCGATCACGTACCCAGCCTGAGTGACCGTGATCAGCAGCCCGGCGGAACTGTTCGACACCGACAACGCCCGGGCGATCGTGTGGAGCAGCGGTTGGGCGTAGTACAGATTGGCCACCGCCGAGCCGCACGTGACAGCGAGCAGCAGGACCAGCGGCCGGCTGATCCCGGCCCCGAGCTCCGTGTCTCGGTCGTGTTCGCGCATACTTGTCGGCCGCATGAGAACGTTCTGGCTGTTCATGGGGGGGCTGGTGGCGGGTGGTTTGATCCTGGCGGGGTCGGTGGCTTCGGCGAGCTCGGTCCCGACGCGAGCCCGGGCTGCCGCAGGTGATCCCGCGGCCGATTGCCAGCCGTTCGGGGGCCGACCGTGCCTGCTGCCGTTCCCGAACAACCTGTTCACCAAGCCAGACCGGTCGAGTCCGACCGGGCTTCGCGTGCACCTGCCGGCGGGCGCGATGCCTTCTAACGCTAGCGGGCAGCGAGTCAACGTCGCTCCGTACGACCGCGCAGACGGGTTCAGCCCGGGCAGCGCGGCGATTCTCCACGTGCCGGGACTCGACAATCCGGCGGCGTTCGCACGCACGGGCGCGGCCGGGCTGCTCGACATGGCCCGGTCGCGCGGGCGCAACCAGCCGATCGTGATCGTCGACGAGCAGACCGGGCGCCGTCAGCTGATCTGGTCAGAGCTCGACGCCAACGCGAAGGCACCGGACACCACCGACCTGCTGATCCACTCCGGCCAGGTCTTCGCCGACGGGCACACCTACGTCGTGGCTCTGCGCAACCTGCGCGACGCCGCGGGGCGGGTGATCCACGCGCCGAAGTGGTTCGAGCGCTTGCGCGACGGCAAGCGGCTGCCTTCTGGTGAGCGGTCGCAGAAGACGCGGTACGCGCGGATCTTCGCCGCGCTCGCCCGCGCCGGCGTGCGGCGCGGCAATCTGTATGAAGCGTGGGACTTCACGGTGGCGTCGCGCGCGAACGTGACAGGACGCCTGCTCGTCGATTCGGGACAGCGCGTTTGCGCAGCTCGGCGACAAGAAGCTCGCCGACGGCAACGTCACGGGCAGCGCGCCGAGGTACACGATCACTCAGACGAAGACGATCTCACCGCAGCTGAGCGCGGTAATCGGGACGTTCGACGTGCCGTGCTACCTCGTCCAGTGCGGGACGACAGCGACGACCGGCTTCCACTACAGCTCGCACACGCCGGACGCGCTTCCGACCCAGACCCCAGGGAACGTCGGCGTCGCGCGGTTCGAGTGCATCATTCCGAGCTCCGCCGGCAGCCCGGCGCCGGCGCGGGCCGCGCTGTACGGGCACGGGCTGTTCGACTCCTACACCGATGTCGAGGACCCACCGGTGCAGGCGCTCGCGACCCAGTACAACATCGCCTTCTGCGCGACCGACTGGTGGGGGCTGACCCAGGACGACGAGCCGTTCGCGGCGCAGGTCGTCTCGAACCTCAACCTGTTCGGGGTGATCGTCGACCGCCTCCAGCAGGCGGCGCTGAACACGCTCTACCTCGGTCGGCTGATGATCAGCCCCCATGGCTTCGCGGCCAACCCCGATTTCCAGGTCGGCGGCCGTTCGGCGATCGACACCTCGCACCTGTTCTACGACGGCAACTCGCAGGGCGGGATCATGGGTGGCGTGACGCTCGCCGTCTCGCCCGACGTCCGGCGCGCGGTGCTTGGCGTCACCGGCATGGACTACGGCAACCTGCTGCTCGCGCGGAGCACGGACTTCACCACGTTCAGCACGTTCCTCGGGCTGTACTACAAGGACCCGTCGCTGTACCCGGTGATCCTCGACCTGCTCGACCAGCTGTGGGACCGCAGCGATCCGGACGGCTACGCGCCGTACATGACGTCACACCCGCTGCCCGGCACCCCGTCGCACCAGGTGCTTATGCAGGTCGCCTATGGCGACTTCCAGGTGAGCATGTACGCCGGCGCGCGCCGAGGCGCGGACAGCCGGAGTCTCCGCGTATCAGCCGGCGGTCGATCCGGACCGGTCGCGCGACAGCAACCTGTTCTACGGGATCCCGGCCATCTCGCGCTTTCCGTTCAACGGGTCGGCGATCGAGATCTGGGACAGCGGCCCGGGCCGCGTGCAGGAGCCGCCGGTCGGGGACGTCCCGCCGATCGAGGGTCCGGCGAACATCGACCCGCACTCCGATCCGCGCAACACGCCGGCCGCACAGCTGCAGATCTCGGACTACCTCGAGCCTGATGGCGCGGTAGTGAACGTGTGCGGGAGCGCGCCGTGTCGCTCCTCGGTGTTCACCCCCTGAGTAGGGCAGGCCCTACCTAGCAGCGACCGGCAAACAGGCTGGGCTGGGGCGTTCCGATCGCCTACGGTTGCAGCCATGTCGTCGTTCCGACCGAGCATGGTCCTGAAGCACGCGCCGCGTGACCTGCTGTACGTGGGCATGAGCGCCGTGCTCGGGCTATTCTGGTTGATCCTGTTGATTGTCATGGCCGCGGTCGGGATCGGGACGTCGGTCGTGATCATCGGGATCCCGCTGCTCGTGCTCACGTTCGAGCTGGCGCGGCTGGGTGCGAGGACCGAGCGGGCCCGCGTCGCGCTCGTGCTCGGGGCGCCGATCGCCCGCCCGGCGCGCCCGCCGATCGCGGGCGGCTGGCTCCGGCGCATGTGGGCGCGGGTCACCGACCGCACCGGTTGGAAGGAAGTCGGGTACATGCTGCTGCTCGGAACGGTCGGAACCACGCTCGGAGCTGTGGTCATCGCGCTTTGGTCCGGGGCGCTCGCCGCGATCCTCGCGCCCGCGTTCAGCGCCGCCGCGCCGGCCGGGTCGCTGGTCGGCCGACTCACCACGTGGGCGTGGATCGGGATCGTCGCGGGCGGCATCGGGCTCGGCTTGATCGTGGTTTTCATCACGCGCGGGTTCGCGATCGCGCTGGCGGCGATCGCCACCTGGCTGCTCGCGCCCGACGAGCGCGCGATCCTCGCGGCCCGGGTCGACACGCTGGAGGCGACCCGGGCCGGAGCGGTCGATTCGGCCGACGCACGGCTGCGCCGGCTCGAGCGCGACCTTCACGACGGCGCGCAGCACCGCCTCGCCTATATCGCGATGGAGCTCGACCGCGCGCGGACGCGGATGGCCGACGATCCGGACGGCGCGCAGGAGCTGCTCACGCGCGCGCACGAGGAATCGAAGAAGGCGATGGTCGAGCTCCGGGACCTGGTCCGCGGGATCAATCCCTCGGTGCTGACCGACCGCGGGCTGGACGCGGCCGTGTCCGGGCTGGCAGAGCGCTGCCCGGTGCAGGTCGAAGTGGACATCCGGGTCGACCCGCGGCCGCCCAGCGCCGTCGAGACCGCCGCGTACTACGTCGTGGCCGAAGCGCTCACGAACGTCGGCAAGCACTCGGGCGCTCGGAGCGCCGCGGTCGAGATCCGCCGGGTCGGGCCGCGGCTCCGGATCGAGGTTCGCGACGACGGACGCGGCGGGGCGTTGCGGAAGCCCGGGTCGGGACTCGAGGGGCTCGCCCAGCGGATCGAGGCACTCGACGGGTCGTTCGCGCTGATTAGCCCCGAGGGCGGCCCCACCACGGTGCTGGCGGAGGTTCCATGCGCGTCGTGATCGCAGAAGATCTCGCACTGCTGCGCGAAGGGATCGCCTCGCTGATGAAGGACGAGGGCCACGACGTGGTCGCCGCCGTCGGCGACGCGGATGGCCTGCTCGAGGCGGCGGCCGAGCACAACCCGGACCTCGCGATCGTCGACGTCCGGATGCCGCCGACCCAGACCGACGAAGGAATCCGCGCCGCGGTCGAGCTGCGCCGGCGGCAGCCCGACGTGGCGATCCTGATCCTCAGCCAGTACGTCGAGGAGCGCTACGCGACTGACCTGTTGAGCGGCGGCAGCGTCGGCGTCGGGTATCTGCTCAAGGACCGCGTCGCGGACGTCAGCGAGTTCATGTCGGCGGCACGGCGGATCGCAGCCGGCGGAACCGCGATCGATCCCGAGGTCGTCTCGCAGCTCCTCAGCCGGCGCCGGCGGACCGACGTGCTCGACGAGCTCACGCCCCGCGAGCGCGAGGTGCTCGCGCTGATGGCCGAGGGGCACACGAATGCCGCGATCGCCGAGCGGCTCGTGGTCACCGGCGGCGCGGTCGAGAAGCACGTCCGGAACGTGTTCATGAAGCTCGGCCTGCCGCAGACCGACCAACAGCACCGGCGGGTTCTGGCCGTGCTCACCTACCTGGGAGTGTGACTCCGATGGCAATCGCAGATCCAGTTCGCCACGGAGGCCGAGGAGTGCGCCGCGCACTGACCGCGTTCGGCGGGTTGGTGCTCGCCGTGCTGATCGCGTACGGGGCGTTCACCCTGATCGACCTCGGGTCGCGGCACTCGTTCGAGGTCCGCGCGAACTACGGCGCGGTTCGATCGCTCGAGGTCGACGGCACGGGCGACGTCCACCTGATCGGCGCGCCGGCCGGCAGCGGCGTCGGCGTGATCGAGCACGTGACCGAGGGGCTCGTGACCCCGCACCGGGAGGCGGTGCGGGCCACCGGCGGCGTCCTCCACCTGGCGTCGAGCTGCTCGACGTTCTTCGACCACAGCTGCGGCGTCAGCTACACGATCGCGGTGCCGCCCGGGGTGACCATCACCGCGGACTCCGGCGACGGGAACGTCGACACCCACGGGCTGATCGTGACCGGACAGCTGAAGCTGAGCTCGGGCAACGGCGACGTCGACGCGGTCGGCATCAACGCCGGCAACGTCAAGCTCGAGAGCGGCAACGGCGACGTCAACGCCAGGCTCACCCGGGCGCCGGCGAGACTCGAGGCGAGCTCCGGGAACGGCGACGTGAACCTGACCGTGCCGAACACGACGTACGCCGTCCACGCGAGCTCGGGGAACGGCAGCGTGTCCGACCAGACGCTGAGGATCGACCCGAGCTCGCCGCGGACGATCGTCGCGAGCTCGGGCAACGGTGACGTGACGATCCGGGCCGCCGGGGCAAGCGCTCGCTGAAGAGGGGTCACCCTGGCCCCAAATCCAGCAGGCGTCCGACGGGTGGTCGATATGGCCCCTATATGGGGCAAAATCGACCACCACCGATGCGCGCCCTGGTCTCGATGCAGTACGCCCCGTTCGCCGAGCTGGCCGACGTCCCCGACCCGTCGCCGACCCACGACCAGGCGCTGGTCGAGGTCAAGGCGTTCAGCCTCAACCGCGGCGAGACCCGGCGACTCGAGTCGCTCCCGCCCGGCACGGTGACCGGATGGGACCTCGCCGGCGTGGTCCGCCAGCCGGCGTCCGACGGCAGCGGGCCGCCCGCCGGCGCTCGCGTCGTCGGCCTGGTGATGGCCGGCGCCTGGGCCGAGCTCGCCGCGGTCGGGAGTGATTGGCTCGCTGAGCTGCCCGAAGCCGTCACGTTCGAGCAGGCCGCGGCGTTGCCGGTGGCGGGTTTGACTGCGCTCCGGGCGCTCGAGGTCGGCGGCTTCGTCGTCGAGAAGCGGGTGCTCGTGACCGGTGCGAGCGGTGGCGTCGGGCGGTTCGCGATCCAGCTCGCCAAGTTGGCCGGTGCCCACGTCACCGCGCTGGCGCGCCGGACCGAGGGGCTGCGAGAGCTGGGGGCTGACGCGCTGATCGACGAGATCGACCTGAGCGGGCCCACGTACGACGTGATCCTCGACGCGATCGGAGGCGACGTGCTCGGCGACGCGATCAGCCGGGTCGCGCCCGGCGGCACCGTCGTGAGCTTCGCCTCGACCGTGCCCGAGCCGGTCTCGTATCCGGCGCGGGAGCTGTTCGCCCGCGCGCCGCGGGCCAAGCTGTATGGCCTCTACATCTTCGCCGAGCTTCAGCACACCCGGACCGGCGGCTCCGATCTGCGGCGGCTGGCGGAGCTGGTGGCCGCCGGCAAGCTCGATCCGCACATCGACCTCACGCTGACCTGGGATGACGCGGGGCAGGCGATCGAGGCGCTGCTCGAGCGGCGCGTCAACGGCAAGGCCGTCCTCACCGTCGACTGAGTCAAAGGACGCACAACGGGTGCGTCAGGGGCCGTGGTGGCGCCGCCGCTTCAGCGAGAGAGTGTCGGGCATAGCCCGCACGACCGCGAGAAGGTCAGCGGGAGCCCCCCATCCGAAGGAGCCTCTCGATGTCACGTCAGCCGAACAGCAATCGTGTCCGTCGTATCGCCGTCGCCGCCGGCCTGTGCCTCGCGGTGGGAGGGTCCGGGGTGGCGGCCGCTTCCGGCGGCGCCTCGCACGCGCGTCGGACCGCCACCGTGGCGCGCCACGCAAGCGTCTCCTCCGGGCGGCTCGAGTACCGCATGCGCGCGCTCCAGGCGGACGGCTACGTGCAGGTGTCGTGCACGGTCAGCGGAACGCGGATGTTCAATCCGCACACCGGGCGCTCGGTCACGATCACCTGGTAGCGCTGTCGGAGCTTGTGTCGATGCCGAGGTACGAGTAGGTCCCCGGATAGCCGTCGTCGCTTTCGGGGACCATCCCGGCGCCGCCCTTGCGCAGGTGGGTGATCGAGAAGTTCTGCGCCTCGACGACGGGATCGAAGGTCGTCGGCGGCTTCGCGGCGGCAGGCGCCGCATGCACGGCCGCGAGCGCGCCGAGCGCCGTCACGACCGGTGCCAAGAAGCTCGCTGTCATCGCGAACCAGCGGGCCCCGCAACCTGGAACCGGAAGCCTTGGCCGACATCGTGCCCTCGTGCGTGACTGCCAAAACCCCACACGGCAGCCCGGAAACGCGTCGAGGATCCGTGTTGCCGATTTATTAGGGACGATTTGCCCCTTCCCCGCCGGGCCATCGTCATTTAGATTGTTCGGCCTGACAACCTCTAGGAGGAGGACTGCATGAAGTACAGGAAACCGTTGGCGGTTGGCGTTGCCGTGGCTACGGCGCTCGCGCTCGCCGCTTGCGGCAGCTCGTCGAACTCGTCGTCTTCGTCAGGCGGCGCGGCATCGGGCTCGACCTCGAGCGCGACGACGAGCTCCAGCTCGGGCGGCTCGTCCGGCCAGACGATCTCGCTCGTACAGGGCACCGCGCCGCAGTCGATCGATCCGTCGCTCGACTTCACGACGCAGGGCGCCGAGATGCACTGGCTCAGCTATCTGGGCCTGTACTCGTTCGCGCACGCCTCGGGCGTGGCCGGAACCGACGGTGATCCCCGCGATCGCCCAGCGCTGCCGACTATCACCGACGGCGGCAAGACGTACACGTTCACGATCCGTCCGAACCTGAAGTACTCGAACGGCGCGCCCGTCAAGGCGTCTGACCTGACGTTCGCGATCGAGCGGGCTCTGAAGCTCGGTTGGAGCGCGTCGAGCTTCCTCACGAGCGACGATCGTCGGGGCGACGGACTACTCGGACGGCAAGGCCACGACCATCTCGGGGATCACGACCGACGACGCCACCGGGAAGATCACGCTTCCATCTGATGTCGCCCTACGGCGCGTTCCTCGACGTGCTGGCGGTGCCGGGCGTCTCGTTCCTGCCGCAGACGACGCCGATGAAAGACCGGAATCGACACCCCGCCTCCGGGCTTCGGTCCGTACATGATCAAGAACGTCAGACCCGAACGTCGTCCTATGAACTGGACCTCAACCCGAACTACGCGGCGCAGGCGATCCCGGGCATTCCGGCGGGCCACGTCGACGTGCACGTGAAGATCGAGTCGAACACCACGACCGAGGCGTCGGACGTGCTCAACAACAAGGCGGACGTGTTCGACTGGGGCGACACGATCCCGCCGGCCCTGGTGGCGCAGATCGAGTCGCAGGCGTCTGACCGCTACCGGAAGCTGGCGACCAGGAAGACGTTCTACTTCTTCCTGAACACCACCCAGAAGCCGTTCACCAGCGCGCTGGCGCGGCAGGCCGTGATCGAGGCGGCTCGATCGCAACGGCGCTCGCAAGGCTCGGCAGCGGCTTCGCTGATCCCCGGCCTGCTACCTGCTCCCGCCGGGGATGGTCGGGCACCCGACCGCGCCCGTGCCCGTACGGCGACCCCGCGGCGGCTCCCAACATCGCCGCCGGCGAAGCAGCTCGTCCAGCAGTCGGGCTGCGCCGGATACGCGGTCACGGTGTGGGCTCAGAACCGCGAGCCGCGGCTCGAGTGGGCCGAGAACGTAGGCCACCACGCTGAACGCGATCGGGTTCAAGGCGACGCTCAAGACGATCGCCGACCGGACTACTTCTCGACGATCGAGACGCTGAAGAACCACCCGCAGATCGGCTTCGCCGACTGGCAGCAGGACTTCCCGAACCCGACCGACTTCTACCAGAACCTGGTCGACGCGAACGCGATCGTCCCGTGGGGCAACTCGAACTACGAGGAGGTCAACGACCCCCACATCCAGTCGGAGCTGAAGCAGCTGTACCCGATCCCGGCCAGTCAGATCACCGGGGCCGTGGCGTCCAAGTGGCAGGCACTCGACACGTACGTGACCAAGCAAGGCGTACCTGCGGTCGTACGGCTACCTCGACCTCGCCGGAGTTCCTGTCCAACAAGATCGACTTCGGCAAGGTCGTGTTCAGCCCGCTCGACGGGCAACGACTTCAGCTCGCTGCAGATGAAGTAACAGCGGGTCGCACGCAGGCCCGGGGCACGAGTCGCGCCCCGGCCGTCGAGCGGCGGCATTGCCAAAGACTTACGCTTACGGACCGCCATGAGCACGACAGCCACCGGCACCGAGCTCGGGTTCGAGCTCGCCCGGAGTCGTCACCGAGGGCGAGGAGCTGCCGCCCGGAATCGGGCCGTACACGCTGGCCTGGCGCCGGCTGCGGCGGAACAAGGTCGCGCTCGCGTTCGGCGCGGCTGTTCCTGGCTGATCGTGATTCTCTGCCTGCTCGCGCCGGTGTACGCGACGCACGTCGCGCACACCGGACGCCAACTGACCAGCACGTCGACACCGCGCTGAACTCGTTCGGGCTGCCGATCGGCCCGACCTGGCACGCCAAGTTCTTCCTCGGCGCCGACGACGTCGGGCGCGACGTCGCGGTGCGTCTGCTCTACGGCGGGCGCAACTCGCTCGAGATCGGCGTCGAGGCGACGCTCATCACGATCGTCCTGGCGACGATTCTCGGGATCCTCTCCGGCTACTTCCGCGGTCCGGTCGACGGGCTCATCTCGCGCGGCTTCGATCTGATCTGGGCCTATCCCGGTGTACCTGCTCGGGATCGTCGCTCGGCGTCGTGCTGGCGATCGGCGGTCTCGACCTCGGCCTGTTCAAGATCAGCGGCAGCTCGCTGCTGATCACCGCGCTGATCATCGGGTTCATCTACATCCCGTACGTCGGCAAGCCGATCCGCGGCCAGGTGCTGACGCTGCGCGAGCGGGAGTTCATCGACGCCGCGCGCCAGCAGGGCCTCGGGCAACTGCCGGATCATGTTCAGCGAGATCCTGCCGAACGTCGCCTCGACGATCATCGTGTTCATCCCGCTGGTGCTCGCGAACGCGATCCTGACCGAGGCGGGCCTGTCGTTCCTCGGCGCGGGCGTGCGGCCGCCGAACCCGTCGTGGGGAACGATGATCGGCGACGGGATCCGCCTGCTTCCCGCCGCGATCCACACCGATGCTCGTGCCCGGGATCATGCTCGTGCTCGCGGTGCTCGGGATCAACGTGTTCGGCGACGGCGTCGCGCGACGCGCTCGATCCCGCGGGCGAAGATCCGGATCGAGCACTGCTGATGGCCCGCTTCATCGTCCGCCGGCTCGCATCGATGATCGCGGTGCTGTTCGCGATCTCGGTGCTCACGTTCCTGCTCTTCACGCGATCCCACACCCCGAGCTGCGCTCGCCGGGACGCTACCCAACCGCGGCGACGCTCGCGCACATCCGCCAGCAGTGGGGGTTCGACCAGCCGGTCTACGAGCGCTACCTGACCGATCATGAAGCTGGTCTTCACCGGCAAGGTGATCTCCTACACCCAGCAGCTCAACGTCGACTCACCAGATCTGTCCACTATCTGCCGGTGACGCTCTCGCTGGCGATCGGCGCCGGCATCATCTGGCTGTCGCTGGGGATCCTGTTCGGCGTGCTGAGCGCGTGGCGCGCCGGCAAGCTGGCTCGACCGGGCGCTGACCGTGCTCGCGCTGATCGGCGTCTCGATGCCGGTGTTCTTCCTCGGCGCGGTGCTGTCCTACTACATCGGCGACAAGCTAGGCTGGCTGCCTCCCGGCGGATTACGTGCCGCTCACGACCGACCCCTGGGAGTGGTTCAAGCACATGATCATGCCGTGGTTCGCGCTGTCGGTGCTGTTCATCGGCGTCTACTCGCGCGTCCTGCGCTCCACGATCCTCGACACGATCAACGACGACTTACGTGCGGACCGCGCGGGCCAAGGGACTGAACGAGCGCCAGGTGATGATGACGCCACGTGCTGCGCAACAGCCTGATCCCGATCGTCACGCTGTTCGGGCTCGACTTCGCGGCGGTGATCGGCGGCGGCGCGATCCTCACCGAGACGGTGTTCAACCTGCACGGCGTCGGCCAGTACGCGGCGCAGTCGGTGCAGGCGCTCGACATTCCGCCGGTGCTGGTGATCACGCTGTTCGGCGCGTTCATGGTCGTGATCATCGGCGCGCATCGTCGACATCCTCGTACGCGGTGCTCGATCCGCGGATCCGGCTGTGAGCGCACCGTGCACGTCGACGTGCGCCCGACCTCGAGCGATCGCCTGCTCGAGGTCCAGGACCTCACGCGTCTCGTTCCGCGACCGAGGACGGAGTCGTGCAGGCCGTCGACGGCGTGTCGTTCTCCGTCGACGCCGGCGAGGTCGTGGCGATCGTCGGCGAGTCGGGCTCGGGCAAGTCGGTCACGGCGATGACGCTGATGGGGTTGACGCGCGGCCCGAACACCCGCTTCGAGGGCCGCGCACTGTTCGACGGCCACGACGTCGTCGGCGCCACCGGACGACGAGCTGCGCAAGGTCCGCGGTGCCGGCATCGCGATGGTCTTCCAGGATCCGATGAGCTCGCTCGATCCCGTCTACCGCGTCGGCGAAGCAGATCGTCGAGCAGATCCGCGATCCACGAGCCGAAGATCTCGCAAGGCAGCAGGCGCTCGACCGGGCGGTCGAGCTGATGGAGCGCGTCGGGATCCCGCGCGCGCGCGAGCGCGGCGCGCTCCTACCCGCACGAGTTCTCCGGCGGCATGCGCCAGCGCGTGATGATCGCGATGGCGCTCTCGAACTCCCCCAAGCTGCTGATCGCCGACGAGCCGACGACCGCGCTCGACGTCACGATCCAGGCGCAGATCCTCGACGAGCTGCGCCAGCTGCGCACCGAGACCGGCGCCGCGGATCATCCTCGTGACCCACGACCTCGGCGTGGTCGCCGACATCGCCGACCGGATCGTCGTGATGTACGCCGGGCGCGTGGTCGAGCAGGGGACGCTGGACGAGATCTTCTACGACCCCCAGCACCCGTACACGTGGGGGCTGCTCGGCTCGATCACGCGGATCGACCGCGACCGCTCGCAGCGCCTGCCGGCGATCCCCGGCCTGCCGCCGTCGCTCGCTGCGCCCGCCCGAGGGCTGCCACTTCCGCCCGCGCTGCCCGCACGCGTTCGATCGCTGCCGCGAGGTGCCCGCAGCTCGCCGCGCGCGTACCGGAGGCGCCGGCGCATCTCGATCGCTGCTGGCTCGAGCTCGAGCAGCAAGCGCCGGTCCGCGCCAGGTCGGCGACCAGATCGGGCTGGCCAGCGAGGAGACGGTGATCTCGTGAGCGTCGACGTCGAGCCGCAGCCACACGCGCCGGGCCGCCGGACGTCCAGGAACGGCGCGCCGCTGCTCGAGGTCGAGCACCTGCGCGTGCTGTTCCCGATCAAGGCCGGCGCGCTGGTCGACCGCAAGGTCGGCGCAGGTGCACGCGGTCGACGACGTGTCGTTCCGGCTGCACGAGGGCGAGACGCTCGGAATCGTCGGCGAGTCGGGCTGCGGCAAGACGACGCTGATCCGCACGCTGGTGCGGCTGATCGACGCGACCGACGGCGACGATCCGGTTCCGCGGCGACGGACATCACGAACGCCGGACCGCAAGCAGCTCGAGCCGATCCGGCGCGAGATGCAGATGGTCTTCCAGGATCCGCAGGCGTCGCTCAACCCACGCAAGCGCGTCGGGCAGATCCTCGCCACGCCGCTGCGGATCCGAGGCGTTGCCGAAGGGACAAGATCGAGGCCGAGTCGCCGGCGGCTGCTCGACACGGTCGGCCTCCACGTCGAGCACCTCAACCGCTTCCCGCACGAGTTCTCCGGCGGTCAGCGCCAGCGCATCGGGATCGCCCGCGCGCTCGCCGTCGAGCCCAAGCTGATCATGCTCGACGAGCCGGTGTCGGCGCTCGACGTGTCGATCCAGGCGCAGGTGATCAACCTGCTCGACGACCTCCAGGACGAGCTGCACCTCTCCTACGTGTTCGTCGCCCACGACCTCAGCGTGGTGCGCCACGTCTCGGACCGGATCGTCGTCATGTACCTCGGCAAGCTGATGGAGATCTCGCCGGCCGAGGAGCTCTACGACAAGCCGATCCACCCGTACACGTCGGCGCTGCTCGGCGCGATCCCGATCCCCGACCCGAAGGAGAACCGCGCGCGCGAGCGGCCGATCGTCGCCGGGGAGCCGCCGAACCCGATCAGTCCGCCGTCGGGGTGCCGGTTCCACACGCGCTGCCCGCGCGCGACCGAGATCTGCGCGGCGGTCGAGCCGCAGCTGACCGAGTACGCGAGCGGCCACATCGGCCGCTTGCCACCATCCGCAGAACGTCACGGCGGCGCGAGGTCGCGACCGCGACCCGGTCTGCCGGCGAGCCCGCTCAGCTCGGGCGACGAGCGGCCCGGAAACCTAACCCGGACCAAGCCCAAAACCCCTGCAACGGCGCTAAGGGGTAGCGCGCTTGTGAAGTAAGGGGTGCGGCGGCCCGAACTGGCTGCGTTCTCCCGATGTCGGACGGCGCCTCTCAGTTCATCCTGATCGCAGTGGAACAGCAGGATTCGATCGAGAGGAACGAGCAATGCATCCCAGCATCTCCCAGGCCGTCGCATCCCAGCACATCGAGGACTTCCAGCGAGCCGCCCGCGAGCACCGCAGGCGCGCCGAGGTCAGGCGCGACACCCGGCGCGCGGCACGTCGAGGCTTCTCGCGATACTTCTCACATGCGCGCGAGGGTCACGTCAAGTCGCTTCGTCGGTCGCGTCGGGGAGCTCGCGGAGCTGGAGCTCGCCTTACGTGAGGCCGCCGAGCAGTCGCCCAGTCGTGGTGCTGCTCGGCGGCGAGTCCGGCGTCGGCAAGACGCGGCTGGTCCGGGAGTTCGAGCGCCGCTGCCGATCCGAGGACGGAGGCGCTCGTGCTCCGTGGGGAGGCCGTCGAGGAGGCCGACGGTGAGCTCCCCTACGCGCCGCTGATCGGGGCGCTGCGGCCACTCGTGCGGGCCCGCCATCCGGCGCTCGGCGCGCTCGGCCGCGGCAGCCGCGCTCAGCTCGCGGCGCTGCTGCCGGGGCTCGACGAGGAGCGCCGCCGTGGCCGACGGCAACGACCCCTCGGCCCAGGTGCGGCTGTTCGAGGGGTTGCTCGAGCTGCTCGACCTGCTGAGCGAGGAGACGCCGGTCGGTGCTGGTCCTCGAGGATCTGCACTGGGCCGATCGCTCGACGCGGACGTTCGTCGACTTCCTCGCGCGCAGCCTTCGGCGCGAGCGGGTGATGCTGCTGCTGAGCTACCGGACCGACGAGCTCCATCGCCGCCACCCGCTGCGCACGCTGCTCGTCGGAGCTCGAGCGCCTCGACCGCGCGCGGCGGATCGAGCTCGAGCCGTTCGATCGCGCTCGAGCTGACCGAGGCGCTGACCGACATCCTCGGCGAGCGACCGAGCCGACAAGCTCGTCGAGCGGCTGTACGAGCGCAGCGAGGGCAACCCGCTCTACACCGAGGAGCTGCTGGCCGCCGGGCTCGACGGCCGCGGCGCCGCGCCGCAGAGCCTGCGCGACGCGTTCATGCTGCGGATCGAGCGGCTGTCTTCCGACGCGCAGTCCGCGGCCCGCGCGATCGCGGCCGGCCGGGCGCTGGACGAGCCGATGATCGCCGAGGTCAGCGGGATCGAGCCCGACGCCGCTCCACCTGGCGCTGCGCGAGGCCGTCGCCGAGCAGGTGCTCGTGGCCGGCGAGCCGAGCCGGCTGAGCTTCCGCCACGCGCTGCTGCGCGAGGCGATGTACGACGACCTGCTCCCGGGCGAGCGCAGCGAGCTCCATCTCGCGCTCGCGCGCGCGTTCGAGGAGCGCGGCCGACTACGAGGACGACCGCGGGGTCGAGCTCGACCTCGGCGATCGCCCGTCACTACGCGACCGCGGGCGACCAGCCGGCCGCCTGCGCGCGACCGTGCAGGCCGCGCTCGCCGCGCGCGAGGTCGCACGCCTACGGCGACGCCGCCGACCTGGCCGAGCGCGCGCTCGAGCTCTGGCCGCGCGTCCCCGATGCCGACCAGATGATCCCGCTCGACCACGTCGAGCTGCTCGGGCATCGCCGCGGCTGCGCACAGCGTTGCCGGCGATCGAGGCCGCGCCGAGGTGCTGCTCGAGCGCGCGCTGCAGGAGCTCGATCCGGACTCCGAGCCCCGCCGCTACTCGGAGCTGCTCGCCGAGCCTGTCTCGCGTCACAGTGGTCGCTGAACCGGGGAAACGAGGCGATCGAGACGGCCGAGCGGGCGCTGTCGATGCTGCCGCCGGACGAGATCAGCCGCGAGCGCGCCTCGCTGCTCGCCTGGGTCGCGCGCACGCGCCATCTCCGCGGCCGCTACCGCGACGCGCTCAGCGAGGGCGAGGCCGCACTCGCCACGGCCGTCGCGGCCGGCGACCGGCGCTCGGAGAGCGAGGTCCTGAACACGCTGGGGATGACTCAGATCGTGCTCGGCGAAGATCGACGAGGGCATCGGCAGGTCTGCGCCGGGCGATCGAGATCGCGCGCGAGGACGACGACGTCGACGGCGTCGGGACCGCGTACTCGAACCTGGCTGACGCGCTGAGCCTCGCCGGCCGCACACCGCAGGCGCTCGAGACGGCGAAGGAGGGGTTGGCGGCGGTGTCGGGCCGCGCCGCGGCGCGCCGCGTCACGACTGGATGTTCCTGACCGTCTCGGACATGTCGTTCGAGATCGGGGACTGGGAGACCGCGCGCCGGTACCTCGTTCCGAAGGCGGGCCCAGCTCGCCGGCCGGCAGCTGATCTTCCGCCATCTTCGCGAGGCCGAGTTCGCGCTCGGGGTCGGGGACGAGAAGAGGGCGGAGGAGTGCCTCGAAGCGGCCGAGCCGCTCGTCGCAAGGTCGTCGGAGCCGCAGTGGATCGGCGCCTTCGGCACGCTGATCGCCGAGCTGCGCCGCCGCCAGCGAGACCTGACCGCCGCGCGCGCGGCCGTGGCGGACGCGCTCGACCGGATCGAGCTCTGCACCGACGACGTGATGCGGATCGCGCGCGTGACCGCGGCGGGGATGCGCGTCGAGGCGGACATCGCCGCAGCGCGCCCGCGACCTGCGCGAGCGGGCCGACGAGCGCGACGCGATCGCTCGCGGCACGGATCCACATGCAGCGCCTGCGCGCGGCCGCCTCAGGAGGGCGGCCCGGTCGAGCGCGCGTGGCGCGCGGTCGGCGCCGCCGAGCTGGCCCGAGCCCGGGGCCGGAGCGACCCGAAGCTGTGGATGGCGGCGGCGCGCGAGTGGGAGGCGATCTCCCGACCCTTCCAGCGGTCGCTCGCGCTGTGGCGAGCGACCGAGGCGTACGTCGAGGCCGGAGACCGGACCACGGCTTGCGCGACCGCGCAGGCAGGCGGTCGAGATCGCCGGCCGGCTCGGCGCGCGGTGGCTCGTGGACGAAGCTGAGCGCGCTGGCTCAGCGTGCGCGGCTCGACCTGGGCGAGGAGCCGCGGGACGAGCGCGACGCGGGCGGATGCCAACGGCGACGGCGAGGATCCGTTCGGCCTGACCGCGCGCGAGCGGCAGGTGCTGGCGCTCGTCGCCGAGGGCGCGACCAACCGGCAGATCGGCGCCGCGCTGTTCATGGCCGAGAAGACCGCCAGCGTGCACGTGTCGCGGATCCTGTCGAAGCTCGGCGTCCGTAGCCGGACGCAGGCGGCGGCTGTCGCCCACCGCCACCACCTCGGCTGAATTGAGGCCGCCCGCGCGTGCGGGCGAGCTTCTTGCCCGGGTTCAGCAGGTCCTTGGGGTCGAAGGCGCGCTTGATCGCCTCGTGCATCGCGACGGCGGCCGGCTGCCACTGCCGGGCGACCTGGCCGCCCTTGACCAGGCCCAACCCGTGCTCGCCCGACACCGACCCGCCGAGCTCGACCGCGAGCGCGAACAGGTCTTCGGCCGCCTCCTCGGCCCGCTCGAGCTCTGCCGGATCCTCGAGGTCGATCATGAACGTCGAGTGGAGGTTGCCGTCGCCGGCGTGGCCCCAACTGCACGCGGGCAGGTCGTGCCGGCGCCCGATCTCGATCGTGCCGTCGATCGCCTCGAGCAGCCGGTCGACCGGAACCACGATGTCCTCCGAGACCTTGCCGCCTCGTTGCGCGGTGACCGCGATCGACGCGCCGTCGCGCCAGCGCCACAGCGCGTTTATCTCCCGTGTGTCGGTCGGGGCGTGCACCGCCAGGGCGTGCTCGCTCAGCACCTCGGTCAGCTCCGCGTGGATACGGGCAGCCTCGGCCGCGGACCCGTCGGCGTCCGCGATCACCATGAACCCGGACTCGGCGGGGAGCTTGACCGGGAACGCGCCGCGGGTCGCCTCGATCGATCCCTCGTCGAGATATTCGATCGCCGCCGCGAGGATTCCGTTGCCGAGGATCGCCTCGATCGCGGCGCATCCGGTCTCGGCGTCCGGGTACAGGGCCGCCAACGGCAGCGCCACCTCGGGCGCCGGGATCAGCTTGACCCAGGCCGCGGTCACCACCCCGAGCGTTCCCTCGGAGCCGATCAGCAGCGACTTGATGTCGTAGCCGGCGACGTCCTTGCGGATCGGCCCGCCGAGCCTGACCAGCTCGCCGGGCGCCAGCACCGCTTCGATCCCCGTGATCCAGGCACCCGTGACCCCGTACTTGAACGCGTGCGGCCCGCCGGCGTTCGTGGCGATGTTGCCGCCCAGCTGGGATTGCTCGGCCGAGCCCGGGTCCGGCGGGAAGAACAGTCCGTTCTCGCGGGCGCGGCGGCGAAGGTCCGCGGTCACGACGCCGGCCTCGACCGCGGCACGCCACAGCTCCGGGTCGAGATGCCTGGTCTCGCGCAGCCGCTCGACGCTCAGCACGACGCCGCCGTCGAGTGGCACCGCGCCGCCGGTGAAGCCGGTGCCGCCGCCGCGCGGAATGATCGGCACGTCGTGCTCGTAGCACCAGGCGACGGTCTGGGCGACGGCCTGGGGGTCGGCGGGGAGCGCGATCGCGTCCGCCCTGCCGCGCAGGTTCCGGCTCTCGGTGGCGTCGCTCAAGTACGCGCGCGTGTCGCCGGGCAGCACCGCATCCGCGCCGAGGAGCGCGATCAACTCCCGCTCGAGCGAGGTGGACGGCGCGGTGGCCACGTACCTGATCGTAATGGCCCGTAAGCTTGAAACCGATGGGCAAGATCTTCGACGCCATCGACGAGCGGCTCGAGCGCTGGATCGCCGCGCAGCCGATGTTCTTCGTGGGGAGCGCACCGCTCGACGAGGACGGGCATGTGAACGTTTCGCCGAAGGGCCCGATCGACACCCTGCGCGTGCTCGGGCCGACGACCGTGGCCTATCTGGATTTCGTCGGCAGCGGCGCCGAGACGATCGCCCACATCCGCGAAAACGGGCGCATCGTGATCATGCTGTGCGCGTTTGACGGACCGCCCCGGATCGTGCGGTTGCACGGCCGGGGAGAGGTCGTGGTCCCTTCTGATGAGCGCTTCGAGCAGCTTGTCGAGCTGGGCGCGTTCCCGGTCCCGCCGACGCCCGAGGCCCGGCGTGCGGTCGTCGTCGTCGAGGTCAACCGGGTCGCAGACTCGTGCGGCTACGGGGTGCCGCTGATGAAGCGCGAAGGGCACCGGCCGCACATGGAGGCGTGGGCGGCGAAGAAGGTCCGCGTCGGCGGGGTTCAGGCGCTTCTCGACTACCAGCGCGAGAAGAACTCGGCCAGCATCGATGGTCTGCCCGCGGTCGACGCGCCGTTGACGGTGCCTGAGTGACGTTGGCGCCGCCCGTGTTCGACGGGCACAACGACGTCCTCACCACCGATGATCACGCGCTGATCGCCGTGGGCCGGCCCGGCGGTCATCTCGACCTGCCGCGGATGCGCGCCGGCGGCGTGCGTGGGGCGATCTTCTCGGTATTCACCCGATCTGCCGGTGGCAGCCGGGATCATCGGGTGCCCCGCGACGACGGGGTTGTCGAGTTCGAGCCCGCGCCGCCGGTCGAGCACGCGGTGGCGGCGGCGGACGCGAGCGCCGTCGCGGGGCGGCTGCTCGCGCTCGAGCGCGCTGGGCAGGTGCGTCTCGCCCGGACCGGCGCCGATCTTGATCGCGTGCGCGAGGACGAGGTCGGGCCGCCGGCGGCCGTCCTGCATCTGGAAGGAGCCGAGGCGATCGACCCGGGGCTCGAGGCGCTCGAGCTCTGGTACGACGCCGGCCTGCGCTCGGTCGGGCCCGTGTGGAGCCGGTCCAACGCGTTCGCCCACGGGGTTCCGTTCATATCGCCCGCTTCGCCCGACACGGGTCCGGGCCTGACCGACGCCGGGCACGCACTCGTGCGCCGGTGCGCCGAGCTCGGGATCCTGGTCGACGTCAGCCATCTGAACGAGGCGGGCTTCTGGGATCTGGCGCGCCTGGACCTCGGGCCGATCGTCGCGACCCACTCGGGCGTGCACAAGCTGTGCCCGACCTCTCGCAACCTGACCGACGCCCAGCTCGACGCGATCGGGTCGTCCGGCGGGCTCGTCGGGATCGTGTTCGCGGTCCCGTTCCTGCGGAGCGATTTCGCCGACGACGCCGACACGCCGCTCGAGTTGATCGCCACGCACGCGCGCTACGTCGCGGACCGGATCGGCTCCGAGCATGTCGCGCTCGGGTCCGACTACGACGGCGCCACGATCCCGGCGCCGCTGGGCGACGTGGCGGGCACGCCGAAGCTGCTCGAGGCGCTCGCGGCCGCCGGGTTCAGCGATGGCGAGCTCGCGCAGATCGGGTGGGACAACTGGCGCCGCGTGCTCGGCGCCTCGTGGCGGTCGTGAGCGGCTCCTATTCGGATGAGTCTGATCCGCCGCTGCCGATCGGGAACGCGTAGAACACCACCAGCCCGGCGCAGATCGCGAGCGTGACGTACGACGACACGACCGACAGGGCCGTGGCGATCGCGTACGGGACCACGCCGCTGACGCTGCGGACGAGGATCTGGCGCCGGCGCGTGGCCGAGAGCGGCTCGCGGAGCCGATGCGGCTTCACGATCAGGATGTGCCGGTTGAGCGTGGCGAAGCACACCCCCATCAACAGGAGCGACCCGCTGTAGATCGCGGCGGCGAGGTGCTGACCGCTGCTCTCCCGCAGGTAGGTGGCCATCAGGCTGGTGGCGAACGGGAGGATCGCGATGCTCATAAGCAGCAGCAGGTTCAGGAACAGGATCATGTGGTCGGGCTCCCGTAGACGCCGGATCATCACGTGGTGGTTGATCCAGATGATCCCGATCGTCAGGAACGACGTGATGTACGCGGCGTAAACCGGCCAGTTGGCGCCGAGCTCGTGGGCGAGCGAGGTCCCGGCCGGCAGCGGTGGGGCGGGCACGTGGATGTCCAGCACGAGCAGCGTGATCGCCACAGCGATCACTCCGTCCGAAAACGCTTCGAGCCGGCCCGTGCTCACGCCGAAAGGGTTCGCCGTCTATCCGGGGGCTCCTGTCACCGGCGCTCGGGCAGAAAATGGCACTCCGCGTAATGAAAGCGGTAACGACGCGTTCCTCGTCCGCCTGCCGGTCTCCGGCGATCGCCTGACCCCGCTCATATCGAGCTCTTCTCTAGTCCATAAGCGCCTCTTCGTGAGCTCGTCAGCGGCTCTTACTTGCGCTGACGACAGTGGGCGCATGAAACTTCGAACAGTCTTTACAACTCTCACCGCGGGCGCCGCGCTCTTTGGCGTGTCGGCCGGATCGGCGGGCGCCGCGACGAGCGCCTCCGATGCTCAGGTGAGCCAAAACTGGGCTGGATACGTGGCCGGAAGCTCTGACGGGAGTACTCAATTCTCGAACGTCTCCGGAAGCTGGGTCCAGCCCTCGTCGAAGTGCAGCGGGGCGCAGGACTATGCCGCCTACTGGGTCGGCATAGGTGGCGACGGGCAGTCATCCTCCGACGGGTCGGCGCTCGGAGACGGGTCGTCGACGTCGCTCGAGCAGATCGGGACGCAGGGCGACTGCACCGGCAACGGGACCGAGTATTACGCGTGGTACGAGCTCGTGCCCGCGGCGCCGGTTCAGCTCAACCTCTCGATCCATCCTGGCGACCACATCTCCGCCAGCGTCGGCGTGAACGGCTCGAACATCGCGTTCTCGCTGACGGACAAGACCACCGGACAGTCGTTCACGAAGACGATCCAGGCGACCAACCCGGACACCTCGAGTGCCGAGTGGATCGCCGAGGCGCCGTCGCAGTGCGACGGCTCGGGCAGCTGCACGCCGCTGCCGCTGTCTGACTTCGGCACGGTCGACTTCACGGATGCGTCCGCGACCGCGAACGGCCACACGGGGACGATCTCAGACTCGAACTGGAGCGCGCAGCCGGTGGCGCTCGGGGCCGGCGGCTCGTACGACGTCAGCTACGGCGGCGGCCAGAACGCCGCGGGCGCGACGCCCTCGACGCTGTCCTCGGACGGCTCATCGTTCTCGGTGGCGTGGCAGCAGGGCGGCGCCGGGTCCTCGTCTTCACAGACGAGTGGAGCCTCCGGCGGCTACGGCAACGGCGGCTACGGCGACGGCGGCTACGGCGACGGCGGTTATGGCTACGGCGGCGATCCGGGCGGCTACGGCGGCTACGGTGACGGCACCGGTGGCTACGGTGGCTACGGCGACAGCGGCTACGACGACAGCGGCTACGGCTACGGCGGCTACGGCGGCGGCTATGGCGGCGGATACGGGTATAGCTACGGCTCCTACTGAGTGGAGAGACAGCTATGCGACGCCGCGTGCGAGGCGCTGGTCGCCGTGGGCGGAGAGCGCGATGCGATAGGCGGCGGCGAGCCGGTCAAGCGCAGCTTCCCAGCTTCGCCCCCGCACCGCCGCCAGCGCGGCGCGACTTATGCGCTCGCCAAGAAGCGGAGTTCCGGTCACTGACACCACGGCGTCTGCGAGAGCATTGACGTCCGGGGAAGCGAGGAGCCCCGTCTCACCATGCTCGATCAGGCAGGCGGGCCCGCCGCGGTCGACCGCGACGACCGGGAGCCCGCTCGCCTGCGCTTCCAGCACCACTTGGCCGAACGTCTCGGTCGAGCTCGCGAACATGAATGCGTCGGCACTGGCGTAGGCGCGAGCGAGCGCGTCTCCGGAGAGCCAGCCGAGGAACGTCGCATGTGCGCCCAGGCGGGCTCGAAGCAGCTCTTTCTCAGGCCCGCCCCCGGCGAGCGCGAGGTGAAGTCGTGGGTCGCGGCGGTGCGCCTCCAGGAACGCGTCCGCCAGGAGGTCCAATCCCTTCTCCTTGCTCAACCGTCCCGCGTACAGGACGGTGACCTCGCCGGGAAGCAAGCTGTCGTCGCGGTGGCCGGGGTCGAAGCGCTTGAGGTCGACGCCGCGATCCCAGCGCCGGATTCGCTGGTCGGAGATACCGAGCTGGTTCAGGCGCTCGTCGCTGGCGCGGCTCGGCGACAGCACCACGTCGCACGCGCCATAGAACATGCTCAGTCCCATGTTGGCGAGCGCCTCGAGTTCGGGCTGGCCGGTGCGCAGCGCCGCATACGCGGCGAGCTCGGTGTGGTAGCTGCCCACGCGCGGCAGCTCGAGCACCCGGGCGATGAGCCAGGCCCCGATTCCGGCGGGACCGGGCGAGCACACGTGGACGATGTCGTAGCGGCCTTCGGCGAGCGCGTCGACGATCGCGGGAACCGTGGGGACGCCGATCTCGAGTCCCGGGTAGAACGGGATGTCGATCTCCGCGACCGCGCTGAGCCGGCGGTCGACGTCCGCGTCGGTGCCGATCACCTCGATGTCGAACCCGCGCACGCCGTGCGCCCGGATCTGCTGAATCGTGTGGGTGACGCCGTGCATCGAGCCGATGCCGTCGGCGACCAGCGCCACCCGTGGGCGGTCCCCGTCGCTCCGCGCCAGTTTGGCCTTCTCGCGGCCGAGGAACGCCGAGGCGGCGGCGTACGGGATTGCCGGGATGCACGCGTCGAACAGGGCGAGCGCGCTGCGGGCCCCGTCGGGCCGGCCCTGCTCGAGGCTCGCGATCGTGTCGTGGACGACAGCGGCCAGCTTGCGCTCGTGCACGCGCCGGGCGCGGCGGTCGAGGTCCGCATGGCCCAGCTCTCCCTCTTGGAGCTGGGTCAGCAGCTTGTGCTCGTCGACGTCGAGATCCATCGCGAGCAGCCACGCGCGCAGCAACGCGAGCGCGTCCCTGGCCTGGAGGTCGGCGGTGCCCGTGCCGTGCCGTGCATCCCCCTCACACATGACCCGCTCGACGATCTTCAGCACGCTCGCCGGGTCCGGGCGGGCGGGCGCGTCCCCGTCGCCGAGCGACCTGATCGCAAGCGCCATCGCCGCGTGCGCCCACTTGGGGGCGCTGCCTTGCTGGCCGTGTGCTGACGCGCGTCCGGCGCGGACATGAGCGAGGAACTCCTCGGGCACGCGGGCTCGAGGGGTCTCGGTGAACGTCCGGCCGATGTCGATTCCGGCGTGGTCATCGGACCCTCCAATGGCGGTTCCCCCGTGGGTCTCGATGTACACGAACGCCGGCAGATTCAGTTCCTTGGCCCTCGAGCCGTTGCGCGTCTCCCAGATTGGGAAAAGCTCCGCCAAGCGGCGACGGTGGCGCGCGGTCAGCGGCGCGGTGACGGCGTAGAACGGGTGGGCGAGCGCGGCAGTGATCTCGTGCTCGTGCAGGTAGGCCGCGCACGTCTCGACGTCGCCCCGGTTCGCCTGCAGCCACTCGTGATCCTCCGAGGTGACGCCGTAGCACAGCACGTGCACGGCCGCCTGAGGCTCGCCCTTGAACGAGGCCGTCAGCTCCTCGGAGATGAACGTGTCTTGGAGGTGATCCAGCGACAGGATTCCGTCGATCGTGTCGTGATCGGTGATCGTCACGAAATCCATCCCACGGCTCTTCGCCAGGTCGTAGACCTCGAGCGGCTCGGTGGCGCACTCGGGAATCCGGAGCGAGCGCTGGACGCCGAGCTTCGAGATCTGCGAGGCCGAGGAGTGGACGTGCAGGTCGGCGCGACTCATTTCGTTCATGGGATCAGGATCACCCTGCAAACGAGGGGGTCCGTGAAGAACGAGGTCATGTCCTGTGACGTTTTGGTTAACGCGACACGGGATCGCCCCGCTATCGGAGAATCTTCCCGGGATGGCGAGGTCGAGCCCACGGGCCGTCGGCGAGACGGACACGGTCGTGTTGCGGCGTGGCCCGTTGCAGGCCGAGGTCGCGCTCCGTCCGCTCGATCTGACGATCCGTCGCGCCGGGCGGCGGCTCGTCCGCTCGATGGGGGCCTGGGTCGCCGAGGGGACCGTCCACGATCACTTCATCCACTTCACCGAAGGCGTCGTCGCGGCCGAAGATCTGGCGCCGGTTGAGCGGGCGCGGATCGCGGTCGTCCGGCGCGTCGCCGCCGATCGCGCGGTGCTCGCGCTCGAGCTGAGCGGCGGCCGGCGAGCGCGCTTGGAAGTGCGGGTGCTCGCGGACGATCGGGTCTCGGTCGTGCTCGAGCCCGAGGGGGATCCGCTCCGGGTCGCGTTCGACTGGCGCCGTCGCGCCGACGAGCGCTTCGTCGGCCTCGGCGCGCGCCACAACACGCAGTTCGACCAGGCGGGCCGGAGCGTCCAGCTCGGCGCCGACCGCCGCTACACCGGGCCCGACTGCCCGGCCGAGCTGCTCGCCGGCGGCGGCATCCCCCAGGGCGACTGCGCCCCGGTGCCGTGGTTCGTCTCGAGCCGCGGCTACGCGGTCTGGGTCAGGTCGGACGCGAACGGGATCAAGTTCGACTTCGCGGGCGAGCGGGTGTCCGCTTCGACGCGGTCGAGCGCCGGCCCGCTGCGGATGGATTTCGTGTGCGACCCGACGCCGGCGTCGCGGCTGCGCGCGTTCTGCCGTCTGACGGGCTTCCCGGCGCTGCTGCCCGAGTGGGGCTACGGGTTCTGGAAGAGCCGCGACGTGTACGGCCACCAGGACGACGTGGTCGACGACTACGAGGGCTTGCGCCGGCACGAGATACCGGTCGACGCGATCGTGCTCGACTCGCCGTGGGCGACCCAATACAACACGTGGGAGATCAACCCGTATCAATTCCCCGACGGTTCCGGGCTGATCCAGCGGATGCGCTTGGATGGGGTGCGCACGGTCGTATGGGTGACGCCGTGGGTGAACACCGACTCGCGCGACGGACAGATCCCGCCCCAGCCCGAGTCCGAGCGGCTCCACCGCGAGCCTGCCTCGAACTACGCGCCGGGCGTCGCCGCCGGCGCGTTCGTCGGCGCCGCGGACGGGTCTCGCGAGCCATTCGTCACGCAGTGGTGGATGGGGACCGGGTCACCAGTCGACTTCACGAGTGCCGCCGCCGAGCGGTGGTGGCGGGAGCAGGCCAAACGGCTGCTCGCGCTCGGGGTCGAGGGCATCAAGGCCGACGACGGAGAGGGCTACTACATCCCGGACGAGGTGCAGCTCGCGGACGGGCGGACCGGCGCCGAGGCCGCGTGGGCGCTCGGAGGCCTCCACCGGCTCAGCATGCAACGGGCGCTCGACGAGGTCCATCCCGGGCGCGGCGTGCTGTTCGGCCGCAGTGGATGGACCGGACAGCACGCGGTCGGCCATACGTGGGCGGGCGATCAGGCGTCGGACTTCTGGTCGCTGCGCGTGCTCGTGGTGGCGACGCTATCGGCCGCGGCCAGCGGCTACTCGAACTGGTCGCACGACGTCGGCGGGTATCTCGGGCACCGCCTGGTCGAGCGCTGCCCGCCCGAGCTGCTCGTGCGCTGGCTCCAGTTCGGCTGCTTCACGCCGCTGATGCACGCGCATGGCCGAATGCCACAAGAGCCGTGGAACTACTCCGAGCACGTGCTCGAGCTGTACCGAGCGTACGTGGGGCTACACGAGCAGCTCGTGCCGTACATCCGGGCGGCCGCCGCCACGGCGGCCCGAACGGGGCTCCCGATCATCCGGCCGCTGTGCCTGACCGACCCGTCCGATCCAAGGGGCTGGGAGATCAGCGACGCGTACGGGTTCGGGCCGGCGCTGTGGGTCGCGCCGGTGCTGGACGACGAGGCGCGCGAGCGCGAGGTCGCGCTGCCGCGGGGAGAGTGGATCGAGACGTGGACGGGAGCTTCTGTCCGCGGCGGGACCGAGATGGTCCTCGACGCCCCGCTCGAGCGGATCCCGGTCTGGGTTCGCGCCGGCTCGATCGTGGTGACGCATCCGGCGTCGCACGTGGCGCGAGGGTTGGGGGACGTACCGGAGGGCGATCGTCCGCTGGTGGCGACGCTTTGGGGGGTCCCGCGGCTGGGCCGTGCGGCGGTTCGCCTGGCCGACGGGACCAGGATCGCGTGGCGTGACGGGGAGTGGTGGGCTTCGTCGCGGTCGGTTCGCGAGGTCAGCTTCGCGGAGATCGGCGTGTGACGGGCATGCGTGTCGGGGGCTTGATCAGGGGGCGCCGACTCGGGTCAGCGCTTTCGCCCCGGCCTGCGCGCCGAGCTTCGCGGCGCCGGCGACCGAGTCGCCGCTGCCGAGCCCCAGCGTGAACGCGGCCGCGAACGAGTCTCCGCAGCCGTAGGCGTCCCTTGGCGGGCCGGGGAGTGGCGCCGGGGCCCAGCGGCCCTCGGACTCGCCCCACCAACGGCCGCCACGAGCGCCCTCGGTGGCGACCAGCAGGTGGGCGTGCGACGCGACCCGGTTCGCCCAGGCGAGCTCGTCGGCGTCGCCCTCGCTGAACACGAGCGCCGACACCCACGCGCCGTCGGCCTCGAGGACGTCTCTAGCGCGCGGGGTCGCGACGACGATCGGTGAGGCGTGAGCCCGCTCCAGCGCTTCGCCGTCACCGGCCGTGAAGTACACGCTGTGTGCGTCGCGCAGGCGCTCCCACTCGAGCTCGTCCGAGCCGCACGGCTCGAGCCGGTCTCCGAGCGTGACGATCGTGCGCTCCCCGCCCGGCTCGAGAAACACCACCGCGCGCCGGGTCGGCTCATCGCGCCAGGCGACGTGGACGCGCACGCCCTGCTTCTCGAGTTGCGCCACCGCGGCGTGACCGTCGGCGTCAGGCCCGAGCGCGCAGTAGAAGTCGACCTCGGCGCCGAGCTCGACGAGGACGGTGGCGGCGACCGCGCCGCCACCGCCCGCGCGCGCGAACGCGCTCTGCGCGCTGAGGATCTTGCCGTGGACCGGGAGGTGCGGCACGGTGACGAAGTCGACCCATTCGACGTGCCCGACAACCCCGACGTGCGTCATGGCTGTAGTGTGATGGCGTGGACGAGGGTTTGCCGATCGCCTATGAGGTGCTGGAGCCCGGCGTGCCCGTGTACGCATCCGGCGGCGACCAGGTCGGCACGGTCGATCACGTGGTCGCGGCGCCCGAGGAGGACATCTTCCATGGGCTCGTGATCAGCGCCGGCGATGGCCAGCGATTCGTCCCTGCCGACGAGATCGCGTCGCTGCACGAGCACGGCGTCGATCTGCGAATCGATGCGTCTGCGGTCGCCGCGTTGGAGGCCCCGGGCGGCGGAGCCCCCGCGTGGCGCCTGAACGAGTCCGGGGCGAAGCCCAGTCGCTGGCAGCGGTTCGTCGATCTGCTGACCGGCAAGGACCCGCGCTCTAGGAGCTGGGACGAGGAGGAGTGACGCCGTTCAGGAGGCCGGCTTCCGTCAGACCTTCGCGCAGCCGGTCGGACGAGTCGAACTCGATTGCTTGCATGCCGACGCCTCGCGCCGCCCGGACGTTCGCGAGCGAGTCGTCGACGAACAGGGTTTCCGCCGGGGTCAGCTCGAAGCGGTCGAGCAGCAGTTTGAAGATCGCCGGGTCGGGCTTGGCGACGCCCTCGAACCCGGACACGACCGTGCCGTCGAACCAGCCGAGGAACTCGAACCGCTCGCGCCGGAGCGGGTACGTCTCTCGCTCCATGTTTGTGAGCGCGTAGCAGCGCACGCCCGCTTCCTTCAGCTCAGCGAGCAGCTCCACGGTGCCGTCAATCGGCCCGGCGATCATCTCCTCGCTGCGCCGCGACCAGGCCCAGATCAGCTCGGCCCGGTCCGGATGGGCTTCCGCCAGCGGCGGCGTTGTGCGCTCGGCCGGCACGCCGAGGTCGTGGGCGTGATGCCACTCCATCGTGCACACCTCGGCCAGGAACCGCTCCATCGCGGCCTCGTCGCCGTCGAACAGCTGGCGGTAGAGGTAGCGCGGGTTCCAGTCGAGCAGCACCCCGCCGAGGTCGAACACGACCGCACGGATGCGCACGGTCGTGTCCGGGGCCGTCATCCCGGCTAGTGAAGCACGGCGGCGATTGGCAGGTTTTGCAGGTCCGGGGCCGCGCCCGAGCGGTGCGTGGCGCCGGCTACCCGTCGACCAAGCGCGCCAACGCCTTCTGCTCCCACGCGTCGGCGAGCAGGTCGGCCAGCAATCGCTCGTCCGCGGCGCCCAGCTCGACCCTGACCGCGGCGAGGCGCTTTCCCCACATCACATCCGAGCAGATCGAAGGGTGGTCCTGCACGGCCGTGAGGATGCCGGGCTCGTCGAGCATCACGTTCATGCCCCCCTCGTCCGTGAGGGTCGCGAAGATCTTGCCCGCGACACGGAAGGAGGGGCGACCGTGGTGATCCTGCTCGACCGCTTCGGGCAGCGCCAGCGCGATCCGGCGTGCGTCGGCGGTCGTCAGCATCGCACTCAGGCCGGGCGGAGGCGGAGCGCGGACCAGACGTCGTCGAGCGCGACCTGGCGGACCGGTTGGACGCCCTGGCGCTTGACCAGCTCCGCGAGGACGTCGCGGTTGAGGTCGGTCCCGAGCTTGCCGGCCTTCGGGTACGCGACCCACGTGAGCGCGTCGCGCGCCGCGGGCGGCACGAACTGGTCGCGGAGCCGGTCGAGCTCGACGCGATCGCCGCAGAACACGATCACGGCGTCGGCCTCGCCGGGGCTGCCGGCGGCCGGGTGCTCACCGCCGAGGTCGAGGGCGATGCCGTCGGGCTCGTTGACGATCGAGACCGACTGACCGGGCTTCAGCTGGAGCTTGCCGGCGAGATCCATGGCGCTTCACCTCAGCGGATCGGGTCGCCGTTATCCTCGCCCCAATGCATCTCGCCGAGCTTACCCCGCCCGAGCAGCGGGTGCTGGGGTGCCTGATCGAGAAGCGCTGGACCACGCCAGACCAGTACCCGCTGTCGCTCAACGGACTGCGGCTCGCGTGTAACCAGTCGACCAACCGGGACCCGGTCACGTCCTACGACGACGCCACGGTGAGGGAGGCGGCTCAGCGGTTGTGCCTGTACGGCCTTGCCCGCCTGGCGAGCGGTCACGGAAGCCGCTCGGTCAAGTACCGCCACCTCGCCGAGGAGGCGCTCGGGCTGGATCGCGAGGAGCTTGCGGTGCTTGCGGTGCTGCTGCTCCGCGGCCCGCAGACGCCGGGCGAGCTCAAGGCGCGCACCGAGCGGATCGCGAGGCTCGACTCGCTCGCCGGCGTCGAGCGAATCCTGACCGCGCTCGCCGAGCACGACTACGCGCGGAGGATCGGGCGCCGGCCCGGGCAGAAGGAGGACCGGTTCGAGCACCTGCTCGGACCCCGGGGAGACACCGACGCGGGCGTGCCGGCGCCCACGCTTCAGTCAGTGGGTCCCCGCCCGGTCCCGGTGGCGTCGGCCGGGTCCCCGCCGGTCCCGGTGGTCCCGGCGGCGTCGGCCGGCCCGCCGTCGCCCGACGTTTCCCAGACCCCGGACGGGGCGGCATCGACCGACGGGCCGGCATCGACCGACGGGCCGGCGACGACCGACGGGCCGGCGACGACAGACGGCGCCGGGGCGACCGGACGTCTCGCCGAGCGTGTCGACGCGCTCGAGGACGAGGTCGCCGTGCTCCGAGCCGAGCTCGACGAGCTGCGCGACCTGCTGACCTCGCCCTCCGCGCATTAGCCCGCCCGACCAAACGCCGGGCGGGCGGCGACTACAGGATCGAGATCTCGGACTGGTCGCCGACCAGGAACCGGTAGGCGCGGGGCTGGCGGTTGTCACGGCCGATCTTGACGTTGCGCCCGAGCAGCGATGACTCCATCCGGCCGTCGAGATCCTTCACGGACGATCCCGCAAGCAGGATCGAGTGCTCGACCTCGGCGTTGTGGATCTCGCAGTTCTCGCCGACCGCGGTGTACGGCCCTACGTAGCAGTCGCTGAGTCTCGCGCCCGAGCCGATGATCGCCGGACCGCGGACGGATGAACGCTCGAGCCGCGCGCCCGCCTCGATCACGACCCGCCCGTCGACCCGCGAATCGATCATTTCGCCGTCGAGCCGCGTCCCGATCGTGTCGAGCACGAGCCGGTTGGCCGCGAGCATGTCCTCGAGCCGGCCCGTGTCCTTCCACCATCCCTTCACGACATGCGGCTCGACCCGCAGACCCTCATCGACCAGCCGCTGGATCGCGTCGGTGATCTCGAGCTCGCCGCGTCCCGACGGCTCGATCGCCTTCGCCGCGGAATGGACGGCCGAGGTGAACATGTACACGCCGACGAGCGCTAGGTCGGTCCGCGGCTCTCGCGGCTTCTCGACGAGCCGCACCACCTTGCCGTCGCTGAGCTCGGCCACCCCGTAGTTCTCGGGGTCGGCAACCTGGGTCAGCAGGATCAACGCGTCGGGCCGGTCGGACTGGAACGCCGCCACGAGGTCCGCGATCCCGCCCTGCAACAGGTTGTCGCCCAGATACATCACGAACGGTGATTCGCCCAGGAACGACTCCGCCGTGAGCACCGCGTGCGCGAGGCCGGCCGGCTGATCCTGAACGATGTAGGTGATCCGGATTCCGAACCGCGACCCGTCGCCCGCCGCGGCGCGGATCTCGCCGCCCGTCTCCGGCGCGATGATGATCCCGACCTCCTCGATCCCCGCCTGCGCCATCGCCTCGATCCCGTAGAACAGCACGGGCTTGTTCGCCACCGGGACGAGCTGTTTGGCGCTCGTGTGGGTGATCGGGCGCAGGCGAGTGCCCTTGCCCCCCGACAGGATCAGGCCTTTGAGGCTTTGCATCGGTGCGGAGCGTACCCCGGGGACGCTCCGGCGGGTCAGTGGGTGCTCACGACCTGCGCCTGGTCGCGGATCGCTTCGGCCGCGGCGCGGACCGCTCCGCGGGCATCGGCGGGCTCGAGAACGACCGCGTCGCCGGCCTCCTTGAGCACGTCGCGGACCAGGTAGCGCATGCTCGCGAACCCGCGCTCGACGACGACCGCGCCGTCCTCAAGCTCCGCGATCACGGTCCGCTCCTCGCGGGCCCAGCGCGCGCGCTCGAGCGAGATCCAGACGTGGGCGCTGCGCGCGCTGGGCACCTCGCCGGTGCGGGGCCACCCGTCGACGTCGGCCGCCGGGTCGACGTCGGCGCGCGGCTCGAACGACTCGTCGGCGACCGTGGCGGACTTGAAGCGGTCGAGCCGGAAGTGCCGCACGTCGTCGCGCGAGGGGTCGAACGTCGCGACGTACCAGCCCTCGCGGCCGTTGATCAGCGCGTACGGCTCGACGGTGCGGCTCGAGAACTCGTCCTCGTTCTCCTTGTAGTACTCGAACGAGAGCAGGTGCCGCTCGGCGATCGCACTAGAGACGACGGCCGCGATCTCGGCGTCGTCCCCTCCCGGGGTGGCGATCTGGAGTCCCTCGTGGACGGGGTCCTCGCCGAGCGCGGCGACCACCTTCTCGCGCACCGAGCTGAGCGAGCCCTCGGGGATGTGCTCGCCGATCAGGTCGATCGCGGCCACGAGCGCCTTCGCCTCGACCGGCAGCAGCCGGGCCGGGCGGGCGAACGAATCCCCGTAGGGCTCGGGCTCGACCTCGATCATCCCGTCCGCGCCGAGCTCGGCGTACAGGACGTAGGTGCCCGCCCCGAAATTGACCAGGTTCAGCACCGAGATGTCCTCGCGAAGCTCCTGATCGGAGATCTTGAGCGTGGTGCAGAGCTCGCCTGCGTCGACGCGGCGCCCGGCGCGGCCGGCGTCGATCAGGATGCTCGCGAGCGTCACCAGCCGCGCGAATCGCTCGGGGCGGATCGCGCCGTCGGGGTGGTGACCGTTGCCGGCGTCGGTCGTATCGCGGTCCGGCGCGCTGCTGGACTCAGTCGCCGGCGCGTCGACCGGCGCCGCGATCTGCGGCTCGCCGCTGTGGCGCTCGATCAGCAGCTCGAGCCGCTCGCGGAGCTCGTCGGCGAGCTCCGGCGGGCTGATGATCCGCGCGTTCTCGCCGAGGCCGAGGACCCAGGCGATCAGCTGGCGCGCGTTCGCATAGGGCGTGACGAACACGAGGTCGCCGTCGTCCTCGCCCGGGCGCGTCTCGCCGTATCGGCCGAAGTGGCGTTCAATCTGCCACGCGATCCGCCGCCCGATCCACACCTCGGCGGGGTGGGCGGGATCCGGATCCCCGAACTGCCAGTCGATCCGGTTGGCGTACGCGCGCGGGTCGAACCCCGCCGGGCGCTGGAAGTCGTGCTCAGCCTTGGTCGCGTAGCCGACCTTGCCGCGGATCCGCGAGAGGCGGAAGACGCGAATCGCGCCGCGCTCGTGCGAGTGCCCGACCAGGTAGAACTGGCCGCTCTGGAACAGCAGTTGGTAGGGATCGACCTTGCGCGACCCGAGCTCGCCGCGCTCCATCGTGTAGTAGTCGAACACGATCGTCTTGCGTCGGAAGATCGCGGTCTCGACCTTGGCGAGGCGCTGGGAGAGCTCGTGGCCGCCCGCCGAGCCGGTGATCCCGAGCGCCACCGTGTGCTGCTCGGGTGAGCTGAGCGGGCTCGGTCGGCCCCACGAGATCTGCTGGAGCGCGAGGCGGAGCGGCTCGGCATAGGCAAACTCGCCGTCGAGCAGGTGCAGCGCGGTGTGGAGCCCGGCTAGCTCCTGATCGGTGAACTCAATCGCCGGCAAGTGGAAGTTCTCGGGCGCGAGCGAGTACGTCTCCTGCTCGACCAGGCCGTCGACCGGCTTCTCGACCGAGAGGAAGATCCGTAGCGCCTCGAGCTCGGAGCGGTCGGCGTAGAAGCGGCGCGCGAACGCGTCCTCGTTCATCGCGCTGTAGCCCTCGACGTCGCGACGAATCTCCTGGGCGGTCACCGGACGCCGTTCAGCCATCAGATACGAGATCAGCGACAGCTGACGGATCAGCTTTTCCGTGTCTTTTGCCATGCCCGCTCCAACTGTAGTTGGGGCGGGCTGGCGACGTACCCGCCTCCCGGTGGCCGGGCGCAATTTGCGGCGAAGTTGTGGCGTGGCGTGGCGAAGGTGTGAATGGGCCGCCTGCGGCGGCATCCATGGGGGGTGGGCGGGGATCCAAATCCCCGTCCGGACGGGGTTGGAGGCCCCACGGACGCCGAGCGAAGCGAGGCCCAGTACTACGCGGCTTGACGGTCCGCGTCGGCCCGCGGCGCGAAGTACGCGCCGCCGCCGAGTGCCTTGTCGTACGCCGACCACTGCTCCCCGGCGGGGAGCTCCTTCTCGAGCCGGTCGAAGCTCCCGAGCCGCCCTCCGAGGTTGTCGATCATGTGGACGAGCGTCGCCTCGCGGGTGCACGGGACCACGGGGCTGCCGTGCTCGAGCGAGCCGTGATGGCTCAAGATGATGTGCAGGACGGCCTGGGCGAGCTCGGGCGGGAAGCCGTCGAGCCGGTCGATCGCCCGCCGGACCCGGTAGTAGCCGAGCGATATCTCGCCCTGAAGGCGGCCAAGGTCGGACATCGAGATCGTCGTTCCCTCGAGCTCGTACGCGTCGAGCTTGCCGATGTCGTGCAGGAGCGCGCCGGTCACCGCGACGTCGCGGTCGATGCCCGGGAACGTGGCCGAGATCGCGCTGACGGCCTGGGCGACGGTCAAGGAGTGCTCGAGCAGGCCGTGGCGGTAGGCGTGGTGGTAGCGCTTGCCGGCCGGTGCGTCCCGGTAGCCGGACCACGAGTCGGCGAACACCGAGCTCAGCAGCTGGCGCAGGTGGGGGTTCTGGATCGTGCCGAGGAGCTCGCGCAGGTCGCGCTCCATCCCGTCGAGCTCGTGCGCGGGGCCGTCGTGCAGGTCCTCTTGGGCGAATTCGCCGTCGCGGGCGGGCCGGACGCTGTGAACGGCGAGCTGTGCGCCCACGTAGGTTCCGGTCACGAACACGACCTCGCCGGCGCGGCAGACCTCGCCCGCCGCGCCTGCGACGGACGCTGGCACGCTTCCGCTGCGGTCCCCCAGGACGAGTTTGAGGTGGTCGGCGTGGCGCTCGACCTTGCGCACCACGAGCGCTACGGAAACGTCACTTCCTTCTGCAAATTCCCGAACTCTCATCGCCGCTCGAAGATAAAGTGGCCTGCGGACAGCACCAAAATGGAACATTCGGCGATCGTCACTGGAGGAACGGGCGGCCTCGGCTCCGCGGTCGTCGGCCGCCTGCTCGACGAGGGATGGCGGGTGGTCGTGCCGTGGATCGTCGAGCGCGAGCTTGAACGGGTGGAGCAGCGCGAGGGCCTCGAGCTGGTCGAGGCTGACCTGTTCGATCCGGACGCGGTGGCATCGGTGGTCGCGGTGGCAGCCGGCGACGGCGGAGCGCCGCTGCGGGGAGTCGTCAACCTGGTCGGCGGGTTTGCCGCCGGCGGACGGGTGCATGAGACCCCGATTGAGGAGTTCGAGACGCAGTTCCGGCTGAACCTGAGGCCCACGTACCTCGTGACGGCGGCCGCGATTCCGCATCTGCTTTCGGCGGGCGGCGGCGCGATCGTGTGCGTCGGCACGCGGGCCGCGCTCCAGCCGTTCAGCGGCGCCGCCGGCTACATCTCATCGAAGGCGGCGGTGATCGCATTCGCGCAGGCGGTAGCGACCGAGTACAAGCACGACGGGATCCGCTGCAACGTGATCCTGCCCAGCGTGATCGACACGCCGGCGAACCGCGCGTCGATGCCGAAGGCCGACTTCGAGAAGTGGGTCAAGCCGGCGGAGATCGCCCCCGTGGTCGCGCATCTGCTGGGCGGCGACGCGACGCCGGTCAGCGGCGCTGTGGTGCCGGTCTACGGCCGGGCGTAGGAGCCTCTACAGGTTCGGTTAGAGACCGATCGGGTGGCGGACGGCGAACGTCTTGATGTCGGGCTCGTCCGCGGGACGGCTCGACCAGCGCGAACCGGTCTCCGCCAGCGCCACCGTGTCGAAGCGCAGGCCGGCGACGTACATGAACGTGTGGCCGGCGTTCGCGAACACCGTGATCCACCTGCCGGGGCCCGCGGCGAGGTGGGCGGGCCCCCATGTCATCAGCTGGCCCGAGACCACGGTCGAATGGAGGAGGCCGGCGGCGCCGAACACGAAGCTGATCGAGCCCGAGCAGTCGTACGCGGTGTCCTCGTAGGTCGTGTGGCCGCCGCCGTAGCGGTACGGGAGGTGAGCGATCTCATTGCCCGCCTCGATGATCGCCTGAACGGCCGGCGGGGCGTTGATCGGCGGAATCGCTAGCCCGTCGGGGGTGAGCGTGGCCTGGTTCGGGTTGGCCGACAGGCCGCTCGCGGCGAGCTGCTTGCGCACCGTGTCGAGCGAGGTCGGCTGACTGAGCGCGCCGCCCGTGGAGCCGACGCTCACCGCGGCGGGCGCGGTCGGATCGGAGCTCGTCTGGGCGCCGGCGCCGGCCACGGGCTCGACCGCCTGCGGGTGGCCGTGCAGAGTCGGTGCGACGGTCGCTGCCGCCGGCGTGGCCGTCTCGGTTCTCGGCTGACCCTGCGATCCACACCCCGCGCAGATCACGGCCAGGATCGCGAGCACTGGACATGCTCGGCGCATATACCGAGTATGTCGGCTTGCCGGCGCGGTCGCGTCAGTCGGTAGCCCGGCTCAATCGTCGTAGTCGCCGGCGAACAGCGCGAACACCGCTCCCTGCGGATCCTGTGAGACGGCGATCTTGCCGACCCCGATGTCCATCGGTGGCACGATCGAGGTACCGCCGAGCTCGGTCGACTTCGCGTTGGTCGCGTCGATGTCGTCGGTGCCAAAGTAGACGAGCCAGTAGCACGGCTCGTTCTCCTGGGCGGGGCGGATCCCGCCATTGGTTTTGCCCGCGGCCGTCGTGATGATCAGGTAGGGCATCTCCATGCCCTCCATCGGCGACACGTCCCAGCCGAACAGCTCGCGGTAGAAGGCGGCCGACGCGTCGATGTCGGGGCTGGCGAGCTCGTTCCAGGACAGCGCGCCCGCGGCGTTGACGAGCGAGGCGCCGATGTGCTGCTTGGGCTCCCACAGCTCCAACACCCCGCCCTGGGGATCCTGGATGATCGCCATGCGGCCGACCTCCATCACGTCGAACGGCGGCGCCATCACGGTCGCGCCGAGCTTGCCGGCGCGGTCGGCCGAGGCGTCGACGCTCTCGACGGTCACGTACGAGTTCCACGTCGGTGGCGCGCCGGCGTCGCGCTGGGCCTGCATCAGCGGCGAGATCGCGGCGACGTCCTTGCCGTCGATCTGCATCATCGAGTAGACCATGTCGTCGCCGATCGGGTTGTCGACGGCGTCCCAGCCGAACAGCTCCATGTAGAACCGCTTGGCGGCGTCCTGGTCGGTCGTGGTGAGGTCGGTCCAGGAGAAGGTTCCTGGTGCGTATTTAGTTCTTTCAGCCATGTCCGCGACCCTACCGGCCGCGGCGCGCAGGTGTGTGAGGAAACTGCTACCGCGCGTCGAACGGCGCGAGCGCGGCGGCGATGCCGGCGTGGTCGAGGCCCGCGCCGAGCGAGGCAAGCAGCGCCATTCGCGCCGCCGCTGCGGAGAGGAACGGCGCGCAGATCGCGCCGCTCGCGCGCAGGTCGCGCTCGGCCCCCTCGAACCCGTAGGTCGAGAACAGCATCGAGGAGCGGTCCGGGCGGAGGGTGATGAGCGACCGGCACCTGCTCGGCCGCCCGGCGGAGCGCGGCCAGGACCTGCTTCGACAGGTGGCCCGCGCCAAGCGCGACCAGCACGACGCCGTCGGAGATCTCGGCCGCATGGCGGAGCATCGCGCCGTCGTCGCCGAGGCCGGTTGGCACCGTATAGACGCGGTGGTCGAGGCGCTCGACCGCGATCGGGGTCGGCCGAAGCGGGGTCGCGTGCAGCCACACCCTGCCCTCGACGATCCGCCCGACCGGGCCGGCGGTGGGCGATCCGAACGCCACCGGGCCGGTGCTGTCGATCTTGCGGACGGTCATCGCGGCGTGGACCTCGCCACCGAACGCCACCACGACGCCGAGGCCCTCCGCCGCCGGCGCACGGGCCAGGATGATCGCGTCGAGCAGGTTCGCGGGGCCGTCGGCCCCCGGCGCGCTGCCCGGGCGGTTGGCCCCGGTGATCACGATCGGTGCATCGCCTCCGTGCATCAGCCCGCACAGCACCGTCACCTCCTCCATGGTGTCGGTGCCGGTGGTGAGCACGACGCCCTCGCCGGATGCCGCGGCGGCGCAGGCGCGGCGGGCGAGGTCAAGGGCATCAGACAGCGTCAGGTACGTGCTCGGGACCGACAGCACGGTCTCGGCCTCGAGGTGAAAGCCGGCCACCTGGGGGAGCTGCTCGACGAGTTCGCCGGCGTCGAGCGCCGGCACCGCGCGCTCGCCGCGCATCGCGATCGTGCCGCCCGCGGCGAGCAGCCGGACGGGCCGGCCCGCCGGTTCGGATCCGTCGCCTGGGCTCACGGCCGCATCATGCCGCATCCTTCTACCCTTCCACCGGATGCGGTTCGTGATCACCGGTGCTGCCGGGATGCTCGGGCAGGACCTGGCTGCCGCCGCGAGGGGTGCCGGGCACGACGTGGTGGGGTTCGCGCGCGCCGATTTGGACATCGCGGACGATGCCGCGATCGCCGAGGTGCTGACCCGTACGCGGCCTGACGTCGTGATCAACTGCGCGGCCTGGACCGACGTCGACGGGGCCGAGACCTCGCCGGACGATGCGCTCGCGATCAACGGCGCCGGCGCCGGCAACGTCGCGCGCGCCGCCGCTGCGGCCGGCGCGTGGACGATCCACATCTCGAGCGACTACGTGTTCGACGGGAGCAACCGCGTGCCGTACGTGGAATCCGACGCGGTCGGACCGCTGTCGTCGTACGGACGCTCGAAGCTCGCCGGGGAGCGGGAGGTGGCCGCGGGGGCGCCCGAGCGATACACGATCGTGCGCTCCTCGTGGCTGTTCGGCGCCGGCGGGCCTTGTTTCCCGGCGACAATTTTGCGGCTCGCGGGGGAACGGGATGAGCTGAAGGTCGTCGACGACCAGATCGGCTGCCCGACGTTCACCGGGCACCTGGCGCAGGCGCTCGTCGACCTGGCCGCACGCGGCACGCCGCCGGTTGGAATCCTGCACGTCGCGGGTGGGGGCATCTGCTCCTGGTATGCGTTCGCCCGCGAAATCGTTGCCGCTTCAGGCGTTAGCTGTGAAGTGCAAACGTGCAGCACAGCCGAAATGCCGCGTCCGGCGACGCGACCTGCCTATAGCGTCCTGCGCAGCGAACGCGACGCTCCCGTGCTGCCGGACTGGCGGCAAGGTCTCGCCGAGTACATGGCTTTGACCCGGGCGGTGAGCCCGCGATGAAGCTGCTCGTCTGCGGTGGCGCCGGGTTCATCGGGTCGACGTTCGTCCGCGAGCGCGTTCGCGAGCACGGCGATCAGTTGACCGTGCTCGACAAGCTGACGTACGCGGGGCGCCGCGAGAACCTGCGGGAGGTCGAGTCGGACATCCGCTTCCTTCGGGGCGCGATCGAGGATCCGGCCGCGGTGGCGGAGGCGGTGGCCGGCTGTGAGGCGATCGTGAACTTCGCGGCCGAGACGCATGTTGACCGCTCGATCGCCGATCCGGAGGGGTTCATCGTCACGAACATGCAGGGCACGCACGTGCTGCTCGAGGCCGCCCGCGAGCATGGGTCGCGGTATCTGCAGGTGTCGACCGACGAGGTGTACGGGTCGATCGCGACGGGGTCGTTCACCGAGCAGTCGCCGCTCCAGCCTTCGAGTCCGTACAGCGCGACGAAGACGGGCGCCGATCTGCTGGTCTCGAGCTACTTCCACACGTACGGGCTCGAGACGGTGATCTGTCGCGGCTCGAACAACTACGGGCCGCATCAGTACCCGGAGAAGCTGATCCCGTTGATGATCCTGAACGCGCTCGCAGGCGATCGCCTGCCCGTGTACGGGGACGGGAAGAACGTGCGCAACTGGCTGTTCGTGGAGGATTTCGCGCGCGGGATCGGGCACGCGTTGCTGCACGGGGCGCCGGGCGAGGTGTACAACTGCGGCGGGCCGGACGAGTGCGACAACCTCACGGTGGTGAGAAGGATCCTGGAGCTGACCGGCCGGGACAAGTCGCTGATCGAGTTCGTGACCGACCGGCCCGGGCACGATCGGCGCTACTCGCTCTCAAGCGAGAAGCTGGGCGGGCTCGGGTGGGATGCGCAGGTCCGCTTCGAGGTGGGGCTCGCGCGGACTGTCGAGTGGTACCGGGACAATTCCTGGTGGTGGGAGCCGATCCGCTCGGGCGCCTACCGCGAGTACTACGAGCGCCAGTACGGACGAGCGCTGAAGGCTTGACCAGCCCGGGCCTGCGCGAGCTCGAGCGCGAGGTCATCTCCTGCCGGCGCTGCCCGCGGCTCGTCGCGTGGCGCGAGGAGGTCGCGCGGGTCAAGCGCGCTTCGTTCGCGTCGGAGGAGTACTGGGGCCGGCCGCTGCCCGGGTTCGGCGACCCTGACGCCGCGGTGCTCGTGATCGGCCTCGCGCCGGCCGCCCACGGCGGCAACCGCACAGGGCGGATCTTCACCGGCGACCGCTCGGGCGACTGGCTGTTCGGGTCGCTGTACCGGACCGGGTTTGCGAACCAGCCGACGTCGGTGGCGCGCGACGACGGCCTCGCGCTAACTGATGCGTATATAGCGGCGGCGGTCCGGTGCGCGCCGCCGGCGAACAAGCCGACGCCGGCGGAGCGCGACAACTGCCTGCCATATCTCGTGCGGGAGATCGGGCTGCTCGAATCGGTCCGGGTGATCGTCACGCTCGGATCGTTCGCGTGGGACGCGGCGCTGCGGGTACTCGCGGCGGGTGGGGTGGTGATCCCGCGGCCCCGGCCGAGGTTCGGGCACGGCGCCACGGCTTCGGTTGGCCGGTTCACGCTCCTCGGCTGCTACCACCCGAGCCAGCAGAACACGTTCACCGGCAAGCTCACCGAGCCGATGATCGACGCGGTGTTCACGCGGGCGCAGGAGCTCGCCGGCCACTAGCTGCGCGCGGCCGCGGAGCCGATCGGGTGGATGACGCGCCACGCCTCTCGTCGGGGGAGGGTGGTGGCGTTTCAGGCTCCTCTGTTGTGCATGACGCGCCAATCCTGTTGTGTCGCTCGGGCGGTGGCGTGTCATCCACACCAGTCGGGTACGGATGCGGTCAGGTTCGGTCCCTGATGAGCCCAAACCGGGGGCGCGGCCTCGCTACGCTCGCGTGAGTGGCTCTCGAGCAGTTCAGCCCCCGCACCCGTGACTGGTTCAAGGCCGCGTTCACCGAGCCAACGCCTGCTCAGGTGCAGGCGTGGCCGGCGATCGCGTCGGGCGAGCACGTCCTGATCTCGGCCCCGACGGGATCGGGGAAGACGCTCGCCGCGTTCCTGTGGGCGATCGATCGGTTGGCCGGCCAGCCAGGCCCGGGGGAGGAGGGAGCTCGGGGCTCACGGACGGCGGGGCGCGGGGCGTCGACGGACGGCGGTGGCGCGGGGCGTCGGGACGGCGGTGGCGCGGGGCGTCGGGATGGCCGTGGTGCCCGGCACATCGGCCTCGTCTACGTGTCCCCGCTGAAGGCGCTCTCCTACGACATCGACCGCAACCTCCGCGTTCCCCTGCGCGGCATCGGCGCGGACCTGAAGGTCGCCGTGCGCACCGGCGACACGCCGCAGCGCGAGCGTCAGGCGATGCTGCGCGAGCCGCCGGACATCCTGATCACGACGCCGGAGTCGCTCTATCTGATGCTGACCGGCCGCGCGCAGGAGCTGTTCGCCGGCGCGCAGTCGTGCATCGTCGACGAGATCCACGCGGTCGCCTCGACAAAGCGCGGTGCCCACCTCGCGCTGACGCTCGAGCGACTCAGCGAGGCAGCGGGCGAGGACGTGCAGCGGATCGGCTTGTCAGCGACGCAGAAGCCGCTCGAGGAGATCGGCCGCTTCCTCGTCGGGCCGTCGAGGACGTGCCGGATCGTCGACACCGGGATCCGCAAGGAGCTCGACCTGCAGATCATGGTGCCGGTCGACTCGATGGTCGAGCCCGACGCCACGCCCGCCCCCGACCTCGACCCGCTGGCCGGCGGCTCGGAGGCGACGCGCCGCTCGATCTGGCCGGCGATCTACCCCGAGCTCGTCAAGCTGGTCAACTCGCACCGCTCGACGATCCTGTTCGTGAACAACCGGCGCGCGGCCGAGCGGCTCGCGCTCCGGCTCAACGAGCTGGCCGAGCACGAGATCGCGCGCGCCCACCACGGATCGCTCGCGCGCGAGGAGCGCCAGGTCGTCGAGGAGATGCTGAAGGCCGGCGAGTTGCCGTGCCTGGTTGCGACCTCAAGCCTGGAGCTCGGCATCGACATGGGCGCGGTCGACCTGGTGATCCAGGTCGAGTCGCCGAAATCGGTGGCGCGCGGCCTGCAGCGGATCGGGCGGGCCGGCCATTCGGTCGGCGACGTCAGCCGCGGCCGCATCTTCCCGAAGTTCCGCGCGGACCTGCTCGAGTGCGCGGTCGTCGCCAGCCGGATGCGCGAGGGTCTGATCGAAACGACGGTCGTCCCGCGCAACGCGCTCGACGTGCTTGCGCAGCAGATCGTCGCGATCGCAGCTGCGGCTCCCGAGGACCGGCCGGTGGCGGTCGACGATCTGCACGCGCTCGTCACCCGGACGCACAGCTACGCCGAGCTCAGCCGGCTCCAGCTCGAGAACGTGCTCGACATGCTCGACGGCCGTTACCCGAGCTCGGAGTTCTCGGAGCTGCGGCCGCGCATCGTCTGGGATCGCGTGAAGGGCACGATCCGGGCACGACCTGGTGCCCGCCAGCTCGCGGTCACGAACGCCGGCACGATCCCCGATCGGGGTCTTTACTCCGTCACGCTGCCCGACGGCCGGCGCGTCGGCGAGCTCGACGAGGAGATGGTGTACGAGGCCCGGCCCGGCCAGACGTTCCTGCTCGGCGCGAGCACGTGGCGGATCGAGGAGATCGGTCGCGACCGCGTGATCGTCACGCCCGCGCCAGGGTTGCCCGGCGCCGTCCCGTTCTGGAAGGGGGACGGGATCGGCCGCCCGAAGGAGCTCGGCGAGGCGATCGGCGCGTTCTCGCGCTGGGCGGTCGAGCAGCCGGCCGAGGCGCTCGAGAGCAAGTACGACCTGGACGAACGCGCCGCGAACAACCTGGTCGAGTTCCTGCGCGAGCAGCAGCAGGCGACCCGGGTGGTCCCGTCCGACCGCGCAATCGTCGTCGAGCGCTTCCGGGATGAGATCGGCGACTGGCGGCTGTGTGTCCTGAGTCCGTTCGGCGGGCGCGTCCACGCGGCGTGGGGGCTCGCTCTGAGCGCGCGGATCCGCGACCAGCTCGGGCTCGAGTCGGACACGATCTGGTCCGACGACGGGATCATCGTGCACCTGCCCGATGCCGAGGAGCCGCCTGGCGCCGATCTGGTCATGCTCGAGCCCGACGAGGTCGAGGACGCCGTCGTCGCGGAGCTGTCGGCGTCGGCCCTGTTCGGGGCGCGCTTCCGCGAGAACGCCGCCCGGGCGCTGCTGATCCCCCGCGCGCGGCCGGGCAAGCGGACGCCGCTCTGGCAACAGCGGCTGAAGTCCCAGTCGCTGCTGGAAGTCGCGAAGAAATACGGGGAGTTCCCGATCATCCTCGAGACGTACCGAGAGTGCCTGCGCGACGTGCTCGACGTCCCCGGGCTGGTTGAGCTGCTGACCGCGCTCCATCGCCGAGAGCTGACGCTGGTCGAGGTCGAGACCGCGACTGCCTCGCCGTTCGCGTCCTCGCTGCTGTTCGACTACGTCGCGACATACATGTACGAGGGCGACACGCCCAACGCCGAGCGCCGGGCCGCGGCGCTGTCGCTCGATCGCGACCTGTTGCGCGAGCTGCTGGGGCAGGAGGAGCTCCGGGATCTGATCGACCCGGGAGCGCTCGACCAGGTCGAGGCCGACCTCCAATTCCTCTCGGAGATCCGCCAAGCCACCAGCCGCGACGGGTTGCACGACGTGCTCCGGGGCGTTGGGGATCTGACCGCCGCCGAGGCGCAGATGCGTGTCGTCGACGGGCTCGATGCCGTCCGGATGCTCGAGGACCTGCGCGGCGAGCGGCGCGCCATCGTCGTCCGGATCGCCGGCGAGCAACGCTGGATCGATGCCGCCGACGCCGGCCTGTACCGCGACGCGCTCGGCGCCGCGCCGCCCGGCGGGCTGCCGGCGGCGTTCCTCGACGACGTCCCCGACGCGCTGACGCGGCTGGTCCGGCGATACGCGGCGACCCACGGGCCGATCACGGTCGACGATCTGCGCGCCCGCTACGGCGTCGATTGCTCCGCCGTATTGGGCGGTCTCGAACGTTCCGGTGACCTCGTCCGAGGCGAGCTCCGGCCCGGTGGGACCGAGCGCGAGTGGTGCGACCCCGAGGTCCTCCGCCGCCTGCGGCGAGCCTCGCTCGCGGTCCTGCGCAAGGAGGTCGAGCCCGTCGACCCCAGCGCGCTCGCCCGCTTTGAGCCGGCCTGGCAGGGGGTCGACCGCCACCCGGCCACCGGCGCCGGCGTCGACCGCCTGCGCGAGGTGCTCGTCCCGCTGCAGGGGTTGGCGCTGCCGGCCGAGGTGTGGGAGCGCGACGTGCTGCCGCGGCGGGCGGGCGCGTACTCTCCCGCTTGGATCGACCAGCTGTGCGCGAGCGGCGAGCTCGTGTGGATCGGCGCCGGGGCGCTCGGACGGTCGTCAGGACGCGTGGCGCTGTATTTCCGGGAGGACCTGTCGACGCTCGGCCCGCCCCCGCAGAAGGGCGCGGTACCTCTGGACTCGCCGGCGCACGACGCGGTCCGCGCGCGCCTGGCCGCCGGCGCGTGCTTCTTCACGGACCTGCTGGTCGACGTCGACCTCGCTCCCGAGGAGCTCCAGGAGGCCTTGTGGGATCTCGCATGGGCGGGAGAGGCGACCAACGACGCTTTCGCGCCGCTCCGGGCGCCGCGCCTGACCCTGGCGCGGGCGCAACGCGAGCGCGTACGGGCTTCGAGGCCGGGGAGGTTTGCGGCGCGCCGGCGCGGGATGGGCGCGTCGGCTCAGGTACAGGGCCGCTGGTCGCTGACCGAGCCGCTGTTCCGCGGCGCGGTCGATCCGTCCGCGCGGCGGCGGGCGCAGGCCGAGCTGATGCTCGAGCGCTATGGGATCCTCACCCGCGAGCAGGTCCGGGCCGAGGGCGTGCCCGGCGGCTTCTCGGCGATCTATCCGGAGCTGTCGCAGCTCGAGACCCTGGGTGTTGCGCGCCGCGGGTATTTCGTCGAGGGACTGGGCGGCGCCCAGTTCGCGCTCCCCGGCGCGGTCGAGCGGCTGCGCGCCGCGGGCGCCGGCGAGGAGGCCCCGATTGTCCTGGCCGCCGTCGACCCGGCGCAACCGTACGGCGCGGCCCTGGCGTGGCCGGCTCGTCCGGATCGCCCGGACGACACGCGGCGGCCGGCGCGGGTGCCCGGCGCCTACGTGGTCCTGGCCGGCGGCGACCCGGTGCTGTACGTCGAGCGCGCAGGCCGGGCGCTGCAGACGCTGGTCGCGGGTGACGATCCGCGGCTCGAGCCGGCGCTGGTGGCGCTGATCGAGCAGGTTCGCGCGGGACGCGTCAAGCGGCTCGCGCTCGAGAAGGTCGACGGCGAGCCCGCGATCGACTCGCCGCTGGGGCCGGCGCTGGTGGCGCTCGGATTCCAGGAAGGGCCGCGGCGGCTGACCCTCAGTGCGTAATGCCTGAGGGCGACACGATCGCGTACGCGGCCAATCGCATCCGCCCGGTGCTCGAAGGCCGGGTTCCCGACGAGATCCTGACCCCCCAGCCGAGGCACGCGCTCGACCGCTGGCCCGAGCGGTTGGGCGGTCGTGCGATCAGCCGCGTGGACACGCACGGCAAGCACCTGTTTCTGCGGTTCGAGGGGGATCTCGTGCTCCACTCGCACCTCGGGATGGTCGGGGTCTGGGGCGTGTACGCGCCGGGTCGGCGCTGGAGCCGCTCGGCGCGCCGGGCCTGGATCGTGCTTCGGGCGAGCGGCCACGAGGTGGTCGAGTTCGACGGCCCGCTGCTCGAGTTGATCACCGAGGGGCGGTCCCGCTTCGATCAGCGACTCGCGGCGCTCGGCCCCGACGTGCTGGCGCCGGAGTTCGACACCGCCCGCTTCGTGGCGCGGCTGCGCTCGGACGACCCGACCCGCCCAATCGGCGACGCTCTGCTCGACCAGCGAAACGTCGCCGGCATCGGCAACATCTGGAAGGCCGAGGGATGCTGGGAGGCCGGCGTCGATCCGTGGCGCCCGGTTGGAACCGTGGACGATCGCGAGGTCCTCGCAGTCATCGAGGGCGTGCGGCCGCGAATGATGCGTTCGGCGACCGAGGGTCCGCGCGCGATCGGCGCCCGGGTGTACGGGCTCCGCGGTCGTCCCTGTCCGAGATGTGGTGGGCGGATCGCCTCAAGAGGCCAGGGCGACGCGAACCGGACGACATACTGGTGCCCGGGATGTCAGAGCTGAGATCGCGACTCCGGCGGGTTGGGCACAAAGGCGCCGACCTGATCGCGCCGGGCAACACGTACGCGAGCTTCGACGCCGCGCTCGAGGCCGGCGTCGACATGATCGAGTTCGACGTGTTGCGCGAGGAGAACGGCGAACGGCTGATCCTCGCGCACGACTACCGGGACGCTGGGAGCCGCGCGCCTCATACGCTCGAGGAGGGTCTCGCGCATCTCGCCTCGGACGCATTCGGAGAGGTCGAGCTCGACGTCGACCTCAAGTTGCCCGGGTACGAGCTGCGCGTGCTAGAGGCGCTGCGCGAGGCCGGCGTGCTCGACCGGGCGCTGATCTGCAGCCAGTACCGCTCGAGCCTCGAGGTGCTTCGCGCGGCCGACCCGAGCGTGCGGCTCGGATGGTCGGTGCCGAAGCTGACCAAAGACCCGTTCCGCTCACGCGGGACGGCGCTCGTCGCGCTCGTCGCGGTGCAGGCGATCCGGCTCGCGTTGCCGGCGCGCGCGGCGCGGGCGATCCGTGCGCGGCGCTGCGACGCGCTGATGGTGCACTGGCGGCTCGTGACGCCCCGGCTCGTGCGGCGAGTGCGGAGCGCCGGCGGAGAGGTTTACGTGTGGACGGTCGACGAGCTACCGCGGCTGCGAAAGCTCGAGCGGCTCGGCGTGACGGGGGTGATCACGAACGACCCGCGATTGTTCGCGGAGCTGGTGGTGTGATGGATCATGCCCTCGTCCGTAGTGAGGGTGTGAGCGAGATCTTGGCGGCGCCGGCCTCTCAGAGCAGGGACACCTCGTGGGAACGCTTCGAGTCGCTTTATCGCTCCAGTCGCGACGACGTGTACGCCTACGTGTCGACGCTGCTGCGCGATCCCGCGGCGGCCGAGGACATCACGGCGCTCGCGTTCGAGCGGGCCTACCGGCGCCGGCGGACGTTCGATCGGCGCCGCGGTGAAGAGCGGGCATGGCTGTTCGGTATCGCTCGGAACGCGGCGCTCGACGAGCTCCGCCGGCGGACGCGGGTCGCGGCGCTCGTGACCGACCCCGAGGAGACGGTCGACGTCGAGGACGGTGACGGGCCGGAGGTGGCGCTTCGGCGGACCGCGGTCCAGAACGCGCTCGCGAAGCTGCCGGCTCGGGAACGCGAGATCGTCGCGCTGAAGTTCCACGCCGGGATGTCCAACGCCGACCTCGCCCGCGTGCTCGGAGTCAGCGAGTCGAACGCGGGCACCCTCCTGTATCGCACGATGGAGAAGCTCCGGAAGGCCTGCAATGCCACAACTTGACCAAGACCCGATCGATCCCGAGGTCGCCGCGACGCTGGACGCGATCGACGCCACGCTCGCGGGCGAGCCGGTCGACGGCCGCTATGCGGACGTCGCCGAGATCGCGCTGCTGCTGGCGTCCGAGAAGCCGCAGATGCCGGCGGCCTTCGCGCACTCGCTGGATCAGAAGGTCGGGCGCCGTTTCGCGACGGTGGCGTCGGAGCGTCCCCGGCGCCGCCGCCTGGGCTCGGGCTTCTGGCAGGCTGCCGGGGCGCTTGCCACGGGACTGGCGCTGCTCGCTGCGATCGTGGTCGTCGCGAGCGGTGGACACGGGTCCTCATCGGGCGCGTCGTCCTCGGCCGCGTCGTCCTCGGCCTCTGCCGCCGCGACCACGGCTGCTTCGAGCAGTCCGGGGTCGGCCGGGGAGGGCTCGGCGACCTCGACGAGGGCGCCGGCGATCCCGCGGTCGGCGCACGCCCCGGCCGCGTCGAGCAGTTCGAAGGCGCAGGCCGCACTCGTCCCACCCACGAACTCCGGAATCGGGTCGTCGTCATCCGGGTCCGCGGCAAGCTCGGCGGCGTCGGTCCCACCGAGCGTGCAGCCGCCCACGACCGGCCGCAAGGTCGTCCAGGGTGCTCAGCTCAACCTGGCAGCCGCTCCGAGCCGGATCGACTCCGTGGCCCAGGAGGTCTACGACGTGATCGGTCAGGAGAACGGGATCGTCGAGAACTCGTCCGTCACGCAGGGCGGAGCAGGCGGCTACGCCAACTTCCAGCTGAGCGTGCCGAGCTCGGCGCTGGGGCAGACGATGAGCAGGCTGTCGACGCTGAACTACGCGCAGGTCGTCTCGCGCACCGACTCGAGCCAGGACATCACGGGTCAGGTCGGAGGGACGGGCCGCGCGCTCGCCGACGCCCGGGCGCTCCGGACCTCGCTGCTCAAGCAGCTTGCGGCCGCGACGACGACCGAGCAGATCACGAGCCTCAAGGCCCAGATCCGCGATGCGGAGGCCTCGATCGCGAGCGATCAGGCCACGCTCAACAAGCTGAACCATCAGGTCAATTACAGCCAGGTGTCGGTCCAGATCAACCCCCGGGCCGTAGCGCCGCCGGCTTCACACAAAGGCGGCGGCTTCACTCTCGGGCGGGCCGCGCATGACGCGGGGCATGTCCTGACCGTGGTCGCCGGCGTCGCCCTGATCGCGCTCGCCGCGCTCACGCCGATCGCGCTGGTCGTCGCGCTCGCGTGGTGGGTGGGCTCGACGCTGAAGCGCCGGCGCCGCGATCAGGCCCTCGACTCGGTGTGACCGCGACCGCAAACCTGCAGGCGGGCGCGTGTGGTATGGATGCGCGCGATGGCTTCACGCACCGAGGACACGATCGCGCTGCTGCATCGTGTTCCGGTCTTCTCGACGCTGTCGCCGGAGGAGCTGTCACGCGTGGCGCAGGTCGTCGTGCCCAGGCGCTTCGTGGCGGGCGAGGTCGTGTTCAAGGAGGGCGACGAGGGCAGCACCTGCTACGTCGTGCGCTCCGGCCGGGCCCGCGCGGTCCGCGAGCATCCGGACGGCCGGTCGATCACGCTGGCGCACTTCGGTCCAGGTGACATCTTCGGCGAGATGGCGATGCTCGACGGCGAGCGGCGCTCGGCGACGGTGGAGTCGATCGAGGGTACGGACGTGATCGCGATTCTCGGCGCCGACATGCGTCGGCTGCTCCGCGAGTACCCGGACATCTCGGTCAAGCTGGTCGCGGCGCTCGGCCGCCGGCTGCGCGAGACCAACGAGCGGCTCGCCCGCCAGTCGTTCCAAACTGTGCAAAGCCGGGTGGCCGCGGTCCTCGCACAGCTCGTCGAAGCGACTCGAGCTGAGGGCGCACCCGCGGGCGACGTCGTGATCACCGCGACCCAGGCAGAGTTGGCACAGCTGGCCGGCTCGTCGCGCGAGTCCGCCAGCCGGTTCCTGGCCGTGCTCGAGCGCGCAGGAATAATTAGTCAAGGACGGGGAAAGCTCACGGTGCATGACGAACAGGCGCTTGGGCGATACGTCTACTAGCCCCGAACACGAAGTGGAGCTGTCCGCCGGGGGAGCCGTGGTCCGCGACCACGACGTGATCGTGATCGTGCCGGTCAAGCGCGACGCCAATCGGCGGCGGGTGCTCGGGCTCCCCAAGGGCCATCTCGACGCGGGCGAGACCGCCGAGGCGGCGGCGCAGCGCGAGGTGGCAGAGGAGACCGGTGTGATCGCGGAGCTGATCGACAAGCTCGGCGACGTCGAGTACACATACGACCGCCGGGGCCGCCCGCGCGCCAAGCGCGTCGCTTTCTACCTGTTCGAATACCGGTCAGGGAACCTCGAGGACCACGACCAGGAGATCGAGGACGCGCTGTGGATGCCGCTCGGAGAGGCGGTCGAGGCCTTGACCTACCCAGGAGAGCGCGAAATCGCCCGCCGGGCGTTGTCGCGTCTGGCCCCGGATCGGTAGGCTGGCGCCCGTGCGCGTCCTCAACTTCTACTCGTCGGTCTTCGCCGACCAGCTTCGCCGTGGCCGCAAGACCGCCACCATCCGTCTGGGCGATAAGTCACACAAGTACCGCAAGAACGACTGCGTGCTCGTGACTATCGGCTACCAACACTCTCCGCGCGAGAAGATCTTCAACGCGGTCATCGACCAGGTCGAGGTCAAGCGGGTTCGTGATCTGTCCCCGCGCGACATCGAGCACGACAACCCCGAGTTCCGGCGGGTGGACGAGATGGTCCACTTCCTGGAACAGATCTATGGCCGCAAGGTGACGATGGAGGACACGGTGACGGTCGTGCGCTTCTCCCAGATCATCGAGAACCCGCCCGAGATCCGTGACCGGATGCACGGGCTCGGCGCGGCCCGGAACTGAAGCTACTGCTTCTTGTGGTGGCGCTGCGAGGCGTCGCGCGGATCAAAGTTTGCCGCTCGATGTGAACTTCTTGGCACTCTCAGCCACCGAGTGCCAGGAAAACCCTTGAAACGGAGCGGATAGAAGCTATATTTGCGCTTGGCACTCTCGTAGGAGGAGTGCCAAAGGCTAAACACCGACTCATTCCCTTCCAACCGGAGGTTGCATCACATGAAGCTCAAGCCCCTTGGCGATCGGTTGATCGTGCGGGCGATCGAGGAGGAGGAGACGACCGCCAGTGGCATCGTCCTGCCCGACACCGCGAAGGAGAAGCCCCAGAAGGGCAAGGTTCTCGCGGTCGGCGACGGCAAGGTCAACGAGGACACCGGCAAGCGCACTCCGCTCGACGTCGCCGAAGGCGACGAGGTCCTCTACTCCAAGTACGGCGGAACCGAGATCAAGGTGGACGGCGAGGAGCTCCTCGTCCTCCGCGAGTCCGACGTGCTGGCCAAGGTCCAGTCGTAAGACCCCCCTTTTAGGAGAACCGAAACAGATATGGCACACAAGGAACTGAAGTACGACGCGGAGGCCCGCAAGGCGCTCGAACAGGGCGTCGATGCGGTAGCTAACGCGGTGAAGGTCACGCTCGGCCCCAAGGGCCGCTACGTGGTCCTCGACAAGAAGTTCGGCGCGCCGACGATCACCAATGATGGTGTGACGATCGCGCGGGAGATCGAGGTCGAGGACGTCTTTCAGAATCAGGGCGCACAGCTCGTGCGCGAGGTGGCTACGGCCACCAATGACGTGGCCGGCGACGGTACGACGACCGCGACCGTGCTGGCGCAGTCGATCGTCCGCGAGGGCCTCAAGAACGTCGCGGCGGGCGCGAATCCGCTTGGTCTCAAGCGCGGTATCGAGAAGGCCGTCGAGGATGTCGTGAAGAACATCGAGAAGCAGTCGACTGAGATCTCCGGGAAGGATCAGATCGCTCGGGTCGCGACGATCTCGGCGGGCGATGATGAGATCGGTGATGTGATCGCTGACGCGATCGAGAAGGTCGGCAAGGATGGCGTGGTGAACGTCGAGGAGGGTCAGACGTTCGGGATGGATCTCGAGTTCACCGAGGGGATGCAGTTCGACAAGGGTTATATCTCGCCGTACATGGTCACCGACCAGGAGCGGATGGAGGCGACGCTGGAGGATCCGTACATCCTGATCGCGAATCAGAAGATCGGGTCGGTCCGTGATCTGCTGCCGGTGCTCGAGCAGACGATCCAGTCGGGCAAGCCGCTGCTGATCATCGCCGAGGACGTCGAGGGCGAGTCGCTCGCGACGCTCGTGGTGAACAAGCTGCGCGGCACGTTCACGGGCGTCGCGGTCAAGGCTCCGGGGTTCGGCGATCGGCGTAAGCGGATGCTCGAGGACATCGCGATCCTGTCAGGTGGTGAGGTGATCACCGAGGAGATGGGTCTCAAGCTCGAGAACACGCAGATCTCGCAGCTCGGGCGCGCTCGTCGTGTGGTGATCGCGAAGGACACCACGACGATCGTCGACGGTGCGGGCGAGAGTGACGCGATCAAGGGACGGATCAACCAGATCAAGACCGAGATCGAGAACACCGATTCGGACTTCGACAAGGAGAAGCTCCAGGAGCGTCTCGCGAAGCTGTCCGGTGGCGTCGCGGTGGTCAAGGTCGGCGCTGCCACCGAGACCGAGATGAAGGAGAAGAAGCATCGCGTCGAGGACGCGCTGCAGGCGACTCGGGCGGCGCTCGAGGAGGGCATCGTCCCCGGCGGCGGCGTCGCGCTGCTGGCCGCTCAGGACGCGCTCAACCTCGATGCCTACGAGGAGGCCGACGAGCGGACCGGCGCGCGGATCGTGCGTCGCGCGCTCGAAGAGCCGATGCGCCAGATCGCTGAGAACGCCGGGCTCGAGGGCTCGGTCGTGGTCAACGACGTCCGCAAGGCGAAGAAGGGTCAGGGCCTGAACGCGGCCAACGGCGAGATCGTCGACCTGGTCAAGGAGGGCATCATCGACCCGGCGATGGTTACGCGCTCTGCGCTCCAGAACGCCGCTTCGATCGCCAAGAACATCCTCACGACCGAGGCGATCGTCGCCGAGGTGCCGGAGAAGGATGGCGGTGGCGGCGGCGGTGGCATGCCCGACATGTCGGGGATGATGTAAGGCGCCGCCGTCAGGCGCCGCCGACAAAATCGGCAATTCAAGGCGCCGCCGTCAGGCGCCGCCGACAAATCGGCAATTCAAGGCGCCGCCGTCAGGCGCCGCCGACAGTTCCGTTAATCCGCTGCGACAAGCAGACGCTGTTTATCGAGGGCCCGGCAATTGCCGGGCCCTCGGTCGTTTTGGGGGGCGGATTCGCTGCTCAATCCGGCGATCGTCGCCCGGGAATCTGCCGCTCCGGGGCGGTCAGTGTGCACGACGCGCCAATGCCGGCCGGCCCCGGGGGCTTTGGCGCATCAGTGCACCTCTACTGTGCATGACGCGCCAACGGCTCGGTGGGCGGCGCAGTTTGGCGCGTTATTCCCCGCCCGCCGCAGCAGCCGTGATGTGCCGCCAGATGCCCGCCAGCGTGCGCACGTGGCGATGATCGCTCGCTCGGCAGGTGCGCATCGGATCGAAGTGGATCGGCGTGATGCCGGCGGCGCGGGCGCCGGCGACGTCGGCCGACAGCGTGTCGCCCACGTGAACCACGGCGCCCGGGTCGACGCGAGCCCCCGGGTCGACGCGAGCCCCCGGGTCGACGCCACCGCCCTCGCCGGCGCGGGCGAGCGCCGCGCGGAAGATGCCCGGGTCCGGCTTCTCGGAGCCGACGACGACCGAGTCGATCACGGGCACGTCGTCGATTCCGCAACCGTCCCGGAGGTTCTCCTCGGCGTGGCCGTCGGAGTTCGTGACGATCACGACCGCGAGCCCGCGCCGCCGAAGAGCCGCGATCGTGTCGAGCGACCCGGGGATCAGCTCGCTCCATAGGATCTCGCCGGACCGGCTCCGGTCGGCCAGCTCCGCGAGCGCCCTGAGCGCGTCCGACGTCCGTCCGGGGGCAATCCCGAGCGCGGACAAGAATGCGTTCAGATAGGCGGGGGTGGAGGCGCCGGCGCGGTCGAACGCCCGCACCGCGCGGTAGTGGGCGCGGGGCACGACGGAAGCGTCGATCGGGGTCCCGGGGCCGGACAGGGCGCGGGCGACGAGATCGCGGTGCGGGAGCACGATCACCCCGCCGGCGTCGAGGAACACCGCGCGGCAGGAAATCCGCGGCGTCATCCCGCCGGCGTAGTCGCCCCGACGAGAGCGCGGTAGACCTCGGCGGTTCGCCGCGCCACCGCGGCCCAGTCGAACCGCAGCACGTGCTCGCGCGCCTCGCCGATCAGCTGCGCGCGCTCGGCGTCGTCGGTCAGCACCCGCTCGAGCACGGCGCGCAAGGCGGTGGCGTCGCGGGAGGGGAACCGCAGCCCGACCGTGCCGTCGACCGGCACGACCTCGCGCAGGCCGCCGGTGTCGGCGACCACGCACAGGCATCCGGACGCCATCGCCTCGAGCGCGACGAGCCCGAACGGCTCGTAGATCGAGGGCACGATGCACAGGTCGGACACGCGATAGAGCGAGTGGAGCATGTCGTCGCCGACCCAGCCGAGGAACGCTCCGTGCTCGAGCAGACCCAGGCGCCGGGCCTGGCGCTTCAGCTCGGCCTCGGCGGTTCCGGTGCCGGCGACCACGAAGCGGACCCCGCGTTGCCGGCCCAGCAGCGGCGCGAGGGCGTCGAGCGCGAGGTGGAAGCCCTTCTCGTATACGAGGCGGCCGACAAGCAGTACGAGTAACTCGTCAGGGTCGGCATATCTCACGCGGAGCGCCGCCAGGTCGGGTTCGACCGGCTCGAGGTCCCGGGGGTCGACGCCGTTGGGAATCGCGGTGATCTTCGACGGCCGGACGCCGAACACATTGGCCACGTGCACCCGCATGTACCGGGAGCACGTGATCACGTGATCGGCCCGGCGCACCATCGCGCGCTCGGCGGCGTGGATATGCGACTGGGGATGGTTCTGGACCCAGCCCTGGTGGCGCCCGTACTCGGTGGCGTGCACGGTGACGAGCCAGCGCCGCTCGATCTCCCCGGCCGTGACGCCCGCGGCGCCGGCGACCAACCAGTCATGCGAGTGGACGAGATCGAACTCGAAGCGTTCGCAGAGCTCGGTGGCGCGCGCGCGCATGTGGCCGTTCATCGCATCGACCCAGCGGACGAACGCGGTCGGGTCCTTCGGGAACGGTGACTCGCGGACCCGGTGGACGATCACGCGATGCTGGTCTGCCTCAGCGGGCAGACGGCCGCCGCCGCGCGTCAGCACGTGGACCTCGACGCCGTCGGCGACCAGGTGCTCGGACAGCTTCCGGACGTGGCGGCCGAGGCCGCCCTCGATCACCGGCGGGTATTCCCAGGAGACCAGCAGAACGCGCATCGGGCGGGTGCGGACCCTATCGGGAGTCGGGCCGCAGGGCGCCACATGAGAGGATTTTTCATGTCAGTGGTCCGCAAGGCCCGCGCGGCGCCGGCTAGAGCCGCTCGAACACGGCGATGCCGAGCTCGCCGACGACGTCCTGCACCGGCGTCCGGGCATCGAACGAGCGCTCGTCGCTCCGCAGCACGTCTCGCCACCGGCCCGCGCCGGGCCCCTCGAGCGCGCCCGCGACCGCGCCGGCGCGCACCGCCACCACCACCAGCACGTCGCCGCCCCGCAGGAACGCGACCGCTGAACCGCCCGCTTCGACCGGCTCGTACGAGCCGGCGAACGGCTCGGGGCGGCGCGCCCGGAGTCCGAGGAGCCGCAGCGTCACGAACAGCTTGCGCGTCTCGCCCGCCGGCGGCGATCCGCCCATCAGCCGGCGCAGCATCGCCTGGCGCCAGTCGAAGTCAACCGGCCGGCGGTTGTCGGGGTCGACGAGAGCCCGGAACGCGAGCTCGTCGCCCTCGTACATGTCGGGCACTCCGGGCGCGGTGAGCTTCAGCACGAGCTGACCGAGCGAGGCGCGCTCGCCGACCACCGCCACCCGCCGCGCGAACGGCTCGAAGTCGGCGAGGAACGCGGCATCGGCGTACAGCGAGCGGCAGAAGCGCTTGACCGCTTCCTCCCAATCGGCGTTCTGCTCGACCCAGCTCGTGTTGCGCTTGGCCTCTCGCAGCGCCTTCTCCATATACGGCTCGATCCGCTCGACCGCGATGGGCCAGGCGCCGACGAGCGTCTGGAACAGGAAGTAGCGCTCGACGTCGTCGGGGGCGCCGCCGGTGCGGCCGGGCTCGGTGATCTCGAACCAGCGCCCGACGTGGTCGGCCCACTCGTCGGGCATCGACGACAGCGCGTCGATCCGTGCGCGCACATCGGCCGAGCGCTTGGCGTCGTGGGTCTGGGTGGTCAGCAGGTTGAGCGGGAACCGCTCGGCCCGCTCGACGCACGCCGCGTGGAACCGGGCCACATCGATCCCGAACCGAGCGGGATCGCCGCCGACGTCGTTGAGCGAGATCAGGCGGCAATAGCGGTAGAACGCGGTGTCCTCGACGCCCTTGGCCATGATCGCCGGCGTGGTCTGCTGGAAGCGGGTCACGAAGCTCGCGGGCGCCGGGGACTCGAGCAGCAGCATCGACGCGATCGCCGGGTCCATCCCGGACTCCCCGATCACGCGGCGATCTTCGGGGTCGACGCGCCCGGAAGCTGCGTCCACGTACGTCCGGTAGACCGGCAGGGATGCGAGCGCGTGCCCGATCGTCTCGAGGCCTCCGGGCACGGAGACGTTGGCGAGCTCGCGCCCCAGCCACTCGACGTCTTGCCAGAACGGCCCGCGGACCTGCTCGAGCTTGGCCTCGTGCGCGTATGCCGAGAAAGCGCGCGGGTCCCCGGACACCTGCTCCCACAGCGCGGTCAGCGCAGGTTCGCCGGCCGGGTCGACGAACAGCGCGCAGGCGTCGTTCAGGAACCCGTAGCCGACGGTCCCACACACCGGCCAGTCGCGGAGCCGTTCGTCGGAGGACGAGGATCTTCTCGATCCACACCCGGCCGACGCCGCGCTCGCGCAAGCGGGTCAGGTAGCCGCCGGGATCCGCGAGTCCGTCCGGATGGTCCACGCGAAGGCCGTCGATCAGCCCCTCGCGGACGAGCGCGATCACGAGCTCGTGCGTCTCCTCGAACACGGCCGGGTCCTCCTGGCGCACCCCCGCGAGCTCTCCGATATCGAAGAACCGCCGGTACTGGCCGGTCTCGGGATCGATGTCGAAGACCCTTGCGCGAAGCTCCGGGTCGGCCCAGTAGCGGTTCTGGTCGTCGGCCGCCATGTGGTTCGGGACCACGTCGAGCACGATCCCCATGCCGGCGTCGCGCGCGGCGCCCGACAGTGCCCCCAGCTCCTCCGGCCCTCCGAGCTCGCGGGAGAAGCGGCGCGGGTCGACGACGTCGTAGCCGTGCGTCGAGCCGCGCCGCGCCTGCAGCGACGGCGACAGGTACAGGTGCGAGATGCCGAGGTCGCGCAGGTACGGAACCAGCGCCCGCGCGTCGGCGAAGCCGAACTCGGATGAGAGCTGAAGGCGGTACGTCGCCCGCAGCTCGATCCCCCGGTCTGAGCTCATCTCACGTGGCCCGTTTCAGGACCACGACCGACTTCGCGATGACCTTGACCTCGGTGCGCGCGCCGTACCGGGCGCTCCCGGGCTCGGCGTCCGGGTCGGCGGTCGAGAGCTCGAGCAGCCACTGCGCCCCGAACCGCCGGCGTGGAAGCGTGAACACGCGGTCCTCGCTCTCGGCATTGAACAGCAGTACGAACGAATCGTCCTCGATGTCCTGCCCCTGAGGGCCGGGGGTCGGGATCTCGCGCCCGTTGAGGAACATCCCGAGCACGTGCTCGCCGCCCTGCCAGTCGCGCCGCGTCATCTTCAGGCCGTCCGCGCGAAACCACCAGACGTCCGGGAGTCCCGAGCCCTGGAGCTCCTGGCCGCGCAGGAAGCTGTTGCGCCGGAACACCTTGTGCTCGCGGCGCAGCCGGATCAACCGTCGCGTGAACTCGCGGAGCTTGGCCTTCTCGGGGTTCTCGCTCCAGTCGTACCACGACAGCTCGTTGTCCTGGCACCAGCCGTTGTTGTTGCCGCGCTGGGTCCGCCCGATCTCGTCCCCGCCGAGGAGCATCGGCGTGCCCTGCGAGAGGAACAGCGTGACCAGGTAGTTCCGCTGCTGGCGGAAGCGGAGCGCGAGGATCTCGGGATCGTCGGTCTCGCCCTCGACGCCGTGGTTCCACGAGCGATTGTCGTCGGTGCCGTCCTGGTTGTCCTCGAGATTCGCCTCGTTGTGCTTGTGGTCGTAGGAGACGAGATCGCGCAGCGTAAAGCCGTCGTGCGCGGTGATGAAGTTGATCGACGCGAACGGGTCGCGGCCGTCGGCCTCGTACAGGTCGGCGGACCCGGACAGGCGCTCGGCGAACGATCCGTTGTTCGCGAACCCGCGCCAGTAGTCCCGCATCGTGTCGCGATAGACCCCGTTCCACTCCGACCACAGCACCGGGAAGTTGCCGACCTGGTAGCCGCCGGGGCCGACGTCCCATGGCTCGGCGATCAGCTTGACCTGGGACAGGACCGGGTCCTGGTGGATCACGTCGAAGAACGCCGACAGGCGGTCGACGTCGAAGAACTCGCGCGCGAGCGCCGAGGCGAGGTCGAACCGGAAGCCGTCGACGTGGCATTCGATCACCCAGTAGCGCAGCGAGTCCATGATCAGTCGCAGCACGTTCGGATGAACGGGGTTGAGCGAGTTGCCGGTGCCGGTGAAGTCCATGTAGTGGCGGGGATCGTCCGGCATGACCCGGTAGTACGCGAGGTTGTCCACGCCCTTGAACGACAGCATCGGCCCGAGGTGGTTGCCCTCGGCGGTGTGGTTGTAGACGACGTCGAGGATCACCTCGATGCCGGCGCGGTGGAACGCCTTGACCATCCCCTTGAACTCCCGCACCTGCTCGCCGCGGCGCCCGGTGGCGGCGTACTCGGAATGCGGCGCGAGGTATCCGATCGTGCTGTAGCCCCAGTAGTTGCGCAGCCCGCGTTCGTCCAGGAACGACTCGTCGGAGATGTGGTGGACGGGCAGCAGCTCGATCGCCGTCACGCCGAGGTGGTGCAGGTACTCGATCGCCGGCTCCGAGGCGAGGCCCGCATATGTGCCGCGCAGGTCCTCGCGGACATCGGGATGGAGCATCGTGAAGCCCTTCACGTGCGTCTCGTAGATCACCGTGTCGGCGAACGGAACCCGGGGCGGGCGGTCTCCCTCCCAGAGGAACGCGTCGTCGATCACGACGGACTTCGGCATCGCCGCCGCGTCGTCCTCGTCGTCGGGCTCGAGGTCGGCGTCCTCCTCGCCGGTCGGGACGTAGGGCAGCACGTTCGCTTCGAGGGCCCAGTCAACGACGCCGTCGACCGACTTCGCGTACGGATCGATCAGCAGCTTCGAGGGGTTGAAGCGATGACCCTCGAGCGGCGCGTATGCACCGTGGACGCGAAAGCCATAGCGCTGGCCGGGCCCGACGCCGGGCACGTAGCAGTGCCAGTTGAGCGCCGTGCGCTGCGTCATCGTGACGCAGGTCTCGTTGTCCTCGTCGTCGAACAGGCACAGCTCGACGCCGGTCGCGTGCTCGGAGAAGATCGCGAAGTTCGTGCCGCCTCCGTCCCAGCGTCGCGCCCAGCGGGAACGGGCGCCCTGGCCAGACGCCGTTGTCGTTCAAGCGATCAGCGCTCCGGACATCGGCTCGAGCTCGACAGTCCCGTCACGAAGCGCCGGCTCGCCCGCCGTCGCGAGCACGACTGAGGACCCGCCCGGACACGGCACGTCGCGCGGCTCGGAGGCGAAGTTCATGACGAGCTGAAACGCCCCCCGACGGACTCGCAGCCACCGCCGGTCCTCGTCGAACTCGACCGCGTCGACATCGCCGGCCGGTAGCCGCGTCCGCGTCGCGATCAGTTCCGCGTACAGCCGGCTGAGCGCCGGGTCGCGCCGGCGCGTCAGCTTCGAGCGCTCGAACGTCGCCGCGGTCCTGCGGGTCGGGAATCTCCTCCTTGGCGAACTCCGCGAACGATGCGAACTCCGCGCGTCGACCGTCGCGCGTGGCCTGCGCGATGTCCGGGTCGATGTGGTCGGAGAAGAACTGGAACGGCGCGTCCTCGCCGTACTCCTCTCCCATGAACAGCATCGGGGTATACGGCGAGAGCAGCGTGCAGAACGCGGCCAGCGGGCGCGCTTGCGCGGGCAGGCGATCGCCGAAGGCGCGGTTCCCGACCTGGTCGTGGTCCTGGTCGAACACCACGAACTGCTCCGTGGGCACGTCGTCGGCCCGAGCGCCATACCGGTGGCGGCGGAAGGCCGAGTAGGTGCCGTCGTAGACGTAGGGACGGTGCCATGCCTTCGCGAGCTGCCAGACCCCGCCGAAGTCCGAGTAGTACCCGTCGAGCTCGCCGGTGACGAGCGTCCGAACCGCGTGGTGGAAGTCGTCGGCCCAGGCGGCGTCACACCCCCAGCCGCCGACGGCACGGTCCCGCATCACGCGTGGGTCGTTCAGTCCGCTCTCGGCGATCACGAGGGCATCGTCTCGCGCCTGGTGGACGCGCCGTGCCACCGCGGCCACGATGTGCTCGGCGCTCGAGTCGAAGATCGCGTGGATCGCGTCGAGCCGAAGCCCGTCGATGCCGTAGTCGCGGACCCAGCCGGTCGCGCTCTGGAGCACCCACTCGCGGACCGGGTCGCAATCCGCATCGTCGTAGTTGATCGCGCTGCCCCACGGCGTCGAGTACCGGCCGGTGAAGTACGGGCCGAACGCCTCCAGCGCCTGCGTTCCCGACACGCCGACGTGGTTGTAGACGACGTCGAGGATCACCGCCAGACCCGCCTCGTGGGCTCCGGCCACGAGCCGCGAGAGCCCGACCGGCCCGCCGTAGGACGACTGCGGGGCGGAGATGTACACGCCGTCGTATCCCCATCCATGGTTGCCCGGGAACTCGGCCACGGGCATGATCTCGATCGCGCCCACGCCGAGCTCGGCCAGCTCTCGGAAGTGCGAGATCGCGGCCTCGAACGTCCCCTCGGCCGTGAACGTCCCGACGTGGAGCTCGTAGATCACGAGCTCGCGCATCGTAGGTGGCGTGACCGACCCCGGCTCAGGACCGGCGAGCTCGAGGATCCGCGAAGGTCCCCGGATGCCCTGCGGCTGCCACCGCGAGCACGGATCGGGATGCGGTTGCTCGTCCACGACGAACCGGTAGTCCTCCCCCGACCGCGCCTCCGCGACCCGCTCGTAGACCCCATATCCGGCGTCTTCGAGACCGATCTCCCGCTCGCCGAGCCGGAGCGCGATCGACTGCGCGTGCGGCGCCCAGACCCGGAACTCGACCGTGCCGTCGCCACGGGGACGGGCGCCCAGAGGACGCTCCCACGGATACTCCGCGATGTCGCCGTCGGCCGGCGCGGACAACGCCAAGCTCACTGGGATTCCGGCACGAGCCACACTGCAGCCAAGGGCGGCAGGGTAACCAGCGCCGACACCGATTGGTTATGCCACGGGATCGGCTCGGGCTCGAGCCCTCCGAGGTTGCCCACGTCGCTGCCGCCGTAGAACTTCGAGTCGGTGTTGATCGCTTCCCTCCAGCGGGTCGCGCGGGGGAGGCCGAGCCGGTAGCCCTCACGTGGCACCGGCGAGAGGTTTGCGACGAATACGACCACGCGCTGGCCGCCCTTGGAGGCGCGCGCGAACGCGAGCACGTTGCTGTCGGCGTCGTTGGGCTCCAACCACCAGAACCCGGACGGGTCCGAGTCGACCTCCCACAGCGCGGGCTCGTCCTTGTAGAGGCGGTTCAGATCGCGGACCAGCGCCTGGATCCCGGCGTGGTCGGGCTGCTCGAGCAGGTGCCAGTCGAGCGATCGCTCGTAGCTCCACTCCTGTTCCTGCGCGAGCTCGTTGCCCATGAACAGCAGCTTCTTGCCGGGGTGCGCCCACATGTACGCGTACAGCGCCCGCAGGTTCGCGAGCTTCTGCCACTTGTCGCCGCCGGCCATCTTGGAGTAGAGCGACCCCTTGCCGTGCACGACCTCGTCGTGGGACAGCGGCAGGATGAAGTTCTCGCTGAACGCGTACATCAGGCTGAACGTCAGCTCGTGGTGGTGGTAGCGGCGATAGATGGGGTCCTGCTGGAAATAGCCGAGCGTGTCGTGCATCCAGCCCATGTTCCACTTGAACCCGAACCCGAGCCCGCCGAGGTACGTGGGGCGCGAGACGCCGGGCCACGCGGTCGACTCCTCGGCGGCCGAGATGATCCCGGGCTCGCGGCCATAGATGACCTCGTTGAACTCCTTCAGGAACGAGACCGCGTCGAGATCCTCGCGGCCGCCGAACTGGTTCGGCACCCACTCGCCCGCGTTCCGGGAGTAGTCGAGGTACAGCATCGACGCCACCGCGTCGACGCGGATGCCGTCGACGTGGTACTCGCGCAGCCAGAACAGCGCGTTCGAGATCAGGAAGTTGCGGACCTCGTGGCGGCCGTAGTTGAACACGAGCGTGCCCCAGTCGGGGTGCTCGCCCCGGCGCGGGTCGGCGTGCTCGTACAGGGCGGTCCCGTCGAAGCGCGCGAGCCCGAACTCGTCGCGCGGGAAGTGCGCCGGCACCCAGTCGAGGATCACGCCGACGTCCTGCTGATGCAGACGGTCGACGAACTCGCGGAACTCGTCGGGCGAGCCGTAGAACGGAGTCGGGGCGAAGTACCCGGTGACCTGGTAGCCCCACGAGCCCTTGAACGGGTGCGCCATCACCGGCAGCAACTCGACGTGGGTGAAGCCCATGTCCTTGACGTACGCGGACAGCTCGTCGGCAAGCTCGACGTAAGTCAGCGAGCGGTTGCCCTCGAGCCGGTTCAGCCGCCACGAGCCGAGATGAACCTCGTAGATCGAGACCGGGCGCTCGAGCGACGGAGGCGGCTGCGGCCGCTCTCCGAGCCACTCCGCGTCGTCGCCGCTCCACTCGTGACGGGGCTGGAACACCACCGACGCCGTCTTCGGCGGTACCTCGGTCTCGAATGCGTACGGGTCGGCCTTGAGCAGGATCCGATGGTCCTGGGTCAGGATCTCGTACTTGTAGCGAGTGCCCGGGCCCACGCCGGGGAGGAACAGCTCCCAGATCCCGGTCGACCCGAGCGAGCGCATCGCGTGCAGTCGGCCGTCCCAGGAGTTGAAGTCGCCGACGACGCTGACCGCGCGGGCCGAAGGCGCCCACACCGCGAACGCCGTGCCGGTCACTGCCGGGTGGGGTGGGACGGTCTCCATTTCGCGGATGTGCGCGCCGAGCTTCTCGTACAGCTCCTCGTGACGGCCCTCGGCGATCAGGTGCTGGTCGAGCTCGCCGAGGGTGGGCAGGAACGAGTACGGATCGTCGATCGTGAACGTGCGCCCGCCGCCGTAGTCGACCTCGAGCTGGTAGCGGAGCGGCAGCTCGGCTCCCTCGATCACGCCCTCGAACACGCCGCCGGGGTGGATCCGCTTGAGCGCGACCGCGGGCTTGCCATCGATCAGCACGGTCACGCCGTTCGCGGCTGGGCGCAGCGCGCGGATGACGACGCCGCCGTCGCTACGGTGCGCGCCGAGGACGCCGTGCGGGTTTGAGTGCTCGCGGCGAACCAGCGCGTCGAGCTCAGAAGTGGCGACGGTCATGTGCTCTCCAGGATCCGCCCGATACCGGCCACCGGGATCGAGATCCAGTCGGGGCGGTTGTCGAGCTCGTAGCGAAGCTCGTAGATCGCCTTCTCGAGCTCATAGATCGACAGCAGGTTGTTGATCACGGCCTCGCCGCCCGGCATCAGCGTCGGATCGACGGCGGCGAAGTAGTGCTCGAGAAACTTCTCGCGGGCGCGCTGCTCGAAGTCCACCGGGGCCCGGCGGTTGCGCAGGATCTCGAGCGCGGAGCTCACATACGCGAACGAGCGCAGCATGCTGGCGACGTCGCGCAGCGGCGAGCGCTTCTGCCGACGCTCGGGCAAGGTCCGGGCCGGCTCGCCCTCGAAGTCGATGATCACCCAGCCCCGGGGCGTGTGCAGGGTCTGCCCGAGGTGGTAGTCGCCGTGGGTCCGGATCACACGCCCGGTCACGCCGATCTGGGCCCGCATGGCGAGCCGCTCGCGCACGTCCTGCCCGCGCCCGGCGATCGGCGCGAGACGCTCGTCGTCGGGGAGGCGCAGGAAGATTCGCTCGATGTCCTCGTCGATCGTCGCCATCAGCAGCCCCAGTGCCTCTTGGCTCGGCTCCTCGGGTGAGAAGGCCGGGTCGGCCGCGTCCGAGGCCAGCACCGTGTGCAGCTCTGCGGTCACCGTGCCGAGGGTCCCGAGCCGCTCGAGGAACATCTCGGGCGCCGACCACAGCTCATCGAGCGCGAGCTCCCAGCCGCCGACCGCGTCGGGCAGGAACGTCTGCGCGACACCGAGCGTCGAGGCCAGCGCCTGCCCGTCGTAGTCGTACCAGCCATGTAGCGGCGCGATGTTGGGGAAGCCGCGCCAGGTGAGGAAGCGCAGGATCTCGAGCTCGGGGTTGACGCCAGGCTCGAGCTTGCGGAACACCTTCAGCACGAGGTTCTCGTCGAACACGATCGAGGAGTTCGACTGCTCGACGCCCATCAGCCGGACGTCGGTCGCGCCGGACAGCCGCTGCTCGGCTCCGTCGAACTGGTGAAACGTGAAGCGGCCATCGGCGGTCGTGATCTCGTCGGTGGTCTCGATCCGGCGCAGCAGCTCTATCGCTTGAGTGGGCTCGGCGAGCGCGTCGTACACGGTCCATCCGTCGGTGTGAGCGATCGAATCACCGTCGTGGCACATCTTCCGGCGGACGCAGCGCCAACGGGAGCTGGTACAGCTCATGCGTGCCGGTCGCGAACCGGGTCTGGACGAGCGCGAGCACCAGCAGCGGCTCGTCGCGCAGCGTGATGCTCTCGACGATGTCGATCCCGGCGACCGATCGCGACTTGGAGGCGTACCAGCGCTGGTTCTGCACCCAGTCGCGGAGCTCCTCCTCGTCGAGGGCGCGGCGGATCTCCTCCGCGGTGATCTGGACGCGTTCACTCATCGTCTGACTGCGTCTTCCTCGACCAGCTGGAACCAGAAGAAGTCGCGGGGGCCGAGCGTCAGCAGGTACGGCAGCTCGCCGATCCGAGGGAACCTCGAGCGGCCGAACAACTCGACCGGATAGCGGCCTTCGAAGCGGGTCAGATCGAGCTCGACCGCCTGAGCAGAGCGCGCGACATTGTGAACGCACAGGACCAGATCATCCTCGAATGAACGCAGGTGCGCGAAGATGCGGGGGTTGGAGGGCTCGATCGGCTCGTAGGATCCGAACCCGAACACGGGGTGCTCCTTGCGCAGCGCGATGAAGCGGTGCAGCCAGCGAAGCAGCGATGTTGCGGTCCGGAGCTGGGCCTCGATGTTTACCGCCTGGAAGCCGTACACGGGGTCCATCAGCGGCGGCGCGTACAGCTGGGCGAAGTCGGCTCGGCTGAAGCCACCGTTACGGTCCCCGGTCCACTGCATCGGTGTTCTGACGCCGTCGCGGTCGCCGAGGAACACGTTGTCGCCCATCGCGACCTCGTCGCCGTAGTAGAGCACCGGCGAGCCCGGCAGCGAGAACAGGATCGCGTGCAGCAACTCGATCTCGTCTCGGCCGTTGTCGAGCAGCGGCGCGAGGCGCCGGCGGATCCCTAGGTTGAGCTTCATCCGCGGATCCTTGGCGTACTCCGCGTACATGTAGTCGCGCTCTTCGTCGGTGACCATCTCGAGCGTCAGCTCGTCGTGGTTGCGCAGGAACAACCCCCACTGGCAGTTCTGCGGGATCGTCGGGGTCTGCTCGAGGATCTCGTAGATCGGCACCGCCTCCTCGCGCCGGATCGCCATGAACATGCGCGGCATGACCGGGAAGTGGAAGGCCATCTGGCACTCGTCGCCCTCGCCGAAGTACTGGACGACGTCCGCCGGCCACTGGTTGGCCTCGGCCAGCAGCACCCGGTCCGGGTAGCGCTCGTCGATCTCCTTGCGGACGCGCTTGAGATAAGCGTGGGTCTCGGGCAGGTTCTCGCAGATCGTTCCCTCGCGCTCGAACAGGTAAGGCACCGCGTCCAGGCGGAACCCGTCCAGGCCGAGGTCGAGCCAGAAGCGCAGTACGTCGAGCATCGTCTCCTGGACCTCTGGGTTGTCGTAGTTGAGGTCGGGTTGGTGGGAGAAGAACCGGTGCCAGTAGTAGGCGCCGGCCGTGTCGTCCCAGGTCCAGTTCGAGGTCTCGGTGTCGATGAAGATGATCCGAGCGTCCTCGTACCGGTGGACAGTGTCCGACCACACGTACCAGTCGCGCTTAGGCGAATCCGGACTCGAGCGCGACTCCTGGAACCACGGGTGCTCGTTCGAGGTGTGGTTCATCACCAGATCGGCGATTACGCGAATTCGCCGCGCGTGCGCGGCCTCGATCAGCTGGTGCACGTCGTCGACATTGCCGTAGTCCGGTGGACCGCGGTGAAGTCGGCGATGTCGTAGCCGCCGTCTCTGAGTGGGGAGCGGTAGAACGGCAGGAGCCAGATGCAGTCGATTCCGAGCCACTGGAGGTAGTCGAGCTTCTCGGTCAGGCCGCGGAAGTCGCCCGAGCCGTCGCCGTTGGCGTCGAAGAAACCGCGGATGTGGATCTCGTAGAACACCGCCCGCTTGAACCACAGCGGCTCGGCCTCGAACCACTGCCGGGCCTGGGCCTGCGGGTCGGTCGCCGGCTCGTAGACCGTCGGGGCGGCGGGCGGCATGTTGCTCCGCTCGCGCGCGATCAGGTGCGTAAGGGTGGGCGGGCCGACGCTCATCAGTGTTCCACTCGGACGACGTGTGCCTGCCGGATTCCGGGCTCGAGCCGGATGAAGTTCGGACCGATGCGCCACTGGTAGCGCTCGTCGGTGAGGAGGTCGTGTGCGGTGAAGCTCGGGGGGAGACCGAGGTTGGCGGGCACGATCGTAAGGCCCTCCTGGACCTGGTGTGGATCGATGTTGACGACGGTGATCACGGCATTGCCCCGCGAGCGCTTCGCGTATGCGATCAGCGCGTCGTTCGCCGTGTCGAGGAAGGTGATGTTCGTCAGCTCTTGCAGTGCCACGTTCTCGCGCCTGATCTGGTTCATGCGCTGGATCATCGGGAGCATCGGGCCGTCGAGCGCGCGGTGCTTGATCTCGTACTTCTCGGAGTTCAGGTACTCCTCCGAGCCTTCGCGCACCGGGACGTTCTCGTAGTGCTCGTAGCCCGAGTAGATCCCGTAGGTAGGGCTCAGCGTAGCCGCTAGGACCAGGCGGGCTTCGAACGCCGGGCGCCCGCCGTGCTGTAGGTACTCGTGCAGGATGTCCGGCGTGTTCGCGAAGAAGTTCGGCCGGAAGTAGTCGCTCTCGTCGGTCAGCGCGAGCTCGGAGACGTACTCGGTCAGCTCCCACCGCGAGTTCTTCCAGGTGAAGTACGTGTAGGACTGGGTGAAGCCGATCTTCGCGAGCTGTCGCATCACGGATCTTCTCGTGAAGGCCTCCGCCAGGAAGATCACGTCGCGGTTGTGCTCGTGGACGTTCTCGATCAGCCACCGCCAGAACTCGAACGGCTTCGTGTGCGGGTTGTCGACGCGGAAGACGGTTACGCCGCAGTCGACCCACTGAAGGACGACCTTCAGGAGCGCGTCCCAGAGCCCGCGCCAGTCCGGCGAGTCCCAGTTGACGTTGTAGATGTCCTGATAGCGCTTAGGCGGGTTCTCGGCGTATTTGAGCGTCCCGTCCGGGCGGCGGTGGAACCACTCGGGGTGCTCGTGCAGCCAGGGGTGGTCGGCCGAGCTCTGGATCGCGAAGTCGAGCGCGATCTCGATGTCGTGCTTTTTTGCGGCTGTCTGTGAGGGCTTTCAGGTCCTCGATCGTGCCGAGCTCGGGGTGGACCGCGTCGTGGCCGCCGGTCTGATCGCCGATCGCCCACGGGGACCCGGGGTCGTTCGGGCCGGCGGTGAGCGAGTTGTTGGCGCCCTTGCGGTTGGTCAGGCCGATTGGGTGGATCGGCGGCAGGTAGACGATGTCGAACCCGAGCCCGGCGAGCTTGGTGAGCTGCGATTCGACGCCCTTCAGCCCGCCCCAGGAGCGCGGAAACAGCTCGTACCAGCTGCTGAAGCGTGCCCTGAGCCGGTCGACTTCGATGGTTATCGGCTCGGGGAGCGTGACGCTTCCGGCGCGGGGCTGGATCCGCTCGACGGTGGCGAACAGCTCGGGGCCGAGCGCGACGTCGTGCCTGGCCGACTCGGGAATGTCGGTGCCGGCGAGCGTGGTCGTCGCGTATTCGAGCAGCGCCTTGTCTTCGTTTTCGGTGGCGGCCTTCTTCGCTGCTTCGAGCAGGAGAACGCCCTCGGACAGCTCGCCGGCGAGGTCGTGCTGCTGCGCCGCGACCTTGCGCTCGAGCTCGTCGCGCCACGTGCCGAACACGTCGGTCCACGTCTCCACCGTGTACTCCCACGTCCCCTGGCGGTCGACGTCGAAGCTCCCGGCCCACCGCACGCCACCGAGGTGGGCGTCGATCCGGCGCATCTCGGACTCTTGGTGATCGCTGTCGTCCGGGCCCTTGTAACGGACGACCGCGCGGAGGAGGTCATGCCCGTCGCGGAAGATGTCCGCCTCGACCGTGACGGTGTCGCCCACGCAGCGCTTGGTGGGATAGCGGCCACCGTCCACCGCGGGGGTCGGGTACTGGATGACGATGCGTGGTGGTGGCTGCTTGGCCTTCGCTCCGCGCTGCTTCGAAATCGGGGTCGGATGGAGTTCTGTGGCTGCGCTAGTCAAGGCGTGCTCCGGGTGGACGGACGGGTCAGGGCTCGTGCGATGGGTGGACGGGGTTGGGGCCTGGCTGCGCTTCGGGGTTGGTCGAGTCGAAAATATCCGCCAGCGCGATGAGTAAACAACGATCGGTGATTCGACGGGCAGGTCTGAATGGTGCTCTTACATGATCGAGCTACCGCGCTCAAGCGGCGTTCAGCTCCATCTAACGTCGCTTCCGGGCGGCCGGCTCGGATCTGAGGCATACCGTTTCGTCGATTGGCTGGCCGCCGCCGGGCAGACCTGGTGGCAGGTCTTGCCGCTCGGGCCGCCCGATCGTTACCGCTCTCCGTACAAGGCGCGGTCGGCGTTCGCCGCCTGGCCCGGGTTCCTGGCCGATCCGCGTGCTCCGGTCTCTGCGGCTGAGGTTTCGTCGTTTCGCGATCGAGAGGCTTTCTGGGCTGTGGACTGGGAGCGCTTCTCCGCGCGCGGGGCTCTGGCGGACCAGGTGCGATTCGAGCGCGAATGGAGCGCGCTGCGCGCATACGCGTCCGAGCGGGGCGTTCGACTGTTCGGGGACGTCGCGATCTATGTCGCGCCGAACAGCGCCGACCACCGCGCGCACCCGGAGCTGTTTCGCTCCGGGGTGGTCGCCGGGGCGCCACCGGACGCGTTCTCGGACGACGGGCAGCTGTGGGGCAATCCGGTGTACGACTGGCCCGCGATGCGCCGGCGCGGATACCGCTGGTGGGTGGAACGGGCGCGACGCAGCCGGGCTCATTTCGATCTCGTCCGGCTCGACCACTTCCGGGGCTTCGTGTCGTACTGGGCGGTTCCGGCGAATGCTCGTACGGCGAAGGCGGGACGGTGGCGGCGGGGTCCCGGCCGGGCCGTGTTCGACGCGATCGAACGGGCCCTGGGTGACCTGGCGGTCGTCGCCGAGGATCTCGGCGTGATCACGCCGGCGGTCACGGCGCTCCGCGAGGCGCTCGGCTTTCCGGGAATGCTCGTGCTCCAGTTCGGGTTCGACCCCGAACATCCGGACAGCGTCCACCGGTTCGAGAACCACGTTCCCGATCGGGTGGTCTACACGGGGACGCACGACCACGACACCGCCCGGGGGTGGTATTCCGGGCTTTCGGTCGACGCGCGTTCGTTCGTGGATGCGTCGTTTGCCCGGTACGGCGTGGTCGACCCCCAACCGTGGTGGAGCCTGATCCGGCTGGCTCTTCGGTCGCCGGCGCGGCTCGCGATGCTGCAGGCGCAGGACGTGCTCGGGCTCGGCAGCTCTGCCCGCATGAACAATCCGGCGCAGGCACGGGGGAACTGGCGGTGGCGGATGGAGGCCGGCGCGCTCACGCCGGCGCTGGCGCGGAGGCTGCGAGACGCGACCGAGGAGGCGGGGCGCGTGGTGGACCCGGCCGGCTAGCAGCCGGCCGGTCATCGCGGGTCATCGTGGGGCATCGCGGGTCATCGTGGGTCATAAGTCCACACTCGTCGCCGTGTCGGCGGTGAATGGGGATTCAGGCACCTATGCGGGTTGTTTCGCCTGACTCGAGCCGCCGCGGTCGTCGAGTGCGGCGTCGTGACCCACTCCCGCGGCTCAAGTTGCCGGCGCCCGCCCGGCACCCGGCACCCCGCGCCGCCAGCGACACCCACGCGCCGCGGGCGCTCACCTTGGCGTGCCGGTAGACGTACGTGACGTCGCTCCGCAGCCGCTGGCGCCACGTCGTGTCGTAGAAGATCATCCGGGACGGGTGGGCCGCGACCCTCGCCCCGTCGCGCTCGAGCACTGCCAGGGCTCGCTGGGCGATGTCGATCTGGCCGAACGCGGTCGGATGGACGTGGTCGGTCATCACGAGATTGCGGGCGCCCCAAGCGCGCAAATCGAGCACCAGCGCGTTCACCTCCCCGGCCACTCGCACGACAACCTCGTTCAACTCCGCCACCTTGTCGTCGGCGCGCGGCCGCCCAAGATCGAGGGGCGCGGTCACGGTCAGGACCCGCTCGCAGGGACCACCGAAGAACTCCAGAGCGCGGCGGAACCCCGCCTCGAAGACCGCAGCGTCCCAATCGGGCGAGCGCACGTCGTTGACGCCGATGTACAAGCACCCCAGTTGAAAACGAGACTTCCCTCCGGTCAGGTTCTCGAACGCCGGAATCTGCCGCTCGACCACGTCCGCCACGCGCGCACCGTCGACCGCGTAGCTCGTGAACGGCACGCCCAGCCCGCGCGCCACCCACAGCGCCCACGACTGCAGCGCGACGCCCCACTGGAGCTCCCCGCCGCCGTTCGTGATCGAGTCGCCGAACGCGAGAACGCCCAACCGACAGTTACTCTCGGCGCTTGCGGGGGCGGTCAAGAAGCGCGAGCGTAGCGGTTGCCGGATAATCGCGGCCGTGACTTACGGCAGGGTGACCATAAACGACGGCCGCGAAGACGTCAGGCGCGCCGCGGACGATCTCGCCGAGCGGATTCCGGCGCCGCTCGCGCCGCTGGCGCGGCTCGCCTACAACTACCGCTGGTCGTGGCTGCCCGGCGGCCCTGAGCTGTTCCGGTCCGTCGACGCCGATCGGTTCGCGCTCGCCAACCAGAACCCGGTGCGGCTGCTCCAGGAGGCCTCGACCGGGGCGCTCAGACGTGCGGCCGCCGACGACGGCCTGCTGGAGCGGGCAGCGGCAATCGAGGCTCAGGTCAAGGCCGACCTCGATCGCCCGCCCTATCCGTCGATCGATCCGGCCCGACCGGTGGCGTTCCTGTGCGCGGAGTACGGCGTCCACGTCTCGATGCCGGTCTACTCCGGCGGCCTGGGCGCGCTCGCCGGCGACCTGCTGAAAGAGGCGTCCGATTGTGCGGTCCCGTTCGTCGCGGTCGGTCTGATGTACCGCAAGGGCTACTTCCGCCAGCGGATCGACATCCGCGGCCTCCAGCACGAGTACTGGGTCGACACCGATCCGCAGCGACTCCCGGCCGCGCTCGTCACGACCGGGGCCGGCGACCGGCCGCTGACGATCGAGGTCCCGATCTACGACGCCGACGTGACCGCGCAGATCTGGCGGGTCGACGTCGGCCGGGTCCCGCTGTTCCTGCTCGACGCCGATCTCCCCCAGAACGGACCGGTCGAGCGCTGGATCACCGGGCGGCTGTACGAGTCCGACGAGCACATCAGGCTGGCTCAGTACGTGCTACTCGGTGCCGGCGGCGTGCGGGCACTGACCGCCCTCGGGTTTGAGCCCGGCGTGATCCACCTGAACGAGGGCCACGCCATGCTCGCGCCCGTCCAGCTCGCCGGCCAGGAGCTGCGTTCCGGGGAGGAGCTGGCCGGCGGGCTCGCGTCGGCGCGCGACCGGACCGTCTTCACCACCCACACGCCGGTCCCCGCCGGCAACGACACGTACCCGGCTGAGGAGGTCGAGGACGCGATCGGGAAGCTCCTCGCCCAGCTCGGGTGCGACGCGTCTGAGGTGATCGCGCTCGGCCGCACAGACCCCGACGACGAGGAGGAGCCGTTCGGGGTCACGCAGGCTGCGCTGCGGATGAGCCGCGCCGCGAACGGTGTCAGCCGCCGGCACGGCGAGGTGGCTCGTGAGATGTGGCAGGCCCTGTGGCCAGAGCTGCCCGTGGACGCCGTGCCGATCGGCTACGTGACCAACGGCGTCCACGTGCCGACATGGATCGGAACCCCGATGCGACGAGCTGCTCGACCACCACCTCGGCGAGGGGTGGATGACGCGCGCGGCCGAGCCGGACACATGGGCGGCGATCGATGCGATCCCCGACGCCGAGCTGTGGGCCGCCCGCGGCGAGCAGCGCGGCGAGCTCGTCACCCAGGTCCGCACGCGTAGCGCCATCGAGCGGCTGCTCCGCGGCGACGTGCCCGACTACGTCAAGGCGGCCGCCACCGGGTTCGATCCGCAGAGCCTGACGCTCGGGTTTGCGCGGCGCGTCGCGACATACAAGCGACTCGACCTGCTCACCCGCGACCCCGATTGGACGCTGTCGCTGCTCGGCGGCGAGCAGCCCGTGCAGGTCGTGCTCGCCGGCAAGGCGCATCCGCGCGACGAGGAGGCCAAGCGCGTGCTCCAGCGACTGTTTGGCATGAAGGGCGCGCAGGTCATCGGTCGAGCGCGTGGTGTTCCTCGACGACTACGACCTGGCCACTGCGGCGTGGCTGGTGCGGGGCTGCGACGTCTGGCTGAACGTGCCACGGCCGCCGCTCGAGGCGAGCGGAACGAGCGGGATGAAGTCCGTGATCAACGGCGGCCTCCAGCTGAGCGTGCTCGACGGCTGGTGGGCCGAGGGCTACGACGGCAGCAACGGGTGGGCGATCCCGGGGGAGGTCGACGACGACCACCAGGCTCAGGACGAACGCGACGTCCGCGAGCTGCATCGTCTCCTCGACGAAGAGGTGCTGCCCGCGTTCTACGAGCGCGACGCCCAGGGCCTTCCCCAGGCGTGGCTCGCCCGCGTTCGCGCGTCGCTGAAGACGCTGGCGCCACGCTTCAGCGCGACGCGGATGCTGTCCGAGTACGTCTCGGGGCCCTACTGCGGAGCCTGAAACGGCGGGAAGGTCTCGGGCCGTGTTGGCGTCGTTAAGCTGAGTGCTCTTTCTTCAAGCCGACAGCAGGGAATGATGGCCTCGCGCGCCGACGACACGAAGTCGACACCGGCTGAGCTCGCCGAGCTCTCCGCGCTCGCCGACGGCACGCTCGATGCCGCCCGCCGGGCGACGGTCGAGGCCCGCATCGCGGCCTCGCCGGAGTTGACGACGCTGTACGAGCGCGAGCACCGCGTCGTCGATGCGCTGCATCAGGCCCGTGCCACCGAGCGCGCTCCCGCGGCGCTCCGCGCCCGGATCGACGCCGCGCGCCCGAGCCGGGCGTCCGTCGCTCGCCGGCGCTTTGCGTACGGAGGCGGGGTCGCCGTCGCGCTCGCCGCGATCGCGCTTGCGCTCGTGCTGGCGCTGCCCTCGGGTGCGCCGGGCGGGCCGTCGGTGTCCGACGCGGCCGCGCTCGCCGTTCGCGGCCCGACACAGCCCGCGCCGGTGTCCGATCCCTCGAGCCCGGGCGGACGGCAGTACGAGGGCGTCGGCGAGGTCTACTTCCCGAACTGGACCGCGAAGTTCAACTGGAACGCGGTCGGGGCGCGCACCGACACGCTCGACGGCCGCACCGCCGTGACCGTCTACTACGAGCGGAACAACGTCAGGATCGCCTACACGATCGTCCACGCGCCGCCGCTCTCGGAGCCGTCGACAAAGGAGACCTGGCGGCACGGCACCGAGCTCCGTACGCTCAAGGTGAACGGCCGTCAGGTCGTGACATGGCGCCGCGCCGGCGACACCTGCGTGCTGTCGGGGACCGGGGTCAACGCCGCCGACCTGCAGCGGCTGGCGGCGTGGAAGGTCCCGGCGGATCCTGACTGACCAAGTCCGCAGCGACGCGCTGACGGGCGCGGTGAAGCCGCGTCGTGATCGTCGCCTCGCGGACCTTTAGCGCCTTCGCCGCCTCCCGATAGGAGAGCCCGACGACGTCGATCGCGACCAGCGCGTCGCGGAAGTCGTCGGGGAGGCGCGAGATCGCGGCGTACAGCTCCGCCGACCCGAGTCGCGAGTCTGCCGCCGGCGCGCTCCGGTCCTCGATCAGGCTGAGGTCGTCCGGCAGCGGTGCCGTCTGGGGACGCCGTGAAGCCGCCCGGCGCTGGCTGAAGAACGTGTTGCGCAGGACGCGCAGCAGGTAGCCGATGTCGTCATCGGAGCGCAGGAACCGGGGGCGGCGCAGGACGCTCTCGAATGTCGCCTGCACGAGGTCTTCCGCTTCCTCGCGCGAGCCGCACAGGCTCCAAGCCGCGCGGTAGAGACGATCGATGTGATCGCCGAGCGCGTTTGGATCGAGCTGACGTTCGACGTTCATCTCCGACGCCGCCTGAGCATACGGAGGCCGACACTGGGCTGTGTTAGGGCTCAGGCAGTCTTGAGGTCCGACAGCGGCCGCGGCCCCGGCCCGACGTACTTCGCGGTGGGCCGGACCAGCCGTCCCTCGCGCTTTTGCTCGAGGATGTGCGCCGACCAGCCGGCGGTGCGGGCGCACGTGAACAGCGGCGTGAACAGCTCGGGCGGAACATCGGCGAAGTCGAGCACCACCGCGGACCAGAACTCGACGTTGGTCGCGAGCACCCGATCGGGCCGGCGCGCCTGCAGCTCGGCGAGCGCGGCTTCCTCGAGCGCTTCGGCGACCTCCACGCGCGGAGCCCCGATCCGCTTGGCGGTGCGGCGTAGCACCCGGGCCCGGGGATCCTCCGCACGGTAGACCCGATGCCCGAAGCCCATGAGCCGCTCACCACGATCGAGCAGGTCCGTGACGTAGCGCTCGGCATCGCCCATCTCGGCCACGTCGTCGAGCATCTTCAGCACGCGCAGCGGAGCGCCTCCGTGCAGGGGTCCCGACAGTGCGCCGACCGCGGCCGACAGCGCCGCGGCGACGTCCGCGCCCGTCGAGGCGACCACCCGCGCGGTGAACGTCGAGGCGTTCATCCCGTGCTCGGCGGCCGAGATCCAGTACGCGTCGATCGCCTCGACGTGCCGCGGATCGGCCTCGCCGCGCCAGCGGATCAAGAACCGCTCCGGGATCGACCTCGCCTTGTCGACCTCGCGCTGGGACACGGGCGGCTTGCCGATCCCGCGCGCCGACTGGGCGACGAAGGACAGCGCCATCACGGAGGCCCTGGCCAGGTTGTCGCGGGCCTGCTCGTCGGAGATGTCGATCAGCTGACCGAAGCCCCACTGCGGCGCGAGCATTGCGAGCGCCGACTGGACGTCGACCCGAGGGTCGCCCGACCGCACGCCCAGCGGGAACGGCGCGGCCGGCGGCAGTCCGGGCAGCAGTTCCCCGTCCACGAGCAGGCCCCAGACCTGCTCGAACGGCACAGTCCCGACGAGCTCCTCGATGTCGACGCCCCGATAGCGCAGTGCGCCACCCGCGCGGTCGGGCTCGGCGATCTCGGTGGCAAAGGCGACGACGCCCTCGAGGCCAGACTGGACTTCGGTGGTGACGCTCATGGGCGCTGTCTCCTGGATTGGCGCGAGGGGCACGGGTGCCGGGCGCGGGGCCACGGTGGCGCGAAAGCGTAGCCGGATAGCCTTCCGGTCCGTGTCAGGCGCCTCACCCGAGATCCTGCGCCGATCGGCCACCGAGCTGGCCGCGCTGGTGCGCGCCGGCGATCTCTCCGCGCGGGAGCTGGTGGAGGCGTCGCTGCGGCGGATCGACGAGCTCGAGCCAACGATCAACGCGTTCACGCACGTCGCTCACGACTCCGCGCTGACCGCCGCCGACGCGATCGGGCCCGGCGATGCACGGCCGTTTGCGGGCGTTCCGATCGCGATCAAGGACAACCGCGCGGTCGAGGGGATGCCGCTGACACTGGGCAGCGACCTGTTCGGCGAGTTCGTCCCGGCACGCGAGGCCTTTTGCGTCCGACGGCTCCGCGACGCCGGGTTCGTGATCGTCGGCAAGACCTCGATGCCCGAGATGGGCATCCTCCCGACAACCGAGCCGCGCCGGTTCGGGCCGACTCGAAATCCGTGGAGTACAGACCGAACGCCCGGTGGGTCGAGCGGCGGGGCGGCCGCGGCGGTCGCCGCCGGCATGGTCCCGGTGGCGCATGGGAACGATGGCGGCGGCTCGATCCGAATCCCCGCGGCGTGCTGCGGGCTGGTCGGGCTGAAACCGGCGCGCGGCCGGGTGTCCTCGGGTCCGGACAGCGGTCACAGCTTCCTCGTCTGCGACGGGGTGCTGACGCGCTCAGTCGCCGACACCGCGAACCTGCTCGACGTACTGGCCGGCCCCGAGCTCGGGGACTCCACGTGGGCGCCGCCTCCGCCGGCGGTGGGCTACGCCGCGCTGACCGCGGTCGATCCGGGACGGCTCCGCATCGGGCTCGCGTTGAATGCTCCGCTCGAGGGGGCGACCGTCGAGGAGACGTGCGCGCAGGCGGCCCGCGACGCCTCGGCGCTGCTCGAGTCGCTCGGCCACGATGTCGAGGAGATCACACCGCCGTGGTCGGACCTCAACCTGCTGCCGGACTTCACCCGCGCGTTCGGGCCGGCGGTTTCGCTGTCGGTGCTGTCCGGCGGCCGGATCGCTGGGCGCGAGCCGACCGCCGACGACGTCGAGCCGCTCACGTGGGCGTTGTGGGAGCGGGCGCTCACCCAGGACACGATCTCCTACCTGAGCGCCGAGATCCGGATCGAGGCGGTGGCGCGGTCGCTGGTCACGTTCCTGGCGCCCTACGACGCGGTCCTGACGCCCGCGCTCGCGAGCCGTCCGGTGGCGACCGGAGAGATCCACGGCCGCGGCCCGGACCCGATGGGCAATTACCGCAGGTCCGGCGCGTTCACGCCGTTCACGGCGATCGTCAACATCACCGGCCAACCGGCGATCGCGCTGCCGCTCTATCACGGCGACGACGGCCTTCCGACCGCCGTGCAGCTGATCGGGCGCCCGGCCCGCGAGGAGGTGTTGCTCGGGCTCGCGACCCAGCTCGAGCGCGCGCTGCCATGGGGCGAGCGATTGCCGCCGGGCCTAGAGCCGTTCCCAATGGATGCCGTCGGCGGTGCGCCACACTAGCCTCACGGGATCTGGACGAGGTGGTAGGTCTGCGCGCCGTCGGTCGTGTAGTAGAGCCGCTCGTTGGCCGCCGAGATCGAGCCGACGTAGCCGAGCGCTACCCCGTGCGTGGAGTCGGTGAAGCCCAGGTACGCCCACGACACGACGGCCTTGGGTCCGACCGGTGTGTACGTCTGGCCGTCGTCATCGGTCCGGTAGAGCTGCTGGTAGCCGACGACCGCGGTCGTGTCGGACGCGGCCGCGAACGTCGCCGAGTTCGCAAGGCTGAGGCCCGCGCTGGGCATCGCGGGGTCGAACTGGGCCGCTCCGTCGGTCGAGCGCCAGACGCCGCTCTCGGTACCGGTCGCGCAGTGGGCCCACACGACCGGCGGCACCGGCTCCTCGAACTGGCACGGCAGCCCCGGCGACGGGGCGGGATACGCGTCGAAGCTCGAGCCGCCGTCGTGCGAGACGAGCACGTCGCCGCCGATGCCGTTTCCGACGCCCGACTGGACGAGCACGTCCGAGCCCTGGACCCACAACCCGCCTGAGACGTCTCCGGCCGCCGCCACGGGCGTCCAGCTGCTCTCGCTCACCGGCGAGCGCATCAACCGGCCGCCGGCCGCGCCGGTGCCCGAGACGTCGAGGACCGCGTAGACCTCGCCGCTCGAGATCGCGAGCTCCTGGACCTTGCCGCCCGCGTCGACCGATTGCCAGCTGTGCCCACCGTCGTGCGTCACGTACAGGTTCGGGCCGAACGCGAACCCGTTGACGCTGTCGGCGAACCGGATCTGCGAGTAGCCGGGCTGGTTCTGGTCGCTCGACAGCGTCGCGTGAGGAGCGCCGATGTCGACGAAGTGCTGGCCGCCATCGGTCGTGCGCATGATCGTCCCGCACGGCGGGGTTGCGCCGGCGGAGGAGCATTGCGACGGGCCGAGCACCCACCAGGTCAGCTCGCTGATCGCGCTGAACGACTGCGGGGCGAAGCGCCCCGGTACCGGAGTCGAGCCGGAACCGGTGGTCGACGTCGACGACTGCGTGGCGGCCGTGGTCGTCGATTTCGGGGGCGTGATCGTGGTCGTGGCGTGCGTCACCGTGTGCCCCGAGGAGGATGCGTTCTTGTCTGACGGCGAGCTGTGGCCGTTGACAAGAACGATCGCGACCACGGCCGCGACCACCGCCGCCGCGGCCAGGAACGCGAGTGCCTCGGTGCCCCGGCGCGGCCGCTTTGGACCGCCGGCGTCGCCGCCGCCCAGCGCGGGCCGCCGCGCCCGCAGGCGCTGATGCGCGCCCCGTTCGGTCAACTCGCTCAGCTGGTTCTCGAGTCGGTCCAGGTAATCGTTCACGTCGATCCGGTCTCCTTCAACTGATCTCGCATCCGCGCGAGCCCGCGGCTCACGCGCTTGCGGACCACCAGCTCAGAGCACCTGAGCTCGGTCGCGATGTCGCGATACGGGCGTTCGTCGAGAACGCGCAGGCGCACCGCGTTCCGCTCCGGCTCCGGTAGGTTCTCGACCAGCGCCACCAGCCGTCCCGCGCCGCCCTCCGCGATCTCCTCGATCCGGTCGAGATCGCCGTCGTCGAGCGCGATCGCCTGGAAGCCGAGGCGGTGGCGCGCCCGCGCCTCGACGCGCCCGCGCCGCAAGCTCATCAGCAGCTTGTTGCGCGCGATCCCGATCACCCACGGCGTCGCGGACTCGCCCTGCTCGGCATAGCGCCCGGAGGAGAGCAGGACCGCGGCGAACACCTCGGCCGTGAGATCCGCAGCGGCCTCCGGATCGCGGGTCTCGCGGACCAGGAACGCGAGCACCGCCGACAGGTGGCGCCGGTAGAAAACCGAGAACGCGGCGCCGTCGCGCGCGTCGATCGCCGCCAGCAGCGCGCTGTCGGACCATTGTCGGCGGTTACGGGGCTGCTGGACCATTCGCCCGTGTATTGCTCGACGCCACCGCGTTGTGACGGAGGCACCCGTACCCTATTCCCGCGAAACGGCCAAAGCCCTGCGCACGTAGAATCGGCAACCGAATACCCCCGAACCTCAAGAGGACTACGAAACCCTATGGCCTACGTCATCGCGGAGCCCTGCATCGGCACGAAGGACAATTCGTGCGTTGAGGTCTGCCCGGTCGACTGCATCCATCCGACGCCCGACGAGCCCGATTACGACGACGTCCCGATGCTCTACATCGACCCCGAGGAGTGCATCGACTGCGATGCGTGCGTCGAAGCTTGTCCAGTGGATGCCTGCTTCGCCGAGGACCAGCTGCCCGACGAGTGGCAGCAGTACGTCAAGCTGAACTCGGACTACTACGCGAACAAGAGCTGATCGGGCGCAGCGCCGGCGAACATCAGGCCATCGGCAAGGACATGCCGACGGGCTTCGGCGCTGCTGCCGGCGACGGCATCTGCATGACGGGCAGCTCGACCGGCGAGAGCGCGATCAGGCCCCGCGCGGCGTGAGCGAGGGCCTGCGCCGCCGGATCGTCGGGGTCTGAGACGACGATCGGGACACCTGCGTCGGACTGCTCGCGCAGGCCAATCGTCAGCGGCACCTTGCCCAGCAGCGGCACCTCGAGCTCCTCGGCCAGCAGCTGGCCGCCGCCCTCGCCGAACACCTGGTAGCGCTCGCCGTTCGGCGTCACGAACCCGGACATGTTCTCGATCACGCCGGCGATCTCGAGCTTCAGCTTGATCGCCATCTCGGCCGAGCGGCGCGCCACCTTCTGGGCGACCGGCTGGGGCGTCGTGACAATCACGAACTTGGCCTGCGGGAGCAGCTGGGCGAGCGTCATCGACACGTCGCCGGTGCCCGGGGGAAGGTCGATCAGCAGGTAGTCGAGCTCGCCCCATTCGACGTCCTCGAGGAACTGCTGGAGCGCCTTATGGAGCATCGGGCCGCGCCACACCACCGCCGCGTCCTGCTCGACGAAGAAGCCGATCGACATCACGCTGATGCCGTCGAAGGCCTTGAGCGGGACGATCTTGCGGTCGCCGTTTACGTGCGGGCGCGTCGCCCCAAGCCCCAGCATCCGTGGCTGTGAGTAACCCCACACATCCGCGTCGAGCACGCCGGCGGTCTTACCGTCGGCGACGAGCGCGGCCGCGAGGTTCGCGGTGACGCTTGACTTGCCGACGCCGCCCTTGCCGGATCCGACGCAGATCACGTTCTTGACCTGCGCGAGTGCGCCCTCGGGGAGCGAGCCCCGGCCGAGCTTGCGCCCGAGCGCCTGCTTCTCGTTGTCGGACAGAACGTCGAAGCTGATGTTGACGCCGCTCACGCCCTCGAGCTTGCGCACCGCCTCGGCCACGCCGGTCTGGAAGTGCGACCGGATCGGGCAGCCGGGCGTGGTCAGCGAGACCATCACGTCGACCACGCCGTTCTCGTGGATCTCGACGGAGCGAACCATCTCGAGTTCGACGATGTCGCGCCGCAGCTCGGGGTCGATGACGGAACGAAGCGAGTCGATTACTTGGTCTCTGGTAGGCATGGGACTGATTGTAGGCGGGGCGGCCCGTCTGCCCTCGGACCATGGCGAGCAGCCGCCAACCGAGCTGGTCCGCTTAAAGACCGACGGGGCGCCACTTCCGTGACGCCCCGGCGGTTGAGGGAGGAGAGGGTGCTGCATTCGCCGGCGAGGTTATGAGGCCGGCGAACCTGTCCCGTGTCGGCGCTCTCCGGGGCGCCGGCGGGGGAAGCTCTTTCTACGAGGAGCCGATGAGCCCCTGTGCGTTGGCGACGAGTCGCTCGACTCGTGCACTTACCGCGCCGGACTGCTTCTCGAGATCCCTACGAACTGAGGTTATCTCACGGCCCAGCCGGCGGCGGTTCTGGTGCATCGTCTTCTCGACCAGGCTGCGGCGCTGGCGCATCTCGCGCTCGAAACGGGTGCGCGCACGGCGGACCTGGCGCTCGAAACGGTTGCGCGCGGTGACGCCGCGACGCTCGTAGCGCTTGAGCTCGCGCTCGAAGTTCGTGCGGGTGCGGTACCTGGTCGCAAATCCCTTGACTGTCGAGACGAGGTTGTCGCGAGCCAGCAGGCTCGCGCCGACGGGCACGAGCACGACCCGCTCGGCCACGACCTGCGCGTGCTCGATGCGCGTCTTCGGCTGGGTCGACGACGTCGCCCTAGACGTGCGCCGCGAGCTTGCGGCGGTCTTGGTGGTGCGCGATCCGGCCGTCGCCGGCTTGCGTCTCGTGGTGGTTCGCTTCGTCGTAGACGCGGGCTTCCCAGTGCCCGGCGTGGTGGTTGCCATTTGGTTCTCCCTACCAGGATTTATCGAACGTGTGTTTGTAAACCATAGCGTAGCTCCCGTTACAGCCCACCCGATGAAAAGTTTGTGAACTTGGCGTGAACCGTGCGCCGTCAACCACAGTTGACGGACCGAGCGGAGGTTCAGGCCGCCGCGTCGGGCTTCGAGCGGGGTGGCTCCTCGAGTTGGCGCGGCATCGCGCGCGCCAGCCAAGCGTCCGGATTCTGGAGCTCCGCGAGCGTCGGCAGGACCTCCGGACTCGACCACAGATGATGCAGAGCCACAGGCCCGCGCTCGCGGACGATCGCGTCGCAGAAGTACTTGCCCTGCTCGTACTGGCGCAGCTTGAGCTCGAGCCCGAGCAGGCGCGCGACCAGCCGCGACAGCCCCGACTGCGACTTGCGCCGGCGGTCCAGCGCGGCGCGCAGCTTCGGCAGCGACGGGAGCAGATCCGGCGCGACGGCGTCCATCACGTGCTCGGCATGGCCCTCGATCACGGCCATCACGGCCTGCACGCGGTCGAGCGTCTCGCGCTCGGGCGTGGTCGTGACGATCGATATCAAGTCCCCCTGCCGGAGGTGGCCGAAGACGCGCTTGACCTCGTCGGCGCTGGGCATCTTCACCTTGCGCGGGGTCGTCGAGCCGCACCTCGGCGCTCTTCAAGAGCTCGCGGACGAGGCCGGCGACGTGGCGGTGGAGCCAGGGCACGCCCGCGAACTGCACCGCGTGCGTGACCTCGTGCAGCGTCACCCAGGTCATGAACTGCTGCTCCTCGGCGCCGAATGCCTGCACGGCCTGCCCGAGATTCGGAAGCACGAACAACAGGCGGGGCGGCCGATCCTCGACCGCCTCGTCGAGCAGCACGAGCTCGTACTGCCCGAGCACGCGCTGGGCGAGATACCCGAGCACGACGCCGACCTCGGTGCTCAGCACGATCCCCATCCCGATCTCGACCGCCGGCTTCATCGGGCCGAGGTTCTCGCCGGCGCGCTTCAGGACGGGGTCGAGCAGGAGCCGCATCGACTGGATGTTGGTCGACACCCACTCGCGGCGTCCGATTCCCTCGGGAGGCGGGAGCGGCCGGGCCGGCTCGAGTCCGGTGTAGGCGACGACGCGCGCCTCGGACTCGGCGGCCAGCGCAGCCAGGTCGGCGGTCGGCTCGCGGGCGGTTCCACTGCCGGCGACGAACGTGGCGATCCGCTGGGCGATGATCCAATCGATCACGTCGGGATCCTCTCGAGCATGCTGAGCGTCTCGGCCGACCGCGCCGCGATCACCGGCGAAGTCGGCTCGGCGGTGAGCGGCGCTCCGAGCGGCCGGTCGCACCACGGGAAGCTGACCAGGCCGCCCGCCTCGCGCACGATCAGCTGGCCGGCGGCGGCGTCGACGCCACGGGATCGCCGGAGCGACACCATCCCGTCGAACCGGGCCGCCGCGACCTGACACAGCGAGGCGGCGATCGTGCCCAGCGCGCGCAGGCGGTAAGCGTTCTGCTCGAGCGCGTCGATCGATTTGGCCACCCAGCGCGGGTCGGCGGATTCGATCCCCAGCACCTCGACTTTGCCGTCGCGTCCGCGGCGCTCGGGCAGCGTCGGGTCGAGCTGGGCGCCGTCGAGCCAGGCGCCGCGGCCGCGGTATGCCCACCACTGCTCGGAAGGACCAAAGTCGTGAACGAACCCGAACGCCACGTCGGCCATCGTCTGCCCGTCGGCGACCGCGATCGACAGCGCGTAGTGGGAGATCCCGCGCTTGGCGTTCAGCGAGCCGTCGATCGGATCGATGATCACGCGGACATCGTGGTCGCCGTAGTCGATCTCGCCGCGCTCCTCGGAGCAGACCACGAACCGGTAGCCCTCGTCGCGGAGCACGTCGAGCTCGTCGAGCACGAGCTGCTCGGCGCCCTGGTCGATCTCGAGCGTGCGGTCGCCGCCCCGGCCGCGGGTGCCGGTCTCGAGCGCTCGCTCCGCGGTGGTCGGGACCTCGGCCAGCATGCGCTCGAGGCCGGTGACGGCGCGCATGCACACGGCCAGCCAATCTGCGTCGAGCGCCGAGCGAGTGGAGGTCATAGCCGACCCTATGCTGTCAGACGTGGGGCTCACCCTGGATCCGTTGCTTCCCACCCAGCGCGATGCCGTCACCTGCGATCGCGAGCCGCTGCTCGTGCTCGGGGCGGCCGGGACGGGCAAGACGCGCACGATCGAGGCCCGGTTCGCGGGTCTCGTCGAGCAAGGATGCCGGCCTGAACGGGTGCTGCTGATCACCCCGTCGGCGGCGCGCGCGGACGCGACGCGGGCGCGTCTCGAGCTTGTCCTCGACGGCGGCTACGACGAGCTGTTCGCGATGCCGCCGGTCGAGCTCGCCGCGCTGATCTTGAACGCGGCGGGGCCGGGCGTCGACCCGCTCGAACCGGTGCTCGCCCCCGCCGAGCGGTTCGCGATGCTGCTCGACCGGATCGATCAGCTGTCGCTCGAGCGCCACGACTTCGGTGGGAGCGCGAACGCGCTGCTCGCGGGGTTCATCCGCCGCATCGACCGGCTGAAGGCCCACCTCGTCGGGGCCGAGGACTACGCGCGGTACGCGGCGCGGCTGGCGGAGTCCGACGCGGAGGTCGAGCGCGAGTTCGCCGAGGTCTACCGCGCCCACGAGCAGATGCTGGCCGAGACCGGCGCTCGCGACGCCGGCGACCTGATCCGCGATGCGCTCCGCGTGGTGCGTGAGCGGCCGGCCGCGGCGGAACGGTTCGAGCACGTGCTGGTCGACGACGCGCACGACCTCGACCTGGCGTCGGCGACTTTGAGCCGCGCGGTGGCGGGTCCGCGGCTGACTGCCGCCGCGGACCCGTCGGGCGCCGGGCACGGGCTAAGCCGCGATCGGTTCACGCACGTGATCGAGCTCGAGCAGAACCTGCGCCTCCCGCGTCGGGTGCTGCGCGCGGCCTCGGCCGCGGTGGCGCTGTCGTGTGAGCCGACGGCCGCCGAGGGCGAGGTCTTGTTCTGGCGGTGCGCCAACGAGCGGGCCCAGGCCCAGTCGGTGGCGGCCGACATCGAGCGCCTGATCGTCGGCGAGGGAGTGCCGCCGGGCCAGATCGCGGTCCTCGTGCCGTCGGTATCGCGCGAGGGACAGGCGGTCGGGGTGGCGCTCGAGGAGCGCGCCGTCCCCCACCGAGTGGTCGGCGAGACTGCGTTCTTCCGTCGCGCCGAGATCAGGGACGTGCTCGCGTGGATGCGCCTCCTGGCCGACCCGACCGATGCGCCCGCCGTGGTTCGCGCGCTCGCGCGGCCGCCGGTCGAGCTCCGCTCGGTCGACATCGCTCGCTGCACCCAGATCGCGCGCCGGCGCAAGCTCGACATGGTCGCCGCGCTCGTTGCCGCGATCGAATCGCCGCAGGTGCCGCCGGAGGCCCGCGAGCGGATCCGCGTGTTCCTCAAGCTGTACCGCGCCGGCATGTCGTCGATCGACTCGACGCGGCCCGACCTCTACGTCCACCGGCTGATCGACCGGCTCGGGCTGCGCCGCCAGCAGCTGTTCGCCGCGCAGGCCGACGTCGTGCAGCGACTGCGGGCGCTCGCGCGGTTCGGCGAGCTTGCCGGCGCGTATGTGCGGCGCTCTCCCCAGGCGACGCCGCGCGAGTTCGCTCGGCACATCGCCGCGGTGGCGGATTTCGGGCTGCGCGAGCACGAAGAGCCCGACCTGCTCGGGCCGCAGCTCGTCCAGATCGTTGCGCTCGACAGCGCGGGCGCGCTCGAGACCGAGCACGTGTACGTGCTGGGCCTCCACGCCGGGCTGTCGGCGCCGGCGCCCGAGCCGATCGCCCTGGCAGGTCTCGGACACGGATGATGCCGGCGCGCTCGTGCCCGTGACCGTCGACGGCCGACGGCCGCGCCCCGCTGCTCCGGCAGGTGCTCTACGTGGCCGTGACCAGGGCACGCCGGCGCCTCGTGCTCGCGTATCCGTGCGCGAACGACCGGAGCGCGCGTGCTGACGCCGGCGCCGCTCGTCGACACGATGCGCCGCGCCGTGGCCGGGGCATGGGAGGACCGCGAGGAGGAGATGTTCGGTCCGGCCGAGACACTCCACTCGACCTACCGTTTGCTACGCGACGAGGTACTCGAGGGGACGATGCGCGCCGGCGGCCGGCTCGCTGAGCTCCGGCTCGACACCGACCTCGACGTCTCGCACGCGGTGGTGCGGTACCTGGAGCTATTGAAGTTGGCCGCGCTGATCGAGCGGCCCGAGGGCCAGTCGCTCGCCGAGGCGGTGCGCGACGTGAACTCGCGGATCCTCCAGGCGGTCACCGCCGAGCAGCGCGAGATCTACACGTCGTCCGCGCTCGACGACTACCTGCTGGACGCCGAGCGCGACGCGCGCCGGCGAGCCCAGGCGGTCGTGGCGCGCGACGATCCCTCGGTCGAGTCGTTCCTGCCCACACGCGGAGACGGCGTCGTTCTGTCGGCCTCGGACATCGACACCTACCGGACGTGCCCTTTGAAATACAAGTTCGCGAGGGTGTTCCGGATCCCGCAGGAGCCGACGATCCACCAGCGGTTCGGGATCGTCGTCCACCAGGTGCTCGAGCGCTTCCACGCGCGCGACGAATCGAACGGGACGCTGCCCGAGCTGCTCGGGCTGCTCGACGCGAGCTGGCGCCGGGGCGGGTTCGGTGAGTCCGAGGAGGAGCGCCAGCTTCGAGGCAAAGCCGCCTCGGCGCTGACCCGCTACCACACCAGGTTCCAGTCCGAGGAGGCCGAGCCGATGTGGTTCGAGCGCGCGTTCTCGTTCAAGCTCGGGCCGCACCTGCTGCGCGGCCGGGTGGACCGCGTCGACCGCCTCCCGGGCGGTGAGTACGAGCTGATCGACTACAAGACCGGGCGTCCCAAGAGCCCGACGCAGCTGATCGACGACGTGCAGCTGTCGCTGTACGCGGTCGGTGCGCGCGAGGCGTGGAGCCTCGACGCCTCGCAACAGGCCTACTACTACCTCCTCGACGATCAGAAGGTGACCGTGCCGGCCGACCGCGAGGACCGGTTCGAGTGGATCCAGGATGTCGCGATGGAGGTCGCCGACGGGATCCTGTCGCAGGGGTTCGAGCCGACACCGTCGTTCGCCGCGTGCTCGGTGTGCGACTACCGGCTCGTCTGCCCAGCGGCGGAGGGGTGAGTCGGTGTTCTCAGCCCTGGGCGGTGCCGGGGTCGTCGTCCCCGCGCTGGCGCAGGAACCGCTGGAGCTCGCGGGCGATCGTGTCGCCTGAGGGGAGCGGGCCGTGCTCCGAGTCCTCGCTCGCGGCCGCCTGCTCGAGCCGCTCGACGAACGCCTGCACGTCCGGGTCGCTCTGCACGGCGAGGTTGACCTGGCGGTCGTAGTCGGCCGTGGCCGATTCGAGGTCGCTTGCGTCTACGGCGACCTGGACGAGTCCCTCGAGCTTTCGTACGAGCGCGAGCGCCGCCTTCGGGTTCGGCGCGGCCGCGATGTAGTGCGGGACCGCCGCCCACAGGCTTGCGGAGGGCAGGCCGCTCTCCAGGCAGGCAGCGTGCAGGACGCCGACGATCCCGGTCGGCCCCTCGTACGAGGACCGCGTCAGCCCGAGGCGCGTGACGAGCTCGGTGTCAGTGGCCATCCCCGTGACCGAGATCGGGCGCGTGTGGGGGACGTCGGCCAGCAGCGCCCCGAGCGTGACCACGAGCTGCGTGCCGAGCGCCTCGGCGAGCTCGACGATCACGCGGCTGAACGTTCGCCACTTGAGCGACGGCTCGTGACCGACGAGCAGCACCAGATCGCGCGTCCCGCGCGGCACGCGGGCCTCGTACAGCTCGACGTCCGGCCACACGATCTGGCGCGCGTGCCCGTCGACCAGCTTGACCTGCGGACGGGTGCTCTGGAAGTCGTAGAACTCCTCGGGATCGATCGTCGCGAACCGCCTCCCGCCGAGCGCGCCGGCGACGAACGTGATCGCGCTCGAGGCCGCGTCGGCAGCGTCGTTCCAGCCCTTGAACGCGCAGATCAGCGCCGGGGCCCTGCAGTCCGTCGGGTCGGTATTCCCATTGCAGCGGCTGCATCCGCCTCACCGTACATCATGGGCAGATGGATCCCGGCGATTCCACCGTCGTCGCGATCAGCGCTCTGCGCCCCGGCCAGCAGGTCGACGGCGTGTTTGCTTGCTCGCGAAAGGACCGTCTGTTCACGCGGACCGGCACGCCGTACCTCGCGCTGGAGTTGCGGGATCGCAGTGGGACGATCCAGGCTCGGGCGTTCCGGGACGCGGACGCCCTGGCGGGCCGTTTCGAGCGCGGCGAGCTCGTACACGTGTCCGGGCGGGTCGAGCGCTTCCGGGACGAGCTCGTGCTCGAGGTGATCGACATCGCGCGCGTGGAGCCGGGCTCGGGCGACGGCGACGCGGCGGACCCGGCGCGGTTCCTGCCGGCCGCCTACCGCGACCTCGACGAGCTCGACGGGTTCCTCGAGCACCTCGCCGGCGAGGTCCACGACCGGGCGTTTCGCGCGTTTCTGGAGGGGGCGTTTTCCGATAGCGGGCTGCGGGCGGAGTTGCGTCGCGCTCCGTGCACGCGGGCCGGGCACCACGCCTATCTCGGCGGGCTGCTCGAGCACACGGTGGCGGTGGCGACGCTCGCCTACGAGGTCTGCCAGCTGCACCCTCGGCTGAACCAGGATCTGCTGCTGACGGCGGCCCTCGTGCACGATCTGGGCCGGACGCGCGAGTTCACCTACGGCGCCGAGATCGGGCTGACCGACGAGGGGCGGCTGCTCGGCCACCTCGTGCTCGGCGAGCAGATCGTGTCCTCGCGGGCCGGCCCACTCGACGACCGGCGCCGGCTCGAGCTGTTGCACTGCGTGTTGTGTCACCACGGAGCGGCCGCGGCGCCCGGGGGGCGGTTCGGCTCGGTCGAGGCGCTCACGCTGTACCGGCTGAACGCGCTCGACGCCGGCATCAAGGGCGCGTTCGAGCACGGTCTCGGGCTCGAATCCGGTTCTCGCGCCGGCCAGCCGCCCCGGCGGTCGCCCGCCGAATAGGATCGGCCGCGGCGCGGCACGGGCCTGGTGGCCCATCCAGTCTTCAAAACTGGCAGGGCCGGGCAGCCCCCGGCTTGGAAGGTTCGATTCCTTCGCCGCGTCGTGGCGCGGGATAGATGGCGCCTGGTTCCGGTCCGAGCTCGCTGGGACAATCCATCACAGTGGTGCCGGATCCCGACCAGCCGCCGGCAGCGCGCTTCCTCAAGGCGGGCGCCAGGGGCGCTGAGCGTGTGGCGCGTGCGACCGGGGTCGATCGCGCTCTGGACGCCGCCGTCGAGGAGGCGATCGTCCGCGCGCTCAACAGTCGGGCCGTCGACCGCGCGATCGAACGGGCGGTAGCGCGCCGGGCTCCTACGGTCGAGCTCAACGCGGAAGAGCTCGCGCAGCTGGTCAAGCGGGCGCTCGGCTCGGAAGCAAGCGAGCGGATCTGGGCCGAGGTACTGGCCAGCGAGCAAGCGCAGATGCTGGTGGAGCGCATTGCAGGCGCCCCGGAGATCCGCGCCGCGATCGCCGCCCAGAGCGCTGGCCTCCTCACCGACGTCGGCGTGCGCCTGACCAGGCTCACCGAAGCGCTCGACGACACCATGGAGCGCGTCGTGCGGCGGCGCGACAAGGAGGAGCTGGAGACCGACCAGGCAGGACTGGCGACTCGACTGGTCGCCGCCGGAATCGATCTCGGCCTGCTGTTCGTGATCTACTCGCTGGCCTCGGGCGTGTTGGCATCGGTTATCTCGTTCACGTTCGGACACCATCTATCGCTCGCCGGGGCGATCGTGCTCGCAGGGCTGGGATTCGTCGTCGCGGGCGCGATCTTCTCGACGTTCTGGGCGCTCGTCGGCCAGACACCCGGGATGCGCTTCCTGTCGATCCGCCTCACCCATCACGGCTCACGTGACATCACGCTCGGGTTGGCGACACGACGCTTCCTGGCCGTCATCCTCAGCGTGATCCCGTTGGGGCTGGGATTCCTCGCCATCCTGCGTGATCCGTCACGACGCGCCTGGCACGACCGCCTCACCGGCACCGAGGTCGTCTACGACGCCGTCCAACGAGGCGCGCCCTTCGGCGGCGCCACCGGGGAGTCGGCGGCCGAGCGGGCGGCGTAGCGACTCATCGGCAGCTCAGCAGCCCCCGCCGGCCTGGTTGCCCGCGCCCGTACCGAGGCGACGATCTGCTGCTCCGTGGTCGCTCAAGGCAGTTTTCGCGACGCCAGGCGGGGGCACGCTTCCAGGGCCGGAGATGCCGGCTGAGATTTTGGCGCGAGCTGGCGCTGAGCCTGACGATGCTCCGCGGTGGTGCAGGACGTTCCCGCGGAAACGCAACCAATGGGTTGCCGCCACCGGTCGCCTACTCGCCGAGGCGCGGGTCAGCTTTCGTACCGGGCGGGCGGCTACAGTCGTCACCGCATGCGAGCTCTGGTCATATCCGATACGCACTTTGGCGCCTGGACGGGAGAGGACTTGCTGCGCGAGCCGCGGACGCTCGCCTTGCTCGAACCTCATCTCGACGTGGACGAGGTGATCGTGCTCGGCGACATGTTCGACTTCTTGTTCGGCTCGATGACCGGCGCGTTCGAAGCCGCCACTGGGCTGCTGGGTCTGCTTCGCGAGAAGCTTCACGGCAAGCGTCTGGTGTTGCTCGCGGGCAACCACGATCATCACCTGGTGAGCAGCGAAGGCGAGAGCCGGCTCGAGTTGCAGCTAGCTGGCGAGCCGCAGCGATTCGGCAAGCGCGAGGTACTCGAGCTGGATCCGGTCTACCGGCTCTTCGAGCAGCGACTCGAGGGTGTCGAGGTCGACTTCGTCTATCCGACGTACACGTTCGGCGGAGTGCTCTGCACCCATGGGCACTATCTCGACGTGCACGCCGAACGAGCGGGATCCCGCGTTGACCGGCTCCTGGGACGGGCGATCTGGAAGATCGCCGTCGGGAGCCAGCACTCCCCGACGCTGGATGACTACGAGGCCACGACCACGCTCCTAACTGAGCTGCTGTTCACGATCGCCCAGGTTCCAAATGGCACGAACACCGAGAGGAGCGTTTACAAGAGCTTCGAAACGTTGGGGCGCGCGGTCCGTCGGGCGACCGCTCCGAGAAGAGCGCTCGAGGCCGCAGCACGGTCGGGCAGGGAGAGCCTCGGCGCGAGCATCGACCGGCCCAGTGCAGAACGTCAAGCCGCCACGTACGAAGGAGCCCGATCACACGAGGCCGAGCGGCGAAGGCGCACCGGTGCACCTGCCGGGGGCGAGGCGTCGAGCTTCGTATTCGCACGCCGGATCCATCCCAGCGACCCAACCGAGGCGGCGGTGGCGGCATTCGATCAAGTGGTGGCGAACCTCGGCTGGGCGGAGCACGCGAACAAGATCGTGTTCGCGCACACGCACCAACCACTCGACGGTGTCCTCGGTCCCAACGGAAAGTGCCGCTACTGGAACACCGGCTCGTGGATCTACGAGCCCGACCTGACCTCGCAACGCGCGTATCTCGCCTACCTCCACAACGCCTGGCCCGGCACGGCGGTGCTCATCGACACCGATGAGGATCAGCCCCAGCTGCTCAGACTCCGCGAGCACCTCAACCCGCTGGGCGCCATGGACAGAGGCGGAGGTGAGCGACGCAGCGATCGATTCGCCTCGTGACGAGTCGGGTCGGATGTACCGTCGAGGGGATCGTGAATGCATTGGTCCGCCCCCGCGCAGGCCGGTCCGGGAGTTCTGCGGCGCCGCTCCTGGCGGTGCTGGGGTGCGGACTCGTGCTCGCCCTGACGGGCTGCAGCCGATCCTCTGGGACCGCCGCGGCCGCCTCTCCACGCCCGGGCTCCGCCTACACGTTGATGCAGATGAACCTGTGCCTGTCCGGTGTGGCCGGCTGCTACACCAAGGTGGAATACCCGGCAGTGGTCGAGGAGGCAGTCGCCCGGATCCGTGAAGCGCACCCGGACGCGGTCACCTTCAACGAGGCCTGCGGCCGTGACGTCGCGTTGATCGCCCGGCGGACCGGTTACCACATGCGCTTCTCGCGGGTGATCTACGACGGCAAACCCCTTCCCTGCATCAAACCGGGCGGACGCGGACTGTTCGGTGACGCGGTGCTCACCAAGGCGTCCATCCAGAGCAGCGACAGTCACGCTTTCGAGGCACAGGCGGGTCCCGAGCAGCGCCAGTGGGTGTGTGTCACCACTCGAGTCGGCGTTGACGTGTGTACCGCGCACCTTGCCTCCCCCGAGGCCGTTGAGGTGTCCGCAAACGAGCCGCAGTGCGCGGAGCTCAGGGTCCTGCTTGCACGTCGCGCGGCCGTCCGCACCGTCATCTTCGGGGGCGACGTCAACCGTCGCCCCTCCTGCGCCCCTCAGGGCTTCTGGACCCGCACCGACAGGTTCGCCCACCAGGACCCCGGCAGTCAGCAGGTCTACGGAACCGGTGCACTGCGGTCGCCGTCGGCGCGGGTAGTGCCGGCTACGCACACCGACCACGACGTCCTGCTGGTCCGCGCGCACCTCACCGCAAAACGATGATTCAATCACCGGTCGCGGTACCCGTGCCGGATCACGGAGTGGTCACTGCACGTGGTGTCTCTGTCTCTCCGCAACAAACGCGAGCTTGCGGACGCGTCCTGCGCGCAGCCAGTCACTCCAGAGGCGGTGAGCGGTCAGCAGCTCATCGACCGCCTGGCGTCCGATCTGCGCGGCAATGTCCGCAGCGTCGCCGGCAAACGCTTCGGATCAACGAATCCGCCATGGCACGGTGGGACCGACTGCAGTCACCCATCCAGCGGACAACCAGCCCGACCCGCTCCAAGCAGGCAAGCATCTCGGCCAGCGGGATGAGCCAGACCGTATCGGCGTCAGGCATCGTTTGCGCGCTCTGCCTCCGTTAGCGGCAAGCCCTCTTCCATGGTGAAGACGAACCGCCCACCGGTCCTGAGCGCCTGGGATATCTCCTGAAGCAGCGTCTGCTTTTCCCGAAAGGCGAGCATCGTCTCCAACAGGAGCACCACGTCGAACGGCCCCGGCGGGATCGGGGGGATCCGGCCGACCTCGAATCGACAGGGCAGGGCGCGCGCGCGTTCGCGGGCGATGTCGATCGCGCTCGAGCTGAAGTCAACCCCCAGATAGGAGCAACCCAGTTCCTGCGTGATGAATCGACCCGGCCCGGCGACTCCGCAGCAGAGGTCCAGCACGGAGACGCCGCCGTGCGATGCCGGCCCGATCCGCCAGGGCCCGAATCTCTCCGGCGCGCATGAACCCCTCCTGCTCGACGAACTCGCCGGGGGCGTACGCCGACACGCGGGCCCGCTGGAGGGCCCGGACGAACGGCGCACGGTCGTCCTGCCTCATGGCTGCTCCACCGCCACACCTGCAGGATGTCATCCCGGGCCCGGGAAGTCTTTACCTGGCGCGGGCGTCCTGCTTGGTATGAAGCCGAAGCACGCTGCTGCTGCGCTCGCCTCTGGGCGCGACGTCGCGGTCGCGATCGCGGGGGCGAGCCGTCCGATCAGCATGCCCGGGTCGGGTTGTGCCCGCCGCCGACGGTGAGGGCGTTGCGCACCTCACTCGGCGTGGGCCCCGGGTATCGCCGGGCGGCAGGCTGGTGGTGTTCGGTCACCCTCGCCGTTGTCACCGCCACGGGAGTCGAGCGGCGCACCCGCGCCGCCCACAGCCGTAAGACGGACCCTCCTGAAAGGCACACACGATGCGAATGGTTAACACCGCTCCAGTCACCGCGCTGATCGCCCAGATGCTGCTGATCGCCGCGCTCGCGGTCGCCGTCGGCCTCAGCGGCGTTGGCCTCAGCCCCGCCGCCTGGGCCGTCGGAGTCACCTGCGGATTGATCACGAACGCGGGGCTGGCACGTGGGCTCTCCTACTACCGCGCCGACCGGCTGGGGCCGGCCGACTGGGTGACCCTCGCGCGGGCCACGCTCGCCGCCGTCGTGGCGGCAATGGTGGCGGACTCGTTCGGCGAGCCCGCGCCGGTCACGCTGCTCGTGTCACTCGCAGCGGTCGCGCTCGCGCTCGACGCGGTCGACGGATTGGTGGCGCGGCGCACGCAGACCACGGCGACGCTGGGCGCGCGCTTCGACGGCGAGGTCGACGCGTTCCTGATCCTCGTCCTCAGCGTGTACGTCGCCCGCTCGGCGGGCGCATGGGTGCTCGCGATCGGCGCGGCGCGCTATGCGTTCCTCGCGGCCGGGTGGGCGCTACCGTGGATGCGCGCGCAGTTGCCGCCGCGCTTCTGGCGCAAGACCGTCGCGGCGGCGGAGGGAGTCCTGCTGACCGTCGCAGCGTCCGACCTCCTGCCGCGGACCGTGACCCAGGCCGTGCTCGTCGTCGCCCTCGCACTGCTGACCGAGTCGTTCGGCCGCGACATGTGGTGGCTGTGGAACCGGCGGCACGCCACGCAGGATCGGTTGGCGGCGGCGGTCGCCGATCGGGCCATCGATCCCACGGACGTCGCCCCTCCCGCCGGCGATCACGCGTCGGTCGCCCCTCCCGTCCGCCCGGGACGCGCGCGCGCGCGAACTGCTCTTGCCGTGGTGCTCACGATCCTCGCCGCTGTGGTCGTGTGGGTCGCCCTCGTCGCTCCCTACGAGCCGAAAGATCTCACGCTGAACGGGTTCTTGACGATCCCGCTCGAGGGCTTGGTCCTGATCGCACTCGCCGCCGTCCTACCCCGCACCCCTCGACGCATCCTGGCTGTGAGCTGCGGACTGATCCTCGCGCTGGTGGTCGTCCTGAAGGTCATCAATTACGAGATGTTCACGCTCTACGACCGGCCGTACGACCCGCTTGGAGACACGAGTCAGCTTGGGAACGGGATCGAGACGTTGCGCTCCTTGGTCGGTGGTACGGAGACGAAGTTGCTCGAGGTCGGCGCGGTGGTCGGCACCGTCGTACTGGCCGTCCTGCTGACGCTGGCGATGCTGCGGCTGACCCGGGTTGCGGCCGACAATCGCCGCTGGGCGCTGCGGGCGGCCGCGGGGCTCGGCGCCGTCTGGGCGCTCTGCTGGGCGTTCGGCGCTCAGCTCATCTCCCACACGCCGATCGCCTCCACCCTTTCCGCCGGTCTGGTCGTCAACGAGGTCAATGCGCTTCGGGCGGACATCCACGACAGGAGCGTCTTCGCCAAGCAGATCAACCACGACCCGGAGCGCAATATCCCCACCAACCAGCTGCTGACCAGCCTGCGCGGCAAAGACGTCCTGCTCGTGTTCATCGAGGCCTACGGCCAACAGGCCGTGGAGGGCAGATCGTTCTCGCCGGAGGTCGACGCCGCCCTGGCCGAAGGGAACAAGCGGCTGGCGAGCGCCGGCTTCTCGTCTCGCAGCGGGTTCCTCAACTCGGCGACGTACGGCGGCATCAGCTGGCTGGCGCACTCAAGCCTGCAGGCGGGACTCTGGGTCGACAACCAGGACCGCTACAACCAGCTGATCTCAGCCAAGCGCTTCACGCTCGCTGAGGCGTTCAAGCGGGCCGGGTGGCGGACCGTCGCCGACGATCCATCGAACGACCGCCCGTGGCCACAGGGGAAGGCGTTCTACCACTACGACCAGATCTACAACCGCTATCAGGTTGGCTATCACGGCCCCACCTTCACCTATGCGTCGATGCCAGACCAGTACATGTTCTCGGCGCTCCAACGGCTCGAGCTCGGGAAGCCTCACAGGAAGCCGTTGTTCGCGGAGGTGGACACGATCTCGAGTCACATGCCGTGGAACCGCATCCCGCGGGAGATCGGCTGGAATCAGGTCGGGAACGGCTCGATCTACAACAAGATTCCGATGATCCATGAGACCGGCGCGTTCTGGAGCAACCCCGCGCGCGTGCAGGCGGCGTACGGCGTGTCGGTCGTCTACGCCCTGAACACGCTGACCTCGTTCGTCCAGCACTACGGCAACAAGAATCTCGTGATGATCGTGCTCGGCGACCACCAGCCGCTGCCGATCGTCAGCGGTCAGAACTCGAACCACGACGTGCCGATCTCGATCATCGCCCACGACCCGAACGTGCTCAAGCAGATCGGGAGCTGGGGCTGGAATCCGGGCCTGAAGCCCGATTCGAACGCGCCGGCGTGGCCGATGAGCGCGTTCCGCAACAAGTTCCTGACCGCGTTCGACTCGCGCTCCACAGCCACCGGGTAGTCGTGGCCGTTCTCGGCGCGTACGAGGACGTGCATGAGCAGGCGCCACCCTTGCCGGCGCCTCCCGTCCCGGCGCCCGCCACCACCGTCACCGCGCGACAGCGGCTCGCCGGGCTGGACGGCATTCGGGGCCTGGCCGCGCTGTACGTGGTGATCAACCACGTGTTCCTGCGCGCATTTCCCGGCTACCCGGTTGAGAATGCCCCATTCTGGGCCCGGTGGTTCATCTACGGGCGCTTCGCGGTCGTGGTATTCATCGTGCTCTCGGGCTTCTCGCTGGCCCTGTCCCCCGCCCGCCACGGATGGCGGCTCGACGACGTCGGCCGGTTCGCGGGGCGGCGCGCCCGGCGCATCCTGCCGCCGTACTGGGCCGCCCTGGCGTTCAGCCTCGCGGTGGCGTGGCTGGTCGTCCCTCAGCCGGGGCGCGGCGTGCCCGACGTGAAATCCGTCCTGGTCAACGGCCTGCTCGTCCAGAACGTCGTCGGCGCGCACAGCCCAAATGCGGCGTTCTGGTCGATGGCCGTCGAGACCCAGCTGTACATCGCCTTCCCGCTGCTGCTGCTGCTGGTGCGCCGCCGGGGCGCGATCGTGATGGTCGCGACGGTCGCGCTCGTGGTGGCGGCGGTCGGGATCTTCGGTCCGCACATCCCGCGTCTGGACACGTTCGTGATCCAGTCTCCGCCCGACCTTGTCGCGCTCTTCGCTGTCGGCGTGCTGGCCGCCGGGATCGTGAGCGCGAGCTCGGCTCGCCGATCCTGGCCATGGCCGCGGCTTGCGCTCGCCGCGGCGATACCCGTGCTGGTGACGGTCTGGTGGCAGGGCTCGGTGTGGACGCTTGACCACCTGTACTGGGTGGACCTCGCGCTAGGCCCGGCCATTGCGTGCCTGCTGGCCGGCCTGGCCACGGGCCGTCCGGGTGGGCGGGCCTCTCTTCTCCGCGTGCTCGACACGCGCCCGATGCGCAGTCTCGGCTCGTTCTCCTACAGCCTCTACCTCACGCACGCCCCGATCGTCGCGATCGTGTGCGAGCGGATCGTGGCCGGGCGGGTTCAGAAGGGTGCTCCATTCTTCCTCGTCTCGCTCGCCCTGGTCCTGCCGCTGACGATCGGGTTCGCGTGGGGCTTCTCCGCGCTGTTCGAAGCTCCGTTTCGACGGCGGCGCCGCTCGTCGGGGTCTGCCCGGCCACTCCCCCCTCGCGCGGAAGGGGTGCCGGCATGAGCCGGACCCTGTGGAGATGGGGCCGCGTCGTCGGCCCCGCCCTGACGCTCGCCGTCCTGGTCTGGCGCCTGGGCACGGGACCTTTTCTCGACGGCCTACGCACGATCGACGGCGGGGCACTGGCCGCGGCGGCCGGCATCGCGGTGCTGACCACGTTTTGCTGCGCATGGCGGTGGAAGACCGTGGCCCGGGGTCTGGGCATCGACTTGCCGCTGCCCGTCGCGGTGGCGGCGTACTACCGGTCGCTGTTCCTCAACGTCACGTTGCCCGGCGGGATCGTCGGCGACGTCCACCGCGGGGTCAGCCATGGCCGCGACGTGCGGGATATCGGCCGCGCGCTCCGGGCGGTGGTACTCGAGCGCTCCGCGGGGCAGATCGTGCAGGCTGTCCTGACCTTGGTGATTCTCCTCGCTGTCCCGTCGCCCGTGCAATCGTCCATGCCGATCGTCGCGCTCGCCGTCGCGGTGGCGGTGTGCTGCGCCGTGATCGCCTTTAAGGTTCAACCTGGCGGCCGGTCCACGTGGGCGCGGGTCCGGCGCGTCGCGGTGCGCGACTCTCGCGGGCTCCTCGCCCGCAGGGCGTGGCTCGGCATCGCGCTCGCGTCTGCGCTGATCGTCGCCGGCCACACCGCCACCTTCCTGCTCGCCGCGCGGACCGCGGGCAGCACGGCGCCGTTCTCCCAGTTGCTGCCGATCGCGGTGCTCGCGATGCTGGCCATGGTGCTGCCGAGCGTCGCCGGCTGGGGCCCGCGCGAGGGCGTGACCGCCTGGGCGTTCGGCGCGGCCGGCCTGGGCGTGCAGCAGGGCTTCGCCACCGCAGTCGTATACGGTGTGATGGTGCTCGTCGCCAGCCTGCCGGGCGCTCTCGTCCTCGTCGTGGCATGGTTCCGCGGTACCCCGCTTCCGGTGCGGAACGCACCCCCCCTGCGGGAGGGAGCCGCTCACGCCTGACCGCCCGTACATCCTGCTGAGCTGTGGCATGTCGATCGACGGTTATCTCGGCAGTGCGGCGCCGCGGCGGCTCGAGCTCTCCAACCGCGCCGACTTCGACCGCGTCGACGCGGTGCGTGCCTCCTGCGACGCGATCCTCGTGGGAGCGAACACCGTGCGCACCGACAACCCGCGTCTGCTCGTGCGCTCGAAGGATCGCCGCGACGCGCGAACCGCTCGTGGGCTCCCGCCGTCGCCGATCAAGGTGACGGTGACCGAACGGGTGGAGTTGGACCCATGCGCCGACTTCTTCACCACCGGCGCCGCCGAGAAGCTCGTCTACTGCGCGAGCCCGCGCGTGGTTGACGCCCGCTCGCGACTCGGAAGCGTGGCGACAGTGGTCGACGGCGGCGAACGGGTCGAGATGCGCACTCTCAGCGAGGACCTCGGCGCCCGCGGCGTGCGGCGGCTGATGGTCGAGGGCGGCGGCAACGTGCACACCCAGTTCCTCACCGACAACCTGGCCGACGAGCTACAGCTCGTCGTCGCACCCTTCTTCGTCGGCGACTCCCGAGCTCCGCGGTTCGTCAGCGACGGCCGCTTCCCCTGGAACCCCCGCCGCCGCGCGACGCTCGCCTCGGTCCGCCAGATCGGCGACGTGGTGCTGCTGCGCTACGCGCTCTCGCCGCGGTTCCAGACCGACTGACCGAACGAATCGATGCCGCTGCCACTGCCGACTGCGACGATCCGTACCCACGTGCCGGTGCCCCTGCGGTTCGCCGATGGATACGCAACCGCCGCCCGAGTGTTCAGCTTCGACGGGCTGGTCGACGGCCAGGAGCATCTCGCGTTCGGGCTGGGCAATCGGGCCGCCCCGGTCACGTCGGCTGGAGCCGCGCCGGTGCCGCTGGTCCGGCCGCACAGCGAGTGCCTCACCGGGGATGTGTTCGGCAGCCAGCGGTGCGATTGCGGGCCGCAGCTGCGCGAAGCCGTCGAGCGCATCGCCGAGTCCGGTGGCTTCCTGTTGTATCTGCGCCAGGAGGGGCGTGGCATCGGCCTGTACGCCAAGCTCGACGCCTACGCGCTGCAGGACGCGGGGCTCGACACCTATGAGGCGAACCTCGCGCTGGGCCACCGCGAGGACGAACGCAGCTACCTCGTCGCCGCGCAGATGTTGCAGGCGCTGGGGGTGTTGCGGATCGCCCTGCTCAGCAACAACCCGGACAAGGCCCGGCAGCTCCGCCGGTTCGGGGTGACCGTGACCGCGCGGGTGCCGACCGCGCGTGCATCTGTCCGCCACGAACGCCCGATATCTGGCGACGAAGGCACGAAGGGGCGCGCACACGCTGGATGTCCCGCTGTCCGCGGGCTGAGATCGTTCCTCAGGCCAGGATCAGCAGGTCGGCGTGGTCCACGGTGACCGCGAGCTCCCCGGCTCGCTGCCTGCGCCAGACGTCGGCGCGTATAGACGTCGGTCTCGGCGGCGAGCTCGGCCTGCTGCTCGCACGCAGCACCCACCCACCCGGTGAGCCACTCCGCCGCCAGATCGGCCTCCGAGGCGCCGAGTCGCCAGGGGCTGGCCCGGACGAGGACCTCGGCGCCCAGTCGGCCGAACTCCTCGACGGCGAACGCGACGGCGTCCGGGCCGAGCAGGCGGCCGCGCTCCGTCGTGCGGCGCTGGTGGGCATCGAAGGCTGCGGCCACACGGCGGTCCAGTGGATCCGGCGGGATCACGGCAGACGCGACCCGACGACGGACAGGGTCAGGAGCATCGGGCATGCTGCGCCGGCACAGACGGTGACGAGCCCGGCCAGCTCGTCCGTCGGTCATCATGTCCAGGAGCGCCGAGGCGGTGATGAGGCTCGCGCCGGCGAGATCGCCCGGGCTGCAGCCGGGTGATGTCAGAGAGCTTCGTCTCGACGGTGACCGTCCGCGCCGTCGGCAGCCGGGCCCGGGAGCTCGGCGGCGGCAACCTCCAGCAGGTCTGGCGTCGCGGTCGTGCATGACCCAGTGCTGCGGCCCGGGCAGCAGCGGCGCGAGCCAGCGGCTCATCGCGCCGGTGCCGCAGCCGAGATCGTGGATCACCCAGCTGCCGGTCGCCTGGACGTTGCCGTCTGAGGTGTTCGACGAGGTCGCGCGCACGGGCCGCTGCGTCGGCAGGCTCGCGGAGGGCAAGCCATTCCCTGCTGACCCGGGTGCCCTCGACGGTCACCGCGACGCCCCGGCCAGGACACCTGCGATCACGGACGCGGTCGTCGACCACTCCGGGAGCGACTCGCGCCGCTCGCGGGCGGCGCGCCGCAACCGTCCTCTCAGCTCGGCGTCGCCGAGCCAAGCCCGGAGCGCGGCGCCGAATGCCGCGGGATCGTCCGGCGGGACCAGCAACCCCGGCCGGATCCCGTCCGCGCCGTGACCGAGGGCCTCCGTCACGCCGCCGACCTCGGCCGCGAGAACCGGCACTCCATGGGCCAGTGCCTCGGTGACGCACCATGCCGTACGTCTCGGCACGCGAGGCCAGCACCATCAGGTCCGCGGTGGCGTAGCTGCGGTGCAGCGCGGCTCCGGTGCGGGGTCCGGGGAAGTGCACGCGATCGTCGAGCCCGCCGCCGACAGAGCGGCGACGGAGGGCCTCCACGAACGCCGGGTCGCGGTCCAGGCTGCCCACGCACACGCACTGCCAGGACAGGTCCGAGATCGTCGCCAGCGCATCGAGCAGGACGTCGTGGCCCTTGTCGAAGGTCACCGCTGCGACGCACAGCAGCGCCTCGCCGGTCGCGCTCGGAGTCGCGAGGTCGGCAGCGTCGACGGCGGGCTCGGCGACGTGCACCCGTGTCGGCGGGCAGCGAGTAGAGCTCCAGCAGCCGGCGCCGCGCCCATGCGCTGGTCGTGATGACGGCAGTGGCGGCCGACAGGACCGCGCGTTCCCGCGCGCGGGTGTCGTCGACCTCGTCGTCCGCCGGGCGGTGACCGAGCGGCATGTGCACGAGCACGACCAGGCGCAATCGGCGCGCCTGCGGCACGAGCACCTCGGGGGCCGTCGAGGCGACCAGCCCGTCGAGCAGCACGACAGCGCCGTCGGGGATCCGCTCCACGACGCGGGCGAGGGCGTCGAACGACGCCGCGTCGGGTCGCGGCCAGCGGCTCGGTACGGCGTGCTCGTGCACCGACCAACCGAGGGCCGGGAGCCCGCTGCAGAGGTGGCGGTCATAGGTGTTGCCTCCACTCGGCCGGGCCGGGTCGTCGATGCCGTCGGGTACGACGACGTGCACTGCTGTCACAGCGGCCGCTCGTAGCTCGCCCAGGCGACGTGCGACTCGTGCAGCGTGACGACCAGGCCGTCGAGGTCCCGAGCGCCATCGCCGAGGGCGCCGACGTGCACCCTGTCCGCAAGCCGATCCGCGACCACCTGCGCGAGCGCCTCGGTGGAGGTGTTCACGCCGACGAACGCCGGCTCGTCGTCGAGGTTGCGGTACGTCAACTCGGCCAGCACCTCGTGGAGCACCTCGGCCGCCCGACCGATGTCCACCACGATGTTGTCGGCGTCGAGGGCCGCGCGCCGGAACGTGGCGTCGACGACGTACGTCGCGCCGTGGAGGCGCTGCGCCGGCCCGAACACGTCGCCGTGGAAGCTGTGGGCGATCATCATGTGATCGCGGACGGTGACGCTGAACACGGTCTAGGCTCCGTCGTAGGTGATCGTGTGGCAGAGCGCCGGCAGACTCCCGGCGGCCAGCTGGGCCATTACGTCGGGAAGCTCGCGGAAGCGGGACTGCCCGGTCACGAGCGCGTCGAACGCCGGGTCGCGCAGTAGCTCGAGTGCGAGTGCCAGCCGGTCGGCCGTCGTGCGGCGCCCGCTGCGGGCCGGCGACACGGTGCCGACCTGGCTGGCGCGGATGCCGAGGCGACCCGAGTGGAATGTCCCGCCCAGCGAAAGCCGGACCTCGACGTCGCCGTACCAGCTCAGGTCGATGACCGTGCCCTCGGGCGCGAGCAGGTCAAGCGATCGCTGGAGCCCGGCGGACGTCGCACTTGCGTGCACGACCAGGTCGCGACCGCCGACGGCGTCGGCCGGCAGCGCGAAGTCGACGCCGAGTGCGGCCGCGACATCGGCCCGGCCGGGGTCGACGTCGACGAGCGTCACCTGCACCGCCGGGAACCGGGACAACAGCCGGGCGACACAGCAGCCGACCATGCCGGCCCCGACGACCGTGACCCGGTCGCCGATCAGGGGCACGGCGTCCCACAGGGCGTTGACCGCGGTCTCGACCGTGCCCGCGAGAACCGCACGAGCGGTTGGAACGTCCTGCGGGCACGACGGTGACCGCGCCGGCCGGCACGACGTAGGCGGTCTGGTGCGGGTACAGGGAGAACACCGTGCGGCCGCGCAAGTCCGCGGGTCCCGCCTCCACCACGCCGACGTTGAGGTAGCCGTACTTGACCGGCCCCGGAAAGTCCCCCTCCTGAAATGGAGCCCGCATGGCGGCGTACTGGTCCGGCGGCACACCGCCCCGGAAGACCAGCGTCTCCGTGCCTCGGCTGACGCCGGACCGCAGGGTGCGCACCACCACGTCGTCCCGCCCGGGCTCGGGCAGCGTGACCGCCCGGATCTCACCACACCCGGGCGCGCGCAGCCAGAACGCGTGCGCATCGGTTTGCACGCGACTCACCTTAGTTCACGAAACTTCGCCGCTCACCGGTCGACCAACTCAAGACAGTCTCGGTCGACTCGAAATGCTCAAACATGCGATGCCGACGTGGCCCGTCTGAGGGGCCTGCAGCCGCGACCGGCCCGGAGGCCCCTACGCTTCAGATCGCGACGCGGGCTGGTTCCTCGTCTGCGGTGTGTCGCGCAGGCAGCTTGTAGACGAACCGCCGCCGGGCGTCGTGGTAGCCCGAGTCAGAACCGAAGAAGCACTGCCGGCAGCGGGCCAGTTCCTCCTGGCGGTATGCATCGAGTGGCTTGACGCGCTCGTCGTCGGCTCGTCGGCGTCGCTTGTCTTTGAGGCGCGCCTGGTGGAGCCCGTCATGCGCCAGCCGTTCGGCGAAGCGAGCGGTGCCCTCCCGGAAGTCCTCCACGTCTTCGCCGAAGGCGGCGTCGACCAGTCCGATCCTGACCGCCTCGCCCGTGCCGATCGCGCGGAACGGCGCGCCCGTTATCCGCGCCGCGGTGGCTGGACCGACGCGCCGTGGCAGAAGGTAGGTCCAGTATTCAGATCCGTAGAGTCCGCCCATGTGCTGGTAGTACGGGTTCAGAACGATGTCCTCGCGCGCGAGGACGTAATCGGCGGCCAGTGCCAGGGGCACCCCGCCCGCGGCAACGTCGCCGGCGATCGCCGAGATCACGAGATGCGAGTCGGTCGTGACGATGTCCTTGACCAGATCGTCGATCGCGCGAAGGTTGCGCCACGACTCCTCGGCTGGGTCGGCGGCGGCCTCGATCTCGTTCAGGTGAATGCCGTTTGAGAAGTACTCATCGCCGCCAAGCAGCACGATCATGTTGGTGTGCTGCTGCGCGCGAGCGTGCGCGTACGCCTCTCGGAGCCGGACGCATTGCGAGGTGCTCATCGCGCCGTTATAGAACTCAAACCGCAGGTATCCGACTCCCGCGTGCTCGTGGTAGGCGATCTCGCGATAGGTGTGTCCTTCGCGAACCTGCGCGTCGAACGCGATCTCGGTTTCAGGAACGTCAAGCTCGATCCCGGCAAGCGAGAGCGCGCGTGCGGCGGGCAGCTTGAAGTGCCTCTCGGTCGCTGAGTCCTGGTGTTTGAGGTGCGTTATCCACACCGCCCCGTCGACAGTGGCTCGGCAGATCGCCCCGTCTCGCTGTGCTACGAGTTCGCCCGGCCGGCCACGAAGCGTTCGCTCGGGATGGCCGCCGAACAGGTGAAAGTTCTTGCCGGCGATCTTGTCGAGCACGCCGGGGTTCCCGTCACCGGCGCGCATCTTCCGTAGCACGCGCTCGGTGCGGTCAGACGTCCAATCGATCGCGCGAACCTCCTGTGTCATCAGCGGCAGGCATGGGCCGAGCGCCACGCTGGCCCTGTGAGCCGTCGCGGACCGCGCCGCCCCGACCAGCACAAGCCGGTCCATCGCCTCGAGGATCGCCTCGATCGCCGCGCGACGGACCTCGTTCCGGTAGAGGCTGCTCTTGGCTGCCCTCCGCATGGTGAACGTGCTCGTCGCCCACACGTCCCCGGCGTCCACCTCGCCGGTGGCCTGCAGCACAGTCACCCCCCAATCCGGCTTGTCCAGCTCGATCGCCCAATCGAGCGAGGACGGGCCACGATCGCCCCGAGGCCCAGGATGGACGATCAGGCAGCAGTGTCGTTGCCAGATCGATTCCGGGATCAGCGTCTTGAGAAACGGACACACGATCAAGTCCGGAGCGTGCACCCGCACCGCGGCCTCCATCGCCGAGGCTGAGTCGACCACCGCAATCGCGACGTCGTGACCGAGTTCGGTCAGCGCGATCCAGGCTCGCTGGCTCAAGCTGTTGTGCGCTGATACGAAGAAAAGAATCTGCATGGCAGGTGAGGGACGCTCGAACCTAAGAGCGCCATCACGCGTCAGAAATACGCCGATCCGAGCTTGACAGCATGCTGCTTGACAGCATGCTGTCGAGCGACTAGGATGCCACACACCCGACCACAAAGGGCCGGGCCACAAGCGCGAAACGAGATACGGAGCCGGCATGACGTCTTCCAGCGCGACGCTGTTTCGCCAGCTCACCCGTGCGGTCTTCGCGGCGCATTCCTCCGTACTTCGCTACGGCGACCGCGCCAACGCGGCATTCGGCCAGTCAAGCGCTCGCTGGCGAGTGATGTTCAACATCGCGCAAGGCAACGGAACCGTAGGCGAGATCGCGCGGGAAACCGACTACACCCGCCAGTCGATCCAGCGGCTCGCCGACACGCTAGTCGCGGACGGACTCGCGACGTACGCGCGAGACGCAAAGGACCGACGCAAGCAAATCATCACCCTGACCGCCAAGGGAAGCGCGCTCCTCGCCGAGATGGAGGCCGACTTCGACCGCTGGTCCAAGCGGCTCGTCAAGACACTCGGGAAAGAAAGCGTGACCCAGACGATCGAGGACCTCCGCGAGCTGAAGCGTGTCCTTGACGTCGACGCCAAGCACTTCGGCGCCGACTAGAGCGGCGAGTTCGCTCGGAGATAAGGAGACGTGACATGACCGATCAGATCGTCACACTGATTACCGGAGGCAACAAGGGACTCGGATACGAGTCGGCTAGGCGACTCAAGATGACTGGCCACACGGTGTACATCGGTGCGCGAAACCTCGAGCGAGGTCAAACTGCGGCCGACGAACTCGGAGTCGGTTTCGTGCCACTTGACGTGACAGACGACGACTCGGTCAACTCCGCCGCCAAGCTGCTGGAAGGCCGCCATGGCCGACTAGATGTGCTGATCAACAATGCGGCGATCGCCGGACCCCGCAAGGATGCATGGGACCTCACCGGAGACGACGCAATCGAGGTCTTCGATACGAACCTTGTCGGCGTCGTCCGTGTCGTGCACGCATTTCTGCCGCTCCTCAATAACTCGGATGCTCCCGTCATCGTCAACGTCAGCAGCGGCCTCGGCTCCTTCGGGCGTGCCCAAGACCCCAACCGAATCGAGTCGAACAATCGCGCCGCTCTCTACGCGGCCTCCAAGGCCGCCGTGAACATGTTGACCCTCAGATTTTCGCAGCTGCTACCTCAAGTACGCGTCAACGCCGTCGACCCGGGCTTCACCGCGACGGATCTCAACCGCCGAACCGGAACGCAGACAGTGCAAGAAGGCACCGACGCGATTGTCGAGCTTGCCGCGATTGGCTCCGACGGTCCTGACGGGACCTTTCGCGACCGGCGAGGAACGGTCGAATGGTGAACACGCCGCCGACGGCGCGACGAGTAGCTTTCTGTTTGTGGCGGACGCGGACAGCAAGCTGGAGGAGCGGGTGGTGCGGGCGGCCGGGGCGGCGTTGGCTGAACGCCGGTACGTGACCGCGATCGACGTGCTGGTCGGGATTGGGTGGCTTGAGCCCCGGCGGGTCGAGGAGTGGCGCCAGGGCCGGATCGCGTCCCTGGAGGGGGCGGCCGAGGTGGGGTTGGCGAAGATTTCGACGGCGATGGGAATCTTCGGCCGGTGGGCGCGGGAGAGCGCGCGCCTGCAGACAATCCCAACGAATCGAGTCGACGGTTAGGAGATCCATGGACGCGAATGGCGACGCAGTCGGGTTCGTCGGGCTTGGGCGGATGGGCTGGCCGATGGCGACGAACCTCGTTCGAGCGGGTTACCGGCTCGTCGTTCGAGACGCGGAAGGCGACGTCGAGCGACGGTTCGCAGACGAGCTCGGTGCCACGCGTGGAACGGAGGTGGCCGCGTTCGCGACCGCGGGCGTGGTGATCACGATGCTCCCGGACGGCCGCGCGGTGCAAGATGCGGTCGTCAAGGACGGGATCGCCGATGTCCTGTCGAGCGGCGCCGTCGTCGTCGACATGAGCTCCTCGAGCCCGCATGACACTCGCCAGCTCGGTCGGGAACTCGACGGCCGATCGATCGCGTTGATCGACGCGCCGGTGTCCGGTGGAGTGCCGCGGGCGACGGACGGGACGCTGGCGATCATGGCCGGGGCCGACGATCAGGCGGCTCTCGATCGTGTGCTGCCGATCCTCGGCGTGCTCGGGCGGCGGATCTTTCAGACCGGCCCGCTCGGGTCGGGTCACGCGATGAAGGCGCTCAACAACTTCTGTGGCGCCGCGTCATACGCCGCTCTGGCCGAGGCGCTCGTCCTCGGCCGCAGCTTCGGGCTGACACCGTCGACCATGGTCGAGATCGTCAACAACTCGACCGGACGTAGCTTCTGCAGCGACGTGGTGTTTCCGGACGAGGTCCTGACCGGCCGTTACGGGTCGGGCTTCGCGCTCGGGCTGCTCGCGAAGGACGTGACGATCGCAGCCGGCATCGCGGAGGGCTCGGGTGTCGACGCGCCACTGTGTGAACTGGTTCGGACGCGCTGGGCGGAGGCGGCGGAGGCGCTCGGGTTCACGGTGGACCATTCGATGGCCCACACAGAATGGTGGGCCATCGATCTGTCGGACGGCGCGCTCCCAGAGTCCGCGCCTTAAGCACGGGGGCGGTATCAGCGGCCGCCCGGGCGTTCGCGTTCACCCAGGTGAAGCGGGCTCGTCCTGACGGTGTCGAACCTCGCTGAACGTAGGGTCAGGCCGTGGCGGAGGCGGTCAGCACCCCTGCGGACAGGCCGGCGGCGAGCGTTAATCGGCTCGGGATCCTGCTGGCGATGGCGATGTTCGTGCTCGTCGTCGACACGTCGCTGATGAACGTGTCGATCTCCGCGGTGGTTCGGGACCTGCACACGACCGCCAGCGGCGTACAGTCGGCGATCGCCCTCGAGGCGCTGGTGTCCGCGGCGTTCATCCTGATCGGCAGCAAGGTCGGCGATCTGATCGGGCGCAAGCGGGCGTACGTGCTCGGTCTGCTCGGCTACGCGGTCGGCGCGGCGGCGATGGCGCTGGCCCAGAGCCTGACCGCGATCATCATCTTCTGGGCGATCGTGGGTGGGCTCGGGGCGTCGCTGCTGCTGCCCGCGATGCAGTCGCTGATCCACGGCAACTTCGAAGGAGACGACCAGAGGAAGGCGTACGCGCTGGTCGGCGCGGCTGCTGCGATCGCGGCGGCCGTGGGTCCGCTGCTCGGGGGATTCGTGACCACGTATCTGTCGTGGCGGGTCGGCTTCCTGCTCGAGGACCTGGTGATCGTGATCGTGCTGTCCGGGATCAAGTTGATCCGCGACGTGCCGTACACGGGATCGCGCCAGATCGACCTGGTCGGTGCGGTGCTGTCCGTCCTCGGGATGGGCGGTGTCGTCGTCGGGATCCTGGTCTGGCAGGAGGGCGGCGAATCGGTGGCGGCGCTGCTTGCGGTCGGCGTGGTTGGGCTTGGAGGCCTGGCTTATTGGCTCGTGCGACGGAAGCGCGAGGACAAGCCGGTGCTGGTCGACCCTGATCTGTTCAGGTCGCCGCTCTACCGGCTCGGGATCTCCGGCCAGACGCTCCAGCAGATCTCGCTCGGCGGGATGATGATCGCCCTGCCCCTGTATCTGCAGATGGTGCTCGAGTACAACGCGCTGGAGGCGGGCGTGTCGCTCGCCCCGCTGTCATTGAGCATGTTCGCGGTCGCGTTGCTCGCCGGGAAGAGGGCGGGCAACCGGCGTCCGAGCAGCATCATCAGGGCGGGCTTCGGGCTCGTCGCGATCGGGGTTGCGATCGTGATCCCGCTCGTCCCGAGGGTCGACTCCGGCTGGTATCTCGCGGTGCCGCTGCTGATCGCAGGGTCGGGGTTGGGGCTGCTCGTCTCGCAGCTCAACAACTACACCCTGTCTCCGATCTCGGAGGAGCGGGTCAGCGAGGCGGCAGGCGTGAACTCCGCCGGCGGGTCGTTCGGCCTGTCGTTCGGCCTTGCGTTCGCCGGGGCGATCATGCTGGCGACGCTCTCGGTCTCGTTCACGAAGCTGGCGGACGCGAGCACGGTGCTGTCGGGGCCCGAGCAGCAGCAGGTGTCGAAGACACTGGAGCACGACGCCGAAATCATGAGCAACACCGCCCTGGAGGAGCAACTCAAGGGGCAGCCGCCGAGGACCCAGGACGAGATCATCCGGATCAATACCCACGCGAGGCATGTGGCGCTTCAGGTCGCGCTGGTGATTCCGCTGCTGGCCGCGCTTCTCGGGCTGGTCAACGGGTTCCGGATGATGCGCCTCCCGGACCCGAGACCGTCGAGCGCGGTCGAGGGCATGGTCCTCGGGTGACGGTCTGATACCGAGTCCGCTCGAACCGCTGCCCGCTCAGAAATCGCGCCGGCCGGCCAGCCGCGCATCGGCCTCCGGCCGGGTCAGCTCGTACAGCGCGATCCGCTGGGGCCCGGGGTTCTTTACCTCGGCGCCGCGGCCGTGTGGGATCTCGAACTCGACGCCGATGTCGACCTCGCGCTCTCGGAGCTCGGACAGCGCCCGGTCGAGGTCTGCCACCCGATAGACGAGGACGGGTTGATCTCCCGCGAGATGCCCGGCGAGCAGGAGAGGTGGAGAATGGGAGGCCAAGTGAATCATCGCCACGCGCGTCCCGAACGCCTCGATCGCGAACACGACCTCGGCCCCGAGCCCGCGGCTGAAGTGGAGCAGGTCGGCGGCGACGTCACGGCTCGGGAGGTAGACGAAGTCGAGCCGATCGAACATGGCCGGAGCCTACGCCGTGGCTCGGGAGGTGGCTCGAAGAGCACCGAATGGCTCGAGTGAGCGATCACCCGGACCGGCCGGCAGCGCGGCGCGCTCGCGCGCGCCCGAGCACCACGGGCAGGTAGCCGGCATTCGGTTGACTCGCGGTGACGCAGTGGGTACGGTCAGAAAAGAAGTCCACGAATCGACGGGGCCGGCGGATCGTGGGAACACCGTGAGGAAACGGGGGAGTCGGCATGAGCGCGTTCTGGGTGACGAGAGCTCGTCGGCGGTTGCTTTGGACGGCGATCGTGGTGACGGTGACGGCGGGTGCGCTCGTGATCAGCGCGGCGGGCTTGGCGGCGGGCAACTGGTCGAGCGCGACGATCGATCTTTCGAACCCCCCGCTGGCGGTGTCGTGTCCGTCGACGTCGTTCTGCGGCGCGATCGGCGTGAATGGGGTCGCGCAGACGTTCAACGGCAGCTCGTGGAGCACGCCGGCTCCGGTCGATCCGAACGACAACGTCGCCAAGGCGATCTCGTGCGCGTCGGCCACGTTCTGCGTCGGCGTCGATTTCAGCGGGCACGCCGTGATCTTCAACGGGAGCTCGTGGAGTGCGCCGATCGCGGTCGACACAACCCGGAACGCGCTCGTGTCGGTGTCGTGCCCGTCGTCGTCGTTCTGCGTCGCGGTCGACAATGGCGGCAACGGGTTCGTCTACAACGGCAGCACCTGGTCCGGTGCGAACATCGTGAACCACGTTTCCAACGAGCAAGGCATCGCTTCGGTGTCGTGCCCGTCGTCGGCGTTCTGCGTCGCGGTCGGCCAGGCCGGGTTCTCGGAGACCTCGACGAACGGCAGCACCTGGAGCACGCCGGTCGCGATCGACACGAACTCGCTGACATCCGTTTCGTGCCCGTCGTCGACTTTCTGCGTGGCCGGTGACCGGGCCGATGACGCCGTCACCTACAACGGCACGTCGTGGACCGCGCCGGTTACCGTCGACCCCGCCCAGAGCAGCGCTGGTCTGTCGGTCTCGTGCGCGTCGTCGTCATTCTGCGCGGGCATCGACGGCCTGATGGACGCGATGACGTTCGACGGAAGTGCGTGGAGCGCGCCGGTTGACATCCAACCCGGCAGCCAGCTTGGTCCGTCGCTGTCGTGCGTGTCGTCGTCGTTCTGCGTCGCAGTCGACGGCGCGGGTCACGCGTTCACCTACACGACCTCAGCGACACCGGCGCCCGGGGGCGCGCTCCCGCCGCCCGTACTCGGCAAGACGGTGAACGCCGCGCCGGTGTCGGGCGTCGTGTTCGTCAAGCCGCCGGGGGGCAAGTCGCTCGACTCGGCCGGCGATCCGCGCGCCGCCGCGGCGGCCGGACCGGCCCCGGGATTCGTGCGCTTGGTCGCCGCGACGCAGATCCCGATCGGGTCCGAGGTCAACTCGCTCCATGGCTCGCTGAAGCTGGTGACCGCGACCGGCAAGAAGGGCAAGACGCAGACCGGCACGTTCCTCGGCGCGGTCTTCAAGGTGACCCAGGCCAGCAAGGGGAGCAGCAAGGGCCGCGTCACGCTGTCGCTGGTCGACGGCGCGTTCAAGGGAGCGCCGACGTACGGCGTCTGCACGCCGGGCGCCAAGGCCGGTGACGCCTCGGCGATGGCGGCCAGCAGCAGAGTGCTGCAACTGCTGAAGGCCAGTGCGCACGGCAGGTTCAGCACCCGCGGGCGCTACAGCGCGGCGACCGTGCGCGGCACGGTGTGGACGGTCTCGGACCGCTGCGACGGAACGCTCACGCATGACATCACCGACAGCGTGAGCGTGACCGACTTCGTCCGTCACAAGACGATCGTCCTCCGCGCGGGGCAGAGCTATCTCGCCAAGGCGCCTCCCCGCCGCAAGTGACCACCTACCGGATCGTGAGCATCGCCGCGCTGGCGGCCGGCACCCTCACCGTGTAGCCCCCGCCGGAGGGCCGCAGCGCGAAGACGACGCGACGCCCGGCGAGCCGGCCGGTGGCGGTTTGCGCGCGGAAGCTCTGGCCGCCGAGCGTGACCCCGTCCCGGGCGAATGCGCTTGGCGCCTCGAGACGCTCGAGTCCGGCCCCCCTGCCTGTCCGCGGCGGTCGCACGAGCACCCATCGGGTGCGGCTGAGGCTGTCGTTGATCAGGACCACGCGAATGCTGTTGTCGGGCGCCTGCACGGCCCACGAGCGCAGCGGTCCGCGGTTTGCCCGAGTCAGCAGCAGGCGGGAGCCGGGAGCGGCGGCCTGGGTAAACATCAGCATGCCGTAGTACTCGGGCTTGACGGAACCAACCCAGCGCCCGAGCCGGTAGTGCATATCGAACAGCTTGCCCGCCGAGCCCTTCCAGGTATGGATGTTGACGCCGTCGATGCCGGCACCGACCAGCCGGAACAGCTCGTCGAGCACCCACAGCGCTGAGGCGGTCGTGTCGCTCACGCCCTGCTCGCCCGCGCACGTGATCGCGTTCATCTCATCGATGCGGAAAGGGATGCCGTGGCTGTGGGCGATCGCGACGTAAGGCAGGGCGCCCTGGACGAGGCTCTGCGACGCGTACGAGTCGAGCAACGCGGCCACGCTGGGATGAGCCGGCTCGCCGATGGCCGTGGAGCAGTCGTGCCCACGAAACGCAAAGCCACGCGGATCGAGTGCGTACGCGTGAAACGTCGCCAGCCGCAGCCGCGCGTTCGCCGCGAGCAGTTGGCCGAGGCCGGCGATCCAAGCGTCCGCGCCCGTGGACGGCCCGGCGAGCGTGACCGGTGGAAGGGCCCGGGCGATCTTTGCGAACTCGTTCATGTAGTCCGAGAGGTTGTAGGTCAGCGGTCGCCCGAACACCTTCTGTCCGGCGCGCGTCACGTACCAGGGGAGCCCCGAGTACAGCTCGGGTTCGTTTCCGATCTCGAGCGCCTCGATGTTCCCGCGGCCGATCCCCGCGACCAGATGGCGTGCCTCGATGCCCGCGATCGCGGTGCTGTCGGTCTCGAGGTTGATCCCGAGGATCAGACGTGCGCGCGCTGATCGGGCAAGCGCGCGAGCGTCCGCCAGCCACGCCGGCGTCAGGGCGAGATAGACCCCGCGGGGCCGGCGGACGCCGGGAACGGGCCACCATGTCTTATCGCCGCTTTCGCCCCCGATGCGGATGACCGGCGCGTTGCCCGGCGACAGGTTCCGGATCAACTGCGCGAGCACCGGATCGGCGCCGCGCCGACCCGGGCGCTCCGCGCTGGACACCGTCCCGTACTCGAGCGAGACGCCCAGGAACGCCCCGGGGACCCGGTTGCCGGTCGGCGTCGAGGAGATCGTCACGACGTCCGTATGCGCGAGCGTGCCGCCGGAGATCCCCCCGTCCCCGGCGGCACGTCCGCCACCGGATCCGGCCAGCGCGAGGGCCGTGGCGAGCACCAGTGCAGCCGGCCGTCGCCGCCCCGGGTGCGCCAACCGGCAGGCCAGCCGCTTCATCGCCGCGCACCCTATCCGCTGGCGCAGCGCACCACTACAGCGTCTCGCCGGCGCCGACCGCGTCCCTCGAAACGACCCGGGTCCGCTCGGTATCCGTAGCCGGCGCGGCCGCGTGCTCGTTCTCGCGCGCGCGAGCCGGCAGTGTCGACGCGAGCAGCAGGAGCACCGGGGTCGTCGCCAGCTCGACGAGCAGACAGCGGCTGATCGCAGTCACGAACCCGGCGTGCGCAACGGAGCTGAAGAAGATCGTGCCGAGACCCGCGACGCCGATCGCTCCCGCGAGCTGCTGCACGGCGTTCAGCACGCCCGAGGCCGAGCCGACCTCGTTGTCGGAGACCGCCGCGAGGATGAAGTCGAACAGCGGCGCGACGAGCATCCCGAGCCCGATCCCGACCGCCAGCTGCGGCGCGACGATCTCGAGCGACGTCGTGCCGAGGCCGTGGGCCATGATCACGTAACGAAGCCACAGGACGCCGGCCGCGATCACGACCGCACCGAGCTGAAGCGTGGTCCGCCCGAGCCGGGGCACGAGCACCGCGGCGCCGAGCGCGGCGCCCGCCGCCGCGCCGGCGGCGAACGGCGCGAGCGTGAGCCCTGCGTGGATGGCCGAGAAGTGCTCCCCGAACTGGAGGAACAGGGTAAGCACGAGCATGGTCCCGATCATCCCCGCGAAGAACACCGTGATCATCGCGAGTCCGGTCGTGTAGGAGCGATGGCTGAAGATGCCTGCCTCGATCAGCGGGTCACGGCCGGCGCGGCGAAGGCGCCTGCTCCACGGTACGAGCGCGCCGAACGAGACCAGGCTGCCCGCGACCATCAGATACGTCCACGCCGGCCAGCCGGCTTCGCGGCCCTGGATCAAGGGGTAGATCAGCAGGCCCATGCCGAGCGCGGCCAGCGCGGTGCCGACCAGGTCCAGCTGCGGCCTGCGTGCGGCCCGGGACTCGGGGAACAGGCGGGCGGCGCCGATCGCCGCGATCAGGCCCAGCGGCAGGTTGACGAAGAAGATCAGCCGCCAGCCGGTCCCAAGCAGGTCGGCGTCGATCAACGCGCCGCCGATGATCGGGCCGAGGACCGCTGACAGGCCGATGACCGGGCCGAACACGGCGAACGCAGACGGCTGCTCCGCGGGCGCGAATGTGTCGCGCACGATCCCGAGACCTTGGGGGATCAGCAGCGCGGCGGCACAGCCCTGCGCGATCCGGCACCCGATCAGCATCTCCGGAGAGACCGCGAACGCGCACGCCATCGATGCGAGGACGAACCCGATCGCGCCAAGCACGAACAGACGCTTGCGGCCGTAGATGTCGCCCAACCGCCCGCCGGTGATCAACGCGACCGCGAAGGCGAGTGCGTAGCCGCCGATGATCCACTGCAGCGCGGAGCTGCTGCTGTGCAGGTCGGCGTGGATCGTCGGGGCGGCGACGTTGACGATCGTGCCGTCGAGCAGGTCCATGCACTCGGCGACGAGCACGAGCGCGAGGATCGTCCACTTGCGGGGGTGGCTGACCCGGGTTCCGTCTGGCATCTTCATCTCCTCTTCGCGTACATCGTTCGGAACAGTGTTCGTTAAACGAACGGTGTTATACGCTATGTCCATGGACGCGTCAAGCCCCAAATCGAAATCAGGCGCCTCGGTCACGGTCGACGCGGCCGCCGCTGCGGCTGCGCTGCCCCCGTCGCCGCGCTTCCCCCGCCCCGGCAAGCGCCCGACGCGGCGGACGGCGCTGACCGTCGAGGCGATCGTCGCCGCGGCGATCGACGTGCTCGACGAGGAGGGCGTGGTCGGGCTGTCGATGCGGCGGGTCGCCGATCGGCTCGGCACCGGAGCGGCGTCGCTGTACGCGCACGTGACCGGTAAGGATGAGCTGCTCGAGCTCGTGTTCGACGAGCTTGTCGGGCAGGTGCCGCTTCCGGAGCCGGACCCGAGGATCTGGCGCGAGCAGCTGCGACAGATGCTCCGGGACTTCCGGGGGGTCCTGATCTCCCACCGCGACGCCGCGCTCGCGGGCCTCGGACGCATCCCCACGACGCCGAAGGCTTTGGTCGCTGCGGAGACGCTCGTCGCCACGCTGCGGGCGGGCGGCCTGTCCGATCGCGTGATCGCGCTCGGTCTCGACCAGCTCATCCTGTACGTGTCGGCCGACGCGTTCGAGGCGGGGCTGATGGAGCACGGGGCGATGACGCCCGAAGAGGTGGAGCGCTACTTCGACGACATCCACGCGTTCTACGAGCGACTCCCGGCCGACCGCTTCCCCGTGCTGGCTTCGATCTCCCCGGATATCACCGGGCCCGACGGGGAGGAACGGTTCGAGTTCGGTCTCGACGTGCTGATCGCCGGTCTCGAGGCGCTCAGCGCATCAACCAGCTGATGCCGTCCGCGCTCGGCGAGCTCAAGGTCCTCGATTTTTCGCGCGTGCTGGCCGGTCCGCTCGCGACGATGATGCTCGCGGATCTCGGGGCGGTGGTGACGAAGGTCGAGTCGCCGGCCGGCGACGACACCCGCCAGTGGGGGCCGCCATACGACCAGGCGGGGGACGCGACCTACTTCCAAGCGGTCAACCGCAACAAGGAGAGCCTGATCCTCGATCTCACCGACGGCGCGGATCTGGCTCGGGCCAGGCGGCTCGCGGGCGACGCCGACGTGCTCGTGGAGAATTTCCGTCCCGGCGTGACCGAGCGGTTCAGTCTCGACTACGAGTCGTTGCGCGAGGTGAACCGCGGCCTGATCTATTGCTCGATCACGGGCTTCGGCGCCGGCAAGGGCGCGGCGCTCGCGGGCTACGACCTGCTCGTGCAGGCGCTCGGGGGGCTGATGAGCATCACGGGGCCGCGCGACGGCGAGCCGCAGAAGGTGGGCGTCGCGCTGGTCGACGTGCTCGCGGGCCTGTTTGCCACGGTGGGAATCCTGGCCGCGGTCGAATACCGCTCACGGAGCGGCGAGGGGCAGCTGGTCGAGGTCGATCTACTGTCGGCGCTGCTCGCGGGCCTCGTCAACCAGGCGTCGGCCTATACGGTCGCCGGCGTCGTCCCGGAACGGATGGGCAACCAGCATCCGAGCGTCGCGCCGTACGAGCCGCTCCGTTGCGCCGACCACGAGCTCGTCGTGGCCGTGGGCACCGATCGCCAGTTCGCCGCGCTGTGCGAGGTGCTCGGCGCACCCGAGCTGGCCCGCGATCCGCGGTTCGAGACGAACAACGCGCGCGTCGCCAATCGCGAGGCGATGCGCGCGGCGCTCGAGCAGAAGCTCGCCGGTCGTCCTGCCCGCGCCTGGGCAGAGTCGCTCACCGCAGCACGCGTCCCCGCCGGCGTCGTCAACGACATCGGCGCCGCGTTTGCACTCGCGCGCGAGCTGGGCCTCGAGCCGGTGGTCGGCATCGAGCGAGACGACGGAACCACCGTCGAGCTGACGCGCAACCCGATCAAGCTGTCGGCCACGCCTCCGAGCTACCGCTCGGCTCCGCCCCGGTTCCCCTCGCGATAACGCCGACCGGACAGGCCGCGTGGGGCCGGCGCGGTGCGGGCCCCACGCAGCAATGCCGTCAGTAGCCTCGCTGCCCGTTGCAGGTACCGAAGCCCTTGTCGCTGTAGGTCGGGGCCGTCCCGGCCGGAGCGCTTGGGCTCTCGAGCGCCGACTCGTAGTCCCACGTGTAGCCGCCGGGAAGGAGCCGGAACTTCATCACGCCGTAGTACTGGTCCGCCCACGCCTGGAGGTTCGGCGTGCTCGGGAGCACCGTGTCGAGCGACTCGCCGCCCGTCCCGATGATGAACTCGCGGATCCCGTGCCGCGGGTCCGCGTTCCCGGCGGGATCCATCGGCGCGAACCGCGAGTAGACGTGATCGTGCCCGTTGAGGATCAGCGTGGCGCGGTGGGCGTACAGCAGCTTCCACCAGGCGTCGGCCGTCTGTCCCTCGGAGCTGTCCGAGGTGAACGGGGTGGCGGTAGAGCTGAACGTCGGCTGGTGCCAGTACGCGAGCGTGCACCGGCTCCGATTCTCGTTCAGGTCCTGCTGGAGCCACTTGGTCTCGCTCGCGAACCACGAGCCGGTTGTGCTGCACCCACCCGGCTCGTCGGCGCACTCGATGTTCAGCGAGATCAGGTGCCAGTCGCCGAGGTTGTAGGAGTACCAGCCGTTGCCGGTCTGGCCGAAGTCGCCCGCTTGGCCCTCCTGCTGCGGGGCGGGCTGGGTGACGACGTGGCCGGTGGTCGGGTTCGTGACGGTGTCCTGCGACCTCCGTGCCGTCCGCGCTGTGCTGCAGGCCGTTGTAGTAGTCGAAGTAACCGATACCGCGCACGCCGGTCTGGCCGTGGTTGTCGTAGAACTCATGGTTGCCCGGCGAGGGACGCTGGAGGAACTTGAACGCGCCCCAGTACTTGTCGAACGAGTCCTCGAAGTCTGAGTAGTAACCGTTCTGGTACTGCTCGTCACCGAGCACGGCGACCAGCGCCGGCTTCATCGCCTCGACCTGCCCAGCCGTCGCGTTCTGCGCCGCGTCGCGCACGGTCGAACCGCTGCCCTGATCGCAGGTGTCGGTCGGCTTCTCGGACTCCTCCGGCTGGCCGGGCTGGCACGAGATGTCGCCGACGGCTGCGAGCACCGGCGCGGGCCCCGGCGAGTTGTACGGCCACGGATTGTCGTTGCCTGAACCGAACCAGCCGTACGGATCGGCCAACACCGTGCCGGCCGCCGCGATCGCCACGATCGTCGTGACGGACGCGATCAGCGCGATGCGCCTGGACCTGCCCAGGCGACCCCCGAGTTTCCGCATCTGCTCTCCTTGAGTCGGGAACGAAACCGCGCGAGCCTACAAGCGCCTCCTCGGCAAACGTGACCATCCCGCAACCGGATCGTGAACAGCTTGTAGACGATTTGTGAGATCGTTCCCATGTCTTCGTCCACGGCCGCGTTGTCGGGGGGTGTTCGCGTTGGAAGAGATCGCCCCCGGGAATCGTCTGTACGAGCGCAACTTCGTTCGTTACGGCTGGTTACGACCAGGACGGGCGAGGGTATTTCTCACAAGGACATGCGCCATCACAGGAGGAGTCACGTGTCACGTGCAGTTCGTCGTTTCTGCGTGCTGTCGGGGGTAGCACTGAGTGCTCTTCTCGGTGGCCCGATCGCTATCGCGGGCGCCAGCGACAACTCGCTGCGCGCCACGCTCAACAGCTACTCGTCGAAGATCGTCAAGGACGAGAACGCCGTTCGCTCCGGCCTCGCCGGATACCCGAAGGGCAAGGTCAGACCGCTCGTCCGCGCGTTGAATCACGAGGTCTTCGACCTGCACACGCTCAAGTCGAAGCTCGCCCACGAGTCCGCCTCGTCGGCCCGTGGAGCCAAGGCCAAGACCGACATCATCAAGGGGCTCGGTCTGATCGCCAAGGCCTACGGAGCGCTCCGCAAGGACGTCCAGGCTGCCCACGGCGGCCCGGTGCCGGCGCCGCAGGTGGCCGCGACTGTGAAGACCGACAAGAAGGGACGCGCGAAGCTCCTCGCCGGCCTCAAGCTCCTCAGCACCTAGCGCTGAGGAGCACACACGCTGGAAACCTGGCTGCGAGCCGTGGCGGCGAGTGAAGCTCGAGGCCTGAGAGCCTATATGTCGCCGCTGCGGCGCATCCAGATGTAGATCGCGGTGGCCGAGATCACAAGGCTGCCGACGCCGTACACGGCGAATATCCAGAACGAGTCGAGCTCGCTGATCATCCAGCCGAAGTTCATTCCGAAGAACCCGGTGATGAACGTCAGCGGCAGGAAGATCGTGGCGACGACCGTCAGCTGCTTCATCGTCTCGTTCTGGCGGACGCTGATTTCGTTCTGCTGGTTGGAGATCACGGCCATGTTGGCCTGCAGGATCGTGGCGAGCACGTCGCGCAGCGCGACCACCTCTTCGTTGACGAGCTTGAGGTGGTCGTTGACGTCGCGCAAGAACTGGGACAGCTCATCGCTCACGCTGATATACGCGCCGCGCTCGAGCGCCTCGAGCGGCGCGAGCAAGGGGTGGACGGCACGGTAGAAGTCGGTCGCCTCGCGGCGCAGGAGATAGATCCGCTCGGTCGGAGCGGCCGCGCCGCTGAACACGGTCCGCTCGACCTCCTCGACGTCCTTCTCGAGGCCCTCGATCACCGGCGCGTAGTCGTCGACGATCGTGTCGAGGATCGCCCACAGGACGCGGCCGATGTCCCTTCCCTGAGCAACTCGGGCCGTTCCTCGAGCCGCATTCGCGCGCCGTGCAGGTTGCTCGCCTCGCCCTGGCGCACGGTGATCACGAACCGGTGTGAGAGGAACACCGACACCTCGCCCATGTCGACCTCCTCGCGGTCCTCGACGTACCGGGCGGTGCGGAGTACGACGAACAGGACGTTGCCCTCGTCGTAGCGTTCGATCTTCGGACGCAGATGGAAGTTCTGAGCGTCCTCGACCGCGAGATCGTGGAGCCCGAATCTGTTCTGCACGTCGTCGAGCTCCGCCTGGTCGGGCTCGAACAGCCCGAGCCAGACGAATCCCTCGTCGTTCAAGCAGAGCTCGGCGGCCTCCTCCAACGCCATCGGGCCCTCGTTCTGACGCTGCCCATCTCGGTAAAGCGCACAGTCGACGATCACGTTGACTCCTCAGTTCGCACGGCAGGCGATTTGCAACGATGAGCGAAGTGGACCGCGGACGCAAGCCCGGTCCGTGGGTGCCGACGACGCGGCCCTCGATCGGGACGGGACAATGGGCACTTCCGCATGACCTCCGAGGCGAACAACAACGACACCGGGTCCTGGTTTCCCGTCCCGGCTGAGGCTGACCTGCCGTCCGGCCTGCAGGGGCTGTTCGCCAAGGCGCGCGAGCGGCTCGGGTTCGTTCCGAACGTGTTCCGGGTCTACTCGTTCCGGCCGGAGCGGCTGAGCGCCTGGTTCAGTCACTTCCGCCAGCTGCACGAGCCGAGCGAGCACCTGGGCGCTGCCGACCGGGAGATGATCGCGGTCGTGGTCAGCTCGGCCAACGGGTGCCTGTACTGCCTGGTCGCGCACGGCGCCGCGCTGCGCGAGGAGCTCGGCGACCCGGTCCTCGGCGAGCGCGTGTCGTACGACTGGCGCCGGGCCGGGCTCGATCGGCGCCGGGCCGCGATCTGCGAGTACGCCGAGAAGCTGACCCTGCGCCCCCGCGAGGTGACGCGGGCCGATCTGCAGACGTTGCTCGACGTGGGGCTGACGCTCGAGGAGGCGTGGGACGTGGCGGAGATCAGCGCGATGTACAACCTCACGAACCGGATGGCGATGGCGACGAACATGCTGCCGAACGAGGAGTACAGCGGGCAGGCTCGGCCGGGCTGAGCGGGAGCTTTGGGCGCCGTGCGGCCCGAGTTCGGGAGCGCTGCTTGACATGTGACCATTTGGTCACGTATTATGTGGGCCATGGATGAAGTGTTCAGAGCCCTGGCCGATCCGACTCGCCGGAGCCTGCTCGACGAGCTGTTCAAGGAGGACGGGCAGACGCTCAGCGCGCTCGAGCAGCGGGTGCCGATGACGCGCTTCGGCGTCATGAAGCACCTGAAGGTGCTCGAGGAGGCCGGCCTCGTCGTCACGCGGCGCCGCGGGCGCGAGAAGCTGCATTTCCTGAACGCCGTCCCAATTCGCCTCATCCACGACCGGTGGGTGAGCAAGTACGCCGAACCGTGGGCGGCGACGCTCACTGGCCTCAAGAGCCGACTGGAGGACAGAACAATGGAGAAGGTCTTCGAGATCTACATCAAGACAACGCCCGAGCGCCTGTGGGAGGCGATCACCGACTCGGAGATGCGGCGCAAGTACTCGTTCGGGTTGGGCGTCGAGTCCGACTTGACCAACGGCTCGAGCTACGCCGGCACGGCGCCCGGCATGGCGACGCCGATCGTCGAGGGCGAGAACCTCGAGGTCGAGCCGCCGCTCCGCCTGGTCCAGAGCTTCAACGCGTGCTGGAGCGACGACGTCAAGGCCGAGGGGACCTCGCGCGTCACGTGGGAGATCGAGCCGGTCGCCGACTCGTGCCGCCTCACCGTGATTCACGATCAGCTGCGCGAGGGCGCCCACGGCGAGGTCTACGGCGGCTGGCCGATGATCCTCTCGGGGCTGAAGACGCTGCTCGAGACCGGCGAGTTGCTGACCACGCCAGGGTCGTTGCGCTACACCGAGGGCTGGGACGATCCGCGCGGTGGCTCGGCACCGCCGAAGGCGGCGCCGGCGCCCGTCGCCTGAGCGCTCAGCTCGTGGCGGGGGAGCCCGTCTGAGGGCAGCTCGTAGTAGTCGCCGGCCTGCGACACGTACCAATGGGCGGCCACGCGGAGCCCCGTGTGGCCGTCCAGCGTCCCGGCGGCGATGCTGACCGTCGGTCGGTCCGGAGCGTCCCAGAACAAGCTCGAGCCGCACTCGCCGCAGAACCCGCGGCGCGCGCGGGCGTCGCTGTTCGGACTGTCGATCCAGCGCAGCCCGCGCTGCTCGACCAGGACGAGCTCGTCGCGTCTGGCCGCGGTGCTTGCGGAGAAGTGGCCGTGCCAGCGCCGGCATTCCTCGCAATGGCAGATCAGCACATCACGAAGCTCGCCGGTGACCTCGTAGGAGACCGCACCGCAGAGACATTGTCCCGTCGCCATCGTTCTCCTCCTCCGAGATCGAGATAATCCGCTCGTGGCCTACGACGAGGATCTCGCCAATCGGATCCGTGTGCTGCTGGCGACGGATCATGACGTCGTCGAGAAGAAGATGTTCGGCGGTCTGGCGTTCCTGATCGGCGGGAACATGTCGGTCAGCGCGAGCGGCCAGGGCGGCATCCTGCTCCGGTGCGATCCCGCTGCCACCGAGGCGCTCGTGACCGAGCCGCACGCGGCGCGGTTCGAGATGCGCGGAACGGCGATGGACGGCTGGCTCCGGGTCGAGCCAGAGGGGCTCGACGGCGACGACGACCTGCGGCGGTGGGTCGACGTCGGCGTCAGCTACGCGCGCAGCCTTCCGCCGAAGTCCTAGGAGCTAGCCCTTCGATGCTCGTCACCCGCCGGCAACGGGGCCTGTACCTCGTCACGCACCCGGAGCACGGGCGGATCGCCGGCGAGCTCGGCCGGCGCTGGGGCAACGACCGCTTCCAGCGGCCCGACCACGCCGACGCGCTGCTGGCTCGCCGCCACCCATCACGACGACGGCTGGTATGAGCTCGACGGACGCCCGTCGTTCAACGCCGAGCAGGCGCGGCCGGCTCACTTCCTCGAGCTCCCGCTCGAGGTGACGGTGGGTCCGTACGGGCGCGGCGTCGACAGCGTCTACGCACGCGACCGCCATGCCGGCGCGCTGGTGAGCATGCACTGGGCGGGCCTGTATCACACGCGTTTCGGTCTTCACGGGGGCGAGCCCGTCGGGCATCCGCTCGCGGTCGAGGTCGTAGCCGAGCAGGATCACCGGCGGGTCGCCGCGCTGCGCGAGGCGTGGGGCGGGCGCGGGCTTCGCAGCGAGTTCGATCGCCAGACCTGGTACGCGTACGAGCTGCTCCAGGCGCTCGACCTGATGTCCCTGACGCTGGGCCTGCTCGACCTCGGGCAGCAGTCGGGCGCGGACTCCATCCCGGTGCCGTCGACGCTCGCTCGCGTCGAACAGCCGGAGGGAGCGCGGTCGATCCCAGCCGTGCCCGTCGCGCCCGGGCGGCCCGTACGTGGAGCTCGCGATGCGGGTCGTCGCGCCCGGCGTCGTCGCGCTCGATCCGTACCCATTCGCGGAGCCGAGCTTCGAGCTCGAGGTGTCGGCGCGGCGGCTCGAAGACCGCCGCTACGAATCGGCCGACGATGCGTCCCGCGCTTACCACGACGCTCCTGTCGAGGCGATCAGCGTTCGCGTTGGCAAATATGATCGCGCCTGGCACGCGGCTGACCTTTGGTGACGGTGCGCACCGAGGCGCCGCCGAGCGGCCGGAAGCTGATCCTGATCCTGGGCGCCCTGTCGGCGTTCGGGCCTCTCTCAATGGACATGTATCTGCCGGGCCTGCCGTCGCTCACGCACGACCTCGGCGCGTCGGCCTCGACCGGTCAGCTGACGCTCACCGGTTGCATGCTCGGGATCGCCGCCGGCCAGCTGTTCACCGGTCCGCTCAGCGACGCGCTCGGACGGCGGCGCCCGCTACTGACGGCGCTCGTCGGTTTCATCGCGGCATCGCTCGCGTGCGCGGTCGCCCCATCGATCTGGATCCTGATCGTGCTGCGGTTCATGCAGGGGACGTTCGGCGGGTCCGGCGTCGTGATCGCGCGCGCAGTCGTTCGCGACCTGTTCCGCGGCGCCGCGGCCGCGCGCATGTTCGCGGTCCTGATGGCGGTCATGGGGGTTGCGCCGGTCTTCGCCCCGCTGGTCGGCGGTCAGGCGCTCGCGATCACGTCGTGGCGCGGCATCTTCGTCGTGCTCGCCGCGATCGGAATTCCACTGCTGGCCGGCACGCTCGCGTGGCTGCCGGAGACGCTCCCGCCCGAGCGCCGTCACACGGGCGGGCTCGGCGCCACCGTGCGCACGTTCCGGCGGCTGATCGGGGACCGGAGCTTCATGCCGCCGGCGACCTCGTTCGCGCTCGCCTGCGGCGCGATGTTCGCGTACATCGCCGGTGCGTCGTTCGTGCTCGAGGACGTCTACGGCGTTTCGCCGCAGGTGTTCAGCGTGGTGTTCGCGGTCAACTCGGCCGGGCTGATCGCGATGTCGCAAGTAGGCCGTAGGCTCGTCGGTCGCGTCGGAGCGCCGGCGTTGCTCCGCTTCGGCGTGTTCGGTGTAGCGCTCGGATCGATCGCGGTGCTGTGCGTGACGATCGCTCACGCCGGCCTCGCGTCGCTGTTGATCGCGCTGTTCGTGATCGTCGCGTTCGTCGGCATGGTGTCCCCGAACGCCACCGCCGTCGCGCTGGCGGATCAAGAAGGGGCGCTGGGCAGCGCCTCCGCTCTGCTCGGCGTCGGCCAATTCGGCATCGGCGCTCTGATCGCTCCGCTGGTCGGAGTCGCCGGGCGCGCACGACGCCGTGCCGATGGCGATCATCATCGGGATCTGCGGCGTGAGCGCGCTGACGGTCAACCTGGTGTTCGGGCCCGCGGCCGGCGCGCCGGCGGTCGAGGCGGCGTAGCTACTACGCTCAGGGAAAGACAGCCAGGGAGAAAAAGTGGCACAGATCAGTTCGCGCGCAAACGTCACCACCGACAAGCCGGTCGCGTACATGCGCCAGCTCTGCAAGCACTTCGGTCACAAGACAGATGTGTCTTTCGGCGAGGACAGCGGGTACATCCAGTTCGACTTCGGTCGCTGCGAGCTGCACGCCGACTCCGGGACGCTCACTCTCGCCGTGAGCGCGGCCGACGCCGAGAGTCACGAGCGGATGGAACGAGTCATCGGCTCGCATCTCGAGCGGTTCGGCAAGCGCGACGAGTTGAGCGTGGCCTGGCAGGGGTGACGCGGGCGCGCCACCGTCGTAAGCGCCCGGGCCGGGACCGGCTATCCCCCGAGACCGCGCTCGCGGATCTCGCGCTGGGCGGCTTCGGTCTTCCGCAGCCCGTCGAGGTTCATCGCGCGGAGGACCTCGGGCGTCTTCGTGAACTGGATGTCGGCGTAGTCGACGACCTGTACGTGGTTGCCCCAGGGGTCGTCGAAGTCGAGTGAACCCGACGCCTGCACCGCGACGCCGGCATCTCGGAGCGCGTCGCGGACCGCTTCCTTCCCGTCGACGACCAACCCGAAGTGCCTCTTCTCGTCGGGCGGCTGCGAACGTCCGGCGGACACCGCGATGAACTGGTCGCCCATGTCGATGAACGCCATCCGGGCCCCGGCGCGGCCGCGCAGCTCGAACTCGAAGAAGCGCGCGTACCAGGCGAGCGCGTCGTCGACGTCACCCACTTCGAGCGCGATGTGGTTGATCCCGACGAGGCGTGCCATAGACAAGCGGCGCTAGTGGTCCACTACGACGCGCCGGCCCGGATCTTCGTCGACTCGGCCTTGTGCACTCGCTTTCCCATACGTGCATTTTCGCAGAGTCGGTTTGAGCGGATCGAGGTCGAGGCCGATGGTGGTTGACAACCCTGAACGCCGCGCGCATAAGTGCGGCCTCGCGGACGAACTGGGAGACGCTTGAGCCCTGGCGTTTGGCCGCCTCTCGGATCAGTTCCATGCCGTCGCGGGTGAAGCTGATCGTGGTGCGTGTCATGGGCATGACGAAGAGTTAGCGAAGAGGTTCTCAACGTATCGGCCACTAGCGCCGATGCTAGCACTAACGACAGCACGCACGCTGTCGGAGCGCAGGCCAAGAAACGGCAGTCAACGAGGCTTTGAACGTCTCGGTGGAGGCGCCGAGCGTGGGGCGACCCCGCGAGCGGACAACCCGCTACCGAAAACCAATGACGAAGGAAGGCGCAATGCGCAAACTCATCTTGGCTGCTGCGGCAGCCGCAACCCTCATCACGCCTGCCGTTGCGTCGGCGTCGGCGTCGCTCAACACGAACGGCCCGGCCAAGGTGCCGGTCCACGCTTGCGTCCGTGTCACGAAGCACGGCACGAAGGCCCGCCTCGCGAAGAAGTGCAACCGCAACGAGCGGAGCGTCACGATCTGGCTGAAGGCCATCCGCGGCCCGCAGGGCATCCAGGGTCAGGCCGGCAAGAACGGTACCAACGGAACGAACGGGACCAACGGCACGAAGGGTGCTGATGGGACGAATGGCACCAACGGCGTCAACGGTAGCAACGGCCGCGACGGTGCGCAGGGTCCGCAGGGCGTGAGCAGCCCGTGGACGTGGAGCTACACGGGCGGTTACGGCCCGGACACGAACGTGCCGGGCGACGTGTGGGCGAACGACAAGTACAACACGCGAGTTCTAGGTAATCCCGCAGGACGGACGGGTCGTACCTGATCGACAAGTCGATCATCGGACGGTTCGACGACGATGGAGGGCGCGACCGTCGCCGAACGGCAACTTGGCACGGCACTCAGAAGGGCGGCGTGCACGGGACGATGACCGGCGTGGAGCCTGGACGCCCACGGGCCACTTCGACCCGACCGCCACGCCCGACCTTAGCCGGATGCAGGGCAACGAGTCGCAGAACGCGGCGTTCACCGGCGTTCTTCAGCGCGATTCACCGCACGGCGTATCGCTCCCGTGTCACGCGGCGTGGGCAACAACACTACGACTTCGTGTACCACGCGGGGTCGCAGACGATGGTCCAGTCGGGCACGGCTACACCGGCGACATCACCGGCTGATCATTGCCGACATATCCACCGACTCGAGCCCGCTCCGGCGGGCTCGTCGTCGTTGGTAGCACACGTGCGAGCGTGGGCGTGAGCGGGAAGCGCGTCATGCGCGTGCCCTCAGCTTCGTCCACTCCGCCTTGTGAACGCGCTTGGCCGCTTGGTAATCGGCGAGTGCCTGCGACGAGTCGACGTCACCGAGCGTGGGGTGCGGAGGCACGAGATCCCGGGCCGCCTCGATGCCGAACCGCTTGGCCAGCACGGCTCCGAGTGCCTTGATCTTCATCTCGCCGAACCCGGGCAGCGCCGCGAGGTTGGAGCGCAGCGCGGCGGAATCGGGGGCGTCCGCCCAGACGCGCCCCGCGTCGCCGTCGTATTCGTCCCGGATGTGGGCGGCGAGGTCGTGCACGCGGCCGGCCATCGAGCCGGGGAAGCGATGAATCGCGGGCCGCTCGCGGAAGATCGGGTCGAGATCGGCGGCGGCGAGGGCGGACGCGTCGAGCGTGCCGAGCCGTTCGCGAATCACCAGCGGTCCGGCAAACGCCTTCTGCACGGACACCTGCTGGTCGAGTGCGAAACCGATCAGAAGCGCCATCGGGTCCGACGCGATGAGCGCGTTTGCTTCGTCGGAGTCTGTGAAGTAGAGGCGATCGGGCATGCGCCGATCATAAACCGCAGGGTTCGCGGTCACTCGGCGTGGGTAGCAAAAGGCCATGGCAACCGTAACTGGCACCACACCCACCCGGCGCACTGAGACCGCGCGACTCCCTCGATCGACCGGGGCCCTGAGCGGCCTGCTCGTGATCGTGCTCGGCGTGTGGGGGGCGCTGATCCCCTTCGTCGGCCCGTACTTCCACTATGCGTTTGGCAGCTTCCAGACCTGGCACTACACCTCCGAGCGGCTGTGGCTCAACATCCTGCCCGGGGTTGCCGCGGTGATCGGAGGCCTGATGCTGCTGAGGGGCTCGCGGCGGAGCACCGGCCTGATCGGCGGCTGGCTCGCGGTCGCGGCCGGCGCGTGGTTCGCGATCGGGCCGACTGTCAGCCTGCTCTGGCACCACGCCGGCAACCCGATCGGCGCTCCGATGGGCGGCTACACCCGCCAGGCCCTCGAGTGGCTCGGCTATTTCCAGGGGCTCGGGGTTCTGATCGCAGCGCTGGCGGCGTTCGCGATGGGCCGGTACTTCTCGCGGCCGCGCATCGTCGCGGAGCCGGTCGTCGCGGCCGAAGAGGCGGTGGCGGAGCACGAGGCGGCACGCGAGGAACCGGCGGCGGCGCGCCCGCCGTGGAGCCCAGCCGATGACCGAGCGCCACGAGCCCGTGGCGGATGACTCGGTGGCGCCTCGGACCGAGGAGGAGCCGGTGACCGCGCGCGAAGAGCCCGTGGCGCCTCGCGCCGAGGGGCCGGTCGCCACTCGCGCCGAGGAGCCGGCCGCGGCGCCGGACACGACGACAGACGCATCGACCGCGGTCACGTATCGCCGCCGGCCGGGGCTGTCGCGCCTCACCCGTCGCTAGATCCAGCCACCTGGCGTCGATTGCCGCGCCGTGCACGACGCGGGCGAGGATCCGCAACGACCACACAGGGCATTTGGACACCGAGTGGGCCGGATCCTTATCCCAACGGCCAATGCGGCCGCGCCCGCGCTCGCGCAGGATCCCCGAGCAGTGGCAACGAACCTGATCGTGTCCTACGACGGCACGCCCAACGACGACGATGCGTTGGCGCTCGGCAAGCTGCTGGCCCGCACCGGGGCGACGCTCGAGCTCGCGTACATCCGTCACTCGCGCGAGTTCGACCCGCGCCGTGAGGAGCTCGCCCAGCACGACGCGGAGCGCCGGCTGGAGCAGGGGGCGGCGTGGCTCGGCGATCCGGAGATGGGCAGGCACATCGTGTTCAGCGGCTCGACCGGAGAAGGCCTCGAGCAGCTGGCCGAGGCAGAGCGGGCTTCGGTGATCGTGTTCGGATCGGACTACCGCACGCCACCCGGCCGGGCCGAGCCCGGCACGAGCGCGCAACGCCTGCTCGAGGGCGGCTCGGTCGCGATCGCGGTCGCGGCCGCCGGACTCCGCAGCATGGGGGATGCCTCGATCGGGTCGATCGCGGTCTCCTCCGCCGACGGCGACACCGCGGCACGAGCAGACGGCGGATGCGCTCGCCGCAGAGCTCGGCGCGAAGCTCGTCGAGTTCGGTGGCTCCGCCGTCGATCTGATCGTCGTCGGCTCGCAACCGAACGCCGCGGCGCGACGGATCACGTTGAGCGGATCGACTCGCACGATGCTCAACGCGGCGCGCGGCTCGGTGCTGGTCGTGCCCTCGGGCGCGCCGATCGGTTTCTAACCACTCCGGGCGGACGCGCCTCTACTAGGGGTGGCCGTGAGTCACACTGTCGGCGTGGCCAAGGCCTACGCCGAGAGACAGGATCGCCCACCGCCGGGCATGGGGCAGGTCGTGCTTGCGCCGGCCGAGCCGGTCGCGCAGGATCTTCGAAGCTCCTCGCGTGTGAGCGACCCCGGGTTGTCCGAGCTCCCGCTCGACCGCCTTCTCGACGAATTGCTGAACCGCGTCCAGGAGGCGCTCCAGGTGGACACGGTTGCGATCCTGCTGCTGGACCGAGGGTCGCAACAGCTCGTCGCTCGCGCCGCCAAGGGAATCGAGGAGGAGGTCGAGCAGGGCGTGCGCATTCCGATCGGCCAGGGCTTCGCGGGGCGGATCGCGGCCGAGCGCGTCGCGATCTTCATCGCGGACGTCGACCACGCCGACGTGCTCAACCCGATCCTGCGCGAGAAGGGGATCGTGTCGCTACTGGGGGTTCCGTTGATCGTCGAGGGCGAGCTGATCGGCGTGCTGCACGTCGGTTCCTTGCGGCCGAGAACGTTCGATCAAGGAGACCTGGCGGTGTTGCAGACGGCGGCGTCGCGTGCGGCGCCGGCGATCGAGCGCGCGCGGCTGCTCGCTGAGCTGGAGCGCGAGCACGGGGTGTCGACGCTGCTCCAGCGGAGCCTTCTGCCCAAGCGCCTGGCCGATGTCGTCGGCGTGACGGTCGCGGCGCGTTATCTCCCCGCCCGCGAGGAGGTGGGAGGCGACTGGTACGACGTGATCGAGCTGCCGCGCGGGCGGGTCGGCGTCGCGATCGGCGACGTGGTCGGTCACGGGATCGCGGCCGCGGCGCTGATGGGCCGGCTCCGGACCGCGCTGCACTCCTACGCGATCGAAGGGCACGGCCCGGGCCGCACGCTCGAGCTCGTCGACCGGTTCGTGCACTCGCTCAACGAGTCCGCGATGGCGACGGCCGCGTACGCGGTGTTCGACACGTACAACTCGACGCTCCAGTACGCGACCGCGGGGCACCTACCGCCGCTAATTATCGCCGACTCGCAGGTGCGGGAGCTGGAGGTCACTCCCGCGCCGCCGCTCGGTGCGTTTCCATATGGACGGTGCCCCGAGCACGAGCTCTCGCTCGACAGCGGCGAGATGCTGCTCCTCTACACCGACGGGCTCGTGGAGCGCCGCGGCGTTCCCCTGAGCGCCGGGATCGACGCGCTCGCGGATGCCGTGCGCGGCGCCGCCACGCCCGAGCACGCGTGCGCGTTAGCGGTCGCCGTCCTGGTTCCGGCCGAGGGGCTCCGGGACGACGTCGCGATCGTGTCGCTCCAGAACGCGGCCATTCCGGCCGAGCTCCATCTGACGTTGCCGGCCGAGCCGAGGACCCTGTCGCGGGTCCGGCGGATGCTGCGCCGGTGGCTCACGGCGCGTGGCGCCAACGAAGCGGATGTGGCGGAGATGACGATCGCGGTGAGCGAGGCCTGCGCAAACGCGATCGAGCATGCGTACTCTCCATCCCCAGCCACCTTCGAGCTACACGGGTGGGCTGAGTACGGCAAGATCACCATGACCGTGCGCGACAGGGGACGCTGGCGGACTCCGCGAGGCCAGAATCGAGGCCGCGGGTTGTCGATCATCGTCGCCGCGATGGATGATGTGGAGATCGACCGTACCGCCGAGGGGACGGAGGTTGTGATGCGACGACGCCTTGGACCGAGATGAGCCTCGCCGACGTACAGATCACGCTGGTTCCGAACGCGCTGATCGCCCACGTGACCGGTGAGGTCGACATGTCCAACGCCGAGGAGGTCGGCGCCAACGTGATCCGCGCCACGCCGAACGAGGCTCAGGGCGTCGTGCTCGACCTGTCGGACGTCGAGTACCTGGACAGTGCCGGCATCTATGTCATCTACGGGATGCGCGCGAGCCTGCAGGCCCGCGGCCAGGCGCTGGTCATCGTGATACCGCCGACCTCGCCGGTTCACGACTCGCTGCGCCTCGCCGGCGTTGAGCGCCCCGGGGAGGTGGCCGAGTCCGTCGAGGACGCGTTGCGGGCGCTCGACGGCCACCGCCCCGCCGGCTCCTGAGCCTCACTCGACGGCGGGATCGAACGCGAGCTCCTCCCAGTCGCCCGTCCGCCGATAGCCGACCTCCGCGTAGATCTTGTTCGAGGTCGGGTTGTCGAGGTCCGTGTAGAGCATGCACCGCTGCGCGCCCTGCGCGAGCGCGCGGCGGCTGGCCGCCGCCACCGCGCTGCCGGCGTAGCCCCGCCGGCGCTGGGGCGGTGGCGTGTAGACCGGTCCGATCCGGACGACGCCGGCGACCTCGGGCGTGACTCCGACCATCGAGACCGGTTGCTCGTCGTGCCACACGAGCAGGCCCTGGCGGCGCATGCGGGCGTCGATCATCGCCTCGGCCTGGGTGGCGCCGACGATGCCGGCCTCGGCCACGAACTCGCGCATCCATGCGACCATCAGCGAGCGCTCCGCCGAGTCAGCCAGGCGCAACTCCCCGCCTGCCGGCCGGGGTGGATCGAGCACCTCCTCGAGGATGTGCATCGCCTCGCGGATCGTGCACCGCGAGGTCCCGCCCGTGCGCTGCTCCCACGCCCCCGCGATCGCCCGTGCGGTGTCGGGCACGCTGGTCACGCCCCAGACTTCCGGGTCCTCCGTCAGCCACAACTCGACCAGGTCGGCGGCGCCTTCCTCGAGCGGGCTCGCGAGCAGCGGCCACGGCGGCGTGTGCAGCGCCGCGAACCGCACTTCGCCGTCCTCGGTCATGCCGTTGGCGAACAGCGAGGACGAGTCGGAGTGCGCTCCGTCGAGCAGGTTCATCAGGACGGTCGCGATCACGTTGCATTCGATCCGCTGCAGGAACAGGCGCTCGCTGCGCGCGCCGAACTCGGATGCATCCCGGGTCAGGACGAAGCGCATCACCGCGACTGGTGCCCCCGGCCGGCTACTCGGTCTCGGTGGCAGGCGATGGGGCGCCCGATCGCCCGAACATCTCGGTTCGGACGCGCTCGGTCAGCGGGTTCTCGGCGCCGGGGCCCGAGGGCCCGGGCCGAGTCTCTTGCGCTGTGTCCGGCGTGTCCTGCGCTGTATCCGGCCTCTCGGCGCTCTCCTGGTCGGCCGGGCTCGCCGCGGCGCGGCGCGACACACCGCGGATCAGCAAGATCGCGAGGCCTGTGCTCACGAGGACGAGAACTATCTGACACACCGATGGAGAACTCCGGCGCTCGCGCCGACGCAGGCGCCAGCGAATCCGCTCAAGGAGGAACACGAGCTTCAGCGCGCGCAACCAATCGCCGCCTGCGCGCCGTCGCGGACGGGACCGTCGCCAGCGCCCCGGTTTCGCCCTCGTCGTCGTGACCCCGGGCCTGAGTCTCAGATTGGGCATCTTGCTGTCCTCCTGTTGCGTCGCTAGACGGACGAGCCTACACCGGGCCACCTGACCACCGCACGCGGCTTGTGCGGATCGGAACGCAGTCCAGGTTCCGGCGCGGCGCGACCGGGTAGGGCTTCCACCATGAGAGTTAGCTCATCCGTGGTGGCGGAGGTTCCGCAACCGACCGAGCCGCCAATGCCCGCCGTCCCGGACGCTCCGTCCACGCCCGCGGACCCCGATCCGGGGACCCCGGCCGCTCCGGAGGAGCCGGCGACGGTACCGGGGCCCGTGGAGCCCGCAGAGCCGATCGCGCCCGATCCAGATCCCGACGAGTCCTAGGCGGCCACGCCGGCGATCACGCTCGCCAGCTCGCCCGCGTGCTGGAGGTGGAGCAGATGACCCGCGTGCTCGAGCTCGACCAGGTCGGCGCCACGAATCTGGGTGGCGAGCCGGCGGGCCGCGGCGACCGGCACGACGCGGTCCGCCGTTCCCGCCACGATCGTGGTCGGTGCGGAGATCTGCGCAAGCCGGCGTTCGAGCACGGGCAGGTCCCGGACGAGGAACCGCTGCTCGCGCACGAACGCCCGCCAGGCCGACGGCGTGAGCAGCATGCGTCCGGCCGTTTGCAGGTAGCGATCGTCGAGCGCGGTGGCCTCCGCCACCCACCTCCGCACGGGCCCCGCTCCGAGCACGAGGCCGCCGCCTGCCATCGCGCCGATGCTGGCGAGCCAGCCCACGGCGCGCGCGGCGAGCAGATAGTCGACGGCGCCCAGGGAGTCGAGGTTGGCAGCCGGCGCGACCAGGACCAGACGCGCAACGCGCTCGGGGTCCGCCCACGCGAGCCACGCCGCCACCGCCGCTCCGAGGCTGTGCCCGACGACCGTCGCGCGGGCGATGCCGGCCGCGTCGAGCGCCGCGCGCGCCGCGCTTGCGTTGCCGGCGAGATCGCTCACCGGTGACCGGCCGTCCCACCCAGGGCGATCGATCGCGATCGTCCGGGCCTCGTCGCCGATCGATGCCCGGACGCGCTCCCAGTCCGACGCTGCTCCCGGCTGGCCGTGGAGCAACATAACGAAATCGTTGGACACGGCGAACACCTCCGAGAGGGCATACTAGAGCGGTGTCCTCAGCGCTCCTGCCTGACGCGCTCGGGCCCCTGCGTGCAGACCCGGCCCGCGCGGCGATCCTGTTCGACATCGACGGGACGCTCGCGCCGATCGTCGAGCGTGCCGCCGATGCGCGCGTGCCCGAGAGCACGCGCGGGCTGCTGGCACAGATCGCCCGCCGGTACGGCGTCGTCGCGTGCGTCAGCGGCCGCCGGGCGTCCGAGGCACGGGCGATGGTCGCGATCGGCGCGATCTCCTATCTGGGCTCGCACGGCGCCGAGGTGCTGCGCGCCGGGTGGACGGAGCCGGTCGTCGATCAGAGTGTCCAAGAGTGGACCGAGCGGATCCGCGAGTTCGCGCGCGAGGCCGACACGGCGGATCTGCGCCGGCGCCGGGTGCGGCTCGAGGACAAGGGGGCGATCGTCGCGTTCCACTGGCGCGGGGCGCCCGACGAGGAGGCAGCGCGTGCGGCGATCGACTCGATCGCCGAGAAGGCGGAGGCGGCCGGGCTGCGCACGCACTGGGGACGCAAGGTGCTCGAGGTCCGCCCGCCGGTGCGGATCGACAAGGGCGCGGGGATCACCTCGTTCCTGGCGGACACGGACGTGGACGTCGCGATGTACGTCGGCGACGACGTGACCGACCTCGACGCGTTTCACGCGCTCGTCGCGCTGGCCGAGGAGGGCCGCATCTCGAGGGCGATCCGGGTGGGCGTCCGCTCGGACGAGGGCCCGCCCGAGATCACCGCGGAAGCCGACATCGTCGTCGACGGGCCGGAAGGCGTCGCCAAGCTGCTCGCGGTCCTGGCCGCGGACTAGCGGGGAGCAGCAGGCTTGCGGTTCTCGGACTTCCTGCGGACCACGGTCTTGATCAGCGCCGGCGCCGCCAGCGCGCTGGCAGCCGTGACGGTGGCCGCGGCCGCGGGCACGAGCGACGATCTGCTCGTGCCGGTGTCGGCGGGGTGGTGGGTGATCGCGGGAATCGTCGGCGTCTGGATGGGCCGCCGGGCCGGCACCACCTCGCAGATCGCCTCGCTACTGGCGAGCGCGCGGACGCAGGCCTCGCTGCCCGAGGTCAACCCGACCCGCACCGTGCTGAACCGGCTGTGGCCGCTGCTGTTCTCGACGATCGGCGCCGGCGCGCTCGCGTTCGTGATCCCGCAGGTTCCGGCGGTCGCGACCGGGTTCGCGATCATCTGGGCGCTGGCCTGGCGCCGGCAGGCGTCGGCCGTGACCGCGATCGAGGAACGGGACGGCGCGCGCTTCTACGTCGAGAAGACATCGCCGTTCAAACCGATCCGGCTGATCCGCACGCCCGGCTTCCGCTCTAATCTGTTCGAGTTGAACGGGGCGTCGGGCAACTCCCGCCGCGCCCGGCCGCGCGCGTGATCGTCCCGTCCTTCATCCCCAGCCCGCCCCACAACGGCTTCTATCTCGGGCCGCTGTTCGTGCACGTCTACGGGCTCGCGTACGTGTTCGCGGTCGCGGGCGCGATCTTCGTCTCGCGGTGGCGGTGGCGGAAGCTCGGCGGCGACCCCGACCTCGTCTACGAGGTCGCTGCATGGGGCTTCCCGGCCGGCCTGATCGGCGGCCGGCTGTACTTCGTGATCACGACGCCGAGCCAGATCGAGCCGCACAACTTCTGGGGCATATTCGCGATCTGGAAGGGCGGCCTCGGGGTTTGGGGCGGGATTGCGTGCGGAGTGCTCGCCGGTCTGTGGGTCCTGCGCCGGCGGCTGACGACGCCCGACGTCCTGCGGTTCATGGACGCCGCCGCGCCGGGACTTCTGGTCGCGCAGGCGATCGGGCGGATCGGCAACTACTTCAACCAGGAACTGTTCGGCAAGCCGACGACGCTGCCGTGGGGTCTGAAGATCTCCCCGGACCATCGCCCGCCCGGCTTCGCCGACTTCGCCACGTTCCAGCCCACGTTCCTGTACGAGATCATCTGGAATCTGTCGCTGGCCGGCTTTTTGATCTGGCTCGGCAACCGCCGCAAGATCAAGCCGCCCGGGCTGTTCGCGCTGTACGTCGCCGGCTACTCGGCGTTTCGCATCTTCGAGGAGACGATCCGGATCGACTACTCGAACCACATCCTGGGGATGCGCCTGAACTTCTGGATCGCGGGGCTCCTGTTCCTGGCCGGCATCGCCTGGTTCGTCGTTATCCAGCGGCGCGGGACCACCGACCCCGGGCACGTCGAGGAGCCGCGCCCGGACGCGCGCAAGGTCCGTCCGAAGCGAAGCACCGGCTACCGCAAGCCGCCGGCGACGACGTACGGCAAGAAGTGACGCTCACCCTCGGGGCGCTGACGCTCGGTCGCGGTTCCGGGGGCGGATCGCCTCAATCGCTTCCCACGGCCCGGTGTTGACCACCTGCGCGGCTGTGAGCCAGGCACGGCGCGCCGTCGCGATGCCGTAGCGCGCGACCTCGAACCCGGCGACGCGGTGAGAGTCCGTGTTGATCACGATCGGGATGCCGGCGCCGCGCAGCCGCGCGAGCGTTCGTATCGGAGAGGTCGCGCCGGTCCGGGTTCGAGTTGATCTCGAGCATCGTTCCGGTGCGAGCCGCGGCGTCGATCACGCGTTCGAGGTCGAACGTGTAGGGCGCGCGGCGCTCGAGCTTGCGGCCGGACAGATGGCCGATCGCGTCGACGAGCGGGTGCTCGATCGCGCGCACGATCCGCTCGGTCATCGCGTCGGCCGTCATCCGGAACGATGAGTGAACCGAGGCGATCACCCAATCGAGCTCGGCAAGGATCTCGTCGGAGTAGTCGAGCGACCCGTCGGGGAGGATGTTGACCTCGGAGCCGGCGAGCAGCTGAATGCCGTCGACGTCGATGGCGCCGATGCGGGTGATCTGCTCGCGCAGGCGCTCGGGCGTGACCTCGTCGCCGAACCCGAAGCTCGCGGAGTGATCGGTGATCGCGAGGTACTCGTACCCGAAGTCGCGCGCGGCCATCGCCATCTCCTCGATCGAGGCGGTGCCGTCCGACGCGGTCGTGTGGGAATGCAGGTCGCCGCGGAGATCGCCCAGTTCAATCAGCTTGGGCAGCGTGCCCGCGGCGGCTGCCTCGAGCTCGCCCCGGTTCTCGCGGAGCTCGGGCTCGATGTACTCGAGGCCGAGCAGCCCGTACACCTCCTGCTCGGTCGGGCAGCGGTGGGTCTCGCCGGTGGCGTCGTCGAGCACGCCGTACTCGGACACGTGGAGGCCTTTGCGGACCGCTGCATCCCGGAGCGCCATGTTGTGCTGCTTTGAGCCGGTCAAGTGCTGCAGCAGGTTCCCGAACTGATCGGGCTCGACGATCCGCAGATCGACGCGGATCCCCGTGTGCGTGCGCAGGCGCACGCCGGCCGCCGACGCGGTGCCCGCTTCCTCGACGAGGTCGAGCTCGCTGGCCGCGCGGGCCAGCGCGAGTGGGTCGGTGGCGGTGGCGATCAGGTCGAGGTCCTTGACCGTGTCCGTCATCCGGCGCGCGGACCCCGCGAGCTCGACGTGCTCGGACGCCGGGTGCTCGCGCAGCGCAGCCACCAGCGGCTCGCCTGTCGGCGAGCGCTTTGTCGAGGACAACGCGGGCCGGGCGCTCGCCGGCGCCCTCTAATCGAAGCGAGGCGAGGATCGCCTCCTCGGCCCTCGGGCCGAAGCCTTTCAGCTTCCGGATCTGCTGGTCCTCGGCGGCCGTGCGAAGCGACTCGAGCGAGTCGATCCCGAGCTCGTCGTACAGCCGTCGCGCCCGCTTGGGGCCGAGTCCCGGGACGTGCGTCATCGCGATCAGGCCCGGCGGGAACTTGGCGCGCAGCTTGACCGTGGCGGGGATCGCGCCCTCGTCGGCCAGGGCGATGATCTTCTCCTGGATGGTCGTTCCGATTCCGGGGAGCTCGGTGGCGCGACCCTCGCGCGCGAGGCCGAGCACGGAGACGGCCGACTCGCGGACCGCCTTGGCCGCGTTCCGGTAGGCGTTCGTCCGGTAGACCGCGGCCCCGTCGAGCTCGGTCAGATCGCCCAGTTCGTCGAGCGCGGCGGCGATCTCGGTGTTCGTCGGGTCCGACATCTACAGTACGTAACGTAGCGGGCCGTCGGCGCCCGAGTGGGTTGGCGGTCGCCGCGCGACAGCTCGGACTAGCTGGCCCCATGGATGACGCGCGCGCCAGCGCGCGGCCCAGCACCCGTCATGACCCGCTATACTTTTTGAAGTAACCCACCACCGCCCCGGATATCAAGGAGCCGCAATGGCAGGCACCGTCTCAGAAGTCACCGACAACAACTTCCAGGCAGAAGTCATCGAGTCCGAAGTGCCCGTGCTCGTCGACTTCTGGGCGCCGTGGTGCGGACCCTGCCGGATGGTTGCGCCCGTGGTCGAGGAGATCGCGCAGGAGCACGCCGAGGATCTGAAGGTCGTCAAGCTCAACATCGACGAGAACCAGAACACGGCGATCCAGTTCAATGTGATGTCGATCCCGACGCTGATCCTGTTCCGCAACGGGCAGCCTGCGAAGACCGTCATCGGCGCCTACCCGAAGCGCAAGCTTGTAGCCGAGCTCGAGCCGGCGCTCGGCCTAAGCCTTAGGCAGCCAGCGCCACCGCGACGCGCAGTTCGCGCCCGTCGATGCTGACGGGCGCGACCGAACCGTCCAAGGACTCGTAGCTGACCTGGACGGCGAGTGTCTCGCCCGCGATGTAGGTCTCGTGCGTGCGGGCGGCTTGCAACAACGGGTCGTCGCCGTCGAGCGTCAGCACGATCCGGTCGGTGACCTCGAGCCCGGCCTCCTGGCGCGCGAGCTGGATCGCGCGGACGATCTCGCGCGCCCAGCCCTCGACCCGCAGCCCCTCGTCGATCTCGAGCTCGAGCGCGACCGCGTGCGAGCCCTCGCGCTCGACCTGGTAGCCCTCGAGCGGCTTCATCGATACCAGCAGATCGTCGGCGGTCAGCTCGTGATCCGCGCCGTTGACCGAGATCGCGACATGACCGCCGTCGCGCAGCGTCGCCGCCGCGCGGGCGGCGTCGAGGCCGGCGACCGCCGCTGCCACGAGCGGCATGTGCTTGCCGAACCTCGGACCGAGCGTGCGGTAGTTCGGCTTGAGCTCTACCTCGCCGAGCTCGTCGGCCTCTGAGACGAAGCGCAGCTCGCGGACGTTCAGCTCCTCGCGGACGATGGCCGACATTCGCTCGATCGCCTCGCGCTCGGATCCGGTCGCGACGACGACCGCCGCACGGAGCGGCCGGCGCACCGCGAGCTTGGCCTGACCGCGGGCCGCGAGCCCGAGCCGCACTGTCTCGCGCGCGATCGCCATCGCCCGCTCGAGCTCGAGGTCGCGCGGCGCGGCGGTCGGGAAGCCGCACAGGTGGACGCTCGGCTCGGCGCCGTCGAGGTTGTCGTAGATCTCATCGGCGACGAACGGGCAGAACGGCGCGAGCAGCTTCGCGGTCGTCAGCAGGCAGGTGCGGAGCGTCGCGAACGCGGCCGGATCGCCGTCCCAGAAGCGTCGGCGCGAGCGCCGCACGTACCAGTTCGAGATCTCGTCGACGAACGCCTGGATCGCCCGGCCGGCGGCGGTGGCGTCGAAGTTCTCCATCCGGTCGCGGACCATCTCGATCGTCTCCTGCAGGCGCGAGAGCGCCCAGCGGTCGAGCTCGATCGCGTTCTCGCCGTCATGGGGGCCGGGGTCGCGGTCGATCCCGTTCGCGTTCGCGTACAGCACGTAGAAGCTGTACGTGTTCCACAGCTGGAGCAGGAACTGCCTGACCGCTTCGCCGATCGCCTCGAACGAGAACCGGTAGCCGTCCCACGGCTGCTTGGCGGTGAACAGATACCAGCGGAGCGCGTCGGCCCCGAAGCGGTCGATCACCTCGTTCGGCGCGATTGTGTTCCCGAGCGACTTGGACATCTTCCGTCCCTGGTCGTCGAGGATCAGGCCGAGGCACACGACGTTGCGATACGGGGAGCGGTCGAACAGCAGCGTCGAGACTGCGATCAGCGAGTAGAACCAGCCGCGGGTCTGGTCGAGCGCCTCGCAGATGAAGTCGGCCGGGAAGTGTTCGTCGAACTGCGCCGTGCCCTCGTGCGGGGAGTGGTACTGGGCGAACGGCATCGAGCCCGAGTCGAACCACACGTCGATCACCTCGGGCACGCGCTGCATCGGATCGCCGCATTCCGGGCACGGGAACGTCGCGTCGTCGACGAACGGCCGGTGCGGGTCTGTCAGCTCAGTCCCGGCGAGCTCGTTCAGCTCGGCGAGCGAGCCGATCGCCTTCGCGTGGCCCTCCTGGCAGCGCCACACCGGGAGGGGCGTGCCCCAGTAGCGCTCGCGCGACAGCGCCCAGTCGACGTTGTGCTCGAGCCAGTTGCCGAAGCGGCCGTGCTTGACGTGCTCGGGAGCCCAGTTGACGGTCTCGTTCGCCGCGAGCAGGCGGTCCTTGACCTGGCTCGTGGCGATGTACCAGGACGGCTTGGCGTAATAGAGCAGCGGCGTGTGGCACCGCCAGCAGTGTGGATACGAGTGCTCGAACGACTCGGCGCGGAAGATGCGCCCGCGCGCACGGAGGTCCTCGATCAGGTCCGGATCGGCGTCCTTGACGTTGCGGCCCGCGTACGGTCCGATCCGCTCGTCGTAGGTGCCGTCGAGCCGGACCGGGTTGATCACGTTCAGGCCGTACTGCTCGCCGAGACGGAAGTCGTCCTCGCCGAACGCGATCGCGGTGTGGACCAGCCCGGTGCCGTCGTTCGCGGTGACGAAGTCGCCGAGCAGGACGGTGTGACCCCGCGGGCCGTAGGCGGATCCCGGGATGAACGCGAACGGCGGGTCGTAGGCGACGCCCTCGAGCTCCTTGCCGGGGAAGCGGTTCAGGACGTGCGCTCGCTCGCCGTCGCCGAGCACGCGCTCGATCAGCGCCTCGGCGAGGATGTAGACCTCGTCTTCGTGCTTCGCGCGGACGTAGATGAGCTCCGGGTCGACCGCGACCGCGGCGTTCGAGACGAGCGTCCAGGGCGTGGTCGTCCACACGAGCAGCTGATCGCCGGGCTGGGCCGCCTGGTTTCCGTTCGTGACCCGGAGGCGCACGTACACCGACGGGTCGATCACGTCCTCGTACACGCCGGGCTGCCCGAGCTCGTGGCTCGACAGCGTCACCTGGTCGCGGGGGCAGTACGGGACGACCTTGAGCTTCTCGTACAGCAGGCCCTTCTCGTGAATCGTCTTGAGCGCCCACCAGACCGACTCGACGTACTTCGGATCGAGCGTCCGGTACGCGTGGTCGAGATCGATCCAGAACCCGATCCGCTCGGTCATCGCGTTCCAGTCCTCGACGTGGCTGAGGACCTTTTCCCGGCAGAGAGCGTTGAACTCCGCGATCCCGAACTTTTCGATGTCGTCCTTGGAGGTGAACCCGAGCTCGGCCTCGAGCGCGAGCTCCACCGGGAGCCCGTGGCAGTCCCAGCCGCCCTTGCGCTCGACGGAGTACCCGCACATCGTCCGGTAGCGGGGGAAGATGTCCTTGAACACGCGCGAGAGCACGTGGTGGATGCCGGGCGGTCCGTTCGCGGTCGGGGGGCCTTCGTAGAAGCCCCAGCGCGGGGCGCCCTGCCGGCGCCGGATCGACTCGGCGAACACGTCCCGCTCGCGCCAGCGTTCGAGCACGGCGAGCTCGAGCTCGGGGAACGAGACACGGGGATCGACCGGGCGGTGCGCCGTTACGGACATCGGCGCCCGATTCTAGGAAGCCGGGGCTCTCCGAGCGGGACGCCTGCGCTCTAGTAGCGCGCGGTGATCGGGGGTACGGCGCGGGCGGACGTCGACGAGCGGCTGGGAACGGCCGCCTCGAGCCGGCCGAGCAACACGTCGCGCGCCGCCAGCGGCGTCTGACCGAGCCGCCGGACCGTGCTCGCTCCGGTGTCGGGCACCGCGCCGCGGAAGTCGAAGATCTCCGCCTGATTGGCGACCGAGCGGACCGAGTAGACGAGTCGTCCGAGCGCGTCGAGCGTGATGCTCCGGCCCGCGAGCACGACCGCGCGCGGAGCGAGCGCCGGCAATGCCCGCGCCAGGCGGTTCGGCGTGATCGCGGTCGACAGCGACAGGCGTGCGCACGCCGGTGCGCCTCAGCATCAGCTCGAGCGCCTGCGCGTACAAGCCGTCGAGCTCGAGCGGGGCGGAGGCGTCGAGCACGAGCACACCCGCGGCGCGAGTTGCCGGCGGGGCGAGCCGCTTGAGCGCGGACAGCCAGCCGGTGGCGTGGCGCCACGCGAACTCGTACTCGGGCGTGTTACCCGCGGCGGCGTCGTCGGCGTGAGCCGCGACGCCCTCGAGCAGGACCTCCTCGATCGTCCGCTCGACGGAGCGGAGCGCGAGGCTCTCCTCGAGCAGTCCATTCGCCTTGTCCTCGTCGAACGTGGCGAACGCCGCCGCCAGCCGCGAGCCGGACGACGGTCCCTCGCCACGCTGCCTGGCCAGTGCGATCGCCGAGGACACGTTGTGCGTTTCTGCCAGGGTCACCCGCAGCGACTCGATCTCGTTCAGCGCGTATTGCCGGTGACCGCCTTGCGTCCGGCGCGGACGCGGAAAGCCGTACCGACGCTCCCAGCTGCGCAGCGTGTTGGGGCTGACGCCGAGCATCACGGCCGCCGCGTTCGTTCGAATTCCGCTCATTGCTCTGATTTATCGTGATCTGGAGCATGCGCTGCAAGTGACGCAAGAAGACCTGCAATCTTGCGCAAACTACTCGAGGACGAGCAGCGCCGCTCGCGGCGGCCCGCACGCGCCGATGCGCGCATTGAGGCGAATGCCGAACGTGTTGGCCGGGCGGACGACAGTGGTGCGAATCGGGCCGTCGCCGCGCGCAGCCCACGTCACCGAAACGGCCAGGCTGTCGGCGCCGTTCTCCTCGGCATCGGCCGGCATCAGCAGGTCGCTGATGTGGCGGTTGACGACGTCTGGTTCGCTCGCCGCGAGCAGCTGCTCGGCGCCGCGGGAGACCGCGCACACCGAGAGCGCGCGGTCGAGCACGAGGAAGGCGTCACCGGCGTTCGGCGCGATCGTCTCGGCGGCCTCGAGGATCAGGCCGAGGCCACACGAACCGCACACGCGAGAGGCCGGCGTGTTCGGCGGGACGGACGGGCGGGTTCCGCAGTGGCTGCAGAATGGGACGCTGGGTGCAGCCGGCTCCGCCTGGGGCGTTACCAGCCGGAGAGCGGGTCGGCCGTTCCTGGCGGTCCGGTCGACCATCGCTTAGTTACCGCCTCGGGCGGAGCGGAGCTGCCGGCGCGCGCGGCGACGGCTGCGATCGAAGCGGACGGCGTGGCCGCGACCAGGTCGGACTCGAGCAGATCGAGCAGCAGTCGCTGGGCGTCGCCCGCGCCCGACGGCAGCACGGTCGTCCCGGTGCCGCGCGCCCGGGGCCGCTCGGCGCCGCGCCGGTAGATCGCCAGCGGCATCGCGCCGACGGCGAGCCTGATCGCGTACGCCCAGCGCGCGACCGTGTCGTCGTCGAGGTGGCCGCCGGCGACGACCACGAGGTTCGGCCGGTGGACGTTGGCGGCGTCGCCGATTCCGGCGACGCCGCGGGCGGACAGGCTGAGGACCTTGATACCGGCGCGGACGCAGAACAGCTCGAGCGCGCGGATGTACGGGCGCGTCGCGATCGAGCTCGTCGCGCGAGGCGTCGCCGACCACGATCGACGTGTTCCGGACCGGCGGCGGCGTCAGGCGGATCGCGCGCCGGAGCCAGTCGGTGGCCCAATGGGCGGCGAACGCCCACGCGGCCGACTCGACCGAGTAGCGCGCGGGCGATCTCGTCGAGCGTCGGCAGCAGAACCTCCTCGACGGAGCGCTCGACCGAGCGCAGCGCGAGCGCCGCCTCGATCGCGCAGTCCGCCCGCTCCCGGTCGTAGGAGGCTGAGCGCGCCGACGAGCGAGTTCGCATCGGCGGCCAGGCCCTCGCGCGCGCGGGAAATCGCCGACGAGATCGAGAGGCCCTCCTGGAGCGCGTCCTTCAGCGCCGCGACCTCGCCGTGCGTGAATAGGCGATGCTTACCGGGCGACCGCTGCGGTTTGGGGAACCCAAACCGACGCTCCCAGGCCCGCAAGGTGTTCGGGCTGACGTTCAGGAGCGCAGCCGCTTCGCTCGTCTTGAGATAGCGCATGCGCAGTTAAAGGAACGTAGACGTTGCTATTTCGACCTAGCCATTGCCCTCCTGAATACCCCGGCATAGAATTGCACAAGTTTTCGCCCAAAGTGTCATCTAAACCTCCACTTTCTGGGGGTTCAGGTGCGAACGGCGGGCTCATGCTGGCCAGCGTGCGTTGGGAGGAACAGTGGCTTTCCGCGGTTCGTGACCTAGCTCTGCTGGTCTGAGTCGGCTAGGAATCCGCCGCAAAACTGGCGCTCCGTGGCCTAAAGCGCTACCTTGCGCCTCGTGAGCGATGACCGTCGCACGCGGTCGCATGCTCTTCGCCGAAGAATGGCGGTGAGTGTCGCGTGCGCGTGTCTGGCCGGATGCATCGCGTGGGCGGTGCTGGTGGCACACGACGACCATCTCAACGGGTTGTCGATCGTCCTTGCGGTTGCCGCAGTCGCCGCAGGCCTCGGTGTCGCGCGGGTCCGCCCGCGCGTCGAAGTGTCGGCGTCGTTCCTCGTGTACATTCTCGCTGGCGCGTTCCTCGGTCCGGCCTCGGCGTTCGCGGCCGCGATCATCTCCGAGGTCGCGGCCACGCGGATGATCCGGACACGCCCACAGGCGTTTCTGTTCAACCTGCTCGGCGCCGGGCTGACCGCGTTGATCGCTGCGACGCTGATCCGCGACTTGGCGCCGCACGGACTACTCGGCGGGCTTCTATCTGGTGCTGGCCGCGCTCGCCCTGGCGATGCTCGAGCTGACGTGGCTGATCATCGCCCCGTTCTACATCGCGTACGACGGGTACAGCGCGGTGTGGAATCCCCGAACGCTGGTCGAGCTATCTCCCGAGCGCGCTGATCACGGTGGCGCTGACGGTTGCCGGCGCGGCGATCTACGTCGAGGTCGGCCTCGGCGGGATCGCGTTCGCGCTCGCCGCGGTGATCGCGTTCTCGTACATGGCCCATCTGCTCGACAACTCGCGCCAGCGCGCCGAGCAGTACGTGTCGCTGTCGTGGGGCGTGCTCGCCGGCCTGTTGCGAGCGCTCGACACCCGCGACCAGCGCGCGGCGCGCCACGCCGCCGCGGTCGCCCGGTTCGCCAGCGACATGGCCGAGGCGGTCGGCATGGGCGAGCACGACCAGGAGCTCGCGCACACCGCGGGGCTGCTGCACGACATCGGCCACTTCGCGCTGTCGGATCGGGTCGCGGAACGGGGCCGCACGCTGACCGAGGAGGACTGGATCGCGATCCAGCAGCATCCGGAGCTGGGCGCGGACATGCTCCGCGACCTCGGGATGTACGGTCCGATCGCCGAGATCGTGCTCACGCACCACGAGCGGATCGACGGGCGGGGGTATCCGCAGGGGCTCTCGGGGGACCAGATCCCCGCGATCGCGAAGATCATCTCGGTGGCGGAGGTCTACGACACGCTCACCGCCGCGGACACGTACCGGACGCGGATGAGCTCGTTCGAAGCGCTCCGCGAGCTGCGGCGGGTGGCCGGCACGCAGCTCGACGCCGAGTACGTCGAGGTGCTCGCCGGCCTGTTGAGCGGTGAGGGCGTCGAGTACCGGCACGCGGACGCGGCGAATTTCGATTCGGAGCTCGACATGGAGCGCCGGATCAAGCAGGCCCGAGCGGGCTGAGAGCCAGTTACACCGGGATGAGGGCGTCCGTCGCCGCCACGCCGGTGCAGCCGAGCCGGCGCGCGACGCGGCACCCGTCAGCATCTAGCTGACTAGGCGTTCCTGCGACTGGCCTTGGCCAGCGCGGCGCTGCTGGAGCGTCTCCAGGAACTGCTCGATCTGCTCGACGCTGAAGCGGCGCTGTCCTCCTGGCGTCCGGTACGACTCGAGGTAGCCCATGTCGGCCCAGCGGCGAATAGTGCCAAGGGAAACCCCGAGCGCATTTGCGGCCTGCGACGTAGACAAACCGAGGGGACTGTTCCTCATTTGGTCCATATCTGCATTTCAAACGCAATTACGAAGAATGCCCCAGGTTATGCAGCAATTGCACAACCTTCGGCCTCGAGCGCGAGAACAAGCACAGTTGTGCGCCAGGAATCTTGCGGATGCGACGATGTGACCCTGCCAGGCCACATGAGACTGAGGCTCTATCACCATCACGACGGCGCCCGGATAGCGTACCGCGAAACCGGCACGGGTCCAGCCCTTGCGCTACTGCATTCGTTAGGCCTTTCACATCGGGAATGGGAGCCGGTCGTCGACGAGCTGGCGGCTCGGTTTCGCGTCGTGCTGCCGGATCTCCCGCTGCACGGAGATTCGGAGGACAGGCCGCGCCACCCGTACACGGCGGACTGGTTCGCCGAGGTGGTCGCGGGCTTCTGCCGCGAGGTCGGCGGGCCGCGACCGTTATTGGCCGGCCACGACTTCGGAGCCGAGATCGCTTTGCTGGCCGTGACCTCCGGCCGGCTGCATCCGGCGCGGCTGGCGGTGATGCCCAACCGCCTGCACCGGCGCGACGAGTTCGCCGGCAAACGCGCCGCGTGGCGCGTCGTCTGCCGGGCGGCGGCGCTGCCGGGATTCGACCGCACGCTCGCGCGGGGCGCGACGCTCGTGTTCCGGCCCTCGATCGGCGAGCGTCTGTCCGCGCAACGCAATCCCTTGGCCCGCGATCTCGTCCGGCACGCGTTCGCGGACGTGGCCGGGAACGGCAACCGCGCCCGGTCGTGGGCGAAGTTCGCGCGGCGGTGGCCGGCCGAGCCACAGCGCCAGTTGCTCGACGCGTACCCGCGGATCGACCTGCCGGTCCTGCTGCTGTGGGCCGACGAGGATCCGGCGCATCCGCTGATCGGCGCCTACCAGGCGCTCGACCTGTTGCCGAACTGCCAGCTTCGGACGCTGCCGGGGACGGGGTTCCTGATGGCGTACGACGACCCGGTCGGGGTGGCGCGGGAGCTGATCTCGTTCTTCGGGTGACGTTTACGGTGGCGCGGTGCGTTCTCCACGACCAGCTGCTTATGGCCCGGAAACGCACGCGGAGCGGGGGGTTTCGGGCGCTTTACGGGTCGCGGGCGGGTGCAAAACTCGCCAAACCCCGCCCCGCCACTGGACCTTGGTCGCATAAGCGCCTCTGAGGCGCTTATGTCACCGGAGCGGCGGTGGGCCGGGGGCTTTGGCGAGTTCCGCACCGCGGGTCGTGACGCGGGCGGGGCGCGGGGAGACCGCCCGGACCGCCAGAGCGCCCGGACCGCCAGAGCGCCCGGACCCGAGAGCGCCCGGACGCCAGAGCGCCGGACCGCCAGAGCGCCCCGGCCGCCACCGCCGCCACCGCCACCGTCAGCGCCGGCGCCGCGCCGTCGACGCCCGCTCGCGCAGGGCGGGCTCGATCACGACGCGCCGGCGCCGCCGCGGCTGCCCGTCGATCGCCGCGAGCACCATCCCGACCGCGACCTCGACCAGGCGCTCCGCAGTCCCAGGAGAAGCTCGTGAGCGGTGGCGCGAGCAGGATCGAGACGGGATGGTCGTCGTAGCCGATCACCGACAGGTCGTGCGGGATCCGGAGCTCGAGCTCGCGGGCGGCGGCGTACACCCCGTAGGCGATCGAGTCCGAGAAGCAGAACGCGGCGGTCGGCCGGCGCTCGTCGTTGAGCACATCGCGGGCGACGCCGGTCGCCTCGTGCAGCTCGTACGGCGTGCTGACGACGTTGACGTCGAGGCCGAGGCGGTCGGCCTCGGACCCGACGTAGACCTCGGCCGGCCGATCGTTGGTGGGCGACCCGGGCGGGCGCAGCACGGCGATCCGGCGGTGGCCGAGCGCGTGCAAGTGCTCGAGCGCGCATCGCACGCCGGAGCGGTTGTCGAACAACACCTCGCCGGCGGCCCCGCGGCCGGGTAGCGCGTCGCCGATCGAGACCACCGCGAGCGACTCCGCGAGCTCTGACCAGAACTCGTCCGACGGATCGACCGGGGAGAGGATCAGCCCGTCCACCTGCTGGTCGCGGAGCTGGGTGGCGAGCGCACGCTGGCGGGCGGGGTCGCCGCCGGCGTCGAGGATCAGGGCGTAGCGGTCGTGGGCGAGCAGCGAACGGCCGGCCTCGGCGACGAGGCGCTGCTGCCACAGGTCCTCGAGCGAAGGGCCGAGGATGCCGACCATCCCGGTGCGGCCGCTGGCCAGCGCTCGGGCGATCGGATTGGCCTCGTACCCGAGGTCGTCGGCGACCTTGCGGACCCGCTCCTGGGTCTCCTCGGAGACCTGGATCCCACGCAGTGCATAGGAGACGGCAGCCGGCGAGACGCCCGCGGCATCGGCGACCTCCCGGATCGTGACGCGCTTTGCCCCGGGGCTCACGACCGCAAGCGTAGACGGGTTGGGCCACGGCCTCGTCAAGGCTTCGGGGTCGGCCAGGGCCTCGCCGCAACCGTAGTATTGACAAGCGACCGCTTAACCGCTTCACTGAAGCGGTTCATGAACCGGTTCAGGAATCTGTGGGACCGTGCCGCGCCGAAGCGGTACCGGTCGTCGACGTCCACCAGCACGTCTGGCCCGAGTCGCTGATCGCCGCGCTGAGGGCGCGGAGCACGCCGCCGCGGCTGCGCGGTGGCTGGACGCTCGAGCTTGCCGGCGAGCCGGACTACGAGGTCGATCCGCGCTCGCAAGACCCGGACATCCGTGCCGCCCTCGCGCGCAAGGACGGTCTCGATCTGGCGCTCGTGTCGTTGTCGAGCCCGCTCGGGATCGAGTCGCTGGCGCCCGACGAGGCGGGCGAACTGCTCGACGCTTACCACGAGGGCGTGCTCGGGCTGCCCGAGCCGTTCGGGGCGTGGGCGGCGGCCTGCCTGACCGACGTCGACGCCGGCGCGCTGTCGCGCGAGCTCGAACGCGGGTTCGTCGGGCTGCAGTTGCCGGCGACCGCGCTGCTCGACGACGCCGGCTACGAGAGCGCCGCGCCGCTGCTGCGAGGTGCTCGAGGAGGCGGGGCTGCCGCTGATGGTCCACCCGGGACCGGCCGCGAGCGAGAGCCGCGGCGGTCACGGAGATCAACCAGGCTGGTGGCCCGCGGTCGTCTCGTACGTGCAGCAGATGCACGCCGCGTGGTTCGCCTTCCGCGTCCACGGGCGGCCCCGCCACCCCCGGCTCCGGGTGTGCTTCGCGATGCTGGCCGGGCTCGCGCCGCTCCACGGCGAGCGGGTCGCGGCCCGCGGTGGCGGCCGCGGCGTCATCGACCCCGACGTGTTCCTCGAGGTGTCCTCGTACGGCACGCGCGCGGTCGACGCGACGATCCGGGTGCTCGGCGTCGACGCGATCGTGAACGGTTCAGACCGGCCCTACGCCGAGCCCGCTTCGCTCGAGCTCGGGCCGGCCGCGCTGCACGCGATCCGCATCGCCAACGCAATGCGCTTGCTCTATCCCAAGGAGGTGTTCGATGATGTGGCCATCGCTTCCCGCGCGTAATCTCGACCGAGCCGAGTTACAGGCGCTCGTCGATGCGCTCGCGGACGAGCCCGATCGGTGGCGCGAGCACGTCGCGTTCGAAGGCGGGCAGCGGCACTACGTGTCGCTCCATCGAGACGAGTACGTCGACGTCTGGCTGCTGTGCTGGGTGCCCGGCGACGACACGGGCTGGCACGACCACGACATCTCCTCGGGCGCGGTGCGAGTCGTGCGCGGGGCTGTGCGCGAATCGAACCCGCGCATCGGCGGCGAGCCGGCGGTCCACGTCGTGGTCGAGGGCGGGTCGTTCTCGTTCGGCCCCGAGCACATCCATCGACTCGCCGGCGAGGACGAGCTCGCGATCTCGATCCACGCGTACTCGCCGCCGCTGTGGCGGCTCGGGCAGTACTCGATCGACGACGACGGCGTGATGCGCCGGGCCTCGGTCAGCTACGCGGATGAGCTCCGTCCGCTGGAGGGGAGCCTGGCTGCGTGAGCCGGGCGACGATCTGCTCGAACGCCTGATCCGCGAGCGCCCGTTCAGCTCCTCCGGCGTGAGCAGCTGGACCGGGTGCGGGATGAAGATCATCCGGTAGTCGGGCATGCCGAGCAGGCGAGCCTGCTCGAGCGCCTCGTCGACGAACGGCTCGGTCGCTACCGCGGCGGTGGCGATGCCGCGGCGCTCGAGCTCGACCATGTCGCGCACACTGCACGACGTGCACGAGCCTCAATCGGCGAGGCCCTCGACCGCGAGGTCGCCGCGGTCGGCGATGCGTCGCACGATCTCGGGGCCGGCGGGCTTGGAGAAGATCTCCTTCGAGACGCGGAACGTCTGCGGCGCCGCGGGCGTGGAGCAGCTCCTCGATGCGGTCGAGGAACTCGTCGCCGCGGCGTTTGGTGATGTCGAGCAGCGCGACCCGGGACCCGCTCAGGGTCTCCGGGCGGGGCGCGAGCGGCTCGGCCGCGCGCCGGCGCTCGTCGAATGGGCTCACGTAGTTCACGGCACCTCCTTTGAGATCGCCTCGGAGTTCATCCCGAGGCACGGACCGAACACGGCCGAGTAGCGCCCGGCCTCACCGCCGGCGACGACGATCACGATGTCGTCCGGGCTCGACCACTTCCGAACCGGCTGATCGTCGTCGGCAGCCTGCACGAGCGGAGTGGTCTCGCCCCAGCGCAACTCACCGGCCGGCCGCGAAACCGCGGAGAACATCTCCTCGCGCACCCGCTGCTTGCTCCAGCCCCACTCCGAGAACGAGCGAGCGTGCTCGGGGCAGATCACGAACAGCGAGAGCCCGCCGAGCGGCCACCAGTTCGGGCTCCAGGTCGACGCGGCCGCCCATCCGAGCACCCGCGCCAACTCCTCGGGGCCCGTGCTGCGGTGGTCGGAGATCGACAAAGGCGCATCCGCGCCGATCACCGTGACGACCGACGACGATCCGGAGAAGCCGCGCTCGACGTGGAGCGGCTCCCACGGGCTGACCTCCTCGTCCTCGGCGAAGCACAGCCCGATCTTGCCGGGGTTGCCGAGCGTCGAGCGGTCGAGCCGGCCGGGGAACCCGCCGCCGGTCAGGCTGACGACGAGGCGCAGGGCGCGCCCGATCGTCATGTTCGCGCGCCAGCCGGGGCCGAGCACGCCGACCGACCCGTTCAGCCCGATCGCGTCGCGCACCGGCCCGTTGACGATCACGACCTGGCCGGCCGGTTGCGTGGTGACCGCCTGCCCGCCGACGTTGAACGCCGGTTCCAAAACGGCCTCGACCGCCGCGACCACGACCGGGAAGTACTCGGGCCGGCATCCCGCGAGCACGGCGCACGCCGCGACGCGCTCCAAAGTCACCCGGGCCATCGCCGGCGGGATCTCCCCGAGCAACTCGGACGGGTCGCGCCCGCCGAGCATCGCCTCGACGCGTTCGCGGGTCGGCGGGATCACCGGCAGCCCGTCCGTCCAGCCACGCTCGAACATCTCCTCGAGCTCGTCGTAGCCGGCACCGTCGAGCAAACGGAGCGCCTCGGGGTCGTAAGTGTTCTTGGCCGCGCATCCGGGCTTGCGAAGCGGCGGGTCGTCCGTGACCGACACCGACAGCAGCGTCTCGAGGCCCTCGGCGTCCCAGCCGACCACGCGCCCGGTCTGACGTCCTGATTCGTCGACGAGCACCGCCGTCGGCAGGCTCACGAGCTCGTACGCGCGCGACACCTCGTAGGGCGCCGGCTCGGCCAGCACGAGTCCGGGGAATTCGGTGCGTCGTGCCACGCGCGCGGCAACCTCGAGCGGATCCTCGAAGATCGCCGCCACGGCGACGCCCGCGTCGGTCAGCTCGCGGCACGATCGGGGCGAGCCGGCGCAGCGTCAGCACGCACGTCGGGCACTCCTCGGAGACGAACAGCAACAGCGCCTGGCCGCGGGAGTGCAGGTCGGCGAGGCGAACCGGCCCGCCCGCCACCGACTCGAGCGAGAACGCAGGCGCGGGGGTGACGGCGGAAGCGGTCATGCCGGCGCGAGCTGTCTCGCCTCGCCGCGGCCGGCAACGATCTGCCCGCCCTGCACGACCATCCAGATCCGCTCCGGGCTCGAGCAGCATGCGGACGTCGGCGACCGGATCCCCGTCGACCACGAGCAGGTCGGCGATCGCGCCGGGGGTGACCGTGCCGACGTCGCTCAGCCCGAGCGCGGTCGCGGACCCGGAAGTGGCCGCGGATAGACCCTCGAGCGCCGACAGGCCGCCGGCGACCATCCGTGCGAGCTCGATCGCGTTCTCGCCCGGCGGGCCGCTGTCGTGGCCCATCGCGAGCGTCACGCCGGCGGTCTTCGCGGCCATCAGCGTCGTGTACGCCTCCTCGCGCTGGCGCTTGGCCTGCTCGACGAGCGCCGGCGGAAAGTCGTCGGTGAAGCGTTCGGCGAGGTCGTGGAAGGTGCTGAGCGTCGGCACGAGCACGATCCCGCGCTCGGCCATCTCGGCCAGCAGCACCGGCTCGCGGTGGAGCGACAGGCCGTGCTCGATCGTGTCGACGCGCTCGCGCACGGCGAGCCGGGCGCCCGCGAGGCCCTCGACGTGGGCCGCCACGCGCACCCCGAGGCGGTGGGCCTCGTCGACGATCGCCGCGAGCTCGGCGGCGGTCATCTGCGCGGGCTCCGGGTCCTCGACGAGGACCGAGCGCGCGCCCGTCGCCATCAGCTTGACGTAGTCGGCGCCGCGGCGAAGCTGCTCGCGCACGGCCTTGCGCATGTCGTCGGCGCCGTCGGCCTCGCGGTACATCGTCGTGAAGATCGCGCCGCCGGGCGCGGTGGCGGAGATGATCCGCCCGCACGACAGGATCCTCGGCCCCTCGACGATCCCGAGCCGGACCGCCTCGCGCAGCGCGATCGCCTCGTCGTCGTAGCTGCCGACGTCGCGGACGGTGGTGATGCCGGCGCGCAGCAGGACGCGGGCGGTCTTGGCGAGGATGAAGTAGCCGAGCTCGCGCGCACGGGGAAGCTCGCCGTGCAGAGCGGGCGGCGGGCCGAAGCCGGGGCTTCGGAACACGTCGCTCGAGAGGTGGGCGTGCGCGTCGATCAGCCCCGGCATCAGCGTGCGTCCCTCGAGGTCGATCGCGCCGTCGGCGATCGTCCCCGCGGAGTCGACCGCCGCGTCCACCGCGACGATCCGCCCGTCCTCGATCCGAACCGACGCGCGCTCGAGCGGGGCGCGCCCCGTGCCATCGATCACTCGGGCGTTCGACAGGAGCATCGCTCACTCACCGTACAGCGGGAACCACGCCGGCGCGTCCGGGACGAGGCGGCCGGACGCGACCAGCTCACGGGCCCGCTCGACGTCTGCCGCGAGCGAGCGATCCTCGGCCACGGCAGGCACGACCTCGGCGACCTGCTCGACCGCTCGCTCGAGCGCAGCGGGCAGCGGCTCGCCGGCGAGGAACCGCGCCTGGCGGAGCGCGACCAGCTCGTGCGCGAGGGCCAGCTCGAGCGAGCTGAGGATCCCGTCGAACTGCTGTGCCGCGAGCATCGTGTGGGCCTGGAAGTCCTCCTGACCGGTGGAGGCGTCCAAAGCGTGGATACCTGCCGGGGCCGCGAGCGCTCGTGCCTGCGCGACCAGCCCGATCACTTGCTTGTGCAGGATCACGACGCCGGACTGGCGTCCCGGGTCGGGGCTGAGCTGATCGGGGAGACCGGAGAAGCGGCTGTCGAGCAGGCGGTGAAGGCGCTTCTCGAGCAGGTTCAGGACATGCGTGAAGGCGATGGCGACCGTGTCGAGGAGAAGCGTGATCGACGAAGCGTGGAAGTTGCCGGTCGAGTACATGCCCTCCGGCTCGTCCCGTAAGGCGGGCAGGAACACCGGGCTGTCGGTCACCGCACGCAGCTCGCGCCCGAGCTGGGAACGGAGGTGACCGAGCACGTCGGCGGCGGCCCCGTGGACCTGGGGGATCACGCGAAGCGAGACCGGCGCCTGGCGCGTCTGCTGAAGGAGCGCTCCGCCAGCGAGCAGCTCGGTCAGCCGGCGGTGGACCGCGAGCTGTCCCGGGTCGCCCTTCAGCTCCCCGACCCGGACGACGTACGGGTCGCGCGGACGCGCCGGTCGCCGCGATCGTGATCGCGCCCGCCAGCGTCGCGTGCTCGAGCAGCGCCTGCGCCCGCAGCGCGAGCGGGACGGCGAGCGCCGGCGCCACCGGGGCGCCGTTGATCAGCGCGATGCCCTCCTTCGCGCCGAGCTCGTATGGGGCGATCCCGCACGCGCGCAACACATCGGCCGCAGGCAGCGCTCCGCTCGCCCGTCGACCCGCACGGACCCGTCGCCGACGAGCGTCCCGAACAGGTGGGCGAGCGGGACGATCTCACCGGCGGCGCCGGTGACCGCCGCCGGCACGACCGGGTACCAGCCGTCGTTCAGCCGCTCGGCGATGAACCGGCAGAGATCCGGCGTGACGCCGGCGTGGCCGCTGAGGAATCCGGTCAGGCGGAGCAGCATCGCCCCGCGGACGACGGGCTCGGACAGCGCGGGGCCGGTGCCGGCGGCGCGGCCGGCCAGGATCGACCGCTGGAACGAGGCCTGGTCGACGGGCTCGACGGCGCGGTCGGCGAGGTACCCGAGCCCGGTGTTGACGCCGTACGCGCTCGCGCCCGATTCGAGAAAGCGCATGAGCGCGGTTCGGTTGCGCTCGCACCGAGCGGAGCAGATCGGGAGCGATCGCGACCGGCTCGCGGTGCAACGCGATCCGGCAGTACAGGGGCAGGTCGAGCTGATCGTGGCGCTCGAGCAGGATCGTCGGCATCCCGCGCACCCTATTGGGCCAGACCCAACCCGACAGGTTCCTAAAGCTTCGTTAACTTGACACCGCCCTGGCGGTGTGAAAGAAACGCATCTGGTCCATCGGCTGAACGCCGTTCTACCAGCGGACCATTAGGAGGGAGTTGGCAGCCGCTATCGGTTATCAGAGGGCGCGCGGCGCGCGCCCGGGGTCGCCTGGGATCTCAGCGGTCCTAGACGTGCTCGACGTGCTCGACCGCGACGGGCCGGCGACGCTCGCGCAGCTCGCCCGCGAGACCGGGATCGCGAAGAGCACGCTCCACCGGGTCTGCTCGATGATGTTCGAGCGCGGCTGGGTCGCGCGCGACCCGCGGAGCGGCTACATCGAGCTCGGCCCGCGCGTCGCGTGGCTCGCTCATTCCGCCCCGGTCTCGCCGCTGACCGCGGGATTCAACGGGGTCGCCCGCAGGCTCGTGGCGCGCCACAACGAGACCACGTGCCTGACCGTCCTCGACGGGCGCGAAAGTGTGTTCATCGCCAAGGAAGAGACCACCCACCCGGTCCGCCTCGTCACCGCGGTCGGCAACCGGCTGCCGGCGTTCGCGGCCGCGTCGGGGCGCGTGATGCTCGCCGACCGTCCCGAGGACGAGGTCGCCGCGCTGTACGACGGCTGCGAGCTCGAGACGCCGACCGGCCGGCGGCTCGCCGGACTCGACGAGCTGTTCGGGATCCTGCGCCAGGCGCGCCGGCAGGGCTACGCCGAGAACATCGACGAGACCGCGCTCGGCCTCCACTGCATCGCGGTGCCGGTGGGCCCGCCCGGACGGGTCGCGGCCTCGATCACGTTGTGCGTGCCGACGGGGCGGATGAGCGCGACGCGCAAGCGCGAGATGCTGCCCGACCTCCTCCGCGCCGCCCGCGAGATCCTCGCCTCGCACGCCGGGAACGGAGCGACCGCGGCCCCAGCTCGAAACCCTTCCCAAGCTTCTCAACAAAGTCAATCAAGTAAGTTAGCAACGACAGCGACGGGCGCACCTGACCCGACGTCCCGGGGACGGCGCCGGCTCGACTCCAACAGAAAGGTGGCTCCATGAGTCGCAGAGACAGCGAGCTGGATCGGCTCCGCAGCGGGCGCACCGAGCTCGAGAACCACTACATCGACGAGCTCGTCTCCGGAAACCTGAGCCGCCGAGACTTCATGCGGCGCGGCAGCGTGATCGGCATGTCGGCGCCGCTGCTGGGCGCGATCCTGGCCGCGTGCGGTGGCGTCATCGAGCTCGCGGCGACCTCGTCGTCGGGAGCGTCGCGCACGCGGCCGGCGCCCCGACGAAGGGCGGGACGCTGCAGGTCGCGACTCAGTGACGCCGTCCGCCGCCGTCAACCCGCTGACGGTCGGCCGACGCCGGCGGCCTGACGATGCTCAACCAGACCGGCGAGTTCCTGATCTTCGACAACAACCTCAAGCTGATGCTCCAGCCGATGCTCGCGCTGAGCTGGACGCCAAACACGCGACGGCAGCGTGTGGACGTTCAAGCTGCGCCCGGGCGTCACGTTCCACAACGGCCAGCCGATGACGGCCGACGACGTCGTCTACACGTTCCAGCAGCTCTCCGATCCGAAGAACGCCTCCAACGCGCTGTCGGCGTTCGGCGGGGTGCTCACGCCGAGCGGGGTGAAGAAGGTCGACTCGATGACCGTCGCGTTCCACCTCGAGGCGCCGAACGGCAACTTCCCCTACCTCGTCTCCTCCGACAACTACAACGCGATCATCGTCCCCAAGGGCACCGACTTCGCCAAGTGGCAGAGCACGTTCATCGGCACCGGCGCGTTCAAGCTCGAGAGCTACACGCAGAACGTCGGCGCCGAGTTCGTGCGCCAATCCCGACCCACTGGGGCGACGGCCCTACCTCGACGGCACCAACTTCACGTTCTACTCGAGCCAGCCGCCGCAGATCCTCGCGCTCCAGGGCGGCCAGGTCGACGTCATCACCCAGTTCGTCGTGCAGGGGCGGCCGGGACTCCTCAACAACCCCAGCTACACGATCATCACGCTGAAGTCCTCCAACCACCGCGAGCTGTCGATGCGCAACGACCAGGCGCCGTTCACGGATTCGCGCGTGCGCCAGGCCGTGGCGTAGACCCTCGACCGCCCAGGGATGGTGGCGGCGCTCCTGGCGGCGAAGGGCCAGCTCGGCAACGACACCCGTTCGCGCCGGTGTTCCCGTCGACCGACACCTCGGTTCCCCAGCGCACGCAGGACATCGCCAAGGCCAAGCAGCTGCTGGCGGCCGCCGGGCACCCGAACGGCTTCAGCACCTCGCTCGTCACCGAGATCTACCAGGAGATCCCGGCGCTGGCCCAGGTGATGAAGGCCGAACCGGCCAAGGCGGGCATCAATGTCAGCCTGAAGGTCGAGACCCAGACCCAGTACTACGGCAAGTCGACGTTCGGCAACTCGGACTGGCTCGACGGCACGATGAGCCTCGTCGACTACGGCAGCCGCGGCGTGCCGAACGTGTACCTGTCGCCACCACGCTGACCTCAACGGGCACCTGGAACGCGGCGCGGTTCAAGAACACGGACCTACGACATCCTCGTCAAGCAGTACGTGGCCGCCTCGACCTGCAGACCCAGAAGACAGATCGCCGGCAAGATCCAGAAGCTGCTGCTGCAGGAGACGCCGATCGTGATTCCCTACTTCGATCGACGGCCTGACCGCCACCAAGTCCAACGTGCACGGCCTCAATCCGACGTCGATCTCGCAGATCTACCTGGACAAGGCGTACATAGTGACCGCAGCTGGGCGGCGCAGCGTCGCCCGGCCGCCCGCAACCCCGCGGAACATGACCAGGTTCATCTCCAAGCGCCTCGGGCTCGCGCTGATCACGCTGCTGATCCTGAGCGCGATCGTGTTCATCCTCGGCAGGTCCTGCTCCCGGGCGATCCGGGTCGCTCGACCTCGGACCGCTCGCCCCGCAGAGCGCGGTCAAGGCGCTGGACCATCAGCACGGCACCGACAAACCCCTGCTCACCCAGTACTGGCTCTTGATCAGCAATTTCCCGCGGCACACGTCGTACGCAGTACCATGCGGCGATCGGACCGCTGCTGTTCACCGCGCTCGGGCACTCGCTGAAGCTCGCGATCTTGGCGTTCATGATCGTGGTGCCGCTCGGCATCTTCGCCGGCGTGTTCGCGGCGCTGCACGTCGGCAAGCCGCTCGACCGGACGATCGTCGTGTCGGGCAGTCGTGCGACCGTGACCCCGAGTTCGTCTCGGGGATCTTCCTGATCGTCGTGTTCGGGATCGGCTGAATGGCTCCCGATCTCGGCCACGCCGCCGCCGGGCTCGGGTTTCTTCACCCAGCTCAAGCACCTGATCCTGCCCGCGATCCCGCTCGTGATGGTGCTGTTCGGCTACATCGCGCGCATGGCCCGCGTCGGGACCGTGGAGGCGCTCGAGTCGGACTACGTGCGCACGGCGATGCTCAAGGGTCTGCCGCGCGGCGTGGTGATCCGGCGCCACGTCCTGCGCAACTCGCTGCTGCCGACGATCACGGTGATCGCCACCCAGACCGGTTACCTGATCGGAGGCCTGTTCGTGGTCGAGACCCTGTTCCACTACAACGGGATCGGCACGCTCCTCCTCCAGGCGGCCACCCAGAAGGATTATCCCCATGCTCGAGGCCGTGCGTGCTCACGATCGGCGTCGTGTACATGATCGTCGACGCTCGTCGCCGACCTGCTGTACTCGCTACTGAATCCCCGGATCCGCTACCAGGGCCGCCGAATGAGCATCGTCGACGTCCCCGTCGAGTCCGCCGGCGCCGTCGCCGCCGAGCGCGACCGGCCCGAGCTTCGCGGCGAGCTGCTGCGCGAGATCGTGCGCTCGCCAGACGTTCATCGTCGGCGCGATCATCGTCTGCTTCTGGATCGTCTGCGCGATCTTCGGCTACGCGATCGCCCCACACGATCCGACCGCCGAGAACCTCAACGGGATCAACAAGGCGCCGTCGAGCGCACACTGGTTCGGCACCGATCAGCTCGGGCGCGACATGTTCTCGCGCGTGATCGTCGGGCGCGCGCGACATCCTCATCATCGCGCCGCTGGCGACGTGATCTCGGCACCGTGCTCGGGACGGCACTCGGCCTCGTCATGGGGTACTTCCGCGGGGTCGTCGACGAGTGATCGGGCGCGTTCGTCGAGGCGTTTCTCGCGCTGCCGCTCGTCGTCATCGGCGTGATCGCGCATCGTCCACGCTCGGGCGCTCGCAACCTCGTGCTGATCCTCGTGATCGGCTCTCGTGTTCACGCCGCTGATCGCGCGCACGGTGCGCGACCTCGGTGCTGCTCGAGCGCGAGCTCGACTACGTGGCCGCCGCGCGTCTGCGCGGCGAGAAGCGCGCCGTACATCATGTTCGTCGAGATCCTGCCCAACGTGATCGTCGCCGATCATCGTCGAGTTCACCGTGCGGCTCGGCTACGCGATCTTCGCGATCGCCACGCTCTACCTTCCTGGGCTTCGGCGTCCAGCCACCGTCGCCGGACTGGGCGCTCGACATCAACACCAACTATCGGCCTGGTGCAGCGCCGGCTACTGGTGGGAGGTGCTGTTCGACGCGCTCGCGATCGCCTCGCTGGTGGTCGGCATCACTCTGATCTCCGATGCGGTCGAGGGGGCGATCGACCAATGAGCACCGACGCCGACACGGCAGGCTGCGCCCGACACCGGCTCCGCGCGACCGACGCGCTCGACCGTCGAGCACGTCGACGTCGCCTACCGCGTGCGCGGGCGCGACCAGGCGCGTCCTGCGCGACGTCTCGTTTCGCATCGGACGCGGGCGAGTCCTTCGGGCTGGTCGGCGAGTCGGGCTGCGGCAAGTCGACGATGGCGCTCGGCGATCGTCCGCTACCTGGCGCGCAACGGGCGCGTGAGCGGCGGGTCGATCGCGATCGACGGCCGCGACGTGCTCGCGCATGAACGAGGCGAGCCTGCGCAGCTGCGAGCCAGAGCACGGTGTCGATGGTCTACCAGGAGCCCGGCCGCGCGCTCAACCCGTCGCTCCGGGTCGGGCGCCAGGTGGCCGAGGTGTTCGAGATCGCCGGCGTCCGACAAGGCGAGGCGCTCGACCGCGCCGAGGAGATGCTGCGACAAGGTGCGCATCTCCGACCCGGCCGGCGTGATGCACCGCTATCCGCATCAGCTGTCGGGCGGCATGCTCCAGCGCGTCGTGATCGCGATGGCGCTGGCCTCCGAGCCGTCGCTGCTGATCCTCGACGAGCCGACGACCGCGCTCGACGCGACCGTCGAGGCCGAGGTGCTCGACCTGGTCAAGGCGCTGCGCCAGGAGTTCGGCACCTCGCTGCTGTTCATCAGCCACAACCTCGGCGTGATCGCCAAGATGTGCGACCGCGTCGGCGTGCTGTACGCCGGCGAGCTGGTCGAGGAGGGACCGGCGCGCGAGGTGCTCCACGACCCGCGCCATCCGTACACCGTCGGCCTGCTGCGCTGCATCCCGCGCCGCGACGCGCGACAAGCACACGGCACGCGCTCGACACGATCCCCGGCTTCCTGCCGCCGCCCGGGCGAGACCCGAGCGGCTGCATCTTCGCCGACCGCTGCGGGCTCGTCGAGGACCGCTGCCGCACCGAGGCGCCGCCCCTGTACGAAGCTCGGCCCGGAGCGCCGCGTCGCGCTGCCACTTCCACGAGCGCGCGCAGACGCTGCCGCGACGTGAGCCGGCGCGAGCCCGAGGCGGTCAAGGCCGAACGTCCGGACGGCAGAAGGCCGCTGATCAGCGCCGCCGACGTCGGCAAGACCTTCCACATGTAGGGCCAGACGATCCACGGGCTCATCGACGTCAACCTCGAGCATCCGGGCCGGCGAGACGCTCGGCCTCGTCGGCGAGTCGGGCAGCGGCAAGACCACGCTCGCGCGCGTGCTGCTCGGACTGACCGCTCCGGACGAGGGGTCGTCGGTCGAGCTGGACGGGCACGCGCTGCGCGTACCTGACCAGAAGCGCACGCGCCGAGGAGCAGAAGGCCCTGCAGATCGTGTTCCAGAACCCGGACTCGGCGCTGAACCGCCGCCACTCGGTGCGGCGCCTGATCTGCCGCTCGCTGTCCAAGCTCGGCGACTACACGGCGCGGCCCTGCAGACGCGGCTGAAGGCGCTGGTCGCAGTCGGTGCGACTGACCGATCGCTACCTGCCGATGCGGCCCAGCCAGCTCTCGGGGGGCTCAAGCAGCGCGTCGCGATCGCCCGCGCGTTCGCCGGCGATCCGCGGATCGTCGTCTGCGACGAGCCGACCTCGGCGCTCGACGTGTCGGTGCAGGCGGCGATCCTGAACCTTCTGAACGACCTCCAGACCCGCGAGGACGTCGCGCTACCTGTTCATCAGCCACGACCTCGGCGTGGTGCGCTACCTGTCGGATCGGATCGCGGTGCTGTACCTCGGGCGGATGATGGAGCTCGGACCGGCCGACCAGGTCTTCTCCTTCCCGCACCACCCCTACACCGAGGCGCTGCTGTCGGCGGTGCCGACGCTCGATGACGGCGACCGGCAGACGCATCCGCCTCGACGGCGAGATCCCGAGCGCCGCCGACCCGCCGACCGGCTGCGTGTTCCACACGCGCTGCCCGCGCTTCCTCGGCGAGATCTGCGTGAACACCGAGCCGCCGCTTGCCGAGGCCGAGCCCGGCCACGCGATTCGCTGCCACATCCCGCTCGAGGAGCTCCGGCGCATCCAGGGCAAGCGCCCTCCGCGGAGTTGCCGCCGCCGGTGGTCCAGTCGACGGAGACGGCTGACCGTCGCGGGCTCGCGTCGGTGAGCGAGCCACTCGAAGCGCGGCGTCCTCGGGCTCGATCGAGATGCGGGCCGCGGTCCTGCGCGAGCCGGGCCGGCCGGTGTCGATCGAGACCGTGCTGCTGGCGCCCGCCGCGCCGCGGCGAGGTGCTCGTCCGCGTCGCCGCCGCCGGCGTCTGTCACTCCGACGTCCACCTCGCCGACGGCCTGCTCGGAGAGGGGCGCTGGCCGATGGTGCTCGGGCACGAAGGCGCGGGCGTGGTCGAGGCGGTCGGCGAGGACGTGGTCGAAGTCGCCGCCGGCGACCACGTGGCGTTCTGCTTCGTCCCCTCGTGCGGGGCGTGCCCCGCCTGCCGGTCCGGACGCCGGACGCTGTGCGAGACGGCCGGGCGCAACGGCGTCGCCGGGATGCTGATGGACGGGACGTCGCGGCTGCGCGGGCTCGACGGGACCGTGCTCCAGCACGGCCTGATGGTCGCGTGCTTCGCGCAGTACGCGGTCGTGCCGGTTGCCGGCGCCGTGCCGCTGCCGCCGTCGATCCCGCTGTGGCAGGCCGCGCTGCTCGGCTGCGGCGTCGTCACCGGGATCGGAGCGGTCAACCGGGCCGGCGTGCGAGTCGGCGACAGCGTGTGCGTGATCGGGTGCGGCGGCGTCGGCCTCCAGGTCGTCGCAGGCGCGGGCCTCGCCGGCGCCGGGATGATCGTGGCGGTCGACACCGAGCTCGAGAAGCTCGAGCTCGCTCGCCGCCGCGGGGCCACGCACACGGTCCTCGCGGGCGCCGGCGGAGCCGACGTCGTGGGCGAGGTCCTGGCGGTCTCGGGCGGCGGCGTCGAGCACGCGTTCGAGGTCGTCGGCCGTCCGGACACGATCCGGCAGGCCTGGGACGTGCTGCGTCCGGGCGGGACGGCGACCGTGGTCGGCCTCGCGCCCAAGGGCGTCGACGTGAGCCTGCCCGCGATCGAGTTCCTCAGCGAGAAGACGATCACCGGCAGCTACTACGGCTCGGCCGACGTCCACGCCGCGCTCGGGCAGCTCGCGCAGCTCGTGGTCGACGGCAGGCTCGACCTCGGCGACGTCGTCTCCCATCTGATCGCGCTGGACGAGGTGCAGGACGCGCTCGAGCGGCTCCGCCGCGGTCAGGGAGCCCGTTCGGTGATCGTGATCGACGAAGAGAGGGCAGGGGTGGTGCTGTGACCTATGAGCATCTCGACGGGCGGGTCGGCGAAGGGTGGGGCGGCGCCCCCGGGCCGAACGGCTGCCACATCAACGTCGTGCTCGGTGCGCGCGGCACGCCGACGGCCGCCGCGCTGCTCGGCACGCTGACCACGCCGGCCCCCGGCCACACACCGATCGTCGTCGTGGTCGGCGAGGCCCAGGACCGCTACGAGCCGGTGTGGCCGCCGACGATCATGATCAACAAGGCGACCGCCACCGAGGAGCTCCACCAGACGATCACGTGGGGCGCGGGCCAGCTGGGGATCGCGCAGGGAGTGCTCGACGCGGTCGCCGACGGCCTGCTCGAGCCGACCGGGGACCTGCTCGTGTTCGCGTGCGTGTGGATCGACCCGGGCGCGTCGGACGAGACGGCGGTGAAGGCGGCGGCTCGCCAGGCGACGCGACGGGCCGTCGGCCTCGCGGTGGAGGGTCGGGACCCCGACGCGGCGCGGGCGTTGGTTTCGCGTCGCGACGAGGTGACCAGTCCGTTCTACGGCGGTTCGTAGTGAAGATCACGGCCGTCCGCACGCAGCGGCTGCGCCTCCCGCTCGACCCGCCGTTCTTCGCCGCCTGGGATCCGATGCCGCGCACCTCGTTCGAGGCGACGATCGTGCGCGTCGAGACCGACGCGGGCCTGGTCGGGATCGGCAGCGGCGACACGATGGGCGGGTTCGAGGAGTTCGAGCACCTGTTCGTCGGAGAGGATCCGCTGCAGCTCGCGCGCCACGCCCGGGCGCTCGAGACGATCTCGTTCCACGCGGGGCGGTACTGGCCGCTCGAGGCCGCGTTGTGGGACCTGTTCGGTCAGGCCTGCGACGAGCCGGTGGCGAAGCTGCTCGGGGGCGCGCTTGATGCGGTGCCGGCGTACGCGTCGTGGGGGGAGCTGCGGGATCCGGGACAGCGTGCCGAGGACGCTCATGCCCTGCTCGAGGAGGGCTTCCGGGCGGTCAAGATCCGGATCGCTCCCGAGCGCTCCGACGAGGGGATCGGCGTCGTCGCCGCGGTTCGCGACGCCGTCGGCGAACGGCTCGAGCTCATGGTCGACCTCAACCAGTGGTGGCGGATGGCGGGTGATCTCGGGCCGCGGCTCGGTCCGGCCGGCGCACGCCGGGTGATCGAGCGCCTGCGCGAGTACGGCGTGCTGTGGGTCGAGGAGCCGCTCCCGGGTGAGGACCTCCGCGGGATGCATGAGCTCCGCTCGAGCACCGGGGTGCGGATCGGAGGCGGAGAGATGGCCCGCACGTTCGAGGAGCTCCGCCTCGCTCTGGACGCCGACGCGCTCGACGTGTACCAGCCCGACGTGGTGCTCGCGCTCGGGATTTCGGGCGCGCGCACGCTCGCCGAGCTGGCGTTGCGCAGGAACCGGTGGTTCACGCCGCACACGTGGACGAACGGGATCGGGCTGCTCGCGAACCTGCACGTGTGCGCCGGCGTCGGCGGGGGGCCGTACCTCGAGTTCCCGTACGACCCGCCCGGGTGGACGCCGGCGCGGCGCGACTTCATGCTGGCCGAGCCGGTCGGCGTCGGACCGGATGGGTTGCTCAGCGTCCCCGATGCCGCCGGGCTGGGGGCGCGGCTCGACGAGGAGGCGGTGGCGTTCTACGGCGGCGACCGAGAAGCGGCGCGGATCTGAGGCGCGACGCGTTCATCGACGGGCGGTTCGTCGGGGCCGCCGACGGGCGGAGGTTCGCGGACATCTCCCCCCGGGACGGTCAAGCGATCGCCGAGGTGGCGAGGGGCTCGGGCGAGGACGTCGACCTGGCGGTCCGAGCCGCGCGGCGCGCGTTCGACGACGGCACCTGGGCGCTGGCCGACCCGCGCGAGCGCAAGCGCGTCCTGCTGCGATGGGCCGAGCTGATCGACGAGCACGCCGAGGAGCTCGCGCAGCTCGAGTCGGCCGACGTCGGCCATCCGATCACCGACGCGCGGAACGTCGACGTGCCGAACGCGCGCAACTGCATCGCCTGGTACGCCGAGGCGATCGACAAGGTCTACGGGGAGATCGCGCCGACCGGGGCAGACGCGCTCGCGCTGATCGGACGCGAGCCGCTCGGCGTGGTCGGCGCCGTCGTTCCCTGGAATTACCCCCTGATCATCACGGCGTGGAAGCTCGCACCCGCCCTCGCCACCGGCAACTCGGTGGTCTTGAAGCCGGCCGAGCAGTCGCCGTTGACGGCGTTGGCGCTGGCCGAGCTCGGCGCCGAGGCAGGGCTGCCGGCCGGCGTCCTCAACGTCGTGCCGGGATTCGGCGAGGAGGCGGGCGAGCCGCTCGGGCGCCACCTCCTGGTCGACAAGATCGCGTTCACCGGCTCGGTCGAGGTCGGGCGCCGGTTCCTGCGCTACGCGGGCGAGTCGAACGGAAAGGCGGTGTCGCTGGAGCTCGGCGGCAAGAGCCCGCACGTCGTCCTGGCGGACGCCGCCGACTTGGACCGCGTGGCCGAGGCGATCGGCTGGGGGATCTTCTACAACGCCGGGCAGACCTGCCACGCCGGCTCGCGCGTGGTCGTCGAACGCGCGCTGGCTACGGATTTGGCTCAGCGGTTGACCGAGTTTGCGCGCGAGATGGTCCCGGCCGATCCGGCCGACGCCGCGACCACGCTTGGCGCGCTCGTGTCCGAGGAGCACCTCGCCGGGGTGCTGGGCGCGTCGAGCGCGCGGCCGGCAACGGGGCTCGGTTGTTGGTCGGAGGCGCGCGGGCCGAGCCGGTACCGGGGGGCGCGTACATGGAGCCGACGGTGCTCGAGGCGCTCGACCCCTCAGACGCGATCGTCCAAGAGGAGGTGTTCGGGCCGGTGCTCGCGATCCAGCAGGCCGATGACACCGAGCATGCGATCGCGCTCGCGAACGGAACCGGCTACGGCCTGGCAGCCGCGGTGTGGAGCTCGAACATCACGACCGCCCACCGAGTCGCGCGGCGGCTGCGCGCGGGGACGGTCTGGATCAACACGTTCGACATGTCGTCGTTGACCACCCCGTTCGGCGGCGTCAAGGACTCGGGCCACGGGCGCGACCGCTCGCTTCATGCGCTCGACGCCTACACGCATCTGAAGACGACCTGGGTGGCGCTGTGACGGTCGGTGCGATCAAGCGCGTCGGGTTCATCGGGTTGGGCAACATGGGCGGGCCGATGTGCGGGCACCTGGTCTCGGCCGGGTTCGACGTCACAGCCTTCGACCTCGACTCGGAGGCACTCGAGAGGCTCCGCGCGGCGGGGGCCCGCGCCGCGACCTCGGTGGCGGACTGCGCTCGCGGGGCCGCGGTGCTGATCACGATGCTGCCGGCGCCGCCGCACGTCGAACAGGTGCTGCTGGGCGACGGCGGAGCGATCGCGGCGATGGAGGCGGGCTCGGTGGCCATCGACATGAGCACGAGCTCGACCGCCGTCGGGGCGAGGGTGCTCGCGGCGGCGCGCTCGCGGGGGATCGAGCTGCTGGACGCTCCGGTGGCGGGGCAATCGATCGGGGCGCAGGCGGGCTCGCTCGCGATCTACGTGGGCGGTCCTGAGGAGGTGTTCGCGCGGGCGCGGCCGCTGTTCGAGGCGATGGGCGACCCGGAGCGGATCTTCCACCTCGGCGGCAACGGCGCGGGCTATACGGTCAAGCTGCTGCTGAACCTGCTGTGGTTCATCGAGTCGGTGGCGGTCGGCGAGGTGCTGAGCGTCGGCGTCCGGGCCGGGGTGTCGCTCGATCGTCTCCACAGCGCCCTGGTCGGCTCGCCGGCGAACTCGGTGTTCCTCGAGCGCGACGTCCGCATGGTGCTCGACGACGGCGACTATGACGAGGCGTTCCCGATGCGTCTCGTGACCAAGGACCTCGGACTGGCCGTCGAGCTCGCGCGCGACGTCGGCGTTCCGGTCGAGCTGACCGCGCTCGTCGAGCAGATCCACCGCCGCGCGCGGGTGCTCTACGGCGACGATGCGGGCGAGATCAGCGCGGTCCGCCTGTACGAGGACCTCGCCGGAGTCAAGCTGAGGCTGGATCGAGCGTGAGCATCGCGGCGCTCGACGCCGGCAGCCTGACGAGGTACCGGCCGTGCACCAGCTTCACCCGGACGCTCTTGCGCTTCCCGGCCAGCTTGCCGGTCGTGGTCTCCGTGCCGAAGCTCTGACCGGCGAGCGTGACTCCGTCGGTGGCGGCCGCGCTCGGGGCCCGCAGGCGCTCGATCAGCGCGGTGCGAGCGCGTACGGGCGGTCGGACGAGCACGGTGTGCCCGGACGTGAGGCTGTCGTTGATCAGCACGACGTGGATCAGCCCGGTCGGCGTGATCGTGGCGCGCGAGCGGATGTCGGCGCTCGGGGTCTCCGATACGCCCAGCAGGTGGGAGCCGGGTGGGGCCGCCAGGGCGAACGTCAGCAGCGCGTAGTACTCGGGGCTCACGGTCGCCACCCACTTGCCGTCGACGCGCGCGAACGTGAACGGCCGGTACACCGCGCTCGGCAGCGTGTGGATGTTGACGCCGTCGACCCCGGCTCTCGCCATCGAGAACAGCGTGTCGAGCATCCACAGGGCGGAGGCGAACGTGTCGCTGACCCCGGTCTGTCCCTTGCAGGCGACCGAGTTCAGCTCGTCGACCCGGAACGTGGCGCCGTGACTGTGGGCAAGCGCGATGTCGGGCGCGACCCGCGCGAGCAGGTCGCGCGAGGAGTCGAGCGTCAACAGGTTCGGGATCGACGGGTACCTGGGGTCGCCCGGCTGGGAGAAACAGGCGAGCAGCGGATAGCGGTGGTAGGTGACGACCTTGAGTCTCGGCTCCGAGGCGAGCAGCGCCGGGAGGTGCGAAAGCCATTGCGCCGTGCCCGGCGGCCGGGCCGGCGAGCTCGAACCGCGGGACGCGCCTGGCGAGCTTGGCCACCTCGTGCGTGTAGTTCTTGAAGTCGTACGTCGCCGGTCGCGCGTAGAACGGCACCCCGCCCGCCTCGAGGTACCACGGGAAGACCTTGTACAGCTCGGGCTCGTTGCCGATCTCCAGCGCCTCGATGTGGCGCGTGCCGATGCCGCTCCGGTAGGCGCGCGCCTCGGCGACGGTCTCGGCCGGGCTGTCCAGCTTCATGTTCAGGCCGAGGATCAGCTTCGCTCCTGTGTCGACCGCGAGCGCCCGGGTCGTGGCGAGCCAGCCGTCGGTCAGCGTGTAGGTGATCCCGGGTCCGGGCGTCACGTGGTCGATCGGCCACCACGTGCCGTCGGTGCTGTTGCCGCCGATCCGCAGCACCGGCGCCTGTCCCGGCGCCACGTCGCGGATCAGCCGTACGAGCACGAGGATTGATCTCGTGCGGGTTCGATCCGGTGTATTCCCGCACCGCCCGGAACTCGAACGAGAAGCCGACGAACCCGGACGGGAGCGGCCGGCTGACCTCGTTGCGGCTGACGCGGACGTCGACGCGCGCGGGGTTCGGGAGCGGCGCGGGGGGCTCGGTTGTGGCCGCGTGGGCGGGCACGGCGCTAATCGAAGCGTCGGGCCCGGAGACCACCGCGTGCACGGCCGCGTGCACGGGAACAGCGAGCAGCGGCGCGAGCGCCCCGCCCGTCAGTCCCACCAGAAGGGCTCTCCGCAAGACGCGCACCCGGCGGGAACTATTTCACGGGAGGCGGCCGCGTGGTCGCGCTGACTCCGGAGCGCTCAGTCCCAGACCGCGTAGAGCGTCGGCGGCTTACGGAACACGAGCCCCTGGATCCGGGACGGTCGGTGCCGGTCGAGCGCCAATTCCGGGAGGCGGCGAAGGAGCGCGTCGAGCCCGGCCCGCGCCTCGAGCCGGGCGAGGTGAACGCCCAGGCAGACGTGCGGGCCGCCCGCGAACGCGAGGTGCCCGCGCGGGCCGGACCGGGTGAGGTCGAGCCGATCGGGGTCGGAGAACACGGCGGGATCGCGGTTCGCGGCGCTGATCGAGATGCGGACGAGCTCGCCCCGGGCGATGCGGGCGCCACCGAGCTCGGCGTCGGCGGTCGCGTACCGGTCGATCACCGCCGCGGCCGGCTCCAGGCGCAGCGACTCCTCGATCGCGTCGTCGAGGCGGGCGGGATCGCGCCGGACCTCGGCCAGCGCGTCCGGGCGTTCGAGCAGGTGGACCAGCGCGTTCGCGATCATGCCCTCGGTCGTCTCGATGCCCCCGAACAGCAACACGGCGGCGTTGGAGACGACCTGAGGCGTTGTCAGCCCGCCGTCGTCGGCCGCCGCGGCGAGCAGCGAGGACTCCGGGGCGCTGTCCCGGATCACGGCTTCGAGGCGCTCGCGGAGCGACGCGAACGCATCGCGCCCGCTCGCCGGGACGTTCGCGCCGGCGGTGACCGCGGTGACCGCGGCGACGATCGCGTCGTACCAGCCGAGCATCTCCCCGACCTCGTCCTGCTCGAGCCCGAGCGCCCGGGACATGATCGAGGCAGCGAGCGGGCCGGCGAACGCGCGCCGGAGCTCGGTCTCGCCGGCCCGGGCGAACCCGTCGATCAGGCGGTCGGCTTCGCGCCTGGCGGCTTGCGCGAACCGCTCCCGGACCGCGAGTGGCCGGAACGGCGGCGGCGAACGGCGCCCGGTGAACCGCGTGGTCGTCGCCGTCGAGGCTCAGCATGCTCGGGCCGACCACCCGCGCGGTCGAGAAGCGCGGGTCGTCCACCGTGTACGTCGCCGCGTCGCGCATCGCCGCGAGCGCGAGATCGTGGCGGGTCACGAGCCAGCCGTCGAGGGCCGGCAGCCACGACACGGGCTCCCGCTCTCGCAGGCGGGCGAGCACCGGATGTGGGTCGTGCTCGAGTTGGTGCAGCGTGACGTCCGCGCCGTTCGGAAAGGCAGCCGCGGTAGGCCCGGCGGACGCGCGGCTCACCGCTCGGCGATCCGCCATGCCGCGTCCGGGCGCACGTAGACGGGCTCGCCGCCGACGAACGTCGCCGCGACGGGGTTGCGGCCGAGGCGATAGGCGACGTGCTCCGCCGGGCAGTCGAGCAGCACGAGGTCGGCGCGCTTGTCGAGCTCGATCGACCCGAGATCGTCCGAGAGGTCGAGGACCCAGGCGGCGTTCAGCGTCACCGCGAGCAGCGCTTCGCGCGTGCTGAGTCCGTACCGGCGGACCCCGAGCCCGACGATCAGCGGCAGCGAGAAGATCGGCGACGTGCCCGGGTTGCCGTCGCTCGCGAGGACGACGATCGCGCCGGCATCGATCAGGTCACGCGCCGGCGCCGTTGCCTCCGCGCCCATGAGCTCGGCGCCGGGGAGCAGCACCGCCGCGCATTCGGACGCCCCGAGCGGGGCGATGTCGTCGGGGTGGATCTTTGAGAGGTGGTCGACCGACCGAGCGTCGTGTTTCAGGGCCACCGGAATCGAGCGCATCGTCGTGAACTGCTCGACGTGCGCGCGGAGGCGGACGCCGTTCGCGCTCGCGAGCTCGCCCATCCGGTCGAGGTCGTCGAGCCCGAACGCGATCGACTCGACGAAGATGTCGAGCGCGCTGACGTGCTCGAGCGCTTCGGGGAGCATCCGCTCGACCTCGTCCATCCAGGTTGTCGTCGTGTAGCCGTCGGGGACGGCGTGCGCGAGCAGCCCGGTGCGGGTCGTGACCTGGGAGACGATCCCGGCGAGCTCGGTCGCCAGCTGGAGCGCGCGGAGCTCGCCCGCGGTCGAGAGCCCGTAGCCGGACTTGCACTCGAACGTGGTCGTCCCGGACCGGAGCATCTCGCCGGCGATCTGTTGCGCCTGAGCGAGGACGGTTTCGTCAGGGGTCTCCCGCAGAGCGTTTGCGGACGATCGGATGCCTCCCCCGGCGCGCGCGATCTCCTCGTAGGGGACGCCCGTGACCTTCTGCTCGTACTCGCCGGCGCGCCAGCCCGCGAACGGCAGGTGGGTGTGGCAGTCGACCAGGCCCGGGAGCAGCGTGCAGCCGCTGGCGTCGATCACGATGTTCGCGTCCGGCGTCGGTTCGAGCGAGGCGATCCGGCCGTGTTCGACGGTGATCCCGCCGGGGTCGAGCGCGGTCTCGCCGGCGCGGTGGGAGCGCAGGTAGCGCAGGCCGGGCTCGGGTGGCGTCAGCATCTGGGCCGCGTTCTCGAATGATGTCGTCATCGTCGGCCTCCGCGGTCTAGCGTCCTATGTCCTCATGCATCGGCGATGCGGTCCGTCGGCAGGTCACTCCGGCGGCAGCATGGGTATCCGCACGCCCTGCGCGCGCGCCGCCGCGACCGCCAGGTCGTAGCCGGCGTCCGCGTGGCGGACGATCCCCATCCCCGGGTCCGCCTTGAGCGTCCGCTCGAGCCGCTTCGCGGCGAGGTCGGTCCCGTCCGCGACGCAGACCTGGCCGGCGTGGATCGACTTGCCCATGCCGACGCCGCCGCCGTGATGGATCGAGACCCAGCTCGCGCCGGTGGCGATGTTGATCATCGCGTTCAGCAGCGGCCAGTCGGCGACGGCGTCCGAGGTGTCGGCCATCGACTCGGTCTCGCGTTGGGGCGAGGCGACCGAGCCGGCGTCGAGGTGGTCGCGCCCGATCACGATCGGAGCGCGGACCTCCCCGGAAGCCACCATCTCGTTGAAGCGCAGTCCCGCCAGATGCCGCTCGCCGTAGCCGAGCCAGCAGATCCGCGCGGGCAGCCCCTGGAACTGGACGCGCTCGGACGCGAGTTTGATCCACCGCGCGATGTGCTCCTGGTCCCCGAACAGGTCGAGGATCGCGCGGTCGGTGGCGTGGATGTCGGCCGGATCGCCCGACAGCGCGACCCAGCGGAACGGGCCCTTGCCCTCGCAGAACAGCGGCCGCACGTACGCAGGGACGAATCCGGGATAGCTGAACGCGTTGGTGTCGCCGTGCTCGGCCGCGAGTCCTCGCAGACGCGTTGCCGTAGTCGAACGCCTCGGCGCCGGCGGCGGCCAGATCGCGGATCGCGGCGACGTGGACGAGTGCGCTCTCGCCGACCCGGCGCAGGTACTCGTCTGGGTCGCGCCGGCGGAGGACCTCGGCCTGCTCCAGGGTCACGCCCGGCGGGGATGTAGCCGTTGAGCGGGTCGTGGGCCGAGGTCTGGTCGGTCACGACGTCGACCTCGGTTCCGCGGCGCACGAGCTCCGGGAGGACCTCGGCGGCGTTGCCGGCGAGGCCGATCGAGAGGGGACGGCGGTCGCGCCGCGCCGCCTCCAGACGCTCCAGCGCGTCGTCGAGGTCGGCCGCGCGCTCGTCGAGGTAGCCGGTCTGGATCCGCCGCTCGATCCGCTGCAGATCCACCTCGACGCACAGCGCGGTGCCGCCGAGCATCGTGATCGAGAGCGGTTGGGCGCCGCCCATGCCACCCAGACCGGCTGTCACCACCAAGCGCCCGGCCAGCGTCCCGTCGAAGCGCTTACGCGCCGCGGCCGCGAACGTCTCGTACGTGCCCTGGAGGATTCCCTGCGAGCCGATGTAGATCCACGACCCGGCGGTCATCTGCCCGTACATCATCAGCCCGGCCGCGTCGAGCCGGCGGAACTCGTCCCAGTTCGCCCAATCCGGCACCAGGTTCGAGTTGGCCAGCAGCACGCGCGGGGCGGCCTCGTGGGTCTCGAACACCGCCACGGGCTTGCCCGACTGGACGAGCAGCGTCTCCTCGTTGCCGAGCTGCTGGAGCTCGCGCACGATCGCGTGGTAGCTCGGCCAGTTGCGGGCGGCCTTGCCGATCCCGCCGTAGACGACCAGCTCGGACGGCTTCTCGGCGACGTCGGGATGCAGGTTGTTCTCGAGCATGCGCAGCGCGGCTTCCTGCTGCCAGCCTTTGCACCGCAAGCCGGATGTAGACGCCGCGCCCGTCATCTCGCAAGAATGAAGCATCTTTTCATCAGACGGCCACCGGCGCCTCGTGGCTTCGACGCGCCGCGCCCACCGAGGCGATAACCACCAACGCCATCCCCAGCAAGGTCCGGGCACCCAGTCCCTGACCCAGCACGATGAAGCCGGCGAGCGCAGCCATCGCCGGCTCGATGCTCATCAGCACTCCGAACACCGAGGGGCGAATGCGCCGGAGCGCCTCGATCTCGAACGAGTAGGGGATCGCCGACGACAGCAGGCCGACGGCGGCGCCGAGCGCGAGCGACCGCGGCTCGAGCAGATGCGAGCCACCCTGCGCGATCCCGACCGGCGCGATCACGACCGAGGCCACGCACATCGCGAGCGCGAGTCCCGTCCCGCCCTCGAACGCGCGACCCACCCGCGCGTTGACGATGATGTACGTGCCCCAGAGGCCGCCTGCGAGCAGCGCGAGGCCTACGCCGAGGGCGTTCAGCTGGTGCGCGTCGCCCTGGGTCAGCGCGACGATGCCGGCCGCCGCGATCGCCACCCACACGAGGTCGACCGGCCGGCGCGACCCGGCGACCGCCACCGTCAGCGGCCCGACGAACTCGAGCGTGACCGCGATGCCGAGCGGGATCCGGTGCAGCGCTCCGTAGAAGCTCAGGTTCATGAAGCCGAGCACGAGCCCGAACACGCAGGCCAGCGTCAGCTCGTAGCGCGTGTACCCGCGCAGGCGCGGCCGCCACAGCGCGAGCAGGATGCCCGTGCCGAACAGCAGCCGCAGCCACACCGCGCCGCCCGGTCCGATCTGCGCGAACAGCTTCGCTGCGATCGCCGAGCCGAACTGGACCGACGCGATCGCGCCGACTACGAGCCCGCCCGAAGGCGCGCGCGTCAGCAGTCCGGCGCGCGGCGAGATCGTCGCCGTGTTGCTTGCAGCCATCGGGGTCGATGCTAACCGTGTCGGCGATCGTCCTCGATGGCGCGACGCTCACCCCGAGTGCCGTGGCCGCCGTGGCCCGGCGCGGCGAGCGGGTCGAGCTCGCGCCCGCCGCGCGTGCCCGTAACGAGGCGGCCCGGCACGCGATCGCCGCGATGCTCGAGCGCGGCGAGGCCCTGTACGGGGCGACGACCGGCGTCGGCGCGCTCCGCGACCGCGTGATCGGCGAAGCCGAGCGCGAGCGCTTCCAGTGGAACCTGCTCCGCAGCCACGCGGTCAGCGCCGGCCGCCCGCTCGCCACGGAGCTGGTTCGAGCGGGCATGGTGACGCGCGCGAATCAGCTCGGCGCCGGCGGGGCCGGGGTCGCGCCAGGGCTGCTCGACGCGCTCGTCAGCGCGCTGAACGCGCGGATCGTGCCGCTGACCCGCGAGCTCGGCTCGCTCGGCACGGGCGACTTGCCCGGGCTGGCCGAGATCGCGCTCGCGCTGCTCGGCGAGGGGCAGGTGTGGCGCGACGGCGAACTGGTCGACGCGCCGGCGCCCGCGGCGCCGGTCCGGCTCGGCCTGCGCGACGCACTCGGCTTCATGAGCTCGAACGCGGTCACCGCGGGCCGCGCCGCGCTCGCGTGCGTCGATGCGCGAGCGCTCCAAGAGCGCTGGCTCACGGTCGCGGCGCTGTCGTTCGAAGCGCTCCACGCCGATCCGGTCGTGCTCGACGCGCGGGTCCAGGCGGCCCGCGGCGCCCGCGGGCAGGCGGCGGTGGCCGCGCGGATGCGCGAGCTGCTGGCCGGCGCGCCGTTCGATCCGCACGCACCGGACCGTCTCGTCCAGGACCCGTATCCGTTCCGCGTGCTCCCGCAGGTGGACGGGGTCGCCAACGACGCGCTGCGGGGGCTCGAGGAGGTGGTGGGGCGCGAGCTGAACGCGCGGCCCGAGAACGCGCTGATCGACGAGGGCCGGGCATTTCCGACCGGCAACTTCCACGCGGCCGAGCTCGGGGCGGCGCTCGACGGGCTGCGCGCGGCCTATGCCCACTCGGCCTCGCTGATCGCCGGCCGCGTGAGCGCGATGCTCGACCCGAGGATGAGCGGCCTCGAGCCGTTCCTCGCCGCAGAGCCGGGACCAGACTCCGGGGTCATGATGCTCGAGTACACGGCCCACGCGGCCGCCTCGGAGGTGCGCTCGCTCGCGGAGCCGATGGCGGTGCAGAGCGTGTGGGCGTCGCTCGGGGTCGAGTCCCATGCGAGCCTCGCCGCGACCGCGGCGGCGCGGACGGCCGAGATGCTCTACGCGATGAGCGTGCTCGTCGCCACCGAACTGGTCGTGGCCGTCCGCGCGCTCCGTGCCGGCGGGCGCGCGCCGGCCGGCGCCGGCGTGCAGGCGCTGTTCGACGCCGCCGCTCGGGTGCTCCCCGCCGGCTCCGAGGACCGCGCGTTCGGGCGCGACGTCGAGGCCGCGCGCGAGCTGCTGGCGGCGCGGGCCGCGCGGTAGCCTGCGGCTTAGAGCGAAACTTCGAAAGGACAGACATGGGCGTGCAGGAACACGAGCAGCTGTGGGGCGGGGAGACCACGAAGGCCGTGGCCAACTTCCCGGTCTCGGGCGAGCGGATCCCGGTGCCCGTGGTTCGCTGGCTCGGCCGGATCAAGAGCGCGGCCGCGCACGTCAACGCTGAGCTCGGGCTGCTCGACGAGGACAAGGCGTCGCGGATCGCGGCTGCCGGGGACCGGATCGCGGCGGGCGAGTTCGACGATCAGTTCCCGATCGACGTGTTCCAGACCGGATCCGGAACGTCATCGAACATGAACGCGAACGAGGTGATCGCAACGCTCGCGGGCGAGGGCGTCCACGCCAACGACGACGTGAACATGGGCCAAAGTTCCAACGACGTGTTCCCGTCCGCCGTCCATCTCGCCGCGCTCGACACCGTGACGAACGAGCTGCTGCCGGCGCTCGAGGAGCTCGAGGCCTCGCTCGCGGCGAAGGCGGACGATTTCAAGGACCAGGTCAAGTCCGGGCGCACTCACCTGATGGACGCGGTCCCGGTGACGCTCGGGCAGGAGTTCTCCGGATACGCGGCACAGGTGCGCCTTGGCGCCCGGCGGATCTCGAACGCGCTGCCCCAGGTGGCTCAGATTCCGCTCGGCGGCACCGCGACCGGGACCGGGCTGAACACGCACAAGGAGTTCGCGACGCGGGTGCGCGCACGTCTGACCGAGGCGACCGGCCTCGAGATCCGGCCGCCTGAGGATCCGTTCGAAGCGCAGGGCAATCGCGACGCGCTCGTCGAGCTGTCCGGCGCGCTGAAGGTGCTGGCCGTGTCGCTCACGAAGATCGCGAACGATCTCGCCTGGCTGGGCTCGGGTCCGCGGGCCGGCATCGGCGAGGTGTTCCTGCCCGAGCTACAAAAGGGCTCCTCGATCATGCCCGGCAAGGTCAACCCGGTGATCCCCGAGGTCGTGCTCCAGGTCTCGGCGCAGGTGATCGGCAACGACGGGGCGATCACAATCGCCGGCTCGCAGGGCAACTTCGAACTGAACGTCCGCGTGCCGCTGATCGCCCGCAACCTGCTCGACTCGATCAAACTGCTGTCGAGCACGTGCCGGATCTTCGCCGAGAAGTGCATCGACGGGATCCGGGCCAACGAGGAAGGGCTGCGTCGCTCCGCGGAGATGACGCTCGCCGCCGCGACAGCGCTCAACCCGTACATCGGCTACGACAAGGGTGCCGAGATCGTCAAGACCGCCTCCCAGTCGGGCCGGGCGCTGCGCGAGGTCGCGCTCGAGCTCGGAGTCGACGAGGAGACTTACGACAAGGCGATGGACCTGCGCAAGATGGCGCAGGGGAACGTCTAGCTCGAGCCGGCTCGGCTTCGACGCCCTTCAGACTGGCAGGGTCCGCGGGAGCCCGAAGCGGGCGAGCTGCCCACTGCCCGCGAATCGGGTGAGCTGCGAGATCCGCTCGCCTTCGAGCGTGAGCACGATCACGCCGACGGCGCGGACGACCGGCGCGTGGAGGTCCCCGATGTAATGCCCGAATGCCGGCTGCCCGTTCGCGCGCGTGGCCACGAGCCGGTCCTGGCGGTCGCGCCGCGACGCGAACGCATCCGTGAAGAACTCAGTGATCGTCGCAGTGCCCTGGTACTCGAACGGCTCGGGCGGCATTGTGACCCACGCGTCGTCGGTCAGCAGCGCGACGAGCTGCTCGACGCGGCCGTTCTCGAACGCGTCGGCGAACCGACCGACGAGCTCGCGTTCGGCGGCCGAGCGCGGCAGCGGCGCACGGTCGCGCGGAGGCGGCGCGGTGGCCCCGAGCGTGGCCCGGGCGCGTTGAAGCGCGCTGTTCACCGAGGGCTCGGTGGTGTCGAGCATGGTCGCGACCTCGGCGGCACGAAAGCCGAGCACGTCGCGCAGCACGAGCGCGGCCCGCTGGCGCGGCGGGAGCCGCTGGAGCGCGGTCACGAACGCGAGTGCGATCGACTCCGTCTCCTCGTACTGAGCGTCCGGTCCGGGGGCGGTGTCGGGCAGTCCTTCGAGTAACGCGTCCGGGTAGGGCTCGAGCCACAGGAACTCCCCGTAGCGCGTGGGCTCGGGCGGCTCGAACGACAGCGGTCCGCGCTGCTGCGGGCGGCGAGCACCGTCCCGGAGCGCGTTGAGGCATCGGTTGGTCGCGATCGTGTAGAGCCAGGCGCGCAGCGAGGATCGCTCCTCGAAGCCGTCAAGCCCGCGCCAGGCCGCCAACAGCGTCTCCTGAAGCGCGTCCTCCGCGTCCTGAACCGAGCCGAGGATCCGGTAGCAATGGACCTGCAGCTCGCGCCGATGGGCATCGGTCAGCTCGCGAAAGGCCTGCTCGTCGCCGGCGCGGGCCCTCGTCAGCGTGCTCGTGCTCATGGCCGGATCGTGTCACGGGTCATCAATGCTTGTGGACACCGCCACGGCCCGAAATTCATCGGCCAATTTCCGCGCGCGGTCGGGTCTGGAGTCGTGAGACCGGAACCGACCCGCAGGAGGACGTAATGCGCAGAGGACCAGGCTGGGTGCTCGTAGTGGCCTCGATAGCGTCGCTGATGGTGGCGCTCGACGCGCTCGTGGTGACGACCGCGCTTCCGACGATCCGGGTGGATCTCGGCGCGTCGATCGAGCAACTCGAGTGGACCGTGAACGCGTACACGCTGAGCTTCGCGGTACTGCTTATGACCGGCGCCGCGCTCGGCGACCGGTTCGGCCGCCGCCGGCTGTTCGCGACCGGGCTGGCGTTGTTCTCGCTGGCGTCGGCTGCCTGCGCGCTCGCGCCGAGCGTCGGCTTGCTGATCGCGGCCCGCGCCGTCCAGGGAGCCGGCGCAGCGCTCGTGATGCCGCTCGGGCTGACGCTGCTGAGCGCGGCGTACGCGCCCGAGCGCCGGGCGCGGGCGCTCGGCATCTTCAGCGGGATCACGGGACTTGCTGTACTCGGCGGGCCGGTCATCGGCGGGGCGATCACGCAGGGGATCGCGTGGCAGTGGATCTTCTGGATCAACGTCCCGATCGGCCTCCTGACGATCCCGGTCGTGTTGCGCCGGGTCGACGAGAGCTACGGCCCCCGCAGCGCCCCGGACATCGCCGGCCTGGCGCTCGTCACCGGCGCCGCGCTCGGGATCGTATGGGCCCTGGTGCGCGGCAACTCGGCCGGCTGGGGCAGCGTCGAAGTGATCGCGGCGCTGGCCGTGGGCGTTCTGCTCGCGGTGGCGTTCGTGCTGTGGGAGCGGCGGACGGCGAAGCCGATGCTGCCGATCGGCCTGTTCGCCTCGCGCTCCTTCTCGTCAGGCAACGCGACGATCTTCTTCCTGAGCGCAGCGCTGTACGGCGCGGTGTTCTTCATGGCGCAGTTCCTCCAGACCGTCCAGCACCACGGCCCGCTCGACGCCGGCATCCGGCTGCTGCCATGGACGGCGACGCTGTTCATCGTCGCGCCGATCACCGGCGCCCGGATCTCGCGCGTCGGCGAGCGCCCGTTCGCCGTCGCAGGGCTGCTGCTCCAGGCGGCCGGGATGGGGTGGATCGCGCTGATCGCCGGACCCGACGTCGCGTACTGGCGACTCGTGGCGCCGCTCGCGATCGCGGGTTGCGGGGTGTCGATGGCGATGCCCGCGCTCCAGAACGCGGTCGTCAGCTCGGTGGCGCCGGCGAGTATCGGCAAGGCCTCGGGCGCGTTCAACATGATGCGCCAGCTCGGCGGGGTGTTCGGGATCGCGACGCTCGTCGCGGTGTTCACGGGCGCCGGCAGCTACGGCTCGGCGCACCTGTTCACCGACGGGTTCACGGCGGCCCTCGGCGTTGCGGCGGGTCTGTCGCTGCTCGGGGCGGCCGCGAGTCTCGGCCTGCCGAGGTCTCACGTCGCGACGGTCTCGGCGCCCAGCGTCTCCGAGATCGCGACGTCGATCGAGTAGTCGATCGGCACGACGATCAGCGACGGGGTGTCAAGTGCGAGCGCGTCGGCGAGGCGCCGGGGGAAGTCGTCGGCGCTCGAGCACCGCCACGCCGGGAGTCCGAACGACTCGGCGAGCATGACGAAGTCGGGGTTACCGAAGTCGACGCCGAAGTGGCGGCCGAACCTCTTGTCCTGCTTCCACACGATCGAGCCGAACTGCGCGTTCTCCCAGATGATGTTCACGACCGCCGTGCCCAGGCGGACGGCGGTCTCGAGCTCCTGGTTGTTCATCAGGAACCCGCCGTCGCCGCTGACCGCGACCACCTTCCGGTCCGGGTGCACGAGCTTGGCCCCGATCGCGGTCGGGAGCGCGAAGCCCATCCCCGCGAGGCCGTTGGCGATCAGCACCGTGCCCGGCTCGTGCGCAGGGAACATCCGCCCGATCCACAGCTTGTGGAGGCCGACGTCCGAGACCAGGATGTCGTCGCGCCCGAGCGCCTCGCGGATGTCCCACAGCACTCGCGGCGGGCGCATCGGGAAGTGGTCGTCGTCGCGGGCGTCGTTCAACGCGCCCATCACGACCTCGTGCAGGCGGCTCGTGCCCGCGGTGGTCTGGTTACGCGAGCAGCCGGCGGCGAGGCGCGCGAGCACGTGGGCGATGTCCCCGATCAGCTCCACGTCCGGGACGAAGTTCTGATCGACCTCGGCGGCGATCGAGTCGATCACGATGATCTGCTTGTCCCGCCGCGGGTTCCAGTGCTTGGGGGAGTGCTCGACGAGGTCGTAGCCGATCGCGATCACGAGGTCGGCGTCGTCGAAGCCGGCCATCTCGTAGTCGCGGGCCTGGAGCCCGACCGTGCCGAGCGCCTTCGGGTCCTCGTAGTCGACGAGGCCCTTGGCCATGAACGTCTCCGCGACGGGGATCCCGGTGTTGTGGACGAACGCCCGCAGCGCCCGGGCCGCGTGGCCGCGGATCGCGCCGTTGCCGGCGAGCGCGAGCGGGTTGCGGGCTGCGTCGATCAGGTCGGCCGCGCGCTGCAGCTCCTTGCCGCCGGGCTCGGGCTGGACGGGGGCGTGACGGGGCAGCGGCGAGGCATCGAGTGGCCGCTGCATGACGTCCTCGGGAAGCTCGAGATGGGTGGCCCCGGGCTTCTCAGACTCGGCCACCGCGAACGCCTTGCGCACCACCTCGGGGATGATCTCCGGGCTTGCAACGCGCGCGTTCCATTTAACGATCGGCCGCATGATGCCGATGAGATCTATGTACTGGTGCGATTCCTTGTGCATGCGCTCGATGTCGGACTGCCCGGTCAGAGCGACGAGAGGAGCGCGATCCAGGAAAGCGTCGGCCACGGCTGTGACCAGGTTCGTCGCTCCTGGGCCGAGGGTCCCCAGACAGACCCCGGCTCGGCCGGTCAGGCGGCCGTAGGCATCAGCCATATATGCCCCGCCCTGCTCGTGGCGAACGGGAATGAACTCGATCGGGGAGTCGGCCAGCGACTCGTTCAGGTCGAGCGTTTCCTCCCCCGGAATCCCGAACACGTACCGAACCCCTTCCGCCTCCAGGCACTCGACGAAAACTTCAGAAGCCTTGCGCTCGCCCATATCCGCACCCTACATAACGAAATCAACATGGACACAAGCCGCAACGCGGCTCGGTGTTATGTGTCTCTCAATAAGGATGCGTGCGGCAGCCGGCCTGTCGTTGGCGGCGACGCTGGCCCTCGCCGGGACTGCGTCGGCCGCGAGCACCCCCGCGACCACCCTCTACGTCAGCGGTGGCGGCTTCGGCCACGGCATCGGGATGAGCCAGTACGGCGCGTACGGCTACGCGCTGAACGGCTGGACCTACCAGCAGATCCTGGCCCGCTACTACACGGGCACGGCGCTCGGCGCCACGAACCCTGATCAGGTTGTGCGGGTCTTGCTTGGGAGCGGGTCCGCCGCGTTCGCGGGGGCTTCGCACGCCGGGAACAAGCGGCTCAACCCGAGCCTGACCTACGACGTCGTTCCGCTTGCGAACCGGTCGCTGAAGCTCGTCAACCAGACGACGCGGAAGGCAGTCGGGACGTTCCCGGCGCCATTGACGGCCGCCGGCCCGGGTCCGCTGAGCGTCGCGGGCCTCGGCACGTACCGCGGCTCACTCGAGTTCCGCCCGAAACGCTCGGGTGGCGTCGACACGGTCAACGTTGTAGGCCTCGACGACTACGTCCAGGGCGTGATCGCGGCCGAGATGCCGTCTACGTGGTCGCCGGACGCTTTGAAGGCGCAGGCGGTCGCGGCACGGACGTACGCGATCACCACGGACGTCGCCGGCACGTTCTACAACCTGTATCCGGACACCCGCTCCCAGATGTACCGCGGGGTCGGGGCGGAGACGACGGCCACGAACGCGGCCGTGGCCGCGACCTCGGGCCAGATCGTGACCTACAACGGTGCGCCCGCCGTCACGTACTTCTTCGCGAGCTCCGGCGGGTACACCGAGAACGTCAAGGACGCGTGGCCCGGCGCCACCGCCGATCCATGGCTGCGCGGCGTGGCCGACCCGTACGACGGCGCCGGCGGCGACCCGTATCACCACTGGACCCGCCAGATGAGCCTGACCACGGCCGCCAAGCAGCTCGGCAAGCTCGTGAGGGGACATCTGGTCGGGATCAACGTGACCAAGCACGGCGCGTCGCCGCGGATCATGTCGGCGAGCGTGATCGGAACCCGCGGCACCACGACCGTCACCGGCAGCCAGCTCGAGGGCGCGTTCGGCCTCCTCAGCACGTGGGCGCAGTTCACGACGATCTCGGCGTCTGCGAGCCCGACGCCGATCGCCGGGTCGGTGCGCGCCCACAGCGATCTTGCGGTGATCTCAGAGATGAAGCGCGTGTTCGGCCAGCTCGCCAACGCCTCGCAGACGCTTCACGGTGCGATCTTCCCGGCACATCGTGGCGCACTTGCGAGGATCGAGGTTCGGGTCGGCAAGCATTGGCGCAAGAGCTCTCTCATCCGGCTCGGCGCCCGTGGCTCGTATGCGGTGCGGGAGACGAGCGCGGGGACGTATCGCGTCGTGTACCGCGGCCTGGCCGGGCCTTCGGTCGCCGTGCGGTAGCTGGGAGCCGGACGCTAGTGCACTAGGCTCGGCGTCGAGATGCCCGCTCCGCTGATCGCCGTCGACGCGCCATACGTTCTGTACCGCTCGTTCTTCGCGCTGCCCGATTCGATCCTCGGGCTCGACGGTAAGCCGGTCAACGCGCTGCTCGGCGCCGTCAACCTGTTGTTGAGAGCCGCGGCGGACTTCGGCCCGCGCGCGATCGTCATGTGCTTCGGCGCCGAGGCGGCTTCCTACCGCGTCGAGCTGTTCCCGTCGTACCACGCGGACCGGCCGCCGGTCCCCGACGCGCTCGCGTGGCAGTTCTCGCGCGCGCCGGCGTTGTTCTCGGCATTCGGCTGGGAAGTCCAGTCGTCCGAGGACGTCGAGGCGGACGACCTGCTCGGGTCGCTGGCGACGGTCGAGGCCGGCGCCGGCGGTCGCACGTTCATCGTGACCGGCGACCGCGACATGTACCAGTGCGTCTCGGGCGATGTGTCGGTCCTGTTTTTGAAGTCCGGGATCACGGGCTTTACCGAGGTCGACCCGGCCGAGGTCAAGCGACGCTACGGCATCGGGCCGGAGCTCGTTCCGGACTTCATCGCTTTGCGGGGCGACCCGTCGGACGGGCTCCCGGGCGCACCGGGGATCGGCCCGAAGACCGCAGCGGGTTTGCTCTCGAAGTACGGGTCGCTGGATGGAGCGATTGCGGCCGCCGACGGCGAGAAGCCGCGGGTGGCCGCGGCTTTGAAGGACGGCGCCGCGGAGTTGCGCGCATTCCGGGACATCGCGACGCTGCGAACGGTGGCCGTCGATCGGCCGCCGGATCGGGGGACCGATCTGGAGGGCGGCGCCGCGGCCGCGCGGGAGCTCGGTTTGAGGCGCCTGGCGGAGCGGCTCGAGGACGCGGACTCAGTCGCGGACCTGTAGCTCTAGCCGGGGCAGGTGATATCTCCACACTCGCCACGCTTCTCGCGGTGAACGTGGATTCAGGCACGTATACGGGTCACTTCGCCGCTCTCGGCTCCTGGAGACCGCCGAGTGTGTACTTATGACCCAGGGACGGTTACCTGCCGTGGCGAAACATCGCGGCACGGGCGTGCGCGTAGCCGGCCCAGCCCTCGGCGCCGTCGAGGAGGTCGTCGAGCGCGCGGGCGGTATGCGCCCCGGTGACAACCGGCTCCGCGTCGTTCTCACGCAGCGACTCGAGCACGGCCCGACGCAGCAGCTCCTTCAGGAACGGAGCCGTCACGCCATCGGTCCGCTCCACGATCTCGCGCGTCTCGGCGTCCGACAGGCGGAGCGGCACCGAGCGGCCGTAGAGCTCGAGCAGCCGCCGGCGCGCCTCCGCGTCCGGGAGGTCGATCTCGACCGCCACGTGGGCCGCCTCAGGGCGTGAATTTGACCGTGATCACGTCGCCGTCGGCGACGACGTAATCACGCCCTTCCAACCGCAAGGTCCCGCGATCTCGGGCGCCGGCGTAGCCGCCGGCGTCGACCAGCTGGTCCCAGCTCACGACCTCGGCGCGGACGAACCCCTTCTGGATGTCGGAGTGGATCATGCCCGCCGCGTTCCACACCGAGAGTCCTTCGCGTAGGTGCCAGGACTGCGCCGGCTTGTCTTCGCCGGCGGTGAAGAACGCGATCAGGTGAAGCAGCGAGAACGCGCCCCGGACGACCGTCTCGAGGCCGGAGTGGGCGACGCCGAGCTCCTCGCGCATCGCGGCGGCCTCCTCGGGGTCGAGCTCAGCCAGCTCGGCGTCGAGGCGGGCCGAGATCGCAACCGCCTCGGCGCCCTCGGACCGCGCGTGCTCGAGGATCTCCGGCGGGACCTCGCCCGAGCCCTCGTCGACGTTCGCCACGAACAGCACTGGTTTGGCCGTCAGCGGCGAGAGCAGTGTCATCGCGTCCGGGGCATCGGCCGGCGGCGGCACGGTCCGGGCAGGCCGTCCGGATTGCAGCGCCTCGATCAGCCGGCGCAGCCAGTCCGCCTCGGCGACGGCGTGCCGGTCGCCGCTCTTGGCGGTCTTAGAGACGCGCTCGAGCCGGCGCTCGGCCTGCTCGAGGTCGGCGTAGATCAGCTCGGTCTCGATTGTGTCGATGTCCGCGAGCGGATCGACCCTGCCCTCCGGGTGGACGACGCTCGGGTCGTTGTGGACTCGGACGACGTGGACGATCGCGTCGGTCTCGCGGATGTTCGCCAGGAACTGGTTGCCGAGGCCCTCGCCGCGGTGGGCGCCGGCGACGAGCCCGGCGATGTCGTGGAACGCGATCGTGTCGTGGACGACCTTCGACGCCTTGACCGTCCGCGCCACCTCGTCGAGGCGCTCGTCGGCCACGGGCACGACCGCGACGTTCGGCTCGATCGTCGTGAACGGGTAGTTCGCGGCCTCGGCGGCGACGCCGGTGAGCGCGCTGAACAGCGAGGACTTGCCGGCGTTCGGCATCCCGACGATCCCTACCTTCACCGTCCTACCTCCGCCCTAGGAGCGGCTTGGTCACACGCCGCCATCGGCGGCCGTGGGAACGCGGTCCGAGCCAGAGGCGCGCGGGCGAGGATGAGCGCTGCGGTTCGGCGGTCCTGCTCGGGCACGCGGTGAATGTACGCAGCCGGCGCACGGATCGTCCGCTCGCGGGTGTCCGCGGGGCCTTACCAGCTCGTCGGGCCTCGGCGCTCATCAGCCGAGGACAAAGGTCGAATGTTCCGTCAAGTTCTGGTTTCGAAAGCGGCCAGGTGGGATAGCTAAAGATTGGTGCTCTGCACCATCATTTCTGACGTTTTTCGCAGTTTGGGGTGGTTTGGGATGGCGCGGTTTGTAGCGGGTCCCGTCGAGATCGACGTGGACGGGGCGGAATAGGCATATGCGGCGGCTTCGCCTGAGGATTTCCGTAGTCCTCTTGACGAGTGTCGTTGTGATGATCGTCGCTCCGATCTGGACCGCGTGCGCCGACAGTCCGCTGCCCGCGGTGACGAGCGCGGTAGGAACGGCCACCGCCGCCGTCGCATCGGCCACGGCGCCGACCCCCGTCCCGAGCACAGCCGCTCCGGCGCCGACCGTGGCGCCGGTGGCGAAGGCCGGTCGCGACAGTGACGCAGGCGGCGGCCCCGGTGGCGAAGGCGGTCGCGCCGGTGACTCAGGCGGCGGCTCCGGCGACCCAGGCGGCGCCGGTCACGAAGGCCGTCGCGCCGGTAGCGCAGTCGGTGACCAATGCCGCGACTCCGGTCGTGAAGGCGGTGGCTCCGGTGGCGCAGTCGGTGACCAATGCCGCGACTCCGGTCGTGAAGGCGGTGGCTCCGGTGGCGCAGTCGGTGACCAATGCCGCGGCTCCGGTCGTGAAGGCGGTGGCTCCGGTGGTGCAGTCGGTGAGCCAGGCGGCGGCTCCGGTCGTGAAGGTGGCGGCTCCGGTGGTGCAGTCGGTGAGCCAGGCGGCGGCGCCGGTCGTGAAGGCGGCGGCTCCGGTGGTGCAGTCGGTGAGCCAGGCGGCGGCGCCGGTGGTCAAGGCCGCGGCTCCGGTGACTCAGGCGGTCGCGCCGGTGGTGCAGTCGGTGACCCAGGCGGCGGCGCCGGTCGTGAAGGCGGTCGCGCCGGTGGTGCAGTCGGTCACCCAGACCGTGGCGCCGGTCGCGACGGCTGTCGCGCCCGTAACGCAGTCCGTGAGCCAGGCAGTGGCCCCCGTGACGCAGACGGTCTCCTCGCTGACCCAGACGGTCGCTCCCGTGGTCCGGCCGGTCACCGCGGACCTCCCGCTGGTTTCCTCGATCCGCGGTGGCGCCGTGGCCCCTGCGGCGCCACTGCTCACCGCGCAGACCGCGGTGGCGCCTCGGGCGAGCGGCGCCAGCCCGCAGACCCCGACGCCGGCAGCGACCCCGGCCCCGGGCGTCGCGACTCCCGACCAGCGCGCCGCGATCCACGCACGGCCGATCGTCGCCCCAAAGACCCACATCGAGGCGCCGAAGCGGCATCGCGCGGCAGCGGTGAACGGTGGCGCCGGCTGGTCGCGGGGGACGCGAGCAATTCCGCGGTCGAGGAGCAACGTCCGTCGCCGGGCTAGGCGACGGCTCCCGAGCTTCACACGGACTCGAGGGATCGGCCCGGACCAGCGATCGTGCGCCCGCGGGTCCCACGGCGCCTGTTCCGAACGGCGCCGGATCCGGAAACGGTGGCGAGGGCGCCAGCGGTGGCGGCAGCGGCGGCTTCTCGGGCGCCGCGGAACTGCACCCACAGACAGTTGTACACGTGCCGAGCGCGACCGTTGCGTTGCGGACGTTTGCGCGCTCTCGCGCGCCGGAGCCGTTTCTGCTCTTGCTAGAGCGGCCTGGCTGAGACCGAGTCGGTCTCCCAGGTAGTCGCATCCGGGCGGTCCCGCCCGGGTGCGTCGGTTTCTAGCGATTAGGAGAACGACTCATGTCAAGCTCACTTTGGGCGTTGGCAGAGACTTGGCGACGTGGGCGATTGGTCCACGGCGCTCAGGAGCGACGTCGAATCGACGGTCGGATGCGTCTCGAACGACGGCTCCTGCCCAGTGCAGTCTCAGCCACGAGATACACAGTCATATTGCTGGCGGCGGGCATCCTCGTGATGGCCGCGGAGCCAGCCCGGGCCGTCGCAGCGTCCGCCCGGGTCGTGGAGGCGACGCATACCTCCACGCCGGCCGTCCGTCCAGCCAACGCGGTGGTGCTGGCGTTTGGCAGCGGCTACGAAGGCGGCTCGACCGCGACGATCGTTCGCGGACTGCAGCGTCGCCTGCACAGCGTCGGATATTCCCCCGGACCGGTCGACGGGCGTTACGGCCCGAGGACCGAGCACGCCGTGGAACGCTTTCAGAGCGCTCACGGACTGCGCGTGGACGGCATCACGGGCCCGATCACGCTCGCGACGTTGCGAACGCCGTCGGCCGTGTTCTTCCCGGGAGCCGGTTACTCCGGCCCCGGGTCCCAGGCGGTTCGCGGACTTCAGCGACGGCTCCGCCGGGACGGGTACGCCGCAGGGCCGATCGATGGTCGCTACGGACCCCTGACCACGCGCGCGGTGCGCCGCTTTCAGGCATCTCACGGTCTACGGGCCGACGGGATCGCCCGCGCGCAGACTTTCCGCGAACTGAAGGTCCTGGCGAACCGGCAGCGGCCTGGGACGCGCGCGACCGGTCGGGCGCGCCCAAAGCCATCGCCACCGCCGACTCCACGGCGGACGATCCATCGCAAGCCGGCGCATCCGAGTACGCGACCGGCCACGCGGTCCAACGGGAGCTCTTGGCCGGTGGTGCTCGTGCTCGCGGCTCTGATCGGCCTCGCGTCCGTTGCGGGGAGCGTGTGGCTTGTCGGTCGCCGCCGACGCGGCTTGACTAAGGCTGTTGCCCCGCTCCCGGGCGCGCAGACAGCTGCGGGCACGGACGCCGAGGCGGGCTCGGTCACGGAAGCCCAGGCAGGCTCGGATCCGCCTTTGCCGCGGGGCGACTCGAACGGCCGCGGCCGTCCCGGGCTGCTCGCGGATGCAGAGCAGGCCGTCGAGTATGGGTTCCGCCTGGTGGAGCAGGACGACCTGGCGGGAGCGGAGCGTGCGTACGCATACGCCGATGAGCTCGGTAATGCAGTGGCTGCTTGCAATCTCGGTGTGCTGCTCGAGCATCGAGGCGACCTGGCCGGCGCGGAGGCCGCCTACCGCAGGGCGGACGCAAGGGGCAACGCCGACGGTGCATTCAACCTGGCCGCATGGCTCGCCGAGCACGGCGAGAGGGACGAGGCGATAGCCGCCTTTCGCCGCGCTGACGATCGAGGTGACGCGAGATCGGCATGCGAGCTCGGGGTGCTGCTCGAGGACAGAGGCGACCTGGCCGGCGCGGAGGCGGCGTACAGGCGCGCCGACGCCCGGGATGACGCCAACGGCGCGGTCAATCTGGGCGCGCTGCTCGAGCGACGCGGTGCCATCCAGGATGCGGCGGCCGCATATTGGCGCGCAGATGCGCGTGGCGATCCTGTGGCGCCGTCGATGCTCGGGATGCTGCTCGAGGAGATGGGCGACTTCGCGGGCGCTGCCGACGCCTACAGCCGCGCCGCCGAACGCGGTGTTGCCCAGGGAGCGTTCAGGCTCGGTGCCCTGCTCGAGAGGCGAAACGACCCGCGCGGCGCGCTGCGGGCGTACGAGCGAGCGCAGGCGGCTGAGCAGCCCGAGATCGCGGCGATGGCGCGTGAGCGGGCTCTCGCGCTCAGCAGGGGCGAGGAGCAGGAGCGATGACGAGCGCTCGGGACAGTTCACCGTCGGTGGCGACGTTAGAGCGACCCTCCAATGCCGCGCACGATCGCCTGCAGGTGCTCGTCGCGGACTCCGATGGCCTGGCGCGGAGCATGATGCGGTTCGCGCTGCGTGACAACGATCGGATCGCCGCGGTCCACACCGCTGGAAACAGCCGCGAGGCGCTCGAGATCGCTCGGTACTACCGGCTCCGCGTCGCGATCATCGACACGGTCCTGCCGCCCGGTGGCGGGATCGTGCTGGTCCAGAAGCTGGCCCAGAGCGCCCCGAACGTCCGGGTGCTTACGGTGTCGGACAACGACCACCGGACCGCGATCGCCGCACTCCGTGCCGGCGCCGTCGGTCACATCGCCAAGGACATCGACCCAGAGGACCTGGCCGAGCTGGTCCGGCGGGCCGCGGACGGCGAAATCATCGTCTCGCAACCCCTGATGCCCTCTCTGCTCGAAGCGTTACGAGAGGTCCCTGCTTCCGGGTGGCGGCCAGTGCGCAGCAGACTGACGAATCGAGAATGGGAGGTCGTCGAACTGCTCGGCGAGGGGGCGACGACCCAGCGGATCGCCGAGGAGCTGGTGCTCTCGCCGGTGACCATATACAGCCACATCAAGAGCGTTCTGCGTAAGCTCGGCGTGCGCTCGCGCCGGGAAGCCGTGATCGCCGCAGAACGCCTACGCCGAGAGGAGGCGCTGAGCCGACCCGCAACGTAGTGCCGGCCGGTCGTGGGGGAGAAAGATCCCCATGCCGGTCTCAGACAATTCCCCAGTCCCGCCGCGGTCCACACGCGACACTCACTCGAGAGCCAAAGCGAGAGGATCGCGAGCACCAAACGGCGTTCGCGAGCTAGGTTGCTGGGGGCTGAAAAGGGGCGCGAAGTGCGGGTGGGGCGGTCAACGGAATGGCACGCCCCGCCCGCGGTCACCCATGCCGGCGCTACCCGACGGTAGGCTCGCGCGGCGGCGAACGATGTCGTGGCCCCGCCTTGTCCAAGTAGGTCAGCCCCACGCCGCGGGACTCTACGTCTCCCAGCGAATCGGGAGCCCGTGGTCGTCGCACACGGCGAGCGTGGTCCCGGGCGCGCCGGCGGGATCGTGGACAGACAGCACCATCGGCGCCCGTCCGTCGGTAGCGGGCTCCATGCTCAGCCGCACGACTCCCGGTCGCCCGTCCAGCGCACGCTCGATCGCGGTCCACTCGTCGGGCTCGACGTACTGTCGCATGACCGAATGCCAGACCACGGTCAGTTCGCCGTCGTCCCCGGTCTCCGAGCACTTCAGACAGCCACTCCGATCCACGGCGGGCGGCGATCGGGATCGCCTCGCGGGCGGCGACCGACAGCGCGGATCGCATCCGCTCGATCCGGTGCAGCTCGTCGGGCCAGATGTAGGAGAGCAGCGTGATCTGGTCGTCGGGTTGCGCGGGGTCGAGCGGCGCGAGGTCGCAGCCCGCCCGCGCCACTATGCGAAGCGCCGACGCGGTGGCCGTCAAGTCGATCGGTGGTGGCGGCATCCACGGGTCGATGAAGCGGAGCGGCGAATCCGGGTCACCGAGCTCGTGGCCATCGACGGCGTACGAGTAACGGTCGGCCAGGAGGTTGAGCCCGGCGCTCGCGCCGACTTCGAACAGCCGGATCGGGCGCCGGTGGCGGTTGGCCAGCCACAGCAGGCCCGCGAACAGGACCGCCGAGCGGCCCGGCTCGTTCGTCTGGACGGTGCGGTGGAGACGCCCGCGTACCTGGTCGAAGCGCTCGCGGATGGCCGCGTCCGCCACGGGCCAGACGCCGTCGGCCGGACGATCGCCGCCTGCGCTCGGGTAGAACTCGGCCAGATCGGTTGCCCGCCCCGACAGGACCAGATAGTGCAGCGCGGCCAGGAGGCGCAGCTGCGGCACCGAGCCGGGGGGCGTCGGGATGCCGTCGAACGCCCGCGCCACGACGCCGCCGCGATCGATGTCGTCGGCTGCTCCGCGCATCAACTCGATGCACAACGGGGACCGGCGCGAGCGCACGAGCGAGTCCGCATGCCGGCGGAAGCGGCCGGACAGAGGCAGCGCACCGGACTGCGAGTCGCCAGCTCCGCCGAACGGGAAGCTCGAGGTGTCGGTCACAGTCTGAAGTGTTGCTTACGATGCGCGGCGTGCCCCAACCGCCCCGGATCACCGTCGTCGGCTCGGCCAACATCGATCACGTCGCTCGCTGCGAGCGGCTCCCGCGCCCAGGGGAGACCGTCACCGACGCGGTGTTCGAGCGCGTGCCGGGCGGCAAGGGCGCAAACCAGGCGGTCGCCGCGGCGCGTCTCGGCGCCACCGTCAAGTTCGTGGGCCGGATCGGCCGCGACGACCTCGTGCTGCGGTCGCTCGACCGCGAGGGCGTGGACACCACCGCGGTGGTCCGCGACGACGGCGAGACCGGCGTCGCGCTGATCCTCGTCGACGAAACCGGCGAGAACGTGATCGTGGTCGCTCCCGGCGCCAACCGGCGCCTGCACTCGGGCGACGTGGACGTGGGCGACGCCGACGGGGTCATCTCCCAGCTCGAGATCCCGTTCGAGGCGGTGGCCGCGGCAGCTGCCCAGGCGCGCTTCTTCTGCCTGAACGCGGCGCCGGCGCGGGGTCGGATCGAGCTCGAGCCCGATCTGCTCGTCGTCAACCGGTACGAGTACGAGCAGGTCTCCGGGTCGTCCGGGCTCGTGGCCCTGACGCTGGGAGCCGAGGGGGCGGTGCTGCTCGAAGGCGGACAGGAGATCGCTCGCGCGAGGCCGCCCAAGGTCGACGCCGTGGACGGAACCGCCGCCGGGGACGCGTTCTGCGCCGCGCTCGTGGTGTCGTTGCTCGAAGGGAGGGAGCGCGGGCCGGCGCTCGAGCGAGCCTGTGTCGCCGGCGCGCTCGCAGCCTCGCGGGCCGGCGCACAGCCGTCGCTCCCGACCGCGGCCGAGGTCGACGCGCGGCTCCGCTGACACGGGACGCGGCCGTTAACTCGTGTCAGGATTGTCAACGGGCTGGTACAAACGCGCGAATATTCCCTGTCGCCGCGAGGGCCGATCTAGACTCGCCCTTCCGTGAGGCAAGAGCCAGCGTTGGGGAACGCGGCCGGGTCGTGGCTGGGCGCGTTCGATGACGAAGTGAAGATGACTCGCCCGCGCCGGCGCGCGTTGGTTGCGATCGGCCTGGGGGAGTTCGTCGACGCGTACGACCTGATCGTGATCAGTGGGGCGTTGCTCGTGCTGAAGCCGCATTTTGGCCTCAGCACGGGCGAGGTGGGCTGGTTGAGCGCTGCGGCGTTCTTCGGGTCGGCGGTGGGTGCGCTGTTCTTTGGCGACTTGGCGGATCGAATTGGTCGCCGGCGGGTGTTCGTGTTGAACCTGGTGGCGTTCGTGGGGCTGGCGCTGGTGTCGGCGGTGGTCACCGAGGTGTGGATGCTGTTCGTGGTTCGGGTCTTGATCGGGGTGGCGATCGGGGCGGATATCGCGGCCAGCATTTCGTTCTTGGCGGAGTTGTCGCCGCGAGAGTCTCGGGGTGGGTGGACGGGAGCGATGCCGCAGATCACCTGGTCGCTGGGCGCGATGTGTTCGGTGTTGGTCGCCGCCGGGCTGTATGTGTTGGTGGGGGCCGAGTCGTGGCGGTTGATGTTCGCGGCTGGTGCGCTGCCGGCGCTGGCAGTTCTGTTCTTGCGGCGCTCGTTGCCGGATTCGCCGCGGTGGCTGTTGGCGCAGGGTCGGGTCGACGAGGCGGTGGCGGCATTCGGGCAGTTCGGTGTTCGGGTGCTGGATCACTCGCGCCTGGCGACTACGCCCACGCGGCCGGTGGTGGCGGCAGGGGTCCGGGAGAGGGTTCGGAGCTGGCTCGAGCCGTACGCGAGGTTGTTTGCCGGCGCGCGCCGTGCAGCCATCGTGTTCGCGATCTTGATGATTGGGCTGATCCCGCTGAACGGGATCGGGCAGAGCGTGCTCGGTCCGTACGTTCTGAACCAGTTTGGCCACCTGAGCAGGGTCGGTTCGCTTCTGGGCACGTCAGTGATCTGGATCGGCGCGCTGGCCGGGTCGTATCTGGCGTGGCGGACGATCGACAGGATCGGACGGATTACGTCGATCGTGGCTGTGCTGATCGGGTTCGTCGTCGTGTACGTGCTGATGGCGCTTGCGTTCCGGACCGCGTGGCTGATACCGCTGTACTGCTTGCTCGGGCTGGTCACGTGGTGGGGTGCATCGGCGTGCTGGCCGCTGCCGTCGGAGCTGGCGCCGACCAAGGTCCGCGGGCGGGCGCAGGGGCTCGGAAGCGGGCTGCAGCGGTTCAGCATCGGGGTCAATCTGCTGGTCGTGCCCCACATGCTTGCCTGGGTCGGGTTCCCCGCCACGGCGCTCCTGGCCGCCGCGATCTCGATCGTGCTCGTACCGCTCGCCCTGTGGGGCCGGCGATTCGAGCCCTCGCGGAAGTCGCTCGAGCTCGCCAGCGGCGATCAAGTCCTCGCTCGCCCGGTGGTCACGGCCGCCGACCCGGGGCTGCCCCCAGGCGTGGTCGTCAGTCCTTAGCCTGGATCCACCGATGATGGGTTGAGTCTCGGCGTCGGGGGCCGAGTCAGACGCCATCGGCGGAGCACCATAAGGGTGAACCCTATGGGCGACGCCGATGGCGTATGGCGACGGCCAGCCGGCGTCGAGACGACCGCAGGATCGGTGGATCCAGGCTTAGAGCGGGCTCGCGCTGACCGGGTCGAGCGTCTCGTCGGGGACCTGGCTCATCGCGAGCGCGATCGCGCCGAGGACCTCGGCTTTGCCGCCGAGTTCGCCGAGCGCCACCGGGTAGTGGCCCGATGCGGGGGAGATCCACCGTTCGAGCGAGGCGTGGATGCCGTCAAGAAGCGGCTGGCCCACCGGGGCGAGCTCGCCGCCGATGATCACAAGCTCGGGGTCGAGCAGGCTGCACATGCCTGCGACGACGCGGCCGACCGCTTCGCCGGCATCCGCGATCAGCCTCGCGGCGCCCGGATCTCCCTCCCCGGAAAGGGCGATCAGCTCATCGACCGTCATGTGCGGCCCGTGGATCTGGCGTAGCGCGGCGGTCAGCGCGGCCCCGCCGGCGACCGTGGCCAGGCAGCCGCGGTTGCCGCACCGGCACACTTGTCCGTCTGGGTTGACGACGATGTGCCCGAGTTCGCCCGCCGCGCCGGTCTGCCCGAGATAGATCCGCCCGTCGATGATGACCCCGCCGCCGATGCCCTCGGACAGCATCACGTAGAACACGTTCCGGCGCGTGCGCCCGGCCCCGAACGTCGTCTCGGCCAGCGCCCCCAGGTTGGCGTCGTTACCCACGTGGACCGGCACGCCCAACCGCTCCCCGAAGAATTCGGCCACGTTGACCTCGGCCCAGCTCGGAAAGATCACCCCGGACGCGAACCCCGGGGAGTCAGAGCGCACCGGGGCGGACACCGCGACCCCAGCGCCGATCACCCGGTCAGGCTCGAGGTGGGTTCCGCTGAGAACCCTCGACACCATCGCCTCGGCCACCGCGAGCGCCTCGCGGGCGTCGTGCGCGACCTCAAAGCGGTCGCTGCGGGTGTCCACCAACAACTCGCCGGCGCGGTTCGCGATAGCGACTCGCACGATCTCACGCCCGAAATCAATCCCGACAAAACCACCAGAGGAAGGCTCGAGACTCAAGAGCGTCGCCGGACGCCCGCCACTGGGCGACGACGCCGGCCGCGCTGAGTCCGCGCGCTCGACCACGAGGCCATCCCGCAGCAACTCCGCGACCAGGCTCGACACCGTCGTCCGGGACAGCCCCGTCTCCCGCACGATATCCGCCTGACTCGCCGCCCCCCGCCGCGCCAGCACTCCCAGCGCCCGGGCGCGGTTGCGCGCCCGCAGCGATTCCAGAGAACCAGGTGCCTCCCGAGCCATCGGCCACGAACTATATCAAGACTCCGGAACTACCGATCTCAGAAAATGTCATGTTTGTACTTGACACGGACGAACGAGCGGCGTAGGTTTTGTCCTGAGATCGAACAAACCTGGATCTAAAGCAGGACGCTTTATCACTCCTTCTGGAGGAACGTCCAGGTACTGCAGCTGGTCTTAGCCGGGGAGGTGGATTCCGTGCATAGCCGGGACAATGCGCGCCCGCGCGCAAGGTCGTGTCGGTGTCGGGTCGTCCGTTTGGTCATGGTCTTGTCCGGCGGCTGGGTGCTGGCGAGTGCCGCCGCGCAGTCCGCTGGAGCGGCCGGCTGGTCGATCCAGCCGGCCCCGCGGCCGGCGCACTCCGGCGACACCGACCTACGTGGCGTGTCGTGCACATCGAACCACGACTGCATCGCCGTCGGCGAGTCAGATCTAGCATCGAGCGTGCAGCCAATCCCGTTGGTTGAGCACTGGAACGGCGCGCAATGGTCGATCGAGCCGACGCCCATTTCGACCGCCGCTGGTTGGTCCGGTTGGCTCGCCGCCGTGTCGTGCAGCTCGAGCAGAGCGTGCACGGCGGTCGGCGCCTCGTTTACCAACCACTCGGGAATGCTTCCGCTGGCCGAGCGCTGGGACGGCTCATCTTGGTCGGTCCAGCGGACTCCACCCGGGTTCGGTGCAGCCGAGTTCGAGGACGTATCGTGCACGTCGAGCGCAGCCTGCACTGCCGTCGGCAGCGGCCTGGAGTCATTCGCGCAGCGCTGGGACGGCAGGCGCTGGTCGGCTGAGCAGCTCAATCTCGGCGACCCACAAGCAAGCACACCGGAGCTAGCCGGTGTGTCGTGCTCATCGGCAGGAACCTGCGCCGCGGTCGGCTGGGACGACATCGGCCTGTGCGCAGACCCGTATGACAGCGACTACTTCGTCCCTGTGCTCGGGCGCTGGGCATCTGGGCGCTGGTCGCTCACGGGGCGCGCGAATCTCGGCTGCTCCGAGAGCAGCGACAATGGCGGCGGCAACGGCCTGAACGCGGTCTCGTGCACCTCGTCCGCGGCGTGCACGGCAGTCGGCACCCGGGTGTATCGATGGGACGGACGCCGCTGGACGATCCAACCGGCGCCGATCGGCGACGACGTACTCAGTGGGGTGTCGTGCACGTCGCAGAGCGCCTGCACGGCGGTCGGCTCCCGGGTCTACACCTGGAACGGCCGCGCATGGTCAAGCGTGCCGATCCGCGCGCCGGCCAAGGCCATCGCGCCGGGGCTGAGTGGCGTGTCCTGCACGTCACCGGAGTCCTGCGTCGGTGTCGGCGCCTACGAAAGCCGCGCCGGCGGAGACGTGCTGCTGGTCGAGTCGATCGGTGTCGGGGTGATGCCGGCGAAGCCCGCTCGGCAACCCAAGGCGGCGTGGACGCGATGAAGATGCCGACGCCAACCAACACTAACCCCGCGCCATCAACCCACTCCGGGATCGGCTACTACGCCGGGCTGGACGGCATCCGGGCCTTCGCAATCGTCGCGGTCCTCCTGTACCACGGTGGCGTCGTCTGGGCCGGCGGGGGCTTCCTCGGTGTCGAGGCCTTCTTCGTGCTGTCGGGATTCCTGATCACTTCGCTTCTGATCGCCGAGTGGCGCCGATCCGCGACGATCGCGCTGCGTGCGTTCTGGGCGAGGCGCGCGCGGCGGCTGCTCCCCGCCCTGTTCTGCGTGGTGGCCGTGGTCGGGCTCTACGCAGTGTTCTCCTCGACGTCCGATTCCGTCCCGGGCGTGAAGGCGGACGGGATCGCGACGCTGTTCTACTACGGCAACTGGCACGAGATCGCGAACCAGTCCAACTACTTCGCCGCAGGCCGGCCCGGTATCGCCGCTCCAGCACACGTGGTCGCTCGCGATCGAGGAGCAGTTCTACATCGTCTGGCCGATTTCGCTGCTGGCCGGGATCTGGCTCACGCGTCGTGCGCTGCGACGGAGCGAACAGACCGAACGGCGCGTGCTGGGGACGCTGCTGGTCGTGAGCATCACGCTCGCGCTCGCCTCGGCGGTTGACGCGCTGATCCTATTCGGCGGCGGCGCAGGCGTGAACCGGGTGTACTACGGGACCGACACGCGGGCTGTCAGCCTGCTCACGGGCGCATCGCTGGCGTTCGCGCTCGCGATTTTCCGCCCGACCGGCACGACGAGCCCGGCCACGCCCTCGGCAAAGGGCTCGAGTGCGCTCGGCTGGGCGGGCCTGCTCGCGCTCTCCGCGGTGCTCGTGGAGATCCACTACGCCAGCGGCGCATCGTCATGGCTGTATCCGTTCGGGATGGTGGGCCTCGACCTCGCGGTGGCGGTGATCATCGCCGCGGTCGTGCTCCGTCCCGGCTCTGCCGTCGGCCGGATCTTCTCGGTCGCGCCGGCGCGCCGGCTGGGGCAGATCTCCTATGGCGTGTACCTCTGGCACTTCCCGCTGTTCCTGTGGCTCACCGCCGCCGCTACTGGCGTGAGTGGGCCGTCTCTGCTCGGGTTGCGGGTCGCGGTCACGCTCCTGGTCAGCATCGTCTCGTTCGTGATGATCGAGCAGCCGGTGCGGCGTCGGAGGGTTCCGAACTGGTTGGTCGCGGGTCTCGCGCCGATCGCCGCAGGCGGGGCCTGCGCCGCGTTGTTCGCCGCCGCGGCGGCGGCCGCGCCGCCACTCGCGACGGCTACGCTCCCCAAGCCACCCGTGCGCCTGGAGGGGACGCAGGCATGCCGCGTCACGCTCACGGACACCAAGCAGTACGGGGTTGTCACCGCCCTCGCCGGCGGTCGCGGCGGTCCAGCAACCGGAATGGCTGGTCGCCGGCGAGCTGAGCTGGGACTCACACACCCGCGTTACGTTCCATACCTGCCCGCCGAAGAAGGTGCTGGTGATCGGCGACTCGCTCGCCTTCTCGCTCGGCCTTGGGCAGATGATCGAGGAGCGCCAGTACGGCGTCGAGGTCGCTAACGCCGCGATCCTCGGCTGCTCGTTCCACACCGCCGGACAGCTAGACGTGTCCGGCACATGGGAGTCGCCGCCGGCAGGCTGCCCGGATGCGCTCGGCCAGTGGCGGCGTGACGAGCGGGCGTTCAAGCCACAGGCCGTGATCGTCGAGCTCGGGTATCGCGACGAGTTCGATTGGCGCTCGCACGGCACGGCGGTGCATCTCGGTCAACCTGCGTTCGACGCCGCGGTCCAGGCCCAAATCGAGCGCTACGTGCAGGTCCTGGGGGCCGGCCACACGCCGATCCTGTTCCTGTCGATCCCGTTCGCAGACCCGCGCCCGCAGCCCGACGGATCTCCCGCCCCGGCCGCATCTCGAGCGCGGCACGCGCTGATCAACTCCCTGCTGCGGTCGGCCGCCGCCAGCAATCCGGCCGACGTGCGGGTGTTGGACATCGACAAGGTGGTCTCCCCTGGGAACCGATACCAGCGTGAAGTGAACGGCAAGCTGTGCCGGTTCGACGGCATCCACTTCGCGATCTACTGCAGCGAGCTGCTCGCACCCGACGTGCTCAGCACGGTGCGCGGGATGATCGCGCCGCCGACCCCGCCGACCCCGCCGACCGCGCCGACCGCGCCGACCGCGCCGACCGCGCCGACCGCGCCGACCGCGCCGACCGCGCCGACCGCGCCGACCCCGCCAACCCCGCCGAGCCCGCCAACCCCGCAGGTCCCGTGATGACGCGCGCGCGTTTGCTCATCGGGCTGGCGACCGTGGCGGCCCTCTTCAGCACATCCGACGCGAGGGCTGCCACGACCTCGCCGGCGTGGCCCGCCGACGCGGGGCCACTCACGACGACCGAGCTCGCGACGGACCTCGCCGCCGGGACGAAGGTGAGGCACGTGCCCGGAGACCTCGACCCGCCGCTCGACGTGGCCGCGGACGAGGAGCCGATCATCGTCAAGAACGGCTGCCATCTGTCGCGCACGGGGTTGCGGAGCGACCCCTGCGTCTACGGGGACACGACGTCCACGACCACGGTGGTTCTGTTCGGCGATTCGCACGCCGCCTACTGGTTTCCGGCGCTGGATCAGATCAGTCGGCAGCAGCATTGGCGCCTCGTGGATCTGACGAAGGACGGCTGTCCAGCCGCCGAGGTGAACATCGCGGCGTGGTTCCGGGACGGGGGACCGTACCCCGAGTGCACGGAGTGGCGCAACAACGCGATGGCGCAGATCGCCGCGCTGCGGCCGGCACTCGTGATCGTCGCGGAGGCGCGGTATCTAGAAGAGCCCGAGGCGAGACCGCTCGCCGGGGTGCCAACCGGCCACGGCAGCGCGTGGCTGAATGGGCTGGCCGCGACCTTCCGCTTCCTGGGTCGGGCGGCGGCACACGCCGTGTTCATCTCGGACGTGCCGACTCCGAAGCGGCCCGCTCCGAGCTGTGTCTCCAAGCACTTGTCCGACGTGCAGGCGTGCGACACGATGCTTAGGGCGGCAAATCGGCTGCCGGGCGTGAAGAGCCAGGAGCGTCAACTCGCGGAACGCGCGGACGTCGACTGGATCGACCCGACCTCGTGGTTCTGCACCGCGACGACGTGCCCGGTGGTCGTCGGCAACCTCCTTCTGTATCGCGACGTAGCGCACATGCAGCCGGCGTGGTCGCGGTTCATCGCGCCGGTGCTCGCCGACGAAATCGTGCCGATCATGCGGGGCGGCATGACGGCCTGCCGATCATGCGGGGCGGCATGACGGCTGGTGGGGCTGGGGGACCTCGCCCGCCACAGCGTGCGTATAGCGCACGTGTGGCGGGCGACCTCAGCGGCGATCCTCGCCGTTCTCGTGCCGACGTCGCGACGGTGCCGGCGGTCCTGCGCTCAGCCCGGGGTGATCACGTTGGCGGGGTCGGGCCGGCGCTCGGGGCCTGCCGCGCTGTAGTCGCTCAAATAGCGCGTCGCGCTGCTCGGTGGCGGCGCGGACTCCCTCGGTCATCGCCTTGCCGATGAACGCGTGGGCGTCGGGGGTGTTCCGCATCAGCCCGTCGAGCATCGGGCCAAGCATCTGGGTGGCGCGCAGTCCCATGTTCTCGTACGCCTGGTTGACGACCAGCTTCATCGCGGCGAGCTGCGACAGCGGGATGCTCGCGAGCTCCGCCGCCTGCTCGGCGACGGTGGCCTCGAGCCGGTCGAACGGCACCGCCGCGTTGATCAGCTCGATGTCGGCGGCCTCACGGCCGGACAGCGGCTTGCCGGTCAGCGCGTGCTCCTTGGCCTTGGTCAGCCCGAGGCGGTACAGCCACATGCCCGACAGGTAGCACCCCCAGATCCGCGAGTACGGCGTCCCGATCTGGGCGTCCTCGGAGGCGATGATCAGATCGGCGCACAGCGCCATGTCGCTGCCGCCGCCGACGCACCAGCCGTGCACCTGGGCGATCACCGGCTTGTGGCGTGCGCCAGATGCTCATGAACTGCTGGGTCGGGCCGTACGGCGAGGCGGCGAGCGCGAAGTCCTTGCCCGGGTCCCACTGCCCGTCGGTCGTGAGCGAGTCGTCCCAGTGGTGAAAGCCGCCGCCGAAGTCGTAGCCGGCGCAGAACGACCGGCCCGCGCCGCGGAGCACGATCACCTTGACGCTCGGGGTCGAGCGTCGCGTCGCGCACGGCGGCCTCGAACTCGTCGGGCATCGGCGGGACGATCGTGTTGAGCCGGTCGGGGCGGTTCAGCGTGATCGTCGCGATCGGCCCGTCGGTGTCATACAGCAGCGTCTCGAGGCTCAAGGTGCATACTCCTTGTCGTTGGTTCAAGCGGCTGTTCGCAATCGTCGTCGCCGGCATTGTCGCCGTCGGTTGCGGCGGCGCGGCAGCGCGCCCCGCCACGGTCGCGCGGCCGCCGGCCCTTGCGCACTGGACGCCGTACGTGCACGTGACCAGCCCGATCGACGTGGTCGGGCCGCGCGCCGACGGCGCGATGGTGGTGGCGGCCAACGGGCGACTGCGGCTGCTGACGCCATCCGGCAAACTGCGACCGTTCGCCAAGGCGTACAACATCGGTGCGGGGCCCGAGGCGTACATCGCGCTGGCGAGGGCCGGCCGGCGCGGATGCAGCTTCGGCGCCGATACGGTCTACGCCATCAGTTTCGCGTCGCCGCGAGGGGTGGTCGCGATCAGCCGAACCGGCCGCCTGCGGCCGTTCGCCACGCTCGCTACGCCCGGGCTGATCGACGGCATCGCGTTCGACGACACCGGTCACTTCGGCTACCGGTTGCTGGTCGCCACGACCAACGGCCGACTCACGACCGTCGACGCGATCGACTGTCACGGGAAGGTGAGGCTGATCACCAGGAAGGCCCACCGGGTGGAGGGCGGGATCGCGGTGGCGCCGCCGAGCTTCGGGCGCTTCGCGGGTGACCTGATCGAGTCCGACGAGCTCGGCGGCGGTATCTACGCGGTCACGCCGAACGGAGGCAACCGCCTTGTGGCGTATTCGGACCTCCCACACGGCGGCGACACTGGAGTCGAGAGCGAGGCGTTCCTGCCGACGCGGGCGCTTCGAGGCGCTGCTCGCCGATCGCCTGACGCCGGGGAATCCGCATCCGGGCGACAACGTGCTGTTGCGCGTGAGCTCGGCGGCGCTGTTCGCCGCCGGCGCGCGCCCGGGTGACCTGCTGGTCGCGACCGAAGGCGGCGCGAAGACCGATGCCGTCCGGTGCGCGAGCGACGGCTGCACGGTTCGCCACGTGGCGGACGGGCCGGCGATCGCGCACGGCGAGGGCCACATCGCGATCGTGCCGCGGTAGCCGTCCGGACGGGGTCGAACGGCCCCACGGACGCCGAGCGGAGCGAGGCCTATCAGCGCTGGCCGAAGCCGACCCGGTGCTCTTCGTGGTCGACGAGCACGTACAGGACCCGCTGAGGTCGAGCGCGACCGTGCCGTCCTCGGCGGTCAGCTCGTGCCAGCCCATCGACCCGAGCGCCTTGCGCAGGTCGGCGAGTGCGTCCGGCTGCACGCGCGCGCACGAGCACCTGTCCGCCGTCGAACCCGATGCTGATCTTCTGAGGCTTTTCGTCTGCCATTTCAGTGGCTGGACGATCTCGGTGAGAACCCCGCCGGTCGAGGAAGGATGAAGGAAGGCTACCTGGGAGCCGCGGATGCCGGTCCGCGGCTGCTCGTCGATCAGCCGGACGCCGGCGGCACTGAGAGCCTCGAGGGTGTCCTGCGACCGACGTCGACGCGGTAGGCGACGTGATGCAGCCCGGGGCCGCGGCGGGCCAGGAACTTGCCCACGGCGGTGTCCGGACCGAGCGGCTGGAGCAGCTCGACGTGGCCGTCGCCGACGTCGAGCAGCGCCGCGTCGACGCCCTGCTCCTGCACGGTCTCGCGGTGGACGAGCGGCATCCCGAGCGCATCCCGGTAGATCGCCAGCGCGGCGTCGATCGACTCGACGGCGACGCCGACGTGGTCGACGGCGGACAGCATCGCCGCGCAGGTTAGCCGGCGGAAGGGCTTGACCGCGGTGGCGGCGGCGACCGACAGCTCGCCGATCCGCGCGGGGCGGCGCGGGGGACGTCGCCCATGATCCGGTCGATGTCGGCGCGCTCGAGCACCTCGTTGGCGAGCAGCGTCGCCGCGAGCTCGTCGAGCTGCACGCGGTGGATGTCGAGGATCGCCTGGGCCGCCCGGTAGGCCTCGTCGGCCAGCTCGCGCACCTCGGCGTCGCGGACACGGCGGGTGGCCTCGGCGGCGCCGTCGTCGATCGCGCGCAGCGAGCTCGAGCCGGTGCCCATCGCGTACTCGTGGACCATCGCGCGGGCGATCTCGGCGACGCGCTTGAGGTCGTCGGAGGCGCCGGTGGTGATCGAGCCGAACACGAGCTGCTCGGCGGCTCGGCCGCCCAGCAGCATCGTCATGAAGTCGATCAGCTCCTCGCGGGTCTTCAGGTAGCGGTCCTCCTCGGGGAGGTTCAGCGTGTAGCCGAGCGCGCGGCCGCGCGGGACGATCGAGATCCGGTGGACGCGGTCGACCGACGGCAGCAGCTCGCCGCACAGGGCGTGGCCGGCCTCGTGGTAGGCGACCACGCGCTTCTCGTGGTCGGTCAGCGTGCGGCGCGACTGCATGCCGGCGACGACGCGCTCGAGCGCGGCGTCGAAGTCCTTCATCTCGAGCTGGTCGGCTCCGCGTCGGCCGGCGAAGATCGCGGCCTCGTTGCAGATGTTCGCGAGGTCGGCGCCGGTCAGCCCCGAGGTCTGGCGCGCGAGCAGCTTCAGGTCGACGCCGTCGCCGAGCGGCTTGTTGCGGGAGTGGACGTGGAGGATGCGCTCGCGGCCGACGACGTCGGGCGGCGAGACGAAGATCTGGCGGTCGAAGCGGCCCGGGCGCAGCAGCGCCGGGTCGAGCTTCTCGAGCAGGTTGGAGGCGGCGATCACGACGACGTCCTTGCGGGCGGTGAAGCCGTCCATCTCGACCAGCAGCTGGTTCAGGGTCTGGTCGCGCTCGCCGGAGACGTCGAGGCCGCGGTGGCCGCCGACCGCGTCGAGCTCGTCGATGAACACGATCGCGGGCGCCTTCTTGCGGGCGGCCTTGAACAGGTGGCGGATCCGGGCGGCGCCGACGCCGACGAACATCTCGACGAACGAGGCCGCGGACTGGGAGAAGAAGGTGGCGCCGGACTCGTGCGCGACGGCCTTGGCCAGCAGCGTCTTGCCGGTTCCGGGTGGACCGTGGAGCAGGATTCCCTTCGGCACCTTCGCGCCGAGCTCGCGGAAGCGCGCGGGGTCTCGCAGGTAATCGACGACCTCGCGCAGCTCATCCTTGGCCTCCTCGGCGCCGGCGATGTCGGCCCAGGCGATCGACGGGGCGGAGTCCGGCTTGATCTCGGCCGGGCGCGTGCGCGGCATGAACCGCATCAGCGCGAGCACGGCCACCACCAGCACGCCCATGAAGACGATCGGGAGCCAGGCCTGCAGGAACGAGGTCACGTCCGGGTAGCCCAGGAACGTGCTCGGGGCGTGGAAGATCGGCGTGAGCAGGTGGTGGATGGGAGGTTGAGCCGGGTGGCTTTGGGGGCGGCCCCGTCGACGATGCTGGCGGCCTGGATCATGGGGCAATATCTCTCATCGGCACGCGGCTCGGATCACTCAACCCTTTCCAGGCGCGGATTCGGCGAATAGCGCCTTCCCACCTTCGCGCACGGCCGTCCGTCGACGCAGCACCACGTCGGCGGTGAAGTCGTTGTCGCCCCGGATCAGCGATGAGCCGACCCCGTAGGCGTCGACGGGGACGCCGGCGGCCTCGAACTCGCGGATCCGCTGCGGCGGTGAACCCGCCGCTGGCGACGATCCGGACGTCCGGGTAGCCGCCCGCGTCGAGCGCGCTGCGCACGTTCTCGACCAGCCGCGGATTGACCCCGGTCGGGCTTGAACCCGCCCATCTCCTCGAACAGCGAGCGGTCGACGAGGTCCTCGCTGGTGTCGAGCCGCACGCCCCACAGCTTCGGCCCGAGCGCGTCGGCGACCTCGAGCGCGGTCCGCACCGAGTCGTTGTCGAAGTCGACCAGCACGGTGATGTTCATCTCGCGCTGGTAGCGGTCGGCGAACACCGTCGCCGCCCTGACCGTGTCGCCACCGTACGCGGCGATCAGCCCGTGCGGAACCGTGCCGATGCCCCGGCCGCCCCACCAGGATGCCTGTGCGTCGGTCGAGACGCCGATCGCGCCGGCGACGTGCGCGCTCCAGCCGTCGCCGGTCTGGACGAGCCAGTGATCGTGACGCGCCGGGAAGTAGAAGATCTGCTTGCCGCGGGCGGCCTCGACGACCTCGAGGACGTTCCGCATGATCAGCGAACGGCGCGCGAGCGAGCCCAGGTACACGGTCTCGAGGTGGGCGAACAGGCTGTAGTCGCCCTCGATCGTCATCACGGTCTCGCGGGGCACGATCTGGTCGCCCTCGCGGAGCGCGTGGACCTCGAGCTCGTTCCAGCCGAGGACCCACTCGCCGTCTTGCTCGTACCCCGAGCACAGCTTCAGGACTGCGATCGCTTCGTCGATCCCGCCGAGGACCGATTCCTGCTTCTGGAACACCTGCATCACCACGTGCGGGTGATGGTGCTCGGCCTCGAGCAGGGACTTCGTGTAGACGAAGTACTGGTCGGAGTAGTAGCCGTGCCTGATCCGCTCGACCGGCAGCCGGAAGATCGAGGGGTCGAGCCGCGTCGAGAGCTCCGTCGCCATGGGCGAAGTCTATGACTCGCCAATCGATGTTCGGACTCTTGCGTCTGAGTGCACAACGGCTTGCGCTGTGTGCACAGCGGAGTGACGATTTCTCACCGGTCAACGAGGGAGGGACAAGATGCTGGAGAGATTCCGCGCGCGCCACGCGTGGGTCGTCTGCGTGCTCGCGCTCACCGCGGTCGGCGCGCTGGTCGTGATACTCGGATCCGCCGGCGGCGCTGCCGGCGCACAGAAGGAGCAGCTGATCGCCGATTCGGCGAAGCTCGCGGCGAGCAGCCCGATCATCCAGCCCAAGCTCACGAGCTGTGCGGCGATCACCGGGCTCACTGACCTCGCTGCGAACCCCCGGTACCCCACGGCGATCGCCAGCTCGACCGACGTGCCGGCTGCCAGTGGTAACCCGGAGTACTGCGACGTGAAAGGGATGATCGCGCCGCAGACCCACTTCGATCTCCAGTTGCCGGTCAGCACGTGGCAGGGTCGCTACCTGCAGAACGGCTGCGGCGGTTACTGCGGGACGGTCAGCGGCCAGACGTTTCCGTCGTGCGATGCGCAGCTCGGCGGCGACTTCGCGATGGCCACCGACGACGAGGGCCACGTGACCGCGGCGGGACTCGGCGGAGGCGGTCTGTTCGCGTTCAACGACCAGAAGCTCCGCAACGAGTACGGCTACGAGTCCGAGCAGGCGCTGTACGAGGTGGCGAGGCAGATCATCCGGGACTACTACGGCGTCGATCCGAACGAGTCGTACTTCAACGGCTGCTCGGACGGCGGGCGCGAGGCGATGGAGATGGCCGAGCGCTACCCGAACGACTTCAACGGGATCATCGCCGGCGCGCCGGAGATCATCGCCGGCCCGCTGAACGCCGAGAATCAGACGTGGGATGTGAGGGTCAACACGGACTCGGGCGGAAACGCGATCCTCACTGACAACAAGCTGCCGGTGCTGCACGCGGCGGTGATCGCCGCCTGCGGCCACGACGACGGCGTACCCGGCGGGGACGGAATCATCACCGACCCGCAGAACTGCCACTTCGATCCGGCGAGCATCGAGTGTTCGTCGAATGACCCGAATCCGGCCACCGACACGAGCTGCCTGTCGGCGGCGCAGGTGCAGGTCGCGCGCGAGTTCTACCAAGGCCCGGCCGACCCGCGCGGGCGGCTGCTGTATCCAGGAGGCCTGCCGTACGGCTCGGAGCTCGGGTGGTCGGTGTTCGAGCTGCCGTCAGGCCCGAACGGGAGCACGGCGCCCACGACCCAGTCGCTCGACTACTTCGGGCTGTCGCAACCGTACCTGCGCTACCAGCTGAACCGCCCGGGACAGCTCGGTCCCGATCCGTTCCAGTGGCAGTTCACCGACCAGGCGTTCAACTCGATGTTCCCGGCGGCGAACACGTGGGACGCGATGGACACGAACCTGAGCGCGTTCCGCCGGCACGGTGGGAAGCTGATCATGTGGCAGGGATGGGCCGACAACGGCATCCCGCCGTCGGGCACGGTCGACTACTACGACATCCTGACCGCGCGGATGGGCGGCCCGGCGGCGACGAAGCAGTTCGCGCGCCTGTTCTTGTTCCCGTCGGTGTACCACTGCGGGGGCGGCTACGCGAACGCGGTCATCCCCGACCTGATCTACCCGATGGTGCAATGGGTCGAGGCCGGGGCTCAGCCGAGCCAGCTGTCGATCAGCTACACGGTGGGCAGCAGCTCATTGAGCCGTCCGGTGTACCCGTATCCGGAGATTCCGCGGTACAACGGGAGCGGCGACCCGACGCAGGCGGCCAGCTTCCATGCGGTGCCGTCGCCGGGCGCCCACTACACCGACTGGATCGGCAACCGCCTCTTCTACCAGCCGATCGGCTCTGGCGGGCGCGGTTGATCTGCCCAATCGATGCGACTGAGGTTTCCGCCCAAGGTCAGCGGAAATCTCAGTCGCATGGGGCCGGTCAGCCGAGGAGGTCGCGGGCGAGGTCGGTGTAGCAGGCGGCGGCGAACCCGAGATCGCGCACGTCGATCCGCTCGTCGGCGCTGTGGACCAGCGGCGCGGTCTCGAGCAGGGTCATGTGGCGCTGGGGGAAGAAGCCGTAGGCAACGCACTCGGGGAACTGCTCGCGGAACCAGCGCGAGTCGGAGAAGCCCGGCAGGATCATCGGCACGGTCTCCGCGCCCGGGTCGTTGGCCCGCACCCAGCGATCGATCGCGTCCATCAGCGGGGTGTCGATCGGCGAGGCGTTGCCGGTGACCATCTCGGTGAACTCGATCTCGAGGTGGTCGGCCTCGTCGCCGAGGACGCTCTTCGATCCGCCGGCGGGCGGCATCCTCGCCCGAGCCCGGGCGGCACGCGGCAGTCGATCTTCAGGTACGCCCGGGACGGGATCACGTTGATCTTGTCCGAGGCGTGAGCCATCGTCGGCGTCAGCGTCACGCCGAGCATCGGCTCGACGAGCGTCAGCAGCCTCGGGTCGACGGCGGCGATCCGCTCGAGCGCGCTCGCCGGGTCGTCCGGGTCCGCGCCGAGCCCGGCCAGCAGCGCGGCCGGAGCCTCGGTCAGCTCGAACGTCGGCTTCGCGTCCGCGATCCGCTGCAGCGCGGGCGCCAGCTTGAGGAGGGCGTTCTCGCCGATCCTGGGGAGCGAGGCGTGGCCGGCGACGCCGCGCGCGGTCAGCGTGAAGCGGAAGATCCCCTTCTCGGCGCAGCACACCCCGTAGCGGCGGATCCCGTCGAACTCGAACACGTCGCCGGCGCCCTCGTTCAGGAGCATGTCGCAGCGGGTGCGGTCGGGGTGCGCCTTCGTCAGCCAGTGGGCGCCGACGTCGCCGCCGGTCTCCTCGTCGGAGACGAACACGAGCTTGAGGGTGCCGCGCGCTTGGCCGCCAGCCGCCGCGGGCGAGTGATGGCGGCGGCGACCGCCTCGGCGGCCACCTGCGACTTCATGTCGAGCGCGCCGCGACCCCACAGGAAGCCGTCGTCCACGTCGCCCGACCACGGATCGTGGGTCCACTCGGACGGATCCGCGAGGACCGTGTCGACATGGCCGAGGTAGCACAGCGTCGGGCCCTCGCCGTCGCCGCCGTCGAGGTCGGCGACGAGGTTCGGCCGGTCCTCGTCGTCGGCGAGCAGCTCCGTCTTGAGGCCGGCGTCGTTCAGGTAGCCGGCGAGGAACTCGATCGCGGCGCGCTCGTTGCCCGGAGGGTTGACGGTGTTGAAGCGGACGAGCTCCCGGAGGAGGTCGGTCGTCTCGCGCTCGAGCTCGTTCGCGGCCATGCAGGGCGTGAGGGTAGCGGTCCGATGCGTAGGATCCGCGTTCGTGCCCGCCGACCCAGACGACCTGAAGCTCGCGCTCGAGCTCGCCGACATCGCGGATTCGATCACGGTGGCGCGGTTTCGGGCCGACGACCTCGTGGTCGAGACCAAGCCCGATCTGACGCCCGTGAGCGAGGCCGACACGGCCGTCGAGCGGACGCTGCGCGACCGGCTCGCGGCCGACCGGCCTGGCGACTGCGATCCTCGGCGAGGAGTTCGGGGCCTCCGACCGCGCTCGGCGACGGCCGGCGCTGGATCGTCGACCCGATCGACGGGACCAAGAACTACGTCCGCGGGATCCCCGTGTGGGCGACGCTGCTCGCGCTCCAGGAGGAGGATCAGGTCACTGTCGGGGTCGTCTCGGCGCCGGCGCTGGGACGGCGGTGGTGGGCCGCGAAGGGCGCCGGCGCGTTCGGGGCCGACGGCCTGTCAGCCGAGCCGCGTCGGCTGCGGGTCTCGGCGGTGCGCGCGCTCGAGGATGCGCAGCTGTGCGTGTCGGGGTTCGACGGATGGGAGGACGGGGGCCGGCTCGAGCAGCTGCTGTCGCTGAGCCGGCGCTGCTGGCGCACGCGCGGTTTCGGCGACTTCTGGACCTACATGCTCGTCGCCGAGGGCGTGGCCGAGATCGGCTGCGAGGCGATCGTGTCGCTGTGGGACCTCGCGGCGCCGCAGGTGATCGTCGAGGAGGCCGGCGGCACGTTCACCGACCTCGGAGGGGTGCCCACGGCCGGCGGCGGCGACGCGCTGGCGACCAACGGGCTGCTTCACGAGGAGGCGCTGGCGCTGGTCGGCCGGTGACCGGCGCCGCGGAGGTCACGCCGCCAAGCCGCCGGCGGGCGTGCGCAGCTCCATCCTGTAGTGGGGCCCGATCCGTGGCGTCTCGAACTCGTCCGAGGTCGCGATGAAGCCCGCGCGCTCGTAAAGCGAGCGCGCCGGCGTTCGGGCGTTGCACCACAGGCGCGTCGCACCGTTGTCGAGCGCGTGTTGCACGAGCGCTTGCAGAACCTTGGTCCCGGCCCCGCGCCCGCGGGCGTGGGGGGCGGTCGCCATCCCGCGGACGCGCCAGTCGCCGGGCTCGCCGTCGGGTCCGACCAGCCCGACCGCGACGAGCTCGTCGCCGTCGAATACGCCGAACGCGACCGCTCCACTCGGCTCGGTCTCGGCCAGCTCGTCGACGGTCATGTACGGCCGCAGGACGTCGCGGCGGAGCTCGCGGGTCTCCTCGAGGGGGATCGAGCGGAGGTGCAGGTGCTCCACTGGTGAACAAGAGTAGGCGGGGGTCGATCCGCGTGCCGGTTGAAGCCGGGGGGTAACTTGAAGTTAGGAGAGCGTTAGTATGGCCGGCGAACTTCACCCGATGCGGGACCGCGACGAGCGCACGTCGGCCGCCCAGATCGACTCCTACGCGGACTCCGACTCCGACGAGATCGACGTCGACATTCCGGAGATGCCCGCGGAAGGGCCGACCGGACCGGTCACCCGGCGCAAGCTCGCTGTCGGGATGCTGTTCATCACCGCCGCGCTGGTCGGTCTGTACTTCCTGGTTCCGAAGGTCACAGGGCTGAACCAGACGTGGGGCCGGCTCGAGCGCGGCGACGTGCTGTGGCTGGCCGTCGCGGCCGGGTTCGAGATCCTGTCCGTGCTCGGATACGCGGTCCTGTTCCGCACGGTGTTCGCGCGCGGGATGTCGCGGCTCAGCTGGCGGGCGAGCATCGAGATCCCGCTCGCCGGAATCGCCGCGATCAGGCTGCTCGCGGCGGCCGGCGCGGGCGGCGTCGCTGTCACGGTGTGGGCGCTCCGCCGTGCCGGCATGGCGCCGCGCGTGATCGCCTGTCGGCTGGCCGCCAACTATTCGATCCAGTACTCGTTGTATCTGCTCGCGCTGGTGGTGTGCGGGCTCGGGCTGTGGAGCGGCGCCTTCTCCGGCGGGGGGCCGACGGCGCTGACGCTCCTGCCGGCGATCCTGAGCGCGGTGGCACTCGTCCTCGGGGCCGCGATGGGGCTCGTGCCGCAGTGACTTCGAGCGGCGCCTCGATCATCTCGCGAAGCGCTCCGGGCGGATCGGCCGGCTCGCGACTCGATTCGCGACACTGCCGGCGACGCTCGGCTCCGGCGTCCGCACCGCCCTCGGGCTGATCCGGAACCGCCACTGGGGCGTGCTCGGGGCGGTCGCGTACTGGGCGTTCGACATCGCGTGCCTCGGGGCGTCGTTCCGCGCGTTCGGCACGGTCGTGCCGGTCGCGGTCCTCGTGATGGGCTACTTCCTCGGCACGCTCGGGAGCCTGCTGCCGCTGCCGGGCGGGATCGGCGGCGTCGAGGGCGGAATGATCGGCGCGTTCGCGGCGTTCGGCCAACCGGCCGGACGCGCGGTGATCGCGGTGCTCGCCTACCGCGCGATCTCGTTCTGGCTGCCCACGCTGCCCGGGATCGGAGGCTACGTGACGCTGCGTTCTACGGTCCGGGGATGGCGGATGGCGGACGAGCAGATACGCGAGGGGCTGAAAGAGGGCTGAGACGGTGAGCTCGAGCCGCGAGTCACGGGGAGCGTTCGCACGGGCGGCGAGCGCGTTCGCGCGGGCGTCGCGGTGGGCCGGCCGCCTGTTACGCGGCGAGGTCGTCAAACGCGTCGGCGGCCCGGCGCGGGCGCGGGTTATCGTGCTGTTCGGCGCGGTGCTGGCTTTGAACGGCGCCGACACGGCGACGGTGGGCGCGGTGGCGCCGCAGCTCGAGCAGGCGCTCCACATCGGCAACACCAAGATCGGGCTGCTTGTGTCCGTGTCGCTGCTCGTCGGCGCGGTGTTCACGATCCCGGTCGGACTTCTCGTCGACCGCTACAAGCGCATGCCGATCCTCGCCGGGAGCATCGTGCTGTGGAGCGTCGCGTCGCTGCTGAGCGCGTTCGCGAGCAGCGTACAGCGGGCTGCTCCTGACGCGGCTCGCCCTCGGCGCGGTGGCCGCCTCGGCCGGCCCCGCGATCGCGTCGCTGACCGGCGACTACTTCCCGGCGCGCGAGCGCGGGCAGATCTACGCCTACATCCTCGGCGGAGAGATCGCCGGGACCGCCGTCGGCTTCATCATCTCGAGCAGCGTGGCAAGCCTGATTGATTGGCGTGCGGCATTCGTGCTGCTGGCCATCCCGGGCTTCTTCCTCGCGCGTGAGCTGTGGCGGACCGTCCCGGAGCCTGTACGGGGCGGTCAGAATCGCCTGGAGCCGGGGGTGCTCGATCTGCACGAGGCGGCCGCGCAGGCCGCCTCCGACCAGGCATCGGAGCCGGAGCAGGGCAGCGAGGCCGCGCCGGCCGAGGACGACCTGGCCCGTCAGGCGGCCGAGCAAAGAGGCGTCAAGCCCAATCCCGATCGCGTGCTCACCGAGGATCCCCGTGCCATGTCGCTGAGTCGCGCCGTCAGGTACATCCTGTCGGTTCCGACCAACATGCACCTGATCATCAGCTCGTCGCTCGGCTACTTCTACTTCTCGGGGCTGTCGACCTTCGCGCTCCTGTTCGTTCGCGGTCACTATCACGTCAACCAGGCGACAGCCGAGGTGGTGCTGGCGGCGCTGGTGGGGGGAGCGATGATCGGCACTCTGATCAGCGGCCGGATCACGGACACGATGGTGCGCCGCGGGTTCATCGAGGCCCGGATCTGGGTCCCGGCGCTGTGCTACCTCGGTGCCACGGCGCTGCTCATCCCTGGCGTGCTCGGCAGCCATCTGACGCCGGCGCTGTGGTTCGACGTGGCCGGCGCCTCGCTTCTGTCGGCTGCTAACCCGCCGCTCGACGCCGCGCGGCTCGACATCATGCCGGCCCTGTTGTGGGGGCGCGCGGAAAGCGTCCGAACGTTCCTGCGCTCGCTCGCCCAGGCGCTGGCCCCGCTCGTGTTCGGCGGGCTCTCCCAGCTGATCGCGGGCATCGTGCCCGCGCAGGCTCCAATCGGCACCCATGCCGGTGGCGTATCGCCGAGCGAGGCCCGGGGACTCGAGATCAGCTTCCTGATCTTGCTCGTGACATTGTTCGCTGCGGGTTTGTTCCTGGCGCGGGCGCGCTTCACCTATGCCGAGGACATCGCGACCGCCGCCGCTTCGCGGCAGGGGAATACCGGTGGTCAGCCGCCGAGTCCGCCGAAGATGGCGAACGAGCCACGCGTCGGCTCGTCGTCGTAGGTCTGGCGGAGGCTCGCCTCGGCGGTGACCGTGCAGCCTTCCGGGGCCTCGCCGCGCAGGCGGTCGGCGAGCGCCTTCGCGGTGTCCTCGTCGTCCGCTCCGACCAGCAGGTACTTCCAGCGGCGGACCGTCGGGAACCCCTCGTCGTGCAGGCGCCGGTCGAGCTTGACCGTGTCGTGGTGCGAGGGGCACTCGATCCGCACCTCGTACTCGGGATAGCCGCGGATGACGGAGTCCTCGCGCTCTGGTCGAGCAGCGCCTGGTGCTCGGCGAGGCGCTGGGCGTCGTTCTCCGGAAGCGGCTTGTCCGGGTCCTCCCATTCCTCCGCGGTGGGATGCCAGTGCTTGAGCTCGATCTCGATGTCCCAGCCGTGCTCGGCCGCGACCGAGCGGATCTTGCGCTCGGCCGCCTCGGCCTGCGCTCGCTCGCCCGCGTAGACGAACACGTTCGGAGGATCGGCGGAGACGACGAGCCGCTTGCCGAACTCCTCCTCGAGATCGTCGCCCAGCTTCCCGGCGTCGAGCCGTTCGGTCAGCGCGTGCGCCGTGCCCTTCTCGAACAGCCCGATCTGAAGTCGCCAGTCGTCACCCATGCTGCGAAGACTATGTCAGGTCGGTTGGGCGGGGGATTTGGTCGCCGACTCGTGCAGGAGCGGTACGAGCGGCGTCCGGTCGGTGCGGAGCAGCGCCACCAACGACGGCGGCGTGATCACGGTCGCGCTCGCGTTGGCGCCGGCCGGCCGGCTGGTGTGGGCCGTGTAGCCAGCCGGGGACCAGCTGAGCAGGTCCGAGCCGAGCAGGAGATGTGGCTCGCCGTCGTGCATCACGAACGTGCCGTCGGGGAGCTCGTCGAACTCGGCCTCGTGGAACCGGCGCTCTCTCGTCCGGGGGTCGCGCCGCTCGCGGTCGAGCTGCTCGTCGATCGCGTCCGCGCCGTGCTGCTTTGGATGCAGCTCGGCCCACATGCCGGTCAGGTGCTCGTAGTCGCTGTAGCGGCACTCTCCGCACGGCCGGTGGCCCGCCGCGAGCGCGGTCGCCTCGTCGAGGAAGAACAGCTCGGTGAACCGGCCGGGGGTCATGAGCGGGGAGCGCCGGCGCCCGTTGAATTCCAGCCGGCACGCGATCCACCGTCTGGTCGGGTGGCGCTGCGGCCGCACCTGCCCGAAGGCGTCGTGAATGCAGCCACGGTTGCCGTAGACGAGCCCGCGCTCCGGGGTGGTGATCAGCTCGCCGAGTGGGGTAACGCGGTTCTGGCGGGGCATCGCTTCGAGCGTAGAACGACGCTCGTCGCATACTTGTGACATGGAGCGCTTGTTCGGAGAGGACGAGGCGCCGGCCGCAGAGCCGGTCGGCGACGCTGCCCGATGCGCCGCTGGCGACACGGATGCGGCCGCGACACGCTCGACGAGTTCGTCGGGCCAGGACCGGCTTCTGGCGCCCGGATCGTCGCTTCGGAGGGCGATCGAGGAGGGCCATCCCCACTCGATGATCCTGCACGGGCCGCCCGGGAGCGGCAAGACGACGCTGGCGCGGCTGATCGCCGAGGCTTCCGACGCGGCGTTCGAGGAGGAGAGCGCGGTGCAGGCGGGCCGAGCCGAGGTACGCGGCGTGATCGAGCGGGCGCGCCAGCGGCTGGCCGCCGGGGGGCGGCGCACGATCTTCTTCCTGGACGAGATCCACCGGTTCAACAAGGCCCAGCAGGACGCGCTGCTGCCGGCGGTCGAGGACGGGATCGTGACGCTGATCGGGGCGACGACCGAGAACCCGTACTTCGAGGTCAACTCCGCGCTGCTCTCGCGGGCCCGCGTCTACGAGCTGGAAGCCGCTGACGCCCGCCGACGTGCGCGTGCTGCTCGACCGGGCGCTCGAGCGTGGCGAGTGCGGGCCGGCGTTCGCGGGTCGACCCGGCGACGCTCGAGTTCCTCGCCGAGCGCTCCGGCGGCGATGCCCGGACGGCCCTGAACGCGCTCGAGCTCGCGTGCCAGACGGCTGGGTCCGGACGAGGTCGTCGGGCTGGCGCAGGCCGAGGATGCGCTGCAGCGGCGCGCGCTGCTGTACGACCGCCAGGCGGATCGTCACTACGACACGATCTCGGCCTGGATCAAGGCGACCCGGGGCTCTGATCCCGGACGCGTCTCTGTATTACCTCGCGGTGATGCTCGAGGGCGGCGAGGACCCGCGGTTCATCGTGCGCCGGATGGTCATCCTCGCCTCGGAGGACATCGGCAACGCGGACCCGCAGGCGCTGAGCGTGGCGACGGCTGCGGCCGACGCGGTCGAGCACGTCGGGCTGCCCGAGTGCCAGTTCGCGCTGGCCCAGGCCGCGATCTATCTGTCGCTCGCGCCGAAGTCCGACGCGGCCAAACGCGCTGTGATCGCCTCCCGGGAGTTCATCCGCGAGCGCGGCGCGCGAGGCTCCGCCGCCCTGGCTGCGCTCGTCGACCCGCAGCGACGGCGGCTACGACAACCCGCACCGCCGGCCCGGGTCACTTCTCGCCGCAGGAGCTGATGCCGGACTCGGCGATCGGGGAGCGGTTCTACGAGCCCGACGACGCGGAGGCGCTGCTGCGAGAGCGGCTCGAGGAGATCCGGCGGGCGCGCGGCCGCGCGTGACCCGGGCTGATTTCGGGGCGCGATCGCTAGTCTCGGCCGCATGGACACAGCTACCGCCACCGCCCAACTCGAGTCGTTCAACCCCGCCACCGGAGAGCCGCTCGGCGCGGTCCCGATCACCGCGCCCGAGGACGTGCAGGGCGTCGTCGACGCCGTCGCCGCCGTGCAGCCGGCCTGGGCGCAGCTGACGCTGGCCGAGCGCGGGAGCTACCTCGAGCGCGCGGCCCAGGTGCTGCTCGACGAGTCCGACGACATCCGCGACCTGATCGTCCGCGAGCAGGGCAAGCCGCGCAACGAGGCGTTCTCGATGGAGCTCCTGCCGACGATCGACGCGCTGGGCTGGATCGCGAAGGCCGGCGTCGAGATCCTCGCCGACGAGAAGATCCCGATGCCGCAGCTGTTCCTGAAGACCAAGCGCTCGGCGTTCACGTACGAGCCGCTCGGCGTGATCGGGGTCATCTCGCCCTGGAACTACCCGTGGAGCATCCCGTTCGGCGAGGTCGCGCTCGCGCTGATGGCCGGCAACGGCGTCGTGCTGAAGCCGGCGTCGCTGACGCCGCTGATCGGGGACCGGATCGCTCGGATCTTCGAACGGGCCGGCGTGCCCCGGGTCTGGTGCGGGTCGTGCACGGTCCGGGGACCGGCGCGGCGCTGGCCGAGTCGAGCGTCGGGAAGGTGTTCTTCACGGGCTCGGTGCGAGACCGGCCGGTCGGTGGCGGAGAGCCTGCGCCCGGCGTCTGAAGGGGTGCGTGCTCGAGCTCGGCGGCAAGGACCCGATGATCGTGCTCGCGCGATGCGCATCTGGAGCATGCGATCGCCGGAGCGCTGTGGGGCGGGTTCGCCAACGCGGGCCAGACGTGCTCGGGGATCGAGCGCGTGTACGTCGAGCGCTCGGTGGCGGACCGGTTCGTCGAGGGTGTGGTCGCCGGCGCACAGCGGCTGCGGGTGGGCGATCCGATGAGCTGGGACACCGAGATCGGGCCGATGGTGTCGTCTGAGCAGCTCGAGATCGTCCGCGAGCTGGTCGACGACGCGGTGGCGGCGGGGCGCAGTGCTGCGCTGCGGCGGGCCGGTCGAGGCGCCGGCCGGGCTCGACGGCGCGTTCTACGCGCCGGCCGTGCTGACCGGCGTCACGCACGAGATGCGGATCATGCGCGAGGAGATCTTCGGCCCGGTGCTCCCGATCGTCGTCGTCGACTCGGAGGCCGAGGCGATCGCGCTGGCGAACGACTCGCAGTTCGGGCTCGGCGCGTCGGTCTGGACCTCGGATCGCTCGCGGGGCGAGCGGATCGCCGGCGAGCTGGAGTCCGGCATGGTCTGGATCAACGACCACATGTTCAGCCACGGCGCGTGCCAGTGCGCGTGGGGCGGCGTCAAGGAGTCGGGTCTGGGCCGGACCCATTCGAAGTTCGGGCTGTACGAGTGCGTCAACGTCAAGCTGCGCGTGTGGGAGGGGTCCGCGGTGCGCGATCCGTGGTGGCACCCGTACGACGAGACGCTCGGCAAGGCGCTGCGCCAGACCGCGGTGATCCTGTACGGGTCAGCGTCGGAGCGAGGCCGCGCGCTGCGCGACGGTTTCGTCCCACTGACGCGGCTGGGCGCGCGCCTCGCTCGCGACGCGATCCGCCGGTAGCTCGACCGGACTTTGGCGCTCGCGTCTCGTATACGTCAGCTTCAGCGCCAAAGTCCGGTCGCGGTACCCTCGTAGAGCGATGCCCGCCCAGGCTTACAGCGGTAAGGAGTGCGTCTGCCAGCTGCGTCGCGGGACGTGCGACCAGTCGTGCGTTCAGGGGATGCTCGAGACGCCGTTCTACATCGCGTGCCTGCGCCTGACCGGCCGGCGCTGCGTGGTCGTCGGCGGCGGTGATGTCGGGCTCGAGAAGGTCGAGGGGCTGCTCGCGTGCGACGCCGACGTGACGCTGATCGCCCCGGAGGCCCATCCCGAGCTCGCGCAACTCGCGCTCGAGGGCTCGATCCGGTGGCAGCAGCGCGAGTACTCGCCGGGCGACCTGGACGGCGCGCTGATCGCGATCGCCGCGACCGACGACACCGACCTCAACATCCGCGTGTTCGAGGACGCCGAGGCGCGCGCGATGCTCGTCAACGTCGTCGACGTGCCGCCGCTGTGCAACTTCATCCTGCCGGCGATCGTGCGGACCGGCCCGCTCGCGGTGGCGATCTCGACCGCCGGCGCCTCGCCGGCGCTCGCCAAGCGGATGAAGCGCGAGATCGGTGAGCTGTTCGGCGAGCCGTACGCGCTGCTCGCGATCCTGCTGAACGACGCGCGAGGCTGGGCGAAGGCGACGCTCCCGACCTACCAGGACCGCAAGGAGTTCTTCGAGTCGATCGTGAACGGCGACCCCGACCCGGTCGAGCTGCTGCGGGCGGGCGACGTCGACGCGGTGCGCGACCTGATCGCGGACGCACAGCGGTCGTTCGCGTCCGCGGCGCGGTGAGCGAGCTCACGCATCTGGACGCGTCCGGCCGGGCCCGGATGGTCGACGTGGGCGCAAAGCCCACGAGCGAGCGGCGCGCGGTGGCGCGGGCAACCGTGCGCGTGTCGCGACGGACCGCGGAAGCGGTCGCTTGCCGGCGACGCCCCGAAGGGCGACGTGCTCGGGGTGGCGCGGATCGCGGGGATCCAGGCGGCCAAGCGGACTGCCGAGCTGATCCCGCTGTGCCATCCGCTCCCGCTCTCGTTCGTGGGCGTCGAGGGCGTCGGTCGACCCCGACGCCGGCCGCATCACGCTGGTCGCCGAAGCGCGCACGACCGGGCAGACCGGGGTCGAGATGGAGGCGATGACCGCCGCCTCCGTCGCGGCGCTGACCGTCTACGACATGGTCAAGGGGATCGAGCGCGGGGCCGAGATCGGCGAGGTCGTGCTGCTCGAGAAGTCCGGCGGCCGGTCGGGCCACTGGACCCGCGACCGTTAGCGGAGCGCCTCGGACAGCGCGTTCAGCGTCCCCGCGTCGGCGGCCGCCGCGATGTCCGAGTGGAACGGCGGCGAGATCGCGGTCAGGCCGCCGTCGACGATCAGCGACGTGCCGGTCACGTACTCGGCGCCGGGCGAGAGCAGGAACAGCGACGCATTCGGCGACCTCGGCGGCGCGTGCCCATCCGCTTCTTGGGGATCTTCGGCAACACGGTGTCGAGCGACGGGACGCGTCCGGTCGAGTAGAAGTAGCTCGAGGAGTCGGTCTCGATGATCCCGCCGTTGACCGCGTTCACGTTGACGCCGCGCGGGGCGAGCTCGACCGCCATGTAGCGCGCCCACGCCTCGAGCGCGGCCTTGGCCGACCCGAGGTTCGCGTAGGTCGGGAACGTGCGGATGCTCCCGTAGCTCGACAGCACGACGACCCGGCCGCCGTCGGGCATCAGCTGGACCGCGCGCTGCGTCCCGACCACGAACGCCCGCACATTCAGGTTGAACGTGCGCTCGAGGTGGTGGGGCTTCAGGTCCATGAAGTGGTGGAAGTTGCTCGCGGACGCGTTCGAGACGAAGAAGTCGAGGCGACCGAACCGCTCCTGCACCTGCTCGAACATCGACTCGATCTCCTCGAGGCTCTCGAGGTCGGCACGGATCGCCAGCCCGGTGGCGCCGAGCCGCTGGATCTCGGCGATCGTGTCGGCCGCGGCCTCCTCGTTGCGCCGGTAGTTGACGATCGGGGTCGCGCCGCGAGCGGCGAGGCGGAGCGCGAGCGCGCGTCCGATCCCGCGCGAGCCCGCCGGTGATCAGCGCGACCTTGCCCTCGAACCCGCGGCGGGGATCGGGTAGCAGCGAATCGGTGTCAGAGGTCGCGGTGCTCATCGGCGAAGCAGGTCCCGGGCGATCGTCGTCTTCTGGATCTCGGCGGTGCCCTCCTCGAACCGCTGCGCGCGGGCGTCGCGGTAGACGCGCTCGATCGGGCTCGTCGACCAGTACCCGATCCCGCCGTGGACCTGGAGCGCCCCGTCGGTCACGCGCTGGAGCATCTCGCTCGCGAACAGCTTTGCCATCGCCGCCTCGGTCGGGGCGTGGCCGGTCCGCTCCCAGTTGCTCGCGGCGTGCCAGACCAGACGCCGCGCCGCCTCGACGTCGGTGGCCATCTCGGCGAGCCTGAACGCGATCGCCTGGCGCTCGGCGATCTTCTTGCCCGAACGTCTCGCGGCGCTGGGCGTAGTCGAGCGCGAGGTCGAGCGCGCGCTGGGCGAGCCCGACGCAGGTCGTCGCGAGCGAGATCCGGCTCGGGCCGAGGAACCCGCTCAAAGCGATCTCCACGCCCTCGCCCTCCTCGCCGAACCGGTCGGCGACCGGGACCGGCGCGCGGTCGAACACGATGTGGCCGTGGTCGGTGCCGCGCACGCCCATCGTCTCGGCCATCTCGCGCGCGTCCACTCCCTCGCCGCGGGTCGGGACCATCAGCGCGACGGTCCCGTCGGTGCCGCGGGTGCCCTCGACGCCGGGCGAAGCGTCAGCAGGTAGTCGGCGATCGTCCCGAACGTGATCAGGTGCTTCTCGCCGCTCAGGTAGTACGTGTCGCCTTCGCGCACGACGCTGCAGCGGATGTCGGCGCCGCTGCCGGCGCCGGGCTCGGTCAGCGTGAACGCGACCTTGATCTCGCCCGCGACCACGGGCTTGATGAAGCGCTCGCGCTGGTCGTCGTTGGCGTGTGAGTCCATCGGCCGCCAGATGCCGTTGGCGACGTGGACGATCATCCGCAGCGACGCGTGCGACATCGAGAACAGCTCGAGCAGCTCGAGGTAGCGCGTGAACGGGATCTCGGCGCCGCCGTAGGCGACCGGGCGCGGCCAGCCGCAGGTAGCCCCGGTCGCGCAGCTCGTCCCACAGCGCGAGCGGCACCCGGTGCTCGCGCTCGATCAGCTCCGACCAGCGCTCGCCCTCGTCCTCGACGTACGCGCGGACCTCGGCGCGCGAGCGCCTCGAAGTCTGTGGTCGGGGCCGTGGTCATGTCGTCACCTCGTGCTCTGCGCGAGCTCGCGGACCTGCGCGCGCAGCACGAACTTCTGGATCTTGCCCGACGGCGTCCGCGGAAGCGATCCGCGATCAGCTCCAGGCGCTCGGGCCAGTAGGTCTTCGCGACGCGACGCGAGTCGAGGTACTCGAGCATCGCGTCGAAGTCGAGCTCGGCGCCGCCCGTCGAGCACGACGAACGCGCACGCGCGCTCGCCGAGGCGCTCGTCGGGCATCGCGACGATCGCGACGTCGCGCACGGCCGGATGGGCGTGCAGGAGCTGCTCGATCTCGGCGACCGGCACCTTCTCGCCGCCGCGGTTGATCACGTCCTTGACGCGGCCGGTGATCCGCACGTAGCCGTCGGCGTCGATCCGGGCCAGGTCGCCCGTGCGGTACCAGCCGTCGGCGGTGACGGCCTCGGCGGTCAGCTCCGGGCGGTTCAGGTAGCCGTCGAACAGGCAGTCGCTGTGGACCTCGAAGTTGCCCTCCTCGCCGGCGGCGAGCGGCCGGCCGTCGTCGTCGACGACGCGCAAGCGGACGCCGGCGAGCGCCCGCCCGTCGGTACCCCAGGCGCGCTCGGGCGGGTCGCCGGGAGCGAACGCGCAGCCCAGGCAGCTCTCGGTCGTGCCCCAGGCCCCGCCGACCTCGGCGCCGAGCACCTCGCGGGAGCGGCGCGCGAGCTCGCGCGGGATCGCGGCGCCGGTGGCGACGAACGTCCGCAGCGCGGCCCGGCGCCGCTCGCCGCGATCGGCGGCGACCCGGGTGAGGTCGGCCAGGAACGGCGTGGCCGCCTGGACGAACGTCACGCCGAATCGCCGCATCGCGTCGAGCCCGATCTCGGCGTCCCAGACCTCCTGGAGCACCTGGGGCACGCCGAGCCGGATCGCGATCCACATCCCGTACAGGAAGCCGGTCTGGTGGGCGAGCGGCGAGGGGATGTAGATGACGTCGTCGCGCTCCGAGCCCGAAGTGCGTCGATGTGGTGATCGGCCGCGCGCGTCAGCACGTCGTGGCGGTGCAGCACGCCCTTCGGCTCGCCGGACGTGCCCGAGGTGAACAGCAGCTGCGCGATCGGCATCGGGCCGCGGGCTCGGCGCGGTGGGCTCGGCGGGCGCGGTGCCGGTCGGCCGCGGCCGGCGCGTCGCCGTCCAGCACGACCACGTGCTCGAGCGACGGCAGTCCGGCTCGCAGGCCGGCCGCCATCGCCGCGTAGTCGCGACCGCGGAACACGCTCGGGGACGAACAGCACGCGCGCGCCGCTCTCGCGCAGCATGAACGTCGAGCTCGCGCTCGCGGAAGATCGGCATCAGCGGCTCGCACACCGCTCCGAGCGCGCAGCGTCGCCAGCGCGATCGTCACGAACTCGAGGCGGTTGGGCAGCTGGAAGGCGACGGGCTCGCCTTCCCGACCCCGAGGGACTCGAGCGCTGCCGCGACCCGGTCGGCCTCGGTCGGCCAGCTGCGCCCAGGTGAGCTCGCGGACGGATGCCGTCGGCGCCCACGTCGACGACCGCGCGCGTCGTCCGGCCGCTCGCGGGCGTGCCGGTCCAGATCGTCGAGGATCAGCTCCGCGGTCACGACCCGCTCACCCGACGGCAGGGCACGCGGGCGGGGCCCGCCACCGCCGCCGGGACGCCCAGCGCGTTCATGTGATCGAGGAACTCGGGATAGGAGATCCGGTAGGCGTGCGGGTAGGACAGCTCGGTCACGCCGGTGGCGATCGATCCCGGCCACGGTCAGCGCCATCAGCACGCGGTGGTCGTTGAACGACGACAGCGTCGCGCCGCGCAGACGCTCGCACGCCCTCGAACGTCATGTCGTTGCCGTCGAACTCGATCTTCGCGCCCATCTTGCGCAGCTGGAGCATCGAGGCGACGCGGTCTGACTCCTTCAGCCGGACGTGGGCGACGTGGCCGAGCGCGCTCTTGCCGCTGGCGCCGGCTCGCGAGCACCGACAGGATCGGGACCATGTCCGGGATGTCGCGGCAGTCGAGCGGGCCGCCCTCGGGGGGCGTGCCGTCGTGGTCCATCGAGATCGAGTGCCCGTCCGGCGCGAACCGGAACGGCACGCCCGCGGCCATCAGCGAGTCGAGCACCGACGCCTCGGGGTGTCCGGCGATCGGCGTCGGGCTGCGGAACGTGACCTTCGACGGATGGAGCGTGCACGCCGCGAGCCCGAACACGGCCGAGCCGATGTCGGGCGGCAGCACGACGTCGGTCGGCGCCGGCCGCTGGCCCGGGGCGACGTAGAACTCGCCGCCAGTCCTCGCGCGCGGTGACCTCGAGGCCGAACTGGCGCATCATGTCGATCGTCAGCTCGAGGTAGGGCGCTCGTTGAGCTCGCCCCGGATCTCGATCGTCGTCGGCTCGAGCGCGTACGGCGCCAGCATCAGCAGCCCCGAGATCCACTGCGACAGCGTCCCGTCGATCCGGATCCGGCCGCCGCGCGGGACGCCCGGATAGACGGTCACCGGCAGATGCTGGCCCTCGTACTCGAGTCGCACCCCCATCCGCTTCAGCGCCCTGCAGCAGCGGACCGATCGGGCGGCGGCGGAAGTAGCGCTGGCCGACGAACCGGACCGGGCGGTCGCCGAGCGCGGCGAGCCCGAGCAGGAAGTACAGCGTCGTGCCCGAGCTGCCGACCGACACCTCGTCGCTGATCGGCGAGAAGCTGCACCGCCGGTGACGCGCCAGCCCGTCGCCGACCGCCTCGATCTTGGCGCCGAGCGCGCGCAGCGCCTCGACCGTGAACGTCACGTGCCGGGCGGCCGTCCGCTGGACGATCGTGCTCTGCCCGGGGGCCAGCGCCGCGAGCATCAGCGCGCGGTGGGCGTGGTACTTCGAGGGTGGGATCGCCAGCTCCCCTACGAGCGGAGCCTGAGCTTTGGCTACCAGCAGGCGCACCGGCGGCAGGATAACGTCGCCTTCACACGACTCGCCCGCCGCCGGAAATAGACCCGCCGAATGGGGGGTCGCGCCGCTGGTGCTCGTTCAGCTGACTTTGGTGAACGGGCCGGCGGTCAATACGCCGCGCCGGCCGACGCAAGCCGCGGCCTTGTCGCTGACCAACGTGAACTTCAGCGTCTTGCCGCTCAGCTTGTACTTGTAGACGCCGGTCCCGGGGCATTTTCCCTCGCCGCCGGTGTCCTTCAGGCTGATCTTGCCGCCCTTCACGGTGTAGTTCCCGTGAACGACCGCGTGACCGTCGTCGGCCACGTGGTACTTGCCGTTCTTGGCCTTGAACGTCCACGTGCCGTTGAGCGCGCCGCCCAGGGCGCTCGAGTGGACCGTCTCCTTCCACGTCCCGTTCAAGCTGCTCGTGGCTGCCGCCGCCACCGAACACAACGTCAGCGCGGCAACGGCCACCACCGCGGTGAAGAGTCGCCTCACGGACTCCCCCTTTCTGCTCCCTCACGGAGCGATAGACCCGCGCGCGACCGTACAGGCGGGTCCGTTGCCGTTGTGTTATGGCCGGTGGGTGTTCTGGGACGCGAGATCCCTACCCTGTCGCGCATGAAGACCGCGATCATCACCGTCTCGACGTCCGTCGCCGCCGGCCGCGCCGAGGACCGCTCGGGCCAGGCGCTGGCGAAGCTGGCGGAGGCCGCGGGCGCGGAGATCGTCGCTCGCGAGGTCGTGGCCGATGACCGCAAGGCGATCGAGAAGCTCCTGCGGCGCACACCCGCGACGGGGTCGCGCTGATCTTCACGACCGGCGGCACCGGCTTCACCCACGACGACGTGACGCCCGAGGCGACGAAGGCGGTGATCGAGCGCGATGCCCCCGGCTTCGCCGAGGCGATGCGCGCGGAGGCGCTCAAGCACACCCCGATGGGGATCCTGTCGCGGGGAGTGTCGGGAATCGCGGGCCGCACGCTGATCGTCAACTTCCCCGGCAACCCGAAGGCGATCGGCGAGCTGTTCCCGGTCATCGGCCCCACGCTCGGGCACGTGGTGACGACGCTGCAGCACGAGGGTGGACCAACCCCCGGCCATTGAGCTGCGGGGCCTGGTCCGCCACTTCGGCGAGCGGACGGTGCTCCGGGACGTGTCGGTGCAGGTGCCCGCGGGGTCGACGCTCGCCGTGCTCGGGCGAAACGGCGCGGGCAAGTCGACGCTGCTCCGGATCCTGGCGACGCTGCTGCGGCCCCACGGCGGGCGACGTCTCGTGTCTTCGGCGAGGCGCTGCCGCGGCGCGGCGTTCGCGGTGCGCGGGCAGGCTCGGGCTGCTGGCGCACGACCCGCTGCTGTACCGCGATCTGAGCGGCCGCGAGAACCTCGGCTACCACGCCCGGCTGTACGGCGTCGGCAGCGAGCGCGTCGAGCAGTTGCTCGACGCGGTCGGGTATGAGTCCGCGCGCCGATGAGCCGGTGCGGCTGCTCTCGCGGGGATGGTGCAGCGGCTCGCGGTGTGCCGGGCGGTGCTCCACGGCCCGCGGCTGCTGCTCCTCGACGAGCCGCTCGCCAACCTCGACCCGGCGGCCACGGAGCTTGTCGCGCCGCTGATCGGGCGTGAGGCCGGGGCGACGCGGGTTCTGACCAGTCACGATCCGCAGGCGGCGCTGGCCGAGGCCGACCTGGTGCTCGGGCTCGAGGACGGCCGCGCGGCGTTCCTGAGCGAGCCCGGACGAGGTGGATCCGGCGGCCGTGAAGCGTCTGTACGTGTGAGCGTCAGGTCCGGGCAATGAGGACCGTTATCACCGTGCTGCGCAAGGACCTGCTGCTCGAGCTGCGCGGCCTCGAGACGCTCCCGGCGATGATCCTGTTCGCGATCGTCACGTTCGTGATCTTCCACTTCGGGCTGAACCGGGACACGATCGAGCGGCCAGCTCGCCGCGGGCGTCCTGACCGTCACGCTGCTGTTCGCGGCGATGCTCGGGATCAACCGGCTGTTCGTGGCCGAGCGCGAGCAGGGCGGGTTCGACGCGTTCCTGCTCGCGCCGGTCGACCGGTCGGCGCTGCTGGTGGCCAAGGCGCTCGCGCTGTTCCTGTTCCTGGTCGTGCTCGAGGTGATCGCGGTCCCGGCTTTCGGCGCTGCTGCTGCTGGGGCCGTCGCTCGGACCGCCGTCTGCTGGGCCTGATCGCGGTGCTGGCTGCTCGGCGACGTCGCGCTGGCGGTGATCGGGACGCTCGTCTCGGCGATCGCGGTCCAGACGCGGGCGCGCGACCTGATCGGGCCGATCATCGGCCTGCCGCTGCTGCTCCCGGCGCTGATCGGCATGGCCCGGGGGGCGGGTCCGCTGCTCGCGGTCCATGGCTCGAGCTCGCCGCCGGGGAGGTGGGTGGCGATCCTCGCTCTTTATGATGTGGTGTTCGCCCTCCTCTCGTACGCTGTCTTCGACTTTCTCCTGGAGGACTAAGCGCTTTGACCACCTACGGCCGCGGGCTTCGCGGCCTTTCCCTCGCCGCCGCCGCGACCATCACGGTCGGCGCTGGCGCTCGTGTTCTTCTACGCGCCGCTCGACGCCGACCAGGGCTTCATCCAGAAGATCTTCTACGTCCACGTGCCGCTGGCGATCACCGCGCTGTGCGGGTTCGTGTTCGGCGGGGTGCTCGGCGCCATGTACCTGCGCACCGGCGAGCGCAAGTGGGACATCCGCTCGTACGTGGCGATCCACATGGCGCTGATCTTCGGGATCGGGACGCTGTTCACCGGCACGATCTGGGCCAAGGCGTCGTGGGGCCACTGGTGGGTGTGGAGCGACCCGACGCTGACCTCGTTCCTGATCGTGATGCTGCTGTTCGCGACCTATCAGCCGCTGCGGTTCTCGATCGAGGACCGCGAGCGCCAGTCCCGGTACGCGAGCGTGTTCGCGGTCGTGGCCGGCGCGTTCGTGCCGCTGAACTTCATCGCGGTCCGGGCCGCCCAGGCATACGTCCACCCGCGCGTGCTGACCCTCACCGGCGGGAACCTGCCGGGGTCGATGCGGCTCACGTTCCTGGTGTCGCTGGTCGGGATCGCGCTGCTGTACGTGACGCTGTGGAAGTACGAGATGGCGGCCAAGAGCACCCGCATGCAGGTGCGGGCGCTGCGGCGCGCGCTGCTCGGCGAGGACGCGGTGGCGCCCCTGAAGCGGAGCGCGGCGCCGTCATGAGCGGGCTCTTGATCGCGGTCGCGCCGGCGCTTCCGCTGCACACGGCGGGCAAGTACGTCGCCGGCGCGTACATCGTGTTCCTCGCGATGGTGCTGATCTACGTGGCGATCATGGCCACCCGCCTGTCCCGGACCGAGCGCGAGCTCGCCGAGCTGCGGCGCGACGTCGAGCGACGCCGCGAGGCAGAGGCCCGGCGATCCGGACCGCGAGCGAGAGCCGGTGGCGTGAGCGAGCTGCTCGCGATCGGCGTCTCGCACAAGACCGCGCCGGTCGAGGTGCGCGAGCGAGTGGCGCTGCCGGACGCACGCGCCGCGGAGTTCGTCCGCGACCTGCGCGGCACCGGCGAGGTGCACGAGGCGGTCACGATCTCGACCTGCAACCGCACCGAGCTGTACGTGGTCGTCGGCAACCCGGTCGAGGCCGAGAGCCGCGCGCTGGCGATGCTCGCGAGCCAGGCCGGGCATCCGGCCGACCGAGCTCGCGCCCGGCGATCTACTCGCTGCGCAACTGCGACGCCGCCCGTCATCTGTACCGCGTGACCGCCGGCCTGGACTCGATGATCGTCGGCGAGGCCGAGATCCAGGGCCAGGTCAAGCGCGCCTACGAGGCCGCGATCGCCGGCGAGACCGTCGGGCCGCTGACCAACCACCTGTTCAAGGCGGCGCTCGCGACCGGCAAGCGCGTGCGCACCGAGACCGCGATCGGCGAGCGGCAGCTCAGCCTGCCGGCGGTCGCGGTGGCGCTCGCGCGCGAGCAGCTCGGCGATCTCGCACGGCCGCGTCGGTCGTGATCGTCGGCACCGGCGAGACCGGCGAGCTGGCCGCGCGGGCGCTGGCCGACAGCGGCGCGCGGCCGGTGTTCGTCGCGAGCCGGCGGCGCGATCGGGCGATCTCGCTGGCGCGGCGCTACGGCGGGGAGAGCGTGAGCTTCGACGAGCTGCCCCAGGCGCTCGAGCGCGCGGACATGCTGGTCGCCGCGACCGCATCGCCGCATCTGCTGCTCGAGGCGGCGGAGCTCGCCGAGGTGATGGGGTTGCGCCGGCGAGCGGCCGCTGCTGCTGATCGACCTCGCGGTGCCCGCGCGACATCGACGCCGCGTGCGCCGAGATCGACGGCGTCTCGCTGTACGACATCGACGACCTCCAGGCGGTGATCGCCCGCAACCGCAAGGTCCGCCAGGCCGAGGCGCGCAAGGCCGAGGGGATCATCGAGGAGGAGATCCAGCACTTCGCGTCCTGGCTCGGGTCGCTCGAGGTGCTGCCGACGCTGACCGCGCTGCGCGCGCACGCCACCGAGATCGCCGAGCAGGTCGTGGCCGAGAACGCCGGCAAGTGGGAGTCGCTGTCCGACGCGAGACCTCGAGCGCGTGGACGCGATGGCACGGGCGATCGTGAACCGGCTGCTGCACGGCCCGACGGCGCGGCTCAAGGAGCTCCAGGACGACCGCGTCCACGCCCGGATGGCGATGATCCGCGACCTGTTCGGGCTCGAGGGGCTCGAGGTCGAGGGCGGAGCGCGGCTTCGGCCGGCGAGCCGGAGCAGGAGCTTGCCGAGGTCCGCAAGCTCCGACGCCGAAGCCTTTGATCGGGGTCGGACGCTTTGATCCGGGTCGGGACGTTTTGATCCGGGTCGGGACGCGTGGGAGCGCGCTCGCGCTCGCCCAGGCGGAGTGGGTCGGATCGCGGCTCGGGTCGAGTATCGAGCTGGTGACCGTGATCGACTTCGGCGATCGCGGCGTCGCGCTCGGGGACAAGTCGCGGTGGGTGTCGGAGCTCGAGCGGGCGCTGCTCGCGGGCGAGATCGACATCGCCGTGCACTCGGCCAAGGACGTCCCGGCGGAGCTCGCCGACGGGCTCGAGCTCGTGGCGATCCCGCCGCGCGAGGATCCGCGCGACGCGATCTGCGGCGCGTCGTCGCTGGCGGCGCTTGGGCTCGGGTGCGCGGGTGGGGACGAGCTCGCTGCGGCGCGCGGCCCAGATCCGTGCTCTTCGCGATGACGTGTCGGTGGTCGAGCTGCGCGGCAACGTCGACACGCGGCTGCGGAAGCTCGCCGACGGCGAGTGCGACGCGCTCGTGCTGGCGGTCGCCGGACTGGCGCGCCTGGGTCGGACGGACGCGGCCGGCGGCCTGCTCGAGGAGCTCGTCCCGGCCGCCGGTCAGGGCGCGCTCGCGATCGAGGGGCGTCCCGGCTCGTGCCGTACTCGGTGCTGGCCGGGGTTCTCGACGTCGGACGGCTACGGCGTGCGTGACCTGGCCGAGCGCGAGCTGACCCGGGCCTCGGCGCCTCCTGCAACACGCCCGTCGGGGCGTTCGCGCGCGGATGCGTCGACGACGGCGAGCTCGAGCTGACGGCCTGGGTCGGCCGGCCCGACGGGTCGGCGTGGGTGAGCGATCGTGCTGCGCGGTGCGCCCGAGGGGCTCGGCGCGCTCGTGGCGGAGCGGCTGCTGGCGGCAGGGGCGGCGACTTGCTGGCGCTGGCCGAGCGCGGAGCTGCTCCCGTGACCGTGTACCTGGTCGGGGCCGGGCCGGGCGATCCGGGGCTGATCACCGCGCGGGCGCTCGAGCTGATCGCCGCGGCCGACGTGATCGTCTACGACCGGCTGATCCCCGCGTGCTGCGCTCGACGGGGCGCGTCCCGACGCGACGCTGATCTACGCCGGCAAGGAGGGCGGCGGGCCGTCGATGCCGCAGTCCGAGATCTCACGGCTGCTGGTGTCGCACGGGCGGTCTGCGTCGGGGTCGTCGTGCGGCTGAAGGGTGGCGACCCGTTCGTGTTCGGCCGCGGTGGCGAGGAGGCCGAGGCGCTGCGGGCGGCCGGGGTGGCGTTCGAGGTCGTCCCGGGGGTCACCGCCGGCGTCGCCGGGCCCGCGTACGCCGGGATCCCGGTCACCCACCGGGACGCGGCCAGCGCGGTCGCGTTCGTGACCGGCCACGAGGACCCGTTGAAAGCGTCCGGGTCCGTTTGGATTGGCGAGCGCTCGCGGCGTTCCCCGGGACGCTCGTGTTCTACATGGGAGTCCGGCAGCTACCGGCGATCGCGTCGCAGCTTGTCCTGGGTGGTCGCTCGGCGTCCGAGCCGGCCGCGGTGGTCGAGCGCGGGACGCTGCCCGACCAGCGGGTCGTGACGGGAACGCTGGCGACGATCGCGGCGGCCGCGGCCGACGCAGGGATCCGCGCGCCGGCGCTCGATCGTGGTGGGCGAGGTCGCGGCGTTGAGGGAGCGGCTGGCGTGGTTCGAGTCGCGGCCGCTGGCCGGCGTCACCGTCGCCGTGACGCGGGCGCGGGCCCAGGCGAGCGGCCTGGCCGGGCGGCTGGCCGGGCTCGGCGCGTCGGTCGTCGAGGCGCCGGCGATCCGGATCGTGCCGCTCGACGGACCCGCGCCGGATGTCGGCGGCTACGACCTCGTGTGCCTGACGAGTCCGAACGGAGTCCGGCTGCTGTTCTCGCGCTTGGACGCTGCCGGTGTGGACGCGCGTGCGCTTTGCCGGGGCGCGCGTCGCCGCGATCGGACCCGGGACGGCTTCTGCGCTGCGTTCGCACGGCGTGATCGCCGACGTGGTCCCCGAGCGGTTCGTCGCCGAGGGACTGGTCGAGGCGCTCGCGGACGTCCCGGTCTCGCGTGCGCTGGTGGCGCGGGCCGCGGAGGCTCGGGACGTGCTCCCCGACGCTTTGCGGGAGCGCGGCGCCGAGGTCGACGTGCTGGCGCTGTACGAGACCGTCGCCGAGCCGCTGAGCGAGGACCAGCTGGCGGCGGTCGCGCGACGCCGACTACGTGACGTTCACGTCGTCCTCGACGGTGCGGTTCTTCTTGCAGTCGGTGGGCGAGGGTGGCTCCGATCTGCGCGCCCGGCTCGTCAGCATCGGCCCGGTGACGAGCGCGACGCTCCGCGAGCACGGGCTCGAGCCGGATGTCGAGGCGATCCGGCACGACATCGACGGGGTGGTCGAGGCGCTCGTCGCGGACGCGACCGCGCGGGCCCTCGGGAGGACGTGAGCGCTCCGGTCATCACGTTCCTGTCGGACTACGGGCTCGACGACGACTTCGTCGGGCGTCTGCCACGGGGTGATCGCGGGGATCTGCCCGGAGGCGCGGGTGATCGACCTCACTGCACGGGGTGCCGCGCGGGGACGTGCGAGCGGGGGCCTTGGTCCTGCGCGGCGCGCTCCGTACCTGCCGGTCGGGGTGCATCTCGCGGTCGTCGATCCGGGCGTCGGCAGCGACCGGCGAGGCGTCGCGTTGCGGCTCGGCGGACGGGCGCGTTGCTGGTCGGGCCCGGACAACGGGCTGCTGATCGCCGGCGGCGGAGCGGGCCGGTGGCGTGGTCGAGGCGGTCGACATCGGGCGCCTCGCCGTTCGCGCTCCGGCCGGTGTCCGCGACGTTCCACGGGCGCGACGTGTTCGCCCCGGTGGCCGCTCGGCTGGCCGGAGGGGCTGCACTCGCCGACGCCGGCGAGCCGTTCGATCCGGGCGGCCTGGTGGCGTTCGAGCTACCGCGAGCGCGAGGTCGTCGGACGGGGTGCTGGTGGCGCACGTGCTGTACATCGACCGGTTCGGCAACGTCCAGCTCGACGTCGAGGAACCCTTCGTTCTGGAGGCTGGCTCGGTCGTTCGAGCGTGGCGACTGCGTTCGGGTCGCGTCGCGAGCGTGCCCGCGTACGTGAGGACGTTCGCCGACGTCGACGCCGGCGAGCTGATCGTCTACGCGGACTCCTACCGGCGGCTCGCGGTCGCGGTCAACCAGGGGGATGCCGCGGCTCGGCTGGACCTCGCGGTCGACGACGAGCTCCGGATCCGGCTGCCGTGAGCGCGACCGAGGTTGAGCTGTGGACCGACGGCGCGTGCTCGGGCAATCCCGGACCGGGAGGCTGGGCCGCGCTCCTGCGCGCCGGCGAGCACGAACGCGTGCTGTCCGGCGGCGAGCCGCTCACGACCAACAACCGCATGGAGCTCAAGAGCGTGGTTGAGGGGCTGAGGGCGCTGAACCGGCCGTGCCGGGTACGGGTTCACCTGGACTCGAGCTACGTCAAGAATGCGTTCACGAACGGCTGGCTCGCCCGCTGGCAGCGCAACGGCTGGACGACCTCCGGCAAGCAGCCGGTCAAGAACAGGGAGCTGTGGCAGGAGCTGCTGGCGGAGGCCTCGCGCCACGACGATCGAGTGGGTGAAGGTGGCCGGCCACGCCGGCGTCGAGCTCAACGAGCGCGTCGACCGCCTCGCGTGCGCCGAGCGCGACCGTCAGGCCGAGCGCACGAGCGGGACCGCGGCGCGTCGCTGAGCGCGCGCAGACGCGGCCATGGATCGATTCGAAAGCGGCGATTCGGCAGTCCCCGGGTGCATTTCCGGCTGACCGACTCGACCAACGCGCGGGCCCGCGAGCTCGCGACCGCCGGCGCCCCGCACGGGACGCTCGTGACCGCGGCCGAGCAGACCGCCGGTCGCGGACGCCAGGGACGGACGTGGACGGCGCCGCCCGGACGCGCGCTGCTGTGCTCGGTCGTGATCCGCGACCCGCCGCGGCTGCTGCCGCTGGTGGCGGGGGTGGCGGTGGCGGAGTCGTGTCCGGACGGTGGCGGGTCCGACCCGCAGATCAAGTGGCCCAACGACGTGCTCGTCGATGGGCGGAAGGTCGCCGGGATCCTCGTCGAGGGTCGCGTCCAGGAGCGATGGGCGGTGGTCGGCATCGGGGTGAACGTCGCGGTGCGCGCGACGGACTTCCCGCGCGAGCTGCGGGACCGCGCCGGCACGCTCGGGCTCGAGCCGGGCGCGATCGAGCCATGGCTCGGGCGGGCTGCTGCGCGCGCTCGAGCTCTGGCTCGACGCGGGCGACGGACGCGGTGCTCGAGGTGGTGCGCGCCCGCGACGCGCTGCTCGGTCAGGAGGTGCGGTGGCGCGGTGGGGCGGGGGTCGGCGCCGGCATCGACGGCGACGGGCGCCTGGTGGTGCGGACCGAGGTCGGGGCGGTGGCGCTCGATGCCGGCGAGGTGCACCTGGCGGGCGTGACCCTGCCGACGTGGCCGGGCGACTGGTGCAAAACGCAGCAAACCCGCCCAGGGCTACGCATTCCGCACATAAGCGCCTGTGAGGCGCTTATGTCGCCAAGGCGGGTCGCGGCTGGGGACTTTGGCGAGTTGTGGACCGGCTACGCCGCGGCTTCGGCGTCGTGCGAGTCGTCCTCGTCGTTGGAGTCGTCGTCGTCGTCGCGGCCGGATCCTCGAGGTCGTCGTCGTCCTCGTCGTCGTCGTCGTCGTCATCGTCATCGTCGTCGTCGTCGTCCCCGGAGTCGTCATCGTCCTCGTCCACGTCGTCGTCGTCCGCGGAGTCATCGTCGTCGTCATCGCGCCCCGCGTCGACATCGAGATCGTCGTCGTCATCGTCGTCGACCGTCCACCTCGACGTCGATCTCGACGATGTCGTCGTCGGGCACCGACTGCTCGTCGCCGTTCTGCGCTCGCGGTCACCGCGACCGCGCCCCGCCGCGCGCCGGCCGCGCCGGCCGCGGCGCCGGCCGTCGGCGTCCTGCGCTTGCGCCGGCTCTTGCCGCGCCGGCCCTTGGGGAAGTTGCGCAGCAGCTCGCGGGCGAGCGCGGCGGGCTTGCGGGCCATCCGCGTGCGCGCGCCGCGCAGCGCCTCCTCGGCCTCGGGCGTGTGCGCCAGGGCGGCCGCGAGCAGCGCGGCCGACAGCCGGCGGTCCTCCTTGCGCGCGGCGTGGACGAGCCGGCGGGCGTTGCGGGCGTGGGCGGCGCCCGAAGAGTTCACGAGCAGCCCGAGCAGCCGCTTGGTCTCGGGCCAGCGCTGCACCGCGTACTCCTCGTGCACCTCGCGGGTGTACTCGGCCATCCGCCAGATCCAGGCGTTGGCCTGGTCGCGGCGGCCGATGCGGCGCTCGGCGAGCGCCTGGAGCATGATCTTCACGCCCTCGCGGCGCTCGTCGCGCGGCCAGCCGGCCATGATGTCGATCGCGGTGTCGAACGCCTCGGCGTCGCGCGAGGCGGCGATCTCCTGCAGGGCCCGCAGGCGCAGCTGCGAGTTGCGGTTGCGCTGGACCGCGGTCAACAGGAACCGGCGCTTGAGCTCGCCGCCGCGGTCGAAGTGGAGCATCGCCTTGGCCCGGCGCCAGCCGTTGGGCGCGACGCGGGCGCCGGCCAGCGCCGCCCACACGTGCTGCTCGCCGTAGTCGAGGTGCTCGACCGCGATCCGCCACAGCTCGCGCTCGAACACCTGCGCGCGCCGCTCGGGATCGGGCGTGACCGGCAGCACGCGGCGCTCGACGCGGACCCGGCGGCCGCGTCCCCGCCGCACCGGCCCGACGACGATCGCGCCGCCGCGGTACACGTCGCGATCGAGCAGCGAGTGCAGCGTCACGACCGGGTCGTCGTGCTTGGTCGCCGGGTGGACGAAGTCGACGACGATGCCCGCTTCCTTGCCCGGGTGGCGGCGCGTGACGCGGCCGACGCGCTGCTGGTAGATGCGCTTCGACGCGGTCGGCGCCAGGTGCATGCAGATCGTCGCGCGCGGGCTGTTCCAGCCCTCGGCCAGCAGCTGCGCGTTCACGAGCACGTCGATCTTGCCCGACTCGTAGTCGGCGAGGATCCGCGCCAGCTGGCGCTTGGGCGTCTCGCCCGACACGCCCTTGGCCTTCATCCCCATGTCCTGGAACGCCTTGGCGACGTTGTAGGCGTGGCGGACGCCGGCGGCGTAGACGACGCCGGGCACGTTGTTGAAGCGGGTCTTGTAGAGGTCGGCGATCGCCATGTTGAACGGCGTCTGGTCGAGCAGCTCGGCCAGCATCTCCTGGTCGAACTCGGTGTCGACCTCGCCGCGGCGCAGCGGCACCTTGGCGATCGTGCGCACGCCCGGGCCGGGCGGGATCCGGATGCACCGAAGCGGCGCGATCACGCCGCGCCGGGCGGCCTGGGCGAGGTCGAAGCGCGAGGTCTGGGTCGGGAACAGGTCGGTGACGTGGCGGGCGATCAGCGCGCCGGTGGCGGTCATGCCGATGAAGATCGGGCCCGACCAGGCGCGGATCGCGGCCGAGGTCTTCTCGCCGAGCGCGGTGTGGGCCTCGTCGCAGATCACGATCGTGTACGCGTCGGAGATCCGTCCCGCGTTGCGCACGAACCACTGGTAGGTCTCGACCGTCACCGGCCCGCTGGCGTTGTCCTTGCCCTCGAGCAGCGGTGCGCTGATCCGGTCGCGGTAGCCGCGGTCGCGCAGCTCGCCGTTGAACTGGTCGACGAGGTTGCGGCGGTGGGTGAGGATCAGCACGCCGCCGGTGCGCGAGGCCTCGACGAACCCGAGCGCGGCGACCGTCTTGCCGGCGCCGGTGGCGTGCTCGAACCAGAAGCGGCGGTCGGCGTTCGGGTCCTCCGGGCGCTCGAATCGAGCTCGACGTCGTCGTCGAGCTCGGCCTCGTCCTGCCAGTCCTGGGGCTCCTCGTCCTCGGCCTCGGCTTCGTCGTCGAGGTCGGCGTCCTCCTCGCCCGGGATCGCCGCGGAGACGAGCTCGGCCGGCGGGGGCGGTGGCGGGGCGGCGCCGTTGCCGTTGCCGTTGCGCTGCGCCTCGGCCAGCAGGGCGGTCAGCGTTCCGGACAGCGCGTCGACCTGATGGGCCGAGAGCACGGTGTCGTCGGCCAGGTGCGGCTCCTCCTCGGACAAGCAGCCGCTCGAGCCCCAGCAGCAGCGAGAACTGGCGGCGCCAGTCGATCGACGGCCGCTCGGCGCCGGCGTCGAGCTCGGTCAGCGCGGCGTCGAGCGCGCGCCGGCGAGCGGACGCCGGCGACAGGGCGTCTTCGAGCGACTCGCCTTCGTAGACGAAGCGTTCACGCGTGAACAGCTCCGCACGCGCAATCGCGGCAGGACTGGGAAAGGGGGTGGAATCACCCATACAAATCGAAAGGTTGCGTTTCAGAAATGCGAGCCGCGGAGGTACTGCGTGGCGACTCAGGCGGTCTCGCTAGAGGCCGTGCACGGCGAGGACTTACCCTCAAACAGCGGATGCCCCCTCGCCGCACCCGGCTAGGAGGAATGGCTTGCTTCATTAAAGCAGGTGTCGAAGTCTGCGGGGGGCGATGCCGCGGGGCGCGTGTGGCAAGCTGTTGGCTGATGACTTCGCTCCGGTCGACGGGTGCCGCCGTGATCGAGATCCGGCGGGCTCGAGGTAGGGAAGAGCTGGCGGCAGCGCTCGAGCTCCGCCACGCCGTGTTCTGCGTCGAACAGGGGGTGCCGGAGCGCGACGAGCTCGACGGCCGCGACCACGAGGGGATCCATCTGGTCGCGGTCCGCGAAGGCGAGCTGCTGGCCACCTGCCGGATCCTGCTGGTCGGGAGCACCGCGCAGTTCAGCCGGCTCGCGGTTCGGATGAGCGACGCGCCGGCAGGGGATCGCGAGCGCGCTGCTCGACGCGGCGGACATCGAGGCGCGCGCCGGCGGCGCCCGGCGGATCGTGCTCCACGCCCAGACGTACGCCCGCGAGCTGTACGAGAGCCACGGGTACCGGCCCCGGGGGCGCCTGTTCTGGGAGGCCGGGATCGAGCACATCGCGATGGAGAAGGTGCTTGAGTAGGCGCCCCGGGAGCGCCGCCGAGGTTCGAGATGCCTGAAATCCGGATCGACCCGCTGACGGGGCTCCGGGCGATCGTCGCGGGCGAGCGCGCGCATCGCCCGGGAGGGGGGCTGAGCGCGGAGCCCGCGCCGACACTCGATCCGGAGACCGACCCGTTCGCGGAGGGCCACGAGGACCGCACGCCCCCGGAGGTTTACGCGGTGCGCCCGGGCGGCGGTCCGCCGGACACGCCCGGCTGGACGGTCCGCGTGGTCCCGAACATGTATCCGGCGCTGAGCCCGGACTCGCCGGCGCCCGAACCGGACGCGAAGCCCGACCTGTTCTGGGCCGGGCCGGCGCGCGGCGCGCACGAGGTGATCGTCAACGCGCCCGACACGGTGACGTCGCTGTCGGACCTGACCCCGGATCAGGTCGTCGGGGCGGTGGACGTCTGGCGCGAGCGGATGCGGGCCCATGGCGACGCTCCCTACGTGCACCTGATCGTCAACGAGCGCAAGGAGGCCGGGGCCTCGCTCCAGCACACCCACGCTCAGCTGTACGCGCTCGACTTCGTGCCGGCGGCGATCGCCCGCGAGCGCGAGCGATTCGGCGCGTACGCGACGCGGACGATGGGTGGCAACCTGCTCGGCGACCTCGTCCAGGAGGAGGTTCGCCGGCGCGAGCGGATCGTCGCGATCGACGACGAGACCGTGCTGATGGCGCCGTACGGCGCCCGGGTGCCGTTCCAGCTGCTGATCGCTCCGCGCAGGCCGCGCGAGCGGTTCGAGGACGACGGACCGACCGGGGCCAGGATGCTCCACGAAGCGCTCGGACGGCTGGCGCGCCGGCTGGGGGCGAGCCCGCCGCTCAACCTGTGGGTGCGGACGGCGCCGCGCGGCTCAGACCACTTCTGCTGGCGGATCGACATCCTGCCGCGCCTCGTCCACCTGGCCGGCCTCGAGCTCGGCGCCGGCGTGCACCTAAACATCGTCTCGCCCGAGCAGGCCGCGTCCGAGCTGCGCGACGCGTAAGCGCAATGAGGGCGCTCGTCCAGCGCGTCAGCCGCGCCTCGGTGTCGGTCGACGCGAACCTGGTCTCGGCCATCGGCCCCGGATTGCTCGTGCTGCTCGGCGTCACCCACGAGGACACCGAGCGCGACGCCGACTGGCTGGCCGACAAGGTCCGGGCGCTCCGGATCTTTCCGGACGCCGACGGCAAGATGAACGAGGCGCTCGGAGATCGCGAGGTCCTCTGCGTCAGCCAGTTCACGCTCTACGGCGACGCGCGCCGTGGAAACCGGCCGAGCTTCGTCGAACGCCGCGCCGCCGGAGCGGGCCGAGCCGCTGTACGAGCGCTTCTGCGGTCGCCTGGGCGCGAAGCGCGGCGTGTTCGGGGCGATGATGGCGGTCGAGCTCGTCAACGACGGTCCGGTGACGCTGATGCTCGAGAGCCCGGGGCCGTAGCCGGTCAGGACACCTGGATCGTCCCCACGATCCGATTGAAGTTGCCGGCGAGGTCGGTGGCGGCGAGGCGGATCGTGTAGGTGCCCTTGTGCTTGAGCGCCGGCACGGTGAACGAGCGGGTGCCGTAGCCGAAGCTCGCGCTGGTCGAGAACAGGGTGTTGCCGCCCGGCCCGATGACGACGATCCCGACGTGCGAGACCTTCGACAGCTGGAATGAGATCGACGAGGTCTTGCCCTTGCGCACGTGCTGGGTCAGCAGCTGGAGCGTCGGCGGCGTGGTCAGGTACGCGGTGAAGTGCTGGGCGGTGACGCAGTAGACCGGTGCCTGGGTGCGGGTGCAGAGCTGCTGGAGGAAGCCGGTGACGAGCTCGTGGTAGCTGAGCGTGTCCTCGACGCCCGGCTGGTACAGCGACCACGCGCCGGTGTCGAACTGCGGCACCTCGGCCTCCGCCTCGGCGTTGCCGGCGGCGAACAGCTGCTGCGCCAGCGGGTCGCTTGCTGACCTGTGCGTAGTCGTAGAGCCCGATCAGCGACTGGAGGAACGCGTTGATGATCGAGGTCCCCGGGGTGAACGTGTATTGCACGTACGCGCGCCCCGAGCGGCGTGCCGACTCGCACCCCGACCGGTGGCGGGGCGGTGAAGACCGGCAGGGCCTGGTGGGCGAGCTCGAGGTAGTTCGTGTCGTGGGAGGCCAGGTAGGCGCGGGTCAGCGCCTCGATCCCGGTGCCCTGCGACATCGCGCTGGTCCACGGCGGGACGCCGCCGCCGAACTCGGAAGTAGTACTCCCACACCAGGCCGCCGGCGCGGTTGACCGCGAGCGGGATCATCTGCGCGAGCAGCGCCTCCATCTGCGAGTAGTCGGACGGTCCGGCGGTGTACATCCCGTCGGCCTTGCCGAACGTGCCGAGCACCTGGAGCTCGATCCCCTGGCCCGCGTAGTACTCCCACACGAGCTGTGAGTCCGAGAACTCGACGTACTGCCCTGAGCTCAGCAGCGGTCCGGTCGTCCACCACTGCCGGTTGTCGGTCGAGCGTCTGGAACAGCACCGGCAACCGCCCGGGCGTCAGCTTCCCGGCGGCGGCGATGTTGTGGAGGTTCTCGATCACCGCCTCGAGCTCGGTGGCGCGCGTACCGCGGAGCCGGCGCTCGGAGGCGAGCGCGGCGTTGAAGCTCGAGCTGTAGGTGCCGTACTGGGCGGGGGTGATCGCGCCTGAGCTTGCGCAGGCGCGAGAGCTCGCTGCGCGACGGTCTTCTGCGGCGGCTTATGCGGCTTGGGGCCGGGCGCGAGGCGGCGAGGCGGACGCGGCACGGACGCCGGGCACCGGCGTCGGCTCGCCGGCCGGCACGAACGGGTCCTGGCGCGCGGTCACGTGCCCGCCGGGCCCCATCACCAGCACCGGCGCGGCCTGCGCGACCGCCGGGAAGGCGCACGAACAGCGAGCGAGCGCGACGACAAGCGGCGCGGCGGCGGCGCGCGCGATGCGACGGTGGACAGACGTCACGCGTCTTTAACCAGCGCGGCGGCCCGATGTTTCGGCCGGGCGATCTGGCAGGAGCCGGTCTCGCGACCGCCTCGCAGATAGACCTGCCACGTCGCGTGGCCGCGTCCTCCCACGTCCAGGCCGGCGGCGGTGGCGCGGGACGCTCGGCCGACTCGGCCGCCGCGACCAGTCCGTCGAGGTCGTCGACCGCGCGGAGCGTCGCGCGTCCGTCCAGGACCTCGCGCAGGGCGGGCACGTCGCACGCCGCGACCGGCGTGCCGCACGCGAGCGCCTCGACCGGGGGAAGCCCGAAGCCTTCGTCGTCGCTCGGGAACACGAGCGCGTGGGCGCCGGTGTAGATCGCGGCGAGCTCGTCGTCGCTGACGGCGCCGGTCAGCTTGACGCCGGGAAGCTCGTGGGCCCATTGCGCGGTCGGGCCGACCAGCACCAGCGGCATCGAGCGGGCCGCGCGGGTCAGCGCGGGCGACCCGCTTGCGCGGGTCGGGCGTCTGCATCGCGCCGACCCAGAGCAGGTACCGCTCGGGGAGCGCGTAGCGGTGCGCGGACCGCCGACACCTCCTCGTCGGAGCGGGCATGGAGCGCCGGCGCCGGCGGCCTCGGGGATCACCGCGATCCGCTCGCGCGGGATCGTCGAGCACGGTCTCGACCTCGTCGGCCGACCGCGTACGTCGGAACGATCACCCGCGTGGCTCGCTGGACCGCGAGGTAGCGCAGCTTGAAGCGCAGCATCGAGCGCAGGTACTGGCCGTGGCGCTTGAGCGGCGCGAGGTCGTGCAGGGTCACGACCATCGGCACCGGGCAGCGGAGCAGCGCGCCGTCGATCCAGGGGGAGTGGAACAGCTCGCAGCGGCGCGGCTCGTGGGTCTCGACGACCTCGCACTGTCCGCCGTCGCGCAGCGCCTCGAGCAGGCACCGGGCGTAGCGGCCCACTCCGTGGGTGCTCTTCGCGGGGCGGCTGTCGAATGCGACTTTCACGGCGTCGTCCGGATGACGCACGATAGTCCGGTCTGCGGACTCTAACCGCGAATGGCGCCCGATGTCGACTGGGTGCATCCGGAGTCGATCCGGGCGATCGATCGGGCCCGCCCGCGGTACGGTCGGGCGATCAGGGACTACTACGAAGACTTGTGGGAGCGCCTCCCGGCCGAGCTCGAGCCGCCGTCGTTCGAGCGGCGGCTCGCGCTTCCTGCTGGCCGAGGTGCGCCCTGGCGACCGTGCGCTCGACATCGGTTGCGGGACCGGGGAGTTCACGGCGGCGCTCGCGCAGGCGGGCGCGGACGCGGTCGGGGTCGACGTCGCCGAGGCGGCGCTACGGCGGGCACGGTCGCGGCACCCGGGGGTCGAGTTCCGGCTCGTGCCGCTCGATGGTCCGCTGCCGTTCGAGGACGGTTCGTTCGAGCTCGTGTGGGCCAGCGAGGTGATCGAGCACGTGGCCGACACGGCGCGGTGGCTGTCGGAGGTCAGACGGGTGCTCGCGCCGCGGCGGGCGGCTGCTCGTGACCACGCCCTCGCACGGCCGGCTGCGGGTCGCGCTCGGCGGCGTCGAGCGGTTCTCGGAGCCGCTCGGAGATCATTTGCATCTGTACACGAGGCGGCTCGCTCGGCTCCCTGCTCGACGAGTTCGGGTTCGGCGAGGTCGAGGTGCGGGCGGTCGAGGGTCCGCCGCTGCTCAGGCGGATGCTGCTGGCGCGCGCTGTGCGCTGAAACCCGTGCTCAGGACTGACTGCGACAGCGCGCGCTGCGCCTGGGCGATCTGCTGGCCGAGCGAGATCGAGCTGCAGATCGAGTTGCTGCGCGGTCTGGAGCTCGAGCAGCGCCAGATTCGCCTGGTGGTGGTCGAGGTCGAACGTGCCGAGCGCCTGCCAGGTCTGCGGGTTCGACGGCTGGACCGTCGTCGCCTTCACGAGCTCCTGGCGCGCGGCGGTCGGATCGCCGCGAGCGCGGTAGATCACCGACAGCTCCCACAGCGGGTCGACCGACACCGGGTCGCTGGCGGCGGCGCTGTGGGCGTCGGCCAGCGCGGCCGCGGAGTCGCCGCGCTGCATCGCCGTGATCGCCGCGTCGAACTCGTTGGCCGAGTGCAGCGGCTGCCACACGAACCAGGCGGCGACGAGCGTGGCCGCGACGATGCCGATCGCGCCGGCGGCGGCGCCCGGGGAGGCTCGAGCAGGCGCCGGCGGGTGCTTGGCCCGCCCGACCGGCGCAGAGAGCGGCCCGCGCCCCGCGAGCCAGCCGGCGCAGACGAGCGCCGGCACGGCCACGCCCGGGATGAACCAGGTCCAGTCGATCAGCGAGGAGACGCCGAAGATCACGACCACCGCGAGCATCGTGATCAGCCCGGCGCGCTCGGCGGCGTAGGGGGAGAGGGCGACGCGGGCGTCCCCGGCGCGGTGGGGTGCGTCCGCGGGTTCGGCGGCTACGCCGGCGATCGGGGCATGCGCGTGCCGGGCGTTGCCGGCACCGTTGCCGCTCGGCGAGGAGTCCGCGGCGCCCGCGCCGTTCGCGACGCTGAGCCGGTCAGCGGCACCAGCGGACTGCCGAGCCGGGCGACCGGGCCCGATCCCGAGCGTGCGCCCCACCGCCACGGCCCACGCTCCCAGCAGCGCGAACCTGACCGCGAGGCCGATCAGGCCGAAGTCGGCGAACGTCTCGATCACGAAGCTGTGGGCGTGCGCGACGTCGAGCGTGCTCGAGCTGTAGCGGGTGCGCGCGGTGTCGAATCCGCCGGCGCCGACGCCGGCGAGCAGCGCGTGCTCTCCGACCTTGAGGCCCTCGCTCCAGTACAGCGGCCGGCTGTTGCCGAGCTGCGGCCAGCCGGGCCGGCGTTGTTGCCCGGCTGAGCGGCGGTCGGGCTCGTCAGCTCGGTCCATACGTGCGAGATCTCGCCGGTCAGGCCTCGCGAGGAGGCGGCCGACGCCGGCGATCGCCAACCACCGGGACGATCGCCAGGCAACACGAGCAGCGCGGTGCCGATCCGCCGCCGCACGGGCTCCGCCACCACGATCCGCTCGATCCCGTACGCGGCCGTCAGGCCGGCGATCGCCATCACCGCCACCACCCCCAGCAGCACCACGCCGAACTCGTGCCCGGCGGTCGTCCGAGCCGCGAGCGTCGCGTTGTCGTGGGTGATCGCGTGGTGCGCGAGCGCCCACCCCGTCGCGATCGCGCCGCCGATCGCTCCCAGCGCGAGCAGCAGCGTCGCCCGGAGGCGGAGCGGGACGAGCACGAACCAGCAGGCGAGGCCGATCACGGCCGCGATCAGCGCGCCGCGCGAGTAGGACAGCATCAGCGACCGTGACCAGCACCGCGATCGCCGGCACGGTGAGCGCTCGCAGCCACCGGCTCACGCCCGGGCGGGCGCCGGCCCACAGGCACGCGGGCAGGCCGAGCGCGGCCATCAGCCCGGTCGCGTTCCAGTACGAGAACGGCACGCGCAGGCGCCCCAGCGGGTCGCCGGCGTTGAGCGTCGCCGGGAACACCTTGGCGAGCAGCGCGTAGCCGCAGGTCACGACCGCCACCGTCCCGACGGCCCACACGAGCGCCGGCCAGCGGGCCGGCGCGAGCCTGGCCAGCGCCACCGCCGCGCCGAACGCGGCCAGGTAGGAGAGCGTGCGGTTCGCCTCCACCCAGGAGTCGGCCGGCTGCACCGACCACGCGATCGAGGCGTACGTCAGCGCGGCCAGCGCCGCGAACAGGGCCACGGTCGACCGCACCCCACGCACGTCCGCGGGCGCCGAGCAGGATGACGGCGAGCCCGCAGGCGGCGCCGATCGCGATCAGCGCGATCTCGACCCACGTGTTCGGGGCCAGATCGGTGCCGCCGGTGGCGGCGAACACGACCACCCCGAAGCCGGTGGCGAGAGCGATCCCGAGGACCACATCGGCGATCAGGCCCACGCGGCGAGCGCCGCTCGAGGCCACCTCTCCGGCCGGCTCGGGCGTCCCGCGCGTGGGCGCCGTGGCGAGAGTCGACACGCCGCGAGAGTAGCAATGCACCACCGTTTCGGGTGATGACCGGCGCCCTGGCATCACGGAGTCCTAACCGACGCCGGCGCGGGCGAGGGCCGGCGAACCCTCGGATATCGTCGGCTCGATGGCGGATTGTCCATTGATCGCGGTGCAGGTCGTGAACTACCGGACGCGTCGGTGGCTAGAACGGTGCGTGGACACGGTGGTTTCGGATCTGGAGGGCAGTTCGATGGCGTTCGAGATCAAC
>CAVSQG010000010.1:0-397337 GCA_963730055.1 uncultured Solirubrobacterales bacterium
TGGATATGCGGGTGATATGGCAGCTGTGTCATGGATCCCGCTGTGGGCTGCGTCGATAGGGGATTAGAGCCCGCGCTGGCAACGCGGTGGGCGCGTAGCGGAGGTCGCCCGGAGGGCGGCCGGAGCGGAGCGCCTACCGCGTGCGTGCCGTCCGGGAGGGGGTCCATCTTCGGTTTCTTTCCCGCGCGGAAGGAGCTGTGAGATGACGTTCGTGCCGTGTCTGGTGCGGTCGATGGAGGGGACGGAGCTTGTCTCGATCACGTTGGGTCATCAACTGGTCGATGGCTACCTCGAGTTCGTCGGCGCGCGTGGCGCGAGGAACACCTGGCTGGCGGTCGCGTATGACCTGAAGGTGTTCTTCGAGGTGGTCGCCAAGGAGCCGGCGGAGGTGACCGCGGCGGACGTGTTCGCGTTTCTGGCTGCGCAGCGCGCACCGCGCCGCGGCGAACGGGTCGTTCGGATCGAGGACGGCGAGCCCGGGTTGGCGGCGCGCACGATCGCCCGGCGGCTGTCGAGCGTGGCGGGCCTGTTCGAGTATCTGCTCGCGCGCGGTGATGCGGGGGTGGCGGCCAATCCGGTGCCGCGTGGGTTAGCGGGTCGTCGCGCTCGGCGGCGTGGTCGTGGCGGCGTGCGGCTGGTGCGCACGCCGCGGACGTTGCCGCGGGTGCTGTCGCCATCCGAGGTCGACCGGCTGCTTGGCGCGTTGCGGACGCGGCGTGATCGGGCGATGGTGCTCGCGATGCTGCTCGGCGGGCTGCGTCGTTGCGAGGTGCTTGGTCTGCGGTTGTCTGATGTGTGCGTTGGCGAGCGGCGGGTTCACATCACGTGCGGGAAGGGCGGGCGCGAGCGGATCGTGCCGGTCTCCGGCCGGTTCTTCACCGCGCTCGGCGAGTATCTCGACCTCGAGCGTCCGGCCGAGGCGGTGACCGACGCGTGCTTCGTGGTGTTGAAGGGCCCGCGGCGTAGTCTGCCGCTTTCGCCATCCGGGCTCGATGAAGTGCTCGACGGCGCGAGGGCGCGCGCCGGGCTTTCGCGGTGCACGTGCCATCAGTTGCGGCATACGTGCTTGACACGGCTGCGTGAGCAGGGGATGGCGTTGGAGGCGGTGCAGGCGCAGGCCGGGCACGCCTCGATCGAGTCGACGCGGATCTATCTCCATCTCGCGAACGACTGGCTGGCGCGTGAGTATCTCGCCGCCGCGGAGGCGATCGACGCGCAACTCGACCCACTTCCCGGCGAGCTCGCGTCGTGAGCCGCCTGGACCGCGACCCCCACGTCGAGGTGCTGGTCGCCGCCTATCGCGCTGACCTGGAGGCCGCCGGCATGTTCGCGGAGAATGAGGTCACCTCACCGGCACGGTCGTTCTTGCTGCGCGTCGGGGTGGACGGCTGGTCGGCGATGACACTCGATCAGCAGTTGGCGGTCTGGGGTCATGACCGGCGGCTGGTGGCGTGGCTGATTGTCACCGGTCGCGTGCGTCCGACGGCCGATTACCTGGTGGCGAGCAAGCTTCGGGTCGGGAAGGTCGCAGCTGGCATCTACCGAGGGTTCTACGCACGGTTTCTCCAGATCGCCGGCGAGCTGGGGTTCGATCCCAAGTCGGCCGAGCTGCAGTGGTGGGCGGTCGCGAAGGTCGCAGCGTTGGCGGGCGTCCCGCCTGAGCAACTGACCAAGGCCCAGCTCAATACGGGTCGAGAGCAGCTGATCGCAGCGATCCACCAGCTGCATCCCGATCATCCAATGCGAACGCGGCCGCTGACGACGAGGTTGCACGGCGCCGAGGCGACGTTGTTCCACGCCGGCGTGATCGATGCCCCGCCGCGCAAACGCCACTGGGACAAGCCCGCTGAGCGTGCGCTGCAGTGGGCGGCGATCCCGCCACGGCTGCGAGCGACGTTCGAGGGCTATATCGAGCAGATGCGGCTCTCGCTGCGACCCGCGACGATGGTCCGCGTCGAATCGGTCCTGCGCGAGTTCGCCAGCTGGCGGACGGCTGCAGGCGCGCCGATGTTCGACGCGCTCGGCGCCTGGATGGCGGCCGGCTCCCGTGGCCATCCGGCCCGGCTGCTCGCGATGGTCTTTCTGTGCGCCGCCACGACCACGGCGGTGTTGAGCCTCGACGCGACGGTCGTGCTCCTGACCCCGATCGTGTTCGCCACCGCGGCGCGACTGCGCACGAATCCCCGGCCGCACGTGTACGCGTGCTCGCATCTGGCGAACAGCGCGTCGCTGCTGCTGCCGGTCTCGAACCTGACCAACCTGCTCGCGTTCCGCGCGACCGGCTTGTCGTTCGCTCGGTTCGGCGGAGTGATGGCGCTCCCGTGGCTGGTCGCGCTGCTGATCGAATGGCTGGTGCTGCGCCGCTCGTTCGCCGGCGATCTGCGGCGCTCCGGGCAGCCCTCGGTCCGTCCGGCCGACCGGCCCGAGCTGCCGTCGTTCGCCCTCGCGGTGGTGGCGCTGACCCTGGTCGGGTTCGTGCTCAGCTCGCTGGTCGGGATCGCGCCGGTGTGGGTCGCGGCCGCCGGCGCGGTCGTGCTCGCGGCACGCGAGCGCCCAGCGCCCAAGCAGCTGATCGGCGCGGCCGAGCCGGCCTTCCTCGTGTTCGTCCTCGGTCTCGGGGTCGTGGTACACGCCGCGAGCGTGCACGGGCTGTCGTCCGTGGTCGACGACCTCCTGCCTCACGGCACCGGGCTCGGAGCGCTGCTCGCGATCGCCGCGATCAGCGCCGCGGTCGCCAACCTGCTCAACAACCTGCCCGCGACGCTGATCATCCTGCCCGTCGCCGCGAGCTCCGGCCCCGGTGCGGTGCTCGCGATGCTCGTCGGAGTCAACGTGGGTCCGAACCTCACCTACGTCGGATCGCTGGCGACGCTGCTCTGGCGGCGGATCGTCCACGCCCACGATCACGAGACCGACATGGGCGAGTTCACGCGGCTCGGCGCGCTGACCGTTCCTCCGGTGCTGGTCGCGTCCACGGTCGCGATGTGGTTGGCTCTCAAGGTGATCTGATGCGCGGCGCTGATCTGGATATCCGAGGGCACCTGGGAGGGTTGCGTCGACCGGGCCCGCGGGATCCTGCCCGAGGATGCCGAGATCACTCTTCTCCACGTGGCCCCGAGCGACGTCGAGGAGCTCGCTTCGGGCGGCGCCGCCCGCCTGCTCGGCCGCCATCCGCCGCCACCCCCGGGTCCGCCGCCGCGCGCGATCGCCGACGACGAGGCCCGCGCGTTGCTCGCGGCCGCAGCGGATCGGCTCGCCCGGCCCGCCCAGACCGAGGCGCGGCGAGGCAGGATCGAGCGCGAGGTGCTCGACGCGTGCGCCGGCGCCGATCTGCTGGTTCTCGCGCGCGACGGCGAGCCGCGACTCGGACCCAAGAGCCTCGGGCCCCGCACTCGCTTCGCGGTCGACCACGCCCCGTGTCAGGTGCTGCTCGTGTGGCCGGAGGCGCCACCCGGGCTCGACACGCTCAAGCTGCCGCCCCACCTCCGCTAGCCCGGGACCTACTCGATGCGTTGTTTGACTTGCCGGCGTGGTGCATAGCGCGACAATCGACGCCAGCTGGCTGGGCCGTGCCGACCGAGGCGCGATTATCGCGCGTAACTCGGCACAGCTTGGCGTGAGGTCGGGGATTGTCGCGTTGCGCACCTTCTCGAGCTCGCCCCGCGGACGCGGGCCTGCATCACGCGCCACCGGACTTGGTTCGGCGACACCGTGGCCCCGTCAGGCACGTGGGGCATGCGCGACACGCCACGGCATCGGCGAGACCGCCCGAATGTCGCGTGACGCACGTCGGTCGGTGCGCGAGGGACGACGCCCGCCCACCCCAGGTGCCATTCGCGATTCACACCCGCCGGGGCCACCCGGTCCGTTCAAATCGATCGTCTAGCCGAGCGAACTGATCCGCGTCACCAGCATCTCGCGGAAGAGGTCGGCGTGGATGCCCACGGCGACGTTGCAGTTCCGCTCCCAGTCACTCAGGCCCGACAGGTCGGTGTGGGTGCGGCCGCGGGACAGCTCCGGGCCGGTGTCGACGATCACGCCGAGGTGCTTGGTGGTGAGCAATCCGCGGTCGATCACGTGTGCGACCGCCACCGCGTCGTGCACCGGCGCGCCGTTCCACCCGTATTGATCCCGGTGGTATCTCGCGTAGAAGCCGAACAGATCGGCGACGAGCTTCCCGGCCCGGCCCGCGCCCCTCAGCCGCTCGATGTCGACCGGCGTGAGCAGCGCCTGGTGAGTGACGTCGAGCCCGACCATCGTCAGATCGAGCCCGCTCGAGAACACGCGGTGAGCCGCCTCGGGATCCGCCCAGATGTTGAACTCGGCGGCCGGGGTGACGTTGCCCTCTCCGACCGCGCCACCCATCAGCACGATCCGCTCGATCAGCCCCGTGAGCTCCGGGTAGCGCGCCATGAACAACGCGATGTTCGTCATCGGCCCGATCGGCACGAGCGTCACGGCGCGCGGGCGCTCGCGGACGGTCGCCGCGATCCAGTCGATCGCGTGCGCCGGCTCGGGTTCGCGCGAGGGCGGGGGCAGGTCAGGGCCGTCCAGCCCCGTCTCGCCGTGCACATCGGCGGCGGTCTGACGTTCGCGCAGCAGCGGCCGGTCGGCGCCGGCCGCGACCGGGACATCCGCGCGACCCACGTGGTCGAGGACGCGGATCGCGTTCGCGGTCGTCTTGTCGAGCGTCTGATTGCCGGACACGGTCGTCACGCCGAGCAGGTTCAGCTCCGGGCTCGCCAGCGCGAGCATCAGCGCGATCGCGTCGTCGTGGCCGGGGTCGCAGTCGATGATGATGTCCGTCACTGCAGCCCGCACCCTAGCCGTTCCACGCCATCGGTCGCATCGGTCGCATCGGTCGCATCCGCTTCGCCGGACAACAACCGTCGCGACCCCCCATGCGTCGGGTATACGCTGAGGTTCCGATAGTCGGTACTCCACGTATCCAGTAGGCTCCGCGCATGAGCCATACCGCCAGCCACACCGATCTTTATGACATCCCGCAGGACCTTCTGGACTTCCGCGACCTCGTCCGCCGGCTGGCCCAGGAGCAGATCGCGCCGCGCGCGGCGGAGATCGACCGCACCGCCGAATACCCGTGGGACGTGCGCCGCCTGCTGGCCGAGCAGGACGTCCTCGCGCTGCCGTTTGGAACCGAGTACGGCGGCACCGGCACCGGGACGCTGATGCTCCAGATGGCGGTCGAGGAGATCGCCAAGGTCTGCGCGAGCAGCGCCCTGATCCTGATGTTGCAGGAGCTCGGATCGCTGCCGATCTCGGTGTTCGGCTCGCAGGAGCTCAAGGAGCAGTGGCTTCCGCGCTTCGCCACCGGCGAGCTCGCGCCCGCGTTCGCGCTGTCAGAGCCGGAGGCGGGCTCCGACCCGGCCGCGATGCGCACGACCGCGGTCCGCGACGGCGACGAGTGGGTCCTGAACGGGGCCAAGAACTGGATCAGCAACGCCGGCATCGCCGACGTGTACGTCGTGTTCGCGAAGACCGATCGCGAGGCCGGGCGCACCTCGGCGTTCCTCGTCGAGTCCGACCGTCCGGGATTCTCGATCGGCAACCTCGAGCACAAGCTCGGGATCAAGGGATCGCCCACCGGTTCGCCGGTGCTCGAGGACGTGCGCGTCCCCGGCGGCAACCTGATCGGCCAGGAGGGCAAGGGTCTCAGCATCGCGCTCGCGACGCTCGAGCGCACCCGCCTCGGCGCGGCGGCTCAGGCGGTCGGGATCGCCCAGGGCGCCACCGACTACGCGAACGCCTACGCCAAGGAGCGGGTCGCGTTCGGCAAGCCGATCAATCAGCTCCAGGCGATCCAGTTCAAGCTGGCCGACATGGAGACCGGCACGGCGGCCGCGCGCGAGCTGCTCTACAAGGCCTGCACGCTCGTCGACCGCGGCGTGCCGGGCGTGGGCAAGTACACCTCGATGGCAAAGCTGTTCGCGTCCGACAACGCGATGCGCGTCACCGTCGAGGCGATCCAGGTGCTGGGCGGGTACGGCTACGTCAACGATTACCCGCTCGAGCGCATGATGCGCGACGCCAAGATCACGCAGATCTACGAGGGCACGAACGAAATCCAACGGGTCGTGATCGCACGGGCCATGGCGCGCTGATGCGGGCCAGACGGGAGCTGAAATGAGCACTGTCCAGTCCGATCCGATCGTCGCCGATCAGGTGATCAACGCTGTCGAGTCGGGCGAGCCGGTCGCCCGGATCGGGGTCGGTGCGGCCGCTCGGTCGCTCGCATCCGCGGCCCGCCACTCCCGCGGGATCGGTCGCCGAGGGGCCGGCCTGGGCATCGAGTCGGCGAAGGTGATCGCCGGCCGTTCGAACGTTTCGCCCGAGAAGGGCGACTGGCGCTTCAAGGACGAGACCTGGCAGGAGAATCCGGCCTACCGCCGGCTGATGCAGCTCTATCTCGCGTGGGCTTCCACGATCATGGAGGGCGTCGAGGACGCCGACCTGGACTGGCGCGACGGGCAGCGCGCCCGGTTCGCGGCCGAGGTGCTGACAACCGCGCTCGCGCCGACGAACTCGCTGCTCGGCAACCCGGCGGCGCTCAAGCGCGTGTTCGAGACCGGCGGCATGAGCCTCGCGCGCGGCGCACGGAATGTCGTCAAGGACGTTCGCACAAACCGCGGCATGCCTTCGACCGTCGATCGTGGCGCGCTCACGGTGGGCACGGACCTGGCTGCCACGCCCGGTGCCGTGGTGTACCGCGATGAGGTGTGCGAGGTGCTCCAGTACAAGCCGGCGACCGGCACGGTTTGGTCCCGGCCGGTGCTGCTCGTTCCTCCGCAGATCAGCAAGTACTACTTCATGGATCTCGCCCCGGGGCGGAGCTTCGTCGAGCACGCGGTCGCTCAAGGGCTGCAGCTGTTCGTGATCAGCTGGCGTAACGTCACCCGCGAGCAATCCGATTGGGGCCTCGACACTTACGCCGAGGCGATCGAGCGCGTAATCGACGTGGTCCGCGAGGTGTCCGGCAGTGACGACGTGAACCTGCTCGCGCTGTGCGCGGGCGGAATCCTCAGCTCGACCGTGCTCAGTCATTTCGCCGCGACCGGCGACACTCGCGTGCGCAGCGCGAGCTTCGGGGTCACCCTGCTCGATTTCGACGTTCCGGCGCCGATCGGCATGTTCCAGATCGCGCCGCTGCTTGCGCTGGTCCGCCGGCGTTCATCTCACGCCGGAATCCTCGACGGGGCGAGCCTGGGCACCGTGTTCACCTGGCTTCGTCCGAACGATCTCGTGTGGAACTACTGGGTCAACAACTACCTCATGGGGAAGGACCCGCCGGTGTTCGACATCCTCGCCTGGAACGCCGACTCGACCAACCTTCCCGGAAGGCTTCACGGCGAGTTCCTCGACGTCATGCAGAACAACCTCCTGACCAAGCCGGGTGAGCTCACCGTGTTGGGAACCGGCGTCGATCTGTCGAAGGTCACGCTCGACACGTACGTCACCGGTGCCACCACGGATCACCTGACTCCGTGGAAGGGCTGCTATCAGACGACGCAGCTACTCGGTGGCCGGAGCCGGTTCATCCTCAGCAATGCCGGACACATCGCGAGCCTGATCAATCCCCCGGGCAACCCGAAGGCGCACTTCTTCGCCGGACCGGAGCCCGAGGGAGATCCCGACAGCTGGTTCGAGCGCGCCGAGCGCCGCCAGGGAACGTGGTGGGAGGATTGGGCCTCATGGGTCACCGAGCGCTCAGGCGAGGAGCGCGACGCGCCGGCCAAGCTCGGCAGCCGTGTCCACAAGCCGGCCGAGCCCGCCCCGGGCACGTACGTGTATGGCTAGTCAGTGGCCGTGATTCGCGACGAACGACTTGATCCGCGGGTAGATCTCGCGGTCGAACCGTGAACCGCTGAACACCCCGTAATGCCCGACGCCCGGCTGCAGGTGATGGTGCTTGCGGGCTGCGGGAATCCCCGTGCACAGATCGTGCGCAGCCTCGGTCTGTCCCGGAGGACAGATGTCGTCTCGCTCGGCTTCGATCGTGAGCAGCGCGCTGCGTATCGTCGCCGGGTCGACAGGACGATCTCTCCACCGCATCCGTCCTCGTGGCAGGTCGTAGTCGATGAACACGGCGCGTGCCGTCTCGAGGTAGAACTCGGCCGTGATGTCGAGCACGGCGAAGTACTCCTCGTAGAACGCCCTCGTCCGCTCTCCCTGCTCGTTGTCGCCGCGCGCGAAGTCGCGCATCATCCCGCCGAGCGACGAGAAGTGACGGCGCGGATCCATCCCCATGAAGCCGAGCACCTGAAGGAAGCCCGGATACACCCGTCGCCCGGCGCCCCGGTGCGGCCGGGGGACGGTTGTGATCGCGCGTCGCTCGAGCGACTTCAGTGACTGCTTGCTCGCGAAGCGGTTGACCGGGCCAGGGTTGCGCCGAGCGTCGACGGGGCCGGCCATCAGGATGATGCTCTCAGGCTGCGCCGGATGATCGTCCTGCGCCATCAGCGCCGCCGCAGCGAGGACCGCTGGGCACGGCTGGCACACCGCGAGCAGGTGCGTGCCAGGACCGATCGCCGCCATGAACTCGATCACGTGCTCGACGTATTCGTCGAACCCGAAGCGCCCGTCCGAGACAGGTATGTCACGCGCGTTGTGCCAGTCGGCAACGAACACGTCGTGGTCACTCAACAGGGTCCGCACCGTCGGACGCACGAGCGTGGCGAAATGACCCGCGAGTCCGGGCACGACGAGAAGCCTCGGCTGACCGTCGACTGCCGGCTTTGCGAACCGAACGAGGCTGCCGAACGCGGTCGAGCGCACGACCTGCTCTTGCACTGCGACGCTCCGGCCGTCGACCGTGACGGTGTCGATCCCGAACTCGGGGCGCTCGTGCGACAGCTTGAGCGCGGAAACCGTCTCCGCCCACGCGCGCCAGCCTCGCAGGTATGGCAGGTCGGTCCCCGTGGGCGCGAGCCCTCGAAGCATCCTTGACTGCAACGCGGCCGCCGTGAAGATCGGCGCCAGCATCATTGATCTCGTGTCGTAGGCCCGGTAGAGCATCGTGTCGATTCCTTTCACGCGGTTAACGGGTTTGCCGAGCCGGTGCTCATTCCTCCAGGAACCCGCGGATCAGCCCGCTTGCCGTGCGCGGCTCGTCTATGAGCATCAGATGACCCGCCCCTCGCATCACTTGGAGCCTTGCGTTGGGGATCGCCCACGCCAGGTAGCGGGCGTTGGGCACGGGCACGAGCGGATCGTCGTCCCCGGCGATGATCATCGTCGGCTGCTTGATGCACCTGATCCACGGATGGCTGGTGAAGCCGCCCGCGGCGTAAAGCTGGTTGAGGTAGCCGACCAGGCTGGGTGGGTGCGCCAGCCGTGCCGGCAGATTCGCGTCGAGCACTTCGCGATCCCGGCTCGTGCGTCCGCCCGCGATCATCGGCACGATCATCTCGGCCGCGGCGCGATCGACGTAGCGCGACGGCGTGAGCATCAGCCACGCCGCGAGTGGTCGCGGGGGAAGGCTGGGGAATCCCGGCGTGGTCGCGCACAAGACGAGTCGGTCGACGCACTCAGGATGCCGATAGGCCATCTCCTGGGCCACCAAGCCGCCGAGCGAGTAGCCGAGAACATGCGCTCGCGCGTGTCCGGCCCTGTGCATCACGGTCGCGGCGATGCTGGCCAGGGCACGCATCCCGAGCGGGAAGCGCGGCGTCGAGGACTGTCCGCAACCCGGCATGTCGAACGTGATCAGCTCATAGTTTCCGAGGTGGCGAACCAGCGGTAGCCACATCTCCGCCGGCGCGCCGAGGCCGTTGATCAGTAGGAGCGGCGGACCGTCGCCATGGCGGACGGTGCGCAGTCGGAGCCCGTCGACGGCGACGAACTCGGTCCGGAGGCTACTCAACACCCGACGCCGTTCGGCCGCGCGCGAACTGCTCAAACCAGCGCAGCGCCTCGGGCTTGTCGACCGCTCCGGGCGCCGCGACGGCCTCGACTGCGGCGCCGCTCAGGATTCGCTTCACCGGCACCTCGAGCTTCTTGCCCGTCAGCGTGCGTGGGATGTCCGGTGCGATCACGATCTCATCGGGAACGTGCCGCGGCGAAAGCTCCGACCGAATCGCCGCGGTCACCGCCTCACGCAGCTCGCCTTGCTCGTGCGCTGCGTCGGCCGGGACGATGAACAGCGGCATGTAATAGCCGCCGTCTGGCTGCTCGAGCCCGACCACGAGACTGTCCAGGACCGCGGGCAGCCGCTCGACCGCCCCGTAGATCTCGGCTGACCCGAGGCGCACGCCGCCGCGGTTCAGCGTCGCATCCGAGCGGCCCGACACCACCAGCGTTCCTCGCTCGGAGATCGTCACCCAGTCGCCTTGCCGCCACGCGCCGGGGAACGTGTCGAAATAGGACTCGCGGTACCGCGTGCCGTCCGGGTCGTTCCACAACGCGACCGGCATCGACGGCATCGGCTCGGTCATCACGAATTCACCGACGTCGCCGACCAGCGAGCTCCCGTCGGGCCCGAACGAATCAGCCGCGACTCCGAGCCATCGGCATGCGATCTCTCCTTCGTGGACCGGCAGCAGCGGGCTTCCGCCGATGAACGCCGTGCAAACGTCGGTCCCGCCGCAGATCGAGTCGATCCGGGTGTGACCCGGCAGCTGCTCCGCCAGCCATCTCCAGCCGCTCAGCGGGAGTGGTGCTCCCGTTGGGATCGCCGTCCGCAACCGGCGCAGATCGTAGTTGTCGCGGAGGTCGACGCCGGCCTTGTGGCAGGCCATCACGTACGCGGAGCCCATCCCCAGCACGGTCGCGCCGACGCGGGCAGCATGCGCCCACAGGCCGTCGACGCCCGGATGAGTCGGGCTTCCCTCGTACAGGACGATCGTCGAACCGTGAAGCAGCCCGCCGACCAGATAGTTCCAGGCCATCCAGCTCGTCGAGCTGAAGAAGAAGTACGTGTCGTCGGGGTGGAGGTCGAGACACAGGCCGAGCGACTTGAGGTGCTCGAGCAGGATCCCGCCGTGGCTCTGCACGATGCCCTTCGGAATTCCAGTCGTCCCCGACGAGAACAGGATCCACAGCGGATGCTCGAACGGCATCGGCGTGAACTCGGGCTCGCGCGGCGGCGTGGTCAGTGAGTCGAACGCCGTCGTGCCCGGCGGCGGTGCGTCACCGACGACGATCGTCCGCTCGAGCGTTCCGAGCGCCGCGCGCAGATCCTCGACGACGCGGCGGCGATCGTGATCCCGGCCGCCGAAGCGATACTCGGCGGCGGCGATCAATACCTTGGGTTCGAGCTGGGCGAAGCGGTCGATCACGCTGGCGGTGCCGAAATCCGGCGCGCACGCGGCCCACACCGCGCCGATCGCCGTCACCGCGAGCATCGCGATCACGGCCTCCGGTACGTTCGGGAGGTATGCGACGACCCGGTCTCCGGGACCCACCCCCATGTCCCGGAGCGCCGCCGAGACGGCGCCGACCGCCCCACGAAGTTGCCCCCAGCTGATCTCTTCGTCGGGCTGATCCTCGCGAACGCGGACGATCGCCGGCCGCTCGTCGGCCGCAAACCGCAGAACGTGTTCGGGATAGCTGAGCTCAGCGCCCTCGAACCAGCGCGCGCCCGGCATCGTGCGGTCGGCGAGCACGGCTCGCGGGGGGACGGCAGCCCGGACTTCGCAGAACTGCCATACCGCGTCCCAGAAGTCCTCGAGCGACTGCACCGACCAGCGCCACAGTTCGCCGTAATCCCCGACGCGCACGCCCCGTTCCGAATCGAGCCAGCCGATGAACCGCGTCACGTTGGCGCGCTCGACCGCGTCGGACGATGGCTGCCAGATCACCCGCGGCGCACCGAGAGCGGCAACGGTCGGCGCATCGGGCGCGTCTGCTTGTGCGGGGGTCATACCAGCCTCCTGCCCGCCCGGTCCGGGCGAGGCACCGGGGCGCCGGCGACGCGCCCAGAAATGGGTGAACGACCGATAGTATGAAGGTCGCTATAAATTCAAGCGCGCACGCGTTGCCGGCCGACGTCTCTGCGACGCTTGCTCGCCTGGATGTCGACCCCGCTCCCGTTCGATCCGATCGCTGAAGCCGCCCGTCAATGGACCAAGCACTGGGGCGCCGAGACGACCCCTCCGATGCGTGCGGTCACGTCGATCATGCGAGCGCACCAGATCCTGATCGGCCGTCTCAACGAGGCGCTCGCGCCGTTCGACCTGACCTTCCCCCGGTACGAGGCGCTGATGCTGCTCTATTACAGCCGCACGGGCTCGCTCCCGCTCGGGAAGATGGGCGACCGACTCCAGGTCCACCGCACGAGCGTGACCAACCTGATGGACGGCCTCGAGCGCGAGGGCCTGGCCGAGCGCTCGCCCCATCCGACCGACCGCCGCACGACGCTCGGGACGATCACGCCTCGCGGCCGTGAGGTGGCCAAGAAGGCGACCCGCGTGCTGAACCAGGCCGAGTTCGGCACCGCCCCCGTTCCCGGGCGCGACCTCGAGGTGATCAGCGACAAGCTGACGAGTCTCCGCGTGGGTGCCGGCGACTTCGACGCATGATCCTCGAGTGCCGGCCCCCGCCGCGTCGCGACCGCAGATCGCCGCGGCGCGACCGCGATCGCGATGGCGCGACCGCGATCGCGCGTTCGGATCAGTCGCCTGTGGCGTACTTGAACGAGATGCCGAGCCGAACCCTGTAGTTGACGACTCCGCCGTTCTCGATCGTGACGTCCTGACGCACGACCTCGGCCACACGGAGGTCGCGAACGGTCTTCGCCGCGGTCTCGACCGCGCTGCGCGCAGCCGCTTCCCAGGACTCGCTGCTGACGCCGATTACCTCGGTGACCCGATAGACGCTGTCTGCCATGGTGTGCCTCCTCGCTAGGAGATAGGGCTGGGCTGAACGCGGGCCAGCCTATAGACGAGATTTCGATGTAGTCAACTGCCGTTCGGAACACTCGTAAGCGCGGCGCGTGACCGGACTCCACCGCCGAGGTGTGATGGAATCACCCGGGGCGGGCCGGCGGTCGCGTCCAGAAAAGGAGATCGGCGAATGGAAGATGACATCCTGGGGGTGGCCCGCGAGCAGGTGCTCGAGCTTGGATTGCCGCTCGACGAGCGCCAGGCGCTGGCCGTCCTCGAGCTGCCCGACGATCGCGTCGCCGACGCGCTTGCGCTCGCGCACCAGGTCCGAATGCGGTGGTGCGGGCCGGCCGTCGAGGTCGAGGGGATCGTCTCGATCAAGACCGGCGGCTGTCCCGAGGACTGTCATTTCTGCTCCCAGTCGGGCCGCTTCGAGACGCCCGTGCGCGCCGTCAAGCTCGACATCCCCGCGCTCGTGCGGGCCGCGCACGAGACGGCGGCGAGCGGCGCCACCGAGTTCTGCCTCGTGGCCGCGGTCCGCGGCCCGGACGAGCGTCTGATGGCACAGGTACGCGACGCGATCGCCGCGATCGACGCCGAGGTCGAGATCAACATCGCCTGCTCGCTGGGGATCCTCACCCGGGCGCAGGGAGAGGAGCTCGCGGCGCTCGGCGTGCACCGCTACAACCACAACCTCGAGACCGCCCGCTCCTACTTCCCGGAGGTCGTCACCACCCACACCTGGGAGGAGCGGATGGACACGCTCGAGCTCGTGCGCGAGCTCGGCATGGAGGTTTGTTGCGGCGGGATCGTCGGGATGGGCGAGACGGTCGCCCAGCGCGCCGAGTTCGCGGGCCAGCTCGCCGGCCTCGCGCCCGACGAGGTGCCGCTGAACTTCCTCGATCCGCGTCCCGGCACTCCGTTCGCCGAGCTCTCGGTGCTCGACGAGCGCGACGCGCTGCGCGCGATCGCCGCTTTCCGGCTCGCGCTGCCGCGTACCGTGCTGCGCTTCGCCGGCGGACGCGAGCTCACGCTCGGCGACGACGGCACGCGTCAGGGCGTGCTCGGCGGGATCAACGCGATGATCGTCGGCAATTACCTCACGACCCTCGGCCGCTCGCCGGAGCGCGACCTCGACCTGCTCGAGGAGCTCTCGATGCCGGTGAAGCCCCTCTCGCAGACCCGCTGACCGAACCGCCCCAGTACTGCGATGGCTGCGGCCGCCCGGCCGCCGAGAGCGGACACGAGCGCTGTCACGAGCGCCGGTGGACGTCCGATCCCCCGCGCTTCTGCACGTCCTGCGGACGCAAGCTGCGGGTCCAGGTCCTGCCGTTCGGATGGACGGCGGAATGCGTCAGATGCGGCCCGGTCGTCGCTGAGGACCGCGCGTCGCCGGCGTGACCCTCAGGAGCCCTCGGCTTCCCACCAGGGCGTCATCTCGCGGGATCCCCGTCGCGCCGGCAGGCCGAGCCCGAACTCGACCACCTGCGCCGCCAGCTCGGTCCGGCCCTTGTGTTCCATCGGCAGCAGATCGATGCGAAGTACCGGGATCCCCAGCGTCTCCTCGATCCGGTCCGCGGAGTCACGGTCACGTTCGTCGACCACGAACCCGTCGATCAAACCGGCCCACAGACCGGCGACCGCATCCGCGGTGTGAGGCAGGCCGAGCATCTCCATCAGCCGCTTGCGCACGCCCCACCGCCCCGTCTCCGGCGGCGTACGCGGCGCGATCGCCTCGACCACCGGGCTGACCGCGACGACGCCGGGCGAGCGGCTCAGCGCCTCGAGCACGCCCGGGACCGTGACGATCGGCATCAGGCTGACGACCGGGTTCGACGGCGCGAGCACGACCAGCCCCGCCGCAGCGAGCCCGGCGAGCGCTTCCGGCGTCGCGGACGCGGCCCGCGGCTCCACCCGCACTGCGAGCGGAGGCGCCGCGGCACGACGGCGCACGAGGTAGTCCTGGAGCGGATGCCAGCCGTCCGCGGTCTCGATCCGCGTCCGGTGCGGCTGCGCGGCCGCGGGCACGATCGTCGCCTCGACGCCGAGCGCCTGGCAGCAGCGGCGTGCGACCTCGCCCCGATCGAGCCCGCCGGCGAGCCAGGCCGTGCGCAGCAGGCTGAGCGCGATATCGCGGTCGCCCATGCGGAACCAGCCCTCGTCCCCTAGGGCATCGACGCAGGCCGTCGTGTCCCCGCGCCGGCCCCAGCCCAGCTCCTCGTCGAACTCGCCCGCCACGCCGTAGAGCACGCTGTCGAAGTCGGGCCAGACCTCGAGCGCGGTGAAGCGGACGTCGTCGCCCGGGTTCGTCACGAGCACCGCGTCGACCGCGCCGACGCTCTCGACCAGGCCCGGTGCGAACCGGGCCCCGCCGAACCCTCCGCAAAGGCAGCAGACTTTCGCTCGCGTCACACGGGCATTCTCGCCCGCCGGCCGCACGAGTCCTCGAGGAACTCGACGATCGCCTCGGTCGAGGCTCCGGGGGTGAACACCTCGGCGACGCCGAGCTGCTTGAGCGCGGCGACGTCCTCGCTGGGTATCGTCCCACCGACGGTCACGACCACGTCGTCGACGTCGTGCTCGCGCAACAGCTCGACCACTCGCGGTACCAGCGTCATGTGGGCACCAGAGAGGATCGACAGCCCCACGGCGTCGGCGTCCTCCTGGATGACCGTCTCGACGATCTGATCGGGAGTCTGATGGAGCCCGGTGTAGATGACCTCCATGCCGGCGTCGCGGAGCGCGCGCGCGATGATCTTCGCGCCGCGGTCGTGACCGTCCAGGCCCGGCTTGGCCACGACGACACGAAGTCTGCGCGCGGGGGAACTCATCAGAACGCCGGCTGCTCGCGGTAGTCGCCCCAGACCTCCTGGAGCGCCTCGACGATCTCGCCCTCGGATGCGCGGGCGCGCGCGGCCTCGAGCAGCAACGGCATCAGGTTCTGGTGGCCCGCGGCCGCCGCTCTCAGCCCGGCGAACGTCTGCTCGAGCGCGGCGCTGTCGCGATCGGCCTTCGCCGCGCGCAGGCGGTCGATCTGCTTTCGCTCCAGCGCGGGGTCGATCCGCAGGATCGGGGTGGCCTCGTCGTCGCCCTCGGTGAACGCGTTCACGCCGACGACGATCCGCTGCCCGGACTCGATCTCGCGCTGCAGCTCGAACGACGCATCGGCGATCTCACGCTGCGGGAAGCCCGACTTGACCGCTTCAACCATTCCGCCGAGCTGGTCGATCCGGTCGAAGTACTCGTAGCAGAGCTCCTCCATCCGATCGGTCATCGACTCGACGAAGTACGCCCCGCCGAGCGGATCGATCGTGTTCACCACGCCGGTCTCGTGGGCGATGATCTGCTGCGTCCGCAGCGCGATCCGGACGGCGTCCTCGGTCGGGAGCGCGAGCGCCTCGTCAAATGAATTCGTATGCAGCGACTGCGTGCCGCCGAGGACGCCGGCGAGCGCCTCGATCGCGGTCCGCACGATGTTGTTCAGCGGCTGCTGCGCGGTCAGCGACACGCCGGCGGTCTGGGTGTGGAAGCGCATCCGCCACGACTCGGGCTTGCGCGCTCCGAACGTGTCCCTGAGCTCGCGGGCCCAGATCCGGCGCGCCGCGCGGTACTTCGCGATCTCCTCGAAGAAGTCGATCTGCGCGTTGAAGAAGAACGACAGCCGCGGCGCGAAGTCGTCGACGTCCACGCCGCGAGCGATCGCGTGCTCGACGTAGGTCAGGCCGTCTTTCAAGGTGAAGGCCAGCTCTTGTGCCGCCGTCGACCCTGCCTCGCGGATGTGGTAGCCGCTGATGCTCACCGGATGCCACCGCGGCATGTGCTGAGAGCACCACTCGATCATGTCGGTCACCAGCCGCATCGCGGGGTCGACCGGGAAGCACCACTCCTTCTGCGCGATGTACTCCTTGAGGATGTCGGTCTGGATCGTCCCGCCGAGCTGCTCGCTGGCCAGGCCCTGGCGCTCGGCCGCCACCACGTAGAACGCCAGCATGATGGCGGCCGGCGCGTTGATCGTCATCGACACGGTCACCTCGTCGAGCGGGATCCCGCCGAACAGCGTCTGCATGTCCTCGACGGTGTCGATCGCCACTCCCTCTCGCCCGACCTCACCGAGCGAGCGCGGATGGTCCGAGTCGTGCCCCATCAGCGACGGCATGTCGAACGCGGTCGAGAGGCCGGTCTGCCCGTGCTCGAGCAGGTAGCGGAACCGCTGGTTGGTCTCCTCGGCGGTTCCGAAGCCGGCGAACTGGCGCATCGTCCACAGCCGTCCGCGATACATCGACGGGTACACGCCGCGCGTGAACGGGAACTGCCCGGGCAGCCCGATGCTCTGGCCCGGCTCCGGCGGGAGGTCGCGCTCGGTGTACAGCGGCTTGACCGGGACGCCCGACATCGTGCTGAAAGGCGCCTCGCGCTCGGGGGTCAGGCCGTACGCCTCTTGCCATTGTTCGAACGAGACCGGGACCTGATCTAGGGCTGAAGTCATAGCCCACATTCTAGTGATTCCGATAGTCGGTCGTCAAACTAATGCCACTCCAATCAATCGCCATCCCCGGGCTCGCATTTCCACCAACCATTCGGTAGAATCCGCCGCCGGCCATGGCGGAACGCTTCAACAAGCAGGCGGTGCTCGATCACATTGGCCTCGGACTCTGGACGATGCGGTCGATGGCGCTTCACCCGCGCAACCGTGTCGCCGACTATCGCGCCCTGGGCGAGGACGCCGTGCTCGCCGAGCAGCTCGGATTTCACTCGCTCTGGACCGCCGAGCACCGCATCTGGTACGACGGCTGGGTTCCGGCGCCACTGCATGCACTGGCCCATGTCGCCGGTTTGACGAGCCGGCTCCGGATGGGCACGGCGGTTCTGCTGGCCACCCAGCACGACCCGTACACGCTCGCCCGGACCGCGGCGACGCTCGACCGGATCTCCGGGGGACGGCTCGATCTAGGCATCGGCCTCGGACATCGCGACGTCGAGTTCGACGCGCTCGGGTTGCGCCGCGATCAGCGAGGACGGCGGATGGACGAAGCGCTCGAGGTTCTGCCGGCGGTATGGGCGGGCGACCACGGCGACCCCCCGGTCTCGCCCGGGCCGGCGATCTGGATGGGCGGGATGGCGCCGCGCGCGCTCGAACGGGCCGCGGCCAAGAACACCAACGTGATCCTCCCGCAGACGTTGCGCCCCGACGAGGTCCGGCGCTGTCTCGACACGCTGCACTCGCACGGCGACTGGAGCGGGACCGTGGGGGTGCTCCGAGACGTGTGGATCGAGCCGCTTCCACGCCGCGCGCGTTCGATCCACTCGCGTTTCGTGAACAACTTCCGCGAGGAGGCCGGGTGGTGGATCCTGAAGGGCAGGCCGGCATACGAGGTGCCGGACTCGCTCGAGCGCCAGATGGCGCGCGTCGCCGATTCCTCGCTGATGGGCTCGGCCGACGAGGTCGCCGAGGGCCTCCGCGCGCTGATCGACGCCGGTGCCGAGTTCCTCTGCCTGCGCGTCAACTTCGACCTCGCCTCGCAAGCTGAGCTCCGTGACCAGATGCACCGGATCGCCGCTGAGCTTCCGTCGCGGCTGGCCGACGTGATCGCGCCGCTGGGAGTCGAGAGCTGATGCGGCTCCTGCTCGAACCCGAGCCCGACACGGATCTCGACGCGCTCACGGCGCAGGCGCGGGCCGCGCACGCGGCCGGCCTTGACGGCATCCTGCTCCGGCAGACGCGCTCGGTGCCGGTGCCGCTGATCGTGGCCGCGGCGCTCGCGGGCCGGATCGACGATCTGCTGCTCGCGGTCGAAGTCGACGTGGGCGACCGCCACCCGCTCGAGCTCGCCGAGGAGATCGCGGTCGTCGACCTGGCCAGCGCCGGGCGGCTCGTGCTCGTCGCACGTCCCGCCGAGGGCACCGAGGGCGAGTTCGGGGAGGCGCTCGACCTGCTCCGCACGGCCCTGACCGCCCGCCCGTTCCGGTTCGAAGGCCGGCGCTGGCGCGTTCCCGCCGAGCTGCCGGAGAACGTGCACAACCTCGAGACCCACATACGGCTGATGCCGGAGCCGGCGCAGGTCCGTCTCGAGATCTGGGGCTCGGGCTCGGGACGCGAGGCCGCGCTCGAGCGCGGGCTCGGTTACCTCGCCGACGCGGACGCCGACCCCGACGAGCTCGGGCGTGCCCACGAACGAGCGGCCGCCGCGCTCGGTCCCGCCGCGATCGGCGCACCACGCGCGCGCCGCGAGGCGCTGAGCGACTCCGACGCGCTCGTGACGAGGCTGCGGGCCGGCCGCGAGGCGTTCGGTCAGGACTGGGCGGTTGTCAGCGGAGGCTCCGAGGAGGCCGCGGCGCTCGGAACGACGGTACGCCCCCGCGTCCAGCTGCACAGGCTGAACCCGGCGCTCGAGCAGCTGTGGGAAACGGGCGGCCGGTGATCTGGGCGGGGCCGGTGATCTGGGCGGGGCCGGTGATCTGCGCGGGGCCGATGATCTGCGCGGGGCCGATGATCTGCGCGGGGCCGGTGGTCGGAGGCGGCCGGTGATCGGAGGTCACGAGGTCGCGCTTGCGGTCCTGACCGTGCTCGACGCGCCGCCTCCCGAGATCGTCGATGTCGCGGCGGCCGCCGGCTTCGATTCGGTCACGCTCCGCCTCACCGACAGCTCCGTGGCCGACCCCAACCCGCTCGTCGGCGACACGCCGACCCGGCGCGAGACGCTCGCACGCCTTCGCCACCACGGGCTCGGCGTACTCGACATCGAGGTCGTGCGGATGCGCGAGGATACGGACCCGTCGCTGCTGGCGCCCGTGCTCGAGAGCGCCCGCGAGCTCGGCGCGCGACATGTACTCGTCATCAACCTGGACGGCGACGAGGCCCGGGCCGCCGCGAAGTTCGCGCGCATCTGCGAGGAGGCCGCGGCGTTCGAGCTCCGTCCGGTGCTCGAGTTCATGGTGTTCACCGCGACCAAGACCGTCGAGCAGGCCGACCGCATCGTCGAGCGGGCCGCCCATCCGGCCGCCGGCGTGCTCGTCGACGCGCTCCACCTCCAGCGCTCGGGCGGCTCACCGGCGGACGTCGCCCCGCTCGTGGCCGCGAACCCCGGCCGGTACCCGTACGCGCAGCTGTGCGACGGCCCGCGCGCCGCGCCCGACGGGGGTGGCCGTGCCCTCTACAGGGAGGCGGTCGACAACCGGCTGGCGCCGGGCCACGGAGAGCTTCCGTTGCTCGAGCTGATCGAGGCGATGCCCGCCGGCCTCGCGCTCAGCGTCGAGACGCCCGTCGCGGCGGTCGCGCACCTGAGCCCGCGCGAGCGCGCGGAGCACACGATGGCCGCGACCCGGCGCCTGTTCGGGGAGTGAAGGCCGCCGTGCAGCACCGCATCTTCCTCGCACCGCTCCGCCCTGGGGTGTCCTGGGCCGAGGCGCAGGCGCACTGGCGCTCCCATCACGAGGCGATCATGCTCGACATCCCGGGCCTGGTCGGGTACGTCCAGGACCGGCCCTGCCAGGAATGGTGGATCCACCTCCCCTACCTCGCCTGCTCGGAGACCTGGTTTGCCGATCGCGAGGCGGAGCAGGCCGCGTACGCGAGCGATTGGTACCAGGGACAGATCGCGGTCGACGAGGCACGCATGTTCGGCCGCGAGGAGGCCTGGCACTCGCCCGTGATCGGCGTCGAGACCGTCCGCCCAGGCCCGACCGGGCGGTTCCGGACGCTCGGCTTCGGCTCGTCGCCCGAGCGGTTGGACTCGGTCCTGATCGACGGTCGCGTCGAGACGCTTCAGCTGCTGCGCCCGCCGCCCGACGGTGGAGAATCCGCGATCGTGTCGGCGTGGACCGACGATCCAGCGCTGGCGCGGCACGTCGCGCTTCGCCTCGGCGGCCTCGCGTTCGTCTCCGAGCCGGCCGTCTCGCTCACGCCGCCAAGGCCGCCGTGGAGCTCATGACCGAGCCGGCCGGCGCGGACCGCCTGTGGGCGGTACACGAGATCCAGCAGCTCGCCTACGGCTACGCGCACGCGTTCGCCGTGCGCGACCGCGAGCTGATGCTCTCGCTGTGGGACGAGACCGATGTCCCCGTCGGGCTGCCGTCGCTCGACATCCATCGGCTGCGCCGGGATCTCGACCGCTGGTGGAAGACTCTCGGTACCGTCCTGCTGCACGTGACCAACCATCTGATCGAGTTCGATGACGACCAGACCGCCCGCGGCAACGTTCACTGCCTCGGTCAGATCGACCTCGGCCACCAGTTCGTCGACCAGACGATCCTCTACCGCGATCGCTATGTCCGCCGGGACGGGCGCTGGCTGTTCGCGACGCGCGAGCACCTGCTGTGGTTCGGGCAGCAGCGCGCGAACCATCCGTTCCGCCAGCCGCCGGCGCACTGGCCGCGGCGTCAGATCGGTCTCGGCGTGATGCTCGAAGGCGCGCAGGACGGGATCGGAGCAGGCGCGTGAGCGTCGCCAGCACGGGCAGCCAGCGCTGGCAGGACACCGTCCGTTTCGGCGATCTCCTGCTGCGCGCGGCCGAGCGCGACCCCGACCACGACGCGGTCGTGTTCCCGACCGCGCGTGTGACCTACGGCGAGCTCGAGCAGCGGGCGTTTGCGGTCGCCCGGTCCCTGCTCGCCCTCGGGATCGGGCCGCAGAGCCGGGTCGGGATCCTGATGCCCAACTGCATCGAGTTCGTCGAGCTTTTGTTCGGGATCTCGCTCGTCGGTGCCGTGATGGTGCCGATCAACGCGCGCTTCGCGCCGCGCGAGCTCGGTTACGTGATCGAGAACGGCGACCTCGAGATCGTGTTCACGAGCGACGTCGTCGTCGAGCACGTCGACTACGTCGAGCGACTGCACGAGGCGCTGCCCGGGCTTGCGCGAGCTTCCGCCCCAGCGCGAGCTCGACCTGCCCGAGGCGCCGAAGCTGCGGTCGATCGTCCTGCTCGGCGGTCGCGAGGCGCCGGGAATGGCGACCGAGAGCGAGTTCACCGCGATGGCCGACCGGGCGAGCGACGATGACGTGCTGGTCCGCCACCTGCGCACGTCGGTCCGCAGCCCCGCGCTGATGATGTACACGTCGGGCACCACCGCGATGCCGAAGGGATGCGTCCTGTCGCACGAGGCGCTCGTTCGCACCGCCGTGGTCTCCGGCCGCACGAAGTTCCGAATCACGCCCGCTGACCGGTTCTGGGACCCGCTGCCGATGTTCCACATGAGCGCGATCCTGCCGATCATCGGCGTGTTCGACGGCGGTGGCACGTTCCTGTCGATGACCCATTTCGAGCCCGGGACCGCCCTGCGCGATGCTCGACGACGAGCGCGCGACGCTCAACTTCGCGACGTTCCCGGCGATCACGCAGGCGCTGCTGAACCACCCGGACTACCACCCTGACCGGTGGCGCGGGATCCGGGTGGTCAACAACGTGGCGCCGCCCGACACGCTCCGCGACATGCAGAGCCGGATGCCGCACTCGATCCAGATCAGCTCGTACGGCCTGACCGAGTGCGGCGGCGTCGTCGCCTTCAACGATCCCGAGGACACGCTCGAGCAGCGCTGCACGACGAGCGGCATCCCGTTCGACGGGATCGAGGTCGCGGTCCGGGACCTCGTCACCGGCGAGCCCGCGCCGCCGGGCGTGGCCGGCGAGATCGTCGTCCGCGGCTACTGCGTGTTCGACCGCTACCACAAGGACCCCGAGCGCACCGCCGAGGCGGTCGACCCCGACGGCTGGTTCCACACCGGCGACATCGGCTCGATGAGCGCCGAGGGGCGCATCAGCTACCTCGGCCGTACCAAGGACATGCTCAAGGTCGGGGGCGAGAACGTGGCGGCGATCGAGATCGAGTCGTTCATCGGCACCCATCCGTGCGTGAGCATCGTCGCGGTCGTCGGCGTGCCCGACGCGAAGTACATGGAGGTGCCCGCGGCGTTCATCGAGCTCCGTCCCGGCCGGCAGGCGACCGAGGACGAGATCATCGAGTTCTGCCGCGACGGGCTGGCGCGGTTCAAGGTCCCCCGCCACGTTCGCTTCATCGACTCGTGGCCGATGTCCGCGACCAAGATCCAGAAGTTCCGCCTCCAGGAGCAGCTCACGCGCGAGCTCGCGGACGCGCGCGAGACTCGCGGCGCGCCAGTCTCCTGAACCTCAGGTGCGCGCCAGCACGATGCCGAGGGCCTCGCGATCGGCTGTGTCGGCGGTTACCCCTTGCTCCCGCAGCTCGTGCTTTCGCACTCGAGCAGTCGGCGTCTTGGGGAGCTCCTCGACGAAGCGCACGTAGCGCGGCACGGCGAAGCGCGGCATGGTGCCGGCGCAGAAAGCGAACAGCTCGGCGGGGTCCAGCGCGAAGCCTGGCTTCAGCACGACCGCGACCATCACCTCGTCCTCGGTCAGATCCGACGGGACCGGATAGGCGGCGGTCTCCAGGACCGCGGGGTGCGCGTTCACCGAGCGCTCCACCTCGAATGACGAGATGTTCTCGCCACGGCGCCGCATCGAGTCCTTCAGGCGGTCCATGTACACAAGCTCTCCGAGCGGCGTCATCCGTCCCATGTCGCCACTGTGGAACCAGAGGTTCCTGAACGAGCGCAGCGTGTCCTCGGGCCTGCGCCAATAGCCCTGGAAGATCGCCGACGGCTCGCGCGGCCGTATGCAGACCTCGCCGGGCGTTCCGGGCGCGACCGGATTGTCGCGCTCATCGTGGATCTCGATCTCCAGATGATCGAACGGCTTTCCCATCGAGCCCGGGGTGTTGTGGCCCATGTGCCCGGAGGTCGCCGTGCCGATCTCGGTCATCCCGTATACCTCGTACAGCTCGCAGCCGAACCGTTCGCGAAAGGCGTCGCCGATCTCCGCCGGCGCTGCGGCTCCCCCCGCGGCCCGGAGCGTGTTGTCCGCGTCGTCGGGGCGCGGCTCCTGCTTGAACAGCAGGTGGATGATCGCGCCCATGTATGCGGTGAACGTCGCTCGGTAGCGGCGTACATCGGGCCAGAACTCGCTGACCGAGAAGCGCTCGCGAAGCACGGTCGAGCCGCCCGCGAGCGTGCACGCGAGGAACAGGGCCGAGCGGGCGGTGACATGAAACAGCGGCAGATACGAGTACCCGATGTCGTCCTCGGTGAGCCCCACGAGGCTGCGCCACACGCGGGCCGTCCACAGAGCGCTGCGGTTGCCGTGCATTACGCCCTTGGAGGCGCCGGTCGTCCCCGACGTGTAGAGGATCCAGAGCAAGTCGTCCTCGCTCGCGGGAGCGCGCGCGGCCGGGTCGAGCGATCCGATCTCGGCGAACCGCTGGACGGCCCGATCCACCGGTCCGTCGCCGACCGCGACGACGTGACGGAGGTCGGGCAGGTCCAGCGGCGCGAGCAGCTCCGCGAACCGGTCCTCGAGAACGACGACGCTGGCCTCGGTCTCGCGCAGCACCTGCTCGAGATAGTGCCCCTTGTACGCGGTGTTCACCGGAACCTCGACCGTCCCCGACCACGCGCAACCGAGGCTCGCGGCGAGATAGTCGATCGTGGGGTCGAGCATCGTCGCCACGCGCTCTCCGGGCTGGACACCGAGCTCCATGTACAGGCGCGCCGCACGCTGCGTGCGGTCGCGCAGGGCGCCATAGGAGACACTCCGGCCGTCCGGACCGACCACCGCCGGCTTGTCGCCGAGCCGCTCCGCGCGGTCGTCCACGATCGCGGAAAGCACCCACTCTCCCTCGTATGCGCCGCTCATCGCGCCCTCCTCTCGCTCGTCGACTACCGGCGGATCCCCGAGAACGCCGGCACGATCCACTCGGCCTCGCGCGCCAGCGCGCGACCGATCCATTCGCGGACGCGCGCGCGCAGGTCCAGGTAATCCTCGCTATCGCTCGGGGCCGCCTGCAATGCGCGGATGGCCCGGTCGAGCGCGCCGCGGAGGGCGAGCGCGTCATCGGCCAGCCGCGAGGCGCTCGGATAATCGCTCGCCGGCGTCGCCGCGAGCGTCCGTTCGAGATCGTCGGCCAGCTCCGCGGGACCCGCGGCGCGCGCATAGCCGGCGATGTCAGCGAGCAGCTCGCGCAGCTCCGCGTTGCCGGCGAACAGCGCCGGCGGCTCGAGCTCCACGCGAAGCGCGAGGTGACGAAGGAGGTTCGTGATCGTGTGCCCGACGCTGATCGCGTAGGGATCGCCGAGCTCGGGCACGATGAACTCCTCGAAGCTCCACAGGACGCTTGCGAGGATCTCGTCGGAGCGAGGCCTCAGCGTCATGTGATTCCCGCCGACCGTGCCATGCGCTGCACGGCTTCGAACAGGACCTCGGTCGAGACCCACGCGCGCCGCGCCAGCAGGTCATCGCCGGCGACGAGCGGGAGCGCGGCATAGTGCGTGAAGATCACGGTCTCGAGTGCGTTCAGCCGGCGGTAGTAGTCGACGCTCTCCATCGAGACGGAGATCCCGCACTCGCCTTCGTAGAACTCGAGCGCATGCTCGAGGCTCCAGACCACGTTCCCGTCCCGGTCGACCACCCGGGGCTTCAGCCGCTGCACGTGCGCGAAATCGGACGCCGGGTCTCCGAGGCAGGCCAGCTCCCAATCGCTCATCGCGACGATCCGCCCGTCCTTCCAGACCTCCTCGCCGATTCCGTTCGTGCCCTTGAGCAGCGAGATGCGCGGCACGTCCCGCGGCGCCTCCGCGCGCAGGACCTCAACCGCCTCTGTGACCGCCGGGAAGGCCTCGATCTGAAAGCTCGCGAGCAGCTCGACCAGCCGGTCGAGCATCGTCTCGGCGGACGCCTCCGGGCTGGGCGGCACGGCCATGATCTCGCCGAAGCCGAGCGCGCTCCAATCGCAGCCGTGGATCAGCGCGAGCTTTCGCATGTGCTCCTTCGAGGCCGCGATCCTGAGCTCGTCGTAGCGCGGGTCGGGATCGGTCAGGTGGGCGACCTCCCAGGTGCCTTCGACGTGGTCTCGGACGTAGAACTCGCGGCCGTCGACGAGAAGCTCCGGGTCGTCCTCGTACCACAGCGGCCGCGCCGTCGGCACCGGGCTGGCCTCGAGCCTGCGGTAGACCTCGTACTCGAAGCGCAGGCTCGTCGGCGTGAAGCTGCCGACCGGCAGGTCGCGCCGGATCACGACCCGACGGCCACCGGTGAGCTCGACCCCCCAGGTCTCACGCGAGACGCCGCGCCAGAACTTCGTGACCTGCGCCACCCGCGCGCCGGGGATGTGGCGCTCGAGGCTGCGCTCGAACGCCACCGCGTCGAATCCGTGCGCCGGCGTCACTGCTCGAACGAGTAGCCGCGGTAGCGCCGGTGGATGAAGAACTCGAGATGCCCGAGGCCGTCAGCCGAGATGCCGTCCGGCCCCTCCGTCCGTACACGGACGGCGTACTCGGCGCCGAGGATGCCGCGGTACTGCCGTCCCGCGTAGTCGACGTGGTCGGTCGGCTGGCTGGTGAAGTCGAGCTCGTCCCACTCGACGTACGGGCTCTGGCCGTGGTACGTGTGGATATTTCCCCCGTCGCGCCAGTTGCCCTGGTAATAGCCGATCGGGAACGTCACCCATGGCGGGGCGGTGACCTCGAGCTGCTGCCGCCACGGCCGGCCGCGCTCGTCCTCGAGCTCGACCGTGCCGCCCTCGAGCACGCGAGAGCCGGGCCGGAAGCGCAGTGCGTGGCGGCCTCGCACGAGCGCTAGGCGCTCTCCATCGAAGCCGGCGTCGATCGCCCCCTCGAACGGCGTCCCGAACGGATCGTTGAGCTCGCCCTGGCGGCCGTGCTCGTCCTCATGGAAGTGATAGAAGCCCGACAGCTCACGGGCCTGGAACGGGAGCCAGAAGCGAAACATGCGCTTCGGCCCGGAATCCTCGCGCGGGGGCAGCCACTCGCGCGGGTCACTCAGTGGCCCGCGTGGCTCGTACAGGCCCCATGAGTGGTCGCGGTCCGCGTACCACTCATGCGCCCGCACCTCGTGGCGCTCGCCGCCGATCTCGATCCATCCCTCGGCCGTGCCGCCCTGCGTGTAGCGGGTCTGGTCGGTCGTGATCCGCCCCCGGTGCCGAGCGAGGTGGTGCGCCTCCTCGTGCGCGGGGGCGAGCCCGAGCCACCGCAGGTCGAACGCGAGCGGAGAGTCGGTGCGCTCGAGCACGAGCCGTATCTCGCGAAACGGCTCGACGAACTCGAACCGCAACGGGCCGACCTCGGTTCGGAACTCCGGCCGCCATATCCGGCTCGCGCGGACGGTCGTCTGGCGGCCGCGGACAGTCACTCCCGCGTAGCAGCCGATCATGTCCGCGTTCGGCGTGACCCGCATCCCGGTGTAGAGGAAGATGCCGGCCTCGGCGTTATAGACGCCGAAGTAGTAACCGTCGTCCCAGTTGAAGTCGCTCGCCGGGATCTGGCTGAACGGGTATGGGGACTGGTGGACGGGGTACTCGTCGTAGGGGGTCAGCATCCCGGCACCCTCCAAGTGGGTCGCGCCCGCACGCCGGTATTCTACCAAACGGTAGGTGCACGCGCGATGCGACGTGCGACGCCCGATCAACCCGAAAAGGAGACAGGTGCCGTGACCGATGAGCTGTCAGCCCGCGTCGCCGCGCTCGAGGCCGAGCGCGACATCCTGCGCAACATGTACCGCTACGGCCATACGATCGATGTCGGCGACGAGGACGGCTGGGTCGACTGCTTCACCGAGGACGGCGTGTTCGCGGCGAGCTCCGAGCGGCCCCAGTACCCGCCGTTCCAGACGGAGGGGCGCGCCGCGCTTCAGGACTTCATCGACCACCACACGCGGCCACCGGGGCTGTGGCACAAGCATCTGCTGATCGAGCCGCTGATTGAGATCGACGGCGATCAGGCGACCGCCCGCTCGTACTTCGTCGTCCTGGTCGAGCACGAGGGCCGTCCCACTGTCCGCGTGTTCGGTCGGTACGCCGACCGGCTGCGCCGCGAAGCCGATGGGCGCTGGCGGTTCGCCGAGCGCCTCGCGACGATCGACTCGGTGGCTCCCGGTTTGCCGCCGCTGGCGGGGGGCCGCGAGCGGGCCGAGCGCGCACTGGCCGAAGCGGAGCGGGCCGGGGGCTAGCAAGTGAGCGACGCAGACGACATCGGCCGCGGGCTGCGCGCGTTTCTCGCTCGGCAGCTTCACGCCGAGGATCTCACGATCACCGGCCTGCGCCGCCACATCGAGGGATTTTCCTGGGAGACATGGGACCTCACGGCCGACTGGACCTCGAACGGGCACAAGCTGCGGCGGCGGCTGATCGCGCGCCGTGTCCCGCAGGCCGGGCTGGCTCCGCCGTATGACGTCCCCGGCCAGTGGGAACTTGCGCGCGCGCTCCGCTCCGCACCCGGGGTTCCGTTACCGGAGCCGCTCTGGATCGACGCCGCGGGCGACGCGACGGGCCGTCCTCTGTTCTTCATGGAGCACGTCGAAGGCGATGTCCCGGCCCCGTGGAACACGCACACGTATTTCCGCGACGACGCTCACCGGCGGGCGATCGGTCGCGAACTGGTGAAGATACTGGCCGCGATCCACGCGGTCCCGCTGTCCTCGCTGCCCGCGGACCTTCGCGGGTTCGACGATCCGGCGCCGACGCCTGAGGTCTCCCACTTCGAGCAGGTCTACGAACAGTCGCGGGACGCGCCGGAGCCTGTGTTGGAACGCGCCTTCGGCTGGCTCGCCGCCAACGGCGATGCGGTCAGCGGGCGCCGGACGCTGGTGCACGGCGACTTCCGGATCGGCAACGCGATCCTGCGTGGCGACGAGGTCGTCGCGATGCTCGACTGGGAGCTCGCGCACGTCGGCGACCCGGTCGAGGACCTGGCCAACTTCGCTCATCGCCTCTACCGCGGGAAGCTCGGAATACCGAGCGGGCTGCTCTCGGTGGCCGAGCTCCTCGCTGCGTACGCCGAGGAGGCCGGCTCGGAGGTAAGCCCGCGGGCACTGCAGTTCTGGCTCGTGTTCAACGACGTCCGATCGGCCGTGATGTTCAACGTCGCGGCCCGGCTGTTCGCCGACGGAGCCACGCGGGACCTCCGGTACGCGGCCTTCAGCCGGCAGCAGCCGTACCTCCTGCGCCACGTCATCGCCGACCTGCACGCCGATGCCTGAGTCCGCTCGCCGGCTCTTGAACGGGATCGCCCGCTCCCTCGCGCAGGACGTCTCGCCGCACGTCGACGATCCGTTTGCGCAGATGCAGTGCAAGGCGGCCGCGGAGCTGCTCGCAAACTTGGCGGAGGAGCTCGACTGGGCGCCGGAGCCGGTCCGGCGGCGGAACGCCGAGCTGCACGGGATCCTCGGAGCTCTGGTGGAGGCAGGCTGGGAGGCGAGACCCGAGACCGACCAGTCGCTGCCACCCGACCAACTGCAGGGCGCGTTGCTGGACGAGCTCGCGGAAGCGCTCCGGTGGCTATCGACGCGGCCCCTGCCGGTTCAGAAGGCGATCGACGCTCAGCTCCGTGCCGACCTCGACCGTCAGGTGGCTTCGCTGCGGCGCGGCATGTTCCGCTGAGTCCGCAGGACCGGTGCCTCGGTGACCCCCAGCGAGCGCAACTCGCGCTCGAGCTGCTCGCGCAGGACGAACTTCTGGATCTTCGTACCGGACATCGGCCACTCGGTCACGAACCGGACGTAGCGCGGGACTTTGAACGTCGCGATCCGGCCGAGGCAGAATTCGACGATCTCCCCCTCGCTGCACAGGGTCCCGTCGACGAGCTCGATGAACGCCGCCGGAACCTCGACATAGCGCGCGTCGGGCGCACCGACCACGGCCACGATATTCACCGCCGGGTGTGTGAGCAGAAACGCCTCCACTTCGGCGGCGGCGACGTTCTCGCCGCCGACCTTGAGCATGTCCTTCAGACGGCCGGTGTAGGTCACTCGGCCTTCCGAGTCGAGCGTCCCGAGATCGCCGGAGTGACACCAGCCGTCGCGGTCGATCACCCGCGCGGTGAGCTCTGGGTCCTTGAAGTAGCCACGGAAGCGCATCGGCCCACGGAACAGGATCTCCCCCACCTGACCGGCGGGCACGTCCTCGCCGCCGGCCGGATCGACGACCCTGACCTCCATGCCCGGCAGAGGGTGCCCTCCGGTGTTCACGCGCAGCTCGAGCGAGTCGGTGGGTAACGTCACCGACAGGTGGCCGGTGGCCTCGGTCAGTCCGTAATTGGCCAGCTGCACCGCGTGGGGTAGCCGTTCCTGGAGCTGGCGCAGGCGCTCGGCCGTGCCGGCGTTGAGCGTGATCCGCAACGAGCTCAGATCCGCCTGCGCAAAGCGCGGAAGGTCCAGAACGCGCAGCCAGATCGTCTCGAACGTGGGGATCGCGTGGGTGCAGCGGTGTCGCTCGAGCTGCTCCAGGGCGACTTCCGGGTCGAACCGGCCGGCGTGGACGTACGACGCACCCGTGCTCAGACACGCCATCAGCGTCGCGAGGCCACCGTTGTGGAACAGCGGCAGCGGACACCAGAAGCAGTCATCCGGCTCGAGGAAGTACCGAGCGCGGCCCATCGCGCGGCCCTGCTGGGTGAACGCGTCGTGGGTGATCATGCACCCCTTCGGCATCGCCGACGTGCCGGATGTGTACATGATGAGCGCCAGGTCGTCGGCCGTCACGGCCGCTTCCAGCTCGCGGATGCGCTCGAGCGGGAACGCCGCGGCGGCGTCCTCGAGCGCCGCTGCGGGCTGGAAGCCCGCCGGCTGGCTCTCGCCTCCGAACACGACGACGGTGCGCAGAAGCGGCGCGTCTTCGACCTCGAGCGCATCCCCGAGCAGGGCGGGGAAGTCGAGAAACTCCGCGACGCGGTCCGTCGTCAGGACCACGGTGAGATCCGCGTGGGTCAGGACGTGGGCGAGCTCGCGCGCCTTGAACCGCTCGTTGATCGGAACAATGGTCGCGCCGACGCGTGCGATCCCGACGAGCGCGGCGATGAAGTCGATGCACGGCTCGAGCAGCACCCCGACCTTGTCGCCCGGCTGGGCGCCGGCGGCCACCACGAGGCGGCCGAAGTGATCGGCTCGCTGATCGAGCTCGCGAAGCGTGGTCGACTCGTCCGGGAAGCTGACCTGCGACTCCGGCCACCGCTCGGCGGCCGTGCGCACGACGGCTCCCAGCGTGTCCGGACTCATGACCCCGGCCGGTAGCGGGCGTGCACGCCGAACCCGGTCTCCACGAAGCCATGGCCGGGCTCGCCGTCCAGCCCGCAGATGCAACCGTGGTCGTTCTGACCGTCGAGCATCGCGACGACCTCCGGGTCCCCGGTGTCGTAGCGGCTGTGGCCGACCGGCGGCCAGTCCTCGCGCGCCGTGTAGCCCCCCGCGGAGAGAAAGATGCGGCCGTCGACAGTGAACTCGATGGTTCGCCGCGCTCCCGACGCGAACTCGAGATCCAGCACGCCGGCCCGGAGCGCCGTGTCCTCGAGCTCGAGCCGATGGTCGAGCCCTGTGACCGTATCGCGGATCCCGTCCGGACCGACGAGCCAGCCGTTGGTGAAGTGCCGCTTGCCGCTCGCCGACTCGTAGAGCAGCAGCCACATCGCGCTGTCCGCAAACTCGAACGCAGCGAACAGGACGAATCCCCGGCGCGGGGCGCCCTCGTGCTTGCGCATCCCCCAGCCTCGGTCGCGAAAGCCGGCCACGGCATCGATCTCGTACCGGCGCCCGTCCACGCCGATCGCTCCCTCGTAGTAGCCCGACTGGTAGAAGTTCATGTAGTCGGTCACAACCTCACCGCCCACCTCGATCATGTTGCGGTCGCTCGGAACGGCCGGTCCTCGCGCCCGGAACGTCAAGTCCACCTGCAGCGGAGCACCGGGCGCGTCGTGGATGATGCGAAGCTCGCGCAGCGGCTCCACGACCTCGATCCGCACCTCTCCCACCTGGGGATCGTCCGGATCGTCGCCTGGAGCGAAGGCCTTCACCGCGCGCACCGCGTGCTGGGTCCCGGGGACGCTGACGCTGACGAACGCCTTGGAGTCGCCCTTGTACGGGTACACGACGCGGCCTGCGTCGAACATCAACCCCGGCGCGAGGCGTGCCGACAGATAGGTCCTCTCGGCCCAGGTGGGATCGACGCGAGCGGTGAGCAGTCGCGGTGCGACGAGCTGATGCGTGTACGACTCGTCGGCGGCCGACATTGCCTCGGCCCAAGTGGATGCCGTGAACTCGGACGCGTGTTGCAACCACGGTTGGCGGTGCGGCTCGAGCTTCTCGGCAGCGTCCACCGGGGCACCTACCAGAGCGGCGTCGCCGGCCGTGGTAGGAGCTGCGGGAACCACGATCCGCGCAGCGGCTGACCTGGGGTACAGGTCGCCTCGAGGCCCGGATATGGGGGCTCGGTCCGCCCGGGGCGCAGCTCGTACCTCGCGTCGTCGCCGAAGAACCGAACCGACAGGGTCCTGCGCCGGCCCTCCGAAGCGCCGCCACCGTGCAGCACGGCCGGGTGGAACATCACGACGTCCCCCGGCTCGATGTCGAACGAGACGATGTCGAACGCCTCGCGAGCCGCCTCGATATCCGGGATCCGGGGCCAGTCGGCATAGAAGGGTGTCGTCTCGTCGTTGGGGTCGAAGTTCGTGCCGGCGTACAGCGGCCCGACATGCGAGCCGCGCACGAACTCGAGCGACTGACCCTCCGCGACCCTGTCCAGCGTGATCCACGCTCCACAAAGCTGCTTGCCCGCCGTGCACCAGTAGGTCAGGTCCTGATGCCACGGCGTGCGTCTCGACAGCCCGCCCTGCTTGAGAAAGATCTGCTCGTAGAACAGCCAGAGGTTCTCGGTGTCCATGATCTCGGCCACGATGTCGACGAGCGGCGAGTCGCGCAGCAACATCCGGTACTCGGGAATCGCGGCGTAGTTGCAGTAGTCGTCGTAGAACTCGCGTTCGGTCCCTTCGTAGTGTCGCTTGCGATACGGGCCGGGAGCGTTGACGTTGCGGCGGATCCCGATCGCGATCAAGCTGAGCCAGGTCGGATCCAGCAGCTGTGGCAGGTGGACGACACCGTGATCGCGGAACTCGCGTTTCATCGCGTCGGTGACGTATGCGTCCGGCGCTGCTATGGCCATGACCGTTCCTTTCTCTAGTGCACGCGAAGAATCTTGTCGCTTGACAAGATATCGGCAGGTATCTTGCAGGTCAACAAGATCCGATGACCACACCTTCTCCAGCGCCGCAGCCAACTCCCAGGATCGTCGAGCCGCAGCAGGATCGATCGCACGAGTCGACCCGGCGGCTGCTCGACGCCGCGGCGGAGCTCGTGGCCGAACGCGGGTACGCCGACGCGACGGTCGCCGAGATCGGCAAGCGAGCCGGGTACAGCCGCGGGCTCGTCAGCGCGCGGTTCGGCTCCAAGGAGAACCTCATGTGGGCCCTCGTCCAGCGAGCCTCGGACACGTGGTTCCCGAAGCTGCTCGACCCGCCGCGTCGGGAGTAGCGCACGCGATCAACTGCTGGCGCTCGTGCGCACGATCGGCGAGCAGGTCGCGCGCGATCCCCGGGCGCTCCGCGTGCTCGAACGGTTGATCTTCGAGGCCTCGGGCGAGTTGCACGAACGGTTCGTGGCATCCCAGCGGCGCATGGAAGGCGGTTTCCGCGACATCCTGACGCGCGGAATCGCCGACGGCTCGATCCGTGACGACCTCGACGTCGAGGTCGAGGCGGCGCTGCTGGTCGCGACGCTGCGCGGGATCAGCTACCAGTGGTTCCTGTATCCGCACGAGGTGGATCTGGTGCGCTTACACGAGGCTCTGGCCGACCAGCTCGCGGACCGGTTGCGGCCGCCGCGCGGGATCAGAACGACCGCTCGAGCCCGAGGTTCTGCGCGATGATGTTGCGCACCATCTCGTTCGTGACCGGTCCGATCTGGTACAGCCGGACGTCGCGCCAGTAGCGCTGCATGTCGAACTCGGCCGCGTAGCCCATGCCGCCGAGGATCTGGATCCCGCGGTCCGCGGCCCAGGTCGCGTACTCGGCGGCGATCGCCTTCGCCATCGAGGACTCGACTGCGGCGTCGTGGCCGTTGTCGTACATCCAGGCCGCCTTGTAGGTCAGCAGCTCGGCCTGGGCCAGCTTCATCGCCATCTCGGCGATCCAGTGCTGGATGATCTGGAAGTCGCCGATCGCGTGGCCGAATGCGCGGCGCTCGTGGGCGTAGGCGATCGCGTCCTCGAGCACGCCGCGCAGCACGCCGGTGGCGAGCGCGGCGACCAGGATCCGCTCGTTGTTGAGCGTGGTGAGGATGTGGTACCAGCCGCGGTCGACCTCGCCGATCACGTGCGAGTCGGGCACGAACGCGTCGTCGAGCTGCACCTCGCACGAGCCGACGCAGCGCATGCCGAGCTTGGGGATCGGGGTGGCGACGACGCCGTCCTGGTCGGTCGGCACGAGGAACAGCGTCTTGCCGTGCGAGGACTTCTCGCCGTCGGAGGTCTTGGCCAGCAGCAGCAGGTAGTCCGACACGTGGGCCATCGTCGACCAGATCTTCGCCCCGCTGATACGGAAGCCGCCGTCGTCGCGCTTCGCGCGCGTGATCATCGCCCCGAGCAGATCGGTGCCGCCGCCGGGCTCGGTGATCGCGATCGCGACCTTCTTCTCGCCGGCGATCATCGACGGGACGAACTCGTCGCGGATCTCCGGGCTCCCGAACCGCGCGATCGACTTGGCGCAGAACGACGAGATCCCCCAGACCCACGTGAGGCCGGCGAGGTTGCGCGCCAGCTCGTCCATCAGGATCGCCTGCTCGTGGCGCCGCCGCCCTGGCCGCCGAAGCTCTCGTCGATCCCGACGCCGAGGAACCCGGCCTCGGCGAGATCCTCGAAGTATTGGTGCGGGAAGTTGGTGCCGTCGTGGTCCTCGAGCCGCTCGAGCTCGTTGACCTTGGTCTTCGGGTACTTCTCGTTTACCCAGTCCCGGACGGAGCGGCGGAAATCCTGCTCCTCGTCGCTGAAGTTGAAGTCCACTGTCGTTCCTCTCGCTCGCTCAGCCGAGGCGCGATGCCGCGGGGTTCATGCGCTGGATTTTACCAAATGGTTGGTTGATTTTGTAGGCCGGGCCGATCTAATAGCCCGGCTGGTCCCACGCGGCCGCCGTAGCCGGATCGCTGTGATGCCAATAGCCCGCGATCGATCCGCCGTCGACGCGGAGGTCGACTCCGGTCACGTACGCCGCATCCGGCGAGGCGAGCATCGCGCACGCCCCAGCGATGTCGGCGCTCGTCCCTCCCCTTCTGAGCGCGGACACTCCGATCAGCCCGCTCGCTCCCTTCGGCGCCTCGAGCTTGCCCATATCGGTGTCCTCGATCAGCCCGGGCGAGATCGAAACGAGCCGGCCGCCCCGGGAGCCCCAGTCGTGGGCGCGCCGCTCGACGAGCAGGATCACCCCGCGCTTGGACAGCGCGTAGCCGCGCCCCGGATATCCGTCGATCTCCGTCTCCGCCTCGAGGCGGCGGCGGAAGTCGGGAGCCAGCGGATCCCGGAGGATCTCGTCAAAGCGCCAGATCCCGCGACGCCAGCCGGAGATCGAGGCGATGCAGATCCCTACCGTGCCGGGCGACACGTCGGGCAGGAACGCGTCGACCACGGCGACCGTTCCGAGCAGGTTCACCTCGAGGATCCGCCACGCGTCGGCCATCGACGGCGACAATCCCGCGGCGTTCACGAGGACCCGTAGCGATCCGAGCTCTCGGCCCCGGCTGGCGAGGGCGCGGACAGCTTCGGCGTCGGCGAGATCGCACGCCATCGTCTCGACCACGCGGCCTTCCGCTCGCAGCGGCCCCGCGATCCGCTCCACACGCTCCGCGTCGACGTCCGTGAGCAGCAGGCGGTGGGTGGGGGCGAAGCGGCGGGCGCAGGCCGCCCCGACACCGCCGCCGGCACCGGTGATGACGGCGAGACGTGGCTCGCCGGTGCGCGGGTTCGCAACCATCGCTTCCGCTAAATATAATCAAACGGTCGGTTGGTCGTCGATCCCGTCAGGATGGTGAGATTTCCATGGCTTCGTTCGGCTTGGTCCTGCCCATCCAGGGCGACTCGGGTGACCTGGATCAGCACCTCGAGGAGCTCAGAGAAGAGGTACACGCGGCCGAATCGGCCGGCTTCGACGCCGTCTTCCTTCCCGAGTTTCATCAGGCCCACGGCGGCGCGATCGTCTCGCCGCTGTTGACGCTCGGCTGGCTCACGGCCGGCACCACCCGGATCAAGCTCGGCACGATGGTCCTGGCCACGCCGCTCCACGACCCCGTCCGGCTTGCCGAGGACGTGCTGATGCTCGACCATGCCACGCGCGGGCGAGTGGTCCTCGGCCTCGGCACGGCGCATGTTCCGGTCGATTTCGAGTTGTACGGTCGTCCCCGCGCCAGGCGCGGAGCAATCACCGACGAGGTCCTGGACATCCTCGAGCGATGCTGGTCAAACCGTCCGTTCGAGTACGTCGGCGAGTTCTTCCAGCGCAAGGGACACGTCACGCCCGCGCCGTTCAGCCACCCGCGCCCGCCGCTGTGGATCGGCGCCCACGGTCCGAAGGGACTGGCCCGCGCAGCCGAGCGCGCCGACGCGTGGATCTGCGATCCCGAACGCGACATCGATGTGGTGGCGCGGCTCGCCGACCGGTACCGCGAGCAGGCCTCGGCGTTTGGACGGCCGGCGAGGATCGCGCTGTTCCGGGAGGCGTGGATCGGGGACAGCCGGGCGGAATGCGAGGAGCGGTGGGCGCCCCACCCGATGAAGGTCCACCGTCTGTACTTCAACGTCGGCGTCTACCTCGAGGAGTTCGAGCCGTGGGTCAACGACATCCACTCCCGGGATGACTTCACGCTCGAGCGGCTCGCCCCCGGCCGTTTCCTGTACGGAGACGACGCCGAGGTCAGGGACACGGCGAAGGAGTGGCTCGAGCGGACCGGTGCCGATTACATGGCGGTCCGGATGCGCCACCCGACCGGCCCGAGCCACGTTGAGACCTTGATCGCGATCGAGCGCTTCGGGCGGGCGGTCATCGAGCCGCTGGCGGCTCAGCGCGCCACGACGTAGCCGACCGACTCCCGGTCCCAGGCGTCGGCGGTGACGCCCTGCTCGCGCAGAAGGAACTTCTGGATGCGCTGCTGCGGGTTCTTGGGTAGCTCGGACACGAACCGCACGTAGCGCGGAACCGCAAAGTGGGGAAGCCGCTCCTGTGCGTGGTCGAGGATGGCCTCGGGGGCGAGATCGAAGACCGTCCTTCAGCTTCACCACCGCAAGCACTTCTTCCTCGGTCAGCTCGGAGGGAACGCCGATGACCGCAGTCTCCTCGATCGCCGGGTGATCGTTGAGGACCTGCTCGACCTCCCAGGACGAGATGTTCTCTCCGCGCCGCCGGATCGCGTCCTTCGTGCGGTCGAGGAACGTGAACCAGCCTTCGGCATCGCACACGCCACGGTCGCCGGTGCGGAACCAGCCATCGCGAAACGCGGCCTCGGTCGCCTCCGGCATCCGGTAGTACTCCTCGATGATCATGTGCGGCCCGCGCGGCCTGACCACGATCTCGCCCGGGGTCCCCGGCAGTGATGGCCGACCATCCTCGTCCCGGATCTCGACCTCGAACCCCGACACGGCACGGCCGCATGAGCCGAGTCGCCGGTGACCGGGGCGGTTCGCGGTGACCGTGCCGACCTCGGTCGAACCGTAGACCTCGAGCAGCACGACGCCGAAGCGCTGCTCGAAGCCGGGCGCGATCGCCGGCGGCGCCGGCGCCCCGAAGCCCTTGCGCACGGGATTGTCCAGGTCGTCCGGACGTTCGGGCTGCTTGGACAGCATCAGCAGCAGCGCCCCCATGAAGTTGATCGCGGTGACGCCCTCCGCGCGGCAGATGTCCCAGAAGCTCGACGCCGAGAAGCGATCGTGCAGGACGGCCGTGCCGCGGTCGAGCATCATCGCGGTCAGGATCGTCGTGTACTTGGCGTTGATGTGGTACAGCGGAAACGCGCTGAACAGAACCTCGTCCTGCTCGTACTCCATGACCTCGACGGTCGAGGCGGCCAGGTGAAAGTTCGCGCTGTGCGAGAGCACGACGGCCTTCGACGGGCCGGTCGTACCCGAGGTGAACAGAAAGACCGACGTGTCCTCGGGCGCGACGCGAACGGAGGGTCGCGCCGCGTCCGCCGACAGCAGATCGCCGAACCGCGTCGCGGGCAGCGCCGACGTGGTCTCCCCGCCGACGACGATCACGTGGCGGAGCGTTTCGAGCCTCGCCGGCCACCGCGTTGACCCGCGGGACCCACTCGTCCGTCACGACGAGCGCCCGGCACTCGGCCTGGTTGAGCGCGTACGCGAGCAGGTCACCCCGCAGGCCCACGTTGAGCGGGACCTCGATCAGCCCGGCACGCGCTGCGCCGAACCACACCGCGAGGAACTCGGGGCCGTTCGGCAGAAGGATCGCCACCTTGTCGCGGCGGGTGAGCCCCAGCTCGCCCAACGCATTCGCGACCCGGTTGGCGCGCGCGTCCAGCCCGGCGTAGGTCAGCGCGTCGCGGTGAAATCGGACGATCTCCCGGTCCGGCTGGTCGGCCGCCCGCTCCTCGAGGATCCCACCGATCGTTCGCGTGCCGTCGTACAGTTCTTACCCTCTCCTCTCTCGGCTCTGTTTACACGACCTCGCGCGCGCGTGTCAACCCGTCCCTACCAAACGATTGGTAAGCTGATGACGCGAGTCACCGACCACCGCGCCGCATCGAATGGACGACACCTTCTTCTGGGCCGGGACGCTCCTCGCCGGCACGCTCGAACAGCGGATCGAGGCGGCCCGCGCGGGGGGCTTCAAGTATCTCTCGCTGTTCCCGAGCGACTACCTGCGCGCGCGCGAGCGCGGCCTGCGCGATGCCGACATCATCGCGCTCCACGAGCGAGCGGGCGTCCGGCTGACCACGTTGGATCCGTTCACGCGCTGGCTGCCGCGGTGGCAGCCTCCGTCGGGCGTCCCCGCCGACCGGCTCGAGTGGATCGGGTTCGGTGAAGACGAGTTCTTCGCGGTCGTCGATGCGCTGCAGCTCGAGACGATCACCGTCAACGAGGCGTTCGGGACACGCTACGAGATAGATGAGCTGACCGAGGCGTTCGCCGCTGTCTGCGACAGGGCCGCGGCCTCGGGCGTGCGGGTTCACCTGGAGTTCACGCCGTTCAGCGGCATCCCGGACCTGGCGACCGCGTGGGCGGTCGTTCGCACGGCCGGCCGGCCGAACGGGGGGCTCGTGTTCGATACGTGGCACTACTTCCGCGGCACGCGCGACGACCGGCTGCTCGAGCAGATACCCGGCGATCGCATCTTCGCCCTGCAGATCAGCGACGCTCTGGCCGAGCCGAAAGGCTCGTTGCTGAACGACACGCTGCGCCATCGCCGGCTTCCGGGCGAGGGGACGTTCGACCTCGCCGCGGTGCTGCCGATCGTGGCGCGCAAGCGCGGACTCGCGCCGTGGGGCGTCGAGGTGCTCTCCGAGGAGCTGTGGCGGCTGTCGCCCGAGGAGGTCGGGCGCCGGAGCGGTGAGGCGTTGCGCCGCGCGCTGCCCTCGTAGATCACGGCGGGTCATTCGCGGAATGCAGCCGCACGGGAACCCGCCGCAGGCCCGGGCCCTTGCCGATGTAACCCGGCATCGTGTTCGGCCACGGCTCTGACTCGCCGGCCCGCTCGACGGTCGTGAAGCGATCCAGCAACTCGTTCATCAGCGCCGTCACCTCGTACCTGGTCAGCGGAGCGCCGGCGCAGTAGTGGATCCCGTAGCTGAAGGCGACGTGACGGCGCAGGTCCCGGTCGGGGATGTAGCGGTCGGGGTCCGCGAACTGTCGCTCGTCCCGGTTGGCCGAGCCGTAGACGACGGTGATCCATGCGTCCTTGGGAATCTGGACGTCGTGGAAGCTGACGTCCTCGATCGGCCGACGCCCAAGCGCCTGGGTCGGGCTCTTCCAGCGCAGCATCTCCTCCATCGCCGGACCGATCAGCCCCCGGTCGGCGCGCAGTCGCTGCCACAGCTCCGGTTCGTCGGCCAGCTTGTCGAGCAGCAGCTCGATCAGGTGCTGGGTGGTCTCGAATCCGGCCGTCAGTACCTCGGCGAGGACATCGAGCGCCAGTTCATCGGAGAACTCGTCCCGCCCGTGCCGGTCCTGTGCCTGGACGACCAGCGTGAGCACGTCGTGCTGCGGATCCCGTCGCCTGTCCTGCGCGAGCGGGGCCACGATCTCCCACAGCGCAGCGCGGATCTCCTGCAGCCGCGACCGTATCTCCGGGGGCTCGCCCTTGTTGGTCCGGGTCATGATGATCCGCAGTCGGTCGTCGGTCAGCTCCTTGAACCGTGCGTGGACCTCGAGCGGAAGGCCGATGATGTCGAGCGTCACACGGCCCGGGAGCGGAATGGCGAACGCGTCGGTCACGTTGACGACATCCTCGCCGGCGACGCTCTCGATCAGCTCGCCCACGAGTCGGTGAAAGTACGGCACCAACCGGCGCATCTCGCCGGGCGTGAACATCGGAAGAATCGTCCGGCGCGTCAGCGTATGGCTGATCCCGTCGGCCTGCCGGATCTGGCTGGTCGGCGTCAGCGCCCCGCTGACGAGACCGATCGGCAGGCTCGAGAACCGCTTGTGGTCGCCCAGCACCTCGTACACGTCCGCATACCGTGTGAGCACGTACGTGTCGTTGCGTTCGTCCCAGAACGCCGGCGCCTGATCGCGTAGCCGCTTGTACAGCGGATATGGGTCATCGGCCCAGGCCGTCCAGTCAACCGGATCGAGGATCAGCTCGTTCGTCATGACGCGGCCACTGGAAGCGTCAGCTGCCGGCGGTGCGTCCGCCGTCGATGATGTAGTCGGCGCCATTGACGAACCCTGAGTCGTCTGAGAGCAGGTACACGCAACACGCGGCGACTTCCTCGGGGCGGCCGATCCGATTGCGGTAGTTGTAGGAGATCAGCTCCTGCTCGAGCTCGGGCTTGTCGGCAACGTACTCGCGGAAGCGCTCGCTCTCGATCGACCCTGGTGAGATCGCGTTGCAGCGGACGCCCTTGCGGCCGAAATCGATCGCCACGCTTCGCGTCAATCCCATCAACGCCGCCTTCGATGTCACATACGCGAAGTGGCCGGGGCGGGCGACGACGCCCTCGGTCGAGCAGATGTTGACGACCGAGCCTTCGCCACGCTCGAGCATGGCTGGGATCCCCGCCTGAATCCAGCGAAACGGGGCCTCGACATTGATCGAGATCGTGTCATCCCAGATCCGCTGATCGGTCTCCATGATGTCGCCCTCTTCGACGAGCGCGACGTTGTTGACGAGGCCGTCCAAGCCGCCATAACGCTCGACGGCTTCGGCCACGGCGCGCCGGGCGAGTTCGCCGTCACGGACGTCGCCGACGATCGCGTGCGTGCGCGATCCGACGGCCACAGTTCGCACCGCCTCGTCGACGTCGATCAGAATCAGGCCGGCGCCCTCCGCGGCACACGCCTGCGCGATCGCCTTGCCTATCCCCCGGGCGGGCCCGGTAACGATTACTGACTTCCCTTCCAACCGTCCCATCGTCACTCCTTCGCGCCGCCGATGTCGACCAGGATCTTGATCTCGTCACTGCTCGGATCGAGCAGGCGTTCGAAGCCCCCCGCCACAGCGTCTTCCATCGGCACGCGTCCGGTCATGACCTGATCGATCGGGAGGGCGCCCGAGGCGACCTCGCCCATCAGCTCGGGCCAGCACCGGATCGGATACCCGACCGACCCGACGATCGAGAGACCGCTCAGCATCAACCTCGCGAGGTCGATCTCCACCGGCCGCACGGGGACGCCCGTCTGTACGACCCGGCCGCTCGGCGCCAGCGCGGCGAGCGACGCCTGGATGGCGGGCGCCTGTCCCGAGCATTCGATCGCCACGTCGACCCCACCCGCGCTCCACTCCCGGCACGCTTCGACCACGTCTCCCGCGCGCGGATCGATCACGTCGAACCCGAGCGCCGCCACGCGCGCGCCCCGCCTCGGGTTGGGCTCGGACACCAACACCCTGGCACCCGCGGCCGCGGCCGCCAGCGCGGCGAGCGCCCCGATCGGACCTGCGCCGGTGACCAGCACGCTGTCCTCCTCGCCCACCTCGCCCATCTTCACCGCCGACCAGGAGACCGCGGCGGGCTCGATCATCGCTCCCTGCTCCCAGGTCAGCGCTTCGGGCATCCGAACCGCCTGGGCTGAGTCGACGAGGGCGAGTTCGCCCATCCCGCCCCACGGGTGTCGCAGGCCAACCGCGGCGCGCAGCTTGCACATTTGCTCTCGGCCGCTGCGGCAAACGGCACACTTCCCGCAGCTCAGGAGCGGCATCACCGACACGCGGTCCCCGGCCGCCACCGAGTCCACCTCGGGTCCGACCTCGACGACGACCGCGGACAGTTCGTGACCAAGGATCTGGGGGACATGGCCCCCGGTGAGCGGGTGCGGCTCGACGGTCCTCAGCAACGGGCCGTCGGAGTACTCGTGGACGTCGGTGCCGCAGATGCCGCAGATCACCGGCGCAATCAGGACCTCACGCCCGGTCGGGCTGCCCGGTCCTTCGACGTCCTCGTCGCGCAGGTCGCGGGCGCCGTGAAAGCGGAGTACGCGCACGGCCGTGTATTCTACCAAGCGCTTGGTAGAAAGCAATCACGACCTTACGCGAGAGATCGCAGTCGTCACCGGTGGCGCGGGTGGGCTTGGCGCGGCCGTGGCGGTCGCGCTCGCGCGCGCCGGCGCGAGCGTGGCGGTCACCGACCTCGACGCCGACGGCGCGTATGCAGTCGCCTCGCAGCTCGAGGGGGACTCACATCTCGGGCTCGAGATCGACGTGCGCTCGACCGCATCGGTGAGAGAGGTGGCCGATGCGGTTTCCGATCGCCTCGGCCCGCCCTCGATCCTGTTCTGCGGCGCCGGCGTCCAGCGCGTCCGCCCAACGCTCGAGCTCACCGACGACGACTGGGACTTCGTCGTCGACATCAATCTCGGCGGAACCTTCCGCTGTTGCCGGGCCTTCGGAGCGGCGATGGTCGCGCAGGGCCGCGGCGCGATCGTCAACGTCGCGTCGCTGACCGGCGTCGAGTTCGGCGGCGGCGGCCGCGTGCCCTACGGTGCCAGCAAGGGCGGTGTCACGGGGCTGACGCGCGCGCTCGCGATCGAGTGGGCCCCGCACGGGGTGCGGGTGAACGCGGTGGCGCCGGGCATCGTCGCGACGCCGATGGTCCTGGGACTGGCCGCCGACGGCAGCCTCGACCTCGACGACCTCGCCGCGCGCGTGCCGCTCGGCCGCATCGCGACGCCGGAGGACATTGCCGGCGTCACGCTGATGCTCGTCTCCCCCGCCGGCGAGTACATCATCGGGCAGACGCTGATCGTCGACGGCGGCCTCTCGAGCTCCGGGCCGCGCGACACAAGCCGCGACTAGACCCGCGGTGCACGCCGGCCCCGGCGCCTCGGGCCTGGTCATAACCGCACACTCGACACCCCGCCGGCGGTGAATGTGGATTCAGGCACGAATACGGGTCATATGGACTCACTCGACGACGGTGGCCGGTCGAGTGTGTGGATGTGACCCACCGGCGGCGGTCCGCCGTGGCCCTACCGAAGCCCGGTCGCGCCCTCGGCGATCAACGACCGATGCAACTCGTTGTTGCCTTCGACGATCTGGAAGACCTTGGCGTCGCGCAGGTACCGCCCGACCGGGTACTCGTCGGAGACCCCGTAGGCGCCGTGGATCTGGAACGCCGCCAGCGCCGCGTTCATTGCGGCGTCGCTCGCGAACTGCTTGGCCATCGACGCCTCCGCCCGCGCGCGCAGGCCGCGGTCCTTGAGATCGGCCAACCGCAGCACGAGCAGCCGGGCCGCGTCGGTGGTCGGTGATCGAGTCCGCGATCATCTTCTGGACCATCTGGAACCGCGCGATCGGCTGGCGGAACACCACGCGCTCGCGCGCGTAGTCGACCATCACGTCGACGCAGGCCTGCGATAGCCCGGTGGCGCGCGCCGCGACGCCGAGGCGGCCGTTCTCGACCGCGTTCATCGCGACTCCGAAGCCGCGGCCCTCTTCGCCGACGAGCGCCGACGCCGGCACCCGGACGTCCTCGAGCACGAGCTCGCCGGTCTTGATCGGGCGGAAGCCGAACTTGTTGCTGACCGGGTGGACCGACACGCCCGGCAGGTCGCGGTCGACGATGAACGCGCAGACGCGCTTGCGCCCGGTGCTTTCGTCGACCCCCATGTGGGCGAACGTCAGGAACCACTCGGCCACGTCGAGGAACGAGATCCACATCTTCGCGCCGTTGATCACGTAGTCGCCGCCGTCCTTGCGGCAGCTCGTGTCCATGTCGGACACGTCCGTGCCCGAGCGGGCCTCGGTCACGCCGGCGGCGCCGAAGATCTCGCCGCGCGCGAGCGGCGCGAGGTAGCGCTGCTTCTGCTCCTCGGTTCCGTAGACCTGAATCGAGCTGCCGACGAGCCCGCTCGGCAGCGACATCGCAACGCCGACGACGTGACACACGCGCGAGACCTCGTCGACGACCATCGCGTACGTCTTGAAGTCCAGGCCGGCGCCGCCGTACTCGGTCGGCACGACGCCTCCGAGCAGACCGAGCTCGGCGGCGTGACGGATGATCTCGATCGGGAACCGCTCGTCACGGTCGTAGTCGGCCACGTGCGGCGCGATCTCGCGCCGGGCGAAGTCACGCGCGAGTGCGACGAGATCCTGCTGCTCCGTGGTCAACGAGAAATCCACGCGGGCAATGTAGCACCTCTACCAATCATTTGGTAGAATCGCGCCGTGGCCGCTGGCACCGACACCTGGATCGTTGGCTTGGGCGAGGCGCGGACCGCGGCCCGCCGCGACGACGTGAGCATCACCGAGCTCGCCTGGGAAGCGGTCGAGCCCGCGCTGCAACGACGCGAACACGTCGCTCCCCGAGATCGAGGGCGCGGTCACCGCCAGCCAGGACTTCTGGGACGGGCGCACGATCTCGAGCATGAGCGTCAACGAGCTCGTCGGCGGCGTGTTCGGCTCCGAGGCGAAGGTCGCGTCCGACGCCTGCCTGGGCCTCGGGTACGCGCTCGCGCGGATGGAGGACGAGGACCAGCATCTGAACCTCGTCGCTCGCGCACGCGAAGGAGTCCCAGGGCGACATCCACACGATCGAGCTCGCCGCGTTCGATCCGTATTTCCAGCGCGCGCTCGACCCGGACGACACCGTCGTGGCCGCCTTCCAGGCCCAGCTTCTCTACGCGCAGGGACGGTTCGAGCCGTCCCACTCCGCGCGCGTCGTCGCGGCCGCCCGCGCCCGATCGACCGCGCTCGACCCGGTCACCGCCCAGGACGTGCTCGACTCGCCGCCGACCGCCGACCCGCTCCGCGAGCTCGACCGCGCGCCGCTGCTCGACTGCGCCTCCGCGCTCGTGCTCGCCGACGGCGACAACGCGCGCCGGCTCGGGCGCACGGGCGTCCGGATCGTCGCCACCGCATCGCGGACCGCCGCCTACTGGAGCCAGCGTCCCGACCTTCACATCGCCCCGCAGGCCCGCGCCGCCGCCGAGGACGCGCTGTCGATCGCGGGCTGGGAGCTGTCCGACGCTCGACGCGGTCGAGATCAACGCGCCGTACGCCCACCAGCACCTGATCGTCGCCGAAGCGCTCGGACTCGGGATCCGGCGAGGACCTGGTCAAGCGGTTCGAGGGCGACAACGGAGGGCCGACCGTGAACGCGTCAGGCGGATGGCTCGGCGGAAGCGCCGGCAGCGTCGCCGGCCTCCACGCGGTCGTCTCGGTCGCGCAGCGGCTGCGCGAAAGCGGCGGGCGGGCGCTGGTGCACGCGACGACCGGCATCGGCTGCCAGAGCCACCACATCGTCCTTCTGGAGGCCGCATCATGACCCCTGTCCGGACCGCGGTCGTCGCCACCGGCCAGAGCGATCACGGCCGTCGCTTCGACGCCTCGATGGGCGAGATCGCCCGCGAGGCGATCGACCGCTGCCTCGGCTCCCGCGGCCTCACGTTCGACGACATCGACGCCGTCGTCGCGGGCAACATGGAGATGTTCGAGGGGATCTACCTCGTCGACCAGTACCTCGTCGGCGCGCTCGGGGCGCTCGACAAGCCGCTGTACAAGCTCAACACCGGCGGCACGGTCGGGGCGAGCGCCGCTCTGGCCTGCTACCACCTGGTCGCCTCGGGCCGGCACAAGCGCGTGCTCGGGGTCGGCTTCCAGAAGCAGACCGAAGGGTCGACGCAGTCGGCGATCACGACCGTCGGCGACCCGGTCTGGGAGCGCGCGGTGATGGCCGGGGCGATCGGGAACTTCGCGACGATGGCGTCGACGTACATCGCCGAGAGCGGCGTCACGCCCGAGCAGGCGGCCAAGGTCGCGGTCAAGGCACGGCGCAACGCGTGCCTGCAACCCGCACGCGCACCTGAAGCTCCCGAACATCACGGTCGAGGAGGTGCTCGAGTCCGAGATGCTCGCGTACCCGATCCATCGCCTCGACTTCTGCCCGTCGTCCGACGGCGCGTGCGCGGTCGTGATGGCCGCCGAGTCGGTCGCCGCCGACCTACGCCGAGCACCCCGCCTGGGTCCACGCGGTGGCGACCTCGCACGACCAGCAGTACATGGGCGACAGCCCCAAGCGGCTGGCCGTGATGCGCTCGCTCCAGGCCGCGACCAAGAAGGCTTACAAGCTCGCCGGGGTCACCGATCCACGGCACGACTTCGACGTGGCCGAGCTGTACGAGCCCGCCTCGTACGCCGAGCTCGCCTGGTACGAGAACGTCGGCTTCTGCCCGATGGGCGGCGGCGGCAAGCTGATCGACGAGGGCGTCACGCTGATCGACGGCGATCTGCCGGTGAACCCGTCGGGCGGCGTGCTCTCGACCAACCCGGTCGGCGCCACCGCGATGATCCGCGTGGCCGAGGCCGCCAATCAGGTGATGGGCGAGGCCGGCGAGCACCAGATCCCGGGCGTGCGGCGAGCGCTCGCCACCGGCTACGGCGGCAACGCGTGGACGGACGTCATGATCCTGTCGCGCGAGCTTCCGGCGACCGCGGAGGTGAGTGCCTGATGAGCACGCACCAGGCAGCGGCTTTCAACCGCGAGCAGGCGATCCGGATCGAGCAGCAGATCACGCTCCAGTACCGGTTCGCCGCCGGGCACCACGCGACCCGCTTCTTCACCGCGCTCCGCGACGAGGGCAAGATCCTCGCCACGCGCGACGCGAAGGGCAACGTGATGGTCCCGCCACGCCCGGTGTGCGGGCTGTCGGGGCTGCCGATGACCGAGTGGGTCGAGGTCGGACCGGACGGCGTGCTCGCCGGATGCACGATCGTCTACGTCCCGTTCATCGACCCGATGACCGGCGTTCAGCGGCCCGTTCCGTACGGGTTCGGCCTGGTCCGTTTCACCGGCGCCGACACCTCGATCTACCACCTGCTCGATGCCACCGAGCCCGAGCAGATCGGCGTCGGCAAGCGCGTCGAGGCGGTATTCAGGCCTCGCGAGGAGCGGACCGGGAGCCTCGCGGACATCAAGCACTTCCGGATGGTGGACTGATGAACGAGCTCGTCTTCGATCAGAAGATCGACCTCCCATACGTCTACACCGCCGGCGCCGTACAACGTGACGCGCTGAACGGGCTGCGCGAGGGGCAGCTGATCGCCTCCGAGGGCGGCGGGTACGTGTCCGTGCCCGCGTCGCCGTTCGCGCCCGACGGGACGCATCTGCGCGAGACCCGCGAGATCGCGCCTGAGGGCGTGATCGAGGCCTGTACGGTGGCGCATCACCTTCCCGGAGCACCGGCGTTCGGGCTGATCCGTCTCGACGGAGCGAGCCACGGGCTGCTGCACCATCTCGCCGACGGAGCCGAGACCCTCGGGCCTGGCGCGCGCGTGCGGGCGATCTGGCGCGAGGAGCGGACCGGCTCGATCACGGACGTCGCCCACTTCGCGCCGGCGACCGATCCGGGCTCGTGAGCGCCGGCGAGGACGGTCACGGGGTGCGCGGGTTCGCGCACGTAGGGATCATCGTCCCGGAGCTCGAGTCCGCGGCCAAGCTGTTCCGCGAACGTCTCGGCGCCGACGTGCAGGGCCCCGAGCCTGAGCCCGAGCTCGGCCTGAACATTCTGTGGGTACGCGTGGGCGGCGTGCTGCTCGAGTTCGTCGCGCCGGCCGGGGAGGACTCGCGCGCCGCGGCGGCCGTCGCGCGCGGCGAGACCGGGGTCCACCACGTGGCGATCGAGGTCGAGGGCCTCGACTCGCTGCTCGAAGAGCTGAGCGCGGCCGGTGTCCCCGTCCGCGACGCCACGCCCCGCCCGGGCTCGCACGGCAGCCGCATCTCGTTTCTCGATCCCGCCGCCAGCGGCGGCGCGTTGATCGAGCTGATGGAGCACCCGGAATGACCAGCACCGAGGAGACCGAAAATGCCTGAGTTGCGATTCGACCACGTGGCGATGCTCGTCGAGGACCTCGACGCATCGGTTGAGAAATGGCGCACGCTGTTGGAGGTGCTCGATCCTGAGCAGGCCAGCGAGGTGGTCTGGGGCGAGGGCGAGGAGAACGGCGAGAAGATGCGCTGGGCGACTTTCGTCAAGCCGGGCGGCACCGCGATCCAGCTGTTCGCGCCCGCCGGCGATGGCTTCCTCAAGAAGGTGCTCGGCAAGCGCGGCGAGATCGTCCATCACGTGGCGTTCCTGTCGAGCGACGTCGACGCGACCGTCGACGAGCTCCGCGCGAAGGGCTTCCCGATCCTCCAGGACGAGCAGACCGGGCCGGATAGCTATCCCTGGCTGCGCTGGAACTTCGTCCCGAACGACTGGTCTGGGGGCGTGCTCGTCGAGGTGGCGCAGCGCTATCAGGTCAGCGACGGCAAGTGGGCGCCGGTCGAGGGCGACCCTCAGTAAGAGGTCATCTCCCGCCGGCCAGCCACCGGCGGATTCCATCGTCATCGTCGATCGAGCGCGCGAGCCCGCGCATCTCGAGATGCTCGAGGACCGACAACGACTCAGCCATGCTCCGCTGCCACCAGCCGGCGTCCGCATCGACTGGCGTCATCGTGGCGGCGATCTCCCAGCCGCTCAGCGGCGACTTGCCGATAGCGGACGTCACCGACCGGGCCTTGGCGAGCGCCTTCTCGCGGCACCGGCGGAGAAATGCGACGCCATCGCCGATCGGCCGTCCATGGCCGGCGAGAACAACGTCGGGCTCGAGCGCGACCGCGCGGTCGAGCGATGCGACCTGATCCGCGTGTGGGTCGGGCCGGGTGCCGTATTCGAGATAGGCCGCGGGACCGGGCAGCGCCAGGTCCGCGCTGATCAGGTGGCGGTTTCGTCGATTCCACAGAGCGATCTGATCTCCGCTGTGCCCTGGAACCGGGAGCACGTGCCACGGGCCGGACAGCGAGTCGATCTCCTCACCGACGGCGAGGATCCGGTCGGGCTCGGCAGCCGGATACGCGCCGTCGTCACCGGGGAGATCGTCGACGAACCGGTCGAGCGCGGGTGCCGGAATCCCCTCTCTGCGGCCCGACGCCCGGCGCACCTCGAGCGGAATGCTCGGGTCGCGCAGGATGTCGAGGGTCGGATGAGGCGCCGGCCCCATGGCCAGCGTGCAACCCGTGTGGCGGACGACGTCGGCGGCGAGTCCACGATGGTCGGCGTGCGAGTGCGTGACCACGAGCATCGCCAGGTCCGCGGGATCGGCGCCGGCCTGCCGCAGCGCGACCTCCATCGCCGCCCACCCGGGAGGCAGGCACGAGCCGCAATCCACGAGGATCCAGCCCTCTCGACCAGCCAGCAGGTAGGCGTTGGTCGAGGACACCGAGACGTAGCAGAGCGGAAGCTGGAGGCCCCATACTCCGTCCGAGATCGCGTGGGCACGCGCATCGGACGCGTCCCGCGCGAGGCGGCCGCCGCCCGAGGCTGGTACCACTACGGACGGGTCTTCAGCAGCGCGCGCCATCGGGGGTCATCTTCCACGAATAAACAGTATCATTCGACCAATCGTTTGGTAGTACGCCCCCGGCCGTCCACAAACAGGAGAGCGCCATCGCCGTTCCGACCGTGTCGCTGCAACAACTCGCCGAACACGTCCCCGACGGTGCGGTCGTCGGTCTCGGCGGCGCCGGTCTGCAACGCAAGCCGATGGCGGCCGCGCGCGCGTTGGCGGAGGCCGGTCGGCGAGACCTGACCCTGGTCTCGTTTCTCGGTTCGCTCGACGTCGAGCTGCTGCTCGCGACGGGCTGCCTCCGTGCGCTCCACAGCGCCGGAGTCGCGCTCGACGGCGCCGGCCTCGCCCCGCGTTATCGAGCCGGCCGTCAGGACCGGACGTTCGAGTTCGTCGAGTGGTCGGAGGGAACGCTGCTGTGCGCGCTCCAGGCAACCGCGCGCGGAGTCCCGTCTCTCCCGACGTGGATGGCGCTCGACACCGATCTGCCGGAACTCAACCTGAACGTCCGCGAGACGACCGATCCGTTCACGGGCGACCGGGTCATGCAGGTGCGCGCGCTGGCGCTTGATGTGGCGATCCTCCACGTGCCCGGCATCGACGCGCGGGGGAACGCCTACGTCGAGGGAGACCTCGCGATGGACGGCGCGCTCGCTCGCGCGGCCAAGCGAACCTACGTGTGCTACGAGCGGCGGGTCGACGAGGACCCGCGTCGGGCGGTGCTGTCTCGCATGTGGATCGACGGACTCGCTCACGTGCCGCATGGCGCCTGGCCGACGGGCTGTCATCCGGACTACGGCGCGGATCTCGGCACGGTCTCGCGGTGGGCCGCCGCGGGACCGGACGCCGGCATCGAACTGCTCACGGAGGCCGTGCGTTGAGCGTCCACGTCGGCGATCTGCTCACCGCGGCGCTCGCCCGGGAGATCACTGAGTCCGGCATCAGCGTGTACGCGGTCACCTCCCCGGCCAGCGTGGCCGCGGCGCTGGCCGCGCGCGAGCTCGGGGCCACCGACCTGGCGATCGCCACCGGCTTCACCGCCCTCGACGCCCAGCCGATGCCGGCCGTCACCCTCGGCGAAGCGGCGCTGTTCACCACCGGTGCGGCACTCGCTCGACGACCCCTTCGACACTTTTGTCCTGCTCGCCCGTGGACGCGTCGGCGTCGCGGTGACGCCCGCTCAGCTCGACGCCGCGGGACGCACAAACCTGTCAGGCGCGGGACCGCCCGGCAGGCCCAAGGTGGCGCTCCCGGGAGCCCGTGGCCTCCCCGACAACAACGCCGGCCCTTCGCGTGTGTGGTACGTCCTGCCCGCGCACAGCCCGCGGCAGCTGGTCGACCGTGTCGACGTGGTCTGCGGCGCCGCCCCGCCGGCCACCTCGGTGCGCCGGCTGCTCACGCCCGCCGGCTGCTTCGAGCTGCGCGTCGACGGGTGGCAGGCCCTGTGGCTGACCGAGAACGGCGAGGAGCTCATCGCCGGGACGCCCGGCCTGGGGATCCACGTGACCGGAACCGAACCGATCGTGACCGAGCCCGAGGCGGACGCACTGGCCGCCCTCGTGCGGGTCGACCCGCACGAGGTGCGGCTGATGGAGTTCAGCGGCGGTGCCGAGGCCGCTGAGCGCTTCGGCGAGGCCGCCGCGCGCGAATCGGCCGGCTAGCTGCGTTACCAGTCGATCTTGATCACGGCCGTGCCGCCGAGCGCGGGCCGCCCGTCCGAGGTGGCGCCCACCTCGAGCTCGGCGCGCCCGGCGTCCTGGTCGACCGCGGTGACCGTCCCCGTGCACTCGAAGCGCTCGCCCCCGAGGACGTTTCCCAAGAACCGCACCTTGAGTGACACCAGCCGGTCGGGACCGCCGGCAAATCGCTGCACGAACTCGGTCAACCAGGTTAGGTTCGTCGGGCCCTGGTTGACCGGGTGATCGCCGAGGCCCAGCTCGCGCGTGACGTTCGTGTCGAAGTGAATCGGGTTGGGATCCTGGAGGATCGCCGCCATCGTCTTCATCGGCTCCGGATCGACCGACTCGATGACGAACGGTTCGAGCTGTTGTCCGACCTGTATTTCGCGGCTCGGCACGATCACTCCCCTTCCGAGCGCGGGAAGATCCACGAGTTGGTGCAGACCACGGTCATGTCCTCGGCACCCGCCTCGCGGACCTTCACCTGGAAAGTGAACTTGTCGAACACGCCCGCGCGCCGGCCGCTCTTGCGCTCCACCTCGATCACCTCAGCTTCGCACTCGTATGTGGCACCCGGCCGCAGGACGCCGTGGTAGTCGACCTGGAACTCGCCGAACACGACACCGCTGTCGGCGGTCGCGTCCATCAGGTCGAAGATCTCCTGGATGCTCACGCCGGCACCGCGGAGCGCGACCAGGTAGGCGAGCCCTTGATGGGCCACGGCCCAGTCGGGCTCGAGCTTGGCCGCGTCCGCCCACAGCCAGCACAACCACGGCGGAAGCGTGTACGTGCCCCCGGGAAAGCGATGCCCGGTGAGATGTCCATAGTCGCTCATCGTGTCAGGTAGCCTACCTAATGTTTGGTCGAATTGACAGGTCGATCCGGGGCGATCAGCCGGTTCTGACGATGGCCGTCCCGCCGAGCACGGGGCGCCCGTTGGCGGTTGCCACCAGCTCCAGCTCAGCTTGTGCCGCGTCCGCATCGATAGCGGTGATTGTGCCGGCGCACTCGAATCGCTCGCCGGCGAAGACGTTGTCGAGGAAGCGAACCTTGAACGAGACCAAACGCTCCGCACCGCCCGCGAAGCGCACCGCGGCCTCGACGAACCACGTCATGTTGAGGGCTCCCTGCGTGATCAGGCCGTCCCCGATGCCGCGTGCACGCGTCACCGCCGGATCGAGATGAGTCGGAGTGGGGTCCTGCAGGATCGCGGCGACCGTCTTGATCCGTTCGGAGTCGACCGACTCGATCAAGAATGGAGTCACCCGTTGCCCGACGTGGAGCTCGTGCCCTTCCGTCACGCGTCGCCGTTCCCTCGCGGGAAGATCCACACGTTGGTGCACATGGCCACCGGAGAGTCCGAACCCTTCTCTCTTATCGTCACCCTGAACGAGAGCTTGTCGAAAACCCCGGCACGGCGACCGCTCTTGCGCTCGACCTCGAACACCTCCGCGTCGCACTCGTAGGTGGCACCGGCGCGCAGCGTCCCGTGGTACTCGACTCCGAATTCGCCGAACGTCACCCCGCTTTCGACGGTGGCACCCATCATCGCGACGATGTCCTGCACGGTCACGCCCATCCCGTACGACGCGACCACGTGGGCAAGCCCAGGATGAGCGGCGTATACCGGCGGAAGCTGGGCGGCATCCGACCACAGCCAGCAGACGTACTCCGGCAAGGTGTACGTGCCTGCTGGAAACCGGCGGCCCACGAGATCGGAGTAGTCCGGCACGGCCGCGAGTCTACCTAATGTTTGGTAGAAAAACCAGCCGGCATCTGTTACCGTTTCCTGGTCCCAAACGTTAGTTAGAACTCGAGACAAGGACCCTCATGACTTCCCCGATCACGGAATCGCCCGCTCTCCCAGAGCAGCGCGACGCCCGCGTGCGAGACACGGTCGCGACCTGCTGGGAGCGCTCGACGTTCTACCGCGAGCGGCTGCGCGAGGCCGGGGTCGAGGCGGGCGACATCAGATCCGTGGCCGACCTCGAGCGGCTGCCGATCCTGCTGCGGCAAGGACGACGAGCGCGAGCTGCAGGAGCAGAGCCGCGTCGGAGCACGGCCATCCGTTCGGAGAGCATCTGTGCGTCGACCCGGCCGAGGTGGTCGCCGTCGCCTCGACGTCGGGCACGACCGGGACGCCGACGTTCTACGCGTTCACGGCCGAGGATGTGGCCGTCACCGACGAGCTGTGGGGCAGAGCGCTGCGAGCAGGCGGGTATCGGCCCTGGCACGCGTCGTCCTGCACGGGTTCGGGCTGTCGATGTTCCTGGCCGGTTATCCGCTTGCCCGAGCGGTCGAGCGTCTCGGCGCCCAGCTCGATTCCCGTCGGCGCCGAGCCTGGGAGCAAGCGCCTGCTCGACATCGCCGCGCTGACTCGCCCGGACGCGCTCCTGTGCACGCCGAGCTACGCGAGCTACCTGATCGAGCAGTCCCCGGACACGATGCGCGAGCTCGGGCTGCGCTCGATCGTGTGCGCCGGCGAACCCGGCGCCGGGCTTGCCCGAGGTACGCGCCCGGATCGAGCAGGCGACCGGCGCCACCGTCTACGACGTCCTCGGCGGCGCGCACGGGATCATCAACGCATCCGACGGAGCCTGGCCGTACGACGGGATGACCGTGCTCGGCGACGACTGCTCGGTCCAGCAGCTGTGGGATTCCGAGGCCGGGCGGCGCGGTGCCGATCCCCGACGACGGCACGCCGGCCTACGGCGAGCGGGTCAAGACGACGCTGCGCTGGCGTGCCCAACCGCAGCTGCGCAGCTCGGTCGGCGACGTCTACGAGATGCGCCGGGTGCCCGGCGCCGGACGGCGAACTGCAGACGCGGATCCGGGTGATCGGACGCACCGACGACCTGCTGATCGTCAAGGGCGTGAAGCTCTACCCGGCGGCGGCGAGCGATCTCGTGGCCGGCTTCGTTCCCCGCGTGAGCGGCGCGCTGCGGCTGCGTCGTCAACGGCCGGCCGCCGCGCGTCGAACCGCCGCTGCGGACTGCGCGTCGAGCGGGGCGAGGACCAGCGCTCCGACGGCGACGAGGCGCTCGCGCGCGGAGATCGCCGCCGCGATGCATCAGCGGATGTCGGTACGCCCGGAGGTCGAGATCGTCGACCCCGGAAGCATCGAACGCACTTCCCACAAGGCCAAACTCATCGAGGTCGTATCCGGAGGGGCGGACGACATGATCAACGACAACATCCCGGCGATCGACGCGTGGTGCAACCCGTTCACCGAACTCGGCATCAAGACGATCTTCACCGAGAACCCCGAGGTCGCGTTCATGATGGGCGACCAGTGGGGCCGTCACGACAACATGCGCTGGCACACGGCCGACGAGTTCGTCGCGTACATGGACGAGCTCAACATCTCAGCGCGTGTGCACGCCCGAGTCTGAAGATGATGCGCTACCGCACGCGGGAGATGCTCTCCGACATCCCGCACGAGCACATCGCCGAGCTCGTCGCGCGCCCATCCCGACCGGATCGTCGGGCTGGCCGGAATCAATCCGATCAGCGGAATGGAGGGCGTTCGGGCGCTCGAGCGAGCGGTCGGCGACTACGGCTTCAAGGGCGCGCACGTGCACCCGTTCGGGTTCGGGATCCCGATCAACGAGCGCGAGTGGTGGCCGTTCTACGCCAAGTGCGCCGAGCTCGACGTCCCGGTCATCTTCCAGGTCGGCCATTCGGCGGAGTTCATGCCGAGCGCTTGCGGCAAGCCGATCCTGCTCGACGACATCGCGATCTGGTTCCCGGAGCTGCGGCTCGATCGGCGGCCACACCGGCTGGCCGTGGACCGAGGAGCTGATCGCGATGGCGTGGAAGCACCCGAACGTGTACATCGCGGTGTCCGGCCACGCGCCGCAAGTACTGGGACCCGAAGCTCGTGCAGCTTCCTGAACGCGCGCCGGCGCGGCATCGGCAAGGTCATGTGGGGAACCGACTACCCGCTGATCATGCACGCCGAGGGCCTGAGCCCAGATCGACGCAGATGGACCTCAAGCCCGAGGCTCGCCGCGCGCTGCTCCACGACACCGCGGTGAAGGTGTTCAAGTTCGACGAGCCGCTGCTCAACGACGAGTCGGTGCTGGCGGCGGGAACCGAGCCTCTGCTCGACTGACGCCCGCCGGAGATGACGCCCTCAGAGCGCGCCGCGCTGATGGCCTGCCGCCTGGGACGCGAGATCTCAGACGGCGACGTGGTCGGGGTCGGGTTGGGCACGCCGCTCGCGCTCGCCGCCGCGCTCGCTGCACGGCGATGCCACGCGCCGCGTTCGCACCTGCTGGTCGCCGGCGCGCTGTCCCCGGATGCGGACCTGATCACGTGCATGCGCGGCGCAGCCGCGCTGTCCGGCCGGACCGCTGCGTTCGTGCCCCACGTGTTGACGATGGAGATGGCCGAGCGCCAGGCGATGACGCTTCAGTTCCTGCGCCCGGCCCAGGTGGACGGCGCCGGCAACGCGAACACGAGCAGGATCCGGAATGCAGACGGCTCCGTCCGCCGTCTGCCCGGAGGCCTGGCAACCGCGGACGTCTGGCGCATCTTGCCGCGGGTGGTCGTGTACCACACCGATCACCGCGAGCGCTCGCTCCCGGAGAAGGTCGCGTTCGTCACCGGCGCGGGCGGCGGCGATCCGCAGCGGGGAACGCGACGGACCCACGATCGGCTCATGACCGATCGCGCCGTGTTCCGGTTCACGCCGGAGGGCGCGCAGCTCGAGTCGCTCCATCCGGGCGAGGACCTCGACGAGCTGCGCGACGATACCGGCTTTACGTTCGAGGTCGACGACGCCGTCGACCACCACCGCCGAGCCATCGCCGGAGGAGCTCTCCGCGCTCGCGGACGTCGACCCGCACGCGATCCGCGAGCTCGAGCTGCGCCCCACCCGCGCAAGCCGCGGCGGCGCGGCTCGCCGCCCTGCACGCCTCCGACGGATAAGGCGGACATGGAGAAGCTCATGCAGCCCAGCCGATGCGATCGCGCTCATCCGCGACGGTGACCACGTCGCGGTCCAGAGCATGGGGACCCAGGGGATCCCGATGACGATGGTCCGCGAGCTGATCCGCGCCGGCCGCCGGAATCTGACGATCACCTGCGTGGTGGCCGGCATCGGCATCGACTGGCTGGCGTTGAAGGGCGTGATGTCGCGGTTCTGCGGCCCGATCGTCTCGATGGAGCGATTCGGCCTCTGTCAGGGATTCCGGCGGGCCGTCGAGGCGGGTGTGATCGAGTTCGAGGAGTACTCCGAGAGCGGGCTCCTCACGCGGCTGGCCGCGGGCGCCCGGAACCTGCCGTTCGGCGTCACGCGCGCGATGATCGGCACCGACATCTCCCGCGCTGCATCCGGACACGATCGCCGAGATCGCCGATCCGTTCACCGGCGAGCGCGTTCTCGCCTGCCGATCGCTGCGCCCCGACGTGTGTCTCTGCACGCCCACCGCGCCGATCCGCGTCGGGAACATCCAGTACGACGGCGGGAACGATCTGGCCCGACATCCAGATCTATCCAAAGGCGTGCACACGGACGATCGTGACGGTCGAGGAAGTCGTGATCGGAGGAGGAGGTACGCGAGCGTCCGCACGAAACGGTGATCCCGCACTTCGCGGTCGACGCCGTCGTGGTCGCGCCCCACGGCTGCCATCCGACCTCGTTCTTCCCGAGACTACGTCTACGACGAGCAGTTTCACGAAGGCTGGGCGACGCTGTCTCGGGATCACCGAGCAGGCGGTGGCTTCGTCGACCGGCTGTGCGCGGCGAGCTCGCAGGAGCAGTACCTCGAGCTGATCGACGCGGCCGCGCTGGCGCAAACGCGCAACTGGAGGGAGCGGGCATGACCGTCCGCGCGCGGCGAGGGCGAGCGCTCGGACGCTGCCGCAACGGACTACACGATCGACGAGCTGATGGTCGCGACGCTGGCGCGTCAGTTCGAGAACGGAGACCAGGTGGTCAACGGCGCCGCGTCGTTCATCCCCGTGTGCGCGTTCGCGCTGGCCCGCGCCACGCATGCGCCGGACCTGGTGTGGGTCGCCGGGGGAGTCGGGCTCGACGCCCGGCCGCGCCGCATCCCCGCCTCGACGCTCGAGGCGCCGCTGTGGCACCGTGCCTCGATGTACATGCGGGCGCTCGAGGACTTCTGGCCGTACGCGCTCAACGGTCGGTGGCTGACCAAGTTCTGCGTTCGGGGCGCGCAGATCGATCAGTACGGCAACGCCAACAACTCGGTGATCGGACCCGACTATCACCGGCCGAAGGTGCGTCTGCCCGGATCGGCCGGACTCGGCGACATGGGATCGGTTGGAAAGCGCCTGTTCTACTGGACGACGACGCACGATCGGCGAACGCTCGTCGACAAGGTCGACTTCGTCAGCTGCGCCGGCTGGCTCGACGGAGGCGACGCCCGCACCCGCGCCGGCCTCGACGGTGGGCCCGAGCTCGTCGTCACGAACCTCTGCGTGATGGACTTCCACCCGGAGTCCAAGCGCATGCGGTTGATCAGCACACATCCGGGCGTCACCGTCAGCGAGGTCCGCGAGGCGACCGGATTCGAGCTGGTGATCGACGGCGAGGTCCCGGAGACCGTCGCTCCGACGGCCGACGAGGTGCGCCTGATCCGCGAGGAGATCGACCCCGACGGCGCCCGCCGGCGCGAGTTCAGCTGACGTGGCGACGTTCGGGGACGATCGGGTTGGGTTGATCACGGGTGCCGGGCGTGGCATCGGCCTGGCCATCGCCAAGCGGCTGGCGGGCAACGGAAACGCGGTATGCATCACCGACCTCGACGGGGAACTCGCGCAGGCGGCGGCCGCTGCGATCGAGCGCGAGGGCGGGCGGGCGCTGGCGCTCGCGGGCGACGTCACGGATCCGGCCGACTGCGATAGCTGGGCCCGCGCCGCCGCGGACCGGTTCGGCGACGTGCACATCCTCGTCAACAATGCCGGGTTGACCCGCGACGCGTTCGTACACAAGATGACCGACGAGCAGTGGCGCCTGGTTCAGGACGTCGTGCTCGGCGGCGCCTTCAACATGGTGAGGGCCGTGTCACCGTGGTTTCGCGATCGCGCGCGGACGGCGCCACGGCGAATCGTCAACATCGCGTCGGTGTCCGGGATCTACGGCAGCCCGGGAAACGCCAATTATTCCTCGGCGAAGGCCGGGATGATCGGCTTGACGCGGTCGATCGCGATCGAGTGGGCACGCTTCGGCGTGACGGTGAACGCGGTCGCGCCAGGGTTCATCGTGACTCGGCTCACCGCCGCCCGCGGCGCCGGTGACGAACTGGGCATCCCCGCGGAACTGCGCGACGCGATCGTCGCGCGAATCCCGCTCGGCCGTCCCGGCGACCCGGAGGACGTCGCCACCGCGGTGTCGTTCTTCTGCGCTCAGGACGCGGGATTCATAACCGGGCAGGTCCTCGAGGTGCACGGAGGCCTGCCAGACATCAACGTCACTCAGTGACCCCTCGGGAAGAAACTCGGAATATGTCCGAGTTTCTTCCCACACGCCGGCGGACGACTACAGCGCTGTCTCGCCGCCGTCGGGCACGGTCACCGTCGCCGTGATGAAGCTCGCGTCATCGGACAGTAGGAAGCAAACGGTCGACGCGATCTCGTCGGCCTCCCCGAGCCGCTTGAGCATGTTCAGCTGCGACGCCGCCGCCGCTCCCTTCTCGAAGTCACCGCCGCCCCGCGCCGTGTAGAGCGGCCGCGTCATCCCGGTGAGAATCCGGCCCGGGGCCACCACGTTGACGCGGATCTCGGGCGCGACGTCGCCCGCGATCTGGCGCGAGAACGCGAGGATCGCGCCCTTGGCCGCGCCGTACGGAGCGTTGTTCGGCTGGGCCACGAGCGCCGCGATCGAGGAGACGTTGACGATCGACCCGGAGCCGTTCTCGCGCATCAGAGGGATCACCTCGCGGCAGACGAGGAACGTCCCGCCCATGTGGACGGTCATCATCTTGTTGAAGCGCTCGTACGACCAGTCCTCGATCGGCCCGAAGTCGGCGTGCCCCGCGCCGTTGAACACGCAATCGATCGAGCCGAGCCGCTCGTAAGCGGCGTGCACGGCGGTGCGGACCGCGGTCTCGTCGGCGACGTTCGCCTCGAGGGCGATCGCGCCCGGAAGCTCGGCGGCAACCTCCCCGGCACGCTCGATGTCGAGATCGACCAGCGCCACCGTCCCGCCCTCTGACGCGAACCGTCGCGCGGTGGCCGCCGCCAGTCCCGAGCCACCACCGGTGGCGAGCAGCACGCGTCCTTCGAAGCGGCCGGCCATCAGTACCTCCAGCCGTCGCCGAAGGTGGCAAGGCGGCGTCCGAGGATAGTCCTCGACGCACGGTCAGGCCGGCGCGAGCCGCCCGGTCGACGCCGACGCCGCGCGAGCGGAACGTGTCCGAGGCGAAGTACAGGCCCTCGACGTTCGGGGCGCGCCAGTGCGGTCGGAACCGCCCGACGAGGTTCGGCTTCTGGATCACGCCGAGACCGGGCTCGTGGACGAGGTGGCGCCGGCGCCAGTACGCCTGGCCGAGGCCCGGGTACATGATCGCCAGGTCCTTCTCGAACTGCTCCTGGGCCGCGCAGCATCCACTTGACGTCGCGGACCTTCTCCCCGGGGATGTCGAGACCGCCCACGTACAGGTAGGAGCCCTCCGGGGCGACCGACGGGTCCATCGCGGTCATGTTGAAGAAGAAGCCGGCGTGCGGCAGGTTCGGCGTGTGCAGCCAGGTCGCCAGCTCGCGCGGGTCGAGCGCGTGGATCGGCTCCTTCGTCGCGAGGTACACGCCCAGCCACGTCGCGCGGAACTCGACCCGCGCCAGGTGCTTGATCTGCGCGATGTACCAGTCGGGTAGATCGTGCTTCGGGCACGACCCGCAGGACGTTCCAGCACCGGCAGCGTCGAGATCACGCAGTCGGTCTCGAGCAGCGTCCTCCTCGAAGATCTCGTTCGGGATCACGTGCGGCTCTGCCACCGCCAGACCGAGCACGCGCCCGTTCTCGATCACCACGCGCGAGGCGCGGGTGCTCAGTGCGAACCTCGCCGCCGTTCTCGACGACCGCGTCGCGAAGGTCGTTGAACATCCCGTCCCAGCCCTGGCCCGGCCAGAACGAGTAGCCGCCGATGCCCTTCTCGGAGTAGTGCATCTTGCGCATGTAGAGGTTGTCCGAGGCCGAGTGGTCCCACCAGTTCTCGGTGATCGCCTCGAGCACGGTGATGAACTCCCACAGCGCGATCACGCCCTCGTGCCGTGGTGTGCTGGAGCATCCACTCGCGCAGCGTGCGGTCGTCCCACTCGTCGAACTCCTCATACGGCGTCTCGACGACGATCTGGATCAGCTTCTTGAGCTCGGACTTGTCGGCCGAGTACTGCTCGCGGATCGAGCCCCAGCGTGACTTCTCGTGGTCCCAGATCACCATGTCGCTCGACGTCGCGCCGTGGATGAGCTCCTTGCCGACGTGCTCGAAGACCTTCGTGATGCCGGAGCCCGAGTCCTCGACCAGGTGCCCGCCGAGGTTGATCTTGAAGCCCTCGTCCGGGACCGCGACGCCGCGACCGCCGAGCCACTGGCTGGCCTCGACGATCACTACCGACTTGCCCTCTTTGGCCAGCAGCGCGCCGGCGCTGAGACCGGCGGCACCCGCCCCGATGATCACGACGTCATGACGACTCATTCGATCTCCACTCTCCTCTATGAACGTCCACTCAGCACGGCCTGGTATTGCGCTGCTTCCTCGGCGTCCGTCGCCTCGAGTCTCATCACTGCTCCGAACATCTGTCCCGAGACGGACACCAGGCAGATGAACGCCACGAGCTCGACGATCTCGTCCTCGGTGAACTCCTCGCGCAGCACATCGAACTGCCCGTCGGTGATCGCGCCCGGGTCCTCGGCCACCGCCTGAGCGAACGCGACCGCGAGGCTCTGCGCTCCGTCGAGGTCAGACCGGGGCGCCCCGAGCGACTGACAGTATTCACAACCCACCTGCTGCGCGGTGGCTCGCCGGACCGCTTCCTTCAGCTCGAGCGGCAACGTGCCCTTGAACCGCACCGCGTTGTCGAGGCGCGCGTACGCCGCGAGGATCTCCGGTCGCCGTCCAAGCACGCGGGCCAGGACGCTGTTGGTCACGGCGTTACCGTCAGGATCCGCCGGAATTGGCTCGATTCGGGGCACGGTTCTCCTTTCTCAGGTGCGCGCACTCTACAGCATTATCGAACCACCGTTTGATTGAAATTTCTCGCTCGGGTACACTGCCGCGCGTGGGCCTCGAACTTCACTGGCACACCGCGCCCGTCGCGCCGGGCGAGGGAACGGTGGTCGCCACGGGCATCTTCGACCTGCTCCACGTCGGGCATCTGCGCTTCCTACGGGCGGCCCGTGCGGCCGGCGCCCGGCTGGCGATCGGCGTCGAGGACGATGAGCGGACGCGGGCACGAAAGGGATCGGATCGTCCGATGGTCCCCGCCGGCGAGCGCTGCGAGATGGTGGCGGCTCTCGATCCCGTCGACGGCGTGTTCCTGATCTCCGGACCGCCGTCGCTTGCGCCGGCGCCCGCCTACTACGAGCTGCTGTCCGCGCTCGAGCCGTCCACGCTCGCCTTCACCGAGGGAGACCCGGCCGAGGGCGGGAAGCGTGCCGTCGCCGCGCGCCTCGGCGCCGAGCCGCTCGTCGTCGCGCACATCCAGGGGCGCTCGACGACCTGGCTGATGGGTCGGCTGTTCGACAGCGGCGCCGCGCCGGCGATCCGTGGGGATGGTCGGCGGCGCCTGACGGCGGCGCCTTAGGGATGGTCGGCGGCGCCTGACGGCGGCGCCTTAGGGATGGTCGGCGGCGCCTGACGGCGGCGCCTTAGGGATGGTCGGCGGCGCCTGACGCCGCGCCGAGCACCGCGACGCACGACGCCACGCCCGGACCGCCGAGCGTGTGCGCCGCCCCGCGGCGGACGCCGGCGACCTGACGCTCGCCGGCGCGGCCGAGCACCTGGTCGGAGATCTCCTTGATCATCCGCACGCCGGTCGCCCCGACCGGGTGACCGCACGCCTGGAGGCCTCCGGACAGGTTCACCGGCATCTCACCGCCGGCCGTCGTCGCGCCCGAGCGCAGCATCGCCGCGCCCTCGCCGCGCTGCGCACAGGCCGAGGTCCTCGTAGTTGATCAGCTCGGTGATCGTGAAGCAGTCGTGGCACTCGACCACGTCGAGTTGCTCGCGCGGCGCGGTGATCCCCGCCTGGCGGTACGCGTTCGCCGCCGCCTCACGCGTCACCCGGAAGCCGAGGTAGTCGCTGTCGTCGTGGAAGAAGCCCGCGTAGTAGCCGTCGACGACGGCCAGTGCTATCCCCTCGATCACCGCGTACGGGCGCCCCGTCTCGCGCGCCCGCTCGACCGACGTGAGCACGACCGCGGCGGCGCCGTCGGTGGTCGGCGTGCAGTCGAGCACGCCGAGCGGTTCCGCGACACGCGGCGCCTTCAGCACCGCCTCGACGGTCAGCGGGTCGCTGTACTGGGCGATCGGGTTGTGCGCGGCGTGCGCGTGGTTCTTGACCGCCACTCCGGCCAGGTCCTCGACCGTGCAGTCGTACTCGTGCAGGTACCGGTTGGCCAGCAAGCGCGAACTGCCCGGGCGCGGTCCGGCCCTTCGCGAGCGTCGGATGGGTCAGGTTCGCGGTCCGCGCGACGAGGCTTCCCCGCGGCGGGACGTCGCGCATCTTCTCGGCTCCGACCGCGAGCACGAACTCGTACTCGCCCGCGGCGATCGCCATCGCGCCGGCGCGGACCGCCTCCATGCCCGTGCAGCAGAACGTCGACACGCGCGTGACCGGCCGCGGGGCGAAGTCGAGCGCCTCGGTCACCGCGGTGCCGGCGTCGCCGAGCAGGGCCGCGGTCAGCGGCTCGGCGGTGCCGAGCCACGCGGCTTCGAGGTCGTCCTGCTCGATCCCGGCGTCGGCGATCGCGCCGCGCGCGGCCTCCGCGAGCAGCTCGAGGTAGCCGCGGCCGTGGAGCACTCCGAACCGCGTCGCGGCCGACCCGATGATCGCCACCTGTCCGGCTATCGGCACGGCGACACCTTCCAGAAGTACTGGACGAGACCGCCGCCGGCGTGCAGCCGCCGCGGCACGAGCCGCACCTGCTGGCCGATCTCGACCTCCTCGCCGGCGGCCACCTGGCCGTAGAAGCGCGCGCCGTCGTCGAGCGCGACCACGGCCATCTGAAGCGTGTCCGCCCCCGGATAGACGTGGTCGCGCGTGCACGTCAGGACGCTTCCGGTGCGTGCGAGCGGCCGGCGCTCGCCTTCGATCCCGGCCGGCGGCGGGTACAGGACCTGCCCGTCGCGCACGACGCCCTCGAGCCGGAGGTCCTGGCCGCGCTCGCGCCAGGCCCGCGGACCGGAGACGTACGGGTCGAATCCGGCCTGCGCGGGCGGCAGCGGGATCGACGGAACTTCGCGGCCACCGGCCACCCGCTCCTCGATCGCGGCCGCAAGGCCGCCGGCCTCGTCGCCGGGTTCGACGAAGCACGCGTCTCCGAGCCCTCCCGAGGCGGCGACCAGCAGCGCCGGCCCGTGCAGGCTCAGCAGGAGCCGGAGCAGAGGATGCGCCGCGCCCAGCACGCCGATCCGAGCAGCGGCCGTATCGCCCGGACCTCCGAGCGCGCGCTCGACCCGCGCGGCCGATCGCGACGACGGCCCTGCGACGAGCACGTCGAACGACGGCGATGGCGATGGCGATGGCCCGCCGACCGTCGCCGGCTCAGGTACCCGCTCGCGGGCCGCATCGGCCACGATCCGGGCTATCCGCCCCGGGCCGAGCTCCTCGGTGAACGACGCGTCGGCCTCGCGCACGGTCGTCTCGCCGGCGAAGGCGCCAGCGGTCGCGAAGCTCCTCGCTGTGGCTCGGACCCGGCGTCAGCGTGGCCAGCCCGCCCCGATCGCCGACGAGCAGCGCGACCGCGCCGTCTCCGGCGTCGCGTTCGGCGGCGGACCGCCGCGAGTGCGCGGCGCACACGAGCACGGGTCCGCCGTCGGCCGCGACGAGCGCGTTCGCCAGCCGCAGAGCTGCCAGCCCGTCGCGGGGCGTCGCCGTCAGCTCGGCGCAGAACAGATCCTCGCCGAGGCCGGCGATTTCCGCGATCGCCTGGGCCGACCCGCCCTCGTCGTACGGAGGCGAGACCGATGCGAACAGCAACGCGGCGGGCGCTGGCGGGGCGAGTGGGCGGTCATTCAAAAGCGCGAGCACCGCCTCAGCCGCGAGCGTCACGGCGTCGTGGTCGAAGTGGGCTGCACACCGCCGCCCCGCCCGGGTGGGCACACGATCGGCCGGCAACGCGACCGCGCCCGCGAGCAGGTGTGAGCTCATGGCGTGACTTGAAAGTGAGGGGCCCGGTGTGCCAGACTGGCGGATTCTACCAATCGGTTGGCAGATATGGTCCAATGACCGGAGAAACGCTCCTCAGAGTCACCAAGGAAGGCGCCGTAGCGGAGGTCATGATCGACAATCCGCCGGCCAACGCGCTCACGAACGAGCTCTACGAGCGCCTGCAGACGGTCGCCGACGAGCTCGAGCGCGACCGTTCGGTCCGAGCCCTGGTGTTCGTCAGCGCCCACCCGACGATCTTCGTGGCCGGCGCCGACATCGGCGCGATGGCCAACTACGACTTCCGCCGCGAGGCGATCGAGCGGAAGGTCACGCTGGTCCACGAGACGTTCCTGCGCATCCAGCGGGTCGGCAAGCCGACGCTCGCGTCGATCGAAGGCCATGCGCTCGGGGGCGGCTGCGAGCTCGCGCTCAGCCTCGACATGCGCTTCATGGTCCGCGGCAAGGCGAGGATCGGGCTGCCCGAGGCCGGCCTCGGAATCGTTCCGGGCGGCGGCGGGACGCAGCGACTGCCCCGCCTCGTCGGCCGTGCGCGCGCCACGCAGATGATGATGCTCGGCGAACGACTCGACGCCGACGCGGCGGAGCGCTGCGGGCTCGTCAACGCGGCGTGCGACGACGCCGCGGCGACTCGCGCGGCCGCCCACGACATGGCCCGTCGGCTGGCCGAGATGCCGAGCTCGTCGCTCCGGCTGATCAAAGGCTGCCTCAACGACGGCTACGACCACGACCTCGTGAACGGACTCGAGGTCGAGCGAGCCGCCGCGATCGAGGCGCTCCTCCAGCCCGAGGCTCGCGAGGGAATCGCGGCGTTTCTCGAGCGGCGTCCGGCCCGATTCCACGTTCCCGAGCCGGCATGATCGTCACGCTCGACGACGCACTCGGGCTCGTGCGCGACGGCGACACGGTCGCGATCGGCGGCGCCGTGCTGTCGCGCAAGCCGATGGCGGCGGTTAGGGCGCTCGCCGCGTCCGGCCGGCGGGACCTCGAGCTCGTAACGTTCGCCGGCTCGCTCGAGGTCGAGACGCTGCTGGCGGCCGGGGCGCTCCGCGCGGTGCGCTCGTCGTACGTCGGCATGGGCTCGCACGGCCCCGCCCGCCGCTTTGCCGCCGCAGTCGCGAGGGACGAGGTCGAGGATCTCGAGGAGTCCGAGTGGATGCTGCTCGGCCGCCTGCGCGCCGCCGCGGCCGGGATGCCGTTCATCGTCACGCGCGCAGGGATGGGCTCGGACCTCGTGGCGGCACGTGGGCTGCGCGAGGTTTCCGATCCGTACAGTCAAGAACGCCTGCTGGCGATCCCGGCCCTGCATCCAGACGTCGCGATCGTGCACGCTTGGAGGTCCGACCGACATGGCAACATTCAGATGTCCTGGCCACCCGATCATCTCGCCGACGTCGACTTGTTGATGGCGCGAGCCGCACGACGCGTGATGGTGACGGTGGAGCAGGTCGTGGAGCCCGACGCGGTGATCGCTAGCGCCCGAGACACGGTGCTGTATCCGTTCGAAGTGGACGCGGTCGTGGTTGCCGAGCGTGGCGCCAATCCGGCGGCAATGCCGCCCTTCTACGAGGTCGACGCCGCAGCGCTCGCCGAGGAGCAAACGTGAGCCCAGCCAACAAGACGAGGACCAGGGCGCCGGCCGCCCAGAGACGCAGCGACAGAGCCGGCCTCAAGAAACGACAGCGCGAGATCATCGACACCGCCGCGGAGATCTTCTACCGCAAGGGCTACTCCGAGACATCCGTCCAGGACGTGGCCGATGCCGTGGGGATCCTGAAGGGGAGCCTCTACTACTACATCGACTCCAAGGAGGATCTTCTCTACCAGATGCTCCTCGAGGTGCACGAGGACGCAAAATCCGTGGTCACCGAGACGGCCGCGCTCGACATCCCGCCGCTCGACCGCCTACGCGTCTACATCCAGCGCCACGTCGAGTACAACGCGCGCAATCTCGCCAAGATCGCGGTCTACTACCACGACTTCGGCCTGCTCACGCCGGAGCGGCGCAAGGCGATCGTCGGTCAGCGCGGCTTCTACGAGAACTTCGTCAAGAGCCTGATCAACGAGGCCCAGCAGCGCGGCGAGGTCGAGCAGACGGTCGACGCGACGCTGATCAGCAACGCGGTATTGGGCATCGCCAACTGGCTCTACACGTGGTACAAGCCCGACGGCTCCGCGAGCCCGGAGTACCTCGGCAAGCTCTATGCAGAGGTGATCGTCGAGGGCGTCACCGGGAACAACATGCCCAAGCCGCCGGACGGCTCGCCGCCGAAGCGAAGCCGCCGGAGCTGAGCCCGGCTCATGCGGTCCTGGCGCTGCCCGGGAGGCCCTTGACTTTCGACCGAACGTTTGGTTGACTTATCCGACCGCGATGACGGTCGAGCGAAACATCGAACGGAGCGCTCCCGGGTCCCAGGAGCAGGTGATAAGTCACCGGTACTCGCTATCCGCGCGCCGTCGAGATCCGCCGATGCGGGAGCCCGGACCGCCGGTTCGGAGCCGAGGCGGCGACGGGCGCGATAACGCCGGCGCAACCGCAAGCGGCGGATCGCTCGCCGCAGCTGGCCCGGACAGGGCTCTGACCCAGTCACGTTGGACAGTCCGCCGCGCGACCGACGCGCGCGCGTACGAACTGGCCGACGGGTTGTGGTGTCTACGCCTCCCGCTGCGCTTCGTCGCCCCGCGCGCGGTGAACGCCTACCTGATCCCGCTCGCCGACGGGGACTGCCTGGTCGACTGCGGGACGAGCCTCGAGCCGGGATGGAGCGCGCTCGAGTACGCGCTCGACCTGGCGGGAACGGCACCGGAGCGGCTGTCGCTGCTCGTATGCACCCATCTCCATGCCGACCACGCCGGCCTGGCTGCCGAGGTCATCGCTCGAACCGGCTGCGAGTTCGCGCGCGGCGCCGGGCCCGAGACATCCGATCACCGCCTGCGCGATCCGCACGTGCCGCTCGCCGAGCGGCGCCGGCTCGGTCTGCGCGAAGGCATCCCCGAGGCCGAGCTCGACGAGTGGGTGGAGCCGGAACCCGAGGACGACCTCGACTATCCGCACCTCGTCCCGGACCGAGTGCTCGAGGCCGGCGATGAGATCGACAGCCGCGTGGGCAGCTTGACCGTGGTGCCGGCGCCCGGCCATTCGCCCACGCAGATCGTGCTCCACAACCGCGATCGCCGATGGCTGATCATGGCCGACCTCGCCTACGACGTCGGCGAGCCGTTCTTCGAGTACGGTGCCACTCCGGATCCGTACGCCGAGCACCTCGCGTCGATCGACCGGGCGCTCGAGCTCGACGCTGCCTCGGGTTTCCCGGTCATGGACGGGTGGTCGAATCGCCCCGACACCGCCTCCGCATGGCCCGCGCGGCGGCGAAGTCCAGCCGTGCGCGGATTCTCGACGCGCTATCGGACCGACCGAGGACCGCCTATGAGCTCGCGTTGCAGCTGCTGGGCCCGCGCGACGATCCCGGCGAGCGGCAGTCGATGATCTCGGTCGTGCTGTGTCTCGGCGAGCACCTCGAGGCACACGGCCTGGCCCGGTCCGAGATCGGCTCCGACGCAGTCAGGCGCTTCCGCCGCGACTAACCGGCTGCATCATATACCACCGGTCGTTTGGTTGAATTTGTGCCTCGCCACCAGTAGGGTGAGCCCGGCCGTGAACGATCGCTATCCGCTCTGCTCATCTCCGATCCGCGTCGGCGGCGTCGAATTCCGCAACCGGATCACGCGAACCGCACACGGCACGGGATACGCCGTCCACGGCAAGGTGACCGAGCGCCTCATCGCCTACCACGAAGCGAGGGCGCGCGACGGCGGCGTCGGATCGCTGTTCCTCGAGACCTGCGGCGTCCATTGGACCTCCCGCGGCCCGCTGTGGGCGCTCGATGACGGGATCATCGACGGCTGGTCGGAGATCGCCGAGCGACTCCATCGGCACGACACGAAGGTGCTGGCACAACTCTGGCACGGTGGCGCCCAGGCGCCTCCGCCGGACGGAAGCGCCGCGTGGGCTGCCTCGGCCATCGCCGAGCCGATCAACGGCCGGGTCTCGCAGGCGATGACGAAATCGATGATCGACGAGATCGTCTCGTGCTTCGGGGATGCGGCGCGTCGCGCCGAGCAGGCGGGGCTCGACGGCGTCGAGATCCACGGCGCGCACACCTACCTCGTCTGCTCGTTCCTGTCTCCGCTGACGAACCTGCGAACCGACGAATATGGCGGCGCGCTCGAGAACCGGATCCGGTTTGCGCGTGAGGTCCTGTCCGCGGTCAGGGAAGCGACCGGGCCCGATTTCGTGCTCGGAATCCGATTGTCGGCAACCGAGGGCGTCGAGGGCGGGATCGAGCCCGACGAGGCCGCCCGGATTCGCCAGATGCTCGAGGACGAAGGGTTGATCGACTACGTCAACGTCTCGATGGGTGGCTACTTCGCGTTCGCGCAGATGATCGGGGCGATGCACGAGCCGCACTGCTACGAGATCGCGACCAGCGAGCAGGTGACCCGCTCGAGGCGCGTGCCGGCGATCGTCACCGGCCGTGTCCTCTCGCTCTCCGACGCCGAAGGCGTCCTGGCGAGCGGCGCGGCCGACATCGTGTCGATGGTGCGAGCGCTGATCGCCGATCCGGGCCTCGTCCGCAAGAGCTTCGCGGGCCGGGAACAGGATGTGCGGCCGTGCATCGGCTGCAACGAGGCGTGCGTGGGACGCCGGTTCGCGGTCGGCGCCGCGCTTGGCGAGACCGCCTGCACGGTCAATCCCGAGGCGGGTTTCGAGTATCAGCACGAACCGCTTGAGCGCGTCGCCGAGCCGCGCGACGTACTGGTCGTGGGCTGTGGACCGGCCGGACTCGAAGCGGCCCGAACCGCCGCCCTGCGCGGTCATCGAGTCTCGATTCACGACCAGGCCGACCGTCCCGGAGGGATGGTGACGATCCAGCGGGCTGCGCCCTACCGCCACGACATCGGTCTGATCTGCGACTGGCTGTGGGACGAGCTCGAGCGTCTCGGCGTCGAGCGCCGGCTCGGCTCGCGGGTCGACGCCGAGCTGGTCGGGCGCCTTCGCCCCGACAGCGTGATCGTCGCGACGGGGTCGCTTCCACGCCAGGATGGCGTTCAGCGCATGCGGCCGGCCCACCGAGTCGACGGACTCGACCTGCCGCACGTGGTCACGCCGCTGCAGGTGCTCGACGCCAGCGCGGGAGTCCCGAAGCGCGCACTCGTGTTCGACGACCTCGGCAACTACCAAGCGGTCGGATCGGCCGAATGGTTGCTCGAGCACGGCGCCGAGGTCGTCTACTGCACCAGCTTCGTGGACCTCTGCCCGGATCTGTTCCGCTCGTTCCAGCGCGACGTGGTGGCCGCGCGACTCGAACGCTACGAGACGTTCCGGCTTGCCACTAGGTCCTCAGTTCAGCGGATCACGTCCTCGACCACCGTGATCAGGAGCATCGACAGCGGGCGCGAGGAGGCGGTCGACGCCGACCTGGTCGTGATGGTCACCGGATTCGATCCGCAGGCCGAGCTGTTCGACGAGCTCGAGCGGATCGGCGTCGACGCCAGGATTGCCGGTGACGCGATCGCGCCGCTCCTGATGCCGCACGCGATCCGCACGGGCCGCGCCGCCGGCGCCGCGGTGTAAGGCGGCTCAGGCCGCCCGGAGCGTGACCGGGAGGCGCATCGGAGAGTTGAGCATGAAGCCCTCGGCCTCCGGCAGCGCGCCGTCCGGTTCGATCACGGCGACGCGGTCGGCCAACTCGCGGATTCCGTGAACCATCTCCACTCCGGCGAGCCGGGAGCCCGCGCAATGGTGCCGGCCCGCGCCAAACGGGAGGATCTTCCCGCCGGCGACGAACTGCCGCTCGGCGTTTGCGAGCCAGCGCTCCGGATCGAACTCCTGACTGCGGTCGAAATGCCCCTCGTCGCGGTTGGCGGATACGAGCGAGACCATCAGCCGCTCGCCCGGTTGGATCGTCACCCCGTGGAAGCTGACTTCGGTCGCGACGCCGCGCGTCAGCCCATGTACGGGCGGGAAGTAGCGGAGCGCCTCGGCCGACAAGCTCTGCAGGAAGTTGCGGTCTTCGCGACGCTCGCGCAGCGCCTCCCACTGGTCGGGGTGAAGCGCCATGTGACGGAACAGGCTCGCGAGCACGCGCTCGGTGGTCTCCACGCCCGCGGTGAGGAGAAACGCCACGGTCGCGACGATCTCCTCGAACGGGAACGGCTCGCCGTCGTACTGCGCCATGGCCAGATCGGAGACCAGATCGCTGCCGGGATTGCGCCGGCGCTCCTCGACGATCGGCTCGAGCAGCTCGCGTAGCTGCGACAGCGCCTCGAACGCCGCCTCGCGCAGATCGGGGCGGGCGATCGAGGTCACGCCGCCTTGGGCGATCGCGTGGTACCAGTTCCGAAACGCCTGGCCCTCGTGGATGTCGAGCACCTCGGTGATCACCAGCAGCGGCATCCACATCGTGTAGCTCTGCTTGAGGTCGAGCGCCTCGTCCATCGGCAGCCGGTCGGCGACGGTCACGGTCACGCCGTGGACCATCTCGTCGAGCCCTTCCTTGAACGACCGCGGGCTGCGGATCCGCTTGACCACCGGACCCGACTTCTTGTTGTGCTCGCGCCCGCGCCACTGCAACAGCGAGCGGCCGTAGACCGGAGCACCGCGCCCCTCGGTCAGGTGATGGAAGGTCTCCTCGTCCTCGAGGACCTGCCGGACGTCGTCGTAGCGAGTCAGGACCCAGGCTTGCAGCGGCTCGCTGAAGAAGATCGGATGCTGCTCGCGCAGGCGGGTGTAGACGACGTGGCGGTCGATGTTCGCATCGCCTGCCACGACCGCATCGAACTGCTCCGTCGGATCGAGCGCGACCACGGTCACCGCGGGGAACATTATCAATCAAACGGTTGGTTCGTCAAGCCGAACCCCGGACCGCCGATTTGTTGCCAAACCACCGTATGTTTGAACTATTGTGTGTAGCGCGTGTCAGCTGCGCTCATTCACTAAGTGCCCGTGACCGATCGCCCAATTCCAGAGGCATACGCGCCGGGGTCCGCCCGCCGGGCCACGATCGCGGCGTACGGCGCGGCGCTGTTGTGCATCGTCACCTGGGGGATGGTGTTCCCGGGCTCGGCGAGGCTGCTCGTTCGCATCAACGCGCTACAGCTCGTCACGCTGCGCTTCATGCTGGTCTCGGTGTCGTTCGCGATCTGGTTCGCGCTGCGGCCCTCGCTGATCCCGCGTCTGCCCCGCCGGCAGTGGCTCACCGTGCTCGTGTGCGGGGTCCTGGCCGTGCCGGGCTCGCAGCTGGCGGTGGTCCACGCCCAGAGCTATCTGTCACCGCCGCTCGCAGCTCTGCTGCCGACTTTTGCCCCAGCGATCGCCTGCCTGCTCGCCGCCCTGTTTCTCGGCGAGCACCTCAGCCTGCCGCAGGCCGCGGGCTTCGCGGTGGCGCTGGTGGGCGTGGTGTTGATCCTCGTGGTGGGCGCTGGCACGGGCGTCTCGATTCACGCCTCCAGCCCGGCGGGCGCCGCGATCGGTCTGATCACGCCACTGTCGTGGGCGCTCTACACGCTGGTGGTTCGCTCGTTGACCGGCAGCTATCCGCCGATCGGGATCGCGGGAGTTGTCTACATCACCGGGACGCTGACGCTCGCTGCCGCGTTCCCCGACGCGCTCGGTGCCGCCGGGCGGTTGAACGCCGGCGACTGGGCCTGGCTCGTCCTGATGGCCACGGCGGGAACCGTCGTCCCGAACGTGTTGTGGCTGGTGAGCCTCCGCCAGCTCTCGGTCAGCCGGACCACCGCGTTCATGTATCTGATTCCGGTGTCCGCGAGCCTCTGGACGCTGGCCGTCCTCGGTCGCGCTCCCGAAGCGATCGCGCTCCCGGGCGGCCTGCTCGTGATCGCCGGCGTTGCGCTGACCCAGCGAGACCGCGCCGCCCGCGGACGGGCGGTGACACCGGCGCTGCCGGAGGTCGAGGCGCCGATGGGCCAGGTCACGCTCCCGCGTTGAGGCCGATGCGCAACATCGAATCCAAGATCCTGAGCGTGGACGACGCCGAGTACTTCGCCCGGCGACGTCTCCCGAAGGCGATGGCGCAGGGACTCGAGGTGGGTCCTCCGGACAGCACCTTCGCCCGCAACCTGGCCGCGTTCGCGGCCATCCATCTTCGCCCTCGCGCGGCCGTGTTCCATCCCCGCCGCGATCTGCGCACGACGGTCCTCGGCCACGAGATCTCGATGCCGGTGATCGTCGCGCCCACCGGAAACGTGCGCATCCTTCACCCCGACGGCGAGCCGGGCGTCGCCCGGGCCGCGGGCGCGGCAGGGACGATCCAGTGCGTCAGCACCTTCACCGGCTACCCGATCGAGGCGATCACGGCCGCCGCGACCGGTCCGGTGTTCTTCCAGCTGTACTTCGTCGGCGGCCGTGCGAACGCGGAGGCCAACCTCGACCGAGCGCAGCGCGCCGGCTGCCAGGCGCTGGTGATCACGGTCGACTCCGCGGCGCGTCCCCGGGCGAAGTACGGCGTACGCGACCGTGCGTACCTGCCGCTCGCGCTCGACGCTCGATCCGCTCTGCGGTTCCTCCCCCAGGTGAGCGTCCGGCCACGGTGGCTCCTCGACTTCGTTCGTGACGCCATGAGCATCGACGCTGCGATGGTCAGCGGGCCGGACGGTCGCCGTCTCACGATCGCGGAGGCGGCGAGCCTGCTTCCCGTTGACATCCCGGTCTGGGACGACCTCTGCTGGATTCGCGACCAATGGCACGGGCCGATCATCGTCAAGGGTCTCCTCACCGCCGAGGATGCCCGCCGCGCGGTCGAGCTCGGCGCCTCGGCGGTCGTCGTCTCGAACCACGGCGGTCACATGCTTCCGGCTACCGCCCCGACGATGAAGGTCCTGCCCGAAGTGGTCGCGGCGGTGGGCGATCAGGTCGAGGTCCTGCTCGACAGCGGGGTTCGGCGCGGGGAGGACGTCGTCAAGGCGGTCTGCCTGGGCGCCCGCGCCGTCCTGATCGGCCGCGGCTACCTCTGGGCGCACGCCGCCGCCGGCGAGGCGGGGGTCCGGCGAATCCTCGAGGTGTTCCGCGATGGGATCGACGCCACGCTCGCGCTGATCGGTTGCCCCTCGGTCGCCGCGCTGGATCCCTCGTTCGTCGACTCCCCCGCCGAGTGGACGGCGGTGCCGCGGTGACCCCGACCCGCACGGCCGCGTTCGCGCGCGCGGCCCCGACCGCAGGTTTATGCTCCCGATTCAACCAACCGTTCGTATTACACCCCCGAGGAAGGAGACAGAGATGGCTGACAGAGAGGCGATCAACGACGTCCTCGCCGACTACGCCTGGGCCAACGACGCCAAGGACGAGGGCATCCTCAAGCGCATCTTCGCCGAGGACTCCAGCTTCTCGTTGGAGATCGCCGGCGTCGAGGAGCCGATCGGCCCGTTCGTGGGACGCGACGCGATCGTCGACTTCATCTACCCGACCGTGGCGGCGCAGACTGACCAGCGGCGCCATGCGATCGTCAACACCCGCTTCCTCGAGGACAAGGCCGACAGCGCGAAGGTACGGGCCTACCTCCTGTTGAACGTGATCGACGGCGGGCAGCTCGACGTCAAGTCCGCCGGCGTCTACGACGTCGATTTCGCCCGCGACGGCGACGCCTGGGTGATCAAGTCGATGCACCTCTCGCTCGACGCCCCGTTCTAAAGCCGGGACACCAGTCACCTGGCTCTGCGGCTGCCCCCGGCACATCTCCGGGGGCGGTCCTGGCACTACAGCTAAGACCGGCACGAACGAGATATCGAGGCGCTCGGGTGCCCGCGTGAACACTCCCTCCTCGACCGGGCTGAATCCGTCGGCGAATTGCATATCGGTCATGTCGGTCGAGCAGGTAACTCAGGCCGATCTCGATCTCGGTCTTCGCGAGCATCGCCCCGACGCAGAAGTGCCGGCCGTCGATGAACGACAGGTGGTCGGCTGACGCCCGGTACGCGCGCTCGATGCTGTTGTCCTTGCGGAAGATGTCGAAGCGTTCGGGATCCTCGAACTTCCGCGGGTCGCGGTTGGCCGCCGCCAGCAGGCATGTCACGGTGGACCCCGCCGGGATCGTCTCGCCCTCCACGTCGAGGTCGGCGCCGGGCTGGCGCATGATCATATGTACGGGAGGTGAGTACCGGAGAGTCTCGGCGAACGCGGCCGGGATCAGTTTGTGGTCGCTGCGCACGGCTTCCATCTGATCGGGATGCTCGATCAGGTTCTTGAGCAGGCTCGCCATTCCGCGATCCGTGGTCTCCCCTCCGGCGGTCAGCATCAGGCTCACGAACGCCCGGATCTCGTCGTCGCTCAGCTGCTCTCCGTCCACCTCGGCCCGGGCCATCAACGAGAGAAGGTCGCTGCCCTCGCCGTCGCGCCGCTCCGCGATGATCGGAAGGATGTAGTCGGCGAGCTCCTGGCGAGTCTGCAGCCCGCGGTCAATCGGCTCCTGCGCCCCCTCTAGGTTCGACAGGAACGCCATGATCGCGTTGTACCAGCGCTCGAATTTAGGGTGATCCTCCCGCGGGAGGTCGAGCATCTCGACGATTACGTTGATCGGGAAATGGGCCGTGAACTCCCCCACGATCTCCACCTCGCCGCGATCTCGGCTACCGTCCGCGATCGCCCGCTTCTCGCGTTCGAGGAACGGGTCGACGAGGTCCCGGACCACCTTCTCGATCGTCGGCCTGAAGCTTTCGAGTCCGTTGCCGTGAAAGAACGGGTTGAGCAGCCGACGGTGGATCGTGTGCTCGCGCCCCTCCATCTGGAGGATCGTCTTGCCGTGGACCGGCTCGAGCTGCCACGAGTAGTTCTCTGAGGTGACCGACTTGTCGCGGAACATCCTGAGCAGATCAGCGTGGCGACTGACGAGCCAGCTGTTGGTCGGCGCGTGGTACACAGCGGGGTAATGCTCGAGCAGCACCCGGTAGGTCTCGTACGGATCCTCGGCGTGCTGCGCCGAGAGAATGTCCGGTGCCGCCGGCCTCGAAATGCTCATCCTGTCCCTCCTGCGACCGAGATTCTCGTGGCGCGACTATATACCCGACCAACCGTCCGGTGGTTGATACAGTCGCGCCACTGACGATGGGAGCGACGTCGTTGACCAGACGAGGTGCGGGAGAGGCGCCGTCGGATGGGTGGGCCGAGGCGGTGACGCTCGGCGACCTGCTGTTGCGGACGGCCGCGCGCCACCCCGGACGCGATGCCGTTGTGTTCCCGTCGGAGCGCCTCAGCTATGCCGAGCTGGCTCGCCGGGCACGCGAGCTGGCACGCGGCCTGATGGGGCTCGGCATCGGGCCCGGCGAGAAGGTAGGCGTGCTGATGGCCAACAGCCCCGACTGTGTCGCCGTCATCTACGGGGTTGCGCTGGCGGGCGCCACCGTGGTCCCGATCAACACCCGCTACCGGGCGGTCGAGCTGCCGTATGTGATCACCAACGCCGAGCTGGCCGCGATCGTAACCAGTGACCGGATCGACGACTACGTCGACCTGCTCGGGCTGATCCAGGAGGCGCTCCCCGGCCTGGCCGCGTCCCCGGAGCAGCGTCGCCTCGCCCTCGCCGCGGCGCCGCCCCTGCGCTCGGTGGCGGTGCTCGGGACCCGGCGATCGCCGGGCACGGTGGACGAGACGCGCCTGCTCGAGGCGGCGGCCACCGTCACGGAGGCAGAACTCGATCACCGGCGCGCCGGCGTCGCGGTGCGGGGCACCGCGCTCGTGCTCTACACCTCCGGCACGACGGCGCAGCCGCGCGGATGCATCCTGACCCATGAGGCCCTGATCCGCTGCTGGACGAACGTCGGGCGCGTGTTCGAGATCGACTCCGAAGACCGGTGCTGGGCACCCTGCCCCTTGTTCCACCTCGGGGCGGTCGGCCCGCTGCTGATGTGCGCCGCCCACGGCGCGGCGTTCGTCTCGGACACCTTCTTCGAGGCCACCTCGGCGCTCGGATTGCTCGAGCGCGAGCGCCCGACGATCCTGTATCCCGCCTACCCGCCGATCACCCAGGCCGTGCTCACGCATCCTGCCTTCGGCGGCACCGACGTGAGCGCGGCGCGGGCGATGCTCAACGTAGGCCCCCCGGACCTGTTACGGCAGATGCAGAGTGCCCTCCCCCATGTGGTCCAACTCTCGCTCTACGGGCTGACCGAAGGAGGCGGCGCGATCACGTACAACCGGCTCGGCGACGATCTCGACGTGCGCGTCGAGACGTGCGGAACAGCCCTCCCTGGAGCCGGGGTTCGGATCGTCGACCCTGAGACCGGCGCTGACCGCCGGCACGGCCAGGAGGGCGAGATCATCATTCGCGGTGTGAGCGTCTGCGAGGGGTACTACCGCGATCCCGAGACGACGGCTCGCCAGTTCGACAGCGGCGGGTGGTTCCACACCGGTGACCGCGGATCGCTCGACGAGGCCGGCCGGCTGCGTTTCCTCGGGCGGCTGAAGGACATGCTCAAGGTGGGCGGCGAGAACGTCGCTCCGGCCGAGATCGAGGCGCATCTCGGTCTGCACCCGGCCGTCAAGCTGGTTCAGGTCGTGGGCGTGCCCGACGACCGGCTGGAGGAGGTGCCGGCCGCGTTCGTGGAGCTGAAGCCGGGATGCACCGCCACGGCCGAGGACCTGCTCGAGCACTGCCGCGGCCAGATCGCCCGCTTCAAGGTGCCGCGCCACATCCGCTTCGTGAACGAGTGGCCGATGTCGGCGACGAAGGTCCAGAAAGAGCCGCTGCGCTTACGCCTAATCGAGGAGCTCGCCGACAGCGCCGTGAGCTCCGGCAGCCCAGCCACTACCGAAGGAGATCGGCGATGAAGTTCGGCTTGCTATTCCGTCCCCAGGACCCGCCCAATGCGGCGCACATTCGCGAGCGCTGGCAGGAGATCCTGCACGCCGCCAAGGTCGCGGAGGAATCCGGGTTCGACGGCGTTTTCGTGCCCGAGCATCACATGATGGAGGATGCCTACCTCCCGTCGCCCTGGGCCGCGCTGGGCGCGCTGTCTGCCATCACCGACCGCGTCGAGTTGGGCACGACGATCACGCTCCTCCCGCTCGAGCATCCAATTCACTTTGCCGAGCACGCCGCCATGGCGGACGTCCTCGCCGGTGGACGGATACGGATCGGGGTCGGTCTTGGGAACTTCCCGCAAGAGTTCGAGCTGTTCGGCGTCAACCCGAAGACCCAGGTGTCGCGCTTCGAGGAGTCCATCGAGATCGTTCAGCGCGCGTGGGCCGGTGAGGAGATCGACTTCCACGGCAAGCACTTCGACATCAAGGGGAAGATCACGCCGGTGCCGAGGGACACCGAGCTCTGGATTGGGGCGATGTCCGAGCCGGGAGTCCGCCGGGCCGCGCGGTTCGGCTGTCCATGGCCGACCGATCCGCTGCACAACGTCGACGTGATGAAGTACTGGGCCGACTTGTACCGTGCCGCCGGCGAGGAGTTCGGCACCTCCGACAAGCTCAAGGTCAACCTGCTCCGCGACGGGTGGGTGGGCGACTCGCTCGAAGACGTCGAGCGCGTGTGGTGGCCGTGCATACGCAGCGAGCACTGGTTCTACTTCGAGCAGGTTCCGCGCTGGGTGGCCGAGCGCGAGCCGTTCCTGGAGGGGATCACCAAGGAGGACGACTTCAAGTTCGACCGCCACCGGATCGATCGCCTGATCGTCGGGTCCCCTGAGGACTGCATCGAGTCGATCCGCGCCTTCCAGGACGCGATCGACATGAACTATCTGATCATGTCGTTCCGGGTCGCCGCGGGTCCGAGTCACGAGCAGGAGCTCGAGTGCATCCGACGATTCGGCGCCGACGTGATCCCGGCGTTCAAGTCCGTTCCGGCCGCGACGGCCTGAGGCTCGCGACCGCCAGGCGCGGCTCGGTCACTGCGAGCCGCGCCACGCCAGCGAGCCGCCGTCGATGACGAACGACGCTCCGGTGGTCCAGGAGGACTCCTCAGAAGCGAGGAAGCAGACGAGATTCGCCACCTCATCAGGCCTGCCAAGCCTCGGGATCAGATGCGATCCGGTCAGGGCGCGCTCTACGGCCGCCTTGTCATCGGCGGCGTCGAAGTATTTCTGGACCATCGGCGTATCCACCGCCGCCGGGCAGTAGCAGTTGCACCGCACCGTGGGTGCGAGGTCGATCGCGGTCGCCTTGGTGAGCATGATGATCGCTCCCTTGGTGGAGCAGTACGAGGGGGCCATCGGGTAGCCGACCATGCCCCCGATCGAGGCGGCGTTGACGATCGCCGGGCCGCGCTGTGAGCGCTTCAGGTAGGGCGCGGCGTGCTTGGTGCACAGCCACGGAGCACGGAGGTTGATCTCGTAGACCTTGTTCCAGACCTCGACCGGGAGCGTGTCGACCGCGGTGTCCGAGGTGAAGTCGGTGTCGTGCACCCCTGCGTTGTTGTGCAGCACGTCGATCCCGCCGAAGCGATCGGCGGCCGCCTTCATCAGGGCGACGATCTGCTCCTCTTGGCGCACGTCGCAGTGGACGTAGATCGCCTCTCCGCCATCCTGCGCGATCAGCCCGGCGGTCCGCTCACCGGTCTCGTCGTTGACGTCGGTCACCACGACCTTCGCCCCGCGCCGCGCCATCTCCTGTGCGGTGGCGCGCCCGATCCCGCCGCCCGACCCGGTGACAATGCACACCTTCTCCGTAAGCATCAAATTCACTCTCCTTTGCCCGGCTCCCATTGATCACTCGGCCACCGGCACGCCGGCGCCGCCTGGCACGCGCTCCATGAAGAACGTCGTGTAGTCCGTGATGTCCGGCAGGCACGTAGTAGTCGGTCTCGTCCTGGATCATCTGCCACTGGGCGAGCACGTCCTCGGGAGCCAGGTCGGCGTTGGCGTAGCCTTGCGTCTCGGCCACGAACATCCGAGCGACGCGTCCACCCCCGGCCGCGTAGATCTCGCCGGTGACCGGACACGACTCGTGCGCGAAGAACGCGACGACCGGAGATACGAGTTCCGGGAGCAGCAGGTCGAACACCGTCGCGGCCGGCGTCTCACTGACCTCTGAACGCGCGCTCTGATTGATATCGCTGTCGGGGTCGGCCATCCGCGTCTTGGCATACGGGGCAACCAGGTTCACCTTGATGCCGTGCTCGGCGCCCGCCGCGGCAAGGTTGCGCGCGAGCCCGACCAAACCACCCTTCGCCGCTCCGTACGAGGCCAGAAACGGCGAACCGAAGATCGCACACGACGTAGTCATGACGACCCGGCCGTATCCCTGCTCGGCCATGTGCGGCCACGCCGCGCGGGTCACGTTGAAGGCGCCCATCAGATGAACCGACAGGTGGCGCTCGACATCCTCGGCGCCGCTCACCGGAACCTCGTGAGAGGTCAGGATGCCGGCGTTGTTGACGACGATGTCGACGCCGCCGAACCGCTCGAGGGCGCTCGCCACGATCGACTCGGCCCCCTCCGGCGAGGCCACCGACGCGGTGTTGGCGATGGCGGCCCCTCCGGCCGCCTCGACCTCAGCGACGACAGACCGAGCCGGCTCGTCATCGGAGCCGCTTCCGTCGACGGCTCCGCCCAGATCGTTGACGACGACGTTCGCGCCCCGAGCCGCCAGCAGGAGGGCGTGCGTGCGGCCCATCCCGCGTCCGGCGCCCGTGACGATCGCGGTTCGGCCGTCGAACCTCAGCGTTTCCTGACTCATCCCAATCTCCCTCCGTCGTTAAGGCTCCGATAGACCCAGCTCGGCGAGCAGCGCCTCCCGAAGGCGGAACTTCTGAATCTTGGTCGCGGACATCGGCCACTCCGTGACGAAGCGGACGTACCGAGGCACCTTGAAGCTGGCGATCGCTCCATCGCAGAGGGCGACCACCTCCGCTGCCGTCAGCTCCTGGCCCGGCGCGAGCTCGACGAACACCGCCGGGACCTCGTCGAGTCGTTCATCCGGGACGCCGATAACCTGCACCAGCTTGATCGCCGGGTGGGTCGACAGGTAGGACTCGATCTCGGCCGGCGCGACGTTCTCGCCACCCACCTTGAGCATCTCCTTGAGACGGCCGAGGTAGGTGACGAGGCCGTCGCTGTCGATCCTTCCCAGGTCGCCTGAGCGGAGCCAGCCGTCCCCGGTCATCGCCGAGGCGGTGTTCTCAGGATCCTTGTAGTAGCCCTCGAACAGGCCGGGGCCGCGGAGCTGGAGCTCGCCCGGCGTATCCGTCCCGACCTCCTCGCCGGTCTCAGGATCGATCACCCGGACCTCCGTTCCGAGTACGGGCGCCCCGGCCGTCTCGGCTTGTTCGTCCGGCGTGGCGTCCCACCTGTTGCACGTGATCACGCCGGCCGCCTCGGTCATCCCGAACGGCCCGCCGATCTGAACGGCGTTCGGAAACGCCGCCTGGATCATGCGCAGGGTGTCGGGTGGAGCGACGTTGAGGAGTCCCCTGACCCGGGACAGGTCCCGGTTCGGGAAGTCCGGATGGCGGATCAGGCCCATCACGATCGGCGGGAATACGGACTCGACCCAGGTCACGCGCTCGCGCTCGATCATCTCGAGCGCCGCGCCCGGCTCGAAGTGCAACGTCGACACGAGCGTCGCGCCGAGGTTGAACGCGAAGATCATCGGCCCGAGGCAACCCATGTGAAACATCGGCAGCGGATCCCAGATCCTCTCATCGGCGGTTATCCCGAGGCGCGACGCCGCCGAGACCCACACGCGGAACGCCGCCTCATGAGTAATGAGCGCGCCCTTCGGATACGCGGTCGTACCCGACGTGAACAGGATCAGCGCGATGTCACGCACTCGAACGGATCCTCGCCGCCGCTCGATCTCCGCCTCGTCCACCTCCTGTGCGAGCCCATCGAACGAGGCGCGGCTGAGCAGCCCAGGCGGGGCCTTGTCTCCGAGCAGCACGACACAGCGGAGCGTCGGCGCGTCGGCCAGCGCGAGCCGCGCCGGATCGAGGCTCGCCGGGAGCGCGGGGAGCGCCTCGGCCAATCGCTCCACGAAGTCGACCTGCTCGTCGACGATGTCGCTGGTCAGCAGCACCTCGATGTCCGCGTACCTGATCACGTAGCTGAGCTCGTGGGCGCGGAAGCGCGTGTTGATCGGCACGGCGACGGCGCCGAGTAGCTGCGCGGCGAACAAGCCGAACACGAACTCCGGCGAGTTCGGCATCAGCAGCCCGACATGGTCCCCGCCGCCGACATCGATCGCGGCGAGCGACCGCGCGGTTTGGATCGCCCGGTCGGCCACCTCGCGATAGCGTGAAGCGGGCGTGCGGGAAGACGAGGGCCTCGTGGTCGGGCCGGTGGTCCGCCGCGCGTAGCAGGATGTCGCCGATCGTCGTCGCCTGTGCCCATTCGCGCATCCGCACCTCCATCACGTGATCGGTTCGCCGGCGAGCGTCGCCGCCAGACGGTCGAGATGGACCGGAAGCTGCAGGCGCAGCGCGGCGAGCCTGAAGTCGTTCGAGCGCGCGCGGTCGAACGCGTGCAGCCCCGACAACGCGTAATAGGCAAGCCGAACGTAGCCCGAGCACGCGGTGCCAGTGCAGCCGCTCGGCATCGACGGGAGCGCGCATCCGCTCGCCATATCGCTCCACCAGCGCGTGCTCGGCCACCATCGACGGCTCCCACACGGGGATGAAGCACCAGGCAAGATCCGCCAGCGGATCCCCGACGCTTGCCATCTCCCAGTCGAGGACCCCACGGATCCGACCACCGTCGATCACCATGTTTCCCATTCGGTAGTCGCCGTGAGTCAGGACCTCGTGCTCGAGCGGCGGCGGCCGGTGTCGACCGAGCCACCAGAGGGCCCCTCGCAGAACCGCGGGGATCGGCGCGAACCGCTCGAGGCGTTGGCGATACCAATCGAGGTCGGACGGCCGCTCGGCGCTCCGGCCCCCGGGGCTCGCGATCGCTCCGGGACTGGTCCGGTGCAGCGACGCGAGCACGTCGACGGCGTCTTGCGCCACCTCGGTTCGGACAGGTTCGTCGATCTCGCGCCATCCCACCGGCACCTCGCCGCGAATCCGCTCCATGACCAGGAAGGGGCACTCGAACGGGTTCTCCGCGCTGTCGTCGTACCAGAGCAGGGCCGGTGCCGGGACGGCTCCCGCGACCGCCTCGAGCGCGGCGCGCTGGGTCAGGATGGCTTGCGGGCCCGAGGCAAGCGTGGGCAGGCGGAGCACCGCTTCGCGCTCGCCGGCGCCCGTATCGACGCGGATGAACCAGGTCTCCTGCGAGAGGCCGACGGTGGCCCGGTCGGACACCGCGACGGTCGCCTGCACCCCGCGACCGCTGAGCCAATCCCGCATGCCCGTCGCCACCGCGTCTGGCTCAGCCACGCGTCACCGCCGACCAATCGACCGGTCGGAGCAAAGAACGATCGAGCGCAGCGAGCCGTCGCATGGCCGAGATCGCGCCGGGTTCGTCGCCGGCCTCGATCGCCGCCGGCGATCGACCCTTCCAGGGAACCGCGCGCCTCGTCTGGTGCTACATGGGAGCTCAGGTTGCCGAGCAACGCCGCGAGCGCGTTGAGCTGCGCGCGCACGTCGGGCGCTTCGATGCGAGCGGCCAGGTCCGAAAGCGCGCCGGCGAGCCGATCCGTGGCGACAGGTGGCGACGCCGCTCCGGGCGCGCCCGGTGTATTTTCCGCGTCGCTGCTCATCTATCGCGATGACCAATCTCACGCCGACCGACGAGTCCTACACCCATCAGCTCGTCGCCCCCGCGGTGGTGACGGCACACGTCGACCCCGGCTGGGCCGAGCGTTGCTACCACCTGCTCCATGTCGGCGACGGGACGATTCTTCACGCCGGCCGCGCGCTGTACCCCCATGCACGCAGCAGAACGGGATTCGCCGGCGCCACGAACGGTGAGGTGCAGCACGTGATCCGGGTGGCCGAGCCGTTCGCGGTCGGCGAGGACCCGGACACCTCGACGGTCGGCCCGCTGCGGATCGAGGCGATCCGCCCGCTCGAGGAGATCCGGCTGGTCCTCGACCAGGCGCCGCTTCCACTCTCGTTCGACCTGACCTTCCGCTCCCGCTTCCCGCCGGTGGCGACCGCCCCGATCCGGATCGAGCAGGAGGGCCGCGTCGTCACCGAGTACATGAACCTGTTCCAGTCCGGGCTCTACTCGGGGACGATCGTGATCGACGGTCACGAGCACTCGGTCACCGAGCGTGCCGGGTTCCGCGACCGGGGCTGGGGCCTGCGCAAGCACGAAGGAGCACCCCGCCGTGGGCTGGTCACGGCGAGCTTCTGCGAGCTTCCGGACAGCGCGCTGTACCTCCTTTTCTACGAGACCGCATCGGGGAGGCGGGTGTTCACGAACGGCTGGTTGCTCGACGAGCGCGGTGCGGTCGATACGGTCGCGGCCGCCGAGCACGACCTGCTGTGGGACGGGACGCTGTTGACCGGCGGGACATTCGTGGTCGCCCTGCGCTCCGGCGCGCGCCGCACGGTCGAGTTCGAAGTCGCCGGTCGCATCTACCTGAGCGCGGCGGGCTACACGCCCGACGCGACCCGTCGCCGTCCGGGCGTCGAGCGGCTGCGACGTCTCCAGGCCGGAGGTCGTGGCGGCGCTCGACGGCCAGAACGACAACGCCTGCCGCTTCCGCGTGGACGGAGTCGCAGGGCCATGGCTACGTCGAGACCGGACTTGGGGCGCACGCCCGCTACCGGCCGGTTATCTGAACGCCGGAATCACATCCCGCCCGAACCGTCGGACGCACTTCAGCTCCTCCTCGAAGCTCGGACCGACCGTGTGCCGGAAGGTCATGATCAGGTAGTCCATGTCGACCGCGTCCTGGAACTTCTTGATCTGAGCGATGCAGTCCTCCGGGGTGCCGACGATCAGCCGGTCCTTCAGGTGGTTCTCGAACTTGAAGTCATCCTCGGACTTCACGTCGGCCAGGAACGGCTCGAACTCGGCCACCCACCGGGGGATGTTCTCGAAGTAGAACCAGTGCTCGGCCCGGATCGCCGGCCACCAGACGCGCTCGACCTCCTCCATCGAGTCGGCCACCCAGCCGTCGCGCAGCAGGTTCACCCGCAGCTTCTCCGATCGTGCCCTGCTCCTCGCCGGTGGCGCGGTACAGGTCAGCCCAATGCTTCATCACGTCGATGTTGTGGAGCGGATCGGTCGGCCACGGACAGCCGAACCGGGCGGCGCGCTTGACGCCCGGGTCCGACATCGCGCCGATCCAAAGCTCGGCGCCGATCGGGCGGGGCATCACCGGACCTTCCGCCTCGACGTTGAAGTGCTTGCCGGAGTGCTTGATGGTCTCGCCCGACCAGGCGCGTTGCACGAGGTCGATGCACTCCTCGAAACGTGACACCTGCGTCTTCTTGTCCAGCCCGTAGAGCTTGAACTCCGGCTCGAAGTTGGCCATCCCGACCCCGATCCGGACGCGTCCGCCCGAGATCACGTCGGCCATGGCGGCGTGCTCGGCGACGTGGATCGGATGGTCGAACGGCAGCAGGTGGATCGTGGTTCCGACTTCGACGCGCTTGGTGACGGCGGCCAGCGCCCCGAGCGCCGCCCAGGGCGAGGACGGGATACCCGTCCGGCATCATGTGGTGCTCGGGGATGAACACGCCGTCGAAGCCCGACTCCTCGATCACCTGAGCCGCTTCGAGGACCTGTTGCCACCGCTCGGCGAGATGCTCGGCGTTCGGCGGGTCCATCGGCTTGAACAGCACACCAAACTTCATCCTCGGCTCCTTTTTCAGATGTGAGTTTCCGCACGGTCGAACTCGGCGACCGCCGGAATCAGCTGATCGACGATCAGCTCGACGTGGCGGGCGGCGAGGTCATCCGGCATGCCGGCGACGCGCTCCCAGAAGAAGACATGCTCGACGGTCGCGGAGGCATCGATCACGCGTAAGTGCTCGATCGCTTCGTCGACGGTCACTACACGCACCGGTGGCTTCGCGCCGCCCTCGATCGAGTCGAACACGCCGGGCAGTGTCGGCGGGCGGACCATGCCATCGCGTCCCTCCCGTGCGTACTCGTCGTAGGTACGCCACCCATACTCGGCGTGCGGCCTGATCGCCGCCCAGGCGCGCTCGGGGTCGTCGGCGAGCACGAGCGTCAGCGGTCCCGCGGCTCGCGCGATCCGGCGGTCGTGGCCGGCCTCCTCGAGCGCGTCGCAGTACACCGTCCAGGCTTCCGGGTTCAGCGAAAGCAGCCCGGCGCCGAGCCTTCCGGCGATCCGCCCAGCGCGATTCTTGTGTCCGCCGATCCAGAGCGGGACCGGATTCTGAATCGGTCGCGGCGTCACGCGGCCGCCGGCCAGCAGCTCCTGAACGCCGCGGCCGCGATCTTCGAGGTCGCGCGAAGCGCTCGCTCCGGCAGAGCTCCGAAGGCGTCGAACTCGGGCAGCCGATAGCCGCTCCCGAGCCCGAGCTCGAGCCGCCCTCCGCTGACCACGTCGGCGACCGCCGCCTCCTCGGCGATCTCCACGGCCGACCGCAGCGGCGCGATCAGAACCGCCGTGCCGATCCGGGCCCGCTTCGTCCGCGCGGCCAGCGCCGCCGCGAACACGAGCGGCTGGGGCAGATAGCCGTCTTCGAAGAAGTGGTGCTCGGACAGCCACAGCGATGCGATCCCGTCGGCGTCCGCCTGCTCGGCGGTTTCGAGCGCTCGTGCGTACACCGCGCCCCAGCCCCGCCGCCACGGGGGCGGATCTCGCAGATCGAAGTAAAGGCCGAGCTTCAAGCCTGACCCGGCCGGAGATCCCACTGCGGCGGCGCGCCGTCGACCACGATCTCGGTCTGCAACAGCCGGCCCGTCGTGGGGCAGACGATCTGCCGGAACGCCACTTCCTGGTCGACGTACAGCGCCGGGTCCTGGAGCTCGGGGTTCCCCTCGGTGAGCGGGAGGTCGCGAACCAGGGCGCCGAGCTTGTAGTTGCCGCCGGCCGACCCGAGCTCGACCTCACCCGCGAAGTACCGCCCGTCCTTGATCGTGACGTACTCCGAGACCTGCCCGTCGGGCGGCCGCCTGCTGTCGCTTGGCTCCCCGGCGTCGCCCTCCCACCGTCGAGCGCCGGCCAGTCGCTCGCTCACGATCTCCGCCCGGCGCTGCTCGGTCGCGGCCTGATCGACGGCGAGCGAATCGCCCTCGCCCGCGATCACCACGCCGTAGGCCTTGGCGGCCCAGTCGCGGGTCACCCGCCCCGCGCGCACGTCCTCGAGCACCGCGCCGGGTCACGCTCCACCGGGTCGCCGTACCCGCCGGCGCCGGCCCAGCTGAAGATCCACATGTCCTGCGCCTCGGTGAACTTGCCGAACGACTTTGCGGCCACCCACTCGGTGCTCGCCCTCGAGCTCGTCGGGATCCAGCGGCGTCCGGCCCGTGCGTGCCATGAACTCGTCGCGTCCGGGCGCCCTTGATCAGCCGGTAGGAGTTCGTCGACGTCGGATACCCGCCGAACAGGCCGGGACCCGGCACCGCGACCTCCGCCGCCACCGTGACCCAGTCGATCCGGTCGGTCTTGTGGGGGATGATCGCGTTCTCGCATCCGTTCCCGCCCCGGAACTTGCCCGCGCCGCCCGGAGTTGGCCACCTCACGGCGCCAGACGTACAGCACCGGGTAGAACAGCTCGTTGTCCTCGACGTTCGGGATCGTCGACTGCAGGTCCCACGGCCAGCCGCCGGTGTCCTGACCGTCGCGCCACGGGAGCGCGGCCAGGGCCGCGCCGACCGGGTCGTTGAGGAACGACGCGTACTGGTTGCCGCGCTGGTCGAGCCCGGCGATCGCGCTGATCGGGTAACCGAGGACGCCCATGCAGCTCATGACCTCCTCGCGCAGACGGGGGTCCTCGGATGAGAACAGCATCTTCGAGATCGCGAGCCCGCGACATGCCGATCGAATGGAGCAGCGTCGTCGGCGGGCCCGCCGGAGACGGCGGCCGGGCGCGTCGCGCAGCTGATCGTCGACGGCTCGACCTCGAACTCGCAGTGACGCATCGCGCCTTCGAGCGCGAACATCTGATCGAACAGCATGGTCGAGGCGAGCATGCTTATCACCGCGCCCTTCCAGGCGGCCAGGCACGCGTTGAGCGCTCCCTGCTGCGGAGCCGAGCCGGCGTTGGAGAAGATCAGCTTGTCGCCCTTCTTGGTCAGCACGACGCGGTTGCGATACAGGCCGCGGTCGCCGGGCAGCTTCACCTCCATCCAGCCCTCTTCGGTCCACGTCCCGTCGGGGATGCTCTCCAGCCGGCGGGCGAAGGCGGCGGCGGAGTCGTCCTGGACCTTGCGCATCGTCGCCTTGACGGTCGAGGCCCCGTAGCGGTCGACGAGGCTGAGGATCCGGTCGCGGGCGATGTTGCACCCGGTGATCTGCGAGCGCAGATCGAGCGCGACCAGGTCCGGGAGCCGGGAGTTGCGCACGTACAGCTCCTCGACGTCGCGCGCGGATCTGCCCGTCCTCGACCACCTTGATCGGCGGGAAGCACGGGACCTCCCAGTACACGTCCTCCGCCATCGGGTTGAAGCCGCCGGGAGCGGTGCCGCCGAGATCCCACTGGTGCATCACGTTCGCGACCCAGCAGTACAGACGCCCGTCCACGAACACCGGGCACGCGACGATCGACGTCCGACTGGTGCGTGGTCCCGATCCACGGGTCGTTGGTGAGGAACATGTCGCCGTCGTGAATCCCGGGAGACTCGGAGCGGCGCTCGAGCATCCACTGGATCGCCGTCGCGCTGCTGACGGCGAGATACAGGTTGTACTTGCCGAAGAACACGTAGCCGCCCGCGCTCGTCGAGAATCGCCGGGTTGAAGTCGTGCCCGTAGGCGCAGATCGGCGACCCGGAGGTCCGGATGATCGACTGGCCGTGCTCGACGTTGACGTTCCAGAGCGCGTGGCGGAGGACCTCGTGCGTGACCGGGTCGGTCGTGTCGTCGGTCTCGGTATGGAGCTTCAGCGACGGATGAATCGAGAGTTCGGCGGGCGGGACGTAGGGATAGACGTCGCCGTCCCACTTGATCTCGGGTGCGTCAGAGGGCGGCATGCGAGCTCCTTGACGAGGGGATGGACACTGCCTACGCGGTCACGGCCGCGGAAGACCTGGCGGCCGGACGCGGCTGCCGGCAGGCTGCCGACGTCGATGACGACGTTCCCGAGCGCGTCGAGGCCCGCCGACGCGCCCGGGGGCAAGCACGACGGTCGTGTCCGGGTAGTCGATGATCGCCGGGCCATCGATCGCGGCTCCGGGCGACAACGCCGGTCCGTCGTACACCGCGGTCGGGCGGAACTCGCCGAACTCACGCCAGTAGACGTCGCGGCTGACCGGCCGGCGCGGTCGGACGCGGCTCGAGCTCCGGCGGAGCGGGCGTCCGGACCTTACCGCGGGCCAGCAGCTTGAACAGACCGATCTGCGTGCCCGCCCCGGGGAAGGCCGACCCCCGCGCCGTAGATCTCTTCGTAGCGCTCGATGAACCGCTCGACCTGGGCCGCTGCGTCCTCCTCGGTGAGCTCCCCGGACGGCACCGGGACCTCGACCTGATGGATCTGGAGCGAGAACTTCATCTCCGCGATCCGGCTGAGCTCGATGTCCGCATCGTCGAACCCCTCCCTGCGCAGCTGCTCGATCGCGCGGTGCTCGAGCGCCGCGTAGATCTCGTTCATCCGGTCGGGCGAGAACGGGCTCATCAGCAGCTCGGAGTGCTCGTAGACGTGCAGCACGTCCGAGGACATGACCCCGAGCGCCGACCACGTCGAGGCCAGGTCGCCGAGCGGCACGACGACCTGTCCGGCTCCGAGCTCGCGAGCGAACGCCACGGCGTGCGCGGCCCCGGCGCCACCGAACGAGTAGACGACGAAGTCCCGCGGATCCCGTCCACGCTCGACCGTCATCTGGCGCATCAGATCGGCCATGTGCGACTCGACGATCCGCAGCGCGCCGTCGGCGGCGGCGATCGGATCCATGCCGAGCCGGCCGCTGACCTGCTCGACCGCTCGGTGGGCGGCCTCGCGGTCGAGCTTCAGCTCGCCGCCGAGGAAGTTCTCGGCGTTGTAGCGGCCGAGCACCGCGTCGCAGTCGGTCACCGTCGGCTCGGTGCCGCCGCGCCCGTAGCAGACCGGCCCCGGCACGGCTCCGGCGCTGTGCGGCCCGACTCTCAGCGTGCCCGTATGCTCGTCGACCCACACGAGCGAGCCCCCGCCCGAGCCGATCGACTCGATGTCGAGCCGGGGCATGAAGAACGTGTACTGGTTGATGATCGTCTCTGACGAGGCGATCGGCTCCCCGTCGACGATGATCCCGACGTCGAACGAGGTCCCGCCCATGTCGGCCGCGATCACGTTGCGGTGCCCGAGCAGACCCGCCAGGTACGCCGCGCCCGCGACGCCACCGACCGGTCCGGAGGCGATCGTGAACAGCGGGTGCCGCGCAGCCTCGTCGGCCGGAACGACGCCACCGGCAGCCTGCATGATCAGCAGCGGGTTGCGGTAGCCCCGGTCCTTGGTCGCCTGATCGACCTCGCGGATGTAGCTCGACGTGGTCGGCCCGATGAAGGCGTTGATCGCGGCGGCGGCGGTGCGCTCGTATTCGCCGTGCTTGGCGATCAGCTCGTGCGCGCAGCTGACGAGCACGTCCGGCGCCAGCTCGTGGACGAGCTCCTTCACGCGCAGCTCGTGGGCGGTGTTGACGAATCCCCACAGGAAGCTGACGGCGATCGCCTCGACGCCCTGTTCGACGAGCTCCGCGATCGCCTGCCTGGCCTCGTCCTCGTTCAGCTCCAGCAGTACGTCGCCCGCCCAGTCGACGCGCTCTGAGACCTCCTTGATCCGGTCGCGAGGCACGATCGGGTCGGGCTTGCGGTGGTGGGAGACGTGCAGCAGCTCATCGATCGTGAGGCCGGCGGAGCGGCCGGCCGAGCGCATGATGATCAGCGCGTCGCCGTGGCCCTTGGTGGTGATCAGGCCGGTGCGCGCGCCCTTCATCTGCACGAGCGCGTTGGTGCCGACGGTCGTCCCGTGCAACAGCAGATCCGTCTGTCCGAGGAAGTCCTCGAGCGTCGATGCCGAGCCGTCCGGCGACCGCCTCGATGCGCATTCAGAAAGCCGTCGGAGAACCTCGGTGGCGTCGATGACACCTTCGCCAGCGTGATCTGCCCGCGGTCGTCGAGGACCACGCAATCGGTGAACGTGCCGCCGATGTCGATGCCGCAGAAGTAGCCCATCGCCCTCTCCACAACCGTCACTCGCAGCGACCGACCGATTGGTCGATTCGCGAAGTATAGGTCACGGCACTACGCCAGCATCCCGCCGCCGTCGGCATCGATGACCGTGCCGCTGAGGAAGCCGTTCGTCATGCACATGAGGAACACCTCGGCGATCTCGGGCGGCTGGCCGACCCGGCCAACCGTGGTCTGGCCGGCGGCCGCAAGCAGGCGCTTCTCGCGGACGTCGGCGGGCATGAAGTCGAACACCGGGGTCTGTACCGTGCCCGGGCGCCACCACGTTCACGCGCAGCGGCGCCAACTCGAGCGCGAGCGCTCGGGCCATCCCCTCGACCGCCATGTTGACCACGGTGAACGCCTCCGTTCCTCGCGCCGGTCGGCGGCTGCGGATCCCCGAGGTGAACGTGATCGAGCCGTGCTGCGCGAGGATCGGCGCGGCCGCCCTGGCGCAGCGATACTGGCCCCAGAACTTCGACTCCATCAGCCCGCGGACGTCCTCCTCCGGCGCTCGGAACAAGCCGGCCGGAAAGCCGCTCGCGGCCGTGCAGACGAGATGGTGAAGCGAGCCGACTTGCTCGAAGAAGTCGTTGACCGACGCGTCGTCGGTCACGTCGATCGCAATCGCGGTGGCGCCGCCGACCGTCGAGCCGGCCCGCGACGGGTTGCGGCTACAGACGAACACCTCGGCTCCGTCCGCCGCCGCGGCCTGCGCGACCGACAGGCCGATCCCCGACGAGCCGCCGACGACGGCCACGCGCTGGCCCGCCAGCGAGGTTCCGTTGGCCATCACTGACCCCGAGCGATCAGGCGGTCGCGACGGGCACGCGCTCGAGTCGACCGGGATGGCCGGGGTACCAGTCGCGCGGAATGTCCGGGCGATTGGGAACGGCGTCCAGACCCCAGAGCACGTGCTCGGTGATCTGCCAACGTCCGTCGATCCGCTCGAACTTGTCCTTCATCCGGGCGATCAGGTGCCACGGCTCGCCGGTGTTGCGCATCCGGTGGTAGGCGTACACGTAGGCGAGCCCCTCCGCGTGGTCGCCGTCGATCTGCGTGCTCACGTTGCTCAGGTGGTGGCTGGTCCGCTCGTACTGGTCGAGCACCCGGCCGAGCGAGCGGGCGAACCGCTCGCGTCCGTGCTTGCGCTTGCCGATCATGATCTCGAACTCGACGTCCTCGGCGAAGCACATCGAGGCGCCGTCCGGATCGTTGGCATCGACCCGATCGAAGTAGCGCACGAACACCTGCTCGATCTCGCGCGCGTCGAGGAGCTCCTGCAGCGCTCCGTTCTCAGCCATCAGACCACTCTCCTCTGTCGGACCGAAACTCGGGGGCGGCATCATATCACCAATCGTTTGTTTGAATTTGATCCCGGGCCGCCGGGATGACCGGGTTGCGAACGGCGCCGCTCAGGTGGTCAGCCCCGCGTCTACCACGAGGTTCTGCCCGGTCATCGCGCTCGCGTCGTCGGTGAGAGGAAGGCAGCGGCCCTCGCCAACTCGGCGGCGGTGCACGGCCGTCGGAGCGCCGACATGCCCTCGAGCAGCGGCACCATCTCCTCCTCGGAGTACCCCATCTCGCGCGCGATCCCCGGCATCGCCGAATGGAAGATCGCCGTGTCGGGATTGGCTCCCGGAGTGAGCACGTTGACGCGCACGCCCTCCGGCCCCACCTCCGCGGCGAGCGTCCGCGCGTAGCCGAGCAGCGCCGACTTGGTCGCCGCGTACGGAGCGGCCAGCGGAAACCCGCGCAGAACGCCGGCGCTCGCGACCAGGACGATCGAATCCGTGGCCCCGGGGCAACATCTGGCGGAGCGCGGCCCGCGTGCACAGGAACGTCGAGCGGAGGTTCGTCCGCATCACCATGTCCCACTCGTCGGTGGACATCTCGCTCAGCCGCATCGGCGTGCCGTGGGTGGCGGCCGCGTGCAGGACGGCCTCGCATCCGCCGAAGCGCTCCTCGGCGGCGTCGAACACGCCCTCGATGTGCTGCTCGTCGCTGGCGTCGCCGACGACCGTGACCGCCTCGGACTGCCGGCAGCCGCGCACCCGCTCAGCGGTGGCTTCGAGCGTCTGCAGCCGTGCGCCCGGTCAGCACCAGCGGATACCCGCGCTCGGCCAGCAGGGCCGCGGTGGCGCTGCCGAGACCGCCTCCCGCGCCGGTGATGACTACGGCAGCGTGATCCATCTCTGTCCTCCGTGTGTCCGGGGTGTATTTAGGGGGCTAGGCCTGGGGCACCTCCCGCGGGTCCACGTGATAGGTGGCCACGCGGGAGACGAACGAGGCCGCGTCGTCGTGCGCCGCCTGCATCTCGGCGGCTCGAATCGGCGCGGTGGTAGTCGTCCTTGCTGTCGAAGTCGAGGATCGAGATCGCGTCCGCCTCCGGCCCGAGCAGGTTCACCGAGCCGCGTCACCAGGCACTGCGTGTAGCGGAGCACGCCCGGAGAGCGCGCGGACGAGCGGTCCGTGCCGCCGGTAGCGCTCGGCGAACTGCTCGTGGGTCAGCTCCGGCAGCACGGTGGATCTCGAAGAGGACGCGGAACACGGTGCGAGCGAACGAGCTACACCGCGTAGCAGAGCTCGAGGATCGCCGCCTCGGAGATCGCGTCGCCGTCGAGCTCGCCCACGCACCGGCCCTCGCGCATGACCAGGACCCGGTGGCAGAGGCCGACGACCTCCTCGAGCTCCGAGGAGATCACGATCACCCCGGCGCCGCCTTGCGCCAGCTTGGCGATCCGCGCGTAGATCTCCTGCTTGGCGCCGACGTCAACTCCGGCCGTCGGCTCGTCGAACATGAATACGCGGGAGTTGCTCATGTCCCACTTCGCGATCAGCGTCTTCTGCTGGTTGCCGCCGGAGAGGAACTTGAGCGGTCGCTGGACGCTAGGGGTATTCACGTTGAACTGGCCGATGCTCTCGCGGACCGCCCGGGCTTCAACTCGATCGTAGATCATCCCGGTGCCGCGCATGGCGAAGCGGCGCAAGACGGGGAGCGACACGTTGGCGGCGATCGACATGTTCACGATCGCGCCCTGCCCGCGCCGGTCTTCGGGCAGCAGCGAGAGGCCGTAGGCGGACCGCGTGCCGGGGATGCTTGAGCTTCACCGGCCGGCCGTCGACCTCGATCTCGCCTGCTTCGCGCGGGTCCGCGCCGAACACCATCCGCACGATCTCGCTGCGGCCCGAGCCCGACGAGCCCGGCCAGGCCGAGGATCTCGCCCGGACGCAGGTCGAAGCGAGATGTCACGAACGAATCCACCCGAGATGTTGCGAACGCTGAGCACCGGGTCTCCGGAGCCGGGCTCGCGCCGTTCCGGGAACTGCTCCCCGTAGGTGCGCCCGATGATCCGCTCGATCAGCCGGGGCTTGGTCACGTCCGCGGTGTCGTCGGTGGACGATCACCCGGCCGTCCTTCATCACGGTCACGCGATCGGTGAGCTCCAGCACCTCGTCCAATCGATGCGAGACGTAGATGACCGTCACGTTGTTCACTCGCAGCTCCCGGACCACGTTCTTGAGCGCCTCGACCTCGACCTCGCTCAAGGACACGGTCGGCTCGTCCATGATCACCAGGCTGGCATTGCGCGCCAGCGCGCGAGCGATCATCACCAGCCGCTGCTCGGCCGGCGACAGCGTCGCGCACTTGCGGCGCAGGTCGGCCTCGAGGTGAACCGTCGAGGCGATCTCCCGCGCTCTTCGGTTGACCTCGCGCCAGCGGACCCGGCCCAGCTGGGACGGGTAGATCCCCATCATGATGTTCTCCGCCGCGGTGAGCCCGAACGCCAGGTCGAGCTCCTGCGGGAATCAGCTCGATCCCGCGCTTGACCGCCTCGGGCGGCCCCTTGAAGGCCACCGGCTCGCCCTTCCAGAGCAGCTCGCCCTCATCGGTCGAGTAGACACCGGAGACGATCTTCAGCAGCGTCGACTTCCCGGCTCCGTTCTCGCCGACGAGGCCGTGGACCTCGCCCGCTCGGACGCTCACGCTGACGTCGTCGAGCGCGACCACGCCGGGGAAGCGCTTGCACAGTCCTCGTGCCTCCAGCAGCACGGTGCCCGGCTCGGAGACCGCGGCCGCCTCCGCCGGGCGGCTCCGCCGCCGGGAGGCTCATGTCCTGCTGCCTGCCGATCCGGGACGTGAGCACGGCCGCGATGAAGATCGCGCCCTGGATGACGTCGGTGGTCGACGAGCTGTAGTTCATCAGCGTCAGCCCGTTCTGGATGATCGACATGAACAGCACGCCGATCAGCGTGCCCCAGATGTGGAACTCGCCCGGTCGCAGCACCGCGGCGCCGAGGAACACGCCGGCGTAGGCGGGGATCAGCAGCCCGGTCGCCGCGTCGGCATAGTCGGAGGCGGCCTGCGAGGTGATGATCACAGCGGCCACTGCCGCTCCGATTCCCACGATGATGAAGCCGGCCGTCCGCATCAGCTCGACGTTGATGCCTGAAAGCCGCGCCGCCTCCTGGTTGCCGCCGACCGCGGCCATCCGCCGGCCGAGCACGCTGTGACGGGTCACGTACCAGAGGATCGTGGAGACCACCAGCGCGATCCACACGGGGAGGGTGAAGGTCAGGAACTTGTGCTGGGCGAGCTGAATGTAGGACTGCGACAGGCCGCTGAAGATCGTGTGCCCCTGCGTGATGCGCAGCTCGACCCCTTGGAGAAGGATGCCCGCGCCGAGCGTGATCACGAAGGCCGAGACCTTTGACCACGCGATCAAGGCGCCGAGCATCGTCCCAATGATCGCCCCGATGATGATCGTGACAATGATCGAGCTTCCCGCGTCCCAGCCGCGATACGCCATCAGCGTGACGACGATCGCGCCCAGCACCTGCGTGTTGAAGCCCACCGACAGGTCGAAGTCGCCCATCATCATCGGCACGGTCAGCACCGCTGCCAGTACCGACAGCCCGGCGGCGCCGGCGAAGACCGCCCGCATATTGACGAGCGTCAGGAACGCGCTGCGCTCGAGCGAGAAGAACAGGATGACCGCGGCGAAGGCGATCAGCACTCCGTAGCGCTGAAAGAATGGTCCGATCGACTCCGAGAGAGAACGCCGCCGAGTTGGCGCGCCCGCCGGCGGAACCGTGGCGCCACCCCCGTCACCGCCCACCACGACCTGCGGTTCTTCAGTTGGTCGGATGCTGCTCAACGATCTCTCTCCTGTGGTCTACCGGGTCATCCTGCCCGCACGGTCGCGAGGACCGTGCGGGCGGACGTTTGCCTCAGAACGTGTATCCCTCGGCCTTCCATTGGGCCTCGTACAGCGGCCCGTAGTCGGGGAACAGGTTGGCCTCCGGCCCCGCGGGGACGTTGGCCGCGGTGACGAGCGCTACTGGGTACGGATGGTCGTACAAGGCCAGCGGATCGATCGGCTTCTTGTTGACAAAGTACTTCAGCAGCTGATCGGCCACGGTCCAGCCGCTCGCCTCCGGGTTGGACTCGGCGATCGCCCGCGCCGGGCCGCCCTGCCGCAGTGCCTGGAACGCCGGGTCGCCACCGTACATCCCGTAGACCTTGACGTTCAGGCCCGCGTTCTTGACCGCCTGCACGGCGACGGGGAACTCGAAGTCCTGGTCGACGAGCACGGCCTTCGCCGTCGGGTTCGCGCGCAGCATCGCCAGCGTGGACTGCATGGTGTCCTGCACCGAATTGGTGAAGTTCACCTGATGCGAGGCCACGACCTTCATCCCCGCCTGGTTCAGCATCGTCACGGCCACCGCGTCGCGGCGGGCGAGAGCGTTGATCGGGCTGTAGAACTGCGCGACGACGTTGCCCTTCCCGCCCAGGTCGTCGATCAGGTAGCGCGTGACGGTCGCGGAGATGGCCGCGTCGTTCGGCGCGTAGTTGCCCGCGTACAGTGGGGCGCCGTTGTTGGTGATCGCGCCGCAGAACGTGAGCGCCGGGATGTTCTGCGCCTTTGCCTGGCTGAGGCCCTGCGCCGCGGCCGCCTGCTCGATCGAGACCGTCACGATCGCGTTCACGCGCTGAGTGACCATCGCCGAGACATCAGCGGCCATCTTGGCCGGATCGCCCTGGGCGTCAGCGACGTGCACGGTCCATCCGAGGACCTTCGCCGCCGCCAGGAACTGCGCCTGGCAGGCCTGTGCAGCCGGCGAGCTGCCGAGGACGTTCACGAAGCCGATCGTCTCGTTCGGTACCTTCCCCCCCAGCCCCGACTGCGGGGCGAAGCTGCCGAGGTACTCGGGAACGGCCGAGGCCGACTGCTGGACGGTCACGGTCGACGACGACTGGCCGCCGCCGGAATTGGCGTTGGCGCTCGTCGAGGTACTCGAGGAACTCGATTTCTTTCCGCCGCCGCCGCATCCTGCGACGACTAAGGCGATCGCCACGAACGCGATCGCGACTAGACCGGAAGCCCGGTAGCCCACGTCAGCACTCCTCTCCACGGATTGCAAAAAGACACCACTCAATCTCCATGAGGGCGCCTGCCCAGCCGATTCATACCAGTCGACGGGGCCTGAGTCAACCGTTCGTTTGGTTGATTTCTCGTTACGATCGCGTCAGTGCGACGCGAGGCCGCGACGCGATCGTCCGTCCTCATCGCGACGCGGCCCCGAGCGTCATCCTCCGGCCGAGAACTGGTACCCGCGGCAGTTGACCGAGGCGGCGGCGGCGAAGTAGGATTCGACCAATCGGTTGGTCGTAACCCCCCGCGATCATGAGAAATACGAGGCTGAGGTGAGCGAAACGTGAAGCTGGTCGTGGACGACCGTCGCCGCTGGGTGCTGCCGCAGCTGCTGCGAGAGCGGGCCCGCGAGCTTGAAGACAAGCCGTTCCTGTCCTTCGCGGTCGATGACGCATCCGTCACGTACGCGCAGGCCGACGAGCTGAGCGACCGCCTGGCCGCCGGTCTGGCCACCCTCGGCGTTTCCCGCGGGGATCGCGTCGCCGTGATGATGGGCAACCGGCTGGAGTTCGTGCTCACCTGGTTTGCCCTGAACAAGCTCGGCGCCTTCCACGCCCCGATCAACACCGACTATCGCGGCGACTTCCTCGAGCATCTGGTGAACACCGCCGGCGCCAACCTGATGGTGCTCGAGCACCGCTTCGTCAAGACAGTCCTGGCCTCCGAGTCTCGGATGCCGATGCTCGAGGAGCTGATCGTCGTCGGCGGCGAGGCGCCGGCCAGCACCGGCCGCCTCGCGGCTCGACCGTTCGCGTCGGTGCCGAGCGCCGAGGAGCCGCCGGAGATCCTGATCACGCCTGCCGACACGTACGCGGTGCTGTTCACCTCGGGCACGACGGGCCGCTCCAAGGGGGCGCTGATGCCCTACGCCCACGGCCACCTCCTGAACGAGCGCAACCTCGAGCTGCTCGACCTCAACCCCGAGGGCGTCTACATCAGCGAGCTGCCGCTCTTCCACATCAACGCACACATGACCGTCTACGGGTCGCTGATCGTCGGCGCAAGCGCGCGCATGGAGGAGCGCTTCTCGGCCAGCCGCTGGCTCGACCGCCTGCGCACCTCAGGCGCGACCCACTCCTCGATGCTCGGGGTGATGGTCGACTTCGTGCTCCGCCAGCCCCCGACCGAGCACGACCAGGACCATGCACTGCGCTCGGTCTGGATGGTGCCCTGCCTGCCTGACCTCTCGCGGCGCTTCCGCGACCGGTTCGGGATCGAGCGGATCGTCACCTCGTACGGCACCAGCGAGATCGGCATGGTCGCTCGCCGGGTCGTCGACCGCTCCGAGAACGTGTCCTCGGGCAAGGTCGGCGAGGAGTTCTACGAGGTCCAGATCGTCGACGAGGACGACGAGCCACTGCCCCAAGGGCGAGGTCGGCGAGATCGTCGTCCGCACGAAGTTCCCGTGGATCGTCACCCACGGCTACTTCGGGATGCCGGAACGCACGATCGAGGCGTTCCGGAACCTGTGGCTGCACACCGGCGACGCGGGGCGGTTCGACGAGGAGGACAACCTCTGCTTCGTCGATCGCCTGGCCGACCGGCTACGCCGGCGAGGAGAGAACATCGCCTCGGCCGATGTCGAGCATGTGCTCGGCACCCATGCCGTCGTGGCCGAGGCCGCGGTCGTGGCCGTGAGCGCCGACGAGGAGGGCGGCGAGGACGAGATCAAGGCGTGCCTGGTGCTCACCGCGGAAGGCGACCCTCGACCCCGAGGCCTTCTGGGAGTGGTGCGACGAGCGCCTCCCGTACTTCGCGGTCCCGAGGTACCTGGAGGTGTACGACGCGCTGCCGAAGACGCCGACCGAGAAGGTGATGAAGCAGGAGCTGCGCAAGGCGAGGCCGGGCGCGGAGATGTTCGACCGGGGCCCGACGGGCCGCGTCGCGAGAGCGTAGAGCCCAAGGAGGCCGCACGTGAGTGAAGCCGTCTTCGTCGAGCGCGATCTGCACGTCGCCGCGCGCGACGGGATCCAGCTCGCCACCGACGTCTATCGCCCGCAGGGCGACGGGCCGTTCCCGACGCTGATCTTTCGCGTCCGGGGAAGCCGGTCGGCGGCGTTCATCACCGGCGTTCTGATCGTCAACCCGCTCGAGGCGGTCCGCCGCGGATATGCGGTCGTGATCCAGGAGGTTCGCGGGCGCTCGGGCAGCGAGGCGCGCTGGCATCCGTTCGTCCACGAGCGCGAGGACGGCGAGGACTGCCTCGAATGGGTGCTCGCGCAACCGTGGTGCGACGGCCGCATCGGGAGCTACGGCACGGCGTACTCGGCCGTCACGGCGCTCGCGCTCGCCTCGCTCGCGCGCGAGGAGGTCAAGGCGCTCGTCCTGCTCGGCACCGGCGCCGACTACCACGACGGCTGGGTCTACACCAACGGCGCGTTCGAGCTCGGCTGGAACGTCTACTGGGCGTACATGACGCTGTCCGAGACGATCATGCGGATGGACATCAGCGCCGACGAGAAGCTCGCGCTCCGGCGGGAGTACTCGGAGGCGATCAAGACGGCGCCGGAGGTGGCGGCGCGGCTGCCGATCACCGACCATCCGTTGCTCCAGCGCTGCGGCGAGCTCCAGTACCACGAGTGGCTCGAGCACCCCGACTACGACGAGTACTGGGAGTCGTTCGACGTGCTCGCGGACATCGAGACGGATCCAGACCCCGGTGCTGTCGATCGCGGGCTGGCACGACAACTTCCTGAAGTCGCACATGGACCTGTACCGGGCGATGTCCGAGCGCGGCCCCGAGCCGGGCCGTTCGCACCACCGGTTGCTGATCGGGCCGTGGGAGCACGTCAACTACGTCTCGCCGTTCTCGACGAGCCGGACCGGCGCGGTCGAGTTCGGACCGATGGCCGCGTGCGGCGCCGCCGTGTCGGGTCCGCTGCTGCTCGACTGGTTCGACCGCTGGGTGACCGGGCAGGACACCGGGCCCGACGGCGGGATTCGCTACTGGCAGCTCGGCGCCGACGAGTGGCGCGAGGCTCCCGCGTGGCCGCCGGCGCACGAGCCGCTCCGCCTGTACCTGCACTCCGGCGGCGGCGCGAACACCCGCCACGGCGACGGCGTCCTCTCCTACGGCGCGCCGGCGAACAGCGAGCCGCCCGACTCCTACGTCTACGACCCGCTCGATCCGGTGCCGACGCGTCGGCGGCAAGACGCTGATGCCGACGATCATGGGCGCCGGGATCCAGGACCAGACGAGCGTCGAGGATCGCGCCGACGTGCTCTGCTACACGTCCCCGACGCTGACCCAGCCGCTCGAACTTAGCGGCCCGATCTCGGTGGAGCTGTGGGTCAGCTCCTCGCCGTCGGACACCGACTTCACGGCGAAGCTCGTCGACGTCGCGCCGGACGGCTTCGCGGCGAACCTCGCGGACGGGATCGTCCGCGCGCGCTACCGGGAATCGACCAAGCGCCGCTCCGCGCCGCTGGTGCCGGGCGAACCGGTGCTGCTCCACATCGACCTGTGGGATCTCGCCTGCACGTTCAAGCCGGGCCACCGCGTCCGGCTCGAGGTCTCCTCGAGCAACTTCCCGCGGTTCGATCGCAACCTCAACACCGGGCACGAGCTCGGCGCCGACGGCGCCGACGATGCGATCGTGGCCGCGCAGCAGGTGCTTCACGACGCCGAGCACCCGAGCGCACTCGTCCTCTCCCGTGCGACCGGCTGATCCGAGCCGATGAGATCACGTCGACTAGGCGCGCAGGGCCCCGAGGTGTCGGTCCTCGGCCTCGGCTGCAACAACTTCGGCTGGACGATTCCCGTCGACGAGTCGCGCGCGGTCGTCGACGCCGCGCTGGAAGGTGGCGTCACGCTGTTCGACACCGCCGACGTGTACGGGGAGACCGCGAGCGAGAGCTTCCTCGGGGAGGCGCTCGATGGCCGGCGCGACGGCACGGTGATCGTGACTAAGTTCGGGATGCCGCGTGCCCGAGTCGCCGGAAGTACCCGGGGGTTCGCCGGAATACGTGAAGTGGGCGGTCGATGGCTCGCTCGAGCGGCTGCGGACCGACTGCATCGACGTGTACATGTACCACCGACCCGACAGCGTCACGCCCCTGACCGAGACGCTCGGGGCGCTCGGCGAGCTCGCGCGCGAGGGCAAGATCCGGTTCGCGGGACTGTCGAACGTGGACGCCGGCCAGGTCGAGGAAGCCGCCGCGTTCGCCGCCCGGGAGGGCGTGCCGCTGGTCGCGATCGAGAACCGCTACAGCCTCGTGCGGCGCGAGGCGGAGGCGGACCTGATGCCGCTGTGCGAGCGCCTCGGGCTCGGCTTCCTACCGTACTACCCGCTCGAGAGCGGGCTGCTCACGGGCAAGTACCGGCGCGGCCAGCCGCCGCCGCCGGATTCCCGGTTCGAGACCAGACCCGGGATCTGGAAGCCGGAGCGGTGGCTGAACGACGACATGTTCGAACGCACGGAAGCGCTCGAGCGGTTCGGCGCCGAGCGCGGCCTCCCTCTCCTCGCGGTCGCGCTCGGCGGGACCGCCGCGATGCCGGCGGTCGCGAGCGTGATCGCCGGCGCGACGAGGCCCGGATCAGGTCAAGGCCAACCTGGCCGCCGCCGAATGGACGCCGTCGGGCGACGACCTCGCCGCCCTGCGAGAGCTTCCGTAGCCGGAAGGAGAGAGATGCCTGTCGAGACGTTCGAGGTGGCCGTACCGCAGGCGACGTTGGACGACCTTCGCGATCGGCTCGCGCGGGTTCGCTGGCCCATCGACCCGGCCAATCCCGAATGGGTGTACGGCGTTGAACGAGGCTATCTCGAGGAGCTCGTCGACTATTGGCGCACGCAGACGAGTGGAGCCGCACGGCCGACCTGTGGGTGAAGCTCATGCGCGACGAGCTCGGCTACGACCGGTTCGCGGCCCAGGGTGGCGACTGGGGGGCCCTGGTCACCGAGCAGCTCGGCCACAAGCACGCAGAGCACCTGATAGGGATCCACCTCGGCCTGGCCATTCCGATGACCCTGTTCATCAGCGGCCTTCCGAAGGAGGAGGAGTATGCCGAGGACGAGCGTCACCGCTTCCACCACACGCGGGAGCGCATGGCGGTCGGCACCGCCCACTGGGTCGTCCAGGCCACCGATCCGCAGACGCTCGCCTACGCACTGCACGACTCGCCGGTCGGCCTGTGTGCCTGGATCCTCGAACGGCGCCGCAGCTGGAGCGATTCCGGCGGCGACGTTGAGCGCCGCTTCTCCAAGGACGATCTACTCACGACGACGATGCTGTACTGGGTGAGCGAGAGCACGGTCACGTCGATGCGCTACTACTGGGAGGCCGAACACGCGACCTGGTCGCCGTCCCACGATCGCATGCCCGCGGTCGAGGCGCCCACGGCCGTGACCATCTGGCCGCAGGAGCTCATGACGATGCCGCAGCAGTTCCTCGAGCGCTACTACAACCTCCAGCGCACCACCGAGATGCCGTCCGGCGGCCACTTCCATCCGATGGAGGAGCCTGAGCTGCTCCTCGAGGACATCCGCGCCTTCTTCCGCACCCTGCGCTGAGCGGACGGCTGCTCAGCGCACGCTGGCTCAGCCGGGAGGAGCGTTACTCGGCTCCGCCGCGATCAGCCGCTTGATCAGCTCCGGCGCGTCGATGTCGATCAGCTCGAACACGTGCCCGTCGGGATCCGTCACGTACACGACCTGGAAGTCCCCCGGCATGTCCATGACCTCGGGCCAGAAGCGCTTGCCGCCCGCCGCCTCGAGGCGCTCGAGTGCCTCGGGCACGTTGTCGACGGTGAAGCAGAAGTGGATGATCGAAGCCTCGGCCTGGGCGACCGGCTTGACTTCGTGCGTGGGCTCGAGGAATTGGAACAGCTCGATCGCCCCCTCGTCGAAGCCGATCAGACACACCTTGAAGTGAGCGTTCGGCGTCCCCATGATCATCGAGGCGTCCGGACCCTCGTACTCCATCTGGCTCGTCAAGAGATGCCCACCGAGGGCTTCGAGGTAGAACTGCGTCGCACGATCTATGTCGGAGACGCGCAGCGCGATGTGGTGGTAAGCGCTGACGGGCATCTCAGTTCCTCCAGTCTCGAATGGTCACGGGTGCGCACTCACGTCCGGCTGCCGCGCCAGGCCAGGCATCCGCCGTCGATCGGAAAGACCCCGCCCGTGATCCACGCCGCGTCTTCCGAGGCCAGGAAGCACACGAGCTTGGCCACCTCGACCGGCTCGCCGAAGCGAGGGATCAGATGGCTCGAGACCATGAAGCTCTCGACCGCCTCCTTGTCCTCCGCCGCCTCGGTGAACTTCTTCACCATGTTCGTGTAGACGGAGGCAGGGCAGTAGCAGTTGACCCTGACGTCCGGCGCGAGGTCCACGGCGACGCACCGGGTCAGCTGGATCAACCCGCCCTTGCTCGCGCCGTAGGCGTTCATCATCGGGTAGCCGGTCACGCCGCCGGTCGAGCCCGCGTTGACGATCGCCCCGCCACGCTCGGACGAGCGCAGGTGCGGCGCGGCGTACTTCATCGCCAGCCACGGCCCGCGCAGGTTGATGTGGTAGACGCGGTCGAAGATGTCCTCGGGAAGCGTCTCCACGTTGAGGTCGGTCGTGAAGTCCGACTCGTGCACGCCGGCGTTGTTGTGGAGCACGTCGAGCCCGCCAAACCGCTCCACGGTCGCGTCGATCAGCGCCCGGATTTCCTCGGGCTTGGCCATGTCGCAGTGCTGGTAGTCGGCCTCGCCGCCCTTGGCGCGGATCATCTCGACCGTCTCGGCGCCCTTCGCGTCGTTGATGTCGCAGACCATCACGCCGCCGGCGCCCTGCTCGGCCATCTCGACCGCGGTCGCGCGCCCGATGCCGTCGGCCGATCCTGTGACCAGACAGATCTTTCCATCTAACACGTCACGCCTGCTTCAGCTTGAAGCCGATGTTCAGGTGCTTCAGCGCCCGCAGGAAGTAGTTGGGCTGGTAGTGGAAGTCGTTCTCGCCGTCGATGAACCACATCTCCTCGAACCGCTCGACCAGCACCTTGAACCCGTAGTAGAGCTCGCGGCGGGCCAGCGGCGCCCCGAGGCAGTGGTGGCTGCCCAGTCCGAACGCTATATGCGACCGCGGGTTCTTGCGGTCGAGGTCGAAGTCCTCGGGATTCTCGAACTTGTTCTCGTCGCGGTTGGCGGCCCCGTAGCGGAGGCTGACGATCGCGCCCTCTGGAATCGTCACCCCGTGGATCTCGATGTCCTCGGACGTCTCCCGCAGCAGGCACTGCACCGGCGACTCGAGCCGCAGAACCTCCTCGACGAACGGCTCGAGGTAGCGGTCGGGGTCACTCGACACCTTGTCCCAGATGTTGGGGTTCTGGATCAGCAGCAGGACGCCGCCAGACAGCGCGTTGGTGGTCGTCTCCGAGCCGCCGACGAACAGGTCGGCCATCATCTCCGAGTGGAGCTCGTTGTCGGTCAGCGTCCGGCCCCACTCCTTGACCTGGTTGTTGACCAGATCGCTCAGCAGCGTGTTCTTGGGCTCCTCGCGCAGCTCCTCGTACTTCCCCTGGAAGTAGTTCTGCGCCTCGATCTCCTGCTCGGCCGACCAGATCCGCTCCTCCGGGGTCTGCATCAGGCCCATCCGCTGGATCCACGCGTCGGTCCACTTCTTGATCTGCGGCATGTCCTCGTCGGGCACGCCCATCTGCCGGCCGATCACGTACAGCGGGAGCGGGATCGCGAACTCGGTCACCCATTCGCAGCGGCCCTTGTCGACGAACGCGTCGAACAGCTTGTTCGAGAGGCCCTCGACGAACGAGTCGAGCTCGCGGATCCGAGCCGGGCGGAACGCGTAGTCGAACAGCCGGCGCAGCTGCATGTGCTCGGGCTCGTCGCGCCCGTCCAGGGTCGGCCGAACCGGCCAGCCCTTCTCCTCGTAGAGCTTCTGGATCTTCTCCTCGACGGCCGCGGCCTCGAGCAGCTGGCGCGCCTTCTCGGGATCCTCGGGCCGGACGCCCTTCTCGGTCGACCCGGCGGCGCTGCCGATCCGGTTCGTGTACCGCTTGGTGTCGAGCAGCGCCGCGCGGATGTCCTCGTAGCGGCTCAGCGTCCACATCCCGGTGACCGGGTCCTGCCACACCGGGGCCTCTTCACGCATCTGCTTGTAGGCGTGGTAGGGGCAGTCGTTGGTGTCCGTGTCGAAGAAGTTGATCTCGGCAACGGTGTCGGCCATCTGCGCGCTCTCCTTTTCGGGTTCCCTCGGCGCGGTTATCCTACCAATCGCTTGGTCGCTTTTGAACCCCCGCTCACACGTTGACCTCCGCCTTCGACATCTCGGGCAAGGTGATCCTGATCACCGGATCCTCGCGCGGCATCGGCCGCGGAATCGCCGAGCATCTCGCCGCCGGCGGAGCCGACGTCGCGGTCCACGCCCGCTCGGCGGAGGCGCTCGAGCAGGTCACCGCCGCGCTCGAAGCCGCAGGAGCCCGCGTCTTCGGGGTGACCGCGGACGTGCGCGACGGCGAACAGGTCGCGGCGGCGATCGCGGCGGTCGGTTCGCACTTCGGCCGGCTCGACGGCGTGATCGCGAACGTGGGCGGCGCGGGATTCGGCCCGGCCGCGACGCTAGAGGTCGACCGGTTCCGGCGCCAGCTCGACCTCAACCTGACGAGCGCCTTCGCCACCGCCCGTGCCGCCTACCCGCTGCTCAAGCGGGCCCACGGCGCGCTCGTCCTGATCGCCGCGACGGCGGTGACCAACCCCACGCCGCAGTTCGCGGCGTACGGCGCCGCGAAGGCGGCGACCGCGCACCTGACCGCGTCGCTGGCGGCGGAATGGGGCCCCGAGGTGCGGGTCAATTGCGTCTCGCCCGGCCTGATCCGTACCGAGGGCTCGTTCAAGGCCGTCTTCGAGAGTCGCGAGGAGCTGGTCGAGCGGGCCGGGCGCACGACCGCGGTCGGGCGCATCGGCGAGCCGCGCGACATCGCGCTCGCGTGCCAGTACCTACTCAGCGACGCGGCCGCGTTCGTCTCGGGCGCGGTGCTCGTAGTCGACGGAGGCCCGACCGACGGCCCGACGCAGCGGATCCTGAAGGCGATCGAGGATTGAGCCGCGGCTCAGCGCTGCCGGATCGGCCGCGCGATCAGCCGCGCGGCGCCGAACGCGACGCCGGCCAGCAGCCAACCGGCGCGCTGCGACAGCACCCCGGTCAGCGCGCCGAGTGCGTCGTCGGGCGAGCCGAACCACAGGATGTCGATCGCGTCGCAGCACGGCGACAGCCTCGGCTCGTGCTCCCCGGCCTCCGTGACCAGAAGCTCGTGGCGTATCGGCTCGGCCTCCTGGGCGGCCTCGGCATACGGCCCCTCGAGTGCCTCCACCAGCGCCGGCGGGCTCGAGTTCGGATGCGCGCGCAGGAACGACATCAGCTTCACCGCGCCGTCGGGAGGGTCCCCGCCGGCGAGCACACGCCGGCGAGTAAGGGCCATCATGAACCGCGACTTGTCGATCAGCGTTGTCTCGTCCGCGCGCACCGCGGTTTGGTAGTGCTCGGAAGCGAACCCCGCCCGCATCGCGTCGAAGTCGGCGAACTCGAGCTCGGAGCACGCGTCGAACCCCGCGTACGGGAGCAACGGGGCACCGTCACGGAGGACGGCGTGGTTCTGCACGTAGCCCTGTAACCCGGGGATCCCGCTTGCCACGTCACCGTGCTCGGTGCGCCAGTGCTCCTGGGCGGCCTCGAACGTCAGGCCCGCGGCGCGGGGCGCCATGCCAACCCGTGTGATCGGACGGGCGGCGCTCACGCCACCATCGCGCCGACGTGGCCGTAGCAGAGCTCGATGATGTTGCGCTCGGTGACCTGGTCTGCCTCGACCTCGCCGACCACGCGGCCCTCCTGCAGCACGATCACCCGGTTGCACACCGCGACCATCTCCGAGAACTCCGAGGAGATGAAGATCACGCCCTTGCCATCCCTGGCCAGGTCCTCGACCAGCTTGTAGATCTCCTCCTTGGCCTCGACGTCGATCCCGGCCGTCGGTTCGTCGAAGATGAACACCTCTGCCCCTCGTTCGAGCCACTTGGCGAGCACCACCTTCTGCTGGTTGCCGCCCGAGAGATGGCGCACGGGCGTCTCGACCCCGGACGTGCGAATCGACAGCCGCTCGACCATCTTGCGGGCGGCGTTGCGCTCTCGGCCACGGTCCGGGAACGGCGTTCCCCGCCGGCAGAACCTCGCGAGCGAGGACAGCGTCACGTTCTCGCGGAGGTTGAAGTCGAGCACCATGCCCTCGTGCCGCCGGTCCTCGGGGAGCAGCACGATGCCGGCGGCGAGCGCCTTGGGGGGCGAGCTCGTGTCGACCGCCCGGCCGGCCACCGACACCTGCCCGCCGGTCCGGGGATCGGCACCGTAGATCAGCCTGACCAGCTCGGTTCGACCGGCCCCGACCAGCCCGCCGATCGCCGAGCACCTCGCCGGCGCGGAGATCGAAGCTCGTCTTCGCCACCGCGTCCGACTCGATGCTCGGACACCCGCAGGATCTCCTCGCCCTCGGGTCGGCCGGTAATGCCACGGGTGCGCCGGCGCTCGGACGCCGTCTGCCCGGAGCCCGCGCCGGTGATCGCCGCGATCAGCTTCGACCGGTCGGTCTGGGCGGTCGGACCGCTGGTGACGAGCTGGCCGTCGCGCATCACGATGACGGTGTCGGTCAGCGCCAGGATCTCGTCGAGCCGGTGCGAGACGTACAACACGGTTCCGCCGCGCTCCTTGACCTTCCGGCAGACCGCATGGAGATGCTTGATCTCCTCGTCGGTCAGCGAGGTCGTCGGCTCGTCGAGTACGAGCAGGCGCGCCCGCGCGAGCAATGCCCGCGCGATCATCACGATCCGCTTCTGGGCGATCGACAGGTGGTCGATCGGCCGCCGCGGGTCGATCGTCGGATCGAGATCCGCGAGCATCGTGCGCGCCTGTTCGTACATGGACCGCCAGCTCACGAGCACGCCGGCGTGGCGGGGGAGATTCGACCCCATCGTCACGTTCTCGGCCACCGACATCAGCGGGAACTGCTCAAGCTCCTGGTGCATGAAGCCGAAGCCGAGGCCCTCGGCGTGCCGAGGGTCGTGGACCGAGGCGATTTGGCCGTCGACCAGGATCTCGCCGGCGTCCGGCTGCACGGCTCCGGCCAGGATCTTGATCACGGTGCTCTTGCCGGCGCCGTTCTTGCCGACCAGGCCGACGATCTGCTCGCGCGGGATGTCGAACGTCGCGCCGTCGACGGCCAGCACGCCCGGGTACTGCTTCACGAGCCCCCGGATGCTGACCAGCGGCTGATCGCTCATGTCGCCGCGCGGCCGAGGCGCGACAGGAGCACCGCGCCGGCCAGGATCACGCCCTGCACGAGCAGGATCACGGACGTCGACAGCGACAGCTCGGTCAGACCGACCGAGATCACCTCGAGGAAGAACGCGCCGAGAAGCGTTCCGAGCACGTTGAACCGCCCGGGCCGCAGCACGGCAGAGCCGAGGAACACCGAGGCGAACGCCGGCAGGAAGAATGGCGCTCCGGAGTTCGGTTGCTGGGAGTCGTTCTGGGAGGTGATCAGGATCCCGGCGATCACCGAGCAGACTCCGATGATCATGAATCCGAGCGTCCGAAGCTCGCGGACGCGGATGCCGGATAGGCGCGCCGCCTCCTGGTTGCCGCCCAAGGCGTACATGAATCGCCCGATCGTCGACTGCTCGAGCAGGAGGTAGATGATCACCAGGACGCCGAGCATGATGAAGAACTGGTTCGAGAGGCCGAGGAACGTGCCGGTCGCGATCTGGACGTACGCGTTCGGGATGCCCTGGAAGATCGTCTCCTGCTTGGTGATCAGATACTCGAGACCGTTGAACACCTGCCCCATGGCGAGGGTGATGATGAACGACGAGGCCCCCGCGAACGCGACGAGCACTCCGTTCACGGCGCCGCCGGCGACACCGACGAGGAGCCCGATCAGGATCGCGAGGAGATAGTTGACGCCGTGCTTCGACATCAGCGCCACGATCACCGCGCTGCCGAGGCCGATCATGCCCGGCCACCGAGAGGTCGAAATCGCCCATGACCAGCACGACCGTCAACCCAAACCCGATGATCGCCAGCGGCGAGAACTGCTCGAGGATCGCCTTGAGGTTCGATCCGGTCGGGAATACGTGAGGCTTCAGCGCGCTGAACACGATGATCGTCACGACCAGGGCGACGAGCACGCCGTACTTTGCGATGAACGTCTGCCACGCGGGCACGCCCGTTCTCTTCGCGCCGACGCCGGCGCCGGGCTCTTCGCCCGGCGGCCGGCGCTCGGTCTGATCCGTCGCGGCGACGTCAGGCATGGCCGTTTACTTAGCCAACGCCATACTCCTTCTTCCACTTGGCGGCGAAGAACGACGGGTAGTCGGTCTTCGGCGGGACGTACTGCCCGGCCGGTGGCAAGTTCGACTTGTCGATCACCTCGATCGCGTTACCGGTCCGGATGTCGACGCCGTAGATGTTGTTCTGGAGGTCGTTCCACGTCGGCGGGAACGAGGTGATCGACTTGTGGCGCGCAAAGAACTCCGCGAACTGGTCGACCGCTGCCCACCCGTCCGCACCGACGGGACTCGTGGTGACCGCGGTCCCGCAGCCGGTCGGAATCGTCTTGAGGTTGATCAGGTCGTCGTAGAAGTTGTAGTTGCCGATCGATGAGCATTTGTTCGCGCCCTTGAGGACCTGCGCGACGATCGGGAACTCGCCGTCGATGTCGCCCCAGAAGGCGTTGAGACCCGGGTGAGCCTGCAGGGCCGTGTGGGCCGCGGTCGTCGCGTCGCCGGAGAGGTTGGCGAGGTTGATCGGATACTTGTACACGGTCGCCCCGGCCGCCTTGGCGTCCGACTCGAACTGCGCATCACGCTTGCGCTCATCCAACAGGATCGGAGACACGAACGCCGCGATCTGAGCATGAGCCGGAAGCTTCGCGAACATGTACTTGTCAAGCGCCGCGGTCAGATCGGTCGGGTCGCCGTAGTACTGAGCCGCGAGGTTCGGGGACGGGTCCTGTAGACCTCCGATGTTGATCACCGGGATGTTCTTGGCGCGAGCCTGTGCCAGCGCCTGGGTGATCGCCGCGGTGGGGTTCGAGAGGTCGACGATCGCCCCTACGCCCTCGTTGACGAATGCGATCATGTCCGACTCGCTCTTGGTGGGATCCCCGGCGGCGTCGACGGCGCTCACCTTCCAGCCGAGGGCCTTGGCTGCTTGTTCCGCACCCGCCTGGAGTCGCTGAGCCGCCTCTGAGGCCTGCAATACGTTGACGATTCCGATCGTCTCCGAGGGCAGCTTGACCGCGGCACCTTCCTTCGCCGCAGCCTTCTCACCCGCGGATGCGGCGGCAGTCGCGGTTGGCGCCGTCGGCAGGCTCGCGCCCGAACTCGTGCTGCTACTGGCCGCCGGCGTGCTCGCGGTCGTGCTCGCCGCGGCGGTGGTGGTGGTGCTCGAGGATGGTGCTGCGCTGCTGCTACTGCTGCTACTGCTGTTGCTGCTCCCGCAGCCGGCCACGATCAGGCCGGCAGCAGCTAACGCGCACGCCGCCAACCTGCCGCGACTCAACATCGATTCCATCCTCGGTCCTCCTAGGTTGTGTCCACGAGCAAAAAAAATCAAACGGTCGGTAGTTGGAATTGGAGATTCCACTACAGCCGGCGACGGCTTGTCAAGCATTTGAGTAACGACGCAGACCGGAGACGGCGGCTAGGAAACGGGTGCCGCGAAGTCGAACACCTGCAGGTCCTCGGTGTCCGGGGCGATGTTGAGCGCCACGTTGATCGAGGCGAACCCACTCATCGCGGCAACCAGCACCGACAGCTCGATGATCTCCGGCTCGGAGAAGTGGCTGCGCAGATCGGCGACCAGCTCGTCCGTGATGTGCGCGGCACCGATGCAGAACGTCTCGACGTACCGCAGCGCCGCCTTCTCGGCATCGGTGTAGTCCCCGTTCTCGACATCGTCGATGTCGAGGTAGTCGTCCTCGGTCGTCGCGCCCTCAGCGACCTTGAAGCGGGTGTTCTGGCACATCCTGCACCCGACCGTCCGGGCGATCTTCATCCGCGCGAGATCCTTGACGCGCACGTCGAGCACGCCGCCGGTCCACACCTGGGCGTAGAACTTGAAAAAGGCGTCCAGAAGCTCAGGTCGCCACGCCATCACGCCGTTGAACCTCCCCTCGACGCCGGGGACAGGCTCGAGGCGGGGCTCGCCGATCGGGCCGATGATGGGCAGCGGTGATTTGCTCGAATCCATCATCACTCCTCACTCTCGTGCAAGCTGTTTGCAAGGCTAGCTGACCTGCTACGTAGAAAACAAGTGTTTGTTTGATTAGTCATCGATCAGCACGGCCCCCGGCGCGGTCATCCCCGACCTGCCCGGAACCGTCGCGGCGACCGCGCACGCCCCCGCGAGGCCCAATGCGCAGACCCAGAACGAGGTCGTGAACCCGCTTTCGAGCGGCAGCCCGCCGGATGCCGCGACCTGCTGCGCGACGATCGTCGCGCATATCTGGATGCCGACGGCGCCGCCGAGCACGCGCATGATCGTGTTGATGCCGGTGGCCGCCCCGGTCTGCTCCTGGGGCACCGCGGTCACGATCAGGTTCGGCAGCGCGGCGAAGCCGAGACCGAGCCCGATCCCGACGATCGCCATCGCGGCGTAGATGTGCCAGTCGATCGCGTGCGAGATCGCGACGAGCGCGAAGCCCGCGGTCCCGAAGGCGCCGCCGAGCACCAGCGCGGCCTTCGAGCCGATCCGCTGCTCGATCCTTCCCGCGAGCGGCCCGATCAGCGCCATCGTCACCGCGGCCGGCACCAGGTACAGGCCGGCGCCGATCACCGATGCGCCGTACCCGTAGCCGGTCGAGCGCGGCTGCTCGACGAACTGCGGGCACGATCGCGAACGCCGCGAACATCCCGAAGCCGAACAGGCTGGCGGTGAGGTTCGTGCGCCACACCGCCTTGATCGCCATCGTGTGCATGTCGATCAGCGGCGTCTTGGTCCGGAGCTCGATCCGGACCCAGACCGACGAGGATGCCGACGCCCGAGACGAGCAGGGCGAGCGTCCTCGCCGAGCCCCACCCCCACACCGACGCCTTGCTGATGCCGAGCAGCACACCGAGCAGCCCGAGCGCCATCACGACCGCGCCGACCCAGTCCATCCGCCCGCCCGGCCGGACCGGCGACTCCGGAATCCACAGCCATGTGGCCACCAGCGTCGGGATGATCGTGGCCAGGGGGAACCAGAACAGCCAGTGGTAGGGGAGATCCTCGACCAGGAACCCGGCCAGCACGACCGCCAACCCCGTCCCGACCCCGACGCTCACCGAGATCACGCCGATTGCAGTCGCCACGCGGTCCCGCGGAAACTCGTCGCGAACGATCCCATACGCGAGCGGAAACACGCCGCTGGCAACGCCGGAGATCAGGCGGCCCACGACCATCGGCGCGAGCGAGCTCGACACTGCGCACAGCAACGTCCCGAGCCCCACCACGCCCAAGCAGCCAAACCAGCGTGCGCTTCTTGCCGTACATGTCGCCCAGCCGCCCCGCGATCGGCGTCGCGACCCCGCCGCTGAGTACGTACGCGGTCAGCAGCCAGGTGGTGTCGATCTCCGATGAGTGAAGCGAGTGCGACAGCGACGTGACCGCCGGCAGCAACAGCGCCCCGAGCAGCGTGTAGATCAGACCGGTCGCGAACAGGATCGAGAGGACGACTCCGTAGGAGGTCGAGGTCCTCGTCAGCCGTCTCCCCCCGCTGCGCCTCTCCATTTTCAACCCATCGTTTGTTTGGCGTAGAGGCTATCCTAAGTCGGTGGGGCAGCCCGCTCTCATCGACCTGCTTCATCTCGGACGCCCTCGTGTCCTCGCGGCCTATCTGATAGCCGACCCGGAGCCGGCGCTGATCGATTGCGGCCCGGTCTCTTGCCTGGACGCGCTCGAGCGCGGGCTCGCCGACCACGGCCTCGGCGTCGGCGACGTTCGTCACCTCCTGCTCACCCATATCCACCTCGACCATGCCGGCGCCGCCGGGGCGCTGGTGGCGGCGAACCCGCGCCTGACCGTCCACGTCAGCCGGGCGGGCGCGCCTCACCTGCTCGCTCCCGATCGGCTCGAGCGCAGCGCGCGCCGCCTGTTCGGAGCCGAGTTCGACCGGCTGTGGGGATCGCCGGCACCCGTTCCGCCCGCGAACATCCACGTCGCCGAAGGCTGGGTCGCCGGCTTCGAATCCTTCCCGACGCCCGGCCACGCGATTCATCACCTGTCGTTCCTGGGCCGCGACGGAAGCTGCTTCACGGGCGACGTGACCGGAGTCCGGGTCCCGCCCTGGCCCGATGTCGTCCCGGGCACGCCGCCCCCGGACATCGACCTCGACGCGTACGATCGGTCGCTGACGGCGATCGCGGCCAGGCGCCCCGAGCGGCTGTGCCTGTCACATTTCGGAATGTTCGATGACGTGGAAGACCACCTGGGGCGCATGCGCGCTGGGCTCGAGCGATGGTCCGCACGGGTTCGCGACGGAGCAACCGAGGACGAGTTCGTAGCCGCGGCGCGCGCTGGACCTGGGCGGCCGGCCCGATGCGCTCGAGGCGATCGAGGCCGCGGCTCCGTTCGAGCCGTCCTACGGCGGGTTGAAACGCTACTGGGAGACGCGGCCGAGCGAGCCGCTGACGGCGACTCGGTGACCCGCGTGCGCGGCCGCCATCACCTGACCGCCGACGGCGCGAGCCTCTACTGGGAGGAGGTCGGCGACGGCCCCCGCGTGCTCATGGTGCACGGCGGCACGGGAACGAGCGCGTTCGATTGGGAGATGGTGCGCGAGCCGCTCGCCCGGAGATACCGACTGCTGCTGACCGATGTCCGCGGCCACGGGGAGTCGAGCGACCCGGAGGAGCGCCTCGGCATCGGGCAGATCGGCGACGACGTGGCCTCGCTGCTCGAGCAGTGCGGTGGCTGCGACGCGATCATGGCGTTCTCGGTGAGCGCGACCGCCGTGCTCGGACTGCTGTGCCGTCGCCCCTCGCTCACCCGGGCGTTCGTGTGCATCGGCGCGTCGGTCACGGGCGACCCGACCCAGGTGGACGCGATCCTCAACGGTCCGTGGCCGTCGGCGCTCAAGCGGATCGAGCATCGGCACGCCAGCGACGCCGACCACTGGCGCCGGCTCCAGGCCGCCCTGGCGCACAGCTGGGCCGACTGGGATCTCACCCCCGAGCAACTGGGCGCGCTCGACATTCCAACGCTGGTCGTATGCGGTGACCGAGACCAGATCGAGCCGGTCGAGTCGGCGCTTTCGCTGTCCCGATCGCTACCCCTCGGCGAGCTGCTCGTGCTCCCCGACTGCGGCCATTTCGTCTCTCGTCAGCGACCCGCCGAGCTGAGCGTTGCGGTCGACGGCTTCCTCACGCGCGTGCTCAGCGACGATTGCCACGCGGAGGTATCCCGATGAACGAGTTCCTGACCCTGGTCTCACGTCAGCTGGCGACGGATGCACGCACGCTCCCGCGCCGGGTCCGTGCGCGGTTCTCGGATGAGCGCGTGGAGCGCTACGGCACTATCGCCGAACTGCGCGCCGCCGCCCGCCGGGGCGTCCCGCGCGTGATGTTCGACTTCGTCGACGGCGCCGCCAACGACGAGGTGACCTCGAGGCACAATCGCGAGGATTTCGCGGAGCTCGAGATCGTTCCCCGCGTGCTGGTCGACGTGTCGGCGGTGGACATCCGGACGACCGTGCTCGGGCAACCGGTGGAGGTCCCGCTGCTGGGCGCGCCGATGGGGCTCAACGGACTGGTCCACCACCACGGGGAGGCGGGGATCGCGCGCGCGATGCACGACGCCGGCACGATCCACGCGCTCGCCGCGATGGCCTCCTACAGCATCGAGGAGATCGCCACCGAGGCTCCGGGACCGACCTGGCTCCAGATGTACATCTGGCGCGATCGTGGCCTCGTCCGCGAGCTCGTCGAGCGTGCCCGCGCAGCCGGATTCCTCGCGCTCGTGGTCACCGTCGATGTGCCGCGGGCAGCCGGCCGCGACCGGGACCGCCGCAACGGCTTCGCCCTGCCGCCCCGCGTGACGCTCCGCTCGCTCGCCGGCGGGGCGATCAGGCCACGATGGTCGGCCCAGTTCATCCGCCACCCGAGGATGACCACCGCGAGCATCGCCGGACACGGCGGCGGGCCCGATGACCCGGTCGGGATCACCGCCTACGTCAACGGCCAGTTCGATCCGACCGCGGACTGGGACGACCTCGCCTGGTTCCGCGAGCTGTGGGAAGGCCCGCTCGTCGTAAAGGGCATCCTCGGCGCGGCCGACGCCCGCCGCGCGGTTGGGCTCGGCGCGGATGCGATCATCGTCTCCAACCACGGGGGCCGTCAGCTCGACCACGCGCCGTCGACGATCCGCGCCCTGGGGCCGATCGTCGACGCGATCGCCTCAGACGCCGAGGTGATCCTCGACGGCGGCGTGCGGCGCGGGAGCGATGTGCTCAAGGCGGTCGCGCTCGGCGCCCGCGCGTGCATGATCGGCCGGCCGCTGGTGTACGGGCTGGGCGCCGGAGGCGAGGCGGGAGCCCGTCGCGCGGTGGCGATCCTGGAGCAGGAATTGCGCACCGCGATGGCGCTGGCCGGATGTCCGTCGCTGGCGGCGGCCGATCGATCGCTGATCGCGTCGCGGGGCTCGACCCAGATGTCGAGCTCGAGGCAGCTTGAAGCGGACCTCCGTTCTGATTAGCATCGACCAAATGGTTGGTTGTCCCCACCGAACGACACGGGAGTGAGGCAAATGCGGCTCGAGAACAAGGTGGCGATCGTCACCGGAGCAGGCCAGGGCATCGGCGAAGCGGCTGCGATGAAGATGGCCGAGGAGGGAGCCAAGGTTGTCGTGTCCGATGTCAACGAGCAGACCGGCACCGCGGTGGCGGAGCGGATTCGCGAAGCGGGCGGCGAGGCGGTGTTCGTCGCCGCCGACGTCAGCGACGTCGACGACGTGAAGGCGCTGATCGCGTCGACGAAGGAGGCGTTCGGACGCCTGGACGTGCTCCACAACAACGCCGGCGTCCACGAGACCAACTTCACCGAGCAAGCACAGAGCTTCGAGCTCGACGAAGCCGTCTGGGACAAGGTCATCGGGATCAACCTCAAGGGCGTGTGGATGTGCTCGAAGTACGCCGCCCCGCTGCTGGCGCAGGACGGCGGCGGCGCGATCGTCAGCGCGGCGTCGATCGGCGGATTGATCGGCTACCCGATGGGCTCGGCGTATGGCCCGTCGAAGGCCGGGGTGGTCCAGCTGACCCGTGTGATGGCGATCGAACTGGCGCCCCAGAACATCCGCGTCAACTGCTATGCGCCCGGCAACGTCGACACGCCGATGGTGCAGAAGTACTACGCGTCCGGGCCACCCGAGGAACAGGAGATGATCAAGGCGCAGGTGGTGGGCACGCACCTGTTCAAGCGCCTGGGACGGCCGGAGGAAGTAGCCAACCTGGTCGTGTTCCTGGCGAGCGATGACTCGTCGATGATGACCGGCTCGTGCGTCGTCATCGACCTCGGGACGCTCGCCTGGCGCGGGATCAGCTGATCACGCGTGCCTGACGAGGTCGCCACGACGGCGCTCGCGGGGCGGCGCGTCCTCGTCGCCGGCGCCTCGACAGGGCTCGGCGCGGCGCTGGTCGCGATCTGCGCCGGCGCCGGCGCCGCGGTCGGCGCGATCGCGCGCACCCGCGAGGCGCTCGAGGACGTGGCGCGCTCGGCGGGCGCGGTCGCCGCGCCCGCCGATCTCCGCGATCCGGCAGCGGCGGCCGACGCCGTCGCGCACGTGGCCGCCGCGCTCGGCGGACTCGACGCGCTGGTGATCACGGCCGGGGTCATGCTGCACAGCCCCATCGGCGACGGACGGAGTGAGGATTGGGAGGAGATTTTCGGCGCGAACGTGCTGGGCACGCTGCACGTCGCACACGCCGCGCTCCCCCATCTCCGCGAGGCGGAGTGCGGGGACCTCGTGGTCGTCTCCTCGACCTCGGCCGATCGCGTCACGGCGGCCGACTACGGAGTCTATGCGTCGACGAAGGCTGCGCAGTCGCGGCTCGCCGAGGCGCTACGGGTCGAGCTCGCCACCTCAGCGCCGAACGTGCGAGTGACGCTCGTGAAGCCAGGATTCATGAACACACCGGGCCTCGGCAAGGGGACGCGGAACGCCGAGGTGCGCGAGCGGATCGTGGCGCTCAAGGAGCGGATCGGACTCGCGCCTGAGGTTGTCGCGGCCGAGATCCGCCACCTGCTCGAGCTGCCGCCCGAGGTGACGGTGCTGGAGGTCACGATCGTGCCGACCGCGCGAGCCTGAGTCGCGGGCCCTCACCCGAGCGAGACGGTCGCCCGGCCGTGGACGGCTCGGCTGCCGTCGCCGCGGTCCAACCACACGTCGCAGTCTGCCAGTCGCTCTCCGTTCTCCTCCCGAGTGCCGATGACGACCCCACCGGCCACGACTTCGTCGCCGTCGAACACGTTGGAGCTGAAACGCACCTCGAGGTGGCGAAGGCTTGATGGGCCGGCCCAGTCCATCAGCATGTTCGTGATGTACCCGAGATTCGTCGGGCCCTGGTTGATCACCCGGTGGCCGAGACCGCGCTTGGACACCTCCGCCGGGTCCCAGTGAATTGGATTGGGGTCGCGGAGGATCGCCGCCAGGAGCTTCATCTTCTCCGCGCTGACCGATTCGAGCCTCCACTCGGGAACGCTCTGCCCGACGGAGACGTCCATCACGCGCTCCGCAGGAAGATCCAGGAGTTGACGACCGTGGCGACCAGCGCATCGTCGGCCTGATCGCGCACGTCGATCCGGAACGTCACGACGTCCATCAAGCCGGCGCGCCGGCCCTCCTTACGCACGACGTCGGTGAAGCTCCCCGACATACGGTACGTACGACCGACGCGCAACGGCGCGCGAACGTCCCACACGTACTCGCCGGCTCGGATCGCCTCGTCGGATTCGGCCCGGCACAGCGCGAAGATGTCGCCGTACTTCAGGCCGACGCCGGCCAGCGGCGCGTGGAACAGATACGCAGGGTGGGCGAGATCGTCGGGCAATCGCTCGCACGCCATCACGTCACACAGAAGCGCGTTCTCCCAGCGCTCGATCGTGAACGTCCCGCCCGGAAACGGTCGGCCGACGAGCTCGCGCATCTGCTCGATCGTCACCGCGGCCGGCATCGATCAGCCGCTCGCCGGCGGGGTGAAGACCGGATGATTCTCGGTCACGACCCGCTCGAGATATTGCCCGAGGCGCTCGAGCTCCGCGCCGCGCGCGCCGTGAACGGAGTGGCCCAACGTGCCCGCGCGGAGCTCGAGCCGGCGCTTGGACCCGCGGCCCGACATCAGCACGTCGGTGAGGAGACTCAACTGATACTCGAACGCACGCTCATGGCCCGTGCGCGTGGTCTGCCGGAAGAACACCAGGCGGCGAGAGGTCACGAGCAGATATCCGATTTCGTCGTCGACGTCGGCGAGGCGGAACCACTCGACGACCTCGCCCTCACCCAGGCTGGTACCCCAATCGGCCAGGATCTCCTCGAGCGTCGTGTCGGTCGTGTCCTTGCGCAGACCTCCGAGCAGCTCGCCGAGCGCCGATGCTCCTCCCGAGCGCCTCCGGCGGTCGAACCGATAGCCGCAGAAGCGGCACTTGCGCGCCGCGGCCAACACCTGCTCGGCGCAATCTGGACACTGCTTGTAGGTCCGATCGGCGGGGTCCTGGTCTTCGGTCACTTCAGCGCGATCGGGTTTAGCGGAGATCCCATCCCGCCCGGAAGGTTAAGTGGCTGCGCCGCGAGCATGAACTCGTACGTGTCGTCGGCCGCGCAGTCGGCGGCAAGATCGTCGAGCACCCACAGCTCTCCGAGCGTCAGACCCAGGTCGACGAGGCACGCCGAGTGCAGCGGAAGACCGCGTTCCTCGGAGTCTTCGGGGATCAGCGGCTCGACGCCGATCGTGTCGCACGCCAGCGCCGAGACGCCGTGCTCGTGCAGCCACGGGATGTTGTCTCGGCTGATGCCGGGCGAGTCGATGAAGTACGCCATCGGCGACTGATCCTCGGGACGGGTCCACCAGCGTGCCAGATGGCCGGTGTGGACGAGCAGTATGTCGCCGTTTCGCAGCTCCACGCCCTGGGCCGCGAGCGTGTCGTCGAGCATCCGCGGCGTGATCACCTGGCGCGGCGGGCAGGCCTCGACCCCCTGGTGGCGGGCCACGTCGGCCAGCACTCCGCGTCCGACGAAGCAGTCGCGTTGCTGCTCGATCCCGAGTACGCGACCACCCGCGAGCGCGGTCACGTTGCCCGCCCAGTACCCGTTGTAGAGCGAGTCCTCGCACATCCCGTGCGCGAGCCCGTCCCAATGCGTGGAGCCGTGCGTGGACACGGTGAGGATGTCGTCGCTCCATTGAAAGCCGGGTGCCGCCGCGTTCGCGGGGCTTCCGACGACCGCGTCCGAGCCGGTCATCGTCGCCAGGCGCTGCGGCGCCGGACGCGGCGGCCAGACCGGCGCGTCGTGGCGTAGCGGCAGCGCGAGCGAGAAGATCTTGCCGGTCTTCACGAGGTGGGCGGCGGCAATCCGCTCCTCCGGGCCGATCAGGTTCTGCGTCCCGCGCTGATCGTCCTCGCCCCACCTGCCCCAGTTGTTCGGCTCGCGCGGGGTGTAACCGCCGACGACCTTGCCACCGTCGTCGACCGAGTACGCCGGCGCGCTCCAGCTGTTCGCGTAGTCCGCGGGCTGAGTGCGTCCCATAACTCCTCCTTACCAGCGACAGACGGCGGGGATTGCAGGGTGATCCGGCGCGGGGTACTTCTTGTGAATCGGGGCCACGACCTCCTCACCGAACCGCTGGATCTGCTCCAGCGCGAGCTCGATCGGCGGCCCGTTCGGGAACCGGAAGCGAATCGTGAAGTAGTCGATCCCGAAGTCCTCGTGGTAGCGCTCGAGCGCTTCGATGCACTGCTGCGCGGTGCCGACGACCTGATGCGGCGCGATGCTCTCGGGCGTGATCGACTCGGGGGTGGGGTAGGCAGGGTTGTGGAAGATCCCCTGCCGAAGGTAGAAGCGCAGCTCGTCGGCGGCGTACGTCCCCCACTCGCGCGCGGAGTCCTCGAACGTGTCGGCGACCCAGCCGTTCCGCATCACGACGATGAACGGCTTCTTGCCGAACTCGCCGGCGTGCTCGGCGTACGCCGCGGTCCGCTCCTTCCACATCTCGGGGTCGATCGGGAAGTCGTCGACGGTCATGCACTCTCCGTACTCGGCCGAGCGCCGGATCGCCGCCGTCGCCGCGTGGCCGCCGCCCCAGATCGGCCATCCGCCGGGCTGGTAGGGCTGCGGGGCTAGCAGACCCTGCTCGACCTGCCAGTACTTGCCGGGGAAGTCGAACCGCTCTCCTTCAAAAGCCTTGCGCCAGATCTGGATCGCCTCCTGGAAACGCCCGAGCAGATGCTCCTGGGGGATCCCGAACTGCTGCCAGTAACCGGGGTGGTACCCGCGCGACATCGTCGTGTAGAGCCGGCCTTTCGAGAGGTTGTCGATGACCGCAAACTCCTCGGCCGCCTTCATCGGGTGAAACAGCGTCGCGACGAACGTGAACGTTCCGATCGCGACCCGCTCTGTCTCGCGCGCGAGGATCGTGAGAATCTGCTCGGGCCCGGGGAAGTAGCACTCGGTCCGTCCGTGGCGGTCCGGGACCTGGATCCCGTGGAAGCCCGCGCGCTCCGCGGTGATCCCCTCGAGGATCATCGCCTCCATCGTGTCGTGCGCGTCCTGCGGGGTCGGCATCGGCTGGTCGTAGCCGCCCTTGTGCAGATCAAGTAGGTAACCGATCCTCATCTCTCTCCTCCGTGCGCGGGCGCCGGCGACGCGCGGTGTGGTTCAGCCAGCTGGGTGCCATTTCTACCATACGTTTGGAAGTCTGCGGGGGATCTCTAAGCCTCACTATGCCGCGCGGCCGGCGTCGTCCCCCTCGCGAAACGCGCGCAGCGCGTCGCGCGGCGCCACGGCGTCGCCGGCGAGCAACACGCGCGCGCCGAGCTCGCGGGCCGGGCCGTCAAGCTCGAGCTCGGGACGGCCCGGCACTCCCGCCACGATCGCGTCGACGGCCACCGACCGCTCCTGGCCGGAGTGGAGGGCTCGGAGCACCGCACGACCGTCGCGCACGTCGCGGAGCGCAACGGCGGTCAGCAGCTCGCACCCGCCTGCGTACAGCCGCTTCAGCTGCCCGCTGATGCGCGTGAAGCCGATGTACATCCCGACCGTCGGCATGGGCGTCGCCAGCGTGACCGCGGCGCCGCGAGCCGCCAGTTGCTCGGCGCAGATCGGCACTTCCTCGGCGCCGATATGGTCGACGATCAGGATCCGCTCCGAGCGCAGACCATCGGTCAGCGCGGTCTCGACCGTGACGATCGGGACTGATCCGTCGCCGGCCGGCACGCGGTCGGGGTCAGGCCGCGCACCCGTGGCGAGCACCACCACGTCGGCCTTGCGCTCGGCAATCGCCGCTGCGTCGATCTCGACGCCGAGGTCGATCCTGACCCGGAGCCGCTCGAGCTCGTCGGTCAGCCAGCGCACCGATTCGAGCAGGGTCGACGCGGGACCACAGTCGGCCAGCAGGCCGAGCCGCCCGCCCGGAAACGACCGCCGGTCGACCACCTCGACCCGGTGGCCGCGCACCGCGGCGGTCCGGGCTGCGGCGAGCCCGGCCGGACCCGCCCCCACGATCAGCACACGCCGGGCCTCCGCGGCCGGTTCGGGCACGAGGCCGAGCCGGTACTCGCGGCCGACCTCGGGATTGTGCAAGCAGGTGATCGCGAGGCCTCCGACCATCCGGTCGACGCAGCCCTGGTTGGCGCCCACGCACGGCCGGATCCGATCGGCCTCGCCGCGGCGGAGCTTGGTGACGACGTCGGGGTCGGCGATCTGTGCGCGGGTCATCGCGACGAGATCGCACGCCCCGTCCGCGAGGGCGCGCTCGGCCAGCTCGGGCGTGGTCACGCGCCCGACGCCGACGACGGGCACTCGCGCCCCGATCGCCTGGCGCGTCTGCGCGATCAGCGGCAGCAGCTCGCCCGGCGGGTGGTGATAGCTCGCCACTGCGCGGGCGTAGTGCGAGGACCGCGATCCGGAAGACTGGTTGACGTAGTCGATGTAACCGGTGTCCACGAGCGCGCGCGCGACCTCGCGTAGCCCCTCGGGACCGAGGCCTCCGTCGGCCGGCCGCCGGTAGTCGTCGACCGACAGCCGCACGCCGACCACCGGCTCGGAGCCGACCTCGGCGCGCAGCCGCTCGAGGATCGTCGTCATGAACCGCAGCGGCTCGCCCCACTCATCGCTGCGGTCGTTGGCCCAGGGGCTGAACGACTGCTGGATCAGGTAGCCGTGGGCGCCGTGGAGCTCGACGCCGTCGATGCCCGACTCGAGCGCGATCACCGCAGTGCGGACGAACGCGTCGACGAGCTCCTGCACCTCGTCGCCGCTCATCTGGTGCGCGACCTCGTTCCCGCTGGCCGAGATCGTCCCGCCGAACGACCACAGCGGGGTGAAGTCGGAGCTGGCGTCCGAGCGGAACTCTGCCCCGAAGTGCATGAGCTGCATGAACACCCTGGCGCCGTGAGCGTGAAGCGCGGTCTTCATCGACCGCAGCTTGCGGCGCAGGTCGTCGGGCTCGTACGGATAATGACCCGCGGCCTGACTCGAGGGGTGAACCTGAACCGGCTGCAGGATGATCAGCCCGGTTCCGCCCGCCGCCCGGCGCTCCTGGTAGCCGATGTAGCGGTCGGGCGGCTCGCCCGGACGGTAGAACGACAGGAACGCCCCGTGAGCGGTGGAGACGACGCGGTTGCGCAGCTCCACCGAGCCGACGGAGACCGGCTCGAGCAGCTTCACCCGGCCGGCTCGGCTACCACCCCGGCGCCCAGCAGGTCCTTGACCTCGCGCATGGCCTTGAACGAGTAGCCCGACAACTCCGGGTCGGCGAACGGGGTGATGTTCCACAGGATCACGTCTCGCAGTCCGGCGTCCTGGTAGGCGCGGATCTGATCGGCGATCTGCTGCGCGGTGCCGTGCAAGGTTCCCTCGCGCACGATCCCGGGGGCGATGTGCGAGATGACCCGCTCCGCCTCTGCCCGCGAGACCTTCGTCGGGACGAAGCTGTGGAAGCCGGTCCCGCCCTCGAACGGGGAGGTCGAGCCGTGCCGCGCGTACGTCTCGGGCGAGAGGTCGACCGCCGCGAACAGGATCCGTACCAGCGGCTGGTTGCAGAGCCGCTCGAGCGTCTCCTCGTCCGGCGCGGTGATCACGTAGGCGAGCATCGAGGTCGTGATCGAGTCCGGGTCGCGGCCGGCTGCCTCGGCGCTCGCGCGGATCACCGCCAGCTTCTCGGCGTAGGTCTCGGGCGTGACGTTGGTCGGGAGCCAGCCGTCGCACAGGCGCCCGCAGATGTCGAGCATGCGCGGCCCGTGCGCTCCGATCCAGATCGGCGGCGTCTTGCCCTCGTAGGGGTCGAGGCCGAGCACGGCACCGTCGAGCTTGAAGAACTCGCCGTCGAAGTCGACCGGTCCGTCGGACTCCCACAACAGGCGGATGACCTTGATCGCCTCCTCGAGCCGGCCTACCGGCTTGCGCCACTCGATCCCGTACGGCGTCACGTTCATGCGCTCGCCCGATCCGAGCCCCAGGATCGCGCGGCCGCGGGCCAGGTGGTCGACGGTCAGCGCGGTCTGCGCGAGCATCGCCGGGTGGCGACGGATCGTGTCGGTGACGTTCACGCCGACCCGGATCCGCTCGGTGGCCGCACCGGCGGCGCCCATCATCGTCAGCGGCTCGAAGTGGACGTGCGGGTTGGCCTGGTACTTGGCCAGGCCGGTCATGTCCTCGGTCCACACCGAGTCGGGAATCCAGCCCATCAGATGGCACGGCCACCAGACCGCGTCGTAGCCGTCGGCCTCGGCCTTTTGCGCAAACTCGATCGCCTTGTCTGCCGGGGGCATGATCCGGCCGGGAACTCCAAGCGTCACGCTCATCCCTCTGCTCCTTGTCAGTGTGGGGGCGAGTCTACCAAATGATTGGTAGATCCTGTATGGTCTCGCGCATGGAAAGTGGTGCGGCTCAGAACGACGCCGGTTTCGATCCTCGGCGCCACCGGAGACCTCGGCTTCGGACTGGCGCTGCGACTGTCGCGCGAGGGTGTTCCCGTCGTGATCGGGTCCCGCAGCGCCGAGCGGGCGACGGCCGCGGCCGAGCGGGCGCGAGAGAGCGTCCCAGAGGCGCGCATCGAGGGCATGACGAACGACCAGGCGATCGGACGTGCCGAGGTGATCGTGCTGAGCGTGCCGTTCGCGTCCCACGCCGAGACGCTCAAGGGTCTGGCCTCGAGCTTCCGCGAGGGTCAGATCCTCGTCGACGCGACCGTGCCGCTGGCGACGGCGCTGGGCGGCAGGCCGACCGCGACGATCGGCGTCTGGCACGGCTCCGCCGCGCAGCAGGCCAAGGCACTCGTGCCCGAGGGCGTTCGGGTCGTCTCCGCGCTGCACACCGTGAGCGCCGCGACGCTGACCGACCTCGAGCCACGACCTCCACGAGGACGTCCTGGTCTGCGGCGACCGGCGCGAGGACAAGCGCCGGGTCGCGGAGATCGTCGAGCGGGTCCCCGGCCTGCGCTGCATCGACTGCGGGCGGCTCGAGCTCTCGCGCTTCACCGAGCAGCTGACGCCGCTGTTGATCTCGATCAACGGCCGGTACAAGACGCACGCCGGCATCCACATCATCGGCATCCCTGACGTGGACTGAGTCGCTCGGAGCGCGGTCAGGACGGTCCGTGCGCCACCGGCACGGCCGGCGCGGCCCGCAGCTCATCGGCGAGATCCTCGAAGCTGCGCAGCACGACCGCGCGGCGGACCCTCAAGGTCGGCGTCATCTCGCCGCGCGCGACGCTGAGCGGACGTGGCAACAGGCGGAATTCGTGGACCTGCTCGTGCTCGGGAGCCGGCCCATTGGCATGATCGACCTCGTCGCCGATCAGCTTCACGACCTCCGGGCTTGCGGCCAGTGTCGCGAACGTGGCACCCGGAACGCCCTGGCGCAGCGCCCAGTCCACGACCGCGCTGAGCTCTATCTGGATCAGGGCCGCGATCCCGTTGGCACCGGCGAGCGCGACCGCTTCGCCGACATACGGGCTGAGGCGCAGACGCCCTTCGACCTCGGGCAGCAGAACGTCGGGCTGACCGGGCCGCTGCAGGATGTCCTGCCGGGCGGCATGGACGATCACGCGTCCCTCGTCGTCGATCGCGCCGTGGTCGCCGGTGTCGAGCCACCCATCGGGAGCCTGTACGGGTGCGCCGTCGAGATAGCTTCGGGCCAGCCCGCCGGACTTCACGTGCAGCCCGTCCTCGCGGACCCGCACCTCCATCCCCGGCACGGGCGGTCCGACCGTGCCGGCGTCGCCGGCGTCCCGCTGGCAGGAGACCAGTCCGAGGCTCTCGGCCTGACCGTAGCTGACCACCAGCGGAATGCCGAGGTCCCAGTAGAAATGCAGCAATTCGGGCGTCGGCTGACCGGCGGCGCAGACCACGCGCCGTGCTCTCCGAAGTCCGAGCTTTGAGACCATCGGGCGGTCCACGAGCGCGCGGCTGACCGCCCGCAGCGGTGACGACGAGTCGCCCCCGGCTCGGTTCGAGGCGGCCCAGCGGTTGGCCGCTCGCTTGAATCGCCCGGAATGGGCCATCCGCAGCTCCGCGTCGCTCGCCAGCAGCTCGAGCGCCCGCGGGGTCAGCAGCAGCACGTCCGGCGCGGTCTCGAGCAGGTTCTCGACGATCGTGCTCTGCGACTCGGGGAACGAAATCGTCGTCCCCGCGATCAGCGGCGCGTAATAGTCGGCCAGGCGAGCGGTGCTCTGGCCCGGCGACACCACGGTGAGGTTGCGGTCACCCTGCCGGAGCCCGAGCGACTGCGCGGCACTGCGCGCGGCCACCATCGCCGACCGATGGGTGAAGCACAGCGCCCGCGGCGCGACCGGATCCGCGCCGACCGCCCGCACCCCGGAGCTGATGACCCCGATCGCGAGCTCGTCGGGATTCCGACTGGGAGCGACCGCGGCCGGTCCGTCGCCCCGCTCAAGGAACTCGAGCAGGGGCTCGCTGCCCTCCTCGTGGGAGCGTCGAACGAAGCTCGGGTCGAGGATCACCCGCAGCTCAAGCCCGTCGAGCGCGGCGTCGGCCAGCTCGAGCTGCTCGTCATCCCCGACGAACGCAAACCGTATGGGTGACGCGGCGAATATCCCGCGCAGGTCGGCCTCGGACTGCGTCGGATGCACCGCCACGCTGACGCCGCCCGCCGCCTGGACGGCGAGATCGGCGACCAGCCACCCCGGGCGCGGATCCGAAATCAGCGCTACCGGCTCTCCACGCCTGAGTCCGACAGCGGCGAGCGCGGAGCTCGCCCGTTCGACCCGCTCACGCAACTCGCGCCAGCTCAGGCGCTGCCAGATGCCGTATCGCTTGTAGAGCACCGCCACCGCGTCGGGCCGCGCGGTTGCGTTGGCGACCACGACATCCGGCAGGGTCTCCACCCCCACCGGAAGGATCGAATCCGCGGACCGCGACACCGCCTCGCTGGCCGCGCTCATACGGCCTTGACCTCCGCGGCGATCTCTTCCTGCGCGTGCGCTCCGAGATATGCGGCGATCACTTGCGGGTCGCTCTGCACCTCGTCCGGCGTTCCGTGGGCGATCTTCTCACCGAAATCGAGCACGACCACGCTGTCGGCGAGGTCCATGACGACCCCCATGTCATGCTCGACGAGCACAAGCGTGATCCCCCACTGGTCCCGGGCGTCGGCGATCAGCGCCGCCAGCGCGACCTTCTCCTCGACATTCATGCCGGCCATCGGCTCATCGAGCAGCAACACGCTCGGCTCTTGAGCCAGTGCACGGCCGAGATCGAGGCGTTTCTGGAGGCCATACGGTAGATCACGCACGAGCGTGTGGCGGTAGGGCTGGAGCTCGATCAAAGCGAGCGTCTCCTCGGCCTTGGCGCGCTGCGCCGCCTCCTCCTTGCGCGCGCCCGGCGTCAGCACCGCACCTCGGAGGACGCCTACGCGGCCGTGGATATACCGGCCGAGCATCAGGTTCTCGAGTACCGTCATGCCTCCGAACAGAGCCGGAGCCTGAAAAGTCCGGGCGAGGCCGAGCTTCGCGATGCGATAAGGCCGCATGCGCGTGATTTCGTGCTCCTCGAGCGTGATCCGACCCTCCGTCGGACGGTAGAGCCCGCTCATGCAGTTGAAGAGCGTCGTCTTGCCGGCTCCATTGGGGCCGATGATCGCGGTCAGCAAGCCCTGTGGCACCGCGAAGCTCACGTCGGAGAGCGCGACGACGCCTTCGAAGCGGACACTCACATTCGTGACCTCGATCAACGACTTGTCGCTCATGACGACTGTGCCGCCAGCCTCATCTCGGCATCCGATCGCTCATGACAGCCACCTCCGGCGAGGCCGCGCCGCCCGACGGACTCCGAACCGCTCCCGGGTTGCACCGGTACCGAGGTAAGACGCCTGAACCTCGGGATTGTGGCGTAGCTCCTCACTGGTCCCCTCAAGCGCGATCCGCCCGTTTTCCATGATATAGCCGTAATCGGCGAAGTCGAGCGCCACGAGCGCATTCTGCTCGACGAGCAGAACCGCGAGATCGAGCTCGGCACGTGCCTTGGCGAGTTGCTTGAAGATGTCCTCGATCACCAGCGGCGCGAGTCCGAGCGAGACCTCGTCGAGGAGCAGGAGACGCGGTGCGGCCATCAGGGCACGGCCGATTGCGACCATCTGTTGCTCACCACCTGACATCCAGCCGGCCTTCTGACCCTTGCGCTCGCGGAGGCGAGGGAACAGCTCGTAGACCTGCTCGAGCGCCGCCGCAGCACCGGAGTCCTTGCGCGCGGCGGCCCCGACGCGGAGGTTCTCCTCGACCGTGAGGTGCTTGAAGACCATCCGGCCCTCGGGCACCTGTGCCATTCCTTGACCCACGAGCTGGTGGGGACGCATGCGGCGGGCATCGACGCCGTCGAACTCGACATCGCCGGCGACCACACGCCCGCCGTGCACGCCGAGCAGACCCGAGGCCGCGCGGATCGTGGTCGTCTTGCCAGCGCCGTTTGAGCCGAGCACCGCCACCGCCTGGCTACGGCCCACCTGCAGGGTCACCCCACGAAGCGCAAGCGATGCCCCGCCGTAGCTGACCTCGACCCCGCGAAGGCTGAGCAAATGGGTCTCCGACCCGTTCGCGCCGGCAGCGCCGTTTGCCCGCGTGGTGGTCAGCAGGTCTGGCGCGCTCATGAGCTGAAGGGCCAGCGCCGGAAGGCCTTACCTACCGAGGCTGCGATGCTGGCCAACCCGGCCGGCCGCACCATCAGGATCAGCAAGACGACGATCCCGAAGATCACGAGGTTCAAATCGCTGGCGTGCTGCGAGAGCAGATGGCCGATCACCGGAGCGTTCGGTCCGATGTCGTTGGAGATCTGGGTGAGGACCGGAGGGAGCAACGTGTACAGCAACGCCCCGTACACCGCACCGGACAACGATCCAAGCCCGCCGACGATCACGGCCGCGTAGTAGCCGATGACCTGGTTGAGCGAGTACGTGTCCTGGTTGACGGTGCTCACGTAATACGCGTACAGAGCGCCGGCGAAGGCGACGATGAACGACGACAGCGCGAACGCCTTGAGCTTGATCGCCGCCACGTTCACCCCCGCCACGGCGGCAGCCACGTCCGAGTCGCGGACGGCGACGAACGCGCGTCCGTCTCGCGAACCCAGAATGTTCCGAGACAGCACCATCGTCCCGATCACGCAGACCAGCAGGAGGAAGTACCACTTGGTGTCCGTGTTGAACGTGATGCCCAAGAAGCTCGGGTACGGGTAGTTGATACCCGCTGGGCCGAACGCATGCAGCTGGTACTTCAGGAACAGGAACAGCGCGATGAAGTTCAGCGCAAGCGTCGACAACAGCAGGTAAAGGCCACGCAGGCGCAGCGACGGCAGCCCGACGAAGACCCCAACCACGGCCCCCATGCAGCCGGACAGGATCACGGTCAGCCAGAACGGGACCCCGGCCTTGACGCCAAGCAGCGCCGCCCCGAACGCCCCGAGGGCCAAGAACGCCGCGTGCCCCATCGACAGCAGCCCGGTGTAGCCGACGAGCAGATTCAGCGCCACCGCCCCCATGATCGTGATCAGCGCGAAGTTCACGTCCGCCGACCCGATGCCGAGCGGAGCGGAGTTCCCGACCCACGTGGGCACGTAGATGAAGAAGGCTGTTCCGAGGAGCACCCACAGCAACTGCCGAGGGCGCCGCGGTAGAACTCGCAGGTCCTCCCGGTAGCTCGTGGTCAGGTGCCGATTGTCAAGCATTGATTGCGACTCCGTTCTCAGACACGAACGATCTCACGCTCCCCGAAGAGCCCCCACGGGCGTACCAGCAACACCACCAACAGCAGGGTGTAAACGATGACATCCTGGGACTCGATCGAGATATAGGCGGCGCTGAGTTGCTCGATCACGCCGATCAGCAGTCCGCCCACGACGGCACCTGGAATGCTCGTCAGACCTCCCACCACGACCGCTGGGAAGGCGAGCAAGCCGATGTCCCCAAGGCTGAGGCTCACCAGCGAGATGTTGGCGAGTAGGATGCCACCGACGGAGGCGAGCATCACGGCAACCGCAAACGTCACCACGAACACGCGGGTGGAATTCACCCCGCTGAGCACCGCGGCCTCGGAGTTCTCGGCCGTCGCACGCATGTGCAGCCCGAGCGTGGTGAATCGGAAGAACAGGCCGAACACCACCATGCATGCACCACTGACCCCTATGACGATCAGGTCGAGAGTCGAGATCCGTAGGCCGCCCAGATGCAGCACGTGATCGGGTATCGGCGACGGGAACAGACGCTGCTGCGATCCCCAGATGATCGACGCCATCGCAGTGATGATCAGCGACAGGGCGATCGTCGCCATCACAAGCGTTAGTAGTGTGCCGCCCATCAGCGGCCGGATTACCACGAAGTGAATGGCAACGCCGAGCGCCGCGGAGAGCACGAGGGTCACGGCAATCCCCGGGACCAGCGCCAAGCCCCACCGCGCCGTCGCGGTCCATGCGATGAACGCCCCGAACATCATCAGTGCGCCCTGGGCGAAGTTGAAGACGCCTGTCGCCTTGAACACGAGCGAAAAGCCCAGCGCGACGATTGCGTATACCGAGCCAACGGCCAGGCCGGTGATGACGTATTGGATAAATGCTGTCATTTCGGTTTACCAATCGATCGCGCTGGGCTGCTTCGCTGTGTCGTTACATCACTCCGTGCCTACTGACCGAGGGCGGATTTGCTCTCAGGCGGCAACCACTCTCCGGTCAGCGAGGACTTGTAGGTGTCATAGGTCCCGACCGCGACGATCTTCTTCGTCGTGGGGTCGTAGCCGTAGGGCCGCAGACCGAGTACCCCGATGTGCAGGGTCGGGCTGAACGTCACGTTGGGGGACAGCTCCATCGTGTCGAGGTTGTTCACCTTCTCCATCCCCGTCACGATCGAAGCGCTGTCGACCTTCGTCCCCGAGGGGATGTTCTTGAGGCCCGCCACCGTTGTCATGCCGACGACATAACCGTTCGAGAACGGGTCGTTGGTCTGCGCCTCCGCCTGGTGACCACCGTACTTCTGAGCGTCGGCCAGCATCTGGGTCGTGCCCGGGCCCGACACGTCCGCGGGCGTGTAGCAGTTCACGTAGTGGAACAGCTTGGCGTAAGTCGGCGAGACCGACTGGAACGGCAGGTGTCCGCCAGTGGCGAAGATGCCGACGACCGGAATCTGCACGCCGAACTTCTGCATCGACTTGAGCAGGATCTCCGAGATGTTCGGACCGCCGTGGACGGTGATCCAGTCCGGATGGAGCGCCGCGATCTTCTGGACCACGACATCCGCGTTCGTCGCGGTCGGCGGGATCGGGTAGGCCCCGGCGAGCGAGCCGCCGAGCTTCGTAACACGCTCCTTGATGAGGTTCGACCACTCGTACCCGGAGGAGACGCTCAGCGTCATCGACGCGACCTTGGGCGCCTTGACGCCCGTGATCTGGTCCTCGTATGCCACCGCGACGTCGGCCTGGTCCGGGTACGGGCACTCCATCGCGAAGAAGTACTTGTTCAGCGGGTCGACCGCCTCCTTGTTGGTCGACTCGGCGCCGATCACCGGGATCTGATCCTGGGTTATCTTCGGGATCAGGGCCGCCTGTACGTCCGAGTCGTTCAACGAGCCGACGAGTGCCGACACCTTGTCCTGCTTGACCAGCGTCTGGTAACACGCCAGTCCAGCGTTGACGTCGTACTTCTCGTCGCACAGGGAGAGCTGGATCTTCTGGCCGTTGACGCCGCCAGCCGCGTTGGTCTTGTCGATATACGTCTGGATGCCGTGCAGGAACGGGACCTGTGTGGCCGACGGTGGGTCCGGTCTGGTCCGAGATCACGCCCAGCTTGATGGTGCCGCCGCTGCTTCCGCCGCTGCTGCTGCTGCCGCCGCTGGTTGCGCTGCTGCCGCCGGCGCTCGAGCTGCTGCTGCTGGAGCCGCAAGCCCCCAGGGCCACCGCACACGCGCCGACCAGCACGATCCAGCGAAGGCTACGGGCCGAGAAGGCCGAGCCGATCCGTTGACCGCGTCGCCCGCGGCGCGACCCGAGCTCCGCCGGGTCTCCTGCGCGCGACCCGAATTCCGAGTCCTTCATAGCTTGCCCATCTCCTTCACCTCGATTTGCGATGGCCGCCCTCGACGAGCATCAACTCGGGCGGTTCCTGCGTCACCTTCATCGCGACGGACCCGTTCCGCCGGCGATGCCGGCGGCCGCTCGTCCACGCCGCTCACTACTCGTCCCTCGTGTACTTTTTCTACCATACGGTCGTTTGGGCTGCGTCAGGATACGTCGCGTCTTCCCGGATGTCAAGCCGAGACCGTCGGGAGCTGCCGACACCCGGAACGGGCTGGTTTCGGCGACCACGACAACCATGCGGCGTGCGCGCGATGACGCTCTGAAATTGCCGTCGCCACCGTCGGAAGATTTCTCACAGCAGACTCTCGTTCCCCGGTCAGGCGCGCGAAACCGACGCGCGCATATAAGCGCCGGAACAACCAAACACTTGTTTGGCCGAGACGGAGCGGAAATCTACCAGCAGGCCTCAGCCGCGTCAACGAGCCGAGCCATTCGCATCACGTTAAGAGCGCTCCCGGATCAGAACGAGCGCGGCAGTCCGAGCTGCTCGGCGATCGTGTTGCGGGCCATCTCGTTGGTGATCGGCCCGATCTGCCACAGCCGTGCGTCGCGCCAGTACCGCTGCATGTCGGTGTCCGCGGAGTAGCCCATCCCGCCGAGGATCTGGATTCCCAGGTCGGCCGCCCTCACCGCGTAGTCCGAGGCGATCACCTTCGCCATGCTCGCCTCGAGGTGGCAAGGCTTCTGCTGGCTGAGCAACGACGCGGCACGGAACACCATCAGCTCGGCCTGGTCTCGCATCATCGCGATGTCGGCGATGTAGTGCTGCAGAACCTGAAACTGACCGATCGGCCTTCCGAACGCCTCTCGCTGCCGTGCGTACTCGAGCGCGTCCTCGAGAACCCCGTCGAGGATGCCGACGCAGAACGCTCCCACCATCACCCGCTCGTTGTTGAGCGTCGGCAGCAACATGTACCACGCCCTCCCCGGCGCGCCCAGCACTAGGTCGTCGGGCACGAACGCGTCTTTGATGTGAACCTGGCACGAGCCCATCGCTCGCATGCCGAGCTTGGGCAGCTCGCTGATCTGGACCCCGTCGGACTTGGTCGGCAGCAGGAACAGGCTGACGCCGTCGTGACGCTTGTGGACGTTCTCGTCCGTGCGCGCCAGCAGCAGGATGTAGTCGGCCACGTGCGCCGATGAGCACCACGTCTTGGTGCCGGTGAGCTGCCAGCCGCCGTCGAGCTTGTTCGCCTTCGTCCGCATCGCGCCGAGGACGTCCGTGCCGCCGCCGGGTTCGGTGAACCCGATCGAGAAGCGCAGCTCGCCGCGGGCGATCGCCGGAAGGAAGCGCTCCTTCTGCTCCTCGGTGCCGTAGATGCCGATCGACTTCGACCCTGCGAACGACGTGATTCCCCACACCCAGCTGAGCCCGCCCAGCGACCGGCAAAGCTCCCGGGCCAAGACCATCTGCGCGAGGATGTCCCCGCCCTGGCCGCCGTATTCCTCGGGCACGCTCAGGCCGTGAAAACCCGCCTCGGTGAACTTGTCCCAGAGCTCGAACGGGTAATCGCGTTCCTGGCGTTCGAGCTCGCGCGCGTAACTCTTGGGGACCTCGTTATCGACCCACCGGCGGACCTGCCGCCGGAACAGACGCATGTCCTCGCTGAGCCCGAACTCCATCTCCACTCCTCATCGGTCGATCGCCCGCTCGCGCAGGCGAGGAGCCTCTGTGATCGCGCGCTCGCGCAGCTCGCTCGAGATGCGGTCGCGCAGGACGAACTTCTGAATCTTGGTGCCCGACATCGGCCATTCGCCCTGCCTGACAAACCGCACGTAGCGCGGCACCTTGTACGTCGCGATGCGGCCAAGGCAGAACTCGATTACGTCCTGCTCGTCGATCGCCTCCTCCCGCTTGAGCTCGAGGAACGCTGCGGGGACCTCTCCGTAGCGCGCGTCCGGTGCCGCGACCACCTGCGCGATGTTGACCGCTGGGTGCGTGACCAGATATCCCTCGACCTCGAGCGCCGAGACGTTCTCGCCGCCGACCTTCAGCATGTCCTTCAGGCGGCCGACGTAGACCAGCCGCCCGTCCTCGTCGAGCTTTCCGAGATCCTGGGAGTGAAAGAAGCCGTCGGCATCGAAGCTTTCACCGGTCAGCTCGGGATCCTTGTAGTAGCCCTCGAACAGCGAGTAGCCGCGGAAGCACAGCTCCCCGACCTCTCCGGGCCGGCATTCATCGCCCGTCTCCGGGTCGAGCATCTTGACCTCCATCCCCGGCAAGACCTGCCCGAGGGTGCTGATCCGCACCTCGTACGGGTCGTCGGGTCGGGTCAGCGTGAGGTTGCTGGCGGATTCGGTGGCGCCGTACGATGACACCTGCGCCGCCCACGGCATGCGCGCCTCGAGCTGTGCCAGCCGCTCGGGCACCGCGATGCTCTGGATCACGCGCACGGCGCTCAGGTCGGTGCGGTCGAATTCGGGGTGGTCGAGCACCGCGAGCCAGATCGTCTCGAACGCGGGATACAGGACGGTGCAGCGCTCGGCCTCGAGCATCCGCAGCGCGACGCCGGGTTCGAAGTGACCGGCATGACAGTAACGTGCGCCGACCGAGAAACAGCCGAGCATCGGGACGATGCCGCCGATGTGGAACAGCGGCAGCGGATCCCAGAAGCTGTCCTGTGCGGTCAGCAGGAACCGCGACCGCGCGACGTTGCCCGCGTGGCGGACGAGCGCCTCGTGGGTGAGCAGGCAGCCCTTCGGCCGTGCGCTCGTTCCCGATGTGTACATCAGCATCGCGATGTCACGGATGCGCACGCGCGACTGCCTGACCGCGACCTCCCCGGACCCGACCTCGGCACCGGCAGCCTCGAGGTCCCCGCGCGTGAGGAACGCCCTGGTCCGATCCCCGTCGATGTCGACGATCTGTCTCAGCTTCGGCGCGGCATCGAGATCGAGCCTCCATGGATCGCGCTGCTCCGCCAAGTCAGGAAAGACCTCCCGAAGGATCGCGGGATAGTCCGCCGTTCCACTTGGCCCCGCGCACGTCAGCAGCACGCGCACGTCCGCGTGCGAAATCACGTGGCCGAGCTCGTATGCCTTGAAGCGCGCGTTGATCGGGACCGGAACCGCGCCGAGCTTCGCCGCCGCGACGAACCCGACCACGAACTCGAGCCGGTTTGGCATCAGGATTCCGACCTTGTCACCCGACTCGATGCCGAGACCGACGAACGACCTTGCCATCGCGTCGGTCAATCGGGAAAGCTCGCCGTAGCTGGTGCGCGTATCCGGAAACACGACCGCATCATCGTCCGGGCTCCGCTCGGCCGCCCGATCGAGAAGGTGTCCGACGGTCGTTCCTTCGATCCACATCTCAGTCTGCCCTCGCGGGTGATCGTACGGCCTGGGCGTCCCACGCTGCGAGTCCGTCGAGCGACGCGCGCAGCGCGACGCGGTCGAGCTTGCCGCTCGGTAGCCGTGGCAGCGGGTCGTCTCGGGTCATGATGTACCTGGGCAGCTTCCAGCGCACGAGCGTCTCGCCGCAGAACGTCCGCAGCGAGACCGGGTCGGCAATCGCGCCCTGTCGCCGCACGACCACGGCGTAGACCTCCTCCGTGCGGATCGGATCCGGCACCGCGAACACCGTGCACTCGGCAACGTCCGGGTGCTCGGCGAGCGCGGCCTCGACCTCCTCGGCGCTGATGTTCTCGCCTGACCGCTTGATCACGTTCTTGAGGCGACCGACGAAGAACAACCGGCCCTGCTGATCCAGCACGCCGAGATCGCCGGAACGCACCCAGCCGTCGACCAGCGTCTGCTTGGTGGCGTCCGGATCATTCAGGTAGCCCAGCATCACGTGGCGGTGGCGGAGCGCGATCTCGCCGTTCTGGCCCGTCTCCAGGTGGTTCAGGCGCTCGTCCAGGACCGCGACCTCCACGTCCTTCATCGGCGTACCCACGTAGTTGTCGCCGTGTTCGCCGAGGTACGCCGGCTCGCTCCCGACGCACAGGGCGCCGGTCTCGGTCATGCCCCAGACGGTCGCGAGCTCGACCCCGAACCGCTCGCGGAACCTCCCGATGTAGGCGTGGGTGATGACCAGCCGCAGCGAGTGCTCACCGGCTGCGGGCGCCCCGTCGGCCGACTCCAGCAGCAGATTGAGCTGCGCGGGGAACAGGATCGAGTACGTCCCGCGCGCCTCCGCCAGCTGCATCCAGAAGCTCGACGGACTGAAGCGGTCGGTGATGGCAAGCGTCCCGCCGCGCCCCATCGTCATCGACACCGCGGTGAGGCATCCGACCGCGTGCGAGAGCGTCGTTGGGAGGAAGTACGTGTCATCGCCGGTGATCCCGTAGCGGTCGGCAAACGCGTCACCGACGCTGAAGAACGAACCGGCGCGGACCATCACGCCCTTGGGGCGCCCGGTGCTCCCCGACGTGTAGAGGATCGCCGCGAGGCTGTCCTCGCCGTATCCGTCGAGCGGCGCATGCGCCGGCGCGTCGGAGGCGGCGAGCCCGGCGAGCTCCTCCGTGGCCACGATCACCTCCAGCGTCGGGCACTGGTCTCGCATCGACCGCACCTGCTCTCCCACCGCCGCGTCGGCGATCAGCAACCTGGCCTCACTGTGGTTGATCGGAAATGCGAGCTCGGCGGATGTGAGGCCGGGAAGCAGCGGGACGAAGGCGGCGCCAAGCTGGTGCAGCGCGAGGTGGGCCCTGATCGTCTCCGGTGCGTTCGCCATCGCGACGAGCACGCGGGTGCCGGGACCCACCCCGATCGCCCCCAAACCGGCGGCCAGCCGGCGGACATCATCGTCGAACTCGGCGTACGTCCAGTCCCGTTGCGCCGAACCGCACGAACGGGCGGTCCGGTGTCTCGCTGCACCCGCCACTGCCACAGGTCGCGTCCAGTTTGTTGCATGGTCACCGTCTGGGTCTGTAGAGGTCGTCGAGTGGTGTGATCATCGTCCGCTGCGCGGCCAGTCCCGCCAGGAGCCTCGACCGAAGTCTCGCCCGCGCCGGGGAGCGCTGCCGCTCGGCCCGGGTCGCGGCGTCCTCCAACGCCAGGTCCTCGTCGCCGAGATCCGGCCGGGCGCGGAGCGCGACGGTGTCGAGCAGCGCCGCCGCGGTCCTCAGCTCGCGCCGAGCTCGCGGGTCGGCCACCGCGCTGACCACCTGCTCGCGCAGGTATCTCGCGACGCCGGCGGCCGTCTCGGACGCGTCCGGTCGCAACGCGGGCGGCGCGGCTTGGTCCCCCGGAACGCGCGTCCAACCGATCAGCGCCGCCGCGCGCTCGAGGTTCGCGAGCAGCAGGTGTTGTCCGAGCGCCGCGGCCGGCGGCCCGGCCTCGCCCTTCAGGAACGCATCCACCCCGGCGACCACCATGACCGAGCGGATCGCGCACGCGAGCGCCTCGAAATAGCGCAGCCGCTCACGATCCACCGGCCCGGCCTCGCGCTCGTAGCCGGCGACGACTTCAGCCGGGTCGAGGGTGCCGGGCAGGCAGGCCCAGGTCGCAGCGCCCAGGTCCTCCAGCGGGTCTCCGACGTGGGCGAGCTCCCAATCCAGGAGCCCGGTGATATGCGGGCCGTCGACGAGGATGTTGTGCGGCCCGGCATCGCCCCAGAGCAGCCGTGGCGAACCGTCGTCCGCGGGGACGTGGACATCGAGCCAGCCGAGCAGCGCACCCAGCAGCGGAACCGGGCCGGGCCGGCGGCGGAGGTACACCCGCTCCCAGCGCGCGAGCTCGCCGCGAGTCGCAGCGGCCGTCCCGTCGGGCCGGGGCAGCTGAGGCACGAGCTCTGCCGGTTCCAGCGCGTGCAAGCGTGCGAGCCAGGCGCCGAGCTCGCGCGCGACGCGCGGCGCGCTCCCGCGGACGAGATGTGCCCCACCGGGGTGCCTCCGACACGGTCCATCACGAAGTACGGCCGTCCGAGCGAAGACGGATCCAGTTCGGAGAAGTACACGCGCGGGACCGGGAATCCTCGGTCCGCGAGCGCGGCGAGCACCGTGAACTCGAGGCCCAGCTCGCTGTCCTCGAGCGCCCCGCCACCGGCGCTCCGCCGCAGCACGAACTGTCGACCGCCGCCGCCGCGGGCACGGGTGTCGACGAACCAAACCTCCTGTGCATTGCCCATCGGGCCCCGCTCCACAGTCACGCACTCGAGCAACGGGTCGAGGCGGGCACGCAGCACGTCGGTCACGACCGCGGGTGTCAACGGCTCAACCAAACGTATGGTATGTTAGACCGCCGTGGGGATCGGGAACGGCGTGGACTCGGTGCCCGAGGAACGCGGATCGAGTTCCCTCGGGGCGGCGGACGACCGGTTCCACCTTGGCGTTACCGACGACGCTTCGTGGACGGAGACGGCATGGTTCGCCGGGCGCGGTCCCGGAGCGCGGGCTGGCCATCTGGACGTATCCGCTGTTCCGGCACGAGCTCGGGGTGATGTCGTGCGGGATCTACGTGTGGAAGCCGGGGGCGGAGGAGCTTTGGCAGCTCCCGTACTACCGCACGTGGTGGCACCTGCCGATCCCGCGCGACGCCGACCTTTCGGATCTCCGGCTCCCGAACGGGCTCAGTTACCAGTGTCTGGAGCCCCTGACCGCGTACCGCATCTCGTACGAGGACGGGCCCGCCATTTCGCTCGAGATGACGTTCCGCGCCCTCCATCCGCCACACGAGGTCGGCATCGAGCCAGGCGGCCACGGCCACATCGACCAACTCGGGCGAGTGACCGGCGAGCTGCGGCTGAACGGGGAGCGGATCGAGATCGACTGCCTGGAGATGCGCGACCGGACCTGGTCCCCGCGCCGGGAGAGCCGACAGCGCACGTTCGTCTCATACAGCTACGGGGCGGGCACCGGTGGCGAGGGCTTTCACCTGTCGACCCGGTGGCGGCCGGACCGGGAGCTTCACGAGCTGCTCACCGGGTTCCTGCTGCGAGACGGCCGCGTCGCCCGGCTGGCGGCCGGGACCTGTGAGATCGACCGCGACGACCTCGGGCGACCGGTGTCGGTGGTCGTGCGCGGTCATGGCGAGGAAGGCACCTCGCTTCACGCGCGCGGGGAGGTGATCAGTCGGGTCGCGATTCCGAGCACGCCTTGGTTCGTGTGGGCTTGCGTGGTCCGCTGGACGCTCGCGGATGGCACCGAGGTCTACGGCGAGCACCAGGACACGTGGTCGCCGGCGCTGCTACGGGATCGCCTCAGGCGCGGCTATCGTGATCCGCGCCTATCTTGATCAGCACTAGCCCGATCAGCACTAGCCACCAATCGGTCGTTTGGCTACCATCCCGCCGGTGAGCGAACCCCTGCGGATGATGAATCCCGCGCTGGAAGGGCTCGATCGACCCGCGCTCGAGGAACTGCAGCTCCGACGGCTCAACCGCATGATCGAGCGGCTGCGGACGACCAACCCGTTCTACCGGGAGGCGTGGCGCGGACAGGTGCCGGACGAGCCGCTCCGCAGCCTGGCTGACGTCCGGCGCTTTCCGGTCCTCACCAAAGAGGAGCTCCTCGCCGATCAGGAGGCCCACCCGCCCTACGGACGACGGCTCGGCGTTCCCGTCGAGCACGTGTGGGAGATCACGCTCTCAAGCGGGACATCCGGGCGAACGCAGGAGGTCCACGCCCATACGGCCCGCGACGCGCACCTGCGCGGCCTCCTGCACGGACTCGCTTTCTGGTGGGCTGGCGCCGGGCCCGGCGATGTCCTCGCCCACCACGTGGGCGTGTCCAACAGCGCGTCGCACGGCAGCTTTCACCGCGGCTTCCGCGCCGTCGGATCGATGCCGTACCTGATCGGCTACACCGGCTTCGCGAAGCGCCTCGAGCTGATGGCGAGCTTCGGCCTCGACGTCATGTACGCGATGCCGAGCGCGCTGAACGGGCTGACGACGCTGTGCGAGAGCGAGGGCGGGCTGCCGCGCGAGCGATTCCCCAGGTTGCGCGCGATCGTCATGTCCGGCGAGGCCTGGCCCGTCGACTTCGTCGAGCGGATGGAGGACGCGTGGGGAGCGCGGATCTACGAGGGATACGGCGCGAGTCAGACCTACGGCGCGTTCATCATGTCGAACTGCGAGCAGGGCGCGGTGGTTGACGGGCGCCGGGGCTTGCTCCATTTCTACGAGTGGGCCGCGCTGCTGGAGGTGCTCGATCCCGACACGCTCGAGCCGGTGGCGCCCGGGGAGCCCGGCGAGCTCGTCGTGACGCTCCTCGAAAAGGAGGCCTCGCCGCTCGTGCGCTTCCGGACCCGCGACAAGGTCGTCCTGATGGCGCACGAGGACTGCCCGTGCGGTCGTGACCTGCGGGCCATCGAGGCCGGCACGGTCAGCCGTTGGGACGACATGGTGAAGATCAAGGGCGAGAACGTGTTCCCCCACGAGGTCGACGAGATCATCTTCGCGCGTCCCGAGATCGCCGAGTACCAGGGCCGCGTGACCATCGGTGAGGCCGGTCGTGACGTCGCCGAGATCAGACTTGCGTTCGCCGCTCCGGGTCCGCCCGAGGACGGCCTCATCGAGCGCCTGCGCCAGGAGCTCAAGGCGCGGACGAACATCACCTTCGAGCTCAGGACCGTGCCGGCGCGGGATCTCCCGCGGTGGACGACTCCGGACGTGAAACCGCGCCGGTGGGTCGACGAGCGACAGGCGGGGCTGGCCGCCGGGGCGACGTCGTGAGCGACGGAGACGCATCGTGACCGACCCGGGGGCCAAGTTGACCCACGGCGAGACCGTGGAGAGGTTGAAGGCGATCGTAAGGCTGGCCGGCGAGATCGCCGGCGACGGCGAGCACCTCGCGCTGCGCAATCGCGCGATCGAGATCGCAGCGTGCGCGGAGGTCATGCTCTGGTCCGTCGCGCCCGACGAGAGCGAGTGGCTCGATTCGGTCTACGGCGGCGGTGCAGTCGGGGGTGCGTCCGAGTGAGTCTCAGCCGGGTCTCAGCTCCGGCCGAGGTCCCCCTCGACAGCCGGCTCGGCGCACCGATGCGGTACTACGTGTACCTGGAGGACACGCCGAAGCTCCCCGAGTACCGTCTCGGCCACGCCCCGCAGCCGGGCCTGTGCGTCGTGTTCATCTGCCCGTACGCGGTGGTGAGCGACGCAGCCGGTCAGCTATACAACGTCATGCGGGGGGTGCAGGGTCAGGACAAGGGAACCGTGGTCAACATGGGCGCGTACCGGTTGAACGGCGAGCTCGACGCGCAGTGCCCGATGTTGTTCTCATGGGATGACTCGCCCGTCTCGGAGCCCTACGCGGTCACCGAGGATGACGAGACGGTCTCCTTCGTTGGAGCGACGTTCGGACTGCACTTCGGGACCGACTCGTACCGGTGGACCGACGCCGGCGGACGCATCGACCTGCGCGCCCGCCGACTCGGCCAGGTGTGCACGTTCTGGGTGCCCGAGCAGGCCGGCTACGAATACCCCCAGTTGCTGCGCAACTACATCGGCAAGATCGACGGGACGATCGACGGCACGCCCGTCGAGGGACTGCTCATGCTCGACTACATCTACAGCCGGCCCGACGCGATGTGGAACGAGATCGGAATGCTGTCCAAGCTCCACAACCTATGGATGAACTGGCTCGTCGAATACGAGGACGGCACGCTCGAGGGCGGCTACGCCTGGCGCGGGCGGCCCGGCACGGGCTTCGCGGCCGCGCACCACTACGTCGGCGGCCGGAGCATCGCGCGCTCGGACCCGGAGATCCGCACGGTCGAGACCGAGCGCGGGACGATCCGGCACGTGTCGGTCAGGATGGGCGACCTCGAGCTCGAGCTAGAGCAGTTCGGCTCGACAGACTGGCCGCTGCACACCTGCGGGATCGTCTCCGCGATCTCGCGTGAGCAGCGGATCGCGCGGAGCTGGAACTTCACCGAGTTCTTCCCCGTCAACTGGCAGTCGGTGGCGGACTACCAGGCGGCTCACAACGCGTTGTACGGGCGCTACCCGTCGTTCCAGCGGCTCATGCAGGGCGCTCGAATCGACCGGCAGCGGCTCGTGTTCGACCGCTGAGCGTCAGCGCGGGCGCGTGCCGTCGAGCCGGCCCAGCAGCGCGACGGTCTCCGCTGGGGCATCGAGTGGCACGTGATGGTATGAGCCGGCGAACCCAACGGTCTCGACGCCGCGGCCGAGGAGCGCCTGGTACTGCTCGGCGAGCGCCGGCGAGGTCAGCGAGCTGAGCGTGCCCTGAACGATCGTCACCGGACAGCGGATCTGAGGAATGTCGCGCGCGACGCCGAACCGGTCCTCCATCTGCCCGAAGATCGCCGGGTCGAACTTCCACGTGTAGCGCCCGTCCGGCAGTTGCCTGATCGAGCGGCGCGCCAGCCTGTCCATGACGTCCGGCTCGACGGGCGGCTGCGGCGGCATCAGCCGGAACGCCTTGAGGGCGAGCTCTTTGCTCTCGTACACCTTGCGCGGCCCGACCCGCGGGATCGGCTCTCCGCCGTATGGGGGGATGACCGAGTCGAGCGTGACCAGCGCGCTGACCAGGTCCGGATAGAGCGCGGCCGTCGTCGTCCCGATCCGGCCGCCGAGGCTGTGCCCGACGACGGCCGCGGGTCCGCCGGCAACCTCGTGCAGCAGGGCCGCGACTTCGGTGACCCAGATTCTGCTCGGATACCCCTCGGGACGGTGGCCGCTGTCCCCGTGGCCGCTGAGGTCGACCGCGATGACGCGCTGACGAGCCGACAGCGCCGGCAGAATGGGCTCCCACCAGCCGGCGTGCGCTCCACCTCCGTGGACGAGCACGAGCGTCGGGTCGCCCGCCCCGCCCCGGTACCAGCGAACGGCGCAGTCCATCACGCGGATCGTGCCGCCGTCGGGCAGCAGCGGGGGGAGGTGATCGGCGTCGGAGCTCAAAGGCGAGACCGCTCAGCGCACCGTTCGGAAGAACTGCCGGACCTCGTCCACGAACAGGTCGGGCTGTTCGAATGCGGCGAAGTGACCGCCGCGATCCAGCCGGCGGAAATGACGGAGGTCGCTGAACCGCTGCTCCGCCCAGCGGCGCGAGACCTGGAACAGCTCCTTCGCAAATATGGAGCAGCCGGTCGGAACGTCGACGGGGTCGCGTGCGCGCGGATCGCGCAGGCTCTCCCAGTAGAGCCGCGCCGACGATGCCCCGGTCCCGGGCAGCCAGTACAGCATGACGTTGTCGAGCAGCTCGTCACGGGTGAGGGCCGACTCCGGATTCCCGTCGTTGTCGGTCCAGGCGTGGAACTTCTCGACGATCCACGCGCACTGGGCGGCCGGCGAATCGACCAGGCCGTAGCCGAGCGTTTGGGGCCGGGTCGACTGCTCGGTCGAGTATCCGGTGCCGGAGCGCCGAAACTCCGCCGCGGCGGCGAGCGCGGCCTGCTCGTCGACCGTAGGTTCCCCGACGGCCGCGATCATCTCGCGAGAGACGACGGGCATGTTCAGGTGGATGCCGGCAAGGTGCTCGGGGGCGACGGCCGCCAGCCGCGTCGTGACGAATGCGCCCCAGTCTCCTCCCTGCGCCCCGTACCGGCTGTAGCCGAGGCGACTCATGAGCTCGGCCCATGCGACCGCGATGCGCGGAACGTCCCAGCCGGACGCGCTCGGCTTGTCGCTGAACCCGTAGCCCGGCAGCGACGGGCACACGACTTCAAATGCGTCGGCGGCGGTGCCGCCGTGACTGACCGGGTCCACCAGCGGCTCGATCACGGCCAAGAACTCGACGACCGACCCCGGCCACCCGTGCGTCAACAGGAGCGGCAGCGCATCGGGCTCGGGTGAACGCACGTGCAGGAAGTGGATCATCAATCCGTCGAACTCGGTCCGGAACTGGCCGATCGCGTTCAGCCGCGCCTCCAGCCGCCGCCAGTCGTACCGGTCCGCCCAATACCCGCACAGCTCCTGCACGTACGCGAGCGGAATCCCCTGCGACCAGTCCACCACCGTCTCCCGGTCGGCCCAGCGGGTGTGCCGGAGGCGCGCACGAAGGTCGTCGAGCTCCGCTTCCGGGACGTCCAAGTGGAACGGCACGATCGCAGCCACGGTTCATCCACGGCCGAGGGTCGCCGGAGGCATCGCGCAATCCTACTCGGCCAACCAACCGTTCGGTCAACGATGGATTGATAGCCTCGGATCGTGGACAGGATCGCCCTGACGGCCGCGGTTGCCGAGCCGTTCGAGTTCGAGAGTGATGGCCTCCGCCTCGCGGGAGAGCGCTTTCCCGCGGGCGGGCGCGGGACCGTCCTGCTGCTCCACGGCGGCGGCCAGACCCGCCATTCGTGGGCGCGAACCGGGTTCCGCCTCTCCCAGCGCGGCTGGACGGCGATCGCGCTAGACGCCCGCGGCCACGGCGACAGCCAGTGGGCCCCGGACCGCGACTACTCGCTCGAGGCGTTCGTCACCGACCTGCTCACGTTCATCGCCATGCTCGGCGAGCCGCCCGTGCTGGTCGGCGCGTCGCTCGGCGGAACCACCTCGCTGGTCGCCGCCGGCGAGCACCCGGGGCTGGCGCGCGGCCTCGTGCTCGTCGACGTCGTCGCGAAGCTGGAGGAGGCGGGCACGGACCGGATCCGCGAGTTCATGACCGCGCAGCCGGACGGCTTCGCCTCGCTCGAGGAGGTCGCGGCGGCGATCGAGGCTTACAACCCCGTCCGCAGACGCACTCGCAACCTAGACGGCCTGAAGAAGAACGTCCGCCTCGGCGACGACGGTCGCTGGCGGTGGCACTGGGACCCTGCGTTCATGGCGATCGAGGACGAGCCGCAGCGTTTCGCCGACCCCGAGCGGGTGCAGGCCGCTGCGGCCGCCCTCACGATCCCGACGATGATCGTCCGCGGAGCGCACTCCGACGTGGTCAGCGACGACGGCCTGGCGCACATGCTCGAACTGGTCCCGCACGCGCAGGTGGTCGAGGTGGGCGCGGCCGCGCACATGGTCGCCGGCGATGACAACGACGTGTTCGCGAACCGGCTCGAGGCTTTCTTGGACGGGCTTTAGATGATTGATTCCGCGCACACCACAGGGGGAGGGAGCCCGGGGTGTGCGCCGGCAGGCCCCGGCGGGGGCGAGCGACGGTCGTGCTGTGTGCATGACGCGCCAACCTCCGCTCCGGCGGGGCCGGTTGGCGCGTGATCCACACCACAGGGGGCCTGGTACGCCACTGCCCCGGGTTCGGGTGGGGTGTGGCGCGTCATCCACACCACAGGGGGCCTGGTACGCCACCGCCCCGGGATTCGGTGGGGTGTGGCGCGTCATGCACACAGCACGCAGTGGCGAGCACCCGGGCCTGGGCCGGTGGGTGGCGGAGCAGCAGGCGGCTAGTTGACGACGCCGAGCGGCGTCTCCGCGCGGCACGACATGGCATGCACGACTACCGAGTTGTCGATCACGCCGCTCAGCGCCGGCCGACGAACGCGGCCACGCGTTCGCGCGTGTCCGGGCTCGACTGCAGGAACGCGGTGGCCTCGATCGACTCCGAGAGTCCCTCCGGCGCGTGACGGTTGATGAACCGCTTCGCCATCCGGAGCGCCATCGGCGGATGCGCGGCTATCCGCGCCGCCAGCGCCAGCGCTTCGTCGAGCAGCCCGTCCGGGCTCGACACGTGTTGCACGAGCCCGATCCGCAGCGCCGCGTCGGCATCGAGCACGTCCCCGGACAGCACCATCCAGTGCGTCCAGGCGCGGCCCATCACCTCGGGACCGCGCACGAGACCGTAGCCGGGCATCAACCCGAGCGTGATCTCCTTGAACGAGAACTGCGCGGCCTGCGACGCAAACGCCACATCGCACGCAAGCGTGATCTCCGTCCCGCCGCCGAACGCGATCCCGTTGACCGCGGCGATCACCACGGTCTCGGCGCGCTCGATCGAAAGGAATGCCTCGAGCGCCATCTTCACCTGTCGGCGGTAGTCACTCATGCCGTCGAGCGCGTGGAAGTCCGCGATGTCGCCACCGGCCGAAAAGGCTTTTCCGGCCCCGGTGAGCACGCAGGCCCGAACGTCGGGGTCCTCGTCGAGCGTCCGCATCGCTTCGGGCAGCTCCTCGAAGAACGCGTGACTCATGGCGTTGAGCTTCTCGGCGCGGTCAATCGTGACCACAGCCGTCCCGTCGCCGCGGCGGTCGATGCGCAGCGTCTCCATCCGCCCACCCTAGCATTCCGCCAACCGATTGGTAGATTTTCGGAACCGAGACAGAGGAGAACACGATGCCGGACGTGATGTTGGCCTTTACGAACGCGAGGGCGGGCCGGGAGGATGCCTTCAACTCGTGGTACGACGCCGAGCACCTGCCCCAGGTGCTGGCCGCCGATCACATGATCGGCGGGCGGCGACTGCAGGTCGCGCTCGCCGACGACGAGCTCGATCACCCGTACGGATTCCTGGCGCTCTATGACGTGGAGGCGGGCCGGGCCCTAGCCGCCTCGAGGAGTGTGATCGAGGCGCGCCCGCCGCTGTCCGACGACCTCGAGGGCACGCCGGCCTCCTGGTGGTACGAGGAGCTCGGGCCGCGGAGGGCCGTCGAGGGAGCCGGAGACGGTCCGTTCGACAAGCTCGTCGTCCTGACCAACTCGGTGCCGGGCGAGGATGACGCGTTCAACGCCTGGTATGACCGGCGCCACGTCCCGGACCTGCTCGAGAAGGTCGACGGGGTCGTTGCCGCGCAGCGGTTCCGCCGCGCCGAGGGCGTCCCGTTCAACAAGAGCTGCCCGTGGGGCTATCTGGCGCTGTACGACATTCCCCAGGGAGAAGCCCGGCGGGCCCTGACCGCGATCGTGTCCTCGCGCGCCGAGCGAGCAGAGGCAGAGAACGCGGGACGCGAGCCTCAGGTCCCGATTTCGCCCGCGCTGGCGCAGCAGCGCCTGTCGTGGTGGTACCACGAGATAACCCCCTACGTCCGGGCCGACGCATTGGCCACGCGATAGCCCAGACGACCGGAAGGATGCGGATATGAGCTACGCGGAAGTGACGCTGGCGCATGACGTGATGCCGCTCGGCCATCTGCTGCTCCGCTCCGCACGGCGTGACCCCGACCGCGAGGCGCTCGTGTTCCCGGACACGCGCTGGGGGTACGGCGAGCTCGCGGAGCGCGCGTGGTCGGTCGCCCGCTCGCTGCTCGCGCTCGGCGTGCAGCGGGGAGAGCACGTCGGGCTGCTGATGACCAACCATCCGGACCTGGTCGCGAGTTTCTTCGGCGTGTCGCTCGCGGGTGCCGTGGTCGTCCCGATCAACGCCCGTTACCGGACGTCCGAGCTCGACTCGATCGTCGACAACGCGGACCTGGTCGCTCTGCTCACCCACGACTACGCCGACGACCACATCGACTTCGCCGCGCTGGCTGCACCAGTCACTGGTCGGCTTGGCCGAGTCGCCGGATCCGCTGCACCTGAACCTGCCGCGCCACCCGAAGCTCCGCACGGTCGTGATGATGGGCCGCAAGCAGCCCGACGGGATCCTGTCGCGGGCGGCGTTCGACGCGCTCGGCGGCGAGCAGGCCGACGTGCCGCTCCGCGCCCGCGTCGAGGGTCTTCGCGTGCGCGACGTCGCGATCATCCTCTACACGTCGGGGACGACCTCGGCGCCCCGGGGAGCGCTGCTCACCCACGAGGCCTTCGTGCGCGTGTGGATGGGCACCGGGCGGATCTTCGACACCACGGCCGACGATCGCCATTGGAATGGCCTGCCGTTGTTTCACGTCGCGGCACTCGGCTGCCTGACGTGGATCACCGGCCACGGCGCGACGTTCATCAGCGACTATTCGTGGGATGCCGGGCGTTGCCTGGAGGCGATCGAGCGCGAGCGCGTGACGCAGTTCTACCCCGCCTACCAGCCGATCATGGAGGCGTTCCTCAGCCACCCGCGGTTCCCGGACACCGATCTGCGCTCGCTGCGGACGTTCCTCAACACCGCGCCTCCGGAGATGCTCGCCGCGTTCCAGGAGCGGCTGCCGCACGCGGTCGGCATGACGATGTACGGCGGGACCGAGGGCGGGGCGATCACCACGACGCAGATCGACGACCCACTCGAGGACCGGATCAACACCACCGGGCGACCGCAGCCGGGGCTCGAGCTCCGGGTGGTCGGCGAGGACGGCAGTGTGCTCGGCACGAGCCGGCCCGGGATCATCCAGTTCCGCGGCTTCAACACGCTCGAGGGGTACTACAAGTCGCCCGAGAAGACCGCCGAGTCCGTGCTCGCGGATGGTTGGGTGACGATGTCCGACCTCGGTCAGATCGACGAGAAGGGGCAGGTGCAGTTCCTCGGGCGGGCGAAGGAGACGCTGAAGGTCGGCGGCGAGAACGTCGCGCCGCAGGAGGTCGAGGCGCAGCTTTACACGCATCCAGCCGTCAAGCTCGCCCAGGTCGTCGGCATGCCTGATCCGAAGCTGGTCGAGGTCCCGGCGGCGTTCGTCGAGCTCCACGACAACGCGGCGGCGACCGAGGAGGAGCTGATCGAGCACTGCCGCGGGCGGATCGCGTCGTTCAAGGTCCCGAGGCTCGTTCGCTTCATAGCCGCGGAGGACTGGCCGATGTCGGCCACCAAGATCCAGCGGTTCGCCCTGCGCGAGCGACTGCTCGAGGAGCTGGCGAGCCGGCCGGAGACGCACGCGTGAGCGCCGCCGAGACCGCGCCGCGCGCGACTTGCGAAGATCCGACGGTGAGCGGCGGGCGCGGATCTCCGGACTGGATCACACTGGACGGCGCGGTGAACGCCCGCACCCTGGTTCCCGGTGCGCTGCTGCGAGCCGACAACCTCCAGTCGCTGAGCCAGCGGGACGTCCGCCGGCTGGTCGATGAGGAGTCGCTCGAGGTGGTACTCGACCTGCGGACGGATTTGGAGCTCGAGCTCGAGGGGCCAGGAAGGATGACCGCCGAGCCCGCGGTGCGGATCGAGCACCGCTCGCTATACCCGGACTCCGGGACGAACACCGATTTCGAAGTCGACACGGTCAAGCCATGGAGGCAGGCCAGCGATGGCGAGTGGTCGGACGAGGCCCCAGTCGTGCGCGCGTATCTCAGCTATCTCAGCCGGCGTCCCGATTCGATCGTCGGCTCGATCCGGACGATCGCCCGGGCGCGGCGCGCGGTCCTCGTCCACTGCGCGGCCGGCAAGGATCGCACCGGCGTCGTCATCGCACTCGCGCTCGACGCGTCCGGGGTCGATCGGAGCGCGATCGTGTCCGACTACCTCGCTACCGGGGAGCGAATCGAGCGGATCATGGAGCGCCTGGTGAGCTCATCGACCTACCGAGCGGAGGTCGAGGGCCACGACCCGCGCAGCCTCGCACCGGTCCCCGGCGCGATGGAGCGCGTGCTCGAGATCGTCGACGACCGGTTCGGGGGAACCGTCGCGTGGCTCTCCGCCAACGGGCTCGATCGACCGGATCTGGAGCGGCTGCGCCGGCGGCTGCGACCTCGTCCCGAGCAGGCTGACCGTACCGCCGAAGCCAGATGAAGATCGTGGTGGCCGTCGAGCAGTTGCCTGATCTCGGGGAGGATCTCAGCCTCGCCGCCGATCGGCGCTCGGTGGTGACCGACGGAGCGGAGTGGGACCTCGACGAAGGTGGCATGTGCGCGATCGAAGCGGCGCTCCAGCTACGCGAGGCCAGCCGGCCCGGGCGAGGTGGTCGTGATCAGCGTGAGCAAGGCCGAGGCGCGTGAGGGCCTGTTGACCGCGCTCGCCCTCGGCGCCGACCGCGCCGTGCTCGTCGCCCACGACGAAGTCGCGGACCTCGACGATCTCGCGGTCGGCCGCGTGCTGTCGCGGATCGTCCAGCGCGAGGCACCGGATCTCGTCCTGTCGGCTGCCGCATCCGGCGGCGACCGCAACGCAGCCGCCGGCGTCGCGCTCGCCGCCTTCCTGGGTCTGCCGCGCGTCACGGCCGTCAGGAGGGTCGATCACGACACCGGGCGCGGCGCCGCCAGGGTCGAGCGCGCGCTCCCGGGTGGACGTGTCGAGCTCCTCGAGGTGCGCACGCCGGCGCTCATCACCGTCGCGGCCGGAGCCTACCGGCCACGCTACGCCACGCTGTCCGGCATCCGGCTCGCCTCGCGCAAGCCATTCGAGATTCTGACGATCGAGGAGACGGGCACCGACCGGGAAACGCTCGACGCCGCTCGGGGCGCGCGGGTGCGCGCGCTTGCCCGCCCGCCCAAAGCCGCCGGCGCCGAGCTGATCGAGGGCAGCCCGGACGAGATCGCGAAGCGCATCGCCGACATCATCAAGAGCAGGGTCAGCTGAGCCATGGCGGGCGTCCTTGTTCTCGCCGAGGCGGACGCCGGAGGGCTGCGCCCGATCTCGTTCGAGCTCATCGCCGCCGGCGCGCGGTTGGCCGAGAGTGGCTGCGGTCCCGTGCGCGTCCTGATCGTCTCTCGCGACCCGTCCCGGCATGCCACCGAGCTCTCGGTCCCGGGCGTCGAGGAGGTTCTGACCGTCGCATCGCCCGTCGAGCACTTCGAGCCGCATCTACAAGCGGCCGCCGTCAAGGCCGTGATCGAGTCCGAGCGGCCACAGGTCGTGCTCGCCGGCGATTCTGCTGACGCAATGGCGTTCGCGCCGGCCGTGGCGGCCGAGCTCGGTCTCGGCTTCGCCGCGGGCGCTACCGGCGTCACTTGGCAGGACGGGGCGCCGGTGGTCACCCGGGCCACACACGGCGGCCGGCTGATGGCAGTGCTCGATTTCCCCGGTAAGCCAATCGTGCTCGTGATGGTGCGGCCCGGTGCCTACCCCGCGGTGGCGCCCGGCGGCGGGTCCACGACCGTGCGCGAGCCGGCGGTGGCGCTCGACGCGTCCGCCGTGGCCACCAAGCATCTCGGTTACTCGCAGGTCGCGCCGGGCGAGCTGGAACTGTCGAGGTCGGAGTTCGTGGTCGCGATCGGTCGCGGCGTCGAAGACGAGTCAGGGGTGGTAGAGCTCGAAGAGATCGCCCGGACGCTCGGGGCCGCGTTCTCGGTTTCGGGCGGGCTGGTGGACGCCGGCCTGGCTTCCCCCGTGCGTAAGGTCGGGGTGTCCGGCAAGACCGTCAGGCCGAAGGTCTACCTGGCGCTCGGGATCTCCGGCGCGCTTGCGCACGTGACAGGCGTGCGGAACGCCGGGACGATCATCGCCGTCAACACGGATCGCGAGGCCCCTGTCTTCAGGGCCGCGCATTACGGCGCAGTGGCCGACCTATTCGACGTCGCGCGGGCGCTGCCTGCGCACTTCAGCTGGCCTTCTGACTCTTGAACGAGGCGAACGCGTCGCGCGCCTCGCGCGTCGAGACCGCCATCGCGATCGCGGTGGCCTCCCACTCGAGCGTCGTGTCGAGGTCCATCACAGGCGCGTGGCGCAGTCCGGTGAGGATCAGCTCGGAGACTCGGGGCGCGACCGAGCTGACGCGTTTTGCGTACGCCCGCACTTCTTCGTCGAAGCGCTCGACCGGAATGCAGCGGTTGACCATGCCGATTCGCTCGGCTTCGGCCGCGGTGATCGCATCGCCGAGCAGCGCCAGCTCCATCGCGCGCGCCCGTCCGACCAGGCGCGGGAGGAAGTACGTACCGCCCATGTCGGGAACCACGCCGATCTTCGCGTAGTTCTGGCTGATCTTCGCGTCCTCGCGCATCAACACGAGGTCACACATCAGCGCGAGGTTGGCTCCTCCCCCGACCGCGACTCCGTTCACCGCTGCAATCGTCGGCTTGTCGAGGTTGGTCCAGGCTCGGACGACCCGGCCGATCAGGCGCATCCGGTCGCGAATCGAGTGCGGGTCCATCATGTCGACCTCGCCCGCGTAGGACTGAAGGTCAGCGCCGGCGGAGAACGCGCGCCCCTTGCCCGTGACCACGATCGCTCCGACCGAGGGATCGGCCTGAAGCTCGGCGGCGCACCGCTCGAGCTCGAGGTACATCTCCCCGGTCAGCGCGTTGAGCCGGTCCGGACGGTTGAGGGTGATCCATCCCGAGCCGTCGCGACGTTCGAGCTCGAGTGTCGTGTACGCGGCCTCGGTCATCGTGCCCTCGATCTTCACGCGGCCGCGGCGGCGGGCTTCTCGTACAGCTCCACGTGATAGCCGTCAGGGTCGACGAGGTAGACCGCCTTGGCGCCGGCGTGAGGTCCCTGTTCGATCGTCACCACCTCGCCCCCGCGCGAGCGGAATCCGTGCTCGACCGCGCGGACGTGCAGCGCCTCGGCGTCGTCGACGTAGAGGCACATGTGCCCTGCGCCGTAGTCGCACGGGCGTGCCGACGCCGGATGGCGCTCGATCGTCTGAAAGTCGAAGAACTCGAGCACGGTGTCGCTGCCGGGCACGCGCAGGAACACGATCCGGACCTTGCCCGGCTCCATGCCCCACACCCGCGCGGCGCTCGGCCCGCCCGTCCAGCCGTCGGAGATCACCTCGAGCCCGAGCACGTCGCGATAGAAGCGCAGCGATTCGTCCATGTCGGACACTGTCACTCCGGAATGGAAGAAGCCCGTCACGCTCATCCGTCCTCCTACGGGTCGATATTTCCCAAACAACTGATTGGTTGATAAATTACCGGTTCGCGTGCTTCGGCACAAGCGACCTGGACCACGACTTGGGAGACGCTATGAAGACGGTTGCCGTGATCGGAAGCGGAGCATCGGGGCTTGCGGCCGCGCTGGCGGCGGCGGAGGGCGGTGCGCGGGTGACCGTCTACGAGCAGGACCACAAGCTGGGCGGGACGACCGCGCTGTCCGGCGGCAATGCATGGTTGCCCGCCCACGACGGGCTCGAGGACGACACCCCCGAGCTGGCGCTCAGCTACCTGCGCGAGCTCTCGCTCGGTGACGCCGACGACGAGCTGCTTCAGGTGTTCGCGCGCGAAGCGGGGCCGACCGCGGCTCGAGTCCAGCGGGCCACGCCGCTCGGCCTTCAGGCGATCCCCTACTGCGACTACCACGCCGAGCGCAAGGGCGGCCGCGCCCAGGGTGGCCGGACGCTCGAGCCGATGCCGTACGACCCATCACCCGAGGTCAAGGCGCTGCTGCGCGACGCGCCGAACATCGAGGGCCCGATCACGTACGTGGAGCTCGCGACCGGGGAGATCAACCGTGACCTGCTGAACGAGCGCCGGGAGAAGGGGACGATCACGCTCGGACGGGCGCTGCTGGCCGGTCTGCTCCAGGCGTGCCTCGACGCCGGCGTGCAGGTGAAGACGGGCGCACGCGTCCGGGAGCGTCCCGACGCGGACGCCGTCGTGCTCGCGACGGGCGGCTTCGAGCGCGATCCCGAGCTCAGCCGCGGCTTCCTGCGCGGTCCGATGCTCGGCCCGGTGGGCGCGCCCGGCTCCCGCGGCGACGGATTGCGGATCGCGATGGCGGCCGGCGCCTCGCTTGGATGCATGAGCGAGGCGTGGTGGTGCCCGAGCATCAGCATCCCCGGTGAGACAATCGACGGTACGCCGATGTTCCGGCTGATCCTCACCGAACGCGCCCGTCCTGGTTCGCTGATCGTGGACGGCAGCGGCCGCCGGTTCGCCAACGAGGCGCAGAACTACAACGACTTCGGTCGCACGCTGCAGAACTTCAACCCGGCGCAGTTCGCGTTCCCGCACGTGCCCGCGTGGCTGGTGTTCGACTCGGTGTATCGCACGTCGTACCGGCTCGGGCCGCTGAGCAAGCGAGCCCCTGACCCCGAGTGGCTGGTCAAGGGCGACACTGTCGGCGATCTCGCGGACGGCATGGGCGCACCGCGCGCCGCCCTTGAAGCGACCGTGGAGCGCTTCAACGACGGAGCTGCGCGGGGCGAGGACGGCGACTTCGGGCGCGGCAGCTACCCGTACGACCGCTTCATCGGCCGGATCGGACCGCTCGAGGACGGGCCTTACTACGCGCTGAAGGTCATTCCCGGCTGCCTGAGCACCAAGGGCGGCCCGCGCACGGACTCCGAGGGCCGCGTCCGCTCGGTCGACAACGGCCACCCGATCCCCGGGCTATACGCCGCCGGCAACGTCGCCGCCAGCGCGTTCGGCATGGCGTATCCGGGCGCGGGCGGCACGCTCGGTCCGGCGCTGGTGTTCGGCCTGCGAGCCGGGGACGCCGCCGCCGCCGATTGATGGACGAGCTGCCGATCAGCGCCTGCTGGACGCTGCCCGATCACGTCGACCGGGCAGCGCAGCGGTGGCCTGACACCGAAGCCCTGGTGTTCGGCGAGGAGCGGCTCACGTTCGCGGGGTTCGCCGAGCGCACGCGCGCGGTCGCCCGCGGACTCGTCGCGCTCGGAGTCTCACCGGGTCAGAAAGTCGGCGTGTTCATGGACAACGTGCCCGACATGCTCCTCGCGATCTACGGCGCCGCTCGCACCGGCGCGGTGCCGGTCCCGATCAACGGCCGCTTCAAGGCCCGCGAGCTCCGATTCGTGATCGGGCACGCCGACGTTGCGGTGCTGATCGCCTCGTCGGGGTACGGAAACCTCGTGCGAGACGCGCTCGACGAGGCCGGCGCCGCCTGCCCCGGCGCACCGCGTGGTGCACGGCGGGGATCCCGGTGGCGCGCTCAGCTGGGCGGACATGCTCGCGAGCGGCGACGCGGTCGCCGACGGCGAGGTCGAGCGGCTCGAGCGGCGCATCGCCGTCCGCGACCCGGCAATGCTGATGTACACGTCCGGGACCACCGCCAACCCGAAGGGATGCCTGATCTCGCACGAGTCGCTCGTCCGAACAGGGCGGATCTTCGGACTCGAGCGGTTCCCGACGCGGCACGGCGACCGGGTCTGGGATCCGCTCCCGCTGTTCCACCTCGCCTCGATCCTTCCGTTCAACGGCTGCCTCGAGACGGGCGCGACGTACGTCGGCATGGCCCGACTTCGACGCCGGCGAGGCGCTCAGCGTGCTCGAATCCGAACGTTGCACGTGCGCCTTCCCCGCGTTCGACCTGATCTGGATCGCGGTTCAGGATCACCCTCGGTTCGCCGAGACCGATCTCTCCCGGCTCCGCCTCGTGAACGTCAACGGCGTTCCCGAGAAGCTGGCGCTGATGGCGGCCAAGACGCCGTGGCTCACGCAGATCTCGCCCTACGGCGCCACCGAGGGCGGCGGCGTGCTCGCGCTCAGCCACCTCGACGACCCGCTGGAGCACCGGGTCGGATCGGCCGGCCGCCCATTCGCCGGCATGGAGGTCCGGATCGCCGACCCCGAGACCGGCGCTCCGTTGCCGCCTGGCGAGCGAGGCGAGATCACGTATCGCGGGCCGGCGCTGTTCGACGGCTACTACAAGCAGCCCGAGGAGACCGCGGCGGTGTTCGATGCCGACGGGTACTTCCACTCCGGCGACCTCGGCATGGTCGACGCAGACGGGCGGCTCACGTTCATCGGCCGGCTCAAGGACATGCTCAAGGTCGGCGGCGAGAACGTCGCCGCCGCCGAGATCGAGGGCTTCCTGGCCGAGCATCCCGCGGTCGCCGAGGTGCAGGTCGTCGCGGCGCCGGACGAGCGGTACGTCGAGGTGCCCTGCGCGTTCGTCGTGCTCCGGCCCGGCGCCACGCTCGACTACGACGACCTGCTCGCCTACTGCCACGGGCGGATCGCCACGTACAAGATCCCGCGTTACCTGCGGCTCGTCGCCGAATGGCCGATGTCCGGAACCAAGATCCAGAAGTTTCGGCTGCGCGACCAGATCGGGCAGGAGCTGAAGGCGGCAGGGATCCGCTCGGCTCCGAAGATCGCCGCCCAGGCGACAACCGGCATCTCGGGGTGAGCGGGGGCGGTCGCCGGGACCGCCCCCACACCCTCATTCGATCAGCTGCCGAGCCCCTCGGCCTTCCACTTCGCCAGGAAGTAGCTCACCCCATCCTTCTGCGGGGCGACGTACATGACCCGCCGGCGGCAGGTTCGACTTCGTGACGACCTGGTAGGAGAGCGGGTTGCCGATGCCCGGATACGACGTGCTGTCCGAGTATCCCGGCAGCGGCGTGTGCCTGGCCTCGAACTCGACCAGCGCGTTGACGACCTCCCACGCGGTGACGTCGTAGTTGACGTCGACGACCTCGGTGATCGCGTCCTTGTGCATCAGCACCTGGGTGCTCGGATCGGCATGGAACGTGAACACGGCGGGCGCGCTGCCACTCGCGGCCTTCGACGCGACCACCTGGCCGCCGGCCTGCCCGGCGCTGTCGAACGCGAACCAGAACGCCTTCAGGCTGGGGTTGGCCGTCAGCGTGTCCGAGACCCACTTCTGGGTGCCCTGGACGAGGTTCGTCGGGTCCGTGGTCGACGTCGCGACCGTCTTCACGCTGGTCCCCTTGGTCGAGGTCGCTAGCTGCGCCGTCCGCGCGGTCGCCCACGGCGCCGGGTAGTTGGCGACAGCGATATCGCCACCTGAGGAGCCGAGCTTCGCGATCAGCGCCTTGGACAGGATCTGGCCGGACAGCGGCTCGTTGGGATACAGGGCCGCCTGGTAGCCGGGGCCCACCAGGCCGCAGCAGTTGAGAATCGGCACGTTCTTCGCCTTCGCCGAGCTGACGACCGAAGGAATCGACGACGGGTCGATGCCGGTCAGGAGGATCGCCTTTACGCCCTGCGACAGCAGGCTGTTGCCGCACGTGACCCACTTGGTCGGGTCTCCGGCGCCGTTGCAGTAGATCATCTTGTAGCCGACCGCCTTCAACGCCTGGCGCACGGAATTCGCCGCCCGGTCGGCGGACTCGATCCCACCGAGGATGTCGAGGTAGCCCACGGTTGGATGCGGCGGATTCGCGACGACGCCGAGGGCCTTGCCGGCAGCGGTCCCCCAAGCGGTGGCCTTAGCGCCCTCGGCGGTGCCGACCATCGGGCCGATGCCCTTCCCCAGTCCCGGACCGGGCAGGTACGGAGCCCCCTGGCCGGACGCGAACACGACGCCCGCGGGCGTACTGCTGGCGGCAGTCGTCGTACTGGCGGCGGCACTGGTCGTGGTGGTGGCGCTCGTGGCGCTGGCGCTGGCGCTGCTACTGCTGCTGGAGCTGCTTCCGCAGCCGGCAGCGAGAAGTGCCGCACACAGCAGCCCTGCCGTTCCGGCGTGATAACGCTTGAACACTTTGATGCCTCTCCTTCCGGCTGAACTACCAAACATTTGGTTGAATACGGAAATATTATCCTCGCCCGATCCGCTTCAACCGATCGAGCACATTCGAATCCTTCGATTGCCTCTCAGGCCGCGTAACACCTTTCCAACAACGCGCTCTCGGTCACCTCCTCCCCGGCGAGCTCTCCCACGAGATGACCCTCGCGCATGACCAGAACGCGGTTGCAGTTCTGGACCAGCTCGGAGAACTCCGATGAGATGAAGACGACGCCCTTGCCCTCCGCGGCCAGGTCCCGCATGAGACCGTAAAACTCATCCTTGGCGCCGACGTCGATGCCCTGCGTCGGCTCGTCGAAGATCAACACGTCCGCCCCCGCCCGGAGCCACTTGGCCAGCACGACCTTCTGCTGGTTGCCGCCGGACAGGTAGCGGATCGGATGCTCGGGATCGGCGACCTTGATGTCGAGCCGTTCCACGAGATCGCGTGCCGCGGCCGTCTCGCGGCCCCGGTGCGGGACCGGCAGGGGACCGCGCAACCGAAAGCTGCGCAGCGTCGCGAGCGTGATGTTCTTGCGGACCGAGAACTTCGTGATCGTGCCCTGATTGCGGCGGTCCTCGGGAAGCAGCACCACCCCGGCGGCCATCGCATCCCGAGGTCCCCTGATCCGCCGCTCGACACCGCGGACGAACACCCGTCCCGCAGCATGCGGATCCGCGCCGAAGATCAGCCGCACCAGCTCGGTGCGGCCGGCGCCGACAAGCCCGGCGAGGCCCACGATGTCCCCGGCCTGGACTGAGAAGCTCGCATGCTCGACGACTCCGGGCAGCGTCATGTCCTCGACACGCAGCAGCTCGTCGCGATCGCCCTGCTGCGGCGGCCGCCACGGCTCGCGCGTGCGCGCCGCCGCCGTCCCGGTGATGTGCTCGATCAACTCGGGTCGGGTCACGCTCGCAGTCGGCCCCGCGAACACGACCTTGCCGTCGCGCATCACGGCCACGGAATCGGTGATTTCGAACACCTCGCCCAGACGATGGGTCACGTAGATGACCGCGACGCCGCGATCGCGCAGCACCCGGACGACCTCGTGCAGGTGGCTGATCTCCTCGTCGGTGAGCGATGCGGTCGGCTCGTCGAGCACGAGCAGACGCGCGTTGGCGGCCAACCCTCGGGCGATCATGACCAGCCGGCGCTGCGCGATGCTGAGACTGCCGAGCGGAGCACCGGCGTCGATCCGGGGGTCGAGCCGGCTCAGCGCCTCCTTCGCCTTGCTCCGCAGCGCGCGCTTGTTGACGAGCACGCCGCCGACCTTCGGGTATCCGAGCCCCAGCTCGATGTTCTCGGCCACGTTCAGGTTCGGCACATCGGCCAGTTCCTGGTGGACGAACGCCAGGCCGAACTTCGTCGCGTCGTGAGGCCCGTGTAGCACGACAGGTTCGTCGTCGAGCAGCAACTCGCCCTCGTCGGGCGCGACCGCGCCGGCGAGGACCTTGATCAGCGTGCTCTTGCCGGCGCCGTTCTTTCCGAGCAGTCCGAGCACGACCCCCGGGGTTATCGCTGCGTCGGCATGGTCAAGCGCGAGGACGCCCGGATAGCGCTTGACCAGCCCGCGCGCGACCAGGAATGGGCGCGCTGCGGTCACGCTCGTCGTCGAGACGCTCATGCCGTGACTCGCTGTCCCAGGCGACCGAGCAGCACCGCGGCGACCAGGATCCCGCCCTGGACAAGGTTGATCAGGTAGGTCTGGAGGTTGAGGATCGTCAGGCCGGTCGAGATCGTGCTGAGGAACAGGACCCCGACGACGGTGCCCGGGACGTTGAACTCGCCCGGCTTGAAACAGGCGGCACCGAGGAACGCGGCGGCGTATGCGGGCAACAGGTACGGCGAGCCGGCGTTGGGCGTGTACGAGCCTCCCTGCGAGGTGAGGATGATCCCGACCACAGCGGCGGTCAGTCCGACGATCACGAACCCGAGCATCCGCAGCGCCCTCGTGCGGATGCCCGACAGGCGAGCCGCCTCCGGGTTGCCGCCGATCGCGTACATGTAGCGTCCGACCTCCGTGTGATCGAGCAGCACCCACAGGACGAGCGCCACCACCACGGCGATCCAGATCTGGTTGCTCAGCCCGAGGAAGTAGCTCTTGGCGGCGATGTTGACGTACCCCTGCGCCACGCCCGAAAACACGGTCGCCTGGTTCGTGAACGCGTATTCGATGCCGGTGAGCACCGTCCCGATCGCGAGGGTGATGATGAACGACGGCCCCCCGAGGAACGCGATCAGATACCCGTTGAGGACTCCCACGGCGGCACCAAACCCGAGCCCGAGCAGTAGCGCGAGCGGCCACCCCCACGCGTGCTTGACCATCAGCGCCACCGCGACGCCGCCGGCGAGCCCGACCGTCGCTCCGATCGAGAGATCGAAATCCTGCATCGCGAGCACGACCGTGAGTCCGACCGCGAGGATGAGCGCCGGAGCCGACTCGGTCAGGATCGACTTCGCGTTGCCCCAGGTCGGGAAGATGTGGGGCTTGGCGAGGCTGAACACCACGATCACCAACAGAAACGCGATCAACACGCCGTAGCGCGGGAGCAGGTTCGTCGCGAGCTTCGCGGCCCGGCGGTGTTCGGGCCCGGCAGGAGCCGCACCGGGCGCGGGGGATCCACCGGAGGCGCGGCTGCCCGCGTCCGGAACGTCGCGCATGTCGTCGGTGGGGATCTCCGGCGGAGCGTTCAATGATTCATCGGACATCGGGGGTTCCCGTTCCGTAGCGTCGTGGTCTCGCACCTGACTCACGGCGGGCGAGCACCCTACCAAACAATCGTTCGAATTACAGTTAACTATTCATGTGTTCGGCCGCCCACGGGACGATGCAGCCGTCGGGGCCGCAGTCCGGCAGGGGCTCGCCGATCGGCCTGACCCGCCGACTCGTCGCGCGCGCGGTGATGACCGGAGCCCAGTTCTGGATCCACGCCGACCAGCCCGCGCCCTCGCCACCGGCGGTCACCAGAAATACGTCGTCGCGGCGAGGCGATCGAGCGGAGCTTGCCCTCCTCGTCGGGGATCTCCTCGAACGATGCCCCCTTGACGATCTGTACGCCGTTGGCCAGCAGCTCGGCCGGCGCGATCCGGCTCTCGCGGAACAGGAACTCGCGGACGGCATCCTGCGTCCATCCTTCGGCGATGCAGAAGCCGGCGTGTTCTGGCCCGAGCACCGCCATGCCCTGTCCGCGCCTTGCCGGTGGAGAAGGTCGCCGGACTGCGGATCGCGCTCGCGACCGTCTTGAGCACGAGCTCGGTGGAGCGGGTCATCTGCTGCGCGATCTGGCGCGGCCCCTCGGTGGGCAGAACGGTGACGGTCGTGTCGTCCGGGTCGTAACCGAGTTGTACGTGGAGCGGCTGCCATGGCTCCGGCAGGCGGGTCCTCGGCGAAGCAGAACGTGTACTTGCCGGGATGGCCGAACGAGGACGCGTCCGAGTCGCCGGGGGTCGAGCCGAGCACGTTCAGCGCCACCAGCCGGATCGCCCGGCCGATCGTCGCGTTCGGACGGTTCCCCGGACCGAACACGCCGTGGCGCGCGTTCATGCCGATCTCCTGCGGCGATCGGACCGCTCACGACCGTGCACAACGCGGCGCCGCCCGTGCTGGTCAGCACCGCGTGCAGGTTGAACTCCGGGTCGAACATCGCCTCCAGAGCCGCCACCACGACCGGGAAGTACGTCGGGAGGCATCCCGCCATGACCGCGTTGATCGCAGCCTTCTCGAGCGTGACGCCTCGCCCGCGCGCGGGGAGATACCCGATCAACAGCTCCGGGTCCTCGTCGCCGAGGACCGCGAGCATCTCCTGCACCCGCTCGGGCGTCGGCGGGACCACCGGCAGCCCGTCGGTCCAGCCGCGGGCAAAGAACTCCTCCTGGACCTCGGCCTCCTCGAGCTCGAGCGACTCGTCCGGTGCGATCTGCGACAACTGGCTCAGCCCCTCACGATCTGACCAGCGAGTCGGAGACCAGCTGCGCCATCGCGCGGTCGACCATGGTCGCGGCCAGCTCCCGCAGCTCGGCCTCGGTCTTGCCGTAGACGGGATGCGGCACGACCACCGAGTGGAAGCCCGGCGCGCCGAGCTTCGCCGCGTGGGTGGCGATGATCGTCTGGAACGGCTCTGTGATCACCACGGTCGCCGGGGTGCCGCGCTCTTCCATCATCACGGCGTCATGCAGACTGCACGACGAGCAGGCACCTCAGTCTCCGACTCCCGTGATCACGAAGTGCGCACGGGCGGCCATTCCGTCGGCCTGGACGGCGGTCATGGGAGACCCTGCCGACGGCTTGCGGATCACCTCGGTCGATCACGTGCCGCCGCAGCCGCTTGCGCAGCTCCTCCGACAGGGCCTGCAGCAGCTCCGCGGCGAGCGGCTTCCCGTTCGCGACCAGGCCGATCACGACCTGCTCGGGCGGATCGCTCCGCGGCGCGAGCGTCAGCGCGGCGCGCGGCGGATCGACGACGTCGGGCCGGAGCACGGTGATGCGGCTCACGGCGTCCTCTCCGCGACGTCCGGGACGGCCTCGAGCTCGGCCAGCAGCCGATCGCGAAGCTTGAAGCGCTGGATCTTGGTCGCCGACATCGGCCACTCGTCGCCGTCGATGAATCGGATCATCCGCGGAACCTTGAACGAGGCGATCCGCCCGCGGCAGTGCTCGATCAGCTCCTCCTCCGTCGCCTCCGCACCGGGCACGAGCTCGACGTAAGCGGCCGCGACCTCGAGCAGGCGCTCGTCCGGAATCCCGACCACCTGCACGAGCTTGACCGCGGGGTGCGTGGACAGCTGGGCCTCGATCTCCTGGGGCGCGACGTTCTCGCCGCCGACCTTCAGCGTCTCCTTGAGCCGTCCCAGGAACAGCACGCGGCCCTCCGCGTCGAGCACACCCAGATCTCCCATGTTGGTCCAGCCGTCCTCGCGGATCGACTGCGCCGTCTTCTCGGGCGACTTCCAGTAATAGCTCAGCGTGTTGAAGCCACGGAACTCGATCAGGCCGCGCTCGCCGGGACCGAGCGGCTTGCCGTTCTCGTCGATGACCCGCAGCTCGACGCCCGGCTGCGGGCTGCCGCAGGTGTTGAGGCGAACCTCGGGCGGGTCCTCGGGCCGAGTCATCGTCACTACCCCACCCTCGGTGCCGCCGTAGCAGGTCAGCTGCACCGCGTGCGGGATCCGCGCCTGGAACTTGGCCAGCACCTCCGGGGGAGCCACGTTCTGGAAGATCCGCAGCGCGCTCAGATCGGCCTGCGCGAATCCGGGATGGGCGAGCACGCCTTCCATCACGGGCTGGTAGGCCGGATAGAACTCGGTGATCCGCTCCTCCTCGAGCGCCTTCAGCGTGCGGCCGGCATCGAAGCTGTAATCCGAGTAGAACGTGGCGCCCGCGGCGAGCACCCACGTCAGGCAACCCAACGCGGTCACGTGGAACAGCGGGAGCGAGGTGTAGTGACGATCCTCCGGGGAGGTGTGCCACATCCCGCCAACGCCGATCCAGCCGCGCACGAACGCCTCGTGGGTGATCATCGCGCCACGCGGCTGCGAGGTGGTGCCGGACGTGTAGAGCATCAGGGCGAAGTCGCGCAGCGGCACGCCCTCGACCTGGGTCCGCAGGCGCTCCTCGTCGACGCGGTCGGCGAGCGCCACGAACGCGCCGCGGTCGACCATGCCGTCCGGAGCGCGCGCGCCCAGCATCACAACGTTGCGGAGCTTCGGGTGCTCGGGCAGGCTCAGCGCCATCGGGTCCTCGGCCTCGCGTAGACCGGGGAGCGAGTCGTGCAGAAGCGCGGTGAAGTCGACGTGCTCGTCGGCGCTGTCGTGGGTCAGCAACGCCACGAGGTCGGCGTCCTCGACGATCGAATGAAGCTCGTTGGTGCGATAGCGGGCGTTGATCGGGACGACCGTGGCGCCGAGCAGCGACGCGCCGAACACCGCCGTCACGAGATCCGGGTGATTGGTCATCAGCACGCCGACGTGCTCACGCGGCTGCACGCCGAGGCCGCTGAGCGAGCGGGCGACCTGCCAGGCGCGGTCGGCGAGCTCGCGGTAGGTGAGGCGGACGTCCGGGAAGACCAGCGCTTCGCGGTCAGGTGACCGGCGGGCGGAGCGGAGCAGCATCTGCCCGAGCGGCACGACTCCCTCGGGTATCCAGACCTGCTCCAGAGGCGAGGGCTCGACAGTCGGCATGACGCAAGTTTGCCAAACCACCGGTTGATTGGCAACCCGACCCCCCGGCAGTTGAACATCTGCGACCGTGGAGGTAGGATGCGCGCACTTCACCTACCAACCGATTGGTCAGAATAATGAGGAACCGATGAAGTACGACGTTGCCGTGGTCGGCGCCGGCGTCGCCGGGTTGGTCACCGCGTCGCTGCTGGCGAAGGAGGGCAAGCGCGTCGCGCTGGTGGAGGGCCATCGTTACCTCGGCGGCCGGGCGATGCATCACCGTACCGCGGGCACGAGATCGGGTTGGGCTCGCATCTCGTCGAGGATCCGGGGGACAGCCTGACCCGCGCCTGCGAGTACGTCGGCATCCCGCTGCAGCACTCGCAGCGCAGCGACTCGATGCCGTTCTGGGACCGGACCGGCTGGAAGCCGATCCAGGAGTTCTACGGCGGCGCGGCGAGGCAGGGCCTCAAGCGCTGCATCGAGGCGGTCACGCAGTCCGAGTACAGCGACTTCGAGACGTGGGACCACGCGTCGCTGCGCGAGTGGATGTCGCAGTACACGAGCGACGAGGGCGTCTTCCTGGTCTGGGAGGCGATCTCGGTGCTCGAGCAGATCACGTTCCGGTGGTGGGAGCACTCGGCCTCCGAGAACCTGTACACGCGCAAGCTGCACTACGACAAGAAGCGCACCGCTGGGTACTCGTTCTGGCCGATGGGCGGCTGGGAGAAGCTGTGGAACGAGATGGCCGACGCGTTCACGCGCAACGGCGGGACCGTGCGCCAGCCCGAGATGGTCGAGCGCGTCGCTGGTCGAGAACGGCGCAGGTGAAGGGCCTGCGCGCTGCGCAACGCGAGGACCGGTCGCAGCCCGGTGAGGTGATCGAGACCGACCAGGTCGTCGTCAACGCGCCGGTCTGGGACCTGCCCAAGCTGTTCGACGAGGACGTGCTGCCGTGGGACCTGCAGCAGCGGATCAAGCTGCTCGCGAACAACCGCAACAAGGCCTGCTGGCTCGGATACTGGATCGCGGCCAAGGAGCCGGTGATCGCGATGAGCGAGCTCGAGATGGCCTCGTTCTTCGCCACACCGCGCACCGGCATGCCCGGGCTTCACGCTGAACTTCACCGGCTACGACCCGGGGATCTCGCCCCCGGGCGAGTACCTGACCTGCTTCGGCGCCGCATTCGACGCGACCGAGCACTACGGCGACCGTCGCTGGTACGAGCGGATGTTCGAGCAGCTGTGGCTGGACATCGAGGAGATGCTCCCCGCGGCCAAGAACGCGCTGTGGAAGAAGCCCCACCTCGTCACCACCTACGGGGTGATCTGCAAGCCCGGCCTCGTCGGGGCGGTGCGCCCCGACACCTACGTCCGCGGCATCGAAGGGCTGTGGCTGACCGGGGACACGACGCGAGCGCGAGGGATCGGGATCGACAAGGCGGCGCGCTCGGGGATCACCGCCGCCGAAGCGGTGCTCGGGTCGCGCCTGGAGTTCTTCGCGGACACGGTTCGCTACTGATTGCCCCGCGGATGCGCTGAATGACCTCACGACTCGACCAACGCGTGGCGCTCGTCACCGGGGCGGGCCAGGGAATCGGCCGCTCGATCGCGCTGCGCCTGGCCGGCGAGGGCGCCGCCGTGGTCGTCAACGACATCGTCCCCGAGGCGTGTTCCAACGCGGTCGACGCGATCACCGCGACCGGCGCGCAGGCGACGCATGGCGCCCGGGAGCGTGACCGACCCCGCGCGCCGCGGATGCGATCGTCGCCGCCGCCGAGGAGGCGTACGGCACGCTCGACATCCTCGTCAACAATGCCGGCATCACGCGCGATCAGCCTATTCACCGGATGACCGACGAGGATTGGCGGCTGGTCCAGGAGGTCGCGCTATGGGGAACGTTCTACATGTGCCGCTCGGCCGGCTCGGCTTCTGCGCGGGAGCCGCGACGCGCCTCCAGAGCACCATCGCAAGGTCGTCAACATGAGCTCGAGCGTCGGCATCTACGGCGCGCCCGGCACGGTCAACTACTCCGCGGCCAAGGCCGGCGTGATCGGGCTCACCAAGGCGCTGGCGCGCGAGTGGGCCCGTTACCGGGTCAACGTCAACGCGGTCGCGCCGGGCCTGATCGCCGGGACTCAGCTGACGGCCGCCAAGCCGGCCGAACTGATCGCCCGTGTCGAGGCCCAGGTTCCGCTGGGACGCGCCGGCACGCCCGAGGACGTGGCGGCGTCCGTGGCGTTCCTCGCCTCCCCCGACGCCGACTACATCACCGGTCAGGTGCTCGAGCTCCACGGTGGCCTCGAGGTCCCGAGCTAGTGTGCGGACGGGTCCACTAATGGTCGGACCGCCGCCAGAGAGTTGGGCGATCGAGCCGGACCTGAGCCGGACGTTCGACATCGCGCCCGGCCTGTGGAGCTTCCGGCTCCCGCTTCCGTGGGACCACATCACCCACGTCAACGCGTACGCGATCGAGCGTGACGACGGCATCGTGCTCGTCGACTGCGGCTCGGCCGGCGACGCAAGCCATCGAGACGCGCTCGAGGCCGCGCTCGGGCAGGCCGGGTTCGCGGTCGAGGACGTCCGCCTGCTCGTGGGGACGCATACCCACTCCGATCACGTCGGCCTTGCCGCCTGGGTGATCGAGCGGAGCGGAGCCGAGTTCTGGATGCATCCGGACACCGGTCATTTCTACGACGGGAACCGTGAGCCCGCGCGGATCGCCGCCGCGCGGGAGCGACGGTCGCGCCAGGAGGGAGTCCCCGAGGGTCTGCTCGAGCTCTACTCGGACGTCCGCGAGGAGACCGACGGCGTGCTCGAACCCGTCTCCCCCGACCACCCGCTCGCAGGCGGCGTAAAGATCGAATCCAAGCTCGGCGACTGGGAGGTCGTCGAGACTCCCGGCCACTGCCCCACGCACGTCTGCCTCGTACAGCGGGACCGCCGCCTAATCATCCTCGGAGATCTCGTGGCCGCCGTCTTCTCACCGTGGTTCGACTACGGCTACTCGGCCGATCCGGTCGCCGAGTACCTCGACTCGCTCGACGCGATCGAGGCGCTCGGACCCGTCGCACTCGCGCTGCCCGGGCACGGGCGGCCGATCTCCGACCTTCCCGAGGCGATCGCGCTGCATCGCCGCGGCGTGGCCGAGCGGCTCGAGCAGACGCTGGCCGCCATCGCCGCGGGCCCGACCGGCGCGTACGAGATCACCTATCGGGTGTTCGGCGATCTCGACAGCCAGGCCGCGGTGTGGAAGATGGGCGAGATGTTCGCCTACCTCAAGCACCTGCGCCTCGCGGGCATGATCACCCGCGACGAGGCTGCGGACGGGACGTTCAGCTACCGGCTCGGCGGCTGACGCGCCGCCGAGCGATCACGGCGACACCGCGGTCGGCGACTCCACCCCGCCACCGTCGACGACGATCCGCTGGCCGGTGACCATCGACCCGGACTCCGAGACGAGGAAGCACACCACTTCCGCTACGTCCTCGGGCCGGGTCACTCGTCCGAACGGCTGCTCGGCGTCGAGCTCCGCCACGCTCGCCCGGCCCAGCTTAGCCTGGACCAGGCGGTCGCCCATGTCGGTGGCGACCAGACCCGGAGCGACGATGTTGACGCGGACGCCGTTGGCGGCTTCCTCGTGCGCGAGCGTCAGCGCGAGCGCCTCGGCGGCGGCCTTGGCCATGTTGTACGGGGCGCCGTTCGCCCGCATGTGCGTGACCTCGCTGCTGGAGATCACGACGATGTCGCCGCGGCCGCGCTCGTGCATGTCGCCGAGCACGAGCTGACAGAGACGGTGCGCGCCCAGCGCGTGCGTCGCCATCACCCTCTGGACCTCCGCGGGATCCGTGTCGAGGACCGACCGGCCCCGGCTGGCGATGCCCGCATTCGAGACGAGAATGTCGATCGGCCCGAGCTCCGTGCGGACGCGCTCCACCATCGCATCGACCTGTTCGCGGACGTCGACCGACGCGGCGTAGCACTCGGCGACACCGCCGGCGCCGCGGATCTCCGCGACCGCTGAGCGCGCGGCGTCCTCGTCCCGGCGGTAGTTCACCGCGACCGCTGCGCCGTCGCGAGCCAGCGCGCCGGCGATCCCGCGGCCGATGCCGCGACTCCCGCCGGTGACAATCGCGACTCGCCCTCGCAGGCTGCTCATGCGCGGTAGTCTATCGCGCGAACAACCAAACGATAGGTTGAGAGAGAGTGACGATCCACCGGTCCGATCACAACCAGCGCCGGGTCGTGGTCGCCGGCGCGGGCGCGCTTGGCACCGTATACGGGGCGGGACTGGCCCGGGGCGGCGCATCGGTGCAGATGCTTACGCGCCGGTCGCACGCCGAGTCGATCCAGGCCGCCGGCGGCGTCGAGATCGTCGGCGTTGACGAGACCTGGCACGCAGAGTTGACCGCGGACTGGCGCCCCGAGCGGATCGAGCCCGCCGATACCGTGATCGTGATGACCAAGTCGCACGACACGGCCCGAGCCTTGTCCGAGCTCGACCATCTCCGCGACGCGGTCGACGTCGCGGTCTCGTTCCAGAATGGGATCGAGAAGGATCGGCTCCTCGCCCAGTGGTGCGGCGCCGACAAGGTCGTAGGCGGCATGAGCATGGTCGGCGCGACGCTGGATCGTCCCGGCACCGTCAGCCACACGCTGCCGGGCGCCACTTACACCGGCGAGCTCCCGAGCGGCGACAGCGCGCGCGTCCAGGCGCTCGGCGCGGCGCTCGAGGCCGGTGGACTTCGCGCGGTCGTGACCGACCAGATCCTCTCGGTGGAGTGGTCGAAGCTGGTACACGCGGGCCCGTCGATGACGATCACCGCACTGCCGCAGCTGCCGTTTCACCAGGCGCTCCAGGACCCCGGCATGGCCGATCTGTACGTCCGACTGCTGCGCGAGGGCGCTGCGGTGGCCGCGGCCGGCCCCGACGAGGTGGAGCTCCTCGACCTGCACGGCATGTTCCCCGTTGGCTCGTACCTGGCCGCCTCGCACGCCGACGCGGTGGCGATGGTGCGGGAACGCGGCGCGCGGATGGAGCAGTCCGGGTCGACGAACGTGATCACCTCGATGCTCCGAGACCTCCAGAGCGGCCGTCGGCTCGAGCTCGACGCGGTTCACGGCTACCTGGTGGTGGAGGGCGATCGGTTGGGCGTGCCAGTGCCGTACAACCGGACCTGCCTCGAGCTGTTGCTCGCACTCGACGGCTCCCGCCCGACCTCGGGTCAGGCCGTAAGCTAGCGGCATGGCATTCAGCGGCCCGCTCGAGGACCGGCTCGCGATTCGTGAGTTGATCGACGCCTACGCCGACGCGACGATGCTGCGCGATCCGGAGGCCTGGGGGGACCTGTGGGCCTACGACGCGGTCTGGGAACTGCCCGACTTCCCCCACTACGGCGACACCGTCGGCCGCGAGGCGATCGTCGCGCTGTGGCTCCGCGCGGTGGCCGATCATCGCGATCTGGTGTACGTGGCGACGCCCGGCGCGATCGAGGTCGAGGGCGACCGCGCCACCGTCCGTCTGTACACGTCGGAGGTCTACGCGAGCCCGCACGACGGCCACGCGATCCGTCGGCGCGGCCGCTACGACGACGAGCTCGTCAAGCGCGACGGCCGGTGGTACATCGCCCGTCACCGCTTCCAGATGCTCCACGAGGAATGACCGCGGGCGCTCGCCCGTGACCAGCCGGGGCTACGTCGGCGTGCGGGACCGCTCGAACTCGTGCACCTCGGGGCGTTCCAGACCTCTCGCCGCGAGCCTGTGCTTCTCGATCCGCTCGCTCGGCGTCTTGGGAAACTCGGTGCAAAGCTCGAGGTAGCGCGGCACCATGTAGCGAGGCAGCCGTTCGACGAGCCAGGCATGAAGCGCCGGCATCGCCAACTCTCCCCTGGCCACCACGTCGAGCTTGACCTCGTCCTCGCCGAACTCGCCGGGTACGGCGTAGGCGGCGGCCTCGATCACGGCGTCGTGCCCGGACGCGATCTCCTCGAGCTCGGTGGCCGAGATGTTCTCCCCCCGCCGCCGGATCCGGTCTCGTTTGCGGCCGACGAACAGCAGGCGTCCGTCGTCGGAGATGCTGGCCAGGTCGCCCGTGTGGAACATGAAGTTGCGGAACGCCTCGAGCGTCGCCTCCGGCGCCTTGTAGTAGCCGCGCGCCATCGCGTCAGTCAGGCGCGGCCTGAACACGAGCTCACCGACCTCGCCCCGTCCGAGCAGCCGGTCGCAATCGTCCACGACCCCGTACTCCATCCAGCTGAACGGGTGACCGAGGCTGTTCTTGGGAGCGTCGCTCGTCTCGTGGTCGTAGTAGGCGTTCGTGTAGATCTCGGTCATGCCAAACCCCTGCCACACGAGCTTCACCTTGAAGCGCTCGGCGAACTCGTCGCCGTTCGGTGGGTAAGGCGGGCAATAGATGACCTTCACCTTGTGCTCGGGCGCTTCTTGGACGGTCTTGTAGATGATCTGGGCCATCGGCCCGAGCAGCACGGTGTGGGTCGCACCGGACTCCGCGACCTGCTCCCAGAAGCGGCTGGCCGAGAACCGTGAGCGCAGGTCGGCACGGCAACCCGCGTGAAGCGCCGCGTTGGCGATTAGGTGCAATGCGGCGGCGTGATAGAGCGGCATCGACGAGAACAGCACGTCGTCCTCGGTGTGCCCCATCCGATCCGCGATCGCCGCGGCGTACAGGTACAGGAAGTGGTGTGGGTAGATCACACCCTTCGACTCACCGGTCGTCCCCGACGTGAACTGGATCACCGCGACCTCCGAGCTGTCGGGCAGCTCAGCCCGACTCACCGCCGGCCGGCCCGCGAGCCAGTCCTCGTACCGGACCACGGCCACGCCGCCCACGTGCTCGGGAATCTCGCCCTCACCGACTGCGACCACGAGCCCCACGGCGCCGAGACTGCCGACCGCGGCGACGCGATCGAGCAGATCGACGCGCACGATCAGCACCCGCGCGTCGCTCCGCGCGAGCACGTGCCCGAGCAGCCGCCCCCGTGAGTCGGCATTCAGGGGCACGGCGACCCCGCGGGCGATCATCGCACCGAACAACGCCGGGAAGAACTCGTCCTGATTGCGGAGCAGCAGGGCGACGTGGGCGCCCTCGCCGACGGTCTCGCGCACCGCCGCTCCAACCTGATTCGCGGCGGCCAGGACCTCCGCGAACGTGATCCCGCGTCCCCCGTCGAAGCGGAGCCACACCCGGTCGCCGGCCGCCTCGGCCTGGGCATGGAGAACGTGCAGGAGCGTGCGCTGGGGCTGCGCAAACCGGGTCGCAAGCGGTCCAAGCCCCGGTCCCTGGCCGAGCAGCAGCCCCACGATCTCAGGTTGCGCGGTCGTCAGCGGGCTCATTCCCTCGCCGGGACAACGCCGAGCAACTCCCGGTCGAATGCGTCCGTGGTGATCCCCTCCGCGCGCAGCTTGTACTTCTGCACGCGCTGAGTCGGCGTCTGCGGTAGCGACGGCATCACGCGCACGTAGCGGGGCAGCGCGAAGCGGGGCATCACCGGGATCAACTCCTCGAAGAACGAGGGCGCGTCGAACTCGGCGTCGCGTTCCACCACGACCGCGACCATCACTTCGTCGTCGCCGTGCTCGGAGGGGACCGGGTACGCGGCGCATTCCACGATCAGCGGGTGGCTGCGGACCGCCTCCTCGACCTCGAACGAGCTGATCTGCTGCCCGCGGCGTCGAATCGCGTCACCCATCCGGTCACTGAAGGTCAGGTAGCCGCACTCGTCGATCGAGCCGCTGTCGCCGCTGTGAAACCACAGGTTGCGAAACGCAGTCAGGGTCTGCTCCGGCGCGCCCCAGTAACCGTCGAACATCGCGTACGACTCCCGTGGGCGTGCGACGATCTCGCCCTTGAGGCCGGGCGCGAGCGGATGATCGCGCTCGTCGTGGACGGCGATCTCAAGGTGGTCGACGGGCTGCCCCATCGTGCCCCGGCGCCGCTCCGCCGGCGAGGAAATCGCGGCCAGGCCAAGCTCGGTGGAGCCGTAGACCTCGGCCAGGTGGATCCCGAAGCGTTTCTCCCAGGGCTCCAGCAGCTCTGGGGGAGCCGATGCGCCGAACGCCACCCGTGCCGGGTTCTGCGCGTCGTCGGGACGTGGCGGCTGACGCCACAGGAACAGGATCACCGCGCCGAAATAGCCGAAGAACGTGCTTCCGGTGGCGCGCACGTCGTCCCAGAAGCCGCCGGCGCTGAAGCGGGCGCGCAGGACGACCGGAGCCCCGACCCACGCGCATGTCCCGACCATCGCCGCCCGTCCCATCTGGTGAAACAAAGGGAACATCGAGTACCCGACGTCGTCGAACCCGAGACCGAGGCGCCTGATGTAGCCCTGGAGCAGCCAGCCATAGCTGCGATGGCTGCACATCACTCCCTTCGACGCACCGGTCGTGCCCGACGTGTAGAGAATGTGCGCGAGATCCGTCTCCTCGCGCGCAGACATCGGCGCGGGGTCCTCGGCGAGCAACCCGTCGATCGTGGTCACGGTCACCGGTGCCTCGGACACGAGCGGCCCGATCACCACGAGATGCTCGAGATCCGGCAGCTCGGCGCCCCGCAGCCGCTGCACCCATCTTCCCTCCGTGACCAGTACTCGCGCGCCCGAATCGCGCAGCACGTGCGCCAGGAACGTTCCTTTGAGCTCGGTGTTGACCGGGACGTCGACCGCGCCGACCCAGACGATCCCGTGCCACACGGACAGATACGCGGCGCTCGACGGAAGCATCGTGGCCACCCGGTCTCCGCTGGACACGCCGAGCCGCTTGAGCCCGCTCGCGATCCGCGCGGCACGGTCCACGACCTCGGCATTCGTCAGGTTCCCGTCGTCGGCCAGGACGGCGATGCGCTCAGGCCAGCGCTCGGCGCGGTCGGCGATCAGTGCACTGATAACCCACGGGCCCGTGTAGTGCGACTCGCTCACGGCTGCGGGGCGGGCGCCTCGGCCGACGTCTCGCCGGACCGCGACGTCCCCTTGCGCTCACGCATCCACTCCGGGAGCGCCATCGTGTCGAAGATCACCCGGTACTGGCGAAAGCGGCCGTTGTCGATCGTCACGACTCCCGTCGTCCAGAAGTGAATCGGCTCACCGCGACGACCAACCCCGTGGTGCTCCACGAGCGTCAGCACCCGGTTTCCATCGATCATCAGCAGCGGCACGTCGTCGTGATGCTTGACCGAGTGCCGCCCGTGCGCCTCGTAGAACCGGCGTATCTCGTCGGTCCCCACCTTCGGCTCCTGGCCTGGTATGTGCAGCGTCGCATCCGCGTGGAAGCACGCGACCACGTCGTCCCAGCGCGAGTCGTTGACCGCCTTGTAGTAGCCGTAGACGATCGCCTTGATCGCGGTCTCGTCGTCGTCGGTGCTCGCCGCCTGGTGAACCGTGTGGGGCGTTTCCACCGCGCCCATCGCGATCAGACCGCCGTCATCCCGGCGTCGACCACGAGATCGGTGCCGCTGATGTAGCTCGCGTCGTCGGAGAGGAGGAAGCAGATCGCTGCGGCGAGCTCCGACGGAGCGGCCACGCGCCCAAGCGGCACCTCCTTGCCCGCTTCGAGCATCCCCTTCTCGAGATCGCCGCCGCCGAGCTCGGTGTACAGCGGCCTGGTCATCCCGGTCACGGTGCGACCCGGCGATACCGAATTCACGCGGATCCTTGGCGCGACCTCCAGCGCGAGCTGGCGCGAGAACGCGAGGACTCCACCCTTGACGGCTCCGTAGGGGGCGAGCGAGTGACGGGCGATCAGGGCGACGACGGACGCAGTGTTCACGATCGAGCCGCCTTCGACGGTCCGCATCGACTTCAGCGCCTCCCGGCAGACCACCATCGTCCCGATCATGTGCACGTCGATCATGCTCTTGAACTGAGCGACCGTGACCTCGTCGATCGTGCCGGTCGCCAGGTTGCCGGCGCCGTTGTAGACACTCGTGATCGGCCCGAGCTCGTCGACGGTCCGCTGGACCGCCTCGATCACCGCCTGCTCGTCGGAGATGTCGGCTTCGATGCTGATCGCGCCGTCGAGACCGCTCGCGACCTCCGCTGCACTCTTGCCGTTGATGTCCACCACGGCCACCCGCCCGCCGTCGCGCGTGAATCGGCGGCTCACCTCCTCGCCGATGCCCGACCCGCCGCCGGTACACAGCAGCACCCTCCCGCCGAACCGCATCGCGCTGCTCGGATCGCTCATGATGACGTTGCCTCCTCGGCCTGCCGCCGCCCTTTCTTGCTCCGGATCCATTCCGGGAGCTCGGCGGTGTCGAAGATCACCCGGTACTGGCGGAACCGTTTCCCGTCGAGCGTGAACACCCCGCCGTTCCAGTAATGAACCTGGTTCCCGCGCACGTCGACCCCGTGGAAGTCGATCAGCGTCATCACCCGGTTCCCGTCGGTCATCAGCAGCGGCACGTCATCGTGGTGCTCGGCGAAGTGCGTGCCGTGAGCGGCATAGAAGCGAAGGATCGCCGCGTGGCCGACCTTGGGCTCCTGTCCGGGGATCAGCAGCACCGCGTCGTCGTGGAAGAACGAGACGACGTCCTCCCATCGCGATTCGTTGACCGCCTGATAGTAGGCGTACACGGTCGCCTTGATCGCGGTGTCGTCGTAGCCGAGCGCAGCGGCTCGTTCGATCGTCTTCTGCGCCTCTACACCGGACACGCCTGTCACTCCCTCATCGTCGGTTGCCGACCCGCGACCAGCTGGGCTCGGAGATCGCTCTTGGCGATCTTCCCGAGCCCGGTCCGGGGAAACTCGTCGACTATCTCGACTTGCTTGGGAACCTTGTACGCGGCCAGCCGCTCGCGGCAGTGAGCGCGGACCGCCTCGACCTCGATCTGGTCCTCGCCCGCCACGCGGATCACCGCCACGACCCGCTCGTCCCAGCGATCGTCGGGCAATCCGACGACGGCCGCCTCGACGACCTGAGGGTGGGTCATCAGGACCCGCTCGACCTCGGCGGCGTACACGTTCTCGCCCCCGCTGCGGACCATGTCCTTGAGACGGTCGACGATCGCGTAATCGCCGTCTTCGTCGCGGACCGCGAGGTCGCCGGTGTGCAGCCAGCCGTCCCGGATCGCCTCCGCGCTGGCCTCAGGGTTCCGCCAGTACCGGTCCATCACGCCCGGGCCCCCGACGACGATCTCGCCGACCTCTCCTGGTGCGACCGACTCGCCCGTCTCGGGTGAGCGGAGGTCCATCGCTACACCCGGCAGGGCGCGTCCAACCGACAACGGCTTGCGGGCGCCGGTGTCGGGCGGCGACACGGTCACGAACGGGCCACCCTCGGTCAGGCCGTACATCTGCTGGTAGATGATGTCCTCACGGCCGACGGCCGCGGCGAATTTCGGGAGCACGTCGAGCGACCCGATCGCGCCACCGAAGAACACCATCCGCACGCTGGATAGGTCGTGCTCATCGAAGCCGGGATGCTCGAGCAATCGCCGCAGTACGGCGGGGATCGCGAACAGCACAGTCACGCGGTGTCTGGAGACGGCTTCCATCACGGTGACCGGATCGAACCGCGGCGTGAGCACGACCGACCCGTCGCAGCAGAAGAACAGCTTCATATGGTCCCACGAGGCACCGTGGAACGACGGCGCGTGGACCACGTAGCGATCGTCCCGGGTCAGTCCATACCCGAGCGCGGCACCCATCCCGTCGAGGTAATGCGCGAGATGCGTGTGGCAGACGCCCTTCGGTCGCCCGGTGGTTCCGCTCGTGTACATCACGACATGGATCGACGCCGGATCGACGGGAGCGAGCGAGGCGTTCGGATCGGCGCCGTCACGGAGGGCACGCCATGCGCCCGCGCCGTCGCCGAAGCGCAACCGGTGTGCCCCCGGTGGCGCCGCCGCGAACACGGCGTCGGCGAACTCGTCGCCTGCTACGACCAGCGCCGGGTCGAAGTCGGCGAGCATGTACCCGAGCTCGTCGGGGGCGCACAGGTAGTTCAGCGGGCAGATGATCGCTCCAAGCCGGGCCGCGCCGTAGTACAGCGTCAGGTACTCCAGCGAGTTGTAATCGGCGGCCGCGATGCGATCGCCTTGCCCGACTCCGAGCCGCCTCAGCGCGTCCGCGCCGCGGGTGACCTGTTCGTCGAACGTGCCCCAGGTCCAGGTCACCTCGCGTTCGATGACCGCGACCCGATCAGGGTGCACCGTCGCTGGCCGGCGGACGAGGTAGTCGAGCGTGGCGTTCATCGCCCCTCCCTGCATGGCCGCGATCATACGTCGCCGCCTACGAGGAATCAACCAATCGGTCGGTGGACTTCGGTCGAGCAGCCCTGTACTGTCCCGCGCGTGAACCTCTCGACGGGGCACTAGTGTGGGGCCGATCGGCGTCTCGCTGCCCGTCCAGGAGGAGCTGACCGCGCCGCAGTACATCGAGCTCGCGCGCGCGGCAGAGGAGGAGGGGGCGGACACGGTGTTCGTGGGTGAAATCGCCGGTCTCGAGTGCTTTGCCGCCCTCGGGATGCTGGCCGGCGCCACGAGCTCGATCCGGCTGGCCAGCGGCGTCGTTTCGATCTACACGCGTTCGCCCGCGCTGACCGCGATGGGGTTCGCCACAGTGGCGTCACTCGCCCCCGGCCGGGTCGCGGCGGGCCTGGGTACCGGCAGCCACGTGGTCGTGCGCGACTGGCACGGCGGCGAGCTGAGCCGGCCGCGCACCCGCATGCGCGAGTTCATCGCGGCCTTCAGGCAGGCACTCAGTGGCCACCGCGTGAACCAGACCGGCGACACGCTGACGGTGTCCGACTTTCGGCTGCGGATCCCGCGAGAAGGCGACGCGATCCCGGTGCTGATGGGCTCGTTCAACGCGCCGATGCTGCGGCTGGCTGGGGCGATCGCCGATGGGGTGATCCTCTCCTTCGCCCCCCTGGATGAGGTGCCGGGACGCGTTGCCGAAGTGCGCGCGGGCGCGGTCGAGGCCGGCCGCGACCCCGGTGAGCTGGAGATTGCGCTGTACATGAGCGCATACGCCGGCGACGAAGTCGACGCCGCGCTGGAGCGATTCCGGCGGCTCGTTCTCCAGTACGCGGTGCAGCCCACGCATCGAGCCGGGTTCGCCGAGTCGATACCGCAACTCGAACGGGCCGCCGCCCTGTGGAGAAGCGGCGACCGCCGCCGGGCGGTCGCGCTGATCCCCGACGAGGCCGTCCTCAGGCTGTGCCCGATCGGGACCGCCGCCGAGGTCGCCGCACGGCTCGAGACCACTCGTGCAGCGGGCGTCACGCTCCCGGTCCTCGCTCCGCAGAGCCTCTCCCCCGGCGACGTCGACACCCCGCTTCAGACGATCCACGCCGTCGCTGCGGCGCAGCGCGCGCGGGGGAAGGCGATTTGAGGTTCGACTATTTCAATCCACGACTGCTCGCCGGAAAGACCGCGCTCGTGACCGGCGGAGCGACGGGCATCGGGAACGCGATGGCTCGCGGTCTCGGCGCGGTCGGCGCCAGGGTCGTGATCGCGTCACGCAACCCCGACCGGCTGCAGGCGGCCGTCGACGCGCTCCGGGCAGATCACCTCGACGCCTCCTGGACGGCGCTCGACGTGCGCGACGCCGACGCGGTCAACGAGACCGTCGCCAGGATCGTGGACGACCACGGCGGCCTCGACATCCTCGTCAACAACGCCGGCGGCACGTTCCCGAAGAAGGCCGAGGAGCTCACGCCGAACGGCTTCCGCGCGATCGTCGACGTCAACCTGCGCGGCACTTTCCACTGCTGCAGCGCGGGCGGACGGGCGATGATCGCGCGCGGGCGCGGCGGCAAGATCATCAACATCGTGACGAGCACGACCGACCGGGCCTCTGGAGGCATCGCGCACACCGGGGCTTCGCGCGCCGCCGTGTCGCACCTGACCCGCACGCTGGCGCTCGAATGGGCGCAGTTCGACATCCAGGTCAACGCGATCGGTCCGCAGTTCCTCACCGAAGGCGCCCGAGAGATGTACTCGAAGGCCGTCGACGACGCGATCGTGTCCGCCACGCCGGCGGGCCGCTGGGCGCGCGCCGACGAGATCGCGGCGATCGCGGTCGTGTTCGCAAGCCCGATCAGCGACTACATCACCGGCGTGTCGCTGCCGCTCGACGGCGGAAACTGGATCGGCGCGGGCATCAACTTCCGCGGCACGGAGGTGCTCCCCGACTGAGCGGGGCGCGTCGTCACCGCCACCGTCGACCTCTGCAGCTCCGAGGTGCACCCCCGGGGCACGTAAACGCTAGCCGTCGGGAAACAGGCCCTCGGCGCCGGCCGCCCAGGCCGCGACGCCGACCACCCGGATCGCGCACACGATCGCCTCGACGAGCTCGTCGTCGGTGGCCGAGGCCTTGCGCGCGGTGGCCGCATGGATCCGGACGAACTCGCGCTGGAGCTCGGCCGCGTTGAGCGCCACCAGTACGAGCTCGGCGAGCCTGGTGGCGGACGGGTCGGCGGCGAGCGCACCGTGATGCATCCGGTGATAGCCCGCGAACACCGCGGGCACGCGCCGGGACATGATCGCCATCCGCGCCGGCAGCGACGGAACGCCGAGGTAGTCCAGGAAGTACGCCTCGGCGCCGAGCTCCGAAGCGGGCCGCGGCGCGTCCGGCGCGGATAGGCCGCCGGCAATCTCGACGAACCGGCCGGTCAGCTGCTCGCCCCGCGCGAGCAGCAGCGCGACCGCGGCGATCCCGACCTCGCGGTCGCCCAGGCCGAGCGCCCGCCCGCGATCCAGCTCCCGGGCGGCCATCTCGTCGTAGCCGCGCGCGGTGGCGCACACCGCCACGAGCAGCGCCTTCGCCGATGCGCCGAGCGCACCGTCCCGCGCGATCGCCTCGCGGATCTGCTCGTAGCCCCCGGCGACCTCGGGCGCGATCCGCGAGATCTGGAGCAAGACCTCCTCGGTCCCACCCGGCCCAGACAGCGGATCCCGCGCGACGGCCATGCTCGGATATCTTACGACCAAATGTTTGGTCGGCAACACGCGCCCACCGGGGTGACCGTTCCGGTCGAGGAGGGGCTCTCGATCGGCCAGCTGCAAGAGCTGGCACGCGTCGCCAACGACGCCGGGTGCCGAACCGTACTGGCCGGCGAGGTCAGCGGGCCCGACGTATTCGCGCTGCTCGCGGCGATCGCCGGCGTGGCGCCGGATGTCCGCCTCGGGACCGGGATCGTGCCGGCGACGACCCGCTCGCTCCCCTCGCTGGCGATGGGGTTCGCGACGCTCGGCTCGATCGCCCCGGGCCGGGTCCTCGCGGGCCTCGGCGTGAGCTCCAGGACCGTCGTCGAGCGCTGGCACGGACGCGAGTTCCCGCCGCCGATCGCGTTCATGCGCGAGTTCGTGCCGGCGTTCCGCGCGGCGCTCGCCGGCGAGCGGATCGACCTCGACTCCGAGCTGCTCCAGGTCAGAGGATTCCGGCTGACGCTACTTCCGCCCGAGCCGGTGCCGGTGATGCTCGCCGCGATGAACCCGCGGATGCTCCGCCTCGCCGGCGAGCTCGCCGACGCGGTGCAGCTGACCTGGTGCCCCCCCGACGAGGTCCCGGCGCTGGTGGCGCAGATCCACGAGGGCGCCCGCGCGGCCGGACGCGATCCCGCCGAGGTCGAGGTCGTCGCGTCGTTCTTCGGCTACGCGGGCAGCCGTCCGGAGCTCGCGCTCGAGCGCTACCGCCGCTTCGTGCTCGCCTACGCGCTCCAGGGAACCCACCGGACCGCGTTCATGGCCTCGATCCCGGAGATCGAGGAGGCCGCCCGCCGCTGGTCGGCCGGCGACCGTGCGGGCGCCCTCCGCCTGGTCGGCGACGACGCCGTTCATCGTCTGTGCGCGATCGGGCCCGACGCGCTGCTTCACCGAGTCGATGCGCTTCGCGCCGCCGGGATCGACACGCCCGTGCTCCTCCCGGCCGGCGCCGAGCCTGGTGACTTCGAGGGTTCGCGCGAGTCGATCGAGGTCCTAGCGTCGGCGCTCCGCCCCGACCCGGGTTTCTCCCCCGCCCCGGGTTTCTCCCCGGACCCCGGTTCCCCGTGAGGATCGGGATCCTCGGCGCCGGCGCGGTCGGCTGCGCCTATGGCCACCTGCTGCGGCGCGGCGGCCACAAGGTCATCCTGGTCGACGTCTGGGCCGAGCACGTCGACCAGATCAGACGGAGTGGCCTGATGGTCGAGGGCGCCGGCGAGGTCTCGATCGGGAGGATCGAGGCGACCACCGACCCGGCCGCCCTCGCCGGGGTCGAGGCCGTGATCGTCCTGGTCAAGGCGTATGCCAACGACGAGGCCGGCGTCGCGCTGGCGAACGTGCTCGGGCCGGGCGCAATCGCGGTCACGCTCCAGAACGGGGTCGGCAACGACGCGGTGCTCGCGCGCCCGCTCGGTCCCGAGCGCGTCTTGCAGGGGTCGACCACGGTGGCGGCGCAGATGGTCGGTCCCGGGCGCGTGAGCGTCGCGCAGACGACGCTCGACGGTCAGTCGCTGACCGCGCTCGGGCGGCCGGCGAGCACCGAGCACGCCGCCGTATGCGACCGGCTCGCGCGCGCGCTCGAGCAGGCGTCGCTTCCGTCGGTCGTCCTCGACGACGTCAGGACCGTCGTATGGCGCAAGATGGCGATGGCCGCGGCGATCGGTCCGCTGTGCGCGATTCTCGACTGCACGGTCGCGGATGTGCTCGACCGCCCGCCCGTGCTCGATCTCCTCCGCCGGACGTTCACCGAGATCGTCCGCGTCGCGGCCGCCGAGGGCGTGGAGCTGGCCGCCGAACAGCTGTGGTCCGACGCGCTCGAGACCTACCGGGTGGTCGGACCCCACCCGCCGTCGCTCGCGGTCGACGTGGCGCGTGGGCGACCGTCGGAGATCGAGTCGCAGTTGGGGGCGGTCTTGCGGCGGGCCGATTCGGCCGGAATCCCGACCCCGGTCAGCGATGTGCTCGTGACGGTGATCCGCGCCAGAGCCCCGGTCGCACGCTGACTGCAGCGGCTTGATATGGGTTATCGTTCACACAACCAAACGATAGGTTGACAAAGGTTGAGGATCGACCCACACTCCGCGCGATGAGCAGCGCCCCCGTAGACGACCGTGTGCAGGTCCGCCGCGAAGACGCGGTGGGCGTCGTCACGATCGACAACCCGCCCGTCAACACGCTCGGGAACCCCGTGCTCGAGGCGTTGCTCGCGGCCGTCGAGTCGCTCGAGGCTGACCCTGCGGTCCGTTCGGTCGTGATCACCGGGACCGGCGATAAGGCGTTCGCCTCGGGCGCCGACCTTCCCGAGTTCGTGCGGATGCTCGACTCGCCGGATGAGATCGCGTTTCACACGTCGCTCACCCGTCGGCTGTTCGACACGATCAGCGGGCTCCGCTCGCCGGTGGTGGCCGCGGTGCAGGCGGCCGCGGTAGGCGGAGGGCTCGAGCTCGCGCTCAGCTGCGATCTGATCGTCGCCGACGAACGCGCGCGGCTCGGAGTTCCGGAGGTCGGCCTCGGTCTGATCCCGGGTGCCGGCGGGACACAGCGTCTGCCCCGCCGGATCGGCGCAGCCCGGGCCAGCGAGCTCGTCCTGCTTGGCCGCCTGCTTGAAGGCAACGAACGCCGAGCGAATCGGGCTCGTGAACGAGGTCGCCCCCGAAGGGACCGCGCTCGAGCGCGCGGTCGAGCTGGCCTCCGAGCTCGCCTCGCGTCCGGCGGTGGCGGTGCAGGCGGCGAAGCGAGCGATGCGCGTCGGCTTCGGGCTCCCACTGAGCGAAGGGCTCGATGTCGAGCACGACGAGTTTCTGGCCACGCTCGCGAGCGAGGACGCGCGCGAGGGCGTGGATGCGTTTCTGAACCGGCGCCGGCCGGAGTTCGTACACCGGTAGAGAGGACAACACGGATGGAAGTCGACAAGTCTGTAGGAGTGGTGACCGGCGGAGCGTCCGGGCTCGGCGAAGGCCTCGTGCGGATGCTCGTTGACGGCGGCGGGCGCGCGGTCGTGCTCGACCTGCCGAATTCGAGGGGCCCTGCGATGGTCGATGAGCTCGGTCCCGACCGCGTCCGCTTCGTCGCGGTCGACGTCGCCGAGCCCGACCAGGTCGAGCGGGCGATGGCCGAGGCGCATGAGGCGTTCGGCCGCATCGACGTGCTCGCCAACTGCGCCGGCGTCAGCCCCGCTTCGCTCGTGCTGAGCAAGAACAAGGACCTGTTCCCGCTCGACGTGTTCCGCCGCGCGGTCGACATCAACCTCAACGGCCTGTTCGACGTGGTCCGGCGGGGCGCGTATTACATGTCCGAGAACGAGCCGTCGGAGGAGGGCGAGCGCGGGCTGATCGTGAACGTCGCCTCGATCGCCGGATACGAGGGCCAGACCGGTCAGGCCGCCTATGCGGCCTCCAAGGGCGGCGTGATCGCGCTGACGCTGCCGCTCGCGCGCGACCTCGCGCGGTGGGGGATCCGGGTCATGGCGATCGCCCCGGGGATCATGGACACCGGCATGCTCGCCGGCATCGACGAGGAGCGCCGCTCTAAGCTCGTCGACATCCACGTCTTCCCGAAGCGTCTCGGCCGGCCCGACGATTTCGCGCGCCTGGTTCGGTGCTTCATGGAGGACACGCTGCTGAACGGCGAAGTCGTCCGTCTCGACGCGGCGACTCGGCTCAATGTCCGCTAACGCCATGCGACGGACCATCTTCGACGAGGTCCACAAGGAGTTTCGCGAATCGGTGCGGACGTTCCTCGAGCGCGAAGCGGTGCCCCATGCCGACAACTGGGAGCAGAACGGCATGGTCGACCGCTCGTTCTGGCAGAAGGCCGGGGCGGCCGGCTTCGTCGGCTTCGAGGCGCCCGAGGAGCACGGCGGCATCGGGGTCAGCGACTTCCGCTTCAACGCGATCATCGACGAGGAGGTCGAGTATCTCGGCGTGGTCAGCGACAACTTCGCGCTCGAGAACGACATCGTCGCGCCGTACCTGATCGAGCTGACCAACGAGGAGCAGCGGAGCCGCTGGCTGCCCAAGTTCACCGCCGGCGACCTGGTCGTCGCGATCGCGATGACCGAGCCCGGCGCCGGCTCGGATCTGCAGGGGATGAGCGCGACCGCCACCCGCGACGGCGACTGTTACATCCTGAACGGCTCGAAGACGTTCGTCACCAGCGGGATCCAGGCGGACATGGTGATCGTCGCCGCGCGCACCTCGCAGGGCGGCGCCCGCGAAGGTTTCAGCCTGCTGGCGGTGGAGGCCGGGGCCGAGGGATTCGACCGGGGACGCAAGCTCGAGAAGATCGGCCGCCGGGCTCAGGACACCGCCGAGCTGTACTTCAACCAGGTCGCGGTACCGGTCGAGAACCGTCTCGGGGAGGAAGGACGCGGCTTCCCGTATCTGATGCGCAACCTCCCACGCGAGCGCCTGTCGATTGCGGTCTCAGCGGTCGCGGCCGCCGAGCACGCGCTCGATTTGACCCTCGACTACGTACGCGAGCGTCGCGCGTTCGGGCAGCCGATCGGCAGCTTCCAGGCCAACCGCTTCCTGCTTGCCGAGATGAAGACCGAGGTCAACGCGGCGCGGGTCTACGTCGACCGCTGCATCGAGGCGGTCTGCGACGGAGAGCTGACCGACGCCGAGGCGGCCGGCGCGAAGGCCTGGACGACCGATCTCCAGTTCCAGGTGCTCGACAACTGCCTGCAACTGCACGGAGGCTATGGCTACATGAGCGAGTACGCGATCTCGCGCCTGTGGCGCGACGCCCGTGTGCAGCGCATATACGGAGGCACCAACGAGGTCATGAAGGAGATAGTCGGGCGCTCGCTGGGACTGTGAGCCCGCACCGCGACAGGAGACTCTGATGCCAAGCAATTCGTTCGCACACATCTGCATGCTGGTCAACGACCTCGATCGCGCGATCGAGGACTGGACGAAGATCCTCCGGGTGCTCGATCCGGAGCAGCTCGAGGAGCCGATTGTGCGCTACGAGCAATTCGAGGCCGGCGGGGACACGATGCGCTGGGCCACGTTCGTGTCGCACAACGGACCTGAGATCCAGCTGATGGAGCCCGGGCCCGAGACGCCACTCGGTCAGCGGCTCGCCAAGCGCGGCGAGCACGTTCACCACATCTGCTTCACCACGCCGGATGTGCCGCGGACGATGGCCCTGCTCAAGGAGGAGGGCGTCGAGCTGAAGAGCGACGAGGTGTTCAACGATCCGACGATGCCGTGGCAGGAGTGGAGCTGGGTGCCGCCCGGTGCCACCCACGGCCCTCTCGTCGAAGTCGCGCGGCCCTACCGCGCCGTCGACGGCAAGTGGGAGTCGGGTGTCGACTAGGCCGCCGTCCGGCAGTCGCCGGGCCGGGGCGGACCAACCAATCGTTAGGTTGATTTGTCGGTACGGTGGCTCTACGATGTGGCGATGCTGAGGTACGAGGTGGATGGGCCGGTCGCGTGGGCAACGCTCGACCGGGCCGACAAGCTCAACGCGATGCCCCGGAGCTTCTGGGGCGAGCTCGAACAGACGCTCACGCGTGCCGACGCGGACGAGCAGGTCCGCGTGCTGATCTTCCGCGGTGCCGGCCGGTGCTTCTCGGTCGGCGGAGACATCGAGGGATTCGGCGAGCTTCGCGACGCCGCCGACCGCCGCAACTACGTCCGCGAGGCGCTCGGCGCGCTGCGCGCCGTCGACCAGTTCTCGAAGCCGACGATCGCGGCCGTCCACGGTCACGCGCTCGGCGGCGGCTGCGAGCTGACGATGGTCTGCGACATCGTCGTGGCCGACGAGACCGCCCGGTTCGGCACGCCCGAGTCGCAGGTGGGACTCGTGCCGGGCCTCGGCGTCGTGCGCGGGCTGTCGCAGCTGAACCTGCATTGGATGAAGTACATGGTGTTCACGGGAGAGCCGCTCGACGCCCAGGAGGCGAAGGCGGCGGGACTGGTCAACCGCGTTACCGAGCCCGGCGCTCACGAAGCCCTGGCCGAGGAGCTGGCGCGGAAGATCGCCAAGCGGGCGCCGCTGGCGCTCGCCGTCGGCAAGCAGATCCTCAACCGGCATGCGGACGAGGGATACGGTCACGCGATCGAGGCCGTAACCCTGCTCCAGGGGACCGCTGACGTGGCCGAAGGGATCTCAGCCTTTAGTGAGCGGCGCGAGCCGAGATTCGAGGGACGGTGAGGGAATGAGCGTAAGAGAGTCGGCCGATAAGTCGGTCGCCAACGGCCCGGTGCAGGACCTCGAGGAGAGGCGTGCCCGGGCGCTGGCGATGGGCGGCCCGGAACGGGTCAAGCGCCATCACGATTCGGGGCGCCTGACCGCGAGAGAGCGGATCGACAAGCTCGATCGACGAGGGCTCGTGGTGCGAGCTCGGCCTGCTCGCCGAGCCCGAGCTGCGGCGGCCCGAGCTCGCGGCGGCGGACGCCGTGGTGACCGGCTTCGCTCGGATCAACGGGCGCGGGGTGGCGATCATCGCGGTCGACGCGACCGTGCTGGCGGGGACGACCTCGCCGATCAACATGCGCAAGCAGAACCGCGTCGCCGAGTGGGCGGGAGCCCGCGGGTTGCCGCTGATCTGCCTGGCCGACAACGACGGCGGCCGCCTGCCGGACATCCTCGGCTGGCGCTTCTCGCGAGTCTCGTTCGACTTCTCGACGTTCCTCCAGTCGCCGCCCGGCTGCCCGGTGATCCCGCGCATCACCGCGGTGCTCGGGGCCAGCTTCGGCGACTCGTCGCTGCACTCGGCGATGGGCCACTTCGTCGTGATGAAGCGCGACACGGCGATCGCGCTGTCGGGGCCGCCCGGTGATCAAGGGCGCGATCGGCGAGGACGTGACCGCCGAGGAGCTCGGCGGCCCGGCGGTCGCGGCCGAGACGAACGGCAGCGCGCACATGATCGTCGACACCGAAGACGAGGCGCTCGACGCGGTCAGGCGCTTCCTCTCCTACGTGCCCGATTCGGCGGCCTTGCCGGCGCCGGTCGCCCCGCCGGCCGAGCCGGCGCGCGACCCCGAGGAGCTGCTCAAGCTGGTTCCGCTCGAGCCGCGGCGCGGCTACGACATGCGCAAGGTGCTCGAGGCGATCGTCGACGCGGACTCGATCCTGTATTGGGGCGAGCGCTACGGGCGCGAGCCTGATCTGCGCGCTCGCGCGGGTCGACGGCAACGCCGGTCGGCGTGCTCGCGAGCCAGCCGATGCAGCGCGCGGGCGTCATGGACGTCCCCGCGCTGACCAAGGAGGCCGCGTTCGCCGACCTGTGCGACACGTTCAACCTGCCGATGGTGTTCCTGCAGGACGTGCCCGGGCTGATGATCGGCACCGACGCCGAGAAGGGCGGGATCCTCAGGGGCTACGAGCGGGTGGTCGTCCGGCTGGCGCGCGCGACGGTCCCGAAGATCGCGACGATCGTCCGCAAGGCGTACGGCGGTGGTCACATCGCGCTCGGCGGTCGCCCGGTGAAGCCTGACCTGCTGCTCGCCTGGCCGACCGCGGAGATGGGGTTCATGGCTCCCGAGACCGGAGTGCGCACGGTCTATCGCCGGCGCCTCGACGCGATGCTCGAGCAGGACGGCCAGGAGGCGCACGACGCGCTCGTGAGCGAGCTCGAGGCCGAATGGGCGGCCGAGTCCGAGCCCTGGGAGGCGGCGCGGAACGTCATCCTCGACGACGTGATCGATCCGCGCCGGACCCGCGACGATGATCAAGGCCGGGATCGAGTTCGCCTGGGGCAGCGGCTCGCGCGTCACCAAGGCCGGGTGCTGAGGCGTGCCGACCGTCGACGCCCACATCACCGGAACCGTCTGGAAGATCGAGGTGGGCGTCGGAGACGAGGTCGAGGAGGGCGACGTCGTCGCGATCCTCGAGTCGATGAAGATGGAGATGCCGGTCGAGGCTGAGGTCAGCGGCACCGTCGCCGAGATCCTCTGCGAAGAGGGTCAGGCCGTCAACGAGGGCGACCCTCTCGCCCGTCTCGAGTAGCCGCGCGCCCGCCGGCGGCTCACCCGCCCAGGCCCCTCGCGTCCGTGACATCAATTATCTGTTCGATATCGCCGTACGAGATGGAGCTCGTCGGCGAGGCGCCGCACGGTCGGGAGCCCGACCCAGCGGCGGTACGCGCCGCTCAGCGCCTTGATCGGCTGAACTCCATCGGACGCGCGCAGCGCCTCCCGCGCGTCGTCCTCGTCGACGACGTCCCCGGACAGCCACGCCTCGGAGTCCTTCAATTCCGGGGTCGAGAAGAAGTCCGCGAGCAGATCGTGCGCCCGGCTGTCCGGGTCGAACAGCATCAGGTGTCCCTCGTCCGGGAGCACGTGCAGCCGGCTCTCGAACAGCAGGTGGCTGAGCAGCGCGCCGTTTGCGGGCGGGACGATGCGGTCCTGACCGCCGGCGAGCACGAGCACCGGCGGGCGCAGCGTGGATACCCAGTGCAGGCTCGACCAGGTGGCGCCGGCGATCAGCTGCTGGGTGTATCCGGTCAGGGTCGGGGGGTACTTCAGGCGCGCCTCGGCTTGCGAGCGCCAGGTGTCGGACTCGCGGTCGCTCGACCCGCTGTCGAGCAGATGATTGGTCTGCTCGAGCACCTGCCGCGAGTAGTAGCGGAGCGGCGTCGAGATCAGCGCCATCGCCCGGGCGGTCGGGGGCACGCTGCCCCAGCCGCAGCTCGTCCCAACCAGCGCCATCCGCCGCACCCGGTCCGGCGCCTGGCGGGCGAGCTGCTGGGCGACCGTGCCGCCGAACGAGTAGCCGACCACGTCGCAGCGGTCGACGTCGAGCGCGTCGAGCAGGCGGCAGATCATCGCCGCGAAGGCCGGATGCGGCAGGACCACGGGGCTGGTCCGCGACCGTCCCATCCCGGGGGCGTCGAACGCGATCGTCCGAGTCTTCTCAGCCAGCCGCTCCTGCGCGGGACCCCACATCTCGACGTTCGCGCCGAGGCCGTTGATCAGCAGCAGCGGGTTGCCCTCGCCCCATTCGCGGACGAACAGCCGCAGTCCGGGCATCGAGACCACCCGATCCCGCGGGGGACCGGCGGACGGCGCGTCGGCCGGCGACGGCTCCTGCGCGTTGTCGGCCCCGGCGCGTTCGGCGCTCACAGGTCAGCCGCCCTGGTCCGGACGTAGCTCCCGGGCGCCGGCTCGATCGGCGGATGCTTCCGGTCGCCCAGGCGGCTCGGAGCCGGGCGCATCCCGGTGGAGCGCTCCTTCAGCCACTGGACCCAGTGCTCCCACCAGCTGCCCTCGTGCTCCTCGGCCGCGGCGAGCCAGGCCGCGGGATTGTCGGGCGTGCCCTCGGCAGTGCGGTAACCCGCCGCGCGACCGCCGGGCGGGCGCAGGATCGCCTGCAGATGGCCGCCGCTGACCAGGACGAACTCGCACTCGGCGCCGAGCAGCGACGCGGTCCGGTAACAGCTCTGCCAGTGCGTCAGATGGTCGGTCAGGCCGGCGATCAGGTACGTGTCGACTTCCACCGAGCCGAGGTCGATCGGCTCGGACAGGACGGTCAGGCTGCCCGGATACGCAAGCGAGTTCTCGAGCGTGATCTCGAGCAGGTCGGACACAAGTCCCGCGGGCAGGTTCGTGATGTCCTCCGACCAGTAGAAGAGGTCCATCTTGGGCATGTCGGCGGCGACCAGGTAGCGCTGCACCCACGCCCACCAGATGCTGTCGATCGGCCTGAGCCAGGCCAGCGCGCCCTGGAGCGTCGCCCCCTTGACGATGCCCTGGCGCATGACCGTGGCCGACGCCAGGTCGGCTGTCTCGCGCGTGAGCAGGCCGGTCAGCGACCCGGGCTCGCCGTGGTGGACGACGCACACCGGCAGCGACATGCTCGCGACCCGGTGCTGGGCGTCCGTGGCGGCCAGGTGGGCGAGCGCGATCGTCAGCAGCTGGCCGCCGGCGCACACGCCGAGCGTGTGCGCCCGCTCGGCTCCGGTGATCGCGAGCACCGCGTCGAGCGCCTCGATGATCGAGGCGATGTACGCGTCGAGGTCGAGATGCCGCTGTTCGGGGCCGGGATTGCGCCAGGAGATGCTGAACGTCTGCTGGCCTTTGGCCGACCGCGAACTCGACGAGGCTCCGGCCCGGCGCCAGGTCGGTCAGATAGAACTTGTTCACGACCGAGGGGACGATCAGCAGCGGCTCGGTACGGACCTCCTCGGTGGACGTCCCGTACTGGATCAGCTCCATCAGCTCGGTCCGCATCACGACCGCCCCCGGCGTCGCAGCCACGTCCACGCCCAGGTCGAAGTCGTGCGGATCCGAGCGGACCGGCAGCCGCGGCGGCGTGCGGACGTCCTTCGAGAAGCGCCGCGCGCCGGTCACGAGGTTCGCGCCGCCCGTGTCGATCATCGCCTTTAGCGATGCCGGGTTGGTCAGGGGGAAGTTCGCCGGCGACAGAGCCGCGACGAGGTTGCTCACCGCGATCCGCAGCTTGTAGTCGTCGTCGGGATCGAGGCTCGCGCCGTCGACGAGCGCCTCGACCGCGTCGCCGGCCGCCTCGTGGAACTGCGCCACGCGCCGGAATATCGGATTGCCGCGCCACGCCTGATCGCCGTACCGCCGGTCGGCTTTCCATGGGGTGGCACCCGACCCGCCGATCACGATTCGCCCGGTCTCGGCGGCCAACCCCGCCGCCGGCCGGATCGCCAGGTGCGGACGCCGGGCCAGGCGCTTGCACAGCGCGAACGTCTCCCGGCCGGCCACCGGCCGTCGCGCCATCCCCAGCGCGGCCGCGAGCAGCGCGGTGTCGAACGCGGGGCCCGGCGCGTCGACGACCACGGGCTCGGGCGCGGACTCGATCTCGATCGGCGCCGGCGCCAGCTCCTGAAGCCGCCACCACCCGAGTCCGGAGTTCGCCCGCTCCCAGCCGGACTCGGCTACCAGCGGCGTGGTTTGCCGGAGTGCTCACACGCTCAGATGCGCTGAATCAGCGTCGCCGTGCCGAGGCCACCGCCGCAGCACATGGTCACGAGACCGATCTCCTTGTCGCTGCGCTCGAGCTCGTGCAGGAGCGTGGTGATCAGCCGCGCTCCGGTTGAGCCGAGCGGATGCCCAAGCGCGATCGCGCCGCCGTTGACGTTCACGCGATCCATGTCGGGCTTGAGCTCGCGGCTCCAGGCGGCGATCACCGACGCGAACGCCTCGTTGACCTCGAACAGATCGATGTCGTCGATCGTCATCCCGTTGCGCGCGAGGATCTTCCTCGTCGCCGGGATCGGCCCCTCGAGCATCTTCACGGGATCGCATCCGACCGTCGTCTGGTCGAGGATCCTCGCGCGGCCGCGCAACCCGAGCGCGTTCGCCTTCTCGGCCGAGGCCAGCAGCACCGCGGCGGCGCCGTCAGAGATCTGCGACGAGTTCCCCGCCGTGATCTTGCCGTCTGGCTTGAACGCCGGCTTGAGCTGGGCGAGGGCCTCGAGCGTGGTCTCCGGGCGGATGCCCTGATCGGTCGTCGCGACGTGTCCGTTGATCCGCATCGGCAGGATCTCCCGCTGGAAGCGGCCCTCCTCGGTGGCTCGCTGAGCGAGCTGATGCGAGCGCAGGCCGAGCGCATCGAGCTCTGAGCGCGGAATCTCCCACTCGTCGGCGATCATCTCCGCGCCGAGACCCTGGCCGACGATGTTGTGGTGCGCGAGGAGCTCGGGCGTGTACGGCGTGCCCCAGGTCTCCTGGGTCTGGTTCCCGGCGGCGAACGGGATGCGCCCCATGTGCTCGACGCCGGCGCCGATCACGATGTCGGCGACGCTTGAGGCGATCTGGGTGGCGCCGAAGTTCACGCCCTGCTGGGCGGATCCACACTGGCGGTCGACCGTCGTGGCGGGCGTCTCGATCGGCAGGCCGCGCTCGAGCCACGCGTTGCGGGCGACGTTCAGCGACTGCTCGCCGATCTGCTGGACGCAGCCGGCGATCACGTCCTCGACGAGTTCGGGCTCGATGCCGGCGCGCCGGATCACCTCTTCGTAGCAGGTCCCCAGGAGCTCGTTGGGATGCGTGTCCTTGTAGTAGCCCTTCTCCGGGTGACCGCGGCCGATGGGGGTCCGGACCGCCTCCACGATCACGACTTCGCGACCATTCATGCTCATCTCGTACGCCTCCTCTGGCGCGACCTGGCTAAACCAAACGCTTGTTTGATAAAGGATAGCGGACGGGCGGAGTCCCGTCACCCCTCCTCCGCGGAGCTCAGGCCGTGTTCGCGCCGGCCGCCTGGAGCTCGGCCTCGAGGCAGCGCGGGAGCTCGTCGGTCAGCAGCTCCACGTGACGATCGACGAGCTCGTCGTCCATCGCCCCGATCCGCTCGAAGCAGAAGATGTCGGTGACCGGGAGGCCGTCGATCGCCTGCGCGATGTTGCGTGCCGCGTCCTGCGGCGAGAACACGTTCAGCCGGAGCAACGGCGCCGAGCCGCCACCCTCGCCACCGCGTTTGTAGGTGTCCCGGTTGTGGCGGGCGTGCTCGCGAATACGAGCCATCACGGCCTCGGGATCGTCGGCCAGGAACAGGTTGACGAGGCCGCCCATGCGGGCGGTGCTCGGGTCGTGACCGCCCTGGGAAAGGCCTTTGAGGTACGGCTCGAGCAGATCGCGATCGATCCACAGAAAGCCGGCGCCGACCCGCCCGGCGATGCGCGCGCCGCGCGGACCCCGCCCGCCGATCCACAGCGGGAGCGGCGCCTGCACGGGCGCAGGCGTCGCCTGGCCGGATGCCCACAGCTCTGCAAGCGCCTTGGCGGTCTGCTCCAGCGTCTCGTAGCGGCGGGAGTGATCGGCCCCGAACGCGGCGAACTCGTCCTCGCGATAGCCGGCACCGAGACCCAGCTCGAGCCGCCCGCCGCTCACCAGATCGACGACCGCGGCCTGCTCGGCTAGGGCAAGCGGATGCATCAGCGGCGCGATCGCGATCCCGGTGCCGATCCGGATCCTCTCGGTGCGCGCCGCTACCGCAGCGCAGAACACCAGAGGCTGCGGCAGGTACCCGTCGGCGAACCCGTGATGCTCGGTCACCCAGACCGCGCCGAGCCCCCGGCGCTCAGCTTCGACTATCCGCTCGAGCGTTCCCGAGTAAACCTGGGGCCAGGCCTTTGCGCCCCCCGGATTGCGGAGGTCGCAGTAGAGGCCGATCCTGGGGATTTCACCGACCATTCGTTTGGTAAACTTACCATCGCCGCTCGGGCCACACGCGGTCGCAGGAAATCGTCAAACCAGATGTTGCGACGAGGGACTGCCCAAGAATGGGCTGTCGCCCTGGCATCTAAAAATGCCGCTTGGCGCAACGCGAGGAGCCGCATACACCCCGGACCCGACGCCGCCCCAGAAGAGAGACAAGGATCGATGCCACCCTCGACGCAAAAACGAGCCCGTAAGCAGCAGGAAGTTTCAGCACCAGAAGAACCGGTAGGGACTGTGGAGGCCTTGCACCGTCCGCGCAAGCGGCGCGATCAGGAGGTCATCGACGCGGCGGCCAAGGTGTTCTACGAGCGCGGCTTTGCCGACGCCTCGGTTCAGGACGTGGCCGACGAGCTCGGGATCCTCAAGGGGAGCCTCTACCACTACATCGAGACCAAAGAGGACCTGCTGTTCAGGCTGCTCGAAGAGCTGCACGACGAGGTGCAGGCGATCCTCGAGGAGGTCGCGGCGGTCGAAGGGCTGAAGCCACTCGAGCGCCTCGAGCTCTACATCCGCGAGCAGGTGCTGTTCAACCTCGAGAACCTGCCCCGCGTCGCGGTCTACTACAACGATTACGAGCGGCTCAGCCCGGACCGCCGGGCTCAGATCATTGCCCGCCGCCGGCTCCACGAACGCTACGTGACCGAGGTGATCGAGGAGGCGCAGCGCGCCGGCGAGGCGAACCCCGAGCTCGACGCCCGCCTGCTCAGCAACTTCATCCATGGCGCGTTCATCTGGACCTACCGGTGGTACCGCCCCGGCGGCAAGGTCAGCCGCGATAAGGTCGCCGACACCTGCGCCGAGTTCGCGATTCGCGGCGTGGTCGGCGCGAAGCCCTCGAGCAAACGCCGCTAAGCGGCGTTCTAAACCGCTTCGATCGGCGCCACGACCTCCCGGTGGAGTTCCTGTAGCCACGCCGGTAGGTCGTGCGCGACCGGTATCACAACGAACTTGCAGGCCCCGCCGGCGAGGAAGCGGTCAAGCAGCGCCCTCAGCTCCCCGGTCCCGAGAGCGAGATAGTCCCTGCGCGCAAGGCCCCGGCGTAAGCGCAGACGCTCTGCGACCTCACCCGAGATCTCATCCTCCCCGGGAGCAGCGAACACGGTCGCGCCGTAGTGGTCGTCGTCGATCGACCGGCCGGCACCGGCCGCGGCCGCCCGGATCGCGGCCACCATGCCGGGGAACTCGTCGGGGCTCACCGCGGACGCGAGCCAGCCGTCGGCGAGTTCGCCCACCCGCCTGAGCGCCGCCGGGGCGCGCCCGCCGAGCCAGAACTCGAGCCTGCGGCGCTTCGGTCGCGGGGTCAGACGCAAGTCCGTGACCGACCAGAACCGGCCGTGCACGGTCGTCGGCTCGCCACTCCACAGCGCCTTGATCAGCGTGATCGATTCGGCCAGGCGGGCCGACCGCTCCTCGCGCGGGACGCCCATCGCCTCGATCTCGCTGGGCAGGTCGATCCCGAGGCCACCGGCCGGGAGCAGCCGCCCGCCCGAAAGCGCGTCGACCGTGGCGAGCTCGCGCGCGAGCAGGACCGGGTTGCGTGGCGGGAGCACGAGCACGCTCGTGCCGAGCTTCAAGCGCTCGGTCCGGGCCGCGATCGCAGCGAGCGCCGGCAGCGGCGCCATACCTCCGAGGGCGGCCGTGTCACTCAGCCAGATCGAGTCATAACCGACCTCCTCCATCGTCTCGACCGCGGTCCAGAAGCCGCCGTCGGCCACGCCGGCGCCGGCGAACGGATTGAGGCCGACGCCCACGCGAACCGTGAGCTTCGCCGACCCCCCGGGGTTACGCTGTGCGGGTTCGGTGGTCACGGCCTCCGTAATTCTACCCCGATGAAACCGCCCAATCGTTTGGTAGAATTTCCGGGTCCCCAACCGGAGTGGTGAGAGATGGTGAGCGAAGCCGATATCCAAGCCGCACTGAGCGCCTATTTCGAAGGGATCAACTCCGAGCGCTACGGCGACGTGGGCGCGCTGTTTGCGCCTGAAGGGGAGCTGAAGGCGCCGGGGTCCCGCTGGCTCCGGGGACCGAAGGAGGTCGAGACCTACTTCGCCGCCGCCCTCGGTCCCTATCCCGAGCACCTGGACACGCCCACGCGCATCCTCGTCTCCGGCAGCACCGCGACGGTCGAGATCCACTTCAAGGGAGCGCTGGCCGGCGGGGTCGAGATCGAGTTCGACGCGGTCGACGTGTTCGACTTCGACGACGACGGCCTCGTCACCCGACTGACGTCGTGGTACGACTCGCACGACGTCCGTTCGCGGCTGAGGGAAGCGCGCAAGGCCGCCGAGGAGGTTCGCTCATGACCACGACTCCCCATGCGCTTCCTGACGATCTGCTCGCGCCGGAGGTCAACGACGATCCGTACCCGTTCTTCCGCGCGCTCCGCGAGCAGGATCCCGTCCACTGGAGCGAGCGCCACCGCGCCTGGCTGCTGACCAGTTACGACGACTGCTCCGCGGCGCTGATGAACTTCAAGGCGCTCTCCTCAGATCGCGTCCGGCCGCTCCTCGACGTGATGAGCGAAGAGCAGCGCGCGGCGGCCGGGCCGGTGTACGAGATGATCACCGGCTGGATGGTGGTGACCGATCCGCCCGAGCACCGTCGCCTGCGCAAGCTCGCCTCGGGCGCGTTCAATCCCCGCCGGGTGGCCGCGATGGCGGACAAGATCCAGGTCCTGATCGACAAGACCCTCGACGAGTTCATCGGCGAAGGGCACGAGGATTTCATCGCGCACTTCAGCTATCCCCTCCCGGCCACGGTGATCGCCGAGATCATCGGCGCGCCGGCGCAGGACGCCTGGCGGTTCCGCGACTGGTCGCAGGCGCTGGCCCACGTCGCGTTCGGCTCGGGCGGCGATGACCGCAACGACCGCTACATGCGCTCGATGCAGGGCCTCGACCAGATGTTCGAGTACCTGGGCGGCCTGATGGAACTGCGCCGGCGCGAGCCAAGGGAGGACATGATCAGCGACCTGCTGGCCGGCGCGGACGGCGATACCCTGTCCGATCACGAGATCAAGTCCATGTGCGCGCTGATGCTGTTCGCCGGCCACGAGACCACCACGACTACGATCGCCTCCGCCGTCCTGATGCTCCTGAAGCATCCGGACCAGATGGCGCTGCTCGCCTCGGACCCCGACGAGCTCGCCGGCGGCGCGGTCGAGGAGGCGCTCCGCTACGAGGGCGCGATCAAGGTCCTCCACCGCTGGGTCAAGAGCGATCTCGAGCTCCGTGGCCGCGAGATCAAGGAGGGCCAGCGCGTGCTGGTGCTGCCCGCGGCCGCCAACCGCGACCCCGAACGGTTCGAGGATCCCGACCGGTTCGACATCACGCGAGCCCCGAATCCGCACATCGCTTTCGGCAAGGGCATCCACGCGTGCATCGGAGCTCAGCTCTCACGCCTGGAGATGCGTCTCGCGCTGGCCAGCGTCGTGAAGCGGCTGCCGGGTCTCCGCTTCGCCGAGGCAGAGCCCGAGCTGCGCTGGGTCCCGAGCCTGGCGTCGCGCGGCCTCGAGACGCTACGCGTCGCCCACGACGCCCAGGCATAGGTGGCGGAGCCGGTTCGGATCTGCGTCGTCGGATCCGGTCCAGCCGGGTTCTATGCGGCGGGCCATCTGCTGACGGGCGCCGGTGACCGGGACCTCTCGCTGGACATGCTCGATCGCCTGCCGACTCCGTTCGGGCTGGTCCGCTCCGGCGTCGCCCCGGACCACCCGAAGATCAAGTCGGTCACCCGCGTGTTCGAGAAGACCGCCGCGCACGCGCGGTTCCGGTTCTTCGGCGGCGTCGATTTCGGTACGGACGTCACTCGCGAGGAGCTGCGGTCGCGCTACCACGTGATCGTCTACGCGACCGGCACAGCGGCCGACCGCCCGATGGGCATCCCGGGCGAGGAGCTCGCGGGCAGCGTCGCCGCCACCGATTTCGTCGGCTGGTACAACGGCCACCCCGACTACGCAGACCTCGAGTTCGACCTGACCGCGGAGCGGGCGGTCGTGGTCGGCAACGGCAACGTCGCGCTCGACGTGGCCCGGATGCTGATGCTTCCGGGAAAGGACCTCGCGATCACCGACACGGCCGACCACGCGATCGCCACGCTGCTCGAAAGCGCTGTACGCGACGTGGTCGTCCTCGGACGGCGGGGCCCAGGGCAGGCGGCGTTCACCAATCCGGAGTTGCGCGAGCTCGCGGACCTCGAGGACGTCGACATCGTCGTCGATCCGGACGAGCTCGAGCAAGCGATGGCGATCCCCGATCCGACGATGGACCCGACCGCGACCCGCAACGTCGAGATCCTGCGGGGCTACGCGGCGAAGGGCCCGAGCGGCGCGGCGCGCCGGATCGAGTTCCGCTTCCTGCGCTCGCCCATCGAGCTGCTCGGGGAGGACTGCGTCCGGGGGGTCCGGATCGTCCACAACGAGCTCGTCGCGGGCGCGAACGGGGCTCTGCGCGCTAATCGCACCGACCGCGAGGAGACGATCGACGCCGGCCTGGTCGTCCGCGCGATCGGCTACCGCGGCGTCCCGCTCCCCGATGTCCCGTTCGACGAGCAGCGCGGAACGATCGCGAACGAGAGCGGGCGCGTGATGCAGGACGACGCCCACGCCGTCGGCGAGTACGTCGTTGGCTGGATCAAGCGGGGGCCGTCCGGAGTGATCGGGACCAACAAGAAGGACGCTCAGGAGACGGTCGATTGCATCCTCGGGGATGTCGGCGCCGGCCGTACGCTCACGCCGGATCCGGGCTCGAGCGATCTGGAGGTGCTGCTGGCCGACCGGCACCCCGGCGTCGTGACGTACGACGGATGGCAGCGGATCGACACTCACGAGCGCTCGCGCGGCGAGCCCGCGGGGCGGCCCCGCGTCAAGCTCACCGCGGTCGGCGAGATGCTCCGGATCGCCGCCGAGGACGACGGCTGAGAGCCGCGGCGACCGAGCGGATCAGCGCCGGGTGACCAGCTTCGGCGCCTCGGTGATGCCGCGCTCGCGCAGCTCGGCCTCGATCTGTTCGCGCAGCACGAACTTCTGGATCTTCGCGCTGGCGGCGACCGGATAGTCGTCGACGAAGCGGACGTACCGGGGCACCTTGTACGTCGCGATGTTGCCCATGCAGTACTCGATCAGCTCCTCCTCGGTGACCTCAGAGCCGGCCGCCTTCTTGACGAACGCCGCGGGAACCTCGCCGTAGCGCGCATCGGGCGCGGCGACGACCGCCGCCATCGCGACGCCCGGGTGGGTGATCAGGTAACCCTCGATTTCCGCCGCCGAGGCGTTCTCGCCCCCGACCTTGAGCATGTCCTTGAGCCGGCTCATGAACGCGACCGTGTCGTCTTCCTCCTGACGGACGAGGTCGCCCGTGTGCGCCCACCCGTCGTCGTCGATGACGCTGGCCGTCACGACCGGGTCGCGGTAGTACTCGATGAAGCGCGTGACGCCGCGGAACAGCAGCTCGCCCGGCTCTCCGCGCGGGCATTCCTCGCCGGTGGCGGGGTCGATCACCCGGACCTCCATCCCGCGCAGCGGACGTCCCGAGCTGTGCGTGCGGGAGTACAGCGAGTCGCTGATCGACCCGATGCAGATCGAGCCGGCCGACTCGGTCATGCCGACCATCGAGACCTGCACGGCCTGCGGCAGCATCTGCTGCATGCGCTCCATGCGCTCGGGCACGCCGACGTTCATCACGAGCCGGAGCGCGCTCAGGTCGGCGTCGGCGAAGCGCGGGTTCTCGAGCACGCTCATCCAGATCAGCTCGAACGCCGGCATCGCCACGGTGACGCGCTCACGCTCGAGCTGGTCGAGCGTGGAGTCCGCGTTGAAGAACCCGACGTGGCTGAAGCACGCGCCGACCGCCAGCGCGGACGCGAGCACCTGCCAGCCGCCGACGTGGAACATCGCGAGCGCCGTCCAGTAGCGGTCCTCGAACGTCAGCTCCAGGCGCTCGGAGGTGTTGTACCCCACCGCGATCAGCGTCGCGTGCGTGTGGAGCACGCCCTTCGGATTCGCGGTCGTGCCCGAGGTGTAGAGCAACAGCGCGGAGCTGTCGGGCTCGACCGACCGCTCGATCTCCGCGACCTGCTCCGGCGACGCCCCGTCTCCGAGGTCTTGACGACTTCACCGTCCTCGCCGAGCACGACGAGCTCGCAGCCCTCTGGGCAGCCCGGCCTCTTTGACCAGGTCCTCGTACTCGGCTGAGGTGAGAAGCAGGCGCAGTCCGGCGTGGTCCATCACGTAGGAGAGCTCATGGGTCTTGTTGCGGGCGTTGATCGGCACGCAGATCCCGCCCAGCCGCATCGCGCCGAGCCCGAACGTCACGTACGGCACGCAGCCTTCGCGGAGCAGGATTCCGACCCTGTCGCCCGGGCCGACGCCGGCTGCTCGCAGCTGCCTGGCCGCCCGCACGGTTCCCTCGGCTAGCTCCCCGTAGGTCAGCTGACCGGTCGGGAATGACACCACCGGGGCGCTCGGCGTGCGTGCGGCCTGGCTGTCGAGCAGCTCGCTGATCGACCGCCAACGCGTCGAGGGATGCGCCGCCGCCTCTTGGACACTCTGGCTGGTCATGTGGAACTCCTCGCTCGCTCATCCGCGCGCTCGGCGCGATCTATCGATCCCCGGTGAGGGCAAAAGATAAACCAAACGGTTGGTAAGGTAAAGGCCCCCGGAGCAGCCATGCGGATCGGCTATCTGATCGACACGTATCACCCCGCGCGCGAACGCGACGCGATCGCCGACTCGATGGACGCGATGATCGAGGAGGGCCTGGAGGCCGAGCGGGCCGGCTTCCACTCCGTGGTCGTGCCGGACCGCCACCGCGCCTCCGAATGCCGCTATCCGGGGCCCGAGCAGCTGCTCACGATGCTCGCGCGCGAGACCGACCGCGTCGCGCTCGGCACGTTCACGTTCGTCGGAACGCTCGCCCATCCGATGCGCACGGCCGAGCAGTTCTCGGTAATCGACAACCTCTCCCGCGGCCGGCTGTTCACGACGGTCTCCCGCGGGTTCCTGAGCGACTTCTGGGGCCAGTTCGGGATCCCGGAGGAGCGCATGCTCGGCAGGTTCCTCGAGGGCCTTCGCATCTGGCGCGAGGCGTTCGCCGGCGAGCGCTTCGACTTCGACGGTCAGCCATTGGCAGGTCCGCGGGGGCCAGCTCCGGCCGCGGCCCTACCAGCCCGGCGGCTGGCCGATCTGGGGCGGGGGCAACGCGTCCGCCGCGGCCGCGCGCCGGTCGGCCGAGTACGGAGAGTGCTGGACCTCCGACCCCCTCCCGATCACCGACGAGGCCTGGCGCGAGCGAGCCGACGCCTACCGGGAACGCGCGCTCGAGCTCGGAAAGCAGCCGTTCATCGTCGCGATGCGCGACGGCTGGGTCGCGGACTCGTTCGAGGAGGCCGCACGCGAGTTCGGCACCCATTTCGTCAGCGCCGCGCGCTTCTACGTCCGCCATGGCCTGCTGCGTCACCCGGATTTCCCGACAGAAGCCGACGTCACGGCCGAGAGCCTAGCTCCGCATCTCGTGCTCGGCACGCCGGCGCAGTGCATCGAGACGCTTCAGCGGGCCGAGGAGGAGCGCGGCATCGACTACGTGATGCTCTGCTGCCGGGTGTCGACGGGGCCGTCGCTCGAGCGGACGCGCGAGCAGATCATGCGGCTCGGCGAGGAGGTCGTCGGCCCGATCCACGCCCGGAATGCCACTCCGGACCATCCGGCGATCCCCGCTGCCTGCCGGGGCTGAGGCCCGTCTTCAGACGGGCGCGAGCACGGAGCCGATCGGGAACCGCCGGCGCACGTCGTAGAGCGTCGTCCGCTCAGCCGCCGGGCGCCCCGCCGTATGAGCGGCTTTGATCAGGTCCTCGGGGTCTAGCTTGACGCCGTGGTAGCTCCCGGCCATCCGGGAGATCGACTCCTCCATCAGCGTCCCGCCCAGGTCGTTGACGCCCCATCGAAGCGACTCGGTCGCAGCCTCGAGCCCCATCTTCACCCAGCTCGCCTGGAGGTTCGGGATCGTCTTGCCGAGCGCGAGCCGGAACACGGCGGTGTGCTTGAGGTTCTCCTCGCGGCTGATCTCCTGTACCCCGTGGGTCCGCCCGAGCAGCGTGTGGAACGGGATGAACGACAGCGGCACGAACTCGGTGATCCCGCCCGTCCGCTCCTGCAGCCTCCGTACGACGCGCATGTGCTCGGCGAGCTCCCACGGCTCTTCGATGTGGCCGAACATCACCGTCGAGGTCGAGCGCAGGCCCGCGGCGTGCGAGGCCTCGATGATCTCGACCCACCGCGCCACCGGCAGCTTGTTCGGGCTGATCCGCTCGCGCACGCCGTCGTGGAGCACCTCGGCCGCGGTGCCGGGCGTCGAGTCGAGCCCGGCCTCGCGCAGGCGCGCAAAGACGGTCGCCGGACTCTCGCCGGAGATGTCGCACATGTGCGCGATCTCCATGGGGCTGTACGCGTGCACGTGGATGTCGGGCGCGGTGTCCTTGATGACGCGCAGCCACTTTTCGTAGTCGGCGAGTCCCCAGTCCGGATGGATCCCCGACTGCATGCAGATCTCGGTGGCGCCGTAATCGACCGCCTCGAGCACGCGCCGGACGAACTCCTCGCGATCGTGCTCGTACGCGTCCGGCGAGCGCTTGCCCTGACCGAACCCGCAGAACGCGCAGCCGACCACGCAGACGTTCGAGACGTTGATGTTGCGGTTGACGACGAACGTCACGGTCTCGCCGGCGAGATCCGCCCGCAGCTCGTCCGCCCCCTCGCGCATCTCCTCGATCACCTCGGGACGGGTCTCGGCGAACAACGCCGTCAACTCGTCTTCGCTGAGCCAAAGTCCCCGGCGGCCTTTCTCGATCGCCGTTGTGGCCAGATCGGGGCGGAGGGGCCTCGGCGGCTCGGTCCGCCCCGATCCTCGCCGCGGGATGAAGCTCCAGTACCGGCTCTTGATGACGTCGAGCACCCCCTGTGCGACCCACTCCGGATCGATGTAGTCCGGATACACACAGAGCCGCTCGGTCAGCGCGATCCCGTCGGCCGCGAGCCGCTTGCGCACCTGGTGGGGGCTCGGGAACGGATGCTCGGGCGAGATGTGATCGCCGTTCGCGCTCAGGCCGCCGAGATCGGTCGCGCCGGCCGCGACCAGCTCCGGCCACCAGTCCGCGAGATTCGGCGGCACCTGGATTCCGACACCGGGCATCAGGCGCCGCGCCTCGGCGATCAGCCGCTTCATGTCGTCGATCGTCACCGGCGATGACCATCTGGGTGCCGCGTTCATCGGCTGGTGGCCGAGCCCCGTGCGCCAGTATTCGGCCGCGCTGTCGGCGGCGATGTCGGCCGGCTCCTCGCCGTGGTAGCGGCGGTGCGGGACGAAGTTCTGGAGGATCACCTCCTGGAGGTGCCCGTGGCGATCGTGGAGCTCGGCGAGCTGTTCGAGCGAGGCGATCCGCTCCTCCTCGGTCTCACCGATCCCGACGAGGATGCCGCTCGTGAACGGGATCTTGAGTTCGCCGGCGGCGCGGATCGCGGCCAGCCGTATTTTGGGGTGCTTCGTCGGAGAGCCCTGGTGGGCGACGAGATTCGGGGCCATCGACTCGAGCATCAGCCCCTGGGAGGCGGTGACCTGCTTCAGGCGCGCGAAATCCTCGGGGCGCGAGCACGCCGAGGTTCGTGTGCGGGAGCAGTCCCCGTTCGAGCGCCCGCTCGCACACCCAGCAGACGTATGAGACGAAGTCCTCGTGACCCCACGCGTTCAGCCGCTCCGCCACCGTCCGGTTGACCTCCGGATGCTCGCCGGTCAGGATCAGCAGCTCTTTGACGTTGCGCTTCGCAGCGTGGTCGAGCGTCGCGAGCACGTCTTCCGGATCGTGCAGGTGAGGCCGATGCGTCGCGAACGCGCAGTACTTGCAGTAGCACTGGCAGGTGCGCGAGAGCGACAGCGTCAGGTTGCGTGAGAACGTAACTCGGCGGCGGGTCATTGCCGCGACCATCTCCTCCACGTGGTCCATTCGTCGGTTCGGCCCACCTCAGGGGCGAGATCGCTCGGGGACGCTAGCATGCAAACGAACGATTGGTTAGTTTCTGGGAGCGCGATGGGACTACTCAGCGGGATCCGAATCGTCGACTTCAGCCGCCTCCTCCCCGGTGCGGCGCTCACCCAGCTGCTGGCGGACATGGGCGCCGACGTGATCAAGATCGAGCGCCCCGGCGCCGGCGACGACATCCGCCGAGCCGGTCCGGAGATGAACGGCAGCTCGGCGGTGCACCTGTTCCTCGACCGCGGCAAGCGGTCGGTGGCGCTTGACTTGAAGACCGCCTCGGGCGTGGCCGCGGCGGTGCGGATCGCCGCCACCGCGGACGCCGTCGTCGAGTCGTTCCGCCCCGGCGCGGCCGATCAGCTCGGTCTGTCCTACGAGGCGCTGAGCGAGCACAACCCGAAGCTCGTCTACGTCTCGCTCAACGGCTACGGCGACACCGGCCCGCGTTCGCTCGCCGCGGGCCACGACCTCAACTACTGCGCCTACGCCGGCATCCTCGACTTCAGCGGATGGGAGCAGGACGGGCCGCGGCCCTCGGGAGCTCAGGTGGCGGACGTCACCGGCGGCACTCTCGGCGCGGTCGGCCTCCTCGCCGCCGTGCTGTCGGCCTCGCGCACCGGCCGCGGGGCGCGTATATCCGTCGCGCTGGCCGACGCGGCCCTGTGGACGGTGGGTATCCACGTCTCCGCGTTCCTCGCCGGCGGCCCGCAGGGTTCGCGCAGCGGCGATCTGAACGGCGGTCTGCCCTGCTACGACGTGTACGAATGCGCCGACGGCCGATACATCGCGGTCGGCGCGCTCGAGCCCAAGTTCTGGCAAGCGCTGGTTCACGGCTTGAACCGGCCGGATCTGGCCGAGCGACAGTACGACCGCGTCGGCCGGTTCCGAGTTGCGCGATTTGTTTCGGTCGCGGCCGCTCGCGCACTGGATCGAGTTGCTCGAGGGGTCCGACGCGTGCGTCGCCCCGGTCCAGCGCTTCGACGAGTTGATGGCGGACCCGCAGTTCGCGGCCAACGGCACGTTCATCGAGGCGCCGGCAGGCTCGGGGCGGATCACCCAGGTCGCCGCGCCGTTCCGCTCGCCGGCAATCGACGGTCCGGAGCGCTCGGCCCCGGTCGTGGTCGGCGAGCACACGGCCGAGGTGCTGGCGGAGTGTGGCGTCGACGTCCCCCTCCCCCACACTTGACATTCAACCGGTCGTTTGGTTGGATGCGCTCCTGATGCTGATAGGGGTCCCTAAGGAGTTGGCGGAGGGCGAGCGGCGTGTGGCGCTCGTGCCTGAGGTGGTGGGCAAGCTGGTGGGTGGGAGGGTGGGGTCGAGGTTGTTGTGGAGCGGGGTGCCGGGGCGGGTGCACTGATTCCGGACGCTCAGTACGAGGGGGCGGGCGCCGCGTTGGTGGATGATCCGGCCGCCGTGTTCGAGGCGGACGTGGTCGTGAAGGTCGCGCCGCCGATCGCTGAGGAGATCGCGCGGTTGCGGTCTGGGAGGTGTTGGTTGGGTTTCTTCAGCCGTTGACGGCGGGGGAGACGGTTCGGGCGATCGCTGGGGCGGGGGTGACGAGTTTTGCGATGGAGGCGGTGCCGCGGATTAGTCGGGCGCAGTCGATGGATGCGTTGTCGTCGCAGGCGAATATTTCGGGTTATCGGGCGGCGTTGATCGGGGCGCAGGAGTTGGGGCGGTTTTATCCGATGTTGATGACGGCGGCGGGGACGATCCGGCCGGCGACGGTGTTGGTGTTGGGGGCGGGGGTGGCGGGGTTGCAGGCGATCGCGACGGCGCGGCGGTTGGGTGCGGTGGTGCAGGGGTTCGATGTGCGCTCGGCGGTGAAGGAGCAGGTGCAGTCGTTGGGCGCGACGTTTTTGGAGTTCGATTTGGGTGGCGATCTGGAGGGGGCGGGTGGGTACGCGAGGGAGCTTTCGGCCGAGCAGCAGGCGCGTCAGCAGGAGTTGATGGTGGAGGCGATCGGGAAGGTTGATGTGGTGATCACGACGGCGTTGGTGCCGGGGCGCCGCGCGCCGATTTTGGTGACCGAGGCGGCGGTCAGGCTGATGAAGCCGGGGTCGGTGATCGTGGATCTGGCGGGGGAGGCGGGCGGGAACTGCGAGCTGTCTGAGCCGGGGCGGACGGTGCTGCGGCATGACGTGAAGATTTTGGCGCCGTTGAACGTGCCCTCGACGATGGCCGAGCACGCGTCGCAGTTGTACGCGCAGGAACGTCCAGTCGCTGCTCGGGTTGATGATCACCGACGAGGGGGAGTTGTCGTTGGACTTCGAGGATGAGGTGATCGCGGGGGCCTGCATCACCCGGGGCGGGGAGATCGTCCACGCGGGCGCGCGGGCGGCGGCGGACGCGGTCGGAGCGTCGCGATGAGCGTGATTACCGACATCGCGATTTTGGTGTTGGCGGCGTTTGTCGGGTTCGAGGTGATCTCGAAGGTTCCGAACACGTTGCACACGCCGTTGATGTCGGGCACGAACGCGATCCACGGGATCGTGCTGTTGGGCGGGTTGTTGTTGATGCACGAGGCGTCGGGATGGTTCGAGCACCTGTTGCTGGTCGTCGCGATCGCGTTCGGGACGATCAACATCGTCGGCGGGTTCCTGGTGACCGACCGGATGCTCGGGATGTTCAAACGCAAGCCCGACCTGCCCGAAGCGCCCGTCCCGGAGGAGATCGAGAGCGGGGGCTCGAAGTGATGTTCGGGACGATCTTTTTGCAGTCCCAGAATTTCATCGATGCGTGTTACATCGTGGCGTTCTCGTTGTTCATCTACGGGATGAGCGGGCTGACCGGGCCGCGGACGGCGGTCCGGGGGAACAAGATCGCGGCGGTCGGGATGGCGATCGCGATCGTCGCGACGCTCCTCACCCCGCACGTCCTGTCGGGGTCGAGTACGCCGTGGTTGATCGCGTTGGGGTTGGTGATCGGGACCGCGGTCGGGGTGCCGGCGGCGCGGAACGTGCGGATGACCGCGATCCCGCAGATGGTCGCGTTGTTCAACGGGGTCGGGGGTGGCGCGGTCGCGATCATCGCGTGGATCGAGTACCGGCACGCGTTCGGCGGCGCCTGGGCGTTGAGGGTCGAGATTCCGTCGTTGTTCGCCGCGATCGTGGGGTCGATCTCGTTCTGGGGGTCGAACATCGCGTTCGGGAAACTCCAGGAGATCCTGCCCGGCCGGCCGATCAAACTCCCCGGGCAGACGATCATCAACGCCACCCTGCTCGTGATCTGCGTCGGGTCGGCGATCGTGCTCGCGGCCGGGACGCACTCCGAGGCGCTGTTCATCATCGGGATCCTGCTCGCCGCCGGCGTGCTCGGGAACATGGTCGTGCTCCCGATCGGCGGGGCGGACATGCCCGTCGTGATCTCGCTCCTGAACGCGTTCACCGGCCTATCCGCGGCCGCGACCGGGATCGCGTTGAACAACACCGCGCTGATCGTGGCCGGAATGATCGTCGGCGCGTCCGGAACGATCCTGACCAACCTGATGGCCAAAGCGATGAACCGCTCCGTCCCCGCGATCATCGCCGGCGGGTTCGGCGGCCAGATCGCCGCGCCCGCCGCCGCCGCCGGCGCCAACGGCGCCGGGACCGTCCGCTCCACCTCACCCCAGGACGTCGCCATCCAACTCTCCTACGCGCGCCTCGTCGTGATCGCCCCCGGGTACGGCATGGCCGTCGCGCAAGCCCAACACGCCGTCCGCGAACTCGAACGCGCCCTCGAAGCGAAAGGCGTCGAGGTCAAATTCGCGATCCACCCCGTCGCCGGCCGCATGCCCGGCCACATGAACGTCCTCCTCGCCGAAGCCGACGTCCCCTACGACCTCCTCCGCGAAATGGACGAAATCAACCCCGAATTCGCCCGCACCGACGTCACCCTCGTGATCGGCGCCAACGACGTCACCAACCCCGCCGCCAAAAACGAACCCGGCTCACCCATCTACGGCATGCCCATCCTCGAAGTCGACCGCTCCAACGCCATCATCGTCCTCAAACGCTCCATGGCCTCAGGCTTCGCCGGCATCGACAACCCCCTCTTCTACGACCCCAAAACCGCCCTCCTCTTCGGCGACGCCAAACAATCAGTCAGCGACATCACATCCGAAGTACAAGCGCTCTGACCGGGAGGGCCTTGCAGTGACGGATCCGCTGTTCCTTGACCTACAGGCCGACGCGAATCCGGACAAGCCCGCCTACGTGATGGCGCGCTCCGGCGAGAGCGTGTCATACCGCGAGTTGACCGATCGCTCGCGGCAGGCGGCCCACGCGATGCGCGCGCTCGGCGCCGAGCGTGGCAGCTGCATCGCGATCATGATGGAGAACCATCTCCGGTACCTCGAGATCGCATGGGCGGCTCAACGCGCCGGGCTCAGGTACACGACGATCTCCCCGCGCCTCACGGTCGACGAGGTTGCCTACATCCTCGGGGACTCGGCGGCACGGCTCGTGTTCGTCAGCGATTCGACCGCCGCCGTCGCATCCGCGGCGGCCGCGAACGCCCCCAGCGTCTCCGCGCTGATCTCGGTCGACGGATCGCGACCCGGCTTCAAGAACTACGGCACCCTGATCGGCGAGCAACCGCCGGAGCCGCTCGCGGACGAAGCCGAGGGCGTCGACTTCCTCTACTCGTCCGGCACCACCGGGCGCCCGAAGGCGATCAAGACCGAGCTGCCCCTGCATCCGATCGGCACGCCGCCCGCGATCGTGCCGCTGTTCGAGCGGCTGTACGGATTCGGCCCCGGCACCGTGTACCTCTCCCCCGCGCCGCTCTACCACTCGGCCCCGCTCCGGTTCAACATGGCGGTCCAGCGACTCGGCGGCACGACGATCGTGATGGACAGGTTCGATGCGGCCTGGGCGCTCGAGCTGATCGAGCGCCATCGCGTCACCCACACGCAGATGGTCCCGACGATGTTCGTCCGGCTCCTGAGGCTTCGCGACGAAGTGCGCAACGGTCACGACGTGTCGTCCCTGCGCGCGGTCGTCCACGCCGCGGCTCCCTGCCCGGTCGAGATCAAGAAGCAGATGATCGAGTGGCTCGGGCCGGTCATCTACGAGTACTACTCCGCGACCGAGATCTACATGCTGACCGCGATCGACTCCGAGGACTGGCTCGCGCATCCGGGATCGGTCGGCAAGTCGCTCGTCGGCACCCCGCACATCCTCGACGACGCCGGCAACGAACTGCCGAGCCTCGAGGCGGGAACGATCTGGTCAGAAGGCGGGCCGAGCTTCGAGTACCACAACGCGCCGGCCAAGACCGCCGAGGCGCGCAACCCCAACGGGTGGACGACGGTCGGCGACATCGGCTACCTCGACGACGAGGGTTACCTCTACCTGACCGACCGCAAGGCCGACATGATCATCTCGGGCGGGGTGAACATCTACCCCCAGGAGGCCGAGAACGTCCTCGTCAGCCATCCCGCCGTCGCCGATGCGGCCGTCTTCGGGATCCCCCACCCCGAGCTCGGCGAGGAGGTCAAGGCCGTCGTGCAGCTCGTCGACGCGAGCCAGCCATCGGCGGAGATCGAGCGGGACCTGCTGAGTTACTGCTACGAGCAGCTGGCCAAGTACAAGTGCCCGCGCTCGATCGACTTCGCGGACGAGCTTCCCCGCCAGGCCACCGGCAAGCTCTACAAGCGCCTGCTCCGGGACCGTTACGCCGAGGCAGCGAACGCGGCCGCCTCCGACGCCCCGGCTTGACCTGCCGCCGGCGCGTCAGAGGCGATCGCGCGACGCTCTGGCTCGGGCGCGTCGCCGGGCGCCCAGCAGCGTCACCGCACCTCGGCGCGAGTCGCACCAGACGACGAGGCGACTGCCTGCTTCGAGCCGCTCCGCAGCATCACGATCTCGCGCCGGAGCAGCTCGCAGTCGCGAGCGACACGCGCCTCGATCAGACGACGCCGATCCAGGAAGCTGGTGCGATTGGCGATTGGGGTCCTCTGGTACATGATCACCCTCCGACGAGGTTCATTGACAACCAAACGGTTGTTAGATTATGTACCTGATGCGAGCCCCTGTCAACCCGAACGTTGCCGTCGCATTCAAGTGGGAGGCTGATCAGCGGTTTGGGTCGAACGTCGCAGAACGTGCGACTGTCGCGTGTAGGTGAGTACGTGACGCGTAGCTCGGCTCGTGGCGACTCGGCAAGCGCGGAGCCCCGACTCGTCAGTATTTCTCGACGAGGTGTGCCCGGCTGGACGGGAGCTCGTACGGCTCTGGCCAGAAGTTGGTGATGCGGGTGATCAAGTTGGACTGATCCATATCGAAGAAGCTCAAGCCGGGCTGCACAGTGCCATTCGAGTCGGTCATGCTGATCCAACTCGCTGCGCCTCCATTCCCGCCGACGATCTTGACGACCTGCAAATGCCACAGGCCGGGGAACCCTTCGCGGTTGAAGCGCACGTAGGCGCTGCGACCTCGCACCCGCTCCCGGCTCTGGGGCGCCTCATACACCACGTCCTCCGCGACGAGCGCCCCGAACGCGTCCCAGTCGCGCTCTTCAGCAGCAGCCCGGTACGAAGTCACGAGGCCGACCTCAACGCTCATTACTGGCTCAAGATAGTGGACGTCGACGGAGATCCGTGACGCGCGCGCGATTGGCGTGGGTACCCTCATGGCACCGTGTATGCCACGACCTGCGGGTGTCCGCCCCCGGAACTCGTGACGGGGCCGCCGGCCGGAACGATCACGGTGTTACCGGCGATCGCGATCGGCGAGTTGGCGGATGTTGGCAGCTTACGGCGGTAGACGATCTCTCCGGTCTTGCGATTCACCGCGATCAGCACACCGTCGTAGAGCGTCGTGAACACGAGGTCGTGGGAAACCGTGACGGCGCCGAGCGGCAGCTGCCGCACCTTGCGATCCCATTCGACCTTGCCCGTCGCGAGGCCGAGCGCCTCCACCTCACCGGTCGGAGACCCTGCCCCCTTAGTCGGAACTGGGAGATTGAAGGTCGTGTAGGTCAGCGGTAGGTCCAACGTCGCCACGTAAACGCTGTTGCTCGCGACGGCCAGGTCTGCCAAGACGCCACCGAGCGACCCCGGGAGGATCGTCAGGGGTGGCTTCAGCGTGTTGTGGTGCTCGAGCGCCTGGAGTGAATCGTTGTCGTGGCCGTTGTGCGCGCCCACCGGGGTTTTCCAGATCAGCTTGCCGGTACTGGCGTTCATCTCGTACACGTAGCCCATCTTGCCGCTGCCGATCACAACGGAGACTCCACCGATCCGCGCCGAGATCGGCGAGGTCTGCATGTCGTAGTCCTTGAAGTCGTTGGGCACGGCCTGGTAGTACCAGCGGAGCTTCCCGGTCGCGGCGTCGAGGTTCACGTCGCTGTTGGTGTAGAGCTCCATCGCGGGATGCGCGATCGCCGCCGCGGGGGTCTGATACGGGTTGCCAATCCCGTACGTAACCGACCCGTCGCCACTGACCAGCGGCGTCTCCCACGCGCCGCCGGCGCCGAGCCCAAGCGACTGCACGCCCGGCTCTGGGCCGACGACCGTATTGAACCTCCAGAGCACTGCTCCACTTGACGCGTTGAGCGCTAGCAGCACGCCGCCGCCGGGCGCCGAGCCGTATTGGCTTGCCAGATAGACCCGCCCGTTGGCGACCTGTGGCTGCATGCCGAAGGTGCCCTGACCTTTGCGCAGGAGATCGCTGTTGACCCAGATCGCCCGGCCCGTGGTGGCGCGCAGCGCAAAGGCCGCCGTCGGGGTGAGCCCGTATACCTTTCCGTCGGCGACGGCGACGCCATTCGGTCCCGGTCCGCTTCTCTCCGGCTGATTGCATCGATACTCCCACTCGAGCTTGCCGGTCGCGAGCGCGAGCGCGTAGACGTTCGAGTCGAGATCCTGGAGATAGACGAGGCCGTTGTGCACGATTGGGTTGGCGGTCAACGACCCGTACGGGCGCACCCCGGCCGCGGCCTTCCCAGTGAGGTTGAACGTCCAGGCCTCCGTGAGCCTGGACACGTTTGATGAGGAGATCGTCGAACCAGCGGCGTCCCGGGTGTTCGCGAGGTCGGCGTTGGAGTACGGCCATGAGCCAGCCGCCCCCGCCGTCGACGCGGCCACGTTCGTGGTGACTGTCGTGCAGCCAGAGCTCGCGGCCGCGGTCCCATTCCCGCCGCAAGCCGCAACCAACAACCCCGCCGCCCCGGCGAATCGCAGCCAGGCAGACAACCGTCGGTGCCGGCGCTCCCATGGGCGCTTCGCCAACCAGTTGATGAACATGATCCCTCCTGGGGAGCATCTTCGGATCTAATAGCTCGATGATATCACTTTGCTACTAACGACGCAAGCCCGGGTCGGCTCGGCGCCCCAGCGTCGGGTTCGGCGTGCTCATCGCGGTGTTCTTTGTCACGAGCGGCCTACACGCCGCCGGTCTCGTGGCCGCCGGGCTTCTCTCGGTGGTGATCTCGCCGGCGTTAGCACTCGTGCTACTCCGCCGCGAGCAGCCGGACGGCTGTTCGCAGTTGAGCCCTCGCACCGTTGAGTGGCACCTGACCAAGGCGTTCGGCAAGCTCGGGATCAGCTCCCGCAAGCAGCTCCGCTCGGCACTTTCCGACGTCGGCGCAGCCGTCGTCTCCTACTAGCCGGCGCTCATAAGCGATGTTTATGGATGGCTTCGGCAGTTGGTCTTGGACTTATGAAACCTCAGGACTTAGGATCTCGTGCGTAGTACCTCTCCTCCCTCCGAGGGCGCCCCGAGTCCGGCCTCATATCCCGCCGGCTCCGGGCGTTCTCACTTAACGGAGCCCTCTGCAAGTCGTGCTCGAACCGCAGCGCGAGTCGGGCTGGCTACTCTCATGCCATGACAGAGTCCGTGCGCTCCGCTCCACTGCCAGCGAGTCCTGCGTTGTCCGCGGCGCAGCTCGCGACGCTTGCCGAGCTCGGCGAAGAGCGTACGGCGAACGTCGGGGATGTGCTCTATCGCGTCGGCGATCAGCGCTATCCGTTCATCGCGATCCTCGACGGCGAGGTCGCGATCCTCGACGCCGCCGGCAACGAGATACTCAGGCACGGACCATCGGGTTTCCTCGGAGAGCTGAACCTGCTTTCCGGGCAGACCGTTTTCGTCACTGCGGTCGTCACACAGCCGTTGCGATACACCGCCGTCGACCGCGACACGATGCGCTCGCTGCTCTACGACGACGAGCCGCTAAGCGATCTCGTGCTCTCGACCTTCATCGCCAGGCGCGAGGCTCTGCAGCGGGTCCAGGGGATCGGGCTCGAGATCGTCGGCCCTCGCTCGTCCCAGGCCACGATGGGGATGCTCGCGTTCGCACGCAGTAATCGCCTGCCGTTCACGTGGCGCGACTCAGAGCGCGCGGACGATCCCACGGCGACTGAGCTCGTCGCCGACCTCGATCCGGCGAGCCTTCCGCTGGTCAAGCTGCCCGGCGGGAGCGAGCTGCGTGGCCCGTCGACCGGCCAGGTCTCTCGCGCACTGGGGATCGGCCGCGAGCTCGCGCCCCGGGAGGAAGTCGACCTCGTCGTGGTCGGTGCCGGCCCCGCAGGCCTCGGCGCCGCGGTCTACGGCGCCTCCGAGGGACTCGATACTTTGGTCATCGACAGCACCGCGCTCGGCGGCCAAGCGGGCGCTTCCCGGAGAATCGAGAACTACCTCGGGTTCCCGGCTGGGATAACCGGGTCGGAGTTGACGAGCCGCGCCGTCACCCAGGCGCGGAAGTTCGACGCGCGCCTCGCGACGCCATACCGCGCGATCTCACTCGAGCCCGGGAACGGACGCCACATCGTCCGGTTGGAAGAGAGTCGCGAGGTCGCGGCACGCGCTGTCGTGCTCGCGACCGGTGCGCAGTACCGGCGGCTACCTGTGGAGAGCCTCGACGAATACGAAGGCGTGAGCGTCTTCTACGCCGCTGGACCGCCCGAGGCGCAACTCTGCGGCGCCGAGCGCGTCGCAGTCGTCGGCGGAGGGAACTCGGCCGGCCAGGCCGCCGTGTGGCTGACGCGCGGCGGCGCTCTCGTGACGCTCCTCCACCGCCGAGCAGACCTTCGCGAAACCATGTCCGACTATCTCGTGCGCGAGCTCGACCGGTACGGCGTGGCGGTGCGCGACGAGAGCGAGATCGACATGCTGCACGGCACCCGCGGGCAGCTCGAGGCAGTCACGCTCAAGAGCGGCGAGCGTCTCCCCTTCTCCTACCTGTTCCTCTTCCTGGGCGCGTTGCCTTGCACCGATTGGCTCGACGACGCGGTCGCCCGCGACGCCAACGGCTTCGTTCTCACGGGCGGCGACGCAGGCGCCCCCAATCTTCTCGACACCAACGTTCCCGGCATTCTGGCGGCCGGCGATGTCCGCTCCGGTTCGACGAAGCGCTGTGCCACAGCCGTCGGCGAAGGAGCGATGGCGGTCCAGCTCGTCCACGCTTACCTCGCAGCGCGCTGAAACGCGGCCGGCGCGCCGGGGATACGATGCGCCTGTCCCGTAAAGGAGGGCCGACCTTTGGCGATCAAGCTTCACCGCTGCCCCAACGAGTGGGTCAAGTTCGGCGGACATCCGTGCTGGAAGGTTCAGAAGGCGCTAGACGAGCAGGGAATCGAGTACGAGATCATCAAAGGGCCGCTACGACGAGGTCAGCGCGATGATCTCGAGCAGCTGAGCGGCCAGCGGAAATACCCCGTGATCGAGTTCGAGGACGGCACGATTTACCGCGAGGAGTCGGCGGCCATGGCCGCCAGGATCAAGGAGGGCAAGCTGTTCGAGGGCCGGGAAACGCCGGCCTGAACGGACGGGAGCGCCCACGGTTGACGGCGGCCGGGATGCGGAAAGCTATGCGCGTTAGGGTCGCTTCGGTCGCGAGCGATCACATCAGGCGGGGTAGGTGTAAGGTAACCACCTAACGCAAAGGCTTGCGGCCGGGGCAAGCGAACCAAGAATGGAGGGTATATGGCGCACGCCTTCTCCAGTCGAGGCAGGCTGCTGGCGTTCCTGGCGGCCAGCGCGCTCGCAGTCGCCGCGGTGCTGATCGGCTCCGCGTCCGGCGCATCGGCAGCAGGCGGACATAGCGTCCGGCACAACCATCACGGCCACCATCACCACGGTGGTGCCGGCTTGAGCATCACCAGCCAGTCGTGGGGCACTGCGCACGCGAAAAGCGTCGATCTGTTCACGCTGACGAATGGCAACGGCATGGCTGTCAACATCACCAACTACGGCGGGGTGGTCCAGTCGATCTTGGTGCCTGACCGCTCGGGCCATCTGGTCAATGTCGCGCTGGGCTTTCCGAGGCTGAGCGACTACGTCAACGACTTCGAGAACCAGCCGTGGCCCGCGGCGGGCGGCTCGGGCGACACGTACTTCGGCGCGATCATCGGCCGGTACGCCAACCGGATCGCGAACGCGTCGTTCACGCTCGGCGGCACGCTGTATGGACTGGGAGGCGGTCTGAATTCGTGCGGGTCGACCGCCCACCCGAACAACGGGCCGAACCTGCTGCACGGCGGCCCGCTGTCCTACAACACGCAGGTCTGGGACGCGACCCCGATCACCGGCGCGCATTCCGTGTCGCTAAAGCTCACCTACACCGACCCGGATTGCTACAACGGTTTCCCGGGGACGGTCCAGAACACGGTGACCTACTCGCTCGACAACAACAACGCCCTGGGTATCGACTACAACTCGACGACAAACAAGCCCACGGTTATCAACCTCACCAACCACACATACTTCAACCTGGCGGGTGAGGGATCGGGGACGGTTGAGGATCAGTACCTCCAGATCAGTGCGGACACGTTCACCCCGGTGGACGCGAACCTCATCCCGACCGGCGTATTTGCCTCAGTCGCGGGAACGCAGTTCGACTTCCGCAAGCCGAAGCCGATCGGCCGCGACATCCGCGATGCGACGGCGCCGTATGGAGACCAACTCACGATCGCCCACGGCTACGACCACAACTGGGTCCTCAACGGCTCGGGCGATCGGCTCGTATCGACCGCGTTCGACAAGGACGACGGGATCACGCTGTCGACCTACACGTCCGAGCCGGGAGTGCAGTTCTACTCGAGCAACTTCCTGGTCGGCGACCTGGTCGGCACGAGCGGGAACATCTACAGACAGACGCAGGGGTTCACGCTCGAGACCCAGCACTATCCCGACTCGCCGCATCACCAGGGTGATCCTATGTGGCCGTCGGTGGTCTACGACTCGACGCATCCTTACACCTCGACCACGACCTATAGGTTCGGGGTGAAAGGCAAGAAACACGCGCGCGGGCACCACAGGCACGGATAGCCGGCGACGCGCTGTCGCGCAGCATCCGTAGTGACTCGCCCCGCCCGCTCGGGTGGGGCGAGTCCAGTCTGGCACCACTGCACGTCCGATGCCGATAGGAACATGCAGCGATCGACGGACCGCCCGACTCTGACGCAACCGCGCTCCCGGCAGACCACTCCGGGCTGGCGGCTAAGCGCGTGATCGTTGGCGCCGTCGGCGGTCTCGTCGCCGCGGGGATTGCGCTCAGTGCGGGAACCTCTTGGTCGGTCGCGGCCCTGTGCGCCACCAACGTCGCGTCGCTCGTATTCGTCGTCTTGGTTCGGGCCAGCGTCGCGGGTGCCGATCACGCGGCGACGGCGAGGCTCGCCCGCGCTGAGGACGCCTCACGGGCAGCAGCGGAGGCGGTCCTCATCGGTGCCGGCATAGCAAGCCTGCTCGCGGTCGGGTTCACGCTCGCGCAGGCAAGCCACGCCCATTCCCCGGCGCGCGGACTTTTGACAGCGCTCGCGCTGGCGAGCGTCGCGGTGGCTTGGTCATCGGTACACACCGTCTACGCGCTCCGCTACGCCAGGCTGTACTACACGCCCCCGGACGGTGGCATTGACTTCCACGGCGATCGTCCGGACTACCTCGACTTCGCCTACCTCGCGCTGACGATCGGAATGACGTTCCAGGTCTCCGATACCGATCTGACGGGCAAGCGCGTTCGCCGCACCGCGCTGCACCACGCGCTGACCTCCTACGTCTTCGGCACGGTGATCGTGGCGATCACGGTGAGCTCGGTCGCGGCCCTTCTCGGCAAGTAGTACCTCCGCGCGGATGCCTCGCTCGGCCCAACGCCGGACTAGACCCGTTGGATCAGGGTTCCGGTGCCGAGCCCCCCGCCACAACACATGGCGACGAGGCCGAGTTCCTTGTCATCGTCCTCGAGTTCGTGCAGAAGCGTGGTGATCAGTCGCGCACCGGTGGAGCCGAGCGGATGGCCGAGTGCCATGGCCCCGCCGCGAGGGTTCACGCGGGCCATCTCCGGCTTGTGGGCCCGCGCCCACGCCAGCACCACCGGCGCGAACGCCTCGTTGATCTCGAAGTAGTCGATGTCGTCGATCGACAGCCGGTTACGCTGCAACAGCTTGGCGGTGGCGGGGATCGGACCCTCGAGCATTTTCACGGGGTCACACCCGACCGCCGTGTGATCGACGATCCGTGCGCGAGGACGGATCCCCAGCGCGCTCGCCTTGTCGGCGCTCATCAGCAGAACGGCCGCCGCCCCGTCGGAGATCTGCGAGGAGTTGCCGGCGGTGATCGTGCCGTCCGGTTTGAACACGGGGCGGAGCGCGGCGAGCGCCTCGAGGCTCGTTTCGGCGCGAATCCCCTGATCGGTCAGCCGCGTACTCCCGTTGGTCTGGACGGGAGCGATCTCGCGCGCGAAGAGCCCGTTTTCGGTGGCCGCGTACGCCAGCCGGTGCGAGCGCAGCGCGAGTTCATCGAGCTCAGCACGGGTGATCTCCCACTCCTGCGCGATCATCTCGGCGCCGAGGCCCTGGCCGACGATGTCGTAGAGGTCGAGGAGCCGGCGCGTGAACGGGTGCCCGTGCTGCTCGTGCACCGCATCGACGTCCGCGAACGAGATGTGGCCCATGTGCTCGACCCCGGAGCCGATCACCACCTCGAAGGTGCCGGTGGCGATCTGCGCCGCCGCGAAGTTGACCGCCTGCTGCGCCGAGCCGCATTGCAGGTCGATCGTCGTCGCGGCCGTCTCGATCGGCAGTCCCTCCTGAAGCCACGCGGTGCGTCCGATATTCAGGCTCTGCTCCCCAAACTGGTTCACACAGCCCGCGATCACGTTCTCGACCTCGGCCGGATCGATCTCGGCGCGCGCAACCAGCTCCGAGTACGTGCGGCCCAGCAGGTCCGCCGCGTGCACATCCCTGTAGTAGCCCTTCTCCTCGTGTCCACGGCCGATCGGCGTGCGGACGGCCTCGACGATCACCACTTCTCTCAGCTCCGGCACCTTGCGGCCTCCTCGTCTTTGATGCGATCTTCCGTGAAGTGTACTAAAATGAATTTAGTTCAGTGATGATCGGCGCTTTTTCTTCCGATTTGCTCGAGGATCGGGTCGCGATCGTGACCGGGGCTTCGAGCGGCCTTGGGGCGCGCTTCGCGACCGTGCTCGCGCAGGCCGGAGCCCGCGTGATCGCGTGCGCCCGGCGAGTCGAGCGGATCACCGAGCTCGCCGGATCCCAGCCAGGAATCTCCGCCGTGCGCTGTGACGTCGCCGACGCCGCGGACCGCGCCCGCCTGGTCGAGACGGCGCTCGCGGTCGCGGGCCACATCGACATTTGCGTCAACAATGCCGGCATCGCATCCGGCGGGGCCAACGCTCAGAGCGACCTCGACAACTTCGCCTCGGTGATGCGCGTCAACCTCGAGGCGGTGTTTGGACTGACCCAGGCGGTCGGGGAGCACATGCTCGCCCGTGGATCCGGATCAGTCGTCAACGTCAGCTCGATGTTCGGCCTCGTCGCCTCGACTCCGGTTCCCGACGCGGCGTACGTCGCGTCGAAGAGCGCGGTCAACGGACTCACCCGGGAGCTCGCTAACCAATGGGGCTCGCAGGGGCGTGCGTGTCAACGCGATCGCGCCCGGGTGGTTCGAGACCGAGATGAACGCGCCGCTGCTCCAGGACGAGCGGTCGCTTCGCTGGCTTGCGCGCCAGTGCCCGATGGGGCGACCCGGACGCGAGCACGAGCTCGACGGTGTACTGCTGTTTCTCGCCTCGGACGCGTCGTCGTACTGCACCGGGCAGGTGATCGCCGTCGACGGCGGCTGGACGATCCGCTGACCGCCGATCCTCAGCCGTTCACGACTGCGAGCCGAGCCGCCTCACGAGGGCGGAAGCGATGCACGCCGTACTCGTCGACCTCCTCACGGACCGTCCCGCGGTTTACGAGCACGATCGAGGTGACCGAGGACTTCCCAGGTCACGAGCACGGGCTGAGCCGCTGCAACGTCCTCGGACCACAGCCGTTGCGCGACCTCGAACGCGGTCCGGCACCCGTCGCCGACGTGCTCCGCGATGCGGTCGAGCCGCGACGCATGGAACGCGAGCCGATCGTCGATCAATGCCCTGTGGTCCTCGATCGTCGGGCCGTGGCCGGGATAGCAGGTTCGAAGGGCCATCACCTGGGTCTTGCGAAGATTCCCGAGGTAATCGAGCAGGCCGCGCCGGCGCTCGTCACCGGGCAGCTCCGTGGGCATCAGTTCGGCACCCGAAGTTATGTTCGCCAGCAGATGGTCGCCTACGAACGCATCGTCGTTGACCTCGTCGACGAACAGCGTGTCGGTGGTGCTGTGCCCGGGCCGGAACACAACGCGCAACGTTCGGCCGCCCGCGCGCACGGTGTCGCCGTCCGAGAGGACTCGATCGGTCTCGTATGGAGCGCTCTCCGCCAAGATGCGGGCGAAGAACTCCTTGCTTCCCTCGACGATCGGCTCCGGCACGCCGTGCGAGGCCATCAGGGCCAGCGTGAACTCCCGCTCGGCGGCCGCTCGCTCCCGAAGCTGCAGCCCCCAGAGCGCCGTCCTGCGGTGTGCGGCAATCTCGGCTCCGGAGCGCTGCTTGATCGTGGTCGCCAAGCCGGAGTGGTCGAGGTGATGGTGCGTGATCAGCACCAGCTCGATGTCCTCGATCGCGAAGCCATGGTCGCCGAGCTGCTCCTCGAGGGACTCGAGCGCCTCATCGTTGCCTGGACCGGTGTCGACGAGCGTCAGCGGATCGCCTCGCAACAGCCACACGTTCACGCTGCCCAGATAAAGGAGCGGAAGAGGGATCTGGATGACGTCGGACATGATCGGATCGCTCCCGGGGATGGTCACCGTCTACACAACGGACCCGGCGCGTACCTCCGCGAGCACGGCCGCTAGACGGATCCAGCGAAGCGTCTCGCGGGGTTGCTCGAAGAAAGGCACGTGAGCGGCGTCGGCAATCGGGATCAGCGCGCCGCCGCACCGCAGCGCCAGCTCGATGTGCGCGTCGAGCGGTACCGCTGAGTCCTGCGCACCCCAGAGCACGATAGTCGGCGGCGGATCAGCCAAAGGCTCGGGCTTGTAGGCGGCCATCGCGCGCATCTGTCGGATGTGCCGCTCATGGCCGCCTGCCCGGTAGTCGGCGACGAGAGCCTCGATCTGCGTCCTCTCGCCCTTGTCGGCGAGGCAGATCTTGGCCATCTTCCGGAGGATCCCGGGCGGGTTGCGGACCATCCATTCGATCAAGCGATCGCCAACTTCGATCCCGAACCCGGCCGCCATCAGGACCAGCGCGTCGACTCCAACGTTGCGAGCGATGTCGAGTGACACCATCGCACCCATCGAGGCGCCGATCAGCACGCGTGGCCGCGGCAGATCCGCAACCGCGGCCTCGAGTCCGGCCGCCATTGCCGCGATGGTCGGCTCGTCGGGCGCGCGCAGCACGGCCGCGCCGAGCTCGCCCGCGACGTCGGCCCACGCGACGCCGGCGCTGCCGGCGCCCGGAATCGCCGCGAATGACGCGCCGTTCACGACGCTCGGCCGACCGGCGCTCGGGTCAGGGCTTGACATTGCCAGTGATCCTAAACTGAATTCAATCCAGATTCAAGAGGGCACGGTCGCTCACGGGACGGCCACCGCCCTCCCCGCGACCTCGCCCTGGCGTAGGCGGCGATAACCGTCGATGGCCTCTTCCAGGGCCAGCCGCTCGACCTCGATCTCGATCCGTCCGGCCCGCGCCAGCGCGACCACCTCGTGCAGCTCGGGGAGCGTCCCCCAGCTCGGCCGCCCCGCCGACCATTCGAGCGGCACGGTTCCGATCGCGCACGGGAAGCTCTCGGCCCCCGAACCGACGATGCTGACGTGACCCCCGACCTCGATCACGGACGCGGCGAGCCTCACCGTAATGTCCGACCCGACGAAGTCGAGCACGAGTGCCGCGCCTGCGTCCCCGGTCTCGGCCCTCACGTCTGCCGCTTCGAGTCCGTCGCCGTCGAGTGCCACGCTCGGCGCCGGCATCGCGCGCGACTTGCCGCGCTTGCTCGCGCACGTCGATCGCCACGATCCGCGCCGGCGAGAGCTCGCGGACGAGCTGGACCGCGACGTGGCCGAGGCCGCCGACCCCGATCACGACCACGCTCGAGCCCGGAACCAAGCGCCAGAGGTGGGGCTTGAGCGCGTGGTACGGCGTCAGGGCGGCGTCGGTGAGCGGCGCCGAGCGAGCGGCGTCGAGCTCGCCGCGCGGGACCAGGAAGCGGGGCGATGGAACGAGCACGTACTCGGCAAGCCCCCCGTCGAACCCGAGGCCGCAGGCGCGCCGGCGCGCGCAGAGGTTGTCGGCGCCGCGCGCGCAAGCCACACACGCGCCGCACCCCCACGGTCCGTAGATCAGCACCGGATCGCCCACCTGGACGCCCTTCGCTCCGGCGCCCAGCGCCGCGACGGTGCCGGCGGTCTCGTGGCCGAGCGTCATCGGCAGCTCGAACGCCAGCGTTCCTTCCGGCCAGTCCATGACGTGAAGATCCGAGTGACAGAGTCCGGCGGCCTGCACCTTCACCAACACCTCGCCAGGGCCAGGCGTCGGAGTGTCGACCTCACGCAGTTCGGGCTCGGTCTGCCAGGCGATGAGCTGGACGGCCTTCATTCATGACTCCGCTTCAGCAGCGATGCGGACGAGCGTTTTCCCCGTGGTGTTCCCGCGCATGAGCCTGGCCAGCGCTATAGGGGCGTTCTCGAGTCCGTCGACGATGGTTTCCCGCGACTTGATCCGTCCCTCTCGGAGCAGGCCTCCCACCTCGCGCCACAGCTCGGGGATCACCTCGGCGTACGCGTTGCCGCGCAGGCCGCGGATCGTCAGCTCCTTCGCCACGACCAAGAACAAGTTGCGTGGTCCGGGCAGCGGCCCCTCGAGGTCGTACTCGGCGATCGTCCCGCACATCACGACCCGGCCGAAGCGGCGCAACGCTCCCAGCGCCGCCTCGAGGTGGTCTCCGCCGACGTTGTCGAAATAGACGTCGATTCCCTCGGGCGCGGCCTCTCGCAGCAGGTCCGGCAGCAGTCCGCGGCGGTAGTTGAAGGCGGCGTCGAGCCCGAGCTCGTCAACCAGGTATGAGACCTTCTCGTCGGATCCGGCGCTCCCGATCACGCGGTGCCCGCGGACCTTGGCGAGCTGGGCGGAGAGCGTGCCGACGGCCCCGGCTGCAGCGGAGACCCAGACGACATCGCCCGGACGCAGGTCCGCGAGGTGCACGATTCCGGCGTATGCGGTGAGCCCGCTACCGCCGAGGAAGCTGAGGTACGCCTGCGGCGGCGCGAGCGCCGTGTCAACCCGTCTGAGCGTCCCGATCCCGCCGATCTCCTCTCTCCCGGCCTCGACGAGGGCGTAGTCACGCCAGCCCGAGTCCATGGGAGACCGTGTCGCCCACGCTGGAAACCCTCCGCTTGGGACGCGATCACCTGGCCAACCGTCATCACGCCCGTGATCGGGCACCCGAGCGGCAGCGCGGCAAAGTAGCCCTCCGGGCTCTCCACGCGCAGGCGCAGCCTCAGACCGGGGTCTATCGACATCCAGGTGTTGCGAACGAGGACCTCCCCGGGTCGCGGCTCAGGCACCTCCACCTCGACGATCCGGAAGTCCGCGGAAGACACCGGACCGTCCGGGTACCGGATGAGCTGGACTTCCCGGCCGGTGACCGAGGTCGGTGTCGCAGGCATTAGCTCGCACGTTATCTGAAGTCATTTCACCTTTCAAGGCCGAGCTGCGCTTCGGCGCACCCCCCGGTCTTTGCAGTCGAGCCCGCCGCAGTGATCCGCCGTCCGCCGCCCACACGAGCATCGATCTCTTGACAGCGGTAGCATCGCTCGATACGATCCTGAACTGAAGTCAGCTTATGTAAGGAGAAGATGATGGAAGAGCATCGTTTCTGCTACCCGACGGTCATCCCTTTGCAGCTAGGCGCCACCGCACACGGCCCGCGGGCTGCAGGCCTCGGACTAGACGCGGCGAAGGTTCGTTCTGCGGCACCGGCGCAGGTTGGTTCCTCGGCACCGGCGCACCTTCGGTCCACTGCCGTGGCGCAGCTGACGGCCGCCGACTACGTTCGGCCTTCGAGCCGGCGGGCAACTCGGTCGTTCGACGGTGCGATCTCCGTGGAGCCGCCCACACCTGCGGGTGGCTTTCGGTGGTCACAGCTAGACACAGGAGCGCGTCATGACCAACGACAGCGACAGCGTTCCCCCGGCACAGGATGAGATCGCCGCGCTCGTGTACGAGCTCCTCGATGCGCATGCCGACACCGTCGTACTCGCCGACGATCTGGTCGCAGGACAGCCGGTGGGCCGCCCATGCGGACTATCTGCGCAACCTCCAGCGCGTAGGGCGCGAGACGTTGGCCCGGTTGGGTGACACGAGCGGGCGGCGAGCACCGCACGGACTAGTGAAGGAGACGTAGATGGCTCTCGCGGAGGTTGTCAGCAGGCGGTTGCGGTCGCGCCATGGCGGTCTCGCGCAGAGCACGCAACGCGCTCGCTCAACGGCCGGTCAGCTTCCACCGGGACGATGCGATGCGCACGCCGATTCTGGCCGGTCCGCGCCATGCGCGTCGTGCATGCGCGCGCAGCAGCAGCGCCTGCAGGCGCATTACGCGGCCAGCGTGGCCGCGGCCCAGGAGTGGCAAGCCAAGCGCGCGTCGACGGCGAGCTGCTAGCGCTTTTTCCTAGCGTGTCGCCCGCGGCCGGGGAGCCTTGTCCTTGCCGTCGAGCAACTCCGGGGGTAATCCGAGCACGGCAAGCTGCCGGCGGATGAAGAAGTCCGCAACGTCGTCCACGGTCAGCGTCCCCCGCGGCCGGTACCAGTGCCAGATGCTGTTGTACAGGCCGAGCACCGCGCGCGTCAGCAGTCGCGGGTCCGCCTCCGGCAGGATGCCCTGCTGCATGCCGCGCGCGAGGAACGTGCCCCAGCGAGAACTCGAGGTCGCGCGTGCGCGCTCGCGCGAGCGCGCGCGCCTCCTCCTCGCGTGGGGAGGACCGCGGGATGCCGACCAGCCCCTGCTCGGCGACGAGCACACGCTGGCGCAGCACCTCTTGATCGGTCAGGTCGTATCCCGAGCGAAGCACCGCCAGCAGCGCCTCGAGATAGTCCTCAGTGCTCGCTGGTGATCCGGTCGAACTCGCTCTGGAACCACTCGAGCGTGTCCGCCATGATCACGTACAGGCAGTGGAGCTTGGACTCGAAGTAGTGGTAGAGCGCGGTCGAGCCGATCCCGACCGCCGCCGCGACATCGGCCCACTTGGTGTCCTCGTAGCCGTGCTCGCCGAAGTACTGCGTGGCGACCTCGAGGATCATGGCACGCTTGCTCCGTGACGATGTACCGGTGCTTGGCGTTTGTAGTGGACCTAGCGCTGTTCCTGCCAGCTCGCGCGGCCTGGCGAACCTGCGGCATCAAAGCCTCCTCGTGTCGATCGACCCGGCGACGATGATAAGGCGAGGTCCGGCCGGTGGCGCGAGTACGGCGCCGGACGGTCGGCCCGACACGCGCCGGACGGTCGGCCCGACACGCATGCAGCCGTGTAACCACGTCGACTCCCCACGGCCGCCCCTCGCTCGGCCAGGAAGCCGCGCGCAAGCTTCGCCGATGCCGGCGCCGGTGACGAACGCTCGCCGCCCAGCTGGTTCTGTAGTCATCGTCACGCGGATCTCGTTTTCTGACCTAAAGTCAGTTAGACTCTAGCGTACTCCGCTGTGGATAGCCGAGCGCCTCGGGATAGGGACGAGAGATGAGATGCAGACCGAGACGTCGCAGAGCACAGATGAGGACGTGGTGGTGGGCATCGTCCTGCGGGAGGCCGATCTTCGCCGGTGGCGCGGCCGGCTGTCGGAGCTGACCGCAGCCGTCGCGGCGGCCGGCATCGATCACATAACCGTCGGCGACCACGTCAGCTTCGCTGGAGGTCACGGAGTAGACGGCTTGATCCAGGCGACGGCGCTGCTGGCCGCACATCCGACGCTGGCGGTCCAAACCGGCGTCTACCTGCTCGCCCTGCGCCACCCCGCGACGGTCGCGCGCCAGCTCGCGACGATCTCGATGATCGCTCCGGGCCGGTTCACCTTGGGGGTCGGCGTGGGCGGTGACGATCCTCGCGAGCTCGAGCTCTGCGGCGTCGACCCGCGAACCCGCGGCGCGAGGACGACCGAGGCCCTCGAGCTCGTGCAGCGTTTCATGACCGGTGATCAGATCACGTTCCATGGACGCTTCTTCGACGTGCGCGAGGCGTCCATCCAGCCGCCCCCGGTCCCGCCGATCCCGGTGCTCGTCGGCGGTCGCTCGGACGCCGCGTTGCGAGCGAGCGGGCAGCCTCGGCGACGGATGGCTCGCCCTCTGGGTATCGCCGGAGCGGTTCACGGCCGGAACGGACCTGGTTCAGGCCAGCGCCGAGCGGGTCGGCCGAACCGGCGTGAGCTGGCGGCACACGCTTCAGCTCTGGGCGGCGTTCGACGCGACGCGCGAGCGAGCCGTGGCGCGTATCAGTCCCGTGTTCGAGCGGTCCTATGGCTTGCCGTTCGAGCGTTTCGAGCGCTACACGCCGTGCGGACGCCCGGAGGACGTTGCTGCGGCGCTCGCGCCCTACGTCGACAGGGGATGCAGGCGTTTCAACTTCGTGCCCGAGGCGGAGGGGCTCGAGGCCGCGATCGAGGCGATCGCGACTGTCAAGCGGTTACTGGGGCTCGGCGCGACCGTTGGTCCCCGGCGTGAGCTCCCACTCGGCAGATGGGCGTGCACCGGCCGGTGTCGCAAGCGCGCCGCAGGACGGATCCGACCAAACTGAATTTCGGTAAGGTGCGGTCTGCTATGGCCTGGGTGGAACAGGAGTTTGCTCCGAGGGCTCGGCCGAGCCTGGATCGAAGAGTGCGAGTCAGCCACCCGGGTGGTCTCGGACCTGATGTTCGGCCTGCTGAGCGCGAGCGCCCGGAACCGCGTGGCCCGTGACCTTGCACTGGGAGCGGACCGGATCTGGCCCCCCCGTCTTGCTGATCATGGGCCTCGGCCTGAGCGGTGGAGCCTGGTGGCGGACTGTCCCGGTGCTCGCGCGGCGCCTGGAGGTGATCACGTTCGACAATCGAGGCGTCGGACGCTCGCAGGCGCTGTTGCATGCCTACAGCACCGCGGCGATGGCCGATGATGCGGTGTCGGTGCTCGACGCCGCCGGCGTCGACCGCGTGCACGTGTACGGGATCTCGCTGGGCGGCATGGTCGCACAGCAACTGGCGCTCCGGCACCCCGAGCGCGTGCGATCGCTCGTGCTGGGCGCGACGCACGCCGGCGGACGGCACGTTCGCCGGCCGGACTCGGATGTCGTCGCCTTTCTGCGTCGGCGACTGTGGATGACGACACGAGGAAGCCGTCTGGAGCTCGGTCGAGTTCAACTACGGCGACCGCTGCCGCACCGAGCATGCGGAGCGGATCGCCGAGGACGTCGAACAGCGGCTCGCGCATTCGTTTCCCGTGCAGGCCTACCGGGCTCAGCTGTGGGCCGCGGCCCTGCACGACATGCTACCGGCAGCTGAACCGGATCGACACCCCGACGCTCGTCGTGCACGGCACCGACGACCGCATGATCCCGGTTGAGAACGGCCGCATGATCGCCGCGCGCATCGCGGGAGCGCGCCTCATCGAGCTGAGCGACACAGGACACCTCTATCCAACCGAGGCGCCTGCACGTCGACGAGGAGATCAGCGCCTTCATGCGAGCGCACTCCTGAGCCGCGGGAGCGGACCGGTCACCGCGTGCCCACCTGTGGGTCGCAGTCGCCCTCAGTAACGCCGATAGAATTGAATTCAGGTCAATGCGCTGTTATCCTACGCCACATGAGCGAGGGCATCACCGCTGTGGCTGAAGCTGGTCCTCCGTGCCGAGCGCGCGATCGGTACTCGCGTCGAGTCGGCCGTACACAGCGATCCGTACTTCGATCTCGTCGCGCTTTTCAACCGCCGCAAGGCGACTCTGACCGGCTCGATCGAAGGCGTCTCCAAGCGGATCCTCCACCTGGCGAATCTTCCGGCGGGAACGGACATCAGGCGCGTGCGCGAGCAACTGGCGCGGGTCGAGCGCCGTCTCGTCGAGGTCTCGAAGGAACTCGAAGACCAGCGCCTGGAGCGCGAATTGCAACGGTGAGGGCAGTGTCGCCGCCTACGCCGACCGATCTCCTCGCCCGCGTCAACCGGGACCTGGAGCGTTCGCTCCTCCGGGCCCGCAACGGCGTACGTTACGTCCGCGGAACCCACCGCCCGAAGCTAGGAGTGACGCCCAAGGACGTGGTCTGGCGGCGGGACAAGGCGCAGCTGTGGCGCTATCGCGGGGGCCCCATCCGCTTCGAACAGCCGCTGGTGATCGTGACCAGCCTGGTGAGCCGGAGCTACATCCTCGATCTGCTCCCCGGGAGCAGCTCGGTGGAGTTCCTGCGCGACTACGGCTTCGACGTCTTCATGATCGACTGGGGCATCCCGGACGAGCTCGAAGCCGCCAACACGTTCGAGACATACGTGGACGAGTATCTGCCGCGGGCGATCGACGCAGTCATGCACGAGACCGGCGCGAAGGAAGTCACGATGGTCGGCTACTGCCTGGGCGGTGTGCTCGCGTTCCTGTACGCGAACGGCCACCAGGATGCGCCGGTCCGCAACCTGGTGCTGCTGGCGACACCGGTGGACTACAGCGAGATGGGGCCGATGGTGGCGGCACTCGTGGAAGGCCGGCTCAATGCAGACGATCTCGTCGACGAGACCGGGAACGTGCCAGCCGACGTGCTCTACAGCGGCTTCTACATGATGGCGCCAACCACCGCGGTGGCCCAGAACGCGACCCTACTGGAGAACCTCTGGAGCGACGAGTTCGTCCGGGGCTTCCAGGCCGTCGGCCAATGGACCCGCGACCAGGTGCCGTTCCCAGGGGCGGCGTTTCGTCAGATGGTCGACGAGCTGATCCGCCGCAACGCGCTGATGGAGGGATCCTGGCGCCTGGGGGGTCGCGAGATCGACTTCACGACGACCGGCGCGAACGTGCTCAACGTGATGGCCTCTGCCGACCGGGTCGTGCCCCGCGCGGCCGCCGCGCCCGCGGGCGATCTCGTGGGCCGCCCGGACCGGCGCGAGGAGATGGTCGTCAAGGGCGGCCACGCCACGTTCGGCACAGGCCGCTCGGCGTTCAAGCACACACTCCCGCGGCTCGCGGAGTGGATCGGCTCGCACAGCGACGCACGTCAGGCGAGGAAAGGGAAGACATGGAAATCAGACACCTCGAGCTCGGCGACCGCGACATCCTGACGCGCTTCCTCGAGCGCATCCCGGAGGCGGACCGCACGTTCTTCAAGGAGGACGTCGATGACCCGACCGTGGTCGACGGCTGGGTACAGCCCGGCCCCGCGCGCACGATCGCAATCGACGACGGCGAGGTGATCGGATGGCTCTCGGTCGTGCCGCTGCACGGCTGGTCCAGCCACGTGGGCGAAGTACGGCTGATCGTGGATCCGGCCCACCGCGGCCGCGGCGTCGGTCGCGCACTCGCGCGGCGCGCGGTGGTCGAGGCGCTCGATCTCGGCCTGGAGAAGATGGTCGTCGAGGTGATCGCCGTCCAGGAGCCGACGATCGCGATGTTCCGCTCGCTTGGTTTTGATCCCGAGGCGCTGCTGGGCGACCACGTACGTGACCGGGCGGGCGAGATGCGTGATCTGTTGGTCCTGTCGCATTCGGTGCAGGAGCAGTGGTCGTCGATGGTCAAGGCCGGAGTCGCGGATGACATCTAGTCCCGTGGACGGCAGCGATATCGCGGCGACCGCCGGGGTTCGCGTGGCCGATGTCATTCGACGGGCGGCGCAGCGCCGCCCGGGGGTCGTCGCGCTGCGACATGACGATCGCGCGCTCACGTACGCCCAGTTCGACGAGCGCTCGAACCGGCTCGCCCAGGCGCTGCTGGGCTCGGGCATCGGCCGCGGCGCACGGGTGGCGTATCTCGGCCGCTCGGCGCCCGAGGTGATCGAGCTGCTGCTGGCGGCGAGCAAGATCGAGGCCGTGATCGTGCCACTGAATTGGCGGCTGTCCCCGCGCGAGCTCGCCGGTGTGCTCGAGGACTCGCACGCGCCGCTGCTGATCGCCGACGCCCGTTATCTGGAGACAGCCGAAGCGCTCCGCGCGCCGGCATCCGCCTCGCTGGCGCTGCGGGTCGTCGGCTGCGAGCCACCCTGACGCCTACGATCCGTGGCTGGGTGCGCACGACGCCGTCGACCCCGGCGGGCGCGGGGATCCGAGTGACGTCATCGTCCAGATGTACACATCGGGAACGACCGGCGTACCTAAGGGAGTCCTGACCACCCACCGCAACCTCGCCGCCGCGGCCGCCACATCGTCGCGGTGGGGGTTCAACTCCAACACGATCAGCCTCACGCCGCTGCCGCTGTTCCACATCGGTGGTATCGGCTGGGTCTATTGCGGCCTCTGGCACGGCGCCACGACGATCCTGGTCAGCGAGTGGGACGCCGGCGAGGTACTCGACACGCTCGAGCGCCGGCGGGTGACGAACCCGATCTTCGTCCCGACGATGCTGCAGATGCTCACCGGCGTACCCGGCGCGGCCGAGCGTGACTACTCGGCGCTTCGCTCGATCGTGTACGGCGCGTCCCCGATTACCACGACCGCACTCCGCGCCGCGCTGCGCACGTTCGGCTGCGAGCTGATCGGACTCTACGGGCTGACCGAGACCACCGGCGCGGTCGTCCATCTCGACGGGTCCGACCACGACGCGGACGGACCGCGACAGCATCTGCTGCGATCCGCCGGCCGACCGTACGAGTGGGTCGAGCTTCGGATCGTGGATCTCGCTACGGGCGAGGACGCTTCCGGCGCACACCGTCGGGGAGGTCTGGCTGCGGGCACCGAACGTGATGGCCGGGTACTTCAATCGCCCGGCCGAGACCGCCGCGGCGCTCACCGCCGACGGCTGGCTGCGCACCGGCGATGGCGGCTACCTCGACGACGAGGGCTACCTCTTCCTGACCGACCGGGTCAAGGACATGATCGTGAGCGGCGGAGAGAACGTCTACCCGATCGAGGTCGAGGAAGTGCTCGCCCAGCACCCCGACGTCGCCGACGTCGCCGTCATCGGCGTGCCCGACGAGCATTGGGGCGAAGCCGTCAAGGCGCTCGTGATCGGACGCGACGGGCAGGGCCCCGTCACCGGCGGATCTGCTCGCATTTGCGCGCGCGCGCCTGGCGGGCTACAAGCTGCCGCGCTCGATCGAAGTCGTCGACGACCTGCCGCGCACACCGACCGGCAAGGTCCTCAAGCGCGAGCTGCGCGAGCGCTACGGCGCGCCCGGGTCGCCCGGCGAAGCGCTCACGCCGCGCGCAAGCCCTCGTGAGCGGCGGCTCGGCGCCGATAACGCCGAGCAGCTTGGCGCGGTAGAACGTCGCCACGACGTCGAGCGGGATGATGCCCTCCGGCCGATACCAGTGCCAGATGCTGTTGTAGAGCCCGAGAACCGCGCGCGCCAGAAGCCGCGGGTCGGACTTGCGCACGGCACCGGCGTCCATCGCACGCTCGAGGAACGTCGTCCACGCCCGCTCGAGATCGCGCGTGTGCGCGCGCGCAGCCTGCCTGGCGTGCTGACCTTCGGGCGCCGAGCCGTGTCGACGAGCGAGCAGTCCATGCTCAGCTTCGAGCACGCGGAGCCGCTGGATGTCGAGCACCGTCACGTCGAAGGCATCAGCGATCACCAGCTGCAGAGCCCGCTCGAAGTCGGGCTCGGCGACGGTGATCCGCTCGAACCGCGCCAGGGCGTCCCGGATCGCATCGTCCAAGATGACGAATAGGCAGTGCTGCTTGGAATCGAAGTAGTGGTAAAGCGCCGTCGGTCCGACGCCCACGTCAGCGGCGACGTCCGCCCACTTGGTGTTCTCGTAGCCGTCGCGGCTGAAGCGCGCGATCGCGGCGGCGAGAATGTCGTCTCGCTTCGTCCGTTCGGTGCGGGTCCGCTTGTTCCGCGGGTGCCCTCGGTGGTCCTGAGCCGAACTCATCTCAGTGGAGCGTACCATCTTCGCATACGTGAACCAAGCGTCTTCGGAGAGGCCCATTGTCTCTCGAGACTCGGAGCATCGCAAAGATCGGCTGAACAGCGGCCTTGACTCCCAGCCGGCCGCAGCGAATAATCCAACAATGAGTTCAGTTCAGCAGCGGCCGTCCGGGACCCTGCTGAAGTCGTTCGATCTCAGCGGACGGACGGCGATCGTGACCGGCGGACATGGCGACCTGGCCGAGGCGATCGCCGGCGCGCTCGCGGAGCTGGGTTGTGCGGTCGTCCTCGGCGCTCGCCGCGTCGAGGCCTGCGAGGCCCTCGCGCGCCGGCTGCACGCCGACTTCGGCGTCCGGACGCTGCCGCTCGCTGTCGACGTCACCCGGGCGGACGAGATCGAGCGCCTCGTTTCGTGCGCGCTGCGACGAGTTCGGCGACGATCGACGTGCTGGTCAACAGCGCCGCGACCTTCTGGTCCGCGCCCGCCGAGGAGGTCCCGCTCGAGCGCGGCTGGCAGCGCGTGCTCGACACCAACCTGACCGGGACGTTCCTGTCGTGCCAGGCGGCGGGACGCGCGATGCTGCGGGCCGGCAGCGGATCGATCATCAACGTCGCGGCGACCGGCGGGATCAAGTCCTTCCTCCCCGAGATGGGCCCGAACCTCAGCTACATGACGTCCAAGGCAGCGGTGATCAAGCTGACCCGCGACCTCGCCGCACAGTGGGCAAACCGGGGCGTCCGCGTCAACGCGATCGCTCCGGGTTCGATCGCGGGCGGGATGATGCAGAGCCTCCCCGAGGACAAGCTGGCACCGATGGTTGCCCAGATCCCGATGCGCCGGCAAGGCCGGCCCGACGAGCTCCGCGGCGCCGTCGCGTACCTCGCATCCGACGCGTCGAGCTACGTGACCGGGACGGTCGTCGTCGTCGACGGCGGCCAGAGCATCGTGTAGGCGCAGTGGCGCTCGCGCAGACCCGCGCGGATTGCGCTTGCGGAAACTGATCGCGACTTAGATATGATCTGAATTCAATTCTGTTATCGGGAAGGAGCGGATTCAATGGCTACAGCCGAAGCTACGGTCGCGAGCGACCCCATCCAGTACGAGGTCAGCGACCACGTCGCCACCATCTGGCTCAATCGGCCAGAGGTGAAGAACTGCGTCAACTGGGAGCTGCTGACTCAGATGCGCGAGCGCGTCGAGGAGGCGGCCGAGGATCCCGACGTCCGCGTCGTGCTGTTCCGCGGCCGCGGCAACACGTTCTGCGCCGGCGCGGACCTGCGGATGCTCGGCAGCGAGTTCGTCGGCACCAGCACGGCGTCGTTGAAGCTCGCGGAGCTGTCCCAGAAGACCTACGACCGGATCCAGACGATGAGCAAGCCGACGATCGCGGTCGTCGAGGGCTACGCGGTCGCGGGCGGCTTCGAGCTGTTGATCTCGACCGACTTCGCGCTCTGCGCCGACGAGGCGCGGATCGGCGATTTCCACATCCGGCGTGCCTTGTTCGGCGGTTGCGGACCGATCTACCGTCTCCCGCGCATCATGGGTATCCGCAAGGCGAAGGAGCTCATGCTGACCGGCAAGCTGCTGACGGGTACCGAGGCGGCGAGCCCGGAGTGGAACCTCTGCAACGCGTCGGCGCCCGCGGACAGCCTCGACGACCTCGTGGCCGACTTCGTCGCGCCGCTCGCCGACAAGAGCCCGTTCTGCATGAAGATCACGAAGAACACGGTCAATCGCGGTCTCGACGCCGACCAGGAATCACTGATCGTCATGGAGCAGATGGCGTGCAACGTCGTGCATCACTCCAACGATGCCAGGGAGGGAGTGGCGGCCTTCCTCGAGAAGCGCGAGCCGGTGTGGACCGGGACCTGAACAGCTTTCGCCCCACGAGCGCCTCGCAGCGGGTCCCATCCCCTCCTCCCGAGCCGGCAGCCGCGGCGCCCCAGGCGCCGCGGCTGCTCGTTTGTGGGGTTGGTCCGGACTTGACCTTGGCTGTGAGTGTCAGTAAATTGACTTCAAGTCAGACAAATCTGAGGGAGAGCTCGGACGAGCTCCGCGAACCGTAACCACGACGAGGCTGTCCACAGCGACAAATGAGGATGGTGCGAGGGTGACCACGACAAGCGATTCGATCGAGGCAACCGTCGACCGCGAGGTCAGGTGCCCGGTCTTTCACCAGGACTTCTCCGAGCCGAAACCGCTCGGGAGCTACTGGGCGCTGGCGGACCGGATGCGCGAGCAGGGCCCGCTGTACTTCAACTCCTTCGCGCAGGGCTACTGGATCTTCACGCGCTACGACGCCGTGAAGGACATCTACAAGAACCCGGAGATCTTCTCGAGCGAATCGATCACCCCGTGGGACCCGGAGCCGATCTACCGCTTCGTCCCCACCCAGATCGATCCACCGAAGCACATCAAGTACCGCCGCATTCTGAACCCCTGGTTCTCGCCGCGGCAGATGGACGCCGCGGAGCCGATGATTCGCAGCATCTGCCGCAGGTTGGTCGAAGAGACGGCGCCGCTCGGGCAGGTGCAACTTCGTCAAGGAATTCGCGCTTCGCTACCCGACCGAGGCGTTTCTCGGCGTGATCGGCGTCGATCTCGCTCACGCCGATCGGTTCCTCGTCTGGGTCGAGGACTTCTTCCGCGGCTTCGGCGGAGATGTCGAGAGCCAGCAGGGAATGGCCGACGCGCTGCAGGGCATCCGTCAGTACTGGGTGGATGCGCTCGCGGAGCGACGCAACGATCCCGCGCCGCGCGAGGGCGATCTCGCGTCGTATCTGCTGAACGCCGAGTACGACGACGAGCGGCCGCTGACCGACGAGGAGCGGCTCGACATGCTGACCGTGCTGGTGCTGGCGGGACTGGACACCACCCGCGCCCAGCTCGGCTACATGTTCCGGCACCTCGCGATGCACCCGGAGGATCGACGCCGATTGGTCGATGAGCCCGAGCTGATCCCCTCCGCCGTGGAGGAGGTGCTGCGCTTCTACACGATGATCTTCGGCGACGGCCGCAAGGTGACGCGCGACCTTGAGTTCCACGGTGCGCAGCTGAAGAAGGGCGACATGGTCTACGGCCTCGTGTCCGCGGCGAACCGCGATCCGCGCGTGTACGAGCGCGCGAACGAGTACGTGATCGACCGCAAGAAGAATCACCACTTCGGATTCGCCAGTGGCCCTCACCGTTGCCTGGGGCTCCACCTCGCTCGACGGGAGATGCAGGTCGCGGTCGAGGAGTGGCTGCGGGTGATCCCGGACTTCTGGCTCGCGACCGACAGCGTGATCATGGAGCGCGGCGGCGGCGCCATGACCGCGCCGCTCGACATGCCGCTGGAATGGGAGGCGGCGTCGTGAAGATCTACATCGATCCTGACGAGTGCACCGGCCACGGCCGCTGCTACCGCCTGGCCCCGGACCTGCTCACCTACGATGACGAGGGTTACGTTTCGATCAGGGGGCAGGCGATCGAGGTCCCCAAGGACCAGATCGAGTTTGCGGAGGAAGCCGAGGGGACCTGCCCCGAGGGCGCGATCTCGCTGATCCACGAGGACTGAGCCCTGATGTCTGTGCGTGTGGCGGTGGTCGGCGCCGGCCCCGCCGGCTTCTTCGCGTGCGAGGACCTTCTGAAGCGGGACGGCTTCGAAGTCGACCTGTTCGACGCGCTTCCGACGCCGTTCGGGCTCGTGAGAGCCGGGGTGGCCCCGGACCATCCAAAGATCAAGACCGTCACCCGCCGCTATGAGAAAACAGCGGAGGCTCCCGGCTTCCGCTTCTTCGGCGGCGTCGAGCTGGGTTCGGACATCCAGCGGCGTGAGCTCCTCGAGCGCTACCACGCCGTCGTCTACGCCGTCGGGACTCGCGATGACCAGCGCCTGGGGATCGAGGGCGAGCACCGCCCCCGATCCCACGCGGCGACCGAGTTCGTCGCCTGGTACAACGGGCATCCCGACTACTGCGATCACGAGTTCGACCTGTCGGCGAGGTGCGCGGTCGTGGTCGGCAACGGCAACGTCGCGCTTGACGTTGCGCGGATGCTCGTCCTCGATCCCGAGGAGCTCGCGGCGACCGACACCGCCGACCACGCCGTCGAGAGACTCGCCAATGCCCGGGTCGAGCATGTAATCGTGCTTGGACGGCGTGGCCCCGCCCAGGCCGCGTTCACGAGTCCCGAGCTGCTCGAGCTCGGCGAGCTCAAGCGCTGCGACGTCGTCGTCGATCCCTCGGAGGTCGCGCTCGACGAGCACTCGCGCGCCTGGCTCGATCAGCCGGGGCAGGCGCTGGCCAAGAAGAAGGTCGCGATCCTCGGCGAGTACGCGCAGCGCTCACCGACCGGCAAGCCGCAGCGCATCGAGCTTCGCTTTCTCCGTTCCCCGCTCGCGGTGCTTGGGGACGGTCCGGACGGTGCAGTCAGCGGCCTGCGCGTGGCGCGAAACCGGATCGAGCCCGACGGGCGAGGCAATCTACGCGCGGTCTCGACCGGCGCCGAGGAGGTGATCGAGTGCGGCCTGGTGCTCCGGTCGATCGGGTACCGCGGACGCGCTCTGCCCGGCGTTCCGTTCGATGAGGGCCGCGGCGTGATCCGCAACGACGGCGGCCGCGTCACCACGGAGGACGGAGAGTCGATCCCGGGTGAGTACGCGGTGGGCTGGATCAAGCGCGGGCCGTCGGGCGTGATCGGGACGAACAAGAAGGACGCCACCGACACGATCAACAAGCTGATCGAGGACGCGCAGGCGGGGTGCTTGAACGACCCGGTGAACGCGGATCGGGCTGCGGCCGAGTCATGGCTGCGCGCCCGCGTCCCGGGCCTCGTCACCTGGGACGGCTGGAAGGCGATCGACAGGCACGAGGTCGCGCGCGGTGAGCCGCACGGGAGACCGCGGGTCAAGCTCGTCCGCGTTCCGGAGATGATCGCGGTCGCAGAACGCCAGGCCGTCGCGCGCGTTTGAGGGTCTACGCGACGACCGGCTGCTCGGCTGGCGCGGCCTCCGCCTCCGGCCCGGCGGGCGTGCCCGGCCCGCCGAGCCCCTCGAGCAGGGCCGGGACTACCTCGAGGGCGTCGCCGACGATGCCGAGGTCGGCGATCTGGAAGATCGGGGCGCTGCGGTCCTTGTTGATCGCGATGATGATCTTTGCGTCCTTCATCGCGACGACGTGCTGCGTCGCCCCGCTGATCCCGACCGCGAGGTAGACCTCCGGCTTGACCGTCTTGCCGGTCTGGCCGATCATCACGCTGAACGGCATCCAGCCGGCATCGACGACGGGGCGCGACGCACCGACAGCGCCGTCGCCGATGGCCTTGGCAAGGCGGTCGAGCAGCGCGAAATTGGCGGGATCCTGCAGTCCGCGTCCTCCCGCCACGACAACTCTCGCCTGCTCCAGGGACGGTCCCGGCCGGGCGTCTCGGTGACGCTTCACCCGCCTGGCCCGCTTGAGCTCGTCGGGGATCGAAGGCTCGACCGGCACGATCACTGTTTCGCCTCCGCACGGGACCGCATCGAACGCCTTGGCCCGGGGAATGACGAGCTTCGGGTCCGGCCCCGACAGGGCCACGTCGACGATCTTCGTGCCGCCGACGCCGCCGCGCAGGTTCCCCGGGCGTCCGGGCCACACGCTCAATGCGACGCGCGTGCGCGCCCGGTCGACCGCGAGGAGGTCATCGGCGTTGGCCATCAGCGTGCACCCCAGCATGGCCTGAAGGCGACCCGCCACATCCCGTGAATCGAACGTCGGCGGGAACAGGATCAGCTCGGGTCGATGCGCCCGCGCGAGCTCGGCTAGGGCGTAGGCGGCGGGCTCGGCGACGTAATCGTCGTACACGGAGTCATCGTCCACGAATACGGTCCGGGCGCCGTACGCGGCGAGATCGGCGGTCGCCGATCCGGCGCCGGCTCCGAGCGCCACGGCGGCGACGTCGGGCGCCAGCGCCCGTGCCTTCGACACAAGCTCAAGCGCGGACGGATCGAGGACGCCGCCCGTCATCTCCGCGTAGACCCAGATTCCAGCCATGTCACACCACCTTCCCCTTCGTCAGCAGCTGCAGGATGCGGGCCGGCGCCTCGGCGGGATCCTCGACCATTTCGCCGCTTTGCCTCTCGCGCGCGAAGTCGATCGCCGTGACCTCCTGGGTCGGCCCGGCGAGCTCGGGATCCATGCCGAGGTCAGCCAGCGACCACCGCATCATCGGCTTGCGCTTGGCCTGGATCATTTGCTTGGCCGACGGGTAGCGCGCTTCGGCGACGCCGGCCGTGACCGTCACCAGCGCCGGCAGCGGGCACTCGATGACGTCGTAGCCAACGGCGGTCTGGCGCTCGATCTCCACATTCCTGTCGCTGAGGAGCAACCGGCGCGCGAACGTCGCGCTCGGGATGCCGAGCAACTGGGCAAGCGCCATCGGCATCGTGCCGGTGGATCCGTCGCTCGACTCCACCCCGGCGATCACGAGGTCGTAGGGCTCGCGCTCGATCGCGCAGGCCAGGACCCTCGCCGTGGCCAGGGCATCCGCGCCCCTCACGGCGTCGTCGGTCACGAGGATCGCTCGATCTGCGCCGGTGGCCAGCGCCCGATGAAGCGCGATCACCGCCCGCTCGGGCCCCATCGAGAGCGCGGTAACCGTCCCCTCCACGGCGTCCGCAAGCCTGCGGGCGATCGCCAGCCCCGGCTCGTCGACGCAGTCCAGGCCGCCGTCGCCGCTCTCGCGACTGAGCCGGAAGTCTGGTCCGATCTCCGGCGGGCGTCCGGCGCGCTCGGGGACGAACTTGGTCAGCACCACGATGTTCACGTGACCACCTCCGCGACCTCGCTTTGAGGTTCTCCCACCTCCGACTCGCGGAATAGGTAGGGCACCCGGCTGCCGGCGTCGAAGGCGCGAAGGACCAGATTCGCTTCCAGGACCGCGTGCGTCATGCGTCGCGGCGCCGCGCAGTCTCCGATCACGGCCAGCCCGGGAACGCGGCCTTGCAGGTCGCGTGCGAGCGCGTCGTTGACGTGCATCTGCGTGCGGACGACGACCAGATCGGCACCGAGCTGGCCGGGCTCTCCGGTGACCGAGTCGTCAAACGAGACGGTGTCGCCTTGCACGGAGGTGACCCGCGCGAAGGGCCGGAAGCGGACGCCGTTGCCGCGAAGACGCTGATGGACTCCGGCGATGCTCTCGTGCGGGATCTCGAGCCCGACCGACCGGGCGGAAGTGAGCAGTTCGACGTCGACGCCTCGTTCGGCGAGGTACTCCGCCGCGCTGATCGCGTGCCAGAAACCATCCGCCTGGCCGTCTAGGACAACCGCACGCTGGGGAAGATCCTCGACCGCGCCCCCGAGGAGGTCCCACACCGTCACCACCCGCGCGTCGCGATCGACCGCGAACGGCGGAGGAATCGGGCTCGCTCCCGTGGCGCAGACGACGAGGTCGGGTTGATCGGACAGGATCGCCGCAGCCGTGGCCGCGGTGGCGAGCCGAACGTCGACGCCGAGGCGCTTCACCTCCCGCTCGAGGTAGAAGATCACATCGAGGAGTTGCTCGCGAGTGGGGCCGGCTGCCGCGATGCGGACCTGCCCGCCAAATGCGTCGTCGCGCTCATAGAGGACGACCTCGTGACCGGCCTCGGCGGCCAGGCGAGCGGTCTCCATTCCAGCCGGTCCAGCGCCGGCAACCACGACGCGGCGGCGGGTGCTGGCGGGCTCTCGTCCCGGACTCGCCGGCCCCTGCGCCGGGTTCGCCAGCCCGTGTGCCGGGCCCCAGTCCGCCTCACGGCCAGCGCGGGCGTTGACCGCGCAGGTGACCCCGCCGGCGTATACGCGGCAGTCCTGCACGAAGCCAACGCAGGGACGGATCTGACCCGCGCGTCCACTCCGCGCCTTGGCCGCCCACTCGGGGTCGGCCAACAGCGCCCGGCCCACGCCGATGAAATCCGCCTGGCCCGCCACCAGCGCCCGCTCGGCCAGGTCCGGAAGCCTGAAGCGCCCGGCGGCGATCACGGGTACGTCGGCAAGCTGCTTGACCGCCTCGACGAGACCGAGCGCGAAACCCTCCTCGAAGCTCGAATCCTTGACGTAGGCTCCGCGCATCCCGACCGTGATCGACAGGTAGTCCGCCGGGGAGGTCTCCTGAAGGAGGTCGACGATCTCGAGCGTGTCGTCGAGCGCGAGGCCGTCGGCGGTCTCTTCGTCTGCGCTCAGGCGAACGCCGATCGGAAAATCCACGCCGCACTGCTCGCGGATCGCGTCGACGACCTCGAACAGGAGACGGGTTCGGCCCTCGAGCGTGTCGCCTCGATACGCGTCGCTCCGCCGGTTCGAAGCTGGGGAGAGGAACTGGGCGACCAGGTAGCCATGAGCCGCGTGAATCTCCACCCCGTCGTAGCCGGCGGACTGAAAGTTCCTCGCTGATCTGCCGAAGCCGTCGACGATCATCCGCACCTCGCCGGCGTTCATCTCATGCGGCACGTCGGGAGTGCGCGGCGAGGCGATCGGTGACGGCCCCCAGGCCGGGTACCTGGTCAGGCCGCCCGGCTGCTCGCGTCCCAGATGGAGGATCTGCCCGAAGATCCGCGTGCCGTGGCGCTTGACCGCCTGCACCCGGAGCCGGAGCGAGTCGATGATCTCCTCGTCCCATGCCTCAATCTGGATGCGCTCGGGAAAGCGCGAGGTTTCGTGGACGATGGCCGCGCCGGTGATGATCAGTCCGACCCCTCCGCGGGCGCGCTCCTCCTGGAAGTGGACCTCTCGCTCGGTAACGCGTCCGTGCTCGATCAGGCTCGTGCCCATTGGCAGCTGGACGATCCGGTTGGCGATCGTCACGCCCCCGATCGTCCCTGGGGTGAACAGGTGGCGGTAGTCGGCGTTGCCGGGGGCGTCTGAGCTGGCCACAGGGTCTCCTTCTTCCAAACTGACTTCAGCTCATATTGATGCCCTCGGCGGGCACGGTCAAGGCGCTGGGGACAGGTTTGTGGCCAATCCGCAGCACTCTGCGGGTAACTACGGGCGGTGCCGGCCCGCTTCAGGTCGTGGCGATGATGTACCTCAGGCGGCTCGCGAAGCGATAGCTCCCATCGGGCTGCCGAAACCCCGCTGCTCTCACCAGCAGCCTCCGTCGCTCCCGCTCATCGCGCGGACTCTCGAGCGCGCCGGCGGAGATCAACGCGTCCTCGAGCGCCGCGGCGTCGGCCATCTCCATGGCCACCGCGACCTCGCCGGTGTCGCTGAGGGCGAGCCCCGCCCGGCGCACCGCCTCGTCGACCGGATCGGTCGCCCCCAGCGAGCCGCGGCGGCCGGCGCCAAGCGCGATCAGTAGGGCAAAGAACTCGTTGTCCTCGGGCCGAGCCCATTTGCAGATCGCGAGTCGACCCCCCCGGCGGGAGACGCGACGAGCCTCGCTGAGCGCGGCGTCGATGTCGAGCGCATACTGAAAGGAGTTGAATCCCGTGACGACGTCGAAGCTCGCGTCCGGCCACGGCAGATCCTCCATCAGGCCGACCTGGAAGTCGCCATCGGGAACCGCGCGCCTCGCGTGCTCGATCGCAGCGGGCGTGGCATCGAGCCCGTGGACCGACGCGCCGCGGGCGGCGGCCAGGGCACAGAACTCGCCCGCGCCGCAGCCGATGTCCAAAAGCTCGATCCCGCTCCCGATGGCGGTCGCGTCGGCGACGGCAGCCCATGCCGGGAGGGACTCTGGCTCGCGCGCCCGAGCGCCGGTCATGTTGCCGGCGTCGCGGCCAGCGGCGCGGGGCCGTGCGGCGCGGAGGCCAGCGCCGCCCGGCCCGCGGCTGCGCGGATCCAGGCGACCGTGTCATCCGGCCGTTCGAGGAACGGCGCGTGGCCGGCGTCCTTGACCGGAATGAGGACGCCGTGGCAGCGCAGCGCGAGCTCGGCGTGCGCGGCGAGCGGCACGCCGCGATCGTGCTCGCCCCACAGGACGAATGTCGGAGGCGGGTGCTCCAGCGGTACGGGGTGGTACGCCGCGAGCGCGCGAAGGTGGTTCAGGAGCAGCGGCTGGCCGCGCGCCGTGAAGTCCGCGAGCCGGATCGCTGCCAGCCGCCGGTTGCCGCGATCCGCGAGACCGATGCGCGCCATCTTCTCGAACAGGTCGGGCGGATTCGATGCCACCCAATCGAGGACGGAGTCAGCGACCGAGATGCCGAACCCCGCGGCGATCAGCACGAGGGCATCCACTTCGATCCGCCGCGCGACCTCGAGCGCGACCATCGCGCCGAGCGAGGTTCCGACCAAGACCCGCGGCCGCGACAGGGCGCGGACGGCGGGCTCGACGGCGGCCGCCATGGACGCGACGTCCGGTTCGTCCGGGACCGGCAGCACGTCAGCCTCGAGCTGCCCTGCCGCCGCTTCCCACGGCAACCCGGCGCTGCCGGCACCGGGGAAGATGACGTAGCGCACCTCTTCCGATAGCTGGTCATGGACCCGCATATGCCGCAGGAAGTTACACCGGCAGTCGGCGGCGCGCAAGCGAATAATTGAACTGGTATCAGATGAAGGCGGTGCCGCTGCGAGAAACGAAAATCCCGTCTAACGCTTGACGGCGGCTGAGTATCTGCAATAGTGTTTGGAGACTAAGTCGAACTGAGGTCAGGTTAAGAGCCAGGGCCGTATCTTGAGGAGAGAGTAGTTGTCATGACTGCCACGACGGAAGCGTCCGCATACCCCATCTCGGCGGCGACTCGCCGCGAGCTCGACCGCCCGCTGTTCGGGCACTTCATCGATGGCGAGGTCGTGGAGTCCATAGAGGGCGGGACGATGCCCGTCATCGATCCCGCCACCGGAGAGGAAGTCGCCACGGCTGCGGCGGGCACCGCCGCCGATGTGGATCCTGCCGCCCGCGCGGCCCGGGCCGCGTTCGAGGACGGCCGCTGGCGCTTCCTAGCGCCGCTGGAGAAGGAGCGCCGCCTACGCCGGCTCGCGACGCTGCTGAGCGAGCGCGCGGACGTCTTCATCGAGCTAGACGTCATCGACTGCGGCTTCCTTCGCGCCGTCGCCTCCTACATCAACCTGTTCGCGGTTGAAGGCATCGAGTACTACGCGGGATGGCCGTCGAAGCTCCGTGGCAGCATCCCCGCCGTCCCGCACGAGCTCGCCGTCTACGAGGTCAAAGAGCCGGTCGGCGTGGTCGGAGCCATCATCCCCTGGAACGGGCCGTCGGCGGGCGCCTCCATGGCCGTCTTCGCGCTCTGTGCCGGCAACAGCGTGGTCCTCAAGCCGGCTGAGCAGACGCCGATGACCGCGGTGCTCCTGGCCGAGCTCGCCCTCGAGGCCGGAATCCCGCCTGGCGTGTTCAACGTCGTCCAGGGCACGGGGGAAACGGTGGGCGCGGCGCTCGTCGAGCACCCGCAGGTTGACGCGATCTTCTTCACCGGGTCGGTGCCGACCGGCATGGCGATCCAGGCGGCCGCGGCCAAGCATGTCAAGCGCGTCGGCCTCGAGCTCGGCGGCAAGAGCCCTCTGATCATCTTCCCGGACGCCGACCTCGAGCTGGCGGCCGCCACGGCGATGGGCGGCGTATGGGGCGGGTCTGGCCAGTTCTGCACGTGCGGGACGCGCGTCATGGTTCACAGCAAGGTTCACGACGAGCTCGTGGGCGCGGTCGTGGACCAGTCCAAGGATCTCAAGATCGGTGGCGGGTTCGATCCCGACGCCATGATCGGCCCGCTGATCACCGCGCAGCAGCTCGAGCGTGTGCACGGTTACGTCTCGATCGGCCGCGACGAAGGCGCCCAGCTGGCATTGGGCGGCGAGCGCGCCGGCGAACGCGGCTTCTTCCATCAGCCGACCGTCTTCACCGACGTTCGCAACGACATGCGAATCGCGCAGGAGGAGATCTTCGGGCCCGTGATGTCCGTCCTGCGCTTCGAGGACGAGGACGAGGTCTATCGCTGGGCCAACGACACCCAGTACGGGCTCGCCGCCGGCGTCTTCACCAACGACCTGTCGCGAGCGCATCGTGCCGTGCGGGCGCTGAACGCCGGCACCGTCTGGGTCAACACGTACCAGCTGACGTACCCGAGCGTCTCTTATGGCGGCTTCAAGCACTCCGGTCACGGTCGCATGCTCGGCGAGGCGCACCTCGACGAGTTGACGCGGACCAAGTCCGTCTGGATGAAGGTTGCCTGAGCCCGGCCGCGCGATCAGAGCACCAGCACCGGCTTGATTGCTGCGCCACCTGCTGCATCAGCGATGGCCTGGTTGATCTCGTCGAAGCGGTACTTGCGGATCAGCTTCTCGAGCGGCAGCCGCTCCTCGTGATGGAGCGCAAGCAGCCACGGGAGGAACCGTTGCGGCACGGCGTCGCCTTCGACCACGCCGCGGATGGTCTTGCCGCCGCCGATCACGTTCCGGACCGTGATCTGCACCTCCGCGGGCCCGACGCCGACCAGCGCCAGGGTACCGAGCGGTGCCAACGCCTCGATTGCCTGGTTGATGACGGCGCCGTTCGCGGTCGTGTCGAGCGCGTGTGTGGCGCCGCCGCCCGTGAGCTGGCGGATCGCGTCGACCACGTCGTCGAGCCTGGGATCGATGGTCGCGGTCGCCCCAAGCTCCGTAGCGAGAAGCCGCCGGCTGGCGACCGGCTCGACGGCGATGATCGTGCCGACGCCGGCCGCGCCCGCGACCATCAGCGCCGACAGACCCACGCCGCCGGCACCGAATACGACGAGCGATGATTCGCTTTCGGGCCGTAGTACGTTGAGCACGGCGCCGGCGCCGGTCTGCACGCCGCAGCCGAGCGGTGCGGCAACGGTCAGATCGATGCCGTCCTCGACCGCGACCACGTTCGACTCGTAGGCCAGCGCATGCGAGGCAAAGCTCGACTGGCCGAAGAACGATCCGTACACGGGCGACCCGTCGCGGCGCATCGTCGTCGAGCCGTCGGGGCGCGAGCCGATCAGATTGAGCGCGCTGAAGTCGCGGCAATACGTCGGATGGCCTGCCTTGCACGTTGGGCACGAGCGGCAGCTACGGTAGCTGAGCAAAACGTGTTGCCCGGGGCGGACCGCGGTCACATCCGCTCCGGCGGCCTCCACGACACCGGCGCCCTCGTGTCCGAGCACGATCGGCGACTTGTCCTGTGGCCATGCCGCCTTCGTCGCGAGATCGGTGTGACACACCCCGGTGGCCGTCAGCTTGACCAGGACCTCGTCCGCGCGCGGTTCGTCGAGCTCCACGTCGGCGATCTCAAACGGCTCCTGCGCTCCGCTCGAGAGGGCGGCCTTGATGTTCATCGTCGAGTCTCCTCTCGCGTTGACACAGCAGCCATCGGATTATAAACTGAAGTAAGTTCAACTGGAATGATCGTCCGCTCGCCGACGTACGTGTCGTCCGCCGGCAGCGGTGGAGAGGAGTTGCTGGCTGTGGGTGTGAGCGCCGCGATTGCCGGTCTCGGCATCACCGAGATGGGCAAGGTATACGGGCGGACGGCGTCCGATTTCGCGGGCGAGGCGATCGCGCTCGCACTCGACGACGCGGGCCTCGAGGCACGCGATGTGGACGGGTTGTTGATCAACGGCAACCAGTCCGAGGAGATGGCGCCGAGACTGCAGTTCGCGCTCGGGCTCGTCGACCTCACGCTGGTGAACACGATGAGCGCGTTCGGTTCCACCGCGGGGACGATGCTCCAGTACGCGGGCCATGCGATCGAGACCGGACAGGCGAACGTCGTCGCTTGCGTGTACGCCGACGCGCCGCTCCGCGAGGGCACCTCGGTCTCGCAATCCGGCTACAGCGGGCGGCGTTTCGATGCCCCGGGCCTCGCGGGACTGCGCTTCGCCTACGGCGACTACGGCCCCGCCAACTCGAGCTACGCGCTGGCCCTCCGGCGGCACATGCATCTGTTCGGAACCACCCACGACCAGCTCGGCGCGATCGCGGTCGGCCAGCGCGAGTGGGCGCTGATGAACCCGCAGGCGCAGATGCGCAAGCCGATGACGCTCGAGGACTACCACGCCTCCCGCTGGATCGTCGAGCCGTTGCACCTGTTCGACTGCTGCCTGGTCTCAAACGGCGGCGTCGCCGTGATCGTGACCTCGGCGGAGCGGGCGCGCGAGTTGCGCCGGCCGCCCGTGTACATGCGCGGTTTCGGGCAGTGCGCGCCGGGAGATACCGGGCGGGTCGAGCGCGAGCCTGCGATCCACACCGGCGCGGCGAAGGCGGGCGAGATCGCGCTGCGCCAGGCCGGGATCGAGCTCTCCGATGTCGACGTGCTCGAGCTGTACGACTGCTACACGTACACCGTCCTCGTGACGCTCGAGGACTACGGGTTCTGCGAGAAGGGCGAGGGTGGGGAGTTTGTCGCCGACGGGAAGCTCGCTCCCGGCGGCTCGCTCCCGTGCAACACCGGCGGCGGTCAGCTCTCCTCCTACTACATGTGGGGCTTCACGCCGCTGGCCGAAGGCGTGATCCAGGCTCGCGGTCAGGGCGGCGAGCGGCAGGTCGACAAGCACGACCACGTACTCGTCTGCGGCAACGGGGGCACGCTGAACTTCCACTCGACGACGATCCTCAGCAAGCACGACGGATAGGAATCGACCGATGACCACGACTGCCGCGCCGCCAAAGCCGGTGCCCGTTCCAGACGAGATCAGCGCTCCGTTCTTCGAAGGCGCGCTTGCCGGTCAGCTGATGCTTCTGCGCTGCCGCGCCTGCACCACCTTCTGCTCGCCGATCGCGTACATCGGCGTGCCGCTGCGGGCGCGTTGCGTGAACTGTTTCTCGGGTGAGCTCGACTGGGCGGCGTCGAGCGGCCGGGCGACGCTGTACAGCTACGTGATCATGCACCAGCTCTACGACGAGGCGTTTGCCGCGGAGATTCCCTACAACATCGCCCACGTCGAGACCGAGGAAGGCGTCCGTCTCACCAGTCAGATCGTCGATTGTCCGAACGACGACCTTCGAGATCGGGATGCCGCTCAAGGTCACCTTCGAGCGGATGAGCGACGAGGTTGCCGTCCCGAAGTTCAGGCCTCGCGGATGAGCTACGACCACGTCATCTACGAGAAGCAGGGCCACGTCGCGCACGTGACGCTCAACCGGCCCGAACGCATGAACGCGCTCGACAAGCACTCGCACGAGGAGCTGATCGAGATCTTCGACGACTTCGCCGGCGACGAGGACTCCTGGGTGGCGATCATCACCGGCGCCGGGGACCGAGCGTTCTCGGCCGGCAACGATCTGAAGGCGACCGCGGAGGCATCCGCCAACGGTGAGCGCCGGGTCGACTCGCGCTCGCGCTTTGCCGCGATCACCCGCGGCTACGACTGCCCAAAGCCGTTGATCGCGGCGGTAAACGGCGTCGCCGCCGGCGGCGGCTTCGAGATCGCGCTCGCGTGCGACCTCGTGATCGCCGCCGACACCGCTCGGTTCGCGCTGCCCGAGCCGCGCGTCGGGCTGATCGCCGGCGCCGGCGGGATCCACCGGTTGTCGCGCCAGATCCCGCTCAAGCACGCGATGGGGATGCTCCTCACCGGCCGCTTTGTCTCGGCGCAGGAGGGCTACCGACTCGGCTTCGTCAACGAGGTGGTACCGGCGGCGGAGCTGATGCAGCCGCGGAGCAGTGGGCCAGCCAGATCCTGGAATGCTCGCCGCTGCTCGTCCAGCTGACCAAGGAGGCAGTCACCGACGGCTTCGGACTCGCCGTCGACGACGCGATTGCTCGCGACTGGGAGGCGCGGATCCCGCGGATGCTCGCCTCCGAGGACTACGTCGAGGGCCCGAAGGCGTTCTCCGAGAAGCGCAAGCCCGCCTGGACCGGGCGCTGATGGGTGCGTCGGCGCGATGAGCACGAACTCCCTCAAGCTTGGCCTCAGCACCGGATTGTTGTCCGGGAGATCCAAGCTGTCCGACGCCTTGGAGAACGTCAAGGAGGCCGAGCGCCTGGGCTTCGACTCGATCTGGTCCTCGGAGACGTACGGGTCGGACGCGCTGACGCCACTGGCCTGGTGGGGCTCGCAGACCGAGAAGGTCAGGCTCGGGACGTCGATCATCCAGATCAGCGCGCGCCGCCCGACCACCACGGCGATGGCCGCGATGACGATGGACCATCTCAGCGGCGGCCGGTTCATGCTCGGACTCGGCGTGTCGGGCCCCCAGGTCGTCGAGGGCTGGTACGGCGAGCCCTTCGCCAAGCCGCTGGCCCGCACGCGCGAGTACGTGTCGATCGTGCGCGACGTCATCGCCCGGCGAGAGCCCGTCACATCGGATGGACCCCACTATCCGCTCCCCGTGCGCGGGCGTGAGGGGATCACGGGCCTAGCGAAGCCACTCAAGTCGATCCTGCACCCGCTCCGTGAGCGGATTCCGATCTACATCGCCGCGGAAGGCCCGAAGAACATCGCGCTTGCCGCCGAGATCGGGGACGGCTGGCTGCCGCTGTACTACTCGCCGTACTACGACGCCGAGCTGTACCGCCCGTGCCTGGAGGAGGGCTTTGCCCGACGCGGCGGGGCGCCCGAAGAGTTCGAGATCGCGCCCTCGGTTCCGCTGATCGTCGACGACGACATCGAGCGGGCCGCGGACGTGCTGCGACCGATGTACGCCCTCTACTTCGGCGGGATGGGGGCGCGAAGCGTGAATTTCCATCACCAGGTGATCGTGCGAATGGGCTACGAGGTCGTGGCCAAGCAGATCCAGGATCTCTACCTCGATGGGAAGAAGGACGAGGCGGCCGCCGCGGTGCCGACGAAGCTCGTCGAGGAGCTGGCGCTGATCGGACCGACGGACAAGATCCGCCACGACCTCGAGGCGTGGCGGGACTCGCCCGTGACCACGATCCTGATCGCCGGCCCGGTGGCGCGGCTTCGCCAGGCCGCCGAGCTCGTCCTCGGCTAAGGGCCGACCGCGATGCACGAACGACCCACCCCACTCGCAAGGCGTTCAGGTGATCGACATGGCCGACGGCAAAGGGCGAAATGTGCGGCCGCTTCCTCGCCGACCTCGGCGCGGACGTGATCCGGGTCGAGCCGCCCGGCGGTGCCCCGTCACGCGCGCAGGTCGCCGCTGCACGCCGGCGTCAGCCTGCACTTCGCGACCCACAATGCGGGCAAGCGCGGCGTCGTCATCGACCATGCCAGCCGAGAAGGTCGGGAGCAGCTGCTGGGTCTGCTCGACCGCGCCGACATCTGGATCGAGAGCGCGAGCCCCGGAGCGATGTCGGAGCTCGGGCTCGGTGTGGATGTCGTCCGGGCCCGGAACGCCAAGCTCGTCGTGCTCTCGATCACCGACTTCGGGCAGACCGGCCCTTACCGCGACTGGGTCGCGACCGGCTGGACGCTGCTGGCGATGGGCGGCGTCCTCAGCCGGTCCGGGCTGCCGGGACGCGAGCCGCTGATGCCGCCTGGGGACCTGGCGCTCGAGGCCACGGCGATGCAGGCGGCGTGGGCCGCGCTGGTCGCCTACTGGAACCGGCTGGAGCGCGGGCACGGCGATCACGTCGACTTTTCGCTATACGAAGCGACGGCGCAGGTCGTCGACCCGGCGATGGGGGTCGTCGGTACCGCGCAGGTCGCAGGGTACGAGCAGACCCGCGACCGCCCCACGCCCGGTCCGTACCCGATCTTCCGCTGTCGCGACGGCCACGTCCGGGTTGTCCTGCTCGCGCCGCGCCAGTGGCACGCGATGCGGGCGTGGCTGGGCGAGCCGGAGGAGCTCCAGGATCCCGAGCTCGAGACGATTCGTGGCCGAGCGCTCGCGTCCGAACGGCTGCACGCGGTCTTCGACCAGCACTTCCGCGAGCGCAGCAAGTATGAGCTGACTCTGGAGGGACAGGCCCGAGGAGTTCCAATCGCACCCGTGCTCGAGCCCGCCGATGTGCTCGTAGCCGAGCATTACCGAAAGCGCGGCGCGATCGCGCGCATGGAGCTAGCGCACGGGGTCGAGGCCGACGCGCCGACGGGATTCGCCGAGATCGACGGCCGACGCGCACGGCCGACTCGCCGCGCCCCCGAGCTCGGCGAGCACGACGATGAGGTGTTCGCGGAGCCGCCACGCGGCCTGGCCGGGACGTCGGCCGACGGCAGCCGGGCCCCGACGTCCGCCGACGGCCGTGGCATCCGGCGTCCATTCGAGGGGTTGCGGGTGTTGGACTTCGGCGTGATCGTGCTGGGAGCCGAGGCCGCCCGGCTGTTCGCAGACCAGGGCGCCGAGGTGATCAAGATCGAGAGCCGAGCTTTTCCCGACGGCGCCCGCGTCTCGCCGATTCATTTCGCGATTGGCCATCGGGGCAGCAGGAGCATCGGCGTGAACCTGCGAAGCGCGGAGGGCGTCGAGGTGGTCAAGCGCCTGGTCGCGCAGTCCGACGTGGTCCTCGCAAACTTCAAGCCGGGGACGCTCGGAAAGCTCGGGCTCGGTCCGCGAACCCTCCAGGAGATCAACCCGAGGATCGTGATCGTGGGCAGTAGCGCCGTCGGGGCGACCGGCCCGTGGAGCAGTTGGATGGGCTATGGACCCCTGGTCCGCTGTGCGTCCGGCCTCACCAGCCTGTGGCGCTTTCCCGACGACCCCGAGAGCTTCAGCGACTCGACGACGATCCATCCCGACCACTACGCCGCCCGAGTTACGGCAATCACGGCATTGGCAGCGTTGATCGCGCGCCGGCGATCGGGATACGGCGCGGAGATCGCAACCTCGCAGGCCGAGACCATCCTGATGCAGATCGGCACGCTGCTCGTGCAGGAGGGGCTACGACCGGGGTCGGCCCGGGCCACCGGGAACGTCAGGAGCTCGGCGCAGCTCCGTGGGGCATCTACCAGTGTGCCGGCGATGATGAGTGGTGCGTGGTGACGGTCCGCGACGACGACGACTGGCACCGCCTGCGCACCGCGCTCGGCGACCCGGACTGGGCAGAAGGCGATGAGTTCGCCACCGCGACCGGCCGGATCGCTCTCCGCGCCGAGATCGATCAGCACCTGGCGGCGTGGACCTGCCGACGCTCGCCTCGCGAGGTGGCCGCGACGTTGCAGGATGCCGGAGTGCCGGCGGGATTCATGCAGCGTCCCGACGAGTTCGAGGACGATCCCCAGCTCCAGGCGCGCGATTTCTTCCGCGTGCTCGAGCAGCCCGGGCTGCAGCCGAGGGCCGTTGACAACGCGCCGTTTCGCTCGCAGCGGATCCCCGCACCGGCGAACTCGCCCGCGCCTGAGCCCGGCGAGCACACCCGCGAGATCTGCACCGAGCTGCTCGGTATGCACGCTGAGGAGATCGACCGTCTGATCGCCGGCGGCGCGCTCGAGGCGCCGGCGCCGGCGCAACAATGCACCCGGGACAGCCGGCAGCGCTGCCCTCCTAGTACGTGACAGCCCGCGACCTCGTGTCCTGCGCGAGGGAAACCCCCGACTTCTGGATCGCATCGCTAGCATGCTAATCAAACTGAGTTCAGTTTATGTTAGTCTGTCCAGCGGGGTGGACTCCGGCACGAGAGGGATAGAGATATGGGATCGCTAGACGGCAAAGTGGCGTTGATTACCGGGGCGGGCCGCGGCCAGGGCCGCTCGCACGCCTTCGCGCTAGCGCAGGAGGGCGCGGACATCATCGCGCTCGACGTGTGCGCCGATGCGGTGGAGACCGTCGGCTACGAACTGGCGACACCGGACGACCTCGACGCGACGATCTCGGGGATCCAGGCCAGAGGTCGCCGCGTGGTCAAGGCGGTGGCCGACGTCCGCGAGCTGTTCGAGGTTCAGGCCGGAGTCGACGCGGGACTCGAGCAGTTCGGGAAGATCGACATCGTCTGTGCCAACGCCGGAATCGGCACCTGGGCGCTCAGCTGGGAGATGACCGGGCAGCAGTGGAAGGACATGATCGACATCAACCTCACGGGGGTGTTCAACACCACGCGCGCCGCATTGCCATCGATGGTGGAGCGCGGCCAGGGCGGTTGCGTCGTTCTGACGAGCTCGACCGCTGGGCTGATTGGCTACCTGCACACGGCGCACTACACCGCGGCCAAGCACGGCGTGATCGGACTGATGAAGGTCCTGGCGCAGGAGCTCGGCCCGCACCGGATCCGTGTCAACGCCATCTGCCCGACGACGGTGAACACTCCGCTCGTGATCAACGCGGGAACGTTCGAGCTGTTCGCTCCCGAGGTTGCCAACCCCACCCCCGACGACGTGCGCGGGCCGTTCGCCGCGCTGAACATTCTTCCCGACGTGCCGTGGATCGAGCCGGAGGACGTGTCCGCCGCCGTGGTCTGGCTCTGTTCGGACGCGGCGCGTTTCGTGACCGGCGTCGCGCTGCCGATCGATGCCGGCAACGTAGTCAAAAAGGGTTAACCCAGAGGAGAGTCCCAGCATGCTCGCGCGTGAATATCCCGACCTGTACATCGACGGTGGCTGGCGCCAGCCGGACTCGACCCAGGTGTTCGAGGTCGTCTCGCCATCGTCCGGCAAGCCGATCGGCCACGTGCCCTCGGCGTCCAAGGCCGACATCGACGCGGCGGTGACGGCGGCGCACAGGGCCTTCTACGAGACCGACTGGCCCCGGCGGCCGGTCCACCAGCGGGCCGAACTGTGCCGCACGCTCGCGGCCGCGCTCGCTGAACGCCAGGAGGAGTTCGCGGAGCTGATCGTGGCCGAGCTGGGCTGCACGAAGTTCCTGGCCGACGTCTACGAAGCGGCCGCGCCCACCCTTCACTGGAACTACGCAGCCGAGGTCGGCGAGAATTACAAATTCAGCGAGGTACGCATCTCCGACCTATCGCCGCTGGCCGATCGGGGGAGGAGGCATCGTGCCGTTCGCCGGCAAGAGCCTCGTGGTCAAGGAGCCCGTGGGCGTCGCGGCGATCTTCTGCGCCTTCAACTTCGCGCTGCCGTGCGTGGGCCAGAAGGCCGGTCCGGCGCTGGTCGCCGGATGCACCGTCGTGGTCAAGGTCCCGGAGCAGAATCCGCTGGCGATCTTCGCGATGGGCGATCTGATCACCGAGGTCGGGTTTCCGCCCGGAGTGATCAACATCGTGGCCGCGGGGCCGGAGGCGTCCGACTCATCTGGTCCGTCACCCGCAGGTCGACATGGTGAGCTTCACCGGCTCGACCAACGTCGGCAGGCGGATCGGCGAGGCGTGCGGGTCGCTGATCAAGCCCTGCGTGCTGGAGCTCGGCGGCAAGTCCGCGGCGATCGTGCTTCCGGACGCCGACGTGGACGCGGCGATCCCCGTGCTCGTGGGCGCCAGCGTGGGCACCAACGCCGGCCAGAGCTGCGTGTGCATGAGCCGGATCCTGGTGCAGCGCGAAGATGCACGACGAGCTCGCGGCCAAGCTCGTCGGAGGCGTTCGCCGGACTCAAGGTCGGCGATCCGATGGAGCCGGACACCGTGATCCAGCCGGTGGTCTCGGAGGCCCATCGCGAGCGCGTGCTCGGTTACATCCAGAAGGGCGTCGATGAGGGGGCGGTCCTGGCGACCGGGGGGAAGATCCCGGCGGACCATCCCGAGGGCTGGTTCATCGAACCGACGCTCCTCACGAACGTGACGAACGAGATGACCGTGGCCCAGGAGGAGATCTTCGGCCCGGTGACGGCCCTGATCCCGTACGACACCGAAGAGGACGCGATCCGGATCGCCAACGACAGCGAGTACGGCCTCTCCGGTTGTGTCTTCACCGCTGACGTCGCGCACGGCTTCGACGTCGCCCGCCGCATCCGCACCGGCACGTTCTCGGTCAACACCTTCGCCGCCGATTTCAACAGCCCATTCGGCGGGTACAAGCGCTCCGGCATCGGGCGGGAGCACGGCGTGACCGGGCTCGAGGGGTACCTGCTCACGAAGACGATCTCGGTCGATCCCTCCGCGGAGCTCCCGGCGGAGGTGATCGAGACGACCGAGCCGACCGCGGCGGTCGTCTGACGCTCACGGCATGCCGGCGCAGTTGACGAAGACGTCGACAGGTCCGCCGGCGAAGATCGCCTCCCCCATACGGTCGACCGACACCGGGTCGGCGAGGTCGCCTTCGAACGCCTCTGCCGCTTCCGCAACGGAGCGGGCGGCAGCGAGCGTGCGCGCGCACGCGGCGACGCGAAGGCCCGCTTCCGCGAGCGCGCGCACCGTCGCCGCGCCAATCGCTCCGGCTCCACCGGTGACGACAGCGCGCTTAGCCACCCCGTCGCTCCAGGAAGGCCGCTACTCCTTCGCGCGCTGCTTCGGTCGCGGCGACCGCGTCGGAGGTGAGTCGCTCGAGCGCCGAGAGCGTCTCGTAGTCCGAGTCGAGGCCCCGGTTGACAGCCAGCTTGGTGAGCCAGGCCACGGTCGGGCTCTTGTCGCTGAACCGCGCGGCGAACCGGCCGATCAGCGCATCCAGCTGATCGAGTGGTGCCGCGTCGTTCACCAGCTGCCACGCCTTCGCCTCGCGCCCGTCGATCACGTCGCCCGAAAGCATCAGTTCCCGCGCCTTGCGGAGCCCGATCAGTCGCGGCAGGCGGTAGATCGCTCCCGCGCCGGCGAACAGGCCGTGACGGATGTGGAAATCGCCGATGCGCGCATTCTCCGCGGCGAGCGCGAAGTCGCAGGCGAGCATCAGCTCGAAGCCGCCCGCGACGGTCCAGCCGTGAACCGCGGCGATAGTGATCCGGCGCGACTCCGAGATCCGCTTGAACGTCCGGGCAACCGAATCCGCCAGTTCGGACCACGGCGTATCTCCGGCGAGCAGCGAAACATCCGCCCCGGCGCAGAACGAGTCGCCCCGGCCGCGGATCACGACCACGCGACTCGCTGGATCGGCCTCGGCCCGAGCGATCGCGCCCTCCAGGTCGCGGAGCAACTCGAGATCGTACGCGTTCTTCGACTGAGGTCGATTCAGCCAAATGGTGACAAGCTCACCATCGGCCTCATACTCCACCGAATCTGGCATGGGCGGAACTTGACAGGTGACCGAACTGAAGTCAAATTATTGGGCTGGGGCCCCTAGTCGTGCCGCACGCCCATCCACGCGAGCGCGCCACCGTCGATCGGGAACACCGCGCCGGTGATGAACCCAGCATCGTCGGAGGCCAGGTAGCACGCGAGCCTTGCCACTTCCTCGGGCCGGCCCATCCGGGCGAGCAGCTGCGGCCCGAGCATCGAGCGCTCGAGTGCCTCTGGATCCTCGGCTGTGTCCATGAACGCGCGGCTGAGGGGAGTCTCGATCACGCCGGGGGCAAAGCAGTTGCACCTGATCGGCGCGAGGTCGACGGCGGTGACCTTCGTGAGCTGGATCACGCCACCCTTCGTCGTGCAGTAGACCGGCCCGTGCGAGAAGCCGGTCAGGCCGGAGACCGACGCGGTGTTGACGATCGCCGGCCCACGCGTCGAGCGTCTGAGGTGGGGCGCAGCGAACTTCGTCGTCAGCCACACCGCCTTCAGGTTGACCTCGTAGACAGCGTCCCACGCCGACTCGGGAAGTGTGTCGACGGCGCAGTCTTCGGTTATCGAGGTTTCGATGATCCCGGCGTTGTTGAACAGGGTGTCGAGGCCACCGAAGCTCTCCGCCACCTGGGCCACCATCGCCTCGATCTGGTCCCGGTCACGGAGGTTCACCTCGATTGCCTGCGCCTTGCCGCCGGCGTCGCGGATCATAGCCGCGGTCTCCTCCGCGCCTGCGAGGTTCAGGTCGGCCACCGCCACGGCCGCGGCTCCCTGGCTCGCCATCTCGAGCGCGATCGCCCGGCCGATCCCCTGCCCGGCGCCGGTTATGAGGCCGATCTTGTTCTCGAGCACCGCTACACCGCCGTGACGAGCCCGCCGTTGGGGCTGAGGCTGGCGCCTACGAAGTACGACGCGTCGTCGGAGACCAGGAACGCGACCGTGGCAGCGACCTCGGCCGGCGTCCCGAGCCTTCCGGCGGGTGTCCGCAGTGCCATGTCGCGGCGGTTCTCGTTGACGCGTCCGTGTCCCGTCGAGGTGTCGATGAACCCGGGAGCAACCGCGTTGACGCGGACCCCCTGGAGGATCAGCTCTTTGGCGACGGAGCGCGTGAAGCCGATGATGCCCGCCTTTGCCGCCGAGTAGTGCGGATGCCCGGCGCAGCCCTCGAGGCCGCAGACCGAGGCCATATTCACGATCGCGCCGCCCGCCCCCCGCTCGACCATCGAGCGCGCCGCGGCCCGGGTTCCGTAGAACGTTCCGTCGAGGTGGATCGCCATGTCAGAATCGAATTCATGTCGCTAAGTATGATGAACGCATCCGCCGAAAGCAAGTGATCGCTGCTACGCCGCAGCGGGCGGGGTTAAGCGGGTCCCACTGGGCGCATCGGGCGCGGCTTAGCCGAATTGACATTAGTTCAAAGACGTCGTACAGTACGCGCGAAAGTGACGCCGCTCGCCGAACCTTTCCAGCTCACCGACGCGATCCGGCTGCGCAACCGGTTCGTCGCCACCGCACACGCGAGCGGCGCGGTGTCGGACGGGATGCCGACCGCGGGCGACGCCGAGTATTGGCAGCGCCTCGCGCAAGGCGGCGTAGCGATGGCGATCGTCGGCGGCAGCGTGGTATCCCTCGATTCGTTCAACCGCCGGGGTAACCTGACGGCCTCGTGGCGGTCCGACGTGCGGCCGGCGCTGCGACGCCGGGTGGCGGCGATGCACCGTGGCGGAGCGGTCGGCGTCTTCCAGCTCATCCACCTCGGTCGCGAGACGCTCGGAGCGCCGACGTACTACTCCCCGGTCTCCCCATCGACAGTCCGCTCGCGTCGTGAGCCGACGGCGCCCCGCGCGATGCGCGAATCGGAGCTCGAGAGCATCCTCGATGCGTTCGTCATGTCCGCGGCCAACGCGCTCGCCGCCGGGTTCGATGGGGTGGAGCTGCATGCCGCCCACGGCTACCTGCTGGGCACGTTCCTCTCGCCGGTGACGAACCCGGCCGCCCAGACGCTGGCCGAGCGCGCCGCGCCCGTCTGGCGGATCGTCGACGCTATCCGCGACCAGAAACCCGACGCGCTGATCGGGATCCGTCTGTCCGCCGGCGACGCCGATGACGCGGGGCTGACCGAAGAGCGAGCTTGGCGAGCTCCTTAGCCAGCTCCACCCGGAGATCCAGTACGTCAACCTGACGGTCGGAATGCGGGGCTCCTACGTCCGCGACATGAGCACCGCCGCGCCCCCGCTGCTCGAGCCGCTGCCGCGGCTGCGCGCGCTGACCGAACGGCCGCTGCTGATCTCGCAGGCCTTCCGCGACCAGCCGGAGATGGAGGCGGCTCTGTCGCGGGGAGCCGACCTGGTCGGCATGGCCAGGGGACTGATCGCAGATCCCGAGCTGCCGAACAAGATCCTGTCCGGTAACCGGCGCGCGGTCCGCCCCTGCACCGCCTGCAACGAGGACTGCCGGCTGTTCGAACCGGTGCTGCTGTGTTCGGTCAATCCGGACCTCGCCCCGCCAGGCGAGCGCGAGCGGCCGGCTCGCCCGCTGATCCTCGGGTCGGGGCTCCTTGGAGCTGCGGGACGAGTCGCCGTGGTCGGCGCCGGGCCAGCCGGGCTCGAGTGCGCGACGACGCTGGCCCGAGGCAACGATCGTGAGGTGGTCGTGTGGGAGCGCTCGGATGCGATCGGCGGCGGACTCGCAGTCGCCGGCGCCGCCCCGCATCGGGACGGCTGGCTGAGGATGATCGAGTTCTACCGGGCCGCGCTCGAGAACGAGAAGCTCGAGCTGCTCCTCGGCGCCGAACCGGACGCGGCCGCGCTCGAGAGCTTCGACGCCATCGTGATCGCGTCCGGCGCCGAGGAGATCCTCCCTGACAGCGCGGCGGCGGGATTTGCCCGCACCGCATCTGCAGCGATCGCCGCCGGCGCGCAGGCGCTGGCCGGCGTGTCGCATCTCGTGGTCGTCGACGACGGGTTCGGCTGGTGGCCCTCGGTGAGCGCGGTCGAGCTCGGCATCGCGGCGGGCGTTGGTCAGATCACGGTCGTCACCCCGGGGACGGCGTTCGCAACCGCGATCCCCGCGGAGAGCCGGATTCAGCTGGCGCCTCGCCTGCGGGGCAGCCGGCTGAGCATGCGACCGCTGAGCGCGCTGGTCGCGGCCGCTGAGGGGACCGTCGAGCTACGGCATACTCCCACCGGAGAGATCGACCGGATCGCCGCGGACGCGCTGATTGTCGTCTGCGAGCGAAAGCCACGGGGCTGGGAAGAGCTGCTTCCGCACGGCTCGGGGGCGTTCGTGATCGGAGACGCGATCGTCCCGCGGCATTTCTCGCACGCGATCGCCGAGGGTCGCGCGGCGGCACGGACGATCGCCCGTGCCCAGGAGGACACGCAGGTGGCGTGGGCGCGGTAGTGCACGCTGTGCTGCCAGGCTCGGGGAGCGCCGGTCTCGTCTGGGAACGCGCGGCCGCCGAGCTGCCCGATGCCATCGTGCTGCCACTCCCCGATGAGCCGTCCGTGCCGGCGATGGCGTCCTCGCTGGCGCCGCACGTGCAGAGCCTTGCGCGGCCGCGCGTGGTGGTCGGCTCCTCGCTCGGGGCGCTCGTGGCCCTCGAGCTGGCCCGGCGGGTCCCGGTCGACGCGCTCGTCCTGATCGCCGCCGGGTTCGGGATCGACGTCCATCCCGCAGTGCTCGCACGGATCGCCGCGAACCCCCCCGATCTGCTCGCCGCTATGGCTCGCGGCGTGCTCGCCGATCCCGCGCGCGAGCCGCTCGCGGAGCTGGTCGCCCGCGACTTCGAAGCTCGTGGCGTCGCGGTGCTGCTGAGCCACATGCAAGTGCTCTCGGAGCACCGTCCCGAGCCACTCGCGGACCCGCCCCCCACGATGGTGCTGTGGGGCACGGAGGACCCGGGCGTGTCCCGTGACGCCCACATGGAGCTCGCGCTGCGCTGCCGTGGACTGCTCGTCCCGATCGCCGGCGCGGGACACCTGCCGTATCTCGAGCGACCAGAGGAGACCGTGCGCTGGATCATCGCCGCCGAACGGTTCTTGAACTGAAGTCAGCTTGATTTCTTTGCGCGGAACGCGTACAGTTCACGGCGTCGAAGCCGCGTACCCCAAGAGGGAGGAACCAGCCAGATGAGCACCGAAAGCCAGGCGTCGACCCGGCACCAGCACCCGCTTCTGCCCCTCGAGGTGCAGGACGAGTTCCGGCGCCTCGGCTATTGGGAGGACATCACGCTTGCGGACATCGTCCAGCGCGGAGCCGAGCGGCACCCCGATCGCGTCGCGATCACCGGCGAGACCCAGCTGACCTACGCGCAGCTCTGGGAGCAGTCCCGGAGGCTCGCCGGAACGCTCCGCGAGGCCGGGCTCGCCCCGCGGGAATTCGTGCTCGCCGTGATGGCGAACTCCTGGCAGGGGATCGTGCTCGAGGTGGCAATTTCGGTGGCGGGCGCCGCGCTCGTGCCACAGTCCGCGCACGTCTCGCCCACCCTCGCGCTCAACACGTTCGAACAGCTGGACTGTCGTGGGCTCGTTCTGCAGGCCGACCTGCTCGAGAAGGCGGAGTGGCGGGACACGCTGGCCCAGATGAGCGCGCGGCTGAACCACCGCCCGGTGATGCTGAAGGGAGAGGGGCCGGCCGATGCTGGGGTCTCGCTGCAGCTAGAGGAGGCGGCCCGGAGCGGACCGCCCATCGACCCGGTCAGGCCGGCGCCCTGCCAGCCTTGTCTGGTCCTCTCGACCGGCGGAACCACCGGGACCCCGAAGAGCATCCTCCACTGCTCGGAGGCACTGGTGTACGCCGCCAAGCAGTTCGGGGCGGCGACCGGTTACACCGAGAACGACGTCCACGTCGCGTTCGCGCCCTACGGTCACGCCGGCGGATCGGTGTTCGAGGTCTACATGCCTCTGCTTTACGGCGCCTCGATTCTCCCGATTGCCCGGTGGCGGACACAGCCGGTCGCCGAAACGATCGAGCGGTGGGGAGGGACGTACTTCATCACGATGGGGACGCACATCTTTGACCTGCTCACGCTCGACCCTGAGATGCGCTCTTGCCTGCGCTCTGTTCGGGTCGTGACCTCGGGGGCCGGTCCCGACTCGCTGTTCGAGGACGGGGAGCGCGAGCTGGGGTTCCCGATCGTGCGGGTGTACGGGTGCTCGGAATGCCCGGGCCACGCGATCGGTCGCCTCGATGATCCCGCTGAGGTCCGGCTGCGCCAGGACGGGGTCCCGTTCGAAGGCCTCGAGCACAGGATCCTTGGCACATCCGGTGAGCCGGTGGAGCCGGGTCACGCGGGCGAGTACCAGTGCCGCGGCCCGAACCTGTTCATGGGCTACGCAGGGCAGCCGGAGGCGACCGCTAAGGCCGTGACCGACGACGGCTTCTATCGCAGCGGCGATCTGATGGTCCAGAGCCCACAGGGATACGTGAGCTGGAGCGGGCGCACCAAGGACATCATCCGGCGCGGCGGGCTGCAAATCGATCCGATCGAGATGGAGACGATGCTGGTCAAACATCCCAAGGTGGCGATGGTCGTGGTGGTCGGAGAGCCCCATCCGCGGCTCGGCGAGCGGGCCGTGATCGTCGCCGTCGCCGAGCGCGCCGGCGAGTCGCTCACGCTCGAGGAGCTGTGCGACCACCTGACCGAGCAGGGCCTGCCCAAGCAGAACCTCCCCGAGCGGTTGATCGTGACCGATGACCTCCCGCGCACCGAGCTCGGGAAGTTCCACCGCGTCAAGGTCAAGACCATGGTCGCGGAGACGGCGGAGAGGAGCCTCGAACATGTCGGCTGATCACGACTGGTACTTCGACGACTTCGAAGTCGGACAGGTCCACACGACGATGGGCCGTACCGTGACCGAAGCCGACATCGTCAACTTCGTCACCTTCGGGGGAATCTTCGAGGAGATCTTCATCAACGCCGAGTACGCGAAGAGCAACTCATTGTTCAAGGGTCGGGTGGCCCCCTTTCTGCTGTCTCTGGTGTTCGCCGAGGGTCTCTATGTTCAGACCGGGCACACGCACAAAGGCAGGGCGTTCCTCGGACTGGAAGAGCTGCGAATGACCTCACCGGTTTTCTGTGGAGACACGATTCACGTCGAGGTGTCGGTCGAGTCGGCGCGACGGTCGGACGGCCGCCCGGGCAACGGCATCCTGGCCATGCGTCACAAGGTGCTCAACCAGAACCGCGTCGAGGTGATGTCGTACAAGACGACGCGGATGCTCGCCTGCCGGCCGTCGGAGGGGCAGCCAGAGACGAAGCCTCAACTCGCGACCGAAAGTTCCTCCAGCTGATCGGCATGGTTGTCGAGGCACGCGCCCCGCGCTCAGCGTTTGCGACGCTGCTCAGTCCGTTCTCGCTGGGCGGGCTCGAACTCAAGAACCGGATCCTCGCCGTGCCCCACGGCACGGCGATGGTCGATCGCGGGGTGCCGACCGATGACGACATCGCATTTTGGGAGGCAAGGGCGGCCGGCGGCGTCGCCGCGATGATCACCGGCGCGACGACGACTCACCCGAGCGGCGTCCTCAGAGACCGCCGGCGGATGGAACCGTGGAATCGGGCGTCGCTCCACGCAGATGGCACGGCGCGCGGAGCGAGTACACGCCCACGGGGCGGCGATCTTCTGCCAGCTGAACCATCTCGGACGCGAGGGCGTCGGCGGCGCGTCCGAATACGCCCCGGTGGCGCCGTCGGCGATCAGATCGCCTCGCGACGCATCGACGCCGCACCCGCTCGCGGCCGCTGAGATCGAGGAGTTGATCGAGGCGTTCGTCTCGGGCGCGGTGAACGTCCGCGAGGCCGGCTACGACGGCATCGAGCTGCACGCCGCGCACGGCTATCTGATCGCCCAGTTCCTGTCACCGGCATCGAACCGGCGCGAGGATGAGTACGGCGGCGAGCTTGCAGGCCGGATGCGGTTTCTCGAACGGATCGTCGCCGGCATTCGCGAGCGCTGCGACGCCGACTGCGTTCTCGGTGTGCGGCTGAGCGCCGACGAGGAGATCCCGGAGGGAATGCACGTCGACGACACGATCGCGATCGTCCAGCGCCTGTCGGAGCTCGGAGGTGTCGACTACCTCAGCATCACCCTCGGCCAGCGGGGTGCGTACGTGAAGGACATCACCCACCCCGAGGGCGTGGCCGTCGATGCCGCGCACGCTGTCAAACGGCAAACGACGCTGCCCGTCCTCGTCGCCGGCAGGATCGTGGACCCGACGATGGCCGAGACGATTCTACAGCGCGGCGCGGCTGACCTGGTCGGCATGGCGCGCCAGCTGATCGTCGACCCTGAGTGGCCGGCGAAGGTCCGGCGCGGAATGACCCGATCGATTCGCCCTTGCATCGGTCTCAACCAGGAGTGCCGCACGTTCCCCGGCGGGATCCTGTGCGCTGCGAGCGCGCGCACCGGCCGTGAGCGGTGGTTCGACGAGCGACTCCTCGCGCCGCGCCGGCGCGGGATGAGGGTGGCGGTGGTCGGCGGTGGCCCCGCCGGCCTGGAGGCCGCGCGGTTCGCCGCCGAGCTCGGGGCGAACGTGGTCCTGTACGAGCGCGAACAGCAACTCGGTGGGCAACTCCGGCTGGCGGCGGCGGTCCCCAGCCGGGCCGGCGTGTTCGCGCTCGCGCTGCACCTCGAGCACGAGGCGCGGCGGCTCGGGGTCGAGATCCGGACTGGAGCAGAGATCAGCGAGGGGCTGTTCGCTGAGGTCACCGCGGACGCCGACGCCGTCATCCTCGCTACCGGCGCGCGGCCGCTCGCGCCGGAGTTCGAGTCTGACGGCAGCGCCGGGCTGACCACCGTGTGGAGATCTGCTCGGCGGCGCGCCCATGGACGGTCAGCGCGCCGTGGTCGTCGACGACGGGACCGGTTTCTGGGAGGCGGTCAGCGCAGCCGAAGCTGCTGGGGGATGCTGGAGTGTCGGTCGCGTTGGTCACGCCGGCGCGGAGCGTCGGCGCCGCGATCCCGTTCGAGAGCATCGGCCCGCTGCTGCGCCGCCTCGGACAGCGGCGCGTCACGCTTCACCCGCTTGTTCATTTCACGGGGATCCGGAACGGCAGCGTGGCGCTCGTGCACAGCCTCACCGGCGATCCGCTCGAGCTGCCGGCGGACTTCGTCGCGGTGCATGCCGGCACGATCAGCAACGACGGACTGGCCGCGCTGCCGTCTGACAGCGGCGCGATCGTGAGGACGATCGGGGACTGCGTTTCGCCACGGCGGCTGACGCACGCCAACTGGGACGCGGACCGCACCGTGCTCGAGCTGATGCGCGCGGGTTCGCGGCCGGAGCTGAGTCCCCGAGCCTGGTGACGTGATGGAGTCCGGACTCGCTGATGGTCGTCCAAGCCGGCAAGACGCCGGTTTGGCTGCAGTCAGCTTCGACCTGAGCGGGCGCGTGGCGATGGTCACCGGCGGGACGCGAGGCCTGGGGCGGGCAATCGCGCTCGGGCTCGCGGACGCCGGCGCCGACGTGATCGTGTCGAGCCGCAAGCCCGACGCCTGCGAGCAGGTGGCGCGGGAGATACGCGAGCGGGGCCGCCAGGCGCTCGGCCATCCGTGCCATGTCGGTCGCTGGGAGGATCTGGACCGCCTCGTCGAGGCCGCCTACGAACGCTTCGGTCGCGTCGATGTCCTCGTCAATAACGCCGGCATATCCCCGCTGTACTCGCGACCGGAGGAGATCAGCGAAGAGCTGTGGGACAAGGTGCAGGCGGTCAACCTGAAGGGCCCGTTTCGCCTCGCCGCGACCGTCGGCGCCCGGATGGCCGAGGGGGAGGGTGGCTCGATCATCAACGTCTCGAGCATCGGCGCGGTGCGTGTGACCGGGGACATCCTTCCCTACGGCGCGGCCAAGGCCGGGCTAATCGCGCTGACGGTCGGCTTCGCCGACGCCCTCGGACCAAAGGTTCGCGTCAATTGCATCATGGCGGGACCGTTCCTCACCGACATCTCGAAGGGATGGGACATGGACAAGTTCCAGGCCCAGGCAACCGGCTTTCCGCTCCGCCGCGCCGGCCGCCCGGAGGAGATCGTCGGCGCCGCGCTGTACTTCGCCAGCGATGCCTCGAGCTTCACAACCGGCGCAGTGCTGACGGTCGACGGTGGCGTCGTGGGTGCCGCCTACTGAGGCGATGGCCGACAGCGGACGCCTTGCCGTCTAAGCCACGGATTGTGAGTGCGCGGAAGCGCCGAGCCTCGCCGCGGCGCGGATCCAGCGGAGCGTCGCCTCCGGCTGCTCGAGGAAGGGCACGTGCGCGGCACCGGCGACCGGTGCCACCACGCCCCGACACCTCAGCGCGAGCTCGACATGATCCTCCATCGGGACCGCGGAATCCTGCAGGCCGCAGATCACGATCGTGGGCGGCGGATCGGACAGCGGTTCGGGGGTGTACGCGCGCATCGCCTTCACCTGCCGCACATGCCGTTCGTGTCCGCCGGCATCGTAGTCCGCGACGAGTGCCGCGATCTTAGTCTCGTCCCGCGGATCCGCCAGGCAGATCCGGGACAGCTTCTGGTGAATGTCTGGCGGGTCGCTCTCCATCCAGGCGATCACGCTGTCGGAGACCTCGATCCCCCATCCGCAGGCGATCAGCGCCAGGGCGTCGATCTCCACGCGGCGGGCCAGCTCGAGTGCTACCAGCGCACCCATCGAGGCGCCGACCAGAACCCGGGGTCTCGGCAGCTCGGCAATCGCGTCTTGGAGCCTCGCCGCCATCGCCTCGATCGTGAGCTCGTCGGGGGCGCGCAGGACGACGGCGGGGAGGTCGGCGGCGAGGTCACCCCAGATGAGGCCGGCGCCGCCACCGCCTGGGATCACAGCGTAGGAGGCTTCGCTCACGATCGCGCCCCATCGGGCGTCGCGCCGGCGGCGGCGATCAACCGGGCGCTTCGATACCGGAGGACGATCGTGTCGTCCTGGTTGAGGACTCGGTGGAGCATCACCACGACGCCTCGCGACGGGTCCTTCGCGGGTCGCGCCTCGACGACCTCGATCTCGCAGCGGATCGTGTCCCCGCAGGCGACCGGCGCCAGCCACTTGACCTCGTCCACCCCGAGCATTCCGACTGCGTTGCGCATCCAGCCGCTGAGCACGAACAGCCCCTCGCTGAAGCTGAGGGTGAGGTAGCCAGGCACGAGCCTGCCCGTGTACAGCCCAGTGGCCTGCGCCTTGCCGGCATCGAGCCACAGCTCCTCGAAGAGGCCGGTCAGCTGCACGAAGCCGAGCATGTCCGCCTCCGCGACAGTCCGGCGCATCGTAGTGATCAGCTGACCGCCGTAGAAGTCTTCGAAGTGAGGCGACTTCAGGGGAGACATCGCGCTTGCATTAGCCATGTACGGGCAATATCATAAACTGAATTCAATCCAGATTCAACACTCTCTCCGGAGGACGATGAACGCGCAGTCCATGCCTCACCCGCTGCTCCCAGCCGCGATCCAGGCGGAATATCGCCGTACGGGGCATTGGGCGGATGTCACCCTCGCAGAAGTCGTGCGCCGTCAGGCGCTTTCTCATCCCGAGCGCTCGGCAATCGTCGGGGAGCAGCGAGTCACTTACGGTGAGCTGTGGGACAGCTCGAGACGACTCGCCGGCAGCCTGGCCGGCGATGGGATCGTGCCCGGGGAGTATCTACTCGCCGTACTGCCCAATTGCTGGCAGGGCGTAGTGCTGGCCGTGGCGGCGTCGATCGCGGGCGTGGCGCTCAGCCCCCTGTCGGCGCGCGTCTCGCCGACGCTGGCGCTGAACATCTTCGACCAGGTCGGCGCGCGAGGCGTCGTGCTGCAGGCAGGCCTGCTCGAGAGCGAGGAGTGGCGCGCGGCGCTCGACGGCATGCGGGGCCGGCTCGGGCGCCGTCCCGTGATGCTTCAAGGGCAGACCCGCGCGGCGGGCGCCGGGGCGGCCGCCGGAGGCGCCATGGCGGCGATGGAGGCGATGGAGGCGGCGATCCTCGACGGCCCACCGCTCGAGCCTCGCGCCGCGGACCCAGGACGTCCGAGCCTCGTCTTGTCCACAGGCGGGACCACCGGCCGACCCAAGAGCGTCGTTCACTGCGACAACACGCTGCTCTACGCGGCCCGGGAGTACGGCAGGGCCACCGACTTCCGGAGCGACGACGTGCTCGTGGCCTTCGGCCCGTACGGCCATGCCACCGGCTCGGTCTTCGAGATCCTGATCCCGCTGCTGCACGGCGGCGCGATCCTCCCCAATCCGCGATGGCGGGCGCCGGCGATCGCGGAGGCCGTGGCGCGCCACCGCGGTACCTACTGCATCACGGTCGGCACCCACATGTATGACCTGCTCGCGCTCGAGCCAGGGGCGGAGGACAAGTTGAAGTCGATCCGGATCATCGCCTCCGGAGCCGGGGCCCACAGCCTGTTCGCCGACGCCGAGCGGCGGTTCGGCTTCAAGGTCCTACGCGGTTACGGGCTCTCGGAGTGCCTGGGCCATGCTCGCGCGCACCCCGATGAGCCGCGCGAGGCTCGGCTGCGCGACGAGGGGCTGCCGTTCCCGGGGGTCGAGTGCCGGATCGTCGATCCCGACAACGGCACGCCACTGCCGGCCGGTGAGGCTGGCGAGTATCTCTGTCGAGCCCCATCCCTGTTCCTCGGCTATCAGGGCCAGCCCGAGCTCACGTCCCAGGTGGTGACGCCCGACGGCTTCTACCGCACCGGCGACCTGATGGTGCGTGACGCTGCGGGCCGGATGCGCTGGGCAGGCCGGCTAAAGGACGTGATCCGTCGGGGTGGGCTGCAGATCGACGTGATCGAGATGGAAGCCATGCTCGCGGAGCACCCCCAGGTGTCGGACGCGGCCGTCGTGGGCGAGCCGGATGCGCGGATGGGCGAGCGCGCGGTCGCCGTGGTCGTTCCTTTGTCCCGGGAGGACCCGCCCGACCTGCCGGGGCTGCTCGAGCACCTGACGCTCCGGGGGCTGAGCAAGGAGAGCCTGCCCGAGCGCCTCGTACTGCGCGATGCGCTGCCGCTCACCGAACGCGGCAAGGTGCATAGGGCAGAGCTCAAGGCCTGGGTGGCTGAGCATCCCGTTGTCGCAGCGCCTTCACCCGCCGTGACGGGTTGACGACGGATCTTTCGCGGCGCGGTGGCGAGCTGAGAGCTCCCCGCCCAAGGCCGGCTCTCCGAGATCCGACATACTAAATTGACCTTAGTTCAGTTTTGCCTATAATCCCCCTCGCACGTCAGAACCCGGTTGGAACTGAGCCGTCCTTATCGAGGGAGCGCTGAATGAGATTCAAAGATCGAGTTGCCGTCGTGACCGCCGGCGGGTCGGGAATGGGACGCGCGAGCGCACTGAGGCTCGCGGCCGAAGGCGCCACGGTGGTGATCGCGGACCTTGATCCCGAGGCCGGTCAGGAGACAGTCGACCTGATCACGACAGGTAATGGACATGCAGGCGGCGCAGCCGAGGCGCTCACCGTCGACGTGGCCGACCTCGACGAGCTGCGCGCCCTGTTCGACCACATAGAGCAGCGCTACGGAGTCCTGCACATCCTGTTTAACAATGCGGGTATTCCGGGGGCGGCCGGTTGCGAGATCTCGACGGAGGAATGGGAGAAGGCGATCGATGTAAACCTGAAGAGCGCCTTCTTCGCTTCCAGCTACGCGCTGCCGCTGCTCAAGCGGGCCGAGGGCCACGGTTCGATCATCTTCAACGCCTCGACCGGCGGGCTGGTCGGCTCGGCCGGCGCGCCCCTATACGGGCTCACAAAGGGTGGGGTCGTGCTGCTGATGCGCTCGCTCGCGCTCTCGCTCGCCACCGAGGGGGTGCGCGCCAACGCCGTCTGCCCCGGCCTGATGGACACGCCGATGCTGCCGCGCTTCTTCACCCGCGAGGTCGATCCTGAGACCGAGAGCAAGATCCCCGGCTACGTCAAGCGCCAAGTGCCGATGCAGCGCCTCGGCCACCCGGACGAGGTGGCGAGCGCCGTCGCCTTCCTGGCGAGCGACGACGCCAGCTTCATCACCGGGGTCGCGCTGCCCGTCGACGGCGGCTTCCTCGCCCGCTGACCACGCCACCGCTCACGCCTGGAGAACCGCCGATGACCACCAGCCACACCACTCAGACCCCCGCGCACCCCGTCCTCGAATGGACGCTCGAGTTGTCGATCGCCGGCGCTCCTGTGGAGGGACGTGGTGAGCCAATCAGCGTGCTCGACCCCGCCACCGAAGAGCAGCTGGCCCAGGTACCCCAGGCCGACGCCGAGCAGATCGAGCACGCGATCGCCAGCGCCCGGCACGCCTTCGATGAGGGCCCGTGGCGCGAGATGAGCGGTACCGACCGCTCGATCTTGATGACGCGGTTCGCCGACCGGCTCGAGGATCGCCTCGAGGAGCTGGCGGAAGCGATCGTGTACGAGGTGGGGACGCCGATTACACAGTCGAGGATCGGACAGGTGGGGCTTCCGATCGCGGTGCTCCGAAGCTATGCCGAGCTCGCGCGCAAGGACCGCACCGAGCATTTGGGCACGAACTTCGAGATGGGCGCGAGCGAGAGCTTTGTCACTTACCAGCCCGTCGGCGTCGTCGGCGTGATCACCGGCTACAACTATCCGCTTGTGCTGGCGTTGCGGAGCCTGGGCGCGGCCCTGGCGGCGGGCTGCACCGTCGTGGTCGCCCCGAGCCCCAAGGCGCCGCTGAGCACGCTGATGGCAGCGCGCGCCGCCGAGGAGGTCGGGTTTCCGCCCGGGGTGGTCAACGTGGTGCTGGGTGGACCCGAGGCAGGACGCGCGATCAGCACGCATCGCGCCGTCGACAAGGTGGCGTTCACCGGATCGCGCGCCGTCGGCCAGACAGTGATGGAACAGGCCGCCGGCACGATCAAGGGCCTGACGCTCGAGCTTGGCGGCAAGACGCCGACCCTGGTCCTGCCCGGCGTCGATCCGGCTCCGATCGCGCGCCGGCTCCACACGAAATACCTGCTGAACGCCGGTCAGGCTTGTGCCGCGCCGGCGCGCATCCTCGTGCCGGGCGATCAGTACGACTCCTTCGCCGAGCTGAGCCGCGAGGCGTACGCCAAGATCCGCGTCGGTGACCCCTGGGATCCGAAGACGATCGTCGGTCCGCTGATCAGCTCGGAGCATCGCGACCGCATCGAGCGGCAGGTCGCGGCCGCGCTCGAGCAGGGCGCGACGATCCTCGCCGGCGGCGGCCGGCCTGAGCTCGAGCGCGGCTGGTACATGAACCCCGTGCTCGTCGGCAACGTCGACAGCCGCGCGCCGATCGCGCAGGAAGAGCTATTCGGTCCGGTCGGGGTCCTGATCCCGTACGACGGGCTCGACGACGGCGTGCGCAAGGCCAACGACGTCGACTATGGGCTCGCCGCCGACGTGTTCTCGCCGGACATCGCGTCGGGGGTCGCGGTTGCGCGAAAACTCCGCGCCGGCACGGTGACGATCAACGGCGGCGGAGCGTTCCGGCCCGACGCGCCGTTCGGGGGCTTCAAGGCCAGCGGTATCGGTCGCGAGTACGGCGAGTGGGGTGTGCGCGAGTTCCTCGAGCCGCAGCACGTCCAGTGGTCCCTCAGCTGAGAGCCAGCGATGGCGGATGATCGCGCTCGAGCAGCCTTGAAACAGGACGGTTGCGACGTCGTTCAGGGCGCCCGCGTTGAAGCGGTGCAGCGCCCGGTTGGCGTCGAGGATCGCGTGGCTAAGGCGCCGCGGTGAGGCGCAGTCCCCGATCAGCGCCAGCGCCGGCACCTCGCCGTCCAGTTCGTGGACGAGCTCGTCGTTGACCCGCAACCTGGGCGCGATCACCACGAGATCGGCCTCCGTGCCCTCGGTGGGTTCGCCCGTGATGGCATCGCTGAAGGCAAGCCGGGCACCGGTGACCTGCGTCACGTTCACGAGCGTGCGGAACCGCACGCCGCCGGCGCGGAGGCGCCGCAGCACGTTGCCGACGCTCTCGTGCGGGATCGTCAGAGCGACCCCGCGCGCCCGGGTCACAAGCTCGACAGCAGCGCCGCGTCCCGCCAGCAGCTCCGCCGCGCTGACGCCCGGCCAGAAGCCCGTGCCGTCATCGATCACCAGCGCCCTCGCGTGGACGCCGTCGACGGCGCCCCCGAGCAGATCCCAAACGTTGACGACGCGTGCGCCGCCGCCGACCGCGAACGGCGGCGGTACCGGACGTGCCCCGGTCGCACAGACCACGAGATCGGGAGCCTCGCCCAGCACCGCGGCCTTCGTCGCCCTCACACCGAGGCGCACGTCGACGCCGAGCCGCGCAAGCTCGCGGTCGGCGTAGGCTACGAAGTCGAGCAGTTCGGCACGCGTCGGACCCGCCGCGGCGAGCCGGAGCTGGCCCCCGAGCGCGTCGCCCTGCTCGAACAGCACCACGTCGTGCCCGTCATCGGCCGCGAAGCGGGCAGCCTCGAGCCCCGCCGGGCCGCCCCCGGCGACGACCACCCGGCCCTTGCCCCGGACCCGGCGGATGCTGCGCCACTCGGCCTCGCGACCGGTACGAGCGTGCACAGTGCAGCCAATCAGACCGTTCGCGCGACGACAGTCCTGCAGGCAGCCGATGCACGGCCGGATTTCGGTTGCCCGGTCCCCTCGCACCTTGGCCGCCCACGCGGGATCAGCGAGCAGCGCCCGCCCCAAGCCGATGAAGTCGGCTTGGCCCGCGGCGAGCGCCTGCTCGGCGATGTCCGGCATCCCGAAGCGGCCAGTGACGATCACCGGCATGTCGACGCGCTCCTTGATCGCCTGCGCGTAGTCTCGGGCGAAGCCCTCCTGGAAAGTGGTGTCCTTGACGTAGGCGCCGCGCGCCCCGGTGGTGATCGACAAGTAATCGGGAGGCGCCGCGGCCTGGAGCGCCTCGATGATGTCGAGGGTGTCCTCGAACGTCAATCCGCCCGGCTCGAGGTCCTCGGCGTTCAGCCGCACTCCCACGGGATAGTCCGCCCCCAACCGCGAGCCCACCTCCTCGAGCACCTCGAGCAGGAACCGCATCCGGCCCTCGAGGGTGTCACCGCCGTAGGCGTCGGTCCGGCGGTTCGCCGACGGCGTCAGGAACTGCGCGGGCAGGTAGCCGTGGCAGGCCTGGATCTCGACGCCGTCATATCCGGCCGCCTTGAAGTTCTCGGCCGAGCGTCCGAAGGCTCCGACCAGCATCCGCACCTCGGAGGTCGTCATCTCGTGCGGCGGCGAGGCGTTGCGCGGCGATGGGATGGCGGAGGGTGCGAGCGGCACGTACTCGGTTCCCCCGCCCGGTTGGGTGTCGCCGGCCGCCTCCCGGCCGAGATGGAGGATCTGGCCGAAGATCCGCGTGCCGTGGCGGTGGACAGCGTCGACTCGGCGGCGGAGGTCGGCGACCCCGTCCTCATCCCAGGCCTCGGTCAGGATCCGACCGCCGATCGTCGAGGTCGGATGCACGGGCGCGGCGGCCGTGATGATCAGCCCCACCCCGGCGCTGGCTCGCTCTTCCTGGAACGCGATGTCGCGGTCGGTCACGCGACCTCGGTCGATCATTCCGGTGCCCATCGGTGCCTGCACGATCCGGTTGGGGATCTCGACGCCGCCGATAGTCCCGGGCGACAGCAGGTGTGGATAGCGCTTGGCCCCCGGCATGTCTGCGGTCACCGCTGCTGCGTTGTCTCCTCCAACCGTCGCCACTCCATGCTCTCCTCAGAAGAAATGAAATGATGTCAGTTCAGTATCGTATCATGACCAGTGCACGCGCCGTCCGTCGAGGCGCCCGGAGATGGATCGCGCAGGACTCATCGGTCAGTGACAGTCGACGCCCCTCCAGGCGAGAGCGCCGCCATCGATTGGGAACATCGCACCGGTGATGAACGCAGCGTCGTCGGAGGCGAGGAAGCAGGCGAGCTTGGCCACCTCGTCGGGCGTTCCCATCCGCTTGATCAGCTGTGGCGCCAGCATTGCACGCTCAAACGCCGCCGGGTCCGCGGCGCGCTCAATGAAATTGCGGGTGAGGGGGGTCTCGATCAGCCCCGGAGCAAAGCAGTTGCAGCGGACCGGCGCGAGCTCGACGGCACAGTTTCGGGTCAGCTGGATCACCGCAGCCTTGGTCGATCCATACGCCGGTGCATTGGCCAATCCGATCAGCCCCGACACCGACGCGGTATTCACGATCGCTGGTCCGCGCGCCGACCGCTTCAGGTGCGGCGCGGCGAATTTGGTGGTCAGCCATACCGCTCTGAGGTTGATTTCGTAGACCGTGTTCCATGCCTCCTCGGACAGCGTGATCACGTCGCTTTCGTCGGTCAGCGAGGTCTCGATCACGCCGGCGTTGTTGAACAGCAGGTCGAGCCCGCCGAAGCTGCCCATCGACCGCTCGACCATCGCTTGAATCTGGTCGCTCGAACGCAGGTCGACCTCTATCGCCTCGGCCTCCCCGCCCGCCTCGCGAACGAGTGCAGCCGTCTCCTCGGCGCCCGCGATGTCGCGGTCGGCCACGGCCACCGCGCGCGATCCCTGTCGCGCCATCTCGACGGCGATCGCCCGGCCGATGCCCTGGGCCGCCCCCGTCACCAAACCGATCTTGCCTTCAAGCACCGGTGGTCGCCTCTAGCCGGCGGTGAGCAGGCCGCCGTTGGGACTCAGCACCGCCCCGACGAAGTACGACGCCTCCTTGGAGGCGAGGAAGGCGACGGTTGCCGCCACCTCCTCGGGCGACCCCAGCCGCCCGGCCGGGGTGTTGAGGATCATCGACCGCCGCCGTTCGTCGATCCCGGTGATCTGCGTGCCCGAGTCGATGTAGCCGGGAGCCACGGCATTGACCCGCACCCCCTGGAGGATCAGCTCCTTGGCCACCGACCGGGTCAGGCCGATGATCCCGGCCTTGGCGGCGGAGTAGTGCGGGTGCCCCGTGCAGCCTTCGATGCCGCACACCGAGGCCATGTTCACGATCGCGCCGCGTCCCCGGGTGACCATCACGCGTGCCGCGGCACGCGTTCCATAGAAGCTGCCGTCGAGGTGGATCGCCAGCAACCGCCGCCACTCCTCGTCGGTGAGTCGGACAAGTGCATCCAGCGGTGTCTTGATCTGTCCGCTCTTAGCCTCCTCGCGCTGAGCATCGGCTCGCGCCGTCACGCGCATCACATGCTCCGCGCCGCTGGCCCCGGCATTGTTGACGTAGATTTCGAGCGGTCCCAGATCGCGCTCGATCGCCTCGACCGCGGCGTCGACCGCAGAGCTGTCGCTGACGTCAACCGCCAGCGCGAGGCCCCGGCCCTCGAGCTCGTCCACCGCCTGTTGGGCCCGTGAGCCGTCGAGATCCAGGACAGCCACCCTCGCCCCGTCGGCCGCCAGGCGCCGGCAGATCGCGCGGCCGATTCCCGCCGCGCCTCCGGTCACCGCCGCCACATTGCCGTCGAACCTCACCGTCCGCTCCACTCGAGCGGGAGGCTCAGTAGGGTCATCATCGAGCCGCCGCCGCGCTCGAGGAGCGGCCCGTCGGTGGCGATTCGAAAGTCCGGGATAACACGCAGCCACTCGGCGACGGCGATCTGCATCTCCCGGCGCGCCAGGTGCATCCCCAGACAGCGGTGCGGCCCACTTGCGAAGCCGATGTGGTTGTTGCGACCGCGGTCGATGACGAACTCGTCGGGACGCTCGTAGACGTCGGGATCTCGGTTGGCCGCCGAAACCAGGCCGTAGACCATGTCGCCCATCTTCAGCTGGACGCCGTGGAACTCGAGGTCACGCGTGACCTTGCGGCCGTCGCCGAAGATGATCGTGTAGTAGCGCAGGGCTTCCTCGACCGCCGTCCGAATCACCTGGGGCTCGTCGATCAGTAGCTGGCGGTGCTCGGGGTGAGTCGCGAGATGGGCGAACAGATAGCCCAGTTCTCCGCGGGTGGTGTCGAGTCCCGCCAGCACCAGGACCACGAGCATGTCGAGGACCTCCTGCTCGTCCAGCGGGCGATCGTCGATCGTCGCGCGCATGAGGTGCGAGGCGAGGTCGCCCCGCCGCGGAGCCCGATCGTTCCGTCGCTCCGCGACGGCGTCCACCCAGTATCCGCGGATGCTGTCGAGAGCCGCCTCCATCAGTTCGTGCGCGCCCGGATCACCGCCCTGCCCGCGGAAGAAATCCTCGACCCACGGCGTGATCAGACCTGCGTCGGCCCGATCGATCCCGATGACGCTGAGAAACACCTCGGTCGGATACCGCAGCGCGAACCCCGTGACGAAGTCGCATTGACCAGCCGGCGCAAGCTCCTCCACGAGCCTCCGGCAGATGTCTCGCATGGCGGGTTCGGCGGCGTCCATCGCCCGCGGCGAGAACCACGGGTTAACGATCCGGCGGTACTTGATGTGCTGGGGCGGGTCCACCTGCGTCGGCACAAACCGGTAGTTGGGCTCCGGGTCCCAAGGCCACAAAGACTCGCTCGAGAAGATCTCCGGGCTCTTGTAGATCTCCCGCACCGCTCTGTCGCGGGTGAACACCCAGTAGCCGTTGCCGTGCGTGTTGAAGAAGATCGGGCTCGTCTCCCGAAGGCGGTCTGCGAGCTCCCAGTAAGCGCCGGCGTGCTCGGTGCGCCAGAAGTCGCGGTCGATCACGGGACAGCCTCCGTGCGGACCCGCGCGGTCCGGGAGCGGGGGCTGAGCTGTCCCCTCGGTCGTGTGTGGAGATGCATCGGTCATGTCGGTTCCCTCTTCCGCCGCCGTTGCGGTCGTTACTGAAGTTATATCAATTTAGTTTGTCTGTGAGAGAAACAGCCTTGCTGTATCATGGATGATATGAGTTCAACTGAGGCGCGTGTGGTCGACTCGCCGGGCGATGTGTTCGATTACGTCGTCATAGGTGCCGGCTCGGCGGGATCCGTGGTCGCCGGCAGGCTCGCCGAGCAAGGCTCCGGGCGTCTGTTGGTGCTGGAGGCAGGTCCCGCGGATCACGCGCCGGCGATTCACGTTCCGGCCGGGCTGATGAAGCTGGATCCGGACAAGCTGTACTGGCGGTACGAGATAGAGCCGGACGCGTCGCGTCAGGGCAGACGGGACCTGTGGGCGGCAGGACGGGTGACCGGCGGCGGCAGCTCGGTGAACGCGATGTTGTGGGTGCGCGGCAACCGCGCGGACTTCGACACCTGGGCCGAACTCGGCGCAGCGGGCTGGGACTACGAGAGCTTGCTGCCGTATATGCGCTCGCTTGAGAGGTTCGAGCGTGGCGCCAGCGCGGTGCGTGGCGGGGAGGGGCCCCAGCGCGTGTCGCTCGTTCGCCTGGCCCACCCACTCGTCAAGCGCTGGCTCGCGGCCGCACACGAGGTGGGGCTGCCGTTCAACGAGGACTACAACGGAACCTCCCAGCTGGGGGCGGCATGGTCACAGCTCTCGCAGCGGCGCGGCTTGCGCCACAGCGCGGCCCGGGCCTTCCTTGCCCCGGCGGTGCGACGGCGTCGGCTGAAGCTCGTGACGCACGCGACTGCGCAGCGCGTGCTGTTCGACGGCACGCGCGCCGTCGGCGTCGCGTACACGGTCGGTCAGCACAGCAGGACCGCCTTCGCCCGCAAGGAGGTCATCGTGTGCGCGGGCGCGCTCGAGTCTCCAGCGATTCTCCTACGATCGGGGATCGGTGACCCGGACCGCCTTGGCGCGCTGGGGATCGAGGTCGTTGCCGACGTCCCCGCCGTCGGGCGAAACCTTCAAGAGCATCCGACGATCACGCTGACCTTCGACGTGACCGAGCGCACGTTGAATCAGGAGCTCACCCCCCTGTCGATCGCCCGCGCCGCGCTCGACTTCGTGGCCCGCGGGCGCGGTGCGGCCACGGCACCGCTGTCGCATGCGGTGGCGTTCGAGCGCCTACACGACGCTGAGTGGCCCACCTATGAGGCGATGTTCTCGCCGCTGGCGACCTCGACACCAGACCCGGACGTCGATACTGACACTGTCCACAGTAAGCAGGGTGTGAGCCTGGCCGCGGGCTCGGTCGTCAGCAGCTTCATATCCCTACTTCATCCGAAGAGCCGGGGATCGGTGACGCTGCGCAGCGCCGACCCGCGGCAGCCGCCGTTGATCGAGTGTCCGTTCCTGGCCGACGAGGGCGACGTATCCGATCTGATCGCCGCCAGCCGGCGCGTGCGCGAGATCATGGACGCCCCGTCGATGCGGTCTCACGTGATCGCCGAGTCCTCGCCGGGGCCGGGCGTCCAGAGCGATCACGAGTGGGAGGAGTTCATCCGCGCGACGGCGCATGGCGCCTGCCACTGGGTAGGGACCGCGAGGATCGGCGGCCCAGACGACCCCGAGGCGGTGGTCGATCCCGAACTGCGCGTCCGTGGCGTGCACGGCCTTCGCGTCGTCGACGCTTCGGTGATGCCGACTCTCACCAGCGGGAACACGAACGCACCAAGCATCCTTATCGGCGAAAAGGGTGCAGCGCTGATTCGCCGCACCTCCGGCGCCACAGAGACCTCGCGCTCGCTCGCGTCGCGCTGACCACGCGCCACGCCTACGCGCCGCACAGTCGGGATTCCGCCGCACAGTCGGCATCGCCGTCCCGAGGCGCTCAGCGTTTCCTGAATCGATGTGGGGGTTTGGTCGTCAAGGCAAGCGCCCGACGCCTCAAGGTTCACGGCAGCCACGCGCCGTGCCCGGCCGGTCGACGGCGGCGGCGTTCGGCCTATGCCCTGGCCGGCGCGGGCCCGGGGGCCGAGAGAGCCGCCGCGCGAGTGGCGGAGCGCATCCGGACGCCCACGAGCGAGACTCCCGCGAACGACAGCGCGCACAGCACCATCGGCAGCGGCAGCCCTGAGACGAAGTTGCTCCCGGATACCAGCCCGCCGAGGACGGCGATCCCGAGGACGCCGCCCGTCTGGCGAGCGGCGTTCAGGGCGGAGGACGCAACGCCCACCTGGGACGCGGGCACACTCGCCACCGCGGCGCTGTAGACGGCGGGGACGATGCTACCGCCTGCGATTCCAAACAGCGACAGAGCAAGGATGATGACCGTGTAGGACGTCGAACGGCCGATCGTCGCCGCCAGCAGCAGCGAACCGACGGCGCCGGCGACGCCGCCCGCGATCAACGGCACACGCGCGCCGACGCGCCCGATCAGCCGCCCGATCGGAATGCCGATCATCGCGGTGGCGGCCGGCTGCGCGAGGTAGACGACGCCCATTGCGAGCGGCGTCAGGCCCCGCCCCTCCTGGAGGTAGAGCGCGAGCAGAAACAGCTGTCCGTAGACTGAGACGCTCACGAGGACCCCGGCCGCGATCGAGGACGAAAAGTCCCTGGCGGCGAACAGCCTGAGCGGCAGCATCGGATCGTCGCAACGACGCTCGATGGCCACGAATACCGCCGTCGCGATTACGAACGTTGTCAGGCTGACGAGCAGCGCGGCGGACGTCCAGCCGAGCGGGCGGCTCTCGATCAGCGCGAAGGTCAGAGAGGCGAGCGCGATCATCGCCGCGCACTGCCCGGCGAGGTCCATCCCGTGTCCGATCCGGGTCGGGGTCTCCCGTACGTGCCACACGAGCAGCGCCACCACCGCGATCGCGAAGGGCAGGTTGAGGGCGAACACCGCGCGCCAGCCGCCGACGGCGATCAGTAACCCAGCCAGCAGCGGGCTCGCGGCAAACGCGATGGCGGCGGTCGAGGACCAGATGCCGACCGCAAGGGCTCTGGGTGCGGGATCCGGATACGCGTAGGTGAGCAGACTGAGAGACGCCGGAAGCAGCAACGCGGCGCCGACTCCGAGGGCGGCTTGGGCGCCGATCAGCGCACCCGTGTCGTTTGCCGCGCCGGCGAGGGCCGACCCGAGGACGAACACCGCCACGCCGCCGAACATCAGGCGGCGCGCTCCGTACCGGTCCACGCACGCTCCCGCGCTCATAAGCAGCGCGGCCAGAGCGAGCGGGAATGCGTTGACGATCCACTGGAGTCCCGCGACGCTTGCGCCGAGGTCGTGGCGGATGGTGGGCAGCGCGACGTTGACGAGGCTGGTGTCGAGCAGCACCAAGCAGAACGCCAGCGAGCTGGCGGCGAGCGCGGATCGCGCCCGTGGCACATCGTCGTTTTGCGGTTCAAGGCGCATCCATCTCCGCGGGAGTGAGAGCCCAAAATTTGACTTACTTGACTTCACTTCATATTGTACCGTAACACCGTCGCGTTCGAGTGAAGGAGACCACCGTGCAGACCAGAGCGGCGCTACTGAAACAGGTTCCCGGGAAGTGGGAGGTGGAGACGGTCGAGCTCGATCCGCCGCGCGACCACGAGGTCCTGGTCCGGATCGTCGCCGCGGGGCTGTGTCACTCCGATGATCACTTCGCCACCGGCGACATCACCGTCGGGCACCTTCCCTTCGCCGGTGGCCACGAGGCCGCCGGCGTCGTCGAGGCCGTCGGACCAGGGGTTCGGGGGCTGAGCGTCGGCGACCACATCGTGACCTCGTTCATCCCCGGCTGCGGCCGGTGCCGCTGGTGCGCGAGCGGAATGCAGGCGCTGTGCGACAACGGCGCGCTGATGCTCGAGGGCAACCAGCTCGATGGAACGTTCAGGATGCACCTCGGCGGTGAGGACGTCGCCCAGGCGGGGCTGCTGTCGGCCTTCTCCGAATACACCGTGATGCCCGAGTGGAGCGCGATCAAGATCCCGAGCGACGTTCCGCTCGATATCGCCGCGCTGCTCGGCTGCGCCGTCCCGACTGGATGGGGTTCGGCGGTGAACGCTGCGGGCGTCCGGCCCGGGCGACGTCGTGATCGTGACCGGAATCGGCGGAATCGGCATCAGCGCGGTTCAGGGAGCCAGCACGCCGGTGCCTCGCGGATCATCGCGGTCGATCCAGTCGAGCTCAAGCGCACCGTCGCGCTCGAGCTCGGGGCGACCGATGCCTTTGCCGACCACGACGAGGCGGTCGAGCTCGGGCGCTCGCTCACGAACGGCCAGGGAGCCGACGCGGAGATCATCTGCGTCGGAGTCATCAACGGCGATCACGTCGCGGCCGCGTTCTCGGCGATCCGCAAGGCGGGGACCGTTGTCGTCACGGCGGCGGGCTCCGAGGCCCCGACGAACGTGCCGCTCGGCCTGCTCGAGCTGACCATGTATCAGAAGCGAATCCAAGGCGCGATCTACGGAATGATGTCGCCATCAAAGGACGTGCCGCGCCTGCTCGACCTCTGGCGCAGTGGTCAGCTGCGGCTGGAGCGGATGCTCACTCGGACGTATTCGCTCGACGACATCAATCAGGGCTATGCCGACATGCACGCCGGCATCAACGTGCGAGGCGTGCTGATGTTCGATCAGCCGAGCGCGCCGTCCGCGCAGGAGCGGGCGCAGGAGCCGGTGGCGCTGACAAACTGACTGCGGCGCCGTCCGTCGCCGTTATTCGCCAGGCTGGGCAGCCGCGCGTGCGGGCACGCGAGCTGCCCCGTCTATCTACCAACCGCCGGCGCGAGCGACGCCACCGCGGTGTCCACCGCCTGCAGCCCGAACACGAGCGCGTTGGCCAGTCCGCCGGCGTAGGCTCGATAGAACACGCCGCCGCTGTCGGCGCCGGCCGCGAGCAGACCGGGGATCGGCACCCCCTGCTCGTCGAGAACCCGCGCTCCGGCGTCGATCAGCAGCCCTCCGAACGAAAACGTGATCGCCGGAACGACCTCGATCACGTAATAGGGCGGCGTGAGCAGCGGCGTCGCATCCTTGACGCGCGGGGGCAGCGTCTCGCCGCGCTCGCATTGCCGATTGAAGTCGCGCAGCGACTCGAGGACTCGCGGCCCCGGATACCCCCACTCCTCGGGAAGCTCCTCGAACTCGTCGAGTGAGTCGGCGATCGCGCAGCGGGCGCCGAGTCGATACGCGAGCTGGAACTTGTCGACGGCTTCGACGCCTTCGACGTACGGTTGCAGCTCCCAATCCTCGTGCACGCGCTGGTCGTAGACGAGCAGCGCGCGCGCCTCGGGCTGCTCGATCAGCGCGAGTGGCGTGATGTGGTCGCCGACCGTCTCGTCGCAGAATCGCTTGCCTTCGAGGTTGAGCAGTACCGCGTGCTCGCTGTGGTAGAAGGTGCGGTTGACGAACTCGGTGGGATCGGAGAGCGGCACGTTCCCGACCACCACGTGGCCGTAGAAGCCGGCGTTCTCGATCCCGAACGCCGCGCCCGCGGCGAGCCCCAGCCGCAACCCGTCACCGGTGCTCTGCCGGTTCGCCCGCAGCGCCATCTCGCGGGCTTGTGGGTGGATCAACCGGGCTCGCAACTCGGGATCCCCGCCAAAGCCTCCGCTCGCCAGTAGCGTGTGGGAAGCCCGGATCACCCGGCGCTCGCCGGCGCCGTCGACGACCTCGGCTCCGACGACGGCGCCATCTTCCACCAGCAGTCGCTCGACGGTCGACCTCGTGAGCAAGGCGGACCCTTCCGCCTCGCGCACGATCCTCTCGCACCGCATCATCAGACCGGCCACGTCAACTGGATAGCCCCGCCCGAACCCGAGCACTCTGACCGCCTCCCCGACCTCGACACCCAGTGACCGCACCCAATCGAGCGCGGGCTCGAACCCCTCGACCAGCCGGGCGCCGAGCGCCGGATCTGCACCGGGATTCTCGCGCCGGATCACCTCGATCGTCGGCGCGGTCCACACAAACCCGGCATAGACAGCCGATCCGCCGATCGCTGGGGCCTTCTCGACGGCGACCACCGATGCGCCTTTCTGCACGGCGCGAGCCGCTGCCGTCGCGCCTGCCATCCCCGCGCCGATGACCAGGAGGTCCACGCTGCTCTCAGGGGCCATCGGAACCCAGTTCTCCAGCCCAGAGGCCGATTCGGTCCCACAGCCGGGCTCGGGTGGAGGCGAGGTTGTGGCAGTGGGCGGAGTTGCGTAGGACGTACAGGGTCACGTCGCGGCTGCGGCGGTAGTAGGCCACATCGGCGTGGGGGAGGGGCGGGACGTCGTGATCGCCGAATCCGAGGAAAACGTTGCAGTCCAGCTCGGCCGCGAATCGGGCGCTGTGTCCTGCCAGGAGCGCCTCGACGTAGGACTGGCGGGGCCACCTGACCGCCTCGGCATCATCGGCCGCGATCACGGCGGCGGGGACGTTCGGATCATGAAGCCAGGCATGGTTCGGCTCGCGGGGCGCGAAGCCGTACACGTCGTCCCAGCTTTCTCCGAAGAACGCCCTCGCCTGCTCGATCGCAGTCTCCCGCAGCGTATCGTCGTCGGTCGGCTCGCGCTCTGCGGTGCCGACGGCCGTGACGGCGACTTCCTTTTGCCCATGTGTGAATCCGAGCAACGCCACCGCGTCGTAGCAGCGATGCCGCGCTTGGGTCACGACGGTGAGGCAAGCCCCGAGCGAATGGCCAAGGCCGATGATCGGGACCGATGCAAGCGACCGGCCCCCAAACTCCGCCGACCCGTCGCCCAACATCGAGCGCACCTGCCTCACGAACGATGCTGCCGCGGCACTCATCGTCTCGAAGTTGACCCGGTCCCCGTCGGTTGGCTTGCTGCTTGCGCCCACGCCAAGATGGTCGGCGGCCAGCACCATGAATCCCTGGGCAGTCAGATGGTCGGCGAAGCTGTAGCCGGGATGCTCGGGGATGTGCATGTCCCAGTAAGCCCGCGCATAGGAGCCTCCCGGCCAGCAGATCAGGACGGCTCGTGGCGCCTCGCGCCGGGGATCAGGAAGATGGACGGATGCCGCCAGAAACGCGCGCTCGTCGAACGGCAGCTCAGCAGACACGTCGAGCACGAGTTCAGTTGGGCCCAGCTCCCGCGTAGACACGATGACCTCCTCTTGCTCCGAGCCTAATCTCCGATAAAGGGCTCAGCCGGCTCCCGCAGTCGGGAGCCGGCTGTCACCCATCAGCGCGCTACGACTTTCCCCAGAGCTTCAAGAACTGGCTCTGGTTGGTCGCGACGAGCGGGAACGGCTGCGTGTGGTTGGCCGGGAGGTTCGACTTGATCAGCAGCCACCGCGGCGGCGGCGTCATCTGCACAGGCACTCCGGCGAAGTGCCGCGCGAGCGCGTCGAGCATCTGATAATCCACGCCGTAGTAGTCGAACGGCGCCAGCGCGAGGAACTGCCCGTTGGCGAGGTACTGGAACGATGTCGGGTCGCCGCCCTGACCGAGGACCTTCACGCTGGTCAGGCCGGCCGCTGTCAATGCCCCCGGAAGGCCCGTGCCGAGCGCGTCGGAGACGGACAACACCACGTACTTGACCGACGGATGGCTGCGCAGGTACGAGACGATCAAGTTCGGCGCGTTTGCGAGCTGCGTGAGCGCGACATCTATCGAGGCATAGCTGCAGCCCGCGCACCACTGGTTGTAGTACTGCTGGAACGCCTTTCCGAGCGGCGCCAGGATCGTGAACGCCGGGATGTTGACGAACAGCGTGTCTGCCTTTCCCTTGCTGTCGGCGACGACCTCCGCCGCCAGCATCTTGCCGATCGTCAGGTTCTGCGGCGACGGTGCTCGTGTTGTAGATGAACGGCGGCGCCACCGGATCGGTCGAGCAACAATTGGACACCGGGATGCCTTTGGCTTGCAGCTTGACGAGCTGGGCAGTGAGCTCGGCGCGAATCGCGGCGGTGTCACGATGCGCATCGGCGCCGGTACGCACCGCTGTGTCGTATGCGTTCTGGATCTGCGCCGGCGACCCGTCTGTCGCGATCGTCGTCGACGTCCATCCAAGTAGGGCTGCACCCTGCTTGACGATGTTCCCCTGGAGTATGCACGCCGACGCTCCGCAGCTGATGAATACGATCTTCTTGCCAGTGGGGATCGACTTTCCGACCGGCGTGGTGACCGTGATCGACGTCGGTCGCTGCGTGTACTGCGCGATCGCCTGTTGAGCCTGGCTCACGCTGGCGCTCGAGCCGCTGGCGGCGGTGCTAGCGCCGCTCGAGCTACTCGAGCTACTCGAGCTACTCGAGCTACTCGATGACCCGCAGCCGGCGGCGGCGATCGCGACCGCAGCACCCAACGCAGCGAGACCTGCGAGCCGGCGAACCGCGCGTGGCGTCTTTGTGGACAGGGACATGGATGAACTCCTCCTCGTGACGTGGTGGTCGTTGTGTCGTTCATAACCGGCGGCTTGCCGCCAACCGGCGAGCTTCAGGTGGTGCGAGTGCGCAGCCTCTGCCAGATCAGCCTGACCCTGCCCTCGCGCCGCTCCAGCTGCGCGCCGCTGGATACCGGTCACCGCGAGCGAGGCGATCAGCACTACCCCGACGAACATGTCGGCGGACCACTGCGGCGCGTTCGCGAGCGCGAGCCCGGTCGTTCCGGTTCCGAGCAGCAGCACCGCGATCACGCGTTCCCCAGGCGTTGAAACGCCCGTGCTTGAGTTGCGTCGCGCCGAGGAACGCAGCTGCGAACGCAGGCAGCAGATACGGAGTGCCCGCGGTCGGCGAACCGGACGAGATCGTCGAGGCGAGCACGATGCCGGTCGCCCCGGCAAGCGTGCCGGAGGTGACGAGCGACATGAACCGCAGCCGGTTCACGCGCACGCCCGCAAGCTTTGCGGCGTCGGGATTGAACCCCGTCGCGTACAGTCGCCGGCCCGTTGCGGTGTGCTCGAGCAGGAACCACATCGCGAACGCCACCACGATCACGTACAGGACCGGGAGGGTGAAGCCCGGCGATCGTCGTCTGGCCGATCTTCGAGAACGCGCCACTCAGCCGAGGACTGAGGATCGGTGTGTCACCGGTCGCCATCGTGATCAGCGACACGATCAGCGACCCGGTCGCAAGCGTGCCGATGAACGAATCGATCCGCATCACGACGACGACGATCGCGTTGATCACCCCGATCGCGACCCCAGTGGCGAGGCCCGAGCAGCAGCGCGGGCACGAGCGGCAATCCGACCGCGACGAAGTGAGCGGCGACGACGCCGGTCAGCGTCATCGTGTACGCGAACGAGAGATCGAAGACGCGCGCGGCAAGGGGAATCGTGATCGACAGCGCAGCGAGGGCGGTGATCGCGTTGGCGTTCAGGATCTGCTTTACCGTCGCCGAGGTGGGGAACGTGTCCGGCACCCAGATCGAGAACACGACGACGATTCCGAGCCACACGTAGACGGCGCCGATCTTGTCGAAGGCCAGCCCGCGGACCAAGCGCTTCGCGAGCGAGCGGGCGTACCGGGCGGACCGCGTGTCGAATTGACCTGAGCGCTCCTGCGCCGGCGTCGTCGCCGCGGACGGCGCTACGTCATTGCGTTTGGGTTGTTCGCACCGTCGGCACTGTGTCCTCCCTCGATCTCATTCACCAATGCATGTTCAGTAAGTCCCTCGCCGGCGAGCTCGGCGACGACCCGTCCCTCCCGGAGCACGGCGACCCGCGTGCACATGGCAAGCAGGTCACCCAGGTCCGAGGAGGACACGACCACGGTCAGGCCGCCGCGTGCGAGCCCGGCGATCAGCTCGTAGATCGCGACGCGCGTGCCGATGTCGACTCCCGCCGTCGGCTCGGCGAGGACGAGCAGCGCGGGATCGCGGGCCAGGCAGCGAGCGACGACGACCTTCTGCTGGTTGCCTCCGCTGAGCGTGGCGATCATCGCGTCAGAGCCCGCGGTCACGATCCCGAGCTGATCCATCCAGTGCTGCACCAGCTCGCGCTCTGCCGTCTTGCCGAGCTTGCCGCGGGAGGTGAGCCGGTCGAGGACCGAGATGGTCAGGTTCTCGCTGACGGAGAAGTCGGGGATGATCGCCTCGCGCGCGCGGTCGGCCGGCACGAGCGCGATGCCGAGGTCGAACGCCTGCGCGACGTCCGTCCATTCAGACGAGATCTGAGGCAGCCGGATCGTCCCGGTGGCGGGGTGGCGGGGCTGCCCGGCCATCACGTAAGGCAGCTCGAGCACCCCGTCACCGGCGAGCCCGGCGATCCCGAGGATCTCGCCCTGGTGGACGTCGAGGTCGACGCCGTGCAGCCGGTGGGCGCGGACGTCACGGAGCTCGAGCACGACCGGAGAGTCCGGTCGCGCCGCCACCGGCGCCCGGAAGTCGGGATCGACGTCCTCGCCGACCATCAACTTGGCCAGGCTGCGGTGGTCGACCTCCGACACGGGTAGCGTCGCCACGACGCGGCCCGCGCGCAGCACCGTCACCCGGTTGGCGATCTCGAAGATCTCGTCGAGGCGGTGCGAGACGTACAGGACGCTGGTGCCTCCGCGTTGGACCTCGCGCACCATCTCGAGCAGCCGCTCCACCTCGTCGTGCGGGAGCACGCGCGGTCGGCTCGTCGAGCACGAGCACGCCGCTCCCTCCCTGCCAGCCCTGCATCGCGCCGGCGATCGCGACGACCGTCCGCTGGACGGGCGTCGCCTCGGCCAGCGGAGCGTGGATGTCGAGCTCGACGTCGAAGCGCTCGAGGATCCGATAGGTCTCCTCCTCCTGCTCTCGCCACCGGACGCGGCCGGCGGCGCCGCTGATGAAGCCGCCTCGCAGCGCGAGGTTGTCCATCGCGTTCAGCTCGTGCACGAGCCCGAGGTCCTGGTGGACGAAGCGCAGCCCCTCCGGCACGTCATGTCCGAGCGCGAACTCCTCGCCCTCGAGCTCGGCGCGCGCGCCAGGGTCGGGCGTGTGATACGCGGCCAGCGTCTTGATCAGCGTCGACTTTCCGGAGCCGTTCTGTCCGACGAGCGCGTGCACTTCGCCCGCGCGGATGTCGAGTGAGACGTCGGTCAGCGCCCGGGTGCCGGGAAACGTCTTCGAGAGGTCCTCGACGCGCAAGGCGAGGTCTCCGGCGCCGATCCGCGGGCGCTCGTGAAATGCTGTTGCTTGCGAAGCCACGACGGTGCCTCAGATCACTCAGCCGGGCCGGGGCCACCGACCTCGGCCAGATAGCCGGTCGGGTCCGCGCGACGCTCGCCCCAGCAGAGCTCGAGCAGGAGCTTCGAGATCTTCCAGCCGTCATCGGTGCGGCGTAGTTCGTTGTGATAGCGGCCGACGAGCACGTGGATGATCCCCGGAGCCCGCTCGAACAGCTGGTGCGAGGTGTGATACACGAGCGCCTTGGCGTGATCGCCGTCGACCTCGACGTGGTAGACGCTCAGAAAGTGGTGCTGCATCTGGCAGTCGACCAGAACTCGTGGACGTACCGCAGCACCTCGTCGGCTCCGTTCAGCTCACCGTTGTTTCCGTACTGCGCGACGATGTCGTCCGCCAGCACGGACCGGACGCCCTCGTAGTCGAAGCGGTCCATGCACGAGGCGTAGCGGTAGAGCACGTCGGTGATCGCGGCGCGCTCTAGCGCGGCCTCGGTGGTAGCGAAAGCGCTGCTGGTCACGGTCCTCTCCTCGAGCCTTGGGAAAGACGCACCGGGCGTCTATGACGACGCGGGCATCATACTCGTTCTCCTGAACTGATGTCAAGTAAAAAACACTGCGCGCGGTGTTGCTGTTCTGTTAGCGCAACGCCGCTTCTGTCCACAAGTAGACGAAGTCACGTCAGCTCAAGGATGAGTGACTCGGGCGGTAGCATGCCCACCGGCGCGGGCGACGAGAAGTCCAGCAGCGTCACCCCGAACGACGCGGCGCGGACGCGCTCGTCGGCGCGCGCGGCCATCGTGCTCAGCAGCGTCGAGGCCGTGATGCCGCCGGCGCACAGACCGAGCACGGAGAGCTCGTCGCTGCGCGTGATGTCGGTCACCGCGTCGACGACCCGTAGGCACGCCTCCACATAGGTGTCGAGGTTCCAGGCGGAGTGCTCGGCACCGGGGTTGCGCCAGCTGACGGTGAAGAACTGGAGCCCGCGGCTGACCGCGTACTCCACGAAGCTGCGCCCCGGCGCGAGGTCCATGAAGTAGTAGCGGTTGATCTGCGGCGGGATCATCAGCACCGGGCGGGCGCGGACCTCGGGCGTGCTGGGCGTGTACTGCAGGACCTCGCACACCTCGTCGCGGTAGACCACCGCGCCGCGCGTGGCCGCGACGTTCGCGCCCTTCTCGAACGGGCGCGTGTCGACCTGCGTCGGCATGCCGCCGTTGTGTCGGACGTCGTGCACGAAGTTTCGCGCGCCGCGCAGCAGGCTCATCCCGCCGGTCTCGAACGCGCGCTTGAGCGCGCCGGGATTGCCCGCGACGGTGTTGGTGGGCGCGGCGGCGCTCGTCAGGATCGCCACCAGCAGCCGGGCCCGCTCGGCGGTCCGCCAGTCCAGGTTCTCGGCCTCGACAACGCCCTCGAGCGTGCGCGCGGCGGCCAGGTAGCCCTGGCCGATGCGCCGGTACACCGGGTTCTCGCGCCAGGCCGGGTCTTTGAAGCGCCAGTCGCCGCGCGCCGGCTCTAGGCTGGAGCGGCCGGCAGCCACCCGCGCGAGCTCGGCAGCCAAGCCGGCGCTCTCGGAGACGACGGTCGCGACCGCACTCATGGCGCCACGACCAACGAGAAGAGGCGTTCGCGCAGCGATGGGTTGCTTCGGACCGCCTCCAGCACGCGCCACTCGCGGTACTCGGCGAAGAATTCGGGCTCGACCTCGAGCGCGGAGGCGATCCGCGCGAGCAGCTGCGGCGTCGCGCGCGGTTGTGCCCCGCGCCGGAGCAGTCGGCACACATGCGCGGGGTCGACGCCGACGGCGTCGGCCAGCTCGCGCTGCGACCAGCCGCGTTCGGACAGCAGCTCGCCGACAGAGTCGCGGAACGACGCCCGGCTCAACCGGCGCCTCATGTCCCCGCCCACACCGCTGGGCGCGACGAGTACGCCGCGTCCTCCGTGAACCGCCCCAGCCCGGCGTCGAATGCCGCCTCGGACAGGAACGAGCCAGCGATCGGGGCGTCGGCGTCGAGGATGCGCCCGGAGATGAAGCAGCGGTCGCCGCGGCACGCGGTCGCGGTGATCTCGTGGCGCGTGCTGCGCCGCCCGCGGCGATGGAAGAGCGACAAGATCTCGGCCCGACCGTGCGCCTCGTGTCTCCCGGTCCCCGGCGGGTCGCCGGCATAGGGCGGATGCGAGTAGCGCGCTGCCGGCGCGAAGCAATCCGCGGCAGCAGCGAACTCGCCGGCCTCGAGGCATCCGAGGTAGCGCTGCATCAGGTCCAGAGCTTGCATCTCGTCTCCTATGCGTTGGTCATGCTGCGCACGTCGACACCGCCGAGCGCATCGGAGGACAGCTCGGCGTTGTGCGCATGCGCGAAATGGTGCAGGCCGAAGACCGAGTCCATCCCGGCGCGCATCCCCTGCAGGTCCTCGGCCTGGTTGACGGCCTTCTTTGCGAGCGCGAGCCCGAACGGCGGCATGGCGCCGACGCGGCCGGCGATCTCCAGCACCGCTTCACGCAGCCGCTCACGAGCCACCACGCGGTTGACCATTCCGACCTCGCGGGCGCGCTCCGCCGTCATCCGGTCCCCGGTGAAGAGGAATTCCTTCGCCGCGCGCGGGTTCATCACCCACGGATGCGCGAAGTACTCGACGCCCGGGATTCCCATCCGCACGACCGGGTCGGAGAAGAACGCGTCGTCCGCGGCCACGATGAAGTCGCACGCCCAAGCGAGCATCAGCCCGCCGGCGATGCATGCGCCGTGGACCATCGCGATCAGCGGCTTAGGCAGCTCGCGCCAGCGCCGGCACATGCCCAGGTAGACCTCGGCCTCGCGCGCGAACCGCTTGTCGCCTCCGCTCCTGCCGGTGTGGTCCCACCAGATGACCGCCTTGCGCTCGAAGCTCCGGTCAACGTCGCGCCCCGGCGTGCCGAGATCGTGCCCGGCGCAGAAGTGCGGGCCGTTGCCGCCGAGGACGATGACCCTGACCTCGTCGTCGTCGACCGCTCGCGTCAGCGCCGCATCCAGCGCATAGGTCATCGCGGAGTTCTGCGCGTTGCGGTACTCCGGGCGGTCGAGCATGACGACCGCGGTGCTTCCCTCGCGCTCGTACGTGACGCTCACGACGCACGCTCCAGGATCATCGCCATGCCCTGGCCGCCGCCGACACACATGCTGACCATGCCGACCTGGCGGTCATCCCACTGCAGGGCGTTGATGAGCGTCGTGGTCATGCGCGCGCCCGTCATGCCGAACGGGTGTCCGAGCGCGATCGCGCCGCCGTGGACGTTGACCTTCTCGAGGTCGAGCCCGAGCTCTCGCACCGACGGGATGGCCTGCGCGGCGAACGCCTCGTTGAGCTCCGCGAGGTCGATGTCGCCGATCGACATGCCCGCCCGCGAGAGCGCCTGCCGGCAGGCGTCCACCGGGCCGAGGCCCATGATCTCCGGCGAGAGCGCGCTCACGCCGGTGGAGACGATCCGCGCGAGCGGCGCGATGCCTAGTTCCGCGGCCTTGCGGTCGGACATGATCACGAGCGCCGCCGCTCCGTCGTTGAGCGCGCAACAGTTGCCGGCGGTCACCGTACCGTCCTCCCGGAACACCGGCTTCAGCGCCTCCAGGGCCTCCATCGTCACGCCCGGACGCGGGCCGTCGTCCATCGCCACCGCCGTGCCGTCGGCGAGGGTCACCGGCGTGATGTCGCGCTCCCAGAACCCGCGGGCGATGGAGGCCTCGGCGCGCTGCTGGCTGCGGAGCGCGAACTCGTCCTGCTCGCGCCGGCCGACGTCGCGCAGTTGGGCCACGTTCTCCGCGGTGTGGCCCATCGCGAGGTAGATGTTCGGGGCGGCGGCGACGCCGCGCGGATCCCGCCAGGCGCCGTTGGGCGTCTCGGTGCGGGCGATGGCGTCTGCGAACAGGTCGTTCTTGGTGGCGGGCATGCCGTCCGCCTTGCCGTTGACGTAGCGGCTGACGGTCTCGACGCCGCCCGAGATGAACACGTTGCCCTCTCCGGCCTTGATCGCGTGAAACGCCATCCGCGTGGTCTGCACGCTGGAGGAGCAGTAGCGGTTGACGGTGGTCCCCGGCACGTGGTCCATCCCCGCCAGCACCGCGACGACGCGGGCGATGTTGTACCCCTGCTCGCCGGCGGGTTGCGCGCAGCCCAGCATAAGGTCGTCGATATCGGCCGTGTCCAGCTGGGGAACCTGCGCCAGCGCCGCCTTGACCATCAGGGCGGCGAGGTCATCAGGCCGGACCTCGCGGAGGGATCCCTTGTTCGCGCGGCCGATCGGCGATCGCGCCGCTGCGACGATGACTGCCTCGGGCATGTTGACTCCTCGATGTGATTAGGGGATCAGGACCCGTACGGTCTCGGCCACGCACGCCGGCTTGTTGCAGCCGTCGATCTCGATCGTGTACCGGACGACCGCCTGTACCCCGGCGGCGATGTCCGTAACCTCGACCAGACGGGCGACGGCGCGGATGCGCGAGCCCACGGGGACCGGGTGGGGAAAGCGCACGCGGTTCGCACCGTAGTTGAGGACCATCCGGGCGCCGTGCACGGTGAAGATCCGGCCGCCCAGGCGCGGGATCAGCGAGAGCGTCAGGTAGCCGTGGGCGATCGTGGCGCGGTGCGGGCCTTCCGCCGCACGCACCGGATCGACGTGGATCCACTGGTGGTCCTCCGTGACGTCGGCGAAGGCGTCGATCCGCTCCTGGGTGATCTCGAGCCAGTCGCCGACGCCCAGGACCTCTCCCTGGGCGGCGCGGAACTCGTCGATCGTCTCGAACACGCTCATGACCGCGATACCCCGTCGATGCGGCTGTTGGCGCGCGCGCGGGCGACCAGCGCCGGCAGCACGTCGCCGAGCTCCTGCGCGTCCCAGCGACCCGGCTTGACCACGGCCGGGCCCTTGACCCACGTCTCTGCGACGCTGATCTCGCCGCCCTTGACTGTGAACACCCGGCCGCTGATGCCCTCGCTCTGCGGGCTGACGAGCCAGACGACCAGCGGCGAGATGTTGGCCGGTGAGCCGACGTCGAAGCCGGCGCCGACGCTCTCCTCACGGACCTTGGCCACATAGGCGTCCAGCCCCGCGGTCATGCTGGTCAGGGCGGTCGGGGCGATGGCGTTGACGCCGACGCCGAGCCGGGCGAGCTCGTCCGCGGCGATGATGGTGAACGCCGCGATGCCGGCCTTCGCGGCTCCGTAGTTGGCCTGCCCGACGTTGCCGAATAGGCCGGACGGAGACGACGTGTTGACCACCCGCGGATGGGCCGTCGGCGCCCCGGCCTTCGCAGCCGCGCGCCAGTGCGCGGCGGCGTGGCGCGTGACGCAGAAGGTTCCACGCAGGTGCACCCTGATGACCGCGTCCCAGTGCTCAGCGGTCATCGTCACGAGCATCTTGTCCCGGATGATCCCCGCGTTGTTGACGACCGCGTGCAGGTCGCCGAACGCGTCCACCGCGGTCTTGACGAGCTGCTCCGCCGTGTCCCAGTCCGACACGTCGCCGACGTGCCCGACGGCCTCGCCGCCGAGGGCGTGGATCTCGTCCACGACCGCCTCGGGCGACGCGACGTCGTTGACGACCACCCTGGCGCCCGCGCGGGCGAGCCCGAGCGCGTGCTCGCGGCCGATCCCGGACGCGGCACCGGTGACCACGATCACCCGTGCAGCAATCATGGGCTCACCGCCTCGAGCATCTGCTTGACCGCGATCTTGTTGTGTTTGCCGAACTCGGTCTTGGGCAGCTCGTCGACGATGACGATGCGCTCGGGGTGCGCGTGGCGCGGCACGTCGCGCTCCGCGAGCAGATCCGTCAGGTCCGCGAGGGTCGGCGCGGCGCCCGCGCACGGCACGACGACCGCGACGGCCTGCTCTCCGAGCCGCGGGTGCGGCATTCCCACCACGGTGACGTCCGTGACGGCCGGATGGCGGACGAGCAGGCGCTCGAGCTCGAGCGGGTCGATGTTGATCCCGCCGCGCCGGATGACGTCCTTGAGGCGGCCGACATAGCGCACGAAGCCGGACTCGTCGATCGACATCACGTCGCCGGTGCGCAGGAAGCCGTCCGCGCTGACCATCTCCGCGGTCAGCTCGGGGCGATTGAGATAGCCGAGCATCAGCGACGGTCCGCGGACGAAGTACTCCCCCACTTCGGCGTCGCCCGCGATGTAGCACTCGACGCCGTCGAAAGGCAGGCCGTCGCGCAGCATCCGCACGTCCTCGGGCGCGTCGGCGGGCATTAGCGCATGGCCGGCGCATTCGGTGAGCCCGTACATGCGGCGAATCCGGAAGCCGAACTTGCGCTCGGCGGCGACGTAGCGGTCGTCGGAGCCCGATCCGGCGCTGAGACCGCGCACGGGCGACCACAGCGCCAGGTGCTCGTCGTCCAGCTGCAGCATGTCGTAGATATGGGTGCCGGACAGAAGGCACCACGTCACGCCGTGACGGGCGACGTCGTGGCTGACCTGCTCGGTGTTCCAGCGCGCGACCGGCAGCACCGAGGCGCCCGCGATGATCGGCGCATACAGGGTGAAAATGGTTCCGCTCGCGTGGCCGAACGGCCCCGCGGAGAGCACGCGGTCGCGAGGCGTGAACCCGCAGCGCTCGGCGTACTGGCGCGCGGCGTAGACGGCGGCGTTCTCGGCGTGCATGACCACCTTCGAGGGCCCGGTGGTGCCGCCGGTCGACATGAGCAGGAACGGCGCGCCGGTGTCGGTCGGGCGCACGTCGGCCGGTTGGTGGCCCGCGCTCGCGGCGCGCAGATCCGGCAGGCCGGCCGCCCATTCCGGGGCGTGTGCGGCGTCGGTCAGAACGAGGGCGCGCGGGTGGCACGCGGCCAGCGCGTCCCCCCACTCTCCCTTGCCCAGAACGCGCCCTGAGATGATCAGGGCCGCGGCCCGGGTGGCTTCGAAGAGGCCCAGTACCTGTGCGGGCGAGGTCCGGCTCGGCAGCGGCGCCAACCGCGCCCCCAGGCACGAGACCGCGGCCACTACCGCGGTCGCCTCCCACCCGCTGACAAGTGGCGCGACGACGGTGTCGCCTCCACCGACACCTTGGTCCGACAGGAAGGCCGCGAAGCGACGCGCGGCATCGGCCACCTCGCCGTAGGACTTGGAGTCCTGTCCCGCGTATAGCGATGCGTCAGGGTCTCGCCCGGCCTGGTCGGCGAGGATCTGCATCAGGTTCCGGTCCTCCCACAGGCCGCGGCTGCGGTAGCGCGCCTGGACGTCCGGCGGGAGGAGCGGATGTGCGCTAGGACTCATGACCACCATCCACGAGGACGCACGTACCCGTCACATAGGATGCTGCGTCGCTGGCGAGGAACCGGACCACGCGCGCGATCTCCTCGGTCTCCGCCCAGCGTCCCAAAGGGATCTGCTGCAGCGATCGCTCGCGGAACTCGCGCTGCTGCTGCGCTTGCGTCAGCTCGGTTTCGACGAGGTGGGGGGCGACGAGGTTCGCCCGTGCGCCGGTGGGGGCCAGCTCACGCGCCAGAGTCTTCGTCAGCCCGACGAGCGCGTGCTTGCTCGACACGTACGCGGCGAGACCGGGCCGGCCGTGGAAGGACGCGCTCGAGCCGACCGTGACGATGCTGCGGCCCGCGCCGTCGGACGCCCACGTGCGCATCACGGCGCCGGAGACGAGGAAGGCGCTGGTCAAGTTCAGCTCGACCGTCTTGCGCCACCCGTCCGCGCGGGTGTCCGCGAGCGGCGCCTTGAACGACGCGCCGCCCACATTGTTCACCAGCACGTCGATCCGGCCGAAGCATGCGAGCGCCCGCTCGACCAGCGCGTTCACGGAAGCCTCGTGCGTGACGTCGACCGCCGCGCATTCGGCCGGGCAGCCGAGCTGCTCGCTCACCAGCGCGAGCGCCTCCGGCCGGCGCGCCGCGAGCACGATGCCCTCGGCACCAGCGCCGGCGGCCTCGTGCGCGATCGCTTCTCCGATCCCACGGCTGGCGCCGGTGATCAGCACGACCTTGCCGTCGAGCCGGAAGGGCTGGTCGGAGGTGCTCAGCCCCGCGGGACGAACGCTTGCAGGCGCTCCAGCCACTGGATCACCTCCTGCGGATGATCGACGAAGGGCATGTGTGCGGCCGAGCTCATCGGGACCAGGGCACCGCCCGTGCGCTCGGTGAGCTCGATGTGGTCCTGCAGCGAGACCGAGCGGTCGAGTCCGCCGCGCAGCACCAGCGTCGCCGGTTGCGGGAACTCGCCGTCGATGCGCGGTCGATGGTCGCGGATCGCGCGCAGATGGCGGGACATCGTCCCCTCCTCGCGCGACGAAAAGTCCGCGATCACCGCCGCGAGGTGATCGGGGGACGAGCGTGGGCTCACGCAGCGTCGTGCGGTCTCCGGGAAGACGGTCCGGCCCTTCGCGTCCACCTTGCGGATGAGCTCGTCGGACACGGGGAACTCCCAGCCGGCCGCAAGCAGCATGCAGCCTGCAACGGGGACGCGCTGGGCGAGCTCCAGGACCACGAGCGCGCCGAGCGAGTTGCCGACGAGCATGCGCGGAGCGGGCATCGCGCGGACCGCCGCCTCGAGCGCATCGGCCATCGCGTCTACGCCCTCCACGGCGGGAAGGGGATGGACCGCGCCGCCGAAATGCTCGGCGATCGGCTGCCACAGCGTCGAGCCGCCGCCGGCGCCGGGGAAGAATGCCCACGACGCAGTGCGCTGGCCGTTGCCGGCAAACCCGTTCTGCGCCCGGTGGTTCAGCGCTTCGATGCTCATCCCAGCAGCTCCAGTCCCACGTCAATCAATCCGGGAATCGTCTCGGTCAGCCCCTCGTAGACGGGGTCGATGCGGTTGCCGCGCCGGTGCAGCCCGAGGTTGTAGGCGAGGATCGCCGCGTACTTGTGGCAGCTCGCGGCGAGCACGTACTCGAACTCGCGCTCGCCGGCCAGCGCAACCATGTCCGCCAGCGGGATCGCCAGCGACTCGCCGCTGTAGGGCTCGCCGAAGCGCTTGCGGATGGCGAGCATGCACAGCCCGGCCTTGTCCGCCGCGAGGACCCCGAGATGGGCGATCTCCCAGTCCAGCACCGCAGCGACGGCGCCGTCGCGCACGACGAGGTTGCCGGGGTGGTAATCGCCATGGACGAGGCGCACCCGGCCCACGGGCGGGCGCGCGGCGAGCAGCTTGGCCTCCAGCAGCGGGGCGCGCGCGACCAGCTCAGCCGGAGCGCGCTCGCGCAGCGCCCTCCAGCGCGCGACCTCGGCGCTCGGCTCGGTCACCGGCTCGTCGCCGATCCCGGTGGCGGCGACCAGCACGTCGCCGATCTCCTCGATCGTGTCGAAGGCCGCGCGCATCAGCTCACGCGGGGACAGCGACGCCTGCGGATCGCCGTCGACCTTGGCCATCAGCATGAACGGCCGGCCGTCGACCACCGGCTCGGCCGAGTAGGCGAGGATCTCCGGCACCGGCACGGCGGTCGCGGCGAGCGCCGTCATGATGCGGGCCTGCCGGGCGACGTCGGCCGGCCCCGCGGGCCGGGCGCGGGGCGGCGGCAGCCGCAGCACCGCTTCGACGGCCTGGCCATCGCGCTCCGCGTCCACCCAGTACGTGAAGCCGGAATGGCTCTCCGGGATCGGCCGCAACGTGACGTTGGCGGACCGCGGCCAGGCCGCCTCCAGAGCCTCGGCCAGGGCGGGCTTGGCTGCGGTGTCAAGCGACATGGGCGCTCCGGGCAAGGACGTGGCCGACGAAGTCCGCGGCGGCGGCGCGGCGGCTGGGCACGTGATCGGAGGGCCACTCGCGGGCCGTGTAGCCCTTGAGGACCTGGCGGGCGACGGCGGTCTTGTGGACCTCGTCGGCACCGTCGACGAAACGCGCCGCGCGAGCGCGCCGGTACATGTGCTCCAGCGGCAGATCACCGGAGAAGCCGAGCGCGCCGTTGACCTGGATCGCGCGGTCGATCACGCGGTTGAGCATCTCAGCGCCGAAGTACTTGATTACCGCGATGTCCGTCCTGGCCGCGGCGGACCCCTGAGTGTCGATCACCCACGCCGCCTTCAGGGTCAGCAGCCGCGCGGCGTCCATCTCGGCCTTGCTCTCGGCGATCCAGCTCTGGATGAGGTCGGAGTCGGCGAGCCGCCGGCCGCGCGCGGTCCGGGCGACGGCCCGTTCGCACATGGCGTCGAAGGCGCGCTGGGCCTGACCGAGCCAGCGCATGCAGTGATGGATGCGCCCCGGGCCCAGGCGCATCTGGGCGATCGCGAAACCGTCGCCCACACCGCCGAGGAGGTTGGCGGCCGGGACGCGGCAGCCGTCGTAGCGCACCTCGGGATGGCCGAAGCCAAGCCGCTCGTGCCCGATCATGGTCGGGACGTTGCGAACGACGTCCAGGCCGGGCGTATCGCGCGGCACGATGAACATCGAGGCGCGCCGGTGCGGGCGCTCGTCCGGGTCCGTGACGGCCATCACGACCAGAAACCGCGCCGCCATCGCGTTCGAGCTAAACCACTTGTGCCCGTCGATGACCCACTCGTCGCCGTCGCGAACGGCGGTCGTGCTCATCCGCGTGGGGTCCGACCCCGCGTGCTCGGGCTCGGTCATCGAGAACGCCGAGAAGATGCGGCCGTCGAGCAGCGGAACGAGCCAGGTCTCCTTCTGCTCGGGCGTGCCGGCCAGCGCCAGGATCTCGGCGTTGCCGGAGTCCGGTGCCTGGCAGCCGAACACGTACGGCCCCCAGAACGACGAGCCGATGATCTCGTTCAGGTGGGCGAGCGCGACTTGTCCGAGCCCCTGGCCGCCGAGCTCGGACGCGAGGTGCGCCGCCCACAGGCCGCGCTTCTTGACCTCGGCTTGCAGCGCTCGCAGGACGACCTCGAACTCGTCGTCGTCGCAGTCGAGCACCTCGAGCGGCCACACCTGCGTCCGCATGAAGTCGCGGACCCAGTCGAGCTCGCGCTCGAACTCCGGATCAATCGTGAACAGCCCCGACATGGTCGTCGCCCGCTAGCGGCCCTGCCAGACCGGCTCGCGCTTCTCGATGAACGCCGTGGCGCCTTCCCGCGCGTCCTCCGTCTGGTGGTTGCTCATCACCATGAAGTGCTCGAGCAGCGCGATCGTCTCGCGGTCTGACTCCAGGCCGCGGCTGACCGCGAGCTTGCACCACTCCATCGCGAGCGGGCTCTTGTTGATCAGTGGCGCGACGAACTCGTCGATCGCGTCCTCGAGTTCGTCCGCCGGCACCGAGAGGTTGACCAGGCCCCACTCCTCGGCCTGCTTTCCGGTGAGCAGCTTGCCCGACCAGAAGAGCTCCTTGGTCTTGCGCATGCCGATGATCCGCGGGACCGCCCAGTACGGGCCGGCCCCGCCCAGCAGGCCACGGTTGAGGTGGTAGTCGCCGACCTGCGCGTCGTCAGTGACAATCGCGAGATCGCACCACATCATCATCTCGAAGCCGCCGGCGACGGCGTAGCCGTGGACGACCGCGATCGTGGGCTTGGAGATGTGCCAGTCGTTGCTCAGCGCGAGCAGCCCGGACGAGCGGACGATGCGCCAGCTCTCGGCCTGGGAGCCGAGGGCCTCGGTCGACAGTTCCTTGAGATCGCGGCCCGCGCAGAAGGCGCGCCCGCGCCCGCGGACGAGGATCACGCGGACCTCTTCGTCGGCGTCAGCGAGCTTCAGCGCTTCCTCGCGCTCGCGGGCGAGGACGTTGTTGATCGCGTTGAGCGCGTGGGGACGGTTGAGCCAGATCGTCGCGACCTTGCCGTCGTGGGACTTCTCGTACTCGATCGTTTCGAACGTCGTCATTTCGACTCCTTGGTGTTGGTTCGGGTTCAGGGGACGAACTGCTCGACCAGCGATTCGCCCGTCAGCGCGGAGGCGCCGAGCGCCGCGTGATGTTGCGCGGCCGTGCCCCAGCGGCTCTCGAGTTCGTGGCCGTAGAGCAGCCAGCGGTGCACGGGATGCTCCTGCGTGAAGCCCATGGCGCCGTGGATCTGGAGCGCATGGTCGTTCGCCAGCGCTCCGGCCTGCGCGGCGATCGCCTTCGCTACCGTCGCCGCCAGCTCGTCCGCGGCCAGTACCCGCGCCGCGCTCCACGCGGTGGGCCGGGCGGACTCGATCGCCGCCGCCATCTCGGCCAGCTTGTGCTTGACGGCCTGGAAGCTCCCGATCGCCACGCCGAACTGCTCGCGCGTGAGCGCGTGCTCGACGCTCAGGTCGAGCAGTCGCCTCGACACGCCGTTCAGGACCGCGGCCGTCACCCAGGCACCACGGCTGCGCAGCTCGCCCGCCGCGACCTGCGGCTCGGCCAGCGCGGACATCCGGTCGCCATCGATCTCGAGCAGGTGCACGCGGCCCTCGTGCTCGACGAGCGCGATGTCCGCCCCCCGGCGGCTCCCCAGCCCGGTACCCGGGCAGACCGTCGTGCCGAGGCTCTCGCCGCTCGCCAGGGCCGGCAGCCAGCGGTCGCGCTGGGCGCGCGTGCCATGGCGAGCCAGCAGCGGCGCGACCACGCCGATCGTCTCGGCGATCGCGAGCGGTTCGTCGGCGTAGCCGGCCTCCTCGAGGATAAGCACCGCGTCGGCGTCGTCCAGGCCGAGGCCGCCGAGGTCCTCGGGCACCGCCATCAGCGGCAGCCCGATCTCCGCGAGCTCGGCCTTGGCCGACGCCCCGAAGACCCTCGCCGCAAGCTCCGCGAACTCCCGTTGCTCGTCGCTGAACATCGCGGTCACCTCGGCATCCCGAGCACGCGCTCGGCGACGATGTTCTTCTGGATCTCGTTCGTCCCGGCGAAGATGCGGGCCGCGCGCGCGTACCAGTACTCGGCCGTCCATTCCTCGGCCCGCTCGCCGGTCGCGCGCAGGACGTCCTCGCCGAGAGCGAAGAGCCGCACCTGCAGCTCGGACCAGATGAGTTTGTTGTAGGCCGCGCTCGCCGTCCCGTCCGCCACGCTCCCCACGTAGTCGCGGTACATGAGCACCTGCGCGAGCAGCTCGCCGAAGCGGGCGGCGAGCGCCGGGTCGTGCTCGGAGCCGGAGAGCAGGCCCCGCAGGAACTCGAGCCGCGTCAGGTATTGCACGTAGGAGCGGCGGCCGACGCCGCGCTCGAAGCCCAGGGCGGTCATCGCGACCCGCCAGCCGTTGCCGATCCCGCCGACGACGTTGTCGAGCGGGACCCGCGCGTCCTCGAAGAACACCTCGGCGAACTCGATCCGACCGTCGAGTTGCACGATCGGCCGGACCTCGACGCCGGGCGTCTTGAGGTCGACCATCAGCCAGGTGATGCCACGATGCCTCGGCCCGTCGCTGCTCGTGCGCACGAGCGCGAAGATCCAGTCGGCGTAGTGCGCGCCGGTCGTCCAGATCTTCTGACCGTTGACGACCAGCTCGCCGTCGCGCTCGACGGCCTTCGTGCGCAGCGCCGCCAGGTCACTCCCCGCGCCGGGCTCGCTGAAGCCCTGGCACCAGATCTCGTCCGCGGTCAGCATCCCCGGCAGCCACCGCGCCTGCTGCTCGGGCGTGCCGAACGCCATCAGGGTGGGCCCCGCGAGCATCAGGCCCTGGATGTTCACGCGTGGCGGGCCGCCCGCCCGCTCGTACTCCTCGAGGAAGGCCAGACGCTCCAGCTCGCCGGCACCGCGGCCGCCGTGGTCGATCGGCCAGTGGACCGCGGCGTACCCGGCATCCGCCAGCTTTCGCTCCCACGCACGGTAGGCGGAGCCGTCGGCGTAGCTGTCCAGCGCCGGCAGGCCGCGCGGAACGTGCGCGTCCAACCACTCTCTCAGCTCGAGGCGCCAGGCACGAAGCGCGTCCGCGCCGGTCAGCTCTGTTCCGTTCGCCAGCATGATGGATATGTTATCAAAGATCCAAGCCGAAGGGAAGAGGGCAATCAGCGAGTTGGGCGCGGGACCCGATCCGGGTCGACCTTGACATCGATCAGCACCGGCCTGTCGCGGGTCTCGATCGCGGCCAGCGCGGTATCGAGCTCGGAGAGGTTGCGCACGGTGAAGCCACGGCCCGCCGAGGGCGTTCGCAACCGGACCGAGGTCGGGCCAGGCGAACGTCGTGATCTCGGGATCCATGGCCTTGCTGCGCAGCTGGATGTGCTCGGCGCCGTACGCGCCGTCGTTGATCACGACGGCGACCAGGTCGATCCCCGTGCCGCGCGGTGTAGAACACGACCTGGCCTTCGGCCTTGGCCTGCTTGATCACCTTCTGCCACGCCGCGTCACCCGTCGGACCGGTGCGGCCGGACAGCTTCGTGACCGACTCAGCGGACGTCGACCCGCCGCAGGCCGCCACTCCCACCGACGCTGCGACAGCTGTGGCGATGACTGCAAGGTGCGACCGTCGACGAGCCACGGGCTTCTGCGTGGCCGAGCGGTCGCCGCGATGAAGGAGCATGGTCACCTCTGTGGTGGCTCGTGATCTACGCCCGAGCGGAGGACCGCCCGGCGACACCGTGGACCCGGGCATCGAACTCGGATCACTGAGATTCGATCTTTGATAAAAGATCAGAGATGCGATTAGAGCACAGGCCCTCGAGGCCGTCAAGGCCTTGGTGCTCAGCGGGTGATCGGCGCGGATCACGACCACCGTCGCGGGCGCTGCCGCGACGGCGTGGGTTTGCGAGCGAGCTTAGGCCGCTTCGCCGTCGAGGTCGCCGTCGGCGGCGTCACCGTCAATCAGCGGCAGGAAGCGCACGGCGTGCGAGCCGCTACGGCGAATGTGGTTACGCATTGCCTCGGCCGCGGCCGCGCCGTCACCACGCTCGAGCAGGTCGATGATCTCGACGTGCTCGCGGGTTGCGATCTCCCAGCCGGCCTCGTGGTATCCCGGCGGCACGCTGCTTGCGAGCAGCCCGAGAAGCCACATCAGCCGCGGCGCGCGACTGGCGCGGTTGATGACCGTGTGGAAACGATCGTTGGCCGCTTCCCGGACCGCCGGCTCCTTCTCGCCGACCATCTCCTCGACCGAACGGCGCAGCGCTGCGATCCCGTCCGGCGTGAGATGCTCGGCGGCCCGCTCGGTGGCCAGGCCCGCCACGAGCGCGTACACCTCGTACTGATCGAGGACGTCCTGGCGGCGGAAGTCCCACACGAAGGATCCGCGCCGCGGGATCGTGCGGATGAGGCCTTCGCGCTCAAGCGCGATCATCGCCTCCCGGATCGGGAGCCGGCTCAGCTCGAGTTTCTCGGCGAGTTCGTCCTGATTGATCCGCTCACCGGGTTTGAGTTCTCCGCTGAAGATGGCCCGGCGTACCCACCGGGCGACTTCGTCCTGAAGGTTTGGCCGCGCCATCTAATCCTCGAATCGAATTGGACGACTCTCAGCAATGAGGGTCTGCGTCGCATAGATAATATCAGAAATCCAAGATCCCTCAGACCGGGTTGGCTGCTGGAGGGCTGTCAACGTGGCGTGCGCGTCAGAAGCGGGTAGCCCGTCGAGCGCCTCGAGCGCGGCGAGCAGCTCGCCGAGCCCGACGCCATCCGCACTCGCACGCGAAGCGCCTGATCCAGCGCACGGCGGCGCGCTCGAACTGCGGGTCGTCGAGATCCTCCATGAGGACGAGCACGTCGAGCGCGTCCTGCAGCCTCAGTCCGCCGGGTAGCTCGCGCGCTGTCGCTCGCACGCCCGACGCTCGCCGCTGGTCGCGGCGGTGCTCGCGGCCGGCGGTCGCGTCACGCTGGAGCGCGTCTGGACCGCGGTCGACCGCGGCTTCGAGCGGCGCCTGAAGCGCCGCCACGAAACGCCGCGGCCATGTCCGCGCTGCACCCGCGACGGGGTGACCGGCGGGCGCGGCCCGCTCTCACCGACGATCGAGCCATGCGTCGCCTGACGCTCACTGCCGCACAGCTGGCCGTCGTCGCCCGGGGGCAGCGCTATCGCGGCGGGTGCCGACAAGGCGCCGCACTCGCCCGCATGCGACCCCACCCGACCCTGGTGGCCGCATGACAGCGCCGGCGCTGTCACCCGACCCTGGTGGCCGCATGACAGCGCCGGCGCTGTCGAGCCGGGCGAGACTGCGACTGCGACGCGTGCTCGGCACCGTGGCCTTGGCGTTAGCGGCGATCTCGGTCAGTCTCATGGAGGGCGCGCCGCGCGCGCTGCCGGGGATCGCGCTCGGCTCGGCGGTCCTGCTGCACGCCGAGCGCGCGCTGGCGCTGGTCGCGATCGTGATCGCCGCGCTCAGCGTACTCGCCCGCGCCGCCAACGGCTGCCGATCGAACTGGTCGACGTCGGGACTGCGCTACGAAGCCGAAGCCGCCGACCACGCCGCCGTCACCGCAGCCGAGCTGCAAGCCCAATTCGGTGACCTCGTGGTGATCGTCGACGCCCTGGCCGACCGACTCGACGCACCGCAGCGACACCCGTAACCTGTGAGGACCGCGATGGCCAGCCAGCCAACAACCGCACCACCCCCGCCCGGCTCCGCCCGCGAGCTCGTGAGGGCGATGCGCGAACACAACGCGCCACGCCGCGCCGAGGTGCAGCGCTCGATCGCGTCGCTGCGCCAGATCGCCGAGCAGCTGCGCGCAGCCCGCCGGTAACGACCCCAAACCCGCTGTCGCGTGACGGTGGTGAGGGCGTGCGGCTGGTGCTCGGTCCCGTCCGCCAACGCGTAGCACGGCGCGCACCGGGGAGCGGTCAAGCCCTGCCCTGCGGGTCGCTGCGCGAGTCCTCACGGACCAGGGCTTGACCGCCCCGCGCGCCGCGCCCACGCGCGGCCATGACCGAGCACCACCCTCAAGTCGCTGGATCGGCGCCGACCGCGCGCCAGCAGCGCTATCTGCGCGAGCTCGCGATCCAACGCGGCGTCTCGTTCGTCCCGCCGCGCACCCGCGCCGAGGCGTCGCGCCTGATCGACCGGCTCAAGCGCCGCGCCCCCGACCCTGCCGCTGACCGACGCCGCGAGCAGCGAGCGGTGCAGGACGACATGGCCCGCGCCCGCGACGACGCCACCCGCGTCATCCAGGGCCTGGAAACCTTCGGCTACGGCAGCAGCGCGACCTGGACGCGAGGCCGCCGATGACCGCGACCATCGGCCAGCGCGTCGGCCGCGTGACCAACGAGCGAGTCGAACTGGCTCGTTACACCGTCAGCGCCGGCGAACGCGTGATCTACGGGCAGCGCGTGCTCGGCGTCGTCCGTTTTCTGCCGGAGAGCAATGGCGTCCTCGTGCTGTGGCGGCGTGGGAACGAGAGCGTCGCATGTCGTTCTCGTGCGGTTCTGTCCGCGCTGATACGTCCGGACGCGGCACGGCGGAAACGACGGAATCGCCGACGCGGTACAGGCGTGCTGGACACGCGGGAGGGATCATGACCGCGGTCGCAGCACGTCGAGTGGGGCGGACGGGCGCTCGGGTCGAGCTCGCGCGTTATACGGTCGATGGGGTCGAACGGGCGCTGTTCGGCCAGCGAGTTTTGGGTGTGGTTCGCGTAACTGATGTGCCCTTGAGCGCTGGTGGTCGGGCGTATCTGGTCGAACGCGGGCTGGAGGAGGAGGGCGCCAACGCGAATGCTGCGTTGCGGGCGTTGATCGAGGACTATCTGCGGGCGGCGCGTCGGTTGAACGCGGTGCCGATGAGCGTCGTCCCGGTCTGACGGGTGAGACATCGCCCTGGCGGCCGGGCGGCTTGAGAATAGCGCCGACGGTGTTCCCGGCGCGCGCCACCGGCGGTCTTAGGCGACCTGTGGGATCCAGAGCTCGGCGGGTCGGCCGCGACCGTCTGCTTGGCACCGGCGCTGCAAGCGGCCGGCGTCCTCGAGCGCGCCGAGCGCTCGGTCGATCTCGCGGGCTTTCTTGTTGCGGCTAAAGAGGTCGCGGACCTCGGTGCGGCTGATCCCATCCGGCCGGGTTTGGGCGAGGGTCCAGATGTCGTCGGCGGTGGGGTCACCGAGGCCGTCGCCGAAGATCCAGGCGCTGCTGTCGTGCGCGTAGGTCCAGACGGCTAGCGCGGCTTCGAGGTGCTCGAGGTGGATGTGATCGCTGGTCTCGAGCAGCGTGTAGATCAACGCGAGGCGGGCGGTGTGGGCCTCGGCGCGGGCGGTCGCGGCACCGTGCGGTCTCGTGGTTGATCGGCCAGGCTCGCCCACTTGCTCGGCGGCTTCTCGCGCCGGTAGCGCAGCACCGGCCGGCGCTGCTTGCCGCCGCCCGGTGCGGGCTCCTCGTCGTAGCGCAGGCAATCTGCCGGCAGATGGCAGATCTCCGCCGGGCGCCGGCCGCTGTGCGCGATAAGCTCGAACGCGACCCGATACTCGTGGTATGTCCCGTCCAGCGGCGCCAGCAGCTCCTCGTCCAGCAGCTGCGCGAGCACGACGCGTGGGAGCGCGCGGCCGGGCTCGTCAGGATCGCGCGTGCTGCGCCACGGCAGGTCCTCGTGGTAAAGCTGGAACCCACCGCCGATCCCCTCGGCCGGCTGGCCGCGCCCCGCGAGATGCCGGCGGGCGAACAGCACGTGCCGCCGGGTCGAGCTCACGATGATGTGCCGCCGGTTCTCTGCCGGCACGCGAATACGCGGCCGAGGTCATCGCCGTCGAGCAGCCCTTGCGCCCGGACCGCCGGCGCGCGGCGCGCAGCAGCTTCGACAAGAGGAACCGGCGCGGCCGGACGCCGGCGCGACAGGGGCGAGGTTTCAGGCGACGGTGGCCGAGTTGGGGCGCCGGCCGATCGACGGCGCGCCAGCGGCCGGCACCTGCATGAGTTTCTCGGCTGTGCGTATCCACGCCAGCGTCTCGGCCGGCTGCTCAAGAAACGGCATGTGCCCGGCGGCGGGGACAGGAGCGAGCGCACCCCGGCAGCGCAGCGCGAGCTCGACATGGTCGGCGAGCGGAACGCTGCGGTCGCCCTCGCCCCAGATCACGAGGGTCGGCGGCGGCGCCTCGAGCGCCTGGGGCCGGTAGGCACCCAGCGCCGTCAGGTGGCGGAGCAGCACCGGCTGTCCGCGCGCCGCGAAATCGCGCGTGACGAGCTCGATCATCTCCTCGTCCTCGCGGTCGACGATCGACGCCTTGGCAACCTTCGCGAAGCAGGTCTGGCGGGTTGGCGGCAACCCACTCGAGCAACGAGTCGCTGACTTCGATTCCGAACCCGGTGGCAATCAGCACAAGCGCATCCACGTGCACGGTCCGCGCCAGCTCCATGGCGACCATCGCCCCCAACGACGCGCCGACCAGCACCAAGGGGCGTGGTAGCTCCTGCACGGACTTCGCGATCGCCGCCGCCATTGCCGGAACGTCGGGTTCGTCGGGCACCTCGAACAGGGTGGCGCCGAGAGGTTCGAGCACCTCTGCCCATGACAGCCCCGAGCCGCCGGCTCCGGGCAGCACGCAGTAGTGAGGCTCGGGGCCGTTCACGCGACCAGCTCCTCGCGCCGGGCGGACGCGACGAGCTGCCGGCCGATCATCCGCTCGTGGTGCCGCGCATCGCCGAACTGGCCTCCGCGGACGAGAATTCGCCGCAGGAATCGATGAGCGGGGTGTTCGGCCGTGAACGCGATCCCGCCGAACACCTGCAGGGCGCCGTGCGCGACCTCGAGCGTCGCCCGCGACGCATAAGCCTTGGCGACCGACGCCGTGCGCCCTGCGGCCTCTATCCCGTCTTCGAGCGCGGCCGCGGCGAACAGCACCGTCGACCAGGCGCTCGTCTGCTTGACGTACATGTCCGCGAGCAGGTGACGGAGGGCCTGGAAGCTCGCGATCGATCGACCGAACTGGCGCCGCTGCCCGGCGTAGTCGCGCGCCAGCTCGACCAGCTCGGCGGCGGCTCCGACTGCTTCGCTGGCCGCGAGCACGCCGCCGATCGCCAGGAGGCGGGCGAGCACGGCTTCGCTCTGGTCCGGCGCCAAGCTTCGCCCGTCCGGCACTTCGACTCCCGCCAGCCGGACCGCCGCGGTCGGCAGCGACTCGTCGATCGACGCCGTCGGGGTGAGCTTGACCCCGGTGGCATCGCGTTCGATCAGCGCCAGCCGTCGGTCCTCGCCGTCGCTGTAGAGCACGAGCAGCTCGCGGGCGATATTCGCGTGGTGAACGACGACCTTGTGCCCCTCGATCACGGCACGCCGGCACTGCTCGACCTCGCGCTCGTCGCGCAGCCGGCCAGGTCCCAGCCGGCGCCGGGCTCGAGCAGACACAGCGCCACGACGTCGTTCACCGCCGTGCAGGACCGCGAACGCGGGATGCTCGGGCGAGGCGCACCCGCGGGTGGCGTAGCGAGCAGCCACAGTCTCGATGAACGGGACCGTGGCCAGGGATTGCCCGAGCGCGCGACCCATCAGGGCCAGCTCGACCGCGCCCAGTCCGTCCTCACCAGCGGCGATCGAAAGCGCACCGAAGTCGACCAGCGCGGGCCACGCCGCCTCGCCGGGCGACTGCGCCAGCAGCTGCTCGACCGACTCGCGCCAGCCAGGTCTGCTCGTCGGTGAGCTCGAGGTCCATGACTATTCCTTCGGCAGCTGGAGGATCCGGTCCGCGATGATGTTCCGCTGGATCTGCTGCGTTCCCCCGAGGATCGTCGCGGTCCGCGAGAACAGGTAGGTCTCATACCAGAACGCATTGGCGGCGTCGGCGTCCAGGCGCTCCGGGGCGTACAGGCTCTCGCCGAGCACTTCCAGCGCAGTGGTCCCGACTAGCTGCTCCGCCTCGGCCATCACGAGCTTCACCGTGGAGCTCTCTGGCCCGACTGGTCTCCCGTCCAGGAACGCTCCGACTGTCCGGCTCGCGTGGTGGCGCAGAACCTCGACTGCGATGAGCGCTCGTGCGAGCGCACGTTGCGTGTCTTCGTGCTCAGCGATCGACCGGCCGTCGATGCTGCGTGCGCACGCCTCCGCCGCGAGACGGTCGACCCACGTGCGCAGCTTGACCTGGCGCGGCAAGGCGGCGGTCCCGCGTTCGTGGGCGAGCGTGTGGAGAGCGATCTGCCAGCCCTGTCCGCGGCGCCCAGGAGGTTCTCGCCGGGCACGACGACGTCCTCGAGGAACAGCTCGCTGAACTCCGCGTGACCGGTGATCTGCGTCATCGGTCGCACCTCCACGCCCGGCGACTGCATGTCGACGATCAGGAAGGAGATCCCGCGATGCCGCGTCTCTGGTGGCTCGGTGCGCGCGAGGACGCCGCACCACCGCGCGTACTGGCCCCAGGAGGTCCACGTCTTCTGGCCGCTGATCACGAACTCGTCGTCGCGTGGCCACGGCGCGCGTGCGCAACGACCCCAGGTCGGATCCGGCATCAGGCTCCGAGAAGCCCTGGCACCAGATCTCCTCCGCGGAGAGGATCGACGGGACGTACCGTGCGCGCTGGGCGTCGTCGCCGAACGCAAGCAGCGAGGGACCGATCACGTCAAGACCGACGATGTTGGGGAACTCGGGCGCGCCGGCGGCCGCCAGCTCCTCGTCGACGATGATCTGCTCTACCGGCGGTCGGCCGCGACCTCCGATCTCCGCCGGCCATGCCCGGCCGACGTAGCCGGCCTCGTAGCAGAGGCGCTGCCACTCGCGCAGGAACTGCATCCGATCGTCGAGCGCGTACGGCACCTCCTCTGGGGCAGGGCAGTGCTCGCGCAGGAACTCCCTGACCTCGTCCCGGAGCCGTCTCTCCTCGGTGGTCTCACGGAGATTCATGAACTGAAATCATATCAAACAAGCTCACCGCAGCGCGGCGAGACGCTCAGACGCTGGTTGTGAGCAGGCCGAGGGTTCGCGCCGCGGCGTTGCCTCCGTCCACGATCAGGTTGGCGCCGTTGATGTAGCTCGCGGCGGCGCTCGCCAGAAACACCACCGGCCAGCCCTGCTCGTCCGGAGTCGACCCGCGCCCGATCGGCCGGTTCATGTACTGCACGCCCTCTTCCGGGAATTCATTCGCCATGGCGGTCTCGGTCGAGCCCGGACTCGAGCAGTTGATCCTGATCCCAGCGTCGATCGCGGTGACCGCGCGCCGCATTGTCCACACGATCAGCGCCTGCTTGGAGAACGAGTACGCCTTCGGGAATACCGGCGCCAGCAGCCGTCAGCGTGGTCCTCGCACCAGCGCAACCCGTCGTCGAAGTCGGGGTCTCGAGCAGCTCTTTGATCTCCTCGCAGGCGGCGGGCCCAGCCGAGACCTCCGGCCGAGGAGATGCTCGCAACCGCGCCGCCGGCCGGCATGGTCGGGAGGATCGCCTCGGTCAGGTGGCGCACTCCGAGGAAATTCACGCGCATCACGTCGCTCGGCTGCGGTGCCGGGCGCAGCACCCGAGATCCCCTGGCAGTTCAGAAGCGCGTCGACCGGGCCGCCCACGAGCGCCGACCGCCGCGTCGATCGCCTCCGGATCGCCAAGATCGGTGCGGTGAAACTCGACGGCCTCGAGCTGAGGCTCGCGCAGGTCGAGCACCACGACGTCCGCACCGAGCTCGCCGAGCAGACGCACCGCCGCCGCGCCCATGCCGGTGCCGCCCCCGCCGGCGACTACGACGCGCTTGCCCTCGTACGAGAGTCCGGCCTTGCCGTTCACCATCGCGATCACCGACCTTTGAACTGAGGGGGTTGCTTTTCACCGATCGCTCGCAGCGCCTCTTTGTGGTCGGAGCTGACAAACGTGACCAGCTCGAGCGCCGTCGAGTAGTCGAAGGCCGTGGCCATCGCCTGCTTGAGCAGCTGGTTGACCGCCAGCTTCGTGTACCTGACCGCCAGCGGCGCTCCGGCGGCCAGCCGAGTGGCGAACGCCAGCGCCTCCGACTGCAGCTCGTCGTCCGGGACCGCGGCGTTGACCAGACCCATCCGCTCTGCCTCGACGGCGGTCAGCGCATCGCCGGTCAGCAGGTAGCGCTTGGCCCGGACCGGTCCCATCGCCAGCGGCCAGACGACCGCGCCGCCGTCGCCGGCAACGATCCCGACCTGCACGTGTGGGTCGGCGATCTTCGCCGACTCGGCGACGAAGATCGCATCGCACAGCAGCGCGAGCGTCGCGCCGAGTCCGATCGCGGGTCCGTTGATCGCCGCGACGATCGGAAGCTCGACGTCGAGCAGGTTCCAGATGATCTGCTTGCCCTCGCGCCGCATCTGGTAGAGGTCGTCCGGGGTGGTCGACGACATCCAGTCGAAGTCCCCGCCCGCGCTGAACGCCCGGCCCGCGCCGGTGAGCAGCACCGCCCGCGCGTCCTGCTCGGTCTTCAGCTCCTCGAAGCACCGCACGAGTTCGGCGTGCATTTCGCCATCGACCGCGTTCAGCTTGTTGCGGGGATTGGCGAGCGTGACGCGCAGGACGTCGCCCGACCGTTCGAACTGGATCGACGTGATAGCCCTCGTAGTCAGGCATTCCTGCCTCGTCTGTCAGTGAGTATCGGCACGGTGCTATGACCATCCCCGAGGAAGAAAGGACACCGTCGTGATTCGAACTGAAGTCAGATCATATCATAGCTCCACAACTGAGGTGAGATCACCTAAGCCTGCTATGGTCGCCGCTCGACCGCGCAGGCCGGAGGCGCCGTGGCGCAAACAAACAGACGACCAACCTGATCGCGACCCGTGTCGCTAGACCCGAGGGAAGAGCTTCTCCCGCGCGGCAAGCGCGATGAGATCCTGGCCAGCGCGATCGAGCACTTCGGTCAGGAGGGCTACGAGGACACGAAGTGGGCCGACGTCGCCGCAGCCGTCGGCATCGGCTCAACTGCCCTCTACCACTACTTCGAGTCCAAGCTCCACTGCCTGTACGTGATCATGACGGACGGCGCTGGAGTCGTTCCAGCGCGACTTCGAGCGGATCACGCGCGAGCACGAGGACTACCTGGAGACGCTGCTCGCGCTCCTGCGATCGGGCTACGAGCTGACCGAGCACGAGGTGCTGCGCGTTCGGGTGCTCGTGGCCGAGCAGGGCCTCGTCGGCATCCGGCGCAGCTCGCCGCGGGAGGAGGAGGCACGCGAGCTCGCCCGGGCCCGCACCCGCGACCTCGAGTTCGCGTGGGCGACGTTCCTGGTCCGCGGGATGGAGCAGGGGCAGCTTCCGCAAGCCGATCCGAGACTGCTCGCGCGGGCGGTGCTCGGCCTGAACCTGAGTGTCTGGCACTGGTACCGCCCGCGCGGCACGATGAGCCTCGAGGAGATCGCGGACTTCTTCGTCCGCCGGCAGCTGACCGTTCTCGGGCTGTCGCCGGCGCTGGCCGATGACATTCCGCCTGCCGTGAGCGCGCTCAGGCGGGGACCGGCTCGCGGTAGCGCCGCGTCTCGCGCCGGGCGATCGCCATCCGGTGCACCTCGTCGGGCCCGTCCGCGATCTGGAGGATGCGCGCGACTGCGTACAGCTCCGCCAGCAGCGTGTCCTGCGAGACGCCGGCGCCGCCGTGGGCCTGGATCGCGCGATCGATCACCCAGGTCGCGACCTCGGGAGCCGCGACCTTGATCGCCGAGACCTCGATCCGCGCACCCTTGTTGCCGACGGTGTCCATCAGCCACGCCGTCTTCAGCACGAGCAGCCTGACCTGCTCGATCCGTATCCGCGCCTCGGCGATCCAGTGCTGGACGACACCCTGGTCGATGATCGGGCGTCCGAACGCCGATCGGCTCGCGGTCCGCTCGCACATCATCTCGAGTGCGCGCTCGGCCATTCCGATCGCGCGCATGCAGTGATGTATCCGTCCGGGCCCGAGACGCTCCTGGGCGATCTTGAAGCCGTCCCCTTCCTCGCCGAGCAGATTGGACGGCGGGCACGTGGACGTTGTCGTAGATGATGTCGCTGTGGCCGCCGTGTGGGCCGTCGTCATAGCCGAACACGGTCGTCGAGCGCTCAACGCTGACCCCCGGTGTGTCCTTGGGCACGAGGATCATGCTCTGGCGCCGGTGTCGCTCGGCGTCGGGGTCGGTGACGCCCATCACGATCAGCAGTTCGCAGCGGGGCGACATCGCCCCGGAGGACCACCACTTGCGGCCGTTGATGACGTAGTCGTCGCCGTCTCGCTCGACGCTCGTGCGGATGTTCGTCGCATCGGAGGAGGCAACCTCGGGCTCGGTCATCGAAAACGCGGAGCGGATCTTTCCATCGAGCAGCGGATCGAGCCATCGCCGTTTCTGCTCGTCGGTCCCGAACAGCGAGAGCAGCTCCATGTTGCCCGTGTCGGGCGCCGAGCAGTTGATCGCCTCGGGCGCGATCCACACGCTGCGCCCCGTGATCTCGGCCAGCGGCGCGTACTGGAGGTTCGTCAGCCCGGCGCCGTATTCATGCGTCCGCGGGAGGAAGAGGTTCCACAGCCCGCGCTCGCGCGCGAGGACCTTGAGCTCCGCGAGGACCGGCGGTGTGTCCCACGGGCTCGCCGCCGAATGGACCTGCTGACGGAAGGTCTGCTCGGCCGGATAGACGCATTCGTCCATGAAACCGAGTAGCCGCTCCCGCAGCTCGAGCGTTGTGTCGTCGAATGCGAAGTCCATCTCAACGGCCTCGCCGGACGGAGTAACGGGTCGCCGGGCTCATGGGAAACTCCTCGCTCGGTGTGGGACTTACAATTGCGTGCCTGATCTGAAATCATATCAGTTCGAGTGGGCGGCCGCTAGTCGCCGCAACCACACGCTGATACCGTTCCCAAGTGCCCGGCCATCATCAGACGACGCTCGCCGACCGCATTCGCCAGGCCGCTCGCGGCGCGCTCGGCCGCGAGCTCGCGATCAGCAAAGGTGAGCGTGTGGCCACGCTGCTGGCGAACGTCCCGGCAATGCTCGAGCTTCACTACGTCGGTGCCCGGCTCGGGAGGCGTACTCGTCCCGCTCAATACGCGGCTTGCGGCGGCCGACTACGCCTACGTCCTGTGCCATTCAGGCGCGCGCACGGTGTTCGCCAGCACATCGCCGGCGGCGCCGCTCGAGGATGCGCTGACGCAGCTCGGCAGATCGGGTCCCCGCGTCGTCTGGGTCGATCCGGCGGGCTCGGAGGAAAGCGATTACGAGACCCTCATCCGTGACACTGAACCGGGGGAGCTCCAGCATGAACGTCAGCTATTCCGGCCGGCGCGAAGCCGCGGGCTTCGCCACCGAGGGCGTACCGGCCAGCCCGCCGCTGTCGAGGTGCTGACGACCGGCTTCCACCAACGGCTCCACCATCCCTCGAGCCTCGTCGAAGCCTGACCCGAGCATCGCCCCTCCCGCCGCGCGCGCAGCGATCCCCTGGCAGATCACTGCGAGCTTGAAGAATGCGAACGACTGATACCAGCTGATCGCCGAGAGGTCGAAGCCTGTCTGCCCCGCATAGCGCTCGATCAAGTCCGCTCGGCTCGGGAAGCCCGGCGCGGCCGTCACCGGGCCGAACATCCGCGCCCGGACCAGCACTTCGTCGTCCGCCTCCTCGCTCCAATAGGCGAGCAGCGCTCCGAGATCGGCAAGCGGATCGCCGAGGGTGCTCATCTCCCAGTCGAGCACGGCGACTATCTCGCCAGGGCGGGTCGGGTGCAACACAGTGTTGTCGAGCCGGTAGTCCCCGTGCACGATCGCCGCCTGGCCTTCTGGCGGCAACGTGACGGCGAGATCATCGCGCAAGGCGTCGAGCGCCGGCAGGTCGTCGTCCTTCGACCGCAGCCATTGCTCGTACCACCTGCGCAGCTGGCGCTCGATGAAGCCCTGCGGCCTGCCGAAGTCTGTCAATCCGACCTCATCTGGGTCGATCGTGTGGAGCGCCGCCAAGACGTCGATCAGCCCCCAGCCGATCGCGGCGCGGTCTGCCGGAGTGTCCGCGTAGCGCGGGGGCAACGCGTCGCGAGAGATGTGCCCGACCACGCGCTCCATAACGTAGAACGGCGTCTGGAGCGGCCCGTCGGCGGTCCCGAGCAACAGCGTCCGTGGGACCGGGACCGCGGTACCGCGAAGCGCGCTCAGCACGCGGTACTCGCGAGCCATGTCGTGCGCCGTCGGAAGGATGTGACCCAGAGGCGGACGGCGAAGCACGACCTCCCCAGCGTCGGAACGGACGCGGTAGGTGAGATTCGACTTGCCTCCGGAGATGAGCGCGACCGTGCATCCGACCCAGCGCGGATCGTGCATGGCCTCGGCCAGCAGCGGTCCGACCACGGCCGGCTCCGCCCCTTTGACGATCGGCTCTTGGGTCGGGTCGTTGGCTAGTGGGTGCTCAGCGGTCAATCTGGTCACTTCCTGTCAGGGCGGCCTGGCGACCGCCGCAGGACGGGACGATCACGCCACGTCCGGGTCCTACGCATGATCCAGATAAAATGAAGTCATGTCAAGCACTACCATGAAGCCTCGGGGTTCTCGACGAGGGCCCGGCCCAGGCGTACGGCATCGCCGGGCACCTGTGGTCGGCGCGCACCGTGGGCCGAGCAGCCGCTGCTGGTCGTCTGGGAGGTACTCGGACACCTGGACCTACTCTGGACGACGGCACGGTGTCCGAGGAGATAATCGCCGACGGGAGCCGCTACGGGGAGGCATGGTTTTCGCCGGGCGAGCTGACCTGGTCCCGCCGCGACGGCGCCGCCCCGGCCGAAGACATGCGAGCAACGTCCATCCTGTACCCAGGAGTTCAGCGCTCCGCCAGATTCGAGTGACAGCGTCCGCCGGACAGCTTCCGTGACGCGCGTGACTTGGTGGACCTCACCCGAACCACGGCGGTCGTGACGGGTGGCGCCCGCGGGCTCCGCCTGGCCATCGTGCCCGTGCGCGCATCCGCCGGGGCCCAATCGTGGTCGTCAGCCGGAACCGGAAGCTGCAACGAGGTCGTTGCGAGACTGCGGTCGGAGCGGCTCAAGACGGCCGGATGTGCGTGCCATGTCGGGCCTGGGACGAGCTCGAGCCGTTCGTCGTCACCTACCGCGACTTCGGGCCGCATCGACGTGCTCGTCGACAACGCCGGGATCTCACCGCTGTACGGAGGCTCTCGGAGGTGACCGAAGAGCCGTTCGACTCGTCGGAAAAATTTCCATGCGAGTTGAATTGACGTCATCTCAGTCACCTGCTAGCTTGCGTGTAGCTAACAGCTAGCACACCGATCCCGGAGCGAAAGGAACACCGTCATGGCCACCCAGCAGAAGTCCGACCCGACCACCGATTCCGTGCAGGACGCCGCCGAGCGCGTCGCCGACCTGAGCGAGAAGGCGATCGCCACGAGCAAGAAGGCGAGCGAGGCTTACCTGTCGTCCTACGAGAAGGCGGTCGTTACCCTGGCGGACACGTACGAGAAGGCCACCGGCGCGACAAAGATCGAGTGGGTCGCCAGCATCGGCAGCCTGCAGGCCGACGCGACTCGTCAGATCACCCGCGCCTATGCAAGCTCGGTCCGCGAGTTCGTATCCTGACCCGTTCGGGATGACCGCGGCGGCCGTCCGCCGCGGTCATCCGCAGGCCCGCTTCAAATGCGTGTGAAGCACATGAACAATCACCACTTCAGCTATCCCGTCGTCGTACCTCTTCGAGGCGTAACGATCTCTGGTCACTCGACCCCCCCGCCGGCACCGCTCGGCTCGCTCCAGGGTACGCGGCTGCTCAAGCCTCCCGTCCGTGCCGCTCTCCAGACCGCGTCCGCGCCGGCGTCTGCCGCCCCGCGATGGCCATGAGGTTTCGGCGGGAAGCGACCACGAGCCTTCCGGCCAACCCCGCAGATGCGACCGTGGCAGCGCTGGTCGGCTTGACGTCCGAGCTGCTCGACGCGCGCGACGACACCGCGCGGCTCGCCGCCAACGAGGCGAGTGACGCGGCGCATCGACGAGCCGCTGCCGAGGCGGGAGGACGCGGCGCGCCTGCGGACGGTCGTCGACCTCTGCGTCGACGAGCTCGAGACGCTCGCCTGAGGGGGCGGCCGGGCGGTGGCGCGCTCACATGACTTCACTTCAGACATCGGAGCGCGGCATGCACCTCGATGATGCGCTTGCGCTCGCGGAAGGCTCCAGCCGGACGATCGGAAACTTCCTGTCGCCTGACGTCCGGACCTGGGTCGCCAGTCCCGAGCAGGGTCTGTCGGCCGACGTCGAACCGGTACGTGGCGCGACGCAGACGACCGACGCGCTGGCGCGCCTCGCCCCGTCGGACCTGACGGTCGTCGCCGCCGTTCTCTCCGACGATGCCTGCTGGGCCGAGATCACTCGTGTCGGCAACGGCGAACCCGAGACCTGCGTCGCCGGGTTGACATACGACGGCGGGGGCGCGGTGTCCCGGTTGGTGTGGCTGCGCGCACCACTCGTCCCGGCGTCCGGCGTCGATGCCCCGGGTCTCCCGGCTCGGGCCGTCGACGAGGGACCATCGGTCCCCGGCGGCCGGCCGGTCCTCGAGCGGTACTTCGCCGACCTCATGGGTTCGCGGTTCCACGACGCGGCGGCGCATTTCGCGGTCGACGCGATCTACTCCCACCCGCCTTACGCCGGCGGTAGAGAACGCGTTCTGTTCCGGGGCCGGGAGGCGCTGTGGCGGGGGTTTGTCACCGAGCGCGGGACGAGCCCGGCGCGCCACGTCATCACGGCCCTTTGGCAGCGGGGCGGCCGCGTATTCGTCGAAGGCGTCATCGAGGGCATCCCCGATGGTGGCACGTTCTTCTCCACCGCTCAGATCAGCTCCGGGGGCGAGATCGCGCGATACGTCGCCTTCTACAGCGCCCGGCTGATTCCGGCGTGAACACGGAACAGAATTGAGGTAAGTTCAAGTCACCCGCTTGAGGGCAGAACGGCTGCCATGACCGGCGGCGCGTCAGGCATCGCAGCGGCGATCCGATGGGGGCCTGCCGGCGAGGCGGCGATCCTCGCTGTCCTCGACCTCTCCGTTGACAGGGCGCAGGAGGTTGTCGACGACGTCTCCGGAGCCGCTGCGATCCATGCCGAGGTGAGCGACAACGGATCGGTCGTAGAAGCGCTGACCAAGTTGAGACCGATCTCGGTTCGCTCGCGATCATGGTCAACAACCCCGGGGGTTGGCGACGTCCCACGCGGCGCGGATCACGCCGCTGATCGAGCAGCGGCAGGCCGAGCAGGCCGTCGGGCCGATCAACACGCCGCTCGAGTCGCTCGTCCGCCAGACTGGACTATTCGGCCGCCACGGCAGGCGTCCTCGGCTTCACAAGAGCCACGGCGAAGGAAGGGATCGTCGAGGGAATCAGGGTGAACGCGATCGCTCACGGATTCATCGACACGACGGGGCCCTTCATCGTCGGGGCGACTATCAGCCCAACGGCGGGTTGGTCACCGCGGTCTGACGCGGTCGCCTTCGGCGCGTTCGACGAGCTCGCCGATCCGGCGCGCGATCTCGGTCCACAGCTCCCGCGGGAGGTTATGGCCCATCCCCGCGTAGACCACGAGCTGGGCTCCGGGGATAGCCCGGGCGGCGGCTCGGCCACCGCTCACGTCGACGAGCGGATCGTCCGCGCCGTGCACGATCAGCGTCGGGACTGAGACCGACCGGAGCGCCCGGGTCCGATCGCCGGACGCGGCGATCGCAGCGAGCTGGCGGCCGACGCCGACCGGATCATGGGCGCGGTCGAACGCGAGCCCCGTTCGCCAGCGCAGCTCGGCCTCGTCGAGCTCGAAGCCCGGTGAGCCGGTTACGCGCAGGATCGACACCGTCCGTTCGATTGCCTCCTCGCGCGTCGCTGCCGGCGGCGAGAGTAGGGCCGCCAGTGCTGGTTGCGTCGCCTGCCCGACCGAGGGATCGCCGGTGCTCGACATGATCGAGGTCAGTGATCGCACTCGGCGAGGATGTTCGATCGCCAGTGTCTGGGCGATCATGCCGCCCATCGACGCCCCGGCCAGGTGTGCGCTGTCGAGTTGGAGCGCGTCGAGAAGCCCGACCACGTCGGCGGCCATGTCGGAGAGCCGGTAGGGCGCCGACGATGCGTTGCCCAGCATCACCGCCCGGACGTCGGGCGCGGGCGCATCCGCCAGGTGACTCGACAGGCCGATGTCGCGATTATCGAACCGGATGACGTGCAAGCTGCAAGCGGCGAGCGCGGTGCAGAACCCGTCGGGCCAGCCGAGCATTTGTGTCCCCAGGCCCATGACGAGCAGGACGGGAGGCAATTCGGGGTCACCGAACTGCTCGTACGCAATGTCGAGTCGCGCGGGGCCGACGCCGCGGGCGATCTCTACGCTCACCGAGCCCTCCCTAAGAAGACAGTACTCGAGCCGGTTGTCGACGAGGTAGCCACCGTCGGCCCGGCGTGAGGGAAGCTCTCGCGGAGCTCGTTGGCCAGCGCCCAGGAGGCGCCGACTCGGGCCGTGTAGAAGTTGTGATGCATGACGGGACCGCCGGTGACTCCGGTCCCGTGCCGCTCCGCGATGACTCGATTCCATGAGCTGAAGGCAAGAGAAACGTAACCACAGCATCTTCGGCGATGGCCGAGGTCACCCGTGACATCAAGTTCCACGGCGTCCAGCTGAGGATGGGCGACATGGTGTACGGGCTCGTGTCGGGGGCGAACCGCGACGCCCAGCTGATGGAGCGCCGGCGGTGGCTCGTTGATGGCGCTCAGTCAGCTGCCGCTCCGCTGGGAAGTGAAGTCGTGAAGCTCTGCGTGAGCGAGGCGTCCATTATTGGTTCCGATCACTCCCGACGGGCCGCGCTTGATCCAACCGGACACGTACTCGGCGATCTGCTGAGTGCCTTCGTCGTCGTACACCCGTCCGCCGTCGTTGCGGATCAGACCGCGGCGCTCGTCGAACGGGATGCCGGCGACGAGCTGCCCGGCGTAGCCGGTCGAGCGGAACGCCAGCTGAGCCGGGATCTCCTCGAGCGTTCCGGTGCCGCGCGCGGCCAGCGAACCATCGTCGCGCGCGACGATCGCGTTGTGCTCGATCTTCACCGCGCGGACATGGCCGTTCTGGTCGCCGAAGCAACTCCACTGGGGAGGCGAGGAAGCGGAAGCGGACCGTGATCGGCTTTCCGGTCTTCGGCCGAGATGCGTAGTCCTGCAAGATCTCGACGTTGCGCCGGCGCGTCTTGTCGGCCTCTCCAAGAGCGATCACCGACAGCTCGTCCAGCTCGCCACCGACGACCTCGACGTCGCCGCGCTCGAGCTCACCCATCTCGAGCAGCTCGGGATTCGTGAACGCCGCTTGGAGGGGGCCTCGGCGGGCGAGGATCGTGATGTCCTCGATTCCGCTGGCGCTCAGCACGTCGATCGCTTGGTCGGCCGTATCGGTGATTTCGAGCTCCGATGGAGCGAGGGCGAGCATCCCGGGCGACGTCGATCGCGACATTACCGGCGCCGACGACCACGACCTGCTCGGCCTGAAGGTCGACTTCCAGGCCCGAGTGGTCGGGATGCCCGTTGTACCAGGCAACGAATTCGGTGGCCGGGTGCGAGCCGCGGAGCTCCTCGCCCGGGATCCCGAGCCGCTTGTCGGTCGAGGTTCCGAACGTGTAGCAGACGACGTGGTAATGCTCGAGGAGGAGCTCGCGGGTGATGTCACCGCCCAGTTCGACGTGGCCGAAGAAGCGGAAGCGCTCGTGCTCGGTGGTCTTGTCGTAGGCCCGGTCACCGACTTGATCTTCGGATGGTCGGGAGCCACGCCCGACCAGACGAGCCATACGGCGTCGGCAGGCGGTCGTAAGAGATCGACCGCGAACTGCGGCTCGTCGACGGCCAGCAGCTGACGGGGCGGCGTAAAAGCCGCTGGGTCCGGCGCCGACGATCGCGACACGCAGGGTTCGGCTGTCGGTCATGAACGGTTGACAGGAGTGTTCATTGGCGGGTAGGCTACCAAACTGACTTCAATTTGAGAGGCCCTGTCGTGGAGGTCCGAAAGTGAGAATAGTCCGGCTGGTCATCGTTGGAGCCTCGCTCGCCGGGCTCCGCGCGGCGCAGGCGGCGCGCAAGGCCGGGTTCGAGGGTGCTCTCGTGATGGTCGGCGCAGAGCGCCATCTCCCGTATACGCGGCCACCGCTTTCGAAGCAGCTGCTGGCCCGCGAGCACCCGGTCGACAGCGTCCATTTTCCATGCCACACGCTCGAGGCCGAGTGGCGCCTCGGCGTGTCGGCCGCGAGCCTGGACCGTGGGCGACGGCGGGTCGTGCTGTCAGACGGCGACGAGGTCGCCTACGACCGGCTGATCCTGGCGACGGGCTCGCGTCCGCGCCGCTGGACGGGTGCCGGCGCCGAGCTCGAAGGGGTTCACGTGCTGCGAAACCTCGACGATGCGCTCGCGCTGCGAGCGGCGTTCGATGACCGGCCGCGGGTCGCGATCGTGGGCGCGGGCTTCATCGGTTGCGAGGTCGCCCAGACCGCGCGCAAGGAGGGCCTCGACGTCACGCTGATCGACATCGCGGCGACGCCGATGCTGCCGCTCGGCCCGAAGCTCGGCGAATGGTGCGCCGAGCTGCATCGTGTCAACGGGGTGGACGTGCGACTTGGCGCCGGGGTCGCCGCGCTGCTCGGCGACGGCCGCGTCGAGGCCGTCGAGCTCGAAGGTGGCGAGCGCATCGCGGCCGACCTAGTGGTCATCGGCCTCGGGGCGGTGCCCAATACGGAGTGGCTCGCCGGCAGCGGGCTCCAGGCCGATCCTGGGCTCGCATGCGACGCGACGCTGAGCGCCGCCGGCGACCTGGACATTCTCGGCGCCGGCGACATCGTGTCGTGGCCCCATCCGCTCGCCGACGGCGAAGCGCTCCGCATCGAGCACTGGACCGTCGCCGCCGAGCAGGGGCAGCTCGCGGGCCGCAACGTGCTGGCGCCGGCGAGTGAGCGCAAGCCCTATGAGACGCCACCGTACTTCTGGTCGGACCAATACGACAAGAAGATCCAGTCGATCGGCCTGCCGGGGCGAGCTTCGAGTCTCGAGCTGCTCGAGTCCGCCCCGGACGGTTCGCGGGTCGTGTACGCCGGCGAACGCGACGGACGCCTGGTCGGAGTCATCGCGATCAACGCGGCTCGGCGCCTCGGCGCCTACCGGACGGCGCTCGAGGACCCGCCGGCATTCGAAGACCTGCGCGCCCAGATCGCCGGCGACCCGGGCACGCTGGGTGCGCCGGTCGGAACGGGCTGAACCGTGCGCGGTGTGAAAATCCGGCTGCGCGCTTGCTCGGCTCCTCGGGCGGGGTGATAGTCCGCGCCCACATAGCCGAGTCACCGCGGACCAGACGCGGTGAGCGGGGAGCCCAAGTCGTTGCGGCGAATCAGCCGGTGTTCCGGTTGTAGCCGTCGTGGATCGCGAGCCCGTCAGCTAACTCCGTAGGCACGAAAAGGCGGTCGACCCGAGCCGAGGCGAGCTCAGGCGGCGAGGGACTGGCGCTGAGCGACCGGCTCGGATTGCGCCGGCACGACAGCCGCGCTCGGAGGCGGCGAGGCGATCTCGCGCTGGTCGACGACGGCCAGCCGCGGGCGCAGCCGGGCGTAGGCGAGCATGCCGCCAAGGGTAGGTATCCAGAACGCGATCGCGTGGTAGACGAGCACGGCGGCGGCGGCGTGGGTCACCGGCAGTCCGTAGAGCGCGAGTGCGCCGACCAGGCCCGTGTCGAGGACTCCGATGCCTCCGGGAATCGGGATCGCATTGGCGAGATAGCCCGCCAGGTAGGCGACGACCAGCGGCGCGAGCTGCGGGAGCGGGCCGACGGCGGCGAACGTCGTCCACAGCACGGCGATGTCAAACAGCAGGTAGCCAAGGGCTCCGATCAGGCGCCAGCTCGGCCGGACCAGCGCGCGCCGGGCGGCGGGGATTCCGACGCCGATGTCAACGAGCCACACCGCCCGAGGATGCCCGCTGGAGACCCGGCGCGTGACCTTGGCCAGCCCGAGGACCAGCACGATCGCGCCCACGGCGACGAGGAGCGGGAGCCCGGCGCGGAGCAGGTCGTCAGGCCCCCCGGCGATCCTGAGCAGGAGCAGCAGGCCCGCCACGCCGAGGGTGAGCACGTTGATTGCGCTGGTCAGGAAGAACAGGCCGCTCGAGCGCTGGACGATCTCCCTCGTGGACATTCCCGCGAGGTGAAGTAGCCAGCCGCCGACGGCAAGGGAGCCGATGCCGCCGCCCGGCAGCAGCGCGCCCGAGCCCATCTGCGACCAGGCCATCTCTCGCGCCTCGGTCTTCGGCACAGGGCTGAAGAAGAGGCGGAAGATGACCAGGAAGCTCAGGCACGACGCAAGCTCGAGGCCGATGGCCACAGCCACCAGCGCCGGGCTCATGTCGGCGATCTCCCCGCACCGCGGGTCGCAGATCGGGGACCGCGAGCACGACGGTCAAGACGCAGACACCAAGCACCAGCACGGTGAGCAAACGCCTCCGCAAGCCGCGCCGGTCGACCGCCGGTGGCCCTCCGTCTCGCCCCGAGCGCGCCGCCGCCGGTGCGTTCAGGCGATCGGAGAACGGGGTCCGGGTGGCGGTCAAGAGAGGCGCTCCGGGGCGTGCCGCTAGTGGTGCACCATGCGTTCGGTCGGAGGCGCCGCGACAGCGCGAGCGACCAGCTCGGCGACCGACCAGCGGCGCAGGCGTCGAGGCCCGGCCGCCGGGGCCGAATGGTCAGCGCCGGCGGCGGGCGAACGCGCGTGCACGCCGTCCACGTCGTTGGCCGACGACCCGGGCGCCCGTCGGCGCCGGCGAATGAATACGCCGCGCACGGCGCTCTCCGAGCTGAAGTCTCCGGCGAGGAAATCGGCCCGGGTTGATTGGCTGCTCATCAGACGCGCTCCTTGGGTTGAGCGCGGCGCAGCGCCGGGGGTGTGGCGGCTGGCCGCTGAGGGCTTGGTGTCATGTCGTTTCAAGGCTGAGGGCGAGGTCCTTGCGGGCCTGCACCTGTTCGGTACGGGCACGGCGCGCGCCGTCCGAGGGGAGGATCAGCAGCGCGACGAGCAATCCGACTCCGAACAGCGCCGCGGCCCACTCGAACGCCGTGGTGTAGCCATGCACCGAGGCGGCGGTCGCCAGACCCGCTGTCTTCGCATGGCCGGACGCGAAGCTGGCGGCGGCGCTCGCGAAGATCGTGCTGAGGAGGGCGGTGCCGACCGACCCTCCGACCTGCTGGGAGGTGTTGACCATGGCCGAGGCGATGCCGGCGTCGTGGTTCTGGACTCCCAGCGTCGCGGTCGAGAACGCCGGCGCGAAAATGCACCCCATCCCGACTCCGGTGAGCAGGAGCCCGGGCAGCACATGGCGTGGCGTAGGCAGCGTGCGGCGTCAGCTGCGTGAACAGGAGCATCGCGGCGATCCCGAGCGTCATGCCGGTGACGACCAGCGGCTTGGCGCCCGTGCGCGGGAGGATCCGCGTCTGCACGGTGGTGGCCGTGAGGACGATCATCACGGTCATGGGAAGGAAGCCCAGGCCGGTCCGGAGCGGCGAGTAGCCGAGGTTCTGCTGCATGTAGTACGTGAGGAACAGGAACACGGCGAACACGGCCGAGCCGGCCAGGGCGATCGTCGCGTAGGCGCCCCCGCGCGCCCGGTCCCACACGATGTGCAGCGGCAGCAGGGGGTGCTCGACGCGCTGCTCGAGCGCGATGAAGCCGATCAGCAGGGCGGCGCTGAGCGCGAGCGCGATGATCGTGATCGGATCCGTCCACGAGGTCGTCTCGGCGTTGGAGAAGCCGTACACGAGGGCGAACAGGCCTCCGGAGGCGAACGCGACGCCCGGCAGGTCGATGGGCGACCGGCCCGGCTGACGTTCGTTGCGCAACAGACGCAGCGCCACGATCGCCGTCGGCACCGCAATCGCGAGATTGACGTAGAGGCTCCAGCGCCAGGAAAGCGCCTGGGTGAGCACACCGCCGAGGAGGAGCCCGAGGGAGGCGCCGCCGGCGGCGATCGCACTGAAGATGCCGAAGGCCTTGGGCCGGTCCGGCGATCCCTGGAAGGTCACGGTCAGCAGACCGAGCGCCGAGGGAGCGAGCAGCGCGCCGAACACGCCCTGCAGCGCCCGAGCGGCGACCAGCATGCCGAACGATTGCGCCATGCCGCCAATCGCCGACGCCACCGCGAAGCCGGTGAGGCCGCCGATCAGCGTCCATTTGCGGCCGAACAGGTCACCGAGCTTCCCGCCCAGCAACAGCAGGCTGCCGAAGGCTAGGGCATAGGCCGTGACCACCCACTGCCGGCTGTCGGTCGAGAAGTGGAGCGCCCGCTGGGCTGACGGGAGAGCGATGTTCACGATCGTCGCGTCGAGCACGACCATCAGCTGCGCGACCCCGAGCAGACCGAGCACCGCCCATCGGTTAGTGGTTGGAGCAGGGGCTCGTGTCGTAGGGCTGGAGGTCATCGGCGGTCCTTCTGGTTTCAGACGGGGCGGGGATCGACCACAATAGCATGATCATCCATTCTACGGATATGAACAGTGGTTTGGTGATTACTCTCGCCACGCGAAAGATGGCCGAATCGTGATATACTCGTCGTCTGAAATGACTCGTAAAGACGCCCTCTACGAAGCCAACTCCATGGTGCTGTTGCCACGATTGACCAAGCAGGTCATGCGACGCAGCAACCCGGAGCTGCTGGGCATGGACCTGCGCCTGCTGATGGCACTCAGCTTCCTGGCCGACCACGACGGCGCTCCTCAGCAGGAGCTCGTCGACGCGCTCTGTATGGATGCCAAGAACGTCGTGCTGCTGCTCAACGAGCTCGAGGATCGCGGACATCTCGTCCGCCGGCGCGACCCCGAGGATCGCCGGCGCCACCGCGTGCACATCACCGCCAAAGGCCGCGAGGCGCTCGAGCGGGCCGCCCACGCCCAGGCGAGCATCGAGGATGAGGTCCTCCACGCCCTCGATGCCGAGGAGCGCGCCATCCTGTGGGAGCTCCTCACGCGCGCGGTGCGTGGCGCCGAGCGCGCCACGGCCGACGCCGTGCTGGCCTAGCCTTCCGTCCGGCGCAGTGTCCCATTGCCCGATGCGCTGCGATAGCGCTCGACCGACGGGCATTGTGCCGCCTCCACGGCGTGCCCGTGCTCGCCGCTTCTATGTCTCGCGAGCTCTGGGTTCGCGGAGCTGTTGATGGGCACGGTTGGGCTCGAACCAGCTACCTCTCGCGTGTGAAGCGATTTGGCTCCGATCCTCGGATCGCTCGGACGGGTAGGCCGCGCGGGACGATCGACGGTCATCACTGGCTCATCGCATAGGCAGGAATGTGCGCGGATCTATGCGGATACCGGCACAAGAATGCGAGTTGTGCCACTTCCTCTGTGGGCGCGGACACGGCCGACCGGTGAGATGGGGCGACGGAGTCTCAGCGGAAAAAGTCAGCCAGCGCGGGGCGCCAACCTGGGACCGCATCGCCGAGATCGAGAAGTGTGTCGCCCGTGTGGACCTGCACGTGTTCCGGTCCTCGGTACGTCGTGGCCGTCCGACGAGCCGGATCTATGACCAGTACGAGCTTTGTGCCGGCCGCGAGCCAGTCGAGCGCCTTTGCCTCCACGTCAGCGAAGGTGTCGCCAGGCGAAACGACCTCCGCGACAAAATCCGGCGCGCCCGGCCAGTACTGCTCGGTCCGGCCGACTGCCTCGGCCCGCGCGGAGGCGACGAACGCGGCGTCGGGCGCGCGGACGGTGTCTGGATCGCGAGCCAGCAGAAAGCCCGTCTCCGCGGCAAACGTGACACCAGCCTCGGTCTCACGCGTATGAACGAACAACAACCCCGCCACGGTCGCGGCGACTCGGCCGTGCTCGGCTCCAGGCGGGACCATCACCCGAAGCTCCCCTCGGACGAGCTCGTACCGCGTGCCGTCCTCGGGCAGATCCCAAAGGTCTTCAGCGGTACGCGCACGTGCCCGGACGGCCATGCCAACAGGCTAGCGCTGCCCTGAGGACGCCCGAGGGCTCACCGGACAGCGCTGAGGGGCATCCCTTCATGTTTGCAGACTAACTGAATTCATGTCAAGCTTTGGAAGATGGCGATGCTCGATCTTGCGGCCCAGGCCGGAATCCACCAGATTGCACTCCCCACCCCGTTCGCCGTGGGCCGGGTCAACGCATACCTGATCGAGGACGAGCCGCTGACGTTGATCGACCCGGGTCCCAACTCGGCCGACACGCTCGTGGAACTCGAGACGGCTCTTCGCCGCCTCGGGCACGCGATCGAGCACCTCGGGCTGATCGTCATCACCCACCAGCACATGGATCATTTCGGACTCGCGGATATCGTCGCGCGCCGTTCCGGAGCCGACGTGGCGGCATTCGAGGAGCTCGTGCCATGGCTCGCGGCGTTTCCGGCCTCGATGGAGGCTGACGACGCATACGCGGAGCAGATCATGGCCGTCCACGGCGTCCCTGTAGACGCCCGCTCGGTACTGCGTGCGGTGGCGGCGACGTTCCATGGCTGGGGCGCGGCGGTCACCGCGACCGTGCCGCTGAGCGATGGCGCGACGCTTGAGTTCCGCGACCGTACCCTGATCGCGCACCACCGGCCGGGACACTCGCCGTCCGACACCGTGCTCCACGACCCGGAACGGGGGATCATGTTCGCCGGCGACCATCTGATCGGACACATCTCGTCCAACGCGGCGATCACCCGACCGCTTACGGGCCCGAGCGAGCCTCGACCCCAGGCCCTGGTGGCTTATATGCGCTCGCTTGAACGCACGCGGGACACCGATCTCAGGCTCGTCCTGCCGGGTCACGGCGAGGTGATCGATCATCACGGCGCGCTGATCGAGGATCGTCTCGCGATGCACGCCCGCCGTCGCGAGCGGCTCGAGGCCCTGATCCGCGAGCGCTCCCGCAGCGCTTACGAGCTCGCGCGGGAGCTGTGGGGAAACGTGGCGGTCACCCAGGCCTACCTGACGATCTCAGAAGTCCTCGGCCACGTGGATCTCCTCTTGAATGACGGGTGCGTACGCGAGGTGACCGGCGAGGACAGGATCGAGCGCTTCGAAGCGAGTTGATCGAAGAGGAGACGATGAGCGTTTACGACACAAGACCATGGACCGCGCTGTACCCCCAAGGCTCGCGACTCGAGCTCGACCTCGAGCACGAGAGCATGCTCGCGGCCTTCACGCACACCGCCGGTCGGGCCGCCGACAAGGTTGCCCTCCAATACTTCGATACCTCGATCAGCTACCAGGAACTCGACGAGCTCACGGATGCGCTGGCGGCGGCGCTGCAGGCTGAAGGATTCGCGCGTGGAGGGCGGCTTGCGGTCTATCTGCAGAACGTGCCGCAGTTCGCCCTCGCGATGCTCGCCACCTGGAAGGCGGGCGGAATCATGGTGCCGGTCAACCCAATGCTCAAGCGCAAGGAATTGGCGGCGCTGCTGGAGGACTCGGGAGCGACCGCGCTCGTCACGCTCGAGTCGCTGTGGGAGGAGGTCGGGCGCGAGGTGGCGGCGGAGCTGGGCCTCCGCCTCGTGGTCACAACTTCCGAGCTCGACTTCCTGGACGCGACACCGCCGCTTCTGGTCGGCTCCGAGCGTCGCCGCGATCCCGCGACCTACGACCTGCGTGCCCTGATTGAGCGCTACCGCGCGGACAAGCCGGCGCGGAGCGCGCTCGCCCCGGGCGACACCGCCGTCCTGACCTACACCTCGGGCACAACCGGACCGCCCAAGGGCGCGATGAACAGCCACGGCAATCTCGTCTTCAACGCCCAGACGTACCGCGAGTGGGCAAGCCTCGACGACGAAGACGTGGTCCTCGGGGTGGCGCCGTTCTTCCACATCACCGGCCTCGTCGGACACCTGGCGGTCGGGTTGCTCGCCGGCATGCGGATCGTGATGAGCTACCGGTTCGACGCCGACACGACACTCGAGCTGATCGAACGGCACGCCGTGACGTTCACCGTCGGGTCGATCACCGTGTTCATCGCGCTGATGAACGCACCGACCGCGGACACTCGGGATCTCTCAACGCTCACCAAGGTGCTGAGCGGCGGCGCCCCGATTCCGCCGGCCACCGTCGACGCCTTCGAGCAGAAGTTCGGCGCCTACATCCACAACATCTACGGGCTGACCGAGACGACGTCGCCGTCGCACTGCGTGCCGCTCGGGCGCCGCGCGCCCGTCGATCCCTCCTCCGGTGCGCTCTCGGTCGGCGTCCCGGTCTTCGGCACCGTCGTACGTGTGATCGACGAGCAAGGCCGCGACGTCGCGCCGGGAATTGTCGGCGAGTTCGTCACCTCCGGGCCGCAGGTGGTCGCCGGCTACTGGAAGAAGCCCGAAGAGACCGAGCATGCGATCCCGGGCGGGTCGCTGCACACCGGCGATGTCGGCTTCATGGACGACTCCGGCTGGTTCTACCTGGTCGACCGCAAGAAGGACCAGATCAACGTCTCCGGCTACAAGGTCTGGCCGCGCGAAGTCGAGGACGTGCTATACGGACACGATGCCGTCCGCGAAGCGGCGGTCGTCGGCATCCCCGATGACTACCGCGGCGAAACCGTCAAAGCCTTCGTCAGCCTCAAGCCCGGGGCAGTAGTAACGCATGATGAGCTGATCGCATTCTGCAAGGAGCGCATGGCCGCTTATAAGTATCCGCGGCGGATCGAGTTCGTCGACGAGCTGCCAAAGACCGCGAGCGGGAAAATCTTGCGGCGTGAGCTGCGCGACGGGTCGGCAAGCCCGGCGGCGCGCCGCTGACGGCGCGAGCGGCGGACCAGTTCGACAGCTCGAGCATGCCCGCAACGGTAGCCTCGGGGCGATGTTCGACCACGTGGGAATCGCGGTGTCCGACCTCGCGGTGTCCGAGCGCTTCTACCGCACCGTGCTCTCCGTGCTCGACGTCGAGCCTAGCCACGCGGACGCCGAGCTGGTCGAGTGGGAGGACTGGGCCATCGGCCCGATGGACCGCGAGCACCCTGTGACCCACGGCCTGCACGTCGGCTTCCGCGCGCCGAACCGCGCGGCCGTCGACGCCTTCTGGCAGGCGGGAATCGGCGCCGGTCACCCGGGCGACGGCGCGCCCGGACTGCGCCCGGTGTACGGCCCCGACTACTACGGCGGCTTCCTGCTCGACCCGGATGGCAACAGTGTCGAGGCGGTCCACGCCGCTCACGAGCGCCCCGTGCCCGACGGCCGCATCGACCACCTATGGCTCCGCGTCCGCGACCCGCAGGCGTCGCGCCGCTTCTACGCGACGGTCGTCGCGCCGCACGCCGGGCTCCGTCTGGCGCACGACGCGCCGGATCGCGTGCAGTTCTCCGGCGCGGAGTTCTCCTTCTCGCTCGTGCGCGACGAGCGCCCGCTCACCGAGCACGTCCACCTCGCGTTCCCCGCGGACGCGGACGCGACCGTGCGGGCCTTCCACGCCGCCGCGCTCGCCGCGGGCTACGAGGACCACGGCGCCCCCGGCGAGCGCGCCGTGTACCACCCGGGTTACTACGGCGCGTTCGTGCTCGACCCGGACGGCCACAACGTCGAGCTCGTGAACCACAACCGCTAAGTCGGCGAGTCCGCCCACTGAGCGAAGTGTGATGCCGGTCGCTCCCGAGGCGTCGGCCCGTATCGACGGCGAGGATCGCGCAGCCGCAGACCGCTCGACCTAGCGCTTTCTCGCCGCGACTGGCGACTCGCGCTGGCGTCTCGGCGGATGCGAGTGCCGTTCGGCCGCGCAATCCTGACTCCACGACAAACCGCGACAACGGTCCGGGTCCACACGCAGCCTGCGCCGACGATCGTCGCGCCGGCCGCCGGAGCCGACCGAGGAGGACGAGATGAGCACGACTGTTTTCTCGACGAGGATCCCCGAGCAGGAGCTCGAGCAGGTCGAGCGTGCGAATGCGGCCACGGCGTCAATTTCCGAGCGGGAGAGCCGGGAGATCGAGGCGGCCAACGCCTCCGGCAATACTCCGGTCGTCTTCATCCACGGCCTTTGGCTGCTGCCGAGCAGCTGGGACGCGTGGACGGATTTCTTCAAGCGGGCCGGCTACGCGCCGCTGACGCCGGACTGGCCAGACGATCCGGCAACGGTTGAAGAGGCCCGGGCGAACCCGGACGTGCTTGCCAAGAAGACCCTGAGGCAGGTCGCCGATCACGCCACCGACATCATCAATGCCTTGGACAAGAAACCAGCGATAATGGGGCATTCGACCGGGGGCTTGCTGGCACAGATGCTCGCGGGCCGGGGCCTCTCGGCGGCCACGGTGGCGATCGACCCCGGGGTCTTCCGCGGCGTTCTGCCTCTGCCGGCCTCCGTGCTCAGGGGGGTGGGCCCGTTCCTGGTCAACCCGCTCACGCGCGGCCGCGCGATCACGCTCACGTTCGACCAGTTCAAGTACGGTTGGGCGAACGCGCTGGACGAGAAAGAGGCGAAGGAGCTCTACGACACGTTCCACGTCGCCGGCTCTGGGATCTCTCTCGTCGCAGATGGGCAATGCGAACCTCAACCCGTGGACGGACGCGAAGGTGAATACGAAGAACCCCGACCGCGGTCCGCTGCTGATCATCGACGGCGAGAAGGACCACACGGTGCCGTGGGCGATTGCGAACGCCGCCTACAAGCGGCAGAGGCGCAACCCCGCCGTGACGGAGATCGTGAAGATCTCGAACCGAGGCCACTCCCTCACGATCGACCACGGGTGGCGCGAGGTCGCCCAGACGGCGCTCGACTTCGTCAAGCGGTTCGCGTGAGCGGCCACTGCGCGGCGAGGACGTCCTTGCAGACGGCGTAGCGTTGTTCATCAAGTCCGTCATCATGAATCGCGCATGAACAAGCCGCGCATCTTCCTCGGGTCGTCGGGCGAGGAGGCCAAGCTGCTCCGGGCGATCGCGCGCGGGCTCTCCGACGTCGCCGACGTCGAGCCGTGGACGACGACGTTCAACCCGGGGCGGTCCACCCTCGACCGGCTCGTCGAGCTCTCGCAAGAGGTCGATTTCGCCGCGTTCGTGTTCGCCCAGGACGACTGGACCACGACCGATGCGTCCCCATCCGGCCAGGCGTCGCCGCGCGACAACGTAGTGTTCGAGGCAGGACTGTTCGGCGGCGCACTCGGTATCCGGCGCACGTTCATCCTCCATGCGAACGGTTCGAAGCTGCCGAGCGACCTGCTTGGGCTGACCTCCGTCCGCTACGACCCGGCCGCCAGCTCGGCGGAGGTTCGCGCGATCAACCAGAAGCTTCGCAAGGCGATCGAGACCGAGGGTCGCCGCGGCCCGGTCGAGGGGTTGTGGTGGCAGCTCTCGCTCACCATGCGCACCGAGGCCGAACCGTCGGCGGTGAGCCTCCTGCGCATCTCGCGGGACCGCGACGGTGGCCTGAACGTGAGCGGTCGGTCCTGGCAAGAGGACGGCGCCCTGTCGGCCCGCTACTGGAGCGAGGCTGCGAAGGGGCGCACGGATCCGGCCGGCGTCTTCTACTTCTGGAGGGGCGAGCGGCCTCGGCACCCGAACGCCCCGCAGCTCGAGGGCACCGGCGAGATCAAGGTGGAGAGCGCCGACCGCGCCACCGGGTACTGGACGACACGATCGGATCGCGACCCCGGGCTGAATGAACGAACCGCCGGCATCTACCTTCGAGCCGACCCCGCGGACCTCGAGTTGCTGGACGGCGGAAGCGAGGAGGAGCGAGCCCAGCTCATCGCGCAGCGCCTCCGGGAGTGGAAGTCGGCCGCGAACGCTTTCTGAGTACCGAACGCCTCCGCGTGGAGAGAAGGCGATCGGACGACGTGGAGAGCGGCGTCGTTCCGCCGCGCCGGCGGCTGGGTCGCCGAGGACGCTCCCGAGGAGCAGCCCGCGACGTCGGCGGGCGCGGCGCGCTCAGCCGGCGGCGAACCTGCTGACGAGTTCCTCCTGCCCAGACGTCTCGAGCGCGCGCGGCCCCCGCGCCGCCCGGACGGACGCGATCGCGGCCGTCGGCGTGACGCCGACGTCGACCAGCGTGCAGGCGGCGATCATCCCGCTCCGGCCGAGCCCACCCATGCACGTCACGACGACCGACTCGCCTCGCTTGAACCCGTCGCGACACCACCCGACGAGGTCGACAGCCTCGCTCACCGAGCACGTCCCCTTGGTCGGGCACGGGAAGCCAGCGGTAGTTGAGCCCGAACGCCTCGGCTCTGCTGCCGAGTTCGGGAACCCCGGCCCAGTCGAGCTCGGCATCTGTGGACAGGCACAGCAGGCGATCCACGCCCTCGGTGCGCAGCCGGGCAAGGTCGGTTTCGAGGTTGCGATCGCGGTCCTGGCGCCCGGGACAGATCGTTATCCCGAGGCGGCCGGGCCCGATGTGCGGGGACTGCACCCAGTCGACCCGGAGCACCAGGTTGGCCTTCACGGTGCCGGCGATCTGGTCGGCGAGCGAGCACGCGGCTGCGAGCGCCGACTGCTTCTGCAGCTGCGACGGCTCCGGAAAGCCGAGCGTGTGAACGGCGTAGCGCAGTCCGGCCACCTGGTATTGCAGGGGGTTGCGATCGTCGTGGCAGACCTGTCCGATCGTGCTCCGCAGCACTCGGAGAATCTCCCACGCTCGGACGAGGTGCGGCGACCGCACGTCATCGGGAAGGTCGGCAAGCGGGGCGCGCAGATCGGCGACCTCCCGGAGGGCGAGGGTGATCGAGATGGCCTCCCGCAGCTGGGCTTCGTCATCGATCGGCGTGAGCAGATAGAGCAGGTCGTTCTCGAACTTCGCCAGATCTTTGAGGACGTGCCCACGACCGGCGTGGAAGAAGTCGATGACCCACACGTTGTCGTGCGCGTCGACCAGGATGTTGGCCGCGTTGAGATCGCCGTGCACGTACGACACGTAGTGGTAGTCCTGCGTGGGGAGAGGGGTGCGTGTGAGGAACTCGTCGTAGAAGCCGCAGACGTTCGGCAGCTCGAGCCCGCCGGGGAACTCGAGCATCGTCCGGGTCGCGTCCGGCACCAAGGCTGCGACGGCGGCCCGCACGTGCGGGGCCTTGTCGGCGGAGAACTGGTAGTGGGAGAACAGCGGCAGCCGCTCGTAGCGGGCCGCCGCGTACAGCGGCCCGAGGATCTCGTCGAAGGCGGTCTGCACGAGCGAGGCTAGCTGCGGGGTCGGGATATCTGCTGCGAACATCGACTGCAGCGTCCGCACGCCGCCCTGCCCCATCGCCGCGTAGGAGTACTTGAGGCCGGCGCGGTTGCCGAGGTCGACGAAGCCCCGAACACGCGGCGCGTTGTTGCCCAGCACGTCCTCGACCTGCTCAAACGCCACCCGCTCCTGTGCGATCGACCGGTTCGGGCCGAGCTTGACCACCGCCGGTGCGTGCTGCTGGCCGAGGGCGTCCCGGCTGACGGCCCGCCAGACCGTGGCCTCGGAGTAGCCGCCGTGTAAGGGGTCGAGATCGACCTCCGTGCTGTCGCGGAAGAGGTGGGCCACGATGCTCCGGTCGCCGTCCTGTAGCGCGGCCCCCTCGCCGCCGCCGATCCGAGGTTCGAAGCCGAGCGCGTGCCGAGGCAGGTCGAGCTCGGCTCCCGGTCGCAACCAGTCGACGAAGTCCGCGGTGGAGTCGAAGCAGCTCACGCCGAGGATCTTGTCCAGCTGCGACAGGGCGTTGAAGTGCTGCGTACGCGACGCGCTGGCCGTGAGCGCCGAGCACGTCGCGAGCTCGTCGATGCCGAGCCGCGTCCTCAGCTCGTAGAGCAGGAAGCTCACCTTCGCCTCGGTCCAGACCCCGACGACACCGACGCGCAGGAGTTCGCCGCCGTGCCCGCGCCGGATCCGGTCGAGCTGCTCTTCAAGGTCGGTGCCCTCGAGGTCGTTCAGCGTGATCGAGTCGACGATGCACTCGTTGGCCGCAGCCTCTGCCCCCTCGTCCATCTCCAGCACGAGGCGCGCGCCGATCGTGTCCTTAATGCAGTGCGCGCCGAAGCGCACGAGGTGCTCGCGCTGTGCGGGATCGTCCGCGTCGTGCCAGTCGCGGATGTGGACGAGGTCGATCGCATCCGAGGGCAGGCCGCGCGCCCACTGGATGAGCTGGGCCAGCGGCCCCGCGGCCGGCTCCGGTCCGAGCAGGCGGGTCGCCTCCGAGTAGCCGACGTGCAGCAGGTTCGGCAGCGGATCGTGAGGGCCGATCGGGTCGACGAAGTCACGCTGCAGGCACTGCGTGATCAGGACGGTCGCCATCTGACTCCCGTAGCCTGCTCCCAGGACGCGGCGATTGCAACCCGACCCTGGACGTCGTGAAGGCGGCCTTGGCAGCAAAGTGCCCCGAGAAACCCGCTTGTGCTCATTGCTGCATACCGGCCTCAAGGGCCTACGAGGCTCGGAAATCCCTGTCAACCAGGACCTTCTCCGCTGCGGTTCGGAAGTGGGAGCGGCGCTGACCCTGCTGCCCAAGATGCGCAGAGGGGAGCGCCTCGCCAGAGCGCGGGTTGCCGCTTGAGCGGGAGCCGGAGGCGATGAGAATCGCCTTCGTGTTTGATCACACACGCGCGCACCCCGCGTCCCGCCCAGGTTTCGCTTTCATCGCGCGACGCGTATCTGGCCAGCGCCAACGTTGCACCTCTTAAGCGCGGAAACGAGGCATTTCACCGACCTACTCCGTCCAGGCTGTCGGTGCTGAGTAACCCGCCACCCTTTCCGCGGTGACTGTCGGCTAAAAGGGTTCTATCCGTCTGGGAGGTCCTGGCCGACATGGATCGCCGGCAACCGAATCGCAGCGAGACCATCGGTCCTCGCGTCGTTTCGATGGGTTAATGGGAGGAGGTCCATCGGCTGCCGCCGGCACCGCGGCCGGAGTGAAACGATCAGGGCAGGAGTTCGGAGAGTTCGATCAGATTGCCGAACGGGTCGGCGAAGAATGCGAGTTTGCGACTTATGGCCGGCAGCACCCACGGCTCGGCGACGATCTCGACGCCGCGCTCACGAAGCTTCGCCAGCGTTTCGTCTACGCTGGCAACGCCGAGGCAGAAATGGTGGTAGCCGCCATACTTCAGGCTGTCCCCAAGGCCGCTATAGGGCGTACTTCCGAGGGGAGTGTATTGCCGCCGCCAAGCACCTCGATGTACCAATGATCATCCCCGGCGGAACCAAATAGGCTAGCTTCTCGTCCTCATAATTCCACTCCACCACGACGCGAAAATCCAGCTTTCCGACATAGAAATCCTTCACTTCCTCCAGGCTCGATGCTCGGATCGCGACATGGTGACCGCGCATATCCGCAAACGGTGAGTCGTTGTTCTGCGGCGGCAGGACAAAAGCGGGCACTGGGTTCTCCTCGCTGTTCTGGAAAGTCACGCTGAATAGTTCAGTTGGATTCCGGTGGCTTCGAGCCTTCGCACAGAAGGCACATCGCTGCATCGCTTTCCGAGGGGCCGGTCGGCCTGTGCCCGGGGCTCCGACGGACGGTCAGTGTTGGCGTCATCGAGGCCAGGCTTGGCTCGTTTATGTTGTAGTTAGCGATCCGGTGTCCGCTGCTAGTCAACGCGCGTCATCCGACCTTCGTTCACACGCGGCTACGTTCCTCGAACACCGCCAACGGCAGCCAAAATGACGGCCGCGGTCTACCAAGGGCTTTCCGGATGCCCGGCGGACCATCTGGTCCGTTCCCGCCAGCACGGTACGCGGAACGCTGCGGAGCTACGAGGTGGAAGTTGCACACCGGACGGTCGGCGTCGGTGGCGGAACATGACACGGGCGGGGGTGGGCAGGCATTGTCATACTTGTCCGATGCAGCCCAGACCGGATGCCCGGATCAATCGCCCGCTATTGCGGACGGGCTAGCTGCTCACGACACGGGTCGACGGCGACACGATCCGGCTACGGCCCCGCGGGCCCGGCGGTGTGCTCACGGTGGGTCCACCAGTCGCGAAGCACGATCTGGATAGCCGCCGCCGTCGGGATGGCCAGCAGCGCTCCGAGGATCCCGAGCAGCGATGCGCCGGCCAGCACGGCGACGATGGTGACGATTGGGTTCACCTTCAGCGCCTTGCCGTAGACCATCGGTTGGATCACGTAGTCCTCGAAGCGCTGCCACACGATGATGAACGCAACCCACACGATCGTGGCGGTCGGAAAGTCGACCGGTACGGTGGCGACGGCGACGACGATCGCGCCGAGCGTCGCGCCGACCAGCGGGAGGAGGTCGAAGAAGCCGACTAGGAAACCGAGGGCCAGCGCGTACGGCACGCCCAGGATCGACAGGACGATCCAGGTCGCGATCGTGGCGAGCACGCTGATCACGATGTTGCCCAGCACGTAATCCGCCACCGCCCTGTTGACATCGATGATCAGCTGGCGATAGCGGCGCTCCTTGCGGCCCGCGAGGCTGAGTCCCAGGTTCACGTACTGGCGCCCGTGAAGAATGAGCAGGAACGAGACCGCCAGGACCGTGGTGAGCTGCCCTATGAAGCTCGCCGCCTGCACCGTCACGTCCTTGAGCGGCCCAACCAGATGCCCGAGTAACTCGGGCAGACGACGCGCATCCTCTACCAGCTTCGGGGTGATGTGATACCGATTGTCGTAGCGGCGGAACGTGCCGTTGTGGCGAAGATCCGCCGCGTACCGCGGCGCGTCGTGAGCGACCTGCCCGACCTCCTTGACCAGGCTCGGGACGACGACATAGCCGATCACCCCGATGGCGGCGATCAGAGCCACGTAGACGGTCAGGATGATCAGCGCGCGCGGCAACCGGGTACGGGTGTCGATCGCGTCGACGACCGAAAACAGGGCGAGCGCGACGAACAGGCTGATCCCGATCAGTCGGATGACCACGCGGACGCGCCACAGCAGATACAAGACGATCGCGCAGGCCGCGACGATCAACACCGTCCGGACCACACCGCCCAGCGACGGCGCAGCCAGGCGTACCAGTTGCGGCCGCGCGGCGGTGCGGACCTTCGCCGGCGCGGTCGCTGATACTCCGTTGGGCCTGGTCACGTGCCGCGGCATGGATGCGCCGACGCTCGCCGGACTGCGATGTCAGTCCCCTCCGTTCACGTCGTTCAGCGCGTTCAGGAGGGCGCGAGGTAGTATGCGCCACTCACCGGACGGGAAGTCCGGCAGCACGATCGGGCATTGCGAACATGCGTGCGCGCATCCGATCGTACCGCGAGCGCTCCGGGCTGAAGGCGACGACATAGAGCCGTGCCTACACCCGGGTCCGTAGGGCTCGCTCTGGCGGAGGATCTCGGGTTCCTGCCCGGCGGCGCTGGCCTGGACTCGGGAGATATCCGCGGCCGCTCGTGCTTGCCTTCGCGGCGGTGGCGGCGAGCCTGGGTTCCCCGCCACTCGGTACCGCTGACTTGGAGGTCGTTGCAGCGACCCGACCGGGCGTTGTTCGTTGCACGACCGGCTTTCGGGTTATAGCCTCGGACGCGTGAATGAGGCCGCACACCACCAACGGGAATCGCGGCGCTTGCACCGTCCTAGCCTGTTCGACCTGGTCAGGTTCGTCTTCTTCTCCGGCCTGACCGTCCTCGCGGCGTGGATCGCCGCGTTTGGCCGGGTTGCCTACACCCTCATCATGCTGGTCGTCGGGGCAGCGCTTTTGTTTGCGGTTGTCGATCTCGTCGACTACGAAATCGTGAAGAGGAAAAGACAAGGCTAAGAACCGCCTCGGCCCCGGGTTCTCAACGGCCGGCGGACGGCCTGCGTGAATGGGGCGTCGACGTTCCGTTTCGGTTGGGCGGTGAGGCGTCGCGGAAGCGCTGACGGGATGGCGAGAGCTCGGCAGACGGGAGCAGCGCTCAGGTGGGAGCGTGCAACGGTTGCCTGCCGTCTTGGGAGGCGATGTGCCCGGCGCGCGCGAGCACCAGCGCGACGATGACGCCAAACACGAACCCGCCGACGTGCGCGAAGAACGCGACGCCCCCGCCGTTGGCCGCCGCACCAAAGAGTCCGAAGTTTGCCTCGATCAGCTGGTACAGGAACCAGGCGCCGAGGAAAAACCAGGCCGACAGCCGGACTGGGAAGACGATCACGAGTCCGCGCACCGTCGAGTCGGGGTACAGCACGAAGTAGGCGCCGAGCACCGCGGCGATCGCGCCGCTCGCACCCAGGTTCGGCACGCGGGCCTCTGCCGCGGTGCCGAACACGAGCGTAATCAGCGTCTGCGTCATCGTCGCGACGAACCCGCCGGCAAAGTAGAAGGCGAGGTAGCGGATCGAGCCGAAGGCGTCCTCGACGTTCTTGCCGAACACGGCCAAGAACAGCATGTTGCCCAGGATGTGGTCCCAGCTTCCGTGCAGGAACATCGCCGTGATCCAGCTGACACCCCAGGATTCGGGCCCGTGACATGAGCCGTTGACCGTGCAGGGATAGAAGGAGGCATGGAACACGGCCGATTGAAGGTGCGGGAGCTCGTAGAAGAGCCAGACCGCGAAGTTGGCGACGATGATCGCGAGGTTGATGATCGGCAGGCGCCGCGCCGGGATTCCACTCGAGAGCGGAAGCACGCGCCAAGTCTTTCAGCCACGGGGTGTCGGCGCGTGAAGATGACCAAGATCGACAGGCTACGCGGATCTGGCTGAAATCAGGTCGTTCGGACGCGCGGGCTCGGGGGGTTGGGTCGAGCAATCCACGCGGGGCTGACATCAGCGTGCGTGCAGCTCGCGCGCGGGCGCACAACGATGCGGAACAAAGGACCCCACGAACGCGACGCGCGGCCCCCGGCGAACCTGCAGTGGGCTGTCGAACGAGAAGACCGGGCGTGGCAGCCACGTTCGGCGGATTCGAGCGCCCGTTGACGAGCGAGAGGCCAAGCGTGATGCTAAGCCACCTACCAATCTAGAAAGGACTGGCCATGCCCGATGACGCGTTCACCCGCGAGAACGTCATTGCCGTCTCATTCTCAGAGGACGCCAATGCGTACGAGGCGCTCAGTCGTCTGAAGGAGCTCGACTCGAGCGGCGATGTGGGCGTCCAGGGTGCTGCGGTGGTCGTCCGAGACGACGACGGGAAGATCGTGACGAAGGATCAAATCGGGGATGAGAGCGTCGAAGGAACCGTCGGTGGAGGGCTCGTGGGCCTGCTGATCGGCGTTCTCGGAGGCCCGCTCGGAGTCATCGTGGGTGGGGCGACCGGGGTGCTGGTCGGCTCGCTGTTCGACGAGGACGACACCGATGAGACCGAGTCGGCACTCGCCGACATCTCGAAGTCGATCCGGGTCGGAACCACCGGCCTGCTGGCCGACGTGTCCGAGGAGACCCCGGTCGCGATCGACGCCGTGATGGCGAACCTGGGCGGCACCGTGCTCAGGCGATCGGCCGCCGACGTGCAGGCGGAGGTCGCAGCGGCCGAAGAGGCTCAGCGCGAGGCGAAGAAGCAAGCCCGCAAGGAACTGCGCGACGCGCGCAACAAGAAGCAAAAGGCAGAGATCAACGCAAAGCTCGCTGACCTGAGGGCGAAGCTCGACCGGCATAAGAAGCCGGGTGCGACCTCGTGAACTCTCGTGTCGAACCGCTATGGGAGTAGCACGAGTCGCGCGACGCGATCGCGGCCCGGCGAAGATCGACAAGCGCATCGCGAGCCGCGCCTAGACACCACCGCAGCACGCCCAGGCTGCCGTCGCCGCGGCTTAGGCTGGCGTCGAATTCAGAGCCATCACGCAATCGGCGCTTGGGCTCGAAGCCAGCAAGGAGCCCAGCCGGCAGCTCGAACGCGAGGCATTGCCCAGGGTGCGCACGATCGCGGCCGCGCCGGCAACGGCGGCCGCCCGGCCATTGAAGGGAGCACAGGTGAACGACGCCGCTGCACATCGACAAGATCACCCGCTGAAGCATGGACTTCGGTGGCTTCTGATCCCAAACCGGAAGCTGCCGCCGCCGATCAACCCAGCGCTCATGAAGCATGCCGAGGAGCGCGCCAACAACGCGCAGAACCGGGTAGCGGACCGGATCACCACGTTTTCCGGTTCGATGCTGTTCGTCTACATCCACATCCTGTGGTTCGGCCTGTGGATCGGCCTCGGCGTGGAAAAATATCCGTTCGGCCTGCTGACGATGATCGTTTCGCTGGAGGCGATCTTCCTCTCGACGTTCGTCATGATCAGTCAGAACCGTGCTGACGCCAAGCGGCAGGTGATCGCAGACCAGCAGTGGAGAACGGTCCAGGAGGAAGATCACCAGAACGAGGAGCTACTGGAACTGTCCCGGCAGATTCTTCAGCTGACCAAAGAAGTTCGCGCGCTCACCGCGCAACGCCACCCGCAAAGCGGATCCACCCTGGACTCCGCCGGCCAGCCGTGACGCGCCGGCCACTGATGCGCGAATCGAATCGTCGGCAGGTTCAGGACGTGTAGATGCAATCCCGAGGCGGTTGTTCAGCTCGTCCAGACGGGCGATGGATCACTTGTCACCGACCTCGCCCGTCCGACGGGCACACGAGGCCCGGGCGACGCGCGCCTTCGGGCGTTTGTGGCTCGCGAGCGCTAAATCCGGCCGCCAGCAGGCCGCGGTGCTGCTGGTCAGGGTCAGGCAGACGCAACAGGGCAGGGGTCAGCTGAAGCTGGCCACTCGCGGGCATCTGGTGCGCACGCTGGTCTCGATGATCAAGCAACTCGCAATGCGCAGATCACCGAGCTCGAGCACCGGATCGCCACCGCCATCCCCGAGCGTCCCGACGGCCCGGTCTTCCTGTCGCGGTCCAGAGCCACCGGGATCACCGCTTCCGAGCTGCCTCAGCGGTGTGCTGCGTACCGCGCATCCGCGGGTCGCAGGGCACGCGAAACGCGCCCACAAATCATCCCAACGGGCGTTGGGGGCTGAGATACTTGTCGGTATCTGAAGTAGCGCGACGCCAGGGAGGAACCATGGCTGAGAATATGGTGCTTTACACGGCGGTGTACGAGAACGTCACTGCCGCGCTGGACGACCTCGACGCGCTCGAACAACTGCACAAGGATGAGCTGGTCGGGAAATACGACGCCGCCGTAATCGATAAGGAGAATGGCAAACCGCACATCGCCAAGCGGGTCGATCGCCCGCGCATCCGCGCCATTCCTGAGATGTTCGGAGGGGGAACGTTGCCGCGCAAGGAGCTCAAGGAAGCGGCGCAAGAGCTTACGTCTGACCAAGCGGGGCTGATCGTGGTAGGCGAGCCGACGCTCGAAAAGGGCTTCGACAAGGCGATTACGCGCACTGCCCGAATCGTGAAGCGCTCGGTGGACGCGACGACCGACGAGCTCGTCAGCGAGCTTCAAGAAGCTCTCAAGAGTGAGGACTGACGCACGACCGCACGCACGCTACGAAGCCAGAGGCTCTGGCCCACCTGATGACCTGGCGGCGGCATCTGAGACCGTCTGGACCGCCGGTCCAGGGGGCGGACTATCCGCGCCGAAGATCCAGAACGTGATAAAGGCCTCCAGGCGACCGGTCCCGGAGTGACCAGGAGGCGCGCATGGTGGCGGCCAGAGCCTCCTGGCCGGGATTGAGCGTGCCGGGGAACGGCGCGTCGGGCAGGTCAAACGGGTACTGATACTCGGAGGAGCGCGTGGCGATCAGGGGCAGCTTGGGGCCTGCGAATCGCGACGGCGCGTTGTCGTCGTTGAATTGACAGGCGACGGTCCGCACGCGCTCCGAGGTCCAGCGGTCGACCTGGAGTGCCGGGCAGCGAAGTTCGCGTCCGACACCTTGACTCCTTCAGTTCAGGGGGAGCACGATCCGCGATCTCGGCCACCCGTCCGGCCGACAACCGGTGGGCGGACTCTGGTCGGGCTAGGGTGCGACTCGCACCAGTGAACCCCCTGGTTCCTCGACTGGTGCCGGGCCAGGATCCCTGGCGCGGTAAGCGGGCTCAATGCTCGATACCGCGATCCAGATACTCGAGCCTCCCGAAGTCGTAGGCCTCGGCCCAGTACCGCGCGAGCTCTTGGAGGAACGCAGCTGGGGGCGGATCTCGGTTGTTGATCGTGGTGCTGATGTCGGCTCCTTCAGCGCAGCGACCTGAACGCCGCGCGCATCTCCTTGCTGAAGAGCTCTGGCTCCTCCCACGCGGCGAAGTGGCCACCCTTGTCGACCTCGTTGAAGTAGACGACGTTCGGGTACGACGCCTCGACCCAGCTGCGCGGCGTCCGCCAGATCTCGCCCGGGAACGTCGTGAAGCCGAACGGGATCGACGACGCCGGCAGAGGCTTCTGGCCGGCAGCAGGCGCGTCTGGCCCGTAGGCCTCCCAGTACGACCGCGCTGCCGAAGCGCCGGTGCCGGTCAGCCAGTAGGTCGTGACATTGTCGAGGATGTGGTCGCGGGTGAGGTTGCCCGACGGCTTGTCGTCGGCGAACGCGCGCGCGATCTTGTAGTAGGCGTCCGTGTCGTGGTCCACCATCCACGCCGCGAGTGCGACGGGCGAGTCCAGCAGCGCGTAGCCGATGGTCTGGGGCCTTGTGGACTGCTGGACGAAGTAACCGTTGCCGCTCGTCTGGAACGTCTTGATCGCGGCGAGCGCCGCCTTTTCCTGCTCGGTGTCCGCCGGCAGGGCCGTGGGGTTGTTCAGCGCAGGCACGAGCAGGTTCGTGTGGATGCCGATCAGGCCCTCGGGCGCCTGGCGGCTCATCGCGTCGGTGACGCCGGCGCCCACGTCGCCGCCCTGGGCGACATAGCTGGTGTAGCCGAGACGGCGCATCAGCTCGCTCCAGGCCCGTGCGGTCCGGAACAGGTCCCAGCCGACCTCGGCCGGCTCGACGGAGAAGCCGTAACCGGGCACGGACGGCAGCACGAGGTCGAACGCGTCCTCCTCGCGCCCGCCATGCTCGGTCGGGTCGGTCAGCGGGCCGACGGTGTCGAGCATCTCGATCACCGAGCCGGGCCAGCCGTGAGTCATGATCAGCGGCAACGCCTTCTCGTGCCGCGACCTCACGTGGAGGAAGTGGACGTCCACCCCGTCGATCTCGGTCTTGAACTGCGGCAGCGCGTTCAGCCGCGCCTCGCACCGGCGCCAGTCGTAATCGTTCACCCAGTACTTCGCGAGCGCCCGAACCGTCGCCAGTTGCACCCCCTGCGAGCGATCCTCGACGAGCTCCTTAGTCGGCCACCTCACCGCTGCGATGCGGCGGCGCAGGTCCTCCAAGGCGTCTTCCGGGAATTCAACGTGGAACGAGCGAATCGCCGTGGCGCCTGACTGCTCGGTCGTGGCAGACATGTGGATCTCCTCGGGTTGGTGGCGCCGCCCAGCCTGAACGTCTCATCCATGTGTCGCGCCCGTCAATACCCTGGTCTGCACCCGGGTCCGCCTCGCTCGCGCCGCACGTTCGCTTCGCCCCGGGGCGGCTTTCAACGCTGTCGTGAGGGACCATCGGTGAGCAGGCGGACCTCCTTTCGCCTGCCTGCGCTAACGCGCGCGCATAAATCTGGGGTTCCGCTTAGCGCGGACACGAGCGCGCTCGCGTGCCTCCCGACCGAGCTTCACCGCCAGACGCGGGTTTGGCGAATATGAGGTGCCCAGTTCGGTTAGGCGAGTCCGTCGGACACACGTCAGTCACTTCGACGGGCGGCAGCCAACAACAGGCTTGAAGCCAGACTCCCGTATGGGCTCCAACGGCGAGCGAGAGCTGCGACTTCATTGGGGTCAGGCAGATGATGAAGACCGTAGTGAACTTGGATTGAGTTGCGTAGAGCGACGTCGTCGGTGCGGACGAGATCCGGGCGTTGCAGCGCGATGAGAATGGCTCCTTTGGCCGTCCATTCGCCGATGCCCTTGACCTCGGTCAGCTCTCTGATGGCCTCTTCATCGGTGAGCTTGCGTAGCCCGGCCTCGGATAGTCGCCCGTCGTTGAAGCGCCGCGCCAGGTCAAGCACGGTGTTTGCCTTTTGGCGGGACAGTCCGAGTTCGCGCAGTGTTTCTGGGTCGAGGTCGACGAGCTCGTCGGAGTTCGGTGCTTGGCCGTGGAAGCGTTCGACGAGGCGAGCGAATATGGCAGTCGCCGCGACCACCGAGATCTGCTGCCCGATGACCTGAAAGACGAGCGCGCCGAACAGATCGAGGGTCGGCAATCTCTGCATCCATGCGTTCGGATCAAGGGCAGTGTGCTCGTCGATCACCCTGGCGAGCACAGGGTCAGCTTCTCGCAACCACGCCAGGCCAAGGCTGACGTCACGCGGTTGCTGCGGTTTAGTCCTTTCCAACTGTCCCTAGTCGTCCGTACGAGGATGGATGTAGAGATTGCAAGCGGTCGTTGCGCGTTTCAAGAGGAGGTCGCTGGTTCCACCCTGCTGCCCACGTCATGAGGTCGTGCGACGCACCCTGGCTGGTCCCGGCATTGACGGCTGTGGTTACTCGTTTGGGCTCGCGCGTCCGAGACCTGGTCGCTGCTACAGGGCGAGGTGGAGCTGGTTGCGTGAGGTGATACCAAGCTTGGGATAGACGTGATAGAGGTGAGACGCGACCGTGCGGTGGGAGAGGAACAGCCGTTCGGCGATCTCCCGGTTGCTCAGGCCCGAAGCGGCCAATTGGGCTACCTGTAGCTCCTGCCGGGTCAGCTCGTCATCGATCGACGTCGGGCGATGACGGGTCTTTTCGCCGCTTAGACCGAGCTCGCGCGCCGCTCGAGCGGCGAACCCGTTACAGCCGATGTCGGAGAGGAGGTCGTACGCGGCCCGCAACTGCCAGCGTGACTCTCGTCGCCGGCCCTCGCGCCGCAGCCACTCTCCGAACAGCAGGTGCACTCGCGCAAGGTAGGACCGCATTCTCGTTTTGGCGAACTCCGCGACACTCTCCAGATAGGACGACTCCGAGTCGGCCGTGTTATCAAGCAACGCACGACTGACGGCTCGAAGTCCCCGTCCCCATCCCGTATGGGCCGCCTCGGTTAGCGTCGTGAGATACTCACGCGCAGCGGCGATCTCCTCCTCGGTTCCGGCTCGGGAGGCAGCCTCGGCGTACTCGAAAGCGACCACAAGCCCGTAGGTTGGATTGTCGCTTTCGAGCATCCTCATGCAGAAGCTGAGGGCCGTGCGGTGTTCGCCGGTACCGTTACGCAGTAGCGCCGTGATCCCGTCGACGAACCGCAGTACGTGGCCCTCGTTGATCTCCTCTGCTGCGACGCGGCATGAGGCGGCGAGCTCTTCAAAAGCCTGGACCTCACCGCGCCAGGCATGCAGTGCCACCACCGCAAACCCCGGTACTGAGGCCCCCACGTCCTCAGCGACTGCGATCACCTCTCGAAGGAGAGCATCGCCACCCACAAGGTCACCGGTGAGTACCTTGGCGCCAACAAGCACCCAACCGGCCATGACAAACAGTGAGACCATACCGGTCTGGCGCGCGACCTCGACGGCCCGCTCCGCCAGCGGGACCATCAGTTCATCGTCGAAGGTCTCGAACGCCAAGTTGGCCCCGAGCACGGTCCACCGCATCGCTTCTGGCGACGACGGGGCCGCGAGCAGCGCCTCGTTTGCCATGCGTGCCGACGACGTCGCGGCTGCCGCCCCATCCGCGTAAAAGCGAGACACGGCATCGAGCAGGAGATCGACGGGACGTGCCGGCTCGACGATTGGGGCATCGGCGAGGGCCGCGCGAGCGATCGAGCCGACGGTCTCACCAGCTGGGAGGATTTGCGCAAAGCCCGCCGCCTGCACAGCCTCGAGGTAGGTCTCGCGCGCGAGCGGCGGATCAAAGCGCGTCAGCGCGCGAGCGGCGTCGAGCAGCAGGGCTGGTGCGTCACCTCCGCGGGTGAGGTATAGCTCGAGTTGACCACGGAGCAGCTGGGCCTGGGCCAGCAGGCGGTCGCCGAGGCCGCGGGCGCGGGCTGAGACGAGCAGCGCTCGTGCGCCCTGAACATCTCCTGATTGGAAGCACGCCGTCGCAGCGGCGAGCTGGCGTCGGGCCTGGGCCGCCGGCTCGGGTGTGATCTGCGCGGCGCGACCCAGGAAGGCGGCTGCGGCGGCCCATCCTCCGCGTGCTCGCGCGCGGACGGCGGATCGTTCCAGCTCAGTGGCGACCTGCTCATCGGGACTGTCAAGCGACTGAGCGAGGTGCCAGACGCGCCGATCAGAGTCATCCTCGGAGTATGCGCGCGACAGCGCGCGGTGGGCCGCTCGGCGATCAGCGTCGCTAGCTGTGTCGTAGATCGCTGAACGCACCAGCGGATGACGAAATCGCACCGTGGGCGAGAGGGTGACCAGCCGCCCGAGGGGCTCGGCTCGACCGTTCGGGATGGTCAGGCCGCTGGCCACTGCTGCACGACGTAATAGGGTCGCGTCTCCGGTCGGCTCCGCGGCGGCGAGCAAGAGCAACCGCTGGGCGTCGGAATCGAGCGCGCGCGCCGTTTCTAGAAACCTCGCCTCGATCCGGCCTAGGACGCCTCCTGACCTCGGGATGTCATAGCCACCGGCCAGCTGGCGGACATTCCCCTGTTCAGCAAACTCGACGATAGCCAGTGGGTTCCCTGCGGTTTCGGCGATCAGTCGCTCGCGGACCGTCGGGTCAAGCCGGACACGCGCGACCGCGTCGAACAAGGTGCCGGCATGACTGGTCGCCAGACCCTCAACGCGCAAGACCGGAAGCTTCGCAAGATCCTCTGGGATCTCACGGACTGCGAACACCATGCCCAGCGACTCAGCGTCTAGGCGGCGGCTGACGAAGCCCAGGGTCCTCAAAGACGCGCGGTCCAGGGCGTGGGCGTCGTCGATCACGCACATCACCGGGCGGTCTTCGGCAGCCTCCGTCAACAAGCTGAGCACGGCCAACCCGCACAACAACGGGTCTGGGATTCCATCGCCGGCTAGCCCGAACGCGGCTTTCAGCGCTGCGCTCTGTGGCGCTGGAATCGTCGCCAGATGCTCGAGCAGAGAGGCGCACAGCTGATGCAGCGCCGCCCAGGCGATCTCCATCTCGCACTCCACCCCGGAGCAGGTCTTGATCTGGCAGGACGTGTCGGTCGCGATGAACCGCTGGAGGATCGTGGTCTTGCCGATCCCTGCCTCGCCGTGGACGATCAACGTGCCGCTCTCGCCACGCAGAAGCGTTTCGGAAAGCTGGTTCAACGCGTCGAGCTCTCGGTCGCGCCCGAGAACGGGAACCACCGATCCGCTCACCCGATCGCCCCTGAGCACCTGAAGAAGCGCTCGTCCGACCCGCGGGCAGAAGAAGCGAGACATCCACGGTTGGTTTCGGCGGCGAACATCGCTTCAGCCCGGCCAACCTACGCCAGCCAGGGGCCGCGCTGAAGAGCTCGACGCAGGATCGGGGGATAGATGAGCAGGATCCCGACGGATCTGCAGGAACACGCAGAAGTCCAGCAGAAGTGGGATATCCGCTCTATTGTGTTCGTCGGCCGCCGGTTGCAGACTGGCCGGCGTGACACGAATCGCGTATCTGCTCACGAGCGCGACGGAGATGACACTCGCCGACGGGAGCGCCCACCCGGCCGGCTACTTCGCAAGGGGGGCGATTGAGCCCTACGAACGCTGTGTGGCCGCGGGGTTCGACGTGGTCGTGATCACGCCGGACGGGCGGCCGCCGCATGCCGACCCGAACGGGTTCTCGTGGTTCTTCCACTACCCCGATGCCGACAACGACTTCCTCGCTTCAGTGGTGAGGACGTTCGCCCATGACGTCGACGACATCCGCTTCACGCTGCATCAGAACACGGAGCTCGGGCTCGCGGCCGCACGACGGATCGCGGCGCTGCTGCCGCCGGACGACGCGCACGCGATCGTCAGCGCCGCGGCGCGGCGGGCGTGGCGCGAGGATCGCCAGCTCCTCGATGCCCTGCTCGAGGACGAACGCGTGACCCTGACGCGCGACGCGCTCGAGCACCAGGTCACGGCGCAGCGCGCGGACAGCGAGGCCCTGGCCGCCGAGCGCTCCGAGCGGCTGCAGGCGCTGCCCGCGCCGGTCGCGCTGTCCGATGTCGACCCAGCCGATTTCGACGCCGTGTTCGCCCCCGGCGGCCACGGGCCGATGGTCGACATGGCGGAAAACGACGACGTGCGGCGACTGCTCGCGGCGCTGCAGGAGCGCGGCGCGCCGATCGCCGCGCTCTGTCACGGCCCCGCGCTGCTGCTCTCCGCGCCCGAGCGAGCGGATGGCCTGTGGCTCTTCGACGGTTACCGCATGACCTGCTTCACCGACGACGAGGAACTCCAGACTGAGGTCGGACGGCTCGGGCTGGCGTGGTTCCTCGACACCGCACTCAAGAACGCCGGCGCGGTCTTCGACGACGGCCCAGCCGCGTGGGCGTCGCACGTGGTCATCGACCGCAACCTGATCACCGGCCAGAACCCGGAGTCGACCGAGGCGACGGCCGACGCCTTCGTCCGAATGCTCACGCGCGCGGCCGTGGCGACATGAGCGCCGTGGCGCGGTTCCTGGACGGCCTCGCCCGCCACGACATCAACTCGGCGATGGAGCCCGTGGCCGATGACGTCAACGTGACCGTGTACCCGCTCGCTGTCCGCGACCGAGGCGCCGGCGCGCTGCGTGCCATGCTCGATGACCTCCTCACGACTTTCCCGGACCTGCGAGTGACCACCAAGCGCTTGATTGTCACCGGCGACGTGGTGACCGCCGAGATCAAGCTCGCCGGCACGCAGGCCGCCGATTACGCGGATGCCGTCAACCAAGAGAAGCACGTCGACATCGATGAGGCATGGCGGTTCGCCGTCGGCGGTGATCAGATCACCGAGGTCCACGTCTACTGGTGCCGCCAGCAGCTACTGCGCCGACTCGGCGTCAAGCGCTTCGACCAGGTGGCGATCGTCTGATGTCCGCCGCCACCAACGAGACGGTCGTGCGCGAGTTCTTCGACCGCTACCGCCGCCACGACGTCGACGGGATGACCGACCTGTGCAGCCTGACCGCGGAGTTCTCGTACGTCCCCTTCGAGATTTGGGGCAAGCAGCGCGTGCTGCGCGGCGACGGCAAGGTCCGAACCGTCGGCAAGACGATCTGGCACGGTCTGATCGCGTCCTTCCCCGACCTCGCGACCACGGTCCACACCGTGGTCGCCAATGACGACGGTGACGTCGTCGCGGAGGTCGACATCGGCGGCACCCAGCAGCTGCCGTGGGCGTTTGTCACGCCCGCCCGGCGCCGTTACGATGAGCCGCACCTGTTCATCTTCCGCGTCGGCGCGGACGGCATGATCGAGCGCATCACGGCTTACTGGGACAACGCCGGCATCAACCGTCAGCTCGGCCACAATGAGGTCGACTAGCACAAAAAGGTCGATTAGAGGAGAGAGGGCGGCGAATGCTCAAGCGCGAGGAATGGGAGGGCTTCGTCCGCGATGTCGAGTGGAGCTACTCCTACGTCGACGACGAGGCGGTCTACCCCGAGTGGCAGAGCGGCACGGGCAAGATCCCACGTGAGGCGTGGCTGGCGTGGGAGGAGGACTATAAGGTCAGCTACCCCGAATACGTCGCCACGCAGCGCGACAAGGAGGCGGCGGCATACGGGGTCAAGGCGGCACTGCAGCGCTCGACCGCCTTCGACCACCTCGACGAGGGCTGGAAGTCGGCGACGAAGATGCATTTCGGCGGCGTTGCCCTCGTTGAGTACGCAGCGGTGCTCGCCGAGCTGAAGATGGCGCGCTTCGGCCTCAACGCAGCGTGGCGCAATATGGCCACGTTCGGCCAACTCGACGAGCTCCGCCACGCGCAGATCACGACGTACTTCGGCCACGAGTTCGTGGCCAAGGACCCGCAGTACGACTGGACCCAGAAGACGTTCCACACCAACAACTGGCTGCCGATCGCGCTGCGTAACCTGTTCGACGGGATGATGCTCGCACCGAACGTCGTCGACCTGGCGATCGAGCTCCCGCTGACGTTCGAGACCGGGTTCACCAACCTGCAGTTCGTCGCGCTCGCGGCCGACGCGCTCGAGTCCGGCGACGTCAACTTCGCCAACATGATCTCGTCGATCCAGACCGACGAGGCGCGTCACTCGCAACAGGGTGGCCCGACGCTCGAGATCCTCGTCGCGCACGATCCGGTGCGTGCGCAGTGGGTGATTGACAAGAGCTTCTGGGGCTCCGCACGCGTCTTCGCGGCGCTGACCGGGCCGGCGATGGATTACTACACACCGCTCGAGCACCGCAAGCAGTCCTACCGGGAGTTCATGGAGGAGTGGATCATCGACCAGTTCATTCGGACGGTCGAGGATTACGGGCTGCGCAAGCCGTGGTTCTGGGACGAGTTCATGCGCGGCCTGGACACGTGGCACCACGGGCTGCACATGGGCCTCTGGTGCTGGCGCCCGACGCTCTGGTGGCGGCCGAAGGCCGGCGTTAGCAAGGCCGAGCGCGAGTGGCTCGCGGAGAAGTACCCGAACTGGGAGAACCTTTACGGCGACAAGTGGGACGTCCTCATCGACAACGTCAACGCCAACAACCTCGAGGCTACGCTGCCCGACACCTTGCCGTGGCTGTGCAGTACGTGCCACCTGCCGTGCTGCAACCCGACCCAGTCACGCGACGGCCGCTGGCGGGTGCGGGACTGGTCGCTCGAATACGACGGCCGCACCTACCACTTCTGCACCAACGCGTGCCGCCAGATCTTCTGGAAGGACCGCGACAACGTCAACCACGAGACGCTGATCGACCGTTTCCTCGACGGCCAGATCCAACCGATGGACTTCGGCGGAGTCCTCGACTACATGGGATTGACGCCGGACGTGATGGGCGACGACCCGGACTACGAGACGTGGACGAAGGACTACGTCGGGCGGCCTGTCAGCGGGCTGGCGAGGGCGGAATGATGAGCACCGAGCTCGTCCCGCTGCACGCCGTGTTCGCGACGGACTTCATCGCGATCCTCGTCCCGGTGACGACGGACAGCACGATGGCGCAAGTCGCCGAGGCGGTCGCCGCCCACGTCGAGGGCAAACGCGTGCGCGCGCTGCCGTTCGAGAAGATCGTGATCCATCACGGCCGCCGGCTGCCGTCCTCGCTGACCGTGGCGCAGGCCGGCTTCAAGCCGCTCGACCACGTGACCGTCGAGTACGACACGGCCGAGGCCACGGCATGATTAACCCGGTCGGCCCGATCCTGCGCATGGGCGACGAGGTCGAGCACGTCATCGCGGCTATCCAGGAGGACAACCCGCACACCAAGATCGAGGTGATCGATCGCGGCGCGTACGTCCGCATCCAGGGCGAGGACGAGCTGCGGTTGACGCAGGAGACCCTGCGCCGCCACCTACACGCGGACTTCGAGATCCGCTCCTTCGAGACGATGATGACCGCGTTCAAAGGGCGGGTGATCACTTCCAGCGACAGGATCATCTTCAAGACGATCGCGTCGCGGGGAGAGGCGATCACATGAGTGCTCCCGTCGCGCCGCGTCGTCGACGCACCTTCAGCGCCTTCGGCGAGGTCCGAAGGATGCCGAGCGAGTACGAGATCGTCACGCACGGTCAGAACTGGACGATGCGCGCCAACCGCGCGGCGCCGTTCGAGCAGAACCCATCCTCGGTGCCGAACCTCTGGCTGAAGTGCTACCGCGACAACTCCCCGCTGCGCGCGGACGATTGGGACGGCTTCCGCGATCCCGACGCGCTGACCTACAAGGCCTACGTGAACATGCAGTCGCTGGCTGAGACGCGCGTTCAGGGCGTACTCGAGGCGCACGCGGGGCGACCGGTGACCCCCGCCTGGGCGGAGGTGTTGGGACGAGTGTTCTCGCCCTCGCGCTACCTGTTCCATGGCTTCCAGCAGATCGAGGCCTACGTCGGTTACATGGCGCCAAGCTCGTACATTACGAACGCCGCAGCCTTCGCCACCGCCGACTTCCTGCGCCGGGTGACGATCGTCGCCTACCGCACGCGCGAGTTGCAGCTCGCGTTCCCGGGGTCCGGGATCGGCTCGCGTGAGCGGGAGCGGTTTGAGCGCGAACCGGGCTGGCAACCGGCCCGCTGCGCGGTCGAGCACGCGCTGGTCGCCTACGACTGGGGCGAGGCCTTCACGGCGCTCAACCTGGTGCTCGCGCCGGCCATCGAGCACGTATTGCTCGGCACCTTCAAGGAGGCGGCGCGGGCAGCCGGTGACGAGCTCGGTTGGCTGCTGGCCACCTTCCTCCAAGAGGACGCCGATCGACGCGCGCGCTGGAGCCAGGCTCTGTCCGCCTACGCCATCGAGCGCGATCCGAACAACGAGGCCGTGCTGGCGCGCTGGATCGAGCGCTGGACGCCAGCGGCCGACGAGGCCGCCGCGGGACTCGCTTCGCTGCAATGAACATCGAGGAGCTCTGGGAGGGCGACATGGCGCCCGTCACCATCGACGCCAAGCCGGTGTTGCTGGTCAACGTGCACGGCCGCGTGCGCGCGTACAAGAACCGCTGCCCGCACCAGCAGTCGAACCTCGACGCGGGCGAGTTCGACGGGGACACGATCACCTGCTGGGCGCACCTGTGGGAGTTCGACGCGGATACCGGCAAGGGCATCAACCCCGAGTCCGCTTGCCTGACGCCCTATTCCTGCTCGATCGCCGAGGACGGCACGATCGTCGTGGATGTAGACATATGAGGCGCCTCGACGTCATCGTGGGCGGCGGCGTCGGCGGCGCCACCGTGCCGCCGGGCTTCGCGTGGGCGGCTTCGACTGCGAGGTGGGCCACGGAGAGAAGGCACGATGACTCTGCTCGGTGAGCTCGCCGTCGAGGAGCCCCAGCTGCGGCTGGCAGCGGCCGACGGGCGCCGCGCCCTGGAGGTCGTCCGCGGCCTGCCCGCGGCGGAGGCGATGGTCAAGCTCCGCTTCGGCCGGCCGAGCTGCGAGCCCCTGGCGCGGCTGATCGAGAAGGCGCTCGCACAGGCTGAGCGCGCCGGCGAACTGATCGTGACGGGCGGCGTCATCGAGGCCGCCGAGGACATCGTCCGCATGCGGCGCAAGGCGCATGGCAAGGCGGACTGGATCGCGAGCCCGACCTCGTCGGTGCGGATCGAGCTGCGCCCGGCCGGCCTCGTCGCGTCCTCACTGGACGTCATGCTCGAGGCGCCGACGGCGCCCGAGTCCCCCGACATCACGGTTGAGGACGAGGATGTCCTGCGCACGCTGCGTGACGTCATCGACCCGGATCTAGGGGTCAATATCGTCGACCTCGGGTTCGTGCGCCGGATCGCGCTCGAGGGCGAGCTCACGGTCATCACGATGACGCTCACCTCGCCGGCGTGCCCGCTCGCCGCGCAGATCGAGAAGCAGATTCGGCGCCGCCTCGGCGGCGACGTCCGCGTCGAGTGGGTGTGGTCGCCGGCCTGGCGCCCGAGCGACATCTCCGAGGACGGCCGCTGGGAGCTGGCCGCGATCGGCTTCAGCTTCTGAGCCGGCCGAGGCGGCTCACGTACCTCCGCACGGCGACGGCGGCCGCGCGCTTGTGGTCCCGCCGCTCGCGACCAATACCGTGCGATCGCTCAGGCGCCGACGATCTCGAGATCCGCGAGTCGCCGGCGCGCCTGTATGTCCTGATAGGCACGCGGCGTCATGCCGAAGCGGCGCCGGAACTCGCTGATGAAGTGCGAGGAGCTCGCATAGCCGACCTGCCTGGAGACGACCGTCACGGGCAGCTCGCCGTCGACGAGTAGCTCGCGCGCGCGATCCAGCCGCAGCTCCTTGACGAACTGGTAGGGCGACTTACCCGTCACGTCGCGGAACAGGTGGGCGAAGGCGGATGGGCTAAGCGAAACCTGCTCGGCCATGTCGGCGACGGTCATCGGCTGCGAGAGGTTGTTGCGGACGTAGGCGAGCGCCGCGGTCAGCGGATTGCTTGCAGTCTGGTTGGCAGCGAGCTGGAGCAGGCGCGAGTACTGCTCGCGCTGCAGTACGCGGTAGACCATCTCCTGCATGTAGATGGGCGCCAGGACGCGTCGGTCGGCGCCGCTGCCGGTCGCGGCGAGAAAGCGCAGGACGGAGTCGAGCAGTTGGCGGTCGAGCGCTGAGACGAACGAGCTGCGCTCGTGGGACGCCTCCTCCGCGCGCCGGAAGGTGGTCGTGCGACCTTCGAGCATGTCCTCGGACACGCGGCGCACGACGGCGGGGTCGATCTGCAACACGAAGGAGAGGAACGGCTTGCTCGGCGAGGCCTCGAGGATCACCGCCTGGAACGAGAGATGGCTGCCAAGCACGAGGTAGTTGAACGGGTCGTAGAAATAGTTTCGTCCCTCGACGGTCACCGCTTTACGGCCCTGCGCGACGATGCACAGCGAAAGCGAGTGGATCTCCTCCCAGGTGGGCCCGACGGGCGACGTGAACCGGTAGATCGTGAGGCCGGGCCACTCGCCCGAGTTGCCCCCCTCGACCGGTGCGCGCGCAGCCAGCTCGGCGATCAATACGCCAGAGCTCACGTCGTCTCGACCGAAGCTGCTCATGTCTCCGAACCACGCATACCCGGACTGTCCTTCCACAGCACGGGGAATCATCGCATAGCAGGCCCGGGGTCACGGCCACCAGCGCGATCGGCGATCCACCGATCACGAGCGGCCGCGCCCGGCAGGCTTGGTCGGACGACTGCGTCTCAGTCAAATGACTTAGAGGTCGTTCCGGCCGCCGGCCACCTTCGGCATCGCCCTTCAGCGGGACGACGGTCGCCGATGGACCGGGCGTGTGGCTCAATCCAGTGTCTGGCTGTTCCCAATCGATATGAGGTGAGCCAATGAGCGGCGAAAGGTTGAGGACGGGCAGCGTGGCAGTCGATCTCTTTGTGCAGGGCAGAAGTGGCATGAGCAAGAAGTACAGCGGTCACTGCGCCTGCGGTCAGGTGACGTACGGGTTCGATACTGAGCCGACCTTCATCGCAAACTGCCACTGCACGGATTGCAAGCGCGCGTCCAGCGGAGACATGGCGACAGTCGGCGGGGTGCTGACACGGATTTCACCGTGTTCAACGGAAGCACCAAGAGCTGCTCATACGGTCCGAATCCCGAAATATATGCGGGCCAGGGCTCCGATCGCGATGTCAGAGCCATCAATCCCCCAGATCCGCTGGGAAACCTCGATCTCCTTCGCGACCGAAACGAGACATTCGACTTCCAGCTGCTTTCCGACCATCTCGCGGAACTTCTGCCGATCGTGCGTGATCGGCCCCAAGCTCCGCCCGGCGGCGCGGATGTTGGTGACGCTGTGTCCCGCGCCGAGTTGCGCCGCTCACCGTCAACCCAATAGGAGGACTTCTCATGGCTGATCCAACCATCGTTCTCGTCCACGGCGCGTTCGCTGACGCGTCGGGCTTTCGCGGCCTGTACGACGAGCTTCTCGCCGAAGACGTGACAATCATCGCTCCGCCGAACCCGCTGCGAGGTCTGACCGGCGGCGACGGCGAGTACATCAAGGGCGTGATCGATGAGATCGACGGGCCGGTCCTGCTCGTCGGTCATTCCTACGGCGGTTCGGTCATCACTGCAGCCGGCACAGCTGACAACGTGGTCGGCCTGGTCTACATCTCCGGGTTCGCTCCGGACGAGGGCGAGAACCTGACCGACCTCCAGTCCAAGTTCCCGCCGCCGGGGATCATCCCGTACGTCGTGCAGCACAAGTTGCCTGACGGCGGCAACGAGTTCACGCTCGCGCCGGCGGGCTTCCATGAGTCATTCTGCGCCGACATCCCGGCCGACGACGCGGCGTTCTACGCGATCACTCAGCGCCCGCTCGCCGGCGTTGCACTCGCCGAGGCGGCCCCCACCCCGGCGTGGCGCACTCGTCCGGTCTGGGCGGTGCTGGGAACTGCCGACAGGTGTATTGACCCCGGCGTCCATCGCTTCAGCTACGAGCGCATGGGAGCCACGGTGACTGAGATCGAAGGGGCTTCGCACGTCGTCATGATCTCTCACCCCAAGGAGGTCGGGGAGGTCGTCATGACCGCCGTCCGCGCATGCGCCGCCCAGCCGGCCTGATCTGCGTCGGCTACACGGCGTTCTCCGTCGAGATCTGGCGGACTCCGATTGGCGAGTGGTACGGATTCTCGAGTCGTTCTAGGATTGGTGGCCGCTTATGGCCACCAGCCGTCTTCCGGGGCGGACGCCGGTGCTGCGTGGGCGTGGCACCGAGTCAGCCCTGCTCGAAGGCATAATCATGGCGGTACGCCAGGGTGAAAGCCGCACGTTGTTGCTGCTGGGCGAGGCGGGCATCGGGAAGACCGCGCTGCTGGAGTACTTGATCCAGGCGGCGTCGGGGCTGCGAGTCCTCCGAGCCGTGGGTGTGGAGTCCGAGATGGAGCTCGCTTACGCGGGCTTGCATCAGCTGTGCACGCCGATCCTCGAGCGCGTGGAGCGGCTTCCCGGCCCCATGCGGGAGGCGCTCGAGATCGTGTTCGGCTTGAGCGAAGGGCCGGGGCCCGACCGGTTCCTGGTCGGCTTAGGCGTGTTGACCCTGTTGTCCGAGGCCGTGGAGGAGGGTTCACTGCTGTGCGTAGTGGATGACGCGCAGTGGTTGGATCAGGCTTCGGCTCGAACGCTCGCGTTCGTCGCCCGACGGCTGCTTGCGGAGCCGGTCGGGCTCGTGTTCGCGGCGCGGGAGGCTGCTCAGGAGCTTCGAGGGTTGCCGCAACTGGAGGTTCGGGGCTTGGGCGACCAGGACGCTCGGGCCCTCCTGGCGAGGGCCGTCCCGGGCCGACTCGACGACCGCGTCCGCGACCGCATCGTGGCCGAGACCCACGGCAACCCGCTCGCGCTGCTGGAGCTGCCACGGGGGATGAGCGCACCGGAGCTCGCTGGCGGATTTGGGCTTCCCCCCGGCGCAGACCTCCCCGGTCACATTGAGCGCCACTATCTGCGACGGGTCCGTGAGTTGCCTGAGACCACGCAGCGGCTGTTGCTGCTGGCGGCGGCCGACCCGGTCGGCGACGCGGCGCTTGTCTGGCGTGCGGCCAAGCGGCTCGAGATCGATAGGAGCGCTTTGGCCGCTGCGACGGGTGCGGAGCTGCTTGAGATCGGAGCATCGGTTCGGTTCAGCCATCCACTGGTGCGCTCTGCGGTGTACCGGGCGGCGCCGCCGGGCGACCGCCAGCGAGTGCACGAGGCGTTAGCTGAGGTGAGCGATCCGGATCTGGACGCCGATCGCCGTGCCTGGCACCACGCGCTGGCGGCGGCAGGACGCAACGAAGACGCGGCCGCCGAGCTCGAGCGTTCGGCTGATCGAGCGCAGACGCGCGGCGGGGTTGCCGCGACAGCGGCGTTCCTGGATCGCGCTGTCGCGCTGACGCAGGACCCCGCGCGGCGCGCGGCGCGCGCGCTGGCCGCCGCGCAGGCGAGCCTCGAGGCCGGAGCCTTCGACGCGGCCTACGGGCTTGTAGCCACAGCGGAGGCCGGGCCGCTCGACGGGTTCCAGCGCGCCCAAGCCGACCTGTTGCGCGGCCACATCGCGTTCGCTTCGGGTCGTGTCAACGACGCTCCCTGGCTGCTGCTGAAGGCCGCGAGGCAGCTCGAGAGCTTCGATCTGGAGCTCACGCGCGAGACGTATCTGACTGCGTGGGGCGCCGCGATCAACCGCGGGAATCCCGCTGCAGGGGGCGTCCTCGAGGAGATCTGCCGGGCGATCCGGCGCCTCCCGCCGTCCCCGGGCGCGCCGTGTCCCCTCGAATTGCTCCTGGAGGGCCTCGCGCTGCTGAGCACCGATGGACGTGCCGCGGCGATCCCGACCCTGCAACGCGCGGCGAAGGTGCTCGTCGGCATTCCTGTCAGGGATGTGCTGCGGTGGGGCTGGGCGGCCGTGACCGCCAGCAGCGCCGTCTGGGACCAGGACAGCGCGCTCGCGATCACAACCAGGCAGGTCCAGCTCCTCCGCGACGCCGGCGCGCTCGCCGAGCTACCGATCCACCTCTCCTCCCTGGCCCTGACGCAGACATGGATGGGCGACTTCGCGGGGACCGCCTCGCTCATCGCGGAGGTCGAAACCGTAGCGGCGGCGACCGGGACGCGCATGGCGCCCATCGCGTTGCTGAGACTCCGAGCGCTACAAGGCAGAGAAGCCGAGGCGTCCGCGCTGATCGCAGCCACCATCAAGCAGGCCGAGGAGTGGGGGCACGGAATCGCCGTGACCGTCGCATTCTGGGCGGCCGCGGTGCTGTACAACGGACTGGCCCGCTACCACGAGGCGGCCGCGGCGGCGCGCCGAGCCGCCTCGGACAGCTTCGAGCCGTGGGTATGGATGTGGGCGCTGCCCGAGGCCGTCGAGGCGGGCGCCCGCGGTGGAGACACCGATCTCGCGAGTGATGCGCTCGAGCGCCTGGCCGAGACGACGCAGCCGTGCGGCACCGATCTGGCACTCGGCATCGAGGCGCGCTCCCGGGCGATGCTCCGAGACGGGCCGGCGGCCGATGATCTCTATCGCGAGGCTATCGAGCGGCTCGGCCGAACTCGGTTACGGCCGGAGCTCGCCCGGTCGCATCTGGTCTATGGCGAGTGGCTGCGGCGCGAGCATCGCCGGGTCGACGCCCGTGCCGAGCTCCGCACCGCCCTCGACCAGTTCCGGTCGATCGGCATGCACGCGTTCGCCGAGCGCGCACGCGCCGAGCTCGTGGCGACGGGCGAGAAGGTGCCCAAGCGGGCCGTCGAGACGCGCGACGAGCTGACCGCGCAGGAACGCCAGATCGCCGAGCTTGCCCGCGAGGGCCTGTCAAACCCGGAGATCGGCGAGCGGCTGTTCCTCAGCCCTCGGACCGTGGAGTGGCACCTGCGCAAGGTGTTCGGAAAGCTCGGGATCCGCTCCCGCCGGGAGCTGGCGAATGCACTGTCCGCCTCGCATTCCGAGCTGGTCTCGCTCTGAACCTGTCCTTTACTATCGGGCGCGCCGATGGAGCAGCGTCCCGGACCCGGGCGGCGTACCGCCTTGCACGGGCGGGCTGATGAGTGCGCGCTGCTGGACGCGCTGATTGACGATGTCCGCCGTGACGAGAGCCGGTCGTTGATTCTCCGGGGCGAGGCCGGAATCGGGAAGACGGCGCTCCTTGATTACCTGATCGGGTCGGCGTCGGACCTCACGGTCGTCCGGGCGGTCGGGGTAGAGTCGGAGATGGAGCTGCCCTACGCCAGTCTGCATCAGCTGTGCGCGCCGATGCTCGATCGGCTCTCGGGGCTCCCGGCGCCACAGCGTCGAGCGTTCGAGATCGTGTTCGGCTTGAGCGCGGGAGCCCCTCCGGATCGGTTCGTCGTCGCGTTGGCGGCACTAAGCCTGTTCTCCGAGATGGCTGAGGAGCGTCCGCTGTTATGTGTCGTGGATGACGCGCAGTGGCTCGACAAAGCTTCTGCGCTGACTCTGGCCTTTGTGGCCAGGCGCCTTCTGGCAGAGCCCGTTGGGGTCGTCTTCGCGGCGCGTCAACCGGGCGAGGAGCTTACGCATGTGCCTGAGCTTGAGGTACGCGGCCTGCGGAACGGCGATGCCCACGCACTCCTGGGCAGGGCGGTTAATTTCAGGTTGGATGAGCGAGTGCGCGACCGGATCGTCGCGGAGACGCGGGGCAATCCGCTGGCGCTGCTCGAGCTGCCGCGTGGGTTGACGGCGATACAGCTGGCGGGCGGGTTCGGGGTTATCGGGACGCGGGCGCTCTCGCTGCGGATCGAGGAGAGCTTCATTCGTCGACTCGAGACGCTCTCTGACGAGGCGCGGCGGCTGCTGCTGGTGGCGGCGGCGGAACCGCTCGGCGAGCCATTGCTCGTGCTCCGCGCGTCCGAGCAACTCGGCATCGTGGTCTCTGCGGTTGACGCGGAAACGGACGGCCTGGTGGCGATCGGCGAGCGGGTGATATTCCGTCATCCGCTGGTGCGCTCCGCTGTGTACCGGGCAGCGGACGTGAAGGAACGCCGAGCGGTCCACTTGGCGTTGGCCGAAGCCACCGATCGGGAGGCCGACCCGGCCCGTCGGGCCTGGCATCTGGCCGCAGCGGCGGCGGGACCCGACGAACACGTCGCCGTGGAACTCGAGCGCTCTGCCGGCCGCGCCCAAGCCCGTGGCGGGCTGGCCGCCACGGCGGCATTCCTCGAGCGCGCCGCCGCGCTGACCGAGAACCCCGCGCGGCGCGCCAGGCGAGCGCTGGCTGCCGCCCAGGCGAGCGCACAGGCCGGCGCGTTCGACGCGGCGCACGGGCTCCTGGCCTCGGCCGAGGCCGATCCGCTCGACGAATTCGGGCGGGCGCTTATCGACCTGCTCCGTGGTCAGCTGGCCTTCGCGTCAAGCCGCGGCACCGAAGCGACGCCGCTTCTGCTGGCAGCCGCCCGACGACTTGAACCGCTGGACCTTTCGCTCGCGCGTGAGACGTACCTCGACGCATTCTCCGCTGCTCTGTTCGGAGCGCGCCTCAACCGCACCGTCGGATTGGCCGACGTGGCGCGCGCCGCACGCGCCGCGCCCCGTCAATCAGACGACGAGCCGAGGGCCAGCGACCTGCTCTTGGACGCGCTGGTCGCCCTCACCGACGACTACGACACAGCCATCCCACTTTGCCGGGAGGCGTTGGACAAACTCTCAGGCGAGAGAGTCTCGCCCGAGGAAAGGCTCCGGTGGTTGTGGCAGGGCTGCGTTGTCGCCCTTGAAGCGTGGGATGACGCGAGCGCTTACGTCCTGTCGAACCGCTCCGTTGAAATCGCCCGGGAGACGGGGACGCTCAGCGAGCTGGCGCTCGCCCTCAGCGCGCGCACGCCGGTGCTCGTGTTCTGTGGCGAGTTCTCCGCCGCCGCCTTGACGGTCGCCGAAACACAGTCAGTGGAGGAGGCGACAGGGATCAGGGCCGCGCCGTATGGCGCGTTGATCCTCGAGGCGTGGCGGGGCAAGCCGCGCGAGGCGAGAACGCTGATCGAGACGACGATTCGCGAGGTCGCCTCCCGCGGCGAGGGCATCGGAGTCGCGATCAGTGAGTACGCACGCGCGGTGCTCTGCAACGGTCTGGGTCAGTACGAGGAGGCGCTTGTCGCCGCCGACTCCGCCCGCCGATACCGCGAGGTCGTCGCCGAGAACTGGGGCCTGAGCGAGTTGATCGAGCCGGCCGCGCGAACCGGAAGGACCGATCTGGCGACGGACGCCATGGATCGGCTGGCCAGGAAGGCACGTGCGACCGGAACCGACTGGGCGCTCGGGATCGAGGCACGTTCACGAGCGCTGCTGAGCGAAGGCGACCTTGCGGAGGGACACTTCCGCGCGGCGATCGACCACCTGGGTCGAACTCGGGTGCGCGTCGAGCTCGCCCGCGCCCACCTGCTCTACGGGGAATGGTTACGGCGCGAGCATCGCCGGGTCGACGCCCGTGCCGAGCTCCGCACCGCCCTCGACCAGTTCCGGTCGATCGGCATGCACGCGTTCGCCGAGCGCGCACGCGCCGAGCTCGTGGCGACGGGCGAGAAGGTGCCCAAGCGCGCCGTCGAGACGCGCGACGAGCTGACCGCGCAGGAGCGGCAGATCGCCGAGCTTGCCCGCGAGGGCCTGTCAAACCCGGAGATCGGCGAGCGGCTGTTCCTCAGCCCTCGGACCGTGGAGTGGCACCTGCGCAAGGTGTTCGGAACGCTCGGGATCCGCTCGCGCACGGAACTCGGTTGCGCGCTTCGTGGCCCGAGGGCGACCTGACCGTGGCCTAGCTACCCCAAATCGGATGACGTCTCGGGCGACCGGGTTTCGCGGCGCTGCCCGTGGCGACCAGGGAGTAGGACCAGGGAGTTCCACGGGCGCGGCCGGTGGAGCGACAGAGGATGGTGATGCCCTCACCTACTCAATCACGACGGTAGTACCGCCGGGTCCGGTGCGCGATAACCGCCCTAGGGCGATCCGATGTCCGCTACGACGACAAGCCGACGGACGACCGCCGAGGGCGCCGCAGTCCGCCCGGTGCGGACCGACGTATCCGAAAAAGAGTCTCCCCGAGCTGCGCCAGCGCATCGCGGCGACGCGGCTACGACCCCGAGTCCGGCTTCCGCCCTACTCCCACTACAGCACTGACCGCCCGACACGAAACCCCTGTCAAGGAGAGCAACACATGGAGATTCCTGGCAATCTGGCTAACGTTCCTTTTGACCGTCGCAGCTTTCTGAAAGCTGGCTTGGCAGCGACCGGGGCACTAACCGTGGGAACCGGTTCACTGGAGCATCCCACCCCGGCGTCTGCGCAGACGACGGGTCTCACTGCAGGTGATGCAGCGATGCTGCAGTTCCTAGCTGCTGGAGAGGCCCTTGAGGCGGACTTCTATATCCAATACAACGAACTGGGCGGAATCCAAGACAGCGAGGTTCCGGGAGGAACCGGCAATCGCGAATACACGAAAAGACTGAACAGAATCGATCCCAACTTTTCTCAATACATTCACGACACGGCCGACGACGAGATCAGCCATCAGAACTTCCTGAATGCATATCTGGTCGCGAACGGGGCCAAAGCCGTTGACATGGAACCGTTCCGCGCGCTGCCGGGCAGCACGGCGACGGGATCTAGCGGAAAGCTGCGGCTGACCAACCTGATGCAGCTCACGGTCGACACTAGTTGGTGGACGCGCTATCGGAGCAGCACGAATAATCCGGACCTCAATCCAACGACGTTTGAGCAGGCGGTCCCGGATCTACACAATGGTCAGTTCACGGCGATTCCGAGAACAGACGTTGACCTGCGCGGCCGCGCACACCTTCAGGCGATCGCCAACACGGCGGCATACCATATTCCGACCGTGGAGCAGGGCGGCGGAAGTTTGCGCTTGGCCATGGCGCAAAGGGCCACAAGTGTCGAAGTGCTTCGCCTCCTGATCAGCATGGGACCGATTGAGCTCATGCACTTCCAAACCTGGTCGGAAACCGCCGGCCATGCGCCACCGCTCACCGACCCGACCAATGGTCTGACCTTTCCGGACCTCAATTGCGGGGTGGACCCCAATAATCAGACGACTGGCGCTGCAGTCAGAGAGATGTTCCAGACCAACCTGATCATGCCCGAACCTTGCCCATTCATCGACGCCAGCCTGCCGGTCTGCTCGGTGGTCCGTCCGACGATCGCGACAGCCACGGGAGCCCTCAAGTTCCTCACAGCGATGGGTCTCTTCATGGGCCAGTCGAACGCTTTCTTCACGTTCATGACTGATCTGGCGACGGCTGCCGACGCCGCCCAGCGCGGGGTCTAGCGCCTTCGGAATCGCCCGGAGAAACGACTGATGGTTTGTCACCAGACCCGCTAGGTGGCTTCCCCCAAGGCGTGGCTCGGCGCGTACGGACGCGAGTGCATACACCGCGCGCGCCGTATCCAGACCGCTGGAGTCTGCGCGGATGAAATGACGAACATGCCAACCACAGTTCAGCTGCCGGTTGAGGGAGAGCTCCCTTCGCTGACCGGCGCGACCGCGTGGCTCAACACCGAGCCGCTGACGGTGGCGTCCCTTCACGGAAGATCGGTGCTCGTGGAGTTCTGGACCTTCACCTGCATCAACTGGATCCGGACCCTCCCGTATGTCCGCAGCTGGTACGAGAAGTACCGCCACGACGGACTCTTTGTGCTCGGCGTACACACCCCGGAGTTCGATGTCGAGCGAGACATCGAACAGGTTCGCCGAGCAGCGGCCGAGATGCGGATCGAGTATCCCATTGCCGTCGACAGCGACTACGCGATCTGGCGCGGGTTCGGCAATCAATACTGGCCGGCTCTGTACTTCGCCGACGCCGACGGGCAGATTCGCCACCACCGGTTCGGCGAGGGCGATTACGAGTACTCGGAGATCGTCATCCAGCTTCTACTTCGAGCCGCGGGAGCCGAACGGGTCAGCTGGGACCTCGTCTCGGTCGACGCCTCCGGCGTCGAGATGCCCGCAGACTGGGATGACCTGGGTTCTGGAGAGACGTACCTCGGATACGCACGCGCGACAAACTTCGCCTCCCTCGGCGGCGCATCGCGGGATCGGCCTCAGGAATACGCCCTGCCAGATTCCCTGCACCTCAACCGTTGGGCGATCGCGGGGGATTGGACGATTAGACGCCAGGGGGCCGTGCTGAACGCGGCTCCAGGCCGGATCGCGCACCACTTCCGCGCGCGGGACCTTCACGTGGTGATGGCGCCGGGCTCGGCCGAGCGGCCGGTGCGCTTTCGTGTGCTCCTCGACGGCGCGCCGCCTGGATGTGCCCATGGTGTCGACACCGACGAGCGCGGCAACGGCAGCGTCGTTGAGCCGCGGCTGTATCAGTTGGTCCGGCAGCGGAGCCGGGTGACCGACCACACGTTTGAGATCACCTTCCTCGACCCCGGCGTCCACGCTTACGTGTTCACTTTCGGCTAACGCCCACGGATGCCGTTGGCGGCCACACACCAGTACGCTGAAATGCTCGACCCGGCAGCCGAAGGCGGTTACGCGCTCGCGGCGGTGAACGTCACGTCGTCAGAGACGTTGAACGCTGCGTTACGCGGGTTTACGGAAGCCGGAGCCGATGGAATCGTCGAATGTACGCCGCCGGCGGCCGAACGCGGCGTTGTCGGCGGCGAGGAGGACGGACTCGCCTCGGGGAGCGATCATGCTTCAGCCGTAACCCGCCGTCGGCTTCGGTGGTAAACGCTGGTCGCGTCAGACGCAGATGTGAGCTCCGACGAGCATCTCGTGGCCGGTCGCCTCGGCCCCCCCTTTGCGCTCGGATACGACGGGCCGCGCGCCTCCCGGCCGAGCTTTACCGCCAGTCGCGAGATTGGCGATCTGCCAGGCTGGCGGCCATCCTCCCCGTGGAGACCCGCGTTCGTCGTCCGCGGGTACGCGTCGCGGCCAGGCTCACGTGGGTGCTTGTCTCCGATTGCGGCAGCGCGGCCGGCGAGGATCGCCCGCGCATATGCAGGTGCGCCTTGTCGTCGCCGCGGCTGCATGAGGCTCGACCGAAGATGTGCCACCAGGCAGGGCGGCGAGGCGATCAGGCCCACCGATCAATGACCGGGCCTCGGCGGGCCGACTCCGAGATCGTGAAGGTCGCCGCCCACCTCGAGTCGACCCGACTGCTCGATCCCGCCGACCTTACCGGCTCGAAGCCCGCCGTTCGGATCAACCGCTAGGCGTACTCGATGGCCAGTGAGTGGGCGCCCAGTCCCCCTCTGGGTCCGTGGTTTGCCCGACTTCGATCAGATGACCGTCGGGATCGCGGATGTAACAACGGATCTCGTACTGGTGCTGTTTCGGCGGCGTCAGGAAATTCGCACCCCGGGCGCTCCATTCGGCGTACACGGCCCCAATGTCCTTCACCCGGATATTGAGGAAGCTGCTGACCCGGTCGGAATCGCGTGGCGTCTCCAGGGTGACCGCAGGCTTGTCGTCGGTCGGTCCACCGCCCCCGTTGATGACGATCCAGCTGTTGGATAGTGCCACATTGGTCGGGCCTCCCTCTCCGGAGAAGACGACCCTGCCGCCGAGTGCCTCGGTGTAGAAGCGCCGAGAGCGCTCGACATCGTCCGAGACGATGAAGTGGGTCAGCACAATCCCCTCTGGGGGTGGTGGGAGCTCGGCCATCTGGTACCTCCACTGGTTGGGTCTGGTACCCCGCCTATGACGGGGTCTGCAGCCGATGTTGTGATGATCGGGGATTCCATCTCTTTCCAAGGCACCGCTGCAGGCCACCACGTTTGATCCCGATGGTGTTGCCCTGGCTGGCTCGGATCGGTTCATCGAGCGTATCGACGAGAAACTTCTCTCGATCTCCGCGATCCCACGCCTCGCGAAGCCCTGGTGCGCCCAAATCGACAATATGGACGAATCTTCTGGAGAAGCAGTCGCTCGTAGCAAGTACCGGTAGAGAACCGCTCCGACGCTGAAGCGGTCACGCCTCATCGACGATGGCGCGACGCACGTACATAGGCGCGGGCCAATCGAGAGCCGACCGTCCGCGCTGTCCTATCGGCGTGGCGCAGCAGCCGTCTGACGATCGTGACGAACGCAGGGCGGGGCCGTGCGTTTCTTGGCGCACAGGCATCTTTGCTCCAACGCGGACCGTCTCGGAATGCGCGCATCCCCGTCGCGACCCGATCCGCATGTCTAGGATCGATAAGGCCTGGCGCGAGCCATACGGCGCTGGCCGCGTCGGCGACAGCTGCGAGCACTCGGCGCCCCCGCCTCGCGAGAGCGACCGTGACCGAGCTGCTGCCGCTTCATCGAATCGGCCACGAACCGAGGGCCAGCGCGGCTGCCTCACGCTCCTGAGATCGGACATAGGCAGCAGCAGTGCCGCGTGGGCGGCGTTGCGAGCGACTCGGTGCGAGGCATCTACCGGCCTCCTGCTTGCCTAGTCGGTTCGCAACCGGCCGGCAGCACATGCGTTGGCTACCCCTCCCCCACCCCAGAAGGCGCGCGCGCCTCGCTTGCGCGAGATCTCAGCTAGTGAGTCTTACGGGGGAGAACGCCAGAACCCGAGCAAGCGTCTCGTAATGCCGGTCGACGTGGAGCACGGCCGCTGGTGTTGCTGGCCGCACGCGGCGATCAGGAGGTCTGGGATCGGTACGCGATGCTGACTCCATGTCGCGAGCTCACGCTGAGCGGTCAACGCGGTCGCGATCGTCTCGGCGTCAACTCGGAGCTGATCGAACGTGTCGAGCTCGATCTCGAGCTCCTCGTAGGCACGAGCCGAGCGGGCGCTCTAGAGCATCTCGAGTCTCGTGATCGCACACAGACAAGGCTCCCCGTACGCGCCGTCGATGTCCGCCCCCCGCACGAGCGCTGACTTGTCCAACAGCAACTAGCGCCGCTCGCGAGACCCCGTCAGCTCCACGCCTCATCGGAGAGCAACCGATCCACGTCAACCAACGACGGGATCCGCTCGAGCGCGAGCGCAACCCGGCCGCGGCGATCACGAGCAACCGTCGCGAGCTCAGCGCTGAGAAGCGCGTGATGTCCTTCCTCCGCGAGTCGGAGCAACAGCTGCTTGCGGTCAACGACATCCGGCCAACGGCGCGCCGCCGCGTCGAGCAGCTCCGCGAGATGCCCGGCTAGCTGCCGAGCCGCTCGGCGCCCGGTTCGTACCACTCGACATCACCGACGATGCCTCGGTGGCGGCTGCGACTGAGGCCGTCGGAGCGCTGGATGTCTTGGGTCAACAACGCGGGGATAGGTGGCGGGCGCATCAGCCCCAGCGAAGCCACCGTCGAGCTCATGCGCACGGTCTGTGAAACGACGTGCTCGGGCCGGTCAGTGAACCGGTAGGCAGCCTAGGGACTTGGCTAGGCGGTTCACGGGCGCGAAGAGTGTTGCGCAACCGTAGCGTCCGGGCCGAGTAAAGCCTCGAACTCACCGATACGAAGGCGGTATGCGATGTCCCTTTTCGGGGATCTGGCCGTCGTCGAGCGTGGCGAGCACTTCAAACTGCCCCAGTTGCACCTACGCGAGCTCGGGCTGGAGCACGTCCCTGCTGTGCCGGTCGACCTCGCCGCCCTCCCGGACACCCTGATCAAGCTCGGCTTGCGCCAAAAGCAGTGCGAGCAGGCCTACCAGAGCCTCTCCAGGACGTTCACGATCGCCGACAGGACCGATCGTGCTCATGCCTTTCTGTTCGGCACACAACCGGCCGACGCGAACCGCGCAACGGCACGCGCCAGCCTGCAGGCCTTCCTGAGCAGCAATCCGTCGGAGATCTCGCCCGGCGCGCTCGCCGAAAGACTCAAAGAACAAGACGAGGCGCTGCCCCACGGCGCGCAAGGCGACGCCGGCGATCAGCTCACAGCGCTGCCACTCGACGATCCAACGCAATGGTCGATGTCGTGGACCACGTTTCCCGACGTCTACTCCGCAGGCCTCCCGCGGCTGAAGGAGTGGGCGGCGACGGTCGACGTGACGCAGCCCGACAAGGCGAGTGCCGCGTTCTTTCCGACCATCGCGCGCGAGGGCCTGGCCTACAACCTGCTGCTGCTCAAGAAGGTCGACAGCGCCGACGTGGTGCTCCGCCGCCGGGACCGGGCCCCCATGTGCGGCCAAGACGTCCCAAGTCCGCATAACCCGGAAGTCGAGATAATGAATCGACGCGGAAAGCTGCCCGCCCTCCGATGGGTCGGCGGGTTCGCATCAAGCGGGCCGACTTCGATGCCGTGCTTCAGGCCAGCGTCATCGGTGAGCAGCAGCCCGCTCCACCGGAGTAGAGCCCTCTGTCGGACTCGAACCGACGACCCCTTCCTTACCATGGAAGATCAGGGGTCAAATAGGGGCCTCTTGGGTCCATTAAGTCCGCAAATTGCGGACCTTTGGGACTGGTCTGGACCCGGAAAAACAGCGTGCGCGCCCCCAGGACGCCCCCACAAGCGAGCGGCGTTCATCTCTCTTGAGGCCGGGACTTGGACCGGCAGCACGCAGCGTAATACAATGTGTGCATGCCGCCCGATCGTGAGCGTGGTCAGCTGTCGATGCGGCCGTCGAAGCGCACGCTGGAGCGGCTGCGCGAACGGGCCCGGCTGCTCGGTCAGAAGCACACGACGCTCGCCGAGCGCTACCTCGAGGAGGGCGTAGTCATGGACGAGCACCCGGGGATCCACTTTGTCGACGGCGCTCTGGGCCGTCGCCCCGCGGTGCCGGGAAGCGGCCTGGACGTGTGGGAGCTCGTCGAGGTCGCCAAGGACAACGGCGGATCGGTTGCGGACACCGCGTCCTATCTCGAGATCGACCCCCGGCTGGTCGAGACCGCGCTGCGCTACTACGGCGCCTATCGGGACGAGATCGACGACTGGATCGAGCGCGTGCACGCGCTCAACGAGCGCGAAGAGAGCACCTGGCGCGCGGCCCAGGAAGCGATCTCTGCTTGAAGCTGCTCCTCGACGAGCACCTCTCGCCCGAGATCGCCCGACAGCTGCGCGAACGCGGCCACGACGTCGTCGCCGTCGGCGAGCGCACCGACCTGCGAGGACGATCTGACCGGGTGCACTTCGCCTCGCTGCCCAACGAGCAGCGAGCGATCGTGACGCGCGACCTCGGGGACTTCCGGCCGCTGCTCGCAGAGGCGCTGCGGCGCGGGTCGAGCACGTATGGCTTGGTGTGCGTGCCGGCGCGCTTCCCGCTGAACCGTGACGGGATCGGCCGGCTCGTCGCTGCCTTTGACGCGCTACTGAAGGCCCACCCTGAGGTCGACGCGGCCGTCTCACTCGGCGGTGAGATCTGGCTGCAAGATCCGCCTGTGTCCTGAGCTGGAACCTCGTCCGAGGTTCGATAATCCACAGGTGGAGCCCGACAGAGAGTCACCCTCAACCGGGGACCTCGACGGTGGGAGGATGGCCGTCCCTGCCAGCGACCGGACGATCGAGGCTGCGGCGGAATTCGAGCGCGCGATTGCCGCAGCCGAGCGCGCCGGGCCGTCGCCGAACGTTCATCCGCGCGTGCACCAAGCGATGATGATCGAGGCGATGCGGAGCGAGCTCGCCGTTCTGTTCGAGCAGCTCAACGACTCGTAACGCTCCGGCCGCACCCGTGAGCCGATCCGCGGGACTCGGTAGATCCCCGGCGCCGCGGCCGGAACCTCGATCGGCGTCACGTTGGCGGCGAGAGGGCAAGGGAGATGACAAGAACTCACAGAATCCTGTGAACTTCAGTCAGGGGCCACGTTCTGCTCGAAGACGCCGCCGAGCGGGCTGCGCGCCAACTTCCGAACAACGTCGTGACGACGCTCGCCGACGGCCATTGCCCGCTGGTCAAGCGCGCGAGGGCCTCGTCTCCACGGCGCCGCGCGTGTGTGCGCGACCAGTCATAAGACGACGGCAGCCGTCCGTGGAGCTCGCGCCAGTCGCGCATCGCGTCGAGCACCCGCTCGCGAGTCCAGCGACGCTCGATCGCGCCCGGGTGGCAGGCCTTGCAGTACGCGTACGCGTCGCCCTTGCCGTTGTTCTGTTCCCGACTGGGTTATGTGGCCGGTAGCTGGACGTGGCCTGTGATCACGGCGCCTGGCGGCGGCGTGTCGTCGCCGCCGGCCACATAACGTTGGCGCGGCCAGCGAGGGTGCTTCCTCTAGCCATCAACCGAGAGGAAGTTGCCAATGTTGGAGGAGTACTTCGTCAGGCCGCAGACGGTCGATCGGATCCGGGCGTCGTGGATCGCGCCCGAGGTCGAGCGCTACGTCGTTTGGCTGGGCGAGCATGGCTATGCGGCGCGGTGTGTGTTGACTCGGGTTCCGCTGGTGCTCGCGTTTGGCGAGTTCGCGCGAGCTGGGGGTGCTGGTGGGGTTGAGGATCTGCCCGGGCATGTCGAGGGGTTTGTAGCCGCGCGGGTCGCTCGTCGCGGTGGCGAGCGTGACGGCAGGCGCCAGGTCGCCAGGGAGGTGCGCGGTCCGGTCGAGCAGATGCTGGAGGTGGTGCTTCCCGGCTTTGTCGGCCGCGGCCGGAAGGGTCGTGATGTCGCGTTCGCCGGCGTCGCGCCCGGGTTCTTTGAGTATTTGCGCTGCGAGCGGGGGCTGCGGTCCCGGTCGATCGACAGCTATCAGCATCAGCTGGCGTGTTTTGAGGCGTATCTCAGACGGATCGGGGTCGCGCGGCTTGAGGATCTCTCGCCCGCGATCCTGACCGCGTTTGTCGCGCAGCGCGCCGCGTCGGGGCTTGGGCCGGCGGCGATCCGCGACGGCTGTGGGGTGCTCAGGGTGTTCTTGGGCTACGCGCATCGCGAGCGGCTCATCTCACGGGATCTGAGCGGCGTGATCGAGCGCCCGCAGTTCTACCGGCTGTCGAGTATCCCGCGGTCGATCTCCTGGGAGCAGGTCGGGCTGGTGCTGGGCGGTGTGGAGCGCCGCACGCCGTGCGGCAAGCGCGACTGGGCGATCCTGTTGTTGTTGGTGACCTACGGGCTGCGCGCTCGTGAGGTCGCGGCGTTGACGCTGGATGACATCGACTGGAAGCGCGAGCGCCTCGCGGTGCCCGAACGCAAGGCCGGGCACTCGACCGCGTTTCCGCTGTCAGCATCGGTCGGGGAAGCGCTCGTGGATTACCTGCGCCACGGTCGCCCGCCGACCGAAGAGCGGCGCGTGTTCTTTCGGGCGGTCGCGCCGGTCGAGCCGATCGGCGCGGCGTTGGTGTCAGACCGGGCGCGGCGCTACCTGTTCAAGGCGGGCATCGACGTTCCGCGGGCGGGGTCGCACACGCTCAGGCACACGTGTGTGCAGCGGCTCGTGGACGCCGACTTCGCGTTCAAGACGATCGGCGACTTCGTCGGGCATCGCTCGGCGCGCTCGACGGAAATCTACGCCAAGGTCGCCATCGAGCCGCTGCGCCGCGTCGTGCTCGGCGGCGACGGCGAGCAGGTGCTGTCATGAGCCACAGCGAGACCATCGAGCTGGCGGTCGAGCAGTTCCTTGCGCACAAGCGCGCCCTGGGGCGCAAGTACCACACCGAGGAGGAGGAGCTGCGGCTGCTGGTCCGCTACGCCGCCGACCACGCTGCGCTGCGGCTGGACGATCTCACACCCGTGCTGCTGGATGACTTTCTGCGGTCACGACCCCGCGCACGGCCAAGGAGCTTTAACGCGCTGCTCGGCGTGCTGGCGCGTCTGCTGGACTGGGCCGTGAGCCAGCAGCTGCTCGCGTCCTCGCCGTTACGCGCTCGCCGGCGGCGGGCCACGTCAGCGCGGATCCCGTTTTTGTTTGATCCGCTCCAGGCACGACGCCTGCTCGACGCGGCCGGCGCGCTGGCGGACGACGCTCATGCGCCCCACCGAGGACCGACCTATCGGACGCTGTTTGCGCTGTGCTACGGGCTGGGGCTGCGCGTCGGTGAAGCGTGCGGACTGAGCTTGGGCGACGTCGACGGCGAGCGTGATCTGCTGGTGGTGCGCGCCGGCAAGTTCGGCAAGAGCCGTCTCGTTCCGCACGGACCGCGGATCGTCGCGCTGCTTGAGGAGCAACTGGAGCGTCGACACCACGATGGTGCGGTCATCGATGCCGAGCCGCTGTTTACCTTCGACGGTTCGCGCAGCGTTCGCACTGGCACCGCCAGCAAGACCTTCCGCCAGCTCGTCCGCACGCTTGAGTTGGTGGTGCCCGACGGTGTTTCGCCGCCGCGGCTGCACAGCCTGCGCCACAGCTTCGCCGTCGGATGTTTGTTGCGCTGGTATCGCGAGGGGCTCGACCCGGCCGCCAGGCTGCATCAGCTCTCGACGTTCATGGGACATGTCGACCCGGCGTCGACCGCCGTCTACTTGACGATCACCCCGGCGCTGCTGGAGGAGGCCAACCGCCGCTTCGAAGCGTTCGCCGAGCCCGCGTGGACAGCGATGGAGACGGGACGATGAGCCCCTCAGCGCCGCTCGGGCAACTGCTGCACTCGTTCTTCGCCGATCACCTGATCACCGTCAAGGGCCTGCGGCCATCCTCGGTGCGCAGCTACCGCGACACGATCCGGCTACTGATCGTGTTCCTCGCGGCCAACAAGCGCTCCAAGATCACCCGGCTCAAGGTCGGCGATCTCACCTTCGAGCGGATTGTCGCGTTCCTGCGATATCTCGAGCAGGATCGCGGCAATCACATCCGCACCCGCAACCAGCGGCTGGCGGTGATCCACACCCTGTTCGAGTACATCGCCTCGCGCTCGCCGGAGATGCTGATCGTCTGCCAGCAGGTCGCGGCGATCCCAACCAAACGCGTCGCGCCGCCCGAGACCCGCTTCCTGGAACGCGACGAGATCAAGCATCTGCTTCATGACCTGCCCAGCCGCGGACGGCTCGCATTGCGCGACCGCGCGCTGATCCTGTTCCTCTACAACACCGGCGCACGCGTCCAAGAAGCCGCCGATCTGCGCGTCCAGCACCTCGACATGGCCGAATACGCGACCGTCCGCCTGCACGGCAAAGGCGACAAATGGCGGACCTGCCCGCTCTGGCAACAGACCGCTCGCACACTCGAGCAACTGCTCGAGTCCGAGCACCCCTCACCGCTGCCGCCAACCGCCGCGGTGTTCACGGCGCGCGGGCAGCCGCTCACCCGCTACGGCATCTACAAGATCGTCCGCCGCCACGCCGCCGATCTCGACGACCCCCGAACCGGCCGCCGGATTGGGCCGCACACCTTCCGGCACACCGCCGCCGTTCACCTGCTCGAGGCCGGCGTCGAGGTCAACGTCATCCGCGGCTGGCTGGGGCACGCCGACCTCACGACCACCAACCACTACGCCGAGATCAACACCAAAGCCAAACAACAAGCGCTGCTGGTCACCGAACCTCCCGGCGTTACCGCGGGACACCGCACCAACCCAATCTGGCGCTCGGACGAAACCCTGCTGAACTGGCTCGCATCGCTCTGACCGTTATGTGGCCGGCAGCGACCACACGACGCCGCCAGCGCCGTTGGTCACAGGCCATGCCCTGCTACCGGCCACATAACCCAGTCGGGAACAGAACAACGGATATGTGGCGCGGCACATATCCGTTGCGCGGCTGCGTGTACGCGCCGCAGCCGCGGCACACCCCTTGGTAGCGGGCCTTGACCGCCCGCGCCTTCTCCCCGGTCGGGTCCCAAGCGTCCATAAGGCGCTAGCGTCCATCCCGGCGGAGAGGAACCAGCATGCAGAAGAAGCCCAGAGACGTCGTCGTCGTGCGCGTAAGCGAGCAGGGAGACCGCGAAGACGAGAACTTCCACTCGCCCAAGGCCCAGCTCACCAGGGCCAAGTTGTGGAGCAAAGACCACGGCAACCGCGTTGTCGATGCCTTCGAGGAGATCGACGTGAGCGGCAAGCTTCCGCTCGCCAGGCGGCCGGGGCTGCTGAGGGCGATTGAGATGGTGGAGGCCCGCGAGGCCGATCACATCGTCGTCGCGTACTTCGACCGGCTGGTGCGCTCACTGAAAGTGCAGCTCGAGGTGATCGAGCGCGTCGAGCAGGCGGGCGGTGAGATCTACGCGATCGACCACGGCAGGCTGACCAACGGTACGGCGGCGACGCCGATGAGCAACAACATGATGGGTGCGGCGTTCCAGTATTACGCCGAGGTGACCGGGGAGAAGGTCGCGGCTGCCCGGGAGCGGGTGGTGGCGCGCGGTGTGCTGCCCAACTCGAGGATCTCGCCCGGCTACGTGCGCGGTGAGGACGGCGTGCTGATCGTGGAGCGCGCCAAGGCCCGGATCGTCGTGCGGGCGTTCAGGCGCCGTGACCGGGGCGCCTCGCTGGTGGAGATCCAGGCGTTTTTGGCCGAGAATGGGATCGAGCGCTCGATCTCCGGCGTGGCGTCGATGCTGCGCTCGCGAATGTACCTGGGCGAGATCCACTTCGGCGAGCTGCACAACACGCGCGCCCACGAGCCGATCATCAAGGATCGCGCCCTGTTCGAGCGCGTGCAGCGGCGGACGGTCTCGCGCGGGCGCCAAGCCAAATCCGAGCGGCTGCTGGCCCGCCTCGGTGTGCTGCGCTGCGGGACGTGCGGGTCGCGGATGGTGATCAACAGCTACACCGGCAGCTACCGGTGCGGCGACACGAGCGCGAACCGGTGCCAGCGACGAGCGGCGGTCAAGGCCGACCGCGTCGAGGAGATGGTGCTGGACGCGGTCCGGACGTACTCGACCACCGCCGACCTGCATGGACGCGCGTCGCGCAGGCAGCAGATCCGCGAGGCGGACGAAGCCATCAAACGCGCGAACGCGGATCTCGAGAACACGATCCGGCAGCTCGGCGAGCTTGGCTTGTTAGGCCGGCCCGCGAGCCAGGAGACCTTGGAGAAACTGGCCAAGGCCCTCGATAACGCGCACGGCGTGCGGGCCCGACTCGGCGATGGGGGCGAGAGCAATGTCATCGGTCCTGACGAAATCGACAAGCTGCCCGAACCCGCAAAGCGGTTAGCGGCTTGGCGACGGCTGATCACCGACACCGTCGAGTCAGTCACAGTCGCGCCGGCGATGACAGCGGATGGACGCCCCAATCGCCTCTGGGACCCTCGCCGGATCGACATCAGGTTCCTGGGACAGCATCCATAAGGAAGCCGCCAGCAGCGACTGCTCGCTGCTTCCGTCGACACCCTCCGGTCGCACGACTCGCACAACTCTGCCGACTGTCGCGGTGAGTCGGACGTCGTCGTCGGGCACGACTTTCGCGACGGCGATAACCAAGCCTCGAGATCGGCGTTCACCGTTTGGTTGCGAGATTCGGTCGTCCACAGCAGCAGCGGCGTTGGGCCGATCCGCTGGCCGGGCGTGGTCGCCGCCGATTTGTACGAACGTGAGTATCGACGCCGATCGCCGACCGCGGTCACGATGCCGGCTGTGGCTACCGGTGCGGGGTGAAACCAGCCGCCTCGGCCCCCGCCGTTCGCGTGGCTGCCTCTGTCCGAGGATGTCGGACAAAGGTGTGGCGGTGAACGGGGTTCCGCGGAGCCGCGAGCGCGCGGTTGCCGGTTCACCCGGTGTCGGCGGCGATCCAGTGGTTGTGGAGCTTGAGGAGGTTGTGGGTTGCTGTCACGAGGCGCCATTCCGAGCGTGCGGCGGCCCTGCCTCTTCGTTTGAGTCGGGTGATCCCGCGGTTGTGTTTGATCTGCCCAAAGACCGGCTCGATGCTTGTAGTCCGTTTGAGGTAGTGCTTGTGGCCGTCGGGTGTTCGGAGCGTCTGGCGCATCGCCTCATAGATTCCGCCCTCCCAGCCGGGACGGGCGTCCTCGCGGACCGTCGAGTCGGGCGGGACGAGGACCTCGAAGCCGTCCCCGTGGAGTTGCTCGATCTGTTTGGTGTGCCAGTAGCCGGCATCCGCGAGGACCGTCCGCGGCCGCTCGCTGACACCGGCCTGCTCGAGCTCACGGACGGCGGCGCCGACCATCGGTTCGAGCTGCCCGAAATCGGGTGACTGGGTCGTGATCTCCGCCGCGATCACGATCTGCTGCTCGGTCACGACCGCCTACGCGTTATACCCCTGAATGTTCGGCTGACCCTGCGTGCGCATCTCCCTGGAGTCAGGATCGCTCACGTTGAGCTTTCCCTCGGGCACCAACGGCGGGCGATACGGGTTCGGACGGTTGTAGTGGCTCAGCTTGCGCCCCAACCGGTCAACGGCGGTTGCACGGTAATGCTCATATTCGCGATTCGCGGCGTGCTCGTAGGCAAGCTGCTGATCCAGCCTGCGCCTCGCTTCGACCACCCGCTCGCCACGACCGCGCGCGATCGGTCTCGCTTCCCGTTCGCGGCGCGCTTCGAGCTCGCGTCGCCCTTGACGCAACCACGCCTCCCGCCCGTCCGGCGAGCCCGGGAACCGGTCACGATCAAGCCCAAGCTCGATCCGCTCGATCACCTCCTCGCCCACCTCCACCGCCGCCGCGCGCTCCCGCTCGATCCGCTCCCTCGCCGCTTGCAACGCAGCCCGGCGCCCCTCCCGGGTCCGTAACGACTCGGGCAACTCATCCCCACGCGCCTGGCCGTAGCGCTCGTCCTCCTCACGATCGCGCCGCTCAGCCTCGGCCAGGATCTCGGTCACGATCGACTCATACCCCCGGTTGCGATCCCGCGACGCGCTCGCACGAAGCCGGGTGCCGTCGACCGCGATCTCCCCAACCCGCACCAGGCCAGCCTCGCCACACAGACACAGAACGCTCACGAACAGCTCGCCGATCGCGGTCTCGTGCCGCCGGCGGAACTCCGCGACAGTCGAGTGATCCGGCACCGCCATCGCCGTGATCACCTTGAACGCCACATCACCCCGGCACGCCCGCTCAACCTGCCTCGAGGACCGCAACCCGACCGCATACGAGTACAGAAGCAATCCCACCATCATCGCCGGGTCGTACGCCGCGCGACCCTGCCCGTTCGCGCGATACGCCCCATAGAACGCATCCAGATCCATCTGCTCAACCGCGCCGAGCACCGTCCAGACGAGGTGATCCTCCGCCAGCCAATCCGTTAACGACGGCCGCAACAAGAACGACTGGCCGCGGTCACACGAGATGAAGTTCTGACCCATCCGTGAATGGTGTTAAGTTAAACGACTCGGACGGCACCCGTAAACCCGACAGCCTCGTCCGGTTCCGGCAGCCGCAAGCGCGGGATGTCGAGCTCGATATCGTGGTCGCTTCGTGGTGCGGGGAGGAGCGCAGCCGCCGGCGTCCTGAGCGGCCGCGGTGCTCGCAGCTTCGGTCTCTCCGGCTAGCGGCAGCTGCCCTCGAGCCGGGCCGTCTCTGTGCGATTCGCCATAGGCCGTCTAGCGACGGCGTGCGCGCTTCACTCGCAGGGGAGAGCCGGTCGGCTGGACGGGTTCAGGTGCGCTTTCGGGCATCAAGAGTTTCCTCGCCAATCGGTCAGATCGGCGGATGAGCGCTTGTTGTGCCTCGGCGTTGATGCCTGTCGTTTATTAGCGCGCGGAGTTGCTGTGCGGCTCGTCGAGCACGATGCCGTCCGGGGTGATGTTGAACTCGCGGACGTCGGGGTCGTGTCGGCTTGCGCGGGTCTTGAGCACGGTCACGGCACGCCGCAGTTGCGCGTCTCGAGGCACGAACTGCAGCAGGATGACGTTGTCGGAGAGGTGGGAGATGCCATCTTCGGAGAGGTGGGAGATGCCGAACAGCGCTGGTGTTTCCTGGCTCATCATGACGCTGATCTGTTGGTTTGCGCAGCGCTGCAGCAGTGAGTAGAGATATTCGCGGAAGCGCAGTTCGTCCACGGCTGCGCGGCGTAGGTCTCCCAGGCTGTCGATGAATATCCGGCGCGCGCGGGTCCGCTCGCTGACCTCGAGTAGTTCGTAGACCCATTCGTCGAGGTAGAGGTCCACGGGTGAGCGGTACATGAGCTCGACCGATTCGTTGGCGAGCGACCAGCCAAAGCCGTTGACGATCCGCTCGAGCTGTGTGGTGTTCTCTTGGAGGGTCGCGATGATCCCGGGTTGTCCCGCGGCGGCGCCGTTGAATATGAAGTGCAGCCCCATGAGCGTTTTCCCTGACCCTGACGGTCCAGCCACCATGGTGGACGCGCCGGGCCAGTAGCCATCGGCGAGCATCTCATCGATGGCGGGGATGCCGGAGGACATGCGCTCGGTCTGCAAGTCGTAGGTCTCGGCGGGGAGACTTTCCGCGAGCCTGGGAAATACGTGCAGGCCGTCGTGGGCGATTCTGTAGGCGTGCTCGCCTGACATGAATCCCGTCCCGCGAAGTTTGAGGACCTCGAGGTGGCGGATCGCGCGTTCAGCCTCACGGCGTGTGGTGAGCGAGATGATTCCGTCTGCGACCGCGAACTCCGGCGCGGTCGAGATTTCGTCCCGGCCGTACTCGCCGACCCAGAACATGGTCGTGGGCAGGGCCGTGAGGATGCCGGCAAGCTCATGCAGGAAGTGGCGGAAGGCTCGCGAGCTCGCCGCGTAGGCCGACAGCGCCTTGAAGCTGTCGATGGCGATCACGCCTGGCCGGCGCCCTGTGATCAGCGCTCGAACGTGACCAAGGACATCATCGAGGCCGCCGTCGTGGAGCGTTTCTCCAAGGTCGTCGAAGAACACGCTCGTCCCGATCGCCTCGGCATCGAAGAACGCGAGGGTTTGCCCGTAACGCAGAATCTTCTCAAGCGGTTCTGAGACCGTCGAGAGATACACGCCCGGCCGCTGCGCGGACGCGTTGTGGAACATGAACTGCTCCGCGAGAATCGTCTTGCCGCTCCCCGGAAGACCGATGATCATGTTGATTGCGTTCGCCGGCAGCCCTCCACCGAGGACCGCGTCCAAGTGCCGATCGCCGCTTGAGAACCGCTCATTCATCAAGCTGGCCGGGGGCTTCGCGCATGAGTGCGCTGTGGTCGAGGAGGTCCTTCACGGTCGCCAGGAGTTGCAGCGGCTCGAGCGGCTTCTTGAGGAAGGCGTCCGCGCCCGCGGCCAGCGCTTGCTCCCCGAGATCCAAGCTCGAGATGCACAGCACCGGCGTTCCGCGCCGCTGTTTCAGCCGTCCGCACAGCCCGCGGCCGACGCCACCGGAGATCATCAGCTCGACGATCGACAGCGCAGGATCCTGGGAGGCGAACTTCTCCTCGGCGTCCTCTGCGGTCACTCCGATCTCGACCTCGTATCCCTCGGCACGGAGGACGAAGTCGACGAGCTGCGCACCATGCCGATCGCTGTCGGCCAACAGAACCAGCGCCCCCGCGGGTGGATTCAACGTCCCCCCGTCCACGATCGGCTGCGTGCCCGCTTGACGTTCGGCGAGCAGGCGATGTGCGTCGGCGGCAGACAGTCCCTCGTCAACACGCTCCTTGACGAATCGCAGCTGCTCAACCTGATCGCGCGTATATAGCCTGCGCCCGCCTTCGCTGCGCTCGGCCACGATCAGCCCATAGCGATCCTCCCAACTGCGGATCGCCGGCTGAGACAGACCAAGCAGCCGAGCCACTGCCCCGATGCTGTAGATGCCGCGCGCACGAGCCAAGACGCCATGAGCGTACCGCAAACGAACCGTTACCAACGCAGTTCTTCCGCAAGACGCGAGCAGTACCGATAAATCATGAGCAATAGATTGACATTAGCTCTGCAATATGCGAGCATCATTTATGCAGTTCTTCCACAGAGAGAGCGGACGTTGATGCTGACGATGGACGAATCCGAGCAACAAGTACCCGATCGACGCTGCCACGCAGCACCCGTGCGATCCCATGTCGCGCTAACTGCGGAGCAGACCGACGTCGTCCAATGGACGGCCGATGCGGTGTCGGTGGACCTCCTGGCGGCCCACGAACATGATCAGGACGTAGCGGTGCTCAGTGTTCACGGGGAAGTCGACCTCGAGACCGCGCCCGCGCTGCGGGAGGCCCTGCTGCCGGTTCTCGAGCACCAGAGCGGTCCGGTCGTCGTCGATCTGTCCGAGGTCTCGTTCATGGACTCGACCGGGGTGCACGTTCTCGTCGATACGAGCCGGCGGCTCGAGCCGCAGAACCGCCGGCTCGCGATCGCCTGCCGCGAGGGCGGCCAGGTCCACCGGCTCCTCGCTCTGGTGGGCCTGCTCGACGCGCTGACCGTGCACCGCTCGCGCGAAAGCGCCGTGATCGGCGGCGACGACGTTCTCCGACCCGAGCCTTCCCGGAACAGCCGGCCGTCCGACACACGAGCACTGACCCAGAGCCGGCCTTCTATCGGCCCGGCAAACGACCAGGCCCCACAGGCTTAGTGGCCGCTGAAGCACCGAATCTTTCGACCCTGCCCGTCCAAGCGGTGCAGATCGTGAAGCTGTCAGGTCCATCATCAGCTGGCCAGTCAACAGAGGGACACTCTCCTCCCTCCGGCCGCATCTGGCGGGGCGGCTTCGGGCGCCCCGCCAGATCACTTGCTTCCACTCGCCGGAGAGCGACCGAGACGGTCGGCGATCTGCCTGATCGAGAGGCCTTCGAACTCTCGGTAATTCCGCGCCAAGGCCACCGCCCGGCGACGCTCGAGAACCCGGTCCGTCCCCGCGGATGACGCCTTGGCCGTCACATCGGGTCACGCTACCTCGCTTCATTGGCGTTTGCGTCGAGGTCGGCGCAAGTGCCGACGCGCCGGCTGGAGCTCCTACGCGCGGAGGCTGTCGCACAAACCACTCAGAAACCTGGTGCGTCATTCGGTCGCTGGGATAACAGTTTGCGGGGCGCGCCGAAGGACCCACAATATTGGGACAGCGCCGTCGATCGGCGATATTTGAACCCGGCTCCTCCCACCGTCACTCGAACAGTGACTACCTGACGGGTTTGCGCAACGGCCTCCGCGCGGAGCGGGTCCGTCGTGGTCAGCGGCCACGACGCTCGCGGCCGATTGAAAGTGGGTCTACGGGTCGAGGAGCCCGCGGCCCGCGTTCGTGGCTCTCCATCGCCACGACGGCGGTTCGTAATCGCGTCAATCATCCAAAGGGGGCGAGCGAGATCGCGCCCGTGGCGCTCTGTCGTTGCGCTGACGCGTCAGCGGCGGGCGAGTCGGCGTCCGCTCTCGGTGTTGGGCGGGGTGTAGTTGAGCTCGTAGTGGTGGTAGAGCGCCGACTCGTCGGCCTGCGAGAGCTCCTCGCCGTGCTGTTCGATGTTCGGCGCGGACTTGATCTGCTCCTTGGTCACCGTGACCTGCAGGTCATCGGGACCTACCGTGATCCCGCCCAGCGGCACAAACGTCAGGTGTCGGCCGATGAAGCCCTCCTTGACGGTGGCGAACTGCGGCTCGTCGTTCTCGACGTCGACGTAGACGTCCTGGAGCTTTCCGATCCTCTCGCCGTCGCGATCGACCAGCATCTTGCCGTGCCACTCGGCGATGTTCCAATTGGCGGCCGCAGCGAGTTGCTCGGGCCGGCAACGCGATCGCCGGGCCTCCGGGGCCGGCGCGGATTCCTAGGGTACGCCGCACACAGCGTGTGTTCAGTCGTATGTGGTGTGTCCGATTTCGGTGGCGGCTCGTACGAGGTCCCCGTCTAACCTTCGTACGCCGAGCTGGGTGCAGAGTGCGTCTGATGCCCCGGGGCCGCTGAGGACGAGCGGGACTCGCTTCGCTAGGCGGCGAAGTGCGCTCGCTTCGGTCTCGAGTAGGTCGGGGTCGAAGCTGGCAAGGACGGTGAGCGCCGGCCGAGTCGTCTCAGCGGCCTCGGTGAGCGTCGAGATCGGCGTGTCGGCGCCGAGAAAGAGGATGCGCCAGCCGTAGGAGCGCAAGAGGAGCCCGAAGGCAGAGCAGGGTGATGTCGTGTTGCTCGCCTGGCGCGCACGCGAGCAGCGCGAGCGGTCCGCTGCCGCGCCCCCACATCCGTGCGAGTGAGAGCAGCCGGGCTCGGATCAGGTTGCTGGCGAAGTGCTCCTGGCTGATAGCGAGGGTCCCCTGTTGCCACTCGAGGCCGACCCTGGTGAGGGTGGGAAGGATGAGGTCGCGCAGGACTGCTTCGAGACCGAACGCTGCGAAGCTCTGGTCAAGTACCGCGTGCACGGCGGCCTCGTCGTAGTCGTGGATCGCGGCAAGCAGGCGCGAAGCCGCGTCTTCGAGCAGGCCGTCCGACGGTCGGGCGCTCTGCAGCGCGGCGCGTGCCGCCTGCGCCGCCGACAGCCCCTCACCGAGGCCTCGGCGCATGCGGGCGACCCGCTCGGCGTCCTCGGCTGGTGTAGAGCCGGAACCCGCCGGGCGAGCGGACCGGCTCAAGGAGTCCGTAGCGCCGCTCCCAGGCGCGGAGCACCTCGGGGCTCACGCCGACGCGGCGGGCGAATTCCCCAATCCGCAGCGACTCTGGGGTGATCGACACAAAATCATTCTACACACCCTAGACAAACTCTTGACAGAAATCCCTCGACGCGGTACCTTCGTCCATACATTGTCTAATGTTTGTCGAAGGATGGTCTGTATGGAGAAGTCCCGAGGTTCTGTGATCGCCCGCCCGAAGGTGCGCGTGATCAGCGAAACGTTCCCCGTAGTCACTTGATGAGGAGACTTTGATGAGAAGGAATCGGAAGTTCATCGCGCTCGCGGCGCTCGCCGCGCTGTCGCTCTCGGCGATGGCCCCTGTGGTATCCGCGAAGCCGGCTACAGCGCAACATCGTCCAGACCGCGGTCGCGGCCGGTCAGTTCAAGACGCTGACGAAGCTGGTCAAGCAGGCCGGGCTCGCAGGCGCGCTTGAGGCCAAGGGTCCGTACACGGTGTTCGCGCCGACCGATGCGGCGTTCGCGAAGGTGCCGAAGGCGACATTGGCGGCGCTCGCGAAGGACAAGGCGAAGCTCCGCGCGGTGCTGCTCTACCACGTGGCCAAGGGCAAGCTCACGGCCGCGAAGGTCGTGAAGCTGCACTCGGTCAAGACACTCAACGGCCAGTCGCTGAAGGTCCGCGTCAGCCACGGCACGGTCACGGTCGGCGGCGCGCGCGTCGTCAAGACCGACATCGGCGCCTCAAACGGCGTGATCCACGTCATCAACAAGGTGCTGATCCCGCGCTGACCCACCCCACCTGTTCAGGGCGCCGCCGCTGCGGCGCCCTGACCGGGGCGGGCCCTACGCACACAGGCCCTGCCGTACGGAAAAGCCACGATGACGACACTCACACTTCCGCATCCACCCGCCGGCGAGAGGCTGCGCGGACGTCGCGATCCTGTTCGGCGTGTTGTGTCCCTCGTGCCGGTGTCGCCCATCCTGAGGCAGACAGGCACTGAGCGCCCTCGCTGGGCCGCTCTGCCAGCGTCCGTCGAGCCCGGTTTGACGAAGGGTGATCGCTGAGATGAGGGTTGCTGTGGTAGGTGCCGGGGTCTCGGGGCTGGTGGTGGCACATCTGCTGCACCGGGCTCATGACGTCACGGTGTTCGAGGCGAATGACTACCCGGGCGGGCACACGAACACGGTCCGCGTCGACACGCCGAACGAGACGCATCATGTCGACACCGGGTTCATCGTCTTCAATGACCGCAACTATCCGAACTTCGAGCGGCTGCTCGAGCGCCTGGGGGTCGGCTGGCAGCGGTCGACGATGAGTTTCAGCGTCAGCGACGGGATGGGGGACTTCGAGTACAGCAGTGCGTCTCCCAGTGGCCTGTTCGCAAAGCGCGCGCACCTTCTGACCCCGTGGTTTCACCGCATGGTCGCCGATCTCGCCCGGTTCAACCGCGCTGGCCGGGAGCTGCTTGGCGATCGTGCCGAGGACGTCTCGCTCGGAGATTGGCTGGAGCGTCATCGTTTCTCGCGGGCGTTCATCGAATGGCTGATCGTGCCTCAGGCGTCGGCGGTGTGGTCGGCCGCGCCGCGGCAGATGTGGAGCTTTCCCGCCCGTTTCTTGGTGGAGTTCTTCGACAATCACGGGATGCTGTCGTTCCGCGGTCGGCCTCGCTGGCGGACGGTCCGCGGGGGCTCCGCTCGCTACGTGGAAGCGTTGACGCGACCGTTCGGCGAACGGCTGCGGCTGCGCACGCCGGTCGATGCCGTCACGCGCCACCCTGATCACGTGCTGGTCAAGCCGCGTGGTGGCGAGGCAGAGCGCTTCGACGAGGTGGTCCTGGCGACCCACTCGGACCAGGCGCTGGCGCTGCTGCGCGACGCCGATGATCGTGAGCACGAGATCCTCGGTGCGATCCCGTATCAGCCCAACGAGGCGGTGCTCCACACCGACGTGCGGATGCTGCCCCGCCGTCGGCGCGCGTGGGCGAGCTGGAACTACCACCTGCTGCCCGAGCCGCAGCCCGCGAGCACCGTCACCTACCACATGAACCGGCTTCAGTCGCTGCGCGCCGAGCGCGAGTTCTGCGTGACGCTCAACCGCACCGAGGCGATCGACCCGGCTCACGTGATCCGCACGATCCCCTACGCGCACCCGGTGTACACGCAGGCTGGGGTCAAGGCGCAGGCGCGAGTGGATGAGATCAACGGGCGCAACCGGACGCACTTCTGCGGCGCCTACTGGGGATGGGGGTTCCATGAGGACGGCGTTCGCAGCGCGCTGCGGGTGGGCGAGCGCTTCGGAGCGCGGCTGTGAGCGCGAGCTGCATCTACGAGGGCACGATTCGCCACCGGCGCTTCGAGCCCCGGCGCGAGTTCAGCCATCGACTGGCGCTGGCCTACCTCGACCTGGACGAGCTCCCGGGGCTGCTTGACGGCCGACTGGTCGCCCGGCGCCCGGGGCTGGTCCGCTTTCGCCGCCGCGATTACCTCGGCGATCCCGCTGTGCCGCTGCACCGCGCTGTGCGTGACGTGGTGGAGGAGCAGACCGGTGCGCGGCCCGAGGGCCCGATCCGGCTGCTGACGCAGCTGCGCTCGTTCGGGCACTGCTTTAACCCCGTCAGCTTCTACTACTGCTTCGAGCCGGGCGGCGAGCGCGTGCAGGCTCTGGTCGCGGAGGTGACGAACACCCCCTGGGGGGAGCGGCACGCCTACGTGATCGAGGGCAAGCAGCGCGACTCTGGGGTGCTCGATGGTCAGTTCGACAAGGCGCTTCACGTCTCGCCGTTCATGGGCATGGATCATCGCTACGACGACCCGTGCGGCTACGCCCGCCCAGACGCTGTCGGTCCACATCGCCTCGAGCCGCGCCGGCGTCACCGTGTTCGACGCGACGCTGGCGCTGCGCCGCCGGGCGCTGACGCGCGCGTCGATCGCGGGGATCACCGGGCGTTACCCGCTCGCGACGGTGCGGGTGCTGGCGCTGATCTATGCGCATGCGCTGGGGCTGAAGCTCGCGGGCGTGCCCGTCCACCGCCATCCGCAGGCGGCACGGACGTGAGCGTCTGGCTCTCACGCCGGCTCGTGTTGCTCCTGCTGAGACGGATCAAGGTCGGCAGCCTGATCGTCGTGGAGGGCGACGAGCGGCTCGTCTTCGGCTCCGGTTCACCGACTGCGACTGTCCGGATCGCCTCCTCGCGGACGTGGCGGATGCTGCTGCGCGGCAGCCGCGGGATGGCTGAGGCCTTCGCCCAAGGCCTGTGGGACTCGCCGGATCTGGTGGCGTTGATCAGGCTGGCGGCGCGCAACGCCGGCGGCCTGGACAGGCTCCGCTCGCGGCTCGCGCCGGTGCGGTGGCCGCTGCAGCGCGCCAGGGCGCTCGTGCGTCGCAGCACCAAGCGCCGGCGCCGGCGCGACATCGCCGCGCACTACGACCTCGGGCAACGAGCTGTTCGCGCGGATGCTCGATCCGACGATGAGCTACTCGTGCGCGCTCTTCGAGCGAGAGGGGATGACGCTCGAGCAGGCGCAGGTCGCAAAGCTCGAGCGCATCTGCGAGCAGCTCGACCTCGGGCCCGGCGATCGCGTGCTCGAGATCGGAACGGGCTGGGGCGCGTTCGCGCTGCACGCCGCCGCAACGCGCGGCTGCCACGTGACCACGACCACGATCTCGCGCGAGCAGCACGATTACGCCGTCGAGCAGGTCCGCCGCGCCGGACTGAGCGACAGGGTCACGGTGCTGATGGAGGACTACCGCGAGCTGCGCGGCAGCTACGACAAGCTCGTCTCGATCGAGATGATCGAGGCGGTCGGATGGCGGCACTTCGGCACCTTCTTCGCCAAGTGCTCAGAGCTGCTGGCTCCCGACGGCGCGATGCTGCTGCAGGCGATCACGATCGACGACCGCGCCTACGAGGTCGAGAAGGCATCGAAGTCGTTCATCAACACCCACATCTTCCCCGGCGGATGCCTGCCCTCGCTCGAGGTGATCGCGCGCAACGTCGCCCGGCGAACCGACATGCAGGCGGTGGGGCTCGAGGACCTGACGCCGCACTACGTCGAGACGCTCCGGCGCTGGCGCCAGAACTTCACGGCCCATGCCGACGAACTCGCGGAGCGCGGCTACGACGAGCGCTTCCGCCGGCTCTGGACGCTCTACCTCGCCTATTGCGAAGCCGGCTTCGCGGAGCGGCGGATCTGCGACGTCCAGCTGCTGCTGACCAAGCCCCGGTCCCGGATCGCCTCACGCACGTACCGGACAGGCTCTGACCACAGCCAGCAGCGCGACCTCTCGCTGAGCGCATGATCAACTCGCTGCTCGACGACGTCCTCGACCGCACCGTGGTTGCCGGCTTCACGAACGTCGGCTATCGGATCCGCAGCCGCGGGTGGAGCGCGTCTGAGCTGCGGCGGATGCAGGGCAAGGTGGTGCTGGTCACGGGCGCGAGCTCGGGGCTTGGTCTGGCCGCCGCTGAGGGCTTTGCGCGTCTCGGCGCCACGGTCTGGCTGGTCGTCCGCAGCCCGGAGCGCGGCGAGCAGGCGCGCGTGAGGATCGTCGAGCGGTCCGGTAACGGCGACGTGCACGTGGGGGTCTGCGATCTCAGCGAGCTCGAGTCGGTCCGGCAGTTCGCCGGACGCTTTCGAGATCAGGCTTCGCGCCTGGATGTGCTGGTCAACAACGCCGGGGTGATGACCGAAGCGCGCGGTGTGTCGGCCGATGGGATCGAGCTCACGCTCGCGACCAATGTCGTCGGCCCGTTCCTGCTGACGAACCTGCTGATCCCACTGCTCCAGGACAGTGCCCCGGCGCGGATCATCAACGTGTCCTCTGGCGGCATGTACACGCAGAAACTCAGGGTTGATGACCTGCAAAGCGAGCGCGGGCAGTTCGACGGGCCGAAGGTGTACGCGCGCACCAAGCGCGCGGAGGTGATCCTCACCGAGCTCTGGGCAGAGCAGTTGGCGGGCACCGGGGTCGTGGTCCACGCGATGCACCCGGGGTGGGCGGACACCCCCGGGGTGCGATCCTCGCTGCCTCGCTTCTACACGGTGACACGACCGCTGCTGAGGACGCCTGCGCAGGGCGCCGACACGATCGTCTGGCTCGGTGCCGCCGCCGAACCGGGCCGCAGCTCGGGCCGGTTCTGGCACGACCGCCGACCGCGTCCCACGCACCGGCTGCGATGGACGCGGGAGACGCGGCAGGAGCGCGAGCGACTCCTCGCCGAGTGCGTACGGCTCAGCGGTTGGCACGACGCATCCGTTCCGCCCGCGTCGACTTCAATTCCAGAAGGAGAATCTTGATGGCCCACTACCGAGCAACGCTCGACATCCAGCAACCCCGCGAGGACGTCTTTGCCTATCTGAGCGATTTCTCGACCACCAGGGAATGGGATCCGGGCGTGGTCGAGGCGGAGCGTCTGAACGGTCAAGCGGTGGGCGAGGGAACCGAGTTCCGGCTGGTCGCCGAGTTCCTCGGCCGCAAGAACGAGCTCACCTATCGGATCGTCGAGTACGACCCGCCGCATGCGGTTACCTTCCTTGGCGAGAACGCCACCGTGGTCTCGCGGGACAGGATCACGTTCGAGTCGACCGCCGCGGGCACACGCGTCACCTACGACGCCGACCTCGCGCTGAAAGGCCCGCTCCGGATCGCCGACCCGCTCCTGGCGCTCGCGTTCAACCGCGTCGGCGACCGCGCTCTCGCCGGTCTCAGGCGCACGCTCGCCCCCTCGCAGCCGCAGACGCTGAGCCGACTGTCCGGACGGGCTCTCGACGGCAAGGAGTACGAGCTGCCCGGCGATCTCGCCAAGCAGCACAACTTCCTCGTCGTCGCCTTCCGCCGCGAGCAGCAGCGCCTCGTCGATCAGTGGCTGCCGTGGCTGACTCGACCTCGAGCAGCACCGCTCGGACGTCGCCGTGTACGAGTTGCCGGTCCTCTCCTCCGTCTACGGCCCGGCGCGGTGGTTCATTGACGGTGGCATGACACGCGGGATCCCGGACGCCGCCGCCCGCGCCCGCACGATCACCGTCTACACCGACGTCCGGAAGGTCGTTGACAACCTCGGTCTTGCCGGCACCGACACGATCGCGGTGCTGATCGTCGAGCGCTCCGGCCGGATACTCGCCAGCGAAGTCGGCGGCTTCGAGGAACACAAGGCAGAGCGGCTGGCCGCCTCGCTCGCGACGCAGTCGTCCGGCGCGACCGCGGCATGAGCGCACGCGTGCTCGTGACCGGCGCGACCGGGTTCATCGGCGCTCGCCTCGCCGCCAGGCTCGCAGGCTCGGCACGGGAGGTGCGATGCCTGGTACGCGACCGCGGCGGGAGCCGCGCCCGCGAGCTCGAGCGCGACGGCTTCGACCTGCACGAGGGTGACGTGCTGCGCCCGGAGACGCTGCGCGGCGCCGGCCACGGGGTGGACGTGGCGTATTACCTGATCCACTCGATGGGTCGAGGCGGACCCAAGGACTTCGCCGCCAGCGAGCGCGCCGCCGCCACGGCGTTCGCTCGGATGGCGCGCGTCGGAGGGGATTGAGCGGATCATCTATCTCGGCGGCCTCGGTGACCGCCCGCAGTCCCAGCACCTGCGCAGCCGGCACGAGACCGCCGTAGCGCTCGGCGAGGAGGGGCCGCCGCTGACCTACTTCCGCGCCGGAATGGTCGTCGGCCCGCAGAGCGAGTCCTACCGCACGCTGCGCTACCTCGTGCAGCGGCTGCCGGCAATGATCGCCCCGGCGTGGCTTGAGAACCCGACCCAGCCGATCGCGATCGACGACACCCTGAGCTATCTGCTCGAGGCACTGACAGTCGAGGAATCGGTCGGCAAAGAGATTCAGATCGGCGGCCCCGACGTGCTCACCTACGGCGAGATGCTCGACCGGATGGCCGAAGTCCTCGGCATCCGCCGCCGGCCGCGGATCCCCGTGCCGCTGATCACCCCGTGGCTCTCCTCCCTCTGGATCGGGCTCGTAACACCCGTCGACGCAGGGGTCGCAAGACCATTGATCGAAGGGCTCGCCGCGCCAACCGTCGTCACCGACCCCTCCGGAATGGCGCCGTTCGACATCAAGCCAATCAGCTTCGACCAAGCACTCCGCCGCGCCGTCGCAGAAGACCCCGAGCTCGCGCCCACATGAGAGCCCTCGAGCGTCTCTTCGGCTCGCGTCCCGCCCGCATCGGGATCATCCTCTTGTGGCTCATCCTCGGCGGACTGGGCGGTTCGTTCGCGCACCGCTTCCAAGATGTGCAGAAGAACGAGGAGTCCTCATTCCTGCCGGGCTCCTCAGAATCCGTGCGAGAGCTGACGCTCGCCAAGCACTTCCCGTCCGGAGAGCGCTTCGCCGCGATCACCGTGTGCGCCGCGACGGCGGACTGAACCCGCGAGACCTGGCCGCGATCAAGCGAACACGTGCCTCGCTTGCCGCCAATCTCCCGGTCACGGACTCCCGTCAGGCGCTAGTCCGAGTCTCACCCGACCGCACCACGGCACTCGTGATCGTCAACCTCAACCCGCATGGCAAAGAGACGCTCCTGAAATCGTCAGTGAGCGGACCGGCAAGCCGCGGCCCGCGCAGCTGGGCCGTTGCGTGCTCGTTGCGGCCGCCGCACGCCACGGGCCCCCGCAGGGCAGAACTCTTCACGTCTGCGGCGCCGATAGAGCTCAAGCCCGTGGTGTGCGACAGGGACCTGTGTGCGGGTAAGCCGGAGCGGTCCTGAGCGACGCCATGTCGGACGGCGCGGATAGGGGCCACGGGCTGGCCAAGTGGCGGTCAGCCGGCGCCGACGGCAGCGAGCGCATCTTGGCGGGTCTCGTACATCGGGAGCTGGCGATCGAGGGCCGTCAGCTCGAAGGCGCGGCGCTGCGATCCCATCGGGCAGGCAATTGCGAGCTGGCGTCCGGCGTGGTCTAGGCGGCGGAAGGCGTTTAGCAGCAGCGCGATTCCCGAGGAGTCCACCAAGGAGACGGCCTCGAGGTCGATGACGATCGCTCGGGCTGCGGAGCGCAGGGCGGCATTGAGCTCGGGCGTGAGTTTGCTGCAGAGTGCCAAATCGAGCTCGCCGCTAACAGTGACGATCGCCACGTCGCCGAGCATGGTCGTTGTTGGCTCACTTGTCTCCTCGCGCACCGTCGGAGGCTACCCTCGATGCCAAAGGCTCAGCCGGGTTCGCAAAGGGATGGGCCGGGTTGGGTGGTTAGTCGTGGGGCGCGACAACCAGCAGCGTGGCGTCGTCGCGCAGCGCGTCAGGGGAGGCGTTTATCACCGCGTCTTGTAGGCCGCGCACCGTCGTCGCTGCGGAGCGGGGACCGAGCTCGGTGAGGATGGCGCGCAGGCCATCCTCGCCGATGCGGCCGCCGTCGGTGGTGCGGCGCTCGCTGACCCCATCGGAGTACAGCAGGAGGCGGTCCCCAGGGCCCACCACCGCGCTAAGGACCGGGAACACGCGCTCGGTGAAGCGAATGCCGAGCGGATAGGTGCGCTCGCCGTCGAGCTCGTCTACCCGTCCATCGGCGCGCAGCACCAGCGGGGTGGGATGGCCGCAATTGATCCAGCGAAGCCGATACGCATTGGGATCCCAGGACCCCAACACCGCGGTCAAGTACAGCTCCATATCGAGCGTCAAGATCGCTTCGTCGGCCAGCCGCGCTGCTTCCTGCAGCCCGGCGCCGGCGCGGCGAGCGGCGCGCAGCGCGCCGATCGCCAGCGAGGAAAGCGCCGCCGCCGAGTTGCCCTTGCCGGTCGCGTCGGCGACGACCAGCCACAGGCCGTCCGCGTTGGCGGCGTAGTCAAAGAAGTCGCCGCCGACGTCATAGCCGGGCAGCACGCCCCCGGCGACGTCGGCTCGGTCAACGCGCGCAAGCCGCGGCGGCAGCAGGTTCTGCTGAATCTCAGCGGCGGGCTGGGTGTCCTTGCGCCGACGGACGGCATGCAGCGCGTCGGTGTAGCCGGACGCCAGCTCCAGCGCCAAAGCGGCCTCTCGCGCAAACGCCTCCAGATCAACCGCCGACCGGTCGCCAGCGAGCAGAAAGCCCATAACGCGATCGCGCACCACCATCGGCCACAGCGTGCTAGGTCCAACGCGGTCGATTACCAGCTCCCGCAACTGCGGCAGAGCTTCCGGAATGATCTCCGGTCCGACGCCGACCGGCGCGCGGATTCGCTCAGGAAACCGGTCTACATCGCCGGCCAAGCGCAGCGCGAACGACCCCTCGACATCCAACACATACGCCGCGACCGGGCAGCCCGCTTGCGCCGACGCCACCTCGACGACTTGTTCGGGCACCAGATGCGGCAACGACCCCCCTAGCAGCTCCCCAGCGTCGGGCTGTCCACTCACCATCGTCGATAGCAACATACGCCTCTCCCGCCCAAACCACGCAATCGCCGCCGCGCTACGTCAAGAGCCGCGAGCCGCATCCCACCGGACAGCCTTGCCGTGGATCTGCCGCATCCTCGTCTGCACCGCGCCGCTGCAAGCACGTCGACGCTGCGGTCCGGTCGGCCCGAAGCAGAAGCGGTTTCCACGCCGATGGCGGCCGCCGCCCTGGACGAGCTTCAACAGCGCGTGAGCGCAACAAACGTGCACTCCTTGTGTGGGACGCGGGCCAGTCCGCCAGCGCCGAGCATTTGGCCCGGGCCCGCCTGCCGCTAAGGGCGTGCGGTGGTGGATCATCGTGGCGGGACGTCGGCGACGACTTCGAGGCCTGCTCGTTCATCAACGTGTTGCTCGAGCTCGGTTCTGCACACCCGGCGGGTAGAGCGAGCATCGAGCACCGGGAGAACATCCGCGAGGTTGTGCGCCAGCTCGCCGAGGACGCGAGGTTGAGCGACTCTGACTCGTTCGCCCGCTCCTGGCACATCCTGATGAAGGGCTCGATCGTCTCGGCCGCCGAGGGTGACCCAACGCGGCGCAACGAGCCAAGGCGATGGCCCGGCGATTGATCGGGGACCACAGCGACACAGCTCCAGCGATCGCCGGCCTCGCCTGAGCGACACGCACGACCGGCCGAGCACCGTCCCACCCAGGCGGTCACGCGTGCCACGCTCGGCGTCGGCCGGTTCATCAACCCCCGCCATTCAGCACCGCCGCAGCCGGTTGGGCAGGTGATCCGCGACCAAGGCGGAGCGCATCAGGTACTGGCCGGGCGTGAGGTTGCCGTCGAGCGGGTAGTTACAACGTGAGGATCGCGTGGGGCGCGTATCGGGGCGGAACGCGAGACCTCGTCTTACCGACATCACGACGGAAGGCAGTTTGATGAGCAAGTCAGAAGAGAAGGTCGTGCAGTACCTGGGCGAAGCGCACGCCAGCGAAGTCGGCTTGGTGAGCGTTCTTCGGTCCCAGATCGCGATGACCCCGCGCGGCTCTTACCGCGACGGGCTCGAGAAGCACCTGGATGAGACGCGCAGGCACGCCAAACGGATCCAACAGCGCTTGGGTGAGCTTGGGCAGGGCCGCAACCCAGTGCAGGCGTTTGTCGGCTTCGCTGAGACGCTGATCAGCCAGAGCATTGCTTTGAGCAAGACGCCGTTTGATCTGCTGCGCGGATCGGGCGGTGAGGAGAAGGTCCTCAAGAACGCGAAGGACGCGTGTGCGACCGAGGCGCTGGAGATCGCGACCTACACCGTCCTGGAGCGCCTCGCCACCAGGGTCGGAGACGAGCAGACAGCCCAGCTCGCCGCGTCGATCCTCGGCGATGAGGAGCGCATGCTCGCGCGCATCATGCGCGAGCTCCCCAAGCTCACCGACGCGGTCATCGGAGCGGACGTCGAGGGAAAGCCGTCCTACGACGTCACCCAGACCGGCGCGGCAGACGCCACGCGCGAGGCCGGGCGCGAGGTCAAGCAAACGGCACGCGAGACACAGGCGCGTGCCAAGCGCACCGCCCGGCAGGCACGCAAGGTCCCCGGCGTCGCGCAGGTCGAGGGACAGATAAAGGGCGCAGTCGCCTCCGAGGAGGATCTCGCGATCGCGCGGTATGACTCGCTCACCGCGGAGGAGATCGTCGGCAAGCTACCCGAGCTCTCGCAGATCGACCTCGCCAAGGTCGACGCCTACGAGCGCAAGAACGACAACCGCACCACCGTCCTAAGCCGCGTCAGCGCGCTGCGGCGACAGGAGCCGTGGCCTGGGTATGACGAGCTCACGGTCGCCGAGATCGAAGCCGTGCTCGGCGAGGCCGACGAGCAGCGCACGAAGGACGTCGCTGCCTACGAGCGCGCCCACAAGAACCGGGCCGGCGTGCTCCGCAGCGCGGAGCGCGAGACCGCCAACGCCTAAACCACGTCGCCCGCGCGGACGGAGCCAACACGCACCGTCCGCGCGAGCGAAGCCGACCACACCGCGACGCCTCGGATATCTCGGTCTCCGTCTCGCTTGATCGAAGCGGAGACGGGCTCGCTCGTCGTCGAATCGACGTTCCGGCTAAGAGACGGGAACCCGATCGTTTGGCGTGAACGAGAAGGCGGCCCAAAGCAAACCTATATACGCGGTCGACTGCGGTCGACACCAACGAGAATCGAGAGAAGATGGCGAACAGACAGAGAACGAAGGGAACGTCGCTGGCGAAGGGCCCGGTCGGGCTGATTGGGCTGGCGCTGCTGGCCTACGGCGTCACCGCCCTGATCTTCGGCGGCCACAGCTTTACGCAGCATGCGCCCACCGGGGCCGTTGACGGCAAGAGCTGGCTCGGCCTGGAGGTCAACGGCTGGACGGGCCTGTTGTTCGTCGCCGCCGGACTGCTGTTGCTGTTAGCCGCACCGCTTCACTGGGGTGCCAAGGGCATGTCGCTGATCGTCGGGCTCGCGCTCGGCGCAGCCGCCCTGATCGCGTTCGCCAACGGCCACGGCACGCTCGGGATCTTTGCCGCCAACCACCTGACCGAGCTCGTCTGGGGCGCCGCCGCCGTGCTGCTGATCGTGCTGTCGCAGCTGCCGCGCGTTGGCGCTAACACAAGCACCCGCAACGGTGACGTCGGGCGGCTGGGCGCCACACGCCAGGTCGAGCCCGAGCCGCGTGCCGCCGAACGGGCAAGCGCAGAGCCGATGGCCCGATCCTCGCAGCCGCCAGCGGCGCGCGAGAGCGCAGTACCGGTCGAGCGCGAGCCGGTCGCAGCCGACGGTGCTCGCACGGAGGCTCGCGTCGCTCCGGCCCGGGCGACAAGCCGCGAAGACCGCCGCAGCAGCGCCGCGACCCTGTAAGCGGCCAAACCTCGGACCGCGGACCGCTGGGAGCTCGGCGCTGCCAGCGGCCGTCAACACGATCAACGCAAACGCAAAGAACCAGGAAGGATCAGATCAGCATGGCTGACAAACACATCGATGAAGGCAAAGGCCGTCTAAAGCAAGCGGCGGGAAGCCTGACCGACGACCACAGCCTCAAGAACGAGGGCAAGGCCGACCAGGCCAAGGCGACAGTCAAGGACAAGGTCGACAAGGTCGCCGACGCTCTCACGGCCCGCGACAAGAAGTAGCACCAACGCACGTGAGCTCCGACCGACTCCAAGCGAAGCCCGGGAGGTGACATGCTCACAATCCTCATCATCATCCTCCTGGTCCTGTTGCTGACCGGCGGCGGATACGGCATCCGGCACCGCGGACGCCGCGGCAGCTACTGGGTTTTAGAACCCGCAGTCTCCGCGGGCTGGCCCGGGCATCCGAATGCCCGGGCCGGATCCGACGCGCGCGGCGAAACGCTCAAGCGAAACACGCGCGACGATCAGCACGCCCACAACAACCACGCCGGCGCTGTCGCCGGGGTGCAGCTCGATCGCCGACGTGGCCTCCGGCGGCAGGCCCAGCGGGTTGACCCAGTCCGACAGTCCCAAGCGGGTCGGCGCGGGTCGTCACCCATCGATGCGGCTGATCACGTGCATGCCCGTGGAGTAACAGGTCGTTGCCGTCGACGTGGTTCGAGATAAGGGGCGCTCAGATGGTGCACGGCTGGCTGCGGACCTCCGCTCTGCGGGGTCCTGCCGGTTGGCTCTGTGGGTGGTCAGGTTCCCGGTGCCGGCCGGCAGCACGTTGTTGAGCCCGAAGCCCGTCACATATGCGCCCCATACACGCCGCCACTGGAACTCGTCGTCGGGATAGGCCTCGCGCAGCGCATTGAACAGCGCCCGGCTGCGCAGTAATAGGTAGGCCTGAAACAGGACCAGCGACACCCCCAGCCACTTCGGGTCCAGCTGCCCGACCTGCGCGGCGAACGAGCTGACCGCGTCGCCGACATCCCGGACGTTCGAGCTGATCGAGGCAATCATGGTGGGAGTGATAGCCGGTGACACCGCGATTTGGTTAGCCGTCGACGAACAGGCCGGCAAACGGTCCGCGCGACCGGTCGGTGCGTTTCGAGACGCTGGGCAGTTCGATCAGCCGGTGGGTGGCCGGGCGGCCGTGTCGCGACCGTTCGAGGTGGTCTTGGGCGATCGGTCGCGAGCGTTCGTCGATGACCTCGACGGGTTCGCCGCCAAGCTCGGTCTCGTCGCACTCGAAGTGCCCCGTCCACAGCCGCCGGCACGTTGCAGTCGCCGGCTGTGTGTCGTCGGTGACGACGCACATCTCGGTATCGTTGACCAGGGAGTGCTCGTTGAGGTTTGCCGAGCGGACGATCAGCCGGTCGTCGTCGACGGTCGCGACCTTGGGGTGAACATAGAGCGGGTCGGTCCGATCGCCGTGCCGGGAGCGCGCGGTGACTGCAAGGAAGCGTGCGGCGTGGTCGTCGGCCGCGGCGAGCACCGCGAGCTGACCGCGGGTGTCATCCTGGCCGTCATTGGGTTTGGCCGGCAGCAGCACGACGAGCCGAAAGTCGTCGTGTCGTGGATCGCGGAGCTTGCGCAGCGCATCGACGATCTCCGGTGACCACGGAAACTGGTTTTGGAGGTAGATGAACCGCTGCGCGTCGCGCAGCGTTCGCAGACATGTCTCGAGCACGCGAAAGTCGCCGTCCGCGACCGCGTCGTAGATCCCCTCGGGCACGGCGCGCACGACCTGCGCCATAACCTCGCCGGCCGGCGCCGATGAAACGGGCGTGGCGAGCGTCTCGCCGGTGACCTCGCGCCAGCGCATGACGAAGTGGTCGGCGACCTCGCCGACCACGGGCCCCTCGAGCTTCGTCGCGACGTTGTACCAGCCGATCTTGCGCGCAGCGTCATGTTCCGAAGTGTCGAAGCGGTCACCGGCGAGGTTGGTAAGGTCGATTCCGCCGACGAGCGCGACCTGGTCGTCGCCCACGATCGTCTTCTCGTGGTGACAGTGCATCGGCCGCTCGCGACTGCCGAGCGCACACTGGATCCGCGTTGAGGCACACAGGCGCTCGCGGTCGTCGTCCAGAATAACGCGCTGCCGAAGGTGTCGACCTCGGTCTGCGCGGCGTGGCGCTCGAACAGGAACGCCAGCACAGTGAAGACCAGATCGACGCCGACGGTCACGATGACCACCACCGTCAGGTGATCGCGCAGGCGCCGATGGGTCGGCGTCGCCGCTCGCAGCACGTCGCGAACCTCTCGCGCCGCGGCGGCGAGCACCCGGTCGGGCATCAGGCGACGGCCGCGCTCACGCCGGACGAGCGACCGGTCGCTTTACACCGCGGCGCGACGGTGCGTGAAGAACAGGACGATCGCGACAATCGCCAGCGCAAAGATCACCGGATGGATGATCACGCCCCCAGCGATGGCGACGATCAACAGGATGATTCCGAGGATCAGCAGCATGGGCACTTACGTACCCAGAATCCGGCACCTCAAGCAACGCACCGTCTGGAGTCCAGAGTGCTCCGTTGGCGCAAAAACGGTCCTCCCGTTGGCGCAACAACGCAACTCGGACCGAGCCTGCGGGGCGGGACCTCCCGAGCCCAGCGGCTCCGTTCAGCGGCGCGTTCGGAGGTTGAGTGCGAATGTGGCGATCTGGCCCGTTGGTCGCCTCGATGATGTCTCTGGGGATACCTTCGGCGGTGGGCTTGCAGAACGGTGGCACGGACTTCGGAGGCGTAGCGTCGCGCCGAGAGACGACACGCAGGATCGCGGGCGGGCGGGCTGGCCGGGTGCGCCATGCCCGCCACGCCGTGGCCCAGACGGCCCGCGGTCAGTCGCGCTACCCGGCGCCGCCGGCACCGTCGTAGCTGCCGATCGCCTCACGATCGGGCGGAATCGTCGGGTCCTCGCCGAACTTCGGCGAGTCCTTGATCTGGTCCTTGGTCTGGTTGACGAACAGCGCCTCGTCGTTGGGGTCGACCCTCTGGATGACGCCATCCGGCAGGACAACCTTGTTGCCGAGGATCCACGGCCCGGAGTCGACGACGATCTGGCTTGAGCCGGTGTCATCGCGTGAAAGCAGCGGACGCTCGGATCTGGCCGCGCGGTGCCTTATGCCGTGAGCGTGCGGTCGAATGCGGTCTGGAGGCGCGGATCGCGCCAGGCCGTGTCCACGACGGCTTCGACGCGGACGTGTGAGGTCGGGCCGGCTATGGTCAGGGTTCCGATCTGGTTGGCGTAGTCGGGGCGGTCGACGATTCGCCAGCCGAACGGAAGCGGCCGAACACCGGCGGCGCGGGCGAGGCGCCGGGAAAGTCGCTCGGCGAGCGGCGTGTGCCCGAACTTGAGGATGGCTTTCTCGTGGGGGGCGAGCTCCTTGCGAAACGCCGAGCAGACGGCCTGCCACACGGCGCTGTGCGCCCCCGACCCGGCCGGGAATCCGACCTGCGCGAGATAGCAGTGGTGCACGTCTCCAGACAGCAGGACGATTGACTCTGGTGCGTCGCCTTCGCGCCCGCGGGCGATGTCGTCGATCAGCTCGCACGTCCGTCGCATCGAGCGTTGAAACGAGGCCCAGTGGTCCATCACCGCAAGCCGTCGAAGCCGTTCGCCGACACCGGACATCGGCCGGCCCCAAGCGCCGTCGGTCAAGGCCTCGTCCCACGCTTCGATGTAGTGCAGGCCTGGGGCGAGCAGGAACGGGACGGAGCTGGCCAGCACGAGATGGCGTGCCGGCTGGCGGGCCTGCGCGGCGATCCACTCCCACTCCTCGTCCTGTACGAGCTCTCGGCGCCCGGGCGTGACGTCGCGCCCTGCGCGTGAGTCGATGACGACGAGCTGCGTCTCGCCGATGCGGCGGGCGAAGCTCCAGCGGCTGTGGCCGGTCTGCCGCCCGGCGTCCTCCATCTGCGCCGCCAGCGCGGCGCCCCCGTCCTCGGCGGCCTGAACCTCTCGGTACAGCTCGGAGCGGTCGAGATCCGAGGGCGCAAGGTTCCCCAAGTGCTGGAAGACCCAGTAGGCCATCAGCCCGGCACGGATATGCCGGTGAAACCACGACTTCGCCGTCATCTCGTCCATCCAGCCTTGGGAGATCCGCCACTCGGCGTGGATTTCGTGGTCATCGAAGATCATCGTCGTCGGGACCGTGGACAACAGCCAGCGGATGACCGGCTCGCTCCACGCCTCGTGATAGGCCAGCGCGTATTCGCCGAAGTCGGCGACCTCATCATCAGGCACGTCGTCGGGACGAGAGCGGTCCGCGATCACCGCCTGCAGCGCGGGCGATGGCTCGTCGGCGTAGATCTGGTCGCCGAGCATCAGCAGCATGTCCGGGAGCACCGCCGCGCCGCCTTCACGCGCGGCTCGCAGCGCGTAGGCCCGCAGCGCGTCGATCCCCTGGCCGTCGGAATGCTCGTGGGCACGCAGAACGTAGGGTGGTTCGTGCGGGAGCGCGACACGGCACGAGCCGAAGATCATCCGCGACTCGGCGTCGCCGGTCGGAAGGCGAATCGTGCTGGGCGGGAACGCGGAGTCGGCCGGCGGCCAGACCTGATTGCCGTCGAGCGCGACCTCGTAGGGATGGTCGGTTCCGGGGGCCAGGCCGTCGATCGCGACAAGCGCGAAATGCAGGCCGTCGATGCACCAGGTGCGCGCACGCCGGCCGAGGATCTCGACGTCGCACGCCGCATCCGTCTGCAGCCAGATCGTCGCGACCTCCGAGTCCACATACCGGACTATGGGTCCGAGGACGAGCGCCGGCACTCGGCGAGCCTACATCGCCGGGGGCGGGGCGGCTTCAGATCTTGCGGTAGCGCGCGTCGCAGATCGAGTACAGGGCGAACGCGACCAATCCGGCGGCGACGATCCCCAGCAGTACCGGTCCGTAGGAGTCGTGAACCAGGCGGGCGAGGACGCCGTCCAGCCCGACGGCCTGGGCGGGGCTGTAGTCCAGCGCCGCCTTGACGAGGAAGTAGCCGACCATGCCGAAGACGACCATCCGCGCGAGGTGGCCGAACACGCCAATGGCGGTGAACGCGCGCTTCCCGCTGGGGCTCATCTCGCCGGTCTTGGAGTCGTCGAGGAACTTCTTGGAGATGCCCTTGTAGCCCTGGTACGCCGCGATGCCGAGAAACGCGACACCGGCCGCGCCGACCAGCCACGTCCCGGCCGGCCAGCCGAGGACGCCGGCCGTCGTTTTGTGCGTGTTGCTCGACTGGCCGTTCGCCGAACCGCTCAGGATCTCGATCGCCAGCACGCACAGTGCGGCGTAGACCACGCCGCTGGCCAAGGCGGCAATACGGTCGAAGGTGCTGTCGCTCGCCTCCGGGCCGTGGCCGAGTGCGGCGCGCGAGAAGCGCCAGAGGGCGTATCCGCCAAGGCCGATCGCCACGGCGATGAGTAGGACGTGGCCGAAGGATTGGTGGGCGACCGTCGCCAGGGCACCCTGTTGGTTGGTGGCTCGGCCGCCGTCACCGAGTGCGAGTTCCAGCGCGAGCAGGCCGATGATGCCGTAGATGACTCCGCGAGCGACGAAGCCGCCGCGGGCGAAGAGCTCGAAGCCGCGCGTGTTGACGACCGTGTCTCCGTGGGCCTGGGCACCGTGGATGGTGGGCGTGGTGACTGAGCGCATCGTCATCCGATCCTCTCCGCCGTCTGGGGTACGCAAACCTTGATCGCCCCCGGTTCGACCTTGACCTTGAACGACTTGACCTTCGTGCGGTCGCCTCCGTCGAGCTCGTAGAGGACCTTGCGATCGAGCTTGACCTTCACCGAGCGAGCCTTGGTGACCCGGACAAACGGGGACTTGTGCGGGGTGCCGGCGGTGGCGCGCGCGATCGTCCGCGACCACTCCACGATGCCGTCGGCCGTGATGATGCCGAGCTCGAGCACGCCGTCGTCGGGTCGAGCATCCTCGAACGCGTCGATTCCGCCGAACAGCGCGCCGACGTTACCAAGCAGGATGCAGCTTGCCTTGCCCTTGTACAAGCTGGCGCCGTCGACGTCGATCTTGGCGTGAAACGGCTTCATGCGCAGGTTCTTCGATCCGCTGAAGATGTAAGCGCCCCGCCCGATGCGGTCCTTGAGGCTGCCGGCATCGCGGATCATCGCGGCGTCGAAGCCGGCACCCGCCATGACCGCGAACCGCTCGCCGTTGAAGCGGCCGAGGTCGAACTCGTGGCGCGCGCCGTGGAGGCCGACGTCGACTGCGCCCTCGACGTCCTTGGGGATGCCAAGGTTCGCCGCGAAGAGATTAGCCGTGCCGGCCGGGATGATCGCAAGGCTCGTCCCGGAGCCGGCGAGCTCGTCGACGCAGCGCTGCACCATCCCGTCGCCGCCCCACGCGAAAATGAGATCGGCGCCCTCGTCGAGGACGCGGCGAACGCGCGACGGCGCCTTGCGGCTCTTGGGCACCTCGTGCCAAAGCGGGTCGCTGATACCCGCCGCGTCGAGAACGCGCCGCAGCTCAGGCAGCCCGCCGTCGAGCGTCTTGCCGGAGTGAGCGATCACCGCGACCTTCATGAGCGCCTGGCGGCGACGGCGCCCGAGACGCGGCAGGCGAACACGGCTATGACGAGCACGGAGACACCGATCGTGACGCCGGCGAGCGTGTCGATCGGGTGATGCATCCCCCGATACATCCGCGACCCCGCGACAAAGATCGGTATCAGGATCGCGACCGTCCACGCGACGATGCGCACGGTGCGGTCACGGATGCGCGAGGTCAGCAGGAGCACGAGACCGGCGTACACCGCGATCGATGCGGCCGTGTGTCCGGACGGGTAGCTGGCATTTGCCGGCAGGTCCTCGAGGCGGTGCACGGTCGGTCGCTGGCGATGGATGAGCAGCGTGACGGTCCGGTAGACGGCCGATTCGAGGGTGAGGGCAAAGACCACGAACGCTGCGATCCGCCACCGGCGCATCGCGACGCAGACCACGGCGACCGTCGCGACGAGCACGGGCAGGACGAATCCTCCCGCGAGGGCGGAGCCGACAACGGAGGCGTCGGTACCGGTCGGTGAGCGGTGTTGGACGAACCAGACGACGACGTTCTCGTCGGCCGAGCTCACCCACGCGACATGCAGCAGCACATGGATGACCAGCCAGCCGATGGCGACCGAGACCGCCGCAAGCGTCAGATAACCCGCGGCCAGCACGACGATGAACGCCAGCGCGGCCGGCTTGCCGTCGAGCCGTGCCGCCAGTCGCTCGGCGATCCCGCCCGGGCGGCCCTCGAGCACCGCGGGTGAGGTTCGTGAGCGCCGCGACGTCGCCCCGGTGGTCGCCCGGCGTGACCGAGGCGCGGTCAGCCGGGTTCTCGGCTCAGCCAATCGGGTATCGGAACTCATGCTGCGCGTCATACCCAAAACCGCTGCAACGCGAACCACCGATCAGCTTGCCTCTCCTAGTTCTCATCCTCGTAGCCCTCACCGTCGGCTGTGCCACCGTCCTGGTCAGCCGGCGCTTGACCGAGCGCGCCGGAGCGAGGCGCCCGCCCGTCGCCGCGGCGGCTCAGGCAGCCGGCGAGGTCGTGGCCGAGCACCCTCGGCTACGGGCCAGGCTCGGGGCGAGGGTCGACCCACAGACCGCGACGGGTCTTGCCCTGACCGTCGCGCTCGTGCTCGCGATCGGGGGCGGCCTCCTCTTCGGCGTCCTCGCGTTTGTCGTACGTGCCGACCCGAACCTCCTCGGTATCGACGCCAGCGTCGCGCGCTGGGGACACCGTCATGCCACCACGCTCTCCACTCACGGACTCAACGCGATCACCCAACTCGGCACGACGACCACCGTCCTGGTTGCCGGAACGGCGATCGTGCTCGTGGACTACCGCAGGACTCACAGCCTCTGGGCGATCCCGTTCCTGTTCGTCGTCGTCGCCGGCGAGAAGCTCCTCACGACGACGATCAAGGACCTGGCTGACCGGGTTCGGCCGTCGCTCAACCCGATCGCCGCGACGCTCGGCCCATCATTCCCCAGCGGGCACTCCGCATCGGCCGCCGCCTTCTTCGCCGCCGCCGCACTGCTGCTCGGCCGACATCAGGGACCGCGCGGGCGCGCCCTGCTCGCTGGTCTCGCGGCGGCGATCGGCGTCGCCGTCGCCACGAGCCGCGTGATGCTCGACGTTCACTGGCTCACCGACGTCATCGCCGGCCTCGCACTCGGCTGGGCCTGGTTCTCGGTCAGCGCGATCGCCTTCGGCGGGCGCCTCCTGCACTTCGGCGCGAGCGCCGAGATCGTCGCCGACGCCGCCGATACCGAGCACCGCGGCCCACCGGCTACCGCCGCCGCTGGCCGTGAGTTCGATCAAACCCGCTGATTGCGCTTCCGCGTGAAGGCAGCACTCGTCGTCCGTGGGCCGCGCTCAACCGTTGGGGCGAACTGCTGGATCTCAATCGAAGGGCTGTCTACCTAGCGGGCGGTCGCTTCCGCT
>CAVSQG010000011.1:0-5897 GCA_963730055.1 uncultured Solirubrobacterales bacterium
GCTGGTCTGCAACCGCCTCGCGGCTATGTCCACGGTCGGGCGTACCTTGGCGCCGTGCGCCGTGATCAGCCGCGTGCCCTCGTTCCGCCTAGGGTGGGCGCCGGTGTTTTCGGTTCTCGTCGTCGACGATGACCCGCCGATCCGGCGGATGCTGGAGCGGACGTTCATTGCCGAGGGCTATCGCGTTGAGGTCGCTGCCGACGGCGGCGAAGCCCTGGCAGCCGTCGAGCGCTCGGTTCCCGATCTGCTCGTGCTCGATGTCGCCATGCCCGGGGTCGACGGCCTAGCGGTCTGCCGGCGCATCCGGAGCCGCGGCTTGGCGCTGCCGATCCTGCTGCTGACGGCGCGCGATGCCGTCCCCGACCGTGTCGCCGGCCTGGACGCCGGCGCAGACGATTACCTGGTTAAGCCGTTCGCGTCCGAGGAGCTGGTAGCGCGGGCTCGCGCGCTCTTGCGCCGGGGCAGCGAACCGGATGAGCTGCTCGCCTTCGACGACCTCGTCCTCGACGTCAAGACGCGCGCTGCGCGGCGAGGCGGGCGGGAGATCCGCCTGAGCGCGCGGGAGGCCGAGTTGCTCGAGCTGTTGCTACGGAATCCGCGACAGGTGGTCAGCCGCGTGCTTGCGCTCGAGCACGTCTGGGGCGGTGAGTCGGCTGCGACCTTGAACGCGGTCGACCGCTGCGTTTCGTACCTGCGCCGCAAGCTGGGCGATCCGCCGCTGATCCGAACCGTGCGCGGGATCGGTTTCATGCTTGAGCGATGATCCCGCGCTCGCTCACGTGGCGCTCGACGCTGGCGGCCCTGGTTTCCGTGCTGGTCGCGCTCGTCATCGTGAGCGTCGGCGTCGATGTGCTCGTCGGGCGCCACTTGCACGGATCGCTCGACCGGTCGCTGCGGCAGCGGGCCGTGGCGGTCGCCCAGCTGAGCGCGACCGCGCCCGCGTTACTGGTTTCGCCGGGAGCCCTCGACGCCCCTGCGGGCGGGACGCAGGTGCTGACCCAGGTGCTCGACCGGCGCGGCCGGATAGTGGCCCGCTCGCTCGGACTGGGCGGTCGGATCCTTCCCGTCGCGGGGATCGCGCACAGAGTGATCGCGAGCGGTCAGGGTCGCTACCTCGACGCTGAGCTCGGCTCGGACCAGCTGCGCGTCTACGTCGCTCCGCTCGCCGAGGCGGGCGGAGCCGGGTCCGGCGGCGCGGTCGCAGTCGCCGCTTCGACGCACGATCTCGGAGAGACGCTTGGCCGCGTGCATCTGGTCGTCCTCCTCGGGGCGCTCGCTGCCGCGGCCGGCGCGGCGGTGACGCTCGCGCTGCTCATGCGCGGAGCGCTAGCGCCGCTCAGGCGACTCACTCGCGCCGCGGCCGAGATCGAGCAGACTGGCGATGCGCGCCGACGGCTGCCCCAGCCCGAGAGCGCCGACGAGGTCGGCCAGCTGGCCGTGACCCTGAACGGGATGCTGACTGCGCTCGAGCGGGCGCGTGAGACCGAGCGGCGCTTTCTCGCCGATGCGTCGCATGAGCTGCGCACGCCGCTGACCGCACTCGCCGGCAACATCGACTACCTGGTCCGTCACGGTGCAAACGACGAGCTCGCCGCCGAGCTCCAGCAGAACGTATGGCGGCTGGCCCGGCTGGCGGACGACCTGCTCGCGCTCTCGCGCGAGGAGGCCGGCACAGCGCCGGACGAGATTGTCAGACTGGACGAGCTCGCGCGTGCGGCCGACGGTGGCGGTGTCGAGCTGGTCGCCGGACCGGCGAGCGTGCGCGGCGATCGAGGCGCGCTCGAGCGTGCGCTCTCGAACCTGGTCGAGAACGCCCGCCGCCACGGCCGCGGTCGGATCACCGTCGAGACCCGGACGCAGGACGGGCTCGCGTTGCTCACGGTCGCAGACGAGGGGCCCGGCCTGCGCCCCGAAGAAGCGAAGCTCGCGTTCGGACGCCTCTGGCGCGCGCACGATGGCGCCGGCTCCGGCCTCGGGCTCGCGATCGTCAAGGCGACTGCGGAGCGGCATGGCGGCCGCGCGTACGCGGAGGGCGCGCGCTTTACGCTCGAGCTACCCGCTGTCAGAGATCTCTCAGAGTCCGGCGCTACAAGAGAGGAAGACGCACTCGAGAAAGGATCGCTGTGAGCTACCTGCGCCGACTCTCCACCAGAAGCCTGATCCTCGTTCTGGCCGCCGCCTGCGTCCTCGCAGCAGGCGGGACGGCGATTGCCCTCGCCTCAGGCGCGGGAGGTCCGACGCCACCGCCCAAACCGCTCGACCAGGCGATCAACGACGCCGTCTCGGCCGGCCACCCCGATGGGATGACCGCGCGCATCCAGTTCACAAACAACCTCTTCCCCTCCGGGTCGCTGCTCGGCCAAGCCGGGTCGGCGCTGATGTCCGGCGCCTCCGGTCGGCTGTGGCTCACCGGCGACGGCCGTGGCCGGATCGAGCTGCAGTCCGACGCCGGCGACGTCCAGATCGTCTGGAACACAAGCCAGGTCAGTATCTACGACGCCTCCTCGAACACCGTCTACCGTGCCAACCTCCCGACGAGCAACAACTCGACCGGCTCCGACACACCGCCCGCCCTCGCCCACATCGACAGGATCCTGAGCGAGATTGGCGTCCACTGGGCGCTCTCGGATGCGCAGCCGACCGATATCGCCGGCCAGGCCGCCTACGCCGTTTCCGCCTCGCCGAAGCACGACGGCGGCCTGCTCGGTTCATTGCAGCTCGCCTGGGACGCCTCGAACGGCACGCCGCTTCGCGCCGGGATATACGCGCAGGGGAGCTCGTCCCCGGTCCTCGAGCTGACGGTGACCGACATCTCCTACGGGTCGGTCGCCTCGAGCGACGTCGATGTCGCACCGCCGGCCAGAGCGAAGGTCGTCGACCTCGCCACGAGCACGAGTGGTAAACCGGACAGCGGCTCGAGCCAGCCTGCCGTCACTGGTCTCGCAGCAGTGCATGCGGCCGCACCGTTCACCGTTGTCGCACCGGACTCGCTCGTCGACCTGCCGCGCCGCGACGTCCGCCTCGTCGGCGGCGATACCGTGCTTGCCCTGTACGGACAGGGGTTGGGCGGGGTCGCACTCGTCGAGCGCAAGACCGACTCCTCCACCACCGGTAGCAACGGCGTGCTTTCGAACCTGCCGACCGTGTCCCTCGACGGCCTGACCGCCCACGAGCTTGCGACCCAGCTTGGCACTGTGCTCGCCTGGCAGGCGGGCGGTACCAGCTTCGTGCTCGCCGGCTCGCTCCCGGCGGCGGCGGCGGAGACGGCTGCCCGGGCGGTGAAATGAGCGATGCGCCGCCGGTCGAGACGCGTGGGCTCGTCAAGCGTTACGGCGAGATCGTCGCCGTCGACCACGTCGACCTGAGCGTCGAACGCGGCGACGTCTTCGGCTACCTCGGTCCCAACGGCGCCGGCAAGACAACCTCCCTACGGATCCTGCTCGGCCTGATCCGCCCGACCGCCGGCTCGGCGCGGCTGTTCGGACACGACCCGCTGATCGACGGCGCTAAGGCACTCGAAGGCGTCGCCGGCTTCGTCGAGGCACCCCGCTTCTACCCGTACCTCTCCGGCCGGCGCAACCTGCGGCTGCTCGCCGACTACGACGAGCCCGTCTCGCGCGCCCGGATCGAGGAGGTGCTCGAGCTCGTCGAGTTGCGCGACCGCGCGAAACACAAGGTCGGCGGCTACTCGCACGGAATGCGGCAGCGGCTCGGGATCGCCGCCGCGCTCTTGCGTGAGCCGCGACTGCTGCTCCTCGACGAGCCGACTACCGGACTCGACCCGGCCGGGATGCGCGACATGCGTGAACTCGTCCGCCGGCTGGCCGGCCAGGGGATCACGATCCTGCTCTCCAGTCACCTGCTCTATGAGGTCGAGGAGTTGTGCAATCGCGTCGCGATCATCCGCCGCGGCGCGATCGTCTACCAAGGCATGCTGGACGAACTACTTGCCACCGCAGCCAGCGGCTACCGGCTGCGTGCCCTCGAGCCGGAGCGGGCACGGGCGGTCCTGCTCGCCCAGCGTGGGATCGCGGACGTGCGACTCGAGGACGGCGAGCTTCGCTTCGGCGCCGACGACGAGGGCGTCGCTGCGCTGACCGTCGCGCTCGGCCAGGCCCGGATCGGCTTCACCGCGCTCGTCCCCGAGACAGCGAGTCTGGAAGATCTCTTCCTTGGCATGACCGACGGCGAATCATCCGACCACGACCGGCCGACAGCGGTCGCCGTATGACCGGGGTCGCGCGCGTTTACCGCTGGGAGATCGCCAAGCTCTTGGCGCAGAAGCGCACCTACCTCGGCATTGGCACGGCGATCGCCGTCCCGATCATCTTCGTCGTCGTGCTCGTGCTGCAAAGCGGCGGCCCCAACGACGTCCCGCTCGGCCGCTACATTCGCGACACCGGTCTGGCAGTGCCGTTCGTCGTCCTTTTCTTCATGTCGATCTGGGGCTTGCCGCTGATCACCGCGCTCGTCGCCGGCGACATCGTCGCCTCCGAAACCCACAACGGCACGCTGAAGACGATCCTCACCCGCTCTCGGGAGCGCGGCGAAGTGTTCGCCGCCAAGACGCTTGCTACCGCGACCTACACCCTGGCGCTCGTGTTCGCGATGGGGCTCGTCGGCCTTATCGCCGGCAGCATTGCCTGGGGCTTCCACCCGCTCACGTCACTCTCCGGCACGAAGGTCTCCGCCGGACACGGCCTCGTCCTGCTGCTCGCCAGCCTCGCGGTGTACGCACTCCCACTTGCTGGCATCGCTGCCTTCGGCATTCTGCTTTCGACCGTGACTCGCAACAGCGCCGCCTCAGTCGTCGGCGCCCTGATGTGGGCGTTGCTGATGCAGCTACTGGGGGTGCTTCCTGGCACCGAGAGCCTCCGCCCCTACCTGCTCGGAACCCAGTTCGAAGCCTGGCACGGCTTCCTGCGCACGCCCGCCGATTACGCGCCCGTCACCCAAGCGCTCTGGCTGTGCGCGCTCTACATCGGCATCCCGCTGATTGGCGCCTACCTTGTCTTCCTCCGCCGCGACGTCGCGGGCGAATGACCGCGAACGGTGCGCTTCCGCTCGAGGCGCGCGGCCCGCGCGCAGGCTTGGCCGATGCACCGCGAACCGGCGCCGGTTCAGGCCGAAGGAAGGGTGATGACGAAGCGGCCGCCGCGAGGTCGGGCGAGAGCCTCGATTTCGCCGTTCGCACTTCGGGCGAGTCGGCGGGCAAGAGCGAGCCCGAGTCCCGCGCCGCCCGCGCCCTCCCGCGCTCCCTGCTTACCGCGTACACCCGGGTCGAAGATGTGTTCGCGCTCCTCGTCGGCGATGCCGACGCCGTCATCGTCGATCGTGTAGCGGACCACCCCGTCGGCACGGTCGATTGAGACGCTGACTGTGCTCGAGGCGTAGCGGCATGCGTTGTCGAGGAGCGGTTGGAGGATGCGCTCGCCGAGATCGGCATCCACGGCGACCCGGATCGGCGTCCGTGACCCGCTTAGGTCGAGCGCGACATGGCAGTGGGACGCAAGGTCGGCGCACGCTGCAGCCGCTCCGGCCGCGACAGCCTGCGCGTCAGCGGTGCCCCGCCCGAAGCCGGCTTCGTGACGGGCGGCAGCGAGTAGTGACGTCCACCGTGCGCGTGAGCAGCGCAGCGTTTCGGTTGATCTGCTCAAGCGCTCGTCGGTACTCGCTCGTCGTCCGTTCCCGGCGGAGCGCAAGCTCGGACTCGGCCATTACGCGTGCGAGGGGTGTCCGCAACTCGTGCGAGAGCTCTGCCGAGAACCGCTGCTCCCGGCGAAGGCTGGCGGCGAGTCGGTCGAGAAGGCCATCGAGCGTTGCTGCGAGCTCGCTGAGCTCGTCGTGCGGCTCGCCGAGGGCGAACCGGCGGTCGAGGTCGTGCTCGCTCCAGGCCG
>CAVSQG010000012.1:0-125607 GCA_963730055.1 uncultured Solirubrobacterales bacterium
CTCCGAGGTTACAAGGGCCGGTGTGAGGGCCGGGGCCACCGCCGGGTACTGCTACTGCAGGTCGACCTGCTGTGGTCCCCGACCATCAGGCGGGTGGCCGCGGCCGCCGGTCGCTCCGGGTGACCTCCACGTGGTGGCCGAGCAGGGAGTCCTCGAGCCGGCCGCGCCTGATCACCCGGCAGTCGTCGAGGATCACCGAGTGCTCGATCTCGCTGCCCTCGATCACGCAGCGCCGGCCGACTGCCGTGAACGGGCCCGATGAAGCTGTCGGTCGACCGTCGTGTCCGGCTCCGATCACGACCGGACCCCGGATGCGGCTGCGGACGACGCGCGCCCCCGCCTCGAGCACCACCCGCCCGTCGAGCTCGGACTCGTCGTCGACCTCGCCGTCGACGCGCCGCTCGAGGGTCTCGAGGATCAGCCGGTTGGCCTCGAGCAGGGGGGTCAGCTTGCCGGTGTCGATCCACCAGCCGTCGAGGACCTCGGCCCGGACCCGCAGCCCCGGTCGACCAGCCACTGGATGGCGTCGGTGATCTCCAGCTCGCCCCGGCGCGAGGGCTCGATGGCCGCCACCGCCTCGTGGATGCGGGCGTCGAAGAGGTACACGCCCGACCAGGGCCAGGTTGGACGGGCGGGTCGGCCGGCTTCTCCGAGCAGGCGGACCACCGAGCCGTCGTCGCCGAGCTCGGCGACGCCGAACCGGTGAGGATCGGGCACCGACTTGAGCAGGATCTGGGCGCAGGGCGCGTCGACGGGCGGGCGTCGAGCGCGGCGCCAGGGCCCGCGACCGTTCGTCCTCGAACCGGTCGACGAAGTCCTTGAGGCTCTGCTTCGAGCAGGTTGTCGCCCAGGTACATGACGAAGTCGTCGTCACCGAGGAAGTCCCTGGCGATGAGCACGGCGTGGGCCAGGCCGAGCGGCGCCTCTTGGGGCATGTAGGTGACCGACAGCCCCCATGTCGGATCCGTCGCCGACCGCGGCCGCACCTCGGCCGCGGTGTCGCCGACCACGATCCCGACCTCTTTGATCCCGGCGTCGGCGATGGCCTCCAGGCCGTAGAACAGGATGGGCTTGTTGGCCACCGGCACCAGCTGCTTGGCCCGGGTGTGGGTGATCGGCCGCAGCCGGGTTCCCGCCCCGCCGGCGAGGATCAGCGCTTTCACCGGACGCGGAGGCTACCAGCGGCCCGCTGGGCCGCGCCTGACCGGCGGCGGGCCGCAGGTGGATCACGTCGCCGGCTGATCACGGCCACCCGGCCCCTCGTCGGGCCGGACGCAGCAGCCGGCCGTCGTCGTCGACGCCCTCGGCCGGCCCGACCAGCTGCGTCCGTCGCCCTGCTCGACCGCACCCGCCGCCCGAGGGTCGCGCAGCTCTGCCGGTAGCGGCCGGCCACCTCGTCCCATCGGCCGAGCAGACGATCGAGGCCGCGTCAGCCAGGCGCCGAGCAGCTCGGCTCCGGCTCGATCCGGCGCCCGGCCGCGTCGTCCAGCCCAGGCCGCACCGGGCGGGGCGGCGTGGACGTTGAGGCCCATGCCCCGACCACGACCGCGCCCGCGGTGGCCTCGGCCAGGATGCCCGGCCAGCTTGCGGCTCTCCGACGCCAGCAGGTCGTTCGGCCACTTAGATCCGGGCGCTGACAGCCGGCCACCTGCGGCAGGCCGTGCACGGGCCGCCAGGCCGGCCGCCGGCGGTCAGCGAGGTGCCAGCCGGCGACGGCGGGCAGATCCGACGGCCGCAGCAGCACCGACACCAGCAGGCCGGTCGCCCGGCTGCGGCCTCCCAGGACGCGGTCCAGCCGGCCCCGGCCGGCGGTCTGGACGGTCGGCCGCCACCACCAGTCCCTCGGCGCGCCCGCCGGCGGCCGGGCCGCGCGACCACCGGTTGGTCGAGTCGGTCACGTCGAGCAGGACCGGATGTCGCGAAGCGGGTCGAGGCGGCCGAGGTCGGCCCGGACTCGCTCGTCGATGAGCACGCTGACAGAATGCCTCTTCGTGCTCACCAAGGTCCTGATCGCCAACCGGGGCGAGATCGCCGTGCGGGTCATCCGCACCTGCCGGGAGCTCGGCATCGCCACGGTCGCCGTGTACTCCGACCTCGACCGCGACGCCCTCCACGTCCGCCTGGCCGACGAGGCCTACGCCCTCGGCGGCCAGACCGCGGCCGAGAGCTATCTCGACACCGCCAAGATCCTCGACGATCGTCGCCCGCTCCGGCGCCGACGCGGTCCACCCCGGGCTACGGCTTCTTCTCCGAGAACGCCGACTTCGCCCGGGCCGTCACCGACGCCGGGGTCACCTGGATCGGGCCCCCGCCCGAGGCGATCGAGGTCATGGGCGACAAGATCAGCTCCCGCCTGGCCGCCCAGAGGGCCGACGTGGCCGGGTGTCCCGGGCACCACCGAGGTCCTGCACGTCGGCCGACGAGGTGGTGGCGTTCGGCGAGGAGAACGGCTGGCCGGTCGCCATCAAGGCCGCCTACGGCGGCGGGCGGTCGCGGCATGCGGGTCGTCCGCGGCCGCGCGAGGCGGCGGCCGCCCTCGAGTCGGCCCAGCGCGAGGCCGAGAAGGCGTTCGGGCGGTCCGAGAGCTACCTGGAGCGGTACCTGACCTGGCCCCGCCACGTCGAGGTGCAGGTCTTCGCCGACCGGCACGGCAACTGCCGTCTATCTGGGGACCCGCGACTGCTCGGCCCAGCGCCGTCACCAGAAGCTGATCGAGGAGGCGCCCGCGCCGGGCATCCCGCCGGCCACCCTGACCGCGATGGGCGAGGCGGCGGTCAAGGTGGCCAAGGCGTGCGGCTACGTCAACGCCGGCACCGTCGAGTTCATCTACCAGGACGGGGACTTCTATCTTCCTGGAGATGAACACCCGCCTCCAGGTCGAGCACCCGGCCACCGAGGCGGTGGTCGGGCGGGACCTGGTGGCCCTCCAGCTGCGGATCGCGTCGGGCGAGCCGCTCGGCTTCACCCAGGACGACGTCCGCCTCGACGGGCACGCCATCGAGGTGCGGGTCAACGCCGAGGATCCCGGCCGGCGGGCGCTTCCTCCCTCTCCGGGCACGATCACCCGCTTCCGCCGGCCGGACGGCTTCGGGGTGCGGATCGACGCCGGCTACGACGAGGGCGACACGGTCAGCCAGTTCTACGACAACCTCATCGCCAAGATCATCGTCTGGGGCGACGACCGCGAAGACGCCCGACGGCGGATGCTGCGGGCGCTGCGCGAGACCGAGATCGGAGGGTCCGGCCACCACGATCCCGGCCGACATCGCCATCCTCGAGCACCCGGACTTCATCAACGTCGAGCACTCCACCAACTGGGTGGAGCAGAAGCTGGACCTGTCCGGCATCTCCGCGCGCCGGCGCCGGCGGCCGCCGGCGCCGGACGGCGCAGCCGCGGGTCCAGCGCGACGTCGACGTCGAGGTCGACGGCCGGCGTTTCCAGGTCCGGCTGTGGGTGCCGGATGTCGGCCCGCGGCGCCACCGGAGCCGGCGGCGGCCGGCCGCGGCCGGCCCGGCCCCGGCGCCGGCGGCGGGCGGCCGCACGGGGGCGGCGGCCGGCAGCGGCGCAGGTCACCGTCCCGATGCAGGGGACCATCGTCAAGGTGCTGGTCGCGGTGGGCGACGCGGTCGAGGCCGGTCAGGCGGTCACCGTCCTCGAAGCGATGAAGATGGAGAACAACATCACCGCCGAGACCGCCGGCACGGTCACCGAGATCAAGGTCAAGCCCGGGCGACACCGTCGGCGCCGGCGACGTCGTCGTCGTCATCGGCTGAGGCCGATGGCCGAGTCCGATCCGCTGAAGGCCGGTCGCCGGGGACGTGCCGGAGGCCGATCCCGTCGTCCTCGGCACCGACCGGCGTCGACGATCGACGATGTGGTCGCGGTCGCCCGCCACCGGCGGGCGGTGACCGTCACCGCCGACGCGGTCGGCGGCCCTGGAGCGCTCCACACGGTCGTGGCCACTCGCTCTGATCGCGGGCGACCGGGCCGTCTACGGCCTGTCGACCGGCTTCGGAGCCCTCGCCGACCGCTACATCGGCCCCGACCAGCGGGCCGACCTGCAGATCGGCCTGGTCCGCTCGCACGCCGCCACCGTCGGCGCCGACGTCGAACCGGAAGCCGTCCGGGCCATGATGCTGCTGCGGGCCGCCACCCTGGCCAAGGGGTACTCGGGGATCCGGACCGAGCTCGTCCACGGCCTCGTCGGTCCTGCTCAACCACGGGATCACGCCCGTCGTCCGAGAGCACGGTTCGCTCGGGTGCAGCGGCGACCTGGCCCCGCTCGCCCATGTGGGCCTGGCCCTCATCGGCGAGGGCGAGGTCGATCGACCGGGAGGGCCGGCGGGCCGGCCGCCGCGGCTGCGTCGGCCGACGGCGGGTCTCGACCCCGCTTGTCCTGGAGGCCAAGGAGGGACTCGCCCTCACCAACGGCACCGACGGGATGCTCGGGCATGCTGTGCCTGGCCTGGGCCGACATCGAGCTGCTGCTCCGGACCGCCGAGGTGGCCGCCGCCATGTCGGTCGAAGGGCTGCTCGGGACCGACCAGGCCTTCCTGCCCGAACTGTCGGCCCTGCGACCCCACCCGGGCCAGGCGCGCGTCGGCCGCCAACATGCTGGCCGTCCTGGCCGGCTCGGGGATCGTGGCCTCGCACCAGCAGGACGACACCCGGGTGCAGGACGCCTACTCGCTGCGCTGCGCCCCCCAGGTGCTCGGGGCGGCTCGCGACACCCTCGACCACGCCCGCCCGGTGATCGAGCGGGAGCTGGCCAGCGCCATCGACAACCCGGTCGTTCTGCCCGACGGGCGGGTGGCGTCGTGCGGCAACTTCCACGGCGCCCCACTCGGGTACGTCGCAGACTTCCTCGCCATCGTCGTCGCCGACGCTCGCGTCGATCGCCGAGCGGCGGATCGACCGGCACCTCGACCCGGCCCGCTCCCACGGTTTGCCCGCTTTCCTGGCTGCCGACCCGGGCGTCGACTCCGGCCTGATGCTGGCCCAGTACAGCGCGGCCGCCCTGGTGGCCGACTGCCGCCGGCTGGCCGGCCCGGCCAGCGTCGACAGCATCCCGACTTCCGCCATGCAGGAGGACCACGTGTCGATGGGGTGGGCCGCGGCCCGCAAGCTGCGCCGAACGTCGACAACGCCGACCCGGGTGGTGGCGCATCGAGGTCATGACCGCGGCCCGGGCCATCGAGCTCCGGGCACCGCACCCGCCCGCGCCGGCGACCGGCGGCGGTGGTCGCCGGCCTGCGCGAGCACGTCGCGGGTATCGGCCCGGATCGGTACCTGGCTCCGGAGATCGACCGGGCCACCGACCTGGTGCGCTCCGGACGAATCGTGGCGTGGGCGGAGACGGCCACGGGACCGCTCCAGTAGTCTCCCCGTCAGCCGGGGGACGCCATGAACGTCTCCAATCGCAATCCATCCACTCCACGATCCCCGCTTCCAGCACCGAGGGGACGACCGGGCGGCCCGAGGGGCCATCCGGTCGCCGGGCCGCGTGCTGCGGCGGCGACGGGTCGGCGTTGCACTGCCGCGCTGGCCGCAGGAAGCGGCCTGGCGGATGCTGCACAACAACCTCGACCCCGACGTGGCCGAACGCCCAGACGAACTCGTCGTCTACGGGGGCTCCGGCAAGGCGGCCCGCGACTGGCCCAGCTTCGACGCCATCTCCGCGCCCTGCAGCACCTCGGGGACGACGAGACCCTCCTGGTCCAGTCCGGCCGGCCGGTCGGCGTGCTGCGGACCCACGAGTGGGCGCCCCGGGTGCTTATCGCCAACGGCAACCTGGTCGGCGAGTGGGACAACTGGGACGAGTTCCGGCGCCTGGAGCAGCTGGGCCTGACCATGTACGGGCAGATGACCGCCGGCTCGTGGATCTACATCGGCACCCAGGGCATCCTGCAGGGCACTTACGAGACGTTCGCCGCGGTTGCCGCCAAACGCTTCGGCGGCTCCCTGGCCGGCACGCTCACCCTGACCGCCGGCGTCGGGGGCATGGGGGGCGCCCAGCCTCTCGCGGTCACCATGAACGGCGGCGTCGTCATCTGCGCGGACGTCGACCCCACCCGCCTCGACCGACGGCTGGAGACCCGGTACCTCGATGTCATCGCTCCGAACGTCGACGAGGCCGTCCGCCTGGCCCGGGCGGCCCAGGCCGACCGATGGCCCGGCTCGATTGGCGTCGAGGCCAACGCCGTGGAGCTGCTCGAGACGTTCGTCGACCACGACGAAGCCGGTCGACGTGGTCACCGACCAGACCCCCGCCCACGACCCGCTGATGTACGTGCCGCCGGCTCTGACCGTCGCGGACGCGGCCGATCTGCGGCGCCTGGATCCCGACGGCTACATCAAGCGGGCCCGGGACACCATGGGCCGCCACGTCACCGCCATGCTGGCGCTCCTCGACCGGGGCGCCGAGGTGTTCGACTACGGCAACAGCCTGCGGGCCGAGGCCCGGCTCGCCGGCGTCGACCGGGCCTTCGACTATCCCGGCTTCGTGCCCGCCTACATCCGGCCGCTGTTCTGCGAGGGCAAAGGACCGTTCCGATGGGTCGCCTTGTCCGGCGACCCGGCCGACATCGGCGCCACGGACCGGGCCGTCCTGGAGGAGTTCCCCGACAATGAGCCGCTGCGCCCGCTGGATCCGATGGCGTCGGACAGGGTGGCGTTCCAGGGCCTCCCGGCCCGGATCTGCTGGCTCGGGCTCGGCGAGCGGGCCCGGATGGGCGCCCGGTTCAACGACCTGGTCGCCTGCGGCCGTGGTCGAGGCGCCCATCGTGATCGGGCGCGACCACCTCGACTGCGGATCGGTCGCGTCGCCCTACCGGGAGACCGAGGCCATGGCCGACGGGTCCGACGCCATCGCCGACTGGCCGCTGCTCAACGCCATGCTCAACGTGGCCTCGGGCGCGTCGTGGGTGAGCATCCACGACGGCGGCGGCGTGGGCATCGGCCGGTCGCTGCACGCCGGACAGGTATCGGTCGCCGACGGAAGCCGCCTGGCGGCCGCCAAGCTCGAACGGGTGCTCACCAACGACCCGGCCACGGGGGTGCTCCGCCACGTCGACGCCGGCTACGCCGAGGCCCGCCGCGTGGCTGACGCCACCGGACTCGATATCCCCGCCCGACGCAAGGACCTGCCATGACTGTGCGACTGGTCGCCACCCTCGGCCATCCCATCCTCCGCGAGTGGGCCTGTCCGTTGGCGCCCGACGAGATCGAATACCCGGCGACGCAGGCGCTGATCGAGGACCTGATCGCAACCATGCGCTACTACCAGGGCGCAGGTCTGGCCGCCCCGCAGGTCATGACGTCCGATCGGATCGCCAGCATCGAGGTGCACGGCATACGCGCTACCCGTACAAGCCCGAGATCCCTCTGACCGTGATTATCAATCCGGAAATCGAGCCCCTTTCCGATGAGACCTTCGCCAACAACGAGGGCTGCCTTTCCGTTCCCGGCCTCCGCGGCGTCACCAGTCGCTTCGTCGAGATCGGAGTCCGGGCCCTCGACCGGCGGGGTCGCCCGCATACGAGCGGGAAATCCGGGGCCTTTCGGCGGTCACCTTCCAGCACGAGGTCGATCACCTCAACGGCACCCTCTTCGTCGATCGGGTCGAGGATACCGACCACGTTCGCCACCTGGGAGCAGTTCGAGCGGTTTCAGCGGACGAGTCTCGCGGCCCGGGCCACCGCCTGGTCGCCCGCTTCGGGTCGTGACTTCGTGTACCGACCTGGTGGGCGCGTCACGCCTGGCTGGCGGGGACCGCACCACGCCGGATGTCGTTCTCGAGGTAAGAGACGGCCGCTTCGCGGCCGTCACACCCCACGTCACCGATCCACCCCGGGGCGCCGTCCGGTTCGAGGGTCTGACGCTACCAGGCCTGGCGAACGTCCACTCTCACGCCTTCCATCGGGCCCTTCGGGGCCGCTCTTCGGAAGCCGCCGGGCTCCGTCTGGACCTGGCGGGAGCCATGACGCGGGTCGCCGACCGCCTCGATCCGGCCAATATCTTCGCCTGGCCGGGCCGTGTTGCCGAAATGGCTTTGGCGGGGTTCACCGCGGTCGGCGAGTTTCATTATGTCCATCACGGGCCCGGCGGGGGTCTTACCACGACCCAACGTCATGGGACACGCCCTGGTTGAGGCCGCCCGGCGGGCGGTATACGCTTGACGCTCCTCGATGCGTGCTACCTCGAGGGCGGCTTCGACAGGCGCTACGGAGGGATCGCAGCGCCGCTTCGGCGACGGCACCCGGCGGGATGGATCGAGCGGGTGCTCGCGACTGCGGGGGGACCGCCACACCGCATCGGCGCCGCCGTCCATTCGGTGCGAGCCGTGCCACCCCTGGCCATAGCCCAGGTGGCCGAATGGTCCGGGCGGCAGGGGTGGAGCCTGCACGCTCACGTCTCAGAGCAACGCCAGGAACAAACCGAATGCAAGCGGCATCGAGGCACCACGCCAGTAGGTGTGCTGGCCGCCGCTGGAGCCATCAACCCCTCTTTTACGGCCGTGCACGGCACCTATCTCGCCAACACGGACATCGACGGCCTGGCTGATGAGGGGGGCGGATGCTGCTTGTGCCCGACCACCGAACGCGACCTCGGCGACGGTATCGCCGCGGCCGCTCTGCATGGTGCCGGATACGACGAGCATAGCCCGGCTCGGCAATGATCAGAGTCCGCTCGAACTGCCCCATGTTCTCGGTGTTGATCCGGAAGTACGCCTGCAGCGGCAAGTCGACGTGGACGCCTTCGGGCACGTAGACGAACGAACCGCCCGACCACACCGCGGAGTTCAGCGCCGCGAGCTTGTTGTCATTGGGCGGGATGATCGTCGCGAAGTACGTGCTGGACGCACGAGATCCTCGTGCTCGCGCAGCGCCGTGTCCATGTCGGTGAAGATCACGCCCTGCTTCGCGAGATCCTCATGGATCTGGTGGTAAACGACCTCTGACTCGTATTGCGCGCCGACTCCGGACAGGAACTTCCGCTCTGCCTCCGGAATCCCTAGACGGTCAAACGTCCGCTTGACGTCCTCGGGCACGTCGTCCCACGACCGGCTGGGCGTCTCGGAGGCGCGCACGAAGTATCGGATGTCGTCGTAGTCGAGCTCGGCCAGCATCGGCGAGCCCCACGTCGGCTGCTTGCGAGCGAGGAAGTGGTCCAGCGCCTTGAGCCGGAATTCGCGCATCCACCGTGGCTCGATTGAGCTCTGAGATCTTCTCGACGACCTTCCGGCTGAGCCCCTTTGGCGCCTTGTACAGGTAGTTCTCGGCGTCGTGGAACCCATAGCGCTGCTCGTAGTCGGCATTGATGCCCGCGAGCTGCTCGTTCTCGGTCAGGATGGCTGCTTCTGAAGTAGCCACTACTGAACCGCAGCGAGCTGCGGCGCCGACGAGTCGGGAGTCCTCAGCGGCCAGGCGGCCGCCCTGGTCGGCCAGGTCATCCACCTCCGGCCGCGCCTGCCGGATCGGTCTCACCGACCGGTCGCCCCAGACGGCTCCGCAGTGCCGAAGCAAGTGCCTTCGTGACCGGCCATAGGTGCGTCGCACATACGGCACAGGCGTGGGATGTGTCGCCCGCGCATGACTCAGGCCTCGTCGCTCGGCGAATCGCCCGCCGCGTAAGCGTCGACCATGTACTTGTCACCGTGGAGTGCGGCGAGTAGCCGGGCGAGCGGGGTACGTTGAATCGGCCGCCGGGCCGTGGTGTCGGCTCGGCGGCGGGTCGGCGTGGCGGGTTTCGCCTCGACCAGTGGCGCTTCGGGAATGATCCCCGGAGCCGCCGAGTTACGGGACTGCGTGGCAGACGTGGTGTTCATGTCGCCGACCTTTCAAGCGCACGTGGATCAACCCGGCGCTGCGTGTGATTTGACGTAGGCGTAGGTCCTAGCGGCCGGATCACGTCCGCGCCCGGCCCCGGCCCGGGCGCCGCGGGGCGCGCGTGCGCCAGCGGACCCTTGCGCTGAACATCAGCCCGAGCACCCAGCCGAGAATCGCGGTAACGAGCACCAGCCAAACGAGCGAGACGTGGGAGCTGCCGAGCAGCCAGTTGACCTTCACCTGCGCGGTGTTCGACGCAGCCAGCACGATCAGCACGGCGACTACGGCGACGGATGCGATCGCATAGCCATGCAGTCGCCCCCGCAGCGCCTTGCGACGGAAGCGCTCGGCCCCAGTCTCGATCCCGTTGGACGCCGCGGCGGATTCCCGCGCACGTGCAGACGCCGCGGCGGATTCCCGCGCACGTGCAGTATTCGGCGTCTCCAGCGGATGCTCGTCGCTGACTGGGCTCGAGCTCATATCCGGAAGCACCCCGGAGCCGGCCGAGGTCACTGGGGTGCGGCTTGTGTCGGCCCGCATGATGAGGACCTCCTGATGCTGTGCGAGGGAACCTCAGGGGATCACTCTCTTCGGTAGCAGCGACTATAGCATGAAATCCGTGTCTAGAAATGCTAGTCTGGTGTCGTGCGTGATGACGGAGCACCTAGCTGGACGTTCCTGACCAACCACGCCCAGGTGTTGGTCTGCATCGCCGATGACCCCGGCATTCGCCTGCGCGAGATCGGCGACCGGGTGGGCATCACCGAGCGTGCCGCGCACCGGATCGTCGTCGAGCTGACCGACGCCGGGTACATCACGCGAGCACGGATCGGGCGTCGCAACCAGTACACGATCAACGCCGACCTTCCGGTCCATGACCCGATCGCCCGCGACCAGAACGTCGGACACCTGATCGAGATCCTCACCGCTCTCCGAAGGCCTGGATTGATGACGGCCGCACGCTCGCGGCTCGGGTTGGCGCTTAGCGCCACTGCGAGCCGGCGCAACTATTTTTTCTCGTCGTCGTTGTAGATCGGCATGGACCTGACTCGAGTCGGGCCGGTGCGGTTTGGGGCCTTGCTCACCGCAGCGCCCTGGTTCTGCTCGCAGCGGGCGGTGCGGCGCTGGCGTCGGTGAGACTGACGTGGTCTGCGCCGGTGCTGGTCGATGACGGCCCGCCGTTCGGCTCGACGTTTTCGTTCGCGTCGGTGTCGTGTCCTTCGGCGAGGTTGTGTGTGGCTGTCGGGAGCGGTGGGCGGATCACCGCTTCGCGCAACCCGTTAGCGTCGGCGTGGGCGACTGTGCACGTCAACCTCGGCCATACCGCCTCGGGCGTCGCCGAGCTCGCAGGGGTGTCGTGTCCGTCGGTCTCTCTGTGCGTTGCGGTAGATACGGCTGGCGACGTGCTTACCTCCTCCAGGCCGGCCGGCCGCGCGCCGCGCTGGAGGACCCGGCGGGTAGACGGCGGCCACGCTCTGAATGGTGTCTCGTGCGCGTCTCGGTCGCTGTGTGTCGCGGTTGACAACGCCGGCGGCGTTTTAATTACGCGCAACCCCGAGCTCGGCGCGTCGGCGTGGCGTGTGAGACGCTTCGGCGAGGGCGGGAGGACTGGGTCGGCGTCCTTCGAGCCGTCACTGGTGGCGGGTCGTGTTCGTCGACACGGCTGTGCGTGGCACTGGACCCCGTCGCCGGCGTGGTTACCTCGCGCGACCCGGCTGCGGCGCGGCCGAGCTGGCGGTTTACCCATTTGGATGACCCAGGCTTCTTCTATCCCGGTGGGCCGCCGGGTGCGAGCAGGCGGAGTCTCGTGCCCCTCCGCCTCGTTCTGTGTGCTGGCTTCTGGAGTCAACCTGGTGACCTCGACCGATCCTGCCGCTGGCGCTCGCGCCTGGGTTGCCTCACAGGTGGAAGTTGGCCCCGCGCCAGTTGACCGGGGTCGTGTGCCGGTCGACGTCGATGTGTCTGGCGTTGGACTCGGTCGGGAATGTGATCGCCTCGAGGCACCCGACCGGTGGGGCGGCGGCTTGGATCACGGGCGTCGTCGATGGCGGCGCCGCCCCACAATATGGACTGATCGGGGGCTCGGTGCCCATCGCCGCACCTGTGTGTAGCGGTGGACGGGGCCGGCAACGCGCTGACCTCGACCGACCCGAGCTGGCGGCGCCGATGCCTGGAGGCGTCACGACATCCGCCGCGGCTATCACGCAATTGGCGGCGTGTCGTGCCCGGAGGTCTCGTTATGTGTCGGCTACGACGACGGCGGGAACATCCTGGCCTCGAGGCAGCCCGCGGGGCGTGGGTCGGCGTGAAGGTCTTTCGTATTCGACGACAGCGGCATCTCGTCGTTGGCTTGCGCGCCCGGGCCACTCTGTTACGGGCTTGACAAGGACGGCAACGTTCTAGTCTCGCGGGATCCTGCCGGCGGCGCGCGGGCGTGGGTCACAACCCGCGTCGACGCCGCCAACGCCCCTGCCTCGATCTCGTGCGCGTCGCCGATGTTGTGCGTTGTCGCCGAGGCCGGCGGCGATATTGCGAGCTCGACAGACCCGACGGGAGGCACCGGCGCCTGGACGATTGCCCACGCCGACACTGCCCTCGGAGCTGAGTGTGGCAAGTACGGACCCGATGAAGGTTGTGACCCGGGTCTCGACAGCGTGTCGTGTCCCACTATGACATTTTGCGCTGCCAGTGACACCAACGGTAATGTGATCGCGTCGACCGACCCGGCATCTCCTACGTACGCCTGGACCCGCACCACGGTCGACAGCTGGCCCACGTTTGGTTACATCACCTGTCCGTCTGTGTCACTGTGTGTGAAATTCGCCGATTACTCGGATAGCCTCGGGGTGTCATCGAATCCCGCCGATGATCCAGCCGCGTGGCATCTGACCGTGATCGACTCGAACTCCTATGGGGTGTCTGGCGTGACTTGTCGCTCGGCAACGCTGTGCGTTGGCTTTGACAGCGCCGGGCAAGTAGTCACCTCCACGCACCCAACCGGCGGCTCGTCAGCGTGGAAGGTCACCAACATCGACCCGGGCGGCAGCCTCTCGGTGAACTGCTCGCCTACGGGCCTGTGCATCGCCTTCGACTCGGTCGGCAACGCGTTCACCTCAGCTCGACCGGGTAGCGGCCGCTCATCGTGGAGCCGGTCGAAGGTAGACACCTACGGCCTGACCACAGCGTCGTGCCCGTCGATGACCCTGTGCGTGGCCGCTGACGGCTACGGGAGAATCGCAGTCGGGACGCCAGCCCCAGCTCACTGAGCCGCTCATCGCGCGATGCGCGATGAGCGATCGACCCTGGGACCCTCGGGCCTTATTCGGTGAGCAAGTTCAGTCCGGGGCGTCGGCGTCCTGCATGGAGGCCGCGAACGCCTCGGGGCCCTGCTGCACCGCCACCGGATCCATCCACGTGATTGCCAGCCGTGGCCGTCGAGGTCGAAGAAGCTGCGCGAGTACATGAAGCCATGGTCCTCGGCGCCATCCGCCTCGGTGCCACCCGCGGCGAGCGCAGCGGCAGCAAGCGCGTCGACTTCCTCGCGGGATGATGCACTGAAGCAGTAGAGCGCCAGCGTGTGCGTGGTCGGATCGGCCATCGGCAGATGCGCGAACCGCGCGAACGTCTCGTGGCTGGAGAGCATGACGAAGGCTTGCTCGCCGACCAGCATGCAGGCGGCGGTCTCGTCGGTGAACATCGGGTTGTAGCTGAACCCGAGCTTCGCGAAGAACGCTTTGCTGCGCTCGAGGTCCGCTACCGGGATGTTCACGAACAGCATGCGGCCGCGGTGTGCGGAAGTGGTCATGGCAGGTCTCCAGTCGGGGTGCGATGGCGTACGCCCCTGATAGACCGGCCCAACCGGCAGAACTCATCGGTGGCGCTCGGAACCCGCTGCGAGCGACACAGGTCCACGCACCCTAGCGAGTGGGCGATCCAGGACTCGAACCTGGGACCTCTTCCTTATCAGAGAAGGTCAGAGGCAACGTCCAGTCGTCTCCAGTCGTCAAAGATGCTGCAAACTGTGCGATTCTCGGGGAGGCGAGGCGACCTGAGACGACTGCAGTTGACAATCTGATGCACCCAATTTGCACCCCCGGCCTGCCGCCTGCGTCGGCAGCGCAGTCGCTCGCGTCGTGAGACGTCTCAGGCACGTTCGCGTGCCGACTGGCGCTTAGCCCGACGGCCTGCTCGTACGAGGCCGCCTTGCTCACATCCGCGGGTGCGCCATTTCGCGCCGATGAGCGAGCGTGACGACCTCGAACTGCCGGTGCAAGAGGCCCTGCGGGCGAGCGAAACATGTCGACCCAGGATACGCCGCGGAGGGGCGGCAGCGTTCGCGACATCGGTCGTGCCCACCGCCTCATCCACATCCAGACATCTCTTCCTACTTGAAGTAGGATTACTGCATGGCGGTGACGAAGGTATCCATGAGCCTCGACGCGGACGTGCTTGCGCAGACCCGGGATCGGGTCGGCGGCCGCGGCGTGTCCGCGTACGTCAACGAAGCCGTACGCCGGCAACTGCGGCGCGATGCGCTCGCCGACCTGCTCGTCGAGATGCAAGCCGCCAACGGCCCGGTTGACGATCAGCTGCTCGAGGAGGTCAGACGCCTGTGGCCCGAGCGCGACGACGCAGACGCGCCCTCGCCCGAGTAACCGACCTGCTCGTCCTCGACGCCGACGGCGTGTCGAAGGCGGCGAGCAACGACCGAATGGTCCAGGCGTGGCTTCAACGAGCTCGCGAGCTCGACGCGGACCTCGTCATATCAGCGGTGACACTCGCCGAGCTCGTCCGCGGGCGACCCCGTGATGCCGCCGTCAACCGCGTAGTCAAAGCCGCCGAGGTGATGCCAGCCGACGAGCAGCTCGCTCGCACGGCCGGCAGGCTGCTCGGTAACGCTGGCTCGGATGCCACGATCGACGCGCTCGTCGGCGCCACCACGCTCGCCGCCCAGGCCCGACACGACGCCGCGCGATGCGTCCTGCTCACCAGCGATCCCGCCGATCTAGGCGCCCTCCTCGCCGACCACCCAGAGGTGCGTGTAGTCGCGGTGTGACATCCCAAAGCCGCTACCTGGAGCGAGCGGCGCGGGGCGGCGGCTCACCGACCAAGCGAGCCATCGGCGCTAGCAGCAAACCAGCGGCGCTCAGCAAACACCAAATGCGCGCTTCTGGCGATGAGCAGGGCGCTGATCACTGCCACCGCTAACACCTGCTGTGACTCGGACGCGGTACCCACGGGCTCGCGGACGTCGCTGCTCGGGTCGCTAGGGGCGCGACACCACATGCTGCTGACCCGCGAGCGCGACGAAGAGGAAAGGCTCGGCCAGCTCACCGAGATGCACGGTCTCGGCGCAGTGCTTCTAGGCCTCAGCATCAGCCTCGATGAGCTCGCGATCGGGTTCACCCTTGGTCTGCTGCGCCTTCCGGCCGGGCTCGTCATCGTCCTAATCGCGCTGCAGGTATTCATCGTCGCGCAACTTGGGCTACGTCTAGGTAGCCGCCTCAGCGAGCGCGCCGAACGCCTAGCCGGCGAGGTCGAGGAAGAGCTTCAGCTGCGCTGCGACGTTCCCGAACCGATTCGGCGTTCCGAAGGCGACGCCGTCCGCCCGCTCGAGACCGAGGTCACCGCCGTGGCCGGGGACGGTCGCCTGGAGGCGATCACGCTCAACGCCGGCGAGGAGCTGCCCGCCGACGCGCTGATCGTGTCGATCGGTGGCACGCCCCGAACGCACTGGGCGGCCGAGCAGAACCTCGTGATCGACGAGGGCGGCTACCTGGTGACGGGCCACGACCTGTTCGAGCACGGCCGCCCGCCACGGAGCTGGGGGCCCGAGCGACTGCCGCTAGCGCTCGAGGCAAGCGTGCCGGGGGTTTTCGTCGCTGGCGACATCCGGCGCGGCTCGATCAAGCGCGTCGCCAGCGCTGTCGGGGAGGGCGCCACCGCGGTCGGGCTGATCCATCGCTACCTGTCGCGGACGGGAGATTGAGGCGCTTCGTCGAGCGTCAGGCCGCGCAGCTGGCGGCGCGAGGTGATGTCGAGCTTGCGGAAGATGTTGCGTAGGTGCGCGTCGACGGTGCGAGGGCTGACGAACAGCTCGGCCGCTACCTCACGCGACGTCGCACCGGTCCCGACGAGCCGGGCGATGTGCGCCTCCTGGGGCGTGAGCTCGTCGGCCGTCTCGGGGCTGCGTCGGCGGGCACGCTCGCCGGTCGCGCGCAGCTCGCGGAGCGCGCGCTCGGCGAAGCCGTCCACGCCCATGGCGGAGAGCCTCTGGTGCGCAGCGCGCAGCCGGCCCCGGGCCTCCAGGCGCCTGCCCTCGCGACGCAGCCATTCGCCGTAGAGGAGCTCGGCGCGGCCGAGCTCGCACCCGCAGCCGCCGCGTTCGAGGTGCTCGAGCGCCGCGCGGTGGAGCGCGTCGGCGGGCTCGCCCTCGGCCAGTAGCGCCGCGCACGACGCCTCGATCCCCCGTGCCCACTCCGTGCCGGACGCCTGCGTGCCCTCGCGCAGCTCGGCGAACGCGGTCGCCGCGGCGTCGCGGTCGCCCATGTGGACGGCGGCCTCGACGACCTCGCGCAGCGCCCAGCCCCGCCCGAGGTTCAGCCACTGCGTCGCGGCGCGCCCGCTGGCGAGCGCTGCGGCGTGGTCGCCGAGGCCGTTGTGGAGGATCGCCTCGGCGAACCGGGCATAGCCGAGGAGCGTCGTCTCACCCCGCGCCGTGGCGTCGGCGCTCACCGTGTCGATGCGCTTGCGTGCCGCCGCCGCGTCGCCGCACAGCGCGTCGAAGTGGACGCGCGGGTAGACCGTCGGCATGCCGGCCGCCTCGGCCAGCAGCTCCGCCTCGTCGAGCATCGCCTCGGCCGCGCGCAGCCGGCCCTGGACGAGGAACGCCGCGGCGATCGGCCCAAGCGTCTGCGGCAGCGTGGCCAGCGCGCCGTCCGCGCGGGCCTGGTCGATCTGCCGGCTGAGGATCGCGACCCACGCGTCGAGGTCCCACAGCTCGACACACACGAATGTGATGATTGCCGGCGGGCTGTGCAGGTGCTCGTCAGGCGGGTGGGCGAGCGCGCGCTTGAGCTGCTCGGTTCCCGCCGGGCTACCGCCGGCGAGGATCAGGGCGATCCCGTCGAGCAGCTGGTCGGCGATCGCGGGCGGGTCGGGCGCAGGCGGCGCCGAGCGCGCGAACGCCGCCGCGGCGGCTGTCTCCTGCGCCGACGATCCCACGATGATGGCGGCGAACAGCGCGTCCAGGTGCGTGTCGCGGGCGGTCCGCACGTCGAGGTGCTCGAGCAGACCGGCCGCGCGGCGCAGGAGCGGCGGCGCGTCGGTCCCGCGCTGGACGGCGAGCGCGACATGGCCCCGCAGCCGCTCCACCTGCGCGCCGCGGAACGGGTCGAGGGCCTCCGGGTCGGCGTAGCGCAGAAGGTCGAGCGCGGCGCCCGGCTCGCCCGCGGACACGTGCGCCTCCGCGGCGACGATCGCGCGGTCGAGGCGGCGATCGCGGTCCGGTGTGAGCTCCATGGCGCGAGAGAGGAACGCCGCCGCGGCCGCCATCCCGCCCCGTGCGCGCGCCCGGTCGGCGGAGCGCACGAGCTCGGCGGCGACGTCCTCGTCCGGGCCGGCTGCCGCCTGTGCGCGGTGCCATGCGTGGTGGTCGGGATCGGTCGCCGCATCCGTCACTGCGGCGAGCGCCGCGTGCACCTTCCGCCGGGCCTCGGGTGCCGCCGGACGGTAGACCGCCGAGCGCACGAGCGGGTGGTGGAAGCGGACACGCGTGCCGATCTCGAGCAGTCCGGAGGTCTCGGCCGGCTCGGCCGCGGCCGGCCCGAGGCCGAGGCGCTCGGCGGCGTGCCACAGCAGGACGGGATCGCCGAGGGGCTCGGCCGCGGCCAGCAGGAGCAGCAACCGCGTGTCCGGGGGCAGGGCTTCGAGCCGCGGGCGGAAGAGCTCGCCACCGTCCCCGCGCCCTGCGCCGCTCACGGCGAACCCGCCGACGAGCTCGCCCGGCGAGCCGGCCGCGGCCAGCTCGCGCAGGGCCAGCGGGTTCCCGCGCGCCTCCGCGACGATCCGGTCGACCACCCGCTCGTCGAGGGGGGAGCGCAGCACGGACTGGAGCAGCTCGACGCGCCTCGCCGTCGGGAAGGCCCTCGACGCGCAGGGCCGGTATCGCGCCGAGCTCACTCGGGACGTCGGGGTCGCGGACCCCGAACAGCATCGCGACCGGCTCGCTGCCGATGCGCCGGGCGGCGAACGCGAGCGCCTGCGCCGACGCCCTGTCCAGCCACTGCGCATCGTCGACCACGCAGATCACCGGCGCGTCCTCGCCCGCGTCGGAGAGGAGCGTGAGGACGGCCATGCCGACACGCAGCGGGTCGGGCGCGCTGCCCGTGCGGAAGCCGAACGCCGCCTCGAGCGCCTCGCGCTGCGGCTCGGGAAGCCGGTCGCACCCGCCCAGCAGCGGGCCGCAGAGCACGTGCAGCCCCGCGAACGCGAGCTCCATCTCGAACTCGGCACCGCTCGCCTCCAGCGCGCGGAAGCCGTGTGCCTGCTCGACCGCCCAGTCAAGCAGCGTCGTCTTGCCGACACCGGCGCCCCCGCGCACCACCAGCGCGCCGCCCTCGCCCCGGCGCGCCCGCTCGAGCAGCGCGACCAGCGCCTCGGTCTCATGTTCGCGCGCACGCAACCGCACGGCGGTGAGTCTCCCACTAGGCGACTTTCGCCTACGCGAGCCCGTGGCGATCCGCGCCCGATTAGGCGATCCCCGCCGATGCGACGCCACGGCGGCGGCGGGAGGCTAGCGCGACGTCCATCCGGCCTCCCGAAAGGACCCTTCGATGTCACCACCCGCTCTCGACCCGCGCCGCTGGTTCGCATTGGCACTGTTGGCGCTGGCCGAGTTCGTCGTCGTCCTCGACGCGTCGATCGTCAACATCGCGCTGCCCTCGATAGGCCGCGGACTCCATTTCTCGCTGGCCAACCTGTCCTGGGTGGTCAACGCCTATGTCCTGACCTTCGGCGGCTTCCTGCTGCTCGGCGGCCGGATCGCCGACCTCGTCGGGCGGCGCAGGGTGTTCGTCGTTGGGCTTGGCGTCTTCTCGCTGGCGTCGCTCGCGGGCGGGCTGGCCCAGAGCGAGGCGTGGCTGATCGGAGCTCGAGCCGTCCAGGGTCTCGGCGCGGCGATGCTTGCCCCCGCCGCCCTGTCGCTCGTCACAGCCACCTTCGCCGAGGGGACGGAGCGGAACAAGGCCCTCTCGATCTGGGGAGCGGTCGCGGGGTCTGGCGCGGCCGCGGGAGTGCTGCTGGGCGGCGTGTTGACAAGCGCGCTGGGGTGGCGATCGGTGCTGTTCGTCAACGTGCCGATCGGGATCGCCGCGATGCTGATCGCGCCGCGGCTGTTGTCGGAGAGCAAGGGCGAAGTTGCTCGCGGCTTCGACCTCCCCGGCGCGGCCCTCGTCACTGCGGGGCTGTCCACGCTGGTCTACGCGCTGGTGCGAGCGGCCTCGGTCGGCTGGGGTTCGACCCAGACGATCGGGATCATCGCCGCCGCCGCCATGCTGCTCATCGCCTTCGTCTACATCGAGCGGCGATCGGCGACACCGCTGGTGCCGTTCTCGTTCTTCCGCAACCGCAACGTGACGCTCGCCAACGCGGCGATGTTCGCCGCCGGCGCGGCGATCATCGGCCTGTTCTACTACCTCTCGCTGTACCTGCAGCGGGTGCTCGGCTACAGCGCGATCAAGGCCGGAACCTCCCTGCTGCCGCTTGCCGTCGGCATCATCGTCGCCGCCGGGACTCGCGTCGCCGCTGATCGCGCGCATCGGCGTCCGGAAGGTTCTGCTAGCGGGGCTCGTTCTGTTCGCCGCCGGCCTCGTGTGGTTCGCGCGGCTCCCGGTCCATGGCACGTACCTCGCGGACGTCCTCGGCCCGTCGCTGCTGATCGCGCTCGGACTTGGGATCGCGTTCGTGGCGATCACGATCCTGTCGGTCAGCGGCGTCAAAGACCGCGAGTACGGACTGGCGAGTGGCTTGGTCAACACCTCCCAGCAGATCGGTGGCGCCCTCGGGCTGGCCGTCCTCTCGTCAATCGCGACCACGAGGACCGACCACCTCGCCGCCACCGGGCACCCGATCAATCAGGCGCTCACGCTCGGGTTCCACACCGCGTTCCTCGGCGCCGCCGGCTTCGTGCTGGTGGCGATCATCGCCACCGCGTCCATCGGAACCGGGCGAGTCAACCGTGAGAAGGCAACGCCCGCCCGCGCAACCGCCTGACTCGTTTCCCAAACCCAACCAACCACAGAACGGAACACACCATGTCCACAGACACAGGAGCAACCCAGATGAACATCGTCGTCTTCGGAGCCACGGGCATGATCGGCACTCGCATCGCGGCCGAGCTCGAGCAACGCGGCCACGCCGTGACGGCCGCGACCCGTGCGACCGGCGCAGATGTCACCGATCCGCCGTCGGTCGCCAGCGTCGCCGCCGGCGCCGACGCGGTGGTCAGTGCGGTCTCGGCCCGGGGCATGAGCTACACACTCGCCGATGTCGCGCCGGCGCTGGTCGAGGGGGTGCGTGAAGCAGGTGTGCGCAGGCTCCTGGTCGTCGGCGGAGCCGGCAGCCTGGAGGTCGCGCCCGACAAGCAGCTACTGGACACCCCCGACTTTCCCGAAGACTGGAAGCCCGAAGCGATCGCCCACACCAAGGCCCTCGACTACTACCGCAGCGTCGAGGACTTGGACTGGACCTTCGTCAGCCCGGCGGCCTTCATCCATCCCGGCGAGCGCACCGGTCGCTACCGGCTCGGCGGCGATCAGCTTCTCGTCGACGACAACGGCAACAGCGAGGTCAGCGCCGAGGACTACGCGATCGCGATCGCCGATCTGCTCGAAAAGGGCGGCCGCGAGCGCGAACGGATCACCGTCGCCTGGTAACCGACCCAACTCGCCCACTGAGGATCCACGCGGAAGCAACACGAGCGAACGCTCGCGAGGATGGCTCCTTCGGCATCAGGGCGACCTGTTTGCGCATCCCTACGCCTGAAAAGGCCATCCCGAGACCCGGTCGCGATCGCGACGTGACGCGACGTCATGGCCTCACGCCGGCTCTGACCGTACGGATTTGAACTCCGTATCGAACACCACAACCCAGAGGAGACCCGATGCCAATCACGATGATCCAGCGCTGCCCCGGAATGCCCTCCCAGGCCCACGACCAGACCATCGCCACCGTCGGCAAGCGCGGCGCCAACCGCCTGGATTCCTCTCCCACGTCGCGCAGGTGAGCGCCGACGGCGTCACCGTGACCGAGGTCTGGGAAACGCGCGACCAGCGGGAGCAGTGGTACGCAACATCTGTCATGCCGTGTGGTCGAGCGGCTGCCGCTCTGGGCGCCGATCGACCTGAAGCGGCAGTCCGGGTCTGGAGGCAGAGTGCCGGTCGCCGCTCGAGCTGGGTGGGGCGGGAGCTCGATGGTTGCTGTCGAGACGCCCGGCGTCCGTCGGACTGTGGGAGGATCGCTGAGCAGAGGGTGGTGGATCTGGGATCGGAAGAGACGCTGACAAGACCGAGTCGCGGAGGATGCCGTGCGTCGAGCGGCGTCTCCCGGCGACGACTCGTGAGAGAGGGCGCGCGAGAGTGAGTCGTTATCTCCCGATCGCCGAGCATGGGTTGATCGGTGATCTGCATAGCGTCGCCCTTGTCGGGACTGATGGAACGATCGACTGGTATTGCTGTCCGCGCTTTGACTCCCCGAGCATCTTTGCGTCGATTCTCGATGCACGGCGCGGCGGTTGCTATCGCCTGGCTCCGGCCGAGGACGGCTGGACGTCCAAGCAGCTGTACTTCCCTGATACGAACGTTCTGATCACTCGCTTCCTGACTCCTGATGGTGTGGGTGAGGTCGAGGACTTCATGCCGGTCGCGCAGACGATCGATGGCGGGCATCGCCAGCGATTGGTGCGCCGGGTCGTCGCGGTGCGCGGCCAGGTGCGCTTCGAGCTGGAGTGCTCGCCGCGCTTTGACTACGGCCGCGCCGAACACTCGGTCGAGCGCCATCAGCATGGTGTGCTGTTCCGCTCGGCGGATTGCGCCGTGGCGTTGGAGACCGAGACGCCGCTGCGGGTCTGCGATGGCGCGGCGCGGGCTTCGTTTTGCCTCTCGCACGGGGAGAGCGCAACCTTCGTCCTCGAACATGTGGTCGGCGCCTATGAGCCTCATGGCCATCCAGCGGCCGAGACGCGCGAGCTGGCCGAGGCAACCGTTGCCTACTGGCGACGCTGGCTGTCGCAGTCACGTTACACGGGCCGATGGCGCGAGATGGTGCACCGCTCGGCGCTGACGCTGAAGCTGTTGACCTACCAGCCGACTGGCGCGATCGTCGCGGCGCCCACGACATCGTTGCCTGAGCAGCTCGGTGGCGAGCGCAACTGGGACTACCGCCACACCTGGATCCGCGACGCGGCGTTCTCGCTCTATGCCCTCCTGCGCCTGGGCTTCGGCGAGGAAGCAGAGGCCTTCATGGGTTGGCTGATGAAGCGATTTCGCGATCGCCGCAAGGGCGAATCGGGCCCGTTGCAGATCATGTACGGCATCGACGGGCGCGCCGAGCTGCCCGAGGAGGAGCTGACTCACCTCGAGGGCTACCGTGGGTCGGCCCCGGTGAGGATCGGCAACGGCGCCGCCAACCAGCTGCAGCTCGACATCTACGGAGAGCTGATCGACTCCGTCTACCTCTACAACAAGTACGGGACGCCGATCTACAACGATGCCTGGATCGATCTGTCTCGGATCGTCGAGTGGCTGTCTGAGCACTGGGACCAACCCGACGAGGGCATCTGGGAGACCCGCGGCGGGCGCAAGGACTTCACCTACTCGCGGCTGATGTGCTGGGTGGCGCTGGAGCGCGCGGTGCGGATTGCTCGTCAGCGCGGCTTGCCCGGCGACATCGTCAGCTGGATGGCCGCCCGCGACACGATCTACCGGCAGATCCTGTCACGAGGGTGGCACGAGCGCAGGCGGGCGTTCGTCCAGCACTACGACACCGATGTCCTGGACGCCTCGATCCTGCTGATGCCGCTGGTCAAGTTCATCTCCCCAACGGATCCGCGCTGGCTGTCGACACTTGACGAGATCAGCCAAGAGCTCGTCTCCGACAGCCTGGTCGCGCGCTACAACCCCCAGGCATCCCCGGACGGCCTGCGGGGCGAAGAGGGCACGTTCTCGATGTGCACCTTCTGGTATGTGGAAGCGCTCGCCCGCGCCGGGCGCCTAGATGAGGCGCGGCTCGTGTTCGAGAAGATGCTCACTTACGCCAACCACCTCGGCCTCTACGCCGAGGAAATCGGCCCGACGGGCGAGCAGCTCGGCAACTTCCCCCAAGCCTTCACCCACCTGGCACTGATCAGCGCCGCCACCAACCTCGACCGCCAGCTCGGTTGACCGACGCTCGCGCGCCACAACAGTGGCTGTCCCGACGCGGAAACGAAGGCTCTGGGCAGACTCTCGTCGATCGAGGGCGCAGCCGCGGGCTGCCGGTCCGGCCGCCTGTAGATACAGAGCACAGAAGTCCGGAGAGGCTAGAACCGGTCCGGCCGGACGCCTCCGTCTTCGTGAAACCAGAAGCTAGGTCCTCGTTTGCCTGAGCTTGTTTCTCGCGGCAGCGCGCACGGAGCCGTCGAGCTCCGCTCTCTTGGCGGATCATCTCTTCCGGGTGATGCGCTGCCCGGCCTGGCTGGCAGGCTGAACTTCATGCCTGAGGGCCTGTCGGCTTCTGAGGTCGGGAAGGAAATTGCCGAGCACCGCGAGCACGCCGAGCACGCCGAGCACGCCGAGCACGCCGAGCACCCGGCCGCCGGCCATGCCCGTCGTGATCGTCTGATCTCGATTATCGAGGCGCTCCTGCTCTCGATCGTGGCGCTGATGGCCGCATGGTCGGGATATTCGGCGGCCAAGTGGGGTACGGAATCGTCGCTTTCGCTGTCGAAAGCGTCCAGCGCGCGGAGCGACGCCAGCGCCGACCAGATCCAAGCCACGCAGATACGCACGCTGGACTCGGTGTCGTTCAATGCGGTCGAAGGGGCATACGTTGCCCACAACTCCAGGCTCTTCAACCTGGCCGTCAAGCGGCTTCGAGCCGGCTACCGCCCGGCTTTCAACGCCTGGCTCGCGACACACCCTCTCAAGAACCCGAACGCGCCGGCGGACCCGTCGGACATGCCGCAATACGTGATACCCCAGCAGAAGCAGGCAGAGGTGCTCACCGCCCAGGCCAATGCCCTGTTCAGCGCGGGTGAATCCGCCGCTGGAACCGCGGACAAGTACGTGCGCCTCACCGTCCTACTTGCTGCAGTGTTATTCCTTGTCGGTATCGGAAGCCGCTTCCCCGCTCGTTCGGCGCGCTACGGTCTGATCGCGGTCGCCGCCGGACTGCTGGTCGTGTCAGTGGTGCAACTGCTCGGGCTCCCCGGGCCGCCATCGTGACCGCGCTTTCGGCGGGAGAGTTAGCAACGCTGCGCGTAGCCGGGCATTGTCGGCTTTCCGCGCGGGACGTTCGTACACTTGCCCGGGCCCTGCGTACATCTCGCTGCAGGGGCCGCCGGGTTTTGCTGCCTCGGCTCGCGTGGTCGGGCACGAAAGCGGGCAGCGTCGGGCTGTGGCATTAATCACGGCGTCAAATCACCCGAACCTCCGCCGCCCCAATCGGGTCTTCCGCAACTCCCGAATCGCGCTCGGATGGACCGCCCAGTTGTGGAAGTCGTCCGCGACGGGCATGAGTACACAGGCGTTCGCTGTCGCTCGCCGGGGTGAAGCGAGCGCCTTTCGGTCCTCGTTCCGGCCCTCTGCAGGTTCGCCGCGATTCGCCGTGGACGAGACGTCTCGTCCGGTACGCCGAGGGCAGCTTGCGGCTTGCCGAGCAGGGCGTAGCCGGAGGGCTGGCGCGCGCCAAGCAAGTCTGCGAGCATCGTTCCAGGATGAGCGAGGAGCGGGTTGTGCACGCGGCGTGTCCCCACGATTGCCCCGACACGTGCGCGATGCTGGTCACGGTCAACAGCGAAGGTCGCGCGGTGCGGGTAGCGGGCGATCCCGATCAGCCGATCACGCATGGTTTTCTGTGCGGCAAGGTGTCCAACTACCTGGATCGCGTGTATTCGCCCGACCGGCTCCTGCAGCCCCTGATCAGGACGGGCGCCAAGGGCGCGGGGGAGTTTCGCCGGGCGAGCTGGGACGACGCGCTGGAGTTTGTGGTCGGGAGGCTGCGAGGTGTCATCGAGCGCCACGGTGCAGAAGCGATCCTTCCGTACTCGTACCTCGGCACCCAGGGGTTCCTGCAATCCGATTCGATGAGCGCCCGGGTGATGAACGCGCTCGGGGCGACGAGCCTGGAGCGCACGATCTGCGCCACCGGGGGGATGTTCGGCACCGTCGCCACTCAGGGCCGCTCGCCTGAGGTCGATCCGGAGCTGTGGCCCCGTTCCCGCCTGATCGTGTGCTGGGGTTGGAATCCGCTGTCGACCGCGCCTCACCTGTGGCGCCTGATTCTGGATGCGCGGCGCGAGGGGGCGCGGCTGGTCGTGGTCGATCCGTTCCGTTCGCGTACCGCGCGGGTGGCCGATGAGCACGTTCGGCCGCTGCCCGGGACTGACGGGGCTCTGGCGCTCGGGGCGATGCGGGCGATGCTTGACGCGGGGCTGGTCGACGAGGAGTGGTGCCGCGAGTACGCGACCGGCTATGACGAGCTCCGTGAGCGCCTGGCCGCCGAGCCGGTCGAGCATTGGGCGTCGGTGTGTGGCGTCCCGGCCGAGCAGGTCACGCGGCTGGGTCGTGATCTGGCGCTCCGGCAGCCGTCGCTGGTTCGCCTCGGAGTCGGTGCCCAGCGACACGCCGGGGCGGAGATCGCCTACCGCACCGTGGCGTGTCTTCCGGCGCTGGCCGGATCGTGGCGACACGTGGGGGGCGGCCTGTCGTACATCCCGATCGCGATCGCCGCTGCGGTCGACACGTCGGAGCTCGGGCGTTCCGATCTGCGGCCCGGTCCGGTGCGCACGATCAATATGGCGGCGCTGGGCGCGGCGCTCACCGACCCGGCGCTCGATCCGCCGGTAGCCGCGCTGGTGGTGTGGTGCTCAAATCCGGCCCAGGTGGCTCCCGACGCTCTCTCGGTCAGACGAGGTTTGAGCCGCTCGGACCTGTTCACGGTCGTGCTCGAGCAGTTCATGACCGACACCGCCCGTTACGCCGACGTCGTGCTGCCGGCGACCACCCAGCTCGAGCATCTCGACGCGCTGTTCTCCTGGGGCCATCACTACCTGACCTGGAACGAGCCGGCGATCGCGCCCCGCGGCGAGGCCAAGCCCAACACCGAGATCTTTCGGCTCCTCGCCGCCCGGCTTGGGCTCGACGATCCCTGCTTTGCCGAAAGCGACGAGCAGATGCTCACCGCGCTGCTCGCCTCGGCACCCGGCGGAGTGACGCTCGAGAAGCTGCGCAGCAGTGGATGGGCGAAGATCGACCTCGGCCAGGGCATGGCGCCCCACGCCGCCGGGCGCTTCGCGACACCCGACGGCCGGTTGGCGCTGCGGGCCGATCGGCTGGCCGACAGCAACGTCGACCCGCTGCCACACTACGCCCCGCCGGCCGAGGTCGCCGACGCCGAGCTCTCGACCCGGTTCCCGCTCGCGCTGCTCACTCCCAAGACCCACCTGTTCCTGAACTCGACGTTCGCCAATCAGGCCCGACAAACGAGCGCGCAGCCGCACCCGTACGTCGTGGTCCATCCCGACGACGCGGCCAGCCGTCGAATTCGGGACGGCTCGCTCGTTCGGGTCTTCAACGACCGAGGGGAATGCGTGCTGCGAGCGCTCGTCAGCGATGACGCACGCCGCGGGGTGGTGGTCGCGCCGATGGGATGGTGGGGCGACCCAGGCGCGCAGGCGACGACGCCTCAGCGCCTCACCCGATTGGCGCGCGCCCCCACCTTCAACGACAATCGCGTGGAGCTGACCCCAGCGCACTGACGCGGAGTCCACGTCCAAGCGCGGCTCTCTGAAACCACGGTCGAGACCTGCTCGCCGCCGACGGCAGGGCGTCGCCCGTGGTTTCCCTCGGCGAGGCGAAGCCAGAGTCGCCGCCCCGGTCGAGCACAAGTCAGCGCGGGACGGACGTTCGGAGTGGCGGATTTCGTCCCATGGGGAAGCGCCGTGCGAATGCCGTCCGTCCTGCCGAAGAGAACTCGTCGAGGTCCGTCAGCTAAGCGGCATCAGCACGACGCCGGCGGGCTCCTCCTCGAGAAAGGAGCCGCCTCGCGGGGAGGGGTCGTCGTCGGTTGCGAGCACGTCGCGGCCCTCGGTTCCTGCCACTCCTTTCCGCGGAGTGGGCTATCCATGTAACTCAGGCTGATCTGAGCACGTGGGCGATATACGCGTCGGCCTCAGGGCTCGCGTCCCGCCCTCTCGCGCGAGTCATACGGCGGCCCGCGCTCGATTCGCCTTGACCGACGGCCGGCTGTCCACCACGGCGGTCAACCTGACCCAAATAGATAGCCCCTTCCGCGCAGTCCCAGACTGTGGGCGCCAGCTCCAGGATGCCCGTGCGACCGGATAGTGGGCTGGCCGATCAGCTTGCCAACTGGTCACGCGCGTTGCCGCTCCACGCCTTAAGCAGTAGCGCCGTCCGCGTGACCCCCATCGGTAGCGCAGCCGCGCCACGCCGAGCGTCGTCGGCGCGTAGGCAAGGCGGCGGATCCAGCCAACGACCACCGCGATCACACATGCGGACGATGTGCGCGTCTACGCCGCCCAGCGAAAGCCGGTGGCCTCGGGGCGCGGCGCGAGCACGCGGTCGTACAGCGCGCCCAGCGCCTCCGGATCCTTCACGGCCAACCCGTACTGGCCTTTGAAATCGATCGTGTCGACCGCGCCGGTCGCAGCGACCTCGTCGACGAGCGCAGGCGACCAGGTCGCCTCCGCGTCGAGCTTGAAGCGCACGCCCGGCGCGCGGGCGAGGCGCCGGCGCACGTGCTCGATCGAGGGCTGCTCGCCGAGGGCCAGCGAGTTGACGAAGCGCACCGGCCGCGGCTCGCGTCCGAGCACGTCGTGCAGGGCACGGCCGGCCTGGCGCAACGCGAGGTCCAGCGCCGCCGACTCGAACGCCCAGTTGCGATAGCGCCGGGCCGCGTCCCACTCCGGCGGCTTGGGCCACGGATCGAGCGTCGCGAGCTGGTCGCAGAAGCCCGCAAGCGTCCACTCGCCCGCGAGCGGCAGCGTGGGCTGCGTCTCGTGGAGCGAGGTGCCGTCCTCGCCGTGGACCGAGACGTCCTCGCCGAGCCCGTACGCGCCGGCGCCGACGAGCCGCACGTGCGTCGTCACGCGCTGGAACTCGTGGGCGAGGACGGCGTGCAGCCGGTCGTACTCGCACAACTCGACGACGATCGGCAGCTCCGCCAGCCGCGGCCAGCGCGATTCCATGTGAGCCATCGCCGCAGCCTCAGTCGGCCGTGGCCGTTGCGTACTGCGGGCGCCTGGCCGGCCGGTAGACCTGGATCGTTACCCCCTTCGTGAAGGTTCTCAAGTCGACCAGATCAAGCGGGATGTCCGGGCCGGTGGCGGGGAATAGCCGCGCGCCCTGACCGACGACCACGGGATAGGTGAGCAGGGTGATCTCGTCGACAAGGTGGTTGGCGAGTAGCCAGCGGACCAGGTTGCCGCTGCCGTGCACCTGGAGCTCATCCGCCGGCTTGGCTTTCAGCTCGCCGATGGCCGCCGCGACGTCACCGGAGAGGACGATCGTATCCGCCCATTGCGGGTCGGTGAGCCTGGTCGACGCCACGTACTTGGGCCGAGTGTTCAACGCCGCCGCGATGGGGTTGCCCGAATCTGCCATGACGCGCGCACGAATCCGCCCCCTGCGGTCCTGATCCGGCCCGCCTAACCCCTGCATCACACCATCGACAGAGACGTTCGTGATGGTCGTCAGCTTAATGGTCGCAGCTCCCTTCTCGTCGGTTTGGCCGTCGTTCGGTAAGACCGGACCGCCGCACCAAACCCATCGGTCATTGCGCCCGCTCCTCGAGATAGCAGCGGGAGGCGACGCCCATGCGCACGGTCCGGTCGGCCGGTGATCGCGGCGCGACGAAGGAGCGCAGCGATTGGCGTCGAGTCGCCATAGGCTGTCCGACATGGGCTTCTACCGCCACCCTGCGTTTCCCCGCGCCTCCGAGCGGAGCGGGTTGCTTATCTCCGTGCTGGTCGGGGTGACGATGGTTACGGGCATCATCAGCAGTCTCGGCGCGCCGCTGATCCCGTCCGTGGCGCGAACGCTGCACATCTCGCTGGACAGCGCGCAGTGGTCGCTGACGGTCGCGCTGCTGTCGGCGTCGGTCGCAGCTCCGATCATGGGTCGCCTGGGCGACGGGCCACGGCGCCGCGAAACGATCCTCGGGGGTCTGGCGATCGTGTTGGCGGGGAGTGTCATCGCGGGACTGTCGAACTCCTTGATCGTGCTAATCGTCGGTCGCGCGATGCAGGGCGTTGGGCTCGGTCTGGCCCCGGTCACGATGGCCGCCGCCCGTGATCACCTCCCGGCTGAGCGCGCGCCCGGCGTGATCGGCCTGCTTTCGGTCTCAGGCGCGGCGGCGGTCGGCGCCGGCTATCCGCTCAGCGGCCTGATCGCCACTGACGAGGGCGTGCACGCGGCGTTCTTCTTCGGGGCGCTGATGAGTGCCGTCGCGCTCGCCGCCGCTTTAGCGGTCATCCCCTCAAGCCGTCAGTCGAGCGCCGCACGGTTGGACGTGACCGGTGGCCTGGTGGTCGCTGCCGGATTGATCGCGTTGCTGCTCGCGATCGGTCAGGGGCAGCAGTGGGGTTGGGACTCCGTCTCGATCGTCACGCTGTTCGTCGCCGCAGCAGTGATCCTCGCGGCGTGGGTGCGTCTGCAGCTCGGCCGAGATGCACCGCTCGTCGACCTGCGCCAACTGCGCGTCCGCGCCGTGCTGACCGCCGACCTCGCGGCGATCGTGCTCGGCGTGGCGATGTACATGTTCCTGACTCTGGTGACCGAGTTCGTCCAGGAGCCGCGGACGCTCAGCTACGGTCTCGGCGCCTCGACGCTCGTGGCCGGCTTCTGTCTGGTGCCGTTCTCGGTGATGGGCCTGCTGGCCAGCCGCACCGCGGCCCCGATCACAAAACGCCTGTCGGCCAGCGTCGTCCTCGTCGGCGGGTCGCTGATCATCGCTGCCGCCGGCGGATTCTTTGCGCTGCTGCATGGCACAGTGTGGGAAGCGTTCGTCGCGATGGGCGTGATCGGGGTCGGGTTCGGCTACACATTCGCGGCGATCCCCGGACTGATCGTCCGGGCCGTACCCAGCGGCGAGACCGGCAGTGCGATGGGCCTCTACCAGGTGATCCGCTACGTCGGCTTCTCATTAGGTAGTGCCCTGACCGCTTCGATCCTGGCCGGCAACATCGCGCGTGGTTCAACGCAGGTCACCGAGCGCGGCTACGTCACCGCGTTGTGGGTCGGGACGGCGATATGCGCGCTGTCGGCAAGCGCATCCTGGCTCCTCTCACGACGCCAAGCGCCGATCTCGCCACGGGCGCTCGCCGAGCCCGAGCGCGAGCGATTGGCGATAGAGGATGCCGAGCTGGCCACGGCCGGGCTAGTCGGCGTGGAAGCCGAGCTACAGACCCCGCGGTCTCACCGGCGCAACGAGCAGGCTGCGAATGCCGCTGACCAGCCCGGCGGCACGCACGTCACGCGTCTCGTCGGTGAGGACGTGACCCCGGTGCTGCGGTACGACGCGGACTCGGACACTCGCGCATCGCGCGAGTGACCGAACGCTGATCGAGGCGCCCGTCCGGCACGGCAGTACGGCGAGTGGCTGCGGCCTGAGCGGCCCGCCCATAACTCACGAGTGTGCCGGTCCCATGAAACGCTGTCGACCGGCTGGGTGCCGCGGGCGGGCGCGCAGCGCCTCTCGGTCGGAGATGATCATGCTGCGGCAATCAACCGAGCGTGCAAGCCGCGCTCCAAGCGACAGCTGGGCGACTGGCATCGGCGCACTGCGCTTTCAGGCTGTTGCCGGCCGAGCCCCGGGCGATTTCCTCGAGCGGTTCTGGGACGCGATGGGCGTCGTCTCAGATGAGGCGATCGCATCGCGGAGACCGCGATCGTGCGCCGCTGCATCGACCGCTACGGGATCGAGCTGCGCCGCTGATCTACGACACCACGAACTTCGCGACGTTCATCGACTCGGCAACGAGCGCAACACGCTCGCGCAGCGCGATCACCCAAGGGCGGGCGGCGGATCTGCGGCTGATCGGGCTGGCGCTGTGCGTGGCCCTGGATTCCAACATTCCGCTGTGTCACAGACTACAGGGCAGCCGCAACGACACCACCCATTCCGAGCGACGCTAGCGCGAGTCCTCCCGGAAGTCGCATGCTGACCCCAAGCTGCGCCGCGGACCAGCGGTCAACACATCACCCATGCAAGGGAGGTCGAGAGATGCCTGATTCTGTCGCTGACGCGTTGTGGTCAATGCTCGCGGGCGCCGGGCCGGGGTAAAGCGCTGAACGGCAACCTCGACGACGTCATCGAGACGGTCAGGGGAATGTCCACGTGGTCTAGTCGGACTACGGGTTGAGGTGATCTGCAAGGTCCACAGCCCACTCCTCGAGCACGTTGATGAGAGCCTGAACGACCGGAGGAACGGCGCCCGGGCGAGTGATGAGGGCGAAGCTGTCGAACAGCGGCTCGGCGAACCCAGCTGTCGAGAGACCCTGCGGAAAGGCAGGGCTCCGGGTGACCGCTCGGGCCGCGATCGTGTCCCCGAGTCCCTTCGCTGCCAGCTGAAACGCGGTCTCGGGATGCTCGACCTCGAACTTGGGAAGCAGCGACACTCCGGCCGCCTGCGCGCGCCCGGCGAGCTGGCGGCGTGTCGGGTCGGCGAAGCCGACGGTCGCGTCATAAAGGATCAGAGGCGCCGTGGCGAGATCCTCGATTCGAGCGCGCCGCCGGGTGCGACCCGGATCGGCGCTGACGAGGAGGACCTCATCGCTGAACAGGGGACGCACCTCCAGCCCCTCGGGGTCGACCGGCAGGATCACGAGCGCAGCGTCCAGATCGCTCTCGCGGACCGCCGCCGCGACGAGCGACGAGTTCTGTCCCGGGAGCCGAAGCTGCAGGTCCGGGATCGTCGCGAGCGCGCGCTCGACGAACTCGTCGATCGGGTAGTAGGGCGCGTTTCGCGTGAGCCCCAGCCCGACGACGCGCGAGCCCTTGTCCACGCGGTGGCCGACACAGTTCGACGCCTCGCTCGGCGTCCGCCAGCACGCGCTCGGCGTGCAGCAAGAAGGTCTGTCCATCAGCGGTCAGCTTCACCCCGCGGCCCGTGCTGCTGACCAGCTTCGCGCCCAATTCTCCCTCGAGGCGCCGCACGTGGTCCGAGACCGACGGTTGAGACAGCCGCATGCGGCGGGCGGCGGCGCTGAACGATCCCTCATGCGCCGTCATGCAGAAGCAGGCCAATTGCTGGAGCGTCAAGTAGTCCTCGCTTTCATGTATAGCCCTACCCTATAGCTGCTAAAGGAAATCGAGCCCTAGTCTTGAGCGCCTAACGTGACTTATCGTCGCCCGACATGGGCGCGACGGTCACCGCCACCGACCATCTGCTTCTGCACTTTGCCCGCAACGGCGGTGCCCGCGACGGCGATGTCGAGCTGCTCGTGCTGGAGCGAGGCGAGGGCGTGTTCGTGGTCGACAGCCTGGGCAGACGCCACCTCGACGGTCTGTCGAACTTGTTCTGCGCTCAGCTCGGCTATGCGTACGGCGCCGAGATGGCCGAGGTTGCGAGCCGGCAGCTGATCGAGCTGCCGTTCGCGACCAACTGGGGCGTCGCCCATCCCACCGCCGTCGAGCTGGCCGGCAGGTTGGCGGCGATTGCGCCCGGCTCGCTTGATCACGTGTTCTTCACGAGCGGTGGCTCGGAGTCCGTGGAGGCTGCCTGGAAGCTCGTCCGCCAGTACCACATCGCGAACGGCGAGCCTCAGCGCACGAAGGCGATCGCGCGCGATCGCGCGTATCACGGCGTGACGCTCGGCGCACTCGCGTTCACCGGCGTGCCCGGCTTCAAGGAACCGTTTGGCTCGCCGGCCGTCGAGACGTTCCACGTCTCGAATACGAACGAATTCCGAAGGTCCGAGTCCGGGCCTGAGCTCACATCGCTGCTCCTCGACGAGGTGGAGGCCGTTGTCCAACGCGAGGGCGCGGAGACGATCGCGATGATCATCGCCGAGCCCGTGCAGAACGCCGGCGGGTGCCTACAACCGCCGGACGGCTACTGGGTTGGCCTACGCGAGATCTGCGATCGCCACGGCATCCTGCTCGTGGCCGACGAGGTGATAACCGGGTTCGGCCGGCTGGGCGAGTGGTTCGGCACCAGCCGGTTCGGGACGGTGCCTGATCTGATCACGACCGCGAAGGGCCTGACGTCGGCGTACGCGCCGATGGGAGCCGTGCTGGCGTCCGAACGGGTGGCCGCCCCGCTCTACGAGTCCGGCCGGACGCTGCTCCACGGGATCACCTTCGGCGGTCATCCGCTGTCGGCGGCGATCGCGCTGAAGAATCTCGAGCTGTTCGAGCGAGAGCAGGTGCTCGACAACGTTCGGGAGCACGAGCCCTTCCTGGCCAACCTGCTCGAGTCGCTCCGGTCGCTGCCGATTGTCGGCGACGTCCGCGGCAGCGGCTACTTCTGGGCCGTCGAGCTCGTGCCGGACGGCCCGGCAAGCCGGTTCGACGCCGAGCAGAGAGAAGAGCTATTGCGAAAGTGCCTGCCGGGCGCGCTGATCCGGGCCCAGCTGATCGCCCGGGGCGATGACCGCGGCGACACCGTGATCCAGATCGCGCCGCCGCTCATCTGCGACCGAGCGCTTTTGGAAGACCTGGTCGGGAGGCTCGGCGACGTGCTGGTCATGCTCTCGGAGCACATGGGGATCGGGGCGGCATGACCCAGACCACCCTGATCGCCAACGGAACAGTCGTCGCGGCGGATGGCGAGTTCGACGGCGACGTGATGATCGAGGGGGAGAAGATCGCCGCTGTCGGTCGTGTCGTCGCTCCCGAGGGGACCGACTGTCGTCGATGCCACTGGGTGCTTCGTGCTGCCGGGCCTGATCGACAACCACACGCACCTGTCGATGCCGTTCATGGGGACGATGTCGTCCGACGACTACAACACGGGCACGCAGGCCGCGGCTGCCGGCGGAGTGACGTGCCTCGTCGACTTCGCGATCCAGCAACAGCCCGACAACCTCCAGTCCACCCTCGACGAGTGGCGCGGTCGTGCCGACGGGGCCGCGCACGTGGACTACGGCTTTCACATGGCGATCACCAACGCAAGCGAGCCGGTCCTCGACGATATGGCCGCGATGTCGAAGGCGGGCGTCTGCTCCTTCAAGCTGTTCATGGCGTACAAGGGTGCGCTGATGGTTCGCGACGACGAGCTCGCCGCGTGCATGGAGCGCGCCCGCGACCTCGACGCGCTGACGATGGTTCACGCCGAGAACGGCGACATCATCGACCTGCTGGTCAGGCGCGCGCTCGCGCGCGGCGACACCTCGGCGATCCACCATGCGCTGACCCGACCCGAGTACGTCGAGGCGGAGGCGACAGGACGCGCCGCCACGATCGCCGAGCACGTCGGCGCTCCCCTGTTCGTCGTCCATGTCACGTGCGCCGCCGCGGCCGCGGAGATCGAGGCCGCGCAACAGCGGGGCGCGGCCGTCACCGGCGAGACGTGCTTCCAGTACCTGATCAACGGCATCGACGATCTTCGCCGCCCTGGGGTCGAGGGCTGCCGCTACATCTGCTCGCCGCCGCTGCGCGACGTGTCGAACCACGAGCCGTTGTGGCGCTACGTGCGGCGCGGCGTCCTCGAGAGCATCTCGACCGACCATTGCCCGTTCAACGACGAGCAGAAGTCCCGCGGACTCGACGACTTCAGCCTCGTGCCAAACGGCCTCGCGCTGATCCAGCACCGCCTGGCGAAGCTGTGGGACGAGGGCGTCGTCTCGGGACGGATCACCCGGTCGCAGCTGGTCGACCGGACGAGCACGACGATCGCCCGGCGCTTCGGTCTGCAGGAAAAGGGGGCCCTCGCACCGGGGAAGGACGCCGACATCGTCGTGCTAGACCCAGCGGCACCTCGACCGTACGGCAAGGCCACGTCGTTCATGAACGTCGACTACGACCTCTACGAAGGCGAGACGGCGAGCGCGAGCGTTCGGCACACGTTCTCGCGCGGGACGCTCGTATACGACCGCGGGGAGATCAAGACCGAGCCCGGCCACGGTCGCTTCGTCCCGCGGACGCTCGGGGCCTCCGTACAGGTCGCCGCGTGACCGAGATACGGCTCGACCCGCAGGCGGTCATCGCCGACCTCGACGAGCTCGCGAACAAGAGTGGTGGGCGTTTCGCGGGAGCCAAACGGCTTGCGTGGACGCCGGAGTGGATGGAGGCACGGGCGTGGCTCACCTCGAAGCTCGCCGAGATAGGACTCGAGCCGCAGCGGGACCAGGCCGGCAACCTGTGGGCGCGCATCGACGGCGCCGAGGAGAGCTTCATGATCGTCGGGTCGCACATCGACGCTGTACCCAACGGCGGTTGGCTTGACGGCGCGCTTGGGCTGATGAGCGCGCTCGAGACGATTCGGCAGCTGGCCCGGGCCGGCACCGCGCCGCCGATCGGGGTGCGATTCGTCGACTGGGCGGACGAGGAGGGCGCGCGGTTCGGCCGCAGTCTGCTCGGCTCGTCGGCGTGCGCCGGAACACTCGACCCCGATGAGGCACGTGACCTGCGAGATGCCGAGGGCGTGAAATTGGCCGACGCGCTCGCGGTTTGCGGAGTTGATCTCGATCATGCGCCGGCCGCGGTGGAACGGCTGAGGGGAGCGGTCGCGTATCTCGAGCTCCACATCGAGCAGGGGCCGGTACTGCTCGACGGCGGTCGCCTGGCCAGCGCCGTGAGCGGGACCGTCGGGGTCGAGCGTCACCTGATGACTTTCATCGGCCAGGCGGCCCACGCCGGGTCGACGCCGATGCGGTTGCGCCAGGACTCGCTCGCGGCCGCGGCGCGTGCCGCGCTCGCGATACGGGAAGGCGCGATCAACCACGGCGGCGTCGCCACCGTAGGCCGGATGGACGCGATTCCCGGTGTCATCACCGCCGTTGCCGGCAGCACCGAGATGCAGCTCGACCAACGGCACCTCGACCCTGACGAGCTCGCCGCGATGTTCGCTGAGGCGCGACAGGCGTGCCGCACTGCGGCCGACGAGTTCAACTGCACCGTCGAAGAGCGCGCTGTCTTCCGCGCGTCCCCGACTCCATTCGACGCGACGCTGGTCGAGCTCGCGCGAACAAGCGTGCACGGAGCAGGCGGCGACGCTGGCGAGCCGATCCCGAGCGGCCCGCTGCACGACGCAACAGAGATCGGCCGGGTCGTCCCGTCGGCGATGATCTTCGCTCAGTCGGACCCGCCGATCTCGCACGCCTCGATCGAGGATTCGCCCGAGCGGGCGCTGAGTGTCGCGATCGATGCCTACGGGAGGACCGTGCACTCGGTGCTGGCGAGAGTTGCCGAAACGACGTCAAATGGAGCTGTGTAGATCATGAACTTCGGAGTCGTCCTTCAAACCAATCCTCCCGCGGCGCGCGTGATCGAGCTCGCTCGAACGGCCGAGACGTACGGTTTCAGCCACGTGTGGGCGTTCGACTCCCACCTGCTGTGGGAAGAGCCGTTCGTGATCTTCAGCCGGATCCTCGACACGACACACAAGTTGACCGTCGGGCCGATGGTGACGAACCCGGCGACCCGTGACTGGACCGTCACTGCCTCGCTGTTCGCCACCTTGAACGAGATGTATGGCAACCGCACCGTGTGCGGCATCGGGCGGGGCGACTCCGCGGTACGGACGATCAACGGCAAGCCGGTGAACCTCGCCGACCTGCGCGCCTGTGTTGAGGTGATTCGCGGTCTCGCCAACGGGCAAGCGGTCGAGTACAAGGGCAGCACCCTGCGCTTTCCGTGGAATCCAAACAGCCGCTTGCCGATCTGGGTGGCGGCCTACGGGCCGAAGGCGCTGAAGGTCGCGGGCGAGGTCGGGGACGGTCACATACTTCAGCTCGCCGATCCCGACATCGCCGCGTGGAGCATCCAATCGGTCCGTGACGCCGCGGCGGCCGCCGGCCGCGACCCGGACGCGCTGACGATGTGCGTCGCGGCGCCCGCCTATGTGACCGACGGGAGCGATGCCTCACGCGCGCACGCCCTCGATCAATGCCGCTGGTTCGGCGGGATGGTCGGGAACCACGTCGCGGACATCGTGGCCCGCTACGGCGGCGAGGGCGGCGCGGTGCCGCGCAGCCTGACCGACTACATCGCAGGACGCGAGGGATACGACTACAACGAACACGGACGCGCCGGCAACCCCGACACCGAGTTCGTGCCCGACGAGATCGTCGAACGGTTCTGCATCATCGGACCGCCCGAGACCCAGATCGCGCGGCTGACGGAGCTAGCGGATCTCGGCGTCGGCCACTTCGGCTTGTACCTACAGCACGACGCTATAGACGCGACCCTCGCGGCGTTCGGCAACGACGTGATCCCGCTCGTCAACGAGCATCTGCGCGCGCGCAGCTGAACCACGACGGGTCGCGCCAGTCGTCCCGTTCGCAAATTTCGCGATTGGCCAACCGGCTGACGGACGCGATGACCCAAGTTGCGTGCGACGGGTGACGCGACCCAATCAGCGCCGGTAGCGTCCGATGAGTTCACTCGGGCCGGCGGCTGGGGCCTACCGCCTGAGGATCCGGCACTCAAGCGACGCAAGCTCGGGTGGATGCACGACGTTGGCCTGCATCTCATGGGACGCAGGCGGTGCATGTCTACCGGCCAGCCCGCGCGGCCTCTTGACCGCGGCTCGCGGGCATCCCCGCCGGTCGGCGTAGCCTATGCTCGGTGTCGCAGCTGCGCTCGATCGTCGATCGGACGTACGACGTATTCGATGCCCGCGACTTCGATGCCTATCGCGAGCTGCTCGACGACGATGTCGAGCTGGTCATGTCGGGGATCGCAGTCCGGGGTTTGGCGGCGGTCACCGATTTCGTGGCCGTGACGGCACGCGCCCGGCCGGGGTTGCGAATTGAGCCTCGGCGAGTGTTCGTGGAGACCGACGACGTGCTCGTGACGGAGGTTCGCATGATCGACACCGCCGTGGCGGGCTCCACCGAGCAGGGCGGCACGTTTGAGAGCTCCGCCTGCGGTCTTTACCGCTTCGCGGGCGGCCGCATCGCGGAGTGGCGGGTGTATCTCGACCCGGCCGGTGAGGACCTGGCATCCACCGCCCTAATCCTAATGGCCGCGACCGCCGAGCAGGCCGCACTCCGTCGCGTGGCCGAGCTCGTCGCTCGGCAGGCACCGGCCGAGGAGCTGTTTGAGCTCGTTACGGAGGAGCTCAAATACCTCCTGGCCGTCGCCCAGGTCCGGACAGTCCGGTTCGAACCAGACGGCACCGTCACGGTCCTGGCTACGCGGGTCGCAGCCGAGGACCGGACACCCCCGGGTACCAACGTGCCGATCCCGAGGGGAACCGTAATCGACCAGGTTTTCCGCACCGGCGGCCCCGCCCGGGTCGACGATTACGCGCAGGTTCGCGGTCCGATCGGCCGCTCCCTGCGCGCGGAGCTCGGGCCCACGGCGCCGGCGGCCGGAGGTCCCATCGTCGTCGACGGGCGCGTATGGGGCGCCATGGTGGTCGGAGCGAGGACCGCTGAGTCCTTGCCGGCCGGAACCGAACACCGTGTTGCGCAGTTCGCAGAGCTTGTGTCGACGGCGATCTCGAACCTCGAGTCGCGAGCCAACGTGGAGCGGCTGGCGGCCGAGCAGTCCGCCCTCCGTCGCGTGGCCGAACTGGTTGCTCGGCAAGCACCGTCCGAGCAGGTGTTCGCCCTCGTCACCGACGAGCTCAGCCGCCTGCTGGACGTCAGCATGGTAAGCACCGCCCGGTTCGAGCCGGACGGCACCGCGACGGTCATGGCTGCGCGCGGCACAGCCGAGGACAGGTATCCCCCTGGCACAAACGTGAGGCTCGAGGGCGGAAGCACGATCGACCAGGTGTTTCGCACCGGCCGCCCCGCCCACGTCGAGGACTACGAGCAGGTCGGCGGTGAGATCGGCCCTGCCCTCCGCCAGCTGGGTGCACGATCCGGGACTGCCGGCCCCATTGTCGTTGACGGACGGCTGTGGGGCGTCATGGCGGTCGCGTCCTCGTCAGCTCAGACGTTGCCGCCCAGGACCGAACGGCGCGTCGCACAGTTCGCCGAGCTTGTATCAACGGCGATCTCCAACATCGAGTCGCGAGCCAAGGTGGAGCGACTCGCGGCTGAGCAGTCCGCACTCCGTCGGGTGGCGACCTTGGTCGCGCGCGAGCACTCTCCTGAGGACGTCTTCGCGACGCTCGCCGAGGAGCTTGGGACGCTGTTGCGAGTCGACGGCTCGGCGATCCTGCGGTACGAGCCGGACGCAACCGCGACCGTCGTCGCGGGCTGGAGCGACGGGGCGATCACTATCCCGGTGGGCGAACGTTTCGCGCTCGAGGGGGACAACCTGGCTGCCGAGGTGCAGGGCACCGGAAAGGCCCGGCGCAAGGAGGACTACGCGGCTGCTGCCGGGCCGATCGCCGCCACCATCCGCGAGCTCGATATCCGTGCCGCCGTGGCCAGCCCGATCATCGTCGACGGAGCGACCTGGGGGGTGGTCACCGTGCTGTCTCGTGAGCCGGACCCGCTGCCGCCGGACACCGAGGCACGCCTTGCCGACTTCAGCCGCCATGCCGGCATGGCGGTGGCCAATGCCAACAGCCGATCTGAGCTGGCGCAATCGCGGGCACGGATCATGCGAGCCGGAGACGAGGCCCGCCGGCGCTTCGAACGCGACCTGCATGACGGTGCCCAGCAGCGGCTCGTTTCGTTGGGCCTCGAGCTGCGCGTGGTAGAGGCGACGGTACCGCCCGACCTGGGTGATCTCCGCCGCGTACTCTCCCGTCTCGGATCGGGGCTGACCGACGTGCTCGACGATCTCCGCGAGCTATCGCGCGGCCTTCATCCCGCTGTGCTCTCGGAGGGCGGACTCAGCCCGGCGCTGCACGCGCTGGCGCGGCGCTCAGCCGTTCCGGTCGACCTCAGCCTTGAGCTCCACGCCGAACGCTTCGAGGAGCCCGTCGAGGTCGCGGCCTACTACGTCGCCTCGGAGGCACTGACCAACACCGCCAAACATGCACACGCATCCCGGGCGGAAGTAAAGGCCACGCGCCGCAACGGCTGGCTCGAGCTGATCGTCAGCGACGACGGAACAGGTGGCGCAGACCCGTCGGGCGGATCCGGGCTCACTGGCCTGGTTGACCGAGTCGAGGCCATCGGCGGCACGATTCACATCGACAGCCGTGCGGACCTCGGGACAGCTGTCCACGTCAAGCTGCCCATCGAGTCGACTCCGGACTGACGATCCCGCCACGACCGGAACTCCGGCCGCGGCGCCTCCAAGGACCTCCTCGACTAGCTCCACGTGCGTCCCGGGGTCGGTGCGCCCGCGCGAGTCGGTTGCTTTCCTGCGGCCCGCCTCCCGCCGCGGGTGTGTTACTCGCGCGCATCGGTCGGCCGGTTGTGCGTGCGGCGGCGCCTCCGTGTGATCGCGGCGATTTCGCTGCTGAGACGGATTGACGGTCCGCCGATCAGCTCCCAGGAACGTGCGACGCCGATCAAGAAGCAAACGATCACAAGCACGGCGATCGCCTCGGCCGAGCTCATCGGGTGCGAGATCGCTTTGATTCCGTCCCAGAGCTGCAAGCCAAATGTGATGACCAGCCCGATCAGGAACAGGGCATCCTGTGGCGCTCCCGGTTGAGAAGGACTGACACGTCGTAAGGAGAGCAGCGAGGCCAAGGCGAATGCTAGGCCCAGAACGCCGGCAAAGAGCGGCGGCCAGCCGATTCCGGCCCCGGTGAGCGCGAACAGCGAGACGGTCAACGCGTTACTAAACGCCGTCAGCGCGGCCGATGCGCGGACACGATGCGCCTGGTTTGGATCCTCGCTCGTAACGGTCTCGTGGGCGACAGAGATCGCAACGAATTAGAGCCCAATCAATGCGCCGGCGACGTTTGCGGAGGCGGCAAAGAAGCCATGAAGCGAAGCCGGTGTCATATGTGGACGCCGGATGGATGTGGTGGATTGCCAGTTGCGGGTCGACGGGTTAGTTCGGTCCCCGCGGGGGTGGAGGTCGTTCGCGAACAGGTACAGCCGGCGGCCGACTGCTGCGTCCTGTGAACGCCGGAGTACTCAGCGGGATCGCGGCGACGGTGGCGAGGAAGGTGATGCGTCGGCTCTGGCTCATGGTTGCTCCAGGGGGAAGGTACGCACGAGCGTGGCAGCGACGAGCAGCGATCGAATCAGGCGAACGCGTAGTCCATGCCGGCTCGACGTCATAATCGCTGGGACACGCAGGGCCGCCTGCGCGGTATGGTCGCTGTTGCATGGTCACGAAGGGGCCGGGAGAGGTCTTGCTCGGCCGGCGGACGGAGATCGAGGTCCTGGACCGGCTGCTGGCAGCGGTGCGCGGTGGGCGAAGCGGCGGGTTGGTGTTGCGCGGCGAGCCGGGAGTGGGCAAGACGGCGCTGCTGAAGTACACGATCGCATCAGCTTCGGCGTTCCGGGTGGCGCGCGCGGTCGGCATCGAGTCCGAGATGGAGCTCCCGTTTGCGGCCCTGCAACAGTTGTGCGCGCCGATGATGGACCGGATCGAGCGGTTGCCTGACCCCCAACGCCAGGCGATTCGCGTGGCGTTCGGGCTGAGTTGGGGGCCCGCGCCCGATCGGTTCCTGGTTGGGCTGGCGGTGCTCACCCTGCTGTCCGACGTGGCCGAGGAGCAACCGCTGCTGTGCGTGGTTGATGATGCGCAGTGGCTTGATCACGCCTCGGCCGACGCGCTCGCCTTTGTCACGCGGCGACTGCTGGCGGAGGCGCTCGGTTTTGTGTTCGCGACCCGTGAGCCGGGAGGGGGGCTCAGTGGATTGCCGGAGCTGGTGGTCGAGGGTCTTGGTGATGATGATGCGCTTGCGCTGCTCGGTTCGGTGATCAAGTGGCCGTTGGATGAGCGGGTGCGCGACTGGCTCGTCGCGGAGACGCGCGGGAACCCGTTGGCGTTGTTGGAGTTGCCGCGGGGGTTGACGCCCGCGGAGCTGGCGGGCGGGTTCGGCTTGCCCGTCGCGCTCGCGCTTTCGGGGCGGATCGAGGAGAGCTTCCGGCGACGTCTCGACAGGCTCCCGGCCGATACCCGTCGGCTGTTACTGGTCGCAGCGGCCGAGCCGGTCGGCGATTGGATGCTGATGTGGCGGGCGGCTCAGGGCCTCGGCATCGGCGCCTCGGCGGCAGACGCCGCGGAGTCCGACGGGTTGTTGGATGCCGGCGGTGGGCTGACCTTTCGTCATCCGCTCGTGCGGTCGGCCGTTTATCGGGCGGCGTCGCCGGATGAGCGGCGGGCGGCGCATCGCGCGCTGGCGGAGGCGACGAATCCTGAGGTCGATCCCGATCGCCGTGCATGGCACCGTTCCCAAGCGGCCCCGGGGTTCGACGAGGACATCGCTGCCGAGCTGCAACGGTCGGCGGGTCGCGCGCAGGCGAGGGTGGATTCGCCGCCGCGGCCGCCTTCCTCGAAAGAGCGGCGGCACTCACGCTCGAGCCGGCGCTCAGGGCAGAGCGCGCCCTTGCCGCAGCCCGGGACAAGTTCCGAGCCGGCGCGCTCGGTCCGGCGCTCGCGCTCCTGGCCGCCGCGGAGTCAGGGCCGCTCGACGACTTACAGCGCGCCCAAATCGACGTGCTTCGAGGCATGATCTCGTTCGAGTCGAGTCGTGGTAGCGAAGCTCCACCGCTGCTGCTCAAGGCGGCCAAGCGATTCGAGCCGCTGGATTCGGGCCGCTCGCGCGCGATCTATCTGGATGCGTTGTCCGCCGCGCTGTTCGCCGGCCGTTTGGCCGGCACGGGCGGTCTGGCGGAGGTGGCTGAGGCGGCACGTAACGCGCCCGCTTCGTCTCAGCCTCCCCGCGCCGCGGATATGCTCCTGGACGGGCTGGCCCTTCTCGTCACCGATGGGCATGCCGAGGGCGCCCCGGTGTTGCGGCGCGCGTTGAGCGCCTTCCGGGCCAACGAGCTTTCCGCGGAGGAGTGTCTCCGCTGGGGTGGGGTCGCCTGCACCGCCTGCGGGCTGATGTGGGACTACGAGAGCTGGGACGTGATATCTGCCCGGCTCGTTGGGCTCGCCCGCGATGCCGGCGCGCTCAGTGCGCTTCCCGTCGGCCTCAGCACCCGGGCAGGGGTTCACCTGCTCGCGGGGGAGCACGTCCTCGCGGCCTCTCTGGCCGACGAGGTGCGAGCCGTCCATGAGGCGACCGGAGGCAGCATCGCGCCTTACGCGGCGCTCACGCTGATCGCCTTCCAGGGCAGCCATGACAAGGCCTCCGAGCTGATCGAGTCCGCCACGACCGAGATCGCGCAGCGCGGCGAGGGACAGGGGCTGACCTTCATCCAATGGGCGATCGCCGTGCTCCATAACGGCTTGGGCCGCTACGAGGACGCGTTCGTCGCGGCGCAGCAGGCCAGCGAGGGGACAAACGGCTCGTGGTGGCGCAACTGGGGATTGGTGGAGCTGATCGAAGCGGGAGTCCGGAGCGGGAACGATGAGATCGCGGTCCATGCTCTCGGCCGGCTGTCGCAGACAACCACGGCAAGTGGCACCGATTGGGCGCTCGGGATCGAGGCGCGCTCGCGGGCGCTCGTGACCGAAGGAGTTGCCGCCGAGACGTTCTATCGCGAGGCGATCGAGGCGCTCGAGCGTTCGCGGGTACGCGTGGATCTCGCTCGCGCCCGTCTGCTCTACGGCGAATGGTTGCGCAGAGAGCGCCGCCGGCTCGACGCGCGCACGCCGCTACGCAGCGCCTATGAGCTGTTCGGCGAGTTCGGGATGATGGGTTTCGCCGAGCGGGCGCGGGTCGAGCTTCAGGCCACCGGCGAGCGCGCACGCAAACGCATCCCCCAGACCCGCGACGACCTGACGCCGCAGGAAGCGCAGATCTCGCGTCTGGCGGCCGAGGGTGCCACGAACGAGGAGATCGCCGCTCAACTGTTCATCAGCCCCAGCACGGTCGACTACCACCTCCGCAAGGCCTTCCGCAAGCTCGGGGTTAAGTCCCGCACCCAGCTCGCCCGCCATATGCTCCAGACCGGCGCACTCCCAGAACTCGCGGCTCGGGAAAGCTGACCGGCGACCCGGGCGACGACGAAGCCCGCCGTCGCGGACTACGCGTTCTCGTGATTCGAGCTCGCAGCCGTACGACTACCGTCACGGTGGTCGATGACCGGTCGCTGGAGCAGAGATCGCAGGTCGTTTGCCGGCAAGGGCCGGACGGCCGCTGCCAGAAGCGCCGGCGCGCTCCCGCCTTCCGACGGGTCACAATCGCGTAGTGAAGGTAGAAGGAGTGTCAGTGTACGGAGTCATTGTGCAGGTGAAGATCGACCGTGGCCACGAGCACGAGATGAATGCGATGGCGCGCTAGGAGGTCGTGCCGAGGGCTGGGCAGTTGCCCGGCGCCTCCCAGGGCCCACTAGCGGCTTCGCCCGCATGGTCCGTCCAGGATGTCGGCCCGTACAAGGTGCTCGGCCGGGCGTAGCTGGAAGCTCGCCCCGGCCTCAAACATCCAACGGCAGCCCGTGACGGCACCGGTCCGCAGCTTGGCACCGCAGCCGGCTATCCCCTGGGCACGGCGCCCCACGCGACGGCTGAGCCCAGCGCGCAGCTAGCACGTTCCAAACGGGCGCACGCACGGCACCGGCGCGTCGGGAGAACTGACGGACAACGGCGGGTGACTGGAGGGCTGCGTGTCGCGACTGCGCGTTTCTCCTGATTCGAGCTTCCGCTTCTACACGTAGCGTCACGGCAGTCGGTGACCGATCGCGCGAGCAGACATGACAGTTGTAATTAGAGCGGCCCTCCTGTGTCTGCCCTCATGACAACGCGCTCTCTGCGGTTGAGCCTCGCACGAGAACTCGCGCCTCTCCGGACACGAGGCGGCTCGGCGCTAGGAGGTCCGATCGCGGCGCTCGACGCGGAGGAGTTTGCGGCGGACATTTACGCCGATCTGGTCCGTCGGGTCGGACCCCTCGTTACGTTCGATCACGACCTTGGGTGGTAGGCGTGATGAATTCCCTCGGCAGGACGGCGGCGGATGCGGCACTCCACCACCATCTGCGCTGATGGACGCGGCTGTGTGTCAGTCGCGGACTACGCGTTTACCGGATTCGAGCTATCCGCGAGGCACCTACCGTCGAACCCTCACTGAACGAGGGTCACCATCCGATATGGCGCGATTCGCCCCGGATGTCAGCACCCGCTCGTCTTTGCTCGCGGTGTTATCGCGACGTCGCCGAGGCTCGTGAAATCGCGCGTCACCCAACCTATTGCATACAAAGAATCAAGGAGCAGATCTGATGACAGGACCGCTTTATGCGCTTGGGCGCTGGTGCGCCCGCCACCGCCTCGTAGTGGTCGCGGTTTGGATAGTCGTCGTGGTCGCGCTCGCCGGCGCGGCTCGGGGGACGGGCCAGCAGACCAGCGACAATCTGACTCTGCCTGGAACCGGATCCCAGCAGGCCTCCGACCTGCTCGCGAATCGATTCCCGGTGCAGGCGAACGGGGCAGTACCCATCGCGATGAAGGCACCGCCGGGCGCCAAGCTGACCGAGCCACGCTACGAGGCGGCGATCAGTCAGGTCGCCTCGGCGTACGCCAAAGACCACGCCGTGATCAGGATGGTCAGTCCGTTGTCGGCCGCAGGCAAAGCTCAGCTGACTAAACCTCTATCCACCGCGTCGCGCTGAGGGTTCCGTCCGGTGGTGAATCTTAAATGACCTCCTGAGCAGGCAGAAAGCAGTCGTATGGGCGACGGCGGCCCTGTCAGGAGGTCACCCATATGGTGCATGACGCTGCGGACGTTCCCGAAGGGCCGTGTGAACCTGGACTCGGTGCGGGTCGCGTTCGATGAGCAGCGGCTGATCAGCGACGCCGGGCTGCTGTTGACCGCGACGCTCGCGGAGCGGTTGGGGATCGAGGAGCTGGTGAACGAGTCGGTGTGGCTTGACCCCAGGTCGCCGGGGGCGGCGCTTGCCGGGCCGCAAGGTGATGTCGCTGGTGCACGGGATGCTCGCCGGCGCGGACAGCATCGATGACATGAACGTGCTGCGGGCCGGGTCGACCGGGCTGATCCTCGGGCATCGGGTGATGGCGCCCTCGACGCTGGGAACGTTCCTGCGGGCGTTCACGTTCGGGCATGTCCGCCAGCTCGACCGCGTCCTCGATGCTCGCGCTCGCCGGGCGTGGGAGGCAGGGGCGGGTCCGGGCGAGGGGCCGTTGGTGATCGACATCGACAGCTTCGTCGGCGAGGTCCACGGCGACCAGAAGCAGGGCGCCTGCTACGGGTACACCAAGCAGCTCGGGTATCACCCGATCGCGGCTGTCCGCGCGGACACCGGGCGAGGTGCTGCACATCCGCAACCGCAAGGGCAAGGCGAACACCCAGCGCGGGATCGTCCGGTTCGTCGATGAGCTGCTCGCCCGCGTGTCGTCGCGCCGGGCACACCGGCACGATCGTCATCCGCGCCGACTCCGGGTTTGAGAACCACAAGGCGTTTGCGGACCTCGCACGCGCGCGGGATCGTGTTCTCGATCGGCGTCAAGCTGACCAAGACGATCCGGGCGCTGATCGACGCAGATCCCCGAGAGCGACTGGGTCACGATCGCTGACTACCCCGACGACGGCGAGGCGCAGATCGCCGAGACCGAGCTCAAGGGCTTCAGGCTGATCGTCCGCCGCACCCGCCTGATCGGCGCGCAGGCCGAGCTGTTCCCCGACTGGCGCCACCACTGCTTCGCGACCAACCGCACCGTCCCGACCCTGGTCGCCGATATCGATCACCGCGACCACGCCACCGTCGAGCTGGTGATCCGCGACCTCAAAGACCAAGCACTCGCGCACTTCCCCTCCGGCCGCATGCACGCCAACAGCGCCTGGACCGTGATCGCCGCGCTCGCGCACAACCTCGGACGCTGGGCAACCCAGATCGGCCTCCCCAACCAGCCCGTCCAGACCGCCCGCTCCCGCCGACGCCAGCAGCTGCTCCAGATCCCCGCCCGGCTGACCCGCACCAGCCGCCAATGGACACTCCGGATGCCCGCCCGCTGGCCCTGGCAGCACCACTTCACCACCGTTCTGGACGCGATCCGCGCGCTCCCCGCCCGCACCTGACCGCAGCCGCGGCGACCCGACGGCGAAGCACACACCTCCACGGCACCGCCGCGATCACCCCCGCCCAAAAACACTGTCCCAGCGTTCCCGCAGCAACGCCCGAACCGCGCAAACCACCATCCAGCGCCACAACCATCGCCCCGAGGCGCCTCACCCCAACCAACGAGCGAAATCCCGGTCACCCACACCGGCCATCGGTGGTTTCAGGCTAAAGACGCGAACATCGGCTACATCTCGCTCAACCTCAGGGACTCGTCGAGCACACTGTCAACCACGGACGCGCACGCGATCATCGCTGTCGCCAATCCGGCGAAAGCCGCCGGCCTCCAAGTCGCGGCCGGCGGCTATCTCGGCCAGAAAGTCTCGAAACCGAGCACCCGGACCTCAGCGGTGGTTGGGCTCATCGCCGCGGTTCTGATCCTGCTGTTCACGTTCGGCACCGCGACCGCGACGGGACTGCCGCTCGTGAGCGCAATCCTCGGACTGGGGTCCGGCTTAGCGGTGATCACCCTCCTCGGCCGGATTGTCGAGGTGCCGACGACAGCGCCGGCACTGGCGACGATGATCGGCTTGGGCGTGGGGATCGACTACGGATTGTTCATCGTCACTCGGCATCGGGAGCAACTGCGAGCGGGGATGGAGATGCGAGAGTCGATCGCGCGCAGCGTCGCGACGTCCGGCGGTGCCGTACTGTTCGCGGGCGTCTCGGTGATCATCGCCTTGCTGTCCCTGGCGCTGGCCGGCATCCCGCTGGTCACCACGCTCGGCTACACCGCGGCAATCGTTGTCCTGATCGCTGTTTACGGCGGCGCTCACACTGATGCCCGCGGTGCTGTCGCTGGTGGGCTCGCGGATCAACGCGCTGGCCCTACCCAGACTGCGGACCCGGCATGACGACCGCCCGACGGGCTGGCAGCGCTGGGCCAAGCTCGTGGTCGGACATCCGTGGCGATCGATCGTCGCCGGCCTGGCGATCCTAACTGTCCTGGCCACTCCGATACGGTTGCTTCACCTCGGCCAGACAGACGTCGGCGCGCTCCCGACCGACACCCAGGCGCGCCAGGCCTACGACATCATGAGCGCCGGCTTCGGGTCGGGGTCGAACGGTCCGATACTCGTCGCGGTCGCACCGAGCAGTAGCACAACCAGCACGTCCGACCCGCGGCTTGGCACTCTTCGCCGCGAGATCGAGAGGACGCCGGGAGTGAAGTCGATCACTCCCCCGCTGGTCAACCACACCGGGACCGCGGCCGTCTTCACCGTCATCTCTGATTACGCGCCGTCTGATCGTAAGACTGAGGATCTCGTACGCACTCTGCGAGACGACACGATCCCGAACGTGACCCGCGGCCAGCAGACGCGTGTCGACGTCGGCGGCACGACGGCCGGATACATCGACCTCGCGAGCCAGATCTCCTCGAAGCTCCCAACGGTAATCGCGATCGTCTTGTCGCTCTCCTTCTTGTTGCTGGCACTCGCGTTCCGCTCCGTGCTCGTCCCGCTCAAGGCCGTGATAGTGAACCTGCTCTCGACCGCCGCGGCGTTCGGCGTGGTCACCTACGCGTTCGGACACCAGTGGTCGGCGACCGCAATCGGGCTCGAAGGATCCGTGCCGATCGCGTCGTTCGTGCCACTGATGATGTTCGCGATCCTCTTCGGCCTCTCGATGGACTACGAGGTGTTCCTCGTGACTCGCATCCGGGAACGGTGGACCGCCACCGGACAAGCGCACCAGGCGGTGATAGACGGCCTTGCGGGAAGCGCCCGCGTGATCGCCGCAGCGGGGCTCATCATGGTCAGCGTCTTCTGCGCGTTCGTCATCAGCGGCGATCCCAACGTCAAGCAATTCGGGCTCGGGATGGCCGCCGCGGTCGCCGTCGACGTCAGCGTCGTGCGATGCATGATCGTGCCCGCCGTGATGTCACTGCTCGGCCGCGCCGCATGGTGGCTACCACGATGGCTCGCGCTGCGCACACCGGACCTTAGCCTCGAAGGCGAACGGTGGTTCGAACAGAACGAACACGTGACCAGCATCGCGGCACCCGTGTCATCGATCGAACAGACCAGGTGAGGATCGCGCCTGGCATGACACCCGAACCTTCGAGCAGCCACGGATTCGACAACGAATCACTTTGCCCCCGGGGCGGCGACCGCACGTCTCACCCGGGCCCGCCAGCGAGCCCAAGAAGACGGTCCCCATGACCGATCGCGGGCAACAGACTGACGGAATCGGTCCCCGACGGCTTCGTTCCGATCCCGATGAACTGGTCGACAGGCTGGAGAAGCTCCGGATCCTCCTCCCGGCATTCGCGCAGGAGGCCGCGTCCGCGCGCCGTGAGGCAGCGAGCCTACGCGCGCAGAACGCCACGCTGCAGCGCCGCATCGTCGAACTCGAAACTCAGTTCGCGATCGCTCCTGATCTGAAGAGGCGAGATGCTTGAGCTCCCTTCACCTCAGGCGACGCGGACCTCAGCCGCGGCCTGGTCCTGCCCCCGATATTCATCGAAGCCATGCCGCTAGGCCCCTGTACCGCAACAGGCCGACGCCTCCTTGTTGCTATCGGGTTCATCGCGTGTTTGCTCGCCATCGGCATCGGCGCCGCGACTACGGGCGGCGGCTCCCCATTCCTGCCTGTCTTCGAGGGCTGCTGCCTCCTGCCCATCGGTCTCGTCGTGATACTCGAACTCCTGCCCGCGCTTGTCGCGATGCGAGCCGCCAACGCGGCCGTTCGGCATCTACGCGATCAACTAAACGCGCTTCCTGAGACCCCGCATCCGCTGGATCGGCCTGCTCGCCCACGCTCGAACCGATGAGGTTGCGCGTACGCGCCCGTACGCGGCGTGGTGATTCACTGACCCGATGGTGATCTCGCAGGAGTACATCGAAGTCCCGGTCGGGGACCGAGCAATGCGCACGTTCGTGGCCAGCCCGCGGGCCCCCGGGCCCTACCCGGGCGTCGTCTTCTACTCGGACATCTTCCAGCTCACCGACTCGACGCTGCGATGGTGCATGCGACTGGCCGGTTATGGCTTCGTGGTAGCCGCACCGGAGATCTATCACCGTATCGAGCCCGCCGGCACCGTGCTCGAGTTCGACGACGAGGGGAAACGCCGCGGGCAGGCGGACGCGGACGCGACGCCCGTCGTGAACTTCGACGACGACATCCGCGCCGCGCTCGACTGGCTCGAGGCTGATGACCGTGTGGCCGACGGCGGCCTCCGGGCGACGGGGCACTGCACCGGCGGCCACTTGGGCTTCCGAGCCGCGTTCGACCCGCGCGTGCACGCCACGGCGCTGTGGTACCCGACCGGTCTGCACGATGGGAAGCTGGGCAGGGACGCCGACGCGGGCTCGCTCGGGCGCTCGTCGCAGATCCGCGGAAAGATGCTGCTGATTTTCGGCACCAACGATCCGCACACGCCAGAGGACGGCCGTGCAGTCATCAAGCGCCGGCTGGAGGAGGCACGCGTCGAGTTCCGCTGGCGCCTGTACGACGCTGAGCACGCCTTCGGGCGCGACATCGGACCGCGCTATGACCCGGAGGCGACCGACGCGGCGTTTGCCGAGACCGTTGCGGTCCTCAAGGCGTAGCCCGTGCCCACGAGAACGCCGACAAGTTCACGAGCAATTGAGCAAGACGTCGGACGCGGACGGAGTCGTGGCTGTGCCGCAGCGTTCGAGCTGGCAAGCTTTGCGTCGTGGCCCGGTCATCGGCACAGCAGTTCGCGCGGAGTTCCGGTGCCGGGTCGGCTTCTTTTCGTTTTGGGAGAGGGGGTGGCGCGATGAGGCTTCGCTGAGCGACGATGGTCGCGGCCGCCCCGTCGGGGTGGCGAATGGTCCCCTCGTCCTCTTTCGAAAAGGAGCAGGTACATGGCAGAAGTTGCTGTGGGCAACGTCGAAGGCGTGCTCGCGGAGGTTCGCGAGCTGGCGCAGGCGCTGATCGCGCCTGGTGCCGCTGGGATCGACCGCGAGTCGCGGTTCCCCGATGAGCAGCTGAGCGCGCTGGCGCAGGTTGGCGCGCTGGGCCTGTTGGTGCCGTGTGAGCAGGGTGGTGTGGGCGCCGGGCTGGTGGCGCTGGCTGATGTGTGCGAGGCGGTCGGCGGGGCTTGCGCGTCGACCGGGATGGTGTTTCTGATGCATAGCGTGACCGCGGCGACGGTCGCCGGTGGCGGCGGGCCGTCCGCGGCGCGGCTGCTAGAGGGACCTGGCGAGCGGCGAGGTGCTGGGCACGTTGGCGTTCAGCGAACGTGGCACGGGCGCGCATTTCTATTCGCCGGAGTTGCGGGCTGAGCGTCGTGACGGCTCGGTGTTTGTGAGTGGGCGTAAGGCGTTTGTCACCTCGGGCGGCCATGCCGATGCGATGTTGGTGCTTTTGCAGGGTGAGGGCGAGGGCCTGGATTGCTATGTGGTGGGCAAGGACGCTCCCGGGGTGCGCTTTGAGGGTCGCTGGGAGGGCCTGGGGATGCGCGGGAACTCGAGCATCGCGGTCGAGTTCGAGGATGTCGCGCTCGATCGTGACGCGCTTATCGGCGAGGCGGGCGGTGGCGCGGGACTGGTGTTCGGTGTTGTTGCGCCGACGTTTCTGGTGGGGTTGGCTGCGGTGAACGTCGGGATCGCGCAGGCGGCGCTGTCGAGCGCGCTCGAGCACGCGAAGTCTCGGCGTTATCCGGATGGCAGCTCGCTGGTGGAGGTCGCGACCGTACAGCACGCGCTGGCGAACATGGACATCGACGTCCGCGCCGCACGGGCACTCCTCCAGGAGGCGGCCGCGGCTGGGCGACGGCGGCGATGAGGGAGCGCTGGTTCCGCTCATGGAGGCCAAGGTGTTGTGCACCGATGTGGCGGCGCGGGTGACGCAGGGCGCGCTTGGAGGTGTGCGGCGGGCAGGGGTATACGCCCGCGCTCCCGATCGAGCGTCACCTGCGCGACGCTCGGGCGGGCGCGGTGATGGCACCGACCAACGGGGTGCTGCGGACCTGGTCGGCGAAGGCGATCGCGGGGCTTCCGGTCCCATGAGCGGCGCGGAGCTGAGACTGGGCGCGGTGGCCTACCACCCGAGGATCGTGACGATCTGGGAGCGGTTTCGCACGTATTTCGCCGATGCCGGGGTGCCGACCGACTACGTCCTGTTCTCCAACTACGAGCGGCTCGTCGATGCGGTGCTCGACGGGACGGTCGAGATCGGCTGGAACACGAACACGGCCTACGTGGCGCTCGATCACCGGGCGGGCGGCCGAACGCGGATCCTCGGGATGCGCGACGTCGACCGCGACTGGGCGACCGTGTTGGTGACGCGCAAGGGACAACTGCCGGAGAGCGTCTCCGAGCTGAGCGGGCGGGTCCTGGCGCTGGGGAGCCGCGACTCTGGCCACGCGGCGATCCTGCCGCTTCACTACCTGGCCAAGGAGGGCCTGGACGTGGCGGGCTGCCGGCTGCTGCGCTTTGACACCGACCTCGGCAAGCACGGCGACACCGGCGATTCCGAGCTGCACGTCGTGCGTGCGGTCGCCGAAGGCGAGGCCGACGCCGGCGCGCTGTCGGCCGCGTACTTCAGCGCGTTTCGCGCCGAGTCGGTGCCGGCGGTGGCCGACCTCGAGGTCGCGTGGCGCAGCCCGGCCTACTACCACTGCAACTTCACGGTCGCTGGACTCGCTGGACCGCGAGGTATCGGAGCGGTGGTCGCAGGCGCTGCTGGCGATGGACTACGACGACCCCAGCCTGCGCCCGGCGATGGAGCTCGAGGGAGTCAGGCGCTGGTATCCCGGGGATCGCGAGGGGTACGCGTCGCTGCAGACGGCGATGCGAGAGCAGGCGCTGCTCTCGTGACCGTCGACCGCCGGCAGGCAGCGCACCGGGTCGATGCCGAGCATCTCGAGCTCGGCGGTGGCCTGGAGGTTCTGCTCGCGGCGGCGTTTGAGCGTGTCGCGCCCGGCGGCGTTCTGGAGATCAGAACGCCGTCGCGCGCGGTCGCGCTCGAGCTGCCCGGTTGGGCTCGACTCGCCGGCCATGATCCGATCGACCAGATCAGCCGGGCGGACGGACACGTCGTCGCGATCCGCCGCGGCACCTCGGCCAGAATCCTGGGTGGGCCGCTCCCACCGCGCGAGGCTCCCCCACCCCTACGTCATGGCGCGCTCCACACCGCTGACTGGCGCGGCGGAGGCCTCCCGCCCGAGCCCGATCCCGGTGCAGGGTTCGCTCCCCTCCGAGCCGTGCCCGAGACCGGAGCACCCGCACACCACTGGCGGCTCAGCCGCCGCGACGCGATCTGGGCCGACGACGTCGGCGAGCTCGTCGACCAAGCGTCCGCCCAGCAGTGGGACGCCTCCCGCGACATCCCCTGGGAGGCCGCCCAGGGCCTGGATGACACGACCGAGCGGGCCGTGGCGCAGGTCATGACGTTCCTGGCTCAGAACGAGTACGCCGCCCTGTACGTGCCGGCCGGGTTCCTGCCGCAGGTCAACCCGCAGCTCGTTGAACTGGTCCTGTGGCTCGGCAGCCACGTCCACGACGAAGCGCGCCACATCGAGGTGTTCACCAAGCGATCGCTCGCGGGTGGACACCACGGGTATGCGCTGGCGTCCACCGAGCTGTCCCTCAGCACCCTGCTCGACGAGCACGACTTCACCGCCTCCTCGCTGCTGCTCAACGTGCTCGGCGAGGGCACCTTCCTAGATCTTCTGCGTTTCATCGAGATCCACGCGCCCGACGCCGCCACCGCCGCGGCCGCCAGGCTCGCGCACCGCGACGAGCGCCGGCACGTCCACTTCGGGATCTCGAACATCAAGCGCACCGATCGCGATCGACCCCGACGCGGTGGGGCCGCTGGTCGCGGCCGCCGAGGCGCGCGCGGCCAAACTCATCAGCCTCTCCGGTCTCTCGCCCGCTGCTCGTCGAAGCTCTGACGATCATGGCGGCGCGATCCATCCAGCCGGCCGATCTATCCGACGCCGCCGCGGACGTCCGCGCGCTGATGCAAACGATGGAACGCAACCGCCTCCGCCGCCTACAAGCCTGCGGGTTCAGCACCGCGACCGCACGCCACCTCTCCGACCTACACACGCCGAACCTCATGTGACCGCGCGGCCAGTCGCGCCGGTAGCGAGATGCACGAACGGAGACGAGCTGAGGACCAACCGTGCTTTCGTGCCAACGCGCGTCATCGATCTGCTCACGTCCTTATGGCTCGGGCGATTACGGCTCGGGCGAGCGTGTGAGAGCCTCCGCTCAACCGGCGAAGGGATGGAGCAGATGGCTTGGAAGCTTCGCTTTGTCCCTACGGCGCCGCGACGGACCCAACGCGCTGCGGGCCACCCAACGCGAAGTAGAGCACCGACGCGCTCAGCGCGGTGACGGGCGCGAGCGCGGCGTTCACCGCCCACTGCACCAATGCCCGCCCCAGCGAGCCGAGCGTGCCGGCGACGAGGCCGGCCCCGGTGCTGATGATCGCCACGGTGAGGAACACCAGTACGACGACGCCGAACACGTTCCAGCCGTTACCGCGCACCAGTTCCCGGCTCCGCCCGAAGGCGGCGAACACTCCGGGGCGTTCGAGCACCGTCACCGGGGCAACGACCGACCAGATCACGATGAGGATCAAGCCCGGGATAATCAGCAGCACGAAGCCGACCCCAACGCCGAGCCCGAACAGGATCGACACGCCGAGCAGCGGCCAGAACACGGGCTCCACGCTGCGGATCAGCGCGCCGATCGAATGATCGCGTCGACCGTCCTGCACGTCCTGAACCAGCTTCACGACCATCCCCTGGTAGAGGACGCTCAATGCCCAGAACAGAAGCAGGAGGACGAAGCCGGCGGCCCCGGGGAGCACCACGTAGATGACGAACTGGAGTGTGTACAGGACCAGTGCGGTCCCGATCAACACCCACGAGTGGTCCAGGTAGATCGTCCAAATCCGCGACACGACCGACCCGGGACTGATTGGTTGCACGCTCAAGAGAGATGAAGCGGACGCGTCGACGAGGTTTTCCAGACCCGCGCCTGGTTCTGGATCCTATCGAGCCGCGAATCGCGCGTCCGAGATCGTCCAAGATGGCCGGCTCGATAGATTTCCCCAAACGGCCGGTTGGTTGCGAGCATGCCCGGGGCGTGCGGCGACGTCACTTGGAGCCACGAACAGAGGAGAGCGATGCCAGTCGAGCCTTTTGAGATTGCGGTCTCGGACGCGACCCTCGAGGACCTGCAGGAGCGCCTTGCGCGGACTCGTTGGCCGATCGATCCGGCGAACGATCAGTGGAGCTACGGCGTCGAGCGCGGCTACCTGAAGACGCTCGTCGAATACTGGCGCCACCAGTACGACTGGCGAGTGCACGAGCGGAAGATGAATGCCTTCAAGCACTTTCGCGTGACGATCGACGGTATTCCGATCCACTTCATCCATGAGCGGGGCCGGGGCCCGGATCCGATTCCGCTCGTGCTCAGCCACGGATGGCCCTGGACCTTCTGGGACTATCACAAGCTGATAGGCCCGCTCACCGATCCCGCGGCGTACGGCGGAGATCCTGCCGACTCGTTCGACGTGGTGGTTCCGTCACTGCCCGGCTACGGGTTCTCGGTCCCGCTGACCGAGCCCGGGGTCGAATGGAGCCGAACAGCCGATCTTTGGGTGCAGCTGATGCGCGATGAGCTCGGGTACGACAAGTTCGCCGCTCAGGGCGGTGACTGGGGCGCACTCGTCACCGAGCAACTCGGCCACAAATACGCCCAGCACCTGATCGGCATTCACCTTGGTCTGGCGATCCCGATGACGCTGTTCACCACCGGTCTCCCGAGAGAGGACGAGTACGCCGAGAACGAGCGGCACCGCTTCCATCACACCACGAAGCGCATGGCGGTGGGAACTGCGCACTGGGTTGTCCAAGCCACTGACCCGCAGACGCTCGCATACGCGCTCCATGACTCGCCCGTCGGGTTGCTGGCATGGATCCTCGAGCGCCGTCGAAGCTGGAGTGATTCGGCTGGCGACGTCGAAAGCAGATTCTCCAAGGACGACCTGCTCACCACCGCGATGCTGTATTGGGTGAGCGAGAGCACGGTGACCTCGATGCGCTACTACTGGGAAGCCGAGCACGCCACGTGGAAGCCGTCGCACGATCGGGTTCCGGTCGTCGAGGCCCCGACCGCGGTGACGATCTGGCCGCAGGAGCTGATGACGATGCCCCAGCAGTTCCTAGAGAGCTTCTTCAACCTGAAGCGCACGACAGAGATGCCGTCCGGTGGGCACTTCCACCCGATGGAGGAGCCGGACCTGCTGCTGGACGACATCAGGACGTGGTTCCGCACGCTGCGCTGATGGAGCCGCGCTCCGGTGAGCCTCTCGTGGCCGGATATCCTGGCTCGCATGGACGCCGACGGCCCGATCCTGATCGCGTTCGACGGCTCGAGCGCAGCGCGTCAAGCGGTCACGGATGCGGCCCGCCTGCTCGGCTCGCGCCGAGCGCTCGTGGTCACCGTGTGGGAGCCGGGCCTCGCCTACGCGATGCCCGCCTCGCGCCCCGACGGAATGATCGCGACGCCCATGGTCGACCCGTCGGTTGCGATGGACATCGACCGCTCGGTCCACTCGCAGGCGGAGCGTGTCGCCGACGAGGGCGCCGAGCTGGCTCGTTCCCTCGGGCTCGATGCGCAGCCGCTGGCGGTCCCCGATGAGCGCAACGTCCCGCACACGATCCTGGGCTTGGCCGACGACAACCACGCCGCGGCGATCGTGGTCGGGTCGCGCGGCTTGAGCGGTCTGCGCGCGCGATTGGAAGGCAGCACGTCGAAGGCTCTCCTGAAGCATGCGACGTGCCCGGTCATCGTCGTGCACGAGCCCGCCGACGAGGATCACTGAGCTGAGGCGGTTCCCGCCCGCGCCGCTACCGATGTAGGATCGTGCTCGTGCCCGACGTGTCCGCGTTCGTCGACGAGGTTGCCAACGAGCTGAACACCTGGCCCGGGGTGCGCATCGAGCGGCGCCCGGACGGCGCAGCTGTGGTGCGGTACGAGCAACACGAGCTCGGACTCCTGTACCCGGATCGTGGGGTGGCCGAGCTCCCGATCCTCGGTGAGGAGCATGACCAGCTGATCGAGCATGGCGACGCCGGGCCGGCCGAGACCACGCCCGACTCCTACGGTGTCAGCCACACCGTGCACGGGCCGTCGGACATAACCGCCGTGCTCGATCTGTTCGATCGCCGCTACCGCGACGTTCGTGGAGACGGCGACCCGTACACCTCGCAGGACCCGGTGTGAGCTACTAGGAGCCGGGCGCGGGCTCAGACGCCCCGGATCACCCGGAGGATCACCGGGCGCGACGTGTGCGACGCGGCGCGCAGAACCGGCGCGAGCTCCTCGTCGCGGAGCTCCTCGGCCGCTTCGATCACGACCACGAGCGGGGCCGCCCCGGTACCCGCGCGGGCGATCACGCGGCGCACGTCGTCGGGCTCACGCGCCAGCGCCTCGGGCGACGGCATCGACAGGACGACCTCGCCGCCCGTAAGAGACTCGAGGTTGCCCTCGGCATCGGTCGGGCCGGGCTCGACGATGACGTCGGCGCCGGCGAGGATCGCCGGCGGCTCCTCTGAGAGCTGTCGCTCCACCGCGCCGCCACGCGGGACCTGGATGATCAGGGTGGCTGGCATCCCGCGCAGCCTAGATGATCCGCCGATCAGGCTCGGTCTACGACCGGCGAGCGAAGTCTCGACAGCCACCGCCGGCGCCCGGACCGTTCCGCGAGGAGCTGCTCCGCCCGCGCGTTCAGCAGCTCGACGAGCGCCGCGGTGCGATGGAACGGGTCGGCGATCGACACGCCGTCGTGGAGCGACAGCGCGGCGCGCAGTTCGCCGTCGGCCTCGGCGACCAGCATCGGCGCCGCCGGGACGGGCGCGGAGTCCAGGGCGGCGAGCCGTGCCAGCGCCGGCTCGTCCCCGGGCCGGTTCGGGCGGATCACGATCGCGACCTCGAAAGGCGACGGCGCGCTGCGCGGGCCCACGCCCGTGCGGTTGCGCCGGCCGCCGTCCCGCCGGAGCGCGTCGGCGTGAGACTCCGCGAGTTGCATCCGCAGGGTGGGGTGCAGGACCATGCCGCCAAGGTACGCCAGGCTCGCGGAATCCGCATCGGGACCGGCGACCCATCTTTCGCGCAGCGGGTACCTAGGTTTCGGACAGTCCGAGCCCGACGGCGTGCGCGTCCTGGGGCGTGGCGGACGGGCGGCCGACGTCGGGGACACGGGCGAACCGGACGACGATCTCGAGCCCGCCGCGCTCGCCGGGCCGGATCCCGAGCACAGCGTCGTGCGCGTTCACGATCGCCTCCACGATCGAGAGTCCGAGACCGAGTCCCTCGCCGTGGCGCGCGCGGTCGCCGGCGAGGCGCTGGAACGGCTGGAGCAGCCGATCGATCTCCTCGGCCGGCACGAGCGGCCCGGTGTTGGCCACGGCGAGGTTCACGCCGTCCCCGTTCCCGCGGACGGCTATCCGGGCGCTGCCCCCGGGGGTGTTGTGGCAGATCGCGTTGTCTACCAGGTTGGACACGAGCCGCTCGATCAAGCGGCGTTCGCCCGAGAGCGACGCGGGCTCGGTCGAGAGCTCGAGGTCGACGCCGCGAGCCGCGGCCTGTCCTTCGTGCGCCTCGACCACGTGACTCGCAACCGCCGCGAGATCGATCGGCTCGCGAGCGTCGATCCCGCGCTGGCCGTGCGCGAGGGCCAGGAGCGCGTCGATCAGTTGCTCCTGCTGGGCGCTCTCCTCGAGCACCTGGCGACAGGTCGTCCGGTACGTGTCGAGCGTCGCGCGCGGATCGCTGAGCACCATCTCGAGCAGCGCCCTGGCCGTCGTCAGCGGCGTGCGGAGCTCGTGAGAGGCATTTGCGACGAAGCGTCGTTGCGCGTCGAACGCGCCCTCGAGACGACCGAGCAGCCCGTCGATCGTGTCGGCGAGCTGCCTCAGCTCGTCTCGCGGCCCCTCCATCGCGAGCCGCTCGTGGAGGCTGACCTCCGACATGTGCCGCGTGGCGGTGGTCATGGTCCGGAGCGGCGCCAGCACGCGCCCGGCCACGACCCAGCCGAGCGCGCCCGCAATGATCGCCATGATCGCGAGCGCGATGCTCGACTCAATCACAAGCTGATGCAGATCCGAGATCCGCTGGACCGAGCCGACACTGAGGACCACGCGACGGCCCGACGGTGTCCCAAGCAGCGTCTCGATCTGCGACGGGAGCGCGCGCGTGCTCGCGTTCCGCGGCGGTCCGGCCGAGGCCCGCTGGAAGCTCGGCCGCGAGCTGTTCGGCGCCAGGCGCGACGGGTTGATGCCCACCCGGAACGGGGTGTTGCTGATCGTGGCGTGGTCGACGAGCGTGTAGGTGATCGCGAGCAGCGCGGCCCCGCAGGCGAGGAACAGTCCGCCGTAGAGAAGCGTCAACCGCCAGCGGACCGTGGTCTTCGGGTGGCGCAGACGGGCGGCGATGCCGGACTTCGCCGCGCGCGGAGTCACGGTGAATCGCCGATCCGGTAGCCGACCGGAGTTACGGTCTCGATCACCGGTGGGTCGCCGAGCCTCGCGCGCAGTCGGCTGATGGTCATCCGGACCGTGTTCGTGAACGGGTCGACCGCGTCGTCCCAGGCTCGCTCGAGCAGCTGCTCGGTCGAGACGACGGCACCCTCGGCCCCGAGCAGGAGCTCCAGCACGGCGAACTCCTTCGGGCTCAGCGCGACGGGCTTGCCCGCCCGCGTGACCTGTCGACGCGCGGAGTCGAGCTTCAGATCACCGTGCACGAGGGTCGGAGCGAGCGCCGGGCGCGAGCGCCGCGACAGCGCCCGGACCCGCGCGACCAGCTCGGCGAGATGGAACGGCTTCGGGAGGTAGTCGTCGGCGCCGATTCCGAGGCCCTCGACGCGGTCCTCGAGCGTCCCGGCCGCGGTCAACATCAGCACCCGGCTCGGGCGGCCGTCGGCCACGATCGCGCGGCAGACCTCGTCGCCGTGCACGCCCGGCAGGTCCCGATCGAGCACGACCACGTCGTAGTCGGCGAGCGCCACCCGGCCGAGCGCCTCGCGACCGTCGAACGCCACGTCGACCGCGATCCCCTCGCGGCGCAGGACGGTCGCAACCGTTTCGGCGAGTCTCGGATGATCCTCGACCACCAGCACCCTCATCGCTCGCTCCTGCGCCTCGCCATGTTCCTCGCTTGGGCAGAGCCGGGCGGGACGCGTCCCGCGCCGGCGTCTGCCGGGCCAGGATGCCCGAAACCACATAACAGCGACATAACAGCGTTACGACCCTGTTACTGCCTGCTCCGTACAACCCGCTGCGGCTGACGATCCAGCGACCACGGGGAGCGAGGAAATGCACATGTGCGGAGGGATCTGAGCGATGCGGGTACGAAGCGCTCGGCGGATCTTCAACCGGCGGTGGCAACGGCGCCTGCTGGCCGGGCTGGCGCTCGTCATCGTCGTCGGCGTCGTGGTCGGCGTGGTCTTGAACGCGGGCTCGTCCGCACCCAGGGCGGCGAGCAACGCCGGAAAGGCGTCGGGCTCCACCTCGGTGCAGCGGCGCGACCTCGTGGAGACCGACACCGAGTCGGGGACGCTCAGCTACAGCAAGCCCCAGACGGTCTACAACCGCATGAGCGGAACGATCACGTGGCTCCCTCAGGTCGGGCAGGAGATCAAGCCCGGCCAGACGCTCTACAAGGTCGACGGCGAGCCGGTCATCCTGATGGATGGCAGCACGCCCGCCTACCGGGATCTCGGTCCTTCGGACAGCGACGGCGCCGACGTCGAGGAACTGAACCGCAATCTCGTCCGGCTCGGCTTCAACGCAGCCAACATCACGGTCGATGACGTGTGGCAACCGGCCACGACCGAGGGCGTCGACCTGCTCCAGGAATCGCTCGGCGAGACCGTGACCGGGAGCCTGTCGCTCGGTCGGATCGTGTTCCTGCCCGGTGACCAGCTGGTCACGACGGTCGACGGGACGCTCGGATCGACCGGGGGATCGAGCGGCACGAACGCGAGCGCGACCGTAGACCCGCCCGCGCCCGAGTTCGCGAGCTACGAGCTGCCCCGAGCGGCCTCCCCGCACAAGGCGGCGAAGCGCCCGCAGTGTGCGCCCTCGACCCAGACGACCAGCACCCACCACGACCGAACCAAGTGCCAGCGCCAAGACGAAGTCCAAGAAGCCGGCCGGTTGCAAGCCCAAGAAGCCGGGCAAGTCGGTCTCCAAGCAGCAGCAGCTCGCGGCACTGCTCGCCCTGCTCAAGGCGGAGACCACCGAGCTGAAGAACCACAACTCGTCACCGGGCGGCGCGAGCAGCGCGGGCGCGGGGGGCGCGCACGCGGGGGGCGCGCACGCGGGGGCGCGCACGCGGGGGGCGGCTCCGGCAACGGCTCCGGCTCCGGTAATGGCTCCGGCTCCGGCAACGGCTCCGGCTCCGGCTCCGGCTCCGGCAGCGGTAGCGGTACCGGCAGCGGCAGCGGCAGCGGCTCGGGGTCGGGATCGGGCGGCGGGAACGCCACCGCGATCCTCCAGACGACGTCGACCGAGCTGGTCGTCACGGTCGACCTCGCCGCCTCGGTCCAGAGCGAGGCCGTCGTCGGCGAGCACGTGACGGTCGAGATGCCGTCCGGCAACACGGTCAACGGGAAGATCACCGCGGTCAGCCCGGTCGCCCAGAACTCGAGCGCCAACGGCAGCGGCAACGGCAACGGCGGAGGCGGCGCTGGCGGCAGTGGTAGCGGAGGAGGCGGAAACGGCAACGGGAGTGGCTCGTCCTCGACGATCCCCGTGACGATCTCACTCGACGGTCACAACACCGGGGCCGGTTTGGACGAGGCCGCAGTGAGCGTCAACTTCGTCCAGCAGCGCGCGAACAACGTGCTGTCGGTGCCGGTGACCGCGCTGCTCGCGACCGGGGGCGGGAACTACTCGGTCCAGGAGGCCGCCGAGCCGCACACAGCTGATCCCGGTGACAACCGGACTGTTCGCGGCCGGCTACGTCGAGATCTCCGGCTCGGGCATCTACCCCGGGCTGCAGGTGACCGACTCCCAGGGATAAGCGTGCTCGCGCTCGACCGCGTCGACAAGCGATACCCGGGCGGCGTCTCGGCGCTGCGCGGCGTCAGCGTGGAGATCGGCGGCGGGGACCAGGTGGCCGTGATCGGCCCGTCCGGCTCTGGCAAGACCACGATGCTGACGATCCTCGGAACGCTCGAGCGTCCGACCACCGGCCAGGTCGAGCGTGGCCGGGCGCGACGTCGCGAAGGCTTCGGACCGCGAGCTCGCAGGCCTGCGCGCGCATCAGATCGGCTTCGTGTTCCAGACCTTCCACCTGCAGGATCCGCTGAGCGCGCTCGAGAACGTCGCCACCGGGATGCTGTACACCGGCGTCCGCGGCCGCGAGCGGCGCGTCGCTGCGCGAGCCGCGCTCGAGCGGGTCGGCCTCGGCCACCGCCTCACCCACCGGCCGCCGCAGCTGTCGGGAGGCGAGCGCCAGCGCGTCGCGATCGCGCGCGCCCTGGCCAAGCGACCGGCGATCATCCTCGCCGACGAGCCGACCGGGAACCTCGACTCCAAGTCCGGCGCCGAGGTCGTGACGCTGCTGCACGAGCTCGCGTCCGACGGCGCCACGCTCGTCCTGATCACCCACGACCAGGGCATCGCGGCGTCGTTTCCCCGGCGGATCCACATGCGCGACGGCGAGATCGTCGGGGACGATCGCGCGTGAGCGCCGCGACGGCCGCGCTGCCCCCGCGAGACCGCTTCGATCCGGCACGCCTCTCGCCGCGCGAGCTGTTCGGCGTCGCCGTCCAGGGTCTCCGAACGCGTCGGCTGCGCGCCGCGCTTTCGGCGCTCGGGATCGCGATCGGAATCGGTGCGATGGTCGCCGTGGTCGGCGTTTCCGCCTCGAGCCAGGCGAACCTGCTGGCGACGATCGACAAGCTCGGGACGAACCTCCTGACGGTCTCCCCCGGCCAGAACTTCGAGGGCAACAACGAGGTCCTGCCCGACACTTCGGTCGCGATGATCAACCACATGCAGAACGTCGACAACGACGCCGCGGTCTACCAGGTGTCCAGCGCGACGGTGCTGCGGACGCCCTTCGTACCCGCGCAGGAGACCGGTGGAATCGGGGTCGACGCCGCCGGCGACGACCTGCCCGAAGTGGTCGGCACGTCGATGGCCTCGGGGCATTTCCTGGACGCGATCAGCGACCGCTACCCGGAGGTGGTGCTCGGCGCGCAGGCGGCCAGCGTCCTCCAGATCACGCAGGTCGGTGGCCACCTCGAGGTGTACCTCGGCAACACGTGGTTCAACGTGATCGGGGTCCTCAAGCCCGCGCTGCTCGATTCGACGATCGACACGACCGCGTTCATCTCGCTTCCGGTGGCGGAGCGGATGTTCCAGGTCGAGCCCAACCCGTCCGAGATCTACGTCCGCGCGAACGTGAACGACGTGACCCAGGTCTCCAACCTGCTCGCTCCCACGGCCGACCCGCAGGACGCGAGCGGCGTGGACGTGAGCCGGCCGTCGGACGCGCTCGAGGCGCGCGCCGCGGCCAAGGGCCAGTTCACGACGCTGCTGCTCGGGCTCGGCGCGGTGGCGCTGCTCGTCGGCGCGATCGGGATCGCAAACATCATGGTGATCTCGGTGCTCGAACGCCGCGGGGAGATCGGTCTGCGGCGTGCGCTCGGCGCCACCCGCCGGCACATCACGATCCAGTTCCTGGCGGAATCGGCGCTGCTCGCCGCGCTGGGTGGCCTCGCCGGCCTCGCGCTCGGCGCCGGCGCCACCGAGGCTTACGCGGTGGCGCAGAAGGAGCCGTTCGTCGTGCCGCTGTACGCGCTGGTCGCCTCGCCCGCGGCCGGCCTCGCGATCGGCATCCTCGCCGGGGTGTATCCGGCGATGAAGGCCGCACGGCTCAGCCCCACCGAGGCCCTTCGCACCTAGCCGGCCGGCCTCCCGTGAAATCAATCTTTCCAGCGGCGCCTACTGAAGCGCGCGATAGCGCGAAACCGCGAACGGCACGAAGATCGCCATCAGCACCACCAGCCACGCCAGCGTTCCCAGCACTGGGCCGGTGGCGTCGCCGCCGATCGTGAGCGCGCGGACGGCGTCGACGCACAGCGTCACCGGATTCACGTCGGCGAACGCGCGCACGACCGCCGGCATCGTCTGGGTCGGGACGAACGCCGAACTCACGAACGTGAGCGGGAACACCCAGATGAAGCCGACTCCCTGTGCGGTCTCCGGGTCGCGCACGAGCAGCCCGATGGTCGCCGAGATCCACGAGAACACGTAGCCGAACGCGAGCAGCAGCGCGACCGCGGCGAGGATCCGGTAGATCGGCTGGTTGGGGTCGAAGCCGACGATGAACCCGACCGCGAAGATGATCATCACCGTGCCGACGTTCCTGGCCAAGTCCGACAGCGTCCGGCCGACCAGCACCGCCGAGCGTGCGATCGGGAGCGAACGCAAGCGATCGACGATCCCTTTCGAGAGATCCTCGGAGAACCCGATGCCGGTGACGATCGCCCCGAAGATCGCGGTCATCACAAGGATCCCCGGCATCAGGAAGTTGACGTAGTCGCCATTCGGCACGTTGATCGCGCCGCCGAACGCGTAACGGAAGATCAGGATCAGGATGACGGGCTCGATGAACGTGAACACGAGCAGCGCCGGCTTGCGGACGGATTCGCGCAATCCGCGCCGTGCCATCACGAGCGAGTCGGAAACTGCGTAACGGAACGTTGGCTGGTTCATGCCGCCACCGCCTCCAGGTCGTTCTCCGGCTCGGGCGTGGCGTGCCGGCCGGTCAGTGAAAAGAACACGTCGTCGAGCGTGGGCGAGCGGATCTCGAGGCCGGCGATCCCGACCCCTTCGCGGTCGAGCACGCGGACGGCGTCCGCCGACGTGTCCGGCCCCGAGATCGGCAGGGACAACTCGGCGTCCCCGACGACGTCGCCCCGGCCTTCGGCGACCAGCCCCGACAGCGCGTCTCTGGCGTCCTCGACCCTCGCCGCATCGAACACCCGCACGATCAGCCGGTCGCGGCCGACGCGCTCCTTGAGCTCATGGGCGGTGCCCTCGGCCACGATCTTGCCCTGGTCGATCACCGCGATCATCTGGGCGAGCTGGTCGGCCTCGTCGAGGTACTGCGTGGTCAGCAGGATCGTCGTGCCCTCCGAGCGGAGCTCGCGCACCATGTCCCAAAGCTGCGCTCGGCTGCGCGGGTCGAGCCCCGTCGTCGGCTCGTCGAGGAACAGCACCCGCGGCCGCCCGACCAGCGTCGACGCGAGGTCGAGCCGGCGGCGCATGCCTCCGGAATACGTCGAGGTCCGGCGATCCGCCGCGTCGGCGAGCTCGAACCGCTCGAGTACCTCGGTGGCGCGCCGCGCGGACTCAGCGCGCCCAAGGTGATAGAGCATCCCCACCATCTCGAGGTTCTCCCGTCCCGTGAGGATCTCGTCGACGGCGGCGAACTGGCCGGCGAGGCCGATCTCGCGGCGCACGCCGAACGGATCGGCCACGACGTCGCGGCCGAGCACGATCGCCCGACCGGAATCGGGCACGAGCAGGGTCGCCAGCGCGCGCACGAGCGTCGTCTTGCCGGCCCCGTTCGGGCCGAGCAGCGCGAGCACGTCGCCCTGCGGGGCGACGAGGTTCAGCCCGTCAAGCGCCACCACCTCGCCGAATCGTTTGCGCAGCTCTTCAACTTCGATTGCAGGACCGGCTGTCATGTCTCACCTTCCGTCTCTGGTTCTTTCCTCCTGCGGTCCCGGTCTGCCAGGTACTCCTCGTGCAACGCGGCGATCCGCGTCTCCCACCAGGCGTACATCGCATCGAGCTCCTCGAGCCGCTCGCGACGAGACGGCGGCTCGTCGGCCAGCGCGGCCATTCCCATCTTCAGCACCTGGCGAGGCCGCGTGAACTGATCCGCGCGCCAGATCGCCTCGTCGTAGGCGCCGGGCCGGACCCGGAAGCGGTCGAATCGCTCGCCGCGGGTCCGCACGCGCTCGATCATGCCCAGACGCAGCAGCACCCGGGTCGCGGTGCTGATCGAGCCCTTGCTCGCCTGCAGGAAGTCCGCGAGCTCCGCCGCGCTCTGCTCCGGTGGGTCGCACACGAGCAGCCAGCCCAGCACCCGGCCGACCATGCGCGGCGCGGCCGCCTCGAGCTCGAGCAATACCCCGACCTCTTCGACAAATCTCTCGATCGCGATCTCGTCCATAGATCCTCTGGCCGTTCGGATGGTTTCGACTGTTCAGAGATTACTGAAACTTCGATGAATGTCAAGACGACCGAAAGCCCAGCCGATCGCGATGCAGGGTGCCTGAGGCCGCGGCTGCGATCGATCCCGCGCTGGATCCGCCCGGCCTATAGATCTCGCTCGTAGTAGAAGTTGACCGGGCCGTCGGGCTTGCCCTCCCGGTTCGAGAAGCCGAGGCTCTCGTACAGAGCGCGGGCGGCGACGTCGGTCTCCGCGGTCCCGAGATCCATGTAGCCGGCGCCCTCCGCGCGGGCAAGCTCGATCGCCGCGGTCATCAGCGCGCGGCCCAGCCCATGACCGCGCCGATGCGGCACCACGTACAGCTCCGCGAGATAGCACTCGAGCGCCTCGCTCCAGAGCGCCGGCCGGAAGCGCAGCACGGCGACCCCGTCCGGGCCGCAACCTCCGAGCAGCACGACCGTGTCGCCGCCGTCGATCAGCTGCTCCATCCGCTGCGCGAGCCTCGCGGGCCCCGGCGTCGGATCGTCGTACTCGGAGTTGAAGTCGTGCAGCAGCGCTCCGATCACGCCGGCGTCCTCGACGCTCGCGCGGCGCACGGCGAGCTCCTCGGGCCTGCTCACCGCCCTCCCATCAGCGCGAGTTGCCGGTTGACCGCCTCGGTCGTGCGCTCGAGATCGCCGGTCGCGAGCAGGTCGAGCAGCGCGCCTCGGAGGACCGCGAGCACAAGGGTCGGATCGACTTCGCGTGAGGTGCCGGTCCCGGCCAGCACCTCTAGCCAGTCTGCGACGGTCCTAGCCGCAAACCCGGCCCACGCGCCGCTCGGGTCGATCAGCGAACGGGCATAGCCCTCGACCCAGAGGGTCAAGAGGCCCCGGTGCTCGTCCGCCGACAGCCATCCCCACAGCTCGGTGGCGACCGCGATCAGGCCGCTGTCGGCGCCCGCCGCGCGGACGTGGTCCAGCAGCTCGAGCTCGTCCTCGCGGGCACGGGCCAGGATCGCCTGGACGAGCTCGGCCTTGCTCCCGAACAGGAACAACAGCACGCGCGGGCTCGAGCTCACCGCGGCGGCCAGCGGCCGGAGCGACAGGTCAGCCGCTCCGTGCTCGAGGACGTACTCGTAGGCGAGCTCGAGCAGCTCGCGTCGTCGGGCGGATGTGGGGGGCGCGCTCGCAGGCATCGCCCGTAGTGTAGGCTACTGAAACGACTGTTTCAGTAGCCATCCGTCCACTCGGAAGGCCGGGCGATCTCGGCTGGGTCGTGATGGCCCACGGCGAGGTGTACGCGCACGAGTTCGGTTGGGACCAGAGCTTCGAGGCGCTCGTGGCCGAGATCGTCGCCGACTACGCGGGCGGTCACGACCCGCGTCGCGAGGCCGCCTGGATCGCCGAGCTCGACGGACGACGCGTCGGCTGCATCTTCTGCGTCGCCGACGCCGAGCGTGACGGAACGGCGAAGCTCCGGATCCTGCTCGTACATCCCGACGGGCGCGGCCACGACCTCGGTCGCCGGCTGATCGACGCATGCCTCGAGTTCGCGCGCGGCGCCGGCTACGAGCGCGTGCGCCTGTGGACCAACCATCCGCTCGCGGCGGCCCGCCACCTGTACCTCGAGCGTGGCTTCGCGCTGATCGAGGAGCAGCCGCCACCACAGCTTCGGCGTCGACCTGGTCGGCCAGACCTACGAGCTCGACCTCCGCTCCGCGACAATGCCCGTCGGTGCGGCGGCTGATCGTAAACGCGGATGACTTCGGGCTGACGGCCGGCGTCAACCAGGGCATCATCGAGGCGCACGTCAGCGGCATCCTCACCAGCACGAGCCTGATGGTCGCACCGCCCCGCGGCGGCCGACGCCGGCCGCGCTCGCGCGCGAGCACCCCGCGCTGTCGGTTGGCCTTCACTACGTCGAGGACGGGCCCGAGATCGACGAGCCCGGCCACGCGGCCCGCACGTTCGCCGCCCAGCTCGAGCGCTTCCGCGAGCTGACCGGCAGAGATCCGACGCACGTGGACTCCCACCATCACGTGCACATGACCCGCATGTCGATGTTCGCGCCGCTGGTCGAGCCACTCGGGGTGCCGCTCCGCGGCGACGGGCGCGTGCCCTACCTCGGCGCGTTCTACGGCCAGCCTCAGCGCGGAGTCGTCGAACTCGACCGGGTGCGCACGCCGTTCCTGCTGCGAGCTGCTGTCGCGGCGAGGACGTCACGGCCGATTTCACCGAGCTCGGATGCCATCCGGCCCGGGTCACCGACGAACTCATCTCGAGCTATGCGAACGAGCGCGAGGTCGAGCTCGCGACCCTGACCGAGCCGGATCTGCGGGCCCGGATCGAGGGACTCGGGCTGACGCTCGCGAGCTACCACGACTGGCGCACGAGCACCTGACGACGCGCCAGCGTGCGGCGCGGATGTCCAGGCAGGTGCCCGAGCGCCGGCAGCATCTCGGTCACGCTGACTCGCGGCTCGGGGCGCCACGGCTCGTGCCGCCCTCGGAAGCCCGCGGCCCACCGGCGAAAGCGCCGACGGTCGCCTCGGGGGGTATATCGTCGAGCTCGAGCGGCCGGCCGAAGCTGACCCGGAGGACCGCCCCGCCGTCCGGCGCGTTGCTCGCCTCGGCGAAGCCGCTCGTGCGCCTCGGCCGCCTGGCGGACGATCGCGAGCCCGAGCCCCGAGCCCGGCTTCGATCGCGCGTCCCGCGCGCGGTGGAAGCGGTCGAACACGAACGGCAGATCCTCCTCGTTGAAGCCCGGGCCGTGGTCGCGGACGGTCACCACGCCGTCGTGCAACGTGACCTCGACGACGCCGCCCTCGGGGCTCCACTTGGCCGCGTTGTCGAGCAGGTTCGTGACCGCTCGCGAGATCCGGTCCCCCTCACCGCGGACGAGCGTGGGCTCGAGCCGCTGGCCGAACGTCACCCCCGGGGCGCGCCGGCGAGCGCGCTCGAGCGAGTCGCGCACGATCGAGTCGAGCCTCACGTCGCCCGGCTCCCCACTCGGCTTGCTCCCGCGGGCCAGCTCGACGACGTCGGCGACGAGCGCGGTGAGCTCGTCCAGCTCTTCGATCACGTCCTCGCGCAGCGCCGCGCGGTCCTCGGGCGAGAGCAGCTCTTCCTCGCGCATCAGCTGAAGGTTCGCCCGGATCGTGGCGATCGGGGTGCGCAGCTCGTGCGATGCGTCGGCGACGAGGTTGCGCTGCGACTCGACTGATCGCTCGAGCGCATCGAGCGTCCGGTTGAATGTGCGGGCCAGCCGCGCGAGCTCGTCCGAGCCGGCCACGTCGAGGCGCTCGTGCTCGATCCGCTCGGGGTTGAGCGCGATCGACTCGGTCTGCCGGGTGAACTTCGCGATCGGCGCGAGCGCGGTGCGCGCCACCAGGACCCCGAACAGCGCCGCGAGCAGGATGCCGGCGCCGCCGATCACGAGCAGCAGCACGAGCTGATTGGAGAGGGCGTTGTCGACGGTGGTGAGTGGAAGCGCAACGGCCAAGGCGCCCTTCGCTCCGATCCCCGTCACGAGCAATCGGATGTGGGTGCCGCTGCACGCGCATGTTGCTGTAGAACTGGCCCTGGCCCTTGTCGGCGAGCGCGCGGATCGCGCGGGTCTCCGGAATCTCGTAGCTCTGACCCCTCGGGACGTACGTTCCGCCCCCCGGCTTGAACAACGTGAACGTCCCTGACGCCCCGCCGAACGCCTGCGGGGGCAGGTGGTCGAAGCCAAGCCCCTCGTCGGGATCGTGGTTGGTCTGGCCGCTCGGGACGTGCGGTCCGAGTTGGAGCACGCCGGGCGGCGGCGGGCCTCCGCGCGGACCGAGCCCGATGTTCTCGAGTGGGCGCTTGGACGAGGCTCTGCAGCGACTGGTCCACCTGGCCCTGGAGCTCGTGCCGGGTCCCCTGATACCCCGCGACGACGACCGCGATCACCGCGATCGCCACGGCCGCCCCGGCGAACAGGCCCATCCGCGCGCGCAGGCTCATTGCTGGGGCTCCCGCAGCGAGTAGCCGACTCCCCGGACCGTGTGGATCTGCGCCTGCGCGCCGGCGTCCTCGAGCTTGCGGCGCAGGTAGCCGACGTACACCCGCAGGGCGTTCGAGGTGGGCCCGAAGTCATACCCCCACACGCGGTCGTAGATCAGCGTGTGCGGCAGCACCCGCCGCGGGTTCAGCATCAACAGCTCGAGCAGCTGGTACTCGGTCCGGGTCAGCTCGATGAACGTCTCCCCCACGTGCACCCCGTGACGCGCAGCGTCGAGGCGCAGGTCGACGAACGTCAGCGCGCCGTCCGCGCTCGTCTCGCCTCCCGCGCGGCGGAGCAGCGCACGCAGCCGCGCTTTCAGCTCGTCGATGTCGAACGGCTTGACCAGATAGTCGTCCGCGCCGGCGTCGAGGCCGTCTATGCGGTCGCTGACGGCGTCGCGCGCGGTCAGCATCAGCACCGGAACGCGGTTCCCTTCGCGCCTGAGCAGGCGACACACCTCGAGACCGTCGATGTCGGGCAGGCCGACATCGAGCACGACCGCGTCCGGCAGCGTGCTGTTCACCTCCGACAGAGCGCCCGCGCCGGTGTCGGTCAGCTTCACCTCGTATCCGGCCAGCGACAGCGCGCGCCGGAGCACGTCGCGAAGCGCACGATCGTCGTCGACCACGAGCAATCTCATTCCTGTGATTGTGTCGCGTGCAACCGACCGCGCGGGTCGGTTCCTACTTAGGTCTTACCTGGCGGCGCGGCCGTCTCCCGCAGGATCGCGCCCAGGATCCCGTTCACGAACGCGGGCGCCTCGGCCCCGCAGAAGCGCTTGGCGGTCTCCACCGCCTCGTCGATCGCGCCCTCCGGTGGGATCGCGTGCTCGCCGGGCAGCTCCTCGCCGTACAGCAGCTCCGCCAGCCCGACGCGGAGGATCGAGCGCTCGAGCGGAGCGATCCGCTCGAGCGACCACCCGCTGGCGTGCGTCCGGATCAGCTCGTCGAGCTCGGGCTGATGGTCGCGGACGAGCTGCGCCACCGCACGCGTGAACGCGTGGGTGTCACGGGGAAACATCTGCTCGAGGGGCCGACCGAGCAGATCGCTCTGATACAGCGCCCAGATCGCAGCGCGGCGCTGCTCGGTCCTACGCACGCGACGAGTGTAGTCGGGGGCTCAGTCGACGACGGTCAGGTCCTTGGAGATCGAGGTGAGGATCTCGCAGCCGTCGTCGGTCACGACAACGAGGTCCTCGATCCGCACCCCGAACTCGCCCGGGAGGTAGACCCCGGGCTCGACCGTCACCACGTTCCCGGTGGCCAGGACGGAGTCCGACCGCTGCGCGAGCCTCGGGGCCTCGTGGACCTCGAGCCCGACGCCGTGTCCGAGGCCATGCCCGAAGTGCTCCCCGTGTCCCGCGGCCTCGATCGCCGCGCGCGCCACCGAGTCGACCTCGCGACCCGTGGCTCCGGGCCTCACGTCCTCCACGCCGGCAAGCTGGGCGTCGAGCACGAGCTGGTAGACCGCCGCGGCCCGGTCGTCCGCGCCACCGGCCGCGAGCGTCCGCGTGCAGTCCGAGCAGTAGCCGTCAAGCTGGGCTCCCCAGTCGATCACGACGAGCTCACCGCTGCGGATCTCGGCGTCGCGCGGGCTCGCGTGGGGCAGCGCACCGTGGGCGCCCGCCGCGACGATCGGGCTGAAGCTCGGGTGCTCGGCGCCACGCCGCCGCATCTCGAACTCGAGCTTCATCGCCAGCTCGCGTTCGTTCTGGCCCACGAGGCCGCCGGCGACGAGTTGCGCGAACGCCTCGTCCGCGAGCTCCGAGGCCGCCTTGATCGCCGCGACCTCGTCGGGCTGCTTGATCGCGCGCAGGCGCTCGACCAGATCGGTCGTGCCGACGAGCTCGATCCGGTCCGGAAGCAGATCGCGCAGGCGCTCGTGGCTGCTGACCGACATCTGCGCCGCCTCGAAGCCCAACCGCTGCTCGCCCTCCGGGAGCGCGTCCTCGATCCCTTCGAGCAAGTGCTGCGAGGCGCGGAGACGGTCGAACGCGGGGTCGACCTGCTCGGCGGCCTGCTCGACGTAGCGGAAGTCGGTCACGAACGTCCGGACCTCGGGCCCGATCAGCGCGATCCCGTTGCTCCCGGTGTAGCCGGTCAAGTAGCGCACGTTGTAGAGGTTCGTGACGAGCAGCACGTCGATGCCGGCGCCGGGGAGGAGCTCGGTCAGGCGGTCGGCGCGCGAGCTCACGACGAGAGCTCCGAGCGCAGGCGCTCGAGCGCGTCGCGGTAGCCGTCGGGGCCCTTCCCGGCCACGCGCGCGACGCACAGCTCGGTGATCACCGAATGGCGCCTCCACTCCTCGCGCGAGTCGACATCGGACAGGTGCACCTCGACCGCGGGCAGCCGGGTCAGCTCGAGCGCGTCGTGGATCGCGTACGAGTAGTGGGTCCACGCGCCGGGATTGAGCACGATCGCGTCGGCGAGCCCCTCCAGCCGGTGCAGGTGCTCGACGAACTCGCCCTCGTGGTTCGTCTGGAAGAAGCGCGGCTCGAGCCCGAGCTCGCGCGCGGTGTCGTCGATACGAAGCACGAGCTGCTCGAACGTGAGGCCACCGTAGTGACTCGGGTCGCGGCGGCCGAGCTGGTCGAGGTTGACCCCGTGCATGATTTCGACGCGGTTGTGCATCCCGCTCACGGCGCGATCAGCTCTTGCACGGCGGCCCGCAGGTCGGCCGGCTCGACGGTGCAGCCCAGTACCGCCCGTCCTGGTCGGTGGCACAGCACGAACGGGACCGGTCCGGCGTCCCTGCGCTTCTTGTCGCGCCCGGTGGCGTAGATCACGCCGTCCACGTCCGTGCCCTCGAGCCGAACCGGCAGCCCGGCCGCGATCAGCATCTCCCGGACCTGTGCGCGCAGCTCGTCCGCCCCCGACAGCCGGAGTTCGGCCAGCAGGCCGAGGCCAACCGCCTCGCCGTGCCGATAGCGGGCGTACCCCGTCGCGGTCTCGATCGCGTGCGCCACCGTGTGGCCGAGGTTCAGGATCTGGCGCAAACCGTGGTCGCGCTCGTCCTGCGAGACGATCCGGACCTTGACGTGGGCACACGCGACGATCACCTCCAGGTCGGTCGGCGACCCACCGGCCCGCAGACGATCCCACAGACGGCCCCCGGATATGAGGCCGGTCTTCACGACTTCAGCGTACCCGGCGGCCAGCTCTTCGGCCGGGAGCGTGGACAGCGTCGCGGGGTCGGCGATCACCGCCGACGGCTGATGGAACGCGCCGACGTAGTTCTTGGCCTCCGCCAGGTCGACCCCCGTCTTGCCGCCGATCGCCGAATCGACCTGGGCAACCAGCGTGGTCGGCACCTGTACGACCGGCATCCCGCGCTGGTAGGTCGCCGCGCAGAACCCGGCGAGGTCGCCGACGACGCCACCGCCCAGCGCGACGACGACGTCCGAGCGGGTGGCTCCGTGACGCACCATCTCGGTCCACACGATTTCCGCGTGAGCGACCGTCTTCGACTGTTCACCGGGCATGATCCGGACGTCGCCGAGGAACGGCTCGAATCGCTCTCCGTAGAGTCTCCCTGCGTGGTAGTCGGTCACCAGCAGCCGCCGGCCGGTCACCATCGACGGCCAGAACCGCTGCTCGGTCACGAGCCCGTCGCCGATGTAGACCGGGTAGTCGGACGACGCGCTCGTCGCCCAAAGCATCCGCGTGCGCCCGTGCGGTAGGCCGCCCAGCGCCTCCAGCACCGCGCGGATCTGCTTCGAGCGTTCGGCCGGGACGATCACGTCGGCCAGCGCCATGTAGACCGGCCGCCGCGCGTCGTGCAGCTCGTTGAAGCGGGCTGGGTCCGACGCCAGCGGGCGGCTTCCGTTCCCCGCGACTCGCCGCCACGCGTCCTCCCACACGGTCTCGAGCCAGATGACCCGGCAGCCGGCGAGGGCGTCCCGCACCCGCGCGGAGCCGATCGCGCCGCCGCCGAGCGCCACGACCTCGACGGCCGGATCGGCGAGCACCTCCAACGTCACCTGCTCCTCCACCTCGCGGAAGGCGGCCTCGCCCTCCTGATCGAACACATCCTGGATCCGGCGTCCCAACCGCGCCTCGATCACCTCGTCCACGTCGACGGCGCCCTCCCCGAGCTCGCGGGCGGCGGTCGTCTTGCCCGCCCCCATGAAGCCGATCAGTGCGGTCGGCGCCACGCGATCCGCTCCTCGTATGCCTCCACGGCGGCGCGGACGTCGTCGATGTGATCGCCGCCGAACTTCAACCGGTAGGCGTCGGCGAGCACGAACGCGACCATCGCCTCCCCCACGACGCCGGCGGCGGGCACGGTGCACGAGTCGGTCCGCTCCCGGAGCGCCTCGGCGGGCTCGTGCGTCGCGATGTCGACCGAGCGAAGCGGCTTGGTCAGCGTCGGCAGCGGCTTCATCGACGCGCGCACGACGAGCGGCGCGCCCGTCGTCATCCCGCCCTCGACGCCGCCGGCCCGGTTCGTCTCGCGGTAGTAGCCGTTCTGGTCGCTGTAGAAGATCTCGTCGTGGGCCTGCGAGCCCGGGAGACCGGCGACCTCGGCGCCGTCGCCGATCGACACCGCCTTGATCGCTTGGATCGAGAGGATGGCCTGGCCGAGCCGGCCGTCGAGCCGCTCCTCCCAGGAGACGTGGGAGCCGAGCCCCGGCACGAGCCCGAACGCGATGACCTCGAATACGCCTCCGAGGGATTCGTTCGCTTTCCGCAGCCGATCGATCTCCGCGACCATTTGTCTCGTGGTCTCCGGGTCGAGACACCTCACGGGCGACGCGTCGACGTTCTCGAAGTCCCGCGGGGTCAGGTCGTGCCGGCGCCGCGCGGTGACGCTGGTGATCTGGATCACGTGCGAGAAGATCTGGACCCCGAGCTCGCGCAGGAACGCCTTCGCCACGGCCCCGCCGGCAACCCTCGCGGCGGTCTCACGGGCGCTGGCCCGCTCGAGGATGTCTCTGACGTCGGTCAGCCCGTATTTCTGCGTCCCGACGAGGTCAGCGTGGCCCGGCCGGGGCAGGTGGACCTCGGCGACCGCAGCCTCGACCGGCCATGGGTTCATCCGCTCCTCCCAGTTCGCGTAGTCGCGGTTCGTGACCTGGAGCGCGATCGGGCCACCGAGGGTCCGTCCGTGCCGGACGCCGCCGGTCACCTCGACCTGGTCGCGCTCGATCTTCATCCGCCCGCCCCGCCCGTGTCCGAGCTGGCGGCGCGCCAGATCGCGGTTGACCGCGTCCCGGTCGAGCGTGAGGCCCGCCGGCATCCCCTCGAGGATGCAGGTCAGGCCGGGTCCGTGGGACTCCCCGGCGGTTGTCAAGCGCAGCGGCATGGCCGATGTAGGTTACGGACGGACCGGATCCGGGCCCGTCATGGGCGCTATCCGCATTTTCTGCGGATAGAGGTTCGGGCCCCAGGAGCCGATGCGTCGTATGTGGTGTCGATGAGCGCGCTGGCGTGTCGTGACGCGTCCCCGATCTCCGATCCCCTCGATCATCTCGCAGAGCACGACCTCCTGACCGGGGTCTACAACCGGCTATCGCCGCCTACGGCGTTCGAGTGCCAGCTGCGGGTGGCGCGGGCCGTCCAGGCGACGGCCGAGCCTCGCTCCCGCCTCACCGCCGCCCTCAGCCGGCCCCCATACGAGTAACCACGCCCATGCGCGGCGGTTGCGCCGACGCGCGGCGGCCACCGGCGGGTAGCCACCCCATTCACCGTGACACTCGACGAGGCCCTCCGCTCGAGGGTCACAACAAAAGCGCGGTGTACGCGGCTTCCTGCGCGCTCGGCGGGCAGAGCTCTTCGAGTGACACGTTAATGGCCGTGAATTCCGGTGTCTCGGCGCGATCGACTACCAGGACCCGCCCCGCGTTGCAGGCGCGCGCGTCCGCCGGCGGTCGCGTCTGGCGGCGTTCCGGGCCAGGGACTCGGCCGACGCGTCGTTGGCCTGCTCTTCTGGTTGAGGAACGTCGGAATGGCGATCGCGGCAAGGATGCCGATGATCAGGAACACGACGAGGAGCTCGATCAGCTGACGGGTTCGGACGCTTGTCCGATCTTCGTTTACGTCTCGCCGCCGGCGGGAAGCGCGTCCGGGTCCTCAGGCCCCTCCTGCTGCGCATCGCGCCCGGGCTCGAAAGCGCCGCTCCCGCCGCACCACGGGCACGTGACCTGATGCGGCTCCCCACCCAGCCCGGAGACCAGCTTCCCCGTCCCGCGGCACGGCGTACAAGCCGTCCGGGCGTCCTCTGCTTTGGCGCTCATCGCGCCCACCATAGCCGGACGACCGCGCCAACGCGGGCGCGACGATCACGGATCGCGGCGAGCGATCGGACCAGGTACACCTACCTGGCGGCGGAACTCGATAAGTGCGCCGGGTCGCGACTACTAGGACGCGCAGGCTTGTACTTGGTCTTTGACGGCATGGTCAGAAGATCGGCGCGGCGGCGGCCCGGACGTAACGCGGGCGACGATACGTCCGTGTTCGGTCTTAGCCGAAGGGTCGACGCAGAGGCTGACGACCCGAGCTGTAGCGGGCGTGCATCGTGGTCGCTCATCGTGCTCCGGCCGCTGCCCGCATGAGGTCGATCGGCGCCGCGTGACCGGTGAACAGCGCGAAGCTGAGAGCGCCTTGGCGCACGAGGAACTCGCGCCCGTCGAAGACACGGACGCAGCGTGCTCGTGCTGCCTGCACGAGTGAGGTCTCAGAGTCCCGTGTACACGAGATCAACCACGCATTCGTAACTCGTCACGTCATCGGCATCGACGGGCAACGGCTTGAACGGATCCGCCGACGGGACGAGGCCGACCGAGGTGCAGTTGACGAGCAGGTCCGCGGGCTCGGCGCGCTCGACCGGCGTCCCGCCGAGCTCAGCACACAGGTCGCGAGCGCGCGCGGGCGTGCGATTCCAGACCCGAACCTCCCGCGCCCCCGCGTCGAGCAGCGCCCACAGGGCCGCGCGAGCGCTGCCGCCGGCCCCGAGCACGAGCGCGGTCCTCCCGGCCGGCCGGAACGGCAGACCATCGATCAGGCCCGGCGCGTCGGTGTTGTCGGCGTGAATCCTGCCGCCGTCCTCGAACACCAGCGTGTTGGCGGCACCGATCGCGAGCGCGCGCGGAGTCGGATCGGTGGCCAGCGCCAGCGCAGCGCGCTTGTGGGGGATCGTTACGTTGACGCCCCGAAACCCCGCTCCCGGCAGGGCCGAGACGGCCTCGTCGAACAGCTCGGGCGGGATCGGCAGATGCTGGTAGCGCCAGCCGCCGAGTCCGACCGCCTCGAGCGCCGCGTTGTGCATCGCCGGCGAGCGGCTGTGTGCGACCGGCCAGCCGACTACCCCGAGGCGGGTTCGGAGACGGTCCACGGGTCGGCTCCCGTTCCCGCGCCGGCTAGGAGCAGCGCTCGGGCGACTTGCCGCCGCGCGACCTTCGCGCCTGCTGGTACTTCTGCGAATCCGCCAGGAACCGCTTGTAGCTCGAGCTGAACACCTGCTCGCCGTTCCCGCACGGCTTGACCACGAAGTACAGGTAGTTGGTATTCGCGGGATGGGCCGCGGCCTGGATCGCGGCCATTCCGGGATTGTCGATCGGCGTCGGAGTCAGGCCCTTGTGGATCCGCGTGTTGTAGGGAGAGCGCGAGTTCAGCTGCGAAGCCGTGAGCGGCTTCGTGTAGTTCCCGGTCGCGTACCTGGTCGTGGCGTCTATCTGGAGGGGCATCCCGAGCCGGAGGCGGTTGTAGATCACCGACGCGATCAGCGGCCGGTCGTGCGCGGTCGCCGCCTCTGCCTGGACCATCGAGGCGATGATCAGCACCTCGTAGGGCGTCAGGTGCCGGCTGCGCGCGTAGCCCAGGTTGACGTGGGCGAACTGCTGGCGGAACTCCTTCAGCTGATCGGCCACGAGCTTCGGGACGCTGATCGGCTCGACGAGCTGATACGTGTCGGGGAACAGGAACCCCTCGAGATCAGGCGTGTTCTTGGGCGCGCCGTACGCGGCGAGATTGATCAGCGGGGAGTGGCGACTGTCGACCACGTAGCTGTCGTTCACGCCCTGAGAGCGCAGCAACGCGTCGATCTGCGCGCGCGTCCTGCCCTCGATGATCGTGATGTTGGTCACCTTGGCGGGCGGCGGGGCCGTCGTGAGGATCTTCAGCGCCGCGCTGTAGGTCATGTTCTGCTGGAAGGTGTAAGTGCCGGCGCGCAGGTCGCCGCGCTCGCCGGCGAGCGTCGCGCGCAGGTCGAAGAAGAAGCCCGAGGAGACCACCCCGTCCTGCGCGAGCTCATTGCCGATCTGGCGGGACGACGCATGCGCCGGGATCGTGACCGTGACGCTGCCGTGCGGCGAGCCGTGGAACGGCTGGTAGAGCTCGAACATGAACCAGATCGCGCCTCCGGCCAGGATCAGCGCGAGCACCGCGAGCAACCGGCCTCCGTACCGGCGCGGACGCGACGGTCGGGTGGGCAGCCGGCGCGGCGGCGCGGACTTGCGCGGGGGCGACCCGTTCGGGCGCCCGCTGTCGCGCCGGCTCCTTGCCTCCTCACGGTCCTCGGTCGTACGCTCGTATCCGTCAGGCATCCGGTGCCTCCTCGTTCCCTGGGCTCGCGACACGGCTCGCCAGCCAGCTTTCCAGCAGATGAGCCGCGGCTCGTGAGTCCTCGTCGGCCCGTCCTCCGGTTCGTTCGGCCAGGCGCGTCGTGAAGCGCTCGTCGTACAGCTCCACCGGGACCGGCAGCTCGTCCTCGAGGCGCGCGGCGAACGCCCGAGTCTCGACCGTCTGGGCCGAATCGCGCCCCGACAGCGACAGCGGCAGTCCGACAACGACGCGCTCGACCTCGAGCTCGCCCGCGAGCGCGCGCAGCCGCGCAAGCCCCCGCCGGGTCGTCGGGGCCCGTATTGAGTTCGATCGGAGACGCAAGCACGCCGGTGGGGTCGCTTACCGCACAACCGCACCGCGCCCGGCCGTAATCCAGCGCTAGCACGCGCATGACCTTACCTCTTGCGACGGGCGCTTTTCGTCGTCGCGATCGTCAAAAGCGTTTGTCACCCTGCGCACGATCTCACACGCCGAGCGCGGTCTCGATCGCCCCGAGCGCCGCCTCGAACGCCTTCGGAAGACCGGCCGGATCGCGGCCGCCGGCGCGCGCGAGCGTGTCGCGCCCGCCACCTCCGCCGCCGACCTCGGCCGCTGCGAGTTTGACGATCTCGCCCGCCCGCACGCCCCGCTCGACCAGCGACGGCGAGACGCTCGCGACCAGGTCGACGCGGCCCTCGCCGGTGCTCGCGAGCACGATCGCCGCGTTCCCGAGCTTGTTCTTGAGCCGGTCGGCGACGTCGAGCAGCGCCTTGCCGTCGGGAGCATCGACGGTCGCGACGAGGACCCGCGCGCCGTCGCGCTCGACCGCGGCCGCGGCCAGCTTCTCGACGTCGACGGCGTCCTCGGTCGTGCCGCGGCGCAGCTGACGCTCGAGCTCGCGGGCACGCGCGCGCAGCTCGGTGACCGCGTTCGTCACCTGCTCGGGCGTGACCCGGAGCACCCTCGCGGACTCGGTGAGCGTGCGGTCGTGGTGGCGCAGCAGCTCGACCCCGGCGGGGCCGGTGACCGCCTCGATGCGCCGCATGTTCGCGGCGCTCGAGCTTTCGCTCAAAACCCTGAACAAGCCGATCTCCGCCGAGTTGTGGACGTGGGTGCCTCCGCACAGCTCGCGCGAGAATGAGCCGTCGCCGACCTCGACCATGCGCACGACGTCGCCGTACTTCTCGCCGAACAGCGCCATCGCACCGAGCCGCCGCGCCTCCTCGAGCGTCGTGGTGATCGCGCGAACCGGCTGGCTCTCGAGGATCCAGCTGTTCACCTGGTCCTCGACGTCGCGGAGCTCCTCCGGGGACAGGGCCTTGCCATGGGTGAAGTCGAAGCGCAGCTTGTCGGGCCCAACGTAGGAGCCCGCCTGGCGGACATGGGTTCCGAGCCGCCGGCGAAGCGCGGCGTGGAGCAGGTGTGTCGCGGTGTGGTTGCACTCTGTCGCGTGCCTGGCGGCCCGGTCGACGTGCGCGTGCACGCGCTCGCCGACCTCGATCGTCCCGCGTTCGGGTACGACGGCGAGGACCTGATCGTCGCCGACGCGCATGACGTCGTCCACTCGGGCACGGCAGTTGCCTGCCACGCACTCGACGTAGCCCGAGTCGGCGACCTGGCCGCCGCCGGTCGCGTAGAAGGGCGACTCGACGAGCTTCACCAGCACCCGTCCGTTGTCGCTCTCGGCCGCCCCGATCGTGGTCTCCGAATCGGTGGTCTCGTAGCCGACGAAATCGGTCGCGAAGCCGGCGTGGCGGGACAGCGCCTGCGCCCGTTCGCGCAGCTCCTCATCGCCCGCGAACCGGGCCGAGCCTGCTCTCGCCCGCTGGCGCTGCTCCTCCATCAGAACCTCGAAGCCCTGCTCATCGACGCCGAGGCCCTGCTCGGCGACGAGCTCGAGCGTCAGGTCGATCGGGAATCCGTACGTGTCATGTAGCTGGAACGCGTCCGCCGCCGCGATGCCCTCGTCACCTGACTCTCGGGCCCGCTCGATCAGCTCTTCGAGGCGCTTCAGGCCCTGCTCGAGCGTTCGCCCGAAGCCCTGCTCCTCGTACTCGAGCCACTTCTGGACCACGACGCGTTGCTGGTGGAGCTCGCCGTATTCCGATCCCATGATCTCGGTGACGCGATCGGCGAACACGCACAGGAAGCCCGGACGGAGCTCGAGCGAGCGACCCTGCTGGATCGCGCGGCGCATGATTCGCCGCAGCACGTAGCCGCGATCCTCGTTCGACGGGACGACGCCGTCGGCGATCAGGAAGGTCATCGCGCGGGTATGGTCGGCGAGCAGGCGCAGCGCGCGGTCGATCGGATAGTCCTGCCCGTAGCGCCGGCCCGACAGCTCCTGACCGAGCTCGATCAGCGGCCAGAACTGGTCGGTCTCGAACACCGAGGGCTTGCCCTGGAGGATCGAGGCGAGCCGGTTCAGCCCCAATCCGGTGTCGATGTTCTTCGCGGGCAGCGGCGCCAGCGTGTTCACCGGGTTCTGGTCGAACTGCATGAACACGAGGTTCCAGTACTCGAGGAAGCGCTCGTTGTCGCCGCCGGGAAGGTCGTCGGGCTTGCCGAACTCGAGGCCGCGATCGAGGTACAGCTCCGAGCACGGTCCGCACGGCCCCGTCGGGCCGGCCTGCCAGAAGTTCTCCTCCCGCGCGCACTCGACGATCCGCTCGCGCGGGACGCCGATCTCGAGCCACGCTTCGATCGCCTCCTCGTCGGGACCGAGCCCGAGCTCGTCGTCGCCCGCGAACACGGTGATCCAGACGTCCTCCGCCGGGAACCCGAACCCCTCGGTCGAGAGCTCCCACGCGAAGCGGCTGGCCTCGCGCTTGAAGTAGTCGCCGAACGAGAAGTTCCCGAGCATCTCGAAGAACGTCAGGTGGCGCGAGGTCGTGCCGATGATGTCGATGTCGACCGTGCGGAACGTCTTCTGGCAGGTGGTGATGCGCGACTGCGGTGGCGCCTCGCGTCCCTGGAAATAGGGCTTCAGCGGATGCATGCCGGCGACCGTGAAGAGCGCCGACGGATCGTGCTCGGCGGGGACCAGCGAAGCGGACGGGAGCCGCTTGTGGCCGCGCTCCTCGAAGAACTCGAGGTACGTGCTCCTGATCTCGTCGGATGTCATCGCCTTGATCGTCATGGACGTAGGTGAGTGTAGGCGGACGGGCGTCTAGGTCGGAGCGCTGACATCAAGGTTCCGGCGCTCGGCGACGCTGTCCCAAGGAGCCCTTCGGAGTGCACCGCAGTCAACCCGATCGACTTCACGTCGGTCAAGGGAGAGCTCGACTTCCCGGTCGCGGTCTCGAGCATGTCGTTCACGATCCAAATCGTCGATCACGAACCGCGGACGTTCCGAAGACGCTCTCTCGATCTCGCTGTTCGGGCCATCGCCGATCGGGCTCGCATCCCCGAGCAAGGCGGTGCTGACGATCCTCGACGACGACCCGGCTCCCGCCCGACATCCAGACCGCCGTGTCCCGGTACCTCGCGCGCGCGGCCGTGGAGTCGCCGAGGACGGTGCCCCTGCTCACGACCTCCACGGTCTCTGCCGCCCCGCGTCCAATTCGCCGGCTAGTCAGGCGGTCTGCGCACACAGCGCGCAAGTTCGCCGCGCCGAACGTCCACAGTTCCTGATCGGCTTCCGGCGATTCCCGAACCGGGGTATGCCGCGCCTACGATGTCTGCGGTGCGTCGCCTTGCACTGATGCTGGTCGTCGCGTTGGGATCGGCCTGCGCATGGTCGATCGCGCTCGGCGCGGTAGCCGCGCACGTGGCCGCCCGCGACCGCTATGGCTTCCATCTCGAGTCGTCCTCGTTGACGGTTCACGAGGACGCCGGACGCGCCGTGATCACGATCGAGCGCACCGACACGAGCCAGGCCGCCCAGATCCGCTACATCACGCTCGGCGACGGCGTCCAGTGCGGGAAGGCCGAGTGCACCGCGGTCGATCCGTACGACTTCACGTCGCAGAAGGGAGAGCTCGACTTCGCGGCCGGGGCTTCGAGCATGTCGTTCACGATCCCGATCGTCGATCACGGGACCGCGGACGTTTCGAAGACGCTGTCGGTCTCGCTGTTCGGGCCTTCGCCGATCGGGTTGGCCTCCCCGAGCAAGGCGGTGCTGACATCCTCAACGACGACCCGGCCCCGGTGCGCAACCCGGAGAACCCGCTCGGGCTCGCGGTCGCTCCACCCAGCACCAACCCGCTCGTGGGCGCCACGTTCTTCGTCGACCCCGAGAGCGAGGCCGCGCACGCAGCGCGGACCAATCCGGCGCTGAAGACGATCTCGAACCAGCCGGGGACGGCCCGCTTCGGGTCGTTCAGCTTCGGCCACAACGGCGTCCCGAACATCGCCACCGCGGTCTCGCGCTACCTCACGCGCGCCTCGGTCGAGTCCCCGGGGACGGTTCCGTTGCTGGCCACGTACCGGATCCTCCACGGCCGGTGCGGCCACGCGTCCGACTCGCGGGGGGACGTGGCGAGCTATAAGGGCTTCATCGACGGCTTCGCGAAGGGCATCGGCTCCTACCGGGCGGTGCTGTTCCTCGAGATCGACTCGATCATCACGATGCCCTGCCTATCGCACCACGGCAAGGCGGTCCGCGAGCAAGAGCTTCAGTATGCGATCAACACCCTGACCGCGAACTGCCCGCAGCTCGTGATCTACCTCGACGCCGGCGCGGCGGACGCGCTGTCGCCCCGGGCCTCGGCTCGCTACCTGCGGCGGTCGGGCATCGCCAAGATCCAGGGGTTCTTCCTGAACGCGACCCATTTCGACTGGACCTCGAAGGAGATCCGCTACGGCGAGAAGATCTCGCGGCTGACCGGTGGCAAGCACTTCGTGGTCAACACCGGCGACAACGGCCGCGGGCCGCTGCGGCCGCAGGACATCGTCCACCAGGGCAACGAGGTCCTCTGCAACCCGCCCGGCCGCGGCCTCGGGCCGCTGCCGACCGCCGACACCGGCTTCCCCAACGTCGACATGTTCGCGTGGACCACCAACCCGGGGGAGTCGGGCGGCCCTTGCCGACCGGGCGCACCGAAGACCGGCGACTACTGGCCCGCCTACGCGCTGACGCTGGTCCGCAACGCGGACTTCAACGTCCGGTAGCGCGGCGACCGCACGATCGTCCCCCATCCGACCACGAGGTCGCCGTCCATCAGGCACGCGAGCTGGCCGGGCGCGGCGCCGTCGACCGGTTCGGCGAGCTCGAGCTCGAGTCTGTCGTGGCGGCCGGCGCCGGGTGATCCCGTCACCGTGCAGGCGAGCGGTCGCGACCGGTAGCGGAGCTTGACCCGGTCGACGCGGGCGCCGCCGCGGTTCAGGCGCGCGCCGCGGAGCGCGACGCGGGTCGTCCGGAGCGCGGACTTCGGACCGACGATCACCTCGTTGCGGCCGGCGTCCTTGTCGATCACGTACAGCGGTTCCGCCGCCGCGACCCCGATCCCCCGCCGCTGTCCGACGGTGAACCGGTGCTGGCCGCGGTGCCGCCCGACCACGGTGCCGTCGCGATCGACAATCGCGCCGGAGCCATCGCCTTCGCGTTCGCCTTCGCCTAGGTTCCCGTGACGGGCCAGGAACCGCGCACGGTCGGTCCCGGCGAGGAAGCAGAGATCCTGGGAGTCGGCCTTGCTCGCGACGGGCAGAGCCGGCCGTGCCTGCGATCTCCCTGACCTCGGGCTTGGTCAGCTCGCCGAGCGGGAACCGCATCCGCGCGAGCGACTCAGGCGACAGCGCGGCGAGCATGTACGTCTGATCCTTTGCGGCGTCTGCGGCGACGCGCAACAGCGGGCCCGCGGTGTCGCCGGATTCGGCGACCCGCGCGTAGTGGCCGGTGGCCAGCCGGTCGCAACCGAGACGACCGGCGACGTCGAGCATCGCGTCGAGACGGACGTGGCCGTTGCAGCCGACGCACGGGTTCGGGGTCTCACCGGCGGCGAACGACGCGATGAACGGCTCGACCACGCCGGCGCGGAACTCGTCGCGCAGATCGATCGTGAAGTGCGCGAGCCCCATCGAGTGCGCGAGCGCCCGCGCCTGGGCGACCGCCGACGCCGAGCAGCAGCTGCTCTCCGCGTCGTTCTCGGCATCGGACCAGAGGTCGAGCGTCACCGCCACGGTCTCGCCGTCCCGCGCGCACAGGAGCGCCGCCACCGCGCTGTCGACTCCGCCACTCATCGCGACGAGCGTGCGTCCTGGAGTCGTCTCGGGCGGTAGCACGAGCGCGCGGTCGCGGACGGCGGCGCCGAGCGCGCGCGCGAGCGCGTCGGCGGCGACCTCGGCGGCGTGGAGCTTGCCCGGGCTGAGCCCGCCGAGCTCGGCCGCGATCTGCGGTGCGCCGATCCGGGCCGCCTCGAGCACCGACGCGCCCCGCGCGAGCGTCACCGCCGCGCTGCCGGCGGCCGTCGCGGCGCCGCAGCCGCGGGCGTCGAAGCCGGCGTCGGTGACGCGGTCGCCGTCGACGCGGAGCGACAGCGCGACCTGATCGCAGCAGGCGCCGCCGTCGACGGTCGCGGTGAACGCGTCATCCGGGAGCCGGCGATGGCCCTGAGGCGAGGTCAGGTGATGCTCGAACGCGATGACATCCATCGCCCGCGAGGATAGAAGCCCGAGGCGACCGGCTCGTGTCGGCGGCCGGCCCAGCGTGCATCACACGCCAACCAAGGCTCTGCTTGGGGGCTCTGGCGCGTCATGCACAGCAGAAGGCATATGACACGCCAACGCCCCGGTCAAACGTGCGCGGTGGCGCATCATGCACCTTCGACTCCGGTGGCCGGCGCCGCGGACCGGGCTGCGAGCGCTACTTGGCGGCGAGCGCGTCGTCGACGCGGTCGGTGATCTCGAGCGGGTCGGCGAAGCCGATGATCGTCGTCACCTGGTGCGCGCCGTCGATCAGCACGAGCGTGGGGGCGGTGACGACCCGGGATCTGCTGGGTGATCAGGCCGACCTGCTGCGCGGTCAACACAGCCTTCGAGGCTGCCTTCACCGCGTGAGCCGGCTTGGCGCCCTGGGCGCTCGTCGCCGCCGTTTGCGGTCGTCGCGGCCTTGGTTGTGGGCGCGGTCGTGTCTTGACGGCCTGGTGCGCGTGGTTGATCGCCAACTGGTAGCTGCCGGCGCCCTGGTTCGGCAGATCGGGGTCGCTTTGAGCCCTTCGGGACGAGAACGGACGAACCGGTGCGGCGCTATGCGCGCCTGAGGCCCAGTTCGCGCAGCTGCGCCGGGTCGACCGGGGCAGGCGCGCCGGTCAGCGGATCGGTCCCGCTGGCCGCTTTCGGGAAGGCGATCACGTCGCGAATCGACTCGACGCCGGCCAGCGCGGTGATGATCCGGTCGACGCCCATCGCGATCCCGCCGTGCGGCGGCGCGCCGTAGCGGAGCGCGTCGAGCAGGAAGCCGAACCGCGCCTCCGCCTCTTCCTGGCTGATCCCGAGCAGCTCGAACACGCGCTGCTGGACGTCGATCCGGTTGATACGGATCGAGCCGCCGCCGATCTCGGCGCCGTCGAGGACGAGGTCATACGCGCGCGAGGTCAGGTTCGCCGGGTCGTCGAGATCTCCCGACGGGGACGTGAACGGATGGTGTGCGGCCTCCCACCGCTGTCCGTCGGCGTCCCAGAAGAACGCCGGGAACTCGACCACCCAGAGGATGTCGTGGCGACCCTCGGGGATCAGCTCGAAGCGGCGGGCCAGCTCCATCCGCAACGCGCTGAGCGCCTGGCCGACGGTCGTCACCTCGTCGGCGACGATCAGGAGCAGATCGCCGGGCTTCGCACCCAGCCGTTTCCCGATCGCATCGATCTCGCCCTCGGTCAGGAACTTCGCTATCGGCGAGCGCCAACCGTCCTCCTCGACGAACGCCCACACGAGCCCCTTCGCGCCGTGCTGCTTGGCCAGCTCGGTCAGCGCGTCCAGGTCGGAGCGCGCGAGCTCGCGCGGCCCGGCGTTGATGCCGCGAACGACGCCTCCCGAGCCGACCGCACCGGCGAACACCTTGAACTCGGTGCCTGCGACCGCGTCGCCCAGGTCGTGCAGCTCGAGCCCGAAGCGCGTGTCGGGCCGGTCGATCCCGTAGCGCGAGACCGCCTCGGCGAACGTCATCCGCGGCCACGGCGGGAGCGGGACGTCGAACCCCTCGCGCTCGAACACGGCGCCCATCACCGCCTCCATCATCTCGATCACGTCGTCCTCGTCGACGAACGCCATCTCGACGTCGAGCTGCGTGAACTCGGGCTGGCGGTCGGCGCGCGTGTCCTCGTCGCGGAAGCACCGCGCGATCTGGTAGTAGCGCTCGAGGCCGCCGATCATCAGCAGCTGCTTGAACAGCTGTGGCGACTGCGGGCAGCGCGTAGAACGATCCGGGCTGGATCCGGGCGGGCACCAGGTAGTCGCGCGCGCCCTCGGGGGTCGAGCGCGTCAGGTACGGGGTCTCGATCTCGAGGAAGTCACGTTCGTTCAGGACCTCCCGCATCGTCGCGATCACGCGGTGGCGCAGGGCGAGCGTCCGCTGGAGCTGCGGCCGGCGCAGGTCGAGCGAGCGGTGGCGGAGGCGGAGGATCTCGTCGACGCCCGCGGCCTCGTCGAGTGGGAACGGCGGGGTCTCGGCGATCGGCCAGGATCTCGAGCGCTGAGACCGCGAGCTCGATCTCCCCGGTCGCGAGGTTCGGATTGACGTTCTGGGGGTCGCGCCGCGTCACGGTCCCGGCGGCGCTGATCACGTCCTCGGAGCGGAGCTTGTGCGCCTCCTGATGCGCGGCGGGGGCGTTCTCGGGATGGAACACGAGCTGGACGATTCCCGACCGGTCGCGGACGTCGATGAAGATCAGACCGCCGTGGTCGCGGCGGCGGTGCACCCACCCGGCGACGCGCGCCTGCGTGTCCGCACGGTCGGCGGTCAGCTCGCCGCACCAGGTGTCGCGGTAGCCGTTCGGACGCGGCGCGTGCTTCACGCCGTGCTCGCCGTGTCCGTACCGCGGATCGCAGTGATCACGTCGGCGAGCTCGGTGTCGTGCTGCTCGCCGGACTGCATGTTCCGCAGCGTCGCGACGCCGTTGTCCCCGACGATCGCGACGTAGCGGGCACCGATGCGGTCGGCGTGCTTGAGCTGTGTCTTCAGCGACCGGCCGGTCAGTTCGAGCTGCGCGTTCAGCCCCGCCAGGCGAGCGTTGCGAGCCAGTTCGAATCCGCGCTGCCATGCGTCCGCGGCGGTGGTCGTCATCGCGACGAACAGGTCAACGTGGTCGTGCGGGTGCGGCAGGTCCTGCGCGGCGAGCAGCATCCGCTCGACTCCGGCCGCCCAGCCGCACGCCGGCGTCGGAGGCCCGTCGAGCAACTCGATCAGACCGTCGTAGCGGCCGCCGCCGCCCACGCCGGACTGGGCGCCGAGTTCGTCGCTGGTGAATTCGAACACCGTGCGCGTGTAGTAATCCATGCCCCGAACGAGCGTCGGATCGAGCTCGTAGTGCAGCCCGGCGTCGTCCAGCAGCGCGCGAACCGTGCGCGAAGTGCTCGGCGTCGGCCGGGTCGAGCCGATCGAGCAGCTTCGGTGCATCGCGCATAACCGCCCGGGTGCCCGCATCGCTCGAGTCGAACGCTCGCATCGGGTTCAGCTCGATGCGGCTCCGGACCTCCGGCGCCAGCTCGCTCTCGTGCGCTCGCAGGTACGCCTTGAGCTCCTCGCGATACTCGACCCGGGTCGCGGGGGTGCCGAGGCTCGACAGCCGCAGCCGGGTCTGCTTGACGCCCGACGGCGTCGAGCAGGTCGGCCAGCAGCACGATCAGCTCGGCGTCGGTCTCGGGCGAGTCCGAGCCGATCGCCTCGGCGCCGACCTGCCAGAACTGGCGGTAGCGACCTCGCTGCGGCGCCTCGGCGCGGAAGAAGCTCGAGAGGTACCAGAGCTTCACCGGCTGCGCCAGCTTCCGCATACCGTGTTCGAGATAGGCGCGGCACACCGGGGCGGTGCCTTCGGGCCGCAGCGTCAGCGAGCGTCCGCCGCCGTCGTCGAACGTGTACATCTCCTTCTGGACGATGTCCGTGGCCTCCCCCACCCCTCGCGCGAACAGTTCGGTCGCCTCGAACGTCGGCGTCTCGATCCGCCGGTAACCGGCGGCGCCGAGGATCCGGCTGGACTCGTCCTCAACGAACCGGCGTTGCGCCGCTGCCTCGGGAAGGATGTCGAAGGTGCCGCGAGGGGCCTGAATCACAGAACGCTCACCGCTCCGCGAGCTCGCGCAGGAACGGATTGGTGGCGCGCTCGCGCCCGAGCGTCGTGATCCCCATGTGGCCGGGATAGACCGTGGTCTCCGGCGAGTAGGTGCTGGTGAGCCTCTCGATCGATGCGAGCAGCGTCGGCCAGTCGCCGCCCGGCAGGTCGACTCGCCCGACCGATCCCTGGAACAGGACGTCGCCCGAGAACAGCGCGTCGTCGTCCGCGATCGCGTAGCTGACGTGGCCGGGGCTGTGACCCGGAGTGAACGTCACGTCGAACTTCAGTCCGGCGAGCTCGAGCGTCTCGCCGCCTCCGACCGTGTGGTCGGCTTCGTAGCTCTCGAACGGGCCAAATCCCGGCCATGGAACGTAGTCCATGATGTTCGCGAGCACCTGCGTCTCGAGCTCGGGGCAGTACACGGGCGCCTTGGTCGCCTCGGCCACCGGCGCCACGGCACCGATGTGGTCGAAGTGTGTGTGCGTGATCAGGATCGCCTCGACGGTCTCGACTCCGAGGCTCTCGAGCGCGCCGAGCAGCTTCGGCGCCTCGTCGCCGGGGTCGATGATCACCGCGTTCGACGCGTCCTTCCGGCGCACGATGAAGCAGTTCTCCTGCACCTGCCCGACCGTGAACATGCGAACGTCGATCATTTGCGCGTGGCCTGCTGCTTGCGCTGCATGCGCCGGCGATACATGAACATCTCGAAGTAATAGCCGCCGGGGACGTACAGCAGCAGCGCGAACAACGCGAAGAACAGCGCGCTCTCGATCCGGTGCTGCTGCGGGCCCGACGAGCACCAGGAAGACGAACATCAGCATCGACGCGAGCCCGGCCCGCGTGAACGACGACTTCCAGGTCGGTGGCGAATTGAGGCGCCGCTCGCGCGCCTCCATACGGGTCGGTCTTCTTGCGGTCCTGAGCTGCGGGCGGGCGGCCCGTACGACCCCGAGCCTGGATCGTTCCGGCGGCGGTCCCGCGGTGCTTCGTGCGTCGCTTGCGCTTGGTCTGAGCCATGGTGAATGGAGCTTAGTGCGTATGGGGCGGTCTTATCCAGGGCTCGGGGGCGCTACCTCCCGAGCGCATCCTCCACGGTGCGACGATTGGCCACCGGCAGGTCCTCCGGGAAGTCGTCGAACGCCGCGCGGGGGGCGAGGCCGACGAGCTCGGCCCGGGTCGGCGTCGCGTGCCGGGCGATCGCCGCGACGACGTTCGCGAGCGGGGTGGTGCGGTGGTCCTCGACGTTGGTCGACACCTGCGCGACGTCGCGCGCCGCGAGCCACAGGCCGATCGCACGAACCGATTCGAGTCCCTCGGGGCCACCCTCGCGGATGCTTGCGGCGATCGTTCTGGCGTCCTCGAGCGTGGCCGGGGGCGCGAGCTCGACGTTGAACGCGACGAGCGGCGGGCGCGCCGCCACGAGCAGCCGCGCCGGCGGTCGGATGCAGCCGGCTCGGCCCGAAGTCCGGTCGGAGCTCGCCGGCCCCGATCCGGTGTGCGAGGTTTGCCGTCCCGCCGCGCCGCAGGTCCGCCCGCGTCCGGCCCTGTGCCAGCTCCCCGTACAGGAACACGGGCAGCTCGAGCTCGTGGCCGAGCAGGTCGCCGAGCACGAGCGCCTCCGCGCACGCGGCGCCGCGATCGTCGGGATCGAGGTAGACGATCGGGGCCACGTCGATCGCGCCGACGCGCGGGTGGATGCCCTCGTGCTCGTTCAGATCGACCTGGCGGATCGTCTCGGCCGCACCGTTCAGCACGGCCCGCGCGAGGTGCCCGGGCTCGCCGGCGAGCGTGAACACGCTCCGATGGTGGTCGGTGTCCGTGTGGACGTCGAGCAGGCGCGCGTCGAACGCCCGTGCGATCTGGTCGATGGCCGCCTGGTCGCGGCCTTCGGAGACGTTCGGGATCGCGAGCAGCGTCGGCGCCACTACCCGAGCACGTAGCGACCGCGATCGAGCACGGCGCGCCCGTCGACCTCGAGGCTCGGCGTCGAGGATGACCACGTCGAGGTGGATCGGGACCGACACCGTTTCCCCCGATTCCGGCGCTGGCGCCGAACGCGACGTGCACCGTCCCGAGGATCTTCTCGTCCTCGAGGATGTTGCCGGTCAGCCGGGCCTTGTCGTTCGTCCCGACGCCGAGCTCGGCGAGATTCGTCCCGAGCTCGCCCTGGGACAGCAGCAGCTCGATGAACTCCGGACCGAGGCCGCCCTCCGCTGCGACGAGCCGCCCCTCCGCCACCGTCAGCGCCGCGGGTTCGTCGCTGATCCCGAACGGCGCGAGGCTCGATGCCACGAGCGTGCCCTCTCCGAACGCCGGCGCGATGAACCCCTCCCCGCACGGCAGGTTCCCGAACGCCCCTCGCGCGCTCAGCTCGCCGTCGTCCGAGATCCCGGCCCGCCCGTCGAGCGCGAGCTTGAGATCCGTGCCGCGCGGGCACGTGACCCGCGCCGACGCCGCCGCGTCGAGCGCCGCCGCGACCGCCTTGGAGCGCGCCGCCATCGTGTCGAAGTCGACCGCCATCACGCGCGCGAGCATGTCCGCCGTGACCCCCGGCATCGTCGCCCCGCGCGCCCCTCGATCGCTCGCCCGCTTGCGCGCGCTCGTGTGACTCAGCGACCTGCTCGTCGGCGCGATGAACACGTCGGCCGCCTCGAGCGCGGCCGCCACCGTCGGCGGCGGCTCGGTGCCGTCGGTCGCGCGCTCGTCCATGATCATCAGGACGGCGTCGGCGCCGGCGGCGGCCGCCTCCTCTCTGAGCGCCTCGCCGATCGCCGCGGTGGCGGGATCGACGACGACCACGACGTCCTCGCCGGGCTGCACGGCCAGGCATCTGCGCACGACGGTCTGCACTGCCGGGGCGAGGTCGCTCATCGCCGGCGCATCATATGCCCGGCTGGGTGTGACCGGCCCCACCCTATCGCGGGCTACACTCGCGGGCGCGCCGGAGTAGCTCAGTCGGTTAGAGCAGCGGAATCATAATCCGCGTGTCGGGGGTTCGAGTCCCTCCTCCGGCATCCGCCCGTCTGACGGGGATTTGCCTGCACAGGCCGAGTTTCACGGGTGTTTCATGCGGAGGGTTGCAGTGCCCTACAAACCCCCACAAACCTCAGCCGAGATGACAAGTGTGTCCATATTTGTGTCCACATTTTCGGCCTAGCCAGGACCGATCTCGGTCGCGAGGTACGCCTCGAGTTTGGCCCATTCGGTAGTGCCGCGGGGCACCGGCAGGTTCTTGATGTACCGGCCCGTCGTCGCGATGTCGGCGTGCCCCAGGTACTCCTGGATCTGCTTGAGGTTGTAGCCGGCCGCCATCAGGAAGCTCGCGTAGGTGTGGCGCGCCTCGTGCAAGGTGATGCGGTTGAGTTTGGCGTTGTCCCAGACCTCGTCGGCGCGGGCCTGCCACTTTCCTGATTGGACGGAGCGCGTCACGATCGGTCCTGTCTTGGGTTGCCCCTGGCCGGCTCGGTCGACATCGTGGCCCAGCCCCGGTTTCCGTGCCGGTTGGTGGATGCGGCGGTAGCGCTCCGTCTGCGGCGGTGGATTGAATACCGGTGTTGACGCAACACCACTTGAGGAGGAGTAGCCGTGGCGCTGACCCAGTCTCAGATGGTCGCCGCGGTCGCGGACCGCGCCGATATGAGCAGAGCCGATGCGAAGCGGGCACTCGACGCGCTTGACGGGATCGTTCTTGAGGAGCTCGGAAATGCGCAGAAGGTTCGTCTCGGCCGGCTCGTTCAGCTGACGGTGCGCGTCAAGCCCGCCACCAAGAAGCGAACCGGACGCAATCCGGCGACAGGCGAGGAGATCACGATCGCGGCCAGCCGGCGAGCGTCGATGTCCGAGCACGATCGCTGGCAAAGGCAAAGGCGGCGCTTCCGTCGGTGCAGAAGGCGCGGCGGCGGCTTGCGGCATCAAATGGACGCGGCTCGCGATAGCGCCCGCTCGCCTCGGTAAGCGCCGAACGCCGAGCCCGACAGAGGTTCGCTCGACTCGATCTGCGGCGATGAGGGATGGCGGTCGTGCCGGACGCCTCTGCCACGACAGATCATTACCGCCGAATGAGCTGCGAGGTGGTGTCGCGTCTGCGGGTGATCAGATCGAGCACCCGGAAGGACAGATCATCGCGGCCACGCCGAGGCGAGTTGCCAGGGATCGAGCTCAACCGACCAGCGCGGCGCGGGCCACTGCCGATGGGCCCAAGTGAAGAAATCCAGGCCATCCGGCAACTTGATCGTGCGATGCTCGCTCACGAGGACCATCCACGGGCGATCTGGATCGTACTCGGTGATCGTGACGCCGTACTCTCGCATCGTGGACGAACATATGTTCGCATGGCCGTCAAGAGCGCCTGAGGGACGCGGTACGGTCTGGGGCTTGGCTCGTAAGCGCGCGCCGACTCTCCCGTCCTCGACGCGCACCTCGCGTTCGCTGCGCTGGCCAACCCCGTGACGGCAGGAGCAAGGGGGTGCTGGAGCGGGGCCCGACGGACTGCCGCGTCCCGCGACAAGCGTTCACTGGCGCAGCCGGCAGCGTGGCGCGGCTTAGCAGCCACAGGCTCGCGTGCCGGGGCGGTCACGCCGTGCCCCGAGTCAAGATCGGTCTTCGTCGGTGAGAAGTGGCAATCGTGGCGCCGGGCGTGGGACACGATGCGCAGCCCGCAGGTACATCCCGCGTCGCACCCGCGGCACGGTCGTCTGCCACGATTGCCGTGATGTCCTCCTTCAGGCAGCGGCGCTGATGTCGTCGACGCCGGATCGGAGCTGCCGTGGTTCACGACCGGCTGACCGTGCCGGCCAACACTGAAGGAGCAACTCGCTGGTGATGCCGAAGGAGTTCAGGTCGGCGCCGTCGCGTTCGTGCGGTTGGGCGGGCTGTCGCACGAGTCCACCCTACGGTTCCGGCGGTGAGCGGCCCGGTACGGCTTGGCACCCGCCGGCGGCGCTCACGGGCACGAACCAGCCTGCAGCGCCAGGTCAGTGAACTCGCCGACCGCGCATCACGGCCGGGCGTGACCGTGTGGCGCGTGCAGCCGGTCGTCGAGGTCTGCACCGCGATCGACTACCCGGCCTGGCGCAACGCGCGCGAGCGCGCCTGGAAGCGCGACGGCAACCGGTACTCGGTCCGCACCTGGCCCGAGCGGATCCCGGAAGGCGAACTGGCGGCGGTGCTACTGATGCAGTCCCACGGCGGCCATTGGCGCGGGCAGCCGGCCGAGATCGCCGTGCCGACGTTCGCGCACGGCCTTCCGGCCCGCGGGCCCGACATCGAGCAGCCTTACGAGCCGTTCACGCTCGCCCTGCTGATCGGCTGGATGAAGCTCGCGCTCGCCGATGAGCACCAAGCCGCGGTGCTGGCACCGCCGCTCATCGACGTGATCGGCCGGGTGCCCAAGCCTCGCATCCCGCGCGACCTCGGCATCACCTGGCCACTCGAGCCGAGCGAGCCCCACATCCGTCCTCGCCGTCGCTGACGAGGCACGGCCTGCGCCCGCGACACGATCGTGTTCAACGAACCGCACGAAACCAGCGTCGAACTCGACTCGCCCGGGCAGACTCCGACCTCGTCGACCTGGACCTCGGCGACGAAGACGCATCGGCGGCGTAAACGCGCCGCGTCTCGAACCAGAGCATCCCGTCCCCGGCCCCCATCGCGACGGGAGGCCTCGGCGGCCGGCCTCTTCTTCTTGCGCAATGTGGCTGTCCAGCACGTTTGGTAGCCACACCGTAGCCACGCCGAATGGTGGACGCACCCGGCCGCAACAATCGTTGTGGGCTCCTCGCTGGCGACGGCATTGACGGAGACAGTTCAGTCACGCCCGCGATGCCGTGAGAATTCGACAGTCACCGGCATCGCTTCCCGCTTTCGTCCGTTTCGATAGCCGCCTCGCCGGCCGAGGACGCGTCTGCTCAGCTAGGCGAAGCGGGCGCGGCGCCCTTCCTTTCCGCGCGTAAGGCAGGGGAGGAACCCTTCGTCACTCACGTGCCGGCGGTGCGACAAGAACGGGGCCGCGGGCAAGCGGACACTCGTGCGACCCGCGCGCGGGAAGACGATCAGCCGAGAGCCGCGGGGATCGCTCGGAGTGTCGCTCGGGCGTCGATCGCTAGTAGCCGATTCCCGAGTTCGGTGCTGAGCCGACGATCTGGTTACCCGCGGAAGAGAGCGCGTACCACAGGCCGCCGAAGGCGTTCACGCCCTCGCCGTTGATGTCGCCGGGCTGCTGGTCGCCCGAGAAGCGGTAGAGCGGGTGGCCGTTGTAGGTGACCTGTGGTTTTCCGTCCGAGCGGGCGCTGGTCGCGACGATCGAAGCGGTCGCTCCGCCGCCGACCGTTGGCTTGCCGGTCGCCCGCAGTGGCGGCCAGTCGATTGCGCAGGCGCCGGCGCACGCGCTGTTCGTGCCAGAGTCGCTTCGGAACAGGTAGAGCGTCCGGCCCTGCGAGTCGACGAGGATGTTGCCCAAGTTCTCGTTGGCGACGCCAACCGTGGCCGACTGTCCGCTCGCGGTCTTGGGCGGGGCCGCGGAGCGGGGTGTGTTGCTGTCGTTGCTGCTGCCGCAGCTGGCGAGCGCGAACGCAGCAAGTACCGGCACTGTCGCGCTGGCAAGGAATGTGATTGATCTGGTGCGAGTCATGCTCGCCCCTTTCGTTGAGTGGGTGAACGGGTCACGTACCGAGCATGCGGTCGCGTGGCGGCGCTCGCGTCTAGGAGTCACGGGTGAGATCCCTAGTCGTGCTCCCTGGTCCACGCACTCGCGGCAGCGTCGGGCCCGCGATGCCCAGGTGGCGTAACGGAAGACCTCGCCCGCTCGGGCCGACCGCGACACCCCCATCGCTTCGTAGACGCGATCGCGAGACGGGACGGCGACGCTGTGTCGTGCTCCTTCGCCCAAGGGTTTCGCCGGCGAGGAGAAACGCGCGGCCCGCTGACGGTCGCGTGGCCACGACACGAAGCTGTCGGCTTCGGTCTCAGGTTGTTCTCGGCCGCGAGCTTTTAGCCCGGTGCCTGGGTTTTATTCTGGTCGCCAATGATTTCTTGCTTGCTCGGATCTGGTTGAGCGATGCTGCGGGGCCGGCGTGCCGAATGCCGGGAGCTTGATCGGCTCCTGGAGTTCATGCATGCGGGGCGGAGCGCGGTGCTGGTACTGCGCGGCGAGGCGGGGATCGGGAAGACAGCGCTTCTGGAATACATCGGCGGTCATGCCGAGGGCTGCCGGGTTCTTCACGCGGTCGGGGTGGAGTCCGAGATGGAGCTTCCCTTTGCGGGTCTTCACCAGTTGTGTGCGCCGTTGCTCGGCGGGCTGGCGCGGCTCCCGCCGCCCCAGCGTGAGGCGCTCGCGACCGCCTTTGGCTTGAGCTCGGGCGCCCGGCCGGATCGTTTTTTCGTCGGTCTCGCGCTGCTGGGTCTGCTGTCGGACGGTGCCGACGAGGCGCCGCTTCTTTGCTTGATCGACGATGCGCAGTGGTTCGATCAGTCGTCCGGGCAGGTGCTGGGGTTCGTGGCGCGGCGCCTGCAGGCGGAGCCGGTCGTTCTGGTGTTCGCGGAGCGTGGGCCGGGTGAGCTCGACGAGTTGGCCGGGCTGCCGGAGTTGCGGCTCGAAGGGCTGTCTGAAGCCCACGCTGATGCGTTGCTCGCGTCGGTAATCAGCGGGCCTTTGGACGAGCGTGTGCGGGAGCGGATCGTCGCTGAGACGCATGGGAATCCGCTCGCACTGCTCGAGTTGCCGCACGGGTTGTCGCCGGCGGATCTGGCGGGCGGGTTCGCCCTCACTGCCGCGCTGCCGCTGCCAAGCCGTATCGAACAGAGTTTCCGGCAGAGAGTCGAGCGTCTCCCTGCCGACAGCCAGCGGCTGCTGTTGGTGGCCGCGGCCGAGCCGATTGGCGATCCGACGCTGTTGTGGCGCGTGGCCGATCAGCTTGGCCTCGCAGCGGGGACGGCGGGGCCTGCGGAAGACGCGGACTTGATCACTCTCGGTGCGAGGGTCATCTTTCGCCACCCTCTCCTGCGCTCGGCGATCTACCGCGCCGCCTCAGCCGAAGAGCGACGGAGCGTGCATCGAGCTCTGGCGGCGGCCACCGATCCCGAGCTCGACCCGGATCGCCGCGCCTGGCACCTCGCCCACGCGACGCTCGCTCCGGACGAGGACGTCGCCGTGGAGCTCCAGCGCTCAGCGAACCGGGCGCGAGCACGCGGCGGGCTAGCTGCGGCGGCAGCGTTCCTCGAGCGGGCCGCGAGGCTCACCCCGGAGCCTGCGCGCCGGGCCCAGCGTGAGCTCACCGCCGCGCAAGCCAAGCACGACGCCGGTGCGCCCGATCAGGCTCTGGCGCTGCTGGCCGCGGCCGAAGAGGGGCCGCTCAACGAGCTGCAGCGTGCTCGGACGGAGCGGTTGCGTGCGCAGCTCGCGTTCGCGCTGAGACGCGGAAGCGACGCGCCCCCGCTGCTGCTCAGGGCGGCGCAACGCCTCGAACCGCTGGACGCTGGAGTCGCGCGTGAGACGTACCTCGAAGCGCTGGCAGCCGCAGTTTTCGCCGGCCGCCTGAGCAGGGGCGCTGGCGTGCTGGAGGTGGCTGAGGCCGCCCGTGCCGCGCCCCGAGCCCCGGAGCCGCCGCGGACAGTCGACCTGCTTCTCGACGGTCTGGCGACTCGCTTCACCGACGGCTATGCGGCAGGCGTGCCCCCGCTCCGGCGAGCGCTGGCTGCGGTATCCGAAGACGATGGCCACACCGAGGACGACTTTCGTTGGCTTTGGCTGTCGTGCCGTATCGCGGCCGATCTTTGGGAGGACGAGACGTGGCATGAGCTGGCGACCCGCCAGCTTCGGCTCGCTCGCGATGCAGGCGCGCTCACCGTTCTTCCGCTCGCGGCGACCTACCGCGCGGGCGTCCACGTGCATGCCGGAGAGTTTGCCGCCGCGGCGGCGCTGATTGAAGAGGCGGATGCGATCACGAAGGCAACGGGCAACGCACCGCTCATGTACAGCTCGCTGGTGCTCGCCGCCTGGCGCGGCCAGGAAGCCCAGGCGTTGGCGCTGATCGAGGCCAGCCGCGAGGACGCGGCCCGCAGGGGCGAGGGAAGGGCGGTCACTCTGGCCGAGTACGCGACTGCGGTGCTGTACAACGGTCTCGGCGGCTACCAGGCCGCTCTCGCCGCCGCGCAGCGCGCGTGTGAATACGACGCCCTGGGCCTGTTCGCGTGGTCGTTGATCGAACTGGTCGAGGCCGCCGCGCGAAGCCGCGAGCCGGAGCTCGCTGGCGACGCGCTTGAGCGGCTCTCCGAACGAACCCGGTTGAGCGGCACCGACTGGGCGCTCGGCGTCGAGGCGCGGTCGCGCGCGCTCCTCAGCCACGGCCGGGCCGCCGAAGACCTCTACCTCGAAGGGATCGAGCGGCTCGGCCGCTGCCGCATCAAGGTGCATCTTTCCCGCACCTACCTCCTGTACGGCGAGTGGCTGCGCCGCGAGAACCGGCGGATCGACGCCCGCGCGACGCTGCGCACGGCGCACGAGATGTTCTCAACCATGGGCGCCGAGGCGTTCGCCGAGCGCGCCGCCCGGGAGCTGCTCGCCACCGGCGAGAAGGCGCGTAAACGCACCGACGACACACGCGATCAGCTCACCGCCCAGGAGAAGCAGATCGCCGAGCTCGCGCGCGACGGCCACTCGAACCCCGAGATCGGCGCGCAGCTGTTCATCGGCACGCGGACCGTTGAGTACCACCTGCACAAGGTGTTCACCAAGCTGGAAATCAGCTCGCGCAACGAGCTCGGGCGGGTGCTCCCAAGCGAAGCTCGAGAAGCACAGCCGGTCTAGCGGACTCACGCGCGGGTCGCGCGCCTAGGCACTTCGCTCCGAGGACTAGGGAGCCGACCCGGGCACTGCTCGATGCGAACCCCTGCCCTCATAGCGCACGCTCTGTGCACAATCTCAGCTCGCGAACGGCGAGCGCCGAACAGGAGAAATGACATGAACGACTCTCACGATCACGCTCCCGCCAGTCCCGCCCCGCGAAGGGTGCTCGCCGAGCGCAAGAACGCGGGCATCCAGGTGACGCTTCTCTGGGCACAGGACACAAACGCCATCTCGGTTCTCGTCCGCGACGACGGCACCGACGACCAGTTCGAACTGTGCGTAGAACCCGCCGCCGATGCGCTCGACACGTTCGAGCACCCGTACGCGTACGCCGCGTGGCGTGGCGTCGACCATCGGCTCGGCGACCTCAGAGACGCAGCGTGACCTCCGACGCAGCGTCGCCCGCGTGCAACGACGCGCCGGAAACTGTCGTCAGACTTCCCGCAGTCACACTAGGACACGTATGAATGCCGGGACTGACAGTTTGCTGACGGTGCGATGGCGGGATCGCTCCTTCGTTCTACGCGCCCCGGAACAAGTCGAGGAACTCGCGTGGAGGCTTAGACAGAACGGCTTGGCCAACATCGCGGTGTCGATTAGAGGCGCAGTGGTCAACGGCAAAACGGGCTCTGTGAAAGTCCTCAGCGACGAGGAACGTGAGGCTATCTGTGCTGTGTTGACCGATGCCGAGAGCGACCCGGCCCTGAGGAGAGCATTCAATCTCCTCTGCGCAGTACCGCAACCCTTGGAAGCGACGTAGGCTCCAGTTCGTCGTCCTACTTGCGGGGCGTTTCTCCGCCTGTTGGCCTGCACGGCCCCTACCGAGTGGCCGAACCTGGCCTGACCGGCCCTGGCGTCGGCCGCCCTCAGGCCGCCGTACTGGTTGCGCCAGCACGGGTACGTGTAGTCGCGTCGGCGAGAGGACGACCGTCACGCGACTGACGCGGGCGACGCCGCGTTCTGGGTGGCGGCAACCCCAGCGGCATGAGCGCCTCGCCCCTCGCGCAATCGATGGCCCGACCAGCCGAACGTCGCGTCGATTCGCCCCGATTGCGCCGACATCCCGGAGTCCTCGCGACCCGCATCAGCCGCGGCTCCTCTCGCTGGCGTCGGCGACGAATCGCGGGCCGACGACGCGCGCTTCCGAGATCGGCCTGCTCGGCTCCGGCGGGTCGAGCCCGGCGTATTCAGCGGCCAGGCGGTCGAAGTAGCGGTCGAAGCCGGCGGGCGTGCATAGCAGAAGCACGCGCGCCTCCTTGCCGCTTAGGTTGGCGTAGGTGCGGCGTGACACACCCGCACCCGCCGCGCGGTCGGCACCGGAGACTAGGGCACCAACCCGGGCCCCCACAGACTCGACGGGCCGCCCAACGCGCGACCCTCGATGCCACCAATCCATCCACTCACTTGGAGACCATTCATGTCCGCAACAAGCATCATCCGCGACGCCGAAAGCACAGGGCCGCTCGGCGACAACGAGAGCCTTCGCGAGGTTCTCGACTTCCTCGTCACCGAGGAACAGCTCGGCGTGACGCTCGTGTCCGCCGCGATCGAGAACGCGCCCGGCACCCCTTCCGAAGCGTTCCTCCCCGTCTTGCGCAACGGTGTCACCACTGAATACCACCACGTCCAGGCACTCAAGGAAGCCGGCGGCAAGCCACTGACGACCAGGTACTGGTTCCCCGACGCGGCCCTCGACAACGGCGGCATCGGCATTTTCGAGACCCTCGAGACGATCGAGACGATCGAGATCAGCCTCTACCTGATCGGCGTCAGCGCCTACGCCCGCCTCGGCGACGACTTCGGCGCCCGCCTGTGCGCAGAGGCGATGGGCACCGAGGCTGTCCACCGCGCGCTCGTACGCTTCGCACAAGGCGAACTGGGCAACCAGATCGGCCCGCCGAACGACGTCGGCTTCGAGAACTTCGACTACCCCACGGTCAGCGCGGTCCGCGAAGCCCTCGAGACACTCGGCATCGGCTACGGGGTCGAGACCTCACAGCCCGGCAGGTTCTACGAGTACCCCGGCGACCCGATCGCCAACGGCATCGGCACTCCCGTCAACCACACGCAACCACGCTAAACGCAACCACCGCGCGGCGCGCTCCGTCCGGCGCGCGCCGCGCGCTCAAAGATCGGAGATGCGACGCCCACGCGCCGACGATCTCCGGTCTGACGCCCCGCAACACATCAATGCCATCGACCGGCAAGAAAGAAAAGAGTGAAACCATGAACCCCAGACACTCCGTTGTGGAGCACGCCGTTGCTAGGAGGCCGTACCCGATTCGCAGCCGGGTCCATCACGATTCTCGCACTGACGGCACTCTTCGTTTCCTCGTCCACTGGCGCGACCGTCCCACGCCAAGGAAGGGAAAGTCCACGCAACGCCGACCGTCGTGCTCGTGCACGGCGCGTGGGCCGACGGCTCGAGCTGGCGTCGCGTCGCGCGGCGTCTGCAGCGCGACGGCTACACCGTCGACGTGCCACCCAACCCGATGCGCGGCCTGGCGAGCGATGCCGCGTACCTGGCGGACTACATGCAAACGATCGGCGGACCGATCGTGCACGTCGGCCACTCATACGGCGGCGCCGTGATCACCAACGCCGCCGTCGGCAGCCCGAACGTGAAAGCGCTCGTCTATGCCGACGGGTTCATTCCCGACCGGGGCCAGTCAGTGCTTGACCTCGCGAAGGCCCAGCCGGGTTCGCATCTGGGCGGGGATCCGAGCACCGTCTTCGACTTCGTCCCCTACCCAGGCGCACCGACCGGCGATGCCGACGTGTACGTCAAGCCGAGCCTGTTCAGAGACGTGTTCGCCGCGGACTTGTCGCCCGCCGCGGCCCAGGTTCTCGCCGCGACCCAGCGACCGATCACGTTCAGCGCACTCACGGAGAAGTCCGGGCCGCCGGCATGGAAGACGATCCCGTCATGGGCTGTGATCGGCACTGCCGACAACGCGATTCCGCCGGCCGAGCAGCTGATCATGGCGAAGAACGCGAACGCGAAGATCACCCAGATCGACGCGCCGCACCTGTCGATCCTAGTCCGCCCCGCGGAAATCGCGAGGGTCATCGAACGAGCCGCTCGGGCCGTCGGTTAGGACCTCTATCCACCACTCCGGTGTCCCGCGGCTCCAGCCCAGTCGCGGGGCACCGGCACCGACCGCAAACTGGACACGCCGGATCCATCGGTTGCGGTTGGGTCGGCGGGAGACAGCAGGCAGTCCACTGACGTGCCCCCGACGAGCGAGTCGCGAGGCTTCGGACTCTTCTGGACGCACCGCGTGGCGCCTGCAAAGATTCGACGGCGACATCGGTTAGGCGGAGAGATGACGGAGGAGCAGCCGGGCAACGGTCGCGATCCGCACGCCGGACCAGCGTCTGCGCGTCTTCGTGAGCTCGACGCTGGCCGAGCTCGCCGACGAGCGTGCCGAGGTGGCCCGGGCCATTTCGGGCCTGCGGCTGACGCCGGTGCTGTTCGAGCTCGGTGCTCGACCGCACCCACCTCGCGAGCTGTACCGGGCCTACCTCGCGCAGTCCGACATCTTCATTGGTCTGTACTGGCAGCGGTACGGGTGGGTTGGGCCGGGCATGGACATTTCGGGACTCGAGGACGAGTTCCGACTCTCGCACTCGATTCCTCGGTTGCTGTATGTCAAGACGCCGGCGCCTGACCGAGAGCCTGGGCTGACGGCCATGCTCGACGAGCTTCGGACGGAGGGGACCGACTCGTACCGCACTTTCGGTACGCCGCGGGAGCTCGGGCGACTGGTGCGGGACGACCTGGCTGTGCTCCTGAGTGAGCGGTTCGCGGCTGCGAAAAGCCGGGCAGACCGTTCGGCGTCGCCCGCGTCGAACGGCGACCGGCGGGGCCCGCGCTCACTGCCGGTGGCGTCGACAACTTTGTTCGGGCGCGAGCAGGACATTGTCGAGGTTTCGAAGCTGCTCGCGAAGCCGGGGGTCCGGCTGGTCACCCTCACCGGTCCCGGCGGCATCGGCAAGACGCGGCTGGCGATCGCCGTGGGCGAGCAACTGAACGATCGCTACGCGCAGGGGACAGTATTCGTACCGCTCGCTTCCATCGCTCAGCCCGAGCTGGTGCTGCCGCGCATCGCCGCCGCGGTGGGCGTGACCATCGAGGGCGTGCGCCCGCCGTTGGACGTCCTGGTCGAGCGGTTCGCGGAAACGCCCACCCTGCTCGTGTTGGACAACCTCGAACAGGTGGTTGGCGTTGCGCCCGCCCTCGACCAGCTGCTGGCCCGTTGCCCTGGTCTCAAGATTCTCGCAACGAGCCGCACCGTGCTTCGGCTTCGAGCCGAGCGCGCGATACCCGGTCCGCCCGCTGACGGTGCCTGAGTTCTCGGGGCGCGCGCCGATCGAGCAGCTAGCATCCTCGCCCGCCGTCCAGCTGTTCGTCGATCGAGCCCAAGCCGTCCGCTATGACTTCGCCTTGACCGACGATAACGCGCTCGCCGATCGTGGAGATCTGCCGGCGCCTCGATGGTCTGCCGCTGGCCATCGAGCTCGCAGCGGCCCGCGCCCGATTCCTGGAACCAGACGCGTTGCTCGCTCGGCTCGGAAGTCGCCTCGACGCGTTGGGTACCGGCCCGGTCGATCTTCCCGAACGTCAACGCACGTTGCGCGCGACCGTCGAATGGAGCGTCGGGCTACTCGATGACGCCGAGCAGCACATGCTGGCCACCCTGTCGATCTTCGTCGAAGGCTGGACGGTCGAGGCAGCCGTGCACGTTTCCGGCCTCACCGAAGATCGGACGCTCGATCTGCTCGACTCTCTCGCCGGGCACAGCCTGGTGAGCGTCGATGCGACCGTTGTCGGGCCGAGGTTCCACATGCTCGCAGCAATACGGGAGTTGGCCGCCGAACGGCTTGCCTCCAGCACGGAGCTGACGGAGGTCGAGCGACGGCACGCGGAGTACTTCGGTGCGCTCGTGGAGAACGCCGACAGGCCGCTGAACGACAGGCCGAGTGGGCCCAGCGATTGCGAACCGAGGAAGGGAACCTCGGGGTCGCGATCCGTTGGTTCTTCACCAATGACATCGCGCCTCTGCCACACATCTTCCTCATCCTCTGCCAGAACCTCTGGCTGTTCTGGCGGATGCGCGATCGCATGCCCGAACGCCGGGCCTGGATCCAGGAGCTACTGCACCAGGCCGATGCATTGAAGCCTCGCGCGCAAGCCGAGTTGTTGTTGATCTCGGCCGCCACCGCACTCGAGGTTGGTGACGATGACAGCGCGCGGACGGCGGTCGACGGGCTCGAGCGACTCGACAGGCGCATCGAACGATCCGTATCTCCACAGCACGGCGCAGCTGGCGTTCTCGTGGATCCTGCCGATCGCTGATGACTTCGATGGCGCGCTGCACGCCGCGTTGACAGCACTCGATGGCTTCCGCGAGCAGAACGAGCCGTTCATGGCCTGGGCGGCTCTGACCCTTGGGCTGCTGGAGATGACGCTCAGCCGACATGACGCCGCGCGTCAACACCTCACCGAGGCCAACGAGCTCGGCGGCCAGCTCGGGTACAAGTGGCTCGAGTCGGGTGCACTAACACAGCTTGCCTCGCTCGCTGTGAGCGCGGGCCAACTGGAGGAGGCTCGAACGCAGCTGGTGCAGTCGGTAGACGCGAGCGAAGACACCGAGCTCAGCACCCAAACCGTGACCTTCTCACTCGTCGCCTATACCCAGCTCGCCCTCGCGGAAAGAGATGTACGGCGGGCCGCGATGGCCTTAGGTGCGGCCGACGGGCTGCGCCAGCGTGCGGGATTACGGGCCTGGCCATCGATGCGGCGGGGCGAGGCGGAGCTAGCCAACAGGGTGGCGCACGAGATCGATCCCGACGCCTTCAAGGACGCGTTCGGCGCCGGATCCGAGCTCAATCAACTTGAAGCGGTCGCCCTCATGCGCGGCGACGAAATGGTGGCGGCATGACCCACAAACCGAACGTCCGTCGAGGCTTTCCAACGACATCGGCTCTGGCGAGCTGGACGTCAACGTGCCAGCCGTCGGGACTTCTGACCGGGGTGCGCGACCGTCGGTGATCGACAAGGGCGGGCCAATGACATTGCGGTGCCTCTCATGTGGGTCGACGGATCCGCGGTGTCCAGTCGGCCTAACGCGATGTCCGCGATCGAAGTAGCCAAGCAACTCTTCAACAGCCAAATGGGACGACCAACCCTCAGAAGGGTAAGCACTGGAGCATCGACATCTCCGACGCACGGGCGTCTCGGTTAGCAAACTTCCCGGGCGTAATGATGTTCGGCGCCTGGGGGAACACCGGCCCACGACGACTCGATCGAGGCACTCGACGCCCGAATCCACTTCTGAACTGCTGGCTCAAGCCCTATCGCCACTCGGGAATCGTCCGCAACTTGCTGCAGCGGGGCCGCAGGCCGCGCTTTCGGAACTCGTCAATCTGGAGTTTGCGGTTGCTGCTGCGCGGACGATCTCTTTGAAGGTCGGCACGGTCGACGATCCGGAGTCCGTCCAGCTCGTTCGTCGGGCCGGCCACGCAGGAAAGGTGAGTCTTCACGACGACGTCCAGTCGAGCTCGGCGCTCCGGATCGGACGAGAACCGACAATCTGGCGTGACCGCCCCTTTCTCGGCGAGCAGGAGCGCAGTGGCATCCGGCGAGGCGCGCTTGAGATCGAGCAGCCCTGTGAGGGCATACTCAAACCGTCGGCAGCGCGTCCTCCAAGCGGAAATCGCGTCTCGCTGACGAGTGCTTTCGCGATCCGCGAAGCCCCGAAGCTGGCCACTGCTATGGCGACGAGGGAGTCGCCGCTCCCATCGGGGGGCCGCGCTGTCGCGCACGATCGCTCTCGTCATTCGTCGGCTCGCCCCAGGATGGCGAGATGGCGCTTTTGGCGAGATACGAGAGCCGCCGAGTCGCTGGCGAGAAACTTGCATCGTTGGGATCGCGGTACTCAACGCGGACGCTGCCGACACGCTCGCGTTCGCGGCAAGCAGAGGCCTCGCCCGCATCACCCAGGCGTGTGGATTCTTAGCGGACGCAGCAGCCTGAAGCGCCGCGTGAAGACGGGTTCTGGTCACTGCAGCATCCCGCCGCGAGGCGGGGTTGCACGCTCGCTTCGCGAAAGCGGCGATTACGTAGCCGCAGCAACGCTGGGTTGCTTCTAAGGGCGTCTCGATGTTATGCGGTTGCGACTGAGGGGTCCGGTCGAGCGATCACCGTGTCGGCGACCGGGATGATCTCGTCGTCCGCTGCGAGGTCGGCGCGCAAGTCGTGCTCGCGAATTGCCTCCGGACTGCTTGCCTGGTAGATGCAAACGGTGCCGATGCGGCCGTCGGGTTCCCTGAGGACGTAGCTGCGAATCCAGCGGATGTCGTCGGACATCTCCTCGTCGCCGATCTTTTGCGAGCGGCTGGCTGCCGTGCCCAGTTCTTCGGCGGAGCCCCAGGCGCCGCGCCGAAGGATGACGTATGTATCCATGGAGATTCTCCAGGCCCTCAGCGGGCGACTAGAACCTACTATCGATCGACAGGGAGAGCATAGCCTCTGTCTGCGCCGGCTCGGTCGCGCGTTCAGCGGCCGGGCCTTGCGGCGTTTGGTTAGGGGCTTCCCAAACGGCGGTTGATAGGTCATGCTCGGTTTGGTGGGCAAGGTCCGTGTGACGCTTTTGGGCGGGTTTGCGGTCGCCGTCGACGATTTGCCGGTTCCGGAGGGGGCGTGGCGGCTGAGGAAGGCGCGTGAGCTCGTAAAGCTGCTTTCCCTCGCGCCTGGCCACCGCCTTCACCGCGAACAGGCGATGGACGTGCTCTGGCGCGACCGCGAACCGGCCGCGGCGGCGAACAACCTTCACCAGGCTGTGTTCGTCGCGCGGCGTGCGCTCGACGCGGAGGCGATCGAGGTACGGGAGGAGGTGCTGCAGCTCAGGGCGGATGTCGACGTCGACCGGTTGGAGCTCGCGGCGGCCGACGCCCGCCGCGTGCGGCACTCCCGCCGCGTATCGCGCTGCGCTGTCGTCTTTATAGCGGCGAGTTGCTGCCGGAGAATCGTTACGACGATTGGGCGGAAAGGCGACGGGAGGAGCTCGCCGAGCTGGCCGCTGAGCTCGACGGACGAGCTTGCTGCCCTCGGCGACGTCGACCGGTCGCCTGCGCTGCCTTTGGACGCGAGCTCGTTCGTCGGGCGCGACCATGAGCTCGCGGAGCTAAAGGCACTGCTGCGTGGCTCGCGCCTGGTGACTCTCGCTGGTGTTGGCGGCGTGGGCAAGACTCGGCTCGCGCTGGAGCTGGCCCGTGGTGCCGCTAGGTCGTCATCCGGGCGGCGTGGCTCTCGTCGAGCTGGCGCACGCTTACGGTCACCGAGCTCGTGCCGCATGCGGTTGCGGCGGCGCTCGACGTTCGTGCGCTGCCCGGACAGAGCCTCGACGATGCAGTCGTCGAGTTTCTCGCGTCGCGTTCGCTTCTGCTAGTTGTCGACAATTGCGAGCATCTGCTCGCAGCGACGGCCGGCCTGGCAGACACCTTGCTCGCGGTCCGCCCCGGAGCTGACGATCCTCGCCACGAGCCGCGAGCCGCTGCACGTACGCGGAGAGGTCGTGTTCCGGGTTCCGTCGCTCGACATCCCTGATCCCGAGCGGACGATCGAGCTCGAGCGAGCTGCTCGGCTACGAGTCCGTCCGGCTCTTCGTCGAACGGGCGAGCTGCGGCGGCGCCGGGATTTGCGCTCGACGAGGACAACGCTGCTTGACGTTGCGCGCATCGTGCTTTCGCCTCGACGGTCTGCCGCTCGCGATCGAGCTCGCCGCCGGTCGTCTGGGAGCGCTCGGTCCGGCCGCGATCGCGGAGCGGCTCGACGATCGTTTCCGCGTACTCCGCAGCGGAGGCCGGGACGTCGCCGACGCGCCAGCACACGCTCACGGCCACACTCCAGTGGAGCTACGACCTTCTCGAGCCGGACGAGACGCACGCTGTTTCGCCGGGTTGCGGTGTTCGCCGGCGGATTCGAACTCGAGGCGGTGGAGCGTGTGTGTTCGGGGGATGAGCTCGACGCATGGGCGATCGCCGACGTGCTCGCGCGACTCGTCGAGAAGTCGCTCGTGGCCGCCGAGGGAGGCTCCTCCCGTGAACGGCGCTATCGGTTGCTCGAGACGGTTCGCCAGTACGCACGCGAGCGTCTGCGTGAGGCCGGCGAGACCAGCACGCTCGCCGAGCGCCACGCCCGCTGGGCGCTGGCGTTCGCCGAGGAGGAGCGCGGCTCGCCGCGGCTCGATCGCGAGGCCGCGAACTTGCGTGCGGCGCTCGACACGCTGCTGCGCGCGTATCCCCGGCGAGGCTCTTCGATTGTGCGTCGCGCTGGCGCCTTTCTGGTTGCGCCGGATCGACCTGCATGAGGCGCAGCGGCGGTTCGACCAGGTTCTTGCCGGGGCTCCGGAGCGCACGGCTGTTCGGGCCGAGGCTCTGCTGGCCGCGGCAGCGATCGATTTCCGCAGCGGCGATTTCGCCCGCGGGCTCGCCGCGCCGAGGAGAGCTACGCCGTCGCGTCCGAGATCGGCGATGCACGCGCCGAGTGTCGGGCACTCCAGGCCCTGGGAGAGTTCGGCGTGGCACGCGATGCGGCCGATGTGGCAGTGCCGTGGCTCGAGCGGGCGCTCGAGCTGGCACGGCGTGAGGGCTTCGCGGCCGCGGAGGCAACCTGCGTCTACTCGCTCGGCGTCGTTCGCTGGATCGTCGGGGATCTGGCGCCGGGCCGAGGAGCTCGCTGGGTCAGCAGCATCGAGCTCTTCGGCGCGCTTGCCGGCTCGCCCGAGCGGATACCGTCCCTGCTGAATATCGCGGAGACGAGCCAGCCGGGCGGCAGCCACGGGGCTACGGCTGGTGTTCGAGGACACACTGCAGCCGTTCGTCGAGATCTCGTGCGACGCCGCCGTCAGCTACGTGCTGGCAAACCAGGCCGGGATCATGAGGGCGCGCGGCGACCTGGCGCGAGCCACGCACGCTGCTCGACGAGAGCGCGACACGGTTCGAGGATTCCGGCGACGAGGCCGGCAAGTCGGCGGTGCTCGTCCGGCGCGCGTACCTCGAGCTCGCCGACGGTGAGCTTCCCGCGGCCCGCAGTGCGCTCGAGCAGGCGCTCGAGCTGCGCCGCGCGGCAGGGGATCGGCGCGGATTAGGGCTCGTGCTCGCGGGGTTGGGTCTGATCGACACCCAAGTCGGCGACTATCCAAGCGCGGCGCGGCGGCTGGCCGAGGCGCGTGAGCTCTTCCGGCGAGCCGGCGATCGCTGGGGACTCGCCAGCGCACTGTGGCGGACGGCCGACCTCGCCCTCGCCAGAGGGAGCCTGGATGACGCGGAGGCCGCGCTGCTGGAAGCCCGAGCGGTCCTCGGCGCCACGCAGCGGCAGCGCTGGATCGCGAACACGCTCGCCGGGCTGGCCGAGGTCGCGCTGCTCACGGGGAGATGTTGAGAGGCCACGGAGCTGTTCGCTGAGGCACGAGGAGCGTTATGCGGCGCGCGATGACGCATTCGGCGTGGCGGACGTCGAGGCAGCGGCTGCGCGAGCTCGCCCAGCCCTGCTAAGGACCGCTAAGGCCGGGCAAAGTGACGCCGGTTAGAACCCCGGGACATCGTTCTACGGAAGGAAGACCTGAAAATGAGTCACACGATTGCCAGGGTGCTCGGGGAAGCAACGGTCCAGGAGCTGCGGGAGGCTGTCCGCGGAGAGATCCTGACGCCGGAGGACATCGGCTACGCAGACGCCAGCCGGGTCTGGAACGGTGCGCATGACGACCGCCGGCCAGCGCTCATCGTCCGCTGCATCGGTGCGGCGGACGTGATCGCGGCGGTCGGCTTCGCGCGCAGCAATGCCCTGACGGTCGCCGTCCGCGGCGGCGGCCACAGCGTCGCCGGCTTCTCGACCTGCGATGACGGGATCGTGATCGACCTCTCGCCGATGTCTGACGTGCGCGTCGATCCGGTAGCGCTCCGCGCGAGGGTCGGCGGTGGCGCGGTCTGGGCCGACGTCGACCACGAGACCCAAGCCCACGGACTCGCGACGACCGGCGGGCTCGTCTCGACCACCGGCGTCGCCGGGTTCACGCTCGGCGGCGGGATCGGCTGGACGATGCGGAAGTTCGGCCTCGCGTGCGACAACCTGACGGCCGCTGACGTCGTCACCGCGGACGGGCTTCTCGTCCACGCCAGCGAGACCGAGAACCCCGAGCTGTTGTGGGGGCTGCGCGGCGGCGGCGGCAACTTCGGAATCGTGACGCAGTTCGAGTTCGACCTCCATCCCCTCCGGCCGGTGATCTATGCCGGGCCGATCTTCTACCCGGCTGAGGCCAGCCGCGACCTGCTGCACGCCTTCCGCGAGTGGGCCGTTGCCGCTCCGGACGAGATCACCGCGCTTGTCAACCTCACCACCGCGCCGCCGCTGCCGGTGATTCCTCAGGAGTGGCACGGCAAGAAGGTCGCTGCGTTCCTCGCCGCCTCGACCGGCCCGATCGAGGGCGGCGAAGCTCTCGTGCGCCCAGTCCGGGAGGTGGCCGAGCCGATCGCGGACCTACTCGGACCGATGCCCTACCACGTGATCCAGAAGCTGATCGATCCGCAGTGGGAGAAGGGGATCCACGCCTACTTCAAATCGACGAACCTCGCGCGGCTCGACGACGAGCTCGTGGAACGGCTCTGCGAGATCCATCTCGCCACACCAGGCCCGCAGTGCGAGATCCACGTGCACCAAATGGGCGGCGCCATCGGGCGGGTCCCCAACGGGGCGACCGCATTCGCGGAGCGCTCGATGCCCTTCGTGCTTAACGCCGTCACTGGCTGGCACGACCCCGACGCCGGCCCGCCTCACCAGGAGTGGGCCCGCACGGCAATCGCCGCCGCCTCCGAGGCAACGACGGGGATCGCATATGTCAACTTCCTCGGCGACGCCGATTCAGCACAGACGTCATACAGCCATGAAACGTACGCCCGCCTGGTCTCGCTGAAGAACCAATACGACCCCACGAACGTGTTCCGGCTCAACCAGAACATCGAGCCGTCGATGATGCATGCCACCCCCGTGGTTCGGACACCCGCCGAACGGCAGTCTGGCGCCACGTCCGAAAGCCACTCCCAATAAGGATCGAGCATGAACGCCACCATCACCACTCCCTCCGCTACCTCGGCGATGACCTTAGCCGACCGTGCGCCCACGCAGCCTGCTGTCACCGCTCCCGCGGTGACTCTTCGTGACGTTCGCAAGGTTCACGGCCAGGGCGATGCCGCCGTCGTCGCACTCGACGGGATCACGATCAGCCTCTCCCGCGGGTCGTTCACCGCGATCATGGGGCCGTCAGGCTCGGGCAAGAGCACGTTCCTTCACGTCGCCGCGGGGCTCGACCGGCCCACCTCCGGCGCCGTCGCGCTTGGCGACACTGACCTGGCGAGGCTCAGTGAGCGCAGGCTGACGATCCTGAGGCGAGAGCGGATCGGGTTCGTCTTCCAGGCCTTCAACCTGATGCCGTCGCTTACCGTCACCCAGAACATCGGTCTGCCGCTGCGCTTGGACGGTCGCCGCGCGCGACGCTCGCAGGTACGCGAAGTCGCCGCGCGGGTCGGGCTCGAGAAACGCTTGCGCCATCGTCCGTCCCAGCTGTCCGGAGGCCAGCAGCAGCGGGTCGCGATTGCCCGGGCGCTCGTCACCCGGCCCGAGGTCGTGTTCGCCGACGAGCCGACCGGAGCGCTCGATACCCAAACCGGGCGTGGTGTGCTCGCGCTGCTCCGCGAAGTTGTGGACGGCGACGGGCACACGGTTGTCATGGTCACCCATGACCCGGTGGCCGCGGCACACGCCGACCGCGTGGTCCTGCTCGCAGACGGGCAGCTCGTTGGGATGCTCGAAGCTCCCAGCGCCGACCAGGTCGCAGAGCAACTCGCGCATCTGGGGAGCTGAACCATGCTGCGTCTCGCCATTCTCAGCGCCCGCGGGCGCCTCGGCACGTTCGCCGCCACCTTCATCGCCCTGTTCGCCTCGGCCGTGCTCGTGATGGCCGGCGGCATGATGCTCGAAGCGGCGCTGCGGACCCAGCCGCCGGTCGAGCGCTACGCCGACGCCTCGGCTGTCGTCACCGGGCACCAGATCGTCGGCACAGACGACCACGTCGCGCTGGGTCAGCGCGCCCGCGTGAGCGCCACGCTCGCCGCCCGGTTGGCGGCCGTCGGCGGCGTCCGAGCCGCCATCGACGACGTGTCGGCGCCCGCCCAGCTCGGCGGACGAGGCACCGTCGCCCACGGGTGGCGCAGCGCCGCGCTGACCCCCTACGTACTGATATCCGGACGCCCACCCGCCGGATCCGACGAAGTCGTCACCGGGTACCCCGCCCCGCTCGGCGCGAGGCTACGCCTCGCGTCCACCGAAGCCGCGCGCACCGTCACGGTGGTCGGCGTCGCTCGCCCCCGACACCTCGTCCGGCAGCAGACAGCGATCTTCCTGACCGATGCCGAGGCAGCGCGGCTGGCCGGTCATCCGGGGACGGTCGACGCGATCGGCGTGCTCGCTGGTCCCGGCTTTGACGCCTCGCGTCTGCACGCCGCCGTCCCCGGCGCGGTGGTGCTCACCGGGAACGCCCGCGGTCGCGCCGAGTATCCCGAGCTCCAGGAGGCGCGGACCAAGCTGATCGCCGTCACCGCGTCGTTCGGCGGACTGGCGCTGTTCATCGCGATCTTCGTTGTCGCCGGCACGATGGGCCTGTCGATCCAGCAGCGCGAGCGCGAGATCGCGCTGCTGCGCGCGGTGGCCGCGACGCCCGGTCAGATTCGCCGGATGATCGCATGGGAGGCGACGATCGTCGCCCTCGTCGGCTCAGCCGCCGGAGTGTGGCCCGGGATCATCCTCGGCCGAGCGCTCGCACATGCGCTCGTGCGCCACGGCATCGCGCCGCCGACCTTCTCGGTATCCGTCGACGGGCTGCAGATCGCCGCGGTCATCGGCGGCGGCGTCACGGCAGCGCTGCTCGCCGTGCTGGGCGCCGGGCGTCGCGCCTCACGCGTGCCGCCAACCCACGCGCTGGCCGAAGCCGCAGTCCAGCCACGGCTGCTCGGCCCCGGGCGCGTGATCGGGGGACTGCTGGCGCTCGCCGGAGCAGTGCCGCTATTCGCCGTCTCGGCCACCACCCGAGCCCCGGACACGGCCGCGGCGACATCGGAAATGACAGCCCTGTTTCTCGTCGTCGCGGCCGGCTGTTTGGGACCGATCGTCGCGCGCGCTGCCGCGGCGATGCTGGGACCGCCACTCGCGCGGATCTCGCCCGTCGGAGGCTTTCTGGCGTCGGCGAACCTCGCCACCGCCACGCGGCGCTTCTCGTCAGCCAGTACACCTCTGGTGCTGACGGTCGCGCTGAGCTGCACGCTCCTGTTCAGCACGACGACGCAGGACCACGCCGTCAGTCAGCAGCGACACGCCGGCCTGTCGGGTGAACTCGCCATCACAAGCACCGGCCCGGGGCTCCCGGCCGCGACGCTGGCCGACACCCGCGCCACGCCCGGAGTGCGCTCGGCGGTCGCGCTGACCCCCACCACCCTCGGCCCCAGCCTGGGGATCTCCGACGACAACATCTCCGCTGTCGGACTCGACGGTGGGCGCTGGCGGAGGGTTCGACCCTGGCGTGACCGCCGGTTCGCTGACGGCGCTGCACGGCAACACGATCGCGCTCGGGCGCCAGCGCGCCGACGCCGCACACGCCCACGTCGGCGACCGCGTCGCGGTCATGCTCGGCGACGGAACCCGCACCCATGCCACCGTCGTGGCGATCTACACGCGGGCGCTGGCGTTCGGCGACGCCCTGCTCTCCCCCAACTGACCGCCGGCCACCAGACCAGCCCGCTGGTGGGGACGATTCTTGTCCACACCGCCAACCCTGCCGCGGTGGCCCAGCGCCTGCAAGCACTGGCTACCCGGTATCCTGGACTGCGGGTCGCCGACCGCGCCTCGCTGACCACGGCCACCGATACCGAGCGCGAGACCAACCGCTGGCTCGGTCCACTGTTCGTCGTGATCATCTTCGGGTTCACGTCGATCGCGGTCGTCAACACGCTCACGATGATCGCGCTGCAGCGCAGCCGCGAACTCGCGCTCCTACGACTCGTCGGCGGCACCCGCGGTCAGGTGCGGTCGATGGCACGCTGGGAGGCCGCCCTGATCATCACGATCGGGCTCGGACTCGGCCTGGCGATCGCCGCCACGGCGCTGCTCCCGCTCAGCCACGCCCTGACCGGCAGCCTCCGCCCGTACGTCCCGCCCGGCCAGCTGGCGGCGATCCTCGGTGGCTCCGCGCTACTCGCGCTCCTCGCACTGGCGCTGCCGACACGGCGGGCGCTCCGCGCCCGCCCGGTCGAAGCCGTCGGGGTAGGCGAATAGCAAGTTCACCACTCACCACTCACCGCTCCACACAGCGAGACGTGACGCCGCAGGCGCGTAACCAACATCCCCGCAGGCGGCCGAAGGATCCAGGCTCGCGAACCGCGTAGAAGCCGCAAACCATCGGCGGGTGCATGCACCAATACGTCAAAGGAGGAGAAGTTATGAGCCAACACGACGACATCGAGGCGGACCAGGTATCGAAAGGACAAGACACGGAGGAACGTGATCTCACCGCCCTTGCGGCCGGGGCGATAAGCCGCTCTGTCGACCGCAGAACGCTGCTGCTGGGTGCCGCGGGCGCACTTGCAGTTATCGGGCTGCGCCCACCCGCACGCGCCACAGGGTACGCCACATCGGTGGCCGCTTCCCGTCGCCCACGCTTCAACCCGGACGTAGCGCGTCGGCTCCAGGAGGTGCTTCACGACGCCCAGCGCGATCCGAGCACGCACTTTCCGGGAGCCATCCTGCACGTAGATAGCCCCAGGCTCGGCAGCTGGACGGGTGCGTCGGGCCTCGGTCGGCTGGCACCGGCCGAACCGATGCGGCCCGGCGATCGGTTCCGCGCGGGCAGCATCGTCAAACCGTTCGTCTCCGTGGTGGTGCTGCAACTCGCCGAGCGCGGCCGGCTGTCGCTCGACGCCCGACTCCCCGCGGTGCTACCCGCGAGCGTGACCCGCCGCTTCGCGAACGTGTCCGCCATCTCGGTCCGCATGCTGCTCAGCCACCGCAGCGGGATCCCGGAATGGGACACCCCGATATCGACGATTACATCGCGCACCATCCCGCGAAGATCTGGACGATCGACGAAAAGCTCGATCTCGCGGCCGCGAAGCCGCCGGTGTTCCCGCCGGGGACGAGCTACAAGTACTGCAACACCGAGTACACCCTGCTGGGCCTGATCATCGAGCGCCTCACGGGCCGCTCGTGGCGGCATGAGGTCACGCGGCGGGTGATCGGCCCGCTCGGCCTGAGTCACACCTACCTGCCCGCCCCTGGGGCCAGGTCGATCGCCGGCGCTCATGCGCACGGCTACCTCGAGCTCGACGGCAGGACCGCGGATCTGACCGGCATCGACCCGTCGGTGGCCGGCGCCGCCGGCGGCAGTGCACTCGTTACCACCGTTCACGACGTCTCCCGCTTCCTGGACGCCCTGCTCCAGAGCCGGCTGTTCCGGCAGCACACGACGCTGCGAGAGATGCTGACCTTCCCCCCGGCGCCCGACCAAGGCGGCCAGGTCGGCTACGGCCTGGGAATCGAGCGACGCCTCCTACCGGGCGGGGTTGAGGCGATCGGCCACCGCGGCGGGGCTGGGACCTACACCGCTTACGTCGCGCGCCTCCACCCCCAGGACGTAACAATCGCGTTGGCACTCAACTCGACGGATGACCCCACGCCCCTCCTATTCCCAGCAACACAGGCACTCGCGGCCACGCGTCGGTGAGATTCGGCGAACGTGAAACCGCAGCGGTCCCTCGGCGCAGCGCCGGAACGTGGGCGATCCCCGCCGCCGCGATGGGTGCGAGCATCGCGCTCGCCGGAGTCGGCCTCCGCTCGTGGTCCGAGGTCGGCATACCTGAGGAGGCGCCGGCGTGAGCGGGTACCTCGGATGCCTCAGAACTCGCGGCACGTGTGCGACACGAGAAGCGGTAACCCACGGCCGGCCGGCACAGACCCTACGATCACCGCGGCCGCAGCGATCATGATCCTCGTCTCGGCGCCTTCATCCTCGGCGCCCAGCGCATAATCGGACTGGCCGGATTAGGGCTTGCCAGCGGGGTCCTGCTCGACGCGCTGATCATCCGCCCGATCTTCGTGCCCGCCCTCATGTTCAAGCTCGGCGACGCGAACTGGAAGCCGCATGCGCACCTCGACAAGCTGATGCCCCCTTCGAGTCGAGGAGCGGCCGCCCGCGCCCGGGCGGTCCGCCCAGGCGAACCGGCGTCGACCGAGTCACTCAATTAGCCTCGATCCTCGGTCAAGAAGACTCGTTGAGGTTTCAGCGGGGCGGGAAGCGGAATCGTAGTTCGCGGTCGTTGAGCCATGGGATCGGGGTTGGTGTGTCGGCGAAGCCCGCGGCGATCAGGACGGGGTGGTAGGTGCGGATGTTGAGCTCGATTGTGAGCGCGTCGGGGGTTGTGTGGACGGTGCCGGTGGCGTCGAGGAAGTGGCGCCAGAGTTTGTCAGGGGTCGCGTTCTCGTAGCGGGGGAGGAGGCGGTAGAGGTTGCCGGCGATGACGGTCAGGGTGGCGTCGATGTCGACGTTCAGCGGGAGGCCTGAGGAGAGCGCGTTGAGGTGGAAGCCGCTGATGTAGGCGTCGAGTTCGTTCTCGATTGTCATGCGCTCGGCGTAGCGGGCGAACAGTTGTTTGGTGGTGAGGTCCAGCGCGTTGGTGATCAGCATCGTGGGGTGTTCGCGGCCGATGTTGCGCACGGCGAGTTGGCGCACGGGACTGTCGATGCCTTTGATCTGGATCAACGCGTCGTGGATCTCGGGTTCGCGGTAGCGCCCGCGGCGGTCGACGCGGACTTTCTTCCACTCTGTGTCGGGAAGCGCTTCGAGATCGGCGATCAGTTTCGGGCCGCGTTCGCGCAAGGTCAGCCAGCGGATCCCGCGCGCGGTGAGCTCGTCGAGGACTTTGTAGGTCGTCAGCTTGGAGTCGAACACGAGCAGGCCCGGATCGGCGCCGCAGACCTGCTGCCAGTAGTCGGCGAACGCGATCACCTCGCGTGCCTGTTCGGCCTTGGTCAGCTCAGCGTTTGAGTAGACCATCTCCTGCGAGGCGTGGTCCTGGGCGAAGAACGTCAGCACCGCGCGGGTGCGTTGCGAGCGGGCCGGGACATAGTGTTTCTCCAGCGGGACGTCGGTGCCGTGGTGGCGGATCGCGTGGAAGTCGAGGTTGAACCCCTGTTCACCGGTCGCGAGCCCCAGCTCGCGCAGGCGGCCGGTCACGCCCGCGAGGAGCTTCTCGCTGGCGGTGCGCCGGGCACGGTAGGAGTAGCTGGTCAGGTGGGTGGCTTTCGGGAGCGCGGTCAGTCCCATCAGCAACGCCAGGCCGGGGTCATCAGCGAGCGCGTGCGCGTGGCTGGCGCGCGGGGTCCGCGCGCATTTGTGTAACAGCAGCGACCCGAGCGAGTGCCATGCTGAGAGGACCGTCGTTGACGGGTAGCCACAGGACGCGACGAGTTCTGAGAGCCCGAGCTGTGCGATCGCGGGGACGAGCAGGAACAGGCCGGCGTGATCGCAGCGGACCGTCGCGGCGGTCGGCCAGTCGGGGAGCGCTTGGGCCTTGACCGCTGCAAGGCGTGGCGGCGCGCCGCGGTCGGACCCCATGCGGCGTGGCAGGCGCTCGATGCCCTCGGCGTGCAGGATTGTCCAGACCGTCTGCGCGGACACCGGCGTGCCGGCTGTGACCAACTCGGCGGCGATCTCCTCCACAGAGCGGTCCAGAGCGCGTAGCTCGAGCACGCGGTCACGGACACGGTCGGCCTTGCGTGCCGACCTGGGCCCGGGCTTGGAGGAACGGAAGTACTGCGCGCTGCCGCCAGCGCGCAACTCGCTGGCCATCTGATGCACGCTGGCCGGTGAGTAGCCGAACCGGGTCGCGACCTCGCCGGCCGTGAGCCCGTCAACGAAGTACGCGCGCATCGCCTCGTAGCGACGCTGCGCCGGCTCAGCCGGCTCGAGGAAATACGCCGCTCCGACCCGCATACCTCAACCGATCTTCCTGAACCGCATCCGCAAAGCGTAGAGCGGTTATCGGACAGCACGGCACGCCCGACACCCCTCACGGCCTCCACTACCCATGAACCAGCGCGTTTGGGCTCCTCGCGGGCCATCGCCGTCAGCGCACAGTTCATCAACGACGCGGCGTGAACGAGCCGATAGTTCAGACAATTCCGTTGAGGTCCGGCACGGCGGCGATCACCAAAGCCCCAAAACAACGGCAAAAACCTGTGCTCCGCTCGCCCCAACCCCACCGCGCCTACCCCTCCCGAGGATCGAGGTTAACGACCAGGTCCGGCCAGCGATGAGCGGCCCGGACCGCTCATATGGCCATCCCAAAGCCAGTGCGCGTCGACTCGCAACGGTCCCGCTTTGCTCGCACCGCCGTACTCGGCGCCGGTTCCGCGAAATGCGCGCTTTGCGCGGCCAGCAGGGGAGCCGGCGCATTCAGATCGGACCGGCGCCGAGCGCTGCCGGGACGCGTTCTGCTCCTGGCGATAAGCACGTCGGTGGTGAGGACCGGGCCGACACCTGCCTTCGTGCGGGTATTTACCGCTGTGGGCGGCGGCGTGGCTGGGGCCTCCGAGAGCAGCCGCGCCGCCGTTCGTGCCTGGCCTCGAGCTCGCTGCTCCTCCGCGTAAAGGTGAATGGCGGTCGGGCGGTCGCTCTCTGCGGTTGGGCGGTTGCTAGCTACGTTCGGGCGCCCGCTCTCAGCGGGCGTCCCACTGGAACCAGCGGATGCCGATCCCGGCGAACACGACGATGTAGCCGAGGCATGCCACGAGCGAGAGCGTGTCGCGGCTGTACCACGCGTCCAGGTTGAGGACCCCGGCGAACAGCGTCATCACCGCTCCGACCGGAGTCCAGCGTGCGACCGAGCTCCAGAAGCTGCCGAGCGCTCCGCTTTGACCGAGGATCCCGAGCAGGATCAGGACGGCGAACAGGACCCGCGCGACGGCCTGGACGGTGTCAGCTGACTTCACCAAGCCAACCAGAGCTTGCGCGAGGCTGAGGAACACCGCGCCCGCCAGGATCGAGACCAGCAGCACGAGCGCGTACTGGCCGGCGGACGGTGAGATGTGATGGATCAGGCTGCCGATGATCACGACCCCGATCGCGATGATCAGGTTCGCAACAACCTGCATCGCCAGACGGCTGGTCATGATCGTCCAGGTCGGAGCCGGGGTGACGCGCAGTCGCTGGAACACGCCCTTCTCGCGGTCGCGCGCAACTGTCAGCGCGTAGCCGACCATCGCCGTCGACAACAGGCCGTATGAGATCGCCAGCCCGATCACGAACTCAGCCCCGCCGAACTTCTCGGTGGCCTTGTTTCCGCTCGTGCTGACCAGGACGAAGACTGGAAGCACCATGCTGATAATGAGCGCCCGGCGGTGCTTGAGGAACACGAGGAAGTCCGCGCGCAGCAGCGAGGTGAACACTAGGCGCAGCGATGGTGCGGCGGGCGACGTCGAGCTAGTCACGGATCTCGCTCCCGGTGAGCCCGATGAACACGTCCTCCAGCGTTACCTCACCGTGCGCGACGGCTTGGACGCGGGGGTCGTACTTGTGCTTCTCGATCAGGTCGTGCGGGGTCTCGGTCGTCAGCAGCGAGCCGTTATCGATGATCGCGACCCGATCGCAGACCGCCTGGGCCTCCTCCATCGAGTGCGTCGTCAAAAGGATGCTTCCGCCCTCCTGACGGATGTGCTCGATCCGGCCCCACAGCTGGCGGCGCGACTGAGGATCAAGGCCGGCAGTCGGCTCGTCGAGCAGCAACAGCGCGGGGTCGTGGACGACCGCGATGTACAGGGCGAAACGCTGCTGCTGTCCACCCGAAAGCTGCTTGAACGGCTTGTGCGCCTCGCCCTCGAGCCCGATCGCGCGCAGCCCCTCGGCGATCTGTGGGTCAGTGAGCTCGACGCCGTAGAGCCCCGCGTACAGCCGCACGATCTGCGTGATCTTCAGCTCGGACTGAAAGCTGGTCGCCTGAAGCGACACGCCCATCCGCGCCCTGGCCCACGTGGGGTGGCGCCTGCTGTCGATGCCGTCGAGCAGAATCGTCCCCGACTCGAGCTTGACCAGCCCTTCGATCGCGCTCAGCGTGCTCGTCTTGCCCGCTCCGTTCGGCCCCAGCAGCCCGAAGATCTCGCCCTCGCGGATCTCGAAACTGACCGCGTCGACTGCCTTCTTGGGACCGTAAGCGACCGTCAGGTCACGCACCTGGAGGATCCCCGCGACCTCAGCCACGGCGACAGCGGCGGCTCGGCCGTCTTCGGCGGGCCCCGTGTCTTGAGCGCTGGAGACTGGCTCAGGCGACAGCAGCAGCGACCCATCCCCCCGCTCCTCGGCGACGACGTACACGCGTGCCTGTCCGCCCCTCAGCACCTGCACCCTTTCCCTCACACGCACGATCACCCCCCACCAGATGGACGCGCCGCGGGCGGTCTCGAGTTGCGGGTCTCGCTATGAGACAGCCGGGGCATAGATCTAGCCGAAGACGGCGCGGAGCGGGCGCACGCCCAGACAGCGGCGGCTTGGCCGAGCGGCCATCCCAGAGCGGCGAGCGGGTGCGCGTGCGGCGAGGCCCCGCTGCTCGTCCGACCAGAGGCGATCGACCGGGCCTTGGCGACGAAATGAAGTAGGTGCGCGCTCACGCTGGCCTTCTGAAGATCGCAGGATTGTCGCTAAGACTCCGCGGTGACCGAAAACTCATCGCTGCCGGTGGCCGGGTCGCGACTGCAGACGCAGACCTGCCTTGGTCGTCGCACCTGCATCTCGTCGGCGACTCCGCGGGCCCTGCTCGGCGCGGAAAGGGCGCCTCGGCCTCGCCAGCAGTTCGTTCGGCACAGCGACGCCGCCGAGGGTCGCGCTTGCCGCGCATTGCGGGGCTGTCGCCGCGCGACCCAACATGCCCGAGTCGAGACGGATGCAGGACTCGCCGATCACTGGCTTGGTGCTGCTAGACGCCTGAGCAGTCACGCTCGTGGCGCAGGTGCTTTTCGATCGGAGCGTCTGCCGGTTTGCCTGTCACTGCACCGTCGATGTTGGGCGCTGGCGGCCTCCGGGTCGGTCTCGGGCCTCGTGCGTCGCCCACTGCCTCGTCTCACTGTCCACAGGCTGACGCGAACATCGCCCCTAGAGACAAGACTCGCCGGGATGAACCCGCCTACTGGGCAGAGGCGGATAGATGAGCGATCAATCGGCGCCCCGCTGGGATGGCAGGCCGTTCCGTTCGGGGCTCGAGACGCCGCGGGCCGGACTACCTACCCGCCGCTGCGTTTGTCCGTGGTCGTCGTCGAGTTCCGCCTACTGGGCAAGTCCCGGCGAGCAGGTCGACCCGAGTCACGCGAGGAGTCGCGCCGATGACCAAGATCGCAGTGGTCTACTACTCGGCGACCGGTCACATCTACAAGATGGCCGATGCCATTGCCAAGGGCGCCACCGACGCCGGAGCGGAGGTCCGCCTGCGACGGGTGCCCGAGTTCCCCGCCGAGGAGGTGATCCGCCGCCAGGACGCATGGCGCGAGCATCACGAGGCAACCGCGCCACCGGTGGCCGAAGTCGCGCTCGAGGATCTCGAGTGGGCGCATGGTCTCGCGTTCGGGACGCCGACGCGGTTCGGGCTGCCCGCCGCCCAGCTCAAGGAATTCATCGATCAGACCGGCCCGCTATGGGTCGAGGGTCGGCTCGCAAACAAGCTCGCGACGTCGTTCACCAGCTCGCAGAACATCCACGGGGGACAAGAATCGACGTTGCTGGCGCTCAACAATGTCTTCTACCACTGGGGATGCCTGATCGTCCCGCCGGGCTACTCCCACGCGGTCGTCGCCGCGGCGGGCGGCAATCCCTATGGCGCCTCGTACCCGACCGGAGGCGGCGACGGGGTCAGCGTGGAGGCACTCACCGCGGCGCACTACCAGGGTTATCGGCTCGCCAAGTACGCCGGTCGCTTGGTCGCGGCGGCGGTTGCACCCGAGGACGGACGGGACGGAGCCGGGAACTCGCGGGAGCCGCTCGTACTGGATCCCTACAGCCCACCTTGTCCCTCCCGCTTCGCGGGGCAGGCTTATTGGGCGTCGCCATGATGCGAGACATCCGAACCTCGCGTGGGGCGAGCGCCCTAGAACCGATCGACGACGGGATCGACCAGGTCCGTGGCGTCAGCACGGCCACGTTGATCGAGGCGCTGACCGGAGCGCGAACAGCGGACGGCGACCTGGATCCTTGAGCCGGGGCTTACCGAAGCGCCAGCTAGGAGTAAAACTAAATCTGAGCCGCAATGACGAGCGTGAAAGGCGAAATCAACGCCGATGTGCCCCCGAGCGGGACCGGCTGCGCCGAGTGCCTAGCCGGCGCCTCGCCGGGTTGGTGGCTCCATCTTCGGCGTTGCGCGGCCTGCGGGCATGTGGGCTGTTGCGATAACTCTCCCAGCCAGCACGCGACCGCGCACTTCGAGGCGACCGGACATCCAGTGCTACAGAGCTTCGAACCTGGGGAGGATTGGTTCTACGACTACCGCTTCGGCGAGTTCCTCGAAGGACCTGCGCTGGCGCCACCGGACAGTCATCCGACCGATCAGCCGGTGCCCGGCCCCGCCGGTGCGGTGCCCGCCGACTGGCAGCGCCATCTGAATTAGGGCCGGGGGCGCGTGGGCGCGTCGCCGGGGAGGACGCGGTCGAGCTGAGCGCGTGAGCTGATATCGAGCTTGATGAAGACCTTCCGCAGGTGGTATTTGACCGTCCGCGGGCTGATGAACAGCCGCGTGCCGATCTCGGGGTTAGAGAGTCCGTCGCGCGCGAGCCGCGCGATCAACGCCTCCTGCGGGGTGAGCTCGTCGCGCGCCTCAACCGTCCGCTTGCGGACGGTCTCGCCGGTCGCGAGCAGCTCGCGGCGGGCGCGCTCGGCGAACGCCTCGACGCCCATCGCGACGAGCATCTCATGAGCGGCGCGCAACTGCTGGCGGGCGTCCACTCGCCGGTTCTCTCGCCGCAGCCATTCGCCATAGAGCAGGTGACCGCGTGCGACCTCGAGGCGCACGCGCGTCCGGCCGAGCCGCGCGATCGAATTGCGATAGAGCCGCTCCGCGGCCTCGCCGCCGCTCAGAAACGCCCGGGCGCGGGCTTCGATCCCCAGCGCCCACTCCGATGACGTCGCTTGCGCACGCTCGGACAGCCATTCGGCTGTGGCCCTGACGAGCTCAGTGTCACCGGTCCGGGACGCCGCCTCGGCCAGCTCGGGCAGGAGAAACGGCCCGTACCCCACCACGTCGCGCTCGAAGAGGCGACGCGCGGCGTCGCGCGCAACGTCGTGTCGCCCGAGGCCGTTGTTGAGCACCGCCGCGGCGTAACCGGTGCTCGACCACCCGTGCGCCGCCGCCTCGCCCGCGGTGGCCTCGATCAGCTCTGACGCCAACGCCTCGTCGCCGCGCCATGCGGCTAGCGTCATCCGGCCATATCGGAGCGGCGCGTTTCCGGTTGCCTCCGCGATCAGGCGGTCTTCCTCGAGCATCAGCTCGGCGGTCGTCAGCTCACCGGCGAGCAGATGAATCCGGCTGAGGAAGCTGAGCGCGAGCTGAAGGAGCCTCAGCGCGCCCGTGTTGCGGGCGAGCGCCGCCTGGCGGGTGGCAAGCACAAGCCAGGATTCGAGATCCCAGAGCTCTAAGGCCACCAAGCTGCTGGCTCGCCCGCCGGCGAGCCACAGCCAGCGCCCGGCTTCGTGTTGGCCAATGTCCAAAGCGAGGAGCAGGTCGAGCGCTCGACGCATCGCGGGCACCGCAGCTGCGTATCCGTCCGTCAATCGCGTCGCGAGCGCCTCGAGGAGAACGTCGACGGCGCGCGGCGGGTAGGGCCCCGGCGGCGCCGCCCGCGCTGCTTGCGCGGCGACCCCCAAGCCGCCGGGGACCTCGAGGTCGTTAGCCATGGCGGCGCCGAGCGCCTCGAGGTGGGTCTCGCGGGCCAGGTCGGCGTCGAGCGGTTCGAGGCGCCGCGCCGCGCTCATTAGCAGCCGGCCCGCGTCGGCGGGGCGGTGCTGCTCCAGTCCGATCTGTCCCCGCAGGAGCTCGACTCGGCTGCGCTGAAGCTCGTCGAGGGGGCCGGCCTCGACGGCCACCAACAGTCCCAGGGACTCGTCGAACGCGCCGGCCTCACGCTTGCGTTCGGCCGCCGCGAGCAGGCGCTGGGCCCGGCGACGCGGGTCGGGCGTCAGCATTGCCGCACGCTCCAGGAAGGCTGCGGCCGCGGCCGAACCGCCACGAGCCTGCGCCCGGGTCGCGGACCGCTCGAGCTCCTCCGCGACCCCCTCGTCGAGCCCGGGCGCCGAGTGGGCCAGGTGCCATGCGCGACGGTCGGGGTCCAGCTCTGGATCGGTGGCCTCGGCCAGCGCCCGGTGGACCGCCTGGCGCTCGGGCAGGGACGCCGACCGGTACACGGTCGAGCGAACCAGCGGGTGACGGAAGCGCACGAGCGCCCCGAATTCCAATAGCCCGGCGCGGGATACTGGGCACGCCGCCTCGCGGTCGATCCCGAGTCGCTCCGCCGCCCCCCATACCAGCGTTGGGTCGCCGACGGGATCGGCCGCGGCGAGAACGAGCAGACGACGAGCCTCGACCGGAAGCGACGTCAGCTGCCTCATGAAGCTTTCCTCGATCCGCTTGCGAGTCGGGACCCCGCCCGTGAGTCCGAACCCTCCTGCCAGCTCCGCCGGGGTCAACCCGCGCGTCAGCTCCAGCAGCGCCAGCGGGTTGCCGCGCGTCTCGCTGACGATCTGGTCGCGAACTCGAGCGTCGAGCGGCCCCGCGAGTGCCACCTCGAGCAGCGTACGCGCGTCGTCCCGACCCAGACCCTCTACAACGAGCTCGGGCAACCCCTCCAGGACGCTGCTGGGTGTAGGTGCGGCGAACAGCAACCCGACCGACTCCTCATCCAGGCGACGCGCCACGAACGCGAGGATCTGCGCCGAGGCGCGATCGAGCCACTGCTCGTCGTCCACCACGCATACCAACGGTTGCTCCTCGGCCGCGTCGGAGAGGAGCGCCAGCACCGCCAGCGCGACGAACAACGGGTCTGGCACCGTCCCGGTACTCAGGCCGAATGCGGTCTGCAGCGCCTCGCGCTGCGGTACGGGGAGCCGGTCGATCCGGTCGAGCATCGCGCCCAGCAGCTGATGCAGACCCGCGAACGCAAGCTCCATCTCCGACTGGACTCCCGCTACACGCGCCACCCGAAAACCGGTGGCCCGCTCGGCCACGTAATCCAGCAAAGCGGTCTTACCCACGCCCTGTTCGCCACGAACCACGAGCATACGACTCTGGCCCTCCCGAACCGCCGCGATCAATCCGTCGAGCAGCTCGCGCTCGCTGCGACGACCGACCAGCTCCGCAGCGCGCTCACGGGTCGGCGACCCGGTGGCCATCTCCATAACGCTGACGTTACAACCCCAATGGAGACGGACTC
>CAVSQG010000013.1:0-100045 GCA_963730055.1 uncultured Solirubrobacterales bacterium
AGCCCGGCGAGAAGGGCCGCCACCGGAAAGATCGCAGGCTGACGGAGGAGGGAGGGAGGACGTCGGCGCATCGGCGGTTTTCGGTGCTCCGGGCCACACCCCGCAGCAACGCCCCTGTATGCCCGACGGATGCGCATCGTGCGAGTCGCCTTCGGACAGCCTATCAGCCGCTTGGGCCGAAGAGCTATTTTAAAATCGTCTCGACTTCTGGCATAAGCTCGCATGCCCTGCGCATCCTTGAGCGTCCTCGTCCCCACCCACTCGCGTCGCGCCTGGCCGAGTCGAACGCTGGCCGCCACCATCCTGGCGCTCGCCATCGGAATGACCGGCTGCGCGGTCACGCCGCCGAGTCCAGCCGCTTCGCCAGCGCCCAAGGAGCCGTATCTGCTCCTGAAGCTCAACGAGCGGCGGGTCTACGTGATGGACGATCCCACCGCACCGCCCGCGGGTTATCCCGTGGCGATCGGACGCCCCCAGTGGCCCACACCGACCGGCAAATTCCAGATCAACCAGCTGGTCGAGAATCCAGACTTCGTGGTGTTCGATTTCAACAATCCGGAACGCTCGAAGGACCGCGGACGCATCGCTCCCGGCATCGGCAATCCGCTGGGGCTGCGATGGATCGGCTTCGCCTACGATCACGGATGGGCCATCGGCTTCCATGGGACCCAGAAAACCGAGGTCCTGGGGCAGGCCGTGAGCCACGGCTGCGTGCGCATGTCGAATCCCGACGTGGTCGAGATGTTCGCACGGGTGAAGCTCGGCACGCCGGTGGTCGTCGAGCCGTAGCGTCGTTCGAGGGACAACCAGGCCGTCTCGAGACAGGCAGCCCGCTATCCTGAAAGGTCGCCGGCGCTCGGCGGATCAGGAGAGCGGCACGCCGCCCCCGACGCGCGTCGCAGCTGGAACCAGCTGCCACACCGTGTTTCCACGCAAGCGACGGCGAGAAATCGCCGCACAAAAATGTGCTTTTTCTGATGTTGACAGACCGCCCGGAATCCGACGTTTTGCAATGGAGAGGCTCTCGAGGACGGGTTACTAGGAGAGCATGCTTGACAAACGGCCCTTGCTATCTGACTTGGTCGATGGCAACGGGCTCTCACCAAGCGAGAGAGGGGAGAGCGTCATGAGACCACTGATGAGACTAACGGCAGGAGGGTTGCTCGCGCTTGTCGCGCTGAGCGGCTGCGCGACCCTGCAGGAGAATCGGCCAGCATGCCTGGCCGTGGCGACCCTGACTGGCGCCATACCGGGTGCCGTCGGCGGCGCCGTGGGTGTGCACAACATCAACCGCGACAACAATCCCGACGTTCCCAACGGACACGTCGCGGCCGGCGCTGCAGCGGGTGCCGTCGCTGGCGGTCTTGTCGGTCTGCTGATCGGCTACCACTTCTGCCCAGAGGAAGAGGTTGCACCGCCGCCGCCGCCGCCTCCGCCGCCGCCGCCGCCTCTGCCGCCGCCGACTCAGCGCCGCGGCGGCTGATTCCGATCGCAATCGCAACGTAAGTGGCAGCTCGGGGCCCACGCGGATCACCCGCGTGGGCCCCAGCTGCCGCGGATGGCCTCGGGGCCGCCCGCAACGGTGACCGCGCTCGTATGCCGGCCGCGTCGAAAATCGGCGCACGGGAGTGCCTCACCGCCCCCCGGAAACACACGGAGTGGAACGCAGCGTCGCTGCGCGCGACCCGGCGCCGTTCAGCGAGACGTGCGGACCCGCGGCGTGAGCTCCACGCCGTACATCCGAGCGGCGTTCTCGCCGAGCACCTTGCGGGTCACGCGATCGGGCGTCGCCGCGAGACCCTCGACGGCTTCGGTCACCGCTCCCGGGAAATGCCCGTCGAAGTGCGGGAAGTCCGACGCCCAGAAGAGCACGTCCTCGCCGATGAGTTCGAGGAGCGGTACGAGCGAGCGCTCGTCCCCCTCCACCGAGACGAAGCACTGGCGCGCGAGAATCTCGCTCGGCGGGGTCGCGATCAGGCGGTGACCGCCTCGCGCGAAGCGTGCCTCCATGCGATCGATCCAGGGCGCGACCCACGTCGCGTTGCTCTCCATGAAGGCGAACTTCAGTCCCGGGTGGCGATCGCACACCCCGCCGAACATCAGGTAGGCCATGGTCAGCATGTTGTCGATCGGAAGGGCGACCATGTCGGCCATGACGATGCGGCTGGACGGAGCGCCGGCCAGGTCGGGCAGGATGGCCTGCGTCCACTCGACGTCGGGGAAGGGAAACGGATGCAGTCCCACCACGAGCTCGTGGTGGGCGCACGCCGCATAGAAAGGTGCGAAGTCGGGATGGTCGTGCGCCAGCCCGCGATACCGGCAGGCGCGCACCATCACGCAGCGAAAGCCATCGCGCGCGGCCGCCTCCACCTCCGCCACGGCGGCCTCCGGATCCTGCAGCGGAACGACGGCGGCGGGCAGGAGCCGCTTCGGATCCGCCGAGCAGTAGTCGAGGACCCAGCGATTGTAGGCGCGCGCCATCGCCGCGGCGAGGCGAGCATCGGAAACACCACCGAGCGCACCGACCATGCTCGGGAACACCATCGCGATGTCGATGCCCTCGAGATCCATGTCGCGCAGCCGGTGCACCGGATCGAACGCCCCCGGGTAGCCCTCGTCCCAGCGCCTGGTTCCGAGAAACGTCCGGGGATTCTGTCCGGCAAACGTCACCGCCTCGATCCCGCGCACCAGACACCGGCCCTCGAGCATCAAGCCCGATCCGCCGTCGGGAAGATCGACGATCGCAAGCGCGTCCGTCGCGGCCTGCCGGTGCGACGGGTCGCAGTACCCGCTCCACAGATCGTGCGGCTCGGCGACGTGGCCGTCCGCGTCGAGGACGGGGAAGCCCACGCGGGTCTTCGGAGCCGTGATGCTCGGCATCCTGGTCGTCATCGATCGGGCCTCCGGAGCGATCCGTGCGAACACACCGACCATGAAGCGGCGATGCGCACAAGACTTGCGGACGCGTCGCTCGGCAATCGCCAAAAAGAGGCCGGGTTGACGGCAACCCCGATCTGACAGTAAATGCGCCGGCCGGAGATCCGGCAATCCCTAGCATGCTCGATCAACCGGACGACAGCGTCAGCCTCGACCTGCTTCCGGAGCTCGAGCCTTGCTTCTCCTCGCTCCTCGCCCGTCACAAGGAGGCGGCGGAGAAAGGGGCGTGGTCGTATCACGACTATCTGCCGCTGGACTCCCTGCGGGCGAATGCCGCGGATCATCCTCCGCTGTCACCGGCCGCGTACGTCGCAGTCGAGACCGCCCTCCTGACCGAGGTCAACCTGCCCTGGTACACGGCCGGCCTCGCGCACGGGCTCGAGAGCTGCCCGGCCCCGATCCAGGAGTTCGTACGTGTGTGGACGGCCGAGGAGGACCAACACGCGAGCCTGCTGGAGGGGTATCTGCTCCTCACGGGCAGCGGGGACCACGGCTCCCGATCGCGCCTCCGAAAGGCCATCATCACCACCGGCTGGCGAGGCGGCATGGGCTCACCCTACCGATCGAGGGGATGGTCTACACCGCCATGCAGGAGGCCGCGACGCGCACGTTCTATCTCTGCACCGCGCGCGCATGTGAGCAGGAGCATCCGGCGCTGAGCACGGCCCTCAGGCGCATCGCCCGGGACGAGACGTTGCACATGGCCTTCTATCGAGACGTCGTGAAGGCCCATCTCGATGTCGACGCCGACTACGTGCTTCCATTGTCGGGCGTCATGCTCCGCTTCGAGATGCCCTGGTCGGGGGCGGTCCTGCGCGATTTCGAGGAGCGCCGCAGCTACCTCGCGATGCAGGGCATCTTCCGGCTGTCGGACTATCTCGAGGACGTCGTGCAGCCCCTCTGGTCCTACTGGGGACTGGACACGTGCGATCCGCGCCGGGAGACTGCACGAGCTGCACTGGTCCAGCTCCGCCGGTACCGCGCCGCCCTCAGGAAGCTGGCGCGGAACGAGCCCGCCGCCGTCGAGGCCCAAGTCTGATCTGCATGTGACGTCAGGATGTATGTGAAGCTGCCGACTCAGGACGTCCGGCCCACCGACTCACCCCGCGTCGAGCCACATCGGCGCCTGATGGCTGCCGTCCTGAAGACCGTGCTGGACGACGTTCGTGGCCCGTCCCGTCGTGCGTCGGGCCACCGTGCGCACGAGCAGGCCCGCGCCTATGTCGCGAGCACCGATCGCTCGTGGCCGTTCAGCTTCGAGAACGTCTGCGAGGCAATCGGGATCGACGCCGACGGAGTCCGCGAGCAGCTCGGCCTCTCCGCCTGAGCGACCGCTCCGGCCCGGAACGCCCTGGTTCTCGCGCCTCGGGGAGACGCTGGACCAATCTCCGGTACTGGTCTACCCTCAGCGAAGAGAAGCGTGTCGATGAGGCGACTCGCGCTGATCCTGGGTCTCTCTCTCGTAGTCCTTGCGACCGGTGCGCCGGTCCCGGCGCAGGCTTTCCCGATGCGATTCGCCGGCGGCTGGGTCATGGCTTCGCGGGAGGACGCGGATTCGGCCACTCGATGGCGCCGCCGTTCGCCCGCTCGATGGCGCCGCCGTTCGCCCGTCGGCCGTTCTTCCGCGGACGGAAGTTCGGTCGATTCGCCTTCGTGGTACCGGTGCCCGTCGGCTTCTGGGCGTGGCCACCGTTCTACGGCTATTCCTCCGGATATCCGCCCTACGACGGCTCCCCGGCCGGGTACGATCCGCCGTACGCTTCGCCAGCGGCGTACGATCCGCCGCCGGTCTACACGCAGCCCGCGGTCCAGGAGATTCCGCCTGTCCCGCCACCGCCCATGCCGGAGGTCGTCGAGTTCGCCACCGGCCGGTATCAGCTTCGCGGCGATGGCGTCGGCACGGGCTACTCGTGGGTGTGGATTCCGAATCCGCCGTCCGCGCCGCCCGCAGAACTGGGCGCAGACGGCCCGTCGTCGCAACCGCCGCCGCACGCCCGGCTGTACCGCTGGACCGACGATCAGGGCGTCGTGCACCTGACCAACCTCTGGGAAGAAGTGCCGCCGCAGTACCGCCCGCAGGTGAAGCCACCGCAGACGTCCTGAGATCGCTTTCGGCAACCGAGGGCGTCATGGATGGGCCCGTTCGTCTCGCACGGTTGCTGGACGACGCCTGCGATCGCCATCCCGACAAGCTCGCGATCGCGAGCCGGGACGGTCGCCTGTCGTTCGCCGAGCTGCGCGAGCGGGCTGCGCGGCTGGCGACCGCATTCGCCGACGCCGATCTCGGCGGCGAACGCGTGGCGACGCTGCTGCCGAATGGCCCGGAGCTGATCGTCTGCTACCTCGCCTGCTGGGCCGCGGGCGTCGTCATGGTTCCGTTCGAGTACGTCGATGCGCCGCCCGAGATCCGGTACGGCCTCACCGACTGCGGCGCCCGGTGGCTCATCGTGCACGAGGAGAAGCTCGACGACGTGGCCAGCGTCGGGCTTGCGGACACCGCCATCGAGCGCGTGGCCGTCGTCGGCACCCGGCGCGAGCACCAGCAGCCCTTCGCGTCATTGCTGGAGACGGCGCCGCGAGCGTTGCCGGAGGTCGCCACGACGACCAGCGCGTTCATCCTCTACACCTCCGGCTCGACCGCGCTCCCGAAGGGCGTCGTCCACTCGCACGCCTCCGCGGCCGGCATCATCGCCAGCGTGCTGGCCGCCCTCGACCGCGTGAGCGGCGAATCCCGCATCGTTGCCCACGATTCGGTGAGCCACATGGGAGGCTGGATCGAGGCCTTCCCCTTCCTCCGGCGGGGCGCCACGGTCGCGCTGGAGAAAGCGTTCGACGTCGAGCGCTTCTACGACGACCTCCGTGCGTGGCGCCCGACCGTCGTCGGCGCCCATGTCGATCACCTGTGGCAGATCGTGCGTCGGCCCGGGGCGCGGCGCGAGGACTTCGCATCGCTCGACACGGTGTTCACGGGCGGCGACGAGCTGCCGCTCTCGCTCCAGCGCGCCTTTCTCGAGCTCGCGGGTCTCCCCATCCAGGTCGGCTGGGGAATGACGGAGGCCATCTGGCTCACCATCGCACGCACGCCCGAGCTGCGGCGGCGTGGATTCATGGGGCAGCCGGTCGACCAGGTGCAGCTGCGCCTGGTCGGACGGGACGGCACCGACGTTCCGCCGGGCGATGCGGGCGAGCTGTGGGTGCGCGGCCCGATGGTGTCGCCGGGCTACTGGAATCGTCCGGAGGCGGACCGCGAGGTGTTCGTCGACGGCTGGCTCCGAACCGGTGACATGGGCCTCCGGGACACCGGCGGCAACTACTGGTTCACCGGCCGTCTGAAGCAGATCATCGAGCGCAACAGCGAGAACATCACGCCCGGCGAGATCGAGCAGGCGCTCTACCGGCATCCCGCGATCGCCGAGGCGGCCGCCTTCGGGGTGCCCGACCCCGACGAGGGGCAGGTCCCGATCGCCTATGTCGTGCTTCGACCCGGGAGCGCGGCGAGCGAGCAGGAGATGAAGGACTTCCTCGGCGGGCAGATCGCGGCCTTCAAGATCCCGGCGAGGATCCTGCCGATCGATCGGCTTCCGCTCACCCATTCCGGGAAGATCGACCACGCGGCGCTGGCGGAGCGCTTTGCGCGCGACGTCGGCCGGGCCTCGTGAGGCGAGGCCTTCAGGGACCGTGGCGCATCACCAGGGAGCGTCTCATCCTCCTTTGCATCTGCGCCGGTGACGCAAGACGTCAGTAACCGCATCGCCGTGTCCGTGTTGGACACCCCAGGCATGAAGCGAACTCTGCGACCGGTGTCGGTGCTCGCGGCCGGCGCCCTCCTCCTCTCTCTCGCGCTCGCTGGGCCCGCGCTCGCGGGTCCGCATCATCGTGGGGGCGCCGGCCGCGGGCCTGGTGGCGGCAGCTTCGGCGGCGGTGGAGGGCGTGGCGGCGGCGGCGTTGGCACGGCGGCGGCGGTGGCTGGCACGGCGGCGGCGGTGGCTGGCACGGGAGCGGTGGTTGGCGCGGCGGCGGCCCAGGCTGGCGCGGCCGGCCCGGAGGCCCTGGTCCCAGCTGGAGCAGCTGGCATGGCGGGGGCTGGCACGGCGGGGGCTGGCACGGCGGACGATGGTATGGCGGCCGCTTCTGGGGCGGCCCGAACATCGTGATCGGCGGCGGCTTCTATCCCTACACGTACGGCTACCCGTACCCGTACTACGGCTACAGCTACCCGTACTATGGTTACGGCTATCCGCCGACCTCCGGCTATCCGCCCACCTACAGCTACCCGCCGACGTACACCCCCGGCTCGACCCCGGCGTACCCCTCGTACCCTCCACCCGGCTACCAGGGAAACCAAGGCTACGGGGATGGAGACTACGGCCCACCGCCGGACGTGCAGGCCCCGCCGCCGTCCTCGCAGAGCGCTCCGTCAGAGCCTGATGTCGAGGTGCCTCCCACCGGACAGTACGGGGCCGCGTTGGAGTCCGGGGCCGCGTCCAACTACGGCTTCGTCCAGTTTCGTGAGGTTCCCAGCGGTGCGTCCGTCGACCTCGATCAGCGTCCGTGGGTGAGGTCGCCCGGTCTCGAAAACCACTGGCTCGCGATTCCCGCGGGCGCGCACACCATCACGGTCCGGGCGGCAGGGTACGCGCCGACCGAGCGTCGCATCGACGTCGCGGGCGGACGGCAGCAGATCGTCCGCGTCGGCTCGCTGCGCGCGCTGACCGACTACCGCGACGACTAGCGCCGGTCACGCACCTTGGTCGCCCACCGACGATGCGGTAGTGGCGATCCGATGAACGTGAGCGGCAGGTGTCACTGTGGAGCGATCAGCTACGACGCAGTCGTCGATCCCGCCAAGGTCGGACTGTGCCACTGCACCGATTGCCAGACCCTCACCGGCTCGGCGTACCGCGTAACGGTTCCCGCACCGGCCGAGACGTTCAGATTGCGCGGCGCGCGCCCCAAGATCTACGTGAAGACCGCCGAGAGCGGCGCCCGCCGCGCACACGCCTTCTGCCCGGAGTGCGGCTCCCCCATCTACTCCGCCCGCAGCGACGGAGGAGCCGGCGTCCTACTCGCTCCGCGTCGGGTGTCTCGAGCAGCGACGCGAGCTCCGGCCGGGCCCTACCGCCCGTCGGGCATGTAGATCGAGCGCTTCGGGTTCGTGAAGACCCGGCGCACCATGGGCTCGAAGAACTCGAGCGGCAGCGTCTCGTAGGCCGGGTCGAAGCTGTTCTGGTCGTAGGCGGCACAGAAGTGCGCGCAGGCTCGCCAGTGGGGATGGTCGCGATAGCGATCGCGCATGTTCCGATCGAGCCCGAGGTGGTGGAAGAAGTAGTAGCCCTGGAAGATGCCGTGGTGCCTGATGATCCAGTGGTTCTCCTCGGACACGAACGGCTCCAGGATCACCGCCGCGAGCTCGGAGTGGTTGAGCGTGGCCAGCGTGTCGCCGATGTCGTGCACCAGGGCGCAGGTCACGTACTCCTCGTCACGCCCGTCCCGATGCGCGCGCGTCGCCGTCTGCAGGCTGTGCGTCAGCCGGTCGACCGCGTAGCCGCCCGTGTCGCCGCCGAGCAGCGACAGGTGCCGGAGGACGCGATCCGGCAGCTCCTGCGTGAAGCCCAGCGAGTGCCGGGCGATGTCGGCGTAGTCCTCCGCCGTGGCGTCCGTCATGCGGGTGAAGGAGGTCTGGCGCTGGCCGTCGGGCGGCATGTCGAGATGCATACCGCATCCGACCGATCAGGGCGACGGTCTCGTGCAGAGGCGTATTCCGCCGTCCCGCGGCTGCGCTAGACTCGGGGCCGTGAAGATCGGTCTCGCTGCGCTCGGCATCGGAAGCAGGTGCGCGTCCCGCGACGCTCCGCGCGGTCGCCAGCGCGGCCGATGCCACCGGGTTCGCGACGCTCTGGATGGGACAGCACGTGGTCCTCTTCGACCGTCACGACTCGAGGTATCCCTACTCCGAGCGGGGCGAGTTCGCCGTGCCCGCAACCACCGACTGGCTCGATCCCTTCGTGACTCTGAGCGCGGCCGCCACCATCACCAGCCGGATCCGTCTCGCCACCGGCATCTGCCTCGTCCCGCAGCACAACCCGCTCATCCTCGCGAAGCAGGTTGCCAGCCTCGATCGCCTGTCCGACGGCCGCTTCGTGTTCGGGATCGGCATCGGCTGGCTGGCCGAGGAGTTCGCCGCGCTCGGCATCCCCTTCGCGCGCCGCGCCGAGCGTACCCGCGAGTACGTCGCGCTGATGCGCCGCCTGTGGAGCGAGGAGGTGACCACGTTCCACGGCGAGTTCGCGAGCGTCGACGGTGTTCGCAGCTTCCCGAAGCCGGTCCGGGGCGGTCGCCTGCCGGTCATCCTGGGCGGTGAGAGCCGCGCCGCGCTCACCCGCGCCGCGGAGTACGGCGACGGATGGCACGGCTTCAACCTGAGTCCCGAGGAGGCGGCCGAGCGGATCGCCGTGCTCCGGAGCCTGCTGCAGCGCCGCAGGCGCGATCCCGCGGCGTTCGAGATCGTGGTGGCGCCGTTCACGAAGCCGGTCCGTCCCGCGGACCTCGCCCGCTATCATGCGGCGGGCGTCCACGAGGTCACGATCGTGGCGACCCCTCCCCTGGACGAGAGCCGGATGACGGCCTGGGTCGAGGACCTGGCGAACGAATGGGTGCGCCCCGCCGCTTCCCTCGTCTGACGACGACGGCGCGGCGGCTCACGCCAGCAGCCGGTGCGCCTCCTCGGCGAAGGTCTCCGGCGTCAGCCCGTGCGGGCAGGCGCCGGCGCAGGCGCGCGCGGTGCACGTGAGGCAGGCGGCCGCACCAGCGCGGAGCCTGGCATACTCGCGTCGCGCGAACCCCAGGTCCCCGTAGTCGTACGCGTACATGCGCGTGCGCAGCACCTCGCCGATCGGCACCCCGCTCGGGCAGGCATCCTCGCACGCCCCGCAGGCGTGGCGGCAGTAGGCGTCACCCTGGATGCCGAGATAGCGCGCCAGCACCAGTAGGTCGCCCGCGCGGAGCGCCTGGGCACCGGAGGCGCCCAGGTACTCGTCGATGCGCTCGCGGCTCGTCATCGAGATGACGACACCCGTCACGGCGGGATTGGACAGGACCCAGCGGAACGCGGCCTGCGCGAACGTCCCGTTGCCGTTCTCGTAGGGTCGCATGTCGTTCAGACGCGCGCCCATCAGGGTCTTCATGGTGAGGACGCCGACCCGCTTCTCCGCCGCCTTGCGAATCACCCGCGGCAGGTCGGGCTGCACGGCGATGGTGTCGAAGTCGCGCATCAGCCGCTGATAGAAGGCCGGGTCCTGGCCGAAGTTGTAGGCCACGAGGATGACGTCGACCAGGTCGTGATCGAGGGAGTAGTCGAGGCATTCGATGAGCCGGCCGGCGTGACCCGACATGCCGCTGAAGCGGATCTTCCCCTGGTGCTTGGCGTCCTCGACGAACGCGTGCCACTCGGGATTCTTCATGCGCGCCACGTCGTTGACGGCGTGGTTCAGGTAGATGTCGACGTGGTCGGTGCGCAGCCGGCGCAGGCTGCCCTCGAGCGCGCGCATGAAGTCGGCCTGCCGGCCGGTCGCGGAGGCTTCGACCTTCGAGGTCAGGATGCAGCGGTCGCGCTTGCCCTCCAGCGCCTTGCCGATGGCCCGCTCCGAGGCGCCGCCGGTGTAGTCCTCCGCGGTGTCGAAGTAGTTCACGCCCGAGTCGAAGGCGTGCCGCACGAGGTCGTCGTCGTTCTCGCCGAGCCGACTCGACCCGAACGCGATGTCCGACACCTCGAGTCCGGTACGGCCGAGCGTGCGCCGCGACCGGATGTGCGGCGCGCCGGGAGACTCCACCTCGCCGGCGGCGAGGACCGCGCCGGGCACCAGTCCCACGCCGACTCCGAGCAGTGCACCCCGGCGCAGGAACTCGCGCCGGTCGATGCCGTCGCCCGTGCGCTCGGCCATCGATCCTCGACTACGCCAGCCCGCCGCTTTGTCAACCGGGCGTCTGCGCACCCCACTGCGTCCGCACGCGCCGCTCCGCCACCCCGAAGACGATCCGATCGACGACCAGGCCGAGCGCGAGGACCAGGATCATCACGGCGAGGATCTGCGCCACGTCGCCCCGCTCGCCGCCCGCCTGGAGGAGACCGCCGAGACCGAGCGAGCTCTGGAACAGCTCGGCGGCGATGAGTGACCACCAGGCGAGCCACCAGGCCCGTCTGAGCGCAGCGAGCACGGCTGGCGTCGCGGCCGGCAGGATGACCTGCGTGTAGAGGCTCACGCTCGAGGCCCCCAGGTTTCGGGCGGTCCGGAGGAACCCAGGCGGCGTGTCCCTGACCCCGGCGCGCACCCCGAGCGCGATCGGGAATACCGTGCTCATCACGACGACGGAGACGACCGCGCGCTCGACGGCACCGAACCAGAGGAACGCGATGGGGAGCCAGCACGGGGCCGGGATCGCCGCCATGCCGAGCACGAGCGGCTCGAAGATCTCGTCGAGCAGTCGGGCGCGACCCAGGAGCAGTCCCAGGGTGACGCCGGCAACCACCGCGACGCCGAATCCGAACCCCAGACGACAGAGGGTCGCCATCGCACCTTCGACGAAGAGACCGCCGCGAAGGCCGGCCACCAACGCCTCCAGCACCACGCGCGGAGCCGGGAGGAATCCCGGGCGGCACCATGCCACCGCCGTCCAGAGCCCGAGCAGGGCGCTGTACACGAGGGCACGGGCTACGAGCGTACGGTGCATCACGGGCTGGCCTCCTCGCGCATCCCCGCCCGCAGCACGCGCAGCACCGCCCGCGTGTGTTCCACCAGCGCCGTGTCCTCGAGCGACCGCGGGCGTGGCAGGTCGATCCGCACCTCCGCGATCACGCGGCCGGGGCGTGGCGAGAGCACCAGGACGCGGTCCCCGAGAACGACCGCCTCGCGGGTGTTGCGGGTCGCAAACACGATGGTCTTCCGGGTCGACGCCCAGATCGCCTGCAGCTCTGCGTGCAGCCGGTCACGACTCATCGCATCGAGGCCGCCGAAGGGCTCGTCCATCAGGAGCACGGTGGGATCGACCGCGAGCGCACGCGCCAGCGCCGCCCGCTGGCGGTCGCTCGCCGAGAGCTGTCCGACGGCGCTGCGGGCGAGCCCGCGGAGCGACAGGCGGTCGAGCCAGCGGCCGGCGACGACCCCACGATCGACGGCGCCCAGACCCCGCTGCCGGAGACCGAACTCGACGTTGCGCTGGACGTCGAGCCAGGGGAAGAGCGCGGCGTCCTGCGCGAGCAGCACCCGATCGGGAGCCGGGCCGCCAATGCGGACGCCCGCGGCGCGGATGGTGCCGTGGGTGGGTGCGTCGACACCGGCCACCAGGGAGAGCAGCGTCGACTTGCCGCAGCCGCTGGGACCCACGACGCTGACGATCTCGCCGTCCGCCACGACGAGGTCCATCGACGCGAGCACCTCGATGACGCCGCCCGGCACGCGGCGCGCCTTCGTGACCCGATGCAACGTCAGCGCCGGCTGGACGGCCACGCCGCGCGGCTCGATGTCGAAGAGAGCGGCCACCTCGGCCACGTGTGATCTCCAGCGCTCAGGACGGCGGCACGCCGTGCCCGTCCTCGCGTTTGAGGTGTACCGGGAAGGTGGCGCCGTATGGCCCGGACGAGTGGACCGCGAGCACGCGGGCCCGGAGATACTCGGCGTCGATGCCGAGAAATTCGCACAGGCTGATGAAGCCGAACGCGGGACGCGGATCGTCGTCCGTGAGCCAGTCGAGGTCGGCCTTGAGACGCCGGTGCGGGACGTGACGGTGCCGGGCGTCCAGGATGGTGCGGATGCCGTCCTCCAGCGTGGCCAGCATCAGACGCCGCTCGCCGCGTAGCAGCGCTCCATCGAGCCGAAGCGCTGCGGTCTCTCCGTCCTGCCGGTAGATCATCAGAAGTCCCTCCCGAGTGTTCGTCACGTCGTGTCGCGAAAAAACGAAGGCCCGGGGGGCATGTGCCTCCCGGGCCTTCGGATCACGACGGAGTTCGCGCGAGCTACTCGGCGAAGGACAACGCGACGCGACCGCGAGCGCGGGAGACCCCCCGGGCCTCGGTACAGCGACAGCACGGTGCGTACGCGAACGTCACGGGCGACCAGATGCCCGACGCGCGTGGCGACGTCAAGTCCGTCCGGCGAGCCTCTCAATACCGCGGGCGCGAAACGCCTTGACGCGCCTCATACCGCGCAGTACGCCGCACTCACGATGCCGATTCCTCGTCTCGCCGCCACTGCCAGCGGTCAGGAGGTCGCGGAGGCCCTCGGGCGCGAGGGCTGCGCCGTCGTCGAGCGTCTCGTACCGCCCGCGCTGCTCGATCAGGCACGTGCCGAGCTCGGGCCCCACCTCGACGCGACGCCGGTCGGGACCGACGACTTCATGGGTCATCGGACGCGACGGACGGGCGGGCTCGTGGCGCGCTCGGCCACCTGCCGCGAGCTGGTCATGCACCCGCTGGTGCTCGACGCCGTGCACGGCGTCCTCGGACACGCGACCAGCTTCCAGCTCCACCTGACGCAGGTGATCGCCATCGGTCCAGGCGAGCCGGCGCAGATGATCCATCGCGATCAGTGGGCGTTCGACTTCTTCCCGTTCCCCGCGGGCTACGAGGTCCAGTGCAACACGATCTGGGCGATGAACGATTTCACCGAGGAGAACGGCGCGACCCGGCTGATCCCGGGGAGTCATCGCCTCGAGGACCGGCGCGAGTTCCAGACGGCGGACACGGTGCCGGCCGAGATGCCCGCGGGCTCGGTGCTGCTCTACACCGGTGCGCTGTACCACGGCGCGGGTGCGAATCGCGGCGCGGGCACTCGCTACGGGCTCAACATCACGTACGCGGTGAGCTGGCTCCGCCAGGAGGAGAACCAGTACCTCTCGGTGCCGGCCGAGATCGCGCGGACGCTGCCGGAGTCGTTGCTGCGGCTGATGGGATACGCCCGCGGCGCCTACTCCCTGGGCTACGTCGACGACCTACGGGATCCGCTCGACGCGCTTCTCGGATCTCGCGACTCGGGCGTCGCACCCGGCGACCTCGCGGCCGCCGAGCGGCGCGCGCGCGGCATCGCCGGCGCGACGTGAGCACACCGCGGAGCCCCGAACACGTTCGGGGCTCCGCCAGCTGACCGAGCGCCTACGGGTTTCTCGCCGCGTCGGCGGCGTCGTGCATGGTCTTCGCCGCACCCTGGGCCGCATCGCCGGCCTTGTCGGCGGCAGCGGCCGCGGCATCCTTCGCCGTGGCGCGCGTTCCGCGGCATCCTTGGTCTTGTCGGCGGCGTTGGCCGCCGCATCTCTCGCCGTGGCCGCGGCGTCCTTGGCGATGTTCGCGGCTCCGGCGGCCGCGTCCTTCGCTGCATCCGCGGTTGCGTGGGCGGCATCCTTGGCGGCGCCCGCGGCGTTGGCGGCGGCGTTGCCGGTCGCCTTGGCCGCGTCGGACGCGGCGTTCTTGGTCGCCTGGCTGGCGTCGTCGACCTTCTTCCCGAGCGTCTCCGCCGGTCCTTTCGCCTCGTCCCGGCTACACCCCGATCCGACGAACGCCACGGCTCCCACCAGCAACCCTGCGAGCGCCATCTCTCGCATGCCACGCGTCATGACGGCTCCCCCCTTCTGGACCCCGGCACCGGGGTCCGCTGCAGGACGTCACAGACTCGATCTGGTCTCCGGTTCCGGGCGCGCATCGCCCGGCCTGCTCGCCGTGTACTCGCCAGGGGACGCGCGTTCAAGCGCGCGCCCGAGGGGCGACTACTGCGTCGGCGCCGGCCGGACCGAGATGGCGAGCGACTCGCGATAGGTCGCCTGAACGCGATCGCCGACCCTCACCCGATCGAGGATCGTCGGATCCTTCACCTTGACGGTGAACCGCTTCCCTCGTGGGCCCACGAGCGTTGCCGTCTGGTCGGCCCGGTCGATGCGAACGATCTTCGCGGTGGCCTTGACCACCTGGGCGGCTTCCGCGCCGGGCATCTGCCCCGGCTCGGCCCTGCCGACCTCCTGCTCCACGGTCGCCTCCGGCGGGTCACCCGGCTCCTTCAGACGGAGCGCCACCGACTCGGTGTACTGGACGACGACGTGGTCGCCCCGGCGAACCTGCGGGAGGTTCTGCACCTCGGGTCCGACATGCAGCGTCTGCTGCTGTCCGTCGGATCCCAGCAGCGTCACCATGCGGGTCCGCTGATCGATCTTCTTCACGACGGCCGTCGCCGTGACGACGTCGCTGACCTGGACGCCACCTGGCACCTTCTCGACATGCTGCTCCACCGTGGGGGGTGGAGGAGGCGGCACCGGCTTCTTGGCGCATCCGACGAGCGCGAGCCCACCAGCGAGGCCGATGACAACCGTCCGAAGTCCCTTCATGAACCCCTCCCTTTGTCGCCCCGCCGTCCGTCCGCCGGGCGCGCGTAGATCAATCTTTCCGTTCGAAGTGTCAAGGCGCACCGATGCGCCAGCGTCAGACGCCGCGTGCGCTCGGACGCCCGACCTGGCGCTTCTGCATGCTCTCGATCGTCCCGATACCCGCACGCGCCGCATCCGCGGTGGCGCGGTCGGGCCCGTTGTCGAGCGCGGCGAGGAAGTACTGGTACGCCGGTGTCGGCTGTCCCGACTCGAGCAGGGCCTGGCCGGACAGCAGGTGCGCCTCCGCCAGGCCCGGGCCGTTCGGGAAGTCCCGCGCGTGTCGACGCGTCACCGCCAGCGCGGCCTCGAGGTGGCGGTGCTCGTGGAGCCAGCGCGCCAGCGCCAGCGAGCGCTCGGGCGTCAGGATGCCGCGGCTCGCGTGGGCGGGAACCTCGAAGTACTCGACCGCCGCCTCGTCCATCCGTCCGCCGTCGATCGCCTCGGCGATCCGTGCCGGCAGGTCGGGCGTCTGGCTCGGCCACACGCGCGGCGCCTCGGCGAAGTCGTCGGGCCGTGCCATCACTTCGCGCCGGTCCATCAGCCAGGAGGCGGCCAGCCCGGCGAGGAAGCCGCCGATGTGCGCACCGTGCGCCACCCCGGCATCCCCGCTCACGAACAGGTAGGGCAGCAGATTCTCGAGCAACAGATAGATGCCGAGCACGATGCGCGCCGGAACCTCGAACACCTGCATCAGGAAGGGCGGCAGCAGCCACAGGAGCCGCACCCGGTTGCGCGGGAACCAGACGAAGTAGAAGCCGAGGATGCCCGAGATCGCTCCCGAGGCGCCCACGAGCGGGATCTCGGACCCCGACGCCCCGAGCATGTGGAACAGCGTCGCCGCGACGCCCGTCCCGAGATACCAGCACAGGTAGGGTACGTGCCCCAGGCGGTGCTCGACGTTGTCGCCGTAGATCCAGAGGAAGAGCATGTTGCCGAAGAGGTGGAGGAAGCCGGCGTGGAGGAACATGCACGTGAGCGCGTCCACCGCCGACGGCGCCGCCGGGCGGAAGCCCCAGCGGAACACCACCAGATCGTACTGCGAGACGTTGGTGAGGATCTGCTGCAGCTCGGCGCGGTTGGCCACCGCGTGCGACATCACGCGGACGTAGTCCTGCAGCGCAGGATCGTTCGCCGCCGGATGCCGAGCCCCCAGGGGCAGGGTGATCAGCAGGTAGACGGCGACGTTCGCCGCGATCAGCAGATAGTTGACGACGGGGACGCCCCGAGGATTCGGCGCGTCTCCGATCGGAAGGACCACTCAGCCTCGCTTGACCGCGGGGTGGTAGAGCACGACCATCTCGTAGAGGAGCGCGGGCCGATCGCTGCCGACGACATGGACGACGATCTCCTGCGTCATCTGGGTCCCCTTGGGATGGCTCTCGACGCCGATGAGACGCCCATGCGAGTGCACCTTGGCGCCTGCCGGCACGGGCGAGACGAAGCGGAGCTTGTTGGCACCGTAGTTGGTGGCGTTGCCGTAGCCGACCACCTTCCACGCCGCCTTGCTGCGCATCGCCGGCAGCAGGCTGAGGGTGAGGAAGCCGTGGGCGATCGTTCCGCCGAAGGGACTCTCGCGCTTGGCCCGCTCGACATCGACGTGGATCCACTGATGATCCCCGGTCAGCTCCGCGAAGCGGTTGATCATGTCCTGCGTCACCTCGATCGGATCGCTCCAATCCCCGAAGGTGTCGCTGATCTTGGACTTGAGGCGCGCAATGTCGTCGAACGGGATGTCTTCCACGGGAACTCCTCCTCCTGACCGGAGCCACCCTTAGCCCAGGTTCATTGCGCGTCTCAAGCGGCGCGGTTGCCGCGTCGCGCCGGCTTCTGCTAGCTGCTCCCGGTGTCCGGCGGCCGTCGCTCGTGCTCCTGATGGTCGCGCTGGCCGCGACGTCGCGCGCGGAGGTCACGCTCCGGACCACCACCACCGCCACGGTGACCGAGCGGGCGCTGCGTGCGTCTCGAGGTCGCCAACGCCGGCGACGTCTCCGCGGCCAACGTGACGCCCGAGGTCGTCTACCACGGACGGCAGCGAGCACGGCGAACCCCTCGCCGAGCTCCGTCCGGGCGACCGCCACGCCTGGACCTTCGACCTGCCGCTCCCCACCGAGCCGGGCACGGTGCCGGCCGTGATCCAGGTGCGGTACACGGATTCGACGGGCCATCGCACCTCCGTGCCGGCGGTGGCGACGGTCGTCGACGCCGGGACTGCTCGCCGTGCTCGAGGCGCGCGCCACGCTCACCACCACGCCCGTCGCGCGCTTCGGCGACGCAACGGTCCGATCGAAAACCCGACACCCGTCCCGATCCACGGTCGACTGATCACGGCTCCTGCCGGCCGGGCTCACGACGGAGCCGGAGAGTCAGCCCGCCGAGGTGCCGCCCAGGGGAGCCGCGAGTTCCCGATCGTGGTGCAGAACGACGGGGCCGCGCGTGGAAGCACGGGCTCGATGTTCGCCCTCTTCGAGTACGACCTGGACGGCCGCGGCATCTGATCGTCGCGTCCGCGCGCGCGTGACGATCAGCACGGAGAGCGCGACCCCGTCGCCGCTGCTCGTGTCGGCGCCATCGCGCTCGGTCTCGCGCTCGCGCTGCTCGCACTCGCGTGGCGACGGCGGCACGGCGCGTCGCGCAACGACCCGCATCGGGCCTCCCAGCTCATCGCGTGAGACCAACCGAAGACGCACGTACGAAGGAAAGCGTAGACCGCGACTCCAATGTCATGCTAGAAGGCGGCCACGAGAGATCGGGATTCGCTACGCACGGGGGGAACGCCGGGCCCGGCCGTCAGCGGGAGTCTGCTAGAATGGGCAAGAGACTGTACGTCGGGAACATTCCGTATCAGACCACCGAGGCACAGCTCCGCGCGCTCTTCGAGGAGGGCGGCGGCCAGGTCCAGGAGGTCAAGATCGTGATCGATCGGGAGACCGGTCGGCCGCGCGGCTTCGCCTTCGTCGAGCTGTCCAACGGACGATCGGAAGCCGAGGCCGCCGTCGGCGCGCTCAACGGGAAGTCCTTCGGCGGGCGTCCGCTCACGGTGAGCGAGGCACGCGAGCGAGCTCCCGGGCGGGGTAGCCACTCGTCCGGGCGTCGTCCAGCGGCCAGCGGCTTGCGTCTGCGCGGCGACGCACGCTAGGGCAGTGCGGCCATGCGCGCGCGCAGTCCGGACTGGCTGGCGCTCGCATGCGTCCGCGTGGCGAGCGCCTCGTGCGGCGCGCTCGTGCGCGCGTACGACGGTCATCCCGTGGCAGGCGGCCGGTTCCGCGCCGGCGAAATCGTCACGGTCGAAGGCGACGTGGTGCGAGGCGCACATCGAGGCCGACGACCTGTGTGCTCCAGTTCTCGACGGACGATCCGAATGCGTTCCGGGTCATCCTGCTGATCCCGCTGCATCACCGACCTGCCCCGACCAGCCTCAACGCCTCTACGAGGGCAAGCGCGTCCGGGCGACGGGCACGTGCACCGGCACGGGAGCCGTCCGGAGATGATCGTGCGCAGCCCCGGCGCCATCGAGGTCGTCGGCGTGTGGCAGCGCGCCGCCGCCGGAGACCCCCCGTCGACGACGCCCCCGCCGACGACGCTCCAGGGGACGCCGGACGCCGACGACCACGACTCCACCGCCGACCCTTCCGCCACCGGCGGCGGCGACGCCACCACCACCCGCTCCTCCACCGGTCCTGCGCCGACACCCGCGGTCCAGGCCGCTCCGCCACCGACCCCGGCTCCGGCGGCCACCGCACCCGCGCCGACGACCGACACCGCACCTCCTCGCTCCCCCGCCGCCGAGCCCCACGGTCTCAGCGCCGCCGCCACCGCCTCCCGCCGTGGCAGCGCCCACGCCCGCCCCGCCTCCGGCGCAGCCCGAGGAGCAGGAGCCGCCGCGTCTCTCGAGCGCGTCGATCCCTGCGTTCAGGCTCGCAATCGCTGGCGCGCGGCCGCCGCCGTCGCCGACGTCACGCGCCGACGGAGCTGTCGCGATGCCTGCAGGGAGAGAGCTATCGCTGCCGTGCGGCGGCGTCGGCCCTCGCGCCCATCCTCAGCGAGCTGGAGTGGGCCGAGCAGCAGGTCGAATCCGCGTGTCCGTGAGCGAGCACCGTCGCGCCCACTCGCCACCGTCACCGTCGTCGTCGGTCTCGACGAAGATGTCGATCTCGTCGTTCCCCTTGTTGCCCTTCTGATCGGTGACGGTGAGGGTCGCGGTGTACTCGCCCACCTTGTCGTAGGTGTGCGTGGGATTCTGCTCGGTGCTCTTCTGACCGTCACCGAAGTCCCAGGCGTAGGTCCACGGACCGCCCTCTTCCTCTTCCACGGACGCGGTGAACTGCACCTTCAGACGGCGGCGCTCCCTCGTCGGGCTCGGCCTCCGCGATCACGTCGAGCTCGTACTCGTCCTCGTCTCTCGTTCGACGGGGCCGCGGTCGTCCCGGTCGCCCCGGTCGCCGCCTTCGGAGCCGCCGTGGTCGTGGTGGTGGCCTTCGTCGCCTCGCCGCCGCCCCCGCACGCGACCAGCGCGAGCGGCGCCATGGCGAAGCAGGCAGTCCAGACGACCAGGCGAATCTTGCCGTCTCCCATGGCCGGCGTAGCTACCTGAGGCCCCTCCGGACGCAAGCGATGTGTGTCAGACGGGCGTCAGCCAGACGGCGTAGCGCGCTCCCGTCCGTGGACGATCGCGAAGAAGAGCTCCTGGAGCCGGGCGGTGATCGGGCCCGGGCCGGCCGGTGCCGATGCGGCGCCCGTCGAGCTCGCGGACGGTGTGATCTCGACCGCCGTTCCGGTGAAGAACGCCTCGTCCGCGAGGTACACCTCGTCACGCGTGAAGCGCTCCTCGCGGATCGCGACGCCGAGCGTCGCCGAGCAGGCGCAGCGCCGCGTCGCGCGTGATCCCGCCCAGCACCGTCGGTAGCGGCGTCGTCTTCACGATGCCCTGCTGGCGATGAAGATGTTCTCGCCGCTCGCCTCCGAGACGTAGCCGTCGACGTCGAGCAGCAGGGCCTCGTCGTAGCCGCCGCGCACGCGCCTCCTGCGCCGCCAGGATCGAGTTGACGTAGTGGCCAACGGCCTTCGCCTTGGTGAGCAGCGTGTTCGGGATGGAAGCGCTGGAAGGAGCTGGTCTTGAGTCGGACACCGTGCCGCAGCGCCCTCGTCGCCGAGATACGCGCCCCACGGCCACGCGGCGATCGCGACCCGCGTCGCCGGTCGCGCCGACAGGCCCATGTCGCCGTCGCCCAGAAATGCGATCGGACGTAGGTAGCACTCGCGCAGGTGATTGGCGCGGACGGTGCCGCGACACGCCTCCACCAGCTCCTCGCGCGTGTACGGCATGGCGAGATCGAGGATGTGGGCCGATCCGAACAGGCGATCGAGATGCTCGCGCAGCCGGAAGATGGCCGAGACGCCCGTCGGCGCCCTCGTAGCAGCGGATGCCCTCGAACACGCCGAGGCCGTAGTGCAGCGTGTGCGTCATCACGTGCACCTGCGCCTCGTCCCACGGCACGAGCGCGCCGTCGAGCCAGATGCGCTCGGTCTTCTGCATCGCCGACAAGAGGTAGCGCGAAGGTCGCCGGCAAGGCAACCAGCGCAGGCTCACGACGCGGCGGCGGCGAAGGCCCGCTCGTACACCGCCCGGATCGCGGCGCGATGCCGCTCGTGATCGGCGCGCAGCGCCGCGGCCGCCGCGTCGTCGGAACCGGCATATCCCAGCCGTCGGGCCACGCCGAGGAGCGACTCCTGGTCCAGCGCCTCCACCGGCTGGTCGCGCTCGATGCGCAGCCGGCTCTCCAGCGCGCGCAGGAAGTCATAGCCGTCCCGCAGCACGCGCGCGTCCTCCGCCGGCAGGAGGCCCGTTTCCTCCAACGCCGCGAGCGCCGCCCGCGTCGCGCGCTGCCGGAGCCGCGGCTCGGCATGGCCGTGGCGCAGCTGGAGCATCTGGACCACGAACTCGACGTCGACCAGACCGCCGCGGCCGGTCTTGATGTTGACCTGCTGGCCGTCGTCGGCCGCGCGCTCGACGGCGATGCGCTCGCGCATCCGGTTCATCTCGGCGACGTCGGCGGGCGTGAGGCCGCGGCCGTAGACGAAGCGCGTGATGGCCGCCTCCAGGCGTGCGCGCAGTCCCTCGGGGCCCTCGAGCGGTCGCGCGCGAATCAGCGCCTGGCGCTCCCAGAGCTGCGCGCTCGACCGCTGATAGGCCTCGAAGGCGTCGAGCGATGTGACCAGCGGACCCTGATTGCCCGACGGACGGAGCCGCGTGTCGATCCGGTAGGCGACGCCTTCCCGCGTCGGCGTCTGGAGCACGCTCATCGCCCGCTGCGCCACGCGGGTGAAGAACTCGTGCGGCGCGACGTGCTCGCGCCACCAGTCGGCGTCGCCGGCGTCGTAGACGAAGATCAGGTCGAGGTCGGAATGGTAGTTGAGCTCCTCGCCGCCGAGCTTCCCCATCGCGATGACGGCGAGCCCCTCGCTGGGCGGGTCGGGGGGCAGCCCGAGCCGCCGCGTCACGTCGCGCCACGCGAGCCCGAGCGCCTGCGCCAGGCAGACGTCGGCCAGCGCCGACAGCTGCGCGCACACGTCGGCGGGACGCAGCTCGCCCTGGATGTCGTGCACGCCGATGCGCAGGAACTCCTCGTTGCGGAAGCGGCGCAGGATGTCGAGCTCCGATTCGTAGTCCTGCGCGGCGCCGAGGCGTGCGGTCAGCTCGCGCGCGAGATCACCGCGATCGCGCCGGAGCTGCACCAGATCGGCGCGCACCAGGCTGTCGAGCACCTCGGGATGGCGCAGGAAGAAGCTCGACAGGAACTCGCTGGTCGCGAACAGCCGCACCAGTAGCCGCATGATGCCCGGGTTCTCGAGCAGGAGATGGAGGTAGCTCGTGCGCGCACCGACCGTGGTGATGAAGCTGGCCACGTGGTGCAGCGCGCGATCGGGCGCGGCCGACGCGGCGATCTCCGCCAGCAGGCTGGGCGCCAGGGCGGCCAGCGCTTCGCGCCGCCGCGGTGGGGCGGGCGCGTACGGTGGGCCGTCGCGCAGCAGGCACAGGTCGCGGTGGGCCGCCTCCAGGTCGCGGAAGCCGAGCTGGCCCAGGTGCCAGAGGGCCTGCTCCTCGTGGTCGAGCGAGTCGAGGAGCGTGGCGAGCTCGGGCCGCTCCTCGCGCCGCCGCTCCTCCTCGGGGCCGTGGAAGAGCGCGGTGAACGCGGCATCCACGACGCCGGTGTGCTCCGCGTGCCGGCGCCAGAACTCGGCCTCGCCGTCCGGACCCGTGAGGCCCATCCGGCGCACCAGGGCGCGCAGCTCGTCGGGATCGTCCGGGATGACCTGCGTCTGCCGCTCGCGCACGATCTGCAGCTTGTGCTCGAGGTCGCGCAGGAAGCGGTAGGCGGCGGCGAGCGCGGTCGTCTGCTCCGGCGTCGCGTACCCGGTGTCGGCAAGCGTCGCCAGGGTACCGAGCGTGCTGCGCTCGCGCAGCCGGGTGTCCTTGCCCCCGTGGATCAGCTGGTGGGCCTGGACCCAGAACTCGACACTCCGGATACCACCGCGCCCGAGCTTCACGTTGCGCCGGCGCACGTCCGGATCCCGCAGCGACGCGTCCACCCGCCGCTTCATCGCCTTCAGCTCCTCCAGCATGCCGAAGTCGAGGAAGCGCCGGTACATGAATGGTGTCAGCTCCTCGGTGATCGCGTTGCCGAGCGGCAGATCGCCGCCCACGGCGCGGGCCTTCAGCCACACGGCGCGCTCCCAGGTCTGGCCGTAGGCCTCGTAGTAGGAGAGCAGCGCAGGGAGCGAGACCGCGAGCGGACCCTCGCCGCCTCCCGGACGCAGGCGGAGATCGACGCGGAAGCAGAAGCCGTCGGCCGTCACCTCGGCGAGGGCACGCGTCACCTCCTCGCCGATGCGGACGAAGAACTCGCGGAGCGTCCGGCCGCCGGGGTGGTCCCCGTCGCGCTCGTAGACGTAGACCAGGTCGACGTCGGAGCTGTAGTTGAGCTCGCTCCCTCCGAGCTTGCCCATTCCGAGCACGACGAACGCGACCGGCGCATCGCCTTTCCACTCCTCCGCCAGACGGGCGCGCGTGGACGCGGTGGCCGCGGCGATCACCGCGTCGGCGAGCGCGCTCAGCTCGCGCATCGTGTCGTCGACACTGGCGAGGCCGAGCAGATCGCGGCCTCCGACGCGCAGCAGCTCGCGACGGCGGTAGAGACGGAGCCGCGCCTGGAGCGTGTCGCGGGGCAGCGCGCCGGCGACCCCCAGCGCCTCCAGGGCGCGACGATGGGCCGCTGCGTCGCGCCGCTCCTCGGCGAGGACGCCACCGAGCGCCGCCGGCCAGCGCGCGCCTTCCGCGGCGAGCGCCGCCGCGAGCGCGGGGCTGCCGCCGAGCAAGCGCAGGAGTGCCGCCACCTCGGCTCCCGCGAGTGGTGGCGCCGCCTCGGTCGAGGAGCCGGCGGAGCGCGTACAGCCCTCCCGCGGGATCCGCCGCCGCGGCGAGGCCTTCGAGGACCGACCTTGCCGGTGCCGCGTCCAGCCAGTCGGCACAGGTCGCGAGGGCCGCGAGGACGCGATCGGGACCGGGCACCGCCGCCGCGGCGAGCTGCTCGGCCGTCAGTCCCACAGCGCACGCAGGTCGGCGTCGACCCCCTCCGCGGCGAGCCGCTGCCGGAGATACGCGTGTCGCACGCCGTGCTCGCTGGCACGGACCGTGTCGGCGCCCGCAGCGCGGGCGACGTGCTCGAGAACGCACGCGCCCGCGGGCAGGACAGGAGCGCGCCCGGGGTCCAGGACGTCCGCGCCCGCACGGGCCGCGCCGGCGGCGAGCGCAGACAGGTGCGCGACCGCCAGCGGGTGACCGTGCACACGCGACGGGATCGTAGCGCGAGAGCCCGAGGTCGAGCGCCGCCAGCGCCGTCGCCGTCCCGCCGGAGGCGACAACGGCGGCCCCCCGCGTCCGCGCGCGCGCCGGCAGGTCCGTGGTGGCGAGCGCCGCGTCCACGAGCGCGGGCGCCTCGGCGCTGCGCTCGGTGAGCGCCAGCACGCCGAGTGGCAGGCTCACCGTCGCCTCGACCGCGCCCCCCTGCCCCAGCGTCAGCTCCGTGGTCGCACCGCCGACGTCGACGGCGAGGCACGAGCGCCCGTCCCCACCGAGGGCATGGGCCATGGCTTCGTACGCCAGCATCGCTTCCCGTTCGCCCGTCAGCACCTCGACGGGGCACCCGGCGTCGCACGCCAGCTGCGCGGCGAAGGCATGGCCGTCGCTGGCCCGCCGCGCGGCGCCGGTGGCAAACGCCCAGACGAACCGCGCGCCCCGCGCCCGTGCGCGACGCGCCATCTCGACCACCGCGTCGCGGGTGCGCGCGCGTGCGGCGACGTCGAGCGGCGCGCCGTCGCGCAGGCCGGCGCCCAGCTGCGTGGTGGCCAGCGCCGCGTCGACGGCGCGGGCGCGCCCATCCGGCGCGACCCGCAGGGTGAGCAGCAGGACCGTGTTGCTGCCCACGTCGACGACCGAGGCGACGATCGCCTCCCCGGCGCCGCGCGCGGGCATCACGCCACCGATGCCGAGCCCGCTCCAGTGCTCGCGAGCCCGCCCTCGTCGCGCCATCGTGCCAGCGCGTCGAGCGCGCGCTCCGCGAGCGCCCGCTTCTTCTCGGCGCCCCGTGCCGCGCGCGCCAGCGGCGGGAAGAGCCCGTAGTTGGCGTTCATCGGCTGGAACTCCTTGCGCCCGCGTTGCGTGACGTAGGCGAGGAGCGAGCCCATCGCCGTCGTGCGCGGGGGGATGAGGGGCGCCTCGCCGCGCAGCAGGCGCGCGGCGTTGAGCCCGGCGAGGAGGCCGGTGGCGGCGGACTCGACGTAGCCCTCGACGCCGACGATCTGTCCCGCGAGGAGCAGCTGGCGCCGCTGCACCACCTGGAGCGAGGGCAGGAGGAGCGACGGCGCGTCGACGTAGGTGTTGCGGTGGAGGCTGCCGAGACGCACGAATTCCGCGCGCGCCAGGCCGGGGATCATGCGCAAGATGCGGCGCTGCTCGGGATAGGTCATCTTGGTCTGGAAGCCGACCATGTTGTAGAGGCGGCCCTCGGCGTCGTCCTGCCGCAGCTGGGCGCAGGCGAACGCACGCGATCCGGTGCGCGGATCGACCAGCCCGACGGGGCGCATCGGGCCGAAGGCGAGCGTATCCGGTCCGCGGCGCGACCATCTCCTCGATCGGCATGCAGCCCTCGAAGTAGACGCAGCGCTCGAAATCGCGCGTCGGCATCTTCTCGGCGGCCGCGACGGCGCGGACGAACGCGTAGTACTCGTCGCGTCCGAACGGGCAGTTGACGTAGTCGTCGCCGCCCTTGTCGTAGCGTGACGCCTTCCAGGCGATCGTCATGTCGATCGACTCCGCGGTCACCGTGGGCGCGATGGCGTCGTAGAAGTAGAGATGCTTCGTCCCCAGCACCTCGCTGAGCGCCGTCGAGAGCGCCGGCGAGGTGAGCGGCCCGGAGGCGACGATCGTGAGCCCCGCGGGGATGGACGTGACCTCCTCGCGCACCACCCGGATCAGCGACTCCGCGTCGATCGCGCCTGGTCAGGTCCTCGGCGAAGCCGGTGCGGTCGACGGCGAGACACGCGCCCGCCGGCACGCGATGTCCGTCCGCCACCCGGAGGACGAGCGAGCCGAGCTGCCGCATCTCCTCCTTGAGCAGGCCCACCGCCGTCTCGAGCGTGGCGTTGCGGAAGGAGTTGGAGCACACCAGCTCGCCCAGCCGGTCGGTCGTGTGCGCGGCCGTGCCGCGCCGCGGACGCATCTCGTGGAGGTCGACCGGGACGCCGGCGCGGGCCAGCTGCCAGGCCGCCTCGCAGCCGGCCAGGCCGCCGCCGACGATGGCGACCCGGTCGCTCACGGCGACGCCTGCGGGGCGCGACTCCGCCCCCGGGCACGCGCCGGTGGAGGATTGCCGACCGCCTTGGCGGCCGCCGCCTTCTTTCCCCGCTTCGCCGCAGCACCGGGCGACGCGCGCCGGCGGATCTGCGCGCGCGGCGCGCGGCGCTTCCATCTCGACCCACCCGCCCTCGTCCTCGTCCATGCGCGCCTGCCAGCCGCACCCCTCGCGCACGCAGCGGCGGATGGTGCCGTAGCGCTTCGTCACCTTCTCGGTGATGAAAGGCGCGGCGCAGCGCGGGCACGGCTCGGCGATCGGCTTGTCCCACGCCACGAACGTGCAGTCGGGATAGCGGTTGCAGCTGTAGAAGGTGTTGCCGCGGCGCGACCGGCGCTCGTGCAGCTCTCCCTGGCCGCACACGAAGCACCCGATGCCCGTCGGCACCGGCTTGACGAGCGGCTGGACGTTCTTGCAGTCCGGGTATCCCGAGCAGCCGAGGAACTTGCCGAAGCGGCCGAAGCGCACCTGCATCGGGCGCCCGCACTTCTCGCACGTCTCCTCGGTCACCTCGGGCTCGGCGGGCTTGATCGTACCGTCCTCGTCGCGCGTGAAGTTGGTGGTGTTGCGGCACTCCGGGTAGCCGCTGCAGGCGAGGAACTCGCCGCGCCGGCCCCACTTGATGACCATCGGCTTGCCGCAGCGATCGCACACCAGATCGGTCGGTCGTTCCTCCCGCTTCACGTCGCGCATCTCGACCTGGGCGCGCTCGAGGTCCTTCGAGAAGGGCGTCCAGAACCGCCGCATGGCCGCGACCCAGGGCTCCTTGCCCTCCTCGATGAGGTCGAGCTCGTCCTCCATGCCCGCCGTGAACTCGACGTTGAGGACGTCGGGGAACGATTCCACGAGGAGATCCGTCACCAGCCCGCCGAGCTCGGTCGGACGGAGCCGCTTCTGCTCGTCCTCGACCACGTACTCCTTGTTGAGGATGGTCCCCATGATGCTGGCGTACGTGGACGGCCGGCCGATGCCCTTCTCCTCCAGCTCCTTGATCAGCGTCGCCTGCGTGAAGCGCGGCGGCGGCTGCGTGAAGTGCTGCTCCGGCAGGAGCTCGCGGAGCTGCACCACCTCGCCCTCGGTGAGCGGCGGCAGCTGGCCCTCGGCGTCCTCGTCGTCAGCGGGCGTGCGGTCGTCCTGACCCTCGGTGTAGACGCGGATGAAGCCGTCGAACTTGAGCACCTGGCCGGTGGCCCGGAAGCGGCAGGTGGCCGCCTCGATGTCGACCGACGTGGCGTCGTAGACGGCGGACGCCATCTGGCTCGCGACGAAGCGGTTCCAGATGAGCGTGTAGAGCGCCAGCTCCTCGCGCTCGAGGTGCGACGCGACCCGCTCCGGGTCCCACTCCATCGACGTCGGCCGGATGGCCTCGTGCGCGTCCTGGGCGTCCTTCTTGGAGCGGTAGAAGTTCGCCTCCGCGGGCAGGTACTCCGGGCCGAAGCGCTGCGGGATGTAGTCGCGCACCGCGGCGATCGCCTCGGCCGAGATGCGCGTCGAGTCCGTGCGCATGTAGGTGATGAGGCCGACCGCGCCCTCGTCGCCGAGCTCGATGCCCTCGTAGAGCCGCTGCGCGATGCGCATCGTGCGGGAGGGCTGGAAGCCGAGCTTGCGCGACGCCTCCTGCTGCAGGCGCGAGGTGATGAAGGGCGGCGTCGGATGCCGCCGCCGCTCCTTCTTCTCGACCTTGGCGACGGTCCAGCTCGCGCCTTCGAGGCCGCGCAGGATCTCGTCGACCCGCTCGCGCGTGTCGAGCTTGAGCTGCTTGTCGACCCTCTGGCCGTCGACCTCCGCCAGGCGTGCGCTGAACAGCGGCGGCTGCCCGGCCTCGAGCCGCGCCTCGACGGTCCAGTACTCCTCGGGCACGAAGGCGCGTGATCTCCCGCTCGCGCTCGACGATGATGCGCACCGCCACCGACTGCACGCGTCCCGCTGACAGGCCGCGCCGCACCTTCTCCCAGAGGAGCGGCGACAGCCGGTAGCCGACGAGGCGGTCCAGCACGCGCCGCGCCTGCTGCGCCTCGAAGAGGTGCTGATCGAGGTCGCGCGGATGCTGGAGCGCCTCGAGGACGGCCTTCTTGGTGATCTCGTTGAAGAGCACGCGGCGGACGTTCTTGCGCTTGGGATGGCCGAGCTTCTGCGCGATGTGCCAGGCGATGGCCTCGCCCTCGCGATCGGGGTCGGGCGCCAGGTAGATGGTGTCCTTGTCCTTGGCCGCCTGCTTGATCTCGTTCAGGATCGCGTTCTTGCCGTGGATGACCGTGTACTCGGTCTCGAAGTCGTTCTCGATGTCGACACCGAGCTTCGACTTGGGCAGGTCGACGACGTGGCCCACGGAGGCCTTCACCTGGTAGTCGCGCCCGAGGTACTTGCCGAGGGTCTTGGCCTTGGCGGGCGACTCGACGATGACGAGGTGCTTCGCCATCTTCACGCCGCCCTCGCCCGGAAGCGCATCCCGGGCTGCTGCTCGAGGAGTCCGCGCAGCTCGAGCGCGAGCAGGGTCTCGAGCGCCGGGCCAGGCTCCAGTGCCGTGCACCGGATGACGTCGTCGATGTGCGCACCGGCGGGCCGCACGGCGGCCATCACCCGGCTTTCGACGTCGCTCAGCATCGCCGCCGCCATCGAGGCGCGCGCGGCGGCGAGCCGCTGCCGCAGTGCCGGCGCGATCTCGTCCAGCACGTCCTCGACGCCGCGCACGAGGGTGGCGCCCTCCCGGATCAACCGGTGCGTTCCCTCGTGCAGCGCGACGCCTACCGGTCCCGGGATGGCGAACACCTCGCGTCCCTGCTCGAGCGCACAGCGCGCAGTGATGAGCGAGCCGCTGCCCGGCGTCGCCTCGACCACGACCGTGCCGATGGCGAGGCCGCTGATGACCCGGTTGCGGCGCGGGAAGTGGTGGGGCAGCGGCGGCGTACCGCACGCGAATTCCGACACCAGGGCCCCGCTCGCCGCCACCTCGCGAGCCAGCCCGGCGTGCCAGGGCGGGTAGACCCCGTCGACTCCGGTCGCCAGCACGGCCACCGTCTGCCCGCGGGCCGTCAGCGCGCCGCGGTGCGCGGCGGCGTCGATGCCGGTGGCGAGGCCGCTCACCACCGTGATGCCGACGGCCGCCAGGCCGTGCGCGAGCTCCTCGGCCACGCGCCGCCCGTAGGCACTCGCGCGACGGGCTCCCACGACGGCCACTGCCGGCGCCTCCGCGTCGAGCAGCCCGCGAACCGCGAGCACGAGCGGCGGGTCGGCGATCGCCCGCAGCCGCGCCGGATACGTGGGCTCGTCCCACGCCAGGAGCGAGGCACCGAGCCCCGCCAGCCGATCGAGCTCGCGGACGGCGCCCGTGCGCGCCTGCGACCACCCGGCCACGACCTCCGCGGCGACGCCGGCCTCCCTCAGTGCGCCGGGCGACAGGGCACAGGCTGCCTCGGGGCTGCCGTGGCGGTCGGCGAGCCGTCGGGCCTGCGCCGGTCCGAGACCCGGCACCAGCGCGAGCGTCAGCCAGGCTCGCGTGCGGCTCGTCACTTCTGCCATCCGCGGTCCCATGGAAGTCGAGCCGGCTACTATACCGCCCGAACTGGTGCAAATCACCCCACATCGTTCGACCAGCGGAAGACGCGCAGCGCGTTGCCGCGCAGATACTGCTCCAGGACGCCGTCGCGGAACGGCAGCTCCTCCGCTTCGCGCAGGCAACGGTCGAAGGACAGCACGGGATGATCGGACGCGAACAGCACCTTCTGGGTGCCGCGCGTATTCATGAACTGGATCAGCTCGGCGGGCAGATACTTCGGCGCATAGGCCGACGTCATCATGTAGAGGTTCGGGTATTTGAGCAGGAGCCGGATCGCCTCGCCCCACCACGGATCGGCCCCGTGCGCCATGATCAGCGTCAGCTCGGGGAAGAACAGGCACACCTCGTCCAGATACAGCGGGCGCTGCGGCTCTGCCGGCATGGGCGGTCCGGGGATGCCGGTGTTGATCGAGATCGGCAGCCCGAGCTCGATGCACTTGGCATAGACCGGGTAGTAGCTCTTGTCGTTCGGCGGCCGGTTCACCAGGAACGGGACGATGCGCACCAGGCCGAGGGCGTGCTTGGTCGCCAGGCGATCGATGAGCCGCAGGGTCTCCATGCCCTGCAGGGGATCGACCACCGCCGAGCACAGGAACTTGCCGGGGAACGCCTGCCTGATCTCGTCGAACGGCTCGGGGTTGCTCGCGTCCATGGTGATGACGGCGCGCTCGACGCCCGACTCGTCCATCTGACGCAGGAGATCGGGAAGCGGGGCGGGCTCGAAGATCTCCTTCTCGCGCTTGAAGTAGTCGCGGGCCACGCGGACCAGGAACTCGGGCCGGTAGCTGGCGAAGCCGACGGGGACGTTGAGCCAGCAGTCGATCGCCGGCGGACGGGTGCTCGGCATGTCAGCGCATCTCCGTGGGCGTCCACGCGCTGGTCACCTGCTGGGCCAGGCGCAGCACGATGCTGTCGGGCACGAAACGGGCGGACTGCGCGCGCAGCCAGTTGAGCCATCCCGAGATGACGGACGGCTGGCGACCCAGCGCGGCCAGCGCGACGGCAACGACCTGCTCGGGCGGCTCGCCCTCGTGCGCCAGCTCGCCCGCCTCGGCCTGGAACTCGGTCTCGGTCGCGCCCGGCTCGAGCACCAGCACGTCGACTCCGGTCCCCAGCATCTCGGCCCACAGTGATTCGCCCAGGAAGCGATCGAAGGCCTTCGTGGCGCTGTACACTCCGTGCAGCGGCAGCGGCTGCCGGCCGGCGATCGATCCGACGACGATCATCGCGCCGCGCCCGCGTTGCAGCATTGCCGGTAGCAGCGCGCGCGTCAGGACGACCGGCACCACGCAGTTGAGATGGACCATGGACTGGAGGCGGCCGGCGTCGAGCTTGTCGAAGCGACCCGCGCCGCCGAAGCCGGCGTTGTTGATGAGGATGGCGATGGGCAGATGAGCGATCGCGGCGAGCAGCTTCTCGGCGCCGCCGGGCTCGCCGAGGTCGACCGCCTCGACGAGCGTCTGCACGCCGTGCGCATCCCGCAGCTCCGTCGCCAGCGCCTGCAAACGATCCGTGCGACGCGCCGTCAGCACGCACGACACGCCTTCGCGGGCGACCGCGCGTGCGAAGGCCGCACCGATTCCCGCCGACGCGCCGGTGACGAGGGCCCACTCTCCGTACCGTTCCCGCAAGGTCGCCATGCGCCCTCTTCTACCCCGCCACGCACACGTTCACGAGCGCGCCGACGTGCTCGATGCTGGTGCCGATCACGTCCCCGGGCTTCAGGTAGCGGCGGGGGTTGCGCACCGAGCCGACGCCGGCGGGGGTGCCGGTGAAGATCAGATCCCCGGGCTCGAGCGTGCAGAAGCGCGACAGGTAGGCGACCAGCTCGGGCGACGAGAAGACCATGTCGGTCGTGCGCGCGTGCTGCAGGCGCTCGTCGTTCACGGTGCACACGATCTCCAGGTCGTTGGGATCGGGGATGGCGTCGAGCGATACCACCTCGGGGCCCAGCGGCCCGAAGGAGTCGATCGACTTGCCGAGCGAGAACTGCGGCGGCTTGTCGCTGAACTGGAGCTTGCGGTCCGAGATGTCCTGGCCGGCCGCGTAGCCGGCGACGATGTCGAGCGCGCGGGCGGCGGTGACGTTGCGCGCTTTCTGGCCGATGACCACGACCAGCTCGGCCTCGTAGTCGACGTAGTCCGACGACAGCCGCACGCGCGCGTGCGGGCCGGCGAGGCAGTTGGGGAACTTGGTGAACACCATCGGTGCCGTGGGGACCTCGAGCCCCGCCTCGCTGGCGTGGGACCGGTAGTTGAGGCCGATGGCGAAGACCTTGGCGGGCCGCGGCACCGGCGCATCGAACTGCGCGCGCTCGACGGCCTCGTCGAACCGGCCGTCGGCGAGCCCCCCACCCCACTCGGCGAGCGCGCTCCACATGGCAAGCGCGCCCATCGGATCGGCCGGAAAGCGCCCGTTCGACACGCGCTCGAGATCGAGCCGGCGCGAGCCACGCACGAGCTGAGCGCGTCCGGCGACGGACGCGAGACGAATCGCCATGCTCCGCCTGTATCCGGCCGTACCGCCGCCGGGCAAGTCCCCGCGCGCGTCCGACGATCAGCCGACGACCGGACAGGCGACGCCGATCTGCCGCAGCAGCTCGAAGAGATAGTACAGCTCCGGATAGACGAGCGGCTTACCGCTGGTGAGCAGCGCCGCCGCCACGCGTCGCTCCGGATCCGCCCAGCACAGGATGTTGGTGAACCCGATGTGGCCGTACGCGTGCCGGGTGTACGGGCCGTACGGGCTGAACCACTCCGCGCCCAGCATGAAGCCCATGCCGTAGCGGAACGGGAAGCCCAGGGTGAAGTCGATCTCCAGGTAGGAGTGCTCGACGGTGGCGCGCCGCACCGTCCGCTCGTCGAACACGCGCACCCCGTCGAGCACGCCGCCGTCCAGCAGGAGCTGGAAGAAGCGGCTCATCTCGTTCGCCGTCGCCACCACGTTTCCGGACGGCACGATGCCAGTGAGGAAGCGCGGATCGTTCGAGATCTCGACCACCTCCCGGTGGCTGACGCCGAGTGCGCGACGCAGCAGCGTGGAGAGCGGCGGCAGCGGCGGCGGCCCGGTGACGTAGTTGGTGACGACCCGAGTGGTGTCGGCCGGATCGACACCGTAGCCCAGCCAGCGGAAGCCGAGCGGCCGGCCGACCTCGTCGTGGAGCAGATCGCGGATCGTGCGGCCGGTCACCCGCCGCACCACCTCTCCGAGCACGAAGCCGCCGGTGATGGCGTGGTACGCGAGGTGGCGCCCGGCGCGGCCGGTGGGACGCGTGGCGCACAGGATGCGGATCACCGCCTCCGGGTCGTCGAGGCTCCCCAGGTGCATCACCTCGGGCGGCAGGTTCGGGATCCCGGAGCGATGCGTCAGCACGTGCCGGATCGTGATCCACTGCTTCCCGTTGGCGGCGAACTCCGGGATGTACTCGCACACCGGATCGTCGAGCCGGAGGAGGTTCCGCTGATCGAGGAGGTGGATCAGCATGGCGGTCACCGCCTTCGACGCCGACAGCGTGCAGAACGGCGAGTCGGGCGTCAGCGCCACGCGGGCCGTGTCGGGCGGATCGTCGGGGCCGTTGCCGCGCACGTGCCCGATGGCGCGGTCGAGCAGCACGCCACCGTGGCGGCGGACGCAGAGCGCGAGCGCAGGATGAAGGCCGCTGGCGTAGAGCCGCTGGGCAGCCGTCCAGATGCGATCCCGGGCATCCGTCTCGACGCCCAGCTCGCGCGGCGCGAGCTCCGCCTCCCAGCGCACACGGGTGACGGCGTCGAGATCTCGGGAGACGGTGGCGCGGGGATAGAGGAACACGCGAGCCCGACATTCTACGAAGCCCGGGCCCGAGAGGCGAGAAGCGCGAGGTCCGCGACCGGTAACGGGGGGGAACCGGCCGCAGACCTCGCTCGCGGGCAGGCAGCTATTCGCCGCCGCCCAGGGGAGGCGTTTCGGGTTCGCCCAGGAGCTGGCGCATCTGGTTGTGCAGGTCGCGCATCTTGGTCCTCACGTCGACGGCCTTGGTGAGCTGATCCTGGCTCAGCAGGCCCCGGACCTGGAGGGCGACGTCGAGTCCGTGGCTCATGATCTCGCCGCGCACCTTCATCACCTGGTCCATCAGCGGCTGGAGGTCGCTCTTGGTGACCGGGCCCGTCGAGATCAGCTTGTCCGCCAGCGCCTGGTTGGCGGTGCGCAGCTGTCCGAAGAGCGGGAAGAGGGTCGCCCGGTTGGTCTTCAGAATGTTCTGGATCTGCGTCTTCTGGTCGTCGGTGAGCCCCACGCCCTGGAGCAGGGCGGGCAGCGCGAGCCCGGGATCGTCTCCGACCAGCATCGGATCCCGGAAGGGGCCGTGCATGCCCCCGTGCATGAACCCGCCGCCGCCCATGTCCGGATTGGCCCACGCGGCAACGGGCACGAGGCTCGCGATCAGAAGTCCCAGCCCGAGAACGTGCTTGATCATGCGGATCTCTCCTTTTCCCAGTGCTCGATTCAGCTGCAGTCCCGGTCGAACCATGGATCGGAGCTCGCACATGGCCACTCGCCGCGCAGCGCGGCCTGCACCTCGACGAACTCCGAGCCCCGGACCGGCCTGGCGACGTCGTCGATCTCGTCGGTTGCGAAGAGCGCCGCCGTGACGTTGTCGAGCGACAGCGGCTCCGCGTCGGCGACCTCCGCCGGAATCGGCGAGCGCCCGAGCACGCCCCAGACGAGCAGCCCGGCCGCGGCGCTGGCCCCGAGGACCGCCGGCATCCAGCGGATCGCCGACGGCCGCTCGATCATCCGAGGGGCCGGTCCTTCGCGCAGCTCGGTGCCGATGCGCCGCAGGTCGCGCGCCAGCTGGGCGCGGCGCCCGACGCAGGTGGCACACGAGGCGAGATGCTCGCGCTCGCGGGCCCGGCTCTCTCCCTCGAGCGCCCGCAGCAGCGCGCGGTCTCCGAGATGGCGGTTCATGATCCCTCCGAGAGCGCCGCGCGCATGTGGCGCACGGCGCGGAACAGATGTCGCTTCACGCTGCCCGTCTCCAGGCCCAGCGCGTCCGCGACGTCCTGCGTCGACCAGCCCTCGACGTGGCGCAGCACGAACACCTCGCGCTGCCGCGCGGCCAGGCGGTCGAACGCCCGCCAGATCCGCCGGCGCTGCTCGGCGCTGAGCACCTCGCCCTCGGGCGTGCGGCCGGGCGCGGCGACCGCGCCCTCGTCGAGCTCGTCGGCGGCCATCCACCAGCGCCGCCACCAGCGGGAGCGCCGCCGGTCCCGGCAGGCGTGCACCGCGACGCGCGTCAGCCACGGGCCCCACGCCATGTCCGGGCGCGGGGTCTGGCAGGCCCGGAAGAGCTTGACGAACACCTCCTGCCCGACGTCCTCGGCCTCGTCGGGGTCGCCGAGAAGGAGGCGGCACACCCGCAGGACCCGGGCGTGGTGGGCGCGGTACAGGTCGTCGTAGTCCGGGACTCCGGGGTCCACGAACTCACGGTGCGCCATGCTCAGGGCCGCCGCCACCGTGCCCCACCCCGAAATGTACCGCTGGCTGGCTGACCCATCGCCATCTCAAACGACGTTGGGCGGGGATTGGTTGACGGCGCGGTCGCCGATCAATCGATGCGATGGCTGGCGATCAGCTGGCGATCATCTTCTGGTAGTCCACCGAGCGCCAGCGCTCCGGGCGCATCTCCACCAGCACGCTGGGCTCCCGGGCCCGGTCGTCGGCGGTCATGGCAAGGTACATCTCGCCCATCTCGGGCCCGAGGTAGCGGATGGCCATGGCGCGGATGTCGCGCTCGAAGTCCGGGGTCCCGAGGGTGACGGGACCCTCGACGCTCACGTACCGGTAGGGCGCGGTCTCGGTCTGGACGCACAGGCTCATCCGGCCGGCCTCGCGCAGCAGCCGTCCCTTCAGCGACGCCTCCCCGGTGACCACGCGCACGAGCGCCCCCGGCTCGTAGTGGTACCAGACCGGGACGGTGAGCGGCCCGCGGCGCAGGCTCGTTGACGCCGAGCATGCCGACCCGGGTCTCGGCCAGGAAGGCCTCACGCTCCGGTCCGCGTCATCGCGAAAGCTCATGACTCGCTCCTGCCGGCGGAGCGCATCTGGTGCAAGGACCCGAGCGGAGGTCGTCGTGACGGGCGCGTCGGCGACGGAGGGCTACCTCGCCTTCCTCATCGCCCGGGACGGGGAGCCCGACGTCCTGCGACACACCCTCTCGCGTCGCGAGGCGTTCCTCGAACGCCTCGCGCGTGACCCGCTGCGCTCGCGGCTGCGGTTCGACGGCGACATTTTCGCCCGCAACCTCGCGCGCCGCCGGCCCGAGCGCGGCCTGGACGAGCGCATGCTCTGGCTGCTCGCGACCGCCAGGGCGAACCAGGCGGAACGCTTCGGCGTCGGCCTGGGCGAACTGTACGCCCCGGTGGATCCGAGCGACGCGCTCACGGTCCGCATCGGGCTGCAGGAGCACTACCACACGCGCCTCCTCGCCGACGTCGTCGGCCTCTTCGGCCTGCCCGTCCGGATGCATCCGCCGGCCACGCTGGCCCGTGCCGTGATCTGGCTGCTCGTGAGCACGCCCGAGCGCTGGAGCCGGCCGCTGACCGGGGCCGCCGAGATGACGGGCTGCATCATCTTCCGCCTGCTGCGCGACCGCGGCGTCGCCCTGTTCGCCGGCGAGCCCGACGTCGCCGACCGCATCCGTCTCCTCTACGACGAGATCCTCGCGGACGAGATCGGTCACGTGGGCTACATCGCGTCCATGCTCGGACCTGCGGGACGCTCGACAATGCGGCGCCTGTTCCGCCTGCTCGGTGTGCACCTCGCCCGCCAGCTTCCCGAGCTGGTGGCGCTGTACGACCGGGAGACGCTGGCGCGTGCCTTCGCCGCCGAGTTCTGCCTCGATGCGCTGGCGGCGGAGCTGCCGGGTCGAGCCTACGCCGCTGCGACCATCTAGGAGCCGCGGGACTCCCTCCGCTGACTCTCCTCGCGGGGACGTTCCCGCCCGGGGCTTGCGCACGACGCCGCCTCCGGGGAATGACTGCGGCTCGCGAAAGGAGGCACCCCGTGGACTTCGCTTACTCCGACAAGGTCAAGGGCCTGCAGCGCAAGGTGCAGGAGTTCATGGACGCGCACATCTATCCGAATGAGCGCGTCTACGCCGAGCAGGTGCAGGCCAACCGGTGGGCGCAGCCTCCCGTCATGGAGGAGCTCAAGCAGAAGGCACGGGCCGCGGGGCTCTGGAACCTGTTCCTCCCCGAGAGCCCGCACGGCGCCGGCCTGACGAACCTGGAGTACGCGCCGCTGTGCGAGATCATGGGCCACTCGCGGATCGCGTCCGAGGCCTTCAACTGCTCGGCGCCGGACACCGGCAACATGGAGGTGCTCGACCGCTACGGCAGCCCGGCGCAGCAGGAGCGCTGGCTGAAGCCGCTGCTGGCGGGCGAGATCCGCTCCGCCTTCGCGATGACCGAGCCGGACGTCGCGTCATCGGACGCCACCAACATCCAGTGCAGCATCAAGCGCGACGGCGACGACTACGTCATCAACGGTCGCAAGTGGTGGACGTCCGGCATCCTCCACCCGCACTGCAAGATCCTGATCCTGATGGGCAAGACGGATCCCGAGGGACCACGCCACCTGCAGCAGTCGCAGATCCTCGTGCCCGCCGACACGCCTGGCGTGAAGACGCTGCGCCACCTTCCGGTGTTCGGCTACGACGATGCGCCGCACGGCCACGGCGAGGTGCTCTTCGAGAACGTCCGGGTGCCGGCGTCCAACATGATCCTCGGCGAGGGCCGCGGCTTCGAGATCGCCCAGGGCCGTCTCGGCCCGGGCCGGATCCACCACTGCATGCGCGTGATCGGCGTCGCCGAGCGGGCCCTCGACGCCATGTGTCGGCGGGTCAAGCGCCGCGTCGCCTTCGGCAAGCCGATCGCCGAGCAGACGGTCACGCTGGAGCGCATCGCCGAGGCGCGCATCGGCATCGAGCAGGCGCGCCTGCTCGTGCTGAAGGCCGCGTACATGATGGACACCGTCGGCAACAAGGCGGCGCGGAAGGAGATCGCGATGATCAAGGTCGCGGCGCCGAACATGGCGCTGCGGGTCATCGACTGGGCGATCCAGGCGCACGGCGGCGGCGGCGTCAGCGACGACTTCGGCCTGGCCTCGATGTGGGCCGGCACGCGCACCCTGCGGCTTGCCGACGGTCCCGACGAGGTGCACCGCAACCAGATCGGCGCGCTCGAGCTGCGGGAGCACGACTGACCATGTCCGCGCCCGTGGCGGTCATCACCGGCGCCAGCCGGGGCATCGGCAAGCGCCTGGCAGTCGACCTCGCGCACGCCGGCTGGGACATCGTGTGCGCTGCGCGCTCGAGCCGCGACACGCCGAGCAAGTTGCCCGGCACGGTGGACGACACGGCGGCCGCCGTGGAGCGGGAGGGCCGGCGGGCGATGCCGGTGTCGCTCGACGTGCAGAACGAGGACGCCACCGCGGCACTGGCCGAGCGCGTGTATCGCGAGTGGGGCCGCTGCGATCTCCTCATCAACAACGCCGCCATCGCTCCGCCCCGACCGGCGCTCGAGGATTCCATCCGGCGCTGGCGGCTGGCCGTCGACATCAACGTGAACGGCCCCTTCTCTCTCACCTGGCACTTCGGCCGGCGCATGATGGAGCAGGGCGTCTCGGGGCGCGTGATCAACGTGTCCTCCGGCGCGGCCGTGATGCCGTCCTTCGGCCGGCCCAGCTACACGGCGACGAAGCTCGCCCTGGAGGGCATGACCGAGTCACTCGGCCACGAGCTGGCCGGCCGGCTCGCCGTCAACTGCATCCGCATCGACATCCCGATCTGGAGCGAGGGCTTCGAGGCGACGCTGCCGTCGACCTTCGACACCTCGGGCTTCGAGGACGCGGCCATCATGACGGACGCGGTGCTCTGGCTCGTGCGCCAGGACCTGTCGTTCACCGGGAAGATCCTGCTCCTGACGGAGCTGCGCCGTCAGGGCATCGTGCGGCCGGAGACGGCGCACCGGAGCTAGGCCCCGATCGCTCTGCGGATCGCGGCCACGATCGTCGCCGGCGGCGGCCCGGCGTCGACCGTGATGCCGCCGGCGGGCTCCTCCAGCGTGTCGAGCTGGCTCCGGAGCAGCGCCGGCGGCATGAAGTGCCCCGCGCGATGGCGGAGTCGTTCGGCGATGAGCGCAGCCGGGGCCTTCAGGTAGACGAACGTGACCTCGGGGCGGTCACGTGCCAGCACCTCGCGGTACGCCCCTTTCAGCGCCGAGCACGCGATCACCGCCGACCGTCCCGATGCCACCAGCTCGTCGATGCGCTGCCGGATCGCCCGCAGCCACGGCGCGCGGTCGGCGTCGTCGAGCGGCTCCCCGCGGTGCATCTTCGCGATGTTCGCGGGCGGGTGGAACGCGTCACCCTCGACGAACGTCCAGCCCAGCGCCGCGGCGAGCTGCTGACCGACGGTGGTCTTCCCGGCACCGGTCACGCCCATCAGGACGACGATCCGCACCGGCGCCCGTGCCGCGATGTCGCGCGATCCGGCTAGAGCAGCACCCGCATCAGGAGCCCGGGAATCTTGAGCCAGCTCGGGGACGCCTCGAGATCGGCCACCAGCGGCGCCACCCGGTCCGCCTTGGGGTTGCCCGCGAACCAGAGCGGCGTCGGCTTCACGACCAGCGGCCCGCGCACGACGGCCTTGTCGATGCCGTCGAGCATGTAGCTGTTGTGGACCCAGCCGAGGCCGCTCTCGATGTTCTCGAGCGTCGCGCTCTGATGGCCGCCCCACGGCGGCGTCCCGAACGCGTAGCCGAGCGCCGGCCAGTGGTTCACGGCGACGGTGCCGTAGCGCAGCTCGACGATCGCGCGGTCGAGCGCGGCGCCCACCGTCGCATCGCGCTCCAGCTTCGGCGGCACGACCAGCATCGCGTTCAGGGTGCCCCACAGGCGCTCGTTCATGAACCGCGTGGACTCCGCGAGGAACTCGACCGGATCGGTCGATCCCATGCTGGTCTCGCTCAGCAGGCCGCAGAAGGGCTCGGTGCGGAAGAGCGGCTCGCGCTCGTCGGCGGCGTCGAGGCCCGGCACGAGTGCCCAGGCGAGCGCCCTGTCGCTGGCACGACCGAAGCGCTGCGCCTCCGGGTGGCCGGAGAGCAGGGTGCGATAGCGATCGAACGCGCCGGGATAGTACGCCTTGCGCGTCGGCACCGCCGCGAGCCCCTGCGCCACGAGATCGAGGAACTTGCTGCGCTGCGGCCAGCCCTTCGGCGTGATCAGCATCTTGGCCGCATTGCAGTTGAACGACGCGTTGTTGCACACCATGGACACGACGTTGGCAGCCTGGAAGGCGAGCTCGTCCTCGCTGTAGCCGTACGGCAGGATGGCCACCGGGCTGACGTTGCCCAGCTCCGAGCTGATCGGGATGCGCAGCAGCGGGTCGCGGGCCGCGATGCGCCGGTCGCGATCCGGTCCCGGCGGTCCCCACACGATCAGGTCGTGCGTGCGGTCCGAGCCCGTGATGTGCACGTCGTCGGCGAGCGGATGGTAGACCAGCGCCGATCCGACCTCGGCGCCGCCGTAGACGATGCGCAGATAGCCGCGCGCGATCGAGCGGCTCGAGCGCACGCTCGAGGTACGGCCCGACCCACTCGTTCACCGGGTTCATCTTGAGCACGCACACCAGGCCCTCGATGAACATCTTGGTCGCCACGTCCATGGGCGGGATGCTCGCGACGTTGCCGGCGCCGAGGATGATCGACAGGCCGCCCTCGGGATCGCGTCGCTGATAGAACGCCGCCTGCCGCTCGCGAGCGCGCTCGGGCGTGACGCCGGGATCCATCAGCACGTGTCCGGTGAAGCCCATGAACGTGACGCGGTCGAGCGTGCTGGACGGAAAGAGCGCGATCTCCGTGCGACCGTCGGACCGGCTGCGCGTGCCACGGCCGAGCGGCGGACGCCCCGACTCGGCGATCGCGTCGAGGCTCTCCGCCAGCAGGCGGAAGAGCCGCACGGTGGCGGAGGGACCGGCGAGCCACTCCTCGGCGGGCGACGCGCCGCGCGCCGCCGTGCCGGCGGCGACCCAGCCCGGCGCCTCGGCCATGAGGCGCGGGATGCACTCGCGCAGCAACGCCGCCTTGGCGGCCGGTGCGAGACGCGCGAACTCGCGCGCCTTCTCCTTCACGAGCGCGACGTCCTCGTCGAGGGCCCTGCGCTCGGTCGGCGCCGCGCTCGCGGCATCGGCGCTCATCTTGAGGGATGCGCTCGACATGTCGGCTCCATAGCAGCTTTCGTCCGATTCCGTCGAGGTGGTGCCGCGCCGTGCCGGTGTGCTAGGGCCGTACGCCTTGCAGTCCGCCCTGCTCCCGCTGAGGCCGGTCGCGCGCTACCGCGTACTCTTCGCCGACTGCGATCCGATGCGGATCATGTACTACGCGAGCTATTTCCGGCTCTTCGAGGTCGGGCGCGCCGAGCTGTTCCGGGAGCTGGGGCACTGCTTCGCCGACTACGTGGCACGCGGGCTCTACCTGGCGGTCGTGTCGGCCACCTGCCACTACCGCCGGCCGTCGCGCTACGACGAGGTGCTCGAGATCCGCGCCGGCATCGCCACCATCGGCCGGGTCCGGATCACCATCACCTATCAGATACTGCGCGACGGCGAGGTCGTGGCCGACGGCGAGACGGAGCACGCGCTCCTCGACGACGCCGGCAAGCCGCAGCGGCTGCCGGCGGAGATCCGCACGCTGCTGGCCGGCCCCGAGGAGCTCACGACGCCAGCCCCAGCCGGCGGCGCACCTGAGCCGTGAAGCGCGCCGCGTCGACGGCCGTGGCACAGCGCATCGGGAACGTGCCCGCCGCGCCCGGCGTCCGCTCGAGGGTCCGGAACACGCCGTCAACCGTCACCGGCTCGATCGCCAGCTCCTCGATGCGGCAGAACGACTCGTCGTACGCGCACGCGAGCGTCAGCGGGTCGTGCAGGAAGGCCGCCGTATCCGCGCGCGAGCGGCGCGCCGAGGCCGGCGAAGAGATGCCGCTGGCGCGGCTCCCAGATGCGCATCGCGCGCCCGAGCGCGCGCTGCAACGGTCGACGCTCCGCGCTCGAGTTTCGCGACGTCGTCCTCGGTGAGCCAGACCTGCACGGTGACGTCGGGCGTGACGAGCCGGATCGGGATGCCCGACGACAGCACGCGCTCGCGACGCCACCGCGTCCGAGCACAGGTTGTAGTCGATCGACGGCGGCAACGACCGGCCGCCGATGGTGACGCCGCGCATCCAGCCACCCATCAGGGTGAGCCGGGCGACGCGGCGGGCCAGGGTCGGATCACGCTCGAGCGCCACGGCGATGTTGGTGAGGGGGCCGATGGCGACCAGCTCGAGCCCGTCGCCGGCGCGGAAGAGGCGCAGCAGCGCCTCGACGGCGGGCTCGCTGGAAAACGTCGTCCGCGACCGCCATCGAGGATCCCCTCCCCCTCGTGACCGACCTGCGCGAAGCCGCCGCCGGCCGGCCAGGGGCATCTCGCAGCCGGCGTGCACCGGCACGGCGGCACGGCCGGCGAGGGCGAGCAGCCGCGCGGCGATGCGCGCGCGCAGCGGCGTGTCGCCGCTCACGGTGGTCACGGCCACCAGCTCCAGCTCCGGGGACGCGAGCGCGAGCGCCAGGGCGAGCGCGTCGTCGACGTCGGTGCCGATGTCGGTGTCGAGCACGATCCGCCGGGGCATGGCGCGCTTGTACGACGAGCGACCGGCGGCACGCCATGGTTCAGCCGGCGAGCCAGGGCGAAGGGTCTTCGCGAGGCGGTGCACGATCCACACCACCATCTCGAGGTCGTTCAGCAGTGCGACCACCTTGAGACGGGCCTCGCCGGGAATCGCCATCGCCGCGTGGATCGAAGCGGCTGCGCGATGCGGTCGAGCAGCGGTCCGTGCTTCTCGTGCTTCGAGAGCGGCGCGAATCTCGGCGGGGTCGGGCCGGTCCGCCACCTTGGCCGTGCGTGCCACCAGCGCCGCGAGCATCTCCTGCACTCCACGGGCGACCGCCTGCTCCTCGGCGCTGGCGCCGAGGCGGCGAATCGCGTTGCACACGTCGCCGATCGGCGTCCTCCAGGTGGCGGACGTCGACAGGGCGCCACGGATCGACTGCAGCGCGCGCGCCTGGTCCTCGGAGAGCGAGCCGCTCGTCGCGAGGCGCGCCGCGAAGCGCTCGATGGCCAGCCCGAGCTCGACGAACGCGGGCGCTGGCTGGTGCTCGCCGTCGGCGGCGCCCTGCTCGCGGTCGGGTCGACGTTCAGCATGCCGATCAGCCGCGCCAGCTCGCTCTCGAGCAGCACGATCGCCGTGCCCGGATCCGCGAGCGCCGACGAGGTCAGGTATCGCGGCTTGCCCGGGATTCGCTCGGCTCGGCGGGAAACAGCCATTCGAGCAGGCGATGGCACCAGCCGAGCACCGGCGTGAGCGCCAGCGCCGGCAGCAGGTTCGAGAGCAGGAAGACCAGCGCGAGCTGGAGCCGCACGTCGGACGTGAAGGCCTGCACGCCGGCGCGCACGAGCGGAACGCCGGCGGATTCGAGCGAGGTCGAGGCGACCATCAGGACACCGCTGGCGGCGCAGAAGAGGTCCTCCATGCGCACGAGACGCAGCGATCGCGCCCGTGCGAGCCCGAGCGCCAGGATCGCGCGCAGCGCGATCGCGCCCAGGTTGCTGCCGTAGATCAGCAGCGCCGCCGTGGTGCAAGGTCGAACAGGCCGTCGCCCGCGAGCGTGATGACGAGCATCGGACGTGCCCGTGTTCGACTGGAGCAGCATGGCGGCCACGATGCCGGCGACGAACGCCAGCAGCGGATCGCCGCCGCCGTCGCGAGCATGTGCTGGAACCAGGGCACTCCACGCAGCGGCGCGACGACCAGCGCCCATCGTCTGGAGTCCGAAGAGGATGAGTCCCATGCCGAGCAGGACGAACGCGATCGCGTGCGCGCGTTGCCGGCGCAGCGTCCCCGAGGCGATGCCAGCTCCGCCGACCAGGTAGGCGACCAGGGGATGGATGTTCAGCGTCGTCACGAACGCCAGGCCGGTGAGCCCGACGTTGCACCAGACGATGATGGGGAGCGCGGCCGCCATCTCGATCACGCCGCTGCTCACCATGCCGACCAGGATGAAGGTGACGGCGGTCGCGCTCTGCATCAGGAACCCGAAGACCATGCCGACGAGCGCGGCCAGGCCGGTCGAGTGGGTCGTGCGGCCGACCAGGGCGCGGAAGCTCTCCCCCGAGAGCTGGCGCAGGTACTGCCCGATCAGCTGGATGCCCAGGAAAAAGAGGCCGAGGCCGAGTACCAGCGCGCTCGGGATCGACGGGCTCATGGGTGCGACCCCCCTGCCCTCGACGGGCGGTCCGGCGCAAGCGCCGCCGTTCCGACTAGGGCGCGAGACCGGCGAGCACGACGGACGTCGCGTAGCCGGCGAGCTGCTCGATCGAGTGCGCCCGCAGCACCGGAGGCGGCAGCTGTTCGTCCACCACCAGCACGGCCAGGCCGTGGATCGTCGACCAGAAGACGAATCCCTGCTGCGCGGGATCGCCGGCACGCATCCGCTTGGCGCGATGGCACTCGCGGATGGTCGTCGTCAGCAGCTCCCATGCTGCGCTCGCGGCCCGGAGCAGCGAGGGGTGATCCCGGCCACGCACCGCCGGCCCGCTCATGAGCCGGTAGCGTGACGGCTGCTCGGCGGCGAAACGCACGATCGCCTTCGCCATGGCCTCCAGCGCGGCCGCGGGCGAGCTGCGATGGCGCCGTGCCGCGACGTGCATGGCCCGCAGCAGGCTCTCGAAGCCCGCTTCGGCGACCGCCGCGAGGAGCGCGCTCTTGTTCGGGAAGTGCCGGTAGGGTGCAGCCTGCGAGACGCCGGCCTGCCTGGCGGCGCCGCGCAACGTCACGCCCAGGGGACCCTCCCGTTCGAGCAGCGTGCTGGCGCCGTCGATCAGCGCCGACCGAAGGTTGCCGTGGTGGTACGTGGCCCGCGAGCCCGGCCGTGAGCGGACGGCTCTCCCCATGGCCGGCGGGTCTGGCAGCAAATGTTGACAGAGTCAACTTCCACGCGTAGATGTTGACACCGTCATCATCCGGGCCGCCGCGCTGGCGAGAAGGAGCGCACGATGTCGCCGCTGACCACGATCGTTCTCCTCTGGTTCGGCTTCGCAGGCTCGCATCTCCTGCTGTCCAGCGTGCCGGTGCGACGGCGGCTGGTCGCGCGGCTGGGCGAGCAGCCGTTTCGCGGGCTGTACTCGCTGGTCGCCTTCGCGTTCTTCGTCCCGCTCGTGCTGACTTACTTCACGCACAAGCACGGCGGCCCCACCCTCTGGACGTTGCCGCACGGGCCGGCGCTCATCGCAACGGTGTACGTCATGATGGGCTTCGCCTTCGTGCTGATCGCCGCCGGCCTCATCCAGCCGAGCCCGGCCTTCGTCGTGCCCGGCGACGGCGCGCCGCGCGCCGTGCACCGGATCACGCGCCACCCGGTGATGATGGGGCTCGCGCTGGTCGGGCTGGCCCATCTGCTGCCGAACGGCAGCGCGACGGACGTCGCGTTCTTCGGAGGCGTGGTGCTCTTCGCGCTCATCGGCGCGGCACACCAGGACCGGCGCAAGCTCGCCGACGGCGACGACCGCTTCCGCCGCTTCTACGACGCGACGCCCTTCTTCCCGTTCACCGGCCGCGCCCGGCTCGGCAACCTCGGAGGCCTGCTGCCAGCGGCGGCGGTCGGCGTCGCGGCGGCCTGCATCGTGCGCTACTTCCACGCTTCCTGGTTCGGGGGCTGAGCCCCAAACGCGTGCGAGCGCGCGGACCGCAGCCCGCGCGCTCGCGTGAAGGTCGGAGGCCGCGAAACCGTCAGGGGTTGCAGACGACCGGATCCTTCGAGAAGTCGGCGCAGGCCCCGGTGCCGGTGGATGGGCTGGCCGCGTCGATCAGCCTTCGGCTCGGAGCCTGCGGCCGACGAGGACGAGCGCGCGCGGCGACCTGCGGGGTGTGCGGAAGCGGTAGTCGCCGTAGGTCGCCTCCACCACGAAGCCCGTCTGCCGGTAGAGCAGCTCCAGCTCGCGCGGGAAGTAGACGTGGCTCTCGAAGTCGCTCACCCAGCGCTCGGCGCGCTCGCGGGCGAACTCGTCGTAGAGGAAGCGGATGCTGGCACGCTGCTCCAGCGGTGCGTAGTCCGTCGTCCGGTAGCGCACGAGGCGACGGCCCTCGTCGTCCGCGGTGTCGCTGTCGATCTCGACCAGCGCGCGGGGCGGCTGGCGCATCGACTCCGCCAGCACCGAGAGGTCCGGCAGGGCGACGTCCACGACGAAGCGGCCGCCGGGGACGAGGTTGGCGTGCGCGCGGCTCCAGGCGGCGAGCTGGTCGTCGAGGCTGAGGAGATGGCTCACCGAGGCGCACGGGACCAGCACGAGATCGAACGGCTCCGCCGCTTCCCACGTGCGCATGTCCCCGGTCACCAGCTCGACACGCTCCCGGACGCGCGGCGCCGCGTCGGCGAGCTTCCGCCTCGCCTCCGCGAGCATCTCTGATGAGGAGTCGAGCGCCGTGACGGTGAATCCCACCTGGGCGCCGAGCGCGGCGAGCGGCCCGGTCACGCGCCCGCTCCCCGCGCCCAGCTCGAGCACCCGGCGCGGACGGAGCCGTTTCGTGAGCTCGACGTAGAACGCGACGTCCTCGTCGTCGTCCTCGTGCTCGAGGTCGTAGTCGCGCGGTCGCCGGTAGATCTCCTCGTCCACCGCGGCGTCCCTCAGCCCTCCGGGATCGCCTGGACGTCGACCGTCATGCCGAGGAAGTCGGACGGCGTGCCGGTCCACGTGCCCGAGACCGGGATGGCCTGGGCGGGATCCCGCGTCACGGCCACGCGGACGAGCTTCTGACCGCCGACGAGCGCATTCGTGGGATCGAACTCCAGCCACCCGCCGCCCGGCAGGTAGATCTGCACCCAGGCGTGCGTCGCGCCGCCGCCGACGGCCTGATCATCGTACAGGTAGCCGGAGACGAACCGCGCGGCGAAGCCGAGGCTGCGCGCCGCCTCCATCATGAACAACGCGAAGTCGCGGCACGTGCCGGAGGCGCGCGCGAGCGTCTCCACCGGCGTCTGCGTGCCCTCGGCCTCGCGCGCCTCGTAGCGGAAGTCCTGGCGGATGGCCGCGGTCATGTCGACCAGGAGCGCCTGCGTGTCGGTCTCGCCGGGCGACGTCACCAGGCGCCGCGCCCATTCGTCGACCCTGTGCTCGGGGTCCGGGTAGTGGCGCTCGATGGTGCGGCCGAGATCGGGCACCTCCTCGGCCGAGTAGCTGAACGGATGCTTGCGCGCGTAGGCCTCGATCGGGAACTCGAGGGCCACCGCCGGAAAGTGCTCCAGCTGGATCGTGCTCACGAGGCGCAGCTCGCTGGCGGGCTCGGCGAAGGTCGCGACCGCGATCGAGTTGCCGAAGACGTCGTGCAGCCAGCGGACCTGGGCACTGGGGCTGATCTCCAGCCCGGTCTGGAACAGCCGCATGTCGTGGCTGTCGCGCGGGCGAAACATGAGACGGTGGTCACCGAACGTGACGGGCCGGGCGTACCGGTACGTGGTCGTGTGGCGAATGGTGACGAGGGGCATGGGCAGCGTGTACGGCGGAAGCACGGCCCATGCCAGCGCATGGGGCCGCTGCGATGAGGACGCCGAATGCGCACTGCCGGGCACATGTAGAAACGAGCACGCCGAACTGCACGGATCGGAGCCGCACCCAGCAACGCCAGCGGGACCGTTTGCGCGACAACCAGGAGGACCGGCGCCAGCGTCTGCTCGACAGGCAGGACCAGCGTCGCGACGACCTGCAGGCGCAGGATGCCTGGAAGCCGAGGAACGCGAAGTGGCAGGCGCAGCGGCGTCAGCAGCAGAACCAGCAGTTCCAGCGCGAGCGCCAGCAGCTCAGGAAGAAGCAGAACGATCAGGGAACTGAGTCCCTGATCGTCTCGCGCGGCACGATACCGCAGACCGCAAGCTCGACCGGGTCGTTCCCGGCGACGGACATGTGGTAGTGCTCGACGCATGCCGAGGGTCTGCGGTCTCGTTCTCGTCCTCGTGATCTCGTCGTCCTGCTTCGCCGAGGCCGCGTGGCGCCTGCTGTCGGCTGAGCCCGCCCGCAACCCGGGCCTGGACGCAGCGGGAATTCCGCAGATCTTCGACGGCGTTCCCACCGGCGACTACCCCGCCGTCGCCGGCGTCGCCGTGCTCCTCGACGGCGGCGTGGTGGCGTCCTGCACCGGCACGCTCATCAGCCCGTCTGTCGTGATCACCGCCGCGCACTGCGTCGCGAGCGGACCGCTCGCGATCGCCACCGTTCTTCTTTCCCGGCGGCGGCAGCACCGGTGTGCAGTACGACGTCGTGGCAGTACGCCATCGAGCCGGAGTACTCGCCCGACGTCCTCGCGGTCGCGGACATCGCGCTCCTGCTGCTCGAGAGCCCGGTGGCCGGCGTGACGCCCATGCCGCTCGCGACGAAGACCCCGCGGTCCGGCACGAAGAGCATCATCGTCGGCTACGGACAGGACGAGACGGGGCGCTTCGGGCTGAAGGAGTTCGGCACGATCCGGCTCAAGAAGTGCCCGCGGACGTTCCAGCCGGCCGGCCTCGTGCGTGGCCAGCTTTCGCGTTCGCTGTGCTGGCGCCCGAAGCAGCGCCACCAGGATACCTGCCACGGGGACTCGGGCGGCCCGCTCCTGGCGAAGTCGGCGCTCGCCGGTGTCACCTCCGGCGGATACCCCGACTGTCCCGGCATCCTGAGCTGGGACACCAACGTCGTTCCCTTCCTGTCCTGGATCACCCCCCTCCTCCGGTAGCCTCGACGTCGCTGCGCGCAGGCCGAATGCTACAAGAATGTTGCAGCATGCCGTCCCGGCTGGCGCGGGTACATCGATTTCGGCATCATCTCTGATCGCGTTCGGAGCACGACGGTGTCAGCCTCCTACGACTTCGATCTCCTCTGTCTCGGAAGCGGGCCCGCCGGACAGCGCGCGGCCGTGCAGGGTGCGAAGTTCGGTCGTCGCACGGCGATCGTCGAGAAGGGCCGGATTCTCGGCGGCGTATGCCTCGACACCGGGACCATCCCGAGCAAGACCTTTCGCGAAGCCGTCCTGGCGACGCTCGGCAACGGCCAACTGGACGGGCACCAGGGCCACGCCCCGGAGAAGCGGCCGACGATCGAGCAGCTCTTCTCGCGCGTGACGGAGGTCGTGCGGCGAGAGTGCGACGTCATCCATCGTCAGCTCGACCGCAACGACGTCACGGTGCTCTGGGGCCGCGCGGCGTTCCAGGATCCCCACACGGTCGTGGTGGAGTTCGACAGCGCACACCGCACCGTCACCGCCGAGCACATCCTGATCGCGGTGGGGACGGAGCCCGCCGCCCCGCCCGGTGTCGCGTCCGACGGTGACGTCATCCTCACCAGCGACGACGTCCTCGGCCTGAAGCGGCTGCCGAAGACGCTCGGCGTCGTCGGCGGCGGTGTCATCGGACTCGAGTACGCCTCCATGTTCGCGGCGCTCGGCGTGAGCGTCACGCTGGTCGAGAAGCGGGATCGCTTCCTCGAGTTCCTCGATCACGAGATCGTCGACGAGCTGATGCACCAGATGCGGAAGCGCAACGTGACCTTCCGCATGGGCGAGGCCGTCGAGCGCGTCGAGCTGTCGGAGGGACCGCCGCGGCGCGCCGTGCTGCTCCTCGAGTCGGGGAAGCGCATCGTCGCCGACGCCGTCCTGTTCTCGGCGGGACGCGTGGGCGCGACGGCCGCGCTCAACCTGACGGCGGCCGGCCTCGAGGCCGACGCACGCGGTCGCATCCCGGTCGGCGACGGCTTCCGCACCGCCGTGCCCCACATCTACGCGGCTGGTGACGTCATCGGCTATCCCAGCCTGGCGGCCGTCTCCAGCGAGCAGGGTCGTCTGGCCGCCTGCGCCGCCTTCGGCGTGCAGACCGGCCCGATGGCCACGCACTTCCCGTTCGGCATCTACGCCATCCCGGAGATCTCGATGGTGGGCGAGACCGAGCAGGAGCTGACGCGCCAGCGCGTGCCGTACGAGACCGGCGTGGCACGCTACCGCGAGATCGCGCGCGGGCAGATCCTGGGCGACGACAGCGGCTTCTTCAAGATGCTCTTCCACCGCGAGAGCCGGCAGCTGCTCGGCGTGCACACCATCGGCAGCGGCGCCACGGAGTTGATCCACATCGGACAGGCCGTCCTCGGGCTCCAGGGCGGCCTCGACTACTTCCTGCAAACCGTCTTCAACTACCCGACGCTCGCGGAATGCTACAAAGTGGCCGCGCTCGACGCGGCCAACAAGCTCGCCCGCTGAGCGCGGCGCGTCACGACGCGTCGCGCATCCGCATCAAATGAAGCATTGAGGCGATTGGCCAGCCGCGCATATTCTCGTCCTGAAGGAGGAAGGGAGCATGCGAATCTGGTCACGCACGAGTGCAGTTGTCACCGCCGCCGTCCTCGGTAGCTTCCTGTGCACACCCGCGGGTGCCGTTCCCAACCCGACGGTGACCGGCCCGATCCCGGCGAACGCGCCGCCGGGCGACCCGTCGCACGACTATCCGTTCTTCAGCTTCGCTCCGCAGCTCGCGGCCCTGAAGGGGCCGCACGACTACGTCGAGGAGGAGTTCTTCTTCGAAGGGACCGCGAACCGCTACACGATTCCGACGGGCGTGTCAGCCGGACAGCGCCACCGGCGCGATCCTGGACAGCGGGCATCCCTACAAGACGCGCATGATCGTGCGCCGCCCGGCGCGGCTGCGTGACTTCAAGGGCACCGTGTTCGTGGAATGGCTCAACGTGACGGCGGGCTACGACATCGAGGCCCAGTGGACCGTCGGCTGGCCGCACATGGTGGACGAGGGCGCGGTCTACGTCGGCATCTCGGCGCAGCGCGTGGGCGTCCAGGGCGGCGGCCCGGGCTCGCTCACGGTGTGGAGCCCGACGCGCTACGGCACCCTGGACGTGACCGACGGTGGCACGATCACCAACGACGCGCTGTCGTACGACATCTTCGCGCAGGGCGGGCAGGCGATCGCGCATCCGCAGGGGCGTCGATCCGTTGGCCCCGCTGCGCTCCAAGGTCCAGCGGGTCATCATGAGCGGTGCATCGCAGTCCGCCGGCCGGCTCCAGATCTACTTCAACTCCGTGCGACCGCTGGATCCGATCTACGACGCGCTCCTGCTGATCGTCGGCGGCAACCAGACGCGCACCGACCAGGGCATCAAGGTCTTCAAGTTCACCAGCGAGACCGACGCGCCGAGCACAGCTCCCGGCGCGCCAGCCCGACACCGACGAGTTCCGGCACTGGGAGGTGGCCGGCGCCGCCCACGCCGACTTCTACTTCAACTCCTACCTCGCGCCGCTCGGCATGCGGGACGGCGTCCCGCCCACCCCGACGAACTGCGACAATCCGCCGCTCAGCAGGATGCCGTTCTACGAGGTCGGCAACGCCGCCGGCGATGCGCTCGTCCGCTGGATGACGGACGGAACGCCGCCGCCGATCGGGCCGCCGATCGAGTTCGTGTCGTCGAGTCCACCGGTCATCGCGCGTGACGCGCTCGGCCTGGCGCGGGGCGGCATCCGCCTGCCCGACATCGTGGCGCCGCTGGCGCTCAACACCGGCCCGAACTCGGGCCCGGTGTTCTGCCTGCTCTTCGGCACGTACATTCCGTTCGACGACGCCACGCTGCACCAGCTCTATCCGAGCCGGGGCGACTGGATCCGGGAGTTCACGCAGGCCTCGCGTGACGCGTTCAACGCGGGGTTCATCGGCAAGCAGGACCATCGGGCGAACCTGCAACGGGTCCGTCACACCGACCTGTTCCGCTAGCCAGGATCGCAGCGACGCCGGCGGTCGGGTCGTGCGCCGCGAGCACGACGTCGCTCGACTGGACCTGCATGACCGGCGGGAACGTCTCGATGTCGCGGGCGCTCTTCGAGGAGACCGGGGGCTTCGACCCGGCCATCGGAACCTACGGCAGCGAGGACTACGAGTTTGCCCTGCGGGCGGCGAAGGCAGGGGCCCGCTTCGCGTTCCTGCCCGACGCCGGAGGCTACCACCATCGCCGGGACGACGATTCGCTGGCCGCGTACCTGCGGCGCGGTCGGTCCATGGGGCGCAACGACGCGGCGCTCGCACCGCGCCACCCGGAGATGGTCGATCGTCTGAAGCTCGGGCTGATCGACCGGCCGCACAGGCGGATCGGTCGCATCGGCCGCACGCTCGCGTTCGATCGGCCCCGGACCGGCGACGCCGCAGCGCGCGGGCTGTTGCTCGTCGCCTGGACGCTGGCCGCCATGCGATGGCGAGGGGGCTGGAACCGTCTCGTCGACGGGCTCCACCAGTACTGGTACTTCCGCGGCGTTGCCGACCAGGTCGGCAACGGTCGCGCGGTCGTTGCCCTTCTCGACGAGCTCCGGCTCAGGCGCCCGGGCGCGGCGTGATACGCCGCCGCCGACGGACATCCGCGAGCGCGTCCATCGCACGCCGGCCCGTCGCCCAGCGTCCGAGCACGGGTCGCGCCACGGTGAACCAGACCACGCGCGTGAGCATGGTGACCCGGTGATCGCTCGTGCGCACGGCCGATCCGAGACTGCGAACGGCGCGACCCGGCTTGCCTGCCTGCAGCCAGCGCTGGCCGCGGAACAGATCGACGTTGGCGTACGCCACCGAACGCATCGCGCGCACGGCGGGCGGGAGATCCGGGTCCCGGAACAGCTTGTCGAGCGGGCAGCTCCGGGCAACGAGCACCTGGGCGAGCCGCGGCGATCCCGGTCCGGTGAGGTTGCCGTCGTGCCAGCGGATGCGAGCCACCACCTTGTCGACGAACGCGAAGCGATAGTGGCGTGCCACCCGGAGCCACATGTCCCAGTCCTCGCTCGACAGGAGCCCCTCGTCATAGAGGCCTGCGCGCTCGAAGCACGCACGCCGCGCGACCAGCGCAACGTTGCAGGTCGTGTCGTCGTAGACGAGGCTCCGCAGGCTGTCCCCTGGAAACCGCTCGGGTGCACCCTGGAGGTTGGGCAGCACACGGCCGCTCGCATCCATGGCCTGCCCGCGCGCATAGACGACGCCGACCTCGGGCTGCGACTCGAGTATGGGAACCAGCGTCGCCAGCATGTCGGGGGTCCAGACGTCGTCGGAATCGAGACGGGCCACGTAGCGGCCACGCGCGCGCCGCAGGCCGCGGTTCAACGCCGCACTGATTCCGCTCGCGTCCTGGTGAAGGTAGCGCAGGCGAGGGTCGTCGATGGCGCAGACGAGGCCCCGCGTGTCGTCCGTCGAGCCGTCGTCGATCACGAACAGCTCCAGATCGGCGAACGTCTGGCCGAGCACGCTGTGGATGGCTTCGCCGAGGTACCGCGAACGATCGCGTGTCGGCACGATGACGGTCACCGCCGGCAACCCCTCGGCAGGATCGGTCGGCGATCGATCGAGTTCCATCGCAGGACGTCCGCGGCGGCTCGTCCCCGTCCGCGCGGAGACTGACTAGCGCTCGACGGCCGACGCTTTCAAACGGAGGGGTCTCCGACCACCCGGATCGAGCGCGGGTCGCAGTGTACCGCACGACTGCCGCAGCCCGATGCTGTCCCGCCCGCGATCCGGTCATGATCCGGTCTCCTTGGCGGCGGAGTCCTGGACACGCACCGCGCGGAGGGCCCGCTGCAGCGCAATCGCGAGGTCGCTGCGCAGTCGCGTCCAGTCGGCATCGTCGGTCCAGACCCGGAGCTGGAAGTCGGCGGACGTCTCGCCGAATCGGATGAGCAACGCCGACGGCGCGGGGATGTCGTTCACACGCGGGTCGCGTCGCGCGACCTCCAGCAGCAGGGCGATGATCTGCTCGGGATCGTTGTCACCCGTGACGCCGACGTCGAGATCGATCCGGCGCCGGCGGTCGGACAGCGTCCAGTTGGTGACCTTCTCCTCGATGATCTTCGAGTTGGGCACGATGACCTCGGCCCCCTGCGGCGTGCGCAGCGTGCTCGAGCGCATGCCGATCCGCAGCACGTCCCCGCCGAGATCACCCAGCTGAATCGAGTCGCCCACCTTCACGGGCCGCTCGAAGAGCAGGATCAGACCCGAGACGAAGTTGTTCATGATCTGCTGGAGCCCGAAGCCGATCCCGAGACCCAGGGCGCTCAGCAGGACCGTGATGCGCGTCAGGTCGAGGCCCAGCGTGCCGAGCGCGAGGAGAAACCCCACGAGCAGCAGGCCGTAGCGCGTCAGCGTGGAGAGCGCGTACGACACTCCACGCGGCAGCGTCATTCTCGAGTAGACGTCCTCCTCGAGGAACGTCACTATCAGGCGCGTTCCGAGATAGACGCCGATCACCACCAGCGCGAAGCCGACCACCCGCGACACCGCGAGATCGAGCTGTCCCACGCGCAGCTCCGCGCCGAGCACGCTCTGGAGGGCCGACCGGACGGGCTGCAGCAGCTCGAAGCGGTCGAGCACGAGCCAGATCCACAGCGCACCGAAGAGCACGTCCATCACCCGTCGCGCGCGACGCTCGATGAGCGCACGGTACCGCACGACGGCGTGCAGTCGCACCAGCGGGCCATGCGTGAGCCCGATCGTGAGAACGTCCTCGACCACGACGCGGGCGGCGAGCACGATGAAGCTCAGGAAGAACACGTAGAACAGCCCGACGCCGAGGAACGCCGCCAGGTCGAGATACCCCGCGGCCGCCGCCAGGGCGGAGACGCCGCAGCCGAGCGCGAGGAGGCGGATGAATGCACGAGCCGGGGCGAGCAACCTCGAGGCGTAGAGGTCGGGGCTCCACCGGGCCAGCTGGGCCGACGCCCAGAGGAGCAGCAGCGCCATCGCGGCGAGCTCGACGATCAGGATCACCTGCTCCAGCCCGAGCGGAATCTGCAGCAGCTCGGAGCCGAGATGGAGGACCAGCAACACGGCGGCGGCGTACAGGAGAGGCGTCAGGCGCGCGTGCAGCACCGGGCGAAGCACGAAGACGGCCGCAGCCGTCGCAACGGCGAGTATCAGCTGCCGGAAGGCGAATGGTGGCGTCCGTCGTATCGGGAACGTGACGAGGAGACCCAGCAGGATCCCCGCGGAATACGGCGCCTGGAACGCGGACGGTGTCAGGGTGGCGGTGCCCGACTCCTGCGCAGGACCCGAGAGCCGAGCGCGCCCCCGCCGCATGAGGGCGACGCAGGCGATGACGATCAGGACGGAGAGCAGCATGCGGTGCCAGTACGCCTCGGTGTAGAGACGTACGTTCTCGACCTTCGCCTCGAGATCGCGGGTGACGCTCTCTCCGCCGCCGCGAGGATCGATCGACGCGCGTCCGATGCGCCACACCGGCGGCTCCTGCTGGACGAACACGCGCTCGATCGCCTGCCGACGTGCATCGTCGATCCTGGCGCGTGCGTCGTCGCAGGTCTGGAGTCCCCGGCTCACCGCATCCTGCAGCACCAGCAGGTGCGCGTGACGCTGCTCGACCGCGGGGTACGCCGCCTCGATAGCCGCCAGCGTGCTCTGGGCACGTTCCTGCACCGAGGCGGGAGCTTCTGCCTTGCGGGCCAGATCGATCGCTCGGGTCCAGGACTCGCGCAGCCTGGTGAGCGTCTCGAGGTCGGTCGCGCTGCGGCGTGCACGCGCGTCGATCTCGCCCATGACGTCATTCAGCTGGGCGCGCAGCACCTCCCAGGAGCTTGCCAGCGAGTCGAGCGTCGCCGGCCGGAGATTGTCCTTCAGGAGCGTGCCCGTCTCGGCCCAGCGATTCGCAGCGTTGCTGGTCGCGGCGGCCACTTCCGCCTCCAGGCGGGCCAGCGCGGTCGTGTCCGAGAGCGACTCCGTCAGCTCGCGCAGCTGCGCGGCGACCTCCTCGGCGCCCTTGCCGAGGATCTGCCATGGGCTTGGATGACGTCGTCGCGGGTTCCGTCGCCGCCTGCGGCTGCCCCCGTGCAACGCTCGCGGAGAGGAGAGCGACCAGGAGCAGAGCGACGATCCGGGGCATCCGATCCTACGGCCTCGTGGCTGCTTCCGGGTCGATCGTCACGCGACGTGATCTCGACCGCCGCCGGCGAGGGTTCGGAGGATGCGTCATGGCCGCCTGCTCGAGATCCCGGCAGAGCTGATAGGCGCCTCTCTGCACGGTGTCCCGCCATTCTGTGCCAGCGCGAAGATTGCTCTGCAAGCCGCCGTCAGGGCACCAGGCGTACGAGTCCCAGCCCGGTGCTGGAACCGTTGGTCGCCAGACCGGCGACCACGAGCCTTCCGTCCGCCTGGGTCGCCACGCACTCCGCGCCATCGGTGGCGCCGAAGAAGTCGACCGCCAGTCGTCCTCCGTCGCCGAAGCCTGGGTCGAGCGAGCCGTCGGCGAGATAGCGCGCGATGCCGAAGTCGGAGACCGTCGCGCTCGAGCTCTGACCCACGACGACGATCCGGCCGTCCGGCTGCAGCGACATGCCGCGCGCGAAGTCGTCCCCCGCGCCGAACGCGGTGGTCACGACGCCCTGCGTGCCGAACGCGGTGTCGATGGCGCCGTCGGAGCGGAATCGCGCCAGCGTGAAGTCGAACGTGGTCCCGGCAACCGCTTGGACGGCCGCGAGAATGCCACCGTCGCTCGCGATGGCGACATCGGAGGCCTCGTCCCACGAGCCTCCGCTGAGGTCGATCAGGACGACGCCGCCCGTGGCCGAAGGTCGGGTCGAGGGTGCCATCGGCGAGATAGCGGACCAGACCGACGTCGGGATCCGCGCCGCCGGTGGTCCCGGCACGGCCGGCCAGCACGATACTGCCGTCGGGCTGGAGCGCCGCCGCGTACGCGAAGTCGGCGAGGCCGGCAACGCCGGTTTCGGCCCTGCCCCCGATGCCGAAGCTCGGATCGAGCACGCCGGTCGCGGTGTAGCGCGCCACCGCGAAGTCGTTGTCGAACCCGGAGACGGTCGGCGTTCCCGCGTGCCCGGCGACCACGATGCGGCCGTCGCCCTGGATCAGGACTGCGTAGGCCCGATCGGTGCTGCCGTGCCAGTCGGTCACCACCACGCCGGCCGTACCGAAGGTGGGGTCGGGCGTTCCATCGGCGAGATAGCGCGCCACCGCGAAGTCGGTCGGGGAGCCGAACCGTGGGCCGGTGTAGCCGGCGACGAGGATGCGGCCGTCGGGCTGCACGGCCAGATCCTGCGCTTCCACGGTGAGGCCACCGCCGAAGGTGACGGCAGCGGTCCCGTTCGTGCCGAAGAGCGGATCGATCGTGCCGTCGCCGGCGTAGCGGACGAGCGCGCTGGCGCCGAGGATCGAGGATCTTCCCGTCGTCCTGCAGGGCGATCGCTCGAGCGCCGCCGGCGGGATTCCCCGTCAACATCCCCGCGCTGCCGAACGTCGGATCGAGCGCGCCGCTCGGCGCCGGAGCCGTGCACGTAACGGACACGTCGGTGACGTCGGCCGCGGCAATGGTGCCGATGTGATTGACCAGCGTGCAGATCTGCGTGGGGTTGCTGGGCTGCGTCGCGACGCGCACCTGGTAGCGCGAGCCGTCGGCGAAGCGCGCAGCCGAAGACGAAGGGGCCGTTCGCCGGGCGTCACCCTGGCTCCGGTCCCGATCTCCTCGAGCGCCAGGCCTGCGCCGAGCAGGCCGGTCACCGTGCCGCCGATGCTGTACGTGTCGACCGGCGGGGCAATCGTCGCCGTGGTCGTCGTCGAGGATGGTCAGGACGGTGCTCGAGCGCGCTCCCGCAGGCGGCGGGCGACGACAGCGTCAGGGTGACGCTCTCGTCCGACTCGCCGGCGCGGTCGTCGACGATCGGGACCATGATGGTGTGTGGACCGACGTCGCCGTCGGAGAAGGCGACGTCGGCTACGGGTCGCAGGTAGTCGACCCCGGGCGTTGCGCCTGCGATGCCGCGCTGCGGCCGACAGCGTCGCCGTGACGGCTCCGCTGCTGCCACCGGTGCGGAGAACCTGGAGCGCGACGGCCTGGCCTCCCGCTTCGGAGGTCTCGTATGCCGGTGCAGCGAACGTCAGCACACCGGATGCGGGAGCGCACGGGACGTCGTCGAGCAGGACGCGCGCGTCGCCCAGCACGCCGTGAATGTCTCGCCGCGCAGTCGGGCGACGGCTTCGGGCCGCGCTTCGCGTTCTCGCGCTTCGTGATCGAACGGTCGGTCTTCTCGATCTTGTTCCCGATGCTCTTCACCAGCTTGCGGAGCTTCTTGGCGCTGGTCTCGACGAGCGCCTTGTCGACGAGGTCGCGCGCCTGCGCGACCTGGCGGTCGAACGATGCCGGGCAGCTCGTCGCCCGCGCAGCGTTGCGGCGGCATCCCGGCCAGCAGGCAGGCGACGCCGGCGAGCCCGGGCTCGTCGCAGCGGGGGATGTCGAGCTCCGTCAGGTCGTCGGTGTCGATTCTGACGGCGTCGGCCGGCAGCTCCTCGCCCGAGAGCGGATCTCGGGCGAAGGCGTGACGCGGCGGTCTCTCCCTGGCTCGGGTCGACCGCGCGAACGGTGAGGGCAAAGTACAGGGTGAGTCGGGCGTCCCTCGGAATTGCCGACAGGTCGACGTCCTGCGTGTACGGCGCCTTCAGCTTCGCGCGGTGGAAGCCGTACGCCCCCTCGCCGCAGGTCGGGCAGTCCCACTGCCAGCGGGCGATCCGGTCGACGACCTGCGCCTTCGGCCCCCTGGTCTCACCGCCGATGTCCAGCACCCAGATGTCGTCGGCGAGATCGGCCAGGTCGATGCCGAGGTCGCTCCGGGCGACCGCCGTCTGGCTGAGGCCCCAGACGTACCCGACGCCGTCCTGGAACACGTCCACCTCCATGGTGATCTCCGCGTACGGGGCCTTCCACGGCGGCGCGCCGCTCCCGAAGTCCATGACCTCCAGGGAGGCGCTCGAGTAGGTGAAGCGGAGCGCCGAGACGTCGCTGTCCTTGCGATAGCGCTTCTTCACCTGGATGAACGCGTCGCCGCCGACGGTGTTGCCGGCAAGGCCGCCGCGCAGCGGTGAGCGGGCGTCGGCGAAGAAGGTGTTGCCCTCGTTGTACCCCGCCACCGAGAGCGTCGCCGGGTATCCGAAGGCCGTGGGACCGAGCAGTTCCCAGATGTCGATGACGTAGCCACCCCGGCGATCGTGGAACGGCTCGGAGACCTGCTTGAGACCCCCGGTCAGGTCGTGCTCGCGCCACTCGGCGAACTGCCAGAGGTACTCCGGCTTCGCGAAGGCGGTACCCTGGGCCGACAGAGCCAGGGCCAGAACGGCAGAGAACGACGGTGTGACGCAGCTTCATGGCGGAACCTCCGGGTGGCTCCCAGGAGCAAGGCCTGCACCACGGGCTGGAGCACGCAGGTGACTGATCCCGCGAGACTTTCGCCAGGCGCCCTGGTGCGCCTCCGACGCGGCCCGTTGCCGCAGGCAACCGCGCGTTACCGGCTGCCGGCGCCCGGAGGACTCGTCGAGCGCTTGCCGCTCGCGGCACGTCTGGCGTAGCCAGCCCGCATGTCCGAGCATCCCAACGCCACGCGGATCCGCGAGCTGTTTGCCGCATTTCGGAGCGGCGACATCGAGACGATTCGCGCGGTCATCGCCGAGGAAGCCGTCTGGCACTTCCCCGGCAGGCGCGGTCAGCTCGCAGGTACCCACCGCGGCCGCGATGCCATCTTCGCGTTCCTGCTCAACGCGCGGGCGCTGACGGATGGCACCATTCATCTCGAGCTGATCGACGTGCTCGCCAACGACGTCCACGCCGTCGCGCTCTTCCGCGGTCACGGCCAGCGCCAGGGCCGGACGCTGGACAATCCCACGTGTCTCCGCATACGGATCGACCAGGGCCAGGCGATCGAGGTGTGGGAGTTCGTCTGGGATCTGTACGCGGTGGACGAGTTCTGGTCGTGAGCGGCTGACGATGGGCACGGTTGCGGTCACCGGCTCGGCCTCGGGCATCGGCGCGGCGATCCGGACCCGCCTGGAACGCGACGGGCGACGGGTCATCGGCGTCGACGTCCGTGACGCGGACGTGCGAGCGGATCTCGCCACGGTGGCTGGCCGCGATGCCGCGGTGGCGGCGATCGAGCGGGCCACCGGCGGCATCCTCGACGGTGTCGTCGCCTGCGCCGGCGTCGGGCCGCACGTCGCGGACCACGCGCTGATCGTGTCGCTCAACTACTTCGGCGCGCAGCGCCTGCTGGACGGGCTGCGAGGAGCGCTGGCACGAGGCACCGCGCCCGCCGCCGTGGCGATCTCGTCCAACTCGAGCACGATTCCGATCAGCGAGTCTCCGCTCGTCGACGCCTGCCTCGACGGCGACGAAGAGACCGCACGCCAGCTGGCGGTGACCCTGCTCGGCCAGCAGGTGTACGGAGGATCGAAGCTTGCCCTGACCCGCTGGCTGCGACGTCGGGCCTCGCAGCCCGAATGGGCCGGCGCCGGCATCCGACTCAACGCCGTCGCACCGGGACCGGTGCAGACTCCTCTCCTCCAGGCCGGCCTCGATGACGCCGTCTACGGTCCGGCGATCCGCGGCTTCCCGGTTCCCACGGGCGCATTCGGCTCGCCAGACGACGTCGCCGCCGCGGTCGCGTTTCTCCTCGGCCCGGAAGCACGCTTCTGCTGCGGCAGCGTGCTCTTCGTCGACGGTGGCACCGATGCGTTGCTCCGGCCCGACCAGTACTAGAGGGTGTGGGCATGGATCATCTGACGCTGCGGCACGTCCCCGTGGCCAGGACCGGGATGCTGATCCGCAGGCCCGCCGCCGAGGTGTTCGAGGCCTTCGTCGATCCCGCGATCACGACCAGGTTCTGGTTCACGAAGGGCAGCAGCAGGCTCGAGGTCGGCAGGCAGGTCCGATGGGACTGGGAGATGTACGGCTTCTCCATGCCGGTGACGGCGAAGGTGATCGAACCGAACGAGCGCCTCGTCGTCGAGTGGCCGACGGATCGCGGTCCGACCACGGTGGAGTGGAAGTTCACGCCGCATCCCGACGGGACGTTCGTCGCCATCACGCACGCGGGCTTTGGTGGCGACGGCGACGAGGTGGTGCAGCAGGTCGCGGGCTCGGTCGAAGGGTTCAGCCTGGTGCTCGCGGCGCTGAAGGCATTCCTCGAGCACGGCATCCGGCTGCAGGTCGTGGCGGATCGCTTCCCGAAGGGACTCGAAGCGCGCTAGCCGCGCCGCAGTCGGACACACAGGCGACCCCGGCACGCAATCGAGTCTTGACTGAACGCCGACCCCCGCCAGAATTTCGCGAGAGGAGGCCACCATGAGGAGAGCCACGACCGTCTGCTGGATCGCCCTGCTTCTCGCGTTCGGCCCTCGAGCGGTCCTCGCCGAGCCGGAAGGAGCGGCCGACCATGCAAAGCACACCAGCCGGACCATCACGCTGGACGGCAACGACGTCCGGCCGTCGCAGACCCGCATGGAGCACAGCGACGTGCTCATGTTCGTCAACTACTCGACCCATCCGGTGCGGGTCACCTTCACGGAGCCGGCCGACCTGAAGAACCGCATCCGCTGCAGCGCCGTCCGCGGCGCGGAGAAGGACGCCCCGAGCGCCCCGTGGGCGCTGTTCTCGTGGGAGAACGACAAGCTGACCGCGACGGTGCCGCCGGGCCAGTTCGCGAGCGTGTGCTCGCTCGAGCACGGCTCGTACGCCTTCACGGTGGCCCCCGTGGACTCCTCGGCGCAGGGTGCGGCATCGCACGGCCTGCTTCCCGCGAAGGGCCAGATCATGGTGAACTGAGGGCGTGCTCGTCCTCGCCGCCGCCCTCCTGCTCACAGCCGCAGCCGGAAGCCCTCCGGCTGCACCGTCACCCGGAGTCGGAACGCCGGTCACGGTGCTGGACCTCGGCGTGGCGCAGGGCGACGGTCCCGCGGTCCCGCTCCGCACGGTCGTGGGCGAGCGCCCCACCATCGTCGCGTTCTGGGCCAGCTACTGCGTCGCCTGCCGGGCGGAGGTGCCGGCGCTCAACCGCGCCCTCGATCGCTGGAGCGCCCGCGGCCTCCGCATCGTCGGCGTCTCGCTCGAGAGCAACGCGGAGCGTGTCAGCGCTGCCCGGACGGCCTGGGGCATCCGATACGACGTTTTCCGGCTCGCGTCCGAGAACGACGCGCTCATCGAGCGTCTCTTCCCGCGCGGCCTCCCGGTCGCGGCGTTCGTGCGCGACGGCAGGACCACGCTCCACGAGCAGCTGCTCGACGACGCAGAGCTCGCCCGGCTCGTGCCGCCGCTCCTCGGGCACGGTCGACCGGCGAAGTAGCGAGGCCCGCATCGCTGGCGCGATGCGGCGGGTGCAGGAGCTGGCGCGGTGGCGCACGCGCGTGCGCGACCGGCGCGATGGACGGCTGAACCTCCTCCAGATGTACATGGAGAACACCGTCCGCGACTTCGGGCCGGGCTCGGCGACCCTCGTGCATCCGAACTTCGACTACTCGCCGTTCAGCACGCCGTCCGGCACGCTGCAGGGCGCCGCCTGACGGGCGGTCAGCTCACGCCCCCAGACAAGTCTCCCAGGCGGCCCCCCAGATCGCGCAGCATGCGCGTCAGGCTCGGCCGGTGGATGCCGAGCAGCTCCGCGGCGCGGCGCTGGTTTCCCCCGCTGCGCTCCATCGCCGTGCGGATCAGCCGGGCCTTGTAGCGCTGCATGAGCTCCGCGAGCGACGCCTTGCCGAGATCGGAACGTGACGGCTCGCGGTCGGGCACCGCCGGGCCGGCGGCGAGAACGTCAGGCAGGCGCAGCACGCCGTCCGGACTCATCACGATCGCGCGCTCGACCAGGTTGCGCAGCTCGCGCACGTTGCCGGGCCAGTCGTAGCGCTGGAGCGCCGCCAGCGTCTCCGCGGGCAGCGCGCGGATCGGCCGTCCGAGGCGTGCGCTCTCGCGGCGCGCGAAGTGCTCGACGAGGAGCGGGATGTCCTCGCGACGTTCGCGCAGCGGCGGCAGCCGGATCGGCACCACGTGCAGGCGGTAGTAGAGGTCCTCGCGGAATCGACCCGCCCGCACCTCGGCGAGCAGGTCACGATTGCTGGCCGCCACCAGGCGCACGTCGACGACGCGCACCTGCGTGCCGCCGAGCCGCTGCACCTCGCCCTCCTGGATGGCGCGCAGGAGCTTGGCCTGGATGCCGAGCGGCAACGTGTCGACGTCGTCGAGAAAGAGCGTCCCGCCGTCGGCGAGCTCGAATCGACCGAGGCGTCGCGTCGACGCACCCGTGAAGGCGCCCTTTTCGTGACCGAAGAGCTCGCTCTCGAGCAGGGTCTCGGGTACCGCCGCGCTCGCCACCTGGACCAGGACGCGGTCGGATCGCCGGCTCTGGCGATGGATCTCGCGCACGACCAGCTCCTTGCCGGTGCCGGTCTCGCCCAGCACCAGCACGGCGGCGTCCGTGGGAGCCACCTGCCGCACCTGTGCCAGGACCGACCGCAGGCCGAGGCTCTGGCCGACGAGCGCGCCGGAGTCGGCCGCAGGGAGAATGGCCTCGCGGAGGTAGGCGTTCTCCTCGCGGGCCCGCCGCTCGAGCATCGCGATCTCCTCCCAGGCCCGCGCGTTGCCGATCGCGAGGGCGGCCTGCGCGGCGAGGGTCTCCAGGAGCAGGTGGTCGTCGCGCGAGTAGGCGCGACGTTCGAGGATCAGCGCGCCGTGGAGCTGCGGCCGCTCGGGAAAGGGAACGACCACCGCCTGTGCCGGTGAGGCAGCGATCGCCTGCTGCGTCTCCTCCGGGGAACCTGCGACGAGCCGCACCCCGGTGACGTCCAGGCCCTCGCGCAACGCATCGCGGATGACCGCCTCCACACCGGGCTCGTCACGCATCCGGGCCAGCTCCCGCATCGCCCGATGGATGCGCTCACGGGCTCGGACGTACTGCACGGACAGCGTCGCTTCGAGCAGCCGCTCGATCCGCCGCCGAGCCGGCGCCAGGAGGCCGAGTACGGCGCCGAGCACCGTCGCGGCGAGCAGCGCGCCGATCCATGCCGTCGCCGGACCGATGGCCGCCTGCACGAGCGCGAAGAGCGCCAGGTACAGCGCGCCCGCCAGCGCGGCCACGAGCACCGCCGACGCGGCCCGCGACACCGACCGCGACCACGCCGGCATCAGCCCGCGCCTCCGCCTTCGGGATCGCCGTCGCGCAGCATGCGCGCGAGGCTCTGGCGGTGGAGTCCGAGCAGGCGGGCCGCCTGCTGCTGACGGCCGCCGGCGCGGTGCAGCGCTTCGTCGAGCAGACCGCGCCGGTACCGGCGCAGGAGCTCCGACAGCGGCGCCGTGCCGACCTCCTCCGCGGGACGATCGTCGGCCACGAGGCCGTCGGGGACGAGCGGCGCCGACAGACGCAGCACGTCCCCCGTGAGCATCACCAGCGCCCGCTCGATCACGTTCCGCAGCTCGCGGACGTTTCCCGGCCAGGCATAGCCTTCCAGCTCGGCCATCGTCTCGGCGGCGACGCCCCGCACCTCGCGGCCGAGCTTCGCACCGCCCACGCGCACGAAGTGCTCGACCAGGAGCGGCACATCGCCGCGACGCTCGCGGAGCGGCGGCACCTGGATCGGCACGACGCAGAGCCGATAGTACAGGTCCTCGCGGAACCGGCCGGCGCGGACCTCGGCCGCGAGATCACGGTTGGTGGCCGCGATCACGCGCAGGTCGACGCGGGTCACGCGGGCGGCGCCGAGCCGCTGCAGCTCGCCGTCCTGCAGGGCGCGCAGCAGCTTCGCCTGCACGGCGAGCGGCAGGGTGTCGACGTCGTCGAGAAACAGGGTGCCGCCGTGAGCGATCTCGAGCCGGCCGAGCTTGCGGTCGTCGGCTCCGGTGAAGGCACCTTTCTCGTGCCCGAAGAGCTCGCTCTCGAGGAGCGACTCGGGCAGCGCCGCGCACGCCACCTGCACGAGCGCGCGACTGCTCCGCGGGCTGAGCGAGTGAATCGCGCGCACCACCAGCTCCTTGCCGGTGCCGGTCTCGCCCTGCACGAGCACGTACGCGTCGCTCGGAGCCACCTGGCGCACCTGCGCCATCAGCTCCCGCATGACCGGCGATCGCCCGACCAGATCGCCGCGGGCCGGATCGAGGCGAGCCTCCTCCCGCAGCTGCACGTTCTCGGCCGACGCTCGCTGCTCCAGGGTGCGCAACGCCTGCACGGCCTGTGCGTTCTCGAGGGCGATCGCAGCCGGCCCCGCCAGCGTCGCCACGAGCTGCTCGTCGTCGTGCGTGTAGAGACGACCGTCCCGACGGTCACCGAGCAACAGGCCTCCGATCCCGTGCCGGCTCGGTGGCAACGGGACGACGAGCGCCGCGCCCAGCTCCGTGGCGCGACGGACGGCGGCACGGGACGGCCCGCCGCGGTGCCTCGGAGCAGCCACCGTCGCCGAGACCGCGATACCGCGCCGGATCGCGACGTACAGCGGATCGGCCGGAGGAAGGCGGTGCGGCCGGCGCGCATCACGAGGCGCGATCTCGTCGAGCGCCGCATCGGGCCGACCGCCGACGATACGCAGGTCCGTGCAGCCGAGCGACTCGTCGAACGCGTCGCGCAGAAAGGCGAGCAGCTCATCCGGCCCGCGCAGTCGACCGAGCTCCCTGGCGACGTCGCGGAGCAGCTCGCGGCTCGCTCGCTGCGCGGGGAACAGCAGGCCCTCGACGAGGCGGTCCACGCGAGAGCGCACGACTCCGAACGCGGGCGCCGCCAGGAGCACCAGGACCGAGGTCGCAACCGTGGACGCCCACGCGAGACCGAGGCCGAGCCACCCGCGAGCCACCGTGAACACGCCGAGATAGGTGGCGGCACCGATGAGCCCCAGCAGTGCGAGCGTCACGCTGCGGCGCACGGCGGCGTCGAACTCGAACAGGTTGTGTCCGAGCATCGCGTACGTCAGGCAGGCGATGAGTATCAACGCGGGCAGGAACTGGATCGCAGGATAGACCTGGATCGAGAGCGCGCTGGCTGCGGAGAAGAGCGCCAGGCCCAGCGCCATCGCGAGCGGCCCGGGCAGCACGACGCGCGCCTGCTGCCGCTCCAGAGCGCTCGGCGCCCATCGCGCGGACCAGGCCAGGTTGCCGGTCAGCAGGCCGAACGCGGTGACCAGCCAGGCGACCAACATCCAGGCGGTGATCGCGAGCAGGCGCGCGTCGTGGAAGAAGCCGAGGAGATGGAGCGCGAGCAGCAGCATGCTGCCGCCGTAGACTGCCGCGAGCACGACGGAGGGTGCGCGGACCACGGGCGTCGTCCGTCGCGGAAAGACCAGGCCGAGATGGAGGAGCGCCGCGGGCGCGAGAAACGCCAGCCCGCGCAGCCAGGGGCTCAGCCGGTAGCTCTCGAAGTGGTCGGGAACCAGCAGACCCATCGGGATCCCGAGCCCTGCCGTGAACGCGAAGACCAGTCGCGTCGTCGTGAGCTCCGGACGGACGAGCACCGCGAGCGCACCGACGGCGAGCATGGCGGCGCCGAGGAGCAGGAACGGCCCGTAGATGCGCCAGACGTCTCCTCGGGTGGGCCGATCGACGGGCACGTGCTCGACGTGGTGGCTGCCGTCGAAGCGCCGCAGCGTGTAGGCCACGAGCGCTCCCTCATCGCGCCCGGCGGCGTAGGCGCGGATCTCCTGGCCCGACGCGACCGGCCGGTCGTCGACCGCGACCACGCGCTCGAAGGGCCGGAGGCGCTCTCCGAGGCGAGCGGAGGGATCCGTCTCGAAGAGCGGGAACGAGACGACCCCGTTCGAGAAGATCGGGAAGCCCGGCGCGGGCCGTCCCACGATCGCCTCGAGGTCGGACCAGACCACCACCGTGCACGCGACGACGACGGCGCAGAAGGCGACAACCCCGAGGCGAACGAAACGGTCCACGCCGCTTCTCGACGGAGCGCTCCGGCGTCAGAGCTGACTCTTGAGCGTCTTCAGGTCGGCCAGGATCGGGTCCGCGGCGTCGAGGAGCGCCATTCGGGTGCCTTCCGGAATCGTCTTGCGGGAGCGCAGCGAGCGCAGCCGGTGCGCGAAGCCGATCATCTTCCGGATCGACTTCTTGAGGGCGTTGTTCGCGCGGCGCGTGCTTCCCGCCGCGTCGGCGCTCTCGGCGGCCTGCTTCTTCTCACGTGCCGCGCTGACGCCGGCGAGGAGCGCGCTCTTCGACTTGCCCAGGTCCTGACCGGCCTCGACGGCGGCCACCAGGAGATCCAGCCGGCAGTCGATCGACTCGAAGGTGGCCGCACGGACACCGCAGTCCGACGGCAGCGTGGTGGTCGTGGTGGCGGTCGTGCTGGTCGTGGTCGTAGCCGGGATGGTCGTGGTCGCGATCGTCGACGACGTCGTGGTCGTCGGCGGAGGCGGGAAGCCGGCGCCACCGATCTGGACGATCGAGTTCGCCGGATCACCGCGGAACGTGGCCACGAAGAAGTCGTTGGTCAGCGGATCGAACTCGAGTCCCCACGGACCGACCCCGAGACCGGACGCGAAGCGCATGTCCATCGGGTTGGTCGTTCCCATCGTGGGCGTCCCGGTTCCCTTGTCGATCGGCAGGCCCGTGGTGGGGTCGATGATGAGCAGGCGCACCTCGCCGAAGTTCCAGTTGACGTACATGAGGTTACCGGCGAGCGGGCCCGACGGAACGTACTGGATGGCGCCGGTTCCCTGCTGCGGGAGCGTGGCGAAGAGCGAGACCGCGCCCGGCGTGAAGATACCGCCGCCGGCGGCCGTGAGCGGGACCTCGTAGAGGTTTGCCCCCTGCCACGAGCTGATCTGCATGCGGCCGAATCCCGTCGCCGGGTCGACGCGATGGGGAGAGAAGGTGAGTCCGGCGATGGACGACGGCACGCCGACGGTCGCCATGTTGAACTGCGTCTCCGCGCCGCCGATCCCGCCGGGGCGCTCGCCGAGGTAGTTCGCGCTCCAGTAGGTATAGAAGAGCGTCCCCGCGGGCCCGACGTCGAATCCCGCGTCGAGACCCGCCGTCGTGGGCGTTCCGTCGAAGGCCTTGGTGATCGCCGCCGCCGGACCGATCGCCGTGACCGAGCCGGTCACGGGGTCGCGCGTGACGGGAACGGCGTAGAGGGCGCTCGCCGACGATTCGGAAGCGCCGACCACGTAGAGCACCTTGCCGTCCGACGAGAACATCAGGCCACCCAGCGGCGCCGGCAGTCCGAGCGCAGCTCCGCTGAACGTGTTCTTCACCTGGAAGTTGGTGGGATCCTCGAGCGTGATCGCGGCCCGAGCGCTGCCTGCGACCAACGCCATGGCCACGGCGAGCCTGACGGCGAGAGGTAGGCGCATCTCCGACATGTTTTGTTCTTCCTTCTCCGTGCCCGACGCGGGCGAGCGTTCCTGATTCCGCGAACTATACGCCACCGTCCATCCCGAAGGCTCTCCAACGAAAGATGGATGTTGTCCTCCACCCTTCCATCGGCCCCACGCAACGCGGAGACCTCGCGTTCGCGAAAGTGTATTGCGGCGCTTCCTGAGCTCGGTAACCTTCCGCTGCGAGAGCGGTTCAAAGGCCACGCAGGAGGTTGTCGGATGAGGAAGACGATCCTTGCGGCCACGATGCTGATTCTCGCTTCGATGGTCGCGCCGCGTCACGCGGCAAGTCAGGTTTCGATCGACATCGAGAAGCCCGGCCTCTCGCTGCACGCCGGGCCTCCAGTCTATGCACCGCCGGTGGTGGTCGCGCCGCCCGCAGTCGTCTACCAGGGATACCCGCCGTACTACGGTCCGCCGCCACCGGACAAGCACTACTGGAAGCACTGGAAACACTGGGACCGGCACCACTGGCACCACGATCACTGGGACTGACCCGGCTCGACCGCGTCCGTAGGAACGCCCGCAGCGACCGTGCTAGGAGCGTCGCATGGGAACCGCGGCGCTCGCGCTCGAGGGAAAATTCGCACTCGTCACGGGGGGCGGAAGTGGGATCGGTCTGGCCTGCGCCCGTCATCTGCTCCGTGACGGGGCGACGGTGACGATCGCGGGGCGATCCGAGGACAAGCTTCTCCGGGCCGCCGCGACCCTCGAACCCGAGATCCCTCCGGGCGGCGCCGTCCGGGTGGCGGTGTGTGACGTGACGGACGAGCTCACCGTCGGCGCTGCTGTCCAGGCGGCTGTATCCTCGGGACGTCTCGACATTGCGGTGGCGAATGCCGGCGGGGGTGCCGCCCGGTCGATCCTCGAGATGTCGGTCGACGAGTGGCGCTACACGCTCGACGTCAACCTCACGGGCACGTTTCTCACCGTGAAGCATGCCGCGCAGGCGATGGCGGGATCGGGCGGCTCGATCGTCGCCATCTCGTCGATCGCCGGCGCTCTCACGCACCGGTTCATGTCGGGCTACTGCGCGAGCAAGGCTGGAGCCGAGATGCTGGTACGCTGCGCTGCCGACGAGCTGGGCGCGCTCGGCATTCGGGTCAACGCGGTCCGACCCGGTCTCGTCCCGACCGATCTCGCGGCGCCGCTCGCAACCGACGACGTCGTGGTGGCGGACTACCTCGACCAGATGCCCATCGCACGGCTCGGCACCACGGACGACGTCGCGGCGGCGGTACGCTGGCTCGCGGGACCCGAGTCGTCGTGGGTGACGGGACAGTGCTTCGCGATCGACGGCGGCCACACGCTGCGGCGTGGCCCCCGCATCGACACGATGGTGGAGCGATTCTTCGGCTCCGAGGCCATCGCCTCCATCCGCCCGCGCTGACTCCGACCACCGCGACTGATCCATAGCCGCTGCCAAGGTCGAGCTGTGCCCGGCGCGATCCGGCGCAGTTTCCCTTGACATCCGCACGCCTGGATCCGACCATCGATGAGTCGCGCGCGGCACGCGTGAACGAAGAAGGGATCCCATGCTTCGACCGTCGCCGCTGCTGCGCTCGCTCCGTTCCTCCTCTCCCCTCGCTGCGGACGCAGCCAGAGGCAGATCCGGCCGCGACTCGCGCCTGCTGGTGCTGGGCGCCGTGCTGGCCTGTCTGGTTGCCCCGGTGGGAGGCGTCGCCGCTGCGCGCTCTGGACCGGGTCGCGTGGCAGCTCGCAGGCGCACGCCTCCGTCGACGGTCCGCCTCCCTGGCCACGTCCTCCCCGCGCTCACGAACGCGGCACCGGCACCGCGGGGAGCGGGCAGCGATCCGATCACGCTCACCGTGGTCCTGCGGCACGACGACCAGGCGGGCTTCGAGCGCTACCTGCAGGCGCTCCAGGATCCCCGGTCGCCCAGCTATCGCCACTTCCTCAGCCAGCGGCAGATCGCCGATCGCTTCGGGCCGTCGCAGCGGGCGTACGACCAGGTCCTCCACTACCTGCGCGCGAGCGGATTCGAGCTCGTCGAGGGCTCGGCGAACCGGCTGACGCTCACCGTGCACGGCACGCGGGCAGCCACCGAGGACGCGCTGCACGTGCGGATCCGCGACTACCAGCTCGGCGACCGAACGTTCTTCGCCAACGACGCCGACCCCGCGCTCCCGCGGGAGCTGGCGCCGCACGTCCAGACGGTCGCCGGCCTCTCGAACCTCGCCCGGCCGGGCGCGACGGTCAAGGCGATCAAGCGCGGATTCTACAAGCTGGCGTGCGAGCTCCTGCTGGCCCCGGTGCCGCCACCGCCGACCTACAAGATCTGCAGCCCGGGCTCCGTCAACCCGCTGAAGGATTGCCTCACGGCGGCGGAGAACGCGGCCGAGAACGACGCGCCGTTCAACTACGACTTCTTCAGCTATCAGAACGTCTATACCTGGGAGCACATCGTTCGGATTGACGAGCCATGCCCGCCGGACACGGGTCCGCTCACCAATGCGTTCCATCGCCCCACGTCGCCAGGCTCCGGGATAGCGCTCGCCGCTTCGTCAGGGGGAACGAACCAGACCATCGGGCTGGTCGAGTTCGACACCTTCCAGCCGAGCGACGTCGCGGACTACCTGGCGCTGCTCGAGCTGCCCGCGTCGCAGCTCGACAACCTCAGCGAGGTGCGCGTGAACGGCGGGCGCGTACCCGCGGTCCGGGCAGGAACGAGGTCCTGCTCGACATCGACACCGTCATGACGATCGCCCCGACGGCGAAGGTGGTGGTGTACGACGCGCCGTTCTCGCGGAGCCGGCTCGAGCTTCCAGGCGCTGTTCAACGCCGCGATCAACGGCGGCGCGACGATCATCAGCAACAGCTGGGCCTACTGCGAGGATCAGACCTCGCTGGCCGACGTGCAGGGCATCGACGCGATCTTCCAGAACGCCGCGATGTCGAACATCAGCATCTTCAACGGAGCGGGCGACACGGGCAGCACGTGTCTCGACGGCGCCCGAACACCATCGCGGTGCCGTCCGACGCGCCCCACGGCACCGCGGTCGGCGGCACGACGGTCCGGAGCGGCCCGGGGAGCCCCTAGGCCAGCGAGACGCTGGTGGGATGGCACCGGCGCGACACCTCCGACCGGACAGGGCGGCTTCGGCGTCAGCAGGTTCTTCTCGCGTCCGAGCTACCAGGACGGGAAGACCACCTCCACGATGCGATCCGTACCGGACGTCGTCGCCAACGCGGATCCCGCCAACGGCGTGATGATCTGTCAGGCGAGCGACGGGCGGCTGCCCGACGGGCGCGCTGTACGGCGGCACGAGCTACTCGGCGCCGCTGTGGGCGGCCTACACGGCGATCGTCAACGAGGGCCATCGGACACAACATCGGCTTCGCGCAATCCCGCGCCTCTACGGGCTGGCAGGAACGCCGGCGTTCCACGACGCCGCCTCGATGGGCACCGACTTCGCGCACGTCGGGCTGGGCTCGCCCAGCGTCGACCGGCTGATCGCCCAGCTGAGCGGCCAGGCCATCGGCGTGCCCGACCCGCACGCCTCGATCGTCTCGCCGGTCCTCGAGACCCAGGCGATCTCCGACTTCGACGACGCCGATCGTCGTGCCCGCGGACGGCTCGTCGACCCGGCTGACGTCCGGGTCACGCTGCTCGACGCCAACCACCACACCGTCGACGGCAAGACGGTGACCGCTCGCCGCGAATCCCGGCAGCCACGTCATCATCTCGCCGGCGAGCGGCGTGTCGGACCTCCACGGGTCGGTCGTCTTCACGGTGAAGGACCTGACGGCGGAGACCGTCACCTTCGCGGCCATGGACGTGACCGACGGGGTGCAGCTCGCCAGGTCCCGATGCGTCCCTTCGTGGTCCCGTCCGGCGCGCCGCCGCGTCGATCGTCGCCGACCAGTCCACGGTGACGGCCGACGGCACGTCGACCGTGACCATCACCGTGACGCTCCAGGACGCGCTCCAGCGCCCCACGCCCGGCAAGCAGATCGCGCTGTCGCAGGGGAACGGGCACTCGATCATCGTCGGGCCGAGCCCCAGCGTCACGGACGGCAACGGCAGGATCGCGTTCACCGCGACCGATCAGGTGAACGAGACCGTCACCTACACCGCGGTGGACGTGAGCGACGGAGACCTGCCGGTGCCGGGCAACGCGCAGGTGACGTTCGGCGGCGGGAGCAACACGGCCTGCGCCGCCACCCTGACGCCGCCGAGCGGCGCGAACGGCAACGTCGTCACGCGCGTGGGCGACCGGCTTCGTGGCCCAGGACTTCAACTTCGGCAACGTCAACTGGAGCGGCTGCCCGGGCGCCTCGAACCCGACCTTCCAGGGCGAGTCGGCGTACGTCGCCGATTTCCGGAACGGGCAGCTCTTCAAGTTCGGGAACGGCGGCGGCGCGGCGACGAGCGGCAACGTCCTCGCATCGTTGTCCCAGACGCTCGGCCAGCCGACCTTCGGCAAGGACGGCAGCCTGTACGCGACCTTCAGCGCAACGACGGGCAACTTCACGACGGGCAGCGATCGTGCAGCTCGATCCCGCCACGGGACGGCATCCTGCGCACCGTCGCGCCGAACCTCACGTGCCCGAACGGCCTCGCGGTCGATCCGCTGAGCGGCGATCTCTTCTTCGACGACGACTGCACCGGCGCGGGCTCGGACGACCCTGCGATCCACCGCGTGATCAACCCGAGCGCCGGCGAACCCGTCGGTCGTGACCTATGCGACGCTTCCCACCACGCCCAACGGAGGCCTGGCCTTCGCGCCGAACGGCACGCTGTACGCGGTCACCGGGTACTACAACAATCCCGCAGGCGCCGATCGTCCGCGTCAGCGGAACCGACCAGCCGGGTCCGCCCAGCCGTGGCGACGCTGCCCGGCGTGACGACCGCGTTCGGGGTCGCCGTCGGCGAGACGCTGCCGACGGGGAGGCGAAGTCCCTGCTCGTCGTCCCGAACGGCGACGCTGACGCTGGTGGACATCAGCACCACACCCGGTGACGTCGTCCGTGCTGGCGAACAACCTCGCGGTCGGCACCATCGGGCCGGACGGTTGTCTCTACGCGACCGGCAACACCACCATCTACAAGGTGACGAACGGCGCCGGCGGCTGCGGCTTCGCACCGACCAATCCCGGCCCGTCGCTCGGGCTTGCGCCGGCCGAGCTGTCGCCCGACCCGGCGCAGGGAACGGCCCAGAGCTTCACGGCGACGCTGCACAACGTGCCCGCCGTGGCGGGAACTGCCCGTCCTCTTCCAGGTGAGCGGCGCCAATCCGGGAGTGCAGATGGTGCGCGCGGACGCCAACGGCACAGGCGGTGTTCACCTATACCGCTGCCGCGCAGCCGGCGAGGACACGATCGTCGCGCACACCACCCTGAACGGCAGCGACGCTGACCTCCAATGCCGGCACACGTCCGGTGGGACGCGGGGAAGCACGTCACGTTCCTCACCCTGAACCCGAGCCCGGCGGCCGGCTCACCCGGCCAGCCGGTGGCCGTGATCGCCTCGCTCACCGACTCGTCGGCGACAGATCCCGGTCGGGGCGCCGTCGTCGCCTTCGCGCTCGGGAGCGCGCAGTGCTCCGGCACGACTGACCCGCGGCGGTTTCGCCACCTGCCAGCTCACGCCGGACCGAGCTCCGGGAATCGAACCGATTGACGGCGACGTTCGCGGGAACGGATCAGCTGCTCGCATCGAGCGACTCGATCGGCTTCAACGTCGTCAGTCCCGAGCGCACCGACCGCCTGCAGCGCCAGCTGCGACGACGGCGACGCCTGCACCAGTGACGCGTGTGCCGACGGCCAGTGCCAGCACACGCCGCCGCCGGGTCTCGCCGGCGTCACGTGCTACCTGGATGCGCTCACCAGCCTGCTCGAGGGTGCGCCCAAGAGCGACCTGCGGCCCACCGTGAAGCGACAGCTGCTCGGCAAGGTGCGCGCGCTCGGCAAGCTCGTCCGCACGGCGAATCACCCCGGGAAGAAGGGTGCGAAGGCTCTCAAGAAGCTGCAGAAGAAGCTCAACGGCCTCGTCGGACAGCTCCAGAAGCTCCCGGCGAAGAAGGTGGCCACGGCGCTGGACCAGGTCCTGGTCGCACGCGCCCGCGGCGCGCTGGCCGCGATGCCCTGAGGCCCTAGCCCTCGTGTCGTCTGGCGTCCGGAGCCAGGTCGCCGTGATGTCGATACGGCGGGGCCGGCAGCGTCGGGGGCGGAGGAGGAATCACCTGTGACGGCGGCCGGACGGCGAGTGTCGTGGCACCCAGCGCCGGGCATCCCTGCTGAGGCGCGAAACCGATCTGATTGTTCAGGCGATCGAAGACGGTGACCAGGGTGTGCAACGCGTTGGCGCCGATGATGGTCAGGTCGGCGAGCCGGCGGCGGGCTCGATGCCCGAGCAGTAGTATGCGTTTCCCTGGGTGTCGTCCTGCTGCAGGAGATACGAGTCGGTCGCCGGCAGGTCGATCGTGACCGTCTTGCCCGTCGGGGACGGCACCACCAGGGTGAGCGTCGGGAGCATGGCATCGAGCTGCGCCTTGGTGAGTCCCTGGGAAGGAAGGACGCAGTTCGGTCCGCTGAAGAACGACGCGGAGCCGAAGTTCCGCTGGAAGACCGGGTTCGCGGCAACCGCCGCCGCGAGCGCCGAGAACGCCGCGTTCGGCAGCACGAGCGCCGTCGTGCCGATGTCGACCAGCGTCTCGCTGTAGGTGGCCTGCGAGACGCCGAGGCTCGTCCCGCCGATCCGGATGTCCTCGAGCACGACGGCGTAGAACGGGCTGTCGACCGCTGGCGTGAAGACCGGCGGCGCAGTGACGAACGCCGGGTCGTAGCCGCCGAGCCACAGGCGACCTCCCTCCCCGCAGACCTGCACGGCGAAGGCATCGCCCAGCGGGCTGGCGCTCTCCAGGGTGTCGAAGTAGGAGCCCGTCCGCGCGACCGCAAGCGACGTACCTCCGAGCCCGAGGAGGCCCTGGTAGGTGTTCGGGACATTGACGAAGTTGCATGCGGCCGGGGCGAAGAACTGGTGCTGCGAGGCGATGGCCACGAAGGCGAGGGGCACCGAGTTCCCCGCCAGCGACACGTCGTCGCGGAAGATGCTGCCGGAGAAGCTCGAGTTGTCCCCGAACGTCTCCGACGCCGTCGCGCCGACGGCGGTCGCGCCGGGGCCGGGAGTGTAGAGCGGAGCGATCCCCGCGCATCCTGCGCATGCGGTCGAGCCCACCCCGAGCGTGGTCGAGCCGGAGTCGACGACGACGGCGAAGTTCTGTGAGCCAATGGTGACCGGCGCCACGTAGCCGGACGACGCGCACCCGGTCAGCGAGACGGTGGGCAGCGAGGACTGCGGCGGCGTCGTGGTCGTGGGCATCGAGGTGGTGGTCGCTCCGGCCACCGTCGTGGTCGTCGTCGCCGCTCCCGCACAGGTGGCGTCGGCGGCACAGGCATCCGCCGTGGTGAACAGGCCGAGCGCCGCGCCGCAAGCCGTGCCCTTCCGGCACGCCGCCGGCGAGCCGACGATCGACGCCCTCACATCGCCGTTCTTCCTGAGCGCGCAGCACACCGCCGCGTTCGGCCTCCCGCAGATGGACGCACGCTCACACCGGAGCACCAGCGCGCGGCAGTGCTTCTCCGGAAGCAGGCTCATGACGCTGGGCAGCTTCAGCGAGTTCTTCACGCACCTGGTGTACTTCGCGTGTGTCTGGCCGGGCTCCGCGCATCCGCACGTGCTCTCGAGCAACGCCTGTGCGCTGTCGATCGACGCCGCGTCGGTACACCGCGGATCGGTACACGCCGCGTGCGCCGGGGACCCCACAGCATGAAGCAGAAGCGCGATCACCATCCCGGCAGCTGGCCAAGCAGCTGGCTGCCATCCCAGGGAGCGCTTCCTCGAAGACCTGCCGGATCTGCCGTGCCACGTCATGACATCTCGCATCCCGCCGCACGGTAGCACGGGCACGGAGACGACGCTCGTCGACGGCGGAGCCCCGACACGACACCCCCCGAGGCGGCCTTCGCGGGCCGGCGGGGACGGATATCTGACATTTGAGCAGCTTCCTGTCAGGCAGAGCGCTGACGGATCCGGATGGCGGGGTCTGCCGACTCCCGAGACGCTGGTCGGGAACGAGCGTCGTGCGCGGCGCGGGCCGGTTCGTTGCGCAGCAACGTTGCCAAGATCCGCCCGGAGCAGGTAGCTTCGGAGTCGCTCGTCCGAGCGGAACTCACGGCCGCCCGGCGATCGTCTGCGAGAACGGCGCGTCGCCCGCGCGCGGCGCGGAGGGGGGACATGAAGAGGTCGGCATTGCTGGAGTTCGAGCCGATGGGTACAGTGGCCGCGCTCGCATACCTGACCGTATGTGAGCGGGAGCGATCCTGAAATGGCCATCGCGACGTCCACATCGATGTCGGGCCTCTCGCGGCACGAGACTGCGCGGGCGTGGGCGCATCATCTGATGGCGTTCGTGCTCCCGGTCACGTGCGTCGCCTATCTGGCTACGGGGCCGTGGACCGGATGGAGTGCGGTGCCGTGGTTGCTGGTGCTGGCGGGTTCGGTGCTGGCGGACATGCGGAGTCCGACGGAGCACCGCCAGCCCGCGCCGACGCTGCCGGGCTGGCCGTTCGACTGGGTGCTCTTCGTCCTGAGCGCCCTCCACCTCCTGACACTCGTGCTCCTCGTGCGTCACGTCGCGAGCTACGGCTTCTGGACGCTCGACACCTTCGTGGCCGTGTTGCTGGTCGGCGTGAACTCGGGCTACTCCGGCATCGTCGTCGCTCACGAGCTGCTCCACCGGCCGGAGCCGGCGCTCCACTTCCTCGGTCGCGTGCTGATGGGCAGCGTGCTGTACGAGCACTTCGCCACCGAGCACATCCGCGGCCACCATGCGCGCGTCGGCCTGCCCGACGACCCGGCGACGGCGCTCTTCGACGAGACCTATCTCCAGTTCTTCAGGCGCACGGTCCCAGCTCAGTTCCGCAGCGCGTGGCGGATCGAGAGCAGACGGCTCGGCGACGAGCAGATGCCGCTCAGCGATCCACGCATGCTCCGCCACCGCGTGCTGCACGGGGTGGTGGTCGAGTGGGCGGTCGCGCTGGCGATCCTGGTCGCACTCGGCGCCGGCGCGTTCGCCGCCTATTTCCTGCAGGCGTCGATCGCCGTTCGCCTGCTCGAGGCGGTCAACTACTTCGAGCACTGGGGCCTCACGCGGCGTGGGCCGCCGGGTGACACCCGTCGACTCGTGGGACACCGATTCGCGGTTCACACTGTACACGCTGGTCGGACTGTCCCGACATGCCGATCACCACGCCTGGGCCTCCCGCCCCTACCAGCAGCTCCGCTTCTGGGAGGAGAGCCCAAAGCTGCCCTACGGATACTTCGGCACGGTGGTCCTGCTGCTGGTGTGGAACTCGCGCTTCCGCGCGCTCATGACCCAGGAGCTGCAGGCGCGGCGGCTGGGACCCTTCGCCGCGGCGGATTCGGCGGCGTAGCTCGGCGCGCGCACCCCGGCCGATCGGCACGATCCACGCCGCTGACACGCCAGGGAGCAAACCGACCTGCCACCGCTGAGAGACGCCCCGTAGGCAGATATCGCTGAGAGCTTCGGGGCATATCCGACACGTTGCAAGCCAAGAAGGTCGAGGGGCCGTTGAGCGAGCAGAGCCATGGACCGGAACGCCAGCACCTCGCTGGCGCAGCGAGATCTTTTTCCCGAGTTGAAACGCCGCCCGCTCCTTCACCGCCTGCGAGGACGCGACCGGGCCGCCCGATCGCAGAACCGCCGGCGGTGGTGGTGACCATCCTGCGGTCGGCGTACTCGGTGCCACCCGATCCCCGCCTCGAGTCGGTTCTCGGCGCCTTCCGCGCGCACTGGCTCAGCCTCGGCCGCAGGCGCTATCCCCAGCTCGCCGACGACCTCGAGGACGTGATCCAGAACGCGCTCATCAAGCTGGTGTCGCGGGACAAGCTGGCCACGTTGCGCGACCCTGCGCGGCTCGAGGCGTGGGCCCGTAGCCTCTTTGTGCGTACGGTCCTCGACCTGCTCCGCGACTCCAGGCGCCACGGCGAGCAGCAAGCCTATCTTCCACCACCCAACGGGCACCCGACGCCCGAAAACCTGGCCTCGCACCGAGAACGCCTCGCGATCGTAGCGAAGGTGACGGTGCGGCTCGAGATCGCGCGATCGAAGTTCGTAGAGGACCTGCCCGGCAAAGGAGATCGCTCGGCGCCACAAGCTGACTCTGCTCGCGGTCTCGAGCCGGTTGAAACGGGCACGCGCATCCTGCGCCAGGCCCTCGACGGCGTACCGTCTCGCTCGCGGGCCGTGCGTCCGCGACGGCGGTGGCCGGGTCGCCCGGGAGCATCCCCACGCCCGCGACGTCAAGCCACCTGAAGCACGCGGACGGCTCCCTGGCGAGTGCGTGGCGCAGGTCCCGCTCGGCGGGATCCCCCCGGGTACCGCTGGAAGCGGGAGCGCATGTCCAGGTAATGGGGCTCGTGGCAGGCGGGGCGGGGCAGCACCCTCACGGAGCGGGCTCCAGCTCCACGAGATGCTCGCCGGCGCCGCGCCCGCAGCGCACCGTCACGGTGCCGTCCCTGGGGTCGGGCTTCACCGGGATCGTCCGGCCGTCGCAACGCAGCACCACGCCGTCGGGGAATCGGCGAGGCGGCACGAAGAGCTCGAGCGGGGCGCGGCCGCGCGCCTGGTAGCGCAGCCGCAGCGTGCTCGCCACGTCGTCGAAGGTGTGCTCGATCACCGTGCCGGGCACCGCGCGCGCGTAGGCACGCGATAGGGCGCGGGTGCGGCTCGTGACGCTCGCCACCGTCTGCGCTCTCGCGTCGTAGAGTCCCCAGTAGCCGCCAGCTGATCTCCTTCCACAGCCAGAAGGTGGAGTGGGCGCGCAGCCGGTCCTGGAGATCGAGCTCCGCGGTGATCCACCGGTTGGCGACCGGCGAGGTCGGATCGATGCCGTACTCGCCGACGAGGAGGGGCGTGCCCCACGCGGCTGCCTCGTTCGCAGCGCGCTCCATGGACGGCGCGAGCAGCGCCGGGTTTCCGCTCGAGAAGTCGAGGCCGTCGAACACGCCGGTGTAGATGTGCGGCGCGTAGAGCGCACCCGGCACCGGGAACGGGGCGGCCGGCAGCGGCGCCTGGTTCGTCAGGTTGCGGATGGTGTCGGGCTCGAACACGATCAGGTGGCGGCGATCGACGCGGCGGATGGCGGTCGCGACCCGCACGTGGAAGTCGTCGAGCTGCGCCTGGGTGCCGCCCGCCGCGAGCACGAACGGCTCGTTCATGAGCTCGTAGCCCAGCACGCCGCGCGCCCGCCGAAAGCGCTTCGCGACCGCCACCGCCGCGGCGGCGAAGCGCTCCTGGATGCCCGCCTGGTCGGCGAAGAAGTCGTGGAACGCGGCGATGGTGGCGGGCGCGAAGCGCCGGGCCGTGAGATCGTCCAGCGGACCGCCGAGATACGGATAGTTGCCGGGACCGAGCAGCAGGTCGAGCACCCAGCGTGGCGCGCCGTCCTGCCCGATCTCCTTCGAGAACGCGTCCTGATGGAAGTCGATGATCACCAGGATGCCGCGCCGGGTGCACGCGTCGACGACGGCGGCGATCCGGTCGAGGTAGCTGCGGTCGTACGCACCGGGCGTGGGCTCGAGCGCGCTCCAGCTGATGGGGAGCCGCAGCAGGTTGAAGCCCAGGCTCTGCATGCGCTCGGCGTCGCCGGCGTCGAACACCGGGATGGGCTCGAGCGGCAGCCGGCCGTCATCGAAGGTGTCGTCGAAGATGCCCTGCGCGCGGGCGTTCACGCCGCGCAACGTGACCTCGCGACCGCGCTGGTCCCGCAGCCGGCCGTCGGCGAAGTGCAGCCGGCGGCCGTCGAGCGCGGCGTGCGCGGCGGTGGACGCGCACAGGATCAGCAGGGCGAGGGTCAGACGGGACATCGGAGTGTACCTACCGGTGCCCGCGCCCGATGGCGATGGGCGTATTCCGGTTCCAGCGATTGTGCCGGCTGTTCGGGGTTGGCACGTGCCAGGTCATGCTCGCGCGCGTCCGCTCCGGCGCCCTCCGCGGCATCGACGCGATCGTCGTCGACGTCGAGGTCGACGTCGCCTCGGGCCTGCCGCACACGACGACCGTCGGGTTGCCCGACGGCGCGGTGCGCGAGGCCGTGGATCGCATCCGGGCGGCGGTGCGGAACTCCGGATTCGAGTATCCCCAGCGGCGCATCACGGTGAATCTCGCCCCGGCGGGCGTGCGCAAGGAAGGGCCGCACTACGACCTCCCGATCGCCCTCGGCATCCTCGCAGCGCACGCCGACCCGCCGCTCCCGGACCTCACGTCATGGTGCATCCTGGGCGAGCTGGGACTGGACGGACGCATTCACGCCGTGCGTGGCGCCCTGCCGATCGCCACGGCCGCGCGCAACGCGCGGCTCGCCGGCCTGCTCCTGCCGGTCGGCAACGCCGGCGAGGCCGCGCTCGCCGGCGGGCCGCCGGTGATCGGCGTCGAAACGCTGGCGGAGGCCGTCGCCCACCTGCGAGGGGAATGCGTCCGTGCTCCGACCACGGTGGACGCCACGGCGCTGCTCGCGAGCGCCCCGCCTTCGACCGGCGACCTGGCCGACGTGCGCGGCCAGCCTCATGCCAAGCGTGCCCTCGAGGTCGCCGCCGCCGGCTCGCACAACGTCCTGCTGCTCGGACCGCCGGGCTCGGGCAAGACCATGCTCGCGCGCCGCCTGCCGTCGATCCTGCCCCCGCTGACGCTGGACGAGGCGATCGAGGTGACCGCCATCCACAGCGTCGCTGGCCTCCTCGACGGGCGCCCTCTGGTCACCGCCCGGCCCGTGCGCGCCCCGCACTGCACCATCTCCGACGCCGCCCTGCTCGGCGGCGGCCACCCGATCCGGCCGGGCGAGATCACCCTGGCCCACCGTGGCGTGCTCTTCCTCGACGAGCTACCGGAGTTCCGTCGCAACGTGCTGGAGCCCCTGCGCCAGCCGCTGGAGGAGCGCCGCCTCACCATCGCGCGCGGGAGCGGCGCCGTGGTCTTTCCCGCCGACGTCCAGCTCGTCGCGGCCATGAACCCGTGCCCCTGCGGCCTGCTCGGCGACCCGTCCGACGTCTGCCGGTGCAGCCCGCCGCTGCTCGAGCGCTACCGCGCCCGCGTGTCCGGACCGCTCCTCGACCGCATCGATCTGCACGTCGAGGTGTCGCGGGTCCCGGTTGGAACCCTCGCCGACGACGGCACAGGCGCCGAGCCGTCGGCCAGCGTGCGCGCCCGCGTGGCTGCGGCGCGCATGCGGCAGGTCGGCCGGCGTGGATGCGTCAATGCCCGGCTCGGCGGGCGCGAGGTCCGGCGCGCCTGCCGTCTCGGACCCGCGGGCCGCCGCCTGCTCGAGCTGTCGAGCGAGCGGCTCGGCCTCTCGGCACGCGCATACACCCGCATCCTGCGCGTGGCGCGCACGATCGCCGACCTGGCCGGCGAGACGGAGGTGAGCACGTCGCACGTCGCCGAGGCCATCCAGTACCGGAGCCTCGACCGTCGCACCCGCCCGTAGCCGCCTCGCGTTGACAAGGTCGTCGCCGGACGCCATCACCGGAGGGCTCGCCCCCGGCGGCGGGCGTCAGATGCCACTTGCAACGTCCGCGCGCGCGCTCCTGCAGCGCCTTCGCCCCTGGCTGGGCAAGGCCGTGCACGTGCGCTGGACGCTGCACCGTTCCTTCTATCAGAAGGAGGCCGACGCGCTGCTGCTCGCGCTCTCGCGCTACCAGGGCCGCCTGCCGCCCGAGCTCGCGCTGCGCCTGGAGGGCTTCCTCGGGCGCCTCCACCGCGAGTGGTTCCCGCCGACCTGGCGCAAGAGCCCGACGTACGCGGAGGTGGTTCGGGACTTCCGCTGGTGGCTCGACATCGCCGAGCGCTGGTCCGAGCCGCGCCCACGCACGCGAAAGCCCGCGGCGCGCGCGACTCGCTCGAAGGAGCCACTGGCGAAGCAGCCCGAGAAGCTGCTGCGCATGCTGCGGCTGCCGCAGAACGTGACGCGAACGAAGTTCCTGGTGGCGTGGCGGCGGTTCCTGAAGGAGAACCACCCCGACCTGAATCCGGGCCAGAGCGTCGAGGAGCGCCGTCGCTTCGCCGAGGCGGTCGCGCTCTGGCGGCGCTAGACCCGCGGTCCTTGCACGGACGGCGGCGGTAGCCGATCGCTCCCGGCGTGGTCCTCCGCCTCACGGTCGAGGTACGCGTTGATCTCGCCACCGAGCAGCACGAAGAGCGCCAGGAGATACATCCAGAGCAACAGGATGATCACCGCGCCCAGCGAGCCGTACGTCTTGTCGAACGACGCGAACCGGGCGACGTAGTACGAGAAGGCCATCGTGGTCGCCCCGAATCCGAGCGTGAACAGCACCGATCCGGGCGAGAACCAGCGCCACGGGAAATCGACGTCGGGACAGAAGTGATACACGCTGGCGATCACCAGCGTGATGGCCGCGAGCACCGTCAGCCAGTTCACCAGCAGCAGCGCGATGGCACCGAGCGGTCCCAGGAAGTCGGCCAACCACGCCGCCAGCGGCCCGCTCCCGACCGCGAGGACGAAGGCCAGGATCATGAAGAACGACAATGCGACGGTGAGGCCGATGGCGAGCAGCCGCACCTTCCACCATGGCCGCGCGCTCGCGCACGCCGTAGGCCACGTTGAGCGCGCTCATCATACCCGCGAACGCACTGGAGGCGCTCCACAGCGCGAGGACGGCGCCCAGCGAGACGATGCCCCCGCGCGGCTGCGAGAGCAGGCTGTTGATGACGCCGGCGAGCGTGTCGTAGACCTGCGGGGGCACGACCTGGGCCGTCCACTGGAGCAGCCAGTTCTGCAGTCCCTCGACGCCGGGCAGGAGCGTGATGAGCGCGAGCAGGAAGAGCACGAACGGGAAGAGCGCGAAGAAGAAGTAGTAGGACAGCGCCGCGGCAAGCGTGGTGAGCCCGTCCTGGGAGAATATCCGCCTGCTGCACTGGCAGGACGGCCGGGTTGCCGAGCCAGCACGGTCGCTGTATGAGATCCAGCGTGGCGAATGGCGTGACTATGACGCCTACGTGGGACATCCCGGCCGGTCACCCGCTGGCATGCACGTCGCGGAGTTCGACCAGCGGCTGGATGAGTGGCGGCGGCGTTTCCTGCGCAGCACTGCCGAGGCGGTGGCCCGCCAGCTCGGCGGGCTGGGCTGGGACCGGATCTTGCTGGCCGGTGAACGGCGCGTCACGGACGCTTTCCTTGAGCAACTCCCCGAACCGGTGCCGGGGCGGGTTATCGCCGTCGTCGAGGCGAACCTGATCTGGGAGGAACACACCGCGGTCGCCGACCGGCTGGAGGGAACCCTGGACGAGGCCCGGTCCGCGGAGGCGCGCGCGCTGGTGGAGAAGGCACTCGGGGGCGCTTTGGCTGGTGGCGCCGCAGCGATCGGCTGGCCGGAAGTGATCGGCAGTCTCGTCAATCACCGCGTCAGTCACCTGATCGTCGCTGCTGACGCCACTCCCGACCCGGCCCTGCTCGGCCCGCGTACCCTGGCGGCGCTGGGCCGGCCGTCCCGCCCGATGCTGGTAGAGCGCGCAGTGGAGCAGGCGGTCATCTCCGGGGCGGAAATCACCGTGCTGCCAGCGGATACCGCGGAATTGGCTCGCGCTGGGGGAGCCGCCGCCTTCCTGCGCTACTAACCAGCAGCCTCCAGTCGCCAGACCAAGGCCGGGAGGGCACCGCCCACACAGAGATCTTTGTCCAGCATGATGGGATGTTGTATGAGCTCTCCGCCACTGCACCCGCGCCAGAATGCCATCGGCACTGGCCCGCCGACCGCCGGGCCCCCCACTACCGCGGGCCTCGACGAAATCCTGGACTACTCAGCGACCACCGTGACACGCGTTGCCGGGGACACCGCGCGGGTCCAGTGGAGCGACGCGGGTCCAGTGGAGCGAAAGGAATAGGAATGGCAAAGGAATTCAATGTCGGAGACCACGTCCGATGGAACTCCGAAGCCGGGTACGTTGGGGGTGTCATCATCAAGAAACATACGCACGACGTCGAGTACAAGGGTTACGTGCATCATGCCACAGAAAGCGACCCGCAATACGAGATCAAGAGCGACAAAACCGATCACATCGCCATGCACAAGGCGGGTGCGCTGACGAAACTGTAGAGACCCGGCGGCCGTGCCTCCGGGGGCACAGCGGTCTGCTTCCAGCCCGCACGCGGGAGACTGTACGGCCGCTCCGGCCACCTGAACGAACGACTCAGTGACCTGGATGAGGCGGCGGATGACCAACCGTATCTGCACGGTGGGGCATTCAACGCGCGACTTCGACGAAATGCTGGAGATGTTGCGCAACCATGGGATCACCTGCTTGGCCGATGTCCGTTCCTTCCCGTCGTCGAGGAAGTTCCCGCAATGGAATCAGCCGGCGATCATCGGCGCACTGCCTCCCGATATCGGCTACCGGTGGATCCCGAAACTGGGTGGCCGGCGGCACACCCCCAAAGGTGCACCGAGCGCGAACGGCGCATGGCAGGTGAAAGCCTTCCGTGACTACGCCGACTACATGGCCAGCGATGAATTCGCGGAAGGTCTGAGCGAATTGCTTGAGCTAGCTGAGCACGAACGGCCGGCGATCATGTGCAGCGAAGCGGTGCCCTGGCGCTGCCATCGCAGGCTGATCACCGATGCGCTGATCGCCGCGGGCGCGGAGGTCGTGGACATCATGTCGCCCACCACGTCCAAGCCGGCGGTCCTGCACAAGAACGCGCATATCCACAACGGGCATCTCACCTACCCCCCTCCCCGAGAGACTGGCGGCCGACATGAGCATCATCGACAGTATCCGTGAAGCCGTAACCGCCATCCCAGCCGGGGCCGTGGCCTCCTACGGTGACATCGGCGAACGGATCGGTACCGGCCCACGGCAGGTAGGCCGGGCGATGAGCCTGCTCGGCGACTGCGTGCCCTGGTGGCGTGTCGTCCATGCCGACGGCACACCCGCCTCCTGTCATGAGGGACGCGCACATGAACTCCTCAACGATGAGGGGACACCGATGCGCGGAGCGCGCGTGGACATGAAACGCGCCCGGCATCGATGGGGACTCGCAAGAAACAACGGCTCTGTCGCGCTTTCGGCAGTAACGGTTCGTAGTGCCAGGTGAGCAGGATGCGGTGGCGGAGGAGGGTGAACCCGGCGCGGCCGTACATCTGCCGCTTGATCATTTTGGTCTTGGTGTTGACCCCTGCTGACCGGGACCGGGGGTCTGTCAATTTAAATTGCAGTCCCGGAACGGGGACCGGACCGGGCGGGAGCATCCGATTGCGCTGACAGACCCCGAGATTTTGGCGACCGTCGGCCCACCCTCTACCCATCCGCTGAACGAGGGTTGGCCCTGCGATCCTGCCTGGTGCTTGTCAGTCAGCAAGAGAGTCCGGCGCACCAGGCGGTTCATTTAGCGTCAGGCTGGGGGGAGTTGTCGAGGGCCTGGCGTACCCGGGTCAGCAGGGCCGGCTCCGTGAAGGGTGTTTCGAGTAGTTGGTGTGCGGGTCGAGAGCGCCCTGGGTGTCGAGGATGGGCTGGGTGTAGCCGGACATGTACAGGATGGGCAGGCCGGGGGGCACCGCGCGGACCTGGGCGGCGACCTCGTTGCCGAGCATGCCGGGCATGACAGCGTCGGTGAGCAGCAGGTCGATGGGCTGGGCCAGGTCGCTGGCCAGGCGCAGCACACCGGATCGACCGTCTCGGTCCCGGTCGGCGGGTTCTCGGTCCCGGTCGGCGGGTTCTCGTTCCGGATCGTGGCCTCGGTGGACAGGTTTCCGTGGCCCCAGTGCAGGATCAACTTCACACCGGTAAAGGCCAGGATCAGCGCCAGGCCGCTCGACAGGTACACGAGCCGGTCGAGCAGGCCGGTCACCAGGAAAAACAGCGCCCGCAGGCCGAGCAGGGCGAAGGCGTTAGCGGCGAAGACGATGTAGGCTTGATCGGTGACGCCGAAGACGGCCGGGATCGAATCCAGCTCGAACAAGATGTCCGTGCCGCGGATGGTGATGAACACGACGAACAGCGGCGTGACCACCCGCCTTCCGTGAACCCGTGCGATCAGCCGGCCACCGATGTAGGTGTCGCCGACCGGCAGTATCCGGCTTGAGGAACGGACCAGCGGGTTGTTCCCGATGTCGGGGTCCCGGTCACGATGCCGGTACAGCCGCACGGCAGTCCACACCAGCAGCAGCCCGAAGATCAGGAACATGAGCGACAGCAGCGACAGCAGGGCCGCCCCAGCGCGATGAAGAGCGCCCGCAGGGCTCAGCGCGCCAGGCGGTCCAGGTCGCCCTTCACCCCGGCAGCGACGACGAGCAGGCCTGCTGAACCTGACGTCGTCCTCGGCCGCAGCGCGCAGAGCCGCGAGACCGGCGGACTTGGTGACACCGCCGGCTTGCGCCGCGACAAGGAACGCGGTCACGGTGAACGGGCTGCGCCCGGAACCGCGGCCCGCCCGGCATGACGGCCAGAGTAGGCAGGCTCCATCCGGCCACCACATCAGTGACATGGCCCAGCCACACACCGATGGTGTTCTAAACCGAGACACAACGACGCTGCTAGCTGGGGAGCTGATCGATCCTGCGCATGGGCATCGGTCGCGAGGAGCGCGACCTGCAGGCAGCAATGCTGTTCCCGCCGACCCGATCCGCCCCGAGGCGGCGTGCGGCTACCCGCCGGCGGGTGGTGAGCCCGGGAGCGCTGATCGCCCCCGCGGATGACGGGCGAGTACTGGCCGTGGCACGGCCGTGCCGCGGGATGCCCGCGCCAGACAGATCGCTGGCCCGGTGCCGCTTGCGTCACGCTCGGGCAGGGTCCCGGCTGGCTGCCTGTGAGCTGGCGTTCAGGTTCGGGATCGCCAGCGTAACGTGAGAGGAGAGGAAGGCAAGGGTGAGTACTGTGCATGAGATACCTGGGCATGGTGCGGCACGTCCGGCCGTCCCGGCTGCCGGCGGCCAGCCGCTGACGCTGGCGGAGGAGCACGCGCTGCTGCTGGAGCAGGTGGCCGTCCGGGCCGGGGACGTGCTGACGGCGATCGACGGTGGCCGGTGGCCTGCCCGTGAGCTGCAGGCTCTGGTCGGCTACCTCCGCGCGGAGGTCCTGCGTCAGGCTGCGGACCAGGAGTGGCTGTTCCCCGCTCACCAGCCGGGCGAGGACTTCGCCCGGCTGGTCCGCGAGCATGTGCGGCTGCGCGCGGCCACCGAGGTACTCGAGCAGGCAGCCTCGGGTGAGGGCAGAAGCTCTCTCACGCAGGTCGCCGCCGCCACCCGTGACCTGCTTGCGCAGCTCGAACGTCACCTGGCCGCCGAGGAGCAAGTGCTGGCGGCAGCTGGCCGGCCCGGCACGGCGCCGGGTGTCAGCCCGGCGGGCAGGCGGCACGAGTGGTATCCGCTCACCGAGGGGCCGGTGGTCGACCTGGACGCCCTGCCGTCCGGGCAGGTGGCCGACGCGGCCGTGGACCGGCTGCTGCGCCTGCGCCGGGGAGAGCAGGTTGAGCTGCGATCCTCCCGTGACCCGTGGCCGGTGTGGCAGCGGATGAATGACCTTTACCCTGGCCGGTACGGCTTCGCTTACCTGCAGGAGGGGCCGGAGCGGTGGCGGGTGCAGGTCACCCGCCGGGCTGCTGCTGTCTGACCGGTCAGGCGGCAGGGGATGGCGCCAATCGACCAGAGCAGAAGTGCAAATCACGGGAGGCAGCCATGACGCTCACAGAATGGACGGCAAAGACGGCCTGAGAGCCCCGCCGGCCAGCGTGGACGGGACCGTAGGCGGGGTAAGCGGGGTGCTCGAAGGGCTGCCCGTGACCTGGGCGGCGTGCACCGGGCGGCCGGGTACGGGACTCGGCGGGCCCGGTTCCAGGCCAAGGCCTATGCGGCTGTCCCAGCGGTCCGGCCGGATACTGGCCGGCCAGGACGCGCCACGCTCCCGCAGCCACGACGCCTACGTGGCCCTGGAAGCAGTAAGGCCGCCGCGTTGCTGGCCACCGGGTCCATGCTGCTGACGGCATGACTCAGCGGACTCAGCCGCCGGCCGGCATGGGCATGCCAGGGCTGCGCCAATACAGGCAGGCGGGCGGTGTGGCAGGAGTGAGGCTAGCGACCGGGAGGCGGCGCGGGCCGTCAGCGGGACGTCGGATTGCCGCCGTCCCGCGCGGAGTCGTGCTGTGCGGTCAGGTAGGCGATGCACAGGGCGGGCTCGGCGAACGGCTGGAGCCGCTCCACGGTGACCGGAGCCCGCATCTGATCGAGAACGCCTTGTATCAGGCCGAAGTGCAGCTCGCACACCACGTCCTGGTGGTTCGCGGCCACCTCGCGGAACGGGCAGTGCCGCAGCAGGATCTGATGCCGCGCACCGTCGGCCACGGCCTCCGGCGCGAACCCGATCTCCTCAAGGATCCCGGTCAGCCGCTGCATCGCCCGGTCGGTGTCGACCCGCTGATACGGGGCTGGCTGGTCGGTGAGATACCGGCCCCACTCCCGGCCCGCTTCCGCGGCGGCCTCGCCCGGCCTGGGCAGCACACCTGAAATGAGGCTGGTGAGCATCTCGGCTAGCAGGCGGTACTGGCGCCGCCCCGCGATTCCGCCACTCCCGGTCGCCTGGTAGCCCGTGCTGGGCCGGCCCGGTGCGGTCCTGGCCCGGGGAGCCCGCACGGCCAGGCCCGCGTCCACCAGCGCATCCAGGTGGAACCGGGCGGTGTTCGGATGCAGCCCCATCCGGTCGGCGACCTCACGCACGCCCACTGGCGAGCCCACGGCGCGCAGCATGTCGAGCACCTCGGCCCGCCGCTGGCCGAGGGGAGGCCCGGCATCGCGCGAAAGAAGCCCCGCCATGTCCACCGTCACAGGTTATGCCGAATTAGCTAGTAGAAACCAGAACCGGCCCAGCCGGACGGGCCGGGGCGGATCACGCGTGGGGCCTTTCGTACGGCGCCGCCGCGTTACTGCTGGGGGAGCCCGGCCACGAAGGGTGTGTCTATGCCCACCGGGCCCAGCCTGGCCGCGCCGCCGGGCGAGCCAAGCGGCTGGTCACGGCCGGGCAGCGGCTCGGCGAAGAACCGGACGTTTTCCCCTGCGTAGCCCTGCCACTTCGCCGGCAGGTCATCCTCGTAGTAAATCGCCTCCACCGGGCACACCGGTTCGCACGCCCCGCAGTCCACGCACTCGTCCGGGTGAATGTAGAGCATCCGTTCGCCCTCGTAAATGCAGTCCACTGGGCACTCGTCCACGCACGCCCGGTCCAGCACATCTACGCATGACTCCCCGATCACGTAGGTCATCTGCCACCTCTCTCCCAGCGAGGCATCCGCTGGCGCTCATTGGGGCATCCGCCGCACCCGGAGGACGTCCGCCGGTGTCCCCGCCGGGGAAGCAACCGAACAATTTTAACAATAGTAGTCGTAGAAAAAGGCGGAGCCGGGCAGGCGGTCCCTCTGGCCAGCCGGTACGCGGCGCGGCCGGGGCGGATGTGGCAGGCGGTTCGGCTGGTGTGCCTAGCGATCAGGGGGAGCCGGCGGGAGGCTGTCACGCGTGTCCGGGTCCGTCCCGACTGGATGCCCGGGTAGTGCAGGTTGAATGCGGGCCGTTCGGACCGGATCCGCGGGATCCGGGTGAAGTTGTGCCGCGGCGGCGGGCAGGACGTCGCCCACTCCAGCGAGTTCCCGAACCCCCACGGGTCATCGGCGGTGACCTTCTCCGCGAACTTCCAGGTCTTGTACACGTTGTAGAGGAAGAAGAACGTGGAGACGCCGAGGATCCACGAGCCGATGCTGGAGATCTGGTTCAGCGTGGTGATGTCACCGGGCAGGTCGGGGTAGTTGGCGACGCGGCGGGGCATGCCCTGGATGCCGATCCAGTGCTGCACCAGGAAGGTCATCCAGAAGCCGATGAACAGCGTCCAGAAGTGCCACTTGCCGAGTGTCTCGTCGAGTTTCTTGCCGGTGAACTTGGGCCACCAGAAGTAGAACCCGCCGAACATGGTGAACACCACGGTGCCGAACAGGACGTAGTGGAAGTGGGCGACGAGGAAGTAGGTGTCGCTGACGTGGAAGTCCAGCGGCGGCGAGGCCAGGATGACCCCGGTGAGGCCGCCACCAAGGAAGGTCACCAGGAACCCGATGATGAACAGCATGGGCGCCTCGAAGGTGAGCTGGCCGTGCCACATGGTGCCCACCCAGTTGAAGAACTTGATCCCGGTCGGGATCGCGATGAAGAAGGACATGAGGGAGAAGAACGGCAGCAGCACCGCGCCGGTGGTGAACATGTGGTGCGCCCACACCGTCATCGACAGCCCCGCGATGCCCAGCGTGGCGCCCGACCATGCCCTTGTAGCCGAACAGCGGCTTGCGGGAGAACACCGGCACGATCTCGGTGGCGATGCCGAAGAACGGGATCGCGACGATGTAGACCTCGGGGTGGCCGAAGAACCAGAACAGGTGCTGCCACAAGATCGCGCCGCCGTTGGAGGCGAAGAACACCTGGGCGCCGAGCTTGCGGTCGATCTCCAGCACCAGCAGTGCCGCGGCCAGCACCGGGAAGGCGAGCAGCACCATGATGCTGGTGACCAGCACGTTCCAGGTGAAGATCGGCATCCGGAACATGGTCATGCCCGGGCGCCCGCATGCAGATGATCGTGGTGACGAAGTTGACCCCGCCCAGGATCGTGCCCAGCCCGGACAGCACCAGGCCCATGATCCACATGTCGGCGCCGACGCCCGGCGAGTACACCTGGCTGGTCAGCGGCGAGTAGGCGTACCAGCCGAACGCCGGCGCGCCGCCCGGGGTCAGGAAGCTGGCCAGCAGGATCAGCCCGCCGAACAGGAAGAAGTAGTAGCTGAGGATGTTCAGCCGGGGGAACGCCACGTCGGGCGCGCCGATCTGCAGCGGCATGATCTCGTTCGCGAACCCGACGAACAGCGGGGTGGCGAACAGCAGCAGCATGATCGCGCCGTGCATGGTGAACAGCTCGTTGTACTGCTGGTCGGAGACGATGTGGTTGTCCGGGCCGAACAGCTGGGCCCGCATGATCATGGCCATCAGGCCGCCGATCAGGAAGAACCCGAACGAGGTGATCAGGTACAGGTGGCCGATCACCTTGTGGTCGGTCGAGGACAGCCAGCTGGCCAGCAGCGAGCCCTTGCGGTAGCCGCCGTGCGGCGCGGGTGGCGCCTGGGAAACCCGCGGGCTGGCTGTGCTCACTGTGCGCCCCCAGATGCTTTCTGCAGCCCCGGGCCGCTGCCTGCTGCTCGCAAGCTGCCGGAGCCGGCTTGCAGATTCTTACCTCGGTACCCGGTCGGCGCCGTGGGTATGCATGCGCGCTGGGCATAACGTCAGGTAGCTATCCGGCTGGATGCTCGTGACCACCGGCCGCCGCAGGAGGCCGCCTTCAGCCGCATCCGTCCGGCGCCACGCCACCTCTGGCTTGGCAGCAGTGTCGCGGGCGACACCTACGGCCAATTACTACAAGTCATGTTGGTAGAAACGATGATGGCGAGGCAATACACAGATGTCAACGCCGGAACTGACGTCGTCGGAGACCTGATCCCAGGCCGCCGGGTCCCGGGTGGACGGCCTGCCGGGCGCAGAAACAGCAAGGTGGCGACAGTGAGAGGCTGGAATTGCGAGACCGGCGGCAGGGGAGAAGGAGGCAGATCATGACGAGCAAGCGTGACGTGAGGGTCCGCCGCGCCTATGACGAGCCGACCGGGGAAGATGGCGCCCGGGTACTGGTCGACCGGATCTGGCCCCGGGGACTGAGCAAGGAGAAAGCCGGCCTCGACGAGTGGTGCAAGGCGGTCGCGCCGTCGACGGCGCTGCGCACGTGGTATGGCCACGCCCCGGAGCGCTTTGAGGAGTTCGGCCGCCGCTACCGGGCCGAGCTCGAAGAGCCCGAGCGCGCCCAAGCCCTTCAGCACCTGCGCGACCTGGCCAGACACGGCACCCTCACGCTGCTCACCGCCACGAAGCGCGCCGACATCAGCGAGGCCGTGGTGCTGGCCGACCTGCTCCGGCATTGATCCGCAGTCCTGGCCTGCCTGATCGGGCCGAGGGTGTGCCAGACGGGCCTCTACCACGCTGACCTTACTGACGCTGACCTCATTGACACCGACCTCACCGGCGCGCGCCTCGACTTCGCTGACCTCACCGGCGCACTCCAGGACGCCCGCGCAGCATAGCTGCGCCTGCCCGGGCAGCCCCCCGTCCGCCTGGAGACGCAGGACTCGGTGGATGCGGTGAATCTCCCGCCGCAAGACCCGGTGTGTGTTCCTGCACCCCTCTACGGCCAGATCGCCGCCGGGCCGCAAAACCTGACTGAGCGGATCATCGGGGACACCTGGGCGCTTCCCGTCGGGGACACCTGGGATCTGCCCAAGGAACTCGTCGGTGAAGGGCCGACGGCCTGGCTGCGCGATTCAGCATGCTCGGCATCGACCCCGAGGCGCCACCCGCTATCCACCCATAGGAAACACCAGGCCAGGCCAGAACCCTGGATTAGTGCACAGATTCAACTGCCATACGCCACGAACCCCCAGGTCAGCATGATGTACTCGCCAAGAGCCCACAATCGTGAGCCAACTCAGGTCGCAGATGACCGCGGCGTACTCCGGTAGGACGCCAATGATGAGCCGCAGGAGATGGCGGCGTGCGTCACGCTTGCAGCAGGAGCTTTCCCTGCACGGTGCGGCGGGCGAGGAGGGCGTGTGCCTGGGCGGCTTGGCGCAGCGGGAACCGGCCGGCGATCCGGGGGTTGAACTTGCCCGATCTCACCTCGTCGAGCACGGCGGTGAGGGCTCGGGCCCGCTCGTGAGGGTCGCTGAGGTAGTGGCTGGCCGCGACCCAGCGCAAGGTAAGGGAACCCGCGGAACCGCTGTCGCCGGTGATGCCTGACAGCCGGCCGGGGTCGAACGGGCGGACCGGGCCGCTTGACTGGCCGTACAGCACCAGGGTCCCGCGGGTGGCGAGCATGGCCAGGCTCGCCTCGAAGGTGTCACGGCCGGTGGCGTCGTAGACGACGTCCGCGCCGTGCCCGCCGCTGGCCGACATCACGGCGGCGACCGGGTCGGGTGTTTCCCGCAACGCGATGGCGTGCCCGGCGCCGAGCGTGGTGGCGTCCGCCGCTTTCTCTGCGGTGGAGGCGATGGCGATGACGTCAGCGCCTGCCGCGGCGGCGCGCTGGACCACCGCACCGCCGGTGGCTCCAGCGGCCGCGTGCACGACTACCACGTCCCCCGGGCCAACCCGGTGCGCCGCACTGGTCAGCACGTAGGCCGTGGTGCCGCTCAGGGCGACCGCAGCCGCGACGTCGAGCGGGGTGTCCGGCGGCAGCGGCACGACGTAATCAAGCGGGACCGCGGTCAACTCGGCGTACACCCCGGCGAGGTGACCGAAATGCACCACCGGCGTGCCCACCAGGTCGGCGTCCACGCCGGGGCCGACCGCCACGATGGTGCCGGCGGCCTCAGTGCCGGGTACCAGCGGCAGCGTCACCGGGTAAGGGCGGCCCTCCCGGTGCTGGAGGTCAACATAGTTGACCCCCACCCAGCGGTTGCGCACCAGCACTTCACCCCGGGCCGGAACCGCGTCGGCCCGGTCTACCGGGACAAGCACATCTGGGCCGCCGTGCCGCGAGATTTCAACCGCCAGCATGCCGTACCCCCACTGGATTCAGCCCCCGGCGGGGCGGGCCTGCATCAGCCAAGTCTGCCCGCTCCCCAACTAGTGCGCACTTCCAGTCGCCACAACCCGCAAAACCACAGCTCAGCACACCGCAAGATCACTCAGGCCGATGTCCCGTCTCGTCGAATCTGGTCCGCCCACAGCGCCCTGACCTGCTACGGAGTTGGAATCGAGCACCGCTCGAACGACAATCAACCAACCACCTTGTGTGACCCTAACTGGGGCAACACGACTCAAGGAGCCAGACGTGCGCGATCCCGCGGCTAGCGCCATCGTCCCGCAACAGCCCGGCAAAGGCGCTCCGCGCGCACCGGGCCGGTCTCGTCGTGCGCGATCTCGCCCGGCTTCCGGCCGCGGCGTGATTCAACACCCGGCGTTCGCGGTCGAGCCGTGGGCGGTCCGCGAGACCGCCCTGGACCTTGAACGGCTGGCACAGACCGAGTCGGTGTTCGCGCTCGCCAATGGGCACCTCGGCCTGCGCGCGAACCTCGACGAAGGCGAGCCGTTCGGACTGCCCGGCACCTATCTCGCGGGCTTCTATGAGACGCGTCCGCTGCCATATGCCGAGCCGGGGTACGGTGACCCGGAGGACAGTCAGACGGTCGTCAATGTGACCAACGGGAAGATCATCCGTCTAGCGGTCGAGGACGAGGCCTTCGACGTGCGCTACGGCGAGTTGCGTAAGCACGAGCGGGTGCTCGACCTCCGCGCGGGTGTGCTTCGCCGGACCGCCGAATGGAGCTCGCCGACGGGACGCCTTGTTCGCGTCTCGTCGACCCGGCTGGTCTCGTTCACACAGCGGTCGATCGCGGCGATCCTGTACGAGGTCGAGCCGCTCGAAGCCGCGGTGCAGGTGGTCGTCCAGTCCGAGCTGGTGACGAACGAGACGCTGCCGATCACTGAGAAGGACCCGCGGGCGGCGGCGGCGCTCGCTTCGCCGTTGGCGTCCGAGTTCTTCACGGGCGAGGAGCTGGCCGCGATGCTGATCCACACGACGAAGGCCAGCGGCCTAACCGTGGCCGCGGCGATGGATCACCGGGTCGACGGTCCGCCGGACACCCATACCACGGTCCGGAGCGAGCCCGATCTCGCTCGACTCACGATCACGGCGACAGTCGCGCCTGGCAGGCCGCTGCGCATGATGAAGTTCGTCGGCTACAGCTGGTCGGGTGAGCGGACCGTCCCCGCGCTACGCGACCAGGTTGACGCGGCCCTCGCCGGCGCCGTGCAGACCGGCTGGGAGGGGCTTCTCCAGCAGCAGCGCGTGTTTCTCGACACGTTCTGGGAGGACGCGGACATCGAGATCGACGGCGACGCGGAGCTCCAGCAGGCGGTCCGCTTCGCGCTGTTCCACACCGTGCAGGCGGGGGCGCGCGGCGAACAGCGCCTGATTCCCGCGAAGGGACTGACCGGTCCAGGATATGACGGCCACACCTTCTGGGACACCGAGGCGTTCGTACTCCCTCTGCTCATGCTCACATACTCGCGGCGCCCGGCGGTCGCGGACGCCCTGCGCTGGCGACACAGCACGCTCGACCTGGCGCGCGAGCGCGCGCGGTCGCTGGGGCTTGGTGGCGCCACGTTCCCCTGGCGGACGATCCACGGTGAGGAGTGCTCGGGCTACTGGCCGGCCGGCGGGGCCGCGTTCCACATCAACGCGGCGATCGCCGACGCCGTCGAGCGCTACCTCCTGCTGACCGAGGACGAGAGGTTCGCGCGCGAAGCGGGGGTGGAGCTGCTCGTCGAGACCGCGCGGCTATGGCGCTCGCTCGGCCACCACGATGGCGCCGGTCAGTTCCGCATCGACGGGGTCACCGGGCCGGACGAGTACAGCGCGATCGCCGACAACAACGTCTACACGAACCTGATGGCCGCGCGAAACCTCCGAGCGGCGGCCGACGCGATCGAGCGCCGCCCGGAGCTGGCACGGCCCCTCGGCGTCGACGACGAGGAGGCCGCCGGCTGGCTCAGCGCGGCTGAGGCGATGTTCATCCCCTACAACGAGTCGCTCGGCGTTCACCCGCAGGCCGAGGGGTTCACCGATCACGAAGAATGGGACTTCGGCTCGACCCCGCCCGAGAATTACCCGCTGCTGCTGCACTACCCGTACTTCGACCTATATCGCAAGCAGGTCGTCAAACAGGCCGACCTGGTAATGGCCCTGTTCTACGCCGGCGACTATTTCACCCCGGAAGAGAAGGCTCGAAACTTCGCGTACTACGAGCGGCTGACCGTCCGCGACTCATCGCTATCGGCGTGCATCCAGGCGGCCGTGGCGGCCGAGGTGGGTCACATCGAGCTCGCCTACGACTACTTCGCAGAAGCCGCGCTACTCGACCTAGACGACCTCCAGCACAACACCCGCGACGGGGTCCACATCGCCTCGCTCGCAGGGGCATGCACCGTCGCGATCGCAGGCTTCGGCGGCCTGCGGGACAGCGGCGGGAAGCTCAGCTTCGTGCCCCGCCTCCCGCAGGCGCTCACTCGCCTGGCACTAAACCTCCGCGCCCGGAAGACGACGCGGCTGAGGATCGAGGTCGAGCCGACCCGGGCGACCTACACCCTGCTGACGGGCGAAACGCTCGACATCCACCACCACGGGGAGCCGATCACCCTCACCTCCGGCCAGTCCGTGCAATGCCCGATCCCGCCCGCGAACCCGCTTGAACCCCCAACCCAGCCGCACGGGCGCGAGCCCCCGCACCGCCGCCGGCCGGCCGAGCGCGGGTAGCGGAGTTTGTCCGACTTCGCCGTCGCCGGGATCGCGATCGAGCCCTATCTGCCCCAGTTCGCCGGGGCCTCGGTCGGAGTGTCGAACGGACTGCTCGTCGACGAACGCTGCCAGGCCGCTCCCGACGTCTTCGGCGCCGGCGACGTGGCCAATCAGCTGCACCCGTTGGCCGGACGCGTCAGGTCGAGCACTGCAACAACGGCCAGAAGCAGGGCCGCGCGGTCGCACGATCGATGCTCGGCTCGACCGGGCGAAGTTTGGATTGGCCGTTCGGAGCATCTCGGTGTCCACGGCGCCCGGGCTCAAGCTGGCGTATGCCAGCTCCATCTCGGACTCCACCCCTGACCCGCGTAGGAACTTCAGGCCCGACACCGACTCGACCAGGCGCTCGAGCAGCGAAGTCTTCCCGATTCCAGCCTCGCCCCACAGCACCAGCGATCGACTTCTGCCCCCGGACCGCCACGACTAAGTCGGGTCTGACATTCTGCGTATCCATTGATGGCCAGGGAGTGGCGCTGATGATAGAAACGAGGCCGCCGGGGCCAGACAACATTCTTTACTGGCGAACTGTACTGGCCTAACCCGAACACCTAGTACGGCTCGGTACGCCCAAAGATTATGGAACTGGTTGTCCAGCTACCATGACCTGATCAGAAGCGGGACCCCAACCGGAGGTCGTTGATCCCCGTACCGCGGCCTGTTGGGCCGACAGTTAGGGGTACGATCACCGGCGACAGAAATGCCTGTTCGGTGTGGCACAGACGGCCATGTCGAACGACCGGGATTGGCGCCAGATCGGCGGATACGTGGGCGACGGTCTGGTCATCGTGACCAGCGCGCCGGTAGTAGTCGGCGAGTTGCTCGTAGGGGCGGGGCTGATAGCCGAACGGGCCGCGGCTAACCCCAGTCCAGCCGCTCGGACACGGGTACCCGGCCAGCGGGATCACAGATGACATCGTAATTAAACCCGCTGAGCCATATCTCGGTCGGCCAGACCGCAGGGTCATCGTCGAGCGTGCCGACCCTGGCCGGGGCGAGCCAGATCGCGCCGGTAATTGCTGGTCATCGGCGCCGACGGCGTGCACTCGAACATCCGCAGACTGGTTTTCCGCCCGGAGGCCGCCTTTCACCAGCGACCTCGGTCTCTACGTGTCGATCTTCACTACGCCTAACTTTCCAGGCCTGGACCGCGCAGGGCTGCTGTATAGCGTCCCGGGCAAGACGGCCGGGCTGTTCGCCGCCGGTGACCCGGGCCGCGCCATCGCCCAGATGTATTTCACCGCGCCGGCGCTCAGCTACGACCCGCGCGACACCGCCCAGCAGCAGGAGATTGTAGCCCACCATTTCGCCGGGCTGGGCTGGCAGGTCCCACGGCTGCTGACGGAGATGCCCGCGGCGCCAGACTTTTACTTCGACACCACCAGCCAGATCCGCATGGACACCTGGTCGGACGGGCGCGTGGCACTGATCGGCGACGCCGGCTACGCGGCCGGGCCAGGCGGCAACGGCACCGGAAACGCGGTCGTCGCCGCGTACGTCCTGGCCGGGGAGCTCGCCGCGGCCAGCGGCGATCACGCCACCGCCTACGCGCGATACGAGCAGCGGCTGCGCGGATACATCGCAGGTGGGCAGAAGCAGGCGGCTGGCAGCCAGGCCTTCCTCGCGCCGCCGACCTGGAAAAAGATCCGCCAGCGCAACCGGTTCTTCAAGATGCTGCCCTACCTGCCCATCAAGGGCCTGATCAGCCGGGCAGCCACCAAGACCGCCACCGCCATCACCATCCCCGACTGCTACCCAATCCCGTCCTGACCGCGCAAGTGCAGCCGGACGGCGCCGAAACGGGGCACGCCCGGTCGTGATCGTGGCGGCGGGCGCTGTACTCGCCGTGGCACAACAGGCCAGCACCGACCGCCCGACCGTTTCGCTGCCCTGACCCAAAACCGCAGCCCGGCCCAGCCCCGGCGTGGCACCTCAGCGCACTGAATACCCAGATATCGATCGCAACCGTCTTGATCGCCACACCGAGCCCACCCACGCATTGGGCGGATATCGCGCGGGCGGTCACTGACGATCGGTCACGCTCCGCGATCGGCTCTAGGCGCTAACGCGTGGGCTTCGTGATCGTCAAGCAGCATCCTGACCTGACGGGTGCTCGCACTCCTCGTAGCTGAGTCCGCTGCAGACTCTCGGTTGTTGACGTACCTCATTGCGGCAGATCAGGATGTTCGCCGTGTTTGCCGCGTGCATGGTTATGTGGCAACGCAGGGTCACGCGGACGGCGGAACCCTGATCAGCGGATGCCAGGGAATGCACCTGACTGCGTACGCGTAGCCGCTTGCGCGGACGCTGCGGTGGGCAGGCCAATCTACGGTGCGCTCGAGAACGGATGTTCGGCGCATGAGGGGGCGCGCGGGGCCGACACGTCGGGCCTTGACCGGTAACAGTGGCCGACCCGACATCTGCCCGGCCTTGCTGCCGGGTTCGCCCCGGCGGTTGGTGCCGGGTGGCCTAGCGGCGATGGGCAGCGCGCGCAGGAGGGTGCCAGGTCCGCCTCCGCACCTGGCGTCCAGGCCGGGATTTCCGCGCTATCTGCGTGGCTGCTCAGGATGTCTGGGTGCCGGTGCCAAGCTGATCCAGGACGATGGCTACCGCCTGCCGCTGGGTCAGTGCGAAGCCGGCGGAGAACGCCTGGTCGAACTGACCCGCCCCCAGCGGTGACGGACCTGGTTCACCAGTTCGGCCTCTACCCGCCGCAGATGCGGCCACGCCGGCAGGCCGAAGCGCCGGCGCAGGCCCTCGGCCGCGCCTTGCAGCCGCGCCGCCCGCTGCGGGTCACCCTCCGCGAACGCCAGCTGGGCATAGCCTGCTAGGCACAGGGTCACGCACGGGGTGCTGCGGGCCGCCAGGCTCAGGTCCAGCGCTTCATCCAGTAGCGGCCGGGCCTGATCTGGCCGGCCCCGCAGGATATCCAGGACGCCCAGCTGCACCCGGGAGCCCGCGGCGAGCCAGTCACCGCCGGACCCCACGGCCAGGTCGCGCGCCTCGTCTAGGCGGCGCAGGGCGTCATCGTAGCGGCCCAGCGCGGTCTCCAGGGCGCCGGCGGTCAACGCGGCCATGGCGGTGAAGAAGGGTTCATCCTGACCGCGCAGCTCCTCCAGCGACACTGTCACCTCCCGCAAGGCCCCGTCCAGGTCGCCGGCGATCGGCAACGTCCACGCCATGGCCAGCTGGGATACCGCGTGCAGAAAGGGGTCGTGGATCCCGGCCAGCAGCGGCGCCAGGCGCTGGCGGGCCGCCAGCGCCGCGCTGTCGTCACCGGTGTGAACGGCAAGCACGGCCGCCACCCACGCCAGCTCGGCCCGGGCCTGCGGGTCCAGCGTGCCGGCGGTGGGCAGGAGCTGCTCGACCCACGGGCGGGCCTCGCGCTCATGGTCGCGCCGCGTCCAAAACAGCCACAGGACACGGAACAGGTGGGGCAGCGGCCCGCGGTCATGGGCCAGATACCAGCGCACCGCGGCGGCCAAGTTGCCCGCCTCGGCCGCAAGCCGCTCCAGCCA
>CAVSQG010000014.1:0-416048 GCA_963730055.1 uncultured Solirubrobacterales bacterium
ATCTACGAGGAATGGCACCGCCGAGGCGACAACCGCGAAGCCGTCACGCACGGACTCGCCGCCACCGGCAAGACCATCAGCGCCGCCGCCATCATCATGATCCTCATCTTCGCCTCCTTCATCCTCGGCGGCGAACGCATCATCGCACTCTTCGGAATCGGCCTCGCCGGCGCCGTCGTCATCGACGCACTCATCGTCCGATCAATCCTCGTCCCCAGCCTCATGCTTCTCGCCGGCAAAGCCAACTGGTGGTGCCCGCCCAACCTCGACCGCATCCTCCCCCACCTCAACGTCGAAGGAAGCAACCACCACCACGAGCCAAGCCAACACCCCACCCGGTGGTTCGAGCAACAACCAATCGCGGCGAAATGACGGAAGCTCGGCAGGCGCATCCGCGACGAACCTACTAGCCGTCCAGCTCTTCCCCCCGCTGACCGAGGCGCAGGTCGGCCGCCGCCACCGAGACCTGCTCTGCAACCCCCACGGGGGCGCCAGCGGCCCGGCCCGGCACCCTCCCTTGCGCGGAAAGCTCGACCCAAGGACCCGAGCCTCGGAGGTACCGATATGCCTAGGCAAAGCTCGGCGTGGCTTGCGCCGTGTTCCTTCTTCGCTCCCGTCTATCCGACCGCCAGGCGATATTCGCCGGCACGATATGGCTCGTCGGATCGCATCGGCACAGCAGTGGCACCGCTGTCCTGTTGACGGTGCTGATCGTGTTCCTCTTGCTCTCCTTCTTACTGTCGATCGGTGTGGCCCAGCATGCGACCATCGCGGCCGGCGACCGAAAGCTTGCCGCGATGCATGCTCCCGAGGAGCGGTGCCTGTTCGCCTGTCGGCTCCCGCGTCGCCGGCTGGTGATCGCGACGGACCAGCGCGTGTTTGCCGTCAGCGCGCCTCTACGCTTGAGGCGATCGCAGCCTCTGTGGAGTCTCCCGTACCCTCGGATCAGGCATGTTGTGCCCGTGAAAGAGGCAAACGCTCGAGGTGTGAAATTGCTCGCAGGGGGAGACTCGGAGCGGGTCGAGTGGCGCTGGTCGACTTTGGGCGAGAGCGGGAATTCCGACCATTACAAAGATGAGCAGCAGGCGCTTGTGATGATTGTGGGCCGGAGACTGGCGTCGGTGCCGACGACGGGCTAAAGCCGGGCATCGGCTTCGGGGTTCGACGAGGCGGCGTTTGTCCGTATATCGGGCCGACTCGCGACGAGCGCTCCGTGATTGGGAACAGCCGGACCCTCTGACGCATTCGTGCACGCACCCAACGTAGCCAGCCAGCTCCAGCGCCGCTCTGGTTTCGATGCAAACCAACAAGGGCCTACGCGCGGAGAGTGGTGCTTTGATCGAGTAGCGGCAGCCTCGCGCGGGACCCCCCGGTACGGCTTGCCTTTTATTTTCGACCGCGAGGTCCGGCGCCGCGAGCACCAACCCGTTCGGCTCGCCTCAGCCTGACGCGGTCCACGCCCAGCTCGTTCGCAAGCACGTTCTCCCGAGCGGCCGTTGCGCAACCTTTTGGTTCGAGGCTCGTTCGGGTTATAGGGCCGCCCGAACGTCAACGTAGGAGGCGCCCCGCCTTGGGGGTGAGGCGGGGCGCCGGTTGCCGCCGCGGCGTCTGGGGCGCTAGCGCCGCGGCCAGTGGGGCATCCGTTCCCCCAACACAATTCTCGCAAAACGGCTAAATCCCTTACGGATTCTTGCCAACAGTGGGCGCGTGAGCACTGGCCGGCGCCGCGGTAGACCGTCGAGCTGGACCCCTGGCAAACTATCCGCCCGCTGATCGCCGGATACCACTCCGCGACAGGTCAGCGCGAGCTAGGGAAGGAGGCGCCAGCTCGTGGGGTTTGCCGGGTCCGCGACGTCGTACGGATCGTCCGGCCAGCGGAACACCAGCACGCCGCCAGTGACCTGCTCGTGCGGGCCGTCATGTCCGTCCTCGGCTGTGCAGACGAACCGCAGCAGTCGCCCGTCGACCGCGTAGAACGTGTCGCAGGCGTAGCACACGGTCGGGTCCGGGCCGACGTCAGGCTGCTCTGCGTCCTTCGGGCCGCCGGCTTCGAGCAACGGCTTGCGCTTCTCCTCGGTCAACGAACGCGTGGCCTAACGCCCGGTCGAGCGGCTCGGACAGCCGACCGTGCCTCCGAAGGGCACTAGCCATACCAATCCCCGCGCTCCGGGCGCTTTAGCTCGTTGAACGGATGAGCGCCGTGGAGTGCCTCGACGATCCGCAACGCTCTCCGACCAAGATGCGTCGTGGCCTCGACCGTCACGCCGCGCTTGACGATCCCGTCATTGACTAGCCCGCCACGCGACCAGTTTTCGCCTTGCTCCTCCTGCCATCGCTCGTTGATGGGCTGATACAGCGTCAGGTGGATCCAGTACTGGTTGAATTCGACCCGGCTGGCCCAGCCCGGCTTGATCGATGCGCCGGTTGTCGGGACGCGGTCGACGGGCTCCGATTCTTCCGCCTCTTGCTTGGCCCGATCACGCGGATCCTTGCGCCGCTGCTCCCACGCCTCTCTGATGATGGCCACCGCCGCCTCGCCAAGCGGTGCCAAACGGTCGAGGTTCGCGCCCCAGGTGATGCTCCCTGCACCCTCGTGCTCCCACGGGTTGACCGGATGGTCCAGCTCGATCTCAATCCACTGCCTTCCATGCTGAACTGGGTCTGGCGGACCCCAAGGGAATCCTGCTTCCGATGCCACGAGTCTCCTCCGTTTCACACGAATCGATGGTGATGTGGCCATCCCTCCTCCGAAGTGTGATCTCACGCAGCATGATGATGCCCTTGGCTCAGTCTCGCCTCGCGCTCTCCGCCTGATAGGCGCACTCGCGTGAATGCACGGATCTCATCCGCTGGCGGTGGCTGCCCAGTTGATCGAGAACCAACAGTCTGGCTCGACCTCAATCAGCGGCGTTCGGAATTAGCGTGATCCGCTGCTGCTTGTAGCCCGATGCAGCCGTCTGATGAACCCGCCTGAGACTGCCCCTATTCGCGCGAAGGAGCAGCACGCGTTGGCCGCTGGAGGACGCATTTTGCTCGCGGGCCGCGGCCGTGAGCCAGGTTTCTACAGGGCGTGTCTGGCGACGCCTATGCTCGGCGCGATCGTCATCGAAAGGGGTATCAGCATGCCGCACGTAATCGTGATTGCCGAGGTCAAGGACGTGCAGCACTGGCTCAACTCGCCAAAGCGCGAGGAGGTCTTCGGCCCGCTCGGGTGGACCGAGATCAAGACCTACGTTGACCAAGAAGGCTCCAACCGGGTCGCGCTCACGATGAACGTTGCGGACCTGGACGCGGCGAGGGCCCACGGGCAAACGCAAGAGGTGGCCGACCTAATGGAGTACGACGGCGTCATTCCCGAGACGGTGGTGAACTTCGTCGAGTCGTAGGCGACGTCGGACGAGCACTGGCTCGGACTGCCGACGAGCGATCCGAGCCAGGGTGGCTGATCGCAGCTCGGCCCGCGTTGGTCCGCACTCCGCGTGATCTCAAGGCTGTCGCTCGTCGCGCCGAGCAGCAAGGCGCAGTGGCCCAGAGTCGACAGCGCACGACGCGGCAGCTCTGACGAGACAGCGAGACGCTGCCAGCTGACGGTGTCAGCCGCTGCCCGCGTCATCGAGGTTCCCGCAGGCAGCCTCCCACGAACACCGGCCCGGTTCAGCCCTCACGCAAGCGACGAGGTGCCCATGACCCCCGCGCCAGGCTCAGAGGCCGACTCGCCCGCAATGCGTTACCCTCGCGAGTGCCTCCAAAATCCGAGAGCGGCACGGGCGTAGGAGTCACACGAGCTCGATCGCGCAGCTGCGCCCCCCCGGGCTCGAGGCTGAACGCGGCGTGCGTGCCCGAGCCGGGGGCGGTCGCTGAGGGACGGGCCGCCACGGCCACCCTGCCGGGCCTCGAAGGCGTGTGTGCGCGCGTGAGCCGTGGCCCGAGCGCCGTGAGAGGCTCGGTCCATCGAAGGGAACGGGGGCACGCCTGAAGCGAGACGCCGCGCCACGCTGGCCGGGGTCGACACGTCGCCCCGAGCGCCTCGAGCGGTGGCCTGCCCGTTGGCTCGCCAGCTGCAGAAGCTCGTCGCCGGCGGAGCCCAGCTACTCGGCAGCTTTACGACGCTGCCAGGCTGCGACGTAGCCGTCCGTGCGTCGCTTGCGCTTGTCCTATGACGTTTGCCTTGATTTCTGCCTGACATCGGTTTTTGGGCGACGAGTCGAAAAGGGGTTTGTGATGGCTGAGAAGACGGTGATGCTGTCGGTGCGGCTCAGGCCGGCCGACCGCGCTGTGATCGCGGCGCGCGCTAGGGAGGCACGTTTGTCGCAGTCGGAGTACGTCACGAGGACGGTTTTGCAGATGCCCGCGGAGGGACTCGGGGCGCGGTTTGAGGCGATCGAGCGCAGGCTGTATGAGCTGGAGCACACGCCGCGGTCTCCTGGTGACGCGGGGGCTTAGGTGAAGCGCCCTTTCTATGTGGCGCGGGACAATCGCGCGTCGACGACGTCGAGCACCGCGACGACGCCTTTGATGTGCTCGAGCGGCGCGTCGTGGCGGACGGCGTTGACGAGCTCGTCGACGACGCTGATGCGGAGCGCGTGCAGTTCGGTGTCGGTGAGCCCGTGGCAGCCGGGGGCGGCGTGCTCGAGGCGGGTGTGCTCGCCGCCGCAGGCCGGGCACGCAAACCGGACGGTGACGGGTGGAGGCTGTTCGCGTTGTTCTCGGAGCTTGGCGTTCGTGCGTCTCCAGTCCTGGCTGGAGACGGTGAACGAGGACCGCCGGCGGCTCACGGTCGGCATCGTCGCCCGTCAGATGCGGTTGCGTCAAGCGCGGAAACCCCGAGCGAAGTCGCGGATTCACGATCGCCCCAGCCGCGGGCGAGCCAACCGGACGGTACGCCCAGGACGCGCCCGAGGTCCACGACATCGCTCGAGGTGAGCGGCTCGGCGCCTTTGGTCACGCCGATCAGGTGGCCGTAGTCGAGTCCGGCGTCGGCGGCGACCTGGCGCAGCGGCGGGTCGCCGGCGAGCGGCTGCGCGGCTCGGACGCGGCGGCCTGCTTGGGCTCGGGGCGAGTTTCGCGACGGGACGGCGATTGCCTGGCCGGAACGGACGGTCTGCACAGATGTCACAGGGCGCATCCTTGCGGTTGCGCGTCACGACCTCGAGTGGGCGGGTCCGGCATTAGAGAACGTTACCGGCGAGGTCCGGCGCGGGCGGGATAGCGTGAAGGGTGGCCATCGAGCTCCTCTCGTCGTCCGGGCCCGGGCGGTGATGACGCGCCGGACCGTTCTATGGGCGCGGAAGCGTATCCGCTGGTGTTGCCCGCGCGTAGGCTTGCCGCGTGCTGGATCCGCACGTGCCCGACCGTCGTGTCGTGCGAGCGCTGCGCGAGCTGCTGGTTGAGGATCGCCGGGCGACCGCCGGCGGGGCGCTCACACGGTAGGAACGTCAGGCGGGCGGGCCGGCTTGCAAGTGTGGCGCGACTCGGTTTGGTACCCGGTCGGTACCCGCTCCGGGCGCGCATCGCGGGCGCAATGTCTCTGTTTGCGGCCTGTTCCCGATGCCGCCGGTGGGGATCGAACCCACGACCTTCGGATTAAAAGTCCGCTGCTCTGCCAGCTGAGCTACGGCGGCGTGCCGGCCATGATCGCGCACCGGGCGTTCGGAGGTTCCGGCCGGCGGACTTTGGCGTTGCACCTGACGTATACGCAGAGTAAATCGCCAAAGTCCGGCGCCGGGCGCTCGGCCCGGCGCAGACCCGATGAGCCAGCTCAGTGCCGGAAGTGGCGGCGGCTGGTGAACACCATCGCCGCGCCGGCGGCGTCGACCGCCTCGACCACCTCGTGGTCGCGGACCGAGCCGCCGGGCTGGATGATCGCGATCGTGCCCGCGTCGACAGCGCAAGCTGGGGGCCGTCGGCGAACGGGAAGTAGGCGTCGGAGGCGAGCACCGAGCCCTCGAGGCTCGAGCGGGATTTCTCGATCGCGAGGCGGACGGAGTCGACGCGGCTCATCTGGCCGGCGCCGATGCCGACGGTGGCGAGGTCGCGGCAGATCACGATCGCGTTGGAGCGGACGTGCTTGCACACCTTCCAGGCGAAGGAGAGCTCGCCCCACTCGGCCTCGGTCGGCACGCGCTGGGAGACGACCTGCATCTCGGAGCGCTCCTCGAGGTCGTAGTCGCGGTCCTGGACGAGCATGCCGCCGACGACCTGGTGGAGCTGGGGATCGATCATGTCCGGGTTGCGGCGCTCGCGGTCGTCGAGGATGCGCATGTTCGCGCTTGGCCTCGAGCACCTCGAGCGCGTCCTCGTCGTAGCCGCGGGCGAACAGCACCTCGACGAACTGGTTCGAGATCGCCTCGGCGAGCGCGCGGTCGACGCGGCGGTTCAGGCAGACCACGCCGCCGTAGGCCGACAGGGGGTCGCATTCGAACGCCTTCTGGTAGGCCTCGAGCGCGGTCTTGCCGACGGCGACGCCGCACGGGTTGTTGTGCTTGATGATCGCGCAGGCGGGGATCTGGAACTCGCTGATGCATCAGCCGGCCGGCGTCGAGATCGAGCAGGTTGTTGAACGACAGCTCCTTGCCGCCGAGCTGGGAGATCATCGACAGCACGTGCGTGCGTGTCGCCGACCTGCGAGTAGTAGGCGGCCCGCTGGTGGGGGTTCTCGCCGTAGGGCAGCTCGAGCACCTTCTCGAACGCGCGCACCATCAGCGCCGGGAAGTCGGCGCCCTTCTCCTGGAACCAGCGCGCGATCGCGGTGTCGTAGCGCGCGGTGTAGGCGAACGCCTCGGCGGCGAGGCTCTCGCGGGTGGTCGGCGACAGCCGGCGGTCGAACTCGCGCAGCTCGGCCAGGATCGCGTCGTAGCTCTCCGGGCTGACGACCGGCGCGACGAACTGGAAGTTCTTGGCCGCCGCGCGGATCATCGACGGGCCGCCGATGTCGATGTTCTCGATCACCTCGGCGTCGCGACACGCCGCGGCGGGCGGCGGTCCGCTCGAACGGGTACAGGTTCACGCACACGAGGTCGACGAACTCGACGTCGTGGTCGTCGGCCGCCTGCATGTGCTCGGGGTTGTCGCGCAGCGCCAGCAGGCCGCCGTAGAGCTTCGGATGGAGCGTCTTGACCCGGCCGTCCATGATCTCCGGAAACCCGGTCAGGTCGGAGATCTGGCGCACCTGCAGCCCGGCGTCGGTCAGCTCGCGGGCGGTGCCGCCGGTCGAGACGATCTCGATCCCGAGCTCGGCCAGCCCGCGGGCGAACTCGACCAGTCCCGGTCTTGTCGGACACCGACAGCAGGGCCCGGGCGACCTGCACGTCGCTCGGAGGCGACGGGCGCAAACCGGTTCGCGCGCGATGTTCCCTGCTCCATGACGCCCCGACTCTATCGCTCGATCACGACACGGCGCGGGTTGGCAGGGTCGAAGCTGACGGCGCCCCGCGGCGATCAGCCGCACCGCCTCGGGCAGCAGCTCGTGCTCGATCGGGTGCAGGCGCGCGAGCACCGCGTCCGGATCGCCGGCATCGGGCAGCTCGATCGCGCGCTGGAGGATCACCGGACCGCGTGTCGACGCCGCCGTCGACGAAGTGGACCGTGACCCCGAACACCTTGACGCCGTAGGCGAGCGCCTGCTCGACCGCGTGCAATCCCGGGAACGCCGGCAGCAGCGCCGGGTGCACGTTGATCACGCGGTTCGGGAATCGGCGCGAGGAACTCGTCGGAGAGCAGCTGCATGTACCCGGCGAGCACGACCAGCTCCGCTCCGCGCTCGGCCAGCCAGTCCGCCATCGCCCGATCTCGTTCCGCGCGCCCAGGACCGTACGCCGAACCGAGCGGAAACGCCGCGCACCGCGACCCCGGCGGCCTGGGCCCGCTCGAGCGCGCGGCGCGTCCGGCTTGTCGGAGGCGACGGCCACGATCTCGACGCCCTCGCGTCCGTGCACCCGATCGAGCAGCGCCTGGAGGTTCGTGCCCGTCGCCCGAGGCCAGGACGCGCGACGTTCATGCGGCGCGGAGCTTCGGAAACCTGCCTCCGGTCGAGCGGAGCCTTCCGGCCTCGAGCAGCTGGTCGACCCGCCCGAGCACCTCGTTCGAGCGCAGATGGCCGAACGCTCCGTAGCGCGGCGAGGCGGTCGTACGCGTGCTCGGCGATGACCTTCGAGCGGCCGCCGCGGAGGATCTCGACCGCCCGCGTGCGGCCGACCGGCGGAGCGGCGGAGACGACCACGTCGAGGATCGCGGCGTCGAGGTCTCCGGCCTCTCGCGGACTGGAATCGGGAGACGACGACGCGGGGGATGGGGCGACCGACGGCGAGCAGACGTCGCAGCACGCCACCGACGGCATCGGGCTCGACCGGTCTCCGAAGTGCGCGAGCAACGCCGCGCGCCGGCAACTCGACCCCTCGACGTAGGCCCACACCGAGCGGTACTGGCTCCAGCGCGCGCGCTCCCCGTCGCGGGCGGACCCGAGGCACCGCGACAGCGCGCGGCTGTCCCACTGTCCGACCACGAGCCCGGCGGCCCGGTCGGGTGGAGCCGGCTGCGGCGCCAGCAGCCCGGCGCGGGTCAGGTGGCCGATGACCGCGCGGACCGCCTCCTCGCCTCCGCCCGCGCCGACGTCGGCGGCCAGCTCGCGAGCGGCGACGTCGTAACGCCCGTCGAGCCCGGCCCAGCGCAGCCGTTCGGCGACGCGCTCGAACACGCCGGCGTCGAGCCGCGAGCGCTGGATGAAGAACACGTGCAGGCCCTTGTCGCGCTGCTCGGCGAACAGCAGGCATCGGGCCGGCAGCGCCGTCGCGCCCGGCCCGGCCGGCCTCCTGGTAGTAGGCCTCGAGCGAGCCCGGAACGGTGGCGTGGCAGACGGTCCGCACGTCGGCCTTGTCGATCCCCATCCCGAACGCGTTGGTCGCGACGATCACCCGCACCTCGCCGGACATGAACCGCTCCTGGGTCGCCGCCCGTACCTCACGCGGCAGCCCGGCGTGGTATGCCAGCACCTCCTCGCCGAGCCCACGCCTCAAGAAACCGGCCAGCTCCTCGCTGTCCCGCCGCGTGCCGGCGTACACGATCGCCGGGAGCGCGTCGGGCTCCTTCAAGGCCGCCGCGAGCCGCCGGCGCTTGTCGACCGCCGTCGCGCACCGGACGACCGCAAAGCTCAGGTTCGGCCGATCGAACCCGGTCGTCGACGCGCACCGGATCGCGCAGGGCCAGCCGGCGGGCGATGTCGTCGGCCACTGCCGGCGTCGCGGTCGCGGTCAGCCCGATCGTCGCCCGGGCACCGACGCGGCGCGCGGCGTCGGCCAGGAAGAAGTAGTCGGGACGGAAGTCGTGACCCCATTGCGAGATGCAGTGCGCCTCGTCGACCACGAACAGCCCGACCCGAGTCCGCGCGACGGCCTCGGCGAACCGCGGCGAGGCGAACCGCTCGGGCGCGACGTACAGCAGACGGACCTCGCCCGCAGCCGCCCGCGCCAAGCGTCTCCGCGTTGGCCAATCCGCCCCGCTGTGCGTTGACGAGCGCGACCCGTCCGGGCGCGACCTCGCGCAACGCCTGCACCTGGTCCTGCATCAGCGACACGAGCGGCGAGACGACCAACGTCAGGTCATCGCGCATCAACGCCGGCAACTGGTAGCAGAGCGACTTGCCCGAGCCGGTCGGCATGACGACGAGCGCGTCGCGACCTGAGAGCGCGGCCGTGACCGCCTCGGCCTGGCCGGGGCGAAAATGCTCGAAGCCGAACAGCCGCCGGAGCGCTTGACCGGGATCCATGGGGCGCCCGACTGTAGCGGCGCCCCCGGCGGCCCCAACGCGCGCCAGGCCCGAGCGCGCCTCGATGATCCGCTAAGTCCCTACGGTCCGCTACGCCCTGACGAGCGGCAGCTCGAGCGCGAACTTGCCGAGCGCTTCCTCGGTGCCCTCGAGCGGGTACGAGCCGCTGAAGCAGGCGTCGCAGTGGGTCTCGCGCGACACGCCGACCGCCTCGTACACGCCCTCGAGCGACAGGTAGTGCAGCGAGTCGGCGCCGAGCTCGTCGGCGATCTCCTCGACGCGTCCGCCCGTGGGCGATCATCTCCTCGCGGCTCGACATGTCGATCCCGTAGTGGCAGGGATGCTTGATCGGCGGCGCGGAGATCCGCAGGTGGATCTCGGCCGCGCCGGCGTCGCGCAGCATCTGAACGATCTGGCGGGTGGTGTTGCCGCGCACGATCGAGTCGTCGACGACGATCAGTCGCTTGCCGGCGACGACTTCGGGCAGCGGGTTGAACTTGAGCCGCAGGCCGTGCTTGCGCAGCTCCTGGCCGGGCTGGATGAAGGTCCGGGCGACGTAGCGGTTCTTGATGAAGCCGTCGTCCTGCGGGCAGTCCCGCCGCGCGCGCGAGCCCGCGCGCCGCCGGGTTGCCCGAGTCGGGCACCGGGATCACGAGGTCGGCGTCGACCGGGGCCTCGCGCCACAGGATCTCGCCCATCCGGCCGCGCGCCACCTGGAGCACGGTTCCCGCCATCTTCGAGTCCGGGCGTGCGAAGTAGATGTACTCGAACACGCAGAACGCGCGGCGCTCCGATCCGGCGACGATCCGCGTCTGCACGCCGCCGTCGGTCAGCGTGATCACCTCACCGGGCAGCACCTCGCGCAGGTACTTGGCGCCGATCAGGTCGAACGCGCACGACTCGCTGGCAACGCAGTAGGCGGTCGCCCCGTTCTGCTCGTTTTCGATCACGCCGAGCGCGAGCGGCCGCAGCCCGTGCGGGTCGCGGAAGGCCACGACCGACTCCTCGGTCAGCACCACGGTCGAGAACGCGCCCTGCAGCCGCGGCAGCACGTCGGCGATCGCGTCCTCGATCCGGTCGGCGGGGTGCGTCGCGAGCAGCGCCGCGATGATCTCGGAGTCCGACGTCGAGCTGAACGAGAATCCGCGGTCGCGGAGCTCCGAGTGGAGCTCGACCGCGTTGATCAGGTTGCCGTTGTGCGCGAGCGCGAGCGTGCGGCGGTCGTCGCGGACGATCGGCTGGGTGTTCTCCCAGGCCGACGCGCCGGTGGTCGAGTAGCGAACGTGGCCGATCGCCATGTCGCCGATCAGCGAGCGGAGCTTGTGCTCGTCGAACACCTGCGCGACGAGGCCCTGGTCGCGGATCGCCATGATCTCCCGCCCGCGCGGGGCGGTCGCGATCCCGGCCGATTCCTGGCCGCGGTGCTGGAGCGCGTACAGCGCGAAGTACGTCAGATTGGCGACGTCGTGTCCCGGCGCAAAGATGCCGAAGACACCGCACTCGTCGCGAGGTCCGTCGCGATGGTCGTTCACGGTAGGGGGCATAGCCCGGCCTGAGAAGAGGCTAGCAGCGGTCCTAGACCCATTCCGTCAGCCCGCGCTCTCGGGCTTCGCGCAGCTCGGAAACTGGGAGATCGAGCAGCCCCTCGATCGTCAGCGCGTCGCCGCCGACCTGCGCCGATCACGACAAAGCCGGCGAGCGCCTCGCGCGGGCCCGAGACGATGAACCCGCGCCCCGGCGCCTCGCCGAACGGATCGAGCCCGAAGCGGCAACCGCACCGACGCGCCGAGATCGCCGGCGATGCAGCACTCGGCCAGCGCAGCCGCGACGCCGCCCTCGGCGATGTCGTGTGCGCTCCGGAACAACCCGGCCCGGACGCGCGCTCGGACGGCCTCGTGGGCGATGCGGATCCTCCCGGCATCGGCGACGGGCAGCTCCCCGATCGGGGGGTGACCGCGCAGCTTCGACAGCTCCGACCCGACCGCCGATGGCTCGAACGGTCCGAGCAGCCCGATCGCATCTCCCTCCCGGGCGAACCCGAGCCGGCCGGCGCGGACGGCGGCGGGGAGCTTGCCGACGATGCCGACGATCGGCGTCGGGAAGATCGGGCCGGTCGGGGCCTCGTTGTACAGCGACACGTTCCCCCCCACGACGGGCACGCCGAGCGCTTCGCACGCCTCGGACAGCCCCTCGACCGCCTCGGTCAGCTGCCAGGCCACGTGCGGCTTCTCGGGGTTGCCGAAGTTCAGGCAGTTCGTGAGGCCGAGCGGCTCGGCGCCGACGCAGGCCAGGTTCGCGGCGCACTCGTACACGGCCTCGGCGGCGCCGCGCCGGGGATCACAAGCCACCCGGCGCCCATTCCCGTCGATCGCGACCGCGATGGCAGACCCGTCGGCCAGCACGAGCACGGCGGCGTCCGCCTCGTCCGGCCGGCGGACCGTGCGCGACTGCACGATCGGGTCGTACTGCTCGAACACCGGGCGACGCGAGGCGATGTTCGGCGAGCCTCAGCAGCGCGAGCAGCGTCTCGGCGGGAGACTCATCTCCCGCTCAGGACCGCATTCGCACCGCCGTACAGCCCCTGCGGCGGCGGCGACGGCTCGAGGTCATACAGCGGGCAATCGTCGACGAGCACGCTCACCGGCAGATCCGCGACGAGGGCTCCGCGATGCAACACCTGGAACCTGTCCCCCTCGGTCACGCAGCCGATCGTCGTCGCGAGCACCTCCCACCGCTCGCACACACCGAGCACCTCGCCGACCCGCTCGGGTTTCGCGACGCACAGCATCCGCTCTTGAGACTCCGAGACCATGATCTCGAACGGCTCCATGTCCGGCTCGCGCAGCGGGATCTGGCACAGGTCGAGCGACAGGCCGACGCCGCCCTTACTCGCCATCTCCGATGCGGCCGAGGTGAGCCCGGCCGCGCCCAGGTCCTGCAAGGACACCAGCAGCTCGCGGTCGAGCAGCTCGAGGCAGCACTCGAGCAGCTTCTTCTCGGTGAACGGGTCGCCGATCTGCACCGACGGCCGCTTGGCCTCGTCGCCCTCGCCGAGCTCGGCGCTCGCGAGCACGGACGCTCCACCGATCCCGTCGCGCCCGGTCAGTGCCCCGAGCAGCACGACGACGTTGCCCGGACCCGCGGCGGCGCTCCGGATCAGCCGCTCATGCGGCGCCAGCCCGAGGCACATCGCGTTGACCAGACAGTTCTGCTCGTAGCTGTGCTCGAAGTAGATCTCGCCGCCCACGGTCGGCACCCCGATCGAGTTGCCGTAGTGCCCGATCCCGGCCACGGCCCGATCCAACAGATATCGGGAGCGCTCAGACGCACGAGGCTCGCCGAACCGCAGCGAGTCGAGCACGGCGATCGGCCGCGCGCCGACCGCGAACACGTCGCGGAGGATCCCCCCGACTCCGGTGGCCGCGCCCTGGAACGGCTCGACCGCGCTCGGATGGTTGTGGGACTCGACCTTGAACGCGACCGCGAGCCCGCCGCCGACGTCAACCGCGCCGGCGTTCTCGCCCGGGCCCCATCAGGACATGCTGGCCTTCCTTGGGCAGGCGGCCGAGCAGTCGACGCGAGTGCTTGTAGCCGCAGTGCTCGGACCACATCAGCGACAGCATCGCGAGCTCGACGTCGCCCGGCGCGCGCCCGAGACGCTCGAGGATCCGCGCGTACTCCCAGTCGGTCAGCCCGAGCTGTCGGTGCCGCTCCTCAAGCGAGGACGTGTTGCTCGACATGCGCTCGCATCGACTCGAAGATCCGCAGGCCGTCGACCGACCCGCCGAGTGGATCGACCGCGTGCTCGGGGTGCGGCATCAGCCCGAACACGTTGCCCTGCTCGTTGCATACGCCCGCGATGTCCCGCAACGACCCGTTCGGGTTGTGCCCAGGCGCGTACCGCAGCAGTATTTGGCCGGCGTCCTCGAGCCGGTCGAGCTGCTCGTCCGGGGCGTAGTAGCGGCCGGTCGTGTGCTTGACGGGGATCGAGAGACGGTCGGCGGGGCTGCAGGCACGCGTGAACGCGCTGTCGCCACGAGCGACCTCGAGCTCCACCTGGCGGAAGACGAACTTGAGTGAGACGTTCGGCAGCAGCGCGCCCGGGAGCAGGTGCGCCTCGCACAGCACCTGGAAGCCGTTGCAGATCCCGAGCACAAGCCCGCCCTCGCGCGCGAACTCTTCGACCTCGGTCATCACCGGCGCGAACCGCGCGATCGCGCCCGCCCGCAGATAGTCGCCGTAGGAGAAGCCGCCCGGTACGATCACCGCGTCGACCCCCTGGAGGTCGTGATCGGCGTGCCACAGCAGCACCGGCTCGCCGAGCCGTGCGGCGGCCGCGAATGCGTCGATGTCGTCGCAGGAACCCGGGAAGCGGATGATCCCGAACTTCATCGCTCGATCTCGTATTCCTCGATCAACGGGTTCGTCAGCAGCCGCTCGCACATCTCCGGAAGGCGGTCGGGATCGTCGACGTCGAGCTCGATCAGCCGCCCGACGTGGACGTTCCGCACGCCCTCGAACCCGAGCGCCGGCAGCGCGCGCTCGACAGCCTGGCCCTGTGGATCGAGGATCCCGGCCTTGGGCCTGACCAGCACTCGCGCTCTCATCGTGTTCGGCTGAGCCACGCGTCGAACGGCTCGCCCGTGACGCGCTCGTACGCCTCGATGTACTTCTCGCGCGTGCGCACGACCACCTCATCCGGGATCGCCGGCGCCGGCGGGTTGCGGTCCCAACCGGTCGAGGACGCCCAGTCGCGCACGAACTGCTTGTCGAAGCTCGGCTGCGGGCGCCCCGGTTCGTACTGGTCGGCGGGCCAGAAGCGCGAGGAGTCCGGCGTGCAGACCTCGTCGCCGAGCGTCAGCACGCCGTCGGCGTCCAGCCCGAACTCGAATTTGGTGTCGGCGAGGATGATCCCGCGCTCGCGCGCGTGCTCGGCGGCGTGCTCGTAAACCGCGATCGAGACCTCGCGGACGCGCTCGGTCAGCTTCCGGTCACCCACGAGCTCGGCGGCGCGGTCGAAGTCGATGTTCTCGTCGTGGCCTTCCTCGGCCTTGGTCGCGGGGGTGAAGATCGGCTCGGGCAGCCGGTCCGATTCGCTCAAACCCGACGGCACCCGTATCCCGCACACCTCACCGGTCCGCTGGTAGTCCTTCCAGCCCGACCCGCTCAGGTAGCCGCGGACCACGCACTCGATCGGCAGCATCTCGAGCCGGCGGACGAGCATCGCCCGGCCGCGCACCTCGGCGGGCACGCCGTCGGTGACCGAGATCATGTGGTTGGCGACGATGCCGGTCGTGCGCTCGAACCAGAACGTCGAGAGGCCGGTGAGCACGGCGCCCTTGTCCGGGATCGGCGTCGGATGAACGACGTCGTACGTCGAGATCCGGTCCGACGCGACGATCAGCAGCGTCTGATCGCGCCCCTCGTAGATCTCGCGAACCTTGCCCGAAGCGATGAGGGGCAAGTCAGCGAGCGCGGCTCACTGGATCGATCGTAGCAACGGGGACGGCGGGCCCGGAGACCGCTCCGGGCCCGATCCCCGCAACTAGCGGGATCCCCTCGACGCGCTAATGGACTCCCGTGAAATCGGCCCAGCAGCCGGTTCCGAAGCTCCCCACGCCGGCCATGCCGGACACGATCGCCGACGCTCCGCTCGGCGCCACGAGCGCGATCGTCGCCGGCGCGAACAGCGAACCGGGGGTGCCATCCGGGGTTGGATCGACGTCGGCGCCGGTATCGGTCGGCGCGTTCGCGGCCGCGAAGATGCCATCGAGGTCGGAGTTGTCCTCGGTCGAGCTCGCGTTGATCACGCTCGAGGTGTTGCTGCCGTCGTCGATGCACGTCATCGTCACCTTGAACGGCCCGGAGCTGAACAGCGTCACGGTGGTGCCGTTGGCCGAACCCGAGGTCTTGACAACGCCGTTCGTGCCGATCGCGCTCGCGCCCGCGCCCGGGCCGCCACCATAGGCGCTCGGCGGCTTGCCTCCCAGCTCATCCGCGTTCCTGGCAGTCGGCACCGTCCCGAGCTCGCTCAGTTTGATCTGCAGTCCGGTGAGCGTGTGGGCGCGCAGGCGATTTCCCGACAGCGATGCCTTCTTGATCAGGCTGTCGCCGTTGACGAGATGGCTGGCGGCCACCGCGGTCCCGGTCGTGGCAACCACCAGCGCGACGATCGCGACGACCAGCGCCGGCGACGGCTTGCGACGCAGGAGATCCTTCATGTTGTGTCTCCTCACTTGTCTGGACTTACCGGCTGAAGTCCACGTTGGGAGCCTAGTCGTAGGCGGGCAGCACCGGGCTTTCGATCACGGCCTCTAAACCCCGCCGGCCGGCGAGCGCCTGGAGCATCACCGCGGTGTCTGCGATCGCCACGCCCGTCAGGTGACGGCTGCGCTCCTCGAAATCGCGAACGATCGCCTCGACCGCCGCCGCGTACCTCGTCTTGTCGTGTGTGGCGAGCCCCGCGATCGCCTCGGCAGTCCGCGCGAATGCGTCGCCACCGGCGCCCATCGCGACCGCGCGTGCGAACGCATCCTCGTCGTCGCCGGCGATCAGCGCAGCGAGCGCGCGCGCATAGTTCGCGGTCGCCGACTCGGGATCGGCGTCCGCGAGCTCGGCGCGCGCGTACTCGGCCTCCTCGGCGCCGCCGGCGGCCAGAACGGAGGCCTTTAGCATCCCGACGAGCCGGCCGAACGCGCGGGCGTGCGCCGCCTCCCACGATTGCCGATACAGCTCGGCCACCTGCCGAAACTCGGTCCGCGCCGACTCGACGTCACCGTCGAGCAGCGCTTGCTGCGCAATCCCCTCGCGCTCGAGTGCCGCCATCAGCAACTGCTGGCTCTTGCGCGGGGGCACCCTGTGCTCAATCGTATGCAACGCGGGCATCCCCCGGTGCAATGAAACCCCTCACGTTCGCGCTCGCGTTAGCGCAGCGCCGGCGCCGGCACGATCGCGTCGAGCCGGCCGACGATCTCGTCCGCGTAGCGCACGAACGGCGCGTAGTCGAAGATCGCGTCGAGGTCGAGTCCCGCTCCGGCCGGGTCGACCGCGAGCAGCTCGCGCAGCTGAACCCTCGAGTCGATCGCCTGCTGGGCCAGTCGCTGGACGACCCGGTAGGCGTCGTCGCGGATCATCCCGGACTCGACGAGCGCCAGCAGCACCCGCTGGGAGAACAGCGCGCCGTGGGTGAGCTCGAGGTTCTCGCGCATCCGCTCGGCGTCGACGACCATCCCCTCGACCAGCGCTCACCGTGCGGCGCTGGAGGTGGTCGAGCAGGATCGTCGAGTCCGGGCAGGATGACGCGCTCGACCGAGGAGTGCGAGATGTCGCGCTCGTGCCACAGCGCGACGTCTTCGAGCGCGGCCTGGGCGTTGCCGCGGAGGATCCGGGCGAGCCCGACGACCTGCTCTGACTTGATCGGGTTGCGCTTGTGGGGCATCGAGCTCGAGCCCTTCTGGCCGCGGCCGAACGGCTCGCGGACCTCGCCGACCTCGGTCCGAGCAAGGTGGCGAAGCTCGGTCGCAAACCGCTCCATGCCGGCGCCGGCGAGCGCGATCGCCTGGAGCAGCTCGGCGTGCCGGTCGCGCGGAACCACTTGAGTCGAGACGGGCTCGCGCGGCAGCCCCAGGCGAGCCAGCACGCGCTCCTCGAAGTCCGGCGAGGTCGCCGAGTAGGTCCCGACCGCGCCCGACAGCGCGCCGACCGCCGCCTGGGCGAAGGCACGATCGAGCCGATCGGCGTTGCGACGCGCTTCGAACGCGAAGCCGGCGAGCTTGATCCCGAACGTGGTCGGCTCGGCGTGGATGCCGTGCGTGCGCCCGACGCACAGGGTGTGGACGTGCTCGCGCGCCGCGGCGGCGAACGCCTCGACGAGCCGGCGCGAGTCGGGCAGGACGATCTCGGCCACGCTGCGAAGCTGCAGCGCCAGACCCGTGTCGAGCACGTCGCTCGAGGTCAACCCGTGGTGGATCCAGCGCCCCGCCGGCCCGGCCGACGCGGACAGCACGTCGACGAACGCGGCGGTGTCGTGGTCGGTGACTTTCTCGCGCTCGTTGATCTCCTCCACGGTGAACGTCGCCCGCCCGGATCGCGTCGAGCTCCTCGGGGGTCGGGCCTTCGAGCTCCTCGCTCGCGGCAACTTCGACCTGGCGCATCGCTTCGAAGCGAGCGTGGTCGGACCAGACCTCGGCGAGCTCGGGGCGTGTGTAGCGCGGGATCATCAACTTCGAGAGTACGCGAGACTGCAGCAGGAGCCATGACTACGACTACCGAACCACGCACACGACTGGCGAGCGGCGATTCGCGAGCTCGCGGCATTCGACCGCCCGTCCGCCTCGGACGGCGAGCGGCGCGGCGCCGAGCTGATCGCTGTGCGTTTGCGGGAGCTCGGCTGGCGCGCGCCGCGTCGAGGAGGAGCGCGCCCACGGCGGCTACTGGTGGCCGATCGGCCTGGTCAACGCAGTCGCCGCGGCCGGGGGTGTACTGGCGCTGCGCAAGCGCAGCCGCTGGACCCGGGCGATCGCAGCGGGTGTCGGCGGCGTCGGTGCGGCCGCGCTGTGGGACGACCTCGGCCACGGCCGCCGCTGGTTCCGCCGCGCGGTGCTCCCTCACCGCCCGACCTGGAACGTCGTGGCGGAGCTCGGCGATCCCGATGCAGCGCGCACGTTCGTGCTGATCGCCCACCACGACGCGGCCCACTCGGGGCTGATCTTCCACCCGATCCTGCCGCGGATCCCGCTGAAGCTGTGGCCGCGCATGCACGCGAAGGCGGGGCGGAGCTTTCCGCTGCTGTACGCGGTGTGGGTGGGACCGGTGATGGTGTGCGCCGGGTCGCTGCTGCGCATCCGCCGGCTGCTCGGGGCGGGCGTCGCCGTCGCCGGCGCGGCGACCGCCGCGATGGTCGACATCGGGCCCGCGCGGTCGTGCCCGGCGCCAACGACAACCTGAGCTCGGTCGGGGTGCTCGTCGGGCTCGCCGCTGCGCTGCGCGACCGCCCGATCGAGGGCGTACGCGTGCTGCTCGTCTCGACCGGCTCGGAGGAGTCGTTCAGCGAGGGCATGCAGGCGTTCGGCGAGCGCCACTTCTCAGATCTCGACCGTGAGCGGACCGAGATGATCTGCCTCGAGTGCCTCGGCGGCCCGACGCTGGTCGTGGTCGAGGGCGAGGGGATGCTGCGAATGCGCGACTACCCGGCGCACATGCGCGAGGCGCTGGCCGATGCGGCGGCCGGCGCCGGCGAGCCGATCACGCGCGGCCTGCGGACGACGGCGGCCACCGACGCGATCATCGCGCTGCGGGCCGGCTACGCGGTGGCGACGCTCGCCTCGGTCGACGAGACGAAGCTGCCGATGAACTACCACTGGCCGAACGACACCGCCGAGAACTTGCACTAGTCGACGATCGAGAGCGCGATCGCGGTCTGCGACCAGTTCCTGCGCACCCGGGCGCGGGCGACCTAGTCCGACCTGGTCGTAGTCAGCAGTCGAGGATTCGCGCGGCCAGCACGGCCGCGTTGCGCGCGTTGTCGACGCCCACGCACGCCACCGGCACGCCCGGAGGCATCTGCGCGATCGACAGCAGCGCGTCGAGCCCGCCCGCGACGGACGTGCGGCTCGTCAGCGGCACGCCGATCACGGGCAGATCGGAATGCGCCGCGACCACTCCCGGGAGCGCAGCGCTCAGACCGGCGCCGGCGATGATCACGCGCAGTCCGCGCATCCGCGCGTTGCGCGCGTAGTCGGCGACCTTGTCCGGTTCGCGGTGGGCGGACATCACGCGCACCTCGCACCGGATCCCGCGCTCGATCAACTCCTTCTCGGCTGCCTCCATCCGCTCGAGATCGCTCTTCGAGCCCATCACGATCCCGACCCGCGGGGCGTCGACCTCGATCCCCTCGAGCTCGACCACCGGCTCGGCGAACGTCTCGGAAGCGGGGCGCGGGAACTCGCTCATGCGATCGGTTGCGCGACCCGGAGCGCGATGTCTCGCCGCAGCTGCCTACCGTCGAACTCGATCATGTCGGCCGCAGCATATGCGGCCTCTCGAGCCGCTGCTGCGTCGGCGCCGAGCGCGGTCACGTTGAGGACACGGCCGCCGGCGGTGACGATCTGACCGTCGGCGTTGCGCGCGGTGCCGGCGTGGGTGACCTGAGCTCGCGCGCTCGCGGCGTCCAGGCCGGTGATCACGTCGCCATGGGAGGACGTGGCCGGATAGCCGGCGCTCGCCAGGACGACGCTCACGGCCATCTCGGGCGCCCACTCGATCTCGACCCCGCGCAGGCCGCCCGGAACGGTCGCGGCCTCGAGCAGGCTGACCAGATCCGAGCGCAGCCGCGGCAGCAGCGCCTGCGTCTCGGGGTCGCCGAAGCGCACGTTGAACTCGAGCACCCGCGGCCCGTCGGCGGTCATCATCAGCCCGGCGTAGAGCATGCCCTGGAACGGGATGCCGCGCCGCGCGAGCTCGTCGAGCACGGGCTGGTGGACCGCGGCGCAGATCTCTCGCGCGCGGGCGTCGTCGACCGCCGGCACCGGCGAGTAGGAGCCCATCCCGCCGGTGTTCGGCCCCTTGTCGCCGTCGAAGATCCGCTTGTAGTCCTGCGCCGAGGCGAGCGGCACCGCGGTCTGCGCGTCACACAGCGCGAGCAGCGACAGCTCCTCGCCCTCGAGATGCTCCTCGACCACGACCTGTGTCGTGTCGAACTTGCGCTCGACGAGCAGCTCGTGCAGCGCCTCGCGCGCCTCCTGCTCGTCCTGGGCGATGATCACGCCCTTGCCGGCGGCGAGGCCGTCAGCCTTGATCACGACCGGATACCGCTCGATGGCGTCCATCCCGGCTTGCGGATGCCGAACCACCTTATAAACAGCAGTCGGGACGCCGGCGGCGCCCATGATCTCCTTGCAGAACGCTTTGGAGCCCTCGAGCTGCGCGGCCGCCCGGGTCGGGCCGAAGCAGCGGATGCCGGCGGCCGCGAGCGCATCGGACATGCCCGCGACGAGCGGCGCCTCGGGTCCGATCACGACGAGGTCGACGTGCTCGTCCGCCGCAGCGGCCACGATCCCGTCGAGGTCTTCGGCGCCGACCCCGATCAGGCGGGCGTCGGCCTCGATCCCCGCGTTCCCAGGCGCGCACAGGACCTCGGGGCGGCGAGGCGAGCGCACCAGCGCATGGACCAGCGCGTGCTCGCGCCCGCCCCCGCCGACTACGAGGATCCGGTTCTCGCCCACCCCTACGTCAGATCGCGCCAATGAAGTCGTCGATCGGGATCGCGACGAGCGTCTCGTACTTCGCGGTCCCACGCGAGCCGAGCTCGAGCGAGATCCGCGCCATCGTCTTCTCGTCCGGCGCCTCGACGACGTTCACGAAGTCGAACTGCCCGAGCGTCGCCCACTGTGCCTTCACGGTGGCGCCAAGCTGTTCGACCTCGCGATTGACCTCTTTGATCCGGGACGGGTTGTTCTTGATCGTCTGAACGCCCTCGGGGCTGAGCGTCGAAAGCATGATGTACGTCGGCACTGGTCCCTCCTTCGGAGTCTTGGGGGGCGGTAGTGCCGAAGGATTCCACGCTTTACACGTGGGCCGGTTCCTCAGCCCGCTCGAGCACCAGTTCGCCCTCGGCGGCATCGACTCTGACGGTGTCGCCGGACGTGAACCGGCCCTCGAGGATCGCCAGCGCGAGCTGGTCGACCAGGCGCTTCTGGATCACCCGCTTCAGCGGGCGCGCCCCGTAGGTCGGGTCGTAGCCGAGGTTGCCGAGCAGCGTGCGCGCGTCGTCGGTCAGCTCGACCTCGATCCCGCGCTCGCGCACCCGGCTGATCAGCCGTGCGACCTGGAGGTCGACGATCTCCGAGATCTGCTCCCGGCGTCAGCGAGTGGAATTCGACGATGTCGTCGAGGCGGTTGACGAACTCGGGCCTGAAGTGGGCCTCGACGCCGGCACGGCCGCCCGGAATGTTCGACGTCATGATCAGCACGGTGTTCTTGAACGACACGGTCCGGCCCTGGCCGTCGGTCAGGCGACCGTCGTCCATCACCTGCAGCAGCGTGTTGAACACGTCCGGGTGGGCCTTCTCGATCTCGTCGAGCAGCACGACCGAGTAGGGCCGGCGGCGAACCGCCTCGGTCAGCTGGCCGCCCTCGTCGTAGCCGACGTATCCGGGAGGCGCGCCGACGAGCCTCGACACCGCGTGCTTCTCCATGTACTCGGACATGTCGATCCTGACCATCGCGTCCTGGCTGTCGAACATGAACTCGGCCAGCGCACGCGCCAGCTCGGTCTTGCCGACGCCGGTCGGACCGATGAACAGGAACGTGCCGATCGGCCGGTCGGGGTCCTGGAGACCGGCGCGCGAGCGGCGCAGCGCGTTCGAGACCGCCTCGACCGGCTCGTCCTGGCCGATCACGCGCGCGTGGAGTCGCTCCTCCATGTGGACGAGCTTCTCGATCTCGCCCTCCATCAGGCGCGTGACCGGGATTCCGGTCCACTTCGCGACGACCTCGGCGACGTCCTCGGCGTCGACGACGTCCTTGAGGAACTTCGGCGTGCTGGTCGGTCGCGGCGTCGTGCTCGGCGGACTCGGCCGCGGCGAGCTGCTTCTCGAGCTCGGGGATCGTCCCGTACTGAAGCTCGGCCGCGCGACCGAGGTCGGCCTCGCGCTGAGCTCGCTCGAGCTCGGTCTTCGCCTGCTCGATCCGCTCCTGAAGCTCGGCCACCGCGCCGACAGACTCCTTCTCGCGCTGCCACTCGGCGTGCATCGCAAAGGAGCGCTCGCGCTCCTCAGCCAACGCGCGCTCGAGCTGCTCGCGGCGCGCCACGGTGCCCGGATCGTCGTCGTCGCCGAGCGACTGCAGCTCGATCTCGAGCTGCATGATGTGCCGGTCGACCTCGTCGATCTCGGTCGGCTTGGAGTCGATCTCCATGCGGATCCGCGACGCTGCCTCGTCGACCAGGTCGATCGCCTTGTCGGGGAGGAAGCGGTCCGCGATGTAGCGCTGGCTCAGCGTCGCCGCCGCGACCAGCGCGGAATCCTGGATGCGGATCTTGTGGTGGACCTGGTAGCGCTCCTTGAGGCCGCGGAGGATCGCGATCGTGTCCTGCACGGACGGCTCGCCGACGTACACCGGCTGGAAGCGCCGCTCGAGCGCGGCGTCCTTCTCGATGTGCTTGCGGTACTCGTCGAGCGTGGTCGCGCCGACCGCGCGGAGCTCGCCGCGAGCGAGCATCGGCTTGAGCATGTTGCCGGCGTCCATCGCGCCCTCGGCGGCGCCGGCGCCGACGATCGTGTGGAGCTCGTCGATGAACACGATGATCTGGCCCTTCGCGTCGGCGATCTCCTTGAGCACGGCCTTCAGGCGGTCCTCGAACTCACCGCGGTACTTGGATCCGGCGACCATCGCGCTGAGGTCCAGCGCGACCAGCCGCCGGTCCTTCAAGCTCTCGGGCACGTCGCCGGAGACGATTCGCTGCGCGAGTCCTTCGACGATCGCGGTCTTGCCGACGCCCGGCTCGCCGATCAGCACGGGATTGTTCTTCGTGCGCCTCGACAGCACCTGGACGACCCGGCGGATCTCGTCGTCGCGACCGATCACCGGATCGAGCTTGCCCTGGGCCGCCGCCTCGGTCAGGTCGCGGCCGAAACGCTCGAGCGCTCGGTACTTGTCCTCGGGGTTCTCGTCGGTCACGCGGTGACTGCCGCGGACCTCGGACAGTGCCTTGACCAGCTGGTCGTGCGTCGCTCCGTTGCTGCGCAGCGCATCACCGGCCCTGCCGGGATGTTGCGCGATCGCGAGCAGTAGATGTTCGGTCGAGATGTACTCGTCGTTGAGCTCGCGCATCTCGGTCTCTGCGGCGCGGAAGATCTGGACGAGCTCGCTCGAACCGCCGGCGGGCTCGGCTGCGGGTCCGGAGCTCAGCTTCGGCAGCGCGTCGAGCGCCTGCGTGTTCGATTGACGAACGGCCGTCGGGTCGACCCCGAGCTTGCGAAGCACGGGAACGACGATGCCTGCGTCCTGCTCGAGCAGGACCGCGAGCAGATGCTCGGGCATCGTCTGCGGGTTGCGGCGCTCGTCGGCAAGCCGCTGGGCGGCCTGGAGCGCCTCCTGGGACTTAATCGTAAACCGGTCTGGTTGCATAGGCGTATCTCAGTTTCGAAGTCAGAAATCTAAGTCAGTCTGACTTAGATTATGACACGTTCGAACGACTTCTCAAGGGGTTGTTGTGCCTGTCGTAGCCGAGTTCGCGGAGGTCGACGGCGACGTCGCCGGTGTCGACGAACTCAGGGTGGACGCCGGCGGCGTGGTCGTGCTCGCCGGCGTTGAAGTCGATGTCGGCGTCGACCTCGGCTTGGAGGTCGACGTCGATTGAGCGGTCGAGCTGGGCGGCGGCGTGCTCGTCGTGGTCCCGCTCGGAGAGATCGGCGTAGTGCCGGTGTGCGTGGTCGTGTGCGAGCTGCCGGTCGTGCGGATCGAATGGCTCGGGGTCGAGCTCGAGCTGCTGCCCGAGTCGTTGCTCGACAGCGCGAGAGCGACGCCGCCGCCGAGCAGCAGCGCGGCGATCACGGCGAGCAGCGCCCAGAGCCCGTTCCGCTTTCGTGGTGGCGGGGGCTCCTGCGGTGGGACGGATCGGGTGGCCGTGGATGGTGGGGCCGGTGGCCGCGGAGTCAGCGGCACCGTCACGCCGGTCGGATCGGTCGCCTGCTCGGCGACGCTCGCAGGCGTCGGGACCATCGCGGCCATCGCGATCGTGGTCAGCGCGTCGTTCTCGGGACCCGGGTTGCCGACCGCCTGCACGAGCCTGGCGCTGACCTCGGCGGCGGTCTGCGGGCGGTCGTCGGGCGCCTTCGCCAGCATCCCCATGACGACCGCGTCGAGTGCCGGCGGGATCGCCGGGTTGCGCTGACGGGCAGGCTTCGGCTCGACCCGCACGTGCTGGTGGAGGACCGCGGCGGACGTGTCGCCGACGAACGGCGGCTCGCCGGTCAGCAGCTCGTACAGCACGCACCCGAGCGAGTAGATGTCAGAGCGCGCGTCGGCCGGGTGGCCGAGCGCCTGCTCGGGGGACATGTACGCCGAGGTGCCGAGCACGGTCGCGGTCTGCGTGAGCGTCTGCCCGTCGAGCGCCCGGGCGATCCCGAAGTCGAGCACCTTCACCGCCCCGCCGTCGGCGATCATGATGTTGCCCGGCTTGATGTCGCGGTGGATGATGCCGGCGGCGTGCGCTGCGCTCAGCGCCCCCGCGACCTGCTCGGCGATCCGGGCCGCCTCGTCGGGCTCGAGCGGCTCGTGCTCGCGTTCGCGCATGATCTGCGCGAGGCTCTGGCCCCGCACGTACTCCATCACGATGTACCGCGTCGGCCCGTCCGCGCCGGCGTCGTACACGGTGACGACGGCCGGATTGCTGAGCGCCGCCGCGGCCTGCGCCTCACGGGTGAACCGCGCGAGGTAGACGGGACTCTCCTCGACCAGCGGGTCGAGCGCGACCTTGACCGCGACCACGCGGTCGAGCGACAGATCGGTGCGCGCGGTAGACGGTGCTCATCCCGCCGCGACCGATCACCTCGTCGAGCCGGTAGCGCCCCGCCAGGATTCGCGGTTCGCCGGCGGAACTCACGCCGACGGCCGCTGCACCCGCAGGGAGAACCGCCGCAGGTCCGCGTTGCGTACGATCGCGCCGCCCTTGACGTAGGGCACGATCTCCGCCCGCAGCTCGCGGCGCAGCTGCTCGAGCCGCTCCACCTCGGCCTTCAGCTCGCCGGCGCGCTTCTCGAGCGCCTTGACCTTGCGCTCCATCCCGTCGAGCTCGCTGCTCGAGTTCGAGCACGCGCTCGACGCCGGCAAGGTTCATGCCGAGCTCGGCCGTCATCTCCTGGATCCGCCGGAGCCGTTCGACGTCCTTGTGCGAGTACAGCCGCGTGCCCTTAGGCGAGCGCTTGGGCTCGATCAGGCCGCGCGCCTCGTACATCCGCAGCGTCTGCGGGTGCATCTCGGCGAGCTCCGCTGCGACCGAGATCATGAACACGCCTCGATCCGAGGAGACCTCGACCTTGGCGGAGCTTCGTACACGGCGGGCGGCCATCAGTCTTTCCTCGCTTTCGCGCCGCCGGCGCCCGCCTGCTCGAACAGCTTGGCCCGCGGGTCGCCGTTCATCACCTGCGACAGCCGGTCGATCGCCTCGTCCTGCTCGGGCGAGAGCGAATTCGGGAACGTCGATCACGAAGCGGTAGTGGATGTCGCCCTGCCCTTGCCGCCGGCCTTTGGTGGACCCTCGCCTCTTAGTCGCTGCACGGTTCCGCTCTTCGTTCCAGCCGGGAACGCGCAGGCGCTTTGAGCCGTTCAGCGTCGGCACCTCGACGATCGCGCCGCGAACCGCCTCGGGGATCGTCAGCGGCACCTCGACCTCGAGGTTGTCGCCCGACGGTCTTGAACACCGGCGACTCCTGCACGCGAGTGATCACGTACAGGTCGCCCGGCTCGCCGCCGCGGAGCCCGGCCTCGCCCTTGCCGGCGAGCCGGATCCGGCTGCCGTCGTGGACGCCGGCCGGGATGTTGACCCGCAGCTTGCGGATGCTGCGCTGCGCGCCGGTGCCGCCGCACGTCGGGCACGGATCCTCGATCACGGTGCCGGAGCCGCCGCAGTTCGAGCAGGGCTGGGAGATCGAGAAGATCCCCTGGCTCTGAGACTCGATCCCGCGGCCTTCGCATACCGGGCACACCTTCGGCGTGGTGCCGGGCTTGGCGCCGGTGCCGTGACAGGTCGGACACGGCTGCGAGGTCGGAACCGACAGCGGCACCTGAGCACCGTGGACGGCCTGGTCGAACGTCAGCGAGACCTCGGTCTCGAGGTCGCGGCCCTGGGTCTGCGCCCGGGCGGTCCGCCCCGCGGTCGTGCGACCGCGCGCACCGCCGCCGGGCCGTCCGGCCGTGCCGGCACCGGCGCCACCGCCGAACAGGTTCGAGAGGATGTCGCTGAACCCGCCGCCGAACGCGCTCGGGTCGAAGTTGCCCCGGCGAACCCGCCAAGCGGCCCCTGGCCCCGGTCGTAGGCCTTGCGCTTCTCGGGATCGGACAGCACGTCGTGGGCCTGCGAGATCTCCTTGAACTTCTCCTCGGCCTGCTTGTTGCCGGGGTTGCGGTCAGGGTGGTACTCGCGCGCCAGCTTGCGGTACGCCTTCTTGATCTCCTCGTCGGAGGCGCCCTTGCCTACTCCGAGCGTCTTGTAGTAGTCCGGTCTGCCGGCCATGGCTCTTCAGACTTTCTCACGCCGCGACGACAACGCGAGCGGGTCGGATCACGACCTCTCCCAGCCGGTACCCGCGCTGGTAGACCTCGACGACCGTCCCGGACTCGGCACCCTCGACCGGCTGCTGGGCGATCGCCTCGTGCAGCTGGGGGTCGAACCGCTCGCCCTTCGGCGAGAAGCGCTCGATGCCGGCCCTCGCGAGCGCGGCGATCACGTCCTCGTGGACGAGCTTGATCCCCGAGACGAGCGTGGCGGTGCCGTTGTCCTGTGGCGCGCCGTCCGCACCTGCCCCGCCCGCCGCCTCGAGCGCCCGGTCGAGGTTGTCGACCGCCGGCAGGAGCTCCTTTGCGAGCTTCGCGATGCCGCGCTCCTGCGCGGCTGCCGTCTCACGCGTGGCGCGCTTGCGGTAGTTCTCGAAGTCGGCGCGGGTGCGCTGAGCGAGCTCGAGGTACTCGTCGGCCTTCTCGGCCTTCGCCGGCGAGCTCCTCGAGGTCGTGCTCGAGCTGGCGCTCGTGATCGGTCTCGACCGCCGCATGCTCGCCGGGCGCTCCCGAGGTTCGGGGCCCACCCGCCCGGGGCCCGCCGGGGCTCACCCGCCGGGGCCCACGCCGACCGCCCTGCGGCGGGCGGGCGGGCTCCTGATCAGCTGCCGCGCGGGCCCTGTACAGGGCCTCTGCGATGTCAGGGTCGCGTCTCATCACTTCTCGTCCACGACCTCGGCGTCGACGACATCCTCCTCAGCGGCGGCGCCGTTGCTCGAGGCAGCCGCGCCGTCACCGTCGGGTTCGCTCGCCGCGGCCTGCTCCTGAGCGCGCTGGTACATCGCCTCGGAGACCTTGTGGAACGCGGTGTGGAGCGTCTCGGTCTTGGCGTTGATCTCGGCCGCGTCCTCGCTGGTCAGCGAGTCGCGGACCTCCTTGATCGCCGCCTCGATCTCGTCCTTGGAGCTCGAGTCGACCGCGTCACCCAGGTCCTTGAGCTGACGCTCGGCCTGGTACGCCGCGTTCTCGCCGTTGTTTCGGGCCTCGGCCAGCTCACGCTGCCGGCGGTCGTCCTCGGCGTGCGACTCGGCGTCGGTCACCATCCGCTTGATCTCGTCGTCGGACAGCCCGGAGCCGGACCGGATCTCGATCTTCTGCTCCTTGCCGGTGCCGAGGTCCTTGGCGGACACGTTCAGGATCCCGTTGGCGTCGATGTCGAATGCGACCTCGATCTGCGGGATGCCGCGCGGCGCCGGCGGGATGCCGGTCAGCTGGAACTTGCCGAGCGACTTGTTGTAGGTGGCCATCTCGCGCTCGCCCTGGAGCACGTGGATCTCGACCGACGGCTGGTTGTCCTCGGCCGTCGAGAACACCTCGCCCTTGCGGGTCGGAATCGTCGTGTTGCGCTCGATCAGCTTGGTCATCACGCCGCCCTTGGTCTCGATGCCCAGCGTCAGCGGGGTCACGTCGAGCAGCAGGACGTCCTTGACGTCGCCGGCGAGCACGCCGGCCTGGATCGCGGCGCCGACGGCGACGACCTCATCGGGGTTGACGCCCCGATGCGGCTCCTTGCCGGTCAGCTCCTTGACCTTCTCCTGCACGGAGGGCATGCGGGTCATGCCGCCCACGAGCACGACGTGGTCGACCTTCTCGACGCCCTTGTCCTTGGCGTCGTCGAGCGCCTGGCGCACCGGCGCCACCGTGCGGTCGAGCAGCGTGGACGTGAGCTCGTTCAGCTTCGCGCGGGTGAGGCGCGTGTCCAGATGCTTCGGGCCACTCGAATCGGCCGTGATGAACGGCAGGTTGATCTGCGTCTCCTGCGTGGTCGAGAGCTCGATCTTGGCCTTCTCGGCCGCCTCGTAGAGCCGCTGCAGCGCCATCGGGTCGGCGCTCAGGTCGATGCCCTGCGACTTCTTGAACTCGGCCACCAGCCAGTCGACGAGCGCCTTGTCGAAGTTGTCGCCACCGAGGTGGTTGTCACCGGCGGTCGCCTTGACCTCGAACACGCCGTCGCCGATCTCGAGCACCGACACGTCGAACGTGCCGCCGCCGAGGTCGAAGATCAGGATCGTCTGGTCGTTCTCCTTGTCGAGGCCGTACGCCAGCGAGGCCGCGGTCGGCTCGTTGATGATCCGCTTGACGTCCAGCCCGGCGACCCGGCCGGCGTCCTTGGTCGCCTGGCGCTGATCGTCGTTGAAGTACGCCGGCACCGTGATCACGGCGCTGTCGACGGTCTCGCCCAGATACGCCTCGGCGTCAGCCTTGAGCTTGCCGAGGATCATCGCGCTGATCTCCGGCGGGCTGTACTGCTTGCCGCCGGCCTCGACGCGAGCGTCGCCATTGGGTCCGGAGACCACCTTGTACGGAACGATCGACTCTTCCTCGCGCACCTCGGCCTCCTTGCGGCCCATGAAGCGCTTGATCGAGAAGACCGTGTTCTGCGGATTGGTGACTGCCTGGCGCTTGGCGACGGTGCCGACCAGACGTTCACCGGACTGCGTGAACGCGACGACAGACGGCGTAGTACGCCCGCCCTCCGCGTTCTCTACGACCGTCGGCTCCCCACCCTCGAGCACTGCCATGCACGAGTTCGTGGTTCCGAGGTCGATTCCGATCGTCTTTCCCATCGAGTTCTACTCCTGTTTCGTCGTAAAAATCTAAGCGAGACTGTAGCAGATTTGTGGACGGAGTCAAGGGCCGTCGGCCGCCCCGCTGGGCCCGGATCGGGTGGGCTGGCGAGCGGCATCGAGCCCGAGGGCGGGCCGACGGCTCTTTGCCTCCACCCATCATCAGCGGGGAGAGCCGGGCGCACCCCTTCGGGGGTCACAAGGGCACACTCGAGGGGCGCGGGCGGCCGAAAGTGCGCTCGTGACCCGTATGCGTGCCTGAATCCACGTTCACCGCCGGAGGGGCGACGAGTGTGGCGATATGACCCACCCGCGCTCGCCTGCGAGCCCGGCGCCGGCACCGCTACCCCACCTTGAACGCGCTCGGGCACATCTTCTGGAGCGCGCAGCCGGCGCAGTCCGGGTGGCGGGCGTGGCAGGTCCGCCGGCCGTGACGGAGCAGGTTCAGGTGGAACTCGAGCTCCTCGCCCGGCGGCGTGATCGCGAGCATCGTGTCGTGCATCTCCTCGAACGGCGCGCCCGGGCGGAACAGCGCCGAGACGAGTCCCGACGCGACTAACGTGCGTGTCGACGGGCACGTCGCGCATCCCGAGCGCGAACAGCAGCACGCACGCGGCGGTCTTACGCCCGACGCCCGGGCAGCGCCGTCAGATACCTCTGCGCGTCCGGGACGCTCAGCTCGGGCAGCCAGTCGAGTGAGAGCTCGCCACCGGGCGCCGTGTCGGTGATCGCGCGCAGGATCGCCTTGATCCGCGCGGACTTGACCTTCGAGATCCCGCCGGGCCGGATCGCCTCCTCGATCTCGTCGACCGGGGCGTCCCGGATCGACACCCAGGTGTCGCCCGGGAAGCGCTCGCGCAACGCGAGGTACGCGACGTCGCGGTTGCGGTCGTTGGTCGACTGCGAGAGCACCGTCAGGATCAGCTCGGCGATCGGGTGCCCGTGGGGCTTGGCCAGCGGGATCCCGTACACGAGCCGCAACCGGTCGCGGATCGCGCGCACCCGGCGGCGGCTCGGCCGCGCCCACGTACTCGAAGAGCTACTCAAGCGCGCCCCATCGCTCGCACGCCCGGGCCGCCTGCGCCACCGCCTCGGGCAGCGACGCCGCCACCGAGGCGGGGTAGAACGCCGACGTCGCGAGCCGGGCCAGCAGGACGCCGGTCAGGACCTCGTCGGCGCCGATCGTGCTCAACACGGTCGCCGGCACGCCGTCGGCGTCGAGCCGGAGCTCGCCCCGGAGCATCGCGCCCTCAGATCCGAGCGTGAGCACGACCATCCGCGCCCCGGCCTTCAGCAGCGCGAGCGCGGCGCGCTCGGGGTCGTCCTCGCCGGTCATCACCGCCGCCTCGCCGGCGCTCGCGACGACGAGCATGGCGTCGGGGACGCACGCGTTCGAGGCCGCCGCGGCCTCGGCCCGCGAGCGCCACCGTTCCAGTCGCAACCCCGGGGCGAACACGACCGGCCGGCCCAGCGACAGCGCGACCTCCCGAGCGCGCATCGTCGCCGCGCTCCGCTCCGACCCGACGAGCGTGCTCGAGCCGATGAACAGCGCGGCCGACGCCCGGACCGCCTCGCTCCACCCGCTCGCCAACAGCGCCAAGCGCAGCCGGATCGCCGTAGCACTCGCAGCTCGGCTCCCCGCACGAGTCGACGGCGACGACCGCTACCGGCGTCTGCGCCCCCGGCACGAGGTCGAACAACGCGGCCCCAACGCCCTCGCGCCCCAGACGATCGCGCAGCCAGACGCCCCAGGCGTCGTCGCCGGCGGCGCCGGCGAGAGCGACGTGCGCGGCCTGCCGGGCGGCGGTGACTGCCACGGTCGCGACCGCGCCGCCGAAGTGGGGCACGAACGCGTCGCCGTCCGAGACGTCGTCGAGCGGCCGCTCGCAGATGAGCTGGACGATCGCGTCGCCGAGGCACAGCGTCGGCGCGCCGGCAGGCGGCTGATCTGGACTCGGACCCGGCGGCTGATCTCGACTCGGACCCGGCTGCTGATCTGACTCGGACCCGGCTGCTGATCTGGACTCGGACCGCTCACGCGCCCGGACGTTATCCTCGCCGGGGGGTGCGCGTCGATGAGCAGACCATCTACCTCGACGAGTCACCCGTCTTCTACCGCCGCTCAGCGGAGGTGGCCGATGTGCCGGCGCTGTACTTGCACGGAATCCCGACCAGCTCGGACGACTGGGCACCGTTCCTTGCGCAAACCGGAGGGATCGCGCCTGATCTGATCGGGTTCGGTCGCTCGGGCAAGGGCGGTCATCTCGACTACTCGCTGGCGGGGCTGACGCAATTCGTCGAGTGGTTCCTCGCCGAGCTGCAAGTCGACACGGTCAAGCTCGTCGCGCACGACTGGGGGGTCGCGGTCGGACTCGCGCTCGCCGAGCGACACCCCGAACGCGTCGAGCGGCTCGTGCTCTACAACGCGCCGCCGCTGTTCGGTGGGTTCGACCAGCCGCGGCTCGTGAAGTGGTGGCGAGCGCGCTGGATCGGCGAGTTCGTGATGGGCGCCACCACGAAGCGGGATGCTCGCGCGCGCTCTCCGGCACGGATGCGTTCGTCCCAGACGCGTGGAGCGACGAGCGGATCGACGCGGTCTGGGACCAGTTCGACCAGGGGACGCAGCGGGCCATTCTCCGCCTCGTCAGGTCCACGTCCACGGTTGCGCAGTCCACGATCTCGGCGCTTCCGGCCCTGATCCTGTGGGGCGACCGCGACCCCTGGTACCCGCCGGCGCTCGCCGACGCGTACGCCGCGCGCATCCCGGGCGCGACGATCGAACGGCTCGAGGACGCCGGACACTGGCCGTGGCTCGACCGCAGCGACCTCGTCGAGCGTGTCGCCGCGTTCCTGGAGGAAGCGAACGAGTAGTGGTCACGCGCGCGCGAGCCCGTGTTCCGCTCCCCGACCGGGCGCTCGGACCGACCGTCAAGCGGATCCTGCCGACGCTCGCTTCGGCGGTGATCGCAGCCGCGTACGTGATCATCGCGCCGCGGAGCGAGGACCTCGCGGCGCACCTGCTGCGCGCGAAGCTGTTCACGGCGGAGGGCTGGTTCGGGATTTGGAACAACTGGTGGTACGGGGGGCACAACCTCCCGGGCTACAGCGTTCTGTTTCCGATCGCCGCGGCGCGTGCTGACCCCGCAGCTCGCGGCGGCGATCGCGGCGCCGGCGAGCACGGCGCTGTTCGATTCGCTCGCCCGCCGGCGGTTCGGAGAGGACGCGTGGCTGGGCTCGCTGTGGTTCGGCGTCGCGACGGCCTCGAGCCTGTTCACCGGACGGCTGACGTTCGCGTTCGGCCTCGTGCCGGCGGTAGGCACCGCGCTCGCGCTCCAGCGCCGGCGCCCGGTGCTCGCCACCGCGCTCGCGGTCGTGACCGCGCTATGCAGCCCGGTCGACGCGCTGTTCGCCGCGCTCGTTGGCGCGGCGTACGCGGTCGCCAAGTACGCCGACGGGCGGAGAATCAAGCCGACGCTCCCGGGGGTCGCGGTCGTGCTCGGCGCGGGGTTGCCCGTCGTGGCGCTCGCGATCATGTTCCCCGAGGGCGGGACTGAGCCGTTCGCGTTCTCGGCGCTGTGGCCGATCGTGCTGATCTCGGTGGCGGCGCTGTTCGTCATCCCGAGGCGCGACCTCGCGCTCAAGGCCGGTATCGCGCTGTACGCGCTCGGGTGCATCGGCGCGTATGTCATCGCGAGCCCGATCGGGGGCAACTCGGTCCGGCTCGCTCCGCTCGTCGCGGGCCCGATCGTGGCTCTGCTCTGGTGGCCGCCACGAACCGGGCGGCGGACGCTCGCGCTCGTCGTGGTGGCGCTGCCGCTGCTCTACCTCCAGTGGCAGGCGCCGGTCCGCGACGTCCGAACCGCGGACGACAACAGCGAGGTGACAACCGCGTACTTCGAGCCGCTGATCTCGTTCCTCGGGAGGCAGAGCGGCCCTCCGTTCCGGATCGAGATTCCGTTCACGCTGTTCCACTGGGAGGCGTACGTGATGGCGCCTCGCTTCCCGCTCGCGCGCGGATGGGAGCGCCAGCTCGACATCAAGTACAACGACCTGTTCTACGGCGGGCCGCTCACGCCCGCGACGTACGAGGCCTGGCTCCACGAGCTCGCCGTGCGGTTCGTCGCCGTGTCCGACGCCGACCTCGACTACTCCGCCAAGGGCGAGGTCGCGCTGATCAACCGCGGCCTGCCGTACCTGCGCCTTGCTCTCCGCACGCGCCACTGGCGCGTGTACGAGGTCCAGCACGCGACGCCGATCGTCCGAGGCGCGGCTACGCTCACGACGCTCGGGGCGAATTACCTGCAAATGTGGGCAAATCACACCGGGACGGCGTTCATCCGCGTGAGATACAGCCCCTACTGGGCGGTGGTCCAGGGCTCGGGCTGCGTCGGTCCGAACGGGGACTTCACCGAGCTCCGGGTCAGACGTACGGGACCGATGCGAGTGGCGATCCGCTTCTCGCTGAGCCGGGTCGGCGCGCGCTCGCTCCGTTGCGGCTGACATCAGCCGAACCCGCCGGATCGCTACGATTCGTAGCTGACATGGGGCGTGCCCTCAGAGTTTTCGAGGCGCGGCTCTTGCCGCGCGGTTGGCTGGACCTGTTCCGACAGATCCTGTTGTTCGTCGGTGCGCTGTTGTCGTACGACCTCGTCCGAGGGCTCGTGGAGGACGGCAATCCGTACCGCCCGTTCGGCGACGCGATGCGGATCATCGACATCGAGCGCACGCTCCACGTGTTCGTCGAGCCGAGCGTCCAGGCCTGGGCGATCAACAAGCACTGGCTGATGGACGGCCTTGACTGGATCTACCTGAACGGGCACTTCGTCGTCACCCTGGCCGTGCTCGCGTTCATCTACGCACGCCGCAACAAGTCGTTCTACTTCGTGCGGAACATGTTCATGATCTCGATGGGACTAGCGCTAATCGGGTATTGGCTGTACCCGACGGCGCCACCGCGGCTGATGCCCGAATGGGGCTTCACCGACGCGATCTCGCAGTTCGTGACCGGCGGCACCGGCTCGATCGACACAGGACCGACGAAGGCGTTCGTGAACTTCTACGCGGCTGTTCCCTCGATGCACGTCTGCTTCGCGGTCATGATCGGCGGCTCGATGTCGCGGGCTCGCGTCTTGGCGTCCCGGCAAGATCGCGTGGGCGCTGTACCCGCTGCTGGTCACGTTCGTCGTCGTCGCGACCGCCAACCATTACCTCACCGACGTGTTCCTCGGGGCCCTCACCGCCGGCGTCTCCGCGTTGCTGGCGCAGAGGCTGCTGGCGCGGGCACGGCCGGACGCATGGGCGTTCGTCCGGGCACCGCGTAACAATGTCCCCGCGTGACGATGCCCGAGCAGACGAGGCGCTCGCGGCGCCACGCAACGGCGTGCCCCGCGACGGCCGCGCCCGCCGCGCAACGGCGCCGACCGCGCAGGAGATGATGCGCAACCGGCTGATCGAGTCGCGCCTGACGCCGAACGCGATCTCGTTGACCGGATTCGCGCTGAACGTCGCCGCGGCCGGGCTGATCGTCGGCCGCATGTTCTTCCTGGCCGGCATCGCGTTCATCATCGGGTCGATCATGGACACGCTCGACGGGCGCTACTCGCGCATGTCGGGCAAGGGCACGCCGTTCGGCGCGTTCCTCGACTCGACGCTCGACCGGCTCGAGGAGGGGATCGTGCTGATCGCGGTCGGCGCGTACTTCGCCTCGCGCGACAACCAGGTCGCGGCCGCTGCGACCGTCGCGGCCGTGCTCGGGTCGCTGATGGTCTCCTACACACGCGCCCGCGCCGAGGCGCTCGGGGTCGAGTGCAAGGTCGGCCTGGCCACGCGTCCGGTGCGCGTCGTGATCCTCTCGATCGGCCTGATCTTCGCCAAGGGAGCGTCGCTCGGGAACTTCGAGCTGCTCGCGCCGGCGGTTTACGTACTCGCGGCGCTGACCGTGCTGACGACGCTCCAGCGCATCCTCCACGTGCGCAAGCAGTTGAAGTCCGCTGAAGTCCCTGCGTGAGCTCGCCGCAGGTGTAACCAACTCGGCGCCGAGGAATACCTAGAACTGCGCCGAGGTCCGATGGCGCAGTCCCCGCAGAGAAACAAAGGAAGAGCCACAGTGAGCACCACCATCGGTTCCACCAACGGCGCGGCGCGCTACCAGGACGGCAAGGTGCGCGTGGCGATCATCGGCGTCGGCAACTGTGCGAGCTCGTTCGTGCAGGGTGTCCAGTACTACCGCGACGCCGACCCGACCGAACCCGTCCCCGGCCTCATGCACGTCGACCTCGGCGGCTACCACATCCGCGACATCGAGTTCAGCGCAGCGTTCGACATCGACGCGGACAAGGTCGGCAAGGACCTGTCCGAGGCGATCTTCGCCGGGCAGAACAACACGCTGAACTTCGCCGGCAAGGTCCCCAGCCTCGGCGTGACCGTCGAGCGCGGGATGACCCACGACGGCCTCGGGAAGTACCTCAAGGAGAAGATCACGAAGGCGCCCGGGCCGACGGCCGACATCGTCGAGATCCTCAAGGACACCCACACCGACGTGGTCGTCTCTTACCTCCCGGTCGGCTCCGAGGACGCTACGAAGTGGTACGTCGAGCAGATCCTCGATGCCGGCTGCGGGTTCGTGAACTGCATCCCCGTGTTCATCGCGCGGGAGGAGTACTGGAGCAAGCGCTTCAAGAAGGCGGGCCTGCCGATCGTCGGCGACGACATCAAGTCGCAGGTCGGCGCGACGATCGTCCATCGCGCGCTGGCCAGGCTGTTCCACGACCGCGGGGTCCGGCTCCAGCACACCTCGCAGCTGAACGTCGGCGGCAACATGGACTTCTACAACATGCTCGAGCGCGAACGCCTGGAGTCCAAGAAGACCTCGAAGACGAACGCCGTGACCTCGATCATGGGCCACACGCTGCCGGCGGACGACGTCCACGTCGGCCCCTCCGACTACGTGCCGTGGCTGACCGACCGCAAGTGGGCGCACATCCGCCTCGAGGGCGAGGCGTTCGGCAACGTGCCGCTGAACCTGGAGCTGAAGCTCGAGGTATGGGACTCGCCGAACTCCGCGGGAATCGTGATCGACGCCGTGCGTTGCTGCAAGCTCGCGCTCGACAACGGCATCTCCGGCCAACTCGACGGTCCGAGCTCGTACCTGATGAAGTCCCCGATGAATCAGCGCCCGGACGACGAGGCACGCGATCAGACCGAGAAGTTCATCGCGAAGTACGCCCGTAAGGTCCCGGCGTCCAAGCCGGCGAAGTCGAAGGCTCGCGCAAGCTGACATAGACTGCGGGCCGTGCCCTCCGAGCGGCTCGCGATTGCACAGGTGACGCCGTTCGCCTGGGAGGCCTCGCACGAAGTCAACGATTACGTCGCGCGGGTCTCCCACGAGCTTGCGGTCCGCGGACATCGGGTGCTGATCATCGCGCCGTCGGAGTCCGGTGCGCTCGTGCGCGACAGCCGGCGCGCGATCCGCAACGACCCCGAGGCGCTGCTCGAGCGCGCCGACGGCGAGCCGCTCGTGCTCGGCGTCGGGGAGGTGCTGCCGTTCTCGCCGACTCGCCGGCGCGCTGCCTCGCTCCCGGTCGACGTCGCCCGGACGATCGAGGAGGCGCTCGTCAACCTCCCGCTCGACCTCATCCATGTGCACGAGCCGTTCGCGCCGAGCGCGTCGAGCGTGGCGCTCAGGCAATCCCGGGGCCTGAACGTCGGCAGCTTCCACGCCCCGACCGAGCGGATCCTCTCGACGCAGTTCACCGCCCCGCTGTCGCGTCTGTTGTTCGGGCGCCTCGACGCCCGCACCGCCAGCTACGGCGCGACGAGGGACCTCCTGCAGCGCTACTTCCCCGGCGACTACCGCGTGATCCTCCCCGGCGCGGAGGTGGACTCCGAGCCCGTCCCGCACGAGCCCGTCGAGCTGCTGTTCTGCGTGGGAGAGGAGCGCGCGGCGCTCCGGATCTTCCTGAGGGCGCTCCGACTGCTCCCGCTCGAGCCGGCGTGGCACGCGACCGTGTGGTCTCCGAAGGCCCTCACCGCGCCCGCGACGCTCACCCGGGCGCTCCGCGAGCGGGTCGAGTTCGTGGACTCCGAGCGGGCTTCCCAGGCCGTGACGCTGGCGCGCGCGGACGTGCTCGTGCTGGCCTCGGAGGGGCTCCGGACGCTTCCCGGGCTGCTCTTGCGCGCGCTCGCCGGGGGCGTGGTGCCCGTCGCGTCCCGGCTGTCGGCCTACGAGGAACTGCTCGGGCAGGGCGAGTTCGGCTTCGAGTTCGAGCCCGGGGACGTTCAGACGCTGTCGAGTCACATGAGCCGGCTGATCGGCGAGCCGGCGCTGCGCGAGCACGGCCGCGAGCAGGCGCAGCAGCTACGCCCCCGCTTCGCGTGGTCGCGGGTGGCCGGCGAGTTCGAGCAGATCTACGAAGAGCTCGTCGCGCGCCGGCACGACAACCGCGGCGACCGCCGGGTCCGGGGCCGGCTCGCGTCCCGTCGCCTGATCGACGTCGACCTCCACATGCACACCGACCACTCGTACGACTGCGCGACGCCCGTGGAGGTGCTGCTGGCGGAGGCCCGCGCGCGGGGGCTCGGGGCGATCGCGGTCACCGACCACAACGAAATCTCGGGGGCGCTCGCGGCACGCGAGCGGGCTGACGGGATCGGGGTGATCGTCGGCGAGGAGGTCAAGACCGCCGATCAGGGCGAGGTGATCGGGCTGTTCATCGAAGAGAAGATCCCTCGCGGGATGACCCTCCAGGAGACGATTGCCGAGATCAAGCGCCAGGGCGGGGTCGTGTACGTCCCCCATCCGTTCGATCGGCTGCACTCGGTCCCGGACTATGAGCACCTGCTCGAGGTACTCAACGACGTCGATGCGATCGAAGTGTTCAATCCGCGTGTGGCGATCTCCGAGTTCAACGACGAGGCCGCCCGGTTCGCGGCCAAGTACCGGATTCCGGCCGGCGCCGGCTCGGACGCCCACGTGCCGCAGGGCCTCGGGTCGGTGCGCATCCGGATGCGACAGTTCGACGGCCCCGAGGAGTTCCTCGAGTCGCTCCGGGACGCCGACATCGTCCGAAATCCGGCAAGCCTCTTGTACGTGCAGGCGCTGAAGTTCCTGCAGACGAAGGCGCTCCCCGAGGGGGCCAGGCGGGCCTCGCGCGAGCGTCGCGTGCGGCGCGCGATGGGGCTCGATCGGCGGCGAGCGAACGGTGGCGGTAGCCGCAACTCCTGATGCACTCGCAAGGACAAGCTCGGGAGCCGTCCAATCGGACAGCGATGCCTGCCACCGACGACGAGATCCGCGAGAAGTACCTCGAGCGCGCGATCCGAGAACTGAATGCCTTCTCCCGGGAGGTCCAGTCGTGCACGCACTGCCCGCGGGGCTCGCTGATCCCCGTGCTCGGGTCCGGGCACCCCCAGGCGGACATCTTCCTGGTCAAGCACTCGGCGCGGCCCGCCGAGGTCGAGGAGGGCGTCGCGTTCTACGGCCGGGCCGGCAACGCGCTGATGAAGTCGCTGAAGCGCCTGTCGATCGATCCGCTGGCCGTCTACGGCACGCTGTGCGTCAAGTGTCCCGTGCCCGATCCGGCCCTCGCCGACCCTGCGTGCATGGCGAGGCTGGTCGAGGAGATCCAGATCGTCTCGCCGAAGATCGTCGTCGTGATGGGGCCCGACGCGCTCGCGGTCGTGAACGAGCTCGACCTCCCGTTGAGCGGCCAGATCCGCGCGGTGGCGGGAGAGCTGCAGCGCCTGACGCCGACGATCGAAGCCATGTACGTGCCGAACATCGACGAGTCGCTCGACGAGGAGGACGCCAAGCGCGAGTTCTGGGCCGCGTTCCGGATGCTTGGCCAGTGGTGGGCCGATTTGCCCCCTTACTAGGCGAACGCCGACGCGGTAGGCTCGCTGGCATGGACCTAGAGGAGAAATCCCTCGAGCAGATCGGCGACCGCTGTGAGGAGTGCGGTGCAAAGCTCACGAAGGCGGAGCTCGAGGCTGCTTTGGAGTCAGGCGGGCCGGCGCTGTGCACGGTCCACGCAGATGAGGTTGTGGCGGTAGGCGACGAGGACGACCCGTTCGGCGACGAGTAGCCGCCCCGCGCGGGCCTAGTAGCCGCCCATCGTCAGCACGATCTTCCCGAGCTTGCCGCCCGCGGCGAACCGGTCATAGGCGGCGCTCGCCTCCTCCAGCGGGTACGTCGCGGCGATCGGGACGTGGACTGCACCTGATTCGAGCAGGGGCAGCACGGAGCGCTCCATCGCGCGCGCGGTCAGCGCCTTCTCCTCGAGCGGCCGGGGCCGGAGCGTCGAGTTGTAGATACGCGCACGCCTCTGCATGGCGAGACCCAGGTTCACCTCGGCCGTCGCGCCGGCGCTGATCCCGATCACCATGATCCGCCCCCATAGGGCCAGCGCCTCGAGGTTTCCCGGCAAGTTGGGCGCGCCCACGAGTTCGACGATCACGTCGAACGGGCCGTACTCGACGAAGCCTTCCGGCGCGATCACCTCGGCACCGAGCTCGGCGACCTGCTCGCGATGGTCCGAATCACGGACGGTGGCGGTCACGCGCGCGCCGGAGGCGCGACCGAGCTGGATCGCCGCGGTCCCGACGCCGCCGGCGCCACCGTGGACGAGCAACCGCTCCCCCGGCTTCAGCCCGGCCTGGGTGAAGACGCCGTCGTGAGCGGTCGTGAACGCCTCGGGGACCCCGCCGGCCTCGTTCCAGCCGAGGTTCTCGGGGACCGGCATCAGGATCCGCTCGTGAACGACCGCGAGCTCAGCCTGGCCGCCACCCGCCACGATCCCCATGACCCGGTCCCCGGCGGAGAACCGGGTGGCGCCCGCGCCACGCTCGACGACCTCGCCGGCGAGCTCGAGTCCCGGGATGTCCTGCGGAGCGCCCGGTGGCGCGGGATAGAAGCCGCGCCACTGCATCATGTCGGCGCCGTTCAGCCCGGCCGCCATGACGCGGACGAGGACTTCGCCGGCGCCCGGTGTCGGGTCGGGATGGTCCTCGACGCTCAGGTTCCGATCTCTGATCGTGACCGCGCGCATTCAGGCCTCGGGTTCGAACCCTACCCTCCGGCACCCGTGTAAAGGCTGCCTTGACAGGTGCCGATGTAAAGGCTACCTTGACAAGCATGGATGCAGCTCGCACACCGGTCCAGCTCGACCGCGAGGTGATGGCGATGATGCTCTCCGCGAACGCGGAGCTCGTCGCCGGCGTTCTCCGCGCCGACGGACACCCGTCCGGCCAGGTGGTGCGCGCGATCGCCGCCACGCGAAGCCTCGAGACGATCGTCGACGACACGCTTCGTGCGCTCGTCGAACAGGCGCGCGCCGCCGGGCATACGTGGGCCGAGATCGGCGACGTGCTCCACGTCAGCCGGCAAGCCGCTTTTCAGCGGTTCGGCGGCGGCCGCCGCCGGAGCGTCGACGAGGACGTGGTCGGGGTGCCGGTCGAGGGCGCGGTCGGGCACGCCGCCCCGGTGCTCGAAGCCTTCCTCGACGGCCGCTGGGACGACGCGCGTTCCACGTTCGACGAGCGGATGCTCGAAGCCTGCTCGGTCGAGCTGCTCGTCGAGGTGCGAGAGAAGGTGCGCCGCGAGGCCGGTGAGGTCCAGGCGCTCGGCACCGCGGCGGTCTCGGTGCGCGACGGCTACACCGTCGTCGACATCCCGGTCGCGCTCGAGCGCGCAGACGGGATCGGCCGCGTGATCCTGAACGCCGACCGCCGGGTGGCCGGCTTCTTCATCCGCCCGAAGGAGGCGATGTCGTGAACCGTCGCCCGCCGCAGCTGTCACCGCCCCGGCTCGCCGCCGGGCTCGTGCTGCCGCTTGCCGCCTACCTGGTGATCCGCGCCGTGATCGGCTCGGCAACCGGCGCCCTCGCGATCACCGAGGCGGTCACGGCCACATGGCTGCTCGCCGGAGCGATCGTCCACCGCCGGGTCAACGCGATCGCGGTCGCGTCGGTGGTCACGGTCGCGCTCGCTCTCGTCGCCTTTGTGCTCACGGGCGGTGACGCCCTGGCCCTCAAGCTCCGCCGAGGCGCGGTCACCGGGACGTTCGGGATCGCCGCGCTCGCCTCAGTCGCCCTCGGCCGTCCGCTGCTGATCCTCGCCGTCGAGCACGCCGCGAAGCTGAACCCCGAGCGGCGGCCCGAGATCGAGGCTCGGCTCGCAGATCCGCGCCGACGACGAGCCCTGACGATGCTCACCGCGACCGTCGGACTCACGTTCGCCATCGACAGCGCCAGCCAGATCGCGCTCGCGCTGACCGTCCCGACGGGAATGTTCGTCGCCGACTCGACCGCGGCGCGGATCGCCGTGCTCGGCACCGGCCTGGTCGTCACGGCCAGTTGCATCCACCGTCTAAGGGCACACCGCTACTGAGCGCGCTCGAGCAGCGCCACGCACTCGATGTGCGGCGTCTGCGGGAACATGTCGACCGCCCGCACGCGGCGGAGCCGGTAGCCGCCGTCCTGCACGAGCTGGGCGGCGTTCGGCGCGAGCGTGGTCGGGTTGCAGGAGACGTAGACGATCCTGCGGGGCGCGGCCTCGATGATCCGGCGCACGACCTTCTGCGACAGGCCCGAGCGCGGGGGATCGACCACGAGCAGGTCGGGGCGGCCGGCGCGTTCCACCAGCTCCCGGAGCGCGAGACGGACGTCTCCGGCGAAGAAGTGCGCGTTGTCGACCTCGTTCAGCCGCGCGTTCGCGATCGCGTCGGCGATCGCGTCCTCGACGATCTCGAGCCCCCAGACCTCGGCGACGCGCGGCGCCATCAGCAGGCCGATCGTGCCGATCCCGCAGTAGAGGTCGTACAGGCGATCGGAGCCGGACGGCTCGGCGTACTCGATCGCGAGCCGGTAGAGCCGCTCTGCCATCTCGGTGTTGGTCTGGAAGAACGCGTGCGGCGAGATCCGCATGCGCATGCCGCCGATCTCCTCCTCGAGCCGGTCGTCGCCGGCGAGCAGCTCGGTCTCGCCGCCCTGGGTCGTCTCGGCGACGCTGTCGAGCTGGGTCCACATCAGGCCGCCGACCGGCTCGGCGGCGAGCACGAGGCCCTCGCGGTCGAGCTGCCCGGGGCTGGTCACGAGGCGCACCTGGAGCTCGCCGCCCCGCCGGCTCTCGCGAACGACGAGGTTCCTCAGCAGCCCTTCGCCGGTTCGGCGGTCGTGAGCGCTCAGGCCCTGCGCACGGCACCACTCGACGACCCGCTCGCGCGCCGCGTTCCCGTTCTCGGAGGCGAGCAGGCAGTCGGTGACCTCGACGATCTCGTCCCAGCGGCCCGGGGCATGGAAGCCACACACGAGCCGGCCGGCGCCGTCGGTCCCGAACGAGTACTCGAACTTGTTGCGGTAGCGCCACGGCTCGACCGCCTCGACGATCGGCTCGAGCTCGAAGCCGTCGAGCCGGCCGATGCGTCGCAGCGCGTCATCGACCTGCGCCTGCTTGGCCTCGAGCTGGCGCTCGTACGGGAGCACCTGCCACGGCGCGCCCGGGTGTGCCGCCCGCGGCGCGATCCGGTCCGGGCTCGGCTCGAGCACCTCGACGACCCGCGCCTCGGCGTACGCGCGTTTGGACTTCCCGACCACGGCTCGCACCCGGTCGCCCGGGATGCCGTCCTGGACGAACACGACGTAGCCGTCGAGCCGTGCCACGCCGGCGCCGCCGAACGCGAGCGAGTCGATTGTCAGCTCGAGTTCGTCGCCTCGGCTGGGTCGGGTTCTGGCGGTGCCGGTCGCGGAGTCCACGCCTCTAGCATGGCAGCCGCATGGATCTCGACGCATACAGGCGCTCGGCCGCGACGTTCATCACCGAGCTGACCGGCGAGCGCCTCGAGTTCGGCGTGGTGCTCGCGGACCTCGGGCTCGCCTAATCCGCGCGGCTGACCGCCGAACGGATCGCTTCCGCGTCGGCGTCCATCTGAAACAGGATGCGCGCCGCGGCGCCGCTCGGCTCGCGCACGACCGCCAGCAGGATGTGCTCGGTGCCGACGCGCTCGTCGCCCATCACGGATGCCTCCCGTTGTGAGCGGTCGATCGCGCTCTGGGCGGGACCCGTGAACGCCAGTTCGCCGGTGGAGGCCTCGACGCCGACACCCATCATCCGCACCACCGCCGTGCGCACGCGCTCATACCTCACGCCGAGCGACGCCAGCGCGGTCGCCGCCAGACCCTCCTGCTCGCGGAGCAGGCCGAGCAGGAGGTGCTCCGTGCCGACGTAGCTGTGGTGAAGGTTGCGCGCCTCCTCGTCGGCGAAGACCAGGGCCTGGCGCGCGCGGTCACTAACTGGAAACAAGCGCCCTGTCTATCGCCGCGAGCACGGATTTGCGGTTGGCGTGGCGGCGCTCGTACTCGCGCACCTTGCGGAGCTCCGCCCGCGAGAGGCCCTCGAGCCGGGTCTGGACTTGCGCCGCGGTCAGCTCGTCGTAGCCGAGGATCGGGAAGGTGTGGCCGACGCCGACGCTCCGCCGGACACGGTCCGCACTGCGGACGAGCAGATCGAACGATTCGCTCCAGCGCGAGCCAACGGTCGCCGGGCTGAACTGGACGCGGCCGCGCCCGAGCAGCCGCTCGACGTCCGAGAGCAGCTGGTCTGTCTGCTGGCGCCCGCGGCTGATCAGCTGCGCCGCGAGCTCGTTCGCGTCCGAGCGAGTCACGCGCCCACGCTCGGCGGCATCGTCGAGGACTTCCTGAATCCGCTCGCTCGTCAGCACGACGAGGCCAAGCGGCTTCAGGATCCGGTTCGTCACCTGCTCAGCGAAACTCGCCAGGCCATCGCTGGGGGTGGTGCCGTCGTCGACCTTCGGGCTGGTGCCGTGGTCGACCTTCGGGGTGGTGCCGTCGTCGAGCGGCGGGGCGGTGCCGTCGCCGACCTTCGGGGTCGTGCCGTCGCCGACTTTCGAGGCCCTTCGACGGTCGCTCTTGCGCGACCGCGTGGCCGCGCCCGGGGATTTGGGTGCGGTCATCGTTTGCATCTCTCCTTCCCGGAAGCTCGGTGCGAGCGTAGCCGAACAGTCGGGCTTCAGTCGCCGGTGAGGAGCTCGAGCAACGCCTTCTGCGCGTGCCGGCGATTCTCGGCCTGGTCCCAGATCCGCTGGCGGCCTCCGTACAGGACCTGCTCGGTGATCTCCTCGCCGGGGTGGGCCGGAAGGCAGTGCAACGCGATCGCCGTCGGGGCCGCTCGGTCCAGCAGGCGATCGTCGAGCTGGTAGGGAGCGAGCGCGCGTCGCCGCTCGGCCGCCGATTTGGGATCGTCGCTCATGCTCACCCAGACGTCGGTGTACACCGCGTCCGCGCCCTCGACGGCCATGCGCGGATCGTCGGTCAGGACGCCGGCGCCGTCGACTTCAAGCTGATAGCCGTCGGGGGCGGCGACTCGGACCTCGAGGCCCGCGCGCGACCCGACCACGACCAGCGAACGCGCCACGTTGTTCCCGTCGCCGACGTAGGCGAGCTTGAGCCCCTCGAGCCGGCCGAACGTCTCCCGGAGCGTCAGCAGGTCCGCGAGCGCCTGACACGGGTGGTGCTGGGGACTGAGCATGTTGATCACCGGGACGCTCGCGTGCTCGGCGAGGCCCTCCACGAGCGCGTCGTCGCCGGTGCGGATCCCGATCGCGGCGACGTGGCGGGAGAGGACGTACGCGGTGTCGCGAACGGACTCGCCGCGCGTGAGCTGGAGGTCCTCGCTGCGCAGCACCATCGGGTATCCGCCGAGCTCGGTGATCCCGGCCTCGAACGACACGCGCGTCCGGGTCGAGGGCTTCTGGAAGATCAGCGCGACCGAGCGCTTACGGAGCACGTCGGATGAAAACGGCGCCGACTTCAGCTCGAGCGCGCGCTCGATCAGCGCGTGCAGCTCGTCTGGGCTGAGCTCGGCTCCGGTGATGAAGTGGCGCGGCAAGCGCTGAGTGTACGTTCCGGGAATGGTGTCGCGCGTGCTCACCTGGAACCTCAAGCACGGGCTCGCGGTGCCGCCGGCCGGGCGGGACCTGTTCGACGAGTTCGCGGCGGCGCTGAGTGGCTGGGAGTGGGACGTGGCGCTGCTACAGGAGGTCCCGCCGTGGTGGCCCTCACCGCTGGCGGCGCGCCTGGACTCCGAGCGGCGGCTCGTGCTCACGTCGCGCAACGCGCTGTTGCCGCTCAGGCGGGCGATCGCGGTGCGCTGGCCCGACCTGATCAAGTCGAACGGCGGCGGCTGCAACGCGATCCTCGTGCGGGGCGACGCGATCGTCGAGCACCGCGTGAGGCGCCTCTGCCTGTGGCCCGAGCGGCGGTGGGTGCACGCGGTGCGGCTGCACGGCGGCGGCGTGGGTCGCAAACCTGCACGCGACCGCCCACGACACGCCGGCGGCGATCCGGGATGGGCGGCTTGCCGGCGCAACGGTCGTGCGCTGGGCGGGCGGGGCGCCGATCGTGCTCGGCGGCGACTTCAACCTCCGCGAGCTGTCACTCGACGGGTTCGAGCACGCGGCCGGGCACGACGTCGACCACGTGTTCGTCCGCGGTTTCCTCGCGTCTCGGGACGCCCAGGTGCTCGAGCGTGGCCACCTGTCCGACCACGCGCCGGTGTCGGTCGCGGTGGCCTCCGCCGCCGGCTATTGACCCCGCCCGGCGCGCAGCCCGAACCCGCGCAGCATCAGCAGCGCCTTCTCCCCGAGCGTCCCGCGCGCCGGCAGTACCCCGAGCTGGGTCGCGACGTCGTACAGGTCGAAGAAGCCGCGAACGCGCAGGAGCCGCTCGCGGGCCATCTCGCAGTAGAAGATCGCGTGGACGACCACGAACCGGTTCGTCGCCGGCAGGCCGTTGAGCTGCTCCCGATGGGTCCCGAGCAGCTTGCACGGGGCCGCGACGAACTGGCCGTTGCTCAGTCGCTCGCCGGTCCGCTCCATGCGCGCGTCGGGGAACGCCGCCCACAGACGCGACGCGTGGTTCTGGAGCAGGTCGAGCCCCTCGAGCGGCTCGCTCGTCAGCGGATCCTCGTAGTGAACCCTGGGGTCGCACACCTCGGCGAACGCGGCCTCGTCCTTGCCGGACCAGGCCGCCTCCCACCCGTCGATGAGCTCGTCGACGGTCAACGGGGTGCGGTCCTCGACGGTCACGGCGACGCGCTGTCGAACACCGGCAGGCCCTCGTCGGGCGTCGACGCCTCGGCGTAGCGCCGGCGCGGGATCCGGCCCGCGCCGCGTGCGAGCCAGCCCGACTCGACCGCCAGGCGGATCGCCGTCGCCATCGCGATCGGATCGTGGGCGCGCGAGATCGCGCTCGCACACAGCACCGCGTCGCAGCCGAGCTCGATCGCGAACGCTGCGTCCGATGCGGTGCCGACGCCGGCGTCGAGGATCACCGGCACGCCCGCCCGCTCGACCACGATCGAGATGTTGTACGGGTTGCGGATTCCCATCCCGCTGCCGATCGGCGACCCGAGCGGCATCACCGCCGCGCAGCCGACGTCCTCGAGCCGCCGGGCCAGGACCGGGTCGTCGGTCGTGTACGGGAGCACGACGAAGCCGTCGTCGACGAGCGCCTCGGCCGCCGCGACCAGCTCGACGGCGTCGGGCAGCAACGTGCGGTCGTCGCCGATCACCTCGAGCTTGATCCAGTCGGTCCCGAACGCCTCTCGCGCGAGCTGGGCGGTGATGATCGCGTCGCGGGCGGTGTAGCAGCCGGCGGTGTTCGGCAGCACCTCGACGCCGGCGCCGTCGAGCACGTCGAGGATCGAGCCGCGCGCGGAGGGATCGAGCCGCCGCAGCGCGACGGTGCACAGCTCGGCGCCCGACGCTTCGAGCGCCGCCGCCAGGACATCGTGGTTGGTGAAGCCGCCGGTCCCGAGGATCAGCCGGGAGCGAAGCTCGCGGCCGGCGATCGTGAACGAGGTCATCCGCCCTGCACCGCCACGACGACCTCGACCTTGGCGCCGTCGCGCAACTCGACGTTCGGCCACTGGGCGCGCGGGACGACCTCACCCTCGACCGCGACCGCGACCCCGCGTCCCTCGGGCGCGCCGGGAAGCGATGCGACCACGCTCGCTACCGTCGCGCCGGCGCGGCAGCTTGCGGCGTTCGCCGTTGATCGTCACGGCGACACTCACGCCGCCACCGGGACGTCGGCAAACCGGGTCGGGGCGAACTCGCCAGGGATCGCGTCCGCCTGGTCGCCAGTGAGCGCGTCGACCACGAGCTCTGCCGTGATCGGCGTGAGCAGGATCCCGTGGCGGTAGTGGCCGACGGCCCAGTGCAGGCCGGGGATCGAGCCCGGGCCGATCGCCGGCGCGTTGTCCGGCGTCGTCGGTCGCAGACCGGCCGACAGCTCGTCGATCACGAGCTCGGTGACCGAGGGGAGCAGCTCGAACGCGTTGCGCAGCAGCTCGAACGCGGCGCCGGCGGTCACCGTCGTGTCGAATCCGCGCTCCTCCATCGTCGCGCCGAGCACGTACCGGCCGTCGCCGCGCGGGACGATGTAGCCCCCGGTCATGCGCAGGACGCGCGTGAGCAGGCCCGGCCCGGCGGGATCGTGCAGGCGCAGGATCTGGCCCTTGACGGGGTGGATCGGGACCCGCGCGTCGTCTGGGAGGCCGCTGAGCGCCTCGGTCCATGCGCCGGCCGCGACGACGACGTCCTCCGCGCCGATGTCGTCGGAATTCGTCAGACGGAGTCCGGCGATATGTCCGTTTGACAGTGCGATCTCGGCGACCTCGGCTCCGGTCCGCAGCGCTCCTCCCGCGCGCCTGAGCGCTTCTTCCAGCGCGGCTGTGAGCCGGCGCGGATCGATCGCGTGGTCGTCGGGGATCTCGAGCGCGAGCCGCAGCGTCGGGGCCAGCGCGGGCTCGAGCCGGCGCGCCTCGCTCGAGCGGAGCCTTTTCACCGGCAGGCCGAGGGAGTTCCGCAGCTCGAGTTCGCGGACGAGCGACTCCGCCTCGTCGCCGTCGCGCGCGGCGAGCAGCGTGCCGCAGCGCAGGTAGCCCGGATCGATGCCCGAGGCGTCGCTCAGCTCGGCGACGAACTCCGGGTAGGCGCGCACGCTCGCGAGGCCGAGCCGCATCAGCGGCAGCTCGGTCGAGATCGTCTCCGAGATCGGGGCCAGCATGCCGGCGGCCACCCGCGACGTACCGGCGCCGGCCACCTCGGCCCGTTCGAGCACGATCACGCGCAGGCCGCGCTGCGCGGCGCGCCAGCCGACGGCGAGGCCGATGACGCCGGCGCCGATAACGGCGACATCGAATGAGCTTGAGCGCTTCGGCAAGTTGCGACTCCCTGCGCCGGCATTATCCGGGTCAGGTTCAGACGGTCGGCGGACACAGCCGCCCTCTCAGCCCATTGGTAGGGCTCCCGTTTCGTGAATCGTAGCGCGGGCGTCTCGCTGCGCCGGGGCCGACCGGCGGCTGGGTGGACCGTCCCCTGCCACACTTCGGGTCCGTGACGGATCGCCATGAACGCTTGAGATCGGCGCATCTCTACCTGGTCTGCGACGACCAGCCCGACGAGTTCCTCGCCGGCGCGCTCGGCGCCGGCGTCGACATCGTCCAGCTGCGGATGAAGGACGCCTCGGACGACGCGATCGTCGCCGCGGGGCGGCGGTTCGCGAGCGCGGCGGCCGAGCACGGCGCGCTGTTCATCCTCAACGACCGGCCCGACCTGGTGGCGGCTACGGGCGCCGACGGCGTCCACGTCGGCCAGGACGACGCGGCGGTCGCGCGACGCGCGGGCGGTGGTCGGACCGGACCGCGTGGTCGGACTGTCGACGCACAGTCCGGAGCAGATCGACGCCGCGGCCGGCGTCCCGGTCGACTACATCGGCGTCGGCCCCGTCCACGAGACGCCGACCAAGCCGGGGCGTCCGGCGGTCGGACTCGAGCTCGTCCGCTACGCGGCGGCGAACGCGACCGTCCCGTTCTTCGCGATCGGCGGCATCTCCGGCGGCGAACGTGCGGGTCCGTGCGAGACGCGGGTGCCCGGCGGATCGCGGTCGTCCGGGCGCTCACCGAGGCCGGCGACGTGGGCCTCGCCGCCCGCGCACTGCGGGCGGCGATCACGCGCGGCGAGGTGCGCGTTGGCTCAGCGCACTAGCCGCAAACGCGGGCGTCGGCGCCGGCAACCCGCGACCGCGCCGGTCGCGCCCGGCGCCGCGGCGACAGCACCTCGGAGCAGCGCAACGCCGCGGTCCGGGCGACGCTCGAGCCGCTCGCGCCCGGCGAGCGCCCCTGTCGCTGAAGATCGCGGTTGCTGGTCGCGGTGCTGATCGGCGGCGGCGACCTCGTCGCCGTGCTCGTCGCCGGACAGTTCAAGGTCGCCGGCGCTCACACCGCCCCCGGCGGCGTGATCCTGTTCTCGGTGCTGATGCTCGTCTGCGCGGTCGGATGTGGCAGCTGCGCTACTGGGCCGTGCTCGGGTTCCAGGCGATCCTGGCGTTCGTGATCCTGTTCTTCTGCGCTGCTCGGGCTCCGCGCCAACAACCTGCTCGCGGTCGTGGCCTCGTGGTCGTGGTGGTCGGCGGCGGCTGGCTGTTCTACAAGCTCGTCCGCGTGCTCAGCCGGATCCAGATGCCCAAGTACCCGGGGCGCTAGCCCGGCCGCCCGCCTCAAGGGGGTCCATCGCCGCGCCAGCCCCTGGCCAACACCCTTCTATAGTCTCCGCCGGCATGGCTGACGCCTCTTACGACTGCGTTGTGATCGGCTCCGGACCCGGCGGCTACGTGGCCGCGATCCGCGCCGCCCAGCTCGGCATGAAGACCGCGGTGGTCGAGAAGGACCAGGTCGGCGGGCGGTGCCTGAACTACGCCTGCATCCCGGCCAAGGCCGTCCTGCGCGTCGCGGACGTCCTCAGCGAGATCCGCGAGGCGGACGACTTCGGGATCAAGGTCGTCAGAGCCCGAGGTCGACTTCGCCGGCGTCAGCGCGCGCCGCGAGAAGGTGATCAAGACGCTCACCGGCGGCGTCGCGGGCCTGTTCAAGAAGAACGGGATCGAGGTGATCGAGGGCGAGGGCGCCCTTGCCGGCGCGGGCGCCGTGATCGTCAACGGCAACCAGATCGAGGCCAAGACGATCATCCTCGCCACCGGCTCGGTCAAGCGGCCGATCCCCGGAACCCAGTTCGGCGGGCGCGTGATCGGCACCGAGGAGGCGTGGGCGCTGACCGAGCTCCCCAAGACGCTCGCGGTCGTGGGCGCCGGCGCGTCGGGCGCCGAGATCGCCTCCGCCTACGCCCGCCTCGGCACCGAAGTCCTGCTGTACGAGGCGCTCGACCGGGTGCTGCCGACCGAGGACGCCGACATCTCGAAGGTCGTCGAGCGCGGCCTCAAGCGCCAGGGCATTCAGGTCCACACGAGCACGTTCGTCGAGAACATCGAGACGACCGAGTCGATGTGCAGGTTCACCCACGCCGGCGAGCCGCGCGAGGTCGAGTGGCTCGTGATCGCCACCGGCCGCGGCCCGGACGTGCAAGCGCTCGGCCTCGACGCGGCCGGCGTCAAGCTCGACGCAACGCCGGCCTGATCGAGGTCGACGGCGCGATGCGCACGAGCGTCGCCGGCGTGTACGCGATCGGCGACCTCGTCCACGGGCCGGCGCTCGCCCACAAGGCGTCCGACGAGGGCGTGATCGCGGTCGAGGACGCGGCCGGGCTCGAGACCCACCCGATCGAGTACGTCGACATCCCGCGGGCCACGTTCTGCACTCCGAACGTCGGCAGCTTCGGGCTGACCGAGGAGCAGGCCCGCGAGCAGGGCCACGACGTCGTCGTCGGCAAGCTCCAGTACGGCGCCGTCGGCGCCGGCACGGTCTACGGCGACCGCACCGGGCTCGTCAAGATCGTCGGCGAGAAGAAGTACGGCGAGCTGCTCGGCGGCCACATCGTCGGCACGAAGGCGACCGAGCTGATCCAGGAGCTCGTCAACGTGCGCGCGCTCGAGGGCGGGTACCCGGAGGTCGCCCGGATCATCCACGGGCACCCGACGCTGTCAGAAGCGGTGATGGAAGCCGCCCGCGCCGCCGACGGCTGGCTGATTCACGGGTAGTGGTCGGGCAGCCGGTCTTCTACTACGACCTCGGCAGCCCGCAGTGCTACATCGTCGCCGAGACGATCATGTCGACATTGCCGGTGGTGCCGGAATGGGAGCCGGTTCTCGCGTCGCAGATAATCGGGCCTGAGCAGCAACCAGGTCCTGACCGCTCAGAGGTCGAGCGGCTGGCGGACGAGCTCGGCCTCCAGCCACTCCGATGGCCGAACACGTGGCCACCCGACACCACCGCAAGCCATGCTCGCGGCTACGTACGCCAAGAAGATCGGGCGCGGCGTCGCGTTTTCGCTCGCCGCGTTCCGGCAGACCTTTGCGGGCGGCCGCGACATCGGCGACGAGAACACGATCCTGATCGCCGGCGCGGCGTGCGAGATGCACCCGGTGGCGCTCACGAAGGGGCTCGGAATGGCCTCGACCGCCCAGCGCGCTGCAAACCGCCATGCACCGCGCGCAGGCCGCGGGCGTCAGATCGCTGCCCGCGATCCAGATCGACGGCCGGACGTACGAGGGCCCCGAGGCGATGGCCCTGCGGAGGCGCCCGATGAAGGCGAACCGCCTCTACCACCTGATCGTCTCGCGCGAGGGACCCGAGCCGGCGTTCCTGTCCGACCCCAGCCGGACCGACCGGATCGAGGTCGTCTCGGTCGACGACGGCGAGGTGATCCTGTACTGGGACGTCAACCCGAAGCAGGCGTCGAAGCTGCTGAAGCTGTTGCGCGCCGACCTCGTCGAGCCTCGAGGCCGACGAGTTCTTCGACAAGTGGCTCGACGCGGACGCGGAGGGGTTCTGAGGCGATGTCCCCACGCGAAGCCGCGGCATTGGCTCGCCTGCTCCGGCCTCAGGTCGCCGACGAGCGGGTGCTCGCGGCGATCGCCAGCATCCCCCGCGAGCGCTTCGTCCCGGCCGACCAGCGGGACCGCGCATACGCGAACGTCGCGCTTCCGATCGGCAGCGACCAGACGATCTCGCAGCCGCTCGTGGTGGCGCGGATGCTGGAGACGCTCCAGCTCAAGCCGAGCGACCGCGTACTCGACGTCGGGACCGGCTCCGGTTACCACGCCGCGCTGCTGTCGCTGCTCGCCGAGCACGTGTACACGATCGAGCGCCACCAGAACCTCAGCGCGCTGGCCGAGCGGGCGATCCGCGACCTCGGGATCGACAACGTCACATTCGCGGTCGGCGACGGTCGCGAGGGACTGCCCGACCAGGCGCCATTCGACGCGATCAACGTGGCGGCGGCCACCGGCGACGGCATCCCCGAGGCGCTCGAGCGCCAGCTCGCCGACGGGGGCCGGCTGGTCGCCCCGGTCGGGTCGGAGGAGCAGCACCTGATGCTGGTCCGGCGAAGCGGGAACCGCTTAGTCAGCCGACAGCTCGAGGCGGTCCAGTTCGTCCCGCTCGTCCACGGCACCTCGCCGGACTAGCCAGCCGACTCCGCATCACCTCGATCGCCACCGGGCTCGAGTCGACGAGCACGAACCGGCGGCCGAGCCGCCTGGCACACCGCCCCGAGCGTCCCCGAACCCGCGAACGGATCGAGGCACCAGCCGCCCGGTCGCGACGAGGCGGCCACGATCCGCCGCAGCACGCCCTCGGGCTTCTGCGTCGGGTAGCCGGTCTTCTCGCGGCCGTTGGTCGGGACGATCGTGTGGAACCAGACGTCGGTCGGCCGCTTGCCGCGGGCCGCCTTCTCGGCGCCGACGAGCCCCGGCGCCATGTACGGCTCGCGCTCGACCGCGTCCGCGTCGAACCAATGCCCCCCTGGCGTCCGCACGTAGACGAGGATCGTGTCGTGCTTGGCCGGCCAGCGGCGGCGCGGCTTGGCGCCGTAGTCGTAGGTCCAGATCAGCTCGTTGAGGAACGCGTCGCGGCCGAACAGCTCGTCGAGCAGCAGCTTGCAGTAGTGCGCCTCGCGGTAGTCGATGTGGAAGTACAGCGTGCCGTGCGGGCGCAAGCAGCTCCCGCGCGCGCGACAGCCGCGGCTCCAGGAACGCCAGGTAGTCGCCGAACGCGTCGTCGTAGCTGAGCGAACGCAGCAGGCGCGACCGATACCGCCGGCCCCCAAAGCCAACGCGCTCCCCGGAACCGTCGGCGACCACCGACAACGAGTGCCGCGTCTGCGCCCGGCCGGTGTTGAACGGCGGGTCCATGTAGATCAGGTCGAACGCGCCGTCGGGTAGCCCCGCGAGCACGCTCGCGTTGTCGCCGGCGACCACCAGGTCGTCGTCGAGCGCGATCGGTTCGTCAGCCGCCTGAATTCGCACGCCGAAGCGCACCGTATCGCCGCACCCGGCAAACCCCCCCAGGTGGGCGCTCTTACGCCCATCAGACGGCGTAAAACGCTACGATCGCTGGTCGGTGCTCAGTAACCGCTATCACGCGCTGCGCAATTCACCGCTCGGCGTGCGGCTCGCGAATTCCTGGATCGGCGTTCACATCACCCAGTCGCCGCTCCGCGCGCGCATAACGCGCTACACGCTCGGATCGGTTGTCGCGGCGACGACAAGCGCGATCGTGTTCGCGATTCTGTACGTGATGGGCTTCGGGACGACCGCGTGCTCGGTCGTCGCTTTCCTCGCCGGCGCGATCCCGAACTGGATCCTCAACCGGCGCTGGGCGTGGCGGGTCGAGGGCCGGATCGCGTTCGGACGCGAGATCGTCGCCTACGTGCTGGTGTCGGCCGCGACGCTCGTGATCACCGCCGAGGCGACCGCATGGACCCAGCGCCACGTCCAGAGCATCCCCGCGCACCACGGCATCAGGGTCCTGCTCGTGACCGCGTCCTACCTCGCGGTGTTCGCGATTCTGTTCGTCGCGCGGTTCGCGGTCTACGAGCTCTGGATCTTCTCGGGCCGCAGCCGCGTCCGCGCCGCCGTCCGGTCGCGCATCCAGGTGCGGAGCGCGGCGCGCGCGAACCGCACGCCGTAGCCAAAGTTCCCGCCCTTCTTGGTCGCGGTCGCGTGGACGCCGCGGTCGCGCATCGTCGTCGGCACCTCGGCCAGCCGGTAGCCGTGCAGCGCGGCGCTGATCATCAGCTCGGACGCCTGGTACTGAGGCTGCTCGAGCACGACGTCCGCGGTCACCTCGGCCCGCATCGCGCGCAGGCCGCAGGCCGGGTCGGTGATTCGGTGGCGGACGAGCACGCTGATCAGCGCGCCGAACACGAGCACGCCGAGATGGCGAGTGCGATCGGTCGTGAGCTCCGCGCCAAGCCGCCGCGAGCCCGAGACGAAATCGGCGTCGCCGACCACGATCGGGGCGACGACGCGCTCGATCTCGTCCGGCTCGTACTGGCCGTCGGCGTCGATCGTCGCGATCACCTTCGCACCGCGAGCGCGCGCGAGCCAGTAGCCGAGCTTCAGCGCGGCGCCCTGGCCCCGGTTGACGGGCACGTCGCACACGAGCGCGCCGGCGCCGGCCGCCTTCGACGCCGTCGAGTCGCCGGCGCCGTCGACGACGACGATCACCTCGAGCTTCAGTCCGGCGGCCTCGCGCGGGATCTCCGCAACCACGCCGGCGACCGTCGGCTCCTCGTTGTAGGCCGGGATCACGATCGCGAGCGGCGCGCCGAGTCCCGGCGGGTGCGTCCCGAGGAACGCCATCGCCGCCCCGCGCTCCTCGGGCGCGAGGCGCTCGAGCTCGGTCTCCAACACGAAGGCGCCGCGCTCGTCACGCCGCACAGCCTCCGAGGAAGAGCCACGAATCGCCGTCACCGGCCACCTCCCGCGGTCACCGGAGCGGCCGGCGCGCCGGCGGCGATCGCGTCGAGATCCGCGACCGACCATTCCTCCCAAACGCCTCGCAGCCCGGACTCGAAGTCGTACTGCGGCGACCACCCGGCGGCCCGCGCCTTGCTCGGGTCGACGATCACGGCCGGCATCTCGCCCGGCCGCGCCGACCCATGCTCGACCGTGAGCTCGGACCCGGTCACCGCGCGCACCGCGTCGACGACCTCGAGCACCGACAGCGACTTCCCAGACCCGATCACGATCGGGCCCTTCCACTCCTCGTTGTCGAGACCCAGGCGCATCGCCGCGATCACGTCGCTCACGTGGACATAGTCGCGCACCTGGCGGCCGTCGCCGTAGATCTCGAACGTCCGCCCGAGCCGGATCGCGCGCATCAGCCGCGCCACGATGCTGTCCTTGGCCTGCATCCCGGGCCCGTACACGTTGGTCAGCCGCAGGTAGGCGCACCGCAGGCCGTAGGACGCCGTGTACGCCGACATCAGCATCTCGCCGGCGGCCTTCGTCGCCCCGTACGGCGTCAGCGGTCGCAGCTGGCGCGGACTCGACGATCGCCGGTGCGTCCATCGGACCGGTCACGGCGTTGGTCGACGCGAACGCGAGCGAGGTCGCGCCGGCGGCGCGCGCGGCCTCGAGCACCGCGTGCGTGCCCGCGACGTTCGTGGCGAACGTCAGGTCGGGCTGCTCGAGCGAGCGGAGCACCGAGGTCACCGCCGCGAGGTGCACGACCGAGTCGATCCCGCCGGCAAAGGCGGCCTCGAGCGCGTCCGGATCGCCGATGTCGCCGACGACGATGTCGACGTCCGGATCCGGGTGCGGCTTCAGATCGATCACGCGCACGCGTGCGCCGGCGTGCGACAGCTGGGCGACCGCGTGGCGCCCGATGAACCCCGAGCCGCCGGTCACGAGGACCCGGCGCCCGTCGAGCCCGGAACCGCTCACGTCTGGGCGAGCGCGCTCGTCGACGTCTGCGGCAGCTCGCTGGTGGTCGCACGCCAGCTCACGGTCGGCATGATCGCCGCCAGGTCGACGCGGTCCTTGTGGCGCTCGACGACCTCGAACAGGTGGTCGATCAGCGCCATCGACAGCAGCGTCGGCTTCAGGCCGAGGTCCACGAGCGCCGTGTGCTTGGCGTTGTAGTAGTGGTCCTCGGCCTCGACGCGCGGGTTGTCGACCTGCTCGATCGTGCACTCGCCGGGGAACTCCTCGGCGATCGTCTCGGCGATCTGGCGCACCGACAGATGCTCGGTGAACTGGTTGAACACGCGGAACTCGCCCCGGTCGGCCGGATTCTCCGAGGCGAGCCGGATACATTCGACGGTGTCGACGATGTTGATCAGCCCGCGCGTCTGCGAGCCGTTGCCGTAGACCGTGAGCGGATGGCCGAGCACCGCCTGGATCACCATCCGGTTGAGCACGGTGCCGAACACGCCGTCGTAGTCGAAGCGCGTAGCCAGTCGCGGGTCGAGCTTGGTCTGCTCGGTGTCGGCGCCGTACACGACGCCCTGGTTCAGGTCGGTGGCGCGCATCCCCCAGATGCGGCAACCGAACTCGATGTTGTGGCTGTCGTGGACCTTCGAGAGGTGGTAGAAGGAGCCGGGCCGCTTCGGGTACAGGACGCGGTCCTTGCGACCGTTGTGCTCGAGCTCGAGCCACCCCTCCTCGATGTCGATGTTCGGCGTGCCGTACTCGCCCATCGTCCCGAGCTTGACCAGGTGGATGTCGATGTCGATGTCGGCGATCGCGTACATCACGTTGAGGTTGCCGACGATGTTGTTCGTCTGCGTGTAGACGCAGTGCGCCTGATCGATCATCGAGTACGGCGCGGCGCGCTGCTCGCCGAAGTGGACGATCGTGTCCGGGCGGAAGTCGCTGACCATGTTGTGGACGAACGCGGCGTCGCACAGGTCGCCGACGTAGGACTTGATCGTCTTGCCGCCCACTTCGGCCCAGGCCGCGATGCGCTCGTCGAGCGTGCCGATCGGAACGAGGCTCTCGACGCCCATCTCCTCGTCGTAGCCGCGACGGGCGAAGTTGTCGTTGACCGCCACCTCGTGCCCGAGGGCGGAGAGGTGGAGGGCGGTCGGCCATCCGAGGTATCCGTCACCGCCAAGAACCAAGATTTGCATAAAGGCGCTCCAATGCCTGAGTTCGAACTGGGGGAAGTCTTCAGCGCGCTCGGCCTACGAGGTGGCGCGTCAATAGGCCAAGTTCCAGGCGATACGTGGCCTGCGAGCGCACGAGGATAGCCGACGAGCCGTACGCGAGCCGCCAGCGGCCCGCCGGTCGTTTGATCTCTCACGGGAGATTAGAGGACGTTCACAGAGATCGGCGTCGCTAACGTGCGGCGGGATAGGCCGCTTCGCGGCATCCATGGGACCATGCCACCCCGTCCGGACGGGGTCGCACGGCCCCACGGACGCCGAGCGCAGCGAGGCCCCTGCTGCTACTGCTACCGTCGTCGCCGCCCGTGTCCGAGCAGACCCTAGACGCACCGCCGCCGGTCGAAGTCCCGGGCAGCCCGTCGCGCGAGCGCGGGCACGGTCAGCGGGGTCGACTGGGCCGATCTGGCGTACCGCTACCGGTGGTTGCTGACCGCCGCCGGGCTGCTGCTGGTCTCGCTCGGGATCGTGCTGTACGCCCGCGCACGGCCGGGCTACGACCCGTACGGCTGGCTCGTGTGGGGCAAGCTGACGCTCCACCTCAAGCTCGACACGAACGGCGCGCCGTCGTGGAAGCCGCTGCCGTTCCTGTTCACGGTCCCGTACTCGATCGTCGGCCACTACAGCCTGTGGCTGTGGATGGTGACGTCGGTGGCGATCTCGCTGAGCGGGCTGATCTTCGCGTGGCGGATCGCGTTCCGGCTCACCTACTCGCGTCCGGAGCGCCGCTACGCCGCCTACGTCGCCGGTCTGTTCGCGGCGGCGTTCGTGCTCGGCGATGGAGGACCCGATCGCGCCCGCGAGCTACGTCCACTACATCCTCAGCGCCGAGTCGGACACGATGATCGTCGCGCTGTGCCTGGCCGCGATCGACTTCCATCTGGCGGGGCGCCACCGCTGGGCGTTCTGGATGTGGTTCCTCGCGGGCGCTCGGGCGGCCCGAGGTGTGGCCGTTCCTCGGACTCGCCGGCTTGTGGCTGTGGTGGAAGGACCCGTCGTACCGGCGCTGGCTGTACGCCGCGCTCGGGCTGCTGCTCGTGTTCTGGTTCGTGATCCCGGGGATCAGCTCGAAGAGCTTCTTCACCGCGGGCAACATCGCCCAGAACTCCCCGCGCGCGGTGCACGGCAACAAGGTCACCGGCACGATCAAGCGCTTCCACCAGCTCGAGGCCAACCCGGTGTGGATCATGGCGTTGCTCACGGTGGCGTGGGCGGTCTGGCGGCGCGCGCATCGCAATCCTCGTGCTCGCGGCGGGCGCGCTGCTGTGGCTGATCATCGAGATCGCGTTCGCGCTCAAGGGCTTCCCGGCCGTGCCGCGCTACCTGTTCGAGGCCGGCGCGGTCGTGGCGATCCTCGCGGGCGTGTTCGTCGGGCGCGTCGTCCATGAGCTGCCGGCGCTGCTCTCGCGGAGTCGTTTCGCGGATCGGCGGGGCACGCGCTCGCCACGCAAGCTCGGCGCCTGGGGCACGCTGGTCGCGGTCCTGCTGATCGCCGGCTCGATGCTCGGCGCCGCGCACCACCAGGCAACGCTCGAGCGCGCTGACCTGCGGCACGAACGGGCCCGAACCGTCCTGATCGGCCGTCTCTCCGGCGTGGTCCGGACGCTCGGCGGCGAGAACAAGATCTTCGCCTGCGGCCAGCCGAACATCCCGATCGAGTACCAGAGCATGTTCGCGTGGTACGCCGGGATCAAGACCGGCGTGCTGTACGTGAGCCCTGGGTATCTGAAGTCGCACCCGCACCCGCTGGTCAACATCTACCCGATCTCCGGCGCGGGCTGGAAGGTCTTCCCGAGCCACGTGGATGCCGCGCACCAGGCCGCCTGCAGCAAGATGGTCCTCGTCTACCACGGCTCATGAGGACGTGCGGTCCCGCCGCCGGACCGCGGGCCGCAGACGCCTCGCGATCGCGGGCGCAGCGCTTGTTGCCCTGATCGCGGTGGTCGCGGTCGTGATCGCGACCTCGGGCGGCGAAGTCTGCGACCCCCGCCGCTGCCACTGCCGGGCATCGGGCAGCCCGCGAAGCCTGGCGATCCGTTCGCGTACGTGCCGAGCCGCGAGTCCGACTTCGTCGCCCGGGCGACCGCCGGGAGCAGCCACGTGCTGTACGTCAAGAGCCCGGGCGGGGCGCTCGCGACGGCGGAGCGCGTCGCGGCGTGGCGGCCGCTGATCGACCAGGCCACGGCGGGCACGAGCATCGATCCGAGCATCGCTCGAGGCGCTCGTGTTCGTCGAGAGCGCCGGCCGGCAGAACGTGATCGCGGGCGCCGACCCCGCGGACGCGTCGGGGCTCACGCAGATCCTCGCCCAGACCGGCCAGTCGCTGCTCGGGATGCACATCAACCTCGCGCGCAGCCGCCGGCTGACCGCGAAGATCGACAGGGCGGCCGGGCAGGGGCAAGCTCGGGCTCGTCGCGCGCCTGCAGCGCCAGCGCGCGGCGATCGACGACCGGTTCGATCCGCGCAAGGCGCTCGCCGCGACCGTCCGCTACCTCCAGATCGCCGAGCAGCACTTCGGGCGGGCGGACCTCGCGGTCGAGTCCTACCACATGGGGATCGGAAACCTCCAGCACGTGCTGGACGACTACGACGGCGGCAAGCGCGGTGCCGTACGCCCAGCTGTACTTCGACACCGCGCCCGACCACCACTCGAGCGCGTTCGACCTGCTCGTCGGGGTTCGGCGACGACTCGTCGCTGTACTACTGGCGCGTGCTCGGGGCCCAGCAGATCATGCGGCTCGTACCGGACCGACCGGGCCGAGCTGAACCGGCTGATCTCGCTCCAGACCGGCGCCGACTCGCAGGCCTACGTGCTACACCCACCGGCAGCCGTGCACCCGTTCGTCGACCCCGGACGCGCTCGACGCGCGCGTACGCCGAGCCGCACGATCCTGCCGCTGCCCGTCGAACGCGCGGGCGCTCGGGCTCGCGTACGACCCGGGCATCGGCTCGCTCGCGGGCCAGCTTCACGTCGACCCCGCGCTCTACCGCGGCCTGCGCGGGCCGGCGCTCGACCTGCTGATCGAGCTCGCCGCGCGCGTGCGCACGCTGTCCGGCGGCGCGCGCCGCTGACCGTGACGAGCGCGGTCAGCGACGAGCGCTACCAGCAGCTGCTCGGCGTCAGCGATCCGCCGGCCGCCGCCGGATGGTCGTTCACGATCTCGCGCCACTACGTCAAGCGCGCGCAGGCGGCGGCGTTCCAGGCGATGCTCGACCGCCTCCAGGCTTTGAACGTGATCGCGTGGGAAAGGTTTCCGTCCGAGATCGAGGTCACGGTCGCGCCCGACGCATCGCAGGTGCTGGTGCACGGACCATGAGAACGGTAACTAACCATGGCGAACGTCTTCCGCACCCCGGACAGGCGTGCTGGACCGGGTTGCCGGACTTCGAGTTCAAGCCGTGTTACCGGAAGTTCGAGGGCCTGCGGCTCGCGCACATCGACGTCGGCGACGGACCGCCGGTCGTGTTCCTCCACGGCGAGCCGACCTGGTCGTACCTATGGCGCAAGGTGATTCCACCCGTGCGCGACGCCGGCTACCGCTGCATCGCGCCCGACCTCGCGGGCTTCGGCCGCTCAGACAAGCCGGTCGACATCGGCTGGTACACCTACGACGCGCACACGGCGAGCATCGCCGCGCTGGTGGACGAGCTCGACCTGCGTGACGTAACGGTCGTCGTGCACGACTGGGGCGGCCCGATCGGGCTCCGCGTCGCGGTCGACAAGCCGGACCGGATCGCGCGCATGGTGGTGCTCGACACCGGCCTGTTCACCGGGCGCCAGCCGATGACCGACGCCTGGATGGCGTTCCGCAACTTCGTCGAGCGGACGGAGGACCTCCCGGTCGGATTGCTCGTCCGCCGCGCATGCCTGAACAATCCGCGCGACGAGGTGATCGCCGGCTACGACGCGCCGTTCCCGAACGCCGCCGCCAAGGCCGGCGCGCGCGCGTTCCCGCTGATCCTGCCGCTGTCCCCGGACATGCCGGGCGCCGCGGCGGGCCAGGTCGTGCTCGACGCGCTGCGGTCGGACGTCCGCCCGAAGCTGTTCCTGTGGGCGGACTCCGATCCCGTGCTGCCGCTCGAGACCGGCCGGCGGTTCGCGGCCGCGCTCGGCGGCGAGATCGACCACGTGATCGCGGGTGCCAGCCACTTCCTCCAGGAGGACGCAGGCGAGGAGATCGGGGCGCTCGTGGCGTCCTGGCTGGCCTCGAACCCCTGAGCGCGGCGAGTCGGGCATCCGCCCTCCCGCCGCGCTTCCGCACGGCGAAACGGCGGGCACCTGGGAGTCAGGGGCCGGGTGCCTGGAGCATGCTTGCACACGCCATTCGGCGCGTGATCGCCGAACCGTGTGTCATGCGATGCATGTGGGGCATGCTTCCTCTGACACGGTCCCCGCGGCGCCCGCCCATTGTCAGGTTGTGCAGGTCGGCGGCGGCGGGATCGCACCCGTCCCGCGCCTCCCCGCGCCGCCGGCCCGAACCCTAAGCGGCGTCCTTCTCGCGGTCGGGAACGGCCACCGGGACGGCCGGGCCGTCGAACATCTGCGCCATCCGGGCGTCGTAGGCGGCGCGCGCGGACGGATCGGCGCTCAGCAGCAGCTTGTCGGCCTTCGTGAGCCGGGTGATCGCCTCCGTGATCCGGCGCGGCACCAGCGCGTTGAAGCGCACGACCAGGTCCATCGTGCTTGGGCACGTACTGCTCGAAGCGCCCGGTCTGGAGCAGCTCGACGATCGCGTTCGCGACGTCCTCGGGCTCGGGCGTCTTGAATCCCCGGGCCTGCGAGACGCCCGAGTAGAGCTCGGTGTTGACGCCGATCGGCAGCACCTGGTGGACCTCGATCCCCGTCCCGCGCAGCTCGGCGCGCAGCGCCTCGGTCAGGCCGACCACGGCGTGCTTGGTCGCACTGTACGTCGCGCCGCCCGGGAACCCGCCCTTGCCGGCGATCGAGGCGAGCTGGACGATGTGGCCGCGGCCGCGGGGGCGGAAGCGCTGGAGCGCGAGCTTCGAGCCGATGATCACGCCCATGATGTTGACGTCGACGAGCGCCTGCGTGGCCCGGTCGGACTCGTCGACGAACGGGCCGACCGGCATGATCCCGGCGTTGTTGACGAGCACGTCGAGCGGGCCGAGCCGGCTCTCGACCTCGTCGAGGAACCAGTCAAAACTGGTCCTGTCGGTCACGTCGAGGCCGACGCCGATCGCGCCCGCTCCGAGCTCGGACGCGGTCCGCTCGGCGAGCGGGGCGTCGAGGTCGCCGATAGCGACCCGCGCGCCCTTCGCGACCAGCGCGGCCGCCGTCGCGCGCCCGATCCCACGGCCCCCGCCGGTGATCGCAACCACCTGCCCATCGAGCGATCGCAGCCGTCTTGCCATAACAGTCAGTCCTCCTCGTGGTTTAGGTACCGAACGGTAGCGGGCGAATCGCCCTTCCGCGTTACTGGCTGGCTGGCCAGATCACTCCCAGATATTCGAGCTGCGGGTCAAGTCACCGCGCCTGACCGCGATGATCGCCGAGTTCGTCGACGAGATCTGGGGTGGCGTCAGCGCGGCACCGGCGGCCCGGGCGGCTCGACGATGTCCCGGCCGGTCGGCTCGAGTCGCTCGTCGAGCTCGAGCTGCCAGTAGTAGCGCGTGAACGTGATGCCCGCGCGGAACTCGCCGACGTGCGGCTCGATCTCCTCGCCGCGCGCCATCCGCACGATCAGCTCGGGGTAGGTGCGGCCGGGCAGCGCCGCGTACATCGGCGCGGGGAACGCCCCGCCAAAGCGAGTGTTGACGTCGGTGATCCCGAGCCCGATCTGCTTGTCGCGGAACGCCTGGATCGTGGCCGGGCCGCGGACGCCGAGCGCCTCGGCGACGCGCCGCCCGAGATCGACCAGTTCAGGGTCGGCGATCACCGTGCCCTTGATCGACTCGCCGCCGCGCGACTCGATCATCGTGCGCGGGATCGCGTTCAGACACCGGCCGTGGAGGTCGCACAGCACGTCCATCGAGAACTCGGGGCCGTCCATGTAGCGCTGCACCATCGCGGGCTCAGCGATGTAGTCGACGAAGAACTCGGCGGCGCGAACGTCGTCGGCGCGGTGGATCGAGCGGGCGCCCGACCCCCAGCGCGGCTTGACCATGACCGGGAAATGCTCGACCGGCTCGCCCGGGCAGCACCGTCGGTGGCGAGGGCAGGCCGAGGCGCTCGAGCAGCAGGTGGGTCTCGTACTTGTCGAACGTGGCGACGGCGATCTCCGGCTCGGGGCACGAACGCGGGGAGCTCGCCGGCGAGTCGCGCGCGCGCCAGCACCTCGAGATCGAGGTCGGTCAGGGGCACGACCGCGCCCACCCCGAACTCCTCGCACAGGGCCTTCAGCGCCGGCACGTACGCGGGGTCGTCGATCCGCGGCACCGCGCGGCGGTGGTGGGCGGCGTACTGCGCCGGCGCCAGCGGATTCGGGTCGGCCGCGACCACGGTCGCGTGCTGGGCGAACGCGGAGACGATGTCGTAGCGCTTGCCGACGCCGGTGAGCAGGACGGCTACGTCGGAGGGGTCGGGGGCGTCCATCCGCCTCGCTCTCCCTTGTAGATGCCCTCGCCGCCGAACGACCATGCCGCACCGTCCGGGCCAGGATCTTCAGATCGAGCGCGAGCGACCGGTGCTCGACGTACCAGAGGTCGAGCTCGATCCGCTCGGGCCACGGGAGCGACGCGCGCCCGTTGACCTGGGCCCAGCCGGTGATCCCCGGCTTGACCGCGAGCCGGCCGCGCTGGCGCTCGGTGTACTGCTCGACCTGGACCGCGAGCGTCGGGCGCGGGCCGACGATCGACATCTCGCCGCGCACCACGTTCCACAGGTTCGGGAGCTCGTCGAGCGAGTAGCGGCGCAGGAACGTCCCGATCCGCGTGATCCGGTCGTCGCCCTCCTGGATCGCGAGGCCGGCGCCGGTGAACTCGGCGCCGCGGACCATCGTCCGCAGCTTGTAGATCTGAAACAGCTCACCGTCGAGACCGACGCGCGTCTGGGTGTAGATCGGGTGGCCCGGCGACTCGAGCCGGATCGCCGACCGCGAGCGCGCCGACGAGCGGGGCGGTGAGGACCGCGCCGAGGCCGCCGAGCGCGAGATCGAGCACCCGCGCCGGGTACCTCACCGCGTGCCCTCCGCCGGCTCCCACCCCGCCGCCGTGCCGTGGACGAGCCAGTCCCACAGCCCGGCGGCCAGCGACGCGGTCGTCAGCACGTAGTAGCGGGCGATCAGCAGAGGCTTCGCCGGCACCACACCGGCGAGCGCCGCGGCGACCAGCACCGCGAGCTGGAGCGCGAGCGTCACCGCGTACACCCAACCCTGCCCGAGCAGGACGACGTTCGCGACCAGCGCGATCACGTGCAGGAACGGGGTGAGGTAGCGGAGGATCCGGTGCGAGACGATCATGAACGCGTACAGTCGGGTCGTAGCCGCGCGGCGAGAGCATCCCTCCGCGCAGGACGATCGGCCAGGTGTGGCTCATCATCCGGCGCTTGCGCGCGAACTCGCCCTCGATCGTCGGGACCATCTTCTCGCTCGCCTGCGCCTCGCGGACGGCGAGCGCGAGCCAGCCCCGCTTGACCATGTTGAACGGGAACGAGAGGTCGTGGCCCATGATCGGGTCGACCACCAGGTACGCCTCGCGCCGCGTCGCGTAGATCGCGCCGTTGCCGCCGGTGACCGACCGCACGCGCGACTCGAGCGCGCGCAGAGCGAGCTCGTAGCGCCAGTACAGGCCCTCCTGATTGGAGCCCCGGGCGTCGACGAGCTGGACCTCGCCGCACACGTAGCCGACCCGCGGATCGGCGAACGGCGCCACCAGCCGCCTGAGCGCATCGGGCTCCCAGCTCACGTTCGCGTCCGAGAACGCGACGATCTCGCCGCCGGCGCGCTCGACGGCCGCGTCCTGGGCCCGGATCTTGCCGCCGCGGGGCAGCTCGAGCACGAGGTCGGCGCCGGCCTCGCGGGCGCGCGCCGCGGTGCCGTCGGGCGACCCGTCGCAGGCGACGATCAGCTCGATCAGCTGGGGCGGGTAGTCGAGCGCGCGGATGTTCGCGACGCGACTCGGCGATCACGTCCTGCTCGGCGTAGGCGGCGACGATCACCGACACGCTGTGGCAGCTCGTCGTCCGGGCGATAGAGCCGCGCGCCGGCGGGCGCCTGGCGAACGGTCCCGCAGCCACGCGAGCAGCCCGAGGAGCACCGGGTAGCCGACATGGGCGTAGAGGATCAGGCCGACCGACAGCCAGAACACGATCGCGACGACGGTCACGGCGGCCATCCAACCAGGTCTCGGTAAAGCGCAAGCGTCTGCTCGGCCGCCTCGCGCCACGAGTAAGGCCCCGACGGCGGCCGTCAAGGCGCCCCAGGCGAGGCCCTCGCGCTCCTGGGGATCGGCGAGCAGGCGCGTGATGGCGTCGTGAAGCGCGACGGGATCGTCGGGCGGGACCAGGCGGGCGGCGCCGACCGCGGCGACCTCGCCGAACCCTCCCACGTCGCTGACCACGGTCGGCTTGCCGAACGCGAGCGCGGTCGCGAGCACGCCGGACTGGTCGAACCGCTCGGTCCGCGAGTACGGCAGCACGACGACGTCGGCGCGGCGGAAGAACGCCGGCAGCTCGGCGTCGGAGACGAACCGCGGGACGAACCGGACGTTCGCCGGCGCCCGCGGCCTGCAGCGATCTCGATCGGCATCCGCGGCCGCCCGACGATCCAGAGCTCGGCGCCCTCGACGCCGCGCCACGCCTCGAGCAGGACGTCGACGCCCTTGTACGGGCGCAGCAGGCCGAAGAACAGCACGACCGGCGTGTCCACGGCCGCGCAGCTCGGGCGGCAGCGGCGTGCTCGTGCGGCTGGAGCGTCAGGTGCTTGAACGCGCCGTGGTGGATCACCCGGACCTTGGCCGCGTCGACGCCCAGCCTCCGCGACCAGCAGTCCGCGCCCGTATTCGCGAGTGCACGACGACCGCGTCGACCGCGTCGTACAGGCGGCGCTGCGCGCACGCCTGGCCCGGACGCGGCTCGCGCGGGAGCAGGTCGTGCGCGGTGAGGACGGTCGGCCGGCGCGGCAGCAGATAGCGGTCGACCGCCTGGACCGCGAGCCACTGGAAGTGGACGACGTCCGCCGCCCGGGCGACGGCCGCGGTAGCGCAGCATGTCGGGGACGTGCTCGAGCAGCTTGGCGGCCAGCCGCGCCCGCGAGCCCGGCGCGCCCACGCGCGTGGCGGTAGAACAGCTCGCGCACGGCGTAGCCGTCGGGCTCGGGGGCAGCGCCGTAGCGCGAACCGGCTGGTGATCAGCTCGACCGTCGGCGCCGGCGCTCGCGAGCGCCGCCGACAGCGCGTGGTCGTAGGGACGGCGTGAACGCCGACGGGTCGACGATCTGGACACGCATCAGCGATCAGCGGGTCGACTCGTCGAGCGGCCGGCCGGCCAGTCGCGCGATCCGCCGCGCGGTCGCCCGGGTCTCGTCGCCGCCGCAGCGCGTGCACCCGGGCGCCGCGGTCGCGTTCGAGGCGCCGCGACCGCCGGCGCCAGCGCGGACAGCGGCTGGCTCTCCGGGCCGGCGGCTCAGCAGCATCGGCGACCGAGCGCAGCGGATGGCGCACGACGAGCGCGATCAGCGCCGCCGCGCGCGCGGCGATCCCGTCGTCCTCGCGGTAGTCGATCTGCAAGCGCGCGCGACGACCTCGGCGATCGGGCGACTCGGGCCGGGCCGCGGCCTCGACCCGGGCGCGCTTCGAGCGCCCGCGCGAACTCGACCAGCGGATCGCCGCGAACCGGGAAGCGATCGGCCACCACGACGACGTCGGCGGCCGTCCGCCGCCGGCGCCCGGCGGGCCGGTTCGACAGCGCCAGCCCGGCGAGCTCGTCCGCCGAGAGCAGCGCGTCGAGCGCCAGGTAGCGGCCGCGCTCCAGGCGCCGGCCGGCGTGGACGGCCGGGGCGCCGCGCGCCGCGCCGGCGCAGCGCCCGGATCCCAGCCGCGCCCGAGTCCGGCCGCGCAGCCGGCCGAGCGCTCGGGCCACCGCCGGCTCGGGCGCGAACCCGTCGTAGCGGCGCGCGAGCCAGGCACGGCCGGCCGCGTACCCGCGCCACTGGCGGCGAAGCTCCGCCGATCGTCGCGCGGTAGCGGTGCTCGACCGCGCGCGGCACGGCGCAGCTCGAGCTTCCAGCCCGCCTGCTGCAGCCGCCAGCTGAAGTCGGTGTCCTCGGCGGCGCGGACGCCCTCGTAGAACCCGCCGACCTGCTCGAACGCGGCGCGCCGGACCAGCAGGTTGGCCGCCACCGCGCGCGGCCGGTAGGGATGGTTCAGGTGGGTCTGCTGGGAGAGGAAGTTCCGGGCCGAGCCGTAGCGCGACGGCGAGCGTGTCGCCCGTCGAGCAGCGGCACGACCTCGCCGGCGAGCGCGCCGACGTCGTCGGCCACGGGCGCGCGCGAAGTACGCGTCGAGCAGGCCACGGGGCGCGCGGCAGTCGGCGTCGAGGAACAGGATCCACTCGCCGTGCGCCGCGCGACGCGCCCACGTTGCGGGCGTGGGCCGGCGACCGCTCGCCCGGGCGCCGGGATCACCGCGACGCCTCCGCGCGCCACCGCCACGCCGGAGTTGTCGGCCAGGATCAGCTCGTCGCCGACGCGCAGGTCGAGCGCGAGCAGCGCGTCGATCGCGGCCTCGCGCGGCGCACTCGTCGCCGGCGAACGGCATCACGACGCTGATCTCAGGCCGGTTCACGGGCAATCCCTCGCCTGGCTCGTGCGAGCAGCGACCCGCCCCTGCTCGAGCTCCTGCCGAATGAGCGAACCCGGTGGCCGAGCAGCACGAGCGGCATCGCGGCGAGCACCGCGGCGCGGGTGACGAGCCCGACCAGCCCGTGCGTCGGCAGCAGCAGCTCGCCGGCCGCGGACAGCCCGCCGAGCACGACCGCGAGCTGGACGAGGCGGCAGCCACTCGAACGACGCCGCGAACGCCCGGCGGGTCAGGAGGTGCATGACCGCGATCATCACGACGTACGCGCCGCACAGCGCGATCCCCGCGCCCGGCGATCCCGAGCGGCGGCACGAGCACCACGATCAGGATCACGTTCACGGCCAGGCCGGCGAGCGCGGCCGGGAAGTTGCGCGTGGTCACCTTGGCCCGGCCGGCGATCACCAGGAACACCACCCACAGGCCGTACAGCGCCCAGCCCGAGCGCGACCCACGGCAGCGCCCTGTAGGCGTCGAAGTAGGCAGGCGCGGCGAGCAGGCGCAGCACCCAGCGGCCGAGCAGCGCGAGGCCCGGCCACGACCAGGCCGCTGACGAGCAGGTAGTAGGTGGTCACCAGTCCATACAGTCGAGAGGCCTCGGCATCATCGCGGACCGAATAGGCGAGCGGCGGCCAGGCGTACTGGAACGCGCGCACGATGAACGCGACCGCGCCGGCGAGCTTGACCGCGATCGAGTACAGCCCGGCGAGCTTCGGGCCGGTCACGCCGTGGTGGAAGATGTAGTAGCGGTCGACGATGCTGAGCGCGTACACCGACGCCTCGGCCGGGACCGTCGGCAGCCCGAAGCGGAGCAGCACGCCCGTGCGGCTCGACCCCGGCGTGGCGGCGCGGCAGCAGACGTTCGCGCATCGTCCACCACAGGCCGAGCAGGACGACCGTCGAGGCGCCGTAGTTGCCGAGCAGGAGGCCACGGGCACCCTGCCCGAGCACGACCACGAGCGCCACCGAGGCGCCGATCGTGAGGCCCGACGTTGATCAGCGACGCGGTCGCGTACGTGCGCAGCCGCTCGTCCACGCGCAGGAGCGCGTACGCCAGCTCGAGGTTCGTGAACGCCCACAGGCCGAGCACCGCGATCCGGAAGATCGTCGGGTCGCGGTAGCCGAGCACGATCTTGGAGAGCGGCGCCGCGAGCGCGGCGAGCACGAGCGAGACGATCGTCGTCGTCACCAGCAGGAACCCGGTCGCGCGCCGGCGCGCAGCGCGTCCCGTCGCTCCTGATCGGCGTCGGAGAAGTAGAAGCGCAGGAACGACTCGATCATCCCGAAGCGGACGAGGATGCTGATCAGGATCACGCCGTTCGCCGAGCAGCTCGACGACGCCGTAGCCCGCGGGATGGATGTACCGCGTGTAGACCGGCAGCAGCAGGACCGCGATGAACTTCGAGACCACGTCGGCGACCTGGTAGGCCGCGAGCGAGCTCACCAGGCGCTTCAGGTACGCCGTCACGGTGGCAAACGGTACGGGTCGTCGCGGTGGCCGCCGCTTCGCCGCCTAGGAAACCGTGACCACGTCGTGCGCATCGGCGCCCGTGGGCGCCGAGCGGACGCGAGCGGGGGAGCGGCCGGTGTTGCAGGCGGCGTCGGTGACCTCGATCCCGATCAGATAGGTGCCCGGCGGCGCCGGACGCCCGCCGATCGTGCCGTCCCACACCGCCGTTTGGCCGTTCCAAGGCGTCAGGAACGATCTTGACCAGGCGGGGGCCGCCAGGGAGATCGGTGCGATAGATCAGAACCGTCCCGCCGCGGTTCTCGTTGCCCGCGTAGTGGATCGTTACGTTCGAGCCGCCCGGGCCTGGGATCGCCGACGGCGTGACGCTCGTGACCACCGGATGCGGTGGCACGGTCTTGACCTTCACCGGCACGGTCTTGAGGTCGACCGTCCGCCCCTGGTGGAGCAGCGCGACGCGGAAGTAGTACGTGCCGTCCGGGCGCGACCCGCCCGTTGTCCTCGCGCCCGTCCCAGTGGAACACGCCGTCGGGGTTGCGGACGTCCTTGCGCATGTGCCGGCCGGTCGGCGACCGTGCGGACAATGTCGCCGTCCGTCGTTGACGACGTACACGTCGACGGTGTCGGCGCGGTGCTGGAGGTAGAACGAGATCGTCGTCGAGCCGCTGTTCTTGCCGTCGATGCACGGCACGCCGTGCAGCGGATCGATCACGCCGGGGACCGGCCGCGGCGCACCCTGGATCAGCGGCGTCGTCACCTTCAGGTGCTGGGTGACGAAGAACGCTGCGATCGTCGCCGCGACCAGCACCGCAAACGCGCCGGTCGAGAGCCTGGTCACAGATCTCAAGACTGCCACGTTCGGGACCTCGAACTCGTGGAACGCGTCGAGGCCTCGCGGATCGCGGCTGCAGAGCATCACGCGGATCGAGCCGCCGTGGCAGACGACCAGGGCGGGGAGCTCGCCGCTGGCGTCGGATGTCCTCGAGCGCGGCGCTCACGCGGTCGAGCTGATCCTGCAGCGACTCACCGCCGGGAAACCGAAACGCGGCTCCGGCACGCATCCAGGCGGCGAACCGCTCGGGTTCCTCGCGCTCGACGTCGATGAACAGCCGCCCTTCCCAGCGCGCCGCGATTGGCCTCGCGCAGGCGCGGGTCGAGCCGTGGGACCAGCCCGATCTTCGCGCCGACGATCTCGGCGGTCTCGCGGGCGCGGCTCAGATCGGACGACCACAGCGAGCGGATCGGCTCAGGCTCGGCCGCGATCCGGGCGGCCAGCTCGTGCGCCTGCTCGCGTCCGGTGTCGTTCAGCGGCGTGTCGCGGAAGCCCTGGAAGCGGATCGGCTCGAGGTTGTCGTTGGTCTGCGCCGTGGCGCGCGAGCAGCACGCCGTGCAGCGACGGCTCCGCGGCGCCGGGCTCACTGCCCACCGATGCCGAGCGTGTCCGAGCGCAGCCCGAGCCGCAGCGTCTCGAGCGCGAGCACCTCGCCGACCGGGATGTTGCTCAGGTTGACCTCGGGTCCGAACCGGCGCACGAACCACACCTGCTGATCCTTGCGCGGCGCGTCGAACATGATCTGCCCCGGGGCGATCTCGTGGACGATCTCGCCGATCAGCCCCTCGCGGACCTCGCCGGTCGGGACGGAAGATGCCGGCGGTGCCGGCCTCGCGTCCCTCGGCGATCACCTTCCAGGCGCCGGCGGCGAGCTCGGCGCGCATCTGCTCGACCCAGACGTACGGCGGCGTGATCGCGCCCGTGTCGTCCTTGGAGCCGACCTCGGAGAGCACGGTGAACTCCCGCGCGAGCCGCTCGATCAGCTCGAGCTTGCGCTCGTGCTCGAGCGCGATCGTGCCGTCGGAGATCTCGAAGTGCTCGAGGCCGAGCTCGTGGACCCAGCGCGATCAGCTCGTCGAGCCGGCCTCGCTGGATCGCCAGCTCGGTCAGCGTCCCGCCGAGCACGACCGGGATCCCGTGCTCCCGGTAGCGCTCGAGCTTGCGCTCGAGGTTGCCGGTCGCGAGCGCTGTGCCCCACCCGAGCTTGACGATGTCGATGAACTCGCCGGCGACCTCGACCATCCCGTCGATCTCCGCGATCGACAGCCCCCGGTCGATCACGTGGGTCACGCCACTGACCGCGGCTTGCCGCTCCGCTCCGGGAGGTTGAGCAGATCTCGCAGTCCGCGGTGCGCTACTGCGTGGCCAGGCCGGCGAGGTCGCTGCCGACGGTCACGACGACCGCGGACGGCACGGGCCCGTGCGAGGGCGGGCACGCGATCTGCTGCGTCGCCGTGATCGATCGGCTGCACGGCGTTCGCGTGGAGCTTAAGCGCGGTCGCGACCGCGAGCTGCGTCGCGCTTGTCGTTCGGCATGTACGCGACGATGCGTGGACGTCTGCGTCTGATCGGCGGCGTTGCCGGCACGCCTCCCTTCACGTAGCCCGGCCGTGTCGAGCTCTGCGAGACCCGGCCCGCCAGCTCCCGTCGGTGTCGGTCCCGTTGAGCACCGAGACCGTCACGCGTCGACGGGTTGATCGCCGCGGCTCGAGTGGCACTCCGGTGGTTCGCGAGCGTGCTCGTGCCTGCCGCCGACGACTTGCTCGCGCTCGAGGAGGAGCTGTTGACGTTCTTGATCACGAACACCCCGGCGACCACGGCGCCGACCAGCGAGCAGCGCGGCCAGCACCGCCGAACGCGCGCCCGGTACGCGTCTTGCGCCCCGTCGCGCCCATGGCCATCGTCGCCGCGCGGGGGACCCGAGGGGCGACCGGGCCTGTGGCCCCGCCGGGCGTCCCTGGACGCCACGAGGCGGCCGGCTGCGCCGGTCGCGCCGGGACCTCCCGGCCTGGCCGCCGAGCCGCTTCACCGCCGGCGCCGTCGCCGCCGCGGTCGCCGACCGCCGAGGAGCCGTTGCCGCCGGGGACCGCCACCGGGGACGGGCCGTTCACGACCGTGCCGTCAACCGTGGGGCCGTCGAGAAGGCCGACGGGCGTCGGCTGGGCCTCGAGCGGATCGGGAATCAGCTTTGTCGCCGCGGCCAGCGCCGGACGCGCCGACGCCCGCGGGTGCCGCCGGGGGGAACACCGCGGTCGACGGCGCCCACTCCTGCGGGTACCTGCGCGCCACGGTAGGCAGGCGCGGGCGCCACTCTCGGGGTGGCCGCATGCACCGAGATCTCCGCCGGCAGCGCAGCAACGTGGTCGGCCAGCGCCGCGAGCTCGGCCTCGAGTTCCTCGCACCCGTTGTCCCGCTTCCTCGGCGCGCTTGCGCAGCGTCGCCGTCTCGCGAGCCTGGGAGAAGTACAGGAGCACGAGCAAGGCGACCGCGATCAGCGCGGCGAAGCCCGCATCGGCTCCGACCGAGGAGATGAAGTGGTGCACCGAAAGGGCGAACGGAAGCGTGGCCATGCGCGCGGGGTCAGTCTACGTCTGGAGCCGGGGGAGTCGGGGATTCGCGTCGCGCTCGCGAGAAGCGCGAGCTCGACAGCTTCGCCACGTGCTGCGCGAGCGCGGCAGCGTCGCCCTCGAGCACCAGCAGGTTGATCTCGCCGAAGATCTGCTCGACCGACTCGGGGTCGAGCGGTTCGCGGGCAGCGCGCAGGATCTTCTGGGCGGGCGTGGGCTGGAGGCGCTCGTACGGGTTGAACAGGTCCTCGTGAAGCTTCTCGCCCGGTCGCGCGCCGACGATCTCGATCGCGATGTCGCGCTCGGGCTCGAGCCCGGACAGCCGGATCATCGTCTTCGGCGAGCTCGATGATCGCGATCGGCTCGCCCATCTCGAGCACGAACACCTCGCCGCTTCCCTCGCTCAGCGACCCGGCGCGGATGATCAGCTGGACGGCCTCCGGGATCGTCATGAAGTAGCGCTTCATGCGCGGGTCGGTCACCGTCACCGGGCCGCCCGCGGCGATCTGGCGCCGGAAGATCGGCACGACCGAGCCGGAGGAGCCGAGCACGTTCCCGAACCGGACGGTCGAGTACTTCGTGTTCGAGATAGCGCATCGCGGCGGCTTCGACGGCCCATTCGGCCAGCGCCTTGGACGCGCCCATCACGGTCGCCGGCGTGACCGCCTTGTCGGTCGAGACCATCACGAACGTGCCGACCTGCGCTTCGCCGGCGATCCGGGCGACGACGCGCGTGGCCAGCGCATTGTTGCGAATCGCCTCGACGGGGTTGACCTCCATCATCGTCACGTGCTTGTAGGCGGCCGCATGGAAGATCACGCTCGGCCGGTGCTCCGTGAGAACTTCGCGCATCCGTTCCTCTTCCCTGCAATCCGCGAGCACGGGAATCGCCGTGCGGACGTGCCGGTCCTCCTCGAGCTCGCGCAGGATCTCGAACAGGTTGTCCTCGGCGTGGTCGACCAGAATCAGGCCGCGCGGCGCGACGCGCGCGATCTGGCGGCAGAGCTCGGAGCCGATCGATCCGCCGGCTCCGGTGACCATCACGACCTGGCCGGCGAGGTACGCGCCGACCCGCTCGATCTCCATCCGGACGGGCTCGCGGCCGAGCATGTCCTCGACGCGCACCTCGCGCAGCTGACGGGTGACGCTCAGCCGCCCCGAGCCATCCTGGAGCAGCTCGAACACCGTCGGCATCGTGCGCACCTGGATCCCGCGATCGCGGCACGCGGCCACCACCCGGGCGCGGAGCGTTCCCGGGGCTGAGGGGATCGCGATCACGACCTCTTCGGGCTCGACCTCGTCGAGGATCCGCGCGAGCTCCTCGGAGTCGGTGGTGCCGAGCACCTTCAGCCCGTGCTCGTCCTTGGTGCCCTGCTTGCGCGGATCGTCGTCGACGAAGCCGACCGGACGCAGCCGCAACTGAGGGTTGCGGATCAGCTCGCGGACGACCAGGTGGCCTCCCTGGCCGCCGCCGACGATCAGGACGTCGCGCGCGCCCTTGGCGACGCGAAAGCTGTGAACCCGGCCCTCGACGACGATGTGGACGAGGAAGCGGGCGCCGATCAGCAGCGCGACCGAGAGCAGGAAGAACAGCGCGATCACGCTGCCCGGCAGGTTGACCGGGGTCTCCTGGAACCCGACCGTGGTGGTGACCGGGTGCAGGAAGGCGATCGCGCCCACGATCACGAGCGTGGCCACGATCACGCCCTTGACGACCGCCTCGTAGTCGCGCTGGCCGACGAACGTCCACAGCCGCTGGTACTGGCCGAACATCGCCAGGGTCACGAGCACGACCGGGACGGCCCACCAGATCGTGTGCGTGAGCAGGTCGCCGTACGCTCGTTGGCTCCCGCTGAGGCCGTCCGTGAACCTCAGCCGGAAGGCAAGGTAGTAAGCGAGCGCGACCAAGATCCCGTCCACGAGCAGCTGGGGCACGGAGTGCCGGTGGACGGGGAAGGCCGCGGATCTGATCCGCCGGCGCATGCGGGCCGGATTCTAATCAGGATCCCTGTAGACACCTTGCTAAGGCTCGCTAAGAGCGTATTAGCCAGGAACTCAGTGGACCGGCTGAACGCTCGTTCGGGAGAGCCCGTGCCCCTTCGCGCCGAGGGCCTGGACCGCCACGTACTTGCGCGCGGGCGCCTTGATCGCGGTCTCGAATCCGCGCTTGGCGGCGGTCGCGACCGCGGGCAGCTTGGTCGGGGTGTTGCCGGCGAACACGCGCCATCCCGTGACGTTCGTGGCGCCGTTCCAGCTCACGTACACGGTCATCTTCCGGCCCTTGGTGCGTAGGTCGCGACCGACGGGGGCGTCGACGGCGTTCCGTTCCACGGGAGGCGGTAGGCGCGGTAGGTGAGGTTGTCGTCGACGAACCGACCGTCGAACACGAGCTTGCCCTGCGGGTTGTACTCGCTGAAGTACGGCTGCCTGGCCCCACCCGACGAAGTCGTCCTGGTCGGGCAGCTGCTCGTCGTTGCCCTCGAAGCTCGCGAGCAGCGGGGGCGAGTGCTCGTGCTGGTCGGCCACGTCGGCGGTCATGTGCTTGAGGTTCAGCTCGAGCTTCAATGCGCGCGACTGCGAGTGCACGTAGGGTGGGCCCGCGCCGTCGTCGAACATCGTCAGGAACTGGTCCCCGTACGCGCGGACGCGGACGTCGTGCTGGAACGCGAACGATGCTCCGCGCCCGAGCTTGAAGCTCGAGTGCTTGCCCCCGAGCGTCCAGATGATCGCGCCGGTGTGGTGGTTGACCTTGTACACGGCCCAGGTGTTACGGGAGGAGATGAGCAGGTTCCCGTCGTGGTCGGCCTCGACCGAGTTCACGTGGAAGTAGTCGAACGGGTTGCCGATTCCGTTGGCGACGTGCGCCTTGCCCGGAGGGTGGATGTAGGTCGCGGTCAGCGGCACGTGGTCGAGGCTGTCCCACTGGAACAGCACGAGCCCGGTCGGCGACGTCGATCTCCTGCACGACCGAGTCGAGCACGACCTCGACGCGTCGCGCCGCCGACCGAGGAGGCGTTCGACGTACACCGGGTACTCGGCGGTGATCAGCGCGGTCCCGCGCGGCGTCAGCTGGAACTCGTGCAGGTCGGCGGTCAGGCCGTTCCCGGCCGAGACCACCTTGACCACCTGATAGGAGCTCGAGAGGATCACGTCCTGGCCCGAGCCGACGCCGGCGGCCTCGTTGCCCTGCCACCAGGTGAGGACGGCCTGGCCGTGGTAGCTCTGGGTCCGGAAGTCGGTCACCGCCTGGTCCTTGGGCACCGGGTTGAACCAGATCAGGCGTGCCGTTCGGGCTCGACGATCTCGGGTCCCTGCTGGATCGGGCCGATCTGCGGCGCGATGAAGATGTCGCCGGTCGCCGCCGGGGTCGCGCTTGGTGATCGCTGCACCGCCGCCGGCGCCAGGTCCGGGCGCGAGCGGAACGCACCACACGTCGCCCTTCACCCGTGGCGCCGCCGGGCGGTGCGCGAACGGGATCGTCCCCGCCGGCGTCGCGACCTGGAACTGGTACGTGCCGTTCCCCGACCCCTCGAGGTTCAGCGAGGTGCTCACGGTCACGGTCTCGCCCGGCGCGAACGGGCTGGCCGGGACGAAGCTACCGCCGTCCCCGTCGGAGTCCGCCTGCACCGCGCCCGGCATGGGCGCCGCTGACCGAGCCCGGTGACCGTGATCGCCCCGAGCTGCGCCGGCGGAGATGCCGCGGAACGTGATCTGCGTCGCTCGGCGAGGCGAAGTGGCCGCCCGGGATCGGGAACACGTACACCGGTGGCGGCCCGCTCGGCGGCTTGGGCGCGGGCGGCTTCGGCTTGGGCGGTCGGCTTCGGCTTGGCGCCGGCGGGGCCGGCTGGCGCTCGCGAGCGCTGCGCCGAGCGCGCAGGATCGCCAGGCACAGTGCAGACGCCTGGCGCGATCCGCGCAGTGTCACACGGCCCCCCGAGGCGATCGGATCAGTACTCGCCGGGCAGGCCCGTTCGACGAGCTCTGCGTCGGGAACGCCTTGGACGTGCCGAGCACCTTGCCCTTGGGGCCGAGCGCCTGCACCTCGTAGACCTTGTAGGTGCTTGCTGAGCGGGATCGTCGTCTCAAAGCCGGTCTTTGCCTTGGTTGCCACTGCTCTTCAGGCTCTGGGCGCTCGAACCGGCCAGGACTCTCCAGCCCACGACCTGGGTGTCTCCGTCCCAGCTCGCGTACACCGTGGCCTTCCCGCCATTGTTGCGAACCGCGCCGCTCGGCGGGAAGAAGGGGATCCCGACCCAGTTCTGGACGTACGTGCGGTAGTTGAGGTCGGGGCCCGGCCACACCGCGTCGAGCAGCAGCTTGCCCTTGCTTGCTCGACCTCGGAGAAGAACGGCGTGCGAGCCCCAGCCGAGCGCAACGTTGCCGTTCGGGAGCAGCTGCGTGTTGCCGAGGAAGGCGGCGTTGAACGTTGTTGGTCGCGGGTGTACTGGGTGACGAAGCTGCCGGTGTGCTTGGTCGGGTCGAGCTTCAGCACGAGGCCGCGCGTCGGGCCACTCGGCTTGCCGAACGTCGCCTTGCCCTTCGCGTCGACGCTGATGTCGCAGCACGCGTCGTCGAACATGCTGACGACGTTGCCGCCGTGCATCTGGACGTCGTGCTGCCAGTGGAACTGGGCCTTCGTCGGCAGCGCGAACGTGCTCAGCTTCGGGTTGCCGCTCAGCGTCCACTGGATCGCGTCGTGGTCCGGTTGACCAGGTACGCCGACCACGTGTTGCGCATCGAGACCAGGAACGTCTCGTTGCCGGTCAGCTGGATCGAGTTGATGTGGTACGCGTCCCACGGGACGCCGGCGACCGGCTTCGTCTGAGACTGCGAGAGCGGGACGTTCGGGGTGCCGCCGGGGTTGAGCGCGTCCCAGGTGTAGAGCAGCTGGCCGGTCTGCGAGGTTGTACTCCTGTACGGCTGAGTCGAGCACCGACCCGTTGGCCGAGCCGCCGTAGTGGGTCAGGTTCATCGGCACGTTCTTGTACGCGGTGACCCAGGCGTTCGGCGCCGCTGATCACCATCTCGTGCTCGCTGATGATCCAGCCGTCCGCGCCCTTCAGCGTCGCCACGTGCCGGTAGTGCTGGTCGACGACCTGCGTCCTCGCCGCTGGTCGTCACGCCCGTTCCGGTGCACCACGCCCTGCCACCAGCTGAGCACCGGCTTGCCGTGGTAGCTCTGGGCCTGAAGGTTGGCCGCGAGCGCGTTCACGCCGATCGGGTTGAACCACACCGGCTGGAGGTTGTGGTCGAGGATCAGCGGACCGCTCTGGCCCGATCAGCGGCTGACTTGAGCCCAGGTTCTTGAAGTTCGCGACCATGAAGTAGCCCGGAGCGAGCTGCTTGGACTGCGTCGTGCTCGCGTCGGTCTCAGCTTCGGCGGGTGGAGCTTGGGCGCGGACACGAAGCTCCAGGCGCCCTTGCGTCGTGTACGCCGCGATCGGCGCGGCCTGGGCGCCGGCGGCGCCGCAGCATCAGCGCGCACGCGAGCGCGGCGATCGTCGCGGCGGCGGGCAGACGGAACTTCGAGCGTGGTGCGTGACACGGACGGCCTCCTCGAGCGGTTCAGGACCCTAACACGCCCCAGCCGGGCGAAGGTTGCGCCCGGGTCGCCGCGATCCACGCAGGCGTCGGTCCACGCACCGAGCAGTAGGTCCGCGAGCAACGCGGGGTCGCGGCGCACCCGGTCTTGGCCGTGGGCCTCGGGCTTCGGCTTGACGATCTCGAGCTCGATCGGCGGCTGGTCAGGCGCCGCAGCCGGCCCTCGGCGATCAGCCGCTCGTCGACCGCCCCCAGGCGTCCCTCGAACACCGTGTAGACCGGCGTTCCGAGCGCCACCGCTTCGCGGTTCATCGTCCCGCCGGCCGACACGACCACGTCCGCGAACGCGATCAGCGACTGGGCGTCGATCGCCTGCTCGGGGACGATGAAGCGCGCCCGCGCGCTCGAGCTCGGCGCGCTGCTCCGGCGTACGGGGAAGCACGACCGTCTGCGCGTCCGCCAGCCGGTCGAGGACCTGGGCGAACAGGTCGTTCTCGAACCGGTGGTAGAGCGAGACCTCGGGCGGCGTGCGGACGACCGCGATCGGCCGGTCTCGGTCGAGGCCGAGCTCGGTCGAGGATCGCGCGGGTCCGGTTCGAAGTCCGCCAGGTAGTACTCCTCCTTGAGCCCGGGATAGCCGCGGATCTTGCCGCGGGCGCCGTAGCGGTAGAGCCGTTCCGGCGGGATCGCGTCGGGGACCACGACGTCCGCGGCGAGCCGGCAGTTGACGTTGTGCTGGACCGTCGCCCACTCGTAGTCGAACGTCGTCGAGGAGGGGATCCGCAGGAGCGCCGCGGCGATCATGATGTCGTTGGAGCCGTGGCCCAGGGCCCGGTCGAAGCGGCGGCCGCGGGCCCATCGCGTGAGCGCCGTCGATCGCTCGGCCAAGCCCGAGCGCCTTCGCGCCGAGCCGCCCGCCGCGGTGGCGTCCGATCGCCGTGTGCTCGATCCCGAACCGCTCGCAGCAGCCCGAGCGTCTGGGCGAAATCGCGGGCGGTGACCTCGACCTCGTGGCCGCGCGCCGCGCAGGTTCGCGATCACGGGCCGCATCACGAGCACGTGAGGCGAGTTCGTCAGGTCGACCCAGATCCGCATCCTGCGCCGGGCGTGAGTAAACGCTAATTCGCGCCCGATCGCCGATTCGGCGCGCGGCCGCTACATTTGCCCGCGGTGCTGATCGCCCTACGCCTCCGTGACCGATTCGCTCGTCACCCTGGCCACGCACATCATCCGCGACCTGGGGCTCGCCGGCGTGGCGCATGCTGACGCTGACCTCCGGCGTGATCGGCGTGCCCGGCTCGGAGCCGACGATGCTGTTCGCGGGCTTCGACGTCTACGAGGGCAACCTGTCGCTGGTCGGGATCATCGTGTTCGGCGTGCTCGGCGACATGATCGGCGCCTCGATCGCCTACGCGATCGGCTACTGGGGCCGCGAGGAGCTGGTCGAGCGGCACGGGAACAAGCTGCACATCTCGAAGCAGCGCCTGGATCGCGCCCACCGCTGGTTCGAGCGCTATGGCGCGCCGGTGATCGTCGTCTCGCGGTGCATCCCGTTCGCGCGCGCGGCGTTCCCCTACGCCGCCGGCGTGGCGCGGATGGGCTACGTGCGCTTCGCTGATCTTCGGCACGATCGGCTCGATCATCTGGATCACCGCGCTCGGCGTGCTCGGCAACGCGGTCGGCAGCAACTGGCAGAGCTGGCGCCACAACCTCGAGTACGTGGACTACGTCGGCGCCGCCCTGCTGGTGGCGGCGATCGCGTACCTGATCGTGCGGATGCGCGGAGCCGGCGCGGCGACCCGACCGCCGTGGCGTAGGGGCTGGTCGAGTTCAGAGCGTGCGCGTCCGAGCGAGCTGCCCGGTCTGGCAGGCGATCGCCTCGGCGCGCTGCACGGACCGGCCGAGCTGCTGCCGATCTCGTCCTCGGGCCACGTCGCGGTCGTCCCGTGGCTCGCCGGCTGGAACTACAGCCGGCTCGACGACGAGCTGCGCAAGTCGTTCGAGGTCGCGCTGCACACCGGCACCGCGGCGGCGCTGCTGATCAGCCTGCGGCGGTGAGGTCGACGAGGCCGTGCGCGGGCTGAACCTGCGGCGGGTGATGATGATCGGCCTCTCGTTCGCCCCGCCGGCGGTGATCGGCTACCGGTTCGAGCGGCCGATCGAGCGGCACCTCGGGACGCCGCCGACGGTCGCGGCCGGTCTGTTCGTCGGGCGCGGTCGCGATGGCGCTCGCCGACCGCTCGCCCCAGGAGCGCACGCACGCCGACGCGGGGGCGCTCGACGCGCTGTGGCTCGGGGTCGCGCAGGCGTGCTCGCTGTTCCCGGGCGTCTCGCGCAACGGCGCGACGCTCGCCGCGGCGCGGTGCCGGCGGTTCACCCGGGTCGACGCCAACCGGCTGTCGCGGCATGCCGCGCTGCCGATCATCGCCGGCGCCACGCTGCTGAAGGGAGTGCGGCTGCGCGCGCCGCGGGCTGCCGCCGGGGTCGGCGCTGCCGTTCGCCGCCGGCGCGGTCGCCGCGTTCGTCTCGACGCTCGGCTCGACCCGGCTGATCCGGGCGCTCGAGCGCGACAGCTCGCTGCTGCCCTACGCGCTCTACCGGATCGCGCTGGCGGGGCTGATCGTCGCGCCGGCTGGTGCGCGACCGGGTCGTGCCGTCGTAACCCGAGCCGCAACCTACGCCGGCGTCCACAGCTCGCCGCTGCCGACCCGCTCGGCCCGCACCCGCCACTCGGTCGCCAGCCGCCACAGCTCCGCCGGCGCCCTCGGCCCGGGCAGGTCGCACACGGCGGCGACCTCGGCGGTCGCCATCGAGCCGAACCGCCGCAGCGCATCCTCGACCCCCGGCGGTGCGCCACCGCGCCGGCTGAGCGCCGGCCGCGATCGCCGCCGCGGCCAGCGACGCATAGTCGGAATAGCCGTACACGCCGTGCACGACGCCGTCCTCGCCGCGGAACTCGAGCGAGGGCAGCTTGACCCGTCCGGTCCCTGGCGCGTGGTGCTCGGCCGCCACCGCGCCGGCGCGGTCGAGGTCGGCCCCGAACGCCTCGAGGATCGCGTGCGAGCCGAGCGCGAGCCGGAGCCGTCGAGGTCGAGCCCGGGCACCGACGCGGGCCTCCTCGACCAGCGCGTCGGTGCGCGTCGAGCTTTCGCCGGCGGCACATGAGCCCCTCGCGCAGCCGGCGCAGGTACGGCGCCGGATCGCCCTGCTCGGCGGCGGCCTTGACCGCGAGGCACGCGGGGTACGAGCTCCGCGGGGCGCCGCGAGCCACAGGCGGGCATCGACCGGCATCCCGCTCCGGTCGGCGGCCTCGAGCATCTCGGTCACGAGCGGCACCGGATCGCCGATCTCGCGCGCCATCCCGCACATCACGTAGGTGATCGCCAGGCTCCCGGCGAGCTCGCGGCTCAGCTTGCGCAGCGCGGGCTCGAGCGCCCAGGACCACGGACAGGCCGGATCGGTGTAGTAGTACGTGTGGACGACGGCGATCTGGCGCAAAATAGAGGCTGGAACGCCTGAGTGCCGACGCACCGTAAGAGACCTCAGATGACCACGCTGCTCGGCACCACGCTCAACGGCCGCTACCGGCTCGAGGCCCGGATCGGCTCCGGCGGGCATGTCGACGGTGTACCGCGCCACCGACGAGACCCTCCAGCGCCAGGTCGCGATCAAGCTGATGAACCGCGAGATCGCCACCGACTCCGACCAGCTCGAGCGCTTCCGCCGCGAGGCGCGCGCGGTGGCGCAGCTCTCGCACCCGCACATCGTCGGCGTGATCGACTACGGCGAGGACGACAGCCGGCCGTACATCGTGTTCGAGTACGTCGAGGGCGAGACGCTCAAGGAGCGGATCCGCCGCACGGGCCGCCTGCCGATCGACCGAGGCGGTCGCCTACGCGATCGAGATCGCCCGCGCGCTCGGCGCCGCCCACGCCCGCCACATCGTCCACCGCGACGTCAAGCCCCAGAACGTGCTGATCGACGAGGAGGGCTCGGCCAAGGTCACCGACTTCGGGATCGCGCGCACGCTCGACGAGGAGGGCCTGACCGCCGACGGCCGGGTGCTCGGCACGACCGACTACGTCTCGCCCGAGCAGGCCCTGGGCCGGCCGGTGACGGGCCAGTCGGACCTGTACTCGCTCGGGCATCGTGCTCTACGAGATGCTCACCGGCGAGGTCCCGTTCAAGGGCGAGAACCAGGTCGCGGTGGCGATGAAGCACGTCCGCGAGGAGCTCCCCGACGTGCAGACCAAGCGCCCCGAGGTGTCGGCGGCGCTCGCCGCGATCGTCGACACCGCGACCGCCAAGCGCGTCGAGGACCGCTACGCCGACGACGCCGAGCTGATCGCCGACCTCGAGGACGTGCTCGCGATCGAGACCGCCCGCGCCGGCAGCGCCACCGGCGAGGTCACGAGCGTGCTGCGGACGCTGCCCGTCCCAGACCCGGCGCCGGATCCCGTTCCGAGTCCGCCACCGGGTCCGTGCCGTCATTCCTCGTGCTGCTGCTGCTCGCGCTCGTCGGCGGCGGGATCGCGTGGCTCGCGACCCGGACCCACCACGGCGCCCCGAAGCTCGCCGCCGCCGCGCCCGGCCGCCACCTGGCCCAGATCCGCCTGTGCCGACACTGCGCGCACGACTACAACCCCGACGCGGTCAGCGGGCCGAAGACGCAGAACTCCGCGCTCGACGGCCTGGCCATCGACGGCAACCTCAACACCGCCTGGCCGACCGAGCACTACTACACGGGCAAGCTCGGCAAGGCCGGCGTCGGGCTGTACGTCGACGCGCGCCGCCCCGTCCAAGCCCACGAAGATCGTGGTCTACACCCAGACGCCCGGCTGGACGCGCCCAGATCTGGGCGCAGCAACTCCCCGCCCGATCCCGAGGTGTTCACGACCGGCGCCGGGCGGCTGGACCCAGCTGGCCGCAGCTCGCCGTCGGTGCAGCGGACGCAGCCGATCTCGCTCGACAACTCCGAAGACCGGCTACCGGTACTACCTCGTGTGGATCACCGCGCTGCCGCCGGGCAAGATGATCGTCGTTCTGAACGAGATCGCGCTCTACAAGCAGTCCTCGTGAGCGCAGCGCCGGCTACGAGCCGTAGTCGTAGAAGCCGCGCCCGGACTTACGGCCGAGGCGGCCGCTCGCGACCATCCGCTTCATCAGCGGCGGCGGCGCGTACTCGTCGCGCTTGAACTCCTCGTACAGCGAGTCGCACACGGCGTAGAGCACGTCCAGCCCGATGAAGTCGCACAGGGTCAGCGGCCCCATCGGGTGGCCGCAGCCGAGCTTCATCCCGTTGTCGATGTCCTCACGCGAGGCGAAGCCCTCCTCGTACATCCGCACCGCGGCCATCAGGTACGGGCACCAGCAGCATGTTGACGATGAAGCCCGAGCGGTCCTTGGTCTCGATCGGCCGCTTGCCGAGCCGCTCGACGAACCGCTTGGCGCGCTCGACCGTGGCCTCGCTGGTGTCGAGCGCGACGACGACCTCGACCAGCATCATCACCGGGACCGGCGAGAAGAAGTGCAGGCCGAGCACGCGCTCGGGCGTGCGGATCGCCTGCGCGAGCTCTGCGATCGGGATCGACGACGTGTTCGAGGCGACGATCGCGTCGGCGAGACGACCTCGTCGATCGCGCCCATCACCTCGAGCTTCAGGCGCTCGTCCTCGGGCACCGCCTCGATCACGAGGTCGGCCTCGCGCGATCGCCTCGAGGTCGGTGGTCAGCTCGATCCGCTCGCGGACCACCTGTGCCTGCGAGGCGTCGAGCTTGCCGCCCCGCACCGCGCGGGCGAGCGAGGTATCGAGCCGCTCGCGCGCCCGCCCGAGCGACGCGTCGTCGACGTCGCGCACGATCACCGGGATCCCCGCGACCGCGACGGTCTCGGCGATGCCGGTTCCCATGAACCCCGCGCCGACGACCGCCACCGATTCGATCTCTGACATGCGCGGCAGCTGACCAGCCATCGTTTGGTGCGCGCAGATGGCTCAGTGCCGGTGGCGCCGCGCGGCCGCGTGGCGCTCGAGCGCGAGCTGCACGAGCCGGTCGAGCAGCTCGGCGTACGGGATCCCGCTGGCCTCGAACAGCGACGCGTACACGCTCGTGCTGGTGAAGCCGGGCATCGTGTTGAGCTCGTTGAGCAGCACGCGCTCGCCCTCGACGAAGAAGTCCACCCGCGCCAGCCCGTCGCAGCCGGCCTGCACGAACGCAGCGACCGCGATCTCCCGGATCCGGTCGCGGACTCGGTCGGGTACCCGGGCCGGCACGATCAGCTCCATGCCGCCCGGGCGTGTACTTGGCCTCGTAGTCGTACCAGCCCGCCTCCCCGGCCGCGAGCACGATCTCTCCGGGCTCGGAGGCGATCGGATCGCTGCCGCCGAGCACCGAGCACTCGACCTCGAGTCCGCGGGCGGCCGCCTCGACGATCGCCAGCGGGTCGTGCTCGAACGCGGTCTCGAGCGCCGCCGGCAGCTCGCTCGTCGGTCCCGACGCGGACGATCCCGACCGACGAGCCGAGCCGCGCCGGCTTGACGAACACCGGCAGCCCGAGCGCGCCGCAGGTCGCTGAGCACGAGCTCGCGCTCGGACGCGAACGTCTCGGCCCGCACCGCCCGGTAGCGGACCTGCGGCAGGCCGGCGTGAGCCATCAGCTCCTTGAACATCACCTTGTCCATGCACAGCGCCGAGGCCAGCACGCCCGCGCCGACGTACGGCGACGTCGAGGCACTCGAGCAGGCCCTGGACGGTGCCGTCCTCGCCGAACGGACCGTGCAGCACGGGAAACACGACGTCCACGCCGTCGAGGCCGCCGCCCGGGCTCGACGCACATCGCGGCGCCGTCGCGACGCCACACGCCGTCGCGGCCGACCTCGATCGCGATCGGCACGTGCCCGGCCTCCTCGAGCCCCGCGCGGACCGAGGCCGCGGAGGCGAGCGATACCTCGTGCTCGGAGGAGCGGCCTCCGCCGAGCACCGCGACACGCACCGGCTTCACGGTGTCGGCGTGGTGGTAGCGCCGGTGGTGGGCGTCGTGGACGAGGTCGTGGTGGTGGGGTCGTGGTCGTCGTGGTGGGTACGGTCGTGGTCGTCGTGGTCGTCGGCGTCTTCGTCGGCGCGACATAGTGACCGACGACGATCGTCACCGTCGTCCCCTTCTTCACCATCGTGGTCGCCGCCGGGTTCTGGCTCAGCACGACCCCGCCCTGGCTCTTGGTGCTCACGTCCTGGAGCTGCACGGTCGCCGGGAAGCCCGACGCCCCGAGCGTCGCCTCGGCCGCTCCGCGCTTCTTCCCGGTCGACATTCGGTACGGCCACGGTCGGCGGCGCCTTCGCCACCACGAGGCTGATCGTCGTAGCCGGGCTTCACCGACTCGCCTCCGGCCGGGCTCTGGCTGATCACGGTGCCGGGCGCCGATGTCGTGGAGACCTCGTACGTCGTCGTCACCCCGAAGTCGCGCGGCGGGGCCTCGAGCGTCGCCTTCGCCTGGGCGACGGACTCGCTGGTCACGTCGGGCACGTTCACCGGCGGCGGACCGGTCGATACGAAGATCGTCACCGGCGTGTTGACCGCGGGGTTCGAGCCGGCCTGCGGACTGGTCCCGATCACCTGCCCGTTGGCGACGGTGGTGCTCGATTGCTTGACGACCTTGCCGACCTTCAGGTTCGCGATCTCGATCGACGACTTGGCCTGCTTGAGCGTCTCGCCGACGACGGACGGGACGGTCGCGTTCCCGGGACCGGTCGACACCGTTAGCGCGACGTTCGAGCCCTTCTTGGCCTTCGTGCCGGCCTGAGGATCCTGGGCGATCACGGTCCCCGCCTTCTGCTGGCTCGTGACCGACAGCTGGCTCACGGTGAAGCCGGCGTTCTGGAGCTGCGTCTGCGCGACGGTGAACTGCTCGCGCGGTCACGCCGGGGACGACGAGCTTGGCCGGGCGCGTCAGCAGGTACGCCGCCACGCCGCCGCCGGCGAGCAGCAGCACCGACACCAGCAGCACGATCCACGGCCAGACGCGCCGGTGCTCCGGCGGCTCCTCGTCCTCGGGGAACGGTCCGACGACGACGCCTCCGAGCGTGTCCCCGCGCGCCGGAGGGGGTGCCGCCTGCGGTGCCGTGAGCGCGGCCGCGTGCGCGTACCTGCCGGCCGCGACGCCGGCCAGCGCCGGCATGCTCGCCGTTCGCTGACCACGCTCGCCGGACAGGATCGCCGCCTTGGCCTGCTCGAGCGCCGTGATGAACTGATCGGCGTTCGCCGGGCGGTCGACGGGGTTCTTGTTCAGCGCCCACATCACGACCTGCTCGAGCTCGGGCGGGACGCTCGAGTTGACGATCGTCGGCGGCGGCGGCGCCTCGGACACGTGCTTGAGCGCGATCGTCACCGCCGACTCGGCATCGAACGGCACCCGGCCCGGTGAGCATCTCGTACAGGACGACCGCGATCGAGTAGAGATCCGAGCCCGCGCTGACCGCGTGGCCCTGGGCCTGCTCGGGGGACAGATACTGAGCGGTCCCCATGATCGAGCCGGTCTCGGTCATGTCCGAGGCGCCCGCTCGGGCGATCCCGAAGTCGGTGACCTTGGCGTTGTCGGCATCGTCGACGATCACGTTGTGGGGCTTCAGGTCGCGGTGGATCACGCCGCGGCGATGGGCGAACCGCGCGGCCTTGAGGATCTGGATCGTGATGTCGATCGCCCGCACCGGATCGAGCGGCGCCTCCTGGCGGATCAGCTGCTTGAGCGAGCGTCCAGGCAGGTACTCCATCGCGATGTAGTACGTCCCGTCGTACGAGCCGCGGTCGTACACACTGACGACGTTCGGGTGCTGGAGGCCGGCGGCCGCCTGCGCCTCGCGGCGGAAGCGCTCGACGAAGCCCGGGTCCTCGGCGAACCGCTGGTAGAGCAGCTTCAGCGCGACCTTGCGCCCGAGCTGCTCATCCTCGGCCAGGAACACGTCGGCCATCCCGCCCGCGCCCAGCCGCGACACGATCTTGTAACGGCTGTCGACGATCGTGCCAGGGGCGAGTCCTGCCATTACCCACCTTCCGACAGGAGCGCCTGGAGCACCTGCCTTGCGATCGGAGCTGCGACGGAGCCGCCGAAGCCGCCGTTCGATTCGTCGACGTTCACCGCGATCGCGATCTTCGGATGGTCGGCCGGCGCGAACGCGACGAACGCCGGCTGGGTCAGGTTCGAGCCGGTCGGCCCGATCTGGGCCGTGCCGGTCTTGCCGGCGACGCTGATTCCGCCGAGCTGAACGGCCGTTCCGGTCCCTTCCTCGACCACCTTCTCCATCATCTTCGTTAGCGCCGCCGCTGTCGAGGGTTTCATCACCTGGCTGTCCACGCTCGGGTGGATCGTCTTGACCGTGCGGCCGTCCTGGTCGACGACGCGGTCGGTCAGATGCGGCTTCATCAGCGTGCCGCCGTTCGCCACCGCGGCCGCGACCATCGCCATCTGAAGCGGCGTCACCTGGAGTCCGCCCTCGCCGATCCCGATCCGGCCGATGTCCTCGTTCGGGCTACCGGGCGGGTACGGATGACCGTGGGGGTTGACCGGCTTGCTCGTGTTGATCTCGAACGACGGGTAGTCGAGCGGCGGCTTGGAGTAGAAGCCGAAGCGCTTCATGTACTCGGTCATCTTCGGCCGGCCGACGTGCTCGGCGACCTGCGCGAAGATCGTGTTGATCGACTGGACCATCGCGGTGGTGAGCGTCTGCGGGCCCCAGCTCTTGCCGCCGTCGTTCGCGAGCGGCACGCCCGAGACCATGATCGGCGAGTCGCCGTTGATCACCGAGTCCGGCGTGTACATGCCGGTGTCGAGCGCGGCCGCGGCGGTCACGATCTTGAATGTCGAGCCCGGCGCGTAGGAGCCCTGGGTCGCCCGGTTGAAAGTCGAGACGTTGTCGCCCTTGGCGTCCGGGTGGTTGTTGTCGTAGCTCGGATTGGAGTACATGACCTTGATCGCGCCGGTGCTCGGGTCGAGCGCGACGACCGAGCCCGTGCCGGCCGGCGAGCGCCTGCTGCGCGGCGCGCTGGCCCTTGGGGTCGAGCGTCGTGTGGACGTCGTCGCCGACCGGGCGTGGGCTCAGCTGTCCGAAGATCGAGCTGAGCCCGGTCTGCAGGCCGCGCAGATCCTGGCCGTCCGACTGCTCGAGCCCCTGCGCTCGACCCTGCGCCGCGATCGAGTACCCGACCGCCTGCGAGAAGAGGTCGTTCGTCGGATACGCGCGCGACCAGGTGTTACCCGCGGCCGGGACCGACTTCGCGAGCACGGTCCCGTCGGCCGCCAGGATCCGCCCGCGCTTGATGTGGAGCTCGTCGAGCAGCGTGCGGACGTTCAGCGTGTTGTTGTTCAGCGACGAGGCCTCGAACACCGTCCAGCGCGACGTGAACACGACGAGCAGCGCGAACAGCACGATGACAACGCCGAACAGCCGTGCGATAGGGGCGTTCACTCGGGCCTCCGAGCGCGATCGGAGACGAGCAGCAGAAGCGCCACCAGCACGAGGTTGGCGACGATCGACGAGCCGCCGTAGGAGATGAACGGCAGCGTCACGCCGGTCAGCGGGATCACGCGCGTGACGCCACCGACGATCACGAACACCTGGAGCGCGAGCATCGCGCTGAGCCCGGCGGCGAGCAGCGTCGAGAACGAGTCCCGCGCCAGCGCCGCGGCCTTGAAGCCGCGCGCGACGAGCAGCAGGTAGGTGATCAGCACGGCGACCGCGCCGAACAGCCCGAGCTCGTCGGTGATGACCGCGTAGATCATGTCGGTCTGCGGCGCCGGCAACAGCGCCCCGCCGTTGGGCAGTGTGAGCGCGGCCTGGCCGAATCCCTGCCCGAACATCCCGCCGGCCGCCTGGGCGAAGATCGAGTTGGCGATCTGGTAGCTGCCGAGCGGCGCGCTGTACAGCGTGTGGTCGAACGGGTGCAGCCAGTCCTCGACGCGCGCGTTGATGTGCGGGATGTGCGTGCCCGAGGTACCAGGCGCCGAGCGCGAACGCGATCAGGCCGACCACGACGAACGACACCCGGTCGGTCGCGACGTACAGCACGCCAGCAGTCCGCCGTAGAACATCAGCGAGGAGCCGACGTCGTGGAGGATCACCATGATCAGCATCGCGATCCCCCAGATCACGAGCACTGGCCCGAAGTGCTTGATCGGCGGGAACGTGATGCCGAGGAACCGCCTGCTTCCGGTCACCAGAATCTGGCGGGTGTCCCGCAGGTAGCTCGCGAGGAAGATGACCAGCCCGATCTTCGCGAACTCGGCCGGCTGGAACACGAACAGCCCGGGGATGCGCACCCCGAGGTAGGCGCCGTTGGCCTGGTAGCCGATCCCGGGCAGCCGCGGCAGGATCAGCAGCCCGAGCGAGACGAACACGATCGTGTACCGGTAGCGCTCGAGCTTGCGGTAGTCGCGGAACACGATGATCGTGGCCGCGAACAGGATCAGCCCGAGCACGAACCACTGGGCCTGCTGACGCGCCAGCGTCGGGTCGATCCGGTAGACCATCACGAGCCCGAAGCTCGCGAGGACCGCGACCAACGGGAACATGTACGGGTCGGCGCGCGGGAGCGTGATCCGGATGAAGACGTGGGCCGCGATGCACAGCCCCAGGAACAGCGCGCCGTACGTCAGCGACACGTTCGACAACGCATTGGAGCGCTGGATGAACACGCCGGCGAAACCCGCCGTGACGAGCAGTGACGCCGGGATCAGCCCGAGCAGCTCTCGGTTGCGTGCGCTCACCGCGCCACCCCTTTCGACCGCTCCCCGCCCGGCTGGGCGAGGTGGGCGGGTGGTGCGTGGTGGACTGGGTGGGCGGGGTGGGCGGGGTGGGCGGGTGGGCGGGGTGGGCGGGGTGGGCGGGGTGGGCAGGCCCCCAATCTCTCTCACGGCGAGATCTTTCCCTGCTCGAGGTCCATCACGAGCGAGGTCGCGTCCGACTGCGAGCGCAGGTTGTTGTTCAGCAGCTGACCCCGCCTGACAGCGGGAACGACCGATGCCGGGACGCCCGAGACGTAGTACGTCTCGTACAGCGGCACGCCGAACGGCAGGTCGTACGGAAGCCCCCGGTAGATCGTGACGATGCCCTGGGCGTTCGTCCCGACGAAGTACAGCTGGCGGCTCGCGAGATAGCCGCCCCCGCCGATCAGCGCAAGCACGATGATCGTCGCGAGCAGCGCGGCGATCGGCGTCGCGAAGCGGTGCTCGCGCCGGGCGCGTCGTCGGCGGCCCGGGGCTGGAGGCGGCGCGAGCCCGGCGCCGGTGCGACCGGCCCGGGGCGCCGCGCGGCGGCTCGCATCTGGGGCGGCGCGACCGCAACCGCCGTGGCGCCCGAGCCGTCAGGCTCCTCGCCGTGGGCGGACGGCGCGTCGCGCGGGACCGATACGCCGACCATCGTGTCCTCGCCGGCGGCCGTCGTCCACGCCAAGCTCCTCGAGACGGAACAGGACGACCGTGATGTTGTCCCGGCCGCCCGCCTCGTTGGCCTCGCGGATCAGCGCGTCGGCGGCTTCGTCGAGGTTGTCGTGGTCGGCGAGGATCGACTTGACCCGCTCCTCGGAGATCATCGAGGTGAGGCCGTCGCTGCAGAGCAGGACCACGTCGCCCGCGCGCGCCGGGTACGTCCACGTGTCGACCTCGACGTCGGGCTCGGGCCCCAGCGCGCGGGTGATGATCGATCGCTGCGGATGCTCGGCGGCCTGCTCCTCGGTCAGCTTCCCGCGGCGGACCAGTTCGTCCACGAGCGAGTGGTCCTGGGTCAGCCGCTGCAGCGACCCGTCGCGGAACAGGTACGCGCGGCTGTCGCCGACGTGCGCGATCGCAACGTGCGTGTCATCGACGTAGGCGGCGGTCAGGGTCGTGCCCATCCCGGCGCGCCCACGATCCGCCCTGGAGCGCTCGTAGATCTGCTGCGTTGGCCTCGCGCACGCGGGTGGCCAGCCGCTCCTCCGGGCTGCCGGAATCGGGCAGCCCCTGCTCGAACGCCTCGACGGCGATCCGCGAGGCCACCTCGCCGGCCTGGGCACCGCCCATGCCGTCGGCGACCACGAACACCGGGGCACGCGCAAACGCGCTGTCCTCGTTGTCCCGCCGCTGACGGCCGGTGTCGGTTTTACAGGTGGTCTCAGCCGCACGCAGCATGATCAGAGTGATTCGATCCTCATAGCAGGTGTGTCCCTATTGCGTGTAAGAGAACTCGCAGTCGCCGATCCTGATCCGATCGCCGGGATGCAGCGGCTGAGGGCCGTCGAGCGGCTCCTCGTTCAGATAGGTCCCGTTGGTGGATCCAAGGTCCTCGATCACGACGACGTGGCCTTCCCGCGAGACGCGGGCGTGGTGCGCGGAGGCGAACGGATCGTCGAGCCTGATCTCAACGTCTCCGCGGCCGAGAGTAGCGCCATGATTGGGAATTTCATACGCGCTGCCGGTCTCGTGTCCCGGGGCCCGCTCGACCGTCAGGCGCGGCTCGAAGCCGTCCGCGTCGTGATCGAGGCCGGCGTCGGCCGGGTACATGCCCGTGGCGTCGTACGGGGCGGCCTGGTCGGCTCGCACGGCGCCGCCGCGGCCACGGCGGAGGTCCCGCATCGCACTCCACGCGACCCACATCAGGAACAGGTACAGCACGATCAGGAAGCCGAACTTGAGACCAACGGAGACGGGCGCGAGCATCTCGTGGCACTACTCCAGGGTGAACGTCATGACCGACTCGCCGAGCTCGATCTCGTCGCCGCTCCGCAGCACCTCGGAGCCTTCGATCCGGCGCCCGTTGAGCTGTGAGCCGTTCGTCGAGCCGAGGTCCGTGAGCACCCACGAGCCACCGCGAGGACGGATCTCGGCGTGCTCGCGGGACACATTTGGATCGCTCAGGACGACGTCGCACTGTCGGCCCCGCCCGAGCGTCGCCCCGGAGGACCCAATCACGACCCGGTTTCCGTCGATCAGAAGCAGGACCTTCGCGGCGCGCGTGCGACCGCGCTCCTCGAGCGGTTCCGAGACCCGCTCGGCGTTGCTGTAGACCATCGTCCGCCCGGACTGGGCCTCGGGCGCTGCACTGACGGGCTCGTCGTCCGGCTGTGCGACTCGCGTCTGGATGCCGAACTCGCCGAGGCCAAGACGGTCGTCGGTCTCGAACTCGATCACGGGCCGCGACAGCAACGTCAGGCGCTCCCTGCGGGCATGCTCGAGCAGATACCCCGCGAGCTCGGCTGTCAACGCGGATTCGTAGCCGGCAAATCGCTCTCGATCGCGCGGAGACAGGAACACTCGGTACTCGTTCGGCGCGTACGTCCGGGATACGGAGAACGACTTGTGCTCCTCCATCTCGCGGGCGAGCTTGCGCGCGATCTCGACCGGGCGCACCTCGGACCGGAAGGCACGGCTGAACGTGCCTTCGACGAGGCCTGCGATCTTGTTTTCGAGACTCTTCAGAACGCTCACGTGTGTACCGCGACTTCCCGTCGCCGGCAGGGTTTGGCCGGATTTGCCGGAGTTCCATGCTACGCGGTTGGCACCCGATCTTTCGCCGACCTCGCGGCCCTAACGCGGCGCCAAAAACGCCTCGTGACAAGCGCCACGACCGCCCCGGCGAACGCCCCGAGGAGCGCCTCGCCGGCCGACGGCTGCGGGCCTGCCGAACCCAGCCGGGAAGCGATGATCGTAGCCGCCGCGAGCGCCGCCGCCCAGCCGCCAAGGAGCTCGCATTCGAGCAGCAGCGAGCCTCGGATCCGCGCCCAGGGGAGCAAGATCGCGGCCGCCGCCCAGGCCGCAACTGCGACGAGCGAGCCGATCGTAAGCAGGGGGGTGAGGACCTGGTGGATGGTCGCCGTCGGCGACGAGGTCCAAAGCCCGTGGGCAAGCGCGAGCCACAGCCACCCGGTGGCGGCCAGCGCTGCGCGGCGCCAGGCACTTCCGGCCAAACCAGCCACCCCGGGCCATGCCACGGCGAGGCCCACCGCTCCGAGCGCCGGCGCCCCGACGGCAAGCGGCCAGGCCGGCCCGTCGCGCGGCGAGAGGGCCACCGGGACGAGCGCGCCGCCGGCGAGCAGCAACGCGCCGCCGGCGTGACCGTGCACGGCCAGCAAGCCGGCCGTGATTGCGGTCAGCGCGAGCCAGCCGAGGCGAGGGAACGCGGCGACGATCAGGCCCGCAACGCACGCGGTGGCGGCGGGCGAGACCGGTGAGGACCCGACCGCGTGCCGCGCGAGCCATGCGCCGAGCGCCGCGGTGGCGACGCCGGCGGCCGCCCGGCGAGGCCACGGAATCGGCAAGTTCTCACGTGCCGGGGCGTCGTCCAGGCCGCGGGGCTTGGCGCCGGGGCCGCGGGGATCGGGCGCGGTGCGGCGGCGATCGGGCGCGGTGCGGCGGCGATCGGGCGCGGCGAGCTTGTCGGGGTCGCGCAAGCGTCGCGCGTCGGCGCGTGTGCGGTGATCCTCGAGCCGAATATGGAGTTCGTCCGTGTCCGGGCGAGGACGACGGATCATCGTCCCCGGCCGCCAGGGCTCCGCGACCACGCCCGGGTTGTCGTTCACCTGGCCCGCGACGGCCGCCAGCGCGTCCCGCAACTCCTCGAGGCGCCCCCGCTCGCCCGGCCGCGGGCGGAGCGCACGGTCGATCGCCTGACCGAGCTCACGCGGAAGCTCGCGGCGTTGCCGGCGGAGTGGCGGCAGATGGACGCCCATGCGCCGGCCGCGCGCGACCGCCGCGCCGGCCCGTACCGGGTTGACTCCGGTCAGGCCCTCGTACAGCACGAGCGCGAGCGAAAACAGGTCGGCGGGCGCACCCGCGACCAGGCCCTGCGCCTGCTCGGGCGCCATGTAAGCGGCCGTGCCGATCACGTCGCCGGTGAGCGTCAGCGAGTCGCCGCCGAGCACGCGGGCGACGCCGAAGTCGGTCAGCCTGGCCAGCTGCGCGGGTGTCGTCGGCCGCTTCGGGATCAGCACGTTCGAAGGCTTGACGTCGCGATGGATCACCTGCTCTGCGTGGGCATGGGCAAGCGCGTCGCAGAGGGCGATCCCGATCAGGACCAGATCGCGATCGGACAGCCGGCCCTCGCGCAGCATCAGGTCGAGCGTGGTTCCGTAGACCAGCTCGGAGACCAGGTACGCCCCCTCGTCGTCGACCGCCGCCTCGTACAGCGTGACGATCCCCGGATGCGCGAGCCTGGCCGCCGCGCGGGCCTCGCGCTCGAATCGACCGCCTATCACACGCTCCCGCGCGAGGATCTTGATCGCGACCTCGCGATCGAGCCGCTCATCGTGCGCGCGCCACACGGTGGCGAAGCCGCCGGTGCCGAGCCGGCGGCGCAGCCGATAGCGATCGAGCACCAGCGGGCCGTCGGATCGCGACGGCGGCGTATCTGCCGGGGCGGTCGGATCCCGTGAACCCGGGGAGCGGGCCGTCGGGGCTTCCGAGCCGGAACGGGGACGCGCGCGCACGGCCTTCTTTTCGCGGCGATCCGGCCCTTCCCCTTTGCCTGCAATCGTTCAGAATGGTCTTACCGCCGTCGCGCCGGTCATACTGAGCGTTTCCCGACCCCGCAAGGAGCGAGCAGCGTGTCGTTCTTCGACGAGCCGGAGGAGACTCGTACAGAGCCACGGACGGCCCCGCGCAGACGCCGACCGACGGGGGGTGGCCGACGGCCCCCTTCGAGCGATCGCCAGTCGATCATGGTCCGGCGAATCGGACTCGCGATCGTCGTAGTGATCGCGATCGTGCTGATCGCGGTGCTCGTCAACAGCTGCGAGACCAGCGCCCGGAACAGCGCGCTGAAGGACTACAACAACAGCGTGGCGTCGCTCAACGAGCAGTCGGTCCAGACCGGAAGCAACTTCTTCAAGGTGCTCTCGGGTGGGACCAGCGACCCGACGACCCTCCAGACCGGCCTCAGTCAGGCGGTTTCCGACGGCGCGAGCCAGCTCAGCAAGGCCAAGGGCCTGAGCGTCCCGGATGAGGTCAAGGGCGCGCAGCAGTACTTCGTGTCGACGCTTCAGCTACGTCACGACGGGATGGCGAACATCGCGAGCAACGTCGGGCCGGCGCTCCAGTCACAGACGAGCAAGGACGCGGTCGACACGATTGCGGCCGAGATGGCGCGGTTCTATGCCTCCGACGTGCTGTACAAGGACTACAGCGTCCCGATGATCGTAGGCGCGTTGCGCGCGGCCGGGATCACCGTCGGCGGTCTGGGCGGCCAGCAGCTCAACTCGAGTCAGTTCCTGCCCTCGATCCAGTGGCTCGATCCAGTCCACGTCGCGAACGTGCTGCACGTGTCCCTGCCATCGTCGTCGTCGGGCCAGCCGAAGAACATCGCGCCGGGCCTGCACGGGCACCAGCTGAACTCCGTCACGGTCGGCGGGACCACGCTGCAGACGGGCTCGAGCAACCAGATCCCGGCGAGTCCCGCGCCAACGTTCACGCTCAACTTCGCGAACACGGGGCAGAACACGGAGACCAACGTCAAGTGCCGCGTCACGATCGCCGGCTCGAACGTCAGCGGGCAGACGATCGTGCCGCAAACCACCGCCGGACAGTCCACGAGCTGCCAGGTGACGCTCAGCTCGACACCCCCGAAGGGGTCGCAGACCGTCAAGGCGGAGATCGCTCCGGTCCCGGGTGAGACGAAGACGGCGAACAACTCGCTGACGTTCCCGGTCACGTTCCAGTGAGGTCTGGCGTGATCGTATGCTGTCGCCAGTGCACAACCTGACCAGCACCGCTGGGATCGTCGCGATGGCCGCCGGCGCTGTCGCGTTGCTGGCCCTCCTGTTGTGCGGGGTCCTCGGACTCAAGCTGCGACGGGTCCGGTCCGCGCAGCGGATGATCCTCGGTGACCGCGACCAGGACCTGGTGGCGCACGCCGCCTCGCTCCAGCAGCAGTTCGAGGCGCTGTCGGACTACGTCCAGGACGCGTCTGAGCGACTCGAGCATCGGATGGACACGGCCGAGCGTCGGATCGACAGGTCCGTCGCATACCGAGCGCTGATTCGGTACGACGCCTACGGCGAGATGTCCGGTCGGCAGTCCACCTCGATCGCGCTGCTCGACGCGAACCGGTCCGGGCTCGTGCTCTCGTCGATCCACCACCGCGACCAGGCGCGGCTGTACGCGAAGGAAGTGCGGGAAGGGAAGCCTGAGCTAGAGCTGTCGCCGGAGGAGGACGAGGCGATCAAGCAGGCGCTCGCGGCGGAGCGGCAGCGCTCGGGCTAGCTCGTGTCGCTCCCGGAGGCGCACCCGGGGCGGCTGCGCGTCGCCTATTTCGGCCCCGAGGGCACCTGGACTCAAGAGGCGCTCCTGAGCGCGACGGTCGGTCAGGAGCTCGAGGCGGTGCCGTACGCGACGATCTACGACACGGTGATGGCGATCCACTCCGGGGCCGTCCAGCGCGCGCTCGTCCCGATCGAGAACTCGCTGGAGGGCTCGGTCAACGCCACGCTCGACGCGCTCGCGATGGAGACCGAGGACGTCGCGATCCTGGGCGAGGTCGTCCACCCGATCCGCCACTGCCTGATCGCGCGCACCCCGCTCGAGTTGTCGGAGATCGACACCGTCGTCTCGCACCCCCAGGCGACCGCGCAATGTGCGCGGTTCATCCGCACGCGACTGCCGGGAGCGCAGGTGCTCGCCGGCACCTCGACCGCCGAGGCGGTCAGGACCGTGGCCGAGCACGACGGCCCGTGGGCCGCGCTCGGCAACCGCGTCGCCGCCGAACGGTACGGTTGCCACGTGTTGCGCGCCGGCGTCGAGGACGTGGCCGACAACGAGACGCGCTTCGTCTGGCTCGGGCCGGTCGGCGCGCCGGCGGGCGGGTTGGGCGGGCATGGATCAACCGATCCTCCGCTCGGCCCGTGGAAGACCGCGGTCGTGTTCTGGGGCGTCGGGTCCGAGGCGCCGGGCTGGCTCGTCCACTGCCTGGCCGAGTTCGCGAGCCGCGAGGTCAACCTCACACGGATCGAATCGAGGCCTCGAAAGCAGGGCCTCGGCCGGTACATGTTCTTCCTCGATCTCGAGGGCCGCGACATCGAGCCGCACGTCGCCGATGCCCTCGTCGGCCTCAGCGCCCACGTCGAGGTGCTCCGCGTGCTCGGCTCGTTCCCCGCTGCCGTCGTTTGACGTGGTCGTCCGCGGGGGGCCACCAGGTAACCAACGCTTATCAGGTCTACCGGTGCCACCGGTACACTGGCGGACCAGCCATGGCCACCTCAGTACCAGCGCCAGCGTGGTCCGCGTCGCTTCCAGAGCACCAGCGACGCGGACGTGAGGTTGGCCGGGTGCTCGTATTGAACGCGACGTATGAGCCGATCAACGTCTGCACCGTTCGTCGCGCCGTCGTCCTGCTCCTGAAGGAGAAGGCCGAGGTGATCGAGCACGGCGATTGGGAGCTCCACTCGGCGAGCTCGACGATCGCGCGACCGGTCGTGATCCGGCTCGTCACCTACGTCCGGATCCCGCGCGACACCCACCGCCGCAAGATCACCCGCCGCGCCGTGTTCGCGCGCGACAACTGGACCTGCCAGTACTGCGGCGCGCGTTCGAACCTCACCGTCGACCACGTGGTCCCCCGATCCAAGGGCGGCGGGTCGGACTGGGACAACATCGTCGCGTCGTGCGCGCCCTGCAATCGCCGCAAGGGCGACGCGCTGCCCCGCCAGGTCGGGATGCGGCTGCTGAAGCAGCCGCGGATGCCGAGCGCCACCGTGTTCATCCACGTGGCGAGCCCGACGATCCCGGTCGCCTGGCAGCAGTACCTCGCGGCCTAAGACGTCCCGCCGGAGCGCCTCGCTCGCGATGGCTGCGTAGGTGCGTGCCGCACTGGGTGACTCGCGCTCTATGCGGCGGCGGTGCGACGCGAGTCGCAGCGGAGGTCACCCGATGCGGACATCACCGGAGCTTCGTGATCCACCGCCGCATTCGCTAATCTGATCATCACCAGAGAAAGGAGGTGGTCCGACTGTCTGAAAGTTCTTGCGGGACCCTGGAGGTGTCCGGCCGCTAAGTCGGAGGCTGACCCCGCCTAGCGGAGTCCCCCCGAGACACCGCCGGCGCGAGTGCCGGGATTGGTCCCTCCGGTCAGTGCCAGCTCGCATCGGTGATGCCAGCCAAAATGTGAAGGGCGTCGCGTCGACGGCGCCCTTCATGTTTTAAGGGGGTTGCGCGTCCGGCTTCAGACGGGCCCGGCGGCGGCGGCCGTCCCGCTGGGCGGGCTCGACACCTGAACGTTGTCCCGGCCGGCCGCCTTTCCGAAGTAGAGCGCGCTGTCGGCGCGGGTCACGAGCTCGTCCATGTCCTCGTGGCACCACTCGGCGACGCCGATCGTGACCGTCACGACCAGTCCGTGGGCGCGCGCCTGTGCCGGCTGATCGGCGGCAAGTGCCTCGCGCACGCGCTCGGTGGCGCGGAGCGCGCCCTCCTCGTCGGTGCTCGTGAGCACGATCAGGAACTCCTCGCCGCCCCAGCGGCCGATCGCGTCCTCGGCGCGCAGCGCCCCGTCGAGCACGCGCGCGGTGTGCGCGAGCACGGCGTCTCCGCTCCGGTGGCCGAGCGTGTCGTTGACGGTCTTGAAGTGGTCGATGTCGAGCACGAGGACCGACAGCGCGAGGTCATGACGGCGGGCGGCGCTGAGCGCGTCGTGGAGGTAATCGTCGATCGCACGGCGGTTCCGCACGCCGGTGAGTGGGTCGACCAGGGCCAGCCGCGCGAGCTCGGTGTTCAGCCTCGTGAGCTGCTCGGGCCGGCCCTGGAGCCGCGTGAACAGGACGATGATCGCGAGCCCCGCCACCGCCAGCCCGGCGATCGCGAGCCAGGCGAGCCACCGGTCGGTCCCGTCGAGGAACGTGAACAGCTGAGCCTCGGGGTCGCGCACTACGATGCGCCAGCTGGTGCCGGGGACCATCGCGGTGACGTAGTGCTGCTCGCCCGCCGGCGACTCGTACGACCCTTCCGGGGCGCGCTGGTCCGCCGCCCACAACCGAGGATCAGCCTGTGCGGGCGTGCTGGGCTGCGGCGCGCGCCAGACGGCGCTCGAGAGCAGCCCGCCGTTCGCGTCGACGAGGTATGCCCTCGAGCCGGCGTTCGAGAGGAGCTGGCCGAGCACGGTCGGCAGCACGGTGTCGGACATCTCGTACGCGCCGGTGAACACGCGGCGACCCGACCGGCTCTGGTAGGCGACGCCGAAGCTGAGCACGGGCGACCCGCCGGTGTCGGTGAGCGCAACGCCGGAAGCCTCCGGCCCGGTCGCGGGGTCAGACAGGGCCGCGAACCGGCGGACGAGTAGCTGGTCGAGCGAGGGCGCCCGGGCCGTCGCCGTCCGGAGCACGCGACCGTGGGCGTCCAGCACGACCGCGGCCTGAAGCCCGAGCGCGCGCGCGTCGCGATCGAGCGTGTCCTGGATGACCTCGGCGGCTGCGAACCAGCTGAACGCCTGGGCCCGCTGGCGGCTGATCAGGTCACCCGCGTAGATCGAGACGAAGTTCGCGGCGAGCTGGGTTCGCGTCTGCAACCGTGCCGCCATGCCCTTGCGGCTGTTCGCCTGCGAGTTGGCCAGCAACCGGCAACCCGCCTCGATCAGCGCGATCCAGCAGATCACAAGCGCGATCACGAGGGGTCGGGGGCCCCGCCGTGCGCCCCTGCCACGGGCGCGCGGTTCGGGCACCTTGGCCTTGTCCGCCAACAACCCCCGCAGACTTGGCCGCGCCGGTCCCATTTGACCGGTTATCGGTAGGTCTGCGGCGGGTCTTGAGCGACCCGGGCGCGGCCCGGACCGTGTGGCTACTCCTCGGCGACCGGCGCGGCGGTCGGCGCCTCGGACTCGATCACGAGCGCGACCGCGCTGACCTGGTCGTCGTCGCGAATGTTCATCACGCGAACGCCCTGCGACGCCCGGCCGTAGCGGTTGATCCCGCGCACCGAGGTCCGCTGGACCATGCCGTTCTGCGAGATGAACACGAGCTCCTGATGCTCGCGGACGACCAGCGCGCCGGCGAGCGCGCCCTTGTTCTCGGTGAGCTGGATCGTCTTGACGCCCATCGTCCCGCGACCCTTGACCGGGTAATCGGAAATCGGCGTGCGCTTGCCGTAACCGTTTTCGGTCACGACCAGCAGCTCCTGATCGTCGCGGGCGACGTCCATCGCCAGCACCGCGTTGCCCTTCTGCGAGACGTTCATCCCGCGGACGCCGCTCGTGTCACGGCCCATCGAGCGGACCTGGCCCTCGCTGAACCGCGCGGCCTGGCCCGAGCGAGACACCATGATGATGTCGTCGTGGCCGGAGGTGCGCCGGACCGCGATCAGCTCGTCGTCGTCGCGGATGTTGATCGCGATGATGCCGTCGGCCTTGATTGGCGTGTTGTACGCCCCGAACTCGGTCTTCTTGATCATCCCGTTCCGCGTCGCGAACACGAGGTACTTGCCCTCGCTGAAGTCGCGGGTCGAGAGCACCGACTGCACCCGCTCGCCCTCGCGGAGCGGCAGCAGGTTGATCAGCGCCCGGCCGCGCGAGGTCCGCGAGGCCTCGGGCAGCTCGTACACCTTCAGCCGGTAAACCTTGCCCCGGTTCGTGAAGAACAGCAGGTAGTCGTGTGTCGAGGAGACGAAGAGGTGCTCGATGTAGTCGTCCTCCTTCATGTCCATTCCCGTCACGCCGACGCCGCCGCGCCGCTGCTGGCGGTAGGTCGAGAGCGGCAGCGACTTCACGTAGCCGGAGTGGGTGATCGAGATCACCATCTGCTGATCGGCGATCAGGTCCTCGATGTCGATCTCGCCCTCGGCGTGGGTGATCTCGGTGCGCCGCTCGTCTCCGTATGCCTCGGCGACCTCGGACAGCTCGTCCTTGATCAGCTGGTTGACGCGCGCCTCGTCGCCGAGGATCTCGCGGAGCTCCTTGATCCGCTCGACGAGGTCGGCGTGCTCCTCCTTGATCTTGTCGGCCTCGAGCGCGGTCAGCCGGCTCAGGGTCAGTTGGAGGATCGCCTGGGCCTGCACGACCGTGAGCTCGTACCGCTCGACGAGCCCGTTCCGCGCGGTCTCAGGATCGCGCGAGGCCCGGATCAGGGCGATCACCTCGTCGAGGTTGGCGAGCGCGATCAGCAGTCCCTCGAGCACGTGCGCGCGTTCCTCCGCGCGCCGTAGTTCGTACTTGGTGCGGCGGATGACGATCTCGCGCTGGTGGTCGACGTAGTAGCCGATCACCTCGCGCAGCGACAGCGTTCGCGGCACGTTGTCGACCAGCGCCACCATGTTGACGCCGAACGTGAGCTGCATCGGCGTGTGCTTGTAGAGCTTGTTCAGCACGACCTTGGGAATCGCGTCGCGCTTGAGCTCGATCACGATTCGCATCCCGCGACGGTCGGACTCGTCACGGACGTCGGTGATCTCGGTCACCTTCTTGTCGTGGACGAGCTCGGCGATCTTCTCGATCAGCCCACCGTCGCCGCCCTTGCGCACCTGGAACGGCAGCTCGGTGACGATGATCGCCTCCTTGCCCTGGCCGATCGGCTCGATGTGCGCCCGGGCCTGGATGCGCACGCGTCCGCGCCCGGTCGCATACGCGTCGCGGATCCCCTCGCGGCCGAGGATCGTCCCGGCGGTCGGGAAGTCCGGGCCCTTGATGTGCTTCATCAGGCCCTCGACGTCGATCTCCGGGTCCTCGATGTAGGCGATCGTCGCCGCCACGACCTCACGCAGGTTGTGCGGCGGGATGTTCGTCGCCATGCCGACGGCGATCCCCGAGCCGCCGTTGACGAGCAGGTTCGGGAACCGCGCGGGCAAAACGACCGGCTCCTGCCGGCTGCCGTCGTAGGTCGGGGCGAAGTCGACGGTCTCGGCGTCGATGTCGCGCAGCATCTCGGTCGCGATCCGCGCCAGGCGCGCCTCGGTGTAGCGCATCGCCGCCGCGCCCCAGCCGTCGATGTTCCCGAAGTTCCCGTGCCCGTCGACGAGCGGATAGCGCATCGAGAAGTCCTGCGCCATCCGCGCGAGCGTGTCGTAGATCGCGGAGTCGCCGTGAGGGTGGTACTTGCCCATGACCTCGCCGACGATCTGCGCGCACTTGACGTGCTTGCGGTTGGGCTGCAGGCCCAGCTCGTTCATCACGTACAGGACGCGACGATGAACCGGCTTCAGGCCGTCGCGGACGTCGGGCAGCGCACGCCCGACGATGACCGACATGGCGTAGTCGAGATACGCAGAGCGCATCTCCTCCTCGAGGCCGCGCGGCTCGATGTTGCCGCCGCCGATGGTGTCAATCGCTGACATGAATCCCTCCTACGTGTCCAGCGTGGCGAGGCGGGCGTTCTCCTCGATGAACGCGCGCCGCGGTTCGACCTGGTCCCCCATCAACATCGAGAACACTCGGTCGGCCGAGGCGGCATCCTCCATCGTGACCTGGACCAGCGTGCGCGTCTCGGGGTCCATCGTCGTCTCGCGGAGCTCATCGGCGTCCATCTCGCCCAGCCCCTTGAAGCGGTAGTAGTCGATGCCCTTCTGGGCGACGGCGAGGACCCCCGTCCGCAGCTCCTCGAACGTCAAGGCATCGGTCGTGGTCTCGCCGAGCTTGATCCGGAACGGCGGCGTCCCGGCCAGGTCCTCGAGCTCCTTGTGGACATCGGCCATGCGGCGATACTCGTGCGCGTCGAGCGCCGCGCGCTGCACGGTGTGGGTCCTCGCGAGTCCGGTCTTGAGCTCGATCGTGCGGACCACGACCGACTCTGGCTGCTCGGAGATCAGCTCCACGGAGTACGCCTCGCCGTTCTTGCCGTTCTCGGCGAGCATCTTCATCAGCTGGTCCGCGCCGGCCACCTGCTGCTCGAGCAACCGTGCCTGCTGCAGGAAATCGACGATCCCGTGGCCGTGGGCAGCGCGCAGCGCGGCGGCCCAGCCGTCGTACTGCTTGAGCAGCCGGCAGAACCGCTTCCAGCGGGCGTCGGTCAGCCTGAACTGCCGGTCGTGCCGGTCGTACAGCTCGAGCTTCTCGAACTTGTCCCCGAGCAGGATGTCCTCGAGCTCTGACTCGCGCTCGAGGTATCGGTGCTTCTGCCCGCGCGTCAGCCGGTACAGCGGCGGCTTCGCGATGTACACGTAGCCGGCCTCGATCAGCGGCTGCATCTCGCGGAACAACAGGGTCAGCGCGAGCGTGCGGATGTGGGCGCCGTCGACGTCGGCGTCGGTCAGCAGCACGACCTTGTGGTAGCGCGCCTTCGCGATGTCGAACTCGTCGCGGACGCCGTGCCGATCGCGGTGATCAGGGCCTGGATCTCGGTGTTGGCCAGCACCTTGTCGATGCGGCTCTTCTCGACGTTCAGGATCTTCCCGCGCAGCGGCAGGATCGCCTGGGTGTTGCGGTCGCGGGCGCTGACCGCCGACCCGCCGGCCGAGTCGCCCTCGACCACGAACAGCTCGGCGAGCGCCGGGTCCTTGACCGAGCAGTCGGCGAGCTTCCCTGGAAGCGTCGAGTTCTCGAGCGCCGACTTGCGCCGGGTCAGGTCGCGCGCCTTCCGGGCGGCGGCGCGCGCCTGGGCGGCCTGGACCGCCTTGCGGATCGCGGCCCGCGCGTCCTGGGGATTCTCCTCGAGGAACTCGGCCAGGCGCGCGTTGACGATCGAGTGCACGAAGCCCTGCATGCCGGGGTTGCCCAGCTTGGTCTTCGTCTGTCCCTCGAACTGCGGATCCTGGAGCTTGGCCGAGATGACGGCGGTCAGGCCCTCGCGGACGTCCTCGCCCGTGAGGTTGTCGTCCTTCTCCTTGAGCTCTCCCTTGTCGCGCGCGTACTTGTTGAGCGCGCTGGTCAGCGCCGACCGGAAGCCGCTCAGGTGGCTCCCGCCCTCGATCGTGTTGATGTTGTTGGCGAACGAGAACACGGACTCCTGATAGGAGGCGTTCCACTGCATCGCAACCTCGACCGCGCCTTCGTCGCTCTCGCCGGAGAACGAGATGACCTTCTTGTGGATCGGGTCCTTGTTCTCGTTGAGGTAGTTGACGAAGTCGACGATGCCGCCCTCGTACCGGAACTCGGCCCGGTGACCGGACGAGCGCTCGTCGACGAGCACGATGCGCAGACCGCGCGTCAGGAACGCGGTCTCCCGCATCCGCTCCTCGAGCGTCGTGAAGTCGAGCTCGAGCGTCTCGAAGATGTCGGCGTCGGGCAGGAACGTTATGGTCGTCCCGGTCTCGTTCGTCGGCTCGCCCTTCTGAAGATCGCCGAGCGGCTTGCCGCGCTCGATACGACTGCGTCCAGTGGAAGCCGTCTCGGCGGACCTCGACGTCGAGGCGCTCGGACAGCGCGTTCACGACCGACACGCCGACGCCGTGAAGGCCGCCGGAGACCTTGTAGCCGCCGTCGCCGAACTTGCCGCCCGCGTGAAGAACCGTGAGCACGACCTCGACCGCCGGCCGCTGCTCCTTCTCCATGATCGCGACGGGGATGCCGCGACCGTTGTCGAACACCGTCACGGAGTTGTCGGGGTGTATCGAGACGAGGACGTAGTCGCAGTAGCCCGCGAGCGCCTCGTCGACCGAGTTGTCGACCACCTCGTAGACGAGGTGGTGCAGACCTCGCGGTCCGGTCGAGCCGATGTACATGCCGGGGCGGCGGCGGACGGCGTCGAGTCCCTCGAGGACCGTGATGTCCTGCGCGTCATAAGTGCTCTGCTGGTTGGGGCGCCCTGTGGCGCCATCGTCAATTGCCAACGATCCTCCGATGACATCGAGACGCCCCGGTTCCGCGCAACCTGGCACGCGCCGGGGCGTCGAAGAATGTGTACATAACGATAGCACAGAGAGGGGCGGAAACGGCGTCTGGGCGCCGAGTATTTTGCCTGCAAACGCCGTAAAACGGAGGGTATTCGGGCAGTCAGGAACAGGCCGTTTTCGCACCCGGGTCCCGCGCTCTCCGGCGCGCCCTGCCACAAGCGCCTCGTCACGCATCCGGATCAGGGTCGTCGCTGCGCAATGCTCAACTTTCGTGCGGTTGGGCTGATGCTTACGCGAAGGGCTGCCGGCGGCGCGACGTCGGCGGACTGAGGATGACCGCGCAGACAGCCACTGCACCTTCATCCGAACTGGACGCCGAATGAGGTCAAGGGAACTCTGACCAGCCCGTCGGTCACGGCGCGCGGGCGGCGAGGCTCAGGGTCGCACCGGCAGCGCCACGCACCGCAGGCGTGATACCCGGCCGGATCGCAACCGCTCGTTGAGACTGCTGAGGATCGCCGGGGCCATCAGATCGAGCTCCTGAGCCCACACGGACGCTGAACAGGACACGGTCACAACGCCGCCCCGCTCCGAGGTCGGCTGTGCCTCGGCGGCGATTGCCGCCCCGACCGCGCCACGCCACGCACGCTGGACCTCGGCGAGCAGGCCTTCCGGCTCGAGCTCGTCGCGGACGTGGTCGAGCGCGAGAGACAGTGGGCGCGGGCTTCGCCGGTAGGACGTCATTCGGCCGCCATCGTGAGTAGCCGCCCACCCGAGACCGCGATGTGGGTGACGCCGTCGTCGCTCGATCCCGGAACGTGCTCGAGATCGGTGGCGGTGATCACCGATTGACCGGTTGTGCCGCGGACCAGCTCGACCAGAGCCTCCCGGCGGTCCCGGTCGAGTTCGCTCATGACGTCGTCGAGCAGCATCACCGGCGGCGCCGGGCGATGCCCGGCGATCACCTCTCGCTCGGCGAGGAGGAGCGCCAGCAACGCGAGACGTTGCTGGCCCTGCGAGCCATACGCGCGCAGGTCGTGGCCCTCGTGCTCGGTCGCGAGATCGTCGCGATGCGGCCCGTGCCCCGTGAAGCCGCGCTCGAGGTCGCCTTCGAGCCGCTCGGACAGCTCGCGGGCCAGCTCCGCCGGCTCGGTGGCGTGCGATCGCGGCTGGTATGACGCTCGCGGCTCGCCGTCGAGGCCCAGCGAAGCCCCAAGACGCGTGAACGGCTCCGCGAGCAGCTCGGCGGCGCGCCGGCGATCGCTCATCAGAGCGATGCCGTGGTGCGCGAGCTGTGCGTCCCAACTTTCGACTGAGGCCCGGGAACCCCGCCCAGACCGGATCCGGGCGATCAGCGCATTGCGTTGCGCGAGCGCCTGCCCGTACAGTCTCCGCGTGTCGCTCCGCGCCGGCCAAAGCGCGGACACGAACTGATCGAGGTGCGCGCGGCGAACCGCCGGCGCGCCCTTGATCAACTCGAGTCGGTCTGGAAGAAACACGCTGACGAGCGGGCGGCTGCTCACGTCGAGCATCCGCTCGACGACCGCGCCGTCGACTCGCATCGCCTTGGCCTGCCCGGGCACGAAGCCGACCGACAGCTCATGGAGACCGTCCTCACCCTCGCAGGCCAGCACGGTCCGGGCGGTGCCGGCGCCGAACTTCACGAGCTCGCGCTCGTTGCTCGTGCGGCACGAGCGAGCCGTGCACGCGAAGTACAGCCCCTCGAGAAGGTTCGTCTTGCCCGCAGCGTTCGGGCCGGTCACGACCGTCAACCCATCACCGACCTCGACGTAAGCGTCGTGGTAGCACCGGAAATCGCGCAGGCTCAGGCTGAGGACCCGCAGGGGAGCCTCCTAGACGTTCAGCCTGATCGGCATGATCAGATAGCGGAACCGGCTCTCGTCGCCGGACTCGATCAGTCCCGGGCGCAGCGGGCTGATCAGCTTCATGACCACGTCGCCTTCCTCGATTGCCTCGAGCCCCGCCCGCAGGAACTCGGGGTTGAACCCGATCTCGAGTGGCTCGCCCTGGAACGGCACCGGGAGCGACTCGAGCGCCTCGCCGATGTCGGGGGTCTGTGCGGAGATGGTCAGCTCGCCTGGCTTGAACGACAGCCGCAGCGGCGCGTTCTTCTGCGCGAGCAGGCTAATCCGGCGGACGACCTCGGTCAGCTCGGCACTGGCCAGGCGGAGCTCGTGCTCGAACGTCTCGGGCAGGAGCTGCCGGTAGTTCGGGAACTGCCCGTCGATCAGCCTCGAGGAGAGCACGATGCCGCCAAGCTCGAACAGAACCTGGTTCTGGCGAACGCTGATGCGGAGCTCCTCTTCCTCAACATGGCCCGCCACGCGAGCCAGTTCCTGCAGAGCGCGTGCCGGCACGTTGACCTCGAACCCCGACGGAAGCGAGGCCTCGAGCGCCGTCTCCTTGACGCTCAGGCGGTAGGAATCGGTCGCGACCATCCGCAGCTCGCGGTCGGACGCGGACACGAGGATCCCGGTCAGCACCGGGCGCGTCTCATCTCGCGATGCCGAGCTCGCGACCTTGAGCGCGGTCGAGACGAACGCCGCGACCGGCATCGAGACGGCAGAGTCCGGCTGCGGCTCGGGGAACGGTGGAAAGTCCTCGGCTCTGAGGGTCCGGATGTGGAACGTGGCGTTGCCTGAGACGAGTTCGACGTCCTGCTCGGACGCGCGGAGCTCGAGCGAGACCGTGTCGGCCGGGAGCAGCCGCACGACGTCGAGCAGCAGACGGGCGGGCAGCACGACGGTGCCTTCGCGGACAACTTCTGCCTCGAGAGGGACCCTGAGCCCGACGTCCATGTCGGTTGCCTGGAGCTCGCACCCGTCCGGCGACACCGCCAGTTGCACACCCGAGAGCGCCTGAATCGCGCTTCGCGTCGATGCGACTCTGCTGACCGTCTGGAGTTGTCGCAGCAAAGCCTCGCGCTCGGATGAAATCTTCACGATGAATACCTCAAAGGGGATGTAGAAGTCATAGGGGTGTTGTCGATGTTGAAAACTCGTGGGATTGGCCGCACCGAGCGGGAATCTGGGCGTGTGCGAAGGACAGGCAAGTGTGTCAAGAAGGCCGGTCGGCATGGCCGCGATCGACGATGCTTGTCAGCTCTTCGACCTCGTGAACAGCTTGTTGGTCGTTGCCCATACGCTCGTTGACGCGCTTGCAGGCGTGTAGGACGGTGGCGTGGTTGCGGCCGCCGAATGCCTCGCCGATCGCCTGGAGCGAAGCGTCGGTCAGCGTGCGGGAGAGATGGATCGCAACCTGGCGGGGCCAGCTGATGCGGGCGGCCCGGCTCGCGGATGTCAGCTGCCCGTGGGCGAGACCGTAATAGGACGCGACCGCATGCTGGATCTCGCCGATCGACCTCGAGCCGGCTTTTGATTGGTGAGAACGCGGGTGGATCTCATCGAGAACCGTCGCGGCGAGATGGACGTCGATTGGCAGCTGCGTCAGCGAGTGGTAGGCGACGATGCGGATCAGGGCGCCCTCGAGGAGGCGCACGTTGTCCGTGATCCGGTCGGCGATGAGCTCGAGCACGGCGCCGTCAGTTACCGGAATCCGGTCTAATGCTGCGCGCTTGCGGAGGATTGCCACGCGCGTTGCGAGGTCCGGTGGCTTGATCACCGCTACGAGCCCCGACTCGAAGCGCTCCCTCAGGCGCTCTTCGACCGACACGAGCTGGCGGGGGAGGCGATCGCACGTGAGCACGAGCTGTCGCCCGGTCTCGTAGAGGGCGTTGAACGTATGGAAGAACTCTTCTTCGGTTTTGGCTTTGCTGGCGAGGAACTGGACGTCGTCGATCAGGAGCACGTCGGCGTCCCGGTAGGCATGCTTGAAATGGTCGAGCGAGCGAGATCCGAGCGCCCGGATGAAGTGGTTGGTGAACGCTTCGACGGTTGTGTAGCGGACCACGGCGCCGCCGCCGAACGAGAGGACGTAGTTGCCGATCGCGTGCAGTAGGTGCGTCTTGCCGAGGCCCGGCGGGGCGTGTAGGAACAGCGGGTTGTAGGCCTGGCCGGGAAGCTCGGCGACCGCGAGCGAAGCGGCGTGGGCAAGTCGGTTCCCGTCGCCGATGATGAACTGGTCGAAGCTGTAGCGGGGGTTGAGCGCGGTGGCGGCCAGGTCTAGGCTCTCGGCCTGGGCGCTGGGCCGGTGCGACCGGTCGGCACCGGGGCTCGAGAGCTCGAGCCTGACGTCGGGGCCGAACGCGATCCGCGCGCAGCTCTCGAGGACTCGGCCGAAGCGCGTGGACACCCAGTCGTGCGTCTCTGCGGGCGCGTCGACGAGCAACATGCCGCCGGCGACGGACTTGAGCTCGAGCGCATCGAGCCAGATCTCGTAGGTGGACTCGCCTACCGACCGCCGGAGCTCCGCGCGGAACTCGGTCCAGGCAGCGGTGGGCTCGAGGTGCGCGGACAGCGACAAGCAACCCCTTGCGGGATGGAGGCGGACTAATTAGCGAGGGGGACGTCCAAAGGGCGCCCCGGCGCGGCGAATATATCAGCGGCGACCAGGCGAGATAGCCGCCTTCTGGGGCCTTGACGCAAAGCGCGGGAAAAAGCGCGAGCGCGGTCGGAGGCTGGCTTCGGACGCCGTCCCGGGTGGGTGCAGTCAGCTGCGCGGATGATCCGAATCTGTCGCAATCTGCGCTGCGTATACTGGCGTCAGTCCCACTCCGGGGTCGTGAGTCATGAAACGCACCTATCAGCCGAAGAAGCGCAAGCGAGCACGCACCCACGGCTTTCGCGCCCGTATGCGGACGCGTGCCGGCCGCCTCACGCTCAAGCGCCGGCGCGACAAAGGGCGCAAGCGCCTCACGGTCTGATGATGGGCCTGCCTGGCGCCCGTCCGCGGACCGGGCGGATGAGGCTGTCGCGCAGCGCCGATTTCGATCGTGTGTTTCGCCAGGGGCGGTCGCACGCCGGGCGGGAGCTCGTGCTGTACGTGTTTCCGCGAGGCGAGGACGACGAACCGCGACTCGGACTGTCCGTCTCGCGGAAGGTCGGTGGCGCCGTCGAGCGCAACCGCGTCAAGCGGCTGCTGCGGGAGGCTTTCGCGGCCGAAAGCGACAAGCTCCCCGCCGGGACGGACGCCGTGGTCGTCGCCCGGCACGAAGCCAACGCTCTAGCTGAACGTGAGGGCCTTGCCGGTATGCGCCGAGCGCTCGGGGAATTGATCGCACGCGTGGATTCAAAGGGAGGCGCGGTTTGAGCGCGCTTCGTTCAGTCGCGGTGCTTCCGATCAGGCTGTATCAGCGGGTGATCTCGCCGGCGTTCGGACAGCGGTGCAAGTACTACCCGTCATGTTCGGAATATGCCGCGCAGGCCATCAGCAGATTCGGCATACTCAGAGGGCTTGTCCTGGCCGGCTGGCGGCTGCTCAGATGTAACCCCTTCAGTCACGGGGGCTTCGATCCCGTCGAGGACCAGCGGCTGTTCAAGTCCCGAGCACCGGCCCCGAGCGCCTGACCATGTTTGTCACCGCGAACATCTTCCAACCGCTGATCGACATCTTCGAGTCGGTCCTGCAGTTCTTCCACAACCACATCGGGCTCTCGTGGGGCTTGTCGATCGTGGCGCTGACGATCCTGATGCGGGCGATCCTGCTGCCGCTGACCGTCAAGCAGTTCCACTCGATGCAGAAGATGCAGCACATGCAGCCGCAGATGAAGGCGATCCAGGCGAAGTACAAGGACGACAAGCAGCGCCAGCAGCAGGAGATCATGAAGTTCTACAAGGAGAACCAGATCAACCCGCTGGGGTCCTGCCTGCCCCTGGTCGCGCAGATCCCGGTGTTCATCTCGCTCTTCTACATGCTGCGCCAGGACCTCAGGCACAACATCTGCCCGGACACCCAGGCGGTATACCAGGCCAAGTACGCGGCGATGCACCACATCACGCTCGCCCAGGCCGCCGGGCACACGACTCCGTGCGGGCCGAACAACGGCGCGGGTTTCCTGTTCATCCCGGACCTGACGGACAAGGCGACGGGATGGGTGCTGATCGTCCTGCTGCTGCTCTACGTCGGCACTCAGCTCGCCTCGAGCCTGATGATGTCGAGCCCGATGATGGACAAGCAGCAGCGGAACCTGATGCTGCTGCTCCCGCTGGTGTTCGTGGTCATCGTGATCAACTTCCCCGCGGGCCTGATCGTCTACTGGATCACCACCAACGCATGGACGATGGGCCAGCAGTACACGGTGCGAAGACTCATCGGGACCCCGGCGCCGCCGGTGGTGCCGTCGTCCGGCGCGGGGCCGCCGGGGGATGGAGGAGGTGGTGGCCGCGGAAGCGGCAAAGGCGATACGGGCGGTGGCGGGCCACCTCCGCCTGACGACTCGGGCCCGAACGGAGACTCCGGTCGCGGAGCTGGCCGCGGCGGCCTGTCGGGCCTGATCCGTGGCCGCACGAAGCCTGAGCCCGAGCCCGTCGCGGCGGGTAGCCGCAGCGGCAAGGGCGGCAGCCCACCCCCGCCCCCGCGCAAGAAGAAGAAGCGCTCCGGGCGCAGGAGGTAGATCGTGGACGGTGAGATCGGGCTGGCTGGCTCACGCGTGCAGGAACTGCTCGAGCGGATCGTTGCCGGCGTCGGCGTTGAGGCGAGCATCCGCGTCGAGGAGGACGCGGACGAGGTCCGCGCCGACCTCGACGGCGACGACCTCGGCCTGTTGATCGGCCGCCACGGCCAGATGATCGACGCGATCCAGCACATCGCCTACCGGATCGCCTGCAAGGGAACAACGATCCGCAAGCGGGTCGTGGTCGACGCCGCCGGCTACCGCGAGCGCCGCGCCGTCGCGCTCCGGGCCGCTGCCGACCAGGCTGCCGAGACCGCCGTACACGACTCCCGGCCGGTCACGCTTGAGGCGATGAGCGCGCTCGAGCGGAAGGTCGTGCACGAGCACTTGAAATCGCGCCACGACGTCGAGACGTACAGCGAGGGCGAGGAGCCCGACCGGCGGCTCGTGGTGGCGCCGCTCGTGGACTACTGAGCGGGCCGGGCCCTGGCCCGGACACAGGCGAGAGAGCGGTGCCGACCGCGGCTGGTGGCTTCGCTCCGCGGCTGGTGGCTTCGCTCCGCGGCCGTGGGGAGGGCGGCTCCGGCGCGGCCGAACCTCACGATCTCGGGCTCGTTGCTCGCCCCAGGCTCGCGATCACCTGCTTACCGCCGACATTCGACGGATCACGGCGAAGCCGTGCCGTGTTAAGCACGTGGGGCACGCTTGACACGACAATTCCCTCGGGGCCACGGCCCGTTTGTCGCGTTGTACAGGTCCGGCGAGTGCATCGGTCGCCTTCGTTTCACGTTTTTTCTCTCGGTGAAACAATCGGGAGCGTGACGGAGCTCTCGGAGTTCGACCGCGGCGTCGTAATCGGCCTGATGATCGGGGAAGCCTCGTTCGGTGGCGACGGGAAGCAGCCGCAGGTGACGGTCCGGATGCACGTGCGGCACGAGGAGCTGTTCGGGTGGCTGATGGAGCGGTTTCCCGAGACACGCCTGTACGGGCCCTATCACCACGGCGGCCGGTCCTACTACCAGTGGATGGCGCGAGGAACCGCGCTCGTTCGGGACGTCCTTCCCCTGCTCGAGGGAGAGCTCCATGGCGGCCTCGACGGCTACGCAGCGGAGCGCTTCGAAACGATGTGCAGCCGGTACGCGGGCTTCATCGCCCGCGAGCGAGAACGGCTCCGGACGTCGGGTTGAGGTCGTGCCGGCAAGGTGCGAATCACGCGATCCCGGCGTCCGAATCGAGGCGCTTGGGGAGCGTTTTGCACTATCCCCGGATGCCGTAAGACGGCTGGCGGCGCTGCACCGACTGCTCGTCGAGGACCCGCTCGCCCCGACCTCGGTCCGGGACCCGGCGAAGGTGATCGACGACCACCTCGCGGACTCCCTGGTCGCGCTCGAGTTCGGCCAGGTCCGGGCGGCGAGGACGGTGGCAGACCTCGGGTCGGGCGCCGGTGTACCGGGGCTGCCGCTCGCGATCGCGCTGCCCGAGGCGAGGGTCGCGCTCGTCGAGAGCGCGGCGCGGAAGTGCGCGTTCCTGGAGCGAGCGATCACGGAGTGCGAGGTGGACTCGTATGCCGTTCACGCCCGGGCGGAGTCATGGCCCGAGGGTCTCGCGGCCTTCGATGTCGTCACGGCACGGGCGTTGGCGCCGCTCGAGGCGGTCGTCGAGTACGCGGCGCCGCTGTTGGTTCTCGGCGGAACGCTCGTCGCCTGGCGCGGACGGCGCGACCCCGACGCCGAGGCGAGAGCCGCCCGAGCGGCGGCCGAGGTAGGCCTCGAGCCTGGCGAAATCCGACAGGTGCAGCCCTTTCGCGGCGCCCAGAATAGATACCTGCACCTCATGTCGAAGGTTATGGAGACACCTTCAGGGTTCCCTCGACGCGCTGGCGTGGCAGTAAAACGGCCACTGGGAGCGAAATAGGTAGCGAGATGTTCTCCAGCGACCCCTCGGATCTGACCGCACCCGGCGGTAGCGTCAGCGCTCGCATGGGGACCGTGTACGCAATCGCCAATCAGAAGGGCGGGGTGGGTAAGACGACCACCGCCGTGAACCTCGCGGCTTGCGTTGCGGAGGCGGGTTACGACGCGCTGCTCGTCGACATCGATCCCCAGGCCAACGCGACGATCGGGCTCGGCATCAGCAAGGACGACCCCAACACGGTGTACGACGTGCTAATCGGGTCGATGCCGATCGAGGAAGCGGTGCGCCCCACCGGGATCGAGCGGCTGGCGATCGTCCCGTCCGGCCCGGATCTTGCCGGTGCGAACATCGAGCTCCCCCGGGTCGCCGGCTCCGAGATGCTCCTCCGCAAGGCGCTCGCCGGCGTGCGCGACCGGTACTCGTTCATCCTGCTCGATTGCCCACCGTCGCTCGGGCCGCTGACTGTGAACGCGCTCGTTGCGGCCGATCGGGTGATCGTCCCGGTTCAGGCGGAGTACTTTGCGCTGGAGGGCCTCGCAGGCCTGCTGGACACTCTCTCGCTAGTGCAACGAGAGCTGAACCCATGGCTTACGGTGGCCGGAATGCTGCTGACCATGCACGACAGCCGGACCCGACTCGCCCAGGACGTCGAACGCGAGGTGCGCGAGCATTTCCCCGAACTTGTGTTCGACACGGTGATTCCCCGCAACGTCCGGATCGGCGAAGCACCTAGTTTCGGTAAACCGGTGATCCATCATGATCCGCACTGCGCCGGCGCGGACGCCTATTTCGAGCTCGCTAAGGAGGTGGCCGCTCGTGGCTGAACGACCGAAGGGCATGGGCCGCGGGCTCGCGGCGATCCTGTCCGTGGCTCCCAGGGACGAGCTCCAGGAGCTCCGCCCGGTCCCGCTCGACATGATCGACCCGAGTCCAAATCAGCCACGCCACACCTTCGACGAGGACTCGCTCACGGCCCTGGCGGGCTCGATCCGCGCCCGCGGCGTCCTGCAGCCGATCCTTGTCCGGCCCCTCGTCAGCGGCCGCTATGAGCTGATCGCCGGCGAGCGCCGGTGGCGCGCCGCCCAGCTCGCCGAGCTGGGCGCGATCCCCGCGATCGTCCGGCGCCACGACGACGCCGCCTCGCTCGAGGTGGCACTGATCGAGAACATGGCGCGCGAGAACCTCAACCCGGTCGAGGAGGCCCGGGCCTGCGCCGCCCTCGTCGAAGAGCTCGGCCTGACCCGCGAGGACGTCGGCCTTCGCGTCGGCCGTAGCCGCGTCGCGGTCTCGAACCTGATCCGCCTGCTCGATCTGCCCGACGAGGCGCTCGAGCTAATCGAGCGAGGCGAGCTGGCCGAGGGCCACGGCCGTGCGCTCCTGCTCGCGAGCGACCACGCCGCCCGCCGCGCCCTCGCCCGCGACGCCGCCCACCACCGCTGGTCGGTCCGCGAGCTCGAGTCCCGCGCCCGCGCGGCCAACTCCTCCGACCGGCGCCGCCGCTCACGACCTCGACCGCCGCTCCATCCCGACCAGGCGGCGGCCATCGGGCTCATCTCCGATGCCCTCAGCGCCGCGCTCGGCCGTGACGTCGATGTGGTCCCCTCCAAAGGGGCCGGCTACCGCGTCCAACTGAGCTTCGAGTCCCTCGACGACGCGCTAGACGTGGCGCGCCGCCTCCGCGTCCGCGCGGTCTCCTGACTGCGGCTCGCGAGCGGTCGGCGCGGTCCGCGACGCGCCTTCGGGCCGAGGGTAGAATCCGGCCAAGTCGGGCGATTAGCTCAGTCGGTTAGAGCGCTTCTCTGATAAGGAAGAGGTCCCAGGTTCGAGTCCTGGATCGCCCACTCGCTAAAGCGCGATCAGGCGTTGCGGCGGCGGTGGTTCGCTCGCCCGGCGCCGAGCGCCAGCGCGGCGCCGGTTGCGAGTGTGACCAGGCCGAGCACTCCGAGCGCCGCGGTCAGGCCGTGGCCGGCGGCCTCGACGCTCGCATGGGCGACGGCCCCGTCGGTGACGCCCGCGCCGGCCGTGAAGAGAGCGCCCGCGACCGCCACCCCGAGAGCGGTACCCAGCCCGCGGGTCATGTTGAGCATGCCGCTTAGCACTCCTGCGTGTCCAGGCGGGGAAGCCGACATGACCCCGGCGTTGTTCGCGGGCGTGAACGAGCCCAGCCCGACCCCAGCCAACGCCAGTCCCGCGAGGAGTCCCGCGGTGCCGTGTCGGGCCGCGACCTCGAGCATCCCGGCCGCGGCCAGGGTCAGCCCGCCCGCGGTCAGGGTACGGTCGCCGACACGGTCGATCAGGCGCCCGGCGATCGGCGCCGTTATCGCGATCGCAACCGGCAACACCGCGAGTTGCAGTCCGATCAGCGCCGCGCTGTCGCCGTCGGCCGATAGGTAGTACGGGACGGTGAACAGCATCGCGAACAGCGCAAGGTACGACACCAGCCCGCTCCCGAGACCGCCCGCCAGCCCCCGGCGTCGCAAGATCGAAAGCTCGATCAGCGGCGCCGCGGCGCGTCGCTCCCGCGCCAGGAATCCGAACGCGGCCGCGACGCCGGCGGCGAGGCAGGCGAGCAGCACACCGTCGCCGTAGCCCTCGCGGCCGGCGAGGGTCAGATACGCGAGCGGTCCGATCGCGGCCAGCGCGAGAAGCGCGGCGCCGGGAACGTCGCCGGCGCCGAGCTCGCGGCGAGACCGGCTACGCGGCAACAAGAACCAACCGAGCAGCAGCCCGATCGCGCCCGCCGGAAGGTTCACGAGGAAGATGAGTCGCCACCCGCCGAGTGACAGGAGCAGCCCGCCGATCGCGGGTCCGAGCGCGAGGCCAAGCGCTTGCGCGCTGCCCTGCACGCCGATGGCCCTGCCGAGCATGGGGCGGGGCATCGCTTCGGCGATCAGCGCGACGCTGTTCGCCTGCAGCATGGCCGCGCCGACTGCCTGGAGCACGCGCGCGCCAATGAGAATCGCCAACGTCGGCGCGAATCCGCAGAGCACCGAACCGACCGTGAACACGCCGAACCCGTACACGTAGAGCAGCTTTCGGCCAACCGCGTCGGCGATCCGACCGACCGTCGCAACGGTCGCGACCAGCACGAGCAAGTACGCCAGCGCCACCCACTCAACCGCACCCAGGCTCGCGTGCAAGTCGAGACCCATCCGAGGCAGCGCGAGGGTCACGATGCTCGCGTCGAGCTGGCCCATGAACGCGCCGATGCAGACGGTGCCGACGACATACCACGGCGCCCGCGGGCTCTCGCGTACGACGGCCGGTCGCCGGGGCTCGCGCAGCAACTGGCGGCCGGGCCAACCGGATGAGAGCGAGGTAGCGAGCGGACGGTTCACACACTCATTGCAGCGGCTATGCTTTCATCGATCAAAGACATATTTCAGATCTCATTGACTGTAATTGCCTATCGATGAACGCCGGCTCAGCTACTTCCTCGCCGTGGTCGAGGAAGGCGGCGTGACCCGAGCCGCTCGACGTCTCCACGTCGCGCAACCGTCCCTCTCCCAGGCCGTCCGCAGCCTCGAGTCAGAGCTCGGCGCGGACCTGTTCCACCGCGTGGGGCGCGGCCTGCGCCTATCGCCGGCGGGGGAGGCGTTTGTCGGCCCCGCTCGTCGAGTGCAACAAGCGATCGACGAAGCAAGAGACGCGATTACCGGAATCGTCGAGGTCAAGGTCGGGAGGCTCGAGATTGCCGCGCTGGCGACCCTCGCGGTGGACCCGATGGCCAACCTGATCGGCCGGTTCCGCGAACAACACCCAGGGATCGAAGTCCGGGTCCATGAACCCGAAAGCGCCGACGGCGTACGAGCGCTCGTCAGAGACGGAACGTGCGAACTCGGAGCCGCCCACCTTCCCCTGACCGGCGGACAGCTCACCGCCCACCCGCTCGGCGAGCAGGAACTCCTATTCGTGCTCCCGCCCGACCACGGACCCGAGGGCGAACGGCCAATCGGCGCGCGCGAGCTGGCGAGAACGCCACTCGTCGTCAGCCCGCCCGGCACGTCGACCCGCATCCTGTTGGAGCAGGCACTCACCGCCGTCGGCGTGACTCCCCAGATCGCGGTCGAAACGGCCGCCCGAGAGGCAATCGTTCCGCTCGTCCTTGCCGGCGCAGGAGCCGCCTTGCTCCCAGCGCCGCAAGCGGACGAGGCCCGACGACGTGGCGCGACCGTGCGCGGGGCCCGCCCGAAGATCACCCGGACGGTCGGACTCGTCCACCGAACCTCGCGGCTGTCGCCCACGGCCGCCGCCTTCCTCGCGCTCGTAGACGCCCCATAGGCGGGCGGGGTCGCGGAGTAGATTCCTCGCAGCGACCAGCCCTGAACGGAGGAGAGCACCGACTCATGCCCGAGCCCACGACCTTGCGAGACCTGAGCGGCATGCCGGCGACGCCGGCAAGACTGGCGGACTCGACGCTGATTCTGATCGACTGCCAGAACACCTACACGCGCGGCGTGATGGAGCTCGATGGGGTGGCGGCGGCTCTCGACGAGGCGGCCAAGCTGCTTGGACGGGCGCGTTCAGCGGGCATTCCGATCATTCACGTCCAGCACGACTCGGGCGAGGGCTCGCCCTACGACATCCGAGCCGAGATCGGCCAGATCGCCGACCGGGTTGCGCCTCAGGGCGACGAGCCCGTGATCGTCAAGGGCTTTCCGAACTCGTTCGTCCAGACGGAACTCGACGATCGGCTGAGGGCCGTGTCCGGGAGCAATCTCGTGCTCGCCGGGTTCATGACACACATGTGCGTGAACTCCACGGCCCGGGGGGCGTTCAACCTGGGGTACGCGCCCACGGTCGTCGCAAGCGCGACGGCTACGCGAGCGCTCCCGGGTCCGACCGGCGTCGTGTCGTCCGAGGCGCTGCAGGCCGCGAGCCTTGCCGCCATCGCCGATCTGTTCGGGATCGTCGTCCCCGACGTCGCCGCGATCCCCGACTGAGCCGTCGCGGAGCGATGCCCGCGCCGGCTCCCGGACCCCCGTCCGTTTATGACCACGTGATCTGGATCGTGATGGAGAACCACTCGTACGATCAGATCATCGGGTCCTCTGATGCGCCGTACATCAACGAGCTCGCCGACCGGGCCGGGCTGGCGACGAACTTCTTCGCCGAGTCGCACCCGAGCCTGCCGAACTACATCGCGATGACCTCCGGCTCCATGCAGGGCATCGCGGACGACGACGATCCTTCGGCGCATCCGCTGGACGTGCCGAACCTGTTCAGCCTGCTACCCGGCGGGGGCTCGCGGTCGCTCGAGGAGTCGATGCCGTCGAACTGCGCGACGGCGGACTCCGGTGAATACGCGGTCCGCCACAACCCGCACGCGTATTACACGAATCTCGGTGGTGACTGCGCCAGGTACAACGTTCCGCTGACCGATCCGCCGGACCTGTCAGCTCGGTTCACCTTCGTCACCCCGAATCTGATTCACGACATGCACAATGGCACGGTGGCGGACGGTGACACGTGGCTGTCGAGGTTCATACCGACCGTGCTCACTAGCGCCGAGTACAACGCCGGTGCCGCCGCGGCATTCATTACATGGGATGAGGACGACGACCTCCACGGCAACCACATCCCGACGCTCGTGATCGCCCCCTCGGTCCCGCCCGGAACCCAAGTGTCAGTGAGACTCGACCATTACGCGATGCTGCGCGCGACCCAGGAGATGCTGAACCTCACTCCGTTACTTGGCAGCGCGGCGACCGCGGCCGACATGCGCGCCGCGTTCAACCTCTAGTCACTCGCTCTCGAGCACGTCCTTCAGGGACAGCGTTGACCGCCTCCGGCAAGCCGTGGCGTCGATCCACGCCTGCCGGGCCGCTACCGGGGCGACAGTTGCGCGGGCGAGAAGTGCTCGACGGCGCGCCGCAACACAACCAACTCGTCCCCGGTGAGCGGGAGCCGAGGCGGACGGCACGGGCCGCCTCCGAGCCCGAGCTCGTCGAGCGCCGCCTTGAAGTACTGCACGAGCTTCGGCGTCATGTCCAGCCGCGCGAGCGGGAGGAGCTCGGCGTAGAGCTCACGCGCCGCCGGTAGCTCTCCGGCCGTGCACAGCTCCCACAGCCGAACCGACTGCGCGGGCAGCGCGACGACCACGCCCGAGATCCAGCCGACGGCCCCCGCGCAGCAGCCTTCGAGCGCCCAATCGTCGCCGCCGACCATCACGTCGATCTCGGGGCACAGGTTCACGAGCTCGGCGATCCGGCGGGCGTCGCCGGACGTCTCCTTGAACGCGGTGACGCTCGGCACCTCGCGCGCGATCCGGCCGAGCAGCTCGGGATGAAGGTCGCTGCCACTCCCGAGCGGGTTGTTGTAGATCATCAGCGGCAGCTCGGTGGCGCGCGCGATCGAGCCGAAGAACCCGACCAGCTCGCGTTCGTCTGCGCGGTACAGCAGCGGCGGTAGGGTCATCGCGCTGTCGGCGCCGGCGCTCGCCGCGTCGCTCGCGTAGATCGCGGCCTGCTCGGCGGTGGCGGCCGAGATGCCCGCGCAGACCGGAGCCCCGCCCGCGGCCGCGACGACGGTCTCGATCACCGCGCGGCGCTCCTCGCGCGAGAGGCTGCCGCCTTCGCCGACCGTCCCGTTCGGAACGATGCCCTGGACGCCCTCCGCGAGCAGCCGCTTGACCTCTGCGGCCACCGCGTCGTGATCGACCTGCAGGTCGTCGTCGAAGTGGGTGACGATCGCGGCGTATACGCCCTTCATCGCAGTCCTCCTGTAGTTGCTCTCAGTCGTTGTACACGACCGCGCGCGCCGTGACCCGCAAGAACGCGCGCCGGGTAGAACGGGGTCAGCAGCTCGCTCGCGCGCCCCTCGAGCAGGAGCGACGCGAGCAGTTCGCCGGTCAGCGGAGCCAGCGTGATCCCGAGCGTCCCGTGACCGGCCGCGAGATGAACCCCGTCGAGTCCGGGGACGGGGCCGATGTACGGCAGGCCGTCGGGCGATAGCGAGCGCATCCCCGCCCAGTCGAAGGGGTGCGCCGGCATCTGCCAGCCGGGCAGCGCGTGCTGGGCGGCCTCGGTGATCGCGGTCAGGCGCCGGTCGCTCACGCGGAGGCCACGGGCTCCGAGCTCGAGCGTGCCCGACACCCGCACGGCGCCGTCGTACACGCTGATCGCGACCTTCGGCGACTCGAGGTACAGCGCCTGGCGCGGCGCGCCCGGACTCGACGGGTACGTGCGGCTGTATCCCTTCGCCGCGGCGATAGGCAACCGCACCCCGAGCCCCGCCAGCAGCTCGGCGGAGGCCACGCCGCCCGCGACTACGACCGCGTCGGCTCGCCGCTCGAGCGACCCACCCGAGACGATCCATCCAGAGCGGTCCCGCACGAGGCCGTGCACCGGCGTGTGCTCGAGCACCTCGACGTCCCGGCCGGCGAGCGCGCGCCGGACTCCCTCGCACAGCACCTCGGGCCGGACCCGGCGATCGCCGCGGGCGATCAGGCCCCCGATCACCTGCTCGCTGAGCGCCGGCTCGAGCTCGAGCAGCTCGCTGCCCGACAGCCGGTCAAGCGGTTTCGTGAGGCCCACCTCTTGCAGCTCGTCCGCGACGCGCCACAGGTACTCGAGCTCGCGCTGCTCGAAGGCGGGATAGACGAGCGGTTCGTCGTGCAGCTCGAACTCGACGCCCCGCTCGACCATTCGATCGAACGCCGGCCCCGCGTCGGCGGCCGCCCGCTGAAGGGCGATGACGCCGCGCCGGTACGCCGGTCGCGCGCAACTCGCCACGAACCGGGCGATCCACGCGAGCATCGCGGGCGACAGCGTGGGGCGGATCCACAGCGGGCCCGACGGGTTGACGAGCCACTGCAACGACTCCAATATCACCCCGGGGCCGGGGACGGGAACCGCTAGCGACGGGGTGATCCAGCCCGCGTTTCCGGCCGACGCCCCCGCCCCGCATCTGCCGCGCTCGAGCACGGTCACCTCGGCGTCGCGGGCGCCCAGCGCCTCCGCGACGCACAGCCCGACCGCCCCGCCACCGATCACGATCACCCGCACTTCCCGCAGCCGCTCCCGAAATTGCCTACAGGGAAAAGCCCGCCGGGAACGGGTCGGTCGGGTCGAGCAGGTACTGGCTCATGCCGGTGATCCACGCCCGGCCGCTGACCTCGGGCACCACCGCGGGCATCGATCCGAGGCTCACCTCCTCGAGCAGGCGGCCAGTGAAACGACTCCCGATGATCGACTCGTTGACGAACTCCTCGCCCAGCCCGAGCTCGCCGCGGGCGTGGAGCGCGGCCATGCGCGCCGACGTCCCGGTCCCGCACGGGGACCGGTCGAGCCAGCCCGGGTGGATCGCGGTCGCGTTACGTGCGTCCGCGCCGTCCCGTCCGGGCGCGTAGAACACGACGTGCTTACAACCTCGGATGGCGGGGTCGAGCGGATGCACCGGCAGCGCCGCCTGCGTTGATCGCGGAGATGATCTCGAGCCCGCGGTCGATCAATTCCTGCGCATTCGCCGGGTCCGGCTCGAGTCCGACCGACGTGGCCGGGATCAGCGCGTAGAAGTTGCCCCCGTACGCCATGTCGTACGTGACGCGACCGAGCGAGCCGACGTCGACGCTCGCGTCGAGCGCGTCCACGAACGCCGGAACGTTGCGGAGCCTGACGCGCTCGGCCCGCCCTTCGGAGACCACCACGGTGGCTTGCGACGAGTCCGGCCGGCGTGTCGAGGCGGATCACGGTCTCGGGCTCCGAGACGGCGACCATCCCACACTCCACCAGCACGGTCGCGACGCCGATCGTCCCGTGGCCGCACATCGGAAGGAGGCCCGAGACCTCGACGAACAGCACGCCCCAGTCGGCGTCGGATCGCGTCGGCGGCTGCAGGAACGCGCCCGACATCGCAGAGTGGCCGCGGGGCTCGCGCATCAGCAGCAGCCGGAGGTGGTCGAGGTGCTCCTCGAAGTAGAGCCGTCGCTCCTGCATCGAGCTACCCGGGATCGGACCGAGGCCGCCCGTGACGACGCGCGTCGGCATCCCCTCGGTGTGGGAGTCGACCGCGGAGAAGTAGTTCGTGGCCCTCATCGCGGCACCGAGTATCTACGATCACGAGATGTTGTTCGCGATGATCCGCAAGGCCGGGCCCGCATGGGACAACGGTCGCCCGCTGCGTGACCAGGACAAGTGGGCCGAGCACGCCGCGTTCATGGATGAGCTGTTCGATGAGCGGTTTCTTGTGATGGTCGGTCCGCTCGGTGACGGCAGTCCCGAGCACCGCGTCCTGCTGATCTTCGACGCCGACAACGAGATCACGATCAACCGGCGGCTCGAGGACGACGTATGGACCCGGATGGGAGTGCTCAGCACCGTCTCGGTCGAGCGCTGGAACGTCCTGCTCGGAGAACTCAGCGGTCGTTGAGATCGAGCACAGGCGTCGGTGGCCTCGATCAGCTCGTCACGCTCGGGTGACAGCGATCTCAGTACGTCCGCCGGTGCAGTGAAACTCCTGATTCCGGGCGAACAATCTGGACGGATGTTTGTCCCAATGGCCATGGAGTTGTTCTTCCAGCTGCCGAAATATATGTCCATGGGAATGCGTCCCCTGATCGCGGTCACCACATCGGAGCTCCGCCGCCCCGAAGATATGAGTCCGCGCCCGCAGGGGGAGCCGCCGAAGTTCGAGGTAGCCCTGGCGACGTTGTACCCCGAGGCGATCGAGCGGGCAGGCGGGATCCCGGTGATCGTGCCACTGCTTCGCCCGAACGCGATCGGCGCGCTGCTGGACCGCGTCGACGGGGTGTGCCTGCCCGGCGGCCCTGACGTCCAGCCGAGCGCCTACGGCGCCGAGCAGCACCCCGAGCTCGGACCGACCGAGCCGGCGGTCGATGCCGTCGAGCTCGCGCTCGTGCGCGCCGCCGACCGTCGCAAGCTTCCGATCCTCGGGATCTGCCGCGGCATGCAGCTTCTCAACGTCGCGCGCGGCGGGACCCTCCACCAGCACCTTCCCGATCTCGTCGGCGACGGCATCGAGCACCGCCAGCCCGAGCACGGCAGCGTCCCCACCCACCGGATCGAGACGGCGCCGCACAGCCGGCTCCGAGCGGCGCTGGGCGGTCCCGCGCTCGAGGTCAACTCGTTCCACCATCAGGCGGTGCAGGCGCTCGGCAAGGGTCTGGTCGCGACCGCATGGGCGCAGGACGGGACGATCGAGGCGATCGAGAACCCCGGCGAGCGGCTGGTTCTCGGTGTCCAGTGGCATGCCGAGGGCATGCGCGACCACGGGCCGCTGTTCGAGCTGCTGATCGCGGCTGCCGGCGCCGCCGAGCAGGTCGCAGCCGAGGCCCACGCGGTGGCGGAGCGGCTCGCGGAGCCGCGCCGGATCACCTCCGCCAGGCGGTCCGTGCGCACGCGCCGGGGAACCGACGCTCAGCGGCTGGCCCAGGCGGGTTAATACTCGCTTATACCCGCCGTGGTTAACTTCTTCCACGGAAGCGCTAGAAACACCGACGGGGCGTGTCGCGAGCTTGGGTCGTGCGCAATGGGCGGCTTGGCGGCCGTCTGACGCCTATACCGTGGGAATCGAGGAGGAGGTCATGCTCCTCGATCCGGTCACGTGGGGCGTGGCGCAGCGCGGCGACGAGGTTCTCTCGTCCGCCGGCCCGGATCTCGCCGGCCGCTGCGCGGCCGAGACCCACGAGGCGGCACTCGAGCTCAGGACTGCGCCGCACGCCACCGTCCGGGAGGCGATCGCGGAGTTGCGCGAGCTCAGGTCGCTGCTCGTGCGCAACTTGGCACAGCTGGGCATGGCTGCCGCGTCGTGCGGTACCTACCCGGCGCCGATGGCCGAGCCGATACGCGTGTCTCCCTCGAGTCGCTACCAGGTGATCTACCGGACGACGCGCGACCTCGCCCGTCGCGACCCGACGTTCGCCCTGCACGTCCACGTCGGGGTGCCGGACTCGCAGAGAGCGATCCGGCTCGTGAACCAGTTGCGCGCGCACCTACCACTGCTTCTCGCGCTGTCGGCCTCCTCGCCGCTGCTGCGCGGCCGCGCGACGGGCCTCGCATCGAACCGGACGATCCTGTTCCAGGGCTTTCCGCGTACGGGCATACCACGCAGGTTCGAGAGCTACTCCGATTGGGTTGCGACCGTCGATCTGCTCGTACGGTCCGGCGCGATCCCCGAGCCGACGTTCCTGTGGTGGGACGTCCGTCCGCAGCCCCGGCTCGGGACCGTCGAGGTGCGGATCATGGACGCCCAGCCCCGGCTCGCCACGACCGCGGCGCTGACCGCGCTGGTCCAGGCGCTCGCCCGGCTCGAGCTCGAGCAGGGCTACGCGTCTCCGAAGCTCGTCGGCGCCCAGGAGGTGCTGGCCGAGAATCGATTCATCGCGGCGCGCGATGCGACGGCCGCCGAGTTCATCGACCCGTTGCGCGCGACCATGGTCCCGCTCCCGCAGATCCTCGACGACGTCCTCGCGGCGGCTCGTCCGCACGCGGTCGCGCTCGACGCGGTGCAGGAGCTGGATGCGGTGCGGATGCTCGTGCTCGCACCCGAGCCGCGCCGGCAAGAGCGGCTCGCCGCGTCCGCGGGTCTGCCGACGCTCGTCGCCGATCTGGCGGCGCGCTTCGCGGCCTAAGAATTCGCGGCCTAAGAAGAATCCAGGCTAAGACGCCTCTCGCTGGGCGACCTCTTCCTTGGACGTCAGCTCGAGCATGCGGACCGGTGGGTCGGGCACCGCGATCCTCGAGGTCACGCGGAGCTCGGGGTCGATGTGGATCAGCTCGCCGGACTGGAGCATCCGCCACTCCGGGTTCGAGTCCATCGGCTGGGAGGCGATCACGGTGCTCGGCAGGATCGAGAGCTGCCCCGAGAACACGCGCGTGATCCCAGACGCGCTGCGCTGGTCGAGCATCTCGCCACCGCCGAGGCCGATCGAGCGCTCGAGAATCCACAGCTCGTTCGTGTCGGGGTAGCGAAGCGCCCAGATGTCGGTCGCCGTCGTCAGCAGCATGTTGAGCGAGTAGAGCGGGATCTCGGCGCCGATCTCGGACGCCGCTTGCGTGATGCCCGCGATCACGTCCCCGCCATGCTCCTCGATCCGCTTGGTCATCAGCGTGAAGTACAGCTCGGAGTCGGTTGAGCCGTGGACGAGGTCGGCATGCGCGCCGAGTCGCTCGCGCAGGGCCGGGAGGTCGCCGACCACGCCGTTGTGCGCGAACAACCGTCCGTGCTGTTCGAACGGATGCGTGTTCTCGATCGTCGGCTCGCCCGCTGTGGCGTGACGGATGTGCGCCAGGAACGTGCGTGAGCTCACCTCGTGCGCGTCGGCGATGAACGTCTGGCTGCGGCTTGCAGCGACCGGCTTGCGGTAAACCGAGGGCGTGCCGTGGCCGTCGAACGTGCCGAGCCCGACCCCATCGGGCTGGGTCTCGCTCAGCTGAACGAGGCTCGTGGGTGCATCCAGCAGCCAGAACGTCGCTTGCACCTCATTAGCTCCGCCGCTCATCCCGAACAGCCGGCACATGGCGCGCGATTCTATGCGCTGACGCGGATCGCGCTGGGCGCGCGCTGGGCGTCTCCTAGACTGCGCGGCTCGTGGAGAGTGCGTCCGAACACGCCGAGCCGCTCGTGCAGGGACCGCCGACGGCGAGCCTCGACGGACACGCCCTACCGGCCTCCTGGCGCCGGGGCGCCGCCGCCGGTCGCCTCAGGGGCCGCGCAGCCGAGGCCGTGTACAGCGCTCGCTTCGCGATCACGGTCTACCTCGCGACCCGGGCGCTGCTCCTCGTCGTCGCGTTCGCAAACGGCACGCTCCGCCACCACGCGTTCACCCACGAGCTGTCGCAGTGGGACGGCCTTTGGTACCGGATGCTCGCCGACCACGGGTACCCGACACACGTCGCGCATATACAGACGACGCTCGGTTTCTTCCCGCTGTACCCGCTCCTGGCCTGGGCGGTGTCGCACGCGTTCGTCGTTCCCGTCGCCCACTACGAGATCCTGTCGACCACGGTCGCCGGCGTGATCGTCTCGGGGATCGGCGGGCTGATCGCCACCGTGCTCGTGCAGCGCCTCGCCACAGGGTGGTGGGGGGAGCAGACCGGCCGCAAGGCTGTGCTGATCTTCTGCCTGTTCCCCGGGTCGGTCGTGTTCTCGATGGTCTACGCCGAGGGGCTGATGCTCCCGCTCGTCGCGGGGTGCATCCTCGCGCTCCAGAAACGACGCTGGGTGCTGGCCGGCTCGCTCGCCGCGTTCGCGACCGCGACCGAGCCCGAGGCCCTGGTGCTCCTGCCCGTGTGCGCGGTGTCGGCCGGGCTCGAGCTTCGCCGCCGCGGCGTCACGAATCCCGCCGGTCTGAGGAGCCTGATCGCGCCGGCGCTGTCGGTCGTCGGTGCTGCCGCGTTCGCCGGCTTCCTCTGGTTCTGGACCGGCTCTCCGTTCGCGAGTCTGATCGCCCAGCGCGACGGCTGGAGCGAGAAGACCGATCTGTACGCGCTCGTCCACCTTGCCAAGCTGACCGAAGACCAGATCTCGTTCAGTCACTTCAACCACCCGACGATCGACCTGAACCTAGTCGTCGGGCTCGTCGGCGCGGGCGTCTTGATCGTCCTGCTCGTGCTCGTCATCCGCAACTGGCGGGAGATGTCGATCGAGGCGATCGTGTGGACGCTCGGTGTGGCCTGGCTCGCGATGACGTCCGAATACACGCCGCCGAACCCGCGGCTCGTGATCACCGCGTTCCCGGCAGTGATCGTGCTCGCGCGCTACGTCCGAGGGAGGGCCTGGACCGTGCTGCTGTGGGTGAACGGGCTGTTGCTCGTCGGGTTGAGCGCGCTCACGTTCGTCGGGACGACGCTGAGGCCGTGAAGCGTCACCGGCTGAGCAGCTCGACCCAGATCACGCTGGCGTAGCCGAACGACTTCGTGCTGTTCCGTGGGTATTCGCGCGCGAGCGCCGAGCGCAGGGCCACGTACCGCGCGTAGTGCACGCGCGATGCGGCGGTGCCCGTCGGCAGGCCCTGGTGGCTCGCGATCAGCCACACGCGGAGGCAGCCGGACGGCACCCGAGGCGAGTCGTAGCGTTCGATGAACGGTTTCACCGGACGACCGGCGTAGTAGTTGAATGGCATCTGAGCGTCGCGCGGGTAGAACACCGTGCAGTCGCCCGGCCGGGCCGCGTTCAGGACGTACGCGGTCGCGGCGCGCCAGTTCTCCGGAGAGGTGCCGTAGCTTGGCACGAGGACGACCAGACGGAGGGCGATCAGGGCGGCGACCGCGAGCCAGGCCAGGAGCGGCGGGATGCGGCGGCTGCTCATGATCACCCAGCCCAACAGCACCGGGACCGCCGGCAGCGACACGAGCAGGTTCCGCGGGGTGAAGATCGGCTGCCCGACGAACGACCACACCAACATCAGCACGACCGGCACCACCAGCCACGACAGCGCTAGCACCGGTCCCCATTCGCGTTGCCGGACGACCTTCGCGGCGGCGAGCACGAGCAGCGCGACGGTCAGGATCGCGAGCGGCGTGGCGACGGCCGTCGGATGGAAATTGGGTTCGAAGCCGGATGACGTCAGGGCGCCGACGACCTGCCGCTCGAGCTTGAACGTCGGGCGCTGAATCCAGAACAGCTGGTTCGAGCCGCGGGTCACAGCGAGCACCGCGAGCGGGATCCAGCAGACCGCACAGGCCGCGAGCGCGGACGACACCTGGCGCCAGCCGCGTCGGCGCCAAGCGAGCGCGAGCAGCTGGGCGGGCACCGCAAAGATCGCCACGAAGCTCGCGTACACCGCCAGCGTGGTCAGCAGGACGTATGCGATCCACGGGCCTCGCCGGCGCGGTCCGTCCACGAGCTCGGAAAACGCGACGAACGAGCCCGCCACCAGGGCAACCATCAGCGCGTATCCCCGTGCGTCCTGGCCCCAGAAGACGAGCGGCAGGCTGCCCGCGGTGAGCAGTCCGGAGGCGAGCGCGACGCGGCGATCGAACAGTCGAAGGCCGAGCAGGCTGACCGCCGCTGCGCACGCGCCGGCTGCCACCACCGAGGGCAGCCGGATCACGAGCGCGCCGTCGCCGAACCACCCGACCAGCACGTGGAGCAGCGCGTAGTAGCCGAGCATGTTGCCGCCGTCGTGCGCGATTGCGCTCCACAGCGCCGACCCGTGCTGGCTCGCGATCGCGACGGTCGCGGCCTCGTCGAGCCACAGGCTCCGAGTCGTGAGCTCGATCAAGCAGAGCACCACCGCGAGCACGGCCGGCCCGGCCACGACGGCGACATCCCAGACGTCCGGGCGGAAAGCCGGCCGGCCGGCCGCTTCAGGCGCCCGGAGGCGGGGGATCTCGGTCTGTGTCGCCATCAGGACTCCGCGATCGGACGCAGACGGGCAGTTCTGACCGCCGGCCGCTTGCGACCCACGACGACCACGGCTGCGACCGCGATCGCGAGGTACAGAACCACGAACACCGGCGAGGTCTTGAGCGGGAACGCCAGGATCCCGTCGCCCTTGACGGCGAACACGCTTGCCGCGACCCCGAGCGGGATCAGCCGCGACTCCTGGACGCCCGGGCAGGCGGCCAGCAGCGCGAGGCCCCAGCACAAGTACCACGGCCACGCCGCCGGGCCGCAGATGGCAGCGGCGATCAGCGCGATCCCGAGGTAGCGGACGAGGTTCTCGCGGCGCGCGCGCCACAGCAGCGCGGCGCCCAACAGCAGGCTGAGGCCGAATGCGACGACGCCAAGCGCCGACTCGAGGCCCCGCGCGCTCACCCCGATGCCGACGTCGCCGAGGAGGTGGGCGACCGTCCACCCGAGCGCGGTCGCGGGCGTGATCGCGAGCCGCACCTTGTCGGGCGTGGAGAACACCGACGTCGAGACCCAGCCGGGGCCGAGGCCCGTGATCAGACTGACCGCCGCGAGTACCCCGATTGTCACTCCCGCCGACAACGCGAGGCGGCGGGTGCGCTCGGACGGCGCCGGCGCGCTCCGCGCCCAGACGACCGCGACGAACACGATCGCCGCGGCCGCCGGAATCTTGATCGTCGCGGCCAGCGCGCAAACCGCGATGCCGAGCAGCGGACGGCGCTCGAGCGCGAGCGTCACGCCGGCGACTAGCAGACCCACCATCAGCACGTCGTTGTGCCCCGCGGCCACAAGCTCGAGCAGCACGAGCGGGCTGAGCAGCACCCACCAGACCGTTCGCGCGGGGTCGGCACCGAGCGCGCGGGCGAGGCGCGGGGCGAACACCGCGAGTAGCACCACTCCGATCAGCTCCATCAGCCTGAGCAGCAGTACGCCCAGCACCAGGTTCGACCCCGCGACCGCGACTACGACGCTGACTATTCCCAGGAACAGGGGACCGTACGGTGAGGTGGTGTTCCGCCAGAACGGGTCGACGGCGCCGAGCACGTGCGCGTTGCCGGCTTGCGCGAGCACCGCGGGCGCGTGTCGATACGGGTCGATCCCGAGGTGCACGAGCGTCCCCTGCGCGAGGTAGCTGTACGCGTCGCGGCTGAACAACGCCGGGCCCAGCAGCAGAGGTAGGACCCACAGCGCGGCGATCACGTAGAGATCGCGAGTCGACAGGGCCCGGACCGAGATCCGTCGGCCGAGCCCGAGCCACGCGACGCACAGCGCGACGATCCCGACGTAGAACACTCCCGTGTCGAGCCCGGCCGGGATCGCCGGATCAAACCACCACCGGACCGTGCCGCCCGCGAGGCCCGGCCCCGCGAGCGTGACCAGGACGGACCCGAGCAGGCCAAGGCAGCTCCACGCCAGCGTGGAGCCGAAACCTCGGTCACGGCCTGGCGACATTCCCCCATATTGTCGCGGGGGCGCCGGGTCGGCGCCCCCCTTCCCACGCCGCGGCTAGAACATGCCTCCGGTGAACGGATCGAACGGGCCGTTGACGCCCGACAGCGGCGCCGGCTCGTACCGGATGAATGCGGATGGCCCGAGTGCCGAGTTGGCAGCGCTTGCGTTCAGTGCTGAGGGAGTGGCGACTGAGCCCCAATGCCCGGTGTCGACCCGGTGCTGGATCGCGTGCACTCCCGCCACTATCTCGGACGGCGTGAAGTTGCAGTGGACCTGCCGGTCGACGAACGCCTGGCGAAAGAGGTCGCGGGACCACGCAGACGTGACCGTGTGCCGGTAGTAGTTCTCCTGTTGCACCGGCACGAGCTGATCGGCGATCGTGTGCATGTCGAGCTCAGGCACCTGGAGGCGGCCCGACGGATCCGAGGTTCCCTCCATCCAGCGAACCGCGCTGTCTTTGGCGCGGATGTTGGCGCCGCGGGTGAGCGTGTGCAGGTCGGCGTTCAAGCTGAGGCCCGCCGCGTGGTACAGCGCCTCGATCTCGGGCCGGTATGGCGAGCGATCGACGAGGCGCTTGAAGTCGACGCCGACCGTCCAGTTCGGGTTGCCGCCCGCGGCCAGCTCGATCTGCTGCCGGCCCGTCTCAACGAACTCCATCACGGTCAGCGGCGGGAATCCTGGGGGCGCCATCCCGAAGTCCGTGTCGTATTGCTGCTGCTCCTGTCCCGCGAAGTCGTTCGATGCCGGCGGCACGGCACCGGGCTGCGTGGACCAGGTCGTCGTATTCATCAGCGACATCGCGAGCGCCAGCCGCGCGCGGCCTGCCGCCGAGTTCTGTGCGGTCCCCGCGGCCGCGGCGAGCTGATCGGCGGCCTTGAAGCTGTCGGCCGCGCCCGTAGGCCCGGTGTAGTTCACGAGCTGGACCGAGTCGCCGGCCAGCAGCTCGTTGATCGCGTACTCGCCGTCGAGCTGATAATTCCCAAGGTTGAGACCGCCGGCGACGATCCCACACGTGGTCAGCGACCCATCGATGCGGCCGTACGCCCGCTCGGACTCGAGTGAGCTGATCAGTCCGCCCATCGAGGTCCCGACCGCGATCACGTCCTTGGGCGGGCGAGGCAGGACGCGATGCTCGACGTCGCGGAGCGTCTCGAACTGGTCGCGAACGGCGCTGCCGAGCTGCCACAGCGAGCCGGTCGGGTCATACGAGGAGCCGGCCAGCGCGTACCCCTGGTTCAGCAGGTCCTGTAGGGAGCCGGGGTCCGGCGAATCGGCAGGGGCAGTGCTCCCGTAGCCATGGCTGTACAGCAGCAACGTGCCGTTCCACGGCGTGGGCACGTCGGCGATCCAGCTGCCTGTGTCGGGCAGGCTGCCGCTGTAGTGGGTTGACTTCGTGGCCTGCGCGCCCGTGGACGCAGGGACCGCAGCGAGCAGCCCTCCCGCCGCGAGCGCGATGAGTGTCTTACGTCCGATCACGGAGCCTCCTCTGACCACCGGCATTGACCGCAACTCCCGTCCGAAAAACATATGCGTATCGCAAGCCGCTTGTCAATGCCTTGGGGCCGGCCTGCATAGACTTCAGTCGATAGGCACTAGTGTTGAGTGGGTGACGGGTGCGGCCATGCCAAAGCTCGGCTCCGCGGACCCGGTGAGGGCGCCGCGCGTCGGATATCTGGTGTATCGGGTGGAACGACGGCTCCGCGCGCGCCTCGACGAAGAGCTCCGCGTCCACGGCGTCTCGACCCCGGAGTACGTCACGCTGAGCCTCCTTCGCGAGCGCGACGGCCTGTCGTGCGCTCAGCTCGCGCGCTGGGCGCTCGTCACCCCGCAGGCGATGAACCTCGTGATCTCCGGTCTCGAGAAGCGCCGGCTCGTCCGCCGCCGCCCGGACCCGAAGCACCGGCGGGTGCTGCGCGCGTCGGTCACGTCAAAGGGACTCGAGGTCCTCGCCGGCTGCGATCGCTCGGTGGACCGGATCGAGGCCGACATGCTCGGCGATCTCCCATCGGAGACGGTCGAGGTCGTGCGGACCGCGATGGCGTCGTTCGCCCATTCCCTCCATGCGACGAACCCGCCTCCGCGCCCGCGCCCGCTCGGCCGCGGGTCGCGCTAGACCGAAGATGTCCTCGAGCGGCGAGGGCGTGGGCGACCCGAGCCTGTTCGCGGGACTGTTCGCCCGCGGCGGGGCGGCCGGCGAGGTGAGCGATCGCGCGCTCGTGGACGCGATGGTCGAGTTCGAAGTCGCGCTACTGCGCGCGCTCGCAACGCTCGGGTTGGCCCCAGCGGAGGCCGCCGAGGAGCTCGCAACCGCCGTCGAAGAACGAGCGCTCGAGCTCGACCTGGCCGAGCTCGGACGGGCCACCGGCGAGCAGGGGACCCCCGTACCCGGTCTCCTGCGCGCGCTCCGCCGGCAGCTCTCGGACACCGCGTCGGCACACCTGCACAAGGGGGCCACGAGCCAGGACGTGATCGACACCGCGATGATGCTCGTCACGCGGCGGGCGCTCGACCACGTAATCGCCGACCTCTCCGCGGCCGGCGAAGCGTGCGCGGGGTTGGTCGACCGCCACCGCGCCACGATCGAGCCCGGGCGCACGCTGCTCCAGCAAGCGCTGCCGCTCACGTTCGGGCTGAAGGCGGCTGGCTGGCTCGCGGGCATCGACGGCGCGCTGGCGGGTTTGACGGACGTCCGCGAGCGGGAGATCGCGATCCAGTTCGGGGGCGCGGTCGGCACGCTGGCCAGCCTCGGCGACCGGGGCCTCGACGTCGCGGGCGAGCTCGCCGATCTGCTCGGGCTGCCCGCGCCCGACGTCCCCTGGCACACGATCCGTCTGCGGCCGGCACGAATCGCCGCAGCGCTCGGAGCCACGCTTGGGGTGCTGGGCAAGATCGGCCGCGACGTGTCGCTGCTCGCGCAGACCGAGGTGGCCGAGATCGCCGAAGGAGGTGGCTCCGAGGGCCGCGGCGGCTCGTCGACGATGCCGCACAAGCGCAACCCGGTCGGCGCGATCGGGCTGCTCGCCTGCGCCGAGCGGGGCCCCGGGCTGGTCGCGACGATGCTCGCGGCGATGATCCAGGAGCACGAGCGCGGGGCCGGAGCCTGGCAGGCCGAGTGGGAGACCCTGCCCGAGCTGCTCAGGGTGACGGGCTCGGCCGCGTCGATTCTGTCCGAGCTGCTCGCCGGGCTCGATGTCGACCCTGAGAAGATGCGCGAGGACATGGACATGACCGGCGGGCTCGCGATGAGCGAGAGCGTTGCGGCGGCACTCGCGCCGGCGCTCGGCCGCGCGGGGGCGCAGGATCTGGTCGAGCAGGCCGCGCGCCGCTCGGTGGACTCCGGACGGCCGTTTCGCGATGTGCTGCTCGAGCCGCCCGAGGTGGCCGACGGCCTCGGCTCCGATCGGCTCGACGCGGCCCTCGATCCGGCCGGATACCTGGGGGCGACGGCCGAATTGATCGACCGGACGCTGGCGGCGCACCGTGCCCGCTGAGCTCAACTACGTGATCGAGGGCCCCGAGGGCGCCCCGGTAATCGCGTTCACGGGCTCGCTCGGGACCGACGTGAGTTTCTGGCGGCCACAGTCCGACCGGCTCAGGGAGCGCTTCCGCACGCTGCGCTACGACATCCGCGGGCACGGATTGTCCGAGGTGCCCGCGGCGCCGTATTCGATCGCCGACCTGGGGTCGGATCTGATCGCGCTGCTCGACGGCCTCGAGATCGAGCGGGTGTCGCTCTGCGGTCTGTCGATTGGCGGGATGATCAGCATGTGGGTTGCGGCACATGCCCCCGCCCGGGTCGAGCGCGTGGTTCTGTGCTGCACGTCGGCTCAGCTCGGACCGCCGGAGGCCTGGTACGAGCGGGCGGCGACGGTGCGGGCAGAGGGTGTACAGGCCGTCGCGGATGCCGTGCTCGGGCGCTGGTTCACCCCGCGCTTCAGAGAGGGAGAGCAGGGCAGGGCCGTGGTCGAGCGGATGCGGGGAATCCTGACCGCGACCCCGCCGGAGGGCTACGCCGGCTGCTGCGAGGCAATCGCTGAGATGGATCTCACCCCGGACTTGCCCTCGATCACCGCGCCCACGCTCGTGGTCGCGGGCGAGCACGATCCATCCACACCGCCCGAGCACGGCCGACGGATCGCGGACCTGATTCCGGGCGCGGGCTTCGAACTGGTCTCGCCCGCCGCCCACCTGGCGACGATCGAGCGACCGGACCTGACCACGGCCATGATCCTGAGGTTCCTGAGCGATGAGGAGGCCTGACCGGTGAGCGACTTCGATGTGGGCATGAAGACCAGGCGCGAGGTGCTCGGCGACGAGCACGTGGACCGCGCGGCGGCCGCGGCGGGCACGTTCGGCGCCCCCTGGCAGGAGTTCATTACGCGCTATGCCTGGGGCGGGGTGTGGTCGCGGCCCGGGCTTGACCGCCGGATGCGGAGCGCGATCACGCTCGCGGCGCTGATCTCGGTGCGCGCGGAGAACGAGATCGGGATGCACGTCCGCGCCGCCTTGCGCAACGGCCTGACCGTCCAGGAGATCAACGAAATCTTCATCCACACGGCCGTGTACGCGGGGGTCCCGGCGTCGAACTCGGCCCTCGCGGTGGCCCGTCGGGCGCTGCAAGAGGACGGCGCGATCGACTGAATCGTCGCCGGCTCGACGTGCCGGGCAAGCCCTGACGGCGGCCTATACTTGCCACACCCCTAACGATCTAGGAGCTGGACGTGCAGGAGATGGTCATTTACGGCGTTAGCTTCGACATGGTCGGTAAGCAGCCGATCGTGTTGTTGAAGACCGTCGAGAACAACAAGTTCCTGCCCATCTGGATCGGCCACCCGGAGGCCGCGGCGATCCTGATGAAGCTTCAGGGGGCATCCACGCCGCGCCCGATGACCCACGACCTGCTCTCCGACGTCCTCGGTGAGCTCGACGTCGAGTGCACGCGCGTGTCGGTGACCGAACTGCGCGAGAACACCTTCTATGCCTCGATCAGCCTGCGGGTCAACGGCCGCGAGCTCGAGATCGACTCGCGCCCGAGCGACGCGCTCGCCCTTGCGGTCCGCGCCGGCGCTCCGATCTACGCCGCCGACGAGGTGATCGCCGAGTCCGCGATCGAGTTCGAGCACGAGGTCGAGGACACCGAAGAGGTCGTCGAGAAGTTCAAGGACTTCCTCGACCACGTCACGCCTGAGGACTTCGCCGGCGAGTAGCCGGCTTCACGGTTCAGGGCGTCTCAGGGTCTCAAGCCGCTGGGGGCCGGCTCGGGCGCCTGTGCCGCTTCGACGATCCGCCCGATCAACTCGTCGAACGTGATCCCGGCGGCGTCAGCCGCCTGCGGTAGCAGGCTCGTCTCGGTCAGCCCCGGAATCGCGTCGGCCTCGAGCACGTACAGCTCGTCGGTGCCGGACTCGAGCATCAGATCGACCCGCGCGAAACCCGAGCAGCCGAGCAGCGTGTACACCTCGAGCGCGATCGACGCCGCGCGCTCGGCGACCGGCTCGTCGAGCTCGGCCGGGCACACGAACCTCGTTCGGCCGATCTCGTACCGCGACTCGAAGTCGTAGAAGTCCTCCTCCTCGGGTACCGCCTCGACGATCGGGAGCGCGCGCGCCGCGCCGCCCTCGTCGATGATCGACACCGCCAGGTCGCGTCCCGCGACGTAACGTTCGAGCAGCACCTTGCGGTCGTACGAGAACGCCGCGATCAGCGCTCCCGGGACATCCGACGGCGTCCGTGCGAACTTGATCCCGAGGGCCGAGCCCTGGCCGGCGGGCTTGACGACGATCGGGAACTGTAGGCGCTCCTCGATCGCCGGCAGCGCATGAGCCGCGCCCAGCTCGCGGAACGCGGTCTCGCTGAACGCGTAGAAGTCCGGGGTGGGTACCTGAACGTCGCGCATCGCGTGCTTGGCGAGCACCTTGTCGGCGGCGCGGATGCAGGCCGACACGCCCGACCCGGTGTGGGGGATGCCCATCACCTCGAGCAGCTCCTGCACGGTTCCGTCCTCGCCGTCGCGCCCGTGCAGCGCGACGAACGCCAGGTCGGGCCGCTCGGCGGTCAGACGAGTCACGAGATCTGCGCCGACGTCGATCGGGATCACTCGATGGCCGAGGCGCTCGAGCGCGTCCTCGACCCGCGCGCCCGACTTCAGTGACACCTGGCGCTCGAGCGAGCGGCCGCCCTTCAGCACCGCGATGAGGCTCATTACGCGCGCTTACGCCGCAGCTGCAGGACGTTCGCGGGTTCGCTTTCCGCCGGTGTGGCCGGCGCCGGTGGGGGTGGTGTGGGTCGCGTCGCGAGCGGAGGCTCGGCCCTGCGCCGTGGCGCGGACCCCGGGCCGGTGCCGACGAGCGCGCCGTACAGCTCGACCTGCTCGCGCACGACCTCGCCGATCCGCCGGATTCCCTCGCGGATGTCGTCCTCGCTGACGCCCGAGAAGTTCAGCCGCATCGACGACCCGCCGCGGCCGTCGACGAACGCGGCCCGACCGGGGACGAACGCGACGTGCTCCTCGAGCGCTCGCGCCAGCAGGTCGGTCGTGTCGATGTAGTCCGGCAGCGTCGCCCAGATGAACAGCCCGCCCTGCGGATGCGTCCATTCCGCCTCGCGCGGGAAGTGCTCGGCGAGCGCGTCGAGCATCACGTCGCGCCGGCGGCGGTAGATCTCGATCAGCGACCGCACGTACTGCTCCCACGAGGGTGGGCGGGTCGAATTGAAGTACGCCGAGACGAAGTACTGGGAGATCGAGGACGAGCACAGGTCCGAAGCCTGCTTGCCGAGGGTCATCTTCGCCAGCACCGGCGCCGGCGCGGCCGTCCAGCCGAGGCGGACGCCAGGCGAGAGGATCTTCGAGAACGTGCTCGCGTAGATGATGAACTCCTCATCGAGCGACCGCAGCGTCGGCAGCGGCGATCCTTCGTAGCGGAGGAGGCCGTACGGGTTGTCCTCGAGCACGAGCAGCTCGCGCTCGGACGCGATCCGGACGAGCTCGTGCCGGCGCTCCAGCGACAGCGTCACGCCGGCGGGGTTGTGGAAGTTCGGGACCGTGTAGATGAACTTCGGGCGCTGGCCCGAGCGTTCGAGCTCGTCCAGCGTCGACTCGAGCTCGTCCGTGCGCATCCCGTCGCGATCCATCGTCACCTGGACCACGCTGGCCTGATAGGCGCAGAACGTCGGGACCGCGCCCGGATACGTGGGCGCCTCGCACACGACGACGTCGCCGGGGTCGAGCAGCGTCTTGCACACGAGGTCGATCACCTGCTGGCCGCCGGTGGTGACGAGCAACTCATCCTCGTCGACCTCCATCGCCTCGGCGCGCATCACCTCGGCGATGCAGTGCTTGACCACGGCGAGGCCCTCCGTCGGCCCGTACTGCAACGCGCGCGCACAGGAATTGGCGGCGACCGAGCTCATCAGCGACGCGTACGACTCGGCCGGGAACGTCGACGTATCGGGCAGCCCGCCGGCCAGCGAGATCACGTCGTCGCGCTCGGTCAGCGCCATCAGATCGCGCATCGCCGAGGACTTCATCACCTTGGTGCGCTCCGCGAACAACGCGCCGTAGCGCTCGATGTCTCTCGTGGTCGATCGCGGGCGGTGTGGTGGAGAGCCCGCCCGCCCGCTCACACTGCCCTCTCCTCTATCGTCACGGGTGCTCACGGTACACCAACGTGCATCTCGTCTTCGACATCTGCCAGGGCATCGGGATCGCAGGCGCGGTCGGGATCCGCCCATTCCTTCCCGCGCTCGTCGCCGGCGGACTCGCCGCCGGCAACGTCGAGATCCAGTTCAAGGGCACGGACTACTCTTTCCTGCAGAGCCCGTGGTTCCTGCTCGGAATGGCCGTGGGGGCGATCGCACTGGCGTTGATCGAGCGACGCCAGATCGACTCCGAACCGTTGAGCGTGAGCCTCGGAGCTATCAGCGCCGCGCTGGGAGCGTTGTTCTTCGCGGGCGCGCTCGCCCACGGTAACCACACGAGCTGGCCGGGGCTGATCGGCGGAGTCCTGTGCGCCGTAATCGCGACCCTCGCGACGCGGCCGCTGCTCGTCCGGGTCCGGGCGCGCCTCGACCGGGACGCCGCAGCCGCCGTCCCGCTGTACGCCGAAGGCACCGGCGTCCTCTACTCGGGTTTGTCGATCGTCGCGCCGCCTATCGGGCCGATCGGGATGGTGGGTCTGTTGTGGCTCCTGATCGCCGGGCGCCGGCGATCGGATCAGAAGTACGCGGGCCTTCGGATCCTGCGTTGAGCCGCCCCTTGTCGGGGACCATTCTCTCGTGATTGGCGCCAAGAAGCTCGTACTGGTGGTGATCGACGCGCTCAAGCCGTCGATGCTCGAGCGGGCGATCGCGAATGGACGTGCCCCGGCGCTCGCGCGGATCCGCCGCGACGGCTGCTACGTCGACGAGTGCGTGGCCGCGTTCCCGTCGGTGACGCCGGTATGCGCGGCCACGATCACGACCGGCGTGGGACCGGACGGCCACCTGATCCCGAGCATGAACTGGTACCACCGGGAGGAGGGTCGCTACGTCGAGTACGGCTCGAGCTTCTCGGCGTCTCGTCAGTTCGGGGTGCTGCGGTCGTTGACGGACACCGTCTACCGGATGAACGCCGAGCACCTCTCGCCCGACGTCGAGACCGTGTACGAGTCGCTCGACGACGTCGACGTCCGCACCGCCGGCACGACCTACCTGATCTACCGCGGCCGGTACGAGCACGAGGTCTCGAACGAGACGGCACTCGCGCGGATCGTCACCTCGACGCTGTTCCGGCGGACGATCTACGGCCCGCGGGAGCTGTTCTACGCCGACCTGTATGCGAGCCGCCGGACCGGATGCCGGGGGCAGCTCGGGATGCCGGGGATCCGCGACCAGCACACCGGGTGCGTGGGGGCATACCTGGTCGAAAACGACCTGTTCGACTTCATGCTGTTCTCGCTTCCCGACAACGACGCGTGGTCGCACAAGAACGGCCCGCACGCCCAGGTCACTTCGATCGCGGCCGCCGACCGCCAGCTCGAGCGGTTGATGCACGCGGCCGGCGGCCCGGACGCGTTCCTCGACGAGCACGCGGTGATCGTCACCTCCGACCACTCACAGGCGGCGGTCGAAGAACGGATCCGGCTCGATCGCGCGTTCGAGGAGTTCGACGTGGCCACGCGCAGTGCAGCGCGCTCGGCCGGTGCCGAAGTGGCGCTCAGCCCCGCCCAGCGCGCCGCGATGATCTATGCCCTCGACGACGACCGGCACGACGAGCTCGTCGAGCGGTCGGTCGAGGCGGTCCGCGAGGTCGAGGGCGTCGATCTGGTGCTCTGGCTCGCGGGACCTGAGCGCGCCGAGGCGGTTGTCCGCAGCCGCCGGGGCGAGCTCCGATTTGCCCCCGGCGACCAGTTCGTCGATGATCGCGGCGGCCGGTGGGACTTGGAGGGTGACCTCGCGGCGCTGTTGGGGGAGGTCCAGGACGGCCGCTTCCTCTGCAGCGAGTACCCGGACGCGCTCGCGCGCATCTGGTCGGCGCTGAAGTGCCCGACCGCCGGCGACGTCCTGCTGTCGGCCTCTCCCGGCTTTGAGTTCGTGGACTGGGGCGGCGCCGACCACGTCGGCGGTGGCAGCCACGGCTCGCTGCACCGTACGGATTCGCTCGGTGCCCTATTGTGGTGCGGCACCGGTCCCGCCTCCTCGGCGGCGCGTGCGCGGTGGTCATTGCGCGACGTCGCTCCGATGGTGCGCGAGCACTTCGGGATTAGAGACGGCGAGGCGCGGTTAGGAGCCGATTAATCGACTGATCGCCGCGGAACTTCTTACGTGCGCCCGACATCCCGCCGATACATTTCCGCAAGTGCCTGACGAGCTGACAACCACGGTCGAGCTGCCCTCCTCCCAAGTGCTGGTGCGGCAGGGGGTGAGCCACCCGCTGGTCCGCTTCCGCCATGGCGTGCGCCGCACCCACAACTGGCTTCAGCTGGCGCGCTTCGGCGCAGTGGGGGCGAGCGGGTACCTCGTGAACCTGGCGGTGTTCGCCGCGTGCGTGCACCTGATCGGGATCGACTACCACCTCTCGGCGGTCATCGCCTGGGCCGTGTCGGTCCTGAACAACTTCTGGCTCAACCGGCACTGGACGTTCGCCGCCAAGGAAGAGCACCCGGTGCTCCAGGCCGTCCGGTTCTTCACGGTTTCGCTCGTCGCGTTCGGCTTCACCTACGTCGTGCTGGTAGTGCTGGTCGACGCCGGCATGATGAAGGTAGCCGCGCAGGCGATCGCGATCGTGGCCGGCACGCCGCTGTCGTTCATCGGGCAGAAGCTTTGGAGTTTCAAGGCGTAGGGGAGCGGCCGCGCCCGAAACTCGAGGCGCTACTCGTAGGGCTTCTTGTTGCGGTGACGGTGGCGCTCGCGACTGGGGTCGTGGCACCCGGGGACGCGCGCGCCGCGGGCACGGTCACGACGACCGTGACGTCGACCGCGACGACCACAACGGATCCGAACACCCCGGTGCTCGTCACCGAGCTGAACGTCCCGCCCAAGGGCTACCGCCTGACCGCGGCCAAGGTCGAGTCGATTGCCGCGACCACGCTGGCGATCAAGGCGGAGCGGAGGCGCCACCCCGACGCGATCCCGTACGAGTACACGAAGGGCCCCGGGCAGTGGCAGGTGAGCTGGTTCTCATCCGGCAAGCACCAGGTTGAGCTGGCCCAGGTCTACATCGACGACGCCAGCGGCGCCGTCACGCAGGTGTGGACCGGGTTTCAGGTGGCGTGGTCGATGGCCCGGGGCTACGCCGGCGCGTTTGGCCGGCGCGTCAACGCGTGGTACATCTGGATCCCGTTGTGCGTGATGTTCATCGCGCCGTTCCTGCCGTGGCGCCGCGAACGCCTGCCGGGCGGAGGCCGCGAACGCCGCGCCTGGTCGCTGCTGCACCTGGACCTGCTCGCGCTGCTCGGCCTGTCGATCTCGCTCGCGTTCTTTAACCACGCGAAGATCGGCCTGTCCACACCGGCGATCTACCCGTTCATGCTGTATCTGCTCGTCCGGATGCTGCTGCTCGGGTTCGGGCGCGGCCGGCCCCGGCGGCCCCTGCGCGTGTACGTCCCGATCTCGTGGCTGACGGTCGGCGTGATCTTCCTGATCGGGTTCCGGATCGGCCTGAACGTCGTGAACTCGAATGTGATCGACGTCGGCTACGCCGGCGTGATCGGGGCCGACAAGCTGGTGCACGGCCAGCCGCTGTACGGGAACTGGCCGAAGGACAACGCGAGCGGGGACACCTACGGGCCAGTGGCCTACTACGCGTACGTGCCGTTACGCGAGCTGTTCGGGTGGAGCGGGACCTGGGACGACCTGCCGGCGGCGCACGCCGCGGCGATCGTGTTCGACCTGCTGACGCTGTTCGGCCTGTACTGGCTTGGCCGCCGGGTTCGGGGACCGACACTCGGGGTCGTGCTCGCGTACGCCTGGGCCGCTTACCCGTTCACGCTGTGGACGCTCAGCTCGAACACCAACGATTCGCTGGTTTCGCTGCTGCTCGTGCTCGCGCTGCTCGTGATCACCTCGGCGCCGGCAAGGGGGGTGGTCGGCGCGCTCGCCGGCCTGACCAAGTTCGCGCCGCTCGCGCTTGGGCCGTTGCTCCTGCGCGGGGTCGATCCGCCGCCAGGCCGGCGCGACATCGTGCGATACGTGGTTGCCTACGGGCTGACCGCAGTCGTCGTGATGCTGCCGGTGCTGCTCGACGACAACTGGCGCTCGTTCTGGAGCGACACGATCTCCTACCAGGCCGGGCGCACCTCTCCGTTCTCGATCTGGGGCCTTTGGGGCGGCCTTGGTGCCGTACAGCACCTCGTCCAGGGCGCCACCGTGGCGCTCGCGATCGCCGTGATGTTCCTGCCTCGCCGGCGCGGCGTGCTCGAGGTCGCCGCGCTCGGGGCCGCGATCTTGATCGCGCTCCAGCTCGAGTGCCGGCTACTGGCTGTACTCCTACATCGTGTGGTTCTTCCCATTCGTGGCCGTGGCGGCCTTCGGGAGCTTCCCGTCCGAGCTCGAGCTGGCGCTGGGCCGGCTCGACCGGTCGGGTGAGGCGCGGCCGCTGGCCGTCGCCGGCGCCCCCTGAGCCGTGGACCGCGATCGCGAGTGTGAACCACGCGCCACTCGTGTCCGATCTCGACGGGAATGGCTCATCGTCCACGATAGAAGTGGATGAGACGCCCCTCCCCGGAATTCGGCGTAGGAGTGGCGCGCCATCCACGCAAGCCGCCCGCCCGATGGCGACCGCGCCGGCAAGCCCGGGCCGACGAGAAATCCCCCTAAACCACCCCCGGCGCCGGCAACAGCACGGGTTCGATCTCGCGAGCCCGCATCGGCTCGTCCGCCCTGATCACGACGCCGTTCAGCCACGGATCCTCGTCGGAGGTTTCGAACCGGATCGGCATCTGGGTGATCATCGAGGTCAGCGCCTGATCGCGCTTGACCCCGATCACGCCACCGCGCGGCCCGGTCATCCCTACGTCGGTGATGTACGCCGTGCCCCCGGGCAAGATCCGCGCGTCTGCGGTCGGGACGTGGGTGTGCGTGCCGACCACCGCGGTCACGCGGCCGTCGAGATGCCACCCCATCGCGATCTTTTCACTGGTCGCCTCCGCGTGCATGTCGACGAGCACGTGATCGACCTTGCCCGTCGAGCGCGCGTAGCGCCGCGTCCACCTCCGGGAACACCGGCCGCCCGGCCTTCATGAACAGGTTCCCGGACAACGAGATCACGCCGAGGCGGCCGTGCTCGCCGTTCACAACGCACGACCCGTGCCCCGGCTGGCTCGCGAGGAAGTTCGCCGGCCGCAGGATCCGCTCCTCCTCGTCGAGGTAGGGATAGATCTCCCGGTGGCGGTATGTGTGGTTGCCGAGCGTGATCACGTCGACGCCGGCGGCGAGCATCTCCCTGGCGATTCTCGGCGTGATCCCTACCCCGCCGGCGGCGTTCTCGCCGTTGACCACGACGAAGTCGGGGGCGTACCGATCGCGCAGCGAGGGCAGCAGCGCCAGCAGGGTGCGCTTGCCGAGGCCGCCGACGACGTCGCCGACGAACAGGATGGAAACGGTTTCACTCACGTCTTGTAGGCGCTCATACTTCCAGTTGCATGCGTTTGAGGTTCCCCAGGCGATCGGGCGGCGTTCCGCCCAGCGCCGGCGAGGGCGGCGAACGGACCGGCGAGGACGCTCTCGGGGAGCCGGGAGATCCGGCCGACCGCGCGCCCGCGACCGAGCAGGAGGCACGCCCGGTTTCGCCGCCGCCGGTCGTGGTCCCCCGATTGGTCCAGCTGGTCGCGGTGGCGCTCGCGGTGCTCGGCCTGTGGGCGCTCGCCCGGGCGACCGGAACGGTCCTCCTGATCCTGTTCGGCGCGAGCACGATCGCGCTGATCCTCAATCCGTTCGTGAGGCTGCTCAACCGTCGCGGCGTCCCCCGCGGGCTGGCGATCCTGCTCATCTACCTCGGCGGGTTCGCGTTCGTCGGAGGAATCGGGGTGCTGCTGTCGCAGCCGGTCAGCACCCAGGTCAGTCATCTGGAGCGCGACGTGCCGCAGTACATCGATCAGGCGAACCGCGACCTGGCGAGCGTCCAGCGGTGGCTCGATCGCGAGGGAATCAAAGTGCAGATCCAGCGGCAGGGTCAGACCGCCCTGCAGACGCTCGAGAACCAGATCCAGAAGCGCTCGAGCGACATCGTGTCGTTCTCGCGCGACCTGCTGACGCAGGTCATCACGACGTCGTTCGACTTCGTGCTCACGTTCGTGCTGTCGATCTACCTGCTCGTGTACGGGGAACAGATCGGCGAGCTTGTGCGTCGGATCATGCCGGAGGGCGACGGGACGCCCGAGGACGACTACCCGCTGCTGGTCCAGCGCGCGGTGTACGGCTACGTGCGCGGCCAGCTCCTGTTCAGCCTGATCATGGGCGCGAGCGCGGCGCTCGGCCTGTGGATCTTCGGTCAGCTCGGGATCTTCCCCGACGGCGCGCGGTATGCCGTGTTCTTCGGCGCCTTCTACGGGCTGGCGGAGTTCATCCCTTACGTCGGGCCGATCATCGGGCCGCTGCCGGCCGTGCTGGTGGCGCTGTTCGTCAACCCGATCAGCGCGGTCTGGGTGATCATCCTGTTCGTTGTCCTGCAGCAGCTCGAGGGCCATATCGTCGCGCCCCAGGTGTTCCGGATCTCCCTGCGGATCAACCCGATCCTGATCATCCTCGGCCTGCTGATCGGCTTCACGATCTACGGCATCGTCGGTGCGCTGCTGGCGCTGCCGATCGCTACCGTGATCCGGGTGACCGTGCTCTACCTGCGAAAGCATCTCGTACTCGAGCCATGGGGCCCGATCGGCTCCGGCGCGATCGCGACCGGGCTCGAACGATGTCCGGACTGCGGCGCCGCGGCCGCCCCGAACGATGCCTACTGCCGGTCGTGCGGTGCATCGCTCGAGCCCCGGGTGAAGTTGCCGGGCTAGTCCCTGGGGCCTAGCGTTAGCCTGAGGCGCGTTGTCAATCGGCATCCAAACGGGCGATCGCACAGCCACGGTGGCGGCCCGGGAGCTGACCAAGCGCTTCGGCTCGAGAACGGCTCTGGACCGGGTCAGCTTCGAGCTCTATCCCGGTGAGGTCGTCGCGATCATCGGCCCGAACGGCGCCGGCAAGACCACGCTGCTGTCGATCCTCGCCGGCACGCTCGAGCCTTCCGAAGGCGAGGTGGCGCGCGCTCCCGGTCCGCGATTCGGCTGGGTGCCGCAGGAGCCTGCGATGTACTCGAAGCTATCCGTCGCGGAGAACATCAGGCTGTTCGCCCGGCTCGAGCGCGTGCCCGATCCCGAGCAGGCGGTCGCACGGATGCTCGCCGAGACCGGCCTCGAAGACCGTGCCGACGAGGAGGTCGGCCGGCTCTCGGGCGGGAACCAGCAGCGCGTGAACATCGCGATCGGCCTGCTCGCCGAGCCACCGGCGCTGCTGCTCGACGAGCCGTCCGCCTCGCTTGACCCGCGCCAGCGCGAGCGCCTGTGGGAGTTCATCGGCGGCCTCGCCGGCCATGGCACGACGATCGTCTTCTCGACCCACAACGTCGGCGAGGCCGAGCACTACGCGGGCAGGGTTTTGGTGCTCGGGGACGGAGAGCTGCTGTTCACCGGTACCCCCGCCGAGCTCAAACGCGCCGTGGGGCAGCCGCGGGAGGCGGTCGGCGACCCGGCCGATGCGCGCCTCGGTGGCGACTTCGAGACAGCGTTCGTGCGCTTCCTGCGCGAGCACGGCCACTGACCCGCCGATGCGGTGGCTGCTCGTCAAGGACCTGCAGATCCTCAAGCGCTCGCCGCTGCTGGTCGGGCTCCTGGTCGTGTACCCGATCGTGATCGCGCTGATGATCGGATTCGCGCTCTCAAGCCCCCCGGGGAAGCCCAAGGTCGCGCTGCTCAACGAGGTCCCGTCCGGGCACGGCACGGTCAAGCTCGGCAACCAGCAGATCAGCATCGCGAACTACGCGAACCAGCTGTTTCAGTCAATCGATCCGATCCGGGTCAACTCGCGCGACGAGGCGATCGCGAAGGTCAAGAACGGTCAGGCGCAGGCCGCGCTGATCATCCCGGCGGACATCGTCAGCCAGATCAACGGCCTGATCACGCAGGGAACCGGCAACCCGACGGTTGAGCTGATCCTCAACTCAAAGGACCCGCTCGAGCGCCAGTTCGCCCAGCAGGCGATTACGGCTCGTGCGAGCCAGGTCGAACAGGCAGTCTCCAAGCAGGTCCTGAGGGTCGCGGTGAACGACCTCGGGCGCGTGCTGAACGGCGGTACGCTCCAGTTCCTCGGGCAGAACGTCCCGCTGCTCGGCCTGAAGAACGCTCGCTCGATCGTCCAGGGCACGATCGCGTCGCTGCCGGCCAACTCATCGCTGCGACCGGCCCTCCAGCAGGTCGCCAACTTCGCCAGTCTCGCGATCACCGGCTTGGCCTTCGCCTCGCCGACGCTGAGCTCGATCGGCTCGCCGCTGACCGTGCAGACGACCGAGCTGGCCGGGAAGACAACGCCGACGGCGTCGTACGCGGCCGCGATCGCCGTGATCGTGTCGCTGATGTTCGTCGGGATGCTCCTCGCCGCCGGGCTGCTCGCGCTCGAACGCTCCGAGCACGCCTACTCGCGGCTCGTGCGCGGGTTGGTCAGCCCAGAAGGCCTGCTGTCCGAGAAGGTCGTGCTGTCGGCTGCCGGTGCGACTGCCGTCACGCTGCTGATGTCCGCGTTCGTGTCGTTGTTCGTCCACCTCGAGTGGGCCCGCTTCCCGCTCTGGTTGGCGGCGCTCGTGTTCGGGGGTCTCGCGTTCGCGGCTCTTGGGGTCGCGATCGGCGGCCTCGCCCGCGAGGTCAGCGTCGCCTCGCTGATGGCGTTCTTGCTGTCGCTGCCGGTTGCCTTCGTGGCGCTCGTTCCAGCCGACGCGGTGTCGGGCACGCTCAAGTCGATCCTCGACGCGATCTCGTTCGTGTTCCCGTTCAAGGCCGCGCTGCAGGCGGTCACGAACGCGTTCAGCGGTACGGCGCCGGGGATCGGTTGGCCGCTCGTGCACCTGGCGGTGCTCACGCTCGCGTTCGGCGCGCTCGCGCGGCTCGCGATGAGAAGGTTCGCGTCGAGCTAGCGCTGTGCGCGGGACGAGCAGGGTGCGCTCAGCGGAAAGGCGCGCTCAGCGCGTGCCAACCATGCGCTGGAACATGACCACGCAGATGATCGCCACGATGATCGAGATGACCGGCAGCCCGTACCCGATCACTCCGATCAGGGCCAGCACGAGCGACACCACGCCGACTGCGCCGGCGACGCCGCCGGTCACGACCAACTGGTAGGCGCGGCGCTCCCGCGACCGCCTCGGGGTGTAGCTGCCACGTTTCTGCAGGTCCGCCACAGCTGCAGCGTAGCGCGGCGGTGCCGTAGGGTGTTAGCGATATGGCTGATACCGGACCACTCCACATCCTCTTCTACGACTACGTCGAGAACGTCCTCGAGCTCCGCGCGCCTCACCGAGACGCGCATCTGGGCGGGATTCGCGCCGCGATGGACGACGGCCGGATCGTGATGGCGGGGCCGCTCGGCGATCCGCCGCACGGCGCCGCGATCGTGTTCAAGGACAAGGCCGCGGCCGAGGCGTTCGCGCAGGCGGATCCGTACGTGACGAACGGGCTCGTCACCGACTGGCGCGTCGACCTCTGGGCCCAGGTCGCCTAGACCTGGACCTCCTGCCCCGGGCCCCCGGGGCTCCATGGCCGCCCAGCCTGGGAGCTTCTCCCGCCCGCGGGTATGCTCAAATCCGATGCCGTTTCCGCAGACTCGCCTTCGCCGGCTGCGCGCCACCGGCGCGCTGCGCGGTCTGGTTCGCGAGACGAACCTGAGCGCGTCGGACTTCGTCTACCCGATGTTCGTCGCCCACGGGATCGACCGGCGTGAGCCGATCGACGCGATGCCCGGGGTCGACCGGTTGTCGATCGCGCACGCGGTCGACGAGGCGGGCGACGCTGCGGCCCTCGGCATCCCGGCGGTGCTGCTGTTCGGCCTTCCCGCGGCGAAGGACGAGGAGGGCTCGGGCGCATGGGACGACGAGGGGATCGTCCAGCTCGCCACGCGCGCGATCAAGGACGCCCACCCCGACCTGGTCGTGATCACCGATCTGTGCCTGTGCGAGTACACGAGCCACGGCCACTGCGGGATCGTCCGGGAGGGTGGGGACGGGGCCACCGTCGACAACGATGCGACGCTCGAACTGCTCGCTCGCACCGCGGCCTCGCAGGCACGCGCCGGCGCGGACATCGTCGCGCCGAGCGACATGATGGACGGCCGCGTGGGCACGATCCGCCACGCCCTCGACGACGACGGTCACACGGACACCCCGATCCTCGCCTACTCGGCGAAGTTCGCCTCGGCCTTCTACGGACCGTTCCGCGAGGCCGCGGACTCCGCCCCGGCGTTCGGCGACCGGCGCGGCTACCAGATGGATCCCGGAAACGGCGACGAGGCCGTCCGCGAGGCCAAGCTCGACGTCGAGGAGGGAGCCGACATCGTGATGGTCAAGCCCGCCCTCCCGTATCTCGATCTGATCCACCGGATCAAGACGGAGACCGCGATGCCGCTGGCGGCGTACAACGTCAGCGGCGAGTACGCGATGGTCAAGGCCGCCGCGGCGGCGGGTTATCTCGACGAGCGGGCGACCGTGCTCGAGACGCTCACCTGCATTCGTCGGGCCGGGGCCGACATCGTGATCACATACCACGCCAAGGAGGCAGCGCGATGGCTTCAGTGAGTTCAGGCTTTGGTCCCAAGCTGAGGACGCGCAAGCACGGCGCTGCGACCCCGCTCGACGACCTCGACAAGCGGCTGCTGAACCTCATGCAGGGCAGCTTCCCGATCGCCCCGCGTCCGTACGAGCATGTTGCGAAGGAGGCCGGGATCGAGGAGGCCGATGTGATCGCGCGCGTCAAGAAGCTGCTCGACGAGCGCATCATCCGCCAGGTCACGCCGATCTTCGACACGCGCGCGCTCGGCTACTCCTCGATGCTGGTCGCGGCCAAGGTCGATCCCGAGAACCCGTGGCGCGCCGCGAACGTCATCAACGAGCACCCTGGGGTTTCGCACAACTACCTGCGAAACCACGAGTTCAACATCTGGTTCACGATTGCCACCGAGCCCGATTCGCCACTCGGGCTCCAGCGGACGCTCGAGGTGCTGGCCGACATCGCCGGCGCCGAGTCGATCCGTCAGCTGCCGACGCTCAAGCTGTTCAAGATCCGGATGGATCTCGAGATGGAGGGCGGGACCGACGCGCTGGCCAAGGCCGTCGAGGTCGCGCCGCCCGCCGAGACCGAGCGCCAGCCCTACGATGAGTTCGATATCGCGGTGATTCGCGCGACTCAGGGCGATATGCCCGTGATCCCCGAGCCGTACGCCCCCGCGGCCGAGGTCCTCGGGATTGCGCAAGGGCAGTTGTTGGAGCACCTGGCGGGGATGCAGGAGCGCCGGCTGCTCCGCCGCGTCGCCGCGATCCTCTTCCACCGCCGCGCCGGCTTCAGCGCGAATGGGATGGGCGTGTGGAAGGTGCCCGACGAGCGGATCACGGAGCTCGGCCCGCGGATGGCCGCGTTCCGGGGCATCTCGCACTGCTACCAGCGCCCGACCTACCAGGACTGGCCTTACTCGATCTTCACGATGGCCCACGGCCGTTCGAAGGACGAGTGCGATGCGATCCTCGACTCGATCGCCACACAGACCGGGATCGACGAGCGCGCCACGCTCTACTCCTCGACCGAGTTCAAGAAGATCAGGCTGCTCTATTTCACCGACGCGTACCGCGCCTGGGAACGCGAGCACGCAGGCGTGTGACCGGCGCCGAGACCGCCGCGACGACGGATACTTCGCGCTCATCGGAGCTGTATGAGCGGGCCCGTGCGGTCCTGCCCGGTGGGGTCAACTCGCCCGTGCGGGCGATGCGGTCGATCGGCCGCGACCCGATCTTCATCGCGTCGGGTAAGGGGTCGGCGATCACCGACGTCGACGGCAATGACTACGTCGACTGGGTCTCGTCATGGGGACCGTTGATCCTCGGCCACGCCGATCCCGACGTGGTCGCCGCGGTCACCGAGGCGGCCGCTCGAGGCACGACGTTCGGGGCGCCGACCGCCGGCGAGGTCGAGCTGGCCGAGGAGGTCGCCGCCCGGATCCCGTCGGTCGAGATGGTGCGCATGACCTCCTCGGGGACCGAGGCGACGATGAGCGCGATCCGGCTCGCGCGCGCGGTCACCGGGCGCGAGAAGGTGCTCAAGTTCGCGGGCGCCTACCACGGTCACGTCGACGGGCTGCTCGCGCAGGCGGGCTCCGGGCTCGCGACGCAGGGCATACCGGCGAGCCCGGGCGTCCCGGCCGGGGCTGCCGCCGCGACGGTGGTCGTGCCGTGGAACGACCCGCGAGCGGTCGCGCAAGCCACCAAGCTTCACGAGCTCGCCGCGATCCTCGCCGAGCCGGTTCCGGCCAACATGGGCGTCGTCCCGCCGGAACCCGGCTTTCTCGACGCGCTCCGCCGGGCGGCGGACGACGGCGGAGCCCTTCTGATCTTCGACGAGGTCATCACCGGGTTTCGTGTCGCCCGCGGGGGCGCGCAGGATCGCTTCGGCGTGCTCCCGGACCTCACGATCATGGGAAAGATCGTCGGCGGCGGGCTCCCGGCGGCCGCGTACGGCGGGCGCCGCGACCTGATGGAGCGGATCGCGCCGGCCGGCGACGTCTACCAGGCGGGGACGCTGTCGGGCAACCCGCTCGCGGTGGCGGCGGCGCTGACCACGCTGCGCAAGCTGAACGACGCACGCTTACGAGCAGCTGGCCGCGACCACCGACGCGCTCGCCGACGGCCTGCGCGCGCGCCGCGGCCGCGGCGGGCGGGACGTCCAGGTCCAGAGCGTTCCCGGTCTGCTGACGGTGTTCTTCTCCGAGCGCCCCGTCCACGACTACGCCGACGCCGCCGCGTGCGACACCGACGCGTACGGCGCATGGTGCCGCGGCCTTCTCTCGCGCGGCGTGTACCCGCCCGCCTCCCAGTTCGAGGCGTGGTTCCCGTCGCTGGCCCACACCGAGCGTGATGTCGAACTCACGGTCAACGCCGCGGCCGAGGCGTTCGCGGAGATCGCCCGCCGATGAGGACCGCGCGCGACGGAGCGATGGCGCTCCACGAGGCGCTCACCGTCCAGGGAGGGACGGTCGCCGGGGTGCTCGCGGACCTCGACGAGGCTGGCGGTGCGCGCGCGCTCGACGGCCCGGGCCCCGCCCAGGTTGCCGCGGCCGGACCGCGTGCCCGCGGACGGGAGCGCGAGTACGAGCTGTTGCTCGAGATGATCCTCGAGGGCTACCGGCTCCACTACGGCGAACCGGTCGTCGTGCGCACCGACGACGCCGACCTGTCGCTGCTGCTCGGCGATCAGCTGTACGCGCTCGGGCTCTCCCGGCTGGCCGCGCTCGGCGATCTCGAGGCAGTGGCCGAGCTTGCGGACGTGATCTCGCTCTCGGCGCAGGCTCACGCGGTGTCCGATCGCGAGCTGGCCGAGGCGGCCTGGGACGCCGGCGCCGCCTGCGTCGGGTGGGGCGCGAGCGACGCCCACTCCGAGGCCAAGGCGCGTGCCCGGGCCAACGATCCCGGCGCGGCTGCGGCGCTGCGCGCGGTCGCTTGTGCGGTTCGTATCGAGCCGCCGGACGCGAGCTTGTGAGGTTCGTATCGAGGTTGTTAGGCGAGTGCGTACCGGCGCGCCTCGGCCGTGACCTTTTCGTGTCCATGGCGGTACGCTGTCCGCGATCTAAATTTGCCGTAAGGAGCTCGAGGCGCCCTTGCCCGACCGTCACAGGGAAACGAAGTCCAAGTACACGCTCGACCGCGGGATGCCGGGCGCGTTCGAGGGCGAGACGGTCACTCGCCGGCGGTTCATGGACCTGGCCGCGAACGGCTTCGGAGCGGTGGCCGTGGCGGCGTTCACGCTTCCCGCGCTCGGGTTCGCGATCGCGCCGATCTTCAAGCGCCAGGCAATGGACATGGCAGGCAGTCGGCCGCCCGACTGACTTCACCGACGCCGACTACATCACGAAGGTGATCACGATCACCCCGGGCATCGGTGAAGCCGGCAACACGATCGCCTACGTCAGGAAGCGCAATCCCGCCATCGACACAGAGCCCGTAGACCAGTACAACCACTTCGTAGCTCTGTCGGACCGGTGCATGCACCTCGGCTGTCCGGTCCGGTACGTGCAGGCCGCGCAGCGCTTCATCTGCCCGTGTCACGGCGGCGTCTACGACTTCCGCGGGATGGTCGCCGGTGGCCCGCCGGTCCGCCCGCTCGACCGCTTCTACACGCGGCTCAACAACGACACCGGCCTCGTCGAGATCGGCCCGCGGTTCTCGGTGAACGACGAGCTCGAGCGATTCGCCCCGCGGTACCCCGGTGAGCCGATCGACGGAATCGGCCAATATCTGTATCCGGCCCAGTTCGACACCGCCCACGCCCCGCCGCACTAACTGACATGCCTCGCACCCCGCTGCCGAAGGTCCTCCAACCCAAGCCGAAGAAGCCGGGCGAGAACAACGGCCAGGCCCAGCATCCGGTCCCGGTCGAGGCCGGAATCACCGTCGTCGACTGGATCGACGAGCGCACCTCGCTCTCGGGCGGGCTCCGCTGGCTGCTGTGGCGCAAGGTCCCGCGCGGCATCAACTGGGCCTACACGCTCGGTTCGGCGACGCTGTTCGCGTTCCTCAGTCAGGCGGTCACCGGGGTTTTCCTGGCGATGTACTACCGCCCGGACGCGTCCGGCGGCGCGTACGAGTCGATCCGCAACATCAACGACAACGTCTTTCTCGGGCAGTTCGTGCACGCCATGCACAAGTGGGGCGCGTCGGTGATGATCATCCTGATCTTCCTGCACATGGGCAGGGTGTTCTTCTACGGGGCCTATAAGTACCCGCGCGAAATGACCTGGGTGATCGGCGTGGTGCTGCTGATCCTGACGCTCGCGATGGGCTTCACGGGGTACCTGCTGCCGTTCGACCAGCGCGCCTACTGGGCGTCGGTGGTGGGCATCAACATCAACGCCGGCGGCCCGTTCATCGGACCGTTCCTGTCGAACTTCCTGCTGGGCGGCGCGGACTTCGGGGCGACCACGCTCTCGCGCTTCTATTCGATCCACATGCTGCTGATCCCGGGTTTGATGGCGGCGCTGATCGGCGCCCACCTGTACCTGGTGACCAAACTCGGCATCTCGGCGCCGCCCTGGCTGAAGCCGGACCCCCACGACGCCGACCACGAAGTCGAGGAGGCACCGGTATGAACCGCATGGCCGACACCCGGCCTGTGACCTCACGGACCGGGCGCTCATGAACCAGGCCGAGAAGGAGGCCTACCTCCGCGACTACTCGATCCTGAAGAACGAGGGCAAGCCGTTCTTCCCGTACGCGGTCACCAAGGACGGGGCGATGGCCGTGATCGTGATGATCGTGATCATCTTCCTCGCGCTGATGTTCGGCGCCGAGCTCGGGCCGAAGGCCGATCCGACCACCACCACGTACGTCCCGCGGCCGGACTGGTACTTCTTCTTCCTGTTCGAGGTGCTGCGCGTCATGCGCAACGTCCCAAAGTTCACGCCGATGGCGACGATCGGCGTGCCGACGATCTGCATGATCCTGCTGTTCCTGCTGCCGTTCTACGACCGCAGCCCGGAGCGCCGGATCGAGCGGCGCCCGATCGCCTTGGCGGCGGGAATCGCGACGATCGCGGCGATGGCGTACCTGACCTACAGCGGCGCGAACACGGGCTCGCCGAACACGGTCGACATCAAGGCGCCGGCCACCCTGACCGCGGCGCAGCAGAAGATGTTCCAGGCGGGCGCAGAGGTGGTCGGCGAGTCCGGTTGTCTCGCCTGCCACGTGATCGGCAAAAACGGCAACAACGGCCCGGGGCCGGACCTCACCCACATCGCCAGCACGGTCCCCGAGGCGCAGATCGCTTCGACGCTGCGCAACCCCACGCCACCGATGCCGTCGTTCAAGGATCTGCCGCCCGAGAAGTTCAACAACCTCGTCTACTTCCTCTCGAACCTCCAGTAAGCGCCATCGGGACCATGGCGAGTACGTCCCCCGGGGCGCTAGACGAACCGCAGGTCCGAGCGATGTTCGATCGGATCGCCGGTCTGTACGACCGGATGAACACGGTCATGACCGCGGGCCTGCACCACGAGTGGCGCCGGCGCGCGGCCGATCTCGCGGGGCTGTCGCCCGGCGGCCGGGCGCTCGACGTCGCCACCGGCACCGGCGATCTTGCGTTCGAGCTGGCCGCGCGTGTCGCTCCTGGCGGCGAGGTCGTCGGGGTCGACTTCTCCGAGCGGATGCTCGAGCTGGCGCGCGCCAAGGCCGACGCGCGAGCGGCGACGTCCGGAGGCGCCCGTGTGCGCTTCGAGGCGGGTAACGCGCTCGCGCTCGCGTACCCGGACGACGAGTTCGACGCCGCCACGGTCGGCTTCGGGGCTCGCAACTTCTCAGACCTCGACCGCGGGCTGTCGGAGATGGCGCGGGTCGTCCGGCCCGGCGGGCGCGTGGTGGTGCTCGAGATCACGACGCCGCGCCGTCCGCCGCTCTCGACGTTCTTCGGGCTGTGGTTCGATCGCGTGGTGCCCGCGCTCGGCCGCTTCGCCGATTCGCAGGCCTACACCTATCTGCCGAACTCGGTCAAGCGGTTCCCCGGACCCGACGAGCTCGCCGGGACGATGTGGCGGGTGGGGCTGCGAGACATCAGCTACGTGTTGACCGCTGGCGGGATCATCGCTTTGCACGTCGGAACGGTCCCGACCTGATGAGCACGGGCGCACAGGCCGTCGTCGATGCCGGGGGTCAGGAGCTCACGCGGATCATGGACCGCGTCGAGCGGCGGATGGCAGAGCTCGCGACCGGTCACGGACCCGTGCTGGCGCGCTACGCGGGCGACACGATCTCGGCCGGCGGCAAGCGCCTGCGCCCGTTGCTCGTGTGCCTGGCCGCGGGCGCACCGCCACCCGAGACCGACGGTCTGGTGCGCGCCGCCGTCGCGGTCGAGCTCGTGCACGGGGCGACGCTCGTCCACGACGACGTGCTCGACGGGTCCGCGCTCCGACGCGGCCGCCCGACGGTGGTCGCGACCGGAGGGCGAGACCTCGCGATCGCGACCGGCGACCTGCTGTTCTCGCGAGCGTTCGCCGAGCTCGCCGGCGGCGGCTCCGGCCGATGCGGTGCGGATCCTCACCCGCGCCAGCCGCGAGCTCGCGCTGGGGGAGCTGGCTCAGCGGGAGGACGCGTTCAAGGCCGACGTCACCGTCGAGCGCTATCTCGCCCGCTGTCGCCTGAAGACCGCCGTGCTCGTTCCGTGCGGCCTGCGAGCTGGGTGCGCTCGAGGGCGAGGGAGAGCCCGAGCTGCTCGGCGCGTTCGGCGAGCGGATCGGGCTCGCGTTCCAGATCCTCGACGACGTCCTCGACGTCACCGGCCCGCCGGAGCGCACCGGCAAGCCCCAGGGGGCCGACCTGCTCGACGGCACGGTCAATCTCCCGCTGATCCTCGCCCGCGAGCAGGATCCCGAGCTCGCCGAGCTCGACCTTCGCGACGTGCGCACGGCCGCCGACGCGCTCGGGGTGTGCGAGCGGATCACTGCCACGGGCGTCCTCGCGAGCGCCAGGGCGCGCGCCGGGCAGCTGATCGCCGATGCCAAGCTCACGCTGCCGGGGCTGCCCGCGCGTCAGCGAGCGGCGCTCGAACTCGCGGCCGACGTGATGGTCGACCGCTACGCCTGAGGCCTAGAAGTCCTCGGGCAGGACCTGGTCGGCGTGCAGGGCGGTGACGAACCGATCGATCTGATCGGCCATGTTCGCCTGCGTGAGCCGCTGAAGGTCCCGGAGCATGTCGGCGAGGCCCTCGTCCAGCCGGTCCTCGAGCTCGCGCACCTGCTCCTGGGTGTAGAGGCCCGCGGTGTACCAGTCGCAGTTCGGGCAGTTCAGCACGAGGTTCCAGCTCTCGTCCGGTGCTTCAGACCAGTCGATCGGCTGCACAAGATCCGAGCTGCACTCGGGGCAGATGTGCAGGCCGCGCGTCGCGTGGTTCTGCTCGCGCCACCGGACCACCTCGATGCTGCGCCCGCTGGGGAGGACGATGCGTCGGACTGAAGGCTGTTCTTGCTCGGGGTTCATAGGGTGTCTCCGTATAACCTCTTAATCGGCCCGCGCCATCGGCAACTTGAGGCGATGCCGACGGAATAGCCGTGCGACCCGTTTTCGCCTGCGCGGCGGACCGGGTAACCTTCGAATCCCCATCCGGAGGCCTGTGAATGTTTCGTAATCCCACCACCGATCTGATCGTCGTCCTGGTGATCGTCTTGCTGATCTTCGGTCCCAAGCGGCTGCCCGGTCTCGGGAAGCAACTCGGAACCGGCTTACGCGAGTTCAAGGAGTCGATCACGGGGGAGAACAAGGAGTCCGAGGAGGCCTCGCGGCCCGAGATCTCCGCCGCCAGCGCCTCGACCACGAATGTGGCGGCGACCAGCGCTCCGACCGAGCGCGAGTCGGCCGAGGTCGGGCCCCAGAGCCGCTCCTAGCGGCCGGCCCGGGAGGTCCCAGTCGTGGCGAAGGTCCTTAGGCCCATCGGGCACGACGACCGGCTGAGCATCGTCGACCACCTCGACGAGCTGCGCTCGCGCCTCGTCATCTGCCTGATCGCGCTGGTGGTCGCGTTCGGCGTGTGCTTCTGGCAGAACAACCACCTGCTCACGCGTGTTGAACCGGGCGCTGCCACACAACTCGAGCGTCGCCGCACACAACGGGCTCGCGTCGGTGCCGTCGGAGGCGGTCCAGCTCCGTCGGCTGTTCACCAAGCAGGCCGCGGCGGCGCTGGCGCTGGCCAACTCCCCCGGAGTGTCCCCGCAGGCCCGGCAGGCCTATCTCCAGGAGGCCGCCGCATACACCCAGACCGCCAAGACCCTCCCGGACACCATCTCAACCCAGGAGAAGCCGATCACGATCGGCGTCGGCGAGCCGTTCACGACCACGCTGACCGTCGCGGCGTACTTCGCGCTGCTGTTCACTTTGCCCGTTCTTATCTACGAGGGCTATGCATTCATCATCCCTGCTCTCGATAGAAAAGAACGCCGCGCGGCGTTACCCGTGATGGTGGCGGCGCCGCTTCTGTTCGTCCTGGGTGCCGCATTCACGTACTTCGTCGTGCTGCCGCCCGCCGTCCACTTCCTCCAGGGCTATAACAGCGATCAATTCGACGTGTTGGTGCAGGCGAAGTCCTATTACTCCTTCCAGATCCTCACGATGGTCGCGGTCGGCGTCGCCTTCCAGTTACCGCTCGGGCTACTCGGACTCCACCGCGTCGGCGTTATCAACGGGAGCACTCTGACCAGACACTGGCGCTACGCTATCGTCATCATCGCGGTGCTCGCCGCGGCGATGCCGGGGGCGGATCCGGTCACGACAGGGCTGGAGACAGCACCGCTCGTAGTCCTTTTCCTCGTCAGCATCGTGTTGCTCAAGCTCGCCGATCGCCGCGCTGCGCGCCGTGCCGCCGCCGAGGCGGCTGGGGAGACGCGGACCTCGTCCCTCGGCGACGGCCTCGACCCCACCTAGTCCATGCTCTTCGACCTTCGCAGCCGCGGCCGGCGCCGGACCGTGCAGGCCGTCTACTTGGGCCTGGCCATCATCCTCGGAGGTGGGCTCGTGCTATTCGGCGTCGGCGCCGGCAACGGCCTCGGCGGCCTCTTGAACGCCTTCAACGGCGGCGGATCCAGCTCGGGCCAGAAGTCGGTCGTCAGCCAGCAGGAGAAGGACGCGATCAAGGCGACCCAGCTCAACCCGAACAACCCCCAGGCGTGGGCCAATCTCCTCCAGGCGCGCTGGACCTCCGCTGGCCAGGGCAACGACTTCAACGCCTCAACCGGCCAGTTCACGACGGCGGGCAAGCAGGAGCTCACGCGTGCCACCCAGGCGTGGCAGAAGTACCTGACACTGACCAAGAATCCCAACCCGGACCTCGCCGTGCTCGCGGCGCGCGCATACGCCGGGCTGCAGAACTACGCCGGCGAGGCCAGCGCCTGGGATGTCGAGACGAGCGCGAACCCGAGCGCCGTCAAGGGCTACGAATGCCTCGCTGTGTCCGCCTACGCCGCCGGCCAGACGCGCAAGGGCGACCTGGCCTCCGCCAAGGCCCTGACCCTGGTCCCGAAGGCCCAGCAGACGCTGCTCAAGAACCAGATCAACGCGGCCAAGACCGATCCCACGGTCGCCCAGCAATGCTGATCACCCGATCGATAACCGCCGGGTAACATCGCCACAAGGGCCGTTAGCTCAACTGGTAGAGCAGGGGACTCTTAATCCCAAGGTTGGAGGTTCGAGTCCTCCACGGCCCACTCCACGGCCCACTCCTACTCCTCCTCCAAGCCCCGGCTCGCCGGGTTTTCTCGTTCTCGGGCGCCGGCCCCGCGGCCCCGCACGGTCGCCCGATACATTTGTACGTGATAACGTACAGGCCGGGATGGGCGACACGTACACACATGGCCACCACGAGTCGGTGCTCCGCAGCCACCGCTGGCGGACGGCTGAGAACTCGGCCGGCTATCTGCTGCCGTTTCTTGCGCCGGGGATGCGCCTCCTCGACGTCGGGTGCGGGCCGGGCACAATCACACTTGATCTCGCCGCTCGTGTCGCGCCCGGTCGGACGCTCGGCGTCGACAGCGAAGCGGGCGTGGTTGCCGACGCTCAGCGCCTGCTCGACTCGCGGGCGGTCTCCGGCGTCGAGTTCAGGACCGCGGACGCATACGCGCTCGAGTTCGACGATGAGTCATTCGACGTCGTCCACGCCCACCAGGTGCTCCAGCATCTGACCGATCCGGTCGCGGCGCTCGTCGAGATGCGCCGCGTGCTGGTGCCCGGTGGTGTGCTCGCCGTGCGGGACAGCGACTACGGCGGCTTCGTCTGGGCGCCGTCGGACCCGCTGCTCGATCGCTGGATGCAGCTTTACCACGACGTGTGCCGTTGCAACGGCGCCGACGCTGACGCCGGCCGGAGCCTGCTTCGCTGGGCGCAGACCGCCGGCTTCAGAGAGATCCAGCCCAGCAGCTCGACGTGGACGTTCGCAGAGCCGGAGTCAAGGCGGTGGTGGGGCGAGCTGTGGGCCGAGCGGGTGGTCGTCTCGTCGCTGGCCGAGCAGGCAGTGGAGTACGGGCTCAGCAGCCGAGATGAACTCAAGGCGATCGCCGCGGCGTGGCGGCAGTGGCTACAACAGGACGACGGCTTCTTCGTCGTCGTGCATGCGGAGCTGATCGCGCGCCGGTGAGGCGGGCCACGAGTGGCCGCGCGTGCGGCAATCCCGCGGCCCGCTCTCTCGGGGCCGACGGCCCGGCCAACTCCGATTGAGCATGGCCAGCGGCACCAGTTGGACGGCGATCGGCGCTCAACCCCCGGAGCGCAGATTCAACGTCGCCACCGCGTTCAGATCCCCCAGGAAATGCGCGGCCACCGCCCACTCGAGCGAATGTCCGCCCTCCGCCGGCTTGGTGTCAACGAGCTCCTGAATCCGCGCGAGCAACTCCTGCGCGCTCGGCGCTCCAGGCTTCTCGCGAGACGTTCCGCCCGACTGCTGAGGTGGCATGGCGATCGACCTCCTCCGGTGACGCCCGATGACTCACATCATCCTCCCACCAGGTCCTCTGGCTTTCAATGGTCACCGGGGGGGATTCTCGAGTTGCTGTTGCGGGGCGGTCTGATACAAGACGAAGGAGATGCCAACCGCGAGCTCCACTACCGGCGCAGACGACGACCGGGTGCGGATCACAACGTGGACGTTCGAGGACGGTCAGGACACCGGTCACCACCGACACGAATACGACTACATAGTCGTGCCGATCAGTGGCGGGAAGTTCGCGATCACGGAGCTAGATGGGACGACACGCGAGATGACCCAGCGGGCTGGGGTCGCGTATCTTGGACGAGCAGGTACCGAGCACAACGTCACCAACCGCAGCGGGCGTGCGGCGGTGTTCGTCGAGGTCGAGCTGAAGCGCTGAGCTGAAGCGCCGTCGTCGCGGACAGTGAAAGTGAAATGCACTACCGGGACTGGTTCAGGCTGACGGCAGCGCGGATGAGGGTCACGAACGCCTTCTCGTCGAGTTCCTCGTCCTCGTGGATGTCGATCGCGCGCCGGGTGTTCCCTTCGAGGCTGGAGTTGAACAGTCCCGAGGGATCTTTCAGCGAGGCGCCCTTGAAGAACGTGAGTTTGACGACGCTCTTGTACGTCTCGCCGGTGCAGATCGGACCTTGGTGAGACCACACCGGCACTCCTGGATTAGAAGGCTTTCTCCACTTCCACTCCTCGACGACCTCTGGGTCGGCCTGCTTGATCAGGGCGCGAACCTTGGAGAGGGTCTTGCCCCGCCAGTCGCCCAGTTCTTCGATCTTGGCGTCTATCAGCTGAGACGCAGATTCGACCTGCTCGGAGCTCTCCGCCATGTTGCAGAAGTTACCGCGCGGCGCCGGTCAGCGGGGTAATGTCCGCGATGGGAGGTGCCGAGCAGGATCGGTCACGATGGGGTTCTCGATAGGACGCTGATGAGGTTGCACGCCGCCCGGTCGCTCGTCGTCTCGCCCGCCGTCGCACTCGCGCTCGCAATCCCGGCGATCGCGGGGCCGCCCAGCCGGCGGGCCGGGCCGAAGGTGCTCACGGTCGGGGGTCCCACCGCGACCCAGGCGATTGCTTCCGGCTTTCTCGGACTCTCGCTCGAGTACTGGGCGTTGCCGGCGTACGCCGGTTCCGATCCCTCGGCCGTCGACCCCGTGTTCGTTGCACTGATTCGCAACCTGGCGGGTGGCTACCCGCCTGAGCTCCGGATCGGCGGATACACGACCGACGTTACGTGGTGGCCTGCGCCCGGGCTCCGCCGGCCGGCCGGGGTCTCCTACACGCTGACACGCCACTGGGTCGCGGTCACCCGGGCTCTGGCCGCGACGCTGGGCGCACGGCTGATCCTGGGGATCAATCTCGAGGCCGACAGCACCACCGTTGCCTCCGTCGAGGCGAAGGCGCTCCTGCGCGGGATCGGGCGAGGGCGAGTCGAGGCGCTCGAGCTCGGCAACGAGCCCGAGCTGTACGGACTTTTCACCTGGGGCGTATCGAGCACGACGGGACGGCCGCATGGCTACGGCTTTGCCGACTTCGACAGCGACTTCACGCGGATCGGAGGGGCACTGCCCGCCGCCCCGCTCGCGGGACCGAGCCTGGCAGGCGGGGCGAGCCCGACCAACGGCTGGTTCCGGGACCTGGGCCGCTTTCTGTCCGATCAGCCGAAGGTGGCGGTCGCGACGGTGCACCGCTACCCATTGCAGCTTTGCTACGTCTCGCCGGACCAGCCCAACTACCCGACGATCCCGAATCTGCTCGCTCCGACCGCCTCGCGATCGCTCGCGGCCACCGTCGCCGGCCCGGTCAAGGTCGCTCACGCGCATCACGTTCCGGTCCGGGTCGACGAGATGAACACGAACTCTTGCGGCCGGGCCCCCGCCGTGACCGGATCGTTCGCGTCCGCGCTGTGGGCGCTCGACGCCCTGTTCCAGATGGCCAGCGTCGGAGCGGACGGCGTGAACATCCACACGTATCCCGGGGCCGGTACCTCGTTGTTCGGGTTCCGGCGCGTGCGCGGGCATTGGCGCGGCACGGTCGCGCCCGAGTACTACGGACTTCAGATGTTCGCCCAGGCGGCGCCGGCGGGGTCGCGGCTGCTCAGGGTCACCCCCACCGGGATTCGGCAACTCGACGTATGGGCGACACGCGCGCTCGACCACTCGGTCCGGGTGGTGGCGATCAACGAGAGCTCACGCGTGCGGGTCGTCACCATCCGGTCCGCATCAAAGGCGGGACCGGGAACGCTCGAGCGCCTCGAGGCACCGAGCCTGTCCGCTCGTCAAGGCGTGACGCTCGCCGGCCAGAGCTTCGGCACGAGCACCTCCACGGGCGTGCTCGCCGGACCGCTACAGACCCGCACGCTGGCCCTCACCGGTGGCGGTTACGTAATCAGGATCCCCGCCGGGAGCGCCGCGATGCTGACACTGCCACCCGCTTAGCCCCGGTGGCGGACGAGCGACGGTGGTCCGTGGTAGTGGGCGCGGCCGGTTCAACATGACGGCATCACCGTGGCGCAACCTAGCTTGACGCGGTACGTGTGAATCCGGCCAGATGCAGGGGGGTGACGCTGGTCGGCACTCCAGCTCCGGCCTGGGTGCGCAACATCTCGAGGACCGCCGGGCTGGGCGTTCCGAAGACCTGGATGCTGGCGGTCGCTTCGAGCGTTTCGGCGTATGCGCGCTCGGCCTGTTCGCGGACGACGTTCATGTGGAACTCCATCGAGTCCGAGTCGGCGTGGACCTGCACGACGGCAACCTCTGTCCCGGCGTCGTTCGCGTACTCGTTGAAGGCGATCAGGCGGGGCTCATGTTCTGCCAGGAAGGTGGAGAGCTCTCCCGCGCGCCGGCGCTCGACGTCGAAGGCGCCGGGCTTCAGCTCGTTGGTTGCGATGAAGATGAATGGTCCTGGCATTGACTCTCCCTTCTAGCTGGTCATCGTGAGGAACTAGAGCAGACCGGGTCTCGCCGCTCGTGTCCGCGCTTGTGGGTCCGCTGTGAGAGGCTTTCGCCCATGCCGTGGATGCCAGAGTTGTTCTCAGCCCCGGTGCTCGAGCGGATTCGCAGCCGAGCCGCCGACGAGCGAGTTGCCACGCCGGTGGCGTACTTCACGGGCGTGAGGACCGGCGAGGTCGAGGCGCTTGTGGGGTCGTTCGCGGGGGTGCCCGAGCTCCATCACCCGATCCGCGGCCGTGTCAAAGGGCGGTACGCGTTCGAGCAGTTCGTGGCCGCGACCAACGCGTGGATGGTCAAGCACAACGCCGTCGGCAGCGAGGTGGAGCGAATCATCACGCCGCGGCGCGGGGTCGAGGAGACGATCCTGACGGTCGACGGCGCGAACGGCCGCATCGAGGTGCCTATGGCGATCGCGGCGGACCGGGCCGAAGACGGGCGGATCATCGAGCTGCGCATCTACTACGGCAACTGGCCGTTGTCGCGCGGGCACACGAACCGGCCGCCGTTGCTGCAGCCCAACCCCGACGTCCACGCCCCCGATGTCATCGGCGAATATCAGCGCGCGCTCGCCGCAGGCGATCTCGCCGGGGTCCTGGCGACGCTCGAGCCCGAGGCCTACGTTCGCGAGCCCGCCGGCGGGCAGTACGTCCATCGTGGCCGCGCGGAGGTGGTCGCTCTCCTCGAACTGTTCTTCTCGGCCGGCGGCGGCATCCCCCTGGAGCACTGCGCGATCACCGACGATGGCCGCTCGTGCGCGGTGGAATACAACATCGTCAGATGGGGCCGGACCGAGCTGCCGCCCGAGGCCGGCATCGCGGTTTACGTTCGCGGCACGAGCGGCAAGCTCGCGAGTGTCCGCATCTACGACGACGTCGATCCACCGCTCGGTTCCGAGCGGTAGCGCCGCCGGAGATCCACACCAGGGCTCGGCCGGGAGCCTCACAGGCGCGACCGGTCGCATAGGATCGGACGATGTCCGACGCCATGCAAGTCACGTCGCGAATCGTCGACGGAGTCCGAGTCCTCTATGCGCAGAGCAGCCCCCGCGCCGAGCCGGCCCGGCTGACATCACCAGCAACCGACGGAGGTAACGATGAGCTCGAGCAATGACTACGACGTGATCGTTCTCGGCGGCGGTGCGCCCGGCGAGCACTGCGCGAACGCCCTGGCCGAGGGTGGCTTGCGGGTGGCGGTAGTTGAGCGTTACCTCGTCGGTGGCGAGTGCTCTTACTACGCGTGCATCCCGTCGAAGACGCTGCTGCGACCCGCCGAGGCGGTCCACGGCGCGCGCGAGGCCGGCGCGCGCGCCGAGGTGGACGTCGAGGCGGCGCTGGCCTGGCGTGACTTCATGGTGTCGAACTACAAAGACACCTCGGCGGCGGAGTGGCTTACCAGCCGAGGAATCGATCTCATCCGAGGGAACGGACGGCTGGCCGGCACCGGGGTGGTCGAGGTCGAGGGGGCACGCTACACCGCCGCGAACGTCGTGCTGGCCAACGGAGCCGATGCGATCGTTCCGCCGGTGCCGGGCCTAGCCGAGCTCGATGGCGTTTGGAGCACACGCGAGGCAACCGGGATGAAGGCCGTCCCACGGCGCCTCGTGGTGCTGGGTGGAGGACCGGCCGGCGTCGAGCTGGCCCAGGTGGTGCGCCGGTTCGGTGGTGAGGTGGTGCTGCTCGAGGGCAGCGGCCGGGTGCTTCCCCGCGAGCCCGAGCGGCTCGGCGAGGCGCTCGGCGAGGTGCTGACGCGGGACGGGATCGAGCTCGTCCTCGGCGTGCACGCGGTGCAGGCCCGCCGCGACGGCGAGGACTTCGTGCTGGTGCTCGACGATGGGCGCGAGCTCCGCGGCGATCACCTGCTGCTGTGCACGGGCCGGCGTCCGCGCGTCGAAGGGATCGGGTTGGAGACCGTCGGGGTGAAGGCCGACACTCACGGGATTCCGGTCGACTCGCACATGCGCGTGGCCGAGCGGCTGTGGGCGATCGGCGACGTGACCGGGATCTGGCCGCTGACCCACATGGGCGAGTACGAAGGCGAGGTCGTCGCGTCCAACATCCTCGGCGAAGACCGCGAGGCCAACTACGAGGCCGTGCCACGCGTTACGTGGACCGACCCGCAGGCGGCGGCCGCAGGCGCCACCGAGGCGCGGTACAGCGCGACCGCGCTGCTGAAGGACGTCTCGAAGACCGCCACCTATACGCACGAGTACGCGGAGTCGAACGGATTCCTCACGTTGCTCTCGGACGGGGAGCACGTGACCGGCGCCTACGCGCTCGGTCCCGAGGCGGGCGAATGGCTGCAGCAGGCCACGCTCGCGATTCGCGCGCGCGTGCCGCTTGGCGTGCTGCGCGACACGATCCAGCCGTTCCCGAGCTTCTCGGAGATCATGGCCGCGGCGGTGAAGTCGCTCCACCGGGAGATCGCAGCCGCCGGCCAGCAGGTCGGGGCGCAGTCCCGATGAGCCGCGCGCTGGCCGGCCAGACAGTCGTCGTCATCGGCGGCAGCGCCGGCATCGGCCTCGAAACCGCCCGGAGGGCCCGCGCCGAGGATGCCGAGGTGATCCTGACCGGCCGCGAATCCGGAGCGTCTCGGCCAAGCGGCGACTGACGTCGACGCACACAGCACGGCGGCGTTCGACGCGAACGATTGGGCGTCGCTGAAGGCGTTCTTTGAGAACCTGCCGGGCCCGATCGATCACGTGATGGTCACCGCCGGCCGCCCTCACTACGGACCGCCGCTCGAGCTCGAGTTCGAACAGGCGCGGGATGTCCTCAGCGAGCACATGCTGCTCGCCCTGGGGGTGGCCCGGAACGTCGCCGGCAAGGTGCGACCCAGCGGCTCGCTCACGTTGATCGGCGGCACCGGCGGCCGGCGGATCGCCCGCGGCCTCGCCGTCGTCTCGGCGGTCACCGTCGCGATGCCCGCGCTAACCGCGAGCCTCGCGCTCGAGCTCGCGCCGGTCCGGGTCAACCTGATCGCGCCGGGCTTCGTCGACACCCCGCTATCGGCATCGCTCCTCGGCGCCGACCTCGACGCCCGCCGAGAGCAGCTTCGGGCCACGCTTCCGATCGGCCGCGTGGTCGGGCCGGACGACGTGGCGGCGCTTGCGGTTCACATCATGACCAACACGGCGCTGACCGGCGCGACGTACGACATCGACGGCGGCCAGCAATTCGTCTCGTAATCAACCAACGACTCTGAGCGGAGGTCGAGATGGAGCAACAAGCAGTCGGGTACGCGCACGACATCCGTCCCCTGTTCCGCGAGACGGACATCAGCTCGATGTCCAAGGCCTTCGATCTCGCGTCCTATGACGACGTGCGCGCCAACGCCGAGAGGATCCTCACGGTCCTCTCGAAGGGTTCGATGCCGTGCGACGGCCGCTGGCCGGAAGACCGGGTCGAGCTGTTTCGCAGGTGGGTGCAAGGCGGCTGCCCGGCCTGAGACGAGGTGGTGATCAGGCGGGCGTGACCTCGCGGTCCGGACTCGCCAGAGCCCGGCGGAGTTCCTTGCGGGAGCTGATGCCGAGCTTCCCGAAGACCTTGCGCAAGTGCCATTCGACCGTGCGCGGGCTGAGGAACAGCCGTGCGCCGATCTCGGGATTCGACAGACCGTCGCGCGCGAGCCGCGCGATCTGCCGCTCCTGAGCGGTGAGCTCGTCGCGCATCTCGACCGAGCGCGCGCGGACCGTCTCGCCGGTGGCCAGCAGCTCGCGCCGGGCTCGCTCGGCGAACCCGGCGATGCCCATCGTCGCGAGCATCTCGTGGGCGGTCCTGAGCTGCTCGCGCGCGTCGAGCCGACGGTTCTGGCGCCGGAGCCACTCGCCGTAGAGCAGGTGGGCCCGCGCGACCTCGACTCGGACGGGGGTATCCCGGAGATACTCGATCGACTCCTGGTAGAAGCCGTCCGGGGCCTCGCCCTCACCCATGAGCGCGCGGATCCGGGCCGCGATGCCGTTCGACCAGTTGCTCGGAGTTACACGGGTTCGCTCGGCGACGAACTCGAGCGCCGACGCGAGCAAGGCCGTGTCACCCGTTCTGGCGGCGGCCTCAGCGAGCTCGGGCACGACGAACGGTCCGAACCCGGCGTGGTCTCGCTCATGGGCCGAACGAGCCAGGTCCAGCGCCTTGGCGTGGCGGCCGAGGCCGTTGTAGAGGACGGCGCCCCCGTAGGCGGCGAAGTCGCCGAACCGGGTCAGCCCGAGTGCCGTCGCCTCTCGCGTCGTCGCGTCGATCGCCTCGATGGCCCGTCCCTCGTGGCCGCGCCACGCCGCCAGCACGAGCTCCGTATAAGAGATCGGAGGGTTGCCGGTAGCCGCGGCGATCACTCGACCCTCATCGAGCAAGAGCGCGGCGTGGTTCAGGTTCCCCTCGACGATGTGGACCCAGGCGAGCATGTTGAGCGCGAACTGAAGATGCCGCAGCGCCCCCGCGTCATGGGCGAACTGTTCATGGCGAGCAGACAGCGCGTGCCAGGAATCGGCGTCCCAAAGCTCTTGCGCGAGCGTGATCGCGTTGCCCGCAACGGCGAACCAGACCCAATGCCCGTGATCCTCGGTCTCGAGGTCTGGGGCGAGCACGAGCTCGAGCGCCCGCTTGAGCGAGGGAGCGGCTGCCTCGTAACGCCCGGTCAGGCGGAGTGCGAACGCATCGAGGAGAACGTCGCTCGCACTCGGCGACCCGGGCGGCGGGGGCGCGAGCACCGCAGCCTCCGCGATGACCCGCGTCCCGGCTGCACCGTCGCGCTTGCCGACCCACGTTGCGGCCCCGAGCGCCTCCAGCAGCGTTTTTCGAGCCAAGCTGCTGTCCACGGGCTCGAGACGTCTGCTCGCGCTTGCGAGCAGATGCGCCGCCTCGTCGCAGCGGAGCTGGTCGAAGGCGATCTGTCCGCGCAGGATCTCTGCGCGGGCGCACGCGAGCTCGTCCAGGGATTCCGAGTGAACTGCGCTCAACAGCCTCAGCGCGGCATCGAGCGTCCCGGCATCGCGCTTGGCGCTGGCCGCAGCGAGGAGCCGCTCCGCCCGGAGGGCCGGATCGGATGAGAATGTGGCGGAGCGCTCCAGGAATGCCGCCGCGGCCGCGAGACCACCTCGAGCCTGCGCGCGAGCCGCGGAGCGCTCGAGCTCCACCGCGACCAGATCGTCCGGGGTCGTCGACGCGTGGGCGAGGTGCCATGCCCGGCGGTCGGGATCGACCGCCGGATCGGTGGCCTGCGCGAGCGCGCCGTGCGCGGCTTGCCGTTCCTCGTGCGAGGCAGCACGGTAAGCTACCGACCGTACTAACGGGTGCCGGAAACGGACCTGAGCACCGAACTCGAGCAAGCCGGCGTCGGCGGCGGGGGCCGCAGCATCGAGCGGGATATCGAGCTGCTCGGCCGCGTGCCAGACCAGCACCGGATCTCCGACCGGATCGGCTGCCGCAAGCACGACCAGTCTCCTTGCCTCGCCCGGCAACGACTCCATGCGCCGGCGGAATCCCGCCTCGATGCTCGCCGAAAGCGACAGCGCGCCAGGCAGTCCGAACCCGCCGGCCAGCTGCTCCGGGGTCGATCCGCGCGCGAGCTCGAGCAGCGCCAACGGATTGCCGCGCGCTTCGGTGATGATCTGCTCGCGGACCCTTGCGTCGAGTGGCCCGGCGAGCGCGGAGTCGAGCAACGCACGAGCATCTCCCTCGTCGAGCCCGTCGAGCCGCAGCTCCGGCAGATCGTCCAACTCGCGCCGCTCGCCCGGCTCGCGGACCGCGAACAGGATCGCGACCGGCTCCGCGAGCAGCCGGCGTCCAACGAACCCCAGGACCTGGACCGAGGCGTCGTCCAGCCATTGGAGATCGTCCACGAGACACAGCAGCGGCCGATCCTGCGCGGTCGCCGCGACCAGGCTGAGCGTCGCGAGAGCGACCAGGAAGCGGTCGGGCGGATCGCCCCGCCACAAGGCCAAGCGCCACGCTCAGCGCGGATTGCTGATGCTCGGGGATCGCGTCGATCCGGTCGAGCATCGGCGCGCACAATTGATGCAGCCCCGCGTACGCCAACTCCATCTCGGACTCGACCCCGGCGACCTGGGCGAGCCGAAAACCGGCGGCCTGTCGGGCGGCATATCGCATGAGCGCGGTCTTGCCGACCCCGGCCTCGCCGCGCATCACGAGCGAGGCGCTTGCGCTGCGCCGGGCATCGTCCAGTAACCGGTCCAGGAAGGTGCGCTCGTTGGATCGGCCACGAAACGCCGTCGGTCCCAGCGTGGCCATGGATCCCGAAGCCTAAAGGACCAGGGACGCGGCCCGTGAGTGTCCCGGGCGCGATTGCACTCCGCTGTCGCGACGATTAGCGGGTGGTCACGGACCCCACCGAAGCGTGGCGACACGGACGTGTCGCGATTGTGACGGGCGGGTCCCGAGGCACCGGCCGCGAGGCAGCGCGCGCGCTGGCCTGCGGCGGCTACGCCGTCGTCATCGACTACGCGCATGATCAGCCCACAGCCGACGCCACCGTGGAAGAGATCCTCGCCGCCGGGGGCACGGCGATCGCGCTGCGTGCCGACGTCTCGGACGAGCTCGACGTAGAGCGCCTGTTCACCGAGACGGTCGCGGCGTTCGGCGGCGTCGACTTCGTCGTCCACGCCACCACCGCACATGCCTCCTCCCTGGTCCGGCCCGAGGCCGCACGCCATCTCAGCGCCGGCGGTGCGATCGTCAGCTTCGCCGGGCGCTGGCAGCCTGGGTTGACGGCCGATGTTCCCGAGCTGATGAGGTGGCTGACGTCGGCGCACGGCAAAGCGAGCGCCCGCGAGGTCGTGATTCTGCCCGTGTCTGACGTCGATGAGTCCAAGCGCTTCTATCAGGACCTGGGCTGGAGCCTGGACGCGGACGTGCGAAAGCGCGACGACTTCCGCGTCGTGCAGCTCGCGCCACCCGGGTCGCCGGCGTCGATCATCTTCGGCGCTGGGGTCACGCCGGCTGCCCCGGGCTCGGCCGTGGACCTGACGCTGTCGGTGTACGACCGCGACACGAACTGCGCCCACGTCATCCTCCGCGATCCGGACGGCAACACCTGGCTACTGCACGAGATCGGAAAGGAACGACGATGCGAGGCGACATGATGGCGCCCGAGGTGCCCTAGACTGGGATCGATCATGCCGAACCCGTGGCTGGCCATCGATGTGGCCACCGCTCCTGCGCAAAGGGCGCGGGAGATGAGACGCGCGTGGGAGCAGTTCGTCGGCGATGGATCGGAGCGCTTCTCGGGCCGCGACGAGTCGACCGTTGTGCGCGAGCCGATCGCCGCGTCGTGGCGTCGCTCCGCGGCGGCCGGCGTCGATCCCTCGGGCTTCCGCGTCGCGCCGGTGGTGGCCGACGCCGACGAGACCTCCGCGCGCTGGGAGGTCCACCCGCTGGCGATGATGGCGCCGCTGATCCGCTCGTGTCTGGCTGCGAGCGCCGACGAGTCGCGCCATCTGATCGTCGTCTCGGACGCAAACGGCGTTCTGCTCTGGCTCGAGGGAAACGCGGTGGTCAGGATGCGAGCCGCGGACTCGATGAACTTCGCCGAAGGCACTCTGTGGAGCGAGGGCGGCGCCGGCACCAACGCGATCGGGACCGCGCTCGCCGCCGAGCACGCCGTGCAGGTGTTCGCCACCGAGCACTTCAACGAGGTCGTGCAGGCATGGACGTGCGCCGCCGCGCCGGTCAGCGACCCCGACACCGGCCACGTGATCGGCGTGATCGACCTAACGGGGGAGATGTCGACCGTACACCCGCACAGCATGGCCGTGGCGACGGCCACCGCGCACGCGATCGAGGCGCAGCTGCGGTGCCAGATGGTCGACCACGACGGCCGGCTGCTTGCGCGGTACGGCGATCATCTACACGAGGGCCCGGGTCCGCGCGCGCTGGTCGCCCGCAGTGGTCGCGTGATCGCCAGCCAGCCGCTCGGGTGGTTGCCCGCCGCCCGGCTGACCGTCCCGCCCGGAGGTGGTCACCTCCCGATCGGCGACGATCGTTCGCTGATAGCCGAGGTGCTCGGGCTCGAGGAGGCGTACGTGATCCGCTCCCAAGCCGAACCGGCGTCTCGTGCCGCGCGGCGGTCCCTCCCGGGCGGCGCTCAGCGTCGCCCTGCTCGGCCGCGAGCGCGCCGACGTGGAGCTGCCCGGCGGACGTCAGCAGCTGCGCCTGCGCCACTCCGAGATCCTCACGCTGCTTTGCGCCAACCCGGAGGGGCTGACCAGCGAGGAGCTCAGCGAGGGCGTTTACGGGACGCCGACGCGGGCGTCCGCGATCAGGGTCGAGATCTCACGGCTGCGCAAGCTGCTCGGCGACTGCATCGAGACCGAGCACTACCGTCTTCGCGGTGGCGTCACGAGCGACGTGGCGCAGGTTTGCGGGCTGCTTCACCGCGGCGAGGTCCGCGAGGCCGCGGCGCGCTACGCCGGGCCGCTGCTGCCCGGATCGACTGCCCCCGGCGTGGTTCGCGAGCGCGAGGCCCTCGAGAGCTGGATGCGCCAGTCGGTGATGAGCGGCGGCGATCAGGAGGCGCTGTGGGCGTGGCTGCAGACCGCCGGCGGCGCCGGCGACTTTGCCGCCTGGCAGCGGCTGCTGTCGAATCTCCCGTTCCAGGATCCACGTCGCAGCCTGGCGGCCTCCCGGCTGGGCGCGCTGCGGGCCGCGGACGCCGAAAAATAGGCATCCGTGTAACGGCTGTGTAACGCCATCTCCGCCCGCTGGCGGTTAGTGTCGGCGGAGCCGGGTGGGAGAGCCACCGGCCCGGCGCAAACCGGAGAGGGATCTATTGAACAGCGAGTCCGTGGGCGTATTTGCGCGGCCGCCTGTCGCCGCATCCAGCCGGAGCCTCAGCACCGCGCGATCGGTGCTGCGCGTCTTGACGCTGCTCGTTCAGAGGCCAGGCGGCGTGCGAGCTGACGAGGTCGCACAGGAGCTCGGCAAGAGCGTCTCGACCGCGTACTACCTGCTGACCAGTCTCTGCGACGAGGGGTTCGCGGTGCACGCGCGCAAGGGGGTGTACCGCCCGGCTCGCGGCCTCGAGCAGCTGACCGCGGTCGCCGAGCACGCCAGCCCCGGCCCATCCGGTCCACGAAGGGCTCGCCGCGACCGTCGACGACCTGTTCCTGCTGACGCGCAAGCGCTCCTACCTCGGCGTGGTGCGCTCGGGCAAGATCGAGATCGTCGCGTTCCGCGGCCGCCAGGGCGTCCCCCGGATGCCCGGACTCGGGTCGGAGATCCGCGACAGCGCCCACGCGCTCGCGATGGGCAAGGTGGTCCTCTCGCTGCTCGGGCGCGAGGCGGTCGCGCTCTACGTCGCGCGAGGCCTCAAGCGAGTTCACGCCCCACACGATCACCTCCGGCGCGGCTCTGATCGCCGAGCTCGACCGTGCGCGCACGGACGGCTTCGCGGTGGATCGCGAGGAGTTCGACGAGAACTTCTGCTGCGTCGCGGCGCCGATTCTCGACGAGCACGGACAGTTCGTCGCGGCGCTCGGGCTGTCGACCAGCGTGCACATCTTCGATCAGGAGCGCGACCAGCTGGCGCGGACCGTCGTCGAGGTGGCGCGCCGGGTGAAGTTGCAAGCAGATGCGAAAAACACGAGCTTCTTGCCGCTATCAGCGAGCAAACCTAGGCTCGTCCAAATGCCGCCTCGCGGCACGACGGCAGCACGGGCAAGAGGGAACTAAATAAGGAGCGACGGGTGAGTAGAGCGAGCATCACCAAGGCCCACAACAAGATCCAGGAGCTCTCCTGGGAGCCGACATACGTCTCGCCGGTCGAGAAGTACTCGACCGACTACACGTTCGAGAAGTCGCCTAAGAAGGACCCGCTCAAGCAGGTCCTGCGTTCCTACTTCCCGATGGAAGAGGAGAAGGACAGCCGCGTGTTCGGCGCGATGGACGGCGCGATCCGCGGCAACATGTTCCGCCAGGTTCAGGAACGGTGGATGGAATGGCAGAAGCTGTTCCTGTCGATCATCCCGTTCCCCGAGATCTCGGCTGCGCGCGCGATGCCGCTCACGATCGGCACGGTCCCGAACCCGCAGATCCACAACGGGCTCGCGATCCAGATGATCGACGAGGTGCGTCACTCGACGATCCAGATGAACCTCAAGCGGCTGTACATGAACCACTACATCGATCCGGCCGGCTTCGACATCACCACGAAGGGCTTCCAGAACTGCTACGCCGGCACGATCGGCCGCCAGTTCGGCGAGGGCTTCATCACCGGCGACGCGATCACCGCCGCCAACATCTACCTGACGATCGTGGCCGAGACTGCGTTCACGAACGTCCTGTTCGTCGCGATGCCGGGCGAGGCTGCGGCCAACGGCGACTACCTGCTGCCGACCGTGTTCCACTCGGTCCAGTCAGACGAGTCGCGCCACATCTCCAACGGCTACTCGATCATCCTGATGGCGCTCGCGGACGAGCGCAACCGGGACCTGCTCGAGCGCGACCTCCGCTACGCCTGGTGGAACAACCACGCCGTCGTCGACGCCGCGATCGGGACGTTCATCGAGTACGGCACCAAGGACCGTCGCAAGGACCGCGAGAGCTACGCCGAGGCGTGGCGGCGGTGGATCTACGACGACTACTACCGCAGCTATCTGGTCCCGCTCGAGAAGTACGGCCTCGTGATCCCGCACGACCTCGTCGAGGAGGCGTGGAACCGGATCTGGAACAAGGGCTACATCCACGAGACCGCGCAGTTCTTCGCGACCGGCTGGTGGGCGAACTACTGGCGGATCGACGGGATGGACGACAAGGACTTCGAGTGGTTCGAGTTCAAGTACCCGGGCTGGTATGACAAGTACGGCAAGTGGTGGGAGCGGTACTCCGACCTGTCGAAGAAGAACGGCCACGCGCCGATCTGCTTCGACGCCGACACGGACTACGTCTATCCGCACCGGTGCTGGACCTGCATGGTCCCGTGCATGATCCGTGAGGACACGGTCATGGACGAGGTCGACGGCCAGGTTCGCACGTACTGCTCTGAGACCTGTGCGTGGACGGACAGGACTGCGTTCCGGCCCGAGTACAAGGGTCGCGCGACGCCGTCGATGGGCAAGCTCACGGGCCTGCGCGAGTGGGAGACGTGCGTGCACGGCAAGGACCTCGCCGAGGCCCTGACGGAACTGGGCTACGTCCGCGACGACGGCAAGACGCTGATCCCGCAGCCGCATCTGAACCTCGATCCGAAGGAGATGTGGACGCTCGACGAGTGCAAGGGCATCACGCTCGCGAGCCCGAACATCCTGCTCAACGAGATGTCGCCCGAGGAGCGCGATGCGTGGCTGGCCGACTACAAGCGGGGTGGTCCCGCCGGACGCAAGCCCGCGGAGGCGGCCGCCTAGCGCGCTGGCAGCTGAGCTCGAGGCGACCGGTCGCGCCCCCGCCGGTCGCCTCGTTCAGCTTCGCCGGAGCGCGGAAATCGGTCATGGGCCAGACCTACCAGGTTCGACTCGAGCCGGTCGGCATCGAGTTCGAGGTCGACGAGGACGAGACGATCCTGCGCGGCGCGTTCCGCCAGGGACTGATGCTCATGCACGGCTGCAAGGAGGGCCAGTGCTCGGCGTGCAAGTCGTTCCTGCTCGACGGTGAGGTGGACCTCGACAAGTACTCGACGTTCGCGCTGAACGACTACGAGAAGGACGAAGGGTGGACTCTGCTGTGCCGCGCGCACGCGATGTCCGACCTCGAGATCGAGCTGATCAACTACGACGAGGAGGTGCTCCGCAGCGGGGTCGCGCTGAGCACCCAGCAGATGCGCGTCGAGAAGATCGAGGCGCTGACGCACGACATCCACCGGCTCGTGCTGAGCGGTGCGACGGTCGACTACAACGCCGGCCAGTACGTCGACATCCGGATCCCGGACAGCGACGAGGTCCGGTCGTTCTCGATGGCCAACCTGCCGGGCGACGGTGAGCTCGAGTTCATGATCAAGGTGTACGAGGAGGGCAGGTTCTCGAGCCTGCTCTCAAGCGGCGATCTGCAGCCAGGGCATGAGCTCGAGGTGACAGGTCCGTACGGGGTGTTCACGCTGCGCGCGAACTCCGACCGGCCGCTGCTGTTCATCGGCGGCGGCGCCGGCATGGCCCCGATCCTGGCGCTGCTGCGCTCGCTGGCCGAGCAGGGAAGCACCCGGCCCGCCGTTTACTACTACGGGGCCCGCGGCCCGCACGATCTGTTCCACACCGACGAGCTCGCGGCGCTCGAGGCCCGTCTTGCAGAACTTCAGGTTCGTGCCGGCCCTGTCGGATTGTGGCGAGGACGACAGCTGGAGCGGCGAGCGCGGCCTGATCACGGACGTGGTCGCCCGCTGCGAGACGCAGCTGAGCGAGGTCGACGCATATCTGTGTGGACCGCCGCCGATGGTCGACGCCGCCATCGGCCTGCTCGTGCAGAAGGGCGTCCCCGAGTCGCGGGTCTACTACGACAAGTTCACGACCACCGCGCCCTGACCGCGGAGAGGAGAGAGCAACGATGGCAGCAACAGACACGGAAGCACCGGTCAAGGAACGCAGCGTTCCCAAGCCGGAGTTCACCGACGCCGAAGCCGGCGCTCGGGAGTTCCCATCATCCACGAGTCGGAGCTTCAACTACTTCACCCCGGCGAAGCGACGGGCGACGGTGTACGAGGACGTGACCGTAGATATCCAGCCCGATCCGGCGCGTCACCTGCTCCAGGGTTGGGTCTACGGCTTCGCTGACGGGACCGGTGGCTATCCGCAGGAGTGGACGGCACTGAAGTCGTCCAACTGGCACGAGTTCCTCGACCCGAACGAGGAGTGGGAGCAGACGATCTACCGGAACAACGCCAACGTCGTCCGGCAGATCCACCAGAACCTCGAGAATGCCCGCGCGGCACGCGCGTTCGCCGGCTGGAATCGTGGATGGGTCACTGTCGTGGAGCGGCATGTCGGCGCCTGGGCGCACGCCGAACACGGGATCGGCATGCACGTCTACCTGCCCGCGCAGCGGGATGCGCCGACGAACATGATCAACAACGCGCTGTCGGTCGCGTCCGCGCACAAGCTGCGATTCGGCCAGGACCTGATCCTCTACAACCTCGAACTGTCCGAGGAAATCGAGGGGTTCGACGGCTCGGCCCACAAGGACGCGTGGATCGGACGACCCCGTGTGGCAGGGCGTCCGCGAGAACGTGGAGATGATCACCGCGGTGCGTGACTGGGCGGAGGCATTCTTCGCCGCCGCGGTCGTGTTCGAGCCGCTGGTCGGCGAGTTGTTCCGCTCGGAGTTCGTCATGCAGGTAGCGGCGCCGCAGGGCGACTTCGTGACGCCGACACTGATGGGCGCCGGGGAGGCCGACACGGCCCGCGACCAGCGGGTCGCCCGTGCGCTGTACTCGATGCTCTCGGACGACGAGAAGTTCAGCGCCGAGAACCGCGCCACGATGCAGTCGTGGCTCGACAAGTGGACCCCAATCAGCGTCGCCGCCGGTCGGGCCATGCAGCCGATCTGGTCACAGCCCGGCGAGAAGGTCATCCGGTTCGATGACTCCCTCGAACACGCAAAGCGGCGCTTCGACGACCTCGTCACAGCGCTCAACCTCAACACAAAGGACCTCGACTGATGAGCTCAACCGCTGACCGATTTGAGGTGAATCGCACCTCGTCGAACCGCGCCGGCGTGACCTTGATGAACAATCAGGTCGGCTACGTCGTCGCGAACGTGATGCGCGGCGTTCCCGGCGTCACGGTCGAGGAGCTGCCCTCGATGATCCGCGTCGACGGCGACAACAAGTTCGAGATCAACTATGCCGACTGCGCCGAGGCGCTCGGTTGGGATGACTTCGGCAACGACGACTTCGAGGAGATCATGTCGACCCATTACGGGCGCATGGTCGTCCTCGACGACAAGATCATCATGTTCGCCAATCCTGAGGACGCAGCGGAGTACATCGACTTCGACCTGCACGCAGTGAGCTAAGGAGAGCGCTATGTACGCACGCAACGGTGACAAGTACTTCATCGTCGACGGTCACTGTCACTTCTGGGACGCCAGTCCGGCGAACTGGGTGAAGGGGCAGGAGCAGTACGCCAAGGGCTGGATCGAGTGCTTCCACGCCTACATGGGGCTCGGCCCCGGCCGAGACGCACTGGCCGCTCGACAAGTTCCAGAAGTACTCCGAGGAGGACTTCGTCAAGGACGTGTTCGAGGACGGTGGCGTCGACGTCGGGATCTTCCAGTCGACGTACCTGAAGGAGTGGTACACGACCGGGTTCAACACGGCGGCCGAGAACGCCAAGATGGCGGAGAAGTACCCGGGCAAGCTGATCGTGAACGGCCGGTTTGACCCCCGCGAGGGCGAAGCCGGCATGCGCGAGCTCGAGGCGGACGCCAAGCGCTACAACCTCCAGGGCGTGAAGCTCTACACGGCCGAGTGGTACAAGGGCTCGCGCGGCTGGAAGCTGACCGATCCCGAGGCGCAGATGTTCCTCGACAAGTGCAAGGAGCTCGGGATCAAGAACATCCATGTGCACAAGGGCCCGACGATCTGGCCGCTCGACAAGGACGCGTTCGACGTCAAGGACGTCGACATCGCCGCCACGAGCAACCCCGAGCTCAACTTCATCGTCGAGCACGTGGGGCTGCCTCGGATCGAGGACTTCTGCTTCATGGCGACGCAGGAGCCGAACGTGTACGCGGGCCTCGCGGTGGTGATCGGCGGCCTGATGCACGCCCGGCCGCGGTTCTTCGCCAAGGTGATGGGCGAGCTGCTGTTCTGGGTCGGCGAGGACAAGATGCTGTTCGGGTCGGACTATGCGATCTGGGAGCCGAAGTGGCAGATCGACGGCTTCCTCGATTGGGACTATCCGGACGGCGACGAGTACTCGGACTACCCGCGGCTCGACGACGCCGGTAAGCGGAAGATCCTCGGCCTGAACGCGGCCAAGCTGTACGGGATCGACGTTCCCGCCGAGTTCCAGGTCCCGGGCGCGGCGGACAAGGAGGACGCGCAGCTGGTTGAGTCGGCATGACAACCGTGGCCTCCTCCAGTCCGGCGGAGGCCGGGATCAGGGAGCGCGTGCTCCGAGCGCTCGACGCGGTGATCGACCCGGAGCTCGACGAGCCGATCACATCGCTGAGGTTCGTGTCCTCGTGCGAGGTGAGCCCCGACGGCGACGTCGAGGTCGTGCTGCGGTTGCCGACGCCGCAGTGCGCTCCCAACTTCGCGTTCCTGATGGCAGCCGACGCGCGCAACGCCGTGCGCCGGCTGCCAGGGGTCGGCCAGGTGACGATCACGCTGCACGATCACTACACGGCCGATGAGATCAACGCGGCCTTGAGCGGCGGCCAGGGATTCACGGGGGCGTTCCCCGGCGAGACCGACGACGACGACCTTGGCGCGCTGCGTGAGCTGTTCCAGCGCAAGGCGCTGACCGCGCGTCAGGCGGCCGTCTACGAGTCGATGCTGGCCGGCGGTGCGGACGCCGGCCAGGTGGCGACGGCCGTGGTCGCCGACCTCCCCGACAACGCCGCCGCGCGGCGCTGCCTCGCCTTGCGCGAGCAGTTAGGGATCGACACCGCGCCCGACGCGCCGGCGTTCGTGCTGCCGAGCGGCGATCCGATCGAGGCCGGCCAGGTGGAGCGCTGGCTGCGGATGGCGAGGCTCGTGCGCACGAGCCTCGAGGCCAATGGCGGCATCTGCCGCTCGTTACTGCAAGTGCGCCACGACCTGGCGAGTGAGTCACAGGAGGTTTGAGATGAAGGCCGCGCGGTTGCACGCATATCACGATCCGCTGAAGCTCGACGAGGTCGACGAGCCCAGGATCACCGGGCCGCTCGACGTGATCGTCCGGATCGGTGCCGCCGGGCTGTGCCGGACGGACCTGCATATCCAGGAGGGCCAGTGGGCGGAGAAGTCGCAGGTCGTGCTGCCGTACACGCCGGGGCATGAGAACGCGGGCTGGGTGCACGAGATCGGGTCCGGGGTCTCGAACGTCGAGGTGGGGGACACGGTGATCGTGCATCCGTTCATCTCGTGCGGGCTGTGCCGGGCGTGCCGGCGCGGCGATGACATGCATTGCGTGAACGGGTCGTTTCCGGGGATCAACCGTGATGGCGGGTTCGCGGAGCTGCTCCAGACTTCGGCGCGGTCGGTGGTCAAGCTCGCGCCGAGTCTGGAGCCGAAGGACATCGCGGCGCTGGCCGACGCCGGGCTGACCGCGATCCACGCGGTCAAGAAGGCGATACCGGTGCTCGGCGCGGGAACGCGCGTGGTCGTGATCGGCGCGGGCGGGCTCGGCCACATCGGGATCCAGTGCCTGAAGGCGTACACGACCGCGGAGGTCATCGTGATCGACCCGTCCGAGCAGGCGCTCGCGCTCGCCGGGCGAGATGGGCGCCGATCGCACGGTCAGGGTGGACGGCTCGAAGCATGTCGAGACGGTCAAGGAGCTGACCGACGGGGTCGGCGCGGAGGCGATCATCGACTTCGTCGGCGAGAAGGGCGCGATCGAGGACGGGATCGCGATGATCCAGGACGGCGGCTTCTACTACGTGATCGGCTACGGCGAGAACGTGAACGTCCCGACGATCGACATCATCTCGCGCGAGATCAGCTTCATCGGGAACCTGGTCGGCACGTACACCGACCTGCAGGATCTGATGACGCTGACCGCGCAGGGCAAGGTCACCCTGCACACCTCGACCTATCCGCTCGACGCGATCAACGACGCGATGGCCGACCTCGACGGCGGCCGGCTCCAGGGCCGCGGGATCCTGATCCCGGCGAGCGCATAGGGAGATCGCGATGGGAAAGATCCTCTACTTCAACCACGAAGCCCGGCAGCTGCTGCAGGCAGGCGTCGACGAGCTGGCCAACGCGGTCAGGGTGACGCTCGGCCCGAAGGGTCGCAACGTCGTACTCGAGCGGCTCACCGGGCCGCCGACGATCACCAACGACGGCGTCTCGATCGCACGCGAAATCGAGCTCTCCAACCCGTTCAAGAACATGGGCGCGCAGCTCGTCCGCGAGGTCGCCAACAAGACGAGCGATCTGACCGGCGACGGGACGACGACCGCGACCCTGCTCGCCCAGGCGATCGTCCGCGAGGGGATGACGGCGCTCGAGGAAGGCTCGAACCCGATGTTGCTGCGACGCGGGATCGAGGACGCGACCGAGCTCGTCGTCGCCGAGCTGCGCCGCCACGCCCGCGACGTCTCGGGCGCGGACGACCTCGAACACGTGGCCACGATCGCGGCCAAGGAGGACGAGCGGATCGGCGTCGCCGTGGCGAACGCGCTCCATCGCGTCGGGCCCGAAGGGGTGGTGACGATCGAGGAGGCGGCCGTGCCCGGCATCGAGGTCGAGTTCGTCGAGGGATTCCACGTCGAGAACGGTCACTTCTCGCCGTACCTGATCCACGACACGACCCGGATGGAGACCGTGTTCGACGATCCCTACGTGCTGCTCACCAACGAGCCGCTGTCGCACATCAACGACCTGATGCCGACGCTCGACGCGGTCATGAAGTCGCCGCGGCCGCTCGTGATCTTCGCCGAGAAGGTCGAGGGAGCGGCGCTCGGCCTGATCGTCCAGAACAACCAGCACGGGACATTGAAGGCGGTCGTCGTGCGAGCACCCGGCTTCGGTCACCGCCGGATCGCCCACCTGCACGACCTCGCGGCGTTCACCGGCGGTCAGGTGATCGCCAAGGACGCCGGGCTCACGCTCCAGCACGTCACGCCCGACACGTTCGGAAGCGCGCGGCGGATCGTGATCAGCGAGGGCTCGACGGTGCTGATCGAGGGCGCCGGCAGCGCCGAGGACATCCGCGCGCGGCTCGGCCAGATCCGGGTCGAGCTCGAGCGCGCGACTCAGGACACCGACATCGAGGTGCTCAGCGAACGGCTCGCGAAGCTTGCCTCGAGCCTGGCCGTGATCCACGTCGGCGCCGCCACCGGCCCCGAGCTCCAGGAGAAGTTCCGCCGCACCGAGGGAGCCGTCGCCGCGACGCGCGCGGCCGTCAGCGAGGGGATCGTCGCCGGCGGCGGCACGGCGCTGCTGCGGGCCGAGTCGGCGCTGTCGGACGCGGCGCTGGCGCAGCGCGGTCTGCGGGGCGACTATCTGCGCGGCGCGGACGTGGTCCGAAGCGTCCTGTCAGAGCCGCTGTTCTGGGTCGCGACCAACGCCGGCTTCGACGGTCAGGCGGTGATCGACCAGGTCCGGGCGATGCCGGAGGGCCACGGGCTGAACGCGCTGAGCGGCGAATTCGTCGATCTGTTCGACGACGGCGTGATCGATCCGCTGCGCGTGACCCGGCTGACGATCCAGCACGCGGCCTCGGTCGCGGCCCTGATGCTGACTACCGAGGCGCTGGTGGCCGAGGAGCTGATCGCCCAGCCCGGCGCGGTGATCGCGCCCGGGTTCGGGGACCTGGCCGAAGGGCTCGCGCGCCCGTCGTCGCCTGTGTAATCACCAGAGCTCCTCAGCTGGCAGGGCCGCGACCCGCGTATCAGGCGCGCCTCCGGGCGCTCGGATGGGCATGCGCGAGATCGTTGAGTCCGCCGCGCCGACGAGCGTCGGTGACGCGCCCGGAATGCTGGCTCGCTGGCGCGTCCGCTCGTCTGAGCGCCGGCGCCATCGACTGGTGAGCGCCGTCAACCGGCGCCGTCTGGCCGGCAGTCTGCGTCGCGCCGCCCGCCAGGGGCCGGGCCAGAGCCGGTACTCGGCGCTCCTGGCCGACCGCGCCGTCGTCGTCCGCGCCGAGCTGCTCGAGCTCGCCGCGATGCTCGAGCTGGCCGGGGAACCGGACGCGTCGTGGGTCGGGCAGATCCGGGACCTGATGACCGACGGCTGTAAGAGTCCGCTCTTCAACCCCGACGTTCACATTTCCGAGCTGCTGGCCACGCTCTACTACCTGCGCGCTGCCGAAGGGCGGTGAGCTGAGCGGGCGCACCGGGGGGCGCTGGCGTGCCGACTGCAGGAGGTCGCCCTCCTGGCCCGGCCATGTGGCCGCCCGGCCGCTCGGGAAACTCTTATGGATTTCTGTGGATTTCTCGAAGTTGCTCTTCGGCTCCCGGGCGATGCTGTGTCTGTCTCGGAAAGGACCCTCGCCATGACCACGATTCTCGTCCTCAACGCAGCGTCTTCTCTCGTGGCCCTCGCAGGCATCGCCGGTTTCCTCGCGCTTGCGGAACGGCGGGCCCGTCGCGAAACCGCGGTGCGGGTGCTGTACGTGACCACCGTGGCGCCCGAGCGGCTGTCGCGCCACTGAGTTTCCAATCGGCAACACGCCGGCACGGACATGCCGGCAAGGACACGCCGCGGTCCGGGCGGAGGTGATGTTTGCCTCCGCTCGGGCCGATCATTATGTTGCGCGGTTACCCGAGCCTGGAGGTTGCTCCGAATGCCGCGCACGCATTACCTGCCCGACGAGCAGGTTCACTTCACCTGGGACGCAGGGAACGAGCCACGCATCGTGGTCGATTCCGGCGACACGGTCGTGGTCTGGACGCGCGACGTCAGCGACAATCAGATCGGCCGGGACTCGGACACGAGCGTGATCGCCGGCCTCGACTGGAATCGCGTCTACCCGCTGTGCGGGCCGATCGGCATCGACGGCGCCGAGCCCGGGGACACGCTGGCGATCGAGATCCTCGACATCCACACGCAGGGGTGGGGCTGGACCGCGGTGCTTCCCGGCTTGGGGCTGCTCCCCGAGGACTTCCCGGACCCGTACCTCCGGGTGTTCGACCTGTTGCACGGCGACGTCGCGTACATGCGCGAGGACATCGTGATCCCGCTCGAGCCGTTCTTCGGGACGATGGGCGTCTGCCCCGCCGGCGCCTCGGCCCAGCCGGTGATGCCGCCCGGCATCTTCGGCGGGAACATGGACGTGCGCCAGCTCGTGCGCGGGGCGACGCTGTACGTGCCGGTCCAGGTCGAGCAGGCGCTGTTTTCGTGCGGCGACGCGCACGGCGCCCAGGGAGACGGCGAGGTATGCGTCACGGGGCTGGAAGCCCCGATGTTCGCGGCGCTGCGCTTCACGCTCGAAAAGGGCCGCTCGATCCCGGGGCCGCAGTACCGCACACCGGCGCCGCTGACCCGGCGCGTGGAATCCGCGCCGTTCTACGGCACGACCGGCGTCGGCGGTGACCTGTACGTCGCCGCTCAGGATGCCGTCCGGGCGATGGTCGACCACATCGCGACGACGTATTCGCTCGGTCGCGAGGACGCCTACCTGCTGTGCAGCCTCGCGGTCGACCTGAAGATCTCGGAGATCGTCGACGCCGGCCAGTACATCGTCAGCGCGCTGCTGCCCGAGGCGATATTCACGGGATGACACGAGCGCCCACCGGCGGAGTCAGGATCTCGCCGGTGACGGTTCGAGCTGCGGGATGCACCTCGGTGATCAACAGCTCGAGCGTCCGCCTCGACTCCTCGAACGTCATGTCGCCGGTCGGGAACATGAAGCAGATGTAGTCGGCCATTCCGTCGTCGAGCAGCACGCCGACCCGCTCGACGATCTGCGCCGGTGTGCCCGACCCGATCTGGATCGCCGGCTCCATGTTCGCGTGGATCGCCCGCAGCGCGCCCTGCGCGTCGTAGCACTCCTGCTCGGAAAGCTTGAGGTGGTCGTAACGGTGCGCGTTCTGGGTACGGCGGACGAGGCCCTCCATCCCGCGGCGCGCGATGCCGCGCGCCTCGTCCTCGGTGGGGGCGATCGCGAGCAGCATGCTGTAGCCGACGCGGGGCTCGGAATCCGGCCCGTCGAAGCGGATTTCGTCATCCTTGTGGTCATGCCATGTTTCGATGTACTGCTCGTAAGCCGCCTCGTTGATCTTTCCGGGCCACATCAGGCTCATCCCGTGCCGTCCGGCGGTCACCGGGCTGCCGGGATACCAGAACGGGATCCGCTCCTGAAGCGGCTTCGTCGACATCGGCATCGTCGGGAAGTCGAAGAACTGGCTGTTCTCGCTCGAGATCTCGCCTGTGCTGAGCGCGCGTTCGACGATCGCCAGCACGTCGGTGAAGCGGTCGCGGGACTCCCACCAGTCCCGGCTGAACCAGTAGTGCTCGATCGGGACGGCGCCGCGGCCGACGCCGAACTCGAGCCTGCCGTCGGTCAGGTGGTCGAGGACGCACATGTCCTCGACGATCCGCACCGGATGGTGCATCGGTAGCAGCTTCACCATCGGTCCAAGCCTGATCTGCTTCGTCACCTGAGAGGCGGCGGCGATGAACAGCTCCTGGCCGGGAGCCATGCACAGCTCGCTGCCGTGGTGCTCGGCCAGGTGGTAGCCGGCGAACCCGGCATCGTCGGCCATCTCGATCAGCGTGAGCCGGTCCTTGAACAGCTGGCTGGTGGGGGTGCCGGGAATGTCCTCGATGTGGTCGAAGATCCCGAACTTCTTCGCGATCACGCGTGGGACCCTAACGACTTACGCGACGAGCCGAAGCAGCGCGGCGGTGGCCGCCGCCGACAGCGCGATGACCACGAACGGCGCCTTGCGCCAGACCAGCACGGCCGCGACCAGCAGCGCCGGCGTGCGCGCGTCGAGCACGAACCGCTGTCCGGTGCTGAACGTCTGGATCACGATCAGCGCCGCCAGCACCGGCACGACCACGATCTCGAGCGACCAGCGCTCGGACGTCTCTCCGTCGAGGCGCTCCCCGAGCACGAGCCCGATCGCCTTCAACGCGTACGCCGACGCGCACAGCGCGATCACCGGCCACCAGCTCACTGGGGGACCTCCTTGCGACGAGTGCCGGCGAGCAGCACCGGGACCGCAGCCAGCGCGGACGCGATGATCGGCACTCCGGCGGGAGAGACCGGCAGCAGCGCGAGCGCGATGATCGCGCCGGCGATGGCGGCTCTCACCGCCTGCGGTCCTCGCAGCTGCGGAGCCAGCAGCGCGAGGAACACCGCCGGGAACACCGCGTCGAGGCCGTAGTCGCGAGGGTTGCCCAGCCCGTTGCCGGCGAGGGCGCCGGCGAGCGTGCCGACGTTCCATGCCGTGAACAGGCACAGCGCGGTCAGGTCGAACGCGCGGCGCTTCGCGGCGAGCGTCGGCTGTGCGTGGGCCATCGCGGTCGTCTCGTCCACCACGACCTGCGCACGGAGCGCCCGCTTGGGCACCGTCCCGGTCAGCACGCCCTTGAGGCTCACCGCGTACAGCGCGTTGCGCCCGGCGAGCAGCAGGGCCGGTGGGAGCGCTCCCGCGACGCCCCCACCGGCGCCGATCACCGAGGCGAATGTCAGCTGGGAGGCGCCGGTGAAGCACACGAGCGACATCACGCAGGTCTGAAGGACGCTGAAGCCCGCCGCGACCGAGAGCACGCCGAACGACACCGCGTAGACGCCGGTCGCAACCCCGATCGAGAGTGCGTTCCTGACGATGGGATCGTTCGACATGATCGGCATTGTGTCGCAAGATCGCGGGCATATGGCTGCGAGTTTCACCGCCAGGGCGTCCGTGATGGCAATATTCAGCTATGGATTCAATCGACCGCGCAATTATCGACGAGCTCAGACGCGACGGCCGCCTCTCGAATGTCGAATTGGCCGCGCGTGTGAACCTGTCGCCGTCGCCGTGCCTGCGCCGTGTGCGCGCGCTCGAGGAGTCCGGCGTCATTCGTGGCTACCACGCCGACATCGAGCCCAGCGCGATCGGGCGTGGGCTCGAGGTGTCCGTGCTCGTCGAGCTCTCGCTCAAGGATCGCAAGACAGTCGAGGCGTTCGAGGCGCAGATCAGCGCGCTCGACGAGGTGCTCGAATGCCGGCGCATGTTCGGCATCCCCGACTACATCATCCGTGTCGGGGTCGAGGACACCGACGGCTACGAGCGCTTCTACATGAACAAGCTCGCCGAGCTGCCGGGCGTCACTCGCGTGAACTCGCAGTTCACGATGAAGCTCGTCAAACCGGCCACGCCGGCATAGCCCGCTCGAACACCGAGCCGTTCAGAGCCCCTTTTGGCACTGGGCGTCCGGGTCGACAGTGGGGGCGTCAGGAGAAGTTCAGGCGGAAGCCGCCGTCGCCGTCGACGATCGTGACCGCGGCGATGATGTGACGGCCCGACGCGTCGGTCACGTGGCAGGCGAACGTCTTGCCGATCACGACCGGGACGTGCTCCGGACACTGAGCTTTCGCCACGATCCGTCGCTGTGCCAGCGTCGCGACGATGCTGCGCTCAACGTTGTCGGGGAGTATCTCGGAAGTGACGATGTGGAAGGTGCGCCGGCGTCGAGTGCCGTCGCTCGGGCGCCGAGCTTGTGACCGCCATGAAGCGTCACCGTGCAGTCGGTGACGCGTCGGGCAGCGACCGTGCAGCGGTACCCAGGTTCGCGAGGTACGAGCTGCTAGATCCTCCGGAACTACCGCACGCGGCCAGCGAGATCCCGGCTAGCGAGAAATAGATCAGATGTCTGACAACTCTGCGGATGGCTGGAAAGACGCTCGCACCAGGGCGAAGCTTCCGCACGCCGGGCCGCGGTCTATGTCATTTCGTGCCGTAGACCCGCTCGAGCAGCGCGGTGTCGGCGGCGCTCTGAAACTTCACCAGTTTCCCGCCGCTAAACGTGAGCACGTCGGCGGTGTCGGCTTCGCCGCCCGCGATCGTTATGTGCGTGAGCACGACCACGTGCTCGTCGTCGGAGAACCAGAACTGCGGCGATGTCGTGAATCCCTTCTCGCCGAACCGCGCCCAAAGTGCTCCCACCGCTTCCTTGCCGTGAACCGTGCCGCTGATCGCGCTGTCACCCGGGGTGATCCATTCGATGTCGTCGGCCATGTTCTCCATCGCGCCGGCCGCATCACCGGCCGAGAACGCGGCGTACGCGCGCTTTGACTTCTCGAGGTTTTCCTCGCCCGCCATCTGAGACCCCTTTCTTCTCCTCGCGGCGCGTGCGCGCCGCCCGTCAGCAGCGACCCTAACAGCGCGTCGCGCGCCAAGGGGGAACGAGTCAGACCGAGATCGTGGTCCCGACCGTGCTCATCACGAACGCGTCCGGGAAGCGCCCGGCGAGCTGGTGCGCCGCCTTCCAGCCCGTGCAGTGCGCGGGCGCCAGCAGCGAGGGCGAGAGCTCGATCAGCGCGTCGACCGTCGGCGGGATGATCCGCTCGAACATCGGCCCGCTGAGATGAAAGCCGCCGACGACCGCCGCGACAGCGTCGTGTCCGGTCAGCTTACGCGCGTACCGGATGGTGTTGACGATCCCAGCGTGCCCGCAGCCGCTCAGGATCACGAGCCCGCGATCGCGGACGCGGACGATGAGCGCCTGGTCGTCGAGAATCAGCGGATCGGCTCGCCACTCGCCGTCGTGCAGCGCCTCGTGTCCCCGGAACCCTGTCTCGAACGGCGTTGTCCGGTCCACCTCGCCCGTGATCAGGACCCCGCCGTCGAGGAGAAACGAAGGCCGGCGCTCCTCGACGATCGCGAACCCCATCCCCTCGAGCGCGGCCCGGCTGCTCGAGGGCAATTCGGCCGGGTCGAGGCCGGGGAAGCTGATGCGACGCCGTTGCCAGAACTCGGGATGGATCATCACGGGCAGGTTGGCGCGCCCGAGCACGCGCACCAGCCCCTCCATCCCGGTGATGTGGTCCCAATGGCCGTGGCTCAGCACGATCGCCTCGATGCCGCCGGCGTCGATCCCGAGCCTGCGCATGTTCTCGACCATCCCGTTCGGAGACACGCCGGTGTCAAACAGGAGCGTGCGCTCTCGCCCCGCCTTCTCGATTCGCACGAGGGCCGAGAATCCAGGCTCGGCGATCAGCGCGTCGGGGACGCCGCGCTCTGGACTGATACGGGCGCCCGCCCTCGGCAGTCCGCCGCCGAGCGCCCGGGGCCAGTTCATTCGCGTGACCCGGTCCTGGTCCACGAGCAGCGGATCGGTCAGATTGTCGACCAGGATCGTGATCCTCACCTGGTCAACCGGCTCGAGCGGGATCACGTTCAACGTTGTTTTCTCACCTGGCGCGCGGTCGGGATGGTCTAATCTCGATCTTATGGCCGAGTTGCCTCAGTCTCGAGTTATCTGGCTGATGCGGCTGGTGCCGATCGCCGCTTTCGTGGGCGCGGTGACGGCCGTCTCCAGCGGTCAGGTGGCGCTGTTGCAGCCCCTGGTGCTCGTGGCGGTCGTGCTCGCTCCGGTGCTCCTGCCTCGGACGAAGCTCTACCCAGATCCCGATCCGCCGCCGAGCAGCTCAGATGACGACGATGACGGCGGGGGCCGCGGTCCGCGACCGTCGCCGCTGCCGCCAGAGGGGCCTCGCGGCGGCATCCCGTTGCCAGACGCCGATCAGGCCCGCGTAAGGGTACGGGGCCACCGGCCGGCGTTGACTCGACAGGGTCCGCGACGGTCGGCGAACGAGCCAGAGCGCGCGCCCGCGAATCCCGCACGGGGCATATTCAGTTCCCGCTGAGGTCGGCGAGGAACGTCTTGAGGTCCTTGATGTGGTCGGAGTTGACCGAGGCGGTGCAGACCGCGTCGAGCACGCCGGCCTCGGTCCCGCCTTCGAATACATCGGACTCGCTCAGGCAGTACGCGTGCCGGTATGACAGCCACGCCTTGTGGCCGGCGATGAACCGGCGGCGAGCCCCGTCGTCGAACAGCTTCCCGAAGATCGCCGCGCTCAGGCCGTCGATCTTGCCGTCGGTTCTGAGGATCTGCTGCTCGGCGCAACCCTCCTGCTCGAGCGTGGTGCGATGGCTGGGTGCGCCCGAGCACGGTAACGGGGTGAACGACTCGTGGATCACCGGCGGCAAGAGCTTGGTCGTGCGGGCTCGCGACGCGCCGGCGGACGGCTCGGCGACGAGCAGGACCGTCGCCGAGGCGAGAGCGAGGAACAAGGTGAACCTGGTGCGCATTGTCTCTCCAGCTTGATGGGTCTGATCGGCCGCCAACCTAGCGAACGCACTTGCCCCGGCAGCGGCCGATGAATCCGGTTCTGCTCCTACCTGCGGCCCCCGGTACCTTGTCGGCGGTATGAGCAAGCCGGGCATCCATCGTGTGGTCGTGGTCGGTGGAGGCTTCGGCGGGCTTCAGGCGGTGCAGAAGCTTCGCCGGGCTCCAGTCGAGGTGACGCTGATCGACAGGCGAAACTTCCACCTGTTCCAGCCGCTGACCTATCAGGTGGCGACCGGCGCGCTGTCGCCCGGCGAGATCGCGTATCCGCTGCGGGCGATCTTCAAGCGCGCCCGCAACATACGGGTGCTGATGGCGGAGGTGTCGGACATCGATCTCGATGGGCGCCAGGTGCACCTTCGTCAGGTGGACGAGGTTCCCGCGCCGGACACGATCCCGTACGACACGCTGATCGTCGCCGGTGGGTCGGCGTACTCGTACTTCGGCCACGACGATTGGCGCGAATTCGCGGCCGAAGTCAAGTCGCTCGAGAGCGCGATCACGGTCCGGGGCCGGATCCTCGCCGCGTTCGAGGCGGCGGAGTGGGAGACCGACCCGGATCGTCGCGCCGCCTGGTTGACGTTCGCGGTCGTCGGGGCCGGCCCGACCGGCGTCGAGATGGCCGGCCAGATCGCGGAGCTTGCCCGCGACACACTTCGCCGCGACTTCGAAGCGGTCGACCCGCGCAAGGGCCGGATCCTGCTGATCGAGGCGGCGGATCGGGTGCTGACGAGCTTCCCGCCGTCGCTCTCGGCAAAGGCCGCCCGATCGCTCGAGCGACTCGGCGTGACGCCGATGCTGGGAGCGACCGTGGTGGGCGTCGACCACGAGTCCGTGAGCATCGACACCGGCGCCGGCAATACCCAGCGCATCCCCGCGCGGACTGTCGTGTGGGCCGCCGGCGTCACCGCATCGACGCTCGGCGCCCGGCTCGGTGAGCTGACCGGAGCCGAGGTCGACCGGGCCGGCCGGATCACCGTCGAGCCTGACCTCACGCTACCGGGTCACCCCGAAGTGTTCGCGCTCGGCGACATGGTCCGGGTCCGGCGAGTGGACGGCTCGGTCGTCACCCTGCCGGGGGTGGCGCCGGCGGCGATGCAGCAGGGGCGCTACGCCGCGGAGGTCGTGCGAGGCCGACTCGGATCGCAAACGACCCCGCCGTTCCGCTACCGCGACAAGGGCAATCTGGCCACGATCGGGCGTGGAGCCGCGGTGGCCGACATCAAGCACGTCAGGCTGAGCGGCTTCCTTGCGTGGATCACCTGGTTGTGCGTCCACCTCTTCTACCTGGTCGGCTTCGAGAACCGGATTCTCGTGTTCACCCGGTGGGCGTTCAGCTTCGCCACCCACGGTCGCGGCGCCCGGCTGATCACCACGCCGGGAGGCGAGAAGAGCGCTGAGCAGGTCTAGATGATGTGCGGCGCGGTCGCCGGCGGGGGGCGAGCGGCGGCATGCACGACGCGCCATCAAGCCGATCTGGCTCAGGCGTGGCGCGTCAGGCATGTGGGGCATGCCTGGCAGGTCGCGGTCGGGCGGTACGGGGTCGGTTGGCGTGTCGTGCGGGTCGCGACAGTCGTGCTGTGTGCATGACGCGCCAAGCGCCGCTTCGGCGGGGCCGTTTGGCGCTTCATCCACACCAGGGGAGCCTGGTACGCCAACGTGCCCAAGTTCGGTGGGGGTGTGGCGCGTGATGCACACAGCACGCGCCTGGCCGGGGTGGCGAGCCCCCGGCGCCCGGGGGCGGTAGGTAGCCGACCCGCCCGGTGGCTACCGAACTACGTGGAGGCGTCCGCCGAACGTGGTCCCGCCGGTCGGCGGCAGGTCCGCGACCGCGCCGGCCAGCGCGGCGATGACCGCGATGACTGACACGACGGCGATCGCTCCCGCGCCGACGCGCCCGGCTCGGATCCCCGCGATCCGATCCCACACGGACGGGCTGCGCGGCCCGGGCACGACCGTTACGCGGACGTGGGACGCGGGTCCGCGGTCGAAGTCCAACCGTAGAGCGTCCCGGGCCGGTCCATCCGCGGAGTATCGCGTCCCGATATCGGCGGCGAGGCACTCGAACGGTAAAACTCGGATGGATGAGCACGCGTGCGTCGCCCGAACCGATCGGAAGGAGATCTGAATGGCAAGTAGCGTCGACGTGGGTCGGACGTACGCTCTGGTCGCCGAGTTGCCGCTCGACATCGAGTTCTACTCGATCGATCCGTTCAGCGAGCCGATGGGTGCGGGCCGCATCCGCCGCACAACCGTGATCCACCTGTTCGGCGGCGGCGAGGAAGGGCTCGGTGAGGACGCCACGCCGATCGAGGAGGATCAGATCGCATTTCAGCAGGCGCCGCCGAGTCTCCCGGTTGCCGGCGCTTGGACGATCGACTCGTTCTCATCACATCTGGCAACGCTCGACCTGTACCCGACGCCGCCGGAGCACGACAGGCTGCGGTCGTTTCGGCGCTGGGCGTTCGAGAGCGCGGCGCTCGATCTCGCGCTCCGCCAGGCCGGCCGGTCGTTGGCGGACGCGGTCGCGCGCGAGTCGCGGCCGCTCACGTTCGTTCACTCGATCCACCTGCCCGACCCACCGAGCTTCGACCCTCTTCGCGAACGGCTGGAGGTGTTCCCCGCCCTGCGGTTCAAGCTCGACCCGACCCCCGACTGGGACGACCGGCTGATCGCCGAGATCGCCGGGACCGGAGCGGTGGACACGGTCGACCTCAAGTCTCAATATCCGCCGCCGTTCGGGCAGCCCGCCGACCCTCGCCTGTACGACAAGGTCGCGCGGGCGTTCCCGGACGCGTGGATCGAGGATCCCGCGATCACGCCGGAGACCCGGCCAGTGCTCGAGCCGCATATGCGCCGCGTCACCTGGGACGGGACGCTTTGGTCGATCGAGGACATCGAGCGCCTCCCGACCCGGCCGCGCGCGATCAACGTCAAGCCGGTTCGGTTCGGCACTGTCCGGACGCTGTTCGGGGTGTACGACTACTGCGCGGCGAACGACATCGCGATGTACGGCGGCGGCTTCGGCGAGCTCGACTGCGGGCGCCACCACATCCAGTACCTGGCTTCGCTGTTCCATCCGGACACCCCGAACGACGTTGCGCCGTCCGGCTACAACCGGCCGAAGCTCGATCCGTCGCTACCCACGAGCCCGCTCACCGAGGTCCCGGCCGCTACGGGATTCCGCTGGGCCTGACGGCGCCGGCCGCGGTGCCGGAAGCTGGTCGACCGGGACCGTGAACCAGTGCCGCACCACGCACACGAGCTTGACGTGCTCGACCGGCGCCGGCACCCCGTCCAGCGTGAAGCGGTCTGTGATCTCGGCTGGAAGGCCGCAGTCCGGGCACTCCAGAAGCGGCTCGGATGTAATGCGGATCTCGTGGTTGCTCATTGTTTGCCCCCTGACGTAAATCGGTTCTTGCGCGAACTACGCAGGCGGGATCACTTCGGTTCGCGGGCGCGGACCGTCAAGTGTCAGACCCCGTCTGCGGTCAGAGCAATCGACCGGCGCGTAAATACTTGCTGGTCCGAGAACGGATCACGCGAGGTGTTTGTGAGTCGCCTCGGCGACCGCGTCGGGCGCCTCGGGCCGGCTTCCGCGACCTCTATCTCGAGCACGGCTGTCTCGATCATCGGCGCGCGGTAGCTTAGTCAGCGTGCCTCTGGCGTTGCGAGGTGTCCTGTTGTTGGTTGCGCTGCTGTCGATCCCAGGGCACGGATCGCCGCCGCCGCCGGCTCCGGCGAGCGCTCCGGCGAGCGCGAACTCGGTCGCGTCCGCTCCGCGAAAGCCGCCGATCGTGTGGGACCCGATCCCGTTCAGCCCGCAGCGCAAGGCCGAGATGGCCGCCTACGTGAGGCGCCATTACGGCAGCTTCATGAGGCCGACGTGGCGTTTGATCGATCCCCACGTGATCGTGATCCACTACACCGACTCGCCGACGTTCCAGTCGACCTACAACACGTTCGCGCCGGACACGCCCGACCCCGAGCTCCACGAGCTACCGAACACGTGCGCGCACTTCGTGATCGACCGCGACGGGACGATCCACCAGCTCGTCTCGCTGGGGACGATGTGCCGGCACACGGTCGGCCTCAACTGGACCGCGATCGGAATCGAGAACGTCGGCTACAGCGACGCACAGGTGATGGGGGACAGCAGGCAGATGAACGCGAATCTTCGGTTGGTCCGATGGCTGCGGTGCCGCTTCGGGATCGACATCAAGGACGTGATCGGCCACAACGAGAGCCTCTCGAGCCCCTACCACCACGAGGACGTCCCGTCGCTTCGGACCCAGACGCACGGGGACTTCAACCACGCCGACATGCAGGTCTACCGGCGCCGGCTCCGGGCCCTCGGCGGCTGTCCGGCGAGCTAGGACTCCGACATCCGGATCGCTACAAGGGCGGCGTCGGGGTCGAGCAGGACGACCGGGATGGTCCGGTTGCCGACGCGCCTCTGAGTCGGGAACCCTCTCGTTTTCATCTCACAGGATCCGCGCGCGGGCCGTTTCAGGGTCATGTCCGCGAACAGGAGGGATTCCCGATGACAACGATCGCCGACGTCACCACCGACATCCGCGAGCGGGTCGACGCACTCGACTGGACCGCCGTGCGCGCCGAGCTCGACGAGGTGGGTCACGCCGTCACCGTCCCGGTGCTGGGCGAGGACGAATGCGATGCGCTGTCGGACCTGTTCGACAGCGGCCGGTTCCGTTCCACGATCGAGATGGCCCGATACCGCTTCGGGGACGGGCGCTACAGGTACTTCGACCACCCGCTGCCCGAGACGATCGCTGCGCTGCGCGCGTCCTTCTATCCGCACCTCGCGCCGATCGCCAACGACTGGGCGGGATTGCTCAGCGGCGACGGCCCGAGGTTCCCGCTCGATCACGAGGAGCTGCTGGCGCGCTGCCACGCCGCCGGCCAGGAGCGGCCGACGCCGTTGATCCTCCGTTACGGCGAGGGGGACTGGAACGCGCTCCACCAGGATCTCTACGGCGACGTGTTCTTCCCGTTCCAGGTGCTCACGATCCTGTCCCGGCCCGGCGAGGACTTCGAAGGCGGGCAGTTCGTGCTGCTCGAGCAGCGCCCCCGCGCGCAGAGCCGCGCGCACGTGCTCAACCCCGCACAGGGGGCGTTCGTGATCTTTCCCACCGCGACCCGCCCGAACCGCGGCAAGCACGGCTATCACCGCGTCGGCATGCGCCACGGCGTCGCGACGATCACCCGAGGGCAGCGCACGGCGCTCGGCGTGATCTTCCACGACGCGACGTGACCGCCCTCACATTCCCTGAATCATCGTCTGGCCCGGGAACACGACCGTCGCGGGGACGGGAGCGCCGGCGCCGGCCGGGATCGTCAGCCACTGGGTCGTGTCGAGCAGCACCGGCGTGCCATTCGCCACGACCTTCAGCGCGAACCCGCCGAGCGGCGGGGCGAGCTGGATACAAGGGGCCGGGCCGGCCGCGGTCGCGAACGGGCACGGCGTGAGCGGGACCGCCTGGTCGGCGATCGTCACGACCGGCGCTCCTCCGACGAGGATGTTCGGCGCCGTGCTCGGGATGAACTGAAACGTACCCCCGTGGCTGCACATCACCTGAGCGTTCGCGTTGAGGATGAAGGGCATTCGTGAGGCCTCGCACCGACGCTATCCCCGCTCCGGTCTGAGGTCAACCAGGGCCGGCCCGCGGAGCGCGACCGGGATCGGGTCGAGGATCTCGAGCGGTGGGGCGGGGTCGGGCTCGAGGTTCCGGAATCCGAGCAGCGCCCAGCTCCCGTCGCGCCGGCGGACGAGCGGCGCGGCGGTCAGCGCCGGCTCGCTTTCAAACGGACGAGCCTCGTCGAGCTCCCACGGGCCCGTGAGCGACTCGCCTGCGACGGCCCACGTGCAGTAGCGGCCGAACCGGGACAGCTGGTCGCCGCTCTGCTGGTCCGGGTGGCACGTGAACACGAGCAGCGCTTGCCCGTCGACCATTCGGACCTGGGAGACCTCGAGCTCGCCGAAGCCGGCCCCGGGCTCGGAGATCGGCGGCTGGAGCTCCCACGCTCGCATGTCGACGCTGCGGGCGTGACCGAGGACGCCGTCGTGAAGCCGCGGCGCGCCGGCCGCACGCGCGGTGATCAGCATGTGCCAGCCGTCGCCCGCGGGGTCCTTGAACACGAACGGGTCGCGCCACGTCCCGCTCGCGTCGGGGTGCTCACCCGACCGTCGCATACCAGCGAGCGTCGGGGCAGACCAGCGGCCGGTCTCCCACTCGGCGCCAGCTGAACAGGTCGTCCGACTCGGCCATGCCGATCCGCTGATCGAGGACGCCGAGCCCCCGGGAGGTCGACAGCGCGCTGTAGTAGAGCCGCCACACCTCGTCGTCGCCGCGCGCGACCGACCCCGTCCACAGCGCGAGGTCGTCCCAGCGCCCGGGCGCGGGCGCGAGCGCGTCCTCGTGGATCTCCCAGTTCGTGAGGTCTGACGACGTCGCGTGCCCGATCCTGGCCGACGTGTGGCGAAGCCCGGGATCGCCGAGCGCGCGCGGCGCCTTCAAGAAGAAGAGGTGGTAGCGGTCGCCGTCGTCGGCGATCCAGCTATCCCACACCCAATCCTCCTGTAGCCGCAGCACCGGCGGGCATCGTTGCAGTTTCAGGCGACCGTCCGGCACACTCAGCGGGTGGGCAAAGCGGAGTTGCTGATCGGCGGCCTGCTGGTGGCGATCGCCGGGCTCGGAGCGATCGCCCGCCGGCTTTCGATCCCCTACCCGATCGTGCTCGTGATCGGGGGCGCGCTGTTCGGGTTCATCCCGGGTCTGCCGGCGGTCAAGCTCGACCCGAACATCGTGCTGGTCGTGTTCCTGCCGATCCTCGTGTACAGCGCCGCGTTCTTCGCGAACCTCGGCGACATCCGGGCGAACCTCCGCGGGATCACGCTGGTCTCGATCGGCCTCGTGCTCGTGACGATGACGGCGGTCGCGGTCGTCGCCCATGCGCTCGTGGGGCTGCCTTGGGCCGCCGCATTTGCGCTCGGCGCGGTGATCTCGCCGACCGACCCGCTGGCGGCGGGCCTGATCATGCGGAGCCTGAACGTCCCCCGGCGACTCGTCAGCGCCGCCGAGGGCGAGGGGCTGTTCAACGACGCCACGGCACTTGTGGCGTTTCGTGTCGCGGTCACCGCGGTAGTCACCGGCTCCTTCTCGCTCGGGCATGCGACGGTCGCGCTCGTCGTCGACGCGGCCGGGGGAGTCGCGATCGGCCTCGCGGTCGGCTGGGTGATCGCGGAGATCCGCAAGCGGACGCCCGATCCGCAGGTCAGCATCACGATCTCGCTCGTGAGCGGCTACGCCGCGTTCGTGCCCGCGAGCGCGGTCGGCGCCTCGGGCGTGCTAGCGGCCGTGACCACTGGGATCTACATGGGCATCCGCGGGCCGAGCGTCATTCCCGCGCGGGTCCGGCTCCAGGGCTTCTTCACCTGGGACATCCTCGACTTCATCATCAACTCGGCCCTGTTCGTGCTCGTCGGGCTCCAGCTGCGGACGATCGTTCAGTCGCTGTCGGACTTCTCGATGGGGACGCTGCTCGGCTGGGCGCTCGCGATCGCCGGCGTGACCGTGCTCGACACGCCTCGCGTGGTTCTTCACGATGCCCTATCTGGTTCGTGCGCTCGACCGGCGCCCCAGCCAACGCGAGCGCCGGATCCCGGCGCGTCAGCGGTTCCTGCTCGGCTGGATCGGCATGCGGGGCGCGGTGTCGCTCGCGGCTGCGCTGTCGCTGCCGCTGACGGTCGACAGCGGGGCGCCGTTCCCGGACCGAGACCTGATCCTGTTCCTCACGTTCGCGGTGATCTTCGTCACGCTGGTGGTGCAGGGGCTGTCGCTGCCCACCCTGATCCGCCGGCTCGGGATCAGCGACGACGGCACCGCCGAGACCGAGGAGCTCCGGGCCCGCCTGGGCGCCACGAAGGCGGCGCTCGCCCAGATCGACGCGCTCGCAGGCGAGGAATGGACGCGCGACGACACGATGGAGCGGATGCGGGCCACGTACGAGTACCGCAAGCGGCGCCTGGCCGCGCGCGCCGGCAAGATCGAGGACGACGGCTACGAGGACCGCTCGCTCGCCTACCAGCAGGCGGTCCAGATCGTGCTCGGGGCGCAGCGCGACGCGCTCGTCGAGCTACGGCGCCGCGGCGAGATCTCGAACGAGACCATGAACCGGGTGATCCAGGAGCTCGACCTCGAGGAGTCGCGGCTCGAGATCTAAGTACGGGAGTCGCTCGGGCCGCGAGCCAGCGGCTAGAGCCGCCCGCGCCCTCATTCGCTACCGGCGGCGAGCGCCCGCAGCGCGGTGATCCCCGGCATGAACAGGTACTCGCCCCCACGCGTGGTCACGAATGACGACTGGGGGGTGAGGAAGAACGGCGGATCGCCCTGGATCGTCATCTTGCCGGTCCCGAGCGGGCTTCCGAGCAGGAAGTCGCTGTCGTGGCCGAGGCGGAAGCCGTTGCCGTCGTTCAGCCATTGCAGCTGGACGCTCTCGAACTGGCGCGAGATGCTCGCGTTGAAGCAGACGAACACGAGCCCCCGGTCGACCCCGTCGTCCTCTAGCACGTCGGGGGGCAGCGGCGGGCCGTACGGCGTGCCGCGGCGGATGATGCGGTGGCGGAAGCTGAGCAGGCCGGCGTCGTCGAGCCCCGGCCAGCCGAGCGCGTCGCGCGGGTTCGAGCGACGGATGTGGGCCCCGAGCGGGCAGCGCCGGCCGTCGGCGTCGAGGTCGAGATACCGGAAGTCGTTGCTGCCCGGGGCGGTCGCCGAGAAGTTCGGATCGGGGCGGTGCGGCGACTTCACGAGCGGCGTGCCGTTCCGCCACCGCCCGACGACCTTGGCCGCGAGCAGCTCTTCGTCGCCGCCCGCAAACCGAGCGGCCGCGTCGCGCAAAACCCTTCGGAACAGGGCCACGTCCTGGCGGAGCTTGCGGTAGACCATGTACGTCCCCGAACGGCCGAGCGGGTCGACCGGCGCGCTCGGGAGCCGCCGCTCCGGATCGACGAGCGTGTCCTCGTCGGGATAGCCGAGCACGAACTCCCCGAACGCCAGCGGGCGCCAGCCATCGTTCGCGATCGGGACGCCGCCACCCGCTGCCGCGGTCTCGGAGATCCCGGCGATCGCGGGTTGCGCGGCGCCGTCGGCGAACCCGAAGTGCTCGCGTGGCGGCGCGCCGGCGCCACCGCCGGGGGGTGGGTGTAGCTCGGCGTACTGCTCGTGCACGATCGACACGCCGGACGCCCGCTCGGTCGAATCGCGCAGGCTCGCGAGCTCCGTCTCGATCTCCTCCCGTGTGCGCGCGTTGACGATCACGAGGACATGAGCGGCGCCGGTGCCGAGCCCGGCGTCCCAGTGATCGGGGTCGCTCGGGCCGAGATCCCCGAGCCGCTCGTTGCGAGCGGCCATGCCCATGCGGAACTCGTCCGAGAACGTCCCGATCACGGGCTCGGGGACGCCGAGGGCGCGCAGTCCGGCACACGTCACCGCGATGTTCCGGTGCGAGGAGGGCTTCTCGCCGCGCCACTCCTCGTCGCTCGACACCACCTCCACCATCGAGCTCAGCCACGCCCGCCCTCCGGCAACGTCACCGAACCCGACGAACACGTACGCGGTCATGCGATAGCTGTTCCCGTAGGCCCGCAGCACGCCGCCCTGGATGTCCGAGCGGTCGACGGGCGGTGTTCCGGCGGACATCAGAACTCCTCGGTGAACGCTCGCCACAGATCGTCCGGCCCCACGCCTTCGGCCCGCACCGCGAACGCGACCAGCTGCTCGCGCGCGGCCAGCGCGGCCTTCACCTGGGCGACGGTGGCGTTCGGGTACGCGGCCACGAAGAACCCGGTGTCGACCTTGTTGTGGAGCAGGTACGCCTTCAGCTGCGGGCCGGTGGCGTCGGGCGGGCAGCCGATGCACCGTCCCCATATCTCTCTCGCCTCCGCGGCGAGCTTGACGCACAGCTCGTCGAGGTAGGGGTCGAGTGGGCCGTCGAAGTTGCTCGTGAAGATCAGGTAGGGGCCGCCGAGGTGATCCTCCTTGCGCTGCGCCGGGTCGCTGACGAAGTCGCGGAGGATGACCCAGCGCGCGAAGTGCGTTCCGGCGAGCCGCGAGAGCGGGCTGCCGTCCTGGGGAAGCGCGTCGAGATAGCTCCGGAGCGCGGCCTCCTCGCCGGGCCGGATCGGCGTCAGCGCCATGAACGCCGTGGCCTGGCCGGAGCTGTTGCTCACAGGCAGTCCTGCACGTCGGCGAGGAACAGCGGCCACTGCTCCGCGAACGCCTCGGCGCTCATGTGCCTCGCGCGGATCTTGAACGCCTCGAGCTTCGGGGCAAGCTCGAGCGCGGACAGGATCATCGTGGTCGTCGCTTCCGGATAGGCGCCGTAGAAGTGGCTGGCCACGATCTCGTTGCGCTTGATGTACGTCTTGAATGGGCCGGTGGGCAGCGGTTGGGGGAACCCATACGAGGTTCCCCAGAAGACCTTCATGCCGCGCGTGAGGATGTGGGAGAACGCGTCGATGTACTCCTCCCAGCCGCCGTTGAAATTGCTCTCGAAGAACAGGTGCGGGTAGTTCAGCTTCTCCTGGCGCTGGGGCGGTCCGTTGTGAGGGATCTTCCTGACCAGCGTCCAGCGGGCGAAGTGGATGAACGACAGGCGCGCGAGCGTGCCGCTGGCCTTCGGGAACGTGGTGGCGAACCAGAACACGAGGGGGAGCCAGTACCGCCCCAGCCACTTGACCGTGCTGAAAACGGTGATCGCGATTGCCTGACCGTCGACGTTCGCGGGTGCAGTGCCGGTCGCGGTGACGGGGCCTGACGGAGCGGCGGGTTCGCTCACTGCCTACGAACATATTCGGGGGCGTCCGCCCGCGTCAAGGCGATCAGCGTGGACCGAGTGCGCCCGCGCTTGCGCAACGCCGAGCGGAGCCGGTCCCAGGCGCGGGCATCGTGCCACGCGCCGTGGACCGGCACGAAGCTCGGAGGCATCTACGCCGCCGCGCCGTAGTCGACCGGCCGCTCCGAATCCGCGCTCCATTCGTTGAACGAGCCGTCGTACACCCCGTCGCAGTGGACGCCGATTCGCTCGAGCGCGAGCATCGCGACCGTCGCCGAGACACCGCTGCCGCACGTCGCGATCAGCTCCCGCGGTGGCCGGTCGGGGTCGATGCCCGCGTCGCGGGCAAGCCTGGCGACGGCCGCCGGCGCCGCCCACACCCCGGTCGCGCCGTCGACGAGCTCCTGGTAGGGCAGGCACCGCGCTCCCGGGATGTGCCCGGTGTTGGCGGCTCCTTCCTCGCCGAGGAACAGGTGCCGCGGCCGGGCGTCGACGAGCATCGCGCCGCGCCCGCGAGCGTCGAGCACGTCGGCCAGCGTGCGCCGAAGCTTCGGTCGCGGACGCGCGGTGAACGTCGGCGCCGCGCGCGAACGACGATCGCGTCGGTGACCGGTCGCCCCTCTTCCCGCCACGTCCGCCATCCGCCGTCGAGCACCCGGCTCTCGGCGCCGTAGCAGCGGAACGCCCAAGCGACCCGGGCGGCGAAGATCCCGTAGTAGTCGTCGTACGTCACGACCACATCGCCCTCGCTGATCCCGAGCTCGCCGGCTCGCGCGGCGAACCGCGGCGCGCTCGCGACCTGCACCGGCACCGGGTCGTCGACGTCGATGAAGTCGTGCTCCCAGTCGACGAACGTCGCGCCGGGGACGTGATCGGCCATGTACTCGGCGCAGCTTCGCGTGCGGCAGCGCCGAGCTCGGGTGGCGTCCCCTGACGTCGAGCACTCGCACCATCGGATGCTCGAGATGAAGCTCGAGCCAGTCGGCTGTGACCAGCGGACCCTCTGGAATGTCCAGATCGGGCAGCACCGAAATCGCTCTCCTTTCGCGCGCCGCCGCCCGGTCACGGTGGCGGCGCCTACGCCTCTTCGGCCATCGCGATCAGGTCCTCCCGGGTGACCTTGCCGACCAGCTCCGGGTGATCGGAGCGCATGTGCGCCTCGATCTCCGTCGCTGCCTCCTCGACGGTCTCGACCCCGTCCGAGAAATCCGCACTGGCACCGGATGACCTTCGCCATGACTTGTCTCCTTCGATTACGGGCGCGACGATACGACCGCCGGTTTGCAGACTTCTTCGATTCTCCTTGCACCGACCTTGAGCCGACAAGGGACCGACCCGAATCCAGCTGTGCGGTCGGCTGGCGGTCGAGCTAGCCGGCCGCGATCTCACTGCGAAGGTCCCCGGCGGACAGGCGCGCGTGCTGTTCACCTACCTGACCGTCCACCGGGCGCTGCCGTCCCGGCGCGAGCAGATGATCGAAGCGCTCTGGCCCTGGCGCGCGCCCGACGGCGCCGATGCCTCGTTGAGCGCGCTGCTGTCCCGGCTTCGAAGTGGGCTCGGCGCCGACGTGCTGGTCGGGCGCAGCGAGGTCACGCGTCCGTCTCCCGGACGACGCCTGGATCGACCTCGAGGCGGCCGAGGAGGCGATCCACCGGGCCGAGGCGGCCGTCGCCCAGCGAGACTGGGCGCGCGGCTGGGGGCCCTCGCTTGTCGCGCTGTTCACCGCCCGGCGCGGGTTCCTGCCCGGGGAGGATCTCCCGTGGGCCGACGAGTACCGCCGCCGGCTCGAGGAGATCCGTGTCGCCGCGCTCGAGTGCTACGCCGCGGTGGCGCTCGGCGTCGGCGGCAGCGAGCTGGCCCCCGGTGAGCGGTCGGCGCGCGAGCTGGTCGCCGCCGCGCCGTACCGCGAACGCGCGCACGCACTGTTGATGCAGATCCTCGCCGCGCGCGGCAACGGCGCCGAGGCGCTGCGCGTCTACGAAGCGCTTCGCGAACGGCTCCGCGACGACCTCGGCGCGGCCCCGGCGCCCGAGTTGCGCGAGCTGCAGGCCGAGCTGCTCCGGCGCTGAGCCGCACCGGGCTCCCGTTCTCGACTAGCCTTGCGCCCCGTTGAGCGAGCAAAGGAGAGGCGATGAGTGAGGAGCGGGTCAAGTTCGTACTGGACGAGCCGGAGATCCCGACTCACTGGATCAACCTGATGGCCGACATTCAAGATCCGGCGAATCCCCTTCCCCCGCCGTTGATTGGGACCCCGCCCACCCAGCAGCCGGCCGGGCCGGACGACCTCACGCCGATCTTCCCGATGGCCCTGATCCTCCAGGAGGTGTCGACCGAGCCCGAGATCGAGATTCCCGAGCCCGTCCGCGAGGTCTACAAGCTGTGGCGGCCGACGCCGCTGTATCGGGCGCGGCGGCTCGAGCGCGAGCTCGATACCCCCGCACACATCTACTACAAGTACGAGGGCGTCTCGGCCGCGGGCTCCCACAAGCCGAACACGGCCGTCGCCCAGGTGTACGAGAACGCCCAGGCCGGGATCAAGAAGCTGACGACCGAGACCGGCGCGGGCCAGTGGGGATCGGCGCTGGCCTTCGCCTGCCGGCTGTTCGGGCTCGAGTGCGAGGTGTGGATGGTCGGCTCGAGCTACGACCAGAAGCCCTACCGCCGCTCGATGATGGAGACGTGGGGGGCAACCGTCCATCGCTCGCCCTCGAACGTGACCGAGGCCGGCCGCTCACAGAGCGCGCACACGACCGGATCGCTCGGCATCGCGATCTCGGAGGCGGTCGAGGTCGCGGCGCAGAACGCCGACACGAACTACTCGCTCGGGTCGGTGCTGAACCACGTGCTTCTGCACCAGACCGTGATCGGGCAGGAGGCACTCGCGCAGATGGAGATGGCCGGCGAGGAGCCCGACACCGTGATCGCGTGCGTCGGCGGCGGCTCGAACTTCGGCGGGCTGACGTTCCCGTTCCTGCGCCGGGTGATCCGCCGCCAGGCCAAGACCCGGTTCATCGCGGCCGAGCCGGCCGCGTGCCCGACGCTGACTCGCGGCGTGTACGCGTACGACTTCGGCGACACGGTCGGGATGACGCCGCTGATGCCGATGTACACGCTCGGCCACGGCTTCGTGCCGCCGCCGGTGCACGCCGGCGGCCTGCGGTACCACGGCGATGCACCGCTCGTGTGCGGTCTGGTCAAGCAGGGCCTCGTAGAGCCACGCGCCTATCGCCAGAACGAGACGTTCGAGGCCGCGGTTCAGTTCGCCCGGTCCGAGGGCCTGATCCCGGCGCCCGAGCCGGCGCACGCGATCCGCGCGGTGATCGACGAGGCCGAGGCGGCGCGCGAGGCCGGCGAGGAGCGCGTGATCCTGTTCGGGCTATGCGGCCACGGTCACTTCGACCTCAGCGCGTACGACGCGTACCTCGCGGGCCGGCTCGAGGACCCGGAGTTTTCCGAGGAGGACCTGGCCGCTGCCCTCGCGAGCCTTCCGGAGGCCCCGGCGCTGGCGTAACCACACCCGGTAAGGTGAACGGCGGTCTTGACGGCGACTGAACCGATCGACGCGCGCTCAGATCTCGCGAACCCTCATCACGAGCGACGCTGGCTGATCCTCGCGCTGCTCGGGACCGCGCAGCTGATGGTCGTGCTCGACGCGACGGTCGTGAACATCGCGCTCCCGTCGGCGCAGAAGGCGCTGGGCTTCTCCGACGCGAACCGGCAGTGGATCGTCACCGCGTACTCGCTCACGTTCGGCAGCCTGCTGCTCCTGTTCGGCCGGATCGGCGACCTGTTCGGCCGCAAGCGCGCGCTCGTCGTCGGCCTGGTCGCGTTCGGCGTCGTCTCGGCGATCGGGGGCGCGGCGCAGAGCTTCGGGATGCTCGTGACGGCCCGCGCGTTCCAGGGTGCGGCGGGCGCGCTGCTCGCGCCGGCGGCGCTGTCGCTGCTGACGACCACGTTCACCGAACCGCGCGAGCGCGGGATCGCGTTCGGGATCTACGGCGCGGTCGCCGGCGCCGGCGGCGCCGTCGGCCTGCTGCTCGGCGGCGTGCTCACCGAGTACCTGTCGTGGCGCTGGTGCCTGTACGTGAACGTGGTGATCGCGGTGCCCGCTGTGTTCGCTGCGCTCGCGCTTGCTCACCAATCAGGTCCCCGCCGAGCGCCCGCGGCTTGACGTGCCCGGTGCGGTCGCCGTGTCGCTCGGCCTGTTCCTGATCGTGTACGGCTTCTCGCAGGCCGAGCCGCGCGGATGGACCGACGTCGAGACCCTCGGATCGCTGATCGTCGGGCGTGATCCTGCTGGTCGTGTTCGTGATGATCGAACGCGGGTCGGCCCATCCGCTGCTCCCGTTGCGGATCGTGCTCGACCGCAACCGTGGGGGCTCGTACCTGTCGGTGCTGATCTCGGGCGCGGGCCTGTTCGGCGTGTTCCTGTTCCTCACGTTCTACCTCCAGAAGACCCTCGCCTACAGCCCGGTGATCGACGGGACTGGCGTTCCTGCCGATGGTGGCGATGATCATCGTCAGCTCGACGACCTCGAACGCCGTGCTGCTTCCGCGGTTCGGGCCGAAGCCGCTCGTCCCCGACCGGCATGCTGCTGGCCGCGCTCGGGATGGTGATACTCGCGCAGCTCGGGGTGCACTCGACCTACGTGGCGCACATCCTGCCGGCGCTGCTCGTGACCGGTCTCGGGCTCGGATTGATCTTCGCGCCGTCGATCAACACCGCGACGCTCGGCGTCGTCCCAGGACGACGCCGGCGTGGCCTCCGCCACCGTCAACAGCTGCCAGCAGGTGGGCGGCTCGATCGGCACCGCGTTCCTCAACACGATCGCCACGACCGCAGTGACGAGCTACCTCGTCGGCAAGTCGGTCACCCCGCTGGTCGCGGCGCAGGCCGCGGTGCATGGCTACACGGTCGCGTTCTGGTGGGCGGCGGGCATCTTCCTCCTGGGCGCCGTGGTATCGGGCACGTTGCTGCGGCCGGGCGCGGCCATGGCCCTGGCGGAGGGCGAAACGGTGGCGGTGGCGGTTTGAGCACCGTCGTCACGATCTCCGCGTCCTACGGCGCCGGCGGCAGCTGGGTCGGGCCGGAGGTCGCCGAGCGGTTGGGGTGCCAGTTCATCGACCGGGCGATTCCCGTCCAGGTGGCCGAACGCCTCGACGTCCCGGTCGAGCACGCCCAGGTCCACGACGAAGCGGCCGCGCCGCGGTTCACGCGACTGCTGGCCCGCCTGCCGAACACGAGCGGCGTGGTCGTGCCCGAACCGACGACCGACGCGTTCTGTCGCGAGACCGAGCGCCTGCTGATGCGACGCGGCGGACGTCGGGCGACGTCGTCGTGCTCGGGCGCGCCGCCGCGATCGTGCTGCGCGACCGGCCGGGCGCGCTCCACGTGCGCCTCGACGGGCCCGACGAGGCGCGCGTGTTCCAGGCGATGCGCGTGGAAGCAGATCGACGAGGACGAGGCCAGGCGCCGGCAGCGCAACTCCGATCGCGCGCGGATCGACTACGTCAAGCACTTCTACCGTGCCGATCCACGCGATCCGCGCCACTACCACCTCGTGCTGAACTCGACCGCGGTGGCGCTCGCGACCTGCGTGGAGCTGATCGTGACCGCCGCGCGAGCGCTTTAGCGGTCCCAGGACGCCGCCTGAGGCGGCCCCTACAAGCCCGCGAAATCCTCGAACAACGCACGCGCCGCCGAGATCCCGCGCGGCACGTACTCGGCGAGCATGCGCTCGTTCGGCGAGTGAAGATTCGCGTTCGGCAGCGTGAAGCCGGTAATCACGGTGGCGATCTCCTTCTCGGCGAACGCGGCCACGATCGGCAGCGTCCCACCGGAACGGATCAGCAGCGGCCGCACGCCGAGCGCTCGCTCGAACGCGGCGAGGCCGAGCTGAATCGCCTTGGCGTCGGGCGGGATCATCGCCGGCGGCGCCGAGGCGAGCAGCTCCACGTCGAGCTCGGCGCCGTCGGGCGCCGCGTCGTGCAGCAGGCGGGTCAATGCGCCGGCGATCTCCTCCGCATCCTGGCCCGGCGCGAGGCGAACCGAGACGTTCGCGTCGGCACGGACCGGCAGGACGGTCTTCTGGGTGTGGGGCGAGCCGCTGTCGATTCCGTTGACGTCGAGCGCGGGCTCGGCGAACGTACGGAGGTAGAACTCCTCCGCGGCATCGCCGTCGGCCGGACGCGCGCCCTGGTCGGCGAGCTCGCCGGCGCCCGCGGGCAGCTCACGCCAGCTCGCGAGCTCCTCCTCGGTCGGCAGGAGGATCCCCTTGCGCAGCGGCTCGGGAAGGCGCCCGTCGACCGGGACGACCGCGCTGAGCGTCCGCGTCAACGCGTGGGCCGCGTTGAGCGCAGCGCCGCCGTAAATGCCGGAGTGGAGATCGCGCTCGCCGCTGATCAGCGTGACGTGGAAGTAGACGATGCCGCGGGTGGCGATGTCGAACGCGGGCCGGTCGCGGGCGACCATCCCGCTGTCGAAGATCACCGCGGCGTCGGCGGCGCGCTCGTCCGCCTCGATGAACTCGACGATCGAATGCCCGCCCGTTTCCTCCTCGCCGTCGCAGGCGAAGCGCACGTTGACCGGGAGCTCGTCTGCCCGCGCGAGCTCGCGGGCGGCGCAGAGCAGCAGGTACAGCTGTCCCTTGTCGTCCGCCACCCCGCGCCCGTACAGGTACTCGCCGCGAATCTCCGGCTCGAACGGGGGTGACTCCCACAGCTCGAGAGGGTCGGGCGGCTGCACGTCGAAGTGGCCGTAGCAGACGACGGTCGGGGCGTGCTTGTGGGCGCGCGACGCGCGGATCTCGCCGATGGCGAGCGGCTGCCCGTTCCAGTCGACGACGTCGCACTCCCCGCCGCCCCCGCGAATGAACTCGCACACCCACTCTCCGGCCCGCCGGACATCGCCCGCGCGCGCCGGATCGGCGCTGATCGATTGGATCCGCAGGAACTCGGCAAGCTCGTCGAACCAGGCCGGCACGCGGGCGAGCCTACCGATCTACGTCAGTACACCTCGGGCACGAACGTCTGCTCCTCGATCGGCGGACGGATGTACGCATCCTCGGTACGGGGGGGCAGCTCGAGGGGCGGCGGGGTCAGGTCCTCGTACTTGACCAGCGACAGTAGATGGGCGATGCAGTTGAGTCGCGCGCGGCGTTTGTCGTCGGCCTGGACCACGTACCAGGGCGCGATCTTGATGTCGGTGTAGCGGAACATCTCGTCCTTGGCCCGGGAGTAGGCGACCCACCGGGCGCGCGACTCGAGGTCCATCGGGCTCAGCTTCCAGCGCCGCATCGGGTCGTGGACCCGGGCCTGGAAGCGGCGCTCCTGCTCCTCGTCGGAGACCGAGAACCAGTACTTGATCAACTGGACCCCGGAGCGCAACAGCATGTGCTCGAACTCGGGGCACGAGCGCATGAATTCTTGGTACTCGGCCTCCGTGCAGAACTCCATCACCCGCTCCACTCCGGCGCGGTTGTACCAGGACCGGTCGAACAGCACGATCTCTCCAGCGGCGGGTAGGTGGGCGACGTAGCGCTGGAAGTACCACTGTGTCTTCTCGCGCTCGGTCGGCGCAGGCAGGGCGACGATCCGGCATATCCGTGGACTGGTCCGCTCGGTGATCCGCTTGATCACGCCGCCCTTGCCGGCGGCGTCGCGCCCCTCGAAGATCACGACGATCTTCAGCCCCTTCGCCCGCACGTACTCCTGCATGATCACGAGCTCGCGCTGGAGTCGGAGCAATTCGGCGTCGAACTGCTTGCGCTTCAGCTTCTTTGACTCCTGCGGGTGCGTCGCGTTGTCATCGGCTCGTTTCGACTTTGCCATACGCTCTCTCCTCTCGCGCTTGAGTCCAGTCTAGGGAGCCGGGCGGGGCGTGGGGAGAAGCGTTCAGGATGTGAGGAGACGCGACTTGCCCGACATCGGTGGGCCGTCGTCGACGTGCATCCGGACCGACAGCGTTCCGGGGAGCAGCGCCCGCCGAGGGACCCCGACGGTCGCCGAGCCGGTGACGGTCACGCGGGCGACTGAGCTCGACTGGCCGTCGAAGACGTTCAGCCAGACACGGCAGCGGGTCGCGCAATGCGCGTTCGCGACGAGCACCCGGCCGTTGCGAAGCCGCGCGTCTCGCAGGATCGAGACCCTCGGCGGGGGTGGACCGGTCACGGGGCCGGCCGGCGCGGAGCGGGAGACGATCTGCGCGATCGGCCAGGGCGGAATCGCGCCCGGATAGGAGTAGCCGACGCCGGCGCAGGCCGACTCACGCGCGATGCGAAGGTCGTACGCGAACAGGTACATGCCCGGCAGCGCGCCACCGACGGTGGCGTTCGGGGGCTGCCCCGGGCATCCGAACTGGCCGCCGCTCAGGACCACGCACCCGGTGCCGGTCTTCGTGCGGCACGCCTCGATCCCGAGCTGATCGAACTCGTCGCCCCAACCGCCGGTCCAGCGGCCGGCCACGGCCGTAACCTGGGCGCCGAACCGGGCGGCTCCGACGAAGCGCGGCGGGGCGAGCGCGCGAACCCGCCCCCGCCAGGTGACGCGCGCGCTGTAGGTGTGCCCGCCGGACGTCTCGCTCGCCACGAACACGGTGCCGGCGGGCTCGGCACCGGGCGCGAGCGACGCGCGCTTGGTCTGCTTGAGGTGGTCGCAGGTGCTGTTCGGCGACGGCGAGCAGATCGTCCATCGCGGCGGGAGGCGGGCGCCGTTGAAGTTGGCCGCGAGCAACGGGTCGCCGGCGAGGTCGAACACGGACTGGATCTGGACCGTGTCCCTGACCACTGGGGGCTGCGGGTGGCGCTTTGGCTTGCGCGTGCGATGGCCGGTGGCGGCGGCGCCGGCAACGAGCAGCATCGCCGCCGCCGCCACCACGACGAGCAGCGCGATCTGCCACGGCCTCCTCATGCGCGACATCGCGCGAACACTACGCGCGGGGCGACCGCGCGTTACGCCTACCGAGGACTCAGCCCGTGTCCGGGTTCGTCGCGAACTGCGCGTCGAGCTTCATGGGTGCGGGTACCGGCCGGCGACCCGGGATCAGCAGGCCGGCGAGCACGCACACGACTAGAAACCCGGTCGCCGTCAGGAACGCCTCATTGAAGCCCGTGACGGTCGGGAGCCCGTTGGCCTGATTGTTGACGATGAACGTCGCCGCGAGCTGGCCGCCGAGCGCTCCGCCGAGGGTCCGCATCACGGTGTTCATCCCGGTGGCGACGCCGGTCTGGCTGGCTGGGACGGCCTGGACGATGAGATTGCCAAGCGCGGCGAACGCGAGGCCGATCCCGATTCCGAGCAGCGTCGCGGAGATCAGCATGTCGAGGGGGTGGCCGTGGGCCGCCGCGAGCCAGCCGAACGCGACGGCGGTGATCGCGCTGCCGGCGATCAGCGCGGGCTTTGAGCCGAACCGGCGGGCGACCCGGCCGGCGGCGGTTCCGAGCACCCCCATCCCGATCGCGGCCGGCAACAGATAGAGGCTCGAGACCACGACTGAGGCGCCGAACCCGAACCCGGTGCTCTTCGGCAGCTGGGCGAACTGCGGGAAGATGATGAACGACGAGTACATCCCCGCTCCGAGCAGGAACGCGACGAGGTTCGTGGTCCACACCCCGCGGATCCGCATCAGCGACATGTCGACCAGCGGCTCGCGGCTGCGGACCTCGACCCAGATCCACGCCGCGATCACGACCGCCCCGGCCGCCAACAGCGCGAGCGTCTTCGTCCCGCCCCAGCCCCACACCGTCGCCTGAGCGATCCCGATCAGGATGCAGCACATCCCGATGCTCATCAGCGCCGCCGCGAGCCAGTTCACGTGGCCGGGCGACCTGACCGGCGACTCGGGCACGTAGCGCCACGTGGCGAGCGCGGCCAGCAGCGTGACCACGAGCGGAGACCAGAACAGCCAGTGCCAGCTCAAGTGCTGGACGATGACGGCGCCGAGCACGAGGCCGGCGCCGCCGCCGACCCCGAGGATCGCCGAGATCAGGCCAATGCTGCCGGCGACGCGCTCGCGCGGAAACTCGTCGCGGGCGATCGAGAACGAGAGCGGGAAGATCCCGCCGGCGACTCCCTGGATCACACGCGCGAAGATCAGGACCGGGAGCGAATTGGCCAGCGCGGCGAGCAGCGTGCCGGCCGCGAGCACGAGCAGCGTGTACAGGAGCAGCCGTTCCTTGCCGTACATGTCGCCGAGTCGCCCGATGATCGCGGTGCCGACCGACGCCGACAGCAGGAAGCCGGTCAGCACCCAGGTAACGCCGGTCTCGGTCGTGTGCAGGTCGCGCTGGATCGTCGGCAACGCTGGGATCACCGCTGAGCTCAGCACGGCGTACGCCAGCCCAGCGAGCAACAGCACGGACATGATCACATTCGGATGCACCTCAGCCGAACCGGCCGGTCCTCGAGACATGCCACATACATTAGGCGGTTAAGTAATCTGGCTCGTTGTGACCGTGAGAATCGCCCTGATCGGCGACGAGAACGACGCCTATCCGAGCCACCGGGCGCTGAACGCGGTCCGCGGCATGCTCGGTGGATCCCGTCGAAGCCGGTCAGACGCTCGCCGGCGAGGCGGCGAGCAGCTCCAGCAGCTGATCGCGGTCGGGCCCGGCGAGCGGTGGCGGCTCGCTTCGGCCGGTGATCTCGACGATCCGTTCGACGAAACCGACGTCCGCGAAGATCTCGCGCTTGAGGACCAGGCAGTTGCGGTTCGCGATGAACGCCCGGAACGCGTCGGCGTCGAAGGGCGTGGCCGCAAGGAGGGCACTGTGTAGCCACTCCTTCGAGCCGACCGCGGGGTGGGCCTCATGGCCGTGGCGGAGCGCCTCGATCTCGGCGAGTCGGGCTCGGTCCTCCTCCACGGTCTCGCGGTACCAGGGGATCAGCTCGGCCTCGGTGATCGCATCCCAGGCCTCCGTGAGCCCACGCGGGTCGTCGTCGTGGTCGCGAACCGCGCCGGCAAGGAGCCGGGCGTGCAGCAGGCCCAGTGTCATGCCCCGGCCGAGCGATGGGTTAGTCGCGGCGCACGCGTCGCCCACCAGTGCGATACCGGTCACGACCGGCCGCCCGTCGACGGTGAGGCGCCGGTAGCGGTCGATGATGCCGCCCATCGGCAGGATCTCGGTGATCGGCTCGCCGTCCAGCCACTGCGCATGCAGCGGACACGCGTTGATCAGGGCAGTCCATGGCCCTAGCTCGCGCAGGCGCTTGAGCGGCTGGTCGCCGGAGGACGTGTAGAGGGTCACCGACCACGTGCCGTTGTCGGCGGGCAGCGTGATCACGGAGAACGTTCCGATCCGCGTCACCAGCGGGGCGCGGATCGCGGGCAGTTCTCCGGTCCGCGACCGGAAGAAGCGCGTGTAGTAGATGAACCCAGAGTCCTCGGCCTCCTCGTAAATCGGTCCGGCCCCCGCCGCCTTCAACCAGCGCGGGAGCTGCGAGCGCCTTCCCGTCGCGTCGACGACGAGGTCGGCGTCGAGTTGCTCTCCCGACTCGGTGCGCACGCCCGAAACGTGCGGCGGCCCGCCGTTCCCGGCGCGGGCGAGGAGCCCGGTAACGGAGACGCCCCGACGGATCTCGAGCCCCGGCTCCGCATCGGCAGCGCGGGCCAGGCTCTGCTCGACTACGGGCCGGCGGGCGTTGACCGTGACGAGCCGCTCATCGCCCTTGCGCGGGGCGCGGTCCGCGATCGACGGGGGCATCGCCCGCAGCAGGTCGAATCGGAGGCCGCCGGCGGCGGTGAGCTCGGTCAGGACGTCCGGAAACGCCTCCTCGAGCACGAGGCGGCCCCGCGACATCAGTAGGTGTGCCTGGCGGAACTGGGTCACGCCGTCGCGGGGCCACCGCTCCCACGCCTCCTCGGGCGAGTCCGGTGTCGGCTCGGGGTCGCGCTCGAGCACCGTCACCTCGTGGCCGTCGCGGCGCAGGAGCATCCCGGCCGCGAGCCCGCACATGCCTGCCCCCAACACGATGATCTTCGACACGGCCCCTCACCCCACTCTCGGTAGGAAGTCGATCAGCAGCCGGTTCACGTCATCCGGCGCTTCGAGCTGCATCCAGTGGCCCGGCCCGTCGAGCCGCTCGTAGCGCCAAGAACCGGCGACGTTCTGGGCGGAGTTCGTCATCTGCCGCTCCGTCAGCGCGATGTCGCCCGAGCTCCAGACGCCCATCGTCGGGGCCTGGACCGGCGGCAGCTCACGTCCGGGGCTGAGGAACGACTCGGGCGGTACGTTCGCGCGGTAGTAGTTCAGGCCCGGAGTAAGCGAGCCGGTTGACTCCAGCTCGGCGATCACGGCGTCGGCGTCCGGATGGCCGGCCCACGCCCGGAAGTTCGCCCAGTCGTTGCCCGTCAGCCACCGTTCGGCGATGCCCTTGAACTGGAACAGGAGCATGTACCACGACTTCTGGTACTGCTCGAACCCGCCGGCGCGAAACGTCGCCGGATGCCCGACCGACAGCACCGCGAGGTGATCGACGTGGTCGGGGACGAAACCGGCGATCGCCCACGCGAGCGCCGCGCCCCAGTCGTGGCCCACGACGTGAGCGCGCGTGACGCCCGCGTCGTGCATCACCGCCACCACGTCGCCGGCGAGCGCCTGCATCGTGTAAGCCTCGACCTCGTCGGGCTTGTCCGACCGGCCGTATCCGCGCAGGTCCGGCACGATGACCTTGAAGCCGGCGCCGGCGAGCGCGGGCACCTGGTGGCGCCACAGCCGCCCCGAGTCGGGGAAGCCGTGCAGCAGCACCACAGGACGACCGTCGCCCGTGACTTCGTACTCGATGCCCACGCCGCCCACGTCGACGCGCATTCAGGCCCCTTTGCTCGAGCGTCTTGTACAGCCTGAACCTACCAACGTCGGTTAACCGCGCGGTAAGGGGCCAGGGACGCGAGCGGATCAGGACATCTTGATCGTCATGCTGAGCCGGCCGATCGTCTCGCCGGCGTGGACGACGTGCATGCCAATCAGATGGTTGATCGTCTTCGCCCATACGGCGGAGATCTGCAGCCCGCCGCTCATCGTGCCCTTGGTCTGAGTCATGTGCACGTTGGGCGCCGACATCGTCGCGATCACGATTCGGTGCCCATTCACGATCGCGGTCAGTGTCGCCGCGCCGCCCTTGTGGGTGAGGACGTAGCTGTGCACCCGCACCACCTTGTTTCCGTTCTGGTACTTCAGGCCGCCGGAGGCGTTCATCGTGCCGCCCATCGTCGGGACGCTGACGCTGCCACCCACCATCGGCATCGTCATCGCGCCGTTGCCGATCTTGGCCGATCCGATCGGGGTCACGGTGATCCCCCGCGCGCGCAGGAAGGCGGCGATCTGCATCGACGCTCGTACGGTCGCGTGCCCGCCGACCACCTTCTCGCTCTTGGCCTGAGCCGGGGCGGCGATCACGACCGTGCACAGGCACGTCGCGAGCACCGAGACGGCCACCTTCGACACTCGAGACATCTCGAATACTCCTCGGACGGATGACATAGAACTACGGCTGCCGGGACGACCCCACTCGCACCCCGGAAGAGTCGAGATAAAGCCTACCCCCACGTCGCTGGTTGCGGGGACATTTTCTGTGTCCAGAGCATCTCAGCCCGCCCCGGGCCCGGATCAGGCAGTCTTCAGGGCGTGGGATCGTTCGCATATCGGTTGCGGCCGGTGGAGAGTCTCATCAGTGTCGAGGACTATCGCCGCGCGGCGGGCAAGCGGGTGCCGCGGATGGTGTGGGACTACGTGGAGGGCGGCGCCGACGATCTCGTGACCGTCGCGCGCAACGCAACCTCGTTCTCGCGCTGGTCGTTGCGCGCGAAGATGATGACCGCGTACCCCCAGCGTGAACTGGCGACGACGGTGGCAGGCGTCGAGATCGATCTGCCGGTCCTGCTCGCACCGACGGGAGCGCTCGGGTTGTCGCAGTGGCGCGGCGACCTCGCGGCCGCCCGCGCGGCTGAGGCGGCCGGGACGCGACTGATCCTGAGCACCGCGTCGTCGTGGACGATCGAGGAGGTCGCCGGAGGCACGCGCGCCGATCACTTCTTCCAGCTGTATCCGGGCGGCGACGAAACCGCGACGCTGATGCAGCGCGCCTGGCACACGGGCTACCGCGCGCTGTTCGTAACCGTCGACGTGCCTGTGATCGGCAACCGCGAGGGCGAGCGCCGCTACGGCTATACGCGCACGGGCGCGATGGGGCGCGTGCTCACGCTCACCCCGCGCGAGGCGCTCGACATGGCCCGGCACCCACGGTGGCTGATCGACCTCTACCGCCACGGCCGCGGCTCGATGCGCAACCTGCATCCTGAGGGCGGGATCGAGGCGGCGTTCGAGTCGATCGAGATCCTTCATCGCGAGATCGATCGGGCCACGTTCTCTTGGGATGACCTCCAGTGGATTCGCGAGCGCTGGCCGGGAACCGTCTACGTGAAGGGGCTGCTCGACCCCGATGACGCCGTGCGCGCGGTCTCGATCGGCTGCGACGGCGTCGTCGTCTCAAATCACGGCGGCCGCCAGCTCGATCACGCGCTCGCGTCGATGGAGGCGCTCCCGCCGATCGTGGCCGCCGTCGGCGACCGCGCCGAGGTCCTGCTCGACGGCGGCGTGCGGCGCGGCACCGACGTGGTCAAAGCGCTAGCGCTCGGGGCCCGTGCGATCCTGATCGGTCGCCCGCAGATCTATGGCCTGATCGTCGGCGGCGAGGCCGGGGTGGTCGACGTGCTCGGGATCCTTCGCGCCGAGCTCGAGCGCGCGCTCGAGCTGATGGGCGCCCGGAGCGTGCACGAACTCGATCCCTCCTGGCTGATCGCCCGGGATTGTGACTGACGCGCGGGTCCGCGCCGGCGACTGACGCGCGGGTCCGCGCCGGCGAGTGACGCGCGGGTCCGCGCCGGCGAGTGACGCGCGGGTCCGCGCCGGCGAGTGAGAGGGGGTCGGTAGCGCTCGGCGCCAGCCCCGGCGCCTGGCGCCTGACTCAGGACGCGCGGTTGGGTTCGGGCAACGGATTCCGTGCGTGGCCGGCGTGCGTCTCGCGCCGCGCGGGCTGGACGTCGCGGCGCGTGATCGCCAGGAACGCGACCAGGCAGAAGATCGCAATCGAGAGCCCGATCGCCACCGGCCCGGCGCCCCATCCGAGCCCACCCGCGCTGTGCGGCTTGCCCATCCAGTCGGCGAACGAGGCGCCGAGCGGGCGGGTGGCCACGTAGGCGAGCCAGAACGACAGGATCGGGTTCCACTGCAAGCGCCAGTAGCCGATCGCCGGAATCGCGATCAGCGCGGCGAACAGCAGGCCCGAGGCCAGGTATCCGAGCCCGAATGTAGTCGCGGTCAGGTCACCGACCGCCGTGCCCATCGCGAACGTCGCGACGACCGCGCCCCAGTAGAACAACTCGCGTCGGGGCGTGTCGACGCTGTGGATCGAGAGCGTCTTCTCCGTCCGGTACCAGCTTGCGAACACCGCCACCAGCACGATCGCGTACAGCAGGCTCGAGACGGCGTAGGGAACGCCGAAGCCGACATGGAGCACGTCGGCTGCCATCGTCCCGAACACGCCGACGCCGACCACTGCCAGCCAGTAAGTCCAGGCGATGTAGCGGCGCACCCGGAACTGCAGCGCGAGCGCGGCGACGAACCCGATGAAGCCGAGCACGACCGCGACCTTCGGATCCATCGCGTGGACCAGGTAGTCGGACGTCGATTCGCCCATCGCCGTCGACAGAGCCTTGATCGCCCAGAAGTACGCGGTGATCTCGGGGACCCGAAGGGCGCCGCGAACCGTCAACCGTCCGATGAGCTTGCGATCCATCGGCCTACCAACGCACGTCGCGGCCGTGGGCGCACGCGGGTAAGTGAAGTCTCACTCCTGTAAAGCGCGTGCCAGCTCGCGAATCGCCTCCGGCATCCGGCGGTCGACCCCGTCGTGGTTTCCGTCGAACAGCTCGAGCGAGTGACCGACACCGAGCCGGGACAGTTCGTCGGACAGCGCCCGGGCACCGAGGTCGAGGAAGAATTCGTCCTGGCGGCCGGCGACGAGGTAGATCCGACGCATGCTCGCAAGCGCGTCTGCGTGTTGAGCGGCCATCCGCACCGGGTCGAGCTCCAGCCACCGCGCCCACACGGCATCGATCGCGCGCCCGCTCGCCGAGTCGAACGGGAGCAGCGCTTTGCCCGGTCGCGACGGATCGGGTGTGTACGCGCACGCGGTGCCGTAGGCCGCAAACAACACCGCGAACTCCCGCCATTCGAAATCCGCCGCCTCGATCCGCTGCTCGAACGCAACCCACGAACCGTCGAAGCCGTCGCGCAGCATCCTCGCCGCGGCGGGGAACAGCGGCTGGTAGCAACACTCGAACAGTGCGTCGCCCGCATGCGACGCGATCGCGCCGAACAGATCGGGGCGGAGCATCGAGAGCACGAGCGCTCCGTAACCGCCCGAGGATTTGCCGGACACGCCGCGGTGGTCGCGCCCGCCGAGCGTCGGATAGCGCGCGTCGACGAACGGAACGACCTCGTCGCAGATGTAATCGAGGTACCTGCCCGTGCTCGTCGAGTTCAGGAACTGAGACCCGCCGCGCGACGTCCAAGCGTCGACGAACACGATCAGCGCCGGCGCCGACTCCCCCGCCGCGAACATCACGTCGAGCTGCTCGATCAAGGTCAGGCCGTCGCGGTCCGGAGCCAGCCACTCCTCCAGACGCCCTCCGAAACCCTGGAGCAGATACACCGAGGGCAGTCGTGGTCTGGCGCCCTGGTCCACGCCGGGCGGGCGGTAGACGTATAGGGGCCTGACCGCCGGATCGCCGAGAGGGTTGCCCTCGAGCAGTTCCGAGCGCACGATCAGCCCGTCGAGAGCGCCGGCGAGCGGGCGGGTCGATGACCACGCGGCCACCCCTTGCACCTCGTGCAGGCTCACGTCGCTTGACGCTAACACCCCTCCCGCCACCACTCGGACTCGGTAGGGTTGGCCCGCGCGGCTGGGCGGCACCGTGTCCATCGGATGGACCCGGCACATGAGGTGGCGACCCCATTCACCGGACGCTCGCCCGGCACGACCATGTGACCCCTGAACACCTGACGAGCCAAGAAGGGGGAACCCGAATGATCAACGATCGACCACCCCTCCCGCAGCTGGAGCACAGACCGTTTCTCACCGACAGCGGGCTGGAAACAACGCTGATCTTCATCGACGGGGTCGAGCTTCCGGAGTTCGCCGCATTCGTCCTGCTCGAGACGCTCCGACGGGCGGCGCCGGCTCCGCCACTACTTCGAGCGCCACGCGGAGATCGCGCGCGAGGCGGGCAGCGGCTTCATCGCCGAGGCGCCGACCTGGCGCGCGAACCCGGACTGGGGACGAAAGCTCGGATACGGCAGCGATCGCCTCGACGCGCTCAACCGGCAAGCGATCACGCTCCTGGCCGATCTCCGAGATCGCGACGGTCGCGGTCGCGACGACTACGTGATCAGCGGGTGCATCGGCCCCCGGGGCGACGGCTATGACCCGGGCTTCACGATCTCGGCGCAGGAGGCCGAGCGCTATCACGCCGAGCAGATCGCCTCGTTCGCCGACACCCAAGCCGACCTCGTATCCGCCCTCACGATGACGAATACAGAGGAGGCGATCGGCATCGCCCGGGCTGCCCAGAACGCGGGGATGCCGGCGGTGATCTCGTTTACGGTCGAGACCGACGGCCGCCTCCCGTCGGGCGCGCCGCTCGCCGAGGCGATCCTCGAGGTCGATGCCGCCACCCGCAACGGTCCCGCCTACTACATGATCAACTGCGCGCACCCGACCCACTTCGACGACGTGCTCGAAGGCCGCGGAGGATGGGTCGCCCGGATCCGTGGCATCCGCGCGAATGCGTCGCGCAAGGGACACGCCGAGCTCGACGCCGCGACCGAGCTCGACGAGGGCGACCCGTACGAGCTCGCCAGCGAGTACGCGTCGCTCGTCGCCAGGTTCCCGCACCTGACGATCCTCGGTGGGTGCTGCGGCACGGACGAGCGACACATCGAGCGGATCGCCGAGGCGTGCGTCACCTCGGCGTGGCCGCGGACCGCGTGAGCGCTGTCGCCGGCGCCCATCCCCGGCCGCCGGATCTCCGCCGATGTCCACCGGGTGATCAGGACCGCCGCCGCTCGGGCGCGCGATCGCGGACCGCAGCTGATCGGCGGCTACTCCTCGAGCTCGTCGATCCAGGCGGTCGGCGCACGCACGCCGTCGCCGCCTTCGGGCCGGTCAGAGCCGACCGCGATCAGCTCGAGACCGTCGTCGCCGGCCTCGAACGCACGGATCGCCTCGGGGCTGACCCGAACGACGTCCCACGGCCCGATCTCATGGACCTCGTCGTCGATCCTGATCCGGCCCGAGCCGCCCACGACGACGTAGGCCTCCTCCTGCTCGCGATGGCTGTGCGCCGACGGTGAGCGAAATCCCGCCGGGTAACGGAAATAGCTGACCCCGAGGTGCTCGGAGTCGATGTGCCTGCGCGCGAAGCGCCCCTCGGCCCCGGGGATCCGATCGCCCACGGAGTTCTCGATTTCCTTGAGGTTCTTGATCGTGAAGCGAGACACGGGCGGGATTTGTCTCCTCTCGGGCCGCTAGCAGTCCTCGCCCTCGGCGGCGCCCTCGCATTCGCCCGAGAGGCTGTCGTTGAGCGCGATCAACAGTACTCGCAGCTGCTCGCGCTGGCGGTGATCGAGGCCGGCGAAGAGCTCCTCTTCCACTTCGCGCTGAGCGCGCGCGGCGCCGGCGAGGCGTCGCTCGCCCTTGGTCGTGAGCGTGACCAGGTGCCGCCGGCGGTCCTGCGCGTCGCGCCGGCGCGACAGCAGTCGCTCGGCTTCTAGCGGGTTGAGCAACGTCACGAGGATGCTGGGGTCGGTCTCCATGACCTGGCCGAGCTCGCGCTGGCCCATCGGGCCGCGGTCGTGGAGCAGCGCGAGCAGCTGAAACTGGCGAGGCGACAGCTCGTGCTTGGTGTGGGCCTCGCGCAGGCGCCGCATCGCGTAGTGCCCGAGCAACGCGAGCAGCAGCCCGGGGCTCGAGCAACGCTCCTCGAGCATCCCAGCCGTCGACTCGAGATCCTGGCCTCGGGAAGCACGCACCGACATCCGGCGGAATATATCGCGCGCCCGCGATGATCGAGCGCGCTATATGATCTGCCCGCATTTTGCATCGAGCTCCTCGAAACCCCTACGAGGAGCGGACCCGGTCAACCTATGAGACAGGAGGAACGATGAAGATCGGCCGCTTGCTGCTCAGGCTCACCGTCGGCAGCTTCTTCTTCGGGCACGGTACGCAGAAGCTGTTCGGATGGTTCGGCGGGCACGGCCTCGACGCCACCGCGAACATGTTCGACAGCATCGGGATGAGGCCCGGCAACCGCAACGCGGTCGCCGCCGGGTTCGCCGAAGCAACCGGTGGCGCTGGTATCGCGCTCGGGCTCGCCACGCCGCTGTCCGCATCGTTGCTGACCTCGACGATGCTGACGGCGATCAACCGCGTGCACCTCAAGAACGGGCCGTGGGCCGCCAACGGTGGCTACGAGTACAACGTCGTGTTGATCGCCGCCGTGCTCGCCCTCGTCGAGGTCGGTCCCGGCGAGCTGTCGTTCGACCACCTGCTCCGCAACGAGCGCACCGGGCCCGGCTGGACGCTCGCCGCGCTGGCGCTCGGCGCCGCCGGAGCCGTCGGTGCACATATTGCCGCCGAGTCGTACCCCGCGCCGGTCGAGGCGCCCGAGGCGCCCGAGGCGCCGAGGCGGCGCGGCGCCGGCCGACTCATCGACCAACAGCGACCCGTCCGCGCATACCGAGACGCAAGAGGCCGGCACCGCGCAGTAGCCGTCCCGAACATGGCCGCGGTCGAGACTGATCCGGGGACGTTCGAGCCGCCGCCCAGCAGCAGAGCCGCAGCAGGTGCGCTTGATCTTCGGCGCCCTGCTGCTCGTGCTGATGCTCGCGGCGCTCGACCAGACGATCGTCTCGACCGCGCTGCCGACGATCGTCGGCGACCTCGGCGGGCTCTCGCACCTGTCGTGGGTGGTCACCGCGTACCTGCTCGCGTCGACGGTCTCCGGGCCCCTGTACGGGAAGCTCGGCGACCTCTACGGCCGCAAGACCCTGCTGCAGATCGCGATCGTGCTGTTCCTGATCGGCTCGGCGCTCTGCGGGCTCGCGCAGTCGATGACCGAGCTGATCGCGTTCCGAGCGCTTCAGGGGCTCGGCGGCGGGGGGCTGATGGTCACGACGATGGCGGTCGTCGGCGACATCATCTCGCCGAGAGACCGCGGCCGGTACCAGGGCTACTTCGGCGCGGTGTTCGGACTCGCGACCGTGATCGGCCCGCTGCTCGGCGGCTTCCTGGTCGACAGCCTCTCGTGGCGGTGGATCTTCTACGTGAACCTGCCGCTCGGCGCGGTCGCGCTCGGGGTGATCGCCGTGGTATTCCGTGCCACGAGCGATCACGTCCATCACGAGATTGACTACCTGGGCGCGACCGTGCTGACCGCGGGGCTGTCGTCGATCGTGCTGTTCACGAGCCTCGGCGGCACCAGCTACGCGTGGAGCTCGCCGCTGATCCTGGGGCTGATCGCGATCAGCATCGTGATGGTCGTGCTGTTCCCGGTGGTCGAATCACGCGCTGCCGAGCCGCTCCTGCCGATGGCGCTGTTCCGGAACCGGACGTTCGTCGTCACGAGCGCGGTCGGCTTCATCATCGGGCTCGCGCTGTTCGGCTCGGTCACGTACCTGCCGCTCTACCTCCAGGTCGTCAAGGGGCACAGTCCGACCGAGTCGGGCCTGCTGCTGCTCCCGCTGATGGGCGGGTTGCTCGTGACCTCAATCCTCAGCGGCAACCTGATCTCGAGGTCCGGCCGCTACCGGCTCTTCCCGATCGTGGGCACGGCGCTGATGGCGGTCGGCCTGTTCCTGCTGTCGAGATTGTCGGTCACGACGCCGCCCGTCACCGCGGGGCTGTTCATGCTCGTGATGGGACTGGGGCTGGGCATGGTTATGCAGGTGCTCGTGCTCGCCGTCCAGAACTCGGTCGACTACCGCTACCTTGGCGTCGCGACGTCGGGCTCGACGCTGTTCAGGCAGATCGGCGGCTCGATCGGAGTCGCGGCATTCGGCGCGATCTTCTCGCGCGACCTGGCCACCCAGCTGGCGAAGCGGATCCCGGCCGGCGCGCACCTCCCGGCCGCCGCCAACCCGGAGGCCGTGAAACATCTGCCCCCGCGGATCCATACGCCGTACGTCGCGGCGTTCTCCTCGGCGCTGCACCCCGTGTTCCTGACCGCGGCCGGGATCGCGGTCGTGGGGTTCGCGCTCACCTGGCTCCTTCGCGAGCTCCCTCTTCGCCAGACCGCTCGCGCCGAGGGCGTCGGCGAAAGCTTCGCCTCCCCACGTCACGGGAGCTCCGAGCGCGAGATCGAGCGGATTCTCAGCTCGCTCATGCAGCGCGAGCAGCGCGAGCGCGTCTACGAGCAGCTCATCGATCGCTCCGGCATCGACATCACGCCGCCCGAGGGCTGGCTGCTCCGGCGGATCGCCGAGCGGTCCCCGACCACTGAGCCGGCGCTGGCCCATGAGCTCCACACGCCGGCCGACAAGCTGCACGACCCGCTCGCCTCGCTGGCCGAGCGCGCCTACATCCGGGCCGGCGCCGATCAGGAGATCGAGCTGACGCCGGCGGGACAGGCGGCGAGCGACCAGCTCGTCGCGGCCGGCCGCGAGCAGCTCGTGCCGCCTACTCGAGGGCTGGGAGCCCGAGCACGACGAGGACCTCCAACCCGTCCTCCATCGTCTCGCAGGAGCCCTCGTTGTCGAGATGCCCGGCCGTTAAGCCTGGATCCAGGCTAGGCGCTCGCTACTGTCAGCTGATTGTCAGAGAGGGCAGGCATCCTCGCTGGAGCCTGCGCTCCCGACCAACTGGAGGCTGTTAGAACGTGAGAAAGCTTGCGAGGTGGTGCTTCACCCACCGCCGGGCCGTTGTGCTCGGCTGGCTCGTCGCGCTGATCGGACTGACCGCGCTGCACTCGGCGGTCGGCAGCGCGTACAGCGACAACTTCCGGCTGTCCGGAACGCAAAGCTTCGACGCGGTCAACCTGCTCGAGCGCAACGCGCCGCGAGCCTCCGGCGACACCGAGCAGATCGTGATCGCGGTCGACCATGGCCGCGTTACCGACCCCGCGGTGCGCTCCCAGGTCGAGAAGCTGCTCGCCGCGGTGGCGCGCCAGCCGCACGTCACTCAGATCTCGTCTCCTTACGGGCCACGAGGCGCTGCGCAGATCTCGCCGTCGGGCCAGGTCGCGTTCGCGAACGCGACGTTCGACGTCCAATCCAACAAGATCAAGGCCGCCGCCGCCAAGAACTTCGTGGCTGCGGCGCAGTCGGGCTCGGGTCACGGCGTCGACGTCGAGGTCGAGGGCCAGGTCGCGCAGGCGGCTCGCCAGCAGGGCGCGGGTGGGCTTCCGTTCGGGTTCCTGGCCGCCGGCGTCGTGCTGTTCCTCGTGTTCGGCTCGCTCCTGGCGACGGCGTTGCCGCTCGTGACCGCGGCGCTGTCGCTTGGCACCGCCGTCGCCGCGATCGGGCTGCTGTCGCACCTGATCCAGATGGCGTCGTTCAGCAATGAGCTGTCGCTGCTGATCGGCCTCGGGGTCGGCGTCGACTACGCGCTGTTCATCGTCACGCGGTACCGCCAGGGTCTGCTCCGGGGGCTGAGCGGCGAAGACGCCGTGGTCGAGGCGCTCGACACATCGGGTCGCGCGGTGCTGTTCGCGGGGATGATCGTCTGCATCGCGATGCTCGGCATGTTCGCGCTCGGCGTCAGCTTCCTGTACGGGGTCGCGGTCGCCGCCTCGATCGCGGTCGCGTTCACAGTCATCGCTGCGCTCACGCTGCTCCCGGCGATGCTCGGATTCTTCGGGAGGCGCGTGCTCCGCCGCCGCGACCGGCGCGCGCTCGCCGACGGCAAGTTGCGCACGAGCGACGAGTCGCGCCGGGTGGGCGCGCTGGGCCGGCTCGATCAGCAAGCGCCCGGCGCTGTTCGCCGCGGTCTCCGCCGGCATCCTCGTGCTGCTCGCGATCCCCTTCCTGTCGATGCGCCTCGGTTCGGCCGACTCGGGCTCCGATCCGGCTGGCTCGACCACCCGCAAGGCGTACGACCTGCTCGCCAAGGGCTTCGGCCCCGGCTACAACGGGCCGCTCCAGCTTGTCGCGCAGGTGACGGGCCCGGCGCAGGAGGCGCAGTTCTCGCGGATCGAGCGGGCCGTGGCCGCTACTCCGGGCGTCGTCGGCTCGACCCGCCCGACGTTCATCCCAAGCCGGGCGCCGGGACTTTCCGGCGTCGCGCTCGCCGACGTATACCCGAAGGGCTCGCCGCAGGACGCCTCGACCTCGACCCTGCTCCACACCGTCCGCGACAAGGTGATTCCAGCGGCCGCCGCGCGGCACCGGCCTGCACGTCCTGGTCGGCGGACAGACGGCGATCTTCGACGACTTCGCCACCGTCCTGTCGCGCAAGCTGCCGCTGTTCCTCGCGGTCGTGATCGGGCTCAGCTTCCTGCTGCTGATGATGGTCTTCCGCAGCATCGTGATCCCGATCGTCGCGGCGGGGATGAACCTCCTGTCGGCTGCGGCCGCGTTCGGGGTCGTGACCGCGGTATTCCAGGACGGGGTCGGTGCATCGCTGCTCGGGATCGACAAGACCGGCCCGATCGAGGCGTTCGTGCCGGTGTTCATGTTCGCGATCCTGTTCGGGCTGTCGATGGACTACGAGGTGTTCCTGGTGACGCGCATCTACGAGGAATGGCACCGGCGCCGGGACAACCGCGAGGCGGTCACGCACGGCCTCGCCGCCACGGGCCGCACGATCACCGCGGCGGCGGCGATCATGGTGCTCGTGTTCGGCGCCTTCATCCTCGGCGGCGAGCGGATCATCGACCTGTTCGGCGTCGGCCTCGCCAGCGCCGTTCTGATCGACGCGCTGATCGTCCGCTCGGCGCTCGTGCCCGCGTTGATGCTGATCATCGGGGACGCCAACTGGTGGCTGCCGGCGTGGCTCGAGCGGGTGCTGCCGCACCTGCGCGTCGAGGGGGCGACGGCCCGCGGCGCGGTTCGCCCCGGGGCCGCACCGCCCGACCGGGCGGTGCCCGAGCCCTCCTCGGCCGGCTGACGCGCGTACCGGGTCCTGACGCGCGTACCGGGTCCTGACGCGCGTACCGGGTCATATCCGCACACTCGGCACCGCGCCGGAGGTGAATGTGGATCCACGCACGCATGCGGGTCGTAAAGCCGATCTCGCCGCGCGGCAGCCGTCGAGTGTGGCGGCGTGACCCACCCACTGGATCCGGCCACGACCCGCAGGCCGTAGATCCCCGACAAACGCATACTCGGCGAGCCTCTTCTGCTCGACAGTGACGTTAGCCGCGCTCTACGCGGCTAACGTGCGACTCGAGGTCAGGGCGGGAGTCGAGTGCGACGTTACCCGCCGCCGCGAGCACCACGACCGCTACACGTCGGGATGCCGCGGCGCGTACCGGCGGTGGAGCATCAGCGAGTTCCCGTCCGGGTCTGAGAACAGCGCCATGTGGCACACGCCGGTGTCGAGCGTGTCCCCGTGGAAGCTGACGCCGCGCTCCTCGAGCAGCTTCCGGCTCGCGGCCACGTCGTCGACGTGCAGCGCGACCGGGTTGCGGTTGACCTCGTGCGCCAGCCCCATCTTCTCCGCGTTGTAGACGCTCAGCGTCAGGTTGCCGGTCTCGAACTCGGAGAAGTGGCGGTCTTCGATGTACACCGAGCGCGGCAGGCCAAGCGTCTCGCCGTAGAACTTGGCCGCGGTGCGGAGGTCGTGGGTGGGGACGCCGACGAAGTCGACGCCCCGGACGAACTCAGGGGTGGCGGTCATTCCTCATCTCCTGATCGCGGGCGGGGTCTGCGGTTAGGCTATCCGGGGAGCGCCGGCGCCCGCCACCCCACGGCGCCCGCCACCCCACGGCGTGCGCTGGTGCTCGGGCCGAGGGCCGGCGCCTGGCTCCCGTCGCCCGAGGCGATCGTCGTCGCCAGGGTGGTCGGCAGCACATCGCAGTCGAACGTCTCGCCGCCGTTCATCGGTTCGCAGGAAATGAACGCCGAGCCGGTCTGACTGGAGAACTGCTCGCCGGCAGCGACCCGATCCCAAGCCTCCGTCTCATTTCACCGCCCAGGTGACCGGCGAGGACTCATATGCACTGGTGCCGGTGTACGCGACCTTGGTGATTCCACCGGGAACCAGATACGTCAGGCATGTCTCGACGCTCTGACCTGGCTTGAACGGATTCGGAGTGTTGGCGTCCGGGCACGGAGGGAACGTGCCGAAGAAGGTGACGCTGGTCTGAACGTCGCCCGTGCTGTCGACGCCTTCGACGGAGATCGCCGGATCGTTGCTCCTGGTGTTGAACGCGGTGGGACTCCGGTTGGTGATCTTCACCTTGGCGTAGTACGGCGTGCTGGCCTTCTCGGTCGCGTTGAGCTGGATGCCGCTGAAGTCCGAGAGCGAGCCCTTCTTGATCGACTCGACGTCGATCGCGACCTTGTAACTCAAGCCCTTGGCACCCGTGCTCGTCGTCGTGTCGAAGCCGACCCGCGCGGTCTGCCCAGCGCCCAACGACGTCCCGGGGGCGGCGGTCTTGGCGGAAGTCGAGGTGTCCGAGCTCGCTGCGTTCGTAGTCACAGCGGCGGCGGGCGTCGAAGTCGTCGCCGGCGTCGAGGTCGTCGCCGGCGTCGAGGTCGTCGCGGACGCCGGTGCGCTCGCGTTGGTCCCGGTGGCGGCCGCCTGGCTCGTCGAGCTGCCGCTGCTGCTACTCCCGCAACCCGCGAGGATGGCAGCGAGCAGCATCGCGGTGAACACAGCGGACAACCCGGCGGGGTGAGCACGAGCGCGCCCGGGGACGCGCCGTGGAGTGTGTTTGGTGACCATGATCTGTTCCTCTTCTAACCCGTTACTTGCTCCACCGACGCTGGGGTGTCACGCGGTGAGAGCGCGACGAACCGCTCGGCGCGGCGCTTGGCACTCGGGAGCCACCCGACGTAGACGTGATTCGTGTCGTCGAGCGACACGCGCTTCTTGTCGAAGCTCAGCCGGGCCTGGTCGAGCGAGCGCTTGTCGAGGACCTTGGTGGCGGTGTAGCCCTTCGCCTTGTGCGTCTGGCAGAGGTAGACGTGGCGGTCGGTGACCAGATAGACGCGCCCGCGTCCCGTCAGCGTGAGGCCGACTACCCCGAACATCGCCATGGTCTTCCACATCGATTGAGACGCCCACCCGGGCACCGCGAGCTCGACTTGCTCGCCCGGTTCGAGGATCCCGTTCGCTCCGCTTTGCCACTTCTGCCGCTGCTTCTCGTTCATGCTCAGTTCCCTTCCGGTTGATCGCGTCCGGGGTCGGAACGGTCGCCGGCGTGCCGCTCGTCCGAGCCGGGCACAGCGCGCTCGAGGTGGTCGATCAGCTCGAGCCAGCCGATGAAGCCGGTCGCCGGTGCGCCCGCGACAGCCATTTGTCCGCTGATCGTCGAGCCGGTGCGCTCGAGCTCGACCACGACCTGAACCGGTCCGTCCTCACCCATGGCCACAGCTTCCCGGAGGTGCCGTGAGGTGTAAATCGGGGCGCCCCCCTGAATTTTGGTGCTGCCCCCCCGATGTTTTGTCGCGGTCGCGACGTGGCGCGTGTCGCTGCGCCGGTCCTAGGGCGCGTCAGGCGTTCTTGATGACGATGCCCTCGAGGATGAACGCCGCACGCTCGGTTGAGTCAATCGCGTTCTCGAGCCGCTCGAAGATGTCCTTCCAGCGGATCACGACCATCGGGTCGATTCCGGCCTCGAACAGCGACGCGATCGCCTCCCGGGTCAGCCGGTCGCCCTCGTTCTCGAGCCGGTGGACCTCGACCATGTGCTTGGTGATGTCCTTGAACCCGCGGATCAGCGGGATCGCGCCGGCGAGCTGGCTGGTCGCATCGCGCAGCACGCCGGCCAACCGCTGTGCCTGGGCCATCGGCGCCTCGATCTTGTACAGGCCGAGGTAGTCGGCGACCTCCTCGGTGTAGTCGACGATGTCGTCCAGGGCCGAGGCCAGGTGCAGGATGTCCTCGCGATCGATCGGCGTGACGAACGTCTGGTTGAGTCGCTTGATCACGTCGTGCGTGATCTGATCGCCGTGGTGCTCGCAGGCGAGGATGTCGCGAGCCAGATCCTGGCTCTCGGGGTATCGCGCGAGCATCTCGTCGAGGAGCTCGGCGGCTCGCACGATGTTCGCCCCCGCGCGTTCGAACAGGTCGAAGAACTCGCGGTCGTTGCCGCGCAGGAGGTTTGCGATCGAAGCCACCGTTATTTCCTCGCCCGCCGGAGTGATCGCCGCCATCGCACCCGGATCACCAACGTGCTCATCGCTACGTAGGATAGGCCGGTATGGAGACGCCAATGGGAAAATTCGTCGCGTGTTCGCGCGCGAGCGCGTGGTGCGCCGCGGGCTGATCTCGAGCTGATGTCCTACAGCGCCGCAGACGCGAGAAGGCAGCTCCTGGATGACGTGGCCGAGGCGACCGATCAGCTCGCGCTCGGCCTCGCGAGTCTGGGCGAGGCTTACGAGGAGCTCGACGAGCACACCGCCGACCGGCTCGAGGAGGAGTTGTTCCGCCCGATGCAGGCGGCGTATGGCCGGCTGAGGCGAACCCACTCGACGTTCGCCGAGCGCCACGGGCTGCCCGGGCGCGAGTTCGAGCAGAGCTCGGGCGGGCAGCACTCGGCCGACCCGCGGGTGTATGTCGACCGTGCGGTCGACGCGATCGAGAGCGCCGACCACGCCCTTGCCGAGCTCCAAGACTCGATGATGCCGGTCGAGGTCGGGGATCGCGAGCTCCGAGAGGGGCTGTCGGAGGTGCGCGAGACGATCTCCCAGCTGCCCGCGCGCGCCCGCCGGCTGATGCGATCACAGGGCCGGTAGCGGCCCGCCCGCGGTGGCGCCGGCCGTCGCGTTTGCGCCAATTGCCGGGGGGTAGCCTCGAACCAAGCGGACGGGACTCGGATGGGTCCCGTAGGAGGTGAATACAGAAATGGCATACGCACTCGCGCGTCTGGTGCGGCTCGTCGTCGGCGTGGTGGTGCTGGTGATCGTGGTCGGCGGCGTCCTATTCCTGTTGTCGGCGAATCCGAGCAACGCGATCGTCCACGACATCCACGACGCCGCAAGCACGCTTGTCGGGCCGTTCAAGAACTTGTTCTCGATCAACGGTCACCCGAAGGCGACCCTGGCGGTCAACTGGGGTCTCGCGGCGATCGTCTATCTGATCGTCGGCGGGCTCATCGCGCGTCTGATCGCGCGGGCGGCGCCGCGCCGCTTCCGTCCGACGAGGCGATTGGTCGCCCGCTAGACGACAGTGGAGTCCGAGCGTCGGCGGCGGCCCTAGGGTCGCCGCCGACGCGCGTCTGGGCCTCCGCGCGTTTGTGTACGTACGCGGACATAAGTCCAAGCTTCGTGAGCTCCTTGCTTGGGCCGAACGATTCACGGGTATCAACCACGCATGAATTCACTAGCGATCGCCCGAACCGATTCGGCCGAGCTTTTCGCTCGCTGGCAGGAGCACGGAGACCACAGCGCGCGCGACGAACTCGTGACGCGTTTCCTCCCGCTTGCCCGCAAGCTCGCGCGTCGGTATGCCGGGGCAAGAGAGCCGTTCGAGGACCTGCTCCAGGTAGCAAGTCTTGGGCTGGTCAAGGCCGTCGATCGCTTCGATGCGGAGCGAGGGACAGCTTTCTCATCATTTGCCGTGCCAACGATCCTCGGCGAGCTCAAGCGGTACTTCCGAGATCTCGGTTGGTCGGTTCATGTTCCGCGCGGCGCGCAGGAGATGGCGCTCAAGGTCGAAGAGGCTCAACAGCAGTTGACGACGAAGACCGGTCGCCCACCGAGCGTCCCGGATCTGGCCCAATATCTCGAGTTGAGCATCGAGGACGTACTCGATGCGCTCGAGACCGCAGGCGCCCATCACTCGACTTCGCTTGACGCGCCGCGAGAGGACGAAGAGGGCGAATCGGGATCACTGGCTGACGCCTTCGGGCAGGAGGACGAGCGCTTCGAGTTGGTCGATGCGAGCGTCACGATCTCGGCGTCGGCTCATCAGCTGACACCGCGCGAGCGTCACGTGCTCGCGTTGCGATTCGTTCAGGACATGACGCAGACCCAGATTGCGGACGAGATTGGCGTCTCCCAGATGCAAGTCTCACGGATCCTGCGTCGAGCTCTCGCTCGCCTGCGCGAGATGACCGAGAGTGGCGAAGAAGCGCCCGTCACCTGACGGTTTCCTCGATCAGACAGCAGGGGCGGGGTCACTCTGGCGCGGTCCGGTCGCCTCCGGGCGAGGTCACTCTGGCGGTCCGGTCGCGCCCTGGTCCGGTCCGGTCGCGCCCTGGTCCGGTCCGGTCGCGCCCTGGTCCGGGGGTCACGCCGCGAGACGCGGCATCATCCGCAGCCGCGTACGAACCATACTTCGGTGCGTTGTGGCGAACATTCCATTCCCCACCGATCCGAAAGCTGCTCGATGAGCCGAAGCCCCCAGCCCCCAGGCTCCGGTTCGCGGACCCGCTTTGCGAACCCCGATCCACGGTCGAGCACGGCGCAGCGGATGTCTTCGTTCACGCACAGGTCGAGCATCACCGGCGCCTCGTCCTCGCGGTGTCCGTGGACGATGCCGTTGGTGACGAGCTCGCTGACCATCAGCTTGACGTCGTCGAGCTCCCGAGGAGACAGCACCGCAGACAGCTCTTCCGCGATGATGCGGCGTGCCTGCGCAGGACCCGCAGGCTGGGCGTTGATCTTGTAGAGCGCACGCACGCGTGAATCCATGATTGGGCATATGTTTACCCCGCAAACACGGCTCAGAAGCATTCGAATCGGAGAGTGCGCTCGAGGACGCGATCGCGAGGGGGAGCAGTGGCGATGACCGAGGATTCACCGGCCGTTCGGCTCGAGCTCGACTCCAGGCCCGAGACCCTGACGCTCGTGCGAGGAGTGCTCGCCGGGGTGGCCGAGCTCATCGGGCTCGACCCCGAGCTGCTCGATGACCTCAAGACCGCTGTGAGCGAGGCGTGCAACAACGTCGTGATGCACGCCTACGACGGCGAGACCGGTCCGCTCGGCGTTCGCATGTACATCGACCCCGAGGCGATAGAGGTCGTGGTCCAGGATCGAGGGTCGGGCCTTCCGCCGCTGGCTCCCGCGGACGAGACGATCCGCGGAGTCGGCCTGTCGGTGATCCGCGCACTTGCCGAGCAGGCCGAGTTTCGCGCGGTGCCCGAGGGCGGTACCGAGGTCAGAATGTCGTTCGCGGGCCAGCGAGACGGCGAGCCGCTGTTCCATCTTCCGAGCACGGCCGGGCCCGACGATCACGCCGGCCGGTGGCTGTCGGGCGACGCGGTCGTCTCGCTGTCGCCGATCAGCCTCCTCGCGGGCGTGCTGGGCAGGGTCGCGCGAGCGCTCGCCGCCCGGGCGCGCTTCTCGCTGGACCGCTTCTCCGACGTCTACCTCGTCACCGATGCGATCGCGGCCCATGCCGGCCGGGCCGCCAAGGGCTCCCGACTGTCGTTCGCGATCTCGACCGGCGCGCAGCGACTCGAGCTCGCGATCGGGCCGTTCGTCGACGGGAGCGGCGCACAGCTGTCGCAGCAGGCGGGCGACTACAGCGCGGCTTCGGCGCTGACGATGCTCAGCGACGAACTCGAGGTGCGGCGCGATAACCACGACGAGATCCTTTACGTCGTGATGATCGACCGCCGCCGTCCGTCGGTCTAGAGCTCACTCCTCGGTCAGGAGCTCTTCCGGCGCGTCGACGAGCGTCAACCGGTCGGCGACGCCGGTGAGGCTGAGGAGCCGCTGGACCTGCTGTGGCCCCCTGACCATGGCCAGTCGCCGACCCTGCTCCTCAGCCCTTCTGGTGCGCGCGGACGAGCACGCTGAGGCCGGTCGAGTCCATGAATTCGAGCTCTCTGAGGTCGATGATCACCAGTTGCGCGTCCGAGGACGCGACGCGGTCGAGCTCCTCCTGGAGGGCAGGGCTAGACGCGAGATCGAGCTCTCCGCTCACCGCGATTACCGTCGCCTGACCCTCGCTGCGCACCTCTACCCGGAAGTGACTCTGCACGGGGGGCGAGCCTACTGATCTTGGCGGGCGCATGCTGGGCTAACGAGTTGGGTAGGGCCGCGCGAGACCGGGTAGGCCCTCTCAGGGACGAAAGACTTTCCCCGGCCGCATCCAAAGGAGGAGTGGAATGGTCGCATTAGTTGTGCTGCTACTGATCCTTGCCCTGTTTGGCGGGCTCGGCTTTGCCGCCCACATCCTGTGGCTCGTGTTGATCGCCGCGGTGGTCATATGGCTCGTCGGCTTCCTGATCGGAGGCGTCGACTCGGGCGTCGGACGACGAAGGTGGTATCGCTGGTAGCGCACCCAGAGGGACCCGGCGAGCGGCTCTACGCTGCTTCGCCGGCACTCCTTCGCCGGCACTCCTTCGCCGGCGCGCTCCTTCGCCGGCGCTCCTTCGCTGCCCCCTTCGCCGTTTCCCTTACTGGCGCGGGAGGTGCGAATCGCCGGTCAGCTGCCGTAGCCGCTGTAGCGACCTACGCAGCAGCCGCGAGACCTGCATCTGCGACACGCCGACCCGCTCGGCGATCTCCGATTGGGTGAGATCCTCGCCGAACCTGAGGAACAGGATCTCGCGCTCGCGCTGGGGCAAGTGCTTCGCGGCCGCGAAGATCGTCGTCTGGTCGTCGACCAGCCCCAGCCGCTGGTCGTCGTCGCCGATCGCGTCGATGCGTGTCGCATCCTCCTCGCCGGCGAGCGGGGCGTCGAGCGACACCGTGCCGTACGCCTCGGCGACTTGCAGCCCGTCGAGCACCTCTTCCTCGCTCAACTCCAGGTACTGGGCGAGCTCGTCGACCCGCGGCGGACGGCCCGTCCGTGCGGTGATCGTCTGCTGGGCCTCGTTGATCCTGCGCGCCCGTTCCTGCGCTCCGCGATCGACGTGGATCGCCCAGCCCGTGTCCCGGAAGTAGCGCTTGAGCTCGCCGACGATCGTGGGCACGGCGAACGATGTGAAGGCGAAGCCGCGGTCCGGATCGAACCGCTCGACCGCCTTGACCAAGCCGAGGCTCGCGACCTGCGCGAGGTCCTCATACGGCTCGCTCGACTGCGCGTATCGCCGGGCCAGCTTGCGCGCCAGCGGTAGGAATCGAGCGATTAGCTCGTCGCGCGCCTCGCGGTCCTGGGTCCGGCGCCAACGCTCGAACAGCTCTTGTGAGTCAGCTGCTGACACGGGACCGCCAAGCGGGGTTCCCGACACCTGGAACGTCCTTTCGCAGACGATGGTCTTTTAGCACAGGAAACCGCCCGGTGCAGCTACGGATCGCCGTGCGAAAGCGTGCATGGACGAACTCGGCGTCGGCCGCAAAGCGACGGAGGCTGCCCTCGGCACCCACACGTTGCGATACTCACCGCGATGCTGACTTCCTACACCTCGGCGCTGGCCGAGAAGCTCGCGCCCGACGTCCTGGACCGTTTCCTGCGCTACGTGCGGATCGACACGCAGTCGCGCCGGGACCGCGTTTCGTCGCCGAGCACGACCGGCCAGCTCGAGCTTGGGCGCGTGCTGGTGGCCGAGCTCGAGGACCGCCGGCCTGGACGACGTGCACCTCGACGAGAACGGCTACGTGCTGGGGACGCTCGTGGGCAACGGGGCCGCCGGCGACGAGGTCATCGGCCTGATCGCGCACATGGACACGAGCCCCGACGCGCCCGGCCGCGGGGTCGAGCCGATCGTACACCGCTCATATGACGGCGGGGTCATCGAGCTCCCCCGCGAAGGCACTGTGCTCGACCCGGCGGCGATGCCGGAGCTGGCGGATCGGATCGGGCACGACATCGTGACGAGCAGCGGCGACACGCTGCTGGGCGCCGACGACAAGGCCGGTGTGGCCGAGATCATGGCCGGGGTCGCGCACCTGGCCGCTCATCCCGAGCTGCCGCGCCCGACGCTTGCGCGTCGCGTTCACGCCGGACGAGGAGATCGGGGAGGGCGCGACGTTGTTCGACATCGACCGGTTCGGCGCGAGGTGCGCGTACACGCTCGACGGCTCCGAGCTCGGCGAGCTCCAGGACGAGACGTTCAGCGCGCGCGAGGCGATCCTGACCGTCCGGGGCGTCGACGTGCACCCCGGCCAGGCGACCGGCAAGCTCGTCAACGCGCTGCGGCTGGCCGCGCAGATCGTCGCGGCGCTCCCGGCCGACACGCTCACGCCGGAGACGACCGAAGGCCGCGAGGGGTTCATCCATCCGTACGAGATCACCGGATCTGCCGCCAAGGCAGAGGTGAGGATGATCATTCGCGACTTCGACGACGATCGGCTGGAGCGACACGTCGCGCTGCTCGAGCGGACCGCCAACGAGGTGATCGCGGCCGAGCCGCGGGCCCGACTCGAGCTGAGGGTGCGCGAGCAGTACCGAAACATGCGGCGGTTCCTGGACGAGGTCCCCGGCGTGGCCGATGCCGCGGAGGCGGCGATTCGCGCCGAGGGGATCGAGCCGCTCCGCCGGCCGATCCGGGGCGGGACCGACGGGTCGAGGCTGAGCGAGATGGGGCTCCCGACCCCGAACATCTTCACCGGAGGACACGAGTACCACTCGGTCCGCGAGTGGGCTTCGGTGCAGGACATGGCGGCGGCGGCGGCGGTGGTCGTGCGCCTCGCAAAGGTCTGGTCCGAGAACGGCGATGCAAGCTAGCTCCCCCGGCTCGCTCGCGTCGCTCGACGGGGAGATCATGCTCGCCTCGGAGGCGACGATCCCGGCGACCGACGAGGGTCTGATCCGCGGCGACGGCGTGTTCGAGGTGATCCGGCTCTACGACGGACAGCCGTTCGCGCCTCGACCGGCACCTGGCCCGGATGGAGCGCTCGGCGACGAACCTGCGGCTCCCGCTCGACCTCGAGGCGATCCGGGCCGACACGTGGCGGCTGCTCGCTCAGGCCGGCACCGGGCCCGAGCACGAGCTGCTGCGGATCGTGGTCACCCGCGGCGGCCGGCGGCTGCTCCTGACCGAGCCGATGCCCCCGAATCCCGAGATCATCCGGCTGGCGTCCGTGACGTACGCGCCGACCCGGATCCTCGACGGAATCAAGTCGCTGTCGTACGGGTCGAACATGCTCGCGGGCCGGCTGGCTCGCGAGCGAGGGTTCGACGAAGCGCTGCTCGTCACCCCACACGGACGGGTGCTGGAGGCGCCGACGAGCTCGATCTTCTGGGTCAAGGACGGCGAGCTGCTGACGCCGCCGCTGGATGAGCACATCCTCGCCTCGATCACGCGCGCGATCGTGATCGAGGCCACGGGTGCGGCCGAGCGATCCTGCACGCTTGGACGAGCTGAAGCAGGCGGACGAGGCGTTTCTGGCCTCGACCACGCGCGAGGTGCAGGCGGTCTCGGCGATCGACGAGCGGACGTTCGACGCCCCCGGTCCGGTCACCGCGCGGACCCGGAGGTCGCCGAGGCGCTCGTCCGCGAGCAGCTGAACGCCGAGACGCAGGCGCACCGAGCGCCAAGCTCCATGAAGATCCTCACGGTGATCGGGAACCGCCCCCAGTTCATCAAGGCGGCGGCGGTCTCGCCGCGCGCTGCGCGAACGCCACGAGGAGCTCCTGATCCACACCGGGCAGCACTTCGACGACGACCTCTCGGCGGTGTTCTTCGCCGAGCTCGGGCTCCCGGCCCCCGACCGCGAGCTCGGGATCGCGCTCGGGTCGAACACGTCGCAGACCGCGCGGATGCTGAGCGCGCTCGAGCCGCGTCGTCGCGGACGAGGCGCCCGATGCGTGTGCTTGTCTACGGCGACACGAACTCGACGCTGGCGGGCGCGCTCGCCGGCGCGCAGGCCGGCGTGCCGGTCGCGCACGTCGAGGCGGGGATGCGCTCGTTCGACCGCTCGATGCCCGAGGAGCTCAACCGCGTGCTGACCGACCACGCCGGCTCGCTGCTGCTGTGCTCGTCCGAGGTCGGCGGTCGAGAACCTGCGGCGGGAGGGCGTGGCCGGGACGGTCGAGCTGGTCGGCGACGTGATGGTCGACGTCGCGCTGCGAGCTGCAGCCGCGCGCCCGCGAGCGGACCGATCTCCTCAGCGGCACGCGGGCGTGACGCCGGGCGAGTACGTGCTCGCGACCGCGCACCGGGCGGGCAACGTCGACGATCCCGAGCGGCTCGCGCTGCTCGTGGCGCTGCTGCTGCGCGATGCCGATCACAGTCGTGCTCGCGCTCCATCCTCGGACCCGGAGCCGGCTGGTCGCGGCGGGCCTGCTCGACGAGCTCGAGCGGTCCGAGCGAGTGGTGCTGACGCCGCCGCTCGGCTACATCGAGCTGACGGCGCTGCTTTGCAACGCGCGCGCGGTGCTGACCGATTCCGGCGGGCTCCAGAAGGAGGCGTACCTCGCGGGGGTGCCGTGCATCACGCTGCGGCCGAGCACCGAGTGGACCGAGACCGTCGAGACCGGCTGGAACATGCTCGTCGATCTCGACGCCGCCGCCGCCCTGCGAGCGCTCGAGCGCGACCTCGCCGGCCGAGCGCCCGCCGCTGTACGGCGACGGGCACGCCGGGGAACGCGTCGTCGCCGCTCTTACACTGCCACCTCGGATGAAGCGCTGGTCTCCGTGAACGAGCACTCGCTTGCAGTCGCGGTCGTCGGGCTCGGCTACTGGGGCCCGAACCTGGCCCGCAACTTCGATGCGATCCCGGGCTGCGAGCTCGCCTGGTGCTGCGATCCCTCGGCGGAGGCGCGCGAGCGCATCGGCGCGCGGTTCCCGCTCGCGCGCGTCACGCGGCGATCTGGCCGAGGTGCTCGCCGACGAGACGCTCGACGCGGTCGCGCTCGCGACCCCGGTCGCCGACGCACGCCGACCTCGCCGTGCGCGTGCTCGAGGCCGGCAAGCACTGCTTCGTCGAGAAGCCGCTGGCCCAGTCGGTCGCCGACGCCGAGCGGGTGCTCGCCGCCGCCGACGAGGCGCGGCGGGTGCTGATGGTGGGCCACCTGCTCGAGTACCACCCGGGCGTGCAGCAGCTGAAGGAGCTGACCGAGTCGGGCGAGCTCGGCGACCGGATCTACTACATCTACGGCAACCGGCTGAACCTCGGGAAGCTCCGCGCCGACGAGAACGCGCTGTGGAGCCTCGGCGCGCACGACGTGTCGGTTGTGCTGTACCTCGCCGATGAGGAGCCATCGGAGGTCGTCGCGCACGGGGAGTCCTACGTGCAGGAAGGAGTCGAGGACGTCGTGTTCTGCTTCCTGCGCTTCCCGTCGGGCCTCTCGGCCCATCTGCACCTGTCGTGGCTCGATCCCCACAAGGAGCGCCGGTTCACGGTCGTCGGCTCGCGTAGGATGGCGACGTTCGACGACATGGCGCTCGAGGGGAAGCTCAGCATCTTCGACAAGGGGTTCGACCAGGACTCGCGCGGCTACGGCGAGTACATCACCCGGACGGGCGGCATCGTCTCTCCCCAGATCCCGAACATCGAGCCGCTGCGGATCGAGTGCGAGCACTTCGTCGAGAGCGTTCGGTACGGGCGCCGGCCACGCTCGGACGGCGCCAGCGGCTTGCGCGTCGTCCGCGTGCTCGAGGAGCTTCAGCGTTCGCTCGACGCGTCCGCGCGCGAGGCGCGTGTCGCCGGATCTTGACCGGCCAAATCAGAGAGGAGACGGGATGGAGACTTGGGACGTCAGCTCGCTCGAGATCGAGGCGCACCATCCGCAGGTCCTGCGCTCCGACGCCGAGACCCGGGCGATTGCGATTCAGCTGCCCGCGGGTGAGCAGCTACAAGCCCACCAGGTCCACGAGCGCACTTACATGATCGTCGTCGCCGGCGAGATCGAGATCACGCAGAACGGAACCTCGGTGTCCGGCGGCCCCGGCCTGCTCTCGCATTTCGAGCCGAACGAGCGCCGCACGATCCAAGCGGTCAGCGCCGCGCGGCTGGTGCTCGTGCTCGCCCCGTGGCCCGGGGAGGGTCACCCGTCGCGTTCTGCGTGAGCGCCGGGCTGGGGCAACCGGGACGCACCGGGCTTAGCGGCTCTGGTTGCAGGTAGGCTCAGGCCGCGGCGGAGGCGGCCTTGCCCGAGCCGGCCATGCCGGCGCCGGCCTCGGTCCAGATGACCTCGTCGCGGCCGGGGCCGACGCCGATCAGCGCGATCGGCACGCCGACGAAGTCCGAGATGAACTGCAGGTACTCGCGTGCGGCCTGCGGCAGGTCCGACTCGTCGCGACACTCGGTCAGGTCCTCGGTCCACCCGGCCAGCTCGACGTAGTCGCCGGTCACGTGATGGAGCATCGTCTGGTGGTATGGGAAGTTGTCGAACTCCGCTCCCTCGGGGCCGCGGTAGCGGGTGCACACGCACAACTGCTCGAAACCTGACAGCACGTCGAGCTTCATTACCGCCAGGGCGGTCAGCGAGTTGATCCGCGCGGCGTAGCGGAGCGCGACCAGGTCGAGCCAACCGACCCGTCGCGCACGGCCGGTCGTCGTGCCGTATTCGCCGCCATGCTCGCGAATCTCGTCGGCGATGTCGCCGTCGAGCTCGGTCGGGAACGGTCCCGCGCCCACGCGTGTGCCGTAGGCCTTCATCACTCCCCAGACCTCGTCGATGTCCTTGGGCCCGACGCCGGCGCCGACGCACGCTGCTCCCGCGACCGGATTCGACGAGGTGACGAACGGATACGTCCCGTGGTCGATGTCGAGCAGCGCGCCCTGCGCGCCTTCGAACACGACGGTCTGGCCGGCGTCGAGGCGCTCGTGCACGAGCCGCACCGTGTCCGCGATGTAGTTCGCGAGCCGGTGCCCGTAGGTCAGGTACTCCTCGGTGATCGTCTGCAGGTCGAGCTGTGGATCCTTCGCGAACGGGCGCAGCGACAGCCGCTTGGGTTCGAGCGCCGCGATGATCTTCTTCTTGAGGATCTTCTCGTCGAGCAGGTCCTGGACCCGAATCCCGAGCCGGGCCGCCTTGTCGGCGTAGCACGGGCCGATGCCGCGCCGGGTGGTGCCGATCTGCAGCTTGCCGAGCTTCGCCTCGCCGGCGTGATCGAGCATCAGGTGGTAGGGCATGATCAGGTGGGCGTTGGCCGAGATCCGCAGCGAGTTCGTGTCGACCCGGCGGCGGCGCAGCTCGTCGAGCTCGTCGGTCAGGACCCTGGGGTCGACCACGACGCCGTTCCCGATCACGCACATCGTGTCCTTGTGCAGGATCCCGGACGGGATCAGGTGGAGCTTGAAGGTCTGACGGCCGCGAACGATCGTGTGCCCGGCGTTGTTGCCGCCCTGGAAGCGCACGACCGCATCGGCCCGCTCGGCGAGCAGGTCCGTGACCTTTCCCTTCCCCTCGTCGCCCCACTGGGCGCCGACTAAGACGATTCCGGGCATTCGCGACTGAGTGTACGCAGGGCGCGGGCGTCGCCGCTGAGGCGAGCTCGCAACGAGCGACGCCGGTTCTGCGACAGGCGATCCCCGATCGGATCTAGCGTGCGCCGGAGCCGACGAGCTCGATTCGGTTGCCCCACGGGTCCGCCGTGTAGAACCGCCGGGTGCCGGGGATCGCGTCGTCCCACTGCACGTTGCACCCGGCCGCCGCGAGCCGCTCAGCGAGCCGGTCGAGGTCGTCGGGGCGCACGAGCAACGCCGGATGAGCCTTCGTCGCCGGCGAGAAGGGCTCGGCGATGCCGATGTGAAGCTGATGGGCGCCGCATGCGAACCAGACCCCGCCGCGGGCGCGGAGAGCGTCGGGCTTGGGCAGCTCGTCCAGGCCGAGCAGCCCGCCGTAGAACCGCCGTGTCTCGCCTTCGCTTCCGCTCGGCGCCGCTACCTGGACGTGGTCGAGGCCGAGGGGCGAGAGAGGGCGGTGCGTCACCGACTGATCATCGCACGGGTGCAGATCGCCACCCGGATCTGGCGCGTCCCTTGACCTGGCGCTACGTTCTGTTCGATGTCGGACGACAAGCAGAAGACAGAAGAGCTCAAGGTCATCCAGCTCGGGCGCGAGGAGGCCGAGCGCGAGGCGGCCCAGGCGGCGCAGGACGCGGACGAGGTCGCGCAGCACGAGCGCCGGGCCGACAAGGCCCGCTACCTGCGCGAGAAGCTCGAGGAACGGGCCGAGTCAGAGCGCCAGCTCGACGAGTGAGGCGCGCCGGCGCCCGCTTCAGGGCCGATGCGGTCCCGGCGCTCAGGCCGAACGCAGATCCATCCGCCGGTCGTGACCGAGCAAGCGGCAGCTCGTCGCACATCTCGGTCAGCCGCGACACCGTGCGCGCAGAGATCTGCTCGCACAGGGCCTCGCGGTCGAGGATGTTCGTCGTGATCACCATCGACCGCTGGTCCTCGTAGCGGGCGTTGACGATCGAGTAGAGCTCCTCGAGCACCCAGTCGGTGGTCCGCTCGGCGCCGACGTCGTCGATGTGCAGGAGGTCGACCGCGGTCAGGCGGTCGAGCAGGTCGACGTGCGAGCGCTCGGCCCGATGCGTGTCGCGGATCTCGTTGAGCAGGCGAGGCAACGAGTAGATCGCGACCGAGCGCCCTCGCTTGAGCGCCGCCTTCGAGACGAGCATCGCCAGCGTCGTCTTCCCGGTCCCAACCGGGCCCATGAACCACAGGCCGCGGCCGGCGTCGAGTCGCTCGTCGATCGTGTCCGCGAACCGGCGCGTGGCCGTGACCACGGCGCGGTCGATCTCGGTCACCGGATACCGCTCGAAGGCGACGTCGTAGTAGCGCCGGGGAATCACCGCCGACAGGCTGCGCGCCTTCCGCTGCGCGATGATCTGTCGCCGGCACTGGCAATCGTACGCGGTGTTCGTCGCCTCGTCGTAGACGAGCCCGCTGCCGTCGCAGACGTCGAACGCGCACGCGCTCACGCCGCGCCACGTCACGGTCGACCCCGTTCCGGCATTACGCCGCGAACCGCTCGCCGGCGTAGTTCATGAACTTCGGGTACTCCTTCTGGAACGTCAGCACGACGTCGCCGACCGGCCCGTTTCGATGCTTGGCGATGATGATGTCCGCCTCGCCGGGGCGCTCGGAGTCCTTGTCGTAGTACTCCTCCCGGTAGATGAACATCACGAGGTCCGCGTCCTGCTCGATCTGGCCGCTTTCGCGGAGGTCGGACAGGATCGGGCGCTTCTCGCCACCGCGCTGCTCGACCGCGCGGCTCAGCTGGGACAGCGCGATCACGGGCACGTTCAGCTCGCGGGCGAGCGACTTGAGACCGCGGGAGATCTGTCCGACCTGCTCGACGCGACTCTCGACCCGGCCCTCGTGGCGCATCAGCTGGAGGTAGTCGATGATGATCAGGCCGAGCCCGTCCTCCAGCTGGTGGTGCAGGCGGCGCGCCTTCGCGCGCACCTCGAGCACGCCCGTGTCACTCGAGTCGTCGATCCACAGCGGCGCGCCCGACAGCCGCTGGCAGGCGTCGAGGATCTTCGGCCAGCGATTCTCGGCGACGCGCCCCTTGCGGAGCTCCTCGCCGCGGATCCGGGCCTGTGAGGCGACGAACCGCTGGGCCAGCTCGGACTCCGACATCTCGAGCGAGAACAGCGCCACCGAGCTCGGTCGCTGCGACGGGTGCCCGACCCCGAGCACCGCGTTCTCGGCGATGTTCGCGACGAGCGCAGACTTTCCCATCGAGGGGCGCGCGGCGACGATGATCAGGTTGCCCGGCTGAAAGCCGCCGGTCAGCTCGTCGAGGTCCTTGAACCCCGATGGCGTGCCGGTCAGCGACGTCTTCACGGTCGACAGCCGGTGGAGCTTGTCGGTCTCCTGGTCGAGGATCTCCGCGATAGGGCGGAACTTCTTCTGGCGGTCGTCGTGGGCGACCTCGAGCACCGAGCGCTCGGCCCGCTCGACCAGATCGCGCGGCGGAGCCTCGCGCGAGAGCACGCTCGCCTGGATCTCGTACGAGGTCGTCAGCAGCGCGCGCAGCTGCGCGTTATCACGCACGATCTCCCCGTACTCGCGGGCGTGCCCGGCGGCCGGCACCCAGCCGGCCAGCTCGTCGATCACCGCCGGCCCACCGACCTCCTCGAGCCTGCCGCGCTGGCGGAGCGTCTCCCCGACCGTCAGATGATCGATCTTGCGGTCGTTCTCGTACAGCTCGATCATCGCCGCGAACACCGCCCCGTGCTGCTCGCGGTAGAAGTGCTCGGGGCGCAGGTGCTGCTCGACGAGCAGCGCGTGCAGATGACGCTCGTCGAGCAGGACGGCTCCGAGCACCGACTTCTCCGCCTCCAGATTGTGCGGCGGGACTGCGATGTTCTGGACGGCGCTCATGCTCGAATCTGAGTCTAAGTTCGGCCTGGACGGCACCGCTGGAGGTGATCCCCCAAACAGCGGCACTTCTGTGCGAATCGTCGATTCAGGAAGGCGGGCGACCCGACCGGGCGTGCGACGCCACGCGTACTCGACCGGACCGGCGACGCCGCGCGTACTCGACCGGACCGGCGATCGCTCGGTCCGGGCCGGGCGGGCGATGCCGAGCGGACGGCTTAGGCCGCCACCACCATGGTCTTCACGGTCGCGGTCACGTCGTCGGTGACCTCGACCACGACCATGTACGTGCCCGTGTGGCGAATCGGATCCTCGAGGTGGATCTTGCGCCGGTCGATCTTGATCCCGCGCGCATCCCGGATCGCGTCGGCGATGTCCTGTGGGGTGACCGAACCGAACAGCCGACCGTCGTCGCCGGCCTGCTGGGGAATCGTGAGCACCGTGCGGCCGAGCGTGGCCGCGTTGTCCCGCGCGCGATCCTCGGCCTCACGCAGCGTGCGCTCGGCGTCGTCCTTGCGCCGCTTCGCGGCCTGGATCGAGCCCGCGGTCGCCGGCTCGGCCAGCTTCCGCGGCAGCAGGTAGTTGCGCAGGTAGCCGGCCGAGACGTCGATCACCGCGCCACGCTCGCCCAGCGCATCCACGTCCTGGAGCAAGATCGCCTGGGGCATCGCGGGTTCCTCCGTCCTAGCGGTCGCGGTCGCGGTCGCGATCGCGACCGCCGCGCTCCCCGCGCTCGCTACCGCCCGCGCCCTCGGACACGTAAGGCAGCAGCGCCAGCTCGCGTGCTCGCTTCACCGCGCGCGCCACCTGGCTCTGGTGGCGCCGGCAAGCGCCGGTGATCCGGCGCGAGCGGATCTTGCCACGCTCGGAGATGAACCGCCGCAGCATCGAGATGTTCTTGTAGTCGACCTGGTCGATCTTGTCCCGGCAGTACGGACAGGGCTTACGGCGCGAAGAAGTCTGCGCACCCTTCCGGTCGCGCCGGCGGACCGGCCGTCTACGCTGCTTTGCCAATCTGAATCACCTGCTCGCTTGCTGTCTCAGCCTCAGTTGGATTCCTAGAACGGGATGTCGTCGTCGGACACTCCGGCGCCCACGGGAGCGGCGTCGAAATCGCTGGTATCGGCCGGGATGTCGCTTTCGGCCCGGAGGCCGCTGGAGAAGCCGTTCCCGTTCCCGTTGCCAGCGTCGTCGCGGCCGCCGAGGAACTGCACGTTCTCAGCGATGATATCGACGGACTGCCGCTTTTGTCCGTCTACCTCGTACTCGCTCCACTCCAGCCGTCCGTCGATCGCCACCGGGCGTCCCTTCTTCAGGTAGTTCCCGCAGCTCTCGGCCTGGCGGCCGAACACGGTGACGCGGAAGAAGTTCGCCTTCTCCTCCCACTCCCCGGTGGCGCCGTTCTTGCGGCGCGTGTTGACCGCGATGCCCAGCTTGCAGATCGACAGGCCGCCCGGGGTCGTGCGCGTCTCCGGATCGCGGGTCAGGTTCCCGGTCAATACGACTCGGTTGATGTTCATCCTCGAGGCTCCTTTCCAGAGCGCATTTGAAAGCTTGTAAGCGAGTCTAAGCGCCCTCCAGACGGCAACCCTGGCGCAAGCCGGAAAATGGACAGACAAGTTGCCGAGCCGTAGCTGAGCCGCATCGGAGCGTTGCAAACGCGTTTGAGGAGCAAGGGTTAGCGGCTCGACCGCGAGACCGGCAGCGGAAGCCCAGATCGGCGCGCGACGCTAGGACTCGGCAGTCGTCGACTCGCCGCCGCTCGCCGGCGGAGCGGACGTGGCCACGATCGGCGGTGCCGAATCGGGCGCCGCCGGCGTCCCCGGGAGGTTCTTGATCACCCGGAAGCGGACGACGCCATCCGTGATCCGGAGATCGTGCGACAGCGTCTCGATCAGCGACGCAGGCGCCTTGAACTGGAGCAGGTGATAGTCGGCGTCCGGCTGGTGGTTGATCCGGTAGGCGAGCGGGCGCTGGCCCCAGTCGTCCTTGCGCTCGATCGAGCCGTCGGCGTTCGTTATGGTCGACTCGACGTCGGCGAGAATCTTCGTGCGTTGCTCCTCCGGTGCCTCCGGCGAGAGCAGCAGCATCAGGTCGTAAAGGGGTGCTTGTGCGGCCATAAGTGGGCACCTACGGGTAGGCGGCGGTCGACTATAGCGGCTGACCGGCGATCGGCAGGCGATCGCGCGGGCGGTTAGGGAGATCGCCCGGGCGGTTAGGGAGATCGCGCGGGCGGTTAGGGAGATCGCGCGGGCGGTTAGGGAGATCGCCCGGGCGGTTAGAGCGATCACCCGGGCAGGCTACCGTTGCTCACGATGCTCGAACACGACCGCGAGATCCTCGAGTGCTCCGACCGGAGCGCCTGGGAGCGCTGGCTCGAGGCCCGGCACGAATCCTCGGACGGCGTCTGGCTGAAGATCGCCAAGAAGGGATCGGGCACCACCACCGTCACCTATGCGGAGGGGCTCGAGGAGGCGATCCGGTTTGGATGGATCGACGGCCAGAAGGGCGCCTACGACGAGTCGTTCTGGCTCCAGCGCTTCTGTCCGCGCGGCCGCCGCAGCAAGTGGTCGCAGGTCAATCGCCAGAAGGCCACCGAGCTGATCGAGCGGGGGAGGATGAAGCCCGCCGGACTCGCGCAGGTGGAGGCGGCCAGGCAGGACGGACGCTGGGATGACGCGTACGCGTCGCAGAGCACGGTCACGGTTCCCGACGACTTCCAGGAGGCGCTCGACGCGAACCCCGCCGCCGCCGAGTTCTTCGCCACGCTCAAGAGCTCTGAGCGCTACAGCTACCTGTACCGGATCTACGACGCCAAGCGCCCCGAGACGCGGACGCGCCGGATCCGCGAGTACGTCGCGATGCTCACCGAGCGCCGCACGTTCCGCGGCTGACCGGTCAACCCTGCCCCTTGCGGCGGATGTCCGCCAGCTGCTCGTCGATCCAGTCGCCCGGATTCCGCGCCGTCACGACCGACCTCAGGCCCTCCAGCCTGCCCTCGCGCTCCTCCGTCGGCATCGTCAGCGCCGCGTGGATCGTGTCGGCGAGCTGCTGGATGTCGAACGGGTTGACCGACAGCGCGTACTCGCCGAGCTCCTCGTGCGCGCCGGTGTTCTCGGACAGGATCGACACGCCGGCGCGCTCGTTCACCATCGGGCCTTCCTTGGCGACGAGGTTCATGCCGTCGAACATCGCGTTGACCATCAGCACGTCGTAGTGCTTGTAGGCCGCCACCGCCTCCTCGAGGTCGTCTCGCAACTTCAGCTGAATCGGCATCCAATCCGGCGAGCCGTGCCGGTGGTTGACGACCGCGACGACTGCCTCGATCCGCTCGAGGTACTCGGCGTACTCAGGCACGTCGGTTCGGGACGGCATCAGCTGGGCGATGAACGTGACCCGCTCGCGGAACTCGGGGTGCTGCTCGAGGAACAAGTCGAACGCGGTGAAGCCGCGCAGGACGTTCTTGCTCAGGTCCGCGCGGTCGACCCGAAGGATCAGGTGGTCGCGCCGCCGGCGCAACAGCTCCCGCTCGAACGACCGCGTCCGTTCGCGGCCGGCGACGCCCTGGACCGCGCGAGCGTCGATCGGGAGCGGATAGGCGCGGACCCACACCTCGCGCTCGTCGACATGCACGACGCCCGCCTCGTAGTCGACATCGCACCCGAGCAGGTCCTCGCAGCACTGCAGGAAGTTCCGGCGGTAGGAGCGCGTGTGGAAGCCGATGATGTCGTTGGACAGGATCCCGTGGTAGATCTCTTCGCGCATCACGGTCGGGAGCACTCGCCAGGAGTCCGACTGACTCCACGGTATGTGCACGAAGTGAGTCAGGAACGCGTCCGGGCGGGCGCTGCGCAGCAGACCCGGCAGCGTGTACAGGTGGTAGTCGTGGATCATCACGACCGGCCGCTCGAGCCCGGCGACCTCCTCCATCACGGCCCGCGCCAGGTCCTCGTTGACGACGTTGTAGCCGAACTCGAATGCCTCGGTCTCGTTGCGGCGGATGTCGGGGGCGTTCGACAGGTCCCACAGGTAGTGCTGGATGAACCACAGCATCGGGTTCGCGGTGATGTTGTAGAAGCGGTCGTAGGCATCCGGGTCCGAAGCGACGAGCTTGACGCTGTATTCGTTGCCGTCCGGTGCCGTCACCGTGAACGGTTTGCGGTCGTTCCGGGCGGACGGCGGCCGCGTCCTCCTCGGTCATCGCCGACGCGATCCAGGTCACGTCGCGGTGACTGGCGAGGCCGATCAGCGCGGTGACCAGGCCGCCGGTGCCGCGCCGGATCTCCCCATCGGGACCGAACGTGACCGGTCCCCGGTTGGAGACCAGCACAAGCGGAGGGCCCGTCACCGCTCACGCCTCCAGCTGCTCGAACAGCTCTAGCCAGTCGCGCAGCAGGCGCGGCATCAGGAACTGCCGGCGGACCGCCTCCTTGCCGGCGCGCCCGAGGCGCTTGCCCAAGCCCGGGTCGGCGAGGATCTCCAAGGAGCGCTGAGCGCACTCCTCGACGCTCGACACCAGGAACCCGGTCTCCCCATCGGACACCTGCAAGGGGATACCCCCGACGTTGCCGCCGATCAGCGGGCGTCCCTTCCAGATCGCCTCGGTGACGGTCAGGCCGAAGCCTTCGCGGGTTGACTTCTGGATCACGACATCGCAGTGAGACTGGAACGCGTTGACCTCGATCGCCCCAACGTTATTCAAGTTATTCAGTATGTAGATGTCCGGATCGCCGTCGGCGTGCGCCACGGTGGCGTTGAAGTAATCCCACCCCTCGGGGTCGTCGGTGGCCATCGAGCCGACCAGTGCCAGTTGCACATCGGGCATCTCGGCCTTGACGATCCGGTACGCGTCGATCACCCCGAGCGGATCCTTCCACGGATCGAAGCGTGAGACCTGGCAGAGCAGCGGCCGGTCGACGTCGATCCCGAACTGCTCGCAGATGTACACCGCGTCCTCGGGCGAGAACGCCATGTTCTTCGGGGCCAGCGGGTCGATCGCGGGGGGCACTATGTGGGCGCGCCCGTCCATCCCGGGCGGCACGTACTTGCGCATGTGGAAGACGGCCGCGGGATACGGCTCGATGTAGGGGAGCAGGCGGGCGAGAGTGTGCGGATTGGGCGTCGAGAGGTCGATGTGACAGCGCCAGACCCACCGGCGCGACTTGTCGGGCACGAGTGACAACAGCGCGGCGGGCTGCGGGTCGTGGACGATGCACACATCCCACCCCTCGGACAGCTCACGAGCGTTGATCTCGTTGTAGTCCTTCCAGGTGGTCCACTGCTGCTCGCTGAGGTCCACCGGGTTGCCCTGTAAAGCGTTGTGCATCACCTTGGTCGCGTTGAAGAACTCTTCGCGGCCGTAGATCACGTGCCACTCGCATTCGAGCCCGACGTCGATCATCAGCGGGACCAGCGTGTGCAGGATCTCCGATACGCCGCCTCCGAACGCGGTGGCGGACACGTGCAGGACGCGCTTTCCCTTCAGTCTGTCGGCCCGCTCGCGGATCTCGTCGGCCAGGGGCCGTCCGACGATGCTCGCGTAGTCGGCTAGGTGCTTCTGCGGTACCGCGATCGGCTGGAGCATGACTTTCGGGTCAGAGCCTGGGCAGTTGCGACGGCGTGACGATACCGACCGCGGGTCACGGACCGACTCACGCGGCCCTTTGACCGCAACCGCACGACACCGTCGTCGACGGCCCGAACCAGCTGCGCATGGAGGCGTGCGTTGGAGGCTGAGATCGACGACATCTGGAACTCGTGGCCGGAGCCGAGCAGCCGGTGGTGATCGAGTGGCTCTCCCCAGCCGTCGCTGACGACGCCGCCCGCCTCGGTCAGGCACAGCCACGGCGCCGCGAGGTCATACGGCGAGTTGTTGAGCACCTGGCCACCGCCGACCCGCTCGAACGCCTGCGCGTAGCTCCGGCAGCTCGTCGATCAGGCGCGACCCGACCTCGATCACCGCGTCGAACTGGCCGGTCACGATCCGCGTCATCGCGAACGCCTGCGAGCCGAGCTCGAACGTCCCGCCGCCGACCGACGAAGCGTCGATCAGCTCCGCCAGCACCTCGACGGTCTCGCGAACCGGCCGTCCCCGGAAGCCGTAGCCCCAGAACATGCGGCCCACGTCCGCGCCGGTCGACAGCTGCACGGGCCGCGTCGACTCCACGCCCGACCCCCGCACGCGCCAGGTACCAGTCGCCGGACTTGATCTCGACCACGCAGCCGATCTCCACGTCGCCCATCGTCGGCCGTCCGTCCCCGAGCGGCGCGAGCGCCACCGCGACACAGGCGGACTCGAGCCCGGCCATCGCCGGGCGGGTTCCGTCGATCGGGTCGACGACGAGCACGTGGGTCGCGTCGGGCCGCGCGACCAGCCCGCGATCCTCCGAGTAGAACGCCAGGCGTGGCGCCCGCTCGGCCAGGAACTCCTCCAGCGACGCCTCCGCGAGCTCGTCGATCGCGAACGTGACGTCGCCCCCGGCGCCGCCGCCGGCGGTCGCGCGCCCCGCGTGCGAGCCGAGCTCCGGAAGCACGACCTCGCGCAGGCGGAGCGCCAAGGTCGAGTACGAGCCGGCGGTGATCGGTCCGATCGGGAGTCACACGATCAAGCTAACGTAGCCGCCGAGAGCGACACGCTAGGCCGGCAATTCGAGCGTGAACGTCGTCTCGCCGGGCCGCGAGTCGACCGACAGGCGGCCCGACATCGCGCTCGGCCAGCTCGCTCGCGATCGCCAGGCCGAGCCCGGATCCCTGGGCGTCGTCGGCGGTGTAGAACGGCTCGAAGATCCGCGACAGCGCTTGCGGGTCGATCCCCTCTCCGTCGTCGCGAACCGCGAGACGGACCTGCCCGTCGGATCGCCGCGCGGTGACCAGGATCCGGCTCCCGGGCGGCGTGTGCACGAGCGCGTTGTCGATCAGGATGCGGACGATCTGCGCCACACGGACCGGATCGCACACCGTCTCGATCGAGCCCGGGCCAACCCGAAGCTCCAGGTGCGAATCGTGCTGCGCAAGCGACGGCTCGAACTCGCCCGATACCGAACGCGTCAGCTCGCCGAGGTCGACCTGCTCCGGGCGCAGTTCCAAAGACCCCGATTCGAGCCGCGACAGATCAAGCAGGTCGACCGACAGCTTGCGCAGCCGCTCCACCTGATCGCGAACCTGCTCCAAGAACCGCGCCCGGGTCTCCGGATCGAGATCCTCGTCCTCGAGCAGCTCCACGAATCCCCCCAACGAGAAGATCGGGGTGCGCAGCTCGTGCGATGCGGTCGCGATGAACTTCTTGCGCGCGGACTCGAGCTGGGCGAGCTGGCGCTGCATCTGGTTGAACGCGATCGCGAGCTGGCCGAGCTCGTCGCCCGAGTCGACCGGGATCGGATGCTCGAAATCGCCGGCCGCGACCTGCTCGGCCGCGAGCTCGAGCCGCTTCACCCGCTGCGCGAGCGCTCGCGCCATCAGCCAGCTGCCGACGAGCGCGAGCAGCAGCGCGATCGCGCCGGCGACCAGGATCTGGTGTCGGACGGTCGCGACCGTGCGGACGATGCCCGAGGCCGGCGTTGAGTAGACGACGACCGCCGCCGTATGCCCCCGGAACGAGACCGGGTAGGCCGCCTCGGCGACCGTCCCGGACCGCGTCTGCTCGCTGCCCGTGGCGATCGTCCCCGACGCGATCGACTCGCTTGGCCACCGCGAACGAGAGCGCCGCCGTTGCCGAGCGCCGGCTCGAGTCGGCGAGCGCGAGACAGCACGGCCCCGGCCGGGACGTGGTTGACGAGCAGCAGCGTGACCCGGTCGCCGGTGGCGAGCGCCGCGGCGTTGACGTGGTTCTGCACGACCGCGAGCGGGTCCGAGCTCCCGACGGTCTTCGCGACCTGAGCGGTGTGGTGCTGAGCGTCTGCCTTCAGCTCGGCGAGCTGGCCCGAGAGCAGGCGTGTCTGCAGTCCGGGCGCGACGTACACGTACAGCACGGCCAGCGCGAGGAACGTGAGCGCCGAGAACACGAGCGCGAGGCGATTGCGGAGCGACAGCGTGACGCCCCGGCGCGGTCGAGGCCCCGCCGCGCGTTCGCCCGTCACCGGAGCCGCCCGCTCCCCGACCGTGCCGGTTCCGGTGGCCACGAGCGGGCTACTCCTCCGTGTCGCGGAACCGGTACCCGACGCCGCGAACGGTGAACAGGTACTCCGGCTCCTTGGGATCGAGCTCGAGCTTCTCGCGCAGATGCCGGATGTGGACGTCGATCGTCCGCGGGTCGCGGTAGGCGGAGTCTCCCCAGATGCGCGCGAGCAGCATGTCCCTGGTGAATACCCGTCCTGGGGCACGGGCCAGCGCCGACAGGATCTCGAATTCGACGAACGTCAGAGGCGCCTCGCACCCGCGGACGCGGACGGTGCGCTTGGAGAAGTCGATCCGCAGCTCCCGCGTCTCGAGCGGCGCCTCGTCGGGCGCGGTCTCCGCGGGCCGGACCATCTCGGCCCGGCGCAGCGCCGCCTTGATCCGGCTCGAGAACTCACGCAGCGAGAAGGGCTTCGTGATGTAGTCATCCGCCCCGAGCTCGAGCCCGACCACCTTGTCGATCTCCTCGGACTTCGCGGTGAGGATGATGATCGGCACCGAGCTGCGGCTGCGCAGCCGCCGGCACACCTCGAGACCGTCGACCTTCGGGAGCATCAGGTCCAGCACGACGAGGTCGAAGACCTGCTCGTCGAAACGGTCGAGTGCCTGGCGTCCATCGGTCGCCTGCACGACGTCGTAGCCCTCCTTGCGCAGCGGATATGAGAGCAGCGTCTGAATCGACTGCTCATCGTCCACGAGCAGGATTCGCGCCGAGCGATCTGCCACTGAGTCCTTCCTGTTTGCAGCAGAAGAGTAGTGGCCGGGCGCTCGCGCGCTCGATCGTCGCGGAGGCGGGCGGTTACCCTCCAGGCGGATGCTCGATCCGCGGATCTACAGGACCGGTCTGATCGTGGTCGCTGTAGTGGTGATCGTGGTCGCGTTCTCGCTCGGCAGTCAGGCGAGCCCGATGTCGGCGACGCTGACGCCCGACGCCTTCAACGGGACCACCGCCTACGCGACTATGGGCTCTCTCGCCAAGCAATATCCCGAGCGCCGGCCGGGCTCCGTCGGCGACGAGGACCTCGCGAGCGACGTCAGCCAGGCCCTCGGCAACGATGGGCTGCAGGTCCAGCACTCCACCTTCAAGGCGGAGACGGTCGACGGCCCGCGGACGATCGACACGGTCACCGGGACGCTCGCCGGGCTGAACCCCGGTTCGATCGTGATCGTCGCCCACCGCGACTCGATCCACACCGGCGCGCCCGCAGACCTGTCCGGAACCGCGGTGATGCTCGAGCTCGCGCAGGTGCTCTCGGCCCAGACCCAGCAGCGCTCGATCGTGCTCGCGTCGACCAGCGCATCGATCGGCGCCGCCGGGGCGGCGGAGCTCGCACGCACGCTGCCGCAACCGGTCGACGCGGTGATCGTGCTCGGCGACATGGCCGGTACCGAGGTGCGCATGCCGATCGTCGTGCCGTGGTCGGACTCGACGCTGGTGGCGCCTCCGCTGCTGCGAAACACGGTCGCCTCCGCGCTCCAGCAGCAGACGGGCCTCGCGGCCGGCGAGGAGAGCCTCGGCGGCCAGTTCCTGCATCTCGCGTTCCCGCTCGCGGCCTCCGAGCAGCGCCCGTTCGCGGCCAGCGGCGAGTCGGCGGTGCTCCTCTCGGCCTCGAGCTCACGTGTGCCGGGTGCCGAGGAGAAGACGAGCCAGGCCCAGATCACAGGCTTCGGGCGCACGGTGCTCGAGGCCGTCACCGCGCTCGAGACCGGTTCCAACATGGTGCCGGGGCCATCGGCGTACCTGCGCTGGCAGGGAAAGCTGATCCCGGCGTGGGCGGTCCGTCTGCTCGTGCTGGCGCTGATCGTTCCCGTCCTGGTCGCGACGATCGACGGGCTCGCCCGAGTGCGCCGGCGCGGTCACCGGGTCGCGCGCTGGATCCCGTGGGTGCTGGGTGCCTCCATCCCGTTCGTGCTCGTCGTGCTGGCCGTGCTCGCGCTGCGGCTCGTCGGGGTGATCAAGGCGGCGCCCCCGGGTCCCGTCGGCGGAGACGCGCTCGTACTCGACGGGACGGCGACCGCGGTTCTGATCGGCCTGGGTTGCCTGATCGTCGCGAGTTCGTTCGTCGTGTGGCACCTCAGCCGCCGGATGTGGTCCGGGAGCGGGTCGGGGGACGGGTCGAGACACGAGTCGGGGGGCGAGTCGGGGGGCGGGTCGGGAGGGGGGCCGGGCGGGGGGCCGGGCGGGGGGCCGGGTGGGGACCCAATCCCCGCGTCCGACGCCGCCGCGACCCGGCGCCGCGCTCGCCGCGACATCCCCGACAGCGCGGCCTCGCCGGGAGCCGCGGCCGCGCTGCTGCTCGTTCTGTGCGCGGTATCGCTCGTGATCTGGCTCGAGAATCCGTTCGCCGCAGCGTTGATCGTCGTGGCCCTGCATGCCTGGATTTGGATCGTCGCGCCCGAAGACCGGCTGCGCGCGCCGTGGGCGGTCGGCCTGCTCCTGATCGGGCTCGTGCCCGGTGTGCTTGCCGCCGTCTACTACGCGATGGTCTTGGGGCTTGGGCCGGTCGCCGCAGCCTGGAATGCCGTGCTGATGCTCGCGGGCGGCAGCGTCAGCGTGATGAGCGCGATCGAGTGGAGCGTCGTGCTCGGTTGCGTGGTCAGCCTGGCGCTGATCATCGTGCGGATCGCGCGCGAGCCGCGCCCGCCGGAGGTGCCGGTCACGGTCCGCGGCCCGATCAGCTACGCCGGGCCTGGGTCGGTCGGCGGCGCCGGGTCGGCGGTCCGGCGATGAGGACGAGGGTGCTGGGCGCTCCCGCGATCGCTCCGCGCAGGATCGGCGGGCTCCCGCTCAGACGCTTCGTCCGCGACATCTCCTCGGTGCTGATCATCTCGGGTCTGCTGCTGATGCTCGATGCGGGCGTGACGCTCCTCTGGCAGGAGCCGGTGACCGCCGTGATCGGGCTGGTCCAACGCTCGCAGATCAACAAGCAGTACCTGAGCTTCAACACCGCGCCGCTGACCCCGGTCCAGAAGCACGTGCTGGAAGCGATCCCAAGCGAGAAGGACCGGATCGCCTATCTCGCGCGCCGCGAGCAGCGCCAGGTCGCGACCGGCGACGCGATTGGCCGGATCACGATCCCGCGGATCGGCGCGGGCTACGACGTCGTCCAGGGGACCGACACGGCCAGTCTCGAGAAGGGTCCCGGGCACTACGCGGCGACGGCCTTCCCGGGCGTCGGCCAGACCGTCGCGATCGCCGGCCACCGCACGACATACCTCGCGCCGTTCCGCCACATCGACGCGCTCAAGCCCGGCGACCGCATCCTCGTGAAGATGCCCTACGGGCTGTTCACCTACATCGTCCAGTTCCACCGGATCGTGCTGCCGACCGCGCTATGGGTGACCCACAACGTCGGCTACGAGCGGCTCGTGCTGTCGGCGTGCAATCCGCTCTACAGCGCCGCCCAGCGGGTCATCGTGTTCGCCAAGCTGCAATCCGTGAAACCCCTTGGCCCGGCCCGCCAGGCGTAGCTGCTGGGTCTCGCGGACGGGCAGCCGAAGGCGCACTCTGGGGTGCAGACCCGATGCAGCGCGACCGGATACCGGTCGATCCCTCCAGTACAGTCCATTTGGAGGGATCGCGATGAACGCGGCCAAGCTGAAAGAACAGATCGAGAAGGGCCAGTACCAGGTGGATCCGGTGGCGGTCGCGGACGCGATGCTGCGCCGGCTGCGCGACCAGACCGAGGTCCGCGATCACGGCCTCGCTCAGAACGAGTGCTCGTACCCCGACAGCGCGCCGTCCGCGTCGACGAACGCCACGCCGGGCTCTCCGTCGACGACCAAGCCGACCCATGTCAGGTCGGTCCCGAGGCTGCGCGGCCCGCGCGCCTTCTCGAGCGTCGCCGCCGTTCGGGCCGCCACGCAGACGCACAACTCGTAGTCCTCACCGGCCGTCGCAGCGAACGAGCGCGGGTCGACGCCTAGCTCGCGGGCGACCTCGGCGACGCCGTCGGCGAGCGGCAGCGACGACAGCGACAACTCGACGCGGACGTTGCTGCGGCGCGCGAGATGGCCGGCGTCGGTCGCGAGCCCGTCGGACAGATCGATCATCGCGCGCGCTCCGGCCTCCGCCAGTGCGCGCCCGGCCTGCAGACGGGGCATCGGCCTGGCGTACCGCTCGCGCAAACCCCCGGCCACGCCGACGTCGAGCCTCGCGCCCGCCCGTCCGTCGAGCACGGCGAGTCCCGCTCCGGCCGCTCCCAACGTTCCCGTGACCGCCACCCGGTCGCCGGGTCGCGCCCCGTCGCGGGCGACCAGCTCGCCAGGGTCGTGCGCCCAGCCCACGACCGTGAACGACAAGATCAACGCCGGGGCGCGGGTGACGTCGCCGCCGGCGATCGTGATGCCCACCTCGGTCGCCAGCGCGTGCGCGCCGCGCACGAGCGCGAGCGCGCGCTCCGAATCGAGCCCGGCGGGGATGCCGAGCGCGAGGTATGCCTCGCCCGGCCGCGCGCCCATCGCCGCCAGGTCCGAGACCGCGCCGGCGAGCGCCCGGTGCCCGATCTCCTCGGGCGCCAGCTGGTCTGAGCGGAAGTGGACTCCGTCGACCATCGCGTCGACCGACGTGACGGCATAGCGGTCCGCCCGGACCACCGCGGCGTCGTCGCCGATCGAGCGCATCACGCGCGGCCCGGCGCCTGCCAGCGCGCGCTCGAGCGCCTCGATCAGCTCGAGCTCACGCAAGACTTGGAGCGAGCGTCAGCGGTGCCGGTAGACGATGCGCGCACGATCCAGGTCGTACGGCGAGAGCTCGACGCGGACTCGGTCGCCCGGCAGGATGCGAATCCGGAAACGGCGCATCTTGCCGGCCACGTGACCGAGCACCACACGGTCCATGTTGTCGAGCTTGACGCGGAACATCGCGTTCGGCAGGGCCTCGACAACTTCGCCTTCGAGCTCGACTTTCTCTTCCTTGGGCATGCGTGAAATCCTTTGAATTAGGAGCCCGCCCGACCGGCGCACGGTCGGTCGACCGGGCCCCCGGTTACCTTAAGAGTAGTGGGTATGCTTGCCGCTGGCCGGGTTCCGGCCGGCCGCAGCACGAAAGCGATTTCTTCTGGAGGCACGTTGTCCGCACTCAAAGACGCGATGAAGAACGAGTACACGAAGCAGATTCTGCGCGCCACCGGCGTGCGAAAGGCGTCTCTCGAGCAGAAGAAGACGCCGCATTACCGGATGCCCGTGCTCGAGGAGGCCGGCGGCTGGATGCGGCTCGACAAGTACAAGGGCCCCGAGATCCCGGCATCAGAGTGGGAGGACCTCACCTACACGACGTACTCGAGCGATCCGACCACGTACTTCGCGCCGGTCACCTCCGCCACCGGCGAGATCGAGCTCAAGGGGTTCTGGGAGTACGGCAAGGCCGACCTCGACGGGGTCTGGACATCGAACGCCGAGAAGTGCCCCTCGGTCGTGAAGTGGGTCGAGTCGATCGGAGCACGGTTCGGCCGTGTGCAGCTGCTCCGGATGTCCGCCAACACGATGCGCGAGTGCCGCTGGGGCCTGCACCTGGACAACAACAACCAGGGCAACCCCGAGAACCAGGGATGGGTCGTCCGCGTCTGGCTCGAGTTGACCGACGACGCGTCGAGCGCGCTGGTCGTCCGCCCGACCGAGTTCGACCGCAAGGGCGAGGTCAAGATCGCGCTGCCCAAGTACCAGCAGGCGGTCGTCGACTCGGAGTACCTGTGGCACGGCGGGCACCACGCCTCTGATCACGTTCGCTACGCGGTGATTGCGAGCGTCGAGAGCGGTCCGGCGCTCGAGCGCTGGATCGAGTCTCAGCGCCCCTAGGCTCGCGAACGGCCCGCGGCGGCACGCGCTAGCGCGGCTGACTCATCGGTCAGCCGTGGGTCCCGCCGTGGCCGGACCCGTTGCCCTGGCCGTGCCCGTGCCCGCTCCCGTTCCCGTTCCTGTTGTTCGAGGGCGGGAGCAACGCGCCGCCAGTCTGGGTCGTGGTCGTCGGGGTTCCGGTCTTGGGGGCCGAGTTGAGCGTCCCGTTGTTGGACACGGCGGGCCCGGTCGGCCCGGGCTGGGTCGTCGGAGGCGGCGGCTCCTTGGCCGACGAATGCGGGCCGGTGAACGCCGTCCCCACGAACGGATCTGTCGGCTGCGGGAAGTCGCCGCAGTAGCCGGCCGAGGCCCTCTGCATGAAGTCGTGCCAGATCGGCGCGGCGAGCGAGCCGCCGAAGCCGTTCGGCCATCGGGATGTTGCCCTGGGGGTATCCGACCCACACCGCCGTCGAGAGCTTGGGCGTGTACCCGACGAACCAGGCGTTGTCCATGTCGTTGGCGGTGCCGGTCTTGCCGGCGGCCGGGCACCCGTAGTTCGCCGAGGTACCGGTGCCGTCCTGGATCACGGTCTTCAGGACCTGCGTGCCGGCGTAGGCCTCGCCGTCGGTGAACACGCGCGTGTGCGGTGGGTTGCCGAGGTCGACGACCTTGCCGTTCGGGAACACCACCTTGCTGATGATTGTGGGCGCGACGTGCGTCCCTCCGCTGGCCAGCGTGGCGTACGCGTCGGCCATCTCGAGCATCGTGCAGCAGTTCCTCAAACCGCCGATCACCTCGGACGGGAAGCCGTCGAGCGGCGAGGTCACGCCCATTGCGTGGGCGGTCGCGTCGAGCTTGTCGTAGCCCTCGTCCTCCGCCAGCTGGGCGAATACCGTGTTGTCGGACACGGTGGTCGCCTTGGTGAGGTTGATCACGCCCTGATAGGTCTCCTCGGCCGTGTGGACCGACCAGGTCGGATCCAGCGGATTCCATCCGACCGGTAGGAACTTGGACGTGTAGTAGGTCGAATTCGGGTCGCCGTCGTAGTCGTGGATCAGCGTCATCAGCGCGAATACCTTGAAGGCCGATCCGGTCTGTCGCTCGGCCTGGACCGGGAAGTCGAAGTTCGTCTGGCTGTAGGTGGCCGAGGATGCGATCGCGAGGATGTTGCCGTCCGACGGGTCGACGGTCGCGAGCGCGGCGGCGGGCTGGGCGTCGAGCACCGCTCCGCCTTCGTGAGCGTGGATCGCCTCCTCGGCCTCCGCCTGCAGCTTGAGGTTGATCGTCGTGTAGACCTTCAGGCCGCCGTTCGCGACCGTGTTGGCCCCGAAGCGCTTGTTCAGCTGCTGCTCGATGTAGTCGAAGATGTATGGCTGGCTGTGCGTGATGTAGCGCGCGTTGGGGTGGATCTGGAGCGGCTGCTTCTCGACGGCGGTGGCGAGGCCCTGCGGGATGTAGTCCGAGACGACCATCGCCTGGAGGACGGCGTTCCGTCGCGCCTTGGCCAGCTTGCCGTCGACGGTCGGGTTGTACTGGGTGGGGGATTGGGGCAGCCCGGCCAGTAGCGACATCTGGGCGAGGTTTAGCTTGGACACGGGCTTGTCGAAGAACATCAGTGCCGCCGCGCCGACCCCGACCGCCTCCTCGCCGTTCGTGGTCCCGTATGGGACGTTGTTCAAATACGCGTTGAGGATCCAGTTCTTCGTGTGCTGGCTCTCGAGTTGCTCGGCGAGCTTGGCCTGGATGATCTTGTACTTGAGGTCCCGATGCTCGTGGAACTTCTGGGGGAGGTACACCTGATTGATCAGCTGCTGGGTCAGCGTCGATGCGCCCTGGAGCGAGTTGCCCTGCCCGAGCAGGTCCTTCACGCCGGCGCGCACGATGCCCTGGTAATCGAGGGCGCCGTGCTGGTAGAAGCGCCGGTCCTCGATCGCGATCGTCGCCTGCTTGAGCCGCGTGGGGATCTGGTTCGGCAAGACGTAGTTGTAGATCGTGTTCGTGTGCACGTAACCGAGCGCGCTGCCGTCGGACGCGAATATCTCGGTGGGCGGATTCGCGTGCCTCGGCGTCAGCGACTTCAGGTTCGGCGCATCGTCAGCCACCGCGACGACCCAGCCGACGGCGAGCAGCGCCCCGATCGCGACCGCCGCAACGGACAGCACAGCGATCATCACGAACACGCGTCCGACGGGGTGTCCGTGGTTGTGCCGGCGCCGGCGCTGTCGTTCGCGTCGTCTCATCTTGCGGAACTACGGGCGTGCGTTGCCGGTGCGCAGGCAGGCGTCTCGGCACCGAAAACTCAGAGATCCAGTGTAGCTGGCAGGCTTTTTCGGGCTGCCGGCAGCGGCTCCTTCCCGGGTCGGCTGCCGCGTTTTCCACGTAGCCGCCTCGCACGCGGGCCGGATGCCAGACTCGGCGGCTCGCATGCGGGCCACCCCGACCTCACCGGCCGTGATCCTGCTCGACGCGCTCGGAACGCTGTTGGGGCTCGAACCGCCGGCGCCCCGGCTTCGATCCGAGCTCGCTGAGCGGTTCGGACTCGAGGTCTCAGAGCGCCAGGCTGCGGACGCGATCACGGCCGAGATCGCGTATTACAGGGCCCATCTCGACGAGGGCCGCGACGAGGCGAGCCTCCACGCGCTGCGCCGCGGCTGCGCCGGCGCGCTCCGCGAGCAGCTCCCGGCGCCGCGGCCCGAGCTCGATCCGCTTCTCGACGCGCTGCTCGCGTCGCTGCGTTTCACCGCCTTCCCCGACGTCCGGCCGGCGCTCGAGTCCGCTCGCGCGCGCGGGCAGCGCCTCGTCGTCGTCAGCAACTGGGACGTATCGCTGCACGGCGTATTGCACGCGCTCGAGCTCGAGCCGCTGCTCGACGGGATCCTCACCTCGGCGGAGGCTGGGGTGCGCAAGCCGGCGCCGGCGATCTTCGAGCAGGCGCTCGCGATCGTCGACGCGGTTCCGGGGGACGCAATCCACGTCGGCGACAGCCTCGACGAGGACGTGGCTGGCGCACGCGCCGCCGGGATCGAGCCGGTGCTCGTGCGGCGGCACGGCGGCGAGACGGTCCCGGGTGTGCGCACGATCTCGAGCCTCGCCGACTTGACGGATTCCGACCCGCCTAATCTCTCCTGAGATGTCCAGCGTTCCTCCCCCGCAGGCGACTACCCAGGAGCGGGTCCCCGCGCCCGCGCCGAGCAGGTCGCCGGACAGCTCCGACGAGCCCCCGTGGCCGGCCTGGACCGCGCCCGCGGCGGTCCTCGTCGGGCTTGTGGTCGGGGTCCTCGGGAGCGTCGTCGTCGCCGGCATCGGGGCGGCCGCGGGCTCGACCCACACCACGCCCGCGGTCACCCTGATCGGCGACGCCGTGTTCGACCTCGGGTTCGTCGTGACCGCGCTGTTCTTCGCGTCGCGGAACGGGCGTCCCCGGCCGTCTGATTTCGGCTATCGCCGGGTGGGCTGGGCGGTCGGGATCGGGGCGTTCCTGGCCGCCGGGGTCGGATACTTCATCGTGACCGCGGTCTACCAGGCGATCGTCCACCTACACGGCTCCGACAAGCTGCCCAAGGATCTCGGCGTGGAGACGAGCACGGCGGCGCTCGTTGGCGCTGCGATCTTCGTTTGCGTGATCGCGCCGATCGCCGAGGAGTTCTTCTTCCGAGGGTTCATCTTCGGCGCGCTGCGCCGATGGCACATCAGGGTCCACGGCCGCAACATCGGAACGTGGGTGGCGGCGATCGAGACCGGGCTGCTGTTCGGCATCGCCCACAGCGGCTCGGCCGCGGCTCAGTACCTGATCCCGCTCGCGTTCTTCGGGTTCGTGCTGTGCCTCGTGCGCTGGAAGACGCGGTCGCTGTATCCGTGCATGGCTCTGCACTCGGTCAACAACTCGCTCGCGCTCGGCTACAACGAGCTGCACTGGAACGCCGGCGAGATCCTGGGGCTGACGGCGGGCGCGCTCGCGGTGATCGCGGCGGTGACGCTCCCGCTCGCGAGCCGCTCTCCGGCGCCCGCTACGTGAGCGCGCGCTGGCTGCTTGCAGGCAGATTTTCGGGGCCCAGGTTCCTCACATGATTTACTTCCGGCCATGTTGGGGGTGCTTGCTGGCCGGGTCACTGCATGCGCCGCGCTCGTCGCGGCGGTGATCGTGGTGTCTGCCGCGCCGGCTGTCGGCGCCACGACGCCGCCCGCCTCAGGCCCCGCCTTCGCCACGCTCAGCCTCACCGTCCCCGACGCGTTCGTCAGTCAGCCACCAGCTAGTCACGGTGCCGGGGCGGACGGTGCACATCCACGGCGTCGTCCGGCCGTACGTACCCGGACAGCTCGTTCTCGTGCGCGCGTCGGTGAACGGCAAGCAGTTCAAGACCGATCATCTGCGCATCAGGCCCGCGCCGGGTGGCCGCACCGGCCAGTTCACCGAGTCGCTCTCGAGCCCAAGGGCCGGGACGGTGACGGTCCAGGTCGGGCACACCCGCAACGCCGCGATGGGCGGGCTGTTCGAACGCAAGAGCTTCACCGCGCTCGACCCGCAGGTCGGCTTCGGCTCGCACGGGCTGTTCGTCCAGCTGATCCAGCAGCGACTCGCCGCGCTCCACTTCTACATCCCGCAGACCGGCGTGTACGACTCGGGCACCGGCCTCGCGCTCGACGCGTACCACCGCCTGCTGCACTGGGGCACGTACCAGACGCTCGACGGCCGTACGATCAGCTACCTGCTCGACGGCTTCGGCGAGTTCAAGGTCCGCTTCCCGCAGAACGGCAGGCACGCCGAGGGCAACCTGTCACTCCAGCTGCTCGCGCTGATCGACGGCTCGAAGGTCGTCGCGATCTATCCGATCAGCTCCGGGCAAGCCCTCGACGCCGACGATCCTCGGCAACTTCCGGGTGTACTCGAAGGTGCCGGGCTACCTGCCGGACGGGATGTACTTCTCGAACTTCTTCATCAGCGGTTACGCGATTCACGGCTACAACCCGGCGCCGGACTATCCCGCCAGCCACGGCTGCATGCGCGTGCCGATCCAGGACGCGATCTCGATCTTCGGCTGGCTCGCGGTCGGGAACTGGGTCGACACGTACTACTGATGCTTCCGTCCGCGCTCTAGTGGACGCGGACGCTGGCGAAGCGCGCCAGGTACCCGAGCCCGACGCCGTACGCGATCAAGGCGAACAGCGCCGGCGCAACTAGCATGAGCTTCGCCGATGAGCCTCGACGCACAGACGACCGCGCGCGAGCGCCTGCTCGAGGAGCTGCGCGACCACGCGCTGGTGATCGGCGAGGTCGTGCTCACGAGCGGGCGGACCGCGCAGTACCTGGTCGACGCCAAGCGCGCGATCCTCAGACCCGCCGGCTTCCTCGCGCTGGCTGAGCTCGTCGCCGAGCAGGCCCGCGCCTGGGACGCCACCGCGGTCGGCGGGATGACGATGGGCGCTGACCCGATCGCGTGCGCCGCGCTCGCCGGCGGTGCCGACGTCAAGGCGTTCTTCGTGCGCAAGGAGGTCAAGTCGCACGGCCTTTCCCGGCGGATCGAGGGTCCGACGCTCGACCCCGACGACCGCTGCATGCTGGTCGAGGATGTGGTCACGACCGGCGGGTCGACCCTCCGCGCGCTCGAGGCCCTCCGCGACGAGGGGCACGACGTGTGCGGGGTGCTCGCGATCTGCGACCGGCTCGCCGGCGGGCGCGAGGCGATCGAGCAGGCGGCGGGGGCGCCGTTCGTGGCGCTGACGACGATCGACGAGGTGTACCCGGAGCGCCCGGACCGCTGAGTCCGGGCCTCGCTGCGCTCGGCATCCGTGGGGCCGGCCGGGCCCGTCCGGACCGGGTCTGGGGCGCGGCGATCACCCTGCTGAACCTGACGGTCGAGCCGCTTCCGCCCACCCGTGGCAGACGGCGCATGCCTCAGGTGGACGCCCTGACGGGCTCGAGGTAGCTGGCGACAAATGTCAGACCATGCAGGTTCGCCGCTGTGACCGGGCGCGGACCTGCGTGACGCGCCACTCGCGGTCCACCAACGACCGCCCGCCACGCACCCGCAGCGGACCCGCACCGAAGCTAGTGGGGAAGCGATCTGCAGCCCGGCAGCCGCTGGTGCAGCGCCTGCACCTTCCACCCGCCCTGGGCCAGGGGCGTGAACAGGACGATCGGACGTCCGCTGGCGACCGCGGGGCCGTACTTGTAGCCGACCGTGGCCACGTTGAGGTGGAGGTTCCAGGCCAGGATCGTCTGGTACTCGAGGCGGGTCAGCGGCTCACCGCACGGCTTGAGCCGGGAGGGGCCGCCGAGCCGCGAGATCGTGCCGGTCAGCTTGCCGATCTCGGCGGTCCGCGAGCGCTGGTCGCGGATGTCGCGGTGCTCGCTCCGCGCGCGCGACAGCGCCGGCGGCACGAGCGCGAGCACGATCACGACCACGAGCGCGATCCCGGCCCAGGACGCCGCGCGAGAGATCCGCGGCGCGTCGGCCAGCAGGCGGCCGACCCCGACGCCGGCGATCACGATCAGGACCGCGGCCGGCTCGTACATGTAACGGCCGAGTCCGGGCCAGCCGTGCAGCGCGAACGCGATCTCGACGATCACCCACGCGCACACCCCCGCCGCGAGCGCCAGCGTCACACGGTCGCGCCGCACCACGGCGATCGCGACCGCCAGCAGCGCGGTCAACTCGATCACGGCCGTGTTCAGATCGAGGAAGCGGCCGATCGTGCCGAACACTCGGTCGTTGTGCAGCCGGCGCCCCGATCCGAGCGCGTTCGATGCGGCCACGAACGGGGTGCGCGAGGTCAGCGCCGGGATCCCGAACCACAGCAGGACGACGAGCACGAGCCCGGTGACGATCAGCCACCGCATCGACGGGACCTTCAGCCAGGCCCAGATCGAGTACAGCCCGAGGAACAGCCACACCTCGGGCCGGCCGAGCGCGGCCAGCGCGGCGAGCGAGAACGCCCACCGGTAGCGGCCGGACAGATGGCAGTCGATCGCGCCGAGGCACAGCGTCACGATCATCGGGTCCGACTGGGCGCTCAGCATGTAGTGCCAGTAGGAGCTGATCCCGAAGTACCCGAGTGCCGCGAATGCCGCTGCAGCGTACGCGGCGTACCGCCGTTCCGGGTCCGAGTCGGTCGCGGTCAGCCGGTACGCGATCCGTCCCGCGAACACGGCGCCGGCAAGCGAGACCGCGAGCGAGGTGACCATCCACAGCCACAGCTGGTAGTGGCCGAACAGTCCGTACGGCGCCGTGAACAGGTACGGGAGCGGCTTCCACGACGGGGCCGCGTTCGTGTTGAGGTTGCCGGCGACGGTCTGGCGGCCCCACACGAGCCACCCGTACGGGTCGAACCCGGGCCGGGTCTTCGCCCACAGCAGGATCAGCAGCGAGACGACGAGCACCCCGAGCGCGGTCGCCGACCACGACGACGAGCGGCGAGGACCAGCGGGCGGCCGGGCGCACCGGTCGAAGTCCCGGCGGCTGCCGGCGCCGGACTCGGCCGTTGCTCGGTCGTGGCCACGGCTACCGATGGATCAGCGTCGCCGCTGCTGGTGTAGGTGACGTGGAGCCCCGCGCAACGCGCCACCTGGGACGGCCGCGTGTGCCACGGCTCGACGTTCCACCCGCCCTGGGACAGCGGCTTGATCAGCACCTTCGGGATCGCCGGGTTGCGCAGCTCCGCCGCCTCGACGTGCTGCTGAAGGCCTCCCACCGACCCGACGTCGACGTGGTAGAGCCACGCGAGGGTGCTCACGTACCCCACGTCGGTCACCGGCTGCCCGCAGTTGCGTATGTGCTGCGAGCCGCCGAGCGCGTTGCGTCACGCTTGCCAGCAGCGAGATCTCGTGGGTGCGGGCGCGCTCGTGGCGAAGGTCCAGTGCTCGGTCCGCGCGCGCGGTGCAGCGCGCCGGGGATCAAGCGCGATCACGAGCATCGGCGACGACCACGATCCCTGCCCAGCCGGGGAACGCCGCGGCTCGAGCCGCGGCAGCTCCGTCAGCAGCCAGCCGACGCCGACGCCGGCCACCACCGCGACCACGGCCGCTGCCTCGAACATGTAGCGCGGCAGCGCCGGCCAGCCGTGGTAGGCGAACGCGATCTCGACGACCACCCACGCGACGACGCCGACGGCCAAGCGCGAGCACGATCCAGTCGGCGGCGGACAGCGCGAACACGGCCGTCGAGGGCCGCCGCGATCCACACCGGCAGGTACTGCAGCTCGTGGAAGCGGCTCGATCGTCCCGAACAGTCGGTTCGCAGTGGAGCTCGCGCGGAGACAGCTTGGCGAGCTCGCCCGAGATGTTCGGCCGCCCGTTCGTGATCGTCGGGATCCCGAACCACATGAACCCGATCAGCGACCACGCCGGCGATCAGCCATCCAGCGCATGCGCGGCACCTTGAACCAGGCCCAGAGCATGAACAGCCCGAGGAACGGCCACACCTCGGGCCGACCCAGCGCGGCGAGCACGCCGAACACGAGCGTCCAGCGGTAGCGGCCGATCAGGCACATGTCGATCGCGGCCAGGACGAACGTGACGAGCATCGGGTCCGACTGCGAGCTCAGGATGTAGTGGAAGTAGTCCTCGATCCCGAGCACCGCCGCCCCGGCGACGATCGCCGCGACGTACGGGGCGTAGCGCCGGATGCGCTCGGCGGTCGTCGCGGAGCTCGTCGCCGCCACCGCACAGCCGGAACGCGATCCGGCCCGCGAACACCGGGCCGGCCAGCGCCACCGCCGTCGCGGTGATCATCCACAGCCACAGCTGGTAGTGCCCGAACAGCGCGAACGGGACCGTGAACAGGAACGGCATCGGCTTCCACGACGGCGCGCCGCCGAGGTCGAGGCTGAGGTGCAGCGTCTGGTGGCCCCATACGAGCCAGCCGTACGCGTCGTAGCTCGGCCTGGTCCGGGCCCACACGACGAGCACCGCCGAGATCGCCACGATCACACACCGAGTCGACCACCACGGGTGCTCGCGGACGTACGCGCGCAGCGTCCATGGCACGGGCTCGCGCGGGACTGCTGGATCCGCGGTCGCCGGCGCCGGGATCGTCGGTGCTTCTAGCGTGCTCTCGGCCACGGAAGAAGCGCGGACGGTAGCACGGAGGGCGGTGAGCACCTTCTTACCGCGGGCCGCGGTCTGACAGGGCCACTTATGCCCCCGGCAGGAATCGAACCTGCATCCCGCGCTTAGGAGGCGCGTGCTCTATCCATTGAGCTACGAGGGCCCGAGCTGTACGGTACCCGCCGCCCAATCTTCGTTGTTGCCCGGTTAACCCGGGGTGACATCCCCACTTGCTTGTGGTATCTCCCCGTCTGGACGTGGTTGGAGGACGCACGCTTCGAGGGAAGGGATCGGCTGACCGGCGGGGAATGTCGGTGAGCTGATGGGTGCCGGCGCGCCAGAGCTCCTGCTCGAACCCGAGTCCTTCGCCGAGAGCGTCCAGATCATGCCGGGCGACATCGTCGCCCGCTCGCCGCGCCAGCTGTTCTGGCGGCGCTTCCGGCGAGACAGGGTGGCGATGGCATCCGCCGCATTCATCATCGTGCTGATCGTCGTCGCGATCCTGGCGCCCTTGGTCGTCGATCTGCTCGGGCTCCAAGGGCCCAATGTCCAGAACCCGAACGCGCTGGACGCCTTCGGCAGCCCGACCGGGCCGAGCGCCGCGCACCCGTTCGGGGTCGACCAGCTCGGGCGCGACGTGGCCTCGCGGGTGATCTACGGCGCCCGGGTGTCGCTCGTGGTGGGGATCGTCGGCACCCTCGTGGCCACTCTTCTCGGGACCGCGATGGGCCTGCTGTCGGGTTACTACCGCGGTTGGACGGACACCTTCATCTCGCGCACCGTCGACGTCTTCCTGGCCTTCCCGGTCCTCGTCCTCGGCCTCGGCATCGGCGCGGCGTGCGAGGTCCGCGGCTGCTTCAGCGTCGGGGGCACGAAGCTGATCCAGCCCGGCATCGTCACCGTGATCTTCATCATCACGATCAGCAGCTTCACCTACATCGCCCGCATCGTGCGGGGGCAGGTGCTGTCGCTGCGGGAGAAGGAGTTCGTCGAGGCGGCGCGGTCGCTGGGCGCCAGCAACTCACGGATCCTGTTCCGGGAGATCCTGCCCAACCTTTTGGCGCCGCTGATCGTGTACGCCAGCCTGTTAATCCCGGTCAACATCCTGCTCGAGGCGGCGCTGTCCTTCCTGGGCGTCGGGATCCGGCCGCCGACGGCGAGCTGGGGTCAGATGATCTCCGACGCCACCCCGACCTTCAGCACAGCCTGGTGGTACATGGTGTTCCCGGGTGCTGCGCTGCTGCTCACGGTGCTCGCGTTCAACCTGGTCGGCGACGGCCTCCTAGACGCGCTCAATCCGCGAGGGGACCGATGACCTCAAAAACCAATCGCGAGGGCGTTCGCGCCTCGCGCTATAAACGAAGGGGAGGCAACGCAATGACGCACCACCTCAGGGTGGTCTCTGTACTCACGGCCGTCTCGGCGGCGCTTCTGCTAGCCGCGTGCGGCAGCTCGAGCAGCAGCAAGACGGCGTCGACGTCCGCCGCCAGCGGCACCAGCACCGGCTCCAGCTCCAGCTCCGGCCCCACCGTCCCGTACAAGACGGGCGAGAACATGGCCACGGAGACTCTGAACCCGAACGGCACCAAGGGCGGGACGTTGACCTCGTATTCCAGCGAGGACTACCTGCATCTCGATCCGGGCGCGGCGTACTTCTCGGGGGACTACACGGCCGTATACGTCACGCAGCGGACGCTGCTCATCTATCCGCCGAACTCCAGCACCACGCTGGCCCCGAATCTCGCCACGGCGGTCCCGACGACCGCGAACGGGGGCATCACCGACAACGGCCTAACGGTCACCGTGCACCTCCAGCCCGGCGTGAAATTCAGCCCGCCGGTAAACCGCGTGGTCACCGCCAAGGACGTCGAGTACGCGATCGATCGCGGCGCCAACCCGAACGTCGGCAACGGATACTTCCAGGCCTACTTCGGCAACCTGAAGGGCGCGGCGAGCGCCAAGGGCGGGCCGTTCCCCGGCGTCACGACGCAGGGCAACGACACGGTGATCTTCCACCTCACCAAGCCGACCGACGCGACCCTGATCGGGGCCCTCCAGATGCCGCTGACCGCGCCGGTGCCGGAGGAGTTCGCCGGGCCGCTCGACAAGAAATCCCCGTCGCAGTACGGCACGTATCTGGTCGCGACCGGCCCCTACATGTTCAAGTCGGACCCCACGACCGGCAAGGTCACCGGGATCGGCTATCAGACCGGCAAGTCGGCGACGCTCGTCCGCAACCCGAACTGGAGCGCGAGCACGTACACGTCGGCGTTCAAGCCGCCGGCCTACCTGAACCAGATCAACGTCAACATCGGCGGTGAGGCCGCGGTCATCGGCCAGCAGGTCCTCAAGGGCTCGGGCGTTGTCCAGGAGGACACGCCGGCCCAGTCGATCGTCAAGCAGGCCTACGAGCAGTATCCGACGCAGATCGAGTTCTCGCCGGGCGCGGGCGACCATTACGGTGGTCTCGACACCACGTCGCCCCCGTTCAACAACGTCAACCTGCGCCGAGCCGTGTGGGCCGCGGTCGACCGCGAGGCGATCGTCAAGGCCCGTGGCGGCGCGCTGGTGGCGCAGCCGCTGACGCACTTCATCACGCCGGGCACCGACGGCTACAAAGAGTCCGGCGGGGCGGCCGGGCCGAACTACCCGTGGAACACGGATGTCAACGGCAACATGGCCGAGGCCACGACGTTGATGAAGGCGGCCGGCTATCCGACCGGCAAGTACACCGGCAACGCGACCCTGGAGGTCGTGGCGGGGAACAACGGCAACGCGCCGGCGGTCGCCCAGATCGTCATCAGCGCGCTGAGCGCGCTCGGCTTCAAGACGCACCTGAGTGAAGTGGACCAGTCGGTCATGTACGGCAAGTACTGCGGTGTGCCCAAGCAGCACATCAACGTGTGCCCGTCCTCCGGCTGGATACGGGATTACGACAACCCGTTGACGATCCTGTACGTGCCGTTCAACGGGAAGGCGATCGTTCCCACGAACAACTCCAACTTCAGCAACTACAACAACCCCACGATCAACCAGGAGATGGACGCCGCGACGCTGATCCAGGACCCGGCACAGGGCGCACAAGCGTGGGCGAACATCGACAAGCAGTTGGTCGACCAGGCCGTCGGCGTGCCCGAAGAGTTCGACACCCAGCCGAACATCCGCGCCGCCAACGTCCAGGGAGTCGGTGACGTCTGGAACGTCGGCTCGTGGGACTACGCGTACACGTCGGTGAAATAGTCACGCGGTAGACAGTCGCGACCACCGCTCCCGTGCGGGGCGGTGGTCGCGGCGCCGCGAACCTGAGATCCTCTCGCCATGGCCCAATACGTCATCCGCCGAATCCTGTGGGGCATCCTCCTCCTGCTCCTGGTCATCCTGCTGACCTTCCTCATCTTCTACGTGTTCCCGGCGGCGAACCCCGCGGCGCTGCGGGCCGGGCGCCAGCCGAGCCCCCAGGTGATCGCCTTCATCACCCACGAGCTGGGCCTCGACAAGCCGCTCTACACGCAGTTCTTCGACTACGTCAAGAACCTCGTGCTGCACTTCAACCTCGGCTACAGCTACTACAGCCAGGAGTCGGTGCTGAGCCTGATCATCAGCCGGCTCCCGGCGACGATCTCGCTCACCGTCGGCGCGGTGGTGCTGTGGCTGGTGGTGGGGATCCCCGTGGGCATCCTCTCCGCCATCATGCACGACCGGCAACTGGCCCAGAAGACGCGGCTGAAGTTGCTTCTGGTGTGGATCGGGTGCGGGCTGATCCCGCTGGGCCTGATCGCGCTGGCAGGCTCCACCTGGGGCGGGATCTTCTTCGTCCTCTGGGGTCTGGTCGGGATCGTGATCCTGATCAGCTACTTCACCAAGAAGGGCGACTTCATGGACCGCTCGGCGATGAGCGTTTCCCTCGCCTTCGTGTCGATGCCGGTGTTCTGGCTCGGCCTGATCGTCCTGTTCCTGTTCGCCTCGGACATCGGCAAGTTCCCGATCCTCCCGGGCGCCAACACCTACGTCGGGCTCACCGTGAACCCGTGGAAGTGGTTCACGTCCCTGCTCCTGCCGTGGATCGTGCTGGGGGCGACCCAGGCCGCGATCTACTCGCGCCTGTTGCGCGGGAGCCTGATCGAGACGATGGGCGAGGACTACATCCGGACGGCCAGGGCCAAGGGCGTTAAGGAGCCGCGCGTGATCTGGCGCCACGGCGTCCGCTCGGCGATCACGCCCGTGATCACGGTCCTCGGCATCGACATCGCCGCCCTGCTCGGCGGCGCGGTCCTGACGGAGACCGTGTTTGACATCCCGGGCATCGGTCGGCTCAACTACAACGCCATCGTCAACACGGACATCCCCATCGTCCAGGGCACCGTGCTGCTGGCCGCGATGTTCGTCGTCGTGGCGAACATCGTCGTCGACATCCTCTACGCGTATCTCGACCCGCGGGTCCGGTACTCGTGACGCCGGGCCGGTTCACGCGAGATCGGGCATGAGCGACCCGCTGTTGAGCGTGGAGGACCTGCGGGTCGAATTCCACACCGAGGACGGCGTCGTGCACGCCGTCGACGGGATCTCCTACCAGGTCGACACGGGCAAGACGATCGGGATCGTCGGCGAGTCCGGCTCGGGCAAGAGTGTGTCCTCGCTGACCATGCTCGGCCTGACGCGGACCCGCACCGCCCGGATCGAGGGCCGGATCATGTTCGAGGGCAAGGACCTCGTTGCCCTGCCCGCCGAGCGAGCTGCGCCGGCTGCGTGGCAACGACGTGGCCATGATCTTCCAGGATCCGCTGTCCTCGCTGCACCCGTTCTACCGGGTCGGCTGGCAGCTGATGGAGGCCGTGCTACACCCACCGCAACGTCTCGAAGTCCGCGGCTCGGACCCGGGCGATCGACCTGCTGGAACTGGTGGGGATCCCGGATCCCCAGCGGCGCGTCAACGGCTACCCGCACGAGTTCTCGGGCGGGATGCGGCAGCGCGTGATGATCGCCATGGCGCTGGCCAACGAACCGAAGCTGCTGATCGCCGACGAGCCCACCACGGCGCTCGACGTGACCGTCCAGGCGCAGATCCTGGCCCTGCTCGAATCGCTTCAGCAGCGGCTCGGGATGGCGATCATCATCATCACGCACGATCTCGGCGTGGTGGCGGAGATCGCTGACGAGATCGCCGTCATGTACGCCGGCCGGATCGTCGAGAAGGCCCCGACGCGGGAGATCTTCATCGCCCCGGAGCACCCGTACACTTGGGGACTGCTGAAGTCGATCCCGCGCCTGGACACGCCCCGGACCGACGAGCTCGAGCCGATCGCGGGACGCCCGCCGAGCCTGATCAACCGCCCGTCCGGGTGCTACTTCCACCCGCGCTGTCCCTACGTCCAGGATGCCCACCGCCGGATCGACCCGCAGCTCGAGCCGCTGCCCGGCCAGCCGGAGCACCGCGTGGCGTGCCTGCTGACCCCCAAGGCGCGGGCCGACATCTGGCGCGGCCTGAAGGCGGGCGAGGCGCCGAGCGCGCTGCGCAAGCTCCTTGAGCCGGAGCGCGCCGCCACCGTGGGCGGATCTGAGCCGGCAACCACGGAGGAGGGCGGATGAGCGTCGACGGGTCCTCATCCACGGAACCAAGGCCCGGCCCGACGCCGAACGAGACCGCTTCGCCGTCGCAGACGCCGCTGATCCGCCTCCTCGGCGTCGAGAAGCACTTCCCGATCAAGCAGGGGGTGCTGTTCCAGAAGCAGGTCGGCGCGGTCAAGGCCGTCGACGGGGTGTCGCTCGATGTGACGCGCGGCGAGACGCTCGGCATCGTCGGCGAGACGGGCTGCGGCAAGAGCACCACCGCACGGCTGATCGTACGGCTGCTGGAACCGACGTCGGGGCAGATCCTGCTCGACGGCGAGGACATCGCCAAGCACAAGGGCGACGACCTGAAGGCGCTGCACCGCGAGATGCAGATGATCTTCCAGGACCCGTACTCGTCGCTGAACCCGCGCAAGACGGTCGGCTCGATCATCGCCGAGCCGTTTGCTATCCACAAGCTGCTGCGCAACCAGGGCGAGCGCAAGAAGCGCGTGCAGGAGCTGATGGACACCGTGGGGCTGAACCCCGAGCACTACAACCGCTACCCGCACGAGTTCTCCGGCGGGCAGCGCCAGCGGATCGGAGTGGCGCGCGCGATCGCGCTCGAGCCCAAGGTGCTCGTGGCCGACGAGCCGGTGTCGGCCCTCGACGTGTCGATCCAGGCGCAGGTCCTGAACCTCCTGCGCGACCTGCGCGGGACATGGGCCTGACGCTGATCTTCATCGCCCACGATCTGTCGGTGGTGCGGCACATGTGCGATCGCGTCGCGGTCATGTACCTGGGCAAGGTCGTCGAGCTGGCCCCGAGCGACTCGCTGTACAGCTTCCCCCGTCACCCGTACACGGGCGCGCTGCTGTCCGCCGTCCCGGTGCCGGAGCCGCCGGAGAGCAAGCGCGAGCGCCGCCTCCTGACCGGCGACGTGCCGAGCCCCGCCAACCCGCCCTCGGCGTGCCGCTTCCACACCCGCTGCCCGAAGGCCCAGGAGATCTGCGGCCGGGACGAGCCGCCTGCTCGAGGACAAGGGCAACGGCACCGTGGCCGCCTGTCACTTCCCGCTGACCGTGGAAGAGGTCAGCGACTCCAAGCTGCCGCGCACGCCGCTGGCGCGCCAGTACGCGACCGGTCAGTCTTCGTCGTCCTCGACGTAGAGCGACTCGCTGGCGAGCTCGTCGCCGCCCTTGCTCCACAGCTTGATCTCGAGAAAGTCCGAGCGGTAGTTGTCGGGCGCGATCAGCGTGAACCGGTCATCGACGAGCTGCGACTGGTCGACCACGAGGTTGGCCAGCTCGGCCGTGACGATCGCGCCACCCGGAACCAGCGGCACGCCCCACACGAGCGTGATGTCGGCGGTCTTGCCCTGCTCGCCGCGCCAGCTCCCGATCACCTCGTCGTTGAGGTCGAGCTTCCAGTCGGGGTTTTCCTCGGCCAGTTCCGCGGTGAAGTCGACCGAGGCCACGAACTCGCTCGGGCCCTGCTCGCCCTCGGTGAACGACACGTACCCGAACAGCTCGTAGCCGTTCGCGGTCCGCGCCGACGCGGGGATGTACGTGCGCCCGCCGTAGGTCCGGTCCGGGAACCACGAGATGTCCGTGTCGACGCCGCCGATGTCCTCGCCCTCGGTGTCGATCTCGCGGACCGCGGCGCTGGAAGTGGCCCGCGAGCGTGTCAGCCCAGCGGCCGTACGGGAGCGGCTCCTGCGGGGGCTCGGCGGCGAAGCTGATGACGAATCGGTCGGTCGGGGGCATGGTGCTCGTGCGACAGCCTATCCGGGACCGCCGGCCCTAGGCGCTGACCTCCTGAGCGGCTGTCGTAGCCGGCGCTAGAACGCCCCGCGGCGGCTGAGCACCGCCGGGATCGTCTTCAGCAGGATCGACAGGTCGAGCATGATCGACCAGCGCTCGAGGTAGAGGAAGTCGAGCCGCACGAGGTCGTCGAAGTCGAGCTCCGCCCGCCCCGAGACCTGCCACAGCCCGGTGATCCCGGGCAGCACCAGATAGCGCTTCTTGTGCCACTCCTCGAGCCGGTCGAAGTCGCGCATCGGCAGCGGCCGCGGTCCGACGAGCGACATCTCGCCCCGCACGACGTTTACGAGCTGCGGGAGCTCGTCGAGCGAGAAGCGCCGCAGGAACCGGCCGACCGGCGTCATGCGCGGATCGTCGCGGATCTTGAACAGCGCGCCGTCGAGCTCGTTGAGCGACTCGAGCTCGTCCTGGATCTGCTCGGCGTGGTCGCGCATCGTGCGGAACTTGAAGCAGTAGAACGGCTTGCCCGCCATTCCGGGCCTGACCGAGCGGTAGATCACCGGACCGCGTGAGCTCAGCTTGATCGCGATCCGCGATCGCCAGCAGCACGGGCGAGAGCAGGATCATGCCGACGATCGAGACGATCAGGTCGAACGTGCGCTTGATCGCGTAGTCGACGCCCTCGAACACCGGCGGGCGCAGCGTGAACAGCGGGACCGTGTGGCCCGGCGCGAACTCCGCGCGGTCGATCAGGATCTCCATCGTCGACGGCGCGACCTGGACGGTCACGCCGCGCTGGTGGCACATGTCGACGAGCTCCACCGCCTTGTCCTGCGGGAAGTCGGGGTCGGCGATGATCACCTCCTGCACGGCCTCGAGCTCGAGCACGCCCGGCAGGTCGGGCAGCTGCGCCGAGCGAGCGCAGGCCGTTGCGCGGCCGCGGCGTCAGCGAGATGTAGCCGACGATGTCGACGCGCGTTCGCGACCGGTCGGCCAGCGCCCGCGCGACCTCCTCGATGTGCTTGCCGGATCCGACCAGCACCGCGCGGCGCGCGTAGCCGGCCTGGTCGAGCACCCACCCGCTCACGCGCAGATGCAGCTCGCGGAGCGCGGCGATGTAGATCGTCGCGAAGAACAGCGAGCCGTAGAAGATGAAGTAGCTCGAGAAGTGCTGGCCGTCGGCGAGCGCGAACACGAGCGCGATCACGGTCGCCTGGAACAGCCCGGTGGCGATCCGCGCCAGTCCCGGCCGGCGTGTGCGGTCGGCGTACAGGTCCATCCGGGCGAACGCCAGCACGGTCATCAGGTACGCGAACGCGATCCAGTGCTTGACGTCCTGCCACGCCACCGATGCGTCCAACTGGCCGTGGACCGCGAGCTTGACCATCACCGCGGTGAACAGCGCGCCGACCACCCCGATGAAGTCGAGCGCCAGCAGCGAGACAACGCGCGCGACCCGCCTCAGGGTCTCCCAGCGCAGCACGAACGACAGGAACGGCGGGCGCTTGCGCCTGACATCGCGGTCAGGCAGAGGCACCGGCGCGACGCCCTGGGGCCCGCCGCCGGAGTGGATGTTGGGGACCTCTCTCTGCTCGACCGTCACGTTGCGACTCGTACCGTCATCGACCCCTCGCGGTGGCTATAACGGTACCTGGATGACGAAGTAGCGGTGTAGGCGGCAAGCATTCCTGCGTCCGGGCGTCCGCGGCTAGCCGGCGCCGACGAGTGCCTCGGTCCCCGCCTTCGTCGATCGTCCGCTTCAGTCCTTCGCGCAGGCTTATCTGCGGCTCCCAGCCGAGGATCGCCCGGGCGAGCGTGATGTCGGGCTGGCGCACCTGCGGATCGTCGGTCGGGAGTGCCTCGAACACGATCTCCGAGCGCGATCCGGTCACCTCGATCACGGTCTTCGCGAGCTGGAGGAGCGTGAACTCGTCGGGATTGCCGATGTTCACCGGCTGGTGATGCCCGGACTCGGCGAGCGCGATCAGCCCGCGGATCTCGTCCTCGACGTAGCAGAACGAGCGCGTCTGCGAGCCGTCGCCGAACACGGTGATCGGGCGGTCCTGAAGCGCCTGGCGCAGAAACGTCGGAATCGCGCGACCGTCGTGTGGGCGCATCCTGGGCCCGTATGTGTTGAAGATCCGGACGATCGCGGTGTCCACGCCCTGCTGGCGGTGGTAGGCCATCGTCAGCGCCTCGGCGTACCGCTTGGCCTCGTCGTAGACCCCACGCGGACCGATCGGGTTCACATGACCCCAGTACGTCTCCGGCTGCGGGTGCACCTGCGGATCGCCGTACACCTCGCTTGTCGAGGCGATCAGGAAGCGGGCGCGATGAACTTTCGCGAGGCCGAGCGTGTGGTGGGTGCCGTACGAGCCTACTTTGAGCGTGGCCAGCGGCAGGCGAAGGTAGTCGATCGGAGACGCAGGCGACGCGAGGTGGTACACGAAGTCGATCGGCTCGTCCACGAAGTACGGCTCGATGATGTCGATGTTCCGGTGGACGAACGCCTTGTCGCGAATGTGCTCGATGTTGGCGAGCGACCCGGTCTCGAGGTTGTCGACGCAGATCACGCGATGACCGCGGCGCAGCAGTTCTTCGCAGAGGTGAGAGCCGAGGAATCCGGCGCCACCGGTGACTAGGCTCGTCGGCATCCGCCCAATCTACGCGGTCGATCCGCCGAGTGCGTCACCGCTCACTTACGATGGTGCACCCCGAGGAGAGGAGAAACGATGGCCGCATCGCGGTTCGTCGAGCGCCTGAACCACCAGATCGCGTACGAGTTCGCCGCTTCGCAGCAGTACATCGCCAACGCCGTGTACTACGACGCTGAGACCCTCCCGCGACTCGCGGCCTTCTTCTACGCGCAGGCCGTCGAGGAGCGCAACCACGCGATGATGATGGTCGAGTACCTAATCGACGCCGACGCGCCGGTGACGATCCCCGGCGTCGAGGCACCCGAGACCGCGTTCAGCGACATCGTCGCCCCGGTCGCGCTCGCGCTCGAGCAGGAGCGCCGGGTCAGCGATCAGATCGGCGACCTGATGGGCGTGGCGCGCGAGGAGGGCGATTTTCTCAGCGAGCAGTTCGTGCAGTGGTTCCTCAAGGAGCAGGTCGAGGAGGTCTCGACGATGTCCTCGCTGCTGGCCGTGGTCGAGCGCTCGGCGGACTCGCCGATGCAGATCGAGGACTATCTCGCGCGCGAGCACTCACAGAGCGGCGGCGCCGACCCGACTGCCCCGACGGCTGCGGGCGGAGCGCTCTGAGTCAGCCGGCGCCGCGGCGGAGCACGTGCTCGTCGCCGCGGCGGATCGTCACCTTCTCGGAGTCGAAGTGCTCGAGCAGCGCCTGGGCGAACTTACGGGAGGTCGCGAGCTCGTCGCGCAGCTGGGCGAGCGTGACCGCGCCGCCACTCCGTTTCGCCAGCTCGATCAGACGCGAGCGGGTGTCGTTCAGCGAATCGACGTGGTAATGGAGGTTCTTCGAGACGCGGACGGCGCGGCCGGCGTCGCGGAGCGCGGCGAGGTCGCCGGCGTCGAGCTCCGAGTCGAGCGGCGGCTCGGCCCCGGCCTCGCGCAACCGCTGCTCGAGCGCTTGGGCGGAGGCCGACAGGGGTTGGATCGGCCTCGTTTCGCTTGGCGACCGTGGGGCGGCGGGGGTGGGTGGGTGGGATCCAATCGCCCGTGCGGACGGTTCCGGCGCCTCGCCGCGGGCCAGCCGCTCGAGCCGGACGAGCACGTCGCGGCTCGGGCCGTGCCGGCGGGGCCGCGGGTCGAGCACGACCGCCGCCGCCGAGCGTGTCCGGCGGCGCGATCCTGCGCACGACGATCCGGTCGCCGGCGGCCGGGACGATCGGCTGCTCGAGGCGGACCTGCCAGAACCGCCCACCGAGCCACGCGAGCCGGGCCGGCGCCTCGCGGGTGCCGTGGTGGATCTGGATGCGATCGCCGTGCTCGGGCTCGGCGTCGCCGCCGAACTCGAGCTGCGCGTCGACTCGGTAGCTCGGGCGCACCTCGGAGCGGGTTGCGACGAGCACGTCCCCGCGCCCGATCTCGTCGACCGCGACGCCCGTGAGGTTCACAGCGACTCGCTGGCCGGCCGGCGCCCGGTCGAGCGCGTCGTCGTGGACCTGCACGCCGCGGACCCTGACTCGGCGCGCTCGCGGAAGCACCTCGAGCTCGTCCCCGCGCCCGATCTCCCCCGACCACAACGTGCCGGTGACGACCGTCCCGGCGCCTCTGATCGTGAACACGCGGTCGACGTGGAGCCGGGCCGGCGCGGCCGCGGCAGCGGCACGCGACGGGGCGGCGTCGGAGGCTCGTTCGAGCGCCGCGCGGAGCTCCTCGATCCCCTCGCCGGTCCGCGCCGACACGGGCACCGCCTCGCTGTCTGGGAAACAGCTCCGAGGCCTCGATCAGCGCGACCTCGGGATCGGCGAGGTCGCTCTTGGTCACCGCGACCACGCCGGTGTCGACGCCGAGCGCCCGCAGCACCGCCGCGTGCTCGCGCGTCTGAGGCATCACGCCGTCGTCGGCGGCGATCGTCATCAGGAACACGTCGATCCCGGTCGCGCCGGCGACCATCGTTCGCACGAACCGCTCGTGCCCGGGCACGTCGACGACCGACAGCCGCCGGCCGGACGGGAGCTCGAGCCGGGCGTATCCGAGCTCGATCGAGATCCCACGGGCGCGCTCCTCGGGGAGCCGGTCGGTGTCGACGCCGGTCAGCGCGCGGATCAGCGCGGTCTTGCCGTGGTCGATGTGGCCGGCCGTGCCGAGCGTCAGCGGCGTCATCCGGCGAGCGCGTCCCGCACGGCGCCGACGACGATCGGCACTTCCTCGTCGGTCAGCGTCCGCGGGTCGAGCAGGACGCGACCGTCGTGGATCCGCGCGATCAGGGGCGGATCGTTCGCGCGCAGCGCACGCGCGAGCGTCTCGGGCTCGCCGTCCAGCGCCACCACCGGCCCCTCGAGCTCGAGCAGCGGGAGCGCGCCACCGCCGGCCTTCGCCGAGGCACGGGTCAGATGCGCGCGCTCCCCGATCGCGGCCGCCAACCGGCTCGCTCGCGCGGCCAGCGTTTCCTCGTCGACCGACAGCATCGCCAGGACCGGGATCTCGGTCAGCGCACGTTCCGGGTCGCGGTACAGCCGCAGGGTCGCCTCGAGCGCGGCGAGCGACAGCTTGTCGATCCGCAGCGCCCGCGCCAATGCGTGCGCCCGAGCCGCCGCCACCGGATCGGCGGGTCCGACGATCAACCCCGCCTGTGGGCCGCCCAGGAGCTTGTCTCCGGAGCAGCAGACGAGCGCGGCGCCGGCAGCCACCGACGCCGAAAGCAGCGGTTCCTCGTGCCCTATCAAGTCTGGCTGGCCAGCCAGCCAGCCAGAGCCGACATCGTCGATCACCGGCACGCCCAACTCGCACAGCGCCTCGACCGGCACGTCCTCGACGAACCCGACCGTCCTGAAGTTCGACTGGTGTACGCGCATGATCGCCCCGATGTCGTCGTGGGCCTGCAATGCGCGGGCGTAGTCGCTCAGCCGAGTTCGGTTGGTCGTCCCCACCTCGATCAGCCGCGCTCCGGACTGGACGATGACCTCGGGGATCCGGAAGCCGCCTCCGATCTCGACCAGCTGCCCGCGCGCCACGACGATCGCCCGGCCAGCCCCGGCGAGCGCCGCCGCGGCCAACAGCACCGCGCCGGCGCCGTTGTTGACGACGATCCCCGCCTCCGCCCCAGTCAGCTCGCATAGGAGCCGCTCGACGTGCGCGTGCCTCGAGCCCCGCTCGCCCGTTGCGAGGTCGAGCTCGAGGTTCGAGTACCCCTCCGCGGCGCGCGTCACCGCCTCACGCGCCGCCGCCGGCAGTGGTGCCCGTCCGAGGTTCGTGTGGAGGATCACGCCGGTCGCGTTCAGCACACGCCGCAGCGAGGGACGCTGAAGCTCGGTCAGTAGCTCGCGGGCACGTGGCAACAGGTCGTCGGTCGCGGGCGCGCCGGCCACGATCGCGGCGCGCTGCTCCTCGATCGCCCGGCGGGCCGCCGCCACGGCGAGCACGTGCGGCGCGTCGAGCGCGCCGGCGAGCTCGTGTACCGCCGGGAGCGACTTCAGGGTTGCGGACCCGGCGTCACCCCGCGTACCCATGTTCCCTCCTCCTTCTTCCAGATCGGGACCTTGGCCTTGAGCTCGTCGATGATCTCCCGGCCTGCGGCGAACGCGGCATCGCGGTGCGGAGCCGAGACCGCGATCGCCACCGAGGCCTCGGATAGCGGAACCGTGCCAACCCGATGCTCGACCGCCGCCGCGCAGAGGTCGTGGCGCTCGATCGCGCGCGCGACGATCTCGGTCATCTGGCGCTCGGCCATCTCCGTATACGCCTCGTATTCGAGCTCGGGGACCTCGCGGGTCACGCCGAGGAATGTCACGACGGCGCCGGCGCGCGGGTCGCGGACGAGCTCGAGCAGTCGGGTCGAGCGACAACGGCTCGGTCGTCATCCGGGCGTGGAGCGCCCCGACCGCGCCGCCCGAGATCGGCGGAATCAGCGCGACCTCATCCCCGCCGTGGAGGGTCGACGACGCATCGGCGTACTCCTGGTTGACCGCCATCACGACCGGTACGCCCTCGGTCAACGCGCTCACCTGGTCGAGCGCATCGCCGACCACCGCGCCCTCGGGAAGCTCGAGCTCGAGCTCGTCGGCGCCGGCCCGCTCGCGCAACCCGGCGAACAGTTTCACGCGAACTTGCACGGAGCAAAGGGTAACCTCGCGCCATGGCCACCACCGACGAGCATCGCACGATCGCCCCGATCGTCGGTCCTGAGGACCCGCGACGGTTCACGGACTCCGGGATCGAGATCAAGTCCCTCTACACCGACCAGGACCTGCCCGGGGATCTGACCGACCGGCTCGCCGAGCCGGGCGATTACCCGTACACCCGCGGAATCCACCGCGACATGTACCGGGGACAGCTCTGGACGATGCGCCAGTACGCCGGCTATGCGAGCGCGAAGGAGTCCAACGAGCGCTACCGCTACCTGCTCGCGCACGGGTCGACGGGGTTGTCGATGGCGTTCGATCTTCCGACCCAGCTCGGGTTGGATTCCGATGATCCGCGGTGCCTGGGCGAGGTCGGTCGGACCGGCGTGGCGATCGACTCGATCGACGACATGCGCACCGCGTTCAACGGGATTCCGCTCGACCAGGTGTCGACGTCGATGACGATCAACGCGCCCGCCGCGGTGCTCCTGCTGCTCTACGAGCTGGTGGGCGAGGAGCAGGGCGTGCCCGCCGAGCAGCTGCGCGGCACGACCCAGAACGACATCCTCAAGGAGTACATCGCGCGCGGCAACTTCATCTATCCGCCGCACGGCGCGATCCGGCTCACGATCGATCTGTTCGCTTACTGCCGCGAGCGGATCCCGCGCTGGAACACGATCTCGATCAGCGGCTACCACTTCCGCGAGAAGGGCTGCTCGGCGGTCCAGGAGGTGGGCTTCACGCTGTCGAACGGCATCGCGTACGTGCAGGCCGCGCTCGACGCCGGGCTCGTGGTCGACGAGTTCGCACCGCGGCTCGCGTTCTTCTTCAACGGCCACAACAACGTGTTCCAGGAGGTCGCGAAGTTCCGCGCCGCCCGCCGGATGTGGGCGCGGATCATGCGCGAGCGCTTCGACGCCAAGGACGAGCGCTCCTGGAGACTCCGCTTCCACACACAGACCGGTGGCGTCACCTTGACCGCGCAGCAACCCGAGAACAACATCGTCCGGGTCGCGCTGCAGGGCTTCGCCGCGGTCTGCGGCGGAACCCAGTCGCTGCACACCAACGGCTTTGACGAGGCGCTGGCGCTGCCGACCGAGCGTGCCGCGAAGATCGCGCTGCGGACCCAGCAGATCCTCGGCTACGAATCGGGCGCGGCCGACAGCGTCGATCCGTTCGCCGGCTCGTATTTCATCGAGGCGTTGACCGACGAGATCGAGACGCGGGCCACGGAGCTGATCGACAAGGTCGACGGGCTCGGTGGATCGGTCAACGCGATCGACTTCATCAAGAACGAGATCGAGGAGTCCGCGTTCGGCTACCACGAGCGCTACCGGCTCGGACAGGACGTCGTAGTCGGGGTCAACAAGTTCGTCGACGAGGGCGAGCCCGAGGTGCCGGACATCCTGCGCGTCGATCCGGAGTCCGAGCGCGAGCAGGTCGAGCGGCTCAAATCGTTCAAGTCGGACCGCGATCGGACAATTGGTCGAGCAGCGGCTAAAGGAAGTGCGTACCGCTGCCGATACGTCCAATAACCTCCTCCCTACCCTGCGGCAGGCCCTCAAAGACCGTTGCACGCTGGGTGAGGTGTGCTGGGGCGATGAAGGACGTGTTCGGCGAGTATCAGCCGACGTTCTGAAGGAGCCTCGCGCAGCCCGTTCTGAGATGTAACAGAACGGTAAGAATCGGGAGGTATGGGGTCCTTTTCGCATGCTCAGGCTTCGGATCTCCGCTCATCCTCACCGTCCTGGTCGCGCTAGCGATTGCACCGGCGGTCGCGCAGGCCACGGTGACGACGTCGCAGATCAACTCATGGGTCTCGAGCGACCCGGGGACGCCGGCGAACAATCCATACCTGATCTCGTTCGACAACCCGCCGACCCCGACGAAGCTGACAGTCAGTGGGACGTCGAACGGGACCACCGGCGATCACGTCGACATCGTCTGTTACTACGGCAATCCGAGTACGTCGCTGATCCTCCAGAGCAACCTTTCAGTCGCTCAGAACGGCTCGTTCAGCACGTTGCAGCTCGGCTCGCAGCCCGCGCTGCAACCGCTCGCCGGTCACGCGTGCCGGCTCCGTGCAGTCCCCACGGGCGATGAGAGCGACCGGGGATGTCGCGGGCTTCGCCGGGCCTCAGGTCGCGGTCTCGCAGGCGGCGCTGCTCGACGATCTCGGGCGGCCGCAACAACGGCGTGCCGTACAGCTTCCTGGTGAACGACACCACGTTCACCGGGAATGCAGGGTGGGGCCCGGCACGGTAACTGCGGGCCGTTCGCGGCGCCCGTCGACGCGAACTTCACGGTCGGCAACTTCGCGATCGACTGCGCCGGATCGCTGCTGAACGACGACCTCGGTGCGTTGGGTGGTCGGTCCGAGGTGCAGATCGACGGGCAAAACGCGTACGACGCGGCGTCCGCCCAGACCCTGGTCAGCCGAACCGGCAGCGAACAACAACGGAAGCCAGGACCTGACCGGTTTCCCGAGCCTGTCCGAGTCGATCAACTGGGATCCGACCACCGGCCTCGTCTCGAGCTCGCAGTCCGACCGAGTCATGGGTGCGGTGCTCCGGAGCCGACCCGTACAAGCCATCGATCGCAACCTGTCCGAGCCTCATCGGCACCGGCGTACAGCTCGTGCGCAACATCACGACGAGCGCCGGCGGCCGCGTCGTCACGATGACCGACACGTGGTCCTCGACCGATGGGAAGGTCCACTCGCTCGACCTGCTGTACGACGACTTCGTCGGGCTGAACACCAGCGCCGCCGAGCGGAGCTACGAGTTGCCGGGGCAGGGCGCGTTCACTCCGTATCTCGACGGCGATTCGGCTCCAGGCCCTAGCGGCGGCACCTGGCTCGGTCTTCGTCCACACCAACGTGAATGCGGCAGACGGGAACCCGGCGGAGGCGTTCGGGGCGATCACGTACTCGAGCGCACCGTCGGCCTTCACCTTCGCGCCCCAGTCCCAGCCCCCGGTGCCACCGCCGCCCAGCAACGAGCTCGAAGAGCACCACGCGCTCGTGATTCCCGCGGGTGGAAGCTCGAGCGTCACCTACATCTACTCGGTCGGCTACACGCTCGGCGACGTCAAGGCGCTCGCGCTCGCCGCCCAGGACCAGTTCCAGGGACTGTCGATCGTGATCGGCTCGCCCGCGACCGGGAGCACGGTCTCGACTCCGACCGTGCCCGTGGCGGGCATCACCAGCGCCGGCGCCGGGATCACCTCGCTCATGGTCGGCGGGCAGCCGGTCCCCGTCGCGCCGGACGGGTCGTGGACCGCGCAGGTCCCGCTGAGCCCGGGCGCTAACACGATCACGGCAGTCGCCACCGACGCGGCCGGGCGCGACCACGCAAGCGCAGCTGGCGGTCATCTACAACCCGCCCTCCGCACGAGCACCCGTGGCGGTCCGATGCATGGTCCCGAAGACCAAGGGGATGAAGCTGCCCGCGGCGAAGAAGGCGGTCCGCCGAGCGCACTGCCAGGTCGGCAAGATCAAGTGGGTCAAGTCTCGAAAGCTGCACAGTGGGCGCGTGATGAGCATGACGCCGCGCGCCGGCCACACTGCTCAAGGCCGGCAGCAAAGTCGAGCTATTCGTGTCGAAAGGTCGCTAGCCGGGCATCTCGGACGCAGCATGATTCGTCCTCGCCGCGTAGGTCAGCGAGAACTAATAGCCGCGCTCGCTGTCGAGGTCGGCCATCTGCGGCGCGCCGTAGCGGTCGCCGGCCGCCGCGTCGGGCGGGATCGGCGTGCTCGATCCGCTCGAGGTCGTCGCGGGCCAGCTCGACGTCGAGTGCGCCGAGCGCCTCTTCCAGCTGGTCGCGCCGCCGGGCGCCGACGAGCGGCACGATGTCCTCGCCGCGCGACAGGACCCAGGCGAACGCGATCTGCGCGACGCGTGACGCCCTTGGCGTCGGCGACCTCGCGCAGCGCCTCGACGAGCGCGAGGTTGTGGCGGAGGTTCTCGCCCTGGAAAGCGCGGCATGCGCCCGCGGACGTCGCCGCGCCGGGATCCCCGCGTCGGCGCGGTAGCGGCCGCTGATCAGGCCGCGCGAGAGCACTCCGTAGGCGGTGATCCCGATCCCGAGCTCGCGGCAGGTCGGCAGGATCGCGCGCCTCGATCCCGCGCGAGATCAGCGAGTACTCGATCTGGAGGTCGGCGATCGGGTGGACGGCGGCGGCGCGGCGAATCGTCTCGGCGCCGACCTCGGAGAGGCCGATGTGGCGCACGTAGCCGGCCTGCACCAGCTCGGCGATCGCCCCGACGGTCTCCTCGATCGGCACGTTCGCGTCGAGCCGGGCCGGGCGGTAGATGTCGATGTGGTCGGTCCCGCAGCCGCTGCAGCGAGTAGGCGAGCGCGGTCTTGACCGCCGCCGGCCGCGCGTCGTAACCGAGCCAGCTCGCCGTCCGGCCCGCGCTGGGCGCCGAACTTGACGCTGATCACGACGTCCGTCGCGATTGCGGCCCTCGAGCGCGTCGGCGATCAGCAGCTCGTTGTGGCCCATCCCGTAGAAGTCGCCCGTGTCGAGCAGCGTGATGCCGGCGTCGAGGGCGGCGTGGATCGTCGCGATGCTCTCGGCGCGGTCGGCGGAGCCGTACATCCCGGACATGCCCATGCAGCCCAGCCCGAGGGCGGACACAGCGGCCCGGTGGCGCCGAGCTGTCGTGGTCCAGCATGCGCGGCACCTTATCTATCGACGCTGGCAAGCAGGAGGAGTCGCGCGCGTCCGGGCGAAACCACCACCGATGACAGAGCACGTCGCAAGCCGGACGCTGGTCAAGTCACCACCTGAGCTGTGGGCGGAGTGCAGTGACGCGGCTTCGCTGGCTCGCCACCTGGACCGGTTCGGAGAGATCCGGATCACGAGGCTCGACCCGGAGACCGCCGTCGCCTGGGAGGGCGAGCGTGCGCGCGGCACGGTGCGGATCGAGCCTGCCGGGTGGGGGACGAAGGTGATCCTGACCGCGGTGGCGGAGGACACGGAGGGCGCCGAGCCGCGTCAGCTGGTCGTGCCGCCCGAGCCGGAGCGGGTTGTCGCGCCCGAGCCTGAGCGGATCGTGGCGCCCGAGCCGGAGGCGGCTGAGGAGCCAGAGCCTGAGCCGGTCGTGTCGGTCGAGACGCGCGGCCGAGCTGCCCGCGCGCGCCGCGCCGGTTCGCGAAGCTGTTCGCGTTCTTCCGAGGCCCCGAGCCGATGGTGGTCGGCGGCCGAGGGACCAGTCGAGCCCGAACCGGAGCCGGAGCCCGAATCCCCGGTCCTAGATGCCCCGCAGCCGGAGCTCGAGCCGGGGCTGGAGCGCGAGCCCGAGCCCGAGCCGGAGCCACCGACAACCGATACGCCCGCCACCGAGGCCGCGCTCACCGCGGCCCTCGACAGCCTCGGTCAGGCACATCACCGCCCGTACTCGCGCGCCTAGGGGGCTGGGGGCGCAGACGCGCGAGCACGGAGCGGGATTAGCCCTCGATCTTCCCTGGAGGCCCCCCGAGCTCCGCGATCAGGGCTGAGAAGTCCTTGCCGGCGGGACTGGGCACGCTTGCCCGCGTCATCGCCGCCGTGCCACTGGCCCTGCTGCATGGCGTACGACTCGGTGCCGATGCCGGCGCCCCAGCCGATCTCGATCCCGCTCGAGTCGCCGGCGATGATCTGGGCGATCGGCTGTCCGGCCCGGACGGTCTGACCGACGTGCAGCCCCGGCGGCCGGGCTGATGCCCTCGGCGTAGTAGACGTAGCGCCCGGCGTCGGGACCGTCGGTGAGCTGGAACTCGATGAACGCTCCCGGCCAGCCGGTGCCGCTGGTCCCGACGTACGTGATCTTGCCGTCGCCGATCGCGCCCAGCGGCCCGGAACCCGAGTAGTCGACGCCCTGGTCGATCCGCTCCGGCGTCACGTGCGCGCCCGCGAGCGGGTTCGCGTAGTGGCCGGGCGCCGACCGTTGGGGCGGGCGTCGGCGCCGGCTTGGCCGGCTGAGTGGTCGCCACCGGGTGCGGGTGCGCGACGGGCTTGGTGTGCGTCGGCGTCGTGGATCGCCGGCGCGTGCCCGGCCGCGGTCCCGTCCTCGACCGCGCCGCCGCCGGTGCTCACGTGCGGTTGCCGGCGCCGTGTGGACCGCCACCGGCGTCCGGTGGACCGCGGCGTCGTGTGGACCGTCGACCGGAGCGTCGGTGGACTGCCCGCGCCGTGCGCGTGTGGACCGCGACCGGGGCGCGATGGACCGAGGAGGTCGAGTGCACCGCCGGCGCCGTGTGCACCGCGGGCGTCGCCGCCGCCGACACGCTGTGCTGCGCCTCCGGCGCGGCCCCTCCGCTCGCGCCGCTGGCCGCGCCGCTCGCGACGCCACCCGTCGCGTCGTGGGCCGCAGCGATGTGCGCGTGCGCGGCGCTCGCCGGCCGTGCCGCCGGAGGACTCGCGCGGTCGCGTCGCGTGCGCCGGCGGCACGAGCGTCCGCGGTTCCGCGACGTACGGCGGCACGCTCGCGGCGTTGACATGCGAGCGTCGTCGCAGTCCGGGGGAGCGCGGTGGCCTGCGCCGAGGCGCTCGCGGTAGCGGCGGCGACCTTGGCCTTGGCGACCGGTGCGGCGTGCTCGTCGGCCCGGTACGTGATCCGCGCGGTTTTCACCGTCCTGTCGCGGCCGCCGAGCAACCCGGGCAGCGTCGTCGCCGCCAGCAGCGCGAGCGCCGAGATCCCGCCGGCGCCCGGCAGCACCATCGACGGGCGCCGTGCCACCGCGGAGCGGCGCAGCTGCGAGTACATCGCGGACTCGCGGAGGAGCTCGACGCGGCTGAGGTCGCGCTCGGGCTGGAGGTGGAACAGCTCGGCGAGCTGCGCGTGGGCCTGCCTCTGCGCGCGAGCGAGCGCTCCAAGCGACGCCTGCCACAGATCAGCGCAAGCGAGGTCACGTGCGGTCTCCACCAACTTCCTCCTTTTCGTGAGCCTGCGGAGTTAGCTGACGGGCTCGCGACTTGCGCTACGCCGCACGATTGCGGCGATTCGCCCCGGCGCCCCTAGAGGTCGCTGTTGGGTCCTCCGTTCACCGGCCACGGATGGCCCGGCGATTCGGCTTCTATGTCGTCCTGCGTCGGCGCCGGTGCGCCGATTCCTGCAAGGTGGCGAAGTTGTATCGCATCTTGCGACAGCGCGGTACACAATTTCTTTCTAACATCGCCGACCCGATGATGCGCGACAAGGCTCCCGAGACCTACACCGAGAAGCTCGGGCAACTCGAGGAGCTGCGCTACGAGGCGATCCACGCCGGCTCCGAGCAGGCCGTCGCGAAGCAGCACGAGCGCGGCAAGTACACCGCTCGGGAGCGGATCGAGAAGCTGCTCGACCCGGGCTCCTTCCAGGAGCTCGACGTGTTCGTGCGCCACCGCACGCACGAGTTCGACATGCAGAAGAACCGGCCCTACGGCGACGCCGTCGTCACCGGGCACGGCACGATCGACGGCCGGCGGGTGTGCGTGTTCAGCCAGGACTTCACGGTGTTCGGCGGCTCGCTGGGCGAGGTGATGGGCGAGAAGATGTGCAAGATCATGGACCTGGCGGCGAAGATCGGCTGCCCCGTGATCGGGATCAACGACTCGGGCGGAGCGCGGATCCAGGAGGGCGTCGTCTCGCTCGGCGCCTACGGCGATGTGTTCCTGCGCAACGTGAACTGCTCGGGCGTGATCCCGCAGATCAGCCTGATCATGGGCCCGTGCGCCGGCGGCGCGGTGTACTCGCCGGCGATCACCGACTTCGTGTTCATGGTCAAGGAGACCTCGCACATGTTCATCACGGGCCCCGACGTGATCAAGACGGTCACCGGGGAGGAGGTCGACTTCGAGTCGCTGGGCGGCGCGATGTCGCACAACACCAAGTCCGGCGTGGCCCATTTCGCCTCCGACGACGAGGACGCGTGTCTCGAGGACACGCGCTACCTGCTCTCGTTCCTGCCCCAGAACAACCTCGAGACGCCGCCTCGGGTTCAGCCGACCGACGACCCGCTGCGCCAGGACCCCGAGCTCGACCACGTCGTTCCCGACAGCCCCAACAAGCCCTACGACATGCGCGACGTCGTCCGACCGATCGTCGACGACGGCGAGTTCTTCGAGGTCCACGAGCATTACGCGCGCAACATCATCTGCGGCTTCGGCCGCCTGAACGGCTACAGCGTCGGGATCGTCGGCAACCAACCGAACCAGCTCGCCGGCGTGCTCGACATCGAGTCGTCCGAGAAGGCCGCCCGTTTCATCCGGACCTGCGATGCGTTCAACATCCCGATCATCACGTTCTGCGACGTGCCCGGCTTCCTGCCCGGGACGACGCAGGAGTGGGGCGGGATCATCCGCCACGGCGCCAAGCTGCTGTACGCGTACGCCGAGGCGACCGTGCCGAAGATCACGATCATCACCCGCAAGGCGTACGGCGGCGCCTATGACGTCATGGGCTCAAAGCACCTCGCGGCCGACTTCAACTTCGCCTGGCCGACGGCCGAGGTCGCGGTGATGGGGCCCGAGGGCGCGGTCAACATCATCTACCGCCGCGACATCAGCTCCTCGCCGACGCCGGACACCCGCCGCCAGAAGCTGATCGACGACTACAAGGCGCACTTCGCCAATCCGTACGTGGCGGCCGAGCGCGGCTACATCGACGACGTGATCGTGCCGCACGAGACCCGCCCGAAGATCATCACGGCGCTCGAGACGCTCCAGAACAAGCGCCAGCCGGGCCCGCAGCGCAAGCACGGCAACATTCCGCTGTAGAGCCCGCGCCGGCTCGTCCTAGAGCACGACGGTCTGGGCCTCGACGCGGTTGTCCTCCCACGCTTCGAACGCAGCGGCCGCCACCGCGAGGTCCTGCACCGCGAGGCCCGTCGAGTCGAACAGCGTCACCGCGTCGTCGCCCGGCCGTCCGGGCGCGTCGCCGGCGAGCACCGCGCCAAGCTCGGTGACTTGCTCGCGCGTGACCAGGCCGGCGGTTACCGCGCCCGTCAGCTCGCCACCGTGAGACGCCTGCTCCCACTCGTCGCAGAACAGCGTGCAGGAGGTCACGGCGCCGACGCTCGCCTCGGCCTTGCCCGGCCCGTCCGCGCCGAGCATGTTCAGGTGGAGACCGGCGTGCAGCCCTCCCGCGTCGACCACGATCTCGGTGCCGGGCGTCACGCAGCAGACGATGTCGCAGCGGAGCGCGTCGGCGCGCGATCCGGTCCTCCAGCCGAGCTCGCGGGCGAGGACGCCGGCTACCGACTCGCGAGGGTCGTGGCAGACGCCGGGCCCGTACCCCGCCGCGGCCAGGCATCGCGCGGACCACGCGCCGTGCAGCCCGCACCCGACGATCCCGACGGTGTGCGCGCCCTCACGCGCGAGCGCGGTCGTCGCCACCGCCGCCACCGCGCCGGTTCTCAGCGCAGTCACCGAGCGCGCGTCGAGCAGCATCAGCGGCTCGCCGTTCTGTGCGTTCGAGAGGCAGATCACGCCGGTCACGGTCGGGAGCCCGAGCGCGGGATTGCCCGGGAATGAAGTCACCCACTTGAGCAGCGCGAACCCGCCGCCGCGCGCCGGCATCGCCCGGAAATCGCCGAACGGCGGGCTCTCCAGGTAGACCTTCGCGGGCATCACCCAGTCGCCCGCCTGGAAGCTCAGCAGGCCCTTGCGCACGCGTTCGATCGCCGTCTCGGCGGAGACCGCCTTCAGCACCGCATCGTTATCGAGCACCGGAAGCGACGGCACGGACGCGCACGATACGCTCGTCAACGCCAATGAACCGCCGACCGAAGCTGACGATCGTCGCGCCGAGTGCGTCGGCCGAGGAGGCTGCCGCGGTCGTCGCCGCGCTCGAGCGGTTCATGCGGGAGACCGCACCCCGGCCCGTCACGCCGGCACCGCAGCGCAATCCGTGGCAACGCGCGGCCCTCCAGGAGGGCGTCCGGCGGGTCCCGGGAGCGCCCCCGCCCTGGTCGTGATTGGGCGCCGGCGCCGGGCTGATTATCACAAGCGTTGCCTTTAACGCGCCTTTGCTTGACAGGAGACGAATGCTTGTGCCAGCGTCCCGTTCGTTGGCTGGCGGACCAAACAGACGGTCGGCCAGAAGCCAGTTGCTTGGGGCGCAGCAACGAGGGGGTCGTACCGGGTCGTGCTGTTCGCGGGATGCAGTAAACGCCACCGTCTAGCCGATCAGGCTTCGTGCTCGTCGGTTCGTCGACGAGCTCACGCTCGCGCTCGCCAAGGCGTCACCGGGCACCGGCATCGCTCAGCCCCCAAAGCGGATGCCGGTGGTTCCAGTTAGCGCCGGCTAAGAGCGCGCCGGCTGCCGCGGCGGTCGCCCCCACCGTCGCGGCGCCGGAGTTTGCTTCGGCTGCCCGTCCATCCCGCAGCCCGGCGCGGGCGCTTCAGCCGCACACCCGTCCCGCGCGCCATGCGCCTTCCCTACGTATCGTCGTGCGTAACGGATCGGGCGCGAGGGCCGCGGGCCGGGCGTCGCGGCCTCGCCCGTAGCCTCGAGGGGCGCGCTGACCTGCATTACGCGCCACGCGGGCGCTCGTGTCTCGGACCGTGGCGTGTTGTGCACGTGGGGCATGAACAACACGTCACGGCTGACTGCCGTTGGGTCGAGTGGCGCGCTATGCATGTCGCTGGCCGCCGCCTTCTGCACCCGCTGGCCCTCGACCGCTGTGAACGAGGCCCCGACGCCCGCCCCGCGGCACTCGCGCCCGACGCCGGACGCGCCACGACCACGAATCGAGTGCGCGCGGGGCCGCGGGTCGGGTGTGGAGCCGAAGTAAATATCTGAACCCCGATTGCCTTTTGGTACATTTCTTCGTCCGTCCGCGACCGGAAGGACACGATGGCTCCCGCACCGCCGCCAAGCGCCAGCACCGACGCCCCCGAGACGGCCTCCACCACCGGTAACGGCCGCACGGGGTCGATTGAGAATCCCGAGGTACTCGAGAACGTACCGGGTCACGTGATCCCGATCCTCGAGCGGGAGTTCGACGACTTCGATACCGAGTCGACGCGCTTCTTGAAGGGCGAGCTCGAGGGCGACGAGTTCATCAAGTTCCGCCTGAAGCAGGGCGTCTACGGCCAGCGGCAGCCCGACGTGCAGATGATTCGGGTCAAGCTCCCGTTCGGCGGCGTGACCCCCGACCAGCTCGACGCGTTCGCCGACGGCATCGAGAAGTACGTGCCGCTGCGCAAGGGCCACCTCACGACGCGGCAGAACATCCAGATGCACCACGTGCCGCTCCCGGACGCGGCTGAGCTGATCAGGGAGCTGGGCGACGCCGGCCTGTCGAGCCGCGAGGGCTGCGGCAACACGATGCGGAACGTCACGGGCGATCCCCGCGCCGGCACGCTCGAAGGCGAGCTGTTCGACATCACTCCGTATGCCGGCGCGTACGTGCGCTACTTCGTGCGCCACCCGACGACGCAGGCGATGCCGCGCAAGGTCAAGACCGCGTTCGCTGCGACCGACGAGGACAACGCGATCACGCGCATCCACGACATGGCCTTCATCCCGCGCGTCAACGACGAAGGCGTTCGGGGCGTCGAGATGCGCGTAGGAGGCGGTACCTCGATCATGCCGCGTCTTGCCCCGACGCTGTACGAGTTCGTCGAGCTCGACAACGGTGACTACCTGAAGATCACCGAGGCCTGCATGCGGATCTTCGACCGCCAGGAGTGGCTGCGCGCGAATCGCGCCCGCGCCCGGATCAAGGTCCTGATCGACAAGGTCGGGATCGACGAGTTCCGCGACATGGTCGAGGAGGAGCTCGAGGGCGACTGGGTCGACGAGCGCGACTTCTCGCTGGAGAGGATCGTGTTCGAGTACGACGAAGAGGCGAACGCGCCGGTCAAGCCGCAATCCTTCGCCACTCCGAACGGTGACAACCGTGAGTTCACGCGCTTCGTCGACACCAACGTCCAGCGCCAGCGGCAGCGCGGCTTCTCGACCGTCGAGGTCAAGGTGACGCGCGGCGATCTGACGCCCGAGCAGCTGCGCGGGATCGCCCAGATCATGCGCGACCACACCGGTGGCGCGGCGCGCACGAGCGTCCATCAGAACCTGATCCTGCGCTGGGTCCGGGACGAGTCCGTGTACGACGTCTGGCGAGCGCTCGGCGATCTCGGGCTCGGCGACTCCGGCGCGGACGAGATCACCGACGTGGTCAGCTGCCCGGGCACGGATTCTTGCAAGCTCGGGATCACGAGCTCGATGGGCCTCAATCAGGCGATCCAGGACCGCCTCGTCCAGATGGAGATCGGCGACGAGCTGACCCGCAGGATCCACGTCAAGATGAGTGGCTGCCCGAACGGCTGCGGCCAGCACCACATCGCGAACATCGGCTTCTACGGCGCCTCGATCAAGGTCGGCGAGCACGCGGTTCCGGCCTACATCCCGCACATCGGCGGCGCGTACGAAGGAGGCGACGTGCGCTACGGTCAGCGGCTCAAAGCGCGGCTCCCGGCCAAGCGCGTGCCTGAGGCGGTACAGCGGTGGGTACGCTTCTACGAATCCGAGCGGACCGAGGGCGAGGAGTTCAACGCGTTCGTCGACCGCGTCGGGCCAGCGGAGTTCGAGGCACAGGTGAAGGATCTCACGATGCCGATTGAGTTCAGCCTGGAGAACATGAACTACTTCATCGACTGGACCAAGCAGGCCCCGTTCGAGGTCATCCGGGGCGAGGGCGAGTGCGCGGTCTAACCAATTCGCCGATGAGCGTCGCAATTCCCGATCTCGAGACAGTCTCCGCCGAGGAGGTGCTCGCGTATGCCGTCGAGCGGTTCCACCCGCGGCTGAAGATGGCGTGCTCCTTCCAGAAGGAGGAGTCGGTGCTCCTGCACATGCTGACGTCGATCGAGCCCGACGCGCGCGTGTTCATGATCGACACCGGCGTGCTGTTCGAAGAGACGATCGAGACGTGGAAGCGGTTCGAGGACAGGTTCGACGTCAGCATCGAGGTGATCGACGCCCGCAGCCCCGATCAGCCATGGACGATGAACCGCTGCTGCGGCGAAGCCAAGGTCGACGCGCTCGAGCGCGCGCTCGACGACGTCGACGCGTGGGTCACGGGCATCCGCCGCGAGCAGGCCCCGACCCGCGCCGGCGCCGGCAAGCTCGAGTACGACCCGCGACGCGGGATCTGGAAGGTCAACCCACTCGCCGACTGGAGCGAGAAAGACCTGTGGCGCTACATCTTCGAGCACGAGCTGCCCTACCACCCGCTCCACGACCAGGGCTACGCGTCGATCGGCTGCGAGCCGTGCACGCGCCCGGGCTCCGGTCGCGAAGGACGCTGGGCGGGTCTCGAGAAGACCGAATGCGGCATCCACGAGTAAGGACCACCCGTTGAACCCGCTCCACTACGAGCTGTCCCATCTCGAATCGCTCGAGGCCGAGTCGATCCACATCTTCCGCGAGGTCGCGGCCGAGTTCGAGCGCCCCGTGCTGTTGTTCAGCGGGGGCAAGGACTCGCTCGTGCTGCTGCGCCTCGCCGAGAAGGCGTTTCGGCCCGGTCGCTTTCCGTTCCCGATCATGCACGTCGACACCGGGCACAACTTCCCCGAGGTGATCGAGTTCCGCGACCGCCTGATTGAGGAGATCGGCGAGCGTCTGATCGTCGCCAGCGTGCAGGAGTCGATCGACCGGGGCCGCGTGGCCGAGGAGACCGGCCCGCGTGCGTCGCGCAACCGGCTCCAGACGACGACGCTGCTCGACGCGATCGCCGAGCACGGATTCGACGCGGCCTTCGGCGGCGCCCGGCGGGACGAGGAGCGCGCCCGGGCCAAGGAGCGCGTGTTCTCGTTCCGCGACGACTTCGGTCAGTGGGAGCCCAAGCGCCAGCGCCCGGAGGTCTGGGCGCTGTACAACAGCCGCATTCGCAAGGGCGAGCACGTCCGCGTGTTCCCGCTGTCGAACTGGACCGAGCTCGACGTGTGGCAGTACATCGCGCAGGAGAAGCTCGAGGTCCCGAGCATCTATTACGCCCACACGCGGCAGGTGTTCGAACGAGACGGAATGCTGTACGCGCTCAGTCCCTACGTGCAGTTGATCGACGGCGAGACGCCGTTCGAGGCGTCGGTGCGCTACCGGACGGTCGGCGACATGACCTGCACCGGAGCCGTGCGGTCGAAAGCCACGACGCTGCCCGACGTCGTGTCCGAGATCGCGGCGACCCGCATCACCGAGCGCGGCGAGACGCGCGCGGACGATCGCGTGACCGAGGCCGCGATGGAGGACCGCAAGCGCGAGGGCTATTTCTAACGCGCTGATGACTCCCGGTGCCGCCACCAACGGGCACGCTTTGCGTACCCGGACCAGCGAGCTGCTGCGCTTCGCCACCGCCGGGTCGGTCGACGACGGCAAGTCGACGCTGATCGGCCGGCTGCTGCACGACTCGAAGGCGATCTTCGAGGACCAGCTCGAGCACGTCGTCCAGACGTCCGAGCGGCGGGGTGACGGGTACGTGAACCTCGCGCTGCTGACCGACGGCCTTCGCGCCGAGCGCGAGCAGGGGATCACGATCGATGTCGCGTACCGCTACTTCCAGACCCCGCGCCGGAAGTTCGTGATCGCCGACACCCCGGGACACGAGCAGTACACGCGGAACATGGTGACCGGTGCCTCGACCGCCGATCTCTCGATCGTGCTAGTCGACGCCCGCAAGGGAGTGAGCGAGCAGACCCGCCGCCACGCCTACATCGCCTCGCTCTTGCGTATCCCACATGTGGTCGTGTGCGTAAACAAGATGGACCTGGTTGCCTACGACGAGGCCGTGTTCGAGCACATCGTCGATGACCTGACCGACTGGACCGCCCGCCTCGGCATCCCCGACGTCAGCTTCATCCCGATCTCCGCGCTGCACGGCGACAACGTGGTCGATCGCTCGACAAACATGCGGTGGTACGACGGGCCCCCGCTGCTTTACCACCTCGAGCACGTGGTGATCGCGCCCGACCGCAATCTGGCGGAGGTGCGCTTTCCGGTGCAGTGGGTGATCCGGCCGAACAACGACGAGCACCACGACTACCGCGGTTATGCGGGCACGGTGGCCGGCGGCGTACTTCACCCGGGCGACGAGGTGATGGTCCTGCCGAGCGGACAGCGCACCCAGGTCGCGGCGATCGAGACGTACGATGGCTCGGTCGAGACGGCGTTCCCGACGATGTCGGTGACCGTGCGGGTGGCCGACGACGTCGACATCTCCCGCGGAGACATGCTCGTCGAGGCCGACGATCCGCCGCCGGCCGCCCGCGAGCTCGACGCGATGGTCTGCTGGATGGGCCAGGAGCCGCTCCGCCGGGGCGCGCGTCTGGTGATCAAACACACCACCCGCACCACCCGGGCGAAGATCGAGGAGATCGACTTTCGGGTCGACGTCAACAGGCTCACCCACGAGCACGCCGACCAGCTCGAGCTAAACGAGATCGGACGCGTCCGCCTGCGCTCGGGCTCGCCGCTGATGGCGGACCCGTATTCTCGCAACCGCACCACCGGCAGCTTCATCCTGATCGACGAGGCGAGCAACGACACGGTGGCGGCGGCGATGGTGCTCAGCGCGCGCTGATCCGCCATGCTGGAGCGACGCCGACGTGGACGTCGACCCGGTGCCCTGGTGGTAGCTCTCCTCCTCGGCCGAGTTCACCGGTCCTACCTTCAGGACGGCTCGACGGGCGCGATGAACGGCGGGCCTCCGCGCGGCCCGAACGTCTCGATCACCGCGGACACGCCGCTGTTGTGAGCGCCCACCACCACGATCTGGACCGCCTGCTCTGAGTTCAGGACCTTGACGGGGTCGGAAAGGCCCTGCTCGGTGGCCGCTGTCGGGGACCGCGTCGGGGTGGTCGCGCGGCCAGGCGCCACCGCGTCTTGCCCGACACCGCGTCCTTGCCGACCGCGGCCAGCTCCGCGCGGCGAATTGACCGCGTGCTCGTAGACGAAGCGTCGCAGATCGTCCTTCCCCCAGCCCGCGTGCGCGAACAGCGCCGCGTGCTCGGGCCCGAGCGCGATGCACGCGCTGATCGTCTCGTGGATGAGCGCGCCGGTCCGCGAGATCGTGCCGGCGAGGTCGAGCGCGAGCTGCTCGGGGACCGTGGTGTGCCGCGCCTCGATGTGGACGACCGAGCGCATCGTCATCGCGGTGACCGTGCTCGCCTGAGGGTCGAACCCGTGCTCGACGTGGAAGGGCGGCCACGGCGACTCCTCCTCGTTCTCGGCGATGCACGCCGTGTACTTGGCCGGATTGCCCTGGGTCGCCTGGTCGAGCTCGCCGCGGGCGCAGGCCGAACGCGTTGATCGCGGTCAGCCGGATCGCGCGCCCGATCGTGGCGTTGGCGCGGAAGCCGGATCCGAACACGTTCCCCTTGCTGTTGAGGCCGATCCGCTCACGGACCGGGCCGTTGACGAGCAGCATCGGCGCGGTGCCGGTCGTGCTCTGCCAGATCGCCCGGCCGACGTAGCCTTCGAGCTCCAACGCGGACCACGCTGCGAGCACGACCGGGAAGTACTCGGGCAGGCAGCCGGCCATAGCGGCGTTGATCGCCGCGAGGCGGACCGTGCAGGCGCGATCGAGGTGGGGCATCGACAGGAGCACCTCGTCGGGATCGCGCGTTCGTTCGCGCGAGGAACTCCGCGAGGTAGGACTCGGTCACGGGCATCACCGGGAGCCCGTCGGTCCAGCCCGCTCGCGGCGTAGTGCTCCATCACGCCGCGGACCTCGTCGATGTCGACGACCGGCAGCTCGGTCATCGCGAACCCAGTCAGGATCCCGACCACGTCGGCGAGCGCCTCCCGGACGTTCGCCTCGATCTCGGCCGGGCCGAGGCTCGCGATCGGGTGGGGGATCGTGACGAAATCGAATTCGGGCAGGCCGTACACGTCGGCCATCGCCCGGGCGGGGACGACGAACGCGTCGGTACAGATCGACACCGTCGGCACCCCCGCGCGCTCGAGCACGATTCCGTCGGCCAAACTGGCCGCCGAGCAGGACCCTCAGTCGCCGACGCCGGCGATCACGGCATCGCAACTCTGCGCGATCTCCCGGGCCCGGTCCTCCTCGACCGGCGTCCCGAAGTACGACTTCGTGTAGGTGGTCACCTCGCCGAGGTGATGCTGGGCGCGCAACAGAGCACCGATCGTCTCGAGCACGACCGCCGCGTTGGGCTTGGCGTTGTCGAGCAGACCCAGCCGGACACCGGCCATGTCCCGCACGCGCGGGGCGAGCGTGACCGCGCGTGGGGCGTCGGCTTGGCCAGTCGGATCGAGAATGGATTCGCGACCGGGCATGAAACCGATCCTACGCGCCTCCCGAGGCGACGGGTAGTTCACCCGTCGGTAAAGTCCCGCGCCGCGATGTTCTCGAAGGTTCTGATCGCCAACCGCGGCGAGATCGCGGTCCGCATCATGCGCGCGTGCGAGGAGCTCGGGATCGCCACGGTGGCGGTCTACTCCGAGCTCGACCGCGACGCCGTGCACGTGAAGCGCGCCGACGAGGCATACCTGCTCGGGCCCGGCCCCGCGAACGAGAGCTATCTCGTGATCGACAAGCTGATCGACGCCGTCAAGCGCTCGGGCGCCGAGGCGGTCCATCCCGGCTACGGCTTCCTGGCCGAGAACGCTGCGTTCGCGGCCGCGCTCGAGGAGGCCGGGATCACGTTCATCGGTCCGCCCGCGTCCGCGATCGAGGCGATGGGCTCGAAGACGCGGGCGCGCGAGCTGATGGCGAAGGCCGGCGTGCCGATCGTGCCCGGGACGACCGAGCCGGTGCAGACGATCGAGGACGCGAGGAAGGTGATCGCGGACACGATCGGCTACCCGGTCGCGGTCAAGGCGGCCGGCGGCGGTGGCGGCAAGGGCTTCCGGGTCGCGCTGGAGGAGTCGAAGCTCGAGGACGCATTCGAGGGCGCCGCCCGCGAGGGCGAGAAGTTCTTCTCGGACGCCACCGTGTACCTCGAGCGCTACCTGCCCGACCCGCGCCACGTCGAGGTGCAGGTGCTCGCCGACAAGCACGGCAACGTGATCCACCTCGGCGAGCGCGACTGCTCGCTCCAGCGCCGCCACCAGAAGCTGATCGAGGAGGCGCCGGCGCCGGCGGTCGGCGAGGAGCTGCGCGCACGGATCGGGAAGATCGCCACCGACGCGGCCGCGGCGGTGTCCTACACCGGCGCCGGGCACGATCGAGGGCCTGCTCCAGGACGGCGAGTACTTCTTCCTCGAGATGAACACCCGCGTCCAGGTCGAGCACTGCGTGACCGAGATGGTGACCGGGATCGACATCGTCAAGGAGGGGATCCGGGTCGCGGCCGGCGAGCCGCTGTCGGTCTCCCAGGACGAGGTCGAGCTGCGCGGCCACGCGATCGAGTGCCGGATCAACGCCGAGGACGCGAGCAAGAACTTCGCGCCGGCGCCGGGCACGATCGGCGCCTACCGCGAGCCGGCGGGTCCGGGCGTCCGGGTCGACTCGGGCGTTCGGGCCGGGCTCGGAGATCTCGCCGATGTACGACCCGATGGTCGCCAAGCTGATCGTGTGGGACGTCGATCGCGAGCAGGCCACCGCGCGGATGCTGCGGGCGCTCGGCGAGTACGAGATCGAGGGGCTGAAGACGCTGCTGCCGTTCCACGCAGGCGATCCTCCAGACGCGCCAGTGGCACGACGCCGAGACCTGCCGCGACCTGATCGAGGACCGCGCGTGGCTGAAGCAGCTCGCGTTCCCCAAGCCGGACAAGGCGCCGGCCGAGGGCGACGCGGACGGGCAGCCGAGACGGTCGAGCAGAGCTACACGGTCGAGGTGTCCGGCAAGCGCTTCGACGTCAAGGTGATCGGACCGCCGCTGGCGGGCGGCGCCGTCAACGGCGCCGGTCCCGGCCGGCTCGGCCGCGGGCGCGGCACGAAGCGGGCCCCGCGGCGCAGCGAGCGCGCGGAGCGGCGGCGGTGGCGGCGGTGGCGACACGCTGTCCTCCCCGCTCCAGGGGACGGTGCTGAAGGTGGCCGTCGAGAAGGGCGCGGACGTCGAGGAGGGCGCGCTCGTGTGCGTGATCGAGGCGATGAAGATGGAGAACGAGATCACCGCGCACAAGGCGGGCACGGTCTCGGAGCTGCCGATCGCGGTCGGCGCCTCGGTCGCCACCGGCGACACGCTCGCGGTGATCAGCTCGGCGAGCGAGTAGCGTTCGACGTTCTCGGCGTGGATGCGGCGCTGGCGCCGCGTCCGGCGGCCCGCGGGGAGCGGCGCGCCGGCGCCCTCGGTCGACAGCGCCTCCAGGTACGCGACGTCCTCGTCGAGCAGCGTCAGCGCGCGGCCGCGTCGAGCGGGCGGCCGTGCCCGGCACGATCGTCTGCGCGCGCTCGACCAGCGCCCGCAGCCGCTCGAGCGTCGCCAGGTAGGCCTCGACCGATCCGTCCGGGCGAGATCCACGGGATCTCGACCGGCGACAGGTAGTCGCCGCACACGAGCGTCTCGCAGCCACGGGATGAAGAACGCGGTGCCGTCCGCGGTGTGGCCGTCGGCCGGGTGCAGCTCGAGCTCGCGATCCTCGGCCCGAGCGACAGGCGCCCGGGACCGGGAGCGCCTGCACCCCGCCGAGCGCCAGCGGCCGCCGGTCGTCGACGTAGTGCTCCTCGTCGAACTCCCGCAGCTCGCGCTGCGCGTCGCCGGGCTCGGCGGCCAGCCGCCGGGCGGTGCTCTCGCCGCACCCGAGCGACGCCTCCGGGAACGCGAGCCGGCCGAGCAGGTGGTCCCAGTCGGCGTGGGTGGCGAGCAGCCCCGACACCGGGAAGCCGGCCTGCTCGAGCACGCCGGCGAGCGCCTCGAGCTCGTCCGGGTAGACCGGCGAGTCGATCACGAACCCCTCGTCGCCGGCGCGGACCGCCGTGCAGGTCGTCTGCCAGAAGCGGCTGATGAGGACGATCAGGTCGGCGTGGACCGCCAGGACCTTGCATGCGCGCAGCGCGCCGCGCGAGTCACCTACGACACGCCGAGTCAGCTTCATCGCCTCGCGCAGGTCGCTGACCTCGGCGTCCGGCTTCTTCTGATTCGACTCGAGCGTCTCCTTGTTGCGGTTGACCCAGATCACCGGGATCTTGCGCTTCAGGCACGGCTCGACGTCGTAGTAGTAGCTCGCGGCGACGTGGACCCAGCCCTTCTTGCCGCCGATCCGCCGCTCGCACTCGGCGAAGTGCGCCGGGTCGGGCTTGTAGGAGCGGACCTGCTGGGCGGTGACGACGAGGTCGAAGTCGAGCGGGATGTGGCGCCGGGTCTGGCCGAGCAGCTTGTCGTCGATGTTCGAGATCAGCCCGACCTTGTACTTCTTGGCGATCTTCTGCAGCACCGGGTTGGTCTCCTTGAACGGCGGCCAGCGCTGCACCGAGTCGGGCAGGAACCCGGCGCGGGAGGGCTCGAGCGGCCAGCCGAGCGTCTTCGCGATCTGCACGGCGGTGCGGCGCAGCACCTCGGCGTAGAGCTCGTAGGAGCCCGCCTGGATCTGCTGCTGGATCTCGTGGAACAGCGGGATCAGCTCGTCGCGCTCGATCGTGAACCCGTCGCGCTCGGCCTCGGACCTGAACGCGTCGTAGGCGCCCGTCTCCCAGTCGATCAGGGTTCCGTAGACGTCGAAGGTGACGAACGAGATGTCCTTGGGGATCGCCATCGCGCGGGCCATGATGCCATGGGGAGAGAGCCGCGCAGCGTCCGAGGGCCCTGCGCTGTCCGATCGCACGGGCTGATCCCGGCACGACCTATAGAGTGCAGCCCGCGGTATGGATCTGCTCGAGTACCAGGGAAAGCAGCTGTTCGCCCGCCACGGCGTCCCCGTGCCCGTCCGGCCGGCACGCCCAGACCGTCGACGAGGCCGCGGCGGCGGCCGACGACATCGGCTACCCGTGCGTGATCAAGGCCCAGGTCCAGATCGGCGGCCGCGGCAAGGCCGGCGGCATCAAGGTCGCGAACAACCACGACGAGGCGCGCGAGCACGCCGAGGCGATCCTCGGCATGGACATCCGCGGGCTGACCGTGCACGAGCTGTGGGTCGAGGGCGCCTCGGAGATCGCGTCCGAGTACTACGCCTCGGTCGTGTTCGACCGCTCCGCCAAGGCGCCGCTGGTGATGCTCTCGACCAAGGGCGGGATGGACATCGAGGAGGTCGCCGACGAGGACCCCGACGCGATCGCGCGGCTGCACGTCGACCCGCTGCTCGGCTTCCAGGAGTTCCACGGCCGCCGGCTCGCGTTCGAGGCCGCGCGTCGACGCCGACGTGGTGCGGCCGGTCGGCGCGATGCTGGCCAAGCTCTACGAGGTGTTCATCGCCGAGGAGGCGACGCTGGTCGAGGTCAACCCGCTGATCGTCACCCCCGAGCGCGACGTCAAGGCGCTCGACGCGAAGGTCACGCTCGACGACAACGCGCTGTTCCGCCACCCCGACAACGCCGAGCTGCGCGATCCCGTCGGCGCGAGGACCCGCAGGAGCGGATGGCCAAGGAGCGCGGGCTGACGTACGTCAAGCTCGACGGCGACATCGGGATCCTCGGCAACGGCGCCGGGCTCGTGATGTCGACGCTCGACGTCGTCGCCCAGGCCGGCGGCGCGCCCGCGAACTTCCTCGACGCCGGCGGCGGCTCGAAGGCCGAGGCGATCACGAGCGCGGTCGAGGTGATCCTCTCCAACCCGAACGTCAAGGCCGTGCTGTTCAACATCTTCGGCGGCATCACGCGCTGCGACGAGGTCGCGCGCGGGCTGATCGAGGCGTTCGACCAGATCAAGCCCGACGGTGCCGTTCGTGGTCCGCCTGGACGGGACCAACGACGTCGAGGGGCGCGCGCTTGCTGGCCGAGGCGAACCTCCCGAACGTGTTACGCCGAGTCGACGATGGACGGCGCGGCGCGCAAGGTCGTCGAGCTGGCGAGGCGGCGGCATGAGCATCCTCGTCGACACGCATCACCAAGCTGTGCGTCTCCGGGATCACCGGCCGCGAGGGCACGTTCCACTCGCTGCGCAACCGCGACTACGGCACCCAGGTCGTCGGCGGCGTCACGCCCGGCAAGGGCGGCCAGGACGTCGAGGGCATCCCGGTGTTCAACACCTTCCACGAGGCGGTCGGCGACGACGGGCGCCAACACCGCGATGATCTTCGTGCCGCCGCGGTTCGCCGCCGACTCGATCCTCGAGGCCGAGGACGCCGGGATCGAGCTGATCATCGCGATCACCGAGGGGATCCCCGCCCACGACGAGCTGCGGGCGTACAACGATGATCAAGAAGAACGGCCGGTCGCGGCTGATCGGGCCGAACTGCCCGGGCATCCTGTCGCCGGGCAAGGCCAACGTCGGGATCATCCCCGCCGCGTTCTTCAAGCAGGGCAACGTCGGCGTCGTGTCGCGCTCGGGCACGCTCACCTACCAGATCGGCAACGTGCTCGCCCAGAGCGGCTTCGGCAACTCGACGATCGTCGGGATCGGCGGCGATCCGGTGCCCGGGACCGACTTCATCGACGTGATCGGGCTGTTCCAGGACGACCCCGAGACCGAGCTGATCGTGATGTGCGGCGAGATCGGCGGCGACGCCGAGGAGCGCGCCGCCGACTTCATCGCCGAGAACGTGACCAAGCCGGTCGTCGCGTACATCGCCGGCTTCACCGCGCCGCCGGGCAAGACGATGGGCCACGCCGGCGCGATCGTGTCGGGCTCGCGCGGCACCGCCAAGGCGAAGGCCGAGGCGCTCGAGAGCAAGGGCGTGCGCGTCGGGCGCACCCCGACCGAGGTCGCCGAGCTCGCGGTCTCGCTGCTCGGCGCGGCGGCGTAGTCGCGCGCCGCGCCGCCCGATCGCTAGGCTGCGGCGCTGGCCGTGGTCGAGCGAAGCCGTGCGCACCCTGGGGCCGCATCTCGCCGAGATGGACCGGCTGCTGCACGACATCCAGGCCGAGCTCGTGCCCGACCGCGAGCCGCGCCCCGTGCTCGTGACCGCGGCGATCCCGGATCCGCCGGCGCCGCCGCCACCGCCCCCGCCAGCCGCTCCCGGAGCCGCCGCCACCGCCGCCGATCCCGGCCGCCCGCCACCACCGCCGCCCGAGCCGGCGCTCGACGCGCTCACGGTCAGGCGCTCACCGAGCTCGCCGAGGCTGCTGGCGTCGATGCGCGAGCTGCTCGCCGGCTACGAGCGCGTCCTGCGCGCCGAAAGCCCGGCCGCGACGCCCGGAGCCCGCCCGCCGTGACGCCGTCGTCGGCCGGCCCGTTCGCGAGCATCGAGGCGCTCCGCGAGTTCGAGGCGGCCCTGTCGCACCTGCGCGGCGTGCGCGACGTCGCGGTGCGCGGCTACGAGGGAACGGACCGCGCGATCATCGACGTGCGGCTCGACGGCGCGAATCCGTAGTCTGTAGTCATGGCCAAGCCGATCTCATTCGCCCGCGGCGCTCCGTCGCTCGACATCGTCGACGTCGACGGCCTGCGCGCCGCCGCCGACCGCGCGTTCGACGCCGACCCGGGCGGCGTGACCGCGTACGGGACCGCGATCGGCTACCCGCCGCTGCGCGAGTGGATCGCCGAGCGCCACCAGGTCGCCCCCGAGCAGGTCATCGTCACGAACGGCTCGATGCAGGCCGACGCGTTCCTGTTCGACGCGCTGGTCGAGTCCGGGGACTCGGTGATCGTCGAGCGGCCGACCTACGACCGGACGCTGCTGTCGCTGCGCAACCGCGGCGCGGACGTGCGGATGGTCGAGCTCGAGCCCGACGGGATCGACGTCGCCGCGCTCGAGCGCGTGCTCGCGGCCGGGGCGAGGCCGAAGCTCGCCCACATCATCCCGAACTTCCAGAACCCGGCCGGCTACACGCTGTCGGCCGAGAAGCGCGAGCGGCTGCTCGAGCTCGCCCGCGACCACGAGTTCACGATCTTCGAGGACGACCCGTACGTCGCGCTCCGGTTCGAGGGCGCGCCGCTGCCGACGATGCTCTCGATGGACCCGGCGAGACCGTCGTGTACGCGTCGTCGTTCTCGAAGACGGTCTGCCCCGGGATCCGGGTCGGCTACCTGGTCGGCCCGGCCGAGCTGATCGCCCGGGTCGTCAAGATCGCCACCAGACGTACATCTCGCCGAACATGGTCTCGCAGGCGATCGTCCACCAGTTCTGCGTCTCGGGCGCGATCGACGCTCGATCGAGGTCGTCCGCAAGGCGCTGCACGAGCGCGCGGACACGCTGTGCGAGGCGCTCGAGCGCGAGCTCCCCGACGCCCGCTTCGTCAAGCCGCACGGCGGCTACTTCCTGTGGGTCGACCTGCCCGCGCGGGACCGACGTCGGCGCGCTGTTCGAGGCCGCCGCCGAGCGCGGGGTCGCAGTTCGTCAAGGGATCGGACTTCGTGCTCGACGGCGGCGAGTCGAGCCTGCGGCTGGCGTACTCGGGCGTCACCCCGGAGGAGATCGAGGAAGGCGTCAAGCGCCTGGCCGAGGCCTACCACGATCTCGCGCGGCGTCGCGGACGTGGATGCGGCCTGAGGAGATCGCCGCGCTCGGCGACCTCGCCGGCGACGCGGCCGCCGGCGCTCACCAGGCAGATCCACGAGCTGCACACGGGCATCGCCGGCCGCGTCTGGCGCCGGGTCGGACCCGCGTCGCTTCCGGTCCGGATCGCGCACGACCGGATCGCGCGGGGCGCCTACTCGGCCGCGGGCGAGCTGACCCGCGCGGTCGTCCGCGCCGGCGCGCACGCGGCGAGCGCGGCGCAGCTCGCCGATGCCCCCTCGATGCAGCGCAGCGCCGCCGGCCGGGCGGTCGTCAGCGCGCTCAACGGCGCGTTCGGCGACACGCTCGAGCGGCGCGGCAACGCGCTCGCGCTGCGCGATGGCATTCCGCCGCGGCGGACGCGACCTCGAGCTCGACCCGGCGCGCTCGCGCGCCGCCTACCCGAACGCGAAGCCGCGGCTCGCCGTGTTCGTCCACGGCCTGTGCGAGACCGACGACGCCTGGAAGCTCGGCCCGCCGCGCGCCACGTCCCCTACGGCCACCGGATGGAGGTCGAGCTCGGCTACACGCCCGTGTACCTCCGCTACAACACCGGCCGCCACATCTCCGAGAACGGGCGCGAGCTTGCGCGGCGCGCTCGAGCAGCTCGTCGCGGCGTGGCCGGTGCCGGTCGACGAGATCGCGCTGATCGGCCACTCGATGGGCGGGCTCGTCGCGCGGAGCGCGTGCCACTACGGCGCCGGCAGCGCGTGCGTCGCCAAGGTCCGCCACGTGTTCACGCTCGGCACGCCGCACCGCGGCGCGCCGCTCGAGCAGGTCACGAACGCCGCCAGCGCCGCGCTCGCGCGGCTCCCGGAGACGCGGCCGCTCGCCCAGGCGCTGAACATCCGCAGCTCGGGGATCAAGGACCTCCGCTACGGCTACCTGGTCGACGAGTGCTGGATGGATCAGGACTGCGACGCGTTCCTGCGCGACACCTCGCGCGAGATCCCGTTCCTGCCCGACGGCGCGCCACTACTTCATCTGCGCCACGCTGACGCGCGAGCCCGACGCCCGGTCGGCCGGATCATCGGCGACCTGCTCGTGCTCCAGCCGAGCGCGTGGGCCCATCCGGGGCGCGGCAAGCGGCTGCACTTCCCGATCGAGCACTACTACCACCTCGGCGGCGCCAACCACTTCGACCTGCTCAACCACCCGGCGATCTACGCGCAGATCCGCCGCTGCCTTCAGAGCCAGCGAGCGCTGCCGGCGCCGGCCGCCGGCTGACCGAGCGATTCAGCGGCCGTAGCGCTCGCGCCCGAGCACGAGCTGCTCGGGCAGCGCGGTCCGCGGCGGCGGCGAGGGATCGGCGACCACCGACACGGTCTCGGCGACGCTCGCGGTCACCGTCGCGACCGCGCCGTCGGAGCGGACCGACACCGACTCGCCGTCGTTCGAGTCGACCTCGCCCTCGCAGCCCGGGCTCGATCCCCGGCCTCCTTGAGGTAGTGCAGGAGATCCTCGGCCTCGTTCTCGAGCCGCAGGATCGTCACCTTCGCTCCGGGCTCGCAGTCGGCCAGCGGCACTCCGTCGATCCGCTCCCCGACCCGGATCGGATGGCCGTGAGGGCAGGTCTTGGCGTCGCCCGACCGACGCGCGCACGTACGCCTCGAACCGCGGCGTCATCGCGTGCTCGAGTTGCTCGGCCTCCTCGTGGACGTCGTCCCACGGCACGCCGACGACGTCGGTCAGGAACCGCTCGATCATCCGGTGGCGGCTGACGATCTGCTCGGCGTGCTCGCGCCCGGACGCGGTGAACTCGACCGTCCGCTCGGCGTTGCGCTGGATGTAGCCGTCGCGCTCGAGCCGGCCGAGCATCTCGTGCACGGTCGGCGCGGAGAGCTGCATCGCGCGGGCCAGGTTCGCGCCGGTCATCGGCAGGCCGGCCTCGAACAGCCAGAACAGCATCTCGAGGTACTCCTGCTCGGCGACGGTGCCACGGGTCTGCGGGCCATGCGACGTGATCGTACCGGCCCGCGCATGCCCATGGCATAGCATCGCGGCCGTGTCCGCGCCTGCCCCTGAAGCCGCCGATCGAGCCCCAGCTCGCCCGCTCGCGCGCCGGCCTGCCCGTCGGCGAGCAGTGGTCCTACGAGCCCAAGTACGACGGCTTCCGGGCGATCGTGTTCGTCGACGGGAGCCGACAGCGTGATCCAGTCGCGCAGCGGCAAGCCGCTCGCGCGCTACTTCCCCGAGCTGTCGCTTCCCGACGGGCCGCTACGTGGTCGACGGCGAGATCGTGATCGACGATCCCGACGGCGGCCAGGACTTCGACGCGCTCCAGCAGCGGATCCACCCGGCCAAGTCGCGGATCGAGATGCTGGCGAGCGAGACCCCGTCGCGCTACGTCGCGTTCGACCTGCTCGCGTTCGAGGACGAGTCGTGGCTCGAGAAGCCCTTCGCCGAGCGCCGCGCGAAGCTCGAGGCGCTCGCTCCGGGCGAGCTCGCGGTCACGCCGCTGACGACCGACCCCGACGAGGCCGAGCCGTGGCTGCGCAGCGGCGAGGGCGTCGTGGCCAAGGACGTGCGGCGCGCCCTACCGCCCGGGCGAGCGCACGGGCATGATGAAGATCAAGCGGGTGCGGACGATCGACGCGGTGGTCGTGGGGTACCGCCCCGGCAAGGAGCCGGACACGGTCGGCTCGCTGATCCTCGGGCTCTACGACGACGCCGGCAAGCTGCACGTGGTCGGCCACTCCTCGGGTCTGAAGGCCGCCGAGAAGCGGGCCTTGCGTCGAAGCTCGCGCCGTACGAGACCGGCGAGCGCGGCCACGGCGATCCCAGCCGCTGGAAGAGCGAGAAGGAGCTCGAGTGGATCGCGCTCCGCCCCGAGCTGGTCGTCGAGGTCACGTTCGACCACGCGAGCGGCGGGCGCATCCGCCACGGCACCAAGATCCTGCGCTGGCGCGAGGACAAGCCGCCGCTGGAGTGCAAGCTCGAGCAGATGTCCCAGTGACCGACGCCGACGTGATCGTCGTCGGCGCCGGCCTCGCCGGCCTTGCCGGCCTTGCCGGCCTCGGGTTCAGCCCGGCGTGGGCGTGTCATGCATCTGGAACGTGAACATGCGGTCGGCGTCGATCCGCATGTACACCGGGCCGCTGTCGAGGAACTTCTCCCAGTCCGCGCCGTAGCGCGGCACGTACACCTCGAGCAGCGTCTCGCGCAGGCCGCCGGCGACGTCGACCGGGACCGCGCGCCCGTGCACGTTGACCGCGAACTCCTCGCGGGGAAGGTGCGTCGCGCTGACCTGCGGCCGCGCGAGCAGGTGGCGGTAGCGGATCGAGTCGGGCGCGGTCCCGAAGTGAAACGCGCCGCGGTAGAAGATCCCGTCGAGCGGTCCGGCGATCGGCCGGCAGTCGGCGGTCACGGTGGCCACGACGAGCAGGCACATCCCGGTCAGCTGCCCGACGAGGTCCTCGGCGCGACGCGCCGTTCGGGCGTGGTGATGCTGCGCAGGTGCGCTCCGGCGCCGGCGTAGCTGCGGTCGAGCAGGGCCTGGAGGGCGCGGATGTCCTCGGGCGTCTCGTGCACTCGATCTACGGACGATACTGCCGAGATGGCCGCACGATCCCCGGCGTCCCGACCACGGTCCTCGTCGCCCCCGACTCGTTCAAGGGGACGATGTCCGCCGCCGAGGTCGCCGAGCGCGATCGGCCGCGGCCTCGAGGCGGCAGGTCGCCCGGTCGATCTGTGCCCGGTCGCGGACGGCGGCGAGGGCACGCTCGACGGCGCTCGTGCGAGGCGCTCGACGGCGAGCTGCGCACCGCCTCGGTGTCCGATCCGCTCGGCCGGCCGCTCGAGGCGCCGTTCGGGCTCGGCGACGGGAGTCGTGGCGCTGGCGTCGTCGAGACGGCCGCGGCCAGCGGCCTCGGCCTGGTCGAGCCGGGCGAGCGCGACCCGATCGCCGCGAGCACGTTCGGGACCGGCGAGCTGATCGTGGCGGCGATCGAGGCGGGCGCCGAGCGTCGTCTATCTCGGGCGTCGGCGGGAGCGCCACCACCGATGGAGGCGCCGGCGCGCATCCGCGCGATCCGCGAAGCGGGCGGTCTCGGCGACGCGCGGATCGTGGTGCTGTCCGACGTCCGCACGCCGTTCGAGCACGCCGCGCGGGTGTTCGCGCCCGCAGAAGGGGGCGGACGAGGACGAGGTCGCGTCGCCTGACCAGGCGGCTGAACGACCAGGCCCGCCGGCTGCGCCGCGATCCTCGCGGCGTGCCGATGACCGGCGCGGCCGGCGGGCTGTCGGGCGGGCTGTGGGCCGAGTTCGGCGCCGAGCTCGTGCCCGGCGCGCAGTTCGTGCTCGACGCGGTCGACTTCGACCGCCGCATGCGCGCGGCGCGCGCGGTCGTCACCGGCGAGGGCAAGCTCGATCAGCAGAGCCTCGCCGGCAAGGTCGTCTCCGAGGTCTCGACGCGCGCCCGCCAGGCCGGCGTGCCCTGCCACGCGATCGTGGGCACCCGCGAGCTCGACTCGTTCGGCGTGCGCGTGCTCGACCTCCAGGCGGTGTTCGAGGCGAGCACGCCGCGTCAGATCAGCGCGGCGGCGCGGCGGCTGTCGGAGGTGCTCAGACACCTCGCCGGCCGCCGCGTGCCCGCTGTCGGTCAGGTGCCGGTCGGTCAGCGAAGGCCTTCCGAACGGCGCGCGTATCCGACTTCATCGGCACGGCTCGCGAGACCTTGAGCTTCAGTGTGCGAACGCGGTGCGCTTCTCGTTCCCCTGATCGCGGCAGCGGCGCGTCCAGCGACTCGAGGAACTCGGTCTCTTCGCGCAGATGATCGAGCAGGTGGTCGGCCATCTCCATCGTCATGCCGGCGCGTATGACGATCCGCAGCACGCTCAGGTCCTGACGGTTCGCCGGGAACGTGTAGGCGGGCACCAGCCACCCGTGCTGGCGCAGGCGGTCGGACACGTCGAACACGGTGTAGTTGCTCGACCTCGGGCGCCAGGGCGAACGCGAACACCGGGCAGTTCCCTGCCCTCGGAGATCAGCCGGTACGGGCCCATCTTGGCGATCTCGCTCGAGAGGTGCGTCGCGACGTTCTGCGCTCCCTGCATCACTCGGGCGATAGCCCTCGCGGCCGAGCGTCGTGAACATGAAGTACTGCGCGACCACCTCGCTGCCGGGGCGCGAGAAGTTGAGCGCGAACGTCGGCATGTGGCCGCCGAGGTAGTTGACGTCGAACACCAGGTCCCTCGGCAGCGCCTCCTCGTTGCGCCAGATCGCCCAGCCGACGCCCGGGTAGACGAGGCCGTACTTGTGGCCCGAGGCGTTGATCGACTGCACCCGGGGGAGCCGGAAGTCCCACTCGAGGTCCGGCTGAAGGATCGGCGCGACGAACCCGCCCGAGGCGGCGTCGACGTGGATCGGCACGTACAGGCCCTTCGTCGCTCTCGAGCTTGTCGAGCGCGGCCGCGATCTCCTTGACCGGCTCGTAGCTGCCGTCGAACGTCGAGCCGAGGATCGCGACCACGCCGATCGTGTTCTCGTCGCACTGGGCGACCGCCTCCTCGGGGCCGAGATGGAAGCGGTCGCCCTCCATCGGCACCAGGCGCGGCTCGACGTCCCAGTAGCGGCAGAACTTGTCCCAGCAGACCTGGACGTTGATGCCCATCACCAGGTTCGGCCGGTCGGTCGGCTTGCCGGCCTTGCGCATCCGCTCGCGCCAGCGCCACTTGAGCGCCAGGCCGCCGAGCATCGCGGCCTCGCTCGAGCCGGTCGTCGAGCAGCCGGTCGCCTGCTCGTGGTCGGGCGAGTTCCACAGGTCGGCGAGGATGTTCACGCACCGCGCCTCGATCTCGGCCGTCTGCGGGTACTCGTCCTTGTCGATCATGTTCTTGTCGGCCGTCTCGGCCATCAGCCTGGCCGCGATCGACGGCATCTAGGTCGTCACGAACGTCGCCAGGTTCAGGCGCGCCTGGCCGTCGAGCAGCAGCTCGCTCGAGATCAGCTCGTACGCGGTCTCGCTGTCGAGGCCACTGTCGCCGAGCTCGTGGATCGGCAGCGTCGCCGCTGCCTCCTCCATGCGCTCGATGACTTCCGGAGCGGGCTGGCGCGGGCGCTGCTTGGCTAGTGGCATGAAGGCTCCTTGGTCGACGCGGCAGGCGAATGGATCTGCCCGACTCATTCTCCATGGCGGTCGGCCTACGTGCTGGCGCGCCGCGGGCCGGCCGATCGGCATCACCGATCCGGCGGCGGCTGGCAGCCGAGCTCGATCAGGTAGCGGGCAAACGCCAGCCGGTCGCGATCCGGGTGAAACGGGTCGCCGCCGTCGCGCAGCAGCACGGCGACGCGCTCGAGGTCGATAGAGCAGCGCGAGCTTGCCCGGCGGGTCGTCCCACTCGCCGGAGTCGTAGCGCTCGACCCAGGCCGACAGCGCGGCCAGCGCCTCGACCTGCATCTGGTCCTCCCACCATCCGCTGCGCAGCGCCAGGCGGTAGCGCACCCGCAGCGCGCAGACGTCCGCCCACAGCTGCTCGAACCACATCCAGCGCTCCCGGGGATACAGCCCCTCGCAGCTGAGCGGCCAGCGCGCGGAGACCGGCTCGTCCCAGTCGCTGTCGGGCTCGTTCCAGTCCTCGGGCTCGGGCCGGCTCATGCGCGGCTTCGCCAGTCGCCGCAGCCGACGGTCGTCGAACCACATCCGCAGGCGCAGCTCGCGTCGGGCGCGATCCGGCCGTAGAGCAGCAGCGCGTGTCGGTCGGGGAGCTGGCGCAGCGCCTCGGGGGCGATCAGCGGCCGGCGCCGGCGCGACGTCGACCGGGTGGTGCCGCCGGCGCCGGTCGTGTGCGTCCGGTCGCGCGCCTCCTCCTCGCCGATCAGACCGGAGAAGTAGCGCAGCGTCTCGAGGTCCGCGACGCCCGGCAGCAGCATCCGCGCGCGGTGGCTGTTCACCACCGTCTCCGCCTGCTGCCCGTAGCGCGTGCGGGCCTGGGCGAGGTCGTGGAAGATCGTGACCAGCTGGATGTTGTGGCTCGGCGCGGTCGAGGCGATCTCGGCGAGGTTCGGCAGCGGCGCCACGTTGCCCGCCTCGTCGAGGCACAGCAGCAGCGGCTGCTCGAGCCGGCCACCCGCGAGCGTGGCACGCTCGTAGGCCCGGTCGACGACCTCGCCGAGGAGCGCGAGGAAGATCGGGCGCAGCAGCTTCGACGCCTTCGCGTCGCCGATCAGGTAGAGCGTCGCGGCGCTCGTCGAGCAGCCGGTCGGCCGTGATCTCGCTCGACGCGGCCGAGCGGACGACGCGCCCGAACCGGTAGGCCCGCAGCAGCGTCTGGGCGGTCGCCTCGATCGAGGTGCGCGTCCGGTCCGCCTGCGTCTCGAACGCCCGCACCGCGTCGTAGGCGGCGTGCGCGTCGCCAGCGGCTCTCGCCGGCCGCCCGATCAGCAAGCGCCTCGTCGAGCTCGCGCGCTCCCTGTCCGTAGACCCAGCGAACGACGCTGTCGATGCCGGCGCCGCTGACCGCGGCGGCGTACAGCAGCGGGCGCCAGGCGCTGCTCGGCGGCGACCGCCCAGAAGTCGCCGCCCTCGACGCCGCGCCGGTCGAGCTCGCCGGCCGACGCGAGCCGCCACGCGACCTCGAGCGCGCCGTCCCAGGTGCCCGCCCCGTGCAGCGGCGACCACGTGTGCGAGCGGGACCCCGACAGCCCGAACGGGTCGAACACGAACGCCTCGCCGAGCGCCCGCCGGCGGTCGACGGTCGCCCCGAGCAGGTCGGTCTTGATCGAGGAGGCGACCGCGGGGCCGTCCCACTCGAGCAGCGCCGGGATCGCGATGCCGGCCGACTTGCCCGACTGAGGCGGGCCGAACGCGACCAGCGCGTGCCGGTGCTCGGCGTACAGCAGCCTCGTCCCCGGCGCCCGAGCACGAGACGACCGTGCGCGCGAGCGCCCGAGGCTCCGCAGCGGGCGCAGCTCGGCGGTCCCCGCCCACCGCGCTCCTGCGCCGCCCGCGAGCCGGGGCGCGACCGCGCCGCTCGTCCGGCTTCGCGATCAAGCCAACCACGAGGCCGGCGCCGGCAAGGATCGCGAGCGTCGCGTAGAAGCCGGCCGCGCCCGGCAGCTCCGGACGGACGACCGCCGGCCACGCGCCCGCCGGGTCCGACAGCCGCGACGGCAGACGGACCAGCACCCCGAGCAGCTGCCCCATGCCCGACGCGCGGCCAGCCCGAGCCGAACAGCGCGCCCGCGAGGCCGCCCCACAGCCACAGCGTCCGGCCACGCCGGCCACGCCGCCGATCCCGGCCAGCATCGCGATGTCGGGACCGCCTGCGGTGGCTCATCCGCGCCCGAGCCTCGCGTCGCTCACCTGCATCCCCGTGTCGGTGTTCGTGAACTTCGCCTCGAGCCGCGAGCGGTAGTGCTGGACCACGAACGAGCGGCTGCCGACGCGCCACAGCGCCTGTCCCGCCGACAGCATCGAGATCAGCCGCGCCTCGGTCTCGGACAGTCCGAGCAGCGCGCGCGTGAGCGGGATCTGGCTCTCGTCCTGGTGGTAGACGATCCGGGTCGAGGCGTCGGCGATCAGCCCCTCGGCGATCCGCGCCGCGCGCGAGCCGGCGTCGCCCGCGGCCTGCAGGTCGGCGAGCTTGTGCAGCACGACGAGGTTCATCACCCCGAACTGGCGGGCCAGCTTGAAGTTCGACTGAAACCACTCGCCCGAGGCCCGTGTGCTGGATGATCTTCCAGGACTCGTCGGCGACGTTGATCAGGCGCTCGCGGCCGGGCCGCTCGGCCATCCGCGCCAGCAGCGCGCTCATCCAGGCGGTGGCGCACGCCATCAGGATCCCGACCGCGGGCGAGTCCTTGACCGCGTGCAGGTCGAGCACGAGCAGTCGCGCGTCGAGGTCGAGGCCGGGCGTGGTCGGTCCGTCGAACATCCCCCGCAGCGGGCCCTCGCACAGATCCTGGATCGCGAGCGCCGCGCGCCGCGACGTCGCGCGCGAGCCGCTCGCGGGTGGTGCGCAGCCGCTCGGCCATCTCCGCGACGGGGTCGAACAGGACCGTCGCGATCTGCGGGCAGCGTCGGCTCGGCGACGCCGCTGACCCGGACCGCGTGCAGCGCCTCGCGGAGCGCCGCCGCCTCGATCTGGCGTCAGCGGCCCGCCGATCGCGGTCACGGTCGACCGCGCGGAGCAGCTCGAGCTGGGCGTGCTCCTCGGGGCGGGAGGCGAGCGGGTTCAGCCGGACCGCGCCGCCCGGGCTCGAGCGAGATCGGCGTCGACGCCGACCGCCGCGCACAGCGGCCCGTACTCGCGCTTGACGTCGAGCACGAACGCGCGGCGGCCGAACAGCAGCATCCGCCACAGCAGCGTCTTGACCAGCGCGCTCTTGCCCTGCCCGAGCTTGCCGAGCACGATCGCGTTCGGGTCGTCGAGCGCGCCGTCGCCGTACAGGACCCACGGGTCGTAACAGAACGCCCCGCCGCTCGAGTCGCGTGCCGACGAACACGCCGCGGCCGCCGAGGCCGCCGGTGGCGACGAACGGGTAGATCGCCTGGGCGTGCCGGGTCGTGCAGCGGTGGCCGGGCCGCTCGGCGGTCGGCCGGCTCATCGCAGCCCCCGGCACAGCGGCAGCGTGAACGTGAACGCCTCGGCCTGCTGGCCGTACATCCGGTGCAGCTCGAGCCGGGCGCGCGCCGCGTGCTCGTGGACCTCGGCGCAGGCGCGGCGCAGGTCGTCGCGGTCGCGCCCGGAGACGGTCACGAAGCCGGCCAGCCGCACCTCGGCGTGGCCCGGCGGCGAGCTCGGCCTCGCGGCGCATCGGCGGCCTCCTGCGCCTGGCGCTGGCGGGCGGTCTCGGACTGGCCGAAGCGGTGGCGCAGCTCGCGGTCGGCGCGGTCGCGGGTGATCGCGGCCTCGACCTCCCGGGTCGAGCGCTCGGGCGCGATCGGCTCGAACGTGACCGCGACCGTCCGGACCACGCTCGAGCGCCCGAGCAGCGCATCCATGAACATCGGCGAGACGTCGACGCGCGGCCATCCGCCGATCCAGAAGGTGGCGTGGACGGCGCCGTCGCTGCGGTAGTGCTCCCAGTGCTCCCGGGCGCCGAGCGGCCACGCGTTCGCCTCGGCGAGGCCGTCGCGGTCGGGCTCGGCCGCCTCGAGCGCCGCGAGCTCGGCGCGGGCGTACGGGTCGAACGCGGTCCGCAGCACCCGCGCGAGCTGGCCCGCCCCGAGCGCGCCGAGCACCGGTCACCTCGGCCGCCTCGAGGCCCTCGCGCGACGCGCTCGGTCTGCTCGATCAGCGCTCGCGCCGGCGCCTCGGCCCGCGGTCGGCGACGCGGCCGCGCGTCGACCTGGACCGCGATCAGGACCTCGTGCTCCTGCGTGGCCCGGTCGTCGCGCCGATCAGCTCGAGGTAGGACTCGATCATCGGCGTGCCCCGCAGCGGGACGGCCGGGTCGCGCTCGTCGTGCAGCCAGCGCGCGAGCTCGTCGCCCTGCGCCGGGGCGGTCCGCTCGATCCACTGGAGCCGGCGGATCGGGCCGCCGGCGGCGCCCGACGAGGATCAGGCCCCAGCGCGCGAGGCGTCGCTCCTGCGCCTCGGGGTCGAGCAGCGAGAACGCGAGCACGCGACAGGCGAGGACGGCGGTCAGCCGGCGGCCGCGCTGCTCGGACAGGACGCCGACCGGGCGATCGCGGTAGGGGACGTCGAGGATCCGTACGCCCCTGACGCGCGGCCGGAGGATCCGGGCAGCGGGTGGCTGAGCAGCCGGCGCCAGCGGGCCCGGTGCGCTCGGCCGCCAGCATCCCGCCGGCCGGAGCGCGCGAGCGGAAGCGCAGCCGTCCCCGGATCGCGGCGCAGGCACGAACGACAGCGCGATCGGAGCCCACTCCTCGGCGGTGCGACGGCCGAGCGGCGCGAACGCGACGAGCAGCGAGCCGCCGACCAGCAGCACGCCGAGGAACGCGCCGGCCGGCCGTCGGCGCTCGGTCGAGCACGACGATCGCCGCGAGCACCGCCGGCCGCCACCGCGGCGGCCTGGCCGGCGCGGAGCTGGCCGAGGATGCCGCGGCGCTCGAGTGGACCGAACCGGTAGGTGAGGCGCTCGCCGGTCACGAGGCGTCCTCGTGCGGGTACACGGGCGTCGCGAACAGGTTGTCCGCGCCCGAGCTCGAGGACCGGCTGCTGGCTCCAGGGGACGGCCGTGGACGCCGGCACGTCGTCGTCCGCTGACGCCTCGTTGTGCGGTCCGTCGCCCCCGGTGTGCGCCGCCTCGCCGCCGTCGCCCGCTGGCTCGCCAGCGTCGCCCGTCAGCTCGCCCGCCTCGCCGCCGGCGCCGCCCGCGCCGCCCGTCGTCTCGCCCGGATCGGCCGGCGCCTCGCCGGGCTCGCGGGCGGCGGCTCCGGGCCGGCCGGGCGATCCGCCGCATCTGGGCCATCGCCGCCACCGCCGGAACCGCGTCGCACGGCTTCCCGCTGCATGTCGCCGGTGGCGTTCGCCGCCCAGTCGTGCGCCGTCGCCGCGTTCGACCATGCGGACTCGGCCATCGCCGCCGGAGTTGCGTAGCTCACCGCGGAGCGCCCCGGCGGCCCCGCCCGCGATCTCGGCGAGCGGCACCAGCCGCAGCATCGCCCACGGCGAGAACGCGGCGAGCGTGATCAGCACCGCCCCCGCCATGATCCCGGCGACGCTCGCCTGCGCCGGCGCTCGCGCTGATCGCGGCGCCGCCGAGCGACAGGACCGCGACGATCGCGAACTTCGACAGGATCAGCGCGACCAGCAGCTCGACCGCGCGGATCGGCCCAGATCCGCCGCGCCGGCCACACCATCGCGGCGAACGCGAGCGGCAGCATCAGCACGATCACGTACACGGCCGCCTCGCGCATCAGCAGCTCGATCCAGAGCGCGAACGCGGCGCCGATCGTGAACAGGCCGACGAGGAACGCCGAGGAACGGAGAACCGGTCGAGCGCGCTCGCGGCCGCGATCGTGACGCCGGCCTTGGCCAGGAAGTGGGCGCTCTCGTTCGCGGCGGCCGCGGAGATGAACGCGCACATCTGATCGGAGGCGGCCAGCAGGAGCGTCGTGAGCGGCGCGACGATCGCGATCGCGAGCATCGCCAGCGGCAGGTATCCGAACGCCGCCCGTGCCAGCAGCGCGAGGTCCGACCGGATCAGCGCCTGCACTGCCGCCGCGAACAGGAACGGAAGCGTCAGCACGGCCGCGATCGCGGCCATCCGCCAGTACGTCGAGGAGAACCAGGTCGAGCGGAGCTGCGGGGTGGTGGTCGCGCCGAGCGCGGCCGCGGTGTCGTTCAGGACCGCTTGGGCGCCGCCGAGAACCAACGGTCCGATCGCCGCGAACGCGAGCGCGACGCGGCCGTGGACGCGACCGCCTGAGCCGCGCCGCCCACCGCGGTGTTGACCGCGCCGCCGACGTTCCCGGTGACGAGCTGCTTGCCGGCCTTCAGGAGGTCGCCGCCGGCGGTCTTACCGATGCCGGAGCACGCGCTGCCGCCCACCGCGCCCAGCACGCCGGTGGCGCCGCAGACTGGGTCACCCGGGCCGATCGCCGCGGACGCGGTCGCCGTCGCGGCCGTCGCGGCCCTCGCGGCCGTCGCGGACCTCGCGGCCCCCGCGCCCAGTGCGCCGACCGCCAAGCCCGCCGCCGCCGTCAGCCCGCAGATCAAGCCGACCCGCAGGGGCCGGGCGCCGGGGCTCATTTCGCGGTCGTCCCGAGGTGCTGGAAGAAGTTGACGAGGCCGGGGCCCGACCCGATCACGAGCGCCGACGCCGCCGAGATCACCGCGGCCATCCGCCCGCGCGCGGCGTAGTGCGGGTTGTGGGCGTGCGAGGCGACCGCCCACATCGCGGCGCCGATGAACGCCCCGATCAGCGCGATCGCCAGCGCCCAGGCCTCGGCGCCGTTCACGAGCTGCTGGAGGACGTTGCTCCCCGGCAGCCCGCGCAGGTCGGGCTTCGCCGACGACGTCGGCGAGTAACACCAGCATCATCTATCTCCTCCAGTCTAATTGAGCCAATTTAGATGCGTTGAACCTATCAACATCAAATGAGTTCTGCTAGGGTCGTTCGCATCAATTTAGTCTCAATTAGACTCACTATGTCCCTGATAGACGACGACTCGGCTTGCAACGTAGGAGAGCTCTACGGCTCACTCGCCGCCCGCCTCGAGCAGATCGTGCGGCTCGACGTCAGGGCGCCCGATGGCGTGATCGAGGACGCATGCCAGTTCGCGTGGCTTCGCCTGCTCCACCACAGCCACCGGGTTCACCGCGAGACGGCGATGGCTTGGCTCGCGACGACAGCCGTCCACGAGGCGTTCAAGCTCCTGCGGCGCGACCGCCGCGAGCTGTCACTCGATGCCGCGATCGAGCAGGGCACGGAGCCGACGACGCTCCGGACCGCGGTGGCGACGCCGGACGGGCTCGTCGAACAGCGCGAGCGCCTGGCGGCGCTCCGAAGCCTCCCCGAGCGCCAGCAGCGCGTGCTGTGGCTGCACGCGCTCGGGCTCACTTACACGGAGATGGCCGCGCACGAGGGGTGCACCCGCCGCACGGTCGAGCGCCAGCTCGTCCGCGGACGGCAGTCGCTCCGGACCGCCGGGCGTGCCGATCCCGAGCTCGGGCGCGGCTGAGAGCGTCTACCGCGCGCGCCCGCGCTTGCGCCGGCGCTTCTCGGCCGCGCTCAGCTTGCGCGGCTTCGGGCGCGGCTTGGAGCCCGCCCGCCTGCCCTCCGCGTCGATCGGAGCGACGAGGCGGTGGCCTTTCGGCGCTCGCCGGCGGGCGTCGCGCCAGATGTAGAACGAGATCCCGCCGAGCACGACGATCGCGCCGATCGCGATGATGATCGCCGAGCTGCCGGTGAAGCCGCTGCCCGCCGCCCGCGGTCGCGGACGTCTGGACCGTCGGGACGGCGGTCGTGGTCGTCGGGATCGAGACCGACGGCTGCGGGAACCCGGGCGTCAGCGGATTCTGTCCCGAGCTCGGGGCCGGGACCTGCGGGGTCGTGGTCTGGGCGCCGCCGGCGCGGGCAAGGCGAGCAACCCTGACACGAGGGCGACCAGAGCAACCCGGAGTGCAGCTCTCAACGCGCCTCCGCCCCCGCTCCTACGCGAGCGGCTGCTCCATCGCCGGCGTCTTGGGCGCGTCGACGTACGGGTGCTCGTCCGCGACGTCCTCTTCGTGGTACACGCTCTCGGCGTTCACCGCCCAGATGTCGTGGTGGGAGCCGGTGAGGATGTTGTCGACCGCACGCATCGCGGTCAGCATCGAGTGGTCGGAGTTGTTGTAGCGGTGCAGCCCGTTGCGCCCGACCTGGATGAGGTTGCTGATGCCCTCGAGCCAGCCGCGGATCGTCCTGACCCGCTCGGGGTACTCGACGTCGTACATCGGGTACGCCTTGTGGACGCGCACGACGAACCCGAACTTCACCTGGTCGGCGCGCGCCAGGTGGAGCTTCGCGAGCTCGCGCGTCGCCATCGCGACGAGGTCGTCGTCGCTCATGCTCCAGATCTCGTCGCCCTCGAAGCAGAAGTACTCCATCCCGATCGACGTGTCGGTGTCGTTGGGAACCATCCATGGGCTCCACGAGCGGAAGTTCTGGATTCGCAGGACCCTGACGCCCGGCTGGTGGATGTAGATCCAGTTGTCGGAGAACAGCTCCGGGCTGTCGATCACGAGCGCGACCGTGAGGAAGTCGCGGTAGCGGAGGCCACGGGCGGCGTCGCGCACGTCGACCGGCGCCTCCGGCTCGGCGATCCCGACCGTCGTGCGCAGGGGCAGCGAGGAGATCACGTAGCTCGGGGTCAGCGTCTCGCCGCCCGCGACGAGCTCGACGACGCGTCCGTTCTCGATCCGCAGGCGGGTGACCGGCGCGTTGAGCCTGACCTCGCCGCCGTGGGCCCGGATGTCCTCGGTCATCTGCTCCCACATCTGGCCAGGGCCGTAGCGGGGGTAGTTGAACTCGGAGATCAGCGACTTGATCTTGTCGCCCTCGTTGCCGACGAACGCCGCCTTGGCGGCCGCGAAGAACGACAGGCCCTTGATCCGCTGGGCGGCGAACTCCGACCGGATCTCGGTGCAGGGCACGCCCCACAACTTCTCGGAGTACGTCTTGAAGAAGTGCTGGTAGAGGCGCTTGCCGAAGCGATTGGACACCCACGCCTCGAACGTGTCCTCCTGGCCCTTGGGCTTGACCGCCGCCCATAGATACGAGACGCCGCACCGGACCACCTCGACCGGCCCGAGCTTGCGGATCACATCCATGCCCTGGAGCGGATAGTCGAGGAACTTGTCGTTCCAGTAGATCCGCGACTGACGTGGCCGCCGGAGGAACTCCTCCTTCATGATCTCGTGCCAGAGGTCGTCGACTTCCTTGGACTTCGTGAAGAAGCGGTGCCCGCCGAGATCGAAGCGATAGCCGTCGCGAACCTCGGTACGCGCGATGCCGCCCACCTGGTCGGTCGACTCGAGCACGATCACCGGCTTGCCCTGCTTCGCGAGCAGGTAGCCCGCGGTGAGGCCCGCCGGACCGCCGCCGAGCGCGACCACGGGACGCTCCGGCGTGATGTCCGATCCTGGGCCGTTGCGATCGGTGTGGGGGTCACGTCGGTCATCTTGGGATCTCAGGAAACCTTCTCGTAGAGCACGGCGCTGTAAGCAAGGATGCTGGCTCCTCGGTAATTGTGCGGCGCTACGGCGACCTGCTTGAGGACACCCTTGTTGACGTCGTCCTGAAGGATCTGGCCCCACTGCGCAGCGCGGCGGCGGACCAGTTGCGTCCACGACGACTTCCAGTTGTTTGCGCCCTCGGTCAGCGGTCGCACGTACAGGAGCTGCTGTCCGGGCTTGAGGCTAGCAACCAGCGGCGGGAGCAACGCCTGCGGCTCTGAGTGCTGCAGGTTCTTGAGCGCGTACACCCAGTTCATGTAGCTCGGGTCCTTGACCGGGCCGATCGTGGTGTCGAAATTGTGCAACGAGCCCGGGAGGTAGTACCAGGCGAGCGGCGTCGAGTCGGGCTGCGCGTTGACGACCACGGCGTTCGAGTGCAGGAGCGGGCTCATCTCGCCGCTGATGTCGCGCATGTCGCTCTTGTTCTGAGGCGCGTAGGACGCGATGTGGACGACGAACACGAGCGACAGCGCGATCGCGACGAGCCCGACGATGCCCGGCGCGGGCGGCGCCCCACGCCGCGAGCAGCAGGAACGCGCCGAGGATCGGGGCGAAGTAGCGCGAGACGAACGCGGGCGTGATCTGCGACGCGAGCCAGGCCAGGAGCAGGGTCGCGACCGGCAGCGCGACCAGCGCCCACACCATCGTGGCGTCCCGCGTCCGCCGGTAGCGCCGGGTGAACAGCGACGCGAGTCCGATCACGGCCGAGAGCGCGAGCGCCACCGTGATCCGGTCGCCGCCCATCAGGTCGCGCGAGATCAGAACCGGTGCGCCCAAGCGCGGCGGCGGCGCCCACGGCGCGCCGGTGTGGGTGGCCTGGTAGATGAAGTTCGGCAACCACGGGAGGAACAGCACGCCGGCGCCGACGTAGGTGAGCACGGCGTCGCGGACGATCCCGCGGCGGTCGTCGCTCGCGAGCCAGATCGGGATCAGTGCGATCACCGAGCCCGCGCCGTAGAAGATGCCCCAAGCGTGCGTGTACAGCATCAGCGCCTCGCACACGGCGAACATGATCAGGTAGCGCCGGCGCCGGTACACGAACCCGTGTATGAACGCTGCCGTCGCGAGGATCCCGAGCAGCGCCATCAGCTCGTACATCCGGCTCTCCTGCGCGTACGCGGTCAGGAACGTGCTGAACGCGCACAGGATCGCCATGTACACACCGGCCCGGCGGCCGAACAGGCTCCACCCGGCCCACATGCCCGCCGGAATGCACAGCAGGCCGAACACGAGCGAGAGCGCGTGCGTCGCGGCCTCGCTCGCGCCGAAGATGCTGATCCATACGTGGAGCAGCAGGTAGAACAGCGGCGGCGAGCCGTCGTGGCGCAGCACGCCGGGGATCGCGCTCAGCGAGTGCGACGCGATGCCGGTCGTGATCGCCTCGTCCTCCCAGAACTGCCCGGTGATGAAGCGGGTCCGGATCAACGCCGAGACGGCGATCAGGAACACCAGCAGGGCCGTCGTGCTGACCCAGACCGGAATCCGCTTCAGGCGATCAGGCTCGTGGAAATCGAGCACGCGGGGGATCCCGCGCGGAGGGGCGCTGACGGCCACTAACCAGCCACCTTACCGGCGCATGTGGAGAACACCCGGAACGTGCGCACGTGGGCGATCAGCTTGTAGTTCGCGCCTTCGTGCTCCCAGGCGATGATCTGCGCGGGGGTGGGCAGCAGGGTCGAGTTCGACTGCGCGCGGGTCTGCAGAATCACGGCCGGATAGGGCGGCCCGACGAGCTTGCTCGGGGGCGCCTCGACGCGCACCGTGTGCTCCCCGAGATTCCACGCGACCATCGGGACCTGGAAACCCTCGGTCATCACCGGTCCGCACTTCTTCAGGGCGTCCGCGCCCCCGGCTTTGCGTATGGCCGTGGCCAGGTCCTCGCGCAGATGCGCTTGGTACACGAGCGCGTGATGCGTGCGCGGGAGGCTGACGATGTTCTTGCCCGATCCACGGCGGCACCGCGAGGAACAGCGCGACCGCGACGACCGCGCCGGCAGAGACCGTGAACACCGGGCCGGTCAGCCGCTTGACGCCTGAACCGAGGAGCCCGCCGAGTCGACGGATCCAATCGGCCACCGCCCGCGAGAACCAACCCCATGCGATCCCTCCCGCGATCGCGACCGGGGCGGTGCCGAGCACCAGATAGCGGTTGTTGCCCGAGAACCCGGAATTCGTCTCGAACGCGATCCCGAGCCACCAGACGAACCCGAACAGGCCGATCCCGAGCAGCCACGCCCGCGCCCGGATGCCGCGATCCACCGGACCGCTGTGGCGCCACCACTGCGCGCGGGTGCGCCACAGGCCCGACACGCGGCCACGAACAGCGCGATGATGCCCGGGATCTTGACCCGATTGAGCACGGTCGGCCAGGCCTCCTTCTTGAACACCGTGCACACCGGGCACTTCGTGAACGCGGCGCTGTTGGAGCGCGGATGCTGCGCGCGGGTCACGCCGCGCAAGAGGTGACCGGAACCCCACAGCTCGGGCAGGAACCACAGCACCGGGATCAGCGCGAACAGGCCGATCACCAGCTTGCGCGCGCCCGGATCCCGCCAGAACAGGTACAGGCCATACGGGCCCCAGAAGAACCACAGCTCCGGGCGGTCAAGCGCGGCGAAGAAGCCGAACACGAACGCCCGCTGGCGGGACCCGTCCATGTAGCTGTCGACCGCGATCAGCGCGAGCGCGGTCGCGAGGCCCTCGGAGTATCCGAGCGCGTTGTTCGAGATGAATCCGCCCGAGTTGATCAGGCTTCCGGCGGCGATCACGCCGGCGAGCACCGGTGCGATCGACCGCCAATCGGCGGCGGGAGCCCGTCGGTTCCGCGATCCCGGCGACGAGATCCCGGGTCAGGCGCCACGCGATCTTGAACACCATCACCACCGCCACCACCGCGCCCGCCCGCGCGATGACCAGCCACAGGTCCGGCTGAGCCTTGCCGAACACCGCGAACACGGTCGTGAACAGCATCGGCAGCGGCTTCCACGACGGACCGCCGGTCGTGTGGAGATCCAGATGCACGATCTCCTTGCCCCAGACGAGCCACGCCCACGGGTCGTAGCTCGGGGTCGACGGGAATCAGCAGCGACAGCGCCGCGATCAGCAGCGCGCCGGCGCCCAGCGCCAGGTAGAAGCGCATGCCGGACATCCGCCCCGCCAGCGCACGGGCCTTCGCCGGCGACATCCGTCGACGGCGCGGGAGCAGTCAGCTCGGCAGTGGGAACAGACACAGGACCGGGAAGATCTGGTTGGTGCCGCGCTCGCCAAGTTACGCACGGCAGCGGCAGATACGTACACGCGCCGACGCACGGAGCGTCGACGTCGCGGGCATTCTAGAGGTCGCCTATCCCTGCACGCCCTGAGCCAGGCAGTCCTCGATGCCGGTCAACTCCGACGCGGAGCCCTGGTTCGGATACACCAGTGCGGTGCCGATCACCTCGGCTCCCTGGGCCGTGCCGTCGATCTGGGTCGCCTGCGCCGCGCCGGCGGTAGGCGTGAAAACGACGACCGGGCCGTTTGGCGCCGCGTCGATCTGAAGCCTCGTCGGGGCTGACGACGTGAACCGCCACGTGGGTGGCCCGGATGCAGTCGAGGTGATCGTGCATGCTGGTCAGCGGACTGTCGATCTTGCCCCGGCTGACGAGCGCGGCGGATCCCGCCGGCTGCTTCGGGTGGACGTCGACCGCGCCACAGCCGGCGAGCGCAAGCGTCGCGAGCGCCGGCGCAACGCGAAAGCCGACACGCCGCGCGATGACAAGGCTCTTAGAGGACATGCGCTGAACAAAGGTAGAGGATCATTCAGCCGTGCTCGTCTTCGGCGCCCTCACCGGACCGCTGCCCGAGCTTGGGGTCGTCGCGGCGGCGGTGCTCGCCGCGGTCGTGATGCTGCACCGCGACACGCGGGTCCAGGCTCTGGCGATGCTGGGCGCGCTCGTGCTCGCGCCGGCGCTGCTGCTGGCCGACATCTGGCACTCGCCGCAGCTCCGGATCGTCCATCGCCACCCGCTCGCGGCGGTGGTCGGGGCGCTCGTCGCGCTGGTCGCGGTCGCTGCTGCTGCGTGGGTGATCGACAAGTGGCCGGCGGTGCTCGCCGGCGCGGTGATCGTCGCGCTCCCTTTCAGGATCCCGATCCAGGCCGGAGGCGTCACCTCGAACCTGCTCGTCCCGCTGTACTTCGTGGTCGCGGCCGGGTCGCTCGCGTTCGTCGTCTCCGGGCTGCGGGGACGGGCGCCACCGGACCCGAATCCGGCCGACGGCCAGGCCCCGGCCCGGTGGCTCGAGCGGCTGCTCGCCGCGTACGTGGTCCTGTACGCGCTCCAGGCGGCCTACTCGCCCAAGTTCGTCACGGCGCTGCAGCAGATCGTGTTCTTCTACGTGCCGTTCGCGCTCGCCTATTGCCTCCTGCGCAGGCTCGAGTGGACGCCGCGGCTGGTCCGGACCTGCCTGACGCTGCTGGCGGGGCTGGCCGTGCTGTTCGCCCTGGTCGGGTTCGTCGAGTACGGGACCAAGACGCTCTTCCTGAACCCCAAGCTGATCGCGGCCAATCAGGACCACGCCTACTTCACGGTCAACTCGGTGTTCTTCGACCCGAACATCTTCGGCCGATTCCTCGCGCTCGTGATGATCCTGATCGCTGCGGTCCTGCTGTACGCGCGCCGGCAACGGACGCTGCTCGCCTCGGTCGCGGTGCTCGCGATCCTGTGGTGTGCGCTCGTGCTGACGCTGTCGCGCTCGAGCCTCGGGGCGCTCGGGTCGGGCTGGGAGCGCTCGCCGCGCTCCGCTGGAGGGTCGGGCGCGCCGTGTTCGCCGGTGCCGCCGTGGTGGCCGTCGCGGCCGCGGCGATCGCGATCTCTCCGACCACGTTCGGGTTGAACCAAGGCCTGAACGGCGCATCGAGCGGCCGGCCGAGCCTTGTGTCCGGCGGGCTCGATCTGTTCGCGGCGCGGCCGATCTGGGGATACGGATCCGGCTCGTTCGAGACCGAGTACACCGCCCACCACCACCAGATCGGCCAGACGCTGTCGGCGTCGCACACCATCCCGATCACGGTCGCGGCCGAGCAGGGGCTGATCGGGGAGCTCGTCTACCTCGCGCTCGTGGTCGCGGCGCTCGTGACGCTGCTCCAGCGGTGCCGCTCCGATCCCGCTCGGGTGGGGGTCGCGGCGGCGTTCGTCGCGCTCGTCTTCCACACGCTGCTGTACGCGGACTTCCTCGAGGATCCGATCACGTGGACGCTGCTCGCGATCGGCGCGGCACTCGCCGTGCGCTCGCGGACCGAAGCCGGCGCGCCGGCGCCCCACTCCTCAGAGGAGCCGACCGCGGTCGTCGTCTGACCCCGGGCCATGGAGCGATTCACCAGCCGGGGCTCCTCTCCGTCCGAGGAATCAACCGTTATCCAGATTGCCCGAGCGCGTACCGCTGGATGTCGTTGTCGAGCGCCGCCTGCGTGTCGTACTGGCCGGTATGGACGAAGACGACCTTGCCGGCAGGGTTGATGAAGATCGTCGTCGGGAACCCCTCGAGGACGGCGAGCGACGAGAGGTCGGACGACGCCACCGGGTAGCTCGGATAGCTGATCTGGTGCTTGGCCAGGAACGAGCGTGCGTCGCTCGTGGAGTCGTTCGTGTCCGCTCCGACGAACGCGACCTTGCGTCCGAACTGGGTGGACGCCGTGGCCAGCAGCGGGAACTCGGATCGGCACGGGGGACACCACGCCGCCCACGCGTTCAGCACGACCGGATAGCCGCGCAGCGAGCGCAGCCGGTCGGACAGCGTCCCGCCGGAGGCGATCAGCTCGCCCGCCTGGGCGTGCAGCGCCGCGAGCGAGCTCGGTGACCCGGCAAGCACGCGCTCCGCCGCTCCCGCGGTCGGCGCGTTGACCTTGGGGACGGCGCTCGCGGGTACGTTTCGGCCCATCAGGAAATAGAGGTCGTCGAGCGCCTCGGCGGCGGTCCACGGCAGCTGCGGATGCTCCAGGTTCTGGATCCCTTGGTCGCTCAGCAGGCTCTTCAGCACGGGCGAGAGCTTCCCGTCGACCTCCGCCATGCCCTCGTCTAAGATCCGCTCCTGACCCGAGGGGTCGATGAAGAAGATCGCGTCGGTGTGCTGGACGTCGAACTTCTCGGGCTCGTGCGTGAGCCAATCGGTGTCGGGCGGCTTGCCCTGCGGTACGCGGGTGTAGTAGACGCCGAAGAACTTCCACAGCCGGCGGATCTCAGACTGGGTCCCGGTCAGCATCTCGAAGTTGGCGCCGGTCAGCTTGCGGTAAGCGCGCAGCCGGAACGGGCTGTCGCGCCACGGATCGACCGTCGCCTCCGCGACGACGACGCGACTGGACAGCCCGGCGAGGTGGATGTCGTTCACGAGCTCCATCAGCGCGCCGGTGGTCAGCGGGCAGACCTCGTGGCAGAGCGTCATCGACGGGGCCAGGATCACCCACTTGCCGCGCCACTGGCTGATCGAGGACGGCTTACCCTGCTCGTCGATCAGCGGCACCGCCGGAACCGGGCGGGGCCGCTGGAGCTGGGTTCCGATCGCGAGCGGGGCGGCCACTCCGGCGGGCTCAGCCGGTGCGGCGGGCGGCTTGATGTCGAGCCGGGCCAGCAGTGCCAGGACCACCAGCAACACCACCACGGCCACCGCGCCGACGATCGAAATCAGGCGAAGGCGAGCAAGCGACACGAATCCAGCAGATTAATACGCCGCGTGTTTTTTCTCCGTTGCGGCTGGCCCGTCGCGGAGAGCCCTTCCGGGGTGAAATCCAAGCGCGATCTCGGTAGGATCGGCTGCCGTGACTTGGGGACTCATCTGGTTGATGCTCGCCCTGAAGATCCCGCTCGCCGGACTGATCTACATCGTCTGGTGGGCGATCAAGCAAGAGCCCGACGAGACTTCTTCGCGCGACGACGACGGCGGGATCAAGCGCGATCCGCTCCATCCGCGCAAGCCGTTCCCGCGCCACCCGCGCCGGGGACCGCACGGCGACCCGTCGCCGCCCTCGCCGCCCCGCGTCCGGACCGCCCGCGCCCGTACGCGCACCGTCGAGCGCTAGACCCCGTCCTCGGCCTCCGCATCGCGACACCGGCCCCCCGCCACCGAGAGCACACCGACATCTCCGTCCGCTGCCAGACTTGCGGGCGATGAACGCCCCCGTGTCCGTCCTGTCCGACGCGACGATCCTCGAGCTGGTGCAGAACGGCCGGATCCGGATCGACCCGTGGGACCCCGCTCTGGTCCAGCCCGCGAGCGTCGACCTGCGCCTGGGCGACTCGTTCCGCGTGTTCCACAACCACCGGGCGTCGGCCATCGACCTGCGCGACCCCCCGTCCGGGCTGACCGAGGAGGTCGTCCTCGGCGGGGATGAGTCGTTCGTGATCCATCCCGGCGAGTTCTGCCTCGGCCGCACGCTCGAGTGGGTCGAGCTGCCCGACGACATCGTGGCGCGAATCGAGGGGAAGAGCAGCATCGGCCGCCTCGGGCTGATCGTCCACGCCACCGCGGGCTTCTGCGACCCCGGCTGGCAGGGCACGCTGACGCTCGAGCTGAACAACCTGACCCGCGTCCCGATCAAGCTGTACCCCGGCCTGCCGATCGCGCAGCTGTCGTTCATGGCGCTCGACCGCCCGGCGCTCCGCCCCTACGGCAGCCCCGAGCTCGGCAGTCACTATCAAGGTCAGCGGGCCGCGACGGAGAGCCGTTACGAGGGGGCGCGCGCCCGCGGCGCGGACACCAGCGGCATGGAGTAGGCTCGCGCGCGTGACGACGCTGATCGTGGCCGCCAGCGAGCCTTCGAAGGTCCCGTTCTACATCGCCGGCGCGCTCTTGGTCATCTGGGCGCTGGGTCTTGGCGTGGTCGGTCTCACGCGGCCGAGCTTCCCGGGCAACGAGCGGGGCGCGCGCGGCGTGATGGCGGTCAGCTTCGTGCTGATGCTGTTCGCGATGGCGATGGCCATCGTGACGAGCGCGTTCCCGAAGTAGCGGTAAATCCCGGTCGCGAACCGCCTCGCCGGACCATACGGCGCCCAGACAGACTTCGCGCCAAACTCTGCGTACTAAATTCAAAGTTGGTATTCCGCTCGGAAGACCCGGCCACCGGCAACCGCGCGAGAGGAGCGCCATGACGACTGAGACGCAGCAACAAGACGGCGCAGGCGCAGCAACGGCGACAGAGACCCTGACCGTCACCGACAACCGAACCGGGAAGCAGTACGAGATTCCGATCGAGGACGGAACGATCCGCGCGACCGAGCTTCGCAACATCAAGGTCGACGAGGACGACTTCGGCCTGATGAGCTACGACCCAGCCTTCATGGCGACGGCGTCGTGCCGGTCCGCGATCACCTACATCGACGGCGAGAAGGGGATCCTCGAGTACCGCGGTTACCCGATCGAGCAGCTCGCCGAGGAGTCGAGCTACCTCGAGGTCGCCTACCTGCTGATCCACGGCGAGCTACCGAGCCAGCAGCAGCTCGACGAGTGGACCCACCAGATCACGATCCACACGTTCGTGCACGAGAACGTCAAGGAGTTCATGCAGGGCTTCCGCTACGACGCCCACCCGATGGGGATGCTGCTCGCGTCGGTCGGCGCGCTGTCGACGTTCTACCCGGAGGCGAGCGCGATCAAGGACGAGGAGATTCGCTACATCCAGGTGATCCGGCTGCTGGCCAAGATGCCGACGCTGGCCGCGTTCTCGTTCCGCCACAACCAGGGCAAGCCGTACGTCTATCCGGACAACGACCTGTCCTACCCGGGCAACTTCCTCTCGATGATCTACAAGATGACCGAGATCCGCTACGAGCCGGACCCACGGCTCGAGCACGCCCTCGACGTCCTGTTCATCCTCCACGCCGACCACGAGCAGAACTGCTCGACTAGCGCCGTGCGCGGCGTCGGGTCCTCCCAGGTCGATCCGTACTCCGCGGTCGCGGCGGGCGTGGCGGCGCTGTACGGCCCGCTCCACGGCGGCGCGAACGAGGCGGCGCTGCGGATGCTCCGCCGGATCGGGACGCAAGGACAACATCCCCGACTTCATCGCGGGCGTGAAGGACGGGCAACGAGCGCCTGATGGGCTTCGGGCACCGGGTCTACAAGAACTACGACCCGCGCGCGAAGATCATCAAGAAGGCCGTCGACGACGTGCTCGAGGTCACCGGCACGAACCCGCTGCTCGACATCGCGCTCGAGCTCGAGAAGATCGCGCTCGAGGACCCCTACTTCATCGATCGCAAGCTCTACCCGAACGTCGACTTCTACTCCGGGCTGATCTACGAGGCGCTCGGGATGCCGATGGAGATGTTCCCGGTGCTGTTCGCGATCGGGCGCACCAGCGGCTGGATCGCGCAGTGGCTCGAGATGATCGACGACAAGGAGCAGAAGATCGCGCGTCCGCGCCAGATCTACACGGGCGCTCGGGGCCGCGACTACGTCCCGATGGACAAGCGGTAGTCGGCGATCTGGACGCTGACCGTCCGCGAAGGACCGCGCGTCGAGCGCGAGACGGTTCGACGAGCTCGATCGGGCGCTCGACGGGCTCGACGCCCGCGTCCGCGAGCTTGCCCGGTCGACGTCCGAACAACCCTCCGGACACCCAGCTGAAGCGCTACACGCCGGCCGAGCAGGTCGTGGCGAGGGTCGAGCTCGCCGGCCCGCAGCGTCTTCTGTCCAGCGTGCACGCCGGCATCGACGTGCACGGTGACGGCTCGACCGAGGCCTATCTCGGCCGCGTCAGGCGCCGGCCCATAGACCGGCGAAACGGGGAGGATGAACTAGCCGCCCTGCGCCGGGTGGTGCTCAAAAAGTGAGATATCGTTCATGTTCGTGATGGGGCTTGATCTCATGAGAGCGGCGCGATGGTTCGTGCGCCCGTTCGGCTATCTCGCCTTCGTGCTGGCACTCGCGTCGCTGTCCGCCGCGGCGAAGCTGCTGGGGGACGAGGATGAGCTCGGATTCTTCTCCGAGCGCCTCGCCAGACATGCTCTGGCGCTACCCCGAGGTCACTCGGAGGGGCGTGCAGATCGGCGTGGGTCGTCTGGGCGGTCGCGTTCCTGATCGCCCTGCCGCCGCTCGATCCGCTGGCTACCCCGTGGGACGAGGTTGTGCTTGGGGCCGCTGCGATGATCGTGCTCTGGCGGCGGACTGTCGGCGGGCACCGAGCCGAGCGTTGAGGTTCTCGAGCGCCTGCTCGAGCCCGACTTCGGCCGGGTCGAGTTCGCGCATCGCCGCGGCCAGGCGATACTCGGCGAAGTAGTCGGGGTCGATATCGCACGCGGCCGCGATCAGCTCCATCGCCCGCATCGAGGGCTTGTCATGCCCGTTGGCGAGCATGTTGATGTGGGCGTGGGTGATGCCCTTGCCATCGAGCTTGCGCGTCGCTTCGGCCAGCCCGCGGTAGGTGAGCGAGCGATCGTCCATCAGTGCGCGCAGCGACTCTCCGAACGGCTTGGTGCTTGGAGGTGTCATTGAGTTTCCTGTTCGGGCTCCCGGAGGGTACCGCCCTCCCCAGCTGTAACGGTCCCGCTGGCTTGACAGCGGCGTCAACCGCTTGGTAGGTTACCTAACAATGCAGCCGCAGGCAAGCCTCACGGACCAGCGGCGCTCCCCCACGCGCAGGCGATAGACCGGCAGGCAGGCGCGCGGGATACCGCCGGACCGAGACCTCAGACCTCGCAGGGGGTCGCAGACGCGAACCGTCTGCGCGAGGTTCTCGGTCCGGCGTTTCTCTTTATCAGCAGCAAGGTCCCACTCGTCGGCCAGCCCTACGTGCGCGCGTCGATCCTCACCGTTGCGCTTCCTTACGGTGGGACGAATCTACCAGCGCCGTCGGGCCGCCACAACGCTCCGTGTTGGTGTGCGTTTAGCGCACCGTTTGGAATCGACGACCGGTCACAGCACGAGCGTCGCGCCGTTTGCGCGCAGCCAGCGCTTCTGCTCGCGGTAGCCCGGGCTGCGCGCCGCCAGCAGCCCCCAGAACCGCGGCGAGTGGTCCATCACCTCGAGATGGCACACCTCGTGCCAGACGACGTAGTCGAGCACGGCCTCGGGCGCGAGCAGCAGCCGCCAGTTGAAGCTCATCGTGCCCGTCCGCGAGCAGCTCGCCCAGCGCGTCCGCTGCCCGCGGATCGTGAGGCTCGAGTACGACGTTCCCGCGAGCGCGCAGGCCCGTTTCAGGCGCGGCTCGATCTCTGAGCGGGCGGCCCGTCGGTACCAGCGCTCGAGCGCCGGGTTCCGCGCCGATCCGTCGGGTACGAAGCAGCGACGTCGCCGCGGCGGATCACCCGCGACCGACCGGGGTCGCCCCGCAGCGCCAGCGTCTGCCCCAGGTACGGGACCGTGTCGCCTCGCGCCTGCACCGCGGCGCGCGCGCCGGCAAGCTCGGCGACTCGGCGCTCGATCCACGGCCGGAGCTCGCGGATCGCCGCGGCCGCCTCGCGCTCGGGCGCCCGGCGAGGGCAGCACGACCTCGACGCCGCGAGCGGGATCGACGGTGACGCGCACGCGCCGCGCCCGATCCGAGCGCCGCACCTGATAGACGACCGGTTCCACGGCGAGACAGGGTACGGTCCGCTACCGACGTGCACTCGTTTCCCCTCCTCGCGGATCCGCTGACCGACGGCGCCGTCGGCCTCCGCGACTACGCCGAGCGCGACATCCCGGAGATCCTGATCGCCTACCAGGACGACCCCCGGTTGCACCTTCTGACCGGCGAGGACCGGCCGCCGAGCGGCGCCGAGCTCGGCCGCCTGGCCGAGCGCGAGCGGGCTGACCGCGCCGCGGGAGAGCGCGCCGCGCTGACAATCCTCGAGCCGGACTCGGACATCTGCCGGGGTCAGATCCGTGTCCACGACGTCGACTGGGATCAGTCGCGCGCGGACCTCAGTATCTGGCTGGTGCCCCAGGTCAGGGGCCGCGGGCTCGGCCGCAAGGCGCTACGGCTCGGCGGCGAGTGGCTGCTGGGGCCGTGCCAGCTGGCCCGCGTCGAGATCCTCTGCGAGCCCGACAACGCGGCGCTGATCGGCGCCGCGCAGGGGGCCGGGTTTGCCCGTGAGGGCGTCCTGCGCGAGTATCTGCGCAAGCGCGGCAAAGGTTTGGACGCGGTCGTGATGTCGCTCATCTCCGAGGATCTGTGAGCGCCGATGCGCTACTGGCGCGTCAAGCTCCCGCCCGGCGTCCGCTCGCCGTTCGAGGTCTACGTCAACGGGGTCCGTCAGGAGCTCGGGACCGACTACCGGATCTCGGCCGGCGAGCTGCTGTTCGAGCGCGAGCTCGTCCGCCAGAAGCTGAGCGGATGGGCGTGGTTCCTCGGCTTCTGGGGAATCGGGACCTACAAGCGCAACGACGAGGTCGACGTCCGCTACGAGGTCGACGGCCAGCCGCGGCTGGCCCACGCGCTCGAGGTTATTCCGCCGGCTCCCACGTCGCCGCGGTCCTGACGACCTCGCGGCGCACCCAAGGTCGCAGCAGCCGCAGCGCCGCCAGGATCGCTTGCGTCGCCGGCGAGCGGTTCAGCGTGTAGAAGTGGATGCCCGGCGCCCCGCGCGCGAGCAGCTCGGCGCACTGGAGCGTCGCGTACGAGACGCCGAGCTGGAGCACCGCGTTCGGGAACGGGGCACGCTGTTCGAGCTGCCTGAGCAGCGCCTCCGGGATGGACGCACCGCACATGCCGGTGATCGTCTTGATCTGGGTCACGTCGGTGATCGGCATGATCCCCGGGATGATCGGGACGTCGATCCCGAATGCCCGCGCCTCTTCGACGAACTGGAAGTAGAGGTCGTTGTCGAAGAACAGCTGCGTGATCAGGAACGACGCGCCGGCGTCGACCTTCCGCTTGAGGAACCGCAGATCGCTGGCCATGTCGGCCGCCTCGGGATGGACCTCGGGGAAGCACGCGGCGCCGACGCTCATCGGGTAGCGATCGGCGATCAGCGACGCTAGCTCGCTCGAGTAGCGCAGCCCGCCGGGGTGCGGTCGCCACTCGGCCTCTCCGCGCGGCGGGTCCCCCCGCAGCGCGAGCACGTTCTCGATCCCCGCGTCGCCGAGGCTGTCGAGGATCACACAGAGCTCGTCGCGAGTGGCGCCGACGCAGCTGAGATGCGCCATCGCCTCGATCCCGAGCTCTCGCTTGATCCACTTCGTCAGCTCGAGCGTGAGGCCGCGGGTCGACCCTGCCGCGCCGTACGTGACCGACACGAAGTCCGGCTCGAGCTCGCGCAGCGCCGACAGAGCTGAGCGCAGGTTGTGCTCGCCCTCGTCGGTCTTGGGCGGGAAGAACTCGAACGAGAAAATGGGCTCGTCGGCGTTGGCCAGGATCTGATCGATTCGCATGGTGCGGCACCATACCAACCTTGACAAGATTGTGTCAAGGTTTAGCCGGAGCACCCTGTCCATCGGTCCAGGTCCCCGTCCGAGCTGCGCGAAACCCGTCCCGTGAGCTCGAGGTGATGGAGGTAGCAGAGCGACTCTTGCAGCCGCCACCCCGCGTTGGCCTCGGTGAGCGGCTCACCGAAGACGCTCGGCGCCACCTCGACGGCGGTCTTCGGCCCGTCGCGCACCGCCGCGAGCGTCGCGTCGAGTCGTTCATGGACGAGCTTTCGGTTGCCCTCGATGTGCCCGGGGACGTCGATGAACGGCTTGCCGTGTCCGGACAGCGCAAGCCGGGCCCCGAGCTCGTCGGTCTCATCCAGCGAGTGCAGAAACTCGCCGATCGGATCGGGCGTCCAGCCATAGTCGAAGAACAGCGAGATGCGTCCGAGCACGTGGTCGCCGGAGATCAGCAGCCGTCGCTCCGCTCTGGAACAGGCACGACGTGCGACGGTGCGTGCCCGGGCGTCTCGTGGACGGTCCAGACCCCGAGATCCGTCTCGATCTCGACGCCGGGTACGAGCGGACGATCGGGCTCGATCACCCGCGCTATCCCCGAGGGGATGTCCTTGGCGTGCTCGGCGTAGCGGCGGAGCGCCGTCTCGGGCACGCCACTCTGACGCCCCATCTCGAGCCGGCGCGCGAGCGCCAGGTCGCGGTCGCTCGCGGTCACAAACGCGTGCTCGTGGTTGGGGTGCATCCAGAACTCGCAGCCCGTCCGGTCGCGGATCGTCGCCGCCTGCCCCCAGTGATCGGGATGCGCGTGAGTACACACGAGCAGGCGCACCTGGTCCACGCTCAGCCCCACTTGGGCGAACGACCGTTCGAGCTCGACCATCGACCCGGGCTCGTGCATCCCGGTGTCGACCAGCACGACGCCCTCCCCGGCCGAGATCGCCCATGCGTTGCAGTGGGGCACGCCCGGAAGCGACATCGGCAGGCGGAGCCGCCATAGGCCGGGGATCACGCGCTCCCCGCGCGCGAGCTCGCGTCTGCGTGGCATGCCTGCGCACGATATTCGGACCGACGCCTAGACTCGGCCCTCGCATGAGCAGCACAGACGTCGCCAGCAGCCTGTTCACCCCCGCATGATCGTGGCCAAGCGCAGCCGCAAGCGCGAGAAGCTCTCGGCCCCCGTAAGCGAATACCGCGATCCCGACGGCAACGTCCTCACGCTGCGCGGCTCGCTCACCCCGGGCGCGCGCCGGGAATATGCCGACACCCTTGGCGGCGGGATCGAGCGCGAGGACGCCTGGCAGCGCGCCACCGAGCTTCTGTTCGAGCGCCTCGCGGTCTCCTGGACGATCTCGGGCGTCGAGATCACGCGCCAGAAGGAGCTGCTCGGCCGCTACCGGCTGGCCACGGGCGACGAGCGGCGATTCGTCCGTGACTCCCTCCGCGAGCACGTATCCGAGCACTTCCCGGAGATGCAGGCGCCGTGATCGACCAAGACGCGTTCGCCGCGCTCCTGTGCGACTGGTGCCTGCAGGTGCGCGAGCGCGATTACGTGCTCGTGTACACGACCACGCTGGCCGCGCCGCTGGTCCGCCCGTTTCACCGAGAGCTGATCAAGCGAGGGGCGTGGACTCCGGGGCTGAGGATCGGGCTGCCGGGCCTGGCCGAGGACTTCTATCGCCTGGCCCCCGACGACCTGATCGACAACTTCGCCCCCCTCGACCTCGCCGAGATAGAGCACGCCGACGCCTACCTGCGGATCGATGCGCCCGAGAACACCCGCGCGCTGGCGAATGTCGACCCGGCCGTCCTCGCGCGCGCGGCCCGCGCTCGCTCGCCGATCCAGGAGCTTCGCCTGACCAAGCGCTGGTGCGGGACGCTGTGGCCGACGCCGGCGCTGGCCCAGGAGGCGGGGATGAGCGACGACGACTACGCCGCGTTCGTGAACCGCGCGCTGTTCCTCGATCGCCCCGACCCGGTCGCGGCCTGGCGCGATCTCAGCGCCCGCCAGGCCGGGCTCGTCGAGCGTCTGAGCCCAGCGCGCGAGATCCGCATCGAGGCGGACGGCACCGATCTGCGCCTGCGCGTCGACGGCCGCACCTGGATCAACTCCGACGGGCGCCGGAACATGCCGAGCGGCGAGGTCTTCACCGGGCCGATCGAGGACTCGGCCAACGGGACGATCCGCTTCACGGTCCCCTCGAGTCCGCGCGGGGTGTCGGTCGAAGGCGTGGAGCTGACCTTCGAGGCCGGACGGGTGACGCGCGCCACCGCTGACCGCGGACAGGACTACCTCGACGCGGCGCTCGCCACCGATCCCGGCGCCCGCTTCCTCGGCGAGCTCGGGATCGGCACGAACTCCGGCATCGACCGCGCGACCGGCTCGATCCTGCTCGACGAGAAGATGGCCGGGACCGTCCACCTGGCGCTCGGGCGCTCGTACCCCGAGACCGGCGGGCGCAACTCCTCAGCCCTTCACTGGGATCTGATCTGCGACCTTCGCGCCGGCGGCCGGTTGACCGCCGACGGGGAGCCCGTCAGCCTCACCACGCAGTAACGGGGTGGGCGGGGGTCTAAATCGGCTCGTGCAGTAGCTTCCAGAGCCGTTATGCGCCGCACGAAGATCGTCGCCACGATCGGACCCGCCTCGCAGGACCTCGAGACGCTCACCCGCATGGCCGAGGCCGGGATGGACGTCGCGCGGCTCAACTTCTCGCACGGCAACCGTGAGGTCCACGCCGAGAACGCCGAGCTGGTCCGCCGGGCGGCGTCGGACGCCGGCCGGCAGGTCGCGATCCTCCAGGACCTGCCGGGCCCGAAGATTCGCATCGGCGCGCTCGAGGACGACATCGCCGAGCTCAAGCCCGGGGAGAAGCTCATCCTGCTGTGCGGCGCAAACTCCGTGGGCAACGGCGAGCAGATGTCGGTGTCCTGGCAGGGACTTGCCGGCGCGGTCGATCCCGACGACGTGATCTACCTCGCCGACGGAGCGATCCGGCTGCGCGTCACCAATGTCCGCGAGGGCGACGGCGAGGTCGAGACCGCGGTCGAGATCGGAGGGACCGTCGCCTCGCGTCAGGGCCTCAACATCCCGGGTTCGACCCGCGGCCTGCCGGCCGTGCCCGAGGAGGACCTCGAGATGCTGCGCTTCGGCGAGTCGATCGGCGTCGACCTCGTCGCGCTCTCGTTCGTGCGGACGGCCGAGGACGTCACGAGCGTGCGCCGGCACACGCGGCTGCCGCTGATCGCCAAGATCGAGAAGCCGCAGGCGGTCGACGCCGCCGAGGAGATCATCCGCGCCGCCGACTGCGTGATGGTCGCCCGCGGCGACCTCGGGATCGAGCTCCCGATCGAGGACGTCCCGATCGTCCAGAAGCAGCTGCTGCGGATCGCCGGCAAGCTCGCCCGCCCCTCGATCACCGCCACGCAGATGCTCGACTCGATGGTGAACTCGTCACGCCCCACCCGTGCCGAGGTCGCCGACGTCGCCAACGCGATCCTCGACGGGACCGACGCGGTGATGCTCTCCCAGGAGACCGCGATCGGCTCGTTCCCGGTGCAGGCGGTGGCGATGATGGCCTCGGTCGCCGAGCGCACCGAGCACACGCTTCCGTACCGCACCTGGAACGAGGAGCGCGTCAGGCGCGACGCCCGCGACCCCGCGTACACGGTGGCGTACAGCGCGTGCGCGGCCGCCCGCGACCTGCACCTGGCCGCGCTCGTCGTGCCGACGCTGTCGGGCCGCTCGGCCCGGCTGATCTCGGCGCACCGCCCCCAGGTCCCGATCTACGCGCTGTCGCCGGGCAAGGAGACCGTCCGGCGCTGCAGCCTGATGTGGGGGGTGCAGGCCGCGTCGATGCGCCGGCACGAGGTCACCGAGGCGCTGATCGCGGACGCGGCGCGCCGGGTCGTCGAGCTCGGCTGGGTCAAGCCCGGGTCGCGCGTCGGGATCACCGCCGGCCTCCCGAGCGGCCGCCCGGGTACCACGAGCCTGATGCAGATCCAGCGGGTTTAGAGGGCCGGGGCCGCGCTCCTGGCACTGAGGGCGGGCGGCCGGCGCCGGCAGCGCGTGCGCGCGTCATCCATGGGACCGGCGGGCCCGTCCGGACCGGGACTCGGATCCCCACTTACGCGCCACGGACGCCGAGCGCAGCGAAGCCCAGTGTGGACCGCACGCCACTCACCACCTCGAGACCGGGGCAGGGGCGCATGGTCCACAGTAGAAGTGGATCATCGGCCGCCCCCCCGCCGCGTGGGCAGGGGTGGCGCGTCATCGCCCCTACGCGGCCGCCCGCGCGTAGAACTCGGCCTCCTGCTCGCCGAGCTCGGTCGCCGGCGGGTCGTCGTAGAACCACTCCCGCGCGATCCGGTGGAAGTTGCCGCGCGCGTGCAGCTGCGAGAGCACGGCGAGTGTCAGCACCTCCATGCGCCGGCCGAAGATGTGGTCCGGTGGCGCGGACTCGTGGCGGAGCTGGCCGAAGTACTCCGAGCGGGGGTCGCTCATGTCGATCAGCACCTGCGTGGCGTAGTCCGGCGTGAGTTCGGTGTACTGATCGACCGTGTACCAGGAGGTTGCCGCGCGGAAGTGCGCGAGCACGCGCTGCGGGTCGAACTTGTCGGGCTCCGGGAAGAAGCCGACCTCCGATCCCAGCCGCATGATCGTGTCGGTGTCGCCCTCGATGATCGCGCGCGCGACCCGGATCTCGAGCTCGACGGCGCCGGGCGGCATCCGCTTGAACAGCCCGAAGTCGTAGAACACCATGCGTCCGTCGTCGAGCAGCATCGAGTTGCCCGGGTGCGGGTCGCCCGAGAACTGGTGGTGGCGGTACAGGCAGCCGAAGTAGAAGCGGAACAGGATCTCGCCGATCCGGTCGCGCTCTTCGTGGGGATAGCTCTTGAGGTCCTCGAACCCGGTGCCGGAGATGAACTCGCTGACCAGCACCCGCTCGCGTGACAGGGAGGTCACCACCTCGGGGATCACGATGAACGGGTGGCCGCGGAAGATCCGCGCCAGCGTGCGCTGATTCTGGGCCTCGAGCTCGTAGTCGAGCTCGTCGTGGATGCGCTCCGAGATCTCCCGGCCGATCGACTGGGGATCGAGGCCGGGCGCGATCCGCTTGGCCAGCCGCAGGATCAGCCCCAGGTTCTGCATGTCCGACCGGACCGCGGCGGCGACCCCCGGGTACTGGACCTTGACCGCGACTTCGCGGCCGTCGTGGAGTCGCGCCCGGTAGACCTGCCCGATCGAGGCGGCCGCCACCGGCTCTTCGTCGAACTCGGCGAACACCTCCTTGAGCGGCTCGTCGAGCTCCTCCTCGATCACCTTGCGCATGTCCTTGAAGGCGACGTTCGGAGCGGCGTCGCGGAGCGCCGCGAGCTTGTGCTGGAACTCCTCGCGGTACTCGTCGGGCACGATGCCGACGTCGAGGAAGGACAGCACCTGCCCGAGCTTCATCGCGGCGCCCTTCATCGTCCCGAGCGCGGTCACGATCTGCTCGGCGGCCTCGATCTGGCGCTTCTCCAGCGCGACCTTGCGCTGCTCGTCGTTGCGCGTCACGTTGGCCGCGAGCGTGCCCGCCTGGCGGATCGCCTGTCCCGCTGCCAGCCCCCCGATCCTGGCGGTACGCCCCACGCGCGAGGTGGGGATCTTGTCCTTCGCCACTGTCCTAGATGCTATCCGCCGCCCGGTAAGGAACCGAACGGGTCACTTGGTCCGCTCCACGCGCGAGCCGGGGACGATGTCGTCGGACCCGTCGGGCCAGCGGACCCAGGCCTTGTGACCACCGTCGTAATCGCTCCCGAACAGGATCAGCGTGGCGGGCTGTCCGAGCGCCGTGCACGGCTCGTCGCCCTCGGCGTCGAGGCCGCGCCAGATCCGCACGAAGCCGTTGTGCTCGAACTCCTCGCGCGACCGTCGTCGGGTCCGTGTGACCTGGGTGGATACGAACGTCCGGCGGGAGCTTCAGCAGCTTGTCCATGATCGACGTCTTGATATCGGCGAAACCGGTGCTACCAGGCGCATGAACGCCGCCGACCGACCCCTTGAACAGCGTGTCGCCGGTGAACACGTCGGTCCCGTTGACGAGCAGCGACAGCATCCCGGCGGTGTGGCCCGGCGTGTGGATCGGCTCGATCTCGAGCGTGCCGCTCTCGATCTTCTCGCCGGGCGCCATCGTGCCGGTGGCGGTGGGCACCTGCCGCGCTCGAGCTCGTGGATCAGGACCGGCGTGCCAGGGTGGCGCTCGAGCACCTGGTCGACCTGGGAGACGTGATCATGGTGGTGGTGGGTGAGGAGGACGTGGGTCAGCTCGAACTGTCCGCGGCGCAGGTAATCGAGCAGCGGCGCGACCGGACCGCCGGCGTCGATCATCACTGCGTGGCCCCCCGGCTCGTCGGCGACCACGTAGGTGTTCGACAGGAAGTCGTCGTTCATCGAGCGCTCAACGATCATCAGCGCCAGCGTACTCCTAGGGCGACGGTCCGGATGCGGCCGGATGACTTCGCGGATGCGGCACCGCCTCGGGCGTGCCGTAGCGCTGCTACTGTCACGCCCGCGGCGGCACCGCCCCGCTCGTCCCCGACCACCCCGATCCCGCGACACCCTGGGACCCTACGACATGAGCCTCCTTCACACCTGCTATCGAATCACCGACATCGATCGTTCGGTCGCGTTCTACGAGGCGCTCGGCTTCGAGGAGCGCCGCCGGGCGCCGATCCGCGACGAAGCGGTCAACGTGTTCATGAGCCTGCCCGACGACGGCCCCGAGGCGCGGCTCGAGTTGACCTACAACTTCGGCGTGGACTCGTACGAGATCGGCACCGGCTACGGGCACATCGCGATCGGCACCGAGGACATGGACGGGACGCTCGCGCGGCTCAAGGCACAGGGGATCGAGCCCGAGCGTCCGCCATACACGATCCGCGAAGGCGGCAACCGGCTGTGCTTCGTCCGCGACCCGGACAACTACCGGGTCGAGATAATCGAGCGCAACGGATCGAACTGACGGCCACGCGCTCGGGCTGAGCCGCTAGCCTGACAGCTCGAATGTCGGATCCGGCCAAGATCGCCAAGCTGTTGCAGCAGGTCGCGATGGGCGTCAACGCGCACGATCGCGAGAACCCCGACCACAACACCTGGGGGATCGGCATGGCTCACTTCGACATCGAGCGGCTCGGGCTCGAGGAGGGCGAGGAGCTCATCCCCGGCATCGTCCTGCAGGCCGACGGCGGGCAGACCGGGCAGTTCCGGATCCTGTGCGACGGCCAGCACGACCAGGGCGAGGTCGAGGAAGAGGAAGAGGTCGTCGATGCGGTCGCCAGCGAGGAGCTGGCGCAGCCGCTTCAGGCGCCGGGTCCCGCGCCCCGCATCACCCCGCCTTTCTAGGCGCCGGCGTGGCGTGACGGCAACCGGTTAGCGCCGGGCCCTGCGCATGGCGTCCCGCTTCGCCGCCTGCTGCTCGCGCATCGCGTCGCGGCTCTGCTCGCGGATCTGCCGCCATGCGGCGCGCGCCTCCCGCAGTGCCTTGACGACCTGCGCGCGGGCGTCCTCGGCGGCCTTCGCGGCTTCGAGGACCTGCTGCTTGGTGCGCCGGCCGTGGGTCAGCAGGTTGAACGACCACAGGCCGGTCTCGAGCAGCCGCGCCGCCCGATCGAGGTCGGTCAGAACGGCGTCGCGCAGCTCGGCTCCGCGAAGCCCCTGCTGGATGTAGCGAACGCGGGCCGCGAGCGCCACCCCGCCGAGCCCGCTCAGCGCCCGCGCCGCGATCATCGGCTCCGGGTCACGCGGGTCGACCTCCGCCCGCCGCGCCAGCTCTTCCGTCGTCACGGTGACGATCCGGTCGTACATCTCGAGCCACGCGGCGCGGAGCGCCGGCGTCGACTCGATCAACTCCACGAACCGCGGCAGGAACAACACGAGCTCATCGGGAACGTCGTGGAAGCGCTCCATGTCCTCCTTCATCGCCCGCACCACCGCGGCGGTGAGCGACTCGTTCGGCGGGCACTCTCGGATCACGCGGGCCATGCTCTCGACGGCCTCGTCGGCCCAGTCGAGGACCATCGACTCCTTCGTCGGGAAGTAGTTGTAGACCGTCTTCTCCGAGACGCCGACGATGTCGGCGACTTGAGAGACCTTGACGTTGTCGAAGCCGCGGGCGCCGAACAGGATCGTGGCCACGTCGGAGATCCGCTGGCGCGTGAGCCGGCGCTTGCGCTCGCGCAGCCCCTCGGCGGGATGGCGTCTCAGCTCCGCCGCCTCCTGGAACCGCCGGACCCGTAGCAACGCGTCGGCGAGTTCCTCGCCGAGCTCGGCCACGAACACCCGGTGAATCCGGTCGTCGCTGAACGGATCGCTGAGTAGCTCTTCGTCCTGATCCATCGCGAACAGGATATGCCGAAAAATTCAGTTGCAGAATTTTTTCAGTGACTGTAGAGTTCTGGCACATGACATCGACACCAGCAATCGAAACCGAAGGCCTGACCAAGCGCTTTGGCCAATTCACGGCGGTCGCGGACCTCGATCTTCGGGTCGAGACCGGAACGGTCGTGTCGCTGCTCGGGCCCAACGGCGCCGGCAAGACCACGACCGTGCGCATGCTCGCGACCCTGTTGCGCCCGGACGCCGGCTCGGCCCGCGTGGGCGGGCACGACATCGTGCACGAGGCGGCGGTGGTCCGGGCGCTGATCGCGCTGACCGGGCAGTTCGCGGCGCTCGACAAGAACCTCACCGCGCGCGAGAACATCGTGCTGATGGCGCGGCTCCGCGGGCGCGACCGGCGCGAGGCGGCCACCGTGGCCGATGGACTGATCGAACGCTTCGCAATCGAAGAGTTCCGCGACCGACTGGTCAAGAACCTGTCCGGCGGCGAGCGCCGCCGGGTCGACCTCGCGGCCGGCCTGATCGACACCCCCCACGTGCTCGTGCTCGACGAGCCGACCACGGGGCTGGACCCGCGCAGCCGCCAGGTCGTCTGGTCGACGATCCGCGAGCTCGTCGACGACGGCGTCACGCTGCTGCTCACGACCCAGTACCTCGAGGAGGCGGACGCGCTCGCCGATCGCGTGGTGCTGATCGATCGCGGTCGCGAGGTCGCGGCCGGCACGCCGGCGCAGCTGAAGGCGCAGGTCGGCGAACAGCGGGTCGACGTGATCGCGGCAGACGGCAGCGAGTTCGAGCGGCTCGGCGTGTTGCTCGAAGGGCGCTTCGACATCTCGGTGTCGGCCGAGCAGCGGACCGTGTCGGTCGCCGCCCCGGACGAGGCCGAGGACCTCGCGCAAGTCGCCTCGGTCGTGGCCGAGGCCGGCATCGAGGTCGACGAGATCGCGCTCCGCCGTCCGACGCTGGACGACGCGTTCCTCGCGCTGACCGGTCATGTGGCGCACGAGGGTCTGCGAATCGACGAACCCCAACCGACGGAGGTGGCCGCATGAGCGCCGTCGCAGCTCCGCCCGCTCCCGCTCTCGTTCCCGGGTCTGGCGTCGCTGGCGTGGGCCGGTTCATCCGCGACACCGCTTTGCTGACCGTCCGCAGCCTGCGGGCGATCCCGCGCGTGCCCGAGCGCCTGCTCGACGTCACGATCCAGCCGATCGTGTTCATCCTGCTGTTCCTGTACGTGTTCGGCTCGGCGATCCACGTGCCCGGGGTGAGCTACAAGGACTACCTGTTCCCCGGGATCATCGGCCAGTCGCTCGCGTTCGGGATCATCGGCGCCGGCGTCGCCACGTCCCACGACATGACCGAGGGCGTGATCGACCGCTTCCGCTCGATGCCGATCAGCCGGTTGTCGATCATCAGCGCCCAGGTGATGGGCCAGTTCTGCGAGCAGGTGCTCGGCATGACGATCGTCGTCGTGTTCGGACTGCTGCTCGGCTGGAACCCGCAGCTGACGCCCGTCCACGCGGTCGAGCTCGTCGGGCTGATGGTGCTCGGCGATGCTCGCGTTCACCTGGATGGGGGTGCTGCTCGGGATGCTCGTCCGCTCGCCCGACGCGATGCAGGGAGTCGGGTTCATCGTGATCTTCCCGCTCGCGTTCCTGGCCGGGACGTTCGTGCCGATCGCCGGCATGGACGCGATCCCGCGGACGATCGCTCAGTGGGACCCGATCTCGGCCCTGGTCGGAACCGTCCGCGGGCTCACCGAAGGCGTGCACTCGAGCGGGTCGTGGCAGCTCGTCCATCCCGAGCTCGCGATGGTCCTGTGGTGCCTGGTGATCATCGCGGTCTGCGTCCCGCTCGCGCTGCGGCGGTTCAACCGCACGCTGGCGGCCTAGCTCGGGCCAAGCTGGGGGCCTTGGGAAGTAAGTCGGAACTATGCCGACTTACCTCCCAGACGTAGGCGCGCCTCGCGCTCAGGCCGGCTGCCGCGACGGCGCCTCGAGCGCGCCGTCGCCGGCCCGCCACTCCTGGAGCACCATCAGCGAGGCGTCGACGAGCCGGTCGGTGAACATCTTGCTGTCGTTCAGCCGCGGGAACTGGGCGCTCGGCACGTCGACCTCGAGGAACCGGCACAGCGGCTCCCAGCCTTCGCTGACGCTCCACACGAGCAGCCGCTCCTCGGGGATCGCGCGCTGGACCTGCTCCTGGTAGCGGGTGATGGCCTCGGCGAGCTGCCCCGGCGCGCAGCCCGCGGCCGGTGAAGACGCCCTGAGCCGCCCACATCCTCGCCATCAGCTCGAGGTACGCGTCCCAGGCGGGATCGATGATCTCGCGGGCCTTCGAGATGTACGCCATCGGAGAGTGCCCGTAGATCACGTCCCAGATCGTGTCGAGCATGCTCTTCTCCCACGCCTCGGGGTCGCGGACGCTCAGCACCACCTTCGCCTCGGGGTAGGCGTCCGCGAGCTCGCGGTAGAAGAACGCACCCGGCCAGTCGACCGTCGACTCGTGCTCGCCGAAGATCTCGTCCCAGTCGGCGTCGCCGTCCATCGCGTCCGCCCACCGGTCGGCCAGGGGCAGGTCCGTGAGGACGTTGACCATGTGGTAGCAGGGGCCAAACCCGAGCATCTCGAGCGCCGCCTTCTGCGAGAGCGTGCCGGTGCGCGGCAGCCCCGCTCCAATCACCTTCATGTACGTCTCCTGTCTTGCGATGTTGGCTCGGCGGTGATGACGTAGTAGCCGAGATGGAGCTCATCCAGTGTGAGCAGTTCGCGGTGACGTTCGCGCCACCTGCCCGTGTCCAAGGTCCGCGGCGAGCGCTTTGATGCCGCGGTCCGCCGCGGCGGAGGGTACCTGCGCAAAGACGGATATGCCGGCTCGCACGTCTGGGTCAAGATAGGCGTCGGGTCGGCGCCAGAACGCACCGTAGAACCCATCGAGGCAGTCGTGCGCGATCGGCACGGCCGTTCGGGTCAACGGGCCGAGCGCGGTTCGCAGCTCTTCCTCCCACGTGCCCGGCCGCCGGTACCGCGCCGGGATCACGTCGAGGAACTCCGGGAGATACTCGGTCGTCAGCCAGAACAGGTCGGCCTGCTCCGGATTGGCGTTGAACAGCACGACGCGCTCGCGCGCGACCCGGCGGAGCTCGCGAAAGCCTCGCGCGCGGTCGGTCCAGTGGTGGTCTGAGAGCACCGCCATCACCGCGTCGAACGCGCCGTCCTCGAACGGCAGCTCCTCCGCGCGTCCGCGCACGACGGGCGCCGCGCCGGGCGGTCGCTGCGCGATCATCACCGGTGAGGGCTCGAGCGCCACGACCTCGCGGTCGGGCGGCTCGTACGCCCCGGCGCCGGCGCCCACGTTGAGCACGGTGCGGGCGCCGCCGAGGGCATGCCAGATGGCCGCGGCGATCCGCGGATCGGGGCGCCGCGTGCTCGTATAGCTCCGCCCGATCGTGTCGTAGAGCTCGGGCGCCGTCATGGGTCGATCAGCACCCGCGGGTTGAGCGCGCCGCCGGGAGCTGCTCGTCCTCGTAGCCCCAGCCCCAGTGCTTCAGTCGTCGCTGCACGGACCCCCACCGTACCCAGGTACCGTGTGGTCCGTGGCCGTGTCAGCCGGTGTCCTCGCCCGTGGCCCATGGGATCCCGATCAGGTGGATGTCGCCTGGCGCGAGGATCCGTTCGATCCATCCGGCGACGCGACCGACGCCGCCGACGTCGCGCTCGACGCGCTGCGCCGCCGTGGCTCGCCGAGCCACGACGGGTTCGCGGCGCGGCTGGTCGACTTCGAGACCGCGCCCGACCGGCTGGCGCTCCAGCTCCAGCCGGTCCGCTGGGCGCTGCGGCTGATCCCAGCCGGCGCGGCCCAGAGCCTGTCGATCCTGTGCATGGTGCGCGACGCGGACGGCCGCTGGCTCGCGGGGCGCCGCGCGGACTGGCTGGCCTCGTGGGCCGGGCGGTGGGCGCTCGGCGCCGGCGGCTCGGTCGAGGTCGACGAGAACCCGGCCGACACGATGGGCCGCGAGCTGCGCGAGGAGTGGTCGGTCGAGCCCGAGCGGCTGCGGATCGAGGCGCTGGTGCATGCTGCCCAGCGAGTTGGTGCTGCTGGTCGGCCAGGCGTGGCTGGCGGACGGCGCGACGGTCACGCCAGACCACGAGCACGACGAGTTCGCGTGGTGGCCGACCGACCCCTCGCGCTGGCCGGCCGAGGGCGACGAGCCGCTGCGGCGCCTGGCCGCGCTCGTCTCGAGCTGATGCCGGCGGTGGCAAGTCGTTCTGGGTTCACCCGCGTGGTCACGTTCGGGCGGCTCGAGGTCGTCTCGTTCTGCCACTCGTGCGTCTACCTGGCGCTCCTGGTCTGCGCGTTCGCGCTCGGCAATCCGCAGCCGGAGACGTTCATCTTCGGGCTGGCGCACGGGCTGCTGTGGATCGGGATGTCGCTCGTCTGCATCGCGGCCGCGCGCGAGCGCGTGATCCCGTACTGGCTGGCCGTCGACGTCGCGGTGCTCGGCGGGCTCGGCCCATTTGCGGGCACGATCGGGTTCGTGATCGAGCAGCGCCGGCGTAGGCAGAAAGCCGTTTCCCGGCTACCCTCCGTGGTAGATGGCAGTCACTAGCGGCACTGTCCAGGTCGTGATGCCGGCGATGGGCGATTCCGTCGCCGAGGGCACCGTGCTCGAATGGCACAAGCAGGAGGGCGACGCGGTCGAGGCCGACGAGACGATCGTCGAGATCTCGACCGACAAGGTCGACGCCGAGGTCCCCTCGCCGGCCTCGGGCACGATCGTCAAGATCCACGCCGCCGAGGGGGAGACGGTCGCCGTCGGCGCCGTGCTCGCGGAGATCTCGACCAACGGCGACGCGGCGGTGGCCGGCAATGGCGGTGGGGGCGCCGAGGCGCTCGCGACTCCAGTGTCGGCCGAGTCTCCGCCGGCGACGCCGATCGAGGCCGTCGCCGGCGCCGCCACCGAGGCCGAGGGCGCCGCCGCCGCTACAGGCGTCCACCGGCGAGACGATCGACATCGTCACCCCGACCGGCGGCGAGTCCGTCACCGAGGGCACGATCATCGAGTGGTCGGTCAAGGTCGGCGACGCGGTCAAGGAGGGCGACACGGTCGTCGAGATCTCGACCGACAAGGTCGACATGGAGCTTCCCGCGCCGGCCACCGGGACGATCACCGAGATCCTCGCGCAGGACGGCGAGACCGTGAACGTCGGGCAGGTGATCGCGCGGATGACCGCCGGCGCCGGCACGGCCGCGCAACGGCGCGAGCGCCGCACCGCCCGCACCCGCCGCGTCCGCGACGCCGTCGGCCACCCCCGTCGGCGACGGCGCGACCAACATCTCCCCGGTCGCCCGCCGCGTCGCCGCCGAGCAGGGCGTCGACGTCGCCGGGCTCCACGGCAGCGCGCGGGGCGGCCGGATCATCAAGGCCGATGTGCTTGCCGCCACCGGGAACGGAGCGACAGCCGCGAAACAGGCCCCGGCAGGGGCCCCATCATCAGAGAAGCCGGCCGGCGCTCAGCTGATCAAGGGTGGCGCGGCCGCGCTCGCCCGCTACATGGACGAGAGCCGCTCGATCCCGACCGCGACCTCGTTCCGCACGCTGACCGTGACGACGCTCGCGCAGCGCCGTGAGCAGCTCAAGGCACGCCGGTCACCGCGTCTCGTTCACGCACCTGATCGCGTACGCGATCGCGCGCGTGGCCACCGACGACATGGCGGTGATGGCCCATCACTTCGCCGAGATCGACGGCAAGCCGCACCGGATCGACGACGGCGCCTGCAACCTCGGCCTGGCGGTCGACGTCGAGAAGAAGGACGGGACCCGGACGCTGATGGTGCCGGTCATCCGCGACGCCGGACGCAAGAACTTCGCCGAGTTCCTCGACGCCTACAACGCGCTGGTCGAGAAGGCGCGGACGAACACGCTCACCGCCGACGACCTGACCGGCGGGAACATCTCGCTCACGAATCCGGGCGGGATCGGCACGATCGCCTCGGTCCCGAGGCTGATGGTCGGTCAGGGCACGATCGTCGCGACCGGCTCGATCGCGTATCCGCCCGGGCTCGGCGCGATCGGCGAGGCGATCGGCGCCGAGAAGGTCATGACGATGACCTCGACCTACGACCACCGGATCATCCAGGGCGCCGAGTCCGGCCGGTTCCTCCAGCGGATCGAGGCACTGCTCCAGGGCGAGGACGGCTTCTACGAGCGCGTGTTCGCGGATCTGGGCGTGGCGCTCGGGCCGCTCGCGCCGGCGCCCGCGGCGCGCGCGATCACGCCGCCGGCCGGCGTCCCCGCGACCACCGCCGCCCGCCGCCGCCGTCGACGAGGAGCTGCTGCAGGCCGTGCAGGCCGCCACCTCGCTGCTCAAGGCGCACCGCACCCACGGCCACCTCGCCGCCAAGCTCGATCCGCTCGGCCGGGAGCCCGAGGGCGATCCGGCGCTCGACCCGGTGCCGCTCGGGCTCACGCCCGAGCTGATGGAGCGGATCCCGGCGCGGATCCTGCGGATGTACGTCGCCGGCCAGACGCTCGCCGACGCGCTCCCGCATCTGCGCGAGACCTATTGCGGGCCGATCGCCTACGAGATCGAGCACATCGCCTCGCATCGCCAGCGCCTGTGGCTGCGCGAGGCGATCGAGTCGGGCAAGTTCCGCGCCCCGCTCGCGACCGACGAGCAGAAGACGCTGCTCCGGCGGCTCACCGAGGTCGACGCGCTCGAGCGGTTCATGCACAAGGCGTACCTCGGGCAGAAGCAGTTCTCGATCGAGGGACTCGACATGACCGTGCCGATGCTCGACGAGCTGATCCAGCTCGCGGCGACGCGCGGCGCGCGCGAGGTCGTGATCGGGATGGCCCACCGCGGCCGGCTGAACGTACTCGCGCACAACCTCGGCCGTCCGTACGACTCGATCTTCGCCGAGTTCGAGGGCTCCTCGACGCTCGAGCCGATCACCACGATCCCGCAGGGCGGCACCGGCGACGTCAAGTACCACCACGGCGCCCAGGGCTCCTACCAGCTCCCGAGCGGCGAGTCGATCATCGTCCGGCTCGAGTCGAACCCGACCCACCTCGAGTTCGTGGCGCCGGTCGCGGCCGGGGCGACGCGCGCCGCCCAGACCACGCGCCAGGGCCCGCACGCCCACCGCGAGACGAACGCGGCCGTGCCGGTGATCCTCCACGGCGACGCGGCGTTCCCGGGCCAGGGCGTGGTCGCCGAGACGCTCAACCTGCAGGCGCTCGACGGCTACACGGTCGGCGGGACGATCCACATCATCCAGAACAACCAGGTCGGGTTCACGACCGATCCGGACGACTCGCGCTCGACCACGTGGGCGTCGGATCTGGCCAAGGGCTACGACGTGCCGATCATCCACGTCAACGCCGACGACGTGCCGGCGTGCATCAGCGCGGTCCGGCTGGCGTTCGCGTTCCGCCAGGAGTTCGGGCACGACGTGCTGATCGACCTGATCGGCTACCGCCGGTTCGGTCACAACGAGGCGGACGAGCCCGCCTACACGCAGCCCGAGATGTACCAGGTGATCAAGAAGCACCCGCCGGCGCGCGAGCTGTTCGCGCGGCAGCTGATCGAGCAGGGCGTCGTGACCGAGCAGGAGTCGACCGAGCTGACCGACCAGGTCTGGGAGGTCCTGGCCGAGGAGCACCAGCGGCTCAAGGACAGGATCGCCGCCGCCAAGGAGCGTCGAGCACGCGACCGGCGAGTACGAGCTCGATCGCACGCCCTCGCCCGAGGTCAAGACGGCGGTATCGGCCGATCGCCTGCGGGTGCTGAACGACGAGCTGCTGGCGGTGCCGGACGGCTTCACGATCCATCCCGAAGCTCGTCCGCCAGCTCGAGCAGCGCCGCGAGGTGTTCGACGCTCCGAGGCCGGCGGCGGGATCGTGTGGGCGCACGCGGAGGCGCTCGCGTTCGCGTCGCTGCTGACCGAGGGGATCCCGATCCGCCTCACCGGCCAGGACACCGAGCGCGGCACGTTCAGCCAGCGCCACCTCGTCCTGCACGATCCGAAGACGGGTCAGGAGCACTGCCCGATCCAGCATCTGCCCGGGGCGCTCGCCCCGATGGAGCTGCACAACAGCCCGCTGTCCGAGATGGGCTGCCTCGGGTTCGAGTACGGCTACTCGCAGGAGGCGCCGGAGACGCTGGTGCTGTGGGAGGCGCAGTTCGGCGACTTCGCCAACGGCGCGCAGGTGATCATCGACCAGTTCATCGTCTCGGGCCTGGCCAAGTGGGGCCAGACCTCGAGGCTTACCTTGCTGCTGCCGCACGGCTACGAGGGCTCCGGCCCCGAGCACTCCTCGGCGCGGCTCGAGCGGTTCCTCCAGCTCGCGGCCGAGGGCAACATCCGCGTCGCCAACCCGACCACGCCGGCCCAGTACTTCCATCTGCTCCGCCGCCAGGCCCGCGTCGCCAAGCAGCGCCCGCTCGTGGTCATGACGCCGAAGAGCCTGCTCCGCCTGCCGCAGGCGACGAGCGGCGTGAACGAGCTCTCCGAGGGACGCTTCCAGCCGGTGCTGGCCGAGCCCGACCACGATTCCGCGCAGGTCAGGCGGCTGATCCTGTGCAGCGGCAAGATCTACTACGAGCTCGCCGGCCACGAGATCGCGCAAGGACAACCCGTACGTCGCGATCGGCCGGGTCGAGCTGCTGTACCCGTTCCCGCAGGCCGAGATCCTCGCGCTCGTCGAGAGCTATCCGAACCTCGAGGAGGTCGTGTGGGTTCAGGAGGAGCCGCGCAACATGGGCGCGCGCGCTCACATGTCCCCGCGTCTGCTGCAGATCCTCCCGGCGCACCTCAAGTTCGGCTACATCGGGCGTCCGGAGCGCGCCGCGTCGGGCGAGGGCTATCCGGTCGCACACGCGAACGAGCAGAACCGCATCCTCACGACCGCGCTCAACGTCGGCGAAGCGGTGTCTCAGTACCCGCGGCAAGCTGCCCGGCGAACGCTGACCGGTAGCGGCCGCGCCGAAAAAACACCTGCACGCCGCATCTGCAGGCCGGTTTCTGGCACCCTTCCCGGCATCGGCTTTCGTAGAGACGGATCGAGAAGAGACAACTCCAGACGCCATTTCGCGCCGGCGCTCGGCGTGCACGACATGGCGATCGATCTCGGCACCGCGAACACGCTCGTGTACGTGGGCGGCAAGGGCATCGTCGTGTCGGAGCCGTCGGTGGTCGCGTCCGACGTGGACACGGGCGAGGTCCACGCCGTCGGCGCCGACGCCGAGCGGATGATCGGCCGCACGCCGGCGACGATCGCGGCCACGCGGCCGCTCCGCCACGGCGTGATCGCGGACTTCGAGGTGACGGAGGAGATGCTCCGCTACTTCATCCGCAAGGTGATCGACCGCCGGATGGCCCACCCCAGGCTGATCGTTTGCGCGCCGTCGGGCGTCACCGAGGTCGAGAAGCGCGCGGTCGAGGAGGCCTCGCTCGCGGCCGGCGCGCGTCGCGTGCACCTGATCGAGGAGCCGATTGCGGCGGCGATCGGGGCCGGTCTCGAGATCGATCGAGCCGATCGGGCGGATGGTCGTCGACGTAGGCGGCGGGACCAGCGAGATGGCGGTGATCTCGCTCGGTGGGATCGTGGTCTCGCGCTCGGTCCGCGTCGGCGGTTACGAGATGGACGAGGCGATCACCCAATATCTGCGCGCGGTCCACCAGCTCGCGATCGGCTCGCGGACGGCCGAGCAGATCAAGATTCAGGTCGGCTCGGTCACGCCGCTGTATCCCGAGGAGACGGTCGAGGTCCGCGGGCGGCACCTCGTGACCGGGCTGCCCGACCGCGGTCGAGCTTCACAGCGAGGAGGCGCGGGCGGCGATCATGGCGCCGATACGCGAGGTCCTCCGGGCGATCCGCGACACGCTCGAGGAGACCCCGCCGGAGCTCGCGAGCGACATCGCCAAGGACGGGATCCTGCTCGCCGGCGGCGGCACGCTCATCCGCGGCTTCCGCGAGCTCGTCGCCGAGGAGACCGGGATGCCCGTGTACTCGGCGGAGTCGCCGCTCACGTGCGTCGCGTTCGGCTCAGGCCAGGCGCTCGACCATTTCGACGAGCTGAGCCGGGCGAGCCGGCACCGCGTCCCGACGCTCTCCTACGACTGGCGCACGGCGTAGCCGAGCCATCAGCGTCGCGATCGCCGCGGCCGCGAGCAGGACCAGGAACGGGTCGATCGGCGCCCGGAACCGCGGCGTCTCGACGTTGACGAGCACCACGCTCAGGCCGAGCAGCAGCGGAACCGCCCAGACCCATTTCGGAGCTGTCCGAACCAGCTTCGTGAACGCGCCGGCGAGCGCGAGCACGCACAGGACCCAGAAGCTGATCACGCCGACCCGGGCGGCGCTGATCGGGAGGGAGATCGCGGACGCTGACGCCTGCCACGCGAACGAGCCCTCGAGCTCGAACAGCCGCCGGGTGTTGTCGTAGGCGACCGCGAACGGGGAGAATGGGTGGTCGGAGATGTAGTGCAGCGCCTGGCTCTGGAGCTTCGATCCGATCTCGGGCTCGGTCAGCGTGCTCGCCTCGTGGATCAGCGCGCGCTCCCCGCGGATCGCGTAGAAGATCCGCCACTTGTACGGGCACCTGAGGGTTGGCCGCCGACGCAACGTTGTACGTCCCGACGAGCGTGATCCCGGTCTCGTCGGAGACCGGGATGAAGCTGTGCATCACGACCGCGTTGCGGATCGTCCAGGGGACGATCATGAGCACGACGGTCGCGACCAGCAGCGTGGGCGCCGCGAGCGACCGCGGCTTGAAGCGGGGCCTCGCCGTCCACACCGCGGCGATCAGCGGCAGGATTATCAGGATCGCGTTCTCGTGCGTGAGCGTCGCAAGGCCGGTCAGCACACCGGCCGCCGCCACCCAGGCGAGCTGCGTCTTGGTGCTGTCGGCCCGGCGCACGCGGAGGCCCGCGTACACCGCGGCCAGAACGAGCGACGGCGAGCAGGTTCTCGGCGACCAGGACTCCTGACATCTCGATCAGCGTCGGCCAAACGGCCGCGAGGGCGAGCGCGATCAGGCCGGCGGCTCGGCCCGAACATCTCGAGCGCGACCAGTCCGATCAGCGCCACCGTGATCGTGCCGAGCACCGCCTGGGAGACCCGCGCGGGTTGGATCGCACCGCCGCGTCGCGTTTCGTGCCCGTCGACGATGTCGACCAGCGCGAGGAAGTACGGGTAGCCGGGCGCGAAGTACGCGCTCGGGCCGCGCGTGCCGCCGGCGCCCGACCCCGGGTTGTGGCTGAGCGAGTAGTCGCCCGTGTGCGCGATCTCGCTCGCGAGCGTGAGGTACGAGCCGGCGTCGTTGATCGGGCGGAACGACGTGCGCTCGACCTCGGCGACGCGGAGCGCGAGCGCGCCGATCAGGATCGCCGCGACCAGGCCGCCTTTCACGGCTCGGGACACGCGCGGAGGTTATGCGCTCCGGCGGGCGGGGCGTCAGCGGATGCTGGGCGTGGGGAGTCAGTGGATTCCGACGATGCCCGCGCAGACCCAGTTCGACGCGCCCGCGCCGCCGTTCCAGATCCGGCTCGCGACCGCGTCCTGCTCGGCCTTGCTGGCCAGGTAGGCCGCCGGGCCGGTGCCGCCGAACAGCTTCCAGGTGGCCGCCATGATCTGGTAGTAGCCCGAGGCGCCGGCGCTGTTCGGAGTCAGGTTCTGGCCGCCGGACTCGCACAGGACGATCGCGTATGGGATCGCCCAGCCTCCGGATGGTCCGAACGTCGGGCCGACCGGTGTCGGGGCTGGCGCCGAGCTGCCCGAGCTGCCGCGAGCTGCCGCTCGAGCTGCCGCTTGAGCTGCTGCTGCTCGCGGCCGCCTGCTGCTGCTGGGCGGCGAGGGCCGCGCGTTCGGCCGCCGCCTGTGCGGCTTCGACGCGGCTGATCTCGGCCTGCAGCCGCGCGCCCTTGTCGCGGCTCGCGGCGAGCGCGCTCTGCTTGGCGCTCCGCGCCTGCTGGAGCGCCGCCTGCTTGGAGTGCAGGAGCATGTTCATCCCCGCCAGCGCGCGGACTCGCTGGGCCGTCTCGTCCGTGATCTCGCGGTCGGTCGCCTCGAGCGCGGCCAGGCGCGTGGCCGCGGCGTCGGCGCGGGCCTTTGCCGCGCGGGTGATCGCGATGATCGTCTGCTGCTGCCTTCTGGGCCTGCTTCAGGAACGTGAGCTTGTCGAGCAGGTCGGTGAAGCCGCTCGACTCGAGCACGACCGAGACGAGGTTTGGCTTTGGCCTGCTCGTAGTCGGAGACGAGCTGGCGGCTGAGCAGCATCCGCGCCCGCGCCAGTCGTGCCCTCAGCATCGCGAGCAGCCGGCGTTCGCGGGTCAGGGCACCCTGAACCGCCGCGAGCCTAGCCCGGTCGCGGACCAGGTCGGCGCGGACCGCGGCTTCGCGCGACTGCACCAGCGCGATCTGCGAATCGAGCGAGCTGATCAGGCCCGAGAGATTGCTGATGCCGGCGGCGAGGCTCGCCTGCTGCGATTGCACCGCGCCGAGCTGGGAGTGCAGCTGCCCGAGGCTCGGATCGGCGGCCGAGGACACCGGTATGGCGGCGAGGCCGAGCGCAGCGGCGATGGTGGCCGCGACAACGGCCACCCGGCTGGGGAGCGTGCGCCTTCTGAAGTCCATATTTCGTCGCCTACGGGGTTAGCTGTCGGGCTCGCGCGGCGGCTCGCGCTACACGGTCATCAGACCGCGATTCGCCCCAGGGAACTCGGGTCCCCCGCTTTCCCACGCGTTCGGTGGGAAATTCGGCGAGCCGACCTTATCAGGACTTGACGCGCTCGCGTCCAGCCCGCCTATCCTGGCTCGTCGTGAGACAGGACGACGCGCGCGCGCGCCAGATCCTCGACCGCGTGCGCGCGGTCCCTGTCGGCTTCGTGCGGACCTACGGCGACATCTCGCCGGGTGCGCCGCGGGTGGCGGGGGCGGTGCTCTACGACTCCGGCGACTCCACCGTGCCGTGGCACCGGATCGTGCGCGCGGACGGCTCGCTCGCCAAAGGGGAGCGACAGCGGGCTTTGCTGGAGGCGGAGGGCGTGCCGTTCCGCGGCGCGCGGGTCGACATGCGCGTCGCGCGGGTCCCCGAGCTTTAATGTGGGTTCAGCGCGAGCTAGTGCTCGAACCCCGGTCGCGGGGATTTCATCTCGTGACGCGGGAGGTTCTTGGTGAGCTGCCGGAGATTTCGTCGGTCGAGGTGGGGGTGCTGCACCTGTTGATCCGCCACACGTCGGCGTCGTTGGCTTTGAACGAGAACGCGTCGCCCGATGTTCGCCGTGACTTCGAGTCGTACTTCAACGCGGCCGTGCCCGAGGACGCCCGGTATTGGACGCACACGCTCGAGGGCGCGGACGACATGCCGGCCCACGTCAAGGCGTCGCTGCTCGGGCCGTCGCTGACGTTGCCGGTGTCGCGGGGCCGGCTCGCGCTCGGGACGTGGCAGGGGATCTATCTGTGCGAGCACCGGGATCGGGGTGGCTCCCGGTCGGTGATAGCGACTCTGTTTGGGGAGTCGGGCTAGGCGTCGCTGGCCGCCGCGGGGGAGTCGGGTAGCCGGCTCTGGCCCGCGCAGGGCGTCCGCGGTTCAGCGGCCCTTCCAGACCGGGTCGCGCCGCTCGGCGAACGCGGTCGCGCCCTCGCGCGCGTCCTCGGAGTTGAAGGCCGAGTCGCGGATCGGCTGCTGGCGCTCGAAGAACTCCGAATCGGGCCAATCGACCGACTCGAGCATGATCCGCTTGCTGGCGGCGAGCGCGAGCGGCGCGTTCGCGGCGATCGTTTCGGCGAGCTCGAGTGCGGCCGCCAGCGCTTCGCCGGGTTCCGCGAGGCGGTTGACCAGGCCGAGCTGGTGCGCCCGCTCGGCCTCGATCGGGTCGCCGGTGAGCGCGAGCTCCATCGCGACGTTGCGCGGCAGGCTTCTCGGCAGCCGCAGCAGGCCGCCGCCGGCGGCGACGAGCCCTCGCTTGACCTCGGGGATCCCGAGCCGCGCCCCGCGGGCGGCCACGATCAGATCGCACGCCAGCGCGACCTCGAGCCCGCCGGCCACCGCGAACCCCTCGATCGCGGCGATCAGCGGCTTGTCGGCGCCCCGCTGGGTGATGCCGGCGAAGCCGCGCCCCTCGACCCACGGCCGCTCGCCGGCGACGAACGCCTTCAGGTCCATGCCGGCGCAGAAGCCCTTGCCGGCGCCCGCGAGCACGCCGACGCTCAGCCCGGAGTCGGCGTCCAGCTCCTCGAGCGCGCCGGCGATGCCGGCGGCCACGGCCGCGTTGACCGCGTTGCGCTGCTCGGGGCGGTTGATCGTGATCAGCAGCACCCGGCCGCGGCGCTCGATCAGGACCGGATCGTCTCCGGCGCTCACGCCGGAATTGCCGCCCGGGGAGGAGTCTCACGCCGCGAACAATCTCAGATCCGGCTCGCGCTCGCCCGCGGAGCACCGCGAGATCCACCTCGACGCAGTCGATGCCGCGTGCGGTCGCGAGCACCGACGCCTGCGGCTTGATCGTCTGTGCCACCAGCACGCCACGGCACGAGCCGAACGCCGGATCGAGGCGGATCCGGTCGAGGTAGCGCGTGAGCTGCTCGACCGCGTCAATGCCGGCGATCCGCTTGACCTCGACCGCCACCCAAGCGTCGTCGGAGTCGCGGCACATCAGATCGACGGGGCCGATGTCGGTCGGCCACTCGCGCCGCACCAGCCGCAGCCCCTCGCCGCACCACGACGGCTGCTCGGCCAGCAGCTCCTGGAGTTGCGCCTCGACCCCGTCCTTGGTAAGCGCCGCGTCCTCGTCCGGAGGGCCCATGTCGTGCGAGACGTCCGAGAGCACCTCGGACACCGAGATTTCGAGCCGGTCGCCGTCGGACTGGGCGCGCTTGCGGACGACGATCCGCTCGGGCGATTCCTCGATCACGGTCGGCGGCGTCATCCAGTTGAGCGGCTTGTAGCCGCCGGCGTCGGCGTGGACCAGCACCGATCCATCGCCCTTGACGATGATCAGCCGCAGCGCTTCGGGCAGGAGCGCGTTGAGGCGGCCGAAATAGCGCACTTCGCAGCGGGCGACGATCAGGCGCATGGTCGATCGATACCGTACGGGCCGGGCCGGACCGATTTAGAATGGCCCCGCACCTGGAAAGCGGATGAGACGGGAGGACTTCGATGCCGGACCCGACAGGCCGCTGGATCGCAGTTGGGCAGTGGCAATGCCCTGCCTGCGGAACCGTCAACACAGCGGCCGACGAGCGCTGCCAGGGTTGCGACCGAAGTGTGCGCCCTTCCTCTGACGAACCGATCAGACCGCTCGACACGCTCGATGTGGTCGGCCAGGACAAGAACCGCGGAGGCGATACCGGTGGCGATTCGTCGCCGACTGGCGCGTAAGCCCGTCTAGACGATCAGCCCGTGGGCCGGCGAGGATCGCGGCACCGCTCCGTCCTATGATCAGCTGCGGGGACAACCATGCGCAACCAGCTTCGCCCGCTATTCGATCGCGTCGTGATCAAGGAACTCGACCCCGATCGCATTCGCCGATCCGGTCTGATCGTGCCGCCCGGCTCCGAGGAGCCGCCGCCCCAGCACGGCATCGTGCTCGCGGTCGGCCCTGGGCTCGACTGGTGGGAGAACGTCGGGATCGCGATGCCGGTTCGGCCCGGCGATCACGTCGTGTTCCCCGCCTCCGCCGGCGTGTGGATTGAGGTAGAGGAGGAGCGATTGCTCGTGTGCCGGGTCGGCGAGCTGCTAGGCGTGCTCGAGACCGTCGAGAACTGCCCGGGGTGCGGCGGTAAGCCACTGGCCATCGGCGAGTCCTGCCCGGTGTGCGGGCGCGAGGGCTCGATCGCCTAACCCTAACGCGCGCCCGTCGGGGACATGCGTCACGCGTCGTTCGGGTCGCGATCCCGTCGGCCGGTCGAAGCTATGCCGCGGTGCGCTCTGACAGCGAGCGCGGCCGCGATGCCTCGACCCGAGCGACCAGATCGGCGACCTCGGGGTCGTCGGCGAGCGCAAGCGCCCGGTGGCAGGCCTCGATGCACTCGTTGATGCGGTCTGTGCGGGCGAGGGCGTGCGCGTAGCTGCCCCAGGCGCTGGCCGAGTCGGGTTCGAGCTTGGTCGCCGCCTCGGCCGCAGACACCTCGGCGCCGACGTCGCCGGCGAGGTGGTACGCGAGCGCGAGCGAGAGCAGGCCGTCGACCGTCGGGCCGACGAGGCGGGCCTGCTCGAGCGCGGAAATCGCGCCGGCGCGGTCCATCAGCCGCAGGCGGAGCCGGCCGAGCCGCTCCCACGCTGATGCATCGTTCGGGGCGCGCTTCGCGGCGCGCTCGGCTGCCTCGGCGGCGAGGTCGATCGCGCCCATGTCTTCGTAGATTCGCGCGGCGAACCGCTCGGGGGTCGGGCGATCGGTCTCGACGCGCGCCCAATCGCGGACCGTGCGCGCGGCCGCGGGCAGGTTTCCCGCCTGCCAGAACGCGCTCGTGAGCAGCCTCAGCACGATCGGGTTCGACGGGTCCGCGTCGCGGGCGTAGATGAGCCGCTGTGCGGCGAGCCCGGCATCGCCCTCGGCGAGTGCGTGCTGGGCCGCGGTCATAAAGCGCTGGACCCGGTCGGCGGCCGGGTCGGGCTTCGAGAAGTCGACGAACTGGAGCGATCCCGCCGGAATCGTGCGGACGCCGACCGCGAACCTCACCCGGGCCCACTGCTGGGAGTCCTCGTCGTCGCCCGAGAAGTAGATGCCGGTCACGCTTCCGACGCCCCACTCGGGATACGACACGCACCGCGCGTAGCGGTGGACGACCGAGTGGTCGGGGACCCGCGAGCCGAACGGGTCGTGCTTCTGGCGCTCCTCCTCGGCTGCCTGCGCGCGCTGCTCGGCCTCGTAGGCGCGCCGGCCCTCCTCGGCGCGGGCCTTGCGGGCCGCCGCCGCGGACACCTTGACCGCGTTGCGGCTGACCCGCCCGCCCCGCGAAGACTCGGCCAGCTGCTCGAGCTGGTCCGCGGCCTCGTTGATCGCCTGGAGGTGGCGCTGGTGCTCGTGCTGGCGGCCCGGCGGCGCGATGTCCGGGTGCCAGCGCTTGGCCATTCGCCGGCGCGCGAGCTGGACGGCACGCTGATCGAACGGCGGCTCGAGCTCCAGGAGAAGCAGAGCCTGCTCTACATCGAGGATCCGAGCCATGACCTGTTTACGTTAGCGGCGCAGCGAAGTGACAGGCGGCGTCGGTGCGTTTGGGTCGAACCGTCGCCGCCCACGAGCATGTGGGCGTTCAACTGCATCAACTTAGCTTCAATCGTAGTCAACAGCACTCAACTCCCATATCCTTGCTTTCATGGGCGGCAGACGGGCCCGCGGTGGTGTGGTCGTGGTCGGGGCGATCGGAGTGGTGATGGCCGCGGGCCTCGGCGCCGGGCTGCTTTCGGTTCTGATCGGCGTGCTCGGCGAGGGTGCTGGCGGCAACTGCGGACCGCCGGGCGCCACGGTCGCCGGGATCCTCCTCGGCCCACCCGGAACCGGACAGCTCGTCGGCGCCACCGAGTACGGCGGCTCGGGCGACCCGAGCAGCGGCGTGGTCGGCTCGTCGGGCGCGAACCTGCTCGCCCAGCCAGACAGCTACGCCGAGCTTGGTGGCGACACCTTCCAGACCGCGACCGCGATGGGCGGGCTGCCGTACATGACGCCGCTTCGCATCACCTGGGGTAGCCGCTCCGCGGTCGCCTACAAGCGCGACATCGGGCTCGGGGGCGGCCCGGTCGATGGGCTGCCGAGGGTTCTCGACCTGTGGTGGGAGCTCGCGACCAGGCTCGGCATCCCGTACGAGGACGGGTTGTGGTCCGGGCCGGTCCGGATCGAGCGCCCGCCGCAGACCGGCGCCGGCAATGTGCTTGGTCAGGCGATCCCCGCGCAGACGAACACCGCGGCGATGGAGAGCGCCGAAACCGACCTGGCGTCGTGCGCGCCGACCGCGCTCGCGGGCACCCCGACCACGACCGGCGAACGCGCCCAACTGCTTCCGAACGGCCTCGCCGCGGCGCCGGCGGACGCACCGTCGGCCGTCCGCGAGATCATCGCCGCCGGCAACCAGATCGCCGGCAGGCCTTACCTGTACGGAGGCGGTCACGGACTCCCGCTGTCGGCCGTGGCGCCGGCGTACGACTGCTCGAGCAGCGTCGAGCACCTGCTGTACGGGGCGCGCCTGCTGCCGGTCGACTACGACGCCGCCTCGGGGACGCTCGAGTCGTTCGGGGCGCCCGGTCCCGGCCAGTGGGTCACGCTGTACGCAAGCGCCGACCACGTGTTCATGTACGTCGCCGGGTTGCGCTGGGACACGCACAACGCCGCGGGCCCGCAGGACGGCAGCACCGGGATCGGCTGGCACCCGCTGATTCGCAGCGACGCGGGGTTCGTCGCCCGGCACCCGGTGGGGCTGTGACCGGACCCACCGCCGCGGTACTCCTGTGACCGGACGGCCCGCCGCAGTGCTCCTGTGACCGGACGCCCCGCCGCGGTGGTCCTGTGCGCGCTCGCCTGTGCGGGATGCGGACACTCCGCGCCGAGGCGGTCCACACGAAGTGCTCAGCCGGCGCTCGCCGAGGCCCAGGCCACGCACGAATACCCGGGTCCGCCGCCGTCGCCGCAGACCGCGAGAAACGCTGCGCCAACCGCCACCGAGGCGATCCGCGCGTTCGTCACCGCGTACATCAACTGGAACGCGCAGACCGTCTCCGGCCGGATGCGGGCGCTCGCGGCCGAGAGCATCGGCCAGGCGCGCGCGGCGATGACGCTCGCGGCCGCCGAGACCGCCGACGACTACGAGCTCAGGCGCGGCGGGATCGCCAACGCGGGAACGGTCGAGGCGGTCGCGCCGCTCAGCGCACACCAGAACGAATACGTGGTGGTTACCGACGAGTCGACGACCGCCACGAACACCACTGCGTATCAGGGGCTCCGTCCGGCCTGGCACATCGCGCTCGCCACCGTCCAGAGACTGCCCGGCGGGCGGTGGGTCCTGAGCGGCTGGCAGCCCGAGACCTAACCCACGGGCTGACCGTTCGCGGTCAGCTTCACGTCGATGTTCCCACGAGTGGCGTTCGAATACGGGCACACCTCGTGGGCGCCCGCGACGATCCGCTTGGCCGCCTCGGGGTCGGTGACCTGGGGAAGCGTCACGTCGAGTTCGACGGCCAGGTCAAAGCCCTTGTTCTCGTTGGTCATCAGGCTGACCTTGCTGTCGATCGACACATCGCCCACCTCGGCCTTCTCGCGCCGACCGACCACGCCCAGTGCGCCCTCGAAGCACGCGGCGTAGCCGATCGCGAACAGCTGCTCCGGGTTGGTTCCGCCGCCCTGGCCGCCCATCTCGGTTGGGAGGCGAAGCTGCACGTCGACCTGGCCGTCGCTGGTGCGTCCGTGACCCTCGGCCCGACCTCCGGTCACCATCGCCTCCGCCGTGTACAGGATCTTCGCCATGCCGCCTCCTCGTGCTCGTCAGTTGAGCACACAAGCTTACGCTCGCTCAGTGCGCCGCGATGTTCAGGACGACCGCCGTCACGAAGCAGAGCACGGCGGCCACGCGGATCAGACCGCCGGCGCGTGCGCCCGGTCGCCCGGTGACCATCCCGACGATCGCCACCGTCATGCAGATCACCGCGACGAGAGCGAACCCCGCGGCCGCAACGCGCATCAGCGGCCTCCTATCCTCTGCGAAGGCATGTCGACTCAGTACATCTTCACCACCTACAAGCTCTCGCGTCGCTACCCACCCGATCGCGAGGTACTCGCGGACATCTCGCTGTCGTTCCTGCCGGGCGCCAAGATCGGGGTGATCGGCTACAACGGCGCCGGCAAGTCGACGCTGCTCCGGATCATGGCCGGGCAGGACACCGAGTTCGGCGGGCAGGCCCAGCTCGCGCCGAACGCCACCGTCGGTCTGCTCGAGCAGGAGCCCCACCTCGACGAGACCAAGAACGTCCGCGAGAACATCGAAGATGGCATGGCAGAGACGAAGGCCCTGCTCGACCGGTTCAACGAGCTGTCGATGAACTACTCCGACGAGACCGCCGACGAGTTCGCGCGGGTCCAGGAGCAGATCGATGCGGTCGACGGCTGGAACCTCGACACGACGCTCGAGATCGCGATGGACGCGCTCAGAACCCCGCCCCCGGATGCGGACGTCACAACCCTGTCCGGCGGCGAGAAACGCCGCGTCGCGCTGGCACGGCTGCTGCTCTCCCAACCGGATCTGCTCCTCCTCGACGAGCCGACCAACCACCTCGACGCCGAATCCGTCGCCTGGCTAGAGCGGCACCTCCAGGATTACCGCGGCACGGTGGTCGCGATCACCCACGACCGCTACTTCCTCGACAACGTCGCCGGCTGGATCCTCGAACTAGATCGCGGTCGCGGCATTCCCTACCAGGGCAACTACTCGGGCTGGCTCGAGCAGAAACGCGCCCGCCTGCAGCACGAGGAGAAGCAGGAGAGCGCTCGCAAGCGCACGATCGACCAGGAGCTCGAGTGGGTCAGGCTGAACGCGAGCGCCCGACGCAACAAGCCGAAGGCGCGCCTCAACGCGTACGAGGCGCTGCTGGCCCAGGACCGCAACGTCAAGCTGGACCAGGTTCAGATCCACATCCCCGCCGGCGCCCGGCTCGGCGAGACCGTGGTCGAGGCGAACGGTCTGCGCAAGGCCTACGGCGACCGCGTGCTGATCGACGACCTCAGCTTCAACCTCCCGCGCGGCGGGATCGTCGGCGTGATCGGTCCGAACGGCGCCGGCAAGACGACGCTGCTGCGGATGATCACGGGCCAGGAGCAGCCGGACGCCGGCACGCTGCGGATCGGGGAGACGGTCGAGCTCGCCTACGTCGACCAGTCCCGCGACGCGCTCGACCCCGACAAGAACGTCTGGGAGGAGATCTCGGGCGGCCAGGATCAGATCAAGCTCGGCGACCGCAGCGTCAACAGCCGCGCGTACGTCGCCGGGTTCAACTTCAAGGGATCCGACCAGCAGAAGAAGGTCGCGAAGCTGTCCGGCGGCGAGCGCAATCGCCTTCACCTGGCCAAGCTGCTGAGGAGCGGCGGGAACCTGCTGCTGCTCGACGAGCCGACGAACGACCTCGACGTCGACACGCTCCGGGCATTGGAAGAGGCGCTGCTCACGTTCGCCGGCTGCGCCGTGGTCGTCTCGCACGATCGCTGGTTCCTCGACCGGATCGCGACGCACGTGCTCGCGTTCGAGGGCGACTCGGAGGTCCGCTGGTTCGAGGGCAACTTCGAGGCGTACGAGAGCTTCCGCCACGACCAGCTCGGCCCCGAGGCGGACCGGCCGCACCGGATCACGTACAAGAAGCTGGTCCGCCGCTAATGGCCGCCCCCGCAAACACGGGTACGACCGCTAGACGCCGAGCGTCTCCAACGCGGCGCGCAGCTCGTTAGCGTCGCTCGCGACCGCGTCCGCTCGCGCCAGCTCATCGGCGCCGTACTGCCCGGTCGTCACCGCGACGCAGCGGACGCCGTCCGCCTGGGCGCAGGCGATGTCACGCGGCGTGTCGCCGATCACGATCGCCTGCTCGCGCGGAACCCTCCCGGCGCGCCGGCGGGCGATCGGCGGCAGCGACGCCCGATCCTCGGAATCGGAGCCGAATGCGCCCTGGCCCGACGGAAACCACCGCCCGATTCCGGCCCGCCGGAGCTTCAAGCGCGCCACCGGCTCGAAGTTGCCGGTGAGAAGCGCGAGCGTGACGCCGTCGCGGGCGGCGAGTGAGGGCAGCAGGTCGGGGATGCCCGGCACCACGTGGTCGCTCAGGTCCGGCGGGCAAATCTGCGCGTAGATGCGGCAGCACGCCTCGCGGACCGAGTCGGCACGCTCGTCGATCCGCCGCGCCGACACGCCAAGGTCGAGCAGGATCAGCCGGGCGATCTCGCCGTCGGTCCGGCCTGCCGGGCCGATCTGCCGGCGCAGGTCTTTGGGTGTGACGCCGTGCACTTCGTGGATCGCGCGGTCGAGCGCCTCGCTGTGGGCGTCGGTGGCGCCTGCGAGCAGCGTGCCATCGATGTCGAACAGCAGGAGCACCCCCGCCCGGCCCGGCCCTAGCGCTCGAATGACACGCCGGGGTCCAGCCGCCGCGCGAATGCCGCGATCAGGCGGGCCGCGGCGTCGACATCCGCCACCGAGACCATCTCGACCGGCGAGTGCATGTACCGGCACGGGACCGACACGAGACCGGTCGGGATGCCGGCGCGGCTCAGATGGATCGCGTCGGCGTCGGTGCCGGTTCCCTTTCCGAGCGATTCGAGCGTGAACGGGATGCCCTCGGCCTCGCCGGCCTCGTACAGGAGCTCGAACACGAGCGGATGCAGCGAGGTGCCGCGAGCGATCACCGGACCCGAGTCGAGCGGATGCTTCGTGATCGGGCCGAGCTCGACGCCGGGCTGGTCGGTGGCGAACGTCAGGTCGACCACGATCGCGATGTCCGGCTCGTGGAAGAACGCGCTCGTGCGGGCGCCGGCGAACGTGGTCTCCTCCTGAGCGACCGCCAGCGCGAGCACGTCGCCGGGCGCGCCGCCCGCCTCGGACACGAGCCGAGCGGCCTCGGCGGCGACGTAGCAGCCGACTCGGTTGTCGAGCGCACGGGACACGACCCGGTCGTGGCGGAACTCGAGCGGTGCCGCATCGATCACGGCGACGTCGCCGATCCGGACGAGTTCGCGGGCCTCGTCGCCGTCCTTCGCCCCGATGTCGATGTGAAGCTCCTTGACCTCAGGCACGTTCTTGCGATCCTCATCCTTCAACAGGTGGATCGGCTTGCGGCCGATGACGCCGACCACGTCGCCGTTGCGCGTGCGCACCTGCACGCGCTGGCCGATCAGCACACCGGCGTCCCAGCCGCCGACCTGGCCGAAGCGCAGGTAGCCGTCGTCCTCGATGTGCGATACGTGCAGTCCGATCTCGTCGATGTGGCCGACCACGGCCAGGGTCGGCCCGCCGCCCGTCCCCGCCACGCGGGCGAACGACGATCCAACCTTGTCGCCTCCGACCTCCTGCGCGAAGCCCCTGCAATAGTCGCGCCACACCCGCGCGGGAGCGGACTCGTGCCCCGAAGGACCTACCGCGGTGAGCAGCTTCGTGAGCAGTTCCGGGACCGGCATCCGAACGAAAGGCTAATCGCTGACGCGCTCGATTGCGGAGTGCGGTGAGCCGCGAGCTCGAGTCCCTGCGCCCCGCGGCCTGATCGTTCTCCGTCGAAACCGCCCGCATTCCAGCGATGCGGCCCTACTTCTCGAGCAACCCCCGGAGCACGAACTGGAGGATCCCGCCGTGCTGGAAGTAGCGTTGCTCCTTGGGCGTGTCGATTCGCACGGTGACCTTGAACTCCTTGTCGTCGGCCTTCACGGTCAGCTCGCGGGGGATCGGATCGGCGCCGGCAAGCCCCTCCAGGGTGAACTGCTCCCGGCCGGTCAGGCCGAGCGACTCGACCGTGTCGCTGGACGAGAACTCGAGCGGGAGGACTCCCATGCCGACCAGGTTCGAACGGTGGATCCGCTCGAAGCTCTCCGCGATCACCGCCCGGACGCCTAGCAGTCGCGTCCCCTTCGCGGCCCAGTCGCGCGACGAGCCCGACCCATACTCCTTGCCGGCGAGGACCACGAGCGGCGTGCCCTCCTCGATGTAGCGCATCGCGGCGTCGTAGATCGACATCTGCTCCTCGTCCGGGAGGTGCACCGTGACCCCGCCTTCGGTCCCGGCCGCCAGCTTGTTACGCAGGCGGATGTTCGCGAATGTCCCCCGCATCATCACCTCGTGGTTCCCGCGCCGCGCACCGTATGAGTTGAAGTCGCGCGGCTCGACGCCGTGCTCGATCAGATACGCCCCCGCCGGGCTGTCGCGCTTGATCGAGCCGGCGGGCGAGATGTGGTCGGTGGTGACGCTGTCGCCGAGGATCGCGAGCACACGGGCGCCCTCGATGTCTGCGATGGGCTCGGGCTCGGCGGGCAGATCCTCGAAGAACGGCGGCAGGCGCACGTAGGTCGAGTCCGGCTCCCACTCGAACAGCTCTCCGGTCGGCACCTCGAGCGAGTTCCATCGCTCGTCGCCGTCGAACACCTCGCCGTAGCTCTTGCGGAACATGTCGGACTGGACGGCGTCCTCGACGGTCTCCGCGACCTCGGCGGCGGTCGGCCAGATGTCCTTGAGGAACACCGGCTCGCCGTGCCGGTCCTCGCCGAGCGGCTCGTCGTAGAGGTCGATGTCCATCGTCCCGGCGATCGCGTAGGCGACGCACAGCGGCGGCGAGGCCAGGTAGTTCATCTTCACGTCGGGGTTGATCCGGCCCTCGAAGTTGCGGTTACCCGACAGCACCGACACGACCGCGAGGTCGCTGTCCTGCACCACCTCAGAGATCTCCGCCGGCAATGGCCCGCTGTTGCCGATGCACGTCGTGCATCCGTACCCGACGAGCTGGTAGCCGAGCTCGTCGAGGTACTCGGTCAGGCCGGCACGCTCGAGGTACTCGGTGACGACCTTCGATCCGGGTGCGAGCGAGGTCTTGACCCAGGGCTTGACCTCGAGACCTCGCTGCACGGCGTTCCGCGCGAGGATGCCCGCGCCGAGCATCACCGACGGGTTCGACGTGTTCGTGCAGCTCGTGATCGCGGCGATCACGACGTGGCCGTGGTCGAGCTCGGTCTCGGTTCCGTCCTCGAGCGTGACCGGGACCCGCGTGTCGCGCCGCTCGGCCACCTGCGTCCCACGGCCGGCGCCGCTGCCGGGCTCGTGTCCGACGCCGTTCGGCACGTGCGTCGACACGGAATCGCTCGCCGGGAAGCTGTCGGCGATCGCCTCGTCCTCCGGGTCCTCGTCGGGCAGGAAGCCCTCGAGCGCGCTGCGGAACGCGGGCTTCGACTCGGTCAGCGAGACGCGGTCCTGGGGACGCTTCGGGCCGGCGATGCTCGGGACCACCGTCGACAGGTCGAGCTCGAGCAGGTCGGTGAACGTCGGCTCCTCGGAGTCCTCGTCGTGCCACAGCCCCTGCTCCTTCGCGTAGGCCTCGACCAGGTCGATGAGCTCGCGGGGCCGTCCCGAGAACTCGAGGTACCGGAGCGTCTCGGCGTCGATCGGGAAGATCGCGCAGGTCGAGCCGAACTCCGGCGACATGTTGCCGATCGTCGCCCGGTCGGCCAGCGGGAGCCGGGCCAGCCCCTCGCCGTAGAACTCGACGAACTTGCCGACCACGCCTCGCCGGCGGAGCATCTCGGTCACGGTCAGCACCAGATCGGTCGCGGTCGCGCCCTCCTGCAACGCGCCCGTGAGCTTGAAGCCGAGCACCTGCGGGATCAGCATCGACATCGGCTGGCCGAGCATCGCGGCCTCGGCCTCGATCCCGCCGACGCCCCAGCCGAGCACGCCGAGCCCGTTGACCATCGTCGTGTGCGAGTCGGTGCCGACGAGCGTGTCCGGGTACGCTCGGGTGCGCGGGTCAATCGTGGGAATCGAAGTCAGGGTCCACGAACACGACGCGCGCGAGGTACTCGAGGTTGACCTGGTGGACGATCCCGGTGTCGGGCGGGACCACCTGGAAGTTGTGGAACGCGCCCTGGCCCCAGCGCAGGAACGCGTAGCGCTCCCGGTTGCGCTCGAACTCGAGCTCGGCGTTGCGCGCGAACGCGGTGCTCGAGCCGAACACGTCGACCTGCACGGAATGGTCGATCACGAGCTCGGCCGGGACGAGCGGGTTGATCTTGGCGGCATCGCCGCCCATCGCGCCCATCGCGTCGCGCATCGCGGCCAGATCCACGACCGCCGGCACTCCGGTGAAGTCCTGCATGAGCACGCGCGCCGGCGTGAACGAGATCTCGCTGCTCGGCTCGGCGCCGGCGTCCCACCTCGCCAGCGCCTCGATGTCCTGCGCGCGAATCGACTCGCCGTCCTCGTTGCGCAGCAGGTTCTCGAGCAGCACCTTCAGCGAGAACGGGAGCCGCGCGACGTCGTACTTCGCCTGCAGCGCGTCGAGGCGGAAGATCTCGTACGCACGCTCACCGACTGTGAGCGTCGCCTTGGCGTCGAAGCTGTTGGGTATCACGGTTCTTATCTCCTGATCATGTCCAAGGGCCGTACTTACTCTAGGACTCCGCGGCCGCCACGCCGCTCCTACGCGCGTCTTAGGGACGTCTTCATACGAGCTTCGCCCGGCACCCGATTCTCCCGGGCACACGTTCCACTCAGCTCGAGGAGACCGATGATGACCTTCCTGCACCGAACCCTCGCGACCGTCGCGGTCGGCGCGCTCGCGGCGCTCGCCGCCGCGGGCATCTACGCCGAGGCGCACCGCGCGCCCGACCAGTCCTGAGCGCCATGAGCACCTCGCTCCGTCCCCACCACCACGCTCTGACCGCGCGCCCGCTCAGCCGCGGCGGCGCTCGGATCTACTCGACGTCGAGATCGTCATCCCCGTCCACAACGAGCGGATCGCGCTCGAGGGATCTGTCCGCATGCTCCACGGCTTCCTGTCGGCCACGTTCCCGTTCTCCTGGCAGATCACGATCGTCGACAACGCGAGCACCGACGGGACGCTTCAGATCGCGCGCCGCCTGATGTACGAGCTGCCCGAGGTCGGTGCGATGCACCTGCCCGAGAAGGGCCGCGGACGCGCGCTCCGGACGGCGTGGTCGGTCGAGCCGGGCGCGAGGTGCTCGCGTACATGGACGTCGACCTGTCCACGGATCTGAACGGCGCTGCTGCCGCTGGTCGCGCCGCTCCTGTCGGGGCACAGCGACGTCGCGATCGGGACGCGGCTCCACCCCGGCGCGCACGTCACTCGAAGCCGCAAGCGCGAGCTGATCTCGCGCTGCTACAACCACCTGCTGCACGTCGCGCTCCGCGCGCGCTTCAGCGACGCGCAGTGCGGCTTCAAGGCGATCCGCGCCGACGCCGCTGCGCGAGCTGCTCCCGCTCGTGCGAGGACCAGGCGTGGTTCTTCGACACCGAGCTGCTCGTGCTCGCGCAGCGCCGCGGGCTGCGGATCCACGAGGTCCCGGTCGACTGGGTCGAGGACCTCGACTCGCGCGTCGACATCGTCCCGACCGCGCTTGCCGACCTGCGCGGCGTCGCGCGGTTGCTCGTCCACCGTCCGCCCGACGGGCGTCCCGCGCTGCCCTCGCCCTCCCGACCGATGCTCGCGCCGTGAGCTCCGTTCCATTATCCGGCGCTGCGGTCGGCGCGGGCTCGCGCCCGCTCCGTGCGCCGACCGCGATTGGCTTCGCTGTTCGCGTACCCCGAGCTGCTCGGGCTGCTCGCGCTGACGGCGGTCCTCAACCTCTGGGACCTCAGCATCAACGGCTGGGCCAACACGTACTACGCCGGCCGCGGTCCGCTCGATGAGCACGAGCTGGCACGACTTCCTGTTCGCGTCGCTCGACAAGACCGGGCTGATGACGGTCGACAAGCCGCCGCTCGCGTTCTGGGTCCAGGCGTTGTCGGTGCGCGTGTTCGGCTTCCATTCGCTGAGCATCCTCGTGCCCGAGGCGCTGATGGGCGTGGCCGCGGTCGGGCTCGTCTACGACCTGACGCGCCGGCATGTTCGGGCGGTTCGCCGGCACAGTCGCCGGCCTGGCGTTCGCGCTGACCCCGATCACGGTCGCGATCGCGCGCCACAACAACCCCGACGAGCTGCTGATCCTCTGCTGCGTGGCCGCCGCTGTGGTGCGCGGTGCGCGCGCTCGAGACCGGGCGGACGAAGTGGCTCGTGCTGACCGGCGTCTGCGTGGGCCTCGGGTTCGAGACCAAGATGGGGGTGGCGCTGTTCGTCGTGCCCGGGATCGCGCTCGCCTGGATGTGGACGCCGCTGGGGCGAGTCCTGGCGCGCAGCGCCTCGTCGCGATCGCGTCAGCTGCTCGCCGGCGGGCTTGCGTTGATCGTGGTCGGCGGGGCCTGGCCGCTTGCTGGTGACGCTTACGCCGGCCGCGGATCGGCCCTGGATCTCCGGGACCTCGGACAACAGCATCTGGTCGCTGATCTTCGGCTACAACGGCCTCGGGCGGGTCGCCGGGCAGACCGGCGGACCTGGTGGCGGCGCGGGCGGAGGCCGGCGGTGGCGGCTTCGGCGGCAACCTGTTCGGCGGCGCCACCGGCCCGTTCCGCCTGCTCCAGTCCGCGCTCGGCGATCAGGCCGGGTGGCTGCTCGGGTTCGCCGTGGTCGCCGGGCTCGCGATCCTCGTCCTGACGCGGCTGCGCCGGCGCGATCCCCGGACCGGCTGGCTGATCGCCGTCGGGCGGCGCGTTCCTGTGCACGGCGGTCGTGTTCAGCTTCGCCTCGGGGATCTTCCATCCCTACTACGTCTCGTTCCTGGCGCCGTTCGCGGCCGCGCTGGTCGGGGCCGGCGCCGGCCTGATGCTGCCGCGGTCGCTCGGTGGGGCGGCGGAGGACGGCCGAGCGGCTCGCGTGATCGCGCCGCTCGCGATCGCCGCCGGGGCGGTCACCGAGCTCGTCGTGCTCGGCGAGCTCGGCGGCGCGATGTCCTGGGCCAAGCCGGTCATGATCGGGGTCGCCGGCGGCATGCGCGGTCCTGCTCGCGATCGAGGGCGCCGGCCGTTACCGCGCGATCGTGGTCGCCGTCGCGATGGCGGCGCTGCTCGCGGCGCCGTCGGCGTGGGCGCGTACAGACCCTCGGCCACGCGACCAGCAGCACGTTCCCGGCCGGCGGGCCGGCGAGCGCGTCGGTCGGCGGTCCGGGCGGCGGCGGCGCTGGCGGCGGATTCAGCGGCGGTGGTCCGAGCGGCCGTTTCGGCGGGGCCGGCGCCGGCAGTGCGAGCTCGGGCGCCGGGCCGGCGGTAAGTCAGCTGTTCGCCAATCCGGGTCAGGGCGGCTTCGCGCCACCGGCGGCCGGTGGAGCCCAGGGTGCCGGGGCGTTGCCCGGCGGTGGCGGCGGCGGTGGCTTTGCCGGCGGTGGCGGAGGCTTCGGCGCCGACAGCGCGTCGCTCGACGGCGGCGATCCGCTACGTCGAGCAGCATGGCGGCGGCGCGATCGGCGTCTCCAGCCAGAGCAGTGCCGCCGACGCGATTCTGTCCTCGAATGCGAACGTCGCCGGCCTCGGCGGGTTCTCCGGGACGCGAGAGCTCCGTTACGGCGAGCTGGATCGCGATGGAGGTCAAAGAGGGCCGCCTGCGCTGGGTGATCGTCGACAACACCGAGGGCGGAAGCCTTCCGAGCGACACCCGGACCGGCAGTCAGACGGCGATGGACGTCGTCGCAAAGACGTGCCGTGCGGTCACGTTAAGTAGCAGCGGGACAAACGGACGATGTACGACTGCCAGGGGCGCTCCGCGGCGATTCTCCAGGCCGCCAAGAGATAGGCACATGATCCAAACAAGCGAGCGGGCATAGGTGCGTGCCGGGCTCACTGCAGCGCTGGTCTTCGCCGCCGCACTGGCGTGCGCGCCGGCCGCGACGGCGAAGACCACGAACAGCACGAACTGGGCCGGCTTCGCCGTGCACCACCCCGGCGTCTCGTTCCGACAGATCTCGGGAACGTGGACCCAGCCGAGCGCGTCGTGCGTCGACGGCCACCCGAGCTACTCGGCGGCGTGGGTCGGCCTCGGCGGGTACAAGCCAACCTCGCACGCGCTCGAGCAGATCGGCACCGAGGTCGACTGCGGCGGCGGGGGCAAAGTGCGGTCGAGCGCCTGGTACGAGCTCGTCCCGGCGCCCTCGAAGCCGATCTCGCTTTGAGAGTGCGCCCAGGCGACGTCATGCGCGCCACCGTGACCGTGGCCGGGCACCAGGTGACGGTCGATCTCGAGAACCTGACCCGTCACCGCGCCTTCCACAGGACCCTGTCCGCGCCGCACATCGACGTGAGCTCGGCGGAGTGGATCGTCGAGGCGCCGTCGGAGTGCGTCAGCCAGTTCGCCTGCCAGGCGCTCCCGCTGGCCGATTTCGGGTCGGTCACGTTCGACTCGGCGTCGGCCACGACCACCGGCGGCACGAAGGGGCCGATCGCCGACGCGCGGTGGTGGCGGACGAAGATCGAGCTGACCCCCGGCGCCCAGCCGTTCATCCTCGCGCGCAACGCGAGCGACGACGCGGGCACCGCGACGCCGTCGACGCTGCAGGGCCGGCGGCACCCAGTTCGACGTGACCTACTCGACGGTCGCGGCGACGGCTGACTCAGTCTGCGGCGACGCGCCAGAGCCGCGTCCGAGCCGGCTACCTCCAGCACTGACCCCCCTGCGCCCGAGCCGGCGCTCCTATGAAGCTCTTATGCCGCCCCTACGCGGCTCTACCGCGGCGGGCCGATGCTGTGAGGCATGCACACGGCTCTGACACCTCACCTCTTCTGGATCACCAGCCGCGCCGCCGGGTTCGCCGCGCTGGTGCTGGCCAGCCTCGCGGTCTCGCTCGGGCTGCTGATGAGCACCAAGCTGCTGAAGGGCAGGACCAGCGATCTGCGCGCCGCGCATGACACGCTCGCGCTCGCGACGATCGTCGCGATCGTCGTCCACGGAGCCGCGCTGCTCGGCGACTCGTTCCTGCATCCGTCGATCGCCGACATCTCGATCCCGTTCGTCTCGAGCTACAAGACGTTCTGGACCACGCTCGGGATCGTCGAGCGGCTGGAGCCTCGATCCTGCTCGGCCTCTCCTACTACGCGCGCCGCTATGTCGGCGCCGTCGCGCTGGCGCAAGCTGCACCGGTTCACCGCGCTCGCGTGGCTCGCCGGGCTCGTCCACTCACTCGGTGAGGGCACGGACGCGGGCCAGCTGTGGTTTCTCGCGATGATCGCGCTCGTGGCGATCCCGGCGCTGGCGCTGCTGGCGACCCGCCTCGCGCGGAGCGGCGACCGCAGCCCGTCCCGCCGGCACCGATGGAGTCTCAGATCTCGAAGAACCGTCCCTCGGGCCCGACGTTGACGACCGGCGTGGTCCCGATCGTCGCCTCGCGTCCCCAGCATTGATGTGAGTGACAACGAGGACGGCTGAGCCTGGCGCCGGTCCCGTGCAGGTCGCTGAACGCGAGCAGTCTCATCGCGGGCTACAGTGGTGCAGTAACGCGGGCATGCCGATAGCATGCCCGCCGCGCGACCTCCGCGTCCGCTCCACGCCTCGATGACGGCCGGGCGTGGTGGGAGACGGGGCTGGAGGGCTCCCGCTCAGAGGACATCATCTAGAGGAGGTAGCTCCAAAAGTGTCATTACGACCAAGACGAGCCCTGATTGGGCTCGCAGCAGCGGTTGCGGTGCTGGCGGTGCCAGCGGTGGCGTCGGCGGCGATCACGCCGGGCCTGACCGTGACCCAAACCAGCACGGCCGCTGGCACCAGCCCGGCGACTGTGGGCCTGGACGCCACGTTCACCGGGGACTCGCCAAGCAACATCGCGTTCGCGCTTCCGGCGGGCCTGCTCGCCAACGCGAATCAGGCCGGCGGCGCCTGTCTCATCTCGAGCGCGCCCGCGGCTGCGTGCCAGGTGGGGAGCGGGACGATAACCGCCGGCGGAATGCCGAACCAGCCGGTGAGCCTGTACCTGGTGGCGGCGCCGAAGGCGGGCGATGCCGGCGGACTGGCGCTCGTGCAGGGCAGCAGCCCGGCCACTGCGCTGTCAACAGCGGACGTGACCGTGAGGACCACCGACGGCGGACTCAACGTCGCCTTCTCAGGCCTGCCTTCGATCGCGCTAACCGACCTAAACGTGTCGTTGACGACGCTGCGCCTGCCCTCGAGCTGTCCGAGCCCGGCGGCGAACATCACGTTGACGGCGAGCTCGGCGACCAGCCCGGCGCAGACCGCCACGGCGCCGCTCAACGTCACCGGCTGCAACACGCTGCCCTACGCGCCGACCCTGAGCCGCGTCGGTCACCAAGGACGCGAAGGACAGCGGCGGTACCCTCGTCCTCGGAATCACCCAGGCGGCGACCGAGTCGTCGAGCAAGAGCATCACGCTCGGCCTCGGCAACTCGATCACGCCGAACGTCGGCGCCGACGTCCCGTGCCTGACCGGCTCGGGCTCGGGCTGCACGATCGGCACCGCGACGGCGACCTCGCCGCTCGTTCCGAGCATCGCCGCTGGCGACCGGCACGATCACGCTGTCGGGGTCGGCCACCGCGCCGGCGATCTCGGTCACGTTCCCGGCGCCGTTCTCGCTGACGATCAGCGGCGTCGTGAACCTGACCAACGAACTCGGTCACGTTCGCGAAGCGTCCCCGACCTGCCGCTGACCAGCCTGAACCTGACGGTCACCGGCCCGAACGGTCAGAAGGCGTTCACGACCAGCTGCGCACCGAGCAACGTCAGCGGGCAGCTTCACCGCCCAGGGCGGGCAGACGTCGAGCGTGTCGTCGGCGATCAAGTACACGAACTGTGCGGCGAAGCCGACCGCCTCAGGCTCGCTCAGCGGTCTCGCCACCGGTCACCCGAAGCTGCACTTCAAGGCGACCCGCGGCAAGGGCGCGGCGAACATCGTCGTCCGTGACCGTCGGACTGCCGAACGGGCTGAAGTTCTCGCACTCGGCGTTCGTCACGCACAAGACGTGCACGACCAAGAAGGGCAAGAAGAAGTGCACGACGACGACCCTGATCAAGGGCCTCGGGATCTCCGGCGCAAGCGCGAAGTCAGTCGCGCTCAAGGGCGGCAAGCTCGTGATCACGCTGAAGAAGGCCGCCTCGAGCGTGACGGTCGACCTCAGCGGCCCCGTTCTCACCGAGAGCAAGTCGCTTCAGACCAACGTCAAGAAGCACACGGTCAAGAGCCTCACGGTGACGCTCAAGGTCACCGACGCCAAGCACACCAGCACCTCGGTGCCGCTGAAGCTAAAGGCTCATTAGGAATGGCAGCGCGTCCGCCCTTCTCCGCCTGCGGGCGGGGAGGGCGGGCCGCGCTCAGTCGCGCCCGTCGAGGTAGGCGAGGTCCGGAGCCGAGGCCGGAGCGCTCTCGGGATCTGTCTGACCCGGGCGCGAGCGCGCGCGACTCGCCGGGCTCGAGCGCGCCGTTCTCGGACGTCGACACCTGAGGCTTGGTCGCCTCCGGAGGGGTCGCCTCGCTGGCGCGCATCGCTTCGAGCACCGGCTTGACGAGATCGATCGGCATCGGGAACACGACCGTCGTGTTCTGGGTTGCGCCGATCTCGCGCAGCGTCTGCAGGTAGCGGAGCTGGAGCGTGGTCGGGTTGCGCCCGATGATGTCGGCGGCGTCGGCCAGCCGCGTGGCGGCCTGCGCCTCGCCCTCGGCGTTGATGATCTTCGCCCGGCGCTCGCGCTCGGCCTCGGCCTGACGGGCGATCGCGTGCTGCATGCGCTCGGGGATCTCGACGTCCTTGATCTCGACCGTCGTGACCTTGATGCCCCACGGTTCGGTCTGCGCGTCGATCACCCGCTGCAGGGACTCGTTGAGGCTCTCGCGCTCGCCCAGCAGGTGGTCGAGGTCGACGCCGCCGAGCACCGACCGCAGCGTGGTCTGGGCGATCTGGAGCGTCGCGTGGTGGAAGTTCTCGACCTGGTTGACCGCCCTGTTGGGCTCGACCACCCGGTAGTAGGTGACCGCGGTCACGCGGACCGGGATGTTGTCGCGCGTGATGATCTCCTGCGGAGGAACGGTCAGCGTGACCGTGCGCAGGCTCACCCTCACCATCCGGTCGATCGTCGGGCACGAGCAGGATCAGGCCCGGGCCGCGCAGGTCCATCACGCGCCCGAGGCGGAACACGACCCCCCGCTCGTACTCCCGGAGCACCCGGACCGATGCGCCGAGGATCGTGAGCCCGATCACCGCGATGATCACGAGCAAAACGAGGACTGCGATGATCATCGGATCCGCTCCCATTCCTCGGCCCGGCGAACCGAGACCGTTAGTCCGTCTAGATGGTCGACGACAACCGCATCTCCTGGGTGGAGCTCGTCCGGGTCCTCGTCGTCGAGCAGCGACCGGCGGGCGTTCCACAGCGCGCCGTCGACCTGCACGCACCCGGTCGGGTCGGCCCAGTTGCGTACGACCCCGAGGTGCCCGATCAGGCTCTCGGGGCCGGCCCGGATCATCCGCCGGCGCACTGCGATCCCCTTGCCGACCGTCAGCAACATCACCCCGCCGGCGGCGCCGGCGAGCAGCAGCGCCGCCAACACGCCGAGCGCGAGCCCGCCGCCGAGCCCCATCACCGCGAGCACCGCGCCGACCGCCAGCGCGATGACGCCCAGGTGTCCCGAGCACGCCGAGCGTCGGCACGTGCGCCTCGATCAGGACCATGATCGCCCCGACCAACAGCAATGACACGCCTAATGCGGTCATCCCCATATCGTACGCCCCTTTACTCTCCGTTTACCGTGGTCAGGACGAACGACTCGGCCGCGGTCGCGATGATCTCGACGCAGGCCTCGAACTCGATCGAAGTCGAGTCGAGCACCAGGTGGTACAGCCCGGGGTCGTTGATCGAGATTCCGTAGAACTGGCGGAGATACGCCTCGTGGGTTCGGTCGAACCTGGCCCTCGCGCGGTCCGCCACGTCAAAGTCGAGCGGCCGGAACCGCATCGCCTGGCGAACGCGACGCTCCGGGGGACCGTCGAGTCGGACGCGAAGAGCGCGGGGATCCTTCCGGAGTACGACCGTCGCGCCGCGGCCCAGGATCACGCCCTCGCCGGTGGCCGCCTGCTCGAGCAACACCTGCTCGGTGGCGCGGCGAAAGTCGTCTGACGAGAACGCCTCCGCGGGCAGCGGCGTCGGCACGCCCGTGTCGCCGCCCACGAACGCGCTCAGCACCCGCTCGAGCCAACCCGTGCTCACGCTCTCGTCGTACGCCGCAGCTTCGTCATACGGCACGTCGAGGCGATCGGCGACTGCGAGGGGGATCGCGCGATCGACGAACGGAACATCCAGCCGCTCGGCCAGGGCCGGTCCGACCCGGCCGCCGCCGGCTCCGTACGCGGCGGAGAGGGCGATCAGCGTAGTCACGGCGTGATCATCCCGCGATTGCGGTCGGGTGAAAAGATCAATTTGGCGGGCGTTGATAGCGTGCGGTCCCCGAACCTTCGACCCTCTGGAGCGGCACATGACAAGCGCGAACACCACGGGCTTGGTTACCGATATCGCGGGGCTGCGCGAACGCGCCGGCACGCACATCGGCTACACCGACTGGCAGGAGATGACCCAGGCGCGCGTCAATCAGTTCGCCGACGCGACCGACGATCACCAGTTCATCCACGTGGACGTCGAGCGGGCCAAGCAGACGCCGTTCGGAGGAACGATCGCCCACGGCTTCCTCACCCTGTCGCTGGTGGCACCGGTCGGTCAGCAGCTGATGCAGGTCACGGACGCGGCCATGGGCGTGAACTACGGACTCGATCGGGTTCGCTTCCCGGCCCCGCTCCCCGTCGGCGCCCAGTGGCGCGGCGGGATGGAGATCGTCGAGGTGACCGACGTCGCCGGCGGTGTCCAGATCAAGTCGCGGGTGACGATCGAGGTCAAGGATTCGGAGAAGCCGGCCTGCGTCGCAGAGTCGCTCGTGCGCTTGTACGGCGGCCAGTGAGCATCGACCTCGAGAAGCTGGTCGCGATCGACGTGCACGTGCACGCCGAGCGAAACCACTCGGAGCCGCAGGACCCCGTCACCACCGAGATCCTCGATGCCGCGGCGAGGTATTTCGGGGGCAGCCCGCCGCAGCCGAGCGCGCGGGAGGTCGCGGACTACTACCGGGAGCGGAACATCCTCGCGGTCATCTTCACCGTCGACGACGAGGCCGGAATGGGCCGCAAGCGGCTCGGGAACGCCGAGGTGCTCGCGGCCGCCCGCGACAACCCCGACGTCCTCATCCCGTTCGGAAGCGTCGATCCCCACAAGGGCAAGCTCGGCGTCCGCGAGGCCCGGGAGCTGATCGAGGCCGGCGTGCGAGGCTTCAAGTTCCACCCGAACACCCAGGCGTTCTGGCCGAACGACCGGGCCTGGTATCCGCTGTACGAGGTGATCGCCGAGGCCGGCCTCATCGCCCTGTTTCACTCCGGGACCACCGGCATCGGCGCGGGAATGCCCGGAGGCGGCGGGGTCCACCTGAAGTATTCGAATCCGATGTGCATCGACGACGTCGCCGCCGACATCCCGGAGCTCGACATCATCCTCGCCCATCCGTCGTTCCCCTGGCAGGAGGAGGCGCTTGCGATCGCGGTCCACAAGCCGAACGTGTACATCGACCTGTCCGGCTGGTCGCCGAAGTACTTCCCGGAGATCCTGATCCAGTACACGAACACGCGGCTCAAGGACAAGATGCTGTTCGGCTCGGACTTCCCGCTGATCACTCCCGACCGCTGGCTGGCCGATTTCGAGAAGCTGCCGATCAAGGACGAAGTGCGCCCACTGGTCCTCAAGCAAAACGCGGCGAAGCTGCTCGGTCTCTGAAGGCTGAACGGCGGCAGTCCCGATCGGGCCGTCGGCGGCCCTCCACCAATCGCCTAGCGGCTGAGGATCACCTCGGCATCGTGTCGCGGGGTCTCGGTGATAGCCCGCCGGTAGACACGCTCGGCTCGTGGCCGCGCGGGATCGATCGCCGTTCGTCCCGCCAGCTCGCGCAGCACCACCTCCATCTCGAACTGCGCGAACGCGCCGCCCAGGCACCGGCGCACGCCTCCGCCGAACGGGATCCACGTATACGTCCCGGGCGGGCTCGAGAGGAAGCGCTCGGGCAGGAAACGCTCCGGCTCGGGATAGATGTCCGGCCTGCGGTGCATGAGGTAGATCGAGGGCACGACCTTCACGCCGGCGGGAAGCGCGTATCCGCCGAACTCCATCGGCGCCTTGAGCGTGCGGTTGACGAGCGAGATCACCGGCCGGAGCCGCAGCGTCTCGTACACGACCGCCTTCAGGTACCGGTCCTCGCCGGCGCGGATCTCGGCGGCGAGCCGATCGAGCTTGTCGGGGTGGCGGGCGAGCCGCTCGACCGCCCACGCGAGCGCGGTCGCCGTCGTCTCGTGCCCCGCGACGAGCAACGTCAGCAGCTCGTCGCGCAGCTCGCGATCGGTGAGCCCCGAGCCGTCTTCGTGCGACGCCGACAGCAGCATCGACAGGATGTCGTCGCGCCGTGCGGCGTTCCGGTCGACCCGCCGCGTCGCGATCACCTCGTACATCAGCCGATCGATCCGCCCCATCTCGCGCGCGAACGGCGGGAACCGCGGGATCCGCTCGGGCCCGAGCGCGATCAGGAACGCCACCCATCTGGGGTTTGTGATCCGGTCGAGCACGCGCCGCAGCTCGACGCGGAGCCTGGTCAGCCGTTCGCCCTCGTCCAGTCCGAACACCGCGCGCAGGATGATCTCGAGCGTCACCGCCTGCATCCTTGGGCGCACGCGGATCGGCGTTCCGCTCGGCCAGCGCTCGATCTCGGCGCGCGCGATCTCCGACATCAGCGACTCGTAGCTCTGCATTCGCGCGCCGTGAAACGGCGGGAGCATCAGCTTGCGCTGTGACATGTGCTCGGCTCCGTCGAGCAGCAGCAACGAGTTCTCGCCCAGGATCGGCTGCAGAATCCGGTTCGCCTCGCCGGCGTGAAGCAGCTCGGGGTCCCCGGTGAACACCGCCTTGACGTCCTCGGGGTTCGACACCATCACCCACGTACCCTCGTAGGCGATCGTCAGCGAGAACGTCTCGCCGAACCGCCGGCGGCACTGCGCCATCATCCACTGCGCCCGGCGGAACCAGATGCCAGTCTGCAAAGCCCGCGGCATCCGCGGGCCGGGAGGGAGAGCGGTTTGGGTCACGTAGCGATCGGCTCAGGGTACCGTCGCGACGCCGACTTACCGCTGTTCAGCACGATCCAGCGGCGGCTGGGCTGAAACCCGCCGCGGGCCTGCCTACACGGTGGTAGCTTTGGTCCGCGGACCTGAGAGGGGTCGGGGCGAAGAGGGGCTCGAGGATGCAGAACGATTTCCGTGTAGAGACCTATACCAACGGTGGCGTGACGACGGTGGCGGTGAGCGGAGAGCTCGACCTGGTATCAAGTCCCGAGCTCGAGCAGGCGCTCGAGCGCCTCGGCGCCACGGAGGGCGATCTGCTCCTGCTCGACCTAAGAGGGCTCGAGTTCATGGACTCGACGGGCCTGCATCTGCTGGTCAAGGCTCAGCAGCGCGCACAGGAGGCGGGCCGGCGCTTTGCGGTGATCCGGGGCAGCGAGCAAGTCGATCGGCTGCTCAACCTCACCGGCCTGTCCGAGCTGCTGCAGATCGTCGATTCGCCGGACGAGCTGCCCGAGGCCGATCGAGCCCGCGAAGCTCCCTGACCCCGGAGGACCGCTATGCGCGCCGGTGGTCGCTCATGGCCACGTGCAACACCTCGTGACCGTTGTCGCCGCTGACAGTGAGCTCATCCGTCAGCCAAGCAAGCCCTTCGGGCCGGCTCGAGGAGTCCCCGTCGAGCCGCCTGCTCGTGCCCGTTCGCAGAGGGGACACCGCGAACTCGAGGCGCCGGTCGTGCGCGTCGAGTGCGACGCTGATCGAGGCGCACTCCGCGGCGCGCTCGGCGTAGGCGCCGAGGGCGTCGGTCACGAGATAGACGTCGGAGCAGCGGTCGAGCGAGAACCCGGCGCTTGGCGCGAGCGCGCGCCCGATCCGCCCGAGGACCGGCGCCAGCAGCCCGACCGGCGACACCGTCAGGACCACGTCTCCCGACAGCGCCGACTGCAGGCGTGCTCGACAGAGGAGCCCTTGCTCGCTTCCCTTGCGCGTGCCGGGCTGCGCGGCCCGCCTGGCGCGCGTGGCTCCGCGGAAGGAAAGGCGCACCTCGGTGCCGCCATCGTGCGGGCGGATGAACTCGGCGCGGTCGGCGACCGCGGTGATCAGCGCCACTCCAACCTTCAACCCGTCGTGATCGGGCGCGGCCTCCCGGATTCCGCACCCGTGGTCGCGGATCTGTACCTCGACCCCGTCCGGCGTCGCGGCGAGCTCCACCGAGAACGGCCCCGGCTCACTGGAGTAGGCGTGCAGGATCACGTTGTTGCACGCCTCGCTCACGGCCGTGTTGACGTCGCTCAGCAGCTCCGGGTCGAAGCCCAGCGCCTCTCCGGCCGCGGTCGACATGCTCCGAACCAGCCTCGCTGACTCCGGCCGGCCCGTCAGCTCGAGTCGAACTCGTGGTGCCTCCATCTCTCCGATCATCGTTAGTCCCGGGTACTCGTGGTCGTGGGCCTACGTCAGGCCTACGTGAGGGTTACCCAAAGCGCCGGACCGCAATCAATCGGCGCTCGCGGCGGCGTCGAGCCGAAGCATCGGGTGGCGCCGTGGCGGCGAGCGGGAGAGGTGGACGCGACGATCCGTCCGCGTCAGGAGTCGGGCAACGCGAACGAGCCGGCGCTGCCGATCGCCCGTTCCACGGAGGTCCTCCTCGATCGCCGCGGCGGTCGCCAGCGCCAGTGGCAGGAAGTCGCGCCGGAGCGCCGCCATCGACGCCCGGCTCGCGTGCACGGACAGGTTCAACGCCGCGGTGACCGTGCCGGAGGCGTTGCGCAGCGGAACCGCCAGCGAGCGGAGTCCCTCCTCGAGCTCCTGGTCGGTCGCGGCGTAACCCTGCCGGCGGACCGTCGCCAGGATCGTGCGCAGCCCGTCCTTGTCCTTCACGGTGTGCGACGTCAGCGGCACGATCTCGATCCGCGCGAGTCGCTCCTCGAGATCGTCGTCCGGCAGCCCGGCCAGCAGCACGCGCCCCATCGAGGTCACGAACGCCGGCAGGCGCGTCCCGACGGCCAGCGTGATGCTCATGATCCGCCGCGTCGGCACGCGCGCGACGTATACGACCTCGGTCTCGTCGAGCACCGAGATCGAGCACGACTCGTTGACCTGGGCGACGAGCGCCTCCATGTGCGGCAGCGCCACCTCGGGCAGGCTGAGGCTCGAGAGGTATGCGTAGCCCAGCTCGAGCACGCGCGGCCGCAGCGAGAAGCGTCCCTGCGAGAAGTTCACGTAGCCGAGCTTGACCAGCGTGAGCAGGAACCGGCGCGCGGCGGCCCGCGTCAGGCCGGTCGAGCGCGCCACCTCGCTCAGCGCGAGCTCGCGGTGCTCGGCGTCGAAGGCCCGGATGACCGCGAGGCCCCGCTCCAGGGACTGCACGAAATCCGAGCTCTGGGCTGGTTTATCGGTCATCGTCGACGCTCGCCCCTCGGTCGTTCGGCATGCGAACACTACCGGACCAGGCGCGGCAGTAGGATCCCGCTCGATGACCGAGGGAACCGAGGTGCCGACGACCGCCTCGGCACGGCAACGGCAACCGCGCGCCGGTGGCGGGCATGACGGTCCGCGATGCCGCGTTCGACGTGATGCGCCGGCACGGGATGACCACGATCTTCGGCAATCCGGGCTCGACCGAGATCGCGTTCCTGACCGATCTGCCGTCCGACATCCGATTCGTGCTCGGCCTGCACGAGGGGTCGGTCGTGGGGATGGCGACCGGCTACGCGCTCGCCCGCGGCGAGCCGTCGTTCGTCAACCTGCACACGGCCGCCGGGTCTGGGCAACGCGATCAACGCGATCGCCAACGCGCGCGACTGCCGCGCGCCGCTGGTGATCGTCGTCGGCCAGCAGGACCGCCGCCAGATCGCGTTCGAGCCGTTCCTGACCGGACGAGCGCTCGAGCGGCTGGCCGGCGAGTATCCCGTCTGGCGGCACATGCCGAGCCGCGGCCAGGACGTGCCGGGCGCGATCGCCCGCGCGTACCACGAGGCTCAGGCGGCTCGAGGTCCGGCGCTGCTCGTGGTGCCGATGGGCGACTGGCTCGAGCCCGCCGACGAGCTCGCGACCGGCGCGCCGGCGAAGATCCTCCGCCCGCACTCGGTCGATGCGGACGAGGTCGCGGAGCTCGCCGACCTGCTCGCCGACGCGGACTCGCCCGCGCTCGTCGTTGGGCGCGCCCGAGCAGACAGGAGGACTGGGACGCCGTGCGTGGCGCTCGCCGAGCGGCTGCGCTGCCCGGTGTGGCAGGAGCCGTTCAGCCGCCGCGTCGGCTTCCCGCAGGATCACCCGCTGTTCGCCGGACACCTGCACTGGCAGCGGCGGCTGATGCACGACGACGCTCGCCCCGCTATGACGTCGTGCTGACGGTCGGCACGAACGCCTTCCGCGCGTACCTGTTCGACGAGCCGGTCGCGCTGGTGGAGCCCGGACACGCGCGTCGCGGTGCTCACCGCCGACCCGGCCGAGGCCCACCGCAGCCCGTGCGACCTGGCGGTGGTGGCGCCGGTCGCCGCGACGTGCCGCGGCGCTCGCCGAGCAGCTGCCCGAGCGCGCCGGCCAGCCGCCCGAGCCGGTCCGCCGCCCGGCGCCGCTGCCGCCGCCGGCGGCCGGCGAGCCGCTGCGCCCCGGTCACGTGCTCGACGCGCTCGCTGAGCGGCTCCCGCACGACGTGCTGCTGGTCGAGGAGTGCCCGTCGCGCCAGCCCGAGCTGTACCAGCGGATCCCGGTGCGGATCCCGTTCGGGTTCCTGAGCACCGCGAACGGCTGCCTCGGCTTCGGCCTGGCCGGCTCGATCGGGCTGCGCATGGGCCTGCCCGACCGTCCGGTCGTCGCGGTGCTCGGCGACGGCTCGACGATGTACGCGATCCAGGCGCTGTGGAGCGCCGCTCGCTACGACGTCGGGCGTGCTGCTGGTCGTGCTCGCCAACGGACGCTACGCGGTGATGGACGCGCTCGCGCGCCGCGCCGGCGGCGTCGGCGCGTGGCCGGCGTTCGACGCCGGTCGACATCGGCGGCCTCGCGCGCGCGCTTCGGCTGCCCGTCGGTCCGCGTCGAGACCCACGACGCAGCTGGTCAGCGCTCTCGACGAGGCGCTCGCCGGGATCCGCGGTCGCGCGCGAGCCGCTGCTGCTGGAAGTCGTCGTCGGGGAGCTAGTCCGTGGCCACGACGAACTCGAGGACCACGCCGGCGGACATCACCGCCGCCGCGGCGGCGAGCTTCGACGGCTGCGCCGATCCGCGCCTGCGCGAGCTGATGCAGAGCCTCGTCACGCCATCTGCACGATTTCGCCGTCGAGGTGGCGCTGACCGAGGAGGAGTGGCGGCAGATGATCGCGCGTGCTCACCGCGACCGGCGACATCACCGACGAGCGCCGCCAGGAGTTCATCCTGTGGTCGGACGCGCTCGGCCTGTCGATGCTCGTCGACGCGCTCGCCCACGAGCTCCCCGCCGGCGCCACCGAGTCGACCGTGCTCGGGCCGTTCTACGTGCCCGGGTCGCCGCTGCGCGAGTACGGCGAGAGCATGGTGCGCGAGGAGGGCGCGGGCGTGCCCGCTTGGGTGTACGGCCGCGTGCTCGACGTCGCCGGCGCCCCGATCGCCGGCGCCGAGCTCGACGTCTGGCAGAACGGCGCCGACATGCTGTACGCGGTCCAGCGCCCCGAGGCCGAGGAGGACCATCTGCGCGGGCGCTTCCTGACCCGCGACGACGGCAGTTACGCGTTCGTCGCGGTCCGCCCGGTCCCGTACCCGATCCCCGACGACGGCCCGGTCGGCCGGATGCTGGCCGCCACCGGCCGGCACCCATGGCGGCCGGCGCACATCCACATCGATCGTGCGCGCCCCCGGCTACAAGACCGTGACCACGCACGTGTTCGACGCGACCAGCGAGTACCTCGACTCAGACACCGTGTTCGCGGTCAAGCCGTCGCTGCTGCGGACGTTCGTCGAGCGCTCGCCCGACGATCCCGAGCGACCCGCGGGCGTCGAGGGTGAGTGGGTATCGCTCGAGAACGACATCGTGCTCGCCCCCGGGGACGACGGCGGACCGGTCGTCGATCCGGGGCGAACCGCGTAGGTCTCGGGGGCCCATCGAGAAAACCCCGCGGTCGCGCGCGGGGCGTTACGCTTCTCTCGTGGTCAACAAGATTGTCGACAATCCGGCCGACACTCCTCGCCCCGAGGACATGCTCCGCGAGGCGATCGTGACCGGCCGCTTCCAGCCGAGTGAGCGGCTCGTCGAGACTGAGCTCACGAGGGTTCTCGGCGTCGGGCGGTCGGCTGTCCGCACTGCGCTCGCCAGGCTCGAGCACGAGGGCCTGGTCGAGCATGAGCGCAATCGCGGCGCGCGTGTACGGCTCGTGGGCGAGCGCGAGGCCGTCGAGATCCTCGAGGCGCGGGCGGTGCTCGAGGGGCTCGCCGCCCGGCATGCTGCGATGCGGGCGACGCCCGCGGACATCGAGGACCTGCGGCGGATTCTCGGCGAGATGCGCCGGCGGCTCGACGCCGGCGACCTGCTCGGCGCGTCCGACGAGAACGCGCTCCTTCACCGCAGGCTGCTCGAGATCTCGGCACACGCGACAATCGCCCGGCTGATCGCCACGCTCAAGTCCCAGCTCGTTCGCTTCCAGTACCGCACGATCATGCTGCCGGGACGCAGCGAGCGCTCGTTCGGCGAGCACGAGGCGATCGTCGACGCGGTCGCCGCCGGCGATGCCGACGCGGCGCAAGCGGCGATGCGCACGCATCTCTCGCACGTGGCCGAGGCGCTCCGCGAGGCCGGCGTATGACCGAGTCACCGTCCGACCGCGCCCGGGAGCTGCTGCGCGGCGCGTACGACACGCACATGCACATCTCGCCTGACGTCGTCGAGCGCAAGATCGACGACATCTCGCTGGCGCGCAAGTTCAAGGAGCTCGGGATGGCCGGGTTCGTGCTGAAGTCGCACTACGGCTCGACCGCCGAGCGCGCCGCGGTGGTGCGCGCCGCCGTGCCCGGCGTCGACGTGCTCGGCGCGATCTCGCTGAACCGCGCGGTCGGCGGGATCAACCCGCTCGCGGTCGAGATCGCCGCGCGCGAGGGCGCCCGCACCGTCTGGCTGCCGACCGTCGACTCGGTCAACGAGTCGCACGAGCGCGAGGCGCCGGTCGGGCGCGCAAGGTGCCGGTGTGGGTCAAGCTCCAGCTCGAACTGCGCGAGCAGGGGATCGAGATTCCGCCCGTGCCCGTGGTCGACGACGGACGGCGCGGTCGCTGCCGGAGCTGCGCGAGGTGCTCGCGATGATCGCCCGGCACGAGATGCTCCTGGCCACCGGTCATCTGGGCCGGGACGAGATCTTCGCGGTCGTCGACGCCGCGCTCGAGGCGGGCGTGACGCGACATCGTGATCACCCACCCCGAGTTCCCCTCGCAGAACCTCTCGGTCGAGGACCAGACGCGCGCTGGCCGAGCGGGGCGCGCTGCTCGAGCGCTGCTTCACCACGCCCCACACCGGCAAGGTCTCGTGGGAGCGCATGGCTGCGCGAACATCCGCGACTCGGGCCTGAGAACTCGGTGCTCTCGACCGATCTCGGGCAGGTGTTCAACCCGCCGGTCGAGGACGGGATGGCGCTGATGGTCGACCGGCTGCTCGACGCCGGCTTCGAGGAGGAGGAGGTGTACGTGATGGCCGTCGTGAACACGCGCATCGTGGCGGGGGTGAAGGCGGTCGTGAGCCGCCGGATGATGGTGATCGGCGCGCACTCGGCCGACTTCGTGTGGCGCGCCGGCGGGGCGGTCGCGGTCACGACCCTCGGCGGCGGGGAGGCCGCCGTGATCGCGCTCTCCTACGGCGAGCGCGGCGAGTCCGGCGAGCTGTGGAAGGAGGAGGACCAGACGATCGAGAACGTCAAGAAGATCCGCCACGGCGAGGCCGAGCGCGCCGCGGCCGCGCTCGGCGCGACGTTCGACTGCCTCGACCTCGGCGACTACCCGCTCGAGATCGACGGCGACGGCCTCCGTCTGATCTCCGACAGGATCCGCGAGTTCGCGCCCGACGTGCTCATCACCCACACCGACACCGACCCGTTCAACCCCGATCACCCGATCGCCCACGACGCGGTCGACCGCGCCCGCGGGCTCGCCGCCGGCGCCGGAGTGGCGAGCGCGTTCAAGACGATCACGCCCGCCGGCGCTGTTCCTGTTCGAGCCCCACCAGCCCGAGCTGTGCAACTTCACCCCGACGACGTTCGTCGACATCACGAGCGTGATCGACAAGAAGCTCGCCGCGATGGCCGAGATGAAGGCTCAGAAGTACCTCCAGACGTATTACGCCGAGCGCGCCGACCATCGCGGCAACCACGCGCGGCGCTCGTCGGGGAACGCGGACATCCGCCAGGCCGAGGCGTTCCAGCGGGTCACGCCGCAGGTGGTGAGCGCGCTGTGAGCGACCCGGTGTTCTGCCGAGCTCGCCGAGCTCGGGTCGGCGACCGTGTACGAGGCCGGCGGCCGGCGCGGCTACGTCGACGCCGACCTCGTCCAGGTCGTCCCGGGATCGCGCGTCGCCGGCCCGGCGCGGACCGTGCTGCTGCGGCCAGGACGACAACCTGATGGTGCACGCCGCGATGGCCGCGGTTCGAGCCCGGCGAGGTGCTCGTCCTGACGATGCCCGAGCCGCGGCCGGTGGCGCTCGTCGGCGACCTGCTGGCGACGCAGGCCAAGGCGCACGGCGCCGCGGCGATCCTCGTCGACGCGTCGGTGCGCGACGTCGAGGAGCTGGCCGAGCTCGGCCTGCCGATCTGGGCGCGCTGGGTTCGGGTGCACGGGCGCGGCCAAGGACGTCGCCGGCGCGATCGGCGAGCCGGTCGTCGTCGGCGGCGCGACGATCCGGCACGGCGACGTGCTCGTGCTCGACGCCGACGGCGTCGCGGTCGTCGAGGCCGAGCGCGTCGACGAGGTGCTCGAGGCCTCGCGCGAGCGCGCGGAGCGCGAGCGCGTCAAGCGCGGCAAGCTGCAGGCCGGCGAGCTGTCCTACGACCTCGACGGCCTGCGCGAGAAGGTCGAGGCGCGACGTGAGCCGCGAGCCGATCCACGACCTCGCCCACATCGCGCACGCCGAGCTGCTCACGCCGTACCCGGACGAGAGCCTGCGGTTCTTCGTCGAGCTGTTCGGGATGGAGATCGAGCACCGGGACGGCCAGTCGGTGTTCCTGCGCGGCTGGGGCGAGTACCAGCCCTACGGCCTGAAGCTGACCGAGTCCGAGCTGCCCGGCCTCGGCCACACCGCGATCCGCGCCTGGAGCCCGGAGGCGCTCGAGCGGCGCGTCGCCGCGATCGAGGCCACCGGGCTCGGCGGTCGGCTGGAACGACGGCGACCACGGGCACGGCCCGGCCTACGAGTTCCGCGATCCCGACGGCCACCGCTTCGAGATCTTCTACGAGCAGGATCGCTACGTGCCGCCCGAGCACCTGCGCCCGCGGCTCAAGAACGTGCCACAGCGCCACGTCGACCGCGGCGCCGCGGTCAAGCGCATCGACCACGTCAACGTGCTCGCCGCCGACGTCGCGGCGAACCGCCGCTTCGCCGAGGAGCAGCTCGGCGTACCGGACTGTACGAGCAGGTCATCAACGACGACGGCTCGGAACAGGGCGCGTGGATGAGCCTCGTCGATCGCCGCCCACGAGCTGATCTACACGGCCGACCACGCCGGCGGCAACGGCCGGCTGCACCACCTCGCGTGGTTCGTCGACACGCGCGAGGAGCTGCTGCGCGCCGCCGACCTGTTCCTCGACGCCGACGTCCCGATCGAGGCCGCGCCGTCCAAGCACGCGGTCGCGCAGGGCATGTTCCTGTACGTGTACGAGCCCGGCGGCAACCGCGTCGAGGTCACGACCGGCACCCACTTCATCTTCGACCCGGCGTACGAGCCGGTCGTCTGGACCCAGGCCGAGCGCGCCCGCGGCCAGGCGTGGGGGGTCAAGACGATCGAGACCTTCCACACCTACGGCACCCCGGACCTGAGCGGCAGGCCGCCCGGCCCGCCGATCCCGCCGACGAGCCAGATCCCGATGTTGTCGCAGAGCGTCCACGCATGAGCGACGACCGCGCGCTGATCCGCGAGCTCGTCGAGAACTGGGTCGTGTGGCGCGACGCCGGCGACTGGGAGCGCTTCGCCACCGTCTGGCACGACGACGGCTTCATGATGGCCACCTGGTTCCAGGGCCCCGCCCGCGACTTCATCCGCGTCAGCCGCGAGGGCTTCGAGCGCGGCGTGAGCATCCTCCACTTCCTCGGCGGCAACTCGATCGACGCTCGCCGGCGACCGCGCGATCTCGCAGACGAAGATGACGATCTCGCAGCGGGCGCCGGTGCACGGCGTCGAGTGCGACGTCGTCTGCACCGGCCGGTTCTACGACTTCCTCGAGAAGCGCGAGCGGCGGTGGGGGATCGTCCTGCGCCAGCCGATCTACGAGAAGGATCGCCTCGACCCGGTCGACCCCGCGGCCACCGTCGCGCTCGACCGCGATGCTGCTCGCCCGGTTCCCGGTCGGGCTACCGCCACCTCGCCTACGTGCAGACGCAGATCGGCTACGACGTCAAGCGCGACATGCCGGGCCTGGTCGGCCCGGGCGGTGGAGCGGCTCTACCGCCGCGGCGCCGAGTGGCTCGCCGGCGGGGAGATCGGCGATCCGCTGAAGACGGTCGATTGAACCGCCCGCGCGTCCGGCTGGCCGCGATCCTCGGTGCTGCTGGCCGTCGGCATGGTGCTGCGTCGCGGCGAACCTCCGTCCCGCGGCCGCCGGCGGTCGGCCCGCTGATCGACCGCATCCAGTCGGACACCGGCCTGTCGGGCGCCGGGGCCGACGTGCTCGTGGCGCTGCCCGTGCTGTGCTTCGGCGCGCTCGCGCCGCTCGCGCCGACGCTCGCTCGGCGGTATGGCGCGCGCGCGACGCGTCGCCGGCGCGCTCGCCCTGCTGCTGCTCGGCCTGCTCGTCCGGCTGTTGCCGGGCCTCGGCTTCCTGTTCATCGGCACGGCGATCGCCGGCACCGCGATCGCGATCGGCAACGTGCTGCTGCCGGTCCTCGTCCGGCGGCAACTTCCCCGAGCGCGTCGGCCTCGTCACCGGGATGTACAGCACCACGCTGATCGGCTTCGCCGCGCTGGCCGCGGGCGTGTCGGTGCCGGTCGCCGACGCATTCGGTGGCGGCTGGCGGCCGGGACTCGCGGTCTGGGCGATCCCCGCGGCGATCGCGCTGCTCGTGTGGGCGCCGCAGCTGGCGCGCCGGCGCGACTCCGGTGGGTCGTCGGCGGAGCAGGTGGCCGGGGCCCGATCGCTGCTCCACGACAAGGTCGCGTGGGCGGTCACGATGTTCTTCGCGATCCAGTCGGCGGGCTTCTACACGACGCTCGCCTGGCTGCCGAGCGTGTTCCACAGCCACGGTGCCAGCACCGCGCACGCGGGCCTGCTGCTCAGCATCGTCCCTGGTCGTCGGGCTGATTCCCGCCCTCACGGTTCCGTCGATGGCGGCTCGCGCGCGGGACCAGCGGGCGTTCGTGTCGGCGTTCGTGCGCCTGCATCGCGGCGGGCTGGATCGGAGTGATCGTGGCGCCGATGTCGGCGCCGTACCTGTGGGTGGTGCTGCTCGGCCTCGGCCAGAACGCGGCGTTCCCGCTCGCGCTGACGCTGATCGTGCTCCGCGGCGGCAGCGGTCACGAACACCGCCGGCCTCTCGACGCTCGTGCAGACCGTCGGGTACGTGATCGCGGCGCTGGCGCCGTTCGCGATCGGCGCTATCCACGACGTCACGGGCTCGTGGACGCCGGCGCTGATCGTCCTGCTGGCGCTGCTCGTTCCGCAGCTGATCGCCGGGCTCGCGGCCGGGCGCGACCGGCTGGTGACGCCGGCCGGCGCCGGCGGCGTGCCGGCGCTCGACCGGGCTTGAGGAAGGGCGTGCGTCGGGGCCCGGGGCGGCGCGATCGGTACCACCGACCTCCCTGCAAAAGGCCACCAAGCCGGCCCTGGTGACAGCAGTACTGCATCGACCTCCCTGGTATAGTTCGGCATGTGACCCGTTGTTCTCATTGCGAACACGGCGAGCTTGGCCGCGTCCGGCAATGGGGGGGCAACGGCAGGAGGGGACACTCGTGGCGCAGCTGATGTCGCTCCCCGACGCGGTCGAGAGCCTGGTCAACGACGGCGACTCGGTCGCGCTCGAGGGCTTCACGCACCTGATCCCGTTCGCGGCGGGCCACGAGATCATCCGCCAGGGCCGGCGCGAGCTCGAGCTGATCCGGATGACTCCCGATCTGCTCTACGACCAGATGATCGGGATGGGCGTCGCGCGCCGCCTGGTCTTCTCCTACGGCGGCAATCCCGGGCGTGGGCGGGCTGCACCGCTTTCGCGACGCGATCGAGCACGGCTGGCCGCGACCGGTCGAGCTCGAGGAGCACAGCCACGCCGGGATGGCGAACCGTTACGCGGCGGGCGCCGCCGACCTACCGTGCGCGCGTGATGCGCGGTTACGTGGGGACCGATCTGGTGGCGCACACCACGGTGGCGCCGGTCGACGTGCCCGTTCACCGGCGAGCAGCTGATGGCCGTGCCGGCGCTGCGCCCGGACGTGGCGATCGTCCACGCCCAGGAGGCCGACCGCGACGGCAACGTGCAGCTGTGGGGCATCCCGGGCGTCCAGAAGGAGGCGATCCTCGCCTCCACGCGCTCGCTGGTGACGGTCGAGCGGATCGTCGACGAGCTCGAGCCGCGCGCCGGCGGCATCACGATCCCCGGCTGGGTGATCGGGGCCGTCGCGCGAGGCGCCCGGCGGCTCGCGCCCCTCGTACAGCCTCGGGATCACCGACCGCGACAACGACTTCTACAAGTTCTGGGACAAGATGAGCCGCGACCGCGAGCAGTTCACCGCAATGGATGAACGCGAACGTCCTGGGCGACAAGGAGGTCCCGACGACGTGACGGTCGACGCGCCGCAAGCAACCGCCGGCGAGATCCAGACGATCGTCGCCGCACGTCGGCTGCGCCGACGCCAAGACCGTGTTCATCGGCGTCGGCCGTCCGAGCACGGCGGCGATCCTGGCGCGGATGGTCCACAACCCCGAGCTGGTGCTCGTGTACGAGTCGGGGACGATCGGCGCCAAGCCGTTCCACATCCCGCTGTCGATCGGCGACGGCGAGCTCGCCGAGACTGCCGACTCGGTCGTGTCCGTGCCCGAGATGTTCAACTACTGGATCGGGCCGGGGCGGATCGACGTCGCGTTCCTCGGCGCCGCGCAGATCGATCCGCATGCGAACCTCAACTCGACCGTGATCGGCGACTACGACCACCCGAAGACGCGCCTGCCCGGCGCCGGTGGCGCGCCCGAGATCGCCGCCAGCTGCGGCGAGGTGATCGTGATCGCGCCCCACACCAAGCGCACGTTCGTCGAGAAGCTCGACTTCTGCACGACGGTCGGGCACGGCGACGGGCCGGAGGGCCGATCGCCGCACCGGCTCGGCTTCCGCGGCAAGGGGCCGACCGCGGTGATCACCGATCTCGGCGTGCTCGAGCCCGACCCCGACACCAAGGTGCTCGTGCTGACGCAGATCCACCCCGGCGTCGAGGTCGACCAGGTCCGGGAGCAGACGGGCTGGGATCTGACGGTCAGCGACGCGCTCCAGCGCACCGAGCCTGCGACCGCCGAGGAGCTCGTCGGCGCTCCGGGAGCTGCTCGACCGGTGAGCGCCGCATACGTGCTCGATGCGGTGCGCGCGCCGTTCGGACGCTACGGCGGCGGCGCTCGCGAAGGTGCGCCCGGACGATCTCGGCGCGCACGTCGTCAAGGCCCTGCTCGACCGCACCCCCGAGCTCGACCCCGAGCGCGTCGACGAGGTCCTGTTCGGCGACGCCAACCAGGCCGGCGAGGACAACCGCAACGTTGCGCGGATGGCATGGCTGCTCAACGGGCTGCCGACGTCGATCCCCGGCGCCACGATCAACCGCCTGTGCGGGTCGAGCCTCGACGCCGCGATGCAGGCGAGCCGCGAGATCGAGACCGGCGAGGCTCGATCGTGCTCGTCGGCGGGGTCGAGTCGATGAGCCGAGCGCCGTGGATCCTGCTCAAGCCCGAGCGCGCGTTCCCCTCCGCCCAGGAGCAGCTCTACTCGAGCACGCTCGGATGGCGCATGGTCAACCCGAACATGCCCGCGCAGTGGACGATCTCGCTCGGCGCGAGCGCGGAGAAGCTGGCCGGCATCTACAACGTCTCGCGCGAGGCGCAGGACGAGTTCGCGCTGCGCAGCCATCAGCGCGCGCAAGCCGCCTGGGAGAGCGGCTTCTACGGCGAGTGGGTCGTGCCGGTGCCCGGACACCGAGCTCGAGCGCGACGAGAACATCCGGCCCGACACCTCGCTCGAGAAGCTGGCGAAGCTGAGGCCCGCGTTCGTCAAGGACGGCACGGTGACCGCCGGCAACTCGTCGCCGCTTGAACGACGGCGCCGGCGCGGTGCTGCTCGCCGACGAGCAGGGCGCCGAGGTCGCCGGCCGAGAGCCGATCGCGCGGATCGTCTCGCGCGGGGCGGCCGGCGGTCGACCCCGACGTGTTCGGGATCGCCCCGGTGAAGGCCGCGAACATCGCGCTCGAGCGCGCCGGCATCACCTGGGACGACGTCTCCGTCGTCGAGTTGAACGAGGCGTTCGCCTCGCAGTGCCTGGCCGACATCGGCGAGTGGAAGGGGCTCGATCCCGACAAGGTGAACCCGAACGGTGGCGCGATCGCGCTCGGTCACCCGCTCGGCGCATCGGGCGTGCGTATCCTGGGCTCGCTCGCCCACGAGCTGCGACGCCGCGGCGGCGGCTACGGCGTCGCCGCTCTCTGCATCGGCGTCGGCCAGGGCCTGGCAGTCGTACTGGAGGCATAGAGATCAGATGACCGAGGAGCTTCAAGCCGAGCCTCGCGAGGAGCGCGCAGATCTACGACCCGATCGTCGACACGCCGACGAGCTACCTGCGGGAGCCCGAGGGCGCCCACCCGCCGCTCGACTCCCCGGACTACAAGTCGACGTCGCTGCGTCACCCCAAGCAGCCGCTCGTCTACCTGCCGCAGACGATCACCGAGATCACCGGCCCGCAGCTCGGCCCGATGCTGATCGGCGAGTCCGACAACGACCTCACGATCCAGCACGCCGGCGAGCCGATCGGCGAGCGGATCGTCGTCTCAGGGCGGGTGTTCGACACCGAGGGCAAGCCGCTGCGCGGGACGCTGGTCGAGATCTGGCAGGCGAACTCGGCCGGGCGCTACAAGCATCGCTGGGACCGCTGGCCGGCGCCGTTGGATCCGAACTTCAGCGGGGCCGGGCGGTGCGTCACCGACGACGAGGGCCGCTACCAGTTCACGACGATCAGGCCCGGGCCCTACCCGTGGGGCAACCACTACAACGCCTGGCGGCCGGCGCACATCCACTTCTCGCTGCTCGGCCGGGCGTTCACGCAGCGGCTCGTGACGCAGATGTACTTCCCGGGCGACCCGTTCTTCCCGTACGACCCGATCTTCAACTCGGTGCGTGATCCGAAGGCGCGCGAGCGGATGATCTCGCGCTTCTCGATCCACGGGACGGTGCCGAACTGGGCCCAGGCGTTCGAGTGGGACATCTACCTGCGCGGGCCCGGGCGCGACGCCGTTCGAGGAGGCGCATTGATCTTCGAGACCACGCCCTCCCAGACGGTCGGCCCGTACTTCGCGATCGGGCTGCCGTTCGACGTCGGGCCGTTCGTCGTGCCCGAGGGCACCCCCGGGGCGATCCACATCACCGGCACGATCTACGACGGCGCCGGCGAGCCGATCCCGGACTTCCTGCTCGAGACCTGGCAGGCCGACCCCGACGGACGGTTCGCCGACATGCACGACTACGGCGGCGCCTCGGAGCTCGACGGCTTCCGCGGGTTCGCGCGCTACGGCGTCGAGGACGGCGACGGGACGTTCGACATCGTGACGGTCAAGCCCGGCCCGGTCCCCGGGCCTCGCCGGCACGATCGCAGGCGCCGCACATCGACGTGTCGGTGTTCGCCCGCGGGATGCTCCACCGCTCGGTCACGCGGATCTACTTCGCCGACGAGGCCGAGGCCAACGCCGGCGATCCGGTGCTGGCGCGGGTGCCGGTCGAGCGCCGGCGCGACGCTGCTCGCGCAGCCCTCGGCGGCGGCTACCTGTTCGACATCCGCTTCCAGGGTCCGCACGAGACCGTCTTCTTCGCGGTCTGAGCCCGCCGAGCCCGGGGCGCTCGGGAAGAAACTCTGACTATTTCCGGGTTTCTTCCCAACCGCGTTCGCGCCACCGTGCGGTGAGGTCCTCCTCGGCAGTGGATGCTTCTTCCCAAGCGTGCCCGAGCGCTACGGCACGCGCATCCCCATCAGCCGCAGGTAGCGCGTCACCGCCTCGGCGCGGTTGGCCGCGTGCAGCTTGCGCAGGATGCTGTTGACGTGGAACTTGACGGTGCCGCTCGAGATCACGAGCGCGTCGGCGACCGCGCGATTGGTGGCGCCGTCGGCCAGCAGCCGCAGCACGTCGAGCTCACGGCGCGTCAGCAGCCCCTCGAACACGACCCGGTCGTCGCGCCCGCCGGCCCGGCGACGGACTCGGGCAGCGGCGGGGGCGGCGGGCAGCGGCGCGTGACCGCCGGCCGACAGCGTGACCGGCGCGTCGGTGAGCTCGCTCGAGCGGGCGCCGAGCCAGTCGAGGAACTGGCGCATCTGGTCGCGCTCGTCGCGCAGCGTGCGGCGCAGCGTGGTGCTCTCGTACGCCTGGGCGAGGCCGGTGGCGAACTCCCACAGGACGTCGCGGTCGAGCACGTCGAGCGGCTGGCCCGGGCCGCGGTCGGCGTGGATCACGCCCGCCACCTGCGAGCCCGACGACGAGCGGCGCCGCGGCGTACGACCGCCACCCCATCAGGCGCGCGGTGTCGCGGTCGACTCGAGGGTGCACGTCCGCGTCCACCACGATCGTCGCCCGGCGCCGGCGCAGCAGCTCGGTCTCGATCAGCGTGTGCTCGAGCCGCAGCGGGTTCGCCTGGAGCTGCGCGAGCGTCGCCGCGGCCGCCCGGTCCTGGCCCGCGAAGTGCGCCGCCTCGGCGACCATCCGCCCGCCCTTGACCAGGCTGAGGATCGCGCGCTCGAACGCCGACCCCGCGCACAGCGCTGCCGGCGCTCGGAGCAGCATCTCGCGCGGCGAGGTCACCTCGCGCAGCTCGGCGATCGCGGCGCCGACGCGGTCGAGCGCCTCAAAGCGCGCCTCGAACCGGTGGCGCAGCCGCTCGAGCGCGGCCTCCTGCTCCTCGATCGCACAGCGGCACCGAGCTCGCCGTCGGACAGCTGCGCGCGCAGCGCGGCGATCAGCGCCCGCAGGCCGTCGAGGTCGACCGCATCCTCGCGGTCTCCGCAGGCAGGCCGAGCAGCTCGCGCGCCTCCGCGCGTCGCGGTCTCGAGCCGCCGGTGCAGCTGCTCGCCGAGCGGACCCGCGAACACCGTCCGGAGTCCTGGCGCTCATCCGCCGTCGCGACTCCGCCGGCGCGCGACGTAGCGCGACACCGCGTCCGCGCGGCTCGTCGCGCCGAGCTTGCGCAGGATGTTCTTTACGTGGTACTTGACCGTCCCCTCGCGCACGACCAGCGCGCGGGCGATCTCGAGGTTGGTCTGGCCGCGGGCGAGCAGCCGCAGCACCTCGAGCTCGCGCGCGGTCAGCGCGTCGGCGAGCCGCCGGATCCTGTGTCGTGCCGAGCGCGGTCAGCGTCGCCGGCGTCCGTCGCGAGCTGACCGAGACGGGTGCTCATCCACTCGACCGCGGACCGCAGCTCGTGGTGGTGCAGCTGGAGCATCTCGCGCAGCACCGCGCGCTCGAACACGCCTGCGAGGCCCTCGGCGTAGCGCGACGCGACCTCGGCGTCGAGCACATCGAGCGGTCGGCCGCTGACGGACGCATCCGCGTGCAGCAGTCCGACCGTGCGTGCCCTGCACGACGAGCGCCGCGACCACGTAGCTGTCCCAGCCGAGCACGTCGGTCAGGCGCCGGCCGCGCGCGAGCGGGTCGCGCGCGCCTTCACGATCTCGGTCCGCTGCCGGCGCGCGACCTCGTCCTCGACCAGCGGATACTCGAGCGGGATCGGGGCGCGCGCGAAGCTCGTCGAGCGCCGCCGCGGCTTCCGCCGGGTGCGAGCCGCTCCAGATCGCGCGCGCGTGCAGGCTGTCCCCGCGGACCTCTCCGATCATCACGCGATCGAACTCCGAGCTCGTCCCGAGCTCCTCGGCCGCGCGGTCGAGGATGCCCTGCGGCGAGCCGATCTCCCCGAGCCGGCGGACCGCGTCGGCCACCCGCTCGAGCGCATCGGACCGACGCACGTAGTCGGCCTCGACGATCTCGCGCTCGAGCGCGAGCAGCTCGACGAGCACGCGCTGAACCGTGGCCACGTCAGCAGCCCCCAGCGACCGGCTGTGGGAGGCTCAGACGTAGCGGCAGTGTCGCCGGGCGCGTGCGCTCCAGCAACGCGTAACGGCAGGCTGCCTCTTGCCCCACGCAGCTGATCCCGAACGGCCGCCCCGCGCGCTCGATCGCCACCCAGGCCTCGCCCGCGTGCTCGGCGCGGCACGAGTGCCAGCGCCCGGCGATCGGATTGGAGCAGCCACGAAGCCGGGATCCCGTCCAACGATCCGTGCGCAAATGGCTGCACCGCGCGCGGGTCGCCGGACTCGCCGAACGCTCCGAGCGCCTGCAACGACCTTGTCCGCGTTGCGGCCGAGCAGACCGATCGCGGCCAGCTCGGTCGAGACGTCGCGCACGGTCGTGGTGACGTAGCGAGCGTGCATCGGCGCGCAGGACGTCCACGCAGCCGGCGAGCCGGTGCGCGGGTCGCGACAGCACGATCACGCGGCGGGCGCGTCGCCGCACCACCACGCGCTCCCGCCGGACAACACGCCGCCCGGCGAGACCGCGTGGCCGACGAGCCGCGAGGAGAGCGCGGCGAGCTGCGCCGGCGGCGCCTCGAGCACGAGCTTCGAGAGATCGGACCGATCGACCAGCCCGACCGCCCTGACGCACACGGCGAGCTCGGCCGCGGCCGAGCCGAAGTTGATCGCGACCGGCCGTCCGTCGCGGGTCGCCAGCACGGCGCCCGCCCGGCGCAGCACCGCATCGAGCGGGACAGCAGCTCCATCGGATCGGGCGGTCACCGACACGCCGAAGAAGGTATCGCCGGTCACTGCCGGTCGCCCTGCTCTTTGTTCCTAATTTACCCGTCCAATGGAGCGGGGCGCGCCCGTGGCGACGCCGAGGCACGACGATCAACCCTAGTCTTCAGACCCTCTCTAAAGTCTAGGGTAATCCGGCGCTGTGAGAGTGGCGCGACGGCGGACGTAAGAGCAAGCTGTGGCCGCTTCGCGAGCAGCTAAGCGACCGAACGAGAGGGAGATCTAGAGTGAGCACACACGTGACCCCGACAGATGGTTCGGTGGCGGCCGCGAACGAGGGCCGCTACGAGCGCTTGACCCGGCTGATCGCCACCGACCGCGCGGTGCTCATGGACGGCGCCACCGGCACCGAGCTGATCCGCGTCGTCGGCGAGCGGCCCGAGCTCGAGGAGCATCTGTGGGGGCTGACCGCGATCCTCGAGAATCCCGGCAGACGTCAAGGCTGTGCACCGTCGATACGTCGATGTCGGGTGCGACGTGATCTGCACCGACACGTGGGGGCTCGCCACCGCGCTCCGCAACGGCCGCGCCAACCTGTGGGAGTCCAGCGAGCCGGTCCACTGGATGGACCTCGCGCGTCGCGGCGTCCGACTCGCACGCGAGGCGGCGGCCGACGCCGGCCGGGGCGACGAGGTCGCGGTCGCGTTCAGCATCAACGGCGACGTCGACACCCCCGACGGACGCGAGACGATCCGGTTGCTCGCACGGGCGTTCGAGCATGACCCGCCCGACCTGATCCTGGTGGAGACGCTGACGCTCGTCCGCAGCTCGACCTACGCGACCGTCGAGGCGCTGCTCGACACCGGGCTGCCGGTCTGGCTGAGCTTCCGCCGCTGCCGGCACGGCGTATGCGGCGTCTACGGCGAGCACTGGGGAGGTCCTGAGGGCGATGCCTTCGGCCGCGCTGCCCGGCGCTTCGAGGAGATGGGCATCGGCGCGCTCGCGATCAACTGCCTGCCGCCCGACCACGTCACGGGCATGCTCGCGTGGCTGCGCGACTTCACCGACCTGCCGCTCGGCGTGTACCCGAACCTCGGCTACCTGTCGGCGGCCGGCTGGCGTCAGGAGGCCGGCGTCGGGCGCCGAGGAGTACGCCGAGCTCGCGCTGCGGTGGCGCGAGGAGGGCGCGCAGATCGTCGGCGGCTGCTGCGGCGTCGGGCCCGAGCAGATCGCCGCTGCGCGAACCGCGCTCACCGACACCAAGCCCGGACACGCCCGGCCTGACGTCCTCCCGGACGAGGGGTCAACGTCGATCTCGCTCCACGAGCGCGCCGCCCGGCGACGCGCTGGGCCGACTCGCGCGGGCGGCTCATGTACCCGCTGGACTTTCCCGACATCACGATCGAGCCGGACGTGTTCGTTCCCACTCAGGGCAGCTTCCTGATCTGGAAGTACTTTTATCGGGAAGGGATCGGCGCCCACCAACGTTGTTTGGACATCGGCTGCGGAACCGGACTGCTGAGCCGTCCAGCTGGCTCGGAACGGAGCCGCGCACGTGCACGGCCTCGACATCAGCGCCGGGCCGCGGTCAAGAACACGATGACCAACGCATTTCGCAACGGTGTCGCCGACCGCGTCAGCGCCGCCGTCCAGGATCTGTACCCGTGGGTGCCCGAGGAGCGCTACGACGTGATCGTGGCGAGCCTCTACCAGACGCCGGTCGACCCGTTCGAGCCGGTCGTCTCGCACCGGCCGCTGGACTACTGGGGACGGGGTCTGATCGACCACCTGATCCGGATGCTGCCCGAGGCGCTCGCGGACGACGGGACCGCATACGTGATGCAACTGTCTATCATCGGCGAGCGGCGAACCACGCAGCTGCTGGACCGCCTGGGCTATCAGGCACGCGTCGTGGACTTCGGATCTGTTCGAGTTCACGGAGCTCTTCAAGGACGCGAGCGACCAGATCGCGCGCGTCGAAGACCTCTCGGATGCCTATCACCTGAAGCTCGGCGCGACGGATGTTATGGCCGCCTATCTGCTCGAGATCACCCGTAAGGAAGGTAGAAGCGCATGACCTACGCCGACAACGAGTTTCTGTTCACGTCCGAGTCGGTGACCGAGGGTCACCCGGACAAGATCGCTGACCAGATCTCCGACGGCGTGCTCGATGCGGTGCTCCGCGACGACCCGCTCGGCCGGGTGGCGTGCGAGACGCTCGTCAACACCGGACTCGTGGTCGTCTCGGGCGAGATCACGACCACCACGTACGTCGATATCCAGGAGGTCGCGCGCGAGACGATCAAGCGGATCGGCTACACCAACGCGGAGTTCGGGTTCGACTACCACACGTGCGCGGTGATCAACGCGATCGACAAGCAGTCGCCGGACATCGCGCAGGGCGTCGACCAGGCCTGGGAGACCCGCACCAACAGCAAGGACGGCGACGAGCTCGACGTCGCCGGCGCGGGTGATCAGGGGATGATGTTCGGGTACGCGAGCAACGAGACCGAAGAGCTGATGCCGCTGCCGATCTCGCTGGCGCACAAGCTGGCCAAGCGGCTGGCGGATGTGCGGCGGGCGGAGATCCTGCCGTATCTGCGTCCGGACGGTAAGACGCAGGTGACGGTGCGGTACGTCGACGGGCGCCCGGTCGGAGGTCGAGAAGGTGCTGATCTCGACCCAGCACCGCGACGGCGCCGAGTCGCTGCTGAAGGAGGACCTCTGGGAGCACGTGATCGAGCCCGAGTTGCCGCGACGACCTGTACGACTCGAAGAAGCTCCGCCGCAACCTGCTCGTGAACCCGACGGGCCGGTTCGTGATCGGCGGGCCGATGGGCGACTGCGGGCTGACCGGGCGCAAGATCATCGTCGACACGTACGGCGGGATGGCGCGCCACGGCGGCGGCGCGTTCAGCGGCAAGGACCCGTCAAGGTCGACCGCAGCGCCGCCTACGCCGCGCGTTACGTGGCCAAGAACGTGGTCGCGGCCGGCCTCGCCGACCGCGCCGAGGTCCAGGTCGCGTACGCGATCGGGGTGGCGCATCCGGTGTCGGTGATGGTCGAGACGTTCGGCACGGAGAAGATCGGCCGCTCGAAGATCCTGGAGTTGATCGGTGAGCATTTCGACCTGCGGCCGGGCGCGTTCCGCCAGTACCTGCGGCTGCACCGGCCGATCTACCAGAAGACCGCGGCGTACGGCCACTTCGGGCGCGAGGACAGCGACTTCACGTGGGAGCGGACCGACAAGGCGGCCGCGCTCCGCGAGGCCGCCGGGCTCGGGCGCCGCCACGAGGTCGTCAGCGCGTGAGCATCACCGTAGTCGGGTCGGTCGCGTTCGACGCGGTCAAGACGCCGTTCGGCGAGCGCGAGCGGATGCTCGGCGGCGCGGCCACGTACTTCGCGCTCGCGGCCTCGTTCTTCGACCAGGTACACGTCGTCGGCCGCGTCGGCGCGGACTTCGGCGACGAGGATCTCGCGGTGCTCGCGCACGCGCGGGACCGACATCGGCGATGTCGAGCGCGTGCCGGACGGCAAGACGTTCTTCTGGGCGGGCGAGTACGGCTGGGACCTGAACTCGCGCGAGACGCTCGACACGCAGCTGAACGTGTTCGAGGACTTCCAGCCCAGGCTGTCGCGCGCCTCGCGCGACTGCGACGTGCTGTTCCTGGCGAACATCCAGCCCGAGCTCCAGCTGAGCGTGCTCGAGCAGTGCGGGCAGGTGCAGTTCGTGGCGATGGACTCGATGAACCTGTGGATCGACATCGCGCGCGACGCGCTGCGTCGAGGTGATCCGCCGCGTCGACTGCGTGATCCTCAACGACGCCGAGCTGCGACAGCTGACCACGCGGCCGAGCATCGTCGCGGCGGCGCGCGAGGTGCTCGCGATGGGCCCCTCGATCGTCGTCGCCAAGCAGGGCGAGTACGGCGCCTCGCTGATCACCGAGGATCAGTTCTTCGCGCTGCCCGGCGTACCCGCTCGAGACGGTCGTCGATCCGACCGGCGCCGGCGACACGTTCGCCGGCGGGTTCGTCGGCTACCTCGCCCGCCACCTCGACCAGCCGCTGACCGAGCGCGTCGTGCGCCAGGCGATGGCGTACGGGACCGCGCTCGCGTCGTTCACCGTCGAGGAGTTCGGAACCGAGCGCGTCGAGCGGCTGACCGCCGGCGAGGTCGACGCTCGCGTCGAGGAGCTGCGGCGGATCACGCAGTTCGAGCACTCGCCCGCGCCGCTCGAGACCTCGTGAGCGGACAGCGCGCGACGAGCGCCGCGCTCAGCCGCGGCACCGTCAGCACGTAGCCGCTCCGCGTACGGCGTGATCGTGTCGGTGCGCGGCGTGCCGGTCCAGGTGCCGGTCGATCCGAGCTGCTGGCCGTCGAGCGTCACCCCCGGAAGTCGAGCGCGCCGACGGCGCGAGCAGCCGCTGGACGGTGGCCGGAGCGGTGGCGGGCAGGTGCAGGTCGACGCGGACGTTGCGGTCGCTCTTGTCGATCACCAGCACGTGCAGCTGTCCGCCGCGGACCCGCACGGCCCAGGCGCTCAGGTTCAGCGACCGCGCGCGCGTCGAGGTGGAGGCGGACCAGTCGCGCCTCCGGCGCCGAGCGTCCGCGCGAACAGCATCAGCCCGTAGAGCAGCGGCCGTGCGCTCCAGGCCCCGCCGGGTCAGCGCGAACGGCGCGTTGATCGCGTAGGCCCGGACGTGCAGGTTGACGCCGTCGACGCCGGCCCGCATCAGCGTGAACAGCGCGTCGGGCGCCCACAGCGCGGTCGCGAACGTGTTGCTGACCCCCGTCTTGCCGCCGCACGTGACCGAGTTGATTTCGGTCAGCCGAAAGCGCAGGCCGGCGCCGTGCGCGACCGCCACCGCCGCCGCGACGTCCTTCGCCAGGCCGGCGGAGGCCTGGCGGCTGAGCAGCCGCGCGATCGTCGGATAGCCCGAGACCCCGGCTTGCGCACTCGGAGTACGGATACAGGTGCGCGCTCACGGCTCCGAGCTCGGGGCGCTCGTCGGCGATCAGTGTCGTGATCCAGTCCACGCTGACGACGGGGTGTGCGACCGCCGGCCCGATCAGCGGTACGTCGGGCGCCCCCTCGCCGAGCACGCGCGCGTAGTGCGTTGAAGTCGTCGACGTAGCTGTCCGGCGTCAGCTCGAGCGGCAGCGGCCGGGCCTCGAGCGGTGAGCGCGCGATCGTCGCCACCCAGTACGAACGGTCGTAGATGTCGGGCTCGTTGCCGACCTCGAAGCCGATGATGCTGCCGCGGGGCAGCGACGTCTCCGCGGCCCGCGCCCACGTGGCCGCGGTCAGCGGCGTGTCGGTGACCAGGTTGAGGTCGACGATCAGCCGCACTCGGTCGCGCCTGACCAGGGCTTCAAGCCGCGTCAGGAACGCGGGCGTCAGCGCGAACGCCCACCCCGGCATCTTGCGCGGCTTCGGCGGCCCAGAACGAATGGTCGGCCGAATCGCCGCCGATCCGCAGCACGAGCGGCCCGTCGCCGCGGCACGTGCAGGAGCGAGAGGACGCGCTCGAACACCGCCATGTTGCGCTCGAACAGCGGCAGCGCCCAGTACTCGGTCGAGAGGCCGAAGTACGACGCCGGAACGGTCGTCGTGGCGGCGGTCGGGCTGATCGTCAACACCGCCGCCGGAACGCGGACACGCCGTGTGCTGCGCCGCCCGCGGACCCGCCGCGACCGGCGCCGAGCCGGCATGATGCGCGTGCCCGTCGCGCGCGGCGGCGCGAGTGATCGCCGTCGTGGTCGGGCAGCGCGAGCGCGGTCGCCGACACGACCAGCGCCGCTGCCACCGAGCGCTGAGAGGCGCCCGCACGAGCATGCGTCGCGGTCCCGCCTCGGTTCGCGTCACGCGTCGAATCTGGGCTCCCTCCCGTCGGAATCGATCGGCCCTGGCCGGTGGGCCGTATCGACCGAGCATAAGGGAGCCATCAGGCGCTGTCTGGGCGTCTGAAGGCAGAGCTTAACCGCGTCGCGCGGTCAAGCTAACAACGCTTAACGGAATCGCCGGCGGGCGGTCACCGATCCACACACTCCGAGCCCTCTCGAAAGGTAGGGCAAGCCAGATCCTTTGAGGGTAGTACCGTGCGTGAGGGTCGGCAATGCTTACCGGTGATGGCCGGTCTCTCGGATTCCCCTGCCCAGGGCGTGAGGTGCTTCGAAGTGCTCCCCCTCGGCAAGAGCGAGGAGGAGGCAAAGCAGCTCCCCGAACCCGCGTGGCTGACCGTCACCTGCTCGCCCAAGCACGGCCCTGACCTCACGGTCGAGGTGACCAAGCGGCTCCGCGCACTCGGCCACGACGTCACCCCGCACATCGCCGCGCGCATGGTCCGCGACCGCGATCACCTGAACCGGCTGCTCGACGCGGTCGCGGACGCCGGCGTGCACGACGTGTTCGTGATCGGCGGCGACGCCACCGAAGTCGAGGGGCCGTACTCATCCGCGGGCGAGCTCCTCCCGCACGTCGCCGAGCACCCCCGCCGTCCGCGCGACGATCGGGATCGCCGCCTATCCGGAAGGCCATCCCGCTGATCGACGATCGCACGCTCGCCGCGGCGCTCGAGCACAAGAGCACGGTTCGCGACGTACGCGACAACGCAGATGTGCTTCGACGCGGACGTGCTGCTGAGCTGGCTGCGCAAGGCGCGAGCGTCCGGAATGAGCCTGCCGGTGATGCTCGGCATGCCCGGCGTCGTCGATCGCCGGCGGCTGCTCGAGATCTCGATGCGGATCGGCGTTGGTCCCTCGCTGTCGTTCGTGCGCAAGCAGCGCGGAATCCGCAAGCTGTTCACCCGCCCCTCGAGCGAACGGCGGATCGAGCTCTACGACGCGCTGGCGCCGTCGGTGCGTCAACGATCCCGAGCTGAACGTCGAGGGCTTCCACTTCTACACGTTCAACCAACTCGTCGACACGTGGCGCTGGGAACGCGGGAAGCGCTCAAGGCGACCTGCACAGGGCCGGGTCCGGTAACTTCACCGGATGAGGGCGTGATCGCCCCGCCCGAGTGTCTCGGTGACCATCGCCGCGAAGCTGTAGTCGAGAACGACCCGCCGGTGCGGAGGGAGAGAGCAGATGGCGCCACGGAAATCTCCAGGAAGTCGTCGACCAGTCCGGGAACGTCGTCGAGCTGCTGCGCAACTCGCAGATCGGCGCCTACATCTATCCGGTCGTTCCGTACGAGTTCACGAACTGGCGCCGCGAGCAGCGGGCCTGGCGCGAGACCGCCGTCCTGTTCGACCAGTCCCACCACATGGTGAACTTCTTCTTCAGGGGACCGGACGCGCTGAAGCTGGTCTCCGACACCGGGATCAACAGCGTCGCGAACTTCCCGGTCAACATGGCCAAGCAGTTCGTTCCGACCACCCCGGCCGGGCACGTGATCGGCGACGGCATCCTCTTCCACCTGGACGAGGACGAGTTCGTGTGGGTCGGTCGCACCCCCGCGGCGAACTGGCTGCAGTACCACGCCGAGACCGGCGGCTACGACGTCGAGTATCGAGTACGACGACCGCTCGCCGTCGCGCCCGTACGGCAAGGCGGTCACGCGCAAGTACTGGCGCTTCCAGATCCAGGGTCCGAACGCCTGGCAGGTGATCGAGAAGCTCAACGGCGGCCCGCTGGAGCAGCTGAAGTTCTTCCGCATGGCCGAGATGAACGTCGGCGGCAGCGCGTGCGCACGCTGCGTCACGGCATGGCGGGCGCGCCGGGACTCGAGCTGTGGGGACCGTATGAGACCTACGACGAGGTCCGCGACGCGATCCTCGAGGCCGGTCGCGAGTTCGGGCTCGAGCCGTGCGGCGCGCGCGCGTACGCGTCGAACACGCTCGAGTCGGGCTGGATCCCGTCGCCGCTGCCGGCGATCTACACCGGCGAGGAGCTGCGCGCCTACCGCGAGTGGCTCGGCGCCGACAGCTACGAGGCGAACAACGCGCTCGCCGGCAGCTTCGTCTCGGACAACATCGAGGACTACTACCTGAACCCGTGGGAGCTCGGCTACGGCCCGTTCGTCAAGTTCGACCACGACTTCATCGGCCGCGACGCGCTCGAGCAGATCGAGCCCGAGGCGCAGCGCAAGAAGGTGACGCTCGCGTGGGACGACGAGGACGTCGTCGAGGATCTTCGCCTCGCTGTTCGAGACCGACGAGGAGCCGCTACCAGTTCTTCGACCTGCCGATCGCCAACTACGGCTCGTCGAACTTCGACTCGGTGCTCGACGCCGACGGCAACGCTGTCGGCTTCTCGATGTTCACCGGCTACAGCGCCAACGAGAAGCGCGCGCTGTCGCTGGCGACGGTCGATCCGCAGGTCGAGATCGGCACCGAGGTGCACGGTCGTGTGGGGCGAGCCGGACGGCGGCACGCCGCAAGACGACCGTCGAGCCGCACCAGCGGCAGATCGAGGTGCGGGCGATCGTCAGCCCGGTCCCGTACGCCGAGACCGCGCGGCTCGAGTACGCCGAGGGCTGGCGGACCGCGGGCCGCTCGTAGCGCCGCGGCCCTGGGCCTACGCGATTTCAGCGGTCGCGGGCGCCGCGCTCGTCGACTTGATGATGTCGGCGGCGCGCTCGGCGACCATGATCACGGGCGCGTTCGTGTTGCCGCGAGTCACCTCCGGCAGCACCGACGCGTCCGCCACGCGCAGTCCGTCGAACCCGAGCACGCGCAGCTCCGAGTCGACCACCGATCCCATCGCGCAGGTCGAGGTCGGGTGGTAGACGCTCTGTCCCGCGCGCTCGACGAACCTCATCAGGTCTTCGTCGGAGTTCGACTCGGGCACGCTGAACGGCGCCCTCTCGACCGTCCGTAGCGGCGCCTGCTTCGCGATCTCGAGCGCGATCCGCATGCCGGCGAGCATGCTCTGGCGGTCGTCCTCGGTAGTCAGGAAGTTGCACAGGATGCGCGGCTTGGAGTCGGGCAGCGGCGCCCGCAACATCACCCGCCCGCGACTCGTTGGGTGAATCACGACCGGGCCGAAGCAGTAGCCGTGATCTGAGGGCGCGGTCAGGCCCTCGTCGAAGAACATCGACGGCGCGAAGTGGAACTCGATATCGGGGGCCTCCACACCGGGCCGCGAGCGGAAGAACCCGGCGGCCTCGGGGATGTTCGAGGTGAGCGGGCCGCGGCCCTCGTTCTCGAGCAACGCGATGTTCTCGGGCGTGACCACGCCGAATAGCGACGGCTCATCGGTCAAGTAGTTGACCTGCGCCATGCAGTGATCCTGCAACCCGTGGCCGACCGGGAGCGCCTCTCGGACCTGGATCCCGAACGGGGCAAGCTGGTCCTCGGGCCCGATGCCCGAGAGCATCAGCAGCACCGGTGATTGATAGGCGCCGGCGGCGACGATCACCTCGCGCTCGGCGCGGATGACCTCGGCGTGCCCGTCGCGGAAGACATCGACGCCCGTGGCGCGGTTGCCCTCGAAGACGATCGCCCTCGCCATCGCGCGCGTGATCACCGCGAGGTTCGGGCGATCGCCGGCCGGGCGGAGGTAGGCGTCGGCGGTGCTCCATCGCAGGCCGTCGGATTGCGTGAGCTGAAAGCGCCCGACGCCCTCCTGGCGCGCGCCGTTGAAGTCGGGGTTGTGCTCGTGTCCGGCCTGGCGCGCGGCCTCGAGCATCGTGTCGACGAGCGGGTGCATTGAGCGGCCGTCGGATACGCGCAGCGGCCCGCCGGCCCCGTGGAAGGCGTCCTCGCCGCGCTCGTTGTCCTCGGACCGCTTGAAGTACGGAAGGACTTCGTCGTAGCTCCACCCCTCGACGCCGTACCGAGCCCACCCGTCGTAATCGGCGCGGTTGCCCCGGATGTAGATCATCGCGTTGATCGAGCTGCAGCCCCCGAGCATCCTTCCGCGCGGCAGGTACAGACGCCGATTTGCCAGCCCGGGCTCGGGCTCGCCGAGCAGATCCCAGTCCCAGCTCGACTTGAACAGCGCGGGGAACGCGGCGGGGATGCGGATCTCGGGCTGGACGTCCTCGGCCCCCGCCTCGAGCAGGGCCACGCGAGCGTCGCCGTCCTCGCTCAACCTGGCCGCCAGCACACAGCCGGCCGAGCCGGCGCCAACGATCACGTAGTCATAGGTCGCGTCCATCTCATTCATCGCCGATCACCACTTTCATCACATCCGTCGGGTTCTCGATCGCGAACCGCATCGCCGCGGGCGCCTCGGTCGAGCCCGAACCGGTGGCTGATGAGCGGCGCGAGCAACTGGGCGTTGCGTTCGACGACCGCGACCGCCTCGCCGAATTCGCCCGAGCCGCAGCAGCTCACGCCGAGCACGTCGAGCTCCTTCTCGGTCAGGCTGCCGAGGCGGAACGTGACCTCGTCGCTCGACATCCCGACCTGTACGACCCGGCCCGCGGAAGAGACCATGTCGATCATCGCGCGCACCGCCGCCGGCGCTCCGGTCGCATCGAACGCCACCGGCGGGCCCGCCCGGCCGCCGGCCCACCGGCGGGCCCGCCGGCCCGGCCCATTCCCGGGCGAACGCCACGACCTCGTCGCGGTCGGTCCAGACGTGTGTCTCCGCGCCCATGTCGCGGCTCAGCGCGAGCCGCGTGTCCTGCAGGTCGACCACCAGCACCTCGGCGCCGCGCTCGCGCGCCACCAGGCAGATGCACTGGCCGATCGGGCCGGCCCCGAGCACGACCGCGCGCTCGCCCGGGTAGATGTTCGCGCGGTTCACCGCGCGCACGGCGATCGACACCGGCTCGGCCAGCGCGGCCAGCGCGGGATCGTCGGCCTGGATCGGGTAGACCTGCTCCTCGGGGACGGGAAGCAGCTGCTTGCAGGCCCCCGTCGGTGTGGATCCCGATCAGCTCGAAGTAGTCGCACGTGTTCGGGCCGGCCGACGCTGCACGGGTAGCACTCCCCGCACGCCCGCAGCGGCCACACCGCGACCCGCTGTCCGACGACCAGATCCGCCCGGCAATCGGGGCCGACCGCCGCGATCGTGGCTCCGATCTCATGGCCCTGGACCCGCGGGAACTGCGACCCGCCGGCTGCCGGCGGACAGCTCGCCGAGGAAGAAGTGGTAGTCCGAGCCGCAGATCCCGACCGCCTCGGGCGCCACCACGACCTCGCCCGGGCCCGGGCTCGGCCGGCTCGGGACGCTCGAGCACCGCCATCGCCCCGACGCCCTCGGTGACCGCGGCTCGCATCAGCGGTCTCGCCGCTCGGCGCTGAGGGTCACGGTCATCCCCACACCTCCGCGGCCGTCTCGACGATCAGCTCGAGCTTGGCGATCTCCTGCTCGCGCGTGACGACGTTGCCCTCGACGGTCGAGGAGAACCCACACTGGGGCGACAGGCAAAGCTGCTCGATCGGCACGTGGCGCGACGCCTCCTCGATCCGGCGCTTCAGCAGGTCCTTGGACTCGAGCTCGCCGTGCTTGGTCGTGACGAGCCCGAGCACCACGAGCTTTCCCTTCGGCACGAACCGGAGCGGCTCGAACCCGCCCGAGCGCGCATCGTCGTACTCGAGGAAGAAGCCGTCGACCCCGAGGCCGCCGAACAGTGCCTCGGCGACGAAGTCGTAGCCTCCTTCCGCCGCCCACGAAGAGCGGAAGTTGCCCCGGCACAGATGGGTCGTGACCGTCATGTCGTCGGGCTTGCCCTCGAGCGCGCGGTTGATGTTGCGCACGTACTGCTCGTGGAGGTGCTCGACGTCGGTCGTCCCGCGTTCCTTGATCTGCTCGCGCTGGCGCGGGTCGTTCAGGTAAGCGAGCGAGGTGTCGTCGAACTGGAGGTAGGTGCAGCCGAGCTCACCGAGCGCGCGGAGCTCGTCGGCGTACGCCTCGCACAGGTCGCTCCAGAACTCCTCCATGTCGGGGTAGATCCGCTCGTCGACCGCCGCCCGGCCGCCGCGGTAGTGGACCATGTTCGGCGAGGGAATCGTGAGCTTCGGGGTGGCGGCGCCGTCGACCGTCGACTTCAGGAACTCGAACGCGTCGCCGAAGATCGTGTGGTCGAGGTGGATCTTCTCGCCGACCTGGATCGCCGCCGGCGTCCACTCGACCGTCCCCTGCTCGTTGCGGAACTGGACCTTGATGTCGCCGGGGGCATGCTCGATCCCTCCGAGCTGGTAGATGAAGTCCATGTGCCATGTGGCCCGCCGGAACTCGCCGTCGGTGACCGACTGCAACCCGGCGTCTCGCTGTAGCGCGACGGCGTCGCGAATCGCGTCGTCCTCGACCTCGCGGAGCTCATCGGCTCCGATCCGGCCGGCGCCGAACGCCTCGCGGGCGTTCAGCAGCTCCGGCGGCCGCAGCAGGCTTCCTACGTGATCGGCCCGGAACGGCGGCTTGGTCCGCCGGCCGGCGCCGATTTCGATTTCGGTGTCTACGTCACTCATTTCTCTACCTCGCTCGGTTTCGTGCGATGGCCCGTCAGTCGATCGCTCTCACGCTGATCTCGATGCGCACGCCGTTGGGATCCTCGATGAACACCTGTCGGGGCCGCCCCGGGCCGGCGAGCTTGACCGCGCGGACGCCGCCCAACTCGAGCCGGTCGATCACCGCGTCGTAGTCGGTCAGCGATGAATGCGATGTGGTCAACCGGGCCGACACCAGGGTTGCGCTCGGGGACGGTCATGCCGAGCCCGGCGGCGTGCGCCGCGTAGGCCCGCCGCTCGGCGATGTGCACCACCGCGGTCGCGCCGGCGTACAGCCAGTATCCGCCGAACTCGAGCGGAGGGCGGTCGCCGACCTCGAGGCCGAGCACGTCGCAGTAGAAGTCGCGCGTGCGCTCGACGTCGTCGGCGAGCACGAGCACGTGCTCGATCCCACTGACCGTCATGCGGGGCGCGGCTCGGCGCCCGCCACCGCCTGCTCGCTGCCCGAGCCGTTGCGCCCCCGCAACAGGTATGCGGACTGGAGCAGGTCCGGCTTCTCGCGCAACTCGCTCGCGAAGCCCGAGAACTCGGATCGTGCCGCCCTCCATGACGTAGGCGCGGTTCGCGAGCCCGAGCGCGAGCGTCGCGAACTGCTCGATCAGCAGCACGCCGGCGCCGGCCTCGGCGACCGACCGGATCGTCGGTACGAGCCGGTTGACGACGACCGGCGCGAGCCCGAGCGAGAGCTCGTCGATGATCACGAACCGCGGATGGGACACGAGCGCCTGCGCGAGCACGACCATCTGCTGCTCGCCGCCCGAGAGCGAGCGGGCCGGATAGTCGAGGCGCTTCTCGAGCTCGGGGAACAGCTCGAGCGCGCGCTTGCGCTCGGCCGTCGGCGTCCGCGCTCGACAGCGTGTAGGTGGCGACGCGGAGATTCTCGGCCACGGTCAGCTCGGGGAGCAGCCGGCGGCCCTCGGGGACGATCGCGAGCCCGGCCCGGCGGATCCGCTCCGGACGCTTGCCGGCGTAAGTCGAGCTCGTCGAGCAGCACCTTTCCGGCGAGCGGCTTCAGCACTCCTCCGATCGCGAGCACCATGCTCGACTTGCCGGCGCCGTTGGGACCGAGCAGCGCGGTGATCTCGCCCGAGGGGATGTCCAGCGAGACGCCGCGCACGACGTTGCGTCCGCCGCGCGCGACGATCAGCTCCTCGATCCGGAGGAGATCGCCCGATGTCGTCACGCGACCTCCTCGGTTCCGAGATAGGCGCGGATCACCCGCTCGTCGCGGAGTACCTCGGCGGTCGGGCCGGACGCGATCATCTTCCCGAAGTCGAGCACCGCGGTCACCTCGCAGCAGGACGACACAAGGCTCATGTCGTGGTCGACCAGGATCACCAGCGCGCCCATGTGCTCAGGGATCGCGCTGATGACGTCTCCCAGGAGCGCGGTCTCCTCATCGGGCAGTCCGGCGGCGGGCTCGTCGAGCAGCACGAGGCGCGGCCGGCCGACGACGGCTCGCGCGACCTCGACCAGGCGCCGCTGCGCCGCGCCCAGGCTGCCCACCTTGGCGTAAGGGTCGATGTCCAACTTGACGAACTCGATCGCTCCGAGCACATCGTCGCGCCGGGAGCCCCCGGTCATCTTCGAGTGCTCGTGAATCATCGCCACGTTGTCGTAGACCGACAACTCCTCGATCGCCTGCTCGGTCTGGAACGTCCGCCGCACCCCCCAGCGTGCGCGGCGGTAATGGGTCATCGCCAGCAGGTCCTCACCGAACGCCCGCACGGTGCCGTGAACCGGTTTCACGAAACCGCTCAGCACGTTGAAGAACGTCGTCTTGCCCGCGCCGTTGGGTCCGATCAGCCCGCACGTCCCGCGCTCGAACGTGACATTCATCCCGTCGAGCGGGAGCACGCCGCCGAAGCGGACGGTCAGGTCGGAAATCTCGATCACGACTCGCGCTCGTGCGCCGCGGCGGGCCGCCCGAACAACCCGCGGATCAGCCGGCCGAGCCGGGCGATGTCCTTGGGCATCTGCTCGACGATGCCGCGCGGTGCGGTGGTCAGGACCTGGAGCACGCCGATGCCGAACAGAATCAGCAGCCAGTCCGGCGAGACGCCCCAGTCGTTGAGCAGCTGCTGCAGGAACTCGAGCAGGAACGCGGCCACGACCGCGCCCCACATGCTGTACGCGCCGCCCATCAGCACCACCGCCAGCAGCGTGATCGAGTCCGAGGTCTTGAACGTCAGCGAGTTCAGGTAGCGGTAGTTGCCGGCCACCAGGGCCCCGGCCACGCCGGTGATGAACGACGCCAGCGCGAACGCCCACAGCTTGTACAGCGTGGTGTTGATGCCACCGGCGAGCGACGCTGCCTCGCTCTGGCGGATCGCCGCCCACGCCCGCCCCGGTTTCCCGCGCAGGTGCACCCACACGAGCAGGAACATGAGCACGGCCACGATCACCGAGTAGCGGAAGAAGGCCGGATCCGCGGTGGCGATGCTGGGGCGGCGGATCGGCGGGATGTGCACCGAGCTGCCGTTGTAGCCGGTGAAGCCGTGGCCGCCGTTTGGGAAGTTGATGTTGTTCAGCACCACCGTGATCGCGCCCGCCAGCATCAGCGTGATGAGCGCCAGGTACAGGCCGCTCATCCGCAGGGCGGGGAGCCCGACCAGCGTGCCCAGCACCATCGTGATCAGCCCCGCCGCCAAGAGCACGAGCGGGAACGGAAGTCCGGTCCCGAACAGCAGGCGAGCGGCCACCCACGCTCCCATCGCCAGCACCGCTCCCTGGCCGAGCGACACCATACCGACTCGCCCGACCAGCACGCCGAGTCCGAGCGTGACGATCGAGTAGATCGCGACCAGGGTCCACGCGTCGACGTAGTAGAGGCTGAAGATCGAGGGGATGAACAGGAACGCGCACGCAACCAGGGCGGTGATCATCGCCGGGCGCGCGAGCGAACGCGGCTCGAACTGGCGCCCCGCCCGCGCCGCCGCGATTGCCGACCCTCCCGACGCCTCCGTCCCCTCTGCGGCCGCCGCGCTCGTCTCGGTCTTCACGCCGGACTCGATCGTCTACACCCCCTGCCGCCCGACCGTGATCACGCGCCGGCGGTTGAGGACCAGCAGCGCGATCGCCGCGACCACGAACGGCGTCATGTCCCGGTAGTTGCTGAGCGAGGAGACCGGGGTCAACTCGGCGGTGATCAGCCCGATCACCAGCGCGGCCACGAACGTGACCCCGATCGAGCGCAGCCGCCCGACCAGGGTCGCCGCCAGCGTCGAGATGACCAGGAAGGTGAGGGTGTTCGAGTCGAGCGCGACCAGGTCGGCCAGGAGCACCCCGGCGGCGCCCGACAGCACGCCACATCCGAACCAGGCTGCCGCCTCCACGCGCCGGACCGGGACGCCCAAGGCGGCGGTGATCTCACGGTCGTTGGCCATCGCCCGCATCGCCGTCCCCAGCTTGGTGAAGCGCAGGAACGCCGCCGTCACGATCGTGATCACGAGCCCCAGCGTCAGCGCGATCACCTGGGTGTAGGTCACCGAGATCTGCCCGACCTGGAACGTGTTGTTGTCGGTTGGGATCGTCAGCGACCGGGACGCCCCGCCGCTCGAGGGCCACAGCAGGTCCATCACCCCGAGCAGGATCAGCAGCAGCCCGAGCGTCGCCGTCGCCTTCACCAGCGGGTCCCGCGCCGCCAGCACCGGACCGAAGATCATCCCGTAGACGAGCGTGATCACGCCGCCGAACAGGATGGCCACCACGAACGACAGCCAGATGTTCCAGCCGTCCTGCTGTGAGAGCTGCCAGGCGATCAGGGCGCCCATCGCACCGACCGCGCCGAAGGCCAGGTACAGCACCCCGGTGGCCCGGTACAGGACGACCATGCCGACCCCCGACAGGGCATACACCCCGCCGAGGGACAGCCCGGTGATGAGGAACTGCTCGAGGTCAGTCAGGCTTGGCATGGATCCTCAGGACGCCCTGATCGGTTCTGCGCCAGCCTACTCCTTAGCCCGTGGGCGGATTCGTCGACGGCGCGGTGCCCGCGGCGGCGCGGTACTGCGCGATCTGCGGATCGGCGCTGGAGATGTTGAAGCATCCCTGGGCCGTCACCATCTTCCCGTTGTCCGGGGTCGTGGTGAAGTCCGCGTTGTTCGGGATGTGCAGCGGGTAGTTGCCGTACACCCACGGCTGGCAGAGCATCTCGGTCTTGTCGTCCTTGATGTTCTTGAACGCCTGGTTGACGCTCTGGATCGTGTAGTCACCCGTTGACGTTCTGGAGCGCTTGCACGGCGAACTTCGCCTCCACGAAGCCGAACTGGCTGAAGCTGCCGATCCCGCCGGTCACGGCCTTGCCGTACTGGGCGAGCATCGCCTTGTAGAGCTGCATCTCAGGGCCGTTGTGGTCGTCCGGGGAGGTCAGCTCGGCGTTGACGAACAGCTTCTTGTCCCACTTCGGTCCCAGCGCCTTGGCCAGGAAGTCGGTGTTGCACGGGGTCGAGCAGCCCCAGCCCTTGACCCGGTCCTCGACCCCAAGTTTCTGGGCCGCCTGGAGGATCACGAGCGCCTCGGGCGGGGTGAAGTTCAGCACCACCCAGCCGCTCGAGCCGGCCTTGTTGACCAGGTCGAGCGCCACCGAGCTGGCGTCGTTGATCGGCACGTTCTCGGTCAGCTCGGTGATCGGCACGTGCGCCGCATCGGCCAGCGCCTTCGGGCCGGCCGCGATGTAGCCGGTACCGGGGACGTTCGACTGGACGAACACGATCTTGGACGGATGCTGACTGAGCCCGTACTGCACCGCTCCGTCGGAGCTGTATCGCGGTCCCATGTTGACCGCGGCGCTGTTCGGGGTCGACCAGCACTCGGGCGCGATTCCCGAGTCGATCTCGTAGATCCCGAGCTTCTTCCAGTAGCTCTGGTCGATCGTGCATTCGAGCAGGTCGGTGACGCCGACGATCCCGACGACGTGGTCGGACTGGATCGAGCTTCTGGGCTGCCGCGGCGATCTGGGCCGGCTGAGTTTGATCGGTCTCGATGAACAGCTGGACCGGATGGCCGTTTACCCCACCGTTGGCGTTGACGCAGTTGAAGTACGCCTGCTCCATGTTGGGGATGTCGGTGAAGTCCGTTCCCGGCTGCTTGGTGTTGATCGACCCGAGGTTGATCGGCGTGCCGGTGGCCTTGACGCCCGGCTTCGGGCCGCACGACGACGTGTCGCTCGAGCCGCCGCTCGAGCTCGCCGCGGTCGTCGTGCTCGAGCTCGCGCCGCTACTGGCGAGCCGCGCTCGAGCTGCTGCTGCTGCTGCTGTTACTACTGCCACATCCGGCCAGTAGCAGGACCGCTCCTGCTAGCACGGCGAGCGCGATGCTCGAGCGCACGCGTAGCGCATGGTGGTACATCCTCACCTTTGTCCTCCTCCTCGAATGATTCGGTCGACCCGCCCCGGTTTGGCGAGGCGAGGATCTTAGTCACAAGCTGTCCTGTATGCAATGCACGCCTAACGTGACCAAAAGAATCGTTTGCATACCGTCAATTACGGCCTTGTTGCATACAACGGCGTCGAGAGCAATACTCTCGCACCCCAATGGTGAATCAAGCCAACCGGACCCAGATGACGCGCGCGCTCCTGGCCTTGCGCGAGCGGATCCTGAGCGGCGAGTTCAAGCCCGGCGAGCGCATGTCCGAGCTGCCGCTCGTCGAGCGGCTGGGGGTCTCGCGCACTCCTCTGCGCCTCGCGCTGGCCTCGCTCGAGCACGAGGGGCTGCTGCGCGTGCTCCCCGCCGGCGGGTACGTCGTCCGCGAGTTCACCCAGGCCGACATCAGGGACGCGATCGAGCTTCGTGGCGTGCTCGAGGGCACCGCGTGCCGCTTCGCCGCCGAGCGCGGCGCCAGCCGTCGCGACCTCCGCGCGCTGCGGGAGATCAACGATTCGGTCGAGCCGCTCGTGCACCGCGCCGACTACGAATCGTTCGAGCGCTACGTCGCGCTCAACGAAGCGTTCCACGCGCGCCTCTTGAAGATGGCGTGCAGCCCACTGCTCGAGCGCACGCTCGAAGCCGTCCTCTCGCTGCCGTTCGCCAGTCCGAGCGCGCTCGTGCTCCAGCACGCCCAGCTGCCCGAGTCGCGCGAGATCCTGATCGTCGCCCACCGCCAGCATCTGTGGCTGGTCGAGGCGATCGCGCACCGCGAAGGCTCGCGGGCCGACAGCGTCGCTCGCGAGCACGCGCGCCTGTCGCTGACCAACCTCGAGATCGTGCTCGGCCACCGCGGCCTGCTCGAGCAGGTGCCGGGCGCCGCGTTGCTCGCCCTCGAGGGCGAGCTCGAGCCGGCGTGACGCGGCGTTACGGCGACGCGATCGCGCCCTGCTCCCACGGCTCGACGTCGTACTCGCCCCATTCGAGCGCGATTCGCGCGGCTCGATCGATCTCCTTCGCCCCGGGCCGGTAGGCGTCCTCGAGCGACGGGCTGACCGGGACCGGCGTGTACGGCGCGCCGACACGCTGGATCGGCGCCTCGAGGTAGTCGAACGCGGCCGCCTGGAGCTGGGCGGCCAGCTCGGCGCCGAACCCGCCGGCGGTCACCGCCTCGTGCGCGACCACTGCGCGCCCGGTGCGCCTGACCGACCGCGCGAGCGTGTCGAGGTCGAGCGGCACGAGCGTGCGCGGGTCGATCACCTCGGCCTCGATGCCGTCGTCGCCGCGAGGCGGTCCGCCGCCTCGAGCGCGTCGCCGACCATGCGCGAGAGCGCGACGATCGTGACGTCGTTGCCGGTTCGCAGCGTGCGCGCGCGGCCGATCGGGACCGGCTCCGGCGGATCCGGGACGGTTTCGCGCCGGAAGTACAGCGACTTGTTCTCGACGAACACCACCGGGTTCGGGTCGGCGATCGCGCTCGCAGCAGCCCGGCGGCGTCGGCGGCTGAGCTCGGCATCACGACCTTCAGCCCCGGGACGTGCGTCAGCCACGCCTCGAGGCTCTGCGAGTGCTGGGCGCCGTTGCGCTGGCCGGCGCCGCCCTGGGTGCGGAGCACGAGCGGCACCGACAGCTGCCCGCCCGACATGAAGTGCGCCTTGGCCGCCTGGTTGACGAGCTGGTCGAGCGCGAGCGTGATGAAGTCGATGAACATGATCTCGACGACGGGCTTGAGCCCCGACTGCGCGGCGCCGACCGCGACGCCGCACACCGCGCCCTCGCTGATCGGGGTGTTGCGCACGCGCTCGCGCCCGAACTCCTCGGCCAGCCCGGCCGTGGCGAGGTACGGCCCGCCCTCGGCGACGTCCTCGCCGAGCACGATCACCCGCTCGTCCTCGCGCATCGCGCGCGCGAGCGTCGTGGCGATCGCCTCGACGAACGTGGTCTCGATCTGCTCGGTCATGTCGGCGTACACCAGGGTGGCCGCGATCTCGGGATCCGGGAACGGGCTCTCGCGCGCGAACCGCACGCCGCCTCGACCTCGCCGGCGGCCTCGCGCTCGAGCGCCGCCGCGGCGTCGTCGATCCAGCCCTCGCTCAGGGCACGCTCGGTGAGCCGCGCCAGCGGATCGCGCTCGGCCCATTCCTGCTCGGCCACCGGGTCGCGGTACTTCTCGGGGTCGCCCTCGTAGTGGCCGCGCCGGCGATAGGTGAGGCACTCGAGCAGGAACGGGCCCGCGACCGGCGCGGGCCGGGGCGAGGAACTCGCCGAACGCGCGTACACCGCCGGCACGTCGCTGCCGTCGACCGTCGCCCGCTCGAACCCGTACGGGGCGACCACGTCGCTGACACGCTCGATCGTCGAGTGCTCCTCGCGCGAGGTGAACTCGGCCATGCCGTTGTTCTCGCACACGAAGATCACCGGCAGCGCCCACAGCGCCGCGAGGTTGATCGACTCGTTGAAGTGGCCGGCCTGGACGGCGCCGTCGCCGAAGAACACGACCGTGATCGCCGCCGGCCAGCTTAGGTACGCGAGCGCGCTGCCGAGCGCGAGCGGGAGATTACCGCCGACCACGCCGGTGGCGCCCATGAACCCGTGCTCGGCGTCGACGAGGTGCATGGAGCCGCCGAGGCCGTGGCACAACCCGTCGTCGCGCCCCATGAGCTCGGCCATGACCCGGTCGATCGGCGCTCCCTTGGCGATCGCGTGGCCGTGGGCTCGGTGGCCGCTGTAGACGGCGTCGTCGTCGCGCAACTGCCGGCAGACCGCCGCGGCCACGCCCTCTCCGCCGATGCTCAGATGGATCAGCCCGTGGACCTGAAGCGTGCGCTTGAGCTGCGCCACCCGCTCCTCGAACAGGCGGATCCGCCACATCGTGCGCAGCAGGTC
>CAVSQG010000015.1:0-523973 GCA_963730055.1 uncultured Solirubrobacterales bacterium
GCCCGCAGTGCCAACTTCGCTTCACCCCCGCCGTGGCGGCGTACATCACGGCTTGCCCCGAATGCGGTGACCCGCCACGGCCGATCGCCGGCCTGGAGCTCACGTTTGGTTTCCGTCTCATCGGACCAGAGGACCTCCCGCATGAGCTGCCTTATGCGATTGCCCGCTCGGTCGCCCTTCCCGATTCACGAGCCCGACGAGCCAAGGAGGTGGAGTAGTGACTACGCCCGAGGCAGCGATCCTGACAGAGACCGAGCAGCTTGCGGACATCAATGCAGACTACGAGCAGCGCTACGGGTTCCATGACGCTGAGCATTACCTGTACAAGGCGCCCAAGGGGCTCAACCGAGAGATCGTCGAGAAGATCTCGGAGTTCAAGTCCGAGCCGCGATGGATGCTCGACTTCCGCCTGAAGGCGCTCGTTCACTTCCTCGCCCGCAAACAGCCGACGTGGGGCTCCCCGATGCTGGCCGAGCTCGACTACGACGACATCCGATACTTCGTGCGCGCGTCCGAGACGCCCAGTCGATCTTGGGACGACGTGCCCGAGGACGTCAAGCGGACTTTTGATCGCTTGGGCATTCCCGAGGCGGAGCGCAAGTTCCTGTCCGGAGTCGGTGCGCAGTACGAGTCAGAGGTCGTCTATCACCAAATTCACGAGGACCTCGAGAAGCAGGGCGTGATCTTCACGGACATGGACACGGCGTTGCGCGAGCACGAGGACATCTTGCGTCAGTACTTCGCGACGGTGATCCCACCCAACGACAACAAGCTTGCGGCGCTGAACTCCGCGGTGTGGTCCGGCGGATCGTTCGTGTACGTGCCTGAAGGTGTTCACGTCGACATGCCGTTGCAGGCATACTTCCGGATCAACACCGAGAACATGGGGCAGTTCGAGCGGACACTGATCATCGCCGAGCCCGGCTCGTACGTTCACTACGTCGAGGGATGTACCGCTCCGACTTATAGCTCTGACTCACTTCACTCGGCGGTCGTCGAGCTGGTCGCCCTCCCGGGCGCGCGCATCCGTTACACGACCGTCCAGAACTGGTCGACCAACGTGTACAACCTGGTCACCAAGCGCGCGATCGCGTATGCCGACGCCACGGTCGAGTGGGTCGATTGCAACCTCGGCTCGAAGCTGACGATGAAGTACCCGAGCATTTACCTGCTCGGAGAGCGAGCACACGGCGAGGTCCTGTCGATCGCGTTCGCGGGCGCCGGCCAGCACCAGGACGCGGGCGCCAAGATCATCCACGTCGCGCCGAACACGACCTCGAACATCTTCGCCAAGTCGATCTGCAAGGACGGCGGCCGCGGCTCGTACCGGGGCCTGCTCGAGATCGCCAAGGGCGCCCACGGCTCCAGGTCCAAGGTCGTCTGCGACGCATTGCTACTGGACGAGCACTCGCGCTCAGACACGTACCCGACGATCCGGATCAGCGAGGACGACGTCGACGTAGGCCACGAAGCCACCGTCTCGAAGGTCGGCGACGACCAGCTCTTCTACCTGATGTCGCACGGAATCCGCGAGGAAGAGGCCTCGAAGCTGATCGTCAACGGATTCGTCGAGCCGATCGTCAAGCAGCTTCCGATGGAGTACGCGGTCGAGATGAACCGCCTGATCGAGCTCCAGATGGAGGGCTCGATCGGCTAACGGGGTACTTCGTCATGCCGGCACATCCGAGAATCCTGGGCTGCGTCGATAGCGTGCCGGGCGAGAGCGATCTGGTTCTGCAGTCTATGGTTCGAGTGGCCGTGGAAGACTGGGGCCCCGCAAGCTTCGAGAACGCTCCCGCCAGCGAGTGGTTCCTACTTGTCGAGGAAGCGGTTGAGCCGGGCGAGGTGATCGCAGCAGCGCTCGACACCGCGCTGGGCGACGCCGACTACCTCGGCGTCGACGTGGCATGCGAGGCGGTCGCAGCCGCAGAACTATCCGCCTCCTGCGCCGGACACGCCCCCGACCGCCTGCCTGATCAAGTGCGCCGTTGGGTGGACGGTCACCCGCACCGGCCGCACGACTCTGAGATCGACCAGGCGATCCTGGCAGTCCAGCGGGTCCGCGCGGAGAGCGAGCTGCGCGAGCTCTGGAACGAGGACGTCGACGGCCGGGCAGGCCGGTGGCTCGGTGAGATCGACGATCTGATTGCGCGTCTGCGGCGCTCCGGAGCGGGCGAGCTGTCGACGCTTTCGCCTTGACTGACGCGCACAGGCCGGGCGAAACCCGGGCCAGCTCAAACCCGGCAGTACAGTCAAAAGCACCCTCCACCGCCTGAGTGACTCGCTCCGCGCTCTTCCTGTGGCCCACCCTTCCCCAGCGGAGCGACGAGACGAGGAGAGCAGCACATTGCCCAAGGAGAACCAAAAACCACGTCCGCCACGTCAGGAACCAGGCCCGGGCCGATCGACGGCAGACCAGGCCTTCAACGATGTCCGGATAGAGATCGCCCAACGCAACGAGCGGGCCCATCAAGAAGCCCGCAAGGTTCGGGCGGCACGCGAGCAGGAGCGGCTCCGGTGGCGCCGCGAACGGGACTCTTAGACACCGACGGACGCGCCTCCAGCAAGCCGCAGCAGCTCGTGACTCGATAGACGCCGGCGCGCGCCCGTGCTCTACGGATCGTTCGTCGGCGCAGTCGGAGCCTACGTTGGCACTCCGGCTTCCTCAGGCGCGACTTGGACGGGCGCGACTGCGTGGCCTGGCACGCTGGCAGGCTCCGTGCGGCTTGCCAGCGCAAACGTGACCAGCTTTCCGTGCTCCTCGTCCCACAGCTTGAGGCGGACGGTGCGCAGCGCATCCCGCAACGAGAGGGTCGGCACCTGGTGGAAGATCGGATTCTCGTCGTGGGCGCGTTGAAGGTTGTAGTTCGGAATCCGTGCGTTCAGATGGTGGACGTGATGCAGCCCGATGTTGCCCGTGAAGTACTGCATGACTCTCGGCAGCTTCAGGTAGGAGCTGCCGCGGAGCGCCGCGTCCGAGTAACTCCAGTCAGCAGCGCTTTGCCAATAGGCGTCTTCGAACTGGTGCTGCACGTAGAAGAGCCAGATCCCGACCGAGCCGGCGAGTATCGCCGACGGCGCCCAGACGATCAGGAAGCTCTGCCACCCGATCAACCAGCACAGCCCACCGATGACAATGACCAACACCACATCGGTGCCGAGCACGCTGTGGCGCATCCGCGGGCGCTGTGACCGGGTTGCGATGCGCGGCCCGATGACCATCGCGATCACTGGACCGAGCCCGAACATCACGACCGGACTGCGCATCAGGCGATAAGCGAGACGACCTGGCCATCGGCGCGCGCGGTACTCCCCCACGGTCAGAGTGATGATGTCCCCGACGCCACGGCGCTCGAGGTCGCCCGACGTCGCGTGATGGACCGCATGATCGTGGCGCCAGCGCTCGAACGGTGACAGAACGAACAGGCCGACGAACCGCCCGACGTAACGATTGGCGCGCTTGGAAGGCAGCAGCGAGCCGTGCGCGCAGTCGTGAAAGACGACGAACGTCCGGACCAGGAACCCGGCGGCCGGAACCACCAGCGCGAGCGTCAGCAGATACGAGACGTCAAGTGCGAAATACATCAGCACGGAAATGGCCAGGTACGGCACGACAGACGTAACGATGTCGACCACGCTGCGCCTGAGACAGGGATGCGCATAGGCGGCGAGCTCTTCATGCCTGAACCCGCAATCCGATGAAGGCAAAATGACCGCTCCGATGCCGGGGGTTGATGTTCCAGAGCACAACCCCCATGGGCCGCCATTCAGACCGCCATGAGCGCAAGCTTCTATTGATCGAAGCAACCCGGCCGAACCAGAGCGGTTCCGCCAGCTTGTCTCGAGGAGATCCTAGGCTACCCGAGATCTGCCTCGGCAGCCACCACCGACAGGGCGCGAGTACCGATCCGGGCGAGCCGGGCGACCGGTGGCGCCGCTTCAGCCGGCCTACGAATCCTGGCCGGCCGACTCGGGACCCGCAGGGTCAACGAGCTCCAATGCGCCGAAGCCTGGAACCGGGCCATCCATCAGAAACATCTCGATCGTGAGATCGGGCTCGATATGGGCCTGGCTGAGGAAGGCAAGCACCTTGCGCCCGGTGAGCTCCTCAATCATCTCGCTGTAGCGTTGCTTCATCATCCGCTGAAAGTCGCGCCGCATGTCGAGCACCCGGTTCGGCTCGCCTCCCTCCACCATCGTGCGCTCGATCGCCGTGAACCCGTCGCTGAGTACGCACACGATCAGGTTGTCGAGAACGTAGGTCTTGGCCTTGATCGGCCCGCGGCCGTAGTGCTCGCGCATGAGGGCGACGATCCGATTCGTGATCTCCGCCAGCAGCCTGCCGCCGACCAGCGCCGGGGACCCCTGCTCTGGGTCGCCAGCGCTCATGCCTTGCCTCTCGGGTGCTTTGCCGCTGTTCTGTGCTCACTGATGCTGCGGATACTCGGCGCCACCGGCCCCCGCGGGAGCCAGACCGCCCACTTCAAACTCGGGGTGATCGTACTGACGACGAGTCTCGCTCGCCACCCGCCCGAAGGGAGTAGATTGTTGAGACCTGGACGCTGAACGGCGATGGCCTCGCGGCCGCTCCCGCAGGGTTCAGATCTGAAGGCGCAATGGCGCGTCTGCAGCGGCCTCTCGGCGGCTGGTGGAGGCGTTGCAATCACGCAACGCGACTCCGAAGGAGCGAGAATGCACGCAGCGCGCGCCGATCTGAGCCGAGCGTCCTGTAGCCATTGCGGGCATCAGCCGGTCGCCCGCTGGCGATCGCTTGCCGATCGAGTGTGCATGCGCTGCGAGATGGGAAGGGTTCTCCGCGCGCAACCAGGTTTGCAACCGCGCTTGCACGAGCCGTTCGTGGCCGTCGATGCGGGTTTGCGCCTCCAGGCCGTCTCCCGCCTCGGCCGTCCTAGAGATACTTACCCCGCTCAGGCGGGGTCCATGGCGCCCAGTAGGAAGCGGACAGTCGCTTGACGGCCTGGGCGACCCAGACGTCGGACCCGCACGGCTCGATCTCGTTGCGGATCCGTGGCGGCGTGGACGCGCCCGGTCGTGCCCGTAGATCCGTCCTTTCTCTGCTCGGGAGGCACATCACGAAGACGACAGCGTCGGATGTTGCACTTGTCGTCAGTGAGCTGGTCACGAACAGCGTGCTCCACGCCAACGTCGGTCCGCGCGCGATGCTGGCCGTGGAGCTCGTGATGCTCGATGGTCGGCTACGAATAAGCGTCATCGATCCAGGATCACGGCTCGAACCTCGGATCCTCCCACCCGATCGCGAGAGGGTCGGCGGTAATGGCCTCTTGCTCGTCGACGAGCTGTCCGAGGACTGGGGGGTGGCGCGTGACGGGATGGGAGCTACCCGCGTCTGGTGCGACATCCTGCTGGATCGATCCTGGTCCTCGAAGCTTCGGTCCGCCAACGACCGCTAGCTCGGGCTGACTCTCCGGACGATTCATGTCGATCGAGGTCGGCAAATCGACGCGTAGGAGGCGACCGACAGGCTTCGAGCGGTGCATGAGCCGACGCGTGCTCGGCACTGCGCTCCTCGGCCTCGGGTCGTTGGGCCTGCTGCTTTGGGTCGCGCCGCCTAGCGAGGTGATCGATCAGATAGGCGCGATGAGCCCCACCTGGGTCGTCGGTGCGGTCGCACTGGAGCTTGGCTCGTGCGTGAGCTACGTGATCGTATTCCGACGCTTTTTTCCAGAGCCGCCGCCCGCGGTCAGCCGCCGCATTGCGTGGATCGCGATGGGCGCCGGGGCGGTGCTTCCCGGCGGGAATCTCTCCTCGGCCGCAGCTACCGGCTGGCTCCTTCGCGGACACGAGATCGGAACCCGACCACTGCTGAGCCGCTGTGCCGCGCTGTTGTGCCTGCTGACCGCGTTCGGCTTCATCGTCAACGGACTGGCCGGGGTCCTGCTTCTCGCCGGCGTGTCGGATGGCCCGCACGATCTGCTCCATACCGGGGGTCCGATTCTCGTCTCGATCGCGGTTCTCTCCCTCGCGGCGTCGCTGGCGGCGGTGACCCGGAGAATCGGCGAGGCCGCACCCCGGCCGATTCGCGAGATCGCCGCCGGGCTCGAGGGCGCCTGGAGGTCGGTGGGGGCGCCGCACTGGCGGCTGCTGGGCACGGCGGGGTTTCTCTGCCTGGACATGGCTGCGCTGTGGGCGGCATGCGCGGCGACCGGCCACCCAATCGGCTTTCTCGCGCTGGTGATCGCCTACTGCATCGGATATCTGACGACAACCGTGCCGATACCCGCGGGCCTCGGCGTGCTCGACTCGGGACTCGCCGCATCGCTGGTGCTCTACGGTCTGTCACCGACGGCCGCGGTGAGCGCCGTGATCGTCTATCACTCGATCGCGATCTGGGTGCCGGGGGTCGGTGGGCTGGTCGCCTGGCTCCCGACCCGTAGCCGGCGTGCTGTCGCCGCCCCGATCGTCAGTCTGCCGGCGCTCGGCGCGGTGGCCGCCGTCACCGATCCGGACGGTTGATGCGCACGACTGCGCTGTGATCACCCGGCCCGCGTGTGCCGGCCGCTAAGCGCCGTAGGACGCGACCTCGTGGTAGAGCCTGATGACGATGTTCGCCGTGCCGTGGAGGTGGTGAAGGGTTTCGCGAACGTCGGGGAGCTGCTCAAGACGCTGGCGGTCTTCGACGCTTCGCATCTCCACGATGACCCCGATCGAGGTTTGGTCAGCGGACTCGAGAACGCGGCCCGACACGAACCCGGGATCCCTGACGATCTCGGCGAGCATCTCATCCAGACGCCTAACGACGACGGCTTCCTGTGCGGGATCGACGTCCCACACATGGAGGAGCACTGGGCTCTCATTCATCGAAACACCTCGCTTTCGGGCTTGACAGCGGCCAGATCGTGGTTCCGGGTGGACTCGTGCTCGATCATATTTCGCCCCAGCACTCGCCGGCGAGACCCGGGGGTTCGCGCGCGTGGAGGAAACGCTCGTGCGCTGCGCCCGGCGCTGGCGAGTGATCGCCCGCACCGCTTGAGCGGCCCGCGACGCGTGCCTAAAGTCCGCAGGCATGATGGAGCTTCGGCGATTCGGACGAACCGTGTGGATGGTTCCCGTCGTCGGCCTCGGAAGCCCACTGCCAGGTTACGATCACGCTGACGGCGCGCATCCCCTAGCCCCAGAAAGCGAGACGCAGATCGTGGCGAACGAAAACCCGTACGACCAACTGCCCCGCGTGGCGTCGTTCGAGCTGACCAGCGACGACGTGCGGGATGGTGAGAAGCTCGCGAAACCGCAGGTGAGCGGCATATTCGGCGCCGGCGGCGAGGACATCTCGCCCCAGCTGGCTTGGAGTGGGTTCCCGGAAGAGACCGGCAGCTTCGCGGTGACTTGCTACGACCCGGAGGCGCCAACCGCCAGCGGCTTCTGGCACTGGGCCGTCGTCGACGTTCCGGCCAGCGTGACAGAGCTTGCCCGAGGCGCGGGCGACGACGAAGGAAGCGGTCTCCCTGCGCCCGCGTTCCAGTTGCGGAACGACAGCGGGATGCGGCGGTTCATCGGCGCCGCGCCGCCGCCTGGACACGGCCGACATCACTACTACTTCGTGGTGCACGCGGTCGACGTCGAGTCGCTGGGAATTGACAAAGACGCAACGCCGGCGTTCCTGGGGTTCAATCTTTTCTCCCACACGCTCGCCCGCTCAATCATCAACGCCTGGTACGAGGCCCCCGACGCGTAGTCCCGCACTCCCGTTCGTAGCGGTCACACTGCTCGCGCCAGCGTCAAGCGGACAGTGCCATCCGATACGGTCGGATCCGGAGTGATCTCGTGGCGGCGGGGGAGGACCACGCGTCCAAGCACGCGGTCCTCCCCAAGCCGGTCTTCGGCCTGCTTCTGTGGGCTCAGGCCTTAGCGGTCCACCGGTGCCATGGGCGGCCCCACGACCTGCGTACCGAGTCGAATCTGTTCCGCCATGACGGCTTCGACGTCGAAGGGGATGCTGCCCGGCGTCGGGACCGTCCGCTCGCTCGCCGGGATGCTGAGGTTGCGGAACAGCTGCTCGAAGGCGCCGGGGGACATGATCCCCAGGAGCCTCGCAACCGGACTCTGGATGCGGAACGTGTGGGGCACGCCGCGCGGCATGTACACGCTCGCGCCGGGTCCGGCCAGGTGTAGACGACCGTCGACGTCGAACCAGACCTCTCCGTCGAGCACGAGGAACACCTCGTCCTCGCGAGTGTGGATATGGCGGGGCGGGCTGAAACCTTCCGGCATCGTGGCCTGGAAGACCGACAGCGTGCCGCTGGTGACCTCGCTCGGGACGAGGAACTCCCAAAGACTGTCGCCGTACCAGCGCGCCTCGCCTTGGTCGGCGAGGTACGGTTCGGCGGGCGGCGTGTGGTTGATGTCGGCTCGCGTGGCGCGGATCCGGTCGGCCCCATCGGAATCGACGAGGGAGGTACGGGGGGTTGGGGTGTAGTTGAGGTTCGTCATGGGGCGCATCGTCGGCGCACCGGAACGCCGCCGCGAATGATTTGATCTACATCGAATCCATTTGCCCGCGGACGTCGTCGCGTCGATCTTGTCCCTCATGCGAATCATCCGAACTGGCGACCCGATCTTCCTGGGTTCCCCCGGGCCCCGGCTGGGCCTGTTCGCCGAGCGCCGCCCCGGCCTTCGTCATATCGCGCTCGCGACGGACGCGCCCGGTCAGCGTCTCGTCAAGGCACGGCTCGAGCGGCTCCAGGTCGCTCACAGGAAGGAGCGCCATCGGGACAGCGACTCGATCTACTTCTCCGATCTCGACGGCGCGACGGTCAAGATTATGGTCCCGAAGGGGTAGCCGTGGTTCGGTTCATCTTCTCCGTCGAGGACCTTGCCCTCAGCCGTTTCGCGATCTCGCCGATGTCGGAGGTCATACATTCGCTGCTCGCGCTGCGCGACCCGTCGTATGCCGCATTGCACGTGCCCTGGCTACGCTCGATCAGCGGTCGCTTTCACGGCCTACCGCTCGAACGGGCCGTCGCGCTGACGCCGCCGCGCGGGTATACCCCCGACTTCCTGCTCCCGCTCCCGAGCGGGCCGCTTGGCGACATTGCCGACGATCTCGCGGCGCTGCGCGCCACGCCGGTCGCCCGGATTCGCGCGGATATGACCCTGTTCGCCACTCAGCACAAACGCGGCGCGGAGATCGCCCAGCCGTACCTCGCCAGCCCGCGACGCGAGGTCCGGCGGCTCGCCGATCTGCTCGAGGCCTACTGGGCCCGTGCGATCGAGCCCGTGTGGTCCCGGGTGCGCGGCTTCCTCGACGCCGACATCGCCTACCGCGCTCGGCGGCTCACGACCGGCGGCCCGGCGGCGCTATTCGGCGACCTGAGTCCGAACGTCAGCTGGGCTCAGCCGCACCTCGATGTCAACGTCCCGGCCCACGACGCGACAATCGACCTGGACGGCCGCGGGCTCCTGCTCGTGCCATTGGCCTTCTCGGCCGGCCGCCCGTTCGTGATCGACCGCGCCCCATGGCAGCCCACAGTGATCTATCCGGCCCGGGGCATCGCGACGCTATGGGAGCAGACGCCCTCGGCGCCCCACGGACTCGCGCGCCTGCTCGGAAGCTCACGTGCCGCGATGCTCGCCGATCTCGCAGCCCCGCGCTCGACAGCCGAATTGGCCGTCCGCCTATCACTCAGCCCGGCCACCGCGTCGCACCACCTCGCCGTCCTGCGCGACGGCGGCCTGATCACGGGCAGACGCGAGGGACGGTCCGTCCTCTATGCGCGCACACCGCTCGGCGACGCCCTGGCCACGCAGCACGCACGACGACGCCACCGGCGCGTGAAGTCGCATTGATCGCTGCTGGCGCGGCCGGCGACCTCCGAGGTGGTCCACGAGAAGCGCCACAGACTGATGTGCGTGGCGACGGCGGCGTAACCGGTCAGCGCAAACGCGACGAACGGGATCAGACGGCCGCTGACGAGCAGCGAGGCGCCGCCATGCCCCATCGTCGCCGTCAGCCACGCGAACCGCCGCCTGAGGACGCGCCGCAGCACCGGACGGCCGACGCTTCGCCCCAGCACGTGTGAGAGCAGCGCCACCAGCAGCCAGCCGACGACGACGAACGCCAAACCGGGGGCAAAGCCGTACACCTAGCCCGCGGTGGCGATGGCGATCTCGCTGGGATAGAAGACGATGGCATCGGCGAGGATCAGTCCCAGGAGCAGTGAGAACCCGCGGGCGCCAAGCGACCGTACATAGGACCGAAGTTCGGCGAACTGCCCATGGATCACGAGGCTCACGCGGTGCCGAAGCTCTGGGACCACCGCGATGACGGCGATCCGACCACAATCGTCGCAAGGCCGATCGCCAGCTCCGCGCGCGAGGTGCGGGCCGGTGGCGTCGGGGACGGTGTGCTGGATGGGACCATCACGATCAAGCATCGCTAGCGGCTCGTGAGGTCCTGTGAACCGGCCGTGGCGAAGTGGCCCAATCAGCCGCTGAGAGAGCGACCAGCGTTGTGGCTGACGGTGAGTTATGGCGGGCGCTCGTTATCGCGCCCGCCATGTTCCAGCGCTCTCCCGAGGCCGTAACTAGGTGCGAGCCCCGAACGACCCGATGTCCGCCGAATAGGTCACGGTCACTGGTGCAGCGCGCTGGCCGTCGGCGAACGTGCCAACTCGTCTCTCGTGGGTCGACTCATCGGCGTGGGGCTTCGGGAGGTGTGTCGCGGTGGTGTTCATTGGATCTCCTTGTGCGTTGATCTAAGTTCCGCAGCAATCATCCGACCGATCGGCATCCGCGCATAGCCCCCCTAGGGTGAAACCTCAATACCCCTTGGACGCGAGTTCGCGGCAAGGACGTTGGTCGCCGAACCGTTGGCTCGGCTCGTCTATCAGTTCTTTCGACCCTCGACCGCGCGGTGTAGCCGCGCCTTGTTCATCGTCGAGCGGGCTTCGATTCCCAGGCGGCGGGCTTCGTTGTAGAGCCGCTCCGGGGTTCGGCCTTTGGTGCGGCTGGTTCCCGAGCGCAGACCTCCGCGACGCGAGGAGGACATGTCCCGAGTAGAGCTGGCCGATCGTGACTCAGACTCGCCGGAGCGAGCCCGCTCCTACACACACCCCTCCGACGAGCCCTCCGTGTCGACGCCGCTCAGCCGCCCTTACCCCTCGGAGTGCTCGCTCCGTTTTCCTTGACGCCCACTGCCAAATGCCTGGAACCGCTCGGTCATCACCGCGTCGGGACTCTCGTCCGGTTCCGAGTCGTCGGTCAACTTCTCGGGCGCGCGCTCCGCTGGCCGTTGCGATGCGTTCGCCTGCTCAACGGCACTTTCGAGGAAATGACGGAGCCTCTCCTCGCTCCCCTCGGGCACGTCGGCGACGCGGACCTTGTGCTTCTTGACCGCCACCTCGCCCCAATCACCTCTCGAAAGGAGTCTGACCGTAACCTCGAAACTCTCCCGCCACGCCGAGTTGACGGTCCCATCGAGTCCGACGCTCAGCCTCGAGTTCTCGACCTCCGCGGTTTCCCATCGCAGCCTCACTTCTTCCATATGCCCCTCCTACCCGACAACGGCGGTCCGAACGCGACATCTGATGTGCTCCTAATTACCACCCCCTTGCATTAGCCGCTCGATGGCATTAGGTTCGAGCGCGTTCGTCGTGGACGTTCGGGCTCGGGTCTTGAGTGATCCGAGATCGACCGAGAGCCGTATACGAGGCCAGCGCTCGTTCGAGCGTCCGTGAACGAAGGAGGCGATGGTGCGATCACCGACGGGAACCGTGAGAAGGCCTGGTCTGCGTGGGTTCTGGGCGTCTCTGAGCCGGGGGCAGAAGCGGACGATGGCGATGATGATCGCGGTCGTCGGCGGCCTGCACGTCGTTGGTTTCGTGTCGTTGATCTCGTTGATCGCGCCCAGGCATTACGAGTTGGGGAGCGCCGGCGCGTTCACGGTCGGGATCGGTGTGACCGCGTACACGCTCGGGTTGCGGCATGCGTTCGATGCCGATCACATCTCGGCGATCGATAACACGACTCGGAAGTTGATGGCCGAAGGTAAGCGGCCGTTGAGCGTCGGCTTCTGGTTCTCGCTCGGGCATTCGACGATCGTGTTCGCCCTGGCGTTCTTGCTCTCGGTCGGCGTGCGGACGCTCGCAGGGCCGGTGAAGAACGACAACTCACAGCTCCATCAGGTAACGGGCTGGATCGGGACGCTGGTGTCGGGGACGTTCCTCTACGCGATCGCCGCGATCAACGCGGTGATCCTGCTGGGGATCGTCAAGGTGTTCCGCGAGATGCGGACGGGCCGCTACAACGAGCAGCAGCTCGACGAGCAGCTCGACAAGCGGGGCCTGATGAACCGCTTCCTGGGCAAGATGACCAAGGCCGTCACCAAGCCGCGGCAGATGTATCCGATCGGGGTGCTGTTCGGCCTGGGATTCGACACCGCGAGCGAGGTCGCGCTGCTCGTGCTCGCCGGTGGCGCCGCCGGCGCGGGGCTGCCGTGGTACGCGATTCTGTGCCTGCCGATCCTGTTCGCCGCCGGGATGTCGCTGATGGACTCGATCGACGGATCGTTCATGAACTTCGCCTACGGCTGGGCGTTCTCGAAGCCGGTCCGCAAGGTGTTCTACAACCTCACGATCACCGGACTCTCGGTCGCCGTCGCGCTGGTGATCGGCACAATCGAGCTCGGCGGTCTGATCGCGTCCCAGTTGAATCTGTCGGGGTCGTTCTGGAACTGGTTCGAGAACATCAACGTCAACTTCCTCGGGTTCGTGATCGTCGGGCTGTTCGTCGCCACCTGGGTGATCGCGGTGTCGGTGTGGCGCCTCTGCCGGATCGAGGAGCGCTGGTCAGCCGACCTCGGTCCGGTCGAGCCGGCCGGCTGAGCGGTTGCGCGAAGATGTAGGGCGCTGTGACGGTCTCCCCCGACGCCCCGCCCCTCGCGTTCACCGATCTCGCTGACGCGATCGGTGCGCTGCGCAACGCCGGCCTGCGGATCTCGACCCCGCGCCGACTCGTGCTAGAAGCGCTGTTCGCTGCCGACGGCCCCGTCTCCGCGGCCGACCTTGCCCGTGATCTGTCATTGGATGAGTCCTCGGTGTACCGCAACCTGGAGGTGCTCGAGCAGTTCGGGGTCGTCCGCCACGTCCATCTCGGCCATTCGGCCGGGCTCTATGCCCTGGTGAGCGACGAGGTCGTCGAGTACCTCTACTGTGAGCGCTGCGCCAACGTCACCACCGTCGCCCCGAGTCGGCTCGACACGATCCGCGGCCAGATCCGCGACGAGTTCGGGTACACAGCCCGATTCACCCACTTCGCGATCGTCGGCCTGTGCCCTGACTGCGCAGCCGAGCCGCGTGCCGGGTCACGAGTCTCGCCCGGGCAGCCCGCCTCACCGTCGCACACCCATGGGCATCCGCAGGCGGGCCGAACGCCTGGCCACCGTCGCTGAGTGATCCAGTTCTGAACGTTTTGCGTACGGGTTGGCAACGTGTCAACTCTGTCGTGAAAGGGCATCCATAACATGTCTGAAGGGAACGCAGGTCTCGGAACTGATCGCCGCCAGTTTCTCGGTAGGGCCGCCGTCGGCGCCGGCACGATCGCCGGCATTAGCGGGCTCCAGGCGCTGATTCCCTCGCTGGCCGCAGCCAAGGCCGCCGGCCCGACCAACGGCGACCTCGCGATCCTCGGCGCGGCACAAATCGCCGAGGCGCTCGCGGTCACTACGTACACTCACATCATCGACACGGCCCCGTTTTTCAGGCGCCTGGAATCAGACGACCAGGGATACCTGAGGGCCGCGCGCCAGGAGGAGATGTCCCACTACCTCCTCGAGAAGAGCGTCACGGGCAAACCGTCGCCGTTCACCACGTTCTATTACCCGTCGAAGATGTTCTCGGATGCTCGGACGACCCTGGACGTTCTGGTGACGCTGGAGGACGCGTTCATCGCGGCCTACCTCGTCGGCGTGCGGAACTTCAGCACGGCCGATCTCCGCGTCACCTCGGCGCGGATCATGGGGATCGAGAGCGACCATCGCACGCTCGCGCGCGTAGTCGCGCCTGGCGTCGCCAGGCGCGACGGTGGCCCGGTCGAGAAGGTGACCGGGATCCAGGGAAAGGCCGAGAGCGTCGACCCGCCGAACAACAACGGCTACGAGCGCACGCTCAAATGGACCAACATCAGCCAGGCGGTCACGGCGCTGACCCCGTTCGTCGACAAGACGGCAGCCGCCAACGCCGGCTTCAACACCAGCAAGTCGTACGAGTTCAAGCCGTTCACGCCTACGCTGCCCGAGCCGCTCGGGGGCTTCCACTCCTTCCTCGGGTAACGCCGGCGACCATCGGGCACGAGTCGGGCTTGCCGGTCGGCTCGTGCCCGCGCGCGGACCTACCCCTACGTGACGCGGGCGGCGTCTACGAACCGCGTCACTAGATCGACATACTGGCTGGTTGTCGTCTGGTGTGGGGCATGATCTGCGCCCTCGATCATTTCGATCTGAAACTGCGGCAGCGCCGACGCGATCGCGTCGACGGTCGCCATCAGAAATGCCGGCGAAACGGTGCCCTTGGTCAGGAGCGCAGGCCGGTCGAACCGCCGCAGTTGATCGAGGTCGAGTCGCTGCCCGTCCCGGTCGCGCGCCTCGTCAAGGAAGGTCGGAGCGTTGCGACTGAACACCTCGCGCAGCTCAGCGGTGAGCTCCTCGTCCCATGCCCCCGGTCGCCGAGCGACCGTTTCGACGAACAGCTTCGCGCCTGCCACGTCCTCGCCCCGGTCCAGCAGCTCGACCACGCGAGTGACCCGTCGGTTCACCTCCAGGAGCACCGGCTCGAACTGGGTCCCGGCCAGCATCCCGAGAAGCGGCGGCTCGTGCCCGACCAGCGTCGCGAACACCTCCGGCCGGCGAATCGCCGCGTTCAGCGCCACGATCGACCCGAACGAGTTAGCCACGACGTGCGCCGGGCCTGAGTCCAGCGCTTCGATCAGCTCGGCGAGATCATCGGCATCCTCTAACACGCTCCCCTGCGCCGCCGGACGCTCGCTCCGGCTATGCCCGCGGCGGTCGTAGACCACGACCGCGAAGCACTCACTCAGCCGTGCGACCACCGGATCCCAACTCTGATGGTCACCCCAAGACCCATGCACCAACACCAGCGGGTCGCCAGCCCCTCTGACCTCATAGAACAACTCGACGCCGTTGACGCGCTTGACGGCCACCGCAGCCTCCTCTGGACGTATCCGAGCCTCGTTCTTCCACTCCAGCGCGAGCATGAACTGAGGCTGGCGGCGGCACATCGGTAGAACGGAGCGAGTAACTGGCTGCGACGCCTTACCTGATCGCGGCCGGGCGTACCGCGCCAGGTTCCAGAAGCGAGCTGGCGAATCAAGCTAGATGAGCGGATGGCACGGGTTAGGCGCCACTCCCAGCGGGTAGCGCTACTCCATGCTTCTCTTACTCGGCGTTGTCCTTCTGATCATCGCGATCGCGGGCGGCGTGATCATTCACCCGATCTTGTTCGCGATCGCGATCCTCGCCGTCGCCGCATTCTTCGTCGCTCGCTGACCGGCCGTCCGCCAGTCCGCGAACCGCTACGCGCCGGCGTGGGTGTTCGCCAGCGCGACGGCAGCGTCGATGTGAGCGAGGTGGGTGAGTCCCTGCGCCCGAGCAGCTCACCCGCCGTGGGATCGATCATCCTCCGAGAACAGCCCGAGGTCGTTACTTCGGGCTACCGCCTGATCGAACACGATGCGCGCCTCCTCGGGATCGCCGGCCTGCGCCAGGCATTCGGCGAGCCAGGACGCGCAACACAGGAACGCCCAAGCCGCGTGAGCTCGAGCGCGCCACCGGGTCACCTATCTCGGGCCCGTTTGGGGAACCAAGGCGGCGCTCGCGCGGATGGTGCCTCGCGACCGCCGAACGATCGTCCAGGTCGGCTCGGCGCTGGCCTACCGCGGGATCCCCCTCCAGGCGCCCGATTGCGGCGCGATGCACGCGATCAAAGGGTTCCAGGAATCGCTGCGGTGCTAGCTGCGCCACCGCGGAAGCAACGTGAGCGCCTGGCCAGGACCGCGGTCGACGGACAGCAGACCGATCAGCGCGTTCTCACCGGTAGAAGATCGGCCCGCTCGTCACACACGCGGTTCGCACCGATCTTGCGGCGAGAGTGGACCGTAGCCGGGTCGGATCCTTGACCCGGCTACGGGTCCGGGGTGGAGCTTTAGTGGAAGCGCACCCGATCCTTCAGGCCACGTCCCTCGATGCTGAACTGGTACGCGGTAGTAGAGGTGAAGGTCGCGCCCGCGTCCAGCACCACGGACGGCCATCCTGCCTGTCCGATGTGGTGCGGGCTGTCGGGATAGTGCTGCGTCTCGAGCGTGAATCCGTCCCCCTGCCGGTACACGTTGCCACTCGTCCCGATCAGATCACCGACCAGGAAGTTCCCGCTGTACATCTGAACGCCGGGCTGATCGGTCGAGGTCCAGAGGGTTACGCCGTTCTTCGGATCCTGCGCGACCGAGACCAGTCGGTAGCCGGGGTAGCCGTTGAGGACCCAGTTGTTGTCGTAACCGTGTGCGATCTGTAGCTGCTTGAACGGTCCGCTCTCTCCGTCCGGCAGGTTCGTATCACGGATGTACTGCCCGATCGGGTGCATCGAGCGGAAGTCGTACGCGGTGCCTGCGACCGGCACGAAGTAAGGCGTCTCGGGAATCAGGTTCGTGTTGACCGGCGTATACGCGTCGCTGTTCATGGCCAGCATCTGGTGGTAGACGGTCGTCGTCCCCTCACCGGCCAGGTTGAAGTAGGTGTGGTTGGTGAGGTTGATGACCGTCGCCAGGCTCGACGAGTTGTTGACCGCGCTGTACGAGATCTTCAACTTGTTGTCGGACGTGACCAGGTAGGTCACGGTCGCGGTAACGGACGCCGGGAATCCAGTGCAGTTCGGGCTCAGGGCCATCAGGCAGCCCTCGCCGTCCGGGAAGGTATCCGTCAACTCGAGCGCGGCCCCGTGCCGGTCCGCCGAGCTACTCGCCGTCCAGACCTGCGTGTTCCAGCCGAGGTACCCGCCGTGGAGCGTGTTGGTGCCGTTGTTCGCGTCGAGCCGGTAGGTGGTGTTGTTCAGACTGAACGAGGCGTTCGCGATCCGGTTCGCGTAGCGGCCGATGATCGCGCCGAAGTACGTGTCACCGGATCCCCCGGGTAGCGGCCACGGCGTGCTGGTCGCGCCTTGGGTGAAGTCGTTCACGTAGTCGGCGAGCCGGGGGAATCCCAGCGCGACGTTCGTCATGCCTCGCTGGCGGTTCGGCACCCAGATCGACTGCACGACACCGCCGTAGTTCGTGATCGTCACGGTCATTCCGTTGCCGCTGGTGAGCGTGTAGAGGTAGACGGTCTGATCGTTGACCGAACCCCAGACCTGCCTCGTGATTCCCGGTCGGCTTCCCATCCGATCCGAGTGCCTGGCCGAATGGGACGCCTGGCGGTGCGGTACGGCGCGTGCTTGGGCAGACCCTGCCACCCCCAGCAGGACGACGGTTACGGCGACGACCAGGCTGCCTCCGAGCATGGGCCGCCGGGTCCGCAATGCGGATCGCATCGACTCTCCTCTCTCCCAGGCTTGCTGAAACCGACTGCGCAAGCATCTGGACGTTAAACAGGACTGGCGCTCCACGATGTTAGCGCTAACAACGCGATGTGAGCGTTAACACGATTTTCCCAGAATCGGGGCCGATCAGTCAAGGGTGTTTTACGCGGCGGCCGCAACTTTCTTCACGACCACGCAACGGCGTCCCGCCACCCCGCGACGTCCCGCCACCCGGGACGTCCGGCCACCTCGGGACGTCCAGCCACTCCGCCACGTCCCGCCACCCCCGCGACGGAGTCGCCCACGCGCGGCGCATCGGAGCGGCCGGCACGAGTGGGTTATGCGCCGCCGAGCCGGTCGGCGGCGTGCGGCCGGATCGGCAGGAGCGAGCGCCACGCGCGAGGCGCTCGCCGCGACGGAAGCCGGCGCGCGTAGGGCGAGCGCGGCCACGATCGCGCGTGCTGTCTCGTGCGCGCAACAGGCGCGCAACTCGGTCGCGGCGATCGCCCGCCGGGGCGGCACCTCGAATCCGATCGGCAGGAAGCATTCCTCACTGGTCAGCACGGTCCAGTAACCGACCGGGCTGAACGCCACCAGGCTGGCCAGGCCCGCCCGGCGGGCGAGCTCGTGACCGACGATCGCCAGCAGCAGCGGACGCGCGATCCGTTCGGGCAAGGCGGGGCCCAGCAGCGACCCCTGGTAGTGGTCGCCTTCGCCAGCGCCGTGACGACGCGGTGGAACGTGCTCGTCGTGAGCACGGCGATCACGCCGATCAGCAGCAGCACGATGAAAGAACCGATGAACCCCGGGGGTGCCGGTGATCGCGCCGGTCGCGTCGGTGAACCACGAGTTCGCATGGGTGAAGAAGTGCCCGCCGGCGCCGATCCCGATGACCCGCGCGGTGATCTCGAGGTTGCGGCAGAACGAGCGGCACCTCGAACGCGATGATCACCACCGAGGCGATCACGAGCGTCCACGACTCGAGCCACCCAACCCCGGGTGAAGAGGATTGGCGCACGAACAGCTTCGGCGTGGTGGTCGCCGAAGCGGCGGTTGGGCCGACTTTCTCCTCAGCCACAGTCACCCTCCAATCCCCGGAACAAGCGTCGCGCGCGCGACACTGCCACTCCGGTCAGACGTCGATCAGGGCGTGTGCGTAGTGCGCCGGCCTGCGGTCGGCGAATGCGTCGTTGCGCTCGCCGGACCGCTTGTCGACCGCCTGCTCGAGGTCACAATCGGCGATCACGATGCGCGCGCCACGATCCGTCACGGGGCCGGCTCGGAGCGCGCCGTCAGGGCCTGCGATCACGCTGCCACCCTCGAACTCGAGCCCGCGCTCGTTGCCACATCGGTCGCACACGGCGACGAACACCTTGTTCCAATAAGCCGTCATGGCGGCGAGTGAATGGATGACCGGGCGGCCATCGGGCGGCGCCTCTTCGCGCGGCCAGTTGGTCGGCAGAACGAGTAGCTGCGCTCCTTGCAGCGAGAGGCCCCGCGTCAGCTCCGGGAACTCGAGGTCGTAGCACACGCCCAGTCCGATCGACCCGTGGCGCGTCGGCACGACCGGCGCGGGCGCCTCGCCCGGCGCGAACCAGAAGCGCTCGTCGCCCCAGAGGTGCACCTTGCGATAGACCGCGACGAGACCGTTCCGGTCGACGAGCGCCGCACTGTTGAACACCCGTCCATCGGCGGCGAGCTCGCAGAAGCCACCCACGACGACCGCGTCCCCACGGGCCGCCTCGGCCGCCCAGCCGCGCATGATGTCTCCGTCCGCCGGGGTCGCCGCGGCGCGCGCCTCCTCCGCTTCGCGGAACACATAGCCGCTCGTGCAGAGCTCTGGCAGCACGACGATCTGGGCACGCTGCGCCACCGCAGCCGCGATCGTCTCACGCGCGAGCGCGGCGCTCGTCGTGGGTGACTCGACGTCGGGAGCGATCTGGCAGCAGGCGATTCGCACGCTCATAGCACGCCCAGCGTAACCGACGGGCATCGTCGGAATCTCGTGGTCTGGCGGTGGATCGGGCTGCTCACGTCGAGTCCGATTAGATCCCGACCGGCCCCGCCGGCGGCACGGCTTGAACGACCTCGACGTGACAGGTCTTGTCGAGACGGTCGTTGTCGCTGAGAGCGAGCTCGCCGAGGCGTGGATCCATCCTGACGACCCGCTGCTCGAGAGGCTCGGATAGGGACCAGGTTACGTCAGGCGAACGGCGCGGGCCGCGGTACAGTACGAAGCGAGGGCGGGGACTCGACACGAGGGGAGCGCGACTTCATGGGAGACACTGTCCTGGGACCGATCGACTACCTGGCAGTCGAGTGGCCGGAAAGGCACGTGACGGGTGAGGGGTTTCGGCTACTGATGGACCTCGTCGACCGCGGGATCGTCCGCGTCCTTGACATCTTGTTCATCGGCAAGGACGCCGACGGGATTGTGTCGAAGGTCGATGTCGCCGATGTGGAGCACTCCGATGCGCTAGATGAGCGGTTGTGGGGGTTGTCGTCGGGTCTGCTCGACCAATCGGACATCGACCAGGTGGCCACCGAAATCGAAGCGGGAAGCCTCGCCGGAATCCTCGTGTACGAGAACGTCTGGGCAGTCCCGATGTGGACGGCGATCGACCGGAGCAATGCCCGGCTTGTCGGCGCGGGACGCATCGTCGCCGACGACCTGATCGCGGCTCTGGACCTCCCCGATCCGGCGTGAAAACCTTCTTATGACCGGAGGCCCGACATGGGACTGTTGAAGACAGGGCTGAAGGCGGCCGTCGCGGTGAAGACAGCCGATGTGATCCACGAGCGCGTGCTGGCGCGCCAGCAGGAGCATGCGACTGCCCAGGGCCACCCGGGGCCGGCGGTCGCAGCCGGTGCCAACCCGCCGGCGGTGGCGGCCGCGGCGCCGACGTCGGTCTCGCCGAACATCGGCGAGAAGCTCACGCAACTCACGCAGCTCGGTGAGCTGCGCACGTCCGGTGTCTTGACCGACGCCGAGTTCGAGGTCCAGAAAGCACAGATCCTCAGCGCCTGATCAGGTCACACCGGCGATGCGTTGGGCAAACGAGGCGGTTCGTGACCACCGCTGAGGCATTCGGTCTGGAGCGGATCGAGCACATCGTCGTGCTCATGTTGGAGAACCGCTCCTTCGATCACATGATGGGTTACCTCTCGCTCGAGGGTGCCCGCGGCGACGTTGATGGCTTGCGGCCCGGGATGGCCAACGACCAGGGAGGTCGGACGTATCCGATCCACCACCTCGGAGCCACGTATTTCCCGGACGAGCGATGGGACCCTGAGCACAATGCGGCAGCGACCGACCACCAGATCAACGATGGCGCGATGGACGGCTTCGCTTCGAGCTACGCGCACACGCTTGCTGCTCGCGGTGTCGACGACGGCGACCCCGGCGTCGTGATGGGCTACTACAACGCCTCAGATCTGCCCGTGTTCGACCATTTCGCGCGGGAGTTCTGTGTTTGTGACCGCTGGCATAGCTCGGTTGCGGGAGCGACCTGGCCGAACCGGCTCTACGCGATCACTGGGAGGGGCGCCGGGAGCCGTGACGACCCGAGGGTGCCGATCTATCACCAGCACTCGTTCGTTCGCCATCTGGACGCCGCTGGAATCTCCTGGCGCTGGTATTCACACGACGTCGCCACACTCCGTCTCGCAGACGTCAAGTACAGGTTCGGACGCCGTGAGCACTTCGCTTACGTACAGAAGCTCAAGCTGGTGTTCAAGACACGCGGCCGAGGGCTCTTATACCTGAATGAGGATGCCGCGAGTTTTTTGGAGGACGCTGCGTACGGTCAGCTGCCGGCGGTCTCCTGGATCGACCCGAACTTCAAGGACTTCAACCTGATCGGATCTCCACCGAACGATGACCACCCGCCGTCGGATCTGACTCACGGGCAAGAGCTCGCGCTGCTCGTATACAACGCGCTCGCCACCGGCCCGCAGTGGGACAAGACTCTCCTGATCGTCTTCTACGACGAGCACGGAGGATTGTTCGACCATGTCGCGCCGCCCGAGCACCCGCCTGATGACGACCCGGCAACTTTTACGCGGTATGGGGTGCGCGTGCCGGCGTTCGTGATTTCGCCCTGGGTCAAGGCAAGCTCGGTCGCTCACACTCTGTTTGACCACACCACCATCCCGAAGACGATCTTGCGACGCTTCTGCCCAACCCGGCTGGAACAACGGCCGAACCCAGTCGCCGCCGCACGTGGGCCGGACAAGAAACATCCGAACCGAGTGAGCAGCCGCCTCGCCGCGGCCGCAGACCTCGGCGGGCTCCTGACGCTCACCGAGCCGCGGCCGGCCCCTGACCGCAGCGCGCTCGTCGACTGGTTCGCGGCCGAGCAAGGCGCGCGCGCGAGGAGGCTACTCGAGGATCCGGCCGGGGTACTGCGCAAGGCAACGACTCGTAGCTTGACCGACCTTCAGACCGGGCTACTTGCCGCGAACCAGCAGCTGCACGATCACGGTCACCCTGTAGGTCACCCCTAAACCCGCGACGCGAGACGGTGAAACCAGGCCTGACACGCCGAGCGCCGGTCGCGACCGAGACCGCGAACATCCGTGACACCATGACTCGTGGAGGGTCGAGGCCTCTCGGTCGACCGGGAAGGCGCCGCTAGCCGGCGCCTGTTGAGTCCTGGCGCGGTTCTCTGCTCCGGTCTGATTATGGTCGGCGAATACGCACTGCTCCTGGCGCTCGCGGGGCTCGGTGGCGCGGGCGTGCCCGGGCCGGGCGACTCGGGGCTGATCGCTGCGGCGCTGCTCGCTGCCGAGGGCTATCTCAACCTCGCAGCGGTCCTGATCGTCGCATACGTCGGCTGCCTGGTCGGACGCATGGTCGGTTATCAGCTCGGTGTCAGAAACGGCCGCGCCCTGATGGAACGCACCGGCTTCGCGCACGGAGCGCGGTCGCGGATGCTCGCGAAAGGCGACCAGCTGTTCCGCCGCTTTCCCCGGGTCGCGGCGCTGTTCGCGCCCGCGCCGATCGCCGGGATCTACCGGGTGCGGGCGCCGGTCTTCTTCATGGCCTCGCTTCTGATCACGCTGAACTGGACGCTGATGACGGGACTCATCGCGTACTTCCTCGGGGAGGCAGCCTTGAAGGTGATCGGCCGAGCCGGGATCAAGGGCGCGCTAGTGATCGTCGCGCTCGTTGGGGTTGGATTGACTTGCCGATACCTGTGGCAGCGCCGCGGGCCGCGGGAGGCGTCGTGATCAGGCGCGGACGCGCTCCGCGCCGGTGTAGATGTTGATGTTCCCGCGCCGGGCGAACCCGCCGAGCGTCATCGCGCGGTCGGCGGCGAGCTCAACCGCGAGCGAGCTGGGCGCTCCGACGCCGACGAGGATCGGCGCGCCGGCGACCGCAGCCTTCTGCACGAGCTCGAACGACAGCCGGCCGCTCACGCACAGAATCCGACCGGTGAGCGGAACCAGGCCGTCGAGCAGCGCGCGGCCGACCACCTTGTCCATCGCGTTGTGACGGCCGACGTCCTCGCGGACGATCAGCAGGTCGCCGGCGGCGGTGAACAGCCCGGTGGCGTGGAGACCCCCGGTCCGCTCGAACGTGGGCTGGCGCAGACGGTCCGGCAGGGTGGCCAGGAGGCCGCGGTCCACTTCGGGACCGGGCGCGGCCTGTGGCGCGTGGACGGCCACCTCTTCGAGCGCTCCCTTGCCGCAAACTCCGCACGACGAGGTGGTGTAGAAGCGCCGCTCGCCGGGGTCGCGCGCGAGCGGACCTTCAACCTCGACGGTGTTGGCCGCGAAGTCGTCGGTGAGACCGACGCGCCGGGGCTCGCTGATCAGGCCCTCGCCATACAGAAAGCCGAGCGCGAGCTCCTCGTCGTGCCCCGGTGTTCGCATCGTGACGGTCAGCGGGACGCCGTCGACTCGAATCTCGAGCGGCGCCTCGACCGCCACCTCGTCGCGGCGCCCGTCGTGGACAACCGTGGCGATCATGCCGGCGGCGAGTGGATCGGCGCCGCTCTCGCTCACGTGCCGTCGGGCGGGCTCGGTTTCGGGTTCACGTGCTGGAACCCGAAGCGGCCCTTGATGCACAGGTTGCCGCGCGTGATGTCGTGGTCGTCCGGCGAGGTCACTCAGTCTAGGCCGCAGGCAAGTGTACGAATACGTCCAAAGATTAGAGAAAGACCGAGCGGCATCTCAAGCCCAGTGTCTGACGATGAACTCGGCGTACCACTGCGGCCAGGCCAGATCGGGGCTGGCCTCCGTGTACTCCTTGTCCATCGAGACGAGCCCCCAGACGAGCTCGCTTCGGACCGGCTTGGTTCCGAGGATCTCGGGCAGCTCCGAAAGGTTCAACAGCCAGTCGGCGTACCACGACGCCCAGTCGGGATCGTCCCCGTCGACGATCCGGTAGACGGTGTGGTGCGTCTCACTCGCCTCGTGGAGGAGCGCAGCGATCCGGGCGGCTGAGTCGCTCACGTCGCTTAGTGTGACCGACCGGCGCCCGCAGGTCTAATCGCCGCGCCGTTGCCGGTCAGCGTGCCCAGCGTTCGGCCACCCGGGACGACGCTCCGGCCCGTCGAATGAACTGTCTACTCGAGCGACGCGGCGTACTTCCGCGCCTCCGCGTAAAGGCGTGCGAAATCAGCCGGCTTGTAGTGGGCGTTCAGACCGCTCGTGTTCGGTAGCACCCATACCGGGCGGCCACCCAGCTCCTGCTCCTGTAAACCCAAGGTGGCCCGCGGCCGCCGAAACGCCGCGCGATAGGCCACGACGCCGACCATCGCCACGAGCCGCGGGGCCCACGCCCGCACGGTCGCCTCGAGGTCGCCGGCGCCGTCGCGGAGCTCCCCGACGGTCAACTCGGCCGCGGCTCGCGTCGGGCGCGTGACGATGTTCGCCACGCCGATTCCGAATGACGGGAGCAGCCCGTCCTCATGCGGGGCGAGTCGACGCGGCGTGAAGCCCGCCGCGTGCAGCGTCGGCCAGAACCGGTTTCCCGGCCGGGCGAAATGATGCCCGACCTCGGCCGAGCGCAGCGATGGATTGATCCCGACGAACAGCACACGGAGGCCGGGACCGCCGATCGAAGCAAGGTAGGACACCCGGCGGTCAGGCGCCGAAGGGGACACCCGGCGGTCAGGCGCCGAAGGGGACACCCGGCGGTCAGGCGCCGAAGGGGACACCCGGCGGTCAGGCGCCGAAGGGACCCCGCGCCGCGGGCGGGATCAGCGGCTTCTCACCGCGCACCCTGAGCTCCTGCACGGCCCAGGTGTTGCCGTCCGGGTCGGAGAACCCGAAGAACGTGCTGCCGTCCTGATCCCCGAACGACGTCAGTTCGCTGCACTCCACTCCCCGCGAGACGAGCTCGGCGCGAGCGGCCTGGGCGTCGGCGACGCACAGCTGCAGGGCCCTCATCGAACCGGGCTCCATCTCCCGTTGCGATGGAAGATCGCCGAACACGATCGAGCATCCCGAGCCTCGCGGCGTCAGCTGCACGACGTGCATGTGCTCGTTGGTCGTGTCGTGGTCCAGATCGAAGCCGACCTGGTCGCGATAGAACGCGATCGACCGACCGATGTCGCTGACCGGGAGGACGACGACCTCGAGCGTCCAGTCCATGCTGCTGCCCTCGCTCGTCACCCTTGCTGTTCGTTCAAGGCTTCCGTGGCGAGCAGCGCGCCGCACGCCCGTATGCATTCGTCGCAGACTCGCTGGCAGATCGCGCAATGACGATGGTGATGCGCGTGCCGGGCGCATTCCTCGCTGCATATCGTGCACACGCGGACGCAGGCCTGAAGCAGGTGGCGGATGGCCGGAAGGTCCCAGTGGGCGGGTCGCGACAGTAGACGGGCTGTGACGTCGCACACCTCGGCGCAGTTCAAGCAGCGCGCGATGCACGTCCGAAGCTCGTCGATATCGGGCTCGGCTAGATCCTCGTCCGCGCACGCGGTGCACGACTGGAGACACTCGAGGCAGGCGTCGATCGCCGCCGCGACCGTGTCTACGTCGGCAGGGACGCCGACGGGCGAAGCCTCGAGCATGTCCTTGGTCACCGTCATCCGGACCTCTGCGCAAATGTACAGGGATCGACGCGCCGGCCCCCCAATTCGGCTGAAAAGAGATCGGGGCAATCACCGGGCGCAGATGCTGGCCGACCTGGAGCGCCGCGTTCGATTCCGCCGCCTTGAGGACCGCTCGGCGACGGTGGATCAGGATCGCCATCGTGGCGTTGGCCACGCAGTAGTACGCGGGGTACAGGAGCAGCGACGCGTCGAGCTCGCCGACCGCGCCGGCGGCGAGTCGCGCCTCGACCGCGAGCCTGGCGATCACGATCGGGATCGCCGGGTCGGCTCACGGAGACCGAGCTCCGATCAGCGCCGGACGCAACGAAACCCGATGTGGCTGGTCGACGTGTCGATCGCCTCGGGTTGACGCGCGGCCGGCCGGTAACGCAGGCAGTAGCTCGGCGCGCACAGGTGTGAGCCGCCCTTGATCACGCGCCGCGGGATGTGGCTGCCAGGAGCGCCGACGTCGTAGCTCGCCTCCGCCGACTCGACGCGCGGGTTACGAGGGGGCGCGCAGCAAGGACTGCGGGTCTCCGGCAACCCGGTGCCGAGGGGCGAGTAGTAATCGCTGGTCCACTCCCAGACGTTTCCGGTGGCGTCGTAGAGCCCGTAGCCGTTCGGCGCGAACAAGCCGACCGGCGTGGTCCCACGCCAGCCCTTCGCGCCCGTGTTGCGCCAGGGGAACGCGCCCTGCCAGAAGTTCGCCATCAACTCACCGCCGGGGTTGAGCTCGTCACCCCACGCGAACGTCGCACCGTCCAGCGCGCCGCGGGCGGCGTACTCCCATTCGGCCTCGGTCGGAAGCGACTTGCCCGCCCACTCGGCGAACGCCTCCGCGTCCTCGTAGGCGATGTGCGTCACAGGGTGATCCTGGCGCTCGGAGTTGTCGCTGTCCGGGCCCCAGGGATGTCGCCAGTTCGCGCCGGGGACGTACGCCCACCACTGGCCGGGATCGTTCAGCGGCACCGGCCCCGGCGTCGGATGAAAGACCGCGGATCCCTCGACGAGCAGCGAGGGATCGGCGTCCGGATAGTCGGCGGGATCGGGCGCGCGCTCGGCAACCGTCACATGCCCGGTCTCATCGGTGAAGCGCGCGAACTCCGCCACCGTCACCGGCGAGGGGTCGATCTCGAACGCGTCGACCTCGACCTCCCGCACCGGGCCCTCCTCGGCGTAGAAGGCGTCCGAGCCCATCGTGAACCGACCCGCCGGAATCTCGACCATCACCGGAGCTACTCGCGCGCGATCATCGCGGCTGCGGCGCGTTCGAGGTCGACGTACGGCTCGCCGCTGACGTCGACCGCGACCGTCTTGATCGTGCCGCCGGTGAAGCGCCAGGGACGCTCGCCGGGGAGTCGTCGGTGATCCGGCTGATCGCCCGGCCGACCGTCAGGTCGGTTCCGGACAGACCGAACGCCGAAGGTTGGGTCTTGATCCGCCCCTCGCCGACCTTGTCCTCGCCGTGGAACAGGGACAGGATCCCGGTCGACACGCCCGGCGGGTCCTCGCCGTCCTTCAGGAACGACGCCGAGACGATGCAGGTTCTCGCCCGCGGGGATGTCCTCGGTCGCGACGATCTGCTGCTCCATCATCCCGACGAAGTTGTAGACGTAGCGGAGCCGGTTGTCCTTGATGTAGAGGGCATGGCCGCCGAAGTGCGAGCCCTGCGCGAACAGCACGCCGGTGGCGCCCGGCGCTGGGATGTCGACCCACGCTCCGACGATGTAGTTGCGGTTTCGGATGTTGACCGCCTGGGCCTCCGGGACCCCGGCGACGTCGGGGAAGTAGCTGTAGCGGCTGCGCGGGCTCGTAAGCTGCGGCCGAGGGGTGTTCAGGATCTCGATCGCCGAGCGGTCGTCTAGCGGGAACGCATGGTTCGCGCCGGCCTCGGCGAACCACAGGTTCACGAGCTCTCGCACCTTCTCGGGCTGCTCGCTCGCCAGGTCGTGTAGCTCGGCCCGGTCGACCTCGACGTGGTAGAGCTCCCAGGTGTCGTCGTTGAAATGGCTCCAGCCGCTGATCGTCGGGTGGGTGCTGACGGCTTTCCATCCCTCGTGCCAGATCGCGCGCGAGCCGAGCATCGAATAGAACTGCGTGTTGCGGCGGCCGGGAGCGTCGCCGTCGTTGAAGCTGTAGCGCATGCTGACGCCGTCGAAGCGACTCTGGACGTGGCCCTTGATCACCTCCGGCGAGTCGACCCCGAGGCACTCGAGCATCGTCGGCACGATGTCGATCGCGTGGTGGTACTGCTGGCGAACCTCGCCCTTGGCCTTGATCTCTTTCGGCCAGGAGATGATGCAGGGGTCGCAGCTGCCGCCGTTGAACTCGTAGCGCTTCCACATCTTGAACGGGGTGTTGAACGCCATCGCCCAGCCGTTCGTGTAGTGGTTGTAGGTGTTCGGGCCGCCGAGCTCGTCCAGCATTGCGAGGTTCGTCTCGATGTCGTCGGGGACCCCATTGAAAAACTTGTTCTCGTTGACCGAGCCGTTCGGCCCGCCCTCGCCGCTCGCCCCGTTGTCGGACACGAGCACGATCAGCGTGTTCTCGAGCTGATCCGTCTCCTCGAGGTAGTCGAGCAGCCGCCCGATCTGGTGGTCGGCATGGGCGAGGAAGCCGGCGTACACCTCCGCCATCCGGCAGAACAGGCGGCGCTCATCATCGGAGAGAGACGCCCAGGGTCGGGTGGTGTCGACTGCGGGGAAGGGCTGGCCGTCGGGCCCGGTCCGCGTCTGCGGAGTGCCAATCGGGTTGATCGGCGGCAGTTCCGTGTCGCCAGGGACCAGCCCCAGCTGCCTCTGCCGCACGAGCGTCTCCTCGCGCATGGCCTCATATCCCGCGTCGAAGCGGTCCTTGTACTTGTCGATCCACTCCTTCGGCGCGTGGTGCGGAGCGTGGCAGGCACCCGGTGCGTAGTACAGGCAGAACGGCTTGTCCGGCGCGACCGCCTTCGCGTCCTTGATGAACTCGAGTGCCTTGTCCGTCAGGTCCTCGGTGAGGTGATAGCCGTCCTCCGGCTGGTATGGCTGATCGACCGGATGATTGTCGTAGATCAGGTCCGGGTGCCACTGGTTCGTCTCCGCGCCGAGGAACCCGTAGTAGCGCTCGAAGCCGCGTCCACCCGGCCAGTTGCGCCGCGTCGATGCCAGGTGCATCTCGTCGGTCGGGCACAGGTGCCATTTGCCGACCATGTACGTGTTCCAGCCGAGCTCGCCGAGGATCTCCGCGAGCATCCCGTTCTCGGGTGGGATCGTCCCGCTCGCGTTCGGGAAGCCGATCGCCGCCTCGGTGATGCACGCCATGCTGTTGCGCGTGTGGTTACGCCCGGTCAGCAGGCACGAGCGGGTCGGCGAGCAGAGCGCGGTCGTGTGCCATTGGGCGTATCGCAGCCCGGCCGCGGCGATCCGGTCGATGTTCGGGGTCTCGACCGGCCCGCCGTAGCAGCTCAGCGCCGAGAACCCGACGTCGTCGAGCACGATGTAGACCACGCTCGGAGCGCCTTCCGGGGCCCGGGGAGGTTCGAACGGCGTCCAGTCGGGTTCCGAATCACGAATGTCTACGTTGATCGTGCCCCGGAACTCGGTCCTCGACATCGCTGTCTCCTCGCTTTCGATCCGACTCTTCGGCTGCTCGTAGGGAGGTCACGCCCGCAAGAGCGTCCCAGGCGACGTTCTACCGGTGTGCCCGACCCGAGTCGTCACCCGGTTGGGGTGATCGATCGATGGAACTCGACCAGCTGCCCGAGCAACCGGACGAGCTCGCGCCGATCCGCCAGCGACAGCGGCTCCAGCAAGGCCTTCTGCGCGTCTCGTACCCGCGCATCCAGGCGCGCCAGGACGGCTTCTCCTGTGGTTGTGATCTGCACGCGGTTCCGTCGGCGATCGCCCTCGTCGCGGACGCGGGCGGCGAGGCCCCCCGCCTCGAGCTCGTTGAGGACCGCATGCAGGTCACTCCGATCGATCCACAGCCGGCGCCCGAGCTCGGCCTGGCTCATCGGGCCTAGCTCGGCGAGCGCCGTGAGCACCGTGAAGTCCTGCCTCCGCGCCCCTTCGGCGGCGAGCGCCTCGCCGACAAGGCGCGTCGCGGTGCGCGCCACCTGACCGGCCAGCCAGCTCGGGAGCTGCTCGAGCCGGCGCGGCGGAACGTACTCGGAGCGCTCCGCATCGTCGGTCATCGACGCGATCGTATCACTTTCGTTGGCTTGCCCAACGTTGACAATCCAACGAATTTCGGCTACTCTCCCGCGTCGCTAAACAGAACGTTGGACATACCAACGTTGAGAACACCAACAAAAAGGGATCGTGGACATGTCCATCACCGATGTTGAGCTGCAGGAGATACTCGACCGCCAGGCCATCGCCGATCTGATCAGCCGGCTCGGGCTGATGCTCGACCAGAAGAGCTTCGAGACCGCCGCGTCCGTGCTCACGCAGGACATCGTCGTCCAGACGAGCGGCGGCGCCTCCGCGGGTCTCGAGCAGGTGACCGCTCAGGCCGAGCGCAATCACCGCGGGGTCACGCAGCACGTGATCACGAACCTCCTGATCGAGCTCGCCGGCGATCGGGCGGAGGCTCAGGCGAATCTCATCGCGACGTTCTGGCCCGACCCGAGACGCCCCGACGGTACGTTCGCGGTGCGCGATCGCTACCGGTTCGAGCTGATCCGGACCGAGGCCGGGTGGCGGCTGCGACGGATCGAGGCGGCACCCGCGTGGCGGGCGGGCGGGAGCGAGGTCTCGTCTGAGCCCGTCGCCGCCTGAGCCGGCGCGGCGAGCTATCGCCTCGCCATCTCGTCGATGCAGACGGTGGCGGCCAGGATCAATGCGTCGTTCTCGCCCGCCGCGACCTCGATCCCATACGTGTCGCGGACCCTGAACCAGCGCTTTGAGATCTCCGCCACCGTCTCGCCGTCGCGCTCGATCTCGAACTCGTGATCGACGATGTTCCCCTTGGCGTTGAGCTCGGGGCCGTTCTCGAGCTCGATCGAGAAGCGGTCGCGGAACGGCGTGATCAGTGCCTTCTGGATCGTCGCCACCGTGTCCCCGTCGCGCTCGACCTTCATCGTGTCGTGGATGTGCAACGCCTTCTTCTGGATCTTGTAGAGCTCGTCGCCACGTGGGCTCTCGAGGACGAACGTGTCTCGGACTCGAAGCGCCTTGCCGTTGACCTTGAAAGCGCGGTCCCCATCCTCGGTCTCGATCCAGAAATCGTCGCCGACCGACAGAAGCTTTTCGCGCATGCGGTAGCGGGTGCCGGCGGGCTCGTCGTGTCTGCGCAGGAACCCCATCAGCAACCGTCGACGATCGCAGCGCTTTACGATCACGGCATCACCCGATTCGGATGACCGTCCTGCACTACAGTCGGTCCGATCGCCACGAAGGATCCCGCAGACGCGAGCCTCCTGGCCGCACGGCTGCGGTCGCAGAGGCTCGCCGGCGAGCCTGCCGCCGGCCCAGTCGAGGCGACCGAATCGTTGCTCGCGATCCAGGCGCAGGACCCGCGTGCGGCGCGACTGGCCGTCCGTGCCCGCACCCGCGGAGGGCACGCGTCCGACGTCGACCGCGCGCTGACCGAGGACCGTTCACTCGTGATCACGTGGGTCAACCGCGGGACCCTGCACCTGATCGCGTCCGAAGACGAGCCGCTGCTGCACGCGCTGACGACGCCGCAGCTCCGGAACACCAGCGACCGGCGGCTGGCCCAGGAGGGCGTCAGCCCGGCGACCGCGGACCGCGCGGTGCGAGCGCTCGTCACCGCGCTCGGCGCAGACGGGCCGATGACGCGAGCGCAGATCCGAGATGTGCTCGAGCGGGCCGCCATCCCCACCGCCGGGCAGGCCGTCGTGCACGTGCTGCTTCGGGCGACGCTCGACGGGCTGCTCGTGCGCGGTCCCATGATCGGCGGCGAGCACGCATTCGTGTTGGCCGACGACTGGTTGGGCGAGCGTCCCAAGCTTGATCACGAGCGCGCGCTGGCGGAGCTCGCGCGCCGCTACCTCGCGGGCCACGGGCCGGCCGGCGACCGCGATCTCGCCAAGTGGGCGAACGTGACGCTGCGAGACGCGCGAGCCGGGCTGGAGACGATCGCCCCGGAGCTGCACGAGCGGTCCGACGGGCTGCTGCAGCTGCGAGCGCAGCGAGATGGCCCGCTGCCGCCACCCCGACTGCTGGGTCCTTTCGACCCGCTGCTGCTGGGCTGGCGCTCACGCGCGTTCGTCGTCGACGACACGCCGGAGGTCGTCACGACAAACGGGATCATTCGCGCGATCGCGCTCGTCGACGGACTCGCCGCCGGCACGTGGAAGATGTCCGCGGGCCGGGTCGAGCTCAACCTCTGGAGCGAACCCGACCAGCCGACGGCGTCCGCGCTCGAGCGCGAGGCCACCGAAATCGAGGCCTATGTCGGCGCGCCGACGGCAAGGTCACCTCAGAGGACTACGAACGGCTGCTCGTTCCCGCCGTCGACGCCGCGCGCAAGTCGTTGCGCGCGTTCGCGTGGATGATGCCCGGCGAGGTGAAGGCGTTCGAGCTCGACGACCTCGACGACGCCCGGGCGTGGATCACCGAGACCGACTGACGTCGCGCCGCCTGCGTGACGCCGTAATACGCTCCACCGATGGACTCGGAGGGGCGGATGAACGAGCTCATCCTCGCGTTCACCGGCGACGCTGACTGGCTCCCGTCGGTCTCGCGCGACATCACCGACGCGATCCACGCCGAGCTTCCGGAGATCGACGCCGATCCGGACCTCCGCGTCAGCACCTACGCGAGCACCGACAGCGTCCTGCGGCTGCTGGTCGACCTCGCGCAGACCCGCCGCTCCCCGCGAGACGCCCTTCCGCCGCCGGCCGCGATCGACTATGCATGGGAATTCGTCCGCCGCGGCCTCCCGCTGGACTCGCTCCTGCGCGCGTACCACATCGGTCAGGCGAGCTTCTTCCGGAGGTGGTCCGAAAGGGCTCGCGCCGAGATCGACGACGCCGCGCTGCTGACGCAGGCGATCGAGCTCGGAGCGAATTGGACATTCGAATTCGTCGAGACGCTCAGCGGCGGCCTCGTCCGCCTCTACGGAGAGGAGCGAGAACGGTGGGTTCGCAGCGCGGCAGCCGTCCGCGCCGAAGTGGTCGAGGCCCTGCTCGCCGGCGAAACGTTCGAGGTCGAGCAGGCCAGCCGCCGCTTGGGCTACGAGCTCGAGCAGAATCAGCGGGCGGTCGTGCTGTGGAGCGAGGACGCTCGCGAGCGGCTCGACGTAGCGCTGGCGACGCTCGAGCGCGCGGCTCTCCAGTTCCTCGGCTCGCTCGGCGCCTCCGCGCCGCTGCTCGTCCCACGAGGGCGGCTGTGCCTGGCCGGCTGGATCGGCTGGCGCGGTGATGGCGAGACCGCCGCGCTCGACTCGGCCCACCTGGATGTTCAAGCGTTTCCGGCGGTTCTCGCCTCGTTCGGCTCACCGGGATACGGCGTGGCCGGCTTCGCGCGAAGCCACCGTGAAGCCCTCTACGCTCGGCGCATCGCACGGCTCACCGAGCAGCGCCCCGGGTCGGTGACTCAGTACCAGCAAGTCGCACTTGCGGCGCTGGCAAGCGCGGACGTCGATCAGGCGCGCGAGTTCGTGGCCGCGGAGCTGGGCGGGCTGGTCCGGAGCGACGACCACTCCCGTCGGCTCAGCGCCACGCTCCGGGTCTATCTCGAGGAGAACATGAGCCCGTCGCGCGCCGCGCGGCGGCTCGGCGTTCACGAGCACACGATCACGAACCGCATCCGGGCGGCGCAGGAGCTCCTGCCCCACCCGATCGAGCACCGTGTCTCTGAGCTGCAGGTGGCGCTGCGGCTGATCAGGCTCGCGCAGGCCCCGATCGAAGGGCTCTAGCTCACCGCGGGAGCCCACCTCGGCTCGCGCGAGTCATGCGTGCGGGTTATGGCTCCGACGCCTCATTGGTCTTGGCAGCGCTCGGAGCGTGAACGACCGTGTCCTCATGGGATTCAACCGGGCAACGTGGACACCGGGGCACGAGCGCGACGCGCTCCCGGCCGCCCACTTCAGGCAGATCGCCGCGATCCGCGAGCGCCGAGAACGGCACGCGCTGGAGGCGCTCGCCGCCAGGGAGCTCGAGGGGTCGCTCGTGTCCCTGGCCGCGCTGCTCGGAAGCGACGTCAAGGATCCAGACGGTCGTACGGTCGGCGAGCTGCGCGACGTCGTGGTCAGTTGGACCGCGCGAACCCCCTATCCGCGCATGAGGGCGATCGTCGCGCGCATCGGTAAACGCGACGTGCTGATCGGGGCCAAGTGGATCGAGCTGTCGCCGCCGGCATCCGTTCGCCTGCGCTCGCCGGAGGCGTATGCGCGTGCCGTCGAGCGCCGCCACGACGACGTCGCGCTCGCGCGCGACGTACTCGACCACCAGGTCATGGACTCGGCCGGAACCCAGCTCGTCCGGCCAGCCGACGTGTATCTCGCCGAACTGAACGGTCGCGTCGAGGCGGTCGGCATCGAGGTCGGGCTCGGAGCGCTGCTGAGACGCCTAGGCCCGAAACAGCTTCGCGGGCGCATCCGCCCGCAGCAGGTAATCGACTGGCGAGACATCGCCGCGTTCGCTCCCGCGCGCGACGACGGCAAGCGACGTCGCGGCCGCCGTTCCGACATCGCCGGCGACGCCGGAACCGGGCTCGAGCTCGACGGCGCGGCGGCCGACCTGAGGCGCTTCCATCCGAGCGAGGTACGGGCGGCGCTCAGGAAGTCGGAGACCGACCCCGACGGAGATTCGGCATGACCGCCGTCGACGCCCCCACCACCGGCAACGCGAGCCGCGCCGCGAGGCTGCCTCGGTGGCTAAAGCGCGTGCTCGCGCTGCTCGCGATTCTCGGCCCAGGGCTGATCGCCGCGAACGCCGGCAACGACGCCGGCGGGATCTTGACCTACGCGAGCGCCGGTTCACAGTTCGGCTACCGGACGCTGTTCCTGATGGTCCTGGTCACGATCGCGTTGGTCGTCGTGCAGGAGATGTGCTCACGGCTCGGCGCATACACGGGCGAGGGCCTGGGCGCGCTGATCCGCGAGCAGTTTCCGTTGCGGAGCGGCGCCGCCGCGATGGTTCTGCTGTTCGTCGCGAACGCCGGGTTGACCGTGAGCGAGTTCGCCGGCATCGGCGCATCGATGGAGCTGTTCGGGGTATCGCGCTACATAGCGGTGCCGATCGCGCTCGCCGCGATCTGGGCCGTGACGGTTCTTGGTAACTACTCGCGCGCGGAGCGCGTGTTCCTGGTCATGGGGCTGGTGTTCGTCGCCTATCCGGTCGCGGCCGTGCTCGCGCACCCGCACTGGGGCACCGTCGTCAGCAACCTCGTCTGGCCGCACTTCCTGCACACGAAGGCGTTCCTACTGCTCGCGGTCGCGCTGATCGGCACGACGATCACCCCGTACATGCAGTTCTACATCGCTTCGGCGGTCGTCGACAAGGGCATCACACCGAAGACGTACCCGGGCGAGCGGGTCGACACGATCAACGGCGCGATTCTCTCGGACGTCGTCTCGATCTTCATCATCATCGCGACCGCCGCGGTGATCGGCGGCACCGGTCCGCTGAGCTCTGTCAGCCAGGCCGCGTCGGCTCTGAAGCCGGTGGCAGGAGCCGCTGCCTCGCAACTGTTCGCCGTCGGACTGCTCGGCGCGTCCGTGCTCGCCGCGACGGTCGTCCCGCTCTCGAGCGCATACGCGCTCGCGGAGACCGCGGGCGTCGAGCGGTCGCTCTCTCGCAAGCTCCGCGAGGCGCCGGTGTTCTACGGGGTCTTCACGATGCAGCTGGTCATCGGCGCGATCGTCGCCTTGCTCCCCGGCAATCTGGTCGAGCTCGTGATCAACGCGCAGGTGCTGAACGGATTCATCACGCCGGTGCTCCTGACCTACGTCCTGATCCTCGCGAATCGGCGCTCGGTCCTTGGCGATGCCGCCAACGGACCCGTGTTCCGTGGCGTGGCCACGGTCTGCGTCTCAGTCGTCGCGGTGCTGTCGGCTGCCGTGCTGGTCCAGACCGTCTCGGGATGGCTGTGAGAGCCGCAGCGCGTGACCCAACAAATCGAAAGGAGTCATTCGTGTCAACCAATTTCGAGGTCGAAGATGCAATCCGGGATTCGCTGGTCAACGATCCGCGCGTGCCCGACCCGAGCGCGGTTGCGCTCGCCGCAATTGACGGCACGGTGGTGCTCCGCGGCACCGTCGGAAGCTTCCGCCAGCGCCGGGCGGTGGTCAGCGATGCCCGCGACGTTAGAGGCGTCGACGACGTGGACGATCAGCTCAAGGTGCGGCTTCTCGACGAGCCCGCGCGCGAGGACGCCGACGTCCGCGCCGCCGCCCTTCAGACTCTGATGTGGGACACGGAGGTCCCCGCCGACCTCGTCGACGTCAAGGTCGACGACGGATGGGTGACCCTCAAGGGTCAGGTCAGCTTCCAGTACGAGAGCGACGCGGCATATGAGGACGTCGCCAGGCTCCGGGGGGTTACCGGCATCACCAACGAGATCAGGGTAGTCACGCCCTGAGCAGGCCGATGCACGGTTACCCACGACCCGTGTTCGAGCCTAACTGAAGAAACCTCCCGATGCTCCCACTCTCAGATGGAATATCAGCCCGGCGATTCCCGTTCGTCAACGTGGCGATCATCGCCGCGAACTTCATCGTGTGGATCTTCTACGAGCTCCCTCACCTGAACTCGTCCGTATTCCACGCGTCGTTCTACCCGTGCACCCTGGCCGGAACGTGTCACGGCCCCGAGCCGTGGGAGGTGAGCTGGTTCACGGCGATGTTCTTGCACGCGAGCTGGAGTCACATCCTGGGCAACATGCTGTTCCTGGCGATCTTCGGCAAGAACGTCGAGGATGCGTTCGGTCATCTGCGCTACCTGGGCCTCTACATCGCCGGCGGCTTCGTCGCGGCGATGACCCAGGCGTTGTTGACGCTGATCGCCGGGTCGGGCGCTGACGCGGCGGTACCGATGCTCGGCGCCAGCGGCGCGATCGCCGCGGTGCTCGGCGCGTACTTCGTGCTGTATCCGGACTCGCGGGTGCTGACACTCGTGGTGGTCTTCCCGGTGCGTATCCCCGCGTGGGTGTTCCTCGGCCTGTGGTTCCTGTATCAGCTCGTGGAGGCCAACTTCGGCTTGTTCTCGGCGCGCGCCAACGGCGGTGGAACGGCGTTCTTCGCGCACGTCGGTGGATTCGTGTTCGGCCTGATCGCGGCGCGCCTGCTGGCCGCAGCGGGCGGTGCAAGCGCACGAGCGGGAGAGCTCGCCGAAGCCGGCGCCGCGCCATGACCGACGACCCGCCGACGAAGCCTCCGTCCCACGAGCCATCGCCAGACGGGGCCGGCCCGATCGCAGCCCCAGCGCCGCCGGTCACCGGACCGCGGCAGCCGGCGGCGGTGGAGCCCACGGAGAACGGCGACCAGACGGCGGCCAAGGGACAGCTCGTTCGATTGGCCGCGCCTTCGCTCGGCGGCGTCGTCCGGACCGTGCTGATGGTGACGGTCTGTGCGATCGGCGTTTACCTGGCTTGGCGCGTGCGGGTAGTCATCCGGCTCGTCGGGATCAGCTTGTTCTTCGCGCTCGCGCTGGTGCCTGTGGTCGATGCGATCACGGCCAAGACGCGCTTGCCTCGTGCGATGACGATCCTCATCACGTACGTGTTGTTGATCGGCGGCGTCGCGGTGATCGGCTATGTGGTCGTGCCAAGCCTCGTCAAGGAGGTCGGACAGATCTCCGCCGACGCGCCGCACTACGCGGCCGAGCTCCGCCAGAACGCGACGTTCCGCCACTACGACAACCGTTACCACATCACCCCGAAGCTTGTGCAGGACGCCCACCGGCTGCCGCAGATGCTCGGACACCTCGTGGGACCGCTCAAGGACGTCACGGTGCAGGCAGCGAGCTTCATCGGCCAGCTGACCACTGTTCTGGCGATTTCGTTCCTGCTGATCCTGCACGGCCGCGAATACGTGAACCTGGGGCTGTCCCTTACCGGCCGTCGCGAGCAGCGTTGGCGCCGGCTGATCATCGACATCGATCACGCGGTCGCGCAGTACGTGCTCGGCAACATCGTGATCAGCCTGCTCGCCACGATCGCCACCTGGCTCGTGCTGACGATCCTGGGCGTCCCGTATGCGCTCTCGCTCGCCTTTCTCGTTGGCTTCTTCGACCTGATCCCGCTCGTCGGCGCCACGCTCGGCGCGATCTTCGTCGCCCTGGCAACCGTCACGGTCGACTTCCCGACGGCCACGATCGTCTGGGTGGCATTCATCATCGTTTGGCAACGGTTCGAGGATTACGTCGTCCAACCGTTCGTGTACGGAAAGGCGCTGAAGGTCAACCCGATCGTCACGATCGTGTCGGTGCTCGTCGGCGCATCGTTGCTCGGAATCCTCGGGGCGCTGCTGGCCATTCCCACCGCCGCCGCGATCCAGATCCTGCTCCGCGACTGGTGGAGCAACCGTGGCCAGCCCACGCCCGCGTCAAGCCAGCGCACGCCCGCCTCAAGCCACCCCACGCCCGCCTCAACTCAGTAACCGGCAGACATGTCAGAGAGGAGCTCCATGCCCACGAGAGTCACCATCGAGGACGCCGTTCGAGAAGCGCTCGACTCGGACCCGCAACTGCGTCACCCCTCCGAGGTCGCGGTCTCGGTCGAGGACGGCGCCGTCACGCTGCGCGGGACCGTCGGCAGCTTCAGCCAGCGCCGCGCGGCCGTGAGAGACGCCCGGAAGGTCAAAGGCGTCGACTACGTCTATGACCACATCGAGGTGCGCCTGCTCGACGTGGAGTCGCGCAGCGATGCCGAGCTGCGAGGCATGGCGCTACAGGCGATCGCCTGGGACGCGGACGCGCCGGCGGAGCTGATCGAGGTCCAGGTCACCGACGGCTGGGTCACGCTGACCGGCGAGGTCACCTATCAGTTCGAGAGCGATGCCGCTTACGACGACGTCGCCAGCCTGTTCGGGGTCATCGGGATCACGAACGAGATTCGAGTAGTCAACCTGTAACCGGAAAGGACAAGTCATGCTCGACGACGCATACACCCATCGGAACGTGATCGCGGTCTCGTTCGGCGAGGAGGCGAGTGCGTACGAGGCGTTCTCCCGCCTGAAGGACCTCGGCTCACGGGGGGAAATCGGCCTGCACGGCGCCGCTGTGGTCGCCCGCGAACAAGACGGGAAGCTGGTGGAGAAGGACGAGTACGGCGAGGACAACTACGAGGGAACCGCGGGCGGAGGCCTCATCGGGCTGCTCGTCGGCGTCCTCGGCGGACCGCTCGGCGTCCTGATCGGCGGAGCGACTGGCCTCGTGGTGGGCTCTCTGTTCGATCTCGACGACGATGACACGACGGATTCGGTTCTCGGCGACATCTCGAAAACGATCACGGTCGGACCGCCTGCCCTCCTCGCCGACGTGTCCGAGCCAGGCCCCGAGGCGGTCGACGCCGTGATGGACCACCTGAACGGCACGGTTCTGCGGCGACCGGTCGCGGACGTCGAGGCCGAGGTGGCCGCGGCCGAGGACGCCCAGCGCGCGGCGAAAAAGAAGGCCCGCGAGGACCTGCGGGAGGCGCGACAAAAGCAGCGCAAGGACGACGTCGACGCGAAGGTCACGGCGCTCAAGGCCAAGTTCCACAAGCAGAAGAAGCAGGTCGCCACGCCGGCGTCGTGACACCGGCGCCCGGTGCGACCCACGACAGAGCGGCCGGAGCAACGGGCTCCGGCCGCCCTTCACGGCTCATTTCGGAAGCGTCACCGGCGCGCGGCGCTGACCGTGCTGGGCGCGGTCGCGGTGGTCGGCTTCGTCTACTTCGTGATGCCCGAGATCGCAGGACTGGGGCCGACGCTGCGCCGTTTGCGCACTGGCGATGTCTGGTGGCTTGCGCTCGGGGTCCTGTTCGAGGCGGTCTCGATCGGCGGCGAGGTCGGCCTGTTTCGCGGCGTGTTTTCGCGGCCCGGGAACCGGATGGGATGGCGCGTAAGCGGCGAGATCACGCTCGCCGGCGGAGCCGCCACGAAGATCCTCGCGACCGCCGGCGCGGGCGGTATCGCGCTGACGATCTGGGCGCTCCGCGCGGCCGGCCTTCCGAGCGCGGATGTGGCGACCGGCATGGTGTGCTACGAGATCCTCACGTACGGGGTGTACATGGCCGCGCTCGCGATATTCGGGCTGGGGCTGTGGTTCGGCGTGTTCACGGGGCCGGCGCCGGTCGGCGTGACGCTGATACCTGCGCTGTTCGGGCTGGTGGTGATCGGCGTGGTCGTGTCGATGCTGTTCGCGGACGCGCCGGTGGAGCGCTTCCTGCTCCGGCGCGCCGACGCCTCGCGCGGGCGTCTCCAGCGGTGGCTCCGACGCGCCGCTGCGCTGCCGCGCTCGCTCCAGTCAGGGCTCCGCGCGACACTTGCGATGCTCAGCCGACGCGACCCGGCGGTGCTGTGGCCACTCGTCGCCTGGGGCTTCGACATCGGCGCGCTCTGGGCCGCGTTCCAGGCGTTCGGCCACTCGCCGCCGGTGGCCGTGCTGGTCATGGGCTACTACGTCGGGACGCTCGCGAACACGCTGCCGCTGCCGGGCGGAATCGGTGGCGTCGAGGGTGGCATGATCGGTGCGTTTCTCGCGTTCGGGGTCAACGGGAGCCTGGCCGTGCTCGCCGTGCTCGGTTACCGCACGATCTCGTACTGGCTCCCCACTGTGCCAGGGGCCGTCGCGTACATCCGGCTCCGTCACGACATCGACGGCTGGCGCGGGGGGAGTCCGGCAACCGGGGCGGACGCCATAAGCAACGGTGATGGACAGACCCCGGACCGCGTCTTGGAACACACGCCTTGACCCCTCAGGCTGACGGTAGTCGCAGTTCCATTTACACACACTTGGAGGACCGAAATGTTCGTTGCCCCGGGCGACTTCGCCCACAGGATTTCCCGCGAGGCCGCGGAGAGCGTCGCGCGCAACTGGTGGATGTTGCTGCTCAACGGTCTGGTGCTGATCGTGGCCGGCGTGCTGATCTTCAGCATCGACTGGAGCGTCCGCAGCCTCGCCACGTTCATCGGCGCACTGTTCATCCTCGAGGGCGTCACGATGGCGCTGACGTCGGGGATCGACGAGCGGGTCCGGCGGACCAACGTGATCACCGGGCTGCTCTCGATCGCAGCCGGCGTCGCAATCATCGTGTGGCCCGGCCCCGGAATCGTCGCAGTGGCGATCTTCCTCGGCGCGTGGCTGATCGTGGTGGGCACGATCACCATCTCGGGAGCGTTCGCGGCGCGCCACGTGATCCCGGATTGGTGGTTGCTGCTGATCCTCGGACTGCTCGAGGTGCCGCTCGGCGTGCTCGCCCTGGCCGACCCGGGCGCGACGCTGGCCGCGATCATCACCGTCGCGGGGATCTGGGCCGTCGCGGTCGGCGTGATGCGCGTCGTGCTGTCGTTCGAGGTCAAGCAGCTACCGAGGACCGTGGACGAGGCGTTCACGGAGCCCACCGCCAACGGCGCTGCCGGCACGGTCAAGCGCCGTCCGGACCTCGCCCCTAGCGCCTCCTAGACCGAGCCCGCACGCCCCCAGTCCGGATCGACGGCGCCCGCGCGCCGCTCGATCCGGACACCGTTAGTCGGCCGCGTCGCACGTAGAGGTTGGTCGCCGCATCTGCGACGTTCCGAAGAGCGGATCGCCGGGATCGCGCATCTGGGCTGAGGTAATGTCGTGACGAACTACGCCTGACGGCCCCGGCCGAGCGGCCGGCGAACGTCCGCACCGGGGCCGCGGACCAAGCGAGAGGTGCTCTTGGCGATCATGGCCGACGGCTACGAGGAGCTGCGCCGCGCAATTGTGAGCGGCGAGCTGCTGCCGGGCGAGCGCCTGCTCGAGGAAGACCTGAGCGAGCGGTTAGGGGTTGGGCGTGCTGCGATCCGGACGGCGCTCGTCCGCCTCGAGCACGACGGACTCGTGCAGCACGAGCGCCATCGCGGGGCCAGGGTCAGGCGCGTCTCCGAGCGCGAGGCGGTCGAGATCCTCGAGGCCCGCGCCGGACTCGAGGGTCTTGCCGCGCGGCACGCGGCGTTGAACCTGGACGACTCCCAGGTCGAGGAGCTGCGTGGCATCATCGCCGAGATGCGCGAGCTGCGCGAACGCGGCGACCTCCTCGGCGTCTCGGACGCGAACGCCCGGCTACACACCCGGATTCTCGAGCTGTCGGGCCACGGGACGGCCAGGCGTCTCTCGCGGACGCTGAGCTCGCAGCTCGTCCGCTTCCAATATCGCACGGTGCTTCTGCCCGGCCGCCCGGAACGCTCATACGCCGAGCACACGCAGATCGTCGAGGCGATCGCCGCGCACGATCCGGACGCCGCCGAAGAGGCGATGCGGAGCCATCTCTCGCACGTTGCCGAGGCACTTCGGTCTGACGACGACGGGGCGGCGCCGGCGCTCGTGCAGTGACGGACACCGTCGGTCAGCGGCCGGGGCGCCCCCCGGGCACATCTCGAGGAGCAGTCACGCGCACCGCGCTCGAGCTGTTCGCCGAACGGGGATTCGAAGAGACGACCGTCGACGACATCGCGGACGCGCTCGGGGTGAGCCGCCGTACGCTGTTCCGCTATTTCGGCTCGAAGAACGACATGGTCTGGGGTGAGTTCGACTCGGTGCTCGCGCGCCTGCAGCGTTGCCTCGATGCCACCGACCCCGGCAAGCCGCTACACGAGGCGCTCCGCCTCGCGGTCGTCGAGTCCAACCGCTACGACCTCGACCAACTCCCGGAACTGCAGATCAGGATGCGGCTGATCACCGGCGTGCCCGCACTTCAGGCCCATTCGACGCTCCGCTACGCGGAGTGGCGGGCGGTGATCGCCGAATTCGTGGCGCGCCGGCTGAGCTGCGCCGCCGAGGACCTGATCCCTCAAACCGTGGCGCATGCCGCGCTCGGAACGTCGATGGCCGCGTTCCTGGTGTGGGTCGATGACCCGTCGAGCGACCTCGTTCAGAACCTCGACGACGCGTACCGGCTGCTCGGCTCGGGGCTCGTGGCGCTGACGGAGGGCAGCGCGGACTAGCGCCGGCTCAGGGGCGGCGGACGCCTCGGCGCCAGTGCCCGGAAGTCGCGCGCCCGGACGCACGCGACCCAGATCCCGACGCCGCGCGAGGATTCGTCGGCGAGGCGCAGAGCCCCGTAGCTGACCGGATCGAGCGCCGGGCGATCCTCGACCCAATCCGCCACGATTACCACGGCGAGCAGCATGCCGAGCCTCCGGGCGAGACCGCGATCGCGGCGGGCGCAGACCGCCGCGAGTGCGAACGGCGCCCAAGGTCCCGCCACCGCCCGCCCCAAATCGCGGGCTTCCCGGATCGTTATCCCAACGGACACTCGAGCCGCCCAAGCCGCCCCCGCGCCGGGCAGCCGCCCGGACAGGCTACGGGCCATCCGCACGGCGCGGACGCCGGTGAGCCCGACCAGCGCCGGCCACGATCCGGTCAGCCATGCACCCCATGCGAGCGCGGTCGAACCGGTGACGAACAGCGCCGGCACCCTGTCGGGGTGGCGGACGAGCAACGGCGCGACCGACTCGTTATAGGCAACCCGCCGCCGGTACCACGCCGCCGGGTTGACGCGATCATCGTGCGCGACCTGCGTGAGAGGGTCGTAGCGGACCTGCCATCCGGCGTCGTGTAGCCGCCACACGAGATCGACGTCCTCTCCGAGCTCGAGCTCCTCGTCGAATCCGAGCCCGAGCGCCTCGCGCCGCGCAACCATCGCCGCGCTCGGCACGTACCAGACCCAGGCATATGGCCGCACACGCGACGGATGCGCGCCCATGTCGAGCGCCGAGTGGCACCGCTCGTACGCAGCGATCCTGCCGGGCCGGTCCGCCAGCGAGACGATCCGGGGCGCGACGAGCGCCACCGCCGGGTCGGCCAGGTGGTCGAGCAGCTCGCCGGGAAAACCGGCGGGTGGGACACAGTCGTCGTCGAGGAACGCCACCAGCGGTGTCGCGGCGAGCTCCAGCCCGGTGTTGCGCGCCGCGGACGCGCCGCGGTTCGAACGATGCCGGACGTACCGGGCTCCGAACCGGTCGGCGACGGACTCGATCGCGGCGCCGTCCGGCGACCCGTCGTCGACGACGATCACCGGCCAGGAGTCGCCCAGGGCCGCCAGACAGCGTCGGAGCGGCTCGGCGGTGCCGTAGACCGGGATCACGACGGTCAGCTCCTCGCGCGCGTGCGGCCGCGGCGGCGGGTCGGGATCGGCGAGGCCGGCGTCGACCAGGCGGCGGGCCAGGACGCGCTCGCCGACGTCGTCGCCCACCGGCCGGCCCTCCCACCAGCCCGCGACGAGCGCGGCGCCGCGCGCCGAAAGCGTGAGCATCCGCATCGGCGAGCCACCGAGCAGGACCTCGCCGTTCTGGCCCGAGCGCAGCCCGTGGGACGGCCGCAGCCGCCAGCCCACCGGAACGGGCACCTGCGTTACGGCGACAGCCCTCCGTCGACCGGGATCGCCGCACCGGTCACCGCCGATCCACCGGGGCCGCACAACCAGACTACCGCCGCCGCGATCTCGCTCGGGTCGAGCAACCGCCGCATCAGCTGCTGGCGGCCGAAGACCTCCTCGTCCTCGAGGTCGTACAGCGCCGCGCTCGCGGTGAGCATCGCCCCCTTCGTCGATCCCGGGCAGATCGCGTTCGCCGACACGCCGGTTCCGGCGAGGTCGGCGGCCATCGCGCGGATGTAGCCGATCATCGCCGCCTTCGCGGCCGAGTACGCCGCGAGCTGGGGCATCGCCCGGAGCGCCGCCGCTGAGGAGATCCCGACGAACCGGCCGCGACCTGCCTCGATCATCCCCGGAACCGTCGCCTCCGCCAGGCGGCGCGCACCGTGGAAGTTCACCTCCATGACCGTCGCCCACGCATCCGGGCTGGTCGCCCAGCCGGACCCACCGGCGATCACGCCGGCCGCTGCGACCGCCGCGACCGCGGTGCGGCCCGCCAGGGCGCTCGCCAGCTGCGGCGGGAATTCGCCGTCGCCAACATCCGCTTGGAGCACTTCGACTCCACGGGCGCCGGCCTGTGCACAGCGCTCGGCGACGCGTTCGAGGTCCTCACGAGCCGGCATCGCGTACCCGATCCCGGGCTGCTCGGCGCACGCGTCGGCGAGCAGCAGCGACCACCCCTCCCGGGCCAGCCCCTGCCCCACCGCCGCTCCGATGCCGCGTGCAGCGCCGGTGACGACCGCGAGACCCGGCTCCTCAGTCATCGTCCTGCCCGTCCGAGAGCAGCGCGTCGAGCGTCGCCGAGCAGCGCGGCCGTCGCCTCTTCGAGCAGGCGCCGGCCTTCGGCGACGGTGGCGCCGGAGGGGTCGCCGAGCACGCCGTTCGGGCTCACGGGCCGGACACCTCGGCTCCTCAGAAGCGGCATCAAGTCGGCCAATGGTCGCAAGTCGCCCGGCTCCGCGAGCTCGAGGCGGACCACGCCCGGGTCGAGGTGCAGGAGCATCGAGGTCTCCGTCCGTCCCGCGTGGGCGTCGCCGCCGCCGGGAGCGACCGAGAACGCGGCGCACCGTCTCCCCTCCCCGTCGAGTTGGCCCAAGGCGGCCGACACGGCCTCCCGGTTGCCACCGTGGGCGTTGACGAGCAGCATCGCGTCCCAGTGCCGCGTCACGTCCCGCCCCAGCTCCACGAGCAGCTCCGTCAGCGCCGGCGTCCCGATCGAGACCGTGCCCGGGAACCCGTCGTGCTCGCCGCTCGAGCCGAACGCGACGGCCGGCGCCACCGCGACCCCGGGCCGCCCCGCGGCGACTGCGCCGGCGACCGCCACGGCGATCCGCGTGTCGGTGTCGAGCGGCAGGTGGGGACCGTGCTGTTCGAGCGAGCCGAGGGGGACGAGCACGGCCCGGCGCGGGGCGCTCTCAACGTCGGTCCACGTCGTGTCAGGGAGATTTGTCACAGAGTGCTAAATTATCGCGCCCGACCGGCCCGAGGAGAGGAGAATCGGATGAGCATGATCCCCGAGCAGACGAACGCACTCGAGGAGACCGAGGCCGATCGGGAGCGCGCGGACGAGTCGCCGGCGCAGCCCGTGGCCGAGGATCTCGTGCTCGAGGACCTGCTCGTCGAGGACGTCTCGATCGATGGCATGTGCGGCGTCTACTGACCTGCGGATGGTCCTCGATACAGGCTGGCGCGTGGCGCCACAGGTGGCGCTCCGCCCCGAGCCGTTCGGCGCGCTCGTCTACCACTTCGGTACGCGCCGACTCACATTTCTGAAGAGCCGACTGCTGCTCGACGTCGTCAGCGGGCTAGCCGACCACGACAGCGCTCGCGACGCGTGCCGGGCGGCCGGGGTGGCCGACGATGAGCTCCCCCGGTACGAGCAAGCGCTGGCGACGCTCGCCGAGGCCGGCATGATCACAACGAGGGAACGCGCGTGAGCACGACAGCCGCGCCGGGCCGACTCGTCGACCAGCTCGAGACCGGCCTCGACGCGCCGATCTGCCTGACATGGGAGCTGACGTATGCGTGCAACCTCGCGTGTATCCACTGCCTGTCGAGCTCCGGACGGCGCGACCCGCGCGAGCTGACGACCGACGAGTGCATCTCGGTGATCGACGAGCTCGAGCGGATGCAGGTGTTCTACGTCAACGTCGGCGGGGGCGAGCCGACCGTGCGGCGCGACTTCTGGGAGCTGGTGGACTACGCCGTCGCGCACCGCGTCGGCGTGAAGTTCTCGACGAATGGATCGCGGATCACCTCCGAGATCGCGGCTCGGATCGCAAGCACCGATTACGTCGATGTCCAGGTTTCGCTCGACGGCGCGACAGCTGACGTCAACGACAGCGTCCGCGGCCCGGGTTCGTACGCGGTCGCGATCCGCGCGATGGAGCGACTGGCCGAGGCCGGGTTCGCCGGCTTCAAGCTTTCGGTCGTCGTGACCCGTGAGAACGTCAGCCAGCTCGACGCCTTCAAGCGGCTGGCGGACCGCTTCGGCGCGCAGCTCCGGCTCACCCGCCTGCGTCCGTCGGGGCGGGGCGCTGACGTCTGGGACCGGCTTCATCCGACTGCGGCGCAACAGCGCGAGCTGTACGAGTGGCTGCTGGCGCACGGCGAGAGCGTGCTGACCGGGGACTCGTTCTTCCACCTCGGCGGGTACGGGTCCGCGCTGCCCGGCCTGAACTTATGCGGGGCGGGGCGCGTGGTGTGCCTGATCGATCCGATCGGCGACGTGTACGCGTGCCCGTTCGTCATCCACGACGAGTTCCTCGCCGGCAACGTCCGCGAGCCGGGCGGCTTCGCGGCGGTGTGGCGCGAGTCAGACCTGTTCGCCGAGCTCCGCCGGCCACAATCCAGCGGCGCGTGCACGAGCTGCGGCCTGTTCGACAAGTGCCGGGGCGGCTGCATGGCGGCGAAGTTCTTCACGGGCCTGCCGCTCGACGGCCCCGACCCGGAGTGCGTGCTCGGGCACGGGGAGCGGCTCCTTGCCGAGCGGGGCCATTCTCCGGTCCCGAAGCCGTCGGTGGACATGTCGAGGAGAGCACCTCGGCGCGCGAAGACCCAGCGCCCCGCGCACCCCTGCGACGAGAGCCCGCTCGCGGTCGTGCGCTCGCCGTGATCTTGAGGAGGAACCCGTGGTTCGAGTCGGTCGCCGTGGCCCAGCGGCGAGCCAAGCGGCGCTTGCCGAAGTCCGTGTACTCGGCGTTGATCGCCGGGTCGGAGGCGGGGATCACGCTCGCGGACAACCTCGCGGCGTTCGGAGAACTGGGCTTCGCGCCCCACGTCGCCGACCTGCCGGCCACGCGGGACATGAGCACGACCGTGATGGGACAGACGATCTTGCTGCCGGTGCTCATCTCCCCCACGGGCGTGCAGTCGGTACATCCCGACGGCGAGCTTGCGGTCGCGCGCGCGGCGGCGACGCGGGGGACCGTGATTGGGCTCAGCTCGTTCGCCTCAAAGCCGGTCGAGGACGTGGTCGCGGCCAACCCTCAGACGCTCTTCCAGATCTACTGGTGCGGCTCGCGCGAGCAGATCGCCGCCCGGCTCGAGCGGGCCCGGGCTGCCGGCGCAGTCGGCATGATCGTCACGCTCGACTGGACGTTCTCGCACAGCCGCGACTGGGGCAGCCCGTGGATCCCCGACCAGATCGACCTCAAGGCGATGCTGCGGCTCGCGCCCGAGGTCCTCGTCCGTCCCGCGTGGCTGGTGGATTGGGCGCGCGCCGGTGGCCCTCCCGACCTGACTGTCCCGAACCTGACCGCGCCTGGCTCGCCGGCGCTGACGTTCTTCGGCGCGTACGGCGAGTGGATGCAGACGCCGCCCGCCACCTGGGAGGACCTGCGCTGGTTACGCGAGCAGTGGGAGGGCCCGTTCATGCTCAAGGGCGTGATGCGGGTCGACGACGCCCGTCGCGCCGTCGACGCGGGATTCACCGCGATCTCGGTTTCGAACCACGGCGGAAACAACCTCGACGGCACGCCCGCGTCGATCCGCGCTCTCGCAGCCGTCGCCGACGCGGTCGGGGACCAGGTCGAGGTCCTGCTCGACGGAGGCGTTCGACGCGGGAGCGACGTGGTCAAGGCGCTCGCGCTCGGGGCCCGCGCAGTGATGATCGGCCGGGCCTACCTGTGGGGCCTCGCGGCCGCCGGCCAGCCCGGCGTCGAGAACGTCCTCGACATCCTCCGCAACGGCATCGACTCCGCGCTGCTCGGCCTGGGCCGATCGAGCATCGCCGAGCTCAGCCCGGACGACCTGATCATCCGGCCGGGCTTCGCGCGGACGCTCGGCGCGCCCGCTGAGGAGGGCGAGCCGGCCGGCCTCACTGCTCGTGGATGATCACGCCGCGGATGTTCTTGCCGGCGAGCAGGTCGTGGTAGCCCTCGTTGACCTGCTCGAGCGAGTACCGGCGCGTGATGATCTCGTCGAGCTTCAGGTGGCCGGACTTGTATAGCCCCAACAGGTTGGGCATCTCGAAGATCGGGTTGGAGCCGCCGGCAAGCGAGCCCTGGATCCGCTTGTGGAAGCCGACCATCGGCGAACCGGTCAGGCTGATCGACTTCTCGTCCGCGCGGCTGACCGACGTCACCACGACCCGTCCGGCCTTGCCGATCAGGCCGACCGCGTCGACCGTCGTCTGCGGCTCGAGTACGCCGACGGTGATGACCGCGAGATCCGCCATCTGGCCGTGCGTCCGATGGAACAACACGTCGCGCGCCTCCTCGACGTTTGTGGCGGTGTGCGTCGCGCCCAAGCGGCTGGCCATCTCGAGCTTGAACGGGTTCGGGTCGATCGCGAGCACTGTCGTGGCGCCGGCGTAGCGGGCGCCCTGGACGGCGTTGATGCCGACGCCGCCGACGCCGAAGATCACGACGGTCTCGCCCGCCCGAGTCTCGCCGGCGCGCACCGCCGAGCACCAGCCGGTCGTGACACCGCACCCGACGAGGCACGCGACCTCGAACGGGATGTCGTCGTCGATCCGCACGCACGAGTACTCGGACACCACCGTGTGGTCGGAGAACGTACCGAGCGCGCAGAACCCGCCGTAGTCCTCGCCGCCCTTGTGGAAGCGGAACGTCTCGTCCTGGAGGCAGCCGACGCCGGCGTACAGGCCGCGGTCGCACAGGTTCTGATGGCCGGTCGAGCAGTACCGGCACTTCCCGCACGCCGGGATGTACGAGGTGACGACGTGGTCACCGGGCTCCACGCGGGTCACGCCCGCCCCGACCGACTCGACGATTCCCGCCCCCTCGTGCCCGCCGACGAGCGGAAAGCGGATGTGGCTTCCGCCCTCGCGCCGGATGTGCTCGTCGGAATGACAGAGCCCCGCCGCCTTGTAGCGGATCAGCACCTCGTACTCCTTGGGCTCGTCGAGTTCGAGCTCGGTGATCTCCCAGTCCGTGCCGGACTCGTGCAGCACGGCCGCTCGTGTCGTCATGCTCGCCATCGGGTGTCTCCCCTCATCGATCGGTGACCAGTGTCATGCGACCTGCGGAACCACTTCGCTGCCGATCAGCCGCAGGTGGTCGAGATCGTCGATGTCGAAGATGTGCAGGTAGACGGTCTCGCAGCCGTCGTCGGCCAGGGGCTCGAGCCTGGCGATCAGGTCCGCGGGCGTGCCCACGACACCGTTCGCGAGCATCCGCTCGCCCGGGGGGCCGAGGCGTTCCAACCGCTGCTGCGCCTCATCGCGGGTCGAGCCGCAGATCGCCTGGAACGTGGCCGACATCCGCAACGTCGACGGGTCTCGGCCGATCTCCTCGCACACCCGGCGCACGTTCTCGAATCGCTCGCGGCAGCCGCTGCCGGCGCCGCTGTTGAACTCGTCGGCGTGCTTGGCCGCCATCAGCGGGGTCCGACGGGGACCAGTGCCGCCGATGATGATCTCCGGGCGCGGTTGCTGCACGAGCGCCGGGAAGTTCGCGCACGCGTCGAGCTGCCAGAACTTCCCATCGAAGCTGAACGTCTGCCCGCGCGGCGTCGTCCACAGACCGGTGATGATCTGCATCGCCTCGTCGAGGCGGTCGAAGCGCTCGCCGATCGGCGGGAACGGGATGCCGAACGCCTGGTGCTCGCGCTCGTACCAGCCGGTGCCGATCCCCAGGACAGATCCGCCCCTCGCTCATCTGGTCGACGCTCGCCACCGCGTTGGCCAGCACCGCCGGGTTGCGGTACGTGCCCGCGGTCATCAGCGTCCCGAGCTTCACGCGGCTCGTCTCCCGCGCGAGCCCGCCGAGCGTCGTCCACGAGTCCGTCGGCAGGTACTCCGGGTCGGTCGAGTCGATCCCGAGGTAGTGGTCGGAGCGGAAGAACGCGTCGAACCCCGACTCCTCGGTGGCCTGCGCCATCGCGACGATGCGGTCGTACGTGGCGCCGTGGCGCGGCTCCATCAGCACTCTGACCTTCATACGTGATCCTCCTCCGGTCTCGGCAACGGAAACGGCGCCGGCCCGCCCCCGTCGAGGGCGAGCATCTGGCCGGTCACGAACTCGGCGCCGTCGCCGGCCAGGTAGCGGACGGCGGCGGCCACGTCGTCGGGCCGGCCGACGCGGCCGACGGGGAGGCGGCGCCCGCGCTGCTCCATTTCGGCGCGGACGTCGAGGTCCGGGTCGAGGCTCAGCACCGAGCGGCTCGTGTCGAGTGCGCCCGGGGCGATCGCGTTGACGGTGATGCCCCACGCGGCCACGTCCATCGCGAGCGCCCGCGTGAACCCGATGATGCCCGCCTTCGACGCCGAGTACGGGGTGGAGCGCGGCGCGCCGATCACGCCCGCCATCGAGGAGATGTTGATGATCCGCCCCCACCGCCGGCGGCGCATCGCCGGCACGGCGGCGCGGCACATCAGCCAGCTGCCCCGCAGGTTGATGCGGACCACTTCGTCGAACACGTCGATCGGGATCTCGTCGATCACGTCGCGGTCGAGCCCCTGCGGCGCGGCGGCGTTGTTGACGAGGATGTCGAGCCGGTCGAACCGCTCGAGCGCCGCGCCGACCATCGCCTCGGCGTCGTGCGCGTCGCCGATGTCCCCGAGCACCGAGATCGCCGTGCCGCCGGCCGCCTGGATCTCCGCGACGAGGCTGTCGAGCCCGCTCCACGACGCCGGCTGCTCCGAGCCCACGATCTCCTGACGGCGGTTCAGCACCCCGGTCGGCACGCGGTCGCTCACGACCACGGCCGCACCGTCGGCGGCGAGCGCTCGTGCGATCGCTTGCCCACCCCCGTCGGGCTTGCCGCAGCCGGTGATCAGCGCCACCCGGCCGTTCATGCGCTCGCCCCCGCGCGCACCACTCCCGGGTAAGGCGCGCGCGGCGCTCCGCCACCGTCGACGGTCAGCACCTGGCCGGAGATCCACCGTGCCTGGTGGCTCGCCAGGAACAGCACCGCAGCGGCGGCATCCCAGCAGTCGCCCTCGGTGCCGAGCGCTGTCATCCGGCGCCGCGGCTCGCGGGCCTCGGGCGGCAGGTTCTCGGCCACTCCCGCCGTCCACAGCGCGCCGAGCTCCACGGCGTTGATCCTGATCCCGCGCTCCCCGAGCAGGTATGCGCCGCCGCCGGTCAGCGACTCGAGCGCGGCCTTGCCGAGGCCGTACACCGTGCCGGCGCGCCGCGCCGCCACCGACGTGATGTTCACGATCGCGCCGCCGGCCGGCATCACGGTCGCAGCGTGGCGAGTCATCGACCAGGCGGTCTTCAGGTTCAGCGTCAGCAGCTGATCGAACTGGTCCGGCTCCACGTCGAACAGCTCGGCCGGGCTCCACGCCGCGACGTTGTTGACGAGCGTGTCGAGCCCGTCGAGCTTGTCGCGGGCCTCGGCGACCGCGCGCGAACAGTCGGCGTCGCTGGTGACGTCCGCTATCACGGCCGCGGCCGTGCCTCCCGCCGCCCGGATCTGCGTCACCGTCCGTTCCGCCGCGGTCGGGTCACGGTCGAGGACCGCCACGCTCGCTCCGTGCCGGGCGAGCAGGCGCGACACCGCCCAGCCGATCGTCCCCGGCCCTCCGTGCCGGCCGCCGCCACCGGTGACCAGCGCGGTCCGGCCGCTCATCCACTCCGCGCTCAGCGGAGAATCGACGTCGTACCTCATTCGGGGTAGTGCAGGTCGATCGCGTCCGCGGGCACGGCCAGCGTCTTGCCGAGGATCGCCCGCATCACGTCCGGCGGTGCGAGGCAGTCCTCGCACGCCTCGGGCGTCGCGACGATGTCGACGACGACGCGCTCGCCGTCCTCGCGCGCGTCGAGCGCGTAGCCGTCGGCCGCGAGCGTCGCCTGCATGTCCTTCAGCCCCTGCTCGCTGAACATCTCAACCTCCCTCGGATGACGTCGGGACCGCGGCGACGGGCGACCGCGCCGGCTCGACCTGAACCGAGCTGTTCGACCACTCGCCGAACACGCGGAACACCATCGAGATCGCCGCGTTGCGGGCGCCGGCCACGACGATCGGGACCGACTCGCGGCTCGGCAGGAACCGCGTGAACACGTCGCCGGGGACCCGCTCCTCCACGCCCGCGGAGCGCGCGCCCAGCCCCCCTTCCGACACCGCGTCCTTGCCGGCGCGGCGCAGGTCGGCCTCGGCCCGCCCGCAGTGCTCGATCAGCCAGTCCTTGACGTCGGTCTTCGAGAAGCCGGCGCCGGCGAGCATCTGCGCGTGCTCGGGGCAGAACACGATCCCGGCCGATTGGGCGCGGAAGATCATCACCCCGGTCCGGGAGATCGTGTCCGCGAAGTCGTTCAGCAGATGCTCGGGGTTCTGGGTGTGGCGGTTGTCGACGAACTCGTAGGTGCGGGTGAGGGTGCAGGAGACGGCGTTCGCGTTTGCTTCCAGTCCCATCTCGGTGGCGAGCGGCTCCCACGGACTCTCCTCCTCGTTCTCGCCGAAGCAGATCGACCACCGGCCCGGGATCCCCTGCGTCGTCTGGTCGAACACGTGGGGCGCGACGCCGAACGCGTTTCGCAGCATCAGCCCGAGCGCGCGCGGGATCGTCGCGTTCGGCCGGAAGCCCGCGGCGAAGATCCCGCCCGTGCAGTTCAAACCGAGCTCGTGGCGGATCGGGCCGTTGACGACGATCAGCGGCGCCGGGCCGCTCGTGCTCTGCCAGCCGCCACCCTTCGCGGCCCGGTCGCGCATCACCGCGTCCCAGGCGGCGAGCACGACCGGGAAGTGCTCGGGCAGGCAGCCGGCCATCGCGGCGTTGATCGCCGCGGTCTGGACCGTGCACTCCCGCGCGAGGTGATCCATCCGCCACAGCACCTCGTCCGGGTTGCGGCTGGTCGTGCCGAGGAACTCGTCGAGTAAGGCCTGCGAGACGGGAACCACGGGCAGGCCGTCGGTCCAGCCCTGCTCGTAGCAGTACTCGATCGCGTCGCGGGCGATGTCCGGGTCGGGCTCGCTCACCATCAGACCCTGTCCCCCGTGAGCAGCGCCGCCACCTCGCCGGCAACCGCCTCGGCTCGCTCACGCACCTGGGCGGCGGTCAGTCCGGCGACCGGATGCGGAGTCGTCAGGTAGCGGTAGCCAGGGGCTCCTTGAATCTCGGCCATCGCGTCACCCGTGGTCTTGAACGCGTCCGAGCAGATCACCGCTGCCGGTGTGCCGTGACGCTCGAAGAGGACTCCGTCGGCGACCGCCGACGCGCTGCACGAGCCTCAATCGCCAATGCCTATCACCACCAGGTCCGACTCCGCGCTCAGCTGGTCGATCAGCTCCGGCGGGGCCGGCTGGGCGAAGTTCTCCTTCCGGCGCAGCGTGGCATCGCCGGCGCCGTAGCGCTCGCGCAGCACATCGGCCACCTCCTCGAGGAACAGGCGCGCGTTCTGCTTCCCGTTCTCGAGCAGCCCCACGGTGACGCCGGTCAGGTCGGCGCGACGCGGTGCGAGCTCCAGCCCCGCCTTCGTGTCCTTACCGGTCAGCCCCGTCGGATCCAAGATCGCGCTGGTCATGTTCGATCCTCCTCGCTTGCTTCTGGATGCGACTGAGAAAACCGGCAATAGTCGCCCAAAGACCTCAGTCGCATCGTGATCAGTGGTCATGAATCAAGATCCCACGGATGTTGTGGCCGGCGAGCATGTCCTCGTAGCCCTGGTTGATGTTGTCGAGCGTGTAACGGTTCGTGATCAGCTCGTCGAGCTTGAGGTCGCCGTTCTTGTAGAGCCCGAGCAGGCGCGGCATGTCGTACAGCGGATTGGCGCCACCGAACAGCGAGCCCTGGATGTTCTTGTGGAAGCCGGTCACGGGCGAGCCGTGAATCGCGATCGTGTCGCCCTCGCCGCCGACCGCGGTCACGACGACGCTGCCACCCTTGCCGATCATGTCGACCGCGTTGCGGAGCACGTCGGCGTGCATCACCCCGACGGTGATCACGGCGTGGTCGGCCATCTGCCCGTGGGTTAGCTCCCACACCTTCTGCTTGGCCTCCTCGGGGTCGCCGGTCGTGAACGTCGCGCCGAACTTGCCGGCCATCTCCTGCTTGAACGGGTTCGGGTCGACCGCGATCACGTGCTTGGCGCCGGCGTACGCGGCGCCTTGCACGGCGTTCATGCCCACGCCGCCGGTGCCGAAGATCACCACGGTCTCCCCCGCGCGCGTGCCGGCGGCGTAGACCGACGAGCCCCACCCGGTCGTCACCCCGCACGCCACGAGTGCCGCGACTTCGAACGGAAGGTCCTCATCGATCGGCACGCACGAGTTCTCGGGGATCACCATCCACTGCGAGAACGTGCCGAGCACGCACATCCCGCCGACGTCCTCGCCGTTCTCGTGGAAGCGGAACGTACCGTCCAGGAACATCCCCGTGCCGGCGTTCAGACCGTCGTTGCACATGTTCTGGTGACCCGTCGAGCAGTACCGGCAGTGACCGCACACGGGAATCCAGGACGTGCAGATGTGATCGCCCTCGCGCACGCGCGTCACCGACGGCCCGACCTTCTCGACCACGCCCGCGCCCTCGTGGCCGCCGACCATCGGATAGCGGTACGGGCCGCCCTCGCGGACGTGCTCGTCGGAGTGACACAGGCCGCAGGCCATCACGCGGACGAGGACCTCGTGCTCCTTGGGTTCGTCGAGGTCGAGTTCGGTGACCTCCCAGGGGAGCCCGGCGCCTCGGACGATTGCGGCACGTGTCTTCACTGTGTCACTCCTGTCGTATTCGAACCGGCTGCGCCCGCGCCCGCGACGGTGTATTTCGGATGGTCGGCGGCGCCTGACGGCGGCGCCTTGTTGCGGGGCGTCGATGCCGAGGAAGCGGAACGCGTTGTGCCAGGTGATGTCCTCGAGCACGTCGGGCGCGAGGTCGAGCGAGCGGAGCGTGCGCGCGCACGGGTCCTCACGCGGCATCGCCGGGAAGTCAGAGCCGACCAGCACCTGCCCGTGACCCATCATCTCGATCAGGTGGCGAAGCGTGCGGCGGTCCATCACGAGGCCGTCGTAGAAGAAGCGCCGGGCCAGCTCGGCCGGCGAGACTCCCTCCCCCACAGACGACGGCTCCTCGTTCCAGGTCTTGCCCCAGAAGTAGTTCGCGCGCGGGAGCATGCACGGGAACCCGCCGGCGCCGTGGCTGAACGCAAGTCGGAGCGCCGGGTGCTTTTCGGCCACTCCTCCGCACACGATCGACGTGGCCGCGAGCGCGCAATCGGCACCGACCGCGAACCCGGCGACCGCGACCAGGCCCGCCGGCACCCGCCCGCCGAGATCGGACGGCATCCCGTGCACGAAGACAGGCATCTCGAGCCGCTCAGCCTCGGCCCAGAACTCAGCGAACTCCTCGTCGTGCAGCGGCCGGCCCAGCACGTTCGACGCGATCTCGACCGCGACCAGGCCCGTCTTCTTGACGCGCGCGAGCTCCGCGGTCGCGAGCTCCGGCGCCTGCATCGGCACCATCGCCATACCGAGCAGCCGTTCCGGGTCCGCGTCGCAAAGCGACGCGATGAACTCGTTAACGCGTCGCGACAGCTCGAGACCCTCGGCGCCGGGCAGCGCGTAGTCGAGCAGCGGCGGCATCGGCGAGACGATCTCGGCGTCGACGCCGCTTCGATCCTGCTCCTCGAGCCGGCGCTCGGCCAAGTAGAACGCGTCCGAGGCCTTGAACTGCATCCCCCGGTCGTTCTCGAGCAGCCGGGCGTGCGGGTCGTCGCAGGGCCCGATGCGCGGTCCGCGGTGCTCGTCGCTACCGACCGCCTCCAGAGCCCCAGGGATCACGTGGGCGTGCATGTCAACCAGCATCAGGACCTCCTGCTGACGACGTCGCTGCTCCGACCACCGCTCGGCGCTCCGCCGTTGTCGTTTCTACCTCCGGACAGACGCAAACGTGAACGGCATCCCCGTCGGCGAGCTCCCGGATCGCGGCCTCGGTGTCGGCCAGCTCGTACTTGCCGCTGTGCATCTTCTCGAGCGGGAACCGGCCGGACTCGATGATCCGGATCGCCTCGATGTACGCGTCGGCATTGACCCCGAACGCGCCCCGGACCGTCAGGCCCTTGTTGATCAGGCGGTCGGTCACGAGCTCGACCGACTTGCCGCCCTTCAGCCCGGCGAGCACGATCCGCCCGCTGTGCCTGACCGCCTCGACCGCGTCGCGGATAGGCTGATCGGCGATCGGCGTCAGCTCGAGCACGACGTCGGCCATCGCGCCGTCGGTGATCTCGCGCACCCGCTCCACGACGTCCTCGGACTCGACGTTGATCGTGTGGTCGGCGCCGAACTCGCGCGCCAGCGCGAGCTTCTTCTCGTCGCGCGCCGAGGCCGGTGACGATGATCGTCGCCGCGCCCGCGCGCCCGCGCCGCGATCACCGAGGTCAGCCCGCGCTGCCCGGGCCCGAGGATCAGGACGGTGTCGCCGAGGCCGACCTCGCCGAGGTACGCGGCCCAGCGCACGCCGGCGCCGAGCGGGTTGAACATGACCGCGATCTCGGGCGGCATGTCTTTGCGCATCTTGTGCAGGATCGCCCACGGATGCAGATACAGGTATTCGGCGAACCCGCCCCACAGGCTCGGCTCGCGCGACAGCGGGCGTCATCCCGTAGGCGCCGTCGCGGTTCGGGCATGACATGTAGCGCCCGGTCAGGCAGTGGTCGCAGGCCCGGCACGGCCGCAGGATCTCGACCGCCACGCGATCGCCGACCTCCACGCCCCAGCGCTCGGCCGCGCGCTCCCCGACCTCCTCGACGATCCCGAGCGGCTCGTGGCCGGGGATCAGCGGAAACATGCCCGGCCGGACCAGGTGACCGCGGTACTGCTCGACGTCTGACCCGCAGACCCCGCATGCCTCGACACGCAGCAGTCCCTCGTCGGGGCCGATCCGCGGGCGCGGGAACTCTCGGATCTCGTACGCCAGCGGCCCCGTCTGAACCGCGCCGCGCACCATCTCAGTCACTAAAAGCCTCCCGGCATCGTCTCGTCCTCGTACAAGGGGATCAGCGGCACCGGCTCGGCCTTGTCCGCCGGCGGCGTGTACCCCCAGTACTTGGCGCGCGCCCCGCCGTCGATCACGAAGTCGCAGCCGGTGATCAGCCGCGCGTAGTCCGAGCACAACCAGGCCACGCAGTGGCCGATGTCGGTCGGCGTCGACGGCTCCATCGGCATGTTGCTCCGCACGTCGATCTTGCCGATCTCGCGCCACCACGCCGGCCGATCCGGGGGCGGCTGAAAATGGCGTCGCAACCCCCCGGATTCTCGAAGCTCGGCCAGCAGCTCCGGGTTGTCAGGCCGCGGCGCCGTCGGCGAGTACGAGTTGACGCGGATTCCGTACGGCGCCAGGTCCATCGCGGCGGCGCGCGTGAAGTTCGCGAGCCCGCCCTTGTGGAATGCGTAGGCGATCACGCCGGCGCAGCCCTGCCACGCGTTCGAGGACAGGATGTTGACGATGGCGCCCCGGATCGTCTCGCTCGATCATCGAGATCGCCACGTGCTTGGTGTTCAGGAAGGTCCCGGCGCCGGCCACCGCCACCGCCCGGTTCCAGAACTCGAGGCTCTCCTCGAGCACGCCCCGGCCTCCGAGCAGCGCGGCGTTGTTGATCAGGATGTCGATCCGGCCCCACCGGTCGAGCACCTCGCCGATGTAGCGCACTACGTCGTCCTCGGAGCTCACGTCCCCGACGACGGCCATCGCCGTCGCCGCCGTGGCGCTCGATCCGGGCACGCGGATGCGTCGGCCGCGTCGCCGTCGACGTCGTTGCACGCCACGCGCGCGCCGTACCGCGACAGCGCGAGCGCGATCCCGCTGCCGATGTTCGGACCGGCGCCGGTGACGAGCGCCACCTTTCCCTCGAGCGAGACGTCCACGGCTACAGCGCGCCCGTCGATGATCACGCTCTTCACCTGGGTGTAGTCGAGGATCGACTCGGCGCTGACCGTACGGCCGAACCCGCTCGACTTGTAGCCGCCGAACGGCGCCCCGATCACGCCGCCCGACCACAGCGTGTTGATCGAGACCTGCCCGGCCTCGATCCGGCGCGCCAGCCGCACGGCCTTGCCCGACGTCGCGCGTCCACACCGACGCGACGAGCCCGTAGCGCGTGCCGTTCGCGATCGACAACGCCTCCTCCTCGTCGTCGGAGCCGAGCACCGACAGCACCGGACCGAAGATCTCCTCCTGCGCGATTCGCATCTCCGGCCGCACCTCGTCGAAGATCGTCGGCTCGACGAAGAATCCGTGCTCGTACTGCGCACCTGATGGCTTGCCGCCGCCGACCACCACCCGCGCGCCCTCCTCGCGCCCGGCGTCGAGGTACCCGAGGACTCGCTTCTCCTGCTTGGCGCTGATCAGCGGCCCCATGTCGACGTCCTCGTACCACGGCCCGACCCGGACCGTTCTTGAACGCGTCCGCCAAGCCCGGAAACGACCTCGTCGCGGATCGAAGCGTCGACGACGACCCGCGAGCCCGCGGCGCAGATCTGCCCAGTGTTCAGCGTGATGCTCCGGGCGATCGTGGGGATGGCCTTCTCGAGCGGCGCGTCGCGCAGCACGACCTGCGGCGACTTGCCGCCGAGCTCGAGATGCAGCGGGATCAGATGCGCGGCGCACGCCTCCATCACGCGACGCCCCGTCTCGGGCGACCCGGTGAAGCTCATCCGGCGCACGCCCGGGTGACGCGGCCAGCGGCTCGCCGGCCTCGGCGCCGTAGCCGGTGACGACGTTGATCACGCCGGGCGGAATCCCGGCTTCGAGCGCCAGCCGCACCAGCAGCAGGCAGGTCAACGGCGCGTCCTCGGCCGGCTTGATCACGATCGTGTTGCCCATCGCGATCGCGGGCCCCGCGTCGTTGACCGTGTTCGGCCCGGGCGCGTTCCACGGGATGATGCTGCCGCACACGCCGTACGGCTCGCGCAGCGTCATCCCGATCACGTCCGGGAACGCGCTCGGCAGCGTCTGCCCGGTCGCCTTGTCGGCCAGGCCCGGCGGTGAACGTCAGGATCCCCGCCATCGGGCCCGCGGGGCCCCATTTCGGTCGTCCCACCTCGAGGCGCTCGAGCAGGTCGATCTCGTCGGCGTGCTCGCGGCACAGCGCCGCCCAGTCGAGCAGCAGCTGGCCCCGCCGGCTCGGGCTCGTGTCGCGCCACGCCGGGAACGCGTCCGCCGCGGCCGCCACCGCGTCGGCGACGTCGTCCGCGCCTCCGCGCGGAACGCTCGCGAGCGCGCTCGCCCGTGGCCGGGTTGATCACGGAGATCGTCTCGCCGCCACGCGCCGGCACCCATTCGCCGCCGATCAGGTGGGCGCCGTCGGGCAGCAGTGCGTTCAGGTCGAGCGTGGTCAGGGCTTCAGCCGGTTGCTTCAGGGCCATGTGTTCCTCCTGCCAGGCGGGCGGGCTCGCGTGCCGGCGGCGCCGGCGCGTCGCGGGAAATTGGTTCCCGCCCGCCCGGGAAGTGGCAGGCGGCGTAGTGCCCGTCGGCGAGCCGGCGCAACTGCGGCTCGTCGGTGGCACAGACGTCCTGCGCGCGAGGGCAGCGCGTGCGAAACCGACAGCCCGAGGGGGGATCGATCGGCGAGGGCGGCTCGCCCCGGATCGTCTCGGTCACGGGCGCACGCGGCGCCGTCGGATCCGGGTTCGGGATCGACGCGAGCAGCGCCACCGTGTACGGGTGCAGCGGCTCTCGGTACAGAGACTCGGCCGGACCGATCTCGACCAGCTTCCCGAGGTACATGACCGCGACCCGGTCGGAGACCTGCTTGACCAGCGCCAGATCGTGCGCGATGAACAGATAGGTGAGCGAGAGCTCGGAGCGCAGCCGCTCGAGCAGGTTCAGGACCTGCGCCCGGATCAGCACGTCCAGCGAGGAAACGGCCTCGTCGTAGATGATCAGCGCGGGGTCGAGCGCGAGCGCGCGCGCGATCGCGACCCGTTGCGCCTGACCGCCCGACAGCGATCGCGGCCGGCGGTCGGCGTAGCGTCCGGGATCGAGACCGACGCGCTCGAGCACCTCGGTGACCCGGCTGCCGGCGCTCGGCTCGCGCGGCCGTCCGGAACGCGATCAGCGGCTCCTCGACGATCCGCGCCACCGACCACTTCGGATCGAGCGACCCGAACGGATCCTGGAACACCATCTGCATCTGGCGCCGCGCGCGCAGCAACTCGCGGCCCTTGAGCTTGACCAGATCGACGCCCTCGAACAGCACCTCGCCCGCCTTGGGCCGCAGGCGCCTGCAGGATCGCGCGGGCGAGCGTCGACTTCCCCGATCCGGTCTCGCCCGACCAGGCCCAGCGTCTCTCCCTTCTCGAGCGTGAACGAGACGTCTGACACGGCCTGCACGACGCCGCTCCTGACCCCACCCTGAGCCCGGACCTCGAACTCCTGCACGAGGTGGCGCACGTCCAGCAGCGGCCCGCCGGCACTCACAGCCGCACCCCGTCGTCACATGGATGCCAGCACGCCCACAGGTGGTCGGGCTCGTGCTCCTCGAACGCCGGCGCATGCTCCCGGCACTGATCGGTGGCGCTCGGGCAGCGGGGCGTGAACGGGCACCCCGGCTCGCGCAGCGCCAGGTTCGGCGGCTGGCCGGGCACGGCGGCCAGCGGCGAATGCGAGGCGTTCTCCAGACGCGGGATCGCGTCCAGCAGCGCCCGCGTGTAGGGCATCCGGACGTGGGCGAACAGCATCTGCGTCGGCGCCCGCTCGACCGCCCGTCCCGCGTACATCACGACCACCTCGTCGGCGAAGCTCGCGGCCAGCCCGAGATCGTGGCTGATCATGATCAGCGCCATCCCCAGCCGCTGCTGGAGGTCTCGCAGGAGCTCCATGATCTGCGCCTGGGTCGTCACGTCGAGCGCGGTGGTGGCCTCGTCGGCGATCAGCAGCTTCGGCGAGGCGGCCAGCGCGATCGCGATCATCACGCGCTGGCGCATCCCGCCCGAGAGCTGATGCGGATACTGCTCGAGTCGCTCGCGCGCGGCCGGCAGTCGCACCAGCTCGAGCAGCTCGAGCGCGCGGTCGTGCGCGGCCGCGCGTGAGGCCTTCTCGTGGGTCTGGATCGCCTCGCGGATCTGCGCCCCGATCCGCATGGTCGGGTTCAGCGAGCGGGTGGGATCCTGGAACACCATCGCCACGCCGCACCCGCGATGCGAGCGCATGGCCTTTTCCGGCAGCCCGACCATCTCGACGTCGTCGAATCGGATCGACCCGGTGACCGTCGCCGTCGGCGGGAGCAGGCCCATGATCGCCCGCGCGCTGACGGTCTTGCCCGAGCCGGACTCCCCGATCACCGCCACCGTCTGCCCGCGGCGCATCGAGTAGGTCAGCCCGTCCACCGCCCGCACGAGCTGACCGTCGTGGCGGAAGTCGACCCGCAGGTCTGAGACCTCGAGCAGCGACTCGCTCATTGACTGCCCCACCGGGCTCGCAGTCCCTCGCCCAGCAGGTTGAACGAGACGACCGTGATGAACAGGGCGGCGCTCGGCAGGAACACGTAGCGCGGCTGCGCGGAGAGCGTGCTCTGCCCCTGAGCGATCATGTTTCCCCAGCTCGGTGCCGGCGGGGGCACTCCCAGGCCGACGAAGCTGAGCGCGCCCTCGAGGATCATGATGATCCCCATACCCAGCAGCGCGTAGGTGAGCAGCTGGGGCAGGATGTTCGGCGCGATGTGACCGAGCAGCATGCGCGGGAAGCTCGTCCCCGACAGGCGCGCGGCGGTCATGAACGTCTGCTCGCGCACCCGCAGCGTGGCTGCCCGCGAGATCCGCGCGGTCGCCGGGACGCTGAAGAAGCACAGCGCCCAGATCGTGTGCAGCTCGCTCGGGCCGAGGCCCTGCGCGATCGCCACCGCCAGCACCAGCCCGGGGAACGCGATCAGCACGTCGAGGAGCCGCATGATCGTCGCATCGCGCCACCCGCCCAGGTAGCCGGCGACGGCGCCCGATCAGGCCGCCGAGCACGAGACCGATCGCCTGCACCGCGAGCGCGATCTCGAGCGACGCGCGCCCGCCGTACAGGATCCGCGACCACTCGTCGTTCCCGACCGGATCGGTGCCGAGGAAATGGCCGGCCGAGAACGCCGGCAGGCTCGAGTCGAGGATGTTGCCCCCGGTCGGGCGACGGCACCGGGCCGATGATCGGCCAGACGAAGCAGAGCAGGAAGATGAAGGCGACCATCGCGGCCGGCACGATCACCCCGAGCGAGCCTCGCCAGCGGCCCGCCACCCTGGTCGGCGGCGGCCTCGTCGGCCGCGGGCGCAACGCCCGCTACGACGAGATCACTCGGTAGGTCGGCCATAGCGGATCCTTGGATCGAGCACGGAATACAGCACGTCGGCGGCCAGGTTGGACGAGCACCACGATCACCGCGAACACGAACACGATGCCCTCGATCACCGGGATGTCGCGGTTGTCGATCGCCTGCAGCAACTCGTGGCCGATGCCCGGAATCCCGAAGATGTCCTCGATCACGACCGTGAAGCCGAGCAGCGTGCCCAGGTTCAGCGCCACCACGGTGATCAGCCCGAACAGCGAGTTGCGCAGCGCGTGGCGACGTGAGCACCCGCCACGGACGCACCCCTTTGGCACGCGCCGTGACCACGTAGTCCTCCCCCTGCATCTGCTCGAGCAGATCGGCGCGCAGCAGGCGGGTGTAGAAGCACAGCAGGCCCAGCCCGATCGACACCGCCGGCAAGATCAGGTGGCGGATGTTCTGCGAGAGGCTCTGTCCCGGGCGGGACCCACCCGATCGCCGGCAGCACGTTCAGCTTGACCGCGAACACGTAGACCAGGACGAGCGCCAGCACGTACGGCGCGATCGACAGGCCGGCCATGCTGAACATCATGCTCAGCCGGTCGGCGACGCCGTTCGGCTTGCGCGCGCGACAGCAGCGCGATCGGCACGGCCAGCGCCAGCGAGATCACGAACGCGAACGCCACCAGCTCGAACGTCACCGGCAGGTCCGAGGCCAGGATCGAGCCGACGCTCTGGCCGCTCGACAGCGAATGGCCGAGATGCCCGATGACCGCGTTGTGCAGCCAGTCCCAGTAGCGGGTCAGGAACGGCTGGTTGAGTCCGAGCTTGGCCTCCAGCTGGTGGATCTCGGCGGGCGTCGCGCTGGCCCCCAGCAGCTCCTGCGCGGCGTCGCCCGGGAGCGAGTTCATCACGACGAAGCTGAGGAACGTCACCCCGAACAGCACGGGGATCGCCGCCAGCAGCCGCCGGACGATGAACCGCAGCGTGGGCGAGCCGGCGAGCCGGCTCGCCCAGCCGGCCCGCGCCGCCAGCGGAGCGCTGAGCGGCGCGGAGGTACTACTCATCAGTCACTTGTCCCGTGGCCGCCACCGGTCACTGGGTGAACGACACATCCTGCCAGAGCGGCGGCGTGTTGACCACGACCGACGGGATCGACCGTGGTCAGGCCCGGCCCCTGCACGCCGTGGACGGCGACGTTCCAGGAGGCGAGCGGGAACAGGAACGGCCCGTCGGCATTCTTGGCGATGTACTGGGCAGCCTGCTGGTACGATCTTGTCGCGGGCGGTCGGATCGACCAGCGCCCTGGCCGCCGAGGATCAGCGCGTCGAGCTTCGGGTCGTGCACTCCGCTGAACGGCGACTGGGACAGGAACCGGAACCCGAGACCCACTCCCGCGGCCGGATCCCAGGCCCCCGCGGTCTGGAGCGCGGCCTGCCACTTCTTGGAGACGAACTGCTGGATCAGCCCGGCGAGGCTGTACAGGTGGATCGAGGTGTTGATGCCCGGCCTGCTTCCACAGCTGCTGCAGGGCCTCCATGAAGTTCTGGTTGACCGGCGAGGCGAGCGTGAAGAAATTCACAGTCAGCCCGCCGATCTGCTTCACGAGCGACTTGGCCTTGTTCAGGTCGTACGTCGGGTAGCCCGGCACGTTCGGGTAATAGAACAGGCCGCCGGGCGCGGTGAAGCCCTGGACCACCTGGAACTGGTTGCCGAACAGCTTCTGGTCGATGATCGCCGCGTCGGTGGCGTAGTAGATCGCCAGCCGCGCGTTCACGTTGTTGAACGGCGGCGCCGCGGTGTTCAGCTGGATGTCGTACGGCGAGGTCGCCGGCTGCTCGGTCGTCGTGAAGTGCGACTTGTACGTGCTCACCAGCGAAGGGGTCGCCATCCCGTCGTAGGCCTGAGCGCCGCCCGACTGGAGCGCCTCGAGCGCCGCCTCGTCGTCGGCCGTGGCCTTGAACGTGAGGTTGTCGAGATACGGACGCCCGGTCTGCCAGTAGTTCGGGTTCTTCTTGAGCACGAGCGTGTTGCTGAGCGTGTCGCTGACGACCGTGAACGGGCCGGCACCGACGGGCTTGATCTTGAACGCCTGCTCGCCCATGCTCTTCAACGCGGTCGGCGATGCGATCCAGTTGAGGTTGGCGACCAGCAGCTGATTCTGGAACGCGCCGTCGGGAGCCGCAAAGCTCGATCTGCACCGTCGTCGAGCGTCGGCGCGGTGATCGACTTGACCGGCGGGAGGATCGGCTTGCAGGTGCACGGGTTGGCGAGGTCGCGCTTCCAGTTGGACACGACGGCGTTGCCGTCCAGCGGCGTACCGTCGGAGAACTTGAGGTTCGGCTGCAGCGCGATCGTCCAGGTCTTGCCGGCAGCCGACGGCGTGGCGGAGTGGCCAGATCGGGGACCAGCTTCCCGCCCTCGGCGAGCTGGAACAGCTGGCCGAAGATCGAGTTCATCTGATCCTGGTCGGCGGCGCCGTTCGACGTTGGTCGCCGGGATCGAGCCCGGCGGGCCACGCGCCGGCGTACCCACCCAGCTCGAGCACGGTCAGCGACCCGCCCGGCTTGGGCGTGCCCGCCGCGGTCGTCGCCGACGACGATGCCGACGACGACGACGTCGAGGCCGCCGCCGAGGACGACGTCGAGGACGACGAATTGGAACCGCCGCATGCACTCACGACCGCGGCGATCAGGAACAGACAGGCCGCAACGGCTGCAAGCCTGCTCAGACGGATGGCATCACGCATCCTCGGCTCTCCTCCGCTTAGTGCAGCCTACACGCCGACGCTCCCAGGGGCCGGTGCATTTTCCGGTCCTTTTGTGGGCGCGCCGCCGCCGATGTTAACAGCTTTGTCAACGATCTTGACGCCGTCACGCGCATCGTCAAGTGACAGTGCGCTCACCGTCAAATTGCCCGCAAAACGAGGGCCTCGATGCGCCGACCGCTCCGGGCGCCGGAGCCGGCCGTTCAGGCCGAAGAGCCGCCGATCGCGTCGCCGATTCGCGACCGGGCGGGCGACTCTCACGGCGTGCGGCAGAAGCGAGATCACCCGTGACGGATGATCGGATCGGGTGGGCCGATACCCCGCCAAAGGAGACCGCAACCGACCTCCCCCCATTGGACGAGGACGCCCATTTTTCTCGTGAATCCTGTGTTAAGCTGCGGCAACTCGTGCCGGACGGGCGCTCCGGCGCGGGTTGTCGCGCACGAAAGGAGAAACTTATGCGTGGACGTACTGCGGCGTTGATTGCCGCAACCGCCGTTTCAACCGGAGCGGTGGCGACCGCGGCTATGGCCGCGACGCCCTCGGGCCCACCGCCACCCCCAACGGCCACGAACGGTCATCAGGTTCAACTGGTGGCCTCGGGCCTTCACACCCCGACATCGTTCGCCTTCGGCGGAGGCAACGTGTTTGAAGGCGACGGTGGTGCCGAATCGTCGTCCGGGCCCCCGAACGGCGGGGTGTTCCTGCTGAAGGGCGGCACCGGCACGCTGATCCCCGGATCGCCGCAGTTCGTCGCGGGGCTCGCCTGGCACAAGGGCGCGCTGTACGTCAGCGGTGGCACGATCACCGCGACGGGCCCGAAGTGGCAGATCCAGAAGTGGACAGGCTGGAACGGCACGACGTTCACCAGCCGGAAGGCGATCTACACGGCGCCGAAGAAGTTCCAGGGCTTCAACGGCCTGGCGTTCGGAGGCGACGGACGGATCTATGTCGGCGTCGACGTCGGCCTGCTGAACGGGAACGACCACGGGCCCTCGACGCTGTCGCCGTACGTGTACGACATCCTGTCGATGAACGCCAACGGCAAGGGCTTCAAGGTGTTCGCCACCGGCATCCGTCAGCCGTGGCAGATGGCGTTCCCGAAGGGCTCGTCGTCCCCGTTTGTCTCCGACCTCGGTCAGGACAAGGGCGCGAAGAACCCGCCGGACTTCGTGCTGCGGGTTCACCAGGGCGACAACTACGGGTTCCCGTCGTGCAACTGGACGTCGGCGAGCAAGTGCAAGGGCTTCGCCAGGCCGTTCCAGCAGTTCGGCCCCCACACGGACGTCATGGGCATGGTCATCATGGGCAAGAGGCTCTACATGACCTCGTTCCTCGGTCCGAAGGGCATGGGCCCGGGCGGCGAGGTCCTGTCGATTCCGCTCAGTGGTGGCACGCCCAAGCCTCTGCTCAAGGGCTTCGTGGCGCCCACCGTCGGTCTCGGCGGGAACGGCGGCTGGCTGTACGTCGGCGAGCTGACCGGGCAGGTCTTCCGCGTCAAGCCGTAGGCAGTGATTCCGAGGCATCCCGGCCCCCCACCTCGGGGGGCCGGGTTGTCCGGGCGACACCTCAGCGTCAGTCCAGAAAGCTCTGGCGCGATGCGATGAACGCGGCGCCGGCGTCGAGGCGCGCGGCCACCTCGGGCTCCTCCGGTAGGCGTTCGCGGGTTGCCTTGGCCAGCAGTTCGAGACCGCGCCCGAGCCGGTCGAGCGGGAACCCCCGCGCCTCGAGCACGCGGGCCAGCCAGGCGAGCTGCGCCTCGAAGTCGAGCTCGATCGTAAGGCTGAGCGCGGCCCAGTTCAGCAGATGCTGGCAGTCGTGCCGGCACCACGCCGCTCCGGCGGGCCCGTAGCGCTCACGCTCGTCGGGAAACTCGGAGTCGTACGACGCGCACGCCTCGCGGGCGATCAGGACGAGATCGATCTCGCGCCCGTGCGGGCTGATCACGGTCTCCGGCGGCGGCATGCCGCTCGGCGGTGCAGGGCGGGTGCTCATGGGACGACCGATCAGAAGATATTCCAGCCGAGCGTCGCCGACGGCAACTTCCTCGTGGCGCAGGTGGGGCGCGGCCAGTCGGTCGCATTCACGGTATTCGGTTCTCCGTCCGCCACCGGACGGCTGCGCGCGCGCGGCCGCCGACGGCCCACGCCGCGTGTTGGGACCGCCTGCTAGGCCAGGTCGAGGATCAGATCGGCACCGCGCTCGGCGATCATCACCGTCGGCGCGTGCGTGTTGCCGCCGGGGATCAGCGGCATGATCGAAGCGTCGACGACCCGGAGGCCCTCGACGCCGTGCACCCGCAGCCGGCTGTCGACGACCGCGCCATCGGCGGTGTCGCTCATGCGGCACGTGCCGACGGGGTGGTAGATGAGCATGAGCCGGCGGCGCATGTCGTCCTCGAGATCGGCGTCGCCGCTCGTGCCCGCCCCGGGCTTCAGTTCCTCGGTGATGATCTCCGCAAGCACCGGCTGCTCGGCGATGCGGCGCGCGAGCCGCACGCCCGCGACCAGCGAGGCTACGTCCTCGGGCTCGGACAGCGAGTTCGTGAGGATCCGCGGCTTGGCGGTCGGGTCGGCCGAGCGCAGCCATACCCGCCCGCGTGCCTTCGGCGCGACGAGCACCGGCGCGATCGCGATCGCGTGGCCGTCGTACGTCTCCGCTCCGTGGTCCTCGTAATACGCGGCGCCCATGTGGTACTGGATGTCGGCCGCGGGCAGACCGGGGCGCGTCCGGTGAAACGCGACCACCTCGGCGACCGTCGAGCTGAGCGGCCCGCTATGGCGCAGCAGCCACTCCGCGACCGACCGGGGGCTCTCTGCGACGAACAGCGTGTCTACGTCGGACACCGCAAACAGCACGGTCACGAACGGGTGGTCCTGAAGGTTCTGCCCTACTCCCGGGAGCGCGTGGCGGACGTCGACCCCGACCGCGCGCAGGTCGTCGGGCGCCCCGATCCCCGACAGCTGGAGCAATTGAGGAGAGCCGATCGCGCCGGCGGCCAGCACGACCTCGCGCTCGGCCCTGAGCACCTCGACCGCGCCTCGCCGCCCGACGGCCACGCGAACGCCGACCGCGCGCTTTCCGTCGAGCTCGACGCCAAGCACCGTCGCGCGCGTGCGCACGTCGAGGTTCGGGCGCTTGGACACCGGCCGCAGGTACCCGTCGACGCTGCTGAAGCGCCTGCCGCGCGACTGGGTGACCTGGAACATCGAGACGCCGTCCTGCTCGGGACCGTTGTAGTCGGGCGTCCACGGGATCCCGGCGGCCTCACTCGCGGCGATCAGCCGGCGGTCCAGCGGACGCGGCGAGCGCTGCTCGCTCACCCTGAGCGGGCCGTCGGCGCCGTGCCACTCCGACGAGCCCCGCACGTTGTCCTCGGCCTTGCGGAAATACGGCAGGACGTCGCGGTACCCCCAGCCCGGCGCGCCCTGCGCCTCCCAGCTGTCGTAGTCGAGGGGGCGGCCTCGGACGTAGAGCATCGCGTTCATCGAGCTCGATCCACCGAGACCCTTGCCACGGGGGATGTACAGGGAACGGCCGTCGACGAACGGCTCCGGCTCAGTCGCGAAGTCCCAGTCGAGCTTGGTGTGGAACTGCTTCGAGAAGGCCGCGGGGATCTTGATGTTCGGCGAGCGGTCCTTGCCGCCGGCCTCGAGCAAAAGGACCCGCACCGACGGGTCGCGGGAAAGACGATTCGCCAGCACGCATCCGGCGGATCCGGCACCGACGATGATGTAGTCGAATCTGTCCATCGATGTGCTCCCTTCGCGCCGACGCGACCGCCGTATGGCACGGCCAGCTCGGTAACCGAGTTACCTTAGTGCCAAGCTGCCGTCGATCTGGCCGTGGGCGAAGAGCTCGATCCTCGCGTCGTTTCAGGCGCGACCCATCGACGGCTGATCTCGCGAGACGACCGACAGGAGACCAGAGCGATGGAATATGTGAACCTCGGCAGCACGGGACTCCGCGTGTCACGCCTCTGCCTCGGGATGATGAGCTACGGCAAGCACGAGGGGCGCGAGTGGGCGCTCGACGAGTACGAAGCCGAACCGATCGTGCGCCGAGCCGTCGAGGGCGGGATCACGTTCTTCGACACGGCCGACGTCTACAACGGCGGCCAGAGCGAGCTGATCACCGGGCGGCTGTTGCGCAACCTGTTCGGGATGCGCGAGGAGTACGTGGTCGCGACCAAGGTCCACGGCGAGACGATGCCGGGCGAGAACGGGCGCGGGCTGTCCCGCAAGCACATCATGGCCTCGATCGACGCGTCGCTGAAGCGGCTCGAGACCGGCTACGTCGATCTCTACCAGATCCACCGATGGGATCCGCGAACGCCGATCGCGGAGACGATGGACGCGCTCCACGACGTGGTCAGGGCGGGGAAGGCCCGCTACATCGGCGCGAGCAGCATGTTCGCATGGCAGCTCGCCAAGGCACAGTCGATCGCGGTGACGCCGTTCGTCTCGATGCAGAACCACTACAACCTCGTCTACCGCGAGGAGGAGCGGGAGATGATCCCCCAGTGCATCGACCAGGGCGTCGGCGTGATCCCGTGGAGCCCGCTCGCCCGCGGGATGCTCGCGGGTAACCGCACCCGCGGGGGCGAGCGGCTGACGACGCGCGCCAGTACCGATCGGTTCGGGGACACGCTCTACAAGCACGAGATCGACTTCGACGTGGTCGAGCGGGCGACGCAGGTGGCCGGCTCGCGCGGCGTGCCGACCGCGCAGGTCGCGCTCGCGTGGCTCCTCCACAAGCCCGGCGTGACCGCGCCGATCGTCGGCGCGACCAAGCTCGAACACCTCGAGGACGCGCTCGCGGCCGAGCAGCTCGAGCTGAGCAGCGAGGAGATCTCGGCGCTCGAGGAACCCTACGTCCCGCACGCTGTCTCGGGTCACTCGTAGAGCTCGGAGCGATGCCCGCCACCAAGCCAATCGTGGTCGACGCCGGCGGTCGCGAGGTGCGCGTGTCCAACCCAGACCGCGTGATCTTCCCCGCCGACCGAGCGCACCGCGGCGGTGACCAAGCTCGACATCGTGAGGTACTACCTCGCGGTCGACGACGGGATCATGCGCGCGCTCGAGCGAAGACCGACGACGCTCGAGCGCTGGCCCAAGGGCGTGTACCCGGGCATGGTCCTGTCCACCCGCGAGGGCCGCGTCGGCGATGCCTTCTACCAGAAGCGAATCCCCAAGGGCGCCCCGGACTACGTGCAGACCGCGCAGATCGAGTTCCCGTCGGGCCGGCACGCGGACGAGGTCTGCCCGACCGAGATCGCGGTCGTCGGCTGGGCGGCACAGATGGGCACGATCACGTTCCATCCGTGGCCGGTCCGCGGCGAGGACGTCGACCACCCCGACGAGCTCCGGCTCGACCTCGACCCGCAGCCGGGCACCGACTTCGCCGACGCGGTCGCGCGCGGCCGGCGAGGCGCGAGCGCTGCTCGACGAGCTCGGCTACGCCGGCTTCCCGAAGACCTCGGGCGGACGGGGCATCCACATCTACGTCCGGATCGAGCCGCGGTGGACGTTCACCGACGTACGCCATGCCGCGATCGCGTTCGGGCGCGCGCTCGAGCGTCGCCTCCCTGACCGGGTCACGACCAGCTGGTGGAAGGAGGAGCGCGGCGAGCGCATCTTCGTCGACTACAACCAGAACGCTCGCGACCGGACGATCGCCTCGGCGTACAGCATCCGCGCCAAGCCCGGCGCGCCCGTGTCGGCGCCGCTGGCCTGGGACGAGCTGCCTGAGGTCGCTCCCGAGGACTTCACGGTCGCGACCATGCCCGCCCGGTTCGCCGAGGTCGGCGACCGCCACGCCGCGATCAACGACGTCGCCCACTCGCTGCAGCCGCTGCTCGACCTGTACGAAGCGGATGCGCGAGCGCGGGCAGGGCGACATGCCCTACCCGCCCGACTACCCCAAGATGCCCGGCGAGCCCAAGCGGGTCCAACCGTCACGGGACCGCGACCGCCCTCGCTGACCAGCGAATCGACCCTGCAACCCGATGCGACTGCGATTTCCGCTCAACATCAGCGGAAAACTCGGTCGCATCGACGAGGTCAGGGCGTTTGGGGCAGCTTCTTCGACGCCCCGCTTGGTGACCGGGTTGGACGGCGGCGGCACGACCGGGCCGATATCGCCGTCGGGAGCCTCGTCGAGGTCGACGATCACCGGCGCGTGATCGCTCGGGCCGCTGCCCTTGCGGGCCTGGCGGTCGACCCAGGCGGCGCGGACGCGCTCGGCCACCGCGTCGCCGGCCAGCACCAGGTCGATCCGCATCCCGAGGTCCTGGTGGAACATCCCCGCCCGGTAGTCCCAGTAGGTGAACACCCGCTTGCCCGGCCAGCGATCCCGCACGACGTCATGGAGTCCGACGGCCTCGAGGTCGGCGAGCGCGGCTCGCTCGGGCGGGGTCACGTGAGTGTGTCCGACGTACGCCTCGGGGTCGAACACGTCCTCGTCGGTCGGCGCGATGTTCATGTCGCCGCACACGATCGTTGACCTGGCCCCGTCCGCCCCGGCAGCCACCATCTCGCGGAGCGACGCGAGCCACGCGAGCTTGTACCGGTAGTGGTCGGAGTCCGGGGTACGCCCGTTTGGCACGTACACCGACACCATCCGGATCCCGCCGCACGTCGCGGAAACCGCGCGCGCCTCGGGATTCGGGAAGCCCGGGGCGCCGGCAATCCCCGCGACGACATCGTCGAGACCGACGCGGGACAGGATCGCGACCCCGTTCCACGCCGCCTCGCCGTGCAGCGCGAGCGCGTAACCACGCTGCCTGAGGTCGTCGCCGAGCAGGTCGACGAACGCGTCGTCGGCGAGCTTCGTCTCCTGCAGGCAGACCACGTCGGGCTGTCGCTGATCGAGCCATGGCAGCAACCGCGGCAGCGCGCTGTTTCACCGAGTTGACGTTCCAGGTCGCGATCCTCACCGACGCTACGGTAGCGGCACCCCGGCGGGCGATCCTGCTCGCCGGCCGGTGACGAGCACGGCGAGCTCGCTCGAGCGGACGACTCCGCCTGCGCGCTCGGCGACGCCCCGGTTCTCCGCCTCGAGCGCCGACCGTTGCTTGGGCAGAAGGCGCCGGTAAAGCGACGTCGTCCGAAGGTACGCGTTCACCTGATCGCCGGTCCGCTCGGCGTGCATGGGCACGGCCGTGACACGTACGTCGTCGAACAGGCGAGCCGCCTGCGGCACGGTCAGATCGTGCCTGCCGGTCCACGACCACACCGCGGAGATGTTGTCCCTGCGCGAATTTATCCCGTCCAGAATCGTTTCCGCATCCCGGAGCTCAGGCCACCGTGACCCGATCTCGGGCGCGACCCGCGTCAGCGCGGCGTGGAGCGCCCGCCAATCGTCGATCGTGCTCGCGTCCCACACGTCGCAATGCTGGAGCAGCGCGAATATCCCGCCGGAGCGCAGCAGGCTCGCGGCGCGCGCCCAGCCCACCTCGGGCTCGACCCAGTGAAACGCGGTGCCGGAGAACACGGCGGCGAACGCCGCCGCCCGGCAGCGCGGCGTTCTCGAAGCGCGCGTGGTGAAACCGAACCGCCGCCCCCTCCCCCGCTCTCCGCTCGGCGACGGCGATCATGTTTGCGCCGGGGTCAACCGCGTCGACGCGCAGCCCACGTGCGAGCAGCGGGACTGTGAGCAGGCCGGTACCGCAGCCGACCTCGACGCACCACGTCGCCGCGCTCGAAGCGCACCGGTCGCGCACGCGACGTCGACCAGCTCGTCCGGGTATCCGCGTCGTTCGCGGTCGTACTCCTCGGCGACGTCGTCGAACACCTGGGCGTACCGGCGCCGGAGCTCGCCGTCGCTGACGCCATGAGCGGTCAAACCGGCCCCCCGTACAGGTCCGTGGTGCGGGCCAGGCCGCCGTCGACGCACACGGTCTCGCCGGTCACGAACCTGGCGGCGTCGGACGCGAGGAACGCCACGACGTCGGCGACGTCGTCAGGAGTCGCCCAGCGGCGCAGCGGCGTCAGCGCCTCGACGTGCTCGATCACTCCGGGGATCGCCTTGTTCCGCGCCCACATCTCGGTGTCGACGACGCCGGGCGCCACCGAGTTAACGCGGATCCCGTGCGGGCCGAGCTCGATCGCGAGCGACCGCGTCGCGGCGTCGATCGCCCCCTTTGTCGCCGCATACGCGGCTCGCCTCGGCGTGCCGACGACCGCTGACCCCGACGACAGGCTGATGATCACGCCGCCCCCGCGCTCGATCATGCTCGGGACGAGCGCCGCGACAAGCAGCAGCGGCGCCCGGACGTTCACGGCGTAGAGCCGGTCGACGAGCGCCGCGTCGAGCTCGACCGTCGGCCCGCGGGCGGCGACCGCGGCGTTGTTCACGAGTACGTCGATCGCGCCCAGCCGGTCGGCCGCGTCGGCCACGAGCCGGGCGGGCACGTCCGGGTCGGCGAGATCGGCCGCGACCACGACCGGATCGTTGTTCAGCCGCGCCGCAACCTCGTCGAGGGCAGCCGCGTCGCGGGCGACGAGCGCCACCCGTGCGCCGGCGCGGTCGAGTGCGCGCGCGATCGCCGCGCCAATCCCACGCGAGGCGCCGGTCACCAGGGCAGTTCGGCCGTCGAGCGAAGTCGCCTCCATACGATGACGAGATTACGGGTCGGGATCGGACGGCAGCCTTGACCAGAGCCCGGCGTCGATCCGGCGTCCCTGCTTGAGGTGGATCGAGAATCTCACCAGACGAATCGGTAACGCGGCCGTTCACCCGGATCGGATGATGTCCGTCCGAGCCCGGCGTCGATCCTTCCGGTGTCGCTCCCGCACGATCGAGACTGGAGTTGGAAAGTGCCTGAAGGCCTGTCGGCGGCCGAGGTCGGCAAGGAAATCGCCGAGCACAAGAAGCACGGCGAGGAGCGAGCACGAGGACGAGCACGCCGATCGCTGGCTGTCGGTCGTCGAGGCCGTCGTGCTGTCCTGCGTGGCGTTGCTCGCGGCGTACTCGGGCTTCGCGGCGGCGAAGTGGAGCACGGAGTCGTCGGTGTCGCTCGCGAAGGCATCCGCGCTGCGGACCAAGGCCAATCGAGCAGATCTCGAAACGCTTCAGACCCAGACGCTCGATTCGGTCTCGTTCAACGCCTGGTTCAGCGCGTTCGTCGCCGGCAACAAACGTGCCGAGACCCTCGCCCGCAATCGCCTGCGCCCGGGGTATCGGCCGGCGTTCAACGCGTGGCTCGCCACCGATCCCGCCCACAACCCGAACGCCCCGCCGGGCCCCGCATACATGCCTCAGTACGTGATCCCGCAGCAAGTCCAGGCCAACCGCCTCGACGCGCAGGCCGACGAAGAATTCACCACCGGTTCCGACTGCGGGCGGGACGGCCGACAAGTACGTGCGCGACACCGTGTTCCTCGCCACGGTCCTGTTCCTCGTCGGCATCAGCGGCCACGTCAAGATCCGCCAGGCCCGCTACGGGCTGGTCATCGTCGGCGTGCTGTTGCTCACCTTCTCCGTGGTCCAGCTTGCCGGCCTGCCCGCGCCGCCGTGATCGCCGCCGCGGCACACGCGTGACCTGAAAGCATTGCGGGCGCCGTGGGCGAAGTCCTTCTCCTGTCCCTGACCTCTGCCTTCAATCCGACCCTGGTCGCGGTCACGACGCTGATGCTGCTTCTGCCCAACCCGAAGAGCCTGATGCTCGGCTACTACCTCGGCGCGATGCTGACGAGCGTCACGCTCGGGCTCGTGATCGTCCACACCCTCAAGGGTTCGGGCGTCGTAAGCACAACGCAGCACACGCTCAGCCCGGTCACGGACATCGTCCTCGGCGGCCTCACGCTGGTCATCGCGGGCGTCCTCGCGAGCGGCCGCGACAAGCGCTACCGCGAACGCCGCGCCAGAAAGAAGGAGGGCAAGGCTCCGCCGCGGTGGCAGCGCGAGCTTCGCAATGGGTCACCGAGGACCACCTTCGTGACTCGGGGCGTGCTCACGCTTCCCGGAGCCTCGTATCTGGCCGGGCTCACCAAGGCTGAGCAAGCTCGACTACTCGACCGTGGTGACCGTGCTCATCGTGATCGCGTTCAACCTCGTGATGCTGGCTCCTGCTCGAGCTTCCGATGATCGCGTTCGCCGTCGCCCCGCAGCGGACTCCCGCCGCGATCGAGCGGGCCAAGGCCTGGGCGGGGATCCACGGCAGGGTCTACGCCGAGCGCGGCCTCGATGGTCATCGGCGTCCTGCTCGTGATCAAGGGCATCGTCGTGCTGATCCTCGGCCACTAGCGTCAGCTGCGCGCTACACGCCGAACTGCGGCCGGCACCTCCCCGGCGCCGACGGCCTCGCGCAGTCGCTGGTAGTCGAGCTCGTTCTGATCGGCGTACGCGGTGGAGAACCGGCGCGATCGCCTCGTCGAACTTCGGCCCCGCCGCCCAGGTAGGCGGCGATCGCAAGCCGGTCGCCCGAGCGGGCATGCGCCCGCGCCAGCGACCATCCACACGCCCGGCTGTAGGCGTGCAGGCCCGAGTAGCGCATCGTCGACAGGTCCATCGACGCCTTCCAGTCCCACAGCTGGCGGATGTAGAAGTCGTGCTCCTTGCCGTCGAGGCCCTGGCTCCGCTGCCAGCCGAGGAACACGTCGGTCACCGCCTGATCCATCCGCTGCCCGCGGACGACGCGCTCGCCGTGGTGGCTCGAACTCGCTCGCGCCGAGGTACGGCTCGAGCACCGACGCCTGCGCCTCCTTCATCTGCAGGACCAGCGCGTCCCGCCCGCCGCGCCCGGCGAACAGGAGCACCCAGGCGCGCGTCCCGACGCTGCCGACGCCGACGACCTTGCGGGCCATGTCGACGAACTCGTAGGTGCCGAACAGGTAGCGCCGGTCCTCGTCGAGGCTCGCGAGGTACTGGTCGAGCAGGTCGCGGACGTAGTCGGACTCGGCGCGCGGATCGGCGGGGTCGTGCAGATCCGCGAACCGGACCAGCAGCGGCGGGACGCTGCGAAAGCGCGGCTTCGCCGTCGACCTGCTCGGTGAGCTTGGTGACGGCCCGCAGGCTCGTCTTGCGCCTGGCCTTGGCGAACGGCTTCGCGAACAGGATCCGGCCCTTGCTGCCGAGCCGGCCGCCGAAGCGATCGACGAGCTCGCTCGCGTTGATGCGCTCGTACCACACGTCGAGGTGGCTGACCTGGGCGAACCCGCGCATCGCCTCGCGGTACTCGCGAACGCACGCCATCACGAGCTGCGGTCCGGCGGTCCGCCGGCAACCCGACGTCGCGGCCGGCGATCTCGACGCTCGCGGCCATCCGCTTGACGTCCCACTCCCACGGCCCGGGCAGCGTCTCGTCGAAATCGTTCGGGCCGAAGATCAGCCGACGGTCGGGCGCGGCGAACCCGCCGAAGTTCGATATGTGAGCGTCGCCGCAGGCCTGCACGACGATCCCGGAGTCGGGGGTCGTCGCGAGGTCGGCCGCCATCACCGCGGCAGCGCCGCGATAGAACGTGAACGGCGAGACGAGCATCCGCCCGTACCGGATCGGGATCAGCTCCTGCAGCCGCGTCGCCGCCTGCGCCTCGAGCACCGCGACCGGATCGGGTCGGTCCGGCGCCGGCGTCCAGTCGCCGTGGGCCGACGCGCGGCGTCTGCGAGCGCGCCGCCCGGCCGCGCTCCGCCGACTCGCCGAGCTTGAGAGTCGCACGAGTCCGAGCCGGCACGCGGCAAGCGTCGGTAAGGCGTGCTAGCGCGAGCATCACCCGAATCGCATGAGAGCCACGGAGGCTAGCCGCCGGGTTCCGCGTCCACCAGCGCCCGGAACTCGGGGTCGTCGCGCAGGCTCGCGAGGTCGTCGTCGTCGCGCGCCCAGTTCGCCACCTCCGGCCTGATCTCGATCGCCTTCGCGAGCGCGGCGAGCGCGCTGTCTCGCTGACCCTCGACCGCCTCGAGGCAGGCGAGGTTGTAGTGCAGCGACGGCGAGCCCGGATGCAGCTGCGAGCCCCTCGCGAGGATCTGGCGCGCTCGCGCGGGATCGCGGCGGATCAGCGGGCCGGCGTGGAACGCCCACTCCCAGGCCGAGGGCTCGAACGTCGGCGGGCCGCCGAAGCTGAGCACGGTGGTGCCCGCCTCGGCCGCCACCGCGTGCCGGTGCGAGGCGGGATCGGGAACGAACACGTACGTCCCCGCCGGGGCGTCGTAGGAGCTGCCGTCGATCGTGAACGTCGCTCGCCCGGCCGCGACGAAGTACAGCTCCTGGTGGGCGAGGCTTCGGATCCTCGGTGTGCGGCTCGACCACGTCCTGGCCCGCCTCGCCGGCGGTGTACGCGTTGCACCCGAACGCGCGCACCCCGAGCGTCAGCCGCACCGGATGCCAGGTGAGGCTCCCGGGCCCGGGAATCGACTCGAGCTGGTCGAGGTGGACGATCTTCGGCGGCTCGGGCATCGACGGCCACGGCGAGAGCGCCCGCGATGCAGTGCCGGCTACGGCCGGCGCCGGCGCGTTCGCTGGCACGGTGCCGGCGTGCAGCGCGCGTGAGCGACCGGTCTCACCTCGCGCCGTGACCGATCCCTCGCAGCCGCTCCGGGAGGAGGACGTCGATCCCGATCCGGTCCGGCAGTTCGACCGCCTGGTTCGAGGAGGCGCGAGCGCGCCGGCGTCAGCCAGCCCGAGGCCGCGGCGCTCGCCACCGCCACCGCCCGACGGAGCGCCGTCGGTGCGCATGGTGCTGGTCAAGCAGGCCGGACCCGACGGGTTCGTGTTCTTCACGAACTACGAGAGCCGCAAGGGCGCGCGAGCTCGCCGCCAACCCGCGCGCGGCGCTGCTGTTCCACTGGGAGCCGCTCGGGCGCCAGGTGCGGATCGAGGGCCCGGTGGAGCGCACCACGCGCGAGGAGTCCGAGGCCTATGCGCACAGCCGGCCGCGCGGGCAGCCAGCTGAGCGCGCTCGCCTCGCCGCAGAGCCGCCCGATCGAGAGCCGCGAGTGGCTCGAGCGCCGGGTGGCCGAGCTGGCCGAGCGCTACGCGGACGGCGAGGTGCCGCTGCCGCGACTCCTGGGGTGGCTTCCGCCTCGACGCCCGAGACGTTCGAGTTCTGGCAGCACCGCGACAATCGCCTGCACGACCGGCTCCGTGTACACGCCGGACGCCGGCGGCGGCTGGCGGATCGAGCGGCTGGCGCCCGTGAGTCCCGCGGATGCCGCGGCGGCCGCTCGGATCGCTCCGAACTCGAGGTCTCGCGGCTGTCGCTGGGGTCGTGGCGCACGTTCGAGCGGATCCCGCGCGAGGACGGCCTCGCGGTCATGCGCGCCGCCCGCGAGCACGGCTTCAACTTCCTCGACGACGCCCGCTACGACGACGAGACCGGCACCGCGCCGATCCCGACCGGCTACTCCGAGGTGCTGTTCGGGGAGCTGTTCCGCGCCGCCGGCTGGGACCGCGACGGACACGGTCGTCTCCAACAAGCTGTGGTGGGAGTTCTGGCCCGAGCAGAGCGCCGCCGCCGAGCTCGACGGCTCGCTGGCGCCGGATGGGCTTCGACTACGTCGACCTGATCTACGCGAACCCGCCGCCCGACGACCTGCCCGTCGCCGAGATGGTCGCCGCCGTGGGCGAGCTCGTGCAGCTCGGGCAAGGCGCGCGCGTGGGGAATCGTCAACTGGGAGGCGGCGCCGTTTCAGCGAGGCGATGCGCGCGGCCGAGCGAGCAGGGCGTCCCGCCGCCGTGCGCCGCCCAGCTCCCGTACAGCCTCGTCGCGCCGCGACTGGGTCGAGAGCGACGAGATGGCCGCGGCGCTCGAGGCGTCGGGCGCCGGCGTGGTCGCGTCGTTCGTGATGGCCGGCGGCGTCCTCACCGGCAAGTACGACGCCGGCGAGACCGGGCGAGCCGCCGGCGAGCTCGACGATCCGCGGTTCGCGGCCGCGCGCGAGCGCGGGCAGCCGCCTGCGCGCGCTCGCCGACGGAGCTCGGCGCGAGCCCGGCCGCGCTCGCGATCGCGTTCGCGCTCGCCCACCCGGCCGTCGCCACCGTGCTGTTCGGCGCGACCTCGCCGGCGCAGATCGCCGAGAACGTCGACCGCGCTCGACGTCGATCCCGGCGATCGTCGCAGCGGATCCTGGAGATCTGAGCGCGTGGACCTGCTGGAGGGGTCGCGCCGGCGGCGACCCGGCGCTCGACGTCGCGCTGCCGCACGCGCTGCTCGGCCTCGTCGCCGAGCGGCCGCCGCGGACCCGTGCTCAGGTGCTACCGCCCGCGCCCGACGGTCGCGTTCGGACGCCGGGACACGCTTCCTGCCCGGTTTCGCGAGCGCGGCCGCGGCCGCGCGACGGCGGGGCTTCACGCCGGTGATCCGCGGCGCCGGCGGCCGCGCCGCGGCGTACGACGAGGGCTGCCTGGTGTTCGACGAGATCATGCCGGCGGCCGACTCGATGGCCGGGATCCAGGCGCGCTTCGCCGCGAGGCCGAGCGCCAGGCGCGACGCGCTCCGCGGCGCTCGGCGTCGACGCCCGCGTCGGCGAGGTGCCCGGCGAGTACTGCCCGGGCGAGTTCACCGTCAACGCGCGCGGGCAGACGCAAGCTGATCGGCGCCGCGCAGCGGATCGTCCGCGGCGCGTGGCTGCTGTCGAGCGTCGTCGTCGTCGAGTCCGCGGCGCGGCTGCGGGCCGTGCTCGAGGACGTGTACGCCGCGCTCGGGCTCGACTGGGACCCGGCCACGACCGGCTCGGTCGCGGACGAGGCGCCGGGCGTGAGCGTCGACGACGTCCGCGACGCGCTGCTCGCGCGAGTACGCGCGGCGGGACCCGCTCGTCGCCGCGCCTCGCTCGACCGCGGCGCGAGCGCGCCGCGCGCCGGCGACGCTGCGTCGGCCGCTCATCGCGTGTGATGCACCTCCTGTAGCCCGTAGACGGGCGTGTCGATGCCCTCGGCGCGCGCCTTGAGCTGGAGCGCGAGGTACAGCGAGTAGTGGCGCGACTGGTGCAGGTTGCCGCCGTGGAACCACAGCGCCTGCCTGCTGGGTCGGCTTCCACATGTTGCGCTGCTCGCCCTCCCACGGACCTGGGTCCTTGGTCGTCCCCGAGCCGAGGCCCCACACCTTGCCGACCTTGTCGGCCACCTCCTGCGAGATCAGGTCGGCCACGAACCCGTTCATCGACTCGTAGCCGGTGGCGTACACGACGAGGTCGGCGGGCAGCTCGGTGCCGTCCGCCATCACCACGGCGTCCTCGGTGAGATGGTCGACCTGGCCGGGCTGCAGCTTGATCTCGCCACTCGGCCACCAGCTCCGAGGCGCCGACGTCGATGTAGTAGCCCGGACGCCCGGCGCAGGTACTTCATGAACAGGCCCGATCCGTCCTCGCCCCAGTCGTGCTGGAACCCGGCCGCCTCGAGCCGCGCGTAGAAGTCGGCGTCGCGCTCGCGGATCTGCTCGTACACCGGGACTCTGGAGCCCGGCCATGATCCGGTACGGAAGCGACGCGAACGTCATGTCGGCCTTCTCGGTCGTCATCCCGCTCGCGACCGCCTCCTCGGAGTAGAGCGCCGCCGAGCGCGATGTCCATCAGCGTGTCCGATCTGACCACGTGCGTGGAGGATCGCTGCACCATCGTCACGTCCGCGCCGTGCTCCCACAGCGCCGCGCAGATGTCGTGGGCCGAGTTGTTGGATCCGATCACGACCGCGCGCTTGCCCCGGTAGGCGTCCGGCCCCGGATGCGCGGAGGAGTGGTGCTGATCGCCCTTGAAGCGGTCCGTGCCCGGGAACTGCGGCGTGTGCGGGCGGCCGGACATGCCGGTGGCCATCACCAGCTGCTTGGGGCGGAGCGTGATCTCCCGCCCTCGCGCTCGACGACCACGCTCCACTCGCCGGCGTCCTCGTCGTAGCGCGCGCTCTTGGCGGTCGTGGAGGCCCAGTAGTTGAGCTCCATCACGCGCGTGTACATCTCGAGCCAGTCGGCGATCTTGTCCTTGGGCGAGAACACCGGCCAGTTCGGCGGGAACTTGACGTACGGCAGGTGGTCGTACCAGACCGGATCGTGCAGGCACAGCGACTTGTACCGCTTGCGCCACGAGTCGCCCGGCCGCGGGTTGCGCTCGACGATGATCGTCGGGACCTGCAAGCTGTCGCAGCCGCGCGCCGAGCGCGATCCCGCCCTGCCCGCCGCCGACGATCACGACGTACGGCTGCGTCGTGTGCCCGAGCTCCTCGGCCTCGCGCTGACGATCCTCGAGCCACGTCTGCCGCTCCGGGTTCGCGCCGTGGGCAACGCCCTTGGGCCGGCGCGGTCCGAGGCCCTGCTCGTGTCCCTTGAGCTCGTCGAGCGTGGTCAGCAGCGTCCACGCCTTGCCGTCGATCAGCCGCAGGTGCCCGGTGCCGCGGCCGACGTCGGTCTCGAACTCGATCCAGGCGTCGGTCACGCCGTCGGCGGTCGTCGGCTCCTCGGTCGCGCGCCAGCCGCGCGGCTTCACGCGCTCGAGCGTCTGCTCGAGCATGTCGGCGATCTCCGGCGCGGCCCTCGACGGTCTTGATGTTCCACGTGAACGCGACCAGGTCTCGCCAGTAGCTCTCCTGCGCGAACAACTCGGCCGCGCCGCGCGGCGTCGCCCTGCTCGAGCGCCTCGCCGAAGCGCGAGAGCCATTGGTCGACCTCGGTGGCCGCGGACGTGCGGGCGGCGGTTGTGGACATCGCTCTCTCCTCGGTCCGGTGACGGAGCACGCATTGTCCCAAGGCAGGCTAGCCGATCGGTCGCAAGTCCAGACTTATCAGGTTAGACTTATAAGTGTGTCGCCCATGAGATCCGATCCCGGCGAGCTTGCCGCGACGCTCCGACTGAGCATCGGGCTGTTGCTGCGGCGGCTCCGTCAGGTGCCGACCGGCAGACGAGCTCACGCTGTCCGAGAGTCCGCGGCGCTCGCTCGACTCGACCGCGGCGGCCCGGCGACGGCGGCCGCGCTCGCCCGCGCTCGAGCAGATCAGCCCGCAGTCGATGGGCGCGACGCTCGCGGCGCTCGAGGCGCGCGGCCTCGTCGAGCGCGCGCCCGACCCCGACGGACGGCCGGCGGGTGATCCTGTCGATCAGCGACGCCGGCCTCGAGGTTCTGCGACACCGCCGCAACGCGCGGACCGAGCAGCTCGAGCGAGCGCTGTCGAGCGGGTTCACGCCAGCCGAGCTCGAGCAGCTGAGCGGCGGCCGCGCCGCTGCTCGAGCGACTGGCTCAGAGCATCTGATGCCGCGCCCGTACCGACGACGGCTACAAGTGGGTCGCGCTCTCGAACACGACGATGGCCGTGTTCATGTCGGCGCTCGACGGGTCGATCGTGATCATCGCGCTGCCGGCGATCTTCCGCGGCATCCACCTCGACCCGCTCGCGCCCGGGAACATCAGCTACCTGCTGTGGATGATCATGGGGTACCGGCTCGTCCAGGCCGTGCTCGTCGTGACCGTCGGGCGGCTCGGCGACATGTACGGCCGCGTCCGGATCTACAACGCGGGCTTCGTGGTGTTCACGGCGCGCGTCGATCCTGCTGTCGTTCGATCCGTTCCACGGGCGCGCAGGGAGCGCAGTGGCTGATCGGCTGGCGGGTGCTGCAGGCGCTCGGCGGCTCGATGCTCACCGCCAACTCGGCCGCGATCCTGACCGATGCGTTTCCGGCCGACCAGCGCGGCTTCGCGCTCGGCATCAACCAGGTCGCCGCGATCGCCGGCCAGTTCATCGGGCTCGTCGCCGGCGGCCTGCTCGCCGCGATCGACTGGCGCGCCGTGTTCTGGGTCAACGTGCCGGTCGGCGTCTTCGGGACGATCTGGGCCTACCGCATGCTGCGCGACACGGGCGAGCGGCACCCGGGCCGCATCGACTGGTGGGGCAACATCACGTTCGCGGTCGGACTGAGCGCGATCCTGATCGGGGTCACGATCGGCGATCAAGCCGTACGGCGGCCACGCCATGGGCTGGACGAACCCGGTCGTGATCGGGTCGCTCGTCGGCGGCGTCGCGCTGCTCGCCGCGTTCGTCCTGATCGAGACGCGGGTCGCCGATCCGATGTTCCAGCTCGGCCTGTTCCGCATCCGCGCGTTCGCCGCCGGCAACGTCGCCGGCCTGATCGCGGCGGTCGCTCGCGGCGGCCTGCAGTTCATGCTGATCATCTGGCTGCAGGGCATCTGGCTGCCGCTGCACGGCTACAGCTACACCGAGACGCCGCTGTGGGCCGGGATCTACCTGCTCCCGCTGACCACCGCGTTCCTGATCTCGGGTCCGATCTCGGGCTATCTGTCCGACCGGTTCGGCTCGCGCGGGCTTCGCCACCGCCGGCATGCTCGTGTTCGCCGCGAGCTTCATCGGGCTGATGCTGCTGCCGGTCGACTTCCCGTACTGGGCGTTCGCGGCGCTGATCACGCTCAACGGGATCGGGGTCGGCATGTTCAGCGCGCCGAACTCGGCCTCGATCATGAGCAGCGTGCCCGCCCGCCAGCGCGGCGCCGCGTCCGGAATGCGCTCGACGTTCCAGAACTCCGGCACGGCGCTGTCGATCGGCGTGTTCTTCTCGCTGATGATCGCGGGGCTCGCGACGAGCCCTGCCGGTCGACGCTCAGCGCCGGCCTCCAGCAGCAGGGCGTGCCCCACGCGATCGCCCACCACGTCGCGACGCTCCCGCCGGTGTCGTCGCTGTTCGCGGCGGTGCTCGGCGAGAACCCGGTGGCGCACCTGCTCGGGCCGACCGGCGTACTGTCCTCGCTGTCCCCCGCCCACCAGCACATCCTGACCGGGACCGCGTTCTTCCCGAAGCTGATCTCGGCAGCCGTTCCACCACGGCCTCGTCGTCGTGTTCAGCGTCGCGGCCGGGCTGTCGGTGCTGGCCGCGCTCGCGTCGCTGGCGCGCGGCGGGCGCTACGTACACGTCGAGACGCCCCAACCCACGAAAGGAACGCCACATGACCGAACAGATCGACCCGCGCCACGCGGCGCTGCTCGTGATGGACTACCAGAACGGGATCGTCGACATGCTCGGCGAGCCTGACGACCTGCTGTCGCGCGCCGCCGAGCGCGATCGCCATCGTCCGCGGGCGGGGCGGATTGATCGGCTACGTCCGCGTGGCCTTCGAGGACGCCGACTTCGACGCGTTCCCCGCCACCAGCAGGATGGGCGCCCGCGTGGGCAGCTCGCCGCAGGCGTTCCACAACGACTCCCCGACGACGGCCGTCCACGAACGCGTGGCACCCGAAGCCCGGCGACATCGTCGTCCGCAAGACCCGCGTCGGCGCGTTCGCGACCACCGACCTCGACGCGCAGCTGCGCGCGCGAGGCATCGACACCGTGATCCTGGCCGGGATCAGCACGAGCGGGTGCGTGCTTTCGACGGTCCGCGACGCCAGCGACCGCGACTACCGCGTCGTGGTCCTCAGCGACGCTGCGCCGACCCCGAGCCGGACGTGCACGAGTTCCTGACCGAGAGGATCTTTCCGCGCCAGGCCGACGTGGTCACGGTCGCCGAACTTGGGTCCCTGCTGTCCATCGTGGTTACCTCGCCGACGTGAGCGCACCGCCGTGACCCGCGCCTGCCGCGCGTACGAGGTTCGCCACCGCGACGGGAGCCAGTAGCACGACCGTCGCGACCTCGGTGGCGATCGCGATCACGATCGGGGTGTCGAAGCCGTCCTCGGAGAAGCCGAACAGGATGCTGGTCTCGGCGATGAAAAGTGCGATCAGCGCCCCGACAGCTATCGCCACCGCGCCAAGCGCGAGCAATCCGAAGACCCGTTCGCCGGCGCGTTCTCCGAACCACCGCTCGATCGGCATCAGCAGCCCGACGCCCACCACGCCCGCGGCGATCGCATTCAATAGAAATATCGGTCCGATCGTCGGTATCACGTGGTATCCGCCGCCGAAATACTGCTGTAGGTGTACGCCGCCGACAGCGAGAATTGCCACCGCGCCGGCGCGGCGCATGAGTTGCAGCGTCATGGAAAAGGACCTCCTTGTTGCTCGTGTACGTCGTGTCCTTACCTAGACCGACGCATATGTCACGGGATCCTTCCCGGCTTAATGAAGCGCAGCGAGGCGGCTCGCGGCCTCGGCGATCACCTCGGGGCGCTTGCAGAACGCGAACCGCACGAGCGTCGGTGCCGCGTCGCGATCGTCGTAGAAGACGCCGGTCGGGATCGCGACGACGCCGCACCGCTCGGGGAGCGCGTTGCAGAACGCCATCGCGTCGCCCCCCACGTCGGCGTTCACGAAGTACGTCCCGGCGGGGACGATCGGGCGCAGGCCGGCGGCCTCCAACCCCGCGCAGAGCTGGTCGCGCTTGAGACGCAGGTCGTCACGGATCCCGTCCACCTCGGCGCGCGGCAGCCGCAGCGCCGCGGCGGCCGCGTGCTGCAGCGGCGTGCCGCCGGCGAACGTGAGGAACTGCTTGACGGTCCGCGCTGCCGCGACCAGGTCGGCGGGACCGGAGCACCAACCGATCTTCCAGCCGGTGAACGAGAACGACTTGCCGACGCTCGAGATCGTGAGCGTGCGCGAAGCCATACCCGGCAATGTCGCGATCGGGATGTGCTCGCCGTCGTAGACGAGGTGCTCGTAGACCTCGTCGGTGACGCAGATCAGGTCGTGCTCGACGCACGCCGCCGCGATCAGCTCGAGCTCGGCGCGGCTCAGCACCCGTCCGGTGGGGTTGTGCGGCGAGTTGAGCAGCAGCACCCGCGCACGCGGACCGATCGCGACCCGCACCGCCTCATCGGAGACCTCGAACCCCGGCGGCCGCAGCGTCACCGGGCTCCGCGTCGCGCCGGCAAACGCGATGCACGCCGCGTACGAGTCGTAGTACGGCTCGAGCACGACGACCTCGTCGCCGGGGTCGCACAGCCCGAGCAGCGCGGACGCGATCGCCTCGGTGGCGCCGAACGTGACCAGGACGTCCTCCGGCTCGAGCCCGTACCAGTCGCGCTGGTGGTCGAGCACGGCCTCGCGCAGCGCCGGCACGCCGGGCAGCGGCGCGTACTGGTTCTCGCCGCCGCGGAGCGCGGCCACGGCCGCCTCGATCACCGCCGGCGGGCCGTCGGTGTCCGGGAAGCCCTGCCCGAGGTTGATCGCGCCGGTCCGCACCGCGAGCGCGGTCATCTCGGTGAAGATCGTCGTTCCGAGCCCGGCCAGGCGAGCGGCCGGGCTCATGCCGGATCGGCCGCGCGCCCAGATCCCCTGGTCCGCGGTGGTGCTCGTAGATCAGCGACGTCTCGGCGTGGGCCACGGACGGATGGGTGGCCAGGTGATCGACGACGAACTCGCGCAGGTCCTGCGCATCGGCGGCCGCGACCCACACCAGATAGTCGGTCACGCCCGTGAGATGGAACACCATCAACACCCCCGGCGAGCGCCCGGACGGTCGCCGTGAAGTCGTCGATCTGGTCGCGCGCGTGGACCGCGAGCCGCACGGCGATCAGCGCCTGCAGCGGCCGGCCGAGCGCCGCGAGGTCGACCTCGGCGTGGAAGCCGCGGATCACCCCGCGCTCCCGGAGTGAGCGCAGCCGCGCCAAAGCCGTGGACGGCGCGACGCCGACCTGGTCGGCGAGGCGCTGGTTGGTGATCCGGGCGTCGCGCGCGAGGAGCTCGAGCAGGGCTCGGTCGGTGGCGTCGACGGAGGGCTGTGGATGATTCGGCACGGCGCGGGCTACCTCGGTTCGAACCGAAGAATATCTAGTTTCACGACATTCAACCGCACAATCTTCGACTCCTTGTGAAATTGCCGCAGGATCATCATCCTATGAGACATGACTGAGACCGCGACCGCTCCCATTCTGAACGACTCGATCCTCGACACGATCGGCGACACGCCGCTCGTCCGGCTGTCACGCATCGGTGCCGGGGTGCGCCCGCGGCTGGTCGCAAAGCTCGAGGCGTTCAACCCCGGCGGCTCGATCAAGGACCGCGTCGCGGTCGCCCTGATCGAGGCCGCGGAGCGCGAGGGCCGGTTGCGGCCCGGCGGCACGATCGTCGAACCGACATCGGGTAACACGGGCACCGGGCTCGCGATCGCCGCCCGGCTCAAGGGCTACCGGGTGATCGCGGTGATGCCCGACAAGATGTCGCGGGAGAAGATCGACCTGCTGCGGGCGTACGGCGCCGACGTCGTGCTCGCGCCGACCGACGTCCCTCCGGAATCGCCCCAGTCCTACTACCGGGTCGCCGACCGTCTGACCGCCGAGATCCCCGGCGCGTTCCAGCCCAACCAGTACTTCAACCCGGCGAACCCGCAGGCTCACTACGAGTCGACCGGACCCGAGATCTGGGAGCAGACCGCCGGACAGATCACGCATCTCGTCGCCGGCGTCGGCACGGGCGGCACGGTCACCGGCACCGCCCGCTACTTGCGCGAGCACAATCCGGATCTAGTCGTCGTCGGCGCCGACCCGGAGGGATCGATCTACTCCGGCGGCCCCGAGAACGTCCGCCCCTATCTCGTCGAGGGCGTCGGGGAGGATTTCTGGCCCGAGACGTTCGACCCCTCGCTGATCGACCGCTGGGTCACGGTGTCCGATCGCGACGCGTTCCTGACGACGCGCCGGCTCGCCCAGCTCGAGGGCATCCTCGCCGGCGGATCGGGTGGTCTGGCTCTCCACGCCGCGCTGCAAGTCGCAGCCGATATACAAGACCCGGACGCGCTGATCGTGGTCATCCTCCCGGACGGCGGCCGCTCGTACCTTTCGAAGATCTACTCCGACGCCTGGATGCGCCAGTACGGCTTCCTCGAGCGCGACTCCAAGCTGCTCGTCGGCGACGTGCTCGCGCGTAAGCGCGACGCCGGCGAGATCCCGCCGCTCGTCACCGTCCAGACGCACTTCAAGGTCCGAGACGCGGTCGCGCTCCTGCACGAGCACCGCGTCTCCCAGCTGCCCGTGGTGAGCGCCCACGATCCGGCGACGGTCGTCGGCGCAATCGGCGAGCGCGGCCTGCTCAAGCGCGCGGCCGAGAACCCCGCGATCCTCGACGCGGAAATCGTCGAGGTGATGGAGCCGCCGTTCCCCGCGGTGTCGACCGAGGATCCGGTCCGTGATGCGGTCGAGCTGCTCGTCGGCGATCAGCAGGCGCTGCTCGTGACGCGCGACGGCCGCGCCGAGGGGCTCGTCACGCGGACGGATTTGCTGGAAGCATTGGCCTCGTGACCGATTCAAAGGGACGGCGCGACGCGTTCGCCACGCGCGCCGTTCATGCGGGCCTGACGCCGGACCCGTCGTTCGGCTCGGTGATCCCCGCGATCCACCAGACCTCCACGTACGCCCAGCGGCGGCCCGGCGAGTTCGTCGAGGACTACGACTACGCCCGTTCCGCGAACCCGACCCGGGCCGCGCTCGAGCAGGCGCTCGGCGAGCTCGAGGACGGGCGGGCGGTGTCGTTCGCATCCGGACTCGCCGCCGAGCACGCGCTGATCACGGTCGTGTGCGCGCCCGGGTCGCACGTCGTGCTCCCGGCCGATCTCTACGGCGGGACCTACCGGCTCGTCGACAAGGTCATGGCCCGGTGGGGCCTCCAGTTCGATCTCGTCGACCAGACCGACCTCGACGCGGTCGAGCGCGCCGTGCGAGACGACACTCGGCTGATCTGGGTCGAGAGCCCGACCAACCCGTTCCTGAACGTGATCGACGTCGGAGGCGTGATCGCCCGCCGGCGCGACGCGCTTGTCGCGGTCGACAACACGTTCGCGACGCCGGCGAACCAGCGCCCGCTCGAGCTCGGCGCGGACTTCGTCGTGCACTCGACGACCAAGTACCTCGGTGGCCACTCCGACGTCGTCGGCGGCGTCGTCGTCACGCGATCGGATGAGTGGTACGAACGCCTGCGGTTCGTCCAGAACGCCGTCGGCGCCGTTCCGGGTCCGTTCGACTGCTTCCTCGTCCATCGCGGGCTGCGCACGCTTCACCTCCGCATGGAAGCGCACGCCCGCAGCGCGGCGGCGGTCGCGGAAATGCTGCGAGCGGCGCCCGGCGTGAGCGACGTGCGCTGGCCAGGATTCAGCGGCATGGTCAGCTTCCGCCACCCCGCCGCCGCCCGGCTCGCCGCCGGCACGCGCCTGTTCACGCTCGCCGAGTCGCTCGGCGGCGTCGAGTCGCTGATCGAGCTGCCGCAGGCGATGACCCATCAGTCGGTCGAGGACTCGATCGCCGCGGTCCCACCCGATCTCGTCCGGCTCAGCTGCGGCGTCGAGGACCCTGAGGACCTCGTCGAGGACCTCAAGCAGGCGCTCGCCGGCGTCTGAGTCTCGGCCTCGGTTCGCTCGGTCGCGCCCACCCTGACGCCGTCGTCCGCGGCCAGCCACTCGAGGCCAAGGCAAGGCCGGCCACCGGGTGCCACGCGGCGTTCAGCGGCCCCTACACGGGTCGCCGCGGCGCTGCTCGGCGGCGGCCTCGGCGTGTCCCACGAGGACAACGCCGTGAGCTCCCTCCCGGAGGAGCCCGCGCCGAGCTCGCGGCCCGAACGCTCGCCTTTCCTGACACTCAGAGCGTCGAGGATCTCACCGCGCTGCTGACCTCGGCGGGGGAGCGCAGAGGTCGAGACAGTTACCGCTCCCGGACTGCGTAGGTCAGGTGGGTCACCCGCTGCGTCGGCTCCGCGCGGACCGGCTCCAGGGCCACGCGGCCCGCGTCCACGCCCTCGAACAGGCGGATTCCGGAGCCGAACAGCACCGGTGAGAGGGCGATCGTGAACTCGTCGATCAGGCCGGCGTTCACGTGCTCCAGGATCGTTGCGCCGCCGCCCGCGATGCGGACGTCCCGGTCGCCGGCGGCCTCGCGGGCCTGGTCGAGCGCGGGCTCGATGCCGTCGTTGACGAAGTGGAAGGTGGTCCGGCCCGGCCGCTCCCAGGGGTCACGCCTCTCGTGCGTCACGACGAAGACCGGCGTGTGGAACGGCGCCTCCTCCGGCCACGCCTGCTCGCCGAGGTCGAACATGCGCTTGCCCATCACGCTCGCGCCGGTGCGCTCGAACGTCTCCCGCACGATGTCGTTCTCGCGCCCTTCCTCGCCGCCCTCGCCGAGCTTCAGGTTCTCCCGGAAGAACCGCTGCGGGAATATCCACTGCTGCAGTTCCATCCACTGCGCCATCCAGCGCTGCACATCCGGGTCGTCCATGCGCTCCTCGGGCGCGATGAACCCGTCCAGCGACATCGTCACGCTGAAGAACACCTTCCCGGCCATCAGTCCGGGGCTCCCTTCCGAACGATCTCGGTGACGTAGGCAGCCAGGTTGCTCAGGGTCTGCTGGCCGCCCTCGATCGCGTGGTACTTCTCGACCGCCTCGTCGCGCAGCTCCTTGGTGGGGAACACCGTGCGCATCTCGATCCGGGTCGCCGTGCCGTCGGGCGCGAACGTCAAGACCGACTCGAACGAGTTCGGGTCGCCGCGGGACTCACCGTGCAGCAGCGCGATCCGCTCCGGCGGGGCAATCTCGGTCCAGGAGATCCACTCCTGGTAGTCCGTCCCGTCCGGTCCGTGCATCACGAAGTCCCACTCCCCGCCGACGCGGAACTCGAACGCCCGCGTCGTGGTGGTGAACCCCTCCGGTCCCCACCACCGCGACAGGTGCCGCACCTCGGTGAACGCCTCGAACACCAGCTCCGGTGGGGCGCTTATGACCCGGGAGATCGCGATCTCGCGGTCGGCCGTCGCGGACTGCGCCGGCGCTCCTCGTCCCGTCGCGTGCATTAGCTACTCCTCCTGCCGTCCTGCTTGAGGTCCTGCACGTACTCGTCCAGCCGGTCGAAGCTCTCGTTCCAGAACCGCTCGAACCCGCCGGTCCACTCGTGCACCGGTCGCAGCCCGCGGGCGTCAAGGCCGTACAGGCGTTGCTTGCCTGCCTTGCGGTCCCGCACCAGTCCGACCTCCCGGAGCACCCGCAGGTGTTTGGACGCCCCCGGCTGGGTCATCCCCAGCTCCCGGGCCAACTCGGTCACCGGCCCCTCACCCACTCGCAACAGCACCAGGATCTCCCGGCGCTGCTGCTCGGCGATCGCGTTGAAGACGTCCGACGTCGTCGCTGCTCGTGCCATGGAGGCGCAATCATATACCGATATCGGCATACGTCAAGCGTCGAATCCGACACCCGAAGGTGACGCGTAACCCTCGTATGCGACCGCGCCACTGATCGGCTGGCTGTAGCCCGGACGGTGCTAAAGCTCCTGGATGTGATCGGCCTCGCGCGCCCCAGGGAAGGGGCGCGTCAGGCAGAACTGCTCGAGCGTGGCCTCGGACACACCTTCGACGCCGGGCGTGTCCGACGCCTCGCCGCGCGTGTGGGGATCGTCGGCGTATCCGCCCACCTCGACCGAATGGGACGGCGAGCGGTAGCCGGAGATGCCGATCAGGTGCAGGCCGAGCGCCCGGCCGAGCGCATCCAGGCGCGCGGCGATGATCGGCTCCTGGTTGACCGAATAGTTCGTCCCCGGAGCCGGGAAGAACCCGGTCGAGCCGCCGTGGGGCACGAACGGCGTGTTGACGCATCCGCCCGTGGGCGGGGCGACCGGTAGCGACGCGGCGCGCGCTGCGGCGGCTTGGCGATCGAGGATCGTGGCCTCATGCGTGAGCGTCTTCTGCAGCGAAGTGAGCTGGGCCCGTTTCCTGGTCCGGTCGCGGGCGTAGCGGAGCTCGCGGTCGACGATCGACAGACGCAGCTGAGCGATGTTGTCGCGCTCGACGCGCACCGCGGTCGTGGTCTGCTGCCGGCGGATCTTGATCCGGGCGAGGCGCCGCGCCTGCGCGGCGACCGCCGCACGAGTGTTGATCACGGCCTGCATCGTGCGCGCGTTCGCCCGCGAGATCGCCTTGAGATTGCTTACGCGATTGACGAGGTCGTCAAACCCACGCGAATCGACGATCACGTCGACGAGGTTTGGCTGCGGAGACTCGTAGTCGGCGACGAGCTGGGAGGCCAGGATCTGGCGGTCGCTCACGAGCTGCCGCTGCAGCTGGACGAGCGTGCGCTGCGCGCTGGCCAGGTCGACCGTTACCTGGTTCAGCTGCTGCTCCTGGATGTCGAGGCTCTGCTGAACGGCGTTGAGCCTCGCCTGCAGGGAGCTGATCGTGCCCTCGAATCGCCCGATCTGCTTGCTGTCCGATTGGATCGCCGAGCGCAGCGCGTTCGCATGCTGCTTGCCGGCCGAATAGCGGCTGGCGAGATCGCCGCGACTCACGCCCGCGCTCGTCACAATGGCGACAACCGCGAGCACGGATGCCACGATCACTGCGTACCGCCTGCTCAAGGTCGGCGACCCTACCAGCCCCGCTGGCAGAGTCCTCCTGTTGCAATGCGCCTTGCGGCGCCGCCGGAGGCGCGCTACGCGAACGCGCCCACGCCGGTGATGTCGCGCCCGACGATCAGCGTCTGCATCGTCTCGGTGCCCTCGTACGTGTGGATCGCCTCGATGTCGGCCATGTGACGAATCACGTGGTTTTCCAGCAGGATTCCGTTGCCGCCGAGCATGTCGCGCGCCTCGGCGCAGACCTGGCGGGCCTTGCGGGTGTTGTTCAGCTTCGCGAGCCCGGCGATCGTGTCGCTCAGCTCGCCGCGCTCGGCCAGCCGCCCGATCTGCAGGCAGTAGAGCTGCATCGAGGTGACCTCGGCGAGCATCTTCACGAGCCGGTCCTGGACGATCTGGAAGCTGCACAGCGGCCGGCCGAACTGCTCGCGGCGCTTGGCGTACGTGAGCGCGGTGTCGTACGCCGCGACGGCGTGCCCGAGCGCCGCCCACGCGCACGTGCTCCGCGTCCCGGCGAGGACGCGCGCGGTGTCCTTGAAGCTGTTCGCGCCGGGCAGGCGGTTCGCGGCGGGCACCTCGACGTCCTCGATCGAGATCTGCGCCTGCCAGATCGCACGCAGCGACCCCTTGCCCTCGATCACCTCGCGCGTCGTAGCCCGGAGTGCCCTTCTCGACCAGGAAGCCGTTGACCCGGCCGTCGTCGTTGCGCGCCCAGACCACGACGACGTCCGCGATGCTGCCGGACCCGATCCAACGCTTGGCACCGTTCAGCACGTACGAGTCGCCGACCTGGCGCGCGCTCGTCTCGAGCGCGACCGAATCCGACCCGTGGTTCGGCTCGGTCAGGCGCGAACGCGCCGAGCTTCTCGAGCCGGGCCATCGCCGGCAGCCAGCGTTGCTTCTGCTCCTCGGAGCCGAGCATCGCGATCGACTTCATCGCCAGTCCGGCCTGAACGCCGAGGAACGTGCCGAGGCTGCCGTCGCCACGGTTGAGCTCCATGTGGACGAGCCCGAGCGCGATCGGGTCGAGTCCAGGGCAGCCATAGCCCTGGATGTCCTCGCCGACGATCCCGAGCTCTCCGAGCCGGCGGATCAGCGGCCACGGCATCTCGGCGCTGCTCCCAGTAGCCGCCGATCACCGGAAGCACCTCGTCGTCGACGAACACCCGCACGCGGCGGAGCACCTCGAGCTGCTCTTCGGTGAGTTGCTCGCGCAGGAAGAAGTAGTCGGTGGCGAGCGCATGGCCAAGGTCTCCGAACAGGTCGGGAGCGGTCAGCATCGGGTTCCTCCACTCGGTTGCAGTTCTGGGTCGGCGAGCGCGGTGGCGATCGCCCGGTAGGTCTTGCGGTTGAAGATCAGCCCTACGTGGCTTCCGGTCACCTCGACGCAGGTGCCGTACGGGACGAGCGCGGACTGCCAGCGGACGACGCCGTCCTCCTTGGAGTAGATGCTGGTCAGGCGCACGCGGTCGGACGGGAACGGGGCGACGAAGTCCGAGCGCGAACCGGCAGTCGCACGTCTCGGTCAGGCAGAGCGGCGACCGCGCGCGTCCGCTTCGGAGCACGACCCGGCGGGCGGCGCCGGCCGCCGCCTGGGTCGGATAGCTGGTCGCGAGCATCTGGCGCAGCCCGGCGCCGATCGAGATCGCGTGCGAGACGAGGTCCGGGCGGCGGTGGCCGAGCGCGCGGACGTAGTGGCCGCCCCGGCTGTGGCCGATCAGCGCCACGCGGCGCCCGTGACTGTCGTGGATCGCTTCCAGCCGGCGCTCGACGCGGTCGACGCGCACGGTCCGAGCAGCCGGTGTTGGTGACGAAGCCCGCACGTGTGCGGCGCGGTACCCGATCCGCCGCAGCCACGCGGCGAGCACGAGCAGCGTCTGGTCGCCGCCGCCGAAGCCCGGCATCAGGATGACCGGGCGGCCGTCGCCGCGCGGCACCCCGCGGCCGTGGAAGACCGGATCGGCGAGCAGGCGCGAGACCTCGAGCGCCCAGCGCGTCTCGCGCAGGTGATCTCCCCACCAGCGCTCGTCGGGGACCGCCGGGAGCTCGTCAGTTGGCAAGTACATAGGTTCCCGGTGCCTTTCCGTGCGCCTTGTAGGTTCGCGTTGCCGAGCGTCTTCGGCGCCGGCTTCAGCTCGCCGGAGCGCTCGGCCAGCCACGCGTCCCAGTCGGACCACCAGCTGCCCGGCAGCTGCGGCGCCTGCGCGCCGAACTCCTCGGCTGTCGCCGGCAGCTCGTCGGCGACGCGGAAGCTCGAACGGCTGTCCGGGCTCGGCGGGTTGACGAGCGCCTGGATGTGACCGCTCCGCGACAGCACGAACCGCTTGTCGCCGCCGAACAGGAGCGCGCCCTTGTACGCGCTCTCCCACGGGACGATGTGATCGGTGGCGCCGGCGACGAAGTACGTGTCGAGGTCGACCGACCCGAGGTCGACCGGCTGCGCCGAGGACCTCGAGCGCGCCCGGGTGCGCGAACGAGTTGTCGAGTCCGACGTGGATGAAGTCCCGGTGAAGCCCCGCCGCGAGACGGACCGTGTCCTGGTTCCAGTACAGGATGTCGAACGCCGGCGGCTCCTTGCCGAGCAGGTAGTTGTTGACGAAGTAGTTCCAGACGAGGTCGTTCGGGCGAAGCCACGTGAACACGCCCTCGAGCGCCTGCCCGTCGAGGTAGCCCTTGCGCGCGGACTCGGCGACGGCCGCGGCCGCGACGTCGCGCGTCGCGAGCGCCGACATCGTGCCCTCGGTGTCGTTGTCGAGCGCGCACACCATCAGCGTCAGGCTCGCGACGCCGTCCGAGCTCGCCGGTCGCGGCGAGCTCACCGAGCAGCGCCGGCGGTGATGATTCCGCCCGAGCACGCGGCCGCGAGGTGGACCTTCGGTCTGCGCCGTGATCGAGGCGACCGCGTCGCGGGCCTCGGCGACCGCCTGCGCGTACGTGTCGAGGTCGAAGTGACCCTGCGGCCTGCTCGGGGTTGCGCCACGACATCACGAACACCTGCTGGCCCTGGGCGACGTAGTGCTCGATCATGCTCCGCCCGGGCGCGAGGTCGAGCACGTAGAACTTGTTGATCGTCGGCGGGACGAACAGCAGCGGCACCTCGCGCACCTGCTCGGTCGCCGGCTTGTAGTGGATCAGCTCGAACACGTCGGTGCGGAGCACGACCGACCCGGGCGAGGCCGCGAGGTTGCCGCCGACCTCGAACTTGCTCGTGTCGACCGTCGCCGGCAGATGCGTCGGCGGTGTCGACAGATCGTGCACGAACTGGCGCGCGCCGCGGACGAGGTTGCCGCCACCGGTGTCGACGGTCTCCTTGATCACGGTCGGGTTGGACCAGGCGAAGTTCGTCGGCGCGAGCGCGTCGAGCACGTTCCCGGCCGCCAGCCGCGCCCGGCGCTCGGCGCGCCAGTCGACGTCGGCGTCGGTGATCAGCCCGTCGACGGTCTCGCCGACCGCGAGGTAGCCCTGGAGCACGCGGCGGAACAGCCAGTTGCCCTCCCAGGCCCGGTCGCCGAAGCGCCGGTCCCCCTTCGCCGGCGCGAGCTCCGAGCGGCCGGCGGCGGTCCTGGCGAGCTCCGCGCCGAGGCCGGCGGCGCGGGAGATCACCCGCCCGGGGTGCCGCGCGAGGCCCGCCGTCACCTTCACCGCCGAGCCCGGCGCGATGAACCTGGGCGGCCCGCCCGCCGCGGCCTCGCTCAACATCACGTCCAATCCTGACCTGGCCGCCTGGCTGGTGCGACGGACGCGGGACTCGCCGATCTCAGTTGTTCCGTTGTCGCTCATCGATCGTCTCCGGGTTGTGCTTGTCCAATAAGACTCGCTCGGGCGACGTACCGGCGCATCGGTTCACCGCCCTAAGTTCCGAACCGCTGGTTGTGTGCTGCGTACAATCGCCGGCGAGGAGAGCCTTGGCGTGAACCGTGACCCCGCGATCGTCGCGCTCCGCGAGGCGCTCGAGCAGCGCCTGGACAGCCTGACCGACGAGGCGAGCGAGCGGATCCTCACGGAGATCCCCGCCTACCGGACCGCCGACGAGCAGCTGCGGAGCGACGTCCGCGCCCATGTGCTGGCCCATCTGCGCGCCAGCATCAAGACGCTCGGCGCCGACCGCGACGTCACGCGCGAGGATCTGCTGTTCGTCCGCCCGCACGCGGCGCGGCGCGCGAAGCGCGTGTCGATCACCGACTTCGTGCAGGCTTTCTACGTCGGCGAGCGGGTGCTATGGGACACGGCGCTCGCGCTCGCGCAGGACGACGAGTCGCGCCGAGCCGCGCTCGAATTCGCCTCGCACCTTCCCCGCTACTTCGAGGTCGCGACCACCCACGCGGCAGAGGTCTACCTCGAGACCCAGGAGCAGCTCGCGGCCACCGGCGAGCGAATCAGGCGGGACCTGCTCGAAGACCTGCTCGTCGGACGCGAGCTCGAACCAGGGCCGCGTCTGGATGCGGCCCGCGCAGCCGGTCTGCGCGATCACGCGTCGTTCGTCGTCATCTCCGCGACGCCTTGCACAAGCCCCGGCGACGAGCAGCTGCTCCGCGGTGGCGCAGCCGCCCTGGCCCGGGCGATCGGCGGCCGTTCGCTACCGCTCGCGGTCGTCCGCCGGGACGAGATCGTGCTCGTCGTGCCGGCCGACGACGGCCTTTCTCCGCGACGATCGCGGTGCGCCTCGCCGAGGTCCAGAAACGACTCTCCGACGGCGGCCTGCCGCTCGCGGTCGCGGTCAGCACCACGGTGTCCGGGCTCGCTCAGATTCCCGACGCCTACCGGGAGTCGAGCGCCATTCGGGTTGCTCGGGGCTCCATGCCCGGAGTCGTCGCACTGTCCGATCTGAGCGCGTTCGAGTACCTGACGCTGCGCGCTGACCCGACCGCGAGCAGGCTGATCGCTCCCGCGGTCCACGATTTCGTCGCGCAGGATGCGGCGGACGGAGGTCACCTGATCGCCACGTTGCGCGAGTACGTCGCGTGCGACCTCAACGCCAGGCGAGCGGCCGACAGCCTCCACATCCATGTGAATACGGCGCACTACCGCCTCGGCCGGATCGCGGAGCGCACCGGATGCGATCTGCGCCGCGTGAGCGACCTGATCGAGATCCTGATCGCCGCCCGGCTCGCCGACGCGGAATTGGTTGCGGCGCACAATCGCAACTGCTCGGAATTAGGCCGCTGGCCCCATGTTCTCGGCGCTCGGTGTGAGCGACGCTTATCCGGTCGCACCGATACCCGAGAAAGGACCGTCGATGAACGAGAGTCTCGCCCAGAACCTGAGCACATCCGCGCAGCGGTATCCAGACAGTCCCGCGCTGCGGATCGACGACGTCGTGATCACCTACGCGGAGCTCGACGAGGCGACAGCTCGCGTCGCCGGGCTGCTCCGGGAGCGCGGCGTCGAGCCCGGCGACCGCGTCGGGATCATGCTCCCGAACGTTCCGCAGTTCGCGTTCGCGTACTACGGCGTGCTGCGCGCCGGCGGCGACGTCGTGCCGATGAACGTGCTGCTCAAGCAGCGCGAGGTCGCGTTCTACCTGGGCGACTCGGAGGCGAAGCTGATCTTCGCCTGGCACGAGCTCGCCGACGCGGCCGAGCAGGGCGCCGCATGAGGTCGGCGCCGAGTGCATCGTGGTCGAGCCCGTGTCGTTCGGTCACCTGCTCGCGAGCGTCGAGCCAGTGCGACGAGGTCGCCGAGCGGTCCGGTGACGACACCGCGGTCATCCTCTACACGTCGGGCACGACCGGAAAGCCGAAGGGCGCCCAGCTCACGCATTCGAACCTCTCGATCAACGCCGACGTGAGCAAGGAGTTGTTCGGGCTCGGCCACGAGGACGTGGTCCTCGGCGCGCTCCCGCTGTTCCACGCGTTCGGCCAGACCTGCGCGCTGAACGCGGCGGTCAGCGCCGGCGCGTCGCTCACGTTGATTCCGCGGTTCTCAGCCGATGCGGCGCTCTCGGCGATAGAGCGCGACCGCGTCACGGTGTTCGAGGGCGTGCCGACGATGTTCTCGGCGCTGCTCAACCACCCCGACCGTGGGAGCTATGACGTGAGCACGCTGCGCGTGTGCGTGTCCGGGGGAGCGGCGCTGCCAGTCGAAGTGCTGAGGGGATTCGAGCAGGCGTTCGGATGCATCATCCTCGAGGGCTACGGCCTGTCGGAGACCTCGCCGGTGGCGTGCTTCAACCATCCCGACCGGGAGCGTAAGCCGGGTTCGATCGGCACCCCGATCGAGGGCGTCGAGATGCGGCTCGTCGACGACGATCGCCAGACCGTCGGCCCGCGGATGAAGTCGGTGAGATCGCGATCCGCGGTCACAACGTGATGAAGGGTTACTGGAAGCGCCCCGACGCCACCGCACAATCGATCGACAAGGACGGCTGGTTCTACTCGGGTGACATGGCCAGGATCGACGACGACGGCTGCTACTTCATCGTCGATCGCAAGAAGGAATTGATCATCCGCGGCGGTTACAACGTGTACCCGCGCGAGATCGAGGAGGTTCTGTACGAGCACCCGGCGGTGCGCGAGGCCGCGGTGATCGGCGTCCCCCACGCCGAGCTCGGCGAGGAGGTCGGAGCCGCAGTGGCGCTCAAGCCCGGGATGAGCGCCACCGAGTCCGAGATCCGCGATTACGTCAAGGCCAACATCGCCGCGTACAAGTACCCGCGGCACGTGTGGTTCGTCGACGAGCTGCCCAAGGGCCCGACCGGGAAGATCCTCAAGCGCGCGATCGAGATCCCTGCGGGGGTGGGCGCGAACTAACTGGTGGGTTCCTCACCGGCGGTGCGTGATTGTGGCCGGAACACAACGCTCTCGGACGAACCGTGGGGTCGGTTCCCAATGACCCACAGGGTCGTCCGAGAGATTGTTCCGGCCACGCAATTCACCCCGTGAGGAAAGGATTACTGCAATGTCAAACCGCCTCAAGATCGCCGCGCCCGCTAGCACTCAGCATCGGCGTCGTCGCATTCCTCTGGTCGGAGTTCACACTGAACTTCAACCTTCATTGGTTCACGGTCGCCGACGGCGTGTTCGGCAAGTTCGGGCTGCCGGAGAAGTTCCAGCTCGTGCTTCCCGCGTCGTTCGTGACGTGGGGTCTGTACTACGTGCTCGGCGCGGATCGCGCCGCGCTGCGCAAGACGATGCTCGCCTGCACGACGGGAACGCTCGGAGCGGTCGTGATCATGACCCTCGGGCCGGCGCTGGCAGGCGTCCCGAGCCTGTGGGGCATCGCGCTGGCGATCGCGATCGTCGGCGGCGGCCTGGTGCTCATCTCAGCGCTGCCGGCGAACGAATCGCTCCCCGCCGCGCCGGCGTTCGCCTGCGCCGCGTCGGTCCTGTTCTGGTGGTTCGCCACCGGCCTGGACAACTACGTCCCGGGCGCCGCGGGTCCGCACACCGTGGCCGCGCTCGGCCTCGCGCTGACCAACGCACCCGCTGGCCGCGGGCACCGGAGCGCTCGGCGGCCTGTTGTCGACACCGTGGCAGTGGGTCGCGCTCAGCGCATGGGTCTCGCTCCTGTGCGGGCCGCTGCTCGGTGCGGTTTCGTCGGTCCTGGCCGGCGTGCCCGTCGCGCCTGCGCGCTCAGTCGGCGGCCCAGGTGGAGCCGCGGCTCACCGCGTGAGGTCCGTGCTCGTGCCCGGCGTCGTCGACATGGTGAGCATCGCCGAGATGCTCGCGGCGCGCCGGGCCGAGCTCGCCACGGAGAGCCTGCGCGAGATTCGCGCGGCGAATCCCGACCTATTCGGCGATCGTCGATCCGGTGATCCTCGCGGACGTGACCGAGCACGTCGCCGAGAACCACGACGCCTTGCGCGAGAGCCTCCTGCAGGCCCGGCCGGTCACCGAGCAGGACCTCGCCTACATCAGGCCGCACGCCGCGCTGCGCGCGCGCCGCGGGGTGCCGCTTGCCGACTTCCTGCACGCGTTCCGGATCGGCCACCGCGTGATCTGGGACGCGATCGTGGGGCTCGCGGGCGAAGACGAGCAGTCGCGAGCCGCCGCGCTCGAGGCCGCGCGGCTCGTGATGGAGTTCATCGACCTCGCGAGCACGCACGCGGCACAGACCTATCTCGAGGCTCAGCAGATGCTCGTGGCCGAGGGCGATCGCGTCCGCCGTGACCTGCTCGAGGACTTGCTCGCGGGGCGCGAGCCGGCTCCCGGGCCGCGTCTCGCCGCCGCCCGAGCCGCCGGGCTCGACTCGTGCGGGCGGTGCCTGGTGATCGTCGCAGTGCCGGTCACGCCCGCGGACGACGAGCTTGGCGCTCCGGTCGGCCGCGTCGGCGCTCGCACGCGCCGCCGGCGGGGTGCTCCGCCCACTGACCGTCGTCCGCCAGGACGAGATCGTGGTCGTCCGGGCGCTCGACCGAGAGGAACCGCGCCGGCTGACCGAGCCGATCGAGCGCGCCCACCGCGACCTCGCCGGCCTCGGCATCCGCCTCGCGATCGGCGTGAGCACCGCGACCGAGACGACCGCCGGGCTCCCCGACGCCTACCGCGAGGCGAGCGCCGCGATCGAGTCGCTCGAGTCCGGTGGCGGCGTGATGGCGCTTGCCGACCTGAGCGCGTTCGATTACCTGACACTGCGGTCCGACGCCACCGTGCTCCGGCTGCTGTCACCCGCGGTCCGGCGATTCGTCGAGGACGACTACGCGAGCGGCGGGATGCTCACCGGCACGCTGCTCGCCTACGCCGCCGCGAACCTCAACGCGAAGGTCGCGGCCCAGCGGCTGTTCATCCACGTCAACACCGCGCACCACCGGCTCGCCCGGATCGAGGAGAAGACCGGCTGCGACCTCCGCGACCTCGGCGACGTCCAGGAGCTGTTGATCGCGATCCGTCTCGCGGGCGGCGACGGAGGCCACTGAGGATCGTCCCCGCGGGCGCCTTGGAAGAAACTACGTCTCTGTGGGCGCTTCTTCCCAAGCATCCCCGGAATCACCCATTTCGGAGGACGCGCGGCCGCGCTGCCCTCGCTATCGTCCGCCACCGATGGACACGAACGGCCTGGATTTCGCGCTGATGGTGTTCGAGCACACCGAAGGAGCCGAGCAGGCGTACTCGCGCGCACCGAGGTCGGTCGACGGCGTGGCGTGGGCGAACCACGTCGCGTTCGTCGAGCATCACCGGCGAAACCGGATCATCGTCCGGGGAACGTTCGCCGGCCGCTACGTCGATGCCGACGACGAGCTGGAGTTCATCGGTGGCAAGACCGCGGAGGGCGCGGTCGCCGGCGGCGCCGTCGGCCTGCTGTTCGGTCCCGCCGGCCTCGCGGTCGGTCTGGTCGGAGGCGGACTAGTCGGCGGCGTCGCCCAGGAGCGAAGCTCGCCGCACCTGCGAAGCGCGTTCTTCGACGAGGTGCGGCGCGAGGTCCCCGAGGGGTCCTCGGCCGTGATCATGATGGCCTCGCCCGACCACGTCGACGCGATGGTCAGCGCGCTCGACGGACACGGCGGCCGCCTCGTCCGGCACCACCTGAGCGCCGAGGACGCGAAGGCGCTCGAGGACGCGGTCGCCGGAGATCCGACCGCGACCCCGCCGCCGGCAGCCTGAGTGCGAATCGTTCTCAACATCATCTGGTTGATCTTCGGCGGCCTGTGGCTGGCGATCCTCTACACCCTCGCGGCGCTTGTCGCCTTCATCCTGATCATCACGATTCCGTTCGGCTTCGCGGCGCTCCGAATGGCCAGGTTCTGCCTGTGGCCGTTCGGCCGGACGCTCGTGAAGAAGGAGACACGCCGGGGTCGCGGTCGCTCATCGGCAACATCATCTGGGTGGTGCTGCTCGGGTGGGAGCTCGCGCTCGCTCACCTGGTCACGGGCATCGCACAGTGCATCACGATCATCGGGATTCCGCTCGGCCTGGCGAACTTCAAGCTGATCCCGGTGTCGCTGTGGCCGCTCGGACGAGAGAACGTGTCGGTCGACGAGGCCAGCCGGATGGGAGCAGTCGGGCCTCGGCATCCCGTAGCTGGCCCGGGCCGGGGCTAACCTACCGCCATGCCTCGGAGCGGGTGCCCGTCGCGCCCGGGCGGCACGGTCGCCCGGAATGGTCCGGGCCCGTCGCCTGTTCGCCGCACATGAAAACGCCGATCGTTCCGGCGTGCCGGTCGACGAGGTTCTGGGTCGCGCCGGCGACGCGGATCGTCGGACCAGGCGAGAGTTGCTGATCGGGGCCGGTGGGCTCGCCGCCGGCGCGACGCTCGCCGGCAACCCCGCCGCGGCGCTCGCCTTCCGCATCACGAAGCTCCAGGCTGCAGCCACGGATCGCGATCGTCGGCGCCGGCCTGGCCGGACTGCGCTGCGCCCACATGCTGTGGACCCAGAGCCCCGGCGATCCGGTGTCCTCGACCGTGTACGAGGCCAACCCTGACCGCGCCGGCGGGCGGTGCTGGACGCTCCGCGACTACTTCGCCGGCGGGCTGATCACCGAGCACGGAGGATCGTTCCTGAACAGCGACCAGACCGCGATCCGCAGGCTCGCGTCGCGGCTCGGGCTGCAGGCAGGTCGTCGTCAACGGAGGTGACCTGCCCCGCGGGGACGAGGTGTTCTTCATCGACGGCCGCGTGTACACGTACGGCGAGGCGAACGCCGACTGGCACGACGTCGGCTTCCCCGCGTTCAGGGCCGCCGCACGCGAGATGCAGACCGACGCGGGAACGGCGCGCCTCGATCGCATGTCGGTGCCGGAATGGCTCGACAGCACCGAGATCGGCGCCGGCAGCCGGTTCGGCAAGCTGATGATGGCCGACACCGTGACCGAGAACGGTGGCGACCCGGGCGACCAGTCCGCGCTCGACCTGATCGTGCTCCTGACCGGCAATTCGCGCTCGTCGCTCCATCCGCTGCCCGGCGACGACGAGCGGTTCACGATCGTCGGCGGGAACGACCAGCTCGTCTCGGGCATGATCGGACAGCTTCCCCCGGGCGCCGTCCGCCACGACCACGTGCTGGTCGCGATCCGCGAGCACGCCGACCACACGATCGGGCTCGTGTTCGACGTCGCGGGCAAGACCGTGGAGAGGACCGCGGACCTCGTCGTGCTCGCGCTGCCGTTCAGCACGCTTCGTCACGTCGAGCTGAAGCACTCCGGTCTGTCGAGCGACCAAGCGCAAGGTGATCGCGACGATGGGGATGGGGACGAACGCGAAGATCCACCTCGAGCTGAGCCACAAGACGTGGCCGCCGCTCGGCTACAGCGGCGCCACCTACGGGGAGTGGGAGCGGCTGGCGTGCGGCTGGGATGACACCGTCCAGCTGGGCCCCGACGCGAGCCCCGCTCTGTACTTGGCCTTCCCGGGCGGGCGGGTCGGCCGCACCGGACTGAGGGGCACGGCGCACGGCCCGGCGCCGGCGCGCGACGTCACCTGGGCCCTGAACCAGCTCGAGCAGGTGTTCCCCGGCACCACTGCCGCGTTCACCGGCCGCGCCTACGAGGACCACTGGGCGCGCGACCACTGGGTCCACGGCGCCTATTCCTACTATCGCGTCGGCCAGGCGGCCACATACGGGGAGCTCGCCGGCGCGACCGAGGGGCGTTTCCTGTTCGCCGGCGAGCACACGTCAATCGACAACATCGGCTTCCTCGACGGCGCGGTCGAGACCGGCGAACGGGCCGCCCGGCGGTTGTTCCGCCAGGTCGGCGCGTGACTTCCGCCGGATCGGCGCCTGACTTCCGCCGGATCCGCGCCTCCGCGACCGTGTTCCAGGACGCGTCGAGTTGAACCCACACACGGAAGGTTCGTGCGGCACCGCGCGTCATAAAGGTCGAGTGATGACTCGGAAGCGATTCCTGCCGCTGTTCCTGGCGTTGTCGATGACCTCGCTCGTGGTGCCGGTGCACGCGCTTGCGCGGGGTCATGTCGGGCCGCGAGGAGACTCCCAGGCGCGGGGAGACGCGCAGGCGCGGGGAGACGCGCAGGCGCGGGGAGACGCCCACGCACGCGTCCACTCCGCACACCACGTCCGCGTCCGCACCAGGCACGCGCCCGGTGTGAAGGTCTCCTCCGCGCCCGAAGTGTCGATCTCACCCGCAACCCCCTTGTCGGGGATCACCCGGACCGGTGGCGCGGTCGCCGGCGCCCTCGCCCATCACGCGCGACTCGCGCACCCGACGAAAGCTCACGCCGCCGCGGGTGATCCGACCGTGACGATCGCTGACTTCCAGTTCAGTCCCGCCACGATCACGATTCACGTCGGTGACACGGTCACCTGGGTGAACAACGGTCCGAGCGCTCACACGGCCACTGCCGAACAACGGCAGCTTCAACACCGGCGTGCTGGAGAAGGGCAAGAGCGCGTCGCACACGTTCAACACCGCGGGCACGTTCACGTACATCTGCTCGATCCATCCGTTCATGCACGGCACGGTCGTCGTGCTGGCGAGCACCACGTCGACCACGCCCACGACCACGTCGACCACGCCCACGACCACGTCGACCACGCCGGCCGCCACCTCGACCACGCCGGCGACCACGTCGACCCCGAGCACGACCCCGAGCCAGGCGACCGGACAAACTCTCCCGATGACGGGCTTCGCACTGACAGGCACCGTGCTGGCGGGATTCTTGCTGACGGGCGTCGGTCTCGCTCTCCGCAAGAAGCTGCGCGCGTAGACGCCGCGCGATCGGGGGATCACCTCACGCCCAGATGGGGGGCTGCCCCCATTCCTGGAACGGCGCGGCTACGCGATCTTGGTCTCGAAGATGAGACCAAGGAGGCTTTAGATGGCCACAGTTCAGGAATACGTTGCTCCCGAGCCGGTACTGGGGTCGGACGCCGATCTCACCCGGCTGCGGGTGCTCGTGGTCGACGATCACCCCGCGGTGCGGCTCGGGCTGCTGCAGCTGCTCGACGATCAGCCCGATCTCCTCGATCGTCGACGCCGCCGCATCCGCCGAGGAGGCCAGGTCGATCGCCGAGCGCGAGCCGATCGATGTCGCGGTCGTCGACTATCAGCTCGGCTCGCGTAGCGGCCTCTGGCTGACCCGGATGCTCAAGCGGCTCGAGCGAGCACCGCGCGTCGTGATCTATTCCGCGTACTGCGACGGCCCGCTGACGGCGGCCTGCGTCGTCGCCGGCGCCGACGGACTTGTGAGCAAGGGCGGCGTCGGCGCGGAGCTGTGCGACGCGGTTCGCGCGGTCGCGCGCGGACATTCGCGGCTTCCGGTCGTCCCCCCTACGCTGGCCGGCGCCATGCGACGCCGGCTTGGCCCTGAGGAGCAGGCGATCTTCGGCATGCTGCTCGCCGGGATCGAGCCTGCCGGACATCGCGGGCACGCTCGGGGTCTCGCCCGCCGGCTTCGATTCGCGCCGGTGGGCGATGCTCCACAAGCTCGAGGGGTTGCGGCCGGAAGCCGCCACGGCCCACCCGGCCCGAGCCCGAACCGGCCGCCGGCCGACGCCCGGGTGTCGATGAGAACAGCTGCTTCACTCCCTGACGAGAAGTGCGATGAACGGCGACACCTCTGTGCCCGAGCGTCCAGCGCGGCGACGTTACGTCCCTCTGCTCTATCGGGTGGCGGGCGTGAACGTGCTGCTGCTGGCCGTGGCGGTCGGGGTCACGATCGTCGTGCTCGATCCCGACCGCGTCTCGTCGTTCCGAATCGACGCCGAAGGCGCCGCGCTCGTGCTCGCGCTGCTGCTCGTCGTCGCGATCAACGTGTATCTCGTCCGGCGTCTCGTCGCGCCCGTGCAGGGGCTGACGGCGCTCGCCAGGCGCGTCGATCTCTCCGACCACGGCGAGCGGATGCCGGTCTCAGATCCGAACTCCGAGGCGGGCGAGCTGGCGTTGACGTTCAACGAGATGCTCGCCCGGCTCGAGGCCGAGCGACGCGAGGCGACCGGTCGAGTGCTCGCCGGCCAGGAGGCCGAGCGCCTGCGGATCGCGCAGGAGCTCCACGACCAGGTCGGGCAGGAGTTGACCGCGGTCCTGCTCGGGCTCGCACGGGTCGAGGCGCGCGTCCCGCCGGAGCTGCGGGACGACGTGGCCGAGGTCCAGGGCGCGGTTCGCGGCGAGCCTCGAGGACGTGCGGCGGATCGCGATCGAGCTGCGTCCCGAGGCGCTCGACGACCTCGGGCTGCAGAGCGCGCTCGCGGTTCTGTGCGAGCGATTCACCGAGCGCTTCGGTCTCCGGGTCACGCAGCAGCTCGACCAGCAGCTTCCCGACGCTCTCGCCCGACGCGGAGCTGGTCGTGTACCGCGTGGCGCAGGAGGCGTTGACGAACGTCGCGCGCCACTCAGGGGCCGGCGAGGCCGACTTGACGCTCGCACCGGAGGACGGCATGCTCACGCTGACCGTCACGGACGACGGGGAACGGCCTCCCGGAGGGCCACGTCCCGGGCACCGGGATACGCGGGATGCGCGAGCGAGCGACGCTGATCGGCGCGAACCTCACGATCGACGGCGACCGCAAGGACGGCGGCTGCCGCGTGCAGCTCGAGGTCCCGCACGGAGAACCGGCGATGACCCCGCTCAAGACGCGCGTGCTGCTCGCCGACGATCACGCCCTGGTCCGGCGCGGGTTGCGACTCGTCCTCGACGCCGAGCCCGACCTCGAGGTCGTGGCCGAGACCGGCGACGGCGCGGAGGCCGTCCAGCGGGCGCTCGAGCCGGAGGTCGACCTCGCGATCCTCGACATCTCGATGCCGCGGATGACCGGGCTCCAGGCGGCCCGCGAGCTGCATCGCCGCCGCCCCGACCTTCGGATCCTGATGCTGTCGATGCATCAGAACGAGCGGTACCTGTACGAGGCGCTCAAGGCGGGCGCGTCCGGCTACGTCCTCAAGACGGTCGCCGATCGCGACCTGGTCGAGGCGTGCCGCGCGGCGATGCGCGGCGAGAGGTTCCTGTACCCGGGAGCGATGACGCCGCTGATCCGCGACCTGCTGCACGGCGCGCGCAACGACGCCGCGGTCCGCGAGGACCCGCTCACCGCGCGTGAGACCGAGATCGTGAAGCTGATCGCCGAGAGCTACAGCACGAAGGAGATCGCCGAGGCACTCGTGATCAGCGAGAAGACCGTCGATCGCCACCGAACGAACATCCTCGAGAAGCTCGGTATGCACGATCGGGTCGAGCTGACCCGATACGCGATTCGCCACGGCCTCGTCGAGCCCTGATCGGCGATGAGTTTCCGCTCCGCGGCCATCTGGTCGGTGATCTATGTCGCCGTCGCACTCGGGTTCGGCGTGGTCCTCGGTCTGCTCGCCGGGTGGGACCTCGGCACGCAGTTCCTCGCCGGCTACGTGGTCGAGCGAAGCCTGTCGGTCGACAACCTGTTCGTGTTCGTGATCATCATGGGCACGTTCGCGGTTCCGTCCGAGTACCAGTCGCGCGCGCTCGCGGTCGGGATCGTGCTGGCGCTCGTGCTGCGCGCGATCTTCATCGCGGTCGGCGCCGCTCTGCTGTCCGCGTTCTCGTTCATGTTCCTGATCTTCGGGCTCGGGCTGATCGCCACCGCGGTTCAACTGTTCCGCCACCGCGACGAGGACCCCTCGGTCAGCCACAACGCGGTGGTCGCGCTCGCTCGGCGCCGCCTGCCGCTGACCGACCGGTACGACGGCAACCGGATCGTCACCCGCGTGAACGGCCGGCGTATGCTGACCCCGCTGTTCATCGTGCTGTTCGCAATCGGGACGACCGACTTCCTGTTCGCGCTCGACTCGATCCCGGCGGTCTACGGGGTCACCACTCACCCGTACATCGTCCTCGCCGCCAACGTGTTCGCGCTGCTGGGACTGCGCTCGCTGTTCTTCCTTGTCGCGGGGCTGCTCGACCGTCTCGTCTACCTGTCGATGGGACTGTCCGTGATCCTCACGTTCATCGGCATCAAGCTCGTGCTCCACTTCGGCCACCTGCAGAACCACTCGATCCCGGAGCTCTCGACCGGCCTATCGCTCGGTGTGATCGTGATCGTGCTCGCGGTCACGACGGGGGCGAGCGTCGCCCGGGTCCGGCGCGATCCGAGACGGCGCGCTCACGCGGGGGCGCTGCGCGCCCCACACCCTGACTCGCTGCGAGCGTCACACCCCGACTCCGCCTCGGGTCGCGCGCCGGCGACACATACACGCTGAACCCCATGGTGCCGGCCCCGTTTTCGGGCGATCCTGGTCGAAACGATTCGAAAGGACCCCGATGAACGCCACCACCACCCTGCTGACAACGCGGCTCCGCACATGGGCCCTCGTCGCCGGGCTCACGGCGCTCACGATCGCGATCGGCGCGCTCATCGGCGGCTCCTTCCTGTGGCTGTTCGTCGCGTTCGCCGTCGCGTTCAACGTCGTCGGCTACTTCTACTCCGATCGGATCGCGCTGCGCGTCGCGCGCGCCCGGCCGCTGAAGAGCGCCGACGCGCCTGAGTTGCACGCGATCGTCCGCCGCCTGGCCACGCGAGCCCGCATTCCGATGCCCCGGCTCTACGTGATGCCCGGCCAGCAGCCCAACGCGTTCGCGACCGGGCGCAACCCACAGCACGCTGCGGTGGCCCTGACCGAAGGCATGCTCAGCACGATGGAGCCCGAGCATGTTCGCGCGGTGGTCGCGCACGAGCTCGCGCACATCCGGAACCACGACATCCTCGTCTCGTCGATCGCCGCCACGATCGCCGGCGCGATCGGGGCGATCGCAAGCGTGTTGCAGCTCTCGTTCCTGTTCGGGTCAGACGAGGAGGGCAGCCCACTCGGCCTGCTCGGTTCGCTCGCCGCGGCGATCCTCGCGCCGATCGCGGCCACGTTGCTCCAGCTCGGGGTCTCCCGGCAGCGGGAGTACCTCGCGGACGCGACCGCGGCACGGTTGCTGGGCTCCGGCGAGCCGCTCGCGGATGCCCTCGCCACGATCGAGGAGACGCATGCGCCCGCGCTCCGGATCAACCCGGCGACCGCGCCGATGTACATCGTCAACCCGCTCACGGGCAGGGACTTCTCGGCACTGTTCTCCACGCATCCCCCGGTTCGTGAACGCATCCGCCGTCTTCGGGCCTACGGCGAGCTGTCACGGACCGAGCGGACGGCCACGCCCGGCCGTCATCTCTCGCGCGCGTGAAGCCGATACCGCTGATCGCCGCGGGGCTGCTGCTGGCCGGCGTCCTCGCCGGCCAACGGCGCCTCTCGCGGGCGGTGCAGGCCGCGATGGTTCTTGGCGCGCTCGCGCTCGTCGCGGTCGGGACCGGCCTGGTCGACCCACCCAACCTCGAGCACACGATCCGCGAGGCCGGTTCCACCCTCGGCCCCTGGACGTACGCGCTCGTCGGCGTGATGGCGTTTCTCGAGACCGGCGCCGGCGTCGGCCTGGTCGCGCCGGGCGAGCTCGTCGTCATCCTCGGCGGAGTGGCGGCCGGCCAGGGCGAGGTCGAACTCGTGCCGCTGATCGCGCTGGTCTGGGTCTGCGCGGTCGCCGGCGACACGCTTTCGTTCATCCTCGGCCGCCGGCTCGGCCGCGGGTTCCTGCTCGAGCACGGACACCACGTGAAGCTCACCCCGCAGCGGCTCGAGCAGGTCGAGCGCTATTTCGCCAGGCACGGCGGCAAGACGATCCTGTTCGGGCGGTTCATCGGCGCGGTCCGCGCGCTCGCGCCGTTCATCGCCGGTGCCTCGCGGATGCCCGCGCGACGGTTCCTGCCGGCGACGATCGTCGCCGCCGGCATCTGGGCCGTCGCTTGCTCCCTGCTCGGATACACGTTCTGGAACTCGTTCGACCAGGCCATCGAGCTGGCGCGCGAGGGCTCGCTCGTGATCGGAGGGCTGATCGCGCTCGCGGTCGCCGGAGCCATCGCGGTCAAGCGATGGCGGAGCCGGCCGGCCGCCCACACCGGCCGATAGGGCGCGCGCCCGCCTAGGAGTAGGCTCGTCCGATGACACGGACGAACGCCCAGTGGCGCCTTTCGGCGCGGCCGGTTGGGCTGCCCAAGACGTCCGACTGGGACTACGTCGAGGAGCCCGTAGCCGAGCCCGCGGACGGCCAGTTCCTCGTCAAGCTCGAGCACCTGTCGCTCGACCCCGCGATGCGCGGGTGGATGAACGAGGGGCGCTCGTACGTGCCGCCGGTTGGGATCGGCGAGGTGATGCGGGCCGGCGGGATCGGCCGAGTCGTCGAGTCACGGCACCCTGACTACGGCGCCGGCGACCGCGTCTTCGGGACGTTCGGCGTGCAGCGCTACGCGATTTCGGACGGCGGCGGCGTGTGGCCGGTCGACACCTCGCTGGCGCCACCCGAGGTGCATCTCGGCGCGCTCGGCATAACGGGTCTGACCGCGTACTTCGGTCTGCTCGAAATCGGCCGACCCGAGCCGGGACAGACCGTGGTCGTGTCCGGCGCAGCGGGGGCGGTCGGGAGCATCGCCGGCCAGATCGCGCGGATCAAGGGCTGCCGGGTGGTCGGCATCGCCGGCGGACCCGAAAAGTGCGAGTGGCTCACCGAGACGCTCGGCTTCGACGCCGCGATCGACTACAAGCGCGGCGACCTTCGCGTCCAGCTCCGCGAGCACACGCCCGATCGCGTCGACGTGTACTTCGACAACGTCGGCGGAGAGATCCTCGACGAGGTGCTCCGCCGGCTTGCCCGGGGGGCCCGCGTCGTGCTCTGCGGTGCGATCTCCCAGTACAACGCGCAGGAGGCACCGCGCGGTCCGGCGAATTACATGCAGTTGCTCGTCGCCCGCGCGTCGATGACCGGATTTCTCGTGTTCGATTTCGCCAAGCGCTACCCCGAGGGATTCGCGCAGCTAAGCGAGTGGCTGCGCAGCGGCCAGCTCCAATCGCGCGAGGACGTCGTCATCGGTGGCCTCGACAAGTTCCCCGAGGTGCTGCTGATGCTGTTTCGCGGCGAGAACACCGGCAAGCTGATCCTTCGGCTGGCCGAGGCCGACGGGTGAGCGCGCCGCTCTCCTACGAGCTCCGCTTCTGGCCGGAGTTCGCCCGGCTCCTCACCGACCTGAGGTTTTGGATCCCCGCCCGCCCCCCCGCCCGCCCCGCCACACACCCGCCCGACCAGGCCGAGCGGCGCCGGCCCGTACTCCTGATCCCGGGGTTCATGGCCGGCGACGCCTCGCTGACCGTGCTGGCGGGCTGGCTGCGCCGCCGTGGCCACGCGGTCCGGACGAGTGGGATCCGGCTCAACGTCGGTTGCGCCGGGCGCGAGCTCGAAAGGCTCGGTGCCGTGCTCGAGTCGTTCGGGGAGCCAACTGTCGTGATCGGCCAGAGCCGGGGCGGCACTTTGGCCCGCGCGCTCGCGGCGAGGCATCCAGACAAGGTAGCCGCGGTGACGACGCTCGGCTCGCCTGTGCTCGACCAGCTCGCGATCTCATCGTCGGTGTTGCGCGCGGTGCGCTCGGTGGCGTTCCTCGGGGACCTCGGCGTGCGCGGGCTGTTCACAAACGAGTGCCTGGACGGCCCGTGCTGCGCGGAGTTCCGGACGCTGCTCAAGGAGCCGCTCGCGAAGGACACCCCGGCGATCGCGGTCTACTCGCGCAGCGACGCGATCGTCGACTGGCGAGCGTGCCTCGATCCTGCCGCGGAGTGGGTCGAGATCGATGGCAGCCACTGTGGGATGGCCGTCAACGCAGAGGTGTATCGCGAGCTCGAGCGCCTGCTCGAGCGATCCGAGGAGACCACGTCCAGTCGATGAGCGCGCAGGACTCGGGAGCCGGGCGATGACCGGCTCGGCCCGGTTGAACACCCACACCGCGACGACCAACGTCCCCGGCCCCCAGCGGCCGGTTCACACCCTCGGCCGGCGGCTGCTCGAGTCCTACCCCTACGTCCCGATCGTCGGCACGATCCGGATCGTGGTCGCGATCGGGCTGGAAGGGCTGCGCGAGCGGGCGGAGGCGGTGCCGGCGTAACCGCTGGGTCGCTGGGTCGCGGGGTCGCGGGGTCGCGGGGGCCGGGGTCACCGGCCGGGGGCCGCGCGGGCCTGCGTCACGCGCCAACCGGAGCACATGAGCGTCGCCACGGCGCGTCCTGCATGGGGCCGCCGCCGGGCGCGAGTATGATCGGCGTGCGCTCAGGGCGCCACCGGTCCGCGGAAAGGGCGAAGCCCACCTGATCCGACCTTTCGTGCTTGTCGCCGGTCCGTCTCCTTTCCGGCCGAGATTGCGGACTCTGGGCCAATGCGAAAGGAGGCCTCCGTGCCACCCCGCGGTCTTCCGGGCAACGCAAACCTCGAGCAGCTGAAGAACGGCGCCAGGTCGTTCCAGCGCGCGGTCCGCGCCGGCGATGCCGGCGCCGCCGAAGTCGTCCGCGAGTTCCATCCCCGCTTCGAACAGGCGGAGCCCGGCTCACCCGAGCTCGCCGCGTTCAAGCTCGCGGACGCGCAGCTCGTGGTCGCGCGTTCGTTCGGCTTCCCGAGCTGGGCGAAGCTGAAGGCGTACCTCGAGCTGACCCGGCGCTACTCGCGCTCGCCTGCCGCCCAGCCCGTCGGCGAGCCGATCGCCGACGGCCTCGCGCGCGTCGACGAGTTCCTCCGCTTGGCGTGCCTGAACTACGGCAACGACGACCCCGCACGCTGGGCCAAGGCGCAGGAGCTACTCACGAGCCATCCCGACCTCGCGACCGCGACGATCCACACGATCGCGGCGGTCGGCGACACGGCCGCCGCCCGTGAGCTGCTCGCCCGCGATCCGGAGGCCGTCAACCGACAAGGCGGACCCCACGACTGGGCGCCGCTCCTGTATCTGACCTACTCCCGGCTCGGCCCCACCGGACCCGAACGTGACGCGCTCGAGACGGCGCGCGTGCTGCTCGACCACGGCGCCGACCCGAACGCGGGGTACCTCTGGGAGGGGCTCAGCCCGCCGTTCACAGCGCTCACCGGGGCATTCGGCAGCGGTGAGGGCGATCCCCCGGCCCACCCCGACGAGCTGGCGCTCGCGCGGCTGCTGCTGGAGGCCGGCGCCGATCCGAACGACGAGCAGACGCTTTACAACCGCCACTGGGACGCCGACGATCGCTGGCTCGAGCTGCTGTTCGAGTTCGGGCTCGGTACCGGCGACGGCGGACGGTGGCACCGCCTGCTCGCTCCCGTGCACGCGACGCCTCGTCAGATGGTCGACGAACAGCTGATGGCCGCGGCCCGTTCCGGATTCGCCGGCCATGTGCGGCTGCTGCTCGAGCACGGCGCCGATCCGGAGGCTCGGGGCACCCGGAACCACACGTATGAAGCCCGGACGCCGCGCGAGGAGGCGATGCTGCGCGGACACCGCGAGTCCGCGGAGATGCTCCGCGCCGCCGGCGCCACATCCGGCTCGACTCCCCTGTACGCGTTCATGGAGGCCAGTACCGAGGGCGACCGCGACGAGGTGCAGCGGCTGCTCGCGGCCGACCCGACACTCGCCGAGCAGGCGAAGAGGCAATACCCCGATCAGCTCGTCCGCGCGGCCCAGAGAGACAGTGTCGAGGGGGTGACGCTGCTGATCGACCTCGGGTTCGACGTCAACGCGACGAACCGCCTCGAGCGCTATCGCGAATCTGCGCCGCTCCACGAAGCCGCGGCGGGCGGGAACCTCGAGGTGATCAAGCTGCTGCTCGCGCACGGCGCCGACCCGGACCTCCGCGATAGCTCCTATGACGCGACGCCCGCGGGCTGGGCCGAGAACTTCGGCCAGACGGAGGCCCGGGAGTACCTGGCCAGGCTCGAGACATGACCCGAAGCCGTTCGTCGGCGATCCCGCGTTCGATCCGGCCCCAGGACATGTTGAACTGCGACGAGCGCCTTGACCGCAGCTCAGCGTCAATGTAGCCTTGACGCCCGAGCGGCGTGACCACCCTGCCGGACATCGATCAGCTCAAGGCCCAGATTCCCGGCGGAACGCCGCTCGAACAGGTCGCCGCAGCCGGCGCCGTGGCCGAGCGGCTGCGAGCCCGCGGGGACGAGCTGCTCGATCACTTCGTCGACGCGGCGCGAGCCGGCGGTGCGAGCTGGAGCGAGATCGGCGGCTGCCTGAGGACGAGCAAGCAGGCAGCTCAGCAGCGGTTCGCCGCGCTCGCCGACCCGCCGCCAGGCGAGGCGCCGTTCGGCCTGTCCGGCCCCGCGGCCGCCGTGCTGAGCGCCGCTGCGGACGAGGCGCAGGGACTCGGCCACCAGTACATCCGGCCCGAGCACCTGATACTCGGGCTGCTCGCTCGCCCGGATGAGCTCGCCGCCCGGATCCTCGCGGAGCTCGGGGTCACACGGGAGACGGCTCGCAAGCAGGTCGAGCAGCGACTCGGCACGCGCCCGCCGCGACCGGACGGATCGCTCGGGGTCGCGCCGCAGACCAAGCGGCTGCTCGAACGCTCGCGGACGATCGCGAAGTCACTCGGGCACCGATGCCCGCGCACCGAGCACGTCCTGCTCGCCGCGACCTCCCCGAAGCTCCAAAGCCCAGCTGCGACACTGCTGTCCGAATGCGGGGCCGAACCTCAGCACGTCAACGACGAGATCACTCGTGCGCTGGTCCGCGAAGCGCCGGAACTCGCCGGTCGACTCGCGAACCGCTCGCTCCTCCACAGCCTCCGTCTCCGCTGAGAGCGGTATGAAGATTCCCGCGTCCTGGGCCGCCGAGGTCGCGAGCTGGCGACCGCGCTGGTCGGTCCCGGCGGCGATGCGCGCGGTACGCGCGATGGTCGTCGCCAGCGGACTGTTCGCTTTCACCCACGAGGTGCTCGGCAATCCCCAGATGGCGACGTTCGCAGCGTTCGGCAGCTTCGCCACGCTCGTGCTCGCGTCGTTCGCCGGGACCTGGCGCGACAAGCTGCTTGCCCACCTCGCCCTGGCGCTGGCCGGAAGCGTGCTCTTGACGATCGGCACGATCGTCAGCTCTTCCACGGTGCTGGCCGCGATCGTGACGGTCCCGGTGACGTTCGCGGTGTTCTTCGCGGGCATCACCGGCCCGAATGCTGCCTCGGGGGTCGCCGGCGCGCTGCTCGCCTACGTCCTTCCGGCGGCGTCCTTCGGAACGATCAGCATGATCCCCGACCGCCTCATCGGCTGGTGGCTCGCGTCGGTCGTCGGTACGGCCTCCGTGCTCCTGTTCTCGCCGCGAGCCGCCGGCGGCAACCAGCTGACCTCCGCGGCCTCAAAGCTCGCGGTGACGCTTGCCGACGAGCTAGACGCCGCGCTGCGCGGCGACGCCGCCGACCCGCACCTCGCCGCCGCGATGGCTGCCAAGGGTGACCTGCTCGCACAGTTCACGTCGACCCCGTACCGCCCGACCGGACTCGCGTCGACCGACCAGGCGCTCGCCAACTGCATCGAGCTGCTCGAATGGTGCACGTCGCTGATCGCCGACGCGGTCCGAGAGCGCCACGACCTCACACACGCGGTGCCCGGCGACCGCGAGCTCGTCGCGAGCTCGAGCTCGGTGCTGCGAGACACGGCCACTCTCCTCGCAGGCGGCCACGCAAGTCCCGACATCGACGAGCTGGAGCGCCGCCGGGGAGCCGCCGTGGTGCGTTTCGAGCAATCAGCGCCGGAGCCCGCCGGCGTCCGCGAAGCCGCCCAGATCTCGTTCCACGCGCACGCGATCGCCGTCGCGGTTATCGGGGTCGCGTACGAGGCGATGGTCGCGTCACGGCTCGCGGACCCCGAGTGGCTCGAGGCCAGGCGGCGTCGCTGGTACACCGGGTCGAGCGCCGCGGCACGGACCGTGCAACGAGTGTCGAGCGTCGCCAGCGCTGCCCACACCCACGCGAACGTGCGGTCGGTCTGGTTCGTCAACAGCATCCGGGGCGCGGTCGCGCTGGCAGTCGCCGTTGCCGTCGCCGATATCAGCACGGTCCAGCACGGCTTCTGGGTCGTGCTCGGCACCCTGTCGGTCCTTCGCACGAACGCGGCGTCGACCGGCGCCACCGCGGTCCGGGCACTCGCGGGAACCGCGATCGGATTCGTCATCGGCGGCGCACTCGTGCTGGCGATCGGAAGCGACCAAACCGCGCTCTGGATCGCTTTCCCGATCGCGGTGTTCGTCGCGGCGTACTCGCCGGGGACCACTCCGTTCGCGGTCGGCCAGGCGGCATTCACGGTGATGGTCGCGGTCTTGTTCAACCTGCTCGTGCCGGTCGGGTGGAAGGTCGGCGTGGTGCGCATCGAGGACGTGGCGCTCGGCTGCGCGGTCAGCGTCGTGATCGGCACCGTGTTCTGGCCGCGTGGCGTCGCCAGCGTCGTCGGCGACGATCTCGCGGACGCGTTCCGCACCGGCGCGTCCTACCTGACCCAGGCGATGCAGTGGGCGGTCGGAGCGCGGCCCGCCCTACCCGACAACGGGGTCGCCGCCGGCACCGCGGGCCTCCGGCTCGACGAGGCGCTCCGCGGCTTCCTGTCCGAGCAGGGGACCAAGCACCTCGCCAAGCAGGATCTGTGGCATCTTGTCGGCGGTTCGCTCCGGCTCCGGCTCACCGCGCATGCCGTGGCGGAGATGCCTGGCGACGCCACGGGCCTCGACGAGGCGCGGGCCGTGCTCGAGCGTCGCACCGCCACGCTCACGTCCTGGTACGAGCAGCTCGCCGAGCAGGTCGGACGGCCGGATCACAGGGCCGTGTCCGAGCTCGAGCCGCCGTCGCTGGCTGCCGCGGGCATCGTCGACGAGTCCTCCGGCTCGTACTACGGCGTCTGGCTATGCGAGCACCTCGACCACCTGAGCGAGCACCTGGGTGATCTGGTGGAGCCGGCCGCCGCCGTCGCCGAGATATGGCGCCGGCCGTGGTGGCGCTAGCGCGGGCCGACCGCGTCCTAAGACCCGGGTGCGCCGAACGTCGAGCGCAGCGCGCGCACGAGCGTCCGGGCGCGATCGGTTCCGCGCCGTCCGGCCCACGGATGCGGCCCCTGCGCCCACGGATGCCAGCCGAGCGTGCCGTAGTGCTCGCGCACCAGCGCCTTGAGCTCGCCGCGGTGGGACGCCGCACGCGTAGCGCTGCGGGCCGTACATGCCGCGCCCGTGCCAGGTCAGCCAGCGGCCCGGCTCGGCGTCGACGTATTCGCCGTGGCGCAGATCGAGCAGCTGGCGTTCGAGCGACACCTGCGTCTCGGGATCGGGCCTCGCGCCGCAGATCTCGCACACGAACACGACTGACACCGGCATCTCAGCTCACCATTTTGGCTCGTAGCCCGGTGGACAGCTCGCTCCCCGGCGCGCGCCAGCTCGGCTCGCGATCGTAGTGGCGGCGGATCGCGTGGCGGCGGAGCCGCCGCAGCACCGGCCCGTACGTGAACCTGCGCCCCCTTCGCCGCGAGCAGCCCGAGCGGGTTGGCGTCCATGAACGGCATGAACTTGTCGGGGAAGCCAGGCATCGTGCACGCGTTGCAGATACCACCGACGTTCGGACAGCCCCCGACACCCCCGACCCAGCCGCGGAGCGGGACGTTGCACTTCGCCACCGGGCCCTTGCACCCGAGCTTGACCAGGCAGCCGCGATGGTCGGCCGGCGTCTGCGCGTACTCGCCCTGCTCGGCGAACCCGGCGCGGCCGCAACCCTGCTGGACGGTTCGGCCGAACAGCCAGCTCGGGCGGCCGTGCGCGTCGACGTCGATCATCGGCGCGGCGCCGGCGACATGCAGCGCCATGTACAGCAGCGTCTCGGTGATGTTGTCGGGCTGCGCCGGGCAGCCCGGGAGGTTGACGATCGGAACGTCCAGGCGGGACGTCCAGCTCCAGCCGAGGTAGTCGCGCAGCCCCATCGCGCCGGTCGGGTTGTTCCGCATCGCCGGGATCCCGCCGAACGCGGCACAGGTGCCGAGCGCGAGCACCGCGGCGGCGCGCGGCGCGAGCCGGTCGATCCATGTACAGGTGGAGATCGGCTCGCCGCTCGCCGGATCGACGCCGAGCGTCGCCCAGTACCCGTCGCCGCTGATCTCCTCGTTCGGGACCGAGCCTTCGAGCACGAGGATGAACGGATCGAGCTTGCCGGCGGCCGCATCGAACCACGCGCGCATGAACTCGTCGCCGGTCTCGTAGGCGAGCAGCGGGTTGTAGATGATCACCGGCGGCGCGCCGGGGAAGCACCCCCGGATCAGGTCCTCGAAGCTCGGGTTGCGCGCCGCCGTCATCGCGACCGAGTCGCCGTCGCAGCCGAGCCCGCTCGTCAGCCACAGGACGTTCACCGGATGCCGGTCGGCGGCGACCATGGTCTACGCGATCGGCCGATGCGCCCTTCGTGAATGCGACGCCGATCGCTCGGCGAGCGCCGGCTCGCGCTCGGTCAGCGCCTCGAGCTCATGCTCGAGGCTGCCGTGAAGGTGGAGGTCGTCGGTCGTCCCGGTCACGAGTCCGGCCTGCGCGAGGCGCTTCAGCGCGTGCGAGATCGACGGGCGCTCGGCCGCCACGAGCTGACCGAGCAGGCGGTGGGTGAGCGGCAGCGACAGCCGGACGCCGGTCGGCTCGACCCGCCCCCAGCGGGCGGCCAGGTGCCAGAGCAGCAGGACCAGGCGGACCTCGAGCCGCGGCTGCGAGCTGATCGCCCGGAGCACGTCGAGCTCGAGCGGACGCCGGCACGCGCGCCGCGCCAGGATGCGCGTGATCTGCGGGAACGGCCGCACGCGCTCGGCGAAGTCGCCGTCGAGCACGGCGAGCTTGGTCGGGCGCAGCACGCGCCAGCCGCACGTGCGGACGAGCAGCTGGTCGGCGGCCGGCCCGAGGGGCTGGAGCAGGTCGCCCGGCCCGACCAGCTCGGCGGCGGTGCGGCCGCCGACGCGGATCTCGAGCGCGAGCAGGCCGTCGAGGATCAGCAGCCCGAGGCCCTGCCCCGCAGCCTCGAACCACGGCGCCAGATCGCACGCGCCCGACTCCCACCTGGAGGACCCTCGCGGTCGCGAGCTGCCGCGCGGCGATGCGCGCGCGGACGTCGAATTCGTCGGCCAGCTCTCCGTCGGCGTCGAGCAGGTAGGTGTAGAGCGCGATCGACTCTGGCGCGTCACCGGCCAGCTGCGGATGACGGGGCCACCGCAAGGGCCCGGGCTGGACAACCCCTCGGTCTTCGACGGACACGACACAGCCTCTCTCTGGTCTACCGACCTCCCGGCGTCGAGCCAGTCTATGCCTCTTTGATCGTGCCGCGCACCAGGTCCGGAGTTGGTTGGTAACCCCGATTACCGGGCTTCACAATTGTCAGCTATGGAGTGGTAGAACACGCGCGTGTGCCTGGCGATCCCTGGGCAGGTCATCGAGATCGTCGATGACCTGAATAGGTTGGCCAAAGTCGACGTCGCCGGAGTACGCCGCAACGTCAACGTGGGACTCCTCGATCCGAGAACGACGGCGCGGGCGTCGGGCCGGGCGACTGGGTGCTGATCCACGTCGGCTTCGCGATCTCCAAGGTCGACGAGGAGGAGGCACGGGCGACCCGCGATCTGCTCGTGCGGATGGGGGCCGATTACGAGCAGGAGCTCGAGGAGCTGAAGGCCAGCGTGATCGAGTGAGTGCCGGCGCCGACACCTGCGGCTCGCAGCACTGCATCACGTGCGGTGACGACGGCGTGCCGATGACGGTGGTCCGCATCGACCGGGACCGCGGGCTGGCGCTCTGCGCTCACGCGGACGGCACCAGCGAGACGGTCGAGACCGCGCTCGTCGATCCGGTGACGCCGGGTGACGTGCTGCTCGTGCACGCCGGGACGGCGCTGACGCGACTGGAGCCCGCCGCATGAAGTTCGTCGACGAGTTCCGCGACGCCGAGCTCGGCCGCGCGGTCGCGATGGAGATCCTGTCGCTGGTCGAGCCCGGGCGCCACTACAAGCTGATGGAGGTGTGCGGCGGTCACACCCACTCGATCTACAAGTACGGGATCGACGACCTGCTGCCGGCCAACGTCGAGCTCGTACACGGACCCGGGTGCCCGGTGTGCGTGATCCCGATGGGGCGGGTCGACGACGGGATCGCGATCGCGCACGAGCGACGGCGTGATCTTCACGTGCTTCGGCGACATGATGCGCGTCCCGGGGTCGAACGGGAGCCTGCTCGACGCCAAGGCCGCGGGCGCCGACATCCGGATGGTCTACTCGCCGCTCGACGCGCTGCGGATCGCCAAGCAGAACCCCGACCGCGAGGTCGTGTTCTTCGCGATCGGGTTCGAGACGACCGCTCCGTCGACGGCGCTGACGCTCAAGCGCGCCCGCGCCGAGGGCCTCGCGAACTTCTCGGTCATGTGCTCCCACGTGACGATCGTGCCGCCGCTGCGGGCGCTGCTCGAGTCGCCCGATCTCCGCCTCGACGGGTTCATCGGGCCCGGCCACGTCTCGACCGTCGTCGGCGCGCGGCCGTTCGAGTTCATCCCGGCCGACTACGGCAAGCCGGTCGTGATCGCCGGGTTCGAGCCGCTCGACATCCTGCAGGCGATCGAGATGATCCTCCGCCAGCTCGCGGCCGGGCGCTGCGAGGTCGAGAACCAGTACAAGCGCGTGGTCCCGTACGAGGGCAACCTGCGCGCGCTCGAGGTGATGGCCGAGGTGTTCGAGCTCCGCCCGCACTTCGAGTGGCGCGGGCTCGGCTTCATCTCCCACAGCGGTCTGAAGCTGTCGGACGCCTACGCCGATCTCGACGCCGAGGTCCGCTTCAGCGTCCCCGGCGTCCGCGTCGCCGATCCGAAGGCGTGCCAGTGCGGCGAGGTGCTCAAGGGCGTGATCAAGCCGTGGGAGTGCAAGGTGTTCGGGACCGCGTGCACGCCCGAGCGCCCGATCGGCACGTGCATGGTCTCCTCCGAGGGGGCGTGCGCGGCGTACTACAACTTCGGCCGGTTTGCCCGCGAGAGGGAGGTCGTGTGACTGCGGTCCGAGGGCAAACCGCGGCTTCGCGCGGGAGCGGGAAGTGGTGTGATGAGCGATCCCGCGGTCGTCTCCGAGCGCGAGCAGAAGATCCTCGGGATCATCGAGACGGCGCGCGCCAAGCGCGCGAAGTTCCGCGACGAGCGGATCAACATGGCCCACGGCGCCGGCGGCAAGGCGACCCAGAGCCTGATCGAGGGCCTGCTCGCGCCGGCGTTCGGATCCGAGGCGCTGAACGAGCTGGCCGACGCGGCCACGATCGCCGTCGGGGACGTCGACCTCGCGTTCACGACCGACTCCTACGTGGTCAAGCCGATGCGCTTCCCGGGCGGCTCGATCGGCGAGCTGGCGGTCAACGGGACGGTCAACGACCTGGCCGTCTCCGGCGCGCGGCCGCTCGCGCTGAGCCTGTCGCTGATCCTCGAGGAGGGTCTCCGCGCCGAGGATCTGAAAGCCGAGGTCGAGGCGATCGCACGGACCGCGCGAGAGGCCGGCGTCGAGATCGTCACCGGCGACACCAAGGTCGTCGAGCGCGGCCACGCCGACGGCATGTACGTGTGCACGACGGGCATCGGCCGTCGCGATCCGCGCGCCCGTCTGTCGCCGGCGGCGCTCCGGCCCGGCGACCGGATCCTGCTGTCGGGGAGCATCGGCGAGCACGGCACGGCGATCATGCTCGCGCGCGGCGAGTTCGAGCTCGACGCCGAGATCGAGTCGGACACGCGGTCGCTGTGGCCGGTCGTCGACGCGCTGCTCGAGCCGCCGGACCCGAGCTGCGCTGCCTGCGCGACGCGACCCGCGGCGGCGTCGCGTCGGTGCTGAACGAGCTCGCCCGCGCCTCGTCGGTGGCGATGATCGTGCGCGAGCGCGAGATCCCGGTCCGGCCCGAGGTGGCCGGCGCGGCCGAGATCCTCGGGATCGACCCGATGTACGTCGCGAACGAGGGCAAGCTGGTCGCGTTCGTGGCCGCCGAGGCGGCCGAGCGGGCGCTCGAGGCGCTGCGGTCCGTGCCCGGCTGCGAGGAGGCGGCGGAGATCGGCGAGGTGCGGACGGAGCCGCCCGGGATGGTGCTGGTGGAGACGAGCTTCGGCGGCAAGCGGGTGATGGACCAGCTGGTCGGGGACCCGCTGCCGAGGATTTGTTGAGAGAGAGCGAGAGGAGACGGAATGTCGGCGTTGGCGAATCCGTACGCGAAGCAGAAGGAGACCGAGGCCGTCACCGCGCACGTGCTGTGGATGACCACCGGCCTGAGCTGCGAGGGCGATTCCGTCGCGATGACCTCGGCCACGAACCCGAGCCTCGAGGACATCATCCTCCAGGCGATCCCGGGCATGCCGAAGGTCGTCGTCCACAACCAGGTCGTCGACTACGCCGTCGGCCAGGAGTACGCGCAGGCGTGGTTCGACGCCGAGAAGGGCAAGCTCGACCCGTTCGTGCTCGTGATCGAGGGCTCGCTCGGCAACGAGGAGATCAACGGCGAGGGTCACTGGACCGGCTTCGCCGTGAACCCGGAGAACGGCCAGCCGATCACGATGAACGAGTGGCTCGACCGGCTCGCGCCGAAGGCGGCGGCGGTCGTCGCGGTCGGGACGTGCGCCACCTACGGCGGGATCCCGGCGATGAAGAACAACCCGACCGGCGCGATGGGCGTGCCCGACTACCTCGGCTGGAGCTGGAAGTCGAAGGCCGGCCTACCGATCGTCTGCATCCCCGGCTGCCCGGCCCAGCCGGACAACATGACCGAGACGCTGCTGTACCTCGCGCTCCATCTCGCCGGGCTCGCGCCCGCGCCCGAGCTCGACGAGGCGCTGCGCCCGAAGTGGCTGTTCGGCCGCACCGTCCGCGAGAGCTGCAACCGCGCCGGCTTCGCCGAGCAGGGCGAGTTCGCCACCGAGTACGGCTCCGACCACCGCTGCCTGGTCAAGCTCGGCTGCAAGGGCCCGGTGGTCAAGTGCAACGTGCCGGTCCGCGGCTGGGTCAACGGCGTCGGCGGCTGCCCGAACGTCGGCGGCATCTGCATGGCGTGCACGATGCCCGGCTTCCCCGACAAGTACATGCCGTTCATGGACGAGGACAAGTGGGGCGGCAGGCGGCCAGCGGATCATGCAGTTCTCCTACGGCCCGATCGTCCGCATCATGCGCCAGCGCCACATCAAGACACAAGTACGACAAGGAGCCGGAGTGGCGCCGCCGTGGCAAGACGCTCACCACCGGCTACGTCAAGCGGTGGTAAGCGCAACCCGTCACCCTGGAAATCCAATCTTGAGGAGACGACACAGATGGCGACTGAGACGCCTGCACAGCAGAAGGTGATGGTCAAGGAGATGTCCTGGGATCCGATCACCCGGATCGTCGGCAGCCTCGGCATCCACACCGAGATCGACTTCACCAACCAGCAGGTGCTGAAGTGCTACAGCACGTCGATGATCTTCCGCGGGTTCGACATCTTCATGAAGGGGATCGACCCGCGCGACGCCCACTTCATCACGAGCCGGATCTGCGGGATCTGCGGTGACAACCACTGCACCTGCTCGTGCCTGAACCAGAACATGGCCTACGGCGTCAAGCCGCCGGCGCTCGGCGACCTCGCGTTCAACCTGGCCGAGACCGCGGACTACATCTTCGACCACGCGATCTTCAACGACTGCATGGCGAACGTCGACTTCTGCGAGCAGATGGTCAAGGAGACGAACCCGACGCTGCTGGCCAAGGCGGAGAACACGCCGGCCCCCGGTCAGGACATCCACGGCTTCAAGACGATCGCCGACATCATGCGCGCGCTCAACCCGTTCACGGGCGAGTTCTACCTCGAGACGCTGCACGTGGCCCGGTACACGCGCGAGATGTACTGCCTGTTCGGCGGCCGTCACACCCACCCGTCGACGATCATGCCGGGCGGCTGCAGCGCCGACATCACCCACCAGACGTGCACCGACTACTACGTGCGGCTGATGCGCTACTTCGACTACGTCAAGCGCAGCGTGCCGATGCACGACGACCTGTACGACTTCTTCCTCCAGGAGTTGCCGGGTTACGACATGGTCGGCTTCCGCGAGACGAACCTGGTCAACTGGGGCTCGTTCGACGACCCCGACTACGTCGACTACGACTACCGCAACATGACCAACTGGGGACGCAAGCGCTACATCACCCCGGGCGTCGCGATCGGCGGCGAGCTGATCTCGACCGACCTCGTCGAGATCAACCTGATGATCCGGATCCTGCTCGGCTCCTCGTACTTCGACTCGTGGGAGAACGAGCCGACGTTCGTCACCCACGATCCGCTCGGCAACCCGGTCGACAAGAACCATCCGTGGAACAAGGTCACGCTGCCGCGGCCGCAGAAGCGCGACTTCACCGACAAGTACACGTGGGTCGTGTCACCGCGGATCTACGACAAGCGGACCGACACGCACGTGTGCTGCGACACCGGCGGCGGCCCGTTCGCCCGTCAGTGGTGCACGGCCAAGGCCGGGCTGGTCGACTTCGGCTACGCGAAGGCGACCGGGCACTCGATCCAGATGGTGCTCCCGCGCTCCCCGAACATGCCCGAGATGGAGCTCGAGTGGAACGTGCCGGAGAAGTCCAACGCGATCGAGCGCGACCGCGCCCGCACCTACCACCAGGCGTACAGCGCGCTGATCGCGCTGCACAACCTCGAGCGCGCGATGAAGGAGGTCCAGGCGGGGCGGACCAAGAGCTGGAACAGCTTCAAGGTCCCCGAGAGCGCGGTCAGCTGCGGCTTCCACGAGGCCGCGCGCGGCGTGCTCTCGCACCACATGGTGATCCAGGACGGCAAGATCGCCAACTACCAGCCGTACCCGCCGACGCCGTGGAACGCGAGCCCCCGCGACGTGTACGGGACGCCCGGCCCCTACGAGGACGCGGTGCAGAACACGCCGATCTTCGAGGAGAACGGACCCGAGAACTTCAAGGGGATCGACATCATGCGGGCGGTACGCTCGTTCGACCCGTGCCTGCCGTGCGGCGTGCACATGTACACGGGCAAGGGCAAGGTGCGCAAGGTCATGCACACCCCGACGGCGTTGGCGTAGACGGATGGATACGGACGGCGCTCTCGCAGAGGGCCTCGAGCAGCTCGTCGAGCGCGTCCAGGAGCTCCAGGCCGAGCTCGAGCTGAGCGGCGAGTCGGTCCCGCGCGAGCTGACCGAGGAGCTCGTCTCGGCGGTCGTGCAGATGTACGGCGCCGGCCTGGAGCGGATCGTCGCGCGCGCTGCTCGACGCCGGCCCCGAGGGCGAGCGAATCGCCGCCTCGCTCGCCGACGACGGGCTCGTCGCGACGCTGCTGCTGATCCACGACCTGCACCCGGTCCCGCTCGAGCAGCGGGTGCAGGCCGCGCTCGACTCGGTGCGCCCGTACATGGAGTCGCACGGCGGCAACGTCGAGCTGCTGTCGCTCGAGCACGGCGTCGCGCGGATCCACCTGCGGGGCAGCTGCTCGGACTGCTCGGCGTCGTCGGTGACGCTCGAGCTCGCGATCAAGCAGGCGCTCGAGGAGGCCGCGCCCGACCTCGAGGGCCTCGAGGTCGAGGGCGTCGCCCCGCAGACCGTGGGCGGCGCGGGCCTGCCGATCGTCACCGGCACCTCGCCGGCCCGGCCCGCGACGGGGATGGAGCTTCCGATGGTGATCTCGGCGCCGGCGCCGGCCCCGTCCTGGTTCGACCTCGAGTCGGTGCAGAGCTCGCCGACGGTTCGCTCGCCGCGGTCACGGTCGCCGGCAGCGACCTGGTCGTCGCCAACGTCGAGGGCACGCTGCTCGCCTACCGCGACCGGTGCGCGAGCTGCGGCGAGCCGCTCCACACGGGGCTGCTGTCCGCGGGCGCGCTCGCGTGCCCGAGCTGTGCGCGCTCGTTCTTCCTGCCGCGCGCCGGCCGGTCGCTGGACGACGATCACGTGCAGCTCGAGCCGGTGCCGCTGCTGCGCGAGCAGGGACGCGTGAAGGTGGCGCTGGCGCGATGAACGACCAGCGCCGGCTGGTCGACGACGCGGTCGCGGCGCGCCGGCGGGCGGGCCTCGTCTCCGGACTCCGCGGTCTCGCCCGGGCGCCCACTCGAACCCCGCCATCCTCCTCGCCGGACACCGAGGCGTGCGATCTGTGCGGCATCGGCATCTCCGAGGACCACCGGCACCTGCTCGCGCTGTCCGAGCGCCGGATCGTGTGCGCGTGCGAGGCGTGCTGGGCGATGCGCTCGGGCGAGGGCGACTACCGGCCGGTCGGGAACCGGACGCTGTGGCTGCCCGGACTGGACGTTCCCGACGACCTGTGGGCGAGCTTTCAGATCCCGATCGGGCTGGCGTTCTTCATGGAGTCGACGGTCACCGCGTGCGTGGTCGCGATGTACCCGAGCCCGGGCGGGGCGACCGAGAGCGAGCTGCACTTCGACTCCTGGAACCGGATGCTCGAGCTCAACCCGGTGCTGGCCGGGCTCGAGCCCGACATCGAGGGCCTGATCGTCAACCGGCTGTCCGACCCGCCGATGTACGTGATCGCGCCGATCGACCGCTGCTACGCGCTGACCGGCACGATCAAGGCGCACTGGGAGGGGATCTCAGGAGGGTCCGGCGTGCGCGACGCGGTCGAGCGGTTCTTCGAGGCGCTCCGCGCGAAGGCGACGACGGCTTGACGACCGAGCCCCGGACCGAGTCCACGTCGCCGGACGCCGGCGAGGCGCCGCCCGACCTCGACTTCACCGTGCTCGGAGCCCGCCCGGTCAAGTACGCGGCGGCGCCGATGCTGACGCTCGATCTCCAGCTGTCAGAGCCGGCCGGGCGCGAGGTGTACATGATCGCGCTCACGATCCAGCTGATGATCGAGCCGGCGCGGCGGCGCTACGACGACGCCACCCGCGAGCGGCTCGTCGAGCTGTTCGGCGCGCCCGAGCGCTGGGCGGTGACGACCCGCAGCCTGGTGTGGGCCAAGCTCGACGTGCTCGTGCCGGCGTTCACCGGGTCGACCACGGTCACGGTCCCGCTCGCATGCCACTTCGACCTCGAGCTCGCGGCGGCCAAGTACCTGCACTCGCTCCCCGACGGCGAGGCGCCGCTCGCGCTGCACTTCAACGGGATGATCTACTACCCGGGCGAGGACGGCGGCCTGCAGATGGTGCTGATCCCGTGGTCGAAGTCGATCGACTTCCGGATGCCGGTGTCGGTGTGGCAGGAGACGATCGCGCACTACTACCCCGGCACGGCCTGGATCGCGGTTCGCTCGCAGACGTTCGAGGCGCTCCAGCAGCGAGAAGCTCGAGCGCGGCCTGGCGACGCTCGATGCCTGCATCGCGACTGCTCGAAGAGGCTGGCGATGGCTGACCGCTCTGGAGCGAGCTGGTCGATTCGCTGCTGTGGGAGGGCTACGCGCTCTACCCGTACACCCCCGGCGCGACCAAGAACGCCACCCCGACCCCGTTCGGGATCGTGTACCCGCCGGTCTACGCGGCCGAGTGCGCCGGAGCGTTCGACCACGCCCGGCTCGAGTGCGTGGCCGACTGACCCGGCCGCCGCCCGCCCCGACGCTGTCCGCGGACGCTCCGGTACCTGCGCCCCGAGCGGCGAGCGCCACGAGGCCGTCGAGCGCCGGGTCGAGCTCGGGCCGGTGCCGCTCGGGCGAGCGCGTGAGCACGCAGTTCGACGGCGGGCGGCTCACGCTCCGCTCTGAGGCGCGCGGCGACGGGTCGGTGGTCGTGCGCTGCTGCGTGCACAACACCGCCCGAGGTGCCGGCGGGGCTCGACCGCGCCGGCGCGCTGGCCCGCTCGCTGATCTCGACGCAGCTCGTCGTGCGGATCTCGGCGGGCAGTTCCGCTCCCCGCTCGACGGCGCGCCGACCAGCGTCAACACGTACCCGGTGCTGGCGACCGAGGCCGACGACGCCGTCCTCGGAACGACGAACGTGCTGCCCGACCACCCGCAGATCGCGCCGGAGAGCCGCGGCGGCCTGTTCGACTCGACCGAGATCGAGGAGGCGCTGCTGCTCCACGTGCAGGTGCTGAGCGACGCCGAGCGCGCCGAGATCGAGCGCGCCGATCCGGCCGTGCGCGAGATGATCGCGCGCGCCGCCGCGGCCACGCCGGAGGACATCATCGCGCTGCACGGACGCGTCGAGATCCGCGACCCCGAGACGCTCGCGCCGCCGAGCGAGCCGCCCGGGCTGCCCGATCCCGCCGCCGGCCAGCCCGAGGCGATCGTCGACGGCGTGCGGTTCGCGCGCGGCGGCAAGGTCGTGATCCGCCCCGGGCCCGGACGCCGACATCCAGGCGCGGATGCTCGACGGCCGCACCGCGACGATCGAGCGGATCCTCACCGACTACGACGGCAAGACCCATCTCGGCGTGACGATCGACGACGATCCCGGGCCAGGACCTGATGCGCGAGACCGGCCGCTTTCTGTACTTCTTTGCCCCCGAGGTGGAGGTGATCGACACATGACCGACGAGCCGCTGCGGAGCATCCTGATCGCCGGCGTCGGCAACGCCTGGCTCCGCGACGACGGGTTCGGCGGCGAGGTCGCGCGGCGCCTCGCCGAGCGCATCGCTGCCCGCCGGCGTCGAGGTGATGGACGCCGGAACCGGCGGGCTCGACCTCGCCTACGAGGTCATGCGCGGCTACGACGCGCTCGTGATCCTCGACGTCTCCAAGCAGGGCGGCGAGCCCGGGACGCTGTACGTGATGGAGCCCGACGAGGAGTCGGTCCCGGGCGGGATCGAGGACGGCGACGTGATCAACCCGCACGCGATGGATCCGCAGACCGTGCTGCGGTTCGTCAAGTCGGTCGGCGCCTGGCCGGGCCGGGTCGTCGTGATCGCGTGCGAGCCGGCCGATGTCGAGGAGATGGGTTGGGGTCTGTCGGAGCCGGTCTCGGGACGCGGTCGAGCGCGCGGTCGACCTCGTCGTCGAGACGGTCGCGGAGCTCCAGTCCGGGGCGTTCGCCGCGCCGGCGGAGTGACGGTGCACTCGTGCACGAGCTGTCGCTGAGCAGCGCGATCGTCAACACGGTCGTCAAGCACGCCGACGGGCGGCGCGTCACGGTCGTCGAGCTGCGCGTCGGGAAGCTGCGTCAGGTGATCCCGGACACGCTCGAGTTCTACTTCGAGTTCGTCGCGCGCGACACGGTGTGCGAGGGCGCGCGGCTCGAGCAGGAGGTGATCGACGCGCGTCTTGCCTGCAACTCGTGCGGGCACGAGTGGGAGATCGAGATCCCCGCGTTCCGCTGTCCGGAGTGCGCCGGCAGCGACGTCGAGATCGCCAGCGGGAACGAGTTCGAGGTCGAGTCAATCGAGGTCGAGGAGGCGCGAATGCATCGCACCAAGGTGAGGATCGTCGAGGACGCGCTCGACGCCAACAACACGATCGCGAGCGCCAACCGGGCGGACTTCGACCGCGCCGGCGTCAAGGTCGTCAACTTCATGAGCGCCCCCGGCGCCGGCAAGACGACGCTGCTCGAGCGCGTGGTCGCCGACCTGCCCGGCGTGCGCGTCGGCGTGCTCGAGGGCGACGTCGAGGGCTCGATGGACGCCGATCGCCTCGCCAGCCTGCACGTGCCGGTGACGCAGCTCAACACCGACGCCGGCTTCGGCGGCGAGTGTCACCTCGACGCGAACATGGTCCGCTCGGCGATCCCGGCGCTGCCGCTCGACGAGATCGACCTGCTGCTGGTCGAGAACGTCGGCAACCTCGTCTGCCCGGCCGAGTTCCGGATCGGCGAGGACGCGCGCGTGATGGTGTGCGCGGTCACCGAGGGCGAGGACAAGCCGCTCAAGTACCCGCTGATGTTCCGGGCCTGCGAGCTCGTGATCGTCAACAAGATCGATCTGCTGCCGCACCTCGACTTCGACCTCGACAAGCTCCTCTACAACATCGACGTCGTGCATCCCGACGTCGAGCGGATCGTGCTGAGCGCGCGGACCGGCGAGGGCATCGAGGCCTGGCGGGACTGGCTGCTGCGGATCGCCGCCCGCGCCCCGGAGGAGGCCGTTGCTTGACTGTTGCCGCTGACCCGGTCGCGCGGCTGCACGCGCTGCTGGCGGAGCGGACCGAGTGCAACGCGCGGTTCTTCGAGGACGAGGCCGAACGGCTCGCGCGACTCTGCCACCTGATGGCCGAGCGCTTCGCCCGCGGCGGCCGGCTGATCGCGTTCGGGCGCTCGCCGGCGGCGCGCTCGGACGCGCGCCACGTCGCGGTCGAGTTCGTCCACCCGGTGATCGTCGGCAAGCGCGCGCTGCCCGCGATCGGCCTCGCCGGCGAGGGCGGCGACCTCGCCCGCCAGGTCTCGCTGATCGCGGCCCCGGAGGACATCGCGATCGGCTTCGGCGCCGAGGCTGACGACTCGGGCGCCGCGGCGCGGGCGCTCGCGGTCGCCCGCGACCGCGGGTGCCTGACGATCGCGTTCGCGCCGGCCGGCGCGGAGTGGGAGTTCGAGCCGCCGACGTCCGACCCCTTCATCCGCCAGGAGCTGGTCGAGACGCTCTACCACGTGCTGTGGGAGCTCGTGCACGTGTTCTTCGAGCACCGCGGCCTGCTCGAGGGCCGCACCGAGCGCCGCGTGCACGACGCCGGCGCGTCGAGCTTCCTGTACCCGTTCCTCGACGAGCGCGAGCACGACCTCGAGCCGGTCGTCGAGGACGTGCGCCGGTCGGTGCTGATGAAGGCCGCGCGAGGTCGGCGCGCTGCGCGAGCAGACGCTGACCGACAACGCATCGGTGCTCGTCGAGCGCGGCGGCCGCGCTGCGCGCGAGCTTCGAGCACGGCGGCAAGCTGCTCGCGCTCGGCAACGGCGGCTCGGCCACCGACGCGATGGACGTCGTCGCCGACTTCCGCGCCGGCGGCCGTCCCGCGATCGACCTGACCGAGGACCCGGCGATCCTGACCGCGATCGCGAACGACATCGGCATCGACGCGATCTTCTCGCGCCAGGTGATCGCCTACGGCGTCGCCGGCGACGTCGCTGCTCGCGCTGTCGACCTCGGGCAACTCGCGCAACGTGATCGAGGCGCTGACCGAGGCGCGCCGCCGCGGGCTTGCTGACGATCGCGATGGTCGGCTACGACGGCGGCCGGGTCGCCGGCGAGGGGCTCGCCGACCACGTCGTCGTCACGCGCTCGGAGCACATCCCGCGGATCCAGGAGGCCCAGGCGAGCGCCTACCACGCGCTGCGGGAGCTGGTGGGATGAACGCCGTCGGCGCGCCGGCGCACGGTGAGCGCCGTGCGCGGGTGCGCGTGACCGGCACCGTGCAGGGCGTCGGCTTTCGCCCCTACGTGTACCGGCTCGCCGGCGAGCTCGGCGCTCGGCGGGTTCGTGCTCAACGACGCCCACGGCGTGCTGCTCGAGGTCGAGGGCGAGCCGACGGCGGTCGACCGCTTCCTCGCGCGGCTGCCGTCCGAGGCGCCGCCGCTGGCGGTGGTCGAGCAGGTGCGTGTCCGAGGAGCTGATCCCCGCCCGGCGACCGGCGCGCTTCGCGATCCGCGAGAGCGCCGGCGGCGCGCTCCCGGACGCGCCGGTGACGCCGGACACCGCGACCTGCGCGGACTGCCTGCGCGAGCTGTTCGACCCGGCCGACCGCCGCTTCCGCTACCCGTTCATCAACTGCACGAACTGCGGGCCGCGGTTCACGATCGTGCGCGGCGTGCCCTACGACCGCCCGCTGACGACGATGGCGTCGTTCACGATGTGCCCGCGATGCCGGGCCGAGTACGAGGACCCCGGCGACCGGCGCTTCCACGCCCAGCCGAACGCGTGCCCGGCGTGCGGGCCGTCGCTCCGGCTGCTCGCTGGCGACGGGCGAGCCGGTCGCCGGGGACCCGCTCGCGCCGATCGCGCGACCGCCGCTGCTCGCGCGGCGCGATCGTCGCGATCAAGGGCATCGGCGGCTACCACCTCGCCTGCCGCGCCGACGACGAGCGCGCGGTGGCGGCGCTGCGGGCGCGCAAGCACCGCGAGGACAAGCCGTTCGCGCTGATGGCGCCGTCGGTGAGCGCGGCGGAGTCGCTGGTGTCGCTCGACGCCCGGCGCTCGCGATCTGCTGACCGGCCCCGAGCGCCCGATCGTGCTCGCCCCGCGTCGCCCCGGTGCGCCGGTCGCCGGGTCGGTCGCGCCCGGGGCGCCCGAGCTCGGCGTGATGCTCCCCTACTCGCCGCTCCACCACCTGCTGCTCGCCGACGTCGGCGAGCCGCTCGTGATGACGAGCGGCAACGTGTCCGACGAGCCGATCGCCTACCGCGACGAGGACGCGCTCGAGCGCCTCGGCGGGATCGCCGACCTGTTCCTCGTCCACGACCGGCCGATCCAGACGCGCACCGACGACTCGGTCGTGCGCGCGGTCGGTTCGCGACGGCATCGCGTTCATGCGCCGCTCGCGCGGCTACGTCCCGGCTCCGATCTCGCCTCGCCCGGCGCCGGCACGCCGCGCCCGCTGCTCGCGTGCGGCGCCGAGCTCAAGAACACGTTCTGCCTGGCCACGGGACGCGCGCCTGGGTCAGCCACCACATCGGCGACCTCGAGAACTACGAGACGCTGCGCTCGTTCACCGAGGGGATCGAGCACTTCGGCGCGCTGTTCGCGGTCGAGCCCGAGGTCGTCGCCCACGACCTGCATCCCGAGTACCTGTCGACGAAGTACGCGCTCGAGCGCGACGGGGTCGAGCTGATCGGCGTCCAGCACCACCACGCCCACCTGGCCGCGTGCCTGGCCGAGCACGGCGAGCCCGGGCCGGCGGTCGGCGCGATCTTCGACGGCACCGGATACGGCCTCGACGGGACCGTCTGGGGCGGCGAGCTGCTGCTCGGCGACGCGCGCTCGTTCCGCCGCGTCGGATCGCTGCTGCCCGTCGCGCTGCCCGGCGGGGCGCGCGCGATCACGCAGCCGTGGCGGATGGCGTGCGCGTGGCTGTCGGCGGCGTTCGACGACGCGAGCCCGACCTGCCCGCCTCGCTCGCCGGCCGCGTCGACCCCCGCGCCTGGGCGCAGGTGCACCGGCTGGCCGCCACCGGCACCGCCTCGCCGGCGACGACCAGCATGGGCCGCCTGTTCGACGCGGTCGCCGCGCTCTGCGGGATCCGCGCCGAGGTCAACTACGAGGGCCAGGCGGCGATCGAGCTCGAGGCGGCGTGCGACCCGAGCGAGCGCGGGTTCGTATCCGATCGCGCTGACCGGCGCACCTCTCGTGATCGATCCGCGGGAGACGATCCGCGCGGTGGCCGCGGACGTTCGCGCCGGCGACCGCCCCCGGCGCGATCGCCCGCCGCTTCCACCGCACGATCGCGCGCGCCACCGTGGACGCCTGCGCGACGCTCGCCGCGGCCCACGCCACCGAGGTCGTCGTGCTGTCCGGCGGCGTGTTCCAGAGCCGCCTGCTGCTCGAGTCGGTGTCGACCGCGCTCAGCGCCGCCGGGCTGCGCGTGCTCGTGCCCGAGCGGCTGCCGGTCAACGACGGCGGGATCTCCTACGGCCAGGCCGCGGTGGCGGCGGCGTCAGCTGACATGACCGACCCGAGCCCCGAGGTCCGCCGCGATTCTCGACCAGGAGGTGTTCATCCGCGGCGCGAACCGCCCGTTCGGCGAGCTGACGCCCGACGACGCCAGGTCGCGCGCGGACGAGCTGCGCGCCGCCGTCGGCTGGGGCCCGACCGCGCGCGTCGCGCCGGTGGCGCAGGCCTGGCGCGAGCTCTCGATCGCGATGGACCGCGCCGGCGCGGCCACCGTCGGCGAGCTCGACCCCGAGGTGCTCGTCGAGCTCGCGCCGCGGCTGTGGGTGACGCTCCCCGGCTGACGCCCTCGGCCAGTGTGGATAGCACGCCACTCCCGGCGGTCAAAAAGGAGGTGTGGCGCGTGGTCCACGATAGAAGTGGATCATCGGCCTTTCCCCCCGGTTCCGCCGACCGAGTGGCGCGTCATCCACACAGATCGCGCGACGCTAGACCGCCACTCGCTCCATAGCCAGTGCTCGAGCTCGTGCACGATCGCGAGGAACGCGGCGGCGAGCAGCGCGGCCGGAACTCCGAGCACTCCCCCGACCACGACTAGCCGCAGCGCCCTGAGGCCGGCGCCGGAGCCAGGCGGCGCATCCGGCGACGAGGCGACCGCGCTCACCGGCGATCTTCTATCAAGCGTTTCGGATGCCGCTGGCTCAGGCGACAGCCGCGGCGGCGTCGCGTCGCCACGCCGGCCGCGAGCTCGACGCAGCCGGTGCACCGTCGGGAGGTTGTCGCCGCGGCGCCACGCGATCGCGATCCCCATCGTCGGCTCCGGTGGCGCGAACCGGCGATAGACCGCGCCGGGGATGCGAAGGCTCCGCGAGCGCTCGAGCATGATGAACGAGATCCCGGCGCCCTCGGCGACGGCGGAGACGATCCGCTCCTCCTCGGGCTCGGCGCGGGCGAGCGGCGGCCACGGCGGATCGCCGCACACCTCGCGGCGGACCTCCCGCCACGCGCCCGGGCCGTGGGCCTCGGGCCACCACACGAGCGGCTCGCCGCTGCAGATCGCCTGGCCGGACGGTCGTGCGCCGGGTCAGCCGGTGTCCTCTCGGGAGCACGCAGACCATCGGCTCGCGCCCGAGGACGCAGCTCCTCCAGCCCGGGCTCCTCGAGCGGCGGGCGGACGAACCCGACGTCGATCTCGCCGGCGCGGAGCTGCTCGACGTGCAGCATCGTGGTGCCGAGGCTGAGGACCAGCTCGACGTCGGGGTACCGGGCGCGGTAGGCGGAGACGATCGCGCCGGCGACGCCGCCGGTCAGCGACCGCGTGAGGCTCATGCGCAGCCGTCCGCGCTCGCCGGCGCCCGTGGCGCGCGCGACCTGAGCGGCGCGGTCGGCGCGGGTCAGCAGCTCGCGCGCCTCGCCGAGCAGCGCGCTTCCCGCCGGCGTCAACATGGCGCCGCGACGGTTGCGCTCGAACAGCTCGACGCCGAGCTCGGCCTCGAGCGTCCGGATCTGCTGGCTGACGCTCGGCTGGGCGAGGTGCAGCCGGTCGGCGGCGCGGCGGAAGTGAAGCTCCTCCGCGACCGCGACGAACGAGCGCAGCTGCCGGAGCTCCATGGCCAGGCATGATAGGCGCTGCCTTTCACAGCAGCGAGAATCCGTCTTGGCCGCTCGACACGCCCGCCCGTAAGGTCCCTCGCCTCCGAGGAAGCGAGAGGAGAGACACATGGCGACCACAGAATCCGGGATCCGCGGCTTCTCGAGCCCGTTCGAGGTACCCGTCCCGGACGGGTGCGAGGGATGGGAGTCGATGTACCCGTACTACGCGCTGTTCAGCGAGGAGCGACGCGAGTCCGAGGAGGCGCGGGGCTGGTTCCGCGACGGGATGCACTTCCCCGAGCCGATGTTCCCGTTCGACTTCGTGACCGCCGATTCGCCGTACATGTGCCTCGGCCAGGCGAACACGCGCATCTTCGCCGTGCCGCCCGCGCTCGGGATCGACCACCGGGTGCTGTACGGCTGGGTGTACATGAGCGCGAATCCGGTGACCGACGAGGCCGAGATCGGGCGGCGCGCGCAGCTGTTCGGGGAGCGCGCCGGGTTCTACTTCCAGAACTGGGACGACCTGTACGAACGCTGGCAGTCGAAGGTGCGAGAAGACGATCGCGGAGATCGAGGCGCTCGAGGTGCCGGACCTGCCCGAGATCGAGGACGCCGCAGTGGTCACCGAGGGGCGCGGGATCGGCTCCGCGCACACGCTGCTGGTCGCGTACGACCGGCTGCTCGAGAGCATCGATCGCATCTGGCAGTACCACTTCGAGTTCCTGAACCTGGGGTACGCCGCGTACCTCGTGTTCTACGAGCTGTGCAAGCAGAACTTCCCCGACATCCCCGACCAGACGATCGCGAAGATGGTCAGCGGGATCGACGTCGTACTGTTCCGCCCCGACAGCGAGCTGGGGCGTCTCGCCGGCCGGGCGCTCGAGCTCGGGATCGCCGACCAGGTCAAAGCTGCGCAGTCCGAGACCGCCCTGCGCGCCGCGCTGTCCGATAACCCCGCGGGCCAGGACTGGCTCGCCGACTGGGAATCGGTAAAGGAGCCATGGTTCTACTACTCGAACGGCAACGGCTTCTATCACCACCACCGCTCCTGGATCGACGACCCGGCGGTGCCGCTCGCCCATCTGAAGAACTATCTCCAGCGGCTCCGGGCCGGCGAGGACATGAGCCGCCCGCTCGCCGAGGTCAGCGCGGAGCGGGACCGGATCAGCGCGGAGTATCGAGCGCTACTGACAGCCGAGGAGGCGATCGGAGCGTTCGACCAGAACCTCGGGCTCGCGCGCCTCGTGTTCCCGTACGTCGAGAGCCACAACTTCTACGTCGAGCACTGGTACCACACGATCTTCTGGAACAAGGTCCGGGAGTTCGGCGCGCTGCTGGCGCGCAACCGGTTCCTCGCCGACGCGGAGGACGTCTTCTACCTCCAGCGCCACGAGATCTCGGACGCGCTCGTCGACCTGCGCCTGGCCTGGGCGGCGGGGTCGGAGGGCCGCGGGCCCGGGTTACTGGCCGCCGATCGTCGCCCGGCGCAAGGAGATCATGGCGGCGATGCGCGCGTTCACGCCGCCGCCGGCGCTCGGATCGGTCCCCGACACGATCACCGAGCCGATGACGATCATGCTCTGGGGCATCACGACCGAGCGCGTGCGGGAATGGGCCGCGGAGGATCGGGACGCCGGCGCGACGATCACCGGCTTCGCCGGCTCTGCCGGCAAGGTCGAGGGACCGGCGCGTGTGATCCTCGACGTCGCACGGCTCGGCGAGCTGCAGCCGGGCGAGATCCTGGTCGCGCCGGTCACGTCGCCGAGCTGGACGCCGGTGTTCGGCACGATCGCCGCCGCCGTCTCGGACATCGGCGGGATCATGTCGCACGCCGCGATCGTGTCCCGCGAGTACCGGCTACCGGCCGTGGTCGGCACCGGCAACGCGACGAGCCGGATCAAGACCGGCGACCGCCTCCGCGTCGACGGGGACAGCGGCACGGTCACGATCCTCCCCTGAGCGCCGATGAGCGACGCACGCTACGACGCCGTCGTGGTCGGCGGCGGCCACCACGCGACGATCATCGCCCCCTACCTGGCGCGGGCGGGGCTGTCGGTGCTCGTGCTCGAGCGCAGCGCCCACCTCGGCGGCGGCGCATGTGCCGGCGAGGGTCCGGCGCCCGGGTTCGTGATGAACCACTGCAGCCACTGGACGCGGTTCTACGGCCACCCCGCGTACCGCGACTTCGCGCTCCACGACGAGGGGCTCCGGTACGTGTTCCCCGAGGAGAACGAGGGCATGATCTTCGACGACGGGTCCTCGTTCATCGGCTTCTCCGCGTCGCGGGTCGTCGATGCGACGACCGGCCGCCAGGAGCGCTCCGATCACAACATCGAGCGGACCCGGGAGCAGATCGCCCGCTTCTCGAGGCGCGACGCCGACACGTACCTCCGGCTGCTCGAGGCCTACGAGCAGCACTGGAAGCCGGCGTTTCGCCGACACCGCTTCAGTGACCCCCCGCCGTGGGGCACCCCGGACCCGCTCGAGGAGCTGCTCGACGTGCCCGGAAGCCTGATCGAACCCGTCCATCAGTTCATGACGCTCAGGCAGCTGGCCCAGGACTTCTTCGAGAGCCCCGAGCTCCAGATCCTGTTCATGCGCGCGACCACGACGTCGACCGGCTGCTTCCCGGACGACGTTCCCGGCCTGCAGGGCCTGATCCACTGCCTCCCACTGACGCTGTCGTTCGAGCCGGCCGCGATCGCGGTCGGCGGGAGCCAGGCGATCACCGATGCGCTCGTGTCCGCCGGCCGCAAGCTCGGGGTCGAGTACACGACGTCGTCCGAGGTCGATCGGATCACCGCCCGGCAGGGCCGCGCCACCGGCGTCGAGCTGACCGACGGCGCGCGGATCGAGGCGGACCTCGTGGTCAGCGACCTCGGGCTCGGTCAGACCGTGCTGCGGCTGCTGCGGGACGTCGAGGTCGACGCCGGCCTGCGCCGGCGGATCGGGAACATCCACTACGACCGCGGTCAGCTCCTGTGGGCGAACGTCGCGATGCACGAGCCGCCCCGCTATCTGGCCGAGAGGGACAACCCGGGCGTCGGCTCGCAGCCGCGCCTGTACTGGGGGCCGAAGGACCTCGACTACCTGCACCTCCGCTACCAGCCCGAGATCTTCCTGCACGGCTTCGCCGATCGGCCATACGTGCTCTGCTCGGTGGACAGCCTGTGGGACGACACCCGCGCGCCCGACGGCAGGCACATCGTCGGCGTCGAGGAGTTCTCCGCTCCGCGGCGCCGGTTCTCCGAGGGCGAGTGGCGCGCGATCAAGGATCGCTTCACCGAGAACGTGCTGCGCAAATGGGCAAGCTACGCCCCGAACATGACGCTGGACAACGTGATCGCGACCCGGGTGTACACGCCGCAGGACATCGAGCGCGAGCGGCCGAACATGATCGAGGGCGGCTACTCGACCGGCAGCACGATCGCGTCGCAGCTCGGCCGCTTCCGGCCGGTGCCGGAGCTCACCGGGTACCGGCTGCTCCTCGACAACCTCTACGACTGCTCGGCCAACCTCCACTCGGGTCCGGGCATCGGCCGCGGATCGAGCTACAACTGCTACCAGGAGATCGCGCGCGCCCTCCGGCTCGAGGGCGCGGTCGCGGCGGCGTGATGAGCGAGCCGCGGCTCGCCGGAAAGCGCGTGATCGTCACCGGCGCCGGACAGGGCCTCGGGCGCGAGTTCGCGCTTCACCTGGCCGGCCTCGGAGCCCAGGTGCTCGCCGCGGACATCCGCGCCGACCGGCTGGAAGCCACCCGCGAGCACGCGAGCGCGCGGGGCCTCGAGATCCATGCCACGACCACGGACGTCAGTGACCCCGAGCAGACACGCGGACTGGCGGCGAAGGCCTCCGACGTACTCGGTGGGCTCGACGCGCTCGTCAACAACGCCGCGATCGTCGAAGGCCTCGCGCGCCGGCCGTTCGACGAGATCGAAGACGGCGAGTGGGACCGGGTGCTCGAGGTCAACGTCACGGGCACCTGGCTGTGCACCAAGGCCGCGGTGCCGCTCCTGCGTGACGCCGGCGGCGGGTCGATCGTGAACATGGCCTCGGAGGTCGCTTTCTCCGGCTCGGCGGGTCTCGCGCACTACGTCACCTCGAAGGCCGCGATCATCGGCCTGACCCGCGTGCTCGCCAGGGAGCTGGGCCCGTCCCAGATCAGGGTCAACGCGCTCGCCCCTGGGTTCATCCCCACCGAGGGAAGCCAGTCGATGACAGCGGCCGCACAATACGACATCGCCCCCACCCCGCTCGGCCGGCTCGGTCAACCGGCCGATCTGCTCGGGGCGCTCGCGTTTCTCGTGTCCGACGAGAGCGCGTTCATCACCGGCCAGACGCTGCTCGTCAACGGCGGTCGGTTCACCCACTGAGGTCCCCCGCGTCGCTCACCCGAATGAGGTGATGAAGCGACGACCGGCGCATCGCACACTCGGCGTCGCTGGCGAACCTGGAAGCGCGCTATGGGAGGTAGATCGATGGCGAAGCCGTTCACGGGCGTTCTCAACGTCGATGTGACGGAGTCGGTCCCGTGACCATGGACACGATGAAGTCACTCGGGCGGGCGAACCGGGGCGGTTGGACGGTCGTCAGCATCAAGAACGACTGGGGCGTGGTGTTCGCGGATTCGGGAGGATGAGCCGTCCGGACGCCACCGAGGAGGACGGAAGCGCTGGTCGCCGTGGCGTCCGCGTCGTCACCGACGTGCCGCGGCAGATGCTCAGGGTGGCGTATCGGGACCCCGAGCACATCTGCGAGCGGCTGACGCTGCAAGCCGTCCACCGGCTGGCCGAGCCGTCGCTCGAGTGGGCGCAGTCGGCTCGAGCCGCTCACCCGGATGGCGATCTGCGCCAGGTGTTAGACGGCCTCGGAACGCAGACCGCGAGGATCGCGCGCCTGCAGGGGATGGTGGCCGGAACTCCCTTCTACCTCGCGCTCGTGCCGGGGTACATGAACTACTTGTGGCAGGAGGCCCGTATGAACCTACGGCTCGCGGCACTGTATGGCCGCGATCCGGGCATCCTCCAGACCGCGGCCGAGCTGCTGTCGCTACGCGGGGTGTATCCGACCACGCAGGACGCGGAGACCGGTCTGCTTGCCGTCGAAGACATGGGCATGCCGCCCAAGCCGGAGCATCGGAGGCCGCCGCGACTGTGGATCGAATGCGGTCGTCGCCTGCTCGTGTTCGGTGGATTCATCGGCCCCCCAACCGGCGAGTCGCGCCAGGGAGCGCTCGTCCGGCTGAAGGATGCAGCGGCGCTCGTTGCCTTCGTCGCTCTCTGGGCGATCACCTGGATCTTCCCGGTGACCTTCATGATCATGATGGCGTGGGGATGCGAGACCCACTCGCGCCAGCTGTTCCGGCACACGCGTGAGTACTACGCCGCCGAGGGGCCGCCTGAAGAAGTCCCCCCGCAGCCGGGCCGCGGGTGGCGAGCCCGCGTGCCGCGCGGGAGGCAGGCGATCAGTGCAGCGGGCCTCGCGCTGTCGATCGCGATCCCGGCCGGCTTCCTCGCGTACGCGATCCACGTGCATAAGAAGTTCGGCATCACGTGGGTCACTGGAGTCGGCCTGCTCGTCGCCCTTTCCGTCGTGACCGCCGCCGCCGTCTATGGCAGCCGCCGATGAGCTGACGCCGGCCGGCGCCGGCAACGAACCGGTCGTGCAGCGCTGGGATACGGGCCGCGTCGAGGCGTTCAGCGACGGCGTGTTCGCGATCGCGATCACGCTGCTCGTGCTCGAGATCAAGATCGCGCCCGCGGACTTCGACCATCTCCAGACAAGCCCTGGTGCACGAGTGGCCCGCGTACCTCGCTTACGTCACGAGCTTCCTGACCGTCGGCAGCGTGTGGATCGCCCACCACAACCTGTTCTCGCGGCTGCGCTTCATCGACCCGACGCTGCTGCGCCTGAACCTGCTGCTGCTGATGGCCACCTCGTTCCTGCCGTTCCCGACGAGCGTGCTCGCGGAGGCGCTGCACGCAGGCGAGAGCGCCGAACGGACCGCGGTCGTCTTCTACGGCGCCGCCGCGCTCGTGATCGAACTGCTGTTGCGCGCCAGCGTGCGCTACGCCGAGTCCCGCCCGGACCTGCGGGTCGGCGACTGGTCCGCGGCGACGACGCCGGAGGTCGGTGCGAAGGCACGGCCGCATGTGACCGGATGGCGCGCCTGGGTGAGCACGGCTCTGTATGCGGTGGCGATCTTGTTCGGCGTCTTCGTGTTCCCGAAGATCGCGGTCGTCGGCTACCTGGCGGTCGGGATCCGCAGCGTGTTCGTGGTGGGCAGCGAAGGCCGGCTCAGCCTGGATTTTGGGTGGTTGATCCCGAAGCGATGGTCCCGCCGCCCCTAGCCGCCTCACGCTCGCTCTGGCGCCGGCGGACGCCGACCTGAGCGGCAAAGAAGATCGTCCGGACGATCCCGACGAGCAGGATCAGGTCGAGCATGATCTGGAACGAGACGACGATCATCGCCGCGTCGGTCTTCGGGGTAATGTCACCGAACCCGACCGTGCTGATTACGGTGATCACGAAGTAGATCGACCGGACATGGTTGAGCGGCTCAGAGAAGCTGCCTGGCTGGGCGTGTGACAAGCGACAGGTAGGTGAACGCGAACACGATCAGCACCACCGGAACCGCGATCGCCAGCGCCTCGGCCGCGCGCAGTTCGGGATGCTCGGCCCCCATGATCTTGAGTACCTGCCAGCCGAGCATCGCTCCGAAGATGATCAGGCCGATGAACAGCTCCAGCAGCGTTCCGACGCCGGTCCGGTCGGCCACCGGCAGCACCCCGTAGAGCGCGAACAGCAGCACGACGCTGACGAGGATCCTCACCGCGGAACGCGTCACCACGCGTCGCCGCTCGCGACGATCCAGATCCTCGAGCGAGGTCGGGCTCACAGTTCAGGTTCGCACGGTCCGATCGCGTGCGGTTCACCCGAATCGGATGACGACCGCGCGCACGTTCGGGTGCAAGCTCGACCGTGCGCCACCGACCCGAACGAGAGGAATCCCATGTCCGCAGAGTCATCCGACACCCCGCGTCCTCGACCTGCTCGGCAGGATGACCGTGGACTCGATGGAGACGTCGAGCCTCGACGAGCAGACGCTGATGCTCGTCCGCGTGGCGGCGCTCGTGGCCGTCGACGCCCCGCCGGCCTCGTACCTGCTGAACCTCGGCGCCGCCGGCGAGGTTGGCGTCACCAGCGACCAGGTCACGGGCGTTCTCGCCGCCGTCGCGCCGATCGTCGGCACCACGCGCGTCGTGGCCGCGGCGGGCCGGATGGTCAAGGCGCTCGGCGCCGCGGTCGAGCTCGCCGAGCTGGCCGAATACGCCGACACGGAGGGGTAGCAGAGCTCAGGCCGGCGCGCCTGCGCGCCGAGCGCCCACCACGCCCCGCAGGAACGGCTCGACGTGCCGTCCGACGCCCTCGGGATCGTCGGCGAACGGCCAGTGCCCGCTTTCCTCGAGGATCGTGATCTCCGCGCTCGGGAACGCCTCTCGTTGCCGTTCCGCCATCGCCACCGGGATGTACGGATCGTGCGCGCCCCACACCACGAGCGCCGGGCGGTCGAGCGGCGCCAGCGCGTCGGCGTGCCTGCGGCCGACGGCGCCCGGGTCGTCGGTCGCCCGGTACAGGCTGAGGATCGCGCGGGTCGTGCCCGGGTCGATGTGGTCGTACATGCGGTCGACGAATGCGCGCGGGAGGCCGCGAGGATTCCCGTGGCGCAGCGCCATCCGGAGACCCGACCGGGTCGTCGTCGCCTGGAAGGCCTCGCCGGCGACCGGCGTGCGCCAGATCCGGGCCAGGTAGTGCCAGTTGTAGTCGACGAGTGCGCCCGTGTTGATCAGCACCACGCTGGCGAGCCTCTCGGGATTCCGAATCGCCCACTCGAGGGCCCACGGCCCGCCGAAGTCGTGGAGCACGAGGTGCGCGCGCTCGACCCGCAGCTCGTCGAGCGCCGACTCGAGAAAGCGTGAGTAACCCTCGACCGTGTAGCTGAAGTCGCGCGGCCGCTCGGCGCGACCGAACCCAGGCATGTCGAGCGCGACGCCGCGCGCGAACGGCGCGACCCGGGTGAGCAGGTCGTCCCAGTCGCGCCGCGACCCGGGATTGCCGTGGACGAACACGATCGCCTCGGTCGCGTCCGGGTCGCCGACCGACGAGACAGGGGTGACGAGACCGTCGATCGTCGGCCGGGCCGTCGTCACGCACGCGGGCGCCGGCGTCCCCTCCACGTGGGCGCCTGACAACGGCTGGCGCTGCGCGCCGCTCCGGCGGAGCGCACCGACCCTGACGGCGCGCGCGATCAGGCGTCGCGAACTCCCGGTCGTTCGGCCGCACCGACCGGCTGCCGAACGCGGCGAACCCGTCGGCGACCTGACCGTCCTTCGCGGCCGCCGAGAACAGCAGCTTCTCGATCGGGTTGAACCGCCGTCCACTTGCATAGTCGGAGGTCATCAGGAAATGGCCGAGCAGTTGACTGCGGTGTCGCTTGCGGTAGCGCTCGATCCCGGCGTCGACGTCGGCGTCGGATGTACCCTTCGCCCCATGCGTGCGCGAGCTCCTCACCCAGCCACTCGCCCGATTGGAACGCGAACCCGCAGCCGACGCCCCAGACCGGGTCGGCCGCCATCGCCGCGTCTCCGACGAACGCGAGCCCGGGCCGGCCCGCGCGCCGGACCGTGTTCGGCATCTCGAGCTTGCCGAGGACCTTCGAGATCCGTTCGCCGCTCGCCAGATCGGGGCACCTCGGCAGCCCTCGGAAGTACGCCTCGAAGTTCGCGTCGAGATCCCGCTTGAACCACGACTCCCGGTCCTTTGTCTGGAACGTCGCCAGCAGCGTGATCCCGTCATCCTGCGGGAACGCGTAGGCGACGTCTGGATCGAGCAGCCACATCATCAGCGAGTCGCCGGTCGGCAGCGGCAGGTTGCGGTAGTACGCGAAGTAGCCGAACCGACCGTGCCGCATCACGCGAGCCTTCTCGCCCGCCAGCTCGCCGATCCGCGAGTCGCGGCCGTCCGCTGCGACCACCATGCGAGCGGAGATGTCGCGTTCGCGGCGCTCGCGGTCGAGCACGCGGATACCGGTCGGCCGTCCGCCCGAGCCGAGCAGCGCGGTCGCTGTCTGGCCGAGCATCAGCTCCACTCCGGGCGCCTCGGACGCGAGCTCGCGGACCATCGGGTCGAGCTTCTCCCGCCGGATGTCGTACCCGTAGCGCGGATATGAGTAGTCGTCGCCCATCGGCGCGCGGATCCAGCCGTAGCGCGTCCACAACTCGACGCCGTTGCGGACGCCGCCCGCCGCCTCGATCCGCTCGGCCAGGCCGAGCCGCTCGATCGTGGGCGTCGAGCTCGGCGCGATGAAGTGCGTGCAGATCGTCTTGTACGCGGCGGGGTCCGGCCGCTGCTCGACGACGGCGACGCGCGCCCCCGCCCGCCCGAGGAACGTCGCCGCCGTGCACCCGGCCAGGCTCGCGCCCACCACCACTACGTCGTAATCAGTAGACACGGATCGACCCCCTCGTCACGAAAATCAACCGACCGGGGGAGCATGACTGACCGCACAGGGCGGTGCAAGACGCACCGCCGCCCGGGTCAGGCGCTGGTCTCAGCCTCGTGCAGCTGTCGCGCGAGCGCGTCGCGCGAGCCCGTCCGCGCCGTGGCGTCGACTGCTCGTGCACGACGACCCGAGTTCGCGCCGGCTCGGTCCTCACCCGGTTCGGATGACGACCGCTGCCGCGCCGGGCGCCACACTCGGCAGATGCCCTGTCTCCTCGCGCTGCTCGCGCTGATCTCCCCCCGGCTGGTCCTGTTCCTGCTGTGGATCTTCAGCAGCGTCCTCAGCCATGCGTTCGACAGCTGGATCGTGCCCCTGCTCGGTTTCTTCCTGCTGCCCTGGACGACGCTCGCCTACGCCGCGTTCTGGTCCTGGGGCTCCGGGCACCACGTGACCGGGTTCGAGTGGTTCTTCGTGGTGCTGGCGTTCCTGATCGACATCGGCTCGTACGGCGGCGGGCGATTCGCGGCCGCCAACCGCTGACAGCCCGCGAACGCCCACGGCGCTCGCCGGCAAGGAGATCGAGGCCTCCTTTGGTCTCGTGCCACGTAGATCGGGCACCAGCCCGCGGCCTCACGGTCTCAACGTAAGAAGTTTGTAGGCGAGCCGCGCCATGACCGGCTCCCGCGCTTCGGCCGGCCTGGGCGGCACGGTGCTCATGGCGACGCCGACGAGGACCGCGACCATCCCGAGGATCTGTCCGATCGCCGCGGGCTCGCCGAGCGCGAGCCAGCCGGCGGCGGCGCCGACGACCGGCTCGAGGTTCAGGAACGCGCCGGCCAGCTCGGCGGGGACGCGCGCCTGGCCGAACGCGAACAGCCAGAACGGCAGCGGCGTGCCGGCCAGCGCCAGCGCCGCCAGCGCGAGCACCGGCGTCGGCCGCGGCCGGGCGCGTGCGGCACGCCCTCGGTCAGGACGCGCCACCGGCAGGGCGACGAGCGCGCCGCCGGCGAACTGCACGGCGGTCACCGCCGCCGCGTCGCGGCCCGCGAGCAGCCGCGGCTGAATCGCGACGAACGCCGGCCGACAGGACGACCGAGGCCAGCACGAGCAGGTCGCCGCGCGGCGTCGACGCCACCGCCGCCGGCGCCGGCGACGAGCGCGATGCCGACGAGCGCGACCGCGTAGCCGGCCCAGGTGAGCGGGCGGGTCGCGGTCTGGCCGAGCCCGGCCGCGATCAGCGCGACGAGCACCGGCACCGCGCCGATGACGACGGCGGCGTGGCTGACGCTCGTGCGCTCGATGCCGGCGTTCTGGAGCACGATCACCGCGCCGAAGCCGATCGCGCCGGAGGCGAGCACCGCCGGCGTCGAGCGCGTCGCGGAGCCCGCGCCGGCCGACGAGCGCCAGCAGCGGCGCGGCGACCGCGAACCGCACGACGGTCAGCCAGCCCGGGCCGAGCCAGCCGAGCGCCAGCTTCGTCAGCGGGCACGTTGAGGCCCCACAGCGTGCCGGCGGCGGCGAGCGGCGAAGATCGCTGAGCGGTTGTTCGTGCTCATGTGAATCAGGATCGGACATTTCGCCCAGAAATCCAGCCACGATTTGACATATCGGCTGCTTATGACGATGGAATATTTTGTGAAATGGCCGTTTCGCTTGATTTGATTGATGTGAAGCTGCTCGAGGAGCTCCAGACCGACGCGGACCGCCCGAACGTCGAGCTCGCGCGGATCGTCGGCCTCTCCCCCGCCGCCACGCTGCATCGCGTCCGCCGCCTGAAGGAGTCGGGGATCGTGCGGAGCATCGACGGCCCGGCTCGACGCGGCCGAGGCCGGGTTCGCCGCTCCAGGTCTACGTCGCGGTGACGCTCCAGGCGCACGGCGACGCCGCTCACCGGCGCTTCGCCGAGGCCGTGCGGGCGATGCCCGAGGTGATCTCCGCCGACTGGGTGACCGGCGAGACCGACGCGATGCTGCTGGTCGTCGCGCGCGAGGTCGCGCAGCTCCAGCGGGTGCTCGTGCGGCTGTCGACGCGCGGTGGCGCCGCGCGCGTGATGACGCTGCTCCGCCTCGAGGAGCTCAAGCCGGCCTCGCCGCTGCCGGTCGAGCCGGCCGATAATTGACGCTCCCGACGCAAGCCGGCGTCCGCTTCTGTCCGGAAAATCCGTGAAATCCTGAGGCGAGCGCGTCGTGGTGGCCGCTGGCCGACGGCCAGGCCCGACAGGAAGCCGTGTCGTCGGGGAACATCGGATCGCGCGTTCGGTGACTCGCCGCGCTCAGCCGGACCCCGCCGAGGACCGCCCGCCTACAGCACCAGCGGCGGCACGAGATCGCCGTGCGCCCACAGCAGCTCGTCGACGAGCTCCTCGATCTCGTCGAGCGGCAGCTCGGCCGCCGTGTGCGGGATCGAGCATCGCCGCGTGGTAGACGGGCTCGCGCCGCCCGGTCAGCGCGGCCGACACCGTCAGGCCCTGGACGTTGACGTTGGTCTGGATCAGCGCCGCCAGATGTCGCGGCAGCGCGCCGACCGTGCGCGGCTCGATCCCGCGCTCGCCGGCGACGCACGGGACCTCCACGCAGCACTCGGCCGGCAGGTTGTCGATCAGCTGCCCGGCGCCCACGGCGTTGGGCACGTTGCCGTTGAACTCGAACGGCACCCCGGTCTCGCAGGCGTTGATGATGTCGGCGCCGTACTCGTTGCTGCGCTGGGCGCGCACCGGGCCGCCGTTGTGCAGGCCCGCGCTCAGGGCTGCCCACTCCTCGATCTGCCGGTCGCACCGTCGCGGGTACTCGTCGAGCGGGATCGCGTACCGGTCGATGAGGTCGGGCCTCGCGGACTTGATGAACCACGGCACGTACTCGGCGAAGTGCTCGGAGGACTCGGTCACGAAGTAGCCGAGATGGCGCAGGACCTCGAACCGAACCCGGTCCTCGCGCGGCACGCGATCCGCCTCGACCAGCTCGCGCAGGCGCGGGTAGAGATCCTCCCCGCCGCGCTCGAGCGTGAGGAAGAACGCGAGGTGGTTGATCCCGGCGACGAGGTAGTCGACCTCCGTCGGCTCGACCCCGAGTGCGCCGGCGAGCTGGGCCGCGGTGTGCTGGACGGAGTGGCAGAGACCGACGGTGCGGATCGGGCTCGACTCGGCCACCGCCCAGCAGAGCATCGCCATCGGGTTGACGTACTGGAGCAGCAGCGCATCCGGGCACAGCTCCTCCATGTCGCGGCACACGTCGAGCAGTACCGGGATCGTCCGCAGGCCCCGCATGATCCCGCCGATGCCCAGCGTGTCGGCGATCGTCTGCCGGATCCCGTAGCGCTTGGGCACGACGAAGTCGACGATCGTCGCCGGGTGCAGTCCGCCGACCTGGAAGCACGTGATCACGTAGTCGGCGCCGTCGAGCGCGGCCCGGCGGTCGCCGGTCGCCTCGACGGAGGCCCCGGCGCCGGATACCCCGGCGAGCCGACGCGCGATCACCTCAGAGGTCGCCACGCGGTCGGGATCGATGTCCATGAGCGCGAGCGTGGCCCCGTCGGCGAGCGCGGGGAAGCGCAGTAGGTCGCCGATCAGATTGCGGGCGAATACCGTCGAGCCCGCGCCGATGATGGCGATCTTCGGGGCCATCGGCCCAGAGCGTTAAGAGCTCAGCGCGCGAACGTGAGCGCCTCGCCGGACTGCTCGTCGAAGAAGTGCAACTTCGTGGCGTCGAGCCAGAGCTCGGCCTCGTCGCCCGATCGCGCCCGGCTCTCGGGGCTGAGCCTGGCGACCAGCACGTGCTCGCCGGAGTCGGTCAGCTCCTCGACGCCGCCCGCGTCCTGACGCAGGTCCTCAAGCTCCTCGGACTGCACCATCTGACCCTTGACCCCGAAGTGGGCGTAGTACTCGGCGCCCATCGCCTCGACGAGGTCGAGCTTGGCCTTGAACGTCGCTCCGCGCCCGCGGCCGTCGCCGTCGACCTTGGTCGCATCCTCGAAGTCCTCGGGGCGGATGCCGGCGACGACCCGGCGCCCGTCGGGCTGGCGCCCGAGCCGCTCGCGTACCTCCTCCGGGAGGGTCACATCGGCCATCGGCAGGTGAACCGAGCCGTTCGTGAGCGTCGCCGGCATGAAGTTCATACCCGGAGAGCCGATGAAGCCGGCGACGAACAGGTTCGCCGGGTTGTTGTAGAGCTCCATCGGCGAGCCGACCTGCTGGAGCAGGCCGCTGAGCATGACCGCCACGCGGTCGCCGAGCGTCATCGCCTCGGTCTGGTCGTGGGTGACGTAGACCGTGGTCGTGTTGAGCTTGCGCTGGATCCGCGCGACCTGCGCGCGCATCTGAACGCGCAGCTTGGCGTCGAGGTTCGAGAGGGGCTCGTCCATCAGGAACACACTCGGGTCGCGGACGATCGCCCGGCCCATCGCCACTCGCTGTCGCTGCCCGCCGGACAGGTTGGCGGGCTTGCGGGCCAGGTGCTCGGTGAGGTCGAGGATGTCGGCCGCGTCCTGCACCTTGCGGTCGATCTCCGCCTTGGGCGCCTTCTTGAGCTTCAACGCGAAGGCCATGTTCTCGCGCACGGTCATGTGCGGGTACAGCGCATAGCTCTGAAACACCATCGCGATGTCGCGGTCGCGGGGCGCCACCTGGTTGACGACCTTGCCCCCGATCCGCAGCTCGCCGGCCGAGATGTCCTCGAGCCCGGCGATCATGTTCAGCGCCGTCGACTTTCCGCAGCCCGAAGGCCCGACGAGAATCATGAACTCACCGTCGGCGATGCTGAGGTTGAGGTTCTTGACGGCCTCGAAGCCGTCGGGATAGCGCTTGACGATGTCGTCTAGAACGATGTCGGCCATTTCCGCTCCTTTTAGCCCTTGACGGCACCGGCGGTCAATCCGGAAACGATCCGTCGCTGGAATATCAACACCATGATCAGGATCGGCACGGTGACGACGACCGCTCCTGCGGCAATCGCGCCGGCCGGCTGCTGGAACTGCGAGACGCCACGGAAGTACGCCATTGCGACCGGCGCCGTGCGCGCCGCGTTTGATGTCGTGAGCACGTTGGCGTAGAGAAAGTCGTTCCACGCCGCGATGAACGCGAGGATGCCGGCGGTGAACACCCCGGGCATGGCCAGCGGCAGGATCACCCGCCGGAATGCTTGCAGCGGTGTCGCCCCGTCCATCTGGGCGGCTTTCTCCAGGTCCCAAGGTATCTCTCTGAAGAATGCCGACAGGATGTAGATGCACAGCGGCAGTGAGAACGTCAGGTAGGGTAGGATCAGTCCGGGCCACGTGTCGAACAGGCCGATGTTTCGCCACACGTTGTACAGGCCGCCGACGATCGCGATCGCCGGGAACATAGTGACCGCCAGTGCGCCGGCGAGGATCAGCGTCTTGCCCGGAAAGTCCAGTCGCGTGATCGCATACGCAGCCGCCGAGGCAAAGCACAGGGCCAGAAGCGTGGTGATCAGGGCGATGCCGATCGAGTTCCGCAGCGCCGGCGGGAAGAAATCAGAGTTGAAGACGACGTTGTAGTTATCCAGCGTCCAGTGGGTCGGAAGGAAACTACCGTCGCCGATTGACTCCGGCGTCTTCAGCGAGAGCGAGATGATCCAGAGGACGGGACCGAGCGCGTAGATCAGGACGCCGATCGCAGCCAGAACCCATAGTGACCTACGGGTGGGCGTGTTTTCACTGCTCACGTCGTCTTACCTCCTCTGAGGACTGGCACCGAGGAACCGGAAGAACGAGACCGCGATAAGGCAGACGCACAGGAAGATCAACACTGAGATCGCCGACCCCAACCCGAGGTCGAGTCGCCCGATCAGCACCTGGTAGCCCAAGAGCGACACACTCCCGGTGTTGTTGGAGCCGTTGGTGATGATGTAGACCGCGTCATAGATGCGGAACGCATCGAGCACTCGGAACAGCACCGCGACCGCGAGTGCCGGCTTGATCAACGGCAGCGTGATCCGCCAGAACCGTTGCATCGCGGTCGCGCCGTCGACCTTCGCGGCCTTGTAGAGGTCCTCGGGCACTAACGCGAGGGCACCAAGCATCAACAGCGATATGAAGGGCGTCGTTTTCCACACATCCGACAGGATGATCACCACAAACGATCCCGTCCGGGTGGTGAGCGGCGGCGTCGAGAGATTCAGCCAATGGGTGACAAACCCGGTGGACGGATCAAACGCCAGCGACCACGCGAACGCGGACACGACGGTCACCGCGCCGTACGGCACGAGCACGGCCACCCTGATCCAGGTTCGCGCGTAGAGCGCCCGGTACATCGCCTCGGCGATCAGCAGTCCGAGCACGAGCTCGAGCGCGACCGAGAACACCGTGATGATGATCGTGTTCAGGAAGTCGTTCCACCACGTGCTCGACTGCAGGACGTAGATGTAGTTGTCCAGTCCGATCCAAGCGGTGAGGTTTGGGAACCGCAGATCCGAGCGGTGGAGCGACAACCAGAACGCGTACAGGATCGGGAAGCCGGCGACCAGGATCATGACCAACACCGACGGCGCGACCAGCATCAGCCCGAGTTTGCGCTCGGCCTTCGCGCGGCCCGTGAGACCCTGGGATGACGGCGGAGCGGCAATCGGAGCCGTGGTGGGGGTTCCGGCGACGGTGGCCATCAGCACAGACCTCCCTTGAGTAGCGTGGTCAGACACGACCTGAGCTTGTCGATGTCTGCCACCGGTTTGATCGACCCCGGTGGATGCAGGCTCTGTTGGATCGCCAGGCTCACGTCGGAGTAGTACGGCGTCTCAGGACGCGTGGTGGCATGCTCGAGCTGCTTGAGCAAGGTCGCCGCGAACGGATACGCCTTCACCACAGCGGGGTTGGTGTACGAAGCGGTCGTGACCGGTGGCAGCCCCTCGTTGATCGCCTCCTGGTTCTCCCAGTAATACCGGGTCATGCACAGCGCCGCGGCGAGCGCCTGCTTCGGGTACTTGCTGTACGCCGACACTCCGATGTTGGCGCCACCGACCGACGACTTACCGGGAATGCCTGGATATACAGACGGATACGGTGCCCAGCCCATGTTCTGGAACACGTGCTTCGTTGTCGCGTCGGTCTTCCCGTCGGTGCGGCCGGCGGCATAGACGTATGGCCAGTTGAGCATGAACGCGGCCTTGCCGGCTTCGAATGCGAGGCGGCCCTGGTCTTCCTGGTTGGTCGACAGCGAAGGATCCGCGCGGCCGGACGTCGCCACATCGTGAATGACCGTGGCCGCCACGACCGCCGGCTTGCCGAGCACCGGCTTGTCCTGCGCGTTGACGACCTCGCCGCCCGCCGAGGCGAGCACGCTGTTGAACCACACCGTATAACCCTCGTACTGCTGTCCCTGCTCCTCGATCAGGCCGTTACTCGCCGGCAGCTTCTTGGCGTCCGCGATGATCTGAGCCCACGTCGTAGGGGGCGGCTGATGGATCTGCGCGAGCAGATCCTTTCGGTACCAGAGCAGCTGCGCGTTGGTGTTCAGCGGCACCGCATACAGCGTCCCCTTGTACTCGGCCGACTGAGCGACGATCGGGATCACGCCATGGAGCGCCTCCGCTCGCGCCGCGCCGGTAATCGGCTTGAGCCAACCGGCAGCTGCGAACTCCGCTGTCCAGATCGTGTCCATGTTGAGCAGCGAGTAGTCCGAGTCGTGGGCGGCGAGGCGTTGGACGGCAAGCTGGCGCGAGGCGTCCGAGCTGTTCGCCTCGGGGCTGATCGTGATGTTGTAGCTACCGTTCGACTGCTTGCTGCAGGTCGCGGCCGCTTTCACGTTCGTCCCGTTCGAGTCGATCGGGCTGTAGTAGACCAGCGACACTGGTCCGTGTGCCGCTCCTGACGATCCGCAGGCGGCGATCCAGAGCGCGCACAACCCCCCGATTGCGAGCGCGGTAACGATCCTTACCAACCTACTTCCAGGCGAACTCGCCGACGCTTGGCTCACAAGATCCTCTCCTCAATCGGTCCGGGCCGGGGCGTAGCGCGGCGTGTTGTACCGCTGGGGAGATTGTGTGAACAGCCTCGTTCGGGTATGCCGGACGAGCGCGCGGCGCGAAGCTCAGCGCAGCTCTTTGAGGATCTGATGGACCATCGTGTCGTCCAGGTCAGAGGGCGGACGCACCTCTCCGAGCAGTCGCTCGACGACCTCGACGGTCCATTCGTGCGTGGTCAACAACAGGTAGCGAAGCATCGCGATACGTAGGTAACGCTCGGTCTCGGTGCCCTCACCACCGATGTGAGCCTCGTTCAGGACCTTTACGACCGGTTCGTACTCCTCGTGAAACCACGACTCGGCGATCTCGGCCCGGGACAGCAGTCGCTCGCGTGCGTAGCTGGCCCGTAGCCCCCAGGCCTCGATCAACACCGACAGCTCCGCATAGCGCCACTCGTCGGACAGCTGGATCCGGTCCCGCAGCGCCGCCGGCAGCGGGACGCGCTCGCGGAAGATGCGCTCGTGCCGCTTCAGCGGCAGATCGCGCAGGGTCAACTCGGCGCCGGCGCCGACCGCGGTGCGCACCTCCTTGACATTCGCATCGATGTGAGTGTCACCCATCGCCCTGGCCACAGACACCCGATGGTGACCATCCTCGACGAAGTGCAATTCGCCGATGCGATACACGTCGATCGGCGGCATCGCCTGCCCGCGCCGGCGGGCGGTCGCGATCCCCTCCCAGCGGCCCCGGACACCGCTCGAGGTCGGCCGGAACTTACGGTCGAACTCGTTGTGGCGGCGGGCCACCGTGCCGACAATCGATTCCAGCGGGATCGACCTCAGGCCGAGATCTCGCTGGCTGACCCGCCCGAGCGCCGCCAGCACCTCCTCGAACGGGAGCATCTCCGACACGTCGTCAGGCTCGAGGCGCAGCCGCGAGACGAGCCTCGACAGGGCGAGATGGCGGCGTTGACGCGCGAAATCGGACTGGGCGTCCTGTTGGGGTAGGCCGGTGTCCTTCACTTCAACCTCACGACTCTCGGACGGGGACGGGTCCGCGCCGATGATAGGCGCGGATCTTTCCGCCGGGGCCGCCCCAGGAGTAACGTATTTGCCGTGTCCCGTGAGTCAGTGCTGATGGGTGTTCTGACGATCGACCCCACCAGCACGTCTGATCTCTACGAGCGAGTCGGCTACGGGACGCTGTCCGAGGTCGGGCTGATCCCATACCACTCGTTCCGCGGCGAGCTCGAGAAGCTGAAGGCCGCCGGCGTCGTCGAGAGCGACCCGGGGAAGGATGGATCGACGGTGTGGTACCTCAAATCGGCGTCGAACTCGGTGGGTTAGTGCTCGTCTTCGGTCTGGTGCACGGCAGTGGGTGGGAGCCGCCCGAGAGCGGATCGGACCCCGGCGAGGACGAGGTCCCCGAGCGGCAGCCGCGCGATTGGCACTGGAGCATGATCCCGTGGCCGGGGCTGGCGTGGCTGGCCGTGTGGTGTGTCCTGATGGCGATAGTGCCGCTCGTGAGCAGCACGTTCGGCGGGCTGGCCGGGTTCGGCGTCCTGATGCTGGCGGTCGCGCTCGCGTTCTGGCGGCTCGAGCGGTTCTGCGCGCGCCAGTACTGGAACGGCCTGCGCGAATACAAGCTCTGAGCGGGTCAGCGGCGGCCGGCCCACACGGCCGTTCCGGGATTCTCGAACGGATCTTGACCGCGCTCGGGACGGATGCGACACTCGCGCGCGCCAAATTCTCAGCGAGGGGAGACTCATGGAGACGGCAACTCCGCATCGCACTCTGATCGTCGCCAACCTGACTGCCTCGACGCCATTCCTCCTCCAGGAGGTCAAACGCCTCGCGACTGAGCGTCCGACCTCCTTCAGCTTGCTGATCCCGAACGTCCAGCAGAATCAGGGCGCGGACTGGTCGGTCGCCACCGCGACCAAACTGCTCGCGAGGGCTGCCGGCGCGGCGGTCGACGGGCATGTCGGCGGCCAGGATCCGTTCGAGTCGATCAAGGCTGAGATCGCCGGCGGCCAGTATGACGACATCGTGATCTCGACCCTGCCCAAGCGCCGGTCCGAGTGGCTTCAGAAGGACCTCCCGACACGGGTCGAAGCGCTCGGACTACCGGTCTCCGTGATAACGCCGCCCGAAGAGCCAAGCGCGCTCAAGCAGTTCACCGAGACCTTCTCGGCCAAGACCTCCGAGTAGGCCCGGCGGCGCTCAGCGCCGGCGACAGTGGCCGCCCCGCGAATGCGGGGACGACCACTATGCGGCCATCGCGTGGTGGCGAATCGCCGCCGTGATCCGCGACGCTGCGGCCACGACGGCGCGCGCATGGAGGTCGACGTTCGCCGTCGAGAACGGGTCCACGAGGTCGACGCTGATCGCCGCGGCGACGTTGCCGTCCGCGTCTCGCACCGGTGCCGCGACCGCGTTCGAGGCCTGGGCCTCCTCGGTGTCGGTCTGCGCCCAGCCGTGGAGCCTGACCAGCTCGAGATCGACCTCGAGCTCGTCGACCGAGGCATGTCTGGTATGGACCAGTCCGTCGCACCACAGCGTCTTGACCTCGGCGCGCGGCCGGCTCGCGAGCAGCACCTTGGCCGTCGCGCTGCCGTCGAGCGGAGCCGGGATCCCCGCGGCGGGACCACAGCCGTTCGTTTGACGGGCGCTGTAGCGCCGGTCGATGTAGATGATCCGCCCGCAATCCCACGCCGCGAGGCTCACGGTCAGCCCCTGGCGCTCGGCCAGGTCGCGGACGACGGGGCGCGCGTGCACTTTCAGCTCGCTCGTGCGCAGCAGCACCGACGCGAGCGTCACCGTGCGCCACCCGAGCCGGTAACGGCCGTGGCAACGCGTTGGAGCAGGCCGATCCCGGCCAGGCTCGCGAGCACGTCGTGGGCAAGCGACTTCCCGATTCCGAGCCGCTGCGCCGTCGCGGTCACGCCCCACTCGGGCTCGTCGGTCGTGAACAGATCGAGAACAGCACCCGCTCTCGCCAGCGTGCCTAGCATCGTGTCCTCCCCGATCTGGACTGATTCACCATGCGACGCACCACTCCGCGTCTACCTTCACGGCGCGCGGTGGCTCTGCGCCGGCCCGCTCGCACGTGCGGGCGGCCACCAACGCCGGCGAACTCGGCGGTCCGAACGACCGCGCCGAAGTCGCCCAATTCCGGGCGTCCGAGCCCGTCGGCCACCCATCCTCCGAGCCACGCCGCGCCGAACGCGTCGCCCGCCCCGATCGTGTCGATCACCTCGACGCTCGGGCGACTCGATCAGAGCCTCGCAGCCCCTGGTGACGACCGTCGCGCCCGCGGCCGCCGTGCGTCAGCAGCACGAGCGACGGGCCCTGCTCGAGCAGGCCGCGCGCCGTCTGGTGCGGCGTCTGGTCGGGATCGAGGTACGCGAGATCCTCCTCGCTCGCCTTGACGACGTCGGCCAGCCGCAGCAACTCGCGAAGGCGCTCACGGTAGACGCTAGGCGTCCGCACCGTCGCAGCCCGGCAGTTCGGATCGACCAGGACCAGCGTCTCGGGGCCCGCCTCGCGCGACGAGCGAAGTGATCGTGCTCGCCTGCGGGCTCGACCGCGAGGCCGAGCCCGCCGACGTGGAGCGCCGGCGGGCGTGGCCGGCATCGCCGCGCGGGCCTCGTCGGGCAGGAGCCCTGCCGACGACGTCCCTTCGACGTAGAAGCGATAGTTGGCGACGCCGTACGCGTCGACCTCGACCCGCGCAAATGTCGTCGGCTCGTCGGTCGGCGACGATTCCGTCGAGGCGCACGCCCGACTCCTCGAGCGCGAGTCGCAGAGCCCGCCCGTACCGATCGGTCGACAACCGCGCGATGAAGACGGGTCGCAGGCCGAGCCGTCCGAGCGTCCGCGCCGCGTTGAACGATCCACCTCCGAGATGGGGCGTCGTGCCGCCGCCGGGCTCGAGCACGAAGTCGACGAGCGCGTCGCCGGCGACGACTATCGCGCGCCCGGGTTCCCGAGCCACACCGGCACCGGCGCACGGCACCATGGCCGCGCCTGTGGACATTGCTGGACTGCTCCTCACCTCTTGCATTTCCCCGCAACGTCGTGTGGATACTCGGTCCATTGCTGGGATCGCGACGAGTGTGGAAGCTGTGGAACCGGTTCCAATCATGCACGACGGCTGACGCCGAGTCAAGCTCTTGCCGTTGACTTTCGAGCTAGGCTTGGGCTCGATGGATCCGGTTCCACCCCCCAGGTCGCGGGACCGTGCGCCGACCATCCGTGATGTGGCCCGCCACGCCAAGGTCGGGGTCGGCACGGTCTCGCGCGTGCTGAACGACAGCCCGCTGGTCAGCGAGGACGCGCGAAGGCGCGTCCACAGGACGATCGACGAGCTCGGCTACCGACGCAGCTCGACGGCGCGCAACCTCTCGCTCGGGCGGACGCAGATGATCGGCGTGGTCGCGCCGTTCTTCACGAGCGCCTCCGTGCTCGAGCGGCTGCGCGGCGTCGTCGGGCGGCTGCGCGACCGCGGCGACTACGACCTCGTGCTGTTCGACGTCGAGACGCTCACGCAGCGCGAGGACGCGTTTCGCGATTTCGCCAGCACCGACCGGGTCGATGGACTGCTCGTGATGTCGCTGCGCCCGACCGATGACGGAGGTCGACAGCTTCCGCCTCGAGAGGCTCCCGGTCGTGCTCGTCGACGTGCGCCACCCCGCCCTCCCACGCGTGGTGATCGACGACCTTCTCGGCGGGCAGATGGCGACCGAGCACCTGTTCGCGAAGGGGCACACGCGGATCGGCTTCGTCGGGGACGAGCCGACCCCGTTCGGCTTCACTTCGAGCGAGCAGCGACGCCAGGGCATGGCCCGCGCGTTCCGGCGCGCCGGAATCAGGCGGGGCGAAGGCCTGGACCAGCGCGGGTCGCACGGGCGCGAGCAGGCGCGCGAGTTGGCCGAGCGGCTGCTGCGCCTCCCGGACCGCCCGACCGCGATCTTCGCGGCCTCTGACGTGCAGGCGATCGGAGTGCTCGAAGCGGCCCGGGCCTACGAGATCCGCGTACCCGAGGACCTCGCCGTGATCGGCTTCGACGACATCGAGATGGCTGAGGTCGTTGGGCTGACGCACCATCCGCCAGCCGCTGCGCGAGACGGGCGCGAGGGGCGCCGACCTCCTGATCGCCGAGATCGAAGGGGACGGCGGCGAGCCGATCGAAGAGCTCGCGCCGCTGACCGTGATCGAACGCCGTACGACCTAGTGCGCCCGGCCCCGTGGCGGACCGTCGCGTTCGCGATGCCCGAACGGCCCTGGGCGCTGTGCCGCTCGAGCGGTACAACGCGGTCGGCTTGACTCACCCGACCCTTGCTCCGACCGCCGTCGACGAGCGCGAGCTGTCTGTCCGCGTGGCGTCGCTGTCGCTCGAGCAGAAGGTCCGTCTGCTCACCGGCGCGGACTTCTGGTCGCTGCACCCCGAGCCGGCGGTCGGCCTGCGCCGCCTGGTCGTCTCAGATGGCCCCGCCGGCGTCAGAGGCGAGCGATGGGACGAGCGCGACCCTTCGGCGAACGTTCCTGCGCCGACCGCGCTGGCGGCGACGTGGGACGAGGAGCTCGTCGAGGAGATCGGCGGCCTGCTCGCGTTCGAAGCCAGGCGCAAGGGGGTGGACGTCTTACTTGCCCCGACCGTCAACCTCCATCGCACGCCTTACGGTGGCCGGCATTTCGAGTGCTTCAGCGAGGATCCGCTGCTCACGGCGCGGATCGGGGTCAGCTACGTGAGCGGCGTGCAGGACGGCGGGGTCGGCGCGACCGTCAAGCATTTCATCGCGAACGACTCCGAGACCGAGCGGATGACGCTCGATGCCCGGCTCGACGAGCGGACGCTGCGTGAGCTCTACCTCGCTCCGTTCGAGGCGATCGTGCGCGAGGCCGGCGCGTGGTCGCTGATGGCGTCCTACAACGGCGTCAACGGCGAGCCTATGACCGAGAGCTCGCTGTTGCACGAGATCCTGCATCGCGAGCTCGGCTTCGACGGCCTCGTCATGTCCGACTGGTTCGCGACGCGCTCGACGGAGGCATCGGGTCGCGCCGCGCTCGACCTGGTGATGCCGGGACCGGGCGGGCCATGGGGCGACGCCCTCCTGACCGCGGTCCGCGCCGGCGAGGTCGACGTCGCGGCGATCGACGACAAGGTCCTGCGCATCCTCCGCCTGGCTGCGCGGGTGGGGGCGCTCGAGGGGACCGCCCCGTCTCCCCCGCCCCGCTACGACGACGCCGAGATCGCGTCGACGCTCCGTCGGGCCGCGGCGGCCGGATTCGTGCTGGCTCGCAACGAGCGCTGCCGTGCTACCGCTCGACCGCGAAGCGATAAAGCGTCTGGCGGTGATTGGTCCGAATGCCGCCGCGGCAAGAACACTCGGCGGCGGCAGTGCCACGGTGTCGCCGCCCTACACCGTGTCGCCGCTCGAGGGCCTGCGGGCCGCGCTCGAGCCCGCCGTCGAGGTCGAGCACAGCCACGGCGTGCAGGCGAGCAGCCGGATGCCGGTCGCACGTGCGCCTTGGGTGTACGCGCCGGGGACCGACGAGCCGGGTGTCGAGGTGCGGTTCTTCGCGCGCGACGGGACGCTGCTCTCGAGCGAACGCCGGCCCGGGTGCTCGTTCCGGTGGCTCGGCTCGGTCGATCACGGCGGCACGGTCGCGAGGATCGAGGTGCACACGGTGCTCCGCTCCACCGATCCGGGCACCTACACGATCGGCGCGTCAGGGCTCGGCCGCTACCGGCTCTCCGTCGGCGGCGAGGAGGTGTTCGACGAGCGGCTCGAGCTGCCGCCCGGAGCGGATCTCGTCGAGGGCATCATGATCCCGCCCCAGGCGTCGTGCGGCGTCGAGCTCGGCAGTGGCGAGAAGACCGGCGTCGTTCTCACGCACGAGATCGGACCGGGCGGAAGCGCTGCCGGCGACCTCGGCGTCAGCTTCCAGCTCAACCTGCGGCCGCCGTACGCAGACGACGATCAGGAGCTCGAACGCGCCGCCGCGCTCGCCGCCGCCGCCGACGCGGTCGTGCTCGTCGTCGGCACGACCGAGGAGGTCGAGAGCGAGGGCTTCGATCGCACCTCGCTGACGCTGCCCGGGCGACAGGACGAGCTCGTGCGCCGAGTCGCCGCGTGCGAACCCCGCCACGATCGTGGTCGTCAACGCCGGCGCGCCGGTGCTGATGCCGTGGGCTGAGGACGTCGCCGCCGTGCTGGTCGCCTGGTTCCCCGGGCAGGAGTTCGGCAACGCGCTCGCGGACGTCCTGCTGGGCGACGCCGAGCCCGGCGGCCGACTGCCGACGACGTGGCCGGCCAGCGAGCGCGGGCTCCCGTCGACCCGCCCGGTCGACGGCGTCCTCTCCTACGACGAGGGACTGTTCGTCGGGTACCGCGGCGAGGGCCGCGGCGAGCGCACGACGCTGTTCCCGTTCGGCCACGGCCTCGGCTTCTCGTCGTGGGAGTACGAGTCGATCGACGTGCGTGGCGCTCCTCACCGGGCGCACCGGTGACCGTCACGATCGGAGTCGTGAACACCGGCGAGCGCTCCAGCCGGGAGGTCGTGCAGCTCTACGCGAGCCGGCCCGATAGCAACCTCGAGCGGCCCGGGCGCTGGCTCGTCGGCTTCGCGCCGGTCGCGGCGGATCCGGGGCGGCGCACGTCCGCGACGATCATCGTCCCGCCGCGCGCGTTCGAGCACTGGAGCGTCCCGGAGCGAAGCTGGGTCGTCGAGCCCGGCAGCTTCGAGCTGTCCGCGGGCCCGTCCTCGGCGGTATTGCCCCTGTCGGCTTCGATCGCGGTGACATGAGCGCCAACGGGCCCCACTCCAACGGATCTCTGTGGTGGCGCAGCGCGGTCATCTACCAGGTCTACATCCGCAGCTTCGCCGACGGCAACGGCGACGGCATCGGCGACATCGCGGGTCTCCGCTCGCGCCTGCGCTACCTCGCCGGGCTCGGCATCGACGCGCGTCTGGATCAACCCGTGGTACCCGTCGCCGATGAAGGACGCCGGCTACGACGTGTCGGACCTCCGCGCGATCGAGCCCGTGTTCGGCACGCTCGACCGAGGCCAAGGCGATGATCGTCGAGGCGCACGACCTCGGTCTGCGCGTGCTGCTCGACATCGTGCCGAACCACCTCTCCGACCAGCACGCCTGGTTCCAGGAGGCGCTCGCCGCCGCGACCGGGCTCGCCCGAGCGGGCCCGCTTCATCTTCCGCGACGGCCGCGGACCCGGCGGCGACGAGCCGCCCGAACGACTGGACGAGCAATTTCGGCGGCCCCGCCTGGACACGCGTCACCGAGGCGGACGGCCGCCCCGGACAGTGGTACCTGCATCTGTTCGCGCCCGAGCAGCCGGACCTCGACTGGACCAACCCCGACGTCCGCGGACGGAGTTCGACCAGACGATGCGTTTCTGGTTCGCGCTCGGGGTCGACGGCTTCCGCATCGACGTCGCCCACGGCCTGGCCAAGGCCGACGGGCTTCCCGGACGTCGGCTCGATCGCGTGGCCGCCGGTCACCCCCGAGGTGGTCGACCATCCGCACTGGGACCGCGACGAGGTCCACGACATCTACCGGTCGTGGCGCTCGCTGGCCGACGCCTACGACGATCCGCGGGTGTTCGTCGCCGAGGCGTGGGTGCATCACCCCGAGCGACTGGCCCAGTACGTCCGCTCCGACGAGCTGCACACCGCGTTCAACTTCGACTTCCTGCTCGCGCCGTGGGAGGCCGAGCGCGATGCGCGAGTCGATCATCGCCGCCCTGGCGCACACGAGGCGGTCGGCGCTCCGGCCACCTGGGTCCTCTCCAACCACGACACGGTCCGGGAGGTCTCGCGCTACGCCCGGCCCCAGGGCGTCCGGCCGCTGCGCAGGCTGGGCGACCTCGCCGACCTGCCCGCCGACTCTCGCTCGGGCCGCCGGCGGGCGAGAGCGGCCGCGCTGCTGATGCTGGCGCTTCCGGGCGGGCGCCTACGTCTATCAGGGCGAGGAGCTTGGCCTGGCCGAGGTCGAGGACCTGCCCGAGGACGTGCTGCAGGACCCGGGCTGGGAGCAGTCCGGACGGACCGAGCGCGGCCGGGACGGTTGCCGCGTGCCGATCCCGTGGTCCGGCGAGCGAGCCGCCGTTCGGCTTCAGCCCCGACGATGCGAGCGCCGCCGCCGTGGCTGCCCCAACCGGCCTTCGTGGGGCGAGCTGACCGTCGAGGCGCAGACGGGCGACGAGCGCTCGATGCTCGAGCTGTACCGCCGTGCGCTCCGCGCTCCGTCGCGCAGCAGCCGGCGCTCGGCGACGGCACGCTGCGGTGGCTCGAGGCGCCGAACGGCGCGCTCGCGTTCGCGCCGCGACCCGGGATTCGCGTGCATCGTCAACTTCTCCGGCGATCCGGTGCCGCTGCCCGGCGGAGCCGACATGTTGATCTCGAGCGGGCCACTCGACCGACGACGGCCGGGTGCCGGCCGACACCGCAGTGTGGCTCGCGGTCTGAGCTCGCGAACGTCCGCCCGCGAGCTCACAGCCGGCGGGCCGCCCGGCCCTCACCCCGGGCGGCCCGCCGCGAGCGCGCGGATCCTGGCGGCCAGCCCGCCCGACGTCGACCGCCCCGGAGGTGTCGACCTCGATCAGCGGACCGAGGCCGAGCGGCCTGGAGTGGTGCTCGTTCCACAGCTCCTCGGGCGGCCGGTCGTCGTCGAGGTGCCCGCCGTGCCGGGTCCCGCTCCGCGCCCGGTACCGCGCCTGCGCCACCTCCGCGGGCAGCGGCATCGGAGCTCGATCAGCGACCCGGGCAGCTCGCCGAGGTGGGGAACGGTGTACGGATAGAACGTGCTGTCGAGGACCGCCCCGGGAGCGGTCTTCGCGATCGCCAGCATCGCCATGACCGCGGCGCGGCCCAGCTCGCGGCTGTGCTCGACCGTGGCCGGCGGCCCCAGCACGCCCATCAAGCGCCTCCTTGATCTCGTCCTTGGCGAGCAACGCCAGCCCGAGCTCGCCGGCCAGTGGCGCCGCGACACTGCTCTTACCCGAGCCCGGAGCCCCGGCGACCAGCACGAACATCGGCACGGGCGTGGTCCGCGCCGGCCGGCAGCCGCACCCGGCGACTAGTAACCCTGCTGGCTGATGCTGTAGCCCTGGGTGGTGGTGGTCGTGTGGCTTTGCGTGGTCGTCTTCGGCGCAGCGACGACCGGCGCAGCCGACGTCGTGGTCACGGGCGCCGGGGCCGACGTCGTCGTTACGGGCGCCGGGGCCGACGTCGTGGTCGAAGGCTGCGCCGCGGCCGTGGTCGTCGTCTTGTGGACCTTCGGTTTGGGCGTGATGGACGGTCGTCTTGGTCGTCGTCGTCGTCGCTGGATCCGCCGTCGTCGTCTGGGAGGTCGGAGAGGTCGCAGAGGTCGCAGAGGTCGCGGCCGGCGCCGATGCCGCCGAGTTCGAGCTCGTCTTGGACGACGAGTTGCCGCCGCAGCCTGCCAAGGCAATGGCGGCCAACGCAATCGTGCTCAGCACGGCTCGTTTCATAAAGCGCACTCCCATCTCGCTGGAAACTTCGGCCTTCAGGGTACAAGACACCCCTGTCGCCGGTTTGTTTCGCCCTTACCTACCGGCGGTCATAACAATGCCTCCGCCGGTTCCGCCGTGCAAGCCGGGTAACGTATGGGCGCGGATGGAGGCATCTGAGACTTCGTCTGCTCCCCGGGACGCCGACGGCAAGGCTGCGGGCGGGGCGGCAGTAGCAGACGGCGCCGCGCGCCCTGGCGCGGGCGCAGGCGCCCCGACGGGACGGTCCCCCCGAGCCCGATCCGGCGCGCCCGCCGACGCGTCGGGCTCGCGCGCGACGCTGGATCCTCGTCGTCTGCTGCGTGGCGCAGTTCATGGTCATCCTCGACCTGAGCATCGTCAACGTCGCGCTGCCCTCGATCCAGTCGAGCCTCAACTTCACCTCGGCCGATCTGCAGTGGGTCATCGACGCCTACGCGATCACGTTCGCCGGGTTCCTGATGCTCGGCGGCCGTGCCGCCGATCAGCTCGGCCAGCGGCGGGTGTTCGTCGCAGCGCTGGTCCTGTTCTCCGTCACGTCGCTGGTCGGCGGCCTCGCCGCCCACGCGCCAGATGCTTGATCGTCGCTCGCGGAGTGCAGGGCTTCAGCTGCGCGTTCATGGCCGCGTCGTCGCTGGCGATCATCACCTCCTCGTTCCCGCCCGGTCCGCAGCTCCACCGCGCGATCGGCCTGTGGGCGGCGATGAACGGGCTCGGCGGCGCCGCCGGCGTCGCTGTTCGGCGGGATCATCACCCAGGCGCTGAGCTGGCGCTGGGTGCTGCTGATCAACCCGCCGATCGGCATCGCAACCGCGCTCGTGGCGTACGCCGTGGTCGCCGACCGGCGCCGGGAGCAAGGCCGGCCGCAGCTTCGACATCCCCGGCGCGCTGACGCTGACCGTCGGTCAGATGGTGCTCGTCTACGGGGTCGTCCAGGCCGGGCTGCGCGGCTGGCACGCCGCCCTCGCGCTCGGCCCGATCCTCGTCGGCCTCGCGCTGCTGGCGGCGTTCAACGTGATCGAGACGCGCTTCGCATCCGATCCGCTCATACCGTTCAAGGACCTGACGAAGGCGCTTCAACGTCGCCAACGGGATCGTGCTGCTGTTCAGCGCCGCGCTGTTCCCGATGTGGTACCTGAGCTCGCTCTACCTGCAGCAGGTGCTCGGGCTGTCGCCGCTCAAGGCCGGGCTCACGTTCCTGCCGATGGCGCTGACGATCATGGTCGTCGCCCGGAGCGCCGGCAAGCTCGTGAGCCGCTTCGGCGTGCGGGCGGTGCTCGGCGGCGGGCTGACGATGATGACGTTCGGCATGCTGCTGTTCACGAAGATCGCCGCGAGCGGCAGCCCGATCGTGTACGTCGTGATCCCGGGCGTGCTGACCGCGGCGGGGATCGGCATGTCGATCGTCCCCTCGACGATCGCCGCGACCCAGGGAGCCAAGCAGGGACAGGCGGGGCTCGCGTCGGGGCTCGTCAACACCTCTCGCCAGGTCGGCGGCGGGCTCGGGATCGCGGTCCTGATCACGCTCGCGACGTCGCTCTCGAGCCACCTGATCGGCCAGGGCCACGGCGTCCCGCAGGCGCTCACCGACGGCTTCCGGCTCGGGTACTTCATCGGCGCCGGCCTGTGCGCCGTCGCCGCGCTCGTCACGTTCGCGCTGGTACCGAAGGCGGCGGTCGACCGAAGGGCCGATCACCCGGCGGCTCCCGATCGCGCATCGGGCGTCGCGATCGTGATCGCCGGCTTCGTGATCGTCGACTTCGCGTTCGGCGGCTCGCACGGCGCCCCGCTCGGCGCGTACACGACGGACAACACCTACAGGTACGCCTCGGCGCCGACGCTCCATCCGCCGGTGATCCGCTCGGACGTCACGCCGGTCTCGAGCAAGCTGCGCCCGGCTACATCTTCATGGCGAACTTCTACGACCTGAACTACCCGCCGATCACCGGCCAGAGCGGCCCGCTGATCCTCGACAACCACCTCCAACCGGTGTGGTTCAAGCCGGTGCCCGTGGACGACGTCGCCGGCAACCTCAGCCTCCAGATCTACCAGGGCAAGCCGGTGCTCGCGTGGTGGCAGGGCGTCATCACGAACACGGGCGCCACCGAGACGCGGCGAGTACGTGATCGTCGACCAGCACTACCGGACGGTCGCGACGCTCAAGGCGACGGACGGCTGGGTCCTCACCCTGCACGAGATCGTGATCCGGGGCAACGACGCGTGGGTGACCGCGAACAAGAACATCCCGATGAACCTGTCCAAGTACGGCGGCGCGTACAACGGAGCGCTGATCGACTCGGCGGTCCAGGAGTACGACCTCACGACCGGCAAGCTCGTTCGCAGCTGGGACGCGCTCGATCACATCCCGCTCGGCGACTCGCAGGCGACGCTGCCGACCAACGGGTTCCCGTGGGACGCCTACCACGTCAACTCGATCGACGTGCCCGGACGACGGGACGTTCGTGGTCTCGATGCGCAACACGTGGGCCGCCTACAAGGTGAACATCGACACCGGCGCGATCGAGTGGACGCTCGGCGGCAAGCACTCGAGCTTCAAGCTCGGCCGCGGGCGCGGACTTCGAGTGGCAGCACGACGTGTCGGTGTATCCGGGCTCGCCGCTGCTCACGCTGTTCGACGACCACTGCTGCCAGATCACCGGCGGCGGCACCTACGTGAACCCGACCGGCGCCGTCGCGCGGGCTCGTGCTCAAGCTCGACCCGAACGACGCACACCGCGACCGTCGCCGGCGAGTACAGCCACGGCTCGAACTTCGACGCCGAGTACATGGGCAACATCGAGCCGCTCGTCGAACGGCAACGAGTTCGTCGGCTGGGGATCGGCGCCGTTCTTCACCGAGTACGACGCGCCGGGCAACATGCTCCTCGACGCGCGCCTGCCCGGGCTCGGACATCACCTACCGCGCGACGCTCGAGCCGTGGGTCGGCCAGCCGCTGACTATCCGCCCGTCGGGCGCGCGCGCGGCCGACGCCGGGCCGGACGACCGTGTACGCGAGCTGGAACGGCGCCACCGAGGTCGCGTCGTGGAGGGTCGCTTCGACGACGGCGCCGGTGGACAGACGACCGTCGCCACCGCACGCAGGTCCGGGTTCGAGACCGCGATCCCGGTGAGCGCGTCGTACAAGACGTTCAAGGTGCAGGCGCTCGGAGCCGGAGGCCGCGTGCTCGGCACCTCGAGCGCGTTCGGCATCACCAAATAGCCCCCAACGGGCGGCTCGCCTCCGATTCTCGGTTAATCGCGCGCGGCACGCGGGTATAGCCCCAAGCGATGGCTTGGACGCCCGAGGACGTCCAGCAGCTTTTTCGCCGGGCCGCCAGAGTCAGAGCCCAGGCGCGGGAGACCCTGCTGATGCTCGCCTCAAGGCGGGATGCGGAAGACCCCCTCGACGGGTCCTCCGGGGCTGGCGAGCGCGCTCACGGATCGACCGATTCCCCGAACGGGTCGCCTGACTTCCCGAACGGATCGCCCGACTCCCCGAGCGGACCCGCGAACGAGGGCACCGGAGCGGGGAACGCGGACGGGCGTCCGACTTAGATGCCGTCTTAAACTGGGCGTCGTGGCAAAGCACGAGCCTCCTGGCACCGCGCCCGCGCGGCGACCGACGTCGAGGGACGTCGCGCACGCGGCGGGCGTCTCGCGCGCCACCGTGAGCTACGTGCTGAACGGCGCCGACGAGAAGCACCGGATCACGTCGGCCACGCGCGATCGCGTGCTCGAGGTCGCCGAGCGCCTCGGTTACGAGCCCAACGCCGTTGCGCTCGCACTGCGGGCCGGACGCACGGAGATCGTGCTGTTCGAGATGCCGAACTGGCCGATCGGCCCACCTGTCGCGGAGGCGATCAACACGGTCGTGGAGGCGCTCGAACAGCTTGGCTACACCCCACTCGTGCACTTCCAGCGCGCCGACCCAGGCAGCCTCGCGCGAGCTAGCCAGCGAGTCCATCCGGTGGGCGTCATCGCTCCCGGGCGGGAGCTCTCGCCAGAAGTGGTGACGCGCCTGCAAGCGCTCGGCGCGCGCGGCCTGGTCGCGTTCGATCAGCGCCCCCTTCCCCACGTCTACACGTACGTGATCGACCAGACGCGGATCGGGCGGCTGGCGCTCGAGCACCTAGCGGCGCGCGGTCATCGGCGCGTGCTCGCACTGATGCCGCGCGACCGCTCCCTGCGTCAGGTGGCCGCCGATCGGCTGTCGGGCGCCACCGCGGCGGCGCTCGAGCACGGCGTCTCGTTCAGATCGGTGATCGCGGCGCCCGAGCGGGACTCGATCGAAGCCGCACTCGCGGTCGAGCTCGAGCGTCCGGACAGCGCCACCGGGATCTACGCGTTCAACGACGAGCAGGCTGTTGTGGCGCTCGAGGTACTGCGCGAGCGGGGATTGGACTTGCCGTCGGAGATGGCGCTGATCGGGTGCGACGACAGTCCGGCGGCCGAGCGGGTCAGGCCCCGCTTGACCACGGTGCGTTTCGACGAACACGGGCGCTGGCGGGAGATCGCCGGCCACCTCCACGCGATGATCTCGGGCGATAGCGGATATCCCGCGATGACCGCCTCTGACCCGGCGGTCGTCGCCGGCCAGACGACCTGAAGTGCGCCCCGGACGTCGGCGCTGAATCGCCGAGAGGGTCAGGTGAGCGGGTCCTCGGCCCGCTCACCGTCCGGCGACCGCGTCTCGAGCGTTCGCGCGAGCTCATCGCGCGAGTGGATGTCGAGCTTCTGATAGACGTGGCGCAGGTGGTATTCGATCGTCTTCGGGCTGAGAAACAGGGTCGCCGCGGCCTCGCGCGTCGTCCTTCCGCCGGCGAGTAGGAGCGCGATCTGCAGCTCCTGCGGAGTTAGCTCGTCGATCGTGTTCGGGTCTCGCCGCCGGAGCGTCTCGCCGGTCGCCGCGAGCTCGGTCCGGGCGTATTCGGCCCACGGGCGGGCGTCGAGCCGCTCGAACGCCTCGACCGCGGAGCGGAGCTGCTCGCGGGCGAGTACCCGGCTGCGGCCGCGCCGGAGCCGCTGGCCGTACGCAAGCCGCGTTCGCGCGGTCTCGTACTCGTCGGGCGTCTGCGCATGGTGGCGCAGCGCCTGCTCGAACAGCTCGGCGTGGCCGCGATCGTCCGCGACAAGCCCGCGGCAGCGCAGCGCGCGCGCCAGCGACCACGGCTGCCCCTTCGCGGCCGCGGCCGTCATGAACTGGGCCGAGACGAGCCGGGCATCGTCGTCGCGCCCAAGCCTGACGTAGGCGTCGACGAGCTCGGCCGCGGGGGACAGATCGACGTCGGTTATCCCGAGCTCGCGCAGCAGCCGGCGCTGAGCCTCGAAGTGCCCGGCCGCCCGCGCCGCATCGCCGAGACCGAGCTCGAGCTCGCCGAGCGCGGCGGTGGCCCAGACCTCGTAGAGCCGGGCTCCGAGCTCGGCGGCGATCCGGACCGCCTCGGCCGCGAGCGCGCGGGTTTCGTCTGCGCGGCCGCGGCGACCCTGGAGCCACGCGAGGCCGGCGAGGCCGAAGCCGAGATCGGTCCGCTGATCGCTCTCGCGCGCGAGCCCGATTGCCTCCAGGTAGGTAGCTTCAGCGACCGCCCACCGATCGGTGGTCGCCTGATCGCGGGCGAGCAGGTTGAGCACGAACGGGAGGGAGCCGACCGCGGCGCGGGCGCGCGCGGTTCTCAGTGCCTGGGCGAGCAGCGGACGGCCGGCGCCGGTTTGGCGCAGGAAGATCGGAGCGATCGTCAGCCACGGAAGCATCTGTAGATCCTCGTTCAGCTCGGGTGACGTGCTCGCGAGCCCGACCGCCTGTTGGATTGCTTCGGCGCCGGCGGCCGCGTCGCCTCCGAGCACCCGCGCCATCCCGAGCGCGGTCTGGGCCATGAACCGGGCGCGCACCGAAGAGTGCTCGGACAGCGCGGCGTGCGCCCGTTCGGCTGCCGCCAGCATCTCGGCAGGCTTGCCCGCGTAGAAGCAGGCACCGGCCGCCTCGGCCAGCATCGCGACCGCGCGGTCGGGATCGGCGCGCGCCGCGGCGTCCGACAGGATCGCGTAGCCGCGCATCACCGGACCGCGGCGGATCGTGATGTGCCCCGCGAGTTGCTCGATCTCTATGCCGGTCTCGGGGTCCGCCGTGTACGCAGCCGCCTCGTCTAGCAGCTGGCCGGCGCGATCGGCGAGCCCGGCGTGCCACGCCGCTTCCGCCGCTTCGAGCAGGAGCCTCGACCGGCGTCGCTCGTCGGGAGCGAGCCGCGCCGCCCGCTCGAACGCGGCGGCTGCAGTCGCGTACGAGCTGCGGTCGCGGCTGCGGATTCCGGCCTGTTCGAGCGCCGCCGACGCGGAGTTGTCCGTGCCCGTCGCCGCGGCGGCCAGGTGCCACGCCCGACGGTCGACGTCACGATCGGGCAGCGCCGCCGCGAGCGCGCGATGGGCGGCGCGCCGCTGCTCGGCCGAGGCGGCGGCGTAGATCGCCGACCGGGCCAACGGATGACGGAACTCGACCGCCCCCGTCCGCAGGCTGACAAGCCCGGCTTCCTCGGCGGTCGCGAGCGTCGACAGATCGGTGCTGAGACGGGCCGCCGCGCGCTCGAGCATAGGAAGATCGCCGCGGTCGCTCGTCGCCGCCAGTACAAGCGCCGCGCGGGTCTGATCGTCGAGCTCGTCGACTCGCCTCAGGAACGCGTGTGAGATCCGGGCGGAGACGAGAACCGGGGCGCCTTCGGGCGCGAGCTCGAGGTCGGAGGAATCGGACGCGAGCTCGATCAGCGCGAGCGGGTTGCCGGCCGTCGCGCTGTGCAGGCGCTCGGCCGCCGCGGGCGTCAGCCCTCCGAGCAGGCTCGCCGCCTCGTTGCTGTTCAAGCCGCCGAGTCGCAGCGTCGGCAGGTCCGCGCCGTCGAGCAGCGAGGGATCGCCTTCGCGCACCGCGATCAGGACCGCGATCGGATCGGCCACCAGCCGCCGGAACGCGAACAGCAGCGCCTGCGCGCTCGAGCCGTCGAGCCAGTGGGCGTCGTCGACCAGGACGGCCACCGGGCCGTCCTCCGCGTACGCCGCGAGCAGGCTGAGCGTCGCTGCGCCGACCGCGAATCGCTCCTGGGACGGACCGCGGCGCAGCGCCAGTGCGCCCTCGAGCGCGACCGCCCGCGGCTCGGGGATCTTGTCGAGCATGACCAGGGCCGGTCGGAGCAGCTCGAGCAGGGAGGCGAACGGAATCTGCGCCTCGGACTCGATTCCGCGGGCGCGCAGGACTCGCATCCCGGTCGCGGACTCCGCCGCGTGGTCGAGCAGCACGGTCTTGCCGATCCCCGCCTCCCCCACCAGCGCAAGCGTCGCGCTCGTACCCGATCGCGCGCTCTCGAGCGCGCGATCGATCTCAGCGCGCTCGCGGTCACGACCGAGCAGCATCGCCCGACCGGTAGCCCCCGATGCCACACCAAACCGGCTCGCCTAGGACTAGGTGCCCCCCGGAAGCGAGGCGCGGCACCCCAACCGTAGCCTCGCCCGAAACGGACCCCAGGAGGGAAATCGTGAGCACTATCGAGCAGCCGATCGCAGTCGACGGCGACAAGCTGATGCAGTTCGTATTCCGCGCCGTGGACGAAGTCGGAGCCACCCTGAACACGGCGCTGGTGGTGATGGGTGACAAGCTCGGCTGGTATCGGGCACTGGCGGGAAACGGTGGTCTCTCCCCTGCAGAGCTGGCCGATCGAACGGGCTCGGCCGAGCGCTACGTTAGGGAGTGGCTGAACGCCCAGGCGGCTGGCGGGTACGTCGCACTACGACCCGGACAGCGGCCTTTACAGTCTGCCACCGGAGCAGACGGTCGCGCTCACCGATCCGAGCAGCCCGGCGTACCTGCCGGGGTTCTTCCAGATCGCGCTCGGCTCGGTGCTCGACTCTCCGAGGATCACGGATGTCGCGCGCACCGGCGCCGGACTCGGCTGGGGCGAGCACGTACACGACGTCCACGAGGGTTGCGAGCGCTTCTTCCGTTCCGGCTACAACGCCCACCTCGTCGCCGAATGGCTGCCGGCGCTCGACGGCGTCGTCGAGAAGCTCGAGCGCGGCGCGCTCGTCGCCGACGTCGGCTGCGGGCACGGGGCCTCGACGATCCTGATGGCGCAGGCCTTCCCGAACTCGACGTTCGTCGGCTCTGACTATCACGACGGGTCGATCGAGACCGCGCGCCAGCGCGCCCGCGATGCCGGGGTCGCCGATCGGGTCAGCTTCAAGGTCGAGCCGGCCGCGGCATACGGCGGCGCCGGCTATGACCTCGTCACGATGTTCGATTGCCTGCACGACATGGGTGACCCGGTCGGCGCAGCGCGGCACGTCCACTCGACGCTCAAGCCGGACGGCACCTGGATGATCGTCGAGCCGAACGCGGGCGACAGGGTCGAGGACAACCTCAACCCGGTTGGGCGTGCCTATTACGCGTTCTCAACGCTGCTGTGCACGCCGGCATCGCTCTCGCAGGACGTCGGTCTCGCGCTCGGGGCGCAAGCAGGCGAGGCGCGAATCCGCGACGTGGTGGAGGCGGGCGGATTCACCCGCTTCCACCGCGCGGCAGAGACGCCCTTCAACCTTGTGTTCGAAACTAGGCAGTGATCAGCACGACAAGCGAATCCGTCACCGTGCCCGCGGGCTTTCAAGAGCCCGCGGGTACGGCGGCGCGCGAGCAGACCCGCGCGCGGTACCCGGACGCCGAGGGGTACGTCGAACGCGACGGTGTGCGGATCTTCTGGGAGCGCTCTGGCGACATCGGTCCGTCCGTCCTGTTGCTGCCGACATGGTCGGTCTGCCACTCGCGCTTCTGGAAGATGCAGATTCCCTACCTCGCGAGGCACTGCCGGGTCGTCACCTTCGACGGGCGTGGCAATGGCCGATCCGACCGGCCGGCCGGGGCCGCGGCGAACAGCACCGACGAGTTCGCCGCGGACGCGCTCGCGGTGATGGACGCCACCGGGACCGAGCGCGCGACGCTCGTGGCGCTGTCGTGCGGCGCACTGTGGGGGACGATCCTCGCCGCCGATCACCCCGAGCGAGTGACCGGGATCGTGTACCTCGGGCCCGCGGTCAAGCTCGCCCCGAACCACCTCGACCGAGACCTGTACTCGTTCGACGACCGCCTCGAGACCGACGAGGGCTGGGCCAAGTACAACAGCCACTACTGGAAGGCGGACTATCTCGGCTTCCTCGAGTTCTTCTTCGAGAAGTGCCTCCCCGAGCCACACTCGACCAAGCCGATCGAGGACTGCATCGGGTGGGGTCTCGACACGACGCCCGAGACGCTGGCCGACACGACGCGCGGGATCGCGGTGCCGCGCGCGGAGGGTTTCCGCGCGACGTGCGCGCGAATCCGCTGCCCGACGCTCGTGATCCACGGCGACGCGGACCTGATCCGCCCGCACGCGCAGGGCGTCGCGCTGGCTGAAGCGACCGGCGGCAAGCTCGTCACGCTCGGCGGCTCCGGCCACCTGCCGAACGGCCGCGACCCAGTGAAGGTGAACCTGCTTCTGCGCGACTTCATCTGCCCGCCGCCACCGGTCCATCGCTGGACCCGGGCGCGGTCGCAGCGCCGCCGCGCGCTGTACATCTCCTCCCCGATCGGCCTCGGCCATGCGCGCCGCGATGTCGCGATCGCTGAGCAGTTGCGAAAGCTGCATCCGGATCTCGAGATCGACTGGCTCGCCCAGCACCCGGTCACCGACGTGCTCGCCGCGCACGGCGAGCGGATCCACCCCGCGAGCGCGCTCCTCGCCGGCGAGTCCGCCCACATCGAGTCCGAAGCCGCCGAGCACGAACTGAACGTGTTCGAGGCGTTCCGCCGGATGGACGAGATCCTCGTCGCGAACTTCATGGTGTTCCACGACCTCGTCCGCGAGGAGCGGTACGACCTGTGGATCGGGGACGAGGCTTGGGACCTCGACTACTTCCTGCACGAGAACCCCGAGCTGAAGTCCGCCTCGTACGCCTGGCTGAGCGATTTCGTCGGATGGCTGCCGATGCCCGAGGGAGGCGCCCGGGAGGCTTCTCTGACCGCCGATTACAACGCGGAGATGCTCGAGCAGATCGCGCGCTACCCGCGGGTGCGCGACCGATCGATCTTCATCGGCGAGCCCGACGACGTCGTCCCCGAGCGGTTCGGGCCGAGGCTGCCGGCGATCCGCGAGTGGACCGAGACGCATTTCGACTTCGCCGGGTACGTCACCGGCTTCGACCCGGCCGGCGTCGCGGACCGCGACGCGTTGCGCGAGGAACTCGGCTACGCCGCCGATGAGCGGGTGTGCATCGTGACCGTCGGCGGCTCGGGCGTAGGCGAGCACCTTCTCCGACGCGTGATCGCGAGCCTGCCGGAGGCCCGGCGGCTCGTGCCGGGGATGCGGATGATCGCGGTCGCCGGCCCCCGCATCGACCCGTCGACGCTTCCCGCGGCCGACGGCCTCGAGGTCCGGCCCTTCGTCCCAGACCTGTACCGCCACCTGGCCGCGTGCGACCTCGCGGTCGTCCAGGGCGGCCTGACGACCACGATGGAGCTGACTGCGACCGAGCGGCCGTTTATCTACTTCCCGCTGGCCCGCCACTTCGAGCAGAACCTCCATGTCCACCACCGCCTGCAGCGCCACGGCGCCGGGCGCAGGATGGACTACGACCGCTCGCCACCGGAAGCGATCGCGCAGGCGATCGCCGAGGAGATCGACCGCCCCGTCGAGTACCGGCCCGTTCCCGCCGGCGCAGCGGCGCGTGCGGCCGAGCTGATCGCCGAGTTGCTGTAGAAAAGAGCGGCGGCCGTGGGGGCGGCCGCCGCTCTCTTGAATTCCGCGGTTCCTGCGGAAGCGATGGCCGGGGCAGGGCCAGCGCTTCGCCGCGGCTTGGGGGCAAGGACTAGCCGTCAGATGACGACGACTGGCTCACCAGTTCGACCTCGTCCCAGACGGATCCTGCACCGGAGATCCGGAGCTCGGCCTTCTGCACCATCGCGCCCGCTACCAGGTCAGCCGTCGTGCACATCTGGTTGACGTCGTCGTTGTCGTTGTCGTCGTTGTTGTCGTTGTCTCCGCGATCGTCGCCGCGACCGTTGTCGTCACCGCTACCGTTGTCGCCGTGGCCACGGTCGTGGCTCCGCATCCCGGCCGGCTCGGCAGCCTCGCACCTGAGCTCGGTGTCGTTCGTCACCTTGCCGCTGGCGGTATTGCCGTCATTGGCCGTGATCGTGAGCACGCCATTCGTGAACGACACGACCGTGCCCGCCGGCGCTGCCTGGTTGCCGTTGCCGGGCTGCCCCGGGTCATGGCCGAACGTTCGGTGGTGAACCCGGGCGTGGTGGCCGCGATGGTGGTGGCGACGCTCGTTGTGTTTCGCCAGCGCCGTGGCCGGGACGAGCGCGACCACCGCAGCGCTCGCGACCGCGATCAGCAACATCTTCCGCATCTCTACTCAAACCTCCTTGCGCCGCTCCGCGGCGCGTCTTTGGGTCTTGTGAGGGGGAAGAGGCGCGCCGGCTCAAAAGGTCACGCAAGCCGGCTCGAGAAATCGGAAAATACGACCGGTTTCTCGAGCCGGCTCCGTGTTCGGGGGTCGTTAGCGGTCCGAGCTGCTGTCGTCTGAGCTGTCGTGGCTGCTGGAGCCGCCGTCGCTCCCCGCGCCGCCATCGCCACCGGAGCCGCTCGGACCGCCGCTGCTGCCGGAGCCGCCGCCACCGCCGCTGGTCGCGCCGCCGCCGCCACCAGGGCCGCCGTCGCCGCTTGCGAGGTCGTCGTGCGCGACCACGGCCTGCGCGGGCGAGGCCTGCGGCCCGCCGCCGCCACCCTGGCCCTCGCTGCCGCCGTTCGAGCCGCCACCGTTCGAGCCGCCACCGTTCGAGCCGCCACCGTTCGAGCCGCCACCACCCGAGCCGGCACCGCCACTCGAGCCGCCACCGCCACTCGAGCCGGCGCCACCCGAGCCGCCACCCGAGCCGCCACCGCCACTCGAGCCCCCGCCACCTGAGCCGCCACCGCCACCGGCGCGACCGTCGGCCGACCCGGCCGAGCCCGAGCCGGAGCCCGGAGCCCGAGCCGCCGCCACCGTCTCGCGAGCCCCCGTCATCCGTCCGGCCACGCCTCTGATGCTGCTCGATCCTCACGGCGTCCTCTCCCCCACGACCTCCCTCGCGACCGCCCTCGACGACCGGCGCGACCACGCGCGGCGCGACCGTTCCCCGGGACGACGAAGTCCGCGTCGCCGTCACGTCCGCAGCCGGCACGACCTCGCGCGCCAGGACCGGCGTGGTTGAGCTCTGGCCGGTGCGGTGCGCGTTCGCGGCGTGCCGCGGGCCGTGGGCAGGCGCCCGGTGAGGCTGGGTTGCGCCACCGCGAATATCGACCGCCGCAACCCCGGTGGCGATCGCGCCCGAGGCCAACACGACCCCGAGCTTCAACGCCACCCCGCCCGACGAAGCGACGCCGATCCCGGCGCCCGCGACGATCTCTGCCGTGCCGCCGGTACCCGGACGAGACCCGAACCACCGAGCAAGCGGCCACGGCGTGACCGCGGTGACGACCGTCCGAAGCCTCGCTCGAGCCCGATGGACGAGCTGGCGGACCGCGCCCTCGGACAGACCCATCGAGTGAGCGATCTCGGCGCGCCCGCGACCATCCAGAGCGGTCCCGACCATCGCCTGCCGCTGGCGGCTCGGGAGGCGCGCGAGCTCGGCGAGGGCGCCCAGCGCGAGCGCCCGCTGCTGGACGACGTCCTCGAGCGTCTCCGCGCTCGCGGTGGCGCCGTCGAGCGGCACGCACAGCGGTGCGTGCGAACGGGTCGCGGCATTCCGGACGATCTGGTAGAGCCAGCCGCGCAGGTGCTTTACCTCGGCGCCCGACTGGAGGGCCGCGAAGGCGCTGAGGAACGCCTGCTGGACGATGTCCTCGCCCTTGCCATCCGAGCTCAGGCGGCGAGCCAGGGCGGACAGCTCCGGGCGGTAGCGCTCGACGATCACGACGAAGGCGCGTTCGTGGCCCGCCCTCGCGAGGCTCACGAGCCGCTCGTCCGACTGCGAGGTCAGGAACCGGTCCCCCAGCCAAGGGCTCATGACTCCCCGGACGCCGGGGAAGCGCAGGACCTTCCCGGGCCCTTCCCAGGCCCGACCCCGGCTGACCGCTCAGCCGCCCGCGTCCCGAACGCTCAGCCGCCCGCGACCCGACCGCTCAGCCGCCCGCGACCCGACCGCTCAACCGCCCGCGACCCGACCGCTCAACCGCCCGCGACCCGACCGCTCAACCGCCCGCGGCCCGACCGCTCAGCCGCCCGCGACCCGACCCGGAGGGGGTGCCGCGATCGAGCTCGCGGCGTCGAACGCGCTCCAGGACTGCGTCATGAAATGAGCGGTCGTGATCATTCGGATGTTCAGGACGCGCCGGTGGGTCACGTCGATCTCGATCCGCAGCCACACGGTTCCGAGGCCCGGGATCCGGCTGACCGTCGCGATGTCCGCGCGCTCGCCGCCTCGTGTGTGCGTCCGATCCAGCAACTGCGGCTGGCCCGCGAACGGCGCCCACCACCCGAGATAGCCCACGGTCGAGAACGGCGGGCCGCCGCCGCCGTAGATCCCTTTCTCCCAGCGCTTCTGGCCGGCCTCGCGCGTCCATTCGTGCGTGCCGACGATCGTCGTGTCGCTGACGAGCCGTCCGTCTCGAGAGAGACGGTACGCAAACCGGTCGGGCATCCCGACCCGATAGAGCGTGAGGTCGGGCGCGCCCGTCCCGCTCCCCAGCGTCTCTCGGATCGCGACCGACCGCAGGCTCCGCTGGGAGCGTTCGACGGTCGTCAGCAGGCGTCGCGCGATCGCGCCGGCGGACGGCTGGTACCGAATCGGCAGGGAGACGCGATAGTCCCGCCCCCGGGCAGCCGCGCCCACGTCGACGTCGATCGTCGCGGGCGACCCCGCGAGCACGAGCCGGGTACAGCCGACGCCACACGCGCCGGCCCGCGCACCCCCCGGAACGCTCACGGCTAGGGCTACGGGCTTCTGGAAGGCCGTCAGCGTCCTCACCTCGACGTTGACCCCGCGCGGACCGTGGCTCACGACCGCGTTGACGATGTACGGTCCTGCCTCGCCGGCGACCGATAGCTGCGCGCCCTCCGCCGACGCCTCGCGGGCCTCGCGGGCGGAGACGGCGGCCACCGCGGCCACGGCGCGGGAAAGATCGATCGGTGGCGCGTATGCGACCAACAGCGCCGCGGCCAGCACGATCCCGACGCCGAACACGGGCTCTGACGCCAGCAGTCGCCAGTGGCGGCGCTCCAGACGCATGTCGACCTCCCGCGAGGCCAGCAGCCGGGGACGCAACCGGAGCGCGTGCCTGTACGAGAGCAGCGCGACCACGCCGACGAGCGCGGTCTTGACGATCAGCACCCGCCCGTAGCTGGCGCCCCACAGGGCCCGTGGCGATCCGAGCTCGGTCGCGGCGTCGAGCGCCCCCGCGACCACGAGCGTGATGAACGCCGGTAGCGCGACCCGGCCGAATCTCGGCAACACGACCTCGACGACCTGCCGGCGGCCGGCGGCGCCGATCGCCCGCAACCGCGGGACCCACGCGATCGCGAGGTTGACGATCCCGCCCAGCCAGACGGATGCGGCGACCAGGTGAACGAGGTCGCTGGTGAACGCGATCCCGCTGAGGTGGGCGGAGCTCGAGTGCCCGCCGGCGGCGACCGCGGCGAGGGCCAGCACCGCCGGCGCGCTCGCCCGGGCCGGCGCTCCGCGCGCCGCGATCAGGACGGACAGCAGCAGCATCGCCGGCACCGCCAGACGCGTGTATCCGGCCGCGTCCGAGAGCAGATATGCGTGCAGCGCTCCGGCGCTGATCCCGCCGCCCGCGTGGGCCGCGTCCGCCAGCGTCGCGACGATCGAACAGAGCACCGCGAAGCCGCCGATCCAGATCGTCACCCGCCACTGCCGGCCGCCGACTTCGCGCCGGCGCCCATCCGGCAGGAGCCACGCCCCCGGCTCGCCGCGCGGCGACAGCAGCGCGCTGCAGAACACGCCTCCACAGAACACGATCAGCGCTCCGTCGAAGATCGCGTCGAGCAGCGCGCGCAGCCAGCCGCCGGCCGCGAGCGGCCCGGCGGTCGCCGACTCGGCGGGACCGACGACCGCGGCCCGCACGCCGAACGAGTAGGAGCCCTCGGCCGTGTGCCCGTCGTCCGCAGAGACGGTGTGCCACCGCAGGTCGTAGACGCCGCGCGCCAGGCGGTGAACCGGCTTCAGCACAAGCCGCGTCGAACCGTCGCTCGTGACGGTCGCTCGCACGGCGCGGCCGGCCGGCGTCGTCGTCAGCCTCAGCGTGCTGAGCGGACGATTCAACGGCTCGCTGAACGTCGTGATGATCGCCGCCGGCGCGCCGGCGAGCCCGGCCCCCGGCGACGGGCTCGACTCGATCAGGAGGGCGTGCGCCGACGAGGCCGCCGGCAGCGCCAGCAGACCGAGCAGCGCAACTACTGAGGCACGGACGGCGCGCACGTCATTGCACTGTCAGCGTGCCCTGCATCCCGGCGGCGCGGTGGCCCGGGACGCTGCAGTAGAACGTGTAGGTGCCGGCCGCGAGCTTCACGGTCAGTGTCTTAGCTCCCGCCCATGAATGTCGGCGTCGCGCCCATCACCGGCCCGCTCGTCCCCTGCTGAATCGTCAGGTTGTGTGCAAGCGGCGAGCTGTTCGTGAAGCTGATCGTGACCGTTCCAGCCTTCGCGGTCAGCGAGGCCTTGGTGAATTTCAGACCACCTGATGGGTCCGCCGCAATCGAGAGCGAGCTGCTCGCGGTGCCCGACGACGACGCGCGGGTGTGCTCGACGTGGCCGACGAGGTCGCGGCGGGCGTACTCGACGTGGCCGACGAGGCCGCGGCCGCGCTGCTGCTACTGCTGCTGCTGCCCGAGCCGCCACAGGCGCTGACGCCAAGCGCCAACGCGGCGGCCACGAGTGTGAGTCTCCATATTTTGAACACGAGTCAACATCTCCTTACTATTCGGTCAACTGACTCGATGACGCCGCCAGATGGCGGGTCCTTCCCGCTTCTCGTTGTACCGCAGACCGTCGTGCGACGGGAACAAATCGACGCCGGCGTGCGTCATTCGAACCACCGTGCCTCCTTACCGCTGCGCCCGAGTGCTGATCGTGGCACGCCGGACCGCCGACAGCCCGAAATTGATCGAGGCGGTTGCCAGCCGCGCGAATCGGGGCCCGTGCAACTTCACGCTGCTCGTGCCGTCGTCGCCGCCGGTCGCGTCGACCGTCGGGTATTCCGGTCAGCACCGGGATGCCGGCGCCGAGCGGCGCATCGCCGCAGCCGTGCCGCTGCTCTCGCGCGCCGCCGGATCCGAGGTCGTGGCTGTCGTCGGGTCCAGCGATCCGCTCGTCGCGGCGCGGGACGCGCTGAAGCTGATGGGCTTCGACGAGGTGATCGTGTCGATGCTGCCGGCTCGCGTCTCGCGCTGGGGGCGGTCAGAACTGCCGCGCCGGATCCGGGCCCTCGGCGTTCCGGTCAGCGAGGTGGTCAGCGGATAGGCCGCGCGCCCGGCTCGCCGCCGCGCGAAGCGCCCAGTAGCCTGGTTCGCCTCGACCACCCTGCTCGTCGCGTCACGCGACCTCGAGCAGCTCGGCCTCTTCGACCTCGGCGATGTCGGCCTTGTAGTAGTACTTCCCGCCCCGCAGCCAGGAGGCGACGGCGGCGACCACGCAGCATCCGGCGGCGAAGTAGAACACCGTGTGGATGCCGGTGGCGAAGGGATGCGACACGAGCGTGCGGGAAGAACCGGTGGCCGGTCAGGTAGGCGGCGGTCGCGTGCGGCAGGTGCGGCAGCGTCGGCGCGAGCAGCGTGCCGATCGGGTTGTAGCCGAGGAACGACGCGAACAGGCTGCCGACCGGCGGAAGCTGCGAGACCTGCGTGGCCGCCGCCTGCGGCACGCCGTGCGACGCGAGGCCGTGGTAGAGGACCGCCGGCAGCGTCGACGACAGGCCCGACGATGATCAGGCTGAAGAACACGCCGATCGAGAGGACCGACGCGGAGTTCTGGAACGTGGCGGCCATGCCGGCGCCCGAGCCGCGCTGATTCGGGCGGCAGGCTGTTCATGATCCCGGTCAGGTTCGGGGCGGCGAACAGCCCCATCGCGGCGCCGATCAGGAAGATCACGAGCCCGAACTCCCAATAGGTGAAGTTGATCGGGAGGGCGATCAGCAGCAGGAACCCGATCGCGGATCACGATCATGCCGCCGGTGGCGAACGGCCGTGCGCCGTAGTGGTCGGCCAGACGGCCCGGAGATCGGCCCCGCCGACGAGGAACCCGGCCGACAGCGGCAGCATGTAGATGCCGGCCCACAGCGGCGTGTCCTCGAAGCTGTAGCCGTGCAGCGGCAGCCAGATCCCCTGGAGCCAGAGGATCAGCATGAACATCAGGCCGCCGCGAGACAGCGCCGCCAGGAACGTCGCGACGCTTCCGCCGCTGAACGCACGGATCTTGAACAGGTCGAGCCGGAACATCGGCGACTCACGCGGCGCTCGATCACCACGAACAGCGCCAGCAGTCACGATGCCGCCGACGAGCGCGGCGATCACACCCGGCGCGGTCCAGCCCATGTCGTGCCCGCCGTAGGGCAGGATCCCGTAGGTGATCCCGACGAGCACCGCGATCAGCCCGACCGCGAACGTGAGGTTGCCCCACCAGTCGATCTTCGCGGGCGTGCGGATGCCGCGCTCCTCGAGCTTCAGGTAGGCCCACACCGTGCCGAACAGCCCGAACGGCACCGATACCAGGAACACCAGCCGCCACGCCACGGGCGCGAGCACGCCGCCGAGAACAAGTCCGATGAACGACCCGGCGATCGCGGCGACCATGTTGATGCCGAGCGCCAGCCCCCGCTCCTCGGCCGGGAACGCGTCGGTGAGGATCGCCGACGAGTTGGCCATCAGGAACGCCGCGCCGATCGCCCTGCACGACGCGCATGATGATCATCCACAGCGCGCCCGCGCTCCCCTCCAGCCACGTCACCGACAGCAGGATCGAGCCGAGCGTGAAGATCGCGAAGCCGAGGTTGTACATCCGCACCCGTCCGAAGATGTCCCCCACCCGGCCGAGGCTCACGACCAGCACCGCCATCACGACCATGAAGCTGAGCAGCATCCACAGCAGGTAGCTCGTGTTCGACGGGATCAGCGGGTTCAGATGGATCCCGCGGAAGATCGCCGGCAGCGCGATGATCACGATCGACTGGTTGATCACCGCCATCAAGATCCCGAGCGTCGTGTTCGACAGCGCGATCCACTTGTAGCGGTCCGGGTGCGCCGGCGGCCGGTGACCGTTCGCTCCGCGCTGATCGCGCTCATTGCGACAGCCTTTCGATCAGCTTGTCGAGGATCTCGACCGCGGCCGCGAGCGTCTCGACCTCGGAGTCGTCCAGCATCGCCATCTCCTCGTGCAGGAGCGCGCGGTACTCGGCGCGCAGCTGCTCGAACACGTCCTCGCCGACCGGGGTCAGGCTGACCAGCACCGCGCGGCCGTCGCTCGGATCGGCGATCCGCTTGACCCACCCGCGCTCCTCGAGGCGGTTGACCAGCAGCGTGATCGCCGGCTGGGTCACGCGCTCCTCGGCCGCCAGCTCGGTGATCCGCCGCGGCCCGGCGCGCAGATTGCGCAGCACCCCGACCTCGGTCCGCGACACGCACACGCTCGTCCGGGTCAGAAACAGCCTCGACAGCGCCGAGCTCCGCTGGGGCAGCGCCTCCGCGATCTCGTCGAGCTGACTGCTGCGTCTGACGCCGGCCTGCTCCATCAGGCGCTTATATTACTGGCTAATGGGAGTTGGGCGCGCGTTGCCGGTCGGCGTCAGCCGGCGACGCGCTGCTCGCCCAGGTAGCTCGCGGTGAGCAGCGCGCTGTCGGCCCGCAGCCGCTCGGCGCTGTCGGACGCCACGAGCTCACCGTGGGAGAGCACGTAGCCGCGGTCGGCGATCTCGAGCGCGAGGTGCACGTGCTGCTCGACCAGCAGCACCGCGGTCCCGTGGGTCGAGGCGAACTCCCGCACGACGGGCAGCAGGCGCTCGACGATCACCGGCGCGAGGCCCGAGGCTCAGCTCGTCGAGCAGCAGCAACCGCGGCCGCCGGCTGAGCGCCCGGGCGATCGCGAGCATCTGTTGCTCGCCACCGGAGAGCAGCCCCGCCCGCCGGCCCGGCAGCTCGCGCAGCGCCGGGAAATGCGCGAACGCCGCGTCCAGCTCGGCGCGGTCGCGCAGCCCGTCGAGCCGGAAGTGCTCGCTCACGGTGAGCCCGTAGAAGATCCCGCGACCCTGGGGCACGTGCACGATCCCCCGGCGCACGCGCGCCGTCGGCGAGACGCCGGCGAGGTCGTCGCCGTCCAGCCGCACGCAGCCGCCCATCGGCTTGACCAGCCCCGAGATCGCCCGCAGCGTCGTCGTCTTGCCGGCGCCGTTCGCGCCGATCAGCGCAACGACCTCGCCCGGCTCGACCGACATCGTCAGATCGCGCACGACCGCCGCGCGGTCGTAGCCGGCGGTCAGCCCGTCGAGCTCGAGCGTCGCGGTCGTCACGCTCCCAGCGGCGACCGTGGAGCTCGGTGCTGCCGGCGGCCACGGCTCGCCGTGCTCGATCGGCCAGCTCGCCGACGGGACCGTGCGACGCGTCCGTCCGAGCAAGACCCGTCCGCGGCGCCCGCCGCCGTCGCGGCACCCTGGCGGAACTCGCGCGGCGAGCATCCGTACGCCTGGCGGAACAGCCGGCTGAAGTGCGGCGCGCTGGGCAGCCCCCAGCGGCTGGCGATCGCCGAGATCGGCTGGTCGGCGAACGCCGGATCGAGCAGGTCGCGGCGGCAGCGATCGAGCCGCGCCGACCTGATGAAGTCGCACACGCGGAGGCCCGCGGCCTCGAACACGCGATGCAGGTAGCGCGTCGAGATGAAGCAGGCGCGGGCCAGCTCCTCGGGGTTCAGGCTCGGGTCGCTCAGTCGCGCCTCGATGTAGGCCTGGGCGTGGATCAGCAGCTCGGCGGTCGACCGCGGACGCGGCACTCGCGACGCGTCGAGATCGACGTACAGCCGGCGGACGAGGTCGATCACGTGCTCGGCCAGCCCGGTGTCGCCGTTCGCGATGCTGCCGTCGGCAAGGCCGTTGGCGGCCTCGCAGAAGAACCGGGCGGCCAGCCGCGGAAGCCCCGCGTCGCCGGGGATCGTGACCGCGGTCAGCCGCGACACCTTGCCGGCGTGCTTGCCGAGCGTGGTCTTGGGAAGCCGCAGGACGAGCAGGTCGAACGGCGCGTCGGCACGGAAGATCGCCGGCTGCGAGGTGTCGTAGCTCGTGATGTCGCCGGGGTTCAGCGCCGTCGCGCGGTGCTGCTGGGCGCCGTACAGCCGGCCTCGCAGCAGCAGCGACACGTGCAGGCATTCGGGGTCGCCGGCGACGATGTCCTTGGGCGTGCGCCGCATCGTGTTCGGCCCGGCGGCGATCCGGTAGACGCCGATCGACCCGAGGTGGTCGGCCCACATCCGCGCCCAGAACCGGTCGTTCGAGTCGGTGCCGATGTGCAGCGGGTGATAGGCGTCGCAGGACGACTTCGCCCAGAAGTCGACTCGGTCCGGTGCCGGCACCGCGTTGGTGTCGATCAGCAACGTCATCGTGCGCCAGAACAGCTCCGTGGCTGGAACAACTGCCTGTCTCTCCCTCAACGGTGTGGGCAGCGGACGCCACTCTACTACCGCGTCCGGGCCCTTTCGATGAGTACCCGATTTGCGTTAGATGTGGCACTTGTCGCTCAGCGCACACCATGTACCGGCACGTTGCTTCTGCGCGCACTGTTCGCCCAATTGCCCTGCTCCTGGGCACCGGCGCGGTCCTAGCATCGCCTCGACTTGCACAAGTAGAGCCATGCCGGGGAGGAGGAGTGGACATGGACCGAATCCTTGCGACCCACACCGGGAGCCTGATCCGGCCGCCGGAGCTGCTGGCGTTTCTTGCCGCCAAGGAGCGGGGTCAGGACTACGACGAGGACGCGTATCAGGAGTGCCTGCGTGAGTCGGTCGACGACGTCGTCCGCCGGCAGGTCGAGGCCGGAATCGACGTCGTCGACGACGGCGAGATGGGCAAGGCGAGCTGGATCACGTACCTGTACGAGCGGGTCAGCGGGCTCGAGGTGCGGCCGATCCAGCTCGAGGGCGCCAGCATGCTCCCCCCGAGCCGCGATCGTCAGGCCTTCCCCGGCGCGTACGCCGCGCTCGACGCGCTCGACGAGGCGGCCGTGCGCGAGAGCAACGCCGCCGCGTCCAGCGCGCTGCCCGACGAGGAGGCCGCGGCCGCGGGCGCCGGCGTGGCGTGGGTGTGCACCGGCCCGCTCGACGTACGACCGCACCGCGCTCGACCGCGACATCGCCAACTTCAAGGCGGCGCTGGCCGAGCACGACGGGCATCGAGGCGTTCCTCCCGGTGGTCGCGCCGGCGAGCGCGTACTGGCTCCAGAACGAGCACTATGCCAGCGACGAGGAGTTCGTGTTCGCGCTCGCCGACGCGCTGCACGAGGAGTACAGGGCGATCGTCGACGCCGGCCTCCTGCTCCAGGTCGACGACGCGGTGATGATGCACGAGGCCGACACGATGATGTCGCGCGGCGAGTCGTGGGACGACTACCGGCGGTGGGCCGACCTGCGCGTCCGCGCGCTCAACCACGCGCTCGCACGGCCTTCCCGAGGACCGCGTCCGCTACCACGTGTGCTGGGGCAGCTGGCACGGGCCTCACGCGTTCGACCCGCCGCTCAAGGACGTGGTCGACCTGATCCTCGCCGTGAACGCCGGCACGTATGCGATCGAGCAGGCCAACTCGCGGCACGAGCACGAGTGGCGGGTGTGGGAGGAGGTGACGCTGCCGGAGGGCAAGAAGCTGATCCCCGGCGTGGTCACCCACCACACGAACGTGGTCGAGCATCCGGAGCTCGTCGCCCAGCGGCTGACGCGACTGGCCGGCGTCGTCGGCCGCGAGAACGTGCTCGCCGGCACCGACTGCGGCTTCGCGCAGGGAGCATTCATCCAGCGCGTGCACCCCGAGATCCAGTGGGCCAAGCTCGCGGCGCTCGCGGAGGGAGCCCGGCTCGCCTCGCGAGAGCTATGGGGTCCCACCCACCGCGCGGCCGCCGCGGTGTGAGCGGATCCCGCGGCGGCTCGATCAGACGCATGACATTCATTACAGAGGAGGACGACGTGACCACGCAGGCGCGTAGAGGGTTGCTTGGAGTGGCGGCGCTGGTCGCCACCATGATCGTTGCGACGGGCTGCGGCAGCAGTAACAGCAGCAGCTCGAGCTCATCGACCGCGGCCGCGGCTCCCAGCTCGAGCTCCAGCTCGACCAGCACGACGGCCACCACGCCGGCATCGACGTCCGGCAGCGGTGGCGCCGGCGCACAGTCGGTGACCAACTACCTGAGCTACGTCGACGGCAAGGCCGGCGCGGCCAACTCGTCGCTCCCGCCGGTGACGATCGGCTTCGTCAACCAGCAGGGCGGCTCGCAGACGATCGGGCCGCTGGCGACCACCGGAGCGCAGATCGCGGTCAAGTACATCAACAGCGAGCTCGGCGGGATCGATGGCCATCCGCTCGTGCTCAAGACCTGTTTCATCCGGTCGGCCGAGGAGGAAGGCACCACCTGTGGCCAGCAGTTCCTGGCGAACAAGTCGATCTCGGTGATCGACGAGGGCGCGGTGGCGATCGGCGACCAGTCGTTCCAGTCCACGATCGGCTCGGCCAAGCCGGTGATCGTGGGAGTCGCGGTGACCCCGATTGACGGGGCCAAGGCGAGCAACGTCGTCCTGTTCGGCGACGCCACCCACGTGCTCGGCCCGTTCGGGACGTACGCCGAGCAGGTCCTCCACGCCAAGACCGCCGCGCTCGTTTACCCGAACATCGCGGGTATCACCCAGGGGGCGACCGCGATCGCGAACTCACTCGAGCAGGTCGGGGTCAAGGTCAAGAAGGTCGGCTATGACGAGAGCCAGGCCGACCTGATCGGACCGCTGACGAGCGCCGGCGCCACCAGCGCGGACCTCGTGATCCCGTACAGCGACTCCTCGGGCTGCGTGAACCTCGCCAAGGGCCTCAAGCAGCTGGGCATCACCGACACGAAGAAGATCCTGTCCGCGCCGCTGTGCCTGAACGGCCTGGTGGCGGCCGGCCTCGGCGGCGACTTCCCGATCTGGTCCTACGCGATCGCGAGCTCGCTGTACGGCGATCCGACCGACCCCGGGATGCCGGCGTACATGAAGGTGATGGCCAAGTACGGGACTCCCGCCGTGGCCCCCGACCCGTGGGTGATCGTCACGTTCGGCCAGATTCTGACCACCGCCCGGTTCCTGAACCAGCTCGGCTACGGCAACATCAACCCCACCGCGGTCCTGGACAAGGCCAAGGCGTTCAAGGGCCCGGTGGCGCTCGGCGCGCCCGCCCTGGATTGCGGCAAGTACCCGTCCGCGCCGGGAATCTGCAACGACAGGACGCAGTTCTTCCTCTACAAGGGAAAGCACGCGTTCGTCAAGACGGCGGGATGGCTCCAGCCTCCGTCATGAGCGAAGAAATGGTGGCCCCTCGGCGAAGCCCGCAAGGTTCGTGAGGGGCCACTGAAGTGCAGCAGATCCTGCTGTTCACCCTGCTCGGGCTCGGCTCGGGCGCGCTGATCGCCGGCATCGCGCTCGGCGTCGTGCTTACGTACCGCGGCTCGGGGATCATCAACCTGGCCACCGGCGGCATGGCGATGTTCGCCGGCTACGCGTTCTGGGCGCTGCACCACGGATCTGCTGCACCTGTCGACGGTGCCGGCGCTGCTGATCAGCCTCGTGATCGTGCTGGCGGTCGGCGCGGCGGTCGAGCTCGTCGCGTTCCGGCCGCTCCGCACGGCGCCGCCCCTGGCGAAGCTCGTCTCCTCGCTCGGCGTGCTGCTCGTGCTCCAGGCGTCGATGCTGCTCGCGTTCGGCACCACCGCAGCAGCCCGAGCCGAACGTGTTGCCGCAGAACACGGTCAAGCTGCTGGGCGCCGTGATCCCGGTCGACCGGTTCATCCTGACCGGGATCGTGATCGTCGCTGGCCGCGGCGCTGGCGGCGCTCTACCGCTTCACGCGGTTCGGGCTCGCGACCCGGGCGGCGTCGGAGAACGAGGTGGCGGCGATGCTCGGAGGACTCTCGCCGAACCGGCTGTCGATGGTCAACACGCTGCTCGCCTCGGCGATCGCGGGCGGCATCGGGATCCTGGCGGCATCGATCACGCAGCTCGACACGGAGACGCTGCCGCTCCAGATCGTGCCGGCGCTCGCGGCGGCGCTGATCGCCGGGTTCACCTCGTTCGGGATCGCGTGCGCCGCCGGGATCGGCCTCGGAATCATCGGCTCGCTGCTGCAGTACGTCACGGCCCTCTCGTGGTTCCCGACCGCCGGCGGCGTCGCATTGCCGGGCGTGTACGAGCTGGTGGTGTTCATCCTGATCGTGTTGTTCATGTACCTGCGCGGCGCCAGTCTGCCCAGCCGCGGAGAGCTGGTCGAGCGGCGCCTGCCCGAGGCGCCCCGCCCGCAGCGCCTGGCCGTGACCGCGCCGGCGGTGGCGCTGGTCTGCGCGATCGCGCTCGTGGTGCTCCCGTTCGACTTCCGCGAGGCGCTCGTGAACACGATGATCGGGACGCTGATCGCGCTGTCGCTGGTCGTGATCACCGGGTTCGTCGGTCAGATATCGGTCGTGCAGCTGACGCTGGCCGGCGTGTCAGGGTTCGCGATCTCCCACCTCGCGGTGAACGCCGGCATCGCGTTTCCGATCGCGCCGCTGCTGGGCGCCGGCGTGGCGCTGATCCTCGGCCTGATCACCGCGGCCTCGGCGCTGCGCGTACGGGGGGTGAGCCTCGCGGTGGTCACGCTCGCGGCGGTCGTCGCGATCACGAACTTCGGCTTCGTCAACACGACCTGGGGCGGCGGCCAGACCGGCTCGCCGGTGCCCGAGCCGAAGCTTCTCGGACTCGATCTCGGGCCGCGCGCAGCGTTCCGCGGACTCGACGGAAACCTCCCGAGCCCGGTCTTCGGCTGGGTCGTGCTCGCGGTGACCGTGGGGCTGTGCGTCCTGGTCGGGCTCGCTGCGCCGGGGGTCACTCGGGCAGCGCATGCTCGCGGTGCGCTCCAACGAGCGCGCCGCTGCCGCGGCGGCGATCGACCCACGCGCCGTCAAATTCGTCGCGTTCGGGATCAGCTCGGTGATCGCCGGTCTCGCCGGCGCGCTGTACGCGTACAACTTCAGCTCGGTCAGCGCCGACCGATTCGATCCGTTCACCGCGCTCAGCCTGATCGCGTTCGCGTACGCCGGCGGGATCACGCTGATCTCGGGCGCCGTGTTCGCCGGGCTGATCTCGACCCAGGCGCTGTTCCCGTACGCGCTCGACAAGTGGTTCGGCATCAACGGCAACTGGTTCCTGCTGTTCGGCGGCGCGATCCTGATCATCACGCTGATCCAGAACCCGGAGGGCGTCGCCGGCGCGTTCTACAAGCGCATCCATAAACGACCCTCGATCCGCCCGCCTGAGCCGGATAGGGAGCGGGTGGGCCTCGCTCCGCTCGGCATCCATGGGACCGAGCGGGCCCGTCCGGACCAAGCCGCTCCTCGCCGTCACCGAGCCCGTGCTGACGATCACCGGGCCCGTGCTCGACGGTCACCGGGCTGTCCGTGGCTTTCGGCGGCGTCCACGCGCTCGACCGAAGTCGATCTCGAGGTCGGCGAGGGCGAGCTCGTCGGCCTGATCGGACCCAACGGCGCCGGCAAGACCACGCTGATCGACGCGGTCACCGGCTTCGTCCGGTTCACCGGACGGGTCGAGCTCGACGGAGAGGACATCAGCTCAGCTGTCGGCCTACCAGCGTGCCCGCCGCGGGCTGGCGCGGACGTGGCAGAACACCGACCTGTTCGACGACCTCGAGGTGGGCGAGAACGTCGCCGTCGCGGCCGCCGGCCCGCTACGCCTGACGTCCGGCGACCGCGACACGGATTCCGCCACTGACATCGACCCCGAGCACGTCCTCGAGCTCGTCGACCTCGACTGGGCGGTCGAGGCGATGCCGGATCAGCTGTCCGAGGGAGCGCGCAAGCTGGTCGGAGTGGCGCGTGCCCTGGCCGGCAGTCCGCGCCTGCTGTGCCTGGACGAGCCGGCGGCGGGGCTCGACGCGCGTGAGAGCGAGGAGCTCGGCCGCGCCCTGCGCGGGCTGGCCGACCGCGGCCAGTCGACGCTGCTTGATCGACCACGACATGGGGCTCGTGCTCGGGATCTGCGACCGCGTCGTCGTGCTCGAGTTCGGCCGCGTGATCGCCGACGGCCCGCCCGGAGACCGTCCGTGCGCGACGAGCGCGTTATCGCCGCCTACCTCGGTGGCGCCGCGGCCGAGCGCACCGCCGCGCCAGTTGAGTCGTCCACAGGAGGAAGCTCATGAGTCACCGTAGCCTCGAGGAGCTGCTCGGAAGCGTCGCCTCGACGGTCGAGATGCTGCGCAACGCACAGGTCGGTCCGAACGCCTATCCGGGCGTTCCCGCCGAGTACACGAACTGGCGCGACGAGCAGTGGGCGTGGCAGCACACCTGCGTGCTCTACAACCAGTCGTATCACATGGCCGAGCTGGCCGTGGAGGGCCCGGACGCGATGACGCTGCTGTCGCGGCTCGGGGTGAACACGTTCACGAACTTCGCGGTCGACAAGGCCAAGCAGTTCGTGCCGTGCACGCCGGACGGCTACGTGATCGGCGACGTGATCCTGTTCCACCTCGTCCGACCAAGAGTTCAACCTGGTCGGTCGCGCACCGGTGCTGAACTGGGTCACCTATCACGCGCAGACCGGCGGGTACGACGTGCAGGTGACGCTCGACCAGCGCACCGCGCTTCGTAGCCGACGGTCGGCGCAAGCACTACCGCTTCCAGGTGCAGGGGCCACACGCGATGGATGTGATCGCGAGGGCGCTCGGCACACAGCCACCCGACCTCAAGTTCTTCAACCTGACCACCGCGCAAGATCGCAGGCGTCACCGTGCGAGCGCTTCGCCACGGAATGGCGGGCCAGCCCGGGTGGGAGCTGTTCGGCCCGTGGGACGACTACGACGCGGTGCACGCGGCGATCGTCGACGCCGGCGCAGGAGTTCGGCCTGCGCCTGGTCGGCGGCCGGGCGTACTCCTCGAACGCGCTCGAGTCGGGCTGGATCCCCTCGCCACTGCCGGCCGTCTACACCGGCGACGAGCTCCGGCCGTACCGGGAATGGCTCCCCGCAACCGGCTACGAGGGTTCGGCGTCGATCGGCGGTAGCTTCGTGTCCGCCGACGTCGAGGACTATTACTTCACCCCGTGGGATCTGGGTTACGGTCACCTCGTCAAGTTCGACCACGACTTCATCGGACGGGAGGCGCTCGAGCGAGATGGCGGGCGATGACCATCGTCACAAGGTGACGCTCGCGCTCGACGACGACGACGTGGCCGACACGATCGCCACGATGTTCGGCACGACCGACCGGGCGAAGTTCATCGACTGGCCGTCGGCGGTGTACTCGATGCATCCGTTCGACAAGGTCACGGTGAACGGTGACACCGTCGGCGTCTCGACCTGGATCGGTTACAGCTTCAACGAGGGCAAGATGCTGACGCTGGCCGTCCTCGACTCGCAGTACGCCGAGCCCGGCACCGAGGTCACGTTCGTGTGGGGCGAGGAGAACGGCGGCACGTCGCAAGCCGACCGTCGAGCCTCACGTCCAGCGTGAACTGCGTGCGGTGGTCGGCCCGGTGCCTTACGTCGAGGCGGTCCGAAGCGGATACGCGCCGGACAGCTGGCGCTCGGCGCGCCGTTGAGCGCGGATCACAAGCGGATCGCGACGAGAACCACGGCCGCGAGCGACACGACGACCGCGGCGGCGGTCAAATACATGACGAGCGGCGAGGACAGCTCGCTGTAGCTTCCGCGGCGAAGCGCATCGGCGGTTCGCTGCTGGCGAATCCCGCCGACTACGAGCACAGCCACCGCGATCAGGCCATAGGCGATCCCGAGCAGCCGCCACGGCCAGCGGGCGCCACCTGCCAGCTCGGGCACGATCCGGCCCACGCCGACGGCGACGGCGGAGGCGCCGACCCCGGTCCGCCACCAGGCGAGCCACGTCCGTTCCGCGGCGAGCCACGTCCGCCGGGTGACATCCGAGCTCTGGGGAGAGGCGGGTTCGGCCTCGGGAGCCATCGCCGCTCACTGTGTCACACGAGCGTCCGGCGGCGACTTGTCGAAATGGCGCCCCGCGGTCAGGCTCGCGCTCAACTTGATCGCCCTGACCGCGCCGGTCGCGCCGGCCTGCAGCGTGATGCCGATCGCCAACACGAAGATGCCCGGGATCAACAGGACCTTCGAGCCGAGCATCAGCAGCCCGAGGCGTCCGAGCAGGTACGGCGGCGTGCACACGGTGGCGCCGATCACGCCCCCCACCGCGCTGGTCGTCAACTTGTCGCGCCTCGACTGCCTCGGTTTTCCGCCGATCAGCCGGGCCGGCACCGCGACATAGCAGAGCATCATCAGTCCGACCACGAGGCTGAGCACGATCCCGAACCACGGCCGTCCCCAGCGCGTCACGATCATCGTCGAGAACGCGAGCAGCCCGCCCACGATCGCACCCGACACGAGGATCGGCATCCGGTGGCGCTGGGCCTCCGCGACCCCGGGCCGGACCTCCGGACGCCCCGGCTTGGCGATCGCGAACGCGAACACCGCATTGAGGAAGAAGGCGCCCATCGTGATCGCGATGATCACCAGGCAGATCGGGATCAGGATCGGACCCCGGATCACGTGGAGCGAGCGACCGTGAAGCAGGTGCCCCTTCAGGTCGTACATCGCGAGCCAGATCCACATCGCCGGCAGCACCGTCACGAGCGTCAGCCGCCAGTTCGAGACGAGCAGGCGCAGTCCGTCGAACAGCAGCACGAACGCGCTGACGGCCAGCGCGAGCGGCGCGAGCAGGCGGTGCCTCCGGCTCACGCGAAGGATCGCCTCCTCGATCTTGGCCTCGTCGTTCTCCTGGATCGCCCGGACCAGCGCCCCGATGCGAGTCGAGACCGAATCCAGGCGCCGCCCCAAGCTGACCATCGGGACTCCTCGAACAGGCCTATCCGGCTGGATCTGTCTGCGGGCTACGCAGCAGCACCAACGAGCGCCCGATCAGCGTGACCGGCGCAGACGTGTCGATCGCGCGCCCGGTCGGGTCCGGCGTGTTCGTGTCGACCTCGACCTGCCACGCCATCGCGCGCAACGACTCGGGAATGATGAAGTCGATCGGCTCCCACCATGCGTTCATCATGATCAGGAACGGATCGTCGGGACGGGTGTGGTCGCCGGTCGCTCCGCTCAGTGCGACGGTTACAGCCCTCGCATACGCGGCACCCCAGTCCTGCCCGGTCATCGCAAACCCATCGGGGCGGTACCAGTCGAGATCATCGCGCTCGGAGTCGTGCGCGGGTGTGCCGGTGAAGAACTGGCGGCGGCGGAACACCGGGTGCTCCTCGCGCAGGCGGCACAGGCGCGCTGCGAAATCCACCAGGTCGGGGTTCGCGGTCACCGCGTTCCAGTCGAACCAGCTCAGCTCGTCGTCGTGGCAGTACGCGTTGTTGTTGCCGTTCTGCGTGCGCGCGAACTCGTCGCCGCCGAGCAGCAGCGGCGCCCCCTCGGCGAGCAGCAGCGTGGCCAGGAAGTTGCGTCGCTGCCGAGCCCTCAGGGCGAGGACCGCGGCATCGTCGGTGGGACCTTCGACGCCGCAGTTCCAGCTGCGGTTGTCGTCGGTGCCGTCGCGGTTGTCCTCGCCGTTGGCCTCGTTGTGCTTGGCGTTGTAGCTGACCAGATCCGCGAGCGTGAACCCGTCGTGGACGGTGACGATGTTGACCGACGCGGTCGGACGCCGCCCCCCGTGGCCGAACAGGTCTCTCGACCCGCTGATGCGCGTGGCAAGACCCGGGAGCGTTCCCTCCGTACCGCGCCAGAAGTCGCGCACGGTGTCACGGAACCTGCCGTTCCATTCGCTCCACCCGGCCGGGAACTGCCCGAGGTCGTACCCGCCCAAGCCGGTGTCCCAGGGCTCGGCGATCAGCTTCACGTCGGACAGCACGGGATCCTGACCGACGCCTCCAGAAACGACCCGTGCGGGTCGAAGTCGCTCGCGCCGCGCCCGAGCGCGGCCGCCAGATCGAACCGGAAGCCGTCGACGTGCATCTCCTGCACCCAGTAGCGCAGCGCGTCCATCACGAGCCGGAGCGGCGGGGGTTGATGCAGATCGACCGTGTTGCCACAGCCGGTGTCGTCGACGTAGCGCGATCGGTCGTCGGCGAGCCGGTAGTACGCCGCGTTGTCGATCCCGCGGAAGCACAGGGTCGGTCCCGACTCGCTGCCCTCGGCGGTGTGGTTGAACACCACGTCGAGGATCACCTCGAGCCCGGCCGCGTGCAGCGCGCGAACCATCCGTCGAAACTCGTCGACCTGGCCCCCTGAATCGCCGCTCGAGGAGTACCCGTTGTGCGGCGCGAAGTAGCCGATCGACTGGTAGCCCCAGTAGTTGCGCAGACCGCGCGCCACGAGCTGGGCGTCGTGGACGAACTGGTGCACGGGCAGCAACTCGACCGCGGTCACCCCGAGCCGCTGGAGGTGCGCCACGGCAGCCGGATGCGCCACCCCGGCGTACGTGCCGCGCAGCTCCTCCGGCACGTCGGGATGCAGCTTCGTGAAGCCCTTCACGTGGACCTCGTAGAAGATCGTGTCGGCCATCGCACGACCTGGACGGGGGTCGTCGCCCCAGTCGAAGTCCGTGCCCACCAGGACCGAACGCGGAACGTAGGGCGCGGAGTCCGTCTCCTCGACTGCATCGGGATCGCCGGCGACGTGCCCGAACACCGCGGGATGCCACCTCACCTCGCCGGCGACGGCGCGCCCATAGGGGTCGAGCAGCAGCTTGGCCGCGTTGCAGCGGGCGCCCGACGGCGGGTCCCACGGCCCGTGGACGCGGAACCCGTAACGCTGGCCCGGCGCCACGCCGGACAGGTGGCCCTGCCACACGAACCCGTCGCCCAGCTCCAGGTCGAACCGCGTCTCCCGGCCGGCGTCGTCGAACAGGCACACCTCGACCGCGTCGGCGACGCTCGAGAACAAAGCGAAGCTCGCTCCGCGGCTGTCGTGATGGGCGCCGAGCCGCGCCCCCGTGGTGGGCTCGAGCGTCCGGCTTGTCGATCCGGCGGTCATGGTGCGAGCGTGAGCGTCGCTCTACACCCTACCTGCCGCAAGGAGGCGCGCATGTGGGACTCGCGGAGGTTGGCATCCGTATCGACCGGCGGGGATGATCCGGCCATGCGCCCCGGCGAGGTCCTCCGCCTTCCCCGGCTGCGTCGCGCGGCGAAGCGAGTCGACAGCTTCTACTGGGCATCGGGCCTGAGCGACGATGTTCCGGCGCTCGCGTGGTACCTGGTCGGAGCATGCGTGCCGCTGACGCTCGGGATCGCCGCACTCGCCGCGCTCGTGCTCGGCGACGCCGCCCAGGCCGAGGCGGTGGCGACCAAGCTCGCGAGCGTGCTGCCGCCCGGCGCGCGCGACCAGGTGATCGAGTTGGTGCTCCGCACGCATCGCAACTCACCATTGCTGCTGGCTGTCGCGATCGTTGCGATGGTGTGGGCTGGCGCCGGCGCCACCGGCGTGATCGAACGCGTCGAGTCGAGGTTGCTGGCGGCGCCGCGCCCGGGGCCGATCGCATTGAAGCTTCGCCATCTCGCGCTGGCCGCCGGCATGGTCCTGATGATCGCGCTGATGACCGCGGCCGCGACCGAGTCGACCAACCTCAGAGGTCGCCTCGGCTTGGAGATCCCGGGCTGGCTGCTGTCGCTCGGCTCGGCGCTCGTTATCGCCGCGATCTGCTCGCTGCTGTACCGGTTCGCCACCACCCGCCGGATCAGATGGCGCGCCGCGCTACACGGCGGCGTCCCCGCCGCGGTCGTCCTTGAGCTAACGCCGCTCGTAGCCGGCTACTACGCCCGAGCCGTCGCCGGACGCACGCCCGTGCAGGTGTTCCTGGTGCTGGCCGGCCTGCTGTTCACGTGCTACCTGATCGCTCAGGGTTTGCTGATCGGGGCGGGTCTCGCCGCGGGCAGGGAACTGTCGCTCGACCGAGCCTCGATCGCACGCTGAAGCTCCTCGAGCTGCATCCTCAGCTCGCGGTTCTCGCGCTGGAGAAGCACGACGCGTCGCCGCTCGGCCACGAGATCCTCGGCCATTCTGCGCAGCGCGCGCCCGACGCTGTCAGGTCCGACCTCCTTCACCCTCCGGGAGAGTGTCATTGCCCACCGATGTGGGCAAGAGGGCCGGCACCCCACTCCGTCGGGAAGCTCCCACCACCATTTTGGCCCCTGCCGGCGGTCCTGCCGGGGACACCGGTGGACACCCAGGACCGTCTGGTGCGGACACCGTTGCACGATCGCGCGTCGCGACGGAAACTCCGCGGTGATGCCCGCGACGCGAACCCCGGCCTCGACGCCCGAGCACCAACGGCTCGAGCAGGCTCACACCGGAGCGGCCCCCTGGAAGGCCTGGGGCCCGTACCTGAGCGAGCGCCAGTGGGGAACGGTCCGCGAGGACTACAGCGAGGACGGCGACGCGTGGAACTACTTCACCCACGACCAATCGAGGTCGCGCGCGTACCGCTGGGGCGAGGACGGCATCGCCGGGGTGTGCGACGAGCGGCAGCGCCTGTGCCTCGCGCTCGCGCTGTGGAATGGCGTCGATCCGATCCTCAAGGAGCGGATGTTCGGTCTCTCGAACGGCGAGGGCAACCACGGCGAGGACGTCAAGGAGTACTGGTTCTACCTCGACAGCACGCCGACCCACTCGTATCTCAAGTGTCAGTACAAGTATCCGCAGCGGGCGTTTCCGTACGCGGACCTCGTCGCGACCAACGCACGGCGCGGCAAGCTGGACATGGAGTACGAACTGCTCGACACCGGCGTGTTCGACGACGACCGCTACTTCGACGTCGTCGTCGAGTACGCGAAGGCGGCTCCCGACGACATCCTGATGGTCGTCACCGCGTACAACCGAGGGCCCGATCCGGCGACGCTGCACCTGCTCCCGACGCTGTGGTACCGCAACACCTGGTCATGGGGAGACGCGGTCGCCAAGCCGGCGATCGCGGCGGTCGACGGGACTGCCGCGCGCGCCTCCCACGCCGAGCTCGGCGAGTGGGCGTTCACCGCTGAGGAATCGGCAGCCCTCCTCTTCTGCGAGAACGAGACGAACAGCCAGCGCCTGTTCGGGACGCCCAACACCTCGCCGTACGTGAAGGACGGGATCAACGACTCCGTCGTCGGCGGTGTCGCCGGGGTGGTCAATCCAGAGCAGACCGGGACCAAGGTGGCGGCCCACCGCGTGCTCGAGCTCGGACCGGGCGAGAGCGCCCAGATGCGTGTCCGGCTGACCGCCACGGGCGCCGGTACCGCCACCGCGGCCGCCGTCGACCCGCTTGGCCAGGAGTTCGACCGTGTCCTGACCACCCGCAAGGCCGAGGCCGACCAGTTCTACGCAACCGTCGTCCCCGAGACCCTCGACGAGGACCGGGCGATGGTGATGCGCCAGGCGCTCGGCGGACTGCTGTGGGGCAAGCAGTACTACGAGTACGACGTCCACCGCTGGCTGGCCGAACACGGCGCCGACCCGTGGCTGCCCAGCGCGCCGGCGAGCCCGGTCCGGAACGTGCCGTGGTTCCACATGATCGCCGGCGACGTCATCTCCATGCCAGACAAGTGGGAGTACCCGTGGTTCGCCGCGTGGGACCTGGCGTTCCACTGCGCACCCCTGTCGCTGGTCGACGTCGATTTCGCCAAGGAGCAGATCGAGCTGCTGCTCAAGACCCGCTACCTGCATCCAAATGGGCAGATCCCCGCATACGAGTGGAACTTCAGCGACGTCAACCCGCCGGTGACGCCGTGGGCCGCGCTGTACGTGTACGAGCGCGAGGCCGCGATCCGGGGCGAGGGCGACCACGAGTTCCTGGCTCGCGTGTTCGACCGGCTGATCACGAACTTCACGTGGTGGGTCAACCGCAAGGACCCCGATGACCGCAATCTGTTCCAGGGCGGCTTCCTCGGCCTGGACAACATCGGCGTGTTCGATCGTTCGGCGCCGCTCCCGGGTGGGGGCACGCTCGAACAGGCCGACGGGACCGCGTGGATGGCCCTCTACTGCCAGTGGATGCTCGCGATCTCGGTCGAGCTGGCCAAGTTCGAGCCTGCTTACGCCGACATGGGGCTCAAGTTCATCGCCCACTTCATGTTCATCGCGGTCGCCTTGAATCCGCCTCGTGGCGACGTCGGGCTATGGGACGACGAGGATGGCTTCTACTACGACGTGATGCGGATGCCGGACGGCACCCAGATCCCGCTTAAGGTGCGCTCGCTCGTCGGATTGCTGCCGCTGTGCGCGGCCACCGTGTTCGAGCCCGAGACGCTCGACCGCTTCCCCGAGTTGCTCGAGCTGCTCTCCGACTTCATCGAGCGCTTCTCCGATTCGCTCCCGGAGCTGACCCATCTGCCCGGCGCCAGCCCCGAGGGCCGGCGGATCACACAGCTGGTCGACGAGGACCGGCTGAAGCGGATCCTCACGATCATGCTCGACGAAAGCGAGTTCCTCGGAGCGCACGGGATCCGGGCGATCTCACGCCGCCACCTCGAGCACCCGTACGTGTTCGACTGGGACGGCCAGAAGTACGACGTCCACTACCTGCCCGCGGAGTCGGACACCGGCATGTTCGGAGGCAACTCGAACTGGCGCGGCCCGGTCTGGTTCCCGATGAACCTCGTGATCCTCCGCGGGCTGATTCAGCTCCACCGCTACTACGGCGACCGACTGAAGGTCGAGTGCCCGACCGGCTCCGGGAACGAGATGAACCTGCTCGAGGTCGCCGCCGAGATCGCCTCGCGCCTGGCCGCGACGTTCCTCGACGACGAGGACGGGCGCCGGCCGGTGTTCGGCGGGATCGAGAAGTTCCAGACCGACCCGCATTGGCACGACCTGATCCCGTTCCACGAGTACTTCCACGGGGATAACGGCGCCGGCATCGGCGCGAGTCATCAGACCGGCTGGACCGGGATCGTGGCGCTGCTGCTCGCCTTCGGCGGCGGGCTGCACGTCACCCCGGCCGCGATCGCGGTGGTGGCCGACTAAGCGCGTTCCCCATCCCGCAAATCCGCCACGATAGGAGTCGTCATGGGCCCAGTCACGTATCAATCGATCAGACTCAGCAAGGGCAAGCACACCTCCAAGGAGCACGGCGCGTGCGTGATGGAGCTCGTCTCGATGCTCGGCGGCGAGCCGTTCAACGACCACCCGGCATCCGTCTCGCCGGTGATCGGGTCGCTACTCCGCGCGTACAACGACTCGATCGACGACGTGCGCCGGCAGGATCTCTACGCCTACGCGGCCAGGGTGGTCGACAGCCGAGGGTCCGCCGAGCTCGAGCAGCGGCGCTTCGAGCACCTGACCGCCTGGATGTCCAAGCCCGACTCGCGGCGCTTTCGCCTCAGGCTGCCGGCGCGCCTTCGCGCGGTGAGCCCGAAGCCGCCGCTCGACGTCCTCGGGGCAAGCGCGGTCCGCTCGCTCCGCAGCCACGACGATCGCACCCATGAGAGGATGCTCGCGCTCGTGGACGAACTGCTTGCGATGGGAGCCCCGGATCGGACGGCGCGGGACGGCGATCCCGCGTCGGCGCCCGCGCGCGAATCGAGACGGCCGGCGCACTCGCACACCGCTTGACCGAGGCCGCTCCCGACCCCCCGCGCATCCCGGCCTCGGCCGGCGCGCTGATCTACAACCCGGACGGGCGGCTGCTGATCCTCAAGCCGACGTACAAGAAGGGGTGGACGATCCCGGGCGGCCAGATCGACTCCGGCGGCGAGTCGCCATGGGACGCGTGCCGGCGCGAGACCGAGGAGGAGTGCGGGCTCGTCGTCGACAGCGGGCGGCTCGTGTGCGTCGATTTCCTCTCGCCCAGGCCGAGCCGGCCGGGCGGGATGCGTTTCCTGTTCGACTGCGGCCGGTTGGCGTACGAGATCTTCGACCGAGTCCGGCTCCAGGAGGCCGAGATCGAGGCTCACCAGCTCGCCGAGCTCGACCACGCGCTCGGCCTTCTCAGCGGCCCTCTCCGCAGGCGCATCTCGCAGTCCGTGGGCAGCGAGCGATGCGTGTACCTCGAAAACGGCCGCCCTGTCGACGGCCTGAGGTGACCCGCCCCCGGATCAGGCGGGAACGGCTACGGACGTTGCCGGTGCCTTCGGTCTGAACGGACGCAGTTGTTCGTCGCCCGCACCGACCACACCATAGGACCCCTCCGGTACCTCGTTCCAGGCTCCGGGAAGATCTCCGATCGGCTCGGAGACCACGAGTCGCGAGTCGTCGGAGATTTCGAACAGGATTTCTCGGTCGGGCGCGAGCTCGCGGACCGCGGCGACGTTGCGGCTGTAGAACAGCGACCGCGACTTTCCTTCGCTCGAGTAGCGGAACGCCCACATGCGCTCGCCGTCGGTCGTCGCGATCGTGCCCTGGAACGGATACTTGACGCCCTTGCGGTTACCGACCTCCTCGACCAGCCCGATCGCGCGAGCGATCGCCTCCGGCGGATCACTCTCCAAACCGAACGTCAGGGCCAGGTAGAACAGCATCTCGGTGTCCGCGGTCCCGACGATCTCCGGAAAAAGGGATTCGTCGATCGCGAGCACGAGGTCGCGCCTGACCCGCGAGAGCTCGGCGACGTAGCCGTTGTGCATGAACAGCCAGCGCCCGTGGCGGAACGGATGGCAGTTGGTCTGCTGAACCGGCGACCCGATCGCCGCCCGGATGTGCGAGAAGAACAGGCCGGACGTCACGTGACCGGCGAGCTCGCGGAGATTCTGGTCGTTCCAGGCCGGCTCGATGCTCCGGAACACGCCCGGGGTCGGCTGGTCGTCATACCAGCCCAAGCCAAATCCGTCGCCGTTCGTTGCTTCGGCGCCGAGCTGTGAGTGCAGGCTCTGGTCGATCAGCGAATGGACCGGCGAGTACAGCGCCTTCTCCACCAGGATGGGTGAACCGGAGTAGGCAAGCCAGCGACACATTGGTCGTTCCTTTCACGCAGGGGGACCGATAGCCTCGCCGTCGAGGGCCGCGGAGGCAAGGTGGCGCGCACGAGTGGGCCCCACAGGCGCGCATCCGGACTGGCATCGCCCGTCGCCGCGAAGCCGTCATTGGATCGGAACGCGACCGCGCACGGATGTGCCGCCACCCTTGCGCGCGGTCACCTCGAGCGTCCCGCCCACCGCCTCGATCCGGTCGCGCATGTTCACCAAGCCGTTCCCGCGCGGAACATCGTCCGGGTCGAATCCGATCCCGGAGTCGTGAATCCCGAAGCACAGGTGCGGCCCGTCCAGCGAGAGGTTGATCATCGTCGTCGCCTCGGGACCGGCATGCTTGACGACGTTCTGGATCGCCTCGAGGCAGCAGAAATAGACCGCGACCTCGAGATCCTCCCGGTAGCGCCCGATGCCGCGCGCCCGAACCGCGACCGGCGCCGGTGAACTCCGGGCGGCGGCGCGGAGCGCCTCGCGCAGGCCACACTCGTGCAGAAGCGACGGATAGATGCCGCGCGCGAGCAACCGCAGCTCGTGGAGAACGTCGTCCATCTGCCGCCCGACCGACGCCAGCGCCCGTTCGCCGCGCTGTGGATCCTCCTTGATCGTCTCCGCGGCCATGTCGAGCTTGATCCGCAATCCGACGAGTTGCTGCTGAACGCCGTCGTGGAGGTCGCGTTCGAGCCGCCGGCGGTCGGCGTGCGCCATCTCCATCAGGCGAACCCGCGACGACGCCAGGTCGGTCGTGGACGCCTTGAGATCGGCTTCGAGCTGGGTCTTCTCGAGTCGGATCAGCGCGGCCGCGCCCGCGGCCTGCACGAACCGCTCGTAGCCGGCGAGATCTGCGTTGTACATGACCGCGGCCACCGGGCGCCGTTCGCCCTCGATCCAGGTGATCGCGGTGCCCGAGTCCGATGGCTCCGCCACCGGTTGCCCCGCCGAGTCGATGTACGTTCCCCGCTCCGGCCTCCGGTAGACGACCTTGAGCGTGGGGTCGCGAAGTGCGGCGGCCATCAACGCCTCCGGATCGGCCGCGGGCATCCTCGCAAGCTGTGAGACGAACTCAGCGAGCGCCTGCCCCATGAACAGGCGCTCGCTCGCGAGCCCGACCAGGATCGCGAGCGGGAGAACGGCGAGGAGCCCGGTGTAGGCGGCCCCCAGCGTCGTCCACGCGTGGAGCCCGAGCGCGTGGGAGATCATGCTCGCGGTCAGCAGAACCGCCGCGGCCGTGGAGGTGATCCAGACGGGCGTGACCGAGCGGCGCACGGGCGCGGAGGCCGCTCGCGCGCGCCGAGCGAGCAGCACCGGCGTGCCGCACGTGAGCCCGAGCCACGCAAGCACCATCGCGACCTGTACGGCCGTGACCGCTTGGGTGGCGGAGCCCAGCGAGAACACGCTGTCAGGGCAGTGGGGGCCGCATTGGAGCAACGGGGTCCTCAGCGGAGGCTGGAGCGTCATCAGGATCCCGAGCAGCCACAGCGTCGCCAGCGCGCCACCGGTGAGGCACAGGAACCGCAGTTCCGTGCGCGAGGCCAGGCGCCCGGTCGGGTGGGACAGAATCAGATACGCGACCACGAGCGGCATCAGCCCGGTGAAGACGACGCCGACGCTGAACGCCACGCGGTTGTCGGACCCGTTCAGCAGCCACAGCGACGCGATCAATCCGACGGCGATCATCAGGCCGCCCATCCGTGCCTGGAGCTTGCTCGTCTGCGCGTACAGGCCCGCCGCGATCAGCACCGCGATCAGTGCGACGCGGAGCTCGACGGCGAGGCCCGCGGGCTGCGCGGAGGGGTTAGCCGAGGTCAGGAGCCCGACCGCGGTGGCCGCGGCGACGCCGAGCCCGGCGATCGCGACGAGCCGCACGGGCCCCGGAATCGACATCCACAGCCGTGCGATGCCGGCGTCGAGTCGCGCGGGCCAGAACGTGCTCCGCTGCGATTTGCTTGCGGCAATCTCGGAACTCACGGCTCAGACAGATCCCCGGTGCGGCGTTGTAGATCCCCGATCGTGTTCTGTGCGTGGGCGGTACCTATGAACACTGGGTCGACTGCAACCCACTGCAAACAGTATCCCCTGCGCACGTTCGGCCCGTGGCCGTCTCGTTCGCAACGGCTGCGAGGGCTTTCACCCAGATGAGGTGATGTCGCTCCGGTCGGCGGGTTTGAGCATTCCGGGTGCCGGTTTTACGCCGAACGAAGGACAGGCTATGACGACAGCAGTCGGATCCGCCCCGCACACGACGGCTACGGGGACCAACCACAGCGACCAGCAGGTAGCGGATGTGTTCGTGATCTTCGGGATCACGGGCGATCTGGCGAAGGTGATGACGTTCAACTCGCTGTACCGCCTCGAGCAGCGGGGTCTGTTGACCTGCCCGATCGTCGGGGTCGCGGTGAGCGACTGGTCGGCTGACGATCTGCGCGGCCATGCGCGCGAGGCGATCGTCAACTGCGGCACGAAGATCGACGAGGCGGTGTTCGATCGTCTGGCTGGGCGGATGTCGTACGTGAGCGGCGATTTCGGCGAGCGCCGGGACGTACGAGCGGGTGGCGCGCGCGATCGGCGAGGCTGGGTGCCCGGTGTTCTATCTCGAGATCCCGCCGTTCCTGTTCGGGCGGGTGATCAAGGGGTTGACCGAGGCGGGCCTGACCAAGACCGGGCGGGTGGTGGTCGAGAAGCCGTTCGGCCACGATCTGGAGTCGGCGCGTGAGCTGGCGGCGGAGATCCATCAGTACATCGACGAGTCGCAGCTGTACCGGATCGACCACTTCCTGGGGAAGATGGGGATCGGCGAGATCATCTATCTGCGGTTCGCGAACGCGATGTTCGAGCCGATCTGGAATCGCAACTACGTCTCGACGGTGCAGATCACGATGGCCGAGAGCTTCGGGGTCGAGGATCGCGGCCATTTCTACGATCCGGTCGGGGCGCTCCGCGACGTGGTCGTCAACCACATGATGCAGGTGGTCGCGGCCACGGCGATGGAGGTTCCCTCCTCGGGCGAGGCGGGGGTGCTCAAGGACGCGCTCGTCTCGGCGTATCGGGCGATGCCGGCGGCCGATCCCGCTCATTACGTGCGCGGGCAGTACGAGGGCTACCGGGCGATCGACGGCGTGGCCGCGGATTCGAGCACGGAGACGTACGCGGCGTTGCGGCTGGAGATCGACAACTGGCGCTGGTCGGGCGTGCCGTTCTTCCTGCGCACCGGGAAGTGCCTGCCGGTCACGCAGACCGAGCTGCGGGTCGTGTTCAGGCGTCCGCCGAAGCTGGGCTTCGCCGGCTGGGCGCGGACGCCGGAGCCGAGTCAGCTTGTCGTCAAGCTGGATCCGACGACCGGCATCCGCCTGCTGGTCGACGCCCAGCGGCACGAGACGGTCGAGCCCGAGCAGATCAATCTCGACATGGAGTTCGCCCAGGAGGGCGGCGAGGGCCCGACTCCGTACGAGGTGCTCCTGCACGCCGCGCTGATCGGGGACAGCAAGCGCTTCACCCGCCAGGACGGCGTCGAGCAGTGCTGGCGGGTGATGGCGCCGCTGCTCGAGCATCCCCCGCCCGTGCATCCGTACGCGAAGGGATCGTGGGGGCCGGACGCGGCCGACGAGGTTCTCGCCGGCCACGGCCGCTGGCACGAACCGTGGGTGGCGTCATGAGCTCGACCAAGGCCAAGAAGAACGCCCAGCGCGACGGCCACGCCGCAGCAGCCGCGGCCGCGGCGACCGGCACCGTAGTGTCGATGCCGCAGAGCGCCGCGGCGCCGTCGCCGTTCACGCCGATCGCCGATTACGCGTTCCTGTCGGACTGCCATACCGGCGCGCTGGTCGCGCCCGACGGCACGATCGACTGGCTGTGCATCCCGCGGTTCGACTCGCCGAGCGTGTTCGGGTCGCTGCTCGACCGCGGCGCCGGAGCGTTCCGCCTCGGCCCGTTCGGGATCAACGTGCCGAGCGGCCGGCACTACGAGCCGGGGACGAACACGCTGGTCACGACGTGGAAGACGCCGTCGGGGTGGGCGACGGTCCGCGACGCGCTGACGATGGGGCCGCGCCGCGGCGAGGACACGATCACGCCGCACACGCGCCCGCCGACCGACGAGGACGCCGACCACGTGCTGGTGCGGACGGTCACGTGCATCGAGGGCAGCGTCGAGGTCGAGCTCGTGTGCGAGCCCGGGTTCGATTACGGCCGCGTCCTGGCCGAGTGGACGCTGACGCCGGATCGCCACCGCGCCGACGCGAGCGGCGCCGATCAGACGATGCGGCTGCAGACCGACATGCTGCTCGGGATCGAGGCCAATCACGTTCGCGCCCGGCACGTGCTGCACGAGGGCGAGGAGCTGTTCTGCGCGCTCTCGTGGGATGACGACGCGCCGACGCCGACGACCGTCGAGGAGGCCAACGCGCTGCTCGCGGCGACGACGCGGTTCTGGCGCCACTGGCTGTCGCGCGCGCGGATCCCCGACCACGAGTTCCGCCCGCTGATCCAGCGCTCGGCGCTCGGCGATCAAGGGGCTGACGTACATGCCGACGGGCGCGACGGTCGCCGCGCTCACGACGTCGCTGCCCGAGACGCCCGGCGGGGAGCGCAACTGGGACTACCGCTACACCTGGATCCGCGACTCGACGTTCACGCTCCAGGCGCTGCACTACCTCGATCTCGACTGGGAGGCCGACGAGTTCATGCAGTTCATCGCCGACCTCGAGCGCAACGACGACGGCGGGCTGCAGATCATGTACGGGATCGACGGCCGGCGCGACCTCACCGAGACGCTCCTCGAGGACTCTCAGGGCTACGGCGGCGCCAGCCCGGTCCGGATCGGGAACGGCGCGTTCGACCAGCGCCAGAACGACGTGTTCGGCGCCGCGCTCGACTCGGTGCTGCTGCACACGCGCCGCAGCCAGCGGCTGCCGCGGCGGTTGTGGCCGCTGATCCAGGCCCAGGCCGAGTGCGCGAAGGCGGTCTGGCGCCAGCCGGATCAGGGGATCTGGGAGGCGCGCGGCAAGCCGCAGCACTACGTCTCCTCGAAGCTGATGTGCTGGGTCGCGATGGACCGCGCCGCCAAGCTCGCGGAGATCCGCGGCGAGAACAGCCTGGCCGCCGAGTGGGGCGAGGTGGCGGCCGAGATCAAGGCCGACATCCTCGAGCACGGCGTCGACAAGCGCGGCGTGCTGGTCCAGCACTACGACACCGAGTCGCTCGACGCCTCGACGCTGCTGGCGGCGATCTTCGGGTTCCTCCCGGGCGATGACGAGCGGATGCGCGCGAGCGTGCTCGCGATCGCCGACGAGCTGACCGAGCACGGGTTCGTGCTGCGCTACCGGACCGACGAGACCGACGACGGCCTGTCCGGCAAGGAGGGCACGTTCGTGATCTGCTCGTTCTGGCTGGTCTCGGCGCTGGCGATCATCGGCGAGATGCAGCGCGCCCGCGATCTGATGACGCGCCTGGTCAAGGTCGCGTCGCCGCTCGGGCTGTACGCCGAGGAGTTCGACGTCGACACCGGCCGACATCTGGGCAACTTCCCGCAGGCGTTCTCGCACCTCGCGCTGGTCGAGGCCGCCGGCCGGATCATCGTCGCCGAACGTCTCGAGGAGCTGGGCGCATGAGCGACTACGACGTGATCGTGATCGGAAGCGGCGCCGGCGGCGGCACGCTGGTGCGCCACCTGGCGCCGTCGGGCAAGCGGATCCTGCTGCTCGAGCGCGGCGGCTGGCTGCCGCCGCGAGCCGCAGAACTGGCTCGCGCAGGACGTGTTCGTCGACGGCCGCTACGTCTCGCCGGACACGTGGTACTACGCGGACGGCTCGCGTTCGCAGCCGCAGGTGCACTACTACGTCGGCGGCGCGACCAAGCTGTACGGCGCCGCGCTGTACCGGCTGCGCGCGGAGGACTTCGGCGAGCTCCAGCACCACGACGGGATCTCGCCGGCGTGGCCGATCTCCTACGACGGACATGGAGCCGTACTACACCAAGGCCGAGCAGCTCTACCAGGTGCACGGCGCGCGCGGCGAGGATCCGACCGAGCCGCCCGCGAGCGCGCCCGTATCCGTTCCCCGCGGTCTCGCACGAGCCGCGGATCCAGCAGCTCTCAGACGACCTCGCGAAGGCCGGCCTGCACCCGTTCCACGCGCCGTGCGGGATCCTGCTCGACGAGGGCAACATGCCGTACAGCAAGTGCGTTCGGTGTCGAGAACTGCGACGGCTTCCCGTGCCTCGTGCACGCGAAGTCCGACGCCGAGGTCATCTCCGTGCGTCCGGCGCTCGAGCACCCGAACGTCACGCTGCTGACCGACGCGGAGGCGGTGCGGCTCGAGACCAACCCTGCGGGCACGGCGGTCACCGGCGTGGTCGGTCAACGTCGACGGCGGACACCGAGACGTTCCGAGGGCGACATCGTGGTCGTCTCGTGCGGCGCCGCCAACAGCGCCAAGCTGCTGCTCGCGTCCGCGAACGACGCCCACCCGCACGGCCTCGCGAACGGCTCCGACCAGGTCGGGCGCAACTACATGTTCCACAACAGCCAGGCCGTGCTCGCGCTGTCCAAGGAAGAGAACCCGACGATCTTCCAGAAGACGCTCGGGGTCAACGACTTCTACTTCTCGGGCGGCGAGGACTTCGAGTTCCCGCTCGGGAACATCCAGATGGTCGGCAAGTCCCAGGCGCCGATGTTCCGCGGCGAGAAACCCGGTGAGACGAGATTCGCTCCCAACTGGTCGCTCGAGACGGTCGCCAGACACGCGGTCGACTTCTGGCTCTCGACCGAGGACCTGCCGCTGCCCGAGAACCGGGTCACGCTCGCGCGCGACGGCAACATCGTGATCGACTACAAGGCGAGCAACGAGGAGGCCAAGGAGCGCCTGTTCCACCAGCTCAAGGACATGCTCGCGAATCTGGGCATGCACCACGACCACCTGCTGCCGCATCACGCCTACCTGAAGAACGAGATCCCGGTCGCCGGCTGCGCGCACCAGGCCGGCACGTGCCGGTTCGGCACCGACCCGGCCAGCTCGGTGCTCGACACCGATTGCCGCGCCCACGAGCTCGACAACCTGTACGTGGTCGACACGAGCTTCTTCCCGAGCATCGGCGCCGTCAACCCGGCGCTCACCGCGATGGCGAACGCGATCCGGGTCGGCGATCACCTGCTCGAACGTCTGAGCGTCGAGCAGCCTCAACCGGAGCCCGTCCATGCCTGATAACGGCAGGCACCACGTGGTGATCGTCGGCGGCGGGTTCGCCGGTCTCGGCTGCGCGCAGCAGCTGGCCGACCACGACGACGTCGACGTCACGCTGATCGACCGCAACAACTACCACCAGTTCCAGCCGCTGCTCTACCAGGTCGCGACCTCGCAGCTGGCCGGGACGGACATCGCACATTCGCTGCGCGGGGTGTTCGCCGACCAGGACAACGTCGACGTGAAGCTCGCCGAGATCACGCGACGTCGACACTGCGACGCAGCACCGTCACGAGCAAGGAGGGCGAGTCCTGGACCGGCGACGTGCTCGTGCTCGCCGCCGGGTCGCAGCCGAACTTCTTCGGCACCCCGGGCGCCCCGGAGCACTCGTTCCCGCTGTACTCGCTCGACAACGCGACGCGCTTGCGCTCCCGCATCCTCGGTCTGTTCGAGCAGGTCGACCGCGACCCGATCCTGGTCGACCGCGGGGCGCTGAACATCGTGATCGTCGGCGGCGGTCCGACCGGCGTCGAGGTCGCCGGCGCGCTCGGGGACATGGTCAAGGTCACTCGTCCCGAGCGAGTACCGGAACATCGACCCCACGAAGGCGCGGATCTGCCTGCTCGACTACGGCGACGCGCTGCTCAAGCCGTTCTCGGACAGCGCGCACGGCTACGTCGCCAAGGTCCTCGACGAGAAGGGGGTCGAGATCCACCTCGGCACCGGCGTCAAGGAGGTCGCGATCCGGCCACGCGGTGTTCTCGGACGGCACCGTCCTCCCCACCCGCTGCGTGGTATGGGGCGGCGGGATCACGGCGGCTGCCGTCGCCGCCGACTGCGGCCTCGCCGCAGGGCCGTGGCGGGCGCGTCGACGTCGCAGCCCGACCTGACGCTCGCCGGCAGCCCGAACGTCTACGTCATCGGGGACATCGCCAACATCCCGGGCCCCGACGACCAGGCACTGCCCCAGCTCGGGTCGGTCGCCCTGCAGAGCGGCACGTGGGCGGCGGACAACATCATCGCCGGCTTCGAAGGCAAGGAGCGCAAGGACTTCCGCTACCACGACAAGGGGATCATGGCGATGATCGGACGCGGCGCCGCGATCGCCGAGGTCGGCAAGCACCACCACGAGATCCACGGCGAGCTCGCGCACATGGCCTGGCTCGGCGTCCACGCCAGCCTGATGACCGGAACGCGAGCCAAGATCGAGGCGATCGTCGACTGGGCGTGGGACGGCTTCACCAAGACCGGCGGTCCCCACGTCCTCGATCGCGGCGACGCCGCCGAGATCAATTGGGACGACGACCCCACGGTCACGGCATCCGGAACGTCCGAGCCCGGCGGCCGGCTGACCGACGGAGCTGCGCCGGCATGGCAAATGACCTAGCCCGCTGGCAGTTCGCGACCACGACGATCTATCACTTCTTCTTCGTGCCGGTGACGATCGGGCTGGCGTTCCTGGTCGCGATCCTCCAGACCGTCTGGTACCGCACCGACAACCCCGACTACAAGCGGATGACGCGCTTCTTCGGGACGCTGCTGCTGATCAACGTGGCGGTCGGCGTGGTCACCGGCCTGGTTCAGGAGTTCCAGTTCGGGATGAACTGGTCGACGTACTCGCGTTTCGTCGGCGGCGTGTTCGGGGCGCCGCTCGCGATGGAGGGCATCCTGGCGTTCTTCCTCGAGTCGACGTTCCTCGGGCTGTGGCTGTTCGGCTGGGACCGGCTGCCCAAGCGCGTGCACCTCGCGTGCATCTGGGCGGTGTCCGCCGGCACGATGCTGTCGGCGACTGTTCATCCTGATCGCCAACTCGTGGATGCAGCATCCGGTCGGCTACAAGATCAACAGCCAGGGCCAGGCCGTGCTGAGCAACATGTGGGCGCTGTTCGTCAACCCGACGTTCGTCTGGGGCTACGCGCACGTGCTGCTCGCGTCGCTGGTCACCGGGTGCCTGGTGATGCTCGCGGTGTCCGCGTGGTACCTGCGCAAGGGCGAGCACGTCGAGTCGTTCCATCGCACGGCCAAGGTCGCGCTGATCGTCCTGATCCCGACGATCGTCGATCCAGCTGTCGGTCGGCAACCAGCTCGGCGTGATCGAGAACAAGTACCAGCCGATGAAGATCGCCGCCGCCGAGGCGCAGTGGACGAGCTGCAAGCCGTGCTCGTTCTCGGCGTTCCAGATCGGCGGCGGCTCGAACGACGAGACGCCGACGGAGATCATCCCGATCCCGCACCTGCTGTCGGTGCTGGCGACCGGCACGTGGAACGGCCCGGTCACCGGCCTCAACGAGCTCCAGGCCCAGTACCAGAAGAAGTACGGGCCCGGCAACTACGTGCCCGAACGTGTTCATCCAGTACTGGTCGATGCGGGTCATGGCGTACCTCGGGAGCCTGGTCCTGCTGCTCGCGCTGTGGGGCGGGTGGCTGCTGCACAAGGACCGCCTGCGCAACTCCCGGCTGTTCCTGACTGCTGTCGGTGTGGGCGGTGGTCACTCCGTTCCTGATGAACACCGCGGGCTGGCTCTTGACCGAGAGCGGGCGGCAGCCGTGGATCGTCCAGGGCCTCCAGAAGACCGCGATCGCGAACTCGCCGTCGGTCAGCGCCACCGAGATCTGGATCAGCCTGGCCGTGTTCGTCCTGTCCTACATCGTGCTCGCGCTGGGCCGACCTCGTCCTGATGCTGCGCTACTCGCGCCGCGGCATGGCCCACGCGGAGGCCGAGGCCGCCGAGCCCGCCGGCGGCGCCGCCCGGCGCTGCCGCTGCTGACCTACTGACCGCATGCAGCTTCACACGATCTGGTTCATCATCATCGCGGTCCTCTGGATCGGGTTCTTCGTGCTCGAAGGGTTCGACTTCGGCGTCGGCGCCCTGCACATGCTGATCGGCAGGACCGAGACCGAGCGGCGCGTCGTGATCAACACGATCGGCCCGTGGTGGGACGGCAACGAGGTGTGGCTGATCGTCGCCGGCGCGTCGATGTTCGCGGCGTTCCCGGAGTGGTACGCGACGATGTTCTCGGCGCTGTACCTGGCGCTCGTGCTGCTGCTCGTCGCGCTGTTCGGGCGCGGGGTCTCGTTCGAGTACCGCGGCAAGCGCGAGAGCGAGCGCTGGCGGAACGGCTGGTCGTGGGCGCTGACGATCGGCAGCATCGTGATCCCGCTGCTCGTCGGCGTCGCGCTCGGCGATCTCCTCCACGGCCTGCCGATCGACTCGCAAGCACGAGTTCACCGGGAACTTCTTCAGCCTGTTGACCGGCTACGGGCTGATGACCGGGGTGACGCTGGTCGTGCTGTGCCTGCTGCACGGCGCGACGTTCCTCGCGCTGCGGACCACCGGCGAGATCCGCGATCGGGCCCACTCGGCGGCCGCAGCGATCGGCGTGGTCGCGATCGTCGTCAACCTCGCGTGGGTGCATCTGGACGCTGGTCGTGATCGGCGGCGGCACGTTTCCCGAGCCGACCCAGATCTTCGGCGTGATCGCGGTGATCTTCGCCCAGCGGCTCGCGACCACCGGAAACGACGGCTGGGCGTTCGTCGCGTCCGGGTTCGCGATCGCCGCCGCGATCGGCCAGATCTTCATCTCGCTGTACCCGAACGTGATGGTCTCGAGCACGAACCACGCGTACAACCTGACCGTCAACAACGCGGCCGCCGGTCACTACGGACTCGTCGTGATGACCGTCGTCGCGGTGCTGTTCTTCCCGATCGTGCTGCTCTACCAGGGCTGGTCGTTCCACGTGTTCCGCCCGGCGCGTGAGCGCGCCTCCGACCTCGTCGGCGGCGACGCGACAGCGGTGCGCGCCCTCGACCCGCGCCTGCTCGGCCGTACGACGGTCGGCGCGGCCGCTGCTGACGGCTCGACGCCGCGCTCGGGGTCGGGCACGGCCGTGGCGGTGCTGGTCCAGGCGACGCTGCTCGCGCGGATCGTCGCCAAGGCGTTCGACGGCGCCCCGCTGCACGCGCTCTGCGCCTCGATTTCGCACTGCTGGTGGTGGCGTTCCTGGTCGCGCGGCGGCGTTCGCCTGGGGAATGGAGGTCGCGGGACGCCGTGCCGCGTGGAGCGTGCTGTCGGAGCTTCGCCTGGCGCTCGTCGAGCGAGCGGCTCCGTACCCAGCCGGCGGCGGTCGACGGGACCGACGGCGCCGAGATCGCCGCGGTCGCGGTGCAGGGCGTCGAGGCGCTCGAGGGCTACTTCGCGCGCTACCTGCCGCAGGTCGTGCTCGCGTCGGTCGTCCCGCTCCTCGTGATCGCCTGGGTCGCGTTCGTCGACCTCGAGTCGGCGGCTGATCATGCTGCTCACGCTCCCGCTCGTGCCGGTGTTCATGTGGCTGATCGGCCGCTACACCGAGCAGCGGACGCGGGAGCGGTGGCAGGCGCTCCGCCAGCTCTCGATCCACTTCCTCGACGTCGTCCGCGGCCTGCCGACGCTCCGCGCGTTCGGCCGGGCCGATCACCAGGTGGCAGGTCGCTCGGCGAGGTCAGCGAGCGCTACCGGCGCGACGACGATGGAGACGCTGCGGGTCAGCTTCCTGTCCGGCTCGGTGCTCGAGCTGGCGGCGACGCTCGGGGTCGCGCTGGTCGCGGTGACGGCCGGCGTGCGGCTCGTCGACGGCGGCCTCGCGCTCCAGGCCGGCCTGACCGTGCTCGTGCTCGCGCCCGAGCTGTACCTGCCGTTCCGCCGCCTCGGCGCCGAGTACCACGCGAGCGCGGACGGGCTCGCGGTGGCCGAGCGGATGTTCGCGCTGCTCGACGCGCCCGCGGCGGTCCCGGCAGGCGGTCCGCTGCCTCGCGCCGAGCCCGGCCGGGCCGCCGATCCGGCTCGAGCAGGTGTCGTTCTCGTATCCGGCCCGGCCCGGGCTCGTGCTCGACGGGCTCGAGCTCGAGCTCTCGCCCGGCGAGACGGTGGCGCTCGTCGGCGAGAGCGGCGCCGGCAAGAGCACGGTCGCGGCGCTTGCTGCTCGGGCTGCTCGCGCCGACCGGCGGCGGATCACCGTCGGCGACGTCGACCTGGCCGAGTGCCAGCTCGATGCGTGGCGGCGGCTCGTCGCCTGGGTGCCCCAGCACCCGACGCTGTTCCGGGGCACGGTCGCCGACAACATCCGCCTCGGCGACGCCGGACGCCACCGACGGCGGCGGTGCGCGAGGCCGCGCGGCTCGCCGGCGCTGACGAGTTCATCCCGGCGCTGCCCGACGGCTACGCGACGATCGTCGGCGACGGCGGCCGGCCGCTGTCGCCGCGGCGAGCGCCGGCGGATCGGGCTCGCGCGCGCGTTCCTGCGAGACGCGCCGCTCGTGATCCTCGACGAGCCGACGGCCGATCTCGACCCGGCCAGCGTCGCGATCGTCGTCGGCGGCGGTCGCGGCGCCTGCAGGCACGGGCGCACGATGCTTGCTGATCGCCCACCGGCCCGAGCTCGTCGGCAAGCGCCGACCGGGTCGTCGCGCTCGCCGGCGGGTCGGCGCTGCCGCGAGGCCGACAGGCGAGCCGCGTGAGCGGCGACGCTGCGCGCGCTGCTGGAGGCTCGACCGGCGCGCCGCGCGGTCGCGGCTCGCGCTCGCATCGGCGCTCGGCGCGCTGACGGTCCTGTTCGGCGTCGGGCTGATGGCGACCGCCGGCTATCTGATCTCGCGGGCGGCCGAGCGCCCCGCGGTCCTGTCGCTGAGGTCGCGATCGTCGCCGTCCGGTTCTTCGGCCTCGGCCGCCCGGTCGTCCGCTACCTCGAGCGGCTGCGCTCCCACGACCTCGCGCTTCGCGTGCTCGGCCGGCGTGCGGGTGCGGTTCTACGAGCGGATCGAGCCGCTCGCGCCGGCCCAGCTCGACGCCTACCGCAAGGGCGACCTGCTCTCGCGCATGGTCGCGCGACGTCGACGCGCTCCAGAACCTCTATCTCCGCGGGCTCGAGCCGCCGCTGGTCGCGCTGCTCGCCGGCGCGGTCTCGGTCGGGGTGGCCACGGCCGTCCTCCCCGCGGCCGGGCTCGTGCTGGCGGCCGGACTGCTGCTCGGCGCGCTCGCGGTGCCCGCGGTGTCGGGCTACCTCGGCGCCCGCGCCGGCCGGCGGCAGGCCACGGCTCGCGGCCGGCTGTCGGCCGAGCTCGTCGAGCTGATCGGCGCCGGACCCGAGGTCGTCGCGTTCGGCGGCGAGCCGGCCGGGCTCGCGCGGGTCCGCGCCGCCGACGCCGGCCTGGTCGGGCTGGCCCGCCGCGACGCGCTCGCGACCGGGGTCGGGCGACGGCCTCGGCCTCGCGGTGACCGGCGTCACGGTCGCCGGCGTGCTCGCTGGTCGCGGTCGGCGCGTCGCACGACGGCCGGCTCGACCGCGTGCTGATCGCGCTGCTGGCGCTGCTCGCGCTCGCGTCGTTCGAGGCCGTGACGCCGCTCGCGCAGGCCGCCCGCGAGCTGTCCGCGACGCTCGCCGCGGGCCGCCGGATCCTCGAGCTCGCCGGCATCGAGCCGACCGTTCGCGACCCGGCACACCCGGCGCCGGCGCCGAGGTGGCCGTTCGCGATCGCGCTCGAGGACGTGCGCGCACGCTACCCGAGCGAGCCGCGGCCCGCGCTCGACGGCGTCAGCCTCAGGTTCGAGCCGGGCGAGCGTGTCGCGCTGATCGGACCGAGCGGCGCCGGCAAGACGACCGTCGCCAACCTGCTGCTGCGCTTCCTCGATCCGGAGCGGGGTCGGGTGACGCTCGCCGGTCGCGATCTCCGCGAGTACCGGCAGGAGGACGTGCGACGCGCGATCTCGGTCGCCGGCCAGGACTCGCATCTGTTCTCGGCGAGCATCCGGGACAACGTTCGCCTCGCCCGCCCGGATGCGAGCGAGGACGAGGTCTCGGATGCCCTGCGGCGCGCGCGGATCCTGGATTGGGTCCGCGAGCTGCCCGAGGGTCAGGACACGTTCGTCGGCGAGGCGGGCCGCGAGCTGTCGGGAGGGCAGCGCCAGCGGATCGCGCTGGCGCGGGCGCTACTGGCCGACGCACCCGTGCTCGTGCTCGACGAGCCGACCGCCCACCTCGACCCGCGCACCGCGAGCGAGTTGGTCGACGACGTGTTCTCGGCCGCGGGCGGGCGCACCGTCGTCCTGATCACCCACCGGACCGAAGGCCTCGACGCGGTCGACCGGGTGATCACGCTATGAGCACAGTTCGCGCCGACGCGCGCCGCAGCTCCGCGCCGGGCCCGGCGACGTTCCGCTACGGCGTGGTGCTCGTGATCGTCGTCGTCACGGTCGTGTTCGAGGTACTGGCCCCCGACGCCGACTGGGCGCGCGCGGTCGCCGTCGCGCTGGTGGGTGGCGCGCTCACGGCGGCGGTCGCCACCTCTCGGGCGCGCGCCGAGGTACGCCGCATCCGCGTGTTCCTCGTCGCCGGGGTTGCGTTCGTCGTGGTCGTTGGTATCGCCATCGGGTTCGTCAATACGTGGGGGGCGTTCCTGGTGGGGACGGTGCTGGTCGCGTCGATCCCGATCGCGCTCGGCGGAGGTCTGGTGCGACTGATCCGCGACGAGGGCGTCACGGTCCAGGCTGTCGCGGGCGCGCTGGCGGTCTACCTGTTGGTCGGCCTGCTGTTCGCCTCCGCGATCTCGTTCGCGGCCACTGTCCAGAGCGGTTCGTTCTTCGCTCAAGGGGGCCATGTGACGAACGGCGATCGCGTGTACTACTCGTTCACCGTGTTGACGACGACCGGATTTGGCGATTACACGACGGCCACGCCCGCCGGTCACGCCCTCGCGGTGCTCGAAATGCTGATCGGCCAGCTCTACCTGGTCACCGTCATCGGAGTCCTCATTGGCAATTTCGTAGGGAGAAGGAGAACATGAAGATTCACTGGCCGATCCGCAGCGTGCTGGCCGGGACCGCCGGCACGGCCGCGCTGTCGCTTTCTTACGACATAGAGCGACGGCTCCGACGGCGCCACCAAGGCCCGCTCGACTACGACGATTCGCTCGTGCCGGGCCAGATCGTCGCGTCGATCATGCACCTGCCCCACGTCACGGCGCGCGAGGACCGAGACATCGGATGGGCCCTGCGGTGGAGCTACGGCTCGGTGTTCGGCCTCTGGCACGGGATCTTGCGCCGACGCGTCTCTGAGCCGTGGGCGAGCATGATCTTCGGCGGCACGTTGATGAGTGCGACGCTCACGCTGTTCCCGCTGCTCGGGCGCACGCCGCCGCCTTCGAAGTGGCCGCCCGACGTGATGGCGACCTCCGTCGCCACCCACGTCGCGTACGTGCTCGCGGTGGCGAACGTCGACGACGGGGTCCGCCGGCTGGGACGCTGAGCGACCCTGGCGCCTGCAAGCGAGGCCGCGACCCCGGCCCGCGCCACTCGAGCCGATGCCGCAGGGCTGAAACGGCGGCCCGGAAGTTCCGGTGGCGCCGGTTCGCGGCGCGGCCAAAGCGCCTGCCTCACCCGGAACGGGTGACGATTACCTCAGGGTCTCTGCGAGCATCGCGGCGGTGAGCGCGACCACCGTTGCCGGCGGCGCCCCGCCCGCGGAACCGACCGCCGAGCAGGCGGCCGAGACGATACGCAGCAAGCGCTACGTGGTGCTGCTGGTGATCGTCGCGATCATCGGGGTCGTCGTATCGCTCGCCGCGTGGTGCTTCCTCGAGGGCGTCGCCCAGCTCCAGAAAGAGCTGTACACGCACCTCCCCCACGCGCTCGGCTACGACAACGGGCCGCCGCTGTGGTGGCCACTGCCTGTGCTCGGGATCGCGGGCATCCTGGTCGCGCTGGCGATCACGCGCCTTCCCGGGGACGGCGGCCACCTGCCGGCCAAGGGCCTCGCCGGCGGCCCCCCCACGAAGCCGATCGACCTGCCGGGTGTGATCCTCGCCGCCGGGGCCGCGGTCGGCTTCGGCCTCGTGGTGGGTCCCGAGGCGCCGCTGATCGCGCTCGGCGCCGGCGGGGCCTTGCTGACGATCCGCCTGGCCCGTCGGGAGATGCCGCCGACGGCGCTCCAGCTGATCGCCGCCGCCGGGAGCTTCGCGACGCTCTCGTTCCTCTTCGACTCGCCGCTGATCGCGGCGGTGATCCTGATCGAGGCGACGGGGATCGGCGGGCCACGGCTCCCGCTGATCCTCCTACCCGGCCTCCTCGCCGCGGGCATCGGGTCGCTCGTATCGATCGGGATGGGGTCGTTCACCGGGCTCAGCACCAAGGCCTATGCGCTCAGCCCGATTGTGCTTCCGCAGTACGGCCATCCCACGATCGGTCAGTTCGGGTGGACGATCCTCCTCGCGATCGTGATCGCGATCGCGACCCGGGCGATCATGCTCGGGGGGCTGAGGACGAACGGGATCGTGAAACAGCGACTGCTGCTGCTCCTGCCGATCGTCGGCCTCGTGGTCGCCGGCCTCGCGATCGCGTTCCACGGCATCACGAGCCGGAGCGTCAACGAGGTTCTGTTCTCGGGCCAGGAGCGCCCTCTCCGGGCTGGTCTCACAGGCCGGAACTTGGACGGTCGCCGCGCTTGTGTGGGTGATCGTGTTCAAGGGCATCGCGTACAGCCTCTGTATCGGCTCTTTCCGCGGCGGGCCGACGTTCCCCGCCGTTTTCCTGGGCGCCGCCGGCGGGATCCTGGCCTCGCACCTCCCGGGCTTCCCGCTGACGCCGGCGGTTGCCGTCGGGCTCGCCACCTCGGTCACCGCTGTGCTCCGTCTGCCACTGTCGGCCATTGTGCTCGCCACGCTGCTGACTGCACACTCCGGCACCGCGGACGAGCCGCTGATCATCGTCGGGGTCGTCGTCGCCTACGTCGTGACGGTGTTCTTGACCACGCGCGCCCCGGCGCCGTCCGCTCAGGCGCCGGGATCGGAGGCCTGATGAGCGTGCCATCGATCGACAAAGGCATGGCGACCGCGAGCTGGGTCAAGTCGCCGCGGGCGTTTATCGCGCCACTCGCGCTCGCTCAGTTCATCTGCAGCTTCGCCGGTTCGAACATGAACGTGATGATCACCGACATCAGCCATGACCTCAATACGGATGTCAAGGGCGTGCAGACCTGCATCACGCTGTTCCTGCTGATCATGGCGGTCCTCATGATTCCCTGCAGCACGCTGACCGACCGTTGGGGACGGAAGCGGTGCTTTCTCGGTGGCCTCATCCTGTACGGAATCGGCACGGTCCTGAGCGCGATCGCACCGGGGCTCGGCATCCTCATCCTCGGCAACTCCGTGTTCCAGGGCGTGGGCACCGCCTTCCTGATTCCGCCTGTGTACATCCTCACCACGATGGCGTTCACCTCGATCGAGTCCCGCGCCAAGGCGTTCGGGGTGATCAGCGGGTTGGGTGGCATCGGAGCGGCGGCCGGACCGCTGATCGGCGGCTTGATCACCTCGGGCATCAGCTGGCGCGCCGCGTTCGTCTTCCAGGCGCTCGTGGTCTGCACGATCATCGTGCTCGGCCGGCGCGTCGTCGACCCTGTGCCGCCGGACCCCACACGTCCGTTCGACGCGACCGGAGCGGTCCTGTCCGCGGTCGGGATGTTCTGCCTGGTGTTCGGGATCCTCCAGGCCGGCGTCAACAACACGCTGCTGGTCGTGTTCCTCGCGCTCGGCGCCGCGTTCCTGGCCGGCTTCTTCGCCTACATCCGCGCTCGGGAGCGAGCCGGGAAGGACGCGCTGCTGTCCCTCGACCTGTTCAAGAACCGCACCTCCAACCTCGGCATGATCACCCAGAACCTCCAGTGGCTACTGCTCATGGGCGTGTCGTTCGTCGTCTCGGTCTTCCTCCAAACCGAGCGCCACTACAGCGCGATCAAGACCGGCGTGATCTTCACCGCGGCGACCGTCGGCGTCCTCGTCTCATCGCTCGGGGCCGAGCGACTGGCAAAGAGGTATCAGCAGAAGACGCTGATCTCCTCCGGCTTCGTCGCGACGGCGGCCGGGATCGGGCTCCTGCTGGGCCTGGTCAAGGCCGCATCGTCCAGCCCGTGGGCGTTCGCCCCCGGGCTCCTGTTGATCGGCCTCGGCCTGGGCGTCATGCTGACCCCGTCGGTCAACATCGTGCAGGGAGCGTTCCCGGAGGACAAGCAGGGCGAGATATCCGGGCTGTCGCGCAGCGTCTCGAACCTCGGTTCGACGTTCGGAACCGCGATCGCGGGCACGATCCTCGTCTCGAACCTCGTCTCGGGCAACGGCACCTACGTCGCCGCGATGATCGTTCTTGCCGTGGTCGCCGTCGCCGGGTTCGGATTCGCGTTCCGCCTCCCGGCCAACCCGCTGCGAGCAGAGGGCGAAGATGCGGCGCCTACGGGGGCGACCCGAGGCGCGCTCGATCCCGCAGCGTGATCCGCCGCCACCGCGATCCCCTGATCAGTCGCCGCGGCGACGTCACCTGACGCCGCCGCGGCTGAGATGAAACTGCGCCGTCAGCTGGCCGGCGTTACCGGCTGCAACGCGTCCTGGAGCTTCTTCGTGTCCTCCTCGGACAGCGAGGTCTTGATCACGGTCCCGCCGTACTGCTCGAGCGCGGCGATCGCCTTGTCCGGCGTGGCCTGCTCGATCACCATGAACAGCGCCGAGGTGCCCGGCTTCAGGTAGTCGCGCACCTGTTGCTGGAACGCCTTGTCGATCCCCTTCTCGCCGAAGTGACCGAACAGCGCCCCCATCCCGGCGCCGAGCGCGAGCCCGAAGAACGGGATGAAGAACAAGAGGCCGAACAGGAAGCCCCAGAAGCCGCCCCAGGCGGCGCCACCGCCGGCGGACGCGCCACCGTGCGAGGTGTGGACGTGGTACTTGCCCTCGAGATCGCGCGAGATCGAGGCGACCTCGTCGGCCTGGATGACGAGCTCGGACTCGAGCTGGTAGACCGTCTGCCTGGCCTGCTCAGCGGTCCCCTGATCCGGATAGCCGATCGCAACAAGCGTTGCCATTGGGATTATCTCCTTTCAGACGATCGGGCGCCCGGGCACAGTGCACCCGGAACGTGATCGAACGATCCCAGAAATTCGCAACCGGGGTCATCACCCCCGAAACGGATGAGCGGGCGACTCATTCCCCCGTCGCCGGAGGCGGTCGCCGCGAGGCTTCGTAGATCGCCCGCTTCTTCGCCCGGCTGACGTCGGCGATCGACGGCCCCGGCGCCTCCACCACGGCCGTGCGCGCGAGCCAGTCCTGAAACCCGCGGCGCCGGCTGTCGAACAGGATCGGCACGAACCCGGCGAACAGCGGCAGCGCCGCCAGCACCACCCCGATGCAGCGCACGACCGCCCACCGCGGCTTGACGCGCCCCGCGTTGGCGTCAGCCACCCGGATCTGCATCACGCGGGCACCGGGCGTCTGGCCGGTCGTGGACCAGAAGATCACGAAGTACAGAATCGAGCCGAGGACAAACGCAGCCGCACCGATCACGGCCAGGATCGTCCTCAGCTCGTGCGGAATGTGGAGCACCGACAGGATCAGCGCCGCGCCCACGCCCACGATGACGTCCACGACCGTGATCAGGGCTGCGTCGACCACGAACGAGACGACTCGGGTCGCGAGGCCGGCGTAGCGGAGCTCCTCGACGTGCGCGGCCCCGGTGGGCGCCTGGCCCGCGGGCGCCGCCGGCAGTCCGCTCATCAGGTGCTCGCGTCAGGTTCCGCCGGGAGCGCCCTCGACTGCCGGCCGATCAGCCGCCGGGCGGCGCGCTCCATCCAGTCGTCGGCCTTGCGCGAACGCTCCCGGACCTGGTCGCCGACCTGATCGGCAAAGCCAAGGCCCTGCTGGGAGATCGCGGCGGTCACCGCGGGGCTCGCGGCGATCTCGTCGATCAGATGCCAGAGGCTCTCGCTGGCCAGCAGCCGCTCGAAGAGGTGGTCGATCAAGCCGCTGTCGAACAGGCTGTCGACCAGCTGGACCGCGCCCTCGCTCTCGAGCGCCTGCTTCAGCGCCGCCTGGATGTGCGCGCTGTTGATCGCGACGACCACGACGCGTTCGAGCTCGTCGCTCTCGAGCACTCGGTTCACCGCTCGGCGCTCGAGGCTCAGACCCGCCTCGGCAGCGGCTTCGACCACGCCGACAACCGGCCGGAGCGCGGTGCTGGCCGCGCGGGCACCGAGGCCCGCGATCGGTCGCAGGACCCCTAGCCGAGAACCTCCTTTCTGCTCATCGGACATGACTCACCCAGTCGATCTTCGTTTACCGCGGTGCCAATACCATCACCCAAATAGGGGGATGCGCAACCCGAAGGACGCGTTGGACGATTGCTGCGTGACCGAGAGCAATGATCCCACCACCCCGATCGACCCAATAGCGGACGCGAGCGCGCCTGCCTCGCCCACGAAGATCTCCCGCCGCCGACTGATCGGCGTCGACGTCCTGATCGGCGTCACGACGCTTGCTCCTCGTCGTCGGGATCTTCGCAACCTGGGCGAATCGCCTGCTGTTCAGCCCAGACAACTGGTCGAAGACCAGCACCCAGCTGCTCCAGAACGAGAATGTCCGCTCCACGACGGCGAACTACGTCGTCGACCAGCTGTACGCGAACGTCGACGTCGCCGGGTTGATCAAGCAGGGACTCCCCACGCAGCTGCAGGCCCTGGCCGCACCCGCCGCGGGGGCGCTGCGCAACGCGGCGGTGCAGGGCGCCGAACTCGCGCTCACCCGCCCCCGCGTCCAGACCCTGTGGGCTCAGGCCAATCGCGCCGCCGACCAGACCTTCGTCGACATCGTGAACGGCCGAAAAGGCAGCGTCGGGGTCAACCAGGGCGCGGTGACGCTCGACCTCGGCTCGATCCTCAACAACATCGCGTCCCGCCTCGGACTGCCGTCGGACCTCGCCTCGAAGCTCCCTCCCAGCATCGCGACCCTGACGATCTTCAAGTCGGACCAGCTCAAGTACGTCCAGAACGGCGGGAAGGCGATCAAGAGCCTGGCGCTGTGGCTGACGATCATCGTTCCATTGCTTTACGCGCTCGCGATCTTCCTCGCGAAGGGTCATCGCCGGCGCACGCTGATGACCGTCGGATTCGCGGGAATCCTCGCCGGCGTTCTGGTCATCCTCGGCCGTTCGATCCTGCAAGGTCAGATCGTGACCTCGCTCACGAGTGATGCATCGCTGCAGGCGACGATCCGAGACGTCTACGGGATCAGCACCGCGATCTTGAAGGACGTCGCCGGCGCGGTCGTATTCGGCGGAATCATTCTGGTCGCCGCCGCGTGGTTCGCCGGGCCGGCGCGCCCCGCGCTGCGTCGCGCGTGAGGCGATCTCTCCGTTCCTGCGCGAGCAGACCGTCGCAACCTACGGGATCGTGATCGGGGTCCTGATCCTCGTGTTCATCTGGAACCCGATCCCCGCCACCGGCAAGCCCCTCGGCATTCTCGTGTTCACGGTGCTCGCGCTGTTCGGCACCTACATCCTGGTCCAGCAAACCGCCCGCGAATTCCCCGATACCCGTTCCGGATCGGCGACGAACGCGGTTCGCACGCGAGTGGCGAGCATGCGCGAGCGACGTCACCAGTCGGCCGGGTCACCGGCTCCGCCCGGGCCCACGACGGCCGAGCAGCTCAAGCAACTGGCCGACCTCCGCGACAGCGGCGCGATCAGCCCGGACGAGTATCAATCAGCGAAGTCGAAGGTGCTCAATGGATAAGCCTCGCCAGACCGCCCAGACACTGGTTGCGCTCGCTCTGTCCGCCGCCGCGCTCGGCGCGTGCGGCAGCAGCAAGCCGGCCTACTGCTCGTCGGTCTCGAACCTCGAGAGCTCGATCAAGGCCCTGCCGAGCACGAACGTCGTGCAGACCGGACTCAACGGGCTCGAGTCCGCCGTGTCGAAGGTCCAGAGCGACGCCCAGACCGCGATCAACGATGCCAAGGGCGACTTCCCGACCGAGACGAGCGCCCTCAAGAGCTCGGTCAACACCCTCTCGACGACGGTCAAGCAAGCCGCGAGCTCGCCGAGCGTCTCGACGATCGCTCAGATTCCCGCCCAGGTGTCGGCCGTCGTGACCTCGGTCAACAACTTCCAGAGCGCGACCAAGTCGAAGTGCAGCTAGGAGCGCCTCTCAGAGGCCCGGTCTGGGCGGCGATCCGTGCCGGACTTGACCGCTTCGGCCAGCGCCGCGTAGTCGGCCTCGTTCTGGTCCGCGTAGGCCTTGGAGAAATCGACGATCGCGCGATCGAACGCGTTGCTGTTGCCGAGGTACGCCGCGATCGCGATCCGGTCGCCGCTTCGGGCGTGTGCTCGCGCGAGCGTCCACCCGCACAACCTGCCGTACGCGGCCATCCCAGACGGGACCATCTGCTCGATCTCCGCCGAGCCCTTCCAGTCCTTGAGCTGCCGACCGTAGAAGTCGCGCGCGACTCCGTCCATTCCCGCTTTGATGTGAATCCAGCCCAGGAAGATGTCGCTCGTCGCCTGCATCAGCCGCTGGCCGACGACCACCCGCTGACCGTGGTTCTTGAATTGGCTGCGGCCGACGTGCTCCTCGAGCACCGACTCCTCGGCCTCCTTCAGCTGCAGGAACAGCGGATCCTGGCCGTCGCGACCGAAGAACAGCGCGATCCAGGCCCGCGTCCCGACGCTTCCGACGCCGACGACCTTCCGCGCGAAGTCCGTGAGATGGAACTGCTCGAGCAGCACACGGCGGTCGTGTTCGAGCGACGACCGATAGACCCTTATGAGCTTTCGCAGCTCGTCCATCCACCGTTGCTGTTCGTCTCCGGACATGAGTACCCGGATCGGCACGATCAGCGGCGACTGGTCGACGATCTCGGCGTTGCCGTTGACCTGCTGCGTCAGCTTCGAGAACGCGGACATGCTGTCGCGCGTCCGGGCCTTGGCGAGAGCCGCCTCGGTCCGCTTGACCTGGGCGCGCTTGATCTGTGTGCGCTTGATCTGCGACGCGAATTGCTGCAGGACCGACTCGATCTCCAGGTGCGCGTACCAGACCTCGAGGTTGTGCATCCCGGCGAAGTCGCGCATCGCCGTGCGGTACTCGCGAACCGTGTCGAGCACGATCCGCTCCTGGTCCTTGGCGGCGAATCCGTTGTCGCGCGCAGCGATCAGCATGCTCGCCGCCAGTCGCTTGACGTCCCACTCCCACGGTCCGGGGAGCGTCTCGTCGAAGTCGTTGATGTCGAACACGAGCCGGCGCTCGGGCGATGCGAACACGCCGAAGTTCGACAGGTGGGCGTCGCCGCAGCACTGCACGGTCAGACCCGAACGGGGCGTCCCCGCGAGGTCGTGGGCCATGATCTTGGCCGCGCCGCGGTAGAAGGTGAACGGCGAGACGAGCATCCGCCCGTAGCGGATCGGGACGAGCTCAGGGACGCGCGTGCGCGCCTGCTCCTCGAGCAGATCGACCGGATCCGCGCGATCGTGCGGAGCCTCGTACTCGGCATGCCGGGAGCGGGGAATCTCTGCGCGCGCGGCCTTGCCGCGCGCGATCCGCTCGTCGACGGTCAGATGAGGGATGGTGGTGGGTCGGGTTGTCCGCGCAGTTGTAGCCATAGTCGTCGATCGTGCCAGAATCCTCCGGCGCGGTCCATCACCCGATGCGGGTGAAGCATCCCTCGGCCATCCTCCGTTCGGGGTGATGCTAGCCGTGCCGCGGGCGGAGATATTCGCATCGGATCGATGCAGACGCATGATTCATACGGACAGGCGGTCACGTGGAGCCCGCAGGCACCTCGCTTCCGCCTGCTGAACGTGCTCGTGTCGTGGCTCGTCGCCGGGGTATCCGTGTTCATCGCGGCCGCGATCGTTCCGCACGTGAGCGTCGGGAGCTTCGCGGACGCGCTCGCGGCCGCGGTGCTGATCGCGGCGCTGAACGCCGTGCTGCCGCCCGTGGTCGCCGCGCTCCGGCTGCCGTTCACGCTCGCGCTTGGCTTCGTGCTCGTGCTCGTGCTCGACGCAGTCATGCTGCTGCTCGCGTCGCACATCACGACGAGGACGATCAGGGTCGACTCGTTCGGTTGGGCGCTGCTCGCGTCGGTCGTGATCTCGGCGTCGATGCTCGTGCTCGAGGTGATCTTCGGCGCGAACGACGACGACACGTACTCGCTGCGCGTGATCCGGCGGATCGCCCGCCGCCAGGGCGGGACGACGCACACCGACGCCCCGGGGATCATCTTCCTCGAGATCGACGGCCTCGCGCGGCCGGTGCTCCAGCGCGCGATTCGCGACGGCAACGCGCCGCAGATGGCGAGCTGGCTCGAGCGCGGCACGCATCGCCTCGACGACGTGGGAGACCGATCTGAGCTCGCAGACCGGGGCCAGCCAGGCCGGGATCCTGCTCGGCTCCAACGAGGACATTCCCGCGTTTCGCTGGGTCGAGAAAACGACCGCGAAGGTGATGACGTGCTCGTCGCCGGCCGACTGCGCCGAGATCGAGCGCCGGCTGGCGAACGGGAACGGCCTGCTGACCGACAACGGCGCCAGCCGCGGCAACCTGTTCTCCGGCGAGGCCGATGCAGTGATCCTGACGGTCAGCCGGATGTCGGCCGAGAAGAAGGCCAATCCGGGCTATCGCGCGTTTCTGGCCAACGGCTTCAACGTCACCCGGCTGCTCGTCCTGTTCTTCTGGGAGGCGCTGCTCGAGAAGCTCTCGGCGATCCAGCAGCGGCGGCGCAAGGTCTGGCCCCGCGGCTACCGCGGCGGCAGGTATCCGTTCCTGCGGGCCGCGCTGTGCGTCGGCGTGCGCGACCTGATCGTGTTCGGCGTGCTCACCGACATGATGCGCGGGCGCCCCGCGGTGTACGCGACGTTCTCGAGCTACGACGAGGTCGCCCACCATTCGGGGCTCGAGCGCCCGGACACGCTCGAGGCGCTGCGCAAGCTCGACCAGCAGTTCGGCCGGATCGAGCGCGCCCGCCGGTACGCGCCGCGGCCGTACGAGATCGTCGTGCTGTCGGACCACGGCCAGACCCAGGGCGCGACGTTCAAGCAGCGCAACGGCTACGACCTGCACGAGTTCGTCGAGCGGTCGATCGCCGGCGGCAAGGTCACGCGGCTGTCGACCGGCGACGAGAACGACGCCGCGGTCGGGCACGCGGTCGCCGAGGCCACGGGTAGCCACGAGCACGCCAAGCAGAGCGACGGTATCGGCGAGCATGACGTGATCGTGCTCGCGTCGGGCAATCTCGGTCTGATCTACCTGATGGACGAGCCGCGCCGGCTGTCCCTGGAGGAGATCGACGAGCGGCATCCGAAGCTGCTCGGAGCGCTGCGGGCGCATCCGCACATCGGCTTCGTGCTCGTGCGGTCCCGCGCGCCGCGGACCGGTGGTGCTCGGCGGAGCGCGGCACGCGGTACCTAGCCGACGATGCGCGTTGAAGGCGAGGACCCGCTCGCGCCGTTCTCGCCGCGCGCGGCTGACCACCTGCGGCGGACCGATGGATTCGAGCACGTGGCCGACATCATGGTCAACAGCTTCTACGACGCCGACCTCGAGCAGGGCTGCGCGTTCGAGGAGCTGATCTCGTTCCACGGCGGGCTCGGCGGACCTCAGACCGAGCCGTTCATCCTCCACCCGGTCGGGCTGCCGATGCCCGCGAAGCCGGTCGTCGGCGCCGCCGCGGTCCACGACCTCCTCGCCGGATGGCGACGATCGCTACAGAACCAGGAGCGGCCTGGGACGCCGGCGGCGCCCCAGGCGGGCCTAGATGCCGGCTAGGACGACACGCTGGCCGGGTCCGGCGGCTGAAGCGCGTCCTGCAGCTTCTTGGTGTCCTCGTCGGACAGCGACGTGCGGATCACGGTCCCGCCGTACTTCGACAGCGCAGCAACCGCCTTGTCCTCGGTGACCTGCTCGATGATCAGGAACAGCGCGGACGTGCCCGGCTTGAGGTACTCGCGGACCTGCTCCTGGAACGCCTTGTCGATCCCCTTCGTGCCGAAGTGGCCGAACAGCGCTCCCATGCCTGCGCCGAGCGCCAGGCCGGCGAACGGGATGAAGAACAGGAGGCCGAACAGGAACCCCCAGAAACCGCCCCACCACGCGCCCCCGCCGGCCGACGCACCGCCGTGCGAGGTGTGCACGTGGTACTTGCCCTCGAGGTCGCGGGAGATCGCGGCGACCTGCTCGGCCTGGATGATCAGATCGCCCTCAAGCTCCCTGACTGTCTCTCTGGCCTGCTCGGCCGTCCCCTGATCGGGGTAGCCGATCGCAACAAGCGTTGCCATGTACCTGCATCTCCTTTCGGGTGGGTGATCCTGGCCCGGTGCCGGTCCCTCGTGCCGCAGCCGAGCCAGACGCGAGATTCGCGCGAGGCTAGCATCCGAAACACCCGAACCTAGGTCATCACCCGAAACGGATGAGTGCCCACACCCGCGGGATAGGGGCTATTCGTGGCGCGAGCTATTCGTCGCGCGGGACAACCCGGTCGACATCGACCGCGTCACCCGAGTGGTCGTCGAGGTAGACGACGTACGACCTTCGGCGGGCCGCCGAACCACGCGCTCGTCTCGGCCTGGCCGACGAAATCGGCCGCGCGCTGCGAGCCGTCCGTCTCGATGACCCACACCGGCTGGCCCTTGTAGAACGGGGTGAAGCTCATCGAACCGGCTCGCCGTCGGCGGGAGCCCCGCGCAGCGCGAGGCTGACGAGGGTCCCGATCGCCTGCCAAGGCTTGTCGGGCTCGAGCGCGGACGGGGAAGCCCCGGGGTGGTGGGGTGCGATCCTGACGCGCAGCACGCCCGGCCGGATCCGGAAGCTCAGCGGAGGATCGAGCTGCACGGCCTCGCCGTCGATTCCGGCCGGGACCGCCGCGGGAGACTCGATGTCGAACGCCGGCGTGGTCCACTGCTGCATCGCCAGCTTCCGCGCGACCGCACCGCCGCTCGAGATCGTCGGAGCGAGCACGGTGACGCCGAGCACCCCGCGGTCGAGCCGTGGCCTGGTGCCCGACCCCAGCGCCCGCCCGAGACGATACGCGTTGTTCGACACGAGAATCGCGACGCCGGACTCTGCCCCATGAGGGCCGCTCCACTCAAGCGCGGGCGGCTTGGCTTCCGGCCCGAGCGCGTCCGGCACGGTCTCGAGCAGCGTGTGCAGTTTCGCCTCTCGGTATCCCGGCTGCTGGACCGCCTCCGCATACAGCCCCAGCGAGACGTTGTTGACGAACACCCGCCCGTTGACCTCCGCCAGGTCCACGCGCCGCTCGCCCCCGTTGACGAACGCGTCGAGCGCGCCGACGACGTCGTTCCGATCGACGCCGAGGTCGAGCGCGAAGTGGTTGCGCGTCCCCGCGGGGATGCACGCGTACGGCAGATCGAGCTCTGCCGCGACCATCGCCACGATCGCCTGCGACCCGTCTCCTCCGGCCATCGCGAGTGCGGTCGCCCCGTTCTTCACGGCGCCCCGCACGAGCGTCTCGAGGTCGTCGCCGCGGCTCAGCTCGATCGGCTCGATGCCGCGCCGGCGGGCCTCATCGGCCAGGTGGAACCGCTCGGCCTTGCCGCCGCCCGAGAGCGGGTTGTAGAACAGCACCGGCTTTTCCGGCCGCTCGGCCGGAGGCAGCTTCACGTGCACCTTGAACGCCTCGCGAGCCGCCGCCAGCGTCGCGACGATACACGCCAGCACGAGGATGTCCTCGAGGACTCGAGCTTCGAGGATCACGACCACGATCGCGCCGATCACGAACAGCGCGGCGACGGCGAGGCCAACCGTGCGCGCCACACCGCGCCGCCGGATGGCGAACCACGCCGATTCGAACGCGAGGATCCCGCAGGCCAGGACCGCCAGGCCGCTCGGGAAGTGGGCGACCGCCGCGTCGACCGCGATGACCACCGCGGCGACGGCCAGAACCAGCGCCGCTACGGACCAGACCCTGTCGCACCCTCACTCCGCGCATACTCGGCGTCCGCGCTCATGCCTTCATCACCTGATTAGGGTGAGGCCGGTTCGTGTCGGGTAGCGGGGGTGCCGACCTTCCCGGCCAGACGCAAGAGCGCACCATTGCCCGATTCAGCGGCCGGTGGGATCTTGGCCGCACGAGGACGGGAGGTGCGTGACCCGTCAGGACATCAACCGGAGGACTGCCATGTCTGTTCGGGCAACACCTGAAGCGACCGGAGGCTCGGCCGGTTACGAGGGCAGTGTCGATCCGGACCGCGGTTACGGCTGGGTCGCGTTCGCGGGCGTGCTGTTGCTGATGCTCGGCACCCTCAACTTCATCGAGGGGCTCGCCGCGATCGGCAACTCCAAGTTTTTCGTCAACAACCAGACGTACATCTTCGGCGACCTCAAGACATGGGGCTGGATCGTGCTCTGCCTCGGCGTGCTCCAGCTCGCCGTCGGCCTTGGCGTATTCGTCCAGAACCAGCTCGCGCGGTGGGCCGGCGTCGTCGTGCTCAGCCTCAACGCGATCGCGCAGTTGCTGATGATCCCCGCCTACCCGTTCTGGTCGCTGGCGCTGTTCACGCTCGACGTCCTGGCCCTTTACGGGCTGGTCGCGTACGGCCAGCGCATCGGCCAGAGCTGATCTCCCGCGCCCAGCCCGGCGCGGCCGGCTCGGTGCACCGAGTTGCACCGAGCCGGCGCTGAGGCGCCGCCGTCAGGCGCCGCCGACAATCCGCCTGAGGCGCCGCCGTCAGGCGCCGCCGACAATCCGCCTGAGGCGCCGCCGTCAGGCGCCGCCGACAATTCGATATGTCCGGGGCAGGCCACACAATCGTGGTCTGATGTCGACGCCGTCGCCTCCGACGGGCCCCACGGATCACGACCGTGCCCGTGCGCTGCACCTGCTCGCGCTCGAGTTCGGCTCGCGGGCCGAGTTCGAGGATCCCCGGCTCGCCTACCGCAGGCTGTTCTCCGAGACGTTCGGCACGTTCTTGCTAGTGCTGGCGGCCGCCGGGGGCGCGATCCTGCACGCGAAGGGGCAGATCAGCCTCGCCGCCGCGGTCGTCGCGCCCGGGCTGACCGTGATGGCGATCATCCTGTTCATGGGGGCCGTGTCCGGGGCGCACCTGAATCCCGTGGTGTCGCTCGCATTCGCGTTGCGCCACGACTTCCCGCCGCGGCGCTTCCTCGGATATCTCGTCGCCCAGTTGGTCGGCGCCGCGCTCGCGTGTCTGTTCCTGCTCGCGGTGTTCGGAAACGTCGAGCACCTCGGCGCCACCCTCCCCGGTCCGGGCTACCACGACTGGCAGGCGTTTCTGATGGAGATCGCGCTGACCGCCGGGCTCGTCAGCGTGATCCTCGGCACCGCGTCCGCGGCCCAGAACGTCGGCACGATCGGCGCGTTCGGCGTCGGCGGCTACATCGCGCTCGCCGGCCTGTGGGCGGCGCCGGTCAGCGGAGTCTCGATGAACCCGGCACGTTCGTTCGGCCCGGCGCTCGTGAGCGGCGACTGGAGCAGCTACTGGGTGTACGTCGCCGGGCCACTGGTCGGGGCAGTGATCGCGGTCGCCTTCGCGGTGATCCTCCGCGGCCGCGGGGGCGATCCGCTGTCGCAGGCGGCGGGATCCGGCACCCTCAAGTAGACCTCGGACCAGATTCGTCATCCGGACCGGATGACGCACGGGCGTGACCGGACCGGAAGGCTTCCACCGTGGACATCACGACGCTCGTGGCGCTCGCGCTCGCGGCCGCCGTCTACCCGACGCTGCTGGCCGGCGTGATCCTGATCCTGGCCCACGCTCATCCGCTCCGGATGCTGCTCGGATTCCTCGCCGGCGGCCTCACGATCAGCCTGATCGCCGGCGTCGCGATCATCAGGGCGCTCGAGTCCTCAGGGGCGGTCGGCCCGTCGAGCCACGCGACGAAGCCGATCGTCTCGATCGCGGCCGGCGTCGCGTCGCTGCTCGTCGCCTGGGGAATCGCGAGCGGCCGGATCGAACGGGGACTGAAGAAGCGCAGGCGCCGCGAGCGCGACCCAGCCGCTCCGCGCAAGCCATCGATCACGAGCCGCGCGCTCGCCCGCGGGTCGATCGCGATGGCGTTCGTGGCCGGAACCGTGCTCAACCTCCCGGGCGTCTGGTACCTCGAGGCGCTCACCGAGATCGCCAAGGCCGACGCCTCCACGGTTTCGGCGCTGCTCCAGCTGCTGCTGTTCAACGTGATCATGTTCGCGCTCGTCGAGCTCCCGATCGTCGCCTACATAGTCGAGCCGCAGGGAGCGGCCGACCTCGTCACGCGGGCGTCCGACTGGGGCCACGCGCACTCGCGCAAGATTGCGATCGCGGTCGCCACCGCGGTCGGCGTGTGGCTGATCGTCAAGGGCGTCATCAACCTGTGAGCGCGGCCCGGTGAGCGGCTACGTCGAACTGCCGGAGGGCTGGACGCGTATCTCCGCGTCCGGACCGGGGCCGTTCGTCACGAGCGAGGTGATCCGGGAGCCCGACGGCACCGAACACCGGTGGGAGTCGCGCAATCACCGCAAACGGCGGCAGCGGCGGGGCGCCGGGAGCTCCGTGGACGGGCGACCCGAGCGGATCTGGTGGCGACCGCACAGCCGGAGCTGGTGGATGGCGGTTCTGTTCGTGATCGGGTCGCTGTGCTTCACGGCCGGAGGAATCGCTTCCCAATGGGCATCGACACCGCGACCGTCGATCGGGGTGACGTTCTTCGTCGGATCGCTGTTCTTCACCTCGGCCGCGTACCTCCAGTACTCCGAGGCGGTCAACGCCGGGCGTGGGATCGGCCCGCTCGAGCGTCGCGCGCGCTGGCGGCCGGCCTCGTGGGAGCCGAAGCGGATCGACTGGCTTGCGACGCTCGTGCAGCTGATCGGCACGCTTCTGTTCAACCTCAGCACGTTCGCCGCGATGCACACCGACCTGACTACGCGGCAAACCAACGCCCGGGTGTGGGCGCCGGACGCGTTCGGCTCGATCGCGTTCCTGATTGCGAGCGAGCTCGCGTTCGCGGAGGTCTGCCACCGCTGGATCTGCTGGCGGCGCCGGACGCTCCCGTGGAAGATCGTGGCGCTCAACCTGCTCGGCTCGGTCGCCTTCGGCGCGTCCGCCATCGCGTCGCTGCTCGAGCCTTCGTCGGGCGAGCCGGTGAGCGCGCGGATCGCGAACGCCGGCACCTCGCTCGGCGGCGTCTGCTTCCTGATCGGGGCGCTGCTGCTGATGCCAGAGGCCGCTGCCGAAGAGCGCGCGGCGAATGCCGGAGCCCCCCCGCCCCAGCCGCCCCACCCGCCCCACCCAGAGCGATCCCTCTCCAGTCGGCTCGGGTCCTGACCGCCCATCACCTGATCCGGATGATGCGCCCGGCCGCAGGGCGCTCGAACCTCAGCGGATTGATGCCCGCTCACAAAGCGAGGACCGGATGAGCTTGGAGACTAAGCAAGACGGCGCGGCCACGTCAGCGATCGTCCTGGAACAACGATTGATGGACCTCCCGTGCGACTGCCTCAACGAGCACGGAACCGGGAGCGAGGTGGCATTCGACCTGTTGTCGAACGAGCTGCTGCTCGACGGCAGCGCGCGGCTGAACCTCGCCACGTTCGTCACCACGTGGATGCCGCCGCGCGCCGAGGCGTTGATGGGCCTCACCGCCGACAAGAACATGATCGACAAGGACGAGTATCCGCAGACGGCCGAGATCGAGCGGCGCTGCGTGAACATCATCGGCCAGCTCTGGAACGCGCCCGGCCCCGGCGACGTGACCGGGACCTCGACCACCGGCTCGAGCGAGGCCGCGATGCTCGGCGGAATGGCGCTCAAATGGCGCTGGCGCGAGCGAATGCGGGCGGCCGGCAAGCCGACCGACCGTCCGAACCTGGTCACGGGTGTCAACGTCCAGGTGTGCTGGGAGAAGTTCTGCCGGTACTGGGACGTCGAGCCCCGGCTGGTGCCGATGGAGGGTGACCGGTTCCACCTGGGCGCGGAGGAAGCCGCCGCGATGTGCGACGAGAACACGATCGGAGTGGTCGCGGTGCTCGGGTCGACGTTCGACGGAAGCTACGAGCCGATCGCCGAGATCTGCTCCGCGCTCGACCGGCTCGCCGCCGGCGGCGGGCCGGACGTGCCGGTCCACGTCGACGGCGCGTCCGGCGGCTTCGTCGCGCCGTTCGTGCAGCCCGACCTCGTGTGGGACTTCCGCCTGCCGCGCGTGCAGTCGATCAACGCGTCCGGCCATAAGTACGGGCTCGTGTATCCCGGGGTTGGATGGGCGATCTGGCGCGACAAGGCGGCGCTCCCCCAGGACCTCGTGTTCGACGTGAACTACCTCGGCGGTCACATGCCGACGTTCGCCCTGAACTTCTCCCGCCCGGGGAGCGAGGTGATCGCGCAGTACTTCATGTTCGTCTCGCTCGGCGCGTCAGGTTACGCCGCGGTGCAACAGGGCTCGAGCCGGTGCGCCCAGCACATGTCGCGCGAGATCGCCGGCATGGGGCCGTACCGCCTGATCACCGACGGCAGCGACCTGCCCGTGTTCGCGTTCGCGCTGAAGCCAGAGATCGCGAACTACACGGTGTTCGACGTGTCGGCCCGGCTCCGCGAGCAGGGCTGGCTCGTACCCGCGTACACGTTCCCGGAGAACCGCCAGGATCTGTCGGTCCTGAGGGTGGTGGTCCGCGCAGGCATGTCGAACGACATGGCCAATCTGTTCCTCGCGGCGCTGCGGAAGCAGACCGCGTCGCTCGAGGCGCTCGATTCGCCCCTGCCCCGGCGCTCCGAGGAGGAAATCGGGTCGTTCAAGCATTAGTGCCGCGAATTTCTGACTCGGGACACCAGTGCAGACATGACGGCGAGGTGACGGCGGGGTGCCCACGCTGGCGCTCGCGATCGTGGCAATCGCCGCGCCCGATTCGCTCAACCCGTCGCTGATCGTCGCCGCGGTCTACCTGGCGCTCGGCGAGCACCCGATCCGGCGGACGATCGCGTTCACGATCACCTCGTTCGTGGTGACGCTCGCCGGCGGGCTGGCGATCGCGCTCGGCCTCGGCGATCTGATCCTGTCGTTGCTGCCGAAGCTGTCGGGGAACGTCAAGTACGACGTGATCATCGCGGTCGGGGTGCTCGTCATGTGCGGCGGCGCCGTGATCTGGTGGAGGCGGGAGGCGCTCGCCAGCAGCCCTGAGGCCTCTCCGCGGGAAGGCGCCGGAGGTGGCTCGGCGATCCTGCTCGGCGCCGGAATCGCGGGGGTCGAGCTGCTCACCGCGTTCCCATACTTTGCGGCGATCGCGATGGTGCTGGGCTCGTCGGTGTCTGGTCCGAACAAGGTGTTCCTGCTCGTCCTCTACAACCTGGTGTACGTGCTGCCACTGATCGCGATCGTGGTCATACGCGCGTTCATGGGCGAAAAGGGCGCGGAGCTGCTCGTGCCGATCAGCGGCTGGATCCTGGCGCACTGGCCGGCCGTCGTTGCCCCGCTCGCGGCCGTCGTGGGCGCGGGCATCACGACGTACGGGATCCTCAACCTCTAGTGGAACTAGCGCGGCCTGTCGTACGGGTCGTCCGGCCGGTACGGATCGTCGGCCCCGGGGCCCTGTCCCGGCCCCGGTCCTCGCGGGGCCGCCGGCGCGGGCGCGCGCTTCTCGCCGCTGCTCCGACCGAGCTGGAAGACCGCGACCGCGACGCCGACCGCACCCAGCCCGATCAGCACCCACACCCACCACTCCACGCTGCTGTCCGACTTGTTCCCGTTGGCGGCGGTCTGGGTCTGGGTGAGCACGGTGGTCGTGTTGTTCTTGATCGAGGTGGTCTGGCCCGGCTGAGTCAGCGTCTTCGTTTCGGTCGTCGTCTTCGGCGGCTCGGTGAGAGTCCTCGAGACGGTCGTGGTCACGGTGTCCGTCGTGCCCGTGGAGCTCGTTGTCTGGCCGGCGGCCATTCCCGCCGCGCCCAATGCCAACGCCAACGCCGCGACGAGCGCCGCGGAGAGCCGGACGAACAGCCTGAAAGCCGCCGCGTTCATCCGACGAGCGTCGCAGGCCGGCCTGGCCCAGGCAACAAAGTGACCATGCCTCATGTCGGGAAGCGCACACCACCGTTTCCGGCAGCGCTGGACGGCCGCGCCCAAGGATGCGAGAGTTCGGCTACGACGATGAGCACAGAGACGGAGACCCGAGCGGGTTGGGCCGCGCTCTTCCGTGACGCGTTCAACCAGTCGCGGAACGCAATGGTGCTGCTCGACGACGACCGGTGCCACGTCGAGGTCAACGGGGCCTACGTTCAACTGCTCGGATACCGCCCGAGCGAGCTGATCGGACGCCCGATCTACGAGCTCCGCGCCGATGGTCAGATTGCCAGCCCCGAGCAATGGCACGCCGCGCTCCGTCGGAAGCAGTTCACGGGCACGGCCGAGCTCGCGCGCGCCGACGGCGGCCGGGTGACAGTCGAGTTCGCGGGCCATCCCGAGACCGTGACCGGGCAACAGCTCGTGCTGTTCGTGGCGCTGAGAACCACTCGCGGTGGGAGGGTGCGCGAGGACGCCCAGCCTTCGCCCGGCCGTCAGGAGCTGTCCGGGCGGGAGACCGAGGTGGTCAAGCTGCTCGCGATGGGACTCAGCGGGCCCGAGGTCGCCGAGGAGCTCCGGATCGCGCACAACACGGTTCGTACTCATACCCGGAACGCTATGAGCAAGGTCGGCGCGCGCTCGCGCGCGCAGCTCGTCGCGAAGTCCCTGGGCGACGGCCTGTACTGGCTCGACGTCACCTGAGCGGTTGAGCGGCTAGCGCAGATGCGCTATCGACGCGACCACCGCGTCCCGGCACCATCGTCCGATGCTTGTCCGACCGCGCGATCGACTCCGTGCGGCTCGCTCCCGTGCCCAAGGACCAGCTCGCGCAGGTCGAGTTCGCGCTGTTCTAGCCGGGCACCGGCCTCGCATGAGCGGTCTCTCATCCCATTCGGGGGATGTCGTGGGCTCGTTGCACCGCAACGATGCGCAACGAGCGATCGAGGAGTCAAGGACAGAGCCGTGAGCGAAGCCCGAGATCTACTTCGCCGACTGGCGGCGGGAGACGAGCGCTCGCTCCGAAGCGCGATGGCGCCGACGCCGGAGTTCGATCGCGACTACATGCTGACGGAGCCGGCTCTCGACCGTAGAACCAGGCTTCTGGTTCGCCTGGCCGCGCTGATCGCGGTCGGCGCGTGCACCGAGTCGCTCCGCTGGGCGGTCGAGCTCGCTTCCGCCAACGGCGCCGACGACGATGCGCTCGCGGCGGTGCTCGTGGCCACCGGTTCCGCGGCAGGCTCGGCGCAGCTCGTCGCCGCCGCGCCGAAGCTGGCGCTCGCGCTTGGGTTCGAGGTAGCGACCGCGAGCGCGCCGGATCCGCTGCTACTGGCCGAGGAGCCCCGCGTCGGACGCGCGCATGACGGCCTCTGACCTCGAGGCGGCTCCGAGCTTGCGGTAAACGGCGTGGGCCTGTGTCTTGACGGTGTTGGCGGAGACGCCGAGCTGCGCGGCGATCTCACGGAACGACCGGTGGCTCGGCAGGAATCGGAGGATGCGGAGCTCGGCGATCGTGAGCGACGACGGCCCGGCGAGGCTGGTCTCGGCGAGCTCGTCCATGTAGGACCAGGCGTCGTCGAACCATTGCCCGAAGATCACCGCGCCGGACGTCCTGCGCGCGAGGCGTGACGCCTCGGCGAGCAGCGTCCGCGCGCCGACGACGTCGGCCAGCCACAGCGACGCGTGCGCGAGCAGGATCCGAGCCTCTGCGCCGTACCACGGAATGAAGTCCCCGAGCACGGTCAGCAGCTCGACGCCGCTGCGGAGATCGCGTTTGGCCTCGTCTGCGCGACCGTGGTGCGCTCGCGTGGCCGCCGCCGCGGCGAATGCGAGGGCGCAGATCGGATAGTCGGCGAGTCCGGCCTCGTCGATCACCTTCACGGCGCGGTCGGTCAGGTCCGCGGCCGAGTCCCAGTCCTCCTGTTCGATCGCGATCATCGCGGCCTGGGCGAGGCAAAGCGACGTCACGCTGGGCGCGGTCGCGGCGCTCAAGTCGGCGCCCTCGTCGAGCAGTCGCACAGCGCCGGCTTGGTCGCCTGACAGATGCAGTGCGGCGCCGCGCAGGAACAGGCAAATCGGACGCCACGGGCTGTCGTCGGGCTCGAGCTCACAGATCCGGCCGGCCCCCTCCCCCATGCCGATAACGCCGCGCCGGCTCGCCATCGCCTCGATCCCGGCCAGGCCCGCGGTCAGCGAGCGGGGGCGGCGGGCGGCCCGGCCACGGTCCGCGGCGGCCGCGGCCGCGGCCGCGACGGCAAGGTGGCGGGCTTCCGCCGCGTTGCCGGCCGCGAGGAAGCTGTGTGCGGCCGCGAGCGCGAGCGGAGCGTAGCCCTCGAGCTGGTCGCGGCTGAAGCTGGAGAGCCAGCGCTGGACGATCTCGTTGCGCCCCTGGGTCACGTAAGCCACGATGCCGGCCCACATGAGGTCGCCCGTTCTGATCGAGTCGCCTGCCTCGACGGCATGGGCGATCGCCCGGTCCATGTCACCGCGTGCGTGGAACCAAGCGCTCGCGCGCTTGTGGAGCGTCCGAACGAGCTCCGGAGCGGTCCGGCGCAGCTCGGCACCAAGAGCGTCTCGGAACAGTCCGTGCCAGCGATAGGCGTCATGCGATCGGTCGAGCGGACAGAGCAACGGGCTTGCCTGCGCCAGCCGGCTCAACGTCCGCGCGGAGCCGTCTCGCTCGAGCACCCCATCGCACAGCGGCCCCGACAGCTCGTCTAGCACCGAGGTCTTGATCGCGAAGTCGGTCAGATCGGCCGGCAGCGCCGACAGAACCTCGTCGCGGAAGTACTCCGCGAGACCGTGGTCGTCGCCGCGTACGCGGCTGAGCGCGCCGCTCACGTCGACCTGGTCGCGCACCGACAGCGCGGCGAGATACAGCCCCACCGGCCAGCCTTCGGTTCGCGCCACCAGCTTCTGCACCGCCGTGAAGTCAAGCTCGAGCCCGGCCTGGCGCAGCAGGATCGAGGCCTCGGCCGGCATCATCGCCAGGTCGGGCACGCGAACCTCGATCAGCGCGCGACGCCCGCGGAGCCGCCCGAGCGGCAGCGGCGGCTCGGTCCTCGAGCTGAGCGCGAGCATCGAGCCCGGTGGCAACTCCGCCGTCACCAGGTCGAGGAGGCCGCGGAGCACGGCGGGCCGGGCGAGGTGGGCGTCGTCGAGGACGAGAACACAGCCGTTTTCGTCCTCGGCCCCGATGACCGCGCTGACTTCCTGCGCGAGGTTGGCGATGTCGAGCGTGGTCGGATCCAACGACACGAACCGGCGGTGGTCGTGCTCGGCCCACTCGGCGAGCAGGCTCGTCTTTCCGTACCCGGGCGGAGCGACGATTACCGCGAGCGTCGCGTCCGGATCCTCGGACAGACGGCGGACCAGCGTGGCGCGCGTGACGAACCCGTCACGGGCGTTGGCGGCACCGCGCCTGCGCTCGACTACGACCTCGGCTCGAGCGGCCGTGGTCTTCGTCGACGGGCGAGGTCGAACAGCTGGAGCTGCAGCGGGTGGCATCTCTTTGGCGGGGCGCGCAGCATGGGCTGCTCGCGCCAGGAACAACCTCTCCGACCAGGTGGCCCGGAACAAGGAGGCCCACCCCCGTGTTCGAGGAAGCAGGCACCACGGTCGAGATTCACGCGGGCAGGCGGATCCCACCCCAGACGTTGGCGTCCATATCACCCGGATCGGACGATGAACGCCGGGCGTTGGCGACTAGCGTGGCGTCCGTGGACGAAACGGAACGCCTCCTCCGCCGGTTGGCGCTCAACGATGAGGAATCCGTCGGAATGGTTCTCGCAAGCGGATCGGATGCCGCGGGCACCGCCGTGCTTCGGCCAAAGGTCGACCTGCTCGTCCAGCTTGGAGCGCTGCTGGCCCTTGGCGCTGCTACGAGCTCGCTGCGGGCGACGGTCGATCGCGCGGTGCAAGCCGGCGCGACCGAAGCCGAGATCGTCGGGGTGCTGATCGCCGTCGCCCCCGCGGTCGGCCTCGCGCGGGTCGTGTCGTCGGCGCCCCGGCTGGCGGTGGCGATCGGTTACGACATCGAGGCCGACGAGTGAGCCGCAGCTCGCTCAGCGGTAGATCACACAGGCGACGATAGGAGGCGTCCATGTCACCCGTCACACACCAGACCATCAAACTAAGCAGGGGCAGGCACAACTCCCCCGAGGAGGGAGCCTGCGTCATGGAGCTCGCTTCGATGCTCGCAGGCGAGCCGTTCAGCGACCATCCGGCGTCCGTATGCCCGGTGATCGGCTCGTGCCTGCGGGCGTACAACGACTGGATCGACGACGACCGCCGTCAGGATCTCTACCTGTACGCCTCGAAGGTCGTGGGCACCCGCGCGACCCAGGACGTCCAGCGCGCGCGCTCCGAACGTGTCACCGCTTGGGCCGGCGCGGTCAGGCCGCGCCGGCTGACCCGGTTCATGCCCGTCCGGGGCCTGTTCGCGCTGATGCTTTGGCCCCAGCCCGACGATCTCGGAAGCCGCTTGGTCCAGGCCGTCGCGCGACGGCGGCGTGGCATGCACGAGCAGGTGCTCGACTTGATCGACGAGCTCGTGGCGATGGGTCGTCAGCGTGTGCCGATCACTCCGACCGTGACGTCGGCGAGGATCGCGCCGAGCAGGGCCCCAGCGAGCACATCGCCGGGGTAGTGGACGCCGGTGTGGACGCGCGAGTAGCCGACCAGCGCCGCGAGCACGTGTAGGGGCACACCGGCGGCGGGCAGCACGCTCCCGACGCCGCCCGCAAAAGCAACCGCCGCGGCGGTGTGCCCCGAAGGGAACGACGCCGACGTCGGCATCCGGACATGACGGGCGACCGGAACCTCTTCGGCCACACGGTCCGGGCGCGCCCGACGTCCCAGCGGCTTCACCAGGAGGTTGACGAACGCGGACGTTACCGCGACCGACGCGAGACCCGTGGCCGCCGCCCGCCGTCCCCTCGGTCCACCGGTCGTGGCCAGCAGCGCGCTGGAGGCGATCGAGAGCCGCGAGTAGTTCGCAGCGCGCGAGAGCTCACGCATCGTACGGTCCATCCCGGGCGTGGGAGTGTCGGCGATCGCGCCGTACACCGCGCGATCGACCTGCTCAGCCTCCTTCAACCAGGACACGCGCGAACTATCGGGGCGCCACGCGCGCCACGCATCGCCCAGATCGGATGACGTCGATGAAGCGCTCGCCCCGTCCCGCGGGATCAGGTCGCGGGGGTGCGCGCTGGAGCGGTTCGCGGAACGAGCGTGTCCAACCGCTCGCGGCGGCTACAGGGTGGTCCGCTCGCCCGGGGCGAGCACCCGCACGTCCACCGCGGGCGCGTATCGTCTGGTGAGCTCGGCAAACTCGCGCGCCGGGCGCTCCGGGTCGGCGGCGCGACGCGCCGGCCGCGCCAGCGCGAACGTCCCCCAGTGGATCGGGATTGCAACCGACGGAGCGATCAGAGCCGCCGCCTCGGCGGCGCTCGACGGATCTAGATGGCCCGCGCCCACGCTCGCACCCCACCCCCACACCGGCAACAGCGCCACGTCGACCGATCCCCGCAGCTCCGCCATTCCCACGAACAGGTCGGTGTCGCCGGCGAAGTACACCGAGCTCGACCCACGGATCACGTAGCCAACCGGCTCCGCGGCGGGCCCGAACGGGCGCCGGCGCGGGTCGTGCACGGCAGCGGTTGCGGTGATCCGCAAGCCGCCGACCCCGATCTCGCCGCTTGGATGGATCTCGCGCACGTCCCGCAATCCCTTGCCCGTCAGCCAATCGCGCGCAGGATACGGAGCGACCACGGGACCCGAGCGGTCGAGTGCGCGCAGCGTCGGAAGGTCCGTGTGGTCGGCGTGGAGATGCGACAGCAGCACGCAATCGACCGACCCGACCGCTTCGACGTCCGGGACGATTCGTACCAGCGGACCGATCCGGTCGCGCAGCACGGGGTCGGTGATCACCCGCGCGCCGTCGATCTCGAGGAGCACCGTGGCGTGGCCCAGCCACGTGATCGCCAACTCGGTCGATGCGGCGTCCGGTTCCGACGGCGAGCCCAGAGAGCTCATCGCCGCGGATCGCATCGGACACCCCCGTGCTCGTCATCCTCCGATCTGGGTGACCCCGGCACGGCGACGCCGAATCACGGGCAACTGTGGTGCGGGCCCCCACGGCATGGGAGGCATGCGCCCTTGTGAACAACTCGTTACGCGACCACGATTGAGATCGAGGGGCCGGCGGAGGAAACTAAGCGAACCGAGTCGTCATGAGCACCAGCGTGGAGCACAGCACTCGAACCGCGGGCGGGGAACCACCCCGTCGGATCCGGGTTGTCGTAGCCGAGGACTCCTACGTGATCCGCGAGTTCCTCACCGCGACGCTGAGCGCGGCCCCGGATGTCGAGCTCGCGGCCGTCTGCTGCAACGGCAAGGAGCTCAAGACCGCGATCAACACCTGGGATCCGGATGTGGTGCTCACCGACATCCGGATGCCGCCCTCAGGCGCCGAGGAGGGCGTTCGGATCGCCGCCTCGCTCCGGGACACGCATCCGGACGTGGGCGTCGTGGTGCTCAGTCAGTACGCGGAGCCCGCGTATGCGCTCAGCCTGCTCGAGAACGGCACGGGTGGACGCGCGTATCTGCTCAAGGAGCGGATCCGCAACAAGGAGCAGCTGCTCGACGCGATCAAGGCAGTCGCGCGCGGTGGCTCGGTGATCGACCCGATCATCGTCGACGTCCTGATCGAGGCCCGGTCCCGTGCGGCGAAGTCCCAGCTCTCGCAGCTGACCTCGAGGGAGCGCGAGCTGCTGGCCGAGATCGCGGCGGGCAAGAGCAACAGCGCGATCGCGCAGTCACTGGTGCTGACGAAGCGGGCGGTCGAGAAGCACGTCAACTCGATCTTCTCCAAGCTCAACCTGCCCGAGACGCATGACGTGAGCCGTCGCGTGAAGGCCACGCTGATTTTCCTCTCAGAAGAGGGACTCGACGGGTCATAAACCTGTCCAGACGCGCTAACTTGGCCGCAACGCCTCGCAGGACTCCCTGCGCGGAAGTCGGTCTGCCGTGACGAAATCGTCCGTCCAGCCTTCGGAAGAAGGCAGCCAAGCCAGGAATCGCATTCGGGTCGTGATCGGAGAGGACACGTTCCTGATGCGCGAGGCGCTCGAGCGGATCATGTCCGGTTTCGACCACATCGAGGCGGTGGCGTTCTGTGGCGATCGCGACTCGTTGACCGACGCGATCGAGCGGGAGCGGCCGGACGCCGTGGTCACGGACATCCGCATGCCCCCGACCGGTACCGACGAGGGGATTCAGGTCGCCCAGCAGCTACGCGTGAGCGATCCGGAGATCGGCGTGGTGATCCTGAGCCAGTTCGTCGACCCCAGCTACGTGCTCGCCTTCCTCGATTCCGGGAGTGCTCGCCGGGCGTATCTCCTCAAGGAGCGGATCAGCGAGCCGCAGCAGCTGCTGGCGGCGATCGAGGCGGTCGTCGCGGGTGGGTCCGTGATCGATCCGAAGGTGGTTGAGGTGCTCGTGCGGGCGCGCGGCGCCGGCGCGAGATCGCCGCTGGCCACGCTCACGCGCCGCGAGCACGACGTGCTCGCGGAGCTCGCGCAGGGCAAGAGCAACGCGGCGATCGCCAAGTCGCTGGTACTCACCAAGCGCGCCGTCGAGAAGCACATAAACGCGATCTTCACGAAGCTCGACCTCGACAGCCCCGACGACGTCAGCCGTCGCGTGAAGGCCACGCTGATTTTCCTGGCCAGCAGCCACAGCCAGACCCCCGATCAGCGCTGACGTCGGACGGAACGCCGCCGACGGGCTACGCGAGCGCGCGGAGCGGGATCTCGGCCATGATCCGCGTGCCGCCCCCGGGCTCGCTGTCGAGGTCGAACCGCCCGCCCGTCGCTTCGACCCGGTCTCGCAGCCCTTGCAGCCCGTGGTTGGTGCGTTCGACCGCGCCGCCGACGCCGTCGTCCTCGATCTCCACGATGAGGCTCGCGTCGCTCAGGTGGGCGCGGATGCGGATCCTCGAAGCACCTGCATGGCGCTCCGCGTTCGTGACCGCCTCGCGGATGAGGTAGAAGGCGGTGGCCTCCGCGGTCTCGTCGAGGCGGGCACGGGGCAGCTCGAGCAGCTCGATCGGTGTCACCGACCTGGCCGCGACGTCCTCCACGGCGCTGGCGAGCCCAAACTGCCGGAGCGCCGCCGGCTGGATCCCCTGCACCAGCTCGCGGAGCTCGTCGATCGCCCCGAGCAACTCCGTGTGGGCGGTTTCGAACGAGTCGGCCGCGGTCTCCGGGGCCTCGCGGGCATCTCGGGCGGCCAGCCCGAGCCGGACGGCCAGCGCGACGAGGCGCCCCTGGGCGCCGTCGTGGAGGTTCCGCTCGAGTCGCCGGCGCTCCTCGTCCGCGGCTAGCACGATTCGCGTCCGGGATGCCCGAACGCTCGCCGCCAGCTGTTCGCGCTCGGACGCGAGCGCCGCGACGGCGAGCGTGGCCAGGGCTGCGACCGCGAGATAGATCTGGGTCGCTGGGACGCTGTCGCCTCCGTCGACCATGAACCCACCGGGAAAGTCGGTCGCACCCCAAATCGTGAATGCGGCGCTGATCGCGATCGCAACGGTCGCGCCGCGCGGCCCGAATCGGAACCCCGCCCAGATCAGGACGGGAAAGGCCAGGTAGGTCGACGGCCCGCCCACGCTCGCGGCGACCGTGCTGAGTCCGATCAACGTGACGAGGAGCAGCGCCGCCTCGACGAGGTGGCCGCGCAGCCACGGGTGGGGAGACGGCGTGCTGAACGCGAGCACGAGCGGAAGCACGATCACGGCGCCGCAGAAGTCCCCGAGCCACCACGTCCGCGCCACCCGGAGGATCCCGTCGAAGGCGATCACGTGATGCAGCGCGAGCGACAGCGGCCCGATGATCGCGCTGACCGCCGTCGCGAAGGTGAGCGCGGCGAACACGCCGGCCACGCTCGACGCAGTGCCGAGCGGCGCCCTCCGGGACACGAGCCGCCGCAGGAGCGCCACGCCGATGACGACCTCGAGCAGATTGCCGAAGCTCTGCCCGACCGCGGCGCCAACCGGCAGCGCGGAGTAGTTGTTCACGAGGAGATCCCCGACGACGACGGCCGGCCACAGGCGGAGTCCGAGCAGGTACAGGCCAGAGATCCCGACCCCGACCGGGAGCCAGACGATCGCCGCGACCGGCCCGGCGAACCGGAAGGCGTACCCCAGGTGCGCGCTCGCGTAGTACGCGGCGACAAGGAACGCGAACTGAGCGACGTAGCTCCGCCGGAAGTCCCAGGTCGGCACCGCGAGCCGGATACGGCCCAGCGCTCGATCCGGCGCACTTCGCACGGAATGCTCCGTCAACGCGACTCCCGCCATCGCCTGATCCTCGAGTTCAGACATGCCTCGGGGTTCGGTTGCAAAAAAAGAAGAGCATCAATTTTCGCGAGCCGAGCGTTGGAAATCAACCACGCGGGTACGAGCGTACGAACTCTGGCAGGCGGCCCGGCGGTTGCGTGCGGACGGTTCATTTCCTCCCCATTGTTCGCGATCTCTGGTCGACCGAACTCGATGCGATCCGTCCCGTATCGATCATCCGTGGACGAAATGGTCTCGCGAGGGGTAGAACATTCGTCCAGTTGCGGATGCATGGCCTCAATGTGTGGGTAACGAGAACCGCGGAGAGCTTGGAGATGTCAATCGATGCCCGAGCTGAGGGAGGATGCACCGGTCGCAACCGTGAGGCGGCAGGTGCCGGCGCAGGCGAACGAGCGCGCGAGGTCACCCAAGACGTCGCGCGGCTCGTTCGGACGACTGCCGAGGCGACTACGCGGTGAGCGTGCTCGTCTACGGCATCGTTGAGGCAGACGACACCGCGGGCGCTGGGACAGGCCTCGAAGACCGGCCCCTTCGTGGCATCACCGAGGGCCTGTTGGAGGCGATCGTCACGGATCACGACGGCCCCGGCCCCGACCCAGCGACCGCGGTGCTCCAAAACTACGAACGGACCGTGCAGCAGTTGATGGAGCGCTGCGCGATCATCCCGGCGCCGTTCGGCCGTGTGCTGGCCGACGACGCCGCGGTTCGCGCGATGCTCCGCCGCCGGCGCAAAGACCTCCTGGCGAGGCTCGACCGCGTTCGCGGCGCGGTCGAGCTCGGCCTGCGCGCCCGCTGGCGTCCGACTGCCGACGTGGTCCTGGACGCGCGCCCCGAGTCCGGCGAGTCGTACCTCCGCGACCGGCTCGAGATGCGCCAGAGTGCCCGCCGCGTCGCCACCGAGCTCGATCCACTCACGGCGCTGGCGCGCGGTACCCGGCGCGCGCTCGTCCCCCGCCCGGACGTCCCCGTGCTCGACGCGTACCTCGTCGACCGAGGTCGCGTCGGCGAGTTCGTCGCACTCGTCGAGCAGCTCGGCGATGCCCTCGACGCGGTCGAGCTCGTGTGTACGGGCCCTTGCCCGCCCTACAGCTTTGCCGATGGGGCCGCCCACCTCGGGCGCGACGGCGCCGCTCACCGAGGCGGCGTCATCCGCTCGACTTCCTGACCGCGCCCGATCAGGACCTCGGCGACCATCGACGCCGGGAACAGCCCGTGCTCGACGACTCCGGGCCGCGTGGACAGCCAGGTGGCGAGCGCTTCGGCGTCGTCGAACTCCGCCAGGTAGTCCGCGATCACACCGCCGTCGGGGCTGTGGGAGACCTCGCGCAGTCGCACCGAACCGAGCCGCGCGAGCGTGGAGGCCAGGCCGAATTCGGCCAGCTCGAGCGGGATCGGGGGCGACAGCCGCTCCACGACCTTGTTGGACGAGACGATCACGATGAACCGATCCGCCGCGGCCGCGACCGCCTTCTCCCGCGTGTGGGCGGCGCCTCCGCCCTTCACCAGCCAGCCCGCCGGGTCGACCTGGTCGGCGCCGTCGATCGTCACGTCGAGGCGCGTCGGCGCCTCGAGTCCGGCGAACGACACGACCTCGATCCCGAGCGCCCGCGCCGCCTGCGATGTCGCCGGAGACGTCGCCACGCATGTGATGTCGAGCGCGCGGGCCGCCAGCGGCGGCAGCAGGTATGCGGCGGTCGAGCCCGTCCCAAGCCCGACCATCATTCCGTCCTGCACGAGCTGCGCCGCCGCCTCGGCGGCGAGCTGCTTCTCCCGCTCGATTGGGTCCGCGGCGCTCAGCTGGCGGCCTTCTCGCGGTGACCGCCGAACATCATGCGCATCGCGGAGAGCACCTTGTTCGCGTAGTCGTCGTGCCCGCGCGAGGCGAAGCGCGAATACAGCGCGGTGGTCAGCACCGGCGCGGGGACGCCCTCGTCGATCGCCGCGAGCGACGTCCAGCGCCCCTCGCCCGAGTCCGACACTCGGCCGGAGAAGCCGTCCAGCGACGGCGACTCGAGCAGCGCCTCCGCGGTCAGGTCGAGCAGCCACGATGCGATGACGCTCCCGCGCCGCCAGACCTCGGTGACCTCGGCCGTGTCGATGTCGTACTGGTAGTACTCGGGATGCTCCATCGGCGCGGTCTCGGCGTCCGATTCCTGGACGCGCTTGCCGGCGTTCGCGTTCTGGATGATGTTCAGCCCCTCCGCGTACGCGGCCATGATTCCGTACTCGATCCCGTTGTGGACCATCTTCACGAAGTGGCCGGCGCCGTTCGGACCGCAGTGGAGGAAGCCCGTCTCCGACGGGCTCGGGATCACCGGTGCGGCCGGGCGTGCGCTCGGCGGCGCCGACCCCCGGCGCGATCGAGCCGAACAGCGGATACAGCCGCTCGACGACGTCGTCCTCGCCGCCGATCATCAGGCAGAACCCGCGCTCGAGCCCGTACACGCCGCCGCTCGTGCCGACGTCGACGTGGTGGATGCCCTTCTCGGCCAGCTCGGCCGCGTGCCGGATGTCGTCGTGGTAGTGGGTGTTTCCGCCGTCGATGATCACGTCGCCCGGCTCGAACACCTCGGCCACGGCGCGGATCGTCTGCGCGGTGATCTCCCCCGCCGGCACCATCACCCAGGCCGTGCGCGGTTTCTCGAGCTTGGACGCGAACTCCTCGAGCGAGTTCGCTCCCGCGATCCCCTCGCCCTCGAGCGACCTTGACCACGTCCGCGCTGCGGTCGTACCCGACGCAGTGGTGTCCGTCGCGCGTCAATCGCCGGACGAGGCCGGAACCCATCCGCCCCAGTCCGACCATTCCCAGTTGCATCGGCTTGTCCGTAGGCATGTGTGATTCGCTCTCCTGGCTGTCGGTGCTTGTCAGATTCAGCGCATCGCGCGGTAGCGGCGGATCAGCGCGTTGGTCGAGCTGTCGTGCTCGAGGTCGGGCTCGGTCGTCGCTCTCGAGCTCGGGGATGATCCGCGCGGCCAGCGCCTTGCCGAGCTCGACGCCCCACTGGTCGAACGAGTCGATCTCCCACACGACGCCCTGGGTGAACACGCTGTGCTCGTAGAGCGCGACCAGGCTGCCGAGCGCGCGCGGCGTCAGCTGCTCGGCGAGGATCGTGTTCGTCGGGCGGTTGCCCTCCATCACCCGGTGCGGGACGACGTGCTCCGGCGTCCCCTCGGCGCGGACCTCCTCCTCGGTCTTGCCGAACGCCAGCGCCTCGGCCTGCGCGAACACGTTCGACATCAGCAGGTCGTGGTGGTCGCGGAGCGGGTTCAGCGTCTTGGCGAAGCCGATCAGGTCGACCGGGATCAGCTTCGTGCCCTGGTGGATCAGCTGGTAGAAGCTGTGCTGGCCGTTGGTGCCGGGCTCGCCCCAGTAGACCGCGCCGGTCTCGTAGTCGACGTGGCGGCCGTCGAGCGTGACGTGCTTGCCGTTCGACTCCATCGTGAGCTGCTGCAGGTACGCCGGGAAGCGCTTGAGGTACTGCTCGTAGGGCATCACTCCGACCGTCTGCGCGCCGAAGAAGTCGCCGTACCAGACCGCGAGCAGCCCCATCAGCATCGGCAGGTTCTGCGCGAACGGCGCGCTGCGGAAGTGCTCGTCGACGTCGTGGAAGCCGGCCAGCATCTCGTGGAAGCGATCCGGGCCGACCGCGAGCATCGTCGACAGGCCGATCGCCGAGTCCATCGAGTAGCGGCCGCCGACCCACTCCCAGAACCCGAACATGTTGTCGGTGTCGATCCCGAACTCGGTGACCTTCTCGGCGTTGGTCGAGACGGCCACGAAGTGCTTGGCGATCGCCTCCTCGTCCCCCAGCGCCGCCAGCGCCCAGTCACGCGCCGAGCGGGCGTTGGTCATCGTCTCGAGCGTCGTGAACGTCTTCGAGGAGACGATGAACAGCGTCTCCGCCGGGTCGAGGTCGCGGGTCGCCTCGACGATGTCGGTCGAGTCGACGTTCGAGACGAACCGGAACGTCATGTCGCGGTCGGTGTAGTGGCGCAGCGCCTCGTAGGCCATCACCGGCCCGAGGTCCGAGCCGCCGATGCCGATGTTGACGACGTTGCGGATCGGCCTGCCGGTGTGGCCCCGCCACTCGCCCGAGCGAACCCGATCGGAGAACGCCGCCATCCGGTCGAGCACCTCGTGCACCTGCTTGACCACGTCGACGCCGTCGACGATCAGCGAGGCGCTCTTCGGCATCCGCAGCGCGACGTGGAGCACCGAGCGGTCCTCGGACACGTTGATCCGCTCGCCGGTGAACATCGCCTCGATCGCGATCGCGCGAGCCCCGACTGCTCGGCCAGCGCCCGCAGCAGCTCGACCGTCTCGTCGGTGATCCGGTTCTTCGAGTAGTCCAGGTACAGCCCGGCGCCCTCGGCCACGAGCCGCTCGCCGCGGGTCGCGTCCGCGGCGAACAGCTCGCGCAGGTGCTTGCCGCGCAGCTCGCCGTAGTGCTTCTCGAGCGCCTTCCACGCCGGCCGGTCTCGTAAGGGTGCGAACGCTCGGCATCACACGCGTGCTCATCAGGCCTCCGGGAGTCGGTGCGGCGGCGAGGCCGGTCCTGCGCCCGCCGCCGATCGGTGTCTGCTCGCGGATCCTGACAGAGTCAACGGGCCTTGCGGCGCCGAACCTTGCTCGGCGGGCGCGCCGCCGGCATCCGCCAGCGCCAGCTCGAGCAGCTTCGGCCGGTAATCCGGGTCGAGCAGCTTGGAGACCTCGAATCCGGTCCGCGCCAGATGAGACGCCAGCAGGCCCGCGCTCGCGTCGCGGTCGCCGGCCTTGCAGGCATCGAGGATCTCGCGGTGATCACGCCGTCGCCCAGGCGGTCGGGCCGTGGCCGATGTGCAGCCGCCGGTAGCGCTCGGCGTGGTCGAACATCTGCCCGAGCACGAAGTTGACGCGCTCGCCGGCGTGCGCGGTCAGGCCGCGGTGGAACTGCTCGTGCGGGAGGTTCCAGCGCCGGTAGTCCTTCTCGGCGGCGAAGTGCGCCATCTCGGCCATGTGCCCCTCGAGTCGCGCGAGATCCTCGGAGGTCATGCGCGGCACGGACAGGCGCAGCGCCTCCGCTTCGAGCGTGATGCGCATGACGTACAGCTCCTCGAGGTCGGGCGCGGTCATCGGAGCGACCCGGACGCGGCGGTTCGGCTCGCCCTCGACGAGTCCCTCGCTCTGGAGCATCCGCAGCGCCTCGCGCAGCGGGGTTCGGCTGATCCCGAGATCCTGGGCCAGCGCCACCTGCGACATCACGGCCCCGGGCGCGAGCTGCCCGTCGAGGATCGCGTTGCGAACCCGCTCGTAGACGTCCTCGGTGTTCTGACCGTTGTCTGCCATCGGGTTCCTCCTGGCGTCAGGCGCCGAGCATGCTGTAGCCGCCGTCGGCGACCATGTAGGAGCCGGTGATGTGATGGGCGTCGTCGCTGGCGAGGAACAGCGCGGCGCCGGTCATGTCCTCCGGCTTCGGAATCTTCCCAGCGGGCGTGCCGGAGAGGACGTCCTCGCGGCGTCCTGCCTTCCACTCCGGCCGAGCCAGCAGCGCCTCGGTCTCCATGAAGCCCGGCGCGAACGTGTTCACGCGGACCTTCGGGGCCAGCGCCTTGGCGTAGGACTTCGTGATCCCGAGCAGGCCGTACTTGCCCGCGGCGTACTGCGGCGCGCGCGGGCTGCCTCGGACGATCACGGTCGAGCCGACGTTGACGATCGCGCCGCCGTCCCGCTCGACCATCCGCTGCCCGAACTCGTGCACCATCAGCATCGTCCCCTTGATGTCGACCGCGAGCACGTGGTCGATCGCCTCCTCGGTGACCTCCTTCCACGACGCCTGCCCGGACGCCATGTCGCCGACGTTGTTGACCAGCACGTCGATCGCCGCCCTGGTCCTCGAACGCCCACGCCGCCATCCGCTGGATGTCCGCCCACGAAGTGATGTCGCCCTGCACGATCTCCGCCTCGGCGCCGGCGTCGCGAACCGGCCGGCGGTCTGCTCGGCGCCGTCGGCGGAGCTGCGGTAGTGGATCAGCACCTTGGTCGCGCCCTCCTGCGCCGCGCGCAGTCGCCAGCGCGGCGCCGAAGCCGGTGCCGGCGCCGGTGACCATGAAGCTCCGGCCCTCGAATCTCCGTTGCATCTCGCTCCCAGCGCTCATCAGACGATCGTGCGACCGCCGTCGATGTACAGAACCTGACCGGTGATGAAGCTCGCGTGCGGCGAGCACAGGAACAGCACCGGATCGACGACCTCGGGCAGCGTCCCGAAGCGGCCGCGCCGGGATCAGCTCCACGAGCGCCGCGCGCTTGTCGGGGTTGGCGGCCAGGTAGCGAGCGGGTCAGGCTCGTGTCCATGTATCCGGGCGCCACCGCGTTGGCGGTTACCCCGTGCTCGGCGTACTCGTGCGCGATCACCCGCATCAGTTGGTTGATCGCACCCTTGCGTGGCGGCATACGGGCCGTGGTGCTTGTGGCCGCTGCGGCCGGCCACCGACGAGAAGAACAGTGATCCGGCCGTGATGCTGCTCGCGCATCCCGACGGCCGCCTCGGTCCCGGTGTGGAACGCGCTCGTGAGGTTCACTCCGACGATCCGATCCCACTCGCTCGCCGCGTAGTCCTCGATCGGCTTGCGGTCGTTGATGCCGACGCAGTGAACGAACACGTCGAGGCCGCCGAGCCCGTCGCGGACGGTCGCCACCGCGGCGCGTGCGGCCCCGGCGTCGCTCAGATCCGCGGCGTGGCGCAGCGCCACCCGGTCGTCGAGTCCCGCCATCGCGTCCTCGCCGACGTCGATGACGGCGACCGTCGCGCCGACGTCGAGGAAGCCGTCGACGAGCGCGCGGCCGATCGTGCCCCCGCCGCCGGCGATGAGCACGCGCTGGCCCTCGAGCCCAAGCCAGTCAGACACCGGGGGTCGACTCCCGGTGCGTGAACACGTTCAGCGTGACCGCTCCGCTCCCCGACGTCTCGGGACGGTCGCGGAGTGCGGCGTGCCCCCCGGCAGCGTCGCCAGCTGACCGGCGTCGAGGTGGACGGGCTCGCCCGCGACGACGAAGTCGATCGCGCCCTCGAGCACGGTCGTGATCTGGTCCTGAGGGTGATGGTGCTCCTCCCAGCTCGAGCCCGCCCCGTAGCGATACAGGGTGGCGGTGAGCTGCGGCGTGTGGACGGTCGCGCCGAAGATCCCCGGCCGCACCTCGGCGAACTCCTGCTCGCTCCAGTCGATCTTCTGGGGCAGATCCATCACGTGTGGATTATTGCATACAGTTTTGTAATCCGTCTACAGTAAGCGAGAATGTTCTGAGCCTGGATCCACCGATGATGGGTTGAGTCTCGGCGTCGGGGGCCGAGTCAGACGCCATCGGCGGAGCACCATAAGGGTGAACCCTATGGGCGAGGCCGATGGCGTATGGCGACGGCCAGCCGGCGTCGAGACGACCGCAGGATCGGTGGATCCAGGCTGAGTCATGGTGCGTCCCAGCTCCGCTCGACACCGGCGATCAGATCGACGATGGCGCTGTGCAGCGGCACTTCGACGCCGGCCTCGCGGGCGGCGCGGATGATTCCGCCGTTGAGCGTCGCGATCTCGGTGCGCCGCCGCGCCGCGACGTCCTGGAGCATGCTCGGCCGGTGGCGGTAGTTGGCCTTGGCCGCGCTGTAGACGAGCTCGGCGGGGTCGTCCTCGAGCTCGATGCCGAGTGCGTCGGCGACGGCCCGCCCCTCGCGGATGCAGCTCGTCGACCAGCCGAATCGTTGGCGGGTAGTCGCACAGCTCGCCGTGGGTCAGGCCGGTCAGCGCGCAGAGCGGGTTCGTGCAGGCGTTGAACAGCAGCTTCGTCCACTGCGCACCGCGCGCATCGATTCGCGCCCGCGTCTCGAGACCGCTCTCGTTCAGTGAGGTGGCCAGGCGATCGATCTCCTCGCGCGTCGCCGGCTTCGGCTCGAACGGCCCGAGCCAGGTCGGCCCCGTCCCGACCATGTGGATCACCCCCGGCGCCACGACCTGGCCGGCGGGGAGCGTGACGCCGCGGATCACGCGCGGGACGTGCTCGGCGATCACCTCCTCGTTGCCGATCCCGTTCTGGACGCTGCAGACCGCGCCGTCGCCGAAGATCCGTGCCGTCTGCCGAGATCGCCGCTTCGGTGACCGTCCCCTTGGTCGCCATGATGCCGAACGAGCAGTCCGGGATCTCCGACGCGTCCGTCCGGGCCCGGACCCGTCCGGTCAGCTCGACGTGTCCGGTGACACGCAGACCGTTCGCGTTGATCGCGGCGACGTGCTCGGCTGACGGATCGAACGCCCACACCTCGACATCGGGGAGTTGTGCGAGGTGAGCGGCGAACAGTCCGCCGATCGCGCCGGCGCCGACGATGCAGATGCGCTCCGGCACGCGCTAGTGGACCACCACAGCCGCCGCGATCTCGGCACACACGACGGTGTCGGGTCCCGCGATCCCGATGCCGGCGACGACCCGATCGCGTTCGCTGACCGGCAGGCCACCGGCGACCGTCAGCACTCGATACGGAAGGACCGACGTCAGCGCCGCGTCGATCTCCGCGCTCGCGCGCTGGAAGGTGGCGGCGCCGGCGGCCACGGCCTCCGCCACGAATGGGGCTGCCGTGGGTGCGCCGTCCATCGTGTCCTGCTGGAGTCGGGTCTCCACGCGAGTCGACGATCGCGACGGCGATCCGCTCGCCCCGCCGACCGGCCTCGGCAAGCGCGCGATCGGCGAGGCCCAGCGCCCATTCGTGCTCAGGCTGGCTCGCCCGTGGAGGCTCGCTGTACCCAAGGCCCAGCCTCGTCTGGCAGCTCCCGGAATGCGTCGCGCCAGCGCTGCTCGTCATCGCCGTGCTGCCCCTCGTACGGCAGCCCTAGCGTCCAGAGGACGACGAGGTCCTCCGAGTTGGCGGGTTTGCCCTCGGCGATCAGCATCCGCCGGTCGATACCGGGGATTTCGACGAACGGGCCGATCGTCGCGCCCGAGGCGCTGAAACCGCCGACTACGGGGTGAGCGGGATCCTTGTCATCGAAGATCGGCATCCCGCCCGCGCCGGGGAAGTTCGCCTCCGGTGAGCACGCGACGAACCCAGCCGCGATCGGCGCCGGGAGCGTCGCCATGCGCAAGTGGTGCTCGGTGCTGGGGATCTGCTGGGTCGCCGAGATCCACGCCTTCGACCGAGCGCGCGCCATCCCACCGGCGCCACCCCGGTCCATTCGCGATGCCGATACGAGCGCACCGCTAGCGCCCACGACCGCGAACGCGCCGCGCACGCCGACATGGGCAGCCTTGTCGATCGCGCGCGCGATGAGCGCCCGTGCCTGGGCGAGCGAGATGTCGGGGGTCCGCGACACTGCCGGACAAGAGTATACAGAAGAACAATCTGTATACTCACGGAGTGAGCTCGGAATATTGGGGCCGCCGTCCTCGCGACTGGGCGGAGCTGGCCGAACCATCCAACGAGCCGCTGTTCGACGAGGTCCTCCGGCGACTCGGCGTCGGTTCGGGCACGCGTCTACTCGACATCGGGTGCGGCTCCGGCTACGCCGCAGCGATGGCGGCTGTCCTAGGCGCCCGCGTCACCGGGATCGACATCACTCCGGAACTCATCGAGATCGCGCGCGAGCGCGTGCCGCAGGGCGACTTCCGTATCGGTGGCATGGACACGCTGCCGTTCGATGACGAGAGCTTCGACGCAGCGGCTGGCTTCAACGCGTTTCAGTTCGCCGACGATCCGGCGCACGCAGTTCGAGAGGCCGGCCGGGTCGTCAAACGCGGCGGGCTCGTGGCCGCCACGACATTCGCCGAGCCCGAGCGCAACGAATCGACCGCGTTGCACCTCGCGCTCGAACCGCTGCGCGCCGCCGGGCCTGCGCGCCATGTTCCATACGAGCTCTCGTCTCCGGGCGGCCTCGAGCTGCTCCTCGGGTCGGCGTCGCTCGGCCTCGTTGACAGCGGCGAGGTGTCGCTGGCATGGGCGCACGACAGCGTGGACGCCGCCGTCCGCGCGATTCTCGCGTCGGGCGGCGGAGCGATGGCCATCGACACCGCCGGCGAGGGAGCGGCGCGCGGCGCGCTCGAGCAGGCCGTGATCCCGTTCACCCGTCGCGACGGCCGCGTGTCGATGCGAAACGTGTTCCGCTACGTAATCGGCCGGCGTGGCTAGCAGCCCGCGCGTGGGAGCGGGTTCAAGCTTGCGTGCCCCAGTCCTGCAGCACGGGCATCAGCTCGGCGGCGAATAGCCGCATCGAGCGCGCAACCGGCTCGGGCGGCATCCCAGGATGGTTGAACTGAATCACCATCTCGTCGAGGTCCACATCCCGGTGACGTTCGAGGACTGCCAGGACATCGTCTGGTGTACCAACCGCAAACGGCTGACCAAAGATCCCCACGCCGGGCGTGTCGCGCATTGCCTCCACGGGAGGTAGTGGCATGTCGAAGCCGCGGCGGCGGTAGAACGTGATCCACCAGTGCAGTGACGTCGCGGCTTCCTCCCACGCTTGGTCCCTCGTCGGCGCGACGTGCACCGCGACCGGGCCCGACATCAACCGGTAGGACGCGCGGCCACGTCCCGCCTCCGCCTGCGCCTGCTCGTACACGTGCACCAGCGGCGTGTGAAGAACCGAGGCCAGGTTGTAGCCGCGTTGACCGGCCTTCGCAAGGCTCTGGGGTCCCATCGCCGCCATATAGATCGGCGGTCCACCGTCCTGCACGGGCTTGGTCGTCATCGCGACGTCGCCGTAGCTGTAGTGACGCCCCTGGTGACGGAACCGTTCTTCGGTGAAGCAGCGCTCGATGATCTCGAGCGCCTCGTAGGTCCGGCCGAATCGCTCCTTGGGCGCGATCCCGAACACCTCGCACTCACCCTCCATGGGCGCGGCCCCCACGGCGAGGAGGAGCCGCCCGTTCGAGAGGATGTCGACCGTCGCGGCTTCCTCGGCCACGCGGACCGGGTCGTGCAGCGCGAGCAGCAAGACATAGGTTCCCAGCCGGATCCGCTCGGTCCTCACCGCCGCGGCGGCCAGCAGGGGAAACTGGGCCGGGTTGTGGCGATCCTCGGCGAAGTGATGTTCCGCCACCAGCCAGCTCGAGAAGCCGAGCTCCTCGCCGAGCACAGCCTCGTCGATCACCTGCCGGTAGACGTCCGGAAGCGGGCGCGGCCGCGAGGGAAGCACCCGGGCGGTCATGGCCAGTCCGATGTCCATCGTGTCAGCTCGCGGTCGCGGTAGGAGAAGAGGGCGTTATCCGCCGATCGAAGCTCGCGTACGCGGCGGCGCGCCGCTCGATCTCGTCCGAGAGCGCGCTCTGTTCCGCCGCGATGGCCTGGATCTCGGCGAAATGGGCGCGCTTCTCGGCCATCGTCACGACCGACCGTTCCAACGACGCGGGGTCGTCGAACCGCACGACCGCAGTGCCGTCCTCGACCTCGAGGTGCCCTCCGGCGCCACACGTCGCGCACTCGATCTCCTGGCCGTTGATAGTCACCAATGAAAGGTGGCAGAGCGGGCACAGTCCGGCGTCGCCGCGGTACTCGACCTGCTCGAATGAGCGTCCGAGCTGGAGTGCAACGCTGCGGCCGACTCGCCGGGCGGCAGCGAGCGCCGCGTCATCGAGGACCACCGAGCGCGGCATTCCCGCGCCGCCGACGAGCACTTGATCTGCGACCGCGATCTGCGCAGAAAACGTCATCTGATGCATGAGCGGGAGAGCCAGCGACTTCCACCCACTGGTCAGCGCGCCGCCGACCGCGATCAGGCCGGCGACGCGCGGCCGGAACACGCGCTCGTCGTACGGAAACGTAACCGTCGGCGTGCCTCCCGCATCACGGATCTGCCGGTAACTCTCGGCGAACGCCACGTCGGCCGCCGGCCCCGACAGCCGGTCGATGACGAGCTTGAGCTTGCCGGTGACCGTGCGCCCGTAGATAGGCGTCGCGACGATCAACCCGTCGCTCTCCATCAACTGGTCCCATAGCCACGGCCCGTCGTCGCCACCCGACGCCGGGCCGGGCGCGACCGGCCGGACCGGCAGCTCGAGATCATCGAGCCGCACAAGCCAAACCTGCGCGCCGTCTGCCGCGGCGGCTTCGAGCGCGACGGTCAGCAGGATCTCGGCGTTCCCTCCGGCGTTTCCGGCGCTCAAACCGATCAATCTCACGCGTTCATCCCCTCGCGCTCCGCCGGGCGCTCCAGGCCGCCGCCTCCGAACCTGTTGTGGTCGGCGGCCAGCTCCATGATCGGGTAGGTCGCGCTGCGCATGAGCTCCTCGTACGTGGCGATCGCGTCCACCAGCGTCCTCTCGCCGCGGTCGGCTGCTACCAGTTGCTCGCGCAGGACGGACGCGTTGCGCATCGCCATGTTCGCCCCTTTTCCGAGCGTCGGCAGCATCGCGTGGATCGAGTCGCCGACGAGCGTGACCCTGGAGCTCGACCAGGGCGGCGTCGGATCGAGCCGACGAAACGGATGGGAGAACAGGGTGTCGCGGTCGATGCGCTCGACGAGTCCACGCAGCGCCGGATGCCACGACGAGACGCCGGCCTTCATCGCCTCATGCAGCTGCCCGGGGGTCTCGGACGTCCATTCGGACGGCATCGGGATCGGCGTGCCGGGTGAGACGGCGCCGCTGAGCTGCATGTACGGCTCGACGGTGTCAACCCGCGCGTAGGGCGCGACCTCGGCCGCGGCTAGCTTCGCGGGCTCACGCGGAACGCACAGACCGAGCGTCATCATCACGCCACGGTCGTCCCGCGCGATCACGAACCCGTCGAACAGCACATCGGGTAGCCCCGCGAGGATCTCGTCGCTGACCGGCGAGCGCGCAAACAAGCCGAGCGCTCCCACCGGCGCGGGAACGATCTGAACCTGAGGAAGCAGCTGACGACGGACGGCGGAGCCGACCCCATCGGCGCCCACGAGCACGTCACCGGCGACGGTCGACCCATCCGACAACCTGACGCGGACGCCATCGTGGTCAGCGTCGAATCCGGCCACTACGCGCTCGTGGTGGAGCACGTCGTCGAGTCCCGCCGTCAGGATCTGGCGGAACGCCTGGCGGTCGATCGCGGTGTGCGGTCGCTCGCCCTCGTTCGGAGGACCGATGTGCGGCGCGGTCGTAAGCTCGTTGCACTGACTGTCGATCACGACGGCGACGATTCTGCGCGGAGTCCGATGCGAGGCGCGGAGATACAACTCGTACAGCGCCGGCGGCAAGCACGCCTCGAGCGCGTCGCCGCCGTCCGCGTCGAGCGTCAGCCGGTAGCCGGTCCGCCGGCTGCCTTGCGGCTCGCGCTCGAACACCTGGCAGTGGACGCCCGAGCGCTTCAACCCCTGGGCTAGACACAAGCCGGCGATGCCACCGCCGGCGATCAGGACCTTCATCGTCCTACCCCGCGAACGTGATGTCGAGCTCGGCTGCGGCTGCGGCTGCGGCTGCGGCGAGGCGGTCCCGATCGACTGCCTCGGTCGGCTCGGGGAAGATCCGCTGCTCGGCGACCTGCCCCGCGATCTCGTGGAAGCCGTTCGAGCCCGGCCGGGCCGTACATGCTCGCGAACCGGGTCAGGTGAGCATCCATCGCATAGGTGTGCTCTGCGCCGACCGGGATGCTCACGAAATCGCCCCTGGTCAGAAGGTGCTCCTCGCCCTCGACGCTCACGAGCAGCCTCCCGTCGAGGCAGTAGATCGCCTCGTAGCGTGCGCTCGTGCACGTGCGCAGGGATGGCCGGGCCCCGCGGGCCCTCGGTGACCGTCATCCCGAGTTGCCCTCCGCTTTCGGCGCCCGTCATGAGCTGGAAGGCGACCTGGCCGAACAGGACATGGCGCGGTCCCTCGCCCGCGCGCACGAAGTACGGCTTGGCCGCGCCGGGCAGCGTCGTCGTCCGGGCCCGTGGACGCCTCGGCGTATGGCTCCTCGGGGAAGTACTTCATCGCGAACTTCGCCTCGGCCGCGCCGAACTTGGCGAACGGTGGCGGGCTGTTGTCGACCTGCGGGTACGCGGGGCCGGCGTAGGGAGAGCCGGTGAAGTCGAAGAAGCGGTCCCAACCGGCCGGCGCGATCGGCCCCATGAACTGGCTGTAGTGCCCGTGGAACTGGTAGGCGTGGAGCACGCCCGGCGGGCACGCTGGCCACGTCGCCGGGATGCAGGATCCGGCTCTCGCCGTCGGCCCAGACCTGCACGGCGCCGCGCACGCAGAAGAAGTAGTCGTGCTCCTTTTCATGGAGGTGCATCGGGATCGGTCCGCCGGCCGGGCCGACCGCGGTCATCACCGACATCGCGCCTGCGGTCTCCTCTGTCCCGGCCAGCGCGCGTCCAACCTGGCCGAGTAGCAGGTGCGCGCGGCCGTCGCCGTCGGCGAGGTAGTAGGGCACGGGCTCGCCCGGCAGCTCACGCACGGCGGCCGGCGAATGGACCTGGTAGGACATGGGTCTCCTCAGCATCGAGTCGATTCCGGATGTTGGCGATGGATTGTATACACTTGTGTCAAATGCGTGCAGTCGTGTCGGCCAGCGGTCCGTCCTACCGAAGGTGCATTTCTCGCCAAAGCCCGACCTGTTCGGCCGCCTCGTGCACATGAGCGCCTCCCAGGCGCTTATGTTGCCGCGGCCCGTGCCCGGGGGCCGGGTCTGGCGACTTTTGCACCGCCACGGGTTCGGCTCGTGACCGGGATCGCAGTCGTCACCGGCGGCGCGGGCGCGATCGGCGGCTCGATCGCCGCCGCGCTGGGCGCCGCCGGCCACACCGTCGCCGTACTCGACCGCGCCGGCGATCCCCCGGTCGACCTCGCCGAGCGCGACGATGTGAAGGCCGCGGCTGCCCGGGTGCTCGAAGCGCACGGGCGATGCGACGTGCTCGTGCACGCAGCGGCCGCCTTCGACCGGGCACCGCTGTCCGACCTCGACCTCGACACTTGGCGCCGCGTGCAGGCCGTGAACGTCGAGTCGGCGCTGTGGCTGGCCCAATCGTTTGTCCCCGGGATGGCCGCGCGCGGCTCCGGCCGAATCGTGCTCGTCGTGTCGGACACCGTGTGGGATCCGCCGGCGCCCGACCTGCTCGCGTACGTGGCGAGCAAGGCCGCCCTGGTCGGGATCGCTCGTACCCTGGCCCGCGCGCTCGGGCGCGATGGGATCACGGTCAACTGTGTGGCGCCGGGGCTGACTCCGACGCCGGCCGCGGTCGCCGACACGCCGCCGGAGGCGTTCGCGGAGGTGAGGGCGCGACAGGCGATCGGCCGGAGCCTCGCCCCCGACGACGTCGCCGCGACCGTCGCGTTCCTCGCGACCGACGCGGCCGGCGCGATCACCGGCCAGACGCTGTGCGTCGACGGCGGTCTGGTTCTGCGTTGAGCTCGGCGCCGTCGGCGATCAGGTAGGAGCAGAACCGGCCGTCCGGATCGCGCCGCTCCCTGATCTCCTGTAGCCGGCGGAAGTTCTCCTCGCTCAGGAACCGGTCCGAGCGCCGCGTGAAATCGGTGTCCCCGACGTACACGCCCTTCCCGAGCGCCGCGAGACGCGTCGTATGGTCGGCCACCCAGCCGCGGTGGCGCTCGTCCTCGGCCGGATCGGACCAGATCGCGTACGTGGCGATGTAGGCGCGGCCCTCGATCGAGAAGGCCATGTCGGGCAGCGGCCGGCTCGGTGCCCATCCGTACCAGATCGAGAATGAATGCTCGGTCGGGAGCTCGGACCACAGGGCTCGCAAATGGGGAACCAGCTCATTCGCGCGGGCGTCGGTCCAGGTGCAGTCGACGCCGTAGCGATGGTTCTCGGGATTCTGGGCCGCCTGGGCCTCGTTCTCCTGCTCGACGGTGGTCGGTCCCGACTCGTGGGCGATCGCGCGGTCGGCGATCGGGCAGGCCCGGAGAGGAGCGAGCACGCGTTCGGCTTCCCCGAGCGTCTCGCACATCGCGGTCGTGTGCAGCAGCAGCACGGGCGGCCCTTCCGGGCGAGGCAGTCGAGTTGCCGCGATCACGGGCTCGACCACGCGCTCGAGCGATGGAAGGAGCTCATCGATCCAGTTGAGCAGCGGCTCGAGATCGTCGAGCTCGAACATCCACGTGTCGTGCGTCATCGCGCGCGGCAGCGGATACGTGCGCAGATGGAAGCGCGTGATCACTCCGAAGAACCCGGGTCCCGCGCCGCGAGCGGCCCACAGCAGATCCGAGTTCTGCTGCTCGTCGGCGCGGATCAGCTCACCGTCGGCCGTGACGAGGTCGATCGCGGCGACGTGTTCGCACGCCCAGCCGTACTTGCGGCCGTTCCACCCCTGGCCGCCCTGGAGGAGGAAGCCGCCGATGCCGACGCTCGGACAGTGCCCACCCGGGAATGCCCGGCCGTGGGAGGTCAGGAACGGCACCAGCTCGGCGCCCCCCTTCACCGCGGGACTGGCCGTGGCGATCCCGGTGTGCCGCCTCGTAGGTCATCTCTCGCATCCGCCCGAGGTCGATCAGCAGCGCGTCGTCGCGGACGCTCCAGGCGGCCCAGCTGTGGCCGCCGGCGCGCACGGACACCTTCAGCCCGCGATCGCGCGCGAGCCGCACACCCGCGACGACGTCATCCTCGCTGCCGGCAAGCAGCACCGCGGCCGGGTAGCGATCGGGCGTTCGGGCGTTGAACACCCGGCGCACCCGTGCCTCCTCGTAGCCGGGCTCACCCCGCCAGACCATCTCGCCGGCGAGGGTCACGAGATCAACGACTGGCCGCCGTCGATGACGATGTCGACCGCGTTCAGGTAGCCGGCCTCGTCCGAGGCGAGGAACAGCGCGACGCGGGCGACGTCCTCAGGCGTGCCGAGCCTCCCGAGCGGATGGGTGCGGAGCATCTCGTGCACCGGATGACCGGGCTCGTCGAGGAAGGGCTCGATCTGGGGAGTGACGATCAGGCCCGGACTGATCGAGCTCGCGCGGATGTTGTGGCGCGCGCCCGAGGCGGCGAAATGCCGGGTCACCGCGAGCACGCCTCCCTTGGCCGCGCCGTGAGCGGCCTGCTCGATGAACGTCGCGCCGCGGTGGGCCGACACCGACGCGGTGTTGATCACGGTTCCGCCGCCCCGCGCGATCAGGTGGGGCCAGGCCGCGCGGGTCACGGTGAAGATCAGATCGAGCTCGTTGTGGAGCGTGAACCGCCAGTCATCCCAGCTCACCTCGGCAAACGGCCCCACCCGCGGCGCCGAGGCGTTGTTGTAGAGGATGTCGATGCCGCCGGCGCGTTCCGCGGCCTCGTCAACCCACGCCGCGGCGGCGTCGGGATCGGCCAGGTCGACCGGCGCCGTACAGTGCATGTCGCCCCCATCCGCGCGAATCCCGGCCGCGACCGCATCGGCCCGCGGCGCGTCGAGATCGCACCCGAACACGATGGCGCCCTCGGCGGCGAAGAGCCGCGCCGCGGCGGCTCCCTGGCCGCCCGCGGTCCCGGTTATCAGCGCGACCTTCGCCTCGAGCCTCCTCATCAGCCTCTCTCCACCAACTCGACCAGGTTGCCTTCGGGATCGGCCAGGAACGCGAAGCGAACGCCCGGCTCGGGCGACGGGGACGGCTCGATCACCGGCCTGGCTCCCGCGGCGAGCGCCGCGGCAAACAGCTCGCCGATGTCGGGCGCGGTCAGCGCGAAGTGGTTGTAGCCCCGGGTGGCGTGCGCCTCGATCGGGGTGGCGGCCTGGAGCCCGGGCACCGACGCCGAGTGCTCGAACAGCTCGAGGCGGTACCCGGCCGGATGGATGAGCATGACGCCCCGAATCGGATGCGGGGCGAGCTCGAACGCGAGCTGGCGCGCAAACCCGAACGCGGTCGTATAGAACGCCTCGGCGGCCTCGATGTCGGATACCGACACGCCGACGTGATCAAACCCGACTCGCATCCGAGTCGCAGTATTGCATACAGAATGAGTAATAGTCTACAGTTGAGGAAGATGCTCGCGCCGATTCACCACCTCGGCTACGTGGTCCAGGACCTGCACCGCGACGTGTCTCGATTCGCGGCTGCGACCGGCGCAGGACCGTTCTTCGCGATGGAGCACATCCGCTTCGACGAGGTCACCTATCTGGGCGAGCCGGCTGTGTACGACCACTCCTCGGCGTTCGGCGCGTGGGGACCGCTGATCGTCGAGCTCACTCAGGTTCACGAGGCACAGCCGACGGGCCTGCGCGACTCGCTCGTCGCCCCCGGCGGTGGCGTCGGCCACGTGGCGTGGCTCGCCGAGTCACTCGAGACCGAGGTCGCGCGGCTCGAGGCCGCGGGCATGACCGCCTTTCACACCGGCCGCACCGGCCCGGCGTCCGCCGTGTGGCTTGACGGCGGCGAGTTGTTCGGGCAACCGATCGAGGTGCTCCAGCGTCGCGACGAGTTGGTCGGCTTTTACGCAATGGTGCGCGAGGCGTCGGTCGGATGGGACGGAGCCGAGCCGCTGCGGATCATGACCGGGCCACCCGACGTGACCGCACCAACCGAAGTTGACGTCCTCGTGATCGGCTTCGGCGCCGCCGGCGCCGCCGCGGCGATCACCGCGCACGACGCCGGCGCGTCGGTCGCCGTCCTCGAGAGGACCGGGTCAGGCGGGGGCAACTGCATCCACTCGGGCGGCTTCCTGTTCGAGGTCGACGGTCCTCGCGCGGTCGACCACCTCGACGCTCTGTGCTTCGGCAAGACCGACCGGACCGTCCTCGAGGCCTACGCACACGGACTCCCCGATGTCCCCGACTTCCTCGAGTCACTCGGCGGCACCGCGCCGCCGGTCGACATCGAGGCGTTCGGCGGAATGCTCCCGTCATGGCCGCACTTCCCGGGCGCGGGACACGTGCGCTACCGGCAGTTCGCGCCGGCGCCCGGCGAGCGCCCGGGCCCCGGCCTGTGGCGGGTGCTCGAGGCGGCCGTTCGCGAGCGGGACATCCCGGTGGCCTACGGGGCCCGCGCGATCGATCTGGTGCTCGACGGAGATCGCGTGGCCGGCGTGGTGTCCCAGCGGGCGGGCGAGCGACGGCGGATCGGCGCACGGGCCGGCGTGATCCTGGCCAGCGGCGGCTTCGAGGCCGACCCCGAGCTGAGGGACACCTATCTCCCGCTCCCGCTCGTGTCGGTCGGGCACCAGGCCAACACCGGGGACACGCTCGCGCTGGCTCGAGCGGCCGGCGCGTCACTGTGGCACATGAGCGCGTTCTTCGGCTGGCTCTCGTTCGTGCACCCGGACTTCCCGGCCGCCTTCACGCTGGACGTCCACGCCCCGGGCTTCATCTGCCTTGACGGCGACGGCCGCCGGTTCGCGGATGAGACCGGCTGGGAGGTGCACGATGCCCTACGCGCGCTGACGGCATACCTTCCCCGGCGCCCCAACCGCCCGCGTATGCCCGGCTGGATCGTGTTCGACGAGACCGCCCGGCTGGCCGGGCCACTCCACGGAATCGTGGGCAGTCCGAACGGCTATCGGTGGAGTCCCGACAACTCGGCCGAGGTGGCGGCCCGATGGATCGCCCGCGGCGCGGACACCGCGGAGCTCGCGGCGGCGACCGGGCTCGACCCCGCCGTGCTCCAGACCACCCTGGACAGTTACGCCAAGGCGGTTAGCCGGCGGCGGGACGACGACTTCGGCCGTGCCGCATCGACGCTCGTGCCGCTGACGGCGCCGCTGTACGCGATCAGGATGACGCCCGGGGTCGCGACCGCGTCGGGCGGACCCCGCAGGGACGCGGAGGCGCGGGTCGTGCGCCCGGGAGGCGCGCCAATCCCCGGCCTGTTCGCCGCCGGCGCCGCGGGCTCGATCTGGGGTCACCTGACCGAGCACGGTGGCGGGCTGACTGACGCGATCGTGTTCGGGCGGATCGCGGGTAGTCGGTGCGCGACCGTGTCCGCGGGCGCGGTCTCAACGTCAAATCAAGCGTGAAACAAGGAGATGCGATGAGCCAAACGACACTTGATGTCACGACCCCGCGCGGGACGATGCCGGTGCACGTCCACCGCCCCGAGGGCGATGGGCCGTTCGCGCGCGTCGTCCTGTTCATGGATGGCCCCGGGATCAGGCCCGCGCTGTTCGGGCACGCCGAGCGGCTCGCCGGCGCGGGCTACACCGCGATCCTGCCCGATCTGTACTACCCGTTCGACCCGGCCGAGCGGCCCAACGCGGAGCGCATGGCGGCCGGCGACGCCGGGGAGTTCGCCCGCATGCGAAAGCTCGTCGAGCAGATCCACGACGACGCGGTGCTCGAGGACACCCGCCTGCTTCTCGAGGTGGTGCCGGAGGGCGATCGCGGTGCGTGGGCGTGCGTCGGGTTCTGCATGGGAGGCCGGTTCGGGATGCGCGCGGCCGAGGCATTCGGACCCGATATCGCGGCGGCGTCGCTGCTGCACCCCACAGGTCTGGTCACCGACGAGCCCGACTCACCACATCTCCAGGTCGATCGCGTCGACGCGGCGCTCTACCTCGGCTTCGGCGAGAACGACCAGGTCACCCCGCTTTCGACGATCCCACCGCTCCGCGAGCGGCTCGAACAGGCCGGGGTCACCCACGAGATCGAGATCCTGGCCGGCGCCGAGCACGGCTTCACGATGCCCGGGAGGGCGGCCTACAACGAGGCGGCCGCCGAGCAGGTGTGGGCCGGAACGCTCGCGCTGCTCGGCGAGCGGCTGTGAAGCCGAGCGCCTTCGAATACCTCGCGCCGGAGACCTACGATGAGGCGCTGAGCATGCTGGCCGAGCACGGCGACGACGCGGCGGTGCTGGCAGGCGGACAGAGCCTGATCCCGATGATGAACCTACGGATCGCGGCGCCCCGGGTGCTGATCGACGTGATGCGCGCCCCAGAGCTGCGCGGCATCCGGAGCGGAGGCGGTCTGATCGAGTTCGGCGCGGGCGTCCGCATGGCGGAGGCTGAGCAGAACTCGGACGTTCCGCTTCTGCAGCGCGCGCTCCGCCACGTCGGCCACCCCGCGATCCGCAACCGCGGCACCCTGTGTGGGTCGGTGGCCCATGCCGACCCGGCCGCCGAGGTCCCGGCGGTACTGCTCGCGCTCGACGGCGAGGTCGTGCTCCGGAGCGTGCGGGGCGAGCGGGTCCTCGCAGCCGACGAGTTCTTCCGCTCCTACTACGCGACGGTGCGCGAGCCGGATGAGCTCGTGGTCGCGGTGCGGATCCCGGGGGGCAACCCACGTGTTGCCCTCCACGAGGTGACGCCGCGCCTCGGCGGCTCCACGGGCGAGTTCGCCACCGCCGGGGTGGCGGCCACGGCCGAGCTCGATGACGGTGGCCGCTGGCGCCGCGCCCGCATCGCGCTCTTCGGCGTCGCCGACCGGCCGATTCACGCGCGCGAGGCAGAGGCGCTAGTCACCGGAGCCGAGCCCACAGCCGACTTGATCGCCGCCGCCGCGGAGTCGGCGGCCGCCGCGGTCGACCCGCCCGCGGATGTCCACGCCGGCCCCGAATACCGGCGCCGGCTCGTGCGCGTGCTCACAAGCCGGGCGCTCGCGGAGCTCGCCGCATGACCCGGATCTCGATCGAGGTGAACGGGACGGTTCACGAGCTCGACGTCGCGCCCCGGCTGCTGCTGGCCGACCTGATCCGCGATCGGCTCGGGCTCACCGGCACGAAGATCGGGTGCGCGATGGGGGCATGCGGCGCGTGCACCGTACTGCTCGACGGGGCTCCCGTGCGCGCGTGCCTGATGTTCGCCGTGCAGGCCGACGGCCACAGCGTGAAGACCGTCGAGCAGCTCGCGCCGAACCGCGAGCTCCATCCCCTCCAGCGCGCGCTGCGCGAACACCACGGGCTTCAATGCGGGTACTGCACGCCGGGCATGCTGATGACGATCGTGCCCCTGCTCGAGTCCGGGCAGCCGCTCGAGCCCGACGCGGTTCGCGAGGCGATCGCCGGCAACCTGTGTCGCTGCACCGGCTACGACACGATCGTCGACGCGGTCGTGGAGGCGAGCCGAGCGTGAACGAGTGGCCGCTCTACGCCCAGCAGCGCTGGGCCGGCAAGCGGGTGCAGCGGCAGGAGGATCCGGGGATGCTGACCGGGGCGACCACCTACGTGACCGACGTGCAGCTCCCGCGGATGCTCGAGCTGGCGTTCGCCCGCTCGCCCGCCCCGAACGCCCGGCTCGCTTCGATCGACATCGACGAGGCGCGCTCGGTCCCCGGCGTGCGCGCGGTGCTCGGGCCTGCGGAGCTGTCGCACGTGCACCCGACGATGGACTTCGTCGACCTCGAGGGCGCGCTGAAGACGCCGCGCGTCGCGCTGCCCGGCGACCGCGTCCGTTATGTCGGGGAGCCGGTGGTGGCGGTCGTGGCCGACGATCGCTACGCCGCCGAGGACGGCGCGGATGCGGTGATCCTCGAGCTCGAGCCACTCGACGACAGCGAGCCGGTCCACAACGGCATTCCCGAAGGCCGCTTTTTCCGCCAGGCGGCGGCGCACGGAGAGGTCGACGCGGCGTTCGCGCGGGCGACGCACGTCGTGCGGCGCCGGCTGGGTGTTCAGCGCGTGGTGACCTCGGCGCTCGAGACGTGCGGGATCGTGGCCGACTACGACGCCGCGAACGAAGAGCTCACCTGCCATGTGTCGACGCAGATGCCGCATCTCGCCCGGGCCACGCTGGCCGAGGGGCTCGGGCTCCCGGTCAGCCACGTTCGCGTGATCTGCCCGGCGATGGGCGGCGCCTTCGGCGGCAAGGAGGTGATGCTGCCTGAGTATGTGTGCGCGGCCGTCGCCGCGATCCGGCTGCGCCGTCCCGTGCGCTGGGTCGAGGACCGCAGCGAGGCGTTGACCGCGGGAGCGCACGGCAAAGAGGCCGAGGCCGAGCTCGAGGCGGCCTTCGACGGGGACGGGCGACTGCGCGCGATCCGGTCTCGCTTCGTCTCCGATACCGGCGCGTACTCGAGCGGGATAGGCGCCTACGTCGAGTTCATGGTCGCCGCGTTCACGGTTCCCGGCCTCTACCGCCTCGACGCGTACGCGTATGACACCGGCGGCGTCGTCAGCCACAAGGCGCCGCTGTCGCCGTTTCGCGGCGTCGGGATGACGACCAGCCAGACGCTGCGCGAGGTACTCCTGGATGACGCGGCGCGCGCGCTCCGCATAGACCGCATGGAGCTGCGCCGGCGCAACATGGTCGCCGATGGCCCATGGCAAACCGTGCTCGGCGAACAATACGAGCCGGGCAGCTGGCGAAGCGCGTTCGAGCGTGCTCTCGAGCTGATCGACTACGAGGGCTTCCTGGGCCGTCAAGCCGACGCGGCTGCACGGGGGCGCCGGCTCGGCCTCGGGATCTCGCCGTTCGTCGAGGCGGCCGGACTTGGCTCGGCGGGCGGCGCGGGCGGGCTGCCGGGCACCTCGCACGACAACGCCACCGTCAGCATCGACCTGTCGGGACGGATCACGGTCGCCCTGCCCACGTTCTCGCACGGGCAGGGCCACCGCACGACCGCCGCCCAGCTCGTAGCTGACATGTTCGCGGTCACGCCCGAGCACGTCCGGGTGCTCGACGGCGATACGGCCCGAACGCCGTTCGGAATGGGGACGTTTGGTAGTCGCAGCGGCGTGTTCATCGCGGGCACGGTCGCCGGAGCCGGTCGGATCGTGCGCGACAAGCTGCTGCGAGTGGCCGAGGTTCTGCTCGAGGCCGCCCACGAAGACCTCGAGCTGGTCGACGGGACGGTGGGGGTCCGCGGTGCCCCGTCGCGGCGGATTCCGCTCGCGGCGCTCGCCGGCGCGGCCTACTTCGCTCCGCACGTCCGCGCCGAGGTCGGCGACCCCACACTGACAGCGTCCGCGTTCTTCGATCCTCCTCGTCCGACCCATTCCAACGGAACGGTTGCCGCCGTCGTCGAGGTCGACCCCGGGACCGGCGGCGTCACGATCGAACGGATCGTGGTCGTCGAGGACTGCGGGACGATGCTCAACCCGATGATCGTCGAGGGCCAGATCCGCGGCGGCGTCGCGCAGGGCGTGGGCCTCGCGCTGCTCGAGCGCTACGTGTACGACGAGACCGGACAGCCGCAGACGACGACGCTCGCCGAGTACCTGCTCCCACGCGCCACGGACCTGCCGCCGATCGAGATCGAGCACCTCGAGACGCCGTCGGAGAACGGGACGGCCGGGATCAAGGGAATGGCCGAGGGACCCGCCTCGGCCACGCCCGCCGCGGTGGTGTGCGCGGTCCTCGACGCGATCGCCCCGAACGGCGACTCGATTCGGGCTCTGCCTCTGCGCCCGGAGACGATCGCCGAGGCGCTGGCGAGGCGCTGAGATGGGCTGGATCGACGTCCACCACCACATCCTGCCCCCGCGCTTCGTCTCCGAACAGCGCGACGAGATCTTGTACTACGCGCGCGACCCGGCACTGCTCGACTGGACCCCTGCCCGCGCGCTCGAACAGCTCGACCGGTTCGAGATCGACACCGCTTACACGTCACTCGGCGTGCCGGGCGCGTCCGACCCGGGCCTCGCGCGAGCGTGCAACGAGTACGCGGCCGAGCTCGCGCGTGATCACCCCGGACGGTTCGGCGTGTTCGCGTCGCTGCCGCTGCCGAGGATCGACGCAAGTCTCGCCGAGCTGTCATTCGCGCTCGACGAGCTCGGCGCCGATGGGGTGGGGCTCCTGTCGAACTACGGCGGGCGTCACCTCGGCGACCCAGGCTTCGCGCCGCTCCTCGAGGAGCTCGACCGCCGGAGCACCGTCGTACACGTCCACCCGATTGCTCCACCCGCCTGCCGCGGCGCACTCGCCGGCTATCCAGACCCGTTCCTCGAGTTTCCGTTCGACACGACGCGGACGGTGACCAGCCTGTTGTACGCCGGCGCGTTCGCGCGCTGGCCGCGGATCTCGTTCATCTTCTCCCACGGGGGAGGAGCGGTTCCGATGCTCTCGCAGCGGATCGCCGCGCTCGCGCAGATGACCGGGAGCGTTTCCGACCCGCTCGGTCAGCTGGCCCGGTTGCACGTCGACGCCGTCACGACCACGAGCCGTGCCGCGTTCGCGGCGGCCACCGAGTTGCTGGGTCACGAACGGATGTTGTTCGGCAGCGACTACCCGTACGTTCCGATCGCAGCAACCGCCGAGGGGCTGCGAGCCCTCGGGCTCGACACGGCGACGCTCGAAGGGATCGCTCGGCGGAACGCGCTCAACCTGTTGGCCGAGCGCCCGTCGTGAGCGTGTGACGACCGGCAGTGACCGTCTCTTCGGTCTTGCCCGGGAGGACGATCTCGGCGGTGGTTCCCGGCGGTACCGTCGCGATGAGCTCGAGCTCGTCCCCGGCGACGCGCCACGAGCATTCGATCCGCCCGTATGGGCTGTCGTGCCGAGCCTCGGCCCAGGTGATGCTCCCCCCGGGCATGGGCTCGATCCGAAAGTGACGATAGCCGGGGGCGCCGTCGAGCAGGCGGATCCCGGCGACCTGGCGGTGCAGGAACGACACGACTGCTCCCTTCGAATAGTGGTTGAGCGATTCGAACGGGACCCCGGCTGAGTCGATCCCGTTCCAGCGCTCCCACACGGTGGTCGCGCCGCGGTCGATCATGTACAGCCAGGACGGCATCGTGTCCGAGAACAGCAGCTCGTAGGCGACGTCCACGTGGCCGCTGTCGGCGAGCACCGGCAGTAGGTACGGCGTGGCGAGGAAGCCGGTGGCGAGCTGGGTGCCGGCGGCTCGGATGAGTTCGACCAGGCGCGCTGCCGCGTCAGCGCGCAGCTCGGCGGGGACGAGGCCGAACGCGAGCGCGCGGACGTGGTTGGCCTGAGTGTTCGGATGGAGCCGCCCGTTCGCGTCGACAAACTCGGCCTGCCACGCGGCGCGTACGCGGTCGGCAAGCTGCCGGTACCGGAGCGCCTCGCCCTCGCGCCCTATCGCCTCCGCGATCTGGCTCATCAGCCGCGCGGAGTACGCGAAGTACGCGGTGGCGACATCTGCCTTGTCGCTACGCCGGAACGCCTCGAACTCGTCCGCTCCCTTCAGGTCCTCGCCAGGTACGAGCCACTCGCCCCAGTGAAATCCCGAGTCCCACAGATAGCGCTCGTGCGACAGCGCCTCGGGGCGCCGCGCTGCCCGCTCGGGATGTCGCGAGCTCGCCGCCGCGCCCTCCACGTGCGACAGCCACGCGACCATCGATGTCCACTGCTCGTCCAGCAGGCGGCGGTCTCCGTACGCGCGGTAGATCTCCCACGGGACGATCACGGCGGCGTCGCCCCAGCCGGCCGACCCGTTCAGCTCGGCCAAGAAGCCCCGCTCGGACTCCGAGGGTGGGCTCGGCGCGAGGTTGGCCACAACCCCGTTTGACCACTGCTCCGCGGCAAGATCTCGCAACCACTTGGTGCAGAAGCCGGCGACGTCATAGAGGAACGCCGCGGTCGGCACGAAGATCTGCCAGTCGCCGGTCCAGCCGGCGCGCTCGCGCGTCGGACAGTCGGTCGGGATGTCGCAGACGTTGCCGCGGAGGCTCCATACCGCCGCCTCGTGCAACCGGTTGGTGCGCTCGTCGCTGCAGCGGAACCACCCGGTCCGGGTCATGTCGGTATGGACGACGACGCCCGTCAGATCGCTCACGCTGAGTGAGTCCGGATGCCCTTCGACGCGCACATACCGGAAGCCATGCGTGGTGTGGCGCGGCTCGAACACCTCCGCTGCGCGCCCCGCCGAGACGACTCGATCGATCTGGCCCGCCGGCAGCGGGTCAGGAAGAAATGGCAGGTTCACATCCAGGTGGTCGGTGGTGACGTCCCCTGCGGCGTCGACCGCCTCCCCATGCGTCAGGGTAAGCGCCGTCCCCGCCGGCCCGAGGTTCCGCAGCCGCACCCACCCGCTGATGTTCTGGCCGAGATCGAACACCTGCCCGTGCACGACTCGCCGCACCGACGCCGGCACCAGCTCCTGTACCGCGCGCACCGGGGGCGCCGGCGAGGTCACGAGGTGAGCGTAGCCGTGGTCGGCCACGTCGACCGGATCCCAGTCGACGTCGTCGAAGCCCGGCTCGCTCCAGCCGTCGGCGTGACGCCTCAGATCGACCGATTGACCGGCGATCAGATCGGCCGTCTGGATCTCCGACCGCGTGCTTCGCCACCCCTCTGCGGTCCCGACCGCCGCCGCCGATCCGTCGGCGAAGTCGATCCGTACCTGGGCCAGCAAGCCCAGCTCCGACCCCCACTGATCGTGGGCGCGCGGCAGCCCGACCTGGCCGCGGAACCAGCCGTCGGACAGGATCGCGCCGATCGCGTTCCGGCCCGGGCGCAGCAGCTCGGTGACGTCGTATGTCTGGACCTGGAGCCGGTCGCGGTACTCCGTGAACCCTGGCGTCAGCTCGGCGTCGCCGACGCGCCGGCCATTGACGAACGCCTCGTAGACACCGTGCGCGGTCGCGTACAGCCGGGCGCGGTTCACCGGCACATCGGGAAGCGCGAACTCGCCGCGAACGAGCATCGCCGGCCGGCGCCCCGGCGGCGCGCGCGCCGGCTCGACCGGCGCGACCCACCGTGCCGACCAGTGATCCGCCTCGAGCAGGCCGAGCTCGAACACGTCCTCCTGCGACCAGTCGCTCTCCCCGACGTCCGTCCACACCTTGACCTGCCAGGTGACGCGATCGCCCGAGCGCAGAGGCGGGCCGTCGTACGCGACAAGCACGCTGTCGTCGCTCTCGACTCGGCCGGAGTCCCAGTCGTTGCCGGCGCGGATCCGGTAGCCGACCTGGCGCTGCGAGCCGTCGGGCAGCCACCACGAGAACCGGGGCGCCCGCGTGCCCAGCCCGAGCGGACTCCAGAGATGCTCCACCCTCAGGCGGCTCGGACGCCGCCCCGCCCCGTCAGGCAACCGGGTGGTGAACGTCGAGCTTCTCGGGCGCCTGATCCGTCGCCGGCGTGGTGGCGCCATTCTCGATCACGGCCGTGGCCGAGCCGGCGGCGCCTGCCTTGCGTAACCCGAGGACCCGATCGCGGAGCTTCATCAGCGCGACCGCCGGACCCTTGCCGGTGGTCGTGCTGGTGAGGCCGTCCGGGTTCTGAACCGCGGTCAGCACCAGAGCCACCCCGGCGACGATCGCCTGATACTTGCCGACGCTCAGGTGAATGTCGAGGAACGTGACGAGCAGGCCCGCCGCTGAGAACATGACGCCGGCGACGACCGCTCCCGCGATCCGCCCGACGCCGGCCACGAACACGATCGCGAGCAGGCTGATCGACGTGAACGCCGCAAAGCTGTCGGCGGTCAGCTCGCCCTGTGCATAGCCCGTCAGTGCGCCGCCGATGCCGGCGATGAACGCCGCGAGAGCGAACGCCATCAGCTTGCCTTGAGCGACGTTGATCCCGACCGAGCCAGCGGCGCGCTCGTTGGAGCGGATCGCGAGCAGCATTCTCCCCGCCGGACCGCGCCTGAGCCGGGCCACGAGCAGCCCCATCAGGATCACGACGACGAGCACCATCACCCCGAAGATCACGCGGTTCGTCGACCCGCCGACGTTGGCCGCGAGGTTCAGCCCGAGCAGGTGCGGCGCCTTGATCGGCAGGCCGGCGGTGCCGCCGGCGAAGCCTGCGCTCGAGAAGATCAGCGCGTCCATCGCCGCGGCGAAACCCAGCGTGACGACAGCCAGGTTCACGCCGCGCAGCCGCAGCGCCGGCAGCCCGATCACCAGCCCGACCGGAACCGCGCACAGGCCGGCGACCAGCAGCGAGAACGGGAAGCCGAGCCCCCATCCGTGAGAGATGTGCCCGAGCATGAAGCCACCGATCCCGGCGAGCGACATCTGCGCCAGCGACACCTGCCCCACGTAGCCCGTCAGGACGACCACCGACAAGGCGACGCACGTCACCGTCAGCGACGAGATGAATGCGAACCGGAGCACGTTGTCGAGCAGCAGGAGCAGCACGAGCCCGGCGACGAAGCATGCGGCGGCGGACACCAGCGGCGAGCTCGGTCGCCCGATCGACGGGTTCTTCTGCGCCGTCTCTCCGCCGCGCGCCAGCACCGAGCGCGAGCGGAACGCCATCACGACGATGATCACGATGAACGGGACCGCGTCGGACAGCCCCGATTGGGGCAGCCACGTCCACACCGTGATCAGCTTGCCGATCTCTGACTGTAAGCAGCCGATCAACAGGCCGGCCAGCGCCGTGATCCAGAACGACTCGAACCGGCCGACCAGCGCCGCGGCCAGCGCCGGGACGATGAACAGCGTGTACGAGGTCGGGTCCAGGCTGGCGACCGGCGCGATCAGGATTCCGGCCGCGCCCGCCAGGACAGTCGCGATCACCCAGTTCTGCGCCGCGACGCGATTGGCCGAGATCCCGGTCAGCGCGGCCCCGCGGGCGTTCTCGGCCCCGGCGCGGGTCGCGAGCCCGAAGCGGGTGAAGCGGTAGATGAGCGCGAGCGCGACCGAGATGACCACGACCACGCCCGTGAAGAACAGGCGGTCCTGAGGGAACGTGACGCCCGAGATCGACAGCGCGCCGCTGGGGAAGATCGGGTTGGTGGCGACCGGCTGGGTGCTGTAGTTGAGAACGGCGATCGCCTGCAGCGCGAGCATGACGCCGACCGACGCGCAGACGCGGGTCAGCTGCGCGGCGTTGCGCAGCGGCCGGTAGACGAGGACGTGGAGCACGAGCCCGAAGATCGCCGCGTAAATCAGTGAGATGACGATCGCTAGCGTGGTGTTGATTCCGACCCCGCCGTTCAGCGAGATCTGATGGGGGATGATCACCACGGGCAACTCGAGCTGTCCGAAGCTGCGCAGGTGGACGAACACGTAGGCGATGAACATCGCGACCGCGCCATGGGCGAAGTCGACCACGCCCGCGCTGCGGTACTTGAGCACGAGTCCCTGGCCGAGGATGGCGTAGGTCGCGCCGGCGCCGAGGCCGAGGATCAGAAACAGGATGTAGCTGGACAAGGTGGTTACGTGTTCGTGGATGAGGTCGAGATCGGGCCCGCCCACCCGCCCGCCGTTTGGCGGGCGGGGTGGGTCGCCACGATTTCAGATGGTCAGAGCCCCTGTCCCTTGTAGTAGCCCTTCGACGTGGTCCAGTCGGTCGTGCTCGGCTGCGTGAGCTGGCCGTTCTTGACCTGGTTCATCAGGTAGAAGTCGTTGCAGATCGCGGGCGCTCCCGTCATCTGCTGCCCGTCGCACGTGTACGGATGCGACAGGAAGTTCGGATGGTTACTGCCGGTCTTGAACGCGGACACGATCGACGTGGTGGTCGGCGTTCCCGAGATCTTGCTGAGCGCCGCCTGGACGTTCATCACGGTGGCGAACCCGGCCACGGCCGGCGAGTCGATCAGCGTCCCGGGCGCGGCCCACTTCTTCAGCGCGGCCTGGAACAGCTGCGCCTGCTGGCTGGTCCCGGTCGCGAGGATGAACGGCGAGGCGATGTACATGCCCTCGGCTCCGCCGGCCGAGGCCGAGATCACCGGCGGCGCGCCGCACGGATCGATGCCCATCAGCTTGCCCGTGTAGCCGACGCTCTTGAGCGACTTCAGCACGTTGCCGCAGCCGTTCGGGACGTCGATGTACGCCAGCTCCGCGCCGCTGCGACTGGATCAGCGCGGCCTGCGGGCTCGGATCAGGCGAAGTCGGCGAGAGCGGGATCAGCTTGACGGTGCTCACGCCGGCGGCCTTGAACACCGGCACGATCTGGGGAATGATCGACTCGCCCTGTGGATTTGAGAAGTACATCAGCGCCACGCTCTTGACGCCGAGCGTCTTGCCGGCGTACACGGCGGCCGCGGCGTTGTCGCCGACGCTCACCGACCAGAACTGGATCGAGTTCGGCGCGACGAACGGCACCGGCGTGAACGGGATGCCGCCGATGTAGGCGAGGTTGGCGTGCGCGTAGATCGGGATCGACGCGGGCGCGCCGACGTCGGCCGCGCCGAGAATCGCGATCGGATGCTTGGCCACGAGCTCGTTGGCGCACCGGCCGGCACCGGCGGGCGTGCCGTCCCCGATGCAGTTGTCGATCACGATCGGGTGACCGTTGATGCCGCCGAGGTAGTTGTTGACGTACTGCATCGCGGCGATCGCTCCCTGGCGCGCCTCGGGGAAGGTGACGGGCCCGGTCTCGTCGTTGATCATCCCGAACACGTACGGGCTTCCGGTCGCCTTCTTGGGCGTCCCGAACGAGCACGCCGCCGCGCTCGTGGCGGTCGCCGATGTGGCGCTCGTGCTGCTCGCGGACGACCCGCTGCGCGGCGCTGGTGCTGCTGCTGCTCGAGCTGCTCGATCCGCAGCCCGCCGCTATCAGCCCAGTTGCCGCGACCACGGCGGCCGTGCCGAGCCATTTCGAACGTTTCATCTGCAGTGCTCTCCTCTGGTTGTGTCTAAAGGGTTCAACTGGGCTGCGGGGACTGCCGTCGTCAGGCCGCGGCCGCTTCCCCGAGGTAGCTGGCGGCGAGCAGCTCTCGCCGTTCGCGAAGCTCGGCGGCGGCGCCTTCCAGCGCGATCCGCCCATGGGTCAGGACGTAGGCCCGATCCGAGACGTCGAGCGCCAGCGCGACGTGCTGCTCGACGAACAGCACGCTGGCGCCGAGCTCGTCGGCCACCCGGCGCAGGATCGGGAGCAGTCGCTCGACGATCACCGGGGCCAGCCCGAGGCTCATCTCGTCGACCAGCAGCAGCCGCGGCCGGGTCACCAGCGCCCGGCCGATCGCCAGCATCTGCTGCTCGCCGCCGGACAGCAGGCCGGCCTTGCGCTGCAGGCACTTCTCGAGCTCGGGCAGCATCTCGAGCAGCTCGTCCTCGCGGGCGCCGTTCCGCCCGCCGGCGAGCCGCAGATGCTCGCGGACGGTGAGGCCCGGGAACAGCGCGCGGCCCTCGGGCACAAGCGCGAGCCCCCGGCGGGCGAGGGAGTGCGCCGGCACGCCGGCGATCTCCTCGCCCGACAGCTTGACGTGACCCGAGATCGGCCGGTTCAGTCCGGCGATCGTCTCGAGCGTCGTGGTCTTGCCGGCTCCGTTCGGGCCGAGCAGCGCCACGACCTCGCCGGGACGCGACCTCGAGCTTGAGGTCGCGGACGACGGGAATCCGCTGGTAGCCCGCGCACACGTCCTCGAGGACGAGCGCATGGCCGGACGCCGGCCGGGCTAGTGGCTTGCGGCGGCATGGTCCCGCTCCCAGGTAGGCCTCGATCACGCGCGGGTCCTCGCGGATCTCAGCGGGGGATCCGGTCGCGATCTGTCGTCCGAAGTCGAGGACCATGAGGTGGTCGCAGACGCTGAGGACGAGCCCCATGTCGTGGTCGATCAGGAACACGGTCACGCCGTGCTCCTCGGGGAGCGTGCGCAGGCGCCGGCCGAGCTCGATGGCTCTCATCGGTGTCGAGCCCGGCGGCGGGCTCGTCGAGCAGGACGAGCCGCGGCTGCCGGGCGAGCGCCCTACCGACGCCGACCAGCTTGCGTCTGCCCGAGCGAGATCTCCGACGGGTGGCGGTCGACCACGTCCTCGAGCCCGCAGACCTCGATTGCCCAGTCGACACCGGCGCGATCGGGCGGTCGGTGGGGCAGGAACAGGTCTCTGAGCGCGGAGCCGCACGCGTCACGTGCTCACTGGCCACGAGCAGGTTCTCGTCGACGGTGAGGTCGTCGAACAGCTCGACCGACTGGAACGTGCGCGCGAGACCCAGGCGGGCTCGCCGGTACGGCCGCAGCCGACTGATGTCACGCCCGTCGAACGCGATCGTCCCGGCAGCGGGCCTGGTGTAGCCGGTCAGCGCATCGACCATCGACGTCTTGCCCGCGCCGTTCGGACCGATCAGGCCGAACACGGTGCCCTCGACGATCTGCAGGTCGACGTCCGACGACGGCCACTACGCCCCCGTAGGCGACACGCAGGCCGCGGACGTCGAGCAGCGGTCGTGGTTCGATCGGTGTGCTCATGTCGCTCCCTGGCGGGCGCTCAGCTGCGCCCATGGACGGGAACTGTACACAGTTTTGCTCCTTGTGTCCAGTGTGGCGGCCGCAAAACAAAAGTGAACGTTCGGTTAGCGAGCCGTAGCCGGCGCCAGCCGCGAGCCGCTCGGGCGCCCGAATACGCGCACATCCGGCTGGCCAGCGGCGGCCGCCACTGCGGGCCAGCCCGGCGCATCGCCGTGGAGAAAGCCAGTCCAGACCCGGACCAGATCGCCGGCGACCTCGGCGGCGCCCGGCGCCTGACCCGCGAGCCGCTCTCCCGCACCCCCGTCCCGCCAGGTGCCGAACACGAGCGGCACCTCGACGGTGTGCGTCGCACCGAGCTCTGGCCCAGCGCCGGGATGGTCGACCCGGTATCGGTGCACGGCGCTCCGGCCGCCGACCGCCTCGGCGCGCGCCGCCGCCCACCGGCCGAGCGGCTGCGGCGACCATCGCGTCGGTGGCGATCGCGACGAGGAGTGACAAGGGGTCCTCGGGCGCGCCCGAGGCCGCCGCGCGTTCGCGATACCGGTCGATCACCGCATCTGGCTCATCGGTGTCGCACAGGTGCCCGACGACGGAAGGAATCCGCTCCGGCGGCGGCGACGGTCGCCACGGCGCGCGGAAGAAGAACGTTCCCTCTTGCGCGGTGTGACCGAGCAGAACGTCGACGTCGGGGCTGGCACCGGGAGCGTCGATCGGCGAGGCGGGGAGGCTGCCGGAGTCGACGGTGGGCAGCGCGCCTCCCCGCGTTCCGCGCCACGCCGGCTGCTCCAGCAGAGTTTCGTGGAGCGCGACGATACGTTCGGGATCGAGCTCGCGCAGGCGCGCGAGATCGAACTCGCCGGTCCCGCCGGCGGCGGCGCTGAGCGCTTCCGCCCAGCGGATCGCCACCGCCATCGGCTGGGCGACGTCGCCCAGCGGCGGTGACTGAAGGATGGCGCGGCGGAACAGTCCGGCCGCCGCTCGGGGAGACGAGCAGGTCCATCGCGGACAGTGCGCCGGCCGACTGGCCGGCGACCGTCACCTGGCCCGCGTCACCGCCGAACGCCGCGATGTTGTCCCGCACCCATTCCAGGGCGGCGATCTGGTCGAGCAGGCCCCAGTTCGCCGCCGGGTCGTCGGGCTGCGCCGCGAGGGCGGGGTGGCCGAGCCAGCCGAGGCTGCCAAGCCGGTAGTTCACGGTCACAATCACCGCCTCGGCGGCCAGCAGCAAGGCGCTCACCGGAGTACAGGCTCGCGCCGCCATGCCCGATCGCGAACCCGCCACCGTGGAGCCAGACGAACACCGGCCGGCGACCGTCGAGCTCCGGCGAGAACACGTTGAGGCTCAGGCACTCCTCGTCGGTCCCGGGAAGCCGGCCGTGCGTGAAGGTGGCCGCTGGGCGCCGGGGCTGCGGCGCCGCGGGCCCCGGGCCGCGCGGCGTCCCGCACCCCGCCCCAGCCTGGCGAGCGCGCCGGGGGGCGCGAACCGCGGAGCCGTCGCGTAAGGGAGTCCCCGGAAGGCGATCGCCTCGCCCGCGCCCCGGCCGCTGATCCGGCCGGCGACGATCTCCACGACGGGCACGAGCCTACTGCGCGGCCGCGACCTCCGGGGCACCCGAGACCAGGTCCGGATGGCCCTCCTCCCACGAGATCACCGGGTTGCGGAGCACGCCGACGCCTTCGATCTCGGCCTCGACCACGTCGCCCGGCTTCAGGTACAGAGAGGCGGCGTCCTCGCTGAAGCCGGCCACGCCGGCGACGGTGCCGGTCGAGATGATGTCCCCGGGACTGTAGCCCATCGCCGAGTAGTGGCTGATGATCTCGGGGACCGTGACCGACATCCGGCTCATGTGGGAGCTCTGCCGGCGCTCTCCGTTGACCCGCAGCTCCATCGACAGCGCGTGCGGGTCGCGGATCTCGTCGGGCGTGACGATCCACGGTCCGATCGGGCAGAAGGTGTCGATGCTCTTAGACAGGCAGAACACGCCGGACTTCATCTCCTCGCGCTGGATGTCGCGAGCCGTGATGTCGTTGAAGATCAGGTAGCCGGCGATGTAGTCAGCGGCCTCTTCGGGCGAGAAGAACTTGCCCGCCTTGCCGATCACGACCGCCAGCTCAAGCTCGTAGTCCAGCTCGTTGGTCAGTGCCTCCGGGTAGATGATCGCGTCACCGGGGCCGATGATCGCGTCGACGTTCTGGAAGAACACGATCCAGGGGAGGACCGGGTGTGACCAGTTGACCGTCTTGGACTCCTCGTGGTGCTCGCGGAAGTTGCCCGCTGTGTGGAAGAACTTCTTCGGGACGATCGGCGCCCGGAGCCGGACGTCCTCGAGCGCGAACTCGCGACCGGTCTGCGGCACGTCTCCGCCGAGCTCGAAATACCGCCGCATGTCCGGGACGTCGAGCTCCAAGACCGTGCCATCGACGACCTTCCCCACCCGCCCGTCGTCGAACGTCACAAGCTTCATAGCCACTCCTTTTGCGGACACATCGGGTCACTCACAGACACGCGCGACAGATTATAGACAGAAGATTAATCTGTATGCAATATGGCGAACTGGATGCGGCGAGCCAAGCCCCTGGCGAGGCAACGGGTCGCCTCGTCCAGGACCACACCGAAGCCACGAGCCGCGCTACGCCACGTAGGCGAGCGCCCTCGGCGCCTCCTCGCCGCCTCGCGCCGGGGTCAGCTCGGCCAGGATCTCGACCGCACGCTCGAGCTGGCCGGGCGCGAGCGTGAACGGGAGCCGGAGGTGGCGCTCGAGCACGCCCGCGGCCGCGAACCGCGGGCCGGGCGTGATCTGGAGCTCCTGCGCGCCGGCCGCGAGCGACAGGCTCGTGCTGATCGGCTCGGGCAGCTCCGTCCACAGGAACATGCCGCCCGGCGGGCAGCACGTAGCGCCACTCCGGGAGCAGCTCGTCGAGCGCACCGGTCAGCGCGCTCCGCCGGCGGCGGATCATCGTCCGGCGCTCGGCCAGGATCTCGTCCAGCCGCTCGAGCGCGTGCGTCGCGACGATCTGCTCGAACAGCGGACCCGACATGTCGCTGGCGGCGCGGGCGGTGACCAGACGGTGGATCAGCGCCGGCTCGGCCCGGACCCACCCGATCCGCAGCCCGCCCCAGACCGCCTTGCTCAGCGACCCGACCGTGATCGTGCGCTCGTCGCCGAAGCTCGCCGCCGGTGCCGGCATCTCGACGCCGTCCAGGTTGAGCTCGACGAACGTCTCGTCGATCACGACGACCGTGCCCGCCGCGCGACAGTGGCCCGCATCGCCGCGCCGCCGGGCGTCGGCATCGATCAGCGTACCGGTCGGGTTGTGGAAGTCCGGCATCAGGTAGGCGAACGCCGGCCGTCTGGCTCCGCGCCACCGCGCTGAGCGCGTCGAGGTCCCAGCCCTCGCTCGTCATCGGCACCGGCGTCAGGCGGGCGCCGGCGCCACGGAGCGCGTCGAGCGCCACCGGGTAGCTCGGGACCTCGACCAGCACGCGCCGGCCGCGCGGGAGCGCTGCCCGGATCGACAGGTCGAGCCCGTGCATCGCGCCGTTCGTGACGAGGATCTGCTCGGGCGCGCGTCGGGCAGTCCTCGCCGCTCGAACCGCGCCGCGATCGCCCGGCGCAGCGGCGGCAGGCCGAGCGGGTCGTAGCCGTGATGGTCGAGCCAGCGGGGAAGCTCGCGCACCGCCAACTGGAACAGTTCCTCGAGCGCCGCCGGCGCCGGCAGCGCGGCGATCCTCATGTCGAGGCCGGGGCCACCGACGATCGCGTCCGGTGCCGACCGGTGGCCGTCCGGAAGCGTCACCCAGCTTCCCGAGCCCTGCCTGCTCTCGACGTAGCCGTCTGTCGCGCAACTGGTTGTAGGCGCCGGTCACGGTCGCCCGGCTGACTCCGAGCGACGCCGCGAGCGTCCGCTCGGCCGGCAGGCGGCTCTCGATCGCGACGCGGCCGTCGAGGATCAGCGACCGCAGCGCCGCGGCGAGCCGCTCGCGGCTCGTGCCCTCGCGCCGCCACGGGCCGAGCAGGTCGACGAGCCGGTGCGACGGGGTGATCGGCACAAGCCACTTGTAGCAAATTGGCCCGCGGTTGGACAGGCCATTATCTGCCAGACTCGGTCGATGCTGACGCAATGCGGCCTCCCCGAGCGCGGCGACTGGTCCAGCTGTACGCCGGCCTCGTTCTGTTCGGGGTCAGCAGCGTCGATGCTGCTCCTGGCGGGCCTCGGCGTCGATCCGTGGGACGTGTTCCACCAGGGGCTCTCGCGCCGGTTCGGCCTGGGCGTCGGGACGTGGGCGATCATCGTCGGCGTCGCTCGTCCTGCTGCTGTGGATCCCGCTTCGCCAGCGGCCCGGCTTCGGCACGCTCGCAACGTGATCGTGGTCGGGCTGGTGATCGACGTGATGCTCGCCACGGTCCCGCCGGTCCACGGCCTGGCCGCGCAGATCGTCGCTGATGATCTCGGGCGTCGTCCTGAACGGGATCGCCACCGGCGCCTACATCGGCGCCGGCCTCGGACCGGGCCCGCGCGACGGGCTGATGACCGGCCTCGCCGCCCGCGGTCACTCGATCCGCGTCGTGCGCACGTCGATCGAGCTCACGGTGCTGCGTCACCGGCTGGCTGCTCGGCGGCACCGTCGGCGTCGGTACCGTCGTGTACGCGCTCGGGATCGGCCCGATCGCGCACGTGACGATCCCGCGGCTGCGGATTCCCGCTCGCCGATCCAGCCGGCCTTACGTCGAACTGACACGTAGTGTCAGGAATCGAACGTACGGCGACGTCACTCGCAACTATCGCGCGCGCTTCCTGTTAGGTGCAGTACTGAACACGACACGAAGGGAGGCAGCATGCGCAGGTTGCGCACCGCCGTGGTCATCGCCGCGGTCACTTGCGGGCTGGTGGTGCTCGCGGTCTCCTCGGCCGGCAGTCCGTCGCCAGCTTCGGCTGCTCCGGCCCCGCCCGCCGCGACGACGGGATCGTCGGCGGACGTCGCGCAGTCGAGCGGAACGGTCAACGGCACGGTGAACCCCAATGGGACCGATACGAGTTACTTCTTCCAATACGGCGCGACCACGAGCTACGGCTCCAGCACTTCGCCGACCGGCGCGGGATCCGGTGGCACTGACACGCCGGTGTCAGCCAACCTGACCGGGCTCACCTCCGCCTCGACCTACCATTACCGGCTGGTCGCGGTCAGCAGCGCAGGGACGACCGATGGTGCCGACCAGACGTTCACGACGACCATGCCGCCCGCGGTGATCACGGGTACCCCGTCGAGCATGACGAGATCGTCGGCGGTGTGAGCGGGACCGTGAATCCGCAGGGCCAGGCGACCACGTATTACTTCCGGTACGGCGCGACGACCGCCTACGGTTTCCAGACCACCCCCGCGAGCGCCGGTTCAGGGACGAGCCCGGTCGGCGTCCATGCCACGCTCTTCGGACTGAGCGCCGACACCACGTACCACTACCAGGTGGTCGCGCAGAGCGCGGGCGGCACGTCGTTCGGAGCCGATCAGACGTTGACGACGACGTCGAGCCAGGCCGTCGTGCTCGGCCACGAGGGCTTCGTCTCGCCCGGCTGGGTCGTGGGCGTCGAGCTCGGCTGCTTCCACGGCACGAGCCAGTGCACCGGTCATCTCACGATGGCGCACGACGGGACCGTGATCGGTCAGCGCGACTATTCGATCGCCGCCGACAGCGGCGGGTTCCAGAACATGAAGCTGACCACGACCGGGCGCAAGCTGCTCGGCTCGAACAGCACGTTCCACCTGCTCCCGGTGACGGTGACCGCGACGAGCAGCACCGGCCAGAAGCTGTCGTTCGTGATCCACCTCGCGCGGTGGGTCTGGCACTGATCCCGTGGGGCACTGGGTTGTGGGCGCGCCGGGTTGTCGGCGCGCCCGCGACCGGGGGCCGTGCGCAGCGACTCGCGCGTCATAACCCCACACTCGACGTGCCTTTCGCGGTGAACGTGGATTCAGACACGTATACGGGTCATTTCCGCACACTCGCCGGCAGATGGTCGCCGAGTGTGGAGTTGTGACCCCCCGCGCGCGCTACACATGGTCGACAGGCGAACCGCCGACCAGTCGGGGCGGACCGACAGCGGGAAGCACACTCGGTCCATCGTCGAGCTCAGACCCGGTTGACCTCGACGCCGGCGGACTCGAGCACGCGCACGCCAGCCGCGGGCGGATCGGCCAGGTAGGCGATCTCGACCGAGGAGGCCGGGACGATCACGTTCAGGCCGCGCTCGTCGAACTTGTGCGCGTCGGCGACGAGCGCCACGGTCCTGGCCCGCCCGATCATCGCGCGCTTGACCTCGGCCTTGAGCGGATCGGCGCGTCGACGCTGCCGACGCAGCGCCATCACCGGCACCGAGTTGGTCAGCAGCGTCATGTGCAGGCCGGCGTCGAGGATCTCCCGGACGACGTAGTACGCCGAGCTCGAGGAGTCGATCGAACACGGTCTCGTTCGCCTCGAGCGTCGCGACGACCGCCTTAGCGAGCCGCACCTTGGCCTCGACCTCCTGCTCGAGCCGGCTCTGGAACGAGTCCACGTGCGCCGCGAGCTCGGGGAGCACCGCGCCGCCGTGCGTGCGGCGGGCGTACCCCGCCTCGGCGAGCAGCGCCAGGTCCCGGCGCGCGGTCATCGGCGAGACCCGGAACTCCTCCTCGACCGCGGCGACGCTGACGCTCCCCCTGCCGGCGCAGCAGCTCGAGGATCATCCGCCGGCGCTCGGCCGGGACCGCCGGTCGCTTACCGTCGCCCCCGGCTCTCGTACGCGTAGGTTCGCACAAAAACGAACATCCGCACCCATCAGCGCGGGTACGCGGCGGTCACGCCGCCGTCGACGTTGAGCAGGTTGCCGGTGCTCTTGCCCGAGCGGGCCGGCGAGGCGAAGTGAAGCACGGCCTGCGCGATGTCCTCGGGGAGGATGTGCACGCCGAGCGACGGTGCGGTTCCGGTAGTGCTCCTCGAGCTCGCTCGGGCGCGATGCCGTAGGCGGCGGCCCGCTCCTCGCGCCAGCTCGAGTCCCAGATCCGCGAGCCGTGGAGGACCGCGTCGGGGTTGACGGTGTTGACGCGGATTCCGGCCGAGCCACCCTCCTCGGCCAGGCAGCGCGCGAGGTGCAGCTCGGCGGCCTTGGCGCTCGAGTACGCGGCGGCGTTCTGGCCGGCGACGAGCGCGTTCTTCGACGCGACGAACACGACCGAGCCGCCGACGTCCTGCGCCCGCAGCACCCGGAACGCCTCGCGCGCGACCAGGAAGTAGCCGGTGCCGAGGATCGACTGGTTGCGGTTCCACTCGGCGAGCGTCGTCTCCTCGATCGGCGCGCTCGAGGCGATGCCGGCGTTGGAGACGACGATGTCCACACCGCCGAATGCGTCGATCGCGGCGCCGAACGCGTCGCGCACGTCGTGCTCGGAGGTCACGTCACCCGCCGACCGCGACGCCGCGTCGGCCCCAGCGCCTGCGACCGCGTCGACCGCGCCGTCGCCGTCGATGTCGAACGCGACGACGCACGCGCCGGCGCCAGACAGGGCGTCGACGATCGCGCGGCCGATCCCGCCCGCGGCACCGGTCACGAGCGCGACCTTGCCCTGAAGCTCACCCGGCGGCGGGGCCAGCGACAGCTTGTACAGCTCGAGCGGCCAGTACTCGACCGCGAAGCTCTCGGCCTCGTCGAGCGAGACGAAATCCGTGACGGCGCTCGCTCCGGCCATCACCTCGATCGCGCGGTGGTAGAGATCGCGCGAGAGCCCGCGCGGTCCGGACCGAGGTTCCGGCCGCCACCAGCCCGACGTTCTCGATCAGCACGACGCGCGGGTCGGGATCCCCCGGCACCGCGTTCGGGCTCGCGGTGGCGCTCCACGTACGCCGCGTACTGGTCCCGATACGCGGCGGCGCCGGCGACGAGGCGCTCGGCCAGCGTCTGCACCGAGTCGCTGCGCCGGGTCGAACGGCACAAACAGCGGCACGCGCTTGGTGTGGACCAGGTGATCGGGGCAGGCCGCGCCGACGGACGTGACGCTCGACCCGTCGGCCGAGTCGACCAGCTCGAGCACCGCCGGCGAAAGATCGCCGATCAGGATCTTCGAGCGCTCGCTTGAGATCGCGCCTCGCAACGCGGGCAGCAACTCGCGGAGCGTCGCGGCGCGCGCGTCGGCGTCGAGCCCCCGTGCGCGCACGCTCGGGCCGCCGAATCGCGCCAGCCCATGTGTCCTGCGGTTGGCCAGCTCAGCGGCGCGGTTGCATGCCCACACGGTGCGCTCGTACGCCTCCTGAGCACTCCGGCCCCACGTGATCAGGCCGTGCTTCGCGAGCACGACGAGCCGCAAGCCTGGGTCCGCCCTCACGGCCTCACCCACCTGCTTGGCGAGCACGAACCCGGGCCGGATGTACTGCACCCACGCCGCCTGCTCGCCGAAGCACTCCGCGATCAGCTCGGCGCCGTCGCGGGCGCACGCGAGCACGTTGATCGCGTCCGGGTGCGTGTGATGCACGTGATCGGCCGGGACGAACGCGTGCATCAACGTCTCGATCGACGATCTCGGCGCGGCGGGATCGAGCTGGCAGCGCGAGAGGTGGGCGACCATCTGTTCGTCGCTCATGCCGTCGCGCTCGAACAGGGGCAGGATCTCGTCGAGCCGCAACGCCGTGAAATCGGACGCCGACATCGTCGCGAGATCGCTCCCCGATCCCTTGACCCAGATCGCCCGCACCTCGCGACCGACGTGGTCGATGGCGGGTCCCTTGGCCGAGGTGTTCCCACCACCGTAGTTGGCCAGCGCGCGGTTCGATCCGAGCAGGTGCGAGGCGAACAGCACGTCCTCGAGCACGTCCGGATTGGGCTGGCGGCCGGCCGGCCAGCGATCCTCGACCGGCACCACCATTTGGGTGATCACGCTCATCGGGCCGCTCCCCCGGTCAATCCGGTGGCTCTCCCGGACGACGCCGCCGCACCAGAGCGGGCCACCCCGGTCCTCTCGGCGTAGCCCGACGCCCGCAGCTCCGCCACCGGATCGGCGGCAGCGCCGTTCCGGGCCCTGACCGCGGCGCACAGCGGCCGGACGTCGGTGTTGTACGCGTCGAGCAGGATCTCGTGCCCTGCCAGCACGTCGCCGGCGGCCTGCGCGTTCGCGAGCGCGACGCGATCGACGAGCAGCGCCTTGGCGAACGCCTCCTGGAGGTTCACGACGCTCAAGACCATCGCCTCCACCTTCGGCTCGATGTTGTGCGACTGATCGATCGTCAGACGCGGCAGCGCCGCGCCCGCACTCACCAGCTCGCAGAGGATCAGGAACAGCTCGAACGGGTTGACCGAACCGACGATCAGGTCGTCGTCGGCGTACTTGCGGTTGTTGAAGTGAAAGCCCCCGAGGCGCTCCTCGTGCGCGAGCAGCGCCACGATCTGCTCGACGTTGACCCCCTGCGCGTGATGGCCGAGGTCGACGAGCACCCGGGCGCGCGGGCCGAGCCGCTGGCAAAGCACCACGGCGGACCCCCAGTCGGCGATGTCCGTGGCGTAGAACGCCGGCTCGAACAGCTTGTACTCGACCAGCAGGTCTTGACCTTCCGGAAGGCTCGCGTACAGCTTGCTGAGCCCATCCTCGAGCCGCCCGCGGCGGGCACGAAGGTCGTCCTGACCGGCGTAGTTGGTTCCGTCCGCCAGCCACAGCGACTGGGCGTCGCCGCCGAGGTCGACCGCGATCTGCACGCACTCGAGCAGGTGATCGAGCGCCTTGCGCCGGATGCCCGCATCCGGATTCGTGAGCGACCCGAGCCGGAAGTCCGCGTCCTGGAACAGGTTCGGGTTGATCGCGCCGACCCGGAGCCCGAGCCCGCTCAGATGGTCGCGGAGCGCGCCGCGGTCCTCGACCTCGTCCCACGGGAAGTGGAGCGCGACGGCCGGCGCCGCTGCGGTCAGCCGGTGCACCTCGGCGGCGTCCTCGATCCGTTCGAACACGTCGCGCGGCCGTCCCGGCTGCGGGAACGTGCCAAATCGCGTCCCCGAGTCCCCGTATCCCCACGACGGCGTCTCGACGGCGAACCGCGCGAGCTCGCGCTCGATCCGCTCGACGTCGAAACCCCTTCCGGCGAGCCGGTTGGTCAGGGTTGCGTACTCGGAGGTCAGATCTGTCACATGGTCTCCTTGCTAGGCCGCCACGTTTGCCGGCTGCGCGGCCTCGAGGCCCGTGACCGACAGGAAGCGGGAATAGGTGTCCTCGGCCGCGGGGCGAGCCGCGCTGGGTTCAAATCGGTTCACCTGCACCGAGCGGCGGACCAGCGCGCGCATGTCCGCCAGCGAGCCGAGCTCGCCGCACGATCGCGCCTGGACGAGCACGTTCCCGAGCGCGGTCGCCTCCTCCGGCCCGGCGAGGACCGGTAGGCCGAGGACGTCGGCGGTCAGCTGGCACAGGAGCGTGTTGCGGATGCCGCCGCCGACGACGTGCACGACGTCCACGTGCCGCCCGGTGACGAGCTCCAGGCGCTCGAGCACGAGCCGGTACTTACACGCGAGCGAGAGCAGGATCGAGCGGACGAGCTCGCCGGGCCCGCCCGGCTCGGCCTGTCCGGCGGCGACGCACGCCGCGGCGATCAGGCCGGGCATGTCGCCGCCACGCAGCAGCGAGGGATGATCGGGATCGAACAGCGGAACGTGCGTCGGGGCCTCCGCCGCGAGCCGGTGGAGCTCGTCGTAGTCGAGGTCGTGGCCGGCGGCGCTCCAGGCACGCCGGCACTCCTGAAGCAGCCAGAGCCCCATCACGTTCCGGAGCAGCCGGATCGTGCCGTCGATCCCCCGCTCGTTCGTGAGGTTGAACCCGGCGGCCTGCGCGCCGAGCATCGGGTCGGCGACCTCGAGCCCGAGCAGCGACCACGTTCCTGATGACAAGACCGCGGCGCCCGCCCCGTCGAGCGGCGTCCCGACGAATGCCGAGGCGGTGTCGTGGGAGGCGACCAGATGGACCGGCGTCCCGCGCAGGTCCCCGTGCCCGTCGAGCACCGACCCGAGCCGCCGACCGGGATCGGCGACCTCTCCGGCGAACGGCCGCTCAGGGATTCCGAGCCGGGCGATCAGGTCACGGGCCCAGCTCGCGGCCCGTCGCTTCGAGCAGGCCGGTGGTGGACGCGTTCGTCGCCTCGTTGGCGAGCTCTCCGGTCAGCCACAGGTTGATCAGATCGGGGATGAGCGCGATCGCCTCGCTCGCGCCGGCGGCTCCACTCCCGTCCTCGGCCACGAGCTGGTAGATCGTGTTGATCGGCATCGTCTGGATGCCGGTTCGCCGGTACAGCTCCCCGCGCGAGACGCGCGCGTGCGCACGCGACATGACCTCGTCACTCACGCGCTCATCGCGGTAGTGGAACGGCAGCCCGAGCATGCGGCCGGCCTTGTCGAGCAATGCATAGTCGACGCCCCACGAGTCGACGCCAATGCCGTCGAGCCGTTGCGCCGCGCCGGCGCGGGCGAGGCCCGCGAGCGCGTCGGAGAACAGCTGCGGCGCGTTCCAATGCCGGCCGTCCGGGAGCCACAACGGGCGGTTGGCGAAGCGATGTACGACTTCGAGCGCCACCGACTCTCCGTCGAGCCGCCCGGTGACGACCCGGCCACTCTCGGCGCCGAGGTCGACCGCGGCGAACACGCGCACGCTAGCCACGCGCATATGACGACTCCTGCGCTCGTCTTTGCAGGACACTGAGAATCGTCAGCTCCCCGGTGACTCGAGCGGTTTGTCGACGATCAGAAACGCTCTTGTCAAGACGGCGTACCCCCAGGGCCGGCGGGCGTTAGCGCCGGCGGGCGCGGAGGTGGCGGTTTTTGAGGCGGTTGCCGCAGACCGCCATGTTGCACCAGTTGCCCTGCTGGTTGCGCGAGCGGTCGTAGAAGACCCACTGGCAATCCGGGTTCGCGCACATCTTGAGGCGCGACCACGTCCCGTCCTCCTGCGCGCCGCGGATGATCAGAAGGAGATCGAACAGCCCGTCGCCGACGTTGTCCGCCCTCGCGCGGCCGATTGCGAGGGCGCCACCGGCCCCGACGGTCAAGCGGATGCTGTGCTCGGCGGCGAGCCTCCGGAGCGCGGCCAGGTCCTCCGCCGCTTGCTCGGGAGCGTCTTCGTCCTCGGCGAGCAGGCTGCGCAGACAGTCGCGGACCTCGCGGGCGAGCTCGAGGTCGGCGTCGGTCACTTCCCCGTCCGGCGCGAGCATGCCCGCCTCGATCAGCCAGTCGCGCGCCGCGGCCGGCTCCGCCAGCACGTCAGCCTCGTCCTCGACGTCGATCGTGTTGAGGAACCCCTGGACCCGGAGCAGAGGCATCGGGGCCGGCTTCGACTCGGTCCCCGGATACCAGGAAGGCAATTCGTTCATGCAACTCGATTCTAGCTTGGGTGACCACCAAAATTGCTTGACAGGTCACAATGACCTGCGTAACATGAACGGTGGTCATGAGAATCCAGAGAAACAGAGATAGGAAGACGGATCGAAATCCCGAGACCGTGCTCGTCGCGGACGGGCTCGCGGAGGGTTTGGTCCATGCCGAACGGCCGGGCCTCGGCGCGCGCCTAGCGGCAAGGTGGCGCCCGCGCCAGCTCGACCTCGCGCTGGCGGGCGGGGTTCCGCCCGAGGCCAACGTGGCGCTGGCGCTCCGCGCGCAGGAGCTGACCGACCTGACCCGGCGGCGTTCGATCGCGGACGCGCTACGCCAGCTGCTCCGCGAGGCGCGCGAAGGCGCGCCGCTCCAGCCGGCCCGCATCAGACCTGACCGAAGACGAGTCGCGGCCGCGAGCGAGGAGCTGCGCACGCTCGCCGATACGCTCGACGATCCGGGTCCGGTTGCGGCCAGCGGAGTCGCTCAGGCGTGGATCTTGCTCACGGACGGGACCGGGCCGCTGTACAACCCGTGGAGCCGCACGACCCTTCGCGCGGGCGCCGCCCGCGCCGCCAGGGAACTGCGGCCCTGGCCCGTTTGAAACGGGCCGGGCCGCCGTCCCTGAAGCGGCTAGCACATGCTCAGGCGACCGACGCCGCGTGATCGACGGCGACCGCGTCGGGTATGTGCGCCTCTTTGTCGGTCACGGCCTCGACCGCCTTGACGAACTCGGTCGGCATCGCTACGCGAGAGGCCCAGACGTAGATCACGAGGCTCCACACCGCGACGACGCCCATGTCGACCCAGAACGGGATGTCCTGCTTGGCCAGCAGTGCGATCCCGAACGGCCAACCCGAGCTCGGCGCCGAGGTCGGGTACTGACCGAGGTAGGAGATGATCCCGAGTCCGATCAGCCACGGTGGGATCCAAGACGCCGCCCTCCAGTTGAGCACGAGCTTGCGCCCCGCCGGCGCGACCGCCTGGTAGACGAAGAACACGACGTACCCGGCGATGATGAATATGTACAGCCAGAAGATCGTGTTCCAGCCCGCCCAGTAGACGATGAAGTTCGCGCACACGAACGACAGCGGAGCGAGGAAATTGGCCGCGGGCAATCGGTACGGACGTGGTCGGTCGGGATCGCTTCGTCGTAGCGCGGCCAGCGACGGCGGCGCCATCGCGTACATCAGCACGGTCGCCGCGGTCACGAGCCCGACCATCCCGGCCCAGCTCGGGAACGGCAGGAACACCAGCATCCCGATCACCCAGCAGAAGATCAGCGAGCCGAACGGGACGCCGCGCTTGTCGACCTGGCCGAGGGCCGGCGGGACGTAGCCGTTGCGGGACAGGCTGTAGGACAGTCGCGCCGACGTGCCCGAGTAGACCAGACCCGTACCCGCCGGCGAGATCACCGCGTCGATGTAGAGGATCGTGGCCAGCCATCCGACGCCGGCCGCGGTAGCGAGCGACGCGTACGGTCCGAACGCGCCCTGACCCGGGATCGGGTTGCTCCAGTTGTGGGCGATGGCGTGTGGCTCGAGCGCGCCGATGAACGCGACCTCCAGCAGGAGGTAGATGATCGTTCCGATGATCATCGAGATGATCACGGCGCGGTGAATGTCGTGCTGGGGATTTCGCGACTCACCACCTACCTGGATGGCCTGCTCGAATCCCTCCAAGGCGAACACCACCCCCAACGGCAGCGCCGCGAAGATCCCCTTGGCGCCGTACGGAGCGAATCCGCCACCGGCGCTGAAGTTGCTGCCGTTGAAGCTGACGATGAGCAGCACGATGATCGTGAGCGTCGGCACTGCGAGCTTCCAGATCATCGTGATGTTGTTCGACTCGGCCAGCCAACGAACGCCCATCACGTTGATGAACGTGAACACCGCCATGCAGAGCCCGGCGATCACGATCCCCGATCCGGTCAGCGTGCCGTTGGCGTGCACGAAACCCGGGTGCAGCGAAGTCGACTCCAGGTACGTGAGCGCCGCCTCGACCTCGATCGGCGCGATCGTGACGGCCTGGATCCAGGCCATCCATCCACCGGTGAAGCCTCCCAGCGCGCCGAAGCCGAGAAACGGGAAGCGCGCCGTGCCGCCGGACAGGGGGTACGCCGCGCCCAGCTCCGCGTGCACGAGCGCCAGGATCCCGAGGATCGCTCCGGCCAGGATCCACGACAAGAGTGACGCCGGACCAGCGGACTGTGCGGCACCCAGCGCTCCGAGCAGCCAGCCCGAGCCGATGATCGACCCGAGCGAGATCATCGTGAGCCCCCGGAGCCCAACGTCGCGCTTCAGCTCCCCCTCGAAGAGCTCCGACGGGGCAACCAGCACCTCATCGCTGACAGTCGCCATCTTTCCTCCCTTCCCTCGGCTCTCGCCGCAACCTTTACCGGCGCGTTACGGCTGATGCGCGCGGAACCTACCGCCGCGGCGCGGTCGGGATCAAGACCCGAGACTTGGAAGGTCAGCTCTTCTCAGGCTCAGGTCGCCGCCCCGGTGGGAGGCTCGGGGTGGCCGTGGAGTTGTTCGAGTTCTCCGCCGCAAGATCGGCGACCAGGATGCCGTCGCGTATCTGAGCCATCAGATCGCCGACGGCGCTGGGGGAGTGCGGCAGCAGGATCGTGTTCGTCTTCGCGCTCTCGCCTAGCGCGCGGATCATGTCGGTGTACTGGGTGAGCGCGACGAGCGCCATCGCCTCCCGCATGTCGAGCCCGTGCTGGGCGATGATCTCGAGCGACTCGTGGAGCCCCTCGGCGATCGCCTTGCGCTCGGCGGCGACGCCCTCGCCCTGGAGGCGCATCGTCTCCTTCTCGCCCTCGGCCTTCTTGACCGCCAGCGTCTTCTGCGCGTCGCCCTGGGCCGCGGCCGCGATCTGGTTGCGCTGTGACGCGTTGATGTTGTTCATCGCGTCCTTGACCCGCTGGTCGGGCTCGATGTTCGTGATCAGCGCCTTGACGATCTCGTAGCCGTAGTCGGCCATCTGCCGGTGCAGCGTGTCCTGGATGTGCATCGCGATCGTGTCGGCGTCGGCGTACGCCTCGTCGAGGTCCATGCTCGGGATGTGCGAGCGCACCACGTCGAACGCGTAGGACTGGATCTGCACCTCGGGGTTGTCGAGCTTGTAGTAGGCGTCCTGGACCTGCTGGTCCGTCGGCACCGACCTTGTACTGGACCGCGAGCTTGACGCGGACGAACACGTTGTCCTTGGTCTTGGTCTCGATCTCCGCGTTCAGCTGCTCGACCTGCAGGCTCATCCGGCCGGCGACGCGCTCGACGAACGGCGTCTTGGTCTGCAGCCCGGGACCCGCGACGCGCACGAACTTCCCGAACCGCTCGACGATCGCCCGTTCCTGCTGCTCGACGGTGAAGAAAAACAAAGGCATCTTTGCCCCCCTTTCCGGGGTGACTAAGCGGCGCTAGCCGATTCTCCGGCGCGTCGAAATTTCTCTGCAGTCAAGTGTAGGACGGGTTCCGGGGCCTGGACACACACCTGGGTGTCGTTCCGCACTCCCGCGAACCGGACGCGATCAAGGAGTACCTTGAGCGCATATGGCGCGGGAATCGAATCCGGTGGAGTTCGTCGACCGCGGCCTGACGAGCGGCTCCTGTCCGACGACCTCGGCAAGCTCCCCGAGGCGGTCGGACGCCCCGAGGCGATCGTCGCCGAGCCGCGCGCGGGGCCGGATCGTCGGCGCCGGCGCCACGCTCACCGCCGCGTCGCTCGTGATCGGATGCCTGCTCGTCCTGCTCGGGGTGATCGAAGCGGTCTCTGAGCGGCATCGACGGGCTGAGCATCGCGATCGTCGTGGTCGGGGCGGTTCTCGTGATCACCCACTGGGGCTGGGTCCATGTCGCCGAGCTCACCGCCAACTCGATCGAGGGCCGGAGCAACGCGGAGGTCATCGACCGGCAGCGGCAATGGCTCGCGACGATCCAGCCGTACACGCGCTACGAGGTCTCGACCAGCGTCGAGCGACGATGGCTCGATCACGATCTACCGCGTCGCGCACCGCCCGATCTTCAGCGGCGAGCGGCCACTTCACGTTCGCGCGCGAGATCGACCACCAGGAGGTCCACTCCGCCGACGAGCCCGCCGCGGCGGTCGACCGAGCGCGCCGAACTGCTCCGCCGGAAGGCCGCGCAGGAGACCGAGCGCGAGCGGGAGCGCTACCAGATCGCGGCCGACGCCTACGAGTCGGCGCTGATCGACGACGCCGACGAGCAGCAACGGCTGCTCGCCCAGCGCGCGGCCTCGGAGGCGCTGTCGCACCAGATCAACTCGAACCTCCGCGACCCGCCGCTGATCGAGTAACGCACCACGATGAGCGTCAGCACAGAGGCCATTCCGTTCGGCGGCCGGACCGCGTGGGCGCGGAACCTCGCCGCGCCCGTCCGGAGCTTCCTGAGCACCGAGGCGGGCGGCGCGTTCGTGATGCTCGGCGCGGCGATCGCCGCCCTGCTCTGGGCGAACTCGCCGTGGTGGCACACGTACGAGTCGGTGTGGACGACGGAGCTCTCGATCCGGATCGGGAGCCCCGGAATCGCCGCCGACCTGCGAACCTGGGTCAACGAGGGGCTGATGACGCTGTTCTTCCTGGTCGTCGGGCTCGAGGCCAAGCGCCAGCTCGACCTCGGGCGAGCTGCGCGAGCGGCGCCGGCTCGCGATCCCCGTGTTCGCGGCGATCGGCGGCATCACGGTGCCGATCCTGATCTACCTGGCCTTCAACGCCGGCCGGGCCGGCGGACGCGGCTGGGGGGCGGCGATGTCGACCGATACGGCGTTCGCGCTGGCGGCGGTGGCGCTGGTGACGCCGCGGACCGCGACCCGGATCCGGGTGTTCCTGCTCACGCTGGCCGTCGTCGACGACCTCGCCGCGCTGGTCGTGATCGCGACCGTCTACACGACCCACGTCTCGGTGCTCGCGCTCAGCGTCGCGGTCGCGCTGTTCGCGGTGCTGGTCGCGTTGCGCTACGCCCCGTTCGGGCGAGCCGCGATCTCGGTCGGAGTCGGCGGTCGCGATCTGGGTCGCGATGTTCAAATCCGGGCATCGACCCGGTGATCTCCGGCCTCGCGATCGGGCTCGGCACGAGCGCGTACCCGCCGTCCCGCGAGGACCTCGAGCGGGCGACCGCGCTGACCCGGGAGTTTCGCGAGCAACCGACGCCGGAGCTCGCGCGGTCGGCGCAGCAGAGCCTGCTGTCGGCGATCTCGCCCAACGAACGGCTCCAGTACGAGCTGCACCCGTGGACGAGCTACGTGATCGTGCCGCTGTTCGCGCTCGCCAACGCGGGCATCCACATGACCGGCGACGCTGCTCAGCGCCGCCGTCACCTCGCCGATCACGTGGGGGATCCTGCTCGGGTACGTCGTCGGCAAGCCGATCGGGGTGTTCACCGGCTCCTGGATCGCCTCGCGACCTGCGCTGCACGGGCCGCGCTCGCCGATCAGCGAACCGGTGCTGCTCACCGCGGGCGCATGCGCCGGCATCGGCTTCACCGTGTCGCTGCTCGTCTCGAGCCTCGCGTTCAGCGGCATCGCGCTCGACGAGGCGAGGCTCGGCACGCTGTGCACGGTGCGTGGTCGCGCCGGCGGTGGCGTGGGCTGGTGACCCGCATGATCAGGCGGCTGCCCGAAGCGCTTCGCGCGCGCCAGGTCGCGCGCACCGCCGAGGACATCCTCGACCTGGCGGTCGACGTCGATCCCGAGTACGACCACATCCGCGGCCCGAACGACGCACCGGTGACGCTGGTCGAGTACGGGGACTTCGAGTGTCCTTACTGCGGCCAGGCCGAGAGCGTCGATCCGCGAGCTGCTGCCTCCCACGGCGATGACGTCCGATACGTGTGGCGTCACCTGCCGCTGAACGACGTCCACCCCAGCGCCCAGCTCGCCGCCGAAGCGTCCGAGGCAGCCGCGGCCCAGGGCAGGTTCTGGGAGATGTACGACATCCTGCTCACCCATCAGGGCGAGCTGAGTCCGCGCGATCTGCGCGCGCTACGCCGGCGACCTCGGCCTCGACGTCGACCGCTTCCGCGACGAGCTGCGCCGCCGCGAGTACGCCCAGCGGGTCAGCGAGGACGTCGCCAGCGCCGACGAGAGCGGCGTGTCCGGCACGCCGACCTTCTTCATCAACGGCCGGCGGCACTACGGCGTCTACGACATCGACACCCTCACCGAGGCGGTGGGCGCCGCGAAGCGAAGGGCGCGGCAGCTTTCGTTCACCGCCACGCCGCAGCTGGAGGAAAGCGCCAGCTGAACCCCGCCCCTCGAGGTAGCTCCTCGACCGCACGCATCCGCAGATAGTTGTGCGGACAACTATCTGCTATGCTCACTGACATGGAACTTGGGCTCGCCACGTTCGCCGACCTCGCGTCGGGCGTCACGCCCGAGCAGCGGATGCGCGACCTGCTCGAGGAGGCGGAGCTCGCCGACCAGCTCGGACTCGACGTGTTCGCGGTCGGCGAGCATCACCGCCCCGACTTCCTCGTCTCCTCGCCGGCCGTCGTGCTCGCCGCGATCGCCGCGCGGACCGAGCGGATCCGGCTCTCGAGCGCGGTCACCGTGCTCAGCTCGGACGATCCCGGTGCGCGTCTTCCAGCAGTTCGCGGAGGTCGATCTGCTGTCCGGCGGCCGCGCCGAGATCATGGCCGGCCGCGGATCGTTCATCGAGTCGTTCCCGCTGTTCGGCTACGACCTCGACGACTACGACGAGCTGTTCGCCGAGAAGCTCGAGCTGCTGCTGACGATCCGCGAGTCGACTCACGTGACCTGGTCGGGCCGCCACCGCGCGCCGCTTGAACGACGCGATCGTGTGGCCGCGCCCCGTGCAGGATCCGCTGCCGGTGTGGGTGGCGGTCGGCGGCACGCCGCAGTCGGTCGTTCGCGCCGGCGCGCTCGGCCTGCCGCTGACGCTCGCGATCATCGGCGGCCAGCCCGAGCGCTTCGTGCCGCTCGTCGACCTCTATCGCGCAGGCGTTCGCCGCCGCCGGCCACGATCCCGCCGGCGGCCAAGGTCGCGATCAACACCCACGCGTTCGTCGGCGCCACCGAGGCCGAGGCCAACAGCGCGTTCGCCGCCTCCTACCTGGCGATGATGAACCGCATCGGGCGCGAGCGCGGCTGGCCGCCGTCCGGGCGGCCCGAGTACGACGCGCTCCGCTCGCCGCGCGGCGCGCTCGCGGTCGGCTCGCCCGAGCAGGTGGCCGAGAAGATCCTGTTCGAGCACGAGCTGTTCGGCCACGAGCGCTACGTCGGCCAGATGAGCGTCGGCGCGGTCGCGCACAGGGACGTGCATGCGTTCGATCGAGCTGTTCGGGACCGAGGTTGCGCCGGTCGTCCGCGCCGAAGTGCAGCGGCGCGAGGAGACCGCCGCCGGCACGCCCCAAGCAGCCTGAGCGCGCCAAGCCCCGGCCAGGGTGCAATATGCGCTCTGCCCAGATGCGCGTAGCTCTGTTTTCCACCTGTCTCGTCGACGCGCTCTTCCCCGACGCCGGCAAGGCGACCGTCAGTCTGCTCGAGCGACTGGGCCAGCCGCTCGAGTTCCCGCTCGAGCAGACCTGCTGCGGGCAGATGCACGCGAACAGCGGTTACTTCGAGCCGAAGCTGGTACGGAGGTACGTGGACGTATTCGAGGAGTACGACGCGGTCGTCGTCCCTTCGGGCTCGTGCGCGGGCGCCATCCGCCACCAGCACCCGATGATCGCCCGTGCCGCCGGCGACGAAGCCCTGGCGAAGCGGGCACAAGACGCCGGGACCAAGACGTACGAGTTGTCCGAGTTCCTGATCGACGTCCTTTGCACTGACGACGTCGGTGCGTACTTTCCCCATCGCGTTACCTACCACCCGACCTGTCACTCGCTCCGCATGCTCGGGGTCGGCGACCGCCCGCTCCGGCTGCTGAACAACGTGCGCGGCATCGAACTCGTAACTCTCCCCCGCAACGACCAGTGCTGCGGGTTCGGCGGCACGTTCTCGATCAAGAACCCGGACGTGTCGGCGGCGATGCTCGCCGACAAGATGGAGTCCGTGATCGAGACCGGCGCTGAGGTTCTGTGCGCCGGCGACCGCTCGTGCCTGATGCACATCGGCGGCGGGCTGGACCGGATCCGAGCCGGCGTGCGGACGCTTCACCTCGCCGAGATCCTGGCAAGCACGGACGCGGAGCCGTCACGGTGACCACCGGCGATCTCATCTGGAGCGGTGAGGGCGGGGCGGGGCCCGACTTTCCGAAGAACGCGAAGCAGGCGGTCAACGACTCCCAGCTCCGCCGCAACGTCCGCAAGGCCACCGGGACGATCCGCGAGCGGCGCGCACAGCGCGTCGCCGAGACTCCAGACTGGCAGCAGCTCCGCCATGCCGGCGCCGCGATCAAGGACGAGGTGCTTCACCACCTCGACCGGTACCTCGAGCAGTTCGAGCACGCCGCGACCGCCCACGGCGCCCACGTCCACTGGGCTCGCGACGCGCAAGAGGCGACGCAGATCGTCACGACGCTCGTGCAGGACACCGGCCACAGTGAGGTGATCAAGGTCAAGTCGATGGCGACCCAGGAGATCGGCCTCGTCAAAGCGCTCGCGCGGGCCGGGATCACCGCGCACGAGACCGACCTCGCCGAGCTGATCATCCAGCTCTCAGGCGACAGGCCGAGCCACATCGTGGTGCCGGCGCTCCACCGCAACCGCGCCGAGATCCGCCGGATCTTCCTCGACCGGATGGGCGACGCTCCGCGCGACCTCACGGACGACCCGAACGCATTGGCCGAGGCTGCCCGCCTGCACCTCCGCCGCCTTTTCCTCCGAACCAAGGTTGCCGTCAGCGGCGCGAACTTCGCGATCGCCGAGACCGGCGGGCTGCTCGTCGCCGAGTCTGAGGGCAACGGCCGCATGTGCCTGACGCTGCCCGAGACGCTGATCACGGTGGTCGGGATCGAGAAGCTCGTCCCGACCTGGCGCGACCTCGAGGTGTTCCTCCAGCTGCTGCCTCGCTCCTCGACAGGTGAGCGGATGAACCCGTACAACTCGGTGTGGACCGGGGTGACGCCCGGGGACGGCCCCCAGCAGATCCACATCGTGCTGCTCGACAACGGCCGCACCCGAGCGCTGGCCGACGAGGTCGGGCGTCAGGCGCTCAGATGCATCCGTTGCGCGGCCTGCCTCAACGTGTGCCCCGTCTACGAGCGGACCGGCGGCCACGCGTACGGCGCCACGTACCCGGGGCCGATCGGCGCGATCCTCACGCCACTGCTCGTCGGCGTCGAGCACGCCCCCCAGCTTCCGTTCGCGTCCTCGCTGTGCGGCGCGTGCTACGAGGTGTGCCCGGTCGAGATCGACATCCCGACCGTGCTCGTCAAGCTCCGCCACGACGCGGTGAAGGCCGAGCGCCACCGGGCACAGGACGCGACGTTCGCGGCGGCCGCGCAAGCGATGAGCGGGCGCCGCCGCTGGACGGCCGCGCTCAAGCTCGCTCCGCTGATGCGCTTGGTCCGTCACGGCGCCCCGCCGCCCCTGTCGGGCTGGACCCGGACGCGCGACCTCCCCGACCCGCCGGCGCGGTCGTTCCGCGAATGGTGGACGAAGCGAGACCGATGAGCGCCGCGCGCGAGGAGATCCTGGCCCGCGTCAGGTCCGCAATCGCCCCGACGATCTCCCCCGCGGCGGAGACCCCGACGCTCGCGCGTGTGATTCCGCGTGACTACCGGGCGACCACGGACGATGGAATGCAAACGTTCCTCGAGCGCCTTGCCCACTACGACGCCGGCGCCGTCCAGACGAGCGAGAGCGGACTCGCCGAGACCATCCGAACGACGCTGAGCGACCGCGGCGCCCGCAACCTGATCGCGCCGAACGGCATTCCGGACGAGTGGCTGACCGGGGTCAATCCCGCTGCGAGACGAGCAGCCGCCGCTCGACAACGACGCCCTCGACGCCGCCGACGGCGTCCTGACCACGTGCGCGCTGGCGATCGCGCAGACCGGGACGATCGTCCTCGACGGCGGCGCCGGGATGGGCCGCCGGGCGCTGACGCTCCTCCCCGACTACCACCTTTGCGTCGTCCGGGCCGACCAGATCGTGGGATCGGTACCCGAGGCCCTCGCCGTTCGTCGATCCGATTCGCCCGCTGACGTTCGTGTCCGGACCGTCCGCGACCGTCGACATCGAGATGATCCGGGTCCGGGCGTGCACGGGCCGCGCACGCTCGACGTGATCCTCGTCGCAGCGGCGTCACGGAAACATAGACTCGCGCCGTGCGCACCCAGGTAGGCATCGTCGGCGCCGGACCCGCTGGGCTCACGCTCGCGATGCTGCTGCAACGCGAGGGGATCGACTGCGTCGTGCTCGAGGCGCGCGACCGCGACGTACGTCGAGAAGCGCGTCCGCGCCGGTCTGCTCGAGCAGAACACGGTCGACCTGCTCCGCGACCTCGGACGTCGCCGAGCGCCTCGATCGCGAGGGGCTCGAGCACACGGCGTCTACCTGCGCCACCACGGTCGACAACCACTACGTCGACATGACCGGCGCTGACCGGCCGGCACATCACGATCTACGGCCAGCAGGAGGTCGTAAAGGACCTGATCGAACGCCCTGCTCGAACGCGGCGGCGACGGTCCGCTTCGAGGTCGTCGGACGTCGAGCTACACGACATCGAGTCCGACGCCCCGCGGATCACGTTCGACGCACGACGGCGCCGAGCACGAGCTCGTCTGCGACGCGATCGCCGGATGCGACGGCTTCCACGGGGTGAGCCGCGAGACGATCGCCGGGCACCTGACCGAGTACGAGTACGTGTACGCGTTCGGCTGGCTGGGGATCCTGGCCGAGGCCACGCCCGCCACCGACGAGCTGATCTACGCCTGGCACGAGCGGGGTTTCGCGCTCTACACGATGCGCTCGCAGACGATCAGCCGGCTGTACCTCCAGGTCCGCGCCGACGAGGACATCGAGGCCTGGCCCGACGACCGGATCTGGGACGAGCTTCGAACGCGGCTCGGGAGACGTCAACGCCGGCCCGATCCTCGAGAAGGGGATCACGCCGATGCGCTCGTTCGTGGCCGAGCCGATGCAGCACGGCCGCCTGTTCCTGGCCGGCGACTCGGCTCACATCGTCCCGCCTACCGGAGCCAAGGGGCTGAACCTCGCGGTCAACGACGTGCGCCTGCTGGCGCCGGGACTGACCGACGCTCGTCCGCGAGGGCTCGACCGACGCTCCTCGACGGCTACACGACCGCCGCGCTGCGGCGGGTCTGGCGCGCCCAGGACTTCTCGAACTACATGACCCAGATGCTGCACGACCTCGGGGGCGGGCCGTTCGAGCGAAAGCTCCAGCTCGCCCGGCTCGAGTACGTCGACGCGCTCGGACGCGGCCGCGCGCAGCCTGGCCGAGAACTACGTCGGCCTCCCGGCCGAGCCGGACTTCTGAGACCCGATGAACGATCGCCTACGAACGAGGACTCCACGAACTCGGCGACGGCCTCTACGCCTACCTCCAGCCCGACGGCGGGTGGGGCTGGAGCAACGCCGGGCTGATCACCGCCGGCGGCACCTCGCTGCTCGTCGACACGCTGTTCGACCTCACGCCTCACGCGGGACATGCTCGACGCGATGGCGCCCGGTCACCGACCGCAACCCGATCGGTCAGGCGTTCAACACCCACGGCAACGGCGACCACTGGTTCGGCAACGAGCTGCTCCCCGACGGCATCCCGATCGTGGCCAGCGCCGCGCGATCGAGGACATGCGCGCCGCGCCGCCCGCGGCCGTCCACGTGCTGTTCAACCAGCTCGACCTCGGGCCCGGAGTTCGACGCGTTCGCCGAGCGCGCGATGCGCAGGTTCGACTTCGCCTCGGTCAGCGAGCGGCTGCCGACCGAGTCGTTCGAAGGCCGGCACGAGCTGCGCGTCGGCGATCGCGACGTCCACCTGCTCGAGCTCGGGCCCGCGCACACGCGCGGTGACACGATCGCCCACGTGCCCGACGCGGGCGTCGTGTTCACCGGCGACATCCTGTTCATCGAGGGCACCCCGATCATGTGGGCCGGCCCGGTCTCGAACTGGCTGACCGCGTGCGACCGGATCATCGAGCTCGGCGCGCACACGATCGTCCCGGGTCACGGCCCGGTCACCGACGACGTCGGGCGTGCGCGACGTGCAGCGGTACCTGACGCTACGTCCGCGACGAGGCCCGGCAGCGCTTCGACGCCGGCATGGACGAGGAGGCGGCGGCCGACGACATCGACATCGCCGACTTCCGCGACTGGGGCGATCCCGAGCGGATCGCGGCCAACGTCGCCACGCTGTACCGCGAGTTCGACCCCTCCCTGCCCGGCGTCACACCGCCCGGAGCTGTTCGTGCGCATGGCCCGCTGGAGCGCGCGCCACTAGGCCCGTGCGCCGCGGCCTTCACCTGTCAGGATCATGAGCGCGGGAAGCAACTACGCCAGGAGGTGAACTGATGGCGACAGAGGCGGTAAAGGCCAGCAACAGGACGATCGCGCGAGCGGCGGCGAACGCGGCCGAGCGGTACCGGGACCGGGTGTCGGTTCGCTGGCTCGAGGGCGGCGAGTGGCGCGAGCTGACCTTCGGCCGAGGTCTCCGAGATCGTCGACGAGATCGCGCTCGGACTGGTCGAGCCTCGGGACTCGAGCCGGGCGATCGGGTGGCACTGCTCGCGAACACTCGACCGGAGTGGACGTTCTCGAGCCTCGCGATCTCACGCGTCGGCGGTGTCGTCGTACCGATCTACCCGACCAACTCTCCCGATGAGTGCGAGTGGGTGCTCGGCAACTCCGACTCGCGGATCGTGATCTGCGAGGACGCCGGGCAGGCGGCGAAGATCGAGCAGGTTCGCGAGCGGCTCCAGCAGCTCGAGCACGTCGTCGTGATCGAGTTCGACGGCTTCGAAGAACGAGATCTCGATCGAGACGCTCCGCGAGCGCGGCGCGCGGTGGTGACCGCGCCGAGCTCGAACGCCGCTGCGACGCGGTCGCCCCCGAGTGACCCGTACACGATCATCTACACGTCGGGCACGACCGGCCCGCCCAAGGGCGTCGTGCTCAGCCACGGCAACTGCGCCTCGGTCGGCGTGATGGTCGAGGAGATCGGGTTCGTCACCGAGGAGGACCTGACGCTATCTGTACCTGCCGCTGGCTCACTCGTTCGCGCTGACCGTGCAGCTCGCCTCGTTCGACGTCGGCAGCGGGATCGTGTACTGGGGCGGCGACCCGCTGCAGATCATCGCCGAGCTGATGCAGGTCACGCCGACCTACTTCCCGTCGGTCCCGCGGATCTTCGAGAAGCTCTACGCGCTGGCGCTGTCGATGGCCGAGAGCGAGCAGCAGCTCCGCGGAGCGCCGTCGAGGTCGGGGTCAAGGTTCGGCAGCTGCGCGGCGCGCGGCGAGGACGTCCCGGATGAGCTGGGCGCCGCCTACGACCGGGCCGAGGAGGCGCTCTACGGCAAGGTCCGCACGCTGTTCGGCGGACAGGCTCGAAAAGGCGGTCTCGGGTGCCGCCCCGATCTCGAGCGAGATCCTCGAGTTCTTCTACGCGTGCGGCGTCCCCGTGCTCGAAGGCTGGGGAATGACCGAGACCGTCGCGGTCGGAACGGTCAACCGGCTCGACAGCTTCAAGCTCGGGACGGTCGGCCGCGCGCTGCCCGGGCGTCGAGCTGAAGATCGCCGACGACGGCGAGATCCTGATCAAGGGCCCGAACGTGTTCCGCGAGTACTGGCGCAACCCGGAGGCGACGCCGCGAGACGTTCACCGAGGACGGCTGGCTGAAGACCGGCGATCTCGGCTCGATCGACGAGGACGGCTACATGTCGATCACCGGTCGCAAGAAGGACATCATCATCACCGCCGGCGGCAAGAACCTGACGCCCTCGAACCTCGAGAACGACCTCAAGCAGTCGCGGTGGATCTCCCAGGCCGTGATGTACGGCGACCGGCAGCCCGTACCCCGTCGCGCTGATCACGCTCGATCCCGAGGAGATCGGGCCGTGGGCCAAGGAGCGCGACCTGCCCGAGGACATGGCGGAGCTGATCGAGCGTGAGGAGATCCGCGAGCTCATCCAGGACGTGCTCGACCGCGCGAACGCCAAGTACGCGCAGGTCGAACAGATCAAGAAGTTCGCGCTGCTCGACCACGACCTCACGCAGGAGAACGGCGACGCTCACGCCGACACTGAAGCTCAAGCGCAACGTCGTCAACGAACGGTACGCCGACGTGTTCGAGGCGCTGTATGGCTGAGCAGCTCTGCGACGTCGGCGGAGCGATAACGCTCTGCTACGAGACGTTCGGTAGCGAGACCGACCCGCCGATGCTGCTGATCATGGGGCTCGGGATGCAGATGATCGGGTGGCCGGATGACTTCTGCGTGCAACTGGCCGACCGCGGCTTCTATGTCGTGCGCTTCGACAACCGCGACATCGGCCGATCGACCCGGATCCACGGCCGGCCGCCGAGCTCAGGACAGCTCGTGCGCCGGAAGATCTCGCCGGTGCTCTACGACCTGGGCGACATGGCGGGCGACGCCGCCGGTCTGCTGCGCATCCTCGGCCTCGCGCCGGCGCACTTGGTCGGCGCCTCGATGGGCGGCATGATCGCCCAGACGCTCGCCGCCCGGCATCCGGACGCGGTTCGCTCGCTGGTGTCGATCATGTCGATGACCGGCAGCCGCTGGGCCGGCCAGCCGGCGTTTCGCATCTACCCCTACCTGCTGCGCGCCGCCCCCACCGAGCGCGAGGCGTACGTCGAGCACATGTCGCGAATGTTCGCGACGATCGGCTCGACCGGCCTGCCGCAGGACACCGAGCGGATTCGCGACATGATGCTCCGCAGCTACGACCGCGGCCACGATCCCGATGCGTCGGGGCGCCAGCTCGGAGCGATCGTCGCCTCGGGCGACCGCACGCGCCGAGCTGCGCACGATCACGCGCGCCGACGCTCGTGATCCATGGATCTAAGGACCCGATGGTCAGTCCGTCCGGCGGCGAAGGCGACCGCCAAGGCGATCCCCGGAGCACGGCTGATGGTCGTCGAGGGAATGGGTCACGATCTCCCCGAGGCGGCCTGGCCGCAGCTCATCGGGGCGATCGCGGACCACGCGCACGCCGCCGACCGGGCGACCGTGGGCACGTCGTCTTGAGCGAGCCGGCGCGCACACTCCTGCGCGACGGCTCCTCGGTTTTGATCCGTCCGCTCGAGCCCGCGGATCGCGAGCTCCTGCGCTCGGGGTTCGAGCACCTGTCCGACCGCGCGCGCTACCTGCGCTTTCAGACTCCGCTGACCGAGCTGAGCGACGAGCAGCTCACGTACCTCACCGCGATCGACCACCACGACCACGAGGCGCTCGTCGCGCTCGACCCCGACAGCGGCGATGCCGTCGGCGTTGCCCGCTTCGTGCGGGTGGACGACCACGTGGCCGAATGCGCGATCGTCGTCGCCGACGACTGGCAGAACCGTGGGGTGGCCACGCAGCTGCTGGAAGCGGCTCGTCGAGCGGGCGCGCGCGGAGGAGATCGACCGGTTCACCGCGCTCGTGCTCGCCGACAACACCGAGGCACTCAGCCTGCTCGTCGTCTCGGCGACACCGTCCACCAGACGCTCGGGCTCGCAGGTCGAGCTCGAGATCGCGCTGCCGCCGGCACAGCAGCAGAGCCCGCAGCTCCGGCTGATCCTCGCGGGCGCCGCGCGCGGGCTGCTGATCCCGGCGATCAGCATGTGGCGACAGGTCGCCGACTTCGCGCATCATCGCCGGCGAGCCGAGGCGGTCCTCGAGCCGGCCAACGTGATCGTCGCGCACGCGTACGCCACCGGCGGGGACGCGCCCGCACTGTCCGTCGCCGCCGAGCTGGCGGCCGTCCGGAACGCCCACGTCCATCTGGTCGAGAGCTACTGGCCGCTCCTATCGAACCGCGACGAGATCGACCGGCGCCTGTCCGCGGCGGCCGACGATCTGCGCAAGCGAGGCGTCGACGTCACGGCCCACCTGATCGGCGGCGACACGGTCGATGCCGTGATCGACGTCGCCGAGGAGACCGATGCTGCGCTGATCGTGATCGATCCGCGCGCGGCTGGCGTGCTCACGCCGTGGCGCGCCTACTCGCTGCCCGCCCGCGTCTGCGCGCGGGCGCCGTGCGACGTGCTGATCGCGCGAGCGGCCGCCGCACAGAAGGCGAGGCGGCCCTGATAAAACGCGAAACGCGCCCGAGAAAAGGCGAAGCGGGCCCGGGCGGAGATCGCCCGGACCCGCTTCGAAGCCTGGTTAGGCCGCCTCGCTGAGCCCTTCGAGCTCGGCCGTCGCAGCCAGGCGCCGCAGTCCCTGCTCCTCGAGCTGGCGCGCCCGCTCGGCGGTGATCCCGAGCTCGGATCCCGCCTGGCGGAGGGTCCGGGGCTCCTCGCCCGCGAGACCGAACCGCAGCCGGATCACGCTCGCCTCGGCCGCCGGGAGCCGCTGGACGGCCTCGTTGACGCGCTCGTCGCGCTCGGCCTCGGCCACTTCCTGCATGGGCTCGGGCCGATCGCTCGCGAGCAGATCGCCGAGCGCCGTCTCGCCGTCCTCGCTGACCGGCTGATCGAGGCTGGTCATCGCACGGCTCAGCTCGCGGAGCTCCATGACCTCGTCGAGCTCGAGCCCGGCGACGGCCGCGATCTCCTCGTCGGTCGGCTCGCGCCCGAGCTTCGTGTTCAGCTCGCTCTCGATCTTGCGCACCTTGACCTGGCGCTGGGAGACGTGCACCGGGACACGGATCGTCCGGCCGTGGTTCTGCAGGCCACGCTGAATCGCCTGCCGGATCCACAGGGTGCCGTACGTCGAGAACTTGAACCCGCGCCGCCAGTCGAACTTCTCGACCGCGCGAATCAGCCCGAGCATGCCCTCCTGGACGAGGTCCTCCATCGGAAGGCCGTGACCCTGGTAGCGCCGCGCCTGGGATACGACGAGCCGGAGGTTCGAGTTGATCATCCGCTCCTTCGCCTCGAGATCGCCACGCTCGATCCGCTTGGTCAGCTCGATCTCCTCCGCCGCGGTCAGCAGCGGATGGACGCGAGCATTGCGGAGGAACAGCTCGAGCGACTCGAGCGAGCCCGTCCCGCGATCGCTCTCGGTTGCAGTCTGCAGCTCGGCACCGCTCGGCGCCGGCGTGGGCTCCACGTCGCCGGTTCTGGCGCTTGTTGCCCGTGGTCGCCCTCCGCTTCGGAGCAGCCGAGCGCACGCGCCGGGCGGTTTCATGATCTCCGGACCGAGTCGAAGCGGTCCGACGATCTACTTCAAAATTGTCCAATTCAGTCCCTCTGTCACACATAGTTCGATACAGAACGAATTATAGCATTTGTTCGACGGTCATCGAACCATGCTTGTAAGGCCTACGCCACGCACGTAACGCGCGACTAGCTCTGAAAGACGCCTCCTCCCCGGTTTTCCTTCTACCCATTCGCGGGTTCTTCCTGATTCCTTCATTTCGCGCGTGGCGATGCAGGCCGGAACCCGACCGCGGCCGCGCGGATCGGCCGCGCAGGTCGGCCGCGCCACTACTCTCCACGAGATGCGCGTCGTGATCGTCGGTGGCGGCATCCTCGGCCTCGCCACCGCCCGCCAGCTCGCCAACTCCACGCCCGCGGCGGAGATCGTCGTGCTCGAGAAGGAGCCTGCCCTCGCGCGCCACCAGACCGCCCACAACAGCGGCGTCGTGCATGCCGGCATCTACTACGCGCCCGGATCGCTGAAGGCCAGGCTGTGCCGGCGCGGACTGAACCTCCTGCGCGACTACTGCACCGAGCGCGACCTCCCCTACGACGCGTGCGGCAAGCTCGTCGTCGCGACCGAGGAGCGCGAGCTCGAACCGCTGCGGCGGCTCGCCGAACGGGCAAACGAGAACGGCGTTCCCGGGCTGAGGTGGCTCGAAGCCAACGATCTCACCCAGATCGAGCCCCACGTGACCGGCGTCGCCGCGCTCTACTCGCCCGAGACCGCGATCGCCGACTTCGCCGCGGTGGCGCGCGCCTACGCGGCCGATGTCACCGCCGTTGGTGGCGAGATCAGGACGAATGCCGGCGCCGCCCGCGTGCGCCAGGACGGGCTCCGCCCGACCGTCGAGTTGACGGACGGCACAACCCTCGAAGCCGACCGCGTGATCGTGTGCGCCGGCCTCCAGGCCGACCGCCTCGCGGTCGCGTCGGGCGAGCCGGCCGAGCCTCGCATCGTCCCTTTCCGCGGCGAGTACTGGCAGCTGCGCGACGAACGCGGCCACCTGGTCCGCGGGCTGATCTACCCGGTGCCCGATCCGGCCCTGCCCTTCCTCGGCGTCCATCTCACGCGCAAGGTCGACGGCACCGTCGTGATCGGCCCGAACGCCGTCCTCTCGACCGCCCGCGACGCGTACGAGCGCCGGCGGTTCGACGTTCGCGACACCTACGACGCGATCAGCTGGCCCGGAACGCTGAAGATGCTCCGCCGCCACTGGCGCGCAGGCGTCGGCGAGCTGATCCGGTCCGCGTCCAAGCGCCGCTTTGTCGCCGAGGTCGCGCGCTACGTCCCGGCGATCTCAGTCCGAGGACGTCGTGCCGGCGCCGGCCGGCGTCCGCGCCCAGGCGATCGACCGCGACGGCTCGCTCGTCGACGACTTCCGACTCGGCGTCAACGGCAAGGTGGCCTGGGTCCGGAACGCGCCCTCTCCCGCCGCCACGTCGAGCCTTGCGATCGCCGAAGAGCTGCTCGAGCGCGCGGCGTAACGCCAAACCCGTATCTGTCCGTACATCGGTCCGGGTCAGCGTCCCGGCAGGTGATAGATGTCGAGCGTCCCGCTCGTCGAGTGGTCGTTGGCGTTCCCGACCGGCAGGATCACCCGGCCGCCGACGACGATCGGGCTGTTCCAGTGCCCGCTGCCCGCCGGCAGCGACGCCAGCCGCCGCCCCGTCGTCGGCACGTAGACGTCGAGCGATCCGCCCGGGTCGTACACGTAGAGCAGCCCGCCCGCGAGCACGGGACTCGTCCCGCCGCTCCCCGACTTCCAGGCGACGCGAAGGCGCGGGCGACTTGCGCCGCTGAGCACGTACGCCGAGGTGCCGGCGCCGTCCGCCACGAACACCCAGACCTTGCCGTTGTGGCTCCAGATCGCCGGCGCGGTGAACACGTCGGTCGGGCCCGGCGCCGAGATCTCCTGAATCTGGCCGCCCAGCCGGGCGCCCGGACCTTCGGTCGTCCCGTCGAGCCGATCGAGATCGAGCAGGTCGAGCACGCCGGCCTTGCCGCCCTGGATCGCCAGCCGACGGCCGTGGAAGACGGGCAGCACGGCCGGCGACGTGCTCCCGAGGTCGAGGTCGTTCGTGTTCAGGCGGGCCTGATCGGTCGGGGTCCAGTTGTGCAGCAGCCGGCTCCCGTCGGGGCTGAGCTCGAGCACGCTGTCCCCCCAGTCGGTCGAGCCGTTGAACGGCGCGTTGCCGGTCGCGACGAGCATCCGGCCGGTGTCCGGCTCGACCACCGCGCCGGCGCGCCCCCAGATCGCGGCGTCGCTCGCCTTGCACGACGCCGGAGGGTCGATCAGCGAGTGGCGGTCCGAGCACAACGAGTTCCACACGGCCGTGATCCGGCCGGTCGATCTGTTGATCGTGACCACATGCCCCTGGTAGGGCGGAGCGTCGCCGATGTAACCGCCTGTGGTGACGACAACCGAGTTGCCGCTGATATTCAGCGCCGAGGCGATCTTCTCGTGCGTCGGATCGAACGTGACGCTGACCGGCCAGCCGCCCGTGCGGACCTCTCGCCCGGTGGCGAGCGCGAGCTTGTGGATCCGCCCGTCCGGCGAGGCCGCGTAGACGAACTGACGATCCGGGTCGGCTATCGGGGTCGCGGTCGTGAACTGCGAGCTCCCGAGATACGAATGGATGTCCGCGGGCGTGAACTCCCACAGGAGCTTGCCGCCGGCCGGATCGATCGCGAGCGTCAGTCCGTACGTGGTCGTCATCACGATCACGTCCCGCTTTCGTCCGCGCACGGTCACGCCGGCCAGCTCGATCGCCGACGAATCGACCGTCCCGGGCAGCGTGATCGTCCGCAGCCGCAGCTTCCTGACGTTGCCGGCGTTGATGCCCGTGGCGGCAGGACCGACACCGCTGCGCTGGGCGTTGTAGTTGAACCGGAGCCAGTCCGCCTCTGGCACGCGCTTGCTCGCACGGGCCGCGGCGGCCCGCGACGTGGTGCCCCCGCCGGCGCTCGCGCTCGAGCTCGGAGACGGCGCGACCGCGGCCATCCCACCACCACGCACCGCCACCAGCGCCGCATCCGGCCAGCAGCGCTGCACACGCCGCCAGCGTCCCGCAGGCGCCGAGCAGCTGGCGCCTCCACGCCCGGGCAAGGCTCATGGGCCCCATGCTACCCCCGCCCAACCGAGCCCACGCCGGTCAAGACGGCTGGAAGGCCGGGACCGCGGGTACGATCACGCCGGGGTTACCCGCAGCCCCAATCGTGCACCTATGCAGCATCTTTCCATCGCCCGCTCGCTGCGCTTGGCGCTCGTCGCCTTGACGCTCGCGCTCGCCGTCGTGGCCGCGCTCGGCATCGCAAGCCTCTACAGCTCGCGCCAAAGCTACGAGAACAAGCTCGAGCGGACGTCCTCGCTCGCCACCGCCGGCGCCAACCTCGCGAGCGCCGGGATCGCCGAGGAGGAGGTACTGCGCGACGCGGGCGGCCCCCAAGGCGCCGGCGCCCGCCGCCAGGTCGCCGCCGACTACCGGACGGCCGCCGCGACCGCGACGAAGCTCGCGCGGGATGACCCCACGAGCGAGCGGCTCGTCCGCGCCCAGATCGCGGCCGAGGACCAGGCCCGGCGTCTCGCCCTGACCGGCCGGCTCCCGGCCGCCACCGCGGTCAGCGGCCCGCTCGCGCACGCCCGCTCGCTCGCCACCCAGCTCCAGACGCACCAGCTGGCGCGTGAGGCCGCCGCCCGCAAGCAGGCCCGCGCCGATTCGCGCCGGGCGCTCGTGCTGATCATCGTCGCCGGGGTGCTCGCGCTGGCCGGCGCGCTCGCGCTGATCACCGCGCTCGTCCGCTCGATGCGCCGCCCGCTCGACGAGCTGGTCGACGCGACCCACAGCCTCGCCGAGGGCAAGCTCGAGCGCCGCGTGCGACCCGTCGGGCCCGCGCGAGCTCCAGGACCTCGGCGGCGCGTTCAACGCGATGGGCGAGGACCTCGCCACCGCGCAGCGGCGGATCGAGGAGGAGCGCCGGCGCCTGGCGGTGACGATCGAGAGCCTCGGCGACGCGCTGATCGTCACCGAGCCCGGATCGAGCACGATCGCGGCCGTCAACCCGCGCGCGACCGAGCTCGTGCCCGAGCTCGCTCGTCGGCGGCCAGGTCGACGGCGAGGACAGCCCACTGCCCCCCGAGCAGTCCGCGCTCCAGCGCGAGATGCTGATCGAGCACGACGGGCGCTCGCTGGCGGTCACGGCCGCCAAGCTCGGGCGCGCGAACGAGGGCGTCGTCTGGACCGTCCGCGACATGAGCGAGCGCGCCCGGCTCGAGCGCGCCAAGAGCGAGTTCGTCGCGACCGCGTCGCACGAGCTGCGCAGCCCGCTGACGTCGATCAAGGGCTTCGTCGAGCTGCTCCAGCGCTCGCCGGAGAGCATGTCCGAGCGCCAGCGCGAGTTCGTCGAGATCATCCTCAAGTCGACCGACCGACTGGTCGAGCTCGTCAACGACCTGCTCGACGTCGCGCGGATCGAGGCCGACCACGTCGAGATCAACCGCCGCCCGATCGACGTCGGCGAGGTCGTGAACGAGGTCGTCGAGCTGATGGATCCGCGGATGCTGGACAAGCACCAGCACCTCAGCTCGTACGTCGCGCCGACGACTGCCGCCGGCGCTCGCCGATCCCGGCCGGGTGCGCCAGATCGTCGCCAACCTGCTGACCAACGCGCACCTGTACACGCCGGAGGGGGGCAGCATCCACGTCGGCGTCGAGCCCGATCGCGCGTGGGTCCAGATCGTCGTCGCGGACTCCGGCGTCGGGATGAGCGAGGAGGAGGTTTCGCGCGTGTTCGAGCGCTTCTACCGCGCGCGGGAACCGGAGCGGATCGAACCCGGGCACCGGCCTCGGCCTGTCGATCGTCAAGTCGCTCGTCGACCTGCACTTCGGGCAGATCAAGGTCGAGAGCGAGCCCGGGCGCGGCACCGTGTTTCGCGTCCTGCTGCCCGCGGCGGTGCCGGGGTTCGATTCACCGGCCGCGCTCGAGTCGATCCGCGGACGCCACGTGCTCGTCGTCGACGACGAGCGCGAGATCGCCGAGCTGATCGCGAGCCAGCTCGCCGTCGCTCGACGTCCACACGACGATCGCGCTGAGCGGCGAGGAGGCGCTCGAGCGGCTGCGCGCGGACCACTACGACGCGGTCACGCTCGACATCCTGATGCCCGGAATGGACGGCTTCGAGGTGCTGCGCCAGATCCGTTCGGACCGCGAGCTGGCGACGACCCCGATCGTGTTCGTCTCGGTGTTCTCGGGCCGCCAGGAGCTCGCCGGCGAGTGGGTCGTGGCCAAGCCGATCGACGCCGACGAGCTGCGGGCCGTGCTCGGCGCGGCGGTCAGCGCGGGCCGCTCGCGCGTGCTGGTCGTCGGGCGCGAGGAGCTCCAGGCCACGCTCGAGCCCGCGCTCGACGATCTCGGGATCGAGTTCCAATGGGAGATGAGCGGCGCCGCGGCGGCGCGCGTGTGCCGGGAGCGCCGGTTCGAGGTCGCGCTCGTCGACGTCGGGATCCGCAATCCGCAGGTGGTGATCCAGGCGCTCGACCTCCGCGGCCGCCGCGTCCGCCGCGCCGTGATCCTGGTCTCGGACGGCGAGACCCCGACACCGCCCGGCGTCGGCAAGCTCGGGATGGAGGTCGTCCCCGCCGAATACGCGGCGTCGGCGGTGCTCGCCGCCCTGCGCGGTGAGCGCAGTTTCGACGTGGAGCTGGGTAGCCTTCACGTCGAGGACGGGTATGGCTTGACGCTGCACGAGTTCACATCGGTACGCTGATTCGATGGCGGTCCAGAGCGAGATCGGTCTGATCGACGAGGTCGTGCGGTTGCGCGCCGAGCTGCGGCGCCGCGAGCAGGAGGCCGCCGACAAGGAGCTCCAGCTCCAGCGCTACGCCGCCGACCTGCGCGAGACGTTCAAGCAGGAGCGCGCCCGGGCCCAGGAGCTCCGCCGCTCGTACATGGCGACGGTCCGCGCGCTGTCGAACGCGGTCGAGGCCCGCGACGCCTACACCGGCAAGCACGCCGAGCGCGTCGCCGCGTACGGAATCGTGATCGCCCGCAAGTTCGCGCCCGACCTAGCGATCACGCCCGAGCTCGAGTTCGGCTACCTCCTCCACGACGTCGGCAAGGTGGCGATCCCGGACGCGATCCTCTACAAGCCGAGCTCGCTCGACGACGAAGAGCGCGCGCTGATGTCGCGCCATCCGGTGATCGGCGCCGAGATCGTCCAGGGCATCGAGTTCCTCGCCGAGGCCGCCGAGGTCGTGCGCTCGCACCACGAGCGCTGGGACGGCACCGGCTATCCGGACGGCCTCGCCGGCGAGGAGATCCCGCTCGCGGCGCGCGTGTTCTCGGTGGCCGACGTGCTCGACGCGCTCACCACCGACCGCCCGTACCGGCCCGCCTGCTCGATGCGCTACGCCCGCGCGATGATCAACGCCGAGAGCGGAACGCATTTCGACCCGAAGGTCGTCGACGCGTTCAACTCGATCGACGACGAGGTCTTCGAGCGGATCGCGGCCGAGATTCGATGACAGCGCCGGATCCGCCGGTGCACGGAGTGCTGATCGTCGATGACGACCAGTTCATCCGCAAGCTGATCGCGACCACGCTCGAGGACGTCGCCGAGTTCGAGCTGCACGAGGCGGCCGACGGGGTCGAGGCGATCGAGGTCGCCCGCCGCGCCCGCCCGTCGCTCGTGTTCCTCGACGTCGACATGCCGCGCCTGAACGGGATCGAGGCGTGCCGGCGCCTGCGCGAGGACGACGAGCTCGGCGACGCTCACGATCGTGATGCTCACCGCGGCGTCCGGCGACAACGTCGAGGCGGACGCCGAGCAGGCCGGCGCCGACCTGTTCCTGACCAAGCCGTTCAGCCCGCTGGACCTGCTGCGGCTGGTCGATCAGCTCGGCGAGCGCAGCACGCGCTGAGCCGCCGCGGGCTGCAACACTCTCGGACATGACGCGTCGCGCCTGGGTGGCGTTCGCCGCCGCCTCGCTGATCTGGGGCGTGCCATACCTGTTCATCAAGATCGCGGTCGACCACGGCGTCACCGCGCCGGTGCTCGCATGGGGCCGGGTCACGCTCGGCGCGCTCGTGCTGCTGGCGCTGGCCGGGCGCGCCGGCACCCTCGGGAGCGTCCGCAGACACTGGCGCGGGCTGCTCGCGTTCGCCGTCGCCGAGATCGCGATTCCGTTCCCGATGCTCGCCATCGGCGAGGAGCGGGTGCCCTCGTCGCTCGCGGCGATCATGGTCGCCACCGTGCCGCTGATCGGGGCGCTGCTGGCGATGCGCTTCGACCACTCCGAGCGCCCGACGCCGGTTCGCGCCCTCGGCCTCGCGATCGGGTTCGGCGGCGTGATCGCGCTGGTCGGCATCGACGTCGCCGGCGATCGGGGCGAGCTGCTCGGGATCGGCGCGATCATGATCACCGCCATCGGCTACGCGATCGGGCCGATGCTGCTCAAGCACCGACTGTCGGGGCTCGATCCCCGCGCCACCATGGGCGCGAGCCTCGCGATCGCCTCGTTGCTGCTGCTGCCGTGGGCCGCGCTCGACGTGCCCCAAAACGCGCCGTCCGCGGGCGGGATCGGCGCGGTGGTCGTGCTCGGCCTGCTGTGCACCGCCGCCGGCTTCGTGGTCTACGCGATCCTGATCGGCGAGGCGGGTACCAGCCGCGCCACCGTGATCACGTACGTGAACCCGGTGGTCGCGGTCACGCTCGGCGTGCTGCTGCTCGGCGAGCACCCGGGCGCCGGCGCGGTCGCGGGACTGCTGCTGATCCTCGCCGGCGGGTGGCTCTCGACCGACGGCCGCCTGCCGCCTGGGATCGCGCGGCTGGCGGCGCGGCGCTACCCCTCCAAGTCGACACTCGACGCGCCGCAATCGTCGAGAGCCAACTTGTCCGCGCTGTAGCCGGAAAAGGTCGACACTCGGCGGGCACCGCGTCTATCGCGGCCTACGTGCGTCTCGACCCCGTGGCCGCGCCGAGTGCCGCGTTATGCACGTTCGCGAGGAGCCGCCACTGCCCGCCCCAGGGTCATAACCGCTCACTCGCCGTCGACCGCCGGCCGATTGTGTCCGAATGACCCGCATACGTGTCTGAATCCACACTCGCCGCCAGCGGGGTGCCGAGTGTGGACTTGCGATGCCACAGCCCCCACCCCAGGTGCCCGCCGTATGCCGTCCGTTGGCCGGATCCGATGAGCCTCGCTGCGCTCGGCGTCCATGGGGCCGTTCCGCCGGGCGTCCATGCCCGACGGCGCCCCCGCGCACGTCCGGACGGGATGGCGCGGCGTCGCGGGCCGCAACGAGTTCGGGACCCGGCCCCACGGACGCCGGGCGACTGCCCGGCCCCAACCCCTAAGAGATCTTGATCAGGACGATCGTGTTGAGCACGAATGCGACCGCGAACCCGATCGTCCAGCGGTTCAGGTTGCGCTCGACGAGCGAGCCGCCGCCGAACGGGCCGGCACCCGTGCCCACGCCGAACGCGCCCGACAGACCCGCGTCCTTGCCCGAGTGCATCAGGATCAGGAACACGAGCACGACGCAGATGAAGACTTGGACGACGCCGAGGACCGTGCTCATTGCCCAGGCGATGGTAGCGATCCGTCCCGCGTGCGGTCCAGGTCATTCAGAATCTCGATCGCCTCCCCGCGGAGCGTCCGGTCGAGCTCCTCGTAGTCGGCGTCGGACAGCTTGCCCGTGCGGTGGTCGAGCTCGGCGTCGCGCAACTCGCGGTAGCTTGGCCTCGCGCGCGGCCTCGAGGTCGGCGAGGTCCCCGGCCTCGGCAACGTCCGGGCCGGGCTCCGGCGTCCCGGTGGCGGCGGCCCGGCGGACCGGCGCGGTCACGAACACGACCACCCCGGCCAGGATCGCGAAGATGACCAGGTACTCCACGCTCACACCGGCTCGCGGACCGGGAGACGCGGCGAGGCGGGCGGCCGGGCGGCGACGGGGACCTGGCGTCCGCCGGCGCGCGAACGACGGCACGGGCCACAGCGCGATCAGTCCGCCCGCGCCGATGATCAGCGCGCCCAGCCAGATCCACGTCACGAGCGGGTCCACGATCAGCAGGAACTCGGTCGGCCACGGATGGGTCACGAACCGGCGCGCGATCTCGGTCACGGCCAGGTCGCGCTCGGTCCACAGCCCGTTCATCGCGGACTGCGCCTGACCGGGCGGCAGCTTCGCCGCCTTCGTCATCACCTGCGGCGCATACGCCGCGAACACGCTGTTGCCCTTGTTGATGAGCGATGCGAGCGGCGATGGGTCGACGTTGACCACCGTCCAGATGTCCCGCCGCAGGCCGGCATCCAGCCCCACCTGGCTGTCGGAGTTCGCGGTGTCGAAGAACTTCCCGATCAGGCCGTCCGCGGGGTTCTGCGATGGATAGAAGCTGCGCGTGGTCGTGACGGTCGTCACGTGCTTGCCGCCCTTGGTGACGTCCAGCACAGCGCCGAACGCGATCTTCTGCGAGGACACGGACTCCGTCGGTCGTACGTACCGGATCGTGTAGCCGTCGACGTGGGCCTTCTGGCCCGGGGTCAGGATCACGTCCTGCGAGTGCTGGAACGAGGAGGACGCCGCCACGCCGACGAGCAGCACCGCGAGTCCGGCGTGGACGATGTAGCCGCCGTAGCGCCGGCGGTTGCGGCGGATCAGCCGGACGAACGCGAGCGGCACCGGGATCGTGGGTCATCGCCCGGCGCGCGGCGACACCCCGCGCGAGCTCCTGGGCGACGCTGGCGAGCACGAACGCCGCCAGCGAGAACATGATCAGCGCGAACGGCTTCGAGCTCGGGCCGCCGTTCCAGAACAGAAGGATGAAGAACGTCACCACGCCCGCCAGCACGGGAATCGTGAAGTTGCGTCGCAGGTTCGCGACCGTCACGCGCCGCCACGCGATGATCGGGCCGATTCCCGACAGCAGCACGAGGATCAGCGCGAGCGGGACGATGAACGGCCGGAACGCGGGCGGCCCGACCGACACCTTCGTGCCGGTGATCGCCTCCGAGATCAGCGGGAAGAACGTGATCCAGAAGACGACGAACACCATCCCCACCAGCACGAGGTTCTGGAACAGGAACACGGCCTCGCGCGAGAGCAGCGACTCGAGGCGCGCGTCGGAGCGGAGCTGATCGCGGCGCCACAGGATCAGCCCGATCGAGCCGATCACCATCGCGGCGATCAGCAGCACGAACGGCACGCCGAGCGTCGAGGCGCCGAAGGCGTGGATCGAGTCGAGGATCCCCGAGCGCACGAGGAACGTCCCGAGGATCGACAGGGTGCCGGCGGCCAGGACCAGCGAGGCGTTCCAGATCTTCAGCATCCCCCGCTTCTCCTGGATCATGATCGAGTGGATGAACGCGGTGATGCACAGCCACGGCATCAGCGCCGCGTTCTCGACCGGGTCCCAGGCCCAGTAGCCGCCCCAGCCGAGCTCGGTGTAGGACCACCGCGCCCCGAGCAGGATCCCGATCCCCAGGAACAGCCACGACGCCAGCGCGAACCGCCGGGTCACCGAGATCCACTCGGCGCCGAGCCGACCGGTGACGAGCGCGCCGATCGCGAACGCGAACGGGATCGTCAGCAGCGTGTACCCCGAGTACAGCATCGGCGGGTGGATCATCATGCTCGGGTGCAGCAGAAGGGGATCGAGCCCGGCGCCCTCGGTGGGCGGGTTCGCGCTGGTGGTGAACGGGTTGGCGAAGAACACCGCCAGCGAGGTGAAGAACGCCCCGAAGCCGAGCAGCACGGCGGTCGCGTAGGGCGCGATCTCGCGCACCTGCCGGCGCGTCAGGAACAGGATCAGGCTCGACCACAGCGACAGCAGGAACACCCACAGAAGCAGCGAGCCCTCCTGCGAGGACCACGCCGCGGCGAGCTTGTAGAAGGTCGGCGTAGTCGTCGAGGAGTGCTCCGCGACGACGTTGAACGAGAAGTCCGAGCGGAAGAAGGCGACCTCGAGGATCGCGAACGCGAGCGTCGCCAGCCCGGCCAGTGCGTACACCGACCGGCGCCCCGAGTCGACCCACTCGCGGCGGCCGGTCCGCGCGCCGTAGAGCGAGGCGCCGATGCCGAACACGGCGACGCCCAGCGCGAGGATCAGCAATGCGCGGCCGATCACCGCCATCTCAGAGCCTCACTCCGTCGCAAGCCGGCGCCGACGACATCTACGATGCGGCCGCCGCTTGGTACTTCGACGGGCACTTGGTCGTGAGCGAGTTCTCCTGGCCGACGAACGTCGCGCTGCCGTGCTCCTCGACCGCGACCATCACCGCGCGGCCGGCCGCGAACGGGTCCGGGACGATCCCGGTGTACCGCACGGGGACCGAGAGCCTGCAGCTTGGGGTCGCGGATCCGGAACAGCAGCGTGGTGCCGTCGTGCCGGACCGAGCCGTTCAGGACCGTGCCGGCCAGCTCGTACGTCTTCCCCGGCTTCGCGCGGGCCAGCAGCTGTGAGGCCGTCACCTCCTGTCGCCCGGCGGTGAAGCTCGATGTAGATCGAGCGCCGACGCCAGCAGCACGGCGGCGGTCAGGGCGACGGTTAGCCGGATGGCGCGCTTGCGGCTCGGATCCATGCCTGGGCGGATTCTCCCATACCGCGGCCGGCCGATCCCCTCCCCGCTCATTGTCTGGGGATGCCTGCCGATTAACGTCGTATTAGAGGGCCGCGGTCCTCCTCTTATTGGAGAAACCAATCCCGCCCACAAGCGTTATTAGATAAAGATGGTTGGTCAAAAGCAAGCAAAGCGAATCCAACGTCCGGTGGCGCCCGCGCGGTCGCGTCGGCCACAAGGCGGCGCGCCCGATCGCGCTCGCCCCCGAGGACGTCGCGTCTCGCGAGCGGCGCGCCGGCGGCGGCGCGTCCGAGGATCGTGCGCTGTACAGCTGCGAATGCGGTTATGCATTCGAGGCGCTGGTCACGACCTCGGTCGGCTGCCCGCACTGCGCCCGGACTCAGGCCTGGTAGCCCTCCAACCGAGGGCGTTCCACCTGGTAGCCCTCCAACCGAGGGCGTTCCACCTGGTAGCCCTCCAACCGAGGGCGTTCCACCTTCCCGCGCGCGTGCGCGCGCGGGTCCCGCCTCGCTGAAACCGGCTCGTAGCGTCGTTGCAACAGTCGTCCTTAAGCGGACGACGAGCGGTCGTTGGTCACAATTCTTGGTGCTGAACCGTATACGGGGTGTTATGCGTGACGAGCGTGCAGACCCGGAGTTGCTGAGTAGCGGGGTCGCGTCTGATTTCGGCTGCTTCTATGACCGCCACGTGAGGGCGGTCACGGCATTCGTCGGCAGCTGGATTGGCCAGCCGGACGTGGTGTTTGATCTTGTGGCCGAGACGTTTGCGCGAGCGTTGGAGCATCGTCTCCAATACGACCCGTCGAAGGGGCCGACGGTCGCGTGGCTTTTGGGGATCGCGCGCAACTTGATGATCGATTCCGCGCGTCGGGGCCAGGTGGAGTCGGAAAGCCGCGTGCGCCTGGGCATGGGACGGGTTGAGCTTGACGACGAGCAGCTGGAGGTGATCGCCGACCGATCGGATGTCCAGTTGCGGGACGCGCTGGCCGCGTTGGAGGCTGTCCAGCGTGAGGCGGTGATCCGCCGGGTCGTGCTCGAGGAGAGCTATCGCACGATCGCGGCCGATCTGCTGCTGCTCTGAGCAGGTGGTTAGAAAGCGTGTCTCGCGCGGGCTTGCGCGGTTGCGGGGAGGTCTGGAGGGACGATGAGGGATCCGTTTGTCATCCTGCGCGCCGAGCTGGTAGACGCCGCCGAACGTGCGGCGCAACCCGCCCGGCGTAAACGCTGGGGCCGGCTTCGCCGCCCGTCACGCCCGGTGGTTATCTTGCTGGTCGCGCTGGTGATCGCCGGGTCGGCTGCGGCCGCGGTCCTCTCGCTCAGCGCGTCACAGCCGCTTGTGGGGAGGGTGCCGGGAGCGATTACCCCTGCGTCGGTGGCGGGCTACGGCTACACGATCGCGAGTGACCCCCGCCGATACCAGTCTGCAGGCCGGTGGGGCGGGATGGCGATTCGTGGATCGTCTACGGCAGGCCGGGCACCAGCGGGTATGTCGGGGAGGGAGCGGGGCTCTGCCCCGGCTATCCGAGGGCCACGAACCCCGATCTTCGGCGGGGGTAGCGGCCTCATCTTCGGCGGGGGTAGCGGCCCGACCAGCTTCGCGCGCGGTGACACCGTCGCGTACGTCCTCACCGGCCCACAGGTGTGGGCCGTCCGGATTGGGAGCCGGACGATCCGTACCGTCAGTTCTCGTTCCCTGCCGGTCGGCGATCGAGCCGCGGTGTTCTTCGTCCCTGCCAAGGGACCCGTCCCCGTGTTCCTCATGCCCGGATTCCCTGCGCCGCGGATGAAGAGCATTCCTGCGGTCGCGATCGTGCCGCTCGACCGCTTCGGGCGGGCGATCGCCACCGAGCCCGTTGCGCGACTCCCGCCGAAGCACCGCCCTTGACCTGGATGGCACCTCACGCCGTGAGGCGCTGGTGGCCGTTGCGGGGCTTCACGGTGCCATACCAGGGCCCGGGCTACCACGCCCCGACCCGTCCGCGTCCAGGCGTCTGTCAGCTGGCGCAACACGGCCTCCCCGCACTTCACGTCCAGTTCGGCCACACCGTCGCCTGGATCTCGCCGGTCAACGACGCGCTCGGCGAGGTGTTTCTGTCTTGCGTCGATGCTGAGTACTACCTGGACGGGTGGCCGCTCCAGGTCGGCGTGCTCCTCGATGGCCATCGCCCCGGGGCAGGTTCTGGGGCCGATTCCGGGCGCGCGGCCGGTACCCGGCGAGCCGGTAATGGTCAACCTCGCCACCGGGAAATTCCCGAGCTCGTTGTTCAGCCGCAACTTCGGTGTGACAGCCAAGCGAGTTGGTAATGCCTGGCTGGTCGTCCAGGGCGGCTCCGGACTAGCGCAACGAGTGCAGGTGCTCAACTCCCTGCGCATCAGCAAACTCGACCTGCATCACCTTACCTCTGGACGCGGGTCTCACTAGACAATCCCGCGACCGGCTCGACCTGCCAGCGCTGGCTGGGGCTGGGGCGAACGACGAACCGCCGGGCTCATGCCCGGCCGTTCGTCGTCAAGCGGCTCGGTGGCTGGCGAGCTGCTGGCAGCTGGGGGCTTGCGAAGCCAAGACGAACGCGAGTGCAATGAGCCCGAGAGTGGTGAGGCCGACGATCGCCAACGCGCGGGCCGCTCCCCGTCGCCAGGGGTACGTGGACTACGCTAGCCCGCCAACGGCGCGGCGCACCTCAGCGGCCGCTGACCCGAGCCGTCAGAACGCGTCGAGCGCCGCGTTCAGGGTCGTGCTCGGGCGCATCGCCTCCTGCACCTTGTCGATGTCGGGGCGGTAATAGCCGTCGATGTCGACCGGGGAGCCCTGGACCGAGCCGAGCTCGTCGACGATCTTCTCCTCGCTCTCGGTCAAGCGCGCGGCCAGCGGCGCGAACCTCGCCGCGAGCTCCGCATCCTCGGTCTGGGCGGCAAGCTCTTGCGCCCAGTACAGCGCGAGGTAGAAGTGGCTGCCGCGGTTGTCGAGCTCGCCGACCTTGCGCGACGGCGAGCGATCCTCGTCGAGCACGCGTCCGGTCGCGCGATCGAGCGCGTCGGCGAGCAGCTTCGCCCGCCGGTTGCCCTCGGTCTTGGCCAGCAACTCGAACGACGGACCGAGCGCGAGGAACTCGCCGAGCGAGTCCCAACGCAGATGGTTCTCCTCGAGGAACTGCTGGACGTGCTTGGGCGCGGAGCCTCCGGCGCCCGTCTCGAACAGGCCGCCGCCCTGCATCAGAGGCACGATCGAGAGCATCTTGGCGCTCGTGCCGAGCTCCAAGATCGGGAACAGGTCGGTCAGGTAGTCGCGCAGCACGTTCCCGGTGACCGAGATCGTGTCCTCGCCGTTGCGGGCGCGCTCGAGCGTGAACCTCGCGGCCCGCGCGACGTCGAGGATCTCGATCTGTACGCCGTCGGTGTCGAGCTCGTCGAGCGCCGGCCGCACCTTCCGCAGCAGCTCGGCGTCGTGCGCTCGCGTCTCGATCCAGCCAGAACACGGCGGGCGTGTTCGTCTCGCGCGCGCGCGAAACCGCGAGTCGGACCCAATCCTGGATCGGAGCGTCCTTGGTCTGGCACATCCGCCAGATGTCCCCAACGGAAACCGAGTGCTCGAACAGCGTTTCGTCGTCGTCGGTGCGTACGACCCGCACAGACCCGGTTTCCGCGATCTCGAACGTCTTGTCGTGCGACCCGTACTCCTCCGCCGCCTGGGCCATCAGCCCTATGTTGGGCGTGCTGCCCATCGTCGCGGGGTCGAACGCGCCGTGGATGCGGCAGTCCTCGACCGTCTCGGCGTACAGCGGCGGCATACGAGTGATCGGGGATCACGAACTTCGTGTCCTGGGGCTCGCCGTGCGAGTTCCACATCTGACCCGAAGAGCGGATCGCGGCCGGCATCGACGCGTCGATGATCACGTCGCTCGGGACGTGGAGGTTCGTGATCCCGAGGTCGGAGTTGACCATGGCCAGCGGCGGCCCGGTCGCGTACGCCGCGTCGATCGCATCCTTGATCGCGTCGCGCTGGTCGCCGGGCAGCGCCTCGATCGCCTTCAACAGCGACCCCACGCCGTCGTTGGGATTGACCCCGGCCGAGCTGAGCTCGTCGGCGTATCGATCGAACACGTCGGCGAAGTACGCCCGCAGCACGTGCCCGAAGATGATCGGGTCCGCCACACGCATCATCGTCGTCTTGAGGTGCACGGAGAACAGGACGCCTCGCACCTTCGCGTCGGCGATCTGGTCGGCGATGAACGCATCGAGCGCCGCGCGGCGCATCACGGCGGCGTCGAGCACCTCGCCGGCCTTCACGGCCGTCCTGTCCTTCAGGACCGTGATCTTGCCGTCGCGATCGACGTGCTCGATCCGGACCGTGCCGTCTTGCTCGACGGTCATCGACCGCTCGGTCGAGCGAAAGTCGTCGCTCGCTCATCGTCGCGACGTGCGAGCGGGAGTCCGATGACCATTCGCCCATCGACTGGGGGTGCTGGCGGGCGTTTTCCTTGACCGACGCGGGCGCTCGTCGATCGGAGTTCCCCTGGCGCAGCACGGGGTTCACCGCGCTCCCCTTGACCCTGTCGTAACGCGCCCGCGTAACTCGCTGCGCGTCGTCGGCCGGCTCCTCGGGGTAGTCGGGAATCGCGTACCCCTTGCCCTGGAGCTCCTCGATCGCGGCCTTGAGCTGAGGCACGGACGCGCTGATGTTCGGCAGCTTGATGATGTTGGCCTCCGGCGTCTCGGCCAGCTCACCCAGCTCGCCCAGCGCGTCGGCGACCCGGTGCTCCTCGTCGAGCACGTCCGGGAACTGCGCCAGGATCCGCCCAGCCAGCGAGATGTCCCGCACCTCGACCTCGACGTCGGCCGCGGCGGCGAACGCGCGCACGATCGGCAGCAGCGACCGCGTGGCGAGCGCCGGCGCCTCGTCGGTCAGGGTGTAGACGATCTTCATCGAGGCCGGGACCCTACCCTCTACTACGCGTCGAGCGCCTGCGCCAGATCGGCCCAGAGGTCCTCGACGTCCTCGAGCCCGACGCTCAGGCGGAGTAGGCCCGGAGGCACGCGCGACCCTTCCCACCGGGTCCGCGACTCGAGCGTCGAGGCGACGCCACCGAGGCTCGTCGCGTTCTCGATCAGCGCGAGCGAGCGCTCGACCTTCGCGGCGCTGTCAGCGTCGGCGACGTCGAACGACAGCAACGGTCCGAACGCGTCCACGTAGCGGGCGGCGACGAGATCCCCGAGCCCGGGGTAGCGCACGCGCTCGACCTTGGGGTGGCTTCCGAGCCGGCGAGCGAGCTCGAGCGCGCTCGCGGACTCACGCTCGACCCGGAGCGCGAGCGTCTTCATCCCACGCAGCATCAGCCACGCCGGATCGGGCGCGGCGACGATCCCCGAGGTGGTGCGGAACGCGTGGAGACGAGCGTGATCCTCGGCGCGGGCGCTTGTGACGACGCCGATCAGCGCGTCGTGATGGCCGGCCAGGATCTTCGTCCCGCTGTGCAGCACGAAATCCGCGCCGTGCTCGAGCGGTCGCAGCAGAACCGGGCTGAGCACCGTGTTGTCGACTACGACGACGGCGCCCGAGGCGTGGGCCTGTGCGATCGCGACGTCGAGATCGGGAAACGTCATCATCGGGTTCGAGCACGGCTCGAGCCACACGAGGTCGGCGTCGGGCGGCTCCCCGGTCTGGTCGAACTCCTCAACCTCAAGGCCCCACCGGGCCAGTTCGCGCATCAGCCCGACCGTCCCGTAGTAGCCGCCGGCGGCGACCGCGACGGTCGCGCCGGGGCCGAGCATCGACAGCATGAGCGCGGTCGTCGCGCCCGTGCCGGAGGAGAACAGCAGCGTGTGCCCGCCCTCGAGCGCACCGAGTACGCGCTCGGCGTCCAGCCCGACCGGGTGGGCTGTGCGCTGGTAGAACACTGGCCCCGGAACGGCGTCGACGTACGGGTGGATCGTCGCGCGGTCGAGGCCCGGCAGGCCACCGCGAGCGAGCTCGGTCTCGCGCTTCACGCGGCGAGTCTCGGGAGCTCGATCGCGGGACAGCGGTTCATCACGACGAGCAGGCCCGCGACCAGCGCGCGCTGCGCGGCTGCCTCGTCGATCACGCCCAGCTGCGTCCAGACGGCTCGGGCGCCGGCGGCGATCGCCTCGTCCACGTGGGCGCCGGCTTCCTCGGCACGGCGGAAGATGTCGACGACCTCGACGGCTTCCTCGGGCGGGATCTCGTCGAGGCGCGCGTAGCAGCGCTCCCCGAGGACCTCATCCACGTTCGGATTCACGGGAATCACCCGGAACCCGTGGCTCTGGAGCAGGTGCGCGATCCGGTGCGAGTCGCGTCGCGGATCGGGCGAGCAGCCCACGACGGCCCACGTGCGGGTCTCGGTCAGGACCGTCCGGATCGTCTCAGAGCTCGAATGAGGCGCCATCTCTCAAGTATGCCGTGACGACCTCACGAATCAGGCCCTCGTAACGTTCTACCCGGATGACGGTCGTCGCTCCTGGGGCCGCGAGGTTCACGCGCACGCGTGTCGTGCTGATCGTCGCGATCTCGGCGATGGTCGCCCTGTGGGCATCGGCCTTCGTCGCGATCCGGTTCGCGGATCGCGAGCTCGCGCCCGGAGCGCTCGCGCTCGGCCGGCTGCTGGTGGGCAGCGTCGCGTTGGGGGTCCTCGTGCTGGCACGTCGCGCGCCACTCCCCCGTCGGCGCGAGTTGCCCGGCATCCTGATCTGCGGCGTTCTCTGGTTCGGCGTCTACAACGTCGCGCTCAACGCCGCCGAACGGCGCGTCGACGCCGGGACCGCGGCGATGCTCGTCAACGTCGGCCCGATCCTGATCGCGATCTTCGCGGGGTGGATCCTGCACGAAGGGTTTCCACCCCGTCTGCTCGCCGGCTGCCTGGTCTCGTTCGCCGGCGCGATCGTGATCGGCCTCGCGACGTCTCGCCACGGACTGCACGAGAGCTTGGGCGCCGTGCTGTGCCTGGTCGCGGCGATCGCCTACGCCGGCGGAGTCGTCGCACAGAAACCGGTGCTCCGCGAAGCCTCGCCGCTGACCGTCACCTGGCTTGCGTGCACGATCGGCGCGATCAGCTGCCTGCCCTACGCGGGCTCGCTCGTCCACGGGCTGGGGCACGCCGGCGGCTCGACGATCGGATGGATGATCTACCTGGGCATCGCCCCGACCGCGGCAGGATTCATCCTGTGGGCTTACGCCCTGGCCCGGACGACCGCCGGGCGGATGGGATCGACGACGTATCTCGTGCCGCCGCTTGCGCTGCTGTTCGCGTGGGCGTTCCTGGGTGAGGTCCCGCCGGCGCTGGTGCTCCCCGGCGGCCTCCTCTGCCTGGCCGGCGTCGCGCTGGCCCGCACCCGCGGCCGCCCGATTTCCCGCCAATAGTTCACAAAACCGCGCGTAGCACGCCTCGTGTGCGGACGGTAGGCGGGAAACCGGTGCGATCAGACAAGGTCGTCTGGGGCGAGTGGACCGACGCGCCGGTCCCGGTCGAAAAGGCCGCCTGATCGCGATGGTGGGGCCACGGGCACCTGCACAGCGCGGCAAGCGACGCCAGGGGGCTGGACCGTGCCGGGTTGTGCGCGATTACCGCGGGCAACTCGGCAAGGCCAGCGGTTCCGGTGCCGAGTGTCGAGCTGTGCAGGTGCCTGGCCCCGCCGCCGGGCCGGATCAGCCGCGCTCGGGCGTGACCCCGTAGAGGGCCGCGCTGTCGGACGGGACGTCCGCGCTGGTTGCACCGCTCGAGGTCGATGTCGTCCGCCCCCACAGATCGCGGACCGTGTAGCGCGCGGCCGAGCGCAGCCCGACGCGGCTCGCGTCGGTGGCGCGGCCCGTCGAGCGGCGTCCGCCGATCCTCCAAGCTCGGTCCCGGTCCCGAGCGCCAGTCACGCGATCAGCGCGGCCGGGACCGTGCGGAGGAGCAGGCTCCGATTCGCCACGCCGAGCCGCTACGTCGCGAGCTGGTAGTGCAGGTATACGACCCGAGAGCCGAACGTCCGCGTCTCGACCAGCTCCAGGTTGATCCGCTCCTCGAGCGCGGGGAAGAACGGCGTGCCGCGGCCGAGCGCGACCGGGCTCACGAACAGCCGGTAGTCGTCGATCAGGCCGAGCTTCGCGAGCTCGCCCGCCAGCCCGGCCCCGCCCACGGCGACGTCCTTGCCCTCCTCCTGCTTGAGCCGTGCCGCCTCGGCGGCGACCCCGTCGCGCAGCAGCGTCGCGTTCCCCTCGACGGTCGTGAGCGTGGTCGAGAACACGATCTTCGGTAGCGACTGCCAGATCCGCGCGAAGTCGACCGTGACCTCGCTCGCCCCAGGGTCCTGGTCGGCGGTCTCCCAATACACCATGGTCTCGTACAACCGGCGGCCGCACAGGTGCGCCCCGAGCTCCCGCACCTGCTCGTTGTGGAACCAGTGGAGCTCCTCGTCCGGCGCCGACCAGTCGATCTCGCCGTCCGGGCCGGCCATGAAGCCGTCCAGCGAGGTGGTCATCGAGTAGATCAGCTTGCGCATTACGACTCGGTGCCGGGGTTGAGCGTGGCCAACCGGGTGACGGGATCGGACTCCGGGTGGAGGGCGGACGGCCGGTCGTACTCGGCGGCGGTGAGGGGGCTCGACAGCACAAAGTCCGCGGTCGCTCGGTTGCACGCGGTGGGAACGTTGCAGACCACCGCGATCCGGAGCAGCGCCTTGACGTCGACGTCGTGCGGCTGCGGCTCGAGCGGGTCCCAAAAGAAGATCAGGAAGTCGATCCTCCCCTCGGCGATCGCGGCGCCGACCTGCTGGTCGCCGCCCAACGGGCCGCTCAGAAACCGGTTGACGTCGAGCCCGAGCTCGGTCGCGAGCAGGGCGCCCGTGGTCCCGGTGGCGTGGAGCTCGTGGGTCGCGAGCGTGCCGGTGTTGAACCTGGCCCACTCGAGCAGTTGGTTCTTGCAGTTGTCGTGCGCGATCAGCGCGATCCGCTTGCGCCGGGGCATCGAGCTCACGATCTCACCCATAAATCTGTCCTCACAGGTAGACGACGATTCGCGCAAAGACGCTAGAGGACGGCCGTCGGCGGCGACGTCCCGCCCCGGGTTGAACCCCCCACATGTCTGCCCGCCCGCCCAGAAAGAGACCGGGCCGCGGAAGGGCGGCCCGGTCCCGTTCAGTCGGCTGGATGAGGAAATCAGCCCTGGTGGTGCCGGTTCGGGGTGGCGAGGAAGCCGTCCGTGTTTCCCGCGCCATCGGTGTAGAAGCCGACAAGCTGGCCCATGTCGTTGACGCCATTGATCGTTGTGGCGCCGACGCCGCTCGGGTCATCGACGGTCCGGAACCCGTGCATCGGGCTCCAGGTGAAGCCATGCGTCGTGGCGCTGTCGCCGCTGCCCTGCTGGTAGACGCCGACGACCTCGTCGTTGTCGTCGATCCCGAGGGCCTGAGTCATGCTCGAGCCGGGAACGTTCAGGATCGTCACCTTGCCGTCGCGCCGGAGCAGGAACCCGACGACCGACCCGTTCGACGCGTCGCCCGTCGAGTCGGTCCCGAACCCGGCGATGTCGCCCTGGTTGTTGATCCCTGCGGCGGTCGGGTTGGTGACTCCGGCGGGAGTGACCGCGCTGAACTGGTTGCGGCGGATGTTGAACGAGTAGGCGTTGGTGTTGCCGTCGCCGTCGTTGTAGAACCCGACCGCGATGTTGTGGTCGTTGACACCGAGCAACTGGTCGACTGGCGGGGACGCAGGGTTACTGGTCGGATAGTCGCCATCGATGAAGTACCCGTGGTAGGACACGAACGCACGATTGTCATTCATCTGATCCGCGGTGTTCATGCTCGACCAGAAGCCGACCGTGACACCGTGATCGTTCAGCCCGGTCACCTGGGTCTGGGTCGACTCGGGCCAGTTCTCGCTCAGATAGCTCTGCTGACCATGACCGGCATGCAGCAGATAGCCCTGATTTGGATGCCCCATCGCACCCGAGCCGAAGTAGCCGGCGATCACTCCATCCTGATTGATGCCGAGCAGCTGGTTGAACGTGAGATCGGCACGATTGTCGATCGTCCGGAACTGGTACTGGCCGGAGTGGGGGTCGTGCGGCCTGGCGACAGCGGGGGCCGCGGCGGCCCCGGCGCCGATGACGGGTGCCGCGGTCGCGAGAGCGATGCCCACCAACTTCCCGGCACGCATCTTGCGGCTCGACTCGGACGCGGCCGGCACGAAGCGAGCACGCTTGGTCGCATGCTTGGAGCGCATGTCTTTCTCCTTATTTGGGATGTGAGAGACGTTCACACCCGGCGGCAGAAGAACTGGCTGTCGAGGTCTTCTTCTGGCCCCCACGAGGTGCCAACACCCCGATAAGAGCGGTCTACTCGCCGGCGTATTCCATCCAGTTTCGTGAACAATGTCTTACGCGGCCGGCGGTCGATTCGAGGGGGGGCGAAATGGAATAACGCGGCCGCAGATCGCGTCGTTCGTAGCGTGGAGTGCGCTCTCTCATGCCCGCTCGCCCGCGCGCATGAGGCGTCCTAAGATCAGCTCGAGCAATGCGATCCAAGCCAACATCAGCCGAACAGGAAGCGCAGGCGATCACCCGGCTCGTCGACGCGTCGCCGACCGACGCTGAGCGGACCAAAGCCGGCGCGTTCGCCGACCGCCCTGAGATCCGCGAACAGGTGGCCGCGCAGCGGCGCGTCTCGTGCGAGCTTCGCGATGGCGGACCCGCGGTTCCCGATCGGCTCGTCAGCGCGGTCGACGCCAAGGTGCGCGAGCGATACGGGCCTCGGCGCGGAAGGCTCGCAGGCGAGCACCGGGCCGCGCGTGGCGACCCGTGATCGCGGTTACGGCGCTAGCGGCGGTGTGCGCCGCGGTCGTCATCGCGGTGACCGGAACCGGCGGCGGCAGCTCGCCGAGCATCCCCGCGGCGGCGGCGCTCGCATTCGCACGTTCGACCGGACCCGCCCCGCCCGCGCGGAGTCCCAAGCTGCTCGACGTGTCCTATGCCGGCGTCACGTATCCGAACTACGCGAAGTTCGCGGTCCCTCCGACCGGCCGGCGAACCGACCGGATCGGCGGCCGCCCCGCCCTCACGGTCTTCTACCGCCTGGCGGACGGCACTCCGCTCAGCTACACGGTCTTCTCCGGGAAGACCGTCCCGCTGCCTCATTCCGCGCGAACGGTCGTGTTCGACGGGGTTCCGCTGCACGAGTTCTCGACCTCCTCGGGTTTGTCGGTCGTGACGCTCGTCCGGTTTGGCCGGACGTGCGTGCTGGCGGCGCGAGCGAAGCCGAACGTCGTGCTCGGGCTCGCGGCCGCGCCGGTGCTCGCGCGAGCGACCGCGTAGCCGGCTATCCCTTGGCCTCGAGACGCTCAGCGACCTGGCCGCGTCCGCGGTGAAGCCGGCTCATGATCGTCCCCTCCTTCGTGCCGAGCGCGCGGGCGGCCTCGCGGTACGAGAGGCCGAGGACGTCAACCGCTACGAGCGCCTCCCGGAGCGGCTGTGTCAGCTGCTGGAGCGCCTCGTACACCGCGGCGCCCTCGATCGACTGGGCGATCGGATCGATCGGCGCCTGCACCTCGTCGATCTCTTGGCCCGCGGGCGTGATCACGACATCGCGCTTGGCGCGGTGTGAACTGATCCAAGTGTTTCGTAGCACGCGCAGGAGATAGACGAGATCCTCGTCGCGCCGCAGGAATCGGGGGCGGCGGAGCACTCGCTCGAACGTGTCCTGGACGAGGTCCTCGGCATCTTGAGTCGAGCCGCACAGACCGTACGCCGCGCGGTAGAGCCGCGCGGTGTGCGAGCCGAGCGAGTCGGGGTCGAGGCGGCGCAGGGCACCTTCCAAAGCACCGCCCAGTGTCACAAATTCCGCGGCAACCCCGCGGCCGAATGTACCCCCGGCGAGCCCTGAGTCCGGTCCGCGTCGCAACGCCGAGCCGCGGAGCCGGGATCGACGCCCGTGCCCGCCACTGATGGCGTAGCGGAGCGACGTCCACAGGGAGCCCCGGGAACTACCTCCGAGGTAATTGCGCAGCCGCAGCACGCGCGCTACGTTCAGGGCGTGTCCGTGGACGCCACCCTCCCCCATCCGGGCGCGACACGCGCTCCGATCGGAGAGCTGCTCCGCAACTGGCGCCGCCGGCGCAGCCTCAGTCAGCTCGAGCTCGCGCTCGAGGCTGACGTCTCTTCGCGCCACGTGAGCTTCCTCGAGACCGGTCGCGCGCGGCCGAGCCGGGACATGGTCCTGCGCCTCGCCGAGCACCTCGAGATCCCGCTGCGCGAGCGCAACTCGCTGCTGCTCGCCGCCGGCTATCGCGCCGCTCTACGCCGAGCGCTCACTCGAGGAACCCGAGATGGCCCCGGTCCAGCAGGCGCTGGACCGCTTCCTGCGGGCCCACGAGCCGTACCCGGCGGTGATCCTCGACCGCCACTACAACCTGATCTCGGCCAACGACGCGGTCTCGACCCTGACCGACGGGGTCGCGCCGGATCTGCTCGAGCCGCCCGCCAACGCGCTGCGGGTCACGCTGCACCCGGCTGGGATGGCGCCTCGCATCCTCAACATGAGGGAATGGAGCGCCCATCTGCTGCACCGGCTGCGCCGGCAGGCGCGATCACGGGCGACCCGGAGCTCGAGCAGCTCTACGACGAGCTTTCGAGCTACCCGGGGGTGTGCCGTCGAGGCGCCGCACGACGAGCTAGCCGGCACTGCGATCGTGCTCCCGTTGCGGATGCGCGGCGGCGAGCGCGAGCTGGCGTTCTTCAGCACGGTGTCGACGTTCGGCACCGCCGTCGAGATCACGCTCGCCGAGCTGATGATCGAGGCCTTCTACCCGGCGAACGCCGCCACCGCGAGCCCATCTCCTCGAGGGCATCGCCGGCCCGTGAGCCGGCGATGCCCGAACCGCGGCTAGGCGGCCGGCTGGCTAGGCGGCCGGCTGACTAGGCGGCCGGCTCGAGGAACCCAGTCACTGGCGTATGCGGCCGTCGTCGGCCGTCGTCGCGAAGTCGACGCCGACGGCGACCGGGTCGCCGGCGGCCGGAGAGAGCGACCAGGTGAACCGCACGCGGTCGTGATGGACGTCGGGTCCGGACACGAGCGCGAAGCTATGGCCGGGGAACTGCGCCTGGGCGGCGCCGATCATGTCGGAGATCTCGTCGGCTCCGTTGCCGGCCATGATCGGGTCGAGATAGGTGGCGTCGTCGGTCAGCGTCTCGGACACGAGCTGCCGCCGGCGCTCCGGATCTGTCTCGTTCCACATCTCGATATAGGTCCGGACACTCGTCGTGGGATCGGTCATCGGCCTGCTCCTTTCTTGGTTGCGTGAGGGCAGGCTCCCACCCCTCGTCACCGCTGTCGATTACTTGACAGGTAGTGCACCGCGGGTCTCCGACTGCGTAAGCTGATTCAGTGGCGACACGGACGAACCCCGAAGGCGCGCCGGGCGCCGCGCCTCCGTCGCGCGCGATGCCGGACGAGTTCCACCGGCGGCATCTCGCGCTCCGGGTCGTCGAGATCGTGGCGATCGTCGCGATCGTCGCGATCGCGATCACCGCGCTGCCCGGGCTCGACAACGTTAAGGATCGCCTGTCCGGCGCCGACCCGGTGTGGGTCGTGGCGATCGTGCTGGCCGAGGTCGGCTCGTGCGCCGGCTATCTGCTCGTGTTCCGCGACACGTTCTGCTCGCAGATGTCCTGGGGGCTCAGCTACGACATCGCGATGTCCGAGCTGGCGGCGAACTCGCTGCTGCCGACGGGCGGCGCCGGTGGCCTCGCGCTCGGCGTGTGGGCGCTGCGCGAGGCCGGCATGCCGACCGCTCACATCGCGCGACGGACCGTCGCGTTCTTCGTGGTCACGAGCGCGGCGAACTTCTTCGCGCTGATCGTGGTCGGGATCGGCGCGTTCCTCGGCATCCTGTCCGGCAGGCGGTCGTTTGCCCTCACGCTCGTTCCGGCCCTGATCACCGCGTTCGGAGCGCTCCTGGCGGGGCTCAGCCCGAAGCTCCTGCGCGCGCTGGGCTCACGCGGCGCCGACAGCGACGGCGAGTCGCTCGGCGACCGCACGCGGCGGACGCTCCGGGCCTGGCTCGTGGCCGCGGCCGACGGCGTCGACCAGGCGATCCTGCTGCTCCGTTCGCACAGCTTGGGCGTGATCGTCGGCTCGTTCGCGTACATGGCGTTCGACATCGCGGCGCTCGGGTTCGGGTTCGCGGCCGTCGGGCACCGTGCCGGCGTTCGGCACGCTCGTGCTCGGCTACCTGATCGGCCAGCTCGGCAACCTCGTGCCGCTGCCCGGCGGGATCGGGGGGACCGAGGGGGCGCTCGTCGGGGTGTTCGCGCTGTACGGCGTGAACATCTCAGACGCTACGGCCGCCGTGCTCATCTACCGTCTGTTCCAGCTCACGATCCCGGCCCTGCTCGGCGCGCCCGCGTTCGTGCTGCTCCGACGGCGGCTGATGCGCGAGGACAAGCCGGCCTCGTTGTGCGCGCCCTTAGGGGTCGACACAGTCAAATTGCCCGCGCGCGGCTGACGCGCAGTCGGATCTTGGCGCAGCGCGTCCCGGGAGCCGGTCCGCTAGGGCTTGGGAAGAAACGTCAGAATGGACGTAGTTTCTTTCCCGAGCGCCCGGCGGTCAGACGCCCGCGAACGCGACCACGACCCGAACGTAAACGCGTTCGAACCGCAGCCGCATCCGCATTGCGAAGGTGGACCGCTCGGGGTCGGACACCGCTCTGCTGTCCATGATCCCGATCGCAGCCACCGGCTCGCCGCCGACCTCGGCGAACAGCACGGCTCCTTCGGGCGGCTTGCCGCCCGAGAGCGCCGCGAGGCGGCGGAGAGCTTCGCCGTCTCGCCCCTCGGCGACCCCGCCCCGGATGATCAGTTCAGTTTCAGTTGTTACTTGCATGTCGTCACTCCTGGCGCGAGGGCCGGGTTCGGCGCGGTCCTTCGCACCGAACCCTGCCGGCGCATCTAGTGCTTGACGGTGAAGATCACCGAGTTCGCGCGGCCGAGCACGTCACCGTGACGCTTCAGCGCGCGCAGCGTGATCCGGTAACGGACCGCTCCCAGCCGATGACCGTGTGGTTCAGTGCCTACGCGGCGCCCGCCACCGGCACCGCCGCACCAAGCCGGCGCATCAGCGACCGCGCATACCCGGAGGCGCCCTGGCGCTGCAGCTCGTAACGGCGACGCTTCAACCGATTCAGCGCCTCCTCGTGGCCCCCACACGGGTCGGTGAGAACCATGCCGCTGGTCAGCGCGATCGCCGCGACCACGCTCGCGTCATCTTCGGCTATCAGCGTGCGGCCCGTCGGACGATGACGGTGACTCAGCGAGGCGAGCCGGGCCAGTGCATCGTCGTCAGCCGGGGTCGCCGACCTGATATTCAGGGTGTGTTGAATCATGATCGATCCTCCAATTGATGTATTGGTTGGGTGACTGGGCCATGGTGCGGTGTGCACCAAGGCAGGTGAGGGCGGGAGCTGACTTATGCGCTCGGGTGATCGGCGACGCCTGTGAGTCCGAGCTCGTCGATCGCGGCCTCGCGCATGCGGTATTTCTGGGTCTTGCCGGTGACGGTCCTCGGGAACGAGTCGACGATCTTCCAGTGGCGCGGGATCTTGTGACGCGCGATGCGCCCGCGGCAGGCGGCAGCGAGATCGTCGGCGGTCACTTTCGCGCCGTCGCGCAAGCGAACCCAGGCCATGACCTCCTCGCCGTACCGCTCGCTCGGGACGCCGATCACCTCGACCTCGCTGATCTCCGGCAGCTGGTAGAGGAACTCCTCGATCTCGCGCGGGTAGATGTTCTCCCCGCCGCGGATGATCATGTCCTTGATCCGGCCGACGATCTCGAGGTAGCCCGTCTTCGTCCATGACCGCGAGGTCCCCGGTGTGCATCCACCCATCGACGTCGATCGCCCGGCGTGTGGAGACAGGGTCCTCCCAGTAGCCGAGCATCACGCTGTAGCCGCGGGTGCACTGCTCACCGGCGACGCCGCGAGGCACGGTCACCCCGTCCTCGTCGATCACTTTCACCTCAACGTGAGGGTGCACGCGCCCGACGGTGCCGACGCGCTTCTCGAGCGGGTCGTCGACGGCGGTCTGGGTCGAGACCGGCGAGGTCTCGGTCATCCCGCACAGGATCGTGACCTGATCCATGTGCATGCGGGAGCGCACCTGCTCCATGAGCTCGACCGGACACGGAGCGCCACCCATCGCTCCGGTCCGCAGGCTCGTCAGATCGAAGTCCCCGAAGTCGGGCCGGCCGAGCTCGGCCATGAACATCGTCGGCACTCCGTACAGCGAGGTGCAGCGCTCAGCCGAGACGGCCGCGAGCACATCGCGCGCGTCGAACGCCTCGCCCGGCACGACGATGCACGCACCGTGGGTCACGCACCCCAGGTTCCCGAGCACCATGCCGAAGCAGTGGTAGAACGGCACCGGCACGCAAACCCGGTCGTCCCGGGCGTAGCCGAGCTTCCGTGCCGTGAAGTGCGCGTTGTTGAGGATGTTTCGGTGCGACAACGTCGCGCCCTTTGGAAAACCGGTCGTGCCCGACGTGTACTGGATGTTGATCGGGTCGGCGGGGTCCAGGGACGCCTCGCGGGCGGCCAGCGCGCGTGCATCGACACTCGCTCCCTCGGCCAGGAACGTCTCCCAGCCGTCCTCGAGGACGAGCACGAGTCGCAGGTCCGGGCACTCGCCGCGCACCTCCGCGAGCAGCGCGACGTAGTCTGCCTCGCGGAAGGCGCGCGCCATCACGAGCATGCTCACCCGCGCCTTGTGCAGGGCGTACCGGAGCTCCGCCGCCTTGTAGTCGGGGTTGATCGTGACCAGGATCGCTCCGACGCGCGCGGTCGCGAACTGCACGACGACCCATTCGTACCGGTTCGGCGCCCAGATTCCGACGCGGTCTCCCTTGCGCACCCCGTTCGCGATCAGCGTGCGCGCCGCGATGTCGACCTGCTCCCACAGGTCGCGATACGTCGCCCGGTAGCACTGGTGCCCGACGACCAGGGCTTCGCGCTCGCCGAAGCGTGCCACGGCGCGACGCAGGTTTACGCCGATCGTCTCCTCGAGCAGCGGTGAATCGGTAGGTCCGCGCTCATGGGAAAGGCGGCGTGACTCCACGCGGCGGACGCGGCGTGTCTCGGGGGCGACGGCGGATTGCATTTCCGAACTCCTTGGTCATGGTTCGACGAAGCTCGGGCGCATCGTGGTACCGCCGGACCCTTGTTCGCACCGTGGAGACCCCCCTGACTTTGCGACGCTCCCCGATGACCTATCGCGAGCCGGCCCCCGCCGCCATCGCCTCAGGGAGCTCTTCTCTCGAGTCGAGGGCGAGCTTTCGAAAAACGCTAGTCAGGTGTCCCTCAACCGTCCGCGAGGTGACGAACAGCGATTGTGCGATCTCGCGATTGGTGAGCCCTTCCCCCGCCAGCTCGGCAACGCGCCGCTCGCTCGCTGTCAGGGCTTCGACACCGGCGAGCACGACGCGGCGCGGGCGCGCGCCGGTCGCGCGGAGCTCGGTCTCCGCCCGGGCGGCGAGCGGCCGCGCCCCCGCACGGTGGGCGACGTCGAGCGCCTCGCGCAGCGATTCGCGCGCGTCCCTGCGTCGGTTGGCGCGCCGCAGCAGGGCGCCGAGGTCCGTCAGAGCGCGAGCTCGTTCGAGCTCGGCGCCGGCCCGCGCGAGCAAGTCGACAGCGTCGCGTAAGTGCGCCTCGCCGGCGTGTCCGCCGCGCACGAGACCCGCCGCTCGCAGGGCGACGCCGAGGGTCCGCGGCGCGGTGAAAGTCCGGGCGAGCTCGAGCTCCTGCTCCGCCAGCCGACCGGCCGCGTCGCGCTCGCCGAGCGTGAGCTGCGCAAGCGCCGCCTCCGAGCGCCAGGGAAGGAAGCTCGGGCAGGTGACCTGCGACCGCGTCATCACTTCGCCGACGGCGAGCAGGTCCGCGAGGCCCTCGCGCGTGCGGCCCTGCGCCAACCGGAGTCTCGCCCGACCGAACTGGAGCACGACAGCGGTCAGCGAGCCGGACTCGGTCTCACCGTCCATCGGCTCCAGCGCAAGCTCGGCCGCTTCCAGGTCTCCCTGCTCGACGAGCGAGTCGATCAGGATGCCGCCGTTGAGAACGCGATAGAACGTCGGCGCGGGAAGCTCGTCCGCGGCGAGCGCAGTCCGTGTGTCCGCCTCCGCCGTGGCCAGGTCTCCGCGGCGGAGCGCGACCCACCCCCGATGGGCGAGGCCGACCGCGAACCGTCCGCTGTCGCTTGTCGCGCGCGCCGCGGCGATCGACGTATCGAGCAGCGGACCGACCTGCTCGTACTGCTCGGCCCACACGAGCGAGACCGTGATCTGGGAGAACCAGGTCGCGTGCGCGTACCACGGGCGATCGGTCGGGCCGAGCAGCGCTGCCGCCCCGGCGCCGAGCGCTCGGGTGGCCAGTTCGACCGCCACGGCGACCGGTTCGTTGGTCAGAACGGCGGCGAAGGCAGCCACGGCGAGCGACTCGGGCGGGGCCGCCGGATCCTCGGCCATGCGCCGGCGGAGGACATCGCGCCGGCGCGCGATCGACGGCGCGGTCGCGACGTCGATCATCCCCACGCCCACGGCGGCGGCCTCGAGCCACATCGCCAGCTCGGCGTCGGCGGGATCGAGCAACGAGGCGGCGCGATCGAGCACATCGACCGCCGCGGCCGACTTGTGGGCGCGGCCGAGCGCGAGCGCTAGCACCATCGCGGCGGCGACGCGCGAGGCGTCGTCGGCCGCCCCGCTCAGCGCCGCCTCGAGGTGCACGGGCCAGGTCGCGAGGCCGGCGCTCGCCTCGGCCATCCCGAGCGCGAGCAGCATGCCGGGTCGCTCGGCCGGGTCCGCCGGCTCCTCGAGCGCGCGGCGGAGGTAGGCCGCGGCGGACTCGGGAGCGCCGCTCTTGGTGGCGGCATTCGCCGCCTCGACGAGCCGCTCGACGACCCAGCCGTCGGACGCCGGTTCGCTCGCGAGCAGGTGCTCGGCCACGCGTTCGTTTGCACCGAGCCCGTCGGCCAGCAGTCGTGCGGCCACGCGGTGCCCCCGGGAGCGCTCACCACTCGTGAGCTCGGCGTAGATGCCGGTCCTGACGATCGGATGGATGAACGTCAGCGGGCGATCCGGTTCGAGGATGTCCGCTACGGCGAGCAGGTCGGCGGCCGTCGCCGCCTCGTCGTCGTCGAGCTCGGCCAGCCGCGCGGCCTGCTGGAGGTCGCCTCGCTCGAGAATCGCGACCGCGCGCGCGAGTCGCCCCGCGGGCTCCGGCAGACGCTGGAGCCGGTGCAGGATCGAACGACCCACGGTTCGCGCGCCAATCTGCTCGACGTGCGACGCGGATGCTGCCGTCGGCGCGATCGTGTCGTCGCGCAGCGCCGCGACGAGCTCGCGCATCAGAAACGGCGTGCCCCGAGTCGCGCGACAGCACGCATCGGCGAACTCAGGATCGGCGGTAGCGTTCAGACCCGCCTCGACGAACTGAACGACGGCTTCGTGAGTCAGCGGCCCCAGGCGGACGATCTCGGCGGTGGCATCGGTCGCGAGCGCGGCCAGCAGGGCCGGGTCTGCGCCCCCACGCGGACGTGCACCCACGACGACCGTCACCGGCAGGCCGTCGAGCCGCGGCAGCATGAACGCCAGGAACCGCAGAGACGAGGAATCGACCCACTGGAGATCGTCGACCATCAGGCAGACCGGACGGCTGGACGCCAGGTTCGCGCACAGCCAATAGAGCCCGTGCAGGACCGCGAACGACGGGTCCGGACCCACGGTCACTGCCGCCCCGTTCGTGTGTGCGCCGGGAAGGCCGAGGACTCCGGCGGCCACGCCCGCTGCCCCGTCCAGGAGATCGTTCCGTTCGGCGGGCGTCGCCTCTGCGAGCGGCGGCTCGAACAGCTGGCGCACGACGCCGAAAGCGAATTCGCGCTCTAGCTCGGCGCCGCGCGAGCGCAGCACGCGCATGCCCTCGGCGTCGGCGACGGCCCGCGCCGCCGCGAGGACGGCGGTCTTCCCGATCCCGGCCGGCCCCTCGATCACGACGAAGCTTCCGCAGCCCTCCCGCCCTCGGGCCAGTGCCGAGGAGACACGCGCCAGTTCGTCGCTGCGCTCAAGGAGCACTTTGAGGCTCGGCCCCCTCCCCCGCGCCCAGGATCGACCCGAACGAACGCACTCGGTCGGGCCGAGTTGCCGCGAGCCAGCCCAATACGACGATGCCCACACCGAGCCACGCGAGCGCGATCCACGGCGACGCCGTGTTCGGAGGTGGGCCCGGGGCCTTGTAGGACTCGTAGATCGTGTATCCGCAGATCGCGACCGCGCCGAGCGGCAGCAGCGCGTCGAACACGATGTGGAACGCGACGTCCTCCGAGCGGCTCCGCCAGAAGTAGACCATGCCGGCGAGCGCGATCAGGATGTATGCCCCGAGGATCGCGAACGTCGCGGTAGTGGCCATGAACCCGAAGTACTTGAACGGATCGTCCCATGCGATCCACGCGAGGCTCGTGACCAGCGCGAGCGTGAGCACGAGCACGGCTCCGATCGCCACCCAAGGCGTCCCGAAGCGAGGCTGGGTCCAAGCGAACTGGCGCGGCATGCCGCCCTCGCGGGCCATCGCGAACACGGTCCGCGCGGTCAGGTTCACGCCGGCGAGCGCGGCCACGAATGACCCCACGCACACCGCGAGATCCACGATCACCGCGAGCCATGTCCCGGCGTACCGGGTCGCCAGCGTATCGAGAGCCGCCGGGTTCGTGGCCCATTGGTCGATGTGGTCGACGCCGAAGCCGACCGCCATCACCCAAGCGAGAAAGACGTAGTAGACGAAGCCAACCCCGATCGCGAACAAGATCGCCCGGGGAATCGACCGCAGCGGGTCGGCCGCTTCCTCGCCGAGCACGGCCGCCGCCTCGAAGCCGATAAACCCGGTGAACGCCAGGACCACGCCGAGGAACAGGCTGTGGACGCTCGGGAGCCGGCCCGGGTCGAACGGCACCATCGTCAATCCCGCGTCGCCTCCCTTGACCAGCACGATCAACAGCAGGACCACGATCGCCGCGACGCTGCCGACGCCGACCAGCAGCTGAGTCCGGGTCGCGATCCGGATGTCGAGGAGCGCGATCGCGGTGAGCCCCGCGAGCAGGAGCAGAAAGCACCAGAACCACCCATCGTCGCCCAGATGGATGCCAGCGTGCGCATCGAGTACCTGGTTCAGGAAGAAGCCCGAGATCACCATCACGAACGAGGTGCCGGCCGCGAACGCAGGCGCGTAGAGCCACCCGGCGATGAACCCGGCGCCGGTGCCAAGACCTCGCGAGGTGTAGGTGTAGACCCCGCCGGCGCTCGCCATCCGGCGCGTGAAGCGGATGATCACCGAGGCCAGGCACAGGCTGCCGGCGCCGGCCACGATGTACGCCCACGGCGCGGCGACGCCGGCGTCGGCGGCTACGACGCTGGTCGCAAGGGAGCTCGCGAGCGCGAGCGACAGCAGCGCGAACGACTCTGCGAACGCGTCGGCGACCCCCAACACGCCATGTCTGAGCTCGCCCCCGGTTCCGGTCACGCGACCGTGTTCTAGTCCGGGACCAGCGCGAGGATTCGCGCCGGCGCGCCGTTCGAATTCCGCAACTTGAGCGGCGCGACGACCACCGGGGTTCGGGGCGGGATCTGATCGAGGTTCGCGACGTTCTCGATGATCATGCGCCCCGACGAGAGCCAGATCCGGTGGAGATCGTACGTGGTCGAATCGACGGGGTCCGCCGACGGGCCGTCGAATCCGATCGCCGAGATATCGCGTTCGATCAACGCGCGCGACGCGTCCGCATCCGGATAGCTCCACCCGGTCCAGTACGCCTCCGAGCCGTAGTTCCGGGCGTTGTCGGAGCGGATGAAGACGATGTCACCCCGACGCACGCGTTCCAGGTGCGGTCCGAGATCTTCGACGCTGAGCGGCCCCGGCACGCGACCCGACATGTCGATCGTCACCGCATCGGTCACGAACCGCTCGAATGGGATCGTGTCGAGCGTGTCGCCCCCGGCAACCTGGTGTGCCGGCGCGTCCACATGCGTTCCGATGTGATTCAGGAGGTGAAGATCGGTCATCGCATAGCCGTCGTCGGCGACGTTCGCGATCGCCCGGAACGACGGGTCTGGCAGCCCCGGAAACACCGGCATGCCCTCGTCGAACGCGTGCGTCAGGTCAACTATTCGCATTCGCGTCCTACGGCTTGGCGGACCTTCGAGATTGGACGTTGCACCCCGATTGCATTCCGATCACGACTCACAGCGTTCGCACGGTAGGAACGTTACCTAACAGTGACGACCGCCGCTAACCTTGAATGAGCATTGAGCAAAGTCTGGGTACTCGACACCGAAACGAAAGGCACCGGCGCGAACATGGTGCCGCTCGATCGCGTGCTCAAGAAGCCCGCGCCCGCGCCTGAGCCCCCGCGTGTCCTCCGGAAGCCCACGCCGCCGCCGCCGAAGCCGCCCGAGCCGCCGCAGCCCAGGCAGTTCAAGGTGGTCGACGTGATGACCCGAGAGGTCCTGGCCGACGGCGCGGACACCCGGACGACCGTCAAGCTGCTCGAGGACGTCCGGAGCGTCGTCGACCTGACGATCTGGGTATGGCAACCGCGCGAAGAGCGATGGCGGATGCTGACGCTCGACGAGGCCCGGTCGCTATGGGAGTACCGGGGGCGCGTCGGGGACCTGGCCGGCTCGCGGGCGGCGTCGTCGGCCTGACGGCGGGATTGCCAGACCACCCGGCCAGCTGAGAAGATCGGCGCGTGTCCGAGGCGGCCGCCCGGGTGACGTTGACGCGCCTGATGAGGCCTCTCGGCGACCCGTTTCGCAAGTACAAGGTGTTCATCGACGGCGAGCCGGTTGGTGATATCCGCCGCCGCGAAACCAAGAGCTACGAGGTCGACGCGGGACCCCACGAGCTCCACCTGGAGCTCGCGTGGGCGCTCTTCCAACCCTCGGATGTGCGCCGGAGCAAGGCCGCGTTCGCCGACCTGGCGCCCGGGGACGAGATGAAGTTCACTTGCAGGGCGAAGGCCACGATGGGCGTGCTCGGCGGCATGCTGAGATGGGATCACATCACGGTCACCCCGGTGGAGCGGGTGCACGCGCCCGCTGATGCCAGCCGGCGGACGAGCCCCGATCCTCCGCCCGGCGCCCCGAGCGACGAGGAGATCCGCGGCGCCTGGGAGGCATGGTCCGTCGTGTCTGACCGTGCGACGGCGCTCCGGACGGCCCTCCAGAGTGCGCTTGCCGCCCATGACGACGCCGAGGCGGATCGTCTCAGGTCACAGGTCCACGAGCTGCTGTCCGAGCGCAAGAGCCTCGCCGCCGAGTACCAGCGGCTGAAGGCGCAAAGACCCGACTGGGATGCCCCCGCGCGTTGAGCTCCGGTCGCCGACGCCGGCGGACCGGGACGAGTTCCTCGCGGCGATGCGGGCGAGCCGGAGGCTCCACCGGCCGTGGCTGACCGCGCCCACCACGCCCGAGGCGTTTGAGCGGCTGGTCGTCCACGTCCGGGACGACCGGTACGACCCGATGTTCGTATGCCGCCGCGACGACGGAGCGATCGTCGGGTTCTTCAACATCAGCGAGATCGTGCGCGGGTTGTTCCAGAGCGCGTTCCTGGGCTACGGAGCCGTCGCGGCGCACGCGGGCCGCGGGTACATGAGCGAAGGCTTGGAGCTCGTGCTCGCGCGGGCGTTCACCGATCTGCGGCTCCACCGCCTCGAAGCCAACATCCAGCCCGGCAACGCGGCCTCGATCGCGCTCGTTCGAAGGTCCGGATTCGTGCATGAGGGGCTCTCGGAGCGGTATCTGAAGATCGGGGGACGGTGGCGCGACCACGAGCACTGGGCGATCCGGGCCGAGCAATGGCGAGCGCGCGGGCGCCGGCGCGGATGATCGCCACTCAGGCCGCTCGTCCAAGGACCAGGTCGACGAGCTCGGCGGCGTCGGCGGGGTCGAACGGCTCGCCGGTCATCAGCCGCCGGTAGAAGATCGCCCCGAGTAGCGCGCTCGTCGCGAGCTCGGGATCGAGCCCCGGCCTGAACTCGCCGTCCCGGATGCCCCGGGCGATCAGATCGATCAGCGCCTGCCGCCGCTCGGCGGAATACCGATGATGGAAGTCGCGGACGCGCCGGTCTCGCTCGGCGCCCTCGATCATCGCGGGGATGCAGCGCGAGAACGTCGAATCGACCACGACCTCGGCGACGTGGCCCACGAGCAGCGCGACCGCCGCGCGCGCGGAGCGATCGGAGAGATCAGGAACCATCCGCTCGTGGAACGTCTCGAACGCATCGGCGACCAGCGCCAGCTTGTCGGGCCAGTGGCGGTAGATCGTCGACTTGCCGACGCGCGCGCGTGCCGCGATCGACTCGATCGTCACGCCGCCGTAGCCCACGTCGGCGAGCTCTTCGACGGCGGCCTCGAGGATCAGCATGCGTGACCGCTCAACCCTCGGATCGATCCGGTTGTCCCGTTGCGCGCTCATCCAGAATCAAGAGAAATAGAACGTTGACGTATCGCTGCGAAACGCGTACGTTTCATATTCAAGCACCAGGACCAGCGAGGACGGAGGAGCGCACTCATGGCCAGAGTCAGCGTCCGCTACATCGTCGACGACGTCGACGCGGCGATCGACTTCTACTGCAACCGTCTCGGATTCCACGAGGACATGCACCCCGCCCCGACGTTCGCGATGCTCTCGCACGGGGACCTGCGGCTCGTCCTCAGTGCGCCCAGCGGTGGACCCGGCGGCGGCCAGGCGATGCCCGACGGGACCGTCCCCTCGCCGGGAGGTTGGAACCGCTTTCAGCTCGAGGTGCCCGACATCGAAGCGATCGTCGCCGAGCTGCGCCGGCACCACGCTCGCTTCCGCAACGACATCGTCGCCGGCGTCGGTGGAAAGCAGATCCTGGTCGAGGACCCGAGCGGCAACCCGGTCGAGCTGTTCGAGCCGACGATCGACGAGGCCAGGCTCGCCCCGCCGGCCTGAGGTCGGTTCCACCTCGATGACGTTCACCCCCGACCCTCGCGTCGATGCCTACATCGATGCCTTGCCCGATTGGCAGCAGGACATATGCCGCGACGTCCGCGCGCTCGTGCACGCGGCCGATCCCGACGTGAGCGAGACGATCAAGCGCAAGCGTCAGCCGTACTTCGTGCTCGAAGGCAACATCTGCGCGCTGCTCGCCGCCAAGGACCACGTCAACGTGTTCCTGTACGACGGTGCGATCGTCCCGGACCCCGCGGGGATCATCACCTCCGGGCACGAGAACAAGACCGCCCGGACCGTGGCGATCCGTCAGGGCGAGGCGATCAACGCGAGCGCCCTCACGAACATGTTGGGCGCGATCATCGCGAACAACCGCGCCGGCGGGTGGCGCAAGGTCAAGCGCGACCGCAAGGCGTGATCGACGCCGGACACCGTATCGGCGTCACACCACGCTGTGGTAAAGCGCGGACGTCTGCTCCGCGATCATCGACCAGGAGAAGTGCTCGATCGCGCGGCGCCGGCCGGCGCGGCCCATCGCGTTGGCGCGGTCGGGATCGCCGACCAGCGCGTTGACGCGCTCGGCGAAGTCGGCGGCGAACCGCTCGGGGTCGCGGGGGGCGCCGGTGCCGTCGTCGCCGGGCTCGATCGGGACCAGCAGACCGGTGGCGCCGTCTTCGACGACCTCGGGAATCCCACCGGTGGCGGTGCCGACGACGGCCGCCTCGCATGCCATCGCCTCGAGGTTGACGATGCCGAGCGGCTCGTAGATCGACGGGCAGGCGAACACGGTCGCGTGGCTGAGCAGCTGGATCACCTCCCGTTTAGGCAGCATCTGCTCGAGCCAGAAGACGCCGTCGCGCTCGGCGCGCAGCTCGGCGACGCGTCGCTCGACCTCGGCGCCGAGCTCCGGCGTGTCCGCGGAGCCCGCGCACAGTACGAGCTGGGCCGCCGGGTCGAACGCGCGGGCGGCTCGGAGCAGGTACTCCACCCCCTTCTGCAGCGTGATCCGGCCGACGAACACGACCGATGGACGCTCCCGGTCGACCCCGTAGCGCTCGAGCACGTCCGTGCTGAAATCGGGCGCGTATTGCTCGGTGTCGATGCCGTTGTAGATGACGCGTACGCGCTCGGGGTCTATCGCCGGGTACACGCTCAGGGTATCCGCGCGGGTGCCCTTCGACACCGCGATCACGGCGTCGGCCGCCTCGAGCGCGGTCTTCTCGGCCCAGCTCGAGATCGCGTACCCGCCGGCGAGCTGCTCGGCCTTCCACGGCCGGAGCGGTTCGAGGCTGTGCACCGTCGCGACGTGCGGAATGCCGTGCACGAGCTTTGACAGATGACCGCCCAGGTTCGCGTACCAGGTGTGGCTGTGGACGATCTCGGCGTCCGCCGTGCGCGCGGCCATCGTGAGGTCGATCGAAAGCGCGCGCAGGGCCGCGAGCGACGGCTCCTCGCCCGCAAGCGCGTCCCACGCGTGGTGCGGCACGTCGCCGGCGTCCCACGCGTGCACGGTGACGTCCTCGAGCTTCGAGAGCTCACGCGCGAGGTACTCGACGTGGACCCCCGCTCCGCCGTACACGTGCGGCGGATACTCGCGGGTGAGCAGCGCGACCCTCAATCGACGACCTCGCCCTTGGGGATCACGACGACCCCCCCGGCGGAGATCTTGAAGCGCTGGCGGTCGGCGTCCGGATCGACGCCGATCCGCGCCTCCGGCGCGATCCGGACGTCCTTGTCGACGATCGCCCGGCGAACGACGGCGCCCCGGCCGACGTCGACGCCGTGCAGCAGGATCGCGTCCTCGACCTCGGCGTACGAGTGCAGGTGGACGCCGGGCGAAAGGATCGAGCGCCGCGCGACCCCTCCGGAGAGGACGACGCCGGCGCACACCATCGAGTCGAGCGCGTGCCCGCGCCGGCCGTCCTCGTCGAACACGAACTTGGCCGGCGGGAGCGGATCCGGCCACGTGTGAATCGGCCACTCGTGGTTGTAGAGGTTGAACACCGGGGACACCGAGATCAGGTCCATGTGCGCGTCGTAGTACGCATCGAGCGTCCCGACGTCACGCCAGTAGCCGCGGTCGCGGTCGGTCGCGCCCGGCACCTCGTTCGTCGCGAAGTCGTACACGCGCGCTTCGGCGCGGTCGACCAGCATCGGAATCAGGTCGCCGCCGATGTCGTGCTTGGACGTGTCGTCCTCGGCGTCGGTGGTGACCGTATCCATGAGCGCCTCGGTGCTGAACACGTAGTTCCCCATCGACGCGTAGACCTGGTCGGGCGCGTCCGGTAGCGGCTTTGCGTCCGTCGGCTTCTCGCGGAACGCCGCAATGCCCTGCCCATCCGCGGTGGTCTCGATCACGCCGAACTGATCGGCCTGGTCGATCGGCACCCGGATCGCGGCGACGGTCACCCCCGCCCCGGTCTCGATGTGCTGCTCGATCATCTGGCGCGGGTCCATGCGGTAGATGTGGTCGGCGCCGAACACGATGATGTGATCGGGCCGCTCGTCACGGATCAGGTTGAAGTTCTGGTAGATCGCGTCGGCAGAGCCGACGAACCAGCGGGGTCCGCGGCGCATCTGGGCCGGCACGGGCGCCACGTAGTTGCCGAGCAACGGCGACAGCCGCCAGGTCGTCGACACGTGGCGGTCGAGCGAGTGGCTCTTGTACTGGGTCAGCACGACGATCCGCCGATACTCGGCGTTCACGAGGTTGGACAGCGCGAAGTCGATCAACCGGTACACGCCGCCGAACGGCACCGCGGGCTTCGCCCGGTCCGCGGTCAGCGGCGCGAGGCGTTTGCCCTCGCCGCCCGCCAGCACGATCGAGAAGACCTGAGCCGCCATCTCACCCCGCGAGCGCGGCGTCCACGACGGCCTGCGCCTCATCGAGGATCCGCTCGAGGTGCTCCGGACCCTTGAAGCTCTCGGCGTAGAGCTTGTACACGTCCTCGGTGCCCGACGGTCGCGCGGCGAACCAGCCGTTCTCGGTGACCACCTTCACCCCGCCGAGCGGCGCGCCGGACGGCGCCGCGGTCAGCACCTGCGTGATCGGCTCGCCCGCGAGCTCGGTCGCGGTCAAGCTGTCGGGCGAGAGGCTGCCGAGCGCGCGCTTCTGCTCGGGGGTCGCCGGGGCGTCGACGCGACGATACGACGGCGCGCCGTACCGATCGGTCAGCTCCGCGTACAGCCGCGCGGGGTCCTTGCCCGTGCGAGCGGTCATCTCGGCCGCCAGCAGGCACATGATCAGGCCGTCCTTGTCCGTGCTCCAGGCGTTGCCGTTCCGACGCAGGAAGCTCGCGCCGGCGCTCTCCTCGCCACCGAACCCGAGCTTCCCGTCGAGCAGACCGCCGACGAACCACTTGAAGCCGACCGGCACCTCCTCGAGCCCGCGCCCGAGCCCGGCAACCACCCGGTCGATGATCGAGCTCGAAACCATCGTCTTGCCGACTCCGGCGCCGTCGGGCCAATCGAGGCGTACGCCGCCGAACAGGTACGAGATCGACGCGGCGAGGTAATGGTTCGGGTTCAGCAGCCCCGCCTCGCGCGTCACGATCCCGTGCCGGTCGGCGTCGGGGTCGTTGGCGAACGCCACGTCGAACCGGTCCTTGAGGGCGATCAGGCCCGCCATCGCGTCCGGCGAGGAACAGTCCATGCGGATCTTCCCGTCGTGGTCGAGCGGCATGAACGAGAACGTCGGATCGATTCGGTCGTTGACGATCTCGAGATCGAGCCGGTGGCGGTCGGCGATCGCCTGCCAGTAAGCCAGGCTGGCGCCGCCGAGCGGATCGACCCCGAGCCGGACGCCCGAGCCCGCGATCTCGTCGATGTCGACCACCGCCGCCGAGCTCGCCGACGTACGCCGAGCGGTAGTCGTGGCGCCGCGCGCGCTCGATCGCATCGTCGAACGGCAGGCGAGCGATTCCCTTCAGCTCCGCCCTGAGCAGCTCGTTCGCGGTGTCCTGGATCTGCCGGGTGACGTCGGTGTCGGCCGGGCCCCCGTGGGGCGGGTTGTACTTGAAGCCGCCGTCCTCGGGCGGGTTGTGCGACGGGGTGATGACGACCCCGTCGGCCGGCGCGCCGCCGCGCGCGTTGTGCGTGAGGATCGCGTGCGACACCGCCGGCGTCGGCGTGTAGCCGTCCTCGGCATCGACCGCGACGTCGACCCCGCGCGCGACGAGCACCTCGACCGCGGTGCGGAACGCCGGCTCGGATAGCGCGTGCGTGTCGCGCCCGATGAACAGCGGACCGTCGATCCCCTGGGCGGTCCGGTACCGGACGATCGCCTCGCTGATCGCGAGGATGTGAGACTCGGTGAACGTCCCCGTGAACGACGTACCCCGGTGGCCGGATGTGCCGAACGAAACCGCCTGGGCCGGATTGTTTGGATCCGGGCGCTCGTCGTAGTAGGCACCGATGAGGGCGTCCACGTCCACGAGCATGTCCGGAGTCGGGCGGCGACCGGCAGTCGGTGCTTGCGGTTCGGTCATCGCGGGCGGGAGTTTGTCAACCCGCGCCGCCGGGGGCATGGCTCGTTCGTGATTCCCGGACGGTAGCGTTGCCTGCTACTCGACGTCGAGCGGCTCGAGCAGGCGATGCGGGCTGCGTACCGCCACGGCTACCGGATCGTCTCGGTAGTTGGCTTGGACCATGGACGCGCCCGGGCGAGCTGATTGCAAACATTGGCGCTGTGACCGCAGCGTCAATGTCGCCCGATCCCGACCCCGCTACCGATACCGAGCTCGTCTACGCGATCGTGGACGCCTCGAACGTCCGTGGCCCAGAGCTTCGAGAGCAGCTCCTCGACATGTGGGTCGACGTGACGAACGCCGGCGGCGCGGTCGGGTTCACACCCCCGGCCGACGTGTCAGCCGTCGCGAGCACGCTCGACGCGGCGCTCGATCGCGTCGCCGCCGGCAAAGATCTGCTCGGCATCCTCCGCCAGGACGGCACCGCCGTCGGCATGGGCTTCCTTGTCGACGGCGGCTCGGCGCTACGGCGGCATTGGCGAACGATCCTGCGCCTGATGGTGCGTCCGGAGCTTCAGGGCCGGGGCGCGGGACGCGCCCTGCTCGAGGGGCTTCACGGGACGGCCGCCGACCTCGGGCTCGAGCAGCTCATGCTGACCACGCGAGGCGGTACCGGCGTAGAAGGGTTCTACGAACGCTTCGGCTACACGATCGTCGGCCGGCACCCCGGTGCGATCAGGCTCGGGCCCGGCGACGACCGAGACGAGTTGATCCTGGTGTTCCGGCTCTGACCGGTGGCAAGCCGCGCGGTCGAGGTCCGGCTGTCGTATCGAGCGCCGTGCGACGTCGCGGGGCTCGTGCAGTTCTTCGCCGCCCGCGCGGTCGCGGGCGTTGAGGAGATCGACGGCGGCGTGTACCGCCGCAGCGTCCGCCTGCCGGGCGGGTCCGGCGTCGTCGCGCTCCGCCCCGGAAACGGCGAGGACGTCGAGGCGACGTTCTGGCTCGAACACCCCGGCGATCTCGACGCCGCGGTGGCCGCCTGCCGGCGGCTGCTCGACCTCGACACCGACCCCGCCCCGGTCGTCGACGCCCTCGGCCGCGACGAGCTGATCGGCGCGATCGTGCGCGCCGCGCCCGGTCGCCGGGTGCCCGGGGTCGTCGACCCGGACGAGCTCGCGATCCGCGCCGTGCTCGGGCAGCAGGTGTCACTCGCCGGCGCCGCGACGCTCGCAGCGAGGCTCGTGCAGGCTCATGGCGAGCCGCTCGTGCGGCCCGTCGGATCGGTCACCCATCTGTTCCCGTCGGCCTCCGCGCTGGCGTCGGCCGACCCCGAGCGGCTGGCGATGCCGTGGTCGCGGCGGCGCGCGCTGATCGGCCTGGCCGGCGCGCTGGCAACCGGCGACGTCGCGCTGCGCGGCGCGATGTCGACCGGCGAGGTCGAGCGCCGGCTGCTCGCGCTGCCGGGAATCGGGCCGTGGACCGTCTCGTACGTCGCGATGCGGGCGCTCGGCGATCCCGACGCGTTCATGCCGACCGACCTCGGCGTGCGGCATGGCCTCGAGCGGCTTGGCCTCGACGGCAGCCCGCCGAACGCGACTGCGGTCGCCGAGCGCTGGCGTCCGTACCGTGCGTACGCGACCCAGCACCTCTGGGCCGAGCTCGCGCCCCGGTCTCACACGGCCTGACCGCCGACCGTTTCACACTCGCGATGACAACCACCAATCACACATCACCGATCCTCTACACCGACATGTCGAGCCCGATCGGCCGACTGCTGCTCTACGGCGACGAGCGGCGACTGAGCGGCCTGTACACGCCCCCGGGGTCCGAGGACCCCGCGGTCGCCAGCGGATGGCGGCGCGCCGACGCCCCGTTCGCCCCGTTTCGCGAGCAGCTCGAGGCCTACTTCGATGGCGAGTGTCGCGAGTTCGACGTCCCGCTCGACATGGAGGGGGCGACGGCTTTCCACCGCAGCGTGTGGCGAGCCCTGCTCGAGATCCCATACGGCACGACGACCAGTTACGGCGAGCTGGCCCGGCAGATCGGCAGACCGACCGCCGCACGCGCGGTCGGCGCCGCGAACGGACGCAACCCGATCGCGATCATCGTCCCGTGCCACCGAGTGATCGGCGCGGCGGGCGGTCTCACCGGCTACGCCGGCGGCCTCGATCGCAAGCGCTTCCTGCTACGCCACGAGGCTGAGGTGGCGAGCAGGATCAGCTCACCACACCAGTCGCGCGCGACGGGCGAGCACGTCGTCGAGCGCGCCGCTCTGGGTCACGATCGCCAGTAGGCCCTCGCGCAACCCGGCAACGGCGCTCGGCCCCAACGCCCGCTCGAGCTCACGTTCGAGCTGATCGCTGGCGGCGAGCGCCGTGGCGCGGACCTTCCGGCCCTTAGCGGTCAGGCGCAGATGCCGGGAGCGCCGGTCGCCGGAAACTGCAAGGCGCTCGATGAACCCGGCCCGCTCGGCCTCGTCGGCCAGCCCGCTCGCCGACTGCTTGGTGACGTCGAGCATTTCCGCCAAGCGGGTGATCGTCGGCTCCTCGGCCGCGACGGCGCGGATCACGAACCCGAACGACGGCCGCATCCCCTCGATGCGGCGCGCGTCCATCGCCTCCCCGAGTCGTTCGGTCAGCGCGCGGTAGGCGGCGGCAAGCAGGATCGCCAGGTCGGGCTCGTCAGCCTCGTTCACTGAGCCCAAGGGATCGGAAACAGCTCGCCGTCGCCGATCCGCGCCTGGCCGCCGGCGGCCATGCAGCAGATCGCGGTGAACCGCTCCGGACCCTCGTTGGTCAGCGAGAACGACGTCTTCGGCGGAACGCAGATCGCGTCGCCGGCGGCGAGATCGTGACGGCGCCCGTCAACGTCGAAGCGAACGTTCCCGCCGAGCACGATGAACACCTCGCCGTGGGTCAGCTCGTGCTGCGGGCTGCCCGCGCCTGGATCGAGCGCGACCTTCCACGCGCTCACGGTCTCCGAGCCGCGCGTCGGCGACGCGTAGCCGGTGACATGCGTCCCCTCCTGGGCGAACTGCGGCGCATCGTCGCTCCGGATGACTGTCTCGACCATCGGAACATCTCCTCCACTCGCGGGTCAATGCCGCGAGCATATAGTCAGGTATACCTGACTGTCAAGGCAGCCTGACCAATCTGGCTAATTTATGGGCGGCATACCGCGGGCCGGGCCGGCGAAGCCAATCAGACGGCCGCCTGCTCGAGGTTGGCGCTGCCGACGATCTCGCGTAGCGCCGCGACGTGTCCGTCGAACGCGTTCCTGCCGGCGGGCGTCAGTCGCGCCCGCACGCGGCGACGACTCTCGCGCACGGGCCGCTCGATGTGTACATAGCCGGCCTCCTCGAGCGTCGAGAGCTGCTTTGACAGTGCTGAGTCCGAGAGGTCGAGCTCGTCGCGCAGGAACGCGAAGTCGGCCCAGTCCGCCGCGGCGAGCAGCGCGACGAGCGACAGGCGAGTGCTCGGGTGGATCAGCTCGTCGAATCGCGCCGGGGTCATCGACGGGCGGTCCGGGCCGCTCTACGGCGTACGGATGCGAGTAGCTGAGGGCCGCCGAGTACGATGATCACCGCGACGAACACGCTGGCGATCGTCACGGGATGACGCGCTCCGTCGGCCGAGGCGGCCAGCGCGCCGGCGATCGTGACCAGGGCGAGCGCTGCCACGGCGCCGATCACGACACGGGCCGTCCGCCGTCCCGCCACCTCCGCGCGGACGCTCAGGTGCTGCGTTCGATGGCGCCCGCTCGCGACCCGCGGCGCCACCGTCGAGTGCACGGCCCCGAACACGAGCGTGGCGGCCGCGGTGATCCATGGGTGCTTGAGGTCGGTGATGAACCCGAGCGCGATCCATCCGATCGCGAGGCCCCACCAGTACCAGTGGGGCAGGTCGATCTCGTCGATCACGCGTAGACGGCTGCGATCGACCGTTTGGAGCGACGCGCTCGCTTCCTGTGGAGTTATCTCTGATTGCATGGCTTCTCTTTCCTAGTGGGAAAGTCAGCCTAGACTTTCCCATCAGGAAAGTCAAGCCGCGCCGCTGATCCGCTGTCTCCGCCGCGTCGACGCGCGCGGGACGACCCGCGTGGGAACCACGATCTGCCGTTGCGGGGGCTCCTTCCCTTCCACGAGGTCGACGAGCAGGTCGGCCGCGCGCTGGCCGATCAGCTCGGGATACAGGTTCAGGACCGTGAGCGATGGGCGTACCCGGCTCGCCCCCTCGCTCTCGGTCGCAGTCGACACGAGCAGGAGCTGCTCTGGCACGTGCACCCCGCGCGCCTGCGCCGCGAGCAGAGTCCCGTAGGCGAGGCGGTCGTAGGTGGCGTAGATCGCGTCGGGTGGGGTCCGCGCGTTGAACAGCTGCTGCGCCGCGGCGAAGCCGGCCCGTTCGGTGAAGTCCCGCGCGCGCACGGTCAGCGCCTCGATCGCGTGGGCATCGCACCAGCTGCGGAACGAGTGCTCGACGTCGACGGTGTAGGACATCATCGTGTCGCTGGTGATCAGGGCGATGCAGCCGGCTCCGCGCCGTCGCAGGTGCTCGAGCAGGGCGCGAGCGCCGGCTGGGTGGTCGTTGTCGACCCAGCAGTCGAGCTTGTCGTCGTCGACCGCGCGGCCCGTCGTGACCACGGGCAGGCCGCCGCGGTGGAGCTGCCCCGCGAGCGGGTCGCCTTCGATCGGGTCCACGATGATCGCGCCATCGATCGCCGCCCCGGCGCGGGCCCCGAGGCCCCAGCTCGGCGGCGTTAGGACCAGCGCGTACCCGCGCTCGATCGCGGCCACGCTCGCGCCGCTCATGAGTTGGGTGAAGTAGGCGAAGTCAGAGACCTTCGCGACCGGCCGATCGGCCTGAGACAGGGAGAGTCCGAGCAGCCCTGTGCGCCCTTCGACCAGATTGCGCGCGGTCGCGTTCGGGCGGTAGTTGAGACGGTGGGCGATCTCGCGTACGCGCTCGCGCGTCTCGGGCAGCAGGCGGCCCTTGCCGTTCAGCGCGTGCGAGACGGTCGTGATCGACACGCCGGCGGCGTCGGCTATCTCCTTGATCCCGACGCGTGGCCTGGCGTCAGACACGCGAGGAGCGTAGCGAAGGGCCGCCCTGGCTTGCCTGACTCGGCTTGACTCGCCAAATCGTTTTGGCTAGCCTTGCCGGCGTCGTGCCTGCAAAAACGCTTTTTCACCAGGAGGTATGGAGATGGGCGACACCGGCATCCAATCTCCCGGGAGTGACGGCGCCGCCGTCGCCACCGGCGACTCGACGATGTGGACCGGGCTGCTGCACACGGGCCTCGTCGGATCGTTCCTTCGCCTGCCGCACGTCGCGCCGGATGCCGACGCGCTCAAACGCCACGGAGCCCGGGCGGCGATCTACGGCCTTCCGTTCGACGCCACCAACATCAGTCGCACCGGCGCCAACTACGGCCCGCGCGGGATCCGCGAGGTGTCGTGTCAGTTCACGACCTACAACGCGACGTTCGACTTCGACCTGATCGAGGCCCTCCACCCGGTCGACTGCGGCGACTGCGCGATCGCATTGGCCAACCCGGAGCGGACGTTCGCGCGCGCGCAGTCGGACATCGGCGCGATCCTCGACGCCGGCGCGCTGCCCGTGACGCTGGGCGGCGATCACTCGATCACGATCCCGGCGGTGCGGGCGGTGCGCGACCGGGTCACCGACCCGGGGCTGATCCTGATCGACACCCACCTCGACACCGCTGTCGACGTCGGCGGCGAGCAGCTCAACCACTGCTGCCCGATCACGCGCGCGGTCGACGCCGGCTTCGATCCGCGCAAGATCGCGCTCGTGGCTATCTCCGGGTGGATGAACCCGCGCACCGAGCTGGCCTACTGCCGCGAGCACGGGATCACCGTGATCTGGCTCGAGGACATCTGGGAGAAGGGAACCGCCAAGGTAGTCGAGGAGGCGCTCGCGGTCGCGGGCGTCGGCGACGGGATCTACCTCTCGTTCGACATCGACTCGCTCGACGCGGCCCACGCCCCCGGCACCTGCTGCCCGACGCCGGGCGGACTCACCACGCGCGAGGCGATCGAACTCGTGCGAGGCGTTTCCGGGTACGGCCTGCTCGGCGTCGACGTCGTCGAGACCGCCCCGAGCCTCGACGGCACCCCGACCACCTCGCTGATCGCCGGGCGCGTCGCGCTCGAGGCGATGGCCTTCCACGCGGGGGCCCGGGGCTGAGCCAGTGTGCTGACGCTGATGGCGTAGCTCGCGCCGGTGCCAGGCGATCTCGCTGCGAACGCGTCGCGGCTCGAGCGAGCAGGAGCTGCACAGGCGGATCGACACGCTCGCGCAGAAGCTCGACGATCCGGCCCGTGCGATCTTCAACGTCCACGTCCCGCCGTATACCAGCAGGGCGTGAGCGCCCGGCTGCTCGGCGGCGTGGGTATCCGCCTGCTGCTCGGGGCGCGCTTCGACCCGGCGTTCGACCGTCCCGTGCAGGACATCCACCTGGTGGTTCGCCGCCGCGACGCGCGCAAGCTCGAGACGCTGATCGCCGCCCGCGGCTGGGAGCCGGCGCGCCAGTTCAACGCGCTGAACGGAGCCCCGCAGGCTGCTGTTCCGCGAGCCGGCCGGCGATGCCCAGATCGACGTGTTCGTAGAGGTGTTCGAGCTCGGGGCCGGGATCGCCGCGATCTCGGATGCGATGCAGGCCGAGCCGAAGTCCCGCGGCTGGCGGCTCCGGGCCAGGATCGGCGAGCGCAAGTCGTGGTACGAGCAGCCCGAGGAAGTCGACCGGTAAACGCGACGCGCGGCGGGTTCGACGCCTACACGAGCGTGGCGCCGCCGTCGACGACGAGCTCGGCCCCGGTCACGTAGCCGGCCAGCGGCGAGGCCAGAAACACGACCGCGGTCGCGACCTCATCGGGGTCGGCGCGGTGGCCGAGCGGTATGTCCGCTCCCTGCCGTCGCGTCGTGCCCTGCACGCCCGGAGTCTCCATCCCGCCCGGCAGCACCACGTTGACTCGGATCCCGTGCGCCGCGAGCGCCTTGGCGAGTGTCTTGGTCGCGTTGACGACGCCGGCCTTGCTGGCCCCGTAGGCGACGAGGTCGTCCGGGTGCGGGACGACCGCCGCGATCGACGCGATGTTGACGATCGCGCCGCCGCCGCCCTGTTCGATCATCCGCGCCGCCACGGCCTGCGCCGGCAGCAGCTGGCCGAGCAGGTTGACCTCGAGCGTCCGCCACCACAGCTCGCTCGGGGCCTCGAGGAACGGCTCGCGCGGCCAGATGCCGGCGTTGTTGACGAGCACGTCGACGCGCCCGAACTGTGCAATCGCGGCGTCTACGCACCGGCCGACGTCGTCCCGTCGCGCGACGTCGCCGAACGCGGCGAGCGCGCGGCGGCCGCCGTCGCGCAGCCGGGATGCGGCCGCCTCGGCGCGATCTCCGTCGAGGTCGTTGAGCACGACCGCGGCGCCCGCCTCGGCGAGGCGAGCCGCAACCGCGAACCCGAGGCCCTGGCCCGCGCCGGTGACGATCGCGGTCTTGCCATCGAGGCGGAGTAGGTCGTGAAGCGCGAGGCCGGTCACGTCCGCGTACCGTAATCGATCGAACGTTGGTTTGACAGATCGGGCCGTTACGGGCAAGGTGCCGCCTCGACGCGCGCGGCCGCGGCGCGCCGGGAAGGTCCGCCGTGCCAAGCGCGTCTGCACTCAGACCGCCCCACGCCGAGGAGCCGTGATGTCCCACCGCCAAAACGCCCGTCCGGCAACTGGTCGCGCCCCCGGCGCCACCAGCTCGCCGGTCCGCGACATCCTGGCGCTGACCGAGCAGCCGGGGATCGTGTCGTTCGCCGGCGGTCTGCCCGCGCCCGAGCTGTTCGACGTCGCCGGCCTTCGTGAGGCGTTCGCCGCGGCCCTGTCGGATGGGTCCGCCGGACGCGCTCTTCAGTACTCCACGACCGAGGGCGATCCGCTGCTCCGATCGGCGATCGCGGCGCGGCTCACCGCGCGCGGTCTTCCCACGGACGCCGGTGAGCTGCTGATCACGAGTGGTTCGCAGCAGGCGCTCACGCTGGTCGCCACCGTCCTGCTGGAGCCGGGCGACCGCGTGCTCGTCGAGGAGCCGTCGTACCTCGCCGCGCTCCAGTGCTTCGCGGTGGCGCGCGCGGTCGCCGTGCCGATCCCCTCCGACGAGGATGGGCTCGACCCGGCCGCGCTCGACGAGCTCGTGGCCGAGTACCGCCCGAAGCTCATCTACACGGTGCCGACGTTCAGCAATCCGACCGGCCGGACTCTCCCGCTCGCGCGCCGCTGCGAGCTCGCCGCAGCCGCGACCCGCGCCGGCTTGTGGATCGTCGAGGACGATCCGTACGGCGAACTCCGCTATGCGGGCAGGCCGCTCCCGGCGGTGGCGTCGCTGCCCGACGCGCAGGATCGGACGCTCGCGCTGTCGACGCTTTCGAAGATCGCCGCCCCCGGCCTTCGCATCGGGTGGGTCCGCGCTCCCCGGATGCTGCTGCGCTCGCTCACGATCGCCAAGCAGGCCGCCGATCTTCACTCGTCCACGGTCGACCAAGCCGCCGCGGCGCGGTGGCTGACCACCTCCGACGTCGACGCTCACGTGGACCGACTCCGTGCCGAATACGGTGCCCGCTGCGACGCGCTCCTCGACGGCCTGGGGAACGCGTTGCCCCCTGGTTCGTTTCACAACCGCCCGGACGGAGGCATGTTCGTCTGGGCTCGACTGCCGGACGGCTGGGATGCCGGCGCGATGCTCCCGCGCGCGCTCGCGCACGAGGTCGCCTACGTCCCCGGAGCTCCGTTCTTCTCCGGCCCGCCCGATCCGGCAACGCTGCGGCTCTGCTTCGCCACGCACCCGCCGGACGAGATCAGAACGGGTCTGGAGCGCCTCGCGACCGCGCTGGACGGGCGCTAGCGTTCTCGCCAGATCGGTCCGTGTCGGCCGAGCTCACCGTCCCACCCCGCCTTCAGCACGTCGGCCGTCGACTGCGTTGCCGGCGCTGCAGGTCGCGGACCTCGGCAAACCGCCGGCCTGCGCCAGCTCCAGGGCGCGAAGGCTGGTCTGGTTTGCACGGGCGCGCTAGGCATCGGCAAGGCCCGGCAGGAATACCGTGTAGACCATCCTCCGCTTGCGCCCTTTCGCCGGCGCATTCGCGAGCCGCGGCTGGAACACGTCGCCGAGGTCGCGGAGCAGCTCGGCGAATTCCGCGTCGCTCAGCCACAGCGCGGCCACGCGATAGTCGGCACCGTCCCTGGCCGGGTCCAGTTCGCCGGACGCCAGGTATCGGTCGGCGTCGGCCAGCATCCCCGCCACGTACACCATGAACGCCCGGCCGTGCTCCTCCGCGGTCATCGCTCTCGCTTCGCCGCGGCGAGATCCGGGCAGCGTACTGGCGGAGCGTGTAGGTGCGCTCGACCGCGCCGCGCACCCGGCGCTCGGCGACCACCTGGAGCACCCCGGCCTTGGTCAGCAGCGCCACGTGGCGATACAGGCTGCCCGACGGGACATCGTCGAGCTCGGCCGCAAGCTGGCTCGTCGTCAGCGCCCGGTCCCCGAGAAACGCCTTGACGATCCGCAACCGCACTGGGTGAAGCAGCAAGTCCGCGCTCGCCATAGCGCCGGATGCTATATGATCGTTCGCAATTTTGCTAACGTTCGCGATTATGGGATCGTCCGGGAACGCGCCGCGGTTTGGCGGGTGGTATCCCCGGAGGTCGCCGCTCACGAGTAGCGGTCGATCAGCCCGCTCACGATGCCGGTCAGCCCAGCGCGAGGCGCGTGCTATGTGCACCACGCGCCACACCCCCACCTGAACCGGGGGGGTTGGCGTACCAGTCTCGCTGTGGTGTGGATCACGCGCCAAACGGCCCCGCCCCAAGCGGCTTTGGCGCTTCATCCACACAGCACGACCGTCGGTGACCTGCACGACGCGGCACCCGACTCCGTACCGCCCGACTATGACCCATCAGGCATGACCCACATGCTTGACACGCCACGCGCCAACCCAGACCGGGGTGATGACGCGTCGCGCATGCCGCCGGTCGCCGTTCCGCCGACGATCACCCCGGCACGCTCGACGCGCACGCGGTCGAGGCGAGTCCTCGCCGCGGCCGGCCATTCCCCGACAAGGCGCCCGACCGCACCGGCGGAGCTGGCCGCGCGAGGTGCAGCACGGTCTGATCTGAGCGTCAGCTCAATCGTGTTCCCCGGCGGTAGCCCGGTCGGCCCGGTCGAACATCTCCGCTGCCGCCTCGTGAAATCCGGACGGGAATCCCGCGGCTGCGAACGTCGATGCGATCTCGTTCATCTCCCGCACCCAGCGCCACCCCTTGGCTCGAGCCGAGTCCGCGGCGCCGCGCGCGCGAGCCTCCAGATCGGGTTGCGAGCGCGTCCACTCGGTGCGCAGAGCGTCCTCGACGCCGTTCGCCCGGGCAGTTCCCAGCGCGGCCAGCAGCAGGGCCGCAGAGCCCTTGGTCCACGCCGCGTACGCCATCTTCAACGCCGACGCGGCCACGGGCGAGCCGCCGAGCACGACCGGCTGAAGACGTGTCCCTTCGAACAGACGCGACGCCTCGGTGGCGTTCGGCCCGGACAGGTACAGACGCGTCGTGCCCTCCCGGTGCGGCGGCGGACCGACGATGCCGCCGTCCACCCAGCCCTCGCCGATGATCTCCCCGACTCGGAGGGCTGTCATCGGCGACACGGCGTTCGCGTCGATCACGAGCGCGGGCGTGCCCCGCACCGAGCGCGCGACGTCGACGGCCGCGCGCGGCGGGCACACCGACAGGATCAGCTCGACCCCGACGAATTCCTCAGCGCGGCTCAGGCCCGCGGCTTCGGCGCGTTGCGCCGTCTCCAGACTTCGCCCGCGCGGGCACCAGAGCACCTGGTGGCCACGCTCGACGAGGAGCGCGCCGATCGCCGCGCCCATCTCTCCCGGATGCAGCAGGCCGACGCGCACCCCCGGTCACTGCCCGTACTCGTCGTGCCGGCGTATCCACACCTGGTCTCCCTCGGCCTCGTCGCGCCCCTTCGGCGCCCGGTCGAGGATCGGGTAGTACTCCATCACGAACTCGAGGCCCCGCGCGGTCGTCGAGTACGTGTGGTACACGGCGCCGCCGTCGAGCGCGAACGCGCTGAACCCCGGCGCCTCGGTCAGGTAGCCAAGCGCGTCTGTGCCGGTGCTGCTGGTCAGGTGCGCGAGGATCGGAGGCAGGCCGCGCTCGACCATCGGGGCGATCGCGATTCGAGCTTGCTCCTCGGTCTGCGCGAAACCGAGGTCGCGGTTGAACTCGTTGCCGGCGCAGGACACCCACGGAAAGCTCCAACCCATCCGCTGCTTGTACGCCAAGAGCTTCTCGAGCGGTGCGCTCGACACGTAGAGCATCGTCGCGTCGCGTGCACGCAGATGTGGAAGGACGCCGTTGACGGCGTCCGCGCTGGAGGAGCAAACCGGACAGCCCGCCTGGTAGCGCGGGCCGAACATGAAGTGATAGACGAGCAGCTGCGAGCGTCCGTCGAACAGCTCGGCGAGCGTCCTGGTACCCGCCTCGGTGTCGAACTCGTACTCCTTCTCGACCTGCACCCACGGCAGCTCGCGCCGGCGCCGGGCGAGCTCGTCCCCGCGCCGCGTGTGCTCCTTCTCGTCCACCAGCAGCGCGTCGCGCGCGGCGAGCCACTCTTCTCGCGTTCCAATCTTGTGATCGGCCACGCACCCACCTCCTGTCGAATTCGGCGCTCGTTCGGGCCAGGATCCCACGAATCACGCTCTGTTGAGTACGGTGACTCGGATGGATCGGCTCGACGGCCTGAACATCCCACAGTCGCTCGATGACGTCTGCCGCGCGGAGCGTCTCGCGCTGCTCGTCTACGACATGCAGGTTGGGATCTTGGAGCAGGTCGCCGACCGTGAGCTGGTGGTCAACAACGTCCGGGAGGTTCTCGAAGCCGCACGGTCCGCCCGGGTCAGGACGTATTTCACGCGCCATGTGACCCTGCCGGTGGAGTTGATGGGCGTCGCGCAGTTGAGGATGTGGCGCGCGTGGCAGCGGGTCGATCGTGTCGAGGATGTGCGTTCTCCGTTCCTGCCGGAAGCTCCTCAGACCCAGATCGTGCCCGAGCTCGCACCGAACGAGCGAGAGGCTGTCCTCGACAAGCTCACTTTGTCGGCGTTCGCGGGGACTGCACTCGAGTTGGCGCTGCGAGGAGCCGGTGTCGACGCGGTGGCGATCGTGGGTGTGGCGACCGAGATCGGCATCGAACCGACCGCCCGGCACGCGGGTGACATTGGCTTCATCCCGGTCGTCGTGACGGACGCCTGCGGGGCTGGGAACGCCGAGGCCGGCGCGCGTGCGATCGAGAGCTTGAGATTTCTCGGCGACGCCTTCCTCACCGACGTCGCGGGATTTCGCGAGGCGCTGGTCGGGCGCAAGTGAAGAGCCGGTGTCGCGGCGCCTAACCTCCGCGGCCGTGCCCCCGCCCGATCCGGACGTGCGTCTGCTGGGCCCTCCACAGGTCGACGGTGAGTACGTCGCGCTGGGCGAGCCGGGCTCGGATGAGGAAATCGTGCACCTGCACGAGTACGAGCGCCTCTATCGGGTCCCAGGGCTCTACGAGCACATCGTTCAGGACCTGCTCGCATGCCGCTCGCCGCAGGTCGCGGCCGGCGCGCTCGGTTCCGCGCTGACGGAGCTGGCACTGGATCCTGGGCAGATCGCGCTGCTCGATCTCGGCGCCGGGACCGGCATCGTGGGGGAGCTTGCGAACGCGATCGGGGTCTCCGACGTGATCGGCCTCGACGCCCTCGACGCGGCATGCACCGCGTGCCTGCGCGACCGGCCGGGCATCTACCGCGACTATCTCGTCGGGGACCTCGCGGCTCCGCCAGGCGCGCTGCTCGAGCGTCTGCGCCGCCACCGACCGACCGCGCTGATCTCCGCCGGTGCGCTCGGCGGCACGCACGCCCCGCCGGCCGCGCTGAACAACGCGCTCGAACTGCTACCGCCGGGGGCCCCGGTCGTGTTCACGATCGACGAGCGGTGGACGCAAACAGATGACGAGGGCGGATTTCGAACGGCGTTGACCCGCCTGATCGATTCAGGGGGTGTTCGCCTCCTCCGGCGTGCGCGGTTCCAGCACCGAGTGTCCACCGTCGGTAACCCGATCTTCTACGAGCTGTTCGTCGGCGCCACGCGTTAGGCGATTAGGTTCAGCTCGGCGAGTTCGGTCTCCGGAATGCTGAGGCCGGCGCCGGCGACGTTCTCGCGCAGATGGTCGACAGAAGACGTGCCCGGGATCAGCAGGATGTTCTCGGAACGCTGGAGCAGCCACGCGAGCGCCACGGACATCGGTGTCGCATCGAGGCGCTCGGCGACCGAGTCGAGGGTGCCCAGCTGCAGTGGCGAGAAGCCCCCCAGCGGGAAGTACGGCACGTACGCGACGCCCTGCCCGGCGAGCGCGTCGACCAGCTCGTCGTCGGCCCTGTGTGCGATGTTGTAGAAGTTCTGTACGCAGATGATCGGCGCGATCGACTGAGCTTCCGCGATCTGGTCGGCGTCGACGGTACTGAGCCCGAGGTGCTTGATCAGCCCCTCCCGTTGGAGCTCCACGAGCGCGCTGAACGGTTCGGCGATCGAGCCGGGTTCGGGCGCGTCGAGTCCGCCGACGCGCAGGTTTACGACGTCGAGGGCGTCGAGGCCGAGGTTCCGCAGGTTGTCGTGAACCTGGTCACGGAGCTGCTCGGGCGAGCGTGCCTGTGGCCAGCCCCCTTCGGAGTCTCGCCTCGCCCCGACCTTGGTGATTATGTGAAGGTCGTCCGGGTATGGGTACAGCGCTTCCTTGATGATCTCGTTGGTCACCTGGGGGCCGTAGAAGTCGGCGGTGTCGACGTGCGTGATTCCGAGCCGGACCGCCTCTCGGAGCACGGCGACCGCAGACTCGCGGTCCGCCGGGGGACCGAACACGTGTGGGCCGGCGAGCTGCATCGCGCCGTATCCGAGGCGGGTGACCTTGAGGTCGTCGGCGAGCGTGAAGACTCCGCCTGGAAGTGTGGTTGTCGTCATGGCTATCGTCCTTTGTCGGTGGGGATGACCAACATCGTGCACCCGATGCGCGGGGCCGACCAGAGACCCGTTCATCCAGGGACACCCCGTCCCTGGATACGAACCCGGGGGCGCTGCATACTGATGAGGTGGATCGAGACGGGCTCGCCGATTTCCTCAGGCGCCGGCGCGATGCGCTCCAGCCCAGCGACGTCGGGCTCCGCGCGGGGACCCGGCGCCGAACGCGCGGTCTGCGCCGCGAGGAGGTCGCGGCACTCGCGCACATGTCGACTGACTTTTACGTTCGCCTCGAACAGCGCCGTGGTTCGCGTCCGTCCGAACAGACGACCGCGGCGCTCGCCCGCGCGCTCCGGCTGACCCAGGACGAGCGCGATCATCTGTACGGGCTTGCCGGGCACACCCCGCCGCCGCGAACCGTCCGGACCGACCACGCTAGCCCGGGGCTCTTGCGCGTGCTCGCGCTGATCGACTCTCCCGCCCAGATCGTGTCGGACCTCGGCGTGACGCTGGCGCAGAACCAGCTCGCCGAGGCGCTCGTCGGCGTGCAGACGTGTCACACCGGCCTGCGGCGGAGCCTGATCTACCGGTGGTTCACCGATCCGGCCGAGCGTCGTCTCCATCCCGAGGAGGACCACCCGGAGACCTCGCGCCGGCACGTGGCCTCGCTGCGGGCTGTGCATGGCCGCGCCGGCGAGGACCCGGAGGCCCGCGAGCTGGTCGATCACCTGCTGCGCGAGAGCAACGAGTTCGCCGCCCTGTGGGAACGACACGAGGTCCGTGGTCCCGGAGCCACCCTGAAGCGTTTCGTGCACCCGCTCGTCGGCCCGCTCACCCTCGACTGCCAGATCCTCACCGCCGAAGACCTCACCGAGAGACTCGTCGTGTTCACCGCGGCCCCCGGCTCTGACGACGCACACCGCGTCGCTCTGCTGTCGGTGATCGGCTCGCAGGAGTTCCCCTCAGGCGCCGCGCTGGGCGCCGCCTGAGGGAAACAGCGACCTCGTCGCCTCAGTCAGGCCGCGGCCGTCCGGACCTCGGCTATCAGCTGTAGCGCCGGCGAGTCGCGGGCCGGGTCCAAGGCTAGTCGCGCTGTATCGCCTCGAGTCCGCCACGCAGGAACTCGAGCACCTCGTCGAGGATCGCCATGCCCTGCTCGTGGGTAATCGGCTCGCCGCCTGAGCCCGCCTCGAAGAACCGATCGCGGACGGATGTGAACGCCGCCGTCATCGAGGCGGCGATCAGGAGCGGACGGATGTCGCCGGGCTCGGCACCGAGATCCCGTGCGATCGACTCGGCGAGCATCGGCTCGAGCTGGACGTGTCGTGCACGCATCTTGGCCTGGAGTGCGGGATTGGCCATCACGACCTGCTTGCGGAGCTTCGCGTCCTCGTCGGGCGACTCCATGCATCCAAGGAACTCACGGATAGCGTCGACGGTCGTCGTTCCCGCCGGCCGCTGATCGAGTCTCCTCTTCAGCTCTTCGAGGAACGTGCCCTCCTCGGACAGCAGGATGTCCTCCTTGCTGTCGAAATAGGCGAAGATCGTCCGGGGAGCGACGTCCGCCGCATCAGCGATCTCGGCGAGCGTGGTCTCGTCGTATCCGCGCTCGGCGAACAGCCGGAGCGCCGCGCGGGCGATCGTGTCGCGCGTCTGCTGCTTCTTGCGCTCGCGCAGTCCGGGCTTCGTCGTGGACGTTTCGAGCGAGCTCATCGGGCCCGAGCCTATCACCAAACCTTCACAAGTTGAAATTTTGCAACGAGTGTTGACTTCTCCGTGCGTGCCGTATATAAATGCAGCGCTTGCAAAATTGCTACCCATGAAGCTGGAGCGAATATGGTGAACATAGCTCGCTGGACAATGGCGCACCGACGAACTGTCGTGATCGCCTGGATCGTCGCCACAATCGGCATCTTCGCGGTGTCGAACGCGGTCGGAAAGAAGACGGCGAGCAGCTTCACGCTCCCGGGGACGGGCTCGCAGCAGGCCGTCAATCTGCTGCGGAGCCACTTCCGCTCCCAGGCCGGGGACGCCGACCAGATCGTCTTCCACGCGAAGGCGGGCAAGCTCACGGATTCCGCTGACCGCACCGCAATCGCCGCGACCTTGACACGCGTCGAAGCCCTCCCCCACGTCACGAGCGTGGTCAGCCCGTACGCGCGGGGCCAGCACGCGATCTCCCCGGACGGAACGATCGCGTTCGCGACGGTGAATTTCGACGAGCGCGCAGATGCGCTCTCCAAGGCGGCCGTGGACAAGGTGATCACCACCGCCCAGTCGGCACGCTCGGCGACGCTCGACGTCCAGCTCGGCGGCCAGGCAATCGAGCAGGCGCAACAGGCTTCACTCGGCTTCGCGACGCTCGTCGGGATCGGCGCCGCGATCTTGATTCTGCTGATCAGCTTCGGATCGTTCACCGCGATGGGCCTGCCGATCGCGACCGCGCTATTCGGACTGGGCGCCGGGATCGGGGTGATCAACCTCGCCAGCCACTTGATCGACATGCCGAGCTTCGCCACCGAGCTCGCGCTGATGATCGGGCTGGGTGTCGGTGTCGACTATGCGCTTTTCATCGTCACGCGCTTCCGCGAGAACTACCGGGCGAACGGCGGAGACGTGTCGCTGGCCGTCGAGGCGGCGATCAACACGTCGGGCCGAGCCGTTCTGTTCGCGGGGGCTACGGTCGTGATCGCGCTGCTCGGGATGTTCGCGCTCGGCGTGAGCCTGCTCAACGGCGCCGCGGTCGCCGCGGCCATCGGCGTGGTGCTCGTGCTCGCCGCCTCGCTGACCCTGTTGCCCGCGTTCCTCAGCCTGATCGGGCGCCGGGTCGGTGAGGTTGGCACACGCCAGGCGGCCCGGGAGCCGGACGCGGCGGCGGCCGGGTTCTGGCTGCGCTGGGTGCAGCGCGTCCAGCGGCGGCCGGCCGTGACCGCGGTGGCCGCGACCGCGATCATGCTCGCCCTCGCCGCCCCCGCGCTCGGACTCCGCCTCGCGTCCAGCGACGCCGGCAACGACCCCGCCAATCAGACGACCCGCCAGGCGTTCGATCTTCTCGCCAAGGGCTTCGGCGCCGGCTTCAACGCCCCGCTCCAGATGGCGGTCGCCCTCCCGCGGGCGAACGACTCCGCGGCGCTCGGCGAGATCACGCACGCGCTCAGCGACACCCCGGGCATCGGGTCCGTGGCATCACCCCGGCTCAACGCCACGGGGACGACGGCGGCGGTCGTCGCCTATCCGACGACCTCACCGCAGAGCTCCCAGACATCGAGCCTCGTCACGCGGCTCCGCGATCACGTGATCCCGCCGATCGAGCGCATCACCGGAGCCCGGGTGTACGTCGGTGGAGCCACGGCCGCGCAGGTGGATTTCTCCCACGTCCTCGCAAGCAAGCTGCCCCTGTTCATCGGGGTCGTGGTCGCGGTCGCGGCGCTGCTGCTGCTGGTGGTGTTCAGGTCGCTCGTGATCCCCGTGCAGGCCGCGCTGATGAATCTGCTCTCGATCGGAGCATCGCTCGGGATCATCCAAGCGGTCTTCGAGCGCGGGTGGCTCGGCGGCTTGTTCGGCGCGCAGGCCGGGCCGATCGACGCGTTCATCCCGGTGCTTACGTTTGCGATCGTGTTCGGGCTGTCGATGGATTACGAGGTGTTCCTGGTCTCGCGCATCCACGAGGAGTGGCAGTCCCATCGTGACGCGAGCGCGGCCATCCGCGAAGGCCTTGCCCGCACCGGCCGGGTGATCACCGCCGCCGCGGCGGTGATGGTCGCGGTGTTCGGCGCGTTTGCGATCAGCGGAAACCGCGTGCTCGAGATGTTCGGGCTCGCGATGGCGAGCGCGGTCCTCCTCGACGCGCTCGTGGTCAGGATGCTCCTGCTCCCCGCCGTGCTTCAACTACTCGGCCGGACGACGTGGGCGCTGCCGCGCTGGCTCGACCGACGGCTCCCGAGAGTGGCGATCGAGGCAGAGCCGAGCCCGAAGCCGCGGCCATCGCTCGAGCCGGCGTTCGAGGCGGGGTCATGACCGACCAGCGGACCCTCGATCGACTGATCGCCCACCTGCGTGGCCAGGTCGCGGAGTTGCGCCGCCTCGAGGGAGATGGGGCCGCGCCGGAGGACATCGCGGAGCGCAAGCGCCTGATCCTGCGCCTCCAGGAGCGTCTGGCCTTCGTCGTCCGCGACCTCGTCAACGTGCAAAGGACCTCGCTGACGTGACGCCGAGGGAGCCGAACTCAGCGCTGCGTATCATTGATTACTCAACTGGAGAGATACGCTCATGAACGCACTGCGAATGATGATCAGACCAATCCGCTACGGCTGGTCCGTCCAGCTGAGCGACGGCCGGGAGCTCGCGCGGTTCCTGGGGCCCGCCGCCAAGTGGCGCGCGACGCGCTACCTGCGACGCGCTGCCGATGCGCTGAAGAACAGCGGCGCCAGGCAGGCCGCCGGCGCCGGCGCCCACTAAGACCGGGCGGCATCGAGTTTCGCCAAGCCGCCCGAAGTTGACCTGGAGCGTCTCGCGGAGCGCGCGTTCGTCGACCGTCAGCAGCGGAGTCGTCGTGTACAGCCCTAGCGCGATGCTTTGTGACCGGCGGACCACGCGATCACGCCGCTTCTTCGAGTTCGATCGCGGGCTCCGCGACCCGGCGCACGGGATCGATCACCGCTCGCTGGCGGCGACTCGGCAACGCCAGCCCGGATAGCGCGCCGAGCAGCGCGAGCCCGGACGAGACCCAGATCGCCGGCCCGAATCCGTCGACGAACTCGCGCGGCGACCCGTACCCGCCGAACCCGGCGAACACGGCCACCGCCACCGCGATCCCGAACACGCCGCCAAGCTCCCGCATCATGCTGTTGATCCCCGCAAGCTTGCCCGCGGTCTCGACCGTCGCAGAGCCGACCACCGAGTTCTGCGCCGACGGGATCGCCATCGAGATCCCGACCCCGGCGACGATCAACGGCAGGACGAGATGTGAGAACGGCAGGCCCGGTCGCGCGATCGACGCGATCCACGCGGTGCCGCCGCTCTGGATCAACAGCCCGCTCACCATCAGTGGCCTTTCCCCGATGCGATCGACCAGGGCGCCGACGACCGGGGCGACGAGAATGAACGTGGACGTCCAAACCATCAGCCGCAGACCGGTCTGAAGCACGTCGTAACCCAGGCCGGCCTGCAGCAGTTGCGGGAAGAAGAACACGTCGGCGAACAGCGACCCGAGCACGAAGAAGATCGCCACGTTGCCCGCTGTGAACGTTCGCGAACGGAAGAAGCTCATCGGCAGCATCGGCTCGCTCGCGCGCAGCTCCCAGCGCACGAATGCGACGCCGAGCACCGTGCCGGCCACCAACGAGCCGATGACCTCGGCGCTGCCCCAGCCCGCCGAGTTGCCCCGCACGAGTCCCCAGACGATCCCGAACGCAGCGCCCGTGATCAGCGCCACGCCCGGGATGTCCAGCGCGACCTGCTTGCCGAAGCTCTCCTCGAGCCGGGTCAGAACGAACGGGATCGCGATCAGCCCGATCGGCACGTTGACCCAGAAGATCCACGGCCACGCGATGCCGTGCACGATCGCGGCGCCGACGATCGGCCCCAGAGCGACGGCGATGCCCGTCACGGCGCTGAACATTCCGATCGCCGTGCCGCGCTTCTCGGGCGGGAACGCCGCGGTCAGGAGTGCGAGCGCGAGCGGCAGGATGAACGCGGCGCCGGCGCCCTGGACCGCCCGCGCGGCGATCAGGAACCCGACGTCGGGGCTCAACGCGCACGCCGCCGACGCGACCGAGAACAGGCCGAGTCCGAACGCGAACATGCGCCTGCGTCCAAAACGATCGCCGAGCGCCGCAGTCGTCATCAGCAGCACCGCGAAGCTGAGGTTGTAGGCGTTGACCGTCCACTCGAGCTGCCCAACCGAGGCGTGCAGGTGGACGCGAATGGTGTTCAGCGCCGTGGAGACGACGACCGTGTCGAGGGCGGCCATCATCGATGCGATGCCGGCGAGCACGACTACCCATGTGCGTTTGCGGCCTGCGATGTTGGCGTGCGTTTCCATGACTCTCCTTGGGTTCGGGGTGATGCCTATGGAGATCCGGGGAACCGCCGCGATCCATCGCGGCGGTTCGATCAGTTCGGCTAGAGCTCGTCGGCCGCCGTGAACGACGCGAGCCCGGCGCCGATGAACGCGGTGATCTCCGCGATGCGGCCAGCCGGGTCGAGCGTGATCAGCTGGAGCACCTGCAGCGTCTGCGGCCGGCCGGCCAGCTGCGAATAGCGACTTCCGACCGCGAGCTGTCCGTTCGCAGTCGCGGGCCGCACCTGGCGAGACTTCGTCGGCGCGAGTGGCCCGCGGGCGAGGAACACCCGTGCCGCCTCGAGTCCGCGATACCACGACGGCCGCGGGGGCATCGCGAGGATCGCGTCGTCAGCGAGCATCGAGACGATCGCGTCGACGTCGCCCCGCTCCCAGGCATCGACGTAGTTCTCGACGATCTCGCGCACGCGGGTGTCGCCGAGCGAACGCAGCGTGTCCTGCTGGCTGCGCGCCGGCAACCGCTCGTCGACGGCCTTGTGTGCGCGCTGCAATGCGCTGTAGACGGCTTCCGGGGTGGTCTCGAGCGTTTCTGCGACTTCGCCGCCCGAGAACCCGAGCACGTCGCGCAGGATCAGCACGGCGCGCTGGCGCGCCGGAAGGTGCTGAAGCGCGGCCACGAACGCGAGCTCGATGCTTTCGCGCAGCTCGTACCGTGCGTCGGGCGCGGCGAAGCCATCGGCGATCGCGACGTCCGGGTAGGGCTCGAGCCAGACCGACTCGACGAGCGGCGGGGCCGGATCGTCGTGAGGGTCGCTCGGCCGGCCATAGTCGATCGGCAGTACCCGCTTGGGTCTGCGCTCGATCAGGCGCAGACAGCTGTTGGTCGCGATCCGGTACAGCCACGAGCGGAGCGAGCTGCGGCCCTCGAACCGGGCCAGCCCACGCCAGGCTCTGAGCAGCGCATCCTGAAACGCGTCCTCGGCGTCCTCGAACGAGCCGAGCATGCGGTAACAGTGCGCATGCAGCTCCGCCCGGTACGGCCCGATCAGCTCTTGGAAGGAATCGGAATCAACGGCGCTCGCCGCAATCGAACTCATCTAGATCCTTAGACCCGAGCGCCGCCAGAAATCCATCGGTGGCCGACGGATTTCGATTTCCTTGCCTGCCGCGAGGGCGCCTCGACGCGTTTCGATCGAGGTTCAAGTCAGCGGTCTGAGGGTAAGCGAGATTGCGCGAGCGGTCAGCGCACCCAGTGGAGGAAGGGAGTCATAAGGCACACACTCATCGCCTGAGCGCTGGTGCTAGCGGCAGCAATCGTGCTCATCGCGATTTCAGGGTGCACAGGCGGCGAGCGGAGTCGCGCCCGGCGCTCCCCAGGGCGACGGCGCTGTGGACGGCGGGCAACAAGGATGGTTTCGGCACCCCTGCCACCCTGGCCAGCAAGGTCTGGTACACGCTCGCCGGCGGCGAGCTGACCGAGGCCTATACCCCGATCTCGGCACGCCCGCTGTGCGCGACCTTCAGTTCGTCGTAACCGACGGCAACTCCTGGGTGGAGCGCGAGAGCGGCGATACCGATCACGCGCTCAGGCTGACGGATTCCCGCAGCCATTTCGAGTCGCTGACCACAGCGACTGCACCTGTACGCGGTGTATGGCCGAGTTTGTCGGGCAACGGTGACGACGACTCCGCTCCTGCATAGCCTCCGACGCAGCACGACTCCCGGAGGCCGCCGCTCAGTCGCGTCGGGTCAGGGCGGCGCGCACGCGGTGTAGGGCCCGGTGGACGGGATTACCCGAGCTTTTGTGGGCCGACAATGCCGAGTTGATCGACAACCACCGGCCAGCCAGGGTTCCGACCAGGGACCACACAGGCGCTAGCCCGACAAGGACACGCGAGTGTTTGTCGTCCGTCCCGTCGCTCGTCGATGCCAGTCCAACCCTAGGAGTACGCCATGAGCACCGCCGACAGCAGCCCGTCTCTCAACGGCCGGGGTTCCGATGCGTGGTCACGATCCTGGACACACATGAGCATCGATCGTCGCAGCCACAGCTACTGCCGGATCACGTTCGATCACCCTCCGATCAACACGATCACGGCCGCGACGGTCGCAGAGCTCGCTGAGCTCGTCGGCCTGATCGAACAGGACTCCGACCTCAAGGTCGTCGTGTTCGACAGCGCCAACCCCGATTTCTACCTCGCCCACTACGACGTGGAGAACGACCCTCGCAAGACCGCGGCGCTGGGAGTCGGCCCGACCGGAATGCCGGCCTGGCTCGATGCCCTGGCGCGCCTATCCCGCGCATCGGCGGTGAGCATCGCGTCGATCCGCGGACGGGCACGCGGGGCCGGAAGCGAATTCATCCTCGCCTGCGACATGCGCTTCGCCTCGCGGGAGAACACGCTGCTCGGCCAGTTCGAGGTCGGCATCGGCGTCGTCCCCGGGGGCAATCCGATGGCCCGGCTCTCCCGCTTGGTCGGCCGAGGGCGTGCGCTCGAGATTCTGCTCGTGGCCGACGATCTCGATGGACGACGCGCGGAGCAATATGGCTACGTCAACCGAGCGATCGACGACGCACAGCTAGACGCCGAAGTCGACATGATCGCGTCCCGGCTCGCACGCTTCGATCGCGAGGCGATCGCGCGCACGAAGTCCCACGTCGACCACGTCACGTTGCCCGCTGACAGCGAGCTCCCGCCCGCCACAGCGGATTTCCGCGAGCTGTTCGCACGTCCTGCGCAGCAGGCGCAGTGGGCCCGACTCCAGGAGCTCGGCCTCAACGTCGACAGCGATCTCGAACGGTCCCTCGGCCGGCGCGTGGTCGAATCCCTCCCCGGCGCCTGAGCTCGGGGCCGCACGACGCCGAGCGGCCTCCGAGCCTTGATCAGGCCGCGGGAGGCCGTCGGACGGTCAAGCGGCGCGGTCCGATGACCAGCGGACCCGGAAACCGGGGCACCGGCCAGGGAGCAGCCGGGACCGGGCCAGGGAGCAGACCAGGGCCCTTGCGGGCGCGCGGCGCCGCCGAGGCGGTCAGGGTTACTGGCGTCACCCACCCGAAGCCCATCGGTCTTGTGAAAGGAGACCTTCATGAGCTCACCGTCAAGTGTGCCGAGTCCCGAAGGCCCGGGGTCAGTCTCCGGAGCGCCAAATTTGCCGGAAGGTTTTGCAGATACCTTCACCAGCCGATACGTCGATACCGGAGAGGTGCGTCTGCACGCGGTCATTGGGGGCGATGGCCCACCCCTGCTCCTCGTGCACGGTTGGCCCGGCAGCTGGTACTACTGGCGACTGGTTATGCCGGCGCTGGCCGGGGACTTCGAGCTGATCGCGGTCGACCAGCGCGGCATCGGGCTCTGCCACGGACTCGGGTGAGATGGCGTTGGGCAAGAATCTGTTGGTCGCGTTCATGTCGTGGGAGGGTTACAACTTCGAGGACGCGATCATCTTGTCTCGGCGGATCGTTAAGGATGACGAGCTCACCTCGATCCATATCGAGGAGTATGAGATCGACGCGCGTACGACGAAGTTGGGTGATGAGGAGATCACGCGTGATATTCCGAATCGTTCGGAGGAGTCGCTGCGTAATCTCGACGACCGCGGGATCGTTCGGATCGGCGCTGAGGTCGGCTCGGGTGATCTGCTGGTGGGGAAGGTGACGCCGAAGGGTGAGACGGAGCTGACGGCGGAGGAGAAGCTGATCCGCGCGATCTTCAAGGAGAAGGCGCGTGAGGTTCGTGACACGAGCCTGAAGGTGCCGCACGGTGAGGGCGGTGTCGTGATCGACGTCAAGACGTTCAGCCGTGACGAGGGCGACGATCTGCCGCCCGGCGTGAACGAGCTGGTCCGCGTGTTCGTGGCCAAGAAGCGCAAGATCGCCGAGGGCGACAAGCTGGCCGGGCGGCATGGGAACAAGGGTGTGATCTCGAAGATCGTCGACGTGGAGGACATGCCGTTCCTGGAGGACGGCACCCCGGTCGACGTGATCCTTAACCCGCTGGGTGTCCCGAGCCGGATGAACCTCGGGCAGATCCTCGAGACCCACCTCGGGTGGGTCGCGGCGAACGGCTGGTACGACGACGGGTCGCAGGCCTACCAGGAGGCGCACGACGACGGCGGCAAGGTGTACATCGCGACGCCGGTGTTCGACGGCGCGACCGTCAAGGACGTCGACGAGGCGTTGGTGCGCTGGCAGGACGAGCACGAGGGCCGGATCAGGATGGACGTCGACAAGCGCCGGCGCGAGGGCGATCAGGCGTCGGGGAAGACGACGCTGTTCAACGGTCGTACGGGTGAGCCGTTCGAGGAGCAGGTGACGGTCGGGTACATGTACATCCTGAAGTTGCTGCATCTCGTGGATGACAAGATCCATGCGCGTTCGACCGGCCCGTACTCGCTGGTCACGCAGCAGCCGCTGGGTGGTAAGGCGCAGTTCGGCGGTCAGCGGTTCGGTGAGATGGAGGTGTGGGCGCTCGAGGCGTACGGCGCGGCGTACACGCTGCAGGAGATGCTCACGATCAAGTCGGATGACACCGTCGGGCGGGTGAAGGCGTATGAGGCGATCGTCAAGGGCGAGAACATCGCCGAGCCGTCGATCCCGGAGTCGTTCAAGGTTCTGCTCAAGGAGATGCAGTCGCTCGCGCTCGACGTCAACGTGGTCTCCGAGGAGGGTGAGCGGGCCGAGATGCGCGAGGAGGACGACGACCTGCTCCGCGCGGCTGAGGAGCTCGGGATCGATCTGAGCGGCGTGCGCGCGACGGACGGCGCCGCCGCGGACGAGGCGACCGAGCACGAAGGCGACACCGCGCAGGAGGCCGAGGAGGAGGCCGCGGAAGAGGCCGGCGATGAGGATCCCGATCTCGAGCCCGGCGAGGACCTCGAGGAGGAAGACTTCTCCGCCGACGACGACACGATCATCGAAGACGACGTTCCCGCCGGCGAAGCCGAAGGCGTCCTGGAACAGGACTAGGCCTAGCGAGCCCCGGCACCACCTCGGCCGGGGCTCGACTTCAGCACACTCGTGAGTCGGGCGATGAGCGTCCTCGACCGCGGACGGTCGGGTCACCGCGGCTCATCGAATATGTAACTTCGGAGTGTGTTCAGCGAGTGCCGTGCGTGCTCGGGTCGCGGCTCTCCAGCTCGCGGATGCGGTCGAGCAACTCGCAGACCAGAACGGCTCCGGCGGAGTTCAGGCCAAGGTCACGTCGCAATCGGTCCGCCTTGGCGACGCGCGCAGCCGAGCCCGCGGGGAACAACGGCGCCCCCCGCGTGCCCGCGCACGGCTCGAACAGACCGAAGGCGAGGTAACGGCGAACGAGCGACACTCTGAGGCCGGCTCGGCGAGCGACGTCGGCGAGCTCGATGGGCTGCTCGACCATGTCGTCGCCGTACACCCGCCCTTGCGATGGAACGCGGCGGCCGCTCACGGGCGCCCCTCACGCGGGTTGAAATCCGAAACAGCGGCGAGCTTCTCGAAGAGTACGCGCTCCTCGTCCGACAGCTGCTTGGGTACGGCGATCTGCACTGTGGCGTAAAGGTCGCCGCGCTCGCGCTCCCCCGTCGGCAAGCCTCGGCCGCGCAGCCGCAGCCGTCGGCCGCTCGAGGATCCGGCCGGCACCCGCACCTGGGCGGTTCCGGTGAGGGTCGATACCGGGACGGTAGCCCCGACCGCGGCCTCCCACGGAGCGACGCGCACGTCGACCTGCAGGTCGACGCCCTGGCGGCGAAACCTCGGGTGGGGCTTGAGCCTCACCAGCAGATACAGGTCGCCCGCCGGTGCACCGTCGCGTCCCGGGGCCCCCTGGCCGGCCACCCTGATGCGCTGGCCTTCCCTGACCCCCGCGGGGATGTTGACCGCGACGCTGTGGCCGTCGCCGAGCGACAGCCGCCGCCTGACACCGTTGACCGCGTCCTCGAGCGAGAGCTCGAGCACCGCCTCAATGTCGCGGCCGCGGAGCGGGCCGGAGGGCCGCGGCCCCGCGCCATCGCCGAACAGCCGCTCAAAGAACTCCGAGAACACCCCGTCGCCGAACTCCGGGCCCATATCTCGGCTGAAGCCCTGCCCGGAGAAGAAGTCCTCGAAGTCACCGTCGCCGCGTGCGCCCTCCTGCACGCGCCACTGCGCGCCGAGACGGTCGTAACGGCCGCGCTTGTCCGGATCGGAGAGCACCTCGTACGCCTCGCCCAGCTCCTTGAACCGGTCCTCGGCGTCGGAATCCGCGTTGAGGTCAGGGTGGTACTCGCGCGCCAGCTTCCGATACGCCCGCCGGATCTCGTCCTGGCTTGCATCTCGGGGAACTCCGAGAAGGTCGTAGTAGTCCTTGTACTCGACTGCCATCTACCTCCGAGCCTACTCCGGCCGGCGACATTAGTTGTTGTCGCCACTCTCGATCGCGCGGTCCGAGCGGTAACGATCGGGGCCGGAGGTAGGTGAAGCCAGTGTCAACGGTTGCAGTGACCAGCGCCGACCTGGGTATACGTGTGCCACTCCCCGGGCAGCGGTCCTTGGCGAGCGACGCGTCCACCGGACACCCTCACACCCAGGCGGCCCACGCATCCGGGTCGGCCGCCGAAATGACATGCCGCCAGACGACTTGTTGGGGGCGGCGTTCAACGACTTCGAAGATCGCAGCGGGTTGGGCGGGGTCGGTGAAGTAGACGGACAGGCTCCGCGCCGATCTTGTCGTCGCCGGCGACCGGGTGGCCCGTCCACCACCGCCGGATCCCGTCCGTGGTCGCCGCGAGTTGGTGCACGCGCTCGGGCGGCGCGTCGATCGATAGGCGGTGCAGCATGTTGGGCATTGTGCGTCTCCTTTTGCGGTGGGTGGTTCCTGGGTAGCCTCAGTTCAGGCGGCGATCGGCAGGTCGGAGGTCTCGACGCGGGCGACCGCGGCTGTGTGCCGCGGACTGATGCCGAGCGCGGTCAGCGCCGCCAGCGCGGCGAAGGCGGCACACGCCCACAGGGCGGGCCCGAAGCCCGCGGTGACACTCGCGGGACTGCCGAGGTGGCCGTTGGCGGAGAAGACGGCACTGGCGATCGCGATCGCGAACACGCTGCCGAAGCGTTGGGCCATGTAGTTGATCCCGGACGCCTTGCCCATCTCATACGGCGCCACGGCGCTCAACACTGCGGTTGGCACGGTCGGGAGGGCCATCGAGATCCCCACGCCGGCGATCAGGAGCGCGATCACGAGCTCGATCCAGCTCGTGGCCAGGGAGCCGTGCCAGGCGACCCAGACGAATCCGACTGTCAGCATGCTCAGCCCGACCACCATGATCGGCCGTCGGCCGATCCGATCGGAAAGAGCGCCGGCGATGGGTGAGACCAACATCGGCGTCGCGAAGAACGGAAGCAGGCGCACCCCGGCGCCAACCGGTGAGTAGTGGCGCGCGAGCTGGAACTCCTCCGTGACCAAGAGCCCGGCGGCGAAGATTGCACCGGACATGAGGAACGTCGTCAGGTTGCCGATCGCGAAGTCGCGGACCGAAAACATGCGGAGCGGCACCATCGGCTCGGAGACCGAGCTCTCCCACCCGACGAAGGCGATGAGCAGCACCGCCCCCGCCACCAGCGTGCCGACGACCTCGACGCTCGACCATCCAACGTTGTTGGCGCGGCTGAGCGCCCAGACCAGGGAGACGACGCCGGCGGTCACGAGCCCGACTCCCGTCAGGTCGAGTCGCTCCGGTGCGCCGTAGGTCTCGGGTAGCAGCCGAAGGCCCAGCAGAACGGCGATGACGCCGATCGGCACGTTGATCCAGAAGATCCAGTGCCAGTCGATGCCTTGCGTTACGGCGCCGCCGACGATCGGTCCCATCGCGACCGCGAGACCCGCGAGGCCGCCGTAGATCCCGATGATCATCCCGCGCCGTTCAGCCGGGAAAGCAGTCGTCAGGATCGTCAGGCTGAGCGGCAGCACGATCGCGCCGCCGAGCCCTTGCACCGTCCGGGCGGCGATCAACGCGGACGCGTTCGGCGCCAGGGCGCACGCGACGGAAGCGACGGTGAACAGGGCGAGCCCGCTGGTGAAGACCTTCCGCCGTCCGAGCCGGTCGCCGAGCGCCGCGGCGGTGATGATGCCGGCGGCGAAGGCGATGCCGTAGGCATTCAACGTCCACTGCAGGGAAGAGAGGCTGACATGCAGGTCGCGTTGCATGCGCGGCAGCGCCGTGATCACGACGACCGAGTCGAGAATGACCATGAAGTAACCGGTCGAGGTCAGGCCGAGAACCCAGCCGAGGCGGCGCTTCGTTGCCGGTTTGTGTGTCATCTGTCCTCCTTGGGTCGTGGCCGGCTCGTCGGCCGGTTCTGCCTCAGTGACGAACGGACAGACGCCGGACGGACACGCAACCGCGAAAACAACCCGGCACGATGTCCGTTTCCGGGTCGCGCTATTCGTCTAGAAGGCGAACAACCAACATCCACACGGCAAGGAGCCCTCTTGCGATACGCCCTCTTGGTCTACAACAACATCGAGGCTCGCGATCGGATACCTGGAGAGGACCGACGCCGGATCACCGCCGAGGTATCCGCGGTCCTGGCGCGTCCGAACGTGACCGGCTGGCTACGACTCCACGACGTCGAGTCGGCGACGACTGTCCGCTACGAACAGGGCAGGACGCTGCTGACCGACGGACCGTTCGTTGACAGCAAGGACTTCCTGGGCGGCTTCATCGTCGTCGAGACGGAGAACTTCGACGGCGCCCTCGCCGTCGCCGGCGAATTGCAGGCGCTGCGGGGCGCGGACGCGATCGAGATTCGGCCGGTCCGCGAGGATGACCTCGCCGGTGCTTGAGCAGGTCTTCCGCGATCAGTGGGGGCGCGTGTTCGCGACGCTTGTGGGCGTTCTGGGTGATATCGAGCTGGCCGAGGACGCGGCGCAGGAAGCGTTCGCGGTGGCTGCCGAGCGGTGGCCGCGGGACGGTCAGCCGGTGAATCCGACCGGTTGGCTGATCGCGACGGCTCGCAACCGCGCGATCGACCGCATCCGGCGCGAGCGGACACTCGCGGTCAAGACCGAGCAGCTGGAGCGAGGGCTGCGCGAAGGACCGGAGGTAGCGATGGACGAGACGGTGACGTTCCCGGACGAGCGGCTGGAGCTGATCTTCACCTGTTGTCATCCCGCGCTCGGACTGGACGCGCAGGTCGGACTCACGCTGCGCACACTCGGTGGGCTCTCGACCGAGGAGATCGCGCGCGCGTTCCTCGTCCCGTTCGAGACGATGAGCAAGCGCCTGACCCGCGCGAAGCACAAGATTCGGGACGCCGGGATACCGTTTGCGGTCCCGCCCGACCACCTGCTACCCGACCGGCTCGACGCCGTGCTCGCGGTGATCTATCTGATCTTCAACGAGGGCTGGGGCGGCGGCCGCGTCGACCTCTCGGCGGAGGCGATCCGCCTCGGCCGCTCCCTGGTCGAGCTGATGCCCGACGAGGCCGAAGCGCACGCGCTGCTCGCCCTGATGCTCATCGGCCACGCGCGGAGCGCCGCGCGCTTCCGGGACGGCGAGCTCGTCCTGCTCGACGACCAGGACCGCTCACTGTGGGACCAGCACCTGATCGAGGCTGGCCGGGGACTGCTCGAACGCGCGCTCACCCTGCACGGGAGCAGGGCGGGCCGGTCCTATCTCATCCAGGCAGCGATCGCCGATCTCCACCTCCGAGTGCCACGCGACTGGGAGGAGATCGCGCTCCTGTACCAGCGGCTCGAGCACATCACCGGCTCGCAGGTCGTGACGATGAACCGCGCGATCGCGATCGCCGAGCTCGAAGGACCACAAGCGGCACTCGCCCTACTCGACGATCTCGAACTCGACGACTACCGCTACTACCACTCGACCCGCGCCGACCTGCTACGACGCCTCGGCCGAAACGACGAAGCGCGCACCGCCTACACCCGCGCCCTCGAGCAAACCCAAACCGGACCGGAACAACGGTTCCTCGAGAACCGCCTCGCCAACCTCCCCAAAAGCGCCGAGCAAGACCCCTGACCGGGAGGCGCCGGTCACGCGACACGCGACGCTTCCGCGGGAGCGCCAAGCGGACGGTCGCACATCGCCGCAAGGACCTCGGGTTAGTTGTCGCCGGCAGGCGCTGTTCAGCGGAGCGATCGGAATGCGGCGCGAACCTCAGTCGAAAAGAGTTCGGGCTCTTCCCATGCGGCGAAGTGACCACCCTTTTCGACCTTGTTGAAGTAGATGAGCGTGGGATAGGCCTGCTCGACCCAGCTGCGGGGGGCCGCGACGATCTCGCCGGGGAACGTGGTGTATGCGACGGGGAGCGAGACCGGTGGCGGAGCCTGGCCCGCCGCGCGCGCTGTGGCTTGTCCGCTCTCCCAGTACGAGCGGGCAGCCGAGGCTCCCGTGCCGGTCAGCCAGTAGGCCGTGATGTTGTCGAGGATGTGGTCTCTGGTGAGGTTGCCCGAGGGCTGGTCATCGACGAACGCGCTGGAGATCTTGTAGTAGCTGTCGGTATCGTGGTCGAGCATCCAGGCCGCCAGCGCGACCGGTGAATCCAGCAGGGCGTAGCCGATCGTCTGTGGCCGGGTGGTCTGCTCGAGGAAGTAGCCAAAGCCGGTTGCCCTGAACTTGGCCCCTGCCTCGGCGGCCGCGCGCTCCTCCTCCGTTTCCTGCGGGAAGGAGCCGCCCGCCAACCCCGGCACGAAAAGGTTCGTGTGGATGCCGATCAGCCCCTCGGGTGCCTGGCGGCCCATCGCGTCGGTGACGGCGGCGCCTACGTCACCGCCCTGGGCGACGTAGCGCGTGTAGCCGAGGCGAGGCATCAGCTTCCCCCATGCCTGCGCGACGCGGCCGGCGTACCAGCCGAGCTCGGCCGGCTCGGCGGAGAAGCCGTATCCGGGGACGGACGGCAGCACCAAGTGGAAAGCGTCCTCGGCGCGTCCGCCGTGCGCGGTCGGGTCCGTGAGCGTGCCGACGGTCTCGAGCAGTTCGATCACCGAGCCCGGCCAGCCGTGCGTCATGATCAGCGGCAACGCGTCCTCGTGCGCCGACTCCACGTGGATGAAGTGGATCTCCTCCCCGTCGATCTCGGTCTTGAACTGCGGCAGAGCGTTCAGCCTCGCCTCACACCTGCGCCAGTCGTAGTCCGTTGCCCAGTAGCTGGCGAGCGCCTGGATCGTCGCTAGCTGGACCCCCTGCGAGCGATCTGTGACCAGCTCCCGGGAGGGCCACCGCACCGCGGCGAGCCGGCGGCGAAGGTCCTCCAGCGCTTCGTCCGGGATGTCAACGTGGAAGGGCCGAACTGCTGCGGCGCCTGACTTCTCGGTCGCGGCGGACATAGAGGTCTCCTCGGTTTGATGACGCCACCAAGCCTGCTCGTCTCCTCTTCACGTCGCGCCCGTGATAACCCTGGTCTCCACCCCGGTCCGAGTCGTCACGCCGCACGTGCCGCTTCTCCGTCCCTCGTTGCCGCGCAACGCGGGACGCCCTAGCGATGCTTGCCGGATGCACGTCCGGTGGTCGAAGCGTGAGGTTTTCGGCGGCTCGTTGAGGTGCCGGTCGAGCCGTCGATTCCGGCGCGGGTGAACGCGATGACGCGGCCGACGAGGCCGAGAAGGCCTGCCGCGGTCGGCGGTGAGGGCAGAGCGCGGGCTTCCAGGCTGCGGCGTTTGAGCTGTTCGCCGAGCGCGGCTACCGCGAGACCACGATCAATGCGATCGCGGACAGGGCGGACGTCGCGCCGCGAACGGTCACCGTGGTCCGATTGCTCAGCCAATGCCAGCAAACGATACGTGACAAGCAAGATTGCTGCTTTAGCATTATTACTAGCTTTGTAAGGACCACGAAAGGACCGACCGATGATTGCCGCCATGAGCCGAGATGAAATAGTGAGCGGGCTCGTCCGCATCGGCGAGATGGAGCTGACGGGCGAAGACCAGGCCGAGATCGACGCCTACTTCGCGCCGGACTTCACGTTCCACGGGCCCGACGGAAGCGAGTGGGACTACGCAGGGCTCCAGGGCTACTTCGCGGCGCTGCGCGCCGCATTCGATGACCTCATGATCAAGCGAGGCATCGTCGTCGTCGAAGGCAACCACGTCGCTTGCCAGACGACGATCACGGGGACCTTCATGCGCGAGTTCACGCACTCGCCGGTCGGCCCCGTGCCGCCGAACGGGCAGCGGGTCACGCTCGAGCTGACCAACATCTTCCGGTACGACGACGAAGGCCGGCTCGCCGATGAGTGGATCCAGACGGACAACCGCAGCGTCCTCCGCCAGCTCGGCGCCGAGGGACGCTGACGCGATCATCATCGCGGTTCCGCGTAAACACCGAGGAGGCCTCGCGCCACAAGGCCCCGGCACGACCATGCAACCCCCGGTCAGCGCCCGCGAACGTGCCCTGCGGCCATCCGCCCGAGCTCGAAGGCCGCGGTTCCGGTCGTCACCACAGGGTCGTCCGCGGCGAACTCGCGCAGTGCCGGCTCGTCGTCCGTCTCAACAACAGCGAGGCCATACGAGTCCTCGTCGGTGAGGACGGGACCGAACACGACCATGTCGCCGCGCTCGAGGTACGGGCGCCAGTGGGCGGCGTGGCGGTTCATGATCTCCCGCTCCGCGTCGGTCAGGGTCTGGGCGAAGTTCGGGCGCGGAGCGAGGAGCCGCAAGACAAAGGTGGTCATGTCGCGGACTCTACGCGAGCTGACAACGGTCCCGAGTCGCAGGGCTTCCGTCGGAGCTCGTCGCACGCCGCCTCGAGATATTCGCTCTGTCCCGGAATGCGACCCCGGCGCCCGGGTTGCTCGGGCTCTCCGCGGACTCCGGTGATCAGCCCTGAGACCCGGTAGCGCGCGAGCAGCGTCTCGAGGTCGCGGATCTCGCTGTGCACACAGCGCTCTCCGGGAGCGCGACGATGTCGACGTGGGCGAGCGCTGTGACAGAAGCCGGGCTATGGAGCGGTCTACCGGGCTCGGGGTCGCGAGCTGCTCGCCTGAAAGGGCTCGCTCTCGCGCCTGCCGGTTGACCGGGGGCCAGATCTCCCCGCTCGGCGGAGACAGCGCAAAGTGATAGGTCTCTGAACGCCGCAATACGAGATCGGTCATTGCAAAGATGTCCGCCGGCCACTCGAGCAGCTCGTCGGTGATATCCCTCGGGCGAGTGCTCGCCGCACCGACGCCGCCGTCAACCCGTCGGACCTGATCCCTGTGTCCTGCTCAACGACGGCCATGCCCATCATTCCAAGCACCTGCTTGGTAGGTCGAGGTGGCTTCCGGCGATCCGCGATGAAACTGGTAGCGCTCTCGAATGCGGGTGAGCTTCTCGGTCATCAGTTGTCGGCAGAGATGAGGTGACATTGATCGTTCCTTTGCTCATTAGTGATGGTGTCGTGGTTCAGTAACCGAGGCTGCCCCCACCACCGCCGCCTGACCTGGTTGGCTGTGTCGAGATCTGGTTGCCTGGCGGCGTGCGCGCATACCAGGCGGCGCCGAATGCGGTGACGGCCTGGCCGGTCCCGGCGGTCGGCGTGCCGGTGGCCGGCAGCGGCGGCAAGCCAGCTGGCCGGCTTAGTCATGCCACGCGACCGTAAGCAGTATCCAAGACACGGCGACGCGCTGGCGTGGCCTGACCGGCCGGCCTTGGGTCGTGTAGTGGCGAAACGCGGCTGCTGACGAGTTCGCGATCGATCACTTCTTGCGCAGACCGTCCCCATCTTGTGCCCTTGGGATGCACGTCGGCCAAGCGGTAGCCGACCCCGTGGTCGGTATGAATGAGGCGCTCGCCGTCGGCCGGCTCGATCTTGCGCCGCAGGTTTGCGATGTGCGCGCGCAGCGTTTGTCGGGCGTCCATGTACGCCGCGCCCCAAACCTGCTGTAACAGCGCGTTGTGGGTCAGCAGCCGTCCGCGATTCTGTGTCAAGACCCCGAGGAGGCTGAACTCGATCGGTGTGAGGTGGACCACGCGGCCGTCGCGGCGCACGACGCGCGCCGCGAGGTCGATTTCAAGACCGGCAAGTTCCACGGGTGGCTGGTCGCCTCCGGGCTCGGCTCGGCGCAGGTTTGCGAGCAGGCGGGCCACGAGTTCGCGCGGGCGAAACGGCTTCGTCACGTAATCGTCCGCGCCGGCCTCGAACGCACGCACCTGCTCCTCCTCATCGCACGCGGCCGATAACAGGATTACTGGCATCGCGCTCCATTCGCGCAGGCGCCGGCATACCTCCACGCCGTCGCCGTCGGGTAGCACTAGCTCAATGATCGCGGCCATGGGCAGGCTGAGCGCGCCGCGGTCGAGCGCCTCCGCCGCTGTCCGAGTCGCATCCACTTCGAACCCCGCGCCATGCAACACGACCCGCAGAGCGTGCAAGCTCTGCGACTCGGCGTCGCACAGCATGATCCGGCGCCGATCGCCCACGTGAACGGGCGCCGCCGCGCGCAACCGCGCATCAGCATGGGCTCTGGCGGGGCCACCGTCGTCCACCCGATAGCCGCGCGTGCTCATCTCGTCGCTCCGTGGCTAGTCACGGAGCTGGCCAGGCGAATCGCGGTCCGGAGCACGGTGTCGCTGTCGATAGCGAAGCCGATGCCGGGTGCCTCGGCGCCCATTTCGGGATCGATCGCTGCGAGGGTGGGAATGCCGATCACCTCACCGGAGAGGTTCACGAGCGCGCCGCCCGAGTTCCCGGGATTGATCGCCGCGCTGGTCTGGATGACCGAGGAAAGAGTCACGTTGTTTGTTTCGGGCACGCTGCGCCCGACGGCCGAGACGATGCCCTCGGTCACCGTGGAGCGCAGCCCAAGTGGGTTGCCGATCGCAAGCGTGAGGTCGCCGACCTCGATCTGCGCCGAATTCGCGAATGTCGCGGGGCGGGGTCGCGCACCTGTGATTCGTATCACCGCCAGATCGGTTGCGTTGTCTGTGCCGATGAGCGTTGCGGGGTGTCGGTCGCCCGAGGTGAGCGTGACAGTGAAACGCGTCGCGTTGTCCACGACGTGCGCGTTCGTTACCACGTCGCCCCGGGCGTCGAACACGACACCCGATCCAAGCGCTACGGGTGTGCGGATCTGAACGACCTCCGGCGAGACCGCTTTGACGATGGTCACGAAGCGCTGCTGCAACGAGCTCGCCTCATCCGCTGACGCGACGGGAACACTGGAGATCCGCTCGTCGCCAGACGCGGCGCTGCCGCAGCCGGCGACAACGGCCGCTAACAGAGCGACCAAAAACAGACATGGGGGTCTCTTCACGCGGCTCATCGTGAGCTCGTACGGGTCTTCTGGAGCCCGGTTTCGTTCGCGAGTAGGAAGGCGACGAGGAAGACCATCGCGGCAACCTCTGCCACGATCGCGACCACGATCGCCATTCGGTAGCCGTGCTCAACAAAGCCGAACAGCCCGCTGCTCTCCGAAACGAACAGCGCCGCGAGCGACAGGGCGCCCAGCCCGATTCCGCCGACAGCGAAGACGCCGCGGACGGCGTCGGTGTAGCGCCCGGTGACGCGCCGGAGGGGTGCGATCAACCCGACGGCAATCACGATCGCGGCGACGAAGTTCAACAGAAACAGGGTGCCGATCGTCGGCACGGTGGAGTAGTTGTCTACGGCGTACTGCTCGATGTGGGCAGCACCGGTTGCCAGCACCGCAAAGGCGCCGAGGTAGCGGCAGGCTCGGGCGACGATCGAGCGGTGTCGCGTGCCGAGCCAGGCGACACCCGCTCGATGTTTGGGTGGTGAAAGCGCAGTCATATGGTCATACTCCTACGAGGTCGTGGATGTGTGGTTTGACGCAAGCCACGCGAGGTCACTCGCTCACGACACAAAGCTCGACACGGCTCGCTGCAGCGTGGCGGCCTGCTGGTCCCACAGCGCGGTGGGAGCTGCGGCGACCACCACCGCGCTCGAGCCTGGGCCCGACACGAGGCACGCGATCTCGCGGTAGCTGGCTTTCGAGGTCGTATACGTGTCGATCACGCATGCTCCGCGTCCCGAGCGAAAGCGAGCGGTGGTGGTTGCTGCGAGGAGCCGCAGGCTGCGGTCGCCCTCGTCCTGATTGTGTTGTGGGCGAAAGCGGCTCCAGTCCGCGAGCGTCTCGTTCCCCTGCCGAGGCGTCGCGTTGAGGTAGCTTTCGATCCGCTCGCCGCCGCCGAGAAGGGCCACCGAGGCCGTACCGGCGTCGGTCTTTATCGGTGTCCATCCCGGCGGGTAGGCGAGCATCGCGCCGCCCTGTGTCCGAGCGACGTTCCACCCGGTCGGCGGCGAGGCCGGCCTCAGCCAGCCGAACGGGCCCGACGCGGGGCCGCGGCCCGATCCTCCGCAGCCCGCGAGAGCCACGATCAGTAGCACCGCCATGAAGCCAACGAAGGCGAACGCCGCGGTCACGCGCGTCGGTCTCATCTAGACGTTGCCGTCGCCGTCACTCGGCCCGCCGTTGTTATCCGAGTCACCGTCGCCACCGTTGTTTTGGGGGATGCCGTTGTTGGCCGGCGGAGCCGGCTTCGCAACGGGCGGCGCCGGCTTCGGCGCGGACTTCGCAGCAGGCTGGGGCGCCGGCTTCGGAGCCGGTTGGGGCTTCGCAGCGGGCGGGGCGGCGGGTGCGGCCGGACGCGACGACGCCGAGCCGCTGCCCTGCCCTGTGGCGTGGCTTGAGATCCGGTTGCCAGCTGGAGAAACCGCGAACCAGGCGGCGCCGAACGCGGTCACGCCCTGGCCGGTCGTTTGGCCGGGCTTTTTGTCCTTGATGAACAGGTAGAGCGGGTGGCCGTCATAGGTGACCTGCTGGTTGGCGCCCGAGCGGGCGATCGTTCCGAGCTTCGAGGCGGTCAGTCCACTGCCAGCGGTCGGCTTGTGTGTGGCCAGCAGCGGCGGCCACGCCACCGCGCACGCGCCGAAGCATGCACTTTTGGCGGCGGAGTCGGCTTTGAACAGGTACAGCGTGTGGCCGGTGGAGTCAACCAGGATCCGCCCCAAGCGGCTATTCGCAACCCGGATCGTCGCAGTCTTGGTGAGCGTTGTCGTGGTCTTCGCCGGCGCCGGCGGTGGCGACGCGGTCGCGACGCCGCCGCCGCCGCAGGCCGCGACGGCCAGCGCGGTGAGCGGTATCACCACGGCGCCGGCGAGGAAGGTGATTGGTCTCTTGTGTGTCATGTCGCTCCTTCGGTTGGGAGCATCGACAGTCGCAGCGACGAGCGGTGATCGAATCACGCAACGCGTAGTCCGCGACCGGAAAACCTCGTAGTTCGGGCCAGACGGCCGGCGCGCGGGTAATCTCCGGTGCCTGGTGAGGAGCGGAGTCGGCGGATCTGCTCGTCTGGTCGCTCGGAATCGGCGGACCACGGGTCCGCTGCCGACACCAATATCGTCCTGGCCCGCTGGTACAGCGCTATTCGCTGCGCGCGAGCCGCTCTTGGCAGGGCTGTGTCAGCTCACACAGCCGCTGCATGTCCTGGGCCGCCGCTTCCTCGCGATCGAGCGCTGCGCGGTATGCGTGGTACTCGCCCGCACCTTGCGGTCCGCCCGCCTGGAACCACGCGCGGAGTGCGTGCTCGGACTCGACCTCTGCCGCGACCCAGCTCATGTGGGCGTCGTCTAACAAGCGGACGCCGATCACGGCTAGGTCGTGGCTGGTGTTGCGATTGATCTTCGCTGGCGTCGCCATGGATGTTCCTCAGGCTTGGTGAACGGGTCGACGAGAGCGTATGCGCGTTGCGGGTTGGCTCGAATCACGCGACGCGTAGTCCGCGACGGGAAGACCTCATAGTCGCGTTGGTGTCGACTGGCGCGGTATGGTCGATGTTGCATGGTCATTGAGGGGCCGGCGGAGGTGTTGCACGGCCGGCGCGGCGAGCGCGAGGTGTTGGGTGGGCTGCTTGCGGCGGTGTGGGGTGGGCGTAGCCGGGTGTTGGTGGTGAGCGGCGAGCCGGGGGTGGGTAAGACGGCGCTGCTTCAGTCGGTGGTTGGGTCGGCGTCGGGGTTTCGGGTGTTGCGTGCGGTTGGTGTGGAGTCGGAGATGGAGCTGGCGTTCGCGGCGTTGCAGCAGTTGTGCGCGCCGATGTTGGATCGGCTGGATCGGCTTCCGGCGCCTCAGCGGGAGGCGTTGGGGGTGGCGTTTGGGTTGCGGGCGGGGGATCCGCCGGATCGGTTTTTGGTGGGGTTGGCGGTGTTGAGCTTGTTGGCAGAGGTTGCGGAGGAGCGGCCGGTGTTGTGTGTGGTGGATGACGCGCAGTGGCTTGATCGGGCGTCGGCGCAGGCGCTGGGGTTCGTGGCGCGGCGGTTGTTGGCGGACTCGGTCGGGCTGGTGTTGGTGACGCGTGAGGCGGGTGACGAGTTCAGGGGGTTGCCGGGATTGGTGGTCGGGGGGTTGGCGGCGGGTGAGGCGCGCGCTTTGTTGGGGTCGGTGTTGCGGGTGCCGTTGGATGAGCGGGTGCGGGAGCGGATCGTCGCGGAGACGCGCGGGAATCCGTTGGCGTTGTTGGAGTTGCCGCGGGGGTTGACGGCGGCGCAGTTGGCGGGCGGGTTCGGGTTGCTCGACGGGCCGGGGCTGTCGGGTCGGATCGAGGACAGTTTCCGCCGCAGGCTCGCGGGGCTCCCGGGCGATACTCAGCGGTTGTTGTTGGTCGCGGCGGCGGAGCCGGTCGGCGATCCGGTGCTGGTGTGGCGCGCGGCGGGGCGGCTCGGGGTCGCGGTCCGGGCGGCGGCGGATACCGACGGGTTGCTCACGATCGGTACGAGTGTGACGTTCCGTCACCCGCTGGTCCGCTCGTCGGTGTACCGGGCGGCGTCGCGTGATGAGAGGCAGGTCGTGCATCGGGCGTTGGCGGACGCGACCGATCCCGAGGTCGATCCCGATCGCCGTGCCTGGCATCTTGCCCAAGCGACGTCGGGGTTCGACGAGGACGTCGCGTGCGAGCTCGAGCGGTCGGCCGGCCGGGCTCAGGCGCGCGGCGGGTTGGCGGCGGCCGCCGCGTTTCTCGAGCGTGCCGCCGGGCTGACGCCCGAGCCCCCCGACCGGGCCAGGCGGGCGCTCGCCGCGGCACAGGCCAAGCACCAGGCCGGCGCGTTCGACGCGGCGCTCGCGCTGGTCGCCGTCGCCGAGTCCGGACCGCTGAACGAACTCCAGCGCGCCCGGGTCGCGCTGCTGCGCGGTCAGATCGAGTTTGCCGTCAACCGCGGCCGCGACGCCCCACCCTTGTTGCTCAAGGCCGCCAGGCGGCTCGAGCCGCTCGACGTCGGTCTGGCGCGCGTGACGTACCTGGAGGCGTTGTCCGCGGCGATCTCCGCCGGCCGCCTCGGCGCCCGCGACGGTGTGCGCAGGACGGCCGACGCCGCCCGCCGGGCACCCCGCCCGCCGGACCCGCCGCGTGCGCCCGACCTCCTCCTCGACGGGCTGGCCGTGCTGCACACCGACGGCTACGCCGCGGGGACCCCGATGCTGAAGCGGGCACTGCGGGCGTTCCGAGGCGACGAACTGTCCCGGGAGGACGGGATCCGCTGGCTGTGGCTCGCGTGCCGGACGGCCATGGATGTGTGGGACGACGAGAGCTGGTTCGTGCTGTCCGCCCGGCAGATCCAGCTCGCCCGGGATGCCGGCGCGCTGACCGTGCTGCCGCTGGCGCTCAACCTGCGAGCGGGCATCGATCTGTTCGCGGGCGAGTTCGCCGCGGCGGAAACGCTGAGCGAAGACGCGCGCGCCGTCAGCGACGCGATCGCAAACCCCGACGTGCCCCATGCCCGCGTGTTCCTCGCCGCCTGGCGCGGCCAGGAGGCGGAGACCTCACGGCTGACCGCGGCCGGCGACCGCGACGCCACCGCCCGCGGCGAGGGCAGAACGATCGGCGTCGGCCGGTACGCGACCGCGGTGCTCTACAACGGCCTCGGCCGATACGACGACGCGCTCCACGCCGCCCAACAGGCCACCGAGTACCCGCACGATCTGACGTTCTTCACCTGGGGGCTGGTCGAACTCATCGAGGCGGCCGCCCGGACCGGGGACGCCGAGCTCGCCACCGACGGGCTGCGCCGCCTGTCGGAGCTGACCCGCACCAGCCGCACCGATTGGGCGTTAGGGGTCGAGGCCCGCTCCCGAGCGTTGCTGACCGGCCGCGACGCCGCCGAGCCGCTCTACCAGGAGGCGATCGAGCGGCTCGACCGAACCCGCGTACGCGTGGAGCTCGCCCGCGCGCACCTCCTCTACGGCGAATGGCTCCGCCGCGAACGCCGCCGACTCGACGCCCGCGAACAGCTACGCACCGCCCACAACCTCCTCACTGCCTTCGGGATGGAAGCATTCGCCGAACGCGCCCGCGCCGAACTCCAAGCGACCGGCGAGCACGCCCGCAAACGGACCATCGAGACCCGCGACGACCTCACCCCCCAAGAAGCACAAATCTCCCGCCTCGCCGCCGACGGCGCCACCAACCAAACAATCGCCGCCCACCTATTCATCAGCCCCAGCACCGTCGACTACCACCTACGCAAAGCGTTCCGCAAGCTCGGAGTCAAATCCCGCCACCAACTCAAACAGCATCTGCTCTAATCAAACGCACCGACCGGCTGCCAGCCGCGGCGGCTGACAAGGGCCGGGGCCGATGGGCTTTGTGTCCGCGGTCGCGGCGCCGCCTCCCTACGACTGTGGCTTGAGCGACTCGACGAACAGGGCTGGGTTGTTTGGGATGGCGGTGCTTTGTGACCACACCAGCTGCCAGCGGCCGTGTCGCTGCTCGAAGACGTCTGTCGACCATCCGTCATGTTCGACCGTCAGGCCCCGAGCGACGACCTTGAAGTGGAGCTTGACGCGGGCCACAGCGCTGGAACCGTGCACGCGCACTCTGATCGGGGAGATCGGTCGGAGCGTCACGAAGTCGACCCCACCGCCGATGGTGGCCAGGTCGACCGCGCGCGTCTCCGCCCCGCCGGTGACGTCGATCAGCTGGAAGTCGGGTGCGAGCAGCGTGGCGGCGGTGTGTGTGTCGGCGTCGACCGAAGCCCGCAGCAGCGTCCGCTCGGCGGCACGAATCTGCGCCGCCGGTGACGTCGTCGAGTGTGCGGATCGGCTTGACGCCGCGGCAGCTACTCCTGCGAGCGCAAGGATCGCCGCGGGCACCGCGACCAGGCGAGTGATTTTCGTGTAGCTCATGGGTGTGTCTCCTTTTGTGTCATCTAGTCCTCCAGACAGATCGCGGCTGAGATCCGCTCGAACGGAATCTCCGCACGGCCGTAGACATCGGCCACAGCGCTTTCCGAGGCTGCCTCGATGAGGCAGAGGAACGATTCGTCGCTCGGCACGATCGTGGCGCTCACGTAACGGACGGGCTCTCCGGCTCGCTCCATCTCCGCGACGGCCTCGCGGAGGCGGGCGATCGAACCGGTCAGGTGCGCGAGGTCACGACCTGGCCTGTAGTGCTCGACCAGGAAGACCCGTTGTGGCTCGCGCCGCACGTCACGTGGCATGGCGTGACGCTACGCGGGCGCACTCGACCGCGAATCGGGTGTTCCCCTACGTTCTTGGCGGGTTGCTTGGGGTCTTGCCCGTCGCCATCCGCGCGCCAAGCTCGGCTCGAGACCGGATCCCTAATTTGCGGTAGATCCGGCCGACGTGCGACTCGACCGTCTTCTCGCTCATGAACACGGTACGCGCAATCTCGCGGTTGGTGACCCCAGACGCGGCCAGCTCCGCGACGCGTAACTCGGTCGCCGTCAGTTCGTCCGGCGCGCGGCGCCTCGGCCCGACCACCTCGAGTTCGCTTCGGGCCCGCTCGGCCCCCGCCACGGCGCCGTGTCGTTCGAAGATCGCCACCGCCTCGCCGAGCGCATGTGCCGCCGCTCTTCGCTGCTTGGCCCGACGATGCAGGCGACCCTTCGTGAGCCACGTCCAGCCGAGTTCGAGCGGGAGTCGTGCCGCGGCGTCCAGATCTATCGCCTCGAGCGCCGCGAACGCGGCGCCGACGTCGCCGTCGGCTGCGAGCACGATCGCTCGGGTCCTTGGCAGGGTCGCGTCGATCCATCGACGCGGGAACATGCGTCCCCTCCGCTCGAGCCGGGCAAGCGCCTGCCGGGCACGGTCGAGTTCGCCGAGCCCGACCAGCAGCTCCGCATGGAAAGGCTCGGTTCGATCGAGCAGACCGTCCTCAATGCCGATCTGCTCGAACAGCCCCTGCATCCGCGACAGCGCCTGATCGGCTGCGCGATGGTCCCCCGCCGCGAACTCGACAAAACCCAGAACGCTCAGCAGCACCGCCGCCCACCAGGATTTCTCCGCTTCAGCCGTTTCGGCAACCAGCGGCCGCAGCGTCTCCCGCGCACGATCGAACCGGCCGCGATAGGCATCGATCAGCGACCGCCAGGCGAACGGGTAGGCGAACCTGCCGCTGACCTCCAGCCGCTCCTCGATCGTGCTGCAGCACCGCTCGATCAGCTCCTCGGAGGTGCCGCAGGCACCCGCATGAAACTCGGCGAGCGCGAGATAGCTCAGCCGTTCCTCGGCATGAGCCTCATCGCCGTGGTCGCGCGCCCACTCCGCTTCGCGGGCATGTCGCTTCCGAGCGGCTTCGACGTCGTCGATGCACTGAAACCAGATGAGCGGAACCGGGTGAGGGTAGGCCGATGGCCCGGCGCCGGCCTCCAACGCCAGCCCTCGACGCATCAGCTCGGTCCTCGGGGCCCTGCCCAACATCAGGTCCAACAAGCACAGATCGATCAGCAACGACGACAACACCAACGGCTCACGGTCGCCGTCGACCTGCCGCACCGCCCGCTCGGCGTGTTGCAGTGCGCGGGCGGGATCGCCCGGCACTGTAATCAGAACGAGCCGCGCCAAGATCCGGGCACTGAGCGTCGGATCGTGGCTCGCGAGCGCGAGGGCCTGTTCGAGATGGCCAGTACCGAGCGCGATCGACCCGTCATCCCACTCCACCTCGGCCAACAGCTGCAGCCGCTCCGCCTGCAACGCGTGCGAAAGTCCGTCGGTCGTCGCCTCCACAGCAAGCCGGCGCGCACCGGCCACATCTCCCGCCCTCAACAACGCCGACGCCTGACCCAGAGTCCGGCGCAGCAGCGAATCTGCGTTTGCGGCCGGTGTGAGTCGACAAGCCGCGGCAAATAACTCGGCTGCGGCATCGAACGCACCACGGAGCCCAGCCTGTTGTCCCGCATCCTCGATCTCGGCCGCCGTCGACTCGTCGGGATCGACGATGCTTTGGGAAAGGTGGCGACCGCGTTCCTCCGCATCGCTCACCACTTCCGCCAGGCGCCGGTGCAGCCCGCGGCGGCGCGCCTCGGGGGCGAGGCCATAGACGGCGGATGCAATGAGAGGGTGGGTGAAACGGATACGCCCGTGCTCGGTCACAAGGACGCCTGCGTCCTCAGCCTCAACCACGGCCGCCGGGCCATTCCAGTCGTTAGGCAGCGCGGCAACCACCGCGTCGATCGTCGGTCGAGACAGCGTCGCTGCAACCAGCACCGCCTCTTGCGCCGCACGAGATAGCGCGCTCAAGCGTTCGACGGCCAACTTCTGTACGCCGTGCGGCACCGGCAGCGGTCCTAGCTCGTTCGGGAACCTCGCATCAGTGGCCATCGCACGCGCAATCTCGATCGCGAAGAACGGGTTGCCGCCGGAGGCCTCGGCCAGCCGCGCGAGCATCGGACGGTTCGGCGCCGTCCCAAGGCGTTCGCGCACGATGTGATGCAGAGACGCCAGCGACAGGGCACCGAGTACCACCCGCCTGAGCGCAGCCGGAGGCAGCGCTCGGTCCAGCTCCAGCGGAGCGTCCGCCGCGCCCTCGCCACGTCTCGTGACCAATATCCCGAGCCCCGCCCCCAAGCGGCGCACCGCGAACTCGAGCGCCCGTCGAGACGCCAGATCAACCCACTGCACGTCGTCGATCGCCACCACCACCGGACGCTCACGGCTGAGCTCCGTCAGCGTCCCGACTACCGCCGTAGCCGCCGTCCTCGGATCCGCGGGCTCGCTGCTCGTGGCCCGTAGCAACACCGCCGCGAGCGCAACCTCCTGCGGAGCAGGCAGCTGTCCGCGAGCCTCGTCGAACGCCGGTCCGATGATGTCAGCCAGTGCCGCATAGGAGAGCTTCGCCTCGCTCTCCGCCGGCCGCGCCCTCAGCACCCGATACCCGCAACCCTCCGCTCGGCGAACGGACTCAAACCACACCGTCGACTTCCCAATCCCAGCCTCGCCCTCGATCAATAAGGCCCATGGGTCGTTCGGAACCGAGTCGAGAAGCGCCGAGATCTCGGCCATCTCCCGCTCGCGGCCGATCACGGTCGTCCGATGCGACTTCGCCCCAGTCACGCGAGGAGCCTACGCCGATCGCTCGGCGAGTCCAAGGGCAGTCATTGCTTAAACGAACAGCACCCCCGCGCCCACCGCAACCGCCGCGAGGATGACCAACCCGAGCACGCCCATGAGCACAGCGAGCCAGCGTGGTTGGCGCGCCAACCACGCAGTCCACGAGTCGACGGTCCGTCGGACGAATCGCAGCAGGGATTTGGCCCAGGCGAACTCCGTCGCCCAGATCCCCAGCCCGACGAAGATGATCAGCCAGCCGGGGCCCGGCGCCGCCAGCAAGACGATCCCGACGATGACCACGACGAGCCCGCTGAGGGCGATGCCGACACGCCAGACCTGCGCACCTCCGGGGCGCGCGTAGACCCATGACCGCACGCGGTCCGCGCGTCGGCTGAGCCGCTGCAGTATGCCCGCGGCTTCGTCCCCTTGGTCCATGGCGGATGCGGGTGCACCCGGAGGCTCCGTAGGTTGGTCGTGACCAGGCTGTTCCGGGAGCACGAGCAAACCGTACGGGTCAGGGCTGAGCGCAAGCGCCCGGCAACCCCGGGACTGCGGGCGGTCGCCCGACGCCCGGTCGCGGCGGCAGAGGCGTCGCGGTTAGCGGGTCGACCGGGTCATGAGGTTGCCGGCGCTGGCGCTGACGGCGCGGTGTCGGGTGCGGTGCCGGTCGGGGGTTCGTTACCGCCCGTGTCGAGCCTAAATGGTGGGTAGACGTCGGTCATCAGCGTGGCGTACGCGGCGACGCGGAACACCCAGCGGTTCATCCCGAGCACGAAGTCGTAGAGGGACTTCGGGTAGCGGCCGGTGAACAGCAGCATGATGCCGGCGAACAAGACCAGCAAGCCGACCAGGCCTCCCGAGCTCCAGATCCACTCCATGCTGGCGCCCGTCGAGGCGGTCCAGGCGCCGCCGATAAACACCGCGACGACCAGGTAATGAGGCAGCGCAAGCAGCCACCACTTCACGAGCACGAGCCCTCGAGAGAGCGAATTCGGGTACTCGACCTCCAACCGGGCCGGATAGTCGCCTACGTCCTCGAGCGTAAACGGCGGATAGCGGTCGGTGCCGAGCGCGCTGTAGGAGTAGAACCCGACGCGCCACGACCACCGCAGCACACCGACATTGAACTCGAACAACCCGCGCGGATAGCGGCCGGTGAACAGGATCGCGAAGAACGCGATCACGCTCACGACGAGGAACGCGATCCAGAGGAAGAACAGCACGACGAAGTGCGGGATCGCCAGCAGCCACTTGACGCGTTTCACATTCGCCGATCGCAGCTCCAGTTGACATGGGGTTCGGACCCCATCTCGGGCAATCAGGGGCCCGCATCGCGCGCGGTCGTCATCTCGGGCCTGTGGGGATCGTGACCGACATCTCGAGCCCACCGCCGGCTCGCGGGCGCGTGGTGATCGTGGCGTTGTGAGCGCGAGCGATCGCGCTGGCGATCGAGAGGCCGAGCCCGACACCGTTGGAGGAGTTGAGACGTTGCTCGGCGCGGGCGAACGGCTCGAACAGGGTTGGGATCTGCTCGGCGGGGACGCTGGTTCCTGAGTTTGCGATCTCGAACACCGCGCTGTCGCCTTGCTGGATCGTCCGCATTCCGATCCAGCCCCCCGGGTTGTTGTGGCGCACGGCGTTCTCCACGAGGTTCGCGATCATGCGCTCGAGCAGTACCCGATCGCCGCGGGCGAGCGCGGGCTCGAGCGTGGCGTCGACCTTGATACGGCGCTGGTCGATCGCCGCGTGCGTGGCGTCGAGCGCGTCCTCGGCGGCCGTGGCGAGATCGATCGCCTCCTGGGCTGTCGGGCCGAGCTCGCTGGTGGCGAGCGTCAGGAGCGCTTCGATGGTGGCTTCGGCCTGCCCGACCGATCGCTTGACACGCGTCGCCATCGCCTCGAGTTGCTCGGGCGTCCTCGTCGGCCTGGAGAGCGTGACCTCGATCGCCGTTCGCATCGCGGTCAGCGGTGTGCGCAGCTCGTGCGCGGCGTTGGCTACGAACCGCTTCTGGCTGGTGAAAGCGGCATCGAGTCGCTCCAGCATCACGTCGAAGGTGTCGGCCAGCTCCTTGAACTCGTCGTCGGGGCCGTTGAGCGCGAGGCGTTGACCGAGCCGTAGCTCAGAAGCCCGCCGGGCGGCCTCGGTGATCGAGCGGATCGGTCTGAGCGCCCGCCCGGAAGCGAGCCAGCCGAGGCCGGCCGCGGCGATTGCCAGGATCCCGAGGCCAATCACTGAAGCAATCCGCAGGGCGGCCAGCGCGTCCCCGCGCGTCTTGGCGCCGGCTCCCACGATGTCGATGAGGTGGTTGCATTTCGCGAGCAACGATGGCGACGTGGGCAACGGTTTGCACACTCCCAACAGCGCCTCTTCCTGTGGCGAGAGCAGCTTCGGCGCTCGCGCCGAGCCAGGCAGCAGCACCGCGTCCGCCAGCGCGTAGGTCAGCGCCAGCAGCACCACGCCGGCCAGCAGGAACAGGATGGCGTAGAAGACGGCGAGCCGGGCGCGCACCCGCCGCGGCCACAGCCGCCGCACGACGGCGAGGGGGGCGCCGGGCGTCATCGCACGCGGTAGCCGGCGCCCACCAGCGTCTCGATCACCTCGGGCTCGCCGAGCTTGCGCCGCAAACGTCCGAGCGTGACCGCCACGGTGCGCGTGAACGGGTCGGCGTTCTCATCCCACACCCGCGCGAGCAGCTCTTCGGCGCTGACCACGGCACCGTCGGCCGCCAGCAGCACCTCGAGCACACCGAGCTCCTTGCGCGTCAGCGAAAGCTCCCGCCCCGCCCGGGTAGCCTGCCGCCGCGCCCTGTCGAGCACCAAATCGCCGCTGACCAAGAGCGGCGGCCCCGCCGGCGCGCGGCGGGCCAGAGCGTGCACCCGCGCCACCAACTCCTCGAACGCGAACGGCTTGGGCAGATAATCATCCGCGCCCAGGTTCAGGCCGTCGACGCGATCGCCGATCGTGGCCGCCGCGGTCAACATCAAGATCCGCGCGTCCGCTCCGCGATCGCGCAGCGCCACGCAAACCGCGTCTCCGTGCAGCCCCGGCAGGTCGCGGTCCAGCACGATCACGTCGTAGCGGTACACGACACCCTTCTGCAGCGCGGCCACCCCGTCATACGCAAGGTCGGTCGCGATCCCGCGATCGCGCAACCCCCCAGCGATGTCGTGGGCAAGCTCGACGTGATCCTCGACCACCAGCACGCGCACCCCGACATCGTGCACCACGGCGCATCACAACGTCGTCACACATCGCGACCGCTTTCGGTGTCCCCGTCAGCGCTGGCGTGTTGCACTCGTGTGACCGGCAACCGGATATCACCTGCGTCATGTTCAGAACTACTTCACGTCTTCCAGTGGCGGCAGCCGCGATCGCCGCTGCGACGGTGATCGCCGCCTGTGGATCGAACTCGCCCGCCTCGTCCACCTCCGAGGGCCCGCCAACTCAGGCCCAACTGCAGCAAGCTCAGCATGACGCCGTCAGGTTCGCCGACTGCATGCGCTCGCACGGGATGCCCAACTTCCCCGACTCTCCCTATGAGCAGAAACAGGCGCTCAGCTCGAGTAACGCACAGTCGCCTGCGGTCCAGTCGGCGGAGACGGCCTGCCGGCACCTGCTGGCGCATGGAGGCCAAAGCCAGAGCGCCCCGCCCAGTCAAGCGCAGATCGCCGCAGAGCTGGCCTTCGCCCGCTGCCTGCGCAGCCACGGGTTCCCGAACTTCCCCGACCCGACCACCAGCGGCCAGCTCACCCACGAGATGCTTGCCAGCGCGGGGATAAACCTGCATCAGCCGGCGATCCTGCACGCCGCCGACGCATGCGTCAGCGTCACGCATGGGTTCCTCACCACGGCCGCCGTGGCCCGCTTCGTCGCGGGACAATAGCGCTCGGCTACCGGTCCGAGTTCTCGTTCGCCGCCGCGTTCAAGCGCCACGAAGGGATCGCGCCCGGGCTCGTCGCTCTAGTTCATCGACTCGTCCAGCAGGCCGCGCTTGCCGGCGGCGTAGGCGACCTCGGCGCGGCTGTGGACGCCGAGCTTTCGCATCACGTTGCGCACGTGGAACTTGGCGGTGCTCTCGCTGACGAAGATCCGGCGGCCGATCTCGGCGTTGGTCAGACCGCCGGCGATCAGCTCGGTGACCTCGCGCTCGCGGTCGGTGAAGTCCGGCGTCGCCATCGGGGCGCTCGCCGGCCACGAGCGCCCTCATCATCGCGGCGCTGCGTCCGTCGAACCCGGACTCCCCGCGGCGACACCGCGCGGATGATCCGGACCAGCTCGACGACGTCGACCTCTTTGAGCACGTACGCCTTGGCCCCGCGCCGCAGCGACTGGTTCAACAGGTGCTCGTTGAGGAACGTCGAGAGGATCACGACGTTGGACTGCGGCCGGCGCCGGACGATCTCGCTGCACAGGTCGAGGCCCTCGGTGTCGTGCTCGGAGCTCAGCTTGAGATCGAGCACGATTACGTCGGGCCTGGCGCGATCGAGGGCCTGCAAGCGCATCGCTCCAGCCGCCGGCCTCGGCCACCACGGAGATGTCGGGCTCGAGCTCGAGGATCGAGCGCAGCCCGCGGCGGACGATCGCGTGGTCGTCGACCAGCAGCACGCGGGCCGGGGCAGCCGACTCAGGCGGGGCCAACCGACCCTCCGAGCGGCACCTCGACCCTCAGCTTCACGCCTCCCCCGCGCCGGCGCTCGAACCAGGCGGCGCCGCCCAGTGCCGCGCACCCGCTCGGCGATTCCCGTCAGCCCGAGGTGATCGCCGTTCGGCTGCGAGATGAAAAGGTGATGCTGGAGCTTGCGGTGGTTGCCCGAGCCGTCATCGGCGACGGCCAGCGACACCACCTGGGGCCGCCACCGCAGCGTGACCCATGCATGGTGCGCCTCGGCGTGGCGGACCACGTTGAACAGTGCCTCGCGCGCGATCTGGACCAGCGCGTGCTGGGTGGCGGCGGGCACCGGCTGGGTCTGACCGTAGACACGCAGCCCGACCTCGAGGCGAGTGCCGGCCTCGACGTCCTCGATCACGTCGCGCAGCGCCCGCGGCAGCTCGATCTGCCCGTCGCTGGACAGTTCGAAGATCACCTCGCGGATCTCCGTCCATCGCCGAGCGCGCCAGCGCCTGGGCGGCCAGCATCCGCTCGAGCACGATCGGCGGAGTCGATCGGGTGGCGCCGGCACCACTCGAGATTCATGCCGATCGTCAGCAGATGCTGGGCGACGCTGTCATGGAGCTCGCGCGCGATCCGGTTGCGCTCCTCGCTCAGGAGCTGGCGCCGGCCGGCCTGCTCCAGCCGCCGCAGCGTTCCCTCGAGCTCCGAGCCACGGCGCTCGAGCTCCGCCGCGCGGCGCTCGTTCTCCTGGAACAGCGAGGCGTTGTGCAGCGCGACGCCGGCATGGTTGGCGAGCGTGACCAGGATCGACACGTCGCCCGGCGAGACCTCGACACCGTCGGGCAGCCCGACCGCGAGTATCCCGGCCGGCTCGCCCTGAACCGGCATCGGCGCCGTCACGATGACGCAGGGCTCGCCGCCGAACTCGAGACCCTCGTCGTGCTCGGCGAGCACCGGCCGCTGGGCGGCGAGCGTCTGCTCGGCGAGCGCCGCGAGCATCCGCGGCGGCACCTCCCAGCGCTGGATGACGGAGTGGCTGGCATGGACGAACACCCGAGCCATCCCGACGCCGGCGTGCTCGCCTGAGAACACCATCGCCGCCCAGCGCGCGTCGAAGTGGTGGGCAGCCGCCTCGACCACGGCATCGCACACGGCGACGGGCCCCGCCGGCGCCGCGCACAGCGCGGAGGAGATCCGCTCGAGCGTCTCGATCGTGTGGTCGAGGCGAGCCGATTTGTCGCGCCAGGCGGCGTAGAAGCTCGGCTTGGAGGAGCGGACGCCGATCAGGCGCTCGAGCGCCAGCCGGTCGACTCCGCGGTGCGGCTCAGTAGGCGGCGAAGCAGATGTCGGCGGACATCGTCCTCGGCTGACCGGTCTCGGGTTGGTCGCGATGTAGGCGTCGCGCAGCGCGTTCATCGCGAACGGGTCGAAGTCGGCCGGATCGACGCCGATCTCGCGCAGCCCGCTGGGAATCCCCAGCGCGCGGCTGAGCTCCTCGACGCGCTCGATCGCTCGCTCGGCGGCGGTACGGGCGTCGAGCCCGTCGGTCGCGACGCCGAGCGCTCTGGCCACGTCGACGTAGCGGTCGGCGTGCGTCTCGGCGTTGAAGCGCATCACGTGCGGCATCAGGATCGCGTTGAGCAGCCCGTGCGGGAGGTCGAGGGCGCCGCCGATCTGGTGGGCGATCGCGTGCGTCGCCCCGAGCAGCGCGTTGGTGAACGCCATCCCGGCCTGCAGGCTGGCGCGTGCCATTCCCTCGCGGGCGGTGAGATCGAGCGGATCCTCGACCGCGACCGGGAGGTGCTCGACGATTCCGTGGATCGCGGCGATCGCCAGGCCCTTGCTGAGGAAGTCGCAGGCCTCGGACACGCGCGGATTCGATCGCGTGGCTGAGCGCATCGATCCCGGTGTGCGCGGTCAGCTCGGCGGACATCGTCGTCAGCAGCTCGGGGTCGGTCACGGAGATCTCGGGGACGATCGCCCGGCCCCCGATCGTCGCCTTGAAGCGTCGCTTGGTGTCGGTCACCACGCAGAACTGCGACACGTCGGATCCCGAGCCGCCGGTCGTCGGGACCATCACCATCGGCGGGATCAGGCTGGTGGCGCGGTCGATGCCCTCGTAGTCGAGGATCTGGCCGCCGTTGCCGCTGAGGATCGCCACCGCCTTGGCGAGGTCGATGCAGCTCCCGCCACCGATCGCCAGCAGCGCGTCGCAGCCGCTCTCGAGGTAGCTCTCGAACGCCGCCTGGACCTCGACGTCCTTCGGATTCGGCGTCAGGTCGTGCCATAACCACCACTCCACGCGCGACGTCGGCGAGGTACGGCTCCGCGCGCTCGACCCAGCCGGCGGCGAGCACGCCCGGGTCGCTGACGAGCATCGGGCGCCGGCCGCCGACGCGGCGGACAGCGCCGCCGACCTCCGCCAGCGTGCCGACGCCGAAGATCACCTCCGGGATCACGAACTTGCTGACGCGCCCACGCGATCGTGGCGGAGCGTGGGCGACCTTTGAGGACTTGGGCACAGCTTCAGAGGTGCGGGCGAGCGCGATGGGCGCCGAGGTGCCCTCTGCCACCGCCGCGGGTGTCGGGGTGAGCTGCTCCAATCCCTCCACTCCTCCTTGGCCGGATTGCCAGCGATCCTACCGCGCTAGCCAACTCTCCGTTTTGCGTCCTCGCGCACAAAATGCCACCAAAGCGTGAAGATCGTCGACGGTGTTGTGCGAGCCAGGTCGCTCCGATCGAGTGCGCGACCGCTGTGCGCATGGTCCCCCGCCTCATTTCGGACGACCTGTCGGGCGCGCGCTGTCGGTTGCGCCGCGCGCCTTCGCTGCCTACGCCGTGGCGCGCGACGCCGTTGAGTTACGGGTCGCGCTGCGAGATCTGGGCAGTCAGGGCGCCGGCCGTTAGCGTCCGGCGTCAGTCGCCCGGAAGGTTGATGCCAACGACCAGGAAGACTGCCATCGCGACGAACGCGATCCCGGTCAGCAGGTCGGTGCGGATGCGGGGTATGAAATGGGCCGCTGTGCGACCGATCTGGTGCCCGGCGACCGACATCACAAACGTGATCACACCGAACAGGGGGGGCGCGAGCCAGGGAGAGAATCCAGCGATGCCAAGCGCCGCGCCGGCGGCCACGTTGTCGACGCTCAACGGCAGGGGCAGCCCGCGCGTCGCGAACCGCAGGTCCGGATCGGCATGCTCGGGTGACAGCAACGACCGGACGACGACGAACAGGCCGTATGCGCCGAGGCCGATCGCCGCGACGATGTCGGCGGTGGAGCTGATCTTGTCGCTCAGGAAGTGGCCGACGAGGATCCCGACCAGCGGCGCGACGCCATCCCACAGGCCGAAGATCGCGGATGTCTTGACCGACCGCAGCAGGGTCGGCTTGAGGCCCCCCAGCACGATCGAGGTACGGAAGTTGTCCAGGCTCAGCGTGAACCCGAGAGAGAGAAGCGCGAACATCGGTTCTTTCGAAAGGTCGTCGACGACCCTGCGATCTGCCACGACGCGGGCGCCGTGACAGATCGCATATGCCTTCAGTCGCTGTGCGCTACTCCGGCAGCGCGAACGCGAAGATCGCGGATCCACCCGACTGGGCGAGCGCCCCGGGGTAGAACCCCTCGGTCCAGGCACCGTACCCGACCGGACACGGCGATGTACTGCCGCCCGTCGACGGTGTAGCTGCTGGGGCTCGAGTGGTGGCCGCTTCCGCACTGGAACTCCCACAGCAGCTCTCCGGTGCTGTCGTTGAACGCCCAGTACTTGCCCGCGGGGCCGCCGGCGAATACGAGGCCGCCGCCCGTGGTCAGCACCGACGCGGTCATCGGGTGCTCCTGGCGGAAGCGCCACTTCTCCTGACCCGTGGCCGGATCGATGGCGGATAGGTACCCGGCCACGTCCTCGGTGTCCACGGCGACGCCGGCGCCCCAGTACGGGATGCTCTCCTTGAACTCACGGCGCCGTCGCGTGGCCGTCGCGCCGACGTCCTGCACCGGCGCATAGAAGAGCCCCGTCTTCGGGCTGTAGGCGGCGTGCGTCCATTCCTTGGCGCCGGCCGGGCCGGGCCAGAAGTGGACCGGATCGCCCTCCTTGTCGGGGAACACTCGCGGCGTCACCTTGCCGCTCGAGTCGATCTCGCCCCAGGTGATGCGATCGACGAACGGCACGACCCGGATCAGGCTGCAGTCCGTGCGATCCAGGACGAAGAAGTACCCGTTCTTGTCGAAGTGCCCGGAGCACTTCCGCCCGTCCATCTCGAACAGGATGTTCTCCATCGTCGAGTCGTAGTCCCACACGTCGTGCGGGGTGTACTGGTAGTGCGCCTTGATCTGGCCGTTGTCGGGGTCGACCGCCACGACGCAGTTCGTGAACAGGTTGTCGCCCTCGCGTACTCCCCCGTCGAAGTCGGGGCACGGGTTGCCCGTGTTGAAGTACAGGAGGTTGAGCTCCGCGTCGAACGTCGGCGTGGTCCAGCAGTTCGCGCCGCCACGCGCCCAGGCCTCGCCGTCGGCCGGCCAGGTCTCGGATCCCGGCTCCCCGGGGGCGGGAACCATGTAGCACCGCCAGACGCGCTCTCCGGTCTCGAGCTTGAACGCGTCGGAATGACCGCGCACCCCGAACTCGCCGCCGGAGCTTCCGACGATCACCATGTCCTTGACGATCAGCGGCGCGACCGTTGCGCTCTCACCGGCCCGGACGTCGCCGTACGGCTGGTCCCAGACGAGCTCGCCGTTCGTCGCGTCGAGCGCGATCACGTGGGCGTTGAGGGTCGTCATGAAGACCTTCCCGTCGGCCACGGCGCACCCGCGGTTGACGTTGCCGCAGCACAGACGCACGTCGTACGGGGAGGCGCGGTGGTAGCGCCACAGCTCCTCACCTGTCTTGGCGTCCAGCGCCCATAGCCAGCCATCAAAGCCGGTTACGAACATGATGCCGTCGACTACGAGCGGGGACGCCTCCAACGAGTACGTCGACGCGCCCGAGTGCATGCCCACCGAGCCGCACTGGAACACCCAGGCGGGTTTGAGATTCTTGACGTTGCCCTGGTTGATCTGATCGAGCGGGCTGTGGCGCTGGCCGTCGTACGCGCCGTAGTAGGTGATCCAGTTGTGCGGCTCCGCGTCGCGGGCCTTGAGGATCCGGTCGTAATTGACGCCCTTGGTCACCGGGGGCGCCTTGCCGGACAGGCCGGGGCTCAGAATCCGGAAGTCGACCGCTGCCCCTGCGTCAACATACTCAGTCTCGGTTGCCATCAGCGGCTCCTTTCTACGGGCGCGGTTGGGGCGGGCGGTCGAGCTTGGCTTCGTCTGGGACCTCGCCTCCGACGACGATCGTGCCGGTCAGGCCGCCGCCTTCATCGTTTCCGGTCCGCGATCCGTACCAGTAATAGCCCGGGCCGTCGAGGTTGAGGCTGGCCGTTCCCTTCGAGAAGTTCACCAGCCAGATGAACTTTGCGTCGCCGTTGTTCGGCAGGACCGCGCAGTGGGAGTTGTTGTCGTCGTTGATGATCTCGAGCTCGAGGTCGCCACCGTGCGGCATGACTAACACCCTGGGCTCGAACACCAGCTCGTCCAGAGGGATCCGGACGGTGGCGTGCATCTTGCCATCCGGTCCCTCCTCGGCCATCCCCACCGAGCCTCGGCCCAACACCGCGCCGATCGTCGTCCCATTCTGCTTTGTCAACCCCTCGATCACAGCTCTTGTCGGCAGTGGCCGTCACGGCGACTCTCTCCTTCCATCCGGAAATAGGCACAAAAAACCTAACAGGGGTGGGACCGCGACACAACCTGGCCGTCAGCGAGACACAGTGTGACTAGTCAGCCAGGTTGATCCTGTCCGAGTCGGGTAGGTATGACACTGACCGGTCAGTCACTTTCACTCGCCGGCCAGGCGGAGATGGGTCACTTTCAACCGAGCGAGATCGTGTCGGCGCCCGACAGGCGCAGATGGTCGAGCGCGGTGCCGCTGGACTCGCGGAGTCTCAGCACCTCGGCCAATGCGGCGTTCGTGCCGCCCGCCAGCGCATCCGCCAGCAGCGCGCCACCATGAGCGGCCGCACTCGCGCGACCGGGCACGAGCGCGAGGACCGGAGCGATTTCGCCCAATGAGACCGCCAGCGTCGCGATCAGCTCGGGCAGGCGAGCCAGACGGCCGGAGACGACGATCTCGCGCGGGGCCGGCACGCTCACCACCAGCGCCCGCACTGCCTTGACCGCAGCCTCGAGCAGCGCGATCCAGCCATCTGCGTGCTCGGGCGAGGCCCAGACGGCCTGCAGATCGGTGATGTCGAGGGTGCCGGCCGGATCCAGCGCTCCACCGCTGTACAGCGTGTCCTTGCGCAGCGCCGGCCCGAGCAGGTAGGCGACCTCGCCGTCGAGCGCTCCGGCGGCGCGCACGCCGGGTGGCCCCGACGTGCCGCCCATGCCGTCGACGATCTGGCCCCGGTCGATGGCAAGCACCGCAGCGAACGCGCCGCCCATCTCGAGCAAGACCATCGAGGTCTCCCGCAACTCGATCGCACGCCGGGCGGACTGGTCGGCGATCGCGTGAGCCGCCGCACATACCTTGTCCGCGGTGCCCGAGATCGATCCGGTTGTACTTGCGGTGCCGCGGAACCGACGGCAGGTGGATGACGCCGGGACCGAACACGACCGGTAGGCCGCTCCCCGCTAGTGCCCGCAGCAGCGAGCGCATCCCGCCGACGCCGGTGTCGGAATGGGCCTCGTCAGGCCGCACGAGCACCATCTCGGCCAGCTCGCGCTCTCCGACGTCGGCCGCCGCCACCAGCGGCAGGCCGTAGCCGCTCGGGCCGTAGATCAGGTCGTACGGCCCGTGGCGAGCGAGCGCGTCCAGCAGCGGCTCGCTGTCCTCGCTCAGCGACCCGGTCTCGAACACCTGCTCGACGACCGGTTCGCCGTCCTGGAGCACGCACAGGTCGAACGAGACAGTTCCCGGGTCGACGCCGGCTACACGGGGCCGGGGCATATCATCCTGGGATGAGCTCAACGAAGGACAAGCCGCGCACCTACAGCGAGGACGAGATCCCCGCGAAGTTCTCCGAGTACGGCCTCGACCAGTGGTACTACGAGGACAAGTGGATTCGTCGCAAGTACAACACCGACGGCTGGCCGACGACGCTGATGGCGGTCAATGCCGTGGGCTACCTGTGTGAGGCCGCCGGCCATCACGCCGACCTGAACGTCACCTGGGGCAAGCTCTGGGTCAAGTTGGCCACGCACTCGGCGGGCGGAATCACCGACAAGGACTTCACCCTGGCGCGGAAGATCGAGGACACGATCCTGTGGCGGCCCGAGCCCGACGGCCCGCTCGACGGGCCGATGGGCAAGTTCGTGTTCTCGAAGTAGCGACCGCGCGCCATCGCCTCATAGCGCCTCCACGGCGACGTCATAGACGCCGGTCAGGTCGAGCACGGTCCCCTTGGTCTCGAACAACTGCTGCACGCAGCGCTTCTGCAGCTTCATCTTCGGACCGCCGACCGCCAGCGCGCCGAGCTTCTTGACGCCGTCTTCCTCCTTCAGGCTGTCTCCGCGGTCGACGCCCTCGATCCCCACGGGCTCGGCCGCCGAGTAGTCGACGACCACCTGCACACCTTCCTGGGCCCAACCGCTGCGCCGCAGGATCTGCGTGCCCGCCGGGCCGGCCGCAAACACGGCAATGTGACCGGCCAGAGCCTTGTCGAGCTCGTCGCTGGACTCCGGCTCGACGACCTCGAACTCCATCTCCCGCGCCACCGCAACGCCCGAAGCGCGCCGATGCCCGCCCTTCATCACGTCGGGCGGGAAGGTGAACGCGGTCACCTCGGCGCCTTCGCGCCGCAGCAGCTCCGCCGTCCGCAGTCCGACCGGCCCGACGCCGATCACCGCCGGACGGCCGCCCTTCAGCGTCACCGCGCCGCGGACCTTTGCCACGGCCGCGGCGGCCGTCGTGTTCGAACCGTCCGAGTCCAGCATGATCGAAGGGTTGAACGGCTCGAAGAACAGCTTCCGAGCCGCCTCGAACACGGCCTCGCCGTCGCGCACGTTCGACCCGCCGACCCAGAAGGCTGTGTTGGCCAGGCCGTCGGGTCCGCGGGGGAAGATCGCGCCCTGGACGACTCCGTCGAGGTTGTCAGGGGTGACGCCGCCGAACCCCAGCACGACGTCCACACCGGCGTCGTAGGCGGCGATCGCGTCGAACGAGCTCGGGTGGAGATCCGTGTCGAGTTGGATCAGGATCTTCTTCATGTCGGGTCCTCTCGTCGAGGTTCGGGAAAGCTCAGCAGGCCCCAGTCCAGGGGCCCCTCCTGGCGATAGCTCTTGCGCAGGCCGCGCGCGATCGTCGCCTTCATCAGCTCCTTGCCCAGGTAGAAGGCGTGCGAAGCCTCGACCACGTCGAGCTGGTCGAACACCTCGAACAGATTGGCTCCGCGCACGAACCGCGTCCCGTTGAATGCGTAGAGCCAATCGGCGTCGGCGAACAGCCGGTAGTTCGAGTCTGAGACTTTGGCCTGCATGGCGCGCAGCTCCTGCTCGGAGGGAGCGCGCATCGACTCGTCCCGGCTCGTGACCAATCCGGAGTCGATGTGCTTCGGCGGCCGCGCCTGGCGCTGTGCGACGTGCATGATCTGAGCGGCGAGCACGGTCTCGCGCACCGCCCCGGCGGCCCACCCGATCACCTCGGTCGTCAACACGGCGCCGATCCCGACCTCCTGGCAGAAGCCGATCAGCAGTGCGGTCACCCCGGTCGTGTCCGCCTCGGTGAGCTCGGTCAGATTGCCGATCCCCATCAGCATCTCGGCCTCGGGGTGGCGGCGGCGGACCTCGACGTATCGGGCGAGCGACGCGGCGAAACCTGAGTTGATCGGAGCCAGGATCGAGTCGAGCAGATACGGGCGGCCCAGCTCCTCCATGCGGGCGGCGATCCGATCGAGGCCGTCGAGGTCGTCCGGATCGTCGGTGATCAGCACCGGCGTGGCGCTCAGGCTCGCGGCCAGTTCGATCGTGTTCGGGGTGAGGCTGAGCACGTAGTCGACGCCGGCCGCGTCGGCCATGTGGATGTGCTCGGGGTCGAGCGTGTCGATGCTGACCGACAGCCCGCGCTCGCGGAGCGCCGCGATCGTCGCGGGCCCGTCGGCCAGCCACGAGCGGTCGAGCGAAAGGCCGAGGTCGATCACATCTGCCCCGTCCGCGCGGTATGCGTCCGCTCGATCGACCACCTGCTCGCGCGTCAGCGACTGCACGTCGTTGATCTCTGCGAACACGCGCACGTCGCGCGGTCCGAGCTCGGCCCGGATCGCCTCGCGTCCGTACCACTCGGGCAGCGCGCGGACGTCGGCCGGACCCTTGCGCACCGGGAGGCCGGTGGCCTGCTGCAGCGTGTCGACGTCGCCCTCGCAAAGGCCCGGAATCACGATGTTGTCGACCCCGGGCGGCACCGTCAGCCGCCGGGCGATCCAGCGAGTTGTCATCAGCGCGGCGACGCTGATGTTCATCACGGCTACCTGATGGTCGATGCCGAGGTCGGCCAGGACCCCGCGCAGCGCCGGCTCGGCCAGGCGGCCCGTGAGGAACAGCGTCTCACCCAACAGTGCCGCCGTTGACGTTGACCGCCTGCCCGGTGACGAACGCGCCGGCCGGCGACGCCAGCCACACCGCGGCGCCCGCGATGTCCTCGGGCCGGCCCCAGCGACCGAGCGGCGTGGCCGCCGCGACCTTGGCGTAGAAGGTGCGGTCGACGCCCGCGCCGTACGCGGTCTCGACCCACCCCGGGCACAGCACGTTGACGCGGATGTCGGGCGCGACCGAGCGCGCGAATGACTTCGAGAAGCCGAGCACCCCGCCCTTGACCGCGGCGAACAGCTCGGGGTTTTCACCCGCCATCCCGTCGATCGTGGCGTGATCCCAGCCGATGTTGAGGATGCAGCCGCCGGGCCGCATCTGCGCGGCAACCAGCCGCGAGCAGCGAATCGTCGCCTTCAGGTCGACGTCGAGCAGCACCTCGAGCTTGCGCTCGTCCGGCCAGGATCTCGCCTCGCCAGTGAGCACGTCGGCGCCGGCGTTGTTGACCCAGACGTCGACGTTCTCGAACGCGGCGAAGGCATCTCGCACGATCGAGGCGCATCCGTCGGGCGTGCTCAGGTCCGCCTGAAGCAGGGGATGCGCGGGACCGAGCTCGATCGGCGAGCGCCTGCGCGGCCTCCGACGAGCGCCAGAAGCCGATGCCGACGCTGCGCCCCGGCGGCGGCGAACGCGATCGCGATCGCCCTCCCGATCCCGGAGCTGGCCCCCGTGACGACGGTGCGCAGACCGGTGAGCGGAGACTCTCCGGTCTGCGCGGTCAACTGCTCGTGGCCGGCCGCCGCTAGCCCTCGGCGCCGCCGGCGAACGGGTGACGCGCGGCCGGCGTGTCCGCGAGCACCTTGTCGGTGCTCGGCTCACCGCCCAGCGCGCGGGCGATCGACATCTTCACGGCCTCGTAGTTCTAGTCGTAGATCTTCTTGTCGTCCTCGGCCTCCCAGTGGATGAACACGCCGACGATGATGCAGAGGTCGTCGACCTGGTCCTTGGGGATCACGCCCTCGGCGACCGAGTCCACGACCGCGCGGGACGACCGCGGCCTGAGCGGGACCGAACAGCTGCACGGCCTGCTTCGCGCCCTTGATCGTCACCTTGTTGCTGATCACCGTGTCCGGCTTGGCCGGCAGGTTGGGGGTGACCACGGCGAGCAGGTTGGTGTGACCTTCGGACTCGTTGACGAAGGCATGGGCGAATGCTTCACCGACCGGTCCGCTCTTTGACCCGAGCAGCAAGTCGATGTGGGCGACCTCGTTACCTTCGCCGACGAGAGCCTCGCCGGTTGCCAGGGTGATGGCCATGAGGTGAGTCTCCTCTCTCCTATCGTATGGTGACGCTGGTGGACGCAACCCTAGCTCACTCCAGACTGAGCGGGGACCTGCTCGCACATCACGTCCAGCTGGCGTGCCTGCTGGAGGTGTCGGCAGCCAAACCGGGCAACATCACGCCCGCCCACGACTTCGCCGACACGACGTACGCCGACATGGTGCGCTCGGCGCTCGCTCTCGGGCCCGTGTTCGCGCGCCCGCAGGCCCGCACGCGCCGCGTCGGTGAGCTGATCGGGGACGGGGTGAGGGCGACCGCGGGCGTAACCGCCGCCAACACGAATCTCGGGATCGTGCTCATGCTCGCGCCGCTGGCCCGCGCCGAGGCGACCCGGCGAGCCGACGAATCGCTCAGATCGGCGGCGGAGCGAATCCTCGCGGAGCTCGATGTCGACGACGCCGCCGCCGCCTTTGCCGCGATCGTCGAGGCCGATCCCGGTGGTCTCGGCGAGGTGCCCGACCACGACGTCAGAGCGCCCGCACGCGTTTCCCTACGCGAGGCGATGGCCGCCGCCGCGCACCGCGACAGCATCGCCTCGGAGTACGCCACCGGTTACGCGATCGTGTTCGACACCGGCGTGCCGCTGCTGGCGAAGGCGTTGAGCGAGGGAGCCCGGACGCTCGACGCGATCGTGTCAGTGCACGTCGGCCTGCTGGCCTCCCGCCCGGACACGTTGATCGAACGAAAGGCCGGCTCCGCGGCGGCGCGGGGCGTGAGCGCCGCCGCGCGCGAGGTGCTCGCCGGGACCCGCAGGCTCGAGGACTTCGACGCCTCGCTGCGCGGACCCGACCACCGGCTGAACCCTGGCACGACCGCCGACCTGGTGGCCGGGACGCTGTTCGCCGCGCTCCTGACCGGAGTGACGCTGCCGTGAGGGTGCTTGTGGTCGCCGTGAGCGCGCGTATGCTCGTCCAGCTCGCAGTCGCCGACGGCTATCGGGTGACCGCGGTCGACCGGTTCGGCGACGTCGACCTGCGCGCTGTCGCGCCGGGAGCGACGGCGCCGAGCAGCGACGAACTGGCGGCGCTCGCGGCGGACATCGAGACGGACGCGGTCGTGTATGGCGCCGGCTTCGAGAACCGGCCCGACCTCGTGGTTCGACTCGCCCGCGACCGGGAGCTCCTGGGCACGCCCTCCGAGCTGCTCGCGTCCGTGCGTGATCCGTGGGCGTTGGCCGCGGCGGCACGCGCGGCCGGTGCATGCGCCCCCGAGTCCCGGTCGGCCGCCGGTGAGCCCCCGGACGCCGGGTCGCCAGGGTCTTGGTTGCGCAAGCCCGAGCGGGGGGGCGGCGGCCGCGGCGTGCGGACGTGGACGGGCGGTCGGCTGCGGCCGACGGAGATCCTGCAGCGCCGGATCGACGGGCTGTCCTGCTCGGCGGTCGCGATCGGAGACGGCCGCCGCGCCGCCATGCTCGGCACCACCGAGCAGTTGCACCGCCGGCCGGGCTTCGCCTGGATGGGCAACGTGACACCCCCTCGTCTGCCCGATGCGGAGCTGTCTGAGCTCGACGGTCGGCTGAACGCGGTCTGCGACGAGGTTGCGGCACGCTTCGGCGTACGCGGTGCGTTCGGCGTCGACGCCGTCTGGGACGGGCGGCACGCGTGGGTGCTCGAGGTCAACCCGCGACCGCCGGGCTCGCTCGAGCTGTTCGGGCCGGGGTGCTTCGAGGCGCATGTCCGGGGCGCGCGAGGACTGGGCCTCCCGACCGCCGGCGCACCCCCGGCGACGAGGTGTGCGAACGTGAAGCTCGTGCTGTTCGCCGACCGCACGGTTCGCGCGCCCGACCCGGGCTGGTGGCCTGCAGGCTTCGTGCGCGACATCCCGCACGCCGGGGAGACGATCAAACGGGGCTCGCCCGTGTGCACGCTGATCTCGGCGGATGTCGGCGAGCCCCAGCTCGTCGAGCGCGGGTCTCGCCTCCTGTCCGCGCTCCACCACGGGGTGCTGGTCGGTGGCTGAGCTCGGGCCGGTCACGTGCGCGGGTTGTGCTCTGATGTGCGACGACGTGACCGTCGAGACCGCGGGTGACGGCGTACGACTGCAGCCCGACTGCGGGCTCGGCGCGGGGTGGTTCTCCGAGCGTATGGGCGCGCCGGAGGGACCTCCGGCCACCATCGACGGCGAGGCCGCGGACGTCGAATCGGCCGTCGCGCGAGCCGCCGAGCTGCTGCGCGGTGCGCGCCGCCCACTCATCCATGGATTCGACGGCGCCACCGTCGAGGACGCGCGGGCCGCGGTGACGCTGGCCGACCAGCTCGGCGCCCTGATCACGACCGGAGATCTCGAGGGCCGCTGGCCCGGCGCCCCGGCGGTTCCGCTGCGCGGCGCGTCGACCGCCACGCTCGGCGAGATCCGCGATCGCTCGCGCCTGGTCGTGATCTGGCGCGAGGATCCCGAGGCCACTCATCCGCGACTGCTTGACCGCCTCGGCTTCGGTGTCACGCTCTCGCGGCTGGGCGCAGAGCGAACGCTGGTGGTCGTCGAGGACCGCGACACCGCCACGCTCCGGCGCGCGGACGTACAGCTTCACTGGGGGCGGGAGCGCGACCTCGAGGCGCTGACGAGCCTGCACATGTTGCGGCGAGGGCTGGCGCCCCGGCCGGACGATCTGGCGCCCGAGCTGAGCGGGTTGATCGAGCGGCTCAGCGCCGTCCCGCATGCGACGTTCGTGTACGGACAGGGACTGACCGCCGGCGCCGGCGGTCAGCGACGGGCCCTGGCGCTTCACGAGCTGGTCCGGGCGCTGTGCCACGGGCGCCACGTGGTCACGCTCGAGCTGCCCCGCTCCCCCGGGACGAGAAGCGCGGACGACGTGCTGGCCTGGCAGACGGGGTATGCCGGAGGCGTGGATCTCGCCCCCGGCCATCCGGAGCTCGTCACCGCGACGCGACCGCTGGCCGCCCGCGACGGCGTCGACGTGTCGCTGCGCGTGGAGTCCGCGCCGGCGATCGCTGACCTCGGGAGTGACCGAGATCGCCCTTTGCTCGCTGCCGTCGGGGCCGGATGTCGAGGTGTCGATCCGCACCGCGGCCGCGGGCGTGTCCGCCGCCGGCACCGCCCACCGGCTCGACGGCGTCCCGCTTTCGCTCCAGGCGCCGCAGATCGACGATGCACCCACGGCCGCGGCGCTGCTCGCCCGGCTGCTCGACGCGGTGCGGCCGTGACAGCGATCCGGATCACCGGCGGCGCCGTCCACGACCCCGCCAACGACGTCGACGGGGAGATCCGCGACGTGTGCCTGAACGACGGCAAGGTGGTCGCCGACGTCGGGCCCGACGCGCGGCGGATCGACGCGCGCGGGATGGTCGTGATGCCCGGTGGCGTCGACATCCACGCCCACATCGCGGGCCCCAAGGTCAACGCCGCCCGCAGGCTGTCGCCTGAGGACCGTGCCGGCGATCCGATCGATCGAACCGGCGTCCTGCGCTCGGGCAGCGGCGGCCTGGTCCCGTCGACGTTCGCCACCGGGTACCGATATTCGCTGCTCGGCTACACCACGGTCGTCGAGGCGGCCGCGCCGCCACTGGCCGCGCGCCACGTGCTGTCCGAGCTACGCGACACGCCGATGATCGACAAGGCGTTCCTGATCCTGATGGGCAACAACCAGGTGCTGTTCGAGCTGATCCGAGAATCGGGTCCCGGTGGACCCGGTCCCCACCCACCGCGGGCCGCCTCGTCGCGGCTGCGTGATGCGGTCGCGTGGTGGCTCGACGCCACCGGCGGCTACGGAGTGAAGCTCGTCAACCCCGGCGGCGTCGAGCTCTACAAGCAGTCGGGCGGGCAGATCGACTCGCTCGACGACGAGGTGGCGGGCTTCGGTGTGACGCCTCGCCAGGTGCTCGAGGCGATCGGCGGCGCTGTCGACGAGCTCGGGTTGCCGCACCCGGTCCACATCCACGCCAACAACCTCGGCGTTCCGGGCAACGCCGACACCACGCTCGACACGATGCGCACGCTCTCGGGACGCGAGGCGCACTTCGCTCACCTGCAGTTCCATTGTTATGGGGCCTCGCCCACCCAGCGGGGTGGGCTGCCTCGCTCCCGTGCTCCCGAGCTGCTCGAGCACCTGAGCAGCCATCCCGAGATCACCGTCGACGTCGGTCAGGTGATGTTCGGGCCGGCGATGACGATGACCGCGGACGCTCACGTCTCCGAGGTGCTCCGCGACCTCGACGGCGGCAAGTGGCTCAGCCACGACACCGAGGTGGAGACCGGCTGCGGGATCGTGCCTTACACCTACCGGGCCGGCAACTACGTCCACGCCCTCCAGTGGGGGATCGGGCTCGAGCTGTTCCTACTCGGTAAGGACCCATGGCAGGTGATGTTGTCGACCGACCACCCGAACGGCGGCTCGTTCCTCTCCTACCCGAAGCTGATCCGCCTGCTGATGGATCACGCCTTCCGCGAGGATCAGATGCGCGGCGCCAATCAGAAGGCGATCCGGCGCACCGCCCTCCTCGACGGCCTCGACCGCGAATACACGCTGAACGAGATCGCGATCATCACCCGGGCCGCGCCCGCACGCCGGCTCGGCCTGCGCGACAAGGGCCACCTCGGGATCGGCGCCGACGCCGACGTGACGATCTACCACGACCGCTCCGACCGCGAGGAGATGTTCGCCACGCCCCGCTACGTGATCAAGGCCGGAGAGCTCGCTGTCGAGGACGGCGACCTGCGCCTCGCCGCCGACGGGATGCTGCTCTCCAGCCGGGCGCCGTTCGATCCAGACGTTGCCGGCGTGCTCGCGCCGCTATTCGGCGACCGTTACACGGTGGCGTTCGACCACTACCCGGTCCGCGACCCGGCTCTCCGCGAGCCCGCGCGGATCATCGAGGCCGGCCGAGAATGAGCGGCTACGCGCTCGGCTCCACCGAGGTGACGGACACGTTCGCCGAGGCGTTCCCGATGCGCTACGCCGCGCCTGGTGATCACCGCTGCGACCGACGGCTGGGCGCTCGAGGCGGCGCGCTCGATGACGGGTTTCGCCACCTCGGTGATCGGCTGCAAGTGCGAAGCCGGCGATCGAACGGTCGCTCGCCGGCGAGGAGACGCCCGACGGCCGGCCCGGGATCGCCGTGCTGCTGTTCGCGATGGACCGCGAGGGCGTCGGCAAGCGCGTGCTCGAGCGCGTCGGTCAGAGCGTGATGACCTGCCCGACGACGGCGTGCTTCGACGGGCTCGACGCCGCCGAGAAGACCGTTCCGCTCGGCGCGAGCCTCCGCTATTTCGGCGACGGCTTTCAGGCCAGCAAGGTGATCGCCGGCAAACGCTACTGGCGGATCCCGGTGATGGAGGGCGAGTTCCTGGTCAGCGAGTCGGTCGGCGTCGGTCACGGGGTGGGCGGTGGGAACCTGGTGATTGGGGCCGGCGACGACGCCCGCGCGCTCTCGGCCACACAGGCGGCCGCGGACGCGATGCGCGGCGAGGGCATCGCGTTGCCGTTCCCGGGCGGCATCGTCCGCAGCGGCAGCAAGGTTGGCGCGCTCACCTCGAAGTCGTTGCCCGCCTCCACGAACCATCAGATGGCGCCCACGCTGCGCGTCCGCGTCGACGACACGCTGGTCCCGGACGGCGTCGGCACGATGTTCGAGATCGTGATCGACGGGGTGTCCGAGGACGCCGTGCGCGAGGCGATGCGGCGCGGGCTGCATGCGGCGGCGGCCGCCGGCGCGACGCACGTCACCGCCGCCAACTTCGGCGGGAAGCTCGGCCAGTTTCACTTCCCGCTCTCCGAACTGCGTGACCCGGCATGACGCTGACGCTCGCCCTTCGCACCGACCCGCCGGCGCCGGTTCGAGCGGCCGGGCTCATACCCGAACGGCTGCGCGGGCTCGCCGCCGGTACAGTCGCCGCCCTGACCGTACCCTGCGGCCGGGAGACGGTGGCGGTCGGCGACCTGTTCGACGTGTCGGGCGCGGGCGAAGAGGAGCTCGTGCTGACCGGCGACCTGCGCCGGATCGACGGTATCGGCGCGGGCATGGCCGGCGGCCGGGTGGTCGTCGAGGGACCTTGCGGGGACCACGTCGGCGCGCGGATGAGCGGTGGCGAGATCACGGTCCGTGGCGACGCCGGCGCATGGGCCGGGGCCGCGATGCGTGGCGGACTGTTGCGAATCTCGGGCGACGCGGGCGCGCGGGTCGGCTCCGCCTACCCCGGTGCTCGCGCCGGCATGACCGGCGGCGAGATCGTCGTGACCGGGGACGCCGGCGAGGAGGCCGGCGCCTGCATGCGCCGCGGACTGGTCGCAGTCGCCGGCGCGACCGCGAGCGGAGCCGGGTTGCGAATGCTGGCGGGCACCGTGATCGCGCTCGGCGGCATCGGCGCCGAGGCCGGCCTGGGTAACAAGCGCGGCACGCTCGCGTCCGGGACCCAGGTCGAGCCGCTCCCGAGCTACGCCTTCGCCAACCGCTTCAGTCCGCCCGCGCTGCGCCTACAGCTGCTCCGGGCGCGCGAGCTCGGCCTGACCGTCGACGACACGCTGCTCCGCGGGACGTGGGCGCGATGGTCCGGTGACCGGACCGAGCTCACTCGGGGCGAGCTACTGATCTTCGACCAAGACGACGAGGAGGCCCAGTGAGCCTGTCGATGAACGAACGTGCCGCGGCGCTCGTGGATGCGATGGCCGCCGACGCCGAGGCGCTCGGAATCGAAGTCCGGACGCTGGACTCCGGCGCGCGCCTCGTCGATTGCGGCGCGAAGACCCCCGGCGGGCTGCAGGCCGGGTTGGGATTCGCCGCCGCCTGCATGGGCGGGCTCGGCCGGCTCGACCCGGTACCGGTCATCGTGGGCGATCGGACGTGGCCCGGCGTCGCCGTCGCCGTCGACCAACCCGCGGCCGCCTGCCTGGCCGCGCAATACGCCGGCTGGAAGCTCGAGCACGGCGACTTCTTCGCGATGGCCAGCGGCCCGGGACGCGCGCTGGCGCGTGCCGAGGATCTGTTCGAGGAGCTGACCTGGCGCGAGCAAGCCGACCGGGCGGTGCTGTGCCTCGAGACCCGCCAGGAGCCACCGGGTGAGATCGCCGACAGGGTGGCGCAGCGGTGCGGGCTCGAGCCGTCCGCGCTCACGTTTCTGATCGCGCCGACCGCCTCGGTCTGCGGATCGGCCCAGATCAGCGCCCGCGTCGTCGAGACTGCTCTGCACAAGCTGCACGAGCTCGGCGTCGCCCCCGCCCGGGTGCGGCACGGCTGGGGGTGCTGCCCGGTCGCTCCGGTCGCCAAGGACGACCCGGCGGCGATCGGGCGGACGAACGACGCGGTGCTGTACGGCGGCACCGTCCACCTATGGATCGAGGGAGATGACGACGAGGTCGCCGATCTCGCACGTCGCCTTCCGTCGGCCGCGTCCGACGCGTTCGGCACTCCGTTCGGCGAGCTGCTCGCGGCCGCCGATTGGAACTTCTACGACATCGATCCGATGTTGTTCAGCCCCGCCGCGGCCACGCTCACCAGCACCGAGTCCGGACGGGCCCATCACGGCGGCGGGCTCGCACCCGACGTGCTCGAGCGCTCGTTCGCCCAGTGACCGGGCGGCTGCGGGTCGGCGTCCTGGGCGCGACCGGCTCCTGGCACACGCGCCGGCTGCTCGCGGAGCTGGCCGCCCGGGGCCACGCCGTACTCGCGATCCCCGCCACGCGGCTGCGGTCCGAGGTCGACGACCGCGGCGATGTGCACGTCCTCGGACCCGACGGCGACGCGCTGGACACGCTCGACGCGCTCGACCTGCTGATCGTGCGAGGCCTCCCCCGCGGCTCGCTCGAGCAGGTGATCTTCCGTATGGACGCGCTGCACGTACTCGCCGAGCACGGCGTCCGCTGCGTCAACAGCCCACGCGCGATCGAGCGGACGATCGACAAGTCGTGGGCCGGCGCAGTGCTCGCGATGTCCGGGCTGCCCACCCCGCCCACGATCGTGTGCGAGCGCTACGACGGCGCGATGCGGGCGTTCGACCAACTCGGCGGTGACGTCGTCGTCAAGCCGCTGTTCGGCGCCATGGGCAACGGGATCGTGCGCGTCGAGGACCCGGACGTCGCGCATCGCGTGTTCCGCGCCCTCGAGCTCGAGCGGACGGTCTACTACCTCCAACGCACGATCGCCCCAGCCGGCCGACGGGACGTGCGCATCCTCGTCGTCGCGGGCGTAGTCGCCGGCGCGATGGAGCGCGTGACCGACTCGTGGCGCGCGAACATCGCCCGCGGCGCGCGGGCGCAGGCACTCACACCGAGCGTCGCCGAGAGCACGCTCGCCTTGGCCGCGGCCGCCGCGCTCGAGGCCGACGTCGCCGGCGTGGACCTGATCGTGACGCCGGACGGCGAAGCGATGGTGCTCGAGGTCAACGGGATTCCCGGCTGGCAGGCGCTGCAGTCGGTCTGCGAACGAGACCTGACGCAGCTGGTGGTCAGGGCCTGCGAGGCGCTGGTCGCAGCGTGAGGCGACCCTCGTGCAAAGCCGTCGCCACCAGTGCGCCGGTGGCTCCGGCTGACTCGAGCGCGCGCAGGTCCTCGTCACCGCGCACCCCACCGCCCGCGTAGATCGCGACTCCGGGGAGCGCCGCCGCGAGTTCGGCCACGGCGCTTAGCGGCGGGCCCGAGCCGCTGCCCACGAGGGCGAGATCGATCACGAGCAGCTCGTGCACCCCCATCGCCCGCGCGAGTGGCGCGGCAGCCGCAGGACCACGGCCGGAGAGCCCCGGAACCGGCGAGATCAGCCGTCCATCGCGCAGATCGACGCTGAGCACGACCGGCGGAGCCGGGGGGATGCGATCGGTCAACCCGCCGGACTCCAACGACTCCGTGCCGACGACGTTTCGCGCCACCCGGGCGCGACGCAGCGCCGCCGCGCGGTCGGGCGTAGCGGCGCCCGCGTCGACCCAGGTCTCCCCCACCGACGCGAGCGCCGCGAGCATCGTCTCGTTCACCGGCCCGCCCTCGAGCGCATCGAGGTCGGCGACGTACAGGCTGTTCGTCCGGCACACGCCGCACAGCGCACGTGCGACCGCAACCGGCTCGCACCCCTCGACGAGCGGACTGCGGAGCGGCGCGTACGCCGCGCGCTGGCCGCGGCGGGCGTGCACGACGATGCCGCCCTTGACGTCGAGGACCGGAACTATTCGAATGTCGATTCCTCGGACCCTACGGCGCCGACGCCAATCGATCAGTCTCCCGTGCTGCACGGGAGGGTGCAAAAGTCACCAAAGCCCACCCGCGCGGTGCCGCCCTGGGACATAAGCGTCTGCCAGGCGCTTATGTCCCCGAAGCGGTGCGCGGTCGCGCGGGTTTGGGGACTTATGCACCGCGAAGAGTGGTGCAATTGGACTTATGGGTCTGTCACGACAGCCTCCGGGGCCGGCGATCGGGCTCGACATCGGTGGCGCCAACACGAAGGCGGCGGTGGTGGACGGCGACGTCGGTCTACGGATCGTCTCCGAGCCGTTCGAGGTGTGGCGTGAGCCCGAGGCCATCGCCGGAGTGATCGCCGATGTGGTCGGGCGGCTGGGGCTTGACGGGGCGCCGGTCGCGCTGACCACGACCGCGGAGCTTGTGGACGTGTTCTCCAGCAAGCGAGAGGGAGTGCTGTGCGTGCTCGATGCGGCGCGAGAGGCGCTGCCCGAGCGCCGGGTGAGCGTCCTCACGACGGCCGGCGACCTGGTCTCGCTCGAAGCGGCGCGAGCCGAGCCGCTGGGGTGCGCGGCCGCCAACTGGATGGCGACCGCGATGCTGGTCGCGCGCTCGCTGACTGACGCGATTCTGGTCGATTGCGGCGGCACGACCACCGACGTGATCCCGATCGCCGCGGGCGCGGTCGCCGCGCGCGGGCGTACCGACCTCGAGCGGCTGCTCGCAGGCGAGCTGGTCTACACGGGCGCGCTGCGCACCAACGTCGCTGCGGTACTCTCGCACGTGCCGATCCGCGGCGGACCGTGTCCCGTCTCCTCCGAGCTGTTCGCGATCGCCGCCGACGCGCATCTACTGCGAGGCTCCCTGACCCCGGAGCAGTGCACCTGCACTTTTCCCGATGGCCGCGGCACCTCGCGGGCCGAGGTGCGCTCCCGGCTGGCCCGTGTGGTCTGCGCGGACCCCGACCAGCTGGACGACGGGGAACTCGATGGGATCGCCGGCGCCGTCGAGGAGGCGCAGATCGCCGCGATCGTCGCGGCGCTCGACCGCGTCGCCGCTCGGCTGCCTGCCGGCGTGCCGGTGATCGCCGTCGGCGTGGGCGCGTTCCTCGCCCGCGCGGCGGCGGCGCGCTGCGGACTGGCGGTCCACGACGGCGCACGCCTGCGCCTCGCCGGCGAGAGCGGGGACGTAGCCGCCGCGGTCGCGCTGTCGGTGCTCGGCCGTGAGTGACTTCCGCCCGTTGGTGGTCAAGATCGGCGGTGGGCTGCTGCGGGACGAGGGACTCGACGGCCTGCGCCGTGCGTGTGCGGAAGCGACCGAGCTGGCCGGCCGGCGACCGGTGCTGGTCGTTCCGGGAGGTGGCCCGTTCGCCGAGGCCGTGCGGGCGGTCGACGCGCAGGTGGGCCTCGCCGACGACGTCGCGCACGCACTCGCGCTCCGCGCGATGGATCAGCTCGGGATGCTGGTGCGGTGGCTGCTGCCGGCCGCCGAGCCGGTCGCCGAACTGGTCGCGCCCCGCGCGCTGGGCGTGCTCGTGGCAGCGGCGGCGTTCGGGGACCGCCCGGAGATACCCGCGTCCTGGTCGGTTACGAGCGACTCGCTGGCAGTGCTCGCGGCCGGCGCCGTTCGGGCCGACGAGGCGGTTCTGCTGAAGCCGGTGGCCGGAGTGCTCGCGCGGTGGCCGTCGGGCGACCCGCCCCTTGCGGAGCTGAGCGCGGGTGCGCTGCAAGCGCTGCAGGACGCCGGCGGCGGACGGGCAGTCGACCGTTACGTGCCCGAGGCCGTGCGCCGCACCGGCGTCACGGTGGTGGTGCGCAGCCCGCGACCCGGCTGCGGGGCCGGAACCCGGATCGTCCCCGGCTGAGCGGCACCGCCGGCCCGCAGCTCGGCCACTGCCGCCGCGACGAGCTCGGCCTCCAGCTCAGCCGTGCGGTCGCCGTCGCGGCACACCGCCGACCGCACGCCGACGACGTCGGCCGCCACCCGGCACAACTCGCCCCGCCGCAGCTGCCCGGCCACGGCGAAGATCCCTCCCAACCGGTGTGTGCGAGCGATCAGGTCCTGTAGCTCGGACTCCGCCAACCAACCGTACAGGCCGCGGCCGTCCTTGACGAACGTGTCGACGAGCGCGCCCGCGATCCCCGATCGGCTCGACCAGCGCGGGCAGCCAGGCGGGCGTGAGTGCCGGGGGATCCAGCTCGTGGGCATCCGCGTACGCAACCGCGATCACTCGGGTGTCTGGTCCCACCGCGTCGGCGATTGCGCTCATCGTCGCGACCGCGCGGTCGAGCTCGCGCACCCCACGCAGCCCGGCCTTGACGTAATTCGCGCCACTGAGCGCGGCGCCGCGGGCGGCGAGCGCAGCGGTGTGCGGGAGGTCCGGCAGGTCACCGAGGGCCACGCTCACCGGTGCGGCCGCGCCCACCACCCGCGCCACCTCGGACAGGACGCGCGGCGCGGGCGCACCGAGCGCTCCTTCGCGCGGATCCTTGACGTCGACGATGTCCGCTCCTCCGGCGACGGCCCGCTTCGCCTCCTCGGCCGACAGGACGCTGACGAGCAACCTCATGTCGCGGCTCGCCCCGAGCCGTCGCGCGAAACCCACGCTCCATGGCGGTCGAAATCGACCACGCGGACGTCGGCGCTGGCCTTTACAGCGGCGCGCAGCCGATCGGCGACGTCGGCGGCGCGCTCAGGACTGTCGACGATCCCGTAGACCGACGGGCCCCACGAGCTCTGCCCGACCGCTCCGACGCCGAGCGCCAGCAGCGCCTCGACGACCGGAGCCGCGCGCGGATGGAACACGCCACCCTGGCGAGTCGCGAATATGGATCCGATCTCGCGCTGGATCTCGGTCAGCGCGGCGCCGAACTCGTCGATATCCGCCGTCACCAGCCCCGGGAGCAGGGCCGTCAGGAGCAGCCGCGAGACGCGGGGCTCGCCGGTGGCCTGCTCGTGCAGCTCACTGAAGAATCGCTCCTCGGCATCCCCGGAGAGTCCCTCGCCGCCGGTCGGCAGCGCGAGCACGCACCGCCACCACTCCGGCATCGGATGACGCACCACGAGCGGACTGACCGAGTCACGGTCGCGCACGCCGGCCTCGACCACGAGGCCCGGTGCCGCGAACGTCCAGCAGCCCACGCTCGACCGGGCTCCACGCCCGCTCGCGTCCGCGAGCTCCTCGGGCGCCGCCGAGATGCCCGCCAGCTCGGCCACGCCGCGAGCGATCGCAAGGCCCAGCTTGGTGCCCGATCCGAGCCCGATGTGCGGCGGGATCGCCTCGCGCACGTCGACCTCGATGCCTCCCCGGTAACCGAACGCCGTGCGCGCCCGGCGAGCGAAGCCGGTCGCGCGCTCGGCCTGCGATCCGCCCGCGACGACCTCCTCGGAGTCCTCGGATCCCGCCCCCCTGACCGCCACCACCACGCGCGGAGACTCCACGGCCACGCCGCAGCCACCGAAACGGCGCGCGCCGATCCCGGCCGGATCCAGCATTCCGAAGTGCAGCCGCGCCGGCGCGGTCACCACGACCTCGGTCACGTTCGCTCCGCGACGTATCGTCGGACGTAGTCCATCGCCGCCCGCTCGCCGGCCCCGGCCGTCTTGTCGACGAGCTCCTGTAGGCGCCCGAGCTCGGACCGTACGTGCTCGGCGCCCAGCCACTCGCAGGCGCGAGGCGAGGATCGACGCTTCGACGGCGGCGTGCCGGGCACGGCACAGGCCGAGCGGCGGCCGCGTTCCGGTGCCGGAGGCCACCACGCGCGCTCGCACCCTCGAGCGCGGCAGCTCACCAGCACTCGGAGTGATCTCGGTCACCACCACCTCCCGCCACGAGTTCGCGTCCTCGATGACCGCGCCGTCGATCGCGGCTGGCCGGGCGCATCGCCGGCCGGGGATGGCCGAGCGCCGCCTGCACGAACAGGAGGACGTCGTCGGTGAGATGGACGACCGCCTCGCCGTGAACGCGCAGGTTCCGCAGCGTGCGCGTGGCATCGAACGGCCAGAACACGAGTTCGTCCTCGCCCCAGCGCACTCCCATCGCCGCGCAGTTGACCACGCCGTCGCCTCCGGTTGTGGTCACCACGGTCTCGATCAGCGGCGACCGCTCACGGGCATCAGCCGACAAGGCTGAAGAACTCCTGGCGTGTGCGCGCGTCGTCGCGGAGCGAGCCCCGCAGCGCCGAGGTGACGGTTCGCGCGCCCGGCTTGCGGACGCCGCGGATCGCCATGCACATGTGCTCGGCGCTCAGCACCACCCCCACGCCGCGCGGCGCGAGCTCCTGCTCCAGCCAGTCGGCGATCTGCACGGTCATGCGCTCCTGCAGCTGTAGATCCCGGGAGAAGAACTCGACCACGCGCGCGAGCTTCGACAGCCCGATGATGCTCTCTCCCGGCAGGTACGCGACGTGGGCCACGCCGTGGAACGGCAGCAGGTGGTGCATGCACAGCGTCTGGAACGAGATGTCCCGGACCAGGACGAGCTCGTCGTAGCCCTCGTTGGGAAACACGGTCGCGCCGAACTCGGCAGGCGTCACCAGCTCGGCGAACGACGCGGCGACCCGACGCGGCGTCTCGATCAGGTCGGGTGAGTCGGCATCGGCGCCGATCGCGCGCAGCAGATCCCGCGCGGCTCGCTCCGCGGCGGCGATGTCGAGCTTGGAGCTGTCGACGACGCGTCCGGGCGTTGCCGGGGCCACACGTCTCAGGTCGCCGTCCCCGCGGTTCATCGAGCCAGCGTAACGCGTGGACGCCGGCTCACGTGGCGGCCGCGCGGCTCAGGCGCGTGGCGAGCTCGACGAGCATGCGGACGCCGTAGCCGGACGCGCCGGCGCCGAACGCGTCGCCGCGATCCTCGTCGAGCAGCGCCGGGCCGAGCATGTCGACATGCGCCCACGGCCCGTCGCCCGCGAACTGCTGGAGGAAGGTGGCGGCCACGATCGGGAAGCCGAAGCTCCTGCCGGCGTTGTTGCGCAGGTCGGCCACGGTCGAGTCGATCAGGGTCCGGTAGCGCGGGTGAAGCGGCCACGGCCAGGCGAGATCGCCGCTCGCGTTGCCGGCCTCCACGACCGCGTCCCGCCACGACTCGTCCGGCGCGAACACGCCGGCGTACAAGTCGCCCATCCCCGCGCGCATCGCGCCCGTCAGCGTCGCGAGGTCGACGATGTGGGTGGCGCCGTCGCGGCGCGCGTACCACAGCGCGTCGGCCAGGATCAGCCGCCCCTCGGCGTCGGGGTTGGTGACCTCGACGGTCAGTCCGGCGGCCGTCGTGATCACGTCGGTGGGCCGGATCGCGGTGCCGCTCAGCATGTTCTCGCAAGCGGGCACGATGCCGGTGACCGACAGGGGGAGCGCCAGCTCGGCGATCGCGCCGAGCGCCGCGACGACGGCCGCACCGCCCGCCATGTCCGCCTTCTGGCGAAGGATGTCGGCCTGCGGCTTGAGGAAGTAGCCGCCGGTGTCGAAGGTGACCGCCTTGCCGATCAGCGCCAGCCGGGGCGTGTCAGGCGCGCGTCGCGGTGCGTGCCGAACGACGATCAGCCGCGGCGGGATCGGGCTGCTCCCGCCGACCGCGGCCAGCGCCCCCAGCCCCGCGCTGACCGGGTCGACAATCTCACTGACCAGGTGGTCAAACTTCACTGCCCGTTCGGCCAGTCCAGTCGGCGACATCACGTTCGGCGGCGCGTCGACCAGCTCGCGAGCGCGTATTCGTCCACCGCGCGACGAGCGCGGCACGTTCGGCGACCGGCGCGAGCTCGTCGCCGCACCCGCAGATCACGAAACGCTCGACCTCGGGCGGCGGTCCCGCGCTGCTCCACCGGCGCCCGTCGTAGCCGCCGAGGACGGCGCCCTCGGCCAGCGCACGCACCTGCTCTCGACGGTCGCGAGGGGCAGCGATTGATCGAGTGCCCAGGCGACCGTGCCGCCGCGCCGGCACGCGCGCACCGCCCGCGCCGCGGCCGTCCGCAGACCCTCGACGGTCGGCTCGAGCGCGACGACCGCGAGCGGCACGCGGGGTGGGCGGGTACCCGGTACACGATCGCAACCGGGTCGGCGTCCGCCACCGCGCGCTCCGGAGCACCGAGCGCCAACGCCAGCCTACCCGGCGCGACCGCCACGAGATCGGCGCCGATCGTGTCTGGGTCAGCCGCTGTTACCTCGATGACCAACGTCCGGACTGCCTTCTCAGCGACTTGCACTCGGTGTGTAAGATGCGGACGGACCGTTGAACTCTAAAGAGGGAGAGCTCATATGACCTGGACCAAGCCGAAGTTTGAGTTCATCGAGATGTGCTCGGAGGTCACTTCCTACCTCTACCACCGGTAGGAGCGTGAAGCTGGCGTGGCCTCCGGCGACAGCCTGAGGCTGCGCACCGCTTCGCCCTGCCCGTGATCGTTCGGATCCTCGGCTCGGCCGCCGGTGGGGGCTTTCCGCAGTGGAACTGCCGGTGCCCGACGTGCGAGGCCGCTCGCGCGGGCGTGCGCGCGAAGCCCCGCACGCAGTCGTCGCTGGCGATCCGCGGCGGCGACGGCCCGTGGTTTCTCGTAAACGCGTCGCCGGACGCGCGCCAGCAACTCGAGGCGATCACGGACCGGGCCGTCGACCACGTCCGGTCGCCGCCGATCGCGGCGGTGCTCCTGACCGACGCGGAGATCGACCACACGGCGGGCCTTCTGCTCCTGCGCGAGTCCGCGACACCGGTGCACGTGTACGGCGCTCCGGGCGTCGAACGCGCTCTCCGGGAGGGTTACCCCGTGCTGTCGATGCTCGAGCGTTACAGCGGCGCCGAGTGGCACACGCTCGAGCCGGGACGCGCGCAGGCACTCGACGGCTCGAGCCTCACGGTCGAGCCATTCGGTGTCGGCGGGGATGCGCCGCGGTACCTCGACGGATCCGGCGTGGACCTCGAGGCGAGCGGGTTCATGTTCCGCGACCGCTCAGGCGGCGGAGTCCTCACCTACGTTCCCGGCCTGGCCCGACTCGACGACGACGTGATGGCACGGTTCGCCGCCAGCGATCTCGTGCTCGTCGACGGTACGTTCTGGCGCAACGACGAACTCGCTGATCTCGGCATCTCTACCCGCAGCGCGCTCGACATGGGACACCTGCCGCTGTCAGGCCCGGGCGGGACGCTCGAAGCGCTGGCTCGGCTGGAGCGACCGCGCAAGGCGCTCGTCCACATCAACAACACCAACCCGGTCCTGCTCGAGGACTCTCCCGAGCGGGCGGCTGTCGTGGGGGCGGGCGTCGAAGTCGCTTACGATGGGCTCGAGGTCGAGCTGTGACCGAGGAGTTCATCGCCGAGCTGCGCGCGCAGGGCACGCGCTACCACAACCTGCACCCGTTCCATCAACGGATGGATGCCGGCGAGCTGACCCGGGAGGAGCTGCAGCGCTGGGTTACAAATCGGTTCTACTACCAGAAGTGCATCCCGCTCAAGGACGCGGCGATCATGTCCAACTGCCCCGAGGTCGAGGTGCGGCGCGAGTGGATCCGGCGGATCATCGACCACGACGGAACGACCGACGGGACCGGCGGCATCGAGTCGTGGCTGCGGCTCGGCGAGGCGCTCGACGTCTCCCGTCAAGAGCTCGAGTCCGAGCGGGGCGTTCTCCCCGGGGTGCGCTACGCGGTCGATGCTTATGTGAACTTCGCACGCCAGAGGCCGTGGATCGAGTCCGTCGCATCGTCACTCACCGAGCTGTTCGGGCCGGCCGCGATCCGGGTGCGGCTCGACGCGCTCGAGCGTCACTACCCATGGATCGATCCCGCAGGCCTCGAGTACTTCCGGAGGCGACTCGAGCTGGCGCCGCGCGACGCGGAGTACGCGCTCGAGCTCGTGGTCGATCGCTGCCGCCGACGGGATCAACGGGACGCTGCGGTGGCGGCTTTGAGATTTAAGACCGAGGTGCTGTGGGCGCAGCTGGACGCCATCGAGCACGGCGAATCGCAGCCGCCGGAGCCATCGGCATGACCTACCCCCGCCTCGTCACCGGCGCCCGGCTGCGCTACGACGACGTCCGCGAGGAACACCTGCTGCTCGTCCCGGAGGGGGCAGTGCGGCTCAATCCGACCGCGGCGGAGGTGCTCGAGCTATGCGACGGCAAGCGCTCGGTGGACGAGATCGTCGGCATCCTGACCGCGCGGTACGACGGCGCCGACCTCGGTGACGACGTTCGCGAATTGGTCGACGGGCTGGCTGCGAAAGGACTCCTGGTCGATGCCTCCGCCTAGTGGACCCGCTGGCACGCCACGGCCGTTCACGCTGATCGCCGAGCTCTCCTACCAGTGCCCGCTCCACTGCCCGTACTGCTCGAACCCGGTGGACATCGGGCATACGAGATACCGCCGCGAGCTCGAGACCGACGACTGGACCCGCACGTTTCGCCAGGCGCGCGGGCTGGGCGTGCTTCAGCTGGCTCTGACGGGAGGCGAGCCGATGCTGCGCCGCGACCTCGGCGAGCTGTGCGCGGCCGCGCGCGACTCCGGGCTGTACTCCTCGCTGATCACCGCCGGCACGCTGTTCACCCTCGAACGCGCGCGCGAGCTGAAAGCGGCCGGGCTTGACCACGTGCAGATCTCGATCCAGAGCCCCGACCCGGAGGAGAACGACCGCATCGCGGGCAACCGATCCTTCGAGAAGAAGATCGCGGCCGCGCGCGCGGCCCGGGAGCTCGACTTCCCGCTGACGATCAACTGCGTCCTTCACCGTCAGAACCTCGATCGGATCGAGGAACTGCTCGATCTGACCCTCGAGCTGGACGCTCAGCGGCTCGAACTCGCGAACACCCAGTACTACGGCTGGGCCGTCCTGAATCAGGAGGCCCTGCTGCCGAGCTGGGACCAGCTCCGGCGAGGAGAGGAAGCGGTGAAGCGCTTCCGCGACCGCGTCGGCCCCAAGGTCGACGTTCTCTGGGTGCTCCCCGACATGTACGAGGATCTCCCCAAGCCGTGCATGGGCGGTTGGGGGCGGACGGCGATCGTGGTCGCACCGGGCGGCGACGTGCTGCCGTGCCAGGCCGCCTCGACGATCCCGGGACTCGAGTTCGCGAACGTTCGCCGGCACCCGCTCGAGTGGATCTGGACCGAATCCGACGCGTTCACCCGCTTCCGCGGCACGGACTGGATGCAGGAGCCCTGCCGATCGTGCCCGCTCGGACGTCAGGAGGTCGACTGGGGTGGCTGCCGTTGCCAGGCGCTCCGGCTGACGAGCGACCCGGCCGCCGCCGACCCGGTCTGCCGGTTCTCGCCGCATCACGACCGCGTCGTGTCCGTACGGGAGTCAGCGCAGACGGATGCTAAGGCGCCGCCGTCAGGCGCCGCCGACCATCCCCCTAAGGCGCCGCCGTCAGGCGCCGCCGACCATCCCCCTAAGGCGCCGCCGTCAGGCGCCGCCGACCATCCCCCTAAGGCGCCGCCGTCAGGCGCCGCCGACTATCCCCAGTTCGTCTATCGCACGATGAAGCGGCCGACGCGGCCAAGGCGCCGCCGTCAGGCGCCGCCGACCATTCCGATCTGACTAGTGGGCGCGCCCGCCGATTCGGCAAACTATTTCTGATGGCGCAAGACCCGTACATCCCCGCCGGGGCAGGCGGTCTCAGCGTTCCCCTCGCTGACCGCTCCGAGCTGTCGATCTTCCCGCGGCTCTCGACGTACTCCCAGATCGTGGCCCGTCTGCAGTGGGAGCCTGCGCTCATCGACCTGGCGCCTGACGCTCGCGCATGGGACGGGCTCCCGATCGAGCGACGCCGCCGCCTCACGACGCTGCTCGCCGGCTTTCGGGTGGCCGAGGACGCCGTCGCGGAGCACCTCACGCCGTTCGCCGCTGCCGCCGAGCACGTGGACACGATGATGATGTGGGTCTTCTTCCTGCAGCGCCGCGACGAGGACCGCCACGCCCTCTTCTTCGACCGCGTCGCCGCCGAGGTTCTCCGGCTCCCCGGAGGCTCGCCGGGCGAGCGCCGTGCGGCGGCGCGCGAGTACGTACCAGCCGCGCTGCTCGAGCTGTTCGAGGTGCGGCTGCCCGCGCTCGCCGCGGAGCTCGCGGCGGGGCGCACGAGCATCCTCGACGGCGTCCGCCTTTACCACATGGTGCTGGAGGGGGCGGTCTTTTCTGCCGGCCAGCGTGCGCTGCTCGACGACCTGGCCGACGGCGCCCTGCCCGGGCTACGCGAGGGCGTGGAGCGCGTCGAGCTGGACGAGCGCTGGCACGTCGGCTTCGGCGTCCGCTGCCTGATTGAGGCCGAGGTTCCCGAGGTCGTGCTAACCGACGTGCTGGGCCGCGCCGCGGAGGCCGCGGCAGCCTGGGGGGACGCGGTGCCGGCCGAGACCCGGGAGTTCGCGCTGGCCCTGTGCAGGCGCCGGCTATTGATCGCCGGCATGGCCGACGCGCTCCCGGCGGCCTAGCGGATACGGGGCCGACCTGTACTCGTGGCCATAGACGCCGCGAGCTTCCGTCGGTATCCAACCTAGGGCGTGTAAAGCGCGACGTACCGGGTATAAACGCCGGAGCAACCGAAACTACGGTTGCGTAGTTTCGGTGGGCGTAACCACACACGGCGGCATCACGATTGCGATGAGGTATCTCACCGACGGCACCCACCTCTACGAAGTAGTGACCCGGCGCATCGTGCAGAACTACGGCGTGCAACGAGGCACGATCCACTACATCATCATTCGCGACTGCGTAAGCGAGGCGACCGCCACGATCGACGACCTGCACTTGGCCGCTCTCTCCGAAGTGCGCTGACCGCGCACCGCGCAAATGCGGACAAGCTGGACGCGTTGATCTAGTACCGAATCGCACTTGGCCTACTGCTCGCGAAGCAGCGACCGAAGGTACGAGGAATGGGGATGCAGTACCTCACGGATGGGATTCACCTGTACGAAATCGCCGCGCGGCGCACGGTGCAGAACTACGGGCGGCGAGGAGGCACGATCAGCTACGTGACCATCAGAGATTGCGTAAGCGAGGCCGTTGCGAACGTCGACGACCTGCAGCTGGCGGCGCTGTCCGAGGTGCCGCGGCACGGGAATCCGCTCGTCTGACGGGCCAGTCGGCTCAAGTCGAGACGACGATCGCCACGGTCACGCAGGCGACGGAGAGGCCCGTCAGCCCAGCGGCCTCGACCGTCGCCGCCAGCGCAGTGTTACCGACAAGGTCTGGGGCACGCCGAGTTGGCGCACGGTCGCGCGCAGACCCTGACCGATCAGCCGTTGGCGCATCGAGCCTGATGGGTGGCCGGCGGCGCATGGCGTTAGGGTCACGCGCATGTGCTTTTCGCCGCAGGCTGACTTCGTCGCGGGCGCGGTCGTTGCCGGCGTAGGAGTTGAGACTCTGCGCCGCGTACGCGCGCGGCGCGAACTGATCGTCGGCGCGCTACCGCTGCTGTTCGGCATCCATCAGCTCGTCGAGGGCTTTGTCTGGCTTGGGCTCCGGGGTCAGGTCTCGCCTGGGCTGGGTGACGCTGCGAAGGAGACCTACATCCTCTACGCGCACGCGGTCCTACCCGCGATCGTCCCCCTCGGGTTCATGCTGCTCGAGCCAGACCGGCGACGCTCGCGCGTGATGCTGGCGATGGCATGCCTCGGCGCGCTCTTGGGCGTCTACCTGCTATGGCAAGTCACGGCGTATCCAGTTGGAGCACACGAGGAAGCCCGCTGTATCGATTACACCACGCATACCCCAAACGACGCACTCATCGGGCTGCTGTACATCACCGCGACGTGCGGGCCGGCGCTCATATCGAGCCGTCGGTACTTGCGATGGTTCGGGATAGTCAGTGTTATTGGGGTGATCGTGACCGCGATACTTCGAGTCGATGAGCTGACTTCACTGTGGTGTGTGTATGTCGCGATCGTCAGCGTTCTGATCCTCGAGCATTTTCGACGCCAACGGGCATCCGAGGTACGTACGATCTCGGGCCCGGCATGGTCCTCCCTGGGATCTGCGGGCAGGCCCAGCCGGCGCTAGCTTGAGCGAGTGACCGTGGCACCGGTCCTTCGCGCGGAGATGGGCCGCTCGCTGCGCCCGGTGACACCGCGCGCCTCCGCGGGCCGGAGCGCGGTCACGACTCCTTGCGGTCGAAGCGAGGAATCTCGTCAGCGAGCGTCGTCGAGCCGGGCGCGTTGCTCGGCGCTGAGCTCGAGGTCGACCGCGTCTAGGCTCTCGTGGAGTTGGTCGACCGATGAAGCGCCGACGAGAGGGATCGTCGGCACCGAACCGCCCATCAGCCAGGCGAGCACGACCTGGTTCCGGGTGGCACCGGTCTCGCGCGCGACCACTGCCAGCGATTGGAGCCGGGCGGCGTTACCTGCTGCCGCGTAGTCCTTGCCGGGTGTCCTGTCAGGACGGGTGTAGCCGCCGCCGAGCAGGGGCGAGTAGGCGACGGTCACCAGGCCGGGCTCGGCCGTCATGAAATCGAGGAGGTCGGCCGTCAGGAGCCCCGGATCGCCGAACGCCGACCGCGGGCTGGGGAGGTCGGTGCGGTGCTGGAGGTAGCTGCGGTGGTATTGGAGGACCTCGTAGCCTGCGACGCCGATGGCGCGAGCGACCGCCCGGGCGCGCTCGACCCGCCAGGCCCGGTGGTTGGAGACGCCGAGTAACGCGACCTCGCCCGCGGAGGCGAGCACGCCGAAGGCGGCGACCGTCGCTGCGACGGGCGTCCGCGGGTCCTCGACGTGGGCGTACAGCAGGTCGAGCCGCTCGACGCCGAGGCGCTCCCGGCTCTCGCGCGCCGCCGCGTGGATCGCCGCGGGCGAGAGGCCTTCGTCGGCGCCCATGCGGTCGGCCAAGTTGATGCCGGCGCGAGTTGGGCGTGCCCCGATCTTCGTGGCGATCACGACTTCATCGGTGAGGCCGCGGCTGGCTCGCCAGCGGCCGAGTAGCGCCTCGCTCTGGCCGCCACGGCCACCGTCGTGCCACCAGGCATAGTTGTTGGCCGTGTCGATGAAGTTTCCGCCGGCGGCTAGGAAGCGGTCGAGGATCGCGAAGGCCGTGGGCTCTTCGGTCGCGGTGCCGAAGCGCATCGCACCGAGCGCCACCGCGCTGACCCGCCGGGCCGAGGGAGTCGCCCCGCCGATCGTCAGATAACGCATCAGCGACCGGTCCTGACCAAGAACCGACGGCGTCGCGGCCGGGTGCGTCGGCGGGCCGCCTCGCGCGCAAGTTCGCGCGCGCGGAGCTTGGCCAGCCGGGTCGAGAGAGCAGCGTGCATAAGGCCTCCTTTGCTGTACACGCAGCCACTCTAGCAAAAGCTTTATACACAGCTTTCTTAGAAGCTATTCGAAGCACAGCTAAAATCCAACCGATGGCCAGGACGAAGCGCGATGGAGGCGACGAACGCGGGCTCACGCCCGAGGACCAGGCCCGGCTGGATCCCCACGTCCGGCTCGCGCTCGCGACCTGGCCGCAGATCGATCCCGCAGTGGAGGGAATCGTCACCCGCATCGCCAAGGCCAGCCGACAGCTCGACGCCGAGATGCGCACCGGTCTCGCCCATGTGGGACTGACCAAGGAGGAGTTCAAGGTCCTGATGGAGCTGCACGCCGGACCGCAGACACATGGCGCGCTGTGCCGCCAACTCGAGGTCTCCACCGGCGCCATGACCAACCGCCTCGACAAGCTCGAGCGGGCCGGGCTGGTCAGCCGCTCCCAGGACCCCAACGACCGCCGCGGCGTGATGCTCACACTTACCCGGTCCGGCGCCGAGCGCCTCGACGCCTACATCGAGCGGGGCGCCCATCGCGAGCGCCAACTGCTCGATGGCCTGAGCGGCAACGACAAACGGCAACTCAACGAGCTACTCACCAAGCTCGTCGACTCACTCGAGGCCGAGCTCGGTCGCTGAACACACGGCGCTGGGCGCTAGCGCACCATCGGCAGCTGCGTTCGTTCGCGCGGCTTGCGAGCGCCCTGGCGCGCCTCGCAGTAGGCGGCCAGCTCGTCGTAGACAGCGGCGCCACACACGCGCCGGAGCTCAGCCTCCATGCTCACGTACACCGGCTGATCGGCGCTGAACGCGTCCTGATGCTCGGTGCACCACCAGTCGATGATCCCTTCTCCGCCCCAATCGACCGTCCGGGATGCGCGGACCGTTGTGGTCTTCGTCTCGTCATCGATGTCGAAGAACAGCGGGACCTGCCAGCAGATCTGCGGCTTCCAGTCGATCGGATTCTCGCCGCGGCGCAGCGCCGCGACGTGAAGCGCGCAGCCAGTGCCGCCGGCGTGGTCGATCCGGTTGTGGAAGATGCACGCGCCGCGGTACAGGCGGGTGTGGACGCTGTCGAGCTTGAACCGCGCCTTGCCCCACGGGTCGCGGCCACTGCGGCGCATCGCCACCTGCCGGTTCTGCCAGTCCTCGTCCGTCATCTGCTCGACGCGGCCGCGGATCATCTCGAGGTCTTTGCTACCGGGCGTGTCGCCCTCGCCCTGGTAGATCTCCACGCCCTCCACGCAGCAGCCGCGGGCGCTGCGCTGCAGCCTGGTGTCCGGGCACCCACGACCCCAGATGCACCGGTAGTTGGACAGTAGGAATGTCAGGTCGAACTCCCAGTTCCACTCGTCGGCGTCCCTGAACGTGACTGTTTCGCGCGTGAGCATGAGGATCTCCCTCCGTCGATGACCCGCAGCGGACCAAGGCGACGATATCGCTACCTCCGTTCCCGCGGCCACCGCTCGGCAGCAACGGTGAACGCTTCCTGCGCCGCGCCCTCGGCCAGCTCGACATCACCCAGAACGCCTACAGCGTCGCGAGCACGCGCCCCACTGATCGCGAAAGACGTCTTCAAGCGCCCCCGAGCTCCTGCTCGAGCACCGGACGGACCTCGATCGCCGCTGTGACGTCGAGCTCCTGCAGCTCCGTGGCGACGGCGAGCGCGCCGTCGAGGTTCTCCGCGTCGACCAGGATCAAGCCGGCGAGGAACTCCTTGCTGTCAACGAACGGGCCGTCGATCAAGAGCACCCTCCGCGACTCGAGCCTGACGGTCGTCGCCGACTCGGCTGGCTGCAGACGGACCCAGCCGCCCACATCGGACCGCTCCAGGACCGCTGCGACAGCGGGGTGCATCTCGCGTGGACGGCGTTCCCCGGCCGTCTCCGCCTTGGTGTAGTTGAGCAGTGCGTACTTCATCTGCGCTCCCTTCTCGAGCTGCCGGCTTCTCTCTTAGACGAACCGCGGCCGCCCAGACGGACACCTCGGCGGTTTCTCGATCGCCGTGTCCGTCTGGGCATCGGCTGTTCGTCATCAGATCAAAGGACCGGCATCCGCGCCGGCCGCGACCGAAAGGGTGCAGAGATGGCGAATTACGTGTTCGCGTACAGCGGCGGCAACGGTGTGGCCGCCGACGAGGCCGAGCGGAACGCGCAGATGGCCAGGTGGGGTCAGTGGTTCGGAGAGCTCGGTTCGGCCGTCGTCGACGGCGGCGCCGCGACCGGGACCGCGAAGACGGTCGGCCCAGGCGGCTCGGTCAGCGATGGCGGCTCGCGTGGCCTCACCGGCTACTCGATCGTGTCGGCCGACAGCCTCGATTCGGCGCTCGAGCTCGCGAAGGGCTGCCCGGTCCTCGAGATCGGCGGCGCGGTCGACGTCTACGAAGCGATCGCGATGTAGCAGGCGCACGGGGCACCGGGTCGGCGAGGACCTCAGGTCCCGAACCCGACCCGGTGCTCCTCGTGATCGACCAGCGGCGGCAGCCGGCGAGGTTAGGGCGCTGCCGCCAGACGTTCGTCGATCCGCGCGAAGAAGGTGCCCCAGCCCCGCTGTGCGCGGTCGTACTCGTCGGGGCGCTGGTGCCCGCGCTGCTCGAAGTGCATCTCGGTGCGGCCGTCGCCGAGGTCGGTCAGCTGGATGGTGACGAGCTCGTATCGGTCCTCGCCGGGCTGGTCGAAGATCGTGAAGACCAGCCGCTCGGGCGCGGCTACCTCGCGGTACTCGCGCGTCCACCGGATCACGGGCGCTCGGGACCGCAGAGCATCGTTGCTCGCCAGGCGCCACCGGCGCGGACGTCCATCGAGACGGTCGACAGCGGCACCTCGCATTCCACGCCCCCGAACCAGTCGGCGAAGCTCTCGGGCTCGGTCCACTCCCGCCACACGCGCTCACGCGCGGCGGCGAAGACGCGCGTGGTGGTTACCCGCCGGTGCCGAACGGCTCTGGCTCAGCCATCGTGTCGCAGCCGTTGCTCCATGCGATCGAAGCCCGTCCCCCAGAAGGCGCGGTAGGTCTCGAACCATTCCGCGGCGTCCTTGAACGCCACTGCACGCAGCCGCGACGGGCGCCGTTGGGCGGCGCGTCGCCGCTCGATCAGAGCCCGCGTGTTCGAGCACGCGCAGGTGCTTGCCGACCGCCTGGGCGCTGATGGGAAACGGCGCAGCGAGCTCGTTGACCGTGGCCTCGCCTTCCACGAGGCACGCGAGGATCGCCCGCCGGGTGGGGTCGGCGAGCGCGGCGAACGTCGCGCTGAGGTGGTCGACAGGCACGGGGCTACCAAACCAATTGGTTTGATAACAATATAAGACCGCGCGGATGCCAGCGCCGCGCCGCCGTGCTCCAGGTACCTCGCCGCGGCGGCGTGGTGTCACCCTCGACGAAGGAGCAACGCATGGGACAGATAGTTGTGACCGAGTTCATCACCCTTGACGGTGTAGCCGCGGACCCCGGCGGCGCCGAGGGCTTGGCCGGCGGCGGCTGGTCATTCCAGTTCGACCGCGGCAAGGAGGGCGACCAGTTCAAATACGACGAGCTGTTCGCAAGCGACGCCCACCTACTCGGACGCAACACCTACCGGGCCTTCGCCGAGGCTTGGCCGTCGCGGACGGGCGACTTCGCAAACCGTTTCAACACGCTGCCGAAGTACGTCGTCTCCACGACCCTCGACGAGGCGGACTGGGGCGACACAACGATCCTACGCGGCGAACTCTCGACCGAGGTCGCCCAGCTTCGGCAGCGCCACGACCGTGACATCCTCGTGTCGGGCAGCATCGACCTCGTCCGCTCGCTACTCGCGGCCGACCTCGTCGATGAGCTACGCCTGATGGTCTTCCCCATGATCCTCGGCACCGGCAAGCGGCTGTTCGCTGACAGCTCTGAGCCAGCCGCGCTGCGACTCGTGAGCTCAAGCCCGGCCGGCGAGACCGTGATCCTCACCCTCCAGCGCCGCGACGACGCCACCGAGGCGCCGAGTCGCGGCCGAGCAGCTTGACCGACTCGGCGCCGGCGGAGCCGATAGGTAACGTGACATCGTCCGATCGCACGGCGGAAACGCGAGCGAAGCCCCACCTCAACCTGTTGGACGCAGACGCTGGCGCGCCCATCGGAATGTGGCACGCATGGGCCGCAAAGCGAGATCCCCGGAATCACCGTGGGGCCGAACGGACAGGACGGGCACGGTCGCATCCGTGTTCTCGTCCGCACGGCGCAGACGGGTGCCATGGCGACGACTCAGTTTCGGCGCCGTGAGCCGCGGGCCAGCTAGCGTCTGGTCATGGAGTTCAGCCGTGAGTTGCGCAACGACGTCTTGGCCGGAGACATCACGCTCTCCGTGCGGCTGTGGAAGCGGCCACAGGTCAAGCAGGGGGGTCGCTACCGGGTCGGCCTTGGTGAGATCGAGGTCGACGCCATCGACCTTGTCCCGTTCGCCGCGGTGACCGGGGAGGACGTCCGACGAGCCGGCGAGCCGGACCGCGAAACGCTGCGCCGGCGCGCCGCGCACGCCGGGCCGATCGACGAGGACACGCTCGTCTATCGAATTGAGTTTCACGCGGTGAGCCCCGGTGACTGAGCGGCACGACGCGAGCTCAGACGCTGTCTGCGCGGCAGGCTTCGCGCGCGCCGCTAGCCTGGCTGGGTCCAGGCCGGCTGGCCTTTCCTGTCGGTCCGGCTGACTTGGAACGCGTGAAGAAGATCGGATTCCTTTCCTTCGGTCATTGGAGCCCTGGCCCGCATTCGCGGACGCATTCGGGCGCGGAGGCGCTGCTGCAGTCGATCGAGCTTGCGGTCGTGGCGGAGGAGTTGGGCGCCGACGGCGCGTATTTCCGAGTTCACCATTTCGCGCGTCAGCTCGGCTCGCCGTTCCCGCTGCTGGCAGCGATCGGCGCGAGGACGTCGCGGATCGAGATCGGTACCGCCGTGATCGATATGCGCTACGAGAACCCGGTGTACTTCGCCGAGGATGCCGGGGCGGCTGATCTGATCGCTGGCGGACGGCTTCAGCTGGGAATTAGCCGGGGATCGCCCGAGCAGGTGATCGATGGCTGGCGATACTTCGGCTACCAGCCTGCCGACGGCGAGAGCGATGCCGATATGGCGCGCAGGCACGCCGAGGTCGCGCTGGAGGTTCTGCGAGGCGACGGGTTCGCGCGGCCGAACCCTCGGCCGATGTTCGCCAATCCGCCGGGGCTGTTGCGGATCGAGCCGCACTCACCTGGTTTGCGAGAGCGGATCTGGTGGGGGTCGGGATCGAACGCGACCAGTGTCTGGGCGGCCCGGCTCGGGCTCAACCTGCAAAGCTCGACATTGAAGGACGACGAAACCGGCGAACCGCTGCACGTCCAGCAGCGCAAGCAGATCGACGCTTACCGCGAGGCGTGGAAGGAGGCCGGGCATGACCGTCACCCGCGGGTGTCAGTCAGCCGCAGCATCTTCGCGCTCACCACCGACACCGACCGCGCCTATTTCTCCGGCAGCGGTGAGTCCAGAGACCAGATCGGCATGATCGACGAGAACACCCGTGCGATTTTCGGCCGCTCCTACGCCGCCGAGCCCGACGTGCTCGTTGAGCAGCTTCGCACGGACGAGGCGATCCAGGCGGCGGACACGCTGCTGCTGACCGTGCCCAACCAGCTCGGCGTCGAATACAACGCGCATGTCATCGAGAACATCCTCACCCACGTCGCACCGACGCTCGGCTGGCGCTGACGGCAACCCCTTGCGGCGGGAGACCCGAGGGGGTTAGTCCCCACCAACCGCGTCGAACGGTGGATGCCGCCGTGGGCGAGGATCCCGCGATCCGGGAGGCGCGCATTTGGCGATTACGAAGGCCGCGGCGTCGAGACTTCAAGATCCGCTCGCAAGGGTGGGGTGACGGTCGGGAGTGTGGCGGCGGCGGTCGAGGCCGTCGATGATGAGGTCGAGCCCCCAGGCGAACTCGATGGTGTTGTCGTATCCGGACTTGGGGAGCTCCGTTGCGATCTCGGCGAGATATGGGTAGTCGTCGAGCGCGCCGATCGCGTGCGCTCGTTTTTGGGCGGCTGCTCCGGCGTCGCCGGGAGTCTGGAAACCGAGTGTCTTCTCTTGCAGCGCGAAGCCGTATATGTAGGCGTCCTGAAGCGAGTAGGCGTGGATCGCGGTCTCGAACGAGAAGCCCGCCTCACGTAGGCAGCCCATGACCGCGTTGTGGTTTCGCAGGTTGGCCGGCCCAGGGCTCCGCGTCTCCATCAGCCCGATTGCCCAGCTATGGCGCCTGAGCGCGTCGCGCGCCGAGATCGCCCGGCGTCGCATTGCCGACCGCCAGTCGTCGCCGATCGAAGGGGACTCGATCTCACCGAAGACGATGTCGACCATCCCGTCGAGGAGCTCATCCTTGTTCGCCACGTGCTTGTAGAGCGCCATCGGCACCACGCCGAGCTCTTGTGCGAGCCGACGCATGCTGAACCCGTCAAGCCCGTCCTCGTCGGCGAGCGCGACGGCAGCCTGGAGCACGAACGGTCTGCTCAGGCGTGTCCGGCCGGTGTTCGTCGGTTGGGTCATCGCGCTTGACAAGTGTACGGCGTACACCTATTGTTCGCAGCAGAGTGTACGCCGTACACCACACAGAGAGGGACGATCATGGAAAGTTCTGGACAGATTCCCGCACCTTCGCCCGACGACGGGGTGCCGCCGGGCGGCGCCCACGACTACCCGCTCACCTTTTTCGTCGACTATCCCGACCGGACCCTCAACCGCCTGACCACGGCCTTACGCATCTTCACGAGTGATCCCGATCGCGATCCTCGCCGCGACACTCGAGGGCGGCAGCTTCGGGGCCAGCGCGGGAGGCAGCGGCGCGCGCTACGCCGGGGGCGGGGTCGGGATCCTCGTCATCCCCGTCCTACTGATGCTGCTGTTCCGCAAGAAGTACCCGCGCTGGTGGTACGACTGGAACCTGCAGCTAACCCGCTTCACGAACCGGATCGCCGTCTACTTCGCGCTGATGGACGACCAATACCCCTCCACCGATGAGGAGCAGGCCGTCCACCTGAGCTTCCCCTACCCCGACGCCCAACACGACCTCAGCCAGGGCCTCCCGCTGATCAAGTGGCTCCTCGCGATCCCGCACTACATCGTCCTGTTCTTCCTGACGATCGGCGCGCTGTTCGCCGCCATCTTCGCCTGGTTCGCGATCCTCTTCACCGGCCGCTATCCGCGATCGCTGTTCGACTACATCGAGGGTGTGTTTCGCTGGCACAACCGCGTCGCGGCCTACGCCTTCCTACTCATCACCGACCGCTACCCGCCATTCAGCCTGCGGTCCTAACCGTCCGCGGCTGGGATGAACGTGCCAGGCCGGCGACGACGTATTCCAAACGCTCTTGGCTAAGTGACAGCCGAGCGGGACACGGCATCAGTACGAGGCTTCTGCTCCTCCAACGGCAGCCCGGGCGCACTCGCTCCCGGCTGTCGCTCGGTGCCTCCTGATCATCGGTCGATGCCACGCGCGGCGACGCTCATTCAGCCTCCTCGGGGACGAGCTGGGTGATCGCGCCGACCTGGTCGACGGACAGGGCGATCGAGACCGCGTCGACGTTCTCGTGCAGATGCGCCAGGCTCGAGGTCGCCGGGATTGGGAGTATGAGCGGCGAGCGGCGGAGCAACCATGCGAGCGCGATCTGCGGGATGGTCGCGCCGTTGCGCAGCGCAGAAACTCGCCGGAGGCAGCTCCGGGCGACGTCGAGCTCCGCTCCGGCTCGCAGCGGGAGAACCGGAGCGGGGCGTTACTTGCCGGATCCGTTGTTCGACTCGGCCACGATGCGGGCGGTCGGGTGCTGCGCCGTCACGCTTAGCAGGGTGCGGCTGGACGCGGTCATCGGCAGGTACTCATAGGCGGCGACCCGCACCCGAACCACGGAGCCGTCCCGTTGGGGGTCATCCATGTAGCGAGGCCGGTAGTCGTTGGGGTCGAAGTAGCCGACCAGTCCATGTGGCAGATCGATCTTGTACAGCGAGCTACCGCCCATCACGACCGTGCCGGCGACTTGGGCCTGACCGCTGGCAAGCTCCTGGCGGACTTCCGAGACGGGATCGATGGGCGTCGTAGGAGACGCGTCCCGCTGCTCGGTGATCGCGTTAGTCGCGGGGTCGTATTCGAACGAGGTGGTGCCGTTGCCGCTGACCTCGCCCTCGTGTCCCACCGGCCCCTTGATGACACGGCTTGCGTACGGCGCGCTGGTCTCCTGCCACCACTCGGCCTCGACCGGCACGCCGTTCTGCACGCCGACGAGCTTCTCGTGGAGGATCGCGTCCGCCGGCGATGTGAGAGCCGTTAGCGCGTGATGGATGACGGCCGCGTCCGCAACGGCGGGTCCGCCAGACCCGGACGTGACAACATCGGTGACGATGGCAATCGTCGCGGCCGCGGCTGCGACGGCGGCCGTTCCGAGCGCGATCCGGATTGATAGCCGCCGCCGGGGCCGGGGAGCGGCCCTCGCGGCGAGTTGCTTGCGGACCGCGCGGCGAACGCGCTCGTCCTCGTCGCGCGGCTCGGCGAGCCGTTGCAGATCGCGCTCGAGCAGTTCCAGCTGTGAGTCGTCATGCATCGTCATGGGGATACCTCCGTCGTAGCTCTTCGAGGATCCGGTGCATCCGGACACGCACCGTCGCGGGGGCGGTGCCGACGATCGCGCCGATCTCCTCATATCGGAGGTCCGCGCCGTAACGGAGCGCCAGCAGGTGCTGGTGCTCGGGCCGCAGCAGCCGGATCAGCGCGCGCAGCTCCTGAGTCCGCTCGCGTTCGAGGACGTGCTCCTCGGGGGTGAGGTCCGCGGCCGGTCGCTCCTCGGCGAGCGGCTCTGTGGGGCGCCGCCGCTCCACGTCGCGCACCGTGTTCCGCGCGATCTGGAACAGCCAGCCGGCGAAACTGCCCTCCCCGCGAAAGCGGCCGAGCTGCTCGAGCGCCGTCGTGAACACCCGACTGGTCACGTCCTCGCAGGTGGCCGCGTCGGTCACCCGCAAACGCGCGTACCCGAGAACCCGATCGAAGTAGCGGTCGTACAGCCCGAGAAACTCGCGCGGATTCGCCCGGGCGCGCGCGACAAGTTCGGCGTCCGGATCGACTGCACGGACACGCGCCACGGGGGCTTCGGCGAGCGCGTTCAACTCCATGACAATCTCATCCTCTCACCGTCCTCTCGGTTGGTCTGGCCCAGGGACGGGGAAAGACTCGATTCGTTACACGCGAGGCAGCGCCGTCGGTCTCAGCAGCGATCGCTCCGGACCCGACCTACTCCGGCTCCGATCGCCAGCCGTAGTTGTGCACGCAGATCATGGCCTCGCCGCCGGCGACCCCGCTCATCCCATGGTCGGCGTTCGAGCAGTATTCGCCCAGCTCGTAACGGTTGCCGGAGCTGGTCTTCGGTAGCAACTGGTGTGTCGCTGGTTTAATGGGTGTGTAGCTGAGGAATGCCTTCGGCATGCTAGCCGGAGCAAGAAATGTTCACTCGTGACGGACGTCGAGTCGAACCCACTGCCAGCGAGCAGGTTTGGATCCGCGGCGATCACCGATGCACATGTCAGTCGCCCAAAAGCCAACTGGAGCTTCCACGGTTGACATTGGTGCACTGGGAGCTTTGCCCAACCGGCAGCGGCTCAAGGCTCAGCCCCGGAACTTAGCGAACACGGCCTCGTCCTCGGTTTCGCTGAGCCGCTCGGTGCGGTCCCCCCCATCCGGTGAGTTCTCGTGTAGGGCCGAACAATCCGGGCAGCGCAGCAGGATCGTGCGCCCTGCTTCGTCGCTCGCGATCCGAGTTACCTGGCCGTAGAGCCGATTCTGACCCTCGCGGCGAGATGCGCCGACAGGAGCTGTCCGGCTCTGTCCAGGGCGGCGGCCGCTTCGTCAAGCATCGGGGAATACGCCTGGAAGACGTGGGGCACCCGAGGGGTGATGTCGAGGGTGACCTCGACGTCGGCGGCGGCGGCTTGTTGCGCGAGGCGGACGGCGTCGTCGAGGAGAACCTCGTGAGTTCCGGCCTGGATGATCAGGGGCGGCAGGCCGGACAGGTCGGCGAATACGGGGCTGATCAGCCCAAGAGCGGGATCTTGTCCCGCCGTATAGTCGGTCACTCGGGGTTGGAGGAGTTCCCGGCTGAGGAGCGGGTCGACCTCGCGCCTGGTTTCCATGGTCCTCCCGGCCAAGGTCAGATCGGCATAGGGTGACATGACGAAGGCCGCGGCTGGCAGGGGCAGCCCGTGATCGCGGGCGTTGACCAGGGTCGCGATCGCGAGGCCGCCGCCGGCGGACTCGCCCGCGAAGGCGATATCCGACGGGGCGATGCCGGTCTCGAGGACGGCTTGATACGCGGCAAGAGCGTCGTTGACCGCGGCCGGATACGGGTGCTCGGGCGCGAGCCGGTAGTCGACCGAGATGACCTTGGCGTGCGTCCGCCGGCCGACCTGCGAGGCCAGGCCAGCGGCGAGGAACGCGTCCGACATCACGTACACGCCGCCGTGGAAGTACAGAACGACGTGGCGCGGTTCGATTCCGTCGACCGTGATCTCGGCGGTCCGGACGTCGCCCAGTGCGGCTGCGGTCACGGTCACGTCGGCGGGCAGCGGCTGCGCCGATATCGCCTCTCGGAGCAATCGCCGCTGCTCGTTGACATCGCTGCCGACGGGGAAGGCTGACTGTCGCAGAATTGCTTCCACGGTCTCTCGTTGCTCGCTACTCACGGAGGATCTCCCTTCAGTTAGGTTGGTTTGGCAGCGCTCGAGGCTCGCTCGGCCGTGCCAATCCGCTGCTGAAATTTCCTGCCGGAAGGCCGACCACCACCAGTTTTGCCGCCAGGCAGGTGAGGAGGCATCACCGGATCACATTGATCCGCGCGACCGGAGCACCGCATAACCGATCTTCCCCGGAGCGTGAATGTGCTGGTTCCGGCCAGCCCTTGCCGTCGCCCTGGATCGCGCTGCTAGGCGTGCCAAAGGTTGACCGTCATCGTCTGGATCGGACGCGTTGACCGGATCCGGGCCGCCCGCGTGTCAGGCGCACTCACCAGCCAGGGCCGGTGCGCTCAGACGCGGATACCCAGGAAGCGGCGGCTCGAATGTCGAAGCGCCTCAGACTCAGACGAAACTGCCGGCGAGCTCGCCGCGTCCTCGGAGCCTCGGTCAGCCGCGTTCTCCGCGCCCTGCATCGGATATTCACTGGACCGTTGGTTGGTCGGGGACCGAACTGCTGAATCACTGGGATCCGGCGATGACAGATCACCCGCGCCCTGGCCACGATCCAGTTTGTCGAGTTACCGATCAAAGGAGAACGACACCCGTGTCCGATATCGGCAACGGTCGCGCCGCGATCGAGGAGATCCACATGTCGGCCGCGGCCGCTCAACCCGATGCGGGTCGGACGGCTCGCGTCAACGCGAACGCGGTGCTGGCGATCGTCGCGGTTGCTCAGTTCATGGTCATCCTGGACGCCAGCATCGTCAACGTCGCGCTACCGACGATCAAGCGCGACGTCGGGTTCTCGGAGCAGAGCCTCTCCTGGATCCTGAACGCGTACACGCTGATATTCGGGGGGTTCCTGCTGCTCGGCGGCCGGCTTGCCGACCGGCTCGGGCGGCGCCGGCTGTTCATGGCCGGCATCGCGCTGTTCGCCGCCGCATCGCTCGTCTGCGGAGTCTCCCAGTCCGAGGGCGAGCTGCTCGTCGCCCGCGGGCTCCAGGGGCTGGGCGGGGCGATGGTGTCGCCGGCTGCGCTCTCGATCATTCTGACGACGTTTGCCGAAGGACGAGACCGCAATCGCGCGCTGTCGGTCTGGGGGGCGATCGCCGGCGCCGGGGGTGCCGTGGGCCTGCTGCTCGGCGGCGTGCTCGTGCAGCTACTCAGCTGGCGCTGGGTGTTCTTCGTCAACGTGCCGATCGGCGCCGCCGTGCTGGCGCTGGCGCCACGGATCATTCCCGAAAGCCGGGCGGAGGGGGTCGCGAAGAGCGGATACGACGTCGGTGGCGCAGTCACGATCACGCTCGGCACGATGGCGCTGGTGTTCACGCTGATCAAAGCCACTAGCTGGGGCTGGACATCCGGACGGACGATCGTCGGCTTCGGCGTCTCGGCCGTCCTGATCGCCGCGTTCGTCGTCATCGAGCGCCGTCACAAGGACCCGCTGGTCCCGCTGCGGATCTTCTCCAACCGAAGCCTGTCCGCCGCGGACGCGACGCTGCTCGTCGTGGTGGCCGCGCTGTTCGGAATGTTCTTCTTCCTCACCCTCTACCTGCAGCAGGTGCTCGGCTTCAGCGCGCTCAAGACTGGGGTCGCATACCTGCCGCTGAGCCTGACCCTCATCGCCGCTTCCGGCGTGGCCTCGCGGTTCGTCGACCGCTTCACGCCCAAGCCCATTCTGGTCGCCGGTCTCCTGATCTCGACCGGCGGGTTCGTGTTCCTCGCCAGCGTGTCCGGTCACGGCGACTACGCACGCCACGTCGTGCCGGCGATGATCATCCTCGGCATCGGCTTCGGGATGTCGTTCGTCCCGGTCACGATCGCCGGGACCACCGGCGTGGCTCCGGAGGACTCCGGGCTAGCGTCTGGCCTGCTGAACACGACCCAGCAAGTCGGCGGCTCGCTCGGCCTGGCCATCCTCTCCTCGGTCGCAACGAGCCGCACGACCAGCGCGCTGCACACCGGCTTGGCACCGCTGGCCGCGCTCACCCACGGATTCAAGGGCGCCTTCATCGTCGGCGCCGTTCTGTGCGCGATGGGCACGGTCTTCACGATCGTGCTGCTGCCGGGGCGCCGACGCGAACCCGCCGACGAGGACGTCCAGACGGTCGCGCTGTCGTTCGCGCGCTGCCCAGGCGCGCCGTACTGCGGACACCTAGCCCGGGCAGTCGCCTTCGGCCGCCGTGTTCGCACCCGTGTTGCACACTCGTAGAGGCCAGGGCCGCGGGCCGCGCTCCTTCTGGCGCGCCTCCGGCCGACGACCGCGACAGCGCGACCTGCCCCGGCCGCAGCTCGAGATTGCGCTACATCGTCGGCGACGGATTCGGCGCGTGGCCCGTCGCGACTGCCTCTGGCCGCCCGGGGGTGCACCGGTGGCCCGCCCGCCGTGTGCCCCGCGACCGGCTCGTCGCTCCTGCGGGCGAGGCGGGAGTGCTTGCGGGGCACGCTCGCGCGGGCTGTCCCTCGGTCGACGCTGCGATCTTGGACATGCGTGTCTCGCGTGTACCTTGTGCGCCGAGTAACGACCCAAGGTCGCGATCCTTGAACCAACAACCCGACGGAATCGAGCGATTCGATGAGCGAGATGCAAGCTGAGCAGCGAAGTGCGGTTGTGTTCGGAGCGCGGAATTTGGGTCGCGCGGTCATCGAGCTGCTGGTGAGCGACGGCTGGGCGGTGGCGGGGGTGGCGCGGTCTCCGAGCACCCTGGATGGCGTCAGCGCGTCCGGCGCGCTCGCGCTGAAGGCCGACGTGACGGACCCCGCGAGCGTGTACGGCGCGCTGGAGCAGGCGGCCGCTGCTCACGGTGGAGTCGAGCTCGTGCTCAATGCGGCGGCTGCATACGGCGGCGAGCGCTCCGGGCCGTTCGGCGGCGGCCCGATTGCCGAGGCCGACCTCGACGGCTTTGACTCGTGGGCGGCGGCGCCGGCCCGCGCGGCCTTTTCGTTCCTGTCCGCCAGCGGACGATTCGCGATCGCGCAGGGCCTGGCAGCGACACTGGTGCAGGTCACCGGCGGCTCGGCGCGGCGCGCGATGCCTGGCCGCGGTCTGTGGGCGGCAGGATCGTTCGGCGTGCGAGCGATCACCAACGCGGCCGCGCTCGAGCTGCGCCCCGAGGGGATCCAGGTCGCGCTGCTGATCGTCGACGCGGGGATCCAGCCGCTCGACGGGTCAACACGCCCCGGTATGTCGCCGGAAGCGCTGGCCGACCCGCGCAGGATCGCCGATGCCGTCCTGTTCCTCGCCAACCAGGACGCGCGCTCGGCGACACACGAGCTCCAGCTCACCCCGCTCGCCGAGAACTGGACGCCCTGAACCACGGACGCGGCGCTTGCAGCGTCAGCGGACGCGATCACAGGCGCTCCACGCCGAGCCGACGACCTGTTCTGCCTCAGGCAATCGCGTGACACCGGCACCCGTCGCCGCCGCGACCGGACGGATGCCCCGCTCGTGCATCGGCACGCGAGCGATCCGATCGTCCCGCGTCCGGATCGGCGACGAGGCGGGATTCCGGGGTGTGCGTCGGCGCTGACCCACCGTATGCCAGGGCGGTGGTCGTGCGGCTATCCGTCTGCCGATGATTTTCACGGGGGTGCCGAGTCCTACAGGGGCGCAGAGCTGCGGTGAGGCTGAGCGCAAAAGCCGAGATCGGAGGCTGACGAGATGACATCTGCGGTCCTGATTCCCGGGGCGGGTGGCCTTGGCTGGTATTGGCACCTGGTCGAGCGTGACCTGCGGGACCGGGGATACGACGCGTTCGCAGTTGACTTGGCGGCTCGTGGTCGCACCGGGTTGCCCGCCTACGCTGACGCTGTCGTGGACGCGATCGATGGGCGCACTGACGTTGCGCTGGTCGCGCAGTCAATGGGGGCCTTCACCGCGCCGTTGGTGTGGCAGCGGCTGCCGATCCGTCTTGCGGTGTTCGTCAATGCGATGATCCCGCGGCCCGATGAGACGCCAGGCGAGTGGTGGGACAACGTCGGCTCAGAGCCCGCCCGCAGGGCGGCGGCGGCGCGCGGCGGCTACAGCGCCGAGCTTGATCTGACCACCTACTTCATGCACGACGTTCCCCACGATTTGGTCACGGAGATGCACGAGCACACCGCAGGTCAGCTGGATGAAAGCTTCGATGACCGCTGCACATTCGATGTCTGGCCACCCATCCCGATCCACGTCGTGGCGGGCCGCGACGACCGCTTCTTCCCACTTGAGTTCCAGCGCCGCGTCGCCCGTGAACGGCTCGGAGTCGATCCGGCGGTCGTGCCCGGCGGTCACCTCGCCGCCCTCAGCCACCCCGACGAACTGGCCGCAGCGATCGGCGGGTACCTGAAATCTCCCTGAGCCCAACCCCGGAAGTGCGCGCGGTTCCGGACGTTCGGACGGTCAGCTTCAGCGATCCGGATGAGCGTGCGTGTTCACTCTCTACCGCCACAAGGACGACCAGTGCGCCCGCCAGATCCCCACCCGTCTCGAGCCGCTTCGTGTCGGCGTGAGATTGAGAATGCTCGTTGAGTGGGTCCCGTGAGACTCGGCAGTTAGATCAGTCCGCCGGTTCCAACACGAACACCGGGATCTCCCGGTCGGTCTTTGTCTGGTACTCGGCGTAGTCCGGCCAGACCGCCACAGCGCGCTCCCACCACGTCGCGCGCTCCTCGCCGGCGACCTCGCGCGCGGTGTAGTCGCCCTTGGCGCCTTCGTCCTGAAGTTCAACGAGCGGATGCTGTACGAAATTGCGATACCACGCCGGATGCTGGGGCGCCCCACCCTTAGATGCGACCGCCGCATACGCGCCATCGTGCTCGACCCGCATAACAGGGTTCTTGCGCAATTTGCCGGAGCTGGCGCCCAGCGACGTGATCACGACCACCGGGACGCCGCTCAGCTTCGTCCCCTTGGTTCCACCGGAGCTCTCGTATTCCGCAACCTGGTCTCGGACCCACTTCGAAGAGCTCGGCTCGTATTCGCCCTGTAGCGGCATCGTTTCTCCTTTGAGCTGGTTTACCAGGGAGCTTAGAAAGCCGGCCTCGCTGTTCGCTCTCCGATCGACAAGCGGCCGCCGATCAACGGCTTCTGCTGCCGGTCGGCGACCCGCCGGAGCGACCGTCGGTGGCTGAGTTCTCGGTGGGCGACGGAGGGGAAGTCGAGGTCAGCTGCGCCATGGTGTCCGCGGTCCCACAGCCGCCGATCTCGGCAACGCGGCGCAATCCGCAGTCGCCCAGCCGCTATGGCCAGATAGCCTCCGGCCGCATGGCTGACGGCCGGGAGCTGATCAAACCTGTCCGCTCGTTTTTGAGCGCACCGCGGTGTGCGGTCCTCGCGACGATCGCGACCGACGGCTCGCCACGCCAAATCGTCATCCACTACCTGTTCGGTGAGGACCATCTCCGGATCAATGGACACCGAGACCGTCGCTGGGTCGGCAACCTACGACGAGACCCGCGCGTATCACTCGTCGTCCACGACGAAGTCGACTACCTGCATTACGTCTCGATCCGAGGGACCGGGACGCTTCTGGACGAAAGCGACGGTGCGGTCGCCGAGGCGATGCGCCAGGCCGAGCGCTACGACGAGGATCCCGCGGACTTCGCCGACCAGCCCCGGGTGAGCTTTCGCATCAACGTCGAACGTGTCGGCGAATACGGCAGCCGATAACAGCTTCGTCCGAGATTGGGACCCGCCGTCGATGAAAACCGAACGCCGAGTGCATAACGGGCGCTGGCCGTCCTGCCGCCGCGCTTCCACTGCGACCAGCGTCTGCGATGCCATCCTCGATGACGCGGCCGCTGAAAGCAGCGGGTCGCCTCACGGCCGATGAGCCGATCGATGCTCGCGCCCGCCCCGACGTTCAGGGCTGCCGCGGCGAACTCGAGCCCCTCAAGGCCCACAGAAATGCCGCAGATGTCAGCAACACCACAAACACGACGCCCAGCGACGCCGCGATGATCAGACCCTGATGCTGACCTGCCAGCGGACCTGGGAAGTTGAGGTGGCGCGGATGTCCCGTCCCGAGGACCGCGGCAGCGGAGCGGCCGCGCATCATGGCGAGCACGCCGAGCACCGCCAGAACAAGCGTCACAGCACTGACAGCCCCGATCAAGCGTCCGAGCCGGACACGCGGCTGCCCCGGAGAGCGATTGATCGGAAGGTCGGCGAGGAGCGCGTCGAGTTCACCGTAGGTCCGGGCTGCGTACAGCGTTTCAAGCCGTTGTTCAAACTCGTCCCCACTGAGCCGCCCCTCAGCTGTGGCATGCCGCAGCCGTTCGGCAACCTGCTCCCGATCGGAGTCTGAAGCACGGAGCGACGCCACGACCTGCACTGGCTCCTTCTACCAGCGCCCGGATAACACGGAGGTCACAGACTGAGGGCAGCGTGCCGAATTGGTCTGGAAACGAACCTCGATGACCGGCCCCACACCACGTGCGCGATTGGATTGGGCGCTGCTTGACAGATCGACGACCAGACGCGCTACCAAGGCCGCCGGGAATCGGGACGTACGTCGGTGTCGGCCAGGGCACGGGACTGGTCGAGGCGGGCAGCTGCGTGAGCTTGGGCCGCTGCGGAGTGTGCAACGATGCGCCAGTTGAAGATGAGGGCGAGCGTTGCCTGATCGCGACACGGGTCGAGAGCGGGTTCAGCGGGTTCTGGACCAGGCTCGGCGAGTGGCTGAGCAGGGCGCCAAAGACATCACCGGGGCCGTCACCCGCGGCCTCCAAGACGCGTCCGAACTCGCGCGCCGCTCCGGCAGTAAGGGCGACAACTCCGCCGCGGGCGAGCCGGGAAGCCCAAACGTCGAGGAAGTCGCGGCGGATCCGGCGGCGTACTTCAGCGCTGAGCAGCAGAAGGCGAACGAGCGGCTCGGCCACGCGAACATCCTCATCAGCGGACAGACCGGGGTCGGGAAGAGCACGCTCATCAACGCCGTGTTCAGGGTTCCGCTCGCCGAGGAGGGCACCGGCAAGCCGGTGACCAAGAACGTCCAACGCTACGACGTAGCCGGTGTGCCCGTGACGATCTACGACACGCCCGGGATCGAGCTCGGGCACGCGAAAAAGGACGTCATCCGCGACTACATCAAGACGGTTGCCGACTCCCGAAAGGGCGGTCCGGACAAGGTCATCCACGTCGCCTGGTACTGCATCGACGCGGGGCAGACCCGAGTGCAGGACTACGACGTCGAGATTGTCGACGCGCTGGCCGCCGAGGTGCCGGTGATCCTGGTCCTGACGCAGTGCATCGACGACGAGCGAGCCGGCGCACTGGAGCGGACCATCGCCGCCGAGAAGCTGCCAATCGAAGGCAGCCCTATCCGGACGCTCGCGCGCGAGCGCAGGGTCGCAGGACACACAATTCCGCCACGAGGCCTGGAGGAGCTCGTCGAGCGGACTAACGACATCCTCCCCGAGGCGGTGAGGCGGGCGTTTACAAACGCCCAAGGGGTAGTCATCCGGCTCAAAGCCAACCAGGCGCGAGCGATTGTCGGCGCATCGAGCGTGGCGGCAGCCGGCATCGGTGCTGTGCCGATTCCAGTCCCGGACGCCGCCGTGCTGATGCCGGTGCAGCTCGGGATGCTCGCGAGCATCAGCGCCATCTTCGGCATCGACATGGGCAGCGACCACGCCGTCAACCTGATCCGCGGGCTGGTCGGCCAGGGCGGAGTCACGGTCGTCGGCAGACAGATCGCCGCAAACCTCCTCGAAGGTCATTCCCGGCGTGTCCGTCATCAACGCGGCGGTTGCCGCCGCGCTGACCGCCGCGCTCGGCGAGGCATACATCCAACTGAGCAGCGAGGTGCTCCGACGACAGGCCGCAGGTAAGCCGATGCCCGAGCCAGACATGCTGCCCTTCCTCCTCGACGCCTACCAGAAGGCGTTCAAGAAGCCACGCAGCAGGAGGAGCAAGACGACCGGATCGCAAGCCTCGAGATCCACCTGAGGCCGCTCGACCCCGAGGTCGAGCAGGCCCTATCGGGACGTTGCGCCCTGGTCCGAACCGCGGGCTCCCGATCGTGGCCAATGGAGTCGTCCCGTAGCCGGGGAGCTGACGATCGGGTTGGTGGCACTGCGCTCGCAGTACTGAGGGTCGTCTGCACCTCCTGCGTCGCCAGAGGACAGCGCCCATTTGGGATCACCTCCGGCTCGCACACCGGACACCTGGCCAACGCGCGCGGCCGGGGAGATGGTCGAGGTCGATAAGGCGAGATTGCCCGACAAGCCGTAGGACAGTCCTCTCCGCCAAACAAACGATGGCTTCGAGCCCGTAAGCGTCCGGCGCGGCATCCGCGTCCGGGCAGGCCCTACCTTTGCGGTCCCAGCTCGAGCCGGAGCTCGTAGGTTCGCCGGTCGGCGCTGACCAGGACCTCCTCCATCGCCTGCCACAGCACCGTGAACTCCTCACGCCGTTGCCACTCCTCGACCTCGCCGAGCTCGCGCCACGGAAAGAATGAGATGAAGTGCTGTGGGTGGGCAGCATCTTGGATCAGGCGGGCGGGCCCGTTGCCGGGGAATGTGCGCAGCGTCCATTCGGCAATCGCCCGCCAGCGTTCGACGAACTCGTCTTCGCACCCAGGACGTGCCTCCCACACCGCAGCGCCCCACGTTGCCGACCTCAAGACACCTTCACCCCGATGCTGGCCCGGATCTGGCACCACGGGCAGGATATCGTGCGCCCCAAACAAACGATGGGTTGTCTCGCGCGGTCGCGATTCCGACCGCGCCGGCCGTGGCGGAGCAGGCGACCGCGTTCGGAGCCGGTGGGCAGTGATCCCGGGGAGTGAAACTCGCTGGCCGCCGATCTCTGGCCGCGCCGCGACCAGTAGGATCGCTCCATGAAGCGACGCGTGCTGATCCTGGGCGCGGGATTTGGGGGGCTTGAACTGGCGACGCGCCTCTCGGAAACCGCCTCTGACGCGGTCGACGTCACGTTGCTCGACCGCAACGACTCGTTCTTTTTCGGCTTCTCCAAGCTCGAGGTGATGCTCGGCCACCAGTCGGCCGACGACGTGCTGCTGCCGTACCGCGACATTGCCAAGAACGCGGTCGAGTTCCGCCAGGAGACGGTGGTCGGCATCGACCCGGTCGCCCGGCGGGTGGAGACCGACGCCGGCACCCACGACGCCGACTTCCTGGTCGTGGCGATGGGTGCGGACTACGACATGGCGGGCACGCCAGGCTTCGAGGAAGGCGGCTACGAGTACTACTCGCTCGCCGGGGCAGAGCGCCTGCGCGATGCGCTTACCGACTTCGAAGGCGGACGCGTGCTCGTCTCGGTCCTCGGGCAGCCGTTCAAGTGTCCGCCGGCGCCGTTCGAGGGGTCGTTCCTCCTGCACGAACACTTCACGCAACAGGGGATTCGCGACGCCGTGCAGATGGCGACGACATTCCCGATGCAGCGCCCCGTGCCGGTGACCGGCCCGGTCTCGCAGATGTTCCGCGACGCGCTGGCCTCCCGCGGGATCGAGGAGCTTCCCCAGCATCTCGTGACCAGCATCGACCCGGCCGCCCGCCTGGCCCGGCTGGCCACTGGTGAAACGCTGCCCTACGACCTCTTCGTGGGAATCCCGGTCCATCGCGCGCCCGCGCCACTCGCCGCCTCTGGCCTGGCGGTCAACGGCTGGGTGCCGGTCGACCAGACCAACCTCCGAACCGCATTCCCCCATGTATACGCCCTCGGCGACGTCTGCACCGGCCCACGAACCGTCCCCAAGGCCGGAATCTTCGCCGAGGCGGCCGCGCGGGTCGTCGCCGACGACATCACGGCGCAGATCTCCGGTGAGGACCCGCCGGCGCCGTACGAGGGGTCGGGCGTCTGCTACGCCGAGTTCGGTGGCGGGCTCGTCAGCAAGGTCGAGGTCAACTTCCTTCGTGGCGAGTCCCCGGCGGCCGAGCGTCACGATCCGTCGCGCGAGTACGCCGCCGAGAAGGCCGAGTTCGGCGCTACGCGCCGTGCGCGGTGGTTCGGATCCTGATCCTTGACCCGTGCGAGAGCTTCAGCGGGGGGTCGTAGACGGACGCGAGGCGGGCGAGCGTGAGCGCTGCGAGCATGAGTCCGAAGTCCCGCAGGGCGATGTCGTAGAAGCCGGAGTAGGTGAGGAGGTTGATGATGATCCCGGCGAGCCAGCCGGCGACGACGTAGGCGCCGTAGCGGGGCTTGAGGGCGACGATGACGCCGGCGAGGATCTCGGTGGCGCCGACGAAGTACATGAACTGCTGCCCTGTCCCGGGCATGATGTTGTTGATCCACGGGGCGAGATAGTTGGGCCAGTGGACCATGACGTTGAAGAACTTGTCGACTCCGAACGCGATCGGAGCGACCGTGAACGTGAGTCGCATTAGCGCGAAGGCCTGGTAGCGCGGGTCGCGCCAATCTGCCTGAGCCGTTGCGGCCGTCGCGTGCTGCGCAAGCGCGCCGCTCACCTTGGGGGAAAGATGCTGTTGCGGTGTCGTGACTGCCATGAAAGAACCTCTCGCGTCGTTGCCTTGCCGTTCGCTTCGGGAGCGCGGCTTGTAATCGGGTTGGCGTCGGCGCGCCGGAATGTCTTACCCGCGCGCTCGCTGCTCAAGTCCCGCGAGTCCGGGCCGGGAGAGCATGGTCTCGATGCAGGTCAACAGCTGCTTGTGGGAGTCGCAGAACGAGCGCACGCCGTTGCGCTCGAGCTCGGCCGTGAGGGCGGCAGGTCGATGCCCGCGGCCTCGGCACCGCGCAGGGTTTCCTCGGCGGGGCTCGCGTCGGCGTCCAGGAGAGGACCGATTTCACCATGGTCAGCGAACGCTCGCAGCGTCGCCTCGGGCATTATGTTCACGAATTCGGGAGCGATTGACTCTTCGACGTACAGGACGTCGGAGTACGCGGGGTTCTTGGTCCCGGTCCTACCGCAAAGCGGGTGGGCGCCCCCGACGGTATCTCGCGTTGATCGCATGAGCCCGCTCTTCTTGCGTCGTCAGCGGCGGGACAGCTGTTTTCACGGTCCTTGCGCTGGACGATCCCAGCGCCCGTCGCCGCTGCTCCTCGTCGTGGCGGCTGGCCCGGCGGTCGATGGTGGATGATGGGCCGTGAGCGATGATCGATCAGCGACTCGTCCTCCGGTTCCGTGGCTTTCAGAGATCTGATGCGCGGGAGCTGGCCGATGCCGTGGGTGCGGAGGCAACGATCGTCTCCGAGGAATCGCCTCCTGTCGGCGGCTATGGGGACGTTGGGAGGAGAACCGTTGCGGTGATCGTGACCGCCAGGGCATTGCGCGCGGTTGCGCGGTATCTCGCGGCTCGCCAGCACTCACGCGCGGAGACGGTGAGCCTGGTGGTCGAGATCGTTGATCCCGACGGGACTCGGCGCGAGGAGACGCTCGCGTACCAGGCCGCGCCGGGGCAGTCGACGGTCGAGGCCGCGCAGACCGCTTTGCGCGCGCTCCCCGGGGTCGGCCAGGCGCTCGAGCGGAGCCTCTGGTGAGAAGTCTCGGTCACCGACGACCGACGGCGGAGCCCGAACCAGACGGTCCGGTGTTCCGAGGTAGCCGCCCTGACCGTCGCCTGGCTTGACCAGCCTCGGCGCCATCACCCGGAAGCGCAACGACGGCTAACAGACCCGGTGTAGAGCAGTGCTGTGTTCAGCCGGCGAGGCTTTCGCGGCCGTGTGGCTCCCAGAAGTCAAGCTCGGGCCCGATCGGGATGATCCCGGCCGGATTCAGCTGCGGCAGGTTCAGGTTGTAGCCGCGGATGAAGTGCTCGAAGTTGACCGTCGCGGCGACGCGCGGCGTCTGGTACAGGTCGCGCAGGTACGGCCAGAGGTTGTCGTAGTCGATCAGGCGCCGGCGGTTGCAGCGAAACAGGCCGTGATAGACAAGGTCGAAGCGGATCAGCGTGGGGAACGCCCGCCAGTCGGCCAGCGTGTGCCGCGAGCCGGCGAGGTACCGGCGCCCCGCGAGTAGCGCGTCCATCCGGTCGAGCGTCTCGAACACCGGCCCGACGGCCTCGTCATAAGCGTCCTGGGATGAGGCGAACCCCACGCGGTAGACGCCATTGTTAAGACCGCTGTAGACCCACTCGTTGACCGCGTCGATCTCCCCGCGCAGGCCGGCCGGATACAGGTCCACCTCGGGATGCTCGGCCCACTCGTCAAACGCGCCGTTGAGCATCACGACGATCTCGGACGACTCGTTGTTGACGATCTGACCGGTCGCGCGGTCCCAGAGAACCGGAACGCTATAACGGTCGTCATACCCGGGGTAGGACCGCTCGTAGGCCTCCGACAAATACTCGAAACCGTTGACCGGATCGCCCGTCGCGCCCGGCGCCTCACGGAACGCCCAGCCCTTGATATCGCGGATCGGATCGACCACCGAAAGCCCGACAACCTCCTCAAGCCCCTTCAGCGCCCGCACCGTGACGGCGCGATTCGCCCACGGGCACCCGAGCGACACGTACAGGTGATAACGGCCCGGCTCGGCCCCGAACTCGGCGCCCGCGTCGTTCGACACCCAGCGCCGGAAGACGCTATCGCGGCGGACGAACCGCCCCGAATCGTCGCTATCCACGCCGCCCGGAACGCCCCTCCAAAAATCAGTCCCGACACTCATCGATACACCTCCATTCGAACGCCCAGGGCAAAACGATCGCGTTGTGAGCCAGCCAGTCTATTCGTGTCGCAGCACACACCCGACAAGCCGCCCAACGCCGTAACCATCCCGAACACAGACCTCGACATCGCCGCCGACACAATCGCGAGCTCGACGAATCGGGGCGCGCGCTCCTGGCGAAGCGGTAGTCGACGGTCAACGATGTGGTGACGCCCGGTGCGTCAGTCGTTGCCTCCATCGACGGCGCGCAGTCCGGGCTGGCTGTCGGGCGTGGACTCGTCGAGCTCCGCGGACAGCGCTTCGCTCTCGAACCGGGCGAGTGCCTCCTCGCACGACGCGACGGCTGCGGCGGCCTCTTGACCGCCGGGCGCGTCGAAGTAGTCGCGCGCACGGATGGCGGCGAGCCACTTCTGATAGCGGGCGAGGTCGACGTCGGACTCCTCGAGCTCGGTGTAGGTGGTCCGGCCGCGACGGCGCTCGAGCTGGAGCTCCTCGTGAAACTGCCGTGTGCTCTCGACCACCTCGCGGTACTCGTCGGTCCGCTCGCGCTGGATCGCGTCGATGACCGCGGCCTCCTGCTTGGAGTCCGTCAGCCGGATGCGAAGCATCTCGCCGTGGCCGCCCTCCGCGCGCAGTCGGGTCACGACCCGCGCCGCGGCGCGCGTGGTCTTCGGCGTCGCCGGGAGCAGGCACACGGACTGCTGCAGGTAGTGAGCCCCCAGGCGGCGCAGATTGCGCCACGCGTAGACGCGGAGTGTCGAGCTCCCGCCGGGCGGGGTGGAGACGGTGATCAGCAACCAGTCGCGAGCCACGGGCGACCATGATCCCAGACGTCTCACACTTGTTCCGGTCGTACGTATCATGCGTTTCATGGCGAGCGCAACGCGCGCGTCGTCACGCGCCGACCGGGCGCCGGCGGTCCCGGTCCACGCAGAACCGCCGGCGGTCGTGTGGGAGCGCACCGCCAGCCGCCCGGGCGGGCTGAGGCCCGAGGAGGTCGCGCAGCGCCGCACGGCGGCGGTCCGGAACCGAACGCGGCAACGCCTCCGGGGTCTTGGGCGAGATCGTCGAGTCGGTGATGGAGCCGCTACAGCTGCTGCTGGTCGTGGTCGGCGTGCTCTCGGCGATCTTCGGCGAGCTTCGCGACGCGATCGCGATCTTCTCGGTCATCGTGCTCGTCAGCGCCGTCGAGGCGATCTCGGAGGTCCGTGCGAAGCGCGCGCTGAAGGCGCTCCGCGAGCTCAGCGCCCCCAACGCACTCGTCCGGCGCGCGCGGCGTCGCCGTGGCGGTCCCGGTCGGCGCGCTCGTCGTCGGCGACGTGCTGCTCGTCGAGGCCGGCAGCGTCGTCGCGGCCGACGCCCGCGTCGTGGAGGCCAACGGCCTGGCCGCCGACGAGTCCAGGCTGACGGGCGAGCCCGTCGCGGCCGCGAAGGGGCCCGAGTCGGTGGACGCCGACGCGCCGCTCGCCGAGCGGTCCTCGATGCTGCACGCGGGCACCACCGTGGTGGCCGGCGCCGGCGAGGGCGTCGTCGTCGCGCTCGGTGACGAGACCGAGATCGGGCGCCTCGGCCGGCTCGTCGCACAGGCCAAGGAGCCGCCCACCCCTCTCCAGGGCGCGATGGCCGAGCTGGCGCACGCAGCGCTGATCGTTGCGGTGACGGCGTGTGTGCTCGTGCCGCTCCTCGGGGTCCTTCGGGGCCAGTCGCCGCGCGAGATGCTGCTCGACGGGCTGACGCTCGCGTTCGCCACGATCCCCGAGGAGCTGCCGATCCTCGTGACGGTGCTCGTCGCGCTCGGCGGTCTGCGCCTGGCGCAGGACGGCGTCCTGCTGCGGCGGCTGCGCGCCGCCGAGGCCGTCGGCGCGATGACCGTGCTGCTCGCCGACAAGACCGGGACGCTGACCGAGAACCGGCTGCTGATCGAACGCATCGACGGCGACCGCGAACACGTGCTCGCCACGGCGGCGGCCGCCCACGGGGCGGCTGCCGCGCAGGACCCGGTCGATCGCGCGCTAGTCGAGGCGGCCGGTGAGCCCGCGTCGAGTGAGCGCCTCGCCCGCTACCCGTTCGATCCGGTGCGCCGGCGCGAGAGCGCGGTGTGGCGCGATCACGGCGGCGCGTGGGTGGCCGTGAAGGGAGCGCCGGAGGCCGTCCTCGACGCGTGCGCGATGTCCGAGACGGAGCGGACGTCGGTGCTCGCGCGTGTCGCGCGGCTCGCGGACGACGGGCTGCGAATCATCGCGGTCGCCGAGCGTCGTGTCGCCCCGCCCCCCGCAACGCCGCCGACGCCGAGGCCGAGCTCGACTTCGTCGGGCTGGCCGCCTTCCGCGATCCGTTGCGCGCCGGTGTCGGCGATGCCGTCGCCGAGCTCGCCCACGCCGGCGTGCGGACGATCGTCGTCAGCGGCGACCACCCCAAGACGGTCGCCGCGGCCGCGCGCGAGGCCGGCGTCCGCCGCTTCCGAGGTCCTGCACGGTGGCGCGCCGCTCGACGCCCTCGACGACGACGAGCTCGCCGGGCGGCTGCGCGGCGAGGCCGTCATCGCGCGCGCCACGCCCGAGGACAAGCTGCGCCTCGTCCGGATCCTCCAGGATCGCGGCGAGGCGGTCGCCGTCACCGGCGACGGCGTCAACGACGCGCCGGCCCTCGCCGCGGCGAACGTCGGGATCGCCATGGGCGCGCGCGGAACCGATCTCGCCCGCGAGGCGTCCGACCTGGTCCTCGTCGATGACGCGTACCCGACGATCGTCGGCGCCGTCGAGGGCGGTCGCGGGCTGGCCTCCCAACTGCGGCGCGCGGTCGCCTTCTATCTCGGCGCGAAGATCGCGCTGGTCGTGGTCATCGCCGTGCCACTCGCTCTTGGGCTGCCCGCCCCGTTCCACCCGGTGCACATCGTCGTGCTGGAACTGTTCATGGACGTCGGCGCGTCGGTGGCCTTCGTCTCCGAGCCCACGGCGCCCGCGACGATGGATCGCCCCCCGCGCGATCCCGCCAGCCGGTTCCTCGACGGCACGCAGCTATCCGCGATCGCTCTCACGGCCGCGGGCCTCACCGCTGCGGTGCTGCCCGCGTTTCTCATCGTCGACGCCCGGTCGAGCGCCAGCATGGCGATCGCGGCCGCCGTGGCCGGGTGGCTTATCGCGAATGTGGCAATCGCGTGGAGCCTGCGCGCCCGACCGGGTCTGCCGTTGCGGCGCAACGTCGCGTTCCCGGTGTGGGCGCTCGTCGCACTCATCGCCGCGTGCATCCTGTCGCTCACCCAGGCCGGGGCGGCGCTGGGCGTCGAACCGCTCACGGCGGGCGCCCTGGGCATCACGGCCGCCGTCGCGACGGTCGGTGTCGCGATCGCGGCGGCCGGACGCGTCGCGCTGTCGCTGTCCCGGCGCCTCTGACGGCGCCGCAGGTGAACGAGCTTTGGAAGGGAAGATCCCGAAGGTGACCGTGGGGCCGCGATAGGTGATCGGCTCGCGCGGGTGGCGGCCACCGCATGGAGGAGTTGCGCACCGGTCGCCGTGGAGACGCTGATCAGCAGCCGGGCCACGGGATGACAATCCCCGCGTCGTTACCGTGACTACGTATTACACGTTTCATACCGAGGGCAACGCGCGCGTCGTCACACGCCGGACTCGGTCGACCCAGTCGGTTACCGTCATCACGTATCACACGTTTCACGCGGACCGCAACGCGCGAGTCGTCACACCGCCGGCTCGGTCGACGAGCCAGGTACCTGACCTGTCAGGTTGCGAACTACCCGCACAGGCAGTAAGGGTTGACGCGGCGTCTCGATCGTGTTAGTGAATGCCCACGCTGGGTGTACCGCCCAAGCGCAATGACCCCTATATGGCAACTCGTCGAGGGAGGTTTTGATGGGCTTTCTGCTTCTCGGGATCGACAGCTTGATCGCCTGCTTCGCTGTCGGTGCCCTCGTTAGCCGACGGTCGTGGCTCGCTTACGCCGCGCTCTTCGGAGCCTGCGACGCGGGTGGATTTCTGCTCGGGACGTGGCTTCATTGGAGCATCCCGGACGGCACGGCCAATGTTGTGGAGACAGCGGTCCTCGTCGGCTTGGGCCTGTACTGGCTCGGCATCGCGCTGTACGCGCGGCGGCTCGCCGAGACCCGGTGGGTCTGGGCTCTTCCGTTCGTGCTGAGCATCGACAACATCACCTACGGTCTGATCGACCACGCGTGGTCTTCATCGGTGGCGGTCCAAGCTCTCGAGCAGTTGATCTCAAGCTCGCTGCTCGCTCTCATCGGTCTACTCGCGAGCGCTGCAGTCCTGCGCGCGCTCCCGGGCTCAAAGCAGCGGAGCATTGTGTTCCCCGCCGCGTTCGCCGGGGCCGCGTGCATCGTCGCGGCACCGATCCTGCTGGCTGTCGGCTAACCGAGACGGGGGAGCGTTTCTGCCGAGACTCTGGTCAGCGGTCGCCCGGGCTCGAGTTGTTGTTCGGGCACCGCTGACCCGTCGGCGCCGCCCCGGGGCGGGCGCGGTCGCACAATCGTCGATCCGTGGTGCTCGTCGGTTCGCCGCGACCACCCGCACCGTCGCCCAGGCCTTCGCATCGAAGCATCACTTCGCCTCGGTCAACGGCCGCAACGCCACGGTGCCAGCACGCTTCGATGGCCCGGGCGGCGGGCCGCTTGCGCTAGGAAAATCGATAACGCGAACGTGTCAGGCGGTGGTCGCCCGCGCAATGATTGCCATGCTTGCCGTCGCCATCCCGCTCGCGGCGCCCGTGCTCACTCATACCGCGCTGGCGACGATCAGGGCGGACCACGCCAGTCGCGTGACCGCTCGCGTCATGCATCAGGACGGTCGCCCAATGCTGGGCACCGCAGGTCACCATCGCGGCGCTTCGCCACGTGAGACCCGATCAAGGTGAATGTCAGTAAGCACGGCCGCCGCGGTGGTGATCGCGACTCAGATCGCTCGCGCGGGCGCCGGTGCCCGCTCGCCTCACAGGCGCGCGCCTACCCTCGGCGACCAGCGAGTCAAACCGACCGAAGTCGACGTGCTCGGGCAGGTTGTTGCGCTCAAAATCGCTCCGCGGGTGACGAGCGTCGCGCCGTGCCGTGGCGTCAGCGAAAAGCCCGCGCGCGCCAGTTCGAGACCATCCGGCCAAAACCGGTCGAGTCCTCGTGTACGGACCATGCAAGCGGCTCGCCTGCTCTTCTACGACGCAGAGCTCTCTGGTCTCTCCGTGCTTGCCGCCGATCAGCACCGAGCGCCTCCTGGCGTGACCGAGGCGATGCTCGCCTGAAATCTCGGTCACGAACGCGTGCCAGCGCGCGTGGGCGGCAGCGTCCTCGAGCGCATGCCAGACGTCGGGCGCGGACGCGCCAATGACGAGCTGCTCTTCGATTCTCAGCTCGGTCATCTGTCGCCTGTCTCCTTTCGCGGTGGCTCTCTTGGTGGCAGCGCCTCGGCACGGGCGATCGCCTGGCCGACCCACCGCTTGAGCGCCCGTCCCTTCAGTCCCTCTGGCCTGACGGCCACGAAACCGCGCATCGGGCGGCCGGTCAAGTCCATCGGGCGGGCGTGTGGTCGCCGGAAGGCCGCGTCCTCGTCGGCGGGGTCGAGGCGGACGATCAGCTCATCGCGATTGACACCGCAGCACATGTGTCCTCCGAGCATGAACGTCAGGCCGCCGAACATCGGCCGCTCGGCTATGTCCCGGCGATGCGAGAGCAGGGCGCGAACGTGCGCCGCGAGCATCTCGTCGTAGGCCATCCGGCGCTACTCCCGCAGAGTCCTCGGCAGCCCGAACGCAGCGAACACGCCGGTGTCGGGAAACCCGGTCAGAGCCGCAACCCGCTCGCCGCGGAGCGTGAGCACCATCAGCCCATATGCATGGGCAATCGGAGCATGCGGGTCCTTGAGATAACAGCCGAACGCCGGCTGCCCGTTCGCCCGCGTGGGCACGAGCCGGAAGCGCTCGAGCGCTCCGGCGGCGGGAACGGTCGAAAGGAAACGGCGGATCGCCTCCGGCCCCTGATACTCCAGCGGCTCGGGCGGCATCGTCATCAGCGCGTCGTCCGTCAGCAGCGCGACCACGCCCCCAACGTCTCCCGACTCGAACGCGGTGGCGAAGCGAGCCACCAGGTCGCGCTCCTCGCGCGAATGCGGCAGCGGCGCGGCGTCGAGCTCTCCCGGACCCACCGCGCGGTCCACCGTCAACCGGGCGCGCTGAAGCGCCCGGTTGACCGATACCTCGGTCACGCCGAGCATCTCCGCGACCTCGCTCGCGCGGAACGCAAGCACGTCCCGCAGAACGAGCACGGCTCGCTGGCGCGGAGGCAGACGCTGGAGCGCGACAACGAACGCGAGGCCGATCGCCTCGCGCGATGCGTACCGGGTATCGGGATCCTGACCATGATCGGGCAGCCCCTCGAGCAGCACGTCGGGGTACGGCTCCAGCCACACTGGATCACGCACTCGGCTGGGCTCCGGCGGCAGCCCTGGCGGTTCGGGCGGCGCAGGCAGCTCGGGGAGCCGGCGGCCGCGATCGCGAAGGTGGTTCAGGCATCGGTTGGTGGCGATCCGGTACAACCACGTGCGCACCGACGCCCGCCCCTCGAACCTCTCGAGGCCGCGCCAGGCGGCCAGAAGCGTCTCCTGCAAGAGGTCCTCCGCGTCCTGCACCGATCCAACGATCCGATAGCAGTGCACTTGAAGCTCCGGGCGAAACGGATCGGTCAGCTCCGCGAATGCCGCCTCCTCGCCCGCTCGCGCGCGGTCCACAAGCTGCGCTGCGATCATCCGCCCGCCTGCGCCATCGCCCGTCGTAAAGCCTCCGCGTCGTAGATCAGCTCGCCACGGACGATCACCCCGTCCTCGACCTGCAGCAACTCCGCTGAGGTCATCCGCCCCACACCGGGAATCGCCATCTCCCAGTCGATGATCGAGCAGACCTGGGTTCCGTCCACGAACTGCCGGCGGACCGTGAAGCTCGTGACCGCACGGCCCGCGTCGCGCGCCATCGCCCGGTAGCCCGCGGCGCTGTCGAAGTTCGCGACCGGGCCGCTGAACCGGAAATCATCCGCCAGCGGCACATCGCTCAAGTCGCCCTGCTTGTTCTGCCAGGCGTCGTAATACTGCGCGACTGTCTCTGCTGCCGTCATCCTGCTTCCTCCATTGTGGTCGAGCCTGCACGTCCATGGATGTAGACACCACGGCTCGGCGAGACTGACCTGTGCCCTCCACCCGAGCCTGGATCCGGCGGGCGAGGTCCGACCCGACTATCCCACTTGAGCAAGCTGCCAACCGGCAACTCGCAAGCGCGTAGCGCCGCCGCTGTTCTGGGCGGGCATGCAGCCGGGCGGTGCTCGCGTGGTCTCGGATCTGACAAGGACCGACCTTCCGCGCAATGCGTGACTCGCGGCTGCCAGCGCGAGATGCACGTTGCGCGAGGATGGGCACGACGCCTACCTCGTGCTGCCGGAGCTGGCCTATTCGCGTGAGCGTGCGGCGGAGCCTGGGCTGGACAGGCGCTTGCTGGGAAGCTCGATTACGCCTGTGCCAGCGAGTCGATCCAGCGTTCGAGCCGGCGCGCCTCTCGGGTCATCAGATCTGGATCACGGAAAGTGTTGGTGAGCAGCGCGATTCCCTGATAGGAGGCGAATAGCGCGACGGCGAGGTCGCGGGCGTCGCGGCGGCCGAGCATGTTGAATTGCTCCTCGGCCCATTCGATCGGCGCCTGGAGCAGCTGTGCGCAAGCACGCTCGAGACCGTCGGTGCGTTTGTCGAGCTCGGAGCAGAGGCTTCCGAGTGGGCAGCCGTAGCGTGCGACGAGCTCGCGCTGGTCGGTGAGGGCCCGGACCAGCGCCTTGAGTCGCGCCTTGGGCGTGCGGTGGTGTTGCAGCGAGTCGAGCATCGCGTCGATGTCTCGTGCATGGCTACTGATCGCGGCCGCGACCAGCTCGTCCTTCGTCTTGTAGTAGTAGTAGACGTTGCCGACGGGGACCTCGGCCGCCCGCGCTATGTCAGCGATGGTCGTCTTCTCGACGCCCTGCTGGTGGATCACCTCGCGCGCACCCGCCACGAGTCGCTCGCGCTTCCCCAACTGCGGATCCCTGACTGAGTCAGTCATCTCACCCAAAGAATAGCGTCTGATAGGGTTCAGTTAGTCAACTCACTAAGCAGGTCTTTTTTTTGGAGGTTCGATGTCGGTAGTGGATGCGCAGACCGATACCGGCGATCAGCGGTCCGTGCTGCGCACGCGACTGGGGTTGCTGACGCTCTTGCTGCTGTGCGGGGTCCAGTTCCTGGACGTGGTCGACTCGTCGATCACCAACGTGGCGTTCCCGTCGATTCAACACGCGCTGCATTTCTCCCAGCAGAATCTTCAGTGGGTCGCCAGCGGATACCTGTTGACCTACGGAGGGTTCCTTCTGCTCGGCGGCAGGCTGGCCGACCTGCTCGGACGCCGGCGGGTGCTCTTCGCCGGATTGATCGTGTTCGGAGCGTGCTCGCTCGCGGCCGGCCTCGCGCAGAGCGCGGGAGTGCTGATCGCCGCGCGGCTGGCACAGGGCGTCGGCGCGGCGCTGATGGCTCCGGCGGCGCTGTCGATCCTGACCACCACCTTCCGTGAGGGAGCCGACCGCAACACCGCGCTCGGCGCGTGGGGTGCGGTCAGCGGTGTGGCCGCCGCGGCCGGGGTGTTCCTGGGCGGGGTACTGTCGGAGGGACCCGGCTGGCGTTGGGTGTTCTACGTCAACGTCCCGGTCTGCGTGCTCCTGCTCGGCACGTCGCTCCGGCTGCTGTCGGGCGCACGGAGCCGGGGGGCACTGGCTGATTTCGATACGCCTGGGGCGCTGCTGGGAACCGGCGGCATGCTGTTGCTCGTCTACACCCTGATCAAGGCGCCCGACGTCGGCTGGGGGTCAACACAGGACGATCGTTCTGCTCGCGACGGCCGTCGCCGCCCTCGCGGCGTTCGCGGTCAACGAACTTCGCAGCCGCAACCCGTTAATCCCGCTGTCGATCTTTCGGGTCAAGGGACTCGCCGCCGCGGACGCGACGTGGCTGATCGGGATGGGCGGGTTCTTCGCGATGTTCTTCTTCCTCACCCTCTACATGCAGGAGGTGCTGGGCCTCTCCCCGATCCAGGCCGGGGCGGCGTACCTCCCGGTGACTTTCTGCCTGGCGATCGCGTCCGGCGTGTCCTCACAGCTCTTCGCGCGGATCGGGACCAGGCCGGTGATCGTCGGCGGCGCGCTGCTGAGCGCCGGCGGGATCTATCTCCTTTCGAGAATCCCGGTACATGGGTCATACGCGCCCGACGTGCTCCCGGGTCTGGTAATGATGGCGGTCGGTTTTGGAGCCGTGTTCGTCGGCGTCACGACCGCCGCCAACGCAGGCGTCCCTGCCGATAAGGCGGGGCTTGCGGCAGGACTGCTAAGCACCTCCCAGCAACTCGGCATGGCCCTCGGGCTCGCGATCCTGTCCGCAGTCGCGACCGCCCGCACCCACAACGTGCTCGCGGCCCACGCCGGGCGGCCCGAGGCGCTGACCGCCGGCTACCAGCGCGCGCTGCTCGTCTGCGCCATCTTCGTGCTCGCCGCCGCGCTGATCGCGACCCGCACCCCAAACACCCGCGCGGCCGCCGCGCCGCTGATCATCCCTCCAGAAGTCGCATCCGAGTCTGCGGCGCCGTAACTCCACCGGAAAGGACACACGCATGAGGTACTTCATCCAGGTTCGGTTCAACGGTGCCGACAACGCGATCGGCCTGCTCCCCGCCGAGGAACAACGCAACGTGGCCGCCGAGTTCGAGGCGATCAGACGGCTGCCGGGCGTCCTCGACGCCAACCAACTCCAACCCGTCGGCACTGCGACGACCGTGCGCGTCCAGGACGGACAGCCTAAACTCGCCGCCGAGCCGCCCGTTGAACCGAGCGCCGCGCTCGACGGCTACTACCTCTATGACGGCTCCGACCTCGAGGCCGCCATTGGCTTCGCGGCACGGATACCCGCGGCGCGCATGGGCGCCACGGTCGAGATCCGCCCGGTCCTCGATCGCTCGTGATGCCAAGGCCCCGGCACCGACCAAGATCGCCCTGACCGCTGTAGCGAAGCGCTCTCAATGGCAGTGGCAAGTTGCAGTCACGGTTTCCAGCCGAGCTCAAACGCAGGTACGCCGCCAGCCCGATTGCGTAACCAATTCGTGCCGAGCGCCGGACGTTGCGTTCGCTTTACCAGCGCGACAGGCAGCCACGGTCCTCCGCGATCTTTCGGAACCGCGTCAGCGGCGCCTATATCGACCGCTTCGCAACCACACCGCTCTGTGGGCTTGATCGCGCCCAGAACGGACGGGCGCGATCTGCGAGACCACGTTGATCGCCGCCGAGGACCAGCCACAAGTGGGAAACGTGGCTGGCCCCAACCCGGAAGACAATCGACGTCGTGTGGGACACAGGCACGCCGGACAACGCTGAGCCCCGTCTCGCCAGCGACCCGGGCGAGCGCCCCGCTCGCCGCGCCAAGCAAGACTCGGCTCATGCCACTGGAGATACTCGCGCCTAGCCGCGGAAGCAGGTGTCCCGGATGGTGATCTCTATCCGGGCGTCCCGTCGCGCTCTCTACTTCGGGCAAGCTGCTGTAGTTGCCGTTCATGCACGCCAGGCAGCCAATCCTTGCCGTACGTGGCCGATGGGCCGAGCCGCGGGTCGCTGAGAACATCAGCGTCACGCAAGGCGTGCACGTACGCCCGATCCTGGTCGATGCGTGTGTGTACCTGATCAGCTCCACCGATGGACCCGTGGCCGGGGACGACGACATCGACGTCGCCCGCCACGCCCTCGAGCAGCCGCAGCGCGGCGAGGTAGTCCTCGATCGGGTCAGCGGTGTCGTTCAAGTCGAGCATCGGAATCAGTACGTCAGAAAGCAGGTCGCCGGCGACGAGCACCCCGCGTTCCTCGATCAACAGCGCCGCATGGCCCGGGGCATGCGCTTGATGCTCGATGATCCGGACTTGAGGGCCATCCCAAGGAATCTGCTGCGTCTCGGCGGCCAGGCCGGTAATGAGGCCGAGCAGGTCCAGCGGTACCTGCTCGACGATGTCCGGCGGTATCAGCCCGGCGATGCGCGCTTTCGCACGCGCGTCCGACAGCCGATCTCGGACAGTGGCCGCGCAGCGCGCCGTGCCGTAACGGGGCGCCGCGCCGAGGCTGGCGTGCCAGAGCAGGTGATCCCAATGAGGATGCGTCGAGAAGCCTGCCACAACGGTCTGGCCAGGATCGGACAGGTCGTTCGCGAGGCAGGCCATTTCGTCGCCGCGCACCCCGGGGTCGATGAGCAACACGCCAGCCCGGCCTTGCACGACAACGGCGTTGCTCTGCAAGAACTCGCTCTCGTGGATCAGCACCCCCTCCGCGACCTGCCTTAGCATGGGCCCTTTCCGCTTGTGGTTTGCAACCGCTTGACGGGACGGTATACCTGGCGGTAGTAGATTGCAAGCACTATGGGCGAAGCGGGTAAGCCGCGGTCGGGGTGCCCGATCAACGCGGCCATCGAGGCGTTCGGCGATCGCTGGAGCCTGATCATCCTCCGTGACATCGTCTTCGGAGACCGCCGCTATTTCCGAGAGCTGCAGGCCGGCTCACAAGAGGGGATCGCCTCAAATATTCTCGCCGACCGACTCAAGCGACTCGTCGGTTTGGGATTGCTCACCCGTGAGGACACGCGACCCGGCCAGCGGGCGCGCTACAGCCTGACCGAACCCGCGATCCAACTCGTACCCGTGTTCGCGCAGCTCGGCAGCTGGGGACTTCGCCACCGGCCCACGAGCCGCGCGCTGCGCGTTCGCGCCGAGCTGCTCGAACAAGGCGGCCCCGCGCTCTGGCAAGAGTTCATGGACGAGCTTCGCTGCTCGCACCTTGGCTCCGAATCCCCAGCGCGATCAACGAGCATTCGCGAGCGCCTGAATGCGGCCTACCTCGCTGCTACCAACTCCTCGTAGCTCCTAGGCAGTCGACCATGTCCAAGGGCGCCGACGGACGCCGCCCGAGCTCCGGGGTTCGGCGACGAGGAGCTTCCTCACGGATCTGCGTGCGACGAGCGCCGCAACGGCTAGGCGGCTGGTGACTCGTCGAGTGTTTGGTCAAGCGGTAGGCCGGTGGATCGTTTGTCGCGTCGGGATGCAGAGGCGCCGGACGGTACTCTGAGTGCGGATGCCGGCGCACCAGCACGCCTACCTCTAATCGACCAGCGCGATCTGTCCTGCTGACGACCGACGACGGTCGTCAGCGTCGTGGTGCCTGTCGAGAGGAGATGTTTTGCGCTCTGCCGTTCCGGCGCCGCTCGCGTGCATCGCCGAGCTGCTGCGCTGTCCCGCCTGCCTTAGCCCGCTCGCGACAGGACAGGGCTCGCTGACATGCGAGCGCCGGCACACCTACGACCTGGCGCGGCCAGGCTATGTAACGCTATTGCCAAGTGGTCGACGATGCCCGATCGGTGACGATGGAGACATGGTCGCCGCGCGTGCAGCGATCCAGGACGCAGGCCACTTCGAGCCGCTCACAACCGCGCTCGCCGAAATGGCGGGTTCGCTGGGAGCGCCCGGCACGTCGGTGATTTTGGACGCCGGGGCCGGAACCGCACGCCATCTCGCCGGCGTGCTCGCTGCGCTGCCCGGAGCACTCGGCGTGGCGGTGGACATCTCGCGTGCCGCCTCGCGCCGAGCAGCACGGGCCCACCAGAGAATCGCGGCAGTTCGTGCCAACATCTGGCAGGGGATCCCGCTTCGCGACGCGACCGTCGATCTCGCGATGAGCGTGTTCGCGCCACGTAACGCGGACGAGCTTGCCCGTGTCGTACGACCGGGAGGAGTGGCTATCGTCGCAACACCCTCTGCGGAGCACCTCCACGAGCTCGCGACGCTGCACACGATCAGGATCGACCCAGCCAAGCCCATGCGCCTGCAGCGAATGTTCGCCGCGTGGTCAAGGGTTGATTGCGTTCACCGGATCAGCTGGGTCCTGTGGCTCTCGCACCGGGACGTAGTGCGAATGCTCGCGATGGGGCCCACGGCGCTGCACCTCCGGCCGGACTTCCGGGCTCGTCTTACAGCACTGACTGAACCCGTACGCCTGACAGCAGCGGTCGAGCTGCGGATGCTCCGGCGGCCGGAGCACCTCCGGCTTTGACGACAGCTCGACGGTTCGGATCAACACACGCGAACGCGGCTTGCGGAACACGGGCACGCGCCCGAGGAGAGCCACGGCTGAATCGGTCCGCGTAGCATCCGATCAGGCTTCTGCCACGGCCCTGCAACGCGATACAAGGAGCGCAAAACCGTGACCGAGCACACCCCCTTCATCGACTTCGAGAACCTGCCGGCCCCGAAGGAGGGATTCCTCGTCACCCACTTCATCACCGTCCGAAGCATTGCTCGGTCCCGCGCGTTCTACTCCGAGGTCCTCGGCGGCAAGGTCGTGCTGGAGGAGAACCCATGCATCATCAAGCTTTCAAACTCGTGGCTGCTCATGAACCCGGGCGGTGGCCCCACCCCCGACAAGCCCGACATCTCGGTCGTCAACTACGAGCCCGGGAACACGGTCTCCAGCTTCATGAACCTGCGCGTCGCCGACATCCAGGCGTGCTATGAGCAATGGAGCTCAAAGGGGGCCGAGTTCGTCACGGCGCCGATCGACCGCGGTGCTGAGATCCGCTGCTACATGCGGGACCCCGACGGCTACATGATCGAAGTCGGCCAAGCCACCGGAGTGCTCGAAGGGAAACTCGCGAAAAAACGGCCCGAAGATCTCCCAGGCTAACCGCCGAACCGGACTCCGGGTCAGATGCGCAGATGCAATCCAAGCGCGCGCAACGTCGCTGAAACAGTCGCGCGCGGGCGGCCACGCGGGAGGGAGAATCCGATCGTCCGCGAGATGCGCGGGTTTCCGCCGACTCGGGGAAGTCGCTACCCGGGCTGTGCGGCGCATACCTCGCCGAGCTGTCGCGGCTCGCTCGCTGGTCGTCGGCGGCGGGGGAAACGCGCCGCCGGAGTTCAGCATCTCCTCGAGGCCAATCGCGAGCACCGACTGGGTTCTTTCGGTCCCCTCACAGCTCCGGGCTTGGCGAACCTGCCAAGCGGCGGCGCGGAGCGCGAAAAAACCTCGCGGGGCGTTGGCCTGCGGTTACCCTGGAGCGCGATGTCGCCGATTTCGCGTGGTTTTCTCGGCCGCAGGCACTTGAGCGGAGATCCGTCGCGCGTTCCCCCTGCCAGTACGTGACGCGGGACTTCCCGGTGCTCTCGACGCGGCCAACCCCGCACACGCCGCTGGACGGGTGGAGCTTCACGATCGGCGGGCAGGTGGACGAGCCGCTGTCGTGGACGTGGGTGGAGTTCTCGGCGCTTCTGTCTGAGGCCCCTACGGTCGACACCCACTGCGTGACGAAGTGGACGAAGCTCGACACGGCACGGAAGGGCGTCTCGGTCGACAGGCTGCTCGAGGCCGTCGACACCGAGGCCCCCGTTTTGACCGCGTGGTCGGAAGGCGGGCACACGACCAACCTTGCGCTTGAGGACGTGACGGACGGGAAGGCGTGGGTGGCGTACGAGTTTGGCGGCGAGCTGCTTGAGTCCGAGCGCGGCGGGCCGGCGCGGCTGCTGGTCCGGCACACCTGTATTTCTGGAAGAGCGCGAAGTGGGGTGCACGGATTGACCTTGACCCCGGACGACGAGCCAGGGTTCTGGGAGACCTACGGCTATCACAACCACGGTGACCCTTGGCTGGAACAGCGTTACCAAGACGATTGACCTGGCAGCTCGGCCGGGTGGTGGAGCTGGTCGATGAGACCGCTCGGACGAGGAGCCTCGTTGTGGACGTTCCCGGCTGGCAAGGTCACCGTGCGGGGCAGCACGTCGACGTCCGGCTGACTGCTGAGGACGGCTATCAGGCCGAGCGCAGCTACTCGATCGCGTCGGCTCCGGAGGATCCCCACCTTGTGTTGACGGTCGAGCGTCTTGACGACGGCGAGGTCTCGCCCTACCTGACCGATGTGCTCATGCCGGGCGACGACCTCGAATTGCGCGGCCCGATCGGCGGCTACTTCGTGTGGGAGGAGTCGCTGGGCGGGCCGCTACTGCTGATCGCCGGCGGGTCGGGGGTCGCCCCGTTTCGCGCGATGTTGCGTCACTGGTCGGCTGCCCATAGCTCGGTCCCGACGCGCCTGCTGTACTCGTCTCGGTCCCTTGAGGACCTCATCTACCGAGGGGAGCTGCTGGACGGCGCTTACGACGGGGTCGAGGTGCGGATCGCGCTGACACGCCAGTGGCCGGAGGACTGGCAGGGACATCGAGGGAGGATCGACGCCGAGCTTCTGCAGCAGGTCGCATGGGTGCCAAGCGAGCGTCCGCTCGTCTACATCTGCGGTCCCACCGGGTTTGTCGAGGCCGCCGCCCAATCGCTCGTGGGGGAGGGACACGATCCCCGGCGCGTCAGAACCGAGCGGTTTGGCCCGACGGGCACGTGAACCGAGGAGTGGAGAGGAGCTATGGACGCACTCGACGGGAACGCGATCGCCGGAGCCCTATTCGAGCACTTCGGCCACGAGATGACGATGGCGGAGGTGCGATGTTCGCACTGCGCGAGCACCTCGCTGATGGCCGAGCTCCGCGTGTACATGAAGGCACCGGGCGCGGTCGCTCGCTGCCCGGTGTGCACCGAGGTTGTCATCGTGATCGTCGACGTTCGCGGCGCCCAGCGCTTCGACATGTCGCACATGGAGATGGTGAGCCCCGACTGAGTCAGCGCTTCGCGCCGCGCACGCGGATCCGTCCGGCGCGCTGACAGCGGGGACGAGTGTCTCGTTGATCTCCGGACCGGCAGCGCAAGCGGACGAGTTGCTCAACGCCCAGGAGCATCACGGTTGTCCTTGTGCCGCTCGTAGCCATTGGGCGACCCGACCAAGAGATCGTCGCGCCGATGCGACCAAAATGAGACCACGAACTCCGCCGGATTGCCGCGCACCGGGAAGGTCGTGCGCTCCCCGGACGGGGCGAGAAACGATCGACTATGGGGTGACCGGGCGGTGCGCGCAGCGGACGACTCCGTCGCGTTCGAGGCGGCCTATTTCGGCGGTCGTCATTCCGAGCAGATCCGCGAGTACGGCTTCGGTGTGCTCGCCGAGTTGCGGTGCGCGCCGGACGGCGGTCCTGGGTATGGCTGAGAAGTCGAGCGGGGTGCCGGGCATCAGGTAGCGGCCGACGCCGGGGTGCTCGACCTCCTCCCACATCTCGTTCTCGGCCGAGCAGCGTGGGTCCTCGTGCACGAGCTGCGAGAAGGTCTGGTAGCCACCCCACGACACGCCGGTTCGCGCAAACGCGGCCCGGATCTCGCTGAGCGTGCGCGCTTCGAACCATGGTTTCAGGACGGCTGCCAGCAGGTCGCGGGCCTGGAACCGATCGGACACCGATTGCAGATCGATGTCCATCCCCCGCTCGAGTGCGCTGACCGCCCGAGCGACGCCGGTGACCTCGACGAGCGCGTTCCACTGGCGGGTGGTGAGCGCAACTACCATCACGCGCCGTCCGTCGCTGGTCGGGAAGTCGTGCCCGAACGCGCCGTACAGATAGTTGCCGTCCCTGGGCGGGTCGTGGCTCTCGAGCTGAGCTTCGGCGACGCGCCCGAGGTGACCGACCATCGCGAACGCGACGTCCGAGAGGGCGATTCGTACGAGCTGGCCCTCGCCGGTCCGCATACGGTGCCGATCGGCGGCCAGCAGACCGGTCGCCGCGAGTCCGCCCATGATCGCGTCCCACGCCGGAAGCACGCTGTTCAGCGGCTCTGAGTAGTCCCTAGGACCTGTGGCCCAAGGGAACCCCGTGGCCGGGTTGACCGTGTAGTCGACCTCCGAAGTCCCGTCGCGATTACCGGCCAGCGCGACCATCACCAGGTCCGACCGGCGGCTCGACAACGACTCATACGACAGCCAACCGCGCGCCGGAAAGTTCGTCAGGAACGTCCCGGCGGCGGCGATGCAGGCCTCGACCAACTCGCGTCCGCGATCGGAGTGAATATCGACCTCTAGCGACCGCTTCCCTTTGTTCAGTCCCGCCCAGAACAGGCTGTCGCCGCCCGACGCGAGCGGCCACCGGCCGTAGTCGAGGCCACCGCGGAGCTGGTCAAAACGGATCACATCGGCGCCGAGCTGCGCAAGCGTCATTCCACCCAGCGGCGCGGCGACAAACGCCGAGCCTTCGACGATCGTCAACCCCGACAGGATTCCCGGCTCGTTCATGGCATCAGGCCGGTGAGTCGCCAGTCGAGCACCGGGCGCGGGTCATCGTCGTCCTCCGCCTGCGCGGAGACCAGGATCCGTGCGTGCACGAGGCCCCCGTCGTCCAAGGGCTCGAGTTCCTCGATCGTGATCTCGCTGCGCAACAGATCGCCCTCGAACGTCGGGCCCAGATGATCACACGAGCGCCACGCCAGGATCGTGGCCAGATCGGGCAACACCCGTGTCAGGTGCGAGGCGGCGATCCCGATCACATGCCCGCCGTACACCAGCCGCTGGCCGTGCGCCCCAGCGGTCGCGTCGGTGTGGGTCATCGCCACGTTCAGGCTCAGCCGAGCCAGCTCCGGCGCGGACGTCACCGTCTCGCCGGCCTCCAGCGACCAGGACTCCCCCGGTCGAAGATCCCCGAACAACCTTCCAAGCGGCTCGCGCCGCAGCCCGTCGAGTCGCCAGTGGGCCGGGATCAGGTCGTGGACGTCGCGCTGAGCGGCGCGCTCGGCCACCCCTTGCACATCATCACCCGCCTCGCGCGGATCGTGCGAACGCGCCGGCAACAGCGGGCAGCGGTAATAGTCGAGCACCACCTCACCGTCGGCGTCCACCGCCGTGACATGCAGCAGCACCATCCCGCGCGGCCGTCTACCCGACGAGCCCGCGCGGCGCTTCGCCACCACCGTCGTCGTCGTCCGCAGCGTCACCCCGAGATGCACCGCCCGCGCGGCCAACCCCCGGTAGAACAGATTCCCCAACACGCGGCCGCTCGGACCAGTCGACTGCCCAATCGCGACATCGCACACCAGCATCGGATGCGCCAGCATCGACTGCGCGCCCGTCACCTCCCGGCACAGCGGCTCGTCCAGCGACAGCCGAAGGCGATCCGCCACGATCGCCTGATGAAGCGCGGCGTGCGCGGCCGTGACCGTCAACCCAGGGGCCCGGAACACGTCGCCGACCGCGAGATCCTCATAGTACGGAGGACCATCCAGCGACCGAGCCGGCGATTCCGGGCGACGCGGAAGCGAAAGCAGCCGCTCGGCTTGCGCGCGCATCGCCTCATCCACCATCGCGCCGTCAACCCGCACCGCAGCGTCGCCGCTCCCCGCACTCGCCGCGAGCGCGTCGGTCACCGAGCCCGCCCACCGCACCTCGCGCTCGGACGCGCCGAACGCCCGGTTCAGGATCTCTACCTGCTCGGGATGAATCGCCCATTTACCGTCAAACCCCAGCTCCCGAGCGGCCCGCGCCGCCCGCGCCAGCCACAACGGCTCCCCCAACCTCACAAACGGCCCGTCGATCGCCTGAACCCCGGCCGCCCGCGCCGCCGACAACACCGCCTCCTGGTAATACAACCAGCGGTCGATATCTCGCTCGGCCCCACGCCGCCCCAGCGCCGCAGCCAGATCCGCGTAGCCGAGGATCAACGCCTCGAGCCGCGGCGTCGACCCCGCGATCGCGGCCACCGCCTCGATCCCCTCAGGCGTCTCGATCAACGCCTGCAAGCCAACCCCATCCCCAACAAGCGCGGCAATCCCCGCCAGCACATCCGGACCATCGACCTTCGGGACAACCACGGTCAGGAACCTCGATGCGCAAAGCACTCGAACCAGCTCCAGATCGGCCACCAACTCAGACGACCCCGGCGCGTTGACCCGCACCGCGACCGACCGCTCCACCCACTCCCCCTGGCCAAGCGTCCGCGCGATCGCCTCCCGAGCCTCCTCCTTCGCGCTCGACGCGACCGCATCCTCCAGATCGAACACCACCTCATCGGCCGGCACCCCAAGCGCCTTCTCGTGCATCCGCACCGCGTGACCGGGCACCGACAAACACGAACGACGTAGGCGCCCGTAGGTCCGGTCAACGATTGGGGTCACGAGCATCGACGATATCCATCCTGCGGCCCAAACAGACGCGTGCTCGGCCGAGTCATCGCAAGCGTCGACGGCGCACACAAGAGGCGCCTCGGCGCGGAGCACAGCTTCGACGGGATCGACAGCCGTGACGTCTGCGACCGCCGAGGCCTGGCAAAACCCGAGTGAGTACGCACCGGGCAGCGCTCCGGCCACTTGGGCCGACATGCACCGACCTGGGTTGGCCTTGTTCAGGGCCGAGCGTTCGAGTCGTTTTCCCACCCGGGGTGCGCCCGATATCGACCCAGATGCTTCCGAGGGCGACAAACGTCGTCGCGCCGATCACGCCACAGGAACACCGGCGCCCACCGGAGACCGATGTTCGCCGGATCCGCATCCGTCCTGCCGGCGGGGATCGAGCGCAGCTTGGTCAGATACGTCAGAGTCGAGACTCCACCAAACACACGAGCCGAACTGCTCGCTCGTCTGCTCGTCGTTTCGCCCACGAAGCCCAAGCCCGTGGGCCATGCTTGCCGAGATGCCGTGCCACCGATCGCGTCACGCGCGGACTCGAACCAACATCACCCACCGTCGCGTACACGATGCGCCGCCTCCAGCCACTCGCCAAGCAACGCGTATATATATAGAAGGCTCCCGACATCAAACCGCCTGCCGGCATATGTACACGGTGTCATCGGAGGTGCTCGGCATGATCGAAATGTCGGCCAGCGTGATCTCATAGCCGCGTCGTGAGAGAAGCTCTCGGGGGGCCTTCGCACACTGCCGCGACGTCGGCTCACCCATGACGGCGTGCTCCGTCGCCGGGAGGACAAGCCCTGCCGTTGCAAGCCGGACATCGGCCACGACCATGGAGAACGCGTCCGAGCCGGGCCGGAGCGACAGACCGTCAGTACCGACAGCGCCCGGCCACACGCGGTCGATCACAGCGCGGTCTCGTACCGGCGGTATCGCGGTTTCGCAATCCGCCTAACGCGGCGATCGCGGTCGAATCGCCCACTGGTCACGTTGCCGCTGCTGATGCGGTCCACGATTGATCATCGTCCGAGCTCCCGTGAGCGCTCGGCGGCCGCCGCGACCGCGTCGAGGAACGCGGCGCGGACACCGCGCCGTTCGAGTTCGCGCAACCCCGCGGCTGTGGTACCGCCCGGCGAAGTGACCGCGGCGCGCAGCGCCGCAGGCGAGCTACCGCCATCGACCAACAGGCGCGAGGAACCGAGCAGCGTGTGAAACGTGAGCTTCTCGGCAACATCGCGCGGAAGCCCAGCCAGAACACCGCCCTCGATCATCGCTTCTGCGACTAGGAACACGTACGCCGGACCGGATCCCGACAGACCGGTCACCGCGTCCAACGCCACCTCCGGCACGCGGACGACCACCCCCACCGCACTGAGCACCCTCTCAGCCCACGTCAGGTCGTCCTCGCCCGCAGTGGAGCCCGGACTGATCGCGGCAGCGCCCGCCCCAATCAGTGCCGGTGTATTCGGCATCGCACGCACGACAGCCAACGGCCGCCCCGCCGTCGTCTCAATCGACTGCGTCGTGACCCCCGCGGCAATCGACAGGATGCGCCGCGCGCCGGCGTCGGCCACGGCCCGTGCGGCACCGGGAACGTCGCCGGGCTTGACCGCCAGCACGGCAGATTCGGCCGGAACAACTGCCTCAACGATCGTCGCAGCTGGGTACGCCCTAGCGAGCTCATCGCGACGGGTCGCCGACACTTCGGCAACGACGAGCTCCCCCGGCGGACGTCCGGCCGCGAGCAGACCACTGAACAACGCTTCCCCCATGCGACCGCCGCCCACGATCAGCATGCGATCATCAATAGTCGACGACACTCCCCAGAGCCTACGCGTACGACAATCGTAGGCGCAACCCCGCGCCCCGCCCGGTGATTACACGGCATCACCGTCCAGCCTTGGGGAATGATCGAGCTTGAGCCGTCGCATGCAACCACGCCGCGCGAGCCCGATGCGCGCCTTGCACGCGCTGAGCCGGATGCCAACCGGGCAGCGCTTCGCCCGTCCCGCGTGGGCAGGCCTCGGGATCGGTGGGTTCGGACCCGCCGACGGCATTCCGCTTCTCAGCCGTCTTCGGAGCACGACCGGACTGCTGCGAGTCGTTGAAGACCCCAGCGTGGTTCTCGCCAGCGACGACGGGCACCCTGGCCGTCTGGGAGCTCGACCGGATCGCCGAAACGCTGCTCACCCCTGGTCCGGTCGCCGCGAGCGCACGCTGCCGCGGCCGCCGCGCACGCGCGCCAGCGATTGAAAGCGGACGGTCCGTGCGGGCGTCGTCGATGATTCGGCGGACACTTCGCCCTAGGCGCTCGCGGGTCCGCCGCTCGCGAAGGTCCTGGGCGCGCAGGGGGGAGCGCCGCGCGTGTCGGCGCGGCGCCGCGCGCGAGTTCGGCGTCGAGCCGGTTCGCGCGCGCAACCGTGCCGTGACCCGCTCGCGCCAGCCCGCGCGTCGGCCCGTCGATCGCGCAGAACAGCGGTCCGGGCGGCAGCAAGGTGCGGTCCGCCGTCCAGCCGTTCCGTGGGATCCGTCGGCGTGATGGCCGGGCATCGTCGCCGGCGAGCGCGGCCGGCCGGCTGCGTCCAACAACTGATGAGCAGACATGGCTCCCTCCTTTGGAGAGCGGATTGGTTAGCTGCCTGCTCTAGCCGAAGCGGGCCAGGACCGCCGGTTCTCAGGTCGTGGCCGCTGGCAGGCTCGCCTGCTGCCCCGTACGCGGCCCCGTTGCGGAAGCGAGGCGATCAGCGCTCCTCATCGTCCGAACCGACATTGCCGGTCCAGACACGCGCGTTGCCGGACGGGACCAGAAGTATTGAGGTGGTGCCGGATACTGCTGGCTCTCCTGACCGAGGGGCAACTATGAGGCAGATGACGGTCCCGCTGCCGGCGACGCACCCGTACTGGTCAACCTCGACGGTTCAGAGGAGGGGGCCTGAGGCCTTCGGCTTCAGCACGTTCTCGCTGCAGGAGCCGTCGGAGTACCGGTGTGTTTCACGGTCTCCCGCGATGGCGTGGGCGCTCCGCCGCAAACGAGGCGCCGGCGGCCTTTCCGCGGGCGCCGTTGGCGGCGAGTGCGACCACCTGAACGCGCCCGCCGAAAGTTGGGTCGACCGCCGCGAACGTCACTCGCGGGGTGCGGCTCAGCAGCAGTGCTCGCCTGCCGCTCGCGAGCGTCAGCGTGGTGGCATAGCGCCACGCGCCCGGTACGCCGTTGAAGCTGACCAGCAGCCGATTCCCTGCTCGCCTGGCGCGCAGGCCTCGGGGTGCCGGAAGACGCTGCGGTGCCGGTGCCGTATAGGACCCCACGATCGACTGGGCGGCGGGCACGCCGCCCTGACTGATCAGTGCCAGGATCTCGCGCCGGCCACCCGGGCCGCTGGCGGGGGTGAACACGATTCGTCCGTGCGAACCGTGCGCCACAGCCAGGGTGTTGTACACGCCATCGCCGCGCTCGACGAACGTCACGATCCGTCCCGGAGCAGCGGCGAAGCGGTATCTGAGTGTGCGCCGGGCGCCGCGCCCGGTCACGCTGACGCGCACATCAGGCGCCGCGAGCGAGTCTGCGACCGCGACCCCCACGATCGGGGGTGACCCTGACGCCGGCGTCACGGTCCAACGGCCGGCGAGCGGCCGCCGGAGTCCGATCAGCGTCTCGTTGGCATCCGTAAGCTGAATCACGACGACGTCTGAGCGTCCGGTCGCGCCGAGCGTCGACACGTTTTCGCCGTGAGGCCCGGTGAGCACGACGTCCGGCGCGCCGCCGGACCCGGTCACGCGCACCGTCGCAGCGGCCAGGCCCGGCGGCAACGAGAACCCGGGCGGGCCGGCTGCTCGCGCGGCGTGCGTGGACGGGACCTCGTAGTCGCCCATACTGCAAGAGAACCCCGGCGTGATGGACGGAAGCGAGTCGCCCCACTTGTAGCCGACGGTGACCTGCACCGGCACGACGCCGAAGATCGGCACCGGCACCGGGAGCGTTCCGCAGAAGCCGATCCCCTTGCTGGAAACGGCCGCTGCAGTTGTGAAGCAGGGGTTGATGTCAAGGTTCTGTCCGAGGATGGTGATACGGAAGTCGCGCACGCAGGCCGAGACGTTGCCCTGCAGGTCGAACGCGCTCTTGGCCGGGTCGAGGAACCCAAGCATGGAGCCATTGATCTTCAGTAGCGGTGGGTCGAACTCGAAGCCACCGCCAAGTTCGAAGTAGTCCGGTGCCTCATACAGCAGGTAGGCGTTGGCGAGCGGCAATTGCCCTCCGAGGATCGGCAGTTTGGCGCTCGCGTTGCCGCCGACCGCAATCGTGAACGAGCTCAGCGTGCGGCCCGACAGGGGCGCCAGGTCGCCGCCGGTGGACGGGAACGAGTACGGCTGATCCGGAGATGCGAATGCGACGAAGACGTCGCCGTTGATGGCGAGGATCTGCGCCGCTGTGAGTCCGATCCCGCCGGTGAACCGCAGCGGATCGGTCCCGAGCGCGACGTGGATGTTGGTCAAGAAGACGCCCGGGAACAGCTCCGGCTGGGCGGCGGGCGGGAAGTCGAGCCCGATCCCGGCGTGATCGAAGTTGCCGTCCTTGATTCCGAAGCCGAGGTCGGGCGGTGGAGGCGAGGCGTTCAGGCCGTAGAGGCTGCCGGGCAGCGTGACCGTCGCTCCGCCTTCCCAAAGGTTGTCGTCGGCGACGTAGTGGAAGGTCAGGTTCTGCAGCGCGATCGGGCCGATGAACGCGTTCGGGATTGGGCCTATCTTCGCCCCATCGATGCTCAGGCCGTTGGTGTTGTCGAGGTTCAGGCAGAGCGTCCCTTGGGCGGGGTTCCCGGGCGCGAAGCCGAAGATGTTCGGTAGCCCGACGTTCAGGATGATGCGGCTTGAGTGATTGAGCAGATCGACGCCGACGCTGCCCTGGACGGGCAGGCCGGCGATCTTCTTCACGCCCGTGTTCAGGGTGCCGCTGTCGAGCAGTCGATAGCCCTGCGTCGGATGCGAGTAGCAGTCCGAGACGGGCAGGTTTTGGAGCGTCACATGGAAGCCCAGGTTTAGCGTCTGCGTGCCGAGCGGGCCAATACGCAGGGGTACGCTGCCGAGCCCGATCGTGCCGTCACCGGTGTCGTAGACGGTCTTGACCGCATGCGGGACCGGCACGTACAACCCGTTGAGCGCGACCGGGCCGGTGACGGTCGCGTGGTATGTGTAGAGCGCGTTCTTGATGCCGGCGGCGCGGGCGGCTGCCGGGAACCCGATCGGGACCACACCGTGCACGGGGCGGATTCGGGAGGTGATCGTGAAGCAGTCGTCGCTTCCGCCCCGACTGTTGACGTCGATGATCGACCAGGCGAACGTCTTAACGCAGTCGGCCGTGCTCGGCTGATCGCCACCGCCGGCGGGGTTCTCGCAGTCGAACGTGCTCGCTGCACCGAGGGCGCGGTTGACCATGGCGGCGGTCACCAGCACCATCTGCCGGTAGGTCGAGACCGCGCCGTTACTGTCGGTCACCTGCAGACCGATCGTGTGAATGCCGCGGCTTGCGAACATCAGCGACGCGATCGGGGCGTTCCCGCACGGGTCCGAGTAGTTGCCGGTCCCGGTGGGATCCCAGGCGTAGCTGACGATCGGCGCGCCGGCGGCGGCGATCGAGGTCGCACCGTTGAACCAGGTGCCGCGCTTGAGGGTCGCCGACGGCCCAGCGACCACGAACTTCGCAACCGGGTGCGACAGCCCGGGCGCCGTCGGGGTGGTGCCCGTGGTCGTCGTCGTGGTCGTCGTGGTCGTCCCGCCGAGCTCGGGTGGCGTTTCACCGGTCGATGCCTGCTGCAGCTGGCTGATCTCGTCCGCGGTCAACGCGCGGTCATAGACGCGCACCTCGTCCAGCGCGCCCGTGTAGAACGCGAACTGCCGGCAGTTCGGGTCGGGGTACCCACCGACCGCGAACGTGTCCGTCGGGAGCTGGTATCCGATCGCCGTGTTGCTCGCCGTACCGGGTGTCACCTCGCTGCCATCGACATACAGCCGAACGGTTGCGCCGTCATATGTTCCGACGACGAAGTGCCAGTTGCCGTCCCACACGTGAGGTCCTGGATCGGCTGATGGAGAGACGCTCGCCCCGTCCGAGACATCGAACTGCAGACCCCCGTCGCCGCCCGTGGTAAGCGCGTACGATGACGGCGTGCACGTCGGGCCGCCGCCCTGAGCGATGATGTAGGCGTTAGGGCCGGGGCTCTGTGCGGCCTTCACCCACGCCATCACCGCGACCTGGGCAGGCTCGAGGTCGGGTTGGGGCTGTGTCGTCGACAGCTCGTAGAAGTCGGCCGCGTTGAAGGCGACGGCGTTGCCCCACTTGCCGGGCACGAGGGCACTCGGGGGAACGTTTCCGCTCAAGCCGAGTCCGTTCCCGGAGGTGTCGGGCGTCGACCAGATCCCCTCGCCAGCCACGCTCAGCGCGTCCATGTGCCACTCGCCCCCGAGCGTGGGCTGTGCGAATGCCGGTGCCGAGACGCACAGCGACGCCAGCACCGCAGCGGCAACGGCCACCACGCCGGCCCACCTGCGGCCCGTCAAGAACTCACTCGGCATGGTCCTCCTCCCCTCGTTCGGTTCCCGGGATGCCAGTTGCCCGCTGGAGCCGGGCGATCAGCTCGAGCCACCCGTAGAAGTCGCCGCGAGGGGTGTCGTCAATGGCGATACGGCCGCTGATGGTGCGCTGGTTGTGCGCGAGCTCGAGCACGACCCTGACCGGATCGGAACTGGTCACGGCGCCGAGCTTCGCGGGTTATCGCTCGGCTAGCGATAGGGTCGACCCTAGGTTTTTGCCGCGCTCACCCGAGGGTTGTGGCTGAATCGCGCGCCGCTGCCCGCCGGTCAGCCATGCCGAGCGCACCGTGTAGCTCGAGGCGACCGTGGATCCCGAGCTTGGCGTATGACTGCGAGAGTTGCCCCTCGACCGCTTTGATCGAGACGAACAGCGCCTGGGCGATCTCGCGGTTACTCATGCCCTGGGCGGCCATGCGTGCTGTGCGCAGCTCAGCCGGCGTGAGCGCGCCGACGCCTGTGAGCGCAGCGCGCCGCGGACGCGCACCGGTCGCCAAAAGGGCCGCGCGAGCCCGGTCAGCGACGCGCACCGCGCCGCAGCGGTCAGCGAGGTCCAGTGCCTGGGCGAGCGACTCGCGCGCGGGCTGGCGCAGCCCCCGCGCGCGCAGCGCCTCGCCCAGGCTCACCAGCGCCCGTGCATGCTCGAGCCGTGCCGGCGACGGTTCGAGCACGGAAACCGCGTCCGTCAGTTGCGCCACTTGTTGCTCGCCGCGATCCAGCAGTCCGCAGGTCATCAGTGCGATACCGTGGCGCCGCGCTGAGCCGAACCGGGTCGCGGCGGCCAGCTCGCGCTCGGCCAGTTCGCGAGCTTGCCTTTTCTCTCCAAGCTCGGCGAGCGTGAGCACCGCGGCAGGCACCCAGTCGCTGCGCGTGCTCAGATCCATGCCCGCCGCAGACATCCGCCGGTCCGCGTCGAGAAGGTCGGCCAGCCCTCGTTCCCGATCGCCCGACGCGACCCGTGCGATCCCGCGGTCGGAGAGCAGCACCACCGCTTCGTCCAACTGGAGCTGCGCGTCTGTCAGATCGAATGACTCCACGAGGTCCGACCCGGCCGCAACGCGATCGCGCTCGACCAGCACTATCGTCAGTACCCCCGCGCCGGGGAACTGCGCGTCGGCACCAAGCTCGCGCGCGATCTCGACTGCCCGCTGCGCGTGGTCCTCGGCAACGTCCATGTCGCCTGCGCGCAACCCGATATCGCTGCGCAGCCACGACAGCTGAAAGAACATCGGTGCCGAGCCGCGACGCTGAGCCTCGGCGATCCCGGCCTCGGCAGCGGCCGCAGCCCGCTCGAGGCTGTCAGACCAAGCGAGCGCCGCGGTCGCGCTGGCATAGCCACGATCGAGCCACAGCGTCAACAGGCGCTCGTCGCGTAGCGCGCGCTCGGCCAGCTCACAACACTCCACTGCGGGCACGCCGGTGACCGCACCCACCATCGCCACGCACGAGAGCGTTACCGAGTTCTTGACGGCGCCCCGCAAGGCCTGCTCGCGTAGACGGCCGGCGCGGGCGAGCACACGCGGCCCCTCAGAGAGATCGCTACCTCCACCGCCGAGCAGCGTCGCCTCCAACCGCTCGACCGATTCCGACTCGAGCTCGTCCTTGCGCTCCAGCGCGCGCTCGATCACGGCGCGCCCCGCCGCCATCCGCATCACACCGAACAGCGCCAGTGCAAGCTCGAGCGAGAGCTCGGCCCGCGTGCTCGGCTCAGTTGCGAGCTTGAGCGCCTCGCGAAGCGCCGGGAAATCCTGCTCGACGGGCAGCAGGGCCTCGGCGCGCCCGAGCTCCACCAGGACCGCCATCCTGTATTCGGCGCCGGCTGGCTCGGCCCGGGCCCGCCGCAGATACGCGACCGCCGCCTCGGGCGCGCCCTGAGCCACCGCCTGGCGCGCGGCGACACGCAGCGCGTCCACCACCCACCCCTCCCCGAACGGCTCCGCCGCAAGCAGATGCGCCCCCACCCGGTCCGTGGCTGCGCCCTGTTCCAGCAGCAACCGAGCCGCCTCGCGGTGCAGACGCGCCCGGCGCGAAGGCGACAGCTCGGCGGCGATCGCTTCGCCGACGATCGAATGGACAAACGACAACCCGCGATCCCCGGCCACCAGATCCACCGCCCGCAAGCGATCCGCCGCCGCGGACGCGCGGGCGTGCTCGAGACCGGCCAGCGCCGCCGCATCGCGCAGCCGGCACTCCGGCCCCAGCACCGCCAGCGCCTGCGCAAGGCCCTCACAATCGGCCCCCAGACGAGCCAGACGCACCAACACCCGCCGGCCGACCGTCGGCACGCCCAGCTCGCGCACGTGCGCCGCCAATTCCGCCGTTGGGTGACCGCCCTCCTCCTCCAGGGCTCGGGTCAGCTCGCGAAGATAGAAAGGATTGCCGCCCGTCACCAGATGACAGGAACGGCACAGCTCCTCATCGGCCCGCGCGCCAAGCTGATCGCGGACCAGCACGCCGCTGGCCGCCTCGCTCAACGCCTCCGGGGCGAGCACCGACGACGCCGCCTCGGACAACACCCGCAACCGCCCGTCTGCATCCGTTCCCTCGCCGGACCGCATCGCCACTACCAACAGCACCGGCAGCCCCTCCAGCTTCCGCCCCAGGTACTCCACGAAGCGCGCCGAGGCGAGATCCAGCCAATGCGCGTCGTCGACCAGCAACACCAGCGGATCTCGCTCCGCCAAGTTCGCGACCAGCCAGAACAGGCCATACAGCACCGCGCCCGTCCGCTCCGAATCGCCCTCGTGTGCGGCGTTACTGTCAAACACCGGCGAGGCGAGTCGCGCTGCCCCCACCAGCAACTGCGGCCCAGGAGACCGGACCGCACCCCAAAGCAGCTCCCGGACCGCCGCGTACGACGAATCCACCACCAATTCATCACCCCGGGTGCGCAGCACCCTCATATCACGGGCGAGCGCCTCGCGCGCACACGCCTCAAGCAGCGACGTCTTGCCAATGCCGGCGGGACCCGTGATCGCCAGCAGCCGCCCGTCGCCACCGCCAGCACAGTCGAGCAGCACGTCTATCCGCGCCAGTTCCGCGCCCCGTTCCAACAGCCGAGCCGACAACTCGACGAGCATTATCTCCCGCGCGGCGACGCGTCGGACATCTCGCCTCCTGAACGACAGGCGAGTTCCGGACGCCGTCACCCGACCGCACGCCTGCGTGCCCAGGCACGTACGAGAGTACAAGCGATCACATCGAGACTGATGCTTCGTGGCAACGCGCCAGCCTGCGAACGCCCGATTCGCACACCCCGACATTCTCGGTTCGGACGATCTGCGGAACTACACCCAGCGTGGGCGAGCTTCTCCTCGTCGCGTTTTGCGGACGTCTCGCTCGATGGCGCTGCCCTCCGCCAGCATCGGGTTCCGCGACGTGTGCGATCCGTACATCCGGATGGCGCCCGAAACGAGAGGGCCGGTCGCTGGCCTAAAGGACAACCAGCGGTTGCGCCCGAGCTCGCGGCGACGAAGTGACCGCTTCGCGAGGCGAAGCGGCAGCCGCTGGTCGAGTGCTGTGACGTCGGTCCGCGGGACTGCGTGCCCATGCACGGCAGCGTCCGTGCCTAGCTCGAGATCGATGGCCAGCAAACGGCTGCGACCGCCGTGCGGCTTGACCTGGGCGCTCTCGACGGCACGATTGGTTTCGACGGCGGGCGCTCGTGCGACCCCGGCGAGTCGGCGCTATCGCAATGCCACGCACTGACATGTCTTGCCGCCCGCGGCGGACGGCTGCATAGCCCGGATGATGCCCACGCCGAACGGCGCGAGGCTGACGTCAGACGCCGCGCTGCTCATAGGTCCCGGTGTTGAAATGTGCTTTGCCCGCGCTGGCGACGGTCGGCGTTAGGGTCGAAGACCGGACCGGGGTCTGACCCGTCATAGGTCTGGACCCGTTGGTGTCCTTTGGATGAAGTGTCGGCCTCGGTCCGTGTCTTCGAGGAGCCGGTCTGACCTGATAGGAGCGTCGATCTCGTTGAGTGCCGATCCCAACCGGGACGTTGTCGACCGGGTCCGCAATCAAACCGTAGTGGAGGTTCAGCATCATGTCTAGGAGGAGAGGGCCGGGTCCGTCGAGCGTGTTGCTGACGCCTGATCACGCGGGTAACGTGGTCGGGGTCGACCCGCATAAGCGGAGCTTGTCGGCGACCGTCGTGGATCCCCGCGGTGGGCTGCTCGCGAACGAGCATTTCCGTGTGTCGGGCGATGGGCACCGTGCGCTTGAGGCGTGGGCGCGGCAGTTCGGACCGATCGCGCGGTGGGGGGTCGAGGGCGCCTCGAGCTGGGGTCGTCACACGGCGGTGTTCCTCGTCCGTCGCGGGTATGACGTGCGGGACGTGTGCGCGAATCGCACGCCCCGGTCTGACCGTGCCCGCCAGCGCGGCAAGTCCGACACGCTGGACTCGGAGCGGATCGCGCGGGAGACGCTCGCGCACGCGCTGCTGCCTAGGGCGTTCAAGCGCGCCGGGGAAGACAGCGGCCCGGACGAGGGCCACGAGCTGCTGGCGCTGTGGCATAACCAGCGCCGGTCGATCCTCGCCAGCCGCCAGCACCTGGTGAACGAGGCCGAGAATATGCTGTGCGAGCTCCCGTTGGAGCTCCGTGAGCAGCTGCCCGACAGCAAGGCCGTCAGGCCCAGGCTCGCGGCGCTCGCAGGGCGCAACCGCCGCCGGCGGTATGACCGAGCGACCGCGCTGCGGCTCAGGCTGCTGGACGAGTACCGAGTCCGGATCGCCAAGCTCGACGCGGACGAGAAGGCCGTCTGCCGCGAGCTGAGCGTGCTCGTGCGAGCGAGCGGCTCAACCCTGGATCAGCTCTGCGGCCTCTCGACCCGGTCGGTCGCCGAGCTGCTGATCGAGGTCGGCGACCCCCGCCGGTTCACCGAGGGCGGATTCGCGCGCTTCAACGCATCAGCGCCGCTGGCGGCCTCGACCGCGGAGGGACCAGGCGAGCCGGTCCGCCACCGCTACAACCCCGGCGGCAACCGGCGGATCAACCGGATCCTGCACGTGATGGCGATCACCCAGCTGCGCTGCGAGCCGCGCGCCCAGGCGATCTACTCCAACGCGCGCGCTAATGGCCACACCAAGAAGGAGGCCCGCCGGATCCTCAAGCGCCACCTCTCCGACGTGATCTACCGCCGGATGATCCGCGACCTCGCCGCGCACGCCCAGCCCCTCCTAGCTGCATGACCGTGCGCGGCCGCCGCGCAGTCAAAGAGTTGGTCCGACAGGACCGAGCGCAGCGAAGCCGCGCAGCGGCACCCTCTTGACAGCGATCGGTGGCCCCGCGCCACCATCTCGCAAGGAGGGGCTTGACATAGAAGCTTCATTCTGTTGTTGCCTGGGGCGCCGTCGGGAGAGGGCCAGCGTTGCTTGCCCGTGCGAGGGCCGAAAGTTGACCAGCCCCTCCCGGCGGGGGTGAGGTGCCGCGAAGCGGCAACAGGACGTAGCCCCGGTTTGAGGGCCTGTCTATGAGCATCCGCAACGGTACCTCTTGGTCGGGGCACTGTCGGCGACGTCGGGCGCCGCGCCGGCAGCTGATTCGCATAGCGACCCGCGCGCGAGGGCTTGCCCGATCTGGGAGAGCAGATTCGGATCGTCGGCGAGCAGGTCCTGCCCGAGATCAGCTCGCTCTGAACCAACTCAGCGCGCGACGCGCCCGGCGGGACCCCGTATTGAAGGCGCGACGAGCACGTAGCTCGTCGCAGCACCTTCCCCGCTCCGCGCCGCGAGGAGGGCGCTCAGTGCCCGCTTCACTGTGAGCCGTGGCCTCGGTCGCGCCTCTGAGGAGAACGGGGTCTCGCTCCCCGGGGGTCAGTTCTGCCTTCGTGTCGCGACGGGCATCCAGCTGCGCTGCTGGTCGCTCATGCCAGTGTCGGCCGCCGGTTTGTCGGAAGCCGGTGATCGCGAGCGGTCCGGTCGTGGGCGTGTGGGGATTACGATCGGGTGCCGGTGGAGCTACTGCTCGAGAGAGAGTCCGAACTCGTGGCGCTGGTTGAGGCGGTCGAGGCGGCGCGCGTGGGAGTCGGATCGTTCGTGCTCGTCGCGGGCGAGGCGGGGATCGGCAAGACGTCTTTGGTGCGGGCGCTGCGGGCCCGGTTGGGGGGCGGGGCGGCATTCGCGGTCGGCGCGTGCGAGGCGTTGTCGGTGCCGGTCCCGCTCGGCCCGGTGCTCGAGTTGTTCGCGGCGACGGCGGCTGGCGATGCCGTGCCGGACGGGGCGGATCGGTTCGCGCTGGCGCGGTCGCTGCTGGACGCTCTGCGGGCGACCACGCCGTGCGTCGCGGTGATCGAGGATGCGCACTGGGCGGATCCGGCGACGTTGGACGTGCTTCGCCTGGTGGCCCGCCGGGTCGAGCAGGCGGGCGTGGTGGTCGTCGTGACGTACCGCGACGACGAGCTGGTCGTAAATTCGCGGCTCGCGATCCTGGTCGGAGACCTGGTGAGTGTTCCGGCGGTGCGGCGGCTGACGCTGGGGCGGCTGTCGGAATCGGCTGTTCGTTCGTTGGCCGTGTCAGCGGGGGTCGACGGGCGCGAGCTCTCGCGCCTGACGAGCGGGAATCCGTTCCTGGTGGTGGAGGCGCTCGCAGCGCGGGATGGGTTGCCATCGACGGTGCGGGACGCGACGCTCGCGCGGGTCGGGCGGCTGGACGCCGACGCGCGCGGCGTGGTCGACGCGGCGGCGGTGATCGGCCAGCGGGTCGCACCCGGGCTGCTCGCGGCGGTTGCTCCGAGCAGCGCTGGGGCGGTGGAGGGCGCGCTCGCGTGTGGCGTGCTGATCGAGGACGGTGGCGAGCTGGTATTCCGCCACGAGCTCACCCGGCAGGCGGTCGAGACGTCGATCGCCGCGCCGCGCCGCGCGGCGCTGCATGCCCGGGTGCTGGCGGCGCTCGCCGACGGGCCGGAGCACCGGGACCATGCACGCCTGGCGCACCACGCGGAGCGGGCGGGGTTGGCGGCCGAGGCAAGCCGGTTCGGCGCGCTGGCGGCGGCAGACGCTGAACGCGTCGGTGCGCTGCGCGAGGCGGGGTTGCAGCTCGAGCGGGCGTTGCGGTTCGGGACCGACCTCGACCCGGACGAGCGTTTCGAGCTGTTGGTGCGACTCTCGCGCGCGCAGAACTTCGAAGGGCGGATGGCGGAGGCGCTGCGCGCGGCGGCCGAGGCGGTCGAGATCGCTCAGGAGGAGCTGGGTCCGCACGCGCACGGGCGTGCCCTGAATGTGCTGGCCGCGGCGTTGTGGTCGCTGGACCGGATGGTCGATGCGCGTGCGGCAGCGCGATCGGCGATCGAGCTGCTCGAGCGCACCGCCGAGGCTGGTGAGCTGGCACGCGCCCACTGCGCGCTGCTGCGGATCGAGGCGGTGGCGTTCGAGCCGTCGGCCGTGATCGTCGCCGCCCCGCGGACGCTCGAGCTCGCAGCGGCGGCGGGTCTGGAGGAGGCGCGGATCGACACCGAGATCACGCTCGGCCTTGCCTACGGTCACGCGGGCCGGTCCGAGGCGGCCGCCGTGCTGGCGCGCGCGCTCGCCGACGCGCGCGCCGCCGGGCTGCACGTGCAGACGATCCGGGCGTACGTGAACAGCGTGATGGTGGCGGTCGACGCGCGCGACCACGCGACCGTGGACGCCGTGTCCGCCGCCGCGATCGAGCTGTTCGACGATTATCAGGCGGCGATTCCGCGCGACGCGGTGGAGATCGCGGTGGCCCGAAGCCTGCTCGACCGGGGCCGCTGGGGGGAGGCGCTCGAGCGCGCGGCGCGGGGCCGGCGTGAATGGTTCGGGGAGGTCCCTCTCGCGCTCGTGATCGAGGCGCTGGTCCGCTCGCGGCGCGGCGAGCAGGGCGCCGACGCGCTCCTCGAGCAAGCGCTCGCGGGTGTCGTGGGCTTGCCGCAGGGCTGGCGCCACGCGATGCTTCACGCCGCGCTCGCGGAGGTCGCCTGGCTCGGCGGCGACCGTCGCGGACTGCTGAGCCAGGTGCAGGCGGTGAGGGACGCATGGTGGTTTGCAGAGTTTGGGCGCCCGTCGGGCGAGCTGGCGGTGTGGGCTGCGCGCTGCGGCGAGCGGCTCGAGCCGCCGCCGACCGCGCCCGAGCCGATGCTGCGCGAGCTGACCGGGGATTGGCGCGGCGCGGTCCGCGCGTGGCGCGAGCTCGATGCGCCGTACGAGGCCGCGCTCGCGGCGCTGCCCGGCGATGATCGCGCGGCGCGCGGCGCGGTGGCGGCGCTACACCGGCTCGGCGCCCGCGCCGCCGCGAGGGCGTTCGCGCGCGCTCGTTCCGAGCGCGGCAGCCGCGCCCCACGCGGACCGCAGCGCGCAACACTCGCCAACGTCGCAGGGCTGACGCGCCGCGAGCAGGAGGTGCTCGTGCACGTCGCCTCGGGCGAGACGAACCCGCAGATCGCGCGGGCGCTGCATTTGTCCGAGCGGACGGTCGCGCATCACGTTTCCGCGATCCTGTCAAAGCTCGGCGTCGCCACTCGGACCGCCGCGGTCGAAGCCGCGCACGCCGCCGGGACGCTCCCAGGAGATAGGACGTCGATGCCGCCGATATAGGCAGGCTGACCGATGTTTGCTGCGCGTCGTGACCGTACCTTCGGCGGCGACGGAAATCCCACTCCAGGAGGCACGATGAGCAGCACCACACAGACCAGCAGCGCGGCGATCGAGGGACGGTTGTGGAGCGTCCGCGCCGACGAATGGGCCGCCGTTCAGGAGCGCCAGGTCGCTCCCGCGTACGAGGCGGCACTCGACGCGCTGCGCGTCGGGCCGAGCACGCGACTGCTCGACGCCGGCTGTGGCGCGGGCATGTTCATCCGCCTGGCCGCTGACCGCGGCGCGGACGTGCACGGACTCGACGCGAGCGAAGGGCTGCTCGCGCACGCCCGCGGCCGCGTGCCCGGGGCGCCGCTCGTGCAAGGTGAGCTCGAGCGGCTTCCGTACAAGGACGCAAGCTTCGACATCGTCACCGGCTTCAACTCCTTCCAGTACGCCGCCCGGCCCGCCGTCGCGCTCGCCGAGGCCACACGTGTCGCCGTCCCCGGGGGCCGCGTGCTGCTGCTCAACTGGGCGCCCGCGGAGTTGTGCGAAGCGGCCGGCTACCTGATGGCGCTCGGCCGGCTGATGCCGCCTCCGCCGCCAGGGACCCCCGGTCCGTTCGCACTCTCGGACAGCGAAGCGCTCAGCGCGCTATTCGACGACGCCCGACTCGACGTCCTGGCTATCGAGGACGTCGAATGCGTGTGGCGCTACCCGGACGAGCCGACCGCGGTCGCCGGGTTGATGTGCTCCGGTCCCGTCGTCGGGGTGATCGAGCACGCCGGCGAACCGGCAGTGCGTGCAGCGACCCGCTCGTTCCTCGAGCCATTTCGCACCCCCGCCGGCGGCTACCTCATCACGAACGTCTTCCGCTATGTCATCGGCACTCCCCGCCGCTGAGCCGGCCGCGACGCGATCGCCGGCAGGTCAACACGAGCGGCTCTGGTTCCTCACACCGGCCGGTATCGAGCGATTCGTGCGCGACGGCTCCGTACCCGCCTCCTCGCCCACGCTCCCGCCGCCCGACACCCCGCGACCAACACCCGAACGCCTCGAGCAACTCTTCCGCACCCACCAGCAAGTCAACCTCGGCGCGCCGCTGGCTCCGGCGCGACCAGCACAGGAGCAAACATGAGCGACCACACAATCCGCGCACTCACCGACGTACCCGACATCTTCGAAGGGCAATACCCCGGAGCGATGCGATTCCTCACCGACCACCTCGAAGCCCAGCAGATCGCGCTCACCCACCGACTGATGCCACCCCGATCCGGCGGCAAAGGCAGCCACGAACACCGCCACAAGACCCAAGAAGAGATCTACTACGTCACCTCCGGCACCCTCCAATTCAAGCTCGACGACCACATCATCGACGCCCCCACCGGCACCGCCATCCGCGTCGCACCCGCCGTCCCTCGATCGATCTGGAACGACGGCCCCGACGAAGCCGAGCTCGTGATCTCCTCAAGACGACTGAAAGACGCACGCGCCGACGGCGAACTGATCGAAGACTTCTGGCCAGTCAACGGACCGGCAACGTAAGCACCCTGGTCGACGCGACAGCTCATACGCGGCCGCCGCATCCACGGCGGCCCAAGACCTGCGTTGGGGCTCCGAAGGGCCTCTTGTAATCCCCAGTGCGAGACGCGCTTCGCGTGGCCAGCAGGGAAGACGCCCCGCGCCGCGGTGCCCCGGTTCGGAGTTTGATGAAGGATTCGGGCTCCGGGTCGCGCTTTCGATCGCGCCGAGCCCCGTCCGGACAGTGATCGCGATCGTCGTAATCGCCTTGGAATGGTGATGAGGCTCGACGGTGCTATCCGGAGACTTGCGCCCGGTTGCGGTGCGCATCCGCGGGCAGGCGGCGGGGTTGGCGGTGCTCGGAAAGGATCGCGGCCCGCGTGGAGGGCGCCCCGGCGATGCTCGGCGTCTGGAGCTGTGCAGACGTCCCGGTCACGGAGAGCGCATAGCGAGCTATTCGGGGAGGGGTCGGGAGCGGATAGTGAGCTACCGAGCGGCGCGATCGGCGGCGTCGGTGCGAGTGTTGACGCCGAGTTTGGCGTAGATGTTGTCCAGGTGCTTTTTGACGGTTCCGGGGCTCACGACGAGTGCCTGCGCGACGGCGGCGTTTGTCGCGCCGGTGGCGACGAGGTCGAGCACTTCGCGCTCGCGGCCCGTCAGTGCCGCGCGAGCGGCGGCCGTGGTTGCGGCCCGCTCGCCGGCTTCGAGGTGCGGGCGCAAGAGCTCAAGCAGGAGCAGTTCCTCGTCGCCGAAGTCGTGGCGCGCGCGGTTGAGCGAGAGGCCGACAAGGGATCCGGGCGGGCCCGTGAGCCCGAGCGTGAGCTGGTGCTCGAGGCCGAGCGGTCGGAAGAATTCGGAGTAGAGCCCAAGGCGGTGGAAGGCCCGTGTGCTGGTCGCGTCAGAGAGTCGCCGGGCTGTGCGGTCGCCGGCAACGTAGTGGCGCACTAGCGGGTGCTCGAGCATGTGCGCGGCGAACATCGCCTGGAGCGCGGGCGTGATCGCGTCGCGCGGTTCGGTCCAACCCATCGGCTTTCGCAGGCCCGCAATCGGGAACTCGTTCCAGACCACCAGGTCGCAGGGGAGCGCGGCGGCAACGGCGGCGAGTAGCTCGGTCCGGTAGCTCTCAGCCGATGGTGTGGAATCGGCGTCGGCGATCAGGCACAGCATCGCTCTGACGGCCTGGCTGTTCATCGCCCACTCGATGTAAAGATACGCCGCGCGGCGTATGGAATGTGATCCTTTTTCGCGCTGGCATGTCGGCAAACCACCAACAACGAAGGGGGCCGGCAAATGGCGACAGTCGAGCAGACAGCCGCGGAGCTCGGGCCGCTGCTGCGCGGTTCCTACCTCGATCCGAGCGCGGCAGAGTACGAAGACGCGCGGACGCTATACAACGCGATGATCGACAAGCGGCCGGCGGGGATCGCGCGCTGCGTCGACGTCGCCGACGTGATCGCGGCCGTGCGGCACGCCCGCGAGCACGACCTGCGGGTCGCGGTCCGCAGCGGCGGCCACAACGGCGCCGGCCTTGGCAGCGTCGACGGGGGCCTGGTCATCGACCTCTCCCCGATGCACGGCGTGATCGTCGATCCGCTGAGGAAGACCGCACGAGTGCAGACGGGCGCGCTGCTGGGCGACGTCGATCACGCCACCCACGCCTTTGGGCTGGCGGTCCCGGCGGGAATCATCTCGACCACCGGCGTCGGCGGACTGACCCTGGGCGGCGGCCTTGGCCACATCACCCGCCGCTGCGGGCTGACCATCGACAACCTCCTCTCAGCGGAGGTAGTGCTCGCCGACGGCACCCCGGTCACCGCGAGCGCCGACCAGAGCGAAGATCTGTTCTGGGCCTTGCGTGGCGGCGGCGGGAACTTCGGAATCGTCACCTCGTTCGAGTTCCGCTGCCACGAGGTCGCGAACGTGATCGCCGGCCCAGTGCTCTACGACCTGGACGACACCGCGGAGCTCCTCTCGTGGTGGCGTCAGTTCGGCCCCGCCCAGCCCGACGAGCTGAGCGGCTTCTTCGCGTTCCTGAGCGTTCCGCCCGGACCGCCGTTCCCGCAGGAGCTGCACCTGCGCAAGGTGTGCGGCGTCCTCTGGTGCTACAGCGGTGCCGAGGACGATCCCGTCTGCCTGCGCGAGGCGCGCGCGTTCGGGCGCCCGCTGCTCGACGGCGTCGGACCGATGCCGCTGCCGGCACTCCAGTCGGCGTTTGACGGCGTTTACCCGCCGGGGGATCAGTGGTACTGGCGCGGCGACTTCGTCAAGGAGATTCCCGATGAGGCGATCGCGCGCCACGTCGAGCACGGTGCGGCAATGCCGACCTGGAAGTGCACCATGCACCTGTACCCGATCGACGGCGCCGCCGCCCTAGTGGACCCAGAGGCGACGCCGTGGGGCTACCGCGACGCGAAGTGGGCGCAGGTGATCGTCGGCGTCGATCCCGATCCAGCGAACGCCGACGCGATCCGCCAGTGGTGCGTGGACTACTGGGAGGCAACCCATCCCTACTCAATGGGGGGCGCCTACATCAACTTCATGATGGACGAGGGCCAAGAGCGCGTGCAGGCCACCTATCGCGGGAACTACGCGAGACTCGCGCAAATCAAGTCCCGGTACGACCCGGACAACTTCTTCCGGGTCAACCAGAACATCCAACCCGAGTGAGCGACATGGGCGGCCTCGGCTGGCGCTAATCGAACGGCGGGCGGTCGCGGCGATCGGCGCCCGTCGCGCTCAACGTGTTCGACGTCTCCGGCGAGACCGCCCTTGTACCAGGCCGTTTGACCGCCACGCTTGATTTGGGAGGATCGTCGTGGTGCCTGATCCGTTTGCCGAACGCGACCGGCTCGACGCCGCGGGGCCGGGTTGGCTCGGAGCCATCCGGAGCGCATCGGGGATGAGCGCGTGCCGAGCCGGGATGTCGAGGTCGCCACTGGCCCGTGGAGCGATCGATGCCGACCGAAGGGGTCGGAGCGTTGACCGCGCTGACAGAGCTCGCCGAACAGGCCCGTGAGGCGTCGACGCGGTCGAGCGGGCCGCGGTTCTTTCATCGCGCGTTCGCATTGTTGTCGAGACGTTGACACGCGTTAGGTGCGCCACGAAGATGCGCGGGTGACTCGGTTCGGCATCGTGACCGGGGCGCTTTTGGCCTGCGGGTTTGGGGCGGTGTCACAGAGCCGCGGCCAGGTGCCGGTGGCGCCGTGCCCGGCCGCGGTTGCGGGCGAGCCGAGTTTCTCGACGTCGGATCTGGATGAGCTTCAGAGCGGCCGGCTGATCGCTACCCACACGCTCCAGTTGACCACGGATTTCGGCGACACGCTGGCCGACGATGTCAGCTTCTCGATGCCGGCCAGCGTGACCGTGATCCGTCCTCATGGCGACATAAACGCCGGCCCGTCAGGCGTGATCTTCTTTTCAGACCAGTCGGGCGCAGTGCCGGTCACGGCCACCTGGACACAGGACGACGGCAATGGCGGGACGTGTGCGGGCAACGCGTCGACCATCCTCCAGCTCCAGCCCGCGACGCGGATCCGCCGGATGAAGAACGTACGTGCGGCTGAGCATCTGCATCCAAACCTCAAGTTCGATCTGTTGTGGAGCTTTCAGGGCATTGTTGGTCGAAGCGGGGATCTCGATCCCGTTCAGGTGATGGCTCGCGGGGTCAGACAGCCGCGGCTACCGGGCGCGATGGTTCCGTTCAAGACCGTCACGGTGCCACTACGTGATGGCGATCCGGGCGCCAGGACCTATCGCATCACCTTGCCCGGGTGGGAGATCAGGACCGAGGGCGATCACGACGCGTTCGACCTCCTCGGCGACGCACGGGGTACGACACCTCGCAACGCGCCGCTCGGCTACGAGGTCAAGGTGCTCCAGTCCGGCCGGCTGCTCGCCCACCTGCGGTTGGCCGGTGCGTGCAACAGCTTCGCATGCGACATGCGGACGGTCAAGGTTCAGCTGCCCTGACACCGCCGTAGTTTGCCATCGGCACAGCCGAGGCACTGACCGGGATGCCCGGAACTGGCGAATACCAGTTGGAGCGACAGCGCCGATCAGAGACGTGCTTCAATTTCAGTGAGGCCTCGTTCACGCGATGCAATGGTGTCCTTCTCGCCGGGGCAGCGGACGGTGTTGAACATTGCGGGCTGCTGCATGTCCGCGCCGCCCGCAAGATCTCACGCGAGCTCCGCTCCGACGTAAATCTCACGCGTCGCTTGCAGGTTTCTCGCAAGCCTCGACCACGATCGCCCTGATCCTCACAACAACCCCAAAGAGGGACCATGAGGAACATCGGTTCCATGATGATCACAGGCGCCGCCGTCGCGGCGGCCGCGATCGGTGGCGGCGCGATCACCAACGCCGCCACATCGTCGACTAGTTCGTCGTCGAGCTCAACTGCTCCGGCCGCCACGCAGTCCCCGCCCGCGTCCAACATGCCCGCGCACGGCACCGCCGCGCAGGAGGACGCGGAAAAGGCCGTCATCGGCGCCGCCGCTGCCAAGGCTCAGGCCGCCGCGGTCAACGCGATCGGCGGCGGTACCGCGGGTGCCGTCACAACCGACTTCACTGCAAACGGCTACGAGGTAACTGTCACGAAGCCCAACCGCAGCAACGTCGAGGTCCACCCAGACAGCTCGTTCACCGGCATGCACGGGTCCGACGGCCACGGTGGCATGCCCCCGGGCGGTCCGGGAGCCTGACAGACCAGCCTTGGCGAAGGCCGGTGGCGATCACCGGCCCTTGCCACGTGGCCACGAAGTAAGGCCGTTCCGCGGTGCTTGGCTGAGCGCGATCTCAGCGGCTCGGTCGAGGATTCCGCCGTGCCAGTTCTTACGGCCAGACCTCCTCAAAGCTTCGCAGGTCAGGTCATTCTCAGCCCCGAGAGGGCCGACTGCCGGTCAGGAGTGGAGGCTGTCGCTCAAACCAAGCGCCGGTCGCCACGGTCGCTCGGTGTTGAGAGCGGCGTTGGTGGTGGGCCCGTTCTGGTGGGCGGTGTGACTACCGGTGGGGCCGTTTCAGGCCCCTCCGGTGGCGACTTGGTGGCGGTGAAGCTTGGTCAGGTTGTGTGTCATCATCAGTAACCGCCACTCGGCCCGCACTGCTGTTCTGCCTCTGCGGAGGAATCGTGTGACACCCCTGTTGAGACGGGTGTGGCCGAACACCGGCTCGATCATCTGTTTGCGCTTTCGGTACAGGTTCTCACCCGGCTGCGAGCTGAGCACGTAGCGCATCCAGCTGTAACGGCCGCCGGTCCATTTCTTCCGCTGCTTGCCGTTCTTGCGATCGGGCGGGATCAGCACCTGCACGTGCTTGTTGGCGATGACCTCGTCCATGTGCTGCTCGTTCCAGTACTGGGTGTCCGCGAGCGCGACCTCGAGCCTGCCGGTAGATCGTGCCCGGGCGAGCTCGGCCAGCGTGGCGGTGACCATCGGATCCAGCTGTGACCAGTCGACGGTACTGTTGGTGATCTCCGCCGCGAGCACGATCTGTCCCTCGTCAACGACCGCCTGCGCGTTGAAGCCCTGCACGAAATCGATCCTCGTCTTCAGCCGCCCACTGTCAGGATCGGTCACGTTCACCTTCCCGGCCGGGATCACCGGCGGCTCAAACGGAGTCGGCGTGCCGGCGAGCCGCCGCCCCTGCCCGTCCCGGCCGTCGACGCGGTGCTGCTCAAATGCCTCGTTCCCGGCGCGCTCCGCGCCAAGATTGGCTTCCAGGCGCCCCGCTGCGAGCAGCAGACGCTCAGACCGCGAGCGCGAGATCCCGTCCGGATTCTCCCAGCGATGTTGCTCGAGCTGGCGCTCCGCGTCTCTGAGCCATCCCTTCCGACCCTGAGAACGGGCGATGATCTGCTCCGGGTCGAACTCGTACTCCGGCCCGGATGCCTCCGGCTCGGCCTCACCCGACACCTCGCTGCCCGCCTCGCCACGCTGCTTCTGCCTTACCTCGCGGAAGAACTCGCGCCTGCCCCCCGGCGAGCGCAGCTGCTCGGGCAGCTCATCACCACGCGCCTCGCGATGCCGCCGATCCTCGGCCTCATCGCCCGCCACATGAGAGGCCACGAGCTCACGCGCGATCTCGCCAAAATCACGGCTGGCCTCCTGGCTCGCATTCCCCGCCATCCGGGTGCCGTCGATCGCGACCAGCTCAGGCTTCACCAACCCAGCCTGATCGCACAGCCGCAACACCTCGCTGAACAACCCAGCCAGCGCCCGCTCGTGCCGCACCACGAACCTCGCGATCGTCGCGTGATCCGGCACCACATTGCCCGTGATCACGCGGCAAGCAACATCCTGACGGCAGTGACACTCGATCGCCCGCGACGAGCGCACATCGGTCGCCAACGCGTACAACACCAACGTCACCCCCATCATCGACGGCTCATACGCCGCCCGGCCATGACCATCCGCCCGGTACGCCCCGTAGAACGCCGCCAGGTCCATCCGCGCCACCGCGTCGATCACGAACCACGCCAAATGATCCGCCGGCAGCCAATCCCGCACATCCGGCAGCAGAAGAAACCCCTGCTCACGCCCGCTCTCAATAAAGTTCTGTGGCATACCGGAATTCTGTTAACCGGTCCGGACGGAACCCTTTCTGCGACAGCCTCCCAGGCTGAGGGAGACTCGGGTACCGCGCGGGTCGCGCCGCTCTCGCAGATGGTCCAAAGGGGCGGTCTCGATCAGGCGGTTCGACTTGCCCGCAATCCCGAGGATGCGGAGGCCAATGCATCGGAAGAACGTCGCCGTCCGTACTTGTGCAATGCGTGCGCGGCCGGTCGTCTCGTGGAGGCGACCTCGACGAGTGTCGAGATTGTTGAGGATCGACAGCGATGTACGAGTGTTCTGTTGCACCGGCAGCATCTGGGAGCCGGGGGTGGCCGATCGGTGTCGCGGCGATCGGGCTCGCGGTTGCTGGTAACCGGGGGTGTTGCGCGGGAGAATGGGGGTGTGATGTCGGGGGCGGTTTTCGGGCGCGACGCCGAGCTTGACCTCGTTCAGGCGTTTCTTGACGAGCTCGGCGGCGGCCCTGTGGGACTGGTTCTGTCGGGCGAGCCGGGGATCGGTAAGACGATCCTGTGGCAAGCGGGAGTCGAGGAGGCTCGCGCTCGTTTTGAGCATGTCCTGACGTGCCGGGGCGCGGAGGTTGAAGCCGCACTCTCGTTCGCGGCGCTGTCCGAGCTGCTTGGCGGGGTTCTGGGCGACGCCCTCGATTCGCTTCTGTTGCCGCGTCGTAAGGCGCTCGAGGTGGCGCTGCTGTTGTCGGAGCCGCAAGGGGGACCGCCGGACCCGTTGGCGATCGGGCTCGCGGTGCATGATGTGCTCCGGGTGTTGGCGCAGCGTGGCCCGTTGCTGGTCGCGGTCGACGACGTGCAGTGGCTCGATCCTGGGTCGGCGGGTGCTTTGGAGGTTGCGCTGAGACGTCTGCGCGGCGACCCGATTGGTCTGCTTGTCACTTCGCGTCGGACGACTGGCAGTAGGGTTCCGCTGGGCTTGGAGCGTTCGCTACCGGAGCAGCGGCTGACGGTTCTGTCGGTTGGCCCGCTGAGCCTTGGAGCGTTGCATCATTTGCTGGGTGAGCGTCTGGGTGTGGAGTTGTCGCGCTCGGAGCTTGCGCGCGTTCAGCAGGGGTCGGGCGGTAATCCGTACTTCGCCTTGGAGCTGGGGCGCGAACTGGCGCGCACCCAGGTCAGGCCGTCAGCGGGTCGGAGCTTGCGCGTGCCGGACAGCTTGCGCGAGCTGCTCGGCGGCCGTCTGGCGCAGCTCCCCGTGGAGATCGCTGATGTTCTGTTGGAGATTTCGGCGCTCGCGCGCCCGACGGTCGAGCTGGTGGCGGCAGCGCATGGGGACCGCGGCCGCGTTCGTGAATCGATTGCGGTTGCAACCGCCGAGGAGATCGTCGTGCTCGACGATTCGCGGGTCCGGTTCGCGCATCCGTTGCTGGCGTCGATCTGCTACGAGAGCGCGCCGATCTGGAAACGCCGAGCTGTTCATCGCGCACTTGCGGGGGTTGTCCAAGACCTTGAGGAGCGGGCCCGCCATCTGGCGCTGGCGGCTGAGGGCGCGGATTCGGCCGTGGCCGCGGAGCTGAATGTGGCGGCCGAGCAGGCGATCGTCCGCGGCTCTACGTTGGCGGCGGCAGAGCTGTTCGAGCTGGCGGCGCAGCTGACACCCGACGATGCAAGTCTGGCGCGCGGGCGGCGTTTTCGAGCGGCGGGCCAGCATCGCATTGCCGGGGACCTTGCACGGGCCCGAGCGATGCTCGAAGAGCTACTTCCGGACGTTCCGCCAGGGTCCGCGCGAGCTGACGTGCTGCTCGAACTTGCGGCAACCAGGGTTGGCAATCCCGCGGCTCAGATCGCACTATGCGAGCAGGCGTGGGACGATGTGAAAGCCGACGACGCGCGTTCGGTGCGCGTGCTCGTGTTCAGGGCGTGGGCTCGCCTCCTGGCATCGGACAACGTGATGGCGTTGGCCGACGCGAGAGCGGCGCTTGAGAAGGCCGAGCGGGTCGGGGAGCCAAGCTTGGTCGCGACGGTGATCGCCCGTCTGGGTCAGATCGAGATGTGGGCGGCCGAGATCACGCCGGGGCTGCTCGAGCGGGGCGCCGAGCTCGAGCTGCGCCACGGGCTTGCGCTCGATTATCTGACTAGTCCGCGCTTCTGGCTGGCGCGGCTTCGCGTCCGTCAGGGGCGGCTCGAGCAGGCGGACGCGATGTTTGCGACGCTGGCGGCCGAGGCGACCGCTCGCGGGGACGAGCACACAGGCATCCACTCCCTCTGGTACCGGAGCATGATCGAGTGGTTTCGCGGGAACTGGCACCGGGCGCTCGAGCTGGCCGCCGAGGCGTATGAAACGGGCGAGCAGACGCAGTTCCCGAACACTCGCGGCTGGAAGGGGCGCGTGGCTGCCTTGATAGAGGCCGACCTCGGGCTGGTTGAGCAGGCGCGAGCGTCCGCACTCGGGGGGTTGGCGCAGTCGGAGGCGATCGGTAACGAGGCTTTCCGCTTGTTGTGCCTCGGCGTGCTGGGTCGGCTCGAGTTGGCCCTCGGCGACGTGCGAGCGGCCGGGGGGTACCTCCGCGAGCTGCCGGGGCAGCTGCTGGAAGCGGGGATGAACGATCCCACGCAGCCCGTTTGGGCCGACGCGATCGAGACGCTGATCGCGCTGGGGGAGCTCGGACAGGCGCGCATGTATCTCGAGGCTTACGAGCAGAGTTCGCGGCGATCGGGGAGCCCCTGGGCGTCCGTGTGCGCGCTGCGCTGCCGCGCGATGCTGACGGCGGCCGAGAATGATCTGGCGAGCGCGTTCGAGGCCTACGATCGCACGTTGGCGCAGCTCGAGGAGCACCCGTTTCCGTTCGAACGCGGCCGGACGCTGCTGTGTGTGGGCGGGGTGCGACGGCAAGCGCAGCAGAAGAAGGCCGCGCGCGAGGCGCTGGAGCAGGCGTTGGCGCTGTTTGAGGAATTGGGGGCGCGGCTGTGGGCGGAGAAGACGCGGGCCGAGTTGGCGCGGATCAGCGGCCGGCGGGCGGCCGATGACGATCTGACTGAGACCGAGAAACGGGTGGCGACGCTCGCGGCCGAAGGACGTACCAACAAGGAAATCGCCGCCGCGCTGTTCATGGGCGTGAGCACGGTCGAGGCTCACCTCTCGCACGTGTACCGAAAGCTCGGGATCCGCTCGCGCGCGGGGCTAGGGCCGCGGCTCGAAACAGCGGCCAAACCTGGGGAGAGGACGCCCCAAACCTAGGGCTTTTCCGGTTTCGGGCACCACACCCTGAGCCGTAGCTTCGCCGGCATGGTCTATGTCGTCGAGCGCTACCTCCCCGGCCTTTCCCGTGCCGATCTCCTGCCGAGGCTATCCAGGCTCGAGCCGGTCATCGAGGAGCTTTGCGGAGAGGGATCGGCAGTGCACTACCTCGGCTCCACGATCGTGCTGGAGGACGAGGCGTGCTTCTGCCAATTCGACGCGTCCTCGGTGGCCGTGGTCACCGAGGTCAACCGCAGAGCAGACCTGCCGTTCGATCGGATCGTCCCGGCCGTGCTCGTTCAACCCACCCACAGGAGCGGTGACATGTCTATCTCCACGTCCATTCCAAAGACCGCCGGGAGCCGGCGGTCCCATCCGCTGGCCGCGATGACTGCGGTCGCGGCGGTGCTCGCGCTGACCGCGTGGGCGACAGCGACCTACGCTGTCAACTCCAGCACGCGGCCAGTCCGCTCGAACGCGCCGACACAAGCGTCGGTGCTGCGGTCGTTGACCCACGCGGGGCGCGAGTATGTGCTGGGGATCATGTCAATGACTCCCGCCGAGGCGCACGCCGCGTTCGGCACCAGCCTGACCTCAGCCCAGGGCCGGCACATCGCCAGCGCCGCGCGGACGGTGCGGTCGGGCGCGCGGACCCTCGCCTCCGTGCTGCGGTCGCTGGCCCCCAGGGAGCGCCGGTACGTGCTGGGAATCGCGTCGCTCACCCCCCTCCAGCTCTGGGCCGCGTTCGGCACCAGCCCGACGCCGCCCGTCCACCACGGCGGCGCGGGCAAAACGACAGCGTCCAGCGCGGCGACATCGCCGTCGGTGGCGTCGCCGATCCTGCCCGCGTGCGGCCCTGGGCCGTGCTGGCAAGCAGCACCAAGCGCAAGGCGTCCGGGCCGTGACGTGCGGTAAGCCGGTGTGGTCGGGCCGCGTCGGATCCGCCGCTCGGTCGCGATATCCGAGTCTCAGCGGCGGGTGGCGCCGCCATCGCACACCGGTCATGATTGTCAGCCACGAGGCGCTTTCGCCTCGAAGAAGGGGACGGACCGATGAGCACCACCAGGGAACGAGCGCTGCGTACGGGATTCCCGAGCCCGCTAGAGGTGACACTTGCACCGGAGTGCGCGGGGTGGGAGGAGCTGTACCCACCCCACACCCTTTTTGCGGATGATCGACGCGCGTTCGAGGAGAGCCGCTTCTGGTTTCAGGATGCCGTCCACTACGCGGAGCCGTATTACCCGTTCGACGTGGTATGCCTCGACTCCACCGTGACCGGGTTCAGCCAGGCGAGCGCGCGCCTGTTCGCAGTCCCGACCTCGCTCGGGCTGGAACATCGGATCCTCGGCGGCTACGTCTACCTGAGCCCGAACTCGATCACCGACGAGGCCACGATCGCCAGGCGGGCGGAGTTGTTCACAGCGCGCGGAGGGCACTACTACGAGCACTGGAACGAGCTCGACGCGCACTGGCGCGAAAAGGTCCAGGCGGAGATCCGAGACCTCGAGGCGCTCGCAGTCCCTGACCTGCCTGAAATCGAAGACAAGCTGCTGGTGACCGAGGGCCGCGGTGTCGGCTCCGCCCACGCAATGCTGCTCGCTTATGACCGCCTGCTCGAGGGCTTCGACCGTGTCGGTCACTACCACTTCGAACTGGTCAACCTCGGGTACGGGGCCTACCTCAGTCTCTATGAGCTCTGTCGGCAGGAGTTCCCGAACATCTCCGATCAGGCGGTCGCGAACATGGTGTCGGGGCTCGACGTGGTGGCGCTGCGGCCGGACGACGAGCTGCGGCGGCTCGCCGAGCGCGCGGTCGAGCTCGGAGTCGCCGAAGAGATCAGGTCAGCGCGGGGCGAGGAAGAGCTCATCAGCGCGCTCGCGGACACCAGCGGCGGAGACGGCTGGCTGGCCGACTACGGGGAGGCCAAGTACCCGTGGTTCTGCTTCTCCTACGGCAACGGCCTCTACCACCATCACCGCTCATGGATCGACGACCCATCGCTACCGATCGCGATGATCGGCTCGTACGTGGCCCGGCTTCAGGCCGGGGAGGACATCCGCCGTCCACAACACGCAGTCCTCGCCGAGCGCGACCGGATCACCGACGAGTATCGAGCGCTACTACCCACGAAATCACGTCGGGCCTTCAACGGGCACCTAAAGCTCGCACGCACGGTGTTCCCACACATCGAGGACCACAACTTCTACATCGATCATTGGTCTCACACCGTGCTGTGGAACAAGGTACGGGAGTTCGGCACGCTGCTAGCAGGCCACGCCTTCCTCGCGGACCCCGAAGACGTATTCTTCCTGCGCCACGGCGAGGTCCGCTCCGCCCTCGAGGAGCTGCGGCTGCAGTGGAGCTCTGGCGGCACCGGGGTCCCCCGCGGTCCCAGCCTGTGGCCCCCGATCGTCGAGCGCCGCAAACGGGTTTTCGACGCACTGCGTCGGTGGGCTCCGCCCCCGGCGCTGGGCCAGGCCCCAGAAGCCGTGACGGAGCCGGTCACGATCATGCACTGGGGAATCACCACGGAGCGCGTGCAGGAATGGCGCCGGGCCTCGGGCGAGGCGACCACCGAGGCGATTTGCGGGATCGCAGGTTCTTCGGGCGTTGCCGAGGGAGCCGCCCGGGTGATCTGCGACGTCGAGCAGCTCGCTGACGTGCAAGATGGCGAGATCCTCATCGCTCCCTTCACCTCGACCAGCTGGACGCCCGTGTTCGGCCGGATCGCGGCAGCGGTCACCGACGCTGGCGGGGTAATGTGTCACGCAGCGATCCTCGCGCGCGAGTACAGGCTGCCCGCCGTACTCGGGACCGGGTCAGCAACCAAGCGGATCGAGACCGGCGACCGTGTCCGCGTCGACGGCGACAACGGCGTCGTCACCGTCATCGACCGGCGCTAAGACTGCGTCCACCTCGCGGTGACGACGATCGATGCGAGACGCACGCGGCTTACGCGCACTGACGACATCACCACAGGCAAGGGCCGTCGCGCCGGTCTACGCGGGTCGGCACCCCGTCCCAACTGAACGCTTCGCCGAGTCGCGCTTCGCGGCACTGTCGCTCGTCCCCGGAGCAGCAGCCCAGAAGCCCTGAATGTCGCGCGCGACGGTTATTCCTCGGGACGATCTGCGAAAAGCTTCGCGACTGGTGCCGTCTGCGGGCTCCCTCCGCCTGGCGAAGCAGGAGCCCCGGAGTTCGGGCACGTGTTCGTCGAATGGTCGAACCTGCGCATGTATCGCGACGTCGGTGTTAACTCGTTCGGTGACGACGAGCTAACAGCGGCGCTCCTGCTTCGCCACGAACTCGAGCACGTCCGCGCGCTGCGTTCAGACTGCTGAGATGGACGATGTCCGGCACTCCTGTCGCGGCCGCCAGACTTCCGCTCCGGCCCGAGGGCTCGGAGGTCTGCCGGGTCGCGGGCGACGCTCCACACGAGAGGTCCCGCCGTCAGACGACGAAGATTGCCGAATTCACGGGGGGAGGCAGCAGTCTGGACGGCGTCGGCGAAACGGGCGGTCGTCCGCCAACCGGGAAGAGATCCCAGCGGCAGAGCAGGCGCCTGCTCGGTCCAGAGAGTGGCAGCAGCGCGGCGCTTGCTGGCTGACGCGAGTCAGGTGATCGGCAAGGACGTTCGGTACCGCGGTCAGCGCCGGCGCTGCACTCGCATTCATGTCAAGCGGAACTTCGAGCTGATCGGGCAACGGCGGCTGGAGGGCGGACGACGCTTCGAGTCTCTAGCTTGCACGAACACCGAGACAACGACGCGCGTCGGTCGAAACCTGGTTCGGTGCGGGGAGACGGGTTGGGCCCGGCGGCGCGGAAGCGGTGCCCTGCACCCCGCGGCCTCAGAGTGCACGTCCGCCGATGAGCCGCACACGTTAGGCGTCTCGTAGACGGGCTGCGCGGGATCGGAGTCGACGGCCCTGAGCTCGATCGTCGACGGACGGAGTCGACGAGCTGCTCGTCATCGGGCGGTCTCAGTGTAGGCGGGCGGCGCGACGCTGGTGCCTGTCTCGTCGTAGTCGAATTGTGCGTCGAGCGGGCCGAACTCGGGCCTCGGCGCGCCGGCCGCGTGTGCGAGCGGGATCGTGAAGGCATAGTCGAGCGCTGAAGTGTTACCCGCCCAATCCCAGGCATAGACGGTGAGACGATAACGGCCTCGAGGCAAGCGGCTGAGCGGCAGCGGCGGAGTCAGTCCGCCAGCCAGCCAGTAGACCCAGTTTGGTACGCATCGGTGCTCCGTGAAGAAGCAGTGGAATCCGGGATTTGCGGCGCCTGGGGCGAAAATCACTGGCTTGAGCCCGGACGGGTAATTCTGGGAGCCACGCATTGCCCATTCCAGTCCGGTGAGTGCGTCGCCGCGGGCGTTGTAGAGACGCCAGGCCAGCGAGGAGGGTGCGAGCACGGGAGTCTCATACGGGAACCCGGTCGCGACGAGGCTCTGCGGATCGAACGAGCCGACGATCACGCGCCCGTCGGAGAAGATCCGGGGTGTCCCGATGATGGGCGGCTCGATGTCGGCGTATGGCCGTAGGCTTCCTCCTGGCCGGAGGGGGTTCAGATAGTCGTTCGTGCTCCCCTCGGACACGGCGACGTGGGTGAAGCCGTAGAGGACCTGGCCGATGACGGTCTTGTAAGCCACGACGTATTGGCCGTCGGACACCGTCGGGTTGATGTGCCAGTAGTAGAAGTTGCCCACGTCGACGTTGACGTCGCCCGTCCCGGGATAGCGAATCGTCGCGTAGCCGGATTGGATCGCGTAAACGGGCTGAAAGTTCCGTGCTTCGATATCGACCGCGACATGGAAGTTGGCTGGGCGCAACTCATTGATGCCGGCACGAATCGCGTGCTGCTGATGGAACGGCTGCAGCGGCCAGCCCGGAATTGCTCCCGGAGCTGAGCAACCAACGGAGCAGGGCAGCGCGTCCGCCCAGAACGGCGGCACGCCGTCAGCAGCTGTCGTCGCGCGCTCCAGCGGGGAAACGGAGAACGGCCAGATGTCGAGCCGCAGGCCTCGTGGATCTGAGATCGCGGTGTACGTGATGCGGGCGTTTATCCGCGTCGTCTGGTCCGACGCCTTCGCTGCCACGATGAGCTTGTTCAGGGTCCATGCTCTAGTCGCCCGCGCTCGCGGATTGCGAACGACGATGAAGTTCGTGGCCCGCGCGGTCGCGTAGGCCAGCATCTCATGAGTGAGGACAAGCGCACGCCGCGCAGCGCGGCCGGACCGCACCCGCACACGGCCGGACTCAAGCGTGACCGCCAAGGTCATCCTCCTGGGCCCTCGGCGTTGCAGGTTCAGCGCGAGCGGCCGGCATTCGAGGCGCAGCTCACCGTGTGGGATACGAAACCGGTTCCCGCCGTAGAAAAACGCGAAGCGAGCGCCGCGACCGACGAAGATCTGATCTCCCGCCTGAAGAGAGAAAGAACCCCGCGGGGTCGAGGACGCCATGCGGGTCTCAGGTGATAAGCCCGCTCCGGACGTCGTCGCCGTGCTGGAGGGTATGCCGGTGCCAGCCTCCCGCGACGGAGCACTAACCCGCTGCCCGCCTCTGATTACGACGACGTGGGCAGGGATGTTCGGGATGGGGATCTGGGTCGGGCACGCAGCTAACACCGTTCACCCACTTCAGGCTTTGCCCTCGTAGACCGTAATTGTGCCTGGCCGTCGGGTGCGCTCGCTGTTCGGAAGGGCGCCTAGCAGGTGGGCGATAGGTCTGTGAACCGGGCCGATGACCGCTTCGTCGCTCCAGTACGAGTAAAGACCGAGGGTGCTGAGCCGCACCACGGCGGCGAGACCGACAACCGCCGCTAGGAGGAGGAAGGTCCGATCGCGACGTTGCTCCCAAGCGCGCGTATAAGCGAGCCGTGACGTTCTGCGCGGCACGTCGTAGCGCGGGCCAGCCGGACCCGATCGCGCGGTCGAAGCGGACAAAAGCGCGCGAGAGCCTATCCCATCGCGCGCTCGAAGCCACCGCAGGCGGCGCCTCGCGATCGCGAGGCCGTCTCTTGCCGCCGTTTCTCGCTGTCGCGGATCGGATCCCGCCTCAGGAGCGAGCTGCGGATGGAACGGGCGACGGATGTCGGTGAGCTGGCCCACCGGTCCGACGGTTAGCGACTCACCCGCACGTTCGACTGGATCTGGTTGTAATTGCCTGCGAGGTCTGTTGCGTCCAGGCGCACGGTGTAGTTGCCCGCGACCGGGAGGCCGGGAATCGCGAACGCGTGGCCGCCGTACGGGAAGTTGGCGCTGGTGAGGAACAGCGTCTTCGCTCCGTGCAGGACGGTGATGCCGACACGTGCGATCTTCGAGACCTTGAAGTAGACGCTCGATGCGCGCCCGACCTTCAGGCGCGTGGTCAAAAGTTGTAGCGCGGGCGGGGTCTTTAGGTATTGCGCGAAGCGCGTTGCGGTGGCACAGTAAATGCTCACCTTCGTCATTGAGCAGAGCTGCTGTAGGAAGCCGGTGACAAGCTCGTGATAGGAGAGGTCGTCTTCGAGGCCGGGCTGGTACAGCGACCAGGCGCCGGTGTCGAATTGCGGCAGCTCAGCCTGAGCCTCGGCGTTCCCGGAGGCAAACAACCGCGCCGCGAGCGGGTTCTTGCTCGTCTGGGCGTAGGCGTCGAGCCCGATTAGGCTCTGAAGGAAGGCGTTGATCACCTCGTCGCCGCGGCCGGGGGCGAATGTGTACTGCACGTAGCGTGCGCCTAGGCTCGTTGTGACCGCAACGCCCGCTGGCGGTGCAGCCGTGAAGAGCGCCAGCGCGCGGTTGCCGGTTGCTAGGTAGGACGCGTTGCCGACCGTCCGGTAGGCGTCGGCGAGTGCTTGCAAGGCGGTACCCTGCGACATCGCGCTGGTCCATGGCGGCACGCCCCCGTCGAAATCGAAGTAGTACTCCCACGTCAGGCGGCCAGCGCGATTCGCGGCCAGTGGGACGAGTTCGGAGAGCAGATCGGCGCATGCCGCCGCATGGCTTGGTCCGCCCGTACAGAGAGCATCGGCCGACGAGAAGCTGCCCAGCTCCTGAAGCTCGATTCCTTGGCCGGGGTAGTACTCCCAGACCAGTCCCGAGCCAGCAAACTGGACGCGCTGGTACCCGCCGAGCAGCGGACCCGTCGTCCACCACTGGCGGTTCCGGTTCAGAGTGAGGAATAGGACCGGAAGGCGGGACGGCGTGAGCATCCCACGCGCGGCGATGCTGCCTAGGTTCTGAATGACCGCCTCGAGCTCAACCGCACGGGCTCCGCCCAATCGTTTGACCGTACGCAAAGCCACGTTGAAGCTCGCGAGGAACGACCGGTAGGCGGCGCCTGAGATGGCGTGCGCACGACGAAGGCGCACGAGCCCGGCTCGCACGCTTCCGTTGGCGATCTCGGGTTGAGGTCGCGCGCGAACCGCACTTGCGGCACCAGACATAGGAGGCGCCGGCGTCGGCGTGACGGCCGGCAAGAAAGAGTTGTTGGCCACAACTGCCCGGCCGTCTCGCTCCAACACGACCACCCGGGCCGCTTGCGAACTAGCGGGGATCCCCACACCACAAAGCTCAACGGCCACGACCGCCAGCCAACCGAGGAGCGCGCGATGCGTCAACCGCGAGAGCCTACTCGACCCTTCGTGATGGACGGCGACGTCTGTTGCTTGGGGCCGTCGGCCGTCGATGGCTAACGCCCGATAGCAGATATTTGCGTGGTCGAGCGCCATCGCAAGCACGTAGCACGCCGATGGCCCGTCCTCAGGAATCGCGGTGGTCGACCGGCAGCACGCGGTAGCCGGCCGCCGCGAGCCATGATCGCGCGCGGCCGCGCTGGCGCTCCTCGGAGAGTGCGTGCCACCGCTCAAGCTCGCCGGGCCAGCAGGCAAGCTCGTCCTTGAAGCGGCGAAACGCGCCGCGGCGTTTGAGCGCGACAGCCAGGCGCTCGGCCCGGCCAGGATCCTCGACGGACGCGATGAACAGCTCCATGTCCCGGTAGCCCTCGCGTGAGCCCTCGCCGTGGACCGCCAGCCACCGCTCGGGATCATCACTGGTGTCCTCGTCTTCCTCCCCGGTCTCCAGGACATATTCGATCGCCGCCTGCGACCAGACCTCACCGGTCGTGCTATCGATCCGGCCCCCGATGCTGAGTGGATCGCCCTCGAGGATGCCGGCCAGCTCCTCGAGATCGACGGGCAAGCCGCGCCGCATCGCCGCCGGTCCGCCGCCGAGCTGAGCCTCAAGCTGGTCGGCCAGCTCATCATCCCCCTCCCAGCCTCGCCGCCGCAGGCCGACCACGAGTTCGCGAGCCAGCTCGGCGACTCCGTCCACGCCCCGCATGACCGGCGCGATGAGGCCGTCGCCAGCCAGCTGCAGCGAATCACCCTCAGCGCCGACACCGCCGAGCACCTCGACGACAGCCGGTCCGTCACCACGATATACCGCCGCCCGCAGGGCGGAGCGCTGCTCCTTTGAGTCCATCTCGCTCTGCCTAGTGTTGCGCTGCCAGGCCCAAGCCGTGGCCCATCATCCGCGCCGTGAGCGGCGCAGGTTGGCGAGCGCGAGCGCCGTGTCCTGCGCCGGCGCAGTCTCTGTGGAAGTCACAGGCGCGGACGTCCAGGCACCTCAGTACGCCGAAACGCCTCGCCCGAGTCGCCCGTCTCCTGCCCCGGCCCTCGCGGCGCAGCTGGAGACCGGAGATCCCGCCGCGACGCACCTCTCCACGTTCTCTGAAGTAATGGGGCCGCTTCCGGTCCACGTTCCCGAAGCCACGCCGGCAGGCCGCTGCGCCCGTTCAGGGAGACGCGACGCCGCGAGCCGGCGGTCGTCTGGCAGCAGCCGCCGGTTGTGGGGAGCACACAGTTCGGTGGTCACCGGCGGTCACGGCCACGCGGGGTCGGCGCGACTATCGGAACCGGGCAAAGCACTAGCGCTGGTTCTGGTCGCCTGGTCACACCAAAGCACTCGTGTCCTCGGCGGTGGCCGGGCATCGAAAGGAATCGTCAGCGTCCACGACCGGCCGGGACTGAATGCGGCCGCGCGACTCGCCGTGGGCGGGTTGTCGCATCACGCCTATTGCAGTTACCTGAGTCGGTGGCCGCTTCTCTCGCCGAGCGGTAGCGCGGTGCCCGGCGCTGGCGCGACCCGAAGCGCTTGCAGCTAGCGTCGAAGCGTCACGGAGCACGTTGCCGTCTTCCCGGGGGACGTCGCCACTCGGCAAGGACATGCGAGGAATTTCGAACCGCAGAACCTGGTTCGCGTTGTGGACGAACCCGCATTCCTGATCGCTTGGGCTCCATAGGCCCGTATCCCGGTAGCCCACGTAAGTGTGAATGGTTTGCGAACACCCTATCTGCGACGCCGTCCTCGCCGTCCTGCGCGCCCCGCTGACCATCGAGCCCGGCACATGTGCTGTCGCGGCGGGGCGGCAGTCGTTCCCTTGGGTACACCGTTTTCGCGAAGCGAGGCGGAAACCGACCTGCGGCACCAACGCCGTGGCATTCGCCGCGTGAGCTCGCGACGCCAGAGTGCTCGCGCGGTCAACGCCAGTTGGTTTCGTGACAGCCACCCCAGCGCGGCCGGTAGGTTACGACCGTGGCGGCTGACCGAGGCGCCGGAGCCCGGACGGGGCCGAGTCGTAAGCAGCAGGTTCTCAGCGCGAGCGTGCTCGGCGCGGTGGCGGGGGCGGCGCTGACGGGGCGCCGCGGAGCGCGGGCCGCGGTGCGCGGCGCGGCAGCCGGTGCGGCTTTTCTGGGCGCCGCGGAAGCCGTGTCGCGGGCACGGCAGCGGCCGGGCCAGATTCCTGAGCTGTGGTCGCGCATCCTCGCCACCGGCGCGCTGGCCGCCCCAGCGGGCTGGGTAGGGGGACGGCTGAGCGGGGCCGGACCGCTGGCGGTTGGCACCGTGAGCGGCGCGGTGGCCGGGGGGCTCGGCCTGCGGCCGCAGAAGGTGGCGCTCGGTCCGGCGGTCGGGGCTGCGGTGGGCGGCGCGTTCGGGCTGCGCGACCGGGCCGCGGAACCGGCCGTCGTGGCGGCGACGAGCGTCGTGGCCTTCCGGGTGCTGTCCGCGCTGCTGTTCCGCGACCCGCAGGTCAGCATGCTGGCCGAACGGGTACAAGCCGAGGACCTGCCGTTCGTTGTGCCGTTGGAGTCACGCAGTTGGTACGTCGGCACGGGCTACGTCAGAGAGCTCGCTGATGTGCTCGGCGGCACCTACACCGCGGACGCGGGCGATGTCGGGATCGTCGCGTCGCTGGACTCGCTGGCCGGCCCGGAGCTCGATCCCGCGCAAGTGGATCCGCTGGTACGCGAGTTCTACGAGCACACGACCCGGTTCACGCTCGACATCGTGCCTGAGTGGCGGCTCTGGGTACGTCCCGGCTACCTGCTGTACCGCAACCTGCTCGCGAGGCCGCTGGGGCAGGCGAGCGTGCCGATGAACCAGCGCGAGACCCAGCGCGGCATCCGGAGCCGTATCGACACGATCACCGCGCCCGGCGAGGACGTGGTGGCGGTGCGTGGCTGGATCCGGTCGTTCACCGACAATGATGAACCCATCTATATCGGTATCTACACGACATATCGCGATGAGGAGCGCGGCTACGTCAGCGTCGGCTTCCCGCTCCCCCAGGCCAGTTTCACCGCGACGCTCGCACCGAGGGCACGGGCGGGCGGCGGGCTGATCCTAACCAGCCGCAGCAAGCTGAAACACCCCGGCCACTACCTGACGTACATCGACGCTGAGACGCGGGAGCTGACGACGGCCGCCGTACAGGGCTTCGCCGAGCAACTCGACGTGTACTTGGAGGACGGCGAACTGCGCGCGGAGCACGCGTTCTGGCTCTTCGGCTTTCCGTTCGTGGTCTTGCACTACCGGATGCACCGGAAGAGCTCAACCGGCAACCAGGTGCCTTGAGCACGTCTCGGCTGATCCTTGGGTAAACGGACATCGTGAGGTCGGCCTCGCTCTCCGTGGTTCCCGCGCACTCCAGGGCGGTCGGCGCCGGTCCCAAGGTGCCCCGTGCTGCCACGGATACACGGCTGGCCCGGCCGCCTGCCTATCGGTCCGATGTTGCTGCTTGACGCCTCAAGCAGTCGCCCTGAGGGCGTGGCTCCTCTCGATGGAGAACACTAGCGTCGTCTCGGTCGGCGGACATTGCTCCGTCACCTGGCGAGGCAGGTCGCCACCCGGTTGCGAGCGCGCTCTTGCAACTCGTCCGAACCGAGTGCGGCGCTTGGCGCGACCGAGACGCCCGCTCGCCGTGGGGCGAGCGGCAGTGTTGGCGGGTGCAGGAACCCGCTTGTGGGTTGTCGCATGCACGCGAACTCATCAGTCTGGCGCGGCGATCGATGACTGTCGCTTCGTGTGGCGCGTCCCGGGTGCGACGTTTGCTAGACGCCTGGGTCCAGGAGCCTGAGCAAGCGCACGGCCGGTTCGACAGCCACCGTTGCTTTGCCAGACCGGAGCGACGCTGTGCTCAACGACCCGGTCGCCCGCGGGCGCTCTGCTCGGTGGGCGTCGACTTCTGAAACGCTGCGCGGATGTGGCGGTCTCACGCTTGCAATGAGAACGGTGGTAATGGCCCGATGCAGCGGGCCGGGACGAGGAGTCGTGGGTGCTCTATCCCGGTGATTTGCGGCAGCCGTTTGGTGTATTGGCGACTTGCGCGCTTGTGCGGCCGGTCGTTCGGTTGCGCGTATCTCGTTTGTCGCGCGGGCGGTTTGGGTATGTTGCGCCGCGACTGATGCGGCTGGGAGGCCTGGCAACCGGTTGGAACCGGGAGGTGACGTGATGTTCTCGCGTGGGACATGGAGGGCCGGGTCGGCCGGGTGGCGCGCGCACGGCCGGCGGGTCTGGTTGTTCGCGACGGCGTGCGCGGGGTCGTTGGGTTTGTTGGGCGTGGGCGTGGCCGGCTCCTCGGGGCTCGCCGCAAGTGGTGTCCCGGCGCCCGTGCCGGCGGTCGCCGAGTACCAGTTCCTGTCTGCGGGCCTCACGCCGCCCGCCCAATCTGACTGCGCCTCGGTCGGACGGCGGTGCTTCATGGCGACGCCGATGCAGAACTCCTACAACCTGGCCCCGCTATACGCGGCGGGGCACGAGGGCCAGGGCGAGACGATCGCGATCATCGACTCGTTCGGGAATCCGAACATGGCGTCGGACCTGGCTAACTTCGACAGCCAGATGGGCCTGCCGCATATGTGCGGCGAGCCGGCAGCCGCGTGCGGTGGCGGGGCCCCGACGTTCCAGCATGTGTACTGGAACGGAAAGACCGAGGTGAAGGCGCCGCCGCCGAAGAGCAACGGCACGGGCCAGCAAGACCGGAACGCGTGGGCGCTTGAGACGAGCCTGGATGTGGAATGGGCGCACGCGATCGCCCCGCAGGCGAACATCATCAACGTGACCACCAATCCCGCCGAGACGTTGGGCGTGCAGGGCTTCCCGGCGATGATGAACGCCGAGCAGTTCATAGTGGACAACCACCAGGCGACGGTTATCACGCAGAGCTTCGGAGCGGCCGAGGAAAGCTTCCACAGCACGCAGTCGCTACTGAATCTCCGCCACGCGTTCATCTCCGCCGCCGCGAGCGGCGTCACCGTGCTGGCCAGCTCCGGCGACGGCGGCAGCGCCAACGTCTTGAAGACGCCGGTGAAGAACCCGACGACGATCCCCTACCCGACGGTCGGTTGGCCGGCCTCGGACCCGCTCGTGACGGGCGTTGGCGGCACGTACCTGTGCACGAACCCGCTGACCGGCGCCGGTGTCGACAACACCGACCCGCCGGTGAACTGCCAGAATCAGTCCAATCGGGAGGTCGGCTGGATCGATTCGGGCGGCGGCTTCAGCCACGTCTTCGCGACGCCCAGCTACCAGGGCACGCTGCCGTCGGGTTCGACCACGATCGGCGCGATGCGCGGCGTGCCCGACGTCGCCTATCAGGCGAGCTCGCGGACTGGCGTGCTCGTGTACGACACCGCTCCCGGCGACGCGCAGAGCGGCCTTATCTGCCCGAGCGGGGACCCGTGCAGCGCCGGCTGGTACGTCGTCGGCGGAACGTCGGCGTCCTCGCCGCAATGGGCGGGGCTCGTCGCGATCGCCGACCAGATCGCCGGTCACGGCCTCGGCCTGATCAACCCGACGCTGTACGCGCTGGCTTCCGGGCCGAACTACGGCACGTACTTCTACGACGTGACCACCGGCAACAACCAGGCGGACCCGAGCGTGCCCGGCTATCCGGCGACGACAGGTTGGGATCCGGTGACCGGTCTCGGCACGCCGAACGCCGCCACCCTCGTCCCCGCGCTCGCCGGAGGCTAGTCGCCGGGACAGCACTCGCGCTGCGCCAGGGGAGCCGCCACATCGCGGCTCCCCTGCCGGCGTAGCAGGCTTCGCGCGGCTGGTTAGTCACGCGGACTCAGCGTCGCGCGATCGGCCGCGATGTCAGGCTCCGACTTGTGCAATCGCCCCGTGAGCGGGGTTCCTGGGGTGACTGCTCCCTTCCAAGTTATGCCGAACTCTGGCCGACCTTCAGTTACCGACAACGCGGGGAACACGAGCAAACCCGTTACTGCGACGTACGAGATCGACACGGTCCCGCCGAATGTCGGTGCGCCGTTCACCGGCAAGAAGCCGACCGGCGATGGTGGTGTCTGGTTCAACGCCAGCGACCTGGGCGGAACGAACGAAACACTCAGCGTCTCCTCGTTCGCGGACGATCTTCACGTGTCCCCCTCTTCCGGCATCGCCGCACGCCAAGGGGGATGCGGCGAAACAAAGTACGGCGACGGCGGCTATGACGGCAAGGGCCAGATCTTCCTCAACCTCGGCGATGGAAGCTGGACGCTCTCTTGTACGGCGTTCGACGTGGCCGGAAACGAGGGCTCCGCCGACATCGTCACGTTCAAGATCGACACGAACGCGCCCACGATCATCGGAACGGGGCAGACCGCGGATGGCAGCCCCTACGACGACCTCGCCAGTCGCTGGACAAACCAGGACGTGACGGTGCATTTCAGCTGCAACGACGGCGACGGAGGCTCGGGCGTCGCGAGCTGTGAGCCGAGCGCTGACCAGACGTTCACGAGCAGCACCGGCTCGGTCGCGGCCTCCGCGACCGACATCGCCGGGAACAGTTCGACCGGGTCGTTCGGGCCGATCAACATCGACAAGATCGCCCCCACGATCACCGCTTCGGCGACGAACGCCGATGGCAGCCCCTACAGGGCGGACAGCTGGACGAACCAGGCGGTGACCGTGCATTACAGCTGCGCCGATACCGGCGGGTCCGGGCCGGCCAGTTGCAGCTCGGATCAGGTGTTCAAGACCGGCGGCACGACGCCATCGACGAGTGGCACCGCGCAGGACGGCGCGGGCAACTCGGCGTCCGCCTCGTTCGGGCAGATCATGATCGACACGGTCAACCCCGCCGTCACGTTCTCCGACTGTCCGACCGGTGCGATCACCACCGGTGCAGCGGTCACGGTGCACTGGTCGGCGACCGACCCCGCGCCCAGCTCGGGCCTGATCGCCCCCACTAGCGGATCGTTCACCCTGAACACCTCCGCGCTCGGCGCGGGCAGCGTCAGCTCTGGCCCGGTCTCCGACAAGGCCGGAAACACGGCCAGCGCGAGTTGCAACTACACCGTCGGCTACAACATCCTCGCCTTCTTCGCACCGGTACCGAAGAGCAAGTGGAAGCCCGGCCAGACGGTCCCGATCAAGATCGCGCTGACAAACAGCGCCGGGACACGCGTGCAGGCCTGCTCGGCGTGCAGCGTCACCTTCCAGGCAACCAAGGTCGGCACCACCGGCCAAGCGGTCGGCCCGACGCCGATGACGTACGACCCGACTACCAAGCAATACCAGTACAACTGGAAGCTGGCGACGAAGGGGACGGGCCTCACCAACCTGATCGTGACCGTCACCTACCCCGACGGCAGCAAGACGACATCGCCTCCCGTGCCGATCGTCATCGGCATGTGATCTGAAAGACAGAGCCGCCCGACCCCGGTTCACGAAGAAACGGGGTCGGGACGGCGACCGACCACGGCGGGCCTCTGGTCCGGCTGATTCTCCTCAGCGCGAGAGATCTCCCCAGCGCCGGGGAAAGCGTTACTGGGTGCGAGCAGCCGTCGGTGCTCTGTGCGGGTCGTCGGCTTCCTCATGTGCCAGGGGGCAGGTGGGGCGGTAGGCGCGATTGGGCAACGCTTCGCGCCATTCTGCGCGGGTGAGGTTGCGTCCGGCGACGCGGCAGGCGAATTGCTCCCATGTGTTCAGGTTCATCGGCCACTGGATCGCGTTCGCGAGCAGGTTGATCAGGAGCCGGCCGTTGTGCTCGAACAGCGCCGTCGGATCGGTCGCTGGGTACGGGCCGAAGGTGTGACCCACCCGCGTGCCGGACTGGAGGTCCCAGACGCTGGCGGTGCTGTCATTCGAGGAGACCGCGTAGCTGCGCCCGTCGGGCGAGAACGAGACCTGAGTGATCTCCCCGGTCGCGACCTGGATCGGTGGCGTGGTCCGTCTGCCTGTACGCGGGTCGAGCAGCAGGGCCTGTCCGTCGCCTGTACCGACGCCGAGTAGCTGCGAGCCGGGTGCGATGTCGAACGCGCTGGCGTTCACGCTGTCGCCCAGCCTGAACATCTGTCGCCCGCTGCGAACATCCCACGCGACCAGCGCTGACCCGGAGCCTGTCCAGCAGCAGCCCAGCGCCACGAGCTCGCGTCCGTCGGGGGTGAACTCCACGCCGTTTGGCCCGTACGGCAGAGGGTGGCTCTGCAGCACCGCGCCGGTGGCGATCCGCACCACCTCGACACGGTTGTTGGAGCCGTCGGCTGGGCCGGTTTGGACGGCCAGGAGCTTGCCGTCGGGGCTGGCGGCGGTCCACCACACGGGCTGTGCGAACCGCAGGGTGCGCGTGACGCGACCGCTGCTCACGTCCCAGAAGCTCACCCGCCCGTTGGTCCCGCCGGTGACGACCGTCCGTCCGTCGGGCATGAACGAGATCGCGGCTGCGGTGGGACCGTCGCGGGCGGGCAGCATGCGCCAGCGGAGCGTCCGCAAATCGACGAGCGCGACCGTCCCGTCACCCTGATCTGTCGCCATCAGCGACGATTGTTGATTGATCGCCATGCAGGGGCTGTAGCCGCATGCCTGCTCGGGGGTGTTCCAGCTGAAGGCGCGGCCCAGCCGGCGTGCGCCGGAGAGGTCGAACGCGGTGAGGCTGCCGTCCTGCTGTCCGGAAATGAGGACGTCGGTGTTCGGGTCGAGGACCGAGAGCGAGTGCGGGCCCGCCTGCGCCACATAGCTGGCGACGATCTTGCGCGACGCGACATCCCAGACGTGCAACCCGTCGGTCGCCGCCCCGGCGACCTCCGAACCGTTGGGCGTGAAGGCCAGGCTGCGGATCCAGTCGTCGGGCAGGTTGGCGAGCAACGCCCGATGGCTGCCCGTGCGCAGATCGAGCAACACGACCGAGGCGCTCTCGTCTGCGGCGCTCGGGCTGTTCTGGCCCAGCGCGACGGTGCGGCCGTCGGGCGCGAGCGCGGGCACTCCACCCAGCGGGAACCGGCGCAGGATACGGCCCGTGCGCGGATCCCAGATCAGCGTGTCGCCCTGCTGTGCGGAGGTCAGCAGCATGCCGGCTGCGGTGAAGACGACGTGCGGATCGGCTTGACCTGGACGTAGGGGGTAGCGCCGCTGCCAGCGGACACGCCCCGTCGAGGCGTCCAGCATCAGCAGCCGCGAACCCGTCGGAACGCCGTTGTCGGCGGGCTCGTCCTCCTCTGTCACCGCCACCTGCGCGGCGTCCGGCGAGTAGGCCACGGCCTCGAAACCGATCACGGCATCTGGCTGCGGCGGGGACCCGTTCCACGAGAGCATCCGCCGCGCACGACGACTGGCCACGTCGATCGTGTACAGCTCCGAACGGTCGGCGCGGATCGCCACGGCCATGACCGTGTGCCCGTCGGGAGAGAAGCTCAGGTCACGTTGCCCGATCGGCTCGTCGAGCCGCACGACCGCCCCCTGCGTCCTCCAACTCGCGAGATTTATGAACCGGGCGGTGCCCGACGCATCGCCAACCACCAGCAGCCGTCCGTCCGGGCTGACGTCGAGCGCGGTGATCTCCACATCGGACGGCCGGATCAGGCGGATGAGCGCGGCGTTCTGCTGCAGAACGGCGAACAGATCGCTCCGCGTCTGGAGGCGGTTCTGGAGCTCAACCCCGGTCACCGCGAGCAACAACGAGCGATCCACGTTCGGATCGCTCAACGCCTCCGCTCCGAGTCTCTCGGCGTCGGAGGTGAGGGCCTGCGCTAGGGCGTGGGTTCGCTGCGCTTGTGCATCGCTGCGCTGAATCAACGCGACCACGCCCGCGACCGCCGCGACGAGCAGGAGGGCGACGGATCCAGCCAGTAGCCCACGCAGCCGACGGTTAGCCCGCTGTTGGGCGTGGCGCTCCCGGCCTGCCTCCTCGAGACTTGTGTCGACGAAGCTGCGCTCGGTGGCGTTGAGGTCCGCGCGATGGAGTTCCGTCCACTCGACCGCCGCGTCGAGACGCGTTCCGCGGTAGAGGTCGGAGGGGTCTCGTCCACCGGTGTCCCAGAGGCGGGCGGCGGCGCCGAGGTTGCGGTGAAGGCGGATGCCGTCCCGGTCCTCGTCCAGCCAGGCGCGTAGGGTCGGCCACTCGCGGATCAGGACCTCGTGGGCGACCTCGGCCGTCCCCTCGCCGAGGGTCACGAGCCGCGCCTCGGCGAGGCGCTCGAGTAGCGCCTGCACGACCTCGGGCGAGACCGTGTCGGGGACGAGCTCGTCGATGTTCACGCGTCGGCGGCTTTCGGGTGCGGTGCCGCCGAGCTCCGTGAGCCGGAGGAACATGCTGCGTGTTATGGCGCGGCGGTCGGGCGGCAGGGAGGCGAGTACGCCGTCGGCGGTGCGCGCGATCGCCGAGGCGACGCCGCCGGTCTCGCGGTAGCCCTCGACTCTGAGCGTGCGGCCATCGCGCCTCTCCCACGTGGCAAGCAGAGCGTGCGATAGGAGCGGCAACGCCCCGGACTCGCCGGCCACATCCCGCAGGGCCAACTCGACGAGTCCCGGCTCGAGCCTGAGTCCGGCCAGGCGGGCCGGCTCGGTCACGGCTCGCTCGAGCTGGGCGTCGCTCATCGCTGCGAGCAGGACCTGATTGGCGGCGACCGCGCGCGCGAGCTCGGGGTGAGAACCGAGCTTGCCGTAAATGTCGGCTCTCACGCCGATCACGACCGGCCCCCGGACCGCGAGCAACGCATCGATAAACGCCTGTCTGCGCACGGCGTCGTCGCACAGGGTGAACAGCTCCTCGAACTGATCGACGACCACGAGGACGGCACGATCGTCCGGGAGGTCCAGCTCGGGTGAGCTGCCCGGCCTGATGAGGGATGCGCGTCGGACATCGTGGACCTCGCCCGCGCGCACCGCGGCGATGACGCCGGCCCGTAACAGCGACGACTTGCCGCTCCCCGACGCGCCGACCACCGCCAACAACCCACCGGCCTCCAGGCGGCCTAGCAGCTCGTCGACGACCTGTTCGCGCCCGAAGAAGAAGTCGCAGTCCTCGGGCTCGAAGGGCAATAGGCCGCGGTACGGGCAGGCGGTTGCCGCAAGCGGGGCTCTGATGTCCGCGGCCTTGACCGCGTGGATTCGCTCGCGTTCGCCGCGACCGCGGACGCGGTGCGGCCCGAGATCGACCAACTCGCACCCTGCCGGCAGATGCCCGGCCACCAGCTGTGCGGTGACCGAGGAAAGGATGATCTGGCCGCCTTCGGCCTGACCGCGGATCTGCGCCGCTAGGGCGATTGCCGAGCCGCCGTAGTCAGTTCCCCGACGCTCCGCCTCGCCGGTATGGAGGCCGAAACGCCCGGCGACATGCAGGCCGTTCGGCCACGGCTCGTCAGACAGCGCGCGCGTAGCTTCGACCGCCGCCTCGAGCGCGCTCGTCGCGGAGTCGAACACAGAGACGGCTGGAGTCGCCTTCGCCGATCGACTTGAGGAACCGGCCCCCCCGCCTCTCCACGCAATCCGCGATCAGCTCGTCGTGCCGCACGAGCGCCTCGGCCATCGCCGCTGGGTCCGCGCTCCACATCTCCGATGAACCATCGATATCCGACAGACAGAACGTGACCACACCGGTGGGCAGCGCCTCGGCCCACCCCGCGCGCAGCCGTTCGATCAGCTCGCCCGGCGACGCGGGACGGCGCGCCGGGTCGGTCGCCATCCCGAGCCGGATCGCAGCCTCGAGCTGCTTGGCCTGCGCCGGATCGATCCCCTCCCAGGCCGGCAGCACACCCGATGGCGCGGAGCCGGTCAGCAGCGCAAACGCAGTCGCCGCGAGCGCGTAGACGTCGCTGGCCCACGACGGGGCGCCGTCAGAAGCCAGCTCCGGCGCCCGGTAGCCCGGCGTCCCGACACGGCGGCGCAGCGCATTCGGCGCCGACGAGATGCCGAAATCAACCAGCTTGATCTGCCCGCCCGTGGTCAGGATCAGGTTTGCCGGCTTGACGTCGCCGTGGATGACCGGCGGAACCTGCGAGTGGAGGTGGGTCAGCGCCTCGGCGGTCTGCGACAGGTAGGCCAACACGCTCGAGGGCGCCAGCCCCGGTCGGCCCCGATCACGCAGCAGCGTGTCCAGGTCGGTGCCGTCGACCCAGTCCATCGCCACGAAGTAGTCATCGCCGTCGAAGAAGTCCTCTCTGACCAGCGGTAGCGCCGGGTGCGGTGGGACGGCGAGCAGGATCCGTGCCTCGCCCAGCAGCTCCTCCCGCGCCTGGTCATCGCGCACCGGGCGGATCTTCAACGCCACCAACCGGTCGTGCCGGCGATCGAGCGCCTTGACCACTCGTCCCTCGCCGCCGATCCCGAGCAGCCCAAGGACCTCGTACCGCTCCCCGATCAGCGTCGACATCGTCCCGGTCTTTCACACATGGACCAGTGGTTCTCCTAACCTTGTCAGCGTGGGCGCGCAGGTCGAGGTGACGTTCGGGGTGCAGAGCTGGCGATTCCAGCTCCAATCCGATCGCACGACGGTCGGGAAGTCGGCCGAGAACGACATCGCGCTCCCCGACGACCCGACCGCCAGCCATCTGCACGCGATCCTCGACCGCTTCCCCGCCGGCCGGTGCGTCACCGATCTCGGCTCGTCGAACGGTACCTGGGTCAACGGCGAGCGGATCTGGTCATCGCGCCGGTTGCGGCATGGCGACGAGATCCGAGTCGGACAAAGCCGCCTCATCTTCCGCGACCCGCTGGCCGCAGACGACACCAAGACCGAGGCAGACGACGCGCCACCGGCGCTGACCACCCGCGAACGCGACGTGCTGCTGGCGCTCTGCCACCCGCTGCTCGACCGGGACATGTTCACCGAGCCAGCCTCCACGCGATGATCGACAGCTCCCGATCCCTCGATCCGAAGAGCATCTGAACGATTCCGGCCAGCTGGTCCTCGGGGACGATCTGTCTCAGGGCACTCCCCACTGCCTGGTTTTTCCCCATCCCCGATTCACGACGGCGGGCGTAGGCCTCCCAAAAACCATCAAGAACCGCCATCAGGTTCGCCTGAGGTTCCGGCACGTGCGTCTCGCTGACATTGGAACGGGTCTGATCGGCCATACCTTCGCTATCGGATCGCGCCCTCACCGGCTGAAGTCCGACGTCCACAGCTGACGACTTCAGAACGGCCCAGCGGGTCTGACTCGCACTGTGGCGGACCTATGGGATCCCCGGTGTGGGTAACGTACCCAGCAGGAGGGCCGCGTCGAGGCCAACTTCGAGAGGAGAGAGACGTGGGCACGGAGGAGCGGCTGGCGCGCCTCGTCTGGCAATACGGTGAACCGATCCACGCGGTTGCCTTCTTCGCCCCAGAGATTCGTGCCGCAACTGACGCGCTCGGCCTCAAGGGCGGCTGGATGAGCTACTTCGGCTGCCGCGCTTCACCGCTCGGCACCGTGCCGGCGGCCGTAGTGACCTCGATCTTCTACGGCTTTCACCCACGACGGGTCGAGGCGCGCCATCCCCGATGCTTGGGCCTGCGCCGGACCGGAACAGCTCATCGACGCCCGACTATCGGCTATGGACTCCGCGTTGGGTCGACTGCTGGGAGAGGCGGTCGACGGGCCTGACGTTCGACGAGCCGCGTCACTCGTCACGGCCGCCGTCGACTCGGCTGACTTCTCGGGGCGACCGCTGGGAGCCGCAAACGCCGCGTCTCGCCAAACCGGGCGCGCCCCACCTCCAGCTCTGGCAGGCCCTCGGCGCGATGCGTGAGCATCGCGGCGACGGCCATGTCACCTCCCTCGTAGCCAACCAGGTCGGCCCGTGCGAGTCGCTTGTCATGCAAGCAGCAACGGAGCGCTCCGAGCGGGAGAGCCTTCGTTCCAACCGCGGGTGGTCCGAAGAAGAGTGGCAAACGGCGGTCATGCATCTTCAAGAGCGGGAATGGATCGACGACAGCGAGCGTCCCACTGCCTCAGGCATCAAGGCCCGCGATGCGATCGAAGCCGCCACCGATCGATTGGCAGCACCTTTCGTGGCCACCCTCGGCGCCCGGGCCGTCGAACTCGTGGAGACGATGCGTCCCCTGGCCGAACGAATCATGGCCGCCGGCGAGGTGCCGAAGCTGAACAACATGGGCCTGCCATGGCCGAGTCCGTAGCGGATCAGGAGTATCGCAATCAGACGAGTCATACCGTGGGACGCAGTCCAATCGAAGAGCGTGGAGACAGGACCGGTCGACTGGTGCGTAAACTTGCCGCACGTGACCGTCACCCCGGTCCACCGTCGGATCCGTGAAAGGAAACCACGATTGCCCCACCGATCGTCAACGACCACACTGCGGCGAAACTCAGTCGTTCCACAGCTACGAGCTCGAAGGTCACGGCGGCCGGCATGATGCGACCTTTTCGATCGGCTCGCCACTCCGGGCGGAGGCGCAGTCACGCATTGGGGGTGGCGTTGGTATTGGTGGGGATCGCGTCGGCCCTGGCCGCATGTGCCAGTTCGTCGAGCTCGTCGACCACCACGACGAAGCGACCGGTTTCCACGCCCACGACCACGCCAGCGCCGACCACCACCGCGGCTGGAGCAAAGGCAGTTCCGGCTCCGGCTTCGGGAGTTGAACCGATCTACGAGGTCGCTGACCGGCACAATTCCCCGGGCTCGGCACGGTCCTGGTGGCCGGCAACGGCTTCACTCTCTACATGTTCGTCCCCGACAAGAGGTCCGGGGTGTCCACCTGCTACAACGCCTGCGCCACCGTGTGGCCGCCACTTCTCTTGAGCGGCACGGATGCGCCGGTTTACGGCCCCGGAGTAGACCCGAATCTGCTCGGCACAACCAAGCGTACCGACGGCACTGTCCAGGTGACATACAACGGCTGGCCTCTGTACCTCTGGGTGACAGACGCCGAGCCGGGTCAGGCTACGGGCCAGGCGATCAACAACAACGGTGGACTCTGGTACGTGCTGAATCCAAACGGCAAGGTCGTCACCAAGAAGGTGTCATAGCTGGACAACCGCATTGGAGTCGGTGTTCGCGTGCCTGGGCATGCTCTGCGTTGAGCGTCTGAGAGATTGTTCGCCATCGCAGGGGCAAACGGCGCAGCCCAACTCGGAGTGCGCCTTGGCTTCAGTTCAGTAGGGTGCCGCCGGCGCTTCAAAGCGCAGGGGCAGACGGGAAGGGCCCCAGATCCCAAACGTGGCTGGCTTCCATTCGATCGGACCGTCGAGGGCAAGACCTGGCATCCGGCGGGCGAGGAGCGCCAGAGCCTCTTGCAGCTCCGCTCGAGCGAGGGCAGCCCCTAAGCAGTGGTGGATACCGGAGCCGAAGGTCATCTGGGCGACCTCGCGCTCCAGCGTGATGTCGAAGCTGTCGGGGGCCTGGAAGAGTGTGCGGGTCCCGATTTGCCCCGGCAAGGGCCACCGACACCAGCGTCCCCTGCGGAAACAGCACGCCTCGGTACTCGACGTCTTCCGCGGTCACACGGATGGTGCCACGCACTGCGCCGAGATAGCGCATGGACTCCTCGACCGCCCGCGGGGCCAGCTCGGGGTGGTTCGCCAGTACGGCCCACTGCTCGGGATGCTCGGCGAAGAGTGCCAGAGAACAGGCCAGCTGGTTGCGCGTCGTGTCGGTCCCGGCCATCAAGATGGCTTGAGCAAGCATCACCAATTCATCCAGGGAGAGCCGGTCACCAGCCTCCTCGATCGCGATGAGTTCACTCAACAGATCATCACCGGGTTGAGCTCGACGCTCCTCGATCAGCGCAGCTACGTAGTCGCCCAGCTCGGCGGCCGCACGTTCGATGGCGGCGCGGTCGCTGATCAGATCCTGATTGAAAAGACGGAAGATGTCCGTCGCCCAGTGGGAGAACTGTTTCCAGTCCTCCTTGGGCGCGCCGAGCAGTTCGCAAATGACTGGGATGGGGTAGGGCTCGCACACCTCGACCACCGCCTCGCTGCGTCCCGTCGGGGCCAGGACGTCCACCAACTCGCCGATTACCTCGCGCATGAAGGGCCGAAGGCGATTGGCCGAGGCGGGGGTGAAGGCGGGCGCGACGAGGCGGCGAATTCGTGCGTGCTCCTCTCCCTCCATCGACAGGATGGAGCGCCGCCTAGCTGGGGTCGGACCGGCATCGGGTTCCAGACCTGCCATCTGAGGGATGAGGGACAGGGCCGAGTGAAAGCGCCGGTCACGCAGGACCCCGACGGCATCCTCGTACCCGGTCATGGAGAATCCCAGTGGGGAGCGTGCGAGCCAGTGCTGACGTCGGGCCTCGGCCGTGGCAAACAACGCTTCCCCCCGCTCCATGCCCGCCGTGTCGAGCGTCGGAAGGTCGAGTTCGTAAACCGATGGCAGGGCCATTTTGTCCTTCTCGGGGAATCGCTCTCGGTGAAGGCTACCTCCTCGCTCCTGAGCGATTCTCGGTCGCAGTCGGAACGCGCCATTCAGCCAAAGGCCGTGGCCGGCGGCCGCCACGAACCTGGTCGACTGCTCAGCCCCCGCCGTGGAACCGATACCCAAAGGGGCAGTCGCCGGTTCCGCTGGTTTCCCCGGTGAACATCCACCAGTCTCCGATCAGGTGACGAGAGCACTCGTCCGGGAACGTTGCCGCCCCTTGATTGGTGTAGCCAAGCCCTCGCGGAGGCCCACCGGTGACGGTGAACGTGACCATGGTTCCTTGAGGTGTTGAGAAGGCACACTGGCGATAGGGGGCATCGAGAGGTCCCACGCTTCCGGTCCGCTTCGTCGAGCACTGCGGCTGGGTCACCCCTGCAGCGTCGCGTGGTGTCAAAGCGAGCTGCCGGAGCGCCACCTGTGCCTGAGCAGTGGCGTTCGAGCCCCAGGCCACTGAGGTGGGCAACGAGAACGCGAACGTCCACACGGATGCGACGACCGTGATCGCGGCCGCCACGATTGTCACCATCTTGCTGCCGGTGGCGATCCAGTAGATGACTGCGGCAGCACAACCAATCCCGAAGACGATCAGGGTCGGAACCACCAGCGATCCGCCTGGGCTGGGCAGCGCCCAACCGAGGTAGCCGAGGAGGATCGCGATCGACGAGAGGATCGCTCCGTTTAGCAACCCCGACAGCCGGACTCTGACGTCAGGTGCCAGCACATTCACTTGGTTGGCAACAGCGACCACTTCGCGAGCGTAGGGCAGTCGGGTCTAACGATCCTGGGTATCCCGAGTTCGGCAACGGCGCTGAATCGTCGTCCGTCGATACACTGAACAACTTCCGCCTGGCCTTCTGGAATGAAGACCGCGGCTCTATACGCCGAAGAAGTCGAATCGGTCGCAGGACCACGGTCGACCTAGCGGCCTCTCGGCTGGTCGATCAACCCCCCCGGGTTACCCTCCGAACATGCCCTACTACGCCGAAGCCTGGTCCGTCACCCCCGGCCAGTGCTTCCGATTCACCCACTCAGGCGTCGGGCACGCCAGCCATTGCCGGGAGCCGGTGATCTGCCGCGGCCGATTCGAGGACCGGGCTGGCAAGTGGCACTGGGTGGAGGCCTGCGCAGAGCACGGAGCGGGGCTCGTCGACGACTGAACCCCGAACCGTCGCTGGGGCGGCGCAGACGGCCCTGGGATCGGGTTGGCGGATGTCCGGTTGAGCTATGACGACAGGTGTTGGTGAATCGCTTGTTCTCGCCCTGGCTGAGGAAGACTCCACGAACCCTTCCATTCTGTTCCGTCCGAGCCTAGAGCGACCCCTCTCTCGACATATCAGGCAGATCGAGGTCTCGGCACGAGACCAAGACGTTGGGTCCGCGGAACGCGACCAAGTCCCGGAAGTGTCACGGTCCGAACGCCGAGGACCCTGATCCAGGTGGGAAGCGACTCCGCCGGGTAGCCCACAGCCCAAAGCTTCTCGGGATGGGCAACCTGACAGAGACGGGAAGGCGAGATTCGTGGGCCGACCGATGTAGTCATCGCCGTCAACGATCAACGCCTGCCCATGAGCAAATCCACGCGAAGCGGCAGGACCGATCCGTCATATCGCCCGATCAGCTCGGCGGCGGTCGCCAACGTCGGGCCGACCTCAAGGCCCACGATCATGGCTCCGTCGCCAAGCCACTTCGGCGACCAGCGCCACCGCGCCGCACGGCAATGGCAGGCGCGGGCCAACGAGCGAAACTGGGCCAACGTGGCTATAGCCGCGTGCTCCCCGCGT
>CAVSQG010000016.1:0-199519 GCA_963730055.1 uncultured Solirubrobacterales bacterium
GGTCAGTGATCTGCGCCGCGCGCATATCGAGCGCTACAAGCGCCACCTCGCCGAGCGGCCGTCGATCCGCGGCGGCAAGCGGCTCTCGAACATCGGGCTCGCCGAGCAGCTCGGGGCGCTGCGTGTGTGCCTGGAGCGACTCAGCGAATGGGACGGCGATGACGCCCCCACGCGCGTGCTGATGTTCGCCGGCGACATCCCACGCCGCGACGAGCCGCTGCCCAGGTTCATCGACGACGCCGCCGCAGCGAAGCTGCTGCGCGCCGCCCGCGAGCACCCCGACCCGTTCACCCGGCTCGCGGTCGAGTTCCTCGCCCGCACCGGGCTGCGCAAGGGCGAGTTCCTCGATCTGACCGTTGACTCGGCCGTGCAGATCGGCGCGGCGTACTGGCTGCACGTGCCGGTCGGGAAGCTGCGGACCGACCGCTACATCCCCCTGCACCCACAACTCAAGGAGATGCTCGACGAGTGGGTCGCCCAGCGTCCGGCCGGGCTGCGCGAGCCGTGGCTGTTCATCGAGCGCGGCCGGCGGATCGGCAAACAGCGCGTCGGAGACGCCATCGCGAACGCCGCCGACGCCGCTGGGATCGGCCGCGTGACCCCACACCAACTCCGGCACACACTCGCGACCCAGGCGATCAACCGAGGCATGTCACTCGAAGCGATCGCCGCGCTGCTCGGGCACAAATCGATGCGGATGACGATGGTCTACGCCAAGATCGCCAACCGCACCGTCGCCGACGAATACTTCAAGGTCTCCGAGAAGGTCGAAGCGCTCTACGACACCCCCAAGGAACTCCCGGCGGCTGCCGAAGGCGCAGAGATGCGCAAGCTCCGCGCAGAGATGCACCGGCGGATGCTCGGCAACGGCTACTGCGCCCGCCCCGTCGGCCTCGACTGCCACTTTGAGTCGATCTGCGAATCGTGCACCTACTTCCAGACCACACACGAGTTCCGCCCGACGCTCGAGCGTCAACGCGACGACGCCGCCGACAAGGGCCAAGTCGGGCGACTGAAGATCTTCGACGGGCTACTCCACCGACTCGACGAACAAGCGTCATGACCCCGGAACCGAATGTGCTGAAGTCACACGCGCCCTCGAGGACGACACCGACGCATGCGTCGCCTTGTTCATCACTGACGAAACGGTCGACGTGCCCGCGACCATCGCGCGGCTCGACCCAAGCCGGCAACTACGTCGCGTCCCACCTCGCGTTCCCCGGCCTGTGAACCGCGCGCTTGACAAGATCACCCGCATAATGCCCGAGCCACAGCGCGATCGTTGCCGTGTCGACCGGCTCTGGAGCGCGCAGCAGCCGCATCGCCGCGGTGTGGCGCAGACCGTGCGGGGTGATGTTCTTGCCCGCGAGTGAGGGGCAGCGCTGTCGGGCTGTGTCGGTGTGTTTGATGACCAGCCGCCAGATCCCGCCGCGCGTCAGGTGCCCGCCGCTGCGGCTGGGGAACAGCGGGCCGGCGGGGTCGCCGCTGAGCTCGCGCAGCCACACGCGCAGCACTTGTCTTGCGGTGTGGCTGAGCGGGGTGCACCTTTCCTTTCTGCCCTTGCCCTCGCACTCTGACCCAGCCGGCGCCGAGGTTGAGGTCCTTGCAGCGCAGGCTCGCGAGCTCGGAGGCCCTAAGGCCGGTCTGCACCGCCACGAGGAGCAGCGCGTGATCACGCCGCCCGGTTGGGGTGGAGCGGTCCGGCGCGCCCAGCAGCGCGTCGATCTCGGGCTCGGTCAGGTAGCTGATGATGGTCGAGTCGAATCGCTTCTCCGGGATCGAGAGCACGCGCGCGATCTGCTCGGAGCACTCCGGGGCGTTCAACGCAGCGAAGTGGAAGAACGAGTGGATCGCGGTCAGCCGCGCGTTGCGGGTCCGGACGGCGTTGCCGCGCTCGTTCTCCAGGTATGACAGGAACGCTGTGATCCTGGCCGCGTCGAGATCCTCGAGCTGCAGCTTCGACGGCGCCTTCCCGGCCCGCTGGTTGAGGAACTCGAGCATCAGCCGGAAGCTGTCGCGATATGAGGCGATCGTTTGTGGGCTGGCGTCGCGCTGGCGAGCGAGGCGCTCGGTGAAGAACGCCTGCAGCAGCGGCGCGAGCGCGCTCATCGGCCACCCCTTCGATGACGCGGCCGGCTTGGTCGCGACGCCCACGTTCGCTGGGGGACCGTCAGGTGCGCTCGCTCGTTCACGGGCGGTGGACAGGCCGGCTGCTCCCAGGTCCGCTCGAGCCGCTCGGCGGCCATCGCCAGTAGCTCCGGCGCGCCCTCGAGGTACCAGTATGTGTCGGCCGGGTCGACGTGGCCTAGCACCGTGGCGAGCAGCGGCAGCTGCGCCTCGACGTCGTCGGCCTCGCGATACCAGCCCAGGAGCGTGCGCAAAACGAACGTATGACGGACGTCGTGCAGACGGGCTTGACGGCCGAGCGTTTCCCGGTCCAGGCCGGTCGCGCGGCGGAGCTGGTCAAACCACTTCCACACGTGGTGGCGGCCGGGTCGTCCTCCCCAGCCTGAAAGAAGAACGCGGCGGGGTCCTTCGGGATGGGTGCACAGCTGATCGCGCGCGCGGGCATAGCGCTCGAGCGCTTGGACGGTGCTCGGGTGAAGCGGGATCTCGCGCGAGCGGCCGTTCTTGCCGCGGCGCACGGTGAGCCTGCCCTCGCCCAGCTCCACGTCGCAGCGGTCAACCGCGCATGCCTCCGAGACGCGCATGCCACTGACCGCCAACAGCCCGATCAGCGCTTCGCAGGTGGCGGCGCGAAGCGGCGGGCGCATCGATCGCGCAGCGTGCATCAGCGCCTCGATCTCCGGCTCGGAGAACAGGTATGGGATCGCGCGGCGGAACTTGGCCGGAAGCAGGCTGGTGGGCGGCACCTCGTGCCGAGCGTCGAACGCCCGCAAGTAGCGGGCGAAGCCGCGCACGATCGCCAGCCGTTGATGCCACCACACCACGCTCGCCTGCGTTGGCTGCATCGCGAACTCCAGCGCGAGCGCGGTGGTGATCAGTGGCGCTTCGCGCTGCGCGAGGAACTCGATGAACTGCGGCAGCACGCGGCCGTGCTCGATCAGCTTGTACCCGAGCGCGCGACGCATCGCCAAGTAGTCATCGACCGCCTGGGAGAGCGCGATCATCGCTCGCTCCCCGGCCACGGCAGCGCCAGCCGCGACAGCGCTTGCCGGTCGACCTTGGCATACAGCGCCGTCGTGCGGAGGTCCTGGTGGCGCAGCACCTGGCCGATCTCGACAAGACCCGCGCCCCGCGACAAAAGCTCTGAGGCGACGGTGTGGCGCAGGCGATGAGCCCCGACCCGCGGGATCCCCGTCCGCTTGCAGGCGCGCTTCACCACATCGCTGACGTTTCCGGGCGAGACCCTCGTCAGCGGCGCGTGCGCGAGCAAGAACACCGCCCGGCCGAACCCGCGCGGGCGACCGTGACACAGGTAGTCGGCCACCGCCTCGCCGGCATCGGCCGGGAGCGGCAGCCGATCGATCCGAGAACCCTTGCCGCGAACCACCAACTCGCTCGCTCGCCAGTCGATGTCCTCGAGGTCCAGCCCGGCGACCTCGCCGCAACGTAACCCCAGCCGGGACAGCAACAACACGATCGCGTAGTCGCGACGGCCGACCGGTGTAGAGCGATCACAGCTCTCAAGCAGCAACCTCACCTCCCCGGCCGCGATCCCGCGCGGGAGATCCTCCCGCCGGCGCGCGACCGACGGCACCGCCGCCGCCAGCGGCTCGGCGATCACCCCCCGCGCGTACAGAAACCGCAGCAGCGCGCGCAGCGCGGACACCATCATCTCCGCCGACCGCGTACGGCGCCGGCGCGCCTCGCGCAACACGAACGTGTTGACATCGGCCCCCGACAGGCGAGCCAGATCATCAGCCAGCGGCTCTGAGCGCCCTGACAGAAACAGTCGCGCGGCCGGCTCATACAGCTCGACCGTTCTGGCCGCGACCCCGCGCTCCTGGAGCAGATAGCGGCGAAACTCCGCGAGCAGTCCATCCACCGGGGTCGCGACCGCGTCGTCGGCCGGCAGCACCCCGAGGCCGTCCAGGTAACCGAGCAACCGGCGCAGGCTCAGCGGCGAGAGGCTCTTGCGATACCCCTCCCCGCGGCGCCAGATGAAGTAGCGCCCTAGCGTCGCCGGCGTCAACACGGCGAGATCGAGCCGCTCGGCCTCCATCCACCGGCTCACGTGGGCGAGCAGATACAGCTGCTCCTGCGCTCGCCAAAGCGAATAGCCCCGCTCGATCAGATCAACGCGAAAACCATCGGCGAACCTCGCCAACGGCCCGGTCACCAGCACACGCTCGGGCACCGGCTGCTTCGACATGAATGCCTCCATCAACGGATTGACAAGAGGCAGGAGTCGATCACCCCGGCCGAAATATGTTGCGCTCGCGCGCAGCCAACAACCGAGCTGCCCATCCCGCGCGCCGTCCTCGAGCGCTATCCCTCACCAGCGCAACATATTTCTTCGCGCAACATAGAGGAGCTATACCCAGATGTTGTGGATGCGTGTGAAGAGGACGGCGGCGTACCTTCCCGGTTGCTGAAGACCGAAGCCGGTGATGGCCGGCAGGAAGGCACGCCATGTCAGATGTTCGCAGGCTCTCCGTCGGGGAGGGCAACGAAGAGGTTCGGTTCACGCTCGATGATCTCGCGCGGGAGGGCGCTCGGCGGATGATCGCGGCGGCGCTCGAGGCGGAGGTCGACGAGTACGTCGGCTCGTTCGTGGAGGAGGTCGATGAGGACGGCAAGCGGCTGGTTGTGCGCAACGGTCGCGCGCGGGAGCGCAGGGTGACGGTCGGGTCGGGGACGGTCCCGGTCCGCGCGCCGCGCGTGAACGACAAGCGCGTCGATGAGGAGACGGGGAAGCGCAAGCGGTTCGGTTCGCGGATCCTGCCGGCGTACGCGCGGCGGTCGCCGAAGGTGACCGAGGTGTTGCCGATCCTTTACCTGCACGGCCTCTCCACCGGCGACTTCGGGCCCGCGCTCAGAGATCTCCTGGGCGAGGACGCGTCGGGGCTGTCGTCCAGCTCGATCCAGCGGCTGACCGAGGCCTGGCAGGCAGAGCACGCCGCGTTCCGCACGCGGGAGCTGCGGTTTCACCGCTACGCGTACCTGTTCGTCGACGGGGTCAACGTCAGCGTGCGCCTCGGCGAGGATCCCAAGCTGTGCCTGCTGGTCGTGATCGGCGTCCGAGAGGACGGCGAGAAGGAGCTGCTCGCGGTCGAGGACGGCTACCGCGAGAGCGAAGACTCGTGGGCGGCCGTGTTCCGCGATCTGCGCGATCGCGGGCTCAACGAGCCGAAGCTCGTGACCGGCGACGGCGCGCTCGGCGCGTGGGCCGCGCTGCGCAACGTGTTCCCCGGCGCCAGAGAGCAACGCTGCTGGGTCCACAAGACAGCGAACGTCCTCGACGCACTCCCGAAGCGGCTGCAGCCACGGGCCAAGACGCTGCTGCACGAGATGGCCGAGGCTCCCACGCGAGCGGCCGCTCGCAAGGCGCTGGAACGCTTCCGGGACGAGTTCGACGCCAAATACCCGAAGGCCGTTGCGAAGCTCGACAAGGACTGGGAGCAGCTCACTGCGTTCTACGACTTCCCCGCCGAGCACTGGCGGCACCTCAGGACGACGAACCCGATCGAGAGCAGCTTCGCGACCGTCAAGCTCCGCACCAAGGTCACCAAGGGCGCCGGCTCCAAGAAGGCCGCGCTCGCGATGGCCTACAAGCTGCTCGAAGCCGCCCAGGAGCGCTGGCGACGGTTCAACGGCCACGAGCTCGTCGGCGACGTGCTCGCCGGCGTGAGGTTCAAGGACGGGATCCGGGTCACGGACGACGAAACCACGACGACGGACGAGAAGGTCGCCGCCTGATGGTTCACCTTCTCATCCACAACTCTTGACAATTGCTCAACATAGAGGGCGAAGGGGCACAGGTGACTGGACATCCGAGAACCGGGAGGTATGCGTAATGCAGAACGCCGAAACGGTATTGAGTGTCCTCCGTGAACGCGGCAGGCGCGGCCTGCCGTTGGATGAGCTGTATCGACAGTTGTTCAACCCGCAGCTGTACTTGCTGGCCTACGGGCGCATCTACTCCAACAAAGGAGCGATGACTCCCGGACCCGACGCGGAAACCGCGGACGGCATGACGCTGGGCAAGATCGAGCGCATCATCGACGCGTGGCGTCACGAGCGCTACCGGTTCAAGCCCGTCAGGCGTCTCTACATCCCGAAGAAGGATGGGAAGCAGAGGCCGCTTGGTCTGCCATCGTGGTCGGACAAGCTGCTCGGCGAAGTCGTGCGTCTTCTCTTGGAGGCGTGCTACGAGCCGCAGTTCTCCGATCATTCTCACGGCTACCGGCCCGGTCGTGGCTGCCACACCGCCTTACGCGAGGTGGCCGTCGCTTGGACCGGGACGACCTGGTTTATCGAGGGTGACATCTCCCGCTGCTTCGACCAGCTCGACCACTCGGTCATGTTGGCGACGCTCGGGGAGAAGATCCACGATAACCGGTTGCTTCGGCTGATTGGTCAGATGCTGCGAGCCGGGTACTTGGAGGATTGGGTGTGGAACGCCACGCTCAGCGGCGCGCCGCAGGGCGGGGTTCTCTCCCCGTGCCTGTCCAACATCTACCTGGACAGGTTGGACCGCTTCGTCGAGACGGTTCTGATGCCGGGATACACCCGAGGCGTGCTCAGGAGTTCCAATCCTGAGTACAGCAGGGTCAGAAGCGCGATTCATCGTGCCCGTAAACGCGGTGATCATGCCGCGGTACGAGCGTTGCGCAAGCAACAGCGCAGCCTTCCGACAGGGGATCCATGTGATCCTGGCTATCGGCGGTTGCGTTACGTCAGGTACGCAGATGACATCCTGCTCGGGTTCGCTGGACCGAAGGACGAAGCCGAGGAGATCAAACGTCGCCTCGCTCAGTTCCTGCAAGAAGATCTCAAGCTGGAGCTGTCTGAGACAAAGACGCTGATCACCCACGCCCGCACCAGCGCGGCGCGGTTCCTCGGCTACGAGATCAACACGCAGCACGCCAACCAGATCATCACCGACGGCCGACGCAAGGCCAACGGCAGCATCCGGCTGCGCGTACCTGGCGACGTGATCAAGGCCAAATGCACCCGATACATGTCTCGGGGGAAACCCGAGCGCAGGCCCGAGCTGCTGAACGATGAGGACTACTCGATCATCAGCCGCTACGGGGCCGAGTACCGGGGCATCGTCCAGTACTACCTGCTCGCCGGCGATGTCTATCGACTCGACCGGCTGCACTGGGTCATGGTGACCTCGCTACTGAAAACGCTGGCCGGCAAGTACGACTCGTCGGTGACGAAGATGGTCCGCAAGTATGGGGCCACGATCGAGACGCCGCACGGGCCGCGCAGATGCCTACAAGTCAGCGTCGACCGTGGTGAGGGCAGGAAGCCGCTGGTCGCCACCTTCGGTGGTATCCCGCTACGACGACAGAAGAACGCGATCCTGCGGGACCGCGAACCAGTCCCGGCAACCCCCCGCCGCACAGAGCTGGTCCACCGGCTCTTGGCGGGACGGTGCGAGCTCTGCGGGCAAACGGACAAGGTGCGGGTGCATCAAATCCGCAAACTCTCAGATCTCGACCAGCCCGGACAGCCAGACCAGCCCGAATGGGTGCAAATCATGACACGGCGGCGACGCAAGACCCTCGTGGTCTGCGAAGCCTGCCACGCCAGCATCCACGGGAGGCCGACCGCGTCAAACACGGAATAGTCGCTGGAGAGCCCGGTGATCAGAAATGGTCACGCCGGGTTCGGGAGGGGGGTCTCGGAAAAGGACCGCAAGGTACCTCGCCGAGGCCGTACCTCAGCTGGCCCCACCGGGATCAGAAATGGTCACGCCGGGTTCGGGAGGGGGTCTCGGAAAAGGACCGCAAGGTACCTCGCCGAGGCCCTATCTCAGCTGACCCGACCGGCGAGAAGGCACGAGCGGTGAAGCGCCGCTATCAGGGGGTGTGCCGCGGCTGCGGCGCCCCGACCGCGGCCCGCGGCGGCAAGGGCGACGCCTACGAGTACTGCAAACGCTGCCATCCCGGGGCGATCGCAGCCGACCCGGACGCGCGAGTGGGTGCGCGACGCGATGCGCGAATGGCGGCAGCGATACGGCAGGCCACCGTCGTCGACGGACTGGTCTCGCACGCACGCCCGCCGGCGCGGCGGCGAAGCACTCAAACGCTTGCACGACGGGGACTGGCCGGCGCCCTCCACGGTCATCGACCTGTACGGCACCTGGGCTGCGGCGCGGGCCGACGCCTTCGCTGAGACCTGATCCGCGACGGAAGGGGGGCCTTCGCTGGCCTGGCCGGTACCTACCAGCGAGATGGCAGAGCAGCTCGCTCAGCGCGCCGACGCTCCCGACCGCGACGCACGCGGTCCGGACGGCTGGCACGAGCTCGCGGTCGCGAACCCCACGTTCCTGCTCGAGCGCCTCGGCAGCGAGTGCACCGATCTGCAGGGCCTGCGCGAGCTGACCGTCAACGGGCTCGACGCGATCAACGCCGCAGGCCCTGTCGCCAGCGGCCGCGTCGTGTGGGACCTGGACTGGCTGCGCTTCGACGCCTCGGGCGGCCGGGTGCGCAAGCTGTCGGTGATCGACACCGGCACCGGGATGACCGCCGAGCAGCTGCGCCGCTACATCAACCAGCTGGCCTCCAGCGGCCGCGAGCAATCCGCCAGCCGGCAACTTCGGCGTCGGCGCCAAGGTCGCCGCGGGCTCCCGCAACCCCCACGGACTCGAATACCGCTCCTGGCACCAGGGGCATGGCTCGCTGGTGTGCTTCAAGCGACACCCCGACGGCCGTTGGGGACTCGAACCGCAGCGCTGGGAGAACGGCCACACCGACTTCTGGCGACCACTCGACGAGCAGGACAAGCCGTGGCTTCTGCGCGGCCAGGATCACGGCACCCAGGTCGTGCTGCTCGGCCAGCACGAGCGCCACGACACCACCCAGGCGCCGGCGAGCGTCACCGACGGCCCGCCGGCACTGGATCACCCGCTACCTCAACGCCCGCTTCCTGCGCCTCCCCGCGCAGGTCGAGGTGCTCGTCCGCGAGCAACACGACCGCGAGGAGCCCGGACAGCTGCAGCACGTCCACGGCGAGCAACACCACCTCGAGCGACACGCCCATCGCCGCAGGTGTCGTGCGAGCTGAGCGACGCGATCGCGCACTGGTGGGTGCTCGACGACGATCATCGCGCCCGCCGCCGCGAAGCCACGCTCTGGGCCTCGACCGGTCACGCCGCCGCCGTGCACGGCGACGAGCTCTACGACGCGCTGCCGCAGACCCGAGGCGGCTACGGGCGCCTTCAGGACTTCGGCATCCGCTTCGGCTACGAGCGCGTCGTGCTCCACCTCCAGCCCCAGGTCCACGCCGGCCGCCTCGAGTGCAACACCGCCCGCACGCTGCTGCTCTTGGACCACGAGCCGCTCCCGTGGGCCCGCTGGGGCGAGGAGTTCACCGCCGCGATGCCCGACGAGATCCGCGAGCTCCAGGAACGCGCCGCCACCGCCGACGGCGTCCCGCGCCGAGCAAGCGATCCGCAACCGCGTCAGCGCGATCCTGCCGCTCTACCGCCTCAGCCGCTACCGCCCAACAGACCGCCACGGCAACCATCCACCGGAGTCGCCTGCCAACGGCGCCCGCGATGGGCCCGCCGGCCGGACGTCGGCGACCGGACTCCAGGCGCACGGCACCTCGCCGGCCGCGAGCTCGGTGCACCCACTCCCGCGACGCAGAGCCCGTCCGCGACGGGTCGGGGAGCGAGCCCGCGTCAGACCACGCCGATGGCCCGCTCGCGACTCCGACGCGGTTCTGGATCTGCCCGACGTCGCGTGGATCTCCGCGCGCGACGGCTCCAGAGCGCCGAGGCGACCTCGAGGACGAGGCCGCCCGCTACCACCCCGGCCGCCACGAGCTGACGATCAACGCGGACTTCCGCGGCGATCACCGACCTGATCACCCACTGGCGCGACCGCTACAAGGGCGTACCCGGCGCCCGGGCCGTGATCGAAGCGCACGTGCGGGAATGGTGCGAGCAGATCCTCGTCGAGGTCGTGCTCGCCGCCCGCAACTCGACCTGGAGCGACGAGCAGCTCGACGCGCTGCTCTCACCGACCTCGTTCACCGCCGCCCTGCTGCCACAGGCACCTGCTGCACGCGACGCTGCAGAAGCGGCTCGCCCAGAAGCTCGGAGCGCGACAGCCCTGACGAGTGGCGAATCGCGGGCGCGCCGGTGACACCCGATACGCTATCGCGAGGGCGAGCAGGCCATACACGCACCCGCCAGGTTGGGCACGGACGTCCGGCGCGGGTCACCCGACAGGCCGGGACCGCTCTGCGGTCAGCGGCCGCGCACTTCCCGTGCACTCCACCCGCCGCACGCAACGGCCGCACTCCGACCACCGCACCCAACAGGCCGACGCGGCGTCTTTCGCGCTCGACAGATGCGGAGTTGGGCGATTCGTGTTGCACGAGGCGCTTGCGTTTGCGCCCCTTTTGCGCCCCTCTGGCTACTTTCGCTGCTTTGGCCGCTTCTCAGAATATGCCAATTAGCTGGGCTTTCGTTAGTCGGGGAGACAGGATTTGAACCTGCGACCGCCCGGCCCCCAGCCGGGTGCGCTACCAGACTGCGCTACTCCCCGTGGAAGCGCCGATTCTACGCCGAAGCAGAGCGGGCGACGGGGCTCGAACCCGTTCCTAGAGCTTGGAAGGCTCCCGTGCAGCCGTTGACACCTCGCCCGCGCTTGTGGCCAGATGGTACCCGGGAGCCCTAGATCAGGCGGCCGGTCGGCGCTCTTCGGTCGGCACCTCGCCCTCCCGGGTGAGTCCTGCCGGCGGCCACGGACCGAACCAGTTGTCGAGGGCGCCGTCGAGGGTGACCACGGAGCCGGACATCGGCGCGCCGAGTGGCGTTGCGAGCAGGGCGACCAGCCAGCCGTATTCGTCGAGGCTGCCGAGGCGTTGGAACGGGACGCTCGCGGCCGCGCTCCGCCACAGCTCGGCCGGGTACTTGCGAAGCGACACGGTGTCGAACCGACCGAGCGCTACCGCGATCACCGAGACCCCGTGCGCGCCGTAATCGCACGCGAGCTCGCGGGTCAGCGCCTCGACCGCGGCGCGGGCCGCGCCCGTGTGCGCCATCGCAGGCATCCCGTGATGCGGGGACACGGTCACGTTGACGATCGTGCCGCCGCGGGCATCGCGCATCGCGAGCTCGTACACGGCGGTGGACATCGCAAGCGTCCCGTCCACGTTGAGGCGGTGGACGGCACGCCAGCCTTTGGTGGCAAGGCTTTCGGCGGGAACCATGTACTGGCCGCCGGCGTTGTTGAGCAGGAGATCGACGTGGCCGAAGCGCTCGAGCGTGGTGGTCACGATCTGCTCGGCCGCGGCCGGTTCGCGGATGTCCGCCGCCACCCAGCCGCACCGCGCGCCGATCTCACCCGCGGTCTCCTCGAGCAGCTCCGCGCGCCTTCCGGCGATCACGACCGAAGCGCCACAGCGCACGAGCTCCTCGGTCGCGGCCCTGCCGAGGTTCGTGCCGCCACCGGTGACGATCGCGACCCGCCCCTCGAGCGCGCCGTCGATGAAGACACGCGAGGACCCCACCCCTACTCCCCGAGCACCTTGATCACGAGCCGCTTCGGCCGCCGGCCGTCGAACTCGCAATAGAAGATCTGCTGCCACGGCCCCAGGTCGAGCTCGCCCTCGGTGACCGGAACGATCACCTGGTGGTGCACGAGTAGGTTCTTCAGGTGGGCGTCGCCGTTGTCCTCCCCGCCCCGGTGGTGCCGGTAGTCGCCTGGATCAGGTAGGAGCGCCTCGGCAACCTCGCCGTCCGGCTCCTTCCAGCTCGGTGGCGCGACCTTGTCGAGCCACTCGAGCGTGTCGGCCTGCAGCCCGGGCTCGTCGTCGTTGATCCACACCGCGGCGGTGATGTGCATCGCGCAGACGAGCGCCATCCCCTCGCTGATGCCGGCGTCCCGGACCGCCTCCGCCACATCCTCGGTGATCCGGACGAACTCGCGGCGCTGTGCGGTGTTGAAGGTCCGGTAGACCGTATGGGACTTCAAGCAGGGGAGCCGGGATTCGAACCCGGATTCTCGGTTTTGGAGACCGAGCGAATAACCATTAACTCACTCCCCTGAGACAGTCGCGATGGTACCGATTGGGCTACCGCTCCGTCCGAACCTAGCGCGAACATATGTTCCCATATGCCACGGGCAGAGGCCGAATTCGAACGCGTGAAGCAACAGGTGGGCGAGGGCCTCAGCGACTACAGGATCGCGGGCATTACCGGGATCCCTCGCCCGACCCGTTCGCCGGTGGCGTCACCGCGACCGCCCCCCTCGCACGGCCTCGCGACCAGACCGCTGGGAGGTCACGATTCGGACGCCTACTGCTACGTGCTCGGTTGCTATCGGGGTGATGGACACGTCACGCACATCGCAGAATGGCTGGGAGCTACGCCGTGCCTGCGACCAGCGCTACGCCGGGATCGTCGCCGAGATCCGGCTCGCTCTGATGTGTACGTTCCCGGATCGCGGCCGACGCGCTTTGCAGCGTCGACTGGAGCGTCCGATGTCTTGCGTATCGCGCATCCGGCCATCGGAGTCGCGTTTCCTCAGCATGCGCTACGACGGAAACACCGTAGAACCATCTTCACCGCCTGGCAGACGCGGCTGACGTCCGCCCACCCCGCCGCGCTGATCCGCGGGTTGATTCACACGGACGTGTTGCCGCGCCGTCAGTCGCTTCCGCACGAGGTTGCCCAGCGGACGGGTCGCTGACTACTCCTACGTCCGGTACTTCTTCAGCAGTCTGTCGGCAGACATCCGAGAGATCTTTGCCGAGCACTGCCGGCTGCTCGGGATTCGGGTCACTCAGTCCAATCATCGGAACCATTCCATCTCCCACCAGCACAGCGTCGCGATCCTCGAGCAGATCGTGGGACCTAAGACGTGAACGATCGTCTCTATCTATCTATGCGGGCGGAGGGATTCGAACCCCCACGGGCCTACGCCCACCGGCACCTAAAGCCGGCATGTCTACCGTTTCATCACGCCCGCGAGACCAGGTTGCGATTCTAGGGCGGACGGCCCTTCGCGCCACCGAAAAGGCAGTCGCGCCGTACCGACGCCCCCGGCGAGTGGCGTTCCTGGCCAGAGCGAACCGTCGCATGCCGCGACCCCAATTTGTAAGGTCCGGGCATGCCCCAGCAACGGACGGTGACTCCCGGCTATGCGGTCGTGTTTCCGAACCGGGAGAAGGCCTCGAGCAAGGTGATGAAGTCGATCGTTGCGCTGATCCTGCTCGTCTCGGTCGGGCTGCTGCTGATCGTCACGATCGGCGGCTGGTCGCAGCTGGAGGGGATGAAGCCGCTCAACTTCTTCTGGTGCATCGCGTACGTGGTCACCGCCTTCTATATCTGGGCGCGGTGGGCTCGAGGGATGCTGCCGATCGCGGCCGGGCTGGCGATCCTGCTGCTGATGATCGCGCTGGTCGCCGGGCTGGGCCTGTCCGGGACGAGCTGGTTTGATCGGAGCCACGCGGGCTTCGCCCGGGCGCAGTCGCTGTTCGGCGGCAATGGCCTCAGTGCGGACACGCTCGGAACGATCACGCTGCTGCTGATCCCCGTGCAGCTGCTCCTGATCATCTGTGCCATGCGAGCGTTCGCCCAGGGGTGGAACGTCGAGCAAGAGGTCCCAATCGACGAGGCACGGCGACGGGGGTACGACCCGCCGGATACGCCGCCCCGGACCCCGCCCGATGCGACGACGCGCGAGCCCGCGCCGGCCTGAGCCTCTGGCAACCGGCGGCCCGCAGGCTCAGAACGATTCAGTGCGGCGGGTGGGACTCGAACCCACACGTCCCGAAGGACAGTGCCTTTTGAGGGCACCGCGTCAGCCGATTGCGCCACCGCCGCGCACCGCGGCAGTTTAGTCCGCGATCCCCGCGCACCGGGGCGCCGGGGGTGACCGTGTGCGGCCCGCGTCGGCTGCGACTGCCCGCGCGCCGCGCCCCCGGGGGTCGACCGTGCGCGGCCCGCGTCCGCTGCGACTGCCCGCGCGCCGGGGCGCCGGGGGTCGACGGCGTGCTGCCACCCTCCGCTCCGACTGCCGTCGCCCGCTACCCCTCGATCAGCGCCACCAGCTCGTCGATCAGCGCCGGCGGCGCCGCCACCGTGCCCGCCGGCTGGCCGTCGCGTGCGACCAGGTCCCTGACCGCGAGCCCGGCGCGGGACGCGATCAGGCTGCCAGCGGCCACGTCCCAGGCGTTGAGCCCGCGCTCGTAGTAGGCGTCGAACCGGCCGCACGCACACCAGCAGAGGTCGAGCGCCGCCGCACCGACGCGGCGGATGTCGCGGACTCGTGGGAGCAGCCTCAGGAGGACTTCGGCTTGGCGGGCCCTGAGCGCAGCGTCGTAGTTGAATCCCGTCGCGACCATCGCGAGATCGAGCGACCCGGCCCGATCGTCCGGGCGGATCGGCGCTCCGTTGAGCGTCGGTTCGCCTGAGCGGGTCGCCTCGAAGCGCTCCTCGCGAATCGGGTCGAGCACGACGCCGGCGAGGGTCCCCGACGTGTTCTCGCACGCCACGCTGACCGCGAACGCCGGGATCCCGTACAGGTAGTTGGCCGTACCGTCCAGCGGGTCCACGACCCAGCGTAGATCACTGTGGCCGGTCTCGCCCCCCTCCTCACCGAGGATCGCATCGCCCGGTCGCCGCTCCACCAGCACGGCCCGGATCGCGGACTCGGCCGCGACGTCAGCGTCGGACACGAGGTCGGTCGGCGTGCTCTTGGTGCGCACGCCGCGGGCGCTCTCGCCGAAGCGCCGTCGCAGCTCGTCGGCCGCCGCCTCGGCCGCCTCCCGCGCGATTCCGAGAAGCTGGCGCTCGTCGTCCGCAGTCATCGAACCGGGTTCTATCGGATTTGGGACTGGGATCATCGGAGCCGATAGGTCCACTGGATACGACCACGGCGCTCACCGGCTTCGAAGGCCGCTGTCCGGGAACCGACGCCGAAAGACGGGCCGCCCGTTGGCTGAGCGGGGAGCTCGTCGGAGCCGGCACCAGGTCAGGATCGAGACGTTCTCGTGCCGGCCGAACTGGGCGCTCGCGCACGCATGGCACGTCACGCTCGCGCTTGCTGGAAGCCTCGTCTCAGTGAGCCACCCGACGGTCGGGGCGGCGCTGCTGATCGTCGCGCTGATCTCGACGCTCGCGGACGCCACGATCGGCATCTCGCTCCGGCGGAGGCTGACTCAGGAGCGCGCGAGTCAGAACGTGGTGGCGGCCCCAAAGGCGACCCAGCCAGACGCTGGGGCGCCCGCAGCCCCCGAAGCGCGGGCAACCACGCGCCTGATCGTGACCGCCGGCTACGACGCCGGCCGCACCGCCCTGATCTACCGCGACCCACTCCGCAGAGCAGCGGCACAGATCCGCGAGCTCACGCGCGGGTTCGCCCCCGGGTGGCTCGCCTGGCAGTCGATCCTGATCGCGTGGCCGCTCGCGATCGCAATCGGTCCGCGTCACGGCGCACCATCCGTCCAAGGGGAACCTCGGCGTCCTGCGGCTCCCGCCGACCGTGGCCCTGGTGCTGGCGCTCGCGTTGCTACTCGAGGCCGCAGCCTCCGACTACGGACCCCCGGGCGGCGACGACGCGACCGGCGGCGACAACGCGATCGCGCTCAGCCGCGCGCTCGCGGCCGAGCCGCCGCGCAACCTGACCGTCGAGCTCGTGCTTCAGGGCGCCGGCGAGGACGAGCAGATCGGCCTGCGCAGGTATCTACGGTCTCGCAAGGAAGAGCTGCGGCGAGCCCACCGCGTCGTGCTCGGGCGATCGCTGGTCGCCGCCATCGACGCGTCGCTCGAGACTCGAGCGGATACCGCCGCGACCACCTCGGCGTGACCGCGAGCGTCTACGCCGCCGCGAGCGTGAGCGTGAGCGCTACACCGGCGTGACCGGATTGTGCTTCTCCGGCCACTCCCGATTCTTCCCGGCCGCCAGCGCGAACCGGCGGAGCAGCTCGGCGCGGAGATCCTCAGGCTGGATCACCGCGTCGATCACGAGCTCCGAGGCGAGGTGAAGGATGTCGATGTCCTCGGCGTATTCGCGTCGGAGCTCCTCGGTGCGGGCAGCTCGCTCCGCCTCGTCGGAGATCGCCTGCAGCTGGTTGTAGTAGACGGCGTTGATCGCGGCGGAGGGACCCATCACCGCGATCGACGCCGTCGGCAACGCGATGCAGCAGTCGGGATCGAACGCGGGACCGGCCATCGCGTACAGGCCCGCGCCGTAAGCCTTGCGGACGATCACCGAGATCTTCGGCACGTTCGCCTCGGACACGGCGCTGATCATCTTCGCGCCGTGCCGGATGATCCCCTCGCGCTCGACCTGCGTGCCGATCATGAACCCGGGGACGTCGGCCAGGAACAGGAGCGGGATGTTGAACGCGTTGCAGGTCCAGATGAACCGCGCGCACTTGTCGGCGGAGTCGACGAACAGCACGCCGCCCTTGACCTTGGGCTGGTTGGCGACGATCCCGACCGCGCGCCCGTCGAGCCGCGCGTACCCGACGATCACCTCTCGAGCCCACCGGGCGTGAATCTCCAGGAACGACCCCCCGTCGACAAGCGCGTCGATCAGTTCGCGCATGTCGAAAGGCTTGTTCTCGTCGACCGGGATCAGATCGCGAATCGAGCGCTCCGACGACGGGGCGGGCGCGGCCGGCGGTGCGGTTGGCGGCTCGCCGAGGAACGACGAAGGGAAGTAGCTCAGGTAGCGCCGGGCGAGATCGATGCCCTCCTCGTCGCTCTCGACCAAGGCATGACCGACGCCGCTGCGCGAGGTGTGCATCCGCGCTCCGCCCATCTCCTCGAGCGTGACCTTCTCGCCGATCACCATCTCGGCCATGCGCGGCGACCCGAGGTACATCGACGCGTTGCCGTCGCGCATGATCACGATGTCGCAGAACGCCGGGATGTAGGCGCCGCCGGCCGCGCTCGGGCCGAACAGCACGCACACCTGCGGGACGACGCCCGAGAGGCGCACCTGGTTGAAGAAGATCCTCCCGGCGCCACGGCGCCCTGGGAACATCTGGACCTGCTCGTTGATCCTGGCGCCCGCCGAGTCGACCAAGTACACGAGCGGGATCCGCAGAGACAGAGCGCGCTCCTGAACCCGCACGATCTTCTCGACCGTCTTCGGCGCCCACGACCCCGCCTTGACCGTCGGATCGTTGGCCATGATCGCCACCGGCGCGCCGGCGATCGTCCCGACGCCGGTCACGACGCCCTCGGCGCCAAGTCCGTCTGCGTCCCAGCCGGCGAGCAGGCCTTCCTCGGCGAGCGAGCCCGGGTCGAGCAGCCGAGCGACCCGCTCGCGCACCGGGAGCTTGCCCTGCGAGGCCGCCTTCTCGCGATGGTGAGTGGGGCCTCCCGCAACCGCCCTGCCAATCGCGGTCTGGAGCGGATCGCTGTGCTCCAGATCGGTCAACCGCCCCACTCCACCGGGACCGGCCAGCAGCACGTGGCTCCCGAGCGGCCGCCCGAGCACCTCCTGGACTGCCCGCGAGGCCTCGATCAGCGCCGGCAGGTCGATCCCGGTCTCGATCCCCATCTCGTGCAGCATCGACACCAGATCTTCGGTGGCGATGTTGCCGGTGGCACCGGCCGGAACGGGGCAGCCACCGAGTTCGCCGAAGCTCGACTCGAAGCTCTCGACCCCGGCCTCGAGCGCCGCCAGCACGTTCGCCAAGCCCTGGCCGCGAGTGTTGTGGAAATGCGCCGTCAACTCGACGCCCGGCAGGCGCTGGAAAGCCGCGGCGAAGAACGAACGCACCTGCACCGGGTTCGCCATCCCGGTCGTGTCGCCGAATCCGACCTCAACCGCGCCCGCGTCGACCAGCGCGGCCGCGACATCCAACACCCGATCCACTGGCACATGCCCCTCGTACGGGCAGCCGAACGAGGTCGAGATCACCCCTTCGCATCGCAAACCCTCTGCCATTGCACGCTCGAACGTCCGCCCCAGCCCGGCGAGCGACTCCGAAACAGAGCGGCCGACGTTCCTCTGGTTATGGGTCTCGGACGCGGACAGGAAGCCGTTGATCTCTTGAAAGCGGTCCCGGTGCTCCAGCGCGCGCTCCAGGCCGCGTTCATTCGGGATCAGCACGCCGACGGAAACGCCGGCGGGCAGCGAAACGGAATCGAGAACCTCCGAAGCGTCGGCCAGCTGGGGGATCACGTCGGCGCGCACGAAGCTGGTGACCTCGATCCGCCCGATGCCGGTCGCGCCGAGCATCTCGATCAGGCGGACCTTGTCGGCGGTGGGAATTACCTCGGGCTCGTTCTGGAACCCGTCTCGGGGACCAACCTCACGGATCCGGACGCGGGCGGGCAAGTCGCTCATCACCTCGAACCTTAGAGGCTGTCGGATGACCTCCTAGACTGCCCGACCTGTGGCACCCCCCGTCTGCATCGTTGGAGGCACCGGCGCACTCGGATTCGGGCTGGCGCTGCGGCTCGGGCAGGCCGGCGTGCCGATCGTGATCGGCTCCCGCGACGGCGGCCGGGCCGACGAGGCCGCAAAGCACGCCATGACCCGGGTGCCGAGCGGCGAGTTCAGCGGGCTCCACAATGCCGAGGCGGTCAAGGACGCCGAGATCGTCATCCTGAGCGTGCCGTTCCGGAGCCAGTCCGAGACGCTCGCCAACCTGAAAGGAGCGCTCGAGCCTGAGCAGCTGCTGGTCGACGCGACCGTGCCGCTCGCCGCGGCGGTCAGCGGCAAGGCGACGCGCACGCTCGGCGTCTGGCAGGGATCGGCGGCGCAGCAGGCGCAGGAGATGGCGCCCGACGGGGTCGTCGTCGTCTCAGCCTTCCACACGGTCAGCGCTCCGCTGCTGAGCGACCTCGACCACCACCTCGACGAGGACGTGCTGATCTGCGGCGACAGCCGCGAGGACAAGGCGAAACTCGCCGCGCTCGTGGACCTGATCCCGGGCCTTCGCCCGGTCGATTGCGGGCCGCTCGAGATGGCGCGGATCGCCGAGCAGCTGACGGCGCTGATCATCTCGATCAACGTCCGCAACAAGGTCCGCGCCGGGATCAAGATCACGGGCCTGGCCGCACGTTGACCGCGCCGGTCGTCGTGCTCGCGGGAGGAACCGGCGGGGCCAAGCTCGCGCGCGGGATGCTCGACGTGGTCGGCGGCGACTCGCTGGCCGTGATCGCGAACACCGGCGACGACATCGAGATCTACGGGGCGTATGTCTCGCCCGACCCAGACCTCGTCACGTTCTGGCTCGCCGACAGCATCGACGAGCGCGGATGGGGCCTCGCCGGCGACACCTTCCACGTGATGGACGGCCTCAGGAGCCTGTCCGTCGACGTCTGGTTCAACCTGGGCGACCGCGACCTCGCGATCGGGCTCGAGCGCGCCCGCCTGCTCGAGCAGGGAGGGCGCTTGACCGACGCCCAGGCGTGCGATCGCCAGAGCGGTAGGCGCCCCCGGGCGCATCCTCCCGATGACCGATTCGCCGGTCCGAACGCAGGTGATGGCCGGCGAGAAGTGGTGGCCGTTTCAGGAGTACATGATCAGGGCGCGCGCCACCGAGACGGTTCAGGACGTCGACTTCCGCGGGGCGCGTGCCGCCAGCCCCACCCCTGAGGTGCTCGAGGCGATCGCCGGCGCGCGGGCGATCGTGATCGGTCCCTCGAACCCCGTCATCTCGATCGCTCCGATCCTCGCCGTACCGGGCCTCCGCACCGCGCTCAAGGACAGCCCGGCACCGGTCGTCGCGGTCAGCCCACTGGTCGCAGACCAGGTCGTGAAGGGCCCAACCGCAGCGTTCATGGCCTGGAAGGGCCTGCCGCTGACGAGCGACGGGATCGCCACGTACTACGAAGGGCTGATCGACGGGCTCGTGGCGGACAAACGTGCGCGCTCGATGCCCGTGCTCGAGACCGACGTCCTGATGGACACCCCGGACGGGCGCCGGCGGGTGGCCGACGAGACGCTCAGGTTCGCGCTCGCACTTCGATAGACGCGACCCTCGGATACCGTTCCCGCCTCATGAGGACCCTCGCGATCCTGCCCATCAAGAGCTTCTCGCACGCCAAACAGCGGCTTCGGCACGAGCTCAGCGCCGCCGACCGGCGTGCGCTCGTCGACGCGATGTTCTCCGACGTGCTCGTGGCGCTCCGGCGGGTGACGGCGCTCGAGGGGATCGTCGTGGTCAGCGGCGATCGGCTCGCCCAACGGATCGCCGGCGGGTACGGCGCGACGGTCGTCGAGGACGACGAGCGCGGGCACAACGAGGCCGCGCTGCGCGGGATCGGCGCCGCGCTCGAGGACGGGATCGAGCGGGCTCTGCTGGTCCCGGGCGACTGTCCGCTGCTCGATCCGAAGGAGCTCGAGGAGCTGCTCGTCCACCCCGTCGGCGAGCGCTCGGCGCTGATCGTCCCTGACCGTCACGGCACCGGAACGAACGCCCTCCTGCTCTCCCCCCCGGCCGTGCTCGCCCCGAGCTTCGGCCCCGACAGCTGCCAACGGCACATGGCGGATGCGGCCGCCGCCGGAGTCCCGGCCGAGGTCATCGAGCTGTCGTCGCTCGCGCTCGATGTCGACACCCCAGAGGATCTCGAGGCGCTGCACGAACAGCTGGCAAGCACCCACGGCGGCGCCGCGCTCACTCGCGGCATCCTCAACCAACTGATGCGGGCCCAACAGCCGTAGTGCAGCGATCGCCGGGGCTAACCGTCACAGCCGTCGAAGGGATCCCCGAGGTCGAGCCGGGCGACGACCTCGCCGACCTGATCGCGACCGCGCTCGAAGCGCAGGGCACAAAGCTCACAAACAGTGACGTGCTCGTGATCGCGCACAAAGTCGTGTCAAAGTCGGAGGGCCGGCTCCGGCGTCTCGCGGACGTCCAACCGACCCCACGAGCGCGGGCGCTCGCCGCCGACCTCGGAAAGGATCCGCGGCATGTCCAGGTCGTCCTCGACGAGTCCCACGAGGTGCTCCGCGCGTCTCACGGCGTGCTGATCTGCGTCACCCATCACGGGTACGTGTGCGCGAACGCGGGCGTCGACGCCTCGAACGTCCCCGGCGACGAGACGCTCGTGATGCTCCCGAACGACCCCGACAGGTCCGCCCGGAGCCTCCGCGCACGGCTAAGCAAAGCTCGTAAACGCCAACCCCGCGATCGTCATCACCGACTCGTTCGGCCGCGCCTGGCGACACGGGCAGGTCGACGTGGCGATCGGCTGCGCCGGCCTGATACCGCTCGAAGACTGGCGCGGCCGCACCGACTCGGTCGGGCGCGAGCTGAAGGCGACGTTGATCGCGGTCGCCGACGAGATCGCCGCCGCGGCGGATCTCGCCCGGACGAAGGACGGGTCGCTACCCGTGATCGTGGTCCGCGGAGCCGACCGGCACGTCAGCCTCGAGGACGGCCCGGGCGTGGCCGCGATGATCCGACCCGAGGCCGAGGACCTTTTTCGGTAGGGCCGCGCGCCGCGCCTGGAGCGCACGGCGACCCGGGAAAGTCGCGGTGATCACCGCGATCAGCACGACCACCACGCCGACGAGCTGGACCGCGGTCGGCGCCTCGCCGAGGATCAGCGCCGCGAGCGCGACGGAGCCGACCGGTTGAATGGTCAGCGTCAGCGACGTGATCGCGGCCGGCAGCCGCGGCAGCGACGTCATGATCAGGAGCCAGCCGATCACCTGCGAGGTCAGCGCGAGCACGATCAGCCAACCGACGCCGGGCCACGCCGGCAGCAGGTCCGCGTCTCCGATCACGACGCCGGCCACAACGGCGACCACGGTCGCCGTCGCAGTCGCCTCGAACAGCGGCCCGGCCACGCGTCGCAGGTCCGAGCCGCTGCGCCGAAGCAGCAGCAGGAAGCCGACGTATGCGATCCCGGCCGCGAGCCCGAACACCGTCCCGCGCGCCGGGTCGTTCCCGTAAGCGCCGCGCTGGAGCACGCCGGAGATCAGCAGCACGCCGAACAGCGCGATCGGCAAGCGCCGCGAGCACGCGGCGGCCCGGCCGCTCGGCCAGCATCGCCCACGCGACCAGCGGCACGAGCACGACCTGGATGTTGGCCAGCACCGTCGCGAGTCCCGCGCCGACGTCGTCGATCGAGTGGTGCCAGAGGATCAGGTCGGCGGCGAAGAACACGCCGGCGCCGATCGCGACGCGCCGCTCGGACCAGGGCCGGGGTCCGAACCGGCGATCCTCGAGCCAGGCCAGCAACCCGAGGATCGGGAGCGCGAACGCGCAGCGGAAGATCGCGGCCGTCGACGGCGAGGCGTGACTGAGCCTGACCAGGATGCTCGAGAACGCGATCGCCAGCGCGCCGAGCAGCGCGGAAACCCGTACGAGGCGCTCGTTGGCGAGCCAGCGGTCCACTTCAAGGAGGCTAGACGCCACCGGGCACCAGATCGTCCAATCCGCGGGGCGTCGACTGGCCCGCCGGACGCGGTGGTGCGTGCGGTGGTGCGTGCGGATGAAGACCGCCCAGCGAACGCGGATCTACGGCTGACGCGGGGCGCCGACCGCGTGAAAGCCGCCGTCGACGTGGACGATCTCGCCGCTGATCGCTCGCGCGTAGTCCGACAGCAGGAAGCAGATCGTGTCGGCGACGGGCGCCGGATCCTCGATGTCCCACCCGAGCGGAGCCTGGGCGCGCCAGAGCTCGGCCAGCCCCTCGAAGCCGGGAATGCCCGCGCGCCGCGACCGTCCCAAGCGGCCCGGCCGATACGAGGTTCACCCGGATCCCGCGAGGCCCGAGGTCGCGTGCCAGATACCGCGAGACCGACTCGAGCGCGGCCTTCGCGACGCCCATCCAGTCGTAGACCGGCCATGCGACGGTCGCGTCGAAGTCGAGCCCGACGATGCTCGACCCCGTCCCCCATCAGCGGCTCCAACGCCACCGCGAGCGCCTTGAGCGAGAACGCGCTGGTCTGGAACGCCGCGCTGGCGCTCTCCGGCGGAGTCGTGAGGAATCGCCCACCCAGAGCGTCCTCGGGCGCGAATGCGATCGCGTGCAGCGCCCCGTCCACCGAGCCCCACCGCTCCCGCAGCGACCCCGTCAGGGCCTCCAGATCCGCGTCATTGTTCACGTCGAGCTCGAGCACGTCGACCTCGGCGGACAGCCGCTTGGCCGCCCGCTCGGTCATCCGCCGGGCGCGGCCGAAGCTCGTCAACACCAGCGAGGCGCCCTCGTCCAGCGCGCGCTCGGCCAGCGTGGAACGCGATCGAGTCCTTCGTGATCACTCCCGTGATCACGAGCTTCTTGCCCTCGAGGATCACGACCCGGTCTCGCCGATCACAGCCGTGAGCCGGCGAGCGTCCACAGCGCGCCGGCGAGCCGCTCGCGCGTGTCGGCCGGCTCGATCAGCTCGTCGACGAACCCGGACGCGGCGGCCGCCTCGGCGCGCAGATGCTCGTCGAAGTACTCGTCGGCCAGCCGCGTGCGCTCGAGCTCGACGTCATCGGCCGCGCGTAACTCGCGGCGATTGACGACCCCGACGGCGGCGCGGGCGCTCATGATCCCGAGCTCGGCCTCGGGCCACGCGAGCACGAGGTCGGCGCCGAGGTCGCGCGAGTTCATCGTGATGTACGCGCCGCCGTAGGACTTGCGCAGCACGACCGTCAGCTTGGGCACGCGAGCGGCCGCGAACGCCCGGACGAGCGACGCCCCGTGCCTGATCACGCCGGCCCGCTCCTGCTTTGAGCCGGGCATGAAGCCGGGCGTGTCGACGACCGCGATCAGCGGCAGACCGAACGAGTCGCAGAACCCGACGAACCGGGCCGCCTTCTCCGAGCCCTCGGCGTCGAGCACGCCGCCGAGATGGTGCGGCTGGTTGGCCACGATGCCGACCGGCCGGCCCTCGATCCGGGCGAAGCGTCGTCACGACGTTGCGCGCCCAGCGCGGGCACAGCTCGAGCAGCGAGCCCGCGTCGACGATCCCGGCCAGGGCGTCGCGCACGTCGTACGCGCGCCGCGGCTCAGACGGCACAACGGTCCCGGGGTCGTCGATCTCCGGACCCGACCGGCTCGACCACGGGCAGCGACCCGCCGGCAGCCGGACGGGAGGTACGACAGCAGGTCGCGCACCCGCGAAGCCGCGCTCAGCTCGTCGTGCTCGACCAGATGGCAGACGCCGTTGTGCTCGTGCACGCGCGGGCCGCCGAGCGAGATCGCATCGATCTCCTCGCCGAGCGCCTCGCTGACGACGCCGGGGCCGGTGAGGAACATCGCGGCGTCCTCGGTCATGATGATCAGGTCGGTCAGCGCCGGCGAATACGCGCCGCCGCCCGCCGATGCGCCCGAGACGACCGAGATCTGCGGGACCACGCCGGTCAACCCGACCGTGTGGCGGAAGATCCGGCCGTATCCGGCCAGCGCGGCCTGGCCCTCCTGCATCCGGGCGCCGCCCGACTCGACGAACGCCACCACCGGGAATGCGCGCGCGCTCAGCGGTCTTCAGGACGCGAACGATCGTGTCCGCGTGCCGCTCCCCGAGCGATCCGCCGAGGTACGAGCCGTCCTCGGCGTAGCACGCGATCGGCCGTCCGTCGACGCTCCCGGTGGCGCCCAGGACGCCGTCTCCCGCGCACGGCGCGGGCGCCCAACCGGCGCGAGACCACGCGCGAGCGCAGCGGCTGCACGCTGCCGGGATCGCACAGCGCCTCGAGGCGCTCGAGCGGGTGCGAGCCGGCGCGCCGGCGCATGAAGGAGCGTGGCGCTCATGACTCGGGGCCCCGGAACACGAGCGCGACGTTGTGGCCGCCGAACGCGAACGAGTTCGAGATCGCGACCGGCGGGTGCCCGTTCGAGAGCACGAGCGGCCGGGCCTCGCCCGGGACGTAGTCGAGGTCGCAGTCGGGGTCCGGCACCTCGTAGCCGACGGTCGGCGGGATCACCCGCGTCGCCAGCGTCTTCACGGTCGCGACCGCCTCGACGGCGCCGGCGGCGCCGAGCAGGTGTCCGATCGCGGACTTGGTCGAGGAAATCGGGATCTTGTGCGCGCGCTCGCTCGCCCAGCGCACGCTTGAGCGCCGCGGTCTCGGCCGCGTCGTTGAGCTGCGTCGACGTGCCGTGGGCGTTGACGTAGTCGACCTCGTCGGGGCCGATCCCCGCGTCGCGCAGCGCGAGCTCGATCGCGCGCGTCGCGGCGGCGCCGCTCGGCTCGGGCGCGGTGAGGTGGTAGGCGTCGGAGGTCGAGCCGTATCCGGTCACCTCGCCGAGCACCTTCGCGCCGCGGGCCGCGGCGGCCTCGGCCTCCTCGAGCACGAGCACGCCGGCGCCCTCGCCCATCACGAACCCGTCGCGGCGCGCGTCGAACGGCCGCGAGATCCCGGTCGGCGACAGTGCCTGCATCGAGTTGAAGCTCCCGAAGCCGAACGGCGTCAGCGTCGCCTCGGCGCCGCCGACGACGACCGCGTCGGCGTCGTCGTACTGGATCATCCGGAGCGCGCATCCGATCGCGTGCGCGCCGCTCGAGCAGGCGGACACGACGCTGTACATCTGGCCCTTGCAGGCCGAACTTCATCGAGACCGCAGCCGCGGCCGCGTTCGGCATCTGCGCGGGGATCCCGAGCGGCGACATCCGGGCCGGGCCGCGCTCGCGCAGCACGTCGTGCTGGAGCTCGATCGTCTGGATCCCGCCGATCCCGGTGGCGAGGATGCAGCCGACCCGCATCGGGTCGTACGGCAGCTCGCCGTCCCAGCCGGCGTCCGGGATCGCCTCGCCCGCGGCGACGAGCGCGAGCTGCGAGAAGCGGTCGAGCCGGCGGATCTCCTTGACCGACAGCAGCTCGCTCGGCTCGAAGTCGGTGCACGCGCCCGCGCCGTCGAAGATCCCGCACTCGCCGGCCGCCCAGCGCTCGTACAGGACGTCGGCGCCGACGCCGAGCGGCGTGACCGCGCCGAGCCCGGTGATGACGACCTTGCGCCTCACGCGCCACCCACGATCGATCGGGTCCGCGCCGTGATCACTCTGCGCGGCTGACGATCAGGTTGACCGCGTCGCCGACGGTCTTGAGCTCCTTCATGTCCTCGCCCTTCAGCACGACGCCGTAGTCGTCCTCGACGATCTGCGCGAGCTCGACCAGGTCGAGCGAGTCGATGTCGAGCTCCTCGAACGTCGAGTCGCGGCTGATCTGGTCGGCGTCGGGGCCGAAGCTCGCGAGCGTCTCGACGACGCGGGCCTCGACCTGCTCTGCGGTAACGGTTGCCATTGCTTTTCTCCTTTCAGTTGGTCGAGTGGTTGTCATGCGGCCAGGCCACCGTCGACGGTGAGCACCGCACCCGTGACGTAGCTGGCCTCATCGGAAGTCAGGAAGCGCACACACGCGGCGACCTCCTCGGGAGTGCCGACGCGCCTGGCCGGAATCGCCTGGAGAATCTCCTTCGACGCCCCGCCGATGAAGTCGGTGTCGATCAATCCGGGCGCGACCGCGTTCACGGTCACCCCGCGGCGCGCCACCTCGACCGCCGAGGTCTTGGTCAGCGCGATCAGCCCGGCCTTCGCGGCGGAGTAGTTCGCCTGTCCCGGGTTGGCGCGCAGCGCGACGGCGGAAGAGATGTTGACGATCCGTCCCGAGCGCGCGCGGAGCATCGCCTTGAGCGCGCGCCGCGTCAGCCTGAAGGCCGCGGTCAGGTTCGTCTCGATCACCGAGTCCCATTCCTCGTCGCCGAGCGAGGGAGTGAGGTCGTCCCGGCTGATCCCGGCATTGTTGACGAGCACCAGGACGGGACCGTCGAAGCGCGACTCGAGCGCCCCGAACAGCTCGTCCGGCGCGCCCGCGGTCGGCGACGTCAGCGCCGCAGCGCGATCGCCTGGCCGCCCTCGCGCTCGATCTCCGAGACGACGGCCTCGGCGCCGTCTCGGTCCGAGCGGTAGTTGACGCCGACGCGCCAGCCGTCGCGGGCGAGCGCCCGCGCGATCGCGGCGCCGATCCCGCGCGAGGCGCCGGTCACCAGCGCGGACCCTTCGCGCTGCTGCGCTGGCGTCAGCCATTGTCGGCGCCTCCCCACTCGATCACGCCGGCGCCCCAGGTGAAGCCCGCGCCGAACGCGCTGAGCAGGACGCGCGCGCCGGGCTTGAGCAGGCCGTCGCGCTCGGCCGTGACGAGGCCGAGCGGCAACGTGGCCGCCGAGGAGTTGCCGAGGTTCTCGATGCAGTCCACGACGCGCTCGGACGGAAGCTGAAGTCTTTCCGCGAGCGCCCGGAGAATCCTGCCGTTCGCCTGGTGGTAGACGAACAGGTCGATGTCGTCGAGCGCGAGGCCGGCGCCCTCGACCGCCGCCAGCGTCGCCTCGCCCATCCGCGCGACCGCATGCCGGTAAACCTCGGGGCCGTCCATCCGGAGCTTGCGGTCGTCGTGGGCAATCTGGATCGCCGGCGCGCCCGAAGCCGTCGGCGCCGAGCACGATCGGGCCGATCGCGCCGACCTCGCCGGCCGCGGGACCGAGCACGACCGCGCCGGCGCCGTCGCCGAACAGCGGAGCGGTCCGCTTGTCGTCCCAGTCGACGATCCGCGTCGTGAAGTCCGCGCCGATCAGCAGCACGCACTCGGCGCGGCCGGTCTCGATCTGGGCGGCGGCCGAGCGAGAGCCCCGAGAGGAAGCCGGTGCACGCGGCGCCGATGTCGATCGCGCCGGCGCGATCGGCGCCGATCGCGTGAGCCACGATCGGCGCGGCGTTCGGCATCAGCTCGTCCTGCGTCAACGTCGCCACCAGCACCAGATCGACGTCGGACGGGCTCGACGCCGGCGCGGCTCAGCGCGCGCATGCCGGCCCGTGCCGCGAAGTCGGACAGCCGCTCGTCGGCCGCGGCGACCGGGCGCTCGCGGATGCCCGTGCGCGACACGATCCAGTCCTCGCTGACCCCGAGCCGCTCGGCCAGCTCGATCGTTGTCACACGCGCCGCGGGAACCTCCGCGGCGACCGACAGCATCGCCGGGCGCGCCGGGGCGAGCGTCGCCGGGCGCGCCCCGGCCGGCGCCGAGCACCTGCCGAGCTGATCCCGTTCGGGTCAAGCATGGGCGAGCTCGACATCCTTGAGCGTGCGCTTGACGAGCCCGGTCAGCACGCGGCCCGGCCCGACCTCGACGAACCGCTCGCCGCCGCGCTCGTGCATCGCAAGCATCGTCTCGCGCCAGCGCACCGGCATCGTCAGCGCCTGCGCGAGCTGCGCGCGCACGTCCTCGAACGGCGCCGCGGTGACCGCCGACAGGACCGTGACTCGCGGCGCTGCGATCTCGACGCGCGCCAGCGCGGCCTCGAACTCGGGAACCGCCTCGGCCATCATCGGAGAGTGGAACGCGCCCGGTCACCGGAAGCTCCATCGGCCGGAGCCCAGCCCCTTGGCGGCGGCGCTGGCGGCGTCGAACGCGCCGCGATCGCCCGAGAGCACCACCTGCTGGGGCGAGTTGTCGTTCGCCACCGCGAGACCATGCGCCTCGGCGAGCTCGCGGGCGTGGTCGGCGGCGCCGGCGCCCAGCAGCGCGAGCATGCCGCCGTCCCCGGCCCGCTCGCCGGACTCCTGCATCAGCTTGCCGCGGAGCGCCACGAGCTCGAGCCCGTCGCGCTCGCTCAGGCAACCGGCCGCGACCAGCGCCGCCAGCTCGCCGAGCGAGTGGCCGGCCATCATGTCGCCGTCGGGCCGCCCGAGCTGCCTCCCAGCCGGCGAGGCTCGCGCAGAAGATCGCGGGCTGCGCAAAGCGGGTGCCCTCGTCGGCGCGCGCGAACAGGATCCTCGCCAACGATTTGGTCGGCGAGCGTGAGGAGATCGGGGCGCGCCTCGGACACGTTCTCACGCATGTCCGGGGTCTGGCTCCCTTGACCTGGAAACAGGATCGCGGTGACTCCCATTCTGCTATCACCCTACGCGCGAGCGCCGGTCCGGATACAGGCGCTCAGCGGACTTCCCCCCGTTCGGGGGGAGGGCCGGAATCCCCCGGTGAGCGCGCCCGAAAGCCGTGAGCCTCCCCAAGCCAACACTCACGTCCGCCGCCCTCGTCACCGGCGCGTCGGCCGGCATCGGCACCGAGATCGCCCAGCTGCTCGCCGCGCGCGGGCACAATCTCGTGCTGGTCGCGCGGCGCAAGGAGCGGCTCGTCGCGCTCGCGGACGAGCTGAGCGAACAGCACGGCGTGCGCGTCGAGACGATCGCGTGCGACCTCGGCAAGCCGGCGCCGCGCGGGAAGATCCCAGGGCGCCTCGAGGAACTCGGCCTCGACGTCGAGATCCTCGTCAACAACGCCGGCTTCGCCACCGGCGGCCCGTTCTACGAGTCCGATCCCGAGCGCGAGGTCGAGCAGGTCAGGGTGCTGGTCGAGGCCGTCGTCGTGCTCACGCGGATGTTCTCGCCGGCGATGGTGCGAGCGCGGCCGGGGCGCGATCCTGAACGTCGCCTCGACCGCCGGCATGCAGCCGATGCCGTACTCGGCCGGGTACTCGGCCGCGAAGGCGTACGTGCTGACGTTCTCCGAGGCGCTTCATCAGGAGATGCGCGGTCACGGCGTGACGGTCACCGCGCTCGCCCCGGGTCCGGTCGAGACCGAGTTCTGGCAGATCGCCGGGTGGGAGACCACGAGCGGCAAGTCATTCGAACGCGCGGTGCCCGGCGCGCTGATCTCGTCCGAGCAGGCGGCGCGCGCGGGCGTCGCGGGGCTCGAGCACGGAGAGCGCGTGGTCGTCCCGGGGCTGCCGATACGCGTCGGCATGCTCGCGAGCCGATACATCCCCCACGCGCTGAAGCTGCCGATGATCGAGCGGTTCATGCGCCCCCGAGACAACCGGTAGGCGCGTCGCTGCCGTCCACAGCGCAGGTGCGTGTCTGGGCCGCCTCCGGCGGCGTCCGTCGGATGTGGCGCGGCAGGCCCGGTCTGCGAGGCATGGATGCCGAGCGGGGCCGTTGCCGCGACCGCCAAGTACCCCGTCCGGACGGGCCCGCCAGGCCCCATGGACGCCGCCGCAGGCGGCCCCAATCCTTAACCCAGTAGCCCGATCCTCTGCGCTCGCTGCACCGCCTCCGCGCGGTTGCGGGCGCGGAGCTTGCGGTACAGGGCGCTCGTGTGCTCCTTGACCGTGTGCGGGCTGAGGTAGAGCTGCTCCGCGATCTCGCGGTTGGTCGAGCCGACGGCGATCAGGTCGAGCACCTCGCGCTCGCGCTCGGTCAGAAGCGGCGCCGGCTGCTCGGCCTTCGGCGGGAACGAGGTCATCCCGAGCCCGACCCGGCGTACCGCCGCCGCGACCCGGGACGCGTCCCAGTCTTTGGAGACGAACCCGGACGCGCCGGCGGCGCGGGCGGCTGCCGGCGACATCCGGCCGGCGCCCGAGATCAGCAGCACGCGCGTGGCCGGCGAGGCCTCGCGAATCGCGGCGCACAGCTCCGCGCCCGACTCCTTGGCCAGGAACAGGTCGACCAGCGCGACCTGCGGCTTGTGGGCGCGCGCGAGCGCGAGCGCCTCGACGCCCGTCCGTGCCTGGAAGAACCGCTCGACCCACGGCTGCTCGCCGAGCAGCACCCGGAAGCCCCAGTGCACGACGTCGTGATCGTCGACGACGAGCACGCGCAGCCGACGGTCGTCGAGGCGCGCGTGGCCGCTCTCCATCAGAACTCCTCGAGCTCGATCCCGTCCGAGTCTCGCTGAGGCGGCTGGAGCGGCACCACCAGTCGCACCCGCCACTGCCCCGGCCCGGCGGGCCCGAACTCGACCGCGCCACCCTGCTGGATCGCCTCGAACGCGGCTAGCCGCAGGCCCATCCCGGGATCTCCCTCCGCACTGCGGGCGCCGTCGTTGCGCACCTCGAGCGTGAACGTGTCCTGGTCGCGGGCCACCGACACCTCGACGCGCGTGGGATCGGCGTGCTTGGCGACGTTGCGCAGCGCCTCGGCGAGGACGGACTGCGCGAGCGGCTCGAAATCCGCGGGGACCGACGACTCGCCCCGCCAGTCGACCTCGACGACGAACCCGGGCGATCGCCTGGCTCGCTCGAGCTCGGCGGCGAGCGTCGTCCCGGTCTCGGCCGGAAGCGGCGCGAGCGGGCGCTCGAGCGCGCGGCGCAGATCGCTCAGCGCCTCCTGCATCTCGATCCGGCAGCGCTCGCGCTCGGCGCGGTCGAGCGGCTGCTCGGCGCCGAGCGCGAGCGAGACGCCGAACAGGCGCTGGAGCACGCTCTCGTGGATCTCGCGCGCCAGGTCGAGGCGCTCGCCGAGCCGCCTCGTCCGCTCCTGGGCGCGCGTGACGTTGCGGGCAGCCGCGACGAGCGCCGCGGTCTTGCCGAGCGTCCACAGCAGGTGGCGCTCGCCGTCGGAGAGCTCGAACCGGCCGCCGCCGCGGTCGGCGCAGATCACCCCGTACGCGTAGCCGCCGGCACTGAGCGGCGTACAGACGAGCGTCGTGATCCCGAGCAGCTGGGCGTATTCGGGCGGTACCTCCTCCTCGATCCGCTCGGACACGACGACGACCTTGTCCTCGAGCAGCGCGCGCTGCGCGATCGGCGTGTTGACGAGCGTCGGCCGGATGCCCGCGAGCTGTTCGAACGCGATCCCGTGTGAGCCGATCGCGCGGACCCGCCGGCGCGCGGCGTCGGCCATGAAGATCGCGGCCCGGCGCATCGTCGTGAGGCGGCAGATCGCCTCGCAGATGCGGTCGTAGAACTCGGTCGGCGACGTGTGCATGTCGATCTCCGCGAGCAGCTCGACGAACACCTCGAGCGGCTCGACGCCGGCGAACAGCGACGGCGCCCGGTCCGTGATCGGCTGATCGACGCTCACGCCGCTACCGACAGCGGGTACGACCGGACGATCTCGTACAGCGTCGTCCGTTCCGCCGCCGGTCGGCCCGCCCGGTGCGCGGCCCCGACGAGATCCGAGGGGTCGAGCTTCACGCCGTGGTAGCTCCCTGCCATCCGCGAGATCGACTCCTCCATCAGCGTGCCACCGAGATCGTTCACGCCCCAGCGCAGCGACTCGGTCGCGGCGTCGAGGCCCATCTTGACCCAGCTGGCCTGAAGGCTCCGGATCGTCTTCCCGAGCGCGAGCCGGAACGCCGCGGTGTGCTTGAGGTTCTCCTCGCGCGAGATCTCCTCGACGCCGTGCGTCCGGCCGAGCAGCGTGTGGAACGGGATGAACGAGAGCGGCACGAACTCGGTGAAGCCGCCGGTGCGCTCCTGGAGCTCGCGGACGACCCGCATGTGCTCGGCGAGCTCCCAGGGCTCCTCGACGTGGCCGAACATCACGGTCACGGTCGAGCGGATCCCCTCCGCGTGCGATGCCTCGATGATCTCGACCCACCGCGCCACCGGGAGCTTGTTCGGCGAGATCCGCTCGCGCACTCCGTCGTGGAGGACCTCCGCAGCCGTGCCCGGGGTCGACCCGAGTCCGGCTTCGCGCAGCCGCTCGAACACCGCGCGCGGCGACAGCCCGCTCACGTCGCACATGTGTGCGACCTCCATCGGCGAGTACGCGTGCAGGTGGATATCGACGCCCACCCCGCTCGCGGCGCGCTTCACGACCCGCAGCCATTTCTCGTAATCCTCGAGCCCCCAGTCGGGATGGATGCCCGACTGCATGCAGATCTCGGTCGCGCCGAACTCGACGGCCTCGAGCACCCGGCGGGCGAGCTCCTCCTCGGAGTGCTCGTACGCGTCGGGGGAGCGTCGCGACTGCCCGAACCCGCAGAACGCGCAGCCGACCGTGCAGATGTTCGAGACGTTGATGTTGCGGTTCACGACGAACGTCACCGTCTCCCCCGCGAGCTCGGCCCGCAGCTCATCCGCGGCGCACCGCATCTCCTCGATCACCTCGGGCCGGGTCTCGGCGAACAACGCGGTCAGCTCGTCCGGCGTCAGCGAGAGCCCGTCGCGGGCGCGCGCCACCGCCCGTGGCGCCGCGTCGTCGGCGACCTGCATCGCGACCCGGCGGCCCGATCCCCGCCGCGGGATGAACGACCAGTACTCCGCCTTGATCACGTCCATCACCGGCCGCGAGACCCAGTCGGGATCGATGTACTCCGGATAGACGCACAACCGCTCGGACAGAGCGAATCCGTCGGCCCGCAGGCGCTTTCGCACCTCGGTCGGCGACGGGAACGGGTGCTCAGGCGAGATGTGATCGCCGTTGGCGCTGAGGCCCCCAAGGTCCGTGGCGCCGGCGCGGACCAGCTCGGCCCACCAGTCGGACAGGTTCGGCGGCACCTGGATCCCGACCCCGGGCATCAGCCGGCATGTCTCGGCGATCAGCCGCTTCATGTCCTCCACCGACACCTCGCACGCCCACGAAGGGGCGTCGAGGTGCGGCCCGGGGGTGGGCGGGTTCTTAATCCCGGTGCGCCAGTACTCGGCCGCGGCCTCGCCGGCGATCTGGGCCGGCTCCCTGCCGTAGTAGCTCTGATGGGGCACGTAGTTCTGGAGGATCACCTCCTGGATGTGCCCATAGCGCTCGTGCAACTCGGCGAGCGCCTCGAGCGAGGCGACCCGCTCGTCCTCGGTCTCGCCGATCCCGACCAGGATCCCGCTCGTGAACGGGATCTTGAGCTCGCCGGCGGCCGCGATCGTCGCGATCCGACGGGCCGGGTGCTTGGTCGGGGAGCCCGCGTGGACGGTCTCCATCAGCCGCTCGGCGACGGACTCGAGCATCAGGCCCTGCGAGGCCGTGACCTCGCGCAGCCGAGCGAGATCCGCGGCGTCCAGGACTCCCAGGTTCGTGTGCGGCAGGATCCCCCGCTCGAGGGCGCGCTCGCACACCCAGACCACATAGGACGTGAAGTCGGCATGCCCGTACTCGTTCAGCCGCCGCGCCACCTCCGGGTTCACCTCGGGCTTCTCGCCCGTCAGCACGAGCAGCTCCTTCACGTGGTGGCGCGACACCGCGCGGTCGAGCAGCTGCTCGACCTGCTCGGGCGAGTACAGATGCGGCTTGTGCGTCGCGAACGCGCAGTACTTGCAGTAGCAGCGGCAGGTCCGCGACAGCGACAGTGTTAGGTTCCGGCTGAACGTGACACGGCGACGCATGCGCGCGGCTCATTCTACGTAGCGCGGTCCGCGATCCCGTGCCGCTCATCCGCCCGTCCCCTGCCGCGCAACCGCCTATCCTGGCCCGGCTGATGCGAGGAGCGATGCTTCGGACTGCGGTCGTGGCCTGTGTCCTGGCCGCCACAGCCGCCGGGTGCGGCTCGCGCACGACCTCATCGACGTCATCGACAGCCGCATCCAAGCCCGCCCAGGCCAAGCCCGTGCGGAGCGCCACGCTGATCCTCGATTTCACTCCGAACGCGGTGCACACCGGCATCTACGCGGCGCTGGCGCGCCATTACGACCGCGCGAATCGAGTCCGTCTTCACGTCACCGCGCCGACGGCGACGACCGACTCGATCAAGCTGCTCGAGACCGGCAAGGTCAACTTCGCGATCCTGGACATCCACGACCTGGCGATCGCCCGCGAGCGCGACCAGGACCTTGTCGGGATCATGGCGATCGTGCAGCGCCCGCTCGCGGCTGTGATCGCGGCCCCGGACGTCAGCTCGCCCAGAGCGCTCGAGGGAAAGACAGTGGGGATCACGGGCGTGCCGAGCGACACCGCCGTGCTGAAGTCCACGGTCGTCGGCTCGGGCGGCGATCCGGCCAAGGTCAAGACGATCACGATCGGCTTCAACGCGGTCGAGGACCTGCTGGCCGGCCGCGTCGCCGGCGCCACCGCGTTCTGGAACGACGAGGGCGTGACGATCAACAGCAAGCGGTCCGGGCGAGACAAATTCCACGTCTTCCGGGTCGACGATTACGGGGCCCCCTCCTATCCCGAGCTCGTCGTGTGCGCGACGCGGGCGACGCTGCATCGCGACCCGGGGCTTGCGCGCGGGGTAGTCGACGCGCTCGTCCGGGGCTACCAGTTCACGCTGTCCGAGCCACAGCAGGCGGCCGCCGATCTCGACCACGCGGTCACCGGACTCGATCCGAAGCTCGTCGGCGCTCAGCTTGCCGCGCTGCTGCCGGCGTTCAAGGCCCCGGGCGGGCATGTGGGCGAGCTCGATACGGCGAGCCTCGAGAAATGGGCCGGCTGGGAAGCCCGGTTCGGAATCGTCACCGAGCCGCCCGACGTCGCCGAGACGTTCGACCCCAGCTTCGCCGCGAACGTCCCCCCCGCCGGCTGACCGAGGGAACGCTTGCCTCGTCGCTGCGCACTCGAACGAGCGCGAGCACTACGCAACGCGCCGGAAAAATGACTTGACCGCCGGACCCGCGCGCGCTTAAGTTCCGCGGCGGCACCCGGAGGGAGGGACGACAGTGAAGGCTCGGCTTTTCAGCGCGCCGGCGATTTGCGCCGTGCTGGTCATGCTCGTCACCGCGAGCGTCGGGGGTTCCGCCTCGGCGGCCACCCGACACGCGGCCACGCCGGCGCCGGCGGTCGCCGCCCCTGGCGCCCCCGGGAGCGACAGCTACTTCGACCTGGCCCGCAAGGATTGCGTCGGTACGGCGCGCAACACTACGTCGAAGGTCTGGTTCACCGTCGCCGACGGCGTGCTGTCCGACACCTACTGGCCGACGGTCGACGCCACGAACGTCCACACGCTCCAGTACCTGGTCACCGACGGGCACAGCTTCTCCGACCTCCAGACACGCAACATGACGTACAACGTCGTACCTGACCCAACTGGGATGAGCTGCACCGTGGTCGCGTCGAACGCCGCCCACGGCTACCGGATCACGACCACGTACATCGCCGATCCCGCCCGCAACGCCGTCCTGATGCGGACAAGCTTCCGGGGTCCGTCGTCGTACCAGCTGTACCTGCGCCTTGACCCGCTGGCTGGAGGGACCGGTGGCGGCGGCTCTCAGAACGCCGGGGCGAACACCGCGCTCATCGCCAGCACCAGAGTGCCGGTCGCGTTCAACATGAACACGACGACGAACGCGGTCAACCGCAACTACGCGGTCCCAGCGTACATGGCGCTCGAGTCCTCGAATGGCTTCTCGGACGCGAGCGTCGGCTACGCGGACTCGGCGAGCGACGGCGTGACCATGCTCGACGCCTTTCACCCGCTGACCGCCTACACCGCTGCTCCGAACGGGCACGTAACGCTGACGGCCGCGGTGGCGCTCCCGCGCGACCACACCGTGAACCTCGCGCTCGGGTTCGGGACCACCGAGGATCGCGCCGAGTCGGTCGCCGCCGCTTCTGTCAAGCAGCGATTTGACGACGCGTTCTTCAACTACGAGCGCCAGTGGCTGCGTTACGACTCCGGCCTGCGCCGGCCGTCGCTCAGGCTCGGGCTGGCCGCGGCACACGAGTACTACGAGTCGGTCAACGTGGTCAAGGCGAGCGAAGACAAGACGTTCCCGGGTGCGATCGCCGCCGGCCTGGCCTCGCCGTGGGGCCAGGCGGTCCCGGCCGGCGACTTCACGAACGGCGCGCCGACGTACTTCGGCTCATACCGCGAGGTCTTCGCGCGCGACCTGTACGAGGCGTTCGCCGGGCTGCTCGTCGCCGGCGACATCCATACCGCCCGGAACGCGACGCTGTTCCTGTTCGATCGCCAGCAGCAGCCGGACGGGTCGATGCCGCGAAATTCGCTGGAGAACGGCAAGCCCGCGCCGGACACGGGCGGCCTCCAGCTCGACGAGACCTCCTATCCGATCCTGATGGCCTGGCAATCGGGGCTCGCGGACGACTCCTGGCTCTACCGGAACCACGTGATCCCGGCCGCCGACTTCCTCGTCGCCCACGGCCCCTCGGACGGGGTCGAGCGCTGGGAGGAGCAGTCTGGGTATTCGCCGTCGACGATCGCGGCCGAGATCGCCGGCTTGACGGCGGCCGCGAGCATCGCGCGGGCCAATCACGACCGGGCGCACGAGCGGATCTACCAGGCCACCGCCGACTACTTCGCCCGGAACATCAAGAATTGGACGCTCACCACCGACGGGCCGTACGCCGCCAGGTACTTCATCCGCCTCTCGAAGACCGGCGATCCGAACGCCTCGGTCAACTACGCGCTGAACAACGGCAACAACACCCAGGAGCCGCAGCAGAACATCGTCGACGCCGGGTTCCTCGAGCTCGTCCGACTCGGCGTCCTGCCAGCGAGCGACCCCGACGTGCAGACGTCGCTCCGGGTGATCGACCAGGTCATCGAGCGAAACACGCCGAGCGGCCCAGGCTTCTACCGCTACGGCTACAGCTCGACCGAGTCGACTGACGGCTACGGCGATTGCTACCTGCCGGCCGGCGGTACAAACGCGACGGGCTGCTCCCCGAGCGGCGCCCCGTGGCCGACGACCGACACCGGAACCGGCCATCTGTGGCCGGTGCTCTCAGGCGAGCGCGGCGAGTACGAGGTCGCCGGCGGCGACCGCGGCTTCGCGGGCCAGCTGCTGACTTCGATGCGCAACATGACGTCCGGCCAGGGGCTCGAGCCCGAGCAGGCGTGGGAGGACCCAAACCTGGCGGCCTCGCCGTTCGGCTCCGATCCGAGGACCGCGTCGATCGGGTTCACCGACGGCCAGCCCGCCGGCTCGGCCAGCCCGCTGACCTGGGCGCAGTCGCAGTACGCGCGGCTCGCGCTCGCGCTGAGCACCGGGCGCAACCTCGAGACCCCGGACATCGTCACCGACCGTTACGTCCGACACGGGATGCCCGGCCCGCTGCGGGTGACGGTGACGTCGCCAACCCCCGGCGCGACCGTGACCACGCCGACGGTCACGGTGACCGGCACGACGAGGCCAGGTGCCCGCGTCGACGCGGAATCGCTTGGCCCGCTCGGTGGTACCGCCGGTATTGCCACGGCGACCGCGGACTCATCGGGCAATTGGTCGCTCGTCCTCCCGACGTCGTTTGCCAGCACGACGATCACGGTTACCGCCACGTCGCATCGCAGGACCGGCTACGTGCAGCAGTTCGTGATAGGGGGGCCGCTTCCGGGGACAACGGTGCTGGACACCCTCGACCCGTCCGGCGATGACAACGGACCGGGGACCTACCAGTACCCGACCTCGAGCGACTTCGCTGCCGGGTCCTTCGACCTCACTCGCCTGGCCGTCAGCCAGGATGGGACGAACGTGTACATCCAGGTCACGCTCCGCAACCTGGTTCCCACCTTCGGGAACATCTTTGGTGCTCAGCTGCTCAACGTCTACGTCCGCAATCCGACAGCGAGCAGCTTCTCGACCGCCGCCCCGTTCACGTCGTTCAACTACACGATCGCGCCGCCAGACGCTTGGAGCCAACGACTCGAAGCACAAGGGTTCGCGTCGCCGGCCTGGGTGAGCCTGTCGGGTTCGACCAGTACGCCCCAGTTCGTGGCCGACGGCCCGAGCAAGACCGCGACGCTGATCGTTCCGCAATCGACGTTCGGCACGGTCACCCCGGGATGGGTGTTCACGGCCGCGCTGACGGGTCAGGACGGGTTCAGCGCCGATCAGGCACGGGCGTTCACCCAGCCGGCCGGCGACTTCACGTTCGGCGTATGCCCGGCGGGCGACACGACCGACGCGATCTGCTCGCTGGATCCGAACACCGTGCCGAAGGTCATCGACACGATCACGCCGGCCGGCGTCGACCAGAAGACCGAGCTCAATCCGACGCTGGGGCCCGTGGAGCTACAGGGGGTCGGGCCTTAGCGCCCGATCAGCCGATCGACGAGGCTCGCTCCCTCACGCGCCATCCGTGAGCGCGGCACGACCAGGTCGAACCCAGCCCGCTCGGCCTGCGCCCTCACGTCGGCCTCGACGTGGGAATAGAACGCGAGCGCGGGCAACCCCTCCTGAAGGACCCCCTCCAGCTGCTCGAGCCGGACGCGGGCGTCGGCGGTCAGGTCGACGATCAGCGCCTGCGCGCCGGGCAGCTCTCGGCTGACCGAATCGACGTCGGGTACCAGGACCGGCTCGTACCCCCCGGCCTGGAGCGCTCCGACCACGTTTGAGCCGAACAGCAGGTCGGGGATGAAGGCGACCACGCGAGCCATGATCAGCGTTCGGCTACTGGGCCCGGATGCGCCGGAACTCTTCCCGGACCGACTCAGTCCTGCCCCACATCGGATTCACCTCGACGCGCCCCGTGCGTTCCTCTCGGAGGGCGAGCTCGCCGTCGATTCCGGCCTCGTCGAGCAGGTGGAGCGCGGCGTGGACCGCGTGCGCCGAGGCGGCGTGCCCAAACCGGTGTGCCACCAGCAGCCGCCAGTGCCAGTCGTGCTTCGAGTAAGGCTGGGCGTTGCACGTGACGAGCAGAACCGCCGCGTCGACGTAGCGGCGCTCGTCGAAGATCCTCAGGTCGAACTCGAGATCGGTCCAGTCGTCGGGCAGCGAGTCGACGGTCTCCTGAAACGTGTCCGCGAGCCCCATCAGAGGATCTGCTGGTACACGAGGAATACGTTCATCAGCGTGATCAGGCCCGCGACGCCGAACGCCACCGCGGTCGTCAGACGGCGGTTGACGTGCACGCCCATCACATCCCGGCGGCTGGTCAAGATCACGAGGGGCACGAGGGCGAAGGGTATCCCGAACGACAGGACGACCTGGCTCAGGACTAGCGCGGAGGTCGGGCTGACGCCGAGCGCGAGCACGACGAGCGCCGGCACCATCGTGACCGCGCGCCGGACGAGCAGCGGGATCCGGACGTTGATGAAGCCCGCCATCACGACCTGGCCCGCGTACGTGCCGACGCTCGAAGACGACAGGCCGGAAGCGAGCAGGGCGACCGCGAACGCCAGCGCCGCGCCGCCTCCGACGAGTGTTCCGAACTGGTCGTGCGCGCCCTGAAGCGAGGACGTATCGGACAGGCCCGGGGCGTGGAGGAGCTTCGCGGCGACGGCGAGCATCGCGAGATTGATGATGCCGGCGACCCCGAGCGCGATGATCACGTCGAGGCGCGCGAACCGGAGCACCTTGCCGCGCTCTGAGTCGTTGCGGACCGGTCATGCGGCCGTTCGTCAGGGCCGAATGGAGGTAGATCGCGTGCGGCATGACGGTGGCTCCGACGATTCCGACGGCCAGATACAGCGAGCTCGCGCCGTCGAGGCCAGGTACCAGTCCGCCCAGGGACTCGTGTACGGACGGCCCGATCCGCAGCGTCTCGTAAAGGAACCCGGCCAGCACAAGACCGAGCAGCCCGGTGATCGCGATCTCGAAGCGCCGGTAGCCGCGCACCTGAAGCTCGAGGATCGCGAACGCGATCACGCCCGTGATCAGGCCGGCGGTCAGCAGCGGCACTCCGAACAGGAGATTCAGACCGACCGCGGCGCCGAGGAACTCCGCGATGTCGGTCGCCATCGCCATCAGCTCGGCCTGCACCCAAAGCCCCCGGCTCATCCAGCGCGGCATCCGCTCACGGCAGACCTCGGGAAGGCTGCGGTCGCTGACGATCCCGAGCTTCGCCGACAGGTACTGGATCAGCATCGCCATCAGGTTCGCGAGCAACACGACCCACAACAGCAGGTAGCCGAACTTCGCGCCGCCCTGGACGTTCGTGGCGAAGTTGCCTGGATCGACGTACGCGACGGACGCGACGAACGCCGGCCCGAGCATCGTGAGCGTCGCCCGCAGGCGCCCGCGCGCCAGCACCCGCTCGAGCGGGCTCGGCGCGAGCGCGCCGTCGCCGAGCGCTATCTGCCCACCGTCGGCCGTCGCGCCTTCGAAGGCCGGCTCGCGGACCGCGCCGCGCACCGGCGTCACCGGCTCACCTCCACCCGCATCGCCCGCGCGAGCGCGCCTCCGAGCACTTGCACGTGCTCGCCGAAGCGCACGAACAGCGGGCCATCGAACGGCTGTTTGTCGACCACTTCGAGCCGGTCCCCCGGCGCGATCCCGCGCCCAGCCAGGAACCGGAGCATCTCCGGGTCCGAATCGGACACACGGGCGAACGTCCCGGTCGCGCCGACCTCGAGCGCCTGCAGGCTAACCGTCGAGCCCTCCTCGATCCTCAGGTCACGGGTCGGGATCGGGTCACCGTGCGGGTCGTGCGTGGGGTTCGCCGAGCTTGTCGGCGATCAGCTCCTCGAGCTCCTCGGAGAGCACGTGCTCCAGCACCTCGGCCTCCTGGTGCACACGGTCCCAGGGAACGCCGAGACTCTTGACGAGGTACAGCTCGAGCAGACGGTGGTGGCGCATCACCTCGAGCGCCACGCGCTTGCCGTCCTCGGTCAGCGACACGCCGCGGTAGGGCTGATGCTCGACGAGTCCGAGCTCGTCGAGGCGCTTGACCATCCCCGACGCGGACGCCGGCGTCACGCCGAGGCGCCCGGCCAGCGCGTTCGTGCTGACCGACTCGCCGTCGCGCAGCTCGAGCGCATAGATCGCCTTCGCGTAGTCCTCAATCGCGGGCGAGCGGATCGATGTCAAGTCCTGGGTCCCCATCACAGAGATTATGGTAGGCCTAAATTTGAATTTCGCAAGTGTATTGCGGGCCGTTTGTCCGGTACTCGGCGCTCCGTATGCTGTTCTTGAGATGGCTTCGACCGACACGCTCGCCACCGATTACCGCGCGATCACCGAGGGTTGCGGGCTGCTCGACCGCTCCGAGCGCGGGAAGCTCGCGCTGACCGGGCGGGACGCAGCGTCCTTCCTCCAGGGGCAGGTCACGAACGACGTCGAGGGGCTGTCCGCGGGCACCGGCTGCTACGCGGCGTTCCTCACGCCGAAGGGCAAGATGCTCGGCGATCTCCGGATCCTCGACACCGGAGACGAGCTCCTCCTCGACACCGAGCGAGCCGCGCTCCAGGGTCTTTTCAACATGATCCGCCGCTTCAGCATCGGATACGACGCCGAGCTGCACAAGCGTACGCTGGAGCGCGGGCTGCTGTCCTTGATCGGGCCCGACGCCGGAGCTCTGGCCGGCGCTTTGGAGCTGCCGGCGGTCGAGCATGCGCACGCTGTGGTCTCGATGCCGGGCACGGGGTTGCGCGCCCGGGCGATCCGGACCGACGTCGGCGTCGACCTGCTGTGCTCCTCCGAGGACACGGAGGGGTTGCGGGCGGCGTTCGAGGAGGCGGGCGCGGTCGCGGTTGGCGCGGCCGCCGTCGAGTGCCTGCGGATCGAGCGCGGACGGCCCCGATACGGGGTCGACCTCGACGATTCGGTGATCCCCCAAGAGGCCGGCCTCAACGAGCGCGCCGTGTCCTTCACCAAAGGCTGCTACGTCGGGCAGGAGACCGTCGCGCGCCTGTTCTACCGCGGCAAGCCGAACCGGCAGCTCCGAGGGCTGCGACTGTCGGCGCCGGCTTGGACCGGGAGACGAGCTGTCGCTCGAGGGGCGCACGGTCGGCCAGGTCGCGAGCGTCGCGCAGTCGCCCCGGTTCGGCCCGATCGGACTCGCGCTGGTGCGGCGCGAGGCGCCGCCGGGGACGACGCTGGCGGTCGGCGACACGGCTGGTGGCGGGACCACCGGTGAGGTCGTCGAACTTCCGTTCTCCGGTTAGCGCGCTTCGAGGACGAGCTCCGTCGTGTCGGGGTGCGACGCGAGGTAGTTCGAAACGATCCGCAGCTCGTCGATCTCGTTCGGCGGGACGTGCGCTCCGAGCTCGCCGGCCCGGCCACCTCTTTGGAGCGCCGCCCGCGTTCGGTGGTCGAGCGCGTCGCTTTCGCCCGGCGCCTCGCCCCAGTCGACGAGGCGTCCGCCAACAAGCCAGAAGGCGTCCTGCCTGACCGGGTCGACGGGGTGCGGCGCGAGCACCAGCCGTGCTCTGGAGTGAGTCGCCTCGAGCGCGCCGCCGAGCCGCTCGAGGATCACCCCGAGCCGCCCGAGCCGCCGCCGCAGCCACGCGGCGCGCTCGTACTGCTGCTGCCCCGCGGCCGCGTGCATCTGCCCCCGGACGTGCGCGAGCAGGCGATCGCGTCCGTCCTCGGCGCCGATGAACAGGCGGAGCGCTTCGTCGAGCCGCCGCCGGTACAGGTTCGGATCGAGGTCGCCGAGGCAGGGCGACAGGCAGCGCCCCATCTGCCCGTACGCGGACGGATGCTCCCGGAGCACGAGCCGGCGGCCGCAATGCCGGAGCCCGAACAGCGAGTCGAGCTGCTCGACGAGCTCGTTCGCGAGCCGCCGGCCGCGCAGCGGCCCGATCGTGACCGCGTGCCCCGCCGCCGGATCGGACGCCACCTCGAGGATCGGGAACGAGATGTCGAGCCGGCAGCGGATATAGCAGAGACGCTCGTCCTTTCGGGCCAGGCGGATGTTTCCCGGGGGCCGGTGCTCCTTGATCAGCCGATTCTCGAGCACGAGCGCGCCGAGCTCGGAGTTCGTGCTCTGGTAGTCCACGACCGTCGCCTGCACCGTCCAGTCCGCCGGGAGGCTCGACGGGGCGAAGTGGGCGCGGGCGCGGCTGCGGATCGAGACCGACTTGCCGACGTACAGAACCCGGCCGGAGTCGTCGCGGAACAGGTACACGCCGGGATCCTTCGGCAGGTCGGCGAAGTCGAGCTGCGGCGGGGGCGTGAGGGCCGGTGTACGACGTCTGCGCCCGGTGGTCCGCTTGCGCCGCCGACCGGTGATCGCGAGGGCGTCGGCCACGGTCAACGCGTTCGCACACAGCCGCGGGAACATCGCGCACAAGACGCGCGCGCAGGTCTCGGCGTCGGCAAGCGCGCGGTGAGCGGTATGCACCTCGATCCCGAGCGCGTCGGCGAGCACGCCAAGGCCGCGCTGGCGCTGAAGCGGCAGCAGCTTGCGCGCGAGCGCGGCGGTGCAGAGCACCGGCGGGTTCGGCCAGTCCAGACCGATCAGATCGAACGCCTGGCGGAGCACCCGCCGGTCGAACGGCGCGTTGTGCGCGACGAGCACGCGTCCCCTGAGCAGCTCTTCGAGCGGCGGCAGGACGGCCTCGAGCCCGGGCGCGTCGGCCATCATCTCCTGCGTTATCCCCGTGAACCGCTGGATCCCCCGCCCCAGCGGGCGATTGCAGCGCACCAGTGAAGACCAGCGGTCGTGGAGCTCGCCACCGCCGACGAGCACCGCGCCGACCTCCGTCATCTCGCACGCATCCCCGCCCAGACCGTTCGTCTCGGTGTCCACGACCAGGAACTCGGTGGTCGCGATCGGCTGCTCGAGCAACGTCACAAGCCCGTGATACGCGCCGCACCGGACGGCAAGCAAGCAGGATTGCAGGCCTTTCCGTCGCATCTGTCTCGAATGACCGGATCGCCGGGTAGCATCGGCAGCACCAATCCTCGGGAAGGAGGTGACGTGAGCACCACCGCGCCTGACATCGAACGGGAGCTAGACGAGGAGACGCGCCGTGCCTGGATGGCGTACACCGAACGGCTCCGCGATCTCGAGGGCGACGAGTACGATCGCGCCGAGAACGATTCGTGGATGGAGCTTCAGCTTGAGCTGCAGGGCCTCGAGCGCCGGCGAGCGTCGCTGACGCAGACCTCCAGCTGATCCCCGCACAGACCTGATGTGCAGCAGGACGACGATCGCGATGCTCGCGTGCGCCGCCCTGGCCGTCTCGGCCTGTGGGTCGAGCGCCACCGGCGCGACCACGCCGCGGCCGCCGGCGCCGGTCAACCTGACCGTCTACATCGACAACAGCCGCGTCTCCGTGTCGCCGTCGTCGGTCGGTGCGGGCCCCGTCGAGTTCATCATCACGAACCAGGCCGTCGCAGGCTGAGTCGCTCGCGATTCTGCGCTCCGGCGCCTCCGCGGGCCAGCCGCTCGCCGACACCGGCCCGATCAACCCCCAGGCGACCGCCCAGGTCACCGTGAACTTCTCCTCGCCGGGTCGATACTCGCTTGCCACCAGCGGCGCTGGCTCTGGTGGCGCTGGCTCTGCTGGCGGTGGCTCTGTCGGCGGGGCGATCCGCGCGGCGTCGATCCGCATCGGCCGTCCGCGCGCCAACAGCGACAACCAGCTGCTCCAGCCGTAGGGCCCGGAGCCTCGGGAACATGTAAAGCGCCCGAAAGCCAGCCGCCCTCCGGCGGTCCGCCCGCGCACCGCCCCGCGCGTAAGTTGCTTTTGTGCAATACTTGCATGCGTGCAAGCAACTCACGACTGACGACCGAGACCGCGCGACGGTGACGCCGAGCGCCGTGGCCGACAAGGCCCTGGCCGGCGACCTCTACGCGCTGATCGTGTTCCTCCACAAGAACTGCAACGCCGACCTGTTCGAAGCCGTCGGCGCACTCGAGCTCTCCCTTTCACAGATCAAGCTGCTCCACCACCTCGAGGACCAGCCGCGCGAGCTCTCGCTCAAGGAGGCCGCGGAGGTCGTCCACGTCTCGATGCCCGCCGCGAGCCGGATGGTCGACGACCTCGTCCGCCGCGGCTTCGCGCAGCGCCGCGAGGACGACGACGATCGCCGGATGAAGCGCGTCTGCCTGACCGACGGCGGGCGCACGGCGATCCGCCGGCTGAACGCCGCGCGCCTCAGCGGCCTCGAGCAGTTCGCAAGCAACTTGACGACGGCCGAGACGGCATCGCTGGCCGGAGCGCTGCAGGAGCTGCTCGAGCGCGACGACGTCGCCGCGTGCCGCCCGGAGGACCCGACTACATGACCGACCGCATCCTCGCCCACCGCCACCGCCTCGTCACCGACGAGAACAGCAAGTGGTGGACGCTCGGCGCGATGTGCTTCGCGCTGTTCATGATCATGCTCGACAACACGGTCGTGAACGTGGCGCTGCCGTCGATCCAGCGCGACCTGCACGCCTCGCTCGCTGCGCTCGAGTGGACGGTGAACGCGTACACGCTGACGTTCGCGGTCCTGCTGGTCACGGGCGGCCGCCTCGGCGACATCTTCGGGCGCCGCCGGATGTTCATCTTCGGCGTCGTCGTGTTCGGGCTCTCGAGCCTGCTGATCGGGTTCTCGACCAGCGACACGATGCTCGTGGCGTTCCGCGCCGTCCAGGGCGTCGGTGCCGCGTTCATGATGCCGGCGACCCTGGCGATCATCACCCAGTCGTTTCCGCCCGAGCAGCGCGGCACAGCGATCGGGACCTGGGCAGGCGTCAGCGCGCTCGCGCTCGCGATCGGCCCTGTCGTCGGCGGCTTCCTGACCGAGGAGGTCAGCTGGCGCGCGATCTTCTTCATCAACCCGCCGATCGCCGTTGGCGCGGTCGCCGTGGCGCTGTTCGCGCACTCGCGAGTCGCGCGACGAGACCGTCGACAAGACCGTCGACTTCGCCGGCATCGCGTCGCTCACGGTCGGGCTGACCGCGCTCGTGCTCGCGCTCGTCGAGAGCAACGCCTGGGGCTGGGGCTCGGCGCGCATCACCTCGCTGCTCGTCCTCGCTGCCGTCGCTCTGACCGCCTTCGTGACCATAGAAATGCGGGTGCGGGCGCCGATGGTCGACTTCAGCTTCTTCCGCTCGCGCACGTCGATGGGAGCGAACACGGTCGGGTTCCTGATCTCGTTCGCGATGTTCGCGCAGTTCTTCTTCCTGACGCTCTACATGCAGAACGTTCTGCACTACTCGCCGCTCGAGACGGGACTGCGCTTCCTGCCCTCGACGATCGTGATCATCATCATGGGTCCGCTCGCCGGCCGCCTGACCGACCGCGTCGGCCCGCGTCCGCTGATGACGCTCGGACTCGTGATCGTCTCCGTCTCGCTGTTCCTCGAGTCGCGCGTGACCGTCCACAGCGGGTACGGCCTGCTGCTGCCCGGCTTCGTGCTGATGGGCATGGGCATGGGTCTCGTGATGTCGCCGATGAGCACCGCGGCGATGAACGCGGTCGACCGCACAAAGGCCGGCGCGGCGTCGGGCGTGCTCTCGATGAGCCGCATGGTCGGCAGCACGTTCGGCGTGGCCGTGATGGGCGCGCTCGTGGCCGCGATCGGCGGCTCGAAGATCGATTCGCTCCTCCCCCACGTACCGGCCGCGACCCGCGACGCGGTCAAGAACGCGCTCGGGAGCGGTGCCGCGATCGGCGGCCACGCACCGAGTACGATCGTCGCGGCCGCGAACGACGCGTTCGTCACCGCGCTCGGCACCGGCCTGCTGATCGGCGGGTTCGTCACGCTCCTCGGCGCTGTCGCGGCGTGGACGCTGATCGAGCGCCGGGTCGTCACGCCGCAGCCGGCGACCGTGCAGCACACGCCGCGGGCCACGGCGGAGACCGCCGACGAAGCGGCGCCCGAGATCAGCCTCGTCTGACACCCTCGCTCCCTACACCCGGGTAGCATCCGGCGAAGTCCGCCGACACCCGGCGTCGAACTCCGTCGACCCAGGAAGGTGCAAGAACGAGTGGCAGTTGACTTGAGTCAAGTCGCACACGTCGAGACCGAGCCGGGCGTGCTTCCGCGTTCGATGGCCGCCTGGGTCATCCGCGAGGAGCGCTTTGGCGAACCGGCCGACGCCTTCCAGATCGAGGAGATCGAAGTCCCCGAGCCCGGCGCGTTCGAGGTGATCGTGCGCGTGATGGCGGCCGGGGTGAACTTCAACAACGTCTGGGCGGCGCTCGGCGAGCCCGTCTCGGTGTTCCGCTACCACCCGGACGAGGACCACCACATCGGCGGCTCGGACGCCTCCGGGGTCGTCTGGAAGGTCGGTCCGGGCGTGACCCGCTGGAAGCCGGGCGACGAGGTCGTAGTCCACTGCAACCAGGCCTCGTACGAGGACCCGGAGGTGCACGGGCTCGATCCGCTCGCGGCGCCCTCGCAGCGGATCTGGGGCTACGAGACGAGCTGGGGCTCGTTCGCGCAGTTCTGCAAGGTCCAGGCCCAGCAGCTCCTTCCGAAGCCGAGACACCTGGCCTGGGAGGAGGCTGCCGCGTACGGCCTCACGTACTTCACCGCTTACCGGATGCTGATCGACCGCTGCCACCTTCAGGCCGGCGATCGCGTGCTGATCTGGGGCGCCGCCGGCGGCCTCGGCGTGTTCGCGACGCAGCTGTGCGCGCTGACTGGGGCGGACGCGGTCGGCGTTGTCTCGAGCGACGAGAAGGGCCAGCTGATCGAGCAGCTCGGCGCGATCGGCTACATCAACCGCTCCGAGTTCTCGGGGATGATGCGCCAGGGCGGCGAGACCGCGGACGAGGAGAGAGCCCGCTTCAAGGAGTCAAGGCGGTTCTGCAAGGCCGTCGAGGCCCTGCTCGGCGAGCCGCCGGACATCGTGTTCGAGCACGTCGGCAAGGCCACGTTCCCGACTTCGGTGCTCGTGGTGAGGCCGTTCGGCAAGGTCGTGATCTGCGGCGCCACGTCGGGCTATCAGCTCGACTTCGACGTCCGCTACCTGTGGATGCGCCAGAAGGAGATCATCGGCTCTCACTTCGCGAACGCGTGGGAGGCGACCAAGGCAAACCAGCTGATCGAGGAGTCAAAGGTGCGACCCGTGCTCTGGCGGACGATGGGGTTCGAGAGGGTGGGCGAGGCTCACCAGCTGCTGCGCGACAACAAGCACCTCGGGAAGATCGCGATCCTCGTCGGCGCGACCGACGAGGGCCAGGGCAAGACCGCAGACGGCCCTGGCGCGATCCGAGCGGAGGTGGGTGCCTGATGGCCGGGGTGATGCATGTCGACTGGTATGCGACGGTGGCGCGGCACGAGATGTTCGCGGCGGAGGTCTGCGCCGATCGCGCCGCTCGCGCTTCGCTACGGCGCGACGCAGTACTCCGTGCACCAGTCACGGGACGACCGGTACAAGATCACCCAGATGGCCTGGTTCGAGTCCCATCAGGCCTGGTACCGGTTCTGGGAGGGTCCGGAGATGCTCGGGTTCCGGCGCCGCCTCTCGGGCAAGTACCAGATCCCGATCGCGTACACGTGGTACGACGAACTCGTCGAGGGCGCGCTCGGCCCCGAGGTCGAACTCGAACCAGAGCCGGCCCCGGCTCCGGAACCGGCGCCCACAGCGGCGGCGTGATCCGCGGCGCTTCGGCAGGCGCCTGATGCGCGGCGCTTAACCCAGACAGCACGGCTGACGCCCTATCCTTGGCCCCGATGACGCGGGCGCACAAGATCGTGAACCTGATCGGCGTGCCACTACCGCTTGTCGGGTTGCTCGCAGCGGTCGTCCTGCTGTGGAATCAGGCGATCGGGCCGCTTCAGCTCGGCCTGCTTATCGGCCTGTACGTCCTGACCGCGCTCGGGGTGACGCTCGGCTACCACCGGATGTTCACCCATCGCGCGTTCGAGTCGAGCCGCGCGTTCCGAGCGATCATCGCGGTGCTCGGCTCGATGGCGATGCAGGGCTCGGTCATCACCTGGGTGGCCGATCACCGCAAGCACCACACGTTCACTGACCAGGAGGGCGACCCGCACTCGCCCCACCTGAGCGGGCCCGGGTTCTGGGGCGGCGTCAAGGGGCTATGGCATGCTCACGTGGGCTGGCTATTCGAGACCGTCGGCACGGCCGAGCGCGAGCGCTTCGCCGCCGACCTGCTCAGGGATCGGGTGCTCCGCGTGGTCGACAAGCTGTTCTTCGTATGGGTCGTGCTCGGGTTCGCGATCCCGTTCGCGCTCGGATGGATCGTCGGTGGCGGCCTCGGGGCGGCGCTGACCACCGTGCTCTGGGGGGGCTTCGTCCGCGTGTTCCTCCTCCACCACGTGACCTGGTCGATCAACTCCGTCTGCCATTTCTTCGGGCGCAAGCGGTTCGACGTCGAGGACGAGTCCCGCAACGTGTTCTGGCTGGCGCCGCTCTCGATGGGAGAGGCATGGCACCACAACCACCACGCGTTCCCAACCTCGGCGTTCCACGGCCTGGCCTGGTGGGAGCGCCTGGCCGACCCGACCGGCCTCCTGATCGCCCTGTTCGAGAAGCTCGGGATCGTGTGGAACGTCGTGCGGGTCAGCCCCGAGCGCCAGCGCGCGAAGTCGCTGCCCGGCCGGGCCTAGGGCGAACCCCCGGCCGTCCCTGGACGCGAACCCCGGCCGTCCCTGGACGCGAACCCCGGCCGTCCCTGGACGCGAACGCCGGCCGGCCCTGGCCGCTACGCCGCCTCTAGCGGCGCCATCGTCAGCCCCGCGCCGTTCAGCTGCTCCCAGTACCCCTCGGCCTCGTCCCGCGCGCCGCTCCACACGATCGCGCAGCCGCTCTTGTGGATCCGGTCGGCCAGCTGGTAGCCCTGCGCGAGTGTGACGCCGGGGATCACGCGCGACAGCGTCTCCGCGACGTGGTCGAAGGTGTTGAAGTCGTCGTTGAGCACGACCACCCGCCACAGCCCGCCAAGGTCGCTGCCCGGTCCACCCAAGCGCGGCAGCTCAACCGTCTGCGACATCTCGCCCAGGATACCTCTCACGTCGGGCTCGGCCCCGCGGCCGCGCGCTCAGCCCGCAGCACCGGCCTCTGCCTCGGCACGCTTGCGCCAGTACCGCTCGAATCCCGCGTACAGCTGATCCGGCGGCGCCGCTTGCTCGTAGGTGGGGGCGAGCTCGCGGCCGACGTGCTCCTCGGTCTCGGCCCGGACGCCCGCGATGAATGTGTCGAGATCCTGCTCCCGAGCGCGGGCCGCCCACTCGTCAAGACGGTCCGACAGCTCGGCGAGCTGAGCGTCGACGTCCTCGCTCGAGCCGAAGTGCGTCATGACTATTCGCGACGGCTTCCAAGCCGCGATCTGCTCGATCGACTCGTGCCACTTCTCGACGTCGATGTCCGGCGGCGGGGTAGGCGGAATCGTAAGCGGCGAGCCCCCGATCCGGACCCCGCCGGTGTCGCCGACGAACGCGGTGCCGTCGTACAGGTATGACACGTGATGGGACGCGTGCCCGGGCGTGTACGCGACCTCGAATGAGCCGTCCAGAAGGCTCTCGCCGCCGGTCAGCACGCGCAGGTTGTCCTCGGGGACCGGGAGCATGTCGCCCCAGAGCCGGTCCATGTCCTCGCCGTAGAGCATGCGCGCGCTCTTGACCAGACGCTCCGGGTTCGCCATGTGCCGAGCGCCGCGCTCGTGGACGTACACCTCGAGGTCCGGCCAGCGCTGGACGAGCGAGCCGCTCGCGCCGGCATGGTCCAGATGGATGTGCGTCAGCAGCAGCGCCCGCGGTCGCACGCCGCCGAGCCCCTCGAGGAGGGTCGGAAGACACGAGGCCGGGCCGGGATCGATCACCACGTCGTCGACCAGCCATGCCCCGATCACGCGCGGGCGGCCGGTGTGCATCACGTCGATGAGCTTCATCACTCGAAAGCGGCGAGCCTAATGCGAGTCAGACTCGGGTTCGCCTTCGGGCTCGTCCGGTGGCGGCTCGACGACCGGCAGCACGGCTGTCGGCTCGACCGCCGGATCAGGCTCCTCGGCGAAGATGTCCTCGGGCTCGATCTCCTCCTCGAGGCCGACGCCCTCGGGCTCGCCGGCGGCGGTGTCGAGGACCGCGTCCTCGGGCTCGACCGCGACGGCCTCCGCCGGGAAACGTCCGGCCGCCGAGTCGGTGATCGACAAAAGCTCGCGCGCCAGCTCACGCGTGTCCTCGACGATCCGGTGGCGCTCGGCCCAGATCCGGTCGGTCTCGGCGTCGAGCTCGCGGACCCGCTCCTCGGCCGAGCCGACGATCTGGGCCGCCTCGCGGCGTACAGTCTCGAGCCGGTCCTCGGCCTCGCTGCGGGACTGGGAGGTGATCTGGGACGCGGTCTCGTGCGCGCGCTGGAGGATCCCCGACACCTCCTCGCCCACCCGCTCGAGCGCCCTCCGCACCGCCGCGTCGGGCGACCGGGTCGCCTGCAGCTCGGCGACGAGCTGGCTGGTCTTCTGCACGTAGGCATCGACGGCGAGCCGGTCGTATCCGCGCAGCGCGGTCGGGAACTCTACGTCGGCCACGGCCTGTACGGGGTCGTCGGGAAGCGTGGCAAGCGGGCCGGTGATGTCCTGCATGATCGCGTGTTCAGTGGAGGCTGAGCTCTGATCGGGCATGAACCTGACCTTAGACCCTCTAAGGGTAGACCGCACTCCTTGCTGAACCCGCAATAAACGACCCCTCATACAATCCGCGCATGCCGGAGACGCCTTCGCACCGCCTGCCCGAGCGTGATCGGCCCTGGATGATGCGGACCTACGCCGGCCATTCAGACGCGCGGCGTTCGAACGAGCTCTACCGCAAGAACCTCGAGAAAGGCCAGACCGGGCTCTCGATCGCGTTCGATCTCCCCACGCAGACCGGATATGACCCGGACGACGAACTCGCGAGAGGCGAGGTCGGCAAGGTCGGCGTCTCGATCGCGCACAAGGGCGACATGGAGACGCTGCTCGACGGCATCCCACTGGACCAGATGAACACGTCGATGACGATCAACGCCACCGCGGCCTGGCTGCTTGCCCTCTACATCGTCGCCGCCGAGAATCAGGGGGTCCCCGATCAAGAGCTCCAGGGCACGACCCAGAACGACATCCTCAAGGAGTACCTGAGCCGCGGCACGTACGCGTTCCCGCCCGGCCCGAGCATGCGGCTGATCGCCGACACGATCGCCTACACGGTCGAGCACGTCCCCAAGTGGAACCCGATCAACATCTGCTCCTACCACCTGCAGGAGGCGGGCGCGACGCCGGTCCAGGAGATCGCGTTCACGATCAGCAACGCGATCGCGGTGCTGGACGCCGTCAAGGAGCGGGTGTCTCGAAGACCTCATGGGCTCCGTGTTCGGCCGGATCTCGTTCTTCGTCAACGCCGGCGTCCGCTTCGTCGAGGAGCACGCCAAGCTCCGCGCGATGGCAACGCTGTGGGACGAGCTCGGTCGCGAGCGCTACGGCGTCGAGGACGAGAAGCTCCGCCGGCTGCGCTACGGAGTACAGGTCAACTCGCTCGGCCTGACCGAGGCCCAGCCCGAGAACAACGTCTACCGGATCGCGCTCGAGGCGCTGGCCGTGACGCTCGGCCGGAACGCCCGCGCACGCGCGATCCAGCTCCCTGCGTGGAACGAGGCGCTCGGGCTGCCGAGGCCGTGGGACCAGCAGTGGTCGCTGCGACTCCAGCAGATCCTCGCCTACGAGACCGACCTGCTCGAGTACCCGGACATCTTCGAGGGCTCCAAGGTGATGGATGGCCTCGTCGCCGAGCTGCTCGACGGGGCCCGCGAGGAGATGCGCCGCGTGGCCGAGCTCGGCGGCGCCGTCGAGGCGGTCGACTACATGAAGGCGGCGCTCGTCGAGTCACATCGCAAGCGCTGGCAGCGGATCGAGTCCGGCGACCAGGTGGCGGTCGGCATGAACCGCTTCACCTCGACCGAGCCGTCGCCGCTGACGGCCGGAGCCGACGGCGGGATCCTCGTCGTCGACCCGGAGGTCGAGGCCGAGCGGCGCAACGCCGTCGGGCGGTGGCGGGCGAGCCGCGACCAGGCGGCCGCGGACGAGGCGCTCGCCGCGCTCGCTCAGACCGCCCGGAACGATCACGCGAACATCATGCCCTCGACGATCGCCGCCGCCCGCGCCGGCGTCACCACCGGCGAATGGTCGCAGGCCCTGCGCGAGGCGTTCGGCGAGTACCGGGCGCCGACCGGCGTCGGCGAGGCCGCCGCCGTCAGCAGCGAGGAGGTCTCAGACCTGCGCGAGGAGGTCGAGCGAGTCAGCGAGGCGCTCGGCCGGCGACTCAAGTTCCTGGTCGGGAAACCCGGCCTCGACGGGCACTCGAACGGGGCCGAGCAGATCGCGGTCCGCGCCCGCGACGCCGGCATGGACGTGGTCTACGAGGGGATCCGGCTGACGCCGTCGCAGATCGCGACCTCGGCGGCCCAGGAGGGTGTGCACGTGGTCGGGCTGTCGATCCTGTCGGGCTCGCACCGGGAACTGATCCCCGCGGTGCTCCAGGCGCTCCGCGACGCGGGCGCCGAGGACGTGCCGGTAGTCGTCGGCGGGATCATCCCGCAGGACGACGCGGCCGCCATGCGCGAGGCCGGGATCGCGGCGGTCTACACGCCCAAGGACTGGAACCTGAACGCGATGATGCGCGACATCGTCGGGCTTGTCGCAGAGCGCCACGGCGTCGAGACCGCCGTCGGAGCTTGAACAGCCCGCACGCGCCCGCGAGACGGGCGCGAGCTCGGCAAGCGCCTGCGCGACCGCGACCTGTCCGCCGCCCCCGCGGCGCTGAACCTGATCGAGAGCCGCGCCCCGGAGGCGCGCCGCCAAGCCGAGGCGCTACTCGACCGAGACGTCCCCCACCGCGCTCGGCCACGAGCCGCCCGCGCACATCATCGGCGTGACCGGCCCCCCCGGCGTCGGCAAGTCCTCGCTGCTGTCCCGGCTCGTCGCCCACTGGCGCTCGCAGGAGAAGTCCGTCGCGGTCCTCGCGGTGGATCCCAGCTCGAAACGGTCGGGCGGATCGCTGCTCGGCGACCGGGCCCGGATCGAGACCGATCCGAGGGACCGCCACGTGTTCATCCGCTCGACCGCCGCGGGGACGCGCCTCGGCGGCCTCGCTCCCGCCACCCGCGCGGCGTCCGAGGCGCTCGCGGCCGCGTTCGACGTGGTCGTGATCGAGACCGTCGGCGTCGGTCAGTCGGAGACCGACGTGGCCGACACCGCCGACACGGTCGCGGTCGTGCTCCAGCCCGCCTCGGGCGACGTGCTCCAGTTCCTCAAGGCAGGCATCATGGAAGTTCCCGACGTGCTCGTGCTCACGAAGACAGATCTCGGCACCGCCGCCACGCGGGCCATGACCGATCTCCGGACCGCGCTGCTCGCGCTCGGCGCCACCGACACCGTGGTGTGCCCGGTCTCGTCGGTGCCGCCGGCGCAGGGCATCGAACAGCTCGCCAGCGCGCTCGAGGACCACCGGCGACGCGTCGACCTCGGGGCCCGAAGGCAGCACGCCCGCCGCCGCCACGCGCTCGAGAACTTCGCGATCGAGCACGGCGAGCGCGGCCTCCGCGCGCTCGGCGGTCGAAGCGCAGGCGGAGCGCTGGTTGAGCCAGCAGGACCCCGCCCTCGACGTCCCCGCGCTCGAGCGGGCGCTCACCGACCGCGCCGACGCCGACGGCCAAGCGGGAGAGCGCGCGTGAGGGGCGTCCGTCGCCGCCAGGGCATGCCCCGCCGGATCGTCCTCCCCGGCGAGCCGCTGATCGACGGCCCGACCGCGCTGCGCGCCTGGCGCGACTCGGATCTGAACCCGCTCGTGGCCGCGTGCCAGGACCCCGAGATCTCGCGCTGGACGCGCGTGCCGCACCCGTACGGCCCGTCCGACGCCCGCGCGTACCTGCTCCAGCGTCACGACACGCTCCACGCCGGGGCCTCGGCGCCGTTCGCGATCGTGCTCGCCGACGACCGCGAGCACCTGCTCGGATCGATCTCGCTGATGCGGTTCTCCTGGAAGCACGCCCGGGCCGAGGTCGGGTACTGGCTCGCGAAGGACGCCCGCGGGCAGGGGCACGTCACGCGCGCGGTCCGGCTGATCACGAACTGGGGGTTCGAGCACCTCGGCCTCGAGCGGATCGACCTGCTCGCGGCGACCGCGAACCCGGCCTCGCAGCGCGTGGCCGAGCGCTGCGGCTTCACCCGCGAGGCGGTTCTGCGGTCGTACATGGTCAGCAAGACCGGCCGCGACGACATGGTCGCGTTCGGTCTCCTGGCCACGGACGTCCGAGGTTGACCGGCGTTCTCGGCTAGCCTTCATTGCCATGGAGCGAGAGCCACTCCGGGACGGCCACGGCCGCTACATCGGCGATCTGCGCGTGTCGGTGACCGACCGCTGCAACTTCCGCTGCCAGTACTGCATGCCGGCCGAGGGGCTGCCGTGGCTCGAGCGCGCCGAAATTCTGCGCTTCGAGGAGATCGAGCGTCTGGTCAGGCTGTTCGCGGACATGGGCGTCGGACGACGTCCGCCTGACCGGCGGCGAGCCGCTCGTCCGCCGAGAGTTCCCGCGACTGGCCGCGATGCTCGCGCAGATCGACGCCGTCCACGACCTCTCGGTGACGACCAACGGGTTCCTGCTCGAGCGCGACGCCGAGGCGCTCGTCCGGGCCGGCATCGACCGCTTCAACGTCTCGGTCGACTCGCTCCAGCGCGACCGCTTCTTCGAGCTGACCCGGCGCGACGCGCTCCCCCAGGTGCTCCGAGGTCTCGAGCGCCTCGCGAGCTTCCCCGAGGCCCACCCGATCAAGATCAACGCGGTCGCGATCCGCGGGTTCACCGAGGACGAGGTGATCCCGTTCGCCGAGTTCGCCCGGCGCACCCCGTACGAGGTCCGCTTCATCGAGTTCATGCCGCTCGACGCCGACCACGCCTGGACCGAGGATCAGGTGCTGACCGGCGCCGAGATCCGCGACGCGATCGATGCGGTGTACCCGCTCGAAGCCTCCCCGCGCGAGCCCCACGCCACCGCGCGCGTCTACCGGTTCGCCGACGGGCACGGGAAGATCGGCTTCATCAACCCGGTCTCTGAGCCGTTCTGCGGCGACTGCAACCGCGTCCGGCTGACCGCCGACGGCCGGCTGCGCACCTGTCTGTTCTCGCTGAACGAGACCGACCTGCGCGGCCCGATGCGCGACGGCGCCGACGACGACGAGCTCGAGCAGATCATCCGCGACGCCGTCTGGCGCAAGGAGCTCAAGCACCACGTCGGCGAGCCCGGCTTCATCCAGCCGGCGCGCAGCATGTCCGCGATCGGCGGCTGAGCGGGCTTAAGAGCTTGATAAGAGCGGGCGGCGGTTAACTCTTTCGCAAGAATTTAGGCAGCATCATCTAGGGCGCAGATGCTGCTGCTGATGCTGTTCGCCCTGATCGCCGGCGCGGGGACCGCGATCACGCCGTGCGTCCTGCCGGTCGTGCCGGCGCTGCTCGCCTCGAGCGCCACCGGCGGCCGACGGCGCCCGATCGGGATCGTCATCGGCCTCGGGTTCACGTTCACGATCGCGATCGTGCTGCTGGCCGAGCTGGTCAACGGCGTCGGCCTGGCCAGCGGTGCCGCGCGGACGCTCGCGATCGTCGTGCTGATCGGGTTCGGCGTCGCGTTGCTATTCCCCGACCTCACCGCGCGGATCGAGGCGCCGCTGTCGCGGCTCGGCCGCTTCGGCCCGAAGACCCGCGGCACCGGCTTCTGGTCCGGCATCGGCGTCGGCGCCGCGCTCGGGTTCGTCTGCGCCCCCTGCGCCGGCCCGATCCTCGCCGCGGTGACGTCGGTCAGCGCCTCGAGCGGCGCGAACGCGCGCGTGGTGCTCGTCGCGATCTCCTACTCGATCGGCCTGTCCGCGGTGCTGCTCGTCTACGCGTTCGCCGGGCGCGCGGTGATCGACCGGATCCGCCGCGTCGGCCGCGGCAACACCGTCAACCGCGCCCTCGGCGTCGTGCTGCTCGCGACCGGGGTGCTGATGGTGTTCAACGTCGACGTCCGCTTCGAGGAGGCGCTCGCGAAGGACACGAGCCTTCCGGCCGATCCTCGTCGACCCGACGCGTTCGCTCGAGAGCTCGAACGCGGTCCAGAACCGGCTTGCCTCGCTGCGTCCGGCGTCGCGATTCGCCGCCGCTCAGAAGGAGGCGTCAGCCAAGCCGGTCCCGACCGCGGCCGAGCGCGAGGTCGCGATCCCCGGCGTGAAGACCCCTTCGCTCCCGGACCTCGGGACCGCTCCCGACTTCACCGACAACCAGGACTGGTTCAACACGCCCGGCGACCGCCCGCTGACGCTTGCCGGGCTCCGCGGCCACGTCGTGCTGGTCGACTTCTGGACGTACACGTGCATCAACTGCCTGCGCACGCTGCCGTTCCTCAAGGGGCTGTACGCCCAGTACCACAAGTACGGGCTCGACATCGTCGGCGTCGAGACCCCCGAGTTCACGTTCGAGCAGGAGGCCGGCAACGTCCGGCAGGCGATCAGCTCGGACGGCATCAAGTACCCGGTCGTCCAGGACAACAAGTACGGCACCTGGAACGCGTGGAACAACCAGTACTGGCCGGCCGAGTACCTGATCGACGCCAAGGGCAAGGTCCGGCACTTCCAGTTCGGCGAGGGCGACTACAAGCAGAGCGAGGCGGCGGTGCGCGCGCTGCTGGCCGACGCCGGCGCGACCAGCCTGCCGCCACCGATGACGGCGAGCGCGATCATGGCCTCGTCGGGGCTCGGCACCCCGGAGACCTACCTCGACACCCAGCGCGCGCAGGGATTCGTGACCAAGCTGGTCGCCGGGAACCGCGAGTACTCGGGCGCTTCCGGACCCCTGGCGATCAACCAGTTCGCGCTGAAGGGACCGTGGGACGCATCGTCCGAGTCGATCACCGCGGTCGGGTCCGGCGCCTCGATCACCGGCGCGGTCCAGGCGGCGAAGGTCTACCTCGTGCTGACCTCGGCCGGGAACGTGCCGCGCCAGGGTCGCGTGCTGCTCGACGGCCAGCCGATCCCGAGCGCCCACGCCGGCGCGGACGTCAAGAACGGCATCGTGACGGTCACCGGCCAGCGGCTGTACTCGCTCGTCTCGTTCCCGAACGCGCAGCAGTTCACGTTCACGGTGCAGCTGCCGCCCGGCGTCAGCGCCTACGACTTCACGTTCGGGTAGCGCCGCACACGCTCACCCGGAGGAGCCGGCGGGCCCGATCCCGTCCGTGGAATCGATCATCAATACGGCGCCAGCCGCCGGCGGTCGAGCATCGCGGCCGCCTGCAGCAGATCGTCGGGCGAGTTGACGTCGAACAGCTCGTCGGGATCGTCGACCTCGAACCGCACCGGCTCGATCGCCGCGACCGTGTCGCAGACACCGTCTCCTTCCGCCGCATGAGCGGCGCCGCCGAGCAGCTGCAGCGCGCGTGGCTGATAGCACCCGAGCAGCGGCTGCATCTGCCCCCCGCGCGCACGCGACCACCGCCGGGGCCCGCCCCGGGTTCGTCTTCGCGAGCCGGCGGACCAGCTGCGGCGGTGACGAACGGCAGATCGGCCCCGCACACCAGCACCGGGCGTCCGTCGGCCAGCGCGAGCGCCTGCGCGATCCCGACGAGCGGGTGGCAGTGGGCCTCGGGTTCGATCCACACGGTCACGCCCGACACGTAGGGGAGCTTCGTGTCGGCCTTCGCGAGGATCGCGACCTGCCCGAGGGCGCGCCGCACCGCCTCCAGCGGGTAGCAGATCAGCGGCTTGCCGTGGAGCTCGACAATCGCCTTGTCGCCGCCGATTCTGCGGCCGCCGCCGCCCGCGAGGATCGCGCCGACGGGCCTTGTGCGAAGCCGCATCAGCCCCCCTCGCGGTGGTCGTTCACACGCGGGCATCGTAGAATCAAGACGATGGAGGGCTCAACGTCTGTACGCAGTTGGCTCCGTTGTTACCGCTGCTGGTCGCAAAACCTCGAGGTGCAGGTGCACTACGAGGGGATCCATCGGATCGATCCGGAGACCGGCGAGCGCGGCGAAGTCGTCGACGAGATGCAGGAGGCGGTCGTCCAGTGCCTCGAGTGCATGCACGACCAGCCGCACCTGGGTTTCCACAACGGCCGGGTCGAGCCGATCGAGGACCGCTGGGAGCGGATGATCGCCGGGACGCCGTGGGTCGCCTCGTGCACGGTCACGGTCGACGCCGACGACGTCGAGACGTGCTCGGGCCCCGAGGCCGGCGACGCGCTCTCCTACGCCGCGTTCGGCGATCACGGGACGCGCGAGTTCTTCACCCACGTCCGCTTCCACAAGCACGACGACGACCGGATCGTCGTCCACCTGCTGGTCGAGCTCTACGCGCGCTCGGCCGAGGAGGCCACCGAGGTGCTCGAGGACGCGGCTCGCGGCACGCTCGCGATCACCTCGCTTGCCGAGGAATCGCGTCCGCCCGCATCGACGGGCGACGGGCAACACTGACGCGCCGCTGCTGCCAGCGCTGCCACGCTTCGGTCACCATCAGCGCGAGCGCCACCGGCACGGTCGCCGGCAGCTCGTTGACGAAGAAGAACAGCAGGTCGAACGCCCCGGCGATCACGAGCGTCAGCACCGCCGCCTGCCATTGCCGGCGCCACTGTGAGGCCAGCACGGCGCCGAGCAGCGCGGCGACGAACAGGTCGCCGTAGCCCATCGTCACCGTCCCGAAGATCTCGCTCTGGAGCTGCGGCAGACCCGCCGGCGGCTGGGCCGCGACCAGCGCCGTGTTCGGCGACTGGAGCAGGTCGGAGACCACGAGCCACACGTCGGCGGCCGCCATCAGCACGATCCCGGCCTTGAGCCAGCGGGACGGCGTCACCGCCGAGAGCAGCACGCCGAGCGTCACGCAGCTGAGCGCCGACAGCAGCGCGCCGGCCGCCTCTCCGACCAGCGTGTTCTTGCTCGTCCAGGCGAGGACGAACAGCGGGATCGCCGCGAGCGCCGCGAGCAGCCTGCGCCCCGCGCATCGCCCAACCGAGCGCGACCGCGGCCAGGATCGGCACCGCGACGAGCGCGAGGTCGGTCAGCCCGGTGGCGGTGTCCGACACGTAGCGGATCGCGAAGATCACGACCACGATCGAGCCGATCGGCACGAGCGCCCAGCCGCGGCCGCGGAAGCGCTCGAGCCACTTGACCCGCTCGATCGGCCGCGGCGCCGCGACCACGCCGGCCTGGAGGGCCAGCAGCGCAGCGTCAGACGGGATGAACGGTAGGGCCACGCACGTGAGAGTACGTGGCGTTTTGAAGAATGTCTCTTACGAGGCGGCGCGCAGACGCCGCTCGAGCCCCTCGAGCTGCGCGCGCAGCTCGTCCGGCAGCTTGTCGCCGAACTTCCCGTAGTGCTCGTGCATCTGCGGAAGCTGCTCGTTCCAGGCCTCTGGATCGACCTCGAGCAGCTTCTCGACCGCCTCGGCGTCGATGTCGAGCCCGGTCGTGTCGATGCCGCCCTCGCCGACCGGCGGGACCAGCCCGATCGCGGTGTCGTTCGCCTCGGCCGCGCCCTCGAGCCGGCGGAAGATCCAGGCCAGCACGCGGGAGTTCTCGCCGAAGCCCGGCCACAGGAACTTGCCGTCGTCGTCCTTGCGGAACCAGTTGACGTAGAAGATCCGCGGCAGCTGCGGCGCCGTCGCGCCGGCCGATCTCGAGCCAGTGCGCGAAGTAGTCGGCCATGTTGTAGCCGCAGAACGGCAGCATCGCCATCGGGTCGAAGCGCAGCTTGCCGACCGCGCCGGCCTGGCGCCGCGGTCGTCTCCGAGGACATCGTCGAGCCGAGGAACACGCCGTGCTCCCAGTCGCGCGCCTCGTACACGAGCGGCACCACGGTGGCGCGGCGGCCGCCGAACAGCATCGCGTCGATCGGCACGCCGGCCGGGTCGTCCCACTGCGGGTCGACCGACGGGCACTGGGCGATCGCGACCGTGAAGCGCGCGTTCGGGTGCGCCGCGGTCGACTCCTCCGCCGGCGTCCAGTCGTTGCCGCGCCAGTCGATCGCGTGCTCGGGCGCGTCGCCCATCCCCTCCCACCAGATGTCGCCGTCGTCGGTCTTGGCGCAGTTCGTGAACACGACGTCGTGCTCGAGCATCGTCATCGCGTTCGGGTTCGTCTTCTTGCTCGTGCCCGGCGCGACGCCGAAGAAGCCCGCCTCGGGATTGACCGCGTACAGCCGGCCGTCCTTGCCGAACTTCATCCACGCGATGTCGTCGCCGATCGTCTCGACCTTCCAGCCCGGCAGCGTCGGGATCATCATCGACAGGTTGGTCTTGCCGCACGCGCTCGGGAACGCGCCGGCGATGTACTTGCTATCGCCCTCGGGCGAGGTCATCTTGAGGATCAGCATGTGCTCGGCGAGCCAGCCCTCGTCGCGCGCCATGACCGACGCGATCCGCAGCGCGAAGCACTTCTTGCCGAGCAGCGCGTTGCCGCCGTAGCCCGACCCGAACGACCAGATCTCGCGCGTCTCGGGGAAGTGCACGATGTACTTGTTGTCGGCGTTGCACGGCCACGGGACGTCCTGGGCCCCGTCGACGAGCGGCATCCCGACCGAGTGCAGGCAGGGCACGAAGTCGCCGTCGTCGCCGAGCTCGTCGAGCGCCTCCTGGCCCATCCGGGTCATGATCCGCATCGAGGCGGCCACGTACGCCGAGTCGGTCAGCTGCACGCCGATGTAGGAGATCGGCGACCCGATCGGGCCCATCGAGAACGGCACCACGTACATCGTGCGGCCGCGCATCGAGCCGCGGAACAGCTCGGTCAGCGCCTGGCGCATCTCCTCGGGCTCGGTCCAGTTGTTGGTCGGGCCGGCGTCGTCCTCCTCGAGCGAGCAGATGAACGTCCGGTCCTCGACCCGCGCCACGTCGGCGGGATCGGACAGCGCCAGGTACGAGCCCGGTCGCTTCGCGTCCGAGAGCTTCTCGAACGTCCCGGCGTCGATCAGCGTCTGCGCCAGCTGGTCGTACTCCTCATCCGAGCCGTCGCACCAGTGGATCTCGTCGGGCTGGGTCAGCGCCGCGACCTCGTCTACCCATCCCTGTAGGCGGGCGTGGTTGGAGCTGGCTTGGTGCGTCGGTGCGGTATGGGCCATGGGTTTTCAGCGACTCCTAAGTCTCGGTTGGGCGATCAAGCGTATCCGGACGCCTACGAATATGAACGGCTGGTGGCCTATTCCACGTTCGACTCGGCCGATCGGCTTGCGCCGGTCGAGTCGGCGGGATCCCTGCGGGGAACGAGCACGAGGCGCTTGAACTCGGCCACGAGCACGCCGTCCTGGTTGAGCACGCGCGTATGCACTCGGACGGTGCCGCGATCGGGCTTGGACTGCGAGGGCCGGACCTCGAGCACCTCGGACTCGCAGAACAGCGTGTCGCCGTGGAACACGGGCGCAGGGTGCTTGAGCTCCTCGGTGGCGAGGTTCGCGATCGCCTTGCCGCTGACGTCGGAGACGCTCATCCCGAGCGCCAGCGAGTAGACCAGCGGGCCCACGACGACGTTGCGCCCCTGCTGGGACTGGCCGGCGTAGACGTCGTTGATGTGGAGCGGATGGTGGTTCATCGTCAGCAGGCAGAACAGGTGGTCGTCTGCCTCGGTGACGGTCTTGGCCGGCCAGTGCTTGTAGACCGCCCCGACCTCGAACTCCTCCAGGTAGCGCCCGTAGGGATGGGCGCCCGAGGCCTCGCGGACGGTCTGATCGGTGTCGACTTGGTTCATTGCGCGGAGAATGTCAGGAAGTGGACCGCGTCGTGGCGAGGCCGGATGCCAGCGCGCCGCGGCATCAGCCACGATCCCAACTAACGTTCAGCCGCATGCGAAACCCCCGTGACTTTGGAAAGCCCCTGGCGATCGGCGCCCCCACGCCGCTCCTCGAGATCCCGTTCAAGCCCTCGCGGATGATCCACTTCCTGGACTTCTCGAACGAGAAGATGGTGGCGAAGGTGCCCGACATCGCGCCGACCGTCGACATCCTGCTCGGCAATCTCGAGGACGCGGTGCCGGTCGACCGCAAGGAGGCCGCGCGCGAGGGCCTCGTGCGCGTCGGCAGGGACATGGAGCTCGGCGAGACCCAGCTGTGGACGCGGGTCAACAGCCTCGAGTCGCCGTGGGTGCTCGACGACATCACCACGCTCGTGACCGAGATCGGGCACAAGCTCGACGTGATGATGATCCCGAAGGTCGAAGGGCCCTGGGACATCCACTACGTCGACCGGCTGCTCGCCCAGCTCGAGGCTCGAGCCGGGCTCGAGCGCCCGATCCTGATCCACGCGATCCTCGAGACCGGCCTCGGCGTGGTCAACCTCGAGGAGATCGCGACGGCCAGCCCGCGGATGCAGGGGATGAGCTTCGGCCCCGCCGATCTCGCCGCGTCGCGGCGGATGAAGACGACGCGGGTCGGCGGCGGCCATCCCGGCTACCGGGTGATCGAGGACCCCGACCCGTCCGATCCCGAGAGGCGCCGCGCGCCGATCAGCGCCCAGCAGGACCCCTGGCACTACTCGATCGCGCGCATGGTCGACGCCTGCACGTCCGCCGGCATCCTCCCGTTCTACGGCCCGTACGGGGACATCCGCGACGTCCAGGGATGCGAGACGCAGTTCCGCGCCGCGTTCCTGCTCGGGTGCGTCGGCGCGTGGTCGCTTCACCCGGTCCAGATCGAGATCGCCAAGAAGGTGTTCAGCCCCGATCCCGACGAGGTGCTGTTCGCCAAGAAGGTGCTCGAGGCGATCCCGGACGGGCGCGGCGTCCACATGATCGACGGCAAGATGCAGGACGACGCGACCTGGAAGCAGTGCAAGGTGATGGTCTCGCTCGCCGAGATGCTCGCCCACAAGGACCCCGACCTGGCCGAGGCGTACGGTTTCGCGCCTGCGGCGGTGTAGGAGCGCAGCGGATGCGGATCTCGGCCAAGGCGGACTACGCGGTCCGCGCCGCCGTCGAGCTGGCGGCGGCGACCGACGACAAGCCCGTCAAGGCCGAGCGGATCGCGAGCGCCCAGGACATCCCGCTGAACTTCCTCGAGAACATCCTCGGAGAGCTCCGGCACGCTGGGATCGTCCGCAGTCACCGCGGAGCCGAGGGCGGCTTCCGGCTGGCCAAGGCGCCCGATCAGCTGACGATCGCCGACGTGATCCGCGCCGTCGAAGGGCCGCTCGCGAGCGTCCGCGGCGGCCCGCCCGAGGACTCCGCCTATCCCGGTGCGGCCACCGCGCTCCCCCGGGTCTGGATCGCGGTCCGCGCGAGCCTGCGCAACGTCGTCGAGCACGTCACGCTGGCCGACGTCGCCGCCGGCAAGCTCCCGGGGGCGATCGATCAGCTCGCCGAGGATCCGGAGGCCTGGGTCACGCGCTGAGGCCGGCGCCGGCCGGCTCGCCGGCCACCGACTCCCCCGGCGGCCGCACGTACACGATGTCTCCCGGGGCAAGCTCGAGCTGCTCGCTCTGGGCGCGGGTCAGCTGCGCGCGGGCCGGGTCTCCGCCGGTCAGCTCGAGCTCGATCCGCACCTCGAACCCGAGGTGCACGACGCGCTTGACCATCGCCTCGATCCGACCCGGACCCGCTGTGAGCGACAGCGTGACGTCGTGCGGGCGCACGAGCCGGCCGTCGATCTTGCGAGACCGGGCCGAGGAAGCCCATCACGAACGTGCTGGCCGGGTTGTCGTAGACCTCGCGCGGCGCGCCGACCTGCTCGATCTTGCCCTTGTTCATCACCGCGATCGTGTCGGCGACCTCCATCGCCTCCTCCTGATCGTGGGTCACGAGCACGGTGGTCACGCCCTGCTCGTCGTGGAGGCGGCGCAGCCAGCGCCGGAGCTCGGCGCGGACGTTCGCGTCGAGCGCGCCGAACGGCTCGTCGAGCAGCAGCACCTGCGGCTCGACGGCGAGCGCCCGGGCGAGCGCCATCCGCTGGCGCTGGCCGCCCGAGAGCTGATGGGGGCGCTGACCGGCCCATTGAGTGAGGCCCGACGAGCTCGAGCAGCTCGTCGACCCGAGCGCGGATCTCGGCCGGCTTGCGCTTGCGGATCTTCAGCCCGAACGCGACGTTCTCGAACACGCTCATGTGCGCGAACGCGGCGTAGTGCTGGAACACGAACCCGATCCCGCGGTCCTGGGGGCGCGCGCTCGTGACGTCCTGACCGGCGATCTGGACGACGCCTTGGTCGGGCTCCTCGAGGCCGGCGATGATCCGCAGCAGCGTCGACTTGCCCGAGCCGCTCGGGCCGAGCAGCGCGGTCAGGCCCCCCTCGGGCACCTCGAGCGAGACGTCGTCGAGCGCGGTGAAGTCGCCGAACCGCTTGGAGATCTCATCGACCTCGATCCTCATCGCGCATCCTTCCTTCTGGATCCGAACATCGTCATCAGCAGCAGCACGGCAACCGAAATCACCGCGAGCTCGGTCGCGAGCGCGTACACGCTCGTGCTCACCTGGCTGCCGACCTGGTCTTCGCGCTGGTAGAGCAAGCAGCGGCAGCGTCAGCGTCGAGCCGGCGACGTTCGAGGAGACGACGAGCACCGCGCCGATCTCGCCGAGCGCCCGCGCCGTCGTCAGCACGACCCCGTACGCGACGCCCCAGCGGATCGTCGGAAGCGTCACGCGCCAGAACGTCTGCCACGAGGACGCCCCGAGCGTCGCTGCGGCCTGCTCCTGCTCGTCGCCGACCTCGCGGAGCACGGGCGTCACCTCGCGCACGACGAACGGGAGCGAGATGAACACGGTCGCGATCACCATCCCCGGGACCGCGTAGATGATCCGGATCCCGTTGTCGAGGAACGCGCTCCCGAACCAGCCGCCCTGGCCGTAGACGAGCAGCAGCGCGAGCCCGACGATCACCGGCGAGACGACGAACGGCAGGTCGATCAGCGCGTCGAGGATCCCGCGTCCCGGGTCTTGGTGCGGGCAATCACGAGCGCGGCGCCGACGCCGAAGATCGTGTTCAGCGGCACCGCGATCGCCGCGATCAGCAGCGACAGCCAGAACGCGCTGATCGCCGCGGGCGTGGTCAGGAACGACCAGGCGGTCGCGAAACCGTGCTCGAACGTTCGCCAGAACACGACCCCGAGCGGCGCGAGCAGAAGCAGCGTCAGGTAGAAGAGCGCAACCGCGCGGAGGGACAGCGTGGCCCGGCGGCTAATGACCAACTCGCGCCCCGATTCGCCGGAGGATGAACAGCACGACCAGCGCGATCAGCATCAGCACAACCGAAAGCGCCGCCGCGGACTGCTCGGAGCCGCTCTCGATGTCGGCGTAGATCACGATCGACGCGATCTGGACCTTGCCGGCGATCAGCGCGAGCGATCCGAACTCGCCGACCGAGCGCGCGAACGCGAGCGCGGCGCCGGAGAAGATCGCCGGCCGCAGCGCCGGGAGCACGACGCGCCGGAACGTCGTCGCGTTCGAGGCGCCGAGCGAGGCGGCCGCCTCCTCGACCTCCCGGTCGAGCTCGATCAGCACCGGCTGCACCGAGCGGACCACGAACGGGAGCGTCACGAACAACAGCGCCACGATCACCGCGCCGCGCGTGTACGCGAGGTGGATGCCCACCGGGCTGTTCGGCCCGTACAGCGCGATCAGCGTCAGCCCGGCGACGATCGTCGGCAACGCGAACGGCAGGTCGATCAGCGAGTTCACGAAGCGCTTTCCCGGGAACGAGTCGCGGACGAGGACCCAGGCCACGAGCGTGCCCATCACGGCGCCGATCGCGGCCACGACCAGCGAGGCGCCGAGCGTGATCGCGAGCGCGCGCAGCGTCAGCGTGTTGTCGATCGAGCTCCACAGCGTGCCGGGTCCCGATGAGAACGCCTTGACGAGCACCGCCGCCAGCGGGATCAGCACGATCACGCTCAGGTACAGCATGCACAGGCCGAGCCCGAGACCCCCGTTGATCGTCCGTGCCCGCGTCCTCGCCCGGAGGCGAGGACGCGGCGTGAGCGGCGCCGGGGCGGTTGCCGGCGCCGTCGCCGGCTGCAGCTCAGGAGGCAGTGGGAACCCCCGCGGCCTCCTCGATCTTCGTGATCGAGCCCGTTGACGGGGCGAAGAACGTCTTCGAGACGTTGGTCCAGCCGCCGAGGTAGTCGATCGTGAACAGATCGGGCGGCGTCGGGAACTTGCTCGTGAACTGCTTGGCGACCGACGCGAGCACCGGGCGGTAGCCCTGCTCGGCCCAGATCGTCTGGCCGGCCGTCGACCACTGCCAGTTGACGAACGCCTGCGCCTGCGTGCTATGCGAGCTCTTCGTGGTGACCGCGATCGGCGTCTGGATCAGGATCGTCTGCTTCGGATAGACGATCTGCACCGCGTCCCCGGCCTTCTCGGCGGCGAGCGCGTCGCTCTCGTAGTCGAGCAGCACGTCGCCCTTGCCGCCGGTGAACGTCTGCAGCGCGGCGCTCGCGCTCGAGTCCTGCACGCTGACGTTCTTGGTCAGGAGCGTGTTGATGTACGCGAGCGCCTGCGCCGGCGTCTTGCCCTCCTTGAGCTGGGCGCCGTAGCCGGCCAGGATGTTCCAGCGCGCGCTGCCCGACGTCGACGGGTTCGGTGTGATCACGTCGACGCCCGGCTTGATCAGGTCGTCCCAGCCGGTGATCTGCTTCGGGTTGCCCTTGCGGACGACGAGCACGACGACCGAGTCGCTCGAGAAGCCCTGCTCGGGGTTCGCGTTCCAGTCCTTGGCGACGATCCCGTCCTTGACCAGGCGGGACATGTCGGGCGTCGTCGAGAACGCGACCACATCGGCCGGCTGCCCGGTGTCGACGGCGCGGCTCTGCGACCCCGACGCGCCGAACGACTGACCGAACGACACCCCTTTGCCGGCGCTGGTCTGCGTGAACGCGCCGATCAGCGCGTCGTAGGCCTTCTTCGGCGTCGAGTACGCCACGAGCTGCAGCTGAGTGCTGCCGGCGCCGCTCGTCGCCGCCGCGTTGGTCGAGGAGGGCGGTGAGGAGCTACTGGTGGAGTCCGAGGACCCGCCGCAACCAGCGATGGCTACCGCGAGGCCGATTACTGCGATCGCGGTGGTCAGCGTGGCAGCGGTCGTCCGGCGTGATCGTGCTCTCATCAAACCCCCCTGGTGGGCGACGTGTTCTCTGGATGCAAGCCGCCGGCCCGCAAAACCGCAGGGGCCGCCTCGGCTTTCCTCACTTACTCCATCGAGATTACCATATTCATCGACTTACTCTGGATGGCTCCCGGTTGAGCGACAGGCGCCCTGCGGCGCCGGCTCGGGCAGGCTCCGCTACCCTCCGGCGCCCCGATGCGCTTCTTCGAGTACGAGTCGCGGGCGATCGTCGCCAAGGCCGGGATCCCTGTCACCAAGCACGGCTTCGCCAGGACGCCCGAGGCGGCCCGCGAGATCGCCGAGCAGATCGGCGGCCCCGTCGTGATCAAGTCGCAGGTCCTGAGCGGCGGCCGGATGAAGGCCGGCGGCGTCAAGTTCGCCGACACGCCCGACGAGGCCGCCCGCCACGCCGAGCACATCCTCGATCTCGAGATCGGCGGCCACATGCCGCGCGGCGTGCTGGTCGACTCGCGCGCCGCGGTCAAGCACGAGTACTACGCCGGCGTGGTCTGGGACGGCATCCGCAAGCGGCCGGTGATGCTGTTCTCGGACATGGGCGGGATCGATATCGAGCAGGTCGCCGACGAGCACCCGGATCACGTCGCCCGCCGGCATTTCTCCACCCGCGCCCCGTTCTCGGACTGGGAGGCCAAGCAGCTGATCGCCACGCTCGGGATCAGCGGGAGCGCCTTGAATCGCCTGACGCCGATCGTGGCCCGCCTCGCCCGCCTGTTCCTCGAGTACGACATGACACTGGCCGAGATCAACCCGCTCGGCGAGCTCGAGGACGGCTCGTTCGTCGCGCTCGACGCGCACATGGACATGGAGAACGAGGCACGGCCGCGACAGCAGGCGGTGCTGCACGAGCTCGGCGTCGGCGACGAAGAGACGCGCTTGGCACGCGAGCCGACGCCGTTCGAGCTCGCCGGCGAGCAGGTCGACTCCCAGGATCACCGCGGCGTCGCCGGGAACGTGACCGAGTTCGACGGCAATCTTGGCCTGGTGATCGGCGCCGGCGGCGGGTCGCTGACCCTGTTCGACGCGGTCCGCGCCCACGGTGGCGACCCGGCCAACTACTGCGAGATCGGCGGCAACCCGTCGGTGCGCAAGGCATGCGGACTGGCCAAGCTGGTGCTGCAGAAGCCCGGCGTCGACAAGATCGCGGTGATGATGTCGATCGTCTCGAACACCCGGGTCGACATCGTCGCCCGCGGCGTGATCAAGGCATGTGTCGAGCTCGGCTACGACCCGGCGGAGAAGATCGCGATCTTCCGGATCCCGGGCGCGTGGGAGGAAGAGGGCTTCAAGATCCTCGAGATGTACGGCGTCGAGTACGCCGACCGATCGGTGTCGCTGCACGAGGCTGCGCGGCGCGCGGTCGTGAAGATTGGGGCCCCACCCGCCCCACCCGCCCACCCACCCGCGCGGAGGCTGCGGCGTGAGCATTCTGATCGACGCCGACACGACCTTCATCGTGCAGGGGATCACCGGCCGCGAGGCGGTCAACCTGACCCGCGAGTGCCTCGACTACGGCGCCGGCGCGAAGGTCGTCGGCGGCGTCACGCCGGGGCGCCTCGGGCGCGACGTGCACGGCGTGCCCGTTTTCGACACGGTCGCCCAGGCAGTCGAGCACCACGGCCGGGCGGGTGGGGGCCAAATTCGACGGCTCGGTCGTCACCGTCCCCCCCGCGTTCACCAAGGACGCGGTCCTCGAGGCGCTCGAGAACGGGATCAAGCTCGTCGTGATCGTGACCGAGCGGATCCCGCGCGGCGACGTGGCGCAGATGGTCGAGCTCGCCACCGAGCGCGGCGCGCGCATCATCGGGCCGAACTGCCTCGGGATCATCGTCCCCGACGTGATCAAGATGGGCGGCATCGGCGGCCCCGCCCGCGACGCGGCCAAGTCGTACACGCCCGGACCGGTCGGGGTGATCTCGCGCTCGGGCGGGATGACCACCGAGATGTCCTCGACGCTGACCGCCGCCGGACTCGGCCAGTCGACCGCGGTGTCGATCGGCGGCGACGCGATCATCGGCTCGACCTACGCCGAGCTCATGCCGCTGTTCGAGGCCGACCCCGACACCGAGGCGATCGTGATCTACACCGAGCCGGGCGGCCGGATGGAGGCCGAGCTCGCGCGGTGGGTGACCGATAACGGCTCGCGCCTGCCGATCGTCGCGTTCATGGCCGGGAGGTTCATGGACGAGATGCCGGGGATGAGCTTCGGCCACGCCGGGACGATCGTCGAGGGCAAGGAGGACACCGCGAGCGAGAAGATCGCGCGTCTGGCCGAGGCCGGGATCGTGGTCGCCGAGGAGATCTCCGAGATCCCGCAGATCGTCAAGGACCGGATCGGGGCCAGGGTTTGAACCGCGTCAGATTCCGAGGAGCGGCGGCGTGAGCAAGGCCCTGTTCATCGCGGTCGAGGTCGACGAGCCGGTCGCGAGCGACCCCGGGCTCGCCGCCAAGCTCGCGGAGGTTTGCCCGGTCGACATATTCAGTGCGGGCCTGCACGGGGTCGAGATCGTCGAGGACAACCTCGACGAGTGCGTCCTGTGCGAGCTGTGCATCAACGCTGCGCCCGCGGGCACCGTCCGCGTCGTCAAGCTCTACTCGGGCCAGACGCTTCCTGCTTCGGCTTAGCCGGCTGCGACCGGGTTAGCCGCTGTCGGGCGGTGACGGTCAGCGGCCGGTAGGTCTCGCCGGAAGCGTCGAGGTACCACGCCTGTTTACCGTCCTCGGGCTCGGGGATCCCGGCGGCGCGGAGATCCTGGGCCAGCGGGCGGAACCAGGTCGTGACCGGGATCCGGTCGACGACGTGGACGATCGCCGGCTTTTGCGCGCGCGGGAGCGCGGACAGGGCCCGCCCGATGTCGCGGGCGGCGAGCGTCCGGCCGGCGCGGAGGGTGACCGCTGCGATCGCGAGTTCCGGCTTTCCTGCCTGCGAGGCCGCGCCGTAGGCGAGCGAAAGTCCGACGGCCGGGATCGTGCCGAGCGCGTCGCGGATGGCGGTCGTGAATACCGGGCCGTCGGAGGCGTGGATCACGTCGCCGATTCCGTCGACCCGCCAGTAGTCGCCGTCGCGGTCGCGCCTGAACAGGTCACCGGTCGCAGCCCAGGCGTCGTCCCGGGTGAACAGCGACCTGAGCGGCGTCACGCTGAGCTGCTCGTTCGGCCCGACCCGGGCCAGCAGCATCCCGACCTCGTCGACTCCGCAGTCCTCGGCGAACCCGTCGCGGCCGAGCACGAGCCCCTCGGCGTCGAAGTCGTAGGCCGCGATCCGGACCTCGGCGCTACCCGGCAGCGCCCGTCCCATCGATCCGGGCTTGGCGCCGCGGACGTTCGCGAGGATCGCGCCGGCCTCGGTCGACGCGTAGAACTCGACCACGCGCGCCGGCCTGAATCGCTCTTCGATGCGCCGCCACAGGCCTCTCGGCATCCCCGAGCCGATGAACAGTCGCAGCGGGTGGTGGCGCTCGGCCGGCCGCGGCGGCGCCTCGACGAGGTCCTCGAGCGAGGTCCACGTGTACGACGCGACCGTCGCGCCGTATCGCCGGACCTCCTCCCAGAACGTCGAGGGCTCGAATCCGCGCGCCATCGCCAGCCGCGAGCCGCCCACGATCGCGCCGCCGGTGCTCATCATCAGCCCGGACGGGTGGTACACGGGCGCGACGGTGTAGAGCGTGTCGGCAGAGCTGAGCGCGGCCGATGAAGCCGTTCCGAACGCCGACTGGGCCCACCGGCGGTTCGTGATCCGGCTCGCCCTGCGTGTTGTCGCGCTCGCCGCTGAACACGATGAACGCGAGATCCCCCGCCCGGCCCGGGTTCGGCCGGTACCACCGCGGCAGCGGCACCGCCGCGGGGTCGATCCGCTCCATGTCCGTGATGAGGTCGGTCTCGAGGTCGCGCGGCGCCCCACCGCCGCCGAGCACGAACGTGTGGACCCGGTCGAACCCGGCGGCGAGCCCGGCGTGCTCGGGGTCGGCGACGATCCGCTCGATCTGACCGAGCCGGGCCTCGCGCACGACGTCCCCGTCCGGACGCATCAGCACCGACACTGCGCCGACGCGGCTGATCGCGACCACGACCGCGAGCGCGCTCGGGCCTGGGACCCATCAGCACCCCGACGTGTTCGCCCTGGCGGACGCCGATCGAGATCAGGCCGCGGACGACGTTGTCGATCCGTTCGCCCACCTCGGTCGCGTCGTACGCGCGATCCTCGAACAGGAAGAACGCGTCGTCCGGCGACCGGCGCCGGCGCTCCTCGACGAGCAGCCCGATCGAGATCCGAGTACCCGGCTGGATCTGCTCGAGGCGGGCCAGGCGCGGTAGCTGCGCGGCGGCTTCGCGGGTCAGCTCCCGCACGCCGCGGACCGCGCGCCCGGCGGTGCCGAGCGTCGTGCGCGCGATGCCGGCGCCGACGCCCGCGGCGAGCTCGACTCCGTAGACGACGCGGTTGCGGACATGCGGCGCGAGTTCAACCGCGCCGTCGTCCGGGATGCGCGTCACGTTCTCGGGGAGAGCGGCATTGCCCGCACACCAATTGATCCACCCCGCGACCGTCGGCCACGTGACGCTCGTCGACGTGCTTCCGACCACGAGCCCGAAGTGGCCGGCGTGTACGGCGAGCTCGTACACGTCGGCACGTGGCGCGGCCTGCCGGATCGCGCGAACCCCGGGCGCCGGCGCGATCTCGTCGACCGTGCCGACGACGGCCAGGATCGGGCCGGCCAGGTCGGCCAGGCTCAGCAGCCGGTCGTCGATCACGAACCCGCCCTCGAGCATTCGGTTCGACGCGACGAACTGGCTCACGAACTCCGCGAGCGCCGGACCGGGCCACGCCACCCATCCCTCGGCCTCGAGGAACCGTCGCTGCCGCTCGCGCGGTAGCAGCGCCTCGCGGTCGTGCAGCTGGAGCAGGAACTCGATCCGGTTGCGGACCGACTTGACCGGGTCGAGCAGACGAAAGCCGGTGCGGCTGAACCAGGCCGGGACTCCGCCGGCGCCGAACGCCACCGCGAGCGCCTCGGCCACCTCGACCGCGAGCTGCTCGGGGAGGCCGAATGGCATCCCGAGCCGCGTGTCGACCGGGCTCCCGAACGTGATCAGCGACGCCAGCCCGTCGTTCCGGCGGTACGCCGCGACCTGGTAGGCGAACATGCCACCCTGGGAGTAGCCGCCCAGGTGGACGTCGCGCCCGGTCTGCTCGCGGACCCGATCGACCGCCTCGGACACCGCGAGCACGTGGTCTCCGAGCGTCCGCTCGAGCCCGCCCTGCTCGCGCTCGGGCGCGCCGAAATCGATCACCCAGGGGTCGATGCCGTGCTCGTGCAGGATGCTGACGGCGCTGCTCGCCGGCGAGACGTCGTAGATCTCGGCGGCCAGCATCAGCGGCGGCACGAGCAGCACGGCCGGCTTTCTCGTGTCGGTGTTGCCGTCGGTGCCTCCGTTTGAGTAGTACCGCCGCAGTCGGAACACGCGATGCTCGAACTTCACCTCGTACGGCGACGGCTCCTCGTCGGTGGCGAGCCCGCCGAACCGCGCGACCTCGAGCGCATTCTGCGCGGCCGCGCCGGCGCGCTTGACGGGCGCGGTGATCGTCTTCGGCACGAGTGGCATCGGCGCCCACATCTTCTCGGAACCCGTTCGGCTCCGCCAGCGCCAACCCCTCAGCGGCTATTGTCAGCCCGCCTTGACCGTGGACGTCAGCATTCGCGACGCGCAGCGCGACGACGTCGCGCTGATCTTCGGCTGGATCGTCGAGCTCGCCGAGTACGAGCGAGCGCCCGAGCAGGTGATGGGCACGGCGGAGATGCTCGAGGACGCGCTGTTCGGGCCGGCGCCGGCGGCCGAGGCGCTGATCGCGCAGAAGCGCGCGGTGCCCGATGAGCACGCGGACGCGGCCTGGGAGCCGGCCGGCTTCGCGCTGTTCCACGGCACGTTCTCGACGTGGGAGTGCCGATCCGGGATCTGGCTCGAGGACCTGTACGTGCCGCCGGCCCACCGCCGCTCGGGGATCGGAGCCGCGCTGCTGGCTCGCGTCGCGGAGATCACGGTTGCGCGTGGGTGCGCCCGCCTCGAGTGGGCAGCGCTCGACTGGAACGAGCCCGCGCTCAATTTCTACGAGAAGATCGGCGCGAACCGCTTGGACCCGTGGATCCTCCACCGGCTCGACGGCGACGCGCTCGCGCGGGTGGCCGCGTCGCCGCGATCGGGGGACTGATGGACGGCGCCGCCGCGGATGCTGTTCCGCTGCGGACGATCGCACTGCACTGGACGCGCATCGGCGTGACCGGGTTCGGCGGTCCCCCGACACATATCGCGCTGCTTCGCCGCCTCGTGGTCGACGAGCGGCACTGGATCGACCAGCGCGAGTTCGAGGACGCGCTCGCGGCCTGCAACCTGCTGCCGGGACCCGCGTCGACGCAGCTCGCGATCTTCCTCGCCCGCCGGGTTGGCGGGCCGCGCGGGGCGGTCGTCGGGGGCCTCGGGTTCATCGTCCCGGCGGTCGTCCTGATCGTCGTTCTCTCCACCCTGTTCCTCGCCGAGTCTCCACCGGTGTGGGTCCGGGGCGCCGGCGCGGGAGCGGGCGCGGCGGTGCCGGCGGTGGCGGTCAGCGCCGCCCTGAGCCTGTCCGGTCCCAGCCTCACTCGCGCCGGCCGGCCCGCGCGTTGGTTCCTGTACGCGGTGCTCGGGCTCGCGGCCGCGGCGACGATCGGGCGCTACCTGGTACTGGTGCTGCTCGGGTGCGGTCTGATCGAGCTCGGTCTCGTCCGCGGCCTGGGCGACCGGGGGCGGACGCACGGTTTTTTGCCGGTCGCGCCGCCGGTCGCCGCGGCGGTCGCGGCCACCGGCGGCCTCGGCGCGGTCGCGTGGGTCGCGTTCAAGGTCGGCGCGCTCTCGTACGGCGGAGGCTTCGTGATCATCCCGCTGATGCAGGGCGATGCCGTGCATACGTATCACTGGATGACCTCGGCCCAGTTCCTCGATGCCGTCGCGCTCGGCCAGGTCACCCCCGGCCCGGTCGTCGCCACCGTGGCCGCCGTGGGCTACGCGGCGCACGGGGTCGCTGGCGCCGCGCTCGCGGCGCTCGTCGCGTTCCTCCCCTCGTTCGCGTTCGTGCTGATCGGCGGAGGACAGTTCAACCGCATCCGCACCAGCGCACGTGCCCAGGCGTTCCTCGACGGCGCCGGCCCGGCGGCGATCGGCGCCATCTTCGGCGCGGCGATTCCGCTGTCCGAGGCGCTCCGCGAGACCTGGCAGTTCGTGGTGCTCGGCGCCGCCGCGATCGCCCTGCTCGTCCTGCGCCGCGGGATCGTCATGACGCTCGTTGGCGCGGCGGTCGTCGGCGTCGTGCTCGGGCTCGCCGGCGCGCCGGTGCCCCGCTGAGGTCCTCGTTGGAGCACGCCGCCCCAGCGCGCCGGTGCCGCGCTGAGGTCCTCGTTGGAGCCCCGCCCCAGCGCGCCGGTGCCCCGCTGAGGTCCTCGTTGGAGCCCACTGCCCCAGCGCGCCGGTGCCCCGCTGGGGTCCTCGTTGGAGCCCACTGCCCCAGCGCGCCGGTGCCCCGCTGGGGTCCTCGTTGGAGCACGCCGCCCCGGCGCGCCACCCGCGATCGGCCCCACGCCCCGCCGACCTGCACAGGACGACAACCGGCGACGTCGCGCCTGGCCATGCCGTCTCGTGCACGATATGCGTGCAGTACGCGACACGGCCCAGGGACACTGGCTCGCTTGTCGTGCTATGCAGGTCGCGGGCGGCCCGAACGGTATGAACATGGTCGTGATCGGGGCCGGCCCGAACGGGCTCGCCGCCGCGATTCGGCTCGCCGAGGCCGGGGTGGCGGTCACCGTGCTCGAGCGGGCCGGGAACTCCACTGCGCCGACACCCCCACTGCGCCGACACCCCCACTGCGCCGACACCCCCACTGCGCCGACACTGCCACTGCGCCGGGAACCCCTAGCCCGGCCGGCAACCACACCCGACCATAGAAAGACCCCGCCGGGGCGGGGTCTTTCCGTAGGAGGCCTGTAAGCCGGATTCTGTCGAGAGCAGCCATCCATCTGCGCGGCCTACCCGGACCTCGGCGGGTCACCTGCAAACGGTCCTGCTTGGCCTAGCATCGAGTGGGGTTTACCTCGGCCGCCGCGTCACCGCGACGCCGGTGCGCTCTTACCGCACCATTTCACCCTTACCGGCCTGGGGCTCTGCAGCGGCTCCAGGCTTAGGCGGTGTCGTTTCTGTGGCACTTTCCCGCGGGTTTCCCCGGGTCGGCGTTACCGACCACCCTTGCCCTTTGATGTCCGGACTTTCCTCGAAGGCGTCATCACCTCCGCGACTGCTCGGCCTCCAGGGCGAAGCATAGCCCCCTCCTAGCGCACGGTGGAGCCGCACGCCGAGCAGCGACCGCCGATCGGCCGCGCGTGCGCGCCGTACTCCGGGTTCATCTCCTCGCCGCACACCGGGCACGCGACCACCTTGTGCCTGCCCAGCCCGTCCCAGACGGCGACGATCAGCTCGTCGAGCGTGCCTCGGTCTTCCACCGTCTCAAACAGCGACGGCGTCTCCACAAAAGTGCAGGTTGTCACGTGATGCTCCGCATCAGCCCCACGACCTTCCCGAGCACGCGCACGTCCCGGCTCCGGATCGGCTCCATCGCCTCGTTCTCGGGCTGCAGCCGGACATGATCCGGCTCCTGGAAGAAGCGCTTCACCGTCGCCTCCTCCCCCACCAGCGCCACCACGATCTCGCCGTCCTGCGCGGTTTCCTGCGGGCGCACCACGACAAGGTCGTCTTCGAGGATGCCGGCGTCCTTCATCGACTCGCCCCGCACGCGCAGCAGGTACTCGCCGTCCGTCCCACCCGCGTACGTCGGCGTCTGCACGTAGTCCTCGATGTTCTCCTCGGCGAGGATCGGCTGACCGGCTGCCACCTGCCCGACGAGCGGGAGCCCCGGCCGGACCAGGCTCCGCATGCCCGCGGCGGCCCGATCGAGCAACTCGATCGCCCTCGGCTTGGTCGGGTCCCGCCTCAGCAGGCCGATCTTCTCCAGGTTCGCCAGATGCGCGTGCACGGTCGACGACGACGCCAGTCCGACCGCCTTGCCGATGTCGCGAACCGTCGGGGGATAGCCGTACTTCGCCGAATACCGCTTGATGAAGTCGAAGATCTCCTGCTGACGTTTGGTCAGATCCATCGGTCCGCTCCTAGCTCGATTTGCTCGGTAATTGGGAGTGGGTCGAACATGTGTTCGGCACTGTAGCGCGCCCCTAGGACGGACTCAACCCGGCACGCGTGCGCCGCTCAGCGACCTAACGAGCGGGGCTATACTGGCCGCCTCCAGCGCCTGTGGCGGAATTGGTAGACGCGCAAGGTTGAGGGCCTTGTGGACTGATTGGTCCGTGGAGGTTCGAGTCCTCTCGGGCGCACTGGAAAAGCCCCGCACAGCGGGGCTTTTTTCTGTTTCGAAGGGCTTGTTTGCGTCAGCCGACGGTGGACGTACTGACGTCACGTGACAAATACGTCCATCGAATACGTCGATTTGGTGGCCTTGACAACACACGAGCTCAGGCGGAACTGCGGCGCGACGTTGATCGCTGCCACGCCGGCGAGCTCCCAAGTTCCTCACGTCCGTGAGGGTGAGCCAGGGATCAGCCAGCCGCTGATCTGCTTCGAGCACGCCGCGGAGCTGCAAGCAAGCCGTTTGGCGCGATCCTCTTTCTCGATCACCTCGGCGAGCTGGCCGGCGACATCAGCAAGCTCGGCATAGGCCGCTCCCACGGCCCGCAGGCTTCGCCCCTCGCTGACCCGGTCGAGCTCGGCGACCGCCTCGTCGAATCGCTTCCAAAGATCGTCCGGACCACGGCGCCGTGGCCGGTTGCAGCTCATATAGCGGCTTCGCGCCACCGCGAGCCGGCGGCCACTCGAACCCGTCCTTGTACGCGGCGTCGCACGCCCCGGCCCGCTGGCGCGCCGCCGGGCTCGCGAGCCGGGCGCTGAACCCCGCGTCGGGTGGCGCGAGCACGTGCTCGCGGAGCGCGGCTCGCCACGCCGTGCGGGCCTCCTCGAAAGCCCTGTTTGGATCCCGAGCTCATCCGCCGAGCAACCGACCCTTCGCATCTGCCTCCGACGCGGCCTCAAGCACCGGAGCGGGGCGAAATTCTGAGCATTTCGCACCCTCTGCAACTAGCGAAGACGACGGATACGAAAGCTGCGAAGAACCGCGAATCCGACGCCGCCCAAGAACCCGACCTCACCGGCTCGCCAACCTCGACAGCCTGGAGCAGCGCACGGTCGCGCTCGGCTCGGGCACTTAGGCGCAGCAACCATACCCTTACTCGGCCGTGTTCCCTTGCGCTCGAGATTGCCGGGACGCAGGGCGCGGGTGCTTGCTTCGCCTGCTTGAGGAGTGGCTTCTCGCGCCGGAGTTCGCCGACGGTTACGCTGAGGCGCGCTGGTGATGATCGGACCCGATGGCGATGATGCGTGAGGATCGAGACGATGTGGTGCATCGTTGCCGCGTACGCGGGTTGAGAGCGGAGCGCATCTAGTGTCGGCTCGGAGAGTGCGTCGGCCCCGGCAGCTGGGGCGGTTGCCCGGGGGCGAGTTCTACTTCGCGCCGATCGGGGAGATGCGTTCCGATGGGGAGCGCGTGCAGTGCCATCTCTGCGGTGGCTGGTACAGGATGGTTGGCGGCAGCCACTTGCGCAATGCCCACGGGTGGATAATCCGCTCGGTATCCGTGCGGCGGTGTGCGAGCGGCAGTTCGACTGCCGTCCGGTGCAGCGTTCGATGAGCGCAACCTGATCGTGCACGTCGATGAGTGAGGGCGACCCGGGCGCGCGCGATGACCGTCGATGAGTTGCAGGAGTTCTTTGACTTCTGCGATGAACAGGTAGCGGCCGGCGCGCGTTGCAGCGCAAGGGCGCACTCGCGGCGTTGCGCGACTGCGCGATGTTTAAGGTTTGCTATGCATGGGGGCTGCGCCGGCGGAGCTCGTCGGCTTGGATGTCGCTGACTTTCATCGCAACCCGCGGCTTGCGCAGTTCGGTGAGTTCGGGGTTCTGAGGTACGTACGGCAAGGGCGCGCGCGGCGGGAACCCGCGGCCTCGCAACGTGCTCAGCGTGTTCGACTGGGCGGTCGAGGTGATCGAGCAGTACATGGACGAGATCCGGCCGCTGTTTGGCTTCGACGAGCATCCCGCGCTGTGGCTGACCGAGCGCGGCGGGCGGGTGAGCGTCGTCATGTGATCAGCGCTTCGGCGAGTACGAGCCCGCAGCCCAAATCTGGGCGCTGATCGCCGGCACCTCGAGATCGGCCACGAGACGCTCGACGAGCTCGAGCACGGGCGAAGCGACGCCACCACCTTTCTGCGCGCCGCGCTCGTCGAACACGGAGTTCTGCCAGACAGGCCCGAGAGGCTGGAGCGGCTGAGACGCTGGGTCGAGGCGCAGCTGCAAGCGCTGCCTAGAGCGAGGACCGCGCCCGAGTGCGCTCCTACGCGAGCTGGAAGCTGCTGCGCGACATCGTCTGGCGGACCGAACACAACGATTTCAACGCCAACGCGGCGGGGAGCGCCCGCGCGCGCCTGCGCAGCGCGATTGCGCTGACCACATGGCTGCACGAACAGGACCGCACGCTCGCCGACCTGCGCCAAGACCTGCTCGAAGGCTGGCTGCTGGAGGGAGGATCTTCCCGCCTTGCGATCGCGGGGTTCATCGAATGGTTGCGGAAAACCAAAGTCATCACCGGGCTCCACGTCCCCCGCGCCCCGCATCCGCTCAAGCTCACCACCGTCCAGGACAACAAGCCTGGCGCTTCTCAGGCGGCTGCTGGCCGACGAGACCCTCGACCTGCGCGAGCGTGTCGCGGGCGGCCTGCTGCTGCTCTACGCGCAGCCGATCACGAAGATGACACGACTGCGCCGCGAAGACGTGATCCTCAACGACGGCGACCAGGTGTTGATCGCGCTCGGCCAGGAGCCGATCCCGCTCCCGGCACCGCTCGCGACGCTGGCGATCAGGTTGCGCGACGCGCCAGCCCCGCTCGCGACGACCGCCGCGACCAGGACCAACCCCTGGCTGCTCCCGGGCCGTAAGCTCGGCCGGCCGATCACCCCCCACGCGCTCTCACGCCGCCTATCCGCGCTGGGCGTCCCCGCCGTGGCCGCACGCACCAGCGCGCTCGCGCACCTCCTTCACACCGTCCCGCCCGCCGTCCTGGCGCAGCTGATCGGCATGAGCGCTCACTCCGCCGAGCGCTACACAGCTGCGCTGCGCACCGACTCCACTGCCGAGTACCGCGATGCGTTTCTGCTGAACGTGACCGCTTCGACGGTGGGCCCGGTGACTCGTGAGCGCAAGCGGGAGGCGATGCGCGAACAGATCGCCAGCGGGGCCCGCAGCTACCCGGTGGGGAAGGGCGGACGGCCGACTCCGCCGGCGTGGCGGTCACTTGCTGCCGTCCGTCCGGAGTTGGTGGCCGAGTGGCACCCGAGGCGCAATCGGATGCTCGAGGCCTTAGGGGTCAACCCGCGGACGGTTGGGGCACGCTCTGACCGCGAGGTGTGGTGGCGCTGCCGGGTGTGCGGGCACGAGTGGCAAAGCCGCGTTAGCCGCCGCCGCGACTCGGGCTGTCCGGCGTGCCGGGCGCGCGAGCTGCGCGAGCGTTCGCTCGCGGCGCTGCATCCGCAGGTGCTGTCCGAATGGCATCCCGAGCGCAACGGTGACCTGGATCCGTACCTGGTGGCCGCGTCGTCGGAGCGGCGGGCTTGGTGGCGCTGTCAGACATGCGGGCACGAATGGGCGAGCGTGATCAAGAAGCGAACGTTGCGAGGGCAGGGCTGTCCCGAGTGCTGCAGGCGACACAGCGCTGAGTTGTTGGCCCGCGACAGCCGATGGCGCCGGCCGAGGGAGCAATCACTGGGCGTGCTTCATCCCGAGTTGCTGACAGAGTGGCATTCGGTCAGGAACGAGGGACTGGATCCGTTCGCCGTGGGAACCGGTTCGAACCTCAGGGCGTGGTGGCGATGTCGAGAGTGCGGATTCGAGTGGCAGGCTTGGCCAGCCAACCGCTGCAAAGGCACAGGCTGCCCCCGTTGCGCCGGTCGGCTTACCCCGCGGGAGCGGTCGTTGGCGGCTGTTCGTCCTGAGCTGCTCGGAGATTGGCATCGGGAACGCAACAGCGGTCTGGATCCGTGGACGATCCCAGCCAGATCCAGTCATCACTGGATCTGGTGGCGCTGCCAGTTCTGCGGTCACGAATGGCAGACCACACCGGCGGGCCGCGGCCAAGGCCCGGGTGGATGCCGCTCGTGCGCTCGTCTGAGCGCGGCTTAGCCCCCCCGGGTCTGCATCGCTTCCGCGAGCTGGCGGCCGAGGCACCGCAGGCTCGGAAGGGCGCCGGCACCCAGGGAAAGGCGAGCCGTGGCTCGGTCAGCGGGAGCGCCTGCTCGCGTGGGACGCGGTGCCGTGTCCGATCGCCGGTGACCACACTATGGAATGGTGAGCCTTCGCGTTGGCTCGGCCCCGTGTTTTCGCGCCCGGGGGATCTAGCATGAACGGTGTGTTCGAGGCCGGCGCGATCATCCTGGCGGGCGGCAAATCCTCCCGGATGGGCTCGCCCAAGGCGGCGCTCGGCTGGCACGGCTCGACGTTGCTGCGCCGGGTGACCGGGATCGTCGCGCGGTCGGTCGACGGCCCGGTGGTCGTGGTGTCAGCGCCCGGGCAGGTGTTGCCGGCGCTCGACGGCGCGGTCGAGGTGGTCGCCGACGCGCGGGAGGGTCGCGGGCCGCTGCAGGGGCTGGCGGCGGGCCTGGCGGCGATCGGCGATCGTGCCGAGGTCGCGTACGTGTCCTCGACCGACGTGCCGCTGCTGCACCCGACGTTCGTCCGGCGGGTCGTCGGCGCGCTCGACGATCAGGTCGACGTCGTGCTGCCCGAGGTCGGCGGCTACCGGCAGCCGTTGTCGGCGGCGTACCGGACCGGCCTGCTGTCGACCGTCGAGGAGCTGATCGCGGCCGACCGGATGCGCCCGGCGTTCCTGTTCGAACGGTCCCGGGTGCTGCACATGGGCGAGGCCGACCTGCTTCGAAACGGCGCGCTCGCCCGGCTCGACCCGGCGCTCGCGTCGGTCAGCAACCTCAACGAGCCGGCCGATTACGAGCGCGCGCATGCCCTGCCGGCGCCGGAGATTCAGGTCGAGAAGTTCGGGCCGCTGGCGACCAGGTCGGGCCCGCGCCGGCAGGTGGTGAGCGCGTGGTCGCTGGGCGCGGCGGCGGCGGCCGTCGACCTGGCGCTCGACGAGCACATCGTGGCCGCGCTCAACGGCGACAAGATCACGCGCGACCCGGAGTTGCCGCTCGTCGCGGGCGACACGCTCGCGTTCATGGTCGCGGACGCGGCGGCTAGGCAGCTAGCATCGTGGGCATGCCACCCGGCGGCTATTTCGGGAAGGCGCTGCTCGTCGACTTGACCACGGGGTCGGGCGAGGCGGAGCCGATCGACGAGCCGGTGCTGCGCTCGTACATCGGGGGCGCCGGCCTCGGCACATGGCTGATGCACAAGTACTGCCCGGCGGGCGTCGAGCCGCTCGATCCGCAGGCGCCGTTGATGTTCGTGTTCTCGCCGCTGGTCGGCACGCCGCTGACGACGAGCGCGAAGTTCGCGGTCGTGGCCAAGTCACCGCTGACCGGCCGGCTGACCGACGCGCTCGCGTCGAGCCATTTCGCGATCGCCGGCAAGCTGACCGGCCACGACGCGATCGTGCTTCGCGGGGCGTGCGACGAGCCGTCGGTCGTCGTGATCGATCGCGACGATGTCCGCATCGAGCCGGCTCACGACCTGTGGGGGTTGCCGGCGGCCGAGGCGGAGGCCCGGCTGCGGGAACGTCACGGTCCGGCGTGGCGGGTGGCGGCGATCGGGCCCGCCGGGGAGCGCGGCGTGCGCTACGCGACGATCTCGCACGACGGCCGCCACGCCGGCCGGGGCGGGCTCGGTGCCGTGATGGGGTCCAAGTGGTGCAAGGCGATCCTCGTGCGCGCCGGCACGAAGGTGGGGTCGGCCGATCCAGCCGGGGTGCTCGCGGCCGCCAAACGGCTGCGCGAGCGCTCGTTCGGCGCGGCCACCGCGAAGTACCGCGAGCTCGGGACGATGGCGAACCTGCTCGCGTTCAACGCGATCTCGACGCTGCCGACGCGGAACTTCTCCGCCGCCAGGTTCGAGGAGGCGCCGGCGCTCGGAGCGGAGGAGATCGCGGAGCTGCGCCAGGTCGCCCGCAACTCGTGCGCGTCGTGCTCGATCGGGTGCGAGCACATCTATAAGGGGCCGGGCGGCAAGAAGACCAGGATGGAGTACGAGAACGTGTTCGCGCTCGGCCCGCTGTGCGGGGTGAGCGACGCCGACGCGGTGATCGCGGCCAGCTCGCGGTGCGACGAGCTCGGCCTGGACACGATCTCGACCGGCGGCACGATCGCATGGGCGATGGAGTGCGCCGAGAAGGGCCTCATCGACGCGCCCTGGCTCCGCTTCGGAGACCCGCAGGCGCTGCTCCGCGCGATCGAGGAGATCGGCGCGCGCGAGGGCCTCGGGCGATCTGCTGTCACTCGGCTCACGCGCCGCGTCGCAGATCGTCGGCCGCGGATCGGACGCGTTCGCCGCGCACGTCAAGGGCCTCGAGCTGCCCGGGTACGAGCCGCGGACGCTGCAGGCGATGGCGCTCGGGCTGGCGGTCAACGCGCGCGGCGCCGATCACAACCGCTCGGGCGCCTACGAGGCCGATCTGTCCGGCGCCCACGACCGCCTCGCCGGCGGGGAGCCTCACGTCGCGGGCGCGATCGAGACCGAGAACCGGGCCGCGGTGATGGACTCGCTGATCCTGTGCAAGTTCCTGCGCGGCGTGTTCGAGGAGCCGTTCCCGGAGTGGGCGAGGCTGCTCGAGATGGTCACCGGCTGGGACGTCGACGCGGACGAGCTCGCCGTCACCGCGCGCCGGATCGTGCTGGCCAAGCGGCTGTTCAACCTGCGGGAGGGGTGGACGCGCGCGGAGGACTGGCTCCCGGATCGGTTCCTGTCCGAATCGCTCGAGCTCGAGTCGGGCCGGACCGCGACGTTGACCGCGAGCCGCCTCGAGGCGATGATCGACTCGTACTACCGCGGCCGTGGTCTCGACGAGACCGGCGTGCCCAGCCCCGAGACGGTCAGCGAGCTGTCATTAGACGGACTTGCGGATCGAATGAGGTGGTCGGCGGCGCCTGACGGCGGCGCCTCAGAACCAATCGGTGCAAAAGTGGGATAGTGGAGGTCCAAGTGGCGACGACGACGATAACCCCGGCGATCACCAAGAACGTGTCGCTGACGATCGACGGCCAGGCGGTGACGGTCCCGGACGGGACGACGATCCTCGACGCGGCCAAGCAGCTCGGCATCGACATTCCGGTGCTGTGCCACGACGATCGCTACGACCCGGTCGGGGTGTGCCGCATGTGTGTGGTCGACGTCGGCGCGCGGGTCTATGCCGCGGCGTGCGTGCGCCCGTGCGAGGAGGGCATGGAGGTCACGACGACGAGCGACCGGATCGACGCGCAGCGGTCGATGCTGACCGAGCTGCTGCTCTCCGATCAGCCCGATCCCGAGCACGACCCCAAGGAGACGACGACCGCCGACAACGAGCTGCTTGTGCTCGTGCGCCAATACGGCCTTGAGAAGGGCGACGCGATCCCGCAGGGCGACGGCCGTGGCTTGGACGACTCGAATCCGGTGATCTCGGTCAACCACGACGCGTGCATCCTGTGCGACCGCTGCGTGCGCGCGTGCGACGACATCCAGGGCAACGACGTGATCGGCCGCAGCGGCAAGGGCTACACGACACGGATCGCGTTCGACCTCAACCAGCCGATGGGCGAGTCCTCGTGCGTGACCTGCGGCGAGTGCGTGGCGGCGTGCCCGACGGGGGCGCTCACGAACAAGCCGATCCGCGGCGTTCCGATCCAGCCGCGCGAGAAGCTCCGCCAGGTCGACACGGTGTGTCCGTACTGCGGCGTCGGCTGCGCGCTCACCTACAACGTCGACGACGAGCGCAAGGCGATCGCGTTCGCCGAGGGCCGCGCGCAGCCCGGGTCCAAGGGCCGGCTGTGCGTCAAGGGCCGCTACGGCTGGGATTACGCGGCGTCGCCGCAGCGGCTGACGAAGCCGCTGATCCGGCGCGAGGACGCCTACCCGAAGGGGCCGTTGTCGACCGACGTGCGCGGCGACGAGGCCGGCGGTCGGTCGGAGCGCCGGCGCAAGCCCGGCGGGCTCGTCGACTACGACCAGGTGATGCCGTCGTTCCGCGAGGCGAGCTGGGACGAGGCGCTGGACCTCGTCGCGCGGCGCCTGTCGGAGATCTACGCCGACGGCGGCCCGGCCGCGATCGCCGGGTTCGGGTCGGCCAAGTGCTCCAACGAGGAGGCCTACCTCTTCCAGAAGCTGATCCGCACGGGCTTCCACACGAACAACGTCGACCACTGCACGCGCCTGTGCCACGCGTCGAGCGTCGCGGCGCTGTTCGAGGGGATCGGATCGGGCGCGGTCTCGACGACGTACGGCGACGTGATCAACGCCGACGTGATCATCATCGCCGGCTCGAACGCGACCGCGAACCACCCGGTCGCGTCGTCGTTCTTCAAGCAGGCGCGCCGCGCCGGCACGACGATCATCTACGTCGATCCGCGCGCCGACAAGGTCGCCGACCACGCCGACATCTTCTGCCAGCTGAAGCCCGGCACCGACGTCGCGTTCTACAACGCGGTGATGCACGAGATCATCCGCCTCGGGCTCGTCGACGAGGAGTTCATCCGCGAGCGGACCTCGAACTTCGAGGCGCTGGCGGAGACCGTCAAGGACTACCCGCCCGAGCGCGGCGCGCAGATCACCGGCGTCAGCGCCGAGCAGATCCGCCGGGTCGCGCGGGCCTGGGGCGAGGCGAACGCCGGGATCATCTACTGGGGGATGGGGATCTCGCAGCACACGACGGGTACCGACAACGCGCGCTGTCTGATCGCGATGTGCGCGATCACCGGCAACGTCGGCCACGAGGGCGCCGGGCTGCACCCCTTGCGGGGGCAGAACAATGTCCAGGGCGCCTCTGACTCCGGGCTGGTCCCGATGTTCTACCCGGACTACAAGGGCGTCGCCGACGAGGCGACGCGCGCGCGCTTCGAGAAGGCCTGGGGTGAGACCGACCTCGATCCGGTCAAGGGCCTGACGGTGACCGAGATCATCGGCTCGGCCTTGAAGGGCGGCGTGCGCGGGATGTACATGATGGGCGAGAACCCGTTCCTGTCCGACCCGAACATCAACAAGGTCCGCAAGGCGCTGTCCGCGCTCGAGTTCCTGTGCGTGCAGGACATCTTCCTGACCGAGACGTCCGAGTTCGCCGACGTGATCCTGCCCGCCTCCTCCTACATGGAGAAGGACGGCACGTACACGAACACCGACCGCCGCGTGCAGCTCGGACGGAAGGTCCTCGATCCTCCCGGCGACGCGCGCGTCGACTACGAGATCGTGCAGGACATCGCGCGGCGGGTCGGGCTGGACTGGAACTACGGCTCGCCCCGAGAGGTGTTCGAGGAGATGGTCTCGGTGATGGCGAGCTACGCGAACCTCAGCTACGACAACCTCGGGCTGACCGGCAAGCTGTACCCGAACCCGGACCCCGAGAACTCCGACGGGACCGTCGTGATGTTCACCGAGAGGTTCAACACCGACGACGGGCTCGCCCACCTCGTGCCGGCCGAGTGGCTGCCGGCGCGCGAGCTGCCCAACGACGAGTACCCGTTCGTGCTGAACACCGGGCGGCTGCTCGAGCACTGGCACACCGGATCGATGACGCGGCGGTCGTTCGCGCTCGACGCGATCCAGCCCCGCCCGCAGGTGTACATGCACCCGGCGGACGCGGCCGAGTGCGGGCTGGCCGATGGGGCGATGGCGCGGGTGAGCTCGCGTCGCGGGACGATCGAGCTCGAGGTCAAGGTGTCGCACAAGGAGGCGCGGGGCAACTGCTTCATCCCGTTCCACTTCCGCGAGGCGGCCGCGAACCTGCTGACGATCGACGAGATCGACCCCGTCGGGAAGATCCCCGAGTTCAAGTTCTGCGCGGTGCGGATCGAACCCGCTACGAACGGGAACGGGTCCGCGGGAGCCGACTGATGGCGGTCACGAACGGCCGCGTCCCGGGCCGGGAGGCGCGCGCCGGCAAGTTCCCGGGTCCGAGCCTGATCCCGTCGCTGAACGCGATCCAGCGCGAGCACGGCTGGCTCCCGCGCGAGGAACTGGTCCGGCTGTCGCGCGAGACGCGCCGGCCGCTGTACGAGATCGAGGGACTGGTCTCGTTCTATCCGCACTTCCGCACGGCGGCGCCGCCCAAGGTCGAGGTCACGGTCTGCCGCGACCTGTCGTGCTGGCTCCACGGCGCCGACGAGCAGATCGCCGCGATCCACGAGCGCTACGGCGACGGCGTCGAGATCGAGGTCCGCGAGGTCTCGTGCATCGGGCGGTGCGACATCGCCCCGGCCGCGACCGTCGAGGAGCGGCCGGTGCGGGCCGCCGACGTTCCGCAGGCGGTGCAGCAGGCGCTCGACGGCGACGAGCCGCCCGCGCGCGCGAAGACGCCGCCGCGATCGTGGCCGAACGACCCGTACGCCGCGGAGCCTGATCTGCCGAGCTACGCCGTCGTGCGGCGGCTGATCGCCGGAAAGCTCGGCGGTCACGAGACGATCGAGGTGATCGAGGAATCCGGATTGGTGGGCATGGGCGGGGTGCTCGAGCACGCGATCGGGACGCTCCGGGAAGCGGGCCTGCGGGGAATGGGGGGCGCCGGATTCCCCACGGGCTCCAAGTGGGAGATGGTCGCCGGCCAGGAGGCCGAGCCCAAGTACGTCATCTGCAACGCCGACGAGTCGGAGCCCGGCACGTTCAAGGACCGCCAGATCCTGGCCGAGCAGCCGCACCTGGTGATCGAGGGGATGCTGGCGGGGATGCTCGCGATCGGCGCCGAGCAGGGCTGGGTGTTCATCCGCCACGAGTACGGGCCGGAGGAGGCCGCGGTGCGCGCGGAGCTCGACTCCGCCCGCGCGCAGGGCATCCTCGGCGAGGATGTGCTCGGATCGGGGCGCAACCTCGACATCGACGTGTTCACGTCCCCGGGCGGCTACATCCTCGGCGAGGAGTCGGCCCTGCTCGAGTGCATGGAGGGCCACCGCGGCGAGCCTCGCAACAAGCCGCCGTTCCCCGCCACCTACGGCCTCTGGGGCAAGCCGACGCTGATGAACTCGGTCGAGACCTTTGCCGCGATCCCGATCATCCTCCAGCGCGGGGCGGAGTGGTGGAAGGACCAGGGGGTCAACGGCGGCGCCGGATTGAAGTTCTTCGCGATCTCCGGCGACATCGCCCGCCCGGACGTCTACTGCGTGCCGATGGGTACCACCGCCCGCGAGCTGATCGAGCTCGCCGGGGGGCTGCCCGACGGCGTCGAGCTCGGCGGGTTCCAGCCCGGCGGCGCGTCGTCGAACTTCCTCGGACCCGACCAGCTCGACGTGCCGCTCGACTTCAAGCCGCTGGCCGAGGCCGGATCGATGCTCGGCTCCGGCGCCGTGGTCGTGATGGGCGACCGGACGAACCTGCTCGCCGCCGCCACCAACGTGCTGCGCTTCTTCCGCAACGAGTCGTGCGGCAAGTGCGTGCCGTGCCGCGTCGGCTCCCACAAGGCCCACCGCATCCTGACCGACGCGCTCGAGCGCGGCGCCGACGCGGACGCGATCGACGACCGCATCGACCAGCTCGAGGAGACGCTGCGGCTGACCTCGATCTGCGGGCTCGGGCAGGTCGCGCTCGGGCCGGTGATGAGCGTGCTGCGGCTGCAGCGCACGCCCACCGCCGGCTGACCTCGCCTCATGGCCACGACCGGGCGGGAATTCTTCACGGTCAAGACCGTGTCCCAGGCGCTGGCGGAGTTCCGCCCCGGCCACGTCACCCCGGTCGAGACCGTGCCGCTGGGCGCCGCCCACGGACGCGTCCCGCACGCCGATGTCGCTCGCCCGGGATGCGCTGCCCGGGTTCGACCGCTCGAGCGTCGACGGCTACGCGGTCCGGGCAGCGGGACACGTACGGCGCCTCGGAGTCGATCCCGGGGTACCTGCGGGTGACCGGCGCGGTCCGATGGGCGCGGCCGCCGACGGCGCGGTCGAATCGGGCGCCGCGATCGCGATCCCCACCGGCGGGATGCTGCCCGCCGGCGCCGACGCGGTCGTGATGATCGAGCACACGCAGGAGGCGACCGCGGACACGGTCGAGGTCGTCCGGCCGGTGGCGCCGGGCGAGAACGTCGTCAGGTTCGACGAGGACGTCGCCGCCGGAGCCGCGATCGCGCCGCGGGGTCGTCCGCTGCGCGCGCAGGACGTGGCGCTGCTCGCCGCGGCCGGCGTCGTCGAGGTCGCCGTGCACGCCGCCCCGCGCGTCGCGATCCTCGCCACCGGCGACGAGGTCGTGCCGCCGGACACGCCGGCGCTGGCGCCCGGACAGGTCCGTGACGCGTTGAGCGTGTCGGTGGCCGCGCTCGTGCGGGAGGCCGGCGGCGAGCCCGGCGTCCCCGATGATCGTCCCCGACGAGGACGGGGCCCTCGCGGAAGCCTCTAGCCGCGGCGCTGGGCGCGAGCGACGTCGTCGTGATCTGCGCCGGCTCGTCGGTCGGGATGCGCGACCAGACCGCCGGCGCCGTCGCCGCGCTGCCGCACTCGCGAGACGTGGTGCCACGGGCTCGCGATCAAGCCGGGCAAGCCGACGCTGCTCGCGCACAGCGACGGCATCCCGATCATCGGCCTGCCCGGCAACCCGCGCTCGGCGCTCGTCGTCTTCCGCCTGATCGGGATGCCGCTCGTCCGCCGCGCCGGCGGCTGGACGATCGAGCCCGTGGCCGGAACGATTCGCGCGACGCTCGCCCGCGATCTGCCGAGCGCCGCCGGCCGCCTCGACGTCGTCCAGGTGCGGCTTGGCGACGACGGCCTCGCGGAGCCGATCTTCGGGTCCTCGGCGCTGCTGTCGGTCCTGACCGCCGCCGACGGCTACGTGGTCGTGCCCGAGGACGCGAACGGCCTGTCCGCCGGCGAGCCGGTCGAGGTGTTCCCGTATGGCTAGCCGCACGACCCCGTTTCTCCGTGACGTCCCGCTCGAGACCGCGCAGGCGGAGTGGCGCCGGTGCTGCGCGGCCGGCGGGTGCCCGGCGCGGCTGGAGGCGGTGGGGCTGCCGCTCGAGCGGGCGGTCGGGCGCGTCACCGCGGAGCCGATCTGGGCCACGCGCTCCTCCCCTCCGTTCGACTCGGCCGCGATGGACGGGATCGCCGTCCGGGCCGCCGAGACCGTCGGCGCGAGCGAAACGACGCCGCTGCTGCTCGACACCGAAGCGTTTGTCGTGGTCGACACCGGCGATCCGATGCCGGACGGGTTTCGACGCGGTCGTCATGCGCGAGCACGTTCACCACGTCGACGGCCGCGCCGAGCTGCGCGCGGCGGTCGCTCCCTATCAGCACACGCGCTCGATCGGCGAGGACATCAGCGCCACCGAGCTGCTGCTGCCGGCCGGGCACCGCCTGCGCCCCGTCGACGTGGCCGCGGCCGCGGCCGCGGGCGCCACCGAGGTCCGCGTGCACCGCCAGCCGGTCGTGGCGATCCTGCCGACCGGCGATGAGATGCGTCCGATCGGCTCGGAGCTCGGGCCCGGCGAGCTGCTCGAGACCAACTCGCTGATGCTCGCCGGCCAGGCCCGCGAGGCCGGCTGCCAGGTCGTGGTGCTGCCGATCGAGCCCGACGACGAGGCCAGGATCGCCGACGCGATCACGAACGCGGTCAAGCGGTGCGACCTGCTGATCGTGATCGCCGGCTCGAGCGCCGGCCGCGACGACTACACCGCCGCGCTGGTCGATCGGCTCGGCGAGCTCGCCGTCCACGGCGTCGCGGTTCGGCCCGGCCATCCGGTCGTGCTCGGCGCGATCGACGCGACGCCCGTGCTCGGCGCGCCCGGCTACCCGGTGTCGGCGTCGCTGACGTTCGACATCTTCGCGGCGCCGCTGCTCGCCGAGCTCGAAGGGGGATCGGCGATGGCCCGCGCCCGGTCGTGCGGGCCCGGCTCGCGCGCAAGCTCGCCTCGACGATCGGGATGGACGACTGGGTGCGGGTGCGGCTCGGGCGTGTCGGCGGCGCGCTCGTCGCCTCGCCGCTGCCGCGGGGCGCCGGCGTGCTCACCTCGCTGGTTCGCGCCGACGGGCTGCTCGTCGTCCCGTCGGACGTCGAGGGCCACCACGCCGGCGAGGAGGTCGAGATCGAGCTGCTGCGCAGCCTGACCCAGATCGAGCGGACGATCGTCGCGATCGGCTCGCACGACATGATCCTCGACCTCGCCGCCTCGCAGCTGCGCGCCCGCGACCCGAACGTGACGCTCGCCTCGGGCAACGTCGGATCGATGGGCGGACTGATCGCGCTGCGCGACGGGCTGTGCCACCTGGCCGGGTCGCACCTGCTCGACCCGGACACCGGCGCGTACACGCTGCCTTACGTCGATCAGGTACTCGGCCGGCCGCGAGATCGCGGTCGTCCGCCTCGTCCACCGCCAGCAGGGGCTGCTGGTCGCACCCGGCAACCCGCTCGGTCTGGGCGGCGTCGCGGACCTTTCGCGCGCCGGGTCTGCGCTATGTCAACCGCCAGCGGGGCGCCGGGACTCGTGTGCTGCTCGACTACGAGCTCGCCCGGGCCGGGATCGACCCGGACGGGATCGTCGGCTACGGGCGCGAGGAGCCGACTCACCTCGCGGTCGCAGCCGCGATCGCATCGGGCCGCGCCGACTGCGGGATGGGCGTGCTCGCCGCAGCCCGCGCGTTCGACCTCGACTTCGTGCCGGTCACGAGCGAGCCCTACGATCTGGTGCTCGAGCGCGGGTCGCTCGAGGACCCGGTACTCGCTCCGTTCTGGGAGCTCCTCGAATCGCCGGCGTTCAGGTCAGCCGTCGAGGAGCTCGGCGGCTACGACACCGCCGAGATGGGCCGCCGGATCCGGTAGCCGGCGCCCGGATCGCCTCACCCGCCGCCCATCGCGGTCGTGAGGATGACCTCGGCGGCGTCGACCGGCAGCCGGTCGCCGGTCAGCGCCTCGTAGGTCGCGCCGTCGTCGCTCCGGACCGCTACGTATTCCTGATCGAGCCAGCGCCGGTACTCGCGCTCAGCGCTTTCGACCGACGCTGGATCGGACCGGTCCCACTCGGCGAGCAGTTCATCGCCATCGACCATCCGGCGGAGCAGCTTCCCCATCCTTCCATCGTAGGGATCGGGCTACGAGGCCACCTCGTCCCGGGCCGAAGTAGACGCCGGTTCTCGCCGGGCCCGTGACAACACCCGTGACAACATCCACCCCGTCCACCACGTCCCTTGCGTCTAGGAAATCTCGCAATTTGGAAGATTTGGACGCCCGTGAAAGCACCTACGCGGGGTGATTGAGGTTGAGGGCCTTGTGGACTTTATGGTCCGTGGAGGTTCGAGTCCTCTCGGGCGCACTGGAAAAGCCCCGCACAGCGGGGCTTCCGGTTTCACGAAGCAGGGCAGTCTCGCGGCCGGCGCTGGGGGTTGAGACCTTCCGCTCCCGGACAACCTGGGCCACTCGACCCGCCCGGCCGGACAGTGCCGCTTGCACGAACACGCGGCCACGTCAGCGGCGGGCTCGGGACGCTCGTCGACTGCTGCTCCGAGGCTGTGGCCGACCGGACAGCAGTCGGCCGTGGCTCGTCGGGCGACGAAACAGCAGTGTCCACAAATGCGCGAGGAGAATACGAGCGTGAGCGATCGAAGCGGCCGACCGCAAGGGCGTCGCCAGCCACGCCGAAAGGGTGGCGCGACCAAAGATGCTCAGCGCCGGGCATTGGCCAAAGCACACGCGCGGTCTGACCGCCCGGTGGTGCCACCCCGGCCAGGGTTCGCGCTGCTTTGGGCCGACGGTGGAGCCCGCGGTACGCCGGGACCCGCGGCGATCGGCTACGTCATCGATGACCACGCCGGAGTCCGCGTGGCCGAGCATGCTGAAACGATCGGCACGACAACCGCGGCCGAGGCTGAGTACCGAGCACTGCTTGCCGGGCTCGCGCGTGCGCACGAACTCGGCCTCACGCAGGTCACGGCTCGCTCAGACTCAAAACTGTTGATCGCGCACGTCAACGGCGACGAGCACATCCGGAACGCTCGCCTGCTCGGGCTGGCCGCTGAGATCATCGATTGGAGGATGCGCATCGGCACGGTGCTCTTTGACTGGGTCCCCGCGACGGCGAACGGAGAGGCACACCAGCTCGTTGCCAGCGCCTTGGAACTACCGCCCGACTAGCGCTGGCGACGGCGCCAGAAGCTCTCCCACGCCCGACGATGTCGCTCAGGCCATCACCTCCAAGCCGCGAACGTGCTTAGCGCCGACGAAGCGGCAGTCAGGCGGGAGTGCGAGTGACAGTTCTCGGCGAGAAACGTAGGTGTGTTATGAACTCGCGTTGGATGAGCCGTCGTGTCCCTGCTCGCTGGTCCTCAGAACTCGCTCGCTATTTGAGCGCGATCGTGGTCGCCGCTTTCGCCTGTTCGTGCGGCCACTCGGCCGGGGGCGGCGCAACCAGCGTCCGGGGGTCACGCGCGCTGGCGCCGCAAGCTGCGTCGGACTGACCGCTCGTCCGCAATACCGCTCCGCACCGCTCGTGTTCGACGGCAGGATGCTCGCCGACCCCACCCGGTGCGCGTCGCGGTGACCCCGGTATCTCAACGGCCACGCACCGCGGATCGTCCGGGTGCAGACGGCGGTGACCGCCACCTCGGACGGCGTGACCGAGAACTCGGAAGGGATCACGCCTCGCGTCGGGCAGCGATGGCGGATCTTTATGGATCGGTCACGACAGCCCTGCCGACATCTGACTGCAACGGCAGCCGGCGACTTCGATAGACCCGACGCGCGTGACAGCGATCACGCGGCCCGGCCGTCCTGACGCGGGTTGTCCTCGTCGGGTGGGCCGGTTGCGGGAGTGGGATGCGGGTGGTGTCGCAGTCGTCGCCGCCGACGGCCTTGCCTAGGTAGAAGTCGGGCATCGACCAGTGCTCAGCGCTCCTGAGATTCATCGATTTCGGCGTCTGATGGTCGAGCTTCGAGATGCTCGCAAGCAGGCGAAAGCCAGCGTCGGCTCGGCGGCACCATCGCATCGGCGGAGCCGCATGGAACTCGATAGCGCCTGCGTCCTTGTCGCCGAAGTAGCGCGTTGTCGATGAGCGTCAGATCAGCTCGACGTCTGGCAGTGTCCAGGTGCCATCGAACAGCGGCTCAGTGGGGCTGTAGAGGCGGAACATCAGGTAGAAGCCCCTGCCGGGAACGGTCTCGGTCCAGTTGCTCTCCTGGCCTGCCGGCGCTGCGGGCCCGAAGTACATGTCGAACGAGCCATCCGCGTTCGTCTTGAGCTTGTCGTAGGACGCGTGGGCCGCGTCGTTCGTCGGGTTCTGGACCATGGAGCGCGTTGCGCTGTCGTAGGCGGTGAGCGACCAGAAGGCCGCCGCCGGCGGGTTCGCGGGCACGTGGAGGCGGTAGGACTTGCCACCGTCGAAGTGGTTGCCGTCTTTGTCCTTGAAGGCCTGGATGTAGTTCCCCCCGGGCCCGGGTTTCATCACTCCGAGGGCGGGCGACAGGTAGATCGCGCCGTAGGTGTATTGCAGCCGTTCGTCGAGCTGGCTGTAGGTCTCCGTTTCCTGGCTCGGGTTCACGTAGAACACCCAGTCCCAACGAGTGCCCGGAAACGCCGTGACGCCGGTTTCGCGCTGGGAGCCCTCGTACATCACATTGCGTGCCATCGCATCGCCGAGCACGGCGGCCTCCTCGAGGATGGCCGTCTGCCGTGGGTCAGGCTCGAACGGCCGGCCTTTCTCGATGCCCAGCGGCTTGACCATGGCCATGAAGAACCGGTCGTGCTCTTGGACAGGATTGTTGTCGATGACCGTGGCCAGTCGCGCCCAGTACTCCATGCCCCCCGGGGGAGTCGTGTCGATCAGTTCGCCAGAGATCGAGACGAACTTGTTCGGCTTGGGATCTTCGCGCTCGTTCCACGGATAGACCTTTACGTTCCGGATGCGCGCTACGGCGTCGGGCACGTCGTTGTTGACGATGATGCCGCGCACAAGGAGGTTGTGGTTGTGCATCGTTGCCCGAAGTGCGTAGTAGTCGGACGGAACGTCGCCGTCGTAGCCCGGTGGCAGCAGGAGGAACTTGCCGCCGTTGCCCGCGTCGGGCCCGGGCAGGCCAACGTCGGCCAGCGAGCGCTGCCAGAAGTCGTCCAATAGGCCGACGATGGCTCCGGGTGGGATCTCGATCACGACCGGACCCTGGGCGACGTCGATGTTGACGAAGGCGTAGATCGTCGTGTCGTTGGCAGTGAGCCAGACCGACTTGGGGTCGACAAAGTTGTCGGCAATGCCCATATCGTTGAAGTCCATGCCCAAGTCCTGCTTGGCCGTGAGCCGGATGGACTCGAACGACACGGCGGGATAGCCCCACAGATACGCCTGCACCGCGCGCTGGAAGTCCATCTCGTCGAAGAGCTTCCGCGACGTCTCGGCGGTCGGGAAACCCAACTCGTACCGCAGCGTGCCGACACGCGGCACCTCCACAGTGGCTGGGATCGTGGCGTTTGGGTGTTGTGTGGCAGTCATGAGAGGTCTCCCTGAGCAGTTGTTGCCCGGTACACCGTCGGGGACACCGGAGCCGGCACGAACTTTGGCGTCTGACGGGCCGCGGTTCCTCATCCCATCGGCATGAAATCGAGCCGCGATCGCATTCAGGCAAAAGCCTCAGCGCCGCCCGGGACGGAATCCTCCGGTCCCGCTACCGGTTTGATCGGTCGGCCGCTGACCGAAGTGTCAAGATCACAGAATATGGCGGCATGGGTCTCTCCAGGGATCAGATCAGTACGTACTTTCCGTTCGTTGGTTGAACCACCGATGAAGTGGCGCGTGGTGGCGACGGGCCGCGCTACAGCGAGTCAGGGCGAGGACGCTGCATCATGAGCCGGATCGGAGCGCTGAGGGCACCGCTGACCATAAGTGTCACGACGACGGTTGTTCGTAGCCTTCAAACTCCTCGCCCGTCTTGATGTTCGGGTACTTAGCGACGCTCTTCTGGTAGTCGGCCACGAACTTGAGGACGACTCCGAGCATCCAGCCCATGTCCATCTTGTCGGCCATTAGGTTGTACAGCTCGCCCGGGTCACTGGCGAGGTCGAACAGCATCGGCCATTGTGCCGTCACGATCGGCTGGTCTATGCCCTCGCTGTAGCGCAGGACCACCTTGATGTTGTGCCACTTGACCGACATCAGCGAACCATCAGGGCCGAAGAACAGGATGCTCTCCCGGCCGCTGGCCTGGCTTTCCCCGAGCAGGAACTTCGAAGCGTCGATGCCGTCGATCGGCCGGTCGGTAGGCACCTTGTCCGATGCCCCAGCCAGCGCCGCGAAGGTCGTGTACCAGTCGTGGGCCGACAGCATCTCCTCGGTGACCACGCCGGCCGGCACCTTCCCCGGCCAGCGGACCATCGCGGGGACCCGCATCGAGCCCTTCCCACGGCGGGGTCATGAACGACCCGCGGAACGGTCCGTTCGATCCGCCCTGGAACGCTGGGATGTCGCCGGCCGCGTTGTCGCTGGAGAACACGATCAGCGTGTTGTCGGCGAGGCCCGCCTGGTCGATGCAGTCCACGATCTGCCCGACGCGGTAATCCATCTCGGCAACCAGGTCCGCGTACTGCCCCAGCCGCGTCGGGGACGTCTGGTCGAAGTCCGGGTGCACCGCCTCCGGCGGGTGCATGTGCGAGAGTCCAACGTAGGTGAAGAACGGCTTGTCTGCTGCAGCCTGTCGCTTGATGTAATCGGTCGCCTGCTCGACGATCAGCTCGTCCAGGAGCGGGCGCACCTCGACATTCAGCTCACGCACCGCGGTCTGGGTGCCGCCCTTCTTCCCCTCCCAGATTTGGGGCGGCCGGATCCCTCTGGCCTTGGCAATCGCCTCGAACGTCGCGTAGGACGTCCAGCCGGCCTCGTCGGCGCTGTTGCGGTAGCCCCACCACTCGTCGAAGCCCTGGTCGGTCGGGAGCCGACCCTCCGTGTCACCGCAGTGCCACTTGCCGAACAACGAAGTCGCGTAGCCAGCATCCGACAGCAGCTCGGCGATCGTGTACTCCCACGGGGCCAACCCCGCCGCCCCTTCCCCGGGCAGCGGCACCTTGAACGTTCCCGACCGCACCGACTGGCGACCGGTCATGATCGCCGAACGCGTCGGCGTGCACTGGGCCTCGACGGTGTAGTTGTTCAAACGGATGCCCTCACCGGCGAGCTGGTCGATGCGAGGGGTCGGCGTGCCCCCTCCGTAGACCCCGAAATCACCCCAGCCAACGTTGTCGCACAGCACAAACACGATATTCGGTTTCGTCACCACAGCCATCGACGTCCTCCTCGATCGGGTTTCACCGCACCGGCACGGGCGCTTGGGATGCCGTCAACGGGCCGTTCACCAACGCGCGATGCTCGGCCCTTGCCGCGACCTCGATCTTGGCGTCGTCGGAGGCGAAGGCGATCACGACCGGCTCGTCGCCCAGCCCGCTTCACCTCACCGGAGCGCGCCCGGCACTCGCCCGAGAGACCGTCGACCGGTACGAGTTCGGTGCGGAGCATCAGCGGTGCTTTGCTCCAGACCAGAATGTCGCGGACCCCGCGACCAGAACCGTGCTTCCACTCCGGGCCGAGGCCGTGGATGTCGCCGCTGGTCACTCGCATCGCCCCGGCGAATTCGCCGGGCTGCCGCTTGAGCCATCGTCTGCGTCCGAGCATGGCTGCCGCGATCGCCACGAGAACGATCAAATCGACGCCGAGCACGGCGAACAGTGCGAGCGGCATCGCTGGCGGCGTCCGTTCCGGCCACACGACCTGCATGCGCAGTGCAACGCTGGCCTGATGGTGACCCTCTTCGCCGTCACAGTCTTCTCTCGCTACCTCCTGGTACGCGTCAAGAAGACATCCGCGACGCGCACGCGCGCTTTGGTCCAAACGGCCACGCTACGGAACCGGCAGAGCGCTCACCTCGTCCAATCTGGATGAACTACCCGGCCACCGCAGTGCGCGCCGACTGATCCTGCCGGCGCCCCCGAGAAGCCAGGTCGAACCGCGGGACAACCCCAAAGCCGCATGGCTGCTGCAGCCCGGACGGCGGGCCATTCGTGGCTGCTCCCAGAGGTGAGGCCGCTCGCGGGCGCCATCCGCCCCGACCGGGACAGTCGTAGCCGAGGCGGGTGCTCCCTGTTGACGATCCGGTCCAACGGGAGACCGGACCGAGAGCGGGCTCCTGAATGAGGCGGTTTGGCGATCACCGACCGAGCCTCCTCAGCCATCGGGCGCTTGATCTCGTCTTCGATCCGGCGGCCGAGCGTGTCGATCAGGCATGCGAACGCTTTGACGGGTCCAAGGCTCCGCTCGCACTCCAGCCGGCGACATACGGGTGCGCCAGCACATGATCCTCAAGGTGCATCGGTTGCTGGGCACTAGCTCGGCAGCTTGTCGAGCTCCTTTTCGAGCTCCTTGGCGTCGGCGTCGATTTGGCGCTCCTCGCTCTTCTGCGCCCGGGTCAGCGCCTTGTCGAGCTGCTCGCCGACGCGCGACTTGCCGATCACGACCAGCGCCGCCTGGCCATCGCCAAGCTGCTCGCCGAGCTCCTTGGCGTCGCTGCGCGACATCCCGCCGAGCACGTGGCCGATCCCGCCGCCGGCAGCGGCGCCGACAGCCGCCGCATCGATGATCGACGCCGGGAAGATGATGCCCACCAACGCGCCCACGGCGGCGCCGGTCCAGGCGCCGTGCTGCGTCGGCTTCTCGTGCTTCGTGACGTGCACCTTGCCTTCCTCGTCGTTGTACATCAGCGCGACGTCGTAGCTGCCGACCAGGTCGGCCGAATGCAGATCAAGCAGCGTGTCGTAATCGGCGTCCGCGTCCGTGCGGTCCGCGTACACAGCGGCGTAGACAAAAACGGGGTGGTCACTCATCTCGATCTGCTTACGTCGTCAACTGCATTTCGAGTCGGTCGCGCTCGTGAAGCCCTGAACCGCGGTCGCGACGTTCTTGACGTCCACGCCGATCGCCGCGATCTGCGCCGCCGATGGCGACGAGCCCGCCTGCGAGACTGCCGTATCGAGCGACTTGAGCGAGGACGACATCGCCGACGTCTCGCTCGGGAAGTCGCTCTTGGCCGAGCTGACCACGTCGTTGGCCGAGCTCTCGACCTTCGTGATCTGGGATTGCAGCGCGCTCACGCCGCCGCTCGAAACGTCGACGTTGCCGAGGTCCTTGACCGAGGACTCCAAGTCGCTGACCTTCGAGCAGTAGGACGGCTTGCTGCTGCCGCAGGCGACCAAGACCAGCGCCACACCGGCGACGGCGAGCGCGGCAAGAAGGCGAGGCAACACGATCATCGCGGCGGTGACGCTATGGGCCCCGTCCGACGCGCGCATCATCCCGACTGGATGATTTCTGCTCGACTACACGGGCGGTCATGACCGCTGCGGACGAAAACCACGTCAACCCGGATCGTTCGCCTGCTCGCCCTTTGTCGGCTCGTCGATGGTGCGCCCCCGGGGCCCCGCGTCCGGTCGAGCCGCCACGTCGACGTCTGCACAGGGCCTGTCTCGGTCATCTTCGCCGACTCCTTCCCAGTTGCGAACTGACCGCCGTCTCATCGAGCGCGTCGTACCTGACGCCGCGTAGCCTCCGGCCCCCGGGGATTGCCTGTCCTCCCCTACCGCCGCCATTCACCTAGGAGATTTCGCCGCCAGGTGATGTGACCCGGCCGGGCGGCACAACCGTGGGGATCAATGATTCGCTACCGGATCTTCGTAAACGGCAGGCTCACGGCGCGCCCCGGAGGCACATCGACGCCGTGGCGCTAGAGCCGCATGGACGCGGCATGGCGTGGTCGCCGATGTGGGCGGCGCGGCGGACCTGGACGCGCTGCTCGGGCGTCTCGGCGACCTCGGAGTGACGATCGTGCGCCTCGACCCAGGAACCACAGTCGCGTGACCGCCAGGCGCTACACCATCGTCATCCGGGCGCGGTCGACGCCGCGACGCTCGAGCGCATCGGCAAACCGGAGGCTCGTCCCTGCCGCTAGCGCCGTGGCCATCTCACGAGAGGGGACGACGACGAAGCTTGAACGCGATCCGTCTAGGGCTTCGCGCTCGAGGGTTCGTCGAGGGCGGCGCGCACCCAGTCGTGCTCGCTGCCCGGTTCGAGGCCAGCGAGGAACGTTTCCCGCGAGCCATCCCAACTTCGGCTTGCCCGGTCGGTCGCCGCTGCAACGGCCGCCTGCCGCGTCGCTTTATCGTCGCAACAGATCAGCACGACGGCCGCATCCGGACCGACCTCAGCGAGGATCTCCTGCGCTCTGCGCTGAGCGGTTCCTACGTGCGATCCACGCTTGCGGACCTGGTGCGCCGCTCCCTTGGCGCCCTGCAGCGACGAGACCATGCCCATGAACCCGACCGCCACCGATAGGGAGATGCGCATCCCCGTGTAGACAACGCCACTGGCCGATACAACCCGAGACTGAGTGACGGACAGCGAACCGTCCTGGTTGCCGCTGATCACGAGCGCCGTGGCATGGCCTTTGCGGTGCGTCTTGCGAAACCCCCGCCCGAGCGACGCCACCATCCGCTCAGCAGCGCGACGGTCCTCGAAGCTGGCGAGGATCACCGAGTCATACCCACCGTCGACTTCGGTTGCCATCGACACAGCATCCCAGAATCGCGATGCGGTCTTGGGATGTAGTCCGGTCACCCGGTAACGCCGATCACGGCGATGAAGCCCATTTAGTGACGCTTCGACCTTGAGAGATCAGCTCGTGGAGCAGGTGCCCGTGATCGGTGCCCGTTGCTCCGTGTTCGTCAGCTCCGGGTGGCCGGGACGATCGACTCCTACATTCGGCGCGGCGCGATCACCTCAGCCACCGAGCGACTCCCCTCCGTCGACGAAAGCAATGCCTAGGAGCCGTGCGGGTCTCTCGATAGCACGGTGCGGAGCCGGAGGACAGGCAGCTTCGAGCACGACCCAAGCGGCAGTCGCCGCGCGCTCTCGCTCGGGACCTCTCTCAGTGAGAAAGTCAAGGGCCCGCGACCTACTTCTTGGGTCCCGGCATCGCGGTATGGCCGTCGGGGTTGTTGCCGATTTGCGGTTGTGCTTGCAGTGGCCGGGAGATCGTCCAGATTGGACGATGTGAGCGCTCTGCCGGTTTCCGTATCGTGGCCGTTTGGACCAAACCGCGTGCGTCGCGCGTCGCGGATGTCCTGTTGACGCGTACCAGCAGGTCCGGCACGCGATCGAGGAGGCTCGTGAGCCAGGCCCGGTCGTTCTCGACGACCGCCATTCGAGCAGCTAGAGGAGGACGCATGATCGGCTCTCTCATCACCATCGCCGTGATCCTGATCCTGTACGGCGCGGTCTCCAAACCGCTCGATGCGCGAGGCATCACGTCGGCCATGATCTTCACGGCGGCCGGCCTTGCCGTGGGGACGTCCGCGCTCAAGCTCGTGAACGTCCACGTCGAGACGATCGCCGCGGAGCGGTTCGTCGAGCTCGCCCTCGTCTTTCTCCTGTTCAGCGACTCGACGCGTATCGACCTCGCGCGCCTGCGCCGACATCTGGGCTGGCCCAGCCGGCTTCTGCTCATCGGCCTGCCGCTGACGATACTTACCGGCCTCGGTGCCGGCCTCCTCGTCTTTCCCGGCATCGCGCTGGCCAGCGCCTTCGTTCTCTCGACGATGGTCTGCTCGACGGACGCGGCGCTGGCGCAAACCATCGTCTCGGACAAGTCAGTACCGGCGCGCGTGCGCCAGGCGCTGGACGTCGAAAGCGGACTCAACGATGGTCTCGGCGTGCCGTTCTTCCTGGTAGCTGTCGACCTCTCGCTGGCCCAACTGTCGACCGGCGTCACCTCTGCCGTCGTGCGCAACATGGCGGAGCAGATCGGCTGGGGCATCGTCGCCGGTATCGGAGCCGGCACTCTAGCGGGCCTGTTGCTCCGCGCGGCCGACGATCGCGGGTGGCTGGAGGGACAATGGCGGCAGATCCTGCCCCTGCTGGCGGCGCTGCTTGCCTACCTGGTCGCCCTGAAGCTGGGCGGTAGCGGATTCATCGCGGCCTTCACCGGAGGGATGACGTTCGGCTATTTCTCCAGGCGCCACGGTCTGCAAGTGACGAGCCTTAACGAGGATGTCGGAGGGACACTCGCAGGCGCCACCTGGGTCGGCTTCGGGGCGCTCGCCGTCGGCATGCTGCTGCCGCACGTCACCTGGCAGATCGTCGCCTATGCGGCGCTCAGCCTGACACTCGTCCGCATGGTTCCCGTGGCGCTCGCTCTGCTGGGGACCGGGGCGCAGCTCCCGACCGTCGCCTTCATGGGATGGTTCGGCCCTCGCGGCCTGGCCTCCATCGTGTTCGCAACGATCGCGCTCGAGAAAGGCATCCCCGACAAACAAATGCTGCTCACCACGGTGATGATGACCATCCTCCTGAGCGTCTTCCTGCACGGCTTGTCCTCGGTGCCGCTGATGGCGGCCTACAGCCGCTGGTACACGGCGCACGCGGCGAAATACCCGAGTGCTTCCGAAGCGAAGCCGACGATCACGTCCCGCCTGCGGCATCACCCGACGCCGGAGGAGACTGAACCGGTGACCGCCCAACAACACCGATCGCAGTGATCGGCGCGGTCAGCAAGCCGGACTCTCAGAACCGATCGGCGCACCGTCCCCGTCAGGCCACCGTCCCTCAAGCCCGGCGACAGGTTCCCGAGAACGCGGTGATCGTGCTCAAGGAACAGTGCCGGAACGCTGCTGCTCGAGGCGGCCGAGCTGCGGCTGCTCCCACACCTCGCTACCCATCTCACATTCCCCGAGATCGGCCCAAGGCTGTTCATCAGCCGCACCACCGTCAAGACCGAAGCCGTCTCGCTCTACCGCAAGCTCAGCGCCGCCTCGCGCAGCCAAGCGATCGAGCGTGCCATCGAAGTCGGGCTCCTCGGAAAGCTCTGTCTACCTACCACGCGTAAACCTCTCCCGCAACGATGACGCACCAACAGACCGCCGCGGCTCGAACGTGAGCCGGTGACGCGCAGGCGGGCGTGCTCTACCGGCGCGTCGCCGTGCGCTGTCGAGGGGTGTCAGCGGGAGCTCGGGTCGTTTAGCCGGCTGGCTCGATCTCGCTTGGCCGCCAGCTCTTGTCGAAGAATGGCTGGAGCGGGCTGTAGAGGCGCAGAATCAGGAACCAGCCCTTACCGGGGATGGTCTGGATCCAGTTGCGCTCCTTTCCTGCGGGCGCCTCCGGACCGAAGTACAGGTCGGTCGAACCATCGGCGTTGTGTTCCACAGTGCCGGATTGGCTGCCGAGGCTGGGCATTGGCTGGTCGGTCTGCAGCATCGAGCGCGTCTGGCGGTCGTACACCATCACCGACCAGAAGCGGCTCTCGGGAATATCGGCGGGCAGGTTGACCCGGTAGTCGCGGGCACCGTCGAGGAACTCTCCATCGGCGTCGCGCGAGGCCATCAGGTACTGCGAGCCGATGCCGGTGAGGCGCATGCACATCGCTGGCGTGATGCCGGTCGCCGGGTAGAAGAAGACGATGCGCGCGTTGAGCTTGCGCGCGCCGTCGCTCGGGCTCTGCCGGACGCCGTCAGCGGTGATCTCGGGCGGCGGGTCCAGGAACTCGTAGCCGCCGACGAACAGCATGTTGAACCACGCAGAGCCGGGGTAGTAGGCCATGCCCTCCGAGTCGCGCGGCGCGATCGACAGCGTTCTGGCCGTCGCGTTGCCGACGGTGACGGCCTCTTTCAGGATCGCGCGCATCCGCTCGTCCGGCGCGAATGCCTGTCCCTTGCGGATCCCGACGGCGGCGAGCTGCCCCAGGATCTCGGGATCGCCCGCTCCGGCCGGCTCCCGCTGCACCAGCTCGTCGATCGCCTCCCAGTAGGAGAAGTCATTCGGCATGATCGTGTTGATCTCCAGATGCACCGCATCAACGAACGTCGTCTCCGGCGTCGCGGCCGCGCCGGCCAGCGGCGCGCGTCCCGCCAAATAGCTCGCGACCGCGGTGCCCGCCGTACCCGGCGTGTACCGGTACATGCGGAAGCCGGCCTTGACCGCCTTGACCGTCGGGGCGGGATCGTTGTCAATCATGAACGCCCGACCGATCAGAGTCGCGCGGGTCGTGCGGACATGTGAGACGTGGAAGCCGCTATCGGGCAGCGGCCCGTCATAACCGGGCCCCACCAACAGGTACTGGCCGCCCTCGCCGCGGTCGGGGCCGGGCAGGCCGACGTCGGCGACCCAACGGAACCACATGTCATCGATCGTCCCGAGGATCGCGCTGGGCGCGGGCATCGCCGGAACGTCGATCACCATCGGCCCGCGCGTCAGATCGATGAACGTCCAGAAGTAGACCGTGTCGGAGTTCGCCGTCAGAAACAGCGACGTCGAATCCATCAATTCGGGGAAGATCAGGACCTGGTTGTCCTCGACCCCGACGCTTTGGAACCCACGCCGCACAGCGACCAAGGACGCCCCCTGGATGCTGTTCAAGTAAGCCTCAACGCCGCGTATGAAATCCAAGTGGTCATAGAGCCGTTCGGCCGTATCCGGCATCGGCGCGCCATCGCGGAACTCAAGCGTTCCGAGCCTGGACTGCACCGTGTCCGGCGTCGTGATCGAGGCAAGCATGTCCGCGGTCGCGGTCATCGCGCTATCTCCTTTGTCCTTTGAACGCCCCGCGGCGGTCGCGCGGGTCCCGGACAACCGTAGGTCGGACGTCATGCGGCCCGCATCGTCCATTTTGGACGATTCGCACCACCGTGATCGCGCACACGCGGTTCTACACGTTGCCGAAATCGGCCGGCGCGGCGACCTCGTGCCTTGCCCCTACGCTGATCGGCGAAGTTTGCGGGCGGGGGAGCAGTGTGCTCGCTCGATCCTCACGGCCCGATGGCTTCGGCGGCGTCGGCCTTTACGAGAGGTAAAGGCGTGCCAAGGATCTCCAGCAAGACACTAGGTGACGCTTCCGGTCGCCGGCGCGGCCATGACCCTGCACTGCCTGCTCGCTAACCGCCGTGGCACCCGACAAGACCCAGGCTGACCGATCAGCCGGGCTGAGATGATCGGCGTCGCGCCCGGTCCTTCGCGCCAGGAGACGCACCCGGCCTGCAACGATGCTCGGCATGACTCCAACCGGCACCTCGGCGCGGGTGAATCCTCTCGCTGAGGACGAGACGCGGAAGCACGCAGGGGCCGTGATCGACCTTCTGCCCGAGGTGACGCGGTAGCCGGTGCCCGTGAGGGCAGGACCAGGGCCACCGGGCGGACGGGGGGTTGCCAAGGTACGCAGGCCCCGTGAGCTGAATGCGCAATGCGTGAGACGCGAGCGAGCAGTCGATCATGAGCTCAGTCCTGGTTTCAACGAACAAGCAGCACCCTAATCAACCCCCGATACGACACAGGACACTGCCGCAACGATCGAAAACCAGCGGTCCTGGGCACGCTCGTCGCCCTCGTGAGAGCGCTCTGATTATGCGAACTCCGAACACCACGCAACCAGACGCGGCACTCGACCACGAGTCGGAGTCCGCATAACCCGGATGTCCAGATAAGCCTCTAATGCGGAATTCCGGATTCGATCCAGTTCCGAATGGTCTGAGTTGAGGCGCCTAAGACGTCCACGACCTTGGACACGGTGAGGAGCTCGGACTGGTGCATAGCGTACGAGCAACACAGCCAAAAATGCAGAACCTGTGCAGCCGCAGAATAGCGATCCGATCCGATCCGATCCGATCCGATCCGATCCGCGCCTCGGGCACCGCACCCGCCGTGTGGCCGAATTCCGCCGGTGCTGCGGCCGAGTTGTGGCCGAGTGCCCCGCAGCCGGATCGTCATTTGCGGCATTCCGTTCGTGCGAACGGCCAAAGCCTCCGCGCTCTTTACCAGCTGCGGCGGGACGAAATTCTGAGGGTTTCGTCCCGCTGCAACAAGCCGGGACGCCGGGATTAGCTCAGACCGGTAGCGACCGTGACCAGCTTTCGGGCGCGGCAGAAATGCCGACGGGTGTCAAGGCCCGAGATGTTCGGGCACCCGCAGAGCGGTCTCTCGTCACCAATCGCTCGCTTCCGAACGCGAGCGCGAGCGCGCCAAGCGGGGCGCTGCCGCTTCATGCCTACAGCGATCACGCCAGCTCGGCTACCAGTCCGCCCGAGAAGCGGCAGCCTGATTGACACTGCCCCGTGGGCGACACACGGGGCAGCGTTGGTGGCCGGGACGTGGCGGCGTTCGTCCCAAGCCGGGTTTACCTCTCTCACCGGTGAACTGCTGCGTCTCACCCTGGCGTCGATGGAAGACCGCGATCCTCACCGTCTGCGGTGGTCAAAGCCGGTGGCCGGTCGGCGTGATGATCAGGCTTCTCCGCTGAAGTAGTCGGTCGCGCTAGAGCGAGGAAGGATGAGCTTGTCCTCGGCGTTCTCTACCCAGATCCCGACCTTGTCTGAATCCGGATAGACCGAGACCGCCGTTGGACTCACGGTCGAGTACATCAGTACCCGTACGGTTTCGTCGGTGTTGTTGCGCAGTCCGTGGGCGCCGGTTGGCCCCTCGGGGAAGCAGACAGCATCCCATGGAGCGAGCTCCTCTAGGCCATCAGGCGTCCGCAGAGTGGGGCGACCGACGAGGACAAGCAACCATTCCTCCTCGCCGTACTCGTAGTGATACGGACAGATCGCCTGTCCAGGCGGAAGCTCATACACGCTCGTGCCGGTGCGCGTGGCCCCGACCTGAGGGCCGACGCGCAGCATGCCGGCTCTAAAGCCCTCTGGATCCTCTGAGTCGTACTCGAACTCAGGATTCTCGATGTTCATCTTGGACATCGAACCATTCTTCCATCAGGCCGTTCGCGGGCCCGACGCTGTCGCGTTGATGCGCAGCATCGGCCACCAACAGATCAAGCCGGCAGGCCAGTCGATCACTCCGAATTCACGCAGCAAGAACAGCCTCGCCTTCGCCGTACGCCGGCGTTGACCCTGCCGCTCTTGGCGCGGAGCGGCCGTCAAGGGCCGGGGCTGATTACGGCCCGTGTGGCCGCTCTCGGACACACGCGACCACGCAGCCGTGCTCGCCTTCCATGCCCGCGAGCACGAATGGGGTCTCGCCCCGCGCGTCGCACCTGCTCGTCGCCACCAAAAGCCGGAGGCTAGCTTCCGGTCCGAGCGATTCGGACGCCCGCACAAGCACCTACGCCGGCCGACTGAGGTCGAGGCTTCTGGACTTGATGGTCCGTGGCGGTTCGAGTCCTCTCGGGCGCCCTGGAAACGCCCGGCCCCCAGCCGGCCTTTCATCTCTCGGGGCGCCCAGTTGCTTCCGTCCGAGGGTGGACGTACAACCGCTGCCCGCCGCCCTCTGCGGGGCTTCGTGTTGCGACGCCGGGTCAGGTTCCTCGCGATGGAGGCCCACTCGGCGCGAGCGTCGCGAGCCGTGCGGCTGCAGAATGAACCTCGCGTCGGGTAGCCCGACTCGGAAGGCCGAAGCTGATCCTGCGAGTGCTTGTGCTTCCGCGATCTGATTGCGTGACCCCGGCCCTGGCCGAGTCAGCTCTCGTAGGTCGATCAACCGGGCAGGCTCCCTCGCTTGAGCGGTGCCTCCGCTCTTCCCTCGAAGCGAAACTCGGTCGTGCTCAATGACCCACCAGCGCGACCAGTTGACGATATTTCATCGTAGTCACGCTCGTGGCCCGCCATGTGATGTTCCGTCGTAGTCGTAATGCGGCATTGGAAGATCCGAGGGGTTCATCGCCCACGGATGCCCGTACGCTTCGAAGCCGGAGATGATTGGCGGCGGAAACGTCGGGTCGGTGAAGGCGCCGACTGCGACCCCGATGATGTCCGGCGCGACGGAGATATCCCAGTACACGGTCGAACCGCACTCAGGGCAGAAGTGATACGTGGCACCCCCGCTGTCGCAGGAGCGAAACGTGACCGACTTCCCGCCCTTGCTGGGAAACGTCCACGTCGTTGATTGGCCGTCTACCGTCACGTGCTTCCTTGGAAGCCGCGCTTGCACGCTGAGCACGCTGCCCGTCCGCCTCTGGCACTCAAAGCACTGGCACAGAGAGATGCGCTCTGGGTCGGGGCCTTCGTATGTGAGGCTGAGCTGTCCGCAATTGCACGAAGAGGTACGGGTGGCCATCTTCCCTCCCATCTGGAGTGGTAGTCGCGCGTGGATCGAAACCGATCGCAAGGTCTCATCGGGATGCGATTGTGGACGGGCGCGCGCCCCGCGTCATCATCCAGACGGCATGACATGGAATCACGGCGCCGGGCTGCCGCTCGCGCGGGTCCGGGTCCCATGAGCACCCAGCCGCCTCGGCGCAACCCTGACTACTTTGTCTCGGGTGAGCGGCACGGGAGGGCCGCGCCGGCTGCGGCCCGCCGCCCCGCCAGGTCGATGCAACGATCTCCGGATGCAGGAGGTGTTTTGGCGACGCCATGTCACGAGACGGCCGGTACGGTGGTCGATGGTGCCTTGGGTTGGAATGGCCGCAGCTCGGCGTGGTCTGGACCGACGATGCCGTAGGTCGATTCGGGTACCTCGTTCCAGACGCCGGCGACGTCGCCGAGCGGTTCGGAGACGATCAGGCGTGCGTTGTCCGAGACGTCTTGGAACAGCTCCCGGCCGGGATACAGCTTTCGTAGTGTGGGTACGTCGGTGGTGTAGAACAGGGAGCGCGAGTTATGTTCGCTGGAGTACCTGAACGCCCAGATGCTCTCGCCATTGGTGGTGGCGACGGTGCCTTGGAACGGATGGGGGACTTCGTGGCGGCCGGCGACCTCCTCGACGTACCCGATCGCTTGCGCGACGGCGGCCGGGGGATCGTCCTCGAGGCCGAAGGTCAGGGCGAGGAAGAACAGCACCTCGGTGTCGGCCTGACCGCGGATCTCCGGGTAGAGTGAGGGATCGACGGCGAGGATCAGGTCCCGTTTGATCGTCCCGAACTCGTTGATGTAGCCGTTGTGCATGAACAGCCAGTGTCCGTGGCGAAACGGGTGGCAGTTGGTCTGCTGCACGGCGCTGCCGATCGCCGCCCGGATGTGGGTGAAGAACAGCGGCGAGCTGATGTGGCCGGAGAGCTCCCGCAGGTTCTCGTCGTTCCACGCCGGCTCGGTGCTGCGGTAGACGCCGGGCGTGTCGGGCGCGCCGTACCACCCGACTCCGAACCCGTCGCCGTTCGTCGGCTCGGCCCCGAGCCGCGAGTGCAGGCTCTGGTTGACCAACGAGTTAGGCCCTTCGTAGAGCGCCTCCTTTATGAGGATGGGAGAACCGGAGTACGCGAGCCAGCGGCACATGGGCCGCTCCTTTCTGTCGTGCGGTCGCCGTTCATGCGTGTCGTCCTAGCGCCAGCCGCAGGAAAGCGGCTCGAACGGGGCGGGTTCGTCGCTGAACCCGCATCGGGAGACACTGAGCTAAGCCATTCCCCGTGTACATCATGCGCACTCCGACGACACCGCGCTTTGTAGGTCCTTGGTGCTGGTGGTCACGCTGGAGATCTGGGCTGGCAGCTGTGCGATGGCCTGCGGGGTCGGCGTGTTCGCGATCTGATTGACGTTGGTCGATAGCGCGTCGACCGAGTTCTTCACTGCGGTGGTCTGGCTGGAGAACGCGCTCTTCGCCTCGTTCACGACGGTCTCGGCGTCTTGCTGAACCTGGGTAAGGGCCGACTTGAGCGCGCTCACCCCGTTGTTCTTCACGTCGTCCGCGCTGGGAAGGCTATTGACCGAGTCCTCGAGGTCGCTGACGGCCGAGCAGTACGTCGGTTTGCTGGTGCTGCTGCTGCTGCCGCACCCGGCGAGCAGCGCCGCGACGCTGAGCAGCACGATCAGCGGGAGCGCGGCACGGCGTCCAAGGTGGTTCGAACGATCGTCATGTGGTCTGGTTGTGTGGGTCATCACTGCATGCCCCCGATCGTTGATGACAGCTTGGGTTTGCGGTCGGCGGGCTCGACGATGGTCTCGATCGAGCTGTTGAGCCTTGTTTACTTGGTTGTGATCGTGCCCTGGTTGGGGTCGCCGCGGTCCGTCTCGCATCGGACGCAGGGCACGGCTCGAGAGTGCACGCCACCGCGTGCGTGCGAGGCGCTTGCGCCCGGAGATCCGGCCGCGCCGTTCGCGCCGCCGTCCGGGATGCGGATCGAGCCGCGGCGACCGCTGCGGTGTCAGCTGGCGGCTCCCGTCGTTGCCAGCTCCCGTGCGAGCTCGTCGCTGTTGGCGTCGATCTCGTTTGAGACGTGTTTGTTGACCGCCTTGATATTCGCGGCGATCTGGTCTGCCATGTTGGACGCGTAGACGACGATCAGGCCGGCCTGCCCCTGGCCGAGGACGTCCCCGAGCTCTTTGAGGTCCTCGTCGTCCATACCACCCTTCATGTGACCTGTGACGGCGCCGATCGCCGCGCCGGCGCCGCCGCCGACGGCGAGCCCTCCTAGCAGCCCGACGGCCGGGAAGATCGCGCACGCGGCACCGACCGCGAGCCCCCAGCCAAGCCCGTGTGCCGCGCCGTGGCGGGTGGGCTGCTCGTGCTTCTTGACGACCTTGATCTCGCCGTCATCGTCGCGTGCGACCACGGCCGCATCGAACTCGTGTGAGGTCTCGACGTCGTAATAGAGGGCCTTCACGGCCTCGTAGTCAGCCTCGGCATCGGACAGGTCGTCGTAGGAGGCTGCGAGCACCAGCACTGTGTCTTTATCGCTCATGAGACGGTCCTCTCCCTTCGTGTGGGCAACGTATCGGAGCCATCATCGCGCCCCCCCGTGATCCCTTCATCGTCCAGTCTGGATGATTGAGCGTGGAAAACCCCCGCCTACGCGAGAACGGGCCGTCCAACCGGGCTTATCGTCGACCCGACCGACACTCCGCGGGCCGGAATCCCTGCCGAGGAACCCGACGTTGTGAGTGTCGTTCCCGACCGTGCCACAGGACGGGTCGGCTGGCCGGCCGAATGACGAGAATGCGTGCGTCGGATGCGGCGGTCCGCCCGCTCGATTCACCTGAATTGGGCGATGCGCGGCACTCGATCTCTGACTAGTGTCGCGTTCACATGGCCGTGCGCCCCGACGATCCGCCGAGAACGAGCTTCCGATGCCTTGGCCGTATTCACATCGTGAGGAGACAACGGGCCGGCCGTGAGTGACGTTACGTTCAGATCGGCCAGCCGCCCTGGAGTGATCAAGCGGGAGGTGTATGGGACGATCGTGGTGACGTCGGTGCTGGTGGTCTATGACGGTTGGGCCAACCTGAAGCGGTTGGACGCAGTCCTGATCATTCTTGGGCCGGTGGTCGCGATCGTCATCGGGCACGTGTTCGCTGCGACCCTGTCCGATCAAGCTGCACTCGGGCGTCGCCCGACGGCGGGCGAGCTGTTCCGGACGGTCCGGCGCGAGGCGCGGTTTCTGTTCGTCGCCGTGCCGCAGATCGTTCTACTGTTCGTCCTGACACTGGCTGGGCTCAGCCTTAACGACACGATCCGTGTGTTGATCTGGACGGGCGGCGCCATGCTTGGGTTTTGGGGGGGCGTATCGGCGCGGCGCGCGGGTCTGGGCGGCTGGGGCATCGTGCTGGGTGTCATCGCGGGGCTTGCCGTTGGCGCCGTCGTGCTGCTGCTGCAGGTCGTCCTCCAGCCAGGCAAGGTCGTCTCCAACGGCGTTGCTGCTATCCGTATTGTCCTGGGCTGATGGCCTGAGCTCGGCAGCGAGTGGGTTTGGGGATCGCGGACGTTCTGTCGGCGTGGGGGCTGTCGCGTCTGATGTGTCCGACCGGTCGCGATTGCTCAGGCGCCGTGAGGTCGGCTGGCTGCGGCGCCGAGCAGCCGGGACAGCTCGGCGTCGAGGCGATTGACGAGCGCGAGATCGCCGGCGACGCGCCGGAGCACGTCGAGACTCGCTTTGTAATGGGCGAGCTTGGCGCGCGCCGACGCTTCCTCACGTCGTGATACCGGCAGGAGCGAGAGCTCTCGGACCTTGGAGATCTTGTCGGCGGCGAAGATCGCGAGCGTGTCCCCGCCGACGCGCGCCACTCGATCGCGCAGCTCGCGTTTACGCGCGATGTGGTCGGCGATCGATGGATCGTCTGAGACCGATTCCACGAGCCACGCAACGCGGGCGCCGAAACGGTGTCGGAGCTCAGCGCTGGGTGTCGCGGTCCGCTCGAGGACGTCGTGGAGCAACCCGGCGGCGATGACGTCGGGTGGCCGACCATCGCAGTACAGCAGGCGACCGACCTCGATCGGATGGACGATGAACGGCGCGTGGTCGATCTCTCGGTACTGATTCGCGTGGCGTGCGGAGGCGAACTCGAGCGCCGCCTGCGCCGTCGGCAAGCCGGCGAACCAGTCCTCGGCACCGCGCGACCGCACGTCGGCGCCCGCGGAGACGTCTTCGTTGAGGCTCCACTTGGTTTTGCTCGCCATGGACTTGTGTCTCGAGTCAAGAGCCGCCGGGTTTGTCCGTCTGCTCACGCCCGGGCGGGACGACCCTTCCGTCGTCGATCTCCCGCGCGAGCCTGGCCTTCTCCTCCAGGCGGCCGGGGGTCAGCACGCCCGACCCCGCCGCGTGGGAGATCGGGTCACCGCCGCGGCCTCGCAGGATGATCGCGCAGCCGACCGCGATCGCTGCGCCGATCAGCGGGGCGGCGACATACACCCAGTAGGCGGTCCAGTCGCCGCTGACGAGCGCCGGTCCGAAGGAGCGCGCCGGGTTCATCGACGTGCCGCTGACCGGCGCTGACCACAAGCCGGCGAGGGCGATGTAGCCACCGACCCCGAGCGCGCCGATCGCGCCGACGTTCTGCGCCGCCGATGCGGTTCCGAGGATCACGCTGAGCAGGACGCCTGTCAGCGCGATCTCCATCAAGAACGCCTGCCAATGGTGGTAGCCGGGTCCGGGTAGCGTCGCGCCGAGGTGCTCGACGTTGCCGAACACCACGAGCAGAAACAGGCATGCCAGCGTCGCGCCGAGCAGTCGGGTGACGATGTAGCCCGGCACCCGTTTCCACGGGAAATCGCCTCGCACCGCGAATGCCGGCGACACAGCCGGGTTCAGATGGGCGCCGGAGACCGCCCCCATGAACAGGATGATTGCCAGCACCATCAGTCCCGGGGCGACGACCGCGGCCGCAAGGCTGATCTGCCCCTTGGCGTGCAGGATCCCGCCGCCGGCGGCAACGAGTACCAGCATGAACGTCCCCAGCAGCTCTGAGAACAGCCGCCGGTACTCGAGCGTCGGATCGTCGAACTGCGTGCGGTCCCTGAACCCCATCATCAGCAGGTGGTGCGCCCGCCGCGGGTCATGCAAGGGAATCGAGGGGTCCTGAACTGTCATCACTTGTGAACTCGAAGTGAAGGAATGATCACGTACCGCGACGGGGCGATCGTCATCCTGATTGGATGATCTGGCATCGCTGTGCTGGGTCGCAGAAGAGCTTGTCTGGGTCTTTGACGGGTCCGGTCGTGACGGTCGCGAAACGCGCAGAGCGGTACACGGGGAGTTGATGGTCGCTAGCGCCGTCTGGCCATGACGGACACGGCGAGGACGAGGGAGAACGCGACCAGCGCGCCGAGCGCGCCGAGCCAGTTGATCCCGGTGCTCTGGCGGACGTGATCGGCGTAGGCCACAAAACCGATCGGCACGGCGATGGACAGGACGAGGATCGTCGCGCGCAGGATCTCACGCCTGCCGTGCCCGCGGTCGTGGCGTTGCTTGGCGGCGGTGATCGCCGCCTGCGCGCTGTCAGCGTCGCCGTCGTAGAAGAGCAGCGCTCGTCGTCCGAGTTGGCGCGCGTGGGTCTCGCAGCCCCAGGCCATCGCGATCATCAGCGTGACGGGTAGCACCCACGTCGTCACCCAGGCCACGGCGCCGATCACGAACGCGGCGGAGGCCTTCAACCGAGCGTGTGCGCCCACGTCACGCGCATCGGAGGGGGCGGAGACGAACCCGCCGAAGATCAGCAGGATGTTGACGCTGCGGACCCAAGTGCGCAGCGACCGCCGGGTGGCCGGCTTGTCCGGCATTGGAACGTCGCGCACTTTCTCCAAGGCGGTGCGGGCCGCCTGGACGGTCGGGTGCACGCCGCGCAGCGCGAGCACCTCGGCCGACGTCGCAAGGTCACGCGGATCGCGGCCGTAGAGCGCCGCGGTGCGCAGGACCATGCGTCCCTCCTCCCGGAGGTAGGCCAGGTATCCAGGAATCAGCGCGATCAGGAACGGCGTCCCCGAGACTGCGCCGTCGACCCGCGCGACCCTGGCGGCCTGCGTCCGGACCTCGTCGGCGATGACCGGGCGCGGGACGTCGGGACGCGCCTCCAGGACGCCGTGTGCCCAGTCAAGCGATGGTTGTCCGAGATTCCGGGCGCCGTACAAGGTGAGCCGCTCGGCGACGTGCTCGGGGTCGCGATACGCGATCCGCCCGAGCGCTCGCCACCCCGACACCGTGCGCTTGACGCCGTGACCCGATCTCGGTGTATTCGCGTCGTCGGAGGCGGGCTCGTCGGGCCGGTCGTCGGGTCCTCCCGGCTCCGTCCGATTGCGCGTGTCTTCAGTGGACACGAGTCACTCCTCGGTGAGCTTGGTCAGGAGCCGCTCGACCCGATCCAGGCGCGCGGACAGGTCCTCGAGTCCCGCATCGAGGCGATCCTCGACGAGCTGTTCCTTCACGTGCGCGTTTGCGCTGCGCTGCTCTTCGGCACGCGCGACAAACGTCGACGTGATCGCCGCCGTGACGATCGCGAGAAGCGCGAGCCCCTCGAGCATCACGAGCACACCCACGAACCTGCCCGAGGTGTTCGTCGGCGTCACGTCGCCGTATCCGACCGTCGTCACCGTTTGCAGCGCCCACCACATCCCGAGCCAGATGCTCGAGTATTCGTGATGGTCGAGGATCCGGATCGCGACGCCGCTGGCGACTACTACGGCCAGCGTCGCCACGACGATCACGCTCGCGGCGTTGCGCACTGACACCGGCTCGCGAAGGAACCGGGTCATCCGGCGCTCGATCAGACCTGGACGCGAAACAGTCGGCACGCCCGGACTCACCCCGATCGAGCCATCGACGGGACTCGACGACCGCCACTCACGGACGACCCCGGCACGCGACTCGCGGGCTGCCGGTCGTCGCCGATGACACTGTGCACGGTCACATTCGCTCCGGTTGGCCTCAGGTGCCGTTGGTCATGACGTGTGTTTTCTCGGCCTGGTACTCGTCGTCCGTGATCGCGCCGCGGTCGCGAAGCGCGGCCAGTCGCTCTAGCGAATCGACACGCCCCTGCGGCGCGGCATCGCTGTGCGCACCGGCTTGGGCCGGCTGCTCTTGGGGGCCGTCCAGTGCCTGGCCGCGCTCGATGTCGGGGAACTCGAGGGCGGTCTCGCGTCGCAGCATCGTGACCCCGAGCGCGAGCAGCGCGGCGAACACGAGGATCCACCAGATGTTCCGCAAGGCCGGGGTCGGACCCCAGAGCACGACCAGCAGCAGCGCGGCGCCGACCGCGGCGTAGGCGACCGCCGGGCTGTCGCGCAACGACGGGGCCAGGGCCTTGCGGATCGCGGTCGCGGGGCGGGTGCGGCCGGCGAGCCACGCGGCGACGACGATCACCAGCCCGTACACGATCATCGCGACCGCGATGTCGTACAAAAGCGACGTCGCGATGTTCCAGACGTCGTGCACGGCCGGCTTGTTCGACGGGACCTTGACCAGGCCATCGACGACCGCGTCGCCGGCGATTCTGCGGATCAGTAGCAACGACACGCCGATCAGGACAAAGCACCAGCCGGTCATTCGCAACGTCCGCCGGCGCCGTCCGCGGGCCAGATACACCGCGAGCGCGAACAACAGGATCGCGAGCGCCCGGCAGCACGATCGCCAGGCCCTTGACGCCGTTGGCGATGTCCTGCGCCGTGCTCAGCTGATCTGAGCGCAGGATCACCAGCTGGCCGTTTGCCGGCGGCAGCGTGATCCCGAGCTTCTGCTGCGCCGCCCCCCGCGCCGACGCCCCCGTCGACCCCTGCAACTTCGACCGCGCGGCGGCGAGCTGGTCAGAGACCCCGAGCGTCGCGGCAAGCTCGCTGACCAGCGCGTGCAAGTTCAACGTCACGACCCCGGACTGCGTCGAGACGACCGCCCCGCCCCCGTTTAGCACCTTCAACAGCTGCCTGTGCGCGGCGACGTTGGCCGCGACCCACGCGGTCTGCGCCTGCGGGCTGGCCAGCACCCGCGGGGCGACCTGGCCCGCGAGTTGCTGCAACCCGGCGGCGGCTGGGCCCGCCAGCGGCTGCAGCTGCGTGGGCAGCGCCTTCTGCAGACTTCCCGAGACATCGACGTTGCGGAACAGCTCACGCACCATGTAGGCGCTGAGCGCGGTCTGGACCTGCTTGTCCTCGAGGACCTTGCCGCTGGTCGAAGCCCAATTGGACGTGTTCAGCGCCTGGCGATTGACCCACACCGCGAACGCGCCCGCGATACCGACGATCGGTCGCCAGCACCAGCAGCAGCGGAACAAGCACCCGATGAGCCTTCTTGCCGGCGGGCTCAGCGCCGGACGGCGCGGCCGCGTCGGTGCTCACGGGTTGCGAGAGGCCGGGGTCGGCTCCGCGTGCCTGTTCAGGGTCGGGCATCAGAGACCCGTCTCGGCGGTGATCCTGCCGGATTTGACCGCCGTGGCGAGCGCCTGGTAGTCGCGGTCGTTCTGGTCGGCGTATGCCTTTGAGAAGTCGACGAGGGCGCGGTCGAAGCTGTCGCCGTTGCCGAGGTAGGCTGGCGATCGCGATGCGATCGCCGCTGCGAGCGTGCGCCCGCGCGAGCGTCCAGCCGCACAGCTTGCCGTACGTCGCCATGGCCTCCGGAACCATCTGCTCGATCTCGGCGGAGCCCTTCCAGTCCTTGAGCTGGCGGCAGTAGAAGTCGCGAGGCTGATCGTCGAGCCCGGAGTCGACGTGTAGCCACCCGAGGAAGATGTCGCTGGTGGCCTGCATCAGCCGCTGTCCGGTCACGACGCGCTGACCGTGGTTGGAGAACTCGCTCGGGCTGAGGAACCCCTCGAGCACTGACGCCTCGGCTTCCTTGATCTGCAGGAACAGCGGGTCCTGGCCGTCGCGGCCGAGTAGCAGCGCGATCCACGCCCGGGTGCCGACGCTGCCGACCCCGACCACCTTACGCGCGAAGTCGGTCAACTCGAACTGCTCGAGCAGCACACGCCGGTCGACCTCCAGCGATTCACGGTAGCCGCGCACCAGCTGATGCAGCGCGTCGAACATCTGATCTCGGTCCCCGCCGGGCGCGAGCTGCTCGATCGGCACGATCAGCGGCGACTCATCGACGATCCGTACATCGCCGTTGACCGAGTGAGTCAGCTTCGAAAAGGCGGACATGCTGTCCTTCGTGCGAGCCTTCGCGAGCGTCTTCTCGGTTCGCTTGACGAGCTTCGCCTTGAACTGCGAACCGAATTCCTTCAGCACGCTGTCGATGTCCAAGTGCGAGTACCACACTTCGAGGTTCTTCATCCCGGCGAAGTCCGCCATCGCGGTGCGGTACTGACCGACCGTGTCGAGCACGATCCGCTCCTGTTCCTTGGCGCGAAAGCCGTCATCACGCGCGGCGATCAGCATGCTCGCGGCCAGGCGCTTGACGTCCCACTCCCACGGCCCGGGGAGCGTCTCATCGAAATCGTTGACGTCGAACACCAGCCGCCGCTCGGGCGAGGCGAACACCCCGAAGTTCGACAGGTGCGCGTCGCCACAGGCCTGCACCATCAGCCCCGACCGCGCCGTCGCGGCCAGATCGTGCGCCATGATCATCGCGGCCCCGCGATAGAACGTAAACGGCGACACGAGCATCCGGCCGTAGCGGATCGGCACGAGCTCCGGTACGCGCGACTTCGCCTGACGCTCGAGCAGCTCGACCGGATCGCTCCGCTCGCCCGACGGTTCATAGAGTGCATGGCTTGAGCGCGGGACCTCAGCGCGGGCAGCCTTCCCGCGCGCGACCCGCTCATCAATCGACAAATGCGGCACCGCCCCGGCCGCCGGCTTCGTCGATCCCCTCCCTGCGGGAGCCTTCGTTCTAGAGCTGGTCGCTGTCATTGAGTTCTCCTCGGTTTCGCGTGTTTCGTGGGCGGAGGCGCGGTTACGCCGCGGCGGCGCGTGCGGCGGCCCGTTCGGTCGGTGCGATCAGAGCCCCGATGATCCACAGGAAGGGGAGGATGAAACCGATCCAGAACAGCCAGTAGTGCCCCTTGCTAAACGTCGCCAGGCCGAAGTAGACCCAGCACGCCAGGTACACGATGCCCAACAGGATCCAGAGGAACGTCATGAGGTTCACGGTCCCTTCGAGGTAGCGCCAGGATCGCTGTCGTTGACTCGCCTGGCTGTTTGCATCAGCGCTTCTGACTCAAGCCGTGAGGGTCACGGAGCCGGAGACGTGAGCTTTGGAGTGCCGAGTATGGGCGTGCCCAAGTTGGTTCTCGTCATCCAGTTGGCATGAAATTGAGCCTCCCGGCCCCCCGGTCGGCCGCGAGTAGCTGTGGCTTAGGCTCGGCCTCCTTGCACAGGCGGCCAGCGCGTAGGCCGTTAGTGGTACGACGGCTAACCGGATGTGGTCACCCGGCCGGCGCTCGCCTCGCACCCGGCCGGCGCTCGCCTGCCTGGGCGAAATGTCAAATCATCCAGTCTGGACGATGTCGGCGACGACTCGGCGAGAGAGAGTGCGCTCGTCATTTCACCAAAGGAGATGCACATGGACAACGAAGCAAGGGTCACAGGATGGTGGGTGTTCGCAGGAATCCTGCTCGGGATCGCCGGCTTCCTGAACGTGGTGTGGGGTATCGCGGGCATCAGCAACTCAAAGTTCTTCACGCAGAACTCGGTATACGTTTTCTCGAGTCTCCACACGTGGGGCTGGATCACCCTGATCATCGGTGTGATTGAGCTCGTAGCGGCGTTCTCGCTGTTCTCGGGCGGCGGCTACGGCCGGGTGATCGGGATCATCGCCGGCACGCTCGGCGCGATCGCCGCGCTGTTCGACACCGGCACCACGCCGTTCTGGTCGATCTGCGTATTCGCGGTCTGCGTGACGGTCGTCTACCAACTATCCAAGTCATCCAACGTCGTCGCAACCTAATCGAGCGGTCCACGGGGGGTCGGTAGGCCTGGCTCCCGGACATCGAGAGGCTGGCGCGCCGGCGGCGGACGCGACCATCTCGAACCAGCCCTCGGGCTGGTCAGGCTGGGAGATCGAGCGAAGGGCCTCGTCGGAGACAGCTATCTGAGTCCCTCGGTCGGCTCCGGCCGTCGCGTTACCCGGGCCGAGCGCGATGTGCGGCGTGAACCTGTGGGCGGAGCGGTCGGCCGAACGCCTGTTCGCCCGCGTCATCCAAAACGGGTGAGATCAAGCGCAACGTCTGCGTTAGGATCCGTCTTACCATGGCCGTCGCCGAGGTTCCTTTCGATTTCTTAGAGTTCAAGTTGGCCGCGCCTTTGGCGCGGGAAGGAACGGTGCGGAAGGCGGACGTGATCGCTCGTCTGTGCGCGTCGCGCTTGCCGTTTGTGAGCGTGGTGGCGCCCCCCGGGTATGGCAAGACGACGCTGCTCGCGCGGTGGGCGGAGGCTGATCAGCGTGCGTTCGCGTGGGTCGCGGTCGACGGGCGGGACGACGACGCCGTTGTGCTGCTTAGGTACATCGCGGGCGCGATTCATCGCGTCGAGCCGCTCCCACCCGAGGTGTTCGACGCGTTATCCGGCCCAGGAGGGTCCACCTGGTCAAAGCGCGTCCCGCGACTGGGGAGCGCTCTGGCCGGGCTCGAGCGGCCATTGGTGCTTGTGCTCGACGATCTGCATGCGGTCGCCAGTCCAGCGTGTCTGGACGCGCTCGCGGAGTTGGTCGAGTATGTGCCGGCCGGCTCGCAGATCGCGGTCGCAAGCAGAGAAACGCCGGCGCTGCCGCTTGCCCGCTGGCGGGCGCACGGGTTGGTGCACGAGGTCGGCGTGTCGGACCTGCGGCTGGATCACCGGGAGGCCGGCCTCTTGCTTTACGCGGCCGGGGTCGAGCTCGACGGAAGCGAGCTGTCGGAGTTGACCGAGAGGACGGAAGGTTGGCCGGCGGGCTTGTATCTCGCGGCGCTGTCGGTGCAGGCAGGGGCGACGAGCTCGGCGACCGCGGCCCGCTTCGCCGGCGACGACCGGTTCGTCTCAGAGTACTTCCGCGAGGAGCTGCTGGCCCGGCTGCCGCCGCTCGAGGCGGGGTTTCTCAAGTACACCTCGGTGCTGGATCGCATGTGTGGCGACCTGTGCGACTCGGTGCTGCAGACGACCCGGTCGGCGGACGCGCTCATGACGCTCGAGCGCAGGAACTGCTTTGTGGTGCCTCTCGACCGGCGAAGCGAGTGGTATCGATACCACCACCTGTTCGGGGAGCTCCTGCGCAGCGAGCTCATACGCACCGAGCCGGACCTGGCGCGCGCACTCAGCGGTCGGGCGATGGAGTGGTGCATCGCCAACGACCTGGCCGAGGCGGCGGTCCACTACGGGCATGCTGCCGGTGAGATGGATTCCGTTGCCGCGCTGGTCGACGCGCTTGCGCTGCCGCTGCACTATGACGGCCGGATGGCGACCTTGGAGGAGTGGTTGGGGTGGTTCAGCGATGAGGAGCTGGTTCGATATCCCGCACTCGCCGTCTTCGGAGCCTGGGTGCGGGTGCTGACGGGGCGACCCGAGGACGCGGAGCGGTGGCTCACTCTCGCCGACGGGGCAAACTCGGCCATCCCGCTCTCGGATGGAAGCGCCACGATCGAGCCGTGGGTCGCGAACCTGCGCGCGTGCATGATGAAAGACGGGGTCGAGCAGGCGCTTGCAGACTCCAACCGGGCGCTGGAGCAGTTCTCACCTGAGAGTATGTGGATCCCGGACGCGCTCATGATCAGAGGCGTTGCGCACGCACTGTCTGGCGCAACCGATCGTGCTACCGAAGACTTGTTGGCGGCTGTCGAGAAGGGGCTCGCGGCCGGCGCCTACGAGGAGGTCTACGTGGCGCAGGCGCAGCTTGCTCTGCTCGCCGCCAAGCGGGGAGCCTGGGGCGACGCCGGGCAACGTGCGCGGGCGGCACAAGCGCTCGTCGAGGAGACGGGCCTTGGCGACTACTCCTCCAGCTCGATCGCGCACGTGGCGACCGCGCGAGTCGCACTCCACGAGGCCAGGCCGGAGGATGCCCGCGCGGCGATCACGCGCGCTCACCGTCTGCGGCCGCTGCTCGACCACGGCATTCCCTGGCTGACCATCCAGGTTGGACTCGAGCTCACGCGCGCCCACCTCACCCTCGCCGAGGCCGCCGCGGCCCGCACGATACTTACCGAGACCGAGCGGGTGCTCGAGCTCCGGCCGCGTATGGGCTCGCTGGTCGAGGAGGCGCGTGAGCTGCACGACCGCGTGGCGGCCACCTCCGGGTCGGCCGGTGCGTGGGCGATGAGCCTGACCGGTGCCGAGCTGCGGCTGCTTCCGTACCTCGCCACCCACCTCACGCTCCCGGAGATCGCCGGCAGGCTGTTCATCTCGCGCAACACCGTCAAGACCGAAGCGATCTCGATCTACCGCAAACTCGACACCGCGTCGCGCAGCGAGGCGATCGAACGAGCCATCGAGGTGGGGCTCGTGGAAAGCTCGATCTACCCACCGCGGGCAAATCTCATCCTGGAAGGATGACGCGCCGGCCGACCGGACCAGGTCAAATATGAGCCGGTGCCAATCGACGAGTACAAGAAACACCTGCGTCGACTCGCCATTCACGACATCGCGTTCCTCGAGACGATCGCTGTCGACGGCAGCTCTTACGCACCATCGGTCCTCGACGAGCGAACCGCGGCGCTCGTGCGCGTCGCCGCGACGATTGCCGTCGATGCCGCCACCGCGTCGTTCCAGCACGCCGTCGCGCACGCGCTCGCGGCCGGGGCGACGAGCGACGAGATCGTCGCTGCGCTCGAGGCGGTGACGCCGGTGACGGGCGCCGCGCGGGTCGTCGAGTGCGCACCGAAGCTCGCGCTTGCGCTCGGCTACGACGTCGACGCCGCGCTCGAACGGCACGAACCCTGACCAGCCGCCAAATTCTGCCATCGCCATGAGGAACGCCGGCGAGCGCAAGCCCACAGTCCCGTCAGGGAAGTCAATCGATCCTACGGGGGAGCGACTGCCTCGGACAGAGCGGCCGTCCGTGGCTTCCAAAGGATCGCTGGGGCTACCGAGGACAGAACGCGAGTTTCGCGTCGAGCGTCTGGGTATGGCGCTGCGCGGGCTTGCTGCCGAACTGGTCGAAGAGCGACGGAAGGTCGCTCAACTGCGCCGAGAGGTCGCCGAGTTGAGATCGCGGCTCGGCCCCGATACGGCGACGCAACCTGGCGCCGAGGCTGCACCCGGCAGCGCCGATCGCCGTTAGTCGGCTCACCGCGCGGAGCAGTGCGAGGGCTGGTGCTATTCCACTGCGATCGGAGTCGGGGGCATGCCGCTCGATTTCATGCCAACAGGATGAGGTTGACGGTCGGGGGCGCGGCTACGCTCCGCCCACATCTCAGCTTCAGCGGATCGGGGTTACAGAATTCGCGCCGCCCGCAACCACCCAACGGGGGTCACAAATGACACTTTCCAGCCTGACGCGTCGCTCGATCCCCACACTAAGAGCGGTGAGCGACGTGAAGAATCCTGAACGTACGGGAACGGGCAGATGAGCGGTCGCCGGTTGTGGTCCGCCGCCGCTCTCCTCTTCGGGGTCGCGGCGGTCGTTCTTGCTGTCGTCGTGGCGGTCGCGCACTTCCCAGAAGGATTGTCGGTGCTCGCGTGCGTGGCGCTCGCGATCTGCGCGGCTTGGTACGGCGCGTGCCGGCGAGGAACCCCGCGCACGTTGGGCCTGATAGCGGCGGTGCTGTTGCTCTGCGGCGCGGTCGTGCTGGTAATCGTCGGCAACCGGCTCCTCGAGGACCTGCTCGTGCTCGCGGCGGTGGCGCTCGCGCTGGCGGCGGCGCGAATGGCGTTCAGGGTACACGTCGAGTTGCCCCGGGCCGAGCGCCCAGCTCGACCCGTGCTGTTCTATAACCCGCTGTCGGGAGGCGGGAAGGCCAAACGGTTCCATGTGGCTGATGAGGCTCGTCGGCGGGGGATCGAGCCGATCGAGCTGCGACGCGGGGACGACCTCGAGCAACTCGTCCGCGACGCCGTGAAGCAGGGCGCGGACGGGCTCGCGATGGCGGGCGGTGACGGGTCGCAGGCGATCGTCGCGAAGATCGCCGCCGAGCTCGATCTACCGTATGCGTGCATACCCGCCGGGACACGCAATCACTTCGCGCTTGACCTCGGGGTCGATCGAAACGACGTCGTCGGTGCTCTGGACGCGTTTGTGAACGGTGGCGAGCGTCGGGTCGATCTCGCCGAGGTCAACGATCGAGTGTTCGTCAACAACGTTTCGCTGGGACTCTACGCCGACGCAGTTCAGCGCCCCGGGTACCGGGAGGCCAAACTTCATACCCTGCTCGACACCGTTCCCGACGTGCTCGGGCCAGATGCGGAGCCGCCGCACCTGATGTGGCGTGGCCCATCCGGTCAGGAATCAGCGGTCGCGATCCTCGTCTCCAACAATGCATACCGCCTCGGTCCGGCGCTGGGATCGGGCACTCGTCCGCGGCTCGACGAAGAGTTGCTGGGCGTGACCGTCCTCGTTCCGGCTGCGGCCAGTAGTGACGGTTCTGTCGCACACAAGCTTGCGATGCAACAGTGGACGACGCCTGAGTTCGATATCAGCTCCGATCCGGCCATCGCCGCCGGGATCGACGGGGAGGCCGTGCACCTCGACCCGCCGCTTCGCTTCCGCGTCCGCCCAGGAGCGCTGCGGGTAAGGATCGCGCCACATCACCCCGGCGCGTCCCCATCCGCGCTCGAGCCCAAGTCGCCGTGGCAGATAATCGAGACCCTGGCAAACTTCGCGCTCCACGGTGAGCCGACGCACATGCCCGTCAACGTGACGGCAACGACGAACTAATCCATTGGGACAGACGATCGCCGCATCTGGACTGGATTGAGCGTTTCGACGCATCCGGCCGTGCCTGCCTCACTCGCTCGGCAGATGGGGTGTCTGAAATGTCGTGGAGGCGACCGCTGACGAGGCGGTGAGTGGCGTCGGCCCGGTTCGCGTGCGGCTGTCCGAGTTCGCTCGCGTAGCGTGACGCGGCAATCGTGGCGCCCGCCTCGCGCGCCTCAGAATGGTGTCGATGTGTCGATGGATCACATGAGTCGACTCGCCATCGCACGGGTGTCAATCCCGTTTGCCGTTCCGGGGATCGGCCAATTGCGACGCGGACGTCGGTTTCGCGGAGGCCGCGGCGGACAGCGCGCCCTAGCGGGACGACGGCTGGGAATTTCATGCCAACTGGATGAGGCGGCCCCACGGGCCGGCGCATACGCTCCGCCCACAGTCTCACATCTTCTCCTCGTCAATCGCCTGATCGCGCTCACAGAGCTCGCGACGACCGCAACCACCTCCGGGGGTCAAACACATGACTGTTTCCATCGACGCGCTTCGGTCGATCTCGTCGCCTGACCAAATCGAAAGTCGGATCGGGACGCTGGACTCTATCGACGGTGTTCCGACCGGCGACACCGCCGAGCTCGTGTACGACCAGCTCGATTTCGTGCACGGTGTCAACGTCTATCTCGATGGCTTTGGGGCAGCGTCGACGTACGCCATCCGGAAGGGCTTCCACGATGTGGGCGTCGAGGACAACTCGATCATCATCTTCTCAGGTCTCATGGGAGCGGAGTCCGTGTTCTTGACCGCGAACGCGGACACGGTGTATTTCCTCGGCATCGTCGATCTGACGTCGGGACCGATGGTCGTCGAGACGCCTCCGCAGGCGCTCGGAGTGTTCGACGACATGTGGTGGGGGTGGATCATCGACTTCGGCCTGCCGGGCCCGGACCGCGGCGAGGGCGGCCGTTTCCTTCTCGTCCCACCCGGCTACGACGGCCCGCTGCCCGACAGCGGGTACCACGTCGGACACTCGCGCACGTCGAGGGCGCTCCTGCTGGGGCGGTCGTTCCTGACGGACGATGACCCGGCGCCGACGGTCGAGACGATTAAGAGCACCCTGAAGCTCTATCCCTACGCGCCGGGCAACGTCGGCACGAGCGTCGCGACGCTGCTCGAGGGCCACGTGCACCCCGCTGCCCCGGCGCAGGTTCCCAAGACCGTGTTCGTGGAGGGGACCGGGAAGGCGTTCAACACGGTCCCGCCCAGCGACTTCGGTTTCTTCGAACTGATGAACGAGGCGGTGCAGGACCAGCCCGCCGGCAGCACGAACGCCGAGCTGATGGGGCAACTGGCCGCGATCGGGATTATCAAGGGCAAGCCGTTCGAGCCCGACGAGCGGACGCGGCGCGCTCTCAGCGAGGCCGCCGCCGTCGGCAACACCGCCTCGCGGGCACTGTTCTTCCACCCGCGAGCATCGGAAGGGTTCACTTACTACGACGGGTCGGGGTGGTTCAACATGCTGTGGGTCGGCGGATACACGTTCGAGACGCCGCCCGCGCTCGTCACCGCCGACGGGCTTACGCCGTTCCCCGCGACCGGCGTCCGGAAGCTGCACTCACGAACCTCGTTCTTGTACGCGGCCACCGGTGTCACGCCCGCGATGTGCATGCGGCTCACCGGGATCGGGTCGCAGTATCTGATGACAGTCAAGGACGCCGACGGGAACCGGCTCGACGGCGGGAAGAACTACCGCGTGACGCTGCCACCGGACATCCCGGCGGCGCGGTTCTGGTCCATCACCCTCTACGACAACCAGACACGCTCGATGCTCCAGACCGCGCAGCGGTTCCCACGAGCCGGCAGCCAGTCCTACCCGACGCCGGCCGCCACCGCCAACGACGACGGCTCGACGACCATCACGTTCGGTCCGGACCGACCGGCGGACAGCCCCGAAGGCAACTGGATCCAGACGACCGAAGGCAAGGGCTGGTTCCCGATCCTGCGCCTGTACAGCCCGCTCGCGGCGTTCTTTGACAAGTCGTGGCGTCCGAGCGAGATCGAGGCCGTCGGCTAGACAACCGCCGGCAGTCCTCCGCATGTGAGCGAACCGGTCGACAACTGAGGGAAGCGTGGGGAATGAGCGTTCAGTCGCGTCCGAACGTTGTGTTCATGCTGGCCGACAACGTCGGCTGGGGTGACGTCAGCGGCCATGGCGGCACGATGCCCACGCCGCAAATCGATACGCCGGTCGGCCAGGGGGCGCGGTTGGCGAACTACAACCTCGAAACCCAACGACCGTCGACGCGCTCGGCGATCCTGACGGGGCGTCTGCCCGTCAGAACGGACAGTCGCAGCGTGCCGCTGCCGGGAGTCGGCGCCCGCGACGATGGCGCGACGCTTCTCCTCGGTTGCGCACCGATCGACACCAGCGTCGGCGCTATCCCCACACGGACCGCCCGAGCGGCGAGCAGCGAGAGGCTCTAAATGGCGGCCTCGTTCGGCTGGGGGACTCTCGCCGCGTCCTCGCTGGTGATCGGCGCCGTTGTCGCGATCATGTTCCGGATCAGCCTACGTGTGATCGGGCTGATCATGGCCTTCGGCTCGGGCGTGCTGATCAGCGCGGTCGCGTTCGACCTAGTCGAGGAGGCGGTCGGAAAGTCTTCCGGCCACGGGTGGGTCGTCGCTGGAATCTTCGCCGGCTGCGGGGTGTTCTTCGGTGGCGACCTGCTGATCGACCGGCTCGGGGGAGGCAAACGCAAGGACGCAGACGGGGGCCAAAAGGGCGGGTCTGCGCTCGGGATCGTGCTCGGATCGGTTCTCGACGGGATTCCTGAGTCGATGGTGATCGGCCTGACGATCTACGAAGGTGGCGCGGTCGGCGCCGCCTATCTGGCTGCGGTGTTCATCTCCAACCTGCCCGAATCGATCTCCTCGACAGCCGGCCTCGTCACCGGTGGCTGGCAGAAGTCGCGGATCCTGTGGATGTGGATCGCGATCGCACTGATCTCCGGAGTGGCCTCGCTAGCCGGCTACGGTCTATTTCAGCACGCTTCACAGGACGTCGTCGCGTTCGTGCTCGCCTTCGCGGCAGGCGCGATCCTGACGATGCTCGCAGACACGATGATGCCCGAGGCCTACCAGCACGGAGGGAAGTGGGTCGGGGTTCTGACGACACTCGGCTTCGCTGTCGCGTTCGCAATCCATACGCTCGATTAGGGCACGGGCCTCCGGTGCCGAGTGCGATTCGCGACGCAGCGGTGACACACCCCCAGGCGGTCGGATGACCGACGGCCACGGGACCCCGCGCGACGCGGTGCCGGCGGAGCGCGCGTACCGGGACGAATCCGCGCCATTCAAGCCGGCACCCGAGCGGCCGTTGTTGCAGCGCGCGGTTCCGCTGCTGGGACAACTGCGAGGCTATGGCGCGGGCCGCGCGCGGCGTGAGTTGCTGGCAGGCGTCACCGTCGCGGCGCTGGCAGTGCCGTCGGCGATGGCGTATTCCGAGCTTGCCGGTCTCTCGCCGGTGAATGGCCTGTACGCCCTGTTGCTCCCCACGGTCGCTTACGCTTTGCTTGGTTCCTCGCGTCAATTGGTGGTGGGGCCCGAGGGCTCGATCAGCGCACTCGTGGCCGTATCTGTGCTCTCGTTCGCGACTGCTGGGAGTGCCGACGCCGCGGAGCTCGCAGCTGTCCTCGCGCTGCTGGTCGGTGCTTGTTACGTGCTCGCCCTCGTCGCGCGGCTCGGTTGGCTGGCGGATTATTTCTCGCGCCCTGTCCTGGTCGGCTACATCCATGGTGTCGCCGTGGTGCTGATCATCGGCCAGCTCGGAAAGCTCACGGGAATCGACATCAGCGCGAGTGACCCGATCCCACAGTTGGCCGAGGCGGCACGGGAGATCGGGAGCGTGAGCGGAGCGACCCTGGCGGTTGCGGTTCTCGCACTCGGGGTCATGCTGCCGCTACGTTGGATCGCGCCCCGCTTCCCCGCCGCCCTCGTCGTCGTCGTGGCTGGGATCGCGCTATCGGCATTGCTGAACCTCGATCAACACGGTGTAGCGGTGGTCGGTCATATCCCCAGTGGGCTGCCCTCACTTGCGTTTCCGACGCCACCGTTGACTGACGTGTTCGACCTGGTGCCGGCAGCGCTCGGGCTGTTCCTGGTGAGCTTCGCCGACGAGGTCCTGACGGCCCGCTCGTACGCCCAGCGTCACGGTGATCGGGTCGGCGTCGGGCAGGAGATGCGAGCGATGGCAGCCGCAAACGCCGTGGCGGGCATCTCTCAGGCGTTCCCGGTCGGGGCGAGCGGGTCGCGAACAGCCGTGAACGACTCGATGGGCGCCCGCAGCCAGGTCGCGGCGCTGATGGCAGCCTCAGCCGTGATCGCAATCCTGTTGTTCCTGACCGGGCCGATCGCGGATCTCCCGAAGGCCGTCCTCGGCGCCGCAATCGTCGCCGCCGCGGTGGGGCTCGTCGATATCTCGGCCTGGCGGACGCTGGCGGTGACCGATCGGGTCGAGTTCGCGATCGCGGCGATCACGACCGCTGGAGTCGTCTTCGTCGGGGTGCTTGAGGCCGTGGTATTCGCCGTCGGACTGACGATTCTCGATGCGGTCCGCCGCAGCGCCCGTCCCGGAGACGCGGTGCTGGGCTTTGACCCCGTGCTGGGCCGCTTCGCTGATGTCGCCGAGCATTCCACCGCCCGCGTTGTACCGGGCGTCGTCGTATACCGTCTCGATGACCGGCTGTTTTTCGCCAACGCGGGTTACGTCACGCGGAGGATCCGCGACGCGGTCCGCGGCGCCTCGACCGCCACACACTGGCTGGTGTTGGACGCCGAGGGAGTCGCCCAGATCGACACGACCGGGCTCCAGGCGCTCGGACAACTCGTGAAGGACTTGCGCGACGACGGCGTCTCGCTCGTCGTCGCACGCATGCACGCCAGGCTCGAAGACCGCCTGCACAAGCTCCCCCTCGCTCAGCAGATCGGTGAGCGTCGGTTCTATCCCACCGTCCACGCAGCCGTCCGCGGGTGCGTCAGCGACCGGGCGGCTGCGGCCGAGTCCTCGACAGGCTGACCGGCGGACAGTGTCCGACGTCTTCTCGGCCTCTCCAAGGGGACTGATGGCGCGGGCTTCAGCTGATCAACTCGACGATGCCCTTGATGACCAGCAGAGCGCCGAGCGTGAAAAGCCCTCTGACTTCGAGGACGTGTGCGTGTCGGCTGACCCAGGCTTTGGCTTGCTCGACCGCGCGCGGTGTCCAATCCGGAGCTATCACGAAGCTGGCGAGTGGTACCTCGAGCAGCCATAGCATGACTAGGTTGAAGCCGACTACGACGAGCACCGTCGTCGTAGTTGAGTAGCTGAGCTTGTGGATCTGGTGGAGGCCGGCCAGGTAGGAGGCGCCCGGGAGCGTCAGCAGCGCCCCCACGATGAAGGTGGTCTTCGGGGATCCCTTGCTCAGCACCCGCTGCCACTTCGGCGGTCCCTTGTCCGGCTTTGCCTCCTTGTGCGCCCGCCGTTGCTCGGCACGCCGCTCGTGACGGCCGGACCGCAGACTCCACGCTCCGAGCAGCGCGAGCCCGCCAAGCGCTAGGTCGGCGGTGGGACTCAATGTGCTCTCGGTGGTCGTGGTCGCGCCCGAGTTCGGCAGTGCAAAGACGATCACGAGTCCGAGGGTGATGCTCGTCGCGAGGGCGCCGAGTAGGTAGCCCAGCATCAGCTTCGCCGGGTCTGGAAGCAGCAGCATGACGGTCGTAGCGCCGACCAGGGTCGGGTTCAGCGACGCAGCAAGCGAGAGGAGGATTACCTGGCCCACGCGCGTGTTTCAGCCTTTCGCGGGCCGCTGCGGCAAGTGTGTGCAGTCGTAGCGGCCACGTGTGAGTCAGAGTTGTGCGGCGGCGGTTGTTTTGGGCGGGGGCTGGGTGAGCTTGACGCTCATCTTGATCGCACTGACTGCCCCCGTTGCGCCGGCTTGAAGCGTGAAGCCCAGAGCGAGCACGATGATGCCGGGTATCAGCAGCGCGCTCGATCCGAGCATCAGGATGCCCAGGCGCCCGAGGAGGTACGGCGGCGTGCAGACGAGCGCTCCCAACCCCCCGCAGATCACGTTCGACCACAACTTGTCGCGCCGTGACTGAGTCGGCTTGGCGCCGATGATGCGCGCCGGGACGGCGACGTAGCACACCATCATCACGCCGACAACGATGCCGTGCACGAGCGCGAACCATGGGGATCCCCACCGGGTTGCGACCGTCATCGAGAACGCGAGCATGACGCCGACGACGCCGCCCGACATCGCGATCGGCTTCATGTGACGCCGCGCCTTCGCGACCGCCGGTCGCACTTCGGGGGGACCGGACTGGGCGATCGCGAACGCGAACACTGCGTTGAGGAAGAAGCTCGCCACGGTGATCGCCACGATCACGAGCGCTACGGGGATCAAAACCGGCCCGGTCACAACGTGGAGGGATCTGCCGTGAAGCACGTGCGCCTTTAGGTCGATCATCGCCACCCAGATCCACATCGCCGGGAGGATCTGAACCAGCGTCAGTCGCCAGTTGGACACGAGCAGCCTCAGTGCGTTAAACAGCATCGCGAACGCCCCGATCGCGAAGCCGAGTGGAGCGAACACGCGGCGCGAGTGGCTCAGACGGAGGATCGCCGCCTCAATCTTCGCGTCATCATCTTCGTTGATCGCCCGCCAGAGCGACGCGATTCGGCTCGACAGAGAAACCGAGCCGGGCTGAGGCTCGGCCTTCGAGGGGTCCGTGGACGGCTCTGGGGGTGCCCGCTTAGTGGTCATCCGCGGGGCCTGGGGACTGGCGCCCCTGTTCTCGAGCCGCTTCGCCGGTCGTACACGGGATGCTCGAGCCCGCGTGCACCCCAAGACGCCCGACAGAGACGATCAGGGAGCCTTCCCGTCCATGACCGAGGTCGCGTCGCAGTTGCGTTGGACCGCGATCGTTCGAGGAGCGCATCACCGTGTAGCTCCATGAGCCGTACAACGTGCCTGTGCTCGTCGCTTGACATCAGTGCATATGTCACCTGTTGCGGCCGTGCGGCGCCTCATCCTTCGTGGATGAGATTTGCCCGCGGTCGCTCGAGCGATCTCGCGACGGTCGACACATCGAACGCTCGGTTGAGCGCTTGGCCCGCGATTTCGCGTGGATCGGTCCGATCTGAGCTGCCGGAAGCAGGCGCACCGCGGTTGGCCGCGCTTAGCCACGGTGTCGGAGGCGCATGTGATCGCTTAACCCCTGACCAGGCGCAAAATCATGCCAACGGGATGAGGCACGCGAGTTTCCGCCCGTCCAGACTCTTCCGTTGGTCGGGAGGACTAAACCTGAAGAAGCGAGAGCGTGATGACGGCTGTCAAAAAGAAGGACTCGTTCTGGAGTCGCCACGTGGCCGGTCTGATCCTCGGTGGATTCGCCGTGCTGCTGCTCGTGATTGCCGCGGGTCAGGTCCTTGACCAAGGGGACGTTGCCAAGTGGTTCGCCGAGGTGCCTGAGGAATGGGCCTACGTCCTGGCATTCCTCTTTGTGTGGTTCGACGCGGTCATCCCGATCTTCCCGGGGGAGACGACGCTGAGTGCAGCTTCGACGCTCGCTGCAGGGGGAAGCCTCGACCTCGGGCTCGTCATGGTCGCCGGCGCGCTCGGTGCGATCATCGGAGACTCGTCACTCTTCTGGATCGCCCGCAAGAGCGCGAAAAAAATGAAACCCCATCTCGACAAGGCACTCGAGAACCCTAAGGTCCATACCGCCTGGGACGCCCTCGACCGCTCTCCCGGTCTCCTGATCGTCGCCGGGCGCTACGTCCCCGGGATGCGCTTCGCCGTCAACGCCTCCATGGGGCTCTCACAGATGCCCTACCGTCGCTTCCTCCGATGGTCGGTCCTCAGCGCAGTCCTGTGGTCGGTCTACACCTGTGCGCTCGCGTACTGGGTATCGACCACGCTGGCCGGCTACCCGCTCGCATCGCTCGTCATCTCCTCACTCATCACTTCCGCCGCGTTGGCGGCGGTCTACTTCGTCGACCGCCGCAGGAGGCACCGAGCCGAGGGCGCGAAGCCCACCGATGTGAGCGCACAACCGGCCATCCCCCCGAGTACGGCCGCCGGGTCCGAGAAGTGAGGACGCGGACGAACGCGTCGTGATATGCCCCGGCGCGGTGGGCGCGCTTGTCGGGCCCATTCCAGACAGCGCGCCAGGTCTCGAAAGCGTCAGCTACGGGGTGATATCTCACTCGAGGACGATCACGAGCAGACCTCGAGATTGCTGCCGCTGGTGACTCTGGTGCCGAAAACGGCGGCCAGCCGAATCGTCGTCTCAGCCGGCCGGTATCAGTCAGGTCAGCTTCTGCTCGGAGTGCTGGGAGGGTTCCGATCGGCGATGAACATCAGCGCGGCCTTCACGCGTCTGCTGGTCTCGCCGGTTTCCCGCAGGTTGAGCTTCATGAAGATCGCGTTGATGTGCTTCTCCACGGAGCGCTTGCTCAGGCACAGTAAGCACGCAATCGCCGTGTTGCTCTTGCCAGTTGCTACCTCGGCAAGCACCTCGCGTTCTCGTGTGGTGAGTTCGTCCAGCGCCGGCGCCGGCGACTGAGCGGGCACTTTGATCGGTCCTTCGATCCCGTCCCGGTCGGCCCCGGACGGTCGATCCGAGACCGCCTGGATCGTGCCGGCGGGCTGGCTGCGGTACCCGAGGCGATCCTTCAACGAATGCGCGCGTCCCTCGGGTCGCTCGGACGACTCAACCGCCGCGCCCGGATCGGCATGCTGACCCACGACCACGCCGAGCTCGGGACGGGTCCGGCGAAGGTGTGCGGCGATGCTCACCTCCTCTCGCTGGCCGAGCGGACGCGAGCCGATGTCGTCGAGCACACCGTCCGACGAGTCGCGGTCGATTGCCTCCAGCAGCGAATGCGAGGCCTCACACACTGCCACCACCTCGATCTCGGGAGCCCTGGCCAACACGCTGCTCAAGCCCGCGCAGGCCAGGTCGCTGTCGCCGGCGATCACGACGCGCAACGGCACTCTCGGACCGTCCGCGGCCGCGTCGGCGTTAGCAGCCGCGTCTAAGCGACGCTCACGCTCAGCCGAGTTCGCGCCCATACTCCGCTCGCAAGCATCGCCTTTTCGCGACGCCGAGCACCGGGACGGTGATCTCGACCCAGGCGACATGTGGTGCCGCTCGCTCGCTGCCGCCAGGCCAGACGTGACGAACAGGGTGATGCAAAGGCCGGCGAGCGGCAGCGAGATGAAGCCCTGACATGTCCTAGCCCCAGTCGGGTCGAAGTGAACGGCCGGCGAACTAACGTCGGGTTCTAACGCCGAATGAAACTCGGTTCGCAGCTAGGTGTCATCACCCGGATGGCATGAACTGCTCGAGCCGCAGCGGACATCAGTGGAGCGGTGGCGACGTCCCGTCGCCGCCCACGGCACCGGCGATACGGCGCGCAAAGAGTGGTGCGTCCACGGTTGTGCTCGGCGCCTGCGGACAGGACACTCGAGCTGTGGCCGAGCGCCGTCCCGACGAGACGAGTCGGACGCTCGGCTGATCCTGCAAACCTCCGGGAGAAAGAGGCGAAATTATGACTATCGGGCCTGTTCAGCTCATCGTGGTGGGCTTCGACCATCCCGAATTCCACGGGGAGATCATCGCCGAGCTCGAGCGGCTGCACGACGACGACACGGTCCGCGTGATCGACGCGCTCGCGGTCCACAAGGACGCCAACGGTGAGATCGAGGTGCAGCATCTCAGCAACCTAACCAAGGATGAGGCGATCGAGCTTGGCAGCAAGGTCGGCGCGCTCATCGGTCTTGGAATCGAGGGCGAAGAAGGAGCCGAGCAGGGTGCCGAGCTGGGCGCCGAGGCGGCAGCCGACGGCGTAGAAGTGTTCTCCGACGAGCAGGCCTGGGATGTGCTTGAGGAGATCCCGAACGACTCGGCGGCGGCCGTCGTGCTACTCGAGCACCACTGGGCGGTTCCGCTGCGGGACGCGATTGCGCGCGCCGGCGGGTTCCGGATCAGCGACGGCTTCATCAGCCCGCTTGATCTCGTCGAGATCGGCCTCGTGTCGGCCGAGGAGGCCAAGCAATTGCACGCTGCAGAGAACGCCGTAAGCGTCCGCTAGCGGAAGTCCCAACCTAGGAGGTATCAGATGTTTGGAAGTCGCAGAATCGCCCGCCGGACCTCGAGGCGCGTGGCGCGTAGGCGCTAATCGGCGCGCGCGCTCGGCACTGTGCGAGTCCGCCGAGCGCGCCCGCTGCTGCTGGTTTCCGGGTTACTCCGCGGACGAGCGGAAGGCGCTCCGGGCAGCCTCCTGCAGCATGGACCGGCCAGACCCGCTCCGCCATTGAATCGCCAACGGTGAGCGACTCGGCCATGTCGCCACCCAGTAGTTCTCAAGGAGCGAGGCCGTCGGCGTTTGCGGATGCCAAGCGGCACCGCGTCTGCATAGGCTAAGGACCGCCAGGAAGCGAACAAGCAGCGCGTGATGCCAGACACGCAATCTCCGCCCCCTCGCCGGGCCGAGCACCCCGGGGGGCGTGAGGCTGGGTGTGGGCGATGCGGTGATCGGCTTTCGTCCTGTTGAACGAGGCACGCCACCGGATCTTGGGGGGCTCGGGATGCCCAGGGAGCACTCGAACCTCAAGACGCTGTTCGTAGTCGGACCGTTCGTGCGCGCACTGCAACGCGTTGCCGCCGGTGACACGCAACGAGATGGTCATGCCGAACGCGGACGCTCCGGATTGGTTTGCACGGGCGGGACAGTCACTTGCGCTCGACACTGTGCTCTCACATAGGCTTCCGGTGGTCGATCGGATCAGCCACGCCTCTCAGAGCGCCTTGGGTTCCCCGCGACACTCACACAATTCTGGCACTCCCGCGGTTCCGGGGCCAAAGCCGTAGCCGCCGGCGATCAAATGACGGGTGAGCGCTGTTCGAAGGCGCGCAAGAGACTCCGACCGGCCGCGGTCCGCTACGCCAGGAGTACGAGCGGATCCCGAAAACGGCATGTGTGTCAGGCGGCCACCAGCATCTGGAAGAGCTCGGCCGCCTCCTCGGGAGAAATCTCGAGCGCGGGTTCTCCAATGCTCAACTCGACCCTGCTCACGTGTGGGACGACGCTTGGTGTGAGGGTGTCGAACAGCCACACACGTCGCTCGTCGACTATGTGGATCGCGCGCTCCCGGACGGTTTGGACATCTCCACGGACGTGGATGTGAAAGAGCGGCGTCTGCGGCGGATCAGGGACAATGGCGAGTCCGGGAAGCTGACGCAGTGCACCCGCTAGTGCGCGGGAGTGCTCGAGAAACCGCGGCATCTGAGGGAGCAGCTCGTCGAGCCCCCGCTGGGCCAGGGCCGCAAACGGAAACAAGTTCCAAAGTGTCCCGCCATGTCGGTGTCGCCAAACCCTCGCCTCGGCAATGACATCCTGGGGCCCGGCGAGAATGCTGCCGGCGAACCCGCCGAGGGCCTTGTACAGCGAGACATAGACGGTGTCGAACAGCCCAGCGATCTCCGCATGTGAACGGCCGTAGTAGGGCGCTGACTCCCAGATCCGCGCGCCATCGAGATGCGTCGCGATATGCCTGTCGCGTGCCCACTGGATCTGTGCGACGAGATCCTCCCACTCGGGAAGCCGGCCGCCGATTTCCCGCTGTGGCAACTCAATCAGCAGCGCCCCTATCGGCGCGTGCAGTGCCTCGAGATCCTCGAGCGCGATCAACCGGTCGCGATCACCGATCAGCTCGGCCTTGAGACCGTGGAGATGCGCGTGGGCGCTGTGCTCGTGCAGCTCGAGGTGACAGGTCGGGTGAAACGCGACGGTATTGCATCCGCCGTGATCGCAGTGGACGCGCAAAGCGATCTGCTGCGCCATCGTTCCGCTCGGCAGCAGCGCCGCAGCCGGCTTAGCGAAAAGCTCGGCCATACGGCGTTCGAACGTCTCGACGAACCCGCCCTCGCCGTAGCGGTCGGGCCGGGCGTCCGGCGGAAGCGCCGCTGCCGCTGTTTGAAGCACGGCCGCGGCCGAAGTTGGGCGCCGATGATCGAGCCACCGCTCGCACCGCCACATGGCGTCGCGCCAATCGCGCTCGGTCACCACTCAGCCCACCTCCGGCCAACGAACGCATGCTGTGGCCTGTTTTGACTTCCGTGGCGCGAGCGGTCGTGGGTGGCTCATTTCGCTGGTGCCGAGGTCGATGTCCTGACGATCAGCTTCGGCTCGAGCCGGACGTGCCGGCGCTCAGGTGGGATCTCGCCCGCCACGCGGTCGAGCAGCAACTCGACGCTGAAGTGCGCCAGTTGCTCGACGGGCTGGCCGATCGTCGTCAATCCGATCCTGTGCAGCGCGGCCACGCGGGACCCGTCAAACCCGACGACCGAGACGTCGTCGGGGACCCGCCAACCACGTGACTCGAGCTGTTCGATCAGCGTGATCGCGATGTTGTCATTGGTGGCGACGACCGCTTCGGGTAGGCCATGGCGCTCGCAGAACTTCACGAAGTTGTCGGGCTGATCGCCGCCTTGGCCGCCGTTGCCGTGGATCACCCAGTCGGGGTGGAACTCCAGGCCGTGGCGTAAGAGCGCCCGGTGGAACCCCTCCAGGCGCATCCGCCGCGTGGTGCTCTCGACCCGCTCGTCCGTGAGGTAGGCGATCCGCCGATGGCCGAGCTCAGCGAGATGGCCGACGGCGAGCTCGAGCCCGGCCGCGTCGTCAACAGCGACGCAGTCCGCGTGATCGTCCCAGCAGCTGGCCATGACAAGGGGTACGTGCTCGGTGACGAGCTGGGCCATAAGCTGCCGGTCGCCGCTGAACTGCAGCATCGCGATCCCGGCCACCCGATGCTCCAGCAGCGTCTCGACTTTCGTCGCCTCGTCCTGCGGGTTGCGGCTGGTCGTGCACACGAGGGTCGTGAACCTGCGCTCTGAAGCGACCTGCTCGATCCGCTCGAGCAGTTCGGCCTCAAACGCGTTTCCGAGGTTGCCGGCGATCAGGCCGAGAACGTCCGTGCGCTGACGCACGAGGCTGCGCGCCGACGCGTTGGGGCGGTAGCCGAGCGTCTCGATCGCTGCCAGTACCCGGGACCGCGTCGCGGGCGAGACGCTGCTCTTTCCGCGCACGACATTCGAGACCGTGGCCTTCGAGACCCCGCTGAGCGATGCCACGTCAACGATTGTGGGACGGCGGTATGACATTAGAACGTTCTATGGAGGCGGCCTGGCTCCCCGCTGTTCCATCCGGGGAAGGAAAGCATACGCCGCACAGAGATGGCGCTTGACATAGCTCTAGACACGTGAGACTATCGCGGCGCCCGGAAGTAGAACGTTCCATATGTCCGTCGCCCTGCCGCTGTCTCTTCTCACCGATGCGCTCGGACATATGCCGCTCCGGGACGCTCTGCAATGGTGCGCAGCCCGCGGATTGGCCGGCGTTGAGATCGGGGTCGGCGGCTATTCGCCGGCTCCCCACCTCGCGCGTGAAGAGCTGCTCGCCAGCGCCAGCGCGCGTGGCGACTTGATGCGCAGCATCGCCGACGCCAACCTCGAAATCGTCGCCCTGAACGCATCGGGCAACCCACTGCATCCAATCCCTGACGTCGCCGCCGAGCACGCGCAGGCGCTTCGCGACGCGATCAGCCTCGCCGGCGAGTTGGGCGTCGGTCGCGTCGTCGCGATGAGCGGCTGCCCCGGCGGGCCGGGATCCAACGGCAACGGCTCGTGGCCGCTGTTCGCGGGAGGCGCCTGGTTGCCGGACATGGAGGGCCTGTGGCCGCAGCAGTTCGAACGCTCGATCGCGCCGTTCTGGCGCGAACTGTCGGACTGGGCGAATGAGACCGCGCCCGGGGTGCTCATCTGCCTCGAGCTTCATCCCGGCACATCGATCTACAACGCCGAGTCATTCGCTCGCCTACGCGACGTCACGCAGGAGAACGTCGCCGTGAACCTCGATCCGAGCCACTTCTGGTGGCAGGGGATCGACCCGATCCCGACGATCGAGCGGCTTGGCCCTGCGGTCGGCTTCGTCCATGGCAAAGACACGCTCCTACACCCTGATCGCATCGCCGTGCACGGCGTGCTCGACTTCCGGTGGCCCTCCGAACCGGAGACCATGCCGTGGCACTTCTGCGCTGTTGGGCGCGGCCGCCCCGTGTCCGAATGGACGGCCCTGCTCCGCGCTTTGGCCGACCACGGATACCGCGGCGCGATCTCGATCGAGCACGAAGATCCCAACCTCGGGCCGGAGGCCGGAATCGAGGCCTCGATCTGCGGCCTGAGAGCCGCCAGCGAAGCCATCGGAGCGGCTCGTAGCGAGACCGGCCAACCCGGCGACCAGGTCGCCCGAACAGTTCCCGTCCCAAAGGAGAGTTTGACGCGATGACCAGCACATCAACCGGCCAATCATCCGGTGCGCGCGCCTGGCGATCCTGGGCTGTCGCGGCGACCATAGCGCTCGTCGCGGTAGCCGCGGCCGGATGCGGCTCGAGCAGCTCTGGGTCGGCCTCGTCGAGTGCCTCGGGATCGAGCACACAGCAGTCGACTAGCAGCACCGTAACCCCAACCGCGGGCGCGGCCGCCCCTGCCAAGCCCGGCGGGACCATCAGCATCGGCCTGCCGGCCGGCGCCATCGATCACCTGGAGCCAACACTCTGGTACTACGCGACGTCGTGGGAGATCGCCAACACGACATGCGTTCCGATGCTGACGTTTGCCCCCACGTCGGGCCCGGCTGGGGCCAAGCCGGTCGGGGGGGTCGCGAACCTCCCGACAATCTCCGGCGGCGGGACCGTCTACAAATTCACGATGAAGCCCGGCATCGAGTTCGCCAACGGACAACCAATCACCGGGCAGGTCATCGCGTACACCTTCACCCGGATGTTCTCACCCAAGCTGGCCTCGCCCGGGGACTTGTTCTTCGACGTCATCAAGGGTGCCCCCGCGGTGATCGCCGGCAAGGCCACGACGGTCAGCGGAATTAAAGCCACCACCGACACAGTCACGTTCACCCTAAGCCAGCCCACCGCCTCGTTCCTGTATCGCATGACGCTCCCCTTCGCCTGCCCGGTCCCGCTCGGCACGCCGGACAAGGCGCTGGAGAACGGCACTGCGCTGCTGTCGGGTCCTTACTACATCAAGTCCTACACACCGCAGCAGTCGATAGTGCTCGTCCGCAACCCTCACTGGAATGCGGCAGAGCTCGGCAACCTACAGACGTCCGATCAGATCAATCTCCAGATCGGCGTCGACGCCAGTCAGGCTGCGTCACTGATCCGATCGGGCCAGCTTGCGACGTACGGCGCACCGATGGCCCCGACCGACGCGCTCCAGGCGGTCAACGACCCAACCGTCAAGGGCCGCGTGTTCGTGAACCCGCTTCCGGCCACCACCTACCTGTGGATCAACAACACTGTGCCGCCGCTCAACAACCCCAAGGTACGACAGGCGATCAACACCGCGATCAATCGCCTCGCGATCCAGCGCGTATGGGGCGGCCCCAGCCAGGGACAGCCCACGGACCAGGTCCTGCCGCCGACCATGTCCGGCTACGTAAAGGCGAACAATTACCCGGTCGCCGGGAACCTCGCGGCCGCCAAGGCTCTGATGACGGCCTCCGGAGTCGGGACCCCGGTCAGTCTCACGCTGCGGACGCTCAGCGACCAACCCGGATACGCGCAGGTGGCCCAGGTGATACAGGCGGAGCTCGCGCCGATTGGAATCAAGGTGAACATCGTCACTGCCCCCGACTCCGTCAACGGCGGCGTCATCAGCGTTCCGAAGAACCACGTCCCGATGGGCATCAACACGTGGACGCAGGACTACCCGTACCCGGATGACTTCTTCAACCCGCTGCTCGACGGCACAAACATCACGCCGACGGGCAACAACAACTACGCCAGTTACAACAATCCGACCACCAACAAGCAGATCGCAAACCTCGACGGGCAGGCGACTTCGGCGCAGTGGAACGCGCTCGACAAACAGATCATCGCCAACGACGCCCCGTGGGCGCCGTTGCTGAATCCGACCCGCGTGACGCTGTTCGCCAGCGGCATCTGCGGCGCGGTGATCCAACCGGTCTACCTCGTTGAGTTCGCCACTCTCGGGAAGTGCAGCTGAACGCCGGCGCGTATTCACGCCGCTCTAGATATGGAGACAGGCGATCGTACGGACCAACCAGCAGCGCGGCGCGGTGAGCGCCCCGCTGCTGGCAGTCCGCGACTTGTCAGTGAAGATCCAGAGCGAGGACGGTGTGGTCCATGCCGTAGACCACGTGAGCTGGTCAGTGAACCGCGGCGACGTCCTCGGCATCGTCGGGGAGTCAGGCTCGGGAAAGTCGGTCAGCTGCCTGTCGCTGATGGGGCTCCTGCCTGAGAAACGCACCACGGTGACCGGCTCGGCCGTGTTCGATGGTGTCGAATTGCTGGAGTGCTCCGAGGAGCAGCTCGACTCCATACGGGGCGGGCAGATCGCGATGATCTTCCAGGACCCGCTGACCTCGCTGCACCCGCTGATGTCGGTCGGCGCGCAACTGCTGGAGGCGATCAAGCTCCACCAGAAGATGGCCAAGGCCGATGCGAAGGCGCTTGCGATCGAGATGCTGGCCAGGGTCGGCATCCCCGATCCCGCCCACCGGATGAAGGCCTATCCCCACGAGCTGTCGGGCGGTATGCGCCAGCGCGTGATGATCGCGATGGCATTGATCAACGATCCGGCGGTCCTCGTGGCCGACGAGGCCACAACGGCGCTGGACGTCACTACTCAGGCCCAAATCCTCGATCTACTTCGCGACCTGTGCGCACGAGCGAACTCAGCGATCGTGCTGATCACCCACGACCTCGGGGTGGTAGCAGAGATATGCGACCACGTGGTCGTCATGTACGCCGGCCGAGTCGCGGAGAGTGGCACCGTCGAAGCGGTGCTCGAGCGTCCGAGCCACCCCTACACTTGGGGCCTGCTCGGGTCGATGCCGAGCGTCGACGCCAAGGCGGCTCGAGCGCGAACGATCGGGGGCACCCCGCCGTCGCTGCTCACCCCCCCCACCGGATGCCGCTTTCACCCCCGCTGTCCCCACGCGCTGGAAGTCTGCCGCGAGGAAATACCGCCCCTGCGGCCGCCCCCCGACGGCGACGGCACCCACGCCACCGCATGCCACCTCGACGACGCCCGGCTTCGCCAGGGCGCCGAACAAGCGTCCGTCCTCTCCACGGTCCAGTGGTGACGGCCGAACAACAGCCCAACGGCACGCCGGCTCTGCTGAACGTGACCGGGCTCGTCAAGGACTTCCCAGTTGGGCGGGGTTTGTTCGGCACACGAGGCGTCGTTCACGCCGTCCAGGGCGTGACGTTCTCGCTGAGCGCGGGCGAAACGCTGGCCGTGGTCGGCGAATCCGGGTGCGGAAAGAGCACGCTGGCGCGCTGCGTGCTCCGCCTGCTGGTCCCAACCGCCGGCACGATCACGTTCGAGGGCATCGACATCACCGACGCCCCGGCCAGGCAACTCCGGCCACTGCGCCGGGACGCGGCGATGGTGTTCCAGGACCCATTCGGTTCGCTCAACCCGCGGCTTCGAGCTGCATCGATCGTCGGCGAACCGCTGCGCGAGGCACGGACCGGATCCAAGCGGGAGATCGAGGCCCGGGTCCGGGAGCTGTTCACCCAGGTCGGACTGAACCCGGAGCACCTGAGCCGCTTCCCACACGAGTTCTCCGGCGGCCAACGCCAGCGGATCGGGATCGCGAGGGCGCTCGCGCTGCACCCCAAGCTGATCGTCTGCGACGAGCCGGTGTCCGCGCTCGACGTCTCGGCCCAGGCACAGATCCTCAACCTGCTCGGCGATCTCAGGGACCGACTCGACCTCTCATACCTATTCATCACCCACAACCTCGACATCGTGCGACGGTTCTGCGATCGGGTCATCGTTATGTACCTAGGCCGGGTAATGGAGATGGCCACAGTCGCCGAGCTGTTCGCCGCTCCCCGCCATCCGTACACGGCCGCGCTGTTAGCCGCGACCCCAATCCCGAACCCACGCGTGACACGCGCCCGAGGTCGAACACCGCTGACCGGGGATCCGCCCAGCCCGCTGTTCCCGCCGCCGGGCTGCCCATTCCATCCCCGTTGTCCCCGGGCCCAGCAGCGCTGTCGCGACGAAGAGCCGCCGCTAGCGCCCAGCGGCGGATCACACAGCTTCGCCTGCCACTTTCCGCTCGAGCCCGCCACGACGCGATGAGCATCTCAACCGGCCAGAACGCCGGACTCGCTGACCCCGTGACGGTCGACCCGACGCTGGGCGCCAGCTTCCGCGCCCGCTTCCGGCGACGCCTGCTCGCGGACAGGGCGACGATCGTCGCCGCGGTGTTTCTGATCGTTCTGTTGCTGCTAGCGACGATCGGCGCGCCGATCGCCGCTGCTCTGACCGGGCACGGAGCTAACCAGCAATTCTTCAACGGGCTGACGCTCAACGGCATCCCCCTGCCTCCGTTTAGCCACGAGATCGGGAACAACGGCCAGCCCGACCCGCACGGCGCGTTCTTCATCCTTGGGACCGACCGCCTCGGACGAGACATGCTCGTCCGCCTCCTCTACGGAGCCCGAGCCACACTCGCCGTCGGTATCGGCGCCACGGCTGTTGCGCTGTTCATCGGCCTGGTGCTGGGCATGATCGCCGGCTACTTCGGCGGCAAGCTCGACGCCGTGATCTCGCGGGCAATCGAGACCGCGATGGCGTTCCCATCGATGCTGTTCGCGATCGGCCTCTCAGCGGTGCTGGGCGCCGGGCTGGTCAACTCGATCATCGTCATCGCGCTGTTCAGCTGGTACTACCCCGCCCGGATCGTCCGCAATGCCGTCCTGGCGCTGCGCGGCGAGCAATTCGTCGAGGCGGCGCGCTCGATCGGGCTCGGCCACTTCACGATCATGCGCCGGCACCTGCTCCCGCAGCTAACGGCGCCACTGATCGTCTATGCGACGGGAATCGTGGCGCTCAACATCCTGTTCGAGGCGGGACTGTCGTATCTCGGCCTCGGTGTCCGCCCGCCTACCCCCGATTGGGGGCAGATGATCGCTGACGGCGTCACCAGCGACCTTTACCGCCAGCAGATCTGGGTCGCTCTCATTCCAGGCCTAGCGCTTGTCTTCACCACGCTCGCGTTCAACCAGCTAGGCGACGGGCTGCGCGACGCGTTCGCCGTGAGGGGGTCGATCCGGTGAAGTTCATCGCGCGGCGGCTCCTGATCGCGGTGGGGCAGGTCCTGCTGGTCACGCTCTTGGCCTACCTGCTGTTCTACGTCATCTCGGACGTCACAGGCGCCAGCCCGGCGCAGCGGGTCGCCGGTCACGCCGCGACCCCTGCCCAGATCGCACGCGTCGCCCATCTCCTCGGGACCGACAAGCCGTTCTACGTCCAATACCTCAACTTCCTGGACCACATCATCCACGGCAACTTCGGCTATTCGTTCCTTCAGCGACGACCGGTTACACAAATCATCCTGCCTGCCGCCTACGTCAGCATGTCGCTGATCCTGGTGTCGGTCGTCATGTGGATCCTGATGGCGGTCCCGGTCGGACTAGTCGCCGCGCTGCACCCCCGCACCTTCACCGACCGGTTCCTGACGATCTGCGCCCAGATCGCAATCGCGACCCCGGTCTTCTGGCTGGCGCCGATTCTCTCCTACCTGCTCGCGTTCGAGCCCAACCAGGGCCGATTCCTCGGTATCTCGCTGGGGACGAGCGTGAACGTGTTTCCGATCGAGGGGTGGGTTTCGTTGACGTCCAATCCATGGGAGTGGCTGCGCCACCTCCTGCTCCCCGGCCTCGCCTTGGCGCTCGGGTTCACCGGGTTCTACGCTCGTTTCGTCCGGGCACTCGTGCTGGAGCAACTCGACGAGGACTACGTGCGCACCGCCCGGTCAAAGGGTGCAGGACGGCCACGCATCCTGCGCGCACACATAGGGCGCGTTGTCGCGCCGTCCATCATCACGCTGCTCGGGCTCGACGTGGGCGCGGCAATTGGGGCGGTGCTATTCGTAGAGCTCATCTTCGGTCTACCCGGACTTGGATTCGTCGCCGTCAACTCGATCCAGAACCTCGACTACCCCGTGACCGTCGGGGTCGTGACCTTCACCGGGCTGCTGACCGTGGGCGCAATGACCCTTTCTGACCTGGCGGTCGCCGCACTCGATCCGCGCGTTCGCCGCCCGCTGGGATGACACCCGAGCCCAACATGCAGAACACGGCTCATTTCACGCCCGAGATGGTGGCCGGCGGCGTTGAGCGCACCGAGGTCACCGCCGCCGCCGGGGACGTGTGGTGGCTCGAGCACAGCTACGACCTGGGCCGCTCGTGCGTCATGCATGCCCCGCCCGGAGACGCGCCGCGGCCCGTGACCCCGGAGTCCGTCGACGTGGGCACGCTGGCATGGGAGTACGGCGGCGGGTCGTACCTGGTAACGGCCGAAGGCGCCGTGGTCTACAGCGACCGCGACGATCAGCGGCTCTACCGAGTAGTGCCAGGTCGGTCGCCGAACCCGCTCACGCCGTCACCACCAAGTCCCCGCTGCGATCGGTTCGCCGACGGGTCTGCTGCTGCAGACGGCCGCTGGGCCGCGTTCGTGCGCGAGTCCCACCGCCCGGGCGAGCCGGTGCGCCATGAGCTCGTGGCGGTGAGCCTCGACGGGGCCTCGACGCCCCGCGTAATGACCGCCGGGGAGGACTTCTACGCCGCGCCGCGGATCAACCCCGACGGGTCAAAGCTCGCCTGGCTGAGCTGGTCCAAGCCGAGAATGCCGTGGGACGGCACCGAGCTGTGGCTGGCCGACGTACGCTCCGATCTCAGCCTCGCCCAGCCGCGGCGAATCGCAGGAGGCCCAATCGAGTCGGTCCTGACGCCGCTGTGGTCGCCGGATGGCACGCTCCACTGGGTATCGGACGTGTCCGGCTGGTGGAACCTGTACGCGCTGCGTGACTCGTCCCTCCAGCCGGTGTGCCCCGACAGCGCCGAGTATGCCGTCCCGCCATGGCAGTACGGCCGCCGTGGCTACGGCTTTCTCGCCGACGGGTCGATCGCGGCGGTGCGCATCCGAGACGCTGTGCACGAGGTCGTCCGGATCGAGCCGACGGCCGGGACAGTTCAGCCGCTGGCGCGGCAGTTCACCTGGCTCGCCGGCGGTCACCTCTCCTGCGATGACAACACAGTGGCCTTCGCCGGCGCTACGCCGACGGCAGGGCCGGTCGTCCTTTCGGTGGATGCGCGGAGCGGGCGGATCACAACTGTCGCCGACGATGAGCCATCGTCTGATCCGAATCGTCGTCTCCGGCGGGGCGCCGCTTACCGTTACTGTCGAGGACGGCGCCGAGATCCACGGCTTCTGGTACGAGCCTGTGTCTGACGGAGATCGGTTCACGCCCCCGAGCCGGCCGCCGCTCATCCTTCACCTGCACGGAGGTCCCACCGACAGCGCACGGCTAGCCTTCGACCCGGAGATCCAGATGTGGACCAGCCGGGGGTTCGCGGTGCTGAACCTCAACTACAGCGGCAGCACGGGCTTCGGCTCCGCCTACCGGCATCGCCTCGACGGCGAATGGGGCCACCGCGACTTCAGCGATTGCCTGGCCGCGGTTGCGCACCTCGCCGGGGAACGGATGGTGGATCCCGAGCGCGTGTTCGTGCGGGGCGCGAGCGCCGGCGGTTACCTCACGCTGCGGTGCATCACGGGCTCGACCGCGTTCACCGGAGGAATGTGCCGGTGCGGGATCTCGGATCTGGCGCTGTGGCGGGAAGACACCCACGATTTTGAGTCGCGCTACACCGACCTACTCGTCGGCGCGCCGACGCAAATGGATTTGTACCGGCGTCGATCACCAGCGCGAAACGTCGGAACCCGTTCCGCGCCGTTGCTGCTGATCCATGGGCTCGCCGACACGGTCGTGCCGCCTGAGCACGCCGAGCTGATGGCAGCGGCCTACCGCGACGCTGGGCGTCCCTGTGCGCTGGAGCTGCTGCCCGACGAACCCCACGAGCTGCGGCGCCGGGACAGCCGCCAACGCTGGCTGGAGGCCGAGCTGGACTTCGTCGCGGCGTGCTCTCAACGGGGCACCTCCGATAGCCATAGATACGCGACCGGGAGGAGGGCGCTTGACTAGTCCGATTAGGGTGGGAGTCGTGGGGTGTGGGCTGATTGCCCAGGTGATGCACCTGCACTATCTGAACGAGCTCTCGGACGAGTTTGAGCTTGTCGCCGTTTGCGACATTTCCGAGGAGGTCGCGGTCGCGTGCGCGAAGCGCTTCGGCGCCGCCACGGTGCACACGCGCTGGCAAGAGCTCCTCGAGCAGCCGCTCGACGCGGTCTTGGTGCTGACCTCCGGCAATCATGCGCCCGTCGCAACCGCGGCCGCGCAGGCTGGCAAGCACGTGTTCGTGGAGAAGCCGATGGCACTCTCCAGCGAGCACGGAGCGCGAGTGCTGGACGCCGCCGAGACGGCCGGCGTGCGGCTCATGGTGGGCATGATGAAGCGCTACGACCCGGCGTACGAGCGGCTCGTGGCGCTGCTCCCCGAGTGGCGCTCCGAGCTGCGGCTAGTGAGAGTCACGACACTGGAGTCGCCGCTCGGGCCCTATGTCGCCCACTACCCGCTCGTCACGGCGAGCGACGTCCCCGCCGAGGTTCTCGACGAGCTACGGCGAAGCGACGAGCAGGCGGTCGATCTCGCCGTCACCGACGCGGAGACCCGCTTCTGCTACCGCTGGATTTTGCTCGATAGCCTCGTGCACGAGTTCAACGCGCTGCGCGGCGCGCTCGGCGAGCCGAGCGAGGTCGTGTCCGCGGAGCTGTCCCGGAACTGCGTGGCGGTCAACCTGCGCTTCGGTGAGACCGAGTGTCACCTGTCCTGGGTCGATCTGCCCGGGATCGCGCGCTACAAGCAGGAGTTCGCGTTCTACGCGCCGGAGCAGCGCCTGACCCTGGAGCTTCCGTCGCCGTTCTTGCGCAACGCCCCGAGCCGCCTGCTCGTCGAGGGCGGCGAGACGGGCACGGCCAGCAGCTGGGAGCGTGAGGAGGTGCTGTCTTACGACGAGGCGTTCAAGCGGGAGCTCCGCGAGTTCGCCGACTGTGTGCGCACCAGCCGCGAGCCACGAACATCGGGCGCGGACGGGCTCGCGGATCTGCGGCTGTGCGAGGCGGTGGCGCGCGCGAATGAAGGCCCCGATCCGGCGCTCGTCGCCGGGTCGGCGGTGGGCATGCGATGACCAGCGACAACGGAAGGGCGGCGAGCATCGTGCAACAGACATCTGAAGAGGCTGCCACCGCCGTCGAGCCGATCGCCGGGCGGCACGGCATCGTGCTGGCGAACGCGCCGGTCAGCTACGGCGCGTTCGAGATCACGGTCGGCATCGACCCTAACGTGCCGGAGCCGCTGACGCTGCTCGACTGGGTCCACGCCGCCGGATACGACGGCGTCGATCTGGGTCCGCTCGGCTACCTCGGCGACGCCGACACGCTGTCCGCCCGGCTCGCCGAGCGCAAGCTCGGTCTGGTTGGCGGCTACCTCGAGCTGCCTTTCTCAGAGCCCGACAGGCTCACGGCCGAGCTGGCGAACCTCGACGCGTTGCTCAACATCTTCGACACGGTCTCGGGGCAGGGGCTCGCGCCGAAGCCGACTCTCGCCGACGCCGGCTCCGAGATCCGCTCGCGCTACCCCGGTCGCGCCGCGCTCGATCGCAGCGTCGGGCTGGACGACGCCGGGTGGGCGCGGTTCGCCGAGGGCCTCGCCATGGCCGTGGCGCGTTGCCGTGAACGCGGCTACGACCCAACCTTCCACCACCACACCGCGACCTACATCGAGGCGCAGTGGGAGATTGAACGGCTGCTGGAGGTCTCCGATATCGGGCTGTGCTTGGACACGGGGCATCTGCTGCTTGGACGCGGCGATCCGATCACCGCGATCCGCGAGTGGGCGGATCGGATCAATCACGTGCACCTCAAGGACGCGCGTCTGGATCGGCTCGAGGAGATCGTTGCCGAGGCCGCGCCCGTGCAGGAGATTTGGCGCCGGAAGGCGTTCTGCGCGCTCGGCGACGGGGACATCGACATCGAGCGCGTTCTCGGATCGCTCGCCGGGATCGGCTACTCGGGCTGGCTCGTCGTGGAGCAGGATGTGCTCCCGGACCCGGACAACCCCAACGAACCGGCGGAGGACCAGCGCCGCAACCGCGAGTACCTGCGCGGTCATGGTTTCTGAGCAAGCGGTGATCGCCCTGGTCGGAGCCGGCCGCATGGGCTCCGCTCACCTCGAGGCGCTCAGGCGAGCCGAGGGCGTGCGGCTCGCCGGCGTGGTCGAGCCGTTCGAGCCCGCACGCGCGCGTGTGGCGCAGCAGGCGATCGCGACCTACGAGTCGGTCGACGAGCTGCTCGTCAGTTCCGCCCCCGACGGCGTCTTGATCGCGGCGCCGTCCGATCAACACGCCCAGCTGGTCTCCAGGTTCGCGGCCTCGGGGGTAGCGGTCCTGTGCGAGAAGCCGGTCGGGGTAAGCGTCGAACAGGTGCGCGAGGCAGCTGCCGCGACCGCCAACGGCCGAATCCCGCTTCAAGTCGGCTACTGGCGCCGGTTCGTGCCCGAGCTCCAAGCGCTCAGGCAGCGGATCGCGGCGGGAGACCTTGGAGAGATCCTCCAGCTGTGTTGCTTTCAGTGGGACCATGAGCTGCCGAGCGAGTCGTTTCGCGGCCATAGCGGCGGGATCGCTATCGACATGGGAGTCCACGAATTCGATCAGGCCCGGTGGCTGCTCGGCCAGGAGTTCGAGGCGATCCGCGCGACCGCGGCAGGCGCGAGCCCGGAGCGTCCCGGCGACGATCCCGACAACGCGACGATCCTCGCGTCGATGTCCGCCGGGAGCGCGGTCGTCGTCTCGCTCGGGCGGCGGTTTCCGCACGACGATTCCTGCTGGCTCGAGGTCTGGGGGACCGACGGCCACGAACGGCTCGAGTTCATGTGGGACACGGACGGCCAGCGGGTGTTCGCGGACGCGCTGGTCCGCCAGGCGGAGGCGTTCGCGCGCGCGCTGGGAGGGGCCTCACTCGAAGGCGCCGGCGCCGACGATGCCTTGGTCGCGCTCACAGTCGCCGAGGGGGCCGCGAAGGCACTGGCGGCGAGCACCGAGCGCGAGCGGTTGCCGGCGCTGTGAGCGCGGGCCGCAGCCACGGATCGGGCCGGCCGGAGGTCGGGATCGGTCTAATCGGGTACCGGATCACAGGCTAGGCTCAGATCTGCGGCTACACCTTCGCGCCGCACAACCGCACTCTGCGATGCTGGCATCGCCTGCGCATGACGTGCGGACGCCACCGCGACGCGGTGGAGCGGGCGGCGCGGCGATGGGTTCGAGCGCGCAGTAACAGACTGGCGCGAGGCGATCACCGATCCGGGGGTCGACATCAACGAGCCATGACTAGTGTGCCGTTGGATTGATTCGTTGGCAGTATCTGGCGATCGATTCCAGGATCCGTTCGGCGGGCTTGGTCCACACGTACGGTCGGGGGTTCTCGTTCCAGGTCTCGATCCAGGCGCGGATGTCGGCGTTCAGCGCTCGCACTGAGCGGTACGCGGAGCGCTTGAGCCGCTTGTTGGTCAGCTCTGCGAACCAGCGCTCGACGAGATTGATCCAGGAGCTCGAGGTTGGCGTGAAGTGCAGGTGAAAGCGTGGGTGGGCTGCGAGCCAGCGCCGGATCTTCGGGGTCTTGTGAGTGGAGCTGTTGTCGAGCACGAGGTGCACGTCGAGGTTCCGCGGAACCTGCTGGTCGATCGTTTGCAGGAACTTGTAAAACTCGATCGCGCGGTGCCGGTTGCGCAACTGGCCGATCACCTTCCCGGTCGTCAGATCCAGCGCCGCGTACAGGCTCGAGGTCCCATGCCGCTTGTAGTCATGGGTCGCGCGCTCAGGAGTGCCGGGGAGCATCGGCAGGATCGGCTGGGAGCGGTCCAACGCCTGAATCTGCGATTTCTCGTCCACGCACAAAACCACCGCCCGCTCGGGCGGATTCAAATACAGGCCACAGATGTCATAGACCTTCTCGACGAACTGCGGATCGGTCGAGAGCTTGAACTTCTCCTGGCGGTGCGGTTGCAGCCCGAACGCCTGCCACGTGCGCCACACCGCGTCCTGGGTCACCCCCAGATGCGCGGCCAGCGACCGCGTCGACCAATGCGTGGCATCCTTGGGCGTGCTCTCCAAGGTCGTGATCACGATCCGCTCGACCTGCTCATCGGTCACCGTTCGTGGCCGGCCCGGCCGCGGCTCGTCCAACAAACCCTCGAGCCGCGACCCGGCGAACCGGTTGCGCCATTTGGTGACCGTCGGGCGCGAAACACCAAGCTGCTCGGCGATCTCCGAGTTCGACAGACCATCAGCCGCGCACAGCACGATCCGCGAGCGCAACGCCAGCGCCTGCGCGGTCGTTCGACGGCGCGACCAGCTCTCCAAGCGGGCGCGCTCATCCTCAGACAACTCGATTGCAACAGCGGTAGGAGTAGGCATGCCCACGCCGTACCCTAGCTGCAAACAAATTAAACCAACACGACACTAGGTTCTGGGCTATACGACCGACGGACGTGACCATCGATGTTGCTTGACACTTGATCGATCGGCTCGGGTTCGCCGCGATGGTGTCTGGTCTGGACATTCATTACGACCTCGGTGCGGGACACACGCTGCTCGGGCGCCGCATGCCCGATCTCGACACACCACCAACGGCCGGCGGGTATTCACCCTGCTGCACGGTGCCAGGCGGGTGCTACTCAGCCTTGGTGAGCCCGGTGGCTTCGGCATCCCCCCGTTGGCGCCTCGGGTTCAGTTCATTGAGCCAAACATGTTGAGGCGGGAACTTCCGGTATTCGGCGTGGTGACTACTCCCACTGCCGTGGTGTTCGGCCCGGCGGGTATGTCCCGTGCTTGGAAGACCGCAAGGGCGTGGGGCTTCCTGACCCGCTCCACCACCAGGTTCGGACCGCCTACCGCGGCAAGCCCGGCGATCGAGATCGATGTATTCCGAGGATTCATGGATTCACGAACGCTTCGCCGGTGGACGGGCGCTCACATCAAAGCCCTGCTCGAGTCCTAGCGGCCCGTTCGCGTACCACTCATCCAGACCCGGGCGTGCGTAGTCCACGCGGTTCGCGGACACGCGCGGACTGACCGGGCTCGCGGGTCGCATCGCGCTGTCGCGGCCGTAGCTGAGAAGCCGAAGCCGGACGCGTGATGTTCCCGAATTGACCGTCGCGCCATCGCGCGAGAAGACGGTGCCGAAGCGCTGCGTCGAGTTCCGCGCCCGCAACCCGACGAGCCGATAGCCCGACTGCTCGCGGCCCAGCGCGGCCGAGATCGCACCCTGAGCCACGAGCGGGATCGAGGCGAGACCGGTGGCCGCTGACTGTCGCGGCCAGCGCGGACCGCTAGCGCCGGCGTGCGAGGACACGCCCGCGGCCAGCATCGGTAACGCTGCCACGCTCACGGCGCCGAGCGCCGTCGTTAGACGGCGTCGTCGTCCGGCGATCCGGGCAATCTGCGCCGACACTAGTTTCGGCGCATCAGGCATGGCGTTCCTCTTCGCGTTAGTTGTCAGTAACTCTGACAAGGTGGTACAGTTCTAGCAGATGTCAGAGCCACTGACAAGTCAGCCCGAACCGGAGGCGAACCTGGGCTACGTGTTCCGACTCGCCTACCAACGGTTCCGCTCGGCGCTCGACGACGCACTGGAGGACCTTGGCTTGTCCGCGCAGGAGTACGTGATCCTCAGCGTGTTCGAGACCAGGCCCGAGCTCTCGAGCGCCGAGCTCGCACGCATCACCCAGGTCACCAGGCAGACGATGCACACCGCTGTCCTCGCGCTCGAGACCGCCGGCCTGCTCGAGCGCAGACCCAGGAACCAAAGGGTCGTTCTAATCGGCCTGACGAGACGTGGCCGTACGGCCCTGACGGCCGCGACCGACCGCGTCCGCGCTGTCGAGCGAAGCGCGCTCGCCGGTCTCAGCCGCGACGACGAGCGCGCGGTACGGGCCTGGCTCGCCAGCGTAGCCACCACCACAACGAACACTCGACGGACGAACGTCAAGTGAAGGAGAAGCGCATCGGATCATGACTCTCGAAGAACGCATCCACCAAGCCGAAGTCGAGCTATTCAACGCCGTCGGCGCGGAAGTCGAGGAGTCCTTTCTCGACCTCGCCACCACCGGCGTCCGCGTGCGGTTGCTGGCAGCCGGCAGCGGTTCGCCGGTGGTTCTGCTCCACGGCGTTTCGCTCAGCGCCGCCGCGTGGGCACCCCTATTCACGGCGCTATCGGGCTGTCGGTTGCTCGCGGTCGACCTTCCCGGTCACGGGCTCTCTGACCCCGCCTCCTATCGACGCGGCCACGTCCGCGTACATGCCCGCCGGCTGATCGACGACATCTTCGACGCGCTCGAACTCGACAACGCGCCGGTCATCGGCCACTCGCTCGGCGGCATGTTCGCGCTCTGGCACGCGGCCGCCGGCGCCGAGCGGATCTCAAGCCTCGTCGCGATCGGAGAACCCGCGGTCGCGCTCCCGGGCGTCCGCGTACGCATGCCGCTGTCACTGCTGACCGTCCCCGGCCTGGGAGTCGCCGTCCTGCGCTCGCCCAGCCCCCGCCCCGTCTACCGACGCCTGCTCGCCCAAGGCCTCGGCACCGCCGAGATCGCCGCCGCACCGGACTCACTGATCGACGCGCTACGCCTATCCGCGCAGCGCCCCGGAAACGCGCGAACCGTGAACTCGTTGATGCACGCGATCGACCACTTCCGCCGGCCGCGCCCCGAAAGCGTCCTCACCACCCACCAGCTCGCCTCGATCGCAACACCCACGATGTTCATCTGGGGAACAGACGCCCCCTACCTCTCCGCCGAACATGCCCGGCCCTCCATCAACCAAATCCCAAGAGCGATCCTCCACGAGGTACCCGGCGCCCACGGCCCCTGGCTCGTCGACCCCGACCGCAGCGCCGAGCTGATCCAAACGCACCTCACCAACACGCCTCGGCTGGTGGCCCGTGTCCGGTCAGTCGAGCGGCCCGAGTCGGTAGCCGACGCCGCGGACCGTCTCGAGCGTGGCGGCGCGATCGCCCATCTTCCTTCGTAGCCCGCTGACGACTGCCTCGACGACGTTCGAGTTTGCGCCTGTCCACTGGTGTCCCCACACCTCGCGCAGCAGCTCCTCGCGGGTGACCGCGACACCCTCGCGGCGCTGCAGGTGGCGTCGGACTTCCACCTCAAGGCGGCTGAGGTCGACGCCGCGGCCGTCGAGCACGAGCCGCCGCGCTGCGGGGTCCAGGACGGTGGGCTCGTCGCCCGCAAGCTCCCGCCCGACCACTTCGCTGAGCCAGCCGTCGATCGAGCCCGGCCCGAAATCGTTCACCAGCGTCCAGTGAGCGTCTTCCCCGATCTGAACCGGTGCGGCTGGCAGCGCAGCGAACCCGAGCGGAGCGAGCATGGTCAGTGCGCGATCGACGTCCGCCACGGGTAGGTACAGCCGCCGCAGGTGCGGGCGAAGCTCCAGATAGACACCGCCAAGTAAGCGGTCTGCGAGCGATGGGCAGGTCGGCAGTGGCGTCCTGAGCGCTAGGCATCCGCTGAGATCGCCCGGGGACAGCCGGGATGGTCAAGATCGAGCGACGGCGACTCACCTAACGCGGTGCCAGTCCCGCGACGACTCAACGGCCGCCGGAGAAGGGCGTGTATCGATGCCAAACGAAGACTTCATCCGCAAGGCCTACGAGATCGCAGAAATCAAGGAGATATCCGGTGGATCGCGTGCTTGTGTCGGGAGCGGAAGACCCCGCGACGTGATCCGCGTGCGAACTACATCATTGGGGAGGTAAACGGCTGATGAAGGCAGTCCGATTCGACGACTACGGTGGCATCGAGGTCCTCGAGGTGCGCGACGTGGCGCGTCCTGAGCCCGGGCCCGACCAGGTGCTCGTGGCCGTTCGGGCCGCCGGCATCAATCCCAGCGAGGCGAAGATCCGTGCGGGCCTGGTCCGCGAGATCTTCCCCGCGACGTTTCCCAGCGGCGAGGGCTCGGACCTCGCCGGGGTGGTCGAGGAGGTCGGCGCCGGCGTCAAGGGCGTAGCCGTGGGCGACGAGGTGATCGGCTATACCGACAACCGCGCAAGCCACGCCGAGTACGTGCTCGTCGAGGCGGCCAACCTGACGGCGAAACCTGCGGGGGTCCCGTGGGAGGTGGCGGGCGCGCTGTTCGTCGCAGGCGTGACGGGGGTCGCCACCGTGCGCGCGGTGGCCCCGATTGCGGGTGAGGCTGTCGTGATCGCCGGGGCGGGCGGCGGCGTTGGCGTGTTCGCGGTCCAGCTCGCGGTCCGCACGGGCGCGCGCGTCATCGCGCTGGCCGGCGAGCGCCATCACCCTTGGCTGCGCGAGCGCGGCGCGGTTCCCGTGGCGTACAGCGAGGGCGTCGGTGAGCGGATCACCGCGGCCGCCGAGGAGACGCCGGTGGCCGGCTTCATCGACCTCGTCGGGGACGGCTACGTCGAGCTGGCGCTCGAGCTCGGCATCGCCACGGACCGGATCGACACGATCGTCGACTTCCCCTCGATCGAGAAGTACGGCGTCAAGGGCGACGGCGGCGCTGCCGCGGCGAGCGCGGCGACCCTGGCCGAACTGGCCGAGGCAATCGCGGCGGGCGACCTCGTCGTCCCGATCCAGCGCACCTACCCGCTCGACGACGTTCGAGCGGCGTTCACCGAGCTCGAGGCCGGTCACATCGCTGGGAAGATCGTCCTCGTTCCCTGACCGGTAAGACAATTACGCTGGGGTTAGCACCGGGTTGGGGGCCGTCGAGGTTCCCAGCGTGACGGTGTGACCGAATTTGGGTCAGTCGTTGGTTGTACGTTGGTGTTGGCGGTCGCTCGGCCCGGTAGCCCTGCGAGATGAGGTCCCCCCGCGTGGACAGCAGCTGGCCGAGCTTGATGAACGTCGGCCCGCGCTGCTCGAAAGCGAGCCCGCACATTGTCAGGCGGGGGTGTGCGCGGCAGCGGGAGCGCGTCCGACCGCGCGGTGCGAGCGACGAGGCGCTCGAGCCCAACAATCTTGGTAGGACGACAGCCCGTAGCGGACCAGCAGCTCGGCGACCACTCGCAACCCGATCGTCGCCAGCACACGAGTGGCGTGTCATCGCTAGATACCATCGATCAGGAGTTGTCTGCCACGACGACTGGGAGCGCGACACGCAGCCGACGGACGCATCCGCGGGTGCGCAACTAGCCCAGGCCGGGACCGGCCAGCACGACGCCGCCGATCATGGCGCCGACACCGGCGAGCTCGGCCAGTCTGCGCCGAAGGCGCCTCGGGCTCAGCTCGTCCGGCAACGGCTCCACGGAGCCGTCCACGTCTCCCCCAAGTCGCGAGAACGTTAAAGCCGCCAGCGCGCGAAGCGCTCGTTTGGGTCTCAGCCCGTCGCCGCCGGCGCCGCCGCCGCCTCGGCGCGCGCGGCCTCCGAGTACTCGCGGCTGTCGCGCGAGGAGATCAGGATCGCGGCGAGGATGGCGCCCGCGATGGCGAAGCCCGCTGCGACGAGGAACGCCCGGTCGAAGCCCTTGGTCAGCGCGACGGTGACGCTGTGGACACCCGAGTGGAACGCGCTCTGGGTCCGGCTATTGGCGATCGTCGCGACGATCGCCAGGCCGAGCGCCCCGCCGATCTGCTCCGATGTGTTGATCAGCCCGGAGGCCAGGCCCGCCTCCTGGGGCTTCGTCCCCGTCACCGCGGCGACTGTCACCGGGACAAACGCGAAGCCGAGCCCGGCCGCGGCCAGCAGCGACGGGCCGAGCACGTCAGCCGCGTACGAACCGCCCGGCGCGGGCAATCGCGAGAACCAGATCAAACCCCCGGCGATCAGTAGCAGGCCGGCGATCAGCACCGGCTTGAAGCCGATCCGGGTCACGAGGGCCGACGCCGCTACCGAGGACAAGATGATCCCGACCGCGAGCGGCAGGTACGAGACCCCGGTCTTGATCGGGGAGAAGTCGAGCACGTTCTGGAGGTAAAGCGACAAGAAGAAGAACATCGATAACAGAGACATGCCGACCAGCAGCCCGACGACGTTCGCGCCGCGCAGGGTCCTCAGGCGGAAAATCGAGAACGGCATCAACGGATGCCGCTCGCGCAGCTCGATGATCACGAACGCAACGAGCAGCACCAGCGCGGCGCCGATCTTCGACAGCGTCGCCACGGAGCCCCAGCCTTTGTTGACGGCGTCGACGATCGCGTAGACGAGCAACGACAGACCGGCGGTGACAGTGATGGCGCCGGGGAAGTCGAACGTGCTCGCGCCATCCTCGGCTCGGCTCTCGCGCAGGATGCGCGGCGCGACCGCCGCCAACATAAGGCCGATCGGGACGTTGACGAATAGCACCCACCGCCAGCCGAGGCCGCTGGTGAGGATCCCGCCAAGCAGCACCCCGGCGGCGGCGCCAGCACCGGCGACGGCCCCCCAAACGCCGAGCGCGCGGTTGCGCTCGGCGCCCTCAGCGAACGTCGTCGTGATGATCGACAGCGCGGCCGGAGAGACAATCGCGGCGCCAAGGCCCTGAACGGCGCGAGCGGCAAGCAGCCAGGCCTCTGATTGCGCGATCCCACCGGCGAACGAGGCAAGCGAGAACACCACCGCGCCGACCATGAACATCACGCCGGCGCCCGAGTAGGTCTGACAGTCGCCCCCCCAGCAGCAGGAACCCACCGAACGTCAGCGTGTACGCGTTCACGACCCAGGAGAGGTCGGTGCGCGAGAAGTGCAGGTGCCTCCCGATCGACGGGAGCGCGACGTTGACGATCGACGCGTCGATCACAACGATGAACTGCGCCATCGCGAGGAGCAACAGCGCCAGGTTCTTCGCGCGGGGCGTGTCGTCGGGGTCGGTTCGATGGGGATCGGTGAGGGTTTCGGTCGTCATCTCGAAAGCTGACCTCCGGTCCGGTTGGATCGATGACTCGGAACCGGATCGTGGCCAGCGCCCGGGTGATACGTCATCGCTGGATCCCATCGATCAGCGGTTGTCAGCCACGACGAACCGTGGCCGCGACGCCAGCACGGCACGACAGGCGAGGGAGCCGCTACGGCGGGTCGGGCACTGTTCAACTCCCCTGATCCAGGCGATGACGGATCACCTTGGGCTCGCCGACCATATGCGTTCGCGACCATCCACGCGGTCCGGATCGCGTTCGGGGTGCGATCGCTGCGGGGCGTTTGCTCCGTGGCGGGAACGAGCGTTGCGTCCGTCCGCCATAGCCGCTCCGAGCTCGAGGTCGATAGCCCGCCGCCCTTCGAGGTGCAGCCGGTTGAGGCGCAATAGCTCGACTCGGCGATCGCCCGAGGGCGGTCAGCTGGCGGTGGGAACGCGGTGGGGCGCCTCGACAGGGCGCCCCACCGCCCTTCGCGGCAACGCGGAAAGGGACGGATTAACCTCGCCGACGGCCGGGTTACGACAGCCGGTGGTCGAGTTGTACGCGTGACTTGACGTCGAGCTTGAGGAGCTCGTTGCGGACCTGACACTTCACGGTGTTCGGGCTGATAAACAGTCGAGCGGCGATGTCTCGGTTGGTCTCCTTTTGTGGAGCGAGGCGAGAGATCTGATTGGACGGCGTAACCTGAGCGAAGCACTCGACCGTAGGGACCGCATTACCACTATGGCGACCACGGAGCGCGGGGAGCACGCGCGGCAGCCGATCTCAAGAGACGATCCGGTCGCCCGCGGCCTACTCGACCGGGAAGACCTCCTCCAGATGCTGGACCGCGCTGCGACCAAACGGGTGACGGTCGTCTCGGCGCCGCCGGGCAGTGGGAAGACCTCGCTCTTGCGCGCGTGGGCTCGCCGTTCGACCAGCCGTCGTCTGGTCGCGTTCGTATCCGTCGACCGCGACCAAGAGGACGCCGAGCGCTTCTGGTCCTCCGTCTTGGACGCGATCCGCAGGCCGACATCCTCGGTCCGTGCTCAGACGCAACCTGCGGCGACCGGTTCACTCGATGCCGACGAGCTGGTGGACAGAGTCCGTTCGGAACTCGCGGAGCAAGTCGAACCCGTCGTGCTTGTCATCGACGACCTCCACGAGCTCAGGTCGGCCGACGCCCTTAGCCAGCTCGAGCATCTGCTCGCGGTTCTGCCGAGTTCGGCGCGCGTGGTGCTGTCGTCTCGCCGCGATCCGCCGATCCGGCTGCACCAGCTCAGGCTTGCCGCCGAGGTGGCGGAAATTCGGGCCAGCGATCTCGGCTTCACTGAGGGTGAGACGCGCGAACTGCTCGCCGCGTCCGGGATCAGCCTGTCAGACGGCGGGGCGGCCTCGCTCTACGAGCGCACGGAGGGTTGGGCGGCCGGCCTGCGCTTGGCGGTGATCTCGCTTCGCCATCACGCGGATCCCGAGCGCTTCGTGGCCGAGTTCTCGGGCACCGATAGGGCAATTGGGGAGTACCTGATGGCCGAGATGCTCGGGCGCCAGCCGAGCGAGGTTCAGAGGATGCTGCTGCGAACCTCGCTTGTGGACCGGGTGAACGGTGACCTCGCCGACCTGCTGGCGGGCCGCGCGGGCTCGGAGCGCATGCTGCTCGAGCTTGAAGACGCCAACGCGTTCGTCGTGTCGCTCGACGCGCAGCGGACGTGGTTTCGCTACCACCAGCTGCTGGCCGATTTCCTGCGCCTCGAGCTCCGCCGAAGGTTGGCCGACGAGGTTCCCGACCTCCATCGTCGGGCCGCCAAGTGGTTCGCTGACCACGGCGAGGCCGTCGAGGCAGTGCGACACATGCTCGCGGCCGGCGACTGGCCGGACGCGGCTCGGCTGCTCGCGGACCACTTGTTCAGTTTGACGCTCGACGGGCGGGAGGGCACGATCGCCGGGCTGCTGCGGTCCTTCCCTGAGGGAATCTCAGCCGATCATCCTGAGCTGGCGTTGGCCCACGCGGCGGTCGAGCTCGCCCAGGGCCGGTTGGAGGAGGCGGCTGCTCAGCTGGCGCTGGCCGAGTCCCACGTCCAGAGCGCCCAGCCTGCCCGCCGCCGACGCCTCGCGGTTGCGATCGCGTCGTTGCGGTTGGCGTTGGCACGCCGCAGCGGTCAATTCGCCGAAGTAATTGAGCAGGTGAACCTGCTTGACGCCTCGACGGCAGACGAATCGAGCGACCAGATCGCGATGGACAGTGAGCTGCGGGGAGTCGCGCTGATGAATCTCGGGATCGTCGAGACGTGGTCTCGGCGATTCGACGATGCCGAGCGGCACCTCTCCGAGGGCTCCGCGCTCGCCAAGGCGATCGGCCGGCCCTACCTCGAGGTCGCGTGTCGCGCTCACCAAATTTTCCCGACAACGCTTGTCTCGCTCGCGACCGCGCGCGAACGGGGGCGTCAGGCGGTCGCCCTGGCCGAACGCTACGGCTTGGGCGATCGGCCGATACTTGCGCCCGCGCTCGGGGCGGTTGCCTTCTGGGCGATTTGGATGGGAGAGTTCGACGAAGGAGAGAGCGCGCTGCGCCGCGCCTGGGAGGTCGCCGAGCCGCAAATTGACCCGGCCGGCGCGGTCCTGCTGCACATGGTGACTGGTCAGTTGCACGTCGCTCGCGGGCAGCATCAAGCGGCGCTCGAAGCATTTGCGGCGGGAGGGCGGGCACAGTCGCTACTGACAGGTGTGCACGCTCTCGCGACGCCGGTCGTGGGATGGCTGGCCGCCACGCAGGCTCGGCTCGGGATGCCAGATGAGGCGCGCGCGACGCTAGCCGGATTCTCCGCCGAACACGAACGGATGGGTTTCATTTACAACGCACGTGCAGTGATCTGCCTGGCGGAGGGAGACCCCAGTACGGCGTTGGATCTACTCCAAGACGTGCGAGACGCGCCACCCCAGATCGGCGTTCCCGCGTTTACGCTCGTTGAAACGCATCTGCTCGCCGGCATCGCGCACCTACACCTGGGGGATCGAAACGCCGCCGCCGCCGCAGCCGAGGCGGCGCTTGCGGCGGCCGAGCCAGACCGGCTGATCTTCCCGTTTGCCGTGACCGACGCCGCGGAACTGCTCGACGCGCTGCCGCGTAATGAAACGGCTCACGGCGCGCTCCGTGCGGACATCGCCGAAGTGCTGCGAGGCGCACCGGCGCCGAGCGCCGAGGGAGAGCTGCTGTCGCCACCGGAGGAGCTCAGCCCAGGCGAGCTGCGCGTACTGCGTTATCTGCCGACAAATCTGACACGGCCCGAAATCGCGCGCGAGCTCTACGTCTCGATCCACACGGTCAACACGCACATTCACCACATCTATTCGAAGCTCGGTGCGCACGATCGGTCCTCGGCCGTTCGACGCGCACGCGAGCTGCGGCTCCTCTCAACCGGGCGCCCGTGAACATCGCCGAAGCAGCGCCAACGCCGGCCAGCGCAAATCAACAGATTCCGGCGTCGCGGGCTCACTAGATCGTTCACAAGGATGACCGTGTGGCCACACCACCATGCTTGTACGCGATCCGGATAAACGGCAGACTCGGACCTACCGCCGTGTCCGCCTTCCCCACGATGGTTTGATCAGACGAAGACGCTAACCACCGCCGCAGGGCGAGGGCGTGCCCGCCCAGGACCTGCGATCGTCAGACGCCCGTTGCTCCGGATCGGCAGGACACGGGCGCCGACTTCTCGAAGCGTACGACGGCTCGACTTAGCACGCTATCGAGCGCGTCATTTTCGGAGCGTGAGTGATGCCTGATTCGGCCGTCCCATGTCGAGGGGGTGGTCAAGCGCGTTCGGACGACCACGACCATGAGGAGCGCCCCCCGCCGCGCCGCAATGCACGGAGACCGCCGCTCTGACGACGAACAGCACTCTCGCGGCGGTTCTGGCGAGGCCGGAAGCGACTGCTTCCTGACATACGCGGTCATGACCCCATACGGGTCCTCGGATCTTCGCGCGCGCATGAATGCTGGTCTCGGCCTGCGCGTTGTGACGCACCTGCACGTCGCCGTGCCCACGATCAACGGTCGCGATCAGGGCTTGGAGCGGCCCTCCCACCCTGCTTTCCGCAGCGGATCCCGATACTCGTCGCCTTGCATGGCGTCCTCGCCGACGAGCCGACCTGGCGGGGCGGGTGACCCGCTCACCCGATTTGGATGATGACTCGTTTCTGTGGATTCGCTTAGCTTACGGTCACTTTGGGTGGTGATTAGGCCTCTCTGCTGAGGCCGGGTTCGTTCTGAGCACCGCCGGGATCGTCGAGTGGAGGTGGCGGATTCGTGCCAGACCAGGTCGCTGGTGGGGATGCTGGGGTCGCGGGGTGGATCTCTGCGGAGCTGCAGCAGAACGTGATCCAGCCGATCGCGGATTTCCAGAATCCGGATCAGGAGTGGCGCCGGCTGTTCTCGGAGCTTTTGGGGACGTTCTTTCTGGTGATGGTCGCGGCCGGCGGGGGGATGATGGGGGCCGCGTTTCCGAATACGATCAGTCGGACCGCGGCGGTGGTCGCACCGGGGTTGATGGTGTTGGGGATCATCATGTTCATGGGGAAGGTCTCGGGCGCTCACCTGAACCCGGCGGTGAGCGTCGCGTTCGCGCTGCGCCGTGACTTTCCGTGGCGGCGGGTGCCCGCGTACGTCATCGTCCAGCTGATCGGCGCGAGTCTGGCTGCGCTGGTGCTGCACGCGGTGATCGACGTGTCGGCCGTGCACGGTTCGAACTACGTCGCGTCGGGGTACAGCGCCGGTGCGGGGTTCTGGATGGAGCTGCTTTTGACGTTCGGGCTGGTGAGCGTGATCCTGGGGACGGCTTCGGGCGCGCAGAACATCGGGATCATCGCCGCGCTGGGGGTGGGTGCTTATATCGCTTTGGCTGGGTTGTGGGGCAGCCCGATTTCGGGGGCGTCGATGAACCCGGCACGCACGTTCGGCCCGGATCTGATCGGGGGGAAGTTCACCGACTACTGGGTCTACATCGCCGGGCCGATCGCGGGTGCTGCCGTTGCGGTTGCCGTTGCGTTTGTGCTCCGTGGTCCCGGCGGTGGCATGTCCGGCTCGGCCGCGGCCCAGGGCGCCCTCTACACCGAGGCCAGCGGACAGGAACACGACTGAACGACCGAGCCGCCGTCGAACGATCCATCACTGAAAGGACGTGGCTGATGCCCGCACCCGACAGGTCCCACGCGCTCGAGCACATCGTGCTCGTGCTGTTCGAGAACCGTTCGTTCGACAACGTGCTCGGGCACCTCTACGACCCAGAGGACGTTAAGAACTTCGACGGGGTCATCGGCAAGAACCTGAGCAACCCCATCCCGGAGTGGGCGCAGCACGGCGCCGAGCGCAAGGTCGTTCCGTACTCGGTCGCGACCGACATGGACGCACCGAACCCGGATTCGGGCGAGGAGTACTACCACACGAACACCCAGCTTTTCGGCAGGCTCGACGAGCAGAACCGGTTCAAGATCGGCGAGGCGGTCAGCCCACCGTGGAATGCGCCGGGGCCCGGCGCAGTGCCGACGATGGACGGGTTCGTGACCGACTACATCAGCACCTTCACCGCGGAGGTAGGGCGCCAGCCGACCTATGAGGAGTACGCGCAGATCATGACCGGGTACACGCCCGAGCAGGTGCCGGTGCTGAGCGCGATCGCGAAGGGGTTCGGGGTGTTCGACCACTGGTTCTGCGAGGTGCCCTCGCAAACTTTCATGAACCGGTCGTTCTGGACCGCTGCGACGTCGTCGGGGTTCGTGGTCAACAGCCCGGTGTCGAACTGGATCCAGCACAACACCGCCGAGACGCTGTTCGATCGCCTCGAAGCGCACGGCCGCACATGGAAGGTCTACGTGGATGCGCCGATGCCGCTTTCGTTCACCGGCCTGATCCACATGCCTCGCGTGAAAAATCGCCTGGCGACGAACTTCGTGCCCTTCTCGGAGTTTGAGCGGGACGCGGCAGACGGCACGCTCCCGGACTTCAGCCTGATCGAGCCGAACATGCTCTCCGGGCACAGCGACTACCACCCCGCGTTTGGCCGCTCTCTGATCCCCGGCGATATGAACATCCCGATGGACCCCCCGTCATCGATCGGGGGCGGCGAGGCGTTCCTGGCCCGCATCTACAACACAATCAGATCGGCCGCCTCCGCGGAGGGGTCGAATGTTTACAACACCCTGTTCTTCATCGGCTGGGACGAGCCCGGCGGAACGTATGACCACGTCCCCCCCGGCCCCGTACCCCCACCGGACCCGACCGCACCAGCCGGACAACTCGACTTCAAATTCGACCGCTCCGGCTACCGGGTGCCGGCCATCATCGTCTCCCCATGGGTGGATGAGGGGATCGTGATCAACGACGAGCACCGGCACACATCGATGATCGCCACGCTCCGCAGGGTATGGGGCCTCGGCGAGCCGTTCACCGGCCGCGACGCCGCCGCCGACCCGTTCGACCACCTGCTCTCCCGCGAAACCCCGCGCGACCCCGACAGCTGGCCGGACGTCAAGGCGATGCCGGTCCCTCAGTTCCACATGGACATGGTGCAGATGGGAAAGGCGCTCAGCGTCCTCGGCAAGACCGCAGGCAGCGGGATGCTGGAGCACGCACAGCAGTCCGGGCTCGTGATCCCCACCGAGCTGACCGACCCCAACTCGTCGCCCGAGCAGATCGTCGCGGCCTTGCGAAACATCGCGCTGCAGGTCTTCCCGCGCCTGGCCCCTCCCACATAGAACGCGAAACAACCTCGGGCTCACGGGCGGACGCTCCCCCACGGCTCGAAATCCGAGCGTCCCGCGACCGGGCAGTCTCACGCCCGCGCGCGACGACGACCAGCAATCTCGCCGCTGTCAACGGATCCCCGCCCGAGCCCGACGACCCGAAGTCTGCGGCCCGCCACGGGCAGCGTCACCGCCCGCACCGCAAACAAGCCACCACGTCGAGCGGCTCTGGCTACTGCTACGCGCGAGCGCTGCCGGGACACAACCCGCCACGACGTCATAGGCCTGACGCCTGCGTGAGAACTTCTGCGAGTTGGCGGTCGACGCACCGGCGGCGTCACCGTGACGAGACATCGCGGCTGGCGAACGTGGCCGCCGGGGCGGAGTCGGGCGCTTGCCGATCGAGAGCCGCTCGATCGATGGCGCCAGGGAACCTCTGGTCGTCGACGAGCGCACGATGCGCTGGCCTTTCTGCTCAAAGGCGCGCCGCACCTCCCCCACCCCAGCCTTCGCGCTGGCTCGGCCGGGTGTTTTCGCGCTCGGGGGATTTAGCATCATCGGTGTGTTCGAGGCCGGCGCGATCATCCTGGCGGGCGGCAAATCCTCTCGGATGGGGTCGCCGAAGGCGAGCGCTCGGCTGGCACGGCTCGACGTTGCTGCGCAGGGTGACCGGGATCGTCGCGCGGTCGGTCGACGGCCCGGTGGTGGTGGTGTCAGCGCTCGGACAGGCGGGGTGCAACAGCGGCACGTCGGTCGAGGACACGTACGCGACCTCGGCGCGTTCGCCGGACCGGCCTGCTGTCGACGGTCGAGGAGCTGATCGCGGCCGACCGGATGCGCCCGGCGTTCCTGTTCGAACGGTCCCGGGTGCTGCACATGGGCGAGGCCGACCTGCTTCGAAACGGCGCGCTCGCCCGGTTCGACCCGTCGCTCGCGTCGGTCAGCAACCTCAACGAGCCGGCCGATTACGAGCGGGCGCTTGCCCTGCCGGCGCCGGAGATTCAGGTCGAGAAGTTCGGGCCGCTGGCGAGCTAGGTCGGGCCCGCGCCGGCAGGTGGTGAGCGCGTGGTCGCTGGGCGCGGCGGCGGCGGCCGTCGACCTGGCGCTCGACGAGCACATCGTGGCGGCGCTCAACGGCGACAAGATCACGCGCGACCCGGAGTTGCCGCTCGTCGCGGGCGACGCGCTCGCGTTCATGGTCGCGGACGCGGGCGGCTAGGCAGCTAGCATCGTGGGCATGCCACCCGGCGGCTATTTCGGGAGGGCGCTGATCGTCGACTTGACCACGGGGTCGGGCGAGGCGGCGCCGATCGAGGACCGGTGCTGCGCTCGTATATCGGAGGCGTCGGCCGGAGAATGTCGGATCAATGGGCGGCCCTCGTCCAGCGCCAGCAGGGGCTGCTGGTCGCACCCGGCAACCCGCTCGGTCTGGGCGGCGTCGCGGACCTGGCGCGCGCCGGTCTTCGCTACGTCAACCGCCAGCGGGGTGCAGGGACTCGTGTGCTGCTCGACTACGAGCTCGCCGGGCAGGGATAGACCCGGACGAGATCGTCGGTCACGGGCGCGAGTAGCTGACCCACCTGGCGGTGGCAGCCGCGATCGCTCCCGACCGCGCCGACTGCGGGATGGGCGTGCTGGCCACCGCACGCGCGTTCGACCTCGACTTCGTGCCGGTCACGAGCGAGCCCTACGATTTGGTGCTCGAGCGCGCCTCGCTCGACCACCCGGTACTCGCTCCGTTCTGGGAGCTCCTCGAATCGCCGGCGTTCAGGTCAGCCGTCGAGGAGCTCGGCGGCTACGACACCGCCGAGATGGGCCGCCGGATCCGGTAGCCGGCGCCCGGATCGCCTCACCCGCCGCCCATCGCCGTCGTGAGAACGACCTCCGCGGCGTCGACGGGCAGCCGATCGCCGCTCAGCGACTCGTATAGATCGCGCCGTCGTCGCTCCGGACCGCCACGTATTCCTGATCGAGCCTATGGTGAGATCGAGTGACTCTTCCTTCGACGTAGGCGGGGTGGGCGGGAGCGGAGGCTGGCGATCCATGCGAGCCCAATCAGTGCGGCCCCGATGACGAGAGCGATCACCGGGACGGTGCCCACCCCGCCACCCGCCGATGGGGTCGCGGTGGCCGGCGGGATCGGGATCGAGTAGCCGGATGCCGCGGCGAGGCGCTCGACTGCGGTGAGCGCGGCGGTCCCGAGTTCGGTGCCGCCGGCCGGTTTCCGCAACCCCGCAACCGTGGACTCGCTGTCGGGAACTGGGCCGGCCTGCCTGTAGAAGCCGTAGCCGCCCGGCATCACGACAAGCAACGGGCCGCGGTAGACGAGCGAGAGCTCCTGTCCGAGGAACCGGGCGTATGTCTGTGGCTGGCGCCATAGCTCGGTGACCGAACCGAGGTCCGCCTTGGAGGCGATGATCGCGACGCGGATCGGGTAGCCGCTCTGCGCGGCGGCTTGGAGCAGCCCGGTGAGCTGACTCTGCTGCGCGAGACGAATCCCGGCGTCCTGCGGCAGGAACAGGGACTGAGTCGCGAGGACATCGCTCGCCGGGTCGCCGTCGGCGCGCGCCGCGGTGGCGAACGAGCCGCCGGCAAGTGCCAAGATGGCGGTCGACGCGATGACTGCGACCAACGGACGGCCACGCGAGCGATGAATCGGGTCGATGAGGCCAAGTGCTGAGGCGTACGGGCACGGCCGAGAATCGCGGTCGGCCTCCGCGGCTCGTGCGCCCTGGCGGCGACTTGCGCGGTGGTCGCGCTCGCTGCATTTCCGGGCGTGGCGACGGCCCACGGTCCGATCGCGCCGGCGGCCTCGAGCTATTTCGCGAAGGTGCTCGGGCTCCCTGCCGGACTGCAGGCGAAGGTTGTCGACGGTGATCTGCGCATGTGGTTGAGCGTCCCTGCGGGCGAGACTCTGGTCGTCGTGGATTACCGCGGGGCTCCGTACCTGCGGTTCTCGCACGCGGGCGTGGAGGTGAATCGGAACTCGTCGATGTACTACCTGAACCAGACGCCGTTCGCCCAGACGCCTCCGTCGTACCTCACCGCGAGCACGCCGCCGAACTGGCATCGGGTGACCGGCGGGCATGCGTACGAGTGGCACGACGGCAGGCTGCACGCGCTGGCGACGGTCGCGCTGTCGCCGGGCGTCTCGTTCGTCGGCCGCTGGACCATCCCGTTGCGGATCGACGGCCGTCTGAGCGTCGATCTCCGGCGGTCTGTGGCATGCCGACAATCCGTCGATCGTGTGGTTCTGGCCGATCGTCGTGCTGTTCGTGTGTGCCCTGGCGGCCTGGCGTGTGCGCCGTCCGGAGCTCGATCGGCTGGTCGCCCGGGTGCTGGCGATCACGGCGCTGATCGTGGTCGCGATCGCCGGTCTCGGCCTGCAGCTTCACGGGCGACCGACGGTGACTCCGTTCCAGCTCGTCGAGCTCGCCGCGATCCTCGCGTTCGTCGGCTGGGGGTTGTCCCAGGTGCTGTTCCGTGCTCCCGGATACTTCACGTGCTTCTTGATCGGGATCGCCGCCCTGTGGGCCGGAGGGGAGATGGTGACGACGCTGTTGTACGGCTTCGTGCTGCTCCCGCTGCCCGCGTTCTCGCGCGCGATGGTGACGGTGCTCTGTCTCGGCACCGGTGCGGCGTTGCTCCCGCTCGTGTTTCGCTTGGCCGACCACGACTTTGATCGGAGCCGCAAGCGGCCCGCAGACGCCCGTGGCGCTGAACATGGCGGCGTCTCCGAGAGCCTGGCGTAAGCGCCGGCTGCGGAGCCCGGTCGGTGGCGCGCGCCGCGGTCCGGCTCGGCTGGGCCGGTCCCGCCGCGACGGCGGCGCTGATTCTCCCGGCCGCCTGCGGATCGACCGAGCACCGGTCCGCAGGCGCCGGCTCCTCCGCCGGCGCTCCTGGCGGAGGCTCGACCGATCGGGCGGGGGCGTGCGCTTTCAGCCTCCGGCCGTCGGGCCGGTTGTCGGTCCGTGCCGCCACGCGCCTGGGTCGCCGCGCAAGGCGTACACGTGGAGCTGTTCGCCGCCGACCGCGTGGTGCTCGTCGCCGCAGGGATCGGCACCCGGCCACCACGACGGCTCTCGGAAGGCCGGATATCGAGCGCCGCTTGCTACGGCGAGCTGGTCACGCTCGACCCGACCGGGCTCGTGCTGGTGCGCGCGGGATCGCGCCCGGTGCTGGCCGACCTGTTCCGCGCGTGGGGTCAGCCGTTGTCGTCCCGGCGGCTTGCCTCGTTCTCGGCCTCCGCCGGCGGCTCGGTGTCGGTGTTCGTCGACGGGCGGCGGTGGGCCGGTCCGCCGGGCGAGGTGCCGCTCCGGCCGCATTCGGAGATCGTGCTCGAGGTCGGGCCGTACGTTCCGCCGCATCACGCCTACACGTTTCCGCCGGGAACGTGATCGGGCGGTATCTTCCAGGCAGGATGCCGGCGCGTCTCCAGCGCGGCGTTGTGATCAGGCGCCTCGCGCCAGCGGCGTTGATGCCCGCCGGCGCGTTCGCGGTCCACCAGCTGCGCTACTGGCTCGCGTTCGGCAGCCGCGCCGGGGTCGAGTTGGCCGACGCAGGGTCATTCGTACCTGCACTCGGTGGTGCCCTGGATCGTGCTGCTGATCGCGCTGAGCGTCGGGGCGTTCCTGCTGGCGCTCGGCCGCGCACTCGGGGGACGGTGCTCGGTGCCGCGCTACACGCTGTCGTTCGCCGCGCTGTGGTTGCTGTGCGCGGCGTGTCTGGTGGCGGTCTACACGACCCAGGAGTTCCTCGAGGGGCTGTTCGCGACCGGGCATCCAGGCGGCCTGGCCGGCATCTTCGGTTACGGCGGCTGGTGGTCGATCCCGGCAGCGCTGGCGGTCGGCCTTGTGCTCGCGGCTGCGTTCCACGGCGCCCGCCGGGTGCTCCGCGCGGTCGCCGAACATCGTGCGCAGCAAGTGGCGATCGCCGGCCGCCCGCCGGCCGTCGCGCGGCCCCGACGTGATGCGCTGTTGCCCGCGCTCGCACCGCTCGCGGACGGGTGGTCGGGCCGCGGTCCTCCCGTGTGATCTCGCGCGCCGGGCCGACGGCTCGGTGAGCGCGCTCCCGGATAGCTGAGCACCGATCGCTCTGAGCGCCCGCAGCCGCGGGTGGCCACGTGGCGCTCGAGGTCCGGGCAGCTCTGATCACCAAGTAAGGAGGACAACCTTGAGCTTCAAATCCCCGCTGGGGCGAGTCGCGGTTGCGCGCGCTCGTCGCCGGTGGCGTCGGGTTGCTGTTGCCGGCGATCGCGTCGGCGCACGCCCGGATCAGCCCGGCGGTGTCGGTGGCGGGCAAGCTCCAGCTGTACAGCCTGGCGGTGCCGACGGAGAAGAGCGGGCTGACGACGACGCACGATCGTGATGACGGTCCCGGCCGGGTTCGGGATCGACTCGTTCGTGCCGCCGCCGACCGGGTGGCACATGCAGCTGCAGCAGACCGGGTTCGGGCGACAGCGCCGTGGTCACCAAGGTGACCTGGACCGGTGGCAGCACGCCAACCGGTGAGGACTCGCTGTTTCAGTTCCTGGCGCAGCCGGCTTCGGCCAAGACGTACACGTTCCAGGTCGAGCAGACCTACTCGGACGGATCGATCGTGAACTGGGCCGGGTCCGAGTCCTCGGCCGCCCCGGCTCCGACGATCGAGGTCGCGGACTCGCTCGGCGGCGGCGGCGTGTCGCTGCTGACGATCGTCGCGCTGATCGTCGGCGTGCTGGGTCTGCTCGCCGGCGGGTTCGCGTTGATCGGCGGCTCGAGGGAGCGGGACCTGGCGTGAGCCGTCGCGTCCGGAGCCCGCTGGCGCGTCGCGGTCGCCGCGCTCGCGGTGTGGCTCGCGCTTGCCGAGCGGCGCGTCCGCGCACGCGTACCTGGTCAAGACGGTTCCGGCGGCGAGCGTCGTGCTGGACGCTCCGCCGCCGAACATCCAGCTGACCTACGACGAGGCGGTCGAGCCGCGGTTGGCGATCATCTCGGTGACCGACGCCGACGGGCACCAGGAGACGACGGGGCCGGTGCACCGCTCGCCGGCCAACCCGGACACGCTGGTGGTTCCGCTGCGCGCGCATCTGCCCGAGGGGTGGTACCTGATCTTCTGGCGAGCGATCTCGGTGGACGGCCACCCCGTGCGAGGGAGCGTTCACGTACGCGGTCGGACCGAGTCCCGGGACCGGCGCCGCAGTTCCGGGTTCCGAACATCTCGGCCACCGCGGTCACGCCACAGTTGCTGATCGCCCGGTGGGTGATGTTCGTGGCGGTGATGGCCGCGATCGGGCTGTTCGTGATGCGGCTGCTGACCGCGCGACCGCTCGTCCGGCGACGTGGAGGGTGCGACGCTGCGCGCGCTGTCGGTTGCGTTCACGGTCGCCGCGGTCGCTCGGCGCTGATCGCGATTCCGGTCTACCTCGACTTCTCGACGGCCAACGATTCGCTGCGGTCGGTGTTCGATCTCGCCGCGCTCGTGCCGCTGTTTCGAGTGACCGCGTTCGGGCGGGCGATCGTCGACCTGGAGGTGTGCTTCGCGCTGTTCTGCGTGGCCGCCGGGGTCGCGCTGTGGGTGGATCGCCCGGAGCGGACGCGGCGGTCGATCGCCGAGCTGATCGCCTCGTTGCGGCGCGCTGCTCGCGGCGGCGCGCCGTCGCTGGTGGTGCCGGGCGCCGCCGGCCACGCCGCGCAGACCTCGCCGCGCGGGCTCACGCTGCTGTTCGACTGGCTGCACCTGGCCGCCGGATCGGTGTGGCTCGGCGGCCTCGTCGGCCTGCTGGTGCTGTGGTTCAGCGTGTCCGCGCGCGAGCGCGTGGCCGCGCTGTCGGTCTGCGTGCCCCGTTTCTCGAACGTCGCGGTCGGCTCGGTCTCGTGCTCGGCGCCACCGGCGTCGGCGAGGCGATCGACCACATGCCGGCGGTCAACGCGCTGTGGGAGACGGCTACGGCCAGGCGATCCTGGTCAAGACGGGCCTGCTCGGCGGCGCGCTGCTGATCGCGTCGGGGAACCTGCTCCGCTCCCGCCCGCGGCTGATCGCCGCGCGCCGGCGACCCGGAGGTCGGCGAGCCGGCCGCGCGGCTGCTCCGCGGGCTGCGTCAGCGGCGAGCTGGTGGTCGTGGTCGGCGTGGTGTTCGCGGCGGCCGTGCTCTCGAGCCTCCCTCCGCCGCCGCCCGCGTTCGCGCTCGAGAACTCGGCGATCGCGAAGGTCGGCCCGGGTCGCGTCGCCGAGACCGTCAGCCACGCCGGCTACGTCCTGCAGGTGCTCGTCTCGCCGAACAAGGCAGCCGCGCCCGACTCGTTCGCGCTGCGGATCACCAAGGGCGGGCAGCCGGTGCGCGGCGCCAACGTGACGCTCTTGTTCAACCACCTCGAGATGGAGATGCCACCGCAGGAGTACCAGCTGACCGAAACGCAGCCCGGGGTCTACTCCCGCGCCGCTCCGGCCTTGGTGATGGTCGGCCGCTGGGGACTGACGTTCCAGGTCACGCCGAAGCATGGCCTGCCCTTCACCGCGCTGATCGTCGACCAGGCCAACGGATGAAACCGCTGACGCTCACCGACCAGAAACGGAGCAGGCCGTGATCGACCGAGCCACCCGCTACCTGACGCCGCGCCGCGCAGAGCCTTCGGCGCGCTGCTCGCCAGCGCTGCTGCTGGCCGGGTGTGGCGGCGCCGGCAGCGGACTGACGGTCCCGCAGGTCGCTCCCGCCAAGGTCTTCTCACTGGCGGCTTTCAACCGAGCGGGCCGATCCGCCCGGGCCAGCCCGGTCACGGTCACGCTTCACCGTGGCGCTACCGAGCGGCAAGCCGCTGACGCGATACAAGACCGGTCCGGGACCGCACACCGGCGTTCACCTGATCATCGTCCGCGACGACCTCGCCTACATCATCCACCAGCACCCGCCGATCGGGCCCGAATGGACTGCTGCGGCAGACGGTCACGTTCCCGGCGCCCAGGCCCGTACAAGGTGCTCGTCGACGTGTACCCGGACATTCCCGGCGGCCAGCCCAACTTCCAGCTGTTCCGCACCGTCGACGTCACCGGTACCTACCGTCCGCTGCCGCTGCCGCCGTTCAAATCCGACCTGGTCGTCGACGGCTACCACTTCGACATGAAGCCGCACTCCTCAGATCCACGCGATCCAGGCGCAGTTCGTCAACGTCGAGGTGACCGACGCGCATGGGCACAAGCCGACGTTCGTTCCATGGTTCGGCGCGCTCGCGCACGCGATCTTCTTCCGTCGGGGGACGCTCGATTACTTCCACACCCACATCTGCGCGCCGAACGCACCGAACTGCGGCGCGCTGCCGGGCGTCGCGTCATCGCGGATCTCCGGCAGCTCGACCGCGCCCGGCAAGCTCACGATCGGCGTGCTGCTGCCCGAGCCGGGCACGTGGCGGCTGTTCCTGCAGATGAAGCTCGGCGGCCGGATCGTGACCGCGCCATACACGCTGCAGGTCGCGTCATGAGACCCGCGGGAATTCGCCTCCGCCTGTTCGCCGCGGTCGTGGCGCTCGGCGCCGGCGTCGCCGCGGTGATCGTCGCAATCGTGCTCGTCCAGAGCGCGCTTGGCTAGATCGATGTCGCGATGAGGTCAGCGCTCGCGAGGATCCTTGCGCTCGCGGTCGTCGCGACGATGATGGTGCCCGCGGCGGCGCTCGCCGACGGTGATCCCGCCAGCGACGTGCTGCTCGTCGAGAGCGTCTTCTACCCCTATAGCCCGCCGGTCGCCGTCGGCCTACAGAGGACTCTGAACGCCGAGACCGCAGCTGCGAGCCGGGCCCACTTCCCGATCAAGGTGGCGCTGATCGACACGCCGGTCGATCTCGGAGCGATCCCGACCCTGTTCGGCAAACCGCAGCAGTACGCCGGCTTCCTGGACCAGGAGATCAGCTTCGGCAGCGACCAAGCAACTCCTGCTGGTCGTGATGCCCGACGGATACGGCGTCCACGGGCTGACCCGTTCCGCGGTCGACGTCGCCGCGACGCTGAAGCGACCGACGGGCTCAGCGAGCAACGACCTCGCCCGGGCGGCCATCGCCGCGGTGCCCAAGCTCGCCGCGGCCGCCGGCCATCCGATCGGCGGCGTGTCCGGGGTACCGGGCACGAGCGCGAGCCACGGCGCGACTGAGTTCGGCGTCGGCGCGCTCGTGTTCGTGGCCGTGCTCGCCAGCGCAGCGCTGCTCGCGTACCGCCACCGGCAACGAGAGGCTGGGTGACGCGGTGATCCGCGACTCCACCACGGGGACCGCATGCTCGTGCTCGCCAGATGCGCGCTGCCAGTTCCGTCTGCCGGCGTCGGCACCGGGTTCGAACTCGCGGCGGCAGCCGCCGTGATGACCGTGAGTGGAGCGATCGTGTGGATGCGTGCCCGACTGCGGGCCGCGGTCCCGGTGCTCGTCGTGGTTGCGTCGATCGCGGCTGGGGTGACACCGGCTGCGCGCGCGGACGGTGATCCGGGCAGCGATGTGCTGGTCTACCAGGATCTGTTCGCCGGGTCGGACGCTGGTCTGTCGGTCCAGCAGCAAGTCCAGCTGGGTGGGTTGTTGAAGGCGGCCGCGCGGGCGGGTTTTCCTGTCCGGGTCGCGATCGTCGCCAGCCCGTTCGATCTTGGAGCGGTGACCGGGTTGTGGCACCACCCGCGCGAGTACGCCCGATTCCTGGGGCTCGAGCTCTCGCTGGCCTACAAGCAGCGGCTGCTGGTGGTCATGCCGAACGGGGTCGGGTTCAATTGGGCCGGCCACTCGGCAGATGCGGGGTACCGGGTGCTGGCCGGTATCCCGATCGGACCGGGCGCGGTAGGGCTGTTCAACGCGACCGAGGCGGCAGTGGGCAAGCTGGCGCTGGCCGGCGGCGTGAAGCTGCCGTCCGTTGCAGGCTCGGCCGGGGCGTCGACCGCACCGGCTGGGCCGGGCCCGAGCGCCACCGAGCGTCCAAGGCAGGGGAATCGGATCGACGAGGTACTGGGGATCGTCGCGCTGGTGTTGGTGGCGATCGCCGGAATCGCTTTCGCCGTATACAGGTTCGTCCGGCGCCGGGACTGGCATCGGCCGCGGCTCTCGTGGCGATGGCGGTTGCGACTGTCCGCGAGGAGTCGGCGGTTGGCGATTGCGGGTGGAGCGCTGCTGCTCGTCGTGGGGGCCGCGACCTTGGTCGCCCTCGTGCGGTCGAATACCTCGGCTACGTCGCAGGCGGACGCGCTGGCCACGAATCCCGATTTGGATCCGGGCACGCCGGTCTCGGGCTCCGCTCCCGAGTTCACGCTTTCAGACCAGTTCGGGCAATCCGGTGTCGTTGCGCTCGTTCCGCGGCAAGGTCGTGATCCTGGCGTTCAACGACTCTGAGTGCACAACGGTGTGCCCGTTGACCACGACCGCGATGCTGGACGCGAAGGCGATGCTGGGCAAGGCGGGCGCTCAGGTCGAGTTGCTGGGGGTTGACGCCAATCCCGCGGCGATCTCGCTCGAGGACGTGTGGTCCTATTCGGAGTCGCACGGGATGCTTCACGCGTGGCGGTTCCTCACGGGGTCGCTGCCGGAGCTCAAGCAAGTCTGGAAGCGCTACGGAATCGAGGCGGCGATCGAGGCCGGCGAGATCACCCATACCCCGGCTCTGTTCGTGATCGACCCGACGGGCAGGCTGTCGCGGTTGTACGTGACCCAGATGTCCTACACCGCGGTGCCACAGCTGGGTCAACTGCTCGCCGAGAGTGCCGCGGCGTTGTTGCCCGGCCAGCCTTCCGTCCACGCGGATCTGTCATATGCGCGTATTCAGCCAACTGCGCCCACTGAGCACGCGACACTGCCCCGTGTGGGAGGCGGAACGGTCGACGCCGGTCCCGGCAATTCCGCGACGCTGTTCCTGTTCTTCGCTACGTGGGATCAGGAGACCAGTGGCCTCGCCGGCGAGCTTGACGCGCTCAACCGCTATCAGGCAATCGCGCGCCGAACGGGCCTGCCGAAGCTCACGGCCGTGGATGAGGCCAGCGTCGAGCCGTCCTCGAGGACGCTGACCAGCTTCCTTCACCGTCTCCCAAAGCCGCTCTCGTATCCGGTCGCGCTCGATCGCAGCGGCAAGATCGCCGACGGATACGAGGTGCTCGGCCTTCCATGGTTCGTCCTTGCGTCACGAACCGGTCAGTTGCTGTACTACCGGGAAGCCTCGACCGCCGGCTGGCCGAGCACGAGCGTTCTGATTCGCTACGTCAAAGCAGCGCTCGCCCGCGCCCCGAAGCCCGCGAGCGCGGCTGCGGTGAACCAGGGCCTCGCCGGCTCTCCGCCACCGCTGGCCGCGGTGCATCAGCAGGCAGATCAACTGCTGGGAGGCGAGTCCGCGCTCGCCGCCCGTATCCGCGCGCTGCGGGGCTACGCGATCGTTATCAACGCGTGGGCATCGTGGTGCGGGCCGTGCCGTTCGGAGTTCGGTCTGTTCGCCTCGGCCTCTGCCCGGTACGGGCGCCAGGTGGCGTTCCTCGGGGCCGACACCGACGATGCCGCCGGCGACGCACGCACGTTCCTCTCCCAGCACCACGTCACCTACCCGAGCTACCAGACGACCACCAGCGACCTCTCGTGGCTGGCCGCGATCCAAGGCCTCCCGACGACTATATTCATCAGCCCCGCCGGCAAGGTCGTGTACGTGCACACCGGGCAATACGACGCCCAAGGGACACTCGACCAAGACATCAGCAGCTACGCCCAATAGGACCCGCGTCAAAATCGAGACCCTCAGACCCGCCGGACTGGTTCGTCTAGTCAGGGAGACCTGAAGGCCGTCAAAGTTGAAAAGTGAGGTTGCTGCTGCTGACGACTCAGACGCAAACGCCGAAGGCGACCAGACGCACAGCGACGAGCCGGTAGGCGTCTGCATCGACCTACGTTCGAGCACACTCGCCAGCGTAGACGCGGAGAGTCCGCGACGACTCAACCGACAGCGATTCACCCGTAGATCACAGCAACGTGATCACGCCTCTGGCCACAAGAACCACGCCGATTGCGGCAGCGCCGATGACCGCCGCGGGGCGACCTTTGCGGCCCATCCAGGCCCTGAAGCTGTTGATCGCGTGCTGCGTGCGGTCCGGGGCGAAGACGTAGCCGAGCAGGGGCACCTCGAGCAGGATCTGCTGCATCAGGCAGAAACCGACGACCAGAAGCACCGTCGCGACGGTGCCGGGATTGAGCTTGTGCATGTGATCCAGCGCGTCCAGGTAAGAGACGCCGGGAAAGCTGAGCACCGCGCCAACCACGAACGTCACCTTGGGGTCGCCTTTGCCCAGCAGTCGGAGCGGCAGGGACTCAGTCGGCTTCCCGGCCTCCTCCCGGGCTTTCAGCTTGGCATCCTTCTTCGCCCGCCGGCGTTCCTGAAACGGCTGGTCGCGCCCAGTTCGGAGTACGAACGCGATGACGAGCGCTAGGAGCCCGACGACGATGTCCTCAACAGGGCCAATGGTGTGCTTGGAGGTGCTCTCTGTGCTGGAGCCCTGTAGGGAGAACACGATCACCAGGCCGAGCGTGATGCTGGTCATGTAGGCGCCGAGTAGGTAACCCACCATCAGCCGCTTGGGGTTCGGGAGGAGCAGCATCACCGTCACCGCAGCAAGCAGCGACGGGTTGAACATCGCGAGCAGCGATAACAAGAAGATGTCGAGGAGATCGTTGCTCATCGCATGAGAGGACCAGCTGGGTCAAGGTGCTACGCGCCGGTAGCACCCTAGACTGACAATCAAAGCGGCCAGTGGTCACGGCGCCATCACCCCAACCGGATGAAGGTGGCCACTCAAACCGTCACCATCCGAGCCCATGCGACGATCGAAAGGACTAAGTATCCGGCGACGTCGCCGTAGATGCGGTCGCGGACGAGACGCGCGAGGCGCCGCGGCGAAGGTCACCGCGTGCCATCGCGATCCTGGTCGCGGATATCCGCGAGCCCTAGCCGAATCGAGTCTAAGCGAACTGTCATCTGATTGAGCTTGTCCGAAAGCGCGTCAGTCGGGGTGCCCCCAATCCGCCGCCGGGTGCTCTCGATTTACGTTGAGGTGATCGCATCGAGAACAGCTCACCGTCTCGTCGTTAGAGCAAGGACCGCTCTAACACGATTCGATCGGGAAGGACGCGCCCACTGGATGTCCTGTCCGTTAAATCCGACGCCGGAGGCGTGATCACCCAGTTCGAGTGATTTACCACGGCTCGACCGCGGCGACCATGTCCCGGTCTCTCGACGAAAGCGTGATGATGCCGCTCAAGCACCCGCATAGCCCAAACGGATCGACTAACAGCCATTTGTCGCTGCCGCCCGTCTCGATGCTCGAAGGCGAGCGCGTTCCGCGTCACACCCTTCCCGCGGGCGAGCTCCCCCTGACGTCGCTTACCAGATCATTCATGACGAGCTGATGATCGACGGCCAACGCGCGTCTGAACCTCGCCACGTTCGTGACCACGTGGATGGAGCCGCAGGCGCGGTCGCTGATGGGCGAGTGCCTGGACAAGAACATGATCGACAAGGACGAGTATCCGCAGACGGCGGAGATCGAGACGCGTTGTGTGAATATTCTTAGCACCCTGTGGCACGCTCCTGACGTCGGGCAGGCGACGGGTTGTTCGACCACGGGGTCCAGCGAGGCCGCGATGCTGGGCGGTTTGGCGCTCAAGCGCCGTTGGCAGCAGCGGCGCGAGGCGCAGGGCAAGCCGGCGGACAAGCCGGCGGACAAGCCGAACCTCGTGATGGGCATCAACGTCCAGGTGTGCTGGGAGAAGTTCGCTAACTACTGGGATGTCGAGATGCGTCTCGTGCCGATGGAGGGGGACCGCTTCACCCTGTCCGCGGAGGAGGCGGTGAACCGCTGCGATGAGAATACGATCGGCGTGGTCGCGATCCTCGGATCGACCTTTGACGGCTCCTACGAGCCGGTGCAGGAGATCTGCGCCGCGCTCGACCGATTCGAGACAGAAACGGGAATCGATGTGTCCGTCCATGTCGACGGGCATCGGGCGCGTTCGTCGCGCCGTTCGTCGACCCGGATTTGGAGTGGGATTTTCAGCTGCCGCGGGTGGCGTCGATCAACGCCTCCGGGCACAAGTACGGTCTCGTATACCCCGGGGTCGGCTGGATCGTCTGGCGTGACGCCGATGCGCTTCCGGAGGAATTGATCTTCTGGGTCAACTACTTGGGCGACAACATGCCGACGTTCGCGCTGAACTTCTCCCGGCCCGGCGCGCAGGTCGTCGCGCAGTACTACAACTTCCTACGCCTCGGGTTCGCCGGCTACGCCGCGGTGCAAGGGTACGCGCGAGACGTGGCGACAAGACTTGCCGGGGAGATCGAGCGTCTCGATCAGTTCGAGCTCCTCACTCGGGGCGATGCGCTGCCGGTGTTCGCGTTCAAGCTTGTCGACGAGATCGAGAACTACACGGTGTTTGACCTGTCTAACGCGATGCGCGCCCGCGGGTGGCAGCTGCCCGCGTACACCTTCCCGAAAAACCGCACCGACCTCGCCGCGCTGCGAGTCGTTGTCCGACGTGGTGTCACCCACGACCTCGCCGACCTTCTCATCTCCGACATCAAGCGCGAACTCGCGCTGCTCGATAAGCAGTCGGCCGCCGTCCATACGAGCGAGAACTCAACGAGCTTCCACCACTAGTACGGCGATGGCGTCGTCAGCCGGGATGTCGCCTGTTCACGTTTCCGACGTGTGCTCGTCGGGGGCCGAGCGGGTGCCGGGGACCGTTCCTCGGGCAGGCTGGCTCGGCGCCACGCGAGGACGACACGCATGAACGGCGACCGCACGACAGAAAGGAGCGGCCCATGTGCCGCTGGCTCGCGTACTCCGGTTCTCCCATCCTCATAAAGGAGGCGCTCTACGAAGGGCCTAACTCGTTGGTCAACCAGAGCCTGCACTCGCGGCTCGGGGCCGAGCCGACGAACGGCGACGGGTTCGGAGTCGGGTGGTACGGCGCGCCCGACACGCCCGGCGTCTACCGCAGCACCGAGCCGGCGTGGAACGACGAGAACCTGCGGGAGCTCTCCGGCCACATCAGCTCGCCGCTGTTCTTCACCCACATCCGGGCGGCGATCGGCAGCGCCGTGCAGCAGACCAACTGCCACCCGTTTCGCCACGGACACTGGCTGTTCATGCACAACGGCTACATCAACGAGTTCGGGACGATCAAACGGGACCTGATCCTCGCCGTCGATCCCTCACTCTACCCGGAGATCCGCGGTCAGGCCGACACCGAGGTGCTGTTCTTCCTCGCCCTGACCTTCGGCCTCGAGGACGATCCCCCGGCCGCCGTCGCGCAAGCGATCGGGTACGTCGAGGAGGTCGCCGGCCGCCACGAAATCCCCCATCCGTTCCAAGGCACCGTCGCCACCACCAATGGCGAGAGCATCTGGGCGTTCAGGTACTCCAGCGAACATAACTCGCGCTCCCTGTTCTACACCACCGACGTACCCACACTACGAAAGCTGTATCCCGAGCCGGGAGCTGTTCCAAGACGTCTCGGACAACGCACGCCTGATCGTCTCCGAACCGCTCGGCGACGTCGCCGGCGTCTGGAACGAGGTACCCGAATCGACCTACGGCATCGTCGGTCCAGACCACGCCGAGCTGCGGCCATTCCAACCCAAGGCACCATCGACCACCGTACCGGCGGTCTCGTGAGACAAGCCCAGCGAGCCTGAAGCGGGATCTGGCCAGTCGCCGGGGTCGACGTCGACCGACGCTGACGACGACGTTGGCGGGGCGAGGAGGTGCGGCGGCTCAAGCGGTTCTTCGGCACGGCGTTTGTCTTCACGCGGACTCTCGACTGCGGCGGGCGCGGAGCCTGCGAGCCTGAACGTTCCGAGTCCGAATGCGGTCCGCACCCGACTCAGGCGCCGCGCCGGCGACGGCATTCCTGTCATCCGCGACTCACGGCTCTTCGTCGTGCTTGACCAGCCCGGTGGACCGGGGCCGAATTCAGTGTCGTGCCGATGGGGCCCGATCCCGATCGCCAGATCGATCATTGATGACCGCAGTCATCCGCTTGGGGTGATGCGCGGTCAGCTCACGACGTACATGATCGGTGATGTCGGCTGCCGCGACGACGCGCTTGCTGCCGGGTAAGGGCGCAGGTGGGCACGGATGCGGCGGTCGTCAAGTCGGCCGTGGCGTCCCGGCTCCCCGCCGGATAGACGCCCGGGGTGTTTAGTAGGAGGGAGCGAACGTTATGAGCGGTATGCATGTGGGCTCGTCCGGTACCGGCGACTCGCAGAGATCTGCGGGGGCGACGAAGACGGCGGGCTCTGGGGGGAATGGCAAGGTTCGGCATTTGTCGTTGGCGGAGCGTGTGGCGCGCGGGAAGGCGGCACGCGCGCAGGTGCCGCGCGACGTGCATGGCGAGTGGGTGGCGCCGTCGGCTCGTCGCGATCCGGTGGAGCTGTTGGAGGAACAGGCCGCGTCGCGGGTGCGGGAGTTGGTGCCGATCCGGTACGGGCGGATGTTGGTTTCGCCGTTTGCGTTCTATCGCGGTGCCGCGTACTTGATGGCGGCGGATCTCGCTCGCTCGCCGAGGACCGGCTTGAGCGTGCAGTTGTGCGGTGATGCGCACTTGTCGAACTTCGGCGGGTTCGCCGCGCCGGATCGGCGGTTGGTGTTCGACGTCAACGATTTTGACGAGACGCTGCCGGGCCCGTTTGAGTGGGATCTCAAGCGCCTGGTCACGAGCTTCGCCGTCGGCGGGCGCGACCTGGAGTTTGACTCCGATCAGCGCCGCGGGGTGAATCTGGCGGTGACGCGCTCTTATCGCGAGGCGATGCGCGGCCTCGCGTCGATGAAGACGCTCGATCTGTGGTACTCGCGGGTCGATGCCGAGACGCTGATCAAGCAGTTCCGAAGCGCCGCTAGCGTCAAGCGCCGCAAGCTGATGGAGAAGAATCTCGCTAAGACGCGAGCGAAGGACAGCCTGCGAGCGTTCAGCAAGCTGACGACGATTGTCGATGGCGAGCCACGGATCATCAGCGACCCGCCGCTGATCGTGCCGGTCGAGGACCTCGCCGGCGGCCGCGATATCGAGGAGTCCGCTCGCGCCATCAACCGTAGTTACCGGCGCACGCTGCAGGGCGACCGCAAACATCTCCTGGAGCACTTTCGCTACGCGCACGCGGCGCGCAAGGTGGTCGGGGTCGGCAGCGTCGGCACGCGCGCGTGGATCATGCTGATGCTCGGCCGCGACAACGACGACCCGTTGTTCCTGCAGCTCAAGGAGGCCCAGCCGTCGGTGCTCGAGCCCTTTCTGGGCAAGAGCCAGTACGCCAACCACGGCCAGCGCGTGGTCGAGGGTCAACGGCTGATGCAGGCCGCCAGCGACATCATGCTCGGCTGGGATCGCGTGACCGGGATCGACGGCGTCAAGCGCGACTTCTACTTTCGCCAGCTCTGGGACGAGAAGGGCTCGGTGATAATCGAGGGCATGAAACCCCGCGAGCTCGCCAGCTACGCCGAGATCTGCGGCCGCACGCTCGCACGCGCACACGCGCGCTCCGGCGATCCCGTCGCGATCACCGCCTACCTCGGCTCAAGCGACGCGCTCGACCGAGGCGTGGCCGACTTCGCCGAGCTCTACGCCGACCGGAACGAGCTCGACTACGCCGCGCTGGACACGGCTGTCAAGACCGGGCGCGTCGAAGCGCAGCGCAGGGCTGTAGTCCGGTACCAGCGTCTCGATTCCAATCACCCGATTGGGGTGACGGTTGTCCGCTCGCGGTCGGCGATCATCTTCACCTCGAGTTCACAAGTCATGCCGGTTCAAGGCCACCCAGATCTCTCCAGCCAAGACCTTCCTCGGGCGGGGCATCTGTTGATGCTCGAGTTCGGGTCGCGGACGGACTTCGATGATCCCAAGCTCGAGTACCGCAGGCTGTTCTCGGAGCTGCTGGGGACATTCATGCTCGTGCTGGTCGCTGCCGGCGGCGGGATCCTTCACGGTAAGGGGCAGATCAGCCTCGCGGCCGCGGTCGTCGCCCCCGGGCTGATGGTGCTGGCGATCATCCTGTTCATGGGCGCGGTGTCGGGCGCACATCTGAATCCGGCGGTGTCGCTGGCGTTCGCGGTCCGCGGTGACTTCCCGTGGAAGCGGGTGCCGGGTTACATCATCATGCAGCTGCTCGGCGCGACGCTGGCGTGCCTGTTCCTGCTGGCGGTGTTCGGCAACGTCGAGCACCTCGGCGCAACCCTCCCCGGACCCGGGTACCACGATTGGCAGGCGTTCTTGATGGAAATCGCGCTGACAGGTGGCCTGCTCAGTGTGATCCTCGGGACCGCCTCGGCTGCGCAAAACGTCGGCGCGATCGGCGCACTCGGCGTCGGGGGGTACATCGCCCTGGCGGGCCTGTGGTCCGCGCCCGTCAGCGGCACCTCGATGAACCCCGCGCGCTCGTTCGGTCCGGCGTTGGTCAGCGGCGACTGGACGGCGTACTGGGTGTACGTCGCGGGGCCGCTGATCGGCGCGGCGATCGCGGTCGGGTGCGCGATCATCCTGCGAGGCCGCGGCGGCGATCCAATCTCCCACGCCGCCGGCTCCGGTGTACTCACCCCAGGCCGCTTGAAGGAGAAGACCGAGCTCTCGCGGGCAATCGACGAAGGAAAGATCCCGCCGCCCGGGCTCGAGGACACGAGCGCACCCGAGGGCTCCTAGCCCGAGACAATCGCGATCCCATCCCGCGGGAGTTGGTCGACGACGACACGGGCGTCGTCGACGGCCTGCCGAGCGTCGCCGGCGTCTTGTGCGGCACACCGTCGGCGGCGTGCGACCTCGGGCTCGACCGCGACAGCGAGTGGATCGACCCGTTTGCCGGCTCGGCGATCCTCTGCCGTTAGCGGGGCGCTCGGGCCGGGCACCGCTCCCGCTCCGGCGGGCGCTGAATTGGTCGCCGCGCTCAAAGGACCTTGCGGTACCACCGCGCGGCGCTTCCCGCGGGACAGTTCTCGATGACCCCAACCGTCTCGTATCCGAGCCGCTCGTAGAGACCGCGAGCGAGTAGGTCGTAGGCGTGGAATACGACGAGCGCGCAGCCCCTGCGGCGCGCCTCGGCCTCCGCTCCGGCGACGAGCGCGTGCGCGAGCCCACGATTGCGCAGCGACTCCTCGACCCACATCGCCTGCAGCTCGCAATACCCACCCCAGACGATGGCGGAGATGCCGGCTACGACGCGACCGTCCTCGCCTCGGGCGAAGATCCCGAACTCCTGCTCCTCACCCAGTCCGGCAGCGGCAATCGCAGCTGCCGCCACGTGCTCCTCCAGCAGCGCCACATCGGTCGCCGCCGGCGAGTCCTCGACGACGAGCTCCGGCAAGCGGCCAGTCGGCTCGGGCGCACGCGATCGCACCGCGGCGATCGCGTCGGTCAGGTTCCGAGGATTTTGGCCTTGGCTGCCGCGAACTCCTCGTCGGTCAACGTGCCGTTTGCGTGCAACTCCCCAAGCTGCTTGAGCTCGTCGTAGTCGATGGCTCCGCTCGGCTCAGCGGGCGCAGGCGCTGCAGGTGGCGGCTCGTCGTAAGGCTGGTCAGACTCGCCGCCCTCGTAGTCCTGGTCCTGCTGACGGCTATGGTGCCTGCCCGCTGCGTAGGCCGCTCCTCCGACCACCAGTGCGGTCCGACGGCGAGCCCGACGACGTACGAATCCCATTGCGTCCTCCTGATCGTGGATGGTGCTGACTTCACGGCTCCGGTGGCTTCACCGGCACCGTGAACGAATATTGTGCCGTTGAGGGACGGCTACAGCATCACCCGAAACGGGCGAGACGTCGCACGTCAGTCCGTCGGCTCGGCCCGGTACGCGGCGGCTGTATCGCACACGCAAGGTATCGCGCGGCCCGACCCGGACGACGTCAGGGAGCACCCACACCGACGTCGCCCAGCTTGACGACGGCCACCTCCAGGGATCGAGCGTGTGGACGATGCTGTCGTGCAGGTGGGCACGGAACGTCACGACGACGGCGTTGACCGGCCCGGTGACGACGAGTTCGGCGACCGCGTCGATGGAGGGTCGTTGATAGCGCTCGAGCGCGACCGTAGCGAGCGTGACCGGCGGACCCGCGGGTGGCCAGCCGGCGAGGACCTCGGCTTCTGTGGGGTTGTTCACCGGACCTGGGAAGGCGGCGTCGAGCAGCGGCTGGAACTCGATCCCGTAGAGCTGCCGCCACCGGTCGACGGCGTGACGGCCGATCGCGCGCTGCCTGGCTTCGGCATTCGGGACAAGGACTGGATGGACTACCAGTTCGAGCGTGTGCGGAATCAGCCGCGCGCCCGGTTTCAGCAGCCGGCGGCGGGCGTCAAGCGTCGTCTCGAGGATCTCCTCCTCGAGCGGTTCGTTTCCGATGACCTCCGCCACGAGCAGGTCCGCCGGCTCGGACAGCTTGATGTCTCTGGACCAGCCGCGGATGAGGGTCACCCGGTCCTGCACGCCGTTGGCGGCGAACACGCGTTCGGCGACGTCGGCGATGTCGCTGGCTTCGACGGCGTACACGTGACGCGCGCCCGCCCGGGCCGCGGCGATTGCGAGGACGCCGCTGCCAGTACCGATGTCGAGCACGATGTCCGCTGGTTGTACCGCCCGGCGCAGAGCGGCGATGTAGTCATTCGTTCGGCGGTCATCGTGAAGCATGCGCGCGTGTTCAACGGGATCGGCCCAGCCCCTCGTCGGCATGCGATCCGCGTCCGCTGGCACGAGCACGCCCTCCTCGATCAGCATGTTGATCACGCTGAGCGTGGGCACGAAGTCGGTCGAGCCGCTGTTGTTCTGCAACCGTTCGATCGCCGCTCCCAGGCTTAGCGGCCGCGCGAACATCGACAGCGTGTGGAACCCATTCGGACCCGCGTCGATGATCGTGCCGTCCGGCGCATCGACGAGGACGTGGCCAACGCCATCCAAGCGCGTGCGGATGCCCAGCGCGAGCCGCAGGAGGGTTTCCGGTGACAGGTCAGCGCCGGGCACCGTCGGCGGCTCAACTGGTCCTCACGCGCCGGAGATCCTCAATCTTCCGACGTGGTAAACGCAAATGGCCGCATCGGCGCACTGCACCGATGCGGGAACCTCGTCCGGCAGCTGCGAGACGAATTCCGTTGGCACCGCCGGCACGAGGGGCTGGCTGGAGCACCGCCCGTCCCGGCACGTGGGAGCCGTCGAACTGCCTGACCAATCCCGGCCGCGAGGGCGGAACGGACGCCTGCCCTCGCGACGGTCCTGGCGGTCATGACGCCAGTCACCGCGACGGTCCACACAGCGGTTGCGACCTCGACCGCGGCGAGGCCGGGACGATCACAATGGTGCTCAGAACCGTCGCAGTCATGCTCCTGCTTCGGCTGCCTCGCGGTCCTCCTCGACTGCGGCGATCAGAGCCTGGGTCGGGATGCGCCCCGTGCTGATCAGTTCCCCGCCGGAATGGCGAATCGCAGATGCCAGCGGGCCGGCCCATGTGTTCTCCCACACGAGCACCGCAGCCGCGCCCCCTGGGTCCAAATCGGCGCCGAGTCGCTCGATGTCCTCCTCGGCCAGCAGAAGAGAGAGGTCCGTCTCGAGCGAGCGCAGCTCGCCGACTTCGCTCTCATCGTGGTCGCGCAACTCGGCTGCCTCCACGGTGCCGTCTTCGCTCCTCGTGACGATCACCAGATCGAGCACTCGTATCGTGCCGCTGTCCATAAGCTTCTTCAGCTCGTTGGCCATCGCACCGGAAAAGTCCGACTTGTCGCGGGGAAACCCGGCCACCAGGTAGTCGACCGGCCCGAGCTGGTCGAGGTCGATATCGGTCATGTGTGCCCTCCATCTGCGCCGTCCGGGTCAACATCCACGCGTGCGACAGGTGATCGCGCGTGGCTGCTCCCCCGGAACTATGGTTTGCCTGTCAATCCTCACAGGGCCTGCGGCGAGAGCGCAGCGGGCCGAATGCGCTGCGCCACGTCCGCACGCACTTGTCCCGAACACGCCGGTCGCCTCGCCCTGTTCGTAGCGAGCGCCCGCAAGCGTATTGTCCCGGACGTGAGTGCGGGTCACCCCATTCGGGTGATGTCTGACCGGCTGGCCCCCCGTGAAACCATCCGCGATGCCAGGTGGGTCAGCCGGAATTGCTCCAGCAGGAGGCGCGGTCGGTTCGTGGGGACGTGACCTTGGCGGACGCGCGGAACCGAGGCCAGACGCGTTCCGCGTGGTTACGATCGCGCGTGTGGAGCGGTTGCTCGAGCGTGACGCGGAGGTTGGGGTTCTTGCCGCAGCGGTAGACGCAGCGCGCGGAGGCTCGGGTGGGGTGGTTCTGGTACGTGCCGAGGCGGGGATCGGGAAGACCTCGTTGCTGCGCGTGCTGCGAGAGAGACAGTCAGCGTCCCGGTCTTTGTTGGGCGGTGTGAGCCGGTGTCGGTGCCCGAGCCGCTCGGGCCGGTGCGCGAGCTTGCGGAGGCTGCTGGGGCCGGGGACAGACCGGAGCTTGAGTCGGCGGACCGCCGCGGGCTTGCGCGGTCCTTGCTGGCGGCACTCACCTCGCGGGGGCCGGCGGTCGCGGCGATCGAGGACGCGCATTGGGCGGATCCGGCGACGCTTGACGTGGTGCGGATCCTCGCCCGGCGGCTGGAGGAGGCGCCGTCGGCGCTCGTGTTGACGCTGCGAGATGACGAGCTCGCGGGGAACCCGCCGCTTGGCGTCCTCCTTGGAGACCTGGCTACCGATTCGAGGGTCAGGCGGATCGTGCCGAGGCCGCTGTCGGTGGACGCGGTACGCGTCGCCGAGCACGCCGGCTGGGATGCCCGTCCGAGCCGACATCGACCCTCCGACGCGTCCGGTGATCTCGCCGTGGCGAGCGCCTGCTCACAGACGGCAGGAGAGCTCTCGGGGGCGGCTCGTAGCCGCCGGTCGCGATCGACGTCAGACCGGGGGTGGGCCGATCATACAAACGCAATGGTCGAACCCGACCCGACGGTCGTCTGCCGCTTCGCCAGAAGCTGGAACCGGCCGTCGGGTAGCCGCGACAACGGGGGTTGTGTGATCGGCACCCCCGGTTCGACGTTGGTCGCGACGCCGGCGAAGTGCGAAACGAGGGGGCCGCCCACGGGGTCGTGAGGCCTGGGCTCGTTTTCGCAAGAGCCACTCATGCGACACGCTGAGCGCTGCGAAGCGGGCGCAGCCACGGCACCAAATGGACGCTCGACGCCTAGCGACCGGCGAGAGGCTGGGCGCGCGGCCCCCGGCCGGCCAGGTTGGGAGGCCGAGGCCGGCCGGGAAGTAGGCGCTTGGCTCAGTGGTAGGCCGTGGCGGCGAGTGCGGCTTCGGCTGCCGTTTCAGTGAGCTTCACGACCTCCGTCGCGTGGGAGACCATCGCCAAGTGGCCAGAGGGGACTTCGATGGTCGTTGCATTCATGCGGTTGGCGAACATCCGCTGGACGTCAGGCGGGAGCGCCTCGTCGTCTTGCGAGACGAGGTACCACGAGGGCAGGAGCTTCCACGCGGGGACAGTCATCACGCCGTCGAAGGCGCTCGCCGCCAGGGGTTGCTGCACGGCGTACAACACCTTTGCCTTGACCGGGGCCACGTCACCCGCGAAGTGGTTGACGAAGTCATCCTCGGTCAGCCAGACGAAGGCTTCGTTGTCGATGAACTGGTGGGCCAGTGCCGGGGTCGGAGGTCCCTGCGATAGCAGTCCCCCGAGCGATTCCCCTTCGTCGATCCCGAACGCCGCGATGTACACCAGGCCGACGACGTTTGGCGCGTCGGCGCCGAGCGCGGTCATGACCTGGCCGCCGTAGGAGTGGCCGGCGATGACAGTTGGACCGTCCTGGAGGGCCAGCACATGGCGAAGTCTGGCGACATCATCTGCCAGCGACGTGAGGGGAAACTGGGGGGCCGTGACGTGGTAGCCGTCGGCCTGCAAGCGCTCGATCACCGAGCTCCAACTGGAACCGTCCGCCCACGCGCCGTGAACAAGAACGATGTTCGGCCGAGGATGCATCTCATTCTGATCCATTGACATCAGGTGCTCCTTTCTAGGGGCGTTTACTTCGGTTTGCATTGGTCCGCCGGTGTGTGGAGACAGGCCGCACGGATTGGGACGGGACGGAAATACGGTCGATTTCCGCTGACATCAGCGGGCGCCCCGGCGCGCGCGCTCGTTGCTCCGAGACCGCGCTCCGACGCGCACCGGTCTTAGGTCGTTGCCTTCGCCGCGGCCGTGATCACCTTCGCCACCACGCCGGGAGCGGCCACCATCGAGAGATGCCCCGCCCTGACCCTGGTGATGCGGGCGTGAATCCGCTCAGCCATGAACAGCTGAATGGCGGGCGGGATCGCCTTGTCGATCGTCCCCAGCACGTACCAGCTCGGGATCGTCTTCCACGCGGGCGTCCCAGAAGGGGTCGTGACCGCGCTGTACACCACCGGCGACTGGGTGGCGGCGAGAACAGCGCCCTCATTCGCCGGCAGCCCGTTGGAAAACGCCTGCTCGAACACCGCAGGCTTGACGTAGAGCTCGGCGTCACCCTTCTTGGCACCCGGGAACGGCACGAAGTTGAAGACCTTCGTCGGGCCCGCTCCCAACGCCGACCCGGGCTTGGTCGAATCCAGCGCGAGCACGCTCTCGCCCTTGGCCGGCGCGAACGCATCGACATACACCAGCGCCTTGACATTGCGATTGCGCGTCGCGGCGTTCGTGATCACCGCGCCGCCGTACGAGTGCCCTACCAGGACGATCGGGCCTTTGATCGTCTTTAGCAAGTCGGCGATCGTGCCGGCGTCGCCCTTCAGGCTCTGCAGCGGGTTCGGCGGAGCGTCGACCGTGTATCCCTCGGTCTGCAGGCGCTCGATCACCCCGCTCCAGGCGGCATTGTTCGCCCACGCTCCGTTGACTAAGACCACAGTGGGCCTTGCCGCCGTGGCCGTTCTCGTTCGCGTCTTCGCCTGCGATTGTGATGTGGTGAGGGTGATGGCGAGGCCAGCGATCAGCGCGAGCGCGATGGTCAGCCAGAGATATGTCACCCGTCGTTGTGCTAGTCGATGCACGGAGAGCTCCTTCTAGGTTGCGTAACGGCTCCTAACTGCTTCGTCGAACCAGAACTGTCAGCGAACTAGGGTCGTGTTCGCATCCGAGGCGCCCTAATTGCCGGGTGTGTGCCGACGGTGCGAGTCCTCGGGCGTCAGATTTGCCGCGAACGGCCTGACAACCGCTTCGCCCGCGAGCACCGGTAGCGCGTCGATTCGTTTGCAGGGTTCGAGCTCACGGGGCCGCTGTTGGGTGATCGGCGCGGTCGTGGGCCTGCTCAAGGCCGTTACCAGATGTGCGCGTAGGCCAGCCGAACGACTGAAGCTCCGCGACGGCCGCGCCGTCGACGTCCGCCGGCTCGAGCCGTGCGATCGCCGATTGCTCGCGGCCGCGATCAGGCGACTTTCCGATCACTCGCGTTACCTACGGTTCGCGAGTCCCAAACCCCGCATGACCGAGCGTGAGCTCGACCAGTTGATGGACGTCGATCACCGCCACCATCGCCTCGGGGTCCTGCCGTCGAGCCGGCGGCGACGTCGTCGCCACGCTCCGGCTGGATCTACCGTAGCTGGGTGGGGGCGTTGAGCGCGTTGGGAGGTCGGCAACCGTCAAGCTGCGCTGCCAGGGCCTCGCCGAGCGCTCGCGCAGCGCGACGGAAGTAACCCGTCGTGAGGGCGGCGTTGTGCGCCGTGGCGATGACCTTCGCGTGGTGTGCGAGCGGTGCGGAAGCCGGGTAGGGCTCATGCGTGAACACGTCGAGGCCGGCGCCGGCGAGGCGTCCCTGGTCGAGCGCCTCGAGGAGCGCGGCCTCGTCGATCAGCGCGCCTCGAGCGACGTTCACGAGTCGCGCGCCGGGCCGCATCGCCTCGAGCGCGGCGCGGTCGATCAGCGGCGGTCGTCCTGGGTCGTGGCTTGCGGTCAGGATCACCGCGTCAGCCGCCATAAGCGCTTCGTGGATCCGGTCGGCGCCCACGATCTCGATATCCGGCGTGGTCGGCGGAGCCCCGCGGCGGACGTCTCGCCGCACGCCGATTAGCCGAACTTCGAACGGTTCGAGCCGTCGGGCCAGCTGTGACCCGACTGCTCCGAGCCCGACGATGCAGACGGTGCTGCCGGCGAGTGCCTCACCGGGCGGGTCTCCCCATTGCCCGGGATCGAACCCGGACCGAGATTCGGGAAGCCGTCGAGCAACTCGCCGCGGGCACGCTCGGCAAACGCGCCAGGCGCACACCATTGCACGTCAACTCTGGCTTGTAGCGCGCCGGGCATTAGAGCGGTGAGCTCGCTCCAACTGTGCCGGCTCGAGAACCGCTCGGTTCCGAGCAGCACGCGCACGCTTCGGCACCCCGCGGCCGGCTCCGGTGTCGCCCCGTCATCGCAGCCGCTCGGGGTTGACTGTCAGCCGGGAGACCTCGCGCCGCGGCCCGTAGATCAGCGCTGCCGCAGTGGTTATCCGGCCGGCGAAGAGGAACGCGGTCTGGCGCAGCGATGACTCGAGGTCGAACGGGTCCAGCGCGGAGATCGCGTCGCGTGGGATTACGACCTCGTACCAGCGCAGCGCGGCGCTCGCGGCCGTGTAGTGCACGCAGATGTTCGCGACGGTGCCGCAGATCACGAGCGTGTCGACGCCCCAGAGCCGCAGCAGGTGATCGAGGGGCGTGCCGTAGAACGCGTCGTAGCGAAGTTTGCGCAGGACGACGTCGTCTCGCGCCGGCGCGAGCTCGTCGACGATCTCCCAGCCCCAGCTGCCCTCGCGAGCATGCTCGGGCCAGATCCGCCACTCCGGATCACCGTCGCGGTGAGTGTCCTGGCTGTACACGACGCGCATCCCGTGTGCTCGGGCGAGCTCGAGCAGCGCTCTGATCGCGGGGATCGTCGCCTCGGCGTCAGGGACGAGCAGGCCGCCGCCCTGGTGGACGAAGTCGTTTTGCATGTCGATGACGACGAGTGCGGTCCGGGTGGGGTCGACGCGCACCTGCTCGCTGACCTCGTACTCGGGGATGTCGATCGAGCGGTTCATCCCGCGAGCGTGCCCGGGACGATCGTCGTCGCTTGTCGCCGGGTGCCCGACGCGCCGGACCAGGCTTGCGTAGACCTCGGCCGCCAACTCCTCCGCGTCGAGCGCCGCCGCGTAACGCCAAGACCGCGACTCTGGCGAGCGGCCCGGTCGCGCTCATCCACAAGAGATACGCGTCGTGAACTGCGCGGCAGGCCTCGCGCCAGCCGACGTAGGCGCCGATCGTCCTGTTCACGAGTTGTGTTTCGATCCGGGTGCGCATGCGGTATCTCGTAGAGCCGAGCCCGCGTTCGGGGACGGAACTCATCGGGGATGTCCCGTCCTGACTACCGGTGCGAGCTCGACGGTTTCACGGCTTGGGCCGAGAGCCAGAGCGCGTCCGTGTTGATGCGGTCGGGATGGAGCGCGAGGACCTGGTCGTAGAGGTCTTTTGCCGTGCTGGTTGCCTCGGCGATGCGGTCGAAGTCGCGGATGTACCGCCGGGTCTCCTCGATGATCTCGGCGCCGTCGTGGCGACCGGCTCGCTGGTGCCCGGCGATCACCGACTGCGGGTGGAGGGACTCGATCGTGTCGAGCGCGGCGATCCAGTCGCGCCGTCGTTGAGGGTCGGACTCGGCGAGGTAGAGGTGAACGTCGTTGTAGGCGGCGTCGCCGGCCACGACGAGGCCGATGTCGGGCACGTGCAGGCAGCTCGTCTGGTCGGTGTCGGTGTGGCCGAGCTCGACGACGACGAGCTCGTGGCCCTCGAGGTCGATGGTGTGGTCTTCGAGTGGTTCCGGGAATGCGAGTTCTCGCGGAAGCTTGCCGTCGAAGCGCGGCGTCCAGAATGACTCGAAGAACTCCGGAGTGGACCCAGCCCGCATCTGCTCGATGACCGCGGGGAGCGCGAACGCTCGAGCATCGGGAAAGCGATCGAGGACCGCGCCCAGGCCGAACCAGTGATCCCCGTGACCGTGCGTGATGTACACCGCCGTGAGGTTCTTTCCGTGCGCGTCTATCCACTCGACCAGGTCGTGGGCCTGGCCGACGGTCAGCAGCGCGTCGACGAGGACCGCGTCCCGCTCGCCGAAAATCAGCGTCGCCGATATCGGCGACCAGAACCGCGCGTTCTCTCCTGGAGCCAGGTCGTTCGCGGACAGCGGTTCTGCTGGCGCTACATGGACGTCCCAGCTCAGTGTCATGGACTCGTCTGTCATCAGAAGCTCCTTGCATGGTTGAAGCGTTATGACAGTCTTGGCGGGCTAGGGCGGTGTTCGCATCAGAGAGCGCCCTAGTCCCGCGCCAGTCCCGCTCACGCGGATGAGGCGCGCTCAAGTCCCGGGGAGGACGTATTCGAGCTGCTGGCGGGTGCTGATCCCGAGCTTTGAGAAGACCTTGTGCAGGTGGTACTCGATCGTCTTGCGGCTGACGAACAGCTCGGTCGCGATGTCCTGGTTAGAAGCCCCGTCGCGCGCCATCCGCGCGATCCTCGCCTCGTGCGGGGTGAGCTCGTCGCTCGTCTCGATGGTTCGCTTGCGGGCCGTCTCGCCTGTCGCCAGGAGCTCGCGGCCGGCGCGCTGCGGCAAACGCCTCGGCACCCATTTCCACGAACCTCGCATGCGCGGTTCGGAGCTGTTCGCGCGCGTCGACGCGCCGCCCGCGTCGGCGCAACCATTCGCCGTAGAGCAGATGCGCGCGAGCGAGGTCGAGGGCGACGCGACAGCGGCCGAGGCGTTCGATCGCCTCGCGGTAGAGGCCCTCGGCGAGCGCGCCGTCGCTCACCAGCGCTGCGCAGCGCGCCTCGACGCCGAGCGCCCACTCGGTCCCGGCGACCTGCGTCCGCTCGCGCAGGCGCTCGAGCGCGTCAGCCGCCAGCTCGGGCTTGCCGCTGCGGGCGGCCGCCTCGACCAGCTCGGGTAGCGACCAGACCGAGGCATGCAGCTCATCCTGCGCGCTCGCGCGCTGCGCGTTCTCGAGTGCCGTTTCGTAGTGCCCTAAGGCGTTGTGGAGAACGGCGCGAGCGTGCTCGCCGAAGGTGAGCACGAAACCCTCACCGCGCGCGATCGCATCCCGCTCGGCCTCGTCGATCAGCTTCGACGCCCGCGCCTCGTCACCCTGGCAGGCGGCGAGCATCAGCTTCGGAATGCTGATCCGTCGGCTGCCGGTCGCGTCGATGATCGAATCGATTTCCTCGACCAGCGCCGCCGCTGCGTCCAGCTTCCCTTCGAACACGTGCATCAGCGAGAGGTGCATGAGGGCGATCGGCAAGACGCCGAGAGCGCCCGCTCCGCGGGCGATCAGTACGTATCGGCTGGCCAGCAGATGCCAGGTCTCGTCGTCGAACACGTCCGCCGCGACGCGACACGCGAGCCATGGCCAGCGCATGTCCTCCTCGTAGTCACCGTTCCCGTCGAGCAATGCGGCCAGTGCGAGCTTGAGGATCGGAGCGCCGGCGCGGATGCCGTCCGTGAACCTGACGGCGAGGCCATCGAGCGAGCACGTCCGAGGCACGCTGCGGCCCCGGCGGCGCCGGCGCGGTGCGCGCCGCGGTGGCCGCGTCCCGCATGCCCATGCCGAGCCGGCCGGCGACGGCCGCCGCGTGCAGGGCTTCCAGGTGCGTTTCGCGCGCGAGTCCAGGATCGAACGATTCGAGCCGCTGGGCGGCGTCAAGGAGCAGCGGCGCGCCTTCGCCGCTGCGACTGACGTGCAACGCGATCCGCCCGCGAAGTCGCCGGGCCATGAGCGACCTCCAGCGCATCCATTGGCGCGGACGTCGCGCTTTCGAGGAGCGTCAGCGCTGCCCGAGGCGACCCGGCGAGGTACTTCGCTTGCGCTGCCGCCAACGCTCGCCGGCCGCGCCGGGCGCGGTCGGGCGTGAGCGCCGCCGCGCGCTCGAGGAACGCCGCCGCTGCCGCCAGCCCGCCACGCGCTCGCGCCCGGTCGGCCGAGCACTCCAACTCGGCGGCGAGATCCTCGTCAGCGCCGAGCGCGGCTTGCGCGCGGTGCCACGCTCGGCGATCAGGGTCCGCCTGCGCATCGGTCGCCTCAGCCAGCGCGCGGTGGACCGCCTGCCTGTCGGCGAGCGGCGCGGCGCGATAGATCGCCGAGCGCACGAGCGGGTGATGAAACCGAACCTGCGCGGCGAGCTCGATCAAGCCGACCGCCTCCGCCGGCACGGCCGCCTCGACGCCCAGCCCGACCAGCCCCGCCGCCGCGCATCAGCAGCGCCGGGTCGCCCACCGGCTCGGCCGCGGCGAGCAGCAAGAACCGCTGCGTGTGGTCGGGCATCGACCGGACCCGTCCGAGGAAGCTCTGCTCGAGTCGAGCGGAGAGCGGCTGCGTCGAGCTCACCCCGAACCCGCCCGCGAGCTCAGCCGCCGACAGCCCCCGCGGGAGCTCGAGCAACGCCAGCGGGTTGCCGCGCGTCTCGGCGACGATCCGGTCGATCACCCGCTCATCGACGCGACCGGCGATCGCCAAGCCCAGCAGCCCGCGCGCGTCTTCGTCATTCAGGCCCCCCACCATGAGCTCGGGCAGCCCGGCGAAAGTCAGCTCCTCGCTCGGCTCGCGCACCGCGAACACCAGCGCGACCGACTCCGCCACGAGCCGCCGCGCGACGAACGCGAGCGTCCGCGCGGAAGCCTGATCGAGCCACTGAGCATCGTCGACGACGCACACGACCGGCGCCTCCTCGGCAACCTCAGCCAACAGCCCGAGCATCGCCAACCCCACCTCGAACCGACCCGGCGCCGGGCCAGAGCGAACACCGAACGCGACCTCCACCGCGTCGCGCTGCGGACCCGGGAGACGCTCGAGCGAGCCGAGCATCGACCCGAACAACTGCTGCAGCCCGGCGAACGGGAGCTCCATGTCGGCCTGCACGCCCGTCGCCCGCACCACCAAACACCCCGACGCCTGCTCGACCAGCCGCTCGAGCAACGCCGTCTTCCCGATCCCCGCCTCGCCGCGGACGACCAGGACCCCGCTGCGTCCCGACCGAATGCCCGTCAACAGCCGGCCGAGTTGCTCCCGCTCACGGCCCCGACCGCGCAGGCGCACCCCTGGCCGGTCTTCGGGCGCCGCCCAAACCTCGTAAGGCTGAACGTCCGGTCGAGCTGCCACTACTTGAACCATGGCGATAAGACCTCAACGTATCGTCGAGCGAGACCAGAAGGTATCATAAATCGGAATGGCAGGAACAAGAGACGCACGCCAGCGCATCCTCGACGCCACCGGGGAGCTCGTCGCCACCCGAGGTCTGGCCGCCGCCACGCCCGCCGCGATCGCCGAGCGCGCCGGCGCCGGCAAGATGTCGCTGTATCGCCACTTCTCCGGCAAGGACGAGCTCGTCGCCGAGGCGTTGGCCGAACAAGACCTGGCTTACCGCACGTTGCTGATCGGCGATCCCGCGGCCGGGACACCCCGCGAGCGGCTGCTTGCCATGTTTGACCACGCCGCGGGCGTTGCCGATCGCCTCGGGAGTAGCTTCATCGGTTGCCCATACGTGAGCGCCAGACTCGACATGCGGGGCGACGATCACCCGGCAGCAACGGTGGTCGTCGCGCACAAGGACGGAATGCACCGCGAACTGGCTGCGCTGCTCACCGAAATCGGCGTCCCCGATCCCGAGCGAAGAGCGCAGGTCCTGCTCATGCTCTTGGACGGCGCGGTCGTCCACTCGGTGATCCGAGGCAACGGCGACCCTCTGCGTGAAGCACGCGCCGCGCTGCCCGGAATCCTCTCCGCTCCGTAGCCGCACGCGGCCGACCCAATCGACGACATCAGGCCAGGCTCGCGCCGAGAGCGAAAAGCACCTACGTGGCGAGCTCGCGGTAGGTCCGGGCGACCGTGTCCCGCGGCGCGCGCTGCAACCAGAGGTTCACCCAGTACCCGTGAACGCTCAACCCCCGAAAGATGAGGTCCCCGAACGCGATGCTCAGCGGCGGCCGGGCACGAGCGGTGTAGCTGATGATCTGGCCGCCGATCGTCAACAGGGACGCGAGCTGCGCCGCCGGCCCCGCACCGACCGCGTCGAGAATCAACTCGAGGGATGACTCGCCGATCGCGTCGGCGGCCTGCCCGGTGAGGTCGGCGCCCTCGACGAGCACGACATCGGCGCCGGCGTCCAACAGCGGCTTGACGGACTCTGCCCGTCGCACCACGTTGACCGTGCGTAGCCTGGCATGCTTGGCCAGAGCGAGGACATATCCGGCGGTTGCCGAGCTCGCGCCCGTTTAAGCGACCCACGCGCCGGGCCCGAGCTTCAACTTGCCGAGTCGTGGGTGGCTCATCGCATGCACGAGCGGTGTGTTTCGCGTGCGACGACTCGCCAATCGCTTCGCGCGACTGCTGATCAAAAGTGGACTTGATGTATGCGGAGGTTGGCTCGGCTAGGGAGCCGTTCCCCTCGGGGCTCCCCTAGTCCTGGCGTACACATGTCCTCGCGGGAACGCCATCTCCACGCGCGCGACGGGTAAGCCGGATCCAGGCCCCTGCCAGCGGGCACGTGTTGTTTCTCGCTGACTACGCGGGACGCGCTTCGGTGTCCGCACCGGCCATGCTCAGCCCCGCGCCCGCGTGCACGTCGCCCGGTCCTACGACTTTGCCGACTTCGCGCTCGTCGAGACGACCGGGGGAGTCGTCGCGATCGACGCGGGTACCAGCCCGGACCGCGTGCTGTCCGCAATGGCCGATCTTGGCCTGAAGGACCAGGCGCCTGTCAGTCACCTCATCCTCACGCACGCTCACTTCGATCACATCGGCGCGGCGTCGCCGCCGATGCCCAGGGCCTCGGCCGCCTGCCAGAGGAGGACCGGACCGGCGACCGCTACCGCGCCCGCGAGCAGCAGAAGCCGCTGGGTCTGATCGGGCAGCGGCTACAGCCGCCGACGGAAGCCGCACCGGGCATCTCATCCTCGACGCCGGCGCGCGGAAAGATCGGCGCTCGACCCGGCCCTCCGTGTTGCTGCCGTTACGTGTGAAGCGGCTGACGGCGTCGTCGGGCGGCAATCAGCCCGGCGCTACCGAGCAACACCAGGCCCGCCATCACCCCCGCGCCGATCGCGGCATCGCCCGAGTGGAACCCCTCCGGATCCGGGTTCCCGCTGACCCCAGACGTCGTGGTCGGCGTGATCTTGATCTTGTGCACCTTGATCAGCGCGAACCGATCCAACGGCGCGCTCGGACTAGCCGCGGCCCGCTCGGCCGCGATGCGGTCGGCTGACGCTTGCGCTGCCGTGACCGACGAGTCGCTCGAGATCGCCACCAACCCGACGGCTTGAGCGGCCGGCGCGGCGATCGCGCCGACCACGACGGCGATCGCGATCAGCCCGCTCCGTGATACGAGTCGCATGAATTCTCCTGTGAGGACGATCGCCCGATGCAATCGATACAGACAGGAGGCGGGCACCCGCCGCGTGATACGAGTCGAAGACCCCGGTTCGCAACCCCTTCCCGATCGGGCGCGATCGGCGAACGAGGAGCCACGAGCGACGTTCCTCGTCGTCCGTCAACCCGACGCGGCGCAGTCGTGGCCGCATCGGGCGTGATCTGCGAGAGCCCGGTTCGTCGCCGAAGCAGCGACCCGTCACGCGGCCCCCTCCCCTGTGCTCGCCACGAGCATGTTGCGCGTGACGCCGGCTTCTCTGCTTCGCACGGGAATGGCGTCTGCCGCCGTTCGCCGGGCCTCTCGGTCGGCATCCACACGAAACGCGGAACGCGTTCGGATCGGGAACGGCTCATCCTCAGATCGACCACATCGGTCTCGCGGCCAGGCAAATAGTCGTTGGCCGCGACAGGCTAGGCGGGGTCCCGGTGGCGCCGCGACTGCCAGGCCGGTGTCTTGGTGGTGCTCGTCTGTGGGGACCGCGACCGCCTCAGTCGGGCTCCACGGTTCGGCCGAGCTCCGCGGCGCTCGTGGCTCGCTTGATCGTCACTTGCCGAGGACATTGCGTCGGCTCGGTTCGCGTAGGCTCCGATCAGGCTTCTGCCGCAGAGTCCTAGAACGCGTATGAGGAGCGCCGAACCGTGAGCGAGCACACGCCATTCATCGACTTCGAGAACCTGCCGGCCCCGAGCGAGGGCTTCCTCGTCACACACTTCATCACCGTACGAAGCGTTGCTCGGTCCCGCGCGTTCTACTCCGAGGTCCTCGGCGGCCAGGTTGTGCTGGAGGAGAACCCGTGCATGATCAAGCTCTCCAACTCGTGGGTGATCATGAACCCAGGCGGCGGCCCCACTCCCGACAAGCCCAACATCTCGGTCGTCAACTACGAGCCCGGGAACACGGTGTCCACCTTCATGAACCTGCGCGTCGCAGACATCCAGGCGTGCTATGAGCAGTGGCGCTCAAAGGGGGCTGAGTTCGTGACGCCGCCGATCGATCGCGGCGCCGAGATCCGCTGCTACATGCGCGACCCCGACGGCTACATGATCGAAGTCGGCCAGTCCACCGGCCTGCTCGAAGGGAAACTCGCCAAGAAGCGGCCCGAAGATCTACCCGGCTAAGGGGACAGGACAACCGGGCGTGCCGTGAAGGTGGGCGCACCGTCCCCGGTCCTGTATGTGGCATCCCGGTATCGCGAGCACGGACGCAGGACAGGCCTCGCGGCCCAGGCATGTCCCGGCTTCGCCAGAACCAGCCACCGCGGCGAGATGACCGGTAAAGGCGTTATGCAGGCGCCCATCGGCAAGGGGTTCGGTCTTCTTGGGCTGGATCAGCTGCTTTTTTCTGCTGGTTCGACAACCCATGGCCTAGGTGGGCTCGCCCCACTGCCCATCGCCGTGGTCGCGCGAGCGCTGATCAGCGGTCGCCGGATCGCCCTCCGGCCCGAATCCTGCTGTCTGAGCATCCGCCTCAAATCGACGAGTGTCTGCTCGTCGATGTCCTTGCCGTGCGGAGGCCGCAACACCTCGGTCTCAGGGCCAAGCGTGACCCTGACCTTGCCGTTGTCCTCCTCGGTCGTTGTGCCGACCGCGCTCAGCAGCGACAGTACTTGTCGCCATTCGATGTTGCCGCTTGACGAATGGCTGAAGATCTTCTTGATCGTGTCGCGATGATGATCGTTGAGATGGACTGGGGTCATGGCTGCTCGAGTCACGATAGACCAACGCGACGAACCGGAACGCCGGCGGACCCGAATCAGCGGTAGGTGACTACGGCGGTCCGCGCCGCGGATTCAATTACCCCACGCACCTGGCGGGCGATCTCGAGGTCCTCGCGTCGGCGATCACGAACACCCCGAAACAGGGAACATGACTGCGTCCAATCCGCCCAGCGCCGCTCTCATGGCTCTGGTCTCCGCGCGCAACCGGTGCACGTACACCTCCAGGACGTCAGCTATGCGCGCTTGGTGGCCAGATGGCCATCTCCCAATGCCGCGAGATCTACGT
>CAVSQG010000017.1:0-983608 GCA_963730055.1 uncultured Solirubrobacterales bacterium
TTGGTGGGATCGGGCATGGACAATCCTAATAGTCGGGGGGCCGAAGCAAGAGGTCTCCTGCGCGGATACGAATCAGAAGTATTTCAAGGCATAGAAAATATGGGCAATCATGAGGACCAGGAGGCGCGACCGAGAGCGGGAGATGGATCGAGAGCCAGGCATACAGCCAGTCGGCGGAGCTGCGCCTGCCGCGGCGAGCTGGCGGCGCTGGTCGCAAGACTCTCCAGGGTGTCGACCACGGCGTGGGCGCCCGGTTCCAGGAACGTCTTCAGTTCGGCGGAACATGGCCGCCGTGCGCTTGCTCGACCCGAGCGGCAGACGGTCGATCTTGTGTTCCTCGAAGAGCGGGACGACGTGCTCGTCGAAGAAGAGCTGGAGTGGCTCGGAGTTCATCACCATCATGGCCTGGGTCCGCGTCTGCAAGACCTTCCCCTGGACCCGGCCGGCGGTGCGGACGGCCCCGATCACCAGGAAATTCTGGCTGTCCTGACTGCCGGTCGGGATGTCCCCCATGGTGGGATTCGACGACTGGCCGCACGTCGCACGGACCAGGCGGCGTGCCTCGGTCAGAAGCTGGCCGAGGATGTAGTCGATCTGCGGATCGTCTCGGCAGGAATATCATCGAGCATGATCGTGGGGATGATCTGCTGGAGCGTGAGGCCCCAGACGCCGCTGAGGATCACGACGAAGAGGACGATTGTGAGGATTCCGCTGAGCGCCAGGTTCCAGAAGTGGAACCCGCTGTGGAGGATCAACAGGGGCAGGCAGAGCAAACCGAGCCAGATGTGCGCCTTTATCGAGAGCTTGGCGCGGCCGATCGGACGACCCGATACTTCTTTCGCACCCAGAGGAGCATCTCGAAGACGATGATCAGGCCGCCGAGGACTCCGAACGTGAAACCGGGGCCACTGCTGCCCCCCGGCCAGGTCCCGGCGCGGTAGCCCTCCAGGCCGTACCACCCGAGAGCCAGCAGCGAGGCAGCCACGATCCCCAGGACCCAAGGACGACGCTCGGGCCAGTTGCCCCCGCGGAAGATCAGCATGAATCGGCCCCACAATGACGCTGGCTCGATCTGTCTCGGAGCCGTTGATGACTTGTCCGGGTGGTGCGGACCGTGCCAGATTCCGGAGGGAACGTGATCGGTCTCACGCCCCCGACATAGAATAGGCTATTAACACTACTATAATCGATGTCAACCGATCGCCCACGGAGGAATTTTGCGATTAATCCTTTTCGAACGGTTGGCGTTTCGGCGGATATAATCGATGAAGACTGACGTTACGCCGCCGGCACTCTTCGCCTACCGGCCGGCAGGTTCGGCGTCCGGTTCGGGTTTCGCAAGACGCATGGGGCGTGTCTATGAAACGTCGGCGTTGGGTCCTTTCGGGCGCGGCCATTCTCGCTGGTCGCCGGCGTGCGGATCGGCGCGGGTGAAACTCCGGAGGCGATCCCCTCTCCTCGCGGCAGCGGTCGCGCCCTCGGGCCGGACCGCCGTGCGGTCGCTCTTGCCGCAGGGGGTCGGATCGTGTGCGGCGACCGCATGTCATGGCGGCGTTTCCTCGGGTAACTACCCTTCGCGCGTCCTCCGGAATGAGTACACGACCTGGGTCACCCAGGACGAGCATGCCAACGCCTACCAGGTGCTCACCTCGGCGCGTTCCCAGAGGATGGTCTCCTTGCTCCCGGGGAAAAGGGGTCCCGGCCTAGAGGACGCCCGCTGCCTGGCCTGTCACGCGACGTCGGGCACCGGGCCGCTCGAGCGTCCGCCGACGCTGGTCCGGCAAGACGGGGTCGGTTGCGAGTCGTGCCACGGCCCGGCCGAGCTCTGGCTCGGTGCCCACACAACAGGTTGGTGGAGCGGACTGACCCCGACCGACAAGGAAGCGCAATTACGGCGATGCGCCCGACCCGGAGCCCACAGAGCGGGCCGCGATCTGTGTCGATTGCCACGTGGGCTCACCCGGCACGTGAGGTTAACCACGACCTGATCGCCGCGGGCATCCCCGCCTCAACTTCGAGTTCGCGGCCTATCTCGCCAACATGCCGCCGCACTGGCTCGAGGACCCCAGCGGCAACTTCCCCGCGCAGGCCTGGGCGATCGGTCAGGTCACGACGGCCCGGGCGGCCCTGAATCAGCTTCATGAGAGCCGCGCCGTCAAGGCCGCGGGCCACGAAGGACGAAGAAGGCGGCTTCGGCACCCTGGCCCGAGTTTTCCGAGTATGACTGCTTTTCCTGCCATCACGACCTCGCGGACGAGAAGTGGCGGTAAGCGCACGCGGCGGGATCGAGTCGACGCCGGGGTACGCCCGCCTGGGGGACGTGGTATTACCCGTACGGCGGTGCTGGCCGGGAGCGATCGACCGAGCGAAGCACGCGACATCGAGGTCCACGTTCCGCACTCTCGCGACCGTCGATGGAGCCGGTTCGCCGCCGATCCGGAGACGGTCGCCGGCGAGACCCAGCACTCTCCGAGTGTTGCTCGCAGCGGCTCCGGGCGCCTGTCCGGAGGAATCGAAGGCGTATGACGCATCGAAGATCGGGGCGCTCATCGACGTCCGTCGCGGAGAAGGCGCGCGCCGGGGAACGCCCCGGGCTGGGACGCCGCCGCCCAGCGCTACCTCGCCCTCCAGCCGTTGCGACTATCGGCCAGAGGGACCTCGATCCGGCATGGAACGACGCCTCCGTTGAAGGCTGAGCTGGATCGGCTCTTCGAGCAACTGCAATTTCCTCGGGGATTCGACAGTCCCCGTCGGTTCGATCCGTGCAGGCCCTGGGCGACCGCTGATCGGGGGTAAGTTCCATGTCCGCGATGCCTCGGCGAGTGCGAGTTCATGCGGTCGCGCTGGTGGCTTTCCTGGCCTTGGCGAACGGTTTCACCACGCTCGGACGCAACGGAGCGGCGGCCCAGGACGAGAAGTTCCTCGTGGGTGCCAACCGCTGTCAATCGTGCCATTCGCACCCAGACGACTACAAGAAGGAAGCCGATCGTCTGCTCTGCCGGATGCTGGAATACCCGATCTGGAACGGCGACGACAAGCACAAGATCGCCGCCAAGGTGTTGCTCGCCCCCCTGCGCTCTGGAGATGGGCAAGCAACTGGGCCTCGTGGCCGCGGAGAGCACCTCGTGCACGAACTGCCACGGCATGACCGCCGTCGCGACGGTCGATCCACCGTTCGATCGGCTGGACAACGGCGTCAGTTGCGTGGCGTGCCATGGCCCCTACCGCAGGTGGATCTCCTCGCTCAGTTTCCGGATGATCCCAAATGGCGCAATTCACACGCAAGGAGAAGGAAAAGCAGTTCGGGATTCTTCGACCTCGCCAACCCGCCGGTGCTGGAGCTCGCGGAGGCGCTCGCGGAGCGGGCGCCGATGCCGGCGAAGGTCTTCTTCGGCTCCGGCGGCAGCGACGGGATCGACACCGCGGCCAAGCTGGCCCGCCGCTATTGGTGGGAGGTCGGCGAGCGCGACCGCACGGTGCTGATCAGCCGCACCGCCGCGTATCACGGCACGCACGGGTTCGGAACCGCGCTTGGCGGCATCCCCAGCAACCAAGTGGGCTTTGGACCGCTGAACGAGACCATCCAGGTGCGACACGACTCGCTGGAGGAGATGGAGCAGGCGTTCGCGCGGATCGGCCCGGAGCGAGTGGCGGCGGTGTTCATGGAACCGGTGATCGGCGCCGGCGGCGTGTATCCACCCGCCCCCGGATACATCGAAGGCGTCGCCGAGCTGTGTCGGCGAACCGGGCGCTGCTCGTGATCGATGCGGTGATCTGCGCGTTCGGTCGCCTCGGCACGTGGTTCGGGATCGAGCGCTGGGGCGTCGAGCCGGACATGATCGTGTTCGCGAAGGGCGTGACCAGCGGCTATCTCCCGCTGGGCGGCGTCATGATCTCCGAGCGGATCGCCGAGCCGTTCTGGCAGGAGCCCGGAGGGCCGATCTTCCGGCACGGCTCGACGTATGCCGGCCATCCCACGTGCTGCGCCGCCGCGCTCGCGAACATCGCCCTGCTCGAGCGCGACGGCCTGCTCGAGCGCGGACGCGAACAGGAGCAGGCGCTGATCGATGCCCTCGCGCCGCTCGCCGAGCACGAACTCGTGTCCGAAGTCAGGGGCGGCGTGGGAACGATGGCAGCCGTCCAGCTGGCAGCCGAGGTTTGCGAGCGGCAACCGCGCATCGCTGCCTCGCTGGCGCTGGGCGCGCGTGCGGCCGGAATCTTCGTACGTCCCGGGGGCACGTCGATCGCGGTGTCGCCGCCCCTGACGGCGGGTCCCGAGCACTTCGCGATGATCGCCGAGGGGATCGAGTACGGCCTGAGCACGCTGCGCGAGGACGTGCTCCTGGCGGCGTAGGGCGCACGCTCCCCGCCGTCGTCGCCCGCGCCGTCACCCGATCAGACGGCGGGGATGACAGCTTCGATTAGATGCGGGCCTGGATCAGCGATGGCCTGGTCGAGGGCGCCGGTGAGCTGTTCCGCGGTGTCGACACGACGCGACGAGACGCCGAGCCCGGTGCCGAGCTCGACGAAGTCGAGGTCTGGATTCCCCAAGCTCGAGCTGCGCCTTGGCTCTGGGACCAGCGTCCTGCACTCCGATGCGGGCGAACTCCGCGTTGAGGATCGCGTAGGCACGGTTGTTGAAGATCACGACGGTGACGTCGAGCTGTTCGCGCGCCATCGTCCAGAGCGACTGGATCGTGTAGAGAGCCGAGCCGTCGGCCTCGAGTGCGATGACCGGGCGGTCCGGGCATGCGATCGCCGCGCCGACCGCGACCGGCAACCCCTGGCCGATCGCGCCGCCGGTCAGGGTGAGCCAGTCGTGCCTGGGAGCCCCCGCGGTGTTGGCCGGCAAGGTCAGACGCTGACGTAATCGCTTCGTCGGAGAGGATCGCGCCTTCGGGCAGCGTCGCGCCGATCGCCTGGCAGACCTTCGCCGCGGTGAGCGGACCCTCGGGCCGTGGCGGCACGAACGGCCGCTTGCAGCACGGGCTCGGCGTCCTCGGCGTCGAGCGCCTCCACCAAGTGCCTCGAGGCTCGTGAGCACGTCGGACGTCGGCGGCGAGAGCTCGTGCACCTGCGCAACCAGCCGGCAACCAGCGAGCTGTCCTTGCCGCGGTAGGCAAAGGACGAGTACGGGCGGCTGTCGCGCCCGCCAGGATCAGGTGCTCGAGCCCGTCGAGCTGCTTCGAGACGAGCTCGGGCCAGTACGCGAGCCGCTCTACGGCAGGCAGGCCGGCGCCGCGCTCCAGGCGGGCCACGTTCCTCTCGGCGAACAGCTTCGTCCCGGTGGCCGCGGCGATCCGCGCGGCCGCGAGGAGGCCACGCTCACGGAGGGCCTGTACCTCCGAGCAGGATCCCGGTCCGGCGGCTGCCCCGGATCGCCTTCGCCGCGGCCTCGATGACGTCTCCCGGGACCGCGGGTGGCGCAGCCGGCTGGGGCGGCGCCGCGGGTTCGGCGCCGTCCTGCCAGGACACGTCAGCGGGCACGATCAGCGTCGCCACCTGACCGGGGGGCCCGGTGGCGGCGGCGATCGCCTCGACGGCGTCGCGAGCGAGCTCTTCGGTCTTCCTCGATGTCCGCACCCACGCCGACACGTTGCGCGCAATCGTCTCGATGTCGGACTGCAGCGGGGTGTCGTACTGCGTGTGGTACGTCGCGTGATCGCCCACGATGTTGACCACCGGGACCCTCGCGCGGCGCGCGTTGTGGAGGTTCGCCAGCCCGTTGCCAAGCCCGGGTCCCAGGTGCAGGAGGGTCGCGGCGGGCGCGTCGGCCATCCGCGCGTAGCCGTCGGCGGCGCCGGTCGCGACGCCCTCGAACAGGGTCAGGATCGCCCGCATCTCCGGCACCGAATCCAGCGCGGCGACGAAGTGGATCTCCGACGTACCTGGGTTCGTGAAGCACGTGTCGACGCCTGCGCCGACGAGCGTGCGGATCAGTGCCTGCGCACCATTGGTCATCGGCCTCATCTCTGGCTAGGCGGAAGCGGCGGTCCGCGCCCGATGCTTGCCGACCTTCGAGCCGTCCACCGCAATCGCAGCTCCGCGGACGAGCTATGCGGCGACGTCTTTTCAGTCGTCCGAGAACGATCACGCGCAAGCTGGCGCATTCCGGTGCCGTTCATCAGGTGGCACAACTCTTTTCGCACGGAAATCGCTGAAGGGGCAGATTTTGCACGTACTAGCCACGCGTGGGCGCGGGAGCGCCGTGCGCTTCGTCGCACTCGACAAGCAGCACGGACCAATCGAAGAGGAGCTGACGGAGGCGTTCGCGCGCCTGCTCCGAACGAGCGCGTACACGCTCGGCACCGAGGTGGAGCAGTTCGAGGCGGAGTTCGCCGACTACTGCGAGACCGGCCACTGCGTCGGCGTCTCCTCGGGAACGGCGGCCCTGTCGCTCGTGCTGCGCGCCGCGGGCATCGGCCCGGGCGATGAGGTGATCGTGCCGGCGCATACGTTCATCGCCTCGGCGCTCGGCGCGGTCCACGCCGGGGCGACGCCCGTCCTGTGCGACGTCGACGAGGCCACGGGCCTGATCGATCCCGAGGCGCTCCGGGCGGCGATCACGCCGCGCACGGCAGCGATCGTCGCCGTCCACCTCTACGGCCAGATGTGCGACATGGACGCGATCAGCGAGATCGCGAAGTCGCACGGCCTGTTCGTGCTCGAGGACGCCGCTCAGGCGCACGGCGCGCTCTACAGCGGGCGCCGCGCCGGGTCGCTCGGCGACGCCGGAGCGTTCTCGTTCTACCCGAGCAAGAACCTGGGCGCGCTCGGAGACGGAGGCGCCGTCTGCACGGACGACGACATGCTCGCCGCGCGCCTGCGCCGGCTGCGGAACCTCGGCCAGCGGACGAAGGGAGAGCACGTCGAGCTCGGCTTCAACGAGCGGCTCGACGGCCTGCAGGCCGCCCTGCTGCGGGTCAAGCTCCCGCACCTCGACGCCTGGAACGACGCGCGGCGCGCCCGCGCCGAGCGCTACCGCGAGCTGCTGGTCGCGGACGTCACGCTTCTCGAGGAGCGGCCCGAGAGTCCCTGCGTCTATCACCTCATGCCCGACGCGGTCGAGAACCGCGACGCGGTGGCGGCGGCGCTTGCGGCGCGAGGGGATCGAGACCGGCGTCCACTACGCGCCCGCGATGGACGCCATCCCGCGCTCGAGGGCGTCGCCACCGTCAGCGGCGAGATTCCCGCCGCGCAGGCCTGGGCCGCGGAGGAGCTGTCGCTGCCGATGCACCCGGACCTCGAGCGCGGACGAGGTCGAGCACGTCGCCGAGGCCGTCATCGAGGCCGATCACCACGACAGCGAGCGCAGGAGAGGCCAGATGCTGAAGTCGACGATGGAGATCAACGAGCAGACGAACGCGCCCGCGACCGACCAGGTTGGGGTGGCGGTCGTCGGCCTCGGGTACTGGGGCCCGAACCTGCTGCGCGTGCTCGGCGACAACCTCGACGTCGAGCGTCCGCTGGATCTGTGACCTCGACCCCGAGCGCCTCGGCAAGTATCGCCGGCGCCACCCCGGCGCCCGCGTGACCACCAGGATCGAGCGCGTGCTCGCCGATCCCGCCGTCGACGCCGTCATCATCGCGACGCCGGTACACACGCACTACGACCTTGCCGCGCGGGCGCTGCGAGGCGGGCAAGCACGCGTTCGTCGAGAAGCCGCTGGCTCCGTCGAGCGAGCTGGCGGACGAGCTGGCGCGCGATGGCCGCCGGGCGAGACCGGATCCTGATGTGCGGGCACACGTTCCTCTACAGCCCGCCGGTCCGGGCGATCAAGCGCATGATCAGCGAGGGCAAGCTCGGCGAGATCTACTTCATCTCATCGAGCCGAGTCAACCTCGGGTTGCACCAGCGCGACGTCAGCGTGATCTGGGACCTCGGGCCCCACGACTTCTCGATCCTGCTCTACTGGCTCAGCGAGATGCCGACGAGCGTCCGCGCGATCGGTCGCGACTCGATCGTCAAGGGCATCGCCGACGTCGCCTTCGTGACGATGACGTTCGCGTCCGGGATCATCGCCAACGTCGAGCTCAGCTGGCTGGCGCCGAGCAAGCTCCGCCGCACCGTGCTGGTCGGCTCAGAGCGCATGGCGATCTACGACGACGGCGCGCCGCGAGCCGGTGCGGCTGTTCGATCAGCGGCGTGGTCTACCGCGACCCGGAGACGTTTGGCGAGTACCACCTGTCCTACCGCAGCGGCGACGTGATCTCGCCCAAGATCGAATCCTACGAGCCGCTGGGACTCGAAATCGCCGACTTCGTCGGCGCGGTCCGCGCCGGGGAGAGGATGGAGTACCACACGACGATCGCACGCAGCGTCGTTCGCCTCGTCGAGGCCGCGGATCGCTCGTTGCGCGCGGGTGGGCGCGAGATCGCGGTTGAGCAGGAGACGATGAGTGCGGACCACTTCATGGCCTCGCGCGGCCTGGCGGTCCAGTGATGTCCGATCCGTCAGCAAGAGGTCGTTCATCCACTCCCACGCGCTCGTCGAGACGGACCAGATCGGTCCCGGCACGCGCATCTGGGCGTTCGCCCACGTGCTGCGGGGGGCGGTCATCGGGGCGGATTGCAACATCTGCGACCACAGCTACGTCGACGAAGACGTGGTCATCGGCGACCGGGTGACGATCAAGGGTCAGGTGGCGATCATCGACGGCATGCGGATCGAGGACGACGTGTTCATCGGCCCTAACGCCACGTTCACCAACGACCGCTTCCCGCGCAGCCGCCAGTCATGGCAGTGCGAGACGATGGTGATCGGGAGGGGCGCCAGCATCGGCTCGGGCGCAACCTTCGTCCCTGGCGTGAACGTCGGCGAGGGAGCCATGGTCGGAGCAGGCGCCGTCGTCACGAAGGACGTGCCGCCGTTCACGGTCGTCGTCGGCAACCCGGCTCGGGTAGTCCGGGCCGTGACCGAAGCCGAACGCATCCCAGATCAGGCCGCCTGATCCGATGCCGAATCGGCTGCGTAACGGCGTCCGCCGACCAGGCGGCGATGGCCGCGCGGCGTGCGCGCACCACAGTCTTTCGACGGTTTTTGGCGCGCGGAAGATTTGCGGCCGAGCCCTCCGTTCACTCAGCAGGAAATAGGAAAAATGGGGGTTTTGAGGCCTTGCTACGTATCGCCATCGTCGGACTAGGACCCTGGGGTGTCTGCGCTCTCGAGCGCGTCGTCACGACCGCTCGCGAAGAGCTGCGGCCGGGCGTTGACGTCGCCGTCCACGTGATCGAGCCTGGAACCCCCGGCTCCGGCGTCTACGACGTAAGCCAGCCTGACTACCTGCTCCTCAACAACCCCTGTGGGGAGCTCTCTCTGTACCCCTTCGAAACGGAGTCCGATCAGCCGTGCTACGGCGTCGGTCTGTTTGAGTGGGCGGTCGGACGAGGCTATCGGTGGGTGGGCGACGAGTGCGTGATCGACCCGACGGGTCGGCCGATCGAGCGTCATCACTTCCTGCCCCGCCGGCTGATGGGCGAATACCTCCAGTGGTTCTACCGCGCGCTTCTCGTGGGTGCGCCTCCGGGCCTCCATATCGTCCATCACCCAACCGCTGCGGTCGACCTGGTCGCCCGGCGCGATGGCAGCGAAACGGTGCATCTGGCGAACGGCGGCACGGTCGTCGTCGACCACGTGATCGTCACCTCCGGTCATACGGCGAACGAACACTCCGATGAGACCGGACGTGACCTCGACGCGTATCCGGTCGCCTCATACGTCAACACGATCCCGACCGACGCGACAGTCGCTGTGTCGGGGATGGGATTGGTCGCAGTTGACGTAGTGACTGCGCTGACGATCGGCCGCGGCGGCGAGTTCGTCGAGACTGGCGCGGGATTGCAGTACCGGCGGAGCGGGCGTGAGCCCCAGCTCCAGCTGTTCTGCCGAAGCGGTCTCCCGTTCACCGCCAAGTCTGTCACCGGAAAAGACCGCAGCGACGTGTACAAGCCGGTGATCTGCACCACCGAGGCTCTCGACGCGCTCAGCGGCCGCTCGAACGGGCGCAGACGCCTCGTCGACGTGCGGAGAGAGCTGCTCCCGATGATGTTCGGCGAGATGTACGCCCGCTACTACGCGCAGGTCGCCTTCCAGGCGTCAGGCACGGCCGCCGCCGGCGCGGCGGTGCGCGAGCAGTTGGGGGCCGCCTGGTACGAACGCCGCTTCGATGAGGAACTGGCGCGGCTCGCCGCGCGGTTCGGCAGCTTCTCCGCCGAGGCGCTGTTCTTCGGCCACCAACCCAAGTATCGCTGCAGCGACGACTACGAGCGGTTCGTCTATCGCGCACTGGTCGACGATCTGCGTGAGGCCGAGGTTCCGGACGGGGCAAGCCCCGTCAAGTCGGCCGCGCAGGTATTCAGGATCTTCCGCGACGCGATGCGGTCCGTGGTCGAGCTGGGCGGTCTCTCGCTCGATTCCTACCTCGACTTCAACGCGGACATCTGCAGTCGAATCCACCGCCTGGTCGCCGGCCCGCCGGCGCTTCGGACCCGGCAAATGCTCGCGCTGATGGACGCGGGGGTCGTGCGGATGCCGTACGGCCCTGCTCCGTCTCGAGGCCGGGCCACGACCGATCTCGGCCCGACCGGGACTCGAACCCGGCTCTCCTCGACCGCGTTCGAACAGGCGTACGTGGGGGATGCCGACTTCGTGATCCGCGGGCATCTCCAGGAGCCGCGGATCGCCGGCTCGGCGTCGCAGCTGCTGACGCGGCTCTACAACCGGGGCCGCGTGAGCCAGTTCCGCTACGGCGACGTGGCGGTCGGCAGCGTCGACTTGACCCCGGACTCTCATCCCATCGACATCGAGGGCCGGCCCCAGCAGAACATCTCGATGTTCGGAGTACTGACCGAGGGGGCCCGTCACTTCACCCAATACATCCCCTCGCCGCGGAGCAGGATGCGCGCGTTCGAGGATGTGGGTGCCTGCGTGGCGGAGGTCTTCGGCAACACCGTGGTGAGCGAGGGACTGGCGGCGTAGCCGGGCTCGTCCGCATCGCGGACCGCTGCCGGATAGCGCACGACGGTGGCGCCCACCGCGGCGGTGCGCCAGCGGGTCATGGTCAGCCCGCAGCCACTGCCAGCGCCTGATCGAGATCTTCGATCAGGTCATCTGGGTGCTCGAGCCCGACCGAGAGGCGGACCATGTCCGGCGTGATTCCCGCCAGCTTCAAGTCGTCCGGCGTGAGCTGCCGGTGCGTCGTCGAGGCGGGATGGGTGATCAGCGACTTGGCGTCTCCCATGTTGAGCAGACGCTTGAACAGGTTGACGCTGTTGAAAACGGTGATCGCGGCTTCCCGCCCGCCGTGGACGGTGAAGGTCATGATCGACGGGACCCGGTCGCCCATGTAACGACGAGCGAGCTCGTGGTAAGGGTTGTCGGGAAGCCCCACGAAGCTGACTGACGTCACGGCGGGATGTGACCCCAGGAATGCCGCCACCGCACGCGTGTTGGCCTCGTGGCGAGGGAGGCGCACGGCCAGGGTCTCGAGGCCCTGAAGAAGCAGGAAGGCGTTGAACGGAGACAGGACGGCGCCGGTATTGCGCGCGCCGACCGTCCGGCAGCGGGTGACGTACGGGGCCTCGGGGAAGTCGCTCGCGTATCGAACGCCGTGAAACGCGGGCTCCGGCTCGATCATGATGCTGAACCGGTCGGGGTGATCGGCCCACGGGAACGTGCCGCCGTCGATGATGATGCCGCCGAGCGTGGTGCCGTGGCCGCCGATGAACTTCGTCAGCGAGTGGATCACCACGTCCGCTCCGTGACGGAACGGTTTGATCAGGAACGGCGTCGCGACCGTGTTGTCCGCGATCACCGGAACGCCGCGCGCGTGGGCCACTTCGGCCACGGCGGCGAGATCGATCACGTTGCCGGCCGGGTTGCCGACGGTCTCGCAGAAAACGGCCTTGGTTCGCTCGTCAATTCGGGCTGCGATCGAGTCAGGGTGGTCGTCGGCCGAGAAGCGGACCTCGACCCCGAGACGCGGAAGGACGTGGGCGAAGTAGGTGTACGTGGCCCCGTAGAGCGTCGGCACCGAGACGAAGTTGTCACCGGCGCTGACCAGGTTGAGCACCGATGCGCTGACTGCCGTGGCTCCGGAGCTGACGGCCATCGCTGCGGCCCCACCCTCGAGCGCGGCGATCCGCTTCTCGAGCACGTCGACGGTCGGGTTATTGATGCGGTTGTAATGAAAGCCCGGGGCCTCGAGGTCCATGATCGCCCCGGCGTGCTCCGCGTCGATGAAGTCGTGCGCGACCGTCTGGTAGATCGGAACGGCGACGGCGCGCGTAGCGTCCGGGGTGTAGCCGCCGTGAATGGCGAGCGTCTCGTCGTGCATCGGTCTGTCAGGCGGCGGAGCGGAGCCGCTCACGCCGCGGCTCGGCGCAGAACCACGTCATGCACGCGACGGGGCGCTGCGGTCCGCGCCAGCTGCAGCCAGTTCGCGTACAGCGTGGCCGATGCCGATGCCCAGGTGTTCTCGACGGTCGCGGCTACCTCGTCGAATGGGAAGGTTGGCCACAGCTCGCGTGGGTCCACAGCCGTCGCTTGGGCGCGGCGCTCGAACTCCGTCAATTTGCCCACCGCCTCCTGTCCAAGATAGCCATCTGGCAGACGAGGATACGGGACTGCGCCCCGGCCGAACAGTGAGCGGCGGACGTCGCGGCGATACTCGCGCAGCAAGCTCAGCGTGCCGTACTCCGGATGGCCTTGGCAGAGCACGAAGAGCCCATACCCCTGCTCCCGCGCTGCCACCGACCAGCCCGCACTCGAGGACCCGGTTCCGACGACGACGCGGTAGCCGGCATCGACGAGCGCCTGCTCCGGTACCTCGTTCAGTCGCGAGTGAGGAATCGAAACCGTGCCTGGAAGTCCGGCCGCCAGCGGATCTGTCCGGTTCTCCACCGTGCCTTCGAACACGCCGCTGCACTTGGCGATCCTTGGCATCCGCTCGACCCCGTCGAACAGGAGGACGCTCGCGTGCGAGGCCAGGCATGACAGCATCGTCGTCGGGACGCACTCGGAGGCCCACTCAAGTAGCCGGGCCAAGTAGGGCCAGGAGGGCTCGAACCGCAACTGAGGCTGGGTCGGCTCGGTTCCAGTGACGATCAAGGCGTCGGGCGCACGCGTCCACAACTCGTCGAGTCCGCAGTAGCGCTCTTCGATCAGCGCGGCGACCTTATCCGAGCGCGGAACCTCTCTGATCGTGTAGAGCTCGAACTCGATTCCGTGGGGATCGGGGCCGAGCGCCGCGCACGCGAAACTGGTTCTCGGTGTCGACGAACGCCGAATCCGGCATGTTGTTGACCAGCGCGACGGTGATCGGCCGAGGTTCCGTGTGGACGTCGCGAAGTGTCATGTGTGTCTCACCAGGCGGTTTGGCCCGCTGCCCTGAGGTTGCTTCCACTACCACTGGTAACGGGCGTCGCTTGTGCTTTCTTTCGTTCCATGACGAGCGCGCTGCGGCGCGACGGAGGTAGCTACGCCGCGATCCGATCCACAGCTGCCGACCGCGCGGAAGGTGTCGAGTCGAGCAGGCTCAGCTCACGCTGGAGACTCCGCCGGCCGCGGTGATGGAGGCCGTGGATCGAGCTCTCGGTGCGGCCCATGCGCTCGGCGATCTCCGCCGGGGTCAGGCCGACGATGTGACGCAGGACCACGACTTCCCGCTGCTCATCCGGAAGCGCGGCCAGGGCCGTCCGGACGGTCTCCCGGCGATCCAAGTCGAGCCCCGACGCAGAGGACGGTTCGAGCACGATCTCGGTCGGCGTGCAGCGATTCGCCCGGAGGTGGTCGATCGCCACGTTGCGCGCCAGCCGGATCAGCCACGCGAAGAACGGGACGCCGCGGTCGTCGTACTTGATCAGCGTCGTCATGAGCTTGGCGAACACGTGCTGCGTGATGTCCTCAGCCTCGTGGTCGTCGCGGACGATCGAGCGGACGTAGCCGTAGATGTTCTGCGAGTACGTGACGTAAAGGAAACGGAGCGCCTCGTCGTCGCCCTCCTTAGCCCGTGCTACTGCCAGGCTCGTCATCTGGCGCAGCTCGGGCGCGTCGTCAAGCGCCGTGCGCGTTCTGAATCCCACGGTTCCCGGTGCTCCGGCCAAAGCTTCCTTGATCAACGTTCTGCCCCTCTACGACGCGTGGTGTTTGCGGACCGGAACGAGGGCCGGCCACGCGGCGCCGCGGTCGACGCCTCAACGCCGGAACGTGCCCCCGTTCCGTTCTTGCCCCTCCGAGCACGCGCCCCGCGGCTCGGATTCCTTGTGTGACCAAGTCTCGTTCCCCACCCACGGTCGGTCAATGAACGCACCGACCCATTGGCGCGTTCAAACGGCTGAACACGACCGAAACCGACCGAACCCCCCCAAATCTCCAGATCGCTCCTAAAGCCTAAAGTCTCCCGTTAATCCGGCCGACAGAAAGTCTGTGGATCGCGGCTCGTTGATTCGGTATGATGAGGTTCAGCGAGGGATTCGCTACGGAAGCCTTGGGGGCAAAATGGGGCGACGTGAGGTGGAGCTTGGAACGCGTGGGCGCGCTTCCGGCGACGACCGGTCGTTGAACAATCGAAGCAGTTTCGTCGACGGAGCGCTAGCGTGCGCCCTGATCTTCGTGGTGGGCACGGTCGCCCTGGCGACGCCCGTCGTGCTCAGATCCGAGACGGTCAGTGTTCCGACGCTCCGGGCCGCGCTCGAGATGATGACGACGCTGTTCGCGCTGGCCGGCGCGTGGTTCCTTTCGGTCCAGTTCGCTTCCTCCAGGCGGTTGCGCGACCTCCTGCTTCTCGCTGCCACGCTGGTGCTCGGGCTGATCAACTTCGCCATGGCGGCCCTGCCCGCGGCCCTCGACTTGCACCACGGCTCGTACGTGGCCACCGGCCCAACTGTGGGGATGGCTGTTCGTCGGGGCAATGTTCGCGGTGGCGGCGGTCACGCCGTCTGAGTTGGTGGTCGCCGGGCGCCGTCGTCCGCTCGGCATCATGTCCGGCCTCAGCCTGGCGGGACTCGCCGTTGCTGGGGTTGGCGGGCTCCTGAGCGGGACTCACGGCGGCACAGAGGACGTGGCGGTCAGGAGCGGACATCCGCTCCTCGTCGTGCTGGTGGTCGGTGCCACCGCTTTGCTCGCTTACGCGGCGTTCGGATTCGCCCGCCGGCAATGGCTGGAGGCGGACGGCGTGGCTGGGCTCGTGGCGATCGCGCTGATGTTGCTGGCCGGCGCGAGCTTCGCGAACCTGCTGGCCGGCTCGCTGGCCATCGGCCGGATCGGCCCCAGCGAGGGCCTGCGCGCGCTGGCCTTTGGGTTGATCCTGGTCGCCGGCATGGTTCAGGAGCGGGAGGTCCGCGCGAGGATTTCGACGGCGACGGCGTTGGCGGAGCGCCGGCGAGTGGCCCGTGACCTGCACGACGGAATCGCCCAGGACCTCGCGTTCATCGCCGCCCACGGCCCGAGCATGGCCGAGGAGCTCGGCGACGATCACCCGCTCGTCGTCGCCGCAAGGCGCGCGCTGGCCCTCTCGCGCTCGACGATCTCCGAGCTGTCAGACGCCAATGGGGCCACTGTGCACGAGGCGCTCGAGGCGGTCGCGCACGAGCTCGGTGAGCGGTTCGGCATCTCGATCGCGGTCAGCGCACAGCTCGACCGTGACCTGGGGGCGCTCGAACGCGAGCACGTCACGAGGATCGCCCGCGAGGCGATCGCCAACGCGGCCCGGCACGGGGGCGCGCGCAACGTGATCGTGTCGCTGCGGCACACCGACACCGGCATCGCGCTGCGAGTCGTCGACGACGGCTGCGGGATCGCCGGGACCGATCTGGTTCCCGCTCCCGAGGGATTCGGTCTACGCAGCATGCGCGAACGGGCCGCTGCGCTCGGCGGTCAGCTCAACGTGCGTCAGCCTCGCATGGGCGGCACCGAACTAGAGGTGGTCCTACCTTGACCGAGCGCCTCAGGCTGCTGATCGCCGACCGGGCCGCGACGCGCGTCGGCATCCGCATGGCCTTGAACGGGGATGTCGACGTCTGCGCCGAGGCCGACGACGCCGAGCACGCGATCCGGGCCGCCAAGCGCGAGCAGCCCGATCTATGCCTGATCGGCGACCACATCGCCGGCGACTCCGCTGGCCGCCGTCCGAGGGATCTGCCGCGCCGCGCCGGCATGCGCAGTCGTGGTGCTGGCCCAAGCCCACGACGTCGACTACCTGCTCGAATGCGTCCGCGCCGGCGCCGTCGGGTACGTGCCCGGAGCGCTCGACGCCGAGCGCTTGAAGCGCGTCGTCAAGGCCGCCGCCAACAACGAGGCGGTCGTGCCCCGTTCGATGGTGCTCGAGCTCGTGCTCGAGCTGCGCGGCGGCGGCACCGGCACCGACGCGCTGACCGCACGCGAGTCGCAGGTGCTGGGGATGCTACGTCGCGGGCACAGCACGGCCGAGATCGCAGAGCGGCTGGCGATCGCTCCGGTGACCGTGCGCCGACACATCTCCGAGCTCGTGCGCAAGCTCGGCGTTGAGGATCGCGCGGCGCTGGTGGCAACCACAGTGCCGAACGGCGGCCGCCCGGCCGATAGCCCCGTGCAGAAGACCTGAACGGCCTAGGGACCCTGCGGCTCATTGCCGCGTCACGGACCACGGGCCACGATGTTGCGATTCAGGTCAATCGATGATCACGCACCCTCGGGACATCCAGCAAGCTCTCGGACACCTCGAGGCCGCGCTCGAGGCGAGCATGCGCCACGCTGATCGTGCTCCAGGCAAGCAGGATCGCGACCGCAGGCAGACTCTGCGGACTTCCACACGGTCCAAGGACAGATCTGTCACGCCGTCGCGTCGCTGCGGAGCGCCATCGCCGAGCTACGCGCGCTCCACGACGTCGAGACCAGCGTGCTGGCATTCGGCTTCGTGCTGGGCGCCGATCCGAGCACGGACCCGACCGGCGCCGGACCGGGAGCTCAGTCCAGACCGCGGCGGACCGCGTAGATCGCCGCCTGGATCCGGCTCGGCAGCCCGAGCTTGGCCAGGATGTTGGAGACGTGGTTCTTGGCCGTCGCGGGCTGATGCCCAGCGTCCTCGGCGATCTCGGCGTTCTCCATGCCGCGCGGCGATCAGGCGCAGCACCTCGAGCTCGCGCGCCGACAGCTGGTCGATCGGATCCGAGCTCGGCTCGCCGGTCGATGCTCGGATGCGCGCATGCGCGCCGAGGACCACCTCGGCCGCCCGCGGCGAGAGCCACGCCACGCCCTGGGCCGCGGCGCGGACCGCCACGACGACGTCGTCGATCGGCGTGTCCTTGGCCAGGAAGCCGCACGCGCCGGCCTCGAGCGCCGCGGCGACGTCCGCGTCGTCCGAGACCACGGTCAAGTACGAGGACGCGCGTCGACTGGGTTGCGTTCGAGGATCTCGCGCGTCGCCTCCGGACCCTCGAGGTCCGGCATCCGGACGTCCATCAGGACCACGTCGGGCCGGAGCTCGTCGGCAAGCCGCACGCCCATCCGACCGCCCGACGCCTGCGCGACGACCTCGATGTCGGGCTGGGCGCGCCAGCAGCGACGCAAGCCCGGTTCGGAACAGGTCGTGGTCGTCGACGACGAGCACGCGGATCGCTGCCGTCCTCGACTGCGCGTCGCTCATTGTTCATCATGATCGGTCGCATCTGTGCGCCGTCCTTGGCCAACCGCCCATCCGACGCGCTTGCAGCCCGCGGTGACAGTATAGGCCGCCGACGCCGTTCAGCTCGTTGAACGATGCATGGGCACGTCGCCCTATTCCGCGCGCGGCCCGCTAGCGTGCATAACTCGGTCACGCACGGACAAACGGCAAGAGTGCACGATGGAGGCAGCAGTCGCGACGACGGCTGCGCGGGGCACCGTGCGCGTTCGTCGCGCTCGACCGCCAGCACGCTCAGATCGAACGATGAACTGAACGAGGCGTTCGCGCGCCTGCTTGCGGTCGAGCGCGTTCACGCTCGGCGGCGAGGTCGAGCAGTTCGAGGCGGAGTTCGCCGCGCTACTGCGAGACCCGAGCACTGCGTCGGGGTCTCGTCGGGCACGGCGGCGCTGTCGCTGATGCTCGCGCGCGTACGGCATCGGGCCCGGCGACGAGGTGATCGTCCCGGCGCACACGTTCATCGCCTCGGCGCTCGCGGTCGCGCACGTCGGCGCGACGCCGGTGCTGTGCGACGTGCGACGACGGGCACCGGCCTGATCGATCCTGACGCGGCGCGCGCGGCGGTCGACCCGCGCACCGCGGCGATCCTCGCCGTCCACCTCTACGGCCAGGCGTGCGACATGGACGCGATCGACGCGTTCGCCGGCCCGCACGGGCTGCTCGTGCTCGAGGACGCCGCGCAGGCCGCACGGCGCGACGCTACCGCGGCCGCCGGGCCGGTTCGCTCGGCACCGCCGCCGCGTTCTCGTTCTACCCGAGCAAGAACCTCGGCGCGCTCGGCGACGGCGGCGCGATCTGCACCGACGACGACGCTGCTCGCGGCGCGCCTGCGCCGGCTGCGCAACCTCGGCCAACGGGCGAAGGGCGAGCACGTCGAGCTCGGCTACAACGAGCGCCTCGACGGGCTCCAGGCGGCGCTGCTGCGCGTCAAGCTGCGGCTACCTCGACGAGTGGAACGAGGCGCGCCGCGCGCACGCAGCGCACTACCGGGAGCTGCTCGGCCCGACGGTCAAGCTCGCTCGAGGAGCGGCCCGAGAGCCCGTCCGTCTATCACCTGTTCCCGGCCCGGTTCGAGGACCGCGACGCCGTCGCCGACGACGCTCGCGCCAATACGGGATCGAGACCGGGATCCACTACAGCCCCGCAGTCCACGAACACCCGGCCTGGGCCGAGTCGCGCTCTGCGCCACGGCAGCGGTGCCGAACGCCGAGGCTTGGGCCGCCGAGGAGCTGTCGCTGCCGATGCATCCGGACCTCACGCCGCGACGAGATCGAACGCGTGGCCGAGGCGGTCGACGCGGCCGTCTATGCCCCACACGCACGATCAGGAGGACACCGATGCTGAACTCGACTCAGCGCTTGGCATCGGGAACGGTGAGCGACACCGCGGCCGGGCCTGTCGGCGTCGCGGTCGTCGGGCTCGGCTACTGGGGCCCGAACCTGCTCCGCGTGCTCGGCGACAACCTCGATGCCGAGGTCCGCTGGATCTGCGACCTCGACACCGAGCGCCTGACCAAGTACCGGCGCCGGCACCCCGCGGCACGGGTCACCACCCGCGTCGAGCGGGTGCTCGCCGACCCCGACGTCGACGCGGTGATCATCGCCACGCCGGTGCACACCCACTACGACCTGGCCGCCCAGGCGCTCGAGGCGGGCAAGCACGTGTTCGTGGAGAAGCCGCTCGCCGCCGTCGAGCGCGCTCGCGGACGACCTCGCCGAGCTCGCCGCGCAGCGCGCGACGGATCCTGATGTGCGGTCACACGTTCCTGTACAGCCCACCGGTGCGCGCGGTCAAGCGCATGATCGAGGCCGGGACCCTCGGCGACATCTACTTCATCTCCTCGAGTCGAGTGAACCTCGGCCTGCACCAGCGCGACGTGAGCGTGATCTGGGACCTCGGTCCGCACGATTTCTCGATCCTCCTCTACTGGCTCAGCGAGCTGCCGACCACGGTGCGCGCGGTCGGTCGCGACTCGATCGTCAAGGGCATCGCCGACGTCGCGTTCGTGACGCTGACGTTCGCGTCGGGGATCGTCGCCAACGTCGAGCTGAGCTGGCTGGCGCCGAGCAAGCTGCGGCGGACCGTGCTCGTCGGTAGCGAGCGCATGGTCATCTACGACGACGCCGCCCCGGAGCCGGTCCGTCTGTTCGACCGCGGCGTCGTCTACCGCGACCCGGAGACGTTCGGCGAGTACCACCTGTCATACCGGAGCGGCGACATCATCTCGCCGCGGATCGAATCGCACGAGCCGCTCGGCCTCGAAATGGCCGACTTCGTCAAGGCGATCGAGACGGCGGACCCGATGGAGTTCCACACGGCGATCGCGCGCAGCGTGGTCCGGATCGTCGAGGCGGCGGACCATTCGCTCCGCCAGGGCGGCCGTGAAGTGTCGCTCGACCACGGCGATATCGGAACGCAGCTGACAGCGCGTCGAGAGCTCGCGGCGGTTTGACCGCGCGCTCCGCTTCGGCGGCCGACTCGTCGGCCGCCGCTGCGTCGGCTGCCGTCGCGCCGCTCATGACGGTTCGGCGGGGTGCGAGCATCGGCGTCCGATGGCGCCGAGAGACGAGTTCGGCAACCGCGCTACCTAGCCCAATTTCGCACCCGAACCGCACTAAAGGCTAGGCGAGTTCCCTGGTGCGGATGGCGCCCCGCACAGTACGTTTAGCGGGCACTGCAGAACATGGACAAATGTTTACGCGGAGCACCAAATTCAGCCGAACGGACTCTAGAAACAGGGGGTCGGCCGGTCGGGTCATGGGGCGCAAGAAGTCATACCCGACCGGCTGTCATTAGCGATGAACACAACTTTCCGAGTCAAAACGACGCTCGAGGACAACAACCACGACGAGGCGATCACGCGTGCGGTGGTGGCGGCTCAGGCCGGCGATATGGAGGCGATCCGCTTCCTGTACATGCGGTACAAGGACAACGTCTACGGCTACGTGCTCAGCATCGTTCGCGAGCAGCACGAGGCCGAGGACTGCACTCAGCAGGTCTTCATGAAGCTGATCTCGGCCATCCACAAGTACGAGCCGCGCACGGTGCCGTTCACCGCGTGGATCCTCAGGGTGGCGCGGAACATCGCGATCGATCATCTGCGCCAGCGACGCGCGGTCCCGCAGGAGGAGGTCTTCGGATCGACGCACCAAGCCGATGAGTCGTCCCGCGAGTGCCGGTGGGGCCTCGAGGTCGCGCTCGAGGCGCTGCCCGAGGAACAGCGCAACGTCGTCGTGCTCCGCCATCTCGTGGGTCTCTCGCCGGGCGAGATCGCCACGCGGATGGGGCGGACCGAGTCCTCGATCCACGGCCTGCACCACCGCGGCCGGCTCACGCTGAGGCGCGAGCTCGCCGACCTCGACTGCGCGCCCGTCGCCCGAGCCGCCTGAGTCGAAGGCCGGCGGTTGGCCGGCGCCCCGCCGGCGGGGGCCTGGTAGCGTTCCCGGCCGGATGCCGATCGGCCTGTTCGACACCGAGACCCCGCTGCTCGCGCTCCGCGAGCAGATCGTCGAGCGCCTCGCGGAGGTGGTCGAGCGCGGCGTCTACATCCTCGGCCCCGAGGTCAAGGCGTTCGAGCAGGAGTTCGCCGCCTACCTCGGCGTACGTCACGCGATCGGCGTCGCGAACGGCACCGATGCGATCACGATCGCGCTGCGGGCGCTCGGCGTCGGTCCCGACGACGAGGTCGTGGTGCCGTCGTTCACGTTCTACGCGTCGGCGGAGGCGATCGTCAACGCCGGCGCGCGCCCGGTCTTCTGCGACGTCGATCCGGCGACCCGCAACGTCACGGTCGAGACGGTGCGCGCGGTGCTCACGCCCCGGACGAAGGCGATCGTCGCGGTCGACCTGTTCGGCTGTCCGGCGCCCGTGCCGGAGCTTCGCGAGCTGGGCGTTCCGGTCCTCGAGGACGCCGCCCAGGCGGCGGGCGCCAGCCTCGACGGCCGCCGCGCGGGCTCGCTCGGCGACGTCGGCCACGTTCTCGTTCTATCCGTCCAAGAACCTCGGGTGCTTCGGGGACGGCGGCGCGATCACGACCGACGACGACGAGGTCGCCGAGCTCGTGCGGGCGCTGCGATTCCACGGCTCCCGCGACAAGAAGACGTTCGAGTACGTCGGCTACAACTCGCGTCTCGACGAGCTCCAGGCGGCGATCCTGCGCGTGCTGCTGCCCGAGCTCGACGGCTGGTCCGACCGGCGGCGCGCGGCGGCGGACGGGTACGTCGAGGCGGGCATCGATCGGTACGTGACGCCGCCCGGCGGTACCCGACGGCGCCGAGCCCGCCTGGCATCTGTACGTCGTGACCCACCCGCGCGCCGACGAGCTGATCGCGGGTCTGGCCGACCACGGCGTCCAGGCTCGCGCGTACTACCGGACTCCGCTCCACGAGCAGCCCGCGATGACGCCGTGGGCGCCGCCCGCCGGCTCGTTGCCGGCGACCGACGAGCTCGCCCGGACCAACCTGGCGTTGCCGATGAGCCCGGTCTTGGATGCCGAACGCGCCCGCGAGGTCGTGGCGGCGCTCGCCGAAGTGCTCGGCGACTGACCGTCGCGTCAGCGCCAGCGCTCGATGAGGTCCTCGTCGGGGACGCGTCTGACGACTCGCGCCGGCACCCCCATCACGACCTCGCGCGCGCCGACGTCTCGGGTGACGAGCGCGCCGGCGGCGACGAACGCCTCCTCGCCGATCACGACCCCGGGAACCAGCACCGCGCCGCCGCCGACCCGGCACGCGCGCCGAAACGTCGGGCCCTGGAGTGGCGCTCCCGGCGGGTGGCGTCCCATCGTGTCGTCGTTGGTCGTGAGTACGCCCGGTCCGAGGAACACGTCGTCCTCGACGACCGCGCCGCCGGTGACGTACACGCCGGTCTGGATCAGCGACGCGAGCGCCGACCCGCGCGTCGAAGTCGACCGAGGAGCCGCGGCCGACGACCGAACCGGGTCCGATCGTCGAGCGCGCTCGCGGACCTGCGCCTGGTCGCCGATGATCGCGCCCGTGGCCACGCGCGCCCCGGCGTACACGACCGCGCCGCAGCACACGGTGACGCCTGCTTCGAGCACGAGCGGTGCGAGCTCGCCGCCGGCCGCGCTCGAGCCGGCCCGAAGCCGCGGCCGCTTGCCGAGCACCGCGCCGTCCTCGATCACGCAGCGCTCGCCGACCTCGGTGCCGGCGTGGACGACCGCGCCCGCTCCGATCGATCGATCCCGGCGCCGATCCGGGCGTCCTCGTGAATGACGGCGCTTGGGCGATCGAGATGCTCGCGTCCATCGGCGGGCAGTCTATGTAGACGCGCGGGCGGGCGTCAGCGGGCTGCCAGCTCGTCCAGCCGCTTCGCGATGAACTCCCGCTCGGCCGGGTTTCGCGTCAGCTCGAGCGCCCGGCGGTAGGCGACGCCGGCCTCGTCGAGGCGGTCGAGCCGGCGCAGGAAGTCGGCCCTGACCGCGTGCATCAGGTGGTAGCGCTCGAGTCCCTCGATCTCGTCGACCAGCGCGAGCCCGTCCTCGGGCCGGCCCGCCTCGGCGACCGCGACCGCGCGGTTGAGCGCCACGACGGGCGACGGCAAGGAGCAGCAGAAGCTGCTCGTACAGCGCCGCGATCTGATGCCAGTCGACCGTCTCGGCCGACAGGGCCTCGGCGTGGAGGGCGGCGATCGCGGCCTCGAGCTGGTAGCGACCCGGCCGGCGGAGTCGTAGCGCCCGGTTCAGCACCCGGATGCCCTCCTCGATCTCGCCGCGGTCCCAGCGGGCGCGATCCTGGTCGGCGAGCAGGATCAGCTCGCCGTGCGCGCCGGTCCGGGTGGCGCGGCGCGAATCGTGGAACAGCATCAGCGCGAGCAAGCCCGAGGATCTCGGGCTCGTCGGGCATCAACGTCGCGAGCAGCCTGCCCAAGTGGAGGGCCTCCGCGCACAGCTCGGTCCGCAGCAGGTCTGCGCCGGCGGTGGCGGCATAGCCCTCGTTGAAGATCAGGTAGATCACCGCGAGCACTGCGTCGAGCCGGTCGGGCAGCGCCGCGTCGCCCGGTAGCTCGAACGAGATCCCGGCGTCGCGGATCTTGCGCTTGGCCCGCACGAGGCGCTGCGACATGGTGGCGTCGGGGACGAGGAACGCGCGCGCGATCTCCGCGCCGGTCAGGCCGCCGACCGCCTGGAGGGTCAGCGCCACCCGCGCCTCGGGGGCGAGCGCCGGGTGGCAGCAGGTGAACAGCAGAGCAAGGCGCTCGTCGCCGAGCTCGGTCAGAGTGTCGGGCAACGGGTCGATCGGCTCGGCAGAGCCCGGCTCCTCGGGCACGCCGAGCTGCTCGAGCTTCTGCTCGGCCGTCCGCCGATGGCGGATCCGGTCGATCGCGCGGTTACGCGCGACCGTGTACAGCCACGCGGCCGGCGACTGCGGCGTCCCGTCGCGCGCCCAAATCTCGACCGCCGAGCGCGAACGCCTCCTGGAGCGCGTCCTCGGCCAGTTCGAAGTCGCGCAGCCCGGCGACGAGCGCGGCGAGCACGCGCGCGCGGTGCTCGCGAAACGCCTCCTCGACGGCCTGGGTGGCCGCGGTCTGGTCACTGGCCGGCATCGACGCAACGTTACGTGATGGGCTGTAGGAAGCTTCCCGGTGTGATCGTTCGCAAGGCACGGCTCGAGGACCTCGACGCGGCGGCGCAGGTGATCGCCGCCGTCGCCGAGGAGGACTTCCTCGGCGCCCAGCCGCCGGTCGACATCGGCGATCGAGTCGGTCGGTTTCGCGAAATGATCGAACGCGGTGATCCGGCGCGCGCTGTGGGTGCTCGAAGACGAACGACGGCGAGGTGGTTGGACACGCCGCCGTGCAGGAGAGCGTTCCCGGCGTGCTGTCGCTCGGGATGGCGATCCTCTCGCGCGCCCGCGGCCACGGCGGCGGACGCGCCTTGCTGGGGGTCGTGCAGGACCACGCGCGGCTGTGCGGCGCCCACAAGATCTCGCTCGAGGTGTGGACCGACAACGCCCGCGCGATCGCGGTCTACGCGGCCGCCGGGTTCGAGGTCGAAGGGCTGCGCCGCGACCACTACCGCCGGCGCGACGGGCGTCTGCGCAGCACGCTGTTGATGGCGTGGCGGGCGGATAACGGACAAATCACAGCCGGGTCTCGCGGGTAACTAACCTCTGACGTGTACCCCACGAACGGAGCCACGAGATGAGCAATCCACTTCGCGACATCGAGGCACTCGGCCAGTCGATCTGGCTCGACAACATCAGCCGGCAGGTGCTCGACGATGGGGTCTTGCGCCGCCTGATCGAGGAGGACGGGCTCAGCGGGGTGACCTCGAACCCGACGCATCTTCGAGAAGGCGATGGCCCACTCCGATCGTTACGACGATGCCTTCCGCGAGCAGCTCGGCGAGACGAGCGACGTCGAGGAGATCTTCAACAGCTGGCCTACCGCGACATCCGCGACGCCGCCGATCTGCTCCGGCCGACGTTCGACCGCACGGAGGGCGCCGACGGCTACGTGTCCTTCGAGGTCGCCGGCATCGCTGGCGTTCGACGTCGACGGGACGATCGCGGCCGCCAAGCACCATCGGGCCGCGATCGATCGCGCCGAACGTGCTGATCAAGGTGCCGGGCACCGACGCGGGCGTCCGCGCGTTCGAGGAGCTGACCGCGATCGGCCTCAACGTCAACGTCACGCTGCTGTTCGCGGTCTCGCGCTACGAGGCGATCGCCGAGGCCTACGTCCGCGGGCTCGAGCGCCGCGCCGAGGCGGGCGAGTCGCTCGAGTCGGCCGCGTCGGTGGCGAGCTTCTTCGTCTCGCGCGTCGACACCAAGGTCGACGCCGCGCTCGAGGGCACCGGCCGCGAGGATCTGCGTGGCAAGGCGGCGGTGGCCAACGCGAAGATCGCCTACCGCTCGTTCCAGCGGATCTTCAGCGGGCCGCGCTGGGAGGCGCTGGCGGCCAAGGGCGCGCGCGTCCAGCGGCCGCTGTGGGCATCGACCTCGACCAAGAACCCCGACTACTCGGACACGCTGTACGTCGACGACCTGATCGGGCCCGACACCGTCAACACGATGCCCGACCAGACGATCGACGCGACGCGCGACCACGGCACGGCCAAGCGCACGGTCGACGTCGACGTCGACGAGGCGGTCGAGACGATCGAAGGAGATCGAGGCGGCCGGCGTCGACGTCGAGGACATCGTGCTGCACCAGCTCGTCGACGAGGGCGTCAAGTCGTTCGGCGATGCGTATCAGTCGCTCCTCGACTCGATCAAGGAGAAGGCCTCGCAGCTCGCTCACGCGTAGCGCGGGCCGGGGGCGCCGCCTCGTCGGCGAGCGGCGCCGCTACGCCAATCTGCCGGGGGCGGCGAACGCGGCCTGGAGCGCCCGGCGGACCTGCTCGACGGTGACCACGCCGCGGAGCACGCCGTCGGCGTCGACCGCCATCAACGCCCCGAGCCGACCCGAGCGATTCCGAGGACAGCAGCTCGGTCAGCGGCCGGTCCTCGTTCACCCGCCAGCCCGGCGTCCTGCTCGGGCTCGAGCACCGCCTCGACCGTCAGCCAGTCCTCGCCGCGATCCTGAGCCTCGGTCAGCGCGCTCCTGGCGCGCGATCCCGAGGAACCGGCCGTGCGTCGTCGACCACCGGGAACCACGACCATCCGTAGCGCAGGAAGAACTCGTCGAGCGCCTGGGCGACCGGCGTCCGCGACGGAATCGCCACGGGCTGGCGGTCCATGATGTCGGCGACCCGGACCCCTTCGATCCGGGCGCTCAGCGCGGTCTGCACGAGCGCCGCGCGCGCCGACTGGTAGAGCAGGAAGGCGATCGCGATCAGCCAGAGCCCGGTGAAGCTCCGGTACGCGAGCAACAGCCACACGCCGATGCCGGCGACGAGCAGCCCGAAGCCCTGCCCGAGCCTGGCGGCGACCCGCGTTCCGCGCTGCTTCTCGCCGCTCAGCCGCCAGACGATCGCGCGAGTCATGCGCCCGCCGTCGAGCGGAAACGCCGGCACGAGGTTGAACAGCAGGAGCAGCACGTTCCAGAACAGAAGCCAGCTCAGCGAGAGCAGCACGGGCGTGATCTTGACCGTGCTGTCGAGCTCGGCCGCGTGGATGAGGCGGTGCGGCCCGACGATCGCCAGGTCGACGCCGAGGCACAGCAGCACGAACCCGAACGTCGCCAGCCGGCCCGGCGGCGGCGATCTTGAAGTCCTCGCCCGGCGTGGCCGCGTCGCGGCTCATCTCGGTCAGCCCGCCGAACAGGAACAGGTCGATCCGGCGGACCGCGATGCCCTCCCGGCGGGCGACGAGCGCGTGGCCGAGCTCATGCACGATCAGCGAGCCGAACAGGACCAGCACCGTCACGACCGTGGTCAGGTACGCGACGCCGTCGGAGCTGTGCAGCGCCTGGCGGAACTCCCCGGACAATAGGAAGATCATCAGGAATAGGATCAGGAACCAGCTTCGATCCACGCCGATGCGAAAACCGAAGAGGTCCACGAGCTTGATCGACGACGGTCGCCGCCACATGCTGCAATGGTCGCACAGGCGCATAACTCGCCCGGACCGGAATTGGACTTCAGGGGGTTGAATCAGTGATGGCAGATCCATTTGAACAGCTACGCGAGCGGATGGCGGCGCTCGCCGACCTGCGGAACGTGGCGCAGCTGCTCGACTGGGATCAGCAGACGATGATGCCGCCGCGCGGGGCGCCGGCTCGCGCGGAGACGGTCTGCCACGGTGCAGCGGATCAGTCACGAGATGTTCGTCTCCGACGAGACCGGTCGTTTGATCGAGGGCGCCGCGGATTTCCTGAACGGCGCTCCGACCGAGTCGGACGAGGCCGCGCTGGTACGGGTCACCAGGCGCCGATGGGAGAAGGCGCGACGGGTGCCGAGCGAGCTCGCCGCCGACCTCGCGCGCGCCTCTTCGGTCGGTCACCAGGCCTGGGTGGTGGCGCGAGAGCGCTCCGATTTCGCCGGATTCGTTCCCGTACCTCGAGCGCAACTTCGAGCTCGTGCGCCGCTACGTCGACTGCTTCGACAACTTCGACTGTGCGTACGACGTGTTGCTCGACGACTATGAGCCCGGAGGTCGCACGAGCGACGTCGCGCGCTTGTTCGAGGAGCTCAAGTCCGAGCTGCGGCCACTGATCGCGGTCGTGGGTGAGCACGCAGATCGCGTGGATGACTCGGTTCTACACGGTGAGTTTCCGGTCGACCGACAGCGACAACTCGTGAGGTGGCTGCTCGAGCAGATGGGTTTCGACCGCTCGGCGTGGCGCATCGACGATGCGGTTCACCCGTTTGCGACCGGCTTCAGCAATCACGACGTGCGCATCACCACGCGCTGGGACGAGAGCTTCCTGCCGACCTCGGTGTACGGCGCGATGCACGAATGCGGTCACGGACTGTACGAGGAGGGCGTGGCGCAGTCGCTCCAGCGCTCGCCGCTCGGCCACGCCGAGTCGCTCGGACTGCACGAGTCCCAGAGCCGCCTGTGGGAGAACATGGTGGGGCGGGGCCGCCCGTTCTGCGGAGTGCTTGCGCCTCGAATCGCGGACGTGTTCGGGGGTGCGGTCTCCGGACTCGACGGGGAGACGCTTTACCGTGCGGTCAACCGGGTTGCGCCTTCGCTGATCCGCGTCGAGGCCGACGAGGTCACCTACGGCCTGCACATCGTCCTGCGGTTCGAGCTCGAGCAGGAGCTCGTCGACGGTCGTCTCGCGATTCGGGATCTCCCGGAAGCGTGGAACGCTCGCTACAAGGAGTACCTCGGGGTCGACGTGCCTGACGACGCTCACGGCGTGCTCCAGGATGTGCACTGGGCGGCCGGCCTGATCGGTTACTTCCCGACGTATGCGCTCGGCAACCTGATCGCCGGACAGATGTTCGAGCGCGCGACACGCCGATCTGCCCGACCTCGACGCGCAGATCGGCTCAGGCGACCTGCACGGCCTGCGCGAGTGGCTGCGAGAGCACGTCCATCGCCACGGCGCGAAGTTCTCGAGCGACGAACTGCTCGACCGTGTGGTTGGTGGGCCGATCGCGGTCGGTCCGTTCGTCGACTACCTGAAGGCGAAGCTCGGTCAGGTTTACGACCTCGAGCTTCGCTGACGCGCCGTGCACGGGCGCCCGCTCGTCCGCGGCTCCGCCTCCGTCGGCGGCACGCTAAGTTGGCGCAGAGCCAAACCGACAAGGAGATGAACCGAAGTGACTGATTCGCCCGTACGAGTAGCCGTCACCGGGGCCGCCGGCCAGATCGGTTACGCGATCCTGTTCCGCATCGCCAGCGGCCAGCTGCTTGGCCTCGAAACGCCGGTCCACCTGTCTCTGCTCGAGATCCCGGCCGCGCTGAAGGCGGTCGAGGGCACCGCGATGGAGTTGGACGACTGCGCGTTCCCGCTGCTGGCCGGGGTTGACATAAGCGACGACCCGAACAAGGCGTTCGACGGCGTCAGCGTCGCGCTGCTGATCGGCGCGCGGCCACGGACCAAGGGCATGGAGCGCAGTGACCTGCTCGAGGCGAACGGCGGGATCTTCAAGCCTCAGGGAAAGGCGCTCAACGATCACGCCGCGTCCGACATCAAGGTGCTCGTCGTGGGCAACCCGGCCAACACCAATTGCCTGATCGCCAAGAGCAACGCGCCGGACATCCCCGCCGAGCGCTTCACCTCGATGATGAGGCTCGATCACAACCGGGCGATCGCCCAGCTCGCGGCCAAGGTGAGCGCCCCGGTCAGCGACGTCACGAACATGACCGGTGTGGGGCAACCACTCTCCCACCCAGTACCCCGACATCTTCCACGCGAAGGTCAAGGGTCAGAACGCCGCTGAGGCAGCGAACGACCAGGAGTGGCTCGAGAACGACTTCATCCCGACGGTGCAGAAGCGCGGCGCCGCGGTGATCGAGGCGCGCGGCGCGTCGAGTGCGGCGTCGGCCGCGAACGCGGCTGTCGACCACGTGCGCGACTGGGTCATGGGAACGCCCGAGGGAGACTGGGTCTCGATGGGGATCCCGTCCGACGGCTCTTACGGCATCGACGAAGGCCTGATCTTCGGGTTCCCGGTCACCTGCTCGGGCGGTTCATACGAAGTCGTGCAGGGCCTGGAGTTCAACGACTTCTCGCAGGCGCGTCTCGATGTGACTGTCAACGAGCTCAAGGACGAGCGCGAAGCGGTCAAGCAACTCGACCTGGTCTGATCTGAGAGTCTGTCTAAGTACGTCTGGGAGCCGCCTCGCGGAGACCCGCCGGCTTCGAGTCGGCGAGGCGGCGCTCCCGGTCCTGACTCCGTCCTAACGCGGTCCTAACCAGCCGGGTGCCAGCCCTGGCCTTCGCGCTTCACCTGACCGTCGGTGAGCAGCCGCGGCATCACTCGGTACAGGTAGTTCGGTTCGATACCCATCTTCTCCGCGATCTGCGGGATCGTGATACCCGGTGTTGCGCGCACGAACTCGAGCGCCTGATTGGCACGAGTGCCACCGCGGCTGCGGCCGCGAGGCCGACCCGGACGGCGGCCCGTCCGGCGCCGCGTCGTTGTTGACGTCGCTGGCGGCGGCGGTACGCGCCGCACGCGGACGACCCGGTCCACGCCGGCCGCCGACAAGCGCGGAACGCGCTGCCTCGAGCTTCGCGACCTCGTCCTTCAGCTCGCGGAGACGGTCATCGATTTCCTTCACGGTGCTGTCCACAAAGCCAGCCAAATTGGCTCTCCCTCCTGGGATTCAACGGTATGAGCACCCAACACGATACATGTACTTACTGACGTCGTGTCAGCGCCGCTCGAGCAAGGCCTTCAGACGAGCCAGTGAATTGTTCGCCTCACGCTCTGATGTGGCCCCGACAATGAACCGGCTGGCGACGCTCCCTAGTCGCCCTCCAGGGGGCGCGAACTCGTTCGTGTACGCGAACGTGGTTGGCCTATCGCCGTCGCCGGAAAGCTCATAACGGATGCGCGCGAGCGAGTGTGCCGGCCCTTGCCCTTCCCATTCGGCGTGCCGTGGAGAGCTGACGTCGATCAGCGTCCAGTGAACGTGGAACGAGACGCCGCGGATGTGGAGTACCTGCTCCATCGTCGAGCCACGCCGCAGCGGCTCGTCTGAGACGTTTCTAACCGAGCGGTGAATCGTGACCCAGTCCTTCAGGTGATTGGGGTCCATAACCGTGTCCCACACCCGTTGCATCGGGGCATCGATCTCGATCGTCGCGTGAACGGTGCTCATGACGGGGCAGACACTAACGAGCGGGCGCGACCCGAATGCGAGCGTATTTGCGGATAGGTCCACTAGCGTGCGGCCAATCGTTCAGTTGCCTCCCACTCGGCCAGCGCGTGCTCGATCGCGGCGTCGAGTGAGTGCAGCCTGACATCGAGCAGGTCAGCCGCCCGCTTGTCGCGAGGTAGGAGGTCCTGGTCGAGGCTCTCCATCAACGGGCCGATCAGCTCGTGTCGCTCGCCGGCGATCAACGCCGACACGCGGCTCGCGATCGGTGTCAGCGTGAGCCGTTTGAAGCTGATCGTCGGGCGCGCGAGGAGCATGTGATCGCGGATCCTGTCGATCAACTCGCCGTACGTCACCGTGTCGGGCCCGCCGAGGTCCAGCGACTGACCGCACACCCGTTCGCTAGTCGCGGCGCGCGCGAGCATCTCGATCACGTCGCGCTCGTCGATCGGCCGCGTGACACGTGTGTTCCACGCCGGCACCGCCAGCACTGGCAGCCGCTCGACCAGCCTCACTAGAAACCGGAACGAGCGGGACTGGGCGCCGATCACGATCGATGCGCGGAACGCCACCGAGCACGGCGTGGCAGACAGGAGGATCTCCTCGACCGCGAGCCGGCTCGCGAGGTGCGCAGACGCGGGTCCGCCCGTCGGCACGAGCCCGCCGAGGTAAATGACCCGCGAGACGCCGGCCTCGCGTGCCGCACGCGCGAAGTTCTCGGCGGCGGTCCGCTCGCGCGCGCCGAACCCGGCGCCGGCAACGGACCCGGCCGGGTCGGCGTCCACGTGGTCGAGCGAGGAGGTGTCGGCGATCGGCTCCATCGAGTGGATCAGGAAGTAGGCGACGTCGATGCCTTCGAGAGCCTCGGCCAGGCCGTCGCCCGAGACCGCGTCCCCGGCGAGCACGGGTACGGCTGGTACGCCGGACCCGGTCGCCGGCGGCTGTCGACTGAGCCCGCGCACGCTGTGGCCGTCGCGCTCGAGTCGGGGCGCCAGGCGCGAGCCGACGAACCCGGTGATGCCGGTCACCAGAACGTTCATCGGGGCGTCTGCGCGGCCGGTGAGAAGCGGGGCGCCATCCGCCATCGAAAGCTACGGAAATTGCGTCACGTTTCCGCCGCGTCCCGAAATATCCCGCTGTTTGCAGGTATTTAGCCAAGTGTGAACTTCTTGCGATTTCCGGGAATCGTCGTTGCAGGAGGGGGGAGAAGTCCGGTTTGATGCTCGGCGACGAGGTCGAGCTTTTCCGAAGGAGCCGGGCCGTGACAGATAGACGCACACGAGCAGCGAACGTGAGCTGCGAGGACTGCTTTTTCCATCAGAACCTGCTGTGCGCGGTCTCCAACGCCGGTCCCTGCGCGACCTATCGCCCCAACCATCCGGACGGACTCCGACCGCCGAGCCAGCTGCGGTTCGTGTTCCGCCAGGAGCGCCGGCTCCAGGTAGCGTGGGCGTTCCCGTCGGCCAGCGAACAGGTCGCCCTGCACGCCGGCGTGTAGTGTTCGCCGCCGTGTACTGGCCGCTGATCATCGGGTTCGTCTGCCTGGTGCTCGTCACGATCCTGATCGGCTGGATCGTCGATGCCCCGCGGCGGCGGGACGCACAGAAGCACTGAGCGCTTCCCGGCCGTCTGCGTGATTCGTCACTGATGGAGCGCCTGCCCACCAAGCTGTCGGGTCCCGTCCTCCTGAAGCCGGTCGTGCACGGCGACGCCCGCGGCTTCTTCCTGGAGACGTACAGGCGGAGCTCACTTGCCGCGTTCGGGATCGCCGACGAGTTCGTCCAAGACAATCACTCTCGGTCGCGCGGCGGCGTCGTGCGCGGAATGCACTTCCAGCCTGGGATGGCCAAGCTCGTCCGCTGCGCGCGGGGCACGATCTACGACGTGATCGTCGACCTCCGTCGCGGTTCTCCGACGTTCGGCCAGTGGGAGGGATTCGAGCTCGACGACTCGACTCATCACCAGCTCTATTGCCCGGACGGATTCGGGCACGGGTTCTGCGTGCTGAGCGAGGTCGCGGACGTCGTCTACATGACCTCCGCCTACTACGACCCGGCGCTCGAGAACGGGTTCGCCTACGACGACGCCGCGGTAGGGATCGCGTGGCCGGACGGTGTGGCGCTGACGGTCTCCGCGCGCGACTCGAGCTCGCCCGCCGCTGGCGGCGATCGCGGACTCGCTGCCGTTCGAGTACACGCGGTAGCCCGGTCGTCGCCCTCGTCGAACCGACGCAGCTCCGGAGCACGAGCCAGGGAGGTCAGTCATCTAACGGAGGAGCGGCAGGCTCCCGGTCAGCCTCGCGACTGCGCGCCTCTCGCCGTAAAGCGCGATCGCGAGGTACTCGATCCTCGCGGCGGGCGTCTGCGCGATATGCGTGCGGAAGTCGTCGTAGTCGTTCGTCTGGTGCCCGAACGTTGGGAAGCCGATCACGCCGAGCTCGCTGGCGAGAGCTGCGGCCCGCACGTCGGTCAGGCGGGCGCTCGTCGCACGGAGGATGGGAAGGACGGTCCGGATGAGGCCCGGATGGGTGTGGCCGTCCGCGTCGACATAGTCCTCGCCGACCAGATCGGGCATGGTCGCGCCGAGCGTTACCGCCAGCACGCCGGCGGCGTTCGCGGCGAGGCCCGGCGGGAGCGATTCGTCCAGGACGATCACGCACCGCTCGGGGGTCCCGTTGCGGGCGGTCACGCGGCCTCGGTGAGCGGCTCGATGGCGAGGGTCTGATCTCCGGGCGCGGTGGCGGGTTGTGTCGCGGTCGCGGGTTGTGTCGCGGTCGCGCGTTGTGACGCGGTCGCGGGCTGTGTCGCGGTCGCAGGACTGCGCCGTGGTCGCGTGCCGCTCGGCGGTGGCGGGCTCGCGGGCACTGAACGCGAGGCCGATCACGAGCAACGCGCCACCGGCGAGCCGGGCCGCCGACCACGACTCCGCCAGCACGACGGTTCCGAGCACAGTGGCGGTCAGCGGCTCGGCGAGGCTGAGCGTGCCCGCGGTCCGGGCGGGTACGTGCGCGAGCCCGCGCGCGAACAGCGTGTACGCGCCGGCGGTCGCGACCGGCCCGAGCCACGCGATCAGCAGCAGGCCGGCCGGCGAGGTGAGCCCGCCGGCGCCGCGCGCGAGCGCGGGCGCCAGCAGCGCGGCGCCGATGGTCACCGTCGCCACGAGCACCGACGGCGCATCGGCGCCGTCGCTGAGCAGTCGCTTGACGCAGACGGTGTAGCTCCCGTAGCAGGCGCCGGCAACCAGCGACAGCCCGATCCCGAGCGGATCGGCGCCGGCGTGGCCGTTCGGCAGGAGCAGCAGCACGCAGCCGAACACGGCGCACCCGGTCGAGAGCGCCCACGAGGCGGGGAGGCGCTCGCCGGCGAGCCTGTGGGCGAGCAACCCGCAGAACACCGGCGCGCTGCCCAGCGCGACCAGCGTGCCGAGGGCGACGCCGGTTCGCGAAACCGATGCGAAGAACGCGGCCTGGTAGATCGCGGTGGCGAGACTTGCGCCGAGGAGCCAGCGCCGCCGGCGCGGCGCGAGCAGGTCGGCGAGCGACAGGCGACCTCTTGCCGCGCTGATCAGCCACAGTGCCAGCCCGCCCGCGAGCAGGCGGGCTGCACCGACGGCCGGAGGGCGCGCGTGCAGGTGGGCGAGCGCCTGGGCGGTTCCGGTGGTGCCCCACAGGACCGACGCGCACAGCAGCGGAGTGATGTTCCAGCCATTCATCTCGGTCATCGACGCTCAGTCCACCAGATACGTTCCAGATCTGGACACAGTCCGTATGCTGTACGGGAGATGGCGATGATTGCCAAACTTGATTCGATCGACTGGGCGATCGTGCGCGAACTGCAGAACGATGCACGGGCGACGAACCGGGATCTCGCGGCCGCCGTGCACGTCTCGCCGTCGACCTCGCTCGAACGGGTACGGGCGCTCCGCGCCACCGGGGTCATCCGCGGCTATCACGCCGACATCGATCTCGATGCGCTGGGGCGTCATGTGCAGGCGCTGACGGCGGTCACGATCCGCCCGCCGACGCGCGAGAACATCGAGTCGTTTCGCAACTGGGTCGGCGCGCTGCCCGAGATCGTCGGCGTGTTCGTCGTTTCCGGGTCCTACGACTTCCTGTTGCACGTCGCGGTGCCCGACACGAACGCGCTGTACGCGTTCGTGATCGACCGGCTGACCGAGCGAGCCGATGTCGCCGACGTCAACACGTCGGTCGTCTACGAGCACATCCGGCGGCCGGTGCTCGAGGCGCTCGCGGAGCGGCAGGCCGGCGCCTGACCGCGCGGTTCGCCGTCGTAGGCGCCGGCGGGCTCCGCGCGGCGGCCCTGCCGGCAATGATGTGAGAGCTTGAAGTCTCCCCTTGCAGTCGGTCGGCAGGCGGGGTTATAGTGTCGCGCCCACATAGCCGAACCGCCGCGCAACCAGATGCGGTGGACGGGGAACCCGAGTCGTTGGGGCGAATCAGCCGGTGCTCCGGCTGTAACGGTCGTCAAATCCGATCGCGAGCCCGTCAGCTAACCCCGTAGGCGCGACCGCGAGGGAGACATAGATGACGCCGCATCGGCATGGCCGTGCCGTGGCGCCAAGGGACTGGCCCGCGTGCGATCTGAGGACGCTGTTCACCCGTTGCGCGGCTGGGGATGCCCGCGCGCGGGAGACGATCATCGTGCGGTACCTGCCGCTCGCGCGACGGCTCGCGGGGGGTTACGAAGGTCGCGGAGAGCCGATCGAGGACCTGTGCCAGGCAGCCAGCGTCGGGCTGATCAGGGCGGTGGATCGATACTCGCCGGACCGAGGCAGTGGCTTCGCCGCGTACGCGCACCCGATGATCATCGGGGCGATCCGACGCCATTTCCGCGACACAACGTGGCGACTCCACGTGCCGCGCCCGACGAAAGAACGCGCCGGCCGCGTCCTCCGCGCCGAAAGGGCACTCAGGCCGACTTCGAGCGGGACGGCCGAGTCGGGCAGGATTGCGGCACACCTCGGTATGGCTCCCGCGCAGGTGGCCGAGGCTCGACGCGCACTGGACACCTATTTCCCTCGATCGCTCGACGCGACCTCTACGTCCCAGGACAACCACCAGCTCGTGCTTCGCGAGGTCATCGGCGGCGAGGATCCGGAGTACGAGCGGGTCGAGGTGTCGGCCGGCGTTCGGCGCGTGCTCCGCGAACTCGGGCCTCGCGATCAGATGGTGCTGCTGTTGCGGCTGGCCTTCGGACTGACGCAGGACGAGATCGCCGGGCGCGTCGGAGTGTCTCAGATGCAGGTCTCCCGCATCCTTCGCAAATCCGGCGCGGCGTTGACCGGTTCCTGCGGGCTGGTCGTCAGCGCGTGACGACACAGCCGGCCGGAGCGGCGCCCGGCCCATTAAGCTCCCCGTAGATGTCCGAGCGTGACCTGTTCGCCAACTTCGAACGGATGCGGCGCGAGATGGATCAGCTGTTCGGCGACGTGTTCGAGCGCGCCGGCATGTCCCGCCGGCGGGTCGGGTTCCTGCCGGCGGTGGACGTCGCGTACACGCGCGACCCGCCGCGGGCGATCGTGACCGCCGAGCTGGCGGGGATCGATCCGGCCGGCATCGAGCTCGAGATCGAGGGACGCAAGCTGATCCTGTCCGGGCACCGCCCGCCGGCCGGCGCGCAGACCGACGTCTACCAGCAGGTGGAGATCGAGCGGGGCTCGTTCCAGCGCGTGATCGAGCTCGGCGCCGACGTGCGCGCGCAGGAGGCGAAGGCCACGTACGAGGACGGCATGCTGCGGGTCGAGCTGCCGCTGGTGCGCCCCGAGGTCGGCGCCCGCAGGGTCCCCGTCACCGAACTGGACAACGGCTCGTGATCGAGGTCGGGACCGCCGAGCGCGCCGCTCGCGACGTGGCGGTCGGCGCCACGCAGCGAGCTTCCCCACGAGGTCGGCGTCCTGCCGCTCCGGGACTCGGTCACGTTCCCGGACATGCTGGTCCCGCTCAACGTCGGCCAGCCGCGCAGCGTCGAGCTGATCAACGACGTGCTGCGGGGTGACCGGTCGATCGCGATGCTCGCCAGCCGCAACACCGAGGCCGAGTCGCCCACCCCCGAGGATCTCTACGACGTCGGCGTGCTCGGCACGGTGGCGCGGATGATCCGCGTCCCCGACGGAACGCTGCGCGTGCTGATCCAGGGTGGCCAGCGGATCCGGATCGAGCGGTGGGTCCGGACCGAGCCCTACCTGGTGGCGGAGATCGCCGAGCTGCCCGACGTCGTCAACCCGACCACCGAGCTGACCGCGCTGATGCGCAACGTCCAGCACACGTTCACGGAGATCATCGAGCAGGTGCCGTACCTGCCCGAGGAGCTCCAGATCATGGTCGCGAACGTCGACGACCCGAGCGTGCTGGCGCATCTGATCGCCGGCGCGCTCCGGATCCCGACCGAGGAGAAGCAGGCGCTGCTCGAGGAGGTCGACGTCGCCAAGCGCCTCCGACGGCTGTCGGAGATCCTCGCGCGCGAGCTCGAGGTGGTGGCGATCGGCTCGAAGATCCAGTCCCAGGTCCAGTCCGAGCTCGACAAGGGCCAGCGCGAGTACTTCCTGCGCCAGCAGCTCAAGGCGATCCAGGAGGAGCTTGGCGAGGCCGACGAGGTGCAGGCCGAGGTCAACGAGCTCCGCTCGCAACTCGAGGCGCTCGAGCTGCCCGAGGTCGTCCGCAAGCAGGTCGACCGCGAGCTCGGCCGGCTCGAGCGCCTGCAGCCGGCGATGGCCGAGTACGGCGTCGTCCGCGCGTACCTCGAGTGGATCGCGGCGCTGCCGTGGGACAAGGAGACCGAGGACAACCTCGACCTCGAGCACGCGCGCAAGGTCCTCGACGAGGACCACTACGACATCGAGCAGGTCAAGGACCGGATCCTCGAGTTCCTCGCGGTCCGCAAGCTGAAGCCGGACGCGCGCGGGTCGATCCTGTGCTTCGTCGGCCCTCCCGGCGTCGGCAAGACGTCGCTGGGGCGGTCGATGGCGCGCGCGCTCGGGCGCAAGTTCGAGCGGGTCAGCGTCGGCGGCCTGCGCGACGAGGCCGAGATCCGCGGCCACCGCCGGACGTACATCGGCGCGCTGCCCGGCGTGATCATCCGCGCGCTGCGCGACGCCGGCGTCCGCAACCCACTGCTGATGATCGACGAGATCGACAAGATGGGCTCGGACTTCCGCGGCGACCCGTCGAGCGCGATGCTCGAGGTGCTCGATCCCGAGCAGAACAACGCGTTCCGCGACTACTACCTCGACCTTCCGTTCGACCTCTCGGACGTGATGTTCGTGTGCACGGCGAACACGCTCGACACGATCCCGGGGCCTCTACGGGATCGGATGGAGGTGATCCAGCTCGCCGGCTACACCGAGGAGGAGAAGCTCCAGATCGCCAAGCGCTACCTGGTCGCTGCGCCAGATCGAGCGCAACGGGCTCAGCCCGAGCCGGATCGCGTTCACCGATCCGGCGCTGCGCGTGATCATCGCCGACTACACGCGGGAGGCCGGCGTGCGCCAGCTCGAACGCGAGATCGGCACGATCTGCCGAAAGGTCGCGAGGCAGGTCGCCGAGGGCGGCGCGAAGCGCAAGGTCACGATCACCGAGCCCCGCGTCCGCGAGCTGCTCGGAAGGCGCAGGTTCTTCTCCGAGACCCGCCGCCGCACCTCGCGCCCCGGGGTCGCGACCGGGCTGGCGTGGACGCCGGTCGGCGGGGAGGTGCTGTTCATCGAGGCGACCGCGATGCCCGGGCAGCGGAGGCCTGACGATCACCGGCCAGCTCGGCGAGGTGATGCAGGAGTCCGCGCAGGCCGCGCTGTCATACGTGCGCAGCAACGCGTCGGAACTGGTCCCCGACCTGCCCGAGGATTGGTTCGCGACGCACGACATCCACATCCACGTCCCGGCCGGCGCGACGCCGAAGGACGGCCCGAGCGCGGGGGTCGCGATGACGACCGCGCTCGTCTCGCTGCTGTCCGGGCGGCCGGTCCGCTCCGACGTCGCGATGACCGGCGAGATCACGCTGACCGGCCAGGTGCTGCCGATCGGCGGCCTCAAAGAGAAGTCGCTCGCCGCCCAGCGCAACGGGATCCGCATCGTGATCGCGCCCGCCCAGAACGAGCCGGACGTCGACGAGATCCCCGAGCACCTGCGCAAGGACCTCGAGTTCCGCTTCGTCTCGACGGTCGAGGAGGCGCTCGAGACCGCGCTGCAGCGGCGCGCCGCGCGCGGACGTCCGAAGGCGCTTCGCGCGGCCTGAACGGGGTTCGGCCGGGTCCCCGGCTTGAACCTCTCCACTCCCGGGCAGAAACGACCGGCGGCGGCCCCTATTCGCGTATCCTGACACTTTCACGACCCCACGCACGAGGGAGAGCAATGCCATCCCGAAGTAAGAAGACCATTGCGGCGCCATTCAGTGCCGTGGACATCGACGACGATCAGGAAGGCGACGCCGTACATACAGCGTCTGATCCAGGACGCCCAGCTGCGGCAGAACGTCCGTACGGCCTTCGACTCGAGCCGGAGCGCCTACGCACGGCTGTCGAACGGCAAGCCGGCGACCAAGGTCCTGATCGAGGACAAGCGCCTCCAGAAGGATCTCCAGCAACGCGGTCGAGGCGCTCCGCGACGCGACCACTGCCCTCACCGAGGCGCCGAAGAAGCGGGCTCGCAAGAGCCGCGCGTTCGGCCGCAAGCTCATGATCGTCACACTCGGGTTCGGGCTCGCGCTGGCCGGGAGCGAGAAGCTGCGCACCAAGGTGCTCGACCTGGTGTTCGGCAAGGAAGAGGAGTTCCAGTACACCCCGCCGCCGAGCACGGCGTCGACGCCGCCGAGCTCGCCGGTCGGAGCCGCCTAGCCGCACCGCACGTGAGTCGATATCGACCACCTGATCGGAGGCGCCACCGGCGCCTCCGGCGCGTTAAGGCCCTCCACTAGAATCGCTCGTCTTGGAGGCGGCAACTCACTCAACCGTCACGAGCCCGCGCGAGCTGTCCGGAGACAAGGCCGCGCGGATCGTCGAGGCGATGCGCGCGAGCGTCGCCGCGCGCGGGATCAGCGGGCTCCACGTTCGACCACGTCGCGAACGAGGCCGGCGTCTCGCGCGGGCCTGCTGCACTACTACTTCGGCACCAAGGAACGGCTCCTGGTCGAGGTGGTGCAGGCGCGAGTCCGACGTCCGGATCGAGCGGCTCGAGGAGGCGATCAGTGGCGCCGGTGACCCGGAGCACGTGCTCGACGCGCTGGTGCGGAGCTTCGAGGAGCTGCTCGGCGACGGGCCCGCGGCCCGGTGATGATCTACGAGATGCTCACGCTCGCCCAGCGCAACGAAGAGATCGCCGCCGAGCTCGCGGAGCTCGGCCGGCGCACCCGATCGCACCTCAGCGATGCGCTCGAGCGCAAGCGCGACTCGGGTGTGCTCGCGCTGCGGGTCGATCCCGAGCTCGCCGCGATGTTCCTGTTCGCGCTGGCCGACGGCGTCATGGTCCGGCGGCTGAGCGAGCCGGATCTCGACATCGCCCCGCTCACCGAGCAGGCGATCGTCGCCGCGCGCGCCTGCTGAGCTGAGCAGGCGGTGCGTCGGATGGCGGTCCTGACCGCAGCCGGCTTCGTGCTGCTGGTCCTGGTCGTCGCGCAGCTCGTGCTTCCCGGGGTCGCAGCGCAGGAGCTCCGCAGCAATCTCGAGCCAGTCGGGGACCGTGCTCGAGGTCAAGGTCAGCGCGTTCCCCGCGATCAAGCTGCTGTGGCATCGGGCCGACAGCGTCGTGGTGCGGATGGGGCGCTACCGAGCGCCGGTCGGCCGTCTCGAGCGACACGCTCGGCGGCGCGGGCGACGCAGCACTCGCTCGATGCATCGGCCCAGGAGCTCGACCTGGGGCCGCTCACGCTGCGCAACGCCACGCTGCGCAAGCGAGGCAGCGACGCTGACCGGATCCGCGACCGTCACCGAGGCCGACCTGCGTTCGGCGGTGTTCTTCCTCGACGACGTCGAGCCGATCGCGTCCGGCAAACGGGCGGCTGACGCTCCGCGGGACCGCGAGCCTCCTCGGGCTGAAGGGCGACGGTCGATGCGACGGTCGCCGCGGAGAACGGCGCGCTCGTGGTCGCGCCCAACGTTCCGTTCGGGGGGATCGCGACGCTGACCCTGTTCGACAACCCGCACGTGCAGGTGCAGTCGGTCAGCGCGGTGAACGTGCCCGGCGGGTTCAGGGTCTCGGCGCAGGCCGAGGTGCGCTAGCTTGGAGCTCAGGTACGGGGAAGATGGGATTGCCGGACAAACGCGCACACCTCACCCGCCGTGAGGCCATGCACGCTGCTGCGATTGCCGGCGGAGCATCGCTGCTGCTCCCGGCCGATGCGCTCGCGGCACGCGCCGCGGCGCCCACGTCCGGGCGCCCGTTCAGCCGATCGGTCGGCGGGCTCGCGGGCGAGTCGGCGCCGATCGCCGCGCCGGCGACGTTCGCGCTCGTCGGCGTCGAGTGGCGCACGCCGGCGCACCCGACGATCGAGCTCCGGACGTCGCCGACGAGGCGCTGCCGGAGCGTGGAGCCGGTGGGCGACGGCCTCTGTGCTCGGCCACGGCCCCGACAACACGCCGACTCAGACCGTGCAGTTCGGCGAGGCGATCTGGACCGGCCCGGCCGACGACGTGCAGCTGCGGAGCTCCGGTCGGGTCGAGGGCGTGCGGCTCCACTTCGTCGCCGCGCGCCGCGGTCTCGCTCGCGCACGCCGCGCAGGCGACGGCGCTCGCCCAACCGGTGCTCGACGCCGGCCCCGGGCAGCCGCCGATCGTCGCGCGGGCGGCGTGGGCGCAAGGGCACGCGCCACCGAGTCACGTCCCGCTGTACGGCACCGTCAAGCTCGCGTTCGTCCACCACAGCGAGACGCCGAACGGGTACAGCGCCGGCGAAGTCCCGTCGATCCTGCACTCGATCTTCGACTATCACCGGTACGTCCGCGGCTACTTCGACATCGCCTATAACTTCGCCGTCGACGAGTTCGGACGGATCTGGGAGGCGAGGGCCGGCGGCGTCGACCTGCCGGTGATCGGCGCGCACGCGGGCGGCTACAACGCCGAGTCGACCGGGATGGTCGTGCTCGGCTCGTTCACGGGTGTCGCGCCGTCGGCGGCGGCGATCGGCGCGCTCGAGCAGCTGCTCGCGTGGAAGCTGTCGCTCCACGGCATTCCCGTGCTGGGGCGCACGACGGTCGAGGTCGCCCCGGAGGCGGCGTTCTACACGCCGTTCGCGCCCGGGGCGCACGTGTCGCTGCCGCGGATCGCCGGACACCGCGACGGCGACCAGACGAGCTGCCCCGGGAACGCGTTCTACGACCGGCTTCCCTCGATCCGGCCGCGCGTGGCCGGCCTCACGGGGACGCCGGCGAAGGCCACGATTACTGCCCCGACGCCGCCGGTCCCGAGTGGAACCGCGGTCACCGTCACCGGCGGGCTGACCGATCTGGGCTCCCGCGCCCCGCTCGCCGGCGCGCCGATCGAGCTGCAGGTCATCACGCCGCACGCCGAGCAGACGGTCGCCACGCTCACCACGGACGCGAACGGGGGCTGGAGCTACACGTTCACGCCAACCCAGAACACGCTGCTTCGGGCCCTTCACCGCCCCGGCCCCGCCACTGTCTCCGACGTCGTCCTGTCGCGGTCGCGCCGACCCTGACGCTCACACTCGACTCGGAGTCGCCGCTCCAGGTCAGCGGCACGGTGTCGCCGGCCGTGCGCCCGGTCACCGTCGCTCTGTACAAGGTCGTGCGCGGCCGCCGAAAGCTGATCGCGAGCAAGCGGCTCCCGGCGGCAGGCGGTCAGTTCCGCGCCCGGCTGAACACGCGCGGTCCTGGCCGGTACGTCGTGATCGCCCAGACGGCCGCCAGCGTCCAATATGCCGCCGCGAGCTCGGCGCCCGTGACCGTGACTCGCTGACGCGCGCCGCTCGAGCTCGGTGCGGTCAGTCGAGCTTCGGTGACCGCCACGGCTCGCGCAACCGCCCCTGGATCACGTCGGTGAGCTCGCCGATCGCGATCCGAACCTGGGCGAGGCTGTCGCGGTCGCGCAACGTCACCGTGTGGTCCTCGAGCGACTGGTGGTCGATCGTCACCGCCCACGGCGTGCCGATCTCGTCCTGGCGCCGGTAGCGCCGGCCGATCGCGCCACCCTCGTCGTATTCGGCCTGGAAGTGGTCGCGGATCTCGCGATAGACCTCGGTCGCGAGCTCGGGCTGGCCGTCCTTGCGCACGAGCGGCAGGACCGCGACCTTGACCGGCGCGAGGACCGGGTGAAGCCGCAGCACGGTCCGCTGCTCGCCCTCGATCTCGTCCTCGTCGTAGGCGTCGACGAGGAACGCGAGCATCGCCCGGTCGACGCCGGCGGCGGGCTCGATCACGTGCGGGACGTAGCGGTCGCCGGTCGCCGTGTCGACGTACTCGAGCTTCTGGCCGGAGAACTTCGCGTGCTGCGTGAGATCGAAGTTGCCCCGGTTCGCGATCCCCTCGAGCTCGGACCAGCCGATCGGGAACAGGTACTCGACGTCGCTCGTGGCGCTCGAGTAGTGCGAGAGCTCGTCGGCGTCGTGCGCGCGCAACTGGAGATGATCGGGGCGCAGGCCGAGCGAGGTCCACCACTTGATGCGCTCCGCCAACCAGTGTTGGTGCCACGTCGCGGCGTCGTCCGGGGGCACGAAGAACTCCATCTCCATCTGCTCGAACTCGCGCGTGCGGAAGATGAAGTTCCCGGTCGTGATCTCGTTGCGGAAGCTCTTGCCGATCTGGGCGATCCCGAACGGCGGCTTCTTGCGCGAGAACTGCAGGTAGTTCTTGAAGTTCAGGAAGATCCCCTGGGCCGTCTCGGGGCGCAGGTAGACGGTCGACCCCTCCTCCTTGACCGGGCCGACGGTCGTCTCGAACATCAGGTTGAAGTCGCGGGCCTCGGTCAGGTCGCACTCGGGCGTCTCGCCGGGGTGCTTCGACGGCTTGCGGCCGCAGGCGGACTGCGCGATGTGGTCCGCGCGGAAGCGGAGCTTGCACGTGCGGCAGTCGACGAGCGGGTCGGTGAAGCCGGCCAGGTGTCCGCTCGCCTCCCACGTCCGTGGGTGCTGGATGATCGCCGAGTCGAGCGCGACGACGTCGTCGCGCTCCTGGAGCATCGCCCGCCACCACTGGTTCTTGACGTTGTTCTTGAGCAGTACCCCGTAGTGGCCGTAGTCGTAGCTCGACCCGAGGCCGCCGTAGATCTCGCTGCTCGGGAACACGAACCCGCGCCGCTTGGACAGCGACACGATCTTGTCCATCGTCACGGTGTCTTGTTGGGCGGGATCGTCCGGCACGCCGGCAGATGGTATCTGCGCACTGATCCGCGCGGACTGGGGCGAAGTCGGGTGGAATGCTTGGCACTCTCACCTTGAGAGTGCCAACGAGGCCCAGTTTTCACAGCTATACTTCGTGAAGCAATGCCGATCTACGAGTACCGGTGCGAGCAGGGACACACGTTCGAGGTCATGCAGCGCATGAGCGACGACCCGGTCGAGATCTGTGAGACGTGCGAGGCGCCGGTTGCGCGCGTGTTCCACCCGATCGCGGTCCACTTCAAGGGGTCGGGCTTCTACAACACCGACTACGGCACGCGCAAGCGCGCCCGCGAGAACAGCTCGAACAGCGAAAGCTCCAAGAGCGAGAGCTCGTCGACCTCGTCCGATTCGAAGTCGGACTCGAAGTCCGATTCGAAGTCGAGCTCCTCGAGCTCGGACTCGAAGAAGTCCGAGGCGAAGTCCACGGCCTCCTCGGGCTCGCGTTCCTCGAAGTCGTCGGACTGATCCACCCGCCCGCGGGCGGCGCGATCAGCCGTTCATCAGCTTCGAGACCGCCTGCTGTACGTCCTGCGGCGTGGCGGTCAGCGAGTCGCCCACGCCGGGGACATTCTCGCCGCCGGTCGGCTTGAGGATCTGCACCGGGGCCGAGCCGCCCAGCTCGGCGCCCGCGAACAGGCCGAGCAGCGTGAACCCGCCCATGTCGGTGCGGACGGCCTGGGGCGCGTACCACGACGCCCACGGCAGGTGGAAGAACGTGTGCGCCGAGAGCAACTGGCTCTTGATCGAGTTGATGATCTGCTGCTGGTAGCCCTCACGAGTGAGGTCGTTGCTGGCGGGATTGCACGCGTTCTCCCGGGTCCGCGCGAGCGTCAGCGCATCGCGGCCGTCGAGATGGTGGACGCCGGGGTGGAGGTTCAGCGAGAACCCGCCGTTCGCGGTGCCGCCGCTGATCGTCGAGCAGATACGTCCGGTCTTGACGTTGACGCCGCCGATCGCGTCGATGAACTTCGGGAAGTTCGCGAAGTTGATGATGATCACGTGGTTGATCTTGATCCCGGTCAACGCCTCGACGGTCTTGATCGTCAGCGCCGGCCCGCCGAACGCGTACGCGGCGTTGATCTTGTTCGTGCCGTGGCCGGGGATGTGAACGAGCGTGTCACGCGGAATCGACAGCCGCCGCGAGACGCCGCCCCCGACCCGCCACAGCATCAGCGTGTCCGACCGGCTGCCGGCGTCGGAGGTGTTCGCTCCACCCTCGTGCGTCCCCTTCGGGCGCTGGTCGGTGCCGATCACCAGCACGGTGTCGGTCGAGGTCAGCATGTTTCCGCCCGAGGTGAGCGCGGCCTGAGCATCCGACGGAACGCCGCCCGACTGCACCGAGGCGCTGATGATGAACACGACCAGGGACAGCAGCAGCCACGCGACGAGCGCGATCAGCAAGCCGAGGATCACGCGCTTTGGCGTGATCCGTCGCCCGGTTCTGCGCTCGGGTCCGCCCTTGTATTTCCGGTAGTCGACGGGGCCCTGAAGCTCGTCGTCTTCCCCGCGCAGGCGGGCCTTCAGGCCCTTCGGGCCGGCGCGGTAGAGCTTGTATGGACGCTGTTCGAGATCGCTGGGCATGTACGCATATAGTGACGGCATGCCGGGCCGGCGCACCATCGGCGTCGACATGGGTGGTACGAAACTGCTTGCCGGCGCGGTCGATTCCGGGCTTTCCGTCCATCACCGCGCGCAGCGCACAATCAACCGCCTCGACGTCCCCTACCTGCTCGATGTCGTCGTCGACGCGGTCGAAGAGACGCGCGCCCGCGCCGGCGGAGAGGTCGCCGCAGTCGGGTTCGGCATCCCGAGCTTAATCGATCAACGAACGGGTAACGCGGTGATCGCCGTCAACCTCCCCCTCAAGAACATCATGTTCGCGGACGTGATGGCCGAGCGGCTCGATCTGCCGGTGTTCGTCGACAACGACGCGAACTGCGCGGCGCTGGCCGAGCACCGCGCGGGCGCCGCACGCGGCTGCAACGAGGCCGTCTTGCTGACGATCGGGACGGGAATCGGGGGCGGCCTGATCCTGCGCGGCGAGCTCTACCGCGGCGCGATCGGGGCGGCCGGCGAGCTCGGCCACGTGGTGATCGACCGCAACGGGCCGCCGTGCCAGGGCAACTGCCCGAACCACGGCTGCGTCGAGTCGCTCGCGTCCGGCACCGCGCTCGCGCGCGAGGCGCTGCGGATGGCGCGCGAGCGCCCCAACTCGGGACTCGGCCGCGCGCATGCCGAGGGTCGGGAGCTGGTGGGGCCGCTGGTCACCGAGCTCGCCCACGACGGCGACGAGGCTGCGATCGAGACAATTGCGGTGATCGGTAGGAATCTCGGTGTGGCGATCGCCGGCTTCGTGAACACGTTCAACCCCGAGGTGGTGGTGATCGGCGGCGGCGTGATGGGCGCCGGCGAGCTCCTGCTCGGCCCAGTCCGGGCCGAGGTGGCCGTCCGGGCGCTGCCGCCGTCGAAGGACATCGTCGAGATCGTGCCCGCCGCGTTCGGGGTCGAGGCGGGGATGATCGGCGCGGCGGCGCTCGCGTACGACGGTCTGCGGCAGCGGGCGGAGGCGGGATGAGCGCTGGACGTCTGATCATCTGCCCGACGCCGATCGGCAACCTCGAGGACGTGACTCTGCGGGTGCTCGCCGCGCTCCGTGAGGCCGACATCGTCGCGTGCGAGGACACGCGCCGCAGCCGCGTCCTGCTCGACCGTTACGGCGTCGGCGGCCGTCTCGTCAGCTACCACGAGCACAACGAGCGCCAGCGCGCGAACGAGCTCGTCGCGAAGATGCGCGACGGCACCGTCGTCGCGCTCGTCTCGGACGCCGGCACGCCGCTCGTGTCCGATCCCGGCTTCGTGCTGGTCCAGGCGTGCGTCGCCGCCGGTCTGGCCGTCGAGGTCCTTCCCGGCCCGTCGGCCGCGCTCGCGGCGCTCGTGGCGAGCGCGCTCCCGGCCGACCGGTGGCGCTTCACCGGCTTCCTTCCGCGCAAGCGTGCCGCTCTCGAGCAGGCGTTCGCCTCGCCCGAGACGCTCGTCGCGTTCGAGTCGCCGCGGCGCGTCGCGGCGTCCCTGCAAGTGCTCGCCGACCTCGACCCCGACCGGCCCGTCGCCGTCTGTCGCGAGCTGACCAAGATCCACGAGGAGATCGTGCGCGGGACTGCGGCCGAGCTCGCGGCACGCTACGCCGACGATCCGCCGAAGGGCGAGGTCGCGCTCGTCGTAGGCGGCGCGCCGTCGGTCCAGGACGAGATCGGGCCGGCGCTCGAGGCTCTCCGCCGGTTGGTCGACGCGGGGGCCAAGCCGCGCCCGGCCGCTTCGGTCGTGTCCGAGCTGACGGGGGTCGCGGCCAACCGGCTGTACAAGGCGCTGACGGAGAGCGAATGAGCCGCGCGAGGGAGTCGATCCGGGCCGGCTCTCGACGACCGTCGGCCGCGCGCACGGACCTGCCGGCGGCTCCGGCCGCGGCGGCCGTGCAGCGGCTCCAGGGCGCCGCGGGTAACGCCGCGGTCACCCGCCTGATCGGGCGACGCCGGCTCGCGCGCGATCGTCACCTTCCCGCCGATCCGACCAGCCTCGGCGATTACTCGGCGGTTCGGGGCGAGATCTCGTTCGACACCGCTCACAACAGCCCGGTCCGCGATGTTCCCGAGCTGTTCAAGCCGAAGGGCGCACGCTTCACGCCACGCGACGGCGTCGACGTCTCCTACCACTTCTCGAAGGACATCGCCGCGGAACCCGACAAGCAGAGCGTGATCGAGACCGGTCTGATGAACATCGCGCGCGCTCTGTTCAACCTCGCGTCGACCTCGACGGGCACGGTGAAGAAGGGTCTGACGAGCATCATGAATTTCGATCTCGCAAGGTTCGGCGGCCGCGACGGCCGCTACCGGTTCACCTCGGTCGCCGGCAAGACCGCCGGCCAGGTCGAGATCCTGATCGAGTACCTCGGCCCGGCCCCTACCCCGCTCAGCACCTGGGACGCGCTCGGGCCGAAGGGACAGCAGAAGCTCACCGATCGCTTCGCGAAGTTCGGGTTCACGTGGGGCGACGGTGACGTCGCGTGGAGCTACGACAAGAAGGCTCAGGTGATGCAGGCGCTCGCGCTGATACCGGACGCCGTGCTCAGCGAGGTGAGCGGCATCAGCTGGGAGCGCGGGAAGGCCAGGACGGGGTCCGACGGCGAGGCGGGCGATTACAGGAGCGGACGCGAGCGCAAGATCACGCTGTACACGTCCGCGTTCGACGACGACTGGGGCGTGATCGAGATCGTCGCCCACGAGCTCGGTCACGGACTCGGCTTCCGTCCGCAGGAACGCAAGTCCACGGACAGTCCGCGCCACGATCAATCCGCCTACCGGACGGCCGCGGGCCCACTCGCGAAAGCCCCCACCGAGTACGGCCGCCGCGCGTTCAAGGAGGACTTCGCGGAAGGCTTCGCGCTGTTCATCGAGGAGCCGGACACGCTCAAGCTGCTGCGGCCGGACCTGTTCGACTACTTCACGAACCTGGTCAAGGGGCTGCCGGCGCCGGGTTAGTGGGCTCGTCCGTGAGTCGTGGGGCCGCTCGAATGCCGTAGGACTTAGGACGGGTCCCCGGGCCTCGGTGCGCTCGGCATCCTTGGGGGCGGGGTCTAAATCCCGGTCCGGACGGGCCCGCCCGGCCCCATGGACGCCGCGAAGCGGCCCATCGTCATAAAGTCAGTCGCACCGATGTCGTTCTACATCACCACCCCGATCTACTACGTGAACGCGCAGCCCCATCTCGGCCACGCCTACACGACGATCGCCGCCGACGTGGTCGCGCGTCACATGCGCCAGCGCGGGGAGGACGTGTTCTTCCTGACCGGGACCGACGAGCACGGCGAGCCGGTGGCGGACGCGGCCGTGCGCGCAGGGACTCGAGCCGAAGGCGCTGGCCGACCTCAACGCGGAGAAGTTCAAGGCGCTGGCGCCGATCCTCGACGCGACCAACGACTTCTTCATCCGCACCACCGACGAGGAGCACGAGCGGCGCGTGCAGGACGTCCTCCAGCGCGTCCACGACAACGGCTACACGCACAAGGGGATCTACGAGGGGTGGTACTGCCCGCGGTGCGCGGACTTCAAGGTCGAGAACGAGATCCTCGAGGGCAACCGCTGCCCGATCCACGAGATCGTGCTCGAGCGCCACCAGGAGGAGAACTGGTTCTTCCGGCTGTCGGCGTTCCAGGAGCCGCTCGAGCGGCTGTTCGACGGACAGCCCGATTTCGTGATGCCGCCGCACCACTTCAACGAGGCGCGGTCGTTCATCGCCCAGGGCCTCCAGGACATCTCGCTGTCGCGTAAGCGGCTGAAGTGGGGCGTGGTCGTGCCGTGGGACCCCGAGCACGTCTTCTATGTGTGGTTCGACGCGCTGCTCGAACTACTACACGGCGCTCGGGTACGCGCGGCCCGGGGAGGACCTGACGGCGACGGTTCTGGCCCGCCACATACCACCTGATCGGCAAGGACATCCTCAAGTTCCACACGATCTTCTGGCCGGCGATGCTGATGGCGGCCGACCTTCCCGTTCCGAATCACGTGTTCGTCCACGGCTTCCTGCTCGGCGCCGACGGCCGCAAGATGAGCAAGTCGCTCGGCAACGTGCTCGACCCGTTCGAGGTGATCGAGCGGATACGGGACCGACGCGCTCCGCTTCTACCTGATGCGCGACGTCTCGTTCGGTGGCGACGGCACGGTCGGGATCGAGGCGGTTCGCGCGCGATACGAGACCGAGCTCGCCAACGAGTTCGGCAACCTCGCGAGCCGGACGATCGCGATGCTGCTCCGGTATCGCGATGGGTCGATTCCCGCGGTCGCGACCGATCCTTCGCTGGTGAGCGACTTCGAGGACTCTGTCGGCCGACGTGGCCACGCTGCTCGATCGCCTCGAGGTCACCCAGGCGCTCGAGTTGATCTGGCAGCGGGTGCGGCGGCTCAACCGGTACGTCGAGGAGCGCGCGCCGTGGCAGCTCGCGCGCGATCCCGGGTCGGTCGCCCGCGCTCGACGAGACGCTCGCGTCGCTCGCCGAGGGCGTGCGGGTCGTGAGCGTGCTGCTGCACCCGTACATGCCCGCGAGCACGGCGCGACTGCTCGACGCGCTCGGCGCTCCGCGGTTCGACTATTCCGGCGCAGCGTTCGCGCCGCAGGTCGCGGGCGGCTCCGTGAGCGCGCTCGAGCCGCTGTTCCCCAAGCGGGCGTGATCGACAGCCACACTCATCTGGAGCTGTGCGAACCTCCTGATACGGAGCTCGTCGCGGCGGCGGCTTCGGCCGGGGTGTCGCGGATCGTCACAGTCGGGACCGACGGCGCCTCGTGCCGGGCGGCGCTGGCCGCCGCCGAGGACTTCCCGCAGGTGTACGCCGCGATCGGCCGGCACCCGAATTCGGCCACGGGGTTCGACGACGCGGACCTCGCGGAGCTGTACGCGTTGGCGGCGCATCCGAGGTGCGTGGCGATCGGGGAGACCGGCCTCGACTACTACCGCGACTACGCGCCGGTGACCGACCAGAAGCGGGCGTTCGAGGCTCAGATCTCGCTCGCGCGGTCCGTCGGGAAGCCGCTGGTGATCCACACTCGCGCCGCCGAGGACGACACGCTGTCGATGCTGTCCGAGCTGGCCGGCGGCGTGCGCGTGATCCTCCATTGCTTCTCGATGCCCGACCGGCTCGAGGAGTGCCTGGCGCACGAGGGCTGGTGGATCTCGTTCGCCGGCAACGTCACGTACCCGAAGGCCTCCGGTCTAAGGGTGGCGGCGGTCCGCGTTCCGGCCGACCGACTGCTGGTCGAGACCGACGCGCCGTATCTGTCTCCGCAGGTTGTCCGGGGTCGCCCGAACCAGCCGGCGCACGTCGCGATGACGGCGGCGGCGGTGGCGGTCGAGCGGCGGATGGCGTACGAGGAGCTCGACGCGGCGATCGAGGCCAGCGCGGCCGAGGTCTTCGGTTGGTCAAGCTAGGTCAGAACTTCCTCGTCGACCGCAACATCCTCGACGTGATCGAGCGGCTCGCGGGCCTGTCCGAGGACGACGTCGTGCTCGAGATCGGTGGTGGGCAGGGCGTGCTGTCCGAGCGGCTCGCGGGCCAGGTCGAGCACCTGCACGTGGTCGAGGTCGACCGGCGGCTCGAGCCCGCCCTGCGCGAGTCGTTGGTTGGATTTTCCAACGTAACGATCCATTTCTCCGACGCGCTCGAGCTTTCCTTCGCCGACTTGGATCCGGCGCCGACGCGGGTCGTGGCGAACCTGCCGTACGGAATCGCCGCGACCGTGATCCTGCGGACGATCGACGAGCTGCCTTCGGTCGAGTCGTGGGTGGTGATGGTCCAGCGCGAGGTCGGCGAGCGCCTCGCGGCCGCCCCGGGTTCGTCGGCCTACGGCGCGCCGTCGGTGCTCGCCCAGCTGGCCTGCGACGTGAAGGTTCTGCGGCCGGTGGCGCGGACGGTGTTCCGGCCCGTGCCGCGGGTGGACTCCGTGCTTGTCGGGCTGCGGCGCCGGCCGGGATCCGACGGGGTCGATCGCGCGGTGCGAGGGCTCGTCCACGACGCGTTCGCGCACCGCCGGAAGGCGCTGGCCGGCTCGCTGGCGCTCGCGTCGGGCGCGGTGCCGGGCGTCCGCGAGCGGGCGCGCGAGTCGCTGGTGGAGATGGGTCATCCGCCCGACGAGCGCGCCGAGCGGCTGTCGCCGTCGGAGTTTCGCGAGCTGGCGGCGAGGCTGTCGGTTCCGTGAGGCTGGTCGCGCGGGCGCCCGGGAAGGTCAACCTGAGCCTGTTCGTCGGGCCGCCGCGCGAGGACGGTCGTCACGAAGTCGTGACATTGCTCGAATCTGTTTCGCTCGCGGACAAGCTCACGCTGGAGGTTCTTGGCGGCGCGCGACGATGAGGTCGTCTGTCCGGGTGTCGAGGGGCTGAACATCGTGTCGTGCGCGTTGGATGGTCTGCGCGCGCGTGGGTGGGAGGCGCCGGCGGTGCGGGTGACGATCGACAAGCAGGTTCCCGTCGCCGGTGGGATGGGAGGCGGCTCGGCTGACGCGGCGGCCGTGTTGCGGATGGCCCGGCTGGTGGCGCTTGTGGGGGCGGACGCGGTCGCCGAGCTCGCGGCCTCGCTCGGCGCGGACGTCCCGAGCCAGCTCGAGCCCGGGCTGGCGCTCGGGACCGGTGCGGGCGATGTCGTCAAGCGCCTCGCGCAGCTGGCCGTGCACGCGTACGTCATCGTGCCGCTCCCGCACTTCCTGTCGGCGGCGGAGGTCTACCGGGAGGCCGACCGTCTCGGGCTGCCGCGCTCCGCTTCGGAGTTCGGCGCGCTGTCGGCCGAGCTGTCTGAGGCGGTCGTTCCCGGGGCCGTGCTGCCCGGCGGCTTGGTTGTCAACGACCTAGCGCCGGCCGCGATCTCGCTGTGCCCGGCAATCGCCGAGGCGCTCGAGGCGGTCCGCTCAGCGGGCGCGGACGTCGCTTTTGTGTCCGGGTCGGGGCCAACTGTGGCGGGGCTGTTCTGGGGCCCAGACGGGCGGCGCCGCGCGGGCGCCGTCGCGTCCGAGCTCGCGCGCCGCTACCCTGGCGCGATGCTCGGCGGTGCCCGTCGGGGAGGAGTTCGCGGTCCCGGTGCGTATGTGACTGGGACCTGGCCTATCACCGCCGTCCGGCACAATTCCACGACATCCGTGAGTAACCAGTCGATCACCTACCTCGTAGCAGCGGGCCTCGGCGTGCTCGGCGTGCTGACGTATTCTGCTGCTCGTCGTCGTCCCCGCGGTCTCGGCCTACCGGCGCGTGTACGAGCGAGTCGTCGCCTTCGTGCTGTCGGTGTACGTCCTGGGCGCGCTCGTGGGGGTCGGCGTGTTGGTCGGCGCCGTGGTCGTGGTCGAGTGGCCCAGGGTGTTCTGAATCGGACCGGGACACGGCCGCTTGGCTGACCGCGCCCAGGAGCAAAGCGGGTCCGCGACCCCGGATCTGGCTGCGCTGGCGGCGATCACCGACGCCGTCGAAGACGGTGCCGGGCTGCCCGCGATCCTCCGGCTGGCCGCGCGCGCGCTCGACACGAGCCTGATCCTGATCGACCGCTCGGCGACCGTGCTGGCGGTCGCCGCGCGCAGCCCGGCCGACGAGCGGTCGCTGATGCGCGACGCCGAAGACGTGACGACGATCGAGCTCAAGGTCGCGGACTCGACCGTCGGACGACTGCGGATGCGCGCCTCCGAGCGGCCGGTCGACGCCTCGCTGTTGCGGCTCGTGACAACGCTGATCGCCTCCGAGGTCGAGCGCGTGCGCGCGCCCGAGCGGGCTTCAGAGGAGGCGGCGACGAGCTTCATGCGGGCCGTCCTCGATGGCCGGATCGACCACCGCGACGATCTCGTCGCGCGCGGCAAGGAGCTTGGGACCGACCTCGGCGCCGGCGCGAGCGTCGTGATCATCCGCGCCCATCCGCGGAACCCGACCGAGGAGGACTGGCGGCGGCGGCTGCTCGCTCTTGCGACGCGCGGCGCGCGGTCGATCGCCCCGGGCGCGATCGCCGCGCCGACCGTCGAGGAGGCCGCCGAGATCGCGGTGCTCCTGCCCGACGGCGACGGCGAGATGGGGCGACGCGCGGTGTCGGCGATCCTGCGCGAGTTCGAGTCGGGCCTGCCCGGGTTCGCGTTCGCGATCGGCCGCAGCCGGCGCACCGATGATCCGGTCGAGCTTCACCGCGCGCGCAACGAGGCGCTGCTCGCCGCGAATGTCGTCGAGGGCGAGCCCGAACGGGTTGAGTTGGGATACGAGGAGACGGGCACATACCAGCTGCTCCTGCCGTACATGGCCGATCCGGTCGAGCTGCGGCGCTTCTACGAGGAGACGGTCCGGCCGCTGGTCTCCTACGACGAGCAGTACGAGACGGATCTGCTCGGGACGCTGTCGACGTTCCTCGAGTGCGACGCGAACGTGAACGCGACCGCGCAGCGGCTGATCACCCACCGCCACACGGTCCGCTATCGGTTCGAGCGCGTCCGCGAGCTGACCGGGCTCGATGTCTCGTCCACCGACGGCCGCGAGAAGCTGTCGCTCGGGCTCAAGGCGATGCGCGTGCTCGGCATCGCCCCGCCGCGCGGTCCCGCCAACGAACGCGGGGCAGAGGGCGGACGGGTCCCGCGGTAGGGTGCTGAAAATGACCGGCCGGCGGGTAGGGTCCTCGCGATGAATGATTCGGGGCCCGCTGTGCTGATCATGGTGCGCGCGCCCCGCGCCGGCGAGGTTCGGCGGGCGCTCGAGCCGCTGCTCGGCCGCGACGGCTGCCTCGATCTGCAAGCGGCGCTGATCGCGCACGCGGCGGTGTGGGCCCACCACGTGGCTCCCGGCGCGGTCCACGTCGCGCACGATCCTCCGGACTCGGGCGCCGAGCTGCGCCGGCTGGTCGGCGCCAGCGCGGTGCTGTTCCCGCAGAACGGCGAGGGGATAGCCGGGCGCCTCGCCGACGCCTCGGCCCGCGTGCTCGCGCGCGCCGGCGGCCCGCTGCTGATCGTGTGGCCCGACCTGCCGCGCTTCCGGACCGCCCACGCCACCGGTGCGCTCGACGACCTGAACTCCGGCTGCGACGTCGTGCTCGGTCCGGCGATCGACGGCGGCCTGTACCTGGTCGGGATCGCGCGGCCGCTCCCGGAGCTGTTCGCACTGCCCGAGCAGGCGTGGCGGAAAGACGTGATGGGCGTCGCGCTAACCGCGATCCGGGACGTCGGGTACGAGGTCGGGATCCTGCGCGCCGAGCGTGCGCTGCACCGGCCGGCCGACGTGCGCGCGGCGCTTGCCGATCCGCTGCTGCCCGGCGACGTCGCGACGATCCTTAGTCGCGGGCGATAGCGGGCTGGACCTGCGGACGGGTCCGCTAGGGCCGCCGGCTCGGCGCTTCGTCGATACGCCGGCTCGGCCATTCGTCGAGTTTGGTTTCGGGCGGCTCGGGGGGCGCTCCGGCGTCGCCGACACAACGCATAACGCGCGCCGGCCAACCCGACTTCCGTTGGTCGCGCGCGCAATCGCCAACCCGTGTAACCGACCATGCTCCGCGCCTTTGGGCGATCGCCGAATCAACCGGGCCCCGGAGCGGTGTCAACGTGCCCTGCCCACGCGACGCCGGTGATGCCGCAAACGTGCGATTGGCGGGGACCCGGTTTCTCAAGCAGCCGGCTCGCGAACATCCTGCCGCCGTACCTGTTCGACATCTCGAACTCGGGCTGGCACGTCTACCGCGAGACGCTGTGCGTCACGGGCAGCACGTCGACCACGGCGGGCTGCAACGCCCCGGGTTAGGTCCTTCGGCTGCTGGGGTCGCTCCGGTGGCGCGGGGCGGATGAGATAACGTCAGTCGCGCGTGCATCGTCCAATACGATGGGGAGTGGTGTAACGGCAGCACACCGGCCTTTGGAGCCGAGGGTCACGGTTCGAATCCGTGCTCCCCAGCCTTCGATCCGTCCGGCGCTTGTGCGAACATACGTTCGTAATGCCCTGGTCGGCACCTTTCTCCGAACCTGACGCGCGCGCGGCGATCGCCGCATCCACTTGTTGGGCCGATGCGCTCCGGCGGCTCGGATATTCGGTCAAGGGCGCGAACTATCGGACGCTTCAGAAATGGGCCCGGCGCTGGGGGATCGATACCGGACACTTCGACCCGCATGTCGGTCGTCGCCGGGCGGCCCGAACGGTCCAGATCCCACTCGACGACGTGCTCGTCGAGAACTCGACCTACAACCGTTTCAACCTCAAGCGGCGCCTGCTTGAGACAGGTCTTATCGAGCCGCGCTGCGAGCTGTGCGGCCAGGGCGAGCAGTGGCACGGTCGTCGCATGTCGCTCGTCCTCGACCACATCAACGGCGTGTCAAACGACAACCGGATCGAGAACCTCCGGATCGTGTGCGCCAACTGCGCCGCGACGCTCGACACGCATTGCGGGCGGAACCTGCCACGAGAACGAGTCTGCCCCGGGTGCGGTCAGACGTTCGTACCGCGGAACATCCGTCACCGACATTGCTCGCAGAAATGCTGGGGCGTGGTGAAATCGGCGGCCCTTCGTGGCGTGCCGCAGACCGGAGCGCCGCAAGGTGGCGCGCCCGTCCTACGAGCAGCTGATGGCCGACGTGTCATCGATGAGCTTCCTGGCCGTCGGACGGAAGTACGGCGTGTCGGACAACGCGATCCGGAAGTGGCTCCGTTGGTACGAGTACGCGCGGGAACGCGATGCTGCGGAGGGGGTGATGCGAGACGAGCCGGCCGCCTGAAACGATGCGTGGCGGCCATGCGCGGTTGTGAGCGCCGTCCGCCACCGCGGTACCTGCTGACGCCGCCGGCGTCCACGCTGCGCCCGCGATGTCCTACGATCATCTCGTGACCGCGCCTGTCGTCGTGATCCTTGCCGCCGGGCAGGGGACACGGATGCGCTCTGCGACGCCGAAGCTGCTCCATGAGGTGTGCGGCCGGGCGATGATCGCCTGGCCGGTGGCGGCTGCGCGCGAGGCCGGCGCGAGCAGGGTGGTCGTGGTCGAGGGTCCGGACCGGCCGCTCGAGGCGTTGCTGGACGGCCAGGTGACGGTGGCGGTGCAGCAGGAGCCGCGCGGCACGGCGGATGCGGTCAGGGCGGCCGTGGCGCACATCGGTCCGGCCGACACGGTGATCGTGCTGAACGGCGATCACCCGCTGATCCGGCCGGAGACGCTGGCGGGCCTGGCGCGGGCGCATGACGACTCGGGGGCGGCGGCGACGCTCGCGACCGCGGTGCTCGAGGACCCGAGCGGCTACGGGCGGGTGGTGCAGGGCCCCGGACGGCACGGTCGAGCGGGTGGTCGAGACGAAGGCGCCCGGGGACGCGACCGAGCTCGAGCTGCGGATCCGCGAGATCAGCACGGGCATCTATGCGTTCGAGGGAGCGGCGCTGATCGCGGCGCTCGAGGAGGTGCGGAGCGACAACGCGCAGGGCGAGCTGTACCTGCCCGACGTGGTGCCGATCATTCGGGCGCGCGAGCGGAGCGTGATCGCGCACGAGATCGACGACGCGAGCGAGCTGGGCGTCAACGACCGGGTGGGGCTGGCGGCGGTCAGGGCGGTCGCGCAGCGCCGCATCCACGAGCGCCACATGCTGGCCGGCGTCACGATCGTCGATCCGGCCACGACCGTGATCGACGTGGACGTGCGGATCGGTCAGGACACGGTGATCGCCCCGTTCACGAGCCTGCACGGCGCGACCGAGATCGGCGGCGGCGCGCGGATCGGACCGCTGTCGACGGTGATCGACACGCGCGTGGGCGACGCAGGCGACGATCGTCCACTCCTACCTCACGGGCGCCGACGTGGGCGACCGCGCCAACGTCGGCCCGTTCTCGTATCTGCGACCGGGCGCGGTCCTGCGCGAGGGCGCGAAGGCGGGCGCGTTCGTCGAGATCAAGAACTCGGACATCGGGCCGGGGAGCAAGGTCCCCCACCTGTCCTACATCGGCGACACCGACATCGGCGAACGGCACGAACATCGGCGCGGGGACGATCACCGCCAACTACGACGGCAAGAACAAGCACCGCACGTCGATCGGCGCCGGCGCGTTCGTCAGCGTCGACACGATGTTGGTCGCGCCGGTGAGCCTTGGCGACGGCGCGTATACCGGCGCCGGGTCGGTGATCACCGAGGACGTTCCGCCCGACGCCCTGGGCATCGCCCGCGCGCGCCAGAAGAACATCGAGGGCTACGCGGAACGTCGCAAGCAGCGGGATTCGGAGTCGCGGCCGGCGGGCGGCACCGATAAGAATGTGCCGGAAAGCGCCGGTTCGGGTACCAGTGCCGACGCAGATTCAACGCCTTCGCCCGAGTAGCTCCGAGACGACGATCCGTCTCCTCTCGACCCTACACTCGAATCAACGATGAGCCTGCTCGAGTCCCCTCTTCCGCAGACCCGGAGTGAGCTCCAGCTGGACTACAGCAAGCGGCTGATGCTGGTCTCGGGGCGGGCGAATCCGAACCTGGCCGCGAAGATCGCAGCGAAGCTCGGCGTCGGCCTCGCCGGGATCACGCTGAAGACGTTCACGAACGGCGAGGTCTACTGCCGCTACGAGGAGTCGGTCCGCGGGGCGGACGTGTTCATCGTGCAGCCGACGTGCGGCAACGCGGACACGGGGCTCAGCGCGAACGACGCGCTGATGGAGCTGATGGTGATGGTCGACGCGGCGGTCGGCGGCTCCGCCCACCGGGTGATCGCCGTGACCCCGTGGTACGGGTACTCGCGCCAGGACAAGAAGTCGGCCCCGCGGGAGCCGATCAGCGCCCGGATGGTCGCCCGGATGCTCGAGTCGGCCGGGATCGACCGGATCCTGACGATGGACCTGCACCAGGGCCAGATCCAGGGCTTCTTCCAGAAGCCGTGCGACCACATGACCGCGCTGTTCATGCTCACCCAGTACTTCCAGGACCTCGGGCTCGACGACCTCGTGGTGGTGGCGCCGGACGCGGGCCGGGTCAAGCTGAACAAGCAGTTCGCGTCGAAGATCGGCGCCGACCTGGCGATCCTCAACAAGGAGCGCCCGAACCAGCAGGTCGCGGAGATCGGCTACGTGATCGGCGACGTGCGCGGCAAGACCGCGGTGCTCGTCGACGACATCATCGACACCGCCGGGACGCTGCGGGCGGCGGCCGAGGCCGTGTACCAGGCCGGCGCACGCCGGGTGTATGCGGCGGCGACGCACGGCGTGTTCTCGGGTGAGCCGTGGGGCCAGCTCAGCGCGGCGCGGCTCGAGCAGATCGTCGTGACCGACACGATTCCGCTGCCCGCGGGAGCGCCCGACAACGTGCGAGTGCTGTCGTGCGCGGACCTGCTCACGAGTTCGATCCGCCAGATCTTCACGGACGGATCCGTGAGCGACGTGTTCGGCGGCGAGAACCAGCTGTTCTAGGAGCTCCGCCCGGCCGGCGGCCAGGCGGAACCGACTCGGACCCGGAGCGATCGCCGGCCAGATGAGAGAGCGCGACGACCAGCAGCTCGGCCGCCGTGCTCAGAGCGCCCGCGCCGCGCGCCTGATGGAGCTGCTCGGGCTGACCGAGGACGAGCTGTGTCGCGTGCTCGACGTCGACCCGCTCACGCTGCTATCGGGTCAGCTCGAGCACCGACCCGAGCTGCCGATCCTGCTCGCCCTGCTCGACGAGGCATCCGAGCGAGGCGGGGCCGGCGGTGCTCAGTCGCTGGGTGCGGTCGGCGGGCCCCGCCGGCACGCCGATCGACGCGCTGCTCCGTCGCGACTTCGGCGCGTTCGAGAGCGCGCTGGGGGAACTGGCCGAGCGCGGGTTCGTACTCAGGGGCGGCGGCTGAGGTGGCGCCGGTGAGCGAGCCGCTCGTCCATACGCTCAGGGTTCGCTACGGCGAATGCGACCTTCAGGGGATCGCGTTCAACGCTCACTATCTGAGCTACTTCGACGTGAGCATCACCGAGTTGTGGCGGGCGGCGTTCGGGGGCTATCAGGGAATGCTCGATCGCGGGATCGACATCGTGCTGGCCGAGGCGCACCTGCGATTTCGCAAGCCCGCCCGATTCGACGACGAGCTGGCTCTGTCGGTCGCGATCACCCACATGGGCAACACGAGCATCCTCACGCGGCACGAAGCCCGCTGCGGCGCGGACCTCATCGCCGAAGGCGACCTGCGTCACGTCGTCGTCGACCTCCAGACGATGGCGAAAGCCCCGATGCCGGACTGGGTCCGCGCCGGGCTCGGGCCGTGGCTGGTGTCTGGGGACGGAAGTCCGCACAACGCCGGCGCGCCCCCGGCGACAACCTAGTCGGGCGCTCGCGCGCCCGCGGCGACAAGCTAGTCGAGCGCCCTCGGAAGCCGAAGCTCGGAATCGCGCCCTCGGCTCCGACCGGGGGTCGGCCGCCTCGCCGAACAGGTCGGCCGCCTCGCCGAACAGGTCCGCCACCGGCGTAGGCCGGTCAACGCGCCGGCGGGCTGAGGCGCGGCCCTGGCTACTTGGCCGGCTCGCGGTGCCCGCCCGGCCAGATTCCCGTCAGGTGATGGAAGGTCCGGGCGCCGGCGCGGTCGGCCGCCGCGCCGATTGCGGCCGTCGTCGCGGCCTCGAGCGCTGCCGCGCCCACGACCTTCGGGAGGCTCACATCGGCGGTCGTGGCCTTGGGCGGCGCCTCATCGTCGATCCGAGACCAGATCAGCTTGAAGACGCTGTTGGCGATCCTCGTGCCGATCAGGCCGGCGATGATCCCGAATGGCTTGTAGAGGATCTTCATGGTGCTTGGAAGCCTACCCTCCTATCCATGCGGATATAGCGGCCGGATGGAGTAAAAGTTAACGTGGCGTAACTGCAAGGATCGTGAGGAGGCACCCGAGATGCTCGAAGAGGATTCAAGCCCCGGGAAAGGCTCGGCTGAGGAGCTGTTGCGACGGGCGCTCCTGGACGAGTCCTCGTCGGTTGCGGTGTCGCTCAAGGTCGGAAGGGCTGCCGCTGAGCGACTCGGTCACGGTCATCTTCCACGGTCGCCGGGATCTCGGGACGCTTCAGACGTACGTCGCGCGGGGAAGCCTGGCAGCCGGGACGACCGTCGCCGCGAACGAGATGCTGCGGGTGCCCTGCGATCTCGATCTGGCCGACGCGGACGACCGGGCCGATGCGGAGCGGCTCTACATCGAGCAGGCCACGGCGTTCCGCGACGCGCTCGTCGAGCGCCGACGTGGTGCTGGACGTGTGGCGCGAGCCGCTCGGCGACCTGTTGGGCAGCAGCGTGAGCGTCGACCATTCGATCGAGCTCTCGGTACGCCTCCCGGCCCACCGGCTCCTTCCGACCGCGCTGATCGCTCCCGAGTCGCACCTGCTGGTGACGCCGGTGTGCAGCGCGCGGACGCTCGCGGAGGGCAGGCCGCCGATGGGCATCGCCTGCGCGCAGCAGGACGTGATCCGGATCTACCCGCTGGCGGACGACCCCGAGCGCTGCGTCGAGGACTTCCTCGAGGCGGCCGCCGAGCACGCGCGCACGCTCGCCGAACGGCTCGACCACCAGGAAGCGTCGGTCGAGCGGTTCCTCGAGCTCAGCGAGTAGCCGCCGCCCGGCGGCGCTGTTGCGCTTAGCTACGCGCCAATGCGCCGGGTGTACGTCGTCGGGATCGTGGTCGGGATCGTGCTGTTCCTCGCGATCAGCGCCGTCCTCGCCCGGGTGTTCAGCGCCAATGGCGCCGAGCAGTCGGCGATCACGTCGCTCGTCCAATCGGAGGCCAAGGGCGACGTGAACGCGATCCTCGACGAGGTCCGCGGATGCCGGACCGACCCGGCGTGCCGGCAGCGGGCCTCCGTCAACGCGGCCGCGCTCAAGCGGGCGGGCTCGGTCTCGATCATTCAGCTTCAGCCCTCGACGAGCTTCTCCCTCGGCGGCACCGAGGGGACGGCACGCGTCGCGTGGGACGTCGGCTCGTCGCTGCCGATCGTGCAGTGCGTCAAGGTTCGGCGCGCCGGCAACCCGATCAGCGGCCTTAGCGTCGAGCTGCTCGACGTGAGCCGCCGGATCACCTCGACCTCGGCCTGTCCCGCGCGCTTCTAGTTCGTGCGGGGCTTGTGGGCGCGCGTCTAGGGGCGCGGCTTGTGGGGCGCGTCTAGGGGCGCGGCTCGTGGGGGCGCGCGACTACGGCGTTCGGACCGGCGTACGGTCGGGCTCGCGGGCGGGCCGCCGCTCTCGTCGCGGGAGCTGCTCGCCCGAGCTTGCGATGGTCACGCAGCCGGACCAGGGCCTGCTCGGCGTCGGGGAGCGGAATGCCGCCGCGCGGAGGAGCCGGCGGCTTCGGCGGGAGATCGGGCCCGCGACCCCAGCCGCCGTCGGAGCCCTGATCTGGGCGCGGCGGGGGGAACTCAGGCGTGTCGCGAAGCGCGGGAAGAATCAGTACCGCCGCACAAACCAGGCCCAGGAGGTGCATCCCGGCGATCATCAGCATCAGCTGAGCGTCGCCCGACATGACGTCAAGCTTAGCGCGCGGTTGTCCGCGGGTGAAGAAGGAATGGGGGGCGAGTTGCCGCGGGACCGGGCCGCGCCGACCGGCCGGGCGACGGCGGCTCAGGGGCCCTCGCCACCGCCCGCCCGCTACCATCATTCGCCGTCATGGCGACGGCACAGACGACAGCGCTTGCGGTGCGAGCCACGCGAGGCTGCCGGATCGCGCGCGGCTCGCCGGCTTCGCCGAAGCGGCAACGTCCCCGGCATTCTGTACGGCGGCGGCGAAGAGCCGCTCGCGTTCCAGGTCGAAGCGCGCCTGCTCCGGAACACGCTGGCCCACGCCGGCGCGGTGCTCGAGCTAAGCATCGGCGGCGACGCCGCCACGCCGGTCGTCGTCAAGGAGATAGCGCGTCACCCTGTCACCGGCGCCATGGTCCATATCGACCTGCTGCGGGTACGCCTCGACCAGGCGATCAGCGCGACCGTGGTGCTCGACCTCGTCGGCGGTGACGATTCGCCCGGCGTCAAGGAGGGCGGCGTGCTCGAGCAGGTTACGCGCGAGCTGACGATCGAGGCGCTCCCCACGGACATCCCGGACGCGATCCACCTCGACGTCTCGGGCCTCGTGATCGGTGACACGGTCACGCTCGAAGCGGTCACCCCACCCAGCGGCGTGACGCTGCTCGACGACCCCGAGACGGTCGTCGCGACGCTCAGCGCCCCGCGCCTCCAGCTCGAGGAGGAGCCCGGGATCGAGGAGGAGACCGAGCTCGTGGCCGACGGCGAGGCCGCCGCGGAAGCCGAAGAGGCTGACGGGGAAGACGCCGGCGGCGAGAGCGAAGGCGGGGACAAGGGCGAGTAGCCCGCCCTGGCCTCCTAGTTGCCGGGCGAAGCTCCTGTCGATTGGTTGATCGTCGGCCTCGGGAACCCGGGCGCCGAGTACGACGGCACCCGTCACAACATCGGGTTCGAGGTCGCGGACCTGCTCGCGCGCCGCTGGGACCTCCCCAAGGCCAAGTCGAAGTATCCGCGGGCTCGTGACCGAGGGCCGGACCGGGCCCGGGGGTCCGCGGGTCGCGATCCTCAAGCCGATGACCTACATGAACGAGGCCGGCGACGCGGTCGGGCCGGCGCGCGGGGCGTTCAAGGTCGACCTCGACCACGTGCTGGTGGTTCACGACGAGATCGATCTCCCGTTCGGCGAGATCCGGGTGCGCACCGGTGGCGGTCTGGCGGGTCACAACGGGCTGAAGTCGCTCAGAGCGGGACTGGGGTCGCCCGATTTCGCCCGCGTCAGGATCGGCGTCGGACGACCTCCGACGACCGATCCGGACCGCGTCGCGGCCTACGTCCTCGGTCGCTTCCGCGAGCCGAAAGAGGAGGTCAGGCTCGTGATCGAGCGGGCCGCCGACGTCGCCGAGGACGCCGTGACTAGTGGGGGGACAGGGCCCGCGGGAACGAGAGGCTGATCGCGGTCTGCCGCTGACCGGCCCGCCCGCCGCCCGACGGGACCACAGCTCGCGTCTCACCGTAGGTGACCAGGATTCGTTGTCGACTCATGCGCAGGCGGGTCCGGCGCCCGGATGCGCCGACCTTCAAGACTAGACTCGAATACAGATGCTCCGCACCCTCCTCGCCCACGCTGACGAGGATCCGCAGGTCGCGAAGCTCGCCGATCAAGGAGGCCGCGCGTTCGTCTCGCAGTCGCTGCGGCCGTACCTGCTCGGCGGCGCTTCTCGACCGCGATCCGGCGACCGCCCGGCGATCGTCGTCGCCGGCGACGACCGCGCGGCGCGCGACCTCGCGGCCGGACTGAAGACGTGGCTCGAGCCGCGCACGGTCCGCTACTACCCGAGCCGCGGCGTCACCTACGAGTCGCACCTGACGCCGCCGCCCCACCTCGTCGGCCTCCGGATCGCGGCGCTCGACGCGCTTCTCGACGAGACCTCGAAAGACAGCGCGCCGGTCGTCGTGGTCAGCGCGGTGGCGCTGTCCGAGAAGGTCCCCGACCCGACCTCGAGACCCCACGGGTTCGTGCTGAAGCAGGGCGATCTGCTCGACCTCGACGAGACCGCCCTCGACCTCGTCGCCGCCGGCTACGAGCGCGTCGACCAGGTCGAGGACCGCGGCCAGTTCGCGATCCGCGGCGGCCTGCTCGACGTGTTCCCCGCCACCGAGGACCGCGCGGTGCGGGTCGACCTGTTCGGCGACGAGATCGAGTCGCTGCGCTGGTTCTCGACGTTCACCCAGCGCTCGCTCGGCGACGCGGAGCTGGTCGAGATCGAGCCGGCGGCCGAGCTGGCCGAGGAGCACCGCGAGCTGGCCGAGATCGCCGCGCTCGAGAACGAGTCCGACCGGCCCGACATCGCCGAGCTGCTGCCGGTCGAGAACTTCCATCCGTTCCTCGAGCTCGCGCCGGAGCACGCGACGATCGTGATCGCCGGCGAGGAGGACGTCGCGCCGGCGCTGGCCGACCACTGGCAGGACGTGAGCGCCGCGTTCCACGACCGCGATGCGCGCCATCTGTACGTCGACGCGGACACGATCGACCAGACGCTCAAGCAGCGCGCCCGGATCCGCCTGTCGAGCATCGACCAGGACCAGCGCTTCGAATTCCGCGCCCAGTCCGCGGACCTCCAGGCCCGCAGCCTGACGCGAGGCCGAGCCCGAGCTCGAGAAGCTCCAGCGCTCCGGCTACCGGACGGTGGTCACGTTCGCCGCGCCGCGGCGAGGGCGAGCGGGCCGCGTACAACCTCGGGCGCCTGAAGGTCCAGTGGCTGGAATCCGGTCGACGGGCGCCGACGGCCTGATCACGTTCGCCCAGGCACGCCTCCAGTACGGCTTCATCGCGCCGCAGCTCCATCTCGCGGTGATCCCCGAGCACCGGCTGTTCCACCGACGGCGGGCGAGCGAGCAGGTGGGTGGGGACCGAATCAACCGGAGGCGCGGCGTGCTGCGCAGCTTCGCCGACCTGCGCACCGGCGACATCGTCGTGCACGAGGACCACGGGATCGCGCGGTTCGCCGGCTTCGACACGAAGACCGTGGCGAACGTCACGCGCGACTACCTGTACCTCGAGTACGCCGGCTCCGACCGCGTGTTCGTCCCGGTCGACCAGCTGGCCAAGATCAGCCGCTACGTCGGCGCCGGCGGCACGCACCCGCCGCTGTCGAAGCTCGGCGGGACACGCTGGGACACGATCAAGGCGCGCGCGCGTCGGGCCGCCCAGGAGCTCGCCGGCGAGCTGCTCAACCTGTACGCCGAGCGCAAGCGGCGCGAGGGTCACGCGTTCCCCGCCGACAGCGACTGGCAGCGCGACTTCGAGGATGCGTTCCCGTTCACCGAGACGCCCGACCAGCGCGACGCGATCGAGATGGTCAAGGCCGACATGGAGGCGCCGCGCCCGATGGACCGGCTGATCTGCGGCGACGTCGGCTACGGCAAGACCGAGGTCGCGCTGCGCGCCGCGTTCAAGGCGGTCCAGGACGGCAAGCAGGTGATGCTGCTCGTGCCCACGACGATCCTCGCCCAGCAGCACTACGGCACGTTCACCGAGCGGCTCAAGGACTATCCGATCACGATCGAGCACGTCTCGCGCTTCCGCCCGCGGCCGAGCAGCGCGAGGCGGTCAAGCGGTTCGCCGACGGGAAGGTCGACATCCTCATCGGCACGCACCGCTTGCTGAGCCGCGACGTCCGCCCCAAGGAGCTCGGCCTCTTGATCGTCGACGAGGAGCAGCGCTTCGGGGTCAAGCAGAAGGAGCTGCTGCGCCAGCTCAAGCTGAGGGTCGACGTGATCGCGATGAGCGCGACGCCGATCCCGCGCACGCTCCAGATGTCGATGGCCGGGATCCGCGACATCAGCGTGATCGAGACGCCGCCCGAGGGCCGGCGCCCGATCAAGACCTACGTCGGCGAGTACGACGAGGAGCTGGTGAAGGGTGCCCTCCTGCGCGAGCACCAGCGAGAAGGGCCAGGCGTTCTTCCTGCACAACCGGATCGAGTCGATCGACGAGACCGCCGAGCGGCTGCGCGCGCTGTGCCCGGGGATGCGGTTCGAGGTCGCCCACGGCCAGATGGACGAGCGCGAGCTCGAGGCGCGGATGCTGGCGTTCCTGCGCGGCGACGCCGACGTGCTCGTGTGCACGAGCATCATCGAGTCGGGGATCGACATCCCGCAGGCCAACACGCTGATCGTCGAGCGATCGGACACGTTCGGGCTGGCGCAGCTCTACCAGATCCGCGGCCGGGTCGGCCGCAGCCGCGAGCGCGCGTACGCCTACCTGCTGTATCCGAGCGCGGCCGCGCTGACGCCCGACGCGGCGCAGCGGCTGTCGCGCGCTGTCGGACTACACCGAGCTCGGCGCCGGCTTCAAGATCGCGATGCGCGACCTCGAGATCCGCGGCGCCGGCAACCTGCTCGGCGACGAGCAGTCGGGCACGTCGCGGCGCTCGGGTTCGAGCTGTACATGCAGATGCTCGACGAGGCGGTGGCGGCCGCGGCCGAGGACGGCGCCTGGGCCGAGGACGAGTGGGAGCCGGTGCGCCTCGACGTCAACGTCGACGCGTACGTCCCGGCCGACTACATCCCCTACGAGCAGGCCAAGGTCGACGTGCACCGCCGGATCGCCGGCGCGCGCGAGGTCGCCGACCTGGTGCAGCTGCGCGACGAGCTCGAGGACCGGTTCGGCGAGCTCCCCGAGCCGCTGCAGCAACCTGATCGCGCTCCAGCAGGCGCGGATCAAGCTCGGCCAGGCCGGCGCGCGCGCGGTCACGTTCCGCAACGGCCGGCTCGCGGTGACGCCGATCGAGCTCGACTCGGTGCGGGCCAAGCGGATCCGCGCAGGAGATCCCCGAGGCGCTGTACGAGTCCGGGAAGTCGCAGCTGTCGGTCCGCGTGCCCGAGGATCCGGTCAAGCGCTTCCCGGCCGTGGTCAGGGCGGCCGACGTGCTGCTCGCGGTCACGCGCGAGGCCGCCTGACGGGCGTAGAAGCCACGTCTCTTAGGCCATTCTTCACACGATTGGCTGCACCTCGGCGACACCCTCGCTACCATCAGCCCCCGATGAAGGTCCGCAGGTCTCGATTCTGGCGCTTGGCGCCTTTTTTGTGATCGCAATCGGCGATGGCCGGTTGCGGCAGCGGCGTCGCCGGGTGACTCGGTCGCCGAACGTCGCCGGCAACCCGATCAGCGACGCAGGCGCTCAACCACTGGATGTACGTCGCGGCCAAGAGCCAGGCGGCGCAGTCCCCGGGCCAGCCGGTGATCGTGCCCGAACGATCCGCCGCAACTTCGACAAGTGCATCGCGCCAGGTCAAGCAAGGAGATCCCGAGCCTCGCGAAGACCACGACCGCGACGCTGCGCACCGACTGCAAGCAGCTGTTCACGTCAGCTGTCGAGCCAGGTCTGGACTTCCTGATCAAGGCGTACTGGTACCAGGCCGACGCCGCCAAGCATGGGCGTCAAGGTCACCGACGCGCGAGGTGCAGAAGGCGTTCGACGACGGCCGAAGAGACCAGCAGTTCCCGAAGGGCGCGGGGTTCAACACGTTCCTCAGCCAGACCGGTCAGACGCTGCACGGACGTCCTGTTCCGCTTCCGGATCAACGCGATCCTGCAGAAGCTGATCGCCAAGCACCGACGAAGCGTCACGCACGGCGCAGATCCAGGCGTACTACAACAGCCACCTGCGACGCAGTTCGGCAAGCCGGAGAGCCGGAACATGCGGATCGTGCTGGCCAAGACCCAGGCCGACGCGCTCGCCGCCAAGAAGGCGCTCGACTCGGGCCAGAGCTGGGCCGACGGTGGCCAAGAAGTACTCGACCGACCCGACGACGCAAGAACAACGGCGGCGTGCTCAACGGCGTCACCAAGCAGCAGGCAGGATCGCCGCGCTCGGCCACGGCGGCGTTCTCGGCGCCGGCGAACAAGCTGCATCGGTCCGGTCAAGGGCCAGTTCGGCTACTACGTGTTCGACGTGACGAAGATCACGCCGGCCACCCAGCAGTCGCTGGCGCAGGCCACGCCGCTGATCAAGCAGCAGCTGACGCACCCAGTCAGCAGACCGCGGCGCAGACCGCGGTCGACAACGCAGGCCAAGAAGGATTGGCTCAGCCAGACGACGTGCCGCGCGCAGTACGCGATGGCGGACTGCAAGGGGTACAAGGCGCCGAAGACGGCCACCACCAGCGGCCACCGGCACCGCGACCACGGGGTGAGCTCGCCGGAGCCCCCGGCGACCGCTGACGCGCTCGCCCGGCTCGACGCGATCACGCGCCGGCTGCGAGTCGAGTGCCCGTGGGACCGCGAGCAGGACGAGCGCTCGATCGTCCCGCACACCGTCGAGGAGTCCTACGAGCTGGCCGACGCCGCACAGCGGCGCGACGACGCCAAGATGCTCGACGAGCTGGGCGACGTGCTGTTCCAGGTCCACTTCCTGTCGCTGCTGCTCGAGGAGCGCGGCGCCGGCGATCTGGCGCGGGTCGCGCACGGACGTCACCGACAAGCTGATCCGCCGCCATCCGCACGTGTTCGGCGACGTCGAGGCCGAGACCGTCGGCGAGGTACGCCGGAACTGGGACCAGATCAAGCGGGCCGAGCCGGGTCGCGAGCCCGGCGTGTTCGGCGACGTGCCCGAGAACCTGCCGTGCCCGCTGTACGCGCGCAAGGTGCAGCGCCGCGCCGCCATCAGCGGCTTTGACTTCCCCGGCGTCGAGGGGCCGTTGCAATCGGTGCGCGACGAGCTCGCCGAGCTCGAGGCGGCCGCCGGCGCCGGACGAACGCTTCCACGAGCTCGGCGACGTGCTGTTCGCGGTCGTCAACGTGGCGCGCAAGCTGGCGGTCGACCCCGAGCTCGCGCTGCGCGCGGCGGCGGACCGGTTCAGGGCCCGCGTGCTGGCCGGAGGCGAGCTCGCCGCATCCGACGGCCGTAGCTGGAACGATCTCGCCCCTGACGAGCAGCTCGCGTACTACGCACGAGCGCGCCTGACCGAAGGAGGTCCTGCACCGCAATGAGCCAGATCGAGCACGTACACGCCCGCCAGATCCTCGACAGCCGAGGGAACCCGACTGTCGAGGTCGAGCTGAGCGTGCGGTCGGGCGCCTGGGGGCGCGCCGCGGTGCCGTCGGGTGCCTCGACCGGCGAGTTCGAGGCGACCGAGCTGCGCGACGGCGGCTCGGACTGGAACGGCAAGGGCGTGATGCGCGCGGTCGAGAACGTCAACGGCGAGATCGCCACCGCGGTCCGCGGCCAGGACGCCTCGAGCCAGGCCGCGCTCGACCGCATGCTGATCACGCTTGGACGGAACTCCGAACAAGTCGCGGCTCGGCGCGAACGCGATCCTCGCCGTGTCGCTCGCCGCCGCCCACGCGGCCGCGGCCGAGGAGCGGCTGCCGCTGTGGCGCTACCTCGGCGGCGACAGCGCGCACGTGCTCCCGGTGCCGATGATGAACGTGCTCAACGGCGGCGCACACGCCGACAACGCGATCGACTTCCAGGAGTTCATGATCGTCCCGGTCGGCGCGGCCAGCTTCCGCGAGGGGCTGCGGATGGGTGTGGAGGTGTTCCACAACCTGAAGACGACGCTCCACGATCGCGGTCTGTCGACCACGGTTGGCGACGAGGGCGGTTTCGCTCCCAACCTCGAGTCGAACGAGGCGGCGTTGGGAGTGCTTGTGGATGCGATCCGCGCGTCGGGCTACGTCCCGGGCGATCAGGTCGCGATCGCGCTCGACCCGGCGGTGTCGGAGCTGTTCAAGGACGGGGCGTACGTGCTCGAGCACGAAGGTCGCACGCTCACCGCCGAGCAGCTCGCGGACTACTGGGGCGACCTCGTCGACCGCTATCCGATCATCTCGCTCGAGGACGGGATGGGCGAGGAGGACTGGCTCGGGTGGGCGCTCTTGACCGAGCGGCTCGGGAGCCATCTGCAGCTCGTCGGAGACGACGTGTTCGTGACCAACACCGAGCGCCTGCAGCGCGGGATCGACGCCGGCGTGGCGAACTCGATCCTGATCAAGGTCAACCAGATCGGAACCCTTACGGAAACGCTCGCGGCCATGCGCATCGCCCGTGAGAACGGCTACACCGCTGTTATGTCGCACCGCTCAGGGGAGACCGAGGACGTGACGATCGCCGACCTCGCGGTCGCCACCGGTTGCGGCCAGATCAAGACCGGCGCGCCGTCGCGCAGCGATCGGGTGGCCAAGTACAACCAGCTGCTGCGGATCGAGGAGGCGCTCGGCGCCGATGCCCGCTATCCCGGCCGCAGCGCGTTCCGGTCGTAGTGCGGTTGCACGCTCGCGTGCAGGAGGAAGGAGCTCGCCCGCGTCGAACGAAGGGCGCAGCGGATGCCTTCAGCCCGTACCGCCACCGCGCCACCGCGCCGGCAAGACCGCACACCGACTCCGCGACCGCGACCGCGGCGAGCGGCGAGCCGGGGACTCCGGGCCCGGGTGCGCTGGGACCGAGTCGGGCGGGTCAGCCTGCTCGTAGTTTTGTGCGTGGTCGCCGGGCTGTACGTGCAGCAGGCGCTCGCCTACTTCTCGGTGCGAAGCCAGGCAAGCCACCAGCGCGCGATCGTCCAGCAGCTGACGCGTTCGAACAAGATCCTGCGCGCGCAGCAGCGCTCGCTGGGCGACCCGAACACGATCGTGCGCGATGCCCGCGCGCTCGGGATGGTGCGAGTGGGCGAGCATCCGTACGAGGTGACGGGGCTGCCGGGTCACTGAGTCGGAGCGCGCGGCGGACCCAGGCCCTTGCGCGGAGGAGGACATAACCGTCGTGCCGGTGCTCCGCTTCGACGACGTGATCGGGCTCTGGCGCGAGGGCGAGCGGCGCCTGGCCCAGGCCGACCCGCGCGACCGCCCCGCGACTCGAGCGCGTGATCGACGAGATCGTGAACGAGCTGCGCCGGCGGATGGGGGCGACGTTCACGACCGACGAGCTCGCGCGCTACTACAGCGAGAACGGGACCGACTGGTGCTTCGACGTCGCGACGCGAGTCGCGCCGGGCAATCCGGAGGCCTGGGATCTGACCACGGTGGCGGGCGCGGCGTTCGCGCGGTACGTGCGCGAGGCGAGCGACTACGCCGGGGGTGGGCGCGTCCAGCGGGAGTAGGGCCGGGCGGAGCCCCGGCTACTCGCCGTCGCCGTCGCCGTCGTCGGCGTCCTCGTCGCCGACGCGGCGGATCACGATCTGATCCTCTTCGATCGCGACCTCGACCGGGCGGTGACCGGCCCAGTACTCGGCGTAGATCGGATCGTCCTGCACGGCGGGGTCGAGCCACAGGCCGTAGCCCTCCTCGCCGTGGTCGAACGTCGCCTCGAGCGGGGTGGCCTTGCGGCGGGTGCCGCGGCCGTCCGCCGCGCCGGCCGCGCCGGCGCTTGGCGGGCGTCTTCTCGCCTCGTCGTCGTCTTCCTCTTCCTCGGCCTCTTCCTCGGCCGCGCTGGGCCTCGGCGGCCTCGAGCTCGGCGGCGATCAGCGCGTCGTCCTCGGCTCGCAGATCGATCTCGTCGTCGAAGTCGACGGCGCGGCGCCGGCGTCGAGGTCGCCGTCGGGCTCGAGGCCCTGCTCGCGCTTGAACGCCTGGATCTGCTGCACGGTCACCTCGAGCTGGTGGGCGATCCAGGCGTCGGTGCGTCCCTGGCGGACCCAGCCGCGGATCCGGTTGAGCTCGGGTCGTAGCGATCGGCGGGCCATCTCCGCGCGGAGACTAGTACAGGCAACGGTTGGAGCGCGGCGGCACCGTGTGCGCGCATCCGCTCGGGCCGTGGTGTGAGCTAGTCAATCGTGCGCCGTCCGGCCTCGATCGGGCTTTGGTGAGCGGGTGACTGCTTGTGTAGAGCAGATGGCACCCGGTATGCTGGCCTTGGCGGACCGGAGCCTCGTGGAGACGAGCGGTTCCGGTTGCCTCGTTGACGACCAGGCGAGCAGGGAGGCACATCCCCAAATGTTGGTACTCACCCGCAAGTCCAACCAAAGCATCATGATCGGCGACGACATCGAGGTCTCCGTACTGGCGATCATGGGCGAGAAGGTGCGAATCGGGATTCAGGCACCGCGCGACATCCCGGTGTTCCGCAAGGAGGTTTATCTCGAGATCCAGCAGGAGCGTCTCGGCTCCGGCAAGGGCGCCCGCGAAGAGGTCGACGCGGCGCTGCGTGGCCTGGGAGAGGGCACTTAGACTCACCCGCTCCGCGGCGGCTGGGGACGGAGGTCCCCGAGCGGCTAGCCGAGCAGGTAGTACAGCGTTTCGAACATCGCGATCGTCACGACGACCGCGGTGCCGATCAGCGAGGTCACGAGCACCCAGAATCGCACCGAGCTGCGCTTCTTCTCGCGCTCACGCCGGCGTTTGCGTGAGCGCGAGATCGCTCGCCGCCTCAGCTGGTCCTGCCGGCCGCGGTCGAGCTGCATCTCGTGCCGGAACTCTTGCTCGAGCTCAGCGAGGCTCTGGCGCATCTTCATCGCCATCTGAGGGCGCGAGCCTACCAAGCGTGGAATGGCGCGCGTTATGTAGAGGTGCGGTGGCGCGAGCAGTTAGTGAACTGCTTGGCCCTCGTAGACCTTCACGAAGTGCAGGTAGTTGTCGGCGATCTGCTTCGCCGCGGTCTCGCGCTCGAGGTCCTTGCTCGAGGTAGCCCTTGAGCGCGTCCCACCAGATCGAGCGACCGATCGCGAAGCCGATGAAGCCCTCGACCGGCGCGGCCTGCTGGAGCCAGTGCTCGACCTTCTCGGTCGACGCACCGCGACCGAGCAGCACGCACGTGACGCCCTCGCGACCCGGGCCGGAACGGGCCTGCTCGGCGAGCATCGCGGCGTCGGCGCGCTCGTCGACGCCCTCGATCTTCCAGACGTCGACCTCGATGCCGACGTTCTGGGTGCCCTCGATCGCGCGCCGCATCAGCTCGGGGCGGAGCTCGGCGTCGTAGCGGTCGGTGTCGCCGCCGACGGAGGAGAGCTGCTCGTCGGTGGCCGGGACCAGCAGCTCGAACAGGAACTTGCGGTCGTGCTCGTGGAGCCAGTCGGCGAGTCGCTTCAGGCGGACGAGCTGCTCGCGTTCAGTGCGGCGTCGCCGTCGGGGTTGTAGCGGACGAGCACCTTGGAGAAGTCGGGGTCGAACTTCTCGATGTGGGCGCCGAAGTCGTCGCCGTACTGGAAGTCGAACTCGTCCTGGCCGGACTTCTCGACCGGCATCGCGAGCTTCAGCCCGTGCTCGCGCGCCTGCTCGGGGATGGTCGAGCCGAACTGCTCGTCGACGAGCACGCCGGTCGCGCCCGCCTCGGCGCCCTCGCTGACGGCGACGAGCATGCCTTCGAAGATCAGCCGCTTGGCGTCGGCGATCTGTCTCGATCTCCTCGGGCGTCGGGTCGCCCTGGATCCCGAACATCTTCTTCTGGAACGACCCACGATGGTCGAACGCGAGGATGTACAGCTTGCCGTCGTATCCGAGAGCCATCTGAGCTCCCCTTTCGTTCCGAGGTTGCTTGCGTTCAGTCTAGGGCCAGCCCGCCCGGCCCGCTAAGCCTGCGGCGCGATGGACCGCGGTGTAGGGCCCGATCACCGCGATTCAGGGGCCGTTCACGGCGGTCGACGATCCGGCGGCACGCCGATCCCTGGTCCGGACCTGCCGGGGTCATACAATCGTTCGGGCGATGAGCACCGGCGGCCCGGACCTGTTCGTAATTTGCAAGAACTGCCAGTCCGAGGTCAGCCCGTACATCACCGAGTGCCCGTACTGCGGCAGCCGGCTGCGCAAGCGCGCGCCGAAGCTCGACCGCGACGGCCGCGTCAGCGAGCGCAAGCGGCGCTCGCCCACGCCCTCGCTCCCGCGCTTGCGTCCGTGGCGAGATCCCCGGGATCCGTCCCGAGTCGCGTCCGTACGCGACGATCGCGCTGGTCCTGGCCGGATTCGCCGGCACGCTGCTGTGGCGCGCGGCGCTCGTCGGGAGCACCCACGCGATCGAGCTGTGGGCGCGGTTCGGCACGCATCTGTGGTGGCGGCTGCTGGTGGCCCCGTTCATCTACGTCAACACCGGCTACGCGATCGTGGCGCTTGGCACGATCGCGGTGTACGGATGGCTGCTCGAGCGCCGCCACGGCCCCGCTGCTCGTGCTCGCCGCTGTTCGCGATCGCGTCGGTCGGCGGGGCGGCGGTGACCGCCGCGGACTCGTCGCTCCCGCTCGCGCTCGGCGGCAACGGCGGCGCGCTCGCGCTGCTGATCGCCTGGGCGATCCCGGACCTGCTGTCGCTCCGCGCCGGCGAGGACATCGACGGCGACCTGCTCGGGACCGCGGTGATCGCGGTCGTGGTGCTCCTGATGCCGCTCGCCGCGCCCGGGCGCGAGCTGGATCTCCGCGGGGATCGGCGTGCTGACCGGGATCCTGGTCGGGCTGCCGCTGGCGCTGACCGGCGAACGCTGACCTCTGGAGGCGGGCCCGCCCGCCGACGTATGATCAATAACGCCCGTGGTCGACCGCGCCTACACCGACGCCGAGCTGGAGGCTGCGATCGCAGCGATCACCGATCCAGAGCGACTGCGAGAGGCGCAGGACACTGGTCGCGCGCTCGGCGCCGGCGCTCCAGCGGGTGCTCGCCACCGCGCTCGACGAGGGCGGATGGTTCGACATCGGACACAACCAGGCAGTTCAGGAGGCGACCGGGCACGACGACTACGCGCGAGCGGGTCCGGGCGGTGCAGACGATGCTCGCCGAGGAGACGCGGCTCGGGATGCTCGTGGGCGTCGCGGTCGGGTTCGAGCTGGCGCGGGAGCTCGCTCGAGAGCCAGGGGCGGGATCGCAAACGACACTGGAGGATTGACCTGATGGAAGTGCGCTTTCTGGGCCACGCTGCTTTCGAGCTCTCCGACGGAGACACGACCGTTCTGATCGACCCGTTCCTGACCGGGAATCCCAAGGCCGCGATCGGCGCCGACGACGCCGCCGCCACCACGATCCTGCTCACCCACGGGCACGGCGACCACATCGGCGACACGGTCGCGATCGCCAAGCGCACCGGTGCGCCGGTGGTCGCGATCGTCGAGCTCGCCGAGCGAGCTCGGCGAAGAGGGGCTCGACGTCCGCGATCCCAACCTCGGCGGCACCGTCAAGTTCGACTGGGGCTGGGTCAAGCTGGTCCCGGCCTGGCACACCTCGACCACCCCGAAGGGCGACCGTCAACACGCCCGCCGGCCTGCTGATCAACCTCGGCGACACGATCGTCTACCACCTCGGCGACACGTGCGTGTTCTCGGATCTGCAGCTGGTCGGCAAGCGCAAGCCGATCGACATCGCGCTGATGTGCATCGGCGGTCACTACACGATGGACCGCGTCGACGCGCGTCGACGCGGCCGAGCTGATCGGGGCGAAGACCGTGATCCCGTGCCACTACAACACGTTCCCGCCGATCGAGACCGACGCGCAGGCGTTCAAGTCCGACGTCGAGTCGGCGACGAGCTCGAACGTGGTCGTGCTCGAGCCCGGGACAGTCGCACTCGGCGTGACCCACGCGATCGTCCTGATCCAGGCGGACCGCTCGGCGCTCGCGACGCTCGGCGGCGAGCTGGCTGACCTCGAGGGCGTGGCCGAGGCTTACTCGGTGACCGGGGAGTGGGACTTCGTCGCGCTGTTGCGGCTCCGCGAGCAGGCGCAGCTCGCGACCGTCGTCACCGGCCAGATCTCGCAGCTGGCGGGAGTGGTGCGGACGCACACGATGGTGGCGTTCGAGGTCTACTCCCGGCACGACCTCGAGGCGCTCTTCTCCGTCGGCCAGTAGCCCGCGCGTGCGAGTCGCGGTCGTAGCCGAGTGGTACCCGTCGCCGGCCGACCCGGTGCTCGGGCATCTGGGCGCACCGGCAGGCGCTGGCGGCTCGCTCTGCGGGCGCGGACGTGCGCGTGCTGGCGTTGCGACGCCCGGTGCCGCCGCTGTCGGTCGCACGCCGGCTCGTGCATATTCCCCCGGCCACCGATGCGCTGAGCCACTGGGTCGCGGGGGCCCGGAGATCGCTGCGGCCGATCGCGCTCGACGGCATCGAGGTCGTGCCGGTGCCGTTCCTTGCGCCACCGCGCCCGATCTCGTACGGCAGCTGGGGCTACTGGATGTCGCCGCCGCTGGCGCACGCGCTCGACCGGTTGTACGCAGATTGGCGCTTCGACGTGGTTCACGCCCACTGCCTGGCGCCGGCGGGACACGCCGCGGCGCGGTGGGTGGCGCGCCGGCCGCCCGCGGATCGCCCGGCGTTCGTCGTCTCGGCGCACGGGCCGGACATGATCCACGTGGCCTCGGAGAGCGCGATCGGCCGCCGCGCGTGCGTCGCCGCGCTGGGGGCGGCCGACCTCGTGATCGCGAACAGCCGCTGGGCCGGGCACCGTTGCGAGGAGATCGCGGGGCGTTCGCTGCCGGTCGAGATAGTGCATCTCGGGGCAGACGTGCCCGTCGCCGCCGCCTCCGGTGCGGTTTCCGGGAACGGCCGGATCCGGATCGTCACGGTCGCCCACCTGGTCGACGCGCAAGCGTCACGACGTCGTGCTCCGGGCGATGGCGCTGCTCGATCCCGCGCGGCGCCCCGAGTATCTCGTGATCGGCGACGGCCCTCGCCGCCAACGGTTGCAGCGTCTGGCCGTCGAGTTGGGTGTGGCCGATCGCGTCCGGTTCGCCGGCCAGCTGCCGAATCCCGAGGCGGTCGCCCGCGCTGCCGACGTGCGACCTGTTCGTGATGCCCGGCGTCGAGGAGCCGTTCGGCGTGGCGTTCGTCGAGGCGATGGCCGCCGGCGTGCCGGCGATCGGGAGCCGCGGCGAGGGCGGCCCCGAGGACATCGCGGCTGCCGGCGGAGGCATGGTGCTCGTCGCGCCCCGACGACGCGGGCGCGCTCGCCGCCGAGCTCGAGCGGCTCTCGACGGACCGGGGCGAGCTGTCGCGGCTCGGCGCTGCGGCTCGTGCGACGGTTGCGGCGTACTTCACCTGGGAGCGGTGCGGCGTGCACACCGTCGCCGCGTACCGCACCGCGCTCGCGGCCCGGCCCACGTGAGCGACCGCGTCGACGTGCTGGTGCTGTCGCTCGGTACCACCCGGGGGCTGCGGCTCGCCGACGCACGGCTCGTCTCGATGCTTCGCGAGGCCGGGGCGTCGGTCGCCGGCGGTGGCCACCCGGATCGGGCTGACGAACGCGCTCCGGCGGGCCTACCCGGTCAACGACGTGGTCGAGGCGATCGCCGCGCGGCGCGCGCTCGCGGCCGGATTGCGGGCGTACGAGCCGCGGGCCCTGGTCGTGTCGACCACGACCGCGGCCCTGCTGATCGGCGATCCCGGCGTGCCGTTCGCGGTGTGGCTCGATTCGCCGGCGCGCCTCAACCGGCCCGGCGCGGCCAGCGCGCCGCTCCACCTGCTCGAACGCCGCCAGCTCGCACGCGCCCGGGTGCTGATGCCGCACAGTCCCGGCGCGGTCGCGGCGCTTCCGCTTGGCGCCGCCCCGACGGTGCTGATACCGCCACCGGTCCCGGCCGCCCAGGTCCCGCGCGACGTCACTCGCGAGCCGGTCGCGGTCGGCTACACGCCGGATCCGAAGGCGAAAGGGCTCGCGCTCCTGTGCGCGGCGTGGGAGCGGGCCGAGTTGCCGGACGCGCGCCTGGTGATCGCGGGCGTTTCGCCCGACCGGGCGCACGCGTTCCTGGCGCGATCTGGGCTTCGGATGCCGCCCGGCGCAGAAATCATCGGGATGCTGCCGCAGCCGGCCTTTCGGCGACCTGTTGGCGCGGGCGCACGTGTTCGTCAGCACGGCGAAATGGGAGGATTTCGGGGTCGCGCCGCTCGAGGCGCTCGACCGCGGCGCCGCGGTCGTGTGCGCACCGGGGGGAGGACCGTTCCCGGCCCTCGCGATCGCCCGCTCGCTCGCGCCCGAGTTCGTGGCCGCGGATCGCGACGCCGGCACGGTGGCGCGCGCGCTCGAGGCGGCGTTCGCCGCGGACGACGCGACGCTCGCGGCCTATCGGCTGGCGGCTCGTGAGGCGCTCGGGCCGTACCGCCCGGACGCATCGGTCAAGCGGCTTCAGGACGAAGTGCTGCCGGCCTTGCTCGGCGGATAGTGCACCCGGCCGTTACTGTGCGGGTCGCTCGGCGGAGACAGCCGGCCGCGCCGTGCCGTCGCCGCGACGACCGCGCCGGCGAACGCGTCGACCTCGCTGCCGTCGGTCTCGCGGTCGATCGCCCGGCTCTCCTCGCTCATCCGCGCGCGGAGCTCGGGATCCGAGACGACGCGCGCGAGCGCGGCGGCCACGTCATCGACGCTGTAAGGGTTCACGAGGAGCGCGTTGCGGCCGTCGATCGCGATGTCGCCGGCAGCGCCGGCGGTGTTCGTGCAGATGATCGGAAGCCCTGCCGCGGCCGCCTCGCGGACCGCGACCCCGAACGGCTCATAGCGGCTGGTCAGCGCGTACACGTCCGCGGACGCGTACAGGTCAGGCATCGCGTCGGGCGGGAGGTGACCGTGAAACCGCACGGGTACGCCGAGGCGGTCGGCAAGCTGCTTGAGCTCGGCCTCGAGGAACCCGGTGCCGGCGATCTCGAGCCGCGCCCGGGCCCCTGTGAGTCCCGCCTTCGCGAACGCCTCGATCAGCGTTTCGTAGTTCTTGTCGGGGACAAGGCGGCCGGCGCTGATGACGGTGACCGGGGAGTCGTCCGCTTCGGTGGCGGGCAGCCGCGCGTCCGCCGCGGCACGGAAAGGCTCGACGTCCGCGGCCTGGAGGGCGACGGCGATCCGCTCGTCGGGGACCCCGAACGCGAGCAGCCGGCCGCGGGCGGCCGAGCTCGCCGCGATGAACCCGTCCGCCTGGCCGCCCAGCCAGCGGTGCAGCCCGAGGTGCCAGCGCGGAAGCATCGAGTCGATCCCGGGCGTGCACTCGGTGAAGATCACGTACGCACACTTGTGGCGGCGACACCAGTTCAGCGCCCGCACCGACGCCGGCCCGTACTCGGACACGACCACGCAGTCGGGGTCGGCCCGGCGCAGCGCCCGCTCGAGCCCGCGCGGCCATAGGACCGGCGTGCGGCCGGCGCGCCGGCGCTGCCACGAGCGCAGGTGAACGGCCGGATACGGATGCTCGGTCGGGAACCACTCCCGCGGGACGTCCCAGCTCGGCTGCGCCGAGGATTGGTAGATCACGCAGATCTCGAGCTCGTCGCGCTCGTGAAGCGCGCGGAACAGCGGCTCTCGGTACGGCACGGGGGTCGGCGGGACAATCGCGCAGCGCAGGGCCATGACCCGGCGAAGGTTATTCGTCCTGTCAGCGCACTAGAGCTGCGAACCGCGACCGCGCTCGAACCAGATCGAGCGGTCCTTCCAGTCGTGGGCCATCATCAGCGCCCCGCCGGCGGCGGTCAGCGCCAGAACCGACCGAGGACCGGCGTACGGCTTGCCGATCGGCGCGGGGTCCGATACCAGCGCGAGGAACGCCGCGCCGGCGACCAGGCTGCCGGTAGCCCCATGGTGGCATCGCTGTCCGAATATCCACAAGCGGTGGCGAAGCGCGTCGTACTCGACGAGCTTTCTGACGGAGTTTTGTGCGCCCTGTCGCATCTGTAGATCCGCCCCATATATCGACCCTTATCCTGCAAACGTGAGGGGAACCGCGGTTCTTTTGTCCGTCCTGCTACTTGTCACCGGGGCAGGGTGTGGATCGTCGGGGTCCAGGGGAAGATCCCCATCGGTTCCAGGGGTTTCGACGACGGCCGGGACCACCCAGACGACCTACGCGACGACCACTCAAGCGCCCGCGACGACCGAGACCACGCCTCTGACGGCCAGTGGCTCGCCACCGACCGCGCCCGAGACCACGACCAACCCCGGCGCTCCCGCGAGCGGTGGCGCACCCCCGGCCGACGCGCGCCTGCCGGCGACGTTCACGATCCTGCAGAGCGGCTTGCTCAATCCGCCGACGATCACCTCACCGGCGCACATCCCGGTCCAGCTGACGGTCGTCTCGGGTGACGGCCGGTCGCATCGGGTCGTGCTGCGTACGCCGACCCCGCACATGCTGTCGGTTCCGGCCCACGGCCACGCCACTGTGCTGATCACCGGCCTGAAGCTCGGCCGCTACGCGCTGGATGTCGACGGCGCGGCACGCGGGGCGCTCGTTATCGGTGGCGCTCCCGGGCCGTAGAACCGGCCGCGCCTAACCGATCCGCGAGCCGACCGCGGCCTGCTTGTCGGGGCGCAGGAGCACGACGCCCAGCGTGTCGTCGAGCGCGCCGAGCACGAGCACCTCGGACTTGAACCGAGCGATCAGGAGCGGTCTGAGGTTGACCACGCAGACGACCAGGGTGCCCTCGAGATCCTCGCGCGAGTAGTGGGTGATCTGCGCGGACGACCGCTTGATCCCTAGCTCGGGCCCGAAGTCGATCGTGAGCTTCCACGCGGGAACGCGAGCCTCCGGGAACTCCTCCACCGACACGACGCGCCCGACGCGCATGTCGACGGCTTGGAACTGGCCGACGTCGATCACGCCGGAAGCTTATTTCGGCGAGGCCGTTAAGGGGCGACGCCGCCCGAGGTCAGCGCCGAGCCGGCGGCGCTCGAACCCGAGGACCCCGCGATGCACGACGAGTCCGCGCTGGTGGCCGGGGTCGTCGTCGTGTCGGTCGGGGTCGTGGCGGGCGCCTCGGCGGTCGTCGTCCCCGGATCCGTGCTCGTCGCGCTCGGCGTGGTAGTGGTAGTCGTCGTCGTCGTAGTCGTCGACGCCGGCGTCGACGTCGATGTCGACGTCGTCGTCGACGGGTCGCTGCTCGCAGGAGATTGCGCGGTGGTCGTCGACTGCGGGGTCGTGCTCGTCGCCGGTGTGCTGCTGTTGGTGCTCGAGGTCGTCGCGGGGCACGTCGTGGTCGCGGTCGGCGTGGTCGTCTGGGTCGTCGAGCCGGCGAGCACGGTCGCGTCGGTCTGGGTCTGAGTCCGGCCCGGTGGCGCCTTCGGCGTCGTCTTCGTCGCGTTCTTCGTCGTCGCGTCCTTCGTCGTCGCGGTCCCGGCGTGCTTGGCGTCCGGCTTGACAGGAGTCTTGTCCGCGGTGGCGCTCGCCTTGGCGTTGGCCTTGGCCTTGGCCTTGGCCGCAGCGGGCTTGTGCGGCAGGGTGACCGGGTGGCGCTGGATCGGGGTCTGGACGATCGGGGTCTGGGTCAGGGTCGTGGCGGCGGTGTGGGTCGGGGTCGGGGTCGGGACGGAGGCGACCGTGCTCGAGGCCGCGTGATGGTGGGGCTTCGGCCGCGCCGGCTGCTCGACCTCGACCGCGCCGGCGGTGACGAGCGCGGCCGCGGCCAGTCCCGCGACCGCCTTGGTCGCGATCGCTCCGACGCTGGCCGACAGGAACCCGGTGCTCGTGGTTCCCATCACGGCGGCGGTTCCGGCCGCGGCGGTGCCTCCGACCGCGGCCGCCTGTCCGGCCGCGCTCGCGCCCGACGCGCCGGACCCCGCCCCCGCGCCGGCGGAGTGGCCGATGTGGAGGATCGCGAGCTTGCGCAGGAGGAAGAACCCGCCGACCGGGAGCACGGCGGTCAGCGCCTTGCTCGTCTCGTTCAGCTGGCCCTTGAACATCGAGCAGCGTTCACACGTGCGCAGATGCCGGCGGACGAGCGTTCCCGGCCGCCTGTTGGAGGCCCTCGGCGACCTCGCCCAGCTCGACCCGCACGTGCTCGCAGGTCAGCATCCGCGCCTCGGCCGCCTCGGCCAGCGACACCCTCGCGCGCACGAGCAGCGATTTCACGCTCGGCACGGTCGTCTCCATCGCCTCGGCGATCTGCTCGTAGGAGAGCGCGTCCATCTCGCGCAGCACGAGCGCCGTGCGCTGGGTTTCGGGGAGCCCGTGGATGTCGTCGACCAGCAGGCGGAACTCCTCGCGCTCGTGGACCTTGTCGGCGGTCGTCGCGCCGTGTTCGGAAAGGTGGATGTCCATCGAGTCCACGCCGACCGCCTGGATCTTCCGGAGGTGGTTCAGGCTGCGGTTGCGAGCGATCCGGTACAGCCACGGCCGCACGTTGATCGGGCGGTCGTCGTCGAGGATCGCGTTGAACGCGGCCGAGAACACCTCCTGGAGCACGTCCTCGGCGTCCTCACGGGACCCGAGCAGATGCCGGCAGAAGGCCAGCAGTCGGGCGTGGTAGCGCGAGACGAGCACCTCGAATGCGGTGGTGCTCCCGCGCCGGATCAGGGCTACAAGGCGTTCGTCGGACTGCAGCCGGAGGAGCGGCGAGCGAGCATGCAGGCCAATCCCTCCCGAGTATCTAAGCGCAGAAACTTCCATCCAGCTCGCGGTTGAGAACTAGCTCAACGGGGGCCGTCGGTGGCATGGACACCGTAGCAGCGGCTTAGTTGCGGTCCTGCACGACCGCCGGCTGAATACGCCGTCTGGACGAGATACCCGGGGAGGGACTCGAACCCTCATGCCGCATGGGCAGTCGCTCTTAAGGCGACCGTGTCTGACCAATTCCACCACCCGGGCCTGGGGGTAAACGCTATCGGCTAGAGGGGCGCTCGGCCGTCGGGCAGACGTTCCAGGCGCGCCCGGGGGTCCAGTGGCGTTGACCGGGGGAGTGCGGAAGCCGCCAAATCGCCCGCCGCCACCGGGCATTGGTGACATAAGCGCCGGTGAGGCGCTTACGTAGCCGGAACGGCGTGCGTGGCCGGGCTTTGGTGAGTTGTGCACCGGTGCGGTGTGCGGGCGTGCGTGGTTAGCGCACGCCGGCGCTGACTATCCGGCGCGGCCGGGGGGCGGCCGGGGGGCGGACAGGCGCGGTCGGGCGCGGTCGGGCGCGATCGGGGGCGGTCGGGGGCTACGCCGCGGCGCGGGCGCGGTCCGAGGCGCGGCCGCCGATCGCGCGCAGGCCATCGAGCAGCGCGCCGGCGAGCTGTTCGTCGCCAATGATCTCGAGCCCGGTGCGGTCCCGCTCGGGGGAGAACGCCTTGACCCACGCCGACGGCGAGCCGGCGACGCGCGCACCCGCGGCGTCGGCGGGCCGCTCCTCGACCTTCACTCCGTCCTCCGAGACCGTGAACGTGTACAGGGCCGGCGACGCCTCCGGCCGTTCGACCGCGAACTCGACGGTGCCGGTGGCGCTCAGACGGGTGACGAGGCCGGGAGCGAGTCTGAAGATCGCGCCGAGGTCGACCGACTCCGTCGCGCGGGGCGGGCTCCAGGCCCACTCGTATCCCCACCGGGCGAGCTCGCCGAGGATCGGCATCAGCTCCCGCGCGCGTTCGGTCAGCTCGTAGTCGACGCGCGGCGGGACCTCGCGATACCGCTTGCGCGTGAGCATGCCGTCGGCGACCATGCGGTTCAGACGTGAGCGGAGCTGCTCGGTCGAGATTCCGGGCAGCACGCGCTGGAGCTCGACGAACCGCCGGGGGCCGGCGGCGAGATCGCGGACGATCAGCAGCGTCCACTTGTCGCCGACCAGGTCTAGGGCCCGGGCGTCAGGAGACCATTGATCGTAAGGATGGCGTTTCGGTGGGGGTACGTGCGGAATGGGAAGGCCTCCCTGTGGACGGTGCGTACCTACCAAGTTCGAGTCTAACGGACCTCCGGCCGGATCTTCGATGTTCAAGTGCTGCATTTTGTAGTAATTCGGGGAGCTCGCGGGACGGTGACGTTGGGATACGACTTGGCAGAATCTCGGAGGTTGCGCCAGTTTTGGCGTCCATCTCCGTTGGTGCAGTACATGGGTGAATTGATCGAGCTGAAGGATCAGCTCGCAGATCGGTCTCGCCCCAGGGGGGGTGTGCGCGCGGCGTTCTTCTACGACCTCGCGTGCCCGTTCTCGTACCTGGTGGCCGAGCGCGTCGAGCGAGTGCTGGGGGAGGTCGAGTGGGTGCCGGCGCCGGCCGTCGGGCTCGACGGCGGCGCGCGCTGGACCCGGTTCGAAGCGACGCGGGCGCTGGCCGAGCGTCACGCGCTTGCCGTTCGGCTGCCACTCGTGTGGCCCGACCGGTTCCCGGCCAACACCCGCCACGCGCTCAGGGCGGCGTCATATGCGGCGGAGAACGGCGCCGGCGCGAGCTTCGCGCTCGCCGCGATGCGGCTCGCGTTCTGCGGTGGGTTCGACCTCGAAGACCCGGAGATCCTGGGGATCGCGGCGGGTGCGGCGGGGATCCCGCTCGAGGGATGCCTGATGGCAGCGCGTGATCCCGCCCGGGACGTTCCGCTGTGGGCGACCGCGCGTGGCCTCCACGCGCGCGGGGTGAGGTCGTTGCCGGCGCTCCGGCTCGGCCGTCGCTTCATCGAGGGCGAACGGATCCTCGCCGAGGGTGCGGCGCTGCTCGGGGCCGGCGCCCTGTAGCGTCCCGTCCGTGGCGACCGAGGCAGAGGCGAGCACCCAGGTTCACGGCGGCCGGCTGATCGCAAGCCGGCTGCGCGCGTACGGCGTGACGAAACTGTTCACGTTGTCGGGCGGGCACCTGTTCTCGATCTACGACGGATGCCGCGCCGAGGGGATCGACATCGTCGACGTCCGCCACGAGCAGGCCGCGGCGTTCGCGGCCGAGGGGTGGGCGAAGGTCACGCGAACCGTCGGCGTGTGCGCGCTGACCGCCGGCCCCGGCGTCACCAACGGGATGAGCGCGCTGGCGTCCGCCCAGCCAGAACCACTCTCCGATGCTCGTGCTCGGCGGGCGCGCGCCGCAGTTCCGCTGGGGCCAGGGGTCGCTCCAGGAGATCGACCACGTCCCGTTCGTGCGGCCGCTGGTCAAGCTCGCCGCCACCGCGCTCCAGACCGCCGAGATCCCCGCGCTGCTCGACGAGGCGATGCGGTGCGCGATCGCCCCGCAGTCCGGTCCGGTGTTCCTCGACTTCCCGCTCGACTTCGTGTTCGGCGAGGCGGACGAGCCCGCGCCGGCCGCGCCGTTGCACGAGCCGTGGCGGGGCGCGGCCGCCGATGCCCGCGAGATCGACCGCGTCGCAGCGTCGCTGCGGGACGCCGAGCGGCCGGTGATCATGGCCGGCGCCGGGCTGTACTGGGGTCACGGCGAGGACGCGCTCGTGGCCCTCGCGGAGGAGCTCCGGATCCCGGTGTTCGTCAACGGGCTCGCTCGCGGCTGCATGCCCGCCGACCACGAGCTCGCGTTCTCGCGCGCGCGGGGAACCGGGCTGCGCGGGGCGGACGTCGCGCTCGTGATCGGGGCGCCGCTCGACTTCAGGCTCGGCTACGGAGCCGCGTTCGCGCAGGACGCCGAGATCGTGGCGATCGACGTCGCCGAGCCCGACCAGGATTCTCCGCGCACGCTCGGCCGCCGAGCTGTACGGCGCATTGCCGGCGACGCTCGACGCGCTGCGCGTCGCCGCCGGCGGCGGCGAGCCCGGCTCCGCGCGCGCAGGCGTGGATCGCGTCGCTGCGCGCCACCGAGGACGGAGACTCGCGCCGGCGAGGCGGCCGAGCTGTCCGACGAGCGCGCGCCGCTTCACCCGATGCGCGTGTACGGCGAGCTGATCCAGATGCTCGACCGCGACGCGATCGTGGTCGGCGACGGTGGCGACTTCGTCTCCTACGCCGGTCGCGTGCTCGACTCCTACCACCCCGGCTGCTGGCTCGACCCCGGGCCGCTCGGCTGCCTCGGCTGCGGTTTCGGTTACGCGCTCGCCGCCAAGCTCGCCCACCCCGACCGCCAGGTCGTGCTGCTGCTCGGCGACGGCGCGTTCGGCTTCTCGGGGATGGAGCTCGACACGCTCGCCCGCCACGACGTCGCGGTGCGTCGCCGTCGTCGGCAACAACGGCATCTGGGCCCTCGAGAAGTACCCGATGGAGGCCCTCTACGGCTACTCGGTAGCCGCCGAGCTCAGCCCCGCCACCCGCTACGACCAGGTAGCCACGGCCCTCGGCTGCGAAGGCGAGCTGGTGTCCACGCCACGCCGAGCTCCGGCCGGCGCTGGAGCGAGCGTTCGACAGCGGACGGCCGACGCTGGTCAACGTGCTCACCGACCCAGCCGTCTCATACCCGCGCCGCTCGAACCTCATGTAGCCGCCCGCCCACCCGAGCTCGAGAGGTCGGCGCAGACGTGCGTCCGGCGGCACTCGCGCCCGACGCCGACCGGGTCTCGACCGACGACCGAGTGCGCGCGGAGCCGCTGGACGTACGATGCGCCGGCCCCGAATACGAAAACCGCCCGCATTCTCAGCGGGCGGCTTCCGATCCAGGTTTGGCCCAATCGGGACGGGCAGGGGTACGTGCCAGAAAGGGCCGGTTAGAGTGGCTCGGACGGCGGGAGGCGCCGATGTCTGCGGCTTCGCCCGAGCCTATGTTGGGAGCCAAGGTCAAACCTGGCCCCGGGCAATCATTCCCACTCATCGTCGTGCGGAACAATCGTACATTCGTCCAGTTCTGTTTAGGACCAAAACTGGACGAATGTTCTAGTCAGCGACGCTTCACTGCGCTCATATACCTGAATTCCAGTCTCTTATACTGGAAATCGTGACCCGGTTGTTCTCTTTCCCGAACCCAGTCAACGAGAAGGCGGCCCGCGTCGTTGCCGGCGTCGTGCTGCTCACGGTGCTCGTGATCCTCGCGACGGGCGCCTACTGGCTGCTGATCCCGCTCACGTACGGCTTCTGGGCGCGGGTGCTGACCGGCCCGACGCTTGAGCCCGCTGGGGTGGGCGGCGCAGAACGTGATCGCGCCCCGACTCGGCCCGAAGAAGCCCGTCCCGGGTCCTCCCAAGCGCTTCGCGCAGGGGATGGGCGCCGCGATGGCGACCGCGGCGCTCGTGCTCGGGCCGATCCTGGGCGACGACACCGCCGCCGACGTGATCCTCGGCCTGTTCGTGATCGCCGCCGGTCTCGAGTCGATCTTCGCGGTCTGCCTCGGGTGCCAGGTGTTCTCGCTGCTGATGCGGGTCGGGGTGATTCCCGCCTCGGTCTGCGAGGAGTGCGCCGACATCAGCCTCCGGCTCCGCGCCTCGGCCTGAGGGTGCACCACACGCCAAACGACGCGGCGATCCGGGCTTCTGGCGTGTCATGCACAGCAGAGGGCGCTCCATGCGCCAAAGCCCGCCGAGACGGGCGACGTTGGCGCGTCATCCACACGGTGACGCGCGCGCTGTCCGCCGGACTGGAAGGCGGCGCGGGACGCACGCTGTCCCCGGAGGCGAACGCGGCGTCGGAACCGCATCACCTACCCGAGCCCGAGTCCGAGCGCGGCGCCGCTCAGGATGTCGTGCTCTGAGACCTCGACCTCGCCCAGCCCGAACAGCGCGAGCGTCTCGAGCAGGATGATCACGCCGGCGACGATCGTCGGCGCCCGGTCGGGGTGGAGTCCGCGCACCTGCCGGCGCTCGGCCAGCGTCAACCGCAGCGAGGCGGTCCAGGATCCGCCGGCACTCGTCGGCGCTCACGACGTAGCCCTCGACCTTGTCCGGGTCGTAGGGCTCGAGCTCCTGGGCGATCGACGCCATCGAGGTCGCGGTTCCCGCGACCGCGATCGCGTGCTCGACACCTGCGCCGCTGCGCGATCGGCACACCGTCGCGCGAGGATCGCCCGCACGTCGCGCGCCAGCTCGTCGAGCTCAGCCGGCGACGGGCGGATCGGAGTGCAGGTGACGCTCGGTCTGACGGACGACGCCGGCCTGGTTCGAGACGTGGAACGTCATCTCGCCGGCCGGTCCCGATCACGAACTCGGTCGAGCCGCCGCCGATGTCGATCACGAGCGTCGGCGTCCGGTCGGCCGGGTCGCGTTCGCTGGTGGCGCCGAGGAACGTCAGCCGCGCCTCCTCGTCGCCGGTCAGGATGTGCGGCTCGAACCCCCAGCGCTCTCCGACGGCCGCGGCGAACTCGCGCGCCGTTGGCGGCGTCGCGGACCGCGCTCGTCAGCACGGCGACCGCGTCCGCGCCACCGTCGCGATCGATCAGCGACCGGTACTCGTCGAGCACGACGAACACGCGCTCCATCGCCTCGTCGCCGAGCCGTCCGTCCGCGTCGACGCCGGCGCCGAGCCGCGTGATCACCGTTCGGCGCTCGAGCACCTCGACGACCGCGCCCGTCAGAGACCTCGGCGAGGAACAGCCGCGTCGAGTTCGTGCCGATGTCGACGACCGCGCGTCGCACGTCAGCCGGACGCACGCACCTGATGGGGCATCGGCAGGCCGTCGAGCCCGGCGAGCAGGTTGTCGACCGCCAGGTCGGCCATCCGCTCGCGGGCCGCGCGAGTCGCGGAGCCGATGTGCGGGGCGACGATCAGGTTCGGCGCGTCGAAAGCAGCGGGTCGTCGGCCGGGAGCGGCTCGGGGTCGGTGACGTCGAGCGCGGCGCCGGCGATCTCGCCCGGAGATCAGCGCCTGCCGGAGCGCGTCCTGGTCGACGATCGGTCCGCGCGCGGTGTTGATCAGGATCGCGCGTCGGCTTCATCCGCGCCAGCGCGCGCGGCGTCGATCAGGTGGTAGGTCTCCGGCGTCAGCGGGCAGTGCAGCGAGACGAAGTCAGAGCGCTCGAGCAGCGTCTCGAGCGACACCCCGCCGGCGGAAGCGCCGCCGCCGGTGTGCACGACGGTCATGTCGAAGCCCGGACGCCCGCCGCGCCACCGCCCGCCCGATCCGCCCGTACCCGATGATCCCGAGCGTGGCGCCGTGAACCGAGGCGCCGAGGTACTGCGCCGGGCTCCCACGTCACCCAGTCGCCGTCGCGAACCGCCGCGGTCGCCTCGGGCAGCTTCCGCGCCGCGGCCAGCAGCAGCGCGAAGGTCAGGTCGGCGGTGGCGTCGGTCAGCACGTCGGGGGTGTTGCCGACCGGGATCCCGCGCGCGGCGGCGGCGTCGAGATCGATGTTGTCGTAGCCGACCGCGTAGTTGGCGATCGCGCGCAGGTGCGGACAGCGCTCGATCAGCGCGGCGTCGACCTTGTCGGTGAGCAGCGTGAGCAGGCCCTCGGCGTCGGCGGCACGCGCCGACGAGCTCGTCGCGCGGGGGCGGAAGCCGCTCGGGCCAGACATCGACGTCGATGAACCGCGCCCGCAGCCGATCGAGCGCCGGTCCGGGGAGCCGGCGTGTCACGAAACAGCGCGCCATGCGAGGCGGGAAGATACCCGCCGACCACTCCGTCTGGGTGAAGAGCTCCGTGGGGCTGAGCCAAGCGACCGATACAGAAGCGACCGAGCAGAACGGCGAACCCGCAACGCCGGATGTCGAGGCGTGGCTGGCGGCCGTCCGCGACGCCGAGCGCCGCGGCGAGCTGCTCAGCGCATTCGATCTGGCCGAGCGCGGCCTGGGCGAGTTTCCGCACGACATCTGGCTGAAGCACCGAGCGGTGCTCGCCCTCGCCCGCACCGGCGCGACCGAGCAGGCGGCCCGGCGCTTCGAGCAGTACGGGCTGACCGGCGCGGCGGACGACCACGAGGACATCGCCTCGCTCCGCGCCCGGATCGCGAAGGACGTCGCGCTTGCGGCGCCCGACGAGCCCACTCGCCGGCGCGAGGCGGCCCGGGCTGAGGCCGCGTACCGGGAGGTGTTCGAGCGCACGGGCGGCTACTACCCCGCGATCAACGCCGCCACGATGAGCCTCCTCGCCGGCGACCCGGCTCGCGCGCAAGACCTGGCGAAAACCGTGCTCGACCTGATCGAAAACCGCGGCGAGGACGAGTCGTACTACGTCGCCGCCACCAAGGCCGAGGCCCGGCTCCTGCTCGACGATCCCAACGAGCCGGACGGCGCCCGCGCGGCGCTCGAGCGCGCCGCACAGCTCCACGGTGGCGACTTCGGCGCCGTGTCGACGACCCGGCGCCAGCTCGCTCTGGTCTGCCAGCTCAGGGGGATCGACCCTGAGGTGCTAGGCGCGCTCGCGGGCCCCGCGGTGGTCCACTTCTGCGGCCACCGCATCGCCGCCGCCGGCCAGGTGGGGCGGTTCGACGCCGCGGACGAGGCTCGCGTGACCGAAAGGATGACCGAAGAGGTCGGCCGCAGCCCGGCCACCTACGCCTACGGCGCGCTCGCGAGCGGGGGCGACATCCTCTGGGCCGAGGCCTTGCTCGACGCCGGCGCCGAGCTCCACGTGGTGCTCCCGTTTGCGCTCGCCGAGTTCCGCGCGGTGTCGGTGGAGCCCGCCGGCGCGCGCTGGGTCGCGCGGTTCGAGCACTGCCTCGAGGCCGCGACCGCCGTCAGCTACGCCACCGAGGACGCGTACGTCGACGACGACGTGCTGTTCCGGTACGGCTCTGAGCTGGCGATGGGACTCGCGCTGCTCCGCGCCCGGTACCTGGCCGCGGACCTGAGGCAGCTCGCCTTGTGGGACGGCAAACCGCCGCTCGGGGCGGCCAGCACCGCGATCGACGTCGCGACGTGGCGCCGGCGCGGCCTGTCGGCGACGATCATCACCCCGGGCGGCGAGCTCCTCGATCATGTGCCGACGACGGCGCCGCCGCCGCTCAAGGCCGACGACAAAGGCCGGACGATCTGCGCGATGCTGTTCGCGGACGTCAAGGGGTTCTCGAAGCTGACCGACGAGGAGCTGCCGCGGTTCGCCGAGCACGTGTTCGGGGCGTTCGCAGGCGTGCTCGCGCGCTACGAGGGCGAGATCCTCTACCGCAACACGTGGGGCGACGCGCTCTACGTCGTGTTCGCCGACGTCAGCCGGGCGGCGCAGTGCGCGCTCGAGCTCCAGGCCGCCATGGCCGAGATCGACCTGGCGGCGGCGCGGCTGCCCGAGCACCTCGCGCTAAGGCTGGGCGCCCACGTCGGACCGGCGTTCGCGATCGTCGATCCCGTCCGGCAGGTGCCCTCGTACATCGGCTCGCACGTCAGCCGGACGGCGCGGATCGAGCCGGTCACGCCGCCTACCGCCGTCTACGTCACCGAGCCGTTCGCTGCCGCCCTGGCGCTGTCGGGCAACGAACGGCTCACGTGCGACTACGTCGGTCATATGCCGGCCGCCAAGGACTACGGGCGGCTGCGGATGTACCGACTCAGAACGTAATCGTCGTCCGGAGCAGCGCGAGTCCACGCGAGATCCGTGACGCGATCGTGCCCGGCGCCAGGCCCAGCTCGGCGGCGATCGTCTGGTAGCTCTGGTCGCGGATGAAGAACCGCTCTACTACGTCGCCGTACGGCTCCGGGAGCTCGGCGAGCGCGCGCTGGACGGTCGCCGCCTGCTCGATCAAATCGAAAGCCGGATCGCGGGCGCCGGCGCCCGCGAGCGCCTCGATGTCGGACTCGGCTCGCGTCGAGCGGAGCTTGTCGACCGCGGCCCTGCGGGTCAGCTGCGCGATCCACGGCTTGACTGCGCTCTCGTCCTCGAGCGTCGACAGGCGCCGAAAGGTTCGGGTGAACACCTCCTGGAACACGTCCTCGGCCGTCGATGGGTCGAGCGCGAAGCCGCGCGTCAGGATCGCGTACACGTAGTCGGAGAAGCGCGTGACGAGCTCCGCCCACGCCGTCTCGTCCCCGCTCCGGCACCGCCGCACGAGCCTTGCGTCACGGCGGCGCGCATCATCCGCGACGTCGACCGCCGACAGACCCACACCGTCCAGCGCCGTGAGAGCCACCATTGAAGCCTCGCGGCGACCCTAATCGAAACAACGGCCAGATGCCCGTTTTTCCCGTCCCAGTTAGGAGCCGGACAGCACCGTGCGCTCAAGTTGCGTCAGGTTCGCGGTGGCGTGCGGCGCCGCGAGCTTCAGCAGGGCGCTCGCGTTCTGGCACGCGGGGCAGGTGTCGTACACGCGGACAATGTCAGGCACGCCAGAGATCGCCGCGTTGTCGGCGACCGCGAGCTCACTGCCGTCAGTGCTGAGCGACACCGACGTTTGGTCGTCCGGGAACGTGAGCACGCGCAGCATCTGGCCGGTGCGTGCGTCCCAGACGCGCACGGTGTGGTCGAGGCTCGTCGTGACGACTCGCGTGCCGTCAGGGCTGAACGCCGCGTCGGCGATGCCCCGGGTGTGGCCGACGAAGTTGACGAGTTGCCGGCCGGTGGTGACGCTCCATACCGTCGCCCGCGAGTCCCACGAGGACACGAGCAGCCGCGAGCCGTCGTGGTTCAGCGCCACCGCCGAGGTTTCGGCGTTCTGGTGGACCTGACGAAGCAGCCGGCCGCTATCGGCGTCCCACACGTTCACGATTCCGCAGAACGACTCCTGGGCGATCCGCCGACCGTCACCACTGAACGCCCAGATGTCCGGGCTACCGGGACTGCATGGCTTGCGCCTTCGGGAGCAGCAGCGTGTGTCCGGTCGCCACCGTCATCACGACCACCCGGGCCGGCGCGCTCGGCGGCCCGTCGGAGGTCCCGGGTCGTGGGGCCGCGGCCGCCGACGGAAACTCCTGGAACACGAGTTTGGAGTCATCGGGGCTGAACGTGGGAAGCCCGACGGGCGACAACACCAAAGGCCCGAGCTGCCGGACGACCCGCCCCGTGGCAGCGTCGACGACGTTCAGCGGCGCCGGGGCGGGCTGACCGCTGTAGCGTGCTACGGCCACGAAGCGACCGTCAGAGCTGAGGTTGGCGAAGCCGTCGTTCTCGTTGTTCAGAAGCCGGACGGTTCGGAACACGTGCCCACCCGGGAGTCGTACCCAAGCCAGCCACCAACCACCGACGCTGGCGTTCAGCGGCACCTCGAGCGTGTTACCCCGTAGCACCATCTGGTCGATGCTTCCCCCGAAGGACATGAACGCGCGCTCGGTCCCGACCGCGCGCCACACGCGGGGATGCCGTCGTTGGAGGCGGTCAGCACCGAGCTCCCGTCGGGTGTGAACGACACGGAGTTGACGCTCGCGGTGGGGCCGTCGTAGGCCGCGAGCTGCTCACGCGCGATCGAGCGACCACACGCCTGCGGTGCCGTCCTCGCGCCGATCGCGAGCCGCGAGTCGTCGGGGCTGAACGCGATCGCCGAGATCTCGACCTGCGGGGATCGACGTCACGTCGAACTCCTTGCGCCAGGTGCGGGTGCTGTAGATCGACACGACGCCGGTCTCGTTGCACGCCGCCCGGATAGCCGATCGCGAGCCGGCGGCCGTCAGTGGCTCGCCGCCACCACGAGCGGCCACGATTGGCCGTCGTTGCCCGGAAACGGATCGATCTGGTCGATTTCGCGTCCGGTGGCGACGTCGTAGACGCGCACGAGCGCGTCCAGCCCACCGGTGTAGAGCCGCCGCCCGTCGGGACTGAAGGCCAGGCTGAAGCCCTGCGCCGGGGTCTGCGCGAGCGTCCGCTCGCGGCCCGGCGGGCAGCGTCCAGACGTTCACCCCGCTGGGCGTGGTCGCGCCGAGCATCCGCCCGTTCGGGCTGAACGCGACCCCAGCGTCTGCGCGCATCGCGGTCCTCCCGCTCAGCCGCCGGACGATCGCGCCCGTTCGAGGGTTGAGCAGGGTGACGCCGGTGCCGGTGCCGACCGCCACCGAGGCGCCGTCCGGGGAGTAGGCCACGGACGACGCGACCCGCCCGACCGTGCACGGTTCGGAGCAGCCGGCCGGTCGCGTGGGTCGAGCAGCCGCACGCTGGCCGCTGCAGACGCGCCTCGGCGATCTGGCGCCCGTCCGGGCTGTAGGTCGCAGTCAGCCCGCTGACGAGCTCGCTGCACGCTCTCGGCACGTTGACGGTGGGGAGGCCGAGCTCGAGCGGCGACGCGTCGAGCGCGGCGCGCAGCGCGAACATCGACTGCGGCGTGGCGTCGCGTCTGCACCGCGCGCATGCCCGAGGATCAGCGAGATCTCGGGGTCGTTGGGGAGCTCGGCCTGGCTCTCGGCCGACAGCGCCTGCGAGCTGCGCGCTCACCTTCTCGGACACGCGCCTGCCCGCGCGAGATCAGCGCGAAGATCAGCAGGCCGATCGACACCGCCGCGACCGCGACGCTCGCACCCATCAGTACCCGTTGGCGCCGGGCGGACGCGTTGCGGCTCGCGAGCAGGTACTCGCGTTGCAACGATGTCGGCGCGGGGTCCGCGTCCTCCGGGCTCGCCGCGAGCCACGCCTCCGCGGCCTTCAGCTCCGATCCGCGCAGCAGGAAGCTGTTGTCGCGCCCCTCCTTGTCCCACTCGAGCGCCTTGACCAGCCACCGCGTGTGCGCCTGGTTCGCCTCGAGATCGGTGTCGAGCGCGGTCATCAGCCGGCCGACCGCCGGGTCGAACTCGGCGTCGTCGATGAACGGGATCCAGTTCCGGTCGCGGATCTCGGCCGGCAGCTCGGAGTCGGAGACGGGCTCGCGGAGGACCGGGAGGATCCGCTTCTGCAGCTCCCGCGCGTACTCGACCTCGTTCTCGCAATAGGCCGAGTGCACCGACTCGGGCGTGATCACGAACAGGAACGCGTCGGACTGCTCGATCGCGCGCTTGATCGCCTCCGGGAACACCTCCCCGTCCGCGATCCCCTCGGTATCGAGCCACACCTCCTTGCCCCGCTCGGCGATCGAATCCGCGACCCGCCGCACGAACTCCGAATCACGACGCGAATACGAAACGAACACGTCGCTCATCGATCGTGCCGTTCGACCGACGCCGGGTCGGCGATCTGGGGAGCGCCGAGGGGATGCCCGAGCTCGCGCTCGAGCCGCGGTATCTCGCACGCCGCCGAAACCCACGCGGCAGGGGCCGGGCTCAGGACGCGCAAGAGCGCAGCGAGCTGCTGCTCAGTTGTGTCGGTCATCGACGACCCCTAGACGGGGGTTGCGGCGGAGTTCTTCCAGACGGCCCGCGGCGTTCGCGGCCTGCCGTCGCGGCCGCCGTCGCAGCGCGCCGTCGCCAGCCGCGCCGTCGCAGCCCGCCGTTGCGGCCGGCCGGTTGGCGCCCGTTCCCGGGCGGAGACCCTCTACGCGCCCTCGGCGGCGATCGCGGCGTGCTCGGGCGCCCGCACCGAGACCCGGGGCAGCCCAACGACCGCGATCACCGCGCCGACCGCCGCGAACGCCGGCGGCGATCGCGAACGCGAGCACGAACCCGCTGGTCAGCGCGGCGTGCGCGCCGTGCACGCCCGAGCCGCGTGCTGGAGGTCGCGTGTTGGTCCGCGGCGGTCGCGATCGCGGCGAGGATCGCCAGCCCGAGCGCGCCGCCGACCAGCCGGGAGGTGTTCACCAGGCCCGAGGCCAGGCCGGCCTCGTGCGGATGCGACTCCGGACACCGCCGCGATCGTCGACCGGCACGAACGCCAGACCCGATCCCGATCGCGACCAGCAGCGACGGGCACGAGCACGTCGCCGAGGTAGCTGCCGTCGGGCGAGAGCTGCGTGAACAGGATCAGGCCGACGGTCAGCGCGATCATGCCGGCGACGAGGATCGGCTTGGCGTCCGACCCGCGTCACCGCCCGCGAGGCGAGCGTCGAGCCCGCGACGATGCACAGCGTCATCGGGAGGAACGCCAGCCCGGCCTTGAGCGGCGAGTAGCCGAGCACCTGCTGGAGGTACAGCGACAGGAAGAACCACATCGCGAACGACGGCCGCCCCGACCAGCAAGCACGACGACGTTCGGCGGCGCGTCAGCGTGCGCGAGGCGTAGATCCGCAGCGGCATCAGCGGCGCCTTGCGCGAACCGGCCCTCGATCGCCACGAACGCCGCCAGCAGCACCACGCCGGCCGCCATCAGCGCGAGCGTCGGGACCGAGCCCCACCCGGTGACGTCGGTGCGGACGATCCCGAGCACGAGCAGCGACAGCCCGAGCGTGGCCGACGACCGCGCCGGCGAGATCGAAGCCGCCCGCGCGCTCGCGCGCGCGTCCCTCGGCGATGTAGCGCTGCGCCGAGCACGGCCGCGAGCGAGGCCGATCGGGACGTTGATGAACAGGATCCAGCGCCAGCTCAGCAGATCGGTGAGCACGCCGCCGAGGAGCACGCCGGCGGCGCCGCCGGCGCCGCCCATCGCGCCCCAGATCCCGACCGCGCGGTTGCGGGCCGGCGCCCTCCTCGAACGTCGTCGTGAGGATCGACAGCGAAGCCGGCGCGATGATCGCGCCGCCGAGGCCCTGCGCCGCGCGGGCCGCGATCAGCAGCGCCTTGGTGTCGGCGAACCCGCCGGCGAGCGACGCGAGCGCGAACAGCGTCAGCCCGGACACGAACACGCGCCGGCGGCCGAGCAGGTCCGCGGCGCGGCCGCCGAGCAGCAGGAAGCCGGCGAACGTGACCGTGTACGCGTTGACCACCCACTGCAGGTCCTGCTCTGAGAAGCGCAGCGCGCCGCGGATCGAGGGCAGCGCGACGTTCACCACGGACACGTCGAGGATCACCATGAACTGCGCCAGGCAGCACGAGCACGCAGCGTGGCGCGGAGGTGTGGATGTTGGCGTTGTCGTCGTAATCGTCTTCATATGAGGATGACGATCGGAGCGCGCCCGATTCGACAACTGCGTCCGGACCTCGCTCGACGCAGTACGATGGTCATCGAACCATAGCAGGTGTTCGATGATCGTCGTACTATGATCGGGGTCGAAACATGAGCCTGGACATCGTCACAGGAGCCGAGTTCGCCAGTCGTGGCGCCCCGAGCCTGCCCGACGAGCCGCTCGCCGCACCCGAGCGTCGAGGAGATCGAGCTGGCCGCCGTGCTGCACGCTCTGAGCGATCCGATGCGACTGCGGATCGTCACCGGCCTGGCCGCCGGGGCGCCACGGACGTGCAAGAGCTTCGATCTCCCGGTCACGAAGTCGACCTGCACGCATCACTTCAGGGTGCTGCGCGAGGCCGGGCGTGATCCGCCAGCGGCTCGAGGGGACGACGCGGCTGAACTCGCTCCGCCGCGAGGACCTCGATGCAGCGCTTCCCGGGTCTGATCGACTCGGTGCTGTGCGCGAGCCGCACGCGTGTCCGGCAGCTAGCCGCGACGCGCGCGCCCGGTAGGCTCGCGAAGTCCGGCGGGCGATCCTCGGTGAACGCCCGCACGCCCTCCCGCGCCTCGTCGGTCTCGGAGAACAGCCCGAGCCCGCTGAACGACGAGCTGGCCGATGCCCGGCGATGTGCTCGGTGTCGGCGTTGAACGACTGCTTGAGGAAGCGCAGCGCGGTGGGCGACAGCGCGAGCATGTCGTCGGCCCACGCCCGCACCTCGTCGCGCAGCCGCTCGAGCGGCACGACCTGGTTGACCAGGCCCCAGCGCTCGGCCGTCGCCGCGTCGTAGCGCCGGCAGCGGAACCAGATCTCGCGCGCCCGCTTCTCGCCGACCACGCGCGCCAGGTACGCCGTGCCGAAGCCGCCGTCGAACGAGCCGACGCGCGGCCCGACCTGCCCGAAGCGTCGCGCGTGTCGGCCGCGATCGTCACGTCGCAGAGCACGTGGAGCACGTGCCCGCCCCCGATCGCGACGCCGTTGACCGCGGCGATCACCGGCTTGGGGACGTCGCGGATCAGCCGGTGCAGGCGCTCGATCTCGAACAGCCCCGACGCGCTCGGGCCGTAGTCGCCGGTCTCGCGCGCGCTGCTTCTGGTCCCCGCCGGCGCAGAACGCCCGGTCGCCGGCGCCGGTCAGGCAGATCACGCCGACCTCGGACGCGGCCCACGCGCGCGTGAACAGATGGATCAGCTCGTCGACCGTCCTCGCCCGGAAGGCGTTCATCCGGTCGGGCCGGTCGATCGTGATCCAGGCCAGGCCGTTCTCGACCTCATAGCGCGTGTCGGTCAGCTCCATCCGTCGCTCCTTTGGTCTCAGGCCATCGTCAGCCCGCCGCTGACCGACAGCGTCTGCCCGGTGATGTAGCCGGCGCGCGTCCGAGGCCAGGAACGCCACCGCGGCGGCGACGTCCTCGGGCCGTCCGAGCCGCCGCATCGGCACGGCCCGGCGCGAGCGCCTCGACCATCTTCGCGCTGGCCTCGCCGGCCCCGAGCATCCCGTCGAGCAGCGGCGTCTCGGTCGGTCCCGGGCACACGCTGTTGACCGTCACGCCGCGGCGGGCCACCTCGCGCGCGAGCGTCTTCCCGAACGCGACCTGCGCCGGCCTTGGCGCCGGCGTAGACGGCCTCCTGCGACGAGCCGACCCGGGCGGCGTCCGAGGAGATGTTGACGACGCGGCCGTATTCGCGCTCGACCATGCCCGGCACGACCCGGCGGCAGACCCGCAGGCAGCCCTTGTAGTTGAGCTCGATGATCCGGTCCCAGAACGTCCTCGTCGGTCTCCAGGAACGGGTGGAACTCATCCCAGCCGGCCGTGTTGACGAGGATCTCGATCGGCCCAAGCTCGCGCTCGGCGCGCGTAACCGCCTCGTCGACCGAGTCGCTGTCGGTCACGTCGAGGTGAACCGCGAGGCGCCGCCTCGTCCGGCGCGCCGTCGGCGATGTCCCCGGCCACGACGCGGTGGCCGTCCGCGGCCAGCGCGCGCACGATCGCCCGGCCGATGCCGCCCGCTCCGCCCGTCACCAGTGCGACCCGCGACGCCTGTCCTGAACTGGTCATCGGGACGAAGTATTGCGTCGGCGCTCAATTACGATGGTGCTCGTGGCCAGATTCGGGCCAGCGGGATTGCCCAGCGCGATCGTCCTCACGATCGACAACCTGGGCGAGGCGCGCGCGCTCGAGCGCGGAACGCAGCCGGCGGATGCACCTGTCGGCGACGACCCGTCGGTGACCGTGGCGCTACCCTGGCTGCTCGACGAGCTCGACGTCCGACGGGTTGAGCGCGACGTTCTTCGTCGAGGCGATCAACTGCGAGCTGTACCCGGACGCGGTGCGCGAGATCGCGGCTCGCGGCCACGAGCTCGGGCTGCACGGTTGGCGCCACGAGGACTGGACCTCGCTCTCCGGCGAGGAGGAACGCGACGTGCTCACGCGGAGCGTCGAGGCGTTCGCGGAGCTCGGGGTGCAGGCGCGCGGGTTCCGGCCACCCGGCGGCGAGCTGAACTCGCGCTCGCCGGCGCTGCTGCGCGAGGCCGGCCTGCGCTGGTGCTCCCCGGCCGGCGGCCCCGCCTGCGTTCGTCGCGGTCTGGCCTACGTCCCGTTCGACGTGGGACTTCGTCGACGCCTACCACCTGATGGACAGCTTCGCCCGGTTGCGGACCTCGCGGGGCGACCCCGAGGCAGCGCTGCGCCCGGGCGAACTGGCCGATCGATTCGAGGAGGAGCTCCAGGACCTCGCCGCTACCGGCGGCCTGCGGACGCTGGTCCTGCACCCGTTCCTGATGCTCGACGAGCGCTGGGCCGGCGGCGTGAAGAGGCTGTTCGGGTTCATGGCCGAGCTCGCCTCCGAACGCCGGACGTGGGTCGTTTCCGGCGGCGTGTTCGCGGATTGGCTCATGAGTGCCGGGGCCGCGCTCACGTCCTAGGCCGGCGGCACGCGCGTCCTAGGATCGCTTGTGGGCTCAAGTTAGAATCGGCGCGTTGCGACCACGAGGAAGAGGAGCAGGATCATGGCTCGGGGCTTCATCCGCGGTACCCACCACCTGACGTTCTGCGTCGGCGGCGCTCAGGAGGACTACGACTTCCACGTCCGCGTCCTCGGGCTCAAGAGCGTCAAGAAGACCGTGCTGTTCGACGGCGAGATACCGGTCTACCACCTCTACTACGGCAACGGACTCGGCGACCCGAGCACGCTGCTGACGGCGTTCCCGTACCGGCAGGCCGGGTGGATGGGCAAGCGCGGGACCAACCAGGCGAAGACCCTGAACCTCTCTGTTCCACTCGGCTCGCTCGGCTTCTGGGCGGACCGCCTGTCCGAGTACTCGATCCCCCACGAGCCCGGTGAGCGGTTCGGGACCGAGCGGCTGTTCTTCCGCCACCCGTGCGGGATCGAGTACCAGATCGTCGGCGGACCCGAATCCGGACGACCGCGAGCCCTACGACGGCGTCGTCCCGGCCCAGCACGCGATCCGCGGCGCCTACGGCACGACGACCTCGGTCCGCGAGCCCGACCCGATGAGCTTCTTCGTCACCGAGGGCATGGGCGGCACGCTGCTCTCCTCCGAAGGTGCGCACCACCAGTTCCAGATCGGCGACGAGCAGGGCTACGGCCGGATGCTCGAGCTGGTCGAGGAGCCCGACCTCCCGCAGGGGACGTGGAACTTCGGCGAGGGCACGATCCATCACCAGGCGTTCGACGTGGTCTCGGCCGAGAACCAGCAGGAGGTCAAGGACTGGATCGTCGGGCTCGGATTCACCGACTTCTCGGAGCCCAAGGACCGCGGCTACTTCTTCTCGATGTACTGCCGCAGCCCGAGCGGGCTGCTGGTCGAGATCGCCCACGGTACGCCGCAGGGCTTCCTGATCGACGAAGCCGCGGACGAGCTCGGGACGCACATGTGCATCCCGCCGCACTGGGAGAACCGCCGGTCGGAGATTTCACAGCTCGAGCCGATCGAGACGATCGAAACCGTGGTTGGATAGGGGCTGCGCTTCGCGCAGCGTCCGTGGGGCCAGCCGGGCCCGTCCGGACGGGGACGCACGGCCCCATGGACGCCGAGCGAAGCGAGGCCCATCAACCGCAGCTGCAGTCCGAGGAGGCTTCCATGGCCGAGCTACCCGCGCCCACGGAGGGGTTCGTGCTGACCCACTTCATCGTCGCCGGCGACGTCGAGCGCTCGCGCCGGTTCTATACCGACGTACTCGGCGGCGAGCTCGTGATGGAGGGCGAGCCGTCGATCGTCGCGCTCGCGAACGGATGGGTGATCATCAACGTCGGCGGCGGTCCGACCGAGGACAAGCCGACGGTCACGCTCGAGACGCCGCGCGATCCGGATCGGGTGTCGAGCTTCATGAACATACGCGTGGCCGACATCGAGGCGATCTACGCCGACTGGAGCTCGAAGGGGGCCGAATTCCTGACGCCGCCCCAGCAGCGCGCCACTGAGATTCGCTGTTATGTTCGCGACCCCGACGGACACCTCATCGAGGTAGGCCAATCCACCCGAAGCTGAGGAGCAATTGATGACCAGCAAGAGCGATTTCACCGAGCAGGAGTGGGACACCGTCCTGCAAGGACCCCCGGCGGCGGGCACGGTCGTGGCGACTGCGTCGAAGGGCGGCACGTTCCGCGAGAGCTTCGCGATCGCGAAGTCCTACGCCGAAGCCCGCAAGGAGCACGGCGCGAGCGAGCTCCTCGATGCGATCGTGTCCGCGAAGCCCGAAGTCGACCGTCACCTCGGGCACTCGCCCGAGGAGGTCAAGTCGCACGGCCTCCAGCACGTTCGCGATGCGGTCGCAGGTGCTCGAGACCAAGGCGACACCGCACGAGGTCGACGACTACCGCCGGTTCGTGCTCACGCTCGCGGACAAGGTGGCGAGCGCCCACAGGGAGGACGGCATGGCGGTCAGCGGGCCCGAGCAGGCGGCCATCGCCGACATCACGGACGCGCTCGGCGGTGGCGGCAGCAGCACGTAAGCGCCTAGCCGGCGGCCCGATACAGCGTCACGTTGCGGTCGAGCCGACCTCCGGCGAACGCCTTCGGCCGCCCGCCCTGGGCGTCGAGGTAGGAGAGCTGGCGGGCGATCCGGCCGAGGTCGCCGGGGGCGGTGTGATCGAGCATCCAGGTCTGGATCGCCACCCCGCCGCCGGCGGTCTTGCACCACGCGGAGCGCGCGGGCCTGCTGGGGGTAGTCGATCAGCGACGCGGTGCTGATCAGCCAGTAGCGGCCGCGCGGCTCGATCTCGTTGCGGTGGGTGTGGCCCGACAGCGCCGCGATCACGCGCGGGTGATCGTCGAGGATCGCGAGCAGCTGATCGCCGCCGTCGGAGCCCGCCAGCGGTTGGTGCGACACGACGATCACCCATCGCCGTCGCCGTGCCTCGCCCAGCTGGCTGGCTAGCCAGCCAGGCTGATTGGGGCGGACGAGGCCGCCCGACCCGCCGGCGCGGCGCGCGAGGTCGAGCACGATCAGGCGAAGCTCGCTGCCGATGTCCACGCTGTAGTCGAGGTCGGCGCCGGGGCGGCCGAGGCGCGCGATCACCTCGGCGGCACCCATCTCGACGCGGCCGGCGTTCGCCGGGACGTGCACCTTCGGACCGGCCAGCGCCCGGGCCAGGAACTGGTTCACCAGGCCGGGCAGCGGCGGACCGTCGGGCGAGCCGCCGGCGGTCAGCGAGGTTCCCGGCGGCAGCGACAGCCCGGGGGCAGCTCCCACAGCGCCTCGTCGCCGACCGCCAGCGCTCGCGTCTGGTCGGTGGGGGCGATCTCGCCGGCGACGAGGATGTCGTGGTCGCCTAGCACCGGGTACACCGGACGCCCGGACGCCGACGCTGACGAACGGGCGCGCGGCGCGAGACAGCAGCCCTGGGTGCTGCGGCGCGTCGAGGTCGGGCCGGTAGTAGAACGGGTCCGGGTCGCTCGACGAGCTGGACGCCGTGGTAGCCGGTCGGGGCTGACGGACGACCCGCCGCGGAGCGCCGCGCAGCGCCCACGCGAGCTCGTTGCGCTGGTCGTTGTCGATCAGATCGCCGCCCTGGATGACCGCGTCCGGGCGGACCGCTCGGATCGCGCGGGTCGCGCCCGTCGAGCACCTGCGCCGTGAGCGTCTCCTGCGGGCGGAAGGTCGACTCGAACGGCGGGCCGAGCCGGTCCAGGAACGGCACGCGGGCGGGAGAGGAGGCGTCGAGCACGTGGGCGTCGGTGACGTGGGCGAGCGTGGCGATCACGCCGTCGGCCGGCGCGCACCGGGCCGAGCTCGGTGCGCGGGAGGAGGCGCTCGCCGGGACCGGGCGCCAGCGTGCCGGTGCCGCGCGGGTCGGTCCACGTCGACGCCAGCGTCGAGCCCGACCCGGCGCGCGGTCGAGCGGGCGCTGCCGCAGCCTGCCGCCAGCAGGGCGCGCGGCGCCGAGGACGAACGCCTCACGTCGAGTCAGGCAGCTCACGGCGCCCCCATCCCGGCGATCACGTTCTCGCGCATGGCCTGCCGCGCCACCCACGCCACCGCGATCGCGCCGGCGAGCGCCAGCCCGGCCAGCACCGCGGCGATCTCGAGCCCGGTCGCGCCGAGCGGCAGCGTCACGTAGCTCGCGGCCAGCCGTGACAGCGCCGGGCCGAGCACGAACCGCTCGAGCAGGATCCCGATCACCGCCGCCGGCACCACCAGCGCGATCACCGCGCCCGCGAGCAGGCGCCGCACCGCGGAGCCGCCGGCGCCGAACGCGCGTAGCACCGACACCGTGCGGCGGCGCTCCTGAACGGTGAGCGCGCACGCCTGGATCAGCGCGTACAGGCAGACGAGGCCGTCGACGATCGCGACCGCGCGCAGGATCGAGCGCAACACCGCGACGAGCGGAACGCCGCGGCCGACCGCGCCGGTGGCGGGAGTCGCGGTCGATCCGAGCGCCGCGCTCACCGCGCCGGCATTGGCGCCCGGGCGGAGCACGACCACGACCTGCTCGTCGGAGGCGGCCGACGGATCGGCGGCCAGCAGCGCGGCGGCCGGCACGTAGGCGACGCGCCCGTCGTGATCGAGCGAGCTGACCACGCCGGCGACCCGCAGCCGCAGCTCGGTTCCCGACGCGAGCTCGATCGCGAGCGTCGACCCGGGCGACAGCCCGAGCGCCTGCGCCAGCCCGAGACCGACCTCGGCCTCGTGAGTGCCTTCCAAGCGCGCCCCGGAAACGAGCGGTGGATCCTCGAAGGTCGTGTGGTTGCCGCGATAGGCGATCACGTCGATCGTCTCGCCCAGCGAGTACGAGTCGACGGCCTCGGTCTCGTACCGCGGCGCCGCCGCCTGCACGCCGGGGATCGACCGCACGCGTCCAACCGCCGAGGCGGACAGGTTCGCGGTCAGCTGGTAGCGCTTGCCGAGCGCCTGCGGGTCGGTCTCGAGCGAGCTGAGCGCGGAGGCGAGCGCGAGCATCAGCAGCACGAACGCGGTCGAGAATCCGAGCGCGGCGACCGTGGCGATCAGGCGAGTGCGGCGCGCGCCGGCCAGCCGTACGCCGAGGGCGGTGAGACCGGCGCCCGGGGTCGGGAGCCGGCGAGACCCGCGCGCAAGCTCGGCGCCGCGCAGCAGCGCCACCGGCGAGCGGCCGGCCGCCCGCCACGCCGGCCATGCCGCCGCGAGCACCGGGATGGCGACGCTCGCCAGCCAGGCGACCGCCGAGCGCGGGCAGCAGCGCCGACCCCGGCGCGGGCTCGTTGAGCAGCATCAGCAACCGGCTCGTCGGCCCGTAGGTGGCGAGCGCCCCGCCGATCGCGCCGACCGTCGCCGCCGGCGCGGCGACGAACAGCGCCTCGAGCGCCTGCGTGGTCGCCAGGTGCCCGCGCGAGGCTCCGACCGCGCGGCGGACGCCGATCGCGGCGAGCCGGCGCTGCACCTCGGCGCGCGCGGACGCGGCGAGCATCACGCTCGCGGTGGCGAGCGCGATCAGCGACAGCGCCACCAGCAGGTCGATCACGATCCCCGCGGCCTGGTCGAGCAGGACGTGGACGCCCGAACGCGTGACGAACCGCAGCCCGTGCAGGCCGTAGCTGGTGGCGCGCGCCTGCACCAGCACCTCGTTCAGATTGCGCGGATCGCGAAGCCAGACGTCGGCCAGGTTGACGTTCGGACCCGGCGGGGAGCCGAGCATCGCCGCAAGGCCCGCCTGCGAGATGTAGATGCGCGGCGTCGCGAGCGGGTACGAGACGTTGTCCGGGCTCTCAGAGAACCCGACCACGCGCAGGGACCCGAGGCCGTCGACGTCGATCCGGCCGCCGAGCTTCGATCCCCCAGGCGGCCGCGAGCCCGCGCTCGACCACGACCTCGCGCGGGCTTCTGGAGACGTCGCGCCCAGCGACGATCGCGTAGCCGCGGCGTCCGGGCCCGACGACCTCGACCACGCCACTGCCGTTGTCGTTGTCGCCGGCGGCGAGGTCGACGTTCGTGACCTCCTGGCGGAGCGTGTACGCGGCCAGATCGGGGAGCGCGGCGATGCGCTGTGCGACCCGGCCGGCGTTCTGCGGATCGAAGCGGACGATGATGTCGGGGAGGTCCGACGCGCGGGCGGCCCGATCGAAGCCGAACCCGAGGCTGTCCGACACGACCAGCGCTGCCACCAGCATCGCCGCCGCGAGCGCGATCCCAAGCCCGGTCAGCAGCGAGCGCCGCCGCCGGACTCCGCATGCCTCGGACGGGCGTCTGCGAATGCCGCCGTCAGGCCGACTCCCTGATCCGGGCGCCCTCGACGACGAGCCGTCCGTCGCGCAGATGCAGCACGCGGTCGGCGATCGCCGCCGCCTCGGGCTCGTGTGTGACGATCACGACCGCGCGCCGCGTGAGGTTGCGGAGCAGCGCGAGCACGGTCGCGCCGTTGTCCTGGTCGAGGTTTCCGGTCGGCTCGTCGGCCAGCACCAGCTCGGGGTCGTTGACCAGCGCCCGCGCGATCGCGAGGCGCTGCTGCTCGCCGCCCGACAGCTCGTGCGGCCGGCGGCCGGCGATCTCCGCCAGGCCCAGCTCGCCGATCAGCCGGCGGGCCCGCTGCTCGCCGCCGCGCAGCGCGCCGGGCAGGCGCGACGGCAGCAGCACGTTCTCCTCGCCGCTCAGCTCCTCGATCAGGTGGAAGGACTGGAACACGAACCCGACGTGAGCGCAGCCGGGTCCGGGCGAGCGCGCGCGGCCGCTGCCTCGGTGATGTCTTGCCCGGCGAGCACGATCTGCCCTTCGTCGGGTCGGTCGAGGCCGCCCAGGAGATGCAGGAGCGTCGACTTGCCGCTTCCCGAGCGGCCGAGCACCGCGACGACCTCGCCGGCGTCGACCTCGAGGTCCGACGCCGTCGAGCACGCGGCGCTCGCCGCGTCCGACCCCGAGCGTCTTGACGATGCCGCGTGCTTCCAGGACGGGCATGGCTTTACGGTACTGGGTAACTCCCGCGGTTCCGCCGGTGAGTAATTCCCGCGGTTCCGCCGGTGAGTAATTCCCGCGGTTCCGCCGGTGAGTAACTCCCGCGGTTCCGCCGGTGAGTAACTCCCGCGGTTTCGCCGGGGGCCTCGCGTGCCTCCTCGCTCGTGCTCAGAACGTGACCAGCGCGGCGCTCTCCGCCGGCAGCGTGAACACGTAGCGGCCATGGCCGGCGGCGAGCTTGGCGACGCTCGAGCGGCCGGCGAGCCGGCCCGTGGTTCGGGCGCCGAAGCTCTGGCCGCCGAGCGTGACCCCGGCGGTGCTGCTGAGCCGGGGCGCGCGCAGCCGCTCGAGCGTCGCCGCCCGGCCGCCGGCGGAGCTCAGCGCGATCGTGCGCCGGTCCAGGCTCTCGTTGATGAGCACCACTCGCGTACGGCCTTCCGTTCCGCGGGTGGCCCAGACCGTGATCCCCTGGGCGTTCGTGGTCGTGGTGCCGATCAGCCGCGATCCCGCCGGCGCCGCCTGGGCGAACATCAGCAGGCCGTAGTACTCCGGGGTCACCGACGCGCTCCACCTGCGGCCAGCGTGGGTGAACGTGAAAAGCTGATAGGTGGCCCCGGGATACGTGTGGATGTTCACGCCGTCAACGCCGACCCGGGCCATCTCGAACAGCGTGTCGAGTGCCCACAGCGCCGAGACGAACGCATTGCTGACGCCGGGCGCGGCCCCGCATGAGTCGGTGTTGATCTCGTCGATCCGGAGCGGGAGGTGATGGGCATGGGCGAGCGCGACGTAAGCGGCGATGCCGTCGGCGAGTCCAGTCGTCGCGGCGGGGGCGAGCAGGTGCGCGGGCGTGGGGTACTCCGGCGAGGATTGCGAGACGAAGCAGGTCTGGAGCGGATACTGGTGCAGGGTCACCATCCCGACGCGTGGCTCGGCGGCGAGGAACTCGCCGGTGTCCGCCATCCAGGTGGATGCCCCGGTGGCGGGTCCGGCCAGCGGCCCCGGCAGTCCTGTCGCGAACGAGGTGAACTCGTCGAGGAACGACGAGAAGTCATATCCGGGCGGACGGCCCATCACGTGGACGCCATCGGGCAGCACGTACCAGGTGAAGCTGCCGTAGAGGTTGGGCTCGTTGCCGAGCTCGAGCGACTCGATCCATGGTTTCCCGATCCCCCGCTCGAACGCGCGCGCCTCGCCGTCCGCGGTGGCGCGGCTGTCGGCCTCGAGGTCGATGCCCATGATCAGCCGGGCGTTCAGGCCGGTGGCGAGCGCGTGCGTCACGGCGAGCCAACGGGGGGTCAGCGTGACCCGCACGCCATGTGGCTTGCTCAGGCCGGGGACCGGGTACCACGCCCAGTCGGTGCTGTCCCCGCCGATCCGGAGCACCGGCGACTGACCCGGGGTGAGGTTGCGGACCAGCTGCAGGAATACCGGGTCGGGCGCCTTGGGGTCAGTGCCGGCGTACGGGATGATCGCGGTGTTCTCGAGCGACAGCCCCAGGAAGCCCGGTTGAATCCGAGACCCGCCCGCGGCGTTCGAGACTGTGACGACGGCGACGTCCCGGGGGACCGAGGTCGGCGCTGCCCGCGCGTATCCGGTGACCGCGACGAGCGTTGTCACGAGCGAGGCGACGAGGACGAGACGATGCCGGCGTAGGCGATTCAAGCTCGCGTCAATTTGCCACGTCACGACCGTTTCGATCAAATATCGCCGCCCCCGCCCGCCGGCGCGCGCCGATAGGCTGGCCCTCGATGACCGCAACGGCCGTCCCTCGATGACCGCAACGCTCCCGTTCGAACGCCGCCGGCTGGGGCGCTCCGAGCTCACGATCCCGCGTGTCGCGCTCGGCTGCGGGAACTTCGGCGGCGTCGGCTCGGCGCCCGAGCTGTTCGGCCAGGGGTTGACGCGAGGACGAGGCGTTCGAGCTGATGGACGCCGCGTGGGAGCAGGGGATCGACCACTTCGACACCGCCGACGCCTACGGCGGCGGGCGCAGCGAGCGGATGATCGGCGCGTGGATGCGGAGCCGGGGCGTGCGCCCGATGCTCACGACCAAGACGTACAACCCGATGGACGCCGGCGCCGACCACGGCCTCGCGCCCGAGCGGATCGCCAGGCAGCTCGACTCGAGCCTCGAGCGCCTCGGGGTCGAGTCAGGTCGATCTGTACCTCGCTCACGAGTTCGACCCCGAGGTGCCGCTCGCGGACACGGTCGGCGCGTTCGAGGCAGCTTCGCGGCGCCGGCAAGATCCGCGCCTACGGGGTCAGCAACTTCGACGCCGCCCAGCTCGAGGCGGCGCTCGCGGCCGGGGCGCCGCAGGCGATCCAGAACGAGCACTCGCTGCTCGCGCGCGCCGACGAGGCCGCGGTGCTGCCGCTGTGCGAGCGCGAGCAGGTCTCCTACCTGGTGTTCAGCCCGCTCGCCGGCGGCTGGCTGACCGGCAAGTACCGTCGCGACGAGCCGTTCCCGGCGGGGTCGCGGATGACCCAGCGTCCCGAGCCGTACGCGCCGTTCGTCGCCGAGCGCACGTTCGATCGGCTCGAGCAGTTCGCCCGGCTGGCGCGAGCTCGCGCGACCTCGATGGCCGGGCTGGCGCTCGCCTGGCTCCTGGCGGACCACCGCGTCACCCAGGTCGTCGTCGGTCCGGGCCGCCGCGAGCATCTGGAGCCCGTGCGCGAGGCGCTCGAGCGGCCGCTGAGCGGCGAGGAGCGCGCCACCCTCGACAGCGTGTTCAGTTGAGCTCGGTTCTGATCCTCAGCCACGACGACGTGATCGCGGCGCTTGCCGCCGGACGAGTGCGCCGACGCGATGGCGGCCGTGCTGGCCGCGCACGCGCGCGGCGAGGCGCAGATGCCGCTCCGCTCGATGGTCAAGTTCGCCGAGCGCCGCCGGGTTCATGGGGCTGATGCCGGCGTGGCGTGGCGGCGACGGACCCGGTGTTCGCGCTGAAGTCACTGTGCGTGATGCCCGGGAATCCGGCGCGCGGGCTCGACTCGCACCAGGGGACCGTGACGCTGTTCGACGGCACGATCGGCGCGCCGCAGGGCGATCCTGGATGCGTCGGCCGTCACCGCGGTCCGCACCGCCGCGGTGAGCGCGGTCGCGACCCGGGTGCTCGCGCGCGAGGACGCGACGGTGCTCGCGATCCTCGGCGCCGGCGTGCAGGGCAAGGCCCATCTCGACGCGCTGCTCGGCGGTGCGCGAGTTCGACCGAGGTGCGGGTGTACTCGCCCGACCGAGGCGCACGCGAGCGAGCTCGCCGCGGCCGGCGACGGCCGCGCGCCGGTGACGGCGGTCGGCCGAGGACGCGGTTCGCGGCGCCGACGTCGTGGTCACCGCCACGAGCTCGCGCGAGCCGGTGCTGCGGCGCGACTGGCTCGGCGCGGGAACGCACGTCAACGCGGTCGGCGCGAGCGTGCCGAGCGCTCGCGAGCTCGACGTCGACACGGTCGCGGCGAGCGCGCTGTTCTGCGACAGCCGAGAGTCGCTGCGCAACGAGGCCGGCGAGTACCTGCTGGCGGTCGAGCAGGGCGCGATCGCGGGCGAGGACCACGTCCGCGGCGAGCTCGGCGAGGTGCTGGCGGGGATGGTGCCGGGACGGCTGGAGCGCGGGCGAGCTGACCGTGTTCAGCTCGCTCGGGCTCGCGGTCGAGGACCTCGCCGCCGCCGAGCGCGCCGTGGCGCGGGCGCGCCGGATGGGGATCGGGACCGAGGTCGAGCTGTGATCGAGCTCGCGCGAGATCGAAGCGGCGCGGGCGCGCATCGCGGACGTCGCGGTGCGGACGCCGCTCGTGCGGCTGCGGACCGAGGACGCGCCGGCCGAGATCTACCTGAAGCTCGAGGCGCTGCAGCCGATCGGCTCGTTCAAGATCCGCGGCGCGACCAACGCGGTGCGGCTCGCGCCCGAGGAGGACCGCGGCGCGCGGCCTGGTCACCGCCAGCGCCGGCAACATGGCTCAGGGCGTCGCATGGGCCGGCCGCGAGCTCGGGCTGCCGGTGACGATCGCCGTTCCCGAGCACGCGCCCCAGGCCAAGCTCGGCGCGATCGAGCGGCTCGGCGGGAAGGTGCTGAAGGTGCCCTACGACGAGTGGTGGCAGGCGATCGTCACGAGTCGCGTCGACGGGGTCGACGGGCTGTTCGTGCACCCGGTGCAGGACGAGGGTGTGATGGCCGGCAATGGCACGATCGGGCTCGAGATCATCGACGACCTGCCCGACCCGGACGCGGTCGTGATCCCGTTCGGCGGCGGCGGGCTGACGGTCGGGATCGCCAGCGCGATCAGGGCACTTCGACCGCAGACGAAGATCTACACGGCGGAACCGGCCACCGGGGCGGCGCTCGTCGCCGCGCTGGCGGCGGGCGGGCCGGCGGACGTGGAGTACAGCCCGTCGTTCGTCGACGGCTCGGGCAGCCGGCGAGTCTTCGACTCGATGTGGCCCCGCGTGCAGCCGCTGGTCGACGATGCGTTCGCGGTTCCGATCGCGGACGCGGCCGGCGCGGTGCGCACGCTCGCCTCACGTGCGCACGTGATCGCCGAGGGAGCGGGCGCGCTGGCCACGGCGGCCGCGCTTGCGGGTCGCGCGGGGACCGGAAAGGTCGTGTGCATCGTGTCGGGCGGGAACATCGATCTGGCCAAGCTGGCAGCGATCCTGGAAGGAGCGGATTCGTGACCGACCGCACTGACGACGACCTACGCGCCCCGGTTCTGCCGGGCCCCGGCGCCAGCGACTACGAGCGCTACCTGCGGACCGACGAACTGCTCTCGTTGCAGAAGACCGCCGAGGAGCGGGTGCACCACGACGAGTTGCTGTTCCAGACCGTCCACCAGTCCTCCGAACTGTGGCTGAAGTTCGGGACGACCGAGGTCGACGAGGCCGCGGGATTCCTGGAGCGGGGGCAGATCGATCCGGCGCTTCGGTTGCTCCGCCGCGCGGTGCTCGCGCTGGCGTATGTCACCACTCAGATGGAGATGCTCAACCAGATGGACCCGTGGGAGTACTCGCAGATCCGCGTCGTGCTCGGGCACGGCAGCGGCTTCGACTCACCCGGGTTCCGGCGCGTCCCGGTCGTGACCCAGCGCGTGGCCAAGGCGTTCGACCGCCTGCTCTCGGATGCGGGCCTCGATCTTGACCGATCTGTACCAGCACGGGCGCGAGCACGAGCAGCTCTACCAGCTCGCGGAGCTCTTGACCGAATGGGACGAGCGGATCTGGGTGTGGCGTTTCCGCCACTACACGATCGTCGCGCGGGCGCTCGGCGAGGACACGATCGGGACCCAGGGAACGCCTGTCCAGGTGCTCGGGAAGCTGATCGCCCAGCGCCAGATCCCGAAGCTGTGGGACGTGCGGAGCCGCCTGGTCGAGCTGTTCGACGCCGAGCGGAAGGGCAGCGCCGCCTAGCGCGTTACGGGATCGGCGGCGAGTGACAGGAACCATCCGGCCCCGGCGGTCGCTGTCGCTAGCTCTCGATCGCTGGTTCAGACAGCGCCCGCGCCATGATCTCGGCGACGACCTCGGTCTTGGCATCCGCGTACTGCTGTACGTACTTCCAATCGCGCGCCGCGAGCTCGCGCTTTGTGGCGGCGTATAGCTCGCGGTCGGCGGCGTCGGCGCGCAGCCAGTCCCGGAATCGCACCATGCGGTCCGTCTCGGTGCAGCCGGCCGGGAACACGTGGAGGTTCACCGCGCCCTCGGTGGCGTTGAAGCACCGGTGCTCGAACCAGTCGGGCTCGCGCAACCGAAGAACGTAACCGGCGGTCTCGAGCGCGCCGACGTAGGACGGCTCGTCTGTGGTGTCGGGTACCTCGAGCGCGATGTCGATGATCGGCTTCGCGGCGAGGCCGGGGACCGAGGTCGAGCCCACGTGCTCGATTCGAACCGCGCGGTCGCCGAGCGCGTCGCTCAGCCGCGCGGCGTGTCGGGCGTACAGCTCTCGCCAACCCGGATCGTAGTCGCGCAGCTCGATCCGTCCGGTCAGCGGGCGGGGTCCGCCGATCAGGCGCTGCTCGAGCTCGTCGTAGGCCGCTACGTCGTCCGGGTCGCGGGGCGCCACCGCCAGAACGTTACGAGCTCGGGTCGATGCCCGCTAGCGCGGTACGGAGTTGCTCGGCCGTCCGCGCGGCGTGGACGGCGGAGATCCGCTCGCTGAGCTCGTCGAGCGACAACCGCCCATCCGCGTACGCCTGCCTGAGGACTCCCTCGGCGGCGGAGCGGTCGGCGTCCGCGACGAGGCGGTCCGGCGGGGCGCCGGTGAGCGCCAGCAGCGACGTCGGTTGCGCTCGGCCGCGCGCCGGCAAGGCGCCGACCGCGCGGCCGAGGAGGACGAATCCCGCGGCGGCGGCCACCCCCTCGAACGCGCCTCGCTGGATGCCCTCGAGCACCGAATGCTCGGCGTGCGCCTCGAACGTGGCCATCGCGAGTCCGACCCCCACGGACGCGAGCACGCCGAGACGCCACGGCCGGCCACGGAGCGACGTCGATTTGAGCAGCGGGAGGTCGTCGAACACATCGCCGCCCGGGCCGGGCGTGCCTGAGACGATCGCCTCGGACCGGACGACGATTCTGCGCGCGGCGAACAGTCCGACGCCGGCCGCCGCGGCGAGGCCACCGATCGATCCGAGCCACCACCCGGGGAGCCGCAACGAGAAGTCGACGACGTACATCTCGACGCCGGCCATCGTCGCGAGGCCCGCGCCGAGCGCGACGCGAGCTCGCCGGTGGATGAGCGCGATCTCCGCGGCCGGCAGGCGCGCGACGCGCCGGCGGCGAACCGCGCGCCAGGCCGCGAGCGTTCCGGCCACCAGCGCGACCTGCGGCGCCACGAGCATCCCCAGCACCGCCGGGAAGAACAGCAGCGTCGAGATCCCGTTCGAATACCCGGGGTTGCGGGAGAATTGCCCGAGCGTGATCTGGGAGACGGCCAGCACGACCGCTGCCACCGCCAGCGCGGCGAACACCGCGAACGCCGAGCTTCGCGCCCGCGCCGAGGCGAGCTCGTCCGCGAAGGTCACGGCCAGGGCCTGCGGATCTCCGAGCCGATCCTCGCAACCGGGCTCACACGCGATGTGATCGCGGAGCTCGTCGAGGATCCTCCGCCGCTCGCGCCGGGGCACACGCCGGGCGCGCAGCTCGGCGGCGAGATCGTCGAGCCAGCTCATCCCATCACCGCCTCGACCGCTTGGGCGAAGTGCTTCCACTCGCGCCGCCGCACCTGGAGGGCGGCGCCACCGGATCGCGTCACGCGGTACACGCGCCGCCGCCGCCCGCTGTCGGTCGACCACGAGCTGCTCAACAGGCCGTCACGCTCGAGACGGTGGAGCGCCGGATAGATCGTGCCCTCGGCGACGTCGAAGGCGCCGCTGCTGCGGTCCCTGAGGCGCTGGAGGATCGCGTAGCCGTGGGCCGGCTCCTCCGCGACGGTGGCGAGGATCAGCGGGTCGAGTTGGCCGTTCAACGTATCCGCCTTCATACCTAGCGATGGTAGGCATAGTTTCTCTAGGTGTCAAGTCCTCGGGTCCGTCGCGTTCAGGCCGTTCTCGGCACGATTTAGACTGGCAAGGTGCTCTCGTCGGATCGGCTGCTGGCGTTCGGCATCACGGCGTTCGTCGTAATCGTGATCCCGGGGCCGAGCGTCCTGTTCGTGGTCGGAAGGGCACTAGCGAGCGGCCGGCGCGTCGCGGTGCTGACCGTCGTCGGAAACGCACTCGGCGAGTACGTCCAGGTGATCGCGGTCGCGTTCGGCATCGGCGCGCTCGCCGAGCAATCCGTTGCTGCGTTCACCGGGCTCAAGCTCGTCGGCGGGACCTACCTCGTGTACCTCGGCTTGAGGACGTTCCGCGAGCGCCGGTCGCTCGCGGCGGCGCTCGCGGCACCGGTGCGGGCCCAATCGAATCGTCGCTCGTTCATCCAGGGCGCAACGGTGGGTGTCACCAACCCCAAGACCGTCGTGTTCCTGGCCGCGATCCTGCCGCAGTTCGTCAGCCGAGCCAGCGGCCACGTCCCCGTGCAGATCCTGCTGCTCGGTCTGATCTTCGCCGCGATCGCGCTCCTCTCGGACTCGATGTGGGCACTCGCCGCGGGCGCGTTCCGCGCCTGGTTCGCCCGCTCGCCTCGCCGGCTCGAGCTGGTCGGCGGCGCGGGTGGACTGGCGATCGTCGCGGTCGGGGCCGGACTGCTCGTGTCCGGGCGCAAGCACTGAATCGGTCGTGTGACGGCGCTCGCGGTCGCGCGTAGGGTCTGTGTGCGTATGCGACTCGGAACGTTGATGCTGCTCGGGCTGCTGGCGCCGATCGCCGGTTGTGGATCGTCCGCCGGCGGTTCCGGTCCGGCTCCGTCGCAGACGACGCTCGTGCGGGCCACGGTGCCGCGGGGGCACGCTGCCGTGCCCCGTGCCGATGCGGCCGCGCTGCGGGATGGAAACTCGGTGTTCGCGGGGCGGATTCTCGCCGAGATGGCGCGATCGGAGCCGAACGTCGCGCTGTCGCCCGCGAGCATCTCGCAGGCGCTGTCGATGGCATTCGCCGGAGCGCGCGGGACGACCGCGTCGCAGATGGCGAGCGCGCTCGACTTCGGGCTGGCGCCGGCTCGGCTGGGCGCCGCGTTCAACGCGGCGGACCGTTCGCTCGCGAACGTCAATGGGCCGGACGTGACGCTCGAGATCGCGAACGCGCTCTACGCCCAGCGTGGGCAGCGCTTCCGGCAGGCGTTCCTCCGCGGGCTCGCGCGCGACTACGGGGCGGGTCTGCGAACCGCCGACTTCGAGCACGCGGCCGACGCCGCCCGCGCCGAGATCAACGCCTGGATCTCCCGGCAGACCGGGGGCAAGATCTCCGAGCTGCTCGGACCCGGCGATGTCGACCCGCTCACGAAGCTGATGCTGGTCAACGCCGTCTACCTGAAGGCGAAGTGGCTCGAGCCGTTCACCCAGGCCAGCACATTCGCGGCGCCGTTCCATGCGCCGAGCGGCACGGTGAACGTGCCGACCATGCATCAGAGCGGGGCGTTCGGCTACGTCCAGCGCTCGGGATACCAGGCGCTCGAGCTGCCCTATCGGGGCGGCCGGCTGGCGTTCGACGTCCTCCTGCCGAGCCAGGGCGATCTCGGTCCGCTGCTCGATCGCATCGCCGGCGAGGGGCCGCTCGCGCTGCTGAGAGGGCTGAAGCCCGAGCAAGTCCAACTTGCCCTGCCGAAGTTCCGGCTCGACACCCATTTCGAGCTTGCGACGGCGCTGAAGGCGCTCGGTATGCGGCTCGCGTTCGAGCCCGGGCTCGCGAACCTGTCCGGCATCGCGGGAAGCCCGGGGGATCTGTTCATCAAGACGGTCGTCCACGAGGCGTACCTGAACATCGACGAGGCGGGCACCGAGGCAGCGGCCGCGACCGGCGTTGGGATCGGCCCGACGGCGGTGATGGCGCCGCCTCCGCTCGAGTTCCGTGTCGATCGCCCGTTCGCGTTCGTGCTGCGCGACACCAGGACCGGCGCGGTGCTGTTCACGGGCGTCGTCTCGCGGCCGTAAGGCTTCGTTACAACTCCTCCTGGTGCATATCGAGACCGAACGCCTGTATAAATACTGGCCGCAGTTCGGCGAGACCGAGGTGGGGTGGGCGCTCCGCTCGGCGAGTCGGGGCATGGCTACGCCACCGAAGCCGCGCGCGCGTGCGCGCAGTGGGGCTTTCGGGAATTCAACTACCCGTACCTCACTGCGATGATTCGCGCCGAGAACACGCGATCGATTCGCGTCGCCGAGCGGCTCGGGATGACGCCGCTACGAGATGACGTGTTATTCGATGTCCCAGTGATTGTGCACTCCGTCAGTAGCGACGCGTTCTCCGATTAGTCAAGTTTCCGCGGCAACTGCTAGTTACGGTCCTAAAGTTAACGTTTTCAATCACCCTCCCAGTGGGTACGCGAGTCTGCGGTCACCTATTTGGGAGGGGAAATGTCAGAGAGAGTTGCTGCTGCCGTCTGGGCAAAGCCAAGACGGAGGTTTGGGTTCTGCGCTGCTGCGGCGGGATTTGTCCTTGCCGTCGCACTTCTTGTGAGCAGTATGTCCACGTCGTCGAGTGCGGCGTCCACACACCACCAGGCGAAGCAAAGCGCCGCCACAAACGCTCAGCAGCAGTCGATCAATGCGAAGGTCAGCGAGCTGCTCGGGCGGATGACCGTCGCCGAGAAGTTCGGCCAGCTCGAGATGGCCGGTCCGGACGGGCCGAACGGCACCCGGCGATCTGATCGCGCAGGCCACGAGCGGCCAGATCGGGTCGGTGCTCGACCTGGTCGGCGTCGACAACATCAACCAGGTCCAGCAGGCCGCGCTCTCATCGCGCCTGCACATCCCGCTGATCTTCGGGCTCGACGTGATCCACGGCTACCGGACGATGTTCCCGGTGCCGCTCGGCGAGGCGTCGAGCTGGGATCCGGCCTCGGTCGCGAACGACGAGTCCGTGTCGGCCGACGAGGCGAGCGCCGACGGGATCAAGTGGACGTTCAATCCGATGGTCGACATCAGCCGCGACCCCCGCTGGGGCCGCGTGGTGGAGGGCGCCGGCGAGGACCCGTTCCTCGGCTCGGCGATCGCCGCCGCGAAGGTGCACGGCTACCAGGGCTCGAACTTCGCCGCCCCGGACAAGGTCGCCGCGACGATCAAGCACTTCGGCGCCTACGGCGCTCCCGTCGCGGGCCGCGAATACAACACGGTCGACATGTCGACCCAGCAGCTGTTCAACGACTACCTGCCGCCGTACAAGGCGGCGGTCGACGCCGGCGCGGCGACCGTGATGAGCTCGTTCAACTCGCTCAACGGCGTGCCGAACACGGCCAACCCGTACATGCTCACGACGATCCTCCGCGATGAGTGGGGATTCGGCGGGACCACGCTCAGCGACTACCAGGCGGTCCAGGAGCTCGAGGACTTCGGCTACGCCTCCGGCGGCGCGGACGCGGCGCGGCTGGCACTGACCGCCGGGATGAACATCGAGATGGCGGTGTCGATCGGACCGACCAGCCGGTACTCGACCTACGCCAACGAACGGCCCGGCGCTGCTGCAGTCGGGCAAGATCACGATGACGCAGCTGAACGACGCCGTCCGGCACGTGCTGACGCTCAAGTACCTGGCCGGCATGTTCTCGAACCCCGATCAGGGGAGCGACGCGCCGCGTGGCGAAGGAGGAGCTGACGCCGGCGAACGTGGCGGCTGCGCGGTCGACGGCCGACGAGTCGATGGTGCTGCTGAACGACAACAACCACGCGCTTCCGCTCGGCACGAACACCGGCGAAGATCGCAGTGGTCGGTCCGCTGGCCGACGACCCGATCGACCAGCTCGGGCCGGATGTGCCGATCGGCTACGACACTCAACCCGGCCGACCTCAAGACGAAGGACAAGATCGTCACGGTGCTCGACGGGATCAAGGCCGCGGCGCCGAACGCGAACGTGACCTACGCCCAGGGGTGCGACACGACATGCAGCGACATGGGCGGCTTCAGCGCGGCGGTGAGCGCGGCCTCGTCCGCGGACGTGACGGTCGTCGTGGTCGGTGAGCCGGCGTCCGACTCGGGCGAGGCGTCCTCGCGCAGCGAGCTCGGCCTGCCCGGGCAGCAGCTCGCGCTCGTCCAGCAGATCGCCGCGACCGGCAAGCCGTACGTCGTCGTGCTGATGAACGGGCGGCCGCTGACGATCCCGTGGCTGGCCGACAATGCCCCCGGGCTGCTCGAGGCCTGGTATCCGGGCACCGAGGGCGGCGACGCGGTCGCCGACGTCCTGTTCGGCAAGGTCGACCCGAGCGGCAAGCTGCCGATGTCGTTCCCGCGCAACGTCGGCCAGATCCCGATCTCGTACAACGAGCTCCCGACCGGCCGGCCGTTCGACCCGAACAACAAGTACACGTCCAGGTACCTCGACGTGGACAACACGCCGCAGTACCCGTTCGGGTACGGGCTCTCGTACACGACGTTCTCGATCTCGAACCTGCGGGCGCCGGGGAGCGTGTCCCGGAACGGGACGTGCGAGTCACCGCCGACATCAAGAACACCGGTTCGGTGGCGGGGACCGACGTCGCCCAGCTCTACGTTCACGAGGGCGACACGAGCATCCTCCAGCCGGTGCGCAAGCTCGAGGGGTTCAAGCGGGTGACGCTCGCCCCGGGTCAGACGCAGACGGTCACGTTCACGCTCGGACCTCAGAATCTCGGCTTCTACAACGACAGCGGGCGATTTCGTGGTCGAGCCGGGAACGTTCGACCTGTGGGTCGGCGACAGCTCGGCCGCAGGCGGCACGCCGTCGACGTTCACGGTCCGGTGAGAGTACGCGGGTTGATCGCCGCCGCGGTGGCGGCGGCGGTTCTGGTGGTGGCGGCGCCGGCGGGCGCCGCCACCTTCACCGCCCAACAGAGTTCGGTGCTGCGCGGGATCGCGAATGACACGTGGCAGTTCTACGGCGCCGACGTCGACCCGGTCACGCACCTCCCGCTCGACAACCTGGGGTGGGCGGGAACTCAATCGACGCGCGGTGAGTACACGTCGGCTTCCAACGTCGGCGTGTACCTGTGGGCGGTCGTGGCCGCCCACGACCTCGGCCTGATCTCTGGATCGAGGGCGGATCAGCTGGCGCCGTCGACAACGGCTGGTACGCGTCGGGGCTGATCGAGGTGAAGCAGGCGCTGCCGGCCTTGCGCGGCCCCCTTCTAGGGGGCCAGTGCGTTGAGCGCGGCGGCCAGGGCGTCGACCTCGTCGGCCGTGTTGTAGTGGATGAACCCGATCCGCACCGCCTGGTCCTCGTACCCGAGGCGCTGGTAGAGGTTCAGCGAGTACCAGGAGTCGTGCGCCCACACGCCCATGCTCTGCTCGGCCAACCGCGCGGCGACGTCCGCGGCCGGGACCCCCGCCACGTTGACCAGGAACGTCGGCACGCGGCCCTCCATCGAGGGCAGGCCGTAAACGGTCACCGCGTCGCGAGATCCCGGACATGAACCGCTCGCCCAACCCGCGCTCGTAGGGCACGATCAACTCGAAGCCGCCGATCGAGTCCAGGTAGTCGAGCGTGGCGTTGAAGCCGGCGAGCAGCTCGTACGGCTGGGTCCCGGTCTCGAAGCGCCGGCCGAGCGGTGTGGTCGGCGCCGGCCGGGCCTTGTACGGCCGCCACCGCTCGATCACGTCGGCGCGGCCGTACGCCATCCCGAGATGCGGCCCGCAGAACTTGTACGGCGAGCAGATCAGCACGTCGGCGTCGATCCGCGCGGACGTCGATCGGCTCGTGCGCGGCGTAGTGGACGGCGTCGATCCAGGCGAGCGCGCCGGCGTCGTGCGCGAGCTTGCACACCCGCTGGGCGTCGACGATCGTGCCCACGGCATTCGACGCCCAGGCAAACGCGACCACCCGGGTGCGCGGACCGAGCTTCCGCTCCAGATCGTCGTAGTCGAGCGTGGTGTCGTCGTTCAGCTCGAGGTGCCGGACGACCAGATCGCGGTCGTAGGCGAGCTCGAGCCACGGCGCGACGCCTCCGTCGTGATCGAGCGAGGAGACCAGGATCTCGTCGCCGGGGGCGAAGTCACGCCCGGCGGTCCGCGACAGCGTGAAGTTCAGCGAGGTCATGTTCGGCCCGAAGATCACCTCGTGCGGCTCGCACCCGAGGAACCGCGCCGCCCCGGCTTCGGCCCGCTCGAGGATCCGCCCGACCCGCCGGCTCGTCTCGTATCCGGCGCCCATGTTCGCGCTCGCCTCGCGCAGAGTCCGGGCGATCGCGTCGCCGACCTCGTCGGGGACTTGCGACCCTCCGGGCGCGTCGAAGAACATGAACCCCTCCTGCAGGGATGAGAAGCGCTGGCGGGCTGCCGCGACGTCGAGCTTGTCCACGGTCTGAGCCATCTGTAGGCTCCTTCCTCTGTCGGGGTTCTGGATGGCCCCGGCAGGTAGGACGGGGCTTAACGCATAACGCAATCGCAAGGTTAGTTGGCTTACTCTCACCCGGCCATGAGCGTCCGCGTCACACGCACCGCCCAGGCAAGCTGGCAAGGCGACTTGGCCGAAGGCGGCGGCCGGATCGGCGTCGGCAGCGGCGCCTATGAGGGGCCGTTCACGCTGCGAGCCCGGGTCGAGGACGTCGAGCGCTCGACCAACCCGGAGGAGCTGATCGGGGCCGCGCACGCGGGTTGCTTCACGATGTCGCTTGCCAACCTCCTGAGCGAGGGCGGCCATCCGCCGGCCGATCTGAGGACGACCGCGAAAGTACGGCTCGAGCAGCTCGAGACCGGGTTCTCGATCACCAACATCGCGCTCCAGACAGTCGGCGAGGTCCCGGGTGTCGACGCAGAGACGTTCGCGAGCCTCGCCCAGCAGGCCAAGGACACCTGCCCGGTGTCGCGCGCTCTGGCCGGTACGGAGATCACGCTGGAGGCAAGGCTTGCAGGCGATTGACCCGGCGCCTCCAGGCCGCCGGACCGGGCTCGAACAAACGGTGATCGAATGCGCTCCGAGCAGCAGGATCCTCCGCGCGACTGCCGAGGCCGAGGAGGTGCTGTTCGTGTTGGCGGGCATCGGGGGGTTGGCCCTGGCCGGCGACCGTTACGCGCTCGAGCCCGAGACCGGCGCCTACCTCGCGCCCGGAGAGGAGTACGAGCTTCACAACGAGGGGTCCGAGCCGATGCGCATTGTCTCGGTGCGAATCCCCGACCCCGTGCCCCCTGAAGCGGCCGGAGAAGCCGAGCGTGCCGTCGTACGCCGGCTCGCCGACCAGGAGGCGCAGGACGCCACGACGATCGCGTTCGTTCCGGATCGTCGCCGATCCGGCCACCGGACTACGGTCGGCGACGCATTTCGTCGGCTACATCCCGACCGAACGTGCGCCGGACCACTTTCACACCTACGACGAAGTGATCTACGTGCTCGACGGAGAGGGCGCGTTCCACTCGGCGGCGAGCCGCACGCCGGTCGTCGCGGGCTCGTTCATCGAGCTGCCGGCGCGGACGGTGCACTGCCTGGAGAACACCGGCGAGGACATGATGCGCCTCGTCGCGGTGTTTCGGCCGGCCGGCTCGCCGGCGGCCGCGTATTACCCGGACGGCACGCCGGCCTACCCGGGGACGCCGCCGGTCTTGACCACATGAAGCACGTTGTAAAGGACCCACACGAGGAGGAGTTCGAGCACCAATGAAGGTACGCATCAGCCTCGCAGCCATGGCCATGACCGCGCTGGTCGCGGCCGGCTGCGGGAGCAGTAACAGCAGTAGCAGTACCAGCAGTGCCGCGCGACCAGCAGCAGCGGCAGTTCGACCCAGGCCGCCGCGAGCGGCGGCGGCAGCGGGAGCTGCACCGCGTCGATCGGCATCGAGGCCCCGCTCACCGGCCCGGTGGCGGTGCTCGGCCACGAGCAGCTGGCATTCGCGAAGCTGGCCGTCAGCCGACGACAACAAGGCCAACGGCACGAACATCACGCTGGTCCAGGGCGACACCCAGCTGATGCCGGCGCAGGCGACGACCGTGACCCAGCAGTTCATCTCGAACAACAAGATCGTCGGCGGTGGTCGGACCGGCCGGCAGCCAGGAGGTCGAGGCGGTCGGGCCGCTGTTCGGGTCGCGCCGGCATGGCGTTCATCACGGGCTCGGCGACGAACCCGACGCTGACGCGACTCGCGGCAAGAACCCGACGTTCTTCCGCGTGGTCTCCCGCGACGACGTCCAGGGTCCGGAGGACGCCAACTTCATCATCAAGCACCTGCACCCGAAGGCGCTGATGATCGTCGACGACCAGGAGGTCTACTCGACCGGGCTGGTGTCGTCGATGATCCCGGTGTTCCAGAAGGCGGGGATCAAGGTCGACCACGAGTCGGTCAGCCAGAAGGTCACCGACTTCTCGTCGCTGGTGGCGAAGGTGACGCCGGAGACGACCGTGGTCGTCCTGCCGTGGCAGGTCGCGGCGAACGGCGAGCAGTTCGGCAAGAACCTCGCAGGAGCAGAAGAAGAACGCGACGATCGTCGGCACCGACGGAATGCAGTCCTCGTCGTTCACGATCCCGGGCTCGTACGTCTCGGCGTTCGGCCCGGACATCACCGCATCCCGGCGGACGCCGTCGATCGTGGCCGCGGCCAAGACCGCGTACCCGAAGTTCGGGACGTTCGGACCGCCCGTCTACGCGGCGACGCACGTGATCGACGAGGCGATCGCCGCGGCCTGCAAGTCCGGCACGCCGACGCGCGCGACCGTGCTGGCGGCGGTCAAGGCAGACCGCCGAGCCGACCTCGATCCTCGGACAGCCGATCCACTTCGACTCCAAGGGCGACCTGATCGGCGCCAAGTGGTTCCTGTTCAAGATCAACCAGCAGGGCAAGTACGTCCTGGTCACCAACTCGTGATCAGCTGAACCAGTAGCCGCTCCGCGGCGCGCGCCGTACGGGCGCGCGCCGCGGCCGGGCGTTAGGGTTGCGCACAGGACTCGCAACGCATGCATTTCTTCCTCCAGGAACTGGTGAACGGGATCACCCAGGGCAGCCTGTACGCCCTGATCGCGCTCGGCTACTCGATGGTCTACGGCGTGCTGAAGCTGCTGAACTTCGCCCACGGCGACCTGTACATGGTCGGGGCGTTCATCGGCTACTTCGTGATCCAGTGGTTCGGCGGGCCGACCGCGCTCACCATCCCGGTACCGCTCGCTGCTGCTGTTCATGTTCCTCCTCGCCGGCGGCGGCGTGGGCATGCTCGGGGTCGCGATCGAGCGGTTCGCCTACCGGCCGCTCCGCGACGCGCCGCGGATCGCGCCGCTGATCACCGCGCTCGGGGTGTCGTTCCTGCTCGAGAACACGATGCTGCTGCTGTTCGGAGCGTCGTACCGCACGTACAACACGAGCGACGTTCATCTCGTTCGGGACCGGGATCCACATCGGCGTCGTTCAGCATCGACATCGTCCGGCTGATGGTGATCGTGCTGAGCGTCCTGTTGATGATCGGTCTGCACCCTGCTCGTCAACCGCACCAAGCTCGGCAGGCAGATGCGCGCGGTCGCCGAGCCGACCGGGAGGCCGCCGAGATGCTCGGGATCGACGTCGACTACGTGATCGCGGCCACGTTCTTCATCGGGCTCGGCGCTCGCCGGGATCGCCGGCGTGATGGACGGGCTCGTGTTCAACACGATCTACACGCTGATGGGGTTCATCGCCGGACTGAAGGCGTTCACGGCCGCAGTCGTCGGCGGGATCGGCTCGATCCCGGGAGCGATGCTCGGCGGACTGCTGATCGGGGTCGCCGAGTCGATGGTCACCGGCTACATCTCCTCGACGTACACGAACCTGATCGTGTTCGGGATCCTGATCGTGATGATGCTCGTGCGCCCGACCGGGCTGCTCGGCAAGGTCCCGCTGCAGAAGGTCTAGTGCATGTCGGTCGAGCCGGAGAGCTCCGAGGTGAGCGTCGAGCAGAAGCAGGACCGCGGCGATCGGCGTCGACGAGTGGGTCGCGCGGCAGACCGGCCGGCGCGAGTACGCGCCGGGCATCCGTGGCGACGTCCAGCGGCAGTTCGAGCGCGTCGGGTGGTGGCCGAAGCTCGGGATCGCGGCCGCTGTTCGGACGTGATCGTTCCGCTCCTGACTGACCAACGACTTCCAGCTCCAGGTCGGGATCAACGCGCTGCTGCTGGCGCTGCTGGCGCTGGGGCTGAACATCTCGGTCGGGTGGGCCGGACTGCTCGACCTCGGCTACATCGCGTTCTACGGATTCGGCGCGTACGGGTTCGCGCTGCTGTCGTCGAACCAGCTGAATGCGACCGACCGGGATCCACTTGCGCGGCGTACGTGTCGCTCCCGGTCATCGCGGTCGGCGGCCGCGTGCCTGGGGCTGATCGTGGCATTGCCGTCCCGGCGGCTGATCGGCGACTACCTGGCGATCGTCACGCTGTTCTTCGGCGAGGCGTTCGTCGAGTTCACCAACAACGTGGCGCCGAGCACGCTCGGCGGGCCGAACGGGATCATCTCGATCGATCCGATCCACGGCTTCGGCCACCAGATCACGCACCAACAAGGGCTACTTCTACGCTCTGCTGATCCTGCTCGTGTTGAGCGCGGCGGCGCTCCACCTGCTCGACACGTCGCGCACCGGGCGCGCGTGGCGAGCGGTCCGCGAGGACCCGCTGGCGGCGGGGATGATGACGATCCCGGTCAACCGCGTGAAGCTGATGGCGTTCAGCTTCGGCGCGGTCGTCGCCGCGCTCGCGGGCACGGTGTTCGCCGCCCAGCAGATCAACGTGTTCCCGACCGACTTCGACACGCCGTATCTGATCCTGATCTACGCGGCCTGATCCTCGGCGGCGCCGGCAGCATCGGCGGCGCGATCCTCGGCGGGCTGCTGCTGTCGGTGATGCTCGACGGGTTCCTGCGCAGCCCCACCGAGGCCGGCTACCTGTTCTACGGCGTGATCCTGCTGACGCTGATCGTCAAGATGCGGCCGTGGCGGAAGCTCGTCGGGTGCTCGCGGCGACCGTCGTGTTCGGGATCGTCGTCCACGCGATCGTCGAGGCGATCAGCAAGTCGGCGGTCGCCGGCGATCCTCAGTCGACCGGCTGGATCTGCGATGCGCTCCACAACTGGGTCGTCGTGCCCGTCCAACCCGACGACCGCGGGCAACATCGGCTTCGTGGTCCTGCTCTGCCTGTGCGTCGCGCTCGTGCAGGTCAAGGGCCGCTGGCGGACGATCCTGCTCGTGCCGACGCTGTACCTGGCCGCGTGCGTGTGGGAGGCGCGTGCTCGTCGCCGCAGCCGTCGATCACGCGACAGCTCCTGCGTCGGCGCGATCCTGATCGTGATGATGAACGCGCGACCGCAGGGACTGCTCGGCTCGCGCCGCGTCGAGGTCGTGTGAGTGTCGACCGACGCCGCAGCCCGTGCTCGAGCTCGACAAGCTGTCGCTCGACGTTCGGCGGGCTGAACGCGCTGACCGAGCTCGACCTGGCGGTCGACGAGCGCGAGATCGTCAGCGTGATCGGCCCGAACGGCGCCGGCAAGACGACGGTGTTCAACGTGATCACCGGCGTGTACGAGCCGACCGGCGGCGAGGTGCGGTTCGCCGGCGAGAGCATCGGCGGACTCGCGCCACACCAGGTCACCCGCAAGGGGATCGCGCGCACGTTCCAGAGCCTGCGCCTGTTCCTGAACATGTCGGTGATCGAGAACGTGATGGCCGCCACGTACGGCAACACGAAGGCGACGCCGTGGGAGTCGATCCTGCGCCTGCCGCGCGCGCGGCGCGAGGAGCGCGAGGTCCGCAGCGCTCGCCGAGGAGGTGCTGTCGTTCTTCGGCCAGCGGTTGGCGGGATACCGATGGGAGCAGCCCGCCTACAGCCTGTCGTACGCCAACCGGCGCCGGCTCGAGATCGCCCGCGCGCTCGCGACCCGGCCGAAGCTGCTGCTGCTCGACGAGCCGGCGGCCGGGATGAACCCGAACGAGACGCACGAGGTGACCGAGCTGATCGGCCGCCTGCGCGACGAGCTCGGCCTCGCGATCCTCGTGATCGAGCACGACATGCACGTGGTCGAGGGGATCTCCGACCGGGTCGTCGCGCTCGACCACGGGGTCAAGATCACCGAGGGCACGTTCGACGAGGTCGCCACCCATCCGGCGGTGGTCGAGGCCTACCTCGGCCGCGACCCGGAGGCGCTGGCCGAGAGCCGAACGGCTCCTCGAGCTCGACAACGTCACGACCTACTACGGCCAGATGCGGATCCTCGAGGGGATGTCGCTCGACGGTCGACGCCGGCGAGCTCGTGTGCCTGCTCGGCGGCAACGCGTCGGGGAAGTCGACCACGCTCAAGACGATCCTCGGCCTCGTCCGGCCCCGCTCCGGGCGCGTGCTGCTCGACGGCGAGGACGTCACGCAGCTGGCCGGTGCCGCAGCGGATCGCCAACGGCCTCGCGATCGTCCCCGAGAACCGCCGGCTGTTCGGGCAGATGACGGTGCGGGAGAACCTCGAGCTCGGCGCGGTGCTCCAGGACGGCGAGCACGTTCGACGCGGACCTCGAGCGCGTCCAGACCCTGTTCCCGCGGCTCGAGGAGCGCAAGGACCAGCTGGCGGGGACGCTGTCCGGCGGCGAGCAGCAGATGGTCGCGATGGGCCGCGCGCTGATGTCGCGGCCGCGCCTGCTGCTGATGGACGAGCCGTCGATGGGCCTGTCGCCCGCGCTCGTGCAGCAGAACTTCCGGATCATCAAGGAGGTACACGATTCGGGCGTGGCGATCCTGATGGTCGAGCAGAACGCGACGATGGCGCTGTCGATCGCCGATCGCGGCTACGTGCTCTCGACCGGCGAGATCGTGCTCAAGGGCCAGGCGTCCGAGCTGCTGCAGAGCGAGGACCTCAAGCGGGCATACCTGGGCCGGTGAGCCGCCGTCCACGCGCGGCCGCCGCGGGCCTGGACGACGCGCGATCCGCTCGCGCACGTTCCGCGAGCGGTTCGCGATCGACCCGGACATCGTGTATCTCGACGGCAACTCGCTCGGGTGCATGCCACATGCCGCCTTTGAGAGATTGAACGCGGTCGCGTCGGTCGGTTGGGGTGAGCGGGTCGTCCGCTCCTGGGATGAGGGCTGGCTCGATTTGCCGATCGAGATCGGCGACCGGCTCGGCGCGGCCGTGCTCGGGGCGGCGCCGGGGCAGGTCGCCATCGGGGACTCGACCACGGTCTGCTTTTACAAGCTCGTGTGCGCCGCGCTCGACGCGCGTCCCGGCCGCTCGCAGATCGTCACCGACGTCGACAACTTCCCGACCGATCGGTACGTGCTCGAGGGGCTCGTGCGATCGCGGCCGAACCTGGAGATCGTCTGGACCCGTGGCGATCCGAGCGGGGGGCCGGAGCCGGCGGACGTCGCGCGGCTGATCGGCCCGGACACCGCGCTCGTCACGTTCTCGCACGTCTCGTATCGATCCGCGCATATCGCGGACATGGCGCAGATCAACGCGCTCGCGCACGACGCGGGCGCGCTGGTGCTGTGGGATCTCAGCCACAGCGCCGGCTCGGTCCCGCTCGCGCTCGACCTCGACGGCACCGACCTCGCGGTCGGCTGCACGTACAAGTACCTGAACGGCGGCCCCGGGGCGCCGGCGTACATGTACGTGCGCCGCGATCTCCAGGCGCAGCTCCGCCAGCCGATCTGGGGCTGGCTCGGCCGGCGCGACCCGTTCGAGATGGGGCAGGGCTTCGACGTCGCCGACGGGATGCGCGGCTTCCTGTCGGGTACGCCGCCCGTGCTCGGGCTCGCCGCGGTCGACGAGGGCGTGAAGGTCGTGGCGCAAGCCGGAATCGACGCGATCCGGGCGAAGGGGATCGCGTTGACCGAGTTCGCGATCGAGCTCGCTGACGCGCGGCTGGCACGCTTTGCCGTGTCGGTGGCATCGCCGCGCGACGCGACCCGGCGAGGGGCCCACGTCGCGCTCGCCCATCGCGACGCCCGCGAGCTGTGCGCAGCGCTGATCGAGCGCGGCGTGATCCCCGATTTCCGCCGCCCTGACGTGGTCCGGTTCGGGTTCTCCCCGCTGACGACGCGGTTCGTCGATGTGTGGGACGCGGTGGAAGCTCTCTCTGAGTTGCTCGCTACGGGCGTGCCTCCAAGCTAACCGTCACGCTGAATGGCGTGTGAATTTCAGCCGGACGTAGGTGCGATCGTGAGCATCGCGGCGCTTGCCTGCGGCAGCGCGCACGACGTAGGCGCCGTTCGCGGGCTTGACGGTCGCGACCGCGGAGCGTCCCGTCAGCGTGCCGGTCGTCGTCGTGTCCCCGAAGCTCTGGCCCCCGAGCGTGACGCCGCTCGTCGCGGTGAGGCCCTTCCCGCGCAGGCGCTCGAGCGTCGCGGCCCCGTGCGACCCCGAGATGTGCACCGCCACCGTCCGCGTCTGCGCGGTGTCGTCGTTGATCAGCACGACGTGGAGCGAGCCGTCGGGCGCGCGCGTCGCCCACGCCCTGACGCTGCCGAGCGCCCCCGAGGTGTGCAGTAGGTGCGCGCCCGGAGGGGCGGCCTGCGCGAACATCAAGCAGCCCGTAGTACTCGGGCTCGACGAAGCCGTGCCACTTGCCCTGATCGTGGGTGAACGTGAACAGCTCGTACGGCGCCTTCGAGTACGTGTGGATGTTGACCCCATCGACCCCGACGCGGGCCATCTGGAACACCGCGTCGAGCGCCCACAGCGACGAGACGAACCCGTTGCTGACGCCGGGGGCCTGGCCGCAGGACACCGAGTTCATTTCGTCGATCCGCAGCGGCACGTGCCGGGCGTGCGCGACGCCGACGTATCGCGCGATGCTGTTCGCGAGATCCTGCGAGGCCGTCGGCGAGAGGAAGTGCGCGATCGTCGGGTACTGCGGCTGAGTCGGGGCGATGAAGCAGGTCTGGAGCGGGTACTTGTGGAGGGTCGCGACCCGCACGCTCGGCTGCGCGTCCAGGAAGTTCGGGAGGTCGGGAATCCAGTGCGGCCCGCCGGTCGCCGGCCCCACGAGCGGCACCCTGGGAAGCGATTCGCTGATCCGCGAGAAGTCCTTCAGGTAGTCCGAGAAGTCATAGCCGGACGGTCGGCCGTTCACATGGCGTGCCGTCCGGGAGCCGGTAGAACGAGAAGCTCCCGTACAGCTCGGGCTCGTTGCCGAGCTCGAGTCCTTCGATCGAGCTGCGGCCGATCCCGTTCACGAGCGTCCGGGCCTCGCGCCGACGCATCGGTCGAGCTGTTCAGCTCGAGGTTGATGCCGAGGATCACACGGGCCCCGAGCGTCTTGGTCAGCGCGGCCATCACCTGCACCCAGTCTCTGCTCAGCGAGTACCGGACCCCGAGTGGCTTTTGGACGCCCGGCACCGGCCACCAGGTCCAGTCGCTGGTGTCGCCGCCGATCCGCAGCTCCGGCGCCTGGCCGGCGGTCAGGTTGCGCACGAGCTGCACGAACACCGGATTGATCGCCTTGGGGTCTCGGCCGGCGTAATCCGGGATCGCCGGGTACTCGATCGACAGACCGAGGAATCCGGACGGGATCGTTCGGCCGGTCGGGCCGCCGACGGTCAGCGACAGCGCGCCCGCGGCGCTGGCCCCATCGGCGTTGGTCGCCGGCGAGATCGCGGCGGCGCGCTCTTCTCCCGCGCTCGTTCCGCGCGACGTGCTCAGAACCGCGACGACGGCGACTGCCGCGGCGAGCACGGACACGAGCGCCAAGGCGGTCAGACGACGACGTGACGAGCGCACTGGCGGGAACGGTGTCACACCAGGCAGCGGCGCTGTCAGTACGACAGGACCGCCACCCCCATCAGCTCCACCAGCGCGCCCGGCTCGAACAGCTCGGCGATGCCGAACAGGCCCATCGCCGGGTAGTGGCGGCCGAAGTGCTCGCGCCAGGCCCGCCCGATCGCCGGTAGCGACTGCCTTGTAGGCGGCCACGTCGGTGACGAAGATCTGGAGAGACACGAGGTCGCTGACGTCGCCACCGGCCGCGCGTAGCGCGACGACCAGGTTCCCGGCGGCGCTGTCGAACTGCTCGGCGATCGTCTCGCCGGAGCCGATCTGGCCCGCCAGGTACACGGCCGTGCCCGCCGCGACGACCGCGTGCGAGAAGCCGCTCGGCGCGCCGAGCTCCGTGGGATTGACGATCCGGTGGGGACTCATGGCGATCGCGCCGGCGACGATACTCGACATAGAACTCCGGAGCAATGTCAGGTATTCTCGCCGCCGAGGCGCGGTGGCGACGGAGAGCCCGTACTGGAACCCTAAGACCGAGACGCTCGACCGGGAGCGGATCGAGGCGCTTCAGCTTGCGAAGCTCCGCCGCCAGTGCGAATGGGCGGCCGCCCGGAGCCCGTGGTATCAGCGCCGGTTCGCCGCCGACCGCGTTCGACCCGGAGCAGCTCCGCACGCTCGACGATCTGCGCCGCGTTCCGTTCCTGACGCGCGATGACTGGATGGCCTCGCAGGAGGCAAAGCCTCCGTACGGCGAGATCCCGACGGTCGGCGGCGAGGGCGCGATTCGCATCCACACGACGTCCGGGACGACCGGGCGCGGGCCACTCCGCGCGCTCGACTCGCGCAAGGACTGGGCGTGGATCGCCGAGATGTGGTGCTACGGGATCTGGGGCTGCGGCATCCGGCCGCGCGGACACGGCTTACATCGCGTTCGGCTACGGCTCGTTCATCGGCTTCTGGGGACTGCACTACGCGATGGAGAAGATCGGCGTGCTGAACGTTCCGGGCGGCGCCCAGACGACCGAGGCCCGGGTGCTCCAGATCATCGACTTCGGCGCGACCGTCGTGGCCGCGACCCCGACCTATGCGCTTCGACTGGCTCAGGAGGCGGACCGGCTCGGCATCGATCTGCGCGGCTCGAGCGTGAGCCGGCTGATCCTGTCGGGCGAGCCGGCCGGGTCGATTCCGCAGACCAAGGCGCTGATCGAGGAGCAGTGGGGCGCCAAGGCGTTCGACACCGCGGGCATGACCGAGATCGGCACGATCATGGTGTTCGAGTGCTCGCACCAGCCCGGGGGCACGCACATCATCGAGGACCACGTGATCGAGGAGGTGCTCGACCCGGACACGCTCGAGCCAGTCGCGTTCGGCGAGCGCGGCGAGCGGGTCGTGACCTCGTTCGGGCGCGGCATGACTCCGCTGCTGCGCTACCGGACCGGCGACCTCGTGTCGCAAGGTGCCCGCGACCACGTGCTCGTGCGGGCGCGGCTTCGACATCTACGAGGGCGGGATCCTCGGCCGCGTCGACGACATGAAGCTGATCCGCGGGACCAACGTGTACCCGCGGGCGATCGAGGCGATCGTGCGCGAGTACCCCGAGGTGCGACGAGTTCCAGACGGTGATCTTCCACGAGGGAATCCGCGACGAGATCAAGCTGCGCGTCGAGATGAAGCCGGACTGGCCCGACGGAGTCGTGGGACCAGCTGTCCGAGGCGATCCACAAGCGGCTCGGCCACGCCCACGAAGGGCTGAACTTCCAGATCGAGCGGGCCGCGGCCGGCGAGCTCCCGCGGTTCGAGCTGAAGGCCAAGCGGATGATCGACCTGCGCGAGTCGCCCGGTGGCGGTGACCGAGATGACGTCGATCTGCTCGGGTCCGAGCTCAGCCCGTCCGAGCAGCGCCTGCTCGCGGTCTACGAGGAGCTCAAGGCGCTGTGCGCCGAGGATCTGCCGCCGAACGCCGACGCCGGCGTCCGAGCCTCGCTGGCCTTGATGCACAACGTGGTCAACGGCCTCGCGCTCGAGTACGAGCACCTGAGCGACCTCGGGGCGTGAGGGGCTCGCAACCGTGAAGATCGCTGTCGTCGGCGGCGGGCCCGGCGGGCTCTACCTCTCGATCCTGATGCGCAAGATCAGGCCGGACTGCGAGGTCACGCTCTACGAGCGCAACGCGGCGACCGACGCGTTCGGGTTCGGCGTGGTCTTCTCGGATGAGACGCTGACGGTGTTCGAGCACGCCGACCCCGAGACGTACTCGCAGATCGCCGAGCAGTTCACGCGCTGGACCGACATCGACATCCACCATCGGCGGCGTGATGACGACCTCGGGAGGGCACGGCTTCTCCGCGCTCGGCCGGCGCGAGCTGCTGCGGATCCTCCAGGAGCGGGCCGTGTCGCTGGGTGCCGAGGTGCGCTTCTGAGCGCGAGGCCCCGCCGCTGAAGGAGCTCGGCTGGGCGGATCTGGTCGTCGGGCGCCGACGGCGCGTCGAGCGCGGTGCGGACGGCGCTGGCGCGCGACTTCATCCCGTCGCTCGACCGCCGGCACTGCCGGTACATGTGGCTCGGCACCGACCTCGTGTTCGACGCGTTCAAGTTCTTCATCGCCGAGACCGAGCACGGCGTGGTCCAGGCCCACGCGTACCCGTACGACGCGCGGATGAGCACGTTCATCGTCGAGATGCACGAGCGTACGTGGAAGCGGCTCGGGCCTCGCCGAGTTGTCGATCGAAGACAGCGTCGCGTGGTCTGCGGAGTTGTTCGCGCGACGCACTCGGCGGCCACCGGCTGTTCGCGAACAAGTCGCGCTGGATCAACTTCGTGACCGTCCGCAACCGGCGCTGGTGCACCGACAACGTCGTGCTGCTCGGCGACGCCGCGCACACCGCGCACTTCTCGATCGGTTCGGGGACGAAGCTCGCGATGGAGGACGCGGTGGCGCTGGCGTGGGCGTTCCGTTCGTATCGGCGACGACGTGCGCTGCTGCGACGTCCGCGTACGAGGCCGAGCGCCGCCCGATCGTCGAGAGCACGCAGCGCGCCGCCCAGGCCTCGCTCGAGTGGTTCGAGGGAATCGGTCGCTACGTCGACCAGGATCGGCTCCAGTTCGCGTTCAACCTGCTGACGCGGTCACGGCGCGTGACGTACGACAACCTGCGGCTGCGCGACCCGGAGTTCGTTCGTGCGGTCCACCCGGACCCGCGCCCGCCGATGTTCACTCCGTTGCGGCTGCGCGGGCTGGAGCTGCCCAACCGCGTCGTGGTCTCGCCGATGGACATGTACTCGGCGGTGGACGGCACGCCCGGCGACTTCCATCTCGTGCACCTCGGCGCGCGTGCGCTCGGCGGCGCCGGGCTCGTGATGACCGAGATGATCTGCGTGTCCGACATCGGGCGAATCACGCCCGGGTGCGCCGGCATGTACCGGCCCGAGCACGTCTCCGCCTGGGAGCGGATCGTCTCGTTTGCGCATGCGCACGGCGGGTGCGCGATCGGTGCCCAGATCGGGCACTCCGGGCGCAAGGGGTCGACTCGACTGATGTGGGAGGGGATGGACGAGCCGCTGCCGTCCGGCGAGAACTGGGAGGTGATCGCTCCGTCGGCGGTGGCGTACAGCCCCCGCAACCAGGTGCCGCGCGCGATGACCCGCGCGGACATGGACGTGGTCTTGGATCAGTTCGTGTGGGCTGCCCGCGGCGCGTTGGAGGCCGGGTTCGACCTGCTCGAGCTGCACATGGCGCACGGCTACCTGCTGTCGAGCTTCCTGTCGCCGGTGTCGAACCTGCGCGACGACGAGTACGGCGGCTCGCTGGAGCGGGCGGGCGCGGTTCCCGCTCGAGGTGCTCGACGCGTGCCGCGCCGTGTGGCCGTCCGACAAGCCTCTGAGCGTCCGGATCTCCGCGACCGATTGGGTCCCGGGCGGGTTCGACCCCGATCGAGGCGGTCGCGTTCGCGCGGATGCTGACGGCGCACGGCTGCGACATCGTCGACGTGTCCTCCGGTCAGGTCTCGCCACTCGAGCGGCCCGCGTTCGGCCGCAGCTACCAGACGCCGTTCGCCGACCGGATCCGCAGCGAGGTCGGGCATCCCGACGATCGCCGTCGGCGCGATCTCGAGCTACGACGACGTCAACACGATCATCTGCGCCGGCCGCGCCGATCTGTGCGCGCTCGCGCGCCCCCACCTGTACGACCCGCCTGGACGCTGCATGCCGCGGCCGAGCAGGAGTACGACCTCGACGCGTGGGTCCCGCAGTACCAGGCCGGCTCGCGCAAGCCGCCGGCCGGCCGCGACCGCGTGCGCGCGGAGCTCGAGCGGACGTTCGAGGAGGCCGCGCTGATCGCCTCGTCGGATTGCCGGGCTGAGGGGTCAACGTGCTCGGGACCCTCGCCAACGGCGAGTCGCTCCAGCCGCAGGACCTGGTGATCACGCTGCTCGGGACGTACGTGCGGCCGTTCGGCGCGGACCGTCTGGTCGGGCGGGCTCGTGATGCTGCTGCGCGAGTTCGGGTTCTCCGACGGCGCCGCGCGTGCCGCGCTGACCCGGCTCGTGCGGCGCGACCTGATCGCGCGCGTGCGCACGGGGCGCCTCGTCCACTACCGGCTGACGCCGCGATGCGAGCGGCTGCTGATCGAGGGCGACGGGCGGATCTTCACGCTCGGGCACCTGCCCGCTGACGTCGGGCCGTGGACCGTGCTGTGGCACCAGATCCCCGAGGACCGCCGGCTCGAGCGAGCCCGGCTCGGGCGTCGGCTGCGCTTCCTCGGCTTCGGCTCGGTGCAGGACAGCGTCTGGGTATCCCCGCACGACCACTCCTCGGAGGTCGCCGATCTGCTGAGCGAGCTCGGCGTCGGCGACCACGCGACCGTGTTCGTCGCCCGGGTGGGCGCAGGCGAGGTCGGCGGCCTGCCGGCGCTGGTGGCACGGGCCTGGGACCTGAGCGGGCTCGAGGAGCGCTACGACGCGTTCTGCTCGGGGTTCGAGCGGTATCTGGCGCCCGACGCGCCGTCGCTGTCCGACGGCGAGGCGTTCCTCGTGCGCACGCGGCTCATCCACGTGTTCCGGGCGTTCGCCCAGCTCGACCCCGAGCTGCCCGAGGAGCTCGCGCCGCTGTCCGGTCCCCGCTCGCGCGCGGCGGAGATCTTCGAGGCGCTGTACACCGGACCTCGCGGCGCCGTCGCAGCGACACTTCGACGCGGTGACGGGGGTAGCCGCGCTGAGCGCGACTAGCTCTTAGGCACGAACGCGAACACGCGGCTCGGGCTGCCGGTGCCGCCGACGAGCCGGAGCGGCGAGACCACGAGCAGCGCGCCGGTCAGCGGCAGCTTGTCGAGGTTCGCGAGCTGGGTCAGCCCGAGGCGGCCCGCACCGAGCAGGAAGTTGTGGAGCGGGAACGGCGGGTCGAAGCTGTGGGCGGCGCCCGCGTCGATCCCGACGGTCTCGGTGCCGAAGCCGAGGATCTGCCGCTCGCCGGCAAGCCACCGCGAGGCCTCGACGTCGGGTCCCGGGGTCTGCGGCCCTTGTGGCCAGAGTTCAGGAACGCGTCCTGGTCCTGGGCGCGGGACTGCCAGCCGGTGCGGAGCAGGACCCAGGCGCCATCGGGGATCCGGCCGTTGTCGGACTCCCACGCATCGAGGTCGGCGACCGTCAGCAGGTAGCCGTTGTCGGCCTCGGTCTCGGCCGTCTTGTCGATCACGCACGCCGGCCCGACCAGCTGGCTCGGCCCGATCGAGCCGACGTCGGCGCCGTCCTTGCCCGTGACCCAGTGGATCGGCGCGTCGAGATGCGTCCCGACGTGCTCGCCGATCGTCAGCGTGTACCACGCCCAGGCCGGACCGCGGTCGTCGTAGCGGCTGATCTCCTCGCGCGACAGCCCGGGGGTGTTCGCGAACGGCGGCGGCAGCTGGATCACCGGCGTCGACTCGCTCAGCGGCTGCGTGCAGTCGACGATCTCGATACTGCCGTTGCCGACGGCCTCGAGCAGGGCGGCGGACTGGGTGGTGGACATTCGACTTCTCCTTGTGTCAGCCGGCGCGGAAGGCCTCCTCGAGCCATTCCGCGCAGATCGTCGGGTTGACCTTCACGTCGAGGACCAGCGGTCCGTGCGGGTTGACCAGCCATTCCTCGACCACTCCGAGATCCTCGGTGCGGCGGACGGTGGCGGCCTTCGCGCCGGCGGCGCGCGCGATCCCGGCGAGGTCCGCGTCGGGGAACCGGACGAGCGAGACGTCCTGTCCCATCGGCGCGAAGTGGTGTACCTCGGCGCCGTACGCGGCGTCGTCGTAGATCACGACGAGCAGCATCAGCTTCAGCCGCGCCGCGGTCTCGAGCTCGGCCAGCGCCATGAACGCGCCGCCGTCGCCGATCGCGGCGACCGTCGGCCGGTCCGGCTGTGCGATCGCGGCGCCGATCGCGTTGCCGAGCCCGAGGCCGACCGCCTGGAATCCGTTCGGGAACACCCACGAGCGCGCGTCCGGGACGTCGAGGAACATCGACGGGTAGCCGAGGAAGTGGCCCGAGTCGACGGCGACCGCGCGGTCCCGCGGCAGTAGCTCGTTGAGCGCGATGCTCATCGTGCGGGGGTCGATCCACTCGTCGGTCGAAGCGTCCTCGTAGGGGTCGTGGCGCCAGGTGTTGTTTGCGATCTCGTGGCTAAGTTCGGCGGTCCGGAAGCCCTGGTTGCTGTGGCCGCGTTTGTTCAGCTCGTCGTTGAGCGCGCTCGCGGTGGCTGTGGCGTCCGCGATGATCGCGAGGTCGGCCGGGCGGTTGCGCCCGATCGCCCGAGGGTCGACGTCGACCTGGATCACGCGTGCGTCCGGGCCGATCATCGCGCCGTGCTTGGTCGTCCAGTGGTTGACCGAGGCGCCGACCACGAGCACGACATCGGCTTGGGGGAGGATCTGTGCCGCGAACGGGCTGGCGAAACCCCCCGAGATGCCAAGCGCATACGGGAGCCCCGCGAACAGGCCGTTGGCCGGCGCGGAGGTGGCGAGGACCGCGCCGATCGTCTGTCCGAGCCGCTCGAGCTCTGCGCCGGCGTTCGGCGAGCACCGCGCCCCGGCCGGCGATGATCGCTGGACGCTCTGCTCGGCTCAGCGACGTCGACCGCTGCGCTGATCGCCTGCGGGCGCCGGGCTCGGGCGGGGTTAGCGGCGGCAGCGGCGGTTTTCGACGGCGCGGTCTGGACGGCAGGCTGGGGCTGGATGTCGATCGGCAGCATCAGCACCACGGGCCGTCGCTCGATCACGCGCGCGCTGGTAGGCGCGCGCCGCGTCGTCAGCCGCGGTCTTCGGGCCGTGGACACGGTCGGCGATCGCGCCGACCGACTCGACCAGGTCGTGCTGGTCGATCCGGAAGTTCGAGGTCAGCGCGGCCGCCGGGGTCTCGCCGGCGAGCACCAGCACGGGCGTCCTGCTCTTGGCCGCCTCGGCGAGCCCGGTCATCGTGTTCGTCAGGCCCGGGCCCTGGTGAACGCTGCACACGCCGACACCGCCGGTCACGCGGGCATAGCCGTCGGCCATGCACAGCGCGCTCATCTCGTGCCGCGCGGGATGGAACTGGACGCCGTGCCGGCACAGCGCGTTCGTCACGACCAGGTTGCCGCTGCCGAGGACGCCGAACGCGTCCTTGACGCCCTGTGCCGCGATCGTGGCGCCGACCACGTCGGCGACCGACGGCTGCGCGGCTTCGCGCCCCGCCGGCTCCGGACCATTTCGACCCTGCTCCGCGGAGACCTCGAGGTTCGTCACGAGGGGGCCATGCTAGCTCTCGCCGAAGGGATGGGTCCAATCTCGTAGTGTCCGGGGCATGACTTCCGAGGCTCCGGCGGACGAGGCGGTCAATCACCCGCTGTTCGCGCGCATCTACATCCGGACCACCTCGGGGCGCGCGTCGCCGGAGGAGCAGGACCATCGACGCCGGCTCGTGGGCGGTCTGGCCGGCCGGGTGATCGAGGTGGGCGCCGGCAACGGCCTGAACTTCCCGTTCTACCCCTCGACCGTCGAGCAGGTTCTGGCCGTCGAGCCGGAGCCTCTCCTGCGCGGGGCGGCGACCGAGGCCGCCGGCGCGGCGCGCGTGCCGATCACCGTGGTCGACGGCGTCGCCGGACGCCTGGCCGCCGAGGACGAGTCGTTCGACGCCGGCGTCGTGTCGCTCATGCTGTGCTCGGTCCCCGACCAGCAGCGCGCGCTGGCCGAGCTTCATCGCGTGATCCGTCCCGGCGGCGAGCTTCGCTTCTACGAGCACGTGATCGCCCGTCGGTCCGCCGCGGTGCGGATCCAGCGCCTGGCCGACGCCACGATCTGGCCCCGGGTCGCCGGCGGCTGTCACCTCAGCCGGGACACGGGCGCGGAGATCGCCCGCGCGGGCTTCGCCGTCGAGCGGTCCGAGCGGTTCATGTTCTCGCCCGGCGGGCTTCCGGCGCTGCCGCACATCCTGGGGATCGCCAGACGTCCGTAGCTCGGGACGCCTCAGTGCCGGGCTCGCGCGTGGTGCGTGGTGTGCGGTGTCGTGTGTGGTGTGCGGTGTGTGTGGTGTGAGGTGTGAGGTGTGAGGTGGATGGTGCGCCAATCCCCCGGCCACGCCGGGGCGTTGGCGCATAACCCGCCCTCTGGTGTGCATGACGCGCCAGACTCCCGATTCGGAGCAGGCGTTGGCGCGCTATGCACCCATGCGAGCGAGCGTCCCGGGTCGACCATCGTTGTCGGCGGCGGCGGTACGCTGGTGGTGTGAGCTCCGCTCCCGGGATCGAGTACCGGAACCTGGTCGTCGCTGAGGGCGACGACTCGGCCCGGATCACGCTGAACCGGCCCGAGAAGCGGAACGCGCTGTCGCTCGAGCTGATGGAGGAGCTGATCACGGCGCTGCGCGACGTCTCCGGGCGTGAGTCCGTGCGCGCGATCGTGATCGAGGGCGCCGGACCGGCGTTCTCGGCCGGCCACGACCTGTCCGAGATGATCGATCGGGACGAGGCGTTCTTCTCGCGCCTGTTCGAGGTGTGCACGGTGATGATGGAGACGATTCACGAGCTGCCCCAGCCGGTGATCGCGAAGGTGCACGGGATCGCGACCGCGGCCGGCTGCCAGCTCGTCGCGGCCTGCGACCTCGCGGTCGCGGCGGAGGGTGCGCGCTTCGGCACGCCTGGCGTGAAGATCGGCCTGTTCTGCTCGACGCCGATGGTTCCCGTGTCGCGGGCGATCGGGCGAAAGCGGGCGATGGAGATGCTGCTCACGGGCGAGACGATCGACGCGGCCACCGCGCTCGAGTGGGGCCTCGTCAACCGCGTGGTTCCGGCCGACGAGCTCGACGCCGCCGCCGCCGCGTTCGTCGACGCGATCACGCGCTCGAGCTCCTACACGGTCGCGATCGGCAAGCGGGCGTTCTACGACCAGGTCGACCGGGCCGAGCACGACGCCTACGAGCACACCAGGACCGTCATGACCGAGAACGCGCTCGCCGCCGACGCCCAGGAGGGGATGAGCGCGTTCCTCCAGAAGCGCCCGCCAACCTGGACCGGTAGGTAGCCGGCGCGGTCAGCCGCCGAACGCGCCCGCGGTCGTTCCGCCGTCGGCGCGCGGCGTGCGCCCAGCGACCGACGCGTACTCGAAGCAGGGGACGAGCGAGAAGCCGTTGGCCGATCCGGGCTTGACGGCGGTGCGCCGGCACGGCGAGCTCGGTTTCAGGCGATAGTCATACCAGCGCCGGGCCGCTGGCATCGATTGATCACAGCGCGATCATCGCGCCGTCCGAGGCGGTTTCGAGTTCAAGCTGCCCGGAGGCGGCATGGGCGAGCATGTCCTCGCTCATGTGCGTAATGACGATCCGGTCGCAGCGGATCAGCGGCCGCTTCTCGGTGAGCGTGAGGTAGTCGAGGTGGCCCGGGGCCTTGCGGTCGTAGAACGTGCACTCGCACACGAGCAGGTCGGCACCGTCGGCTACCTCGATGAGCGCGTCCGTCCAGTGGGTGTCTCCGGAGTAGGCGATGACCTTGCCGCCGTACTCGATCCGTAGGGCGTAGGACGGTGCGCCGCTCGAGTGGCTCACCTCGAACGGCGTGATGCGCGCGGGCCCGAGCTCGCATGCCGTCCGCTCTGAGAGATCGACGAAGCTGATCTCGAACGCCTGCTGGATCGCGGTCGCCCCGGGGTACAGCGCCTCGAACGTCCGCTCGATCCGCTCCCGGGCTCCGGCCGGGCCGGCGATCCGGAGTGGCTTCGCGCGTTTGGCGAACTGCCCGTCGAGGATCAGCCACGGGATGCCGGCGAAGTGGTCGCCGTGGAGGTGGCTGAGCGCCACGAATCCGACGGAGGCGGGAGCGATGCCCGCTCGCTTGAGCCCCGCGAGCGCGGTCGCGCCGCAATCGAGCAGCATAGGCTCGTCGCCGCCGTCGAGGTGCAGGCAGGCCTGGAGGCGTCCGGCGCTCGAGAACGCGTCGCCCGAGCCGAGGAACGTGAGACGCACGTCGTTCACTACGCTGGGCACTCTGGCAGGAAATCGGCGCGAACCGCGTCGCGATGGGGCAGTATTCGAGGCGGTGAGACCGGATCGTCTCGCCCCGGCAAACGAAGGGAGGGACGTTGCGTCGTTTCATAGTTGTGGCCAGCCTCGTCGGCGCGGTCGGGCTGCTCTCTTCCATGGGGGCTGTGGCGTCGGCGAGCCCCGTGGAGGCCCACGCCGCGTCGGTGGTGCACGTGGTGGTCGTTCGGAGGCACGGAGCCGTGGCCGTCGCCGCCAAGGTGATCATTCACGGACGCGCGTTCCCGTTCCTGATCGACACCGGCGCCACGACGACCCTCGTCAGCCCCTCGATCGCCCGGCGGTTGCATCTGAAGACGATCGGCAAGCCGGGGAAGGTCTGCGGCATCGGCGGTTGCAAGTCCGGTGCGCGCCGAGTCCGCTTGTCGCACTGGAGCATCGGCGGCCAGCCGCTTCCGCGAGTCGTCGTGGCGAGTGCGCCGATCGCGGGCGCCGGTAGCCGGGGATTCGGCCTGCTCGGCTCGGACGTCCTCTCTCACTTCGGTTCGATAACGATCGACTACACGAATCAGTTGATGACGCTCGGCTGAGCGTCAGCGGTCCGCGAGTTCCTTCTCGAACCAGTGGTGGGCGAACGGCTCGTGGTTGAACGCCGGCACCTCGACGTAGCCGGCGGACCGGTACATCGCGATCGCCTCGACGAGCGCGCGGTTCGTCTCGAGCCGCGCCACTGTGGCGCCGCTCCTTAGCGCGTCCGACTCGAGCTCGGTGAGCAGCCGGCGCGCGATGCCGAGGCCGCGGGCCGGCTCCGCCACCCACATCCGCTTGATCTCAGACGGCGCGCCGGGATGATGCTTGACCGCCCCGCACCCGACCGGCTCCCCGCTGCGATAGGCGACCAGGAATAGCCCGGCGGGCGGTGTGACCTCGTGCGGTTCGGCCGAGATGCCCGCGGCAACGTCGAAGCCGGACTCCGAGCGGCGGTCGAGCTCGGCGAAGTAGGCGCGGACGCAGCTGCGGGCGTCGGCGCTACGCGGGTCGACGCGCTTGATCTCGATCGTCGCGGCCGTGAGCAGGCGTCTCACCGTTCGCATCGCGGCCACGAGCGCCTCGCGCTCGCGGGCGTCGAGTGGCGCGAGCATCGACTCGGCCAGTTCGTCACTCCGTCGATCGAGCACGGCGCGTTCGGATCCGCCGGCCGGCGTCAGCTGGGCCACGCGGATGCGGCCGTCGGCCGGGCTCGGTGCCGTTCGCACGAGACCGGCGTCCTCGAGCGTGCGCAGGAGCCGGCTGAGGTGTCCGGCGTCGAGGCCGAGCCGAGACCTGAGCGCCCGTACCTCGCATCCCTCGGTCCCGATCTCCCACAGGACCCGATCCTGCCCGAGCGGCCGGTTGCGCCCGAGATAGCTGTCGTCGAGCGCGCCGACGCGTTGCGTGACGACCCGGTTGAAGCTGCGGACCTGATCGACGAGCGCGCCCTCGGCGGACATTCTCTGATTTTAGTCAGAGATCTGGGTTCAGCGTCAGATTCGTGAGCGGCTTGGTCAACCGGCGGGGTCGCTCGTCGAACCCGGCGGCGCGGTAGAACGCGAAGGCGTCGGCCCGGTCGGCCTGCGTCGTCACCTCGAGCCTGAAGCAGCCGTGGTCGAGTGCGGTCTCCTCGATCGCGTGGAGCAACGCGTACGCCACGCCCCGGCGCCGGTAGCGATCGTCGACCACGAGCGCGGTGATCCGGCATTGCGGATCGGGCCGCTCGAGCAGGTCGATCACCTGGAACGCGGCGACCCCGACCACCTCGCCATCAACCTCGGCGACGAGGACCTGCACGTCGGGGTTGGCGGCCAGCCGCTCGAGTCGCTCGCCCAGCTCGTCCACGCCCGTGGGGTACCCGAGCAGACCGAGCAACGGGGCGATCGCGCGGATATCGCGCAATCCGGCGACCCTGATCGTGACGCGGTGCTCGGGGGCCGACGTCATACGAGTCGCTTCTCGAACCAGTACGCCGCGACCGGATTGCCGTTGTAGTCGGCGATCCGCTCATAGCCGCTCGACCCGAACAGCGCCACCGAGGCGGGTTGCCGAGCGCCTGTGTCCATGCGGAGCGCCGTATAGCCGGCGTCGCGGGCCAGGCGTTCAAGCCGTGCGAGGAGCGCGCGGGCGACCCCGGCGTTGCGGGCCTCGGGCGCGACGTACACCCGCTTGATCTCCGCGGTGCGGTCGTCGAGGCGTTTGAGAGCGGCGCATCCGACGGGCGTCGCGTCGCGGTACGCCACGAGCCAGCGCCCCGCCGGCGGTTCGACGTCCTCCGGCATCAGCCGCGGCGGCACCTCCGGCGTCCAGTCCGGGTACATCTCGCGGATCTCCGCGACATAGGCGGGCACGAGCAGGGTCCCGCCGGCGCCGTCGTACGGCTCCTCCGTGATCCGGATCTGCTCGATGGTTTACGAACTGCGCGATCGCCCGGGCGGTCTGGCCGGGCAGTTCGGTCGGCGGGGAGTGCTGGCAGTCGAGGTGGACCCGTTTGACCAGACCGCCCGCTCGCTGTTCGATCGTGTCGAGCTGGGCCATCGTCCCGTACTGGTCGCGCTCGCCCTGGATCAGCAGCAGCGGGCACGAGATTCGCTCGAGCTCGTCCGTGATGCTCCAGTTCGGGAACGCAGGATCGAGCCAGACGTCGTTCCAGCCGAAGAACGCGGCGTCGGGGTCGCGGTGATGGCGGGCCAGTCCGCTCTCGCAGGTCGCCTTGAAGGTACGCGCCGCGGGCGTCTCTGATTTCCGCGAGACAGATCTCCTCGACGAACACGTGCGGGGCGATCGCCACGACCGCCCCGACCGGATGGTGGGCGGCGTAGATCAGCGCGATCGAGGCGCCGTCGCTGTGCCCGACGAGTACGACGTCCTCGAGCGCTGGGCCGAGCTCGAGCGCGGTGAGGAGCCCGGGCAACACCTCGAGCGCCTCTTCGTGCATGAATGCTGGCGTCCGCGGCTTGGGCGGCGGGTCCGACTGCCCGTGGCCGTACCGAGAGAACGCCACGGTCCGCCGGCCGGTCGCCTCCGCGAGCCGTTCCGGAAAGTCCCGCCACAGCCCGACCGACCCGAGCCCTTCGTGCAGGAGCACGAGCGCCGGCTGATCGGGGTCGCCGGGGAGGTCGAGCAGCTCGAGCGCTGCGCCGGCAATGGTGAGGGTCGTGGACGGCACGACGCTCCGAGCCTACCGTCCATCCAGACGCAGACGGCACCGGGCGTTACGCCCGCTGCATTTCCGAATATTCACAACCGCTTGGGAAGAAACTCTGGTATAGACATAGTTTCTTCCCAAGCGCGGCGCGGGCGCTGGGTGTGGCGCGCCGGGCGCTGGACATGCGGCGCGGGCGCTGGGGGTGCGGCGCGCCGGGCTCTTGGGGGCGCGGTCCGCCGGGCGCTGGGGGGTTCGCCCCGCCGGGCGCTGGATGTGCAGTGCGGCCGCTGGGTAACTCCGGGGTGACTCAGCTCAGGCGGCATCGGCGGCCCGGGGCGTGCGTCCCGCCTCGAGCTCCGCGAAGTAAGAGCGCGCCGCGGGCTGCCACCGGGCGTGCCGGCCGGCGAACAGCTCGTAGGCGCGCCGGCGCGGCCAGCCGGCCGGCAGCAGCTCGCCCGGCAGGTCAGGGTCGAGGAACGGGAACTTCCGCCAGGCGTGCACGAGCAGCGTCTGCATCCGGAACGACGCCTCGGGAGAGGTCGGCCGGACCGCGGCGAAATCCTCGATGAACACCTCGTAGTGGTCGCGGACCTCGTCGAGATCCCAGGCGGCGCCCGCGACCTCCTCGGGGCTGCCGAGCAAGCCCATCGCCGCCACGAACGAGGTGGCCTCGGCGGCCGGCGCCTCCCGGATCGCGTCGCGAAGCTCGGCCTCGCGCTCCACGTGCGGGGTCAGCCACACGCCGCCGCCCATCGAGCCGAGCCCCGCCCATGCCAGGCGCGTCCGCAAATGGTGGCGGACCTCGCGGCGCTCCTCGGGGACGCGCAGGACCAGCACGAGCCACCGGCCGTCCCACTGCCACGGCGCGCCGAACGAGTAGATCCTCCGAGCGCCCGTCCGGAGCAGATCCGCCGTCCGAGCGCTCAGCGACACCCGGGCACGACGACCGTGACGCGAAGTTTCGAGCCAGCCGTCGCGCACGCTCCGCGCGAGCGCCTGTCGCGCCGCCTGCTGCGTGTATCCGACCGAGACGAGCGCGCCGACGAGCGTCTCCTGCCACACGGCCTCGCCGCGAGGCAGCACGTACTCACCGAGGATCGTCAGCAGCAGCGACCGTGCGGCCGGGGCGCCTACCGATCGTCTGCGGAGTTGGTCGTCCATGCCTCATCTCCCGAAAAGTCGTCCCGGATCGCCTCGAAGTACGTGTTGCAGGCGCGGCAGCGCATCTGGCTCGTGATGATCTGCCCGCCCCAGGGCGCCACGACCTCGACGTCGCCCGACTCGCAGAACGGGCAGGTCATCGGCGGTGCTGCTCGTCCCAATCCGACCAGTCCGTGGGCTCGTCGAGTGAGACGCCGGCGACGAGCGGGCTGAGCCAGTCGCGCACCCGCTGCCGGATCGCGGCCGGACCAGAATCGACCATCCCCGCCGCGATCGCCTCGCGGTAGCCGGCGTCCGAGTCCGGACCAGGCCAGCGCGCCGCCTGTAACCACATCTCGTCGATCCGTAGCCGCAGCAGCGCCAAATCCTCACCGCGAGCGCGGGCGATCCGGCGCGCCCAGGCTTCGGCGTGCACCTTGTGCGCACCCTCCTCCTGGAGGATCTTGCGGGCGCGCTGCGCGAGCGGCTCGATCGAGCTGTCGCGGGCGGTCGCGACGAACGTGGTCAGCACGCCGTCGACGACCAGGTTGGCCGCGATGAACGATGCCCAGTCGGGTAGCTCGTGCGCAGATCACGTACATCGGATGACCGGCGTCCAAACCGGGCTCCTCCGAGCGCTCGACTCCGAGCTTGGCCAGCACCGGATAGGTCGAACGGGCGTGTCCGAGCTCGTCCTGCGCCATCGCCGCGGCGGCGACGGCCGACTCGATCGTCGGTGCGCTCACCGCCCACTCGCCGTAGCGGCGCCCGAGCGCTCCCTTGTTGTCGGCGAGCGACCCGATCAACGAGATCATCGTCGCCGTGGCCGCGTCGACGCGCACTGAGTCCGTGCTCACGCCCTGATCGCCTCCCGAATCGAAACCCGCGGCACGATGATCATCTCGATCCACGGCTGTTCGTCGTAGATCGCGCGCGCCGAGACCACGGCCAGATCCTCGTCGTCCTCGGTCACCGTGCCCACGTGGTGGAGCGGCTCCGAGTACTCCTTGCGCGCGAACACCTCCCAGACGGTCTCATCGGCCCGGCTCATACCGCGATCCCCAGCGACCGCATCTTCGACGCGTGCCTCGGAACGGATCCGGGCCTTGGTCCAGACCGGGTCCCACACGACCTCGATCTCGACGACGTCCACATCAGGATCACGCGAGCAGAGCCGAGCGGATGTCGTCCTCGATGAAATCCATCGCCGGGCACCCCATCGTCGTGTAGGTGATCTGAAGATCCGCGCGCCGCTCTGCAGCGCGATACGACACCGACACGATCAGACCCAGGCCGAGCACCGACACCGGGATCTCGGGATCCTCGACCCCGCGAAGCGCCTCCCACAGACGCGCCTCGACCGCGCTCATCCGCTCTCCGCAGCGATGTCGTCCGGTACCCGCGCTGCAGCGTTCGAACGTAGTCGTCGTTCATCGGGCCCCGCGCGCGCCAGCGAACGATCACGTCATCCCACGAGATCGCGCCCTCGTCGAGCAGCCACGCACGCCGTCTCCTCGTCGAACGCCGCCGGGAACGGGCAGTCGATCACGTACGCATCGCGCGTCGGCATCGAAGTGCGCCGGCACGCGACATCCCGATCTCCTCCATGAACGGCACGACCTCGGACATCCACCACTGCCGGAGCTGGTCGTTCGACTTGCCCTTGAAGCCGTAGTCGAGCTGCTCCGAATGCTGCTTCAACTCATCCGGGAAGCCCGAACCACTCCAGAGTCAGGATGAACATCCAGTCGACCGCGGCCTGAACCGCCTCCTTCCCGGAAGGCTCCGCACCAGCTTGCGAATCCAGGTCCGGCCGTGGCGCAGGTGGAACGTCTCCTCCTTGTCGACCTTGGCCAGCGCCCGCTTCCACGGCCCGAACGTGCTCGATTGGTACACGTCCGACAAGCAGCACGAACCCCGCCTGGTCGTACAAGCGCGTTCGCGCACACGAGCTCGACCCACGAGTTCAGCGGGCACATCGAACGCATACGGGTACTTGAAAGAACGCGCCGGGCGCTCGTAGATCAGCTCGTCCATGTCGACGCCGAGATCGCCGAGCAGCCGGTAGCCGATGTGCGCGTGCGCGAGCTCGTCCTGGATGATCGACATCGCCGACCCGAAGTTGTTGAGCGCCGGCGCGTGCTGCGCCGCCCGCAGGTACGACGGGGCGCTCACGAACTCGGTGTCGGCCGACACCGTGAGGATCCGCCGCATCCCCTCGAGGTACTTCGGCGACATGTGCTGTATGCCCTCGACGAGCTTGCCGGCCGCCAAGTGCTGTTGCACTTGATCCTCGGTCCAGGGGGCGAGTTCTTCGGGGGCGATGTGTGACACTTGACTAACGCCCGCAATCGTATAGTCTCTCGACGGTGAGGTCAAGTGGCCACGATCGTTGAGCTCGACGGCGTCGCGCCGACGATCGGCGCGGACGTGTTCCTGGCGCCGACCGCGGTCCTGATCGGCGACGTCCGCGTCGGCGACCGGTGCAACATCTGGTTCGGGACCGTGCTGCGCGGCGACGCCGGAACTCGCACATCGAGATCGGCGCCGGCTGCTCGATCCAGGACAACGCGGTCATCCATTGCGCCGACGACCTGCCGACGGTGATCGGCGCCGACGTGGTCGTCGGCCACGGCGCGATGCTCGAGGGCTGCACGATCGGCGACCGCGCGCTGATCGGGATGGGCTCGATCGTCCTGCAGCACGCGCACGTCGGCGCCGGCTCGATGGTCGCCGCCGGCACGGTCGTGTCCGAGCGCTCCGAGATTCCCGCCGGCGTCCTCGCCGCGGGCGTGCCCTCGCGCGCGTGAAGAAGGAGCTGTCCGGTTCGGCGCTCGCCTGGACCGAAAAGGCCGCGCGGCACTACCAGGGGCTGCGGGAGCATTATCTGAGAACGAGTCGCGTCGTCGAAGACGAGCGCGTCCCCCGAAACTGACACAGGAGGCCAGCGTGCCCGAGATGCTGATCGGAGGTGAGTGGCGGCAGGCCGCCGCTCACGAGGAGCTCGAGGTGGTCAACCCGGCCACGGAGGAGACGGTGGACAGCGTCCCCGCCGGAAAGCCCGCGGACGTCGAGCTCGCGGTGGCGACCGCGAAGCGCGCGTTCGTCGAGTGGTCGAAGACCGACGTCGAGAAGCGCGCCGCGATCCTCACCAAGGCCGCCGACCTCATACAAACCAACGCTAAGGAGCTCGCGGCGACGCTGACGTCAGAGCAGGGCAAGCCGCTGGCCGAGGCGATGGGAGAGGTGAGCCACCTCGCACACGGCGTCCACTACTACGCGGAGGCCGCCACGAAGGTCCGCGGGGCCTACCAGGACCTGCCATCAACGCTCGGCTCCGCGTACGGCATGGTGATCCGCCGCCCGATGGGCGTGTGCGCGGCGATCACGCCGTACAACTTCCCGCTGACGCTGCTCGGGACGAAGGCCGCTCCCGCGCTCGCGAGCGGCAACACGGTCGTCGCCAAGCCGGCCGCGACGACGCCGCTCGCGACCCTGCAGGTCGCCCGCCTGTTCTCCGAGGCCGGCGTCCCCGACGGCGTCCTCAACGTCGTCACGGGCCGAGGTAAAGACATCGGAGACGCGCTCGTCTGCGCACCCCGACGTCAGACGAGTCGCGTTCACCGGCTCGACCGACGTCGGCCGCCACGTCGCCACCCTCGCCGCGCCCGACCTGAAGCGACTCACGCTCGAGCTCGGCGGCAGTGACCCCGTGATCGTGTGCGCGGACGCCGACGTCGACGCGGCGGTCAAGGCCGTGATCATCGGCCGCTACTGGAACGCGGGGCAGGCGTGCCTCGGCTGCAAGCGCGTGTTCGTCCACGACTCGGTGTACGACGGCTTCGTGTCCCAGCTGGTCGAAAGGGTCGGCCGCTATGAACCGGGCGACGGGACCATAAAAGCCGAGAAGCCGAAGCTCAGGATGGGCCCGATCCACACGAAGGCCGGGCGCGACGAGCTGCTCGAGCAGATCGAGGACGGCGTCGCCAGCGGCGGCGAGCTGCTGATCGGCGGGGGAACGGGCGGCAACGACAAGGGCTGGTTCCTCGAGCCGGTCGTGATCGCGGAGCCCTCCGACACCTCACGCCTCACGCGAGAAGAGGTGTTCGGCCCGGTCCTGCCGGTGTTCCGCTTCACCGACTTCGACGATGCGATCGCGCGGGCGAACGACACCCCGTACGGGCTCGGGTCCTCGATCTGGACGCACGACGCCCGCCTGATCCATCGAGCCGGACAGGAGATCGAATCGGGCATGACCTGGGTCAACCAGATCCACTACGGCTACGACGAGCTTCCGTTCGGCGGGGTCAAGGCGTCGGGCTACGGCAAGGAGCACGGGATCGAGGCGCTCGATTCCTACGTGGAGATCAAGTCGGTCGTGGTCGGAGGTCTCGCATAAATGGCTGTCAAGTTCACCGACGAGGGCCCGCTCGGCTTCATCACGCTCGACCACCCGCCCGCCAACTCGTACGACCTGGCGTTCATGAGCGAGTTCTCCGAGGCGGTGGACGAGGCCGCGGTCGGCGCTACCCGCGTGGTCGTCGTGCAGAGCGCCAGCCCGAAGTTCTTCTCGGCCGGCGCCGACATCAAGCGGTTCCTCGAGGGGGACGTCGAGGCGAACATGGAGATGATCCGCGTCAGCCAGGCCGCGTTCCGGCGGATGGCGGCCGCGCCGCAGGTGTTCATCGCCTACATCGCCGGCCACGCGCTCGGCGGCGGGCTCGAGGTCACGCTCGCGTGCGACATCCGGCTCGCGGCGGCCGGCCTGTACAAGCTGGGCCTGCCCGAGGTCACGCTGGGGCTGCTCCCCGGCAACGGCGGCACCCAACGGCTCACGCGCCTGATCGGCCCGAGCCGTGCGCTCGAGCTGCTGTTGACGGGCCGCACGTACAGCGTCGAGGAGGCGCGCGAGATCGGGCTGGTCGCGGACGTGTACAACGCCGACGAGGCCCAGGAGAAGGTGCTCGAGTACGCCGCCAAGCTCGCGGCCGGGCCGGCGCTGGCGATCGCCGCGATCAAGCGCTGCGTGCACGAGGGCGCTGAGATGCCGCTGGCCGACGGGCTCGCGCTCGAGCAGCAGCTGATGGAGATGCTGTTCCGCTCCAAGGACGCCGGCGAGGGCCTGACGCGTTCGTCGAGAAGCGCAAGGCGGAGTTCGTGGGCGCGTGACGACGAGACCCTCACCACGCACGCCGGCTCGTTCATCGCCGGCGCCGAGCACCGGAACGCCGGCGAACCCGCTTCCCGTCGTCAATCCCGCGGACGGAAAGGCGTTCACCGAGGTCGCCGCCGCGACCGAAGCCGATGTCGACGCCGCCGTGCAGGCCGCGAGCAGAGCGTTCCCCGAGTGGTCGACGCTGGCCGTGTCCAAGCGCGGTGAGATCCTCGGGCGCGCCGCGCACCACGTCGAGGAGCACCTCGACGAGCTGATCCCGCTGCTCACCCGCGAGCAGGGCAAGACACTTCGCGACTCGAAGATCGAGATCAGCAAGGCGATCGACACGCTGATGCACTACGTCGGGCCTGTCGAAGTCCCTCCGCGGCGCGCACACGCCGAACCTCGATCCGGGCGTCGACGGGTTCGTGCTGCGCCGCCCGCTCGGCGTCGTCGGCGCGATCGTGCCGTGGAACTTCCCGACCACGCTGCTGTGCAACAAGCTCGCGCCGGCGCTCGTCGCCGGCAATACCGTCGTCGCCAAGCCGGCCGCGACGACGCCGCTGACGACGCTGCGATTCGCCGAGCTGCTGGCCGAGGGCGGGCTCCCTGAGGGCGTCTTCAACGTGATCACGGGCAAGGGCTCCGAGGCCGGCGAGGCGCTGGTGACGCATCCGCTGACACGCAAGATCGCGTTCACCGGCTCGACGCCGGTGGGCGAGCGGATCATGGCGCTGGCCGCCCGCGGCACCAAGCGAGTCACGCTCGAGCTCGGCGGCTCTGACCCGATGATCATCTGCGACGACGCCGATCTCGCCGGCGCGGCGAGCGCGGCCAGCATGGGCCGCTTCTACAACTGCGGCCAGGCGTGCCTGGCGATCAAGCGCGTGTACGTGTTCGAGTCGGTCGCCGACGAGGTGATCGAGTCGATCGTCGAGAAGGCCAAGCGGCTCAAGGTCGGCCGCGGCGAGAACAAGGGCACGCAGATGGGCCCGATGCACACCGCCGGCGGCCGCGACGAGATGGCCGGCCAGGTGTCGAAGCACGCTGCGAGGCCGGCGGCGAGCTGCTGCGCCGGCGGGGGACCGCCCGACGACCCCGATCTCGCCGACGGGTTCTTCTACGAGCCGACGATCGTCGTCGACCCGCCGCACGACTCGCCGATGGCCACCGAGGAGGTGTTCGGGCCCGCGCTCCCGATCTGGCGGGTCAAAGACCTCGACGAGGCGATCGAACGAGCGAATGCGTCCGCAGTTCGGACTCGGGTCATCGGTGTGGACGCAGAGACCTGCAGCGCGCCCGCGAAGCGGCCGAGCGGATCGAGGCCGGCTACACGTGGATCAACTCGCGCACGAAGGTCTACGACGAGCTCCCGTTCGGCGGCTGGAAGTCGAGCGGCTACGGCAAGGAGCACGGCGAGGAGGCGTTCGACTTCTACACCGAGACGAAGTCGGTCGTGCTCGGAGCCGGATGAACCAGCCGGCGCCCGTGGGACCGGGCGACGCTCCCGTCGCCGCTGATCCCGCTCGAGCACACGTTCGAGGGCTTCCTCGGGCTCGAGTGGGTCGACCTCACGCTGACGTCCGCCCACGTGCGCTTCCAGGTCCGCGAGAACCTCAAGCAGCCGCTCGGCCTGATGCACGGCGGGATCTACTCGGCGGTCGCCGAGACGGTCGCGTCGGTCGCCACGGTCAACAACGTGTGGCGCCGACGGCTACGTCGGGTTCGGGTCTCAGCAACTACGCGAGCTTCCTGCGCCCGATCACCGGCGGCACCGTCGACGTCACCGCGCCGCTGCGCGGACACGACGAGCGCGAGTGGACGTGGGGTCACGACTTCCGCGACGAGGCCGGGAAGCTGTGCGCGATCGTCGACGTGACGATCGCGGTCAGGCCGGCGCCGCCTGGGGCTGCCCCGCCGGCGTGATGATGCTTGCGTCCGGAGCGCCCGCGTACAGCCGGTCAACGTCGGCGGCGCGGCGCTCGAGGCAGGCGCGCTGGTTCAGATAGCCCTTGTCGGTGATCTCGCCGGCGTCGAGGCTCGGCGGCTCGGCGAGCAGAAGCAGCCGCTCGATCGCGCGACGCGGAGCCCGCGCCGTCGTTGAGCTTCGCGAGCGCGCGCGCCAGGTGATCGCGCAGGCGGGGGTCGTCGAGCGCCACGTCCTGATCGCCGCCGACGAGCTTTCGGGCCTCGGCCTGGTTGACCCAGGCCAGCGCCGCGACGTAGTCGGCGTCGTGGCCGCAGATCACGGCGTCGCTGAGGACGCCGGCGGCGCTGAGCAGCCTCGTCCGTAGCGTTCCGGCCGCCACCCAGGTCCCGGTCGCCAGCTTGAAGTTCTCGGCGATCCGCCCGTCGAACACCATGCCCTGGTTCGGATCGTGCTCGTCGATCAGCTTGACCGCGTCGCCGGAACGATAGAAGCCCTCCTCGTCGAACCTGGCGGCGGTCAGCTCAGGGTCGCGGAAGTACCCCGGGGTTACGTTCGGGCCCTTCACGCGGATCTCGAGTTTGTCCTGGACCGGGGCGAGCTTGATCGTCACGCCCGGATACGGAACGCCGATACAGCCGGGGGCCGGGTCGCGGAAGTGGGCGGTGGTCGCCGCCGGCGAGGTCTCGGTCGTGCCCCAGCTCGAGGTCAGCGGTACCTCGTGGTCGGCGTGTCTGGACGCCAGCTCGCGCAGGCGAGCGGCGAGCGCCTCGGGCAGCGCGGCCGCCGCGTAGAACATGAACCTCAGGCGGCTGAAGAAGCGCTCGGCCAGTGCGGCGTCGTTCTCGAGCGCGGGCGCGAGCAGGGCGTACCCGGCCGGAACGTTGAAGTACAGCGTGGGCGGGACGTCGTTCAGCGCCGCGAGCGTCCGCGGGAACAGCGGCCGGCGCCGGCCTGCCGTCGTCGATGTGGATCGTGCCGCCGTTGAACAGCGCGAGGTTCAGGTTGTGGTTGCCGCCGAACGTGTGGCTCCACGGCAGCCAGTCGACGAGGATCGGAGGCTCTTCGGCTAGGAACGGCCAGGCGGCTTGCGATCATCGCCTGGTCCGAGCACAGCATCCGGTGGGTGTTGATGACTCCCTTCGGGGTGCCGGTCGATCCTGATGTGAATAGGAGTTTGGCGATCGCGTCCGGACCGGGGTCGCCATCGAGCGGGCTGCCGTCGCGGGCGAGGGCCTCGTCCAGGCGCAGCGCGCCCTCCCGCTCGCCCCGCGCCACGAGCGCGTTCGGGATCTGCGCCGCGAGCGCGTCGAGCGCCGGCCCGAAAGGCCCGGCGTCGTCGGCGAACACCAGCCCGGGCTCGGTCAGCCGCCGCGATCGCCTTGATCCGCGCGTGGTCGGCGCTCATCAGCGAGTACGCGACGCTGATCGGCATCGCGGGCGCGCGGGCGGCGTAGGCGGCGAGGCTGACCAGCAGGTGCTCGAGCGAGTTGCCCGACAGGATCATCACGGGCTTCTCGGGCCCGAGCCCGAGCTCGACGAACACCCGCGCGAGCGCGTCGGACCGCCGCTTGGCTTCGCCGTACGACAGCGTGACCCAGCGATCGCCGGCGCCCCGCTGGGCGGCGAGTGGCCGGTCCGGATGCTCGGCGGCTCGCTTGCGCAGCACCGCGGTGATCGACGGCTCCGGATCCGGGGCGGCGTCGCGCGAGCGAAGGATGATCGTGCCGTCGTCGCGACGCTCGATTGCGATGTCCGGTGATGCGAACGTCGCGGTCACGGGCGGTCGAGCAATGTCGAGAGCACGATCAGCGTGCGCGTTCTGACGATGTTCGGGTCGCGCCGGAGGCGCTCGACGAGGCGCTCGAGGTGCTCGATGCTGTCGACGCGCACCCGGATCACCGCGTCGGCCTCGCCCGAGACCGTGAACGCCGACACGATCTCGTCGCACCGTCGCGAGCGAGCGTCCGACGTCCGCCGGCGAGGTGCGGTCCGCGCAGTAGATCTCGATCAGCGACTCGATCGCCTCGCCGAGCGCGCGCCAGTTGATCCGGGCGCCGTAACCCGACGATCACCCCGTCGCCTTCGAGACGGTCGACGCGGCGCTTGACCGCGGTTGCCGACAGCCCGACGTCGCTGCCTATCTCCGCGAACGTACGCTTGGAGCTTTCCTGCAACAACGCAACAATCTTGCGGTCAATGGTGTCCAGAGGGCGACTGAGCTGCATCTGAATGCCGATGGAGTGCGTGCTGGTTGCGTCGAGCCTACCAGTGGTGTGAAGTTTGGCAATGGCCATCACCAGTCCGGCGCGCGAGGTTCCGACGCGGACGGTGCTCGAGCTCGACGGCGCCTCGCTCACGGATCCGCGATGCGCTCGAGGTCTCCCGCCGCGGACGCACGGTGCGGTTGTCCGAGCACGGCGGCCCAGGCCGTCAAGGCGAGCCAGACGTTCAAGGATGAGCTGATCGCCAGAGAGATCCCGATCTATGGCGTCACGACCGGCTTCGGGGACAGCGCCCACCGCCAGATCTCGCCCGGCAAGGCCGCGAGACTCCAGCAGAACATCATGCGCTTCATGGGCGTCGGCACCGGCCCGATCGCGCCGCCCGAGGTCGCCCGGGTCACGATGCTGCTGCGCGCGAACTGCCTGTCGAAGGGCAACTCGGGCGTGCGCGTCGAGCTCGTCGAGCGCGTTCTGCGACCTCCTCAACCACGACGTGGTCCCGTTCATCCCCGAGCGCGGCTCGGTCGGGGCGAGCGGCGACCTTGCGCCGCTGTCTTACGTCGGCCGGATGCTGGCCGGCGACGGCCGCGTTGCGTTCGACGGCGTCGAGCGGGATGCCGCCGGCGTGCTCGCCGAGCTCGGGCTCGAGCCGCTGCCACTCGAGGCCAAGGAGGGACTGGCGCTGACCAACGGCACCTCGTTCATGAGCGCGTTCGCGTGCATGGCGGTCGGGGCGGCGCAGGAGCTCGCGGACCTCGCCGATCTGCTCACCGCGATGGCGTCCGAGGCGCTGCTCGGCAACCGCGGTCACTTCAACGCCTTCCTGTTCGACGAGGCCAAGCCCCATCCGGGCATGGTCACGAGCGCCCGTCACATCCGCGACTTGCTCGCCGACTCGCGCCTGGCCGCCGACAGCGATCAGCTGTTCGAGGGCGGCCTCGACGGTGCGGAGTTCGTCGAGCTAGACCGTCAGGTCCAGGACAAGTACTCGATCCGTTGCGCGCCGCACGTGACCGGCGTCCTGCGCGACGTGCTCGATTGGGTCGAGCGGTGGCTGACGGTCGAGATCAACTCGTCAGACGACAACCCATTGTTCAACGCGGCCGGCGGTCGGGTCGAGAGCGGCGGCAACTTCTACGGCGGCCACGTCGGTCAGGCGATGGACTCGCTCAAGGTCGCGCTTGCCAACCTGTGCGACCTGATCGACCGCCAGCTCGAGCTCGTGGTAGACGAGAAGTTCAACCGCGGGCTCACCCCGAACCTGATCCCGCGCTTTGCGCCGACCGATCCCGAGGCGGGGCTTCATCACGGCTTCAAGGGAATGCAGATCTGCGCGTCGGCCATGACCGCCGAGGCGATGAAGCTCTGCAACCCGGCCACGATCCACTCGCGCTCGACCGAGTGCCATAACCAGGACAAGGTCTCGATGGGCACGATCGCCGCGCGCGATGCGCGTTCGATCGTCGAGCTCACGCAGAACATCGCGGCGATCCATTTGCTCGCGTGCTGCCAGGCGCTCGAGTTGCGCGGCGTGGAGAAGTGCAGCCCGCGCACACAGGAGGCGTTCCGACTCGTGCGCGAGCACGTTCCGTTCCTCGACGGGGACCGCTTTCTCGACGTGGACATCGCGACGACCGTGGAGCTGATCCAGTCCGGCGCTATGTCGGCGCTCTTAGTAGCTGATTTCGGACAACTGGGGTAGGTGCTGCCGGGGCCGGAGAGCCGTTGTCGCCTCCGGCCCCGTCTCCTACCAAGCCCGCCAACGCGGCGGCAATGTGTAGATTGACCGGGCCCTTTCACCGACCTGGGCCTGAGGTAGAGCCAGCATGGCCAAGCGACGGTTACGCCCGGAGGACGCCTTCCGGCTGAGGACCGCGAACGATCCGGACCTGTCCCCGGACGGTCGGCGGGTCGCGTTCACGGTCGCAGAGGTCGACGAGGAGAGGGACCGGCTGCGCTCGTCGATCTGGGTCGTGCGCCGCCGACGGCTCCTCGCCGGCGCGCGCGGTTCACCGAAGGACCGGCGGACAAGAGCCCGCGCTGGTCGCCGGACGGCCGCTGGCTTGCGTACATCTCGGTCGCCGACCGACGAGCCCGACCACGCCCACGTGCGGCTCGCGCCGCTCGACGGCGGCGTGCCGGCGCGGCTCGGCGAGCTGCCCGGCCCGGTCAGCCAGCTCGCGTGGTCGCCGGACTCGAGGCGGATCGTCGTCGTGTGCCGGGTCGGCGTGCCGGATCGCGCGAAGGCCAGCGCCCGAGGAGCGCAACGCGCCGCGGGTCCCGCGCGGGCTGGCCGCGCGCCTCGACGGGGTCGGCTGGCAGGACGGCCGGCGCCACCTGTTCGTCGTCGAGGTGGACGACGGGTCGGCCAGGCAGCTGACGCGTGGCGAGTACGACCACGACGATCCGTCGTTCTCGCCGGACGGCGCCACGATCGTGTTCGTCTCCGACCGCCACCCGCGCCGGGACGACCGCCAGTTCCGAGGCGATGCGTGGGTGGTGCCCACGTCGGCGGCGGCCGGCCGCGCCGGCTCACGAACGGCAAGGGCCACGTCGCGTTCCCGGTGTTCTCGCCCGACGGGAAGGCGGTCGCGTTCGCCGGGCAGCGACAACGACCGCTGGGACGCCGACACCCACGTGTTCGTCGTGCCCGCGGACGGCAGCGCCGTCGGCCGAGCGAGTCGCGCCGGAGCTCGATCGCCCGACGGTCCTGTTCCCCGGCCTACCGGCACCGGTGTGCTGGATCGGCGACGACGAGCTCCTGATGCTCGTCGCCGACCGCGGCGCGGTCACCCTGCATCGGGCGCGGCTCGGCGAGCCGCGGCAGCCGCGAGATCGTCGGCGGCGACATCCAGATCGACGGCTTCGCCGCTCGCGCCGGCCGGCGCGCGGTCGCGTTCACGGCCTCGTGGCCCGACCGGCCGAGCGAGCTGTTCGTGAGCACGCTCGCGGGCGCCGAGCCCGTCCAGCTGACCAGGCTGAACGCGGACTTGCTGGCCGAGGTCGAGCTCGCGCCGGTAACGCAGGTCGACGATCACGCGTCCCGACGGCACCGAGGTCGAGTACTTCACGATCCTCCCGACCGGCCGCGCACCGCGGGCTCTGCCGCTGCACGTCGACATCCACGGCGGCCCGCACGCGGCGTGGCCGTCTGGGCGGTGGCTCGCCGTGCATCAGTCGATCGCCGCCGCCGGCTATCGCCGTGGTTCTCCCCAACCCGCGCGGCAGCACGAGCTACGGGCAGGCGTTCTCGAGCGCCTGCGTCGGCGACTGGGGAGGAGGCGATCTCGAGGACATCCTCGCCTGCTGCGATGACCTGATCGAGCGCGGGGTCGCCGACGGCGGGCGGATGTTCGTCAGCGGCGGCTCGTACGGCGGCTTCATGACGAGCTGGATCGTCGGTCACTCCGACCGGTTCCGGGCCGCCACCGCGTTGGCCGCCGTGGTCGACCAGACGAGCATGGCGCTCACGACCGAGATACCCGACTTCTCCGTGTTCAACATGGGCGGCACGCCCTGGGAGCGCGCGGAGCGAGTACGAGAAACGCTCGCCGCTCACTTACCTGCCGGCGGCGACGACGCCGGTGCTCGTCGTCCATTGGGAGGGCGACCTCCGCGTGCCGATCGGGCAGGGCGAGGAGCTGTACACGGCCCTGCGTCTGCTCGGCAAGCAAGCCGAGCTCGTCCGCTATCCGGGTGGGTTCCACGTCCTGCGCACGCCCTCGCAGGCGCGTCGACTATGGCCAGACGGATCCTGGCCTGGGATCAGCAGCACGACGTTCGCCCGAGAAAGCGGGCACGGCCGCGTTAGACTCGAAGCGATCGTGAGCGGAGCGGAGCGACTGAACGCGAGCACGCTGCTGGACCGTAACCTCGAGGCGGGGCGCGCCGGCAAGACCGCGCTCCTGACCGCGGACGGCGCGGTGACCTACGGCGAGCTCGCATCACTGACGTCGGCGGTCGCGTCGTATCTCCTCGACCTCGGCGTCGAGCGCGAGCAGCGGGTGCTGATGATCCTCGACGACTCGCCGGCGTTTCCGGCCACGTTCCTCGGCGCGATGCGGATCGGCGCCGTGCCGGTGCCGGTCAACCCGATGGACCGGGTCGACAACTACGCTCTACTACCTCGACGACAGCTACGCCAAGGTGCTCGTCGTCGAGGCGTCGCTGCTGCCCGGCCTCGAGGCCGAGCTCGAGTCGCGGCTCGGCCTGCACGTGCTCGTCGTCGACGGAGATCCAGGGCCGCACGCGAGCTTCGACGCCGTTGCGCGCGAGCGCGCCGGCGCCGGTGAGCTGCCGCCGCCTGCGGACACCCACCGCGAGGACATGGCGTTCTGGCTCTACAGCTCGGGTTCGACCGGGTCGGCCGAAGGGCGTCGTGCATGCCCACCGCGACATCGGCGTGACCGTCGAGAGCTACGCCGCAAGGCGTCCTGCAGATCGACGACCAGGACGTCTGCTACTCGACGACCAAGCTGTTCCACGCTTACGGCCTCGGCAACAGCCTCTCGTTCCCGCTGTCGGTCGGGGCTTGCGCCGGCCTGGTCAAGGGCCGATCGACGCCGGAGCGCATCTTCGAAGCCGTGGCGCGGTATCAGCCGACGCTGTTCTTCTCGGTCCCCGCGCTGTACGCGGCGATGGTCAAGGCGCCGGGGGCCGGCGACGTCGACTTCGGCAGCGTGCGTACGTGCGTGTCGGCGGCCGAGGCGCTCCCGGCGGCGGTGCTCGCGCGCTGGCAGGCGATCACTGGAGTGCCGATCCTCGACGGGATCGGCTCGACCGAGATGCTCCACATCTACTGCTCGAACACGCTCGAGGATCTGGCGCCCGGCACGTCCGGACGCCCGGTGCCGGGGTATGAGCTCCGGATCGTCGACGAGCGCGGCCTCGACGTCGCACCCGGCGAGCCCGGCGACCTGATGGTCCGCGGCGACAGCTGCGCAGGCTACTACTGGCACCAGCGCGAGAAGACTCGGTACGCGATGCGCGGCGACTGGTTCCACACCGGCGACCGGTACGTCGTCGACGGCGACGGCCACTACGTCTACCAGGGGCGCTCGGACGACATGATCAAGGTCGGCGGGCTGTGGGTGTCGCCGGCCGACGTCGAGGGCTGCCTCGTGCGCCACCCGGCCGTGTCCGAGGCGGCCGTGATCGGCGTTCACGTCGATGACCTCAGCCGGATCAAGGCGTTCGTGATCTGCGCCTCGCCGCCCGAGGATCGCGGACGCGCTGGCCGAGGAGCTGCGCGCATGGTGCAAGGAGAACCTTCGCCGATACGAGTACCCGCACGTCGTCGAGTTCGTCGCGGACCTCCCGCGCACGCCGACCGGCAAGGTCCAGCGCTACAAGCTCCGCGAGGCCGAGGCGGTCCGGACGACCTTGGCGGGGTCACCGGGTATCACATAATGTATTCACACGCGCATGGACCGCGATCGTCCCCGCATCCTCGTCACGTGCTGGCGCCGGCCTCTCCCGACCTACCTGGGCGAGCGGACCATCCTCGACACCCTTGACCCGGCGTACGCCGCGCGCGTTGCCGACGCCGGCGGGCTACCGCTGGTCGTGTCGCGTCCGCCTGGCTCCGCGTCATTGAGCGGCCGATGAGGCGCTCGCGCTCGCGGACGGTCTGCTGCTGACGGGCGGCGGCGACGTCGACCCCGCGAGCTACGGCGCCGAGCCCGAGAACGTCGACGATCCGGACGCCGGCGCCGACGAGTGGGAGCTCGCGCTGATCGCGGCCGCGCGCGAGCGTGGGCTGCCCACGCTCGGGATCTGCCGCGGCGCGCAGCTGCTCGCGATCGCCCACGGCGGACGGCTCGCCCAGCGGCTGTCCCCCGGCGACGGCCACCGCGAGCTCGGCGGCCTCGCCCCCGATGCGATCCTGGCGGTTCGGCACGACGTCGAGCTCGTGCGCGGCTCGCGGGTGCAGCGGGCGCTCGGAGGTGAGCGCCGGATCGCGGTCAACACGATCCATCACCACGAGATCGCCGACGCGGGCGAGCTCGAGGTGACCGCGACTGCCCCCGGCGGCGTGATCGAGGCGGTCGAGCCGCGGTCGCACTGGCCGTGCGTAGGCGTCCAGTGGCATCCCGAGAAGATGTCCGAGCCCGAGCAGACGGGATTGTTCGGGCTGCTGGTCGGCGCTCGTCGCGAGCGTTCCCGGGTGGTCGCGTGACACCTGCGCGGGTACACCGCGCCGCTGTCGCCGGACGGACGCGCGGGGATCGTGCCGCCGCCGCCGTGGCACTACTCGGGCGACTTCCTGATCGCCGAGTACCGAACCGACCCCGAGGCGGTCGCGGCGCTGTTGCCGGCCGAGCTCGAGCCGGCCGAGGACCCCGGCGCCGTCGCTGCGATCTTCGCCGATTGGCAGTCTTGCTCGGTCGACCTGCGCGAGCTCGAGGACCCGATCCAGTCCCAGTACCGCGAGTTCTTCCTCGTCGTCGGGGCCCGATTCAACGGCGAGCCGGTCAGCCGTTGCGTGTACATCTGGGTCGACAAGGACTTCGCGATGTACCGCGGCTGGATCCAGGGCTTCCCGAAGAAGCTCGGCTCGATCCACATGACGCGGTTGTTCGCGGCCGGAAAGGCAACGCCGCGGCTCGAGGCCGGCGCCCGGTTCGGCGCCACGTGCGCCGCGAACGACCGTCAGATCGCCCGGCTCGTGGTCACGCTCGAGCACGTCTCGAAGACCGGGCCGACCGTCAACGACCCACCGATGCACAACACCCGGCACTTCCCGGCCGCGTCCGGGGATCGCCCGGACGTGTTCGAGCTGGTCCGCGCCGGCGGCTACGACCGCGACGCGAGCGAGATCTGGGAGGGGAGCGCGGACCTGCGCATCTACGACGACACGCTCGAGGATCTCCAGGCGATCGCCCCGCGCGAGATGCTACGGGGCTACCGGTTCTCGTTCGGCTACACGGTCGACGGGGTCGAGGTCGTCGCCCAACACCGACAGGAGGCCTACCGCATGAACCACGTTCGGATCGAGCACGACGGCCGCGCGCTCGACGGGACGCTCGACGGCGGCACGGTCCACGCCGGGGGCGTCGAGCTCGGGGTCGGCGACGTGCAGCGGTGGCTGGCGCCGGTGACGCCGAGCAAGATCCTCGCGACCCACCTGACGTACCGCTCGCGCGCGGAGGAATACAAGATGGCGCGCATGCCGAGCGAGCCTTCTTACTTCATGAAGCCGCCGTCGTCCTTGTCCGGCCATCTCGCGCCGGTGTACCGCCCACCCGGCTGCCGCTTCCTCAACTACGAGGGCGAGGTCGCGGTCGTGATCGGGCGCCGCTGCCACCGGGTGACCGTCGACGAGGCGCTCGACTACGTGGGCGGCTACACGGTCGCGAACGACTGGGGCGTGCACGACTTCCGCCATGCCGATCGCGGCTCGATGCTCCGGGTCAAGGGGCAGGACGGGTTCTGCCCGCTCGGCCCGGTGATGGTCGACCCCGCCGACGTCGATCCCGAGGACCTGACGCTGCGCACGTTCGTCAACGGTGAGGAGGTCCAGCACGGCCACACCGGCACCGACCTGATGTTCTCGTTCGCCTACCAGATCGCGGACCTGGCGCGGCTGATCACGCTCGAGCCGGGCGACGTCCTGCTCACGGGGACGCCGGCGCACTCGCGGCCGGTCGAGCCCGGCGACGTGGTCGCGGTCGAGATCGAGGGCATCGGCCGGCTCGAGAACACCGTCGTTCAGTCCGACGAGGCGCTCGCGCGAGGTGGGCGAGCAGCCCGCGGTGACCGCGCAGACACTGCACGTCGCGCTGACGATGCCCGAAGAAGAAGCCGAACGAAACGTGGGGGTCACGTCATGAGTGTTCCGAGCGTCCTGCATCCGTTTGCGGTCCCGGCCAAGCCCGCCGAGGACTACCTCGAGATCGTGCGCGGCGAGGGCTGCCGCGTCTGGGACGTCGACGGCCGGAGCTACCTCGACGGCACCGCCTCGCTGTGGTACTGCGCGGCCGGCCACGGCCGGCGCGAGATCGCCGACGCGATCGCCGCCCAGATGGCCGAGCTCGAGGCCTACCACACGTTCGCCCGGTTCACCAACGGGCCCGAGCAGAAGCTCGCCGAGGCTGCTGCTCTCGCTCGAGCCGATCCCCGATGCTCGCGTGTTCTTCACCTGCGGCGGCTCGGAGGCGATCGACTCGGCGCTGAAGCTCGCGCGCGCGGGCCACAAGGCCGCCGGCGACGGGGGCCGCACGGTCGTTCTCAGCCGCCATTACGCCTACCACGGCGTGATGCTCGGCGGGACCTCCGCCGGCGGGCTGCCCGCAAACCGCGATCCGTTCGGGACGCTGCTGCCGGACTTCTTCCAGGTCGACCGCGACAGCGTGGAGGCGATGCGGGATGCGGTCGCCTACCACGGGCCCGAGCGGGTCGCGGCGATCGTCGCCGAGCCGGTGATCGGCGCGGGCGGCGTGTTCCCGCCGCCCGACGGTTACCTCCAGGGACTCCGCGAGGTGTGCGACGAGAGCGGCGCGCTCTTGATCTTCGACGAGGTGATCACCGGGTTCGGCCGGCTCGGCTCGTGGTTCGCCGCCCACCACTACGGGGTCACGCCCGACATGATCACGTTCGCCAAGGCGGTGACGAGCGGATACCTGCCGCTCGGCGGGGTGATCGTCGGCCCGCGCATGCGCGGCTGGCTCGAGGCCGACAGCGGCTACCTGCTCGCCCACGGCGGCACCTACGGCGGCCATCCGACGTGCTGCGCGGCCGGCGTGGCGAACCTCGAGCTGATGCGGGCCGAGGACCTGCCGTCGCAGGCGGCGCGGGCCGGGCGGCGGCTGCGCGATGGGCTCGAGGGCTTGGCCGGTCGCCCCGCGGTCGCGGAGGTTCGGGGCGAGGGGCTGATGCAGGCGATCGGGCTCGAGCGCGCCGCTGACGGCGGGGGCGGTGTCGGAAGCGCTGCTCGCGCGCGGCGTGATCGGGCGCGCGCTGCCGTACGCCAACTCGCTCGCGTTCTCGCCGCCGCTGATCATCTCCGACGACGAGGTCGACGAGCTGGTGGCCGCCACCGGCGCGGTACTCGATGAGCTTGGATGAGCCCGCACTGGCGTCCGAGCGCCTGAGCATCGCGAGCGTCGTCGATCAGGTTTACGAGGCGATCCGCGAGCGGATCACGAGCGGATCGCTTCCTCGCGGGGCGCGGGTCCACCAGGAGGACCTCGCCGAGGAGCTCGGGGTGTCGCGCACCCCGGTTCGCGAGGCGCTGCGCCGGCTGGCCGCCGAGGGGCTCGTCGAGATGCGGACGAACCGGGGCGCGCGCGTGGCCGACATCGACCAGGGCGGGATGCGCGGCGCCTACGACGCGCGGCTCGTGGTCGAGCCCGGGGCGGCACGCCTCGCGGCGGGGCGCCGGCCGGCTCAGCCGCTCGCGAGGATGCGCGCGGCGGTGGCGGCGCAGCGGCGATCGACGCGGAATGTCGAGCGGAGCTTCGAGGCCAACCGCGAGTTTCACCTCGCGCTCGTGGCGGCGTCCGACAACGACTTCCTGCTCCAGCTCGTCGAGCGGCTGTGGGTGGCGCGGATCGGCGCGACGATCTACGAGCGCCAGGTCGAGACCCAGGAGCGCATGTTGCTCGACGTGCGCGAGCACGAGCAGATCCTCGAGGCGATCGAGGCCGGCGACGCGCGGCGGGCCGAGTCGCTCACGCGCCGGCACCTCGCCGACGCGATGAAGCGGTCGCTCGGCATCCTCGGAGAGTAGGGGTTGCATCCTCCGTTCAGGGGCGGTAGGTTTGCACCGAACAACCCATCGGGGTCATGGGATCGGACCGGGCGCACTTTGACGCGGGCGACGCACCGTCGCTCAGCGAAGACGCCGCAACGAAAGTCTCGCGGCGACAGTTGTTGCGCCGCGGCGCGGTCGCTGTCGGCGGGATGGCAGGCCTCGGACTTCTCGACCCGAGCTCGGTTTTCGGGTCCGCGACCGCAGCGCCCCGCCCGATCCCGGGCGGTCTGTCGGTGCCAACCTTCGACTTCGTGCCGAGCGGAGCGGACTTTCACTTCCTCTTTCCCGGCATCGGGTTTGAGATGTCGACGATCACGGATTTCAACGGCGTCATCGGCGGATCCGAGACCCGCGGCACGGCACATGGGAGCGACGGCAGCACGTACAGCTTCGACTGCGATATGCGGTTCATGCAGGGGGTGTACGTCGGGCTTGACGGCCGCCGGCATGTCGGATCGTTCGGCTTCATATGAATTGATCTGTTCGCCCCGGACGCCGTCGGCGATCCGACTCATCAATCCCACGACTTCGAGCCGGGGATCGCGCCGTCCGGCCTGTTCTGGACGATCCCGATCGCGCCCTCGGCGATCGACGTCGACCCGGGTCGCGGCCGAGCGCGGCTGCACGCCAACCGCGTGCGTGTATCGGATTACCACGACGGTGGCAACGCGTTGTTCGGAGGCGGCCCGGCGCCGCTCCCCTCGCATGTGAGCTTCGACGTTCGCTGGCCGGGGAACGGTGACCGGCAGAAGATCCGGGACGAGGCCTACGGCTTCACGGGACACTACGTCACAAGCCCAACGACGATCAGCTTCACGGCGTCCAATGACGGCAGCCGACGTGGTCTACTCCTCCGATCCCGGGGGTCAATACAACCCCACGGTCGAGCAGGGCGGCGCCGGATCACCCGCGGTCGGGCACGAGCGGAACGGCGTCTTCTTCCACTAGCCCTCGACCTTGCCCGGCGGACCGCCGAGGGCGGCGATCAGCGCCGAGAAGCTCTTGCCGGCGGCGCTCGCGACGTTGTCGTCGATCGTCGAAGGGGCTCCACTGCCCGGCGACCTTCGCGTACGTCTTCGTGTGGATGCCGGCGCCCCATCCGATCTCGATGCCGGTCGGGTACATGGGGATGATCGTCGCGATCGGCTGGCCGGCGCGGATCGTGTCGCCGACGCGCAGGCCGTCCGCCGGCGTCACTCCCTCGGCGTAGAAGACGTAGCAGCCGGCGTCGGCGCCGTCGAGGAGCTGGTACTCGATGAACGCTCCCGGCCATCCGGTGTTGTCCTCGGCCAGGTAGGTGATCCGGCCGGCTCCGATCGCCGCGAGCCTGCCGACGCCCGCGTAGTCGACCCCCTGGTCGATCCGCTCGGGTTTCACGATCGCGGCCGCGAGCGGATTGACGTAGTCGCCGGGCGCGATCGTCAGCGGGCAGTTGCGCCACCCGGCCGCCGCGGGGCTGGGTGTCACCGGCGACGCGGCGGCCGCGGCGCTGCCGTGCGTCTGCCCGGGCGGCCGGCGGTGAGGCTTCCGGACCGCCGCCGCTGAGCGCACCCGCGAGAATGGCCGCCACCAGCGCGAGCGCGGGGATGGCCTTCGGGCTCAGAATGCGCCTCCGCAGGCGCTCCGCGGCGGATCTGCGGGCTCGCGTCCGGTCGCGCCCGGTCGCGGAGCGAGTCGACTTGCCTCTTCGCTCGAGCGAGCGCTCGAGCGATTCCTGCCAGGGGTCAACTCGAACGCGGTCGCGCGCGGTATCCACAAACCTCCTTTGGCAAAGAGCCTGCGGGGTTAGCTGACGGGCTCGCGCATGCTTGCGCTACGCCGAATTGCTCGGCGATTCGCCCCGGCGATCACGCGGATCGCTGTGGGTCCCCCGCTCACCGGCCACGGGTGGCCCGGTGATTCGGCTTGGTTATGTGGCCGGGCAACCTACCACTCGGGCCAGCGGAAAGACCCGTGCCCGCGTATCGATTCAGCGCTCGTTGCGGACTGAATTCGAGAGCGTTCCCACGCCCTCGACAAAGATCTCGACGGTGTCGCCCTCGTGGAGGTAGCGCTTGGGCGAGCGCGAGTCGCCAACGCCGCTCGGCGTGCCGGTGGCGATCACGTCGCCGGGCTCGAGCGTCACGCCGGCCGAGATGTACTCGATCAGCTCGACGACCGAGAAGATCAGGTCGCGGGTGTTGGCGTCCTGCATGATCTCGCCCGAGACCGTCGTGCGCAGATCGATGTCGGCGAGGTCGACGCCGTTCGCCGAGGCGATGCACGGACCCAGCGGCGAGAACGTGTCGAAGCTCTTGCCGAGCGTGAACTGGCGAAGCGGCGTCTCGAGCTGAGCGCGCCGGCCCGACACGTCGTTGATCGCGGCGATGCCGCCGACCGAGGCGCGCGCCTCGGCCTCGTCGGCCCGGTAGATGCCCTGCCCGATCACGACCGCGACCTCGCCCTCGTAGTCGGGGCGCGTCTCCTCGCGCGGGATCACGATCTCCGCGCGGTGCCCGACAAGGGACGAGGAGAACTTCGCGAAGATCACCGGCACGGTCGGCACGTCGAGTTCGCGACTCGGCCGCGTGCGAGCGGTAGTTGAGCCCGATCCCGATGAGCTTCCTGGGGACGACCGGGTGCAGCAGGCGAACGTCGCCGGCGCTGTAGGTCGGGCCGTCCGCCTGTTGCAGCGCCTCCCACGCCAGGGTCGTGGGGACGAAGCCCTCCGGGCCGGCGGCGCCGGCATCAGTGATCGTCCCGTCCTCGCCCAGCGCGCCGATCCGGGTCTCGCCCGTCCGGGTCAACGAATCGCACCGCCTTCACGTCTGCGCCTCCTGTTCCTCGCGTAGCACCTTCATCGCGTTCACGGCACGCGGAATGCCAGCGTACGGGGTGATCTGGAGGATCGTCTCCTCGATCTCGCTCCACGGCACGTCGATCGCGCGCAGCGCCCGGATGTGGGCCCGCACCTGCGGGTCGCTCGAGCCGAGCGAGGCGAGCACCGCGACGATGATCAGCTCGCGCTCGCGCGCGGGCAGTCCCGGGCGGGTGTGAACGTCGCCGAACGCCCAGTCGACGATCCAGTCGCCGAGCGCGCCCATGCGGGCGAGGAACGCATCGCCGCCGGGCTCGTCGTCGAGCTCGGCCAGCCGTTTCAGTGCGCGGAGGCGGCGGTCGCTCTCGTCTTCTTGACCAGGTCCCACGGCGCGGATACTGTATCCAAAACCCGCCCCCGATGATCTCGCTGCGCCGAATCCATCACGTCTGCCTCCGGACCGCCGATCTCGCCGACGCCGCGCAGCGCTGGTCGATCCAGTTCGGGCTGACCGTGCGGGAGCTCGAGCCAGGGCGGGCGCGACTCGCCTGCGGCTATGAGCCGTACTCGCTCGAGCTCGTGGAGTCGGCCGATCCGGGCGCCGACCACACCGGATACGAGCTCGCCCGCGGCGTCACGCTCGACGACGCCGCCGGGCACCTCGAAGGCGTCGGGGTCGACTACGACCGCGTCCGGGGCGGCGATCCACCTGCGCGACCCGGACGGCCATGGGGTCGAGCTCGTGCCGTACATCGCTCCCGACGATCCGCGGCCGGCGATCGCGCGCTCGACCACGACGCTCGCCGCGTTCCATCCGCGCAAGCTCGGCCACGTCAACTCGCTGACCGGCGACCTCGCCGGCATGACCGACTTCTACTGCGACGTCCTGGGGATGAAGGTGACCGACCGCCTCGGCGACGAGGGGACGTGGCTGCACATCAACGCCGACCATCACACGATGGCGCTGGTCGGCAAGGGCCACTACCACTTCCACCACCTCGCGTTCGAGCTGACCGACTGGGGCGAGCTGCGGGTCGCGCTCGACCACCTCGCCCAGCACGGCCGGTGGCTCGCGTGGGGCCCGGTCCGCCACGCGCTCGGGCAGAACCTCGCGGCGTACGTGCGGATCCCCGAGGAGGAGTGCATGGTCGAGCTCTACAGCGACATGGAGCAGCTCAGCGCAGACCACGAGCCGCGCACGTGGCCGGACGACGCGCACTCCTCGAACACCTGGGGCATCCTCCCGCCGCGGTCGTACTTCCGCTTCGACGCGACGGCCGTGCGATTGGGAGCGCCAGGGCCTCGAGGCGCTCGGGCACCCATTGCCGGCGGGGGGCGAGTGATGGCGCTGACGTCGGTCGGCCAGATCGACCGGGGCGCGCACCGGGGAGCAGTTCCTCGAAGGGCTGCGCCAGGGCGGGCGCGAGATCTGGCTCCGCGGCGAGCGGATCAGCCACCCGCTCGACCACCCTGAGCTCCGCGACGCCGCACTGTCGCTCGCGCGCGTGTTCGACCTCCAGCACGAGCACGCGTCGGAGATGCTGGTGCCGTCGCCGTCGCTTGGTCCGGGGCGGCCGGTCAACGTCACGCATCTGATTCCGCGCGAGCGCGGAGGACCTGGTTCGCCGCCGGCATGCGTTCGAGCTCGTCGCGGCGCTGTCCGGCGGCGTGATGGGGCGGACGCCCGACTACCTGAACGTCACGTTCGCGTGCTTCGCGGGCCGCTCGGAGGTCTGGGCCCGGCGGGGCAACTCGGCCGGGGCGGCGAACCTGGTCGCCTACCAGGCGTTCATGCGCGACAACGATCTCTCGACGACGCACGCGCTGATGAACCCGCAGGTCGACCGTACCAAGCCCGAGGCCGAGCAGGCGATGGGGCAGGTCGCGCTCCACAAGGTGGCGGATACCGGCGGATTCGATCGTCGTGCGGGGCGCGCGGATGCTGGCGACGCTCGCGCCGTTCGCCGACGAGCTGCTCGTCTACCCGGGCTCGGACATCCGGCCCCAGGACGGCCGTTACGCGCTGTCGTTCGCGATCCCGATCGCGACGCCGGGTCTGCGGTTCATCTGCCGAGACAGCTATTCCAAGCAGCGGGACCGTCTATGACTATCCGCTGTCGTCGCGGTTCGACGAGATGGACGCGGTCGTGATCTTCGACGACGTCGAGATCCCGCGCGAGCGAGTCTTCCTGGACGGCGACACCGTCGGTTACAGCGAGGTGATCACCGATACCGGTTGGCGCGGCCACATCATGCACCAGGCGTTCACGCGGGCCTACGTCAAGCTGTGCTTCGCGCTGGGGTTGGGGCACCTGATCGCGACGACGACCGGCGTGGCGCGGTTCGACCACATCCAGGAGAAGCTCGGGCAGATCTGGGCGATGAGCGAGCTCGCACGCTCGGCGATCGTCGCGGCGGAGGTCGGCGCGGTCCCCGATCCGGGCGGCGTGATGACCCCCGACGAGCGGCCGTTCGTCGCGCTGCGGGGCGAGATGCCGAAGTGGCTCCCGCGGGTCAACGAGCTCCTGCAGCTGATCGGTGGCGGCGGCTTCATGGCCACGCCGTCGAAGGCCGACATCGACGGGCCGCTCCATGACGAGATCGAGCAGTACTTCCAGGCCGCGGGCGCCGGCGCCGAGCGCCGGATCCGCCTGTTCCGGCTCGCGTGGGACTTCCTCGGCTCGGAGCTGGGCGGCCGGGGCGAGCTTTACGAGCGGTTCTATCTGTCGGACTCGTGGCGGATGACCGCGCTCGCCTACAACGTCGCGGACAAGTCGTTCCCCGAGTCGCTGGTCGAGCAGTTCCTGCGCGACTGATGGCCCCGGCGGTCCTCGTCATCGGCGGCGGGACGGGGATCGGCGCCGCCGCGGCGCGGCGGATGGCGTCCGGCGGGTGGAACGTGTGCGTGAGCGGGCGGCGCCGTGGGCCGATCGAAGAGGTGGCGGCCGCGGTTGGCGGGCTCGCGGTCAGCGCCGATGTTGGTCTGGCGGACGACGCGGCGCGCGCCGTCGATGCCTGCGTCGAGCGGTTCGGGCGGCTCGACGCGCTCGTGGTCAGCCCTGGCGCTTCCTCTCCCGGGACCGTCGGCGAGCAGACGCTCGAGGGGTGGAGCGGGGTGGTCGCGACCAATCTCACCGGCCCGTTCCTCGTCTGCCGCGCGGCGCTCCCGCCCCTGATCGAGGCGCGCGGCGCGATCGTGACCGTGTCCTCGCTCGCGGGGCTGCGCGCCGGACCGGCGTCGGCGGCCTACTGCACCTCGAAGGCCGGCCTCGTGATGCTCACCAAGTGCATCGCGCTCGACTACGGACCGCTCGGCGTGCGCGCGAACTGCGTCTGCCCGGGCTGGGTGCGCACCGCGATGGGAGACGCGGCGATGGACCATCTGGCGAGCGTGCGAGGGGTCGACCGCGAGGAGGCGTACGCGGTGGCGTCCGCGCACGTGCCCGCCCGGCGCCCGGGGAGTCCCGAGGAGATCGCCGAGGCAGTCGCCTGGCTGGCGTCGCCGGCGGCCTCGTACGTGAACGGCGCGGTGCTGACCGTCGACGGTGGCGCCGCGATCGTCGACGTCGGTACGCTCGCGTTCAATGGCTAGCCGCGGCAGCCGCAAGTCGAAGATCCGGCTGCACGCGTATCAACTAGAGGAGAGAGAGATGGCCCAAGATCTCGGCGATCGTGCCGCGTCCGCGCGGGTCAGGCTGCTGGGCAGCCTGTCCGAGCTTGCCGACGTCGGCGTCCGCGCCGTGCGCCTGCAGTACGCCGACCTCCACGGCATCTGCCGCGGCAAGCTGATCCCGATCTCGGCGTTCCCGCACGTGGCGGAGGAGGGGATGGGCTTCGTCGAGGCGATCATGACCGTCGACCTGCGCCACAACGTGGTCGCCGGGCTTCGAGCACGGCTTCCCCGACCTCCTCGGCGCGCCCGGACCTGAACACGCTCGTGCCGCTGCCGTGGGAGGAGGACGTCGTCGCGTGCCTCGTCGACCTCGAGGATCCGGTCACCCACGAGCCCCATCCGCTCGACTGCCGCGGGGTGCTCAAGCGCGTGCTCGCCCAGTTCTCGGAGTTCGGCGTCTCGCCCGTGGTCGGGCCCGAGCTCGAGTTCTACCTGTGCGAGCCGGATCCGGGATCGCCGCGCGGCTACCGTCCGTACGCCGGTCAGGACAGCGCGGTGTACACGGTCGGCGACATCGCCGACCCGCGAGGGCACGCTCGGCGCGGATGCTCGACGCCGCGGTCGACCTCGAGCTCGGCGCGATCGCCGCCGCCCACGAGTACGGCCGCAGCCAGTTCGAGATCAACCTCCGCCATTCCGAGGCGCTCGACTCCGCCGACCGCGCGTTCCGCTTCCGGGCGATGGTCAAGGAGATGGCCGCTCGCGACGGGCTGATCGCGACGTTCATGGGCAAGCCGTTCAACGACGACGAGGGCTCGGGGTTCCATCTGCACGTGTCGCTCGTCGACGGCGATGGTTCGAACGCGGGCGAGGCACGGCGGACGGGCACACGGCCTGACCCCGGTCATGTGCCACTTCATCGCCGGCGTGATGGAGCACGCGCGGGCGATGATGGTGTTCTTCAACCCGACCGTGAACGCCTACCGGCGGATCAGCGCCGAGGCGCTCGTCCCGACCCGCGTGTGCTGGGGCCACGACCACCGGATGACGCTCGTCCGGGTTCCCAAGGAGCGCGGGTCCTCGACGCGGCTCGAGCTCCGGCTCGGCGACGGCACCGCGAATCCGTATCTCGCCTACGCCGCCGCGCTGGCGGCCGGCCTCGACGGGATCAGGCGAGAGCTCGAGCTCCCCGAGCCGGTCGAGGGGATGATCTACGACCTGCCCGACGAGGCGCTCGGCGACACGCTGCCGACCTCGTTCGCCGAGGCGCTCGAGGCGCTGAAGGAGGATCAGGTGATGATCGACGCGCTCGGATCGCGGCTCGTCGAGACGTTCGAGACGATCAAGATGGCCGAGCTCGAGCGCTTCCGCGCGTGGGTGACCGACTGGGAGTTCGAGGAGTACTCGAAGCTGCTCTAGCGCCGTCGGGGAGTGGCGGCTCAGCCCGCGGCGCCGGGCTCCGGGATCGGCTCGTCGAGCGCGGGGACGCCCTCGTGCTCGACGGCGTGTCGCGCCGCGTTCCGGACCTGCTCGGGCCGGGTGAAGTGGAGGATCGCGTACCAGACCGCCGAGATCACGATGCACGCGATCGCGATGAACACGCCGCGGTTGTTCGGGAACGTCGGGAACGGGTCGAGCGCGCCCTTGAACGCGAGAATCGGCGTGACCAGGCCGAGGATCACCGCGATCAGCTTCCACCACAGTCCGCCCTCGTCCGCGGTGTTCGCCACAGCAGCTTGAGCGCGAATATGGCGAGGAAGATGTAGATCAGCTCGACGAGGTAGCTGCCCGGCCGCGGTCGTGATGTTGAACGCCTCGATCGGGTTGGGGAGCATCGACCGTGGTCGCCGTAGGTGGTGACGCCGGCCCAGATCAGCAGCAGGATGCTCCAGATCGCGATCGCGACGTTGCCGACGACCGGCGTGTCGTAGCGCGAGGTCATCGCGGCGGCCTTCGGCAGCAGCCCGTCGCGGCCGAACGCGAAGATGATCCGCGAGGCGGTGACCATGATCGCGATGCTCAGCGACAGCGCGTCGAGGATGATCACGAGGTCGATCACGAAGCTCAGCCAGTTGCCCACGTAGATGGTGGCGAGCGTGCCCATCGGGCTCGGCGACGCGAACCACGCGCCCTTCTCGAGCGCGACCTTGCCGAACCCGATCGTCGCCGCGTAGCAGACGAAGATGTACAGCGCCGCGCTCAGCGCGACCGCGCCGACGACGGCGATCGGGATCGACTTGCGCGGGTTCTCGGTCTCCTCGGCGATCGAGGCCGCCGCCTCGAACCCGATGAACAGCGTCACGGCGAACAGGATCCCGTTGAACACCGCGTTCCACGAGGTCTCGTTCGGGTTGAACACCGCCAGCGTGTTGCCGCCGACGCCGCCCTTGGCGATGATCACGACCGACAGGAACAGGAACGGGATCGCCGAGATCGAGGCCAGCAGCAGGACGCCGCGGATCGCGAGCCTGACGCCGAAGTGGTTGAGCGTGAACGCGATCGCGAGGCCGGCCGCGCCGCCGACCCACCACGGGATCGAGGTGTGGAGGTGGCTCTGGAAGAAGCCCTGGACCAGGAAGCCGAGGCCGATGTAGATGCCGCCGGCGCCGAGGAACAGCGTGCCGAGCAGGTACACCGAGCCCGAGAAGATCCCGAACGAGTTGTGCACGGCCTGCGAGAGGTACTCGAAGATCGCGCCGGCGCCGGCATACCGCCGCGCGTAGATCGCGATCACGTACGCGAGCCCGATCGAGCCGATCGACCCGAGCACGATCGACGGCCGGGGTCGAGTAGCCGGCCACGTTCGCGACCAGGCCGCTGACGAGCCCAACCGAGAAGATCGGGCCGATCGCGAGTGCCTGCCCGATCGCGTGCAGCGTCGTCAGGCGCTTCTCACCCAGGTGCGGCTGGGTCGAGCGTCGCGTCGCGCCGGCGCCGCTGACGGGATGAGTTGCCATTGCCTCTCCTTACCCTCCGCGTCCTCGTACGGAGTCTCCGGATGTCCCAGTGTCTCCCCAGGTTTCGGATACATTCGCAAGTGTTGGATGCGGTGTCAAGACGGGCAACGGTGATCCGTCGCGCTGCCCGGGCGGAAACGCCCATCCCAAAACGACCGTCCGCCCGTCGGGGCTACCCGCCCTGCTCACAGGAATCGTGGATACATTACGCAGAACGGTGGTATGCTCGCCGACCAGGATGGGCTCGGACCTCCAGTCGGTCGATCTGCTCGACTACGACCTGTTCGCCGACCACGAGCCGTGGGAGGTGTTCGAGCTCCTCCAGCGCGAGGCGCCGGTCTACCGCCATCCCGAGCCCGACGGCCGCGGGCTTCTGGGCGCTCACCAAGTACGACGACGTGCTCGCGGTTCTGCGCGACACCAAGACGTACTCCTCCGAGGTCGGCGGCGCGGCGACGATCGAGGACCTGCCCGAGGACGTGCTCGCCGCGCGGCGGAACTTCCTCGAGTTCGACCCGCCCAAGCACGGCCGCTACCGGCGGCTGATCTCGACGCAGTTCACGCCGGGCGCCGTGTCGCGGTACGAGGAGTGGCTGCGCGAGCTCGTCCGCTACCGGCTCGACACCGTCGCTGCCGCAGGCCGAGTTCGACCTCGTGCACGAGCTCGCGGCGCCGATCCCGATCCGCGTGCTGGCCCACATCCTCGGTCTGCCCGAGGAGATCCTGCCGCACCTGATCGACCTCGGCGACCGGCTCCTGGTCGACACCGACCCCGAGTACGTCGGCGACCACGCCTTCGCCGGCGAGCGCGAGGAGTACCGCTACAAGCCGTTCGGCTCGCCCGTGGGCCGACGAGCTGTGCGCGATCGGGCGCGAGTTCTACGCCGACCGGCGCGCGTGCCCCCGCGACGACGTCCTCAGCCTGATCGCGAACGGCGAGATCGACGGCCAGCCGATGTCCGAGCAGGACCTCGACAACACGTTCGCGCTGCTGATCGTGGCCGGGAACGAGACGACGCGCCAGGCGATCAGCCTCGGCACGCTCGCGCTCGCCGAGCATCCCGAGGAGTACGAGCGCCTGCGCGCCGACCGCGCGCTGATCCCGTCGGCCACCGAGGAGCTGCTCCGCTTCTCCTCGCCGGTGTGGTTCTTCCGCCGGACCGCCACGCAGGACGTCACGCGTCCGCGACGTCGAGATCGCCGCCGGCGACAAGGTCATCGTCTGGTTCGCCGCCGGCAACCGCGACCCCGACCACTATCCGGACCCGCATCGGCTCGACGTCGCGCGCAACCCGACCGACCATCTGACGTTCGGGCGGGGTGGTCCGCACCAGTGCCTCGGGGCGCACCTCGCGCGCCTCGAGCTGCGCGTCTACCTCGAGGAGTTCGTCGCAGCGGGTCGAGCGGGTCGAGCTCGCCGGCGACCCGGTCCGCCAGCGGACGAACTTCACCAACGGGCTCAAGCGGCTGCCCGTGCGGGTCACGCTCGCGACCTCGTGAGCGCGGCCGGACGGATCGCCGCGGTTCGTTCTCGTCCTCAGCGAGAACTGGACGATGACCTCGCCGCGAGACCTGCGGGCGCTCGTGCGGATCGCGCAACGAGGCGGAGGACGCCGGGATCGACGGAGTGATGCTGAGCGAGCACATCGTGCTGGGGCCTTCGGCCGGTGCTGCGCGGTCGGCCTGCGAATCCGCGCGACTATGCTGCCCCGGGCAACCAGGACCCGGCGACCCCGTGGCCCGACTCGATCGTGCTGATGAGCGCGATCGCCGCGGTCACGACCCGGCTGCGGCTGATCGGCGCCGCGATCATCGCGCCGCTGCGCCACCCGGTGCTGCTCGCCCATCAGCTCGCGACGCTCGACCTGCTGTGCGAGGGGCGGCTCGTGGTCCAGCCGACGGTCAGCTGGCACCGCGAGGAGTACGCCGCGCTCGGCGTTCCGTTCGAGCGACGCGGCGAGCTGCTCGACGAGCACCTCGCGGCCTGGCGCGCGCTGTGGCGTCCGGGGCCGGCGTCGTTCGAGGGCCGTTGGTACCGGTTCTCCGATGTGTACTTGGAGCCCAAGCCGTTCCGGGCGGACGGTCCGCGGCTGTGGTTCGGCGGGATGTCCGTGGGTCCCTGGATCGTGCGCCGGCTGGTCGAGTACGGGCACGGCTTCCATCCGTTCGGGCAGCCCGGCGCCGACGAGCTCCGCACGCTGGCCGACGCGATGGCGGCGGCGGGCCGGTCGTTTGCCGAGCTCGAGGTCGTCGGCGGGATCCGGGGGCGGTTTCCTTCCGGGGGTGGGGTCGCGGACCTGGGGGAGGCGGCCGAGGCGATCCCGGCGCAGCTCGAGGCCGGCTACACGACGATCTGCTTCAAGCCCTCGCAGTACACCGACGACCCGGCCGAGGTCGGCCGGCTGTGCCGCCGGCTGGTCGGCGTCAGTCGGCGCCTGAGAACAGCGCGGTCCGCTCGACACACGGTCTTCACGTCGGAGTAGAAGTCGAACGAGTGGCGGCCGCCCTCGCGGCCGATGCCGGAATCGCCGGCGCCGCCGAACGGCGTCTCGAGATCGCGCACGTAGAAGCAGTTGACCCAAACGGTGCCGGCGACGACCGCCGCGCTGACGCGGTCGGACCGCTCCGGTGAGCCCGTGTAGATCGTGGCCGCGAGGCCGTAGTCGGTGGCGTTCGCGAGCTCGATCGCCTCGGCCTCGTCGTCGAACGTCTGCAGCGTGAGGACCGGGCCGAACACCTCAGCGTGCAGGATCTCGGCGTCCGGCGGGACGTCGGTGAACAGCGTCGGCGGGTAGTACAGACCGCCGAGCGGGCGTCCTCCGAACGCGAGGTTCGCGCCGGCCTCGAACGCGCGCTCGACGTACCCGGTGACGCGCTCGAGCGCGACCGGGTGGATCAGCGGGCCGTACGTGGTGTCCGGGTCGCGCGGGTCGCCGACCTTGATCTCGCCGGCGCGCGCCTCGAAGCCGCTCGAGGAAGTCGTCGATGATCGAGTGCTGGACGAGCAGGCGCGTGCCGGCCAGGCAGACCTGGCCCGAGTTGTCGTACTGGTAGGCCGCGGTCGCGGCCGCCGCGTCGAGGTCGGCGTCCTCGAACACGATGAACGGCGACTTGCCGCCGAGCTCGAACGAGACCGGCGTGAGGTTGGCGGCGGCGTCGCGGTAGACGGTGTGGGCGGTCGCGGGCGACCCGGTGAACGCGACGCGGTCGACACCGGGGTGGCCGGTCAGCGGCGCGCCCGCGCCGGCGCCGGTCCCGTGCACGATGTTCAGCACGCCCGGTGGGAGGCCGGCCTCCTCGGCGAGGTCACCGAGCAGCGAGCACGTGAGCGGCGCCCACTCGGGCGGCTTCAGCACGACCGTGTCGCCGGCCGCGAGCGCCGGCCCGACCCGCCAGGTCGCGAGCATGAACGGCGCGTTCCATGGCGTCGAGACCGCGGCCACGCCGGCGGGCTCGTGGCGGACCCGATTGCGCTCGCCACCGTGGAGCGTCCGGGCGGGCTCGGCCAGCCGCTGCGCGCGCGAAGTCGGCGAAGAAGCGGATGTTGTTGGCCGCGCGCGGGAGCACGCGCAGGCTCATGGCCTCGTACAGCGAGCCGTTGTCGGCGCACTCGACCTTGGCAAGGTCGGGGACGGCGGCGTCGATCGCGTCGGCCAGGCGGGTCAGGTGCTTCGTGCCGCCCATCAGGTCCGAGCGCGGCCCAGTCCGGGAACGCGCGGCGGGCCGCCGCGACCGCCGCGTCGACCTCGGCCTGGCCGCCGTTGGCCACCTCGGCGAGCTTCCAGTCGTCCCAGTCGATCGGGCTGCGCACCTCGAACGTCGTCTCGCTGCCGACCCGCCGCCCGTCGATGTAGTGATCGACCGGGACGCGTGACGCCTTCGACGTCGACCGCGGCGCTCATTTCGCGGCCTCGAGCTCGGCCGCGGTTTCGGCGACCACGGTCGGAACGGCGCGGATGTCGTCCTCGGTGGTTCGGTGGTTGACGAAGCACGCACGCAGTGCGGTCGTCCCGTCGACCTCGGCGGGCGCGAGCAGGATGCGGCCGTCGGCGGCGATCGCGCGGGCGAGAGCCATGTTGTGGGCGTCGGGGTCGGCGCCGGCCGGCGGCAGGTGGCGGAAGCAGACGGCCGACAGCTGCGGCTCGACGAGCAGCTCGAATCGCGGGTCGGCCTCGAGGAGGTTCGCGAGCAGGGCCGCTTGGCCGAGGTTCCGCTCGATCGCGGCGCGGATCGCGTCGGCTCCGTGCACGGTGAACGCGAGCCACAGCTTCAGCCCGCGCAGCGGACGCGAGTACTCGAGCGAGCGGTCGACCGCGTGGAGCTGCTCGCCGTGCGGCATGTATCCCTCGTGGTGCGAGAACGCATGCTCGAGCGCCTCGAGGTCGTGCATCAGCAGGACGCTGCACGCCTTCGGCACGTACAGCCACTTGTGGGCGTCGACGGTCGCGGAGAACGCGCGCGGGAGACCGCGAAACAGGTGTCCGGCCCGCGCTGTCGAGGCGGCGGGCAGCCCATAGGCGCCGTCGACGTGGAGCCAGACATCGTCGCCGCAGACGTCGGCGAGGCCGTCGATGTCGTCGACCGCGCCGGTCAGCGTCGTGCCCGCGGTCGCGACGACCGCGACCGGTATGACGCCGTGCGCGGCGGTCCTTGGTGATCGCCTCGGCGCACGCGTTGACGTCCATGCGCCGGCGGGAGTCGATCGGGATCGCGCGGACCTGACGGCCGCCGATGCCGAGCACCTCGGCGGCGCGGCGCACGGAGTAGTGCGCCTCCGCGGAGCAGTACAGCGCCATCCTGCGCGCGCCGGCGCCCTCGTGGCGGACGCCCGGGAGCGCCCGTTCGCGGGCCGCGGTGAGCGCGGTCAGGTTCGCGATCGTCCCGCCCGCCGCGAGCAGCCCGCCGGCGTTGTCGTCGAAGCCGACGAACTGGCCGACCCAGCGGATCGTCTGCGCCTCGAGCAGATCGGCGGCGCCGGCGCTGTTCGCGACGTTGACGTCGTGAGAGGCCATCAGCGCGTCGGCGAGCACCCCGATCTCGAGTCCCGAGGAACCGATATAGGCGAACCACCGCGGCCGCGCCTGCGCGAGCGACCGGTCGAGAACGTAGGCGGCGGCGTCGAGCGATTTCCCCGGGTCGGACGGCGCGGCGGGCAGCGGGCTGCTGAGCAGCTGGTGGGTGTGCTCGTCGGGGAGCGGCTGGCCCGGACGGGGATGGTCGAAGCTCCGCCACGCCTCGGCGATCAGCTCGGCGGCGTGCTCGAGCACCTGATCGCGGTCGGGCAGTGGGAGGGCTGGTCCCTGCTCCGTCAGGGGATCGCTCGTGGATGTCACCGTTCAGCCAGCCTAGCGCCGGCACGCTTGCTCGCGGGGCCGCGAAATGCGCGGTCGTTACAGTGATTCGCGAGTTGAATTCAAAGCCCGCACTGATCCTCCAGCACGGCAGCCTCGGACCGCCGGTGCGTGTCGGAGAGTGGCTGGAGGCGCGCGGGCTGCCGTTCGTGATCCACCGGGCGGGCCAGGACCCGCCACCGGCGCCGGAGGACTACCGCTTCCTCGTGTCGCTCGGCTCCCAGCACTCCGCGACTGCGACTGACCCCGAATGGGTCCCGGAGGAGGTCTCAGCGATCCGGACGGCGGTCGACGCCGGCGTCCCGGTCCTCGGCCTGTGCTTCGGGGGGCAGGCCCTGTCGATCGCGCTCGGCGGCGGAGTCGACACGCTCGCGAGCCCGGAGATTGGCTGGTTCTCGGTCGATACGCTCGACGACGCGGTGCCGGCGGGCCCGTGGCTGATGTTCCACACCGAGCAGATGCAGGTGCCTCCCGGCGCGCGCGAGCTGGCGCGCTCCCCGGCGGGTCCGGCCGCGTTCAGCTACGGGCCGCACCTCGGCGTGCAATTCCACCCCGAGGTCGACGTCGAGCGCGTCTCGGTGTGGGCGAGTAAGGACCCGAACCTCGCGTCGGCCGGGCTCACGCCCGAGGCGCTGGTCGCCGACAGCGAGGTCCACGCGCCGGCAGCGCGAGAGCAAGCGTTCCAGATGTTCGACCGCTGGCTCGACGGCGCGCATGACTGACACAGCGACCGTCTGGGTCTGCGCGACGTGCGGCGTCGAGCACGCCGATGCGACCGGGGTCTGCGCGATCTGCACCGACGAGCGGCAGTGGGTGCCCGCGGACGGCCAGCACTGGACGACCCTCGCCGAGCTCGCGGCGTCCGGGCGCCGGACCCACGTGGCCGAGCCCGAGCCAGATCTGCTCGGGATCACGTCCGACCCGAAGGTCGGGATCGGCCAACAGACTCACGTGGTCACGACGGTGGCAGGCAGCCTGGTCTGGGATCCCATCGGCTACGTCGACGACGGTGCCGTCCGCGATATCCGCGCGCGCGGCGAGGTGCTCGCGATCGCTTCGAGCCATCCGCACATGTTCGGCGTGCAGGTCGAGTGGAGCCGGGCACTCGGCGGCGTGCCGATCCTCGTCTGCGAGCCGCAGCTCGAATGGGTCCAGAGGCCGGATCCGGCGATCCAGGCGTGGCGCGGGCGGCATGACGTGGCGCCTGGGCTTGCGCTGGTCGAGGTGGGCGGGCACTTCGCCGGCAGCTCGGTCGTGCACTGGACGTCGGGGGCCGGTGGACGGGGCGTGTTGCTCTGCTCGGACACGATCCACGCCAATCCCGATCGCGCCACCGTGACGTTCCTGCGCAGCTACCCCAACCGGATCCCACTCTCGCCGGCGGTCGTCGATCGCATCACGCGCGCGGTCGAGAGCCTCGGCTTCGACCGACTCTACGACAACTTCGGCCGCACGATCGACTCCGATGCGGCCGGAGCCGTCCGCCGATCCGCCGACCGCTACATCGGCTGGGTGCGCGGCGACTTCGACGAGCTCACCTGAAGCCGGTCGAGTAGGGGAAGAACTCATACGAACCGCTCGCCGGGCAGTTCGGGCGCGTCCCGGCCGGCGATCCAGTGCAGCGTGCTTGCGCCGACGTCGGCGAGGAGGCCGTCGTGCCGGCGCCCGCCGGAGCCCGTGAACGTCGCGAGCAGCGGCGCGTATTCGCGCGTGTGATCGGTGTGCGCGGCGGTCGGGTCGACGCCGTGGTCGGCGGTCAGGATCAACAGGTCGTCGTCGCGGAGCATCGTCAGCCAGTCCGCGACGGCCCGGTCGATCTCGATCAGCGCGCGGTGAAACCCTTCGGTGTCGTGCCGGTGCCCGTAGACCTGGTCGGTCTCGACGAGGTTCACGAAGATCAGCCCGGAGTCGAGCTCTCCGAGCAAGGCGGTCGTCGCCGCCAGCCCCTTGGCGTTCGTGGCGCCGGCGTGCTTGACATCGATCCCGACGCCGGCGAACAGATCGTGGATCTTGCCGATGCCGTGTACGGGCGCGCCGGCCGCCTGGATCTCCTCGAGGTACGAGCGGCCAGGCGGACGGAGCGCGTAGTCCCGCCGGCCCTCGCGCCGGCGAAACGCCCCGGGCGAGCCCTCGAACGGCCGCGCGATCACGCGGCCGACGGCGTTCTCGCCCGTCATCACCCGCCGGGCGCTTTCGCAGGCTGCGTAGAGCGCCGGCTCGGGAAGCCTGTCGACATGGGCGGCGATCTGGAGCACCGAGTCCGCGGACGTGTACAGGATCGCCTCGCCGGTCTCGAGGTGGTGCGGACCGTATGTCTCGATCACCTCGGTCCCGCTGAACGGGCGATTGCAGCAGAAGCGCAGGCCCGTGGCGTCCTCGAGCGCGCGCACGATCTCGGGCGGGAAGCCCTCAGGGAACGTCGGCAGCGGCCGCTCGGGCACGACCCCCATCAGCTCCCAGTGGCCGGTCGTCGACTCCTTGCCCGGGCCGAGCGGGCGCAGGCGGCCGTACACCGCCGGGTCCGACGCCGGCGTCAGGCCCTCGATCGGCTCGATCGATCCGAGCCCGAGACGCTCCAGCGTCGGCAGCCGCAGCCCGCCGACCTGCTCGGCCAGATGCGCGAGCGTGTTCGAACCGCCGTCGCCGTAGTCGGCCGCGTCCGGGAGCTCACCGACCCCGCACGCATCCATCACGACGACCGTGGCACGGCGCACTCAGGCGGCCCCTCCGGTTAGACGCGGAGGCGCCGGCCAGACCGGGCGGCCGGCCACGCGGACCTCCGCGATCGACTCCTCGCGGGCCAGCGTGAACAGCGCCCCGAGCGTCGCCTCAAGCGACTCGCTGCGCTCGAGCACGGTCTCGAGCGTGCTGCCCTCGGGCGCTCGGACGAGCACGAAATCCGCGCTCTTGCCCGGGGTCAGATCGCCGACCTCGTCCTCGAGACCGAGCGCGGCCGCTCCGCCGGCCGTCGCCAGGTACAGGAGGTGCGCCGGCCCGAGCCGGTGGCCGTCGGTGCTGAGCATCTGCGCGTGATACGCCATCAGGCCTTCCTTGAGCATGCTGAGCCCGGTGCCGGCGCCGGCGTCCGTGCCAAGCGCCACCCGGACGCCGAACTCGAGATGGCGGCGCAGCGGAAACAGCCCGCTGCCGAGGAACGCGTTGCTCGAAGGGCAATGGGCGACGGCGGCGCCGACCGCCGCGAGCCGGCGCAGCTCGTCGTCGGTGGGATGCACGTCGTGGGCGAACACCGTGCGAGCGCCCACGAGGCCGTGGCGCTCGTAGGTGTCAAGGTAGTCCTGGGCCCACGGGAACAGCTCGGCGACCAGCTCGATCTCGCTGCGGTTCTCGTTCAGATGCGTCGTGAAGAGCAGTCCCTCCGCCTCGTTGCCGAGCTCCCCGCACGCCTCGAGCAGCTCGCCCGAGCAGGACACCGAGAAGCGGGGGCTGATCGCGTAGCGGATCAGGCCGCGCCCGTGCCAGCGGACGATCAGGTCGCGGCTGAGCTCGAATGCGGTTTGCGCGGGGAGCTCGAGCTCGGGCAGGAGATTGCGATCGGACACGACGAGCCCGCTCGCGACCCGGAGCCCGAGCGCATCGGCTGCAGCGAACAGCGCCTCCTGCGCGCTTGGGAAATGCGAACCGAACACCAGCGCGGTCGTGGTTCCGTTGGCGGCGAGCCCGCGGACGAACACGTCCGCCACCTCAGTGGCGTATGCCTGGTCCGCCAGGCGCGCCTCCTCCGGCAGCGCGCACAGCCGCAGCCAATCCAGCAGCTCGAGCCCCATTGCCCCGATCACCCGGATCTGGGGGTAGTGAACGTGGCAGTCGACGAATCCGGGCAGAAGAATCGCGCCGCGCGCGTCGAGCACCTCAGCGTCCGGGTGGTCCGCGCTGACCTCGTCGTAGCGCCCGCAGGCTAGGATGCGTCCCGCCGAGAACGCGACTGCGCCGTCTTCGTAGGCCTCAAGCGCGGACTCGTGGGCGAACGGACTATGCGGCGCATGTACGACCTGGGCCCGGACGATCGTCGTCATTTGTTAACCGCACGTTAGTCAGACAAGTGGCATCAGGTCCGCTGAGCGGGCTATCGTTGCGCACTCGGTCTTGTGGAAAGGAGATGTGGTGTCGGGGAGGATTAGAGCCTTTGGCTCTGTCGCTCTTGTCATGGCGGCGCTGGCTCTGGGGCTGGCCGCATGCGGGAGCAGCAGTAGCAGCAGTAGCAGTACGAGCAGTTCCAGCGGGGGCGGCAGCGCGGCCGCAAGTAGCAGCACGACGGCGAGCTCGTCGAGCGGCTCGAAGTTCAAGGTCGGATTGGTCACCGACATCGGCGGACTCAACGACCACGGGTTCAACCACCTGGCGTACCTTGGCTTGACCCGGGCCGAGCAGCAGCTCGGCATCCAGGGCCGGGTCCTCACGTCGAATTCGGGCGCGGATTACCTGCCGAACCTGACGACGCTGGCCCGGGACGGCTACAACCTGATCATCCCGGTCGGGTTCCTGATGGCCGACGCCACGGACTCCGTCGCCAAGGGGTTCCCGCAGGCCAAGTTCGCGATGGTCGACTCGGACGCGACCGCGGAGAAGGGCGATCCGAAGAACATCGAAGGGCTGCTGTTCGAGGAGCAGCAGGCGGGCTACCTGGCCGGTTATCTGGCCGGCCTCTACTCCAAGTCCAAGGGTTACAAGACCATCTCGAGCGTCGGTGGACAGAAGATCCCGCCGGTCGACCACTACATCGCCGGCTACCAGGCCGGGGCGAAGGCGGCCGATCCGGGGATCGCGACGCTCAACGGCTACTCACAGGACTTCACCGACCAGACCAAGTGCAAGGAGCTGGCGCTCAACCAGATCCAGCAGGGTTCGAAGGTCGTGTTCCAGGTGGCAGGTGGATGCGGGCTCGGGGCTCTGTCCGCGGCCCAGCAGCAGGGCGTGCAAGGCATCGGAGTCGATGCCGACCAGGGTTACCTGGGCTCGTACGTCCTCACCTCGGCCGAGAAGAAGGTCGACGTGGCGGTGTTCAGCGCGATCAAGAACACCATGAACGGGCAGTTCACCGCGGGCGGCAACGTGACGAACAACATCAACAACGGAGGCATCGGCTACGGGAAGATCGGTCCTGCGGGGCTCACGTTCGCCCCGCAGATCGCCAAGATCTACAGTGAGATCAAGTCCGGACAGATCTCGAACATCCCGAACACCGTTCCGTAAACAGCTCGCCTAGATGGCAGACAGCGCGCGCCCCGCACTCGAGCTGAGGGGCATCACGAAGAAGTTCGGCTCGGTCGTCGCCAACGATCGAGTCGACTTCGACGTGTTCCCCGGCGAGGTGCACGCGCTGCTCGGCGAGAACGGCGCCGGCAAGTCGACGCTGGTCTCGGTTCTCTACGGGCTCTACACCCCCACCGAGGGTGAGATCCTCGTCGACGGCCAGCCGGTCGTGATCGACTCTCCGGCCACCGCGATCCGGCTCGGGATCGGCATGGTCCACCAGCACTTCATGCTCGTGCCGGTGATGACGGTGGCCGAGAACATCGTGCTCGGGCAGGAGCCCAGCCGCCCCGGGGGACTGCTTGACCTGTCGGCGGCGCGTGCCCGGGTGCGTGAGCTCTCGGACCGCTATGGCCTGGCCGTCGACCCCGACGCGACGATCGAGGACGTGACCGTCGGCACTCAGCAGCGGGTCGAGATCCTGCGTGCGCTCTACCGAGGTGCTCGCATCCTCGTGCTCGACGAGCCCACCGCGGTCCTGACCGCGCAGGAAGTTCAGGAACTGGTCGCGGTCCTGAACCGGCTCAAGGCGGACGGCACCGGGATCGTTTTCATCAGCCACAAGCTCGGCGAGGTGCTCCAGGTCGCCGACCGCATCACGGTCCTCCGCCGCGGGAAGAAGGTCGACACCGTGCCGCGGCAGGGTGCGACCGAGCAGAGTCTGGCCCGCCTCGTCGTCGGCCGCGACGTGCTGCTGTCGGTCGAGAAGACAGCCGCAAAACCGGCCGAGCCGACGCTCGTCGTCGAGGACGTTCATGCGCTCGACGACCGCGAGCTCGGGGCGGTGAACGGGGCGTCGCTGTCGGTCCGGGGCGGAGAGATCGTCGCGATCGCCGGCGTCGACGGCAACGGCCAGCAGGAGCTGGTCGAGGCGATCGCCGGGCTGCGCGCGCCAACTTCGGGCCGGGTCATGGTCGGCGGGCGGGACATCACCGGGCAGGGCGTCCGAACGGCGACGGAGGCCGGAATCGCCCACATCGCCGAGGACCGTCACCGGCGCGGCCTCGTATTGCCTTTCACGCTCACCGAGAACCTGGGGCTGCGCGAGTTCCGCCGTCCCGCGTTCAGCCGTGGTGGCTGGTTGCGGCTCTCGTACTGGCGCTCGCGCGCGGCGCGGCTCTTGCGCGAGTACGACGTGCGCGGCGGCGGGCGCGAGTCGTACGCGTCGTCGCTGTCAGGTGGCAATCAGCAGAAGGTGGCGGTCGCCCGCGAGATCGCGTGCGACCCGAAGCTCCTGATCGCGCATCAGCCGACTCGCGGGCTGGACGTGGGCGCGATCGAGTTCGTGCACCGGCGGCTCGTGCAGGAGCGGGATCGGGGCCGGGCGATCCTGCTCGTGTCGCTCGAGTACGAGGAGGTGCGCGCTCTGGCGGACCGGATCCTCGTGATCTATGGAGGACGGATCGTCGGCGAGTTCTCGCCGGACGCGACCGAGGAGGAACTCGGGATCGCGATGACCGGCGGCCAAACCGTGGCCGCTGGAGCCCCGGCATGAGCACCCTCGACGAAGAAGAGGCCGAAGAGAACGAGATCCTCGCCGGCGAGGACGAGGGTGCTTCCGCGTCGCTGACCACGCCCGCCCGGCTGGGGGCGTACGTCCGGCGCGGCGGGGTGATCGTTCCGATCCTGACGACTCTCATCGCGTTCATCGCCGGCGGGCTCGTGGTGCTGCTGACCGGCCACAACCCGTTCTCGACGTACAAGGCGATCTTCAACGGCACCGGATTGCAGTGGCTGTTCCCGTGGGTGACCGGGAAGGCCCGGGCGACGGCCGCGTTCAACCTGCAGCAGACGCTGATCGCGACCACACCGCTGATCCTCGTGGGGCTGGCCGTGGCGTTCGCGTTCCGCGCGGGGCTGTTCAACATCGGCGGCCAGGGCCAGTACACGGTCGGCGGGATCGCCGCGGTCTGGATCGGCTCGTCGTTCGCGAGCATGCCCGCGTTCCCCCACATCGTGCTCGCGATCCTCGGCGCCGCGCTGGCCGGCGCGGCGTGGGCGGGGATCGCCGGCGCCCTGAAGGCGACACTGGGCGTCAACGAGGTGATCTCGACGATCATGCTCAACTGGATCGCGATCTGGGGCGGCGTGTGGCTGTTCGGTCTCGGCGGCCCGCTCCAGGATCCGCACCAGCCGTCGGTGCCGGTTTCGAGCACGGTCACCCAATCGGCCAAGCTCCCCGTATTCTGGGGAAACGCGTCGCTTCAGGGCCTGCACATCGGCCTGTTCATCGCGCTCGCGGCAGCGGTCGTGTTCTGGGTGATCCTCAACCGCACGCGACTCGGCTATGAGATCCGCGCCGTGGGCCTGAATCCGGACGCCGCGAGCTACGCAGGGATCAGCGTGCCCAAGAGCTATTTCCGCGCGATGGCGATCTGCGGCACGTTCGCGGGCGTCGCGGCCGCGATGGATGTGCTCGGCTGGAAGTTCAACCTGTTCACAAACGACATCCAGGCGTCGAACGTCGGCTTCCTCGGGATCGCGGTGGCGCTGCTCGGGCGGAACACCGCGAGCGGCACGGTGGCGGCCGCGCTGTTGTTCGGCGCGTTGCAGACCGGGACGTCCGACCGCTTCCTCGATCCGAGCGTGTTCGACCCTAACCTCGCTTCGAATCTCACGCTGATGATCCAGGGCCTGATCGTGCTGCTGGTCTCGACCGACGTCATTGCTCTGAAGGTGCTCCGGGGCGGTCGCGGGATCGGGGTCGCGTTCAAACGCCGTTCGAAAGCCGAGGAGGTGAGCGCGTGAGCGCGGGGACCGTCGCCGTCGCACCCGCCGGGGTCGCCTCGCCGAAGCGGATCGGGATCGCCGGCCTGGTGCTGGCCGTCGTCGCGTGGGTGATCACGCTGCCGCCGTTCCTTGTTCGCACCCCGGTTCCCTCCGTGCTGCTCGGGGTGTTGGCGATGCTCGCGGGCGCGATCGCGTGGGTCAACGAAGAGCGCCGGCTCGGGTTCGGCGCGTTCGCGCTGGCGCTGCTGGCGATCGCGGGAGCGCTCGCGAACACCGGCTCCGGAGTGGGCCACCTGAAGCTCGTGTTCACGTGGTCGATCCTCGTGGCCGCGATGCTCCGCTACGCGACGCCCCTGCTGTTCGCGGCGCTCGGCGGGATCATCGCCGAGCGCAGCGGCGTGATCAACATCGGGCTCGAGGGCATGATGTTGATGGGCGCGTACTTCGGGATCTGGGGCGCGAACGTGTTCAACTCCTGGGTGCTCGGATGCCTGGTGGCGATTCTGGCGGGAGGCCTGCTCGCGCTGGTCCACGCCGTGTTCTCGATCCACCTGCGCGCCAACCAGGTGGTCAGCGGCACCGGGGTCAACTTCCTCGCGCTCGGCATCACCGGGTACTTCTTCATCGCTCACTACGGCTCCAACGGGACGCCGTCGAATATCCCCTCGGTGCCGAACGTCAGGATCCCGCTGATCCAGCACGTCGGCTTCTTCGGGGGCGCGATCGGCAAGGCGAACCTGCTGACGTGGATCGCGCTGTTGCTCGTGCCGGTCTTCACCGTGTTCCTGTTCCGAACCCGGTGGGGCCTGCGGCTGCGGGCCGTCGGCGAGAAGCCGCGGGCCGCGGACACGGTCGGGCTACCGGTGCTGCGCACCCGCTACGTCGCGGTCGTTGCGTCCGGGATGCTGGCGGCCCTGGGCGGCGCGTACCTGTCGGTGGCGTTCGTGGGCTCGTTCAACCAGAACATGACCGAGGGCCGTGGGTTCATCGCGCTCGCCGCGGTGATCTTCGGCAAGTGGCGCCCGGTCGGCGCGCTGGTCGCGACGCTGCTGTTCGGCTTCGCCAGCGCGCTCGCCGACCGTCTGCCGACTTTCTCGCAAAGCGCGGCCACCCTGTTCCAGGCGCTGCCCTACGTGCTCACGCTCGTCGCGGTCGCCGGGGTCATCGGGCGTTCACGGGCGCCCGCTTCGGTCGGCATACCGTACGTTAAGGAGTAGCCGATGGCCGTCGCCCGCCTAGCCCTGACGAGCTTCGCCGACGGGGAGGTCCGCCTTAGCGACGAGGTCGAGCTGTACCAGCGCACGTACACGACGCTGCTTCGCTCGAGCGGCGCCACCGCGCTGCGCGTGCTGGAGCCCTCGCACATGGCGATGAACTCGAGCCTGCACCCGCTGGCCGCGAGCGAGGAGCTCGACCTCGGCGCGTTCCTCTACGCGGTCCAGCGGCTCCCGGACGGCATCGCCGGCGCGGATCTCGTGGTGATGGGCCAGGACGTCGAGGCGCTGACCGCGAGCGGCATCCCGGTCGATTCCTGGGAGGAGGCCGAGGCCCCCGCCCGGCGGCGCCGCTGGTACGACGGGGGCGGCGGCACGCTCGCGGTGCTGCTGGCCAGCTCGTCGGACGTCGATGACCTCGTCCCCACACTGGTGGCGTACCAGATCGAGTGGAACAAGATCCGCATTCGCATGCGCGCGGCCGGATGGCCATCCGTCGATTCACCCGACGTACCGCCGGAAGAATGTGCGCGAGAGCTGGGCGGCAGCGCCGACGACTGGGGCCGCCTGCAGGTCGCGTGGGGGGAGGCTTTCGGCGAGCGGATGCGGCGGGTCGGCGCCGACCGGCTGTCGCTCCGGGTGAGGATGCTGGGGGGAACGCACACCGGCTACGCGCGCCTGACCAGGCGCTGGTGGGCGCCGGTCAGCGCCGAGCTCGCGGTCGAGGGGCTCACCGAGCGGCCCCTGTACTTCGTCAGCTCGAACTCCCACAGCCTCGTGAACATCGTCACCGGCATCGCGCGCGACCGCGAGTCCGAGCTGGTGGCGTTCGTCGAACAGCTGGATGCGGACGACATCCTGCGCCAGGAGCTGACGGCGTTCCGCGAAGGTCGGAGCGAGGGCTCCTGGGAGAACTTCCTGTACTTCGTCGCGCGGCTCTATTTCAGCGAGCGCGGGCCGGAGGCCGCGGCCGAGCGTCGCGCTGACGAGCAGCAGCGCGGCGTCACCCATCTGCGGAGCAAGACCGCGCTGCGGGTGCCCGCACAGGTGATCTCGCTCGCCGCCCTCGAGCCCGCGGCGCTCGATCCACGACTCGGCGAGGTCGACGCCTCGGCCTTGGCGGCGAGTGGCGCAGTGATCGTCAACATCGACTACCCGCTCGGCGTCGGGGCCTACAACATCCTGCGCGAGGTCGCGGTCGACCGGGCCGGGTTGCGCGGCGTCTACGTCCTCGGCAAGGCCGCCACGCTGAACGCGGACGTCGGCGACGTGATGATCTCGAACGTGGTCCACGACGAGCACTCGGGCTCGACGTACTGGCTCGACAACGCGTTCCGGGTCGACGATCTGGCTGGGGACCTGCGCTTCGGGACCGGGCTCGACAACCAGCGTGCGGTCACGGTCAAGAGCACGTTCCTGCAGAACCGCTCGTACCTCGACTTCTACTACCGGGAGGCGTTTACGGTCGTCGAGATGGAGACCGGCCCGTACTGCAACGCGGTCTACGAGATCGCCGACGCGGACCGCCACCCGGTCGGCGAGGCCGTCAACTTCTCAAAGCTCCCGATCGACCTCGGGATCATCCACTACGCCTCTGACACGCCGTACACGCAGGCGCGCACGCTCGGGGCTCGAGGCCTCAGCTACTACGGGATGGACTCGACGTACGCGTCGTCGCTCGCGATCCTTCGGCGGATCCTGCGGCTGGAGGGGGCGCTCGGCACGGTCCGGACGGGCCCTCCCGGCCCCATGGACGCCGCGTAGCGGCCCCTCGCTAAGCCCCCACAGGGTGCCAGGCGGTCTTCAGCTCGGTGACCGCGTTCAGCCGTTCGAGGGCGTCGTCCGTCGCGTCCTCGTAGGTAGTGGCCGGCTGGCTGTGGCGGGTGCGCTTGATCGTCTCCGCGGCGAGCTTGTCGAGCTCGGTGGCGAGGTCGCTGTCGCCGGCGGCGTCGATGATCGCGTTCAGGTCGCGGTGGCCGGCGAGCGCGGTGGCGAGTTCGTGACGACGTCCGGAGAGAAGGTTCACGACGCCTGCGGGGACGTCCGAGACGCCGAGTGCTTCGGCGAGGTCGAGGCCGGGGAGGGGGTGCTGTTCGGAGAGGATCGCGACCGCGACGTTGCCCGCCGCGAGGGTTGGCGCCAGCTCGGCCACCAGCCCGAGGAGCGGGGGTGTGTGCGGGGCGACGATGCCGACGACGCCGGTTGGCTCGGGTAGGCTGAACGAGAGGAACGGGGCAGCGACTGGGTTGATGCCGCCGAGTACCGGCTGGATCTTGTCGGTCCAGCCGGCGTAGTGGAGGAGCACGTCGACCGCAGCGTTCAGTTCGTCGTCTGCTGCGCCCATCGACTGCCGTCTCGACTCCAACGCTTCGGCGGCGCGGTAGAGGATCTGCCCCCGGTTGTAGGCGGTGCGCGCCGCCCAGGGCTTTGCCGCCTTGCGTGCGGCGGCGACGGCGTCGCGGACGTCCTTGCGCGACGCACGCGGGAAGTTGAAGCCCTCGGCCTCGTCGTAGCGTCCGGACTCGGAGCGGACGAACGCGCCGCCGATGTACAGCTTGTACGTCTTGCGTACCTGGAGGCGGGTCATCGCGCGATTTTTAGGTACGGGCGGAGCCCGGCGGGGCCGCCTTCGCGCCCGAATCCCGACTCCTTGTAGCCGCCGAACGCGGCGGTCGGGTCGAAGTGGTTGTACGTGTTCTGCCACACGACGCCGGCCTGCAGCGCGCTCGCGACCTCGAACGCCTTTGACCCCTTGTCGGTCCAGATCCCGGCCGCCAGGCCGTAGCGCGAGTTGTTCGCCTTCTCGATCGCCTCCGCCTGCGTGCGGAACGTCAGCACGGACACCACCGGCCCGAAGATCTCCTCTACCGCGATCCGATGGGCGGGGGAGACGTCGGTGAACAGCGTGGGCGCGAACCAGTAGCCACGCTCCGGCAGATCGCACGCGATCGTTTTGCGGATTGCGCCCTCGTCCTCGCCGGCTTGGACCAGAGCCTCGATCCGCTCGAGCTGCTCGGCTGAGTTGATCGCGCCGACGTCGGTGTTCTTGTCGAGTGGATCGCCGACCCGCAGGCGGCCCATCCGCTGCCACAGCTTGCCGATCACCTCGTCGCGCACGCTCTCCTGGATCAGCAGCCGCGACCCCGCACAGCAGACGTGGCCCTGGTTGAAGAAGATGCCGTTGACGATCCCCTCGACGGCCTGGTCGAGCGCGGCGTCCTCGAACACGATGTTCGCCGACTTGCCGCCGAGCTCGAGGGTCAGCTTGGTGTCGGTTCCCGCGAGCGCGATCTGGATTTCGCGGCCGACCGCGGTCGACCCGGTGAACGCGATCTTGTCGATGTTCTGTGCGCGGACGAGATTCGCGCCGGTGCTGCCGTCACCCGGAAGGATGGTCACCACACCCGGCGGTAGCTCGGCCTCCTGGCAGATCTCCGCCAGCAGCAGCGCGGTCAACGGCGTCGTCTCGGCCGGCTTCAGGATCGCGACGTTGCCGCACGCGAGCGCCGGCGCGAGCTTCCACGCCGCCATCAGCAGCGGGAAGTTCCACGGCACGATCTGTCCCACGACGCCGAGCGGCGCGACCTCTCTGGCGTTGACGCCGTAGAGGAGCTTGTCCGCCCACCCGGCGTAGTGGAAGAAGTGCGCGGCCGCCAGCGGGATGTCGACGTCGCGGGACTCTCTGAGCGGCTTGCCGCCGTCCATCGTCTCGACGACCGCGAGCTCGCGGGAGCGCTCCTGGATCAGGCGGGCGATCCGGAACAGGTACTTGGCGCGTTCGAGCGGGCGAAGGCTCGCCCACGATTCCTTGACCGCACCCGCGCCCTCCACCGCCCGCGCGACATCCTCCGGCCCGGCCCACGCCACCTCGGCGATCGGCTCCTCGGTCGCCGGGTTGATCGTCGCTTCGTATCGGCCGTCCGTGGGATCGCGGAACTCGCCTTGCACGAACAGCCCGTAGCGGTCTTTGAGGCGGATGTGATCCGAGGACTCCGGGGCGGGGGCGTAGTCCCAGACGATGCTGGTTCGGGTCTCGATGCTCAACGGGTCATTCCTTGGAGAAATCCTCGGCCCGCCCGTAGCGGCCGCTCTCGGTCTTGGCGTACTGCATTAGGAGATCATTGAGCACGGACGAGGCGCCGATCCTTATCCGGTCCGGGGTCAACCACTCGTCGCCGAGCGTCTCCTTGACGAGCACGAGGCGATGGAGCGCCGCCTTGCTCGTCGACACGCCGCCGGCGGCCTTGAAGCCGACGATCCGGCCCGTCCTGTCCGCGTAGTCGCGGATCGCTTCGAGCATGACGAGACAGACCCCCGGCGTCGCGCCGCTGGCCGCCTTGCCGGTTGAGGTCTTGATGAAGTCCGCGCCTGCCTCCATCGCGAGCATCGACGCGTGGCGGACGTGGTCGTAGGACCCGAGCTCGGCGGTCTCGAGAATCACCTTGAGACTGGCCCCACCCACCCCGTCGCCGCAGCGGTCCTTGATCGCGGCGATCTCCTGCTGGACGCGGGCGTCGTCGCCGGCGAGGAACGCCTCGCGCGAGATCACCATGTCGATCTCGTCGGCGCCGGCTTGGACGGCGTCCTCGGTGTCTCGGAGCTTGGCCTCGAGGGAGACTTGTCCCGCCGGGAACCCGGTGGCGACCGAGGCGGTTTTGACGCCGGTGCCGTGGAGCGCTTGCTTCGCTGTGGCCACGAGTGATGGATAGACGCAGATCGCCGCGACGCTCGGGATCTCGGGCATGGTGGGAGCCGGACAGACGGCCTTCGCGCACAGGTTCTGCACCTTGCCGGGCGTGTCCGCGCCCTCGAGCGTGGTCAGGTCGAGCATCGACACCGCGAGGCGGATGCCCTGCTGCTTGGCCGTGGTCTTGATCGAGCGCTTGCCGAGCTGAGCGGCACGCTCCTCGATGCCGACGCGATCGACATGGGGCAGACGACGGATCACGATGCGAGGCTACTACGCTCTCGGCGGTGAAGAGCGTTCTTGTCTTCTGCGGCTCGAGTCCGGGCGGGTCGCCGTCGTACGCCGCGGCCGCCTCCGAGCTCGGTCGCCTGCTCGCCTCGCGCGGCCTCGAGACCGTCTACGGGGGAGCCCGCGTAGGCCTGATGGGGGAGCTCGCCGACTCCGCGCTGGCCGCCGGCGGGACGGTGATAGGCGTGATTCCGACCCGGCTCGTCGAGCACGAGATCGCCCACGCCGGCCTGACCAAGCTGCACGTCGTCGACACCATGCACGAGCGCAAGGCGCTGATGGCCGAGCTGTCCGACGCCGTGATCGCGCTCCCCGGCGGCACCGGGACGCTCGATGAGCTGTTCGAGCTGTTCACCTGGAAGCAGCTCGGCCTGCATCGCAAGCCGATCGGCCTTCTCGACGTGGCCGATTACTGGCAGCCGCTCGTGCGATTCCTGGACCACGCGGTCAACGAGCGTTTCCTCCGAGCGGAGCACCTGGAAACCCTGCTGGTGGAGCGGAGCGCCGACGCCCTACTCGATCGCTTGGCGGCTCACCGGCACCGGTTGCCCGACAAGTGGGTCGACCGGTCGGACGCCGATCAGGCCGTGCCGAACACGCGGTCGCCGGCGTCGCCCAGTCCCGGGCGGATGTAGGCGTTCTCGTCGAGCCCGCGGTCGACCGCGGCCGTCCAGATCCGGACATCCGGGTGCGCGGTGCTGGACCGCCTCGATCCCCTCGGGCGCGGCGACCAGGCACACCAGCTCAGGCTGCCGGGCGCCGGCTCGCTTGAGCTTGTTGAGCGCGTGCACCGCGCTGCCGCCGGTGGCGAGCATCGGGTCGAGCACGTATACGCGAGCTTCCGGAAGCCCGCGAGGCAGCCGCTCGTAGTAGTCGACCGGCACGTGGTCCTCTTCGTCCCGGTAGATGCCGACGTGACCGACCCGGGCGTCCGGCAGCAGGCGGAGGAATCCCTCGACCATGCCCAAGCCGGCGCGCAGGACGGGCACGACCGTCGACCTCTTGGCGCAGGCGAAGCCCGCTGGTGGGCTCGAGCGGCGTTTGGATCTCGACTTCCTTGAGCGGCAGCTCCCGCGCGACCTCGACGGCCATGATCGCGGCGGCCTCGAACAGCGCCTGGCGGAACTCGCCGTGGGGCGTGTTGCGGTCGCGCATCAGCGACAGGCGGTCGGCGAGCACCGGGTGCTCGACCACTTTCAGCGTTGGCGGCACGGCGCGATGCTACCGGCGCGATAGGCTCGCCCGCTTATGGCGAGCGTGAACGTCGAGCTGAAAGCGCGGGATCCTGACCCTGAGGCCACGGCCGCGCGTTGCCTCTCCCTCGGCGCCGCCCCCGCCGGCACGCTGCACCAGCGCGACGTCTACTTCTCCGGCCCGGCGCGGCCGCCTCAAGCTCCGAACCGACGAGCCTCGCGCGTCGCGAGCTGATCGCCTATCGCCGGCCGGATGACGCCGGGCCGGCCGAGAGCACCTACGTGCTGGCGCCGGTCTCGGAACCCGACGCGCTCGTCGAGGCGCTCGACGCTGCGCTCGGCATCGTGGTCGTCGTGTCCAAGCGGCGGCGGCTGTTCCTGTGGGAGGGCGTGCGGATCCATCTCGACGAGGTCGAGGAGCTCGGGAACTTCGTGGAGTTCGAGGCGGTCCTGCCGGACGCCGGCGACCTCGCCACGGCCGAGGCCAAGCTGGCCCGGCTGCGGCGCGAGTTGCGTGTTGCGGACGACGCCCTCGTGTCTGTCGGCTATGCGGACCTGTTGATGGACGGCCCGCAGACCCTGCTGCGCGCCGCCTCGGAGGCCATGCACAACGCCTACGCGCCGTACTCGGATTTCAAGGTCGGCGCGGCAGTGCGCGCGCCGAGCGGGGCGATCTATGCCGGCGCCAACGTCGAGAACTCCGCCTACCCCCAGGGGCAATGCGCGGAGGCTTCTGCGCTCGGGGCGCTCGTGGCCGCCGGCGAGTCGGCGATCACGGCGGTCGCGGTGGTGGCCGAGCGGTTGGAGCACTGCCCGCCTTGCGGAGGCTGCCGGCAGCGGCTCTCGGAGTTCGGGGGGGCCGAGACGCCGGTGTACCTGGGCCGACCGGGCTCAGGTGATCCGCTGACGCGTGACGCTGGGGGAGTTGCTGCCCGGGTCGTTCGGACGCGAGGCGCTCGGACGATGAATCTGGGGGCGCCACGCGTGGGTGTCGTACTCGGGTCGGGCCTCGGCGCGGTGGCGGACGCGGTGGAGGACCCGGTCGTCGTGGGTTACGAGGATCTGCCCGGGGTTTCCGCGGCCGGGTGTCGCCGGGCATGCCGGGCGAGCGGTGCTTGGCACGGTTGGCGGCGTTCCGGTGGCGGTGCTTCAGGGCCGGGCCCATTTGTACGAGGGCGGGGATCGTCGATTCGCTGCGGGTGCCGGTCCGTGCTTTGCGTGCCGCCGGCGCATCGGTGCTGGTCCTGACCAATGCCGCGGGGTCTTTGCGGCCCGGAGGTCGGGCCCGGGTCGCTGATGGCGATCACCGACCACATCAACATGCAGGGGGCGAACCTGCTGGTCGGTCCGAACGACGACGCGCTGGGTCCGCGGTTCCCGTCGCTCCGGGACGCGTACGACCCTGAGCTTCTCGGCTTGCTGCGGGCGTCGGCGGCCGAGCTGGGGATTGCCCTGGCCGAGGGCGTGTACCTGGCGGTGACCGGGCCGACGTTCGAGACCCCGGCCGAGATCCGCGCGTACCGCGTGCTGGGCGCCGACGCGGTCGGCATGTCGACCGTCCAGGAGACGATCGTCGCGCGCCACTGCGGGCTGCGGGTCGCCGCGGTGTCGATGATCACGAACCTCGCCGAGGGCATGACCGACGAGCCGCTCGCCATGAGCAGACGCTCCGCGCGGCTGAGGCCGGCGCCGGCGATCTGACCCGGCTGCTGCTGAACTTCATCCCCCGGCTGGCCGATGCTGACCGCTGAGCTGATCCGGCGGAAGCGCGACGGCGGTTCGTTATCGGCGTCCGAGATCGCTCAGCTCGTGGGAGGGATTGCGGACGGCACGGTAACCGACGCGCAGGTCGGGGCGCTCGCGATGGCGATCGTGTGGCGGGGGATGGACTCCGCCGAGCGGGTCGCGCTGACCGGCGCGATGACCCGCTCGGGCGACGTGCTCGACTGGAGCTCGTTGCAGCTCCCCGGGCCCGTCCTGGATAAGCATTCCACGGGTGGCGTCGGCGACAAGGTGAGCTTGCTGCTGGCCCCGATCATGGCCGCGTGCGGGGCCTTCGTCCCGATGATCTCGGGGCGCGGGCTCGGGCACACGGGCGGCACGCTCGACAAGCTCGAGTCGATCCCCGGGTATGACGTGCGCCCCTCGTCAGAGGGTCTGCGATCCGCGGTCGCGCGGGTCGGCTGCGCGATCGTCGGCCAGACCGCTCGCCTCGCGCCCGCCGACCGCCGGCTGTACGCGATCCGCGACGCCACCGGAACGGTCGAGTCGATCCCGCTGATCGTCGGCTCGATCCTTTCGAAGAAGCTCGCCGCCGGGCTCGACGCACTAGTCATGGACGTCAAGTTCGGCTCGGGCGCAATGCTGCCGGAGCTCGATCGCGCGCGCGAGCTCGCTCAGGCGATCGTGGAGGTAGCGGTCGGGAACGGCCTGCCGACGGTGGCCCTGTTGACCGACATGAACCAGGTGCTCGGTCGGACCGCCGGCAACGCCGTCGAGGTGCGGGAGTCGATCGACCACCTGACCGGCGCGGCTCGCGACGAGCGCCTGCTCGAGGTGACGCTCGCGCTGTGCGCCGAGCTGCTCGTCCTCGGGGGGTTACACGGCGATGTCGGTGCGGCCCGGGCGGCGGCGGTCGCCGCGCTTCACGATGGCCGGGCGGCGGAACGGTTCGGGGCGATGGTCGCGGAGCTCGGCGGGCCAGCCGATCTGGTCGACGCTCCCTCTCGCCATCTTTCTGGTGCGCCCGTGGTCCAGGTGGTTGAGCCTCGTTCGGCTGGGGTCGTTTTTGCGATCGACGTGCGCGCCGTCGGGATCGCGATCGTCAACCTCGGCGGCGGCCGGGCCCGCGAGGACGACGTCGTCGACCACAGCGTCGGCCTGACCGAGGTCGCCGCGCTCGGCGAGCGGGTCGAGCCTGGCGGTCGGCCGCTCGCGTTCGTGCATGCTGCCGACGAGGACAGCGCTCGGCGTGCATCCGATGCGGTCCGATCGGCATATGCGGTCGGCGACGGTTTCCCGGACGTGCCCGGTCCGGTCGCGGAGATTCAGCGGACCGTGTAGACGCCGGTCGAGACGGCGTGGTAGCCCTTCTCCCCGACCGAGCGCGCCAGCTCGCTGCGCGGGTCTTCGCCGGCGGTCAGGCGATCGAGCGCGTGGCGGAAGTCGTAGTGCGGAGACCAGCCGAGCTCGCGTCGTGCGCGTTCGTTGACGTAGACGCGCTCGATCGAGGGGAACATGGTCCAGTTGTGCTTCGCGTAGATGTGTTCGTAATCCGGAAATAGCTGTCGTACGACAGCGGGCAGGTCGGTCCGGATCGCCGTGAGATCGTCGCGGGTGAAAGGCGTTGTGGCGCTGATCACGTACCGGCGGAAGCCGATCGCGGGTGCCCGCTCGAGCGCGAGCTTGACGGCATCGACGATGTCCTCGAGATCGACCCGCCGGTAGAGCAGCTCGTTGATCTTGAGGTTGAGGTCGGGGTAGGTGTTCCGGACGTGGTCGCGGTCGTCCGCCTCCGGAAAGAAGCGCGAGGTTCGCAGGATCAGGCACGGAAGATCGTGGTCTCTGGAGATCAGCTCGCACAGGTCCTCGGCTGCGGTCTTCGTGACCCCGTAGATGTTGCGGGGAACCGGGGTGACGTCCTCGGTGATCCAGGCCGCCGGCGCCCCCTCTGCGGGCGCGAGCGCACGGCCGAACGCGCTCGTGGTGCTCGTGAACACGAACCGGCTGACGCCCGCCGCCACCGCCTCCTCGAGCAGGTTCAGCGTGCCCGTGATGTTGACGTCGACGAACTCGCCGCGACTGTGCGACCCCACGTGCGGCTTGTGGAGCGTCGCGCAGTGCACGACCGCGTCCGCGCCGGCGACGCATCGCTTCACGCAAGCGCGATCGACGATCGACCCGACCAGGTTCGTCGAGGGCGACTCGAGGATGTCGAGCCCGATGACCTCGTGGCCGTCCTCGCCGAGCACGCGCGTCAGCGCGTCGCCGAGATGTCCCGAGCTGCCGGTGACGAGGATCCTCATGCTCTGAGACATATCAGACCGAGGTGATAGACATCCGCCCTCTTGGGTGGTGTCGCCAAAGCCGAGCTGCACGTCCATCTCGAGGGCACCGCGCCACCCGAGTTGGTCCGGCGGATCGCCGTGCGCAACGGCCTCGCGCTGCCCGACCGCCTGCTCGGGACCGACGGGCGCTTCCGCTACACGGACTTCCTCGACTTCCTGCGGACGTACGACATGGCGGCGAGCGTGATGCGGACCGGGGAGGACTACCGCGACATCACCTACGAGTATCTGTGCTCGTGCGCGTCCGGGGGCGCGATCTACGTCGAGCTCACCGCCTCGCCCGACCACGCCGCGCTCGTCGGGCTGAGCGACGAAGAGCACCTGGGCGGGATCGCGCAGGGGATCGACGACGCCCGCCGCGACACGGGGATCGAGGGGCGGATCCTGATCTCGGCCGTGCGCAACTTCGGGGTCGAGCAGGCACTTCGCGTCGCCCGCCACGCCGCCGAGCATCCGCATCCCTACGTCGTCGGCTTCTCGATGGCCGGCGACGAGGCCGGCTTCCCAGCCGGCGACTTCGCCGAAGTGTTCGCGATCGCCGCCGGCGCCGGCCTCGGCTGCACGATCCACGCCGGCGAGTGGGCGGGAGCCGACAGCGTCCGCGCGGCGCTCTCGCTCCCGATCACGCGGATCGCCCACGGGGTGCGGGCGATCGAGGACCTCGAGTTGGTGTCCGAGCTCGCGGCCCGCGGGATCGTGCTCGAGTGCTGCCCGACCAGCAACGTCGTCCTCGGCGTCTACCCGTCGTATGAGGCCCACCCGCTCCCGCAGCTGCGAGACGCCGGCGTCCGCGTCACGCTCGGTTCGGACGACCCGCCGTACTTCGGCGCGACGATCGAGGGCGAGTACGAGGTGTGTTCTGTGCGGATGGGTTTCAGCGACGTTGAGTTGCTCGACATCACACGTACCGCGATCGACGCGGCGTTCTGCGACGAAAGTCTCCGGGCGACGTTGCGCAGCCGCATTCAGGCCGCTCTGTAACGGCACCATCGCAGCCCGACCGCGGGTATCGCCCGGCCGGTCGACGGCGCGACTAGCCGTTGGCTAGACGGACCGCGTCCCGGATCGCCTGCGCGGTGACCGTCGCGGCCACCGTGCCGAGCACCGTGATCGCCCAGGTGGCCGCGAGACCGGCGGGCGGCGGAATGTCGGATCCCGACGCGAGACAGAAGACGACGTCCCCATCCAGCGGGGTGAACGCCGGATCGACCGCTCGGGCGATCCCCGCGCTCGCCATCCGGGCGACGATCGCGCAGCTGCGTTTGTCGAGCGGAGCGTCGGTGAAGACGCAGGCGAGCGTGGTGTTCCCGGCGGCTGGATCGGCTCCGACCTCGATGGCCGGCGGCGTGGGCATGTTCGGGAGCAGGTCCCTGGTCGGGATCATTTGGCCGCTCTCGCCATGCGGGGCGCCAAGAAGCGTGCCGTCCTCCGCGATCACGTCGCCGAAGGCGTTGGCGACGGCGACCGCGGCGACGATCGTTCCGTCGGAGAGTCGCGTCGCCGCGTAGCCCACTCCGGCGTTAGTCGATCGCTCACGGCCGAGCAGCTTTCCGACCGCCGCGCCCGTGCCCGCCCCGACCGGGCCCCGCTCGGGGATCGCCGCGGACGCGTTCTCGCACGCGGCGTAGCCATCGTCCGCTCCAGGACGGCGCCTGGAGTCGCCCTCCGCCAGGTCGTATATGACTGCGGTCGACACCAGCGGGACGACCGCCATCCTCGTTGGATATCCGAGCCCGCGTTCCTCGAGCCACCGCGCGACCCCGTCGGCCGCCGCGAGCCCGAACGCGCTTCCCCCCGTGAGCAACACGGCCGTGGGCCCCTCGGCGTTCGCAAGCGGCGAGAGCGTCTCGATCTCGCGCGTCCCGGTGCCGCCACCACGCACATCCACGCCGCCCCGCGTCCCGGGCGGAGGGATCACGACAGTGCAGCCGGTTCGGGCATCTTGATCGGTCCAATGCCCGATCCGAAACCCCGCCGGGAGCGGCACCAAGTCAGTCATTCCTGGCAGCGCCTCATCACGAGCCTGCCGCAGCCATGGACCTCCTGCACGACAACGCCGTCGACAAATGTGACGATCCTGTCCTCTCCGTCTAGCCGCGTGTCCGCCACGAAGCCCGGTGCCGGCCGGTGCAGCCCGCCACAGTCCCGCAACGCAGCCCACACCTCGTCGAGAGGTGCGTCGATCGGTGCCTCAACGCGGATCGCAGCCATTGGCGTGTGGGGTGTTCGGTTCGCAGCGACCGCGTAAGCGTGCCAGGGTCTTGGACCGTGTGCCGGGTGGTCAGGCCGCCGACCAGCAGCCGTCAACCGCCGCCTCGTCGACCGTTCGTACCGCCGGTCACGGCCGGACGCCTCTCGCCCGCGGTGCTACGATTACTGGTCCGCCGCGGGGTGGAGCAGTCTGGTAGCTCGTCGGGCTCATAACCCGAAGGTCGCGGGTTCGAATCCCGCCCCCGCTACTAAATATCCGCTAGAAATCGAGACCTCCGAGACATCGGGGGTTTCGTCACTTAAGCACGGGCGGGCCGTTTGATTGCGTTTGACGCGATCAGGCGGGGGAAGAGTTTCGGACGCTGCGGCTCTTGGGAGTCATGGAGTGCGCGCCCGACGATGACCACATGGAGCGGTTCGTGATCGAACTGCTCTTTACCGGCTCCATGCTGTTGGGGGTCGTGGCGGACCCGACTGACGCACTTCGTCGATCGGCAGGGCGACGTCGGTCGACCGCGTCATTTCTGCCCGCGGTGACCGCAGGGTCCGATCAGATCGGAGTCGGGCAGATGTACGGCGAGCGTGAGGCTCGGCGAGCAAGACGACCGACACCGCCCCATCGTCCGGCAGCCGCTTTCGCAGCACGAGCGACGCTGCCCGTAGGCGATGGCAACTCACGGGTTGAGCAGGCCGCCCGCGACTCACCCGTCGCGTGACGGTAACGCGCAACGCTCTCCGGCCTCCAGAGGTGAGTGTCCAAATGGTCCCGATTTCGACTCGTCTGTTTTGCTGGGATCGGGTGCGAGGCTTGCACCGATTAGATCTGCCTTAGGAACCGTGTCGCGACATGTCGCGATAGCAGTTTTCAGGTGGGTTTGCAATGCATGTGATCCGGAAAAAGTTCGCAAATTCCGAGTTAAAATTCGACGTCGAGGCTTGCTGAGCGACGGATTACTTACTAGGTTCGACGCTGGCGTTGGGGGCCAATTGATTGTTGGTTCTCCTCGAGACCGGGGCGGGATCGAGAGCAAATCGCAATGCGTGGGAATCATTTTTCGCTTCAGTTTTTCGGCCTGATTGCGACGGCCAGTGCGTTCGTCTCCGGCGTGTACGCGAATGCGGCACTGGCTGGGACGATGGCCTCCGCGACCGAGTCAAACGGAGCTTCGGTTGTGCTGGTCGGTCGGAGCTCCGCGTTGGAGACTGGAGCACCGAGCCTGGTGGACCCAACACCGACAGCCGTCGATTCCAATCGTGCTTCCCGGCCTGTGCTCAGTGCCACCACCACCCCCGCGACCACGCCTGGCGGGTTGTCGACTCCGACGAGTGTCCCGCCGGCGAGCGGCTCGGCGACGCCTGGCCAGCAGCCCGTACAGGTCACCACGCCCGCGGCGCCGGCACCCGCCGCGTCGCCAACGCCCGGCAGTCAGTCTGCCCCGGTTGACGTCGGGATCACCTCGGTCGCCGGCGGCGGGAACTCGGCGGGCGCGCCCACTAGCGCCACCGTCCCATCGGCGACGACCACGAATACCGCCCCATCGGATTCCTCGCTCGTCGACTCCGCTGGAGGCACTCCGGTGGCGCCTCAGGTCTCTGGACGGCAGGCACCCTCGCCGGGCCCCCAGTTGACGCCGTCAGCCTCGACGCCGTCAACCACGACGCCGCCCGTGGCGACGACGCCGCCCGTGGCGACGACGCTGCCTGCGGCAAGTGCCGGCGCGACGGAGCCGTCCGCCACACGACCGTCGCGGACACAGCCCGTCGCGACACCGCCGAGTGCGACGAACGCCGTCGCGACAGGTTCTGTCGCGACAGAACCTGTCGCGACGCAGCCGCCCAACACTCAGACAGCTCCACCGTCCCCGGGCAACCGGAGCCGTAGGCTGATCGAACTTCAGACCCTCGTGACGCTGTGGCTCCGGGCCGAAAAGAACCAGGCCACCCGGCTCGTCACACCGCCCGAGCGCGCCGCCTTCGCCTCCGCGGAATGACCCGTCGCTGGGTCTGGCCAGAGGACCGCTCGGACCGGCCATGGGGTCGCCGCACGTCCTCGCCGGCGACGCCGACCTCGAGCCTGGGTTGGGGAGCGCGGGTGCCGCGCCACGGCTCCCGCAAGACTCGCCGAAGCCCCCGCCGGTCGTCCGCACGCGCACCCGCGCCGCGACGCCGCCGATTCCGCAGGCGCTGCCAGCGGCGTCTCCGGTTCAGACACGGCTGCCACTCGGTGGCGCGACTGCAGCCAGCGGCGGTGGGGTCGGCTCGGGCGCACCGTCCGTCGTGGCTGAGTTTGGGGCGCTCGCTGTCGCGCTCGCAACGATCCTTCTGGGCCGTCTCTCCCTCGATCGCGCGGCGTGGCGATCGGCGTTGCTCGCGTTGCGACTCGAGCAACCAGGCTGATCCCGGCTGATCACCAACGACGGGACGCCTGCCGAGGCCCTCGTCGCGTCACGCAGGGGCAGTTGCCCTGCATGACGCCGCCCAATCAATGCCCTGGTAACCGGGTCGCGTTCCGGGGCTGCGACATCAACGAACTAGGACTCAGCAACGATGCAAGTCATACGGGGTGGTTTCCGCCTCCCGAAGAAGCCAACAACTGCAGCATGGCGGACGCTCGCGATCGGAGTGCTCGCTCTAGGTTTCCCGGCGACGGCGCTCGGGGCGGGGAGTGGCCCTGCGCAGCCGACGACTTCCGCGTCCACCGCGGGCAGCGGGGCACCGGCGCGCGTCGCCCACGCCCGCCTCGGACATTCAGTGCTGGCGTTAGGGAGTGGCTACAGCAGCCCCAGCGGTTCCCCGGTTGTGCGAGTCCTGCAGCGCGATCTCGTGGCCGGGGGCTATCCGTCCGGGTCCATTGACGGACTCTACGGACCGCGTACGCGACACGCGGTGGTTGCGTTCCAAGCGGCGCACGGCCTCCCGGCGGACGGCGTCGTGGGTCCGCGCACGTGGGCCGCGCTTAGTGCGCCAGTCCTCATCCTGGGCCCGGGGGCAGGCGATCATCCCGGCGGCGAGACCGTGGTGCGTTCGCTGCAACGCGGCCTGGCGTCCGCCGGCAACTCGCCAGGTCCGATCGATGGCCGCTATGGCGTGCTCACCGAACGAGCGGTCAGGCGGTTCCAACGCGAGCACGGCCTGCCGGTCACCGGGATTGCCGGCCCGCCCACGCTCGCGCTGCTGGCCAGGCCCAAGCCATCTGTCCGCCGCTCGAGCCCGCTCCCGCAAAAGCCCGCGCCACCGGCGACACGATCGAATCGCAGCTCGCGGCCGACGGGCTCCGCCGTGGCCCCGGCGCCTCGGGAGCGTCCAGCGAGTGGCTCCCGCCGGGTGCCCCCGAGGATCAGCCGCACCGGCCTGGCTCGGGAAGCGTGCCGTGGGTGAGCGTCCTGGGCGGTCTGGCGCTCGCGCTGGCATTGGCACTAGTTGGTCGCTTGCTCATCACTTCGCTCCGGCATCCCCGCTCGGGCAGCGGTGGCCGCTCAGCCCTCGCGGAGAGGGCGGCCGGCGATGCGAAATCGGCGCCGCTCGAGCAGACGGGCCTCACATCGCCGAATGGCGACCACGAAACTCCCGCCCGAACGAACGGGAACCAGATTTACACCAACGGGCATCGCGCCAAAGCCGGTGCGGCTGGCATCGGCAATGGCGCAAACCGCCGGCTGCCTCGGGGACAAACGGACGGTCTCCCCGAGTCGGCCGAGACCGCTAGCGCTTTCAACCTCGGTCAGCAGCTCGCTGGCCAAGGGGGCGTAGTTGAAGCGCACGCGGCCAATGGTCACGCCGATGAGCGTGGCCATGGCACCGCCGCCTCGAACCTCGGCCGATTGCTCGAAGAGCAAGGGGCGCTGGCCGAGGCCGAGGCGGCTTACCGTCGCGCCGATGAGCTCGGCGACAGCGCTGGCGCTTTCCACCTCGGCCTGCTGCTCGAGGGCCAAGGGGGCGTGGTTGAAGCGCAAGCTGCCTACGGTCGCGCCGATCAGCGTGGCCATGGCACCGCCGCCTCGAACCTCGGTCGATTGCTCGAAGAGCAAGGGGCGCTGGCCGAGGCCGAGGCGGCGTATCGCCGGGCCGATGAGCGTGGCGATGCCGATGGTGCGTTCCGCCTCGGGGTGCTGCTCATGCAGCGAGGGGCGCTCGATGAGGCCGCGGCCGCGTACGGTCGCGCGTCTGATCGCGGCCACGATGCCGCCGCTGTAGAGCTCGGCGTGTTGCTCGCGGAGCATGGGGCGGTGGCCGAGGCCGAGGCGGCGTTCAGCCGCGCGGACGAACGCGGCGACGCGGGCGCGGCGTTCAATCTCGGCGTTCTGCTCGAGGACCGGCGTGCGCTGGCCGAGGCCGAGGCGGCTTACGGTCGGGCCGATGAGCGTGGCGATGCCGATGGTGCGTTCCGCCTCGGGGTGCTGCTCATGCAGCGAGGGGCGCTCGATGAGGCCGCGGCCGCGTACGGTCGCGCGTCCGATCGCGGCCACAATGCCGCTGCTGTAGAGCTCGGCGTGTTGCTCGCGGAGCATGGGGCGGTGGCCGAGGCCGAGGCGGCGTTCAGCCGCGCGGACGAACGCGGCGACGCGGGCGCGGCGTTCAATCTCGGCGTTCTGCTCGAGGAACGCGGTGCGCTCGCCGGGGCCGAGGCGGCTTACCGGCGTGCCGGCCAGCGCGGCGAGGGCGAAGTCGCGAAGATGGCGCGGGCCGCGCTCCTCGATTTGGGCCCGGAGATCTGTACGACCGGCGCCGGCCGACGCACGCGAGCGCACAATGCCTAGATCGAGTTTTGTGCATCGCGCTGCTCGTGTGGGCTACCCGCTGTCGATCGTGCCGGCGCCGCTCGGCCCGGCGACGTCGAGTGACGCGGAGACGGGGCTCTGCGGCGCGGCCGCAAGCGTGTCCGGGTTGAGCGTGGTCGATGGTGGCGGCCTCGCCCAAGACACGCAGCTAGAGGATGTCCATCCCCTGAGACTGCGGCTTCTGCTCGAGATTGACCGGACGGGATCGATCTCAGCCGCCGCGAAGCGGTGCGCGATCGGTCAACCGTCGGCGTCGATGCATCTTCGAGCCCTGGAGACGGCGGTCGGGCGGAGACTGGTGACCCGGAACGGACGCGGGAGCAAGTTGACCGCCGCTGGCAAGATCGTTGCCTCGCATGCGGCGCGGATGCTGGCGACTCTGGAGAGCATGCGCTGGGCGCTGGACGCGCTAAACGCGCCGAGCACGGGCGAACTCGCGGTCGCCGCGAGCCAAACGGCCAGCGTCGTGCTGATACCCCCGGTCCTCCGGGACTTTTCAGCGCGCCATCCCGGGGTGAGCGTCGACCTCCGGACCCTGCCCAGCGAGATGGTGGTCCGGGAGGTCGCGCGCGAGGCGGTGGATATCGGGATCGCCGGCGAGGTGGCGTGCGCCGAGCCGGTCATCCGCAAGCAGATTCTGACCGACGAGCTCGTGGGCATCGCTCCCGTCGGCCTTCTCAGCTCGGACTCCGGATCGGTGAGCAGGGAGGTGTTCGCGCGCCATAACCTTCTGCTCGGTCCGGAGGGGTCCAGTACAAGGATGATCACCGAGCGGCATCTGGTCCGTGCCGACTACTGGGCCGCACGGATCTGGACATTCGACTCGTCGGAGGCGATCAAGCGCGCCGTGGCGGATGGGATCGGCGTCAGCTTCATGTCACAACTGCTCGTCAACGACGAGATCGAGCGGGGAGATTTGGTCCCGTTCCGCATCTCGGGGCTGGAGCGGATGATGTGCCCGACCTACACGGTGCAGCCCAGCCTGGCCGAACTCACGCCCCAAGCGGCCCGGTTCGCGACCCTCATGATGGATGCCCATCGAGCGACAGCCTCGGCGAGCCGGTGAGTTGAGCTCTAGTCGGCTCCCGAGTCCGGAGGCGACGGCTCGTCGCGGACGATGTAGTGCCGAAGCACGGCGCTGCGAGCCTTTCTGCGACCCCACCAGCCGCTCGTGGCCAGCGCGAGCAGCAACTCGTCGCGCTTGCGCTCGTGCTCGGCGCGAGCCTCGATGGCGTCGAGCTGGTCCTCGAGGACCGCGGCCCGAGTTCGCACGGCAATGAATTCGTCGAGCAACGGCGCCAGGACGGGAAGCAGCACCTCGCGCATCGCTGACGCCGGGTCCTGCGGCGAGTCCTGGCTCAACCACCCGGTTCCTGACCCGGCTTGCTCAATCTCGGTCGCCCGCGTGAGATGGCTCACGTCCCGGCGGCGCTGCTCGAGCGTGGCTACCAGCGAACGCTTCGAGACCGTCGCCGGAGCGTCCGACGGTCCACGCTCGAGCTGTCCGCGTTTGACCATCCGTTCGACCGTCCTGCGCGAGACGCCTAGCGCTCTGGCAGCGACGCCGAAGTGGACGTCATCGTCGGCTTCGGGCTTTGGAGTAGTGAGCGACATGGTTAGGGCCGTATCCGATGACGCATCCTCGTCGGCGACCGGCTCTGAGTCCTCGACCACCTCCGCGTCCGGCGGCGGTGGCTCCGGCTCGAGCCACGAAAGATCCACGAGCTGCTCGAGCGGCGTCGAGCCTGACGGTCCGGACGGTGTTCGTGGTGACCGCACCGGGAGCGGGCCGTACGGGAGATCGGCGGACGAGGGAGTGTGTCCGGAGGCAGGAGGTGGCGTCGAAGGTTGCATGGGGAGCCTCTCAGGGATCAGGTGTGTCGGGTGTGGTCGGATTGCGGCCGCGACGAGGCGCGTCACGGCCGCGACGGGACGCGTCAGGGTCGCGACCGCGTCGCGACACGGTCGCGGCGCTGTCCCGACGATGCCCGTGCGCGTCGTTCATCTGTCGTCACCCCCTTCGCCGGCGACTACCGCAGTCTCCAGCTCGTGGCGGTGGCGAAGCAGATATTCCAAGTTTTCGGCTGCTTTGGCGTGGCCTCGTCCCGCGCTCCGTCGCCAGGCGAGCTCGGCGCCGTCGAGATCGCCGATCTCGTAGAGAAGCACGCCGAGGTTGAACGTCGCGTCGGGGTCGCCTCTGCGCTCGGCGCGCTCGTATGCGGCGAGCGCTCCAGCCGCGTCGCCCTGCTGATGCAGCATCGCGCCGAGGTTGAACGCGCCGACCGCGGCGCCGCTCTCGTCGGCGCGGCGGTAGGAGAGCTCTTCGAACTCCGCAAGGCCCGGCGCCTCGGACTGGATCGCGGTACCGCGATCAGGCTGGCGGCGATGACGAGACAGGAACAGGAGGTTCGCAGCCGCTCGCACATGCCCTCGTGCCGCGCTCCGTTTCCAAGCAGCCTCCGCGGCGTCGAGATCGCCAGTCTCGTACAGGAGCACGCCGAGGTTGAACGCGCCGTCGGGGTCGCCTCTCTCCTCGGCGCGCTTGTAGGCTGCCGTCGCGCCGTCGACGTCGGCGCGCTGATGGAGCAAGACCCCGAGGTTGAAAGCGCCGCCCGCGTCTCCGTCCGCATCGAGCCGCCGGAATTCCCGCTCGTCGACCTCGGACGCGGCAACGGGCGGAACCGGCGAGCGATCCCGCATCGGCTCCGCGCGAGACGTCGCGCTGCCGGTGGCGAGACTCGCGATTGGGGCGGGGCCATTCGGGTACATGGGTGGCGCCGGAGAGGGGAATCCACGTCCGGGCACGGGGATCGATCGGCGGCGCGTCCGGTACACGGCGGTGGCGCCGGCGACGACGAGCACCGCCAGCACGCCGAAGCCGATCAGAAGCAGAGCCGACCCGCCACCGGTCGCATGGCGGCCAATCGGCTTGGCTATTGTCCGCGCCCGTCCGGGCACCGGGGTTGGATGGGCGGATGGCGAAGATCGGTTTGGCGCACTCGAGCCGGTCGTCCCATCCAAACCGGTCTGTCCGTTGCAGCACAACCGCTGAGGACCGAGGGGGTACTGATTCACGAGCTGGTCAGGGGCCGTGGCGGTCGACGCGCGCGAGGCGGCGAGCGCCGGCGCGACGGCTTCGCCGGTCACTGCGCCCAGCGCAAGGCAACTGCTGGTGATCACGGCCACGATGTCGCGACGTCGGCTCATTCGATCGTCACCGGAGTGCCGACCGGCATGAGCTTCCCGAGCTTGAGGATCGCCGCGTTGGTAAGCCGGACGCAGCCGTGGGAGATCCGGCCGGGAATCAGGGCAGGTTGGTCGGTCCCATGGATCCCTACGACACCGCCGCCGGGCCAATCTGTGAGCTTCGGGGAGCGCGCGTTGGTACCGAACGCGAGCGGTCCGTAGATGGGACTCGAGAAGCCGCTCCACCGGTCACGCACGTAGAACCGTCCGGCGGGCGTGGGTGTGTCCGGTTCCCCCACTCCGACTCGCGTGCGGAAGATGACGCGACCTGCCCGGTACAGCGTTGCGGTGAATCGGGCTCGGTCGATGACGAGTCGCGTATTCACGAACGACCAGCCCCCGAGCGAGTTCCGGGGCACCCAGCCTTCGGTGTCATTTGGAAGGATCGACAGACCGACGCGAACCCAGGTTGCGCCGCCCACATCGGCCTCGCCGTCGGCAACCACGATGTTTGTCGTGCCGTCCGGAGTGAGCGTCGGGAGGTGGCCGACCGGAGCCGCTTTCGGGCTCGGCTCGTCGCGAGCAACGGTCGCTCGCAGTACGGGCGCCCACCGGGTATCCGCGGCGGAATCGCTCAGTGGGACCAGGCGGTGGATATCGAAAGCCGATGGCAGCGCCGCTAACGGCGCGCCGGCATAGGCCGCAAGCGGCGTCATCGGTTGTCCGTGCGCGACGACGCGGGACGACAGAACGCCGGAGGAGAGCAACGCCGCCGCCACGAAGCTGACGGTGAATGCCGCAACGAGCACGACTCGCCTGCCCAATCCCACGCTGCCGTCTGCCATGCCTACCCCGTGAACCGCGGCTTGGCGTCCATACTCGTTTGCGGGGCCTTCAACGTCACAAAGTGGGTCGAGTTGACGATCTGGACCACCTTGGCGTCGCTCAACGGCTCATCGAACGCGTGCGCCGCCGGAAGGAACCCGGCGAGCCGCCTGATCCAGGCCGCATGGCGCGCCTCGACCGAGTGGATCGCGAGCGCCCCGGCCAGATAGCTCTTCGACTTGATCAGGGGGGCCTGCTGCTTGTAGGCGGCAGTCGCCAGGTCCTCGAACGCCACCGCGGTGCGACGGAATGCGTCCGCGTTCTCGGTGACGCCATGGAAATTGAACGCCGGTTCCTTGATCGCCGCGGTACCGAGCAACTCCTTGAACGCCTTGACGTGTGCGCGTTCATGTATGCCGACGACGTGTGCCTGGTGGGCCAGCGCGCCGCGTAGCGCGCCAATCTGCTCGGCCTCGGTGTAGAACGACGCCTGCAGGTATTCGAGCGTCAGCGCGAAGTTGAGGATCGTGATGTCGCTCGAAGCCGGTTCGGCGGACGCCGAGGCTGGCCAAACCGCCACCGCCCCGAGCGCGGCCGCCCCCGCGACCAGCGTCCGGCCAAGGAACCCCGCGCGTGTCTGCTGTGGCATGCGCTCGAACGCTTCGCGAACGGCGCCGTCGACGTCGAAATCGTCGACTTTTAGGTATATGGGATCGCTGCCGGGCATCAGTGCACGATGAACGGTTCGAAGGTTTGCTTGGCTTGGGCGACCGAGATCGGGACGTCGACCGGCACCGGCGCCGGGTCCTTCCCGGCGAGTGCGCGTACCCAGGCGGCATGCCGGGCCTCGACGGATACGACTCGGGCCGCGGCGGCGAGCGTCTTCGGCGTGAGGCTGACCGCCTGCCCGTTGTAGACGCCGAGTCCCGTCTCCTCGAGCGATATCGCTGTGGCGATGAACTTCGTAGGGTCCGTGGCCGAATCGCCGAAGCGGAAATGGGGGCTTGCCCCTGCGCCCGACCCGAGCGCGTCGCTCAGGTATTTAACGTGCGCCTGCTCTTCCGAGCCGACGACCTGAGCGAACTGCCGAGCCTCGCCGGTGAGCTGTCCACCGGCGAGCGCCGCGGCATAGAACGCGGCCTGAAGTCGCTCGATCAGCAGCCCGAACGTGAGGATCTCGCGGTCGGTCGCAGCAGAGCCGCCCGAGTCCGCAGACGCGGCGAGCTTGGCGCCGCCGACCGCGGCACCCGCCAACGCCCCGAATACCGCAACCGATCCCTTGAACAGATTCCCCCGAGACACACGCGCCCCGGGAGCGCTCTGTCCCCCGTCGCCCGGCTCAATCCGAGGCTCGCCACCCTTGACCACTCTCGGCCTCCTCTCACCGATCTGCCCCACATAACTACCCCGAATCGCTCATTACAGACGAAATCTGCGATTGCCAAAGCTGACCATAACGAATCCTTCATGGTTAGAGCGAACGTCTGGTAATTCGACGCACACCTGTCCATCCGATAACACGATGACCGCCATCGGCCTATCGAATGTCTCGTCGACCGTCATCGCGGTATTTCCCCCCGTCGACGAGGGTTGATCCTCATGCTCCTGGTCCCGCGTCCCGTCGACCCCGTCGGCTCGGTTGACTACGTTGACGCGGCTCGGCCAGCGGCGTGTACGCAGGCCGGCGTGGGGGGGTGATTTCTCCGTGGTAAAGGCTCTGGGATGCATGACCGATCAGCCTGCATTCCCGACCGCCGACGCGCTCGATGCGCTTGTCGCCCAGCTTCTCGGCTGCGGCGGCGCAATCAATCAGATCATTGGCCGCATGCAGGAGTTCCAAGCATCTGGCCTGTCCTCGCCGGACGCGCCGCCGATCCTCGAGGTCGCCCACTCATTGATCCGCGATGTCAACGCCGAATTGCCTGAGCGGCACACCGATCGGGAGCTCCAGGTCTCGGCCGAGATCATCGCGGAGGTCACGACGGCGATCTGCGAGAACATCTTCTTCGTTCCGCCGTCCGAAATCCGGCGCTCGTCGGGTGGATTGGGTTCGGCTGGCTCGCGCAGGCGACAGCGAAGGCGCTCCGCGCGCAGAAAGCGTTGACCGGCGATTACGCCGGCAAACCTTGCTCGTAGCATTCCGGCAGCCTGCGATCTCGCATGCTGGGGCTATACCGGACCGCATACTTTTTCTCCACAGGATGCTATCCTTCGGCTCGTGCCCTCAGTCAGGCAGGTCAATCCTTTTCGCTTTTCTGGCCCGCTGGCGCCGGAGGAGATGATCGATCGAGATCCTGAAGCGGACGATCTCCTGGCGCTCGCCGAAGGTAGCCATTCCTTCCGACTGGTCGGCCCGCGTCGCTACGGAAAGACGACGCTGCTACGTCGTGTCCTCGCCGGCGCAGAGCAACAAGGCATGGCCACCGTTCTGGTCGACCTCCAAGACGTGCTGTCGATCGCCGAGATCGTGGTTCGGATCGAGCGGGCCTATCAGCGTCTCAAGGGGCCGATCCGGCGGAGCGTCGAGAACTTCTTCAGAAGCTGGAACATCGGTCTCTCGCTAGGTGGCGGCGGCTTCACGGCCAGGCTGCAACAGAACCCGCACGTGGATGCCGAGTCGGTGCTCCTGCGTCTCCTCGAGTTGCCAGCGGCACTGTTCGACCGTGATGGAACTACAAGCCTCGTGGTGTTCGACGAGATTCAGGACGTCCTGGCCGTGACCGGCGCTGACGGAAAGATCCGGAGCGTCATCCAGCACCAGACCGACGCTGCCACCTACGCCTTTGCGGGTTCTGCTCCAGGGGTGATGCAGCAGCTCTTTGCGGATCCGAAGCGCCCGCTGCTCGACCAAGCGGTTCCGAGAAGCCTCGCGCCGCTGCCGCTCGACGACGTCGCCGACTACGTCACGGATCGCTTTCGCCACACGGGCCGGGACGCCGGCACTGCACTCGCGCCGCTGCTCGAATTCACCAGGGGGCATCCTCAGCGGAGCATGATGCTGGCCCACTATCTGTGGGAGCGCACTCCGCGCAACCTCGCGGCCGATGAGGGCACTTGGGTGTCGGCGCTCGACCAGGCGGCCGCCGACACCGCCCCACTCATGCGGGCGATCTGGCGAGCGCTCACGACCAACGAGCGCCGCGTCGCCCGCGCGCTCGCGGTACTGACGACTCCTCTCTACGGCGAGGAGACCGCTGCTGCCGTGGGCATCAAACGTTCCAGCATCGGGAAAGCGCTCGAGAGCCTCATCGCAAACGCGGACGTCATCCACGAAGACAAGAAGCCACGGCTCACCGATCCGATTTTCGAGCTCTGGCTGCGCACGCGCGGACTCACTCCCGCCGCGGGCGATGATGACGAGGTCGAGTAGCCGGCCGTCAGGACGCGAGCGGCTCGGCTGCGCCGGTAACCGTCCGCGGACGTTCGGGTGCTGAACGCCAGCGTGGACACGTACACGATGCAGTGCGCGCGCCGGGAACTTGGCGAAACAAACGCCGGCCGGTCTGCGCCGAACGAGCGCATCGTCAAACCGAGAGCAAACGAATCAAGGCGAACGCGACATCACTCGACGGGATCGGCGGTCCGATGGCTGAGTCTCCACCTGGACCACCGAGGATCGGTTCGTACAGGAATCCGTACCTGCCGGACGAACATCGTCGGGCTCATAAACGACAGGTTCGCCCTTCTCGATTTCAATTGGCCGGTGTCCGGCCCAGGCTGGAACAACCCGGGCATGGCGGGCGCCCGTCTCTAAGCCCCAAACGCGCTAGCGCCGCCCCTGGCGTTCAGCCGGAGCGAGCCCTTAGCAGAGAGGACCTATAGGCCCGGTGCATCAACACTACGTCAGTTGACCGGCTTGAGCTCGACCCACTCCTCATACGACGCGATGGTGACCTCGAAGTGGTCGAAGAACCCCGTCAGCCCCAGGAGTCCAAAGGAGGGGATCCATGGCTCGCAAAACCAGACAGGAGCGGTCCAGCCATAGTTAGTGGACTCGTCCTCAACGAACAATTGGACTTCGGCCATCAGTGCCTTGACGATGTTGCCTCCGACTGCGAGCCGCGTTTCCGGCGCTCCGGAGAGGTCGATGCCGCAAAGCTCGGCCACGTGTGCCCCAAAACGAACGGCGGTCGCCCCGCTGTCGAGTAGGCAAGCCTGAGGAGCGATGTCGAGCCCTTCGACGACGACGTCAACAATGGGACGAGCTCGTACTCTTCTGGCGCCCGGATCTGGGACCTCTCGAAAACGGAACCTCACAGAGGCGCGAGTCCTGTCGCAGCGAGCTCATCCTCGGGCACGCGATACATGCTGTCCGCCTTCTGTCCGTGCTGGCTGAGCCATTCGACAAGTTCGCGTGGCGTGTTGGCCGCGTGGAGGACATCATCATCCTTGATCGCGACCCATTCGCCGGCGAGAGACCTCAACCGGTCGCCTAGCGGCTCCGGCTCGCTGGGGTTCTGGAAGAGGATGTTTCTGGCGCGCGGTCTCGCGGACGTCGATTGTCGTCGGCCAGCTGAAAAACCGAGTCGGATCAGCGTTCGTCTCGCTTGGTGCGTGGTGAAATCTGCCCGGTCAAGGCCGGTGACCTCGCTCAAGACCTGCTTCGGAGGGAATCGCCGCGCGCCGATCACCACAAAGTGGCTCGTGATCGGCTCGGGATCGACCTTGCAGACAGCCCGGAGCACGTCGCTGTTTCGGAGGACAAAGGGCTGTCCCGCTATTTTCACGTGCCGGATGATCGTTTTCTCTGCCATGGTTTCTCTGCTCCGGTTTCTCTGTTCCGTCTCAGGAGGATAGCTTGCAGCGGTGCTCATGCAAGCCGAACGAGTGACGAAGACGTCGCGTCCGCACGCGACTCTGGCCCCGCTCCGACCTCACGCGCATACCGGCCTCGCGGCGGCGACCGCCTCAATCGACCGGACGCGGGTGGCGGCGCGGGCGGGTATCGATCCAAACCTGGAGGTCGGGGGATGGCGTCGTCGGCTTACGTTTGACTCATGAACAAGTCCGTGCTGGGCCTCTCGAGGGTCAATCAAGCGGTTCTCGGCCCCGGTTCAGCTCGCCAACCCGCCGGTTGTGCTCGATCTCCCATCTCGGTGCGTATAGCGGCAGGGGTTCGTCGCCATCGACGGCAATCACGGACCGGTCGCCCGGGGGCTTCTCGAGGTACACCTGGACGGGGCAGTTCCAGACTCGCGGTCGTCCCAGGACTCTTCCGCGATCCTCGAGGCACAGGAGAACCCGCACGCGCACGGCGTCCTTCGTCTCCCCGACGAGCGCCTCGCAGACTCCGTCTGTCGCGGGCCGGATCCCGACACGGAGTTGGAGCCGTCCGGGCTCGCGCTCGCGATAGCCGAGCAAGCGCCCCACGCGCTCCGGGTTGCGGATCGGGCACTTTGGCGCCCATTTTTCTAACCGCGCCGCACGTTCGCTGTCCCGTGGCCCGAAGGTCGCCGGTCTCGCCACCGCCTCGGCGTAGCCGACCACGAGGTCCGGCGGTGGGAACCACCGAGTACGCCGGCGTCAGCGTCGAGCGTCTTGAGCAAGTCGCTGACGGGCTTGGCGCGCAGTCAAGGAGAAGGTCCAATTCCGCGCTGTGAGTGACAGCGCTCGCGCCGCAGCGCCCGTCGGCCGTGGCCGAGCCAGGGCGGGCGAAAAGGCTCGATGATGGCCTCCTGACAGTTCTCAATGAGTTCCACGTGATCCCGCGCTCGGGATCGTCGGGAATGCCAGCGTGCCACGCTTCACGTCCTGCCTACGGTCGTCGAACGCGATCATGCCTGGTTGTTGTCGACGAGTCGCAGCTGTCGGGTGGTGGATCCGCGTGGCGGTCGCGCGAGTGTGACCGCGCCTTCGAAGATCTCCGGTTCGAGGAACGCTTGCATGAGTTTGTGGTGGGCGCGGTGGCGGAGTGTCTGATGCTCGTGGTGCACCGCGGCGGCGTACTCGGCAGGCTCTGAGGGCCGTTCTTCGGGAAGACGGCGGCACAGGATCTGTTGAGCGGCCCAGGCGTAGACGGCGTTGGCGGCGGCCTCGACCTCGAGCATGCGGTAGGGGACGTATTCGGAGGCGCGCTTCTTTGTGTAGCCGGCGCGTCGGGCAGCGCGCTCGAGCTCGCGGAATTCGCGGCGGCCCTCATACACGGTGACCACGCCGGTGTCGGGATCGAACTCGGCTTCGATCAGCTGGTCCTCGTCCTTGCGGGCGATCTCACGGACCCACCCGGAGGCGCGGTGGCGCACGATGAGGATCTCAAGCTCAGCGGTGTACTCGCCGGCGGCAGCCAGCACCGATAGCCGAGAGCCGGACTCGACCGTCACCCGCGCGCGCACCTGCACCTGCACGGCGCTGTAGCCGCGAACGCCGGGTTCGGGGACCGCGCCCGCGCGCAGCTGGGTGGTCAAGCCAGGATCGGCCTCGAGCTCCACCTCGGTTCCGGGCGGAACCCGGGTGGGATCGGCGAGCAGCGTGACCGTGCGCTTCTCGCCGGGGTGAAGGCGGACCGGGGACTGCTTGAACCACAGCGCCTGCGCCGGCGCGGCTGGCTGCGCAGCGGCATGCTCGCCCGGCGCCTCCGGCTCGCGCTGCTCGCCTTGCTCTGGTTCCTGCTCGGTTGCCGCCTGGCCGGTTGTGGGCGGCTTGTTCGCCGGTTGGTCGCCGGGCTCGGCGGCCGCGATGCCGGGCTGGTCGAACGCGGCCCTGAGCAGGTCGTTGAGCGCGCGCAACCCGACCTGGTCGCGGGCGGTCACCGTCTTCGGCGCACCAATCAGGTGCGCGCCGGCGCGACGCTCCTCCGCCTGAACGATCGGCCTGAGCACCCGGTCGATGGCGTGATAGAGCCGTCCGACAATCGGGTGGTGCTCGTTCAGTCCGGAGCGGTCGACCTTGACGACGAGATCGGGGCGGGTGCGGTCGAGGGCCGAGCGCTGCAGCTGCTCGATCGCCTCGCAGAACACCTCCCCGTACAGGTGCCGGGTGCCGGGACGGCCCTCGAAGCTAGCCAGGGTGGTCTCGTGCGCAGCGCGGCCGGAGCGGATCACGAGCCCGCCGCGGCGGGTCGCGCGGGAAAACCCCTGCGACAGGGGTTCCTTGGCGCGGCGCACCACGACCCGTGCCCGAATGTTCGGGGCGACCTCGACCTCCGCGTCGAACAGCACCGGCCGCTCTGGGTCCGGCTCGGGTGCCGGGTAGGTAACCAGCTGCGGCGTCTGACCCGGCTGCTCCAGATACAGCGCGCGCGAGGGGTCGTCGAGGATCGGCCGCAGCTGCACCAGCTGGGAGACCAGCGCCCGCAGCCTGCCCGGTGGCGGCAGCCGAGCCGCCGCCAGCGGGACGGTCACCCGTGTGCCCGACACGCCCACGCCAAGCCTCTTCACGTCGGCGTCGGTCGCGGGCTCGTCGCGGACATGCACGAACGCGTATGGCTCGTCCCCCGGCGCGGGAAAGAACCACGACTCGACCGCCCGCCCCGACCTCACGCCCTCAATCCGGCCCGCCCCTTGCGCCAGCCACACGTCCCTGAGACCTCGGCCGAACAGACCCCGCTGCCCCGCGCTCGGCGGATCGACCCCGAGCGCCCCCAGCCGCCCGTCGATCACGGCGGCGTCGACGCCCTCACCATCGTCTGTGCAGTGCAGCTCATGGCGCCAGGAAAGCAACGCCGGCGAGTGCAGTGCGCGCATCTGCGCCCGCCACGCCGCCAGGAACTCGGCGTCGGGGGCGCCGACACCGAGCACGATCCGTCCCGAGGGCCGGCCCGAGGCGGCAATCGCCGCGTCGGCGTTGGTCACCAGCTCCGGGATGATCTGGACCAGGTCGACCCCGCCCTGGGCGAAGTTCTCCCGGAAGTAACGCCCGCGTGCGTGGCCCAGCCGCACCGCAGAGGGATCAAGCGCCGCCACCGGACTCATACGCCCAGAGTGTCGCCGATCACACGGACAGAACGGCGACACAACCGTCGGCGCACCGTCCGACCGCAAACGTAAGGTCCCGGCCCACGATGAGCCAACCAGTTCGTAGCGTTCGGGTGTCAAACCAGGAACTCGCGACCGTCCGCGAGGCAATGCGGGAGCTCAACCGCCTGCTCGCCCAGCTGGAGGCCGGCGAGCTCGAGAAGGTCGTGCTCACCCAGCGCAATCAGATGAGAGCCGTACTCAGTCACACTCGAGCGCTACTCCCAGCTCGAGCAGCGCGCGGGATAGCGTTTCCTTCCGAGCTAGAGTCGCCACGCCACGCACGCCACGCCACGCAGGATCACCTTGCTCTGTGACGGATGACGACGTAGCTGTGCCGACTCTGTGCCAAGTCAGGCACATGGCTGACTCGGGACACTGATAGCCACGGCGGGCTCTTGCGGCGGGCGTCCAGAAGCATCTGGCCTAAGGTCAGCGTCTGCGATGCCGCAGTCGGACGGCTGGTGAGGCGGGGGTTCTACGCGGTGAGCATCGACCTGTTCCGAATCGCCAGCACCGCGGAGTTCGCCGAGACGCTCGTGGCGGCGACGATTTCGAACCGATCGGCCCTGCGGCGCGTGGTTCATCAAACACGGCGCGCTGGACGCCTGGTGGCCGACGCCCTTCACACGTCAGCGGTCCTGAAGTCGAAGGCCCAACTCGGCGATGAGCTCGAGATCGTCTTCACCCCAGGCCTCGCCTCGCAAGATCCCGGCCACTACTTGGACTACGCGCTCAGCCTGCCGGGACGGATCGCGGAGGCGGATCGCAAGGAGGTGGTCGTGTTCTTCGACGAGTTCCAGGAGATCGGCGGGCCGCATCATCCCTACGGCGATCCCGACCAGCTGACCAAGCGGATGCGAGCGATCTTCCAGCGCACCGCCGGGGTCAGCTACCTATTCGCGGGCAGCCTGGAGCACATGATGCGCGATCTGTTTACGCCGGCGCATCGCGCCCTTTACCAGTTCGGCGGTTTCCATGACCTGCGCCCAATCGATTCTGAGGCGTGGTGCAAAGGCTTGCACGAGCGCTTCGCGGCCGACGATTGCGAGCTCGAGCCGACTGCCCGGGACCGGATCATCGAGTACGGCGAGAGCCAGCCACGAGCCACCATGTTGATCGCCCAGAAGAGCCACCTGACAACCGTCGAACTCGAGACCCGACTGGTCGATCTGACCATTGTCGAACAGGGCCTCCGGGCCGCGATGGCAGCCGACCGGATCGCCCATGAGCAGATAGTCGAGCGGATCCGCCGGTCGCATAAGCTCGGCCTTGCTGTCGCCGAGCGTCTCGCTCGCGGTCAGCCCGCGTACCCCGGCCTCCCTCGCGGCGCGGTCCGGCGCGCATTGGAGGCTATTCGAGACGCAGGCATCATCGACAGCGGAGGCCGTGCCGACTGGCGGTTCTCGAACCCGCTGCTGCGACGCTATCTCCAGGCCATCGCCCCTTGAGTAGCTTGCGCCCAAATAGGCGCATCATGCGCCACCGCTGGCGTACGCGTTGCTCGGGAGATCTCTCTTCGGGCGCGCCGCCGTTAGCGCCAGGATCCTCCGCGGGCACAAAAAGCGCTTCCTCGCCGAGCCCAAGGCGCCAGACTACGGCGGCGAGTCGAGATCGGTTCCCGCGCAGCGCTGCCGAGAGGCGAGGTCACCGAGTGCTGACCAGGCGACGCTCTCAAGCCTCGGGGATCTCGCGGCCGAACGCCTCCAGGGTGATTGCGTCGGGCCCGGGGCTGCCGCGACGGCCGGTGTCCCAGGCCGTCGATCGCGGCCATCTCGTCGGCGGACAGCTCACTTTCTCCGACTTCGGCGGTACACGGTCGCACCGTCGCCGACGCCCTTGCCCCACGAGAGGCGGCGAAGGAGGAACGGCTCGTCAGCCCCGCGGTCGCCGCCATGCCTGCGCGGTTACGCAGGACGCGGTCGGGGCGGGCGATACCGCGATTGCAGGTGCAGGCCGGTTCGTTCTCAGTCGGGGGGTGCTGACGCGCGAAGCGAACGCAGGGTGGGTGTCGTCGGGCCAGACCGTAGGCTTCCGAGTCCGTGATCCCGATGCTCGCAACTCGAGACCGGCTGTTGATGCCAAACGAGACGTGGTCAATGGAAAGAGCCGGCGACGCCTTGCCGGCCGTCTCGTCGATCATTCGCCGGCCCTCGCTTAGAGCCGGGGCCCATTCCCGATGAAGGAGCGAGAAGGTCGGACGGCGGTCGTGACAGGCGGTACGCACGGCATCGGCAGTGCGGTAGTGGGACGACTACGGGACGACGGCGTCAACGTTGTCGTGCTGGATCTGGAACAGCCGGGTGAGTCCGGCGGTGGGCTGACGCGCCTCGAATACGTGCCTGGTGACGTGGGCGCGCGCTCCGACATACGGGCCGCCGTGGATCGCGCCGTCGAGCGTTTCGGTGGCGTCGACATCGTCGTGGCGGTGGCCGGGATCGGGTCGCTCCGTCCGCTGCTCGAGATCGATGATGCGTTGTGGCAGCGGACGATCGACGTCAACCTCACGGGCGTCTTTCTGGCGGTGCAGGAAGGCGCCCGGGCGATGGTCGACGCGGGACGGCGCGGCGCGATCGTTGTGGTGTCGTCGACCAACGCGATCTACGCGGAGGAGTCGACCGTCCACTACACGGCGAGCAAGGGAGCGCTCGTGGCGCTCGTGCGCGCGGCGTCCCTCGACCTGGCTCGTTACGGCATCCGCATCAACGCGGTCGCTCCCGGGATGGTACGCACCCGCATGTCCGCGCCGCTGACCGAGGACGCAGCGGCGGCCGCCGAATTCTTGGCAAACGTGCCACTCGCGCGCTTTGCGGAGCCTGAGGAAATCGCCGCGGTGGTGCGCTTCCTCACCTCGGACGAGTCCAGCTATCTGACCGGAACGCTCGTTGTCGCCGACGGGGGGCTAACCGTCGGGATGACGCTCGGCACCGACGAGATCGGCCCCTAGAGCACTCCGGCAACGCGGCCGAGCTCCCGCTGTCAGATGCTTGATGCCAACTGTTGACATTTGGCATTCGGCAACTTACAGTGCCGCGCGTGGACAGCTCGCCCCTCTCCACGGACGGCTCGCCCCTCTCCACGGACGGCTCGCCCCTCTCGACGGACGGCTCGCCCCTCGTCGCCGTAGCTTCGGCGCAAAGGCGCCGGGTCGGCGAGCTCGACACGCCGTCGCTGCTCGTCGATCTCGACCGTCTGGAGCGCAATATCGCGCGGTGGCAGGAGGCCGCCGACGCTGCCGGCGTCCGGCTGCGGCCGCACATCAAGACGCACAAGAGCGTTGCGATCGCCGCGCTTCAGCGCGAGGCGGGCGCCCATGGGATAGCGGTTGCGAAGGTTGGGGAGGCCGAGGTCTTCGCGCGCGCGGGTTTTGACGACATAGTGATCGCGTATCCGGTCGTCGGCGAGGCGAAGTGGCGCCGGATCGCCGAGATGGCTGCGACGACGCGGATCACGGTCAACGTCGACAGCGTCGTCGCGGCGGTCGGGCTGAGCGCCGCCGCGGTTGGCGCGGGCGCGAAAGTCCGTGTGCAGATCGACCTGGATACGGGCTTTGGCCGCTGCGGCGTTCCGGCCGCGGACGCCGAGGCGATCGAGGCCCTGGCCCGCGAGATCGAGAGGCTGCCCGGACTCGAGCTCGATGGCCTGACCACGCACCGCGGCCTGTTCTTTCCGGGTGCGGACGAGCTGACCCCGCGGGAGGCCGGCGCGCAGGAAGGCGGCCTTGTCGTCGCCGCCGCCAATGCGCTCCGCGAAGCCGGGATCTCCGTCGACGAGGTGACGGCCGGTGGCTCGCTAACCGGAGGTGCGGTCGCACGCGTGCCGGGCGTCACCGAGGTGCGGGCCGGGACGTACGTGTTCAACGACCTGATGCAGGTGTCGCTCGGGGCGACCACGGCCGAGAACTTTGCGCTCACAGTGCTCGCGACGGTGGTGAGTGTGACCGGACCGGACACGGCGACGATCGATTGCGGGACCAAGACGTTCGCCGGCGACACCGGTGTGGCTGGCGGTGATGGGCTAGCGCTGCGCGGGATGGCCGAGTGTGTGGAGCGCGACGCGGTGGTTGAACGCATGACCGAGGAGCACGGCCTCGTGCGGAGCTTCGACGGCCCATTCGCAGTTGGGGACCGCCTCACTTTTGTCCCGGTTCACGCGTGCACCTGCGTGAACCTTGCCGACCGCCTGTTCGCCGTCCGAGGCGGCGAGGTCCAGGAGACCTGGCCGGTCGACGCGCGTGGGAGAACTGCGTGAGATCGAACCTGGCCCTTCGGCGTCTGAGGGCGGGCGAGATCGTGCTCGGCATGTTCGCGATCGATCTGTACTCGACGGGGCTGGCCCGGACTGCATCGAGCGCCGGCGCCGAGTTTGTCGTGTTCGACCAGGAGCACACCGGCTGGGGCCTCGATCAGATCCGGCCGCTGCTCGCGGCCGCCAGAGCGAGCGAGACGGTGCCGTTGGTGCGTGTGCGCACGCTTGACGCGCACGCGATCGGGAGCGTCCTGGCGCTCGGGGCGCTCGGGGTCATGGTGCCGCTGGTCCGCGATGCCGGGGAGGCGCGCGCCGTCGCTGCCGCTGCAAAGTACCCGCCCGAGGGCGAGCGCGGCTTCGGGATCTTGTATGTCGACGAGCACGAGGGCGACGTCGCTGGCTACATGCGCTGGGCCAACGACGAGCTCATGGTGATCGCGATGGTCGAGACGGTGAGCGCGCTCGACGATGTCGACGCAATCGCGGCCACCGATGGGATCGACGTGCTGTGGATCGGTCATTTCGACCTAACTGCCTCGATGGGAATCGCCGGCGAGTTCGACCACCCTCGCTACGCCGAGGCACTCACGACGGTGGTTGAAGCGTGCGAACGCCACGGCAAGGCCGCCGGGATCTCGACCGACGATCCCGACCACGCGGCCGAGCTCGCGCGTCAAGGCTTTCGCTTCATCGCTGTCGGCCACGACATCGTGCTGCTGCGCGAGGCGCTCGCGCAGCGGATCGCAGCGGTGCGGGCCGCGCTCCCGACCCCAGCAAGGCCCTAGGAGAAACGATGCCCAAGCAGCCCCTCCGCAGTGACCAGGCCGGCCCGCCGCTGGGCGCGTACTCGCAGGGGATCCGCGCCGGCGACCTGATCTTCGTCAGTGGCTGTGGGCCGATCGACGCGCAGACGGCGCAGGTGCGTGGCGAGACGGTGGCCGAGCAGACCGAGGTGGTGCTGGACAACATCGCGGCCATCCTCGCTGCCGGGGGCGCCGGGCTGAAGGACGTCGTCAAGGCGACGGTCCACCTGGCCGACGAGACCACTTTCCCGGAGTTCAACGATGTCTATGCGAGGCGGATGCCCGAGCCGCGTCCGGTCCGCACGACCGTCGGAAGCGGGCTGCGGCAGGTGCCCGGCATGCGCGTCGAGATCGACGTCATCGCCTATGTGGGCCCATGACCAATGATGGAGAGAGGAGCAATGCAACCAGTGCAGCGCCAAGCGGACGCGGTCGTGATCGGATCGGGGGCGCTCGGGACCGCATGCGCGTTCTGGCTTGCCAAGCGCGGTCTCGACGTTGTCCTCGTTGACCGATTCGAGCTCGTGTCGCAGACGTCGCCGCGCGCGGCGGGGCTCGCGCAGAAGGTGCAGATCGACGACGTCCTTGCCCAACTCGCGATCCGCGGCGTCGACGCGCTGGTCGGCTTCGAGCAGCTGACCGGCCGACCCCTTGACGTCGTCGTCAACGGCAGCATCAAGGTCGCGCGCACGGACGCCGACGCCGAGCTGCTGCGCGAAGAGGTTCGCCGCGGGCCGCAGCTCGGCGTCGAGATCGACGAGGTCAGTGCCGACGAGGCCGCAAGTCGGGCTTCATGGCTGAACGTCGACGACGCGGTCCTTGTCAGCTACGCACCCGGTGACATCTACATCGAGGAGCCGGGCGACCTGCCGAAGGCTTTCGTCGAGGCGCTGATCGACCTCGGCGGCACGGCGCTCGCGAACACCGAGGTCACGGGCTTCGTGCTAGCCGGCGGCGAGATACTGGGCGTCGAGACATCGCGTGGGACGATCGAGGCTCCGGTCGTGGTCGACGCCGCCGGCGCGTGGACGCGCATCGTCGGCCGGCTGGCGGGCGTGAAGATCCCGCTCTATCCGGCGCGCCACCAGCTCTGCATCACCGACCGTCTGGACGAGGTATCGCCGACCGACCCGACCGTGCGCGTGATGGACGCGCGCGTGTACGTGCGGCCCTGTCGCGGCGGGCTGATGTTCGGCGCCTACGAACCGGACCCGCTGATGGTGGACCCGGCAAGGCGACCGACGGGCTTTCAGGTCGCCGACCTCGAGTTCGAGATGGACCCGCTGCGGCGCAAAATGGCCGATGTGGCGCGCGAGCTGCCGGTGTTCGACACCGCGCCGATCGCCGAGTTGCGCGGCGGGCTGCCAACGATGACGCCAGACGGCCACTTCATCGTCGACCGATTGCCGGGCGTCGCCGGGCTTTACGTCACCAGCGGGTGCAACGTCGGCGGTCTGTCGATCTCGCCGCCGATCGGCGAGGACCTGTCGGCGTGGATCGTCGACGGCGGAGAGCGCCCCCACGCGCTGGAGGCGCTGAGGTTGGATCGCTTCGGCGATCGCTACGAGGACGAGGAGGTACTGCGCGCTGACTGCTTCGAGACGTACGCGCACAAGTACGACATCGACGAGGTGGCGGACAGGCATACCGCCGCCGTCGCGACCGAGGGAGAGAAACGATGAGTCACGCCACTTTCGATGCCGCGGCGCCACCGGAACCGTCCGCGGAAATCCCGATCTTCTCACGGACAGCCACCGGGCTGGTCCGGCAGGTCTCGCTGCTCCAGCAGATCGTGTTCAACCTCGCCTCGAGCAACGCGCTCGGCCAGGGGCTCGTGTTCTTCCTGTCGGTAGTCGTGCTGTTTCCGCGCGCGAACATCTATGTCGCGCTATTGATCGCCGCATTCGGGAGCTTCTTCGTATGGACGACGTTCGGTCTCCTGAGCGCGGCGATTCCGCGGATCGGCGGTGACTACACGATCAACTCGCGCGTGTTGCCGCCCTGGATGGCGCTCGGCGGGAACATCGGCTCGTTCATGGGCGGTCTGTTCGGCGTCCCGATCTTTGGCTATTTCATGGCGACGTTCGCGCTGTCACCCGCGCTGGCCGTAATCGGCGGAGTTACCGGATCTCACACCGTGACCACATGGAGCACCTACTTTGCGGCGGATCACAAGACCACGGTGTTCATTACGACGCTCGCCGTGGTGGCGATCATGAGCCTGTTGTCTTATTTCGGCACGCGTCTTGTGTTGAAGGTCTGCACATGGCTGGTGCTGATCGCCGCGGCGGGCTTCTTCATCGATCTGCTGATCCTGCTCTTCACCAGCCACGACGCGTTCGTGCGCGACGTCAACAAGGTCGCCGGTCCGGGCGCGTACGCGAAGACGGTCGCTGCCGGTGACAAGAGCCTGTATCCGAGCGTCGGCGGCTACTCCACGCACAACACGATCGGCGCGGTCTACTACGCGCTCACAATCACCGTCTACGTCTACTGGGGCGCATACCTTTCCGCGGAGTTCAAGGGCGGTGGGCAGCGTAAGCGCCAGCTGACCGCGATGTGGACCGCGGGAATCGGCAACGCGCTGATCCTCCTGATCGCGATCGCGATCTTCATGAGCACCGTGGGTTACAACTTCTTCGTCTCGGCGTTCAGTGGCAACTTCACGGCGCCTGGATCGTCCGGCATCGGCAACGCGGGCTACGTGTACTTCTCGAGCCTGGTTGCACATAACAACGTGCTGGTGACCCTGCTCGCGCTCGCATTCCTGGGCTGGTTCTTACCGGCGTGCTACACGCAGGCGGCGATGTGTCAGCGTGCGTTGATGACGTGGTCGTTCGACGGACTGCTGCCACGCCGCCTAGCGGCCGTCAGCCCGACGCGGCACACGCCGGCGCCGGCGATCGTCGTCACGGCGTTGCTGTCGGTCCCACTAGCGGTCTGGATCTGCTACAGCAGTAACTTCTTCCAGTACTTCGCGATCGCCGCGGTCTCCGCGTACCCATCGCTCGTGCTGGTGGGGATCACCGCGACGCTGATCAAGCGCAGGCGACCGGACCTCTACAAGGGGTCGGGCGCCGAGTGGCGCGTCGGCGGCATCGAGATGCTGCCGGTCGTCGGGGTGCTGTGCAGCATCGTCGGCGCGGCCGCGATCGCTCTGCTGTTCATCTTCCACACCGAGGTCGGACTGAAGTACACAACCGAGACAGCGATCTACCTCGTAGCGATGTTCGTGCTCGGCGCGGTGTGGTGGTATATCGCGCGGTCGATGCGACGCAACCAGGGCATCGACCTGTCGCTTGCCTATAAGGAGATCCCGCCCGAATGAAGATCCGGCGGTCTCGCGAGAGCTGGAAGCGGATCTGCTTCGTCACCGATGTACACGGGTCCGAACGCTGCTTTCGCAAGTTCCTCAATACCGCGAAGTTCTACAGTGCCGACTACCTGATCCTCGGCGGGGACATCACGGGCAAGACGCTCATCCCCGTCGAGCGCACGCCCGCAGGCTGGCGCGCCTCGTTCAGGGAGCACTCGTACACGGACATGGACGATGAGCAGATGGAGGCGGTCGCGCAGCTGATCAGGGACGCCGGCAACTACCCGATCATCGGCGAGCACGACGAACTCGTCGAGATGTTCTCGCCCGAGCGGCGCGACGAGACGTTCCGGGCGGCGGTCGTCGACGGCATCCGGCGCTGGATGGACATCGCGGACGAGCGGCTCGCGGGCACCGATGTCCGGTGCTACGTCACTCCCGGCAACGACGACTACTGGGAGATAGACGAGCCGCTGACAGGTCGCCGAGCGCGTGAGCTTCGTCGAGGGTATGCGCGTTCGGCTGGACGATGAGCACGAGATGATCACCACCGGCTACTCGAATATCACGCCATGGCGTTCCCCTCGCGAGCTCCCGGAGCCCGAACTCGCCGAGCGGATCCGCGGCATGTTCGAGCAGGTCGAGGACCCGCAGCGTCTGGTCGCAGTGCTACATCCACCGCCCTACGGAACCGAGCTCGACCAGGCCCCTGCGATCGACGAGGAGTTCCGCGTGCAGACCGAGGGGCTCGGCACGAAGATGGCATCGGTCGGCTCGACCGCGGTGCGCGACTTCATCCTCGAGGCGCAGCCGCTGCTCGGACTGCACGGGCACGTCCACGAGTCCCGCGGGGCTCAGTGGCTGGGGCGCACGTTGTGCATCAATCCGGGGTCCGAGTACACGGCCGGCTCGCTGAGCTGCGCGGTCGTGACGCTGACCGACACCTCGGCCGAGTTCCAGTTGACCACCGGATAATGGCGAGAGGGAAGTGACCGACGAACGGACCCTGCGGACGGCCGAAGCCGCGGCGGCGTGCGGCGCGGACTGGGCGATCCTAACTGCGCCCGACGCCGTCTATTACGCGGCGCAGGTCGACACGATCATCGAGACCGGCACGTCGGCGTTCGCGGGCGGCCCGCTGCTCGCGATTGTCGGACGCGACGGGACGGTAGGCGTGGTCGCCAACAACATCGACGAGGCCGCCGCACGGCAGTCTCAGGCGGATCACGTGAGTGTCTACAAGGGCCTCGACCTCTACGACCGCACGCTCGTCGAGTACCGCTTCCGGGGTGCGATGGAGGAGGCGCTGACGACGCTCGGCGTCGGGGGCGTCATCGCCGTGCAGGCCGGGAGCCTCCCGTGGGTGGTCGGCGAGGCGCTCGCGGCGCGTGGCGGGACGCTCGTCAAGATCGACGCCGAGCTCACGCGTCAGCGCATGACCAAGACCGCCGGGGAGGTCGAGCGGCTGCGCTGGTGCGCGCACCTCACCGACCTGGGCCAGGCCGCGTGTCTTGCCGCGGTGCGGCCGGGGCGCACTGAGCTCGAGGTGTGGGCGGAGGTACGGCTGGCGATGGAGGCCGAGGAGGGTGCGCGCCTCCCAGTGGCGGGGGACCTGACGTCAGGAGTCGAGAACACGTTCCATGTCGGCGGCTTCCCGACCGGACGCGAGATCCGGGAAGGCGACCCGATCATCTGCGACCTCGCCCCCCGGGCGCGTGGCTATTGGGGTGACTCGTGCAACACGCTCGTCGTCGGCGAGCCCCCACCCGGCTTCGACACGCTCTACCGCGCGAGCGAGGCAGCGGTGCAGGCCGGGGTCGAACAGCTCCGCCCCGGAATCACGATGGGCGAGCTGGACAAGCTGCTGCGCGACGCCGTCGAGCGGCACGGAGCCGTCAACCTGATCCACAACGGCCACGGGATCGGCACCGGGCCGCACGAGTCACCGCGCGTCGTGCCGGGCGAGCCGACGATAATCCGCGAGGGAATGGTCCTGATGCTCGAGCCGGGCGCCTACGCGCCGGGGGTCGGCGGCGTCCGGCTCGAGTGGATGTACCTGGTCACCGCCACTGGCAACGAGGTGATGAGCGGCTTCCCCCACGTCCAGTCGCTCGCGGGCGCCCCGGCCGCGACATGACAACGATGGTCGGACCACACACCGATCCGGTTGCCGAGGGTGCGCGAATCGCGCACGCGGCCGACGAGGCCGCTGTCGAGCTGCGGCTCGTGGGCGGCGTCGGAGTCGCGCTGCGGTGTCAGAGCGCGGCGTCGCCGCCACTGAGCCGGGCGTACAAGGACGTCGATGTCGCCGGCCGGCGGACTGATCGCGTCAAGATCATCGCGCTGCTCACCGATGCCGGATACATCGCCGACGAGCAATTCAATGCGCTAAACGGCGCCAGCCGGCTCCTGTTCTTCGACTCGGCGAACGCTCGCCGACTCGACGTGTTCCTCGATCGGGTCGAGCTCTGCCACACGATCGACCTCCGGCCCCGGCTCGGGATCCCGGGAGCCACGCTACCGCCGGCCGATCTGTTGCTGATGAAGCTGCAGGTGGTCGAGACCAACGACAAGGATTTCCGGGACATGGCAGCACTGCTGGTAGATATTCCGCTTGCCGATCACGACGATGGGGCGATCAACGTCGACTACCTATCGCGGCTGGCGGCGCGTGACTGGGGTCTGTGGCGCACGGTGACGATGGTCGCCGGAAAGCTCGACTCGTACGCGCCGTCGCTCGGTGACGAGCGGATCTCCGAGTCGGTGCGCCACAGCGTCGCGGAGTTGCTCGAGCGGCTGGAGTCCGAGCCCAAGTCGCGCGGGTGGCGCCTACGCGCCCGGGTTGGCGACCGGGTGCGTTGGTATGAGCAACCGGACGACGACGGTTAGTGTTGAGCGAGTGTCGATGATGCGGATCGAGTCGGGCCAGCGCACCCTCCGCGGACAGGCGTACGACATCTTGAAGCGGCAGCTGTTGTCGGGCGAGCTGCGCCCCGGCGAGCGCGTCAACGAGGTCGTGATGGCGTCGCGGCTGGGCATCAGCCGCGGTCCGCTGCGCGAAGCGATCCGCAATCTCGAGCAGGAGGGGCTCCTGACCGCCGCCCCCCACCGAGGCACTTTTGTGCGCCGGCTGACCGAGGCAGAGGCGGCCGAGCTACAGGAGGTGCGGCTCGCGCTCGAGACCGCGGCGGCGTGCAGGCTCGCGCTGCACTTCACGCCCGAGGCGAAAGCGCTGCTCGAGGAACGGCTCGCGCACCTGAGCGCGCTGCACGAGGATGATTCGACGCTCGCCGAGCGGATGGCTGCCGACCTCGCGTTTCACGAGGCGATCTGCGAAGCCTCGGGCAACGAGACGCTGCTGGCGACCTGGCGCTCGCTGATCGGTCGGATCACGATCATGGTCGTCAACGTCGGCGCCCAGCGGATGAGCCAGCTGCAGGATGCGGACGCGCACCGGCCACTGTTGGACGCGGTCGCCTCGGGTGACCCGGAGGTCATTCGTGAGACGTTCGCGCGCGTGTTCGATTCGGGCACCCGCGTCGTGCTCGAGGCAGTCAGCCACGGCGGGGCCGAGAGCCTCGACGTCGCGTGAACTCGCGTGCGCTACTGGCCGCGCATGGCCTTCCGGCCGGCGATCTCAGCGATCTGCCCACGAGCACTAAGCGCTTTCCGGACGGGGCCTGGTACCGCGTCGAGATCCCCAGCACGGAGGGCCCGCGCTGCCTTGCGGCGGCGCTCGATGAAGCAGCCCGTCTCGACGTCCCGACACACCGGTACTCCCAGGGCACCGGCGTCGCACTGCTGACCGAAGCCGAGCTGACGGAGATGGCCGAACTCGGCGAGCGGGAGCACGTGGAGGTGAGCCTGTTCGCGCGGCCGAACGCGGCATGGGGACCGTCGGCGTCGGCCCGCGCTCCGGCGGGTGGCGCGCTCGCCGCCGCCGCGTGGGGGCTCGATCAGGTCGTCGCCCAGCTAGATGAGATCCAGCGAGCGGCGACGCTCGGCTTCCGGAGCGTGCTGATCGCCGACATCGGGGTGTTGCGATTGTTCTCGGAGATGCGCGACGCCGGAGAGCTGCCGGCCGATATGCAGGCGAAGATCTCGGTGATGCTGCCGGCGGCTAACGCCGCCGCGGCGCGCGTGTTCGAACAGCTTGGCGCGAACACGATCAACGTCCCTGTCGACCTCACGCTCGCTCAGCTCGCGGCCATCCGCGCCGCCGTCGACGTACCGCTCGATGTGTACGTCGAGTCGCCCGACAACCTCGGCGGGATCGTGCGACTCCACGAGATCGCCGAGATCGTGCGCGTGGCGAGCCCCGTGCACGTGAAGTTCGGACTGCGCAACGCGCCTGACCTCTACCCCTCCGGGTCGCACCTCGAGAGCACCGCGGTCGCGCTGTCGGTCGAGCGGGTGCGCCGAGCTCGCGTCGGGCTCGATCTGCTGCGCCGCGCCGATGGGCCGTGGACGACCTCCGAGCTCGGGGCGCCGGGCCTCGCGGTGCCTGCCGCTTCCCGTGCAGGCATGAGGACCGGCTGGGTTTTCGAGGAGCGCTTCCTTTGGCACGACAGCGGTACAGCCGCCGGCACGCGCGGGCCGGGCGGCTGGATCGCCCCCGGGCGGCCGTTCGAGCAGCCATCAGTCGCCGCGCGGATGCGCGGACTTATCGATGCGTCGGGGCTCCTCTCTCGGCTGGTGCCGATCGCCGCACGGCCCGCGCGACGAGACGAGCTTGAGCGCGTGCACGGACCGGACTGGCTCGACAAGTTGGACAGCACCGCCGCCGCGGGCGGCGGGATGGCCGCGTTGAACGTGCCGGTCGGCGCCGATAGCGTCGAGATCGCGCGGCTCGCCGCGGGCGGCGCGATCGCGGCGGTCGAGGCCGTGCTCGAGGGCCGCGTCGACAACGCGTACGCGCTCCTGCGCCCGCCCGGCCACCACGCGGGCCCGCGTGGCGGCCGCGGTTTCTGCCTGCTCAACAGCATCGCGGTCTCCGCCGACGCGGCGCGGACCCGCGGCGTCACCCGCGTCGCGATCGTCGACTGGGACGTCCACCACGGAAACGGGACCCAGGACGCGTTCCTAGACGATGCGTCCGTGCTGACCATCTCAATTCACCAGGACCGGCTGTTTCCGCCCGACTCGGGCGGCGTGGAAGAGGTCGGCGTCGGCACGAACGTCAACGTGCCATTGCCTCCCGGATGTGGCAACGGCGCGTACCTCGAGGCCATGTACCGCGTCGTCGTCCCGGCCGTTCGTGCCTTCGCCCCGGATCTGATCCTCGTCGCCTGCGGATTCGACGCCTCCGCGCTGGACCCGCTCGGACGTATGCAGCTGCGCGCATCGGGGTTCGCGGAGCTGATGCGGGCCGTGCTCGACGTCGCCGGCGACGTGTGCGAGGGACGCGTCGTGTGCTGCCAGGAGGGCGGCTACTCGGAGTACTACGTCCCGTTCTGCGGGCTCGCGGTGCTTGAGCAGCTCTCCGGCGTGCGCACCGAAGTGGTGGATCCGTACTTCCCGCTCGAGCGCGAACTGTCCTACGACGAGGTACAGGACCATCAGCGGCGAGCGATCGACCTCGCCGTCGACATGACCCACCAGACGACCGAGCTCTCCAACCAAAATCCGTGCCACGACACCTGAAGCCGAGCGCCCCCACATTGCTCCATCTCGGAGTGGCGACGTCTGTTGCAACCCAGGTCATCTGGCGGTCGTCGCGTAGCGTGCAGGTCGGTCATCGGTGACATCGACCGCATTGCTCGCGACCGATCCACACCAGCGCTGCCAGTGAACGACGCGGAGGCAGCTGGAGGCTAGTGGCTTCCGCGGGTTGGCGCGGCTAAGCCGCTGGGCCGGTTCACAACGCGAGCCGATCTACTCGGTTGGGTCAGTCAGTACCCCCGAGCCGCGGGCTCAGTGCTTGTGCTTGGTTGGAGGAGATGCTGTTTGAGTTGGTGGCGGGACTTCACTCCGAGCTTGCGGAACGCTTTGCGTAGGTGGTAGTCGACGGTGCTGGGGCTGACGAACAGCTGGGCGGCGATTTCTTGGTTGGTCGCACCCTCGGCCGCGAGGCGGGAGATCTGTGCTTCCTGAGGGGTCAGGTCGTCGCGCGTCTCGACGCTCCGCTTGCGGGCGTGCTCGCCGGTCGCCTCGAGCTCGACCCGGGCACGCTCGGCGAACGCCTCCATGCCGAACTCCGTGAACAGCTTGTGGGCGTGCCGTAGCTGCTCGCGGGCGTCGAGTCGGCGGCGCTCGCGGCGCAGCCATTCGCCGTAGAGGAGGTGGGCGCGGGCGAGCTCCACGCGTACCCGGGTCCGCTCGAGCCGCTCGATTGCCTCGCGGTAGAGCGTCTCGGCGGCTTCTCCATCGGTCAGCAATGCTCGGGAGCGGGCCTCGATGCCGAGCGCCCAGTCGGTCCCACTGGCTCGGGTGTGGTCTGACAGCCGCTGCAGCGCGTCGGCAGCAGGCTCGGGCTTGCCATTGCGGGCGGCGGCCTCGACCAACTCAACCAGGCCCCACGTGGAGTAGTACAGCAGCTCGAGCGGGTATGCGCTTGCCTGCTGGGCCGCGGTCAGCGCCTCCTCGTAGCGGCCGAGGCCGTTGTAGAGCAACGCGCTCGACCAGTGGACGATGGCCGGCCCCGCTCCCTCGCCGCGGATCACCATCTCGTCCATGCTGGCCTCGATCACCCCCGAGAGGTCGGCTTCGCTGCCGCGCCGGGCCGCGACAATGAGGGCCGGGTAGGGCGCGAACAGGCTCCCGGTTGCCTCGGCGACCGCCCTCGCTTCCTCGACCAGCGACGCGGCGGTGGCGAGCTCGCCGGCGTGCTCGTGCAGGCCGATGCGCTGGTTCAGCGCGAGCAGAAGCACGGTGAGCGCGCCGGCGTCACGGCAGAGCTGGAGGTGGCGCGTGCAGAGCGCCTCCCAGCTGTCGTCGTCCCACAGATCGATGGCTATGTGACATGCGACCCAGAGCCAGCGGAGACCTTCGTCCCGGGAGACGTCGTCGCCGCGGAAGGCGCTCACCGCTCGCTTAAGCACCGGGGTCCCTGCGGCGTAACCCTCGGTGATCAGCACGGCGACGCCGTCCAGGAGGAGATCCGCCGCACGTTGCGGCTCCGGCGCCGGGGGCGCGGCCCTCGCCGCCCTGGCAATTTCCAGCAGGTCACCGTCGGCAGCCCCACGATTGACGAATATCAACGATGCCCACCATGCGTCCAGGTAGGTGTCGCGTGCCAGTCTGACGTCGAGTGATTCGAGTCGTCTGGCGGCGTTCAGCAGCAGCCGGGGAGCGTCGTCGGCGCGGCTCATCACGAACGCGATCTGTGCGCGGAGGAGCTCTATTTGGGCGCGCTGCAGCTCGTCGAGCGGCCCGGATTCTGCGACGCCCAGCAGTCCGAGCGCCGCATCGGGGGCGCCGGCTTGGTGCTTTGCCTGCGCCGCCGCGAGCGCGCGTTCGGCCCGGCGCGAGGGCTCGAGCGTGAGCGCGGCGGCGCGTTCCAGGAAGGCGGCGGCTGCGGCCAGTCCCCCACGCGCCTGAGCGCGTCCGGCCGAGCGCTCAAGCTCGGAGGCGACGTCCTCGTCGAACCCCAGCGTCGCTTGGGCTAGATGCCAAGCGCGGCGATCGGGATCGACCTCGTGATCGGTCGCGTTCGCCAGCGCACGATGCACCGTCTGCCTCTCGACAGGCGAAGCCGCTCGATACACCGACGAGCGGACCAACGGATGACGAAACGTCACCTGCGCACCGATCGTGAGCAAGCCGTCGGTATCGGAGGCTGCCTGGGCCCCGATCCCGAGCCGCTCGGCCGCCTGCCAGACCAGCGCCGGGTCGCCGACCGGCTCCGCCGCCGCGACCAACAACAGCTGCTGGGTCTCCGCCGGGAGCACCGCGAACCGCCTCCGAAAGCTGTCTTCGATGCGCCCCGACAGGTCCGGCGCGTCCAGCAAGCCGAACCCGCCTGCCAGTTCAGCTGGCGTCAACCCGCGCGGCAGCTCCAACAACGCCAGCGGATTACCCCGCGTCTCCGCGACGAGCCGCTCCCGCACCCGCTCATCCAACGGCACACGCAACGCGGAGCTCAACAGCGCACGCGCATCACCGTCAGGCAGACCCTCGACCGTGAGCTTCGGCAATCCCTCGAGCTCGTCACCCGGGTCACGCGTCGAGAACACCAGCGCGACCGACTCCGCCAGCAGCCGCCGCGCCACGAACACGAGCGCCTGCGCCGAGGCTCGATCAAGCCACTGCGCGTCATCGACGACACAGACAAGCGGCTGTTCTTGGGCCACCTCCGAGAACAGGCTCAGGACCGCCAACCCAACCAGAAACCGATCCGGCGCGTCCCCGGCACGCAGCCCGAACGCCACCCCGAGCGCGTCCCGCTGCGGGGCAGGGAGCCGGTCCAGCCGATCCAGCATCGGCGCGCACAACTGCTGCAACGCCGCGAACGCAAGCTCCATCTCCGACTCCACACCGACCGCCCGCGCGACCCGGCACCCCGACGCCGAGCTGATCGCCGACTCCACCAGCGCCGTCTTGCCAACCCCCGCCTCCCCGCACACCACCAGCACCCGGCTCTGCCCGCCTCGCACCGACTCAAGCACTCCAGCCAGCGCGTCGCGCTCGACACGCCGACCGTGCAACACCAGGGCCGGCCCCTCGATGACCATGCAACACGGACCATACCGCGCCCACGGCCCCTCGCCCACACCCCGCGGCGCACGAGTTCGTCGCCTCGCGCACTACGCGCCACGTGATTCGAGCAACCCGCAACGCACCTACGCTCCCGCCGGACCACTCCACCCAGCCTTAGGAACACGACATGCCACACTCAGCCAAGACCGACCGCAGCACCAGCCACGACCTAGCCGTAATCGGCGTCCGCGTGCTCGACGACGCCCACATGACATGGATCGCCGCAGGCGCTATCGAAAGGCAACCTGGATCGTGGACTCGACACGCGTGCTCACGGCGGCTCGACAAACCACGGCTGAGAGACGGCGGGTAAGTTCGGTTGTCTCCTAGCGTTCGGACGAACCCGCGCGACGGCTCTGTCACGTCGGCTCGACTGCGGTCCCGTTCTTCATGTTCGGCGGCGAATGGCTGGAGCGCACCGCCGGTCCGCACGATCTGGGCGGGAACGGCAGCGGAGCTCGATCAGGTGGGCGAGCGCGCCGGCCTGGTTGGTTAGATGACGGCGAACTCGCCGCGCAGCGAGGAGGCGACCGCCAGCTGGCCCGGACTCGATCGATCCCATCCGACTAGCTCGGTGCGGCGACCGACAAGCCGCTCGCCCGAGCCGCTTCGGCCATGCGGTCGTCGTAGGTGACGATCTGCTTCACCGAAGGACCGAGGTGCCTGGCGCTAGCGAGGTGGATGGCATCGAGCGACCGGAGGTCAGCCGGCTCCATCCGTCCGGCCTCGCGAAGCACACGATCGTTGACGCGCAGGAGCTGAATGCGCCGCAGCACGTCCTCACCTCGAGTCACGGCCTCGCGGCCGCTGGGCATGAGCGCCCGCGCAACCTCTGTGAGCGCCAACGCGCTGCTCACGAGAGGCTGGCGGCGAGACAGATAACGTCGTAGCGCCTTTGACTCGGGCTCTGCCACCACGAGCTTGACGATCGCCGAGGAATCGACGTAGGTCAGCCTTGGGTCAGCGCTCATCCTGCCTGAGCCGAGCCAGCACCGAGGAAGGAGACTCCGATCCGTCCGGCAACGCGAGCGGCTCTGGCAAGTCCGCTAGGTCGCCTTCGTTCTCGCCCAGGTCTCCCGACGCCCTCAAGCGGGCGAGGGGGTCATCGGGGAGCGGAGTCAGCATCGCAACGGGCCGTCCCCGATCCGTAATCTCGATGCTCTCGCCCTCCTCGACCCGACGCAGCAGCTCGCTCGCCCGTTGTCGGAGCTCTCTAACCCCAACGCTCGTCATGTGCTATTTGTAGCACATATGCTCGCGTACATGCGCCCGTCAACCGTGCGGTCGAGGGCGTGGCGGGACGCTAGACATCTGGGCCGCGCGCAGCGAGCCACGCCGCTACGTCCTCGCCCTGGAGCTCGAACTCGTTCGGAAGCTGGGCCACGACGTCGTGGAGGAACGCGTTGGCAATCGCGAACTCGACGTTGCGACCCGTGAAGTCGTTGAGGATCGCTTGGGCAAGCCGTCGAGGCCCGGCGCCTTCGTAGCCCCACTCGAAGTCGGCGTCGAGGTGCCGGTCATCCTCTAGCACGAGATTGGATCGCTGGTCGCCACGCACGACACCGACGACAACGGGTCCGCCGTGGCCGTGCTCGGGTTGGGCGCCGCGGAGTCCGACGTAGGTGACCGTCGAGAGCACGGGCCGGACGGTACTAAGTTCTGTCTGCCGCGCCTGCGGCGCCTACAGCAGTCGCGCAACGCCAAGGGTGACGCGTACGCGTACTGCAGAGGCATGCCATCCCCGGCCGCGGGCGGCCCCGATCGGCGGCCACGGACGAGCTTGTACGCCCATTGTCGTGTTCGAGCAACGGTGCCCGCGAGCGAGTACCAGGCGACGACGACGCCGTCGCCCCGGTGCCAGTCGAGAGTCCGAGACCTGCGTCGAGCAGCAGCGCCGAGGGCCTGCTCGCGAAGCGTCGAGCAGGCGACCGGCATTCGGCTAGCTGGTCGCCGGGGTGCGGGCGGAGGTCTAGCGGGCCGATCAGCCTACTGGCGACCGGTCCCGGATGATCCGAATGTTGCTCGTCCGGGCCTGCAGCCGGTCGAGTGCCAGGTCTATGTCGCTCGGGGTTCTCTCGGTGGACCAGCGCTTGCCGACCTCTCGGACCTCTCCTGATGCCGCCAACTCACGCAGTCGGCGAAGCGTCTTCGCCTCGTTCAGAGCCGCCGCTTTGGCGATCCTCCGGGTGGAGTACTCGCCCTCCGGAAGCTCGCGCAGCGCGCGTCTCACTCGATCCTCGCGCTTCCGCGGGCGCGGCTCGGGCGTGGTCGAGGGCGCGCTCGCGGTGCGGGACAGACCGGCCTCGGGCGGCTCTCCGGTGGCCCGTTCCGGTGGAGTGTCCCCATAGCGGGCTCGACACGCGGCGCACATCAGTACCGGCTGGCCGCCCTGCGGCTCGACAACGCTGAACTCACGCCAGCGGCGACCAGAGCGGCATACCGCGCAGCGACGGCCCGATAGGTCAATCCTCGTGAGGTCCGCGGTTTCCGATGTGTCCACCCTCCTCACGATAGAACGCCCGCCGTGCCGTCCGCCGAAACTTTGTGGAGCGGCCGTCGGGCCGGTTGAACCCAGCCCACCCGGTGGGCGTATTGCTGGCTCTCGGTGGCGGCGCGTTTGTCATGCCTGGCATCTTGATCGGGGAGAGACTTTTCTGATGAGCGCGGATCGCAGCGACCAGGCGGCAAGCCCTCTGACGGCACGCAACGGAGCCGCCGTAACGCTGTCGCTCGCTGTCGCGGTGGTGCTCGGCGACTCGGGCGTGGTCACACTCGCGTTGCCGGAGATCCTGCGGGACTTCGGGGCTCAGGTAGGGGAGGTCGCGTGGGTTCTGATCGCGTTCAACCTGGTGCTCGCGCTCGTGGCGGTCCCGGCGGCGCGTGTCTGCGTGCGCGGGGATCCGGCCACGGCGACCGCAGCAGGCGTGGTCGGCTTCGCTGCCGCGACGACCGTGTGCGCGGTGGCGCCGTCCCTGGGCGTGTTGATCGCGGCGCGGGCGGCCCAGGCGGCCGGAGGCGCGCTGGTGATCGTGGGAAGCCTCGAGCTTCTGGTCGACGCCACTGGTGTCGAGCGCGCGGGAGTGCGGCGGTGGGCCGCGGCCGGTGTCGCGGGGGCCGCGCTAGGCCCGGTGGTCGGAGGGCTCCTGACGTGGGCGTTCTCGTGGCGGGCGATCTTCGTAGTGCAGATCCCGGTGGTGCTCCTCGCGCTGCCCACCGCGATTGCGCTGCGGGGTCGGGTAGTGCGGCGTCCAGCGAACCAGGCGATGACGGCGGACCGCCCGTACGTGCTGGCCAACCTGGCGCTGGCGCTGCTGTCGGCGGCGCTCACGGCGGCGCTGTTCCTGCTGGTGCTGCTGCTCGTGGACGGGTGGCGCCGCTCGCCGGCGGTGGCGGCGGTCGCCGTCACCGCCGTGCCGATCGCGGCGCTGGCGGCCGGGCCCGTGTTCCGCGGCGTGCGAGGCGGGACACGGTCAGAGGCGGTCGCCGGATCGGTCCTGATCGCCGGCGGACTCACCGGCCTGGCGCTCCTGCCGGGTGCCGAGCTCGCCTGGACGATCGCACCTCAGGTGCTCGTCGGCCTCGGCCTCGGGCTCGCGGTGGACTCGCTCACGACGGCGGCGCTGCGCGACCGGATCCCGCGCGCGCTTCACGGGGGCTGGACGATCGCCGCGCGGCACGCCGGCGTGGTCGTCGGCCTCGCGATCCTCACGCCGATCTTCACCGCCGACCTGCGCCACGCCGAGACGCCCGCCAAGGAGGCGGTCGCGAGCCTCGTGCTCGACGCGCCGCTCCCCGCCTCCACGAAGCTCGACCTTGCCGACCAGCTGGGGCGCCGGCTGGTCGCCGAACGTGGCCGCGTGCCCGACCTGCGACCCGCGTTCACGAACTTGCGGCTGCCGGCGACGCAGGCGCCCGCGGCTGCGGCCCTCGAGCGCGGCCTCGAGGATCAGCTCAAGCGCGCCGCCACGCGCGCGTTCCGCAACGCTTTCCTCGTCGCGGCGGCACTGGCGCTGCTGGCGCTCGGGCCCGCGCTGGCCCTACGCGACCGGAGTCGCACATGAGGCGACTCGGCCTGCCGCTCATCGCCGTGCTGCTCGTCGCCCTCGTCCTCGGCGTCCAGGTCGCCGCCGGCGGCGGCCAATATGTGCCGCGGCGGCCCGCCGATCCGTGCAAACCGCGCCCAGTTCCGCCGATTCCAGCCTCAGCTAGAACCGCTCGCAGAACAGATCGTCCTCCTCGGACTCGACGGCGCCGCGTGCCGACTCGGCATCTCCCGCGAGCGCCTCGTCCTCGCCCTCGCCGAGACCCGCTCGCTGGACCCGCACGCCTCGGCCGCGCTCAAGGCCGGCCTCGGAGACGCGGTCAACCGGCTAGACCGAGAGGGCCGCCTGCCCAAGGTCTCCCAGCTCCTTCCCGAGGCGCTCAACCAGGCCAATCTCCCCGGGATCGTCAAGACGATCATCGGCGCGATCCCGGACGGGCCTCGTCGACAGCGTGCTCCCAACCGGGCCGTTGCTTCGCCGGACCGTCGACGAGCTCGACGTCGACCGGCTCCTCCACGAGCTTCACGACCCGCGTCAGCTCGACTCGGCCGTCCGGTCGGCGATCCTCCAGGCCGCGCTCCGCCAGATCCTCGACCGCCTGCGCCCGTAGCTCCGCGCGACCGTCACGCTTTCCGAGGTGATTACTCTCCCTCTGAGTTCCCCCACCCGGGCGGTGGTGAGTGCACACCCGTGATGATGTTCCAGTACTCGACGTTCTTTGATGCCAAACCGCCCTTGACGAACGTAACTACGTTGGTCTCGAGCAGCGTGATCATGTGCTTGCCTTTCGGGTTGTAGACCGGGTCCCGGAACGTCACCCAGATCTCGATAGCGGCTCGATTACCGGTGACAACCGGTGTTCCCTGGATTCCATGAATCATCGACTGCGGCCGGGTGACGTCAAACCAATACTTGTGAATCGCCTTGCGCCCGACGAACGTCTGACTCGGGACGCCGGGAATCGACTGATAGACGCCGTTCGGCGTGAATAGCTGCACGACAGCGTCGGCGTCCCTCGTCTCCCAAGCGTTCAGGTATCCCCGCATCCATTTCGCCGCGGTCTGTCCGCTCACTCTGTATGCGCCAGCAGCTTGAGCTGCAGAGGCGAACGTGCACGCCATTGCGACTGCCGTCGCTATTGCCAGAAGCCCCGTCTTCTTGGTCATCGGTCAATCACCTCTCACCTCTCACCTCTCGGAAAATGATCCTGAGCCGCTGAACCGGCTGCGGCTTCTGAACTCCAGCGCAGAGCCTAACGAACTACTGAGCGAGCGTGCGACTCAACGGAACCGCGCAGAGCAGCAATGCCATGCCGTCCTCGGTCGGCCACCTGGCCGACCTCAGGCGGCCGCGCTCATCGTCGCCAGCAACGTCCTGATTTCGGTGCCGACCTGCTCGACGGCTTCGTTGCCGGCGTCAATCAGGTTAACGAACGAGAAGAAGTCGTGGAACATGTCGTCGTGGTGGCGGCGGGTGACTGGCACGCCGGCCGCGCGCAGCCGCTCCGCGTACGCGATCCCTTCGTCGCGGAGCGGGTCGTATTCGGCGGTGATCACGATCGCGGGCGGCAGGTTCGAGAGGTCCTCGGCGCGCAACGGCGATGCGTCGGGGACCGAGCGCGAACCCGGGTCGGGTATGTAGTGGTTCCAGAACCATTCCATGTCATTCGCCGTGATGAACAGATCGGGGCCGGTTCCGCGTTCCCGGTACGAGGTGTTCGCCGTGTCGTGGTCGAGCACCGGGCAGATGAGCACTTGGAGCGCGAGCTCCGGACCGCCTCGGTCTCGCGCGCGGAGGGCGCAGGCTGCGGCCATGTTCCCTCCTGCGCTGTCGCCCGCGATGATGAGGGGTGCCCGCCCGATCTCCTCTGCCACGGCGCCGAGCGCATCCCAGCAGTCGTTGAGTGGCGCGGGGAACGGATGCTCTGGCGCGTGGCGGTAGTCCACGGCGATGACCTGGCAGCCGGAGCTCTTGGCCAGCATACGGCAGACCGCGTCGTGGGTGTTCAGGTCGCAGATCACCCAGCCGCCGCCGTGGATCCAGAGGATGGTCGCGGGGGGGTTCTCAGGCACATATCGGCGCGCGCTGATCTCGCCCGCCGTGGTGGCGATCTTGAAGTCGTCAACCGTCGCGATCTGCGGGCCGTCGCCGATCAGCTCGGTGATCATCCCGGTCGCGGCACGAGCCTCCTCGGGTGTCAGCTCATGCAGCGGCGGCGCTCCGGACGCTTCGACACCGGCTAGGAACGCCTTCGCCTGCGGATGAAGGGTCATCATCTCTCCTGTCGGACGCGCGGACTGGGCGAATCGTCGCATGCGCCGAGAAGCGGCGCCGGGAATGGCCTCGAACGCCTCCTCGGGCGCCCGCGCCGCTCGTGTCGCCCGCCTCGGCCCAGCGTGAGCGGAGTCGCTGCGCCCCGGGGACCGCGCCCTCCGCGGCCTCGGCGTACCGCTCGGTCACGGCACATGGCGGGTTTCTCGGATCCATCCCGGGTCGAAGTCCCTGAACCTGAGCTGTCTGCTCCGCTGGTGCGCGGCGCTCAGTGGTAGTGGGGCTCGGCGACGTCACTCGGGCCGTGGAATGTCATTGGTCGGCAACGCCGCCTTCGGGGAGGTGCGCGAGGACTTCGTGCAGGGCTGCGATGTCCCGATGTCCGTAGCCGAGCTCGTCTGCGCGGGTAAGGATCTCGTCGGCTACCGCTGCTGTCGGGAGCGGCGTCGCGAGCTCGGCGCCTGCCTGACGGGCGAGGCGGATGTCCTTGTGCATCAGATCGACGTCGAACCAGGTCTCATCAGGCTTGTCGAGCACGAGCGGGACGCGGGCCTTGAGCATCGGAGATCCGATTGGGCTCTCGGCCATGATCTCGGCGGCGCGGTGAGGATCGATTCCGTCGCGTTGGGCGAGCAACAGGCCCTCGGAGAACGCGAGCATCTGGACCGCCAGGCTGATGTTGATCGCGAGCTTGAGCACGAGTCCCTGGCCGTTCTCACCGACGTACTCCGGGGTTCCCAGGACGTGCAGGACCGGCTCGACGCGTCGGTAGGCGTCCTCGTCACCACCGACCATGATCGTGAGTGTTCCGGTCTGGACCTGCGGGACGCTTCCGGACACGGGCGTGTCGAGCATCCGCGCCCCGCGACCGTCGTCGCGGACGCGTGCCGCGAGCTTGCGGCTCGCGCCCGGGCTGATTGTGCTGAGGTCGGCCCAGATCTTGCCTTCGCCTAAGCCGGCGATGAGACCGTCGGATCCGGTTGTGACCGACTCGACTACGTCGTCGTTGGGAAGCGACGTCATCACGATGTCAGCTGCCTCTGCGACCTCGCGGGGCGTGTCGACCCAGCGCAGGCCTTGGTCGATGAGCGACTGCGCGCCTCTCCGATTGCGGGCCTCGCCGTAGACGGTGTAGCCGGCGCCGAGGTAGCGCGCGGCCATGTTGCCGCCCATCTTTCCAAGACCGACGAATCCGATTGTCTGCATCGCTACTGCGCTCCTTCGATCGTGGGACTGTCTAGCGCTTTCCCGGACCGATCGGTCTCGGAGCCGGAGTTGGAAGGGGTCGCGGCCCAGGAGGTGAGGATGCGGAGTCGATCGTGGGAGGCGCTTCCTGGTTCGGCCGTGAGGACCATCAGTCGCTGACCGCCTCCGTCGGGGCTGTCCCACATGTCGCAATCGAGCGTCAGGTCGCCGACGACGGGATGTCTGTACTGCTTGCGTCCGCTCGTCGCCGCAGTGACCTTGTGCGCAGCCCACCAGGTGCGGAAGTCTTCGTGCCCGACCGACAGCTCGCCGACGAGGGTGGCGAGCGCGGGATCGTCGGGATCCTGGGCGGCCTCCATCCGCAGTGCTGCGACTGCGCTGCTCGCCGCCTCGACCCAATCGTTGTGGAGCGCCCGGACGGCGGGATCGTTGAACAGCACATACACGTAGTTGCGGCGGGGAGGCTGATAGGCGTCGAAGTCGGCGTAGAGAGCGGTCGCTGCCGCATTCCATCCAAGGATGTCGAGCCGTTTGCCGAGTACGAGCGCCGGCGTCTCCGCGAGCTGATCGAGAAGTCGCTGCATCGCCGGGCGCACCTTCTGCTGCGCGCGGCGCCGTCTGGTGGCCTGCGTCTTGCCGGCGAGCTTGTACATGTAGGCGCGCTGGTCTTCGTCCAAGCGGAGTGCCTGGGAAAGCGTCGCGAGCACGGTTGCCGAGGCGGGCACGCGCCCGCGCTCGAGCCGTGACAGGTAGTCGACGCTGATCGATGCGAGCTGCGCGACCTCTTCGCGCCTGAGACCCGCGACACGCCGCTGCGAGTCCGTCACCGGTCGGCCGACGTCGGCGGGAGTGAGCTGGCCACGGCGGGCTTTGAGGAATTCGCCGAGCTGGTTCGCGTGGCGGATGTCCTGGTCCACGCTCTCAGTATCGCGCCGGGCCGCTCGTCGCTGGGGCGTCACGTTTCTTCCCATGAACAGCCTTTCCGAGGCAGATACTCGCTCCTTTTCCGGGGCGTGGGTCGGGGCAATCATCACATCGCCGCCCAACGACCAGCTCTTAGCGGCGCTGGAACCGGCACTCACACGCACCATCCGAACGGAGCGATCACCATGCGTACTGACGTCTCATTCGACAGCGCCGGCATCCCGCTCGCCGGCCATCTCTACATTCCCGACGGTCCGAAAGAAGGTCGACGTCCGGCCCTCGTTGTCGGCCACCCTGGCAGCGGTGTAAAGGAGCAGGCCTCGGGCCTGTACGCCCGGCGCCTGGCAGACGAGGGCTTCGTGACGCTCGCGTACGACTCGGCCTACCAGGGTGAGAGCGGCGGCGAGCCCCGCGGGCTGGAGGATCCAGCCCATCGCGTCGAGGACATCAAAGCCGCCGTCTCGTTCCTCACCGCGTCCAGCGAAGTCGATGGAGAGCGCATCGGCACGCTCGGAATCTGCGCCTCCGGCGGCTACGTCCTGTCCGCTACCGCGAGCGACCACCGCATAAAAGCCGTCGGCACGGTCAGCGCCGTCGACATCGCTCGTCATTTCCGGCACGGTGGCGACGGAACCCACGACCCGGCCATCTTCCAGGGCATGCTCGATGCCGCGGCCGCGGCACGAACCGCCGAGGCGCGAGGCCTCGAGCCCGGAATGCTGCGCCTGTTTCCCGACACGATCGAGCAGGCCCGCGAGCTCGGCGGCGACTACGGCGCCGAAGGCTTCGAGTACTACTGCACCCCCCGCGCGCAGCATCCGCGCTCGATGAAGGAAATGGCGTGGAAGAGCATCGACAAGATGGCCGCGTTCGACGCCTTCGCGCCGATCCCGCTGATCGGGGCACGGCGGCTGCTCATGGTCGTCGGTACGCGCGCCGTCACCTCGTGGATGAGCATCGACGCGTTCCAGCGTGCGATCGGGCCGAAGGAGCTGGTCTGGGTCGACGGCGCCAGCCACAACGACCTCTACGACAAGTCGCGATACGTGGACCCCGCCGTGGAGAAGCTCGCGGGCTTCTTCGCGGCAGCCCTCGGCGCCGCGCCCGTCGAGGCAGCGGCCACCGCTGCGTAGCGACCCTCAGCGCTGACAGGAGAATAGCCGTCGGGTCGCGGCAGTTGCCGGGGTTCAGGCGGCTTGTGGCGGCTCCCCGAGCATGACTTTGTGGCCGAGGCCTTCGAGTTGGGCGATCAGTCGTTTGGTGGTGATCACGCCGCGAAGATCAGTCGAGATTCTCCGCCGGCCACTGGGCGATTGTCCCACGCCTACGGGGGTCTCGACGCCTCCGGTATGTCGCCCATATCGGGCCGTGCGGGCCCGCGTGCTCGTGTGCCGCGACCAGCCACGCCGGCGGTCTGGCTACGCGGTCGCCGAGCGGGTCGTCTCGTCCGCGAAGCGCTGAATCGCCCGGAGGACCCGGCCGGGCTGCTCGAGGTGGGGGAGATGTCCGGCTTCCGGGATCGGCTCGAACCGGCCGTTCGGAAATGAGGCGGCGTACGCGCGCCCATAGGGCTCCGGCGCGATCTTGTCGCTCTGACCCCAGATCACGGCGACCGGCGTCGGGACGAGGGCGAGGCGTCGCCGCAGTTTCGGATCATGCATATACGGCTCGCGGGCATACACCGCGAGTGTCGCGGCGTTTCCCGCCTGGATATTGCGTGCCTCCTGCGGAAGCTGCGTCGGGTCAGGTGCGGCGGCGGGGTCGTGGAACGAGTACGCGATCAGCTCCTGGGGTGTCAGCGAGAAGAAGTCGGCAAGCTCGATCCCATCGACGTTGATTCCGACCGCGTTGAGGAGCACCGTGCCGCTGATGCGCTCGTGCTCGCGCACCGCCATCTCCGAGGCGATCCAGCCGCCGATCGATGAGCCGACGACAAGCACGTCGCGGAGATCTCTCTGCTCGAGCACGGCCAGGTAGGTCAGCGCGATGTCGTCGATCCCGTTGTACCACTCCGGTCTCCGGGTGCCGGCAAAGCCGGGGTGCACGGGCGCGATGACCTCGAAGTCCTCGGACAGAGCGGAGGGAAGCGGTCCCATCGACGGCGGCCCACCGCCTCCGTGTAGGAGCAGGACGGGTCGGCCCTCACCCTGCTGATCGACGGTTACTTCCAGGTCGCCGGCATAGAAGCCGTGCATGATGTTCGTGGTCATGTTCTGCCTTTAGTCGCTGTGTGTGTCAATCGCGCCGGCTTGTCGCCCGGGTTGGCAAAGGTGTCTCGGCGCTGGTGGGTACGGAGACGAACGTTCCGGCGGGTGCGTCGCGCTGAGTGTCACCGACGGTGAAGCGAGCGGTGCCGTGCGGCTCCGATTCGTGAGAGTTGACTATCACGAAGGACCGTAGCGCACGACCGCTCATTATGCAAGTCGACTATCATGACGAGAGCAAACTTTGACAAGCGATGCACGGTGTGCCGCAACAGGAGCAGCAATGGGTGCCACGCCCGAGGAGCGCGGCCGGGTCAACCAGAGGCGGCGGACACGGACGGCGATCATCTCGGCCTGCCAGGACCTGATCACGGCCGGCGCGGACATCAACATGCCGGCCGTCGCTCGGGCAGCGCTCGTCTCGGAACCGACCGCCTACCGCTACTTCCCGGATCTCGCCTCACTCCTCGAGGAAGCACTGGCCGGCATTGAGCCCGATCCGGCCGCCGCGTTGGAGGCAGGCGCCGATCCCGGCGATGCGGTCGAGCGGGTCGCCTACGCGGCCGAGCTTCTGGCAAAGCTTGTCATCGAGCGTCAGGGCGCGATTCGCGCGCTCATTTCAGTCTCGATCGCCCGAGGCACCGCTCGGCAGGTGCGGCCGGGCTACCGCTTCGCCCTGATCGATCAGGCGCTATCACCGCTCACAGGAAGTAACCCCAGCACCGATCCCGCAACGGTCGAGCAGCTTCGGCGTGACCTCGCCGTCGTCATCAGCGCCGAGGCCGTCCTCACCCTCACCGACCTCTACGGCCTCGACTCCGAAGCGGCGGTGGCGAGCATCGTGCACACCGCGCGTCTCATCACCGAGGCGACGCTCAGCCGTGCCTAGGTGTTGGAATACGTTGTCACTGTTGGCAATGACATCGTATAGCGCGGCGCGCTGGTCAGCCAGGTTCGGGGCTCGGCGATTGCAGAGGCAATGAAGGTCCCGCTGATCGTGGTGCATGTTCGTCACCCCTCGACGTTGATCGAGATGAGCACCGCGGGCATGGCTGAGGCGCCGGCGATGTTGGACGAACTTGAGCGCGATGCTCGGCAGAAGGCCGAGGAGGTGCTGGCTGACGCGCAAGTGAGCTGGAGCTTTGAGGTTCGTGAAGGCGCGCCGGCGGACGCGCTCATCGGTGCGGCGCGCGACAACGACGCGAGAGCGATCATTGTCGGCAGCCGCGGGCATAACGCCGTTGCCAGCGCGTTGCTGGGCTCGGTTTCAAGCGCCTTGGTGCACCGCGCACCGCAGTCGGTGCTCGTCGTGCGCCCCGCGTTAGAGGATCCGTCAAACGCCGGTTGACTAGGGCTTGCCGATCCCGCGGGCTGCGCCGATCAGCGGTCGTGGGCCGGCCGTAGACCGTCGAGTGCCGCGTCCAGGATCGGCTCGAGGTAGCTCGGGTCTCCCTGGATCTTGGCGATGGCGACGACCATGTCGAGGATCTGATCCAGCGTGAGGTCAGGCCGGACCTCGTGAGACCGCTGCGCAGCCAGAAGGAGCGGTTGGCCGGCCGCAACCACGCGTGGGCGACCCGCCCCAAGCACGGGGTTGTCTCTATCTGAGTGTTCGAGGAGCTCGGAAGCGACGTGGCGCTTGCTCGTGAAGTAGATGAAGAACCGGTGCAGCCAAGCGATGAAGATCGCTCCTGGGGTGTCGCCATCGATGGTCTCCGCGGCTTCGCAGACGGCGTCAACCTCGTCGATGTAGAGCGCTTCGAGCAGCGCTCGGCGGCTCGAGAAATTGCGGTACAGGGTCGCCATCCCGACTCCGGCGCGTCGCGAGATCTCGGCCATCGAGATATCAGCGTCAGGATCGGCGAACGCGGCGCGCGCGGCCGTGAGGATCTTCTCGCGGTTGCGTTCGGCGTCTGCCCGTTTGGCGGGTGATCGGGGCGTTGGTCGAGTCGTCATGAGATAAGTGGAGATGGTATCCGCTACAGTCATGCGGACACCGTCTCCGTTTCGGAAGCGGACGCTACACGACTACCGCGAACTACCTCGCGGGGCCACCAAGGAGCTCTCGATGGAATACCGACCGCTGCTGTTGAGTGACCTGCTCGACCGAATCGACGACATCGTCCTCCCGGGACACGCCGTCAACGTCGCCGACGACATGTGGGAGACGTCAATGCTTGACGTCGCATTCCGCCGCCGGTGAGCCGGGACCCTGCCATGCCTGTCACGTTCGGACTGAAAACCAGCCCCTCCCAGGTCGCATACGCCGACATCCTGCGCGTCTGGCGCGAGGCCGACGCGATCCCCGAGATCGCTCACGCCTGGCTATTCGACCATCTCCTGCCGATCTACGGCGACCTGTCCGGCCCAGTATTCGAGGGGTGGTCGCTGCTCGCCGCGCTCGCGGCGCAGACCGAGCGTCTCGGCCTCGGTCTGATCGTAACCAGCAACCGGTTCCGGCCGCCCGCAGTCCTCGCCAAGATCGCCGCCACCGTCGACATCGTCTCAGGCGGCAGACTCACCCTCGGGATCGGCGTGGGATCTGCCCCCGGCCACCCGCTCGCGCGACGCGAGTACGACGCCCACGGCATCCCGTTCATCTCGCCGCGCAACGCGGTGGACAGCCTCGACGAAGCTTGCACGATCATCACCCGGCTCTGGACCGAGGAGGAGCCGTTCGATTTCGACGGCGCCCACCACCACCTGCACGCCGCGCGCTGCAATCCCAAACCAGTCCAGGATCCCCGGCCACCGATCCTCATTGGCGCCTGGGGCGAGAGGACCCTCCGGGTCGTCGCACGTCACGCAGACATCTGGAACATCCCCGGCGCCCCCGTTAACGAGCCGACGGAGCTGCTACGACGCTCTCGCATACTCGACCACGCGTGCGTTGAGGTCGGTCGCGATCCGCACACCATCCAACGATCCGTCCAGATCGGCGTTGACTACGACGACCTCCCCCGGACACTCGTCAACGCGACAGCGGCGCGCGAGGCGGGCTTCACCCACATCGTGCTCAGCCTCCCCGCCCCCTACCCCGACCGCATCAGCCAGACGATCCGAGATCAAGTCATCCTCCCCGCCGCAAGCTAGACACCATCCCACGACAGGAGTGGCAGTCGAGACTATTTGGCACAGAGTTGTGACGGCTATGTCTTGATCCGTTGCAGGGGTCCAGATGATGCTGCGGGCATGGCAACCCTGGCCCAGAAGATTGAGGCGGAGAAACGGATGCGGGATCTCCTCGAGGACAACGGGCTTCCCCAACCAGACCGCGTCGAGTACGGCTTCACCTGCATCAGGCTCTTCTTCAACCGCACGAAGCACGTCGTCGTCATCGACATCGATGAGCCCGAACGCATCGAACCGAACATCGACACAGATGCTGCCTAGCCGGCTGGTGGGCCGATCCCCGCATTCCGGCGGCACGCGAGTCCGCATGCCGTAGCTCGACAAACTCGCATACTTTGCCGCTGCGGATGCACGACAGTCCCCGCCGGTGCGGAGCACCGGGGAACCCCGCTCCGCACGCCGGTTACGCCGTGAGCGCCGCGACCAGCGCGTCGGCGACCTGCCGGGTCCCGGCCGTCCCGCCGAGATCCGGCGTCAGGACGGATCCGCGCCGCCAAGACCGTCTCGAGCGCTCGCATCACGGCCGCCGCCGCGGCCGCCTCGCCGAGGTGTTCGAGCATCATCGCCCCGGCCCACACGGCACCGGCCGGGTTCGCGATGCCGCGGCCAGCGATATCGGGGGCCGACCCGTGGACCGGCTCGAACAACGCCGGGACCCCGCCGAGCGGGTTCACGTTCATGCTGGCGGCGAGGCCCATGCCGCCCTGGATCACCGCCCCAACGTCCGTGAGGATGTCCATGAACAGGTTCGAGCCCACGACCACGTCGAACCGCTCGGGACGCGTCACGAAGAACGCCGCTGCGGCGTCGACGAGCACGCGATCGACCTCGACCCCCGGGTAGTCGCGCGCCACCGACTCGACAACGTCATCCCAGAATGTGAACGCGTAACGGCCCGCGTTGGATTTCGTGATGCTCGCGAGCCGTCCGCTGCGTCGAGTCGCGAGCTCGAACGCATACCGGACGATGCGCTCGACGCCGGCGCGGGTGAACACGTCGGTCTGGATCGCGACCTCGCCGGGTAGGTCGCGGTGAACGCGCCCGCCCACGCCCGAATACTCGCCCTCGGTGTTCTCGCGCACGCACATCATGTCGATGTGCTCGGGTCCCTTCCTCCGCAGCGGGCCCTGCACCCCGGGCATCAGTCGGACGGGCCGGAGATTCACGTATAGGTCGAGCGCCTGGCGGATCAGCAGGATCGATCCCCAGAGCGTCACGTAGTCCGGAACCGCGGGGGAGCCGACCGCGCCGAGATAGATCGCGTCGAACCCCCGGAGGATGTCGAGCGCGTCGTCGGCCATCATCCGGCCGTGCTCGAGGTAGTACTGCGAGCCCCACGGAAACGGCGTCAGGTCCAACGAGAAGCCGCCGTCCGCTCGCGCGGCGGCATCGAGCACCTCCAGGCTGGCCTCGATGACTTCGACACCGACACCATCACCAGGGATCACCGCGATCCGATGGGTGCGAGTGTCGGTCACGTTGCCGCCCTCGGAGACTCTGTCTAGCCGAGGGAGGCGTTCAAGCGGTCGAGCACCGCGGAGGCGGCCGGCGCGACGTCCGATGGCAGCTTCGGGAGCAGTTTCTCCCATCCGGGCTGCATGGCGATGGCCTGCCGGACACGCGCGGCGGCCGTGTCGAGGTCTCCGCTCTGCGCCGAGCCCAGCCCAGCCCAGAACAGAAGCTCGTGGTTGTCGGGCGCGAGTTCGCTTGCCTGCACGTAGAGCCGGGCCGCCTTGTCGTAGCGGGCCTCGTTGACCAGCGCGTCGGCCCGTCCCGCAAGGTCGTATGCCTCTCGCAGTGCGATCAGGCGCTTGAGCTCGGCGAGCGGCTCTGGATGGTCCTCGACGCGCAGCGAGATCCTGGTCTCCCATTCCTCGCCCTCGGCGGGAACCACGAGCAGCGCCGCCGATTGCCGACCCCGGATGTCGCCGCCCTCGCTCTCGGCCGCGTCGAGCGCGGCCACCAGCCGACGCTCGAACGGGCCGTCCGTCGCCTCGAACGCCTGCAACATGGCCGGCCACACTGACGCGGAGGCCATGATGTTCGCTTGACAGCAGACGCCATCGCCGACGACGTGCCCCGCGTCGGGCATGCAACTGCTACCGGTATGGGCCGCGGCGACGCCGGCCGCGTCGACGATCCCGACCTGGCGCCCCGCTGCGCCCGGATCGGCGCTCAGCAGGCGATCGAGCGCGGCGGGCGCATCCAGCCCCTCGCGCAGTAATGCCAAACCGTGCGGGCCGTGAGCGATCTCGATGTTCGCCTGCGTGGCTACCGCGCCGACGCCGGGCATGGCCCAGGTGACGAGCGCGCCGACCGAGAACCAGTGGGACTGAACCGCCACGCCGAGTTCCCCGGTGGCGGGATCGCGGGCGACGATCGAGTAAGTCAAACGTTTCCTCCGGCATGACTCGACGGCACGGGGCTCGGTGGCTCGACGATTCTAGGCACGGAGAGAGGGATCCGCGAGCGTCACGCGGTCCTCAGCGCTGGCAGGCCGGACACCAATACGTCGTTCGCCCTCCGACCCGGTCGCGCTCGAGCCGGTGACCGTCGCGCGGGCACACCCCGTCGCGCTCTCGTGCCGCGATGAAGCTGCCGGTGTGCGCGCCGCCCTTGCGGATTGCGGAGCGGACAGCCGCGCGAACTTCGCGGCGCAGGTGGTCGAGGTCCGAGGTGGAGAGCTCGGAGGTGCTGCGACGTGGGGAGATCCGGGCCTGCCAGAGGATCTGGTCGGCGAGCAGGTTGCCGATCCCGGAGATCGCGCCCTGGTCGAGCAATCGCGCCTTGACCGCGGTGTTGCCGGCGCCGATACGTCGGCGGAACTCGTCGCGGCCGACCTCGGCGGCGTCGGGACCGACGTGGGAGAAATTCGGATTGAGCACCGCCCGGCCGAGCCGGCGCTTGTCCCTCAGCACGAGCCGGCCGCCGTCGGCGAACTCGAGCGTGAAGCGATCCCAGGGCGTCGTGTCATCAGGGTCGACGAGGATCCGCCCGGCCATCCCGAGATGCAGGCCGAGCGCGGGCCCGTCCTCGGTCTCGAGCCACATGAACTTCCCGCGGCGGTGGGCGGTGGCGAGCTTGTGGCCGGTCAGCGCGGCGGCGATCTCGCCGGGCGCGTGCGGCCGGCACACGTACGAATCGGAGTCGTCGACGGCGACGATCTCACGGTCAAGCGCGGACTCGAGCGTCTGGCGCGCACGTTCGACCTCGGGCAGCTCGGGCATGAACTGAGCGTAGTGTGGGGCCGGAGGCCGAAGGTGGTTACTGGAGCGTCGCGAGCGCGAGCGGGACGACCCGTTCCGCGCCGGCGCGCCGCAGCTGGCCGCCGACCATCGCGAGCGTCCAGCCCGATATCCGGCGATCGTCGAGCAGAACGCCCAGTCCGGGCGGTGGTTTGGCCACAACCCTGAACGCGCCGCGGACGTTCGCCGCCTGCTGCGCCGCGTTCGCCATCTCCCGTTGCGGCGGGCGCTCGGATACCCGCTCGACGACCCGGACATGGGGAACGGACAGCGCCGCCGCGACGCGGTCCGCCAGCTCGAGACAGCACATCGCCCAGGCGGACAGAGGGCACCGAACTGACCCAGTCGACACCGCCGGCGCGGACGAGGTCGGCGAGCGCCTCGACCACGTCTTCTGAGAACTCGCCGGTCTGCAGGCCGCGCTCGACCGCCGGCCACCACCCGCCGTCGCCGAACCGGGCCAGCGCCCAGCCGGGCTCGACGAGGACGTCGGCGGGGATCTTGCGCATCACGCCGCCGGCGTCCGGTGCCATCTTCCGCACCTCGAGCTCGATCGGCGTCGAGCGCAGGTGCCGCCCAGCGGCCTCGATCAGCGCCGGATCGGCGGCGCGTCGAAGCGCGGCCCGGCGCAGACGGAGCAGCGCCCGCAGTCCTCGGGCGAGGGGTCGTCGAGCTCTTCCTGGAGCACCCGCATCAGGCAGCGGCCGTCCGAGCCGAACGCGGCCATCGCTCGCTGCTCGGCGCGCCGCAGCGCGGTCACCTGCGCGTAGCGCTCGTCGTCGTACGCCCAGTCCGCGTCAGGGACGAGCTTCCAGCGGCTGCCGGCGCGCGTGACCGCGCCCTCGACGTCGAGGATCTTCAGCATCGCCTCGATCCGGCCCATGCCGAGGTTGACCACCGCCATCAGCTCGCGAACCGTGACGCCCTCCTCGCCGGCGTCGGCGAGCGACGGCGAGCACCGCCGACACCCGCTCACGATCGGGAAACGCCTGCTCGATGAAGAAGTCCTGAATCCGGCGGTCCTCGCCGCCTCGGAGCAGGACGATGTCCGCGTGCTCGACGCCGCGCCCGGCGCGGCCGATCTGCTGGTAGTAGGAGATCGACCGAGCCCGGCGCCTGGTAGTGCACGACGAACGTCAGATCGGACTTGTCGTAGCCCATCCCGAGCGCGCTGGTGGCGACGACCGCCTTGATCTCGTTGCGGAGCAGCCGGTCCTCGGTGGCGATGCGGTCCTCGGTCTCGTGCTCGCCGCTGTACGGCACCGCGGCGATCCCGCGCGCGGACAGAAACGCGGCGACCTGCTCGGCGTCGCGTTTGGTGAGCGTGTAGACGATTCCCGACCCCGGCAGCGACGGCAGGTTCGAAGCCAGCCAGGCGAGTCGCTCGGCGGGCCGGGGCAGCTCCAGCACCTCCAGGCGGAGGCTGGAGCGTGCGAGCGGTCCGCGGTAGGACCGCAGCGCACGGCCCTCGCCGCCGCGCACCGAGCTGGCGAAACCACGTCGGCCACCACCCGATCGTTCGCGGTCGCGGTCGTGCCGAGCACCGCGACCCCGGTCGGGAGCGTGTCGAGCATGTCCTTGACGCGCCGGTAGTCGGGTCGGAAGTCGTGGCCCCAGTCGGAGATGCAGTGCGCCTCGTCGATCACGAGCAGCCCGACCGAGGCGGCGAACAGCGGCAGCATCTCCTCGCGGAAGCGCGGGTTGTTGAGCCGCTCGGGGCTGATCAGCAGCAGGTCGATCGTGCCGGCCGCGAGCCGGTCGCGGACGTCGTCCCACTCGTCCCGATTCGTGCTGTTGATCGTGTGCGCACGCAAGCCGAGGCGCTCGGCGGCGGCGATCTGGTTGCGCATCAGCGCGAGCAACGGGCTGACGATCAACGTCGGGCCGGCGCCCGCCTCGCGCAGCAGCGCGGTCGCGACGAAGTACACGGCCGACTTGCCCCAGCCGGTCCGCTGGACGCACAGGACGCGGGCGCGGTCGACGACCACGTCGCCGATCGCCTCGAGCTGACCCGGGCGGAACCCGGCGTCCGGGTCGTCGGTGAGGATCCGAAGCCGCTCGAGGGCGACCGCGGGAACGGTTTCGGAGTCGATGATGAGCATCGCTCCCAAGAGTCGCAGACGCTCCGGAGATCACCCCCCCAAAGCGAGGTAGACCCCCTAAGCCGCGCTCCAGGCCTGGACGAGTGCTCCGTCCGCTCCCGCCACCGGGTCCTGGTCGGGAAGCGGAACGCGGGCGATGTTCGCCAGCACCTCGTCGTGCTCGGCGGGATCGCCGCGGCGCAGGTCCCAGCGCATTCCGTTCGGGTAGGCGCCGACGACGAGCAGATCGGCGCTCGAGCCGAGGTTGCGGTGGCCGGTGCCGGCGGGCAGGATGACCACGTCGCCGCTGACTAGCTCGAACGTCCGCCCCTGGGGTCCGCCGAGCATCACGTTCGCCTCTCCGGCGGCGATGCCGAGAACCTCGTGGGCGGTCGAATGGAAGTGGTGGAACGGGAAGATGCCGTCGCGCCAGGCGCCCAGCCAGCCGTTGCCGGCGAACAGCTGCTCATATGCGCCTGCGCCCGCGTCGCTCCCGAGCGCGCCGTGATAGACGAGCACCGGGAGCGCCGAGTTCGGGATGCTGCCGTCGTCCTCGAAGGTGTGGGTCTCAGGCACCGCGGGGTCTCAGCATCACGGATGCTCGCCTCGCCCGGTCCTGCCGCCGGCGCCGGCTCGTCGAGCGCGAGCGGTCCCGCGCAGAGCCAGCGAGGTTGGCTCGCCGGCTCTCATCCGCCTGGCGGCGCAGACCGTCGAGATGCGCAATGCTCAATTGGTAGGTGATGTCGCTATTGAACATGGTTACTCCTCTCCGGCGCCGGCCGCTGAACAACGGTCAAGCCGGAGTGACCGCGATTCGTAGTCGTTGGCATACGCAAATGGGTGGTGGAAGGCTTCGAGCGCGTCGGCCGCGCCAACCTCGAACTCGAGCGAGTCGCCGCGCCGACCCTCGACGGCGACGAACACGCGGTTCGTCTGCGAGTTCCAGAGCAGCCTCACATCGAAGCCATCGTTGATGCGGCGATCCAGCTCGCGCACCACCGTCTCAGTCGTTGTGAACATGACGATCTCCTCTTCACCTGATCAGAAGCCGTGTTATTCGCTTCACCTATGAGACCCGCCGCGTGATCCGAATTCATCGCTGAAGGCTGGTCTCATTGCGTATGACCCTCGCAACCCGCATGATGTGACAGGGTGGATGCGAACATGCCCCGCAGCGATACACCGAACAACCACGACCCGCGCCTGGATCGCCTGCTCGAGCAGGCTGCGGGGCTGAGCCTCGATGCGACGCTGATCACCAGCGACGAGTCGATCGCCTACCTGACCGGGTTCCGGCCGATGCAGCTCGAGCGATTCTTCGGCGTCGTGGTTCGGCCAGAGAGCTCAACGGTGATCGTTCCCGCGCTCGATCGGGGCCAGATCGAGGGGGCGCCGCGACGTCTGACCCCGGTCTCGTACGGCGCGGAATCCGACGGAATCCCCGAGCTGGCCGACGCGCTGGCGGGTGCTCGCACCGTCGGGGTCGAGGAGGATCACCTGATCTACGCCCGCGCCCGGGCGCTCGAGCAGCACGGCTTTGAGCTTGCCCCGGCCGGGTCGGCCGTTATGGAACTCCGGATCCAGAAGGACGCGGCCGAGATCGAGCGGATCCGGAGCGCGTGTGAGCTGGTCCAGGAAGGGCTTCGCCGGGCGTTCGAGTGGCTCGCTCCCGGCGTGGTCGAGCAGGCGCTGAACGCGCGCGTCGAGGCGTGGCTCCGCGAGCAGGGTGCGAGCGCTGCCCATCCCCTGATCCTGTTCGGCGAGAACGCCGCCAACCCGCACGCCGACCCGGGGGCGCGCGAGCTGGAACCCGGCGATGTCGTGTGCGCGGACCTGTCCGCGTGTCTGGACGGCTACTGGGGGGACCTCACCCGGTGCGCGACGGTCGGAGCTCCGTCGGAATGGGCGTCGGCCGGGTGGGGCGTGGTGCGCGAGGCGCAGCGGGCGGCGATCGCCGCTGCCCAGCCCGGGGTGCCCGGGCGGGACGTCGATTCGGCGCAACGCGAGATCATCGAGGCGGCGAGTGAGCTCGGCGCGTGCCTGCACGGCGCCGGCCACGCGGTCGGCCTGTCGATCCACGAGCCGCCGTTCCTCGTTCCCCGAGCCCATGAGCCCCTCGCCGAGGGCGCCGTGCTCACGATCGAACCGGGCATCTACAAGGCGGGGGTCGGCGGGATCCGGCTCGAGGACGACGTGGTCGTACGCCCGGGCGGGCCGGAGATCCTGTCGACGCTGCCGCTCGAGCTGGTCGAGCTGCGCGGTTAGCGCTGCTCAGCTCGGCGCTGTCGTCGGGCACCAGTGAGAGTGAACGGCAAACTAGGGTCCTAGACGTGTTTCACGTTCACAGAGCCGAGCGCGCGGACCGTCTCGCCGACGGCCTGGCCGAGACGCTGCTCGATCCGCTCGAGGATCCGTTCGCGCCCGACGTGGTCGCCGTGCCCACCCGAGGGATCGAGCGCTGGCTCACCCAGCGCCTCTCGACCCGGCTCGGGACGAGCACGGGCGGCCGGGACGGCGTGTGCGCGAACGTCGAGTTCCCGTTCCCGGGCCGTCTGATCCTGGCCGCGCTGGCCGCCGCGACCGGGATCGAGCCGGAACAACGACCCGTGGCCGGCGGAGCGGTCGGTGTGGCCGCTGCTCGAGGTCGTCGACGAGTGTCTGCGCGAGCCGTGGCTCGCCACGCTCGCGCGGCACCTGGACGGCGCGCGCGGCGACCCGGAGGATCCGATGCGCCGGTTCGGGGCGGTGCGCCACATCGCGGACCTGTTCGATCGCTACGCCGTGCACCGCCCGGACATGATCCAGGCCTGGGTCGCGGCGGCGGACCGAGCCCACGACGGCTGGCAGCCCGAGCTGTGGCGCCGGCTGCGCGCGCGGATCGGCGCGCCGAGCCCGGCCGAGCGGCTCGCGCCGGCGTGCGAGCGGATCCGCAACGACCCGAGGTTGCTCGACCTGCCCGCGAGGCTGTCGCTGTTCGGGCTGACGCGCATCCCGCGCTCCTACCTCGAGGTGCTGGCGGCGATCGCCGCAGCACCGCGAGGTGCACCTGTTCGTCCTGCATCCCTCGCCCGCGCTGTGGCGCGAAGGTCGAGCGGCGCGCTCGACAGCGGTCCGGTCGATCACGAACCGGCACGCGGACCGGACCGCGAATACGCCCGGCGAACCGGCTGCTCGCGTCCTGGGGCCGCGACGTCCGCGAGCTGCAGCTCGTGCTCGCCGGCGATCGGCGAGGACGCTCGAGCACCACCACTCGCTTGCCCCCGTCGCCCGAAGACACGCTGCTCGAACGGATCCAGGCCGACATCCGCGAGGACCGCCCGCCGCCGGGGCAGCCGCTGCCCGGCGAGCCGGACCCACGACCGCCTCTGGACCCGGACGACCGCAGCGATCCAGATCCACGCCTGCCACGGCCGCGCCCGCCAGGTCGAGGTCCTGCGCGACGCGGTCCTGCACCTGCTCGAGGACGACCCGACGCTCGAGCCGCGCGACGTGATCGTGATGTGCCCGGACATCGAGACGTTCGCGCCGCTGATCCAGGCGACGTTCGGGTCCGGGCGCGGCGCGGACGACGACGACGAGGACCCCGGCGAGAACGTCGGCGCCGGAGAACGCGAGCGGCTGCCCGATCTTCGCGTCAGGCTCGCGGACCGCTCGCTCCGCCAGACCAACCCGGTGCTCGGCGTCGTCAGCCAGCTGCTCGCGCTCGCCGACCAGCGGGCGACCGCGTCGCAGGTGCTCGACCTGGCGGGGCGCGAGCCGGTCCGCCGGCGCTTCGGCTTCGACGACGACGATCTCGTCGCGGATGCAGGACTGGGTGGCCGCGAGCGGGATCCGGTGGGGGCTCGACGCGCCACACCGCGAGCCGTTCAAGCTCGGCTCGCTGACCGCCAACACCTGGCGCCGCGGTCTCGACCGGATGCTGGTCGGCGTCGCGATGACCGAGGAGGACCGCCGGCTCGTCCAGGGCGTGCTGCCGCTCGACGACGTCGACAGCGGCGCGATCGACCTCGCCGGCCGCTTCGCCGAGTTCGTCGACCGCGCGAGAGCCGCGGTCGACGCGCTCGACCGACCCCAAGCCGATCGGACGGTGGATCGACGCGATCGCGCAGGCCGCCGACGTCGCTCACCGCCACGAGCGAGCGCGACTCCTGGCAGCGGCGCGAGCTGCAGCGCCTGCTCGGCGACGTCGACGCCGAGTCCCGCGAGCGGGGCCTCGAGCGCCGACTCCGAGCTCGAGCTCGCCGACGTCCGCGTGCTGCTCGCCGACCGGCTCCGCGGACGCCCGACGCGGGCGAACTTCCGCACCGGCCACCTGACCGTCTGCACGCTCGTGCCGATGCGCTCGGTGCCGCACCGGGTCGTCTGCCTCCTCGGGCTCGACGACGGCGAGTTCCCGCGCCGCACCCGGCGCGACGGCGACGACCTGCTGCTCGCCGAGCCGCACGTCGGCGACCGCGACCCGCGCACCGAGGATCGCCAGATGCTGCTCGACGCGCTGATGGCGGCGACCGAGCGGCTGATCATCACCTACACGGGCAACGACGAGCGCACGAACCTGCGCCGGCCGCCGGCGGTGCCGGTCGGCGAGCTGCTCGACGTCGTCGAGCGGACGGTGGCTGCGAGCAGGGCTCGGCTCGCGACCAGGTCGTGATCCACCATCCGCTGCAGCCGTTCGATCCCCGGAACTTCGCGCCCGGGAAGCTCGTGCCCGACCGGCCCTGGAGCTTCGACCCGCAGGCGCTCGCCGGCGCCCGCGCGCTGGAGCGCCCGCGCGAGCCCGACCGGCCGTTCCTGCCGGCGCCGCTCCCGGCGCGGTCCGGACGCCGTGGTCGAGCTCGACAACCTCGTGCGGTTCGTCGAGCACCCGGTGCGGGCGTTCCTGCGCGACCGGCTCGGGATCAGCGTCGGCGAGTACTCCGACGAGGTGCGAGGACGCGCTGCCGGTCGAGCTCGACGCGCTCGACGAGTGGGGCGTCGGGCAGCGGCTGCTCGACGGCGTGCTCGCGCGGCGCCGAGCTGGACGACGTGCATGAAGGCCGAGATCGCGCGCGGGGCGCTTCCGCCGGGGCAGCTCGCGCTGCCGGTGCTCGAGCGACATCGGCGCGGTCGTCGCGCAGCTCGCGGGCGAGGCGAAGGCGCTCGGCGCCGGCGAGCCGCCGGGCTCGCTCGACGTCAACCTCGCGCTGCCCGACGGGCGCACGCTCGCCGGGACCGTGACCGGCGTGTGCGGCGACACGATCCGCGCGATCTCCTACTCGCGCGTGCGGCCGCGCGACCGCCTGCGCGCGTGGGTGCGGCTGCTCGCGCTGAGCGCCGCCCGCCCCGAGCGGCCGTTCGAGTCGGTCGCGATCGGGCGGGCGCGCGCCGACGCGCGTATCAGCGCGGACGTGACGGTGGCGCGGATCCCGCCGCTCGGCGACGACCCGCCGCGCGCCGGCAGCGACCGCGCTCGAGCACCTGACGCGCGCTCGTCGACCTCTACGACCGCGGGATGCGCGAGCCGCTGCCGCTGGCGTCCGACGCGTCGGCCGCCTACGCGCAGGCCGTCGCCGCCGGCGAGGACGGCGCGGCCGCGGCCGACAAGGCCTGGACGAGCACGTTCGACTACCCCAAGGAGGACCGCCAGCCCGAGCACGTGCTCGTGTTCGGCGGCGAGATCCCGCTGTCGCCGAGCTGCTGGGCCGAGCACCGCGCGCGCCGACGAGGACTGGGACCACGGACGAGCCGACCCGGTTCGGGCGCTACGCCCGCCGGCTGTGGGACGGCCTGCTCGCCCGCGAGGTGATCGAGCGACCGATGAGCGCCGTCGCGAGCTACACCGACTTCGACGTCTGCGGCCCGCTGCCGTCCGGCGTGACCGTGCTCGAGGCGAGCGCCGGCACCGGCAAGACGTACACGATCGCCGCGCTGACCGCGCGCTACGTCGCCGAGGGCACGCCGCTCGACCGGCTGCTGCTGATCACGTTCACGCGGATGGCGACCGGCGAGCTGCGCGACCGCGTCCGCGAGCGGCTCGTCGGGTGCGAGCAGGCGCTGTCGGAGATCCTCGCCGGCGCGCCCGATCCACGCATGCCGACCCGGTCGTGACGCTGCTCGCCACCGGCGACGCCGCAGGAGGTCGAGCTGCGCCGCGACCGGCTCGCGCACGCCGTCGCCGACTTCGACGCGGCCACGATCGCGACCACGCACGGCTTCTGCCAGGAGGTGCTCGCCGAGCTCGGGACGGTCGGCGATCTCGATCGCGAGACCGCGTTCGTCGAGGACGTCTCCGACCTGCTCGAGGAGGCGTCGACGACCTCTACGTCCGGCGCTTTCACCGCCGCGAGGCGGCGCCCGGTTCAAGCCGCGCCGAGGCGCTGCAAGATCGCCCGCGCCGCGGTCGCCAACCCGATGGCCGAGCTCGAGCCGCGCGACGAGCCGACCGACAGCACCGCGGCGATGCGCCACCGCCTGGCCAGGGCCGTGCGCGACGAGCTCGAGCAGCGCAAGCGACGGCTCGCGATCATGACCTACGACGACCTGCTCACCCGGCTGAACGACACGCTCGCCGGCCCGAGCGGCGCCGGCCGCCCGGGCGCGGCTGCGCTCCCGCTTCGACGTCGTGCTCGTCGACGAGTTCCAGGACACCGACCCGATCCAGTGGGAGATCCTCGATCGCGCGTTCGCGAAAGGGGGCGTCACGCTCGTGCTCATCGCCGATCCCAAGCAGGCGATCTACGCGTTCCGCGGCGCCGACGTCTACGCCTACCTCGACGGCGGCCGCGACCGCCGGGACGCGGGCGACGCTGCGCGAGAACCGACGCAGCGACCAGGCCGCTGATCGACGCCTACGACGCGCTGTTCGCCGGCGCCAGGCTCGGCCACGAGGGGATCGCGTACCGCCAGGTCCGGGCCACGCCGGCGCACCGGACGCCCCGGCTGACCGGCGCGCCGAGCGACGCCGCGCTCCGCGTGCGCGTCGTCCACCGCGACGAGCCGACGATCGAGCTGACCCACAACGGGTTCGCCGCGCACCGACTCGCGCGCGCGCACGTCGCGCGCGACCTCGCCGCCGACATCGTGCGCGCTGCTCTCCTCGGGCGCGAGGATCGAGCACCGAGACCCCGACGGCGAGCCGACCGGCGACGAGCCGGTCTGCCCCGGCACATCGCCGTGCTCGTCCGCACGCACGCCACCGCGGAGCTCGTCCGCGACGCAGCTCGGCGCCGCGCGCGTGCCCGCGGTCATCAACGGCGCCGGCAGCGTGTTCGCCACCCGGCGGCGCGCGACTGGCTGGCGCTGCTCGAGGCGCTCGAGCGGCCCGCCTCGCCGATCCGGGCCCGGACTGCCGCGTCTGACGCCGTTCCTCGGCTGGACGGCCGAGCGGGTCGCCACCGCCCCGAGGAGGAGTGGGAGGAGGTCCACCGGCGCCTCCACCGCTGGGCCGGATCCTGCGCGACCGCGGCGTCGCCGCGCTGCTCGAGGCGATCACGGTCGGCGAGGACCTGGCCGCGCGGGTGCTCTCGGCGGCGACGGCGAGCGGCGGCTGACCGACCTGCGCCACCTCGCGCAGCTGCTCCACCGCGCCGCGAGCGCCGAGCGGCTCGGGGTCACCGCGCTGCGCGGCTGGCTCGCCGAGCGCGTCGCCGACGCCGAGCGCGACGACGGGGAGGAGGAGCGCGCGCGGCGGCTCGAGTCCGACGCCGAGGCGGTCCAGGTGCTGACGATCCACCGCAGCAAGGGCCTCGAGTTCCCGGTCGTCTACTGCCCGTTCCTGTGGGATCCGACCTGGATCCGCGCCGAAGGAGCCGGTCGTCGTTCCACGACCCGGCGACCGGGTACAGGCACACGGTCGACGTCGGGCTCGAAGGGCGGACGTTCAAGCGCCACTTCGACCAGCACGTGATCGAGGAACGCGGCGAGGACCTGCGGCTCGCGTACGTCGCGCTCACCCGCGCCAAGCACCAGGCCGTGATCTGGTGGGCCGGCTCGCGGGACAGCCGCCACTCGCCGCTCGCGCGGCTGCTGTTCGCCAAGGACGCCGACGGCAACATCGCGCGCGTACGGCAGCTCGACGCCGACCGACGCCGCCGTCGTCGAGCGCTTCCGGCGAGCTGGCCGCCGGCCGCGCCGGGCCGGATCGCGCGTCGAGCGCTCGACGCTCGGGCTGCCGGCGAGCTGGAGCCCGCCGGTCGAGCCGCCGGTCGAGCTCGCGGCCGCGCGGTTCGACCGCCGCCTCGACCTGTGGTGGCGGCGCACCTCGTACACCGACATCACCGCCGAGGCGCACGACCCGGTGGTGCGAGCGAGCCCGAGCGGCCGGTCCTGAGCGACGAGCCCGAGACGCCCACGCCGGTCGTGGCCGATCGCCGAGCGTCCTGAGCCTGGAGCTGGGGCGGGAGTCGCCGCTGGGCACGACGCCGGTGGGGGTCGAGTTCGGGACGTTCGTCCACACGGTGCTCGAGGCGACCGACTTCGCGCGCGCCCGATCTCGACGCGGAGCTCGCCGAACACGTCGCGGGCGCACAGGCTCGGCGGGCGCTCGACCTGGGTGAGCCGGATCGAGTCGTCGCACGGGCTGCGCGCGGCGATCGAGACGCCGCTCGGGCCGCTGGTCGACGGCGCGCGGCTGCGGGACGTCGCCCGCGCGGACCGGCTCGACGAGCTCGAGTTCGAGCTGCCGCTCGCCGGCGGCGACGAGCCGACCGGGCGGCTGACGCTGCAGGGCGATCGCCGGCGCGCTTCGCGCGCACCTGCCCGCCGGCGATCCGATGGCCGAGTACGCCGCGCGGCTCGAGGACCCGGCGCTGCGCTCGCAGGTGCGCGGCTTTCTCACCGGCAGCATCGACCTCGTGATCCGACTGGCGGGCTGGGCGGGCCCCGATTCGCGATCGTCGACTACAAGACGAACTGGCTCGGACCCGCCGGCGAGCCGCTGACGCTCGCCCACTACCAGCCCGACGCGCTCGCCGCCGAGATGAGCCGCGCGCACTACGGGCTCCAGGCGCTGCTCTACACCGTCGCGCTTCACCGCTATCTGCGGTGGCGGATGCCCGGCTACGACCCCGGCCGCCACCTCGCCGGCGTGCTCTACCTGTTCGTGCGCGGGATGGCCGGCGAGGCGGACGCCGGCGTGTTCGCGTGGCGCCCGCCGGGCGCGCTGGTCACCGCGCTCAGCGACGTGCTCGACCGGGGTGACCCGTGAGCGTGAGCGCGATCGCCGATCCGTTCGAGGCGCGCCGCGCGGCGAGCGCCACCGGCCTGTTGCGCGAGTTCAACGAGATCGGGGTGCTGTCGGCGGCGGACGTGCACGTCGCGGTCGCGGTTCGCGGAGCTCGTCGGCGACGAGAGCGAGGCGGTGAGGCTCGCGGTCGCGCTCGCGGTGCGCGGCCCGCGCCTCGGCCACGTGTTCGTCGACCTGGCCACGATCCGCGACACCGCGAGCGTCGAGTCGGACGAGCCCGTCGACCTGTCGGCGCTGCCGTGGCCGGCCGTCGACGAGTGGCTGGGCGCGCTAGACGGCGAGCGAGCTGGTCGCCGTCGGCGAGGACGATCGACCGCGAGAGCCGCTGCGTCTGCTCGGCACCCGGCTGTACCTCGACCGCTACTGGCGCGAGGAGCGCTCGGTCGCCGCCGACCTGAACGCGCTGACCGCGAGCGGGCCGGCTGCGAGGTGATCGCCGGCGGCCCGGGCACCGGGAAGACGACACGGTCGCTCGGATGGTCGCGGAGCTGATCGAGCAGGGCGTTCGACCGGTCCGCACGCAACCCGGCCGCCGCTGATCGCGCTGGCCGCGCCGACCGGCAAGGCGGCGGCGCGGCTCCAGGAGGCCGTCCACGAGGAGACCGCCCGGCTACCGCTGAGCGACGAGGGCCGGGCGCTGCTGATGGGCCTGCGCGCGTCGACGCTGCACCGGCTGCTCGGCTGGCGGCCGGGCAGCCACAGCCGGTTCGCGCACGACCGCGGCAACCGCCTGCCGCACGACGTCGTGATCGTCGACGAGACCTCGATGGTGTCGCTGTCGCTGATGGCCCGGCTGGTCGAGGCGGTCCGACCGGAGGCGCGGCTGATCCTCGTCGGCGACCCGGGACAGCTCACCTCGATCGAGGCCGGCGTCGTGCTCGGCGACATCGTCGGGCCGGGAGTCGGCGCGGGCATCGTCGTGCTCGACCGCGTCCACCGCTACGGCGGCGGGATCGCCGACGCTCGCCGAAGCGATCCGTCACGGCGACGCCGGCGAGGCGGTGGCCGCGCTCGAGCGCGGCGCCCGGCGAGGTGACGTGGCTCCCGGTCGACGTGCACGAGGCCGAGGCGAGGGCTCGGCGCTGGTCCGCGACCGGGCCGTGTCGGCAGGGATCGAGGTGGCGGGCGCCGCGCGCGAGGGCGCGGCCGGCAGGCGCTGGGCGCGCTCGGCGGCTTCCGGCTCCTGTGCGCTCACCGGCGCGGTCCCTACGGGGTCAGCGACTGGACCTCTCGCGTGCAGGGCTGGCTCGCCGGCGAGATCGAGGACATCGAGCAGCGCGACTACGTCGGCCGCCCGCTGCTCGTGACCGAGAACGACTACGAGCTCGGGCTCTACAACGGCGACACGGGCGTGATCGTCGCGGGGCGCCGGCGAGCGTCCGACCGCCGCGTTCGAGCGCGGCGGCGAGCTGCTGCGGTTCAGCCCGCTGCGCCTCGGCGCCGTCGAGACCGTCTACGCGATGACGATCCACAAGAGCCAGGGCTCGCAGTTCGACACGGCGGCGGTGCTGCTGCCCGCCAGCGAGCTCGCGCATCCTCACGCGCGAGCTTCTGTACACCGCGGTCACGCGCGCCCGCGGCGAGCTGATCCTGGTCGGGACCGAGGAGGCGGTCCGGGCTGCGGTGGCGCGGCCGGTGGCGCGGGCGTCGGGCCTCGGAGAGAGGCTCTGGGGCCGCGGCGCTACGTGGAGCTCGTCAGCAGGAGTACAGCGATGGCGGCGCCACACACAGCCGTGAGGGCGGCGATGATCGCTCGGATGGCCGTCCGGCCAGCGCGCCGGCGTGACCGCACCTCGCGGGCGACCGGCGGGGCCTTCGGCGGATCCGCGGGGGCGCGGGGCTCGACGCGGCCCGGCGGATCGAACTGATCGAGGGCGCCCGGGAAGCGCCACGTACGGACTTCCGGGAGGCGCTCGACCAACCCCGGACGCGACCTGCGACGCGTAGGCGGGAGATGCTGACGACGCGGCGCATTCGGGGCCCACCGGAACGCTGCGCGCGCGTTGGCCTCCACGTTGCGCGGGACCGGGTCCCTCGCTTTGGCGAGCGCCCCGAGGCGCGCTATCAGGCGTTCGTCGGCGTCGCTCTCAGCTGCTGCGGAGACGAATCGTCCCGATTCCACATGGGCTCAGAGCGGAAGGTCCCGCCTCCTGATACATGCGCGTGTGCGATGCCTCCTGGAGTTGTGCGCGCCACCGTGCGAGCTGGGCGCGTTGGCATGAACTGCACGTGCCCACGTGGAGAACATGACCGCAAGGGCGAGAGCGCGCCGACACCGGCTGACCGGTCATTCGCACACGCTCTCTGTCCCCGGGACGAGAACCTTGGGCCACGCGTCCGACAGCGCCCACAAGCGTTGGAGGTCTCCTGCCGCCGCCTCTTCGCGGTCCAGCGCAGCGCGGTACCTGTGGTATCCGCCCGCGCCCGCGCCGGTGCCTTCGAACCAGTCGCGAAGCGCTCGTTCGCTCTCGCTCTCGGCGCTGAACCAGGCGAGGTACGCGTCGTCGAGGAGACGAATTCCAATCTTTGCCACGTCGGTTTCGGCGTCTTGGATCATGTCGGGTCCTTTCAGCGGATGATCAGGGTCAGTGTTTGCTGGCGGTCGAGCTCCTGGCGCAGCCGGTCCAACGCGCGCTGGCGGGTCGGCCCGATACTCCCGATCGGCATGTCGAGAGAGGCCGCTATCTCTTCGTACGCCGGCCGCGGATCCGCCATCAGGATTCGGAGCAACGCTTGGTCGCTCTCGCGCAGACGCGAGAAGCCGCGCCACAGGGCGTCGTCCCGTTCCCTGGTGACCAGCGCGTCGACAGGCTGGATGTCGGCCGACTCGTGCTCCGGGAAGTCGTCACCGGGGAGGACACACCGCCCGTTGTCGCGCAAGACACGCAGGCACTCACGCCGCGCGGTTGTCGCGAGCCAAGCTCCGACCCGAGCAGGCTCGTTCAGCCGCTGGAGATTCTCCAGCAGGCGAAGCCAGGTCGACTGCGAGACGTCTGCCGCGTCTGAGTCACGCAGCCTGTGCGCCCGGGCGACTGCCCAGATCATGCCGCCGAACTCCTTGACCAGCGCATCCCAGGCTCGTGTATCGCCGTTCGCCGCCGCGGTCACCAGTGCGGCGACCATCTCGCCGGACAGGCGACCGCGCGCGGCGCGTTGTATGTCGTGAGGCTTTGTATCGACGGTCATCGTGATGCCCTCTGGTAGGTGTGCTACGGGGCTCATCGATCGTCCGCAGGCGCAGGGGAGGGGTGTCGAGGTCGTGTCCACCTGCGGTTCAGCCCGAGCCGTAACGTTCGCTTTGACTTGGTGCTCAGCTCACGGCGCGGCGTCGCCTCGGCCCGGAGGTCGGCGATCCGCTCGTCCGCGAGCATCCTTGAGATGTGGGTGTTGAGAGACATGGCGCTCCTCAGCGGGTGGTTGACGAGCGCAACGATGCGCGGAGGCGGTCAACAGGCCCTCACAAACGCTCACTAATCGCTCACAGCCCGTTTCAGAGCTCGCTGTCCCCTGGGCCGTTCTCGGCGTTCTCCTCGCTCGGCGGCCGTCCCATCCGGCCAACGACCGCGGGCCCACCCGCGTGTAACGCGCGCGACCTCTCAGCCCCCACCGAGCTGGTTTTGTTGAGGTCGCGCGCGTTACGGGGTCGTTACTCAGCTCGCCCCAGCTGAGGTCATCGAGCTACGACGAAGACCACAAAGTCCGATACAGGACTCCGCCGATGAGCCCGACCCGCCCGACTCCACCTTCCCGGCCACAGCCACGCCCCTTCCCGTTCGATTCCGTTCGCCTGGTCTGCTGTCCGAAGACGACTTGGAGGACGACGCGAACGCCCCCGAGCCAGAGGATGCGCAGGACATGCGAGGCTCCGGCCGGGCCATTCGTCTTGGTCGGCCTCGCCGGTGTGCCTTGTTCCAACTCATGCCTCCATCACGCAGGATTGATGTCGCGCCGTCGCCCGTATCGCCGAAGGCCGGTCGCCACGGACGGGTCGCGTATCAAGAGGCAACAGCTCACCCTCGTGATACGAGGAATGCGCGGGTAGGAAGTCCGGCACGGTCGTGTCCGGCGTACGATTGCGTCGGGACCGTTGCGGTTCCGGCCCGGACGGCCTCGGAGCGTTCAACGAGGAGGACATGTGATTGCAGAGCGTGTCGAGATTCCGGGCAGCGAGCGGGCGGCTGACCCGCAGCACGAGCGCGTCGGAGAAGTCGACCAGGACAAGCCGATCGAAGTGACGATCTACCTCCGACCGTCGGGGTCGCTCGACTGGGTCGACCAGGAGGCCGAACGCGCCCCGGCCGAGCGGCGGACGATGACGCGCGACGAGCTTGAGAACGCGACCGGCGCGAGCGACGAGGACATCGCCGCGGTGCGCTCGTTCGCGCAGGAATACAGCCTCGAGGTGACCGGCGTCGACAAGGGACGCCGGGCCGTGACGCTGCGAGGCACGGTGCAGGCGATCGCAGACGCGTTCGGCGCGCAGGACCTACAACTGTTCGAGCATCCCAGCGCGGGGCGGTACCGTGGCCGGCAGGGGCCGTTGACGGTTCCGAGCGAGCTCGGGGGCGTGATCACCGGCGTGTTCGGAATCGACGAGCGTCCACAGGCGCGGGCGCATCTGCGCGTGAGCACGAGCGCGACCGCCTCGCAGTCGTACACGCCACCCCAGGTCGCGGCCGCGTACAACTTCCCGTCCGGTGGCAACGGCGCCGGGCACACGGCCGCGATCCTCGAACTCGGCGGCGGGTACAGCCAGACCGATCTCGACAGCTACTTCCACAGCCTCGGTCTGACCACCCCGAGCGTGAGCGCGGTCGGCGTGGACGGCGGCAGCAACTCACCCGGCACCGATCAGGGCGCGGACGGCGAGGTAATGCTGGACATCGAGGTTCTCGGCTCGGTCGCGCCCGGCGCCAAGATCGTCGTGTACTTCGCGCCCAACACCGATCAGGGTTTCATCGACGCGCTGTCGACGGCGGTGCACGACACGACCAACAATCCCTCGGTCGTCTCGATCAGCTGGGGAGGCCCCGAGGACTCCTGGACACAGCAGGCGCGCACGCAGATGGAGCAGATCCTCACCGAGGGCGCCGCCGTCGGCGTCACCGTGACCGTGGCATCGGGCGACAGCGGTTCGACCGACGGGGTCAACGACGGCAAGCAGCACGTCGACTTTCCGGCCTCGGCGCCACATGCACTTGGATGCGGCGGGACGACGCTCGAGATCCGGAACGGCCAGATCACGAGCGAGACCGTTTGGAACGAACTGCCAAACCACGGAGCCGGCGGTGGTGGGATCAGCGTCGAGTTCGCCGTGCCGTCATATCAGAGCGGTGTGAAGATGCCGAGCAACGTCGACACCGGCAAGCCGGGGCGCGGCGTGCCCGACGTGGCCGGTAACGCCGACCCGGAGACCGGCTACTCGGTCCTGGTCGACGGTAGCCGGCAGACGATCGGCGGCACGAGCGCGGTGGCGCCGTTGTGGGCCGGTCTGACCGTTCTGCTGAATGCAGTCGCTCGGGAAGCCCGTGGGGTTCCTCCAGCCCCAGATCTACAACGCGTCCGCGGCGAAGGGGTTCCACGACGTCACGCAGGGCAACAACGTCGCCTACCAGGCCGGCGCCGGGTGGGACGCCTGCACCGGGAACGGTTCACCGGACGGCGCCGTGTTACTGACGGCACTCGGTGGATAGCCGACGCGGGGCGCCGGCATCCCCACCGCGTCTCGCGAGCGGCGGAGTCGCCTAATTTGTCAGTGATGAAACGAATGGGTCTTGTTCCGTAACAGCCACTGACGTGACCCTCGTGGGGTGGCGCCCGGACGCACGTGGGAGATCGAGTTCACACGCGAGGCGGAGCGGTGGTGGGGCGCCTTGGGGTCCAAGGACGCCCACCGCATCGGGGCCGCCATCGAGGAGCTACGGCAACACGGCCCACGCCTCGGTCGGCCGCGCGCGGACTCGATCAGCCGCTCGCGTCACCACAACATGAAGGAGCTCCGTTCGGCCGGTGGTCACCTGCGGGCGCTGTTCGCGTTCGATCCGCGCCGGCGGGGCGTGATCCTGCTGGGTGGCGACAAGACCAACGACTGGCAGGGGTGGTATGCCCGAAACATCCCGCTCGCTGACAAGCTCTATGACAGGCATCTGCGTTCGATCGGAAAGGGAGAGCCATGGCCGACCAGAACAAGAACTGGCGAGCGATCCGCGAGCAGAGGCCGCTGAACGAAGAGCGTGTTGCGATGAATCGACGGCTCATGGACGCGGAGACTCGCCTCGACGCTGTGCGCCGGCGGCGAGGGGTCAGCGAGACGGCGTTCGGTGACACGCTCGAGGCCAGCGAATCAGGCAGCGCTCGCGGCCAGCACGAGGACGTCTATCTCGATACGGTCGCCCGCTACGTCGCCTCGCTCGGGGGTCGCCTCGAGGTCCAGGCGGTGTTCCCCGAAGAGACGATCACGCTCTTGCGGGAGCCTGCCTCGAAGTGATGCCGGCTCAGCCGAACTCGACGCCCTGCGCCAGCGGGAGCTCGTCGGAGTAGTTGATCGTGTTGGTGGCGCGGCGCATGTAGGCGCGCCAGGCGTCCGAGCCGGACTCGCGGCCGCCGCCGGTCGACTTCTCGCCGCCGAACGCGCCGCCGATCTCGGCCCCGGACGTGCCGATGTTGACGTTGACGATCCCGCAGTCCGAGCCGTCGGCGGCCAGGAACCGCTCGGCCTCGCGCTGGTCGCGGGTGAAGATGCTCGACGACAGGCCCTGGGGCACGCCGTTGTGGAGCGCGATCGCGTCCTCGAGCTCGCGGTAGGTCATCACGTACAGGATCGGCGCGAACGTCTCGCGGCGGACGACCGCCGGTCTGAGCGGGCATGCGGACGAGCGCGGGCTCGACGTAGTAGGCGTCGGGGGCGCCGTCGACCGGGCGGCGGTCGCCGCCGGCGACCAGCTCGCCGCCGTCGGCCGCGGGCCTCGTCGAGCGCCTCGACCATTCCCGCGATACGCCCGCTCGTTGATCAGCGGACCGACGAGCGTGCCGTCGGCGGACGGGTCGCCGATCGGCAGCCGGGCGAACACGTCGCTGCGAGTCCGGCCGACGAGCTCGTCGGCGACGTCCTCGTGCGCGATCACCCGGCGCAGGCTCGTGCACCGCTGCCCGGCGGTGCCTGCCGCGGCGAACACGATCCCGCGGGTGGCGAGCTCGAGGTCGGCCGACGGCGCCACCACCGCGGCGTTGTTGCCGCCGAGCTCGAGCAGGCAGCGGCCGAGACGGGCCGCGACGCGGGGCGCGACCTGCGCTCCCATCCGCTCCGAGCCGGTGGCGCTCACGAGCGCGACGTCGGGGCTGTCGATCAGCGCCTGCCCGGCCTCGCGCGTCGGCGATCACGAGCTGGTGCAGCCCGACCGGGGCGCCGCACTCGGCGCCGGCGCGATCGAGCAGCGCCGCGCACGCCATCGACGTCAGCGGCGTCATCGGCGAGGGCTTCCAGACGACGCTGTCGCCGCAGACGAGCGCGATCGCGGTGTTCCAGGACCACACGGCAGCCGGGAAGTTGAACGCCGAGATGACCGCCACCACGCCGAGCGGGTGCCAGGTCTCCATCAGCCGGTGGCTCGGTCGCTCGGAGGGCATCGTCCGGCCGTCGAGCTGGCGCGAGAGCCCGACCGCGAAGTCGCAGATGTCGATCATCTCCTGGACCTCGCCGAGCGCCTCGGACGGGATCTTGCCCGCCTCGATCGTGATCAGCTCGGCGATGTCGGCCTTGTGCTCGCCGATCAGCGCGCCGAAGCGCTTGACCAGCGCGCCGCGGACCGGCGCCGGGACGGTGCGCCAGGTCGCGAACGCGGACTTGGCCGCGGCGATCGCGGCGACGATCTCGGCGGCGCCCGCGGCCGGGACGTCGAACAGGTCCTCGCCGGTGATCGGCGAGCGCGCCGTCACGGTCGGCCCTGGCAGCAGCACGGGCTCGGCGCCGCAGCGCTCGAGGCTCCGCCGTGCGCGCGCTCTGAGCTCGTCGGTCGAGGATGACCGAGAGCGAGGTCGTGCTCATCGGCCCCGGTACCACCGCGGCGACGTGGTCGGCGGCGGCTTGAGCCGGGCCCGCACGATCAGCATCTCGGGCTCGTCGGTCGCGATCGACCGGCGGAGCTCCCGCTCGAATTGCGGGCCGAAGCCCTCGATCGTCGTCGCCGGCACGCCGAACGATGCGGCCAGCGCGGCGAAGTCGGGCTGGACCAGGTCGACGCCGAACGGCTCCTCGCCGGCGAGAACCTGATCGAAGCGGAGCATGCCGTAGCCGCCGTCCTCGACGAGCACGATCGTGAGCGGAATGCTGCGCCTCGACGACTGTCGCGAGCTCGCCGCACGCGTACATGAAGCCGCCGTCGCCCGTCACGCACACGGTCGGGCCGGCGCCGGCGAGGCCGGCGCCGAGCGACGCCGGGAACCCGAACCCGAGCGTGCCCCAGCCCAGCGGGTAGCCGAGCTTCCGGGGACGAGGCACCTGCCAGTAGCCGCCGAGCCAGTAGCCCGGGATGCACATGTCGGTGACGACCACCGTCTCAGGCGGCAAGGCGCGTGGACGACCTCGAGCAGCCGCAGCGGCCTGCTCGTCGTCGCCTCGCACCCAGGCCGCCACGGCGTCTCCGATCGCTGCCAGACGCCGCTCGAGCTCGGGCATGCCCGTCGCGGAGCGGCGCGGCTGGCAGCAGTTGCTCCAGCACCTCGCGCGCGTCGCCGACTAGCGTCACGTCGGCAGGCGTAGCTCTTGTTTGCCTCGGACTCGTCGACGTTGACGCTGATCAGCGCCGGCGGCTGCGGGCATCTGCCAGTTCTGCGTGTTCGTGCCGTCGAAGTCGGTTCCGATCGCGACCACCACGTCGGCCTCGTCCCACAGGTCCCCGACCTCCCGCGCGTGAACGGGGCCCGGGACGGCGCACGGGTGTTCGGGCGGCAGCAGTCCGCGGCCCATGTAGGTGGTGAGCACCGGCGCCGCCAGCTTGAGCGCGAGCTCTCCGACAACCGGTCCCGCGCCGGCGCGAAGCGCCCCGCCACCGGCCCAGATCAGCGGGCGCTCGGCGCTCGCGAGCAGCTCGCAGGCTCGGTCGATCGCTGGGGGCGATAGCGACGGACTCGCGGCCGCTGCGGGCGATGAGACCGGATCGTCCGAAACGGGTTGGGAGAGCAGGTTGGTCGGGATGCCGAGGTACACAGGTCCGGTGGGCGCTGCCAGCGCGGCGGCGCCGGCCTCGAGTACCGCCGCCGCGATCTCGACCGGCGCTGCTCGACCAGGCGCGCGTGCCTTCGTGATCGGCCGGAACATCGCGGTCTGGTCGCGCGTCTCGTGCAGCGTGCCGCGGTAGACGCCCTCGCGACGCAGCGCGGTCGAGACGTCGGTCGCGATCACCAGGACGGGCGAGCCCGCGGCCATCGCCTCGCCGGTCGCCGCCGAGCGTGTTCGCCGCCCCGGGACCGGTGGTCACGAGCGCGACGCCGAGCTTGCCGGTCGCGCGCGCGTATCCGTCGGCGGCGTACGCCGCGGTCTGCTCGTGCCGAACGCCGACGAGCCGGATGTCCGACTCGGACAGCGCCTTCCAGATCGGGAGGTTGTGGACGCCCGGCAGCCCGAACACGAGCTTCACCCCGAGCCGGTCGAGCATCTCGACGAGGCGCGTCGCGCCCGTCGCGGTCTTGGACAGTGTGTCGGTCACAGGGCCTCTCTAGACGATGTTGTACTCCGGGCGCAGCGCGGCGGCATCGAACCGCTCGACGGTGAGCGGCGCGATGTCGACGAACGTCGGACGCCCGAGGACCATGTCGCGCAGGATCTCACCGACAGCCGGACCTTGCAGGAATCCGTGGCCGGAGAACCCGGTCGCGTACAGGAAGCGCGAGACGCCGGCGGCTTCGCCGATGATCGCGTTGTGGTCGGGCGTCATCTCGTACAGCCCCGCCCAGCCGCCGCGGATGCCCGACGTCCGCGATCCGCGGCGCGCGCCGGCGCACGACCTCCATCAGGCCTGGGATCCAGTCGTCGGTCGTCTCGACGCTGAAGCCCGGCTGCTCTGCTCGGATCGGACATGCCCATCAGCAGGCCGGGGCCCTCGCGGTGGAAGTAGAAGCTCGAGGAGAAGTCGATCGTCATCGGCAGATCCGCGCGGCAGCCCGTCGATCGCCTCGGTGAACAGGATCTGGCGGCGCAGCGGGGTCACGGGCAACTCGACGCCGACCATCTCGCCGCAGCTCCGCGACCAGGGTCCCGCGGCGCAGATCACGACGCCGGTCCCGACGCGGCCGTGGCCGGTCACGACCTCGGTGATCTCGCCGCCGCGCGACTCGATCGCGAGCACCTCGCATCCGGTCCGGATGTGCGCACCAATGGCGCGTGCGGCGAACGCGTAGCCCTGTACGACGCCCTCCGGGGTGGCGTGACCGTCGCCGGGCGAGAACGCCGCCGCGAGGATGTCGTCACCGTCGAGTAGTGGGCACAGCTTGCGCGCCTCGGCGGGAGCTCAGGATCGTCGAGTCGAGGCCGGACTCGTTCTGGAGCGCCACGCTCTGCTCGAACTCCTCGACGTCGGACTCGCGCGTGAGGACGAACAGGTAGCCGACCTGCTTGAGCTCGATCTCCCAGCCGGGGCGGCTGCCGAAATCTCGAAATGCGGCAAGGCTTCGCTTCGCGATCTCGATGTTCAGGACGTCCGAGAACTGCGTGCGGACGCCGCCGGCGGCCTTGCACGTCGAGCCGCTCCCGAGCTGAGCCCGCTCGAGCAGCAGCGACGTCGACGCCGGCCTCGGCGAGGTGGAACGCCGCGCTCGTGCCGATCACTCCGCCGCCGACGATCACGACAGACGCGGATTTGGGTAGGGGTGAGGATGAGGCGCGCGACACTCGCCTGGATCGTAAGGGGGTGGCGTGGAACGACGGGTCCGGGTGACGATCTGTCACATGTCCCCGATTAGGTACCGATCTGACCGGTGCCGCCTGTTAGCGTTAAGGCGTGGGGCCGGTCCTCGAGCTGGGCATCCTCGGACCCTTTGAGGTCCGCATCGACGAGGGGAACCCGGTGGCACTCGGTGGTACGCGGCAGCGCGCGCTGCTTGCCGTGCTGGCCCTCAATGCGAACCAAGTCGTCTCGCGGGACCGGCTCGTTGACGAGCTCTGGGGAGAGCACCCGCCGCCAACTGCTGCACACACTGTCCAGGTGTTCGTATCGCGCCTGCGGAGCGCGCTTGGGCCGGCCGGCGAGCGCCTGGCAACACGGCCGCCGGGGTATGTGCTCGAGATCGGAGTCGACGAGTTGGATGCTGCGAGGTACGAGCGCCTCTATCAGCGTGGGCGATCCGTTCTCCACGCCGGGGACCCGGCGGCCGCGGCCGCGCTGTTCGAGGCGGCCGCGGCGCTTTGGCGCGGACCGCCACTTGCCGACTTCACGTATGAGCCATTCGCCCAGGCCAGCATCGCGCGGCTCGAGGAGCTCCGCGCAAGCTGCCGCGAGGAGATGATCGAGACCGAGCTGGCGCTGGGGAAGCATGCCGAGGTCGTGGCGGACCTCGAGGAGCTTGTTCGCGAGCAGCCGCTTCGCGAGCGCCCGCGTAGCCAGCTCATGCTCGCCCTGTACCGGTGTGGACGTCAAGCGGAAGCGCTTGAAGCTTTTCACGAGGCTCGCCGAATGCTGCTCGACGAGCTCGCACTCGACCCTGGCCCTGCGCTGCAGGAACTCGAGCGGAAGATCCTGCAGCAGGACCCGTCGCTCGAGGCCCCGTCCGCTTCGGCGATGCCTGCTTCCGCCCTGCGCCTCGAACGTCAGCCCGAGCCTGAGCCGTCGAATGCGCCCGTAGCGCGGGTCGATCGAGTGGCGGACGAACTCGTACCGCCACGGATCGTCCGGAAGACGGTCACCGTGCTCGTCGCGAAGCTCGACCTCGAGGGCCGGGTTGATCCCGAGGTTGCGCTGGCTCGAATCTCGACGGGCCGGGACGAGGTCGAGCGGATCATCCGCCGCCACGGCGGTATCGTCGTGTCGAGACTTGGGGGTGAAGTCATCGGCGTGTTCGGCCTGCCTGCGACCCGCGAGGACGACGCTCTGCGCGCGCTGCGCTCCGCCCACGAACTGGTCTCGCGTGTCGGCGAACTCCCGAGCCGAGAGCTGGGCGCGCTGTTCGCATGCGCCTTCGTCGACACCGGAGAGGTGGTGGCCGAAGCGCCAAGCGACCTATCGGGAGAGCCGGTCAATAACGCGATCGCACTCGTCCACGCTGTGGCGGAGTCCGAAGTGCTCGTGAGTGACTCGACCAGGCACGTGGTCGCCGATGCGGTCAGGGTCGAGCCGGCTCTCGAGGGCCGTGCGTGGCGGTTGCTCGGCCTGGTCGGTGATGCGCCGATGGTGGGACAACCGGAGAAGCCGATGGTTGACCGGCGCGGCGAGATGAGCAGCGCCCGAGTGACGTTCCAGCGCATAGTTCACCGTCGGCAGGCTCACCTTCTCACCGTGTTAGGCGAGGCCGGAATAGGAAAGTCCCGACTCGCGCAGGAGCTGGCCGATGAGCTCGGGGTCGAAGCGACGATCCTGACGGGGCGGTGTCTCTCGTACGGCGACGGAATCGCGTTCTGGCCATTGCGCGAGGCGCTAACACAGGCCGCCGGAGGTGAATCGCGCGAGGTGATCCGAGGCCTGCTGGATGGGGCAGACGACGCGGATGTCGTCGCCGACATCGTCGCCGCGACGCTCGGTCTGGGTCTCACGGAGAGTGCCCAGGAGCAGGTCCCCTGGGCGTTCAGGAGGCTACTCGAGGTACTCGCGAGCGAGCGCCCCGTGGTCCTCGTGCTCGAGGACGTCCATTGGGGAGAATCGCCGCTGCTTGATCTCGTCGACTACCTGGTCGATTGGCTCAACGTCCCCGCATTGGTGCTGTGTCTCGCGCGACCTGAACTGCTCGAGGTGCGCCCGGGTTGGGGTGGGGGCCACGCGCGTGTGAGCTCCCTGTTGCTCTCACCGCTAGAGCCCGACGACGCACGCCTCATGCTCGATCAGCACGTAGGCGACCGCCGCCTGAGCGATGCCGAGAGCGCCCAGATTCTCGAGACCGCGGAGGGGAACCCCCTGTTCGTCGAACAGCTGCTGCGGACAACCGCCGAGGATCCCTCCTGGGACCGCGAGCGCAAGGTCCCGGCGACGATCCAGAGCCTGCTCGCGGCGCGCCTCGATCGCCTCGGCCCAGGGGAGCGCGCGTTCATCGAGCGTGCAGCGGTGATCGGGCGCGAGTTCTGGCCGGCGGCGGTGGTCGAGCTGCTTCCCGCTGAGGCGCAGGCGTCAGCACTGCAGCACCTCCGGGCGCTCGTTCACCGCGGCCTGATCCATCCCGACGGCAGCACATTCGCCGGCGAGGAACAGCTGCGCTTCCACCACATCCTGATCCGTGACGTCGCCTACCACAGCACTCCGAAATCGGTCCGCGCTGAGTTGCACGAGCACTTCGCAGACTGGCTCGCGAAACGTGGCGAGCAGCTCGATGAGTTCACGGGTTACCACCTTGAGCAGGCGTTCCGCATGCGAGGCGAGGTCGGGCAGATGGACGCCGGCGTGCTCGAACTTGCGGCGAGGGCCGCTGTCCATCTCGCGAGCGCAGGTCGGCGCGCTGCCCTGCGCGGAGACGCGAACGCGACCGTCAGCCTGCTTCGCAGATCGGCCGAGATGGTCGATGCCGCCGGCGATGCAAGACCGGATGTCCTGCTCGATCTCGGCCACGCCCTCAGCGAAAGCGGTGATTTTCCCGAGGCTGAGCGGATCCTCCAGGCCGCGCTTCAGCAGGCCCAGGCTCAGGGCGACGAAGGGCTCACCGCCCGGATCCTGATCGAGCTCTCCTATTGGCGCTCCCACGTCGATCCGGCGGGCGGAGTCAGGAAGATGCGGGATGTCGCCGAGGACGCGATCGCGGTGCTCGAGCGGCTCGGTGACGAGAGCGGGTTGTCACGGGCCTGGCTGCACTTGGCGCTCGTCCACTGGATCAGGTCTGACTCGGCCGCCATGGAGTCCGCGCTCGAGCGGGCGCTTGGATATGCGGATCGCGCCGGCGAGCGGAAGGATCGTTCGCGGATCCTGATCGATCTGGCCAGGACCACGGTGATCGGGCCGCGCCCGGTCGAGGATGGGATTCGTCGTGGCGGCGAGATCCTCGCCCGGGCTGACGGCGATATCGCGGCAACCGCATTCACCGAGGCCATGATTGCGGTGCTCGAGGCAATGGACGGGCGGTTCGACGACGCGCGCCACCGCTGGAGGGGCGCCAAACGGCGCCTCGTCGATGTCGGCCTGGATTTGACGGTCGCGGTCATCCAGATGTACTACGCGTTCATCGAGCTTCTCGCCGAGAGTCCGAAACGTGCGTCGCCCGAGCTTGCGCAAGCGTGTGAGACGTTCGAGCGACTGGGGGCCCGAGGGCATCTCAGCTCGGCAGCCGCGCTTGCCGCTCGGCTGATATCGGGTCACGGTCGCAGCGAGAAGTATGAACGCTACCGGCGCATCAGTCTTGACACGACGTCTGACGACGACGTGGTGTCACAGGTCATCCTGCGAGGCACGCACGCGACGCTGCTTGCTCGCGAAGGCGACTCTATGGGTGCCGAGGCGATGGCGGACAGTGCGGTGGCGCTGGCCGAAAGTGCCGACTTCCTCTTACTGCATGGGGATGCGCTCCGGGACCGCGCCGAAGTACTGACGATCCTCGACAGGCCGGAAATGGCCGCGCGTGATCTCGAGCAGGCGATCCGGCTCTACGACCGCAAAGGCATCCGTCCGGCGGCGGAGACTGCCCGCCGCGCTCACGAGCTGCTCGTACCCGATCCGAGCGTTTCGTAGGCGAGCTGCGCTCGAACCGCAAGATCGTCAGATCGGCTCGGGGGAGAACTCGAGCTCGAGAGGCGACGGGTCCGCTCTACGCAGTCCGCACCCGGTCAAAGCGATCACGCCCTCGTCCACACCGTCGAGCCCGAGGCGCCGTTCGATGTCCCGCGAATTGATCGCGAGCGTGACGAACGCCCCGAGTCCGAGCTGCGTGCTGACGAGGTACAGCGTCTGGCTCAGATGCGCGGCGTCCATGAGCACGGCCGGGTAGGCCTTGTGGTGGCGCCGGTACTTCCAGTGACTTCGGTAGAAACGCGCACTCAGGACGAACGACACGTGCGCACCACCGAAATACTCCTGTCCGCTCGTGAACGACGTGATCATGCGGCGACCCTCGTCGCGGGCCAGCGGGAACATCAGGACCAGCGCATGTGCCCGTGCGTCGTAGCGGTAGATTCCCGGCTCGACGCCCTCGACGTTTGTGACGATCGGATGCACGTCGATCGGATGCAAGCTGCCGCCTGAAGGGCTCGTCCGCTTGATGCACACTACGTCCGCCACGTTTCTCGCGTATCCGTGCGTCCCGAACACGTAGCGCAGAACGGTGTCCAGATCGGCGAGGGCCATCGGCGCCTCGAGGTCGAAGTTGCGGGTCGTGCGCCTCGCCAGGAGCGTCTCGTAGAGCTCACCCGTCCGCTCGATTCCCGGCAGCGACACCCTCGGGCCTTCAGCAATCTCGGGGAACGCCCCCGGCGGGAGTCCGTGCTCGGCGACCACGGCCAGCGCCGCCTCCCGCGACAGCTCCCGAACCAGCTCGGGATCCCCCTGGCTCTCGGTGCTCTCCACGCCGCTCCATTGGGTCATGAAGTGAAAGAGAGCCGAGTACAGGTTCCACTCGTTGGAATCGAGGGCCTCCTCCCGCTCCCGCAGCCGCGAGAGGCGCTCGTCGTCCGAGTCCGTGAGCAGCAGTCCCTTGTCCGTGAGGAGAGCGACGCTGGTCTCCTCGAGGGACCCCGCGTCGACCCACCGCTCCGCGGGAACGGACATGAGCAGATCTACGTCCTTCGGCTCGAGGCGATGTCGTTCGCCGGTCAGGATCACGAGCGCCGAGACCCGCGCACTTGGGCGCGTGATCTCGGCGTCGCCCCCGAAGAGCGCCGCCACGGCGGCCAACGGGTCATCCTCTAGGTAGAAGAACGCATACCGGGTCCGGCGGACCTTCGCCACTGATGTCGTCGCTAGTCGTGGAGGTGCAACTTGAAAGCTCGAGATCCCCGTACCGAACGCGTCGTCGCCGAACATTAGTGCGATCTCCTGCTCGACTTGCATCGCCTGGATGACTTTTTTCAGCGCAGCTTGCCGTGCCGGGTCGTTGTCGTTCCTGATCCTCTCGAGCTTCTTAATGAGCACCGAGAGGGAAGGCAGAGGCGCGTCGCGTGACACGAGATCATGAACATGTTGATCTCACCCTTCAGTTGCCTTGCCGGACCCGACCGGTCGTCGCCCCACTGATCATCGATTCTCGGGCTGGGCTTCTGCTGCGGCCGCACTTTTGCGCCGAGCTGCTCGATGGTTGGCTCTCCGACGAATTGCTTCGGGGTGAACGGGGCGTTCTTGGGGGTAAGGGGGCCATCTTTCGCCACCTTGGCAACCGCCCGGTAGACGTCGCCGGTATCGAAGGTCTGCCAGCTGATGTAACCACCCTCCAGCAGCCAGAAGGGCTTTGTGAGACCTGGAATGGTGCGAGTACTGCCCACCATCGGGAGACTTGACGTCGTAAAAGCTGGGCAGTACGAAGTTCGACACCAGGACGTCGGTCTCCTGTTCGGCATAGGTTGAGTCCTCGACTGGGTCGCACACTTCTACCAGGATGCTCACGGGGCTTCGGGCCTCATCCGGCGTGCGACCCGGGGTGGTCCGCACTCCAGTCGGGTCGCAGAGCAACTCGATCAGTTCATGGCTCGCAGACGCAGTCCACTGGCCCGGCGTGTTCTTGACGATCGCGCACTGCCGCGCGCCAATGTTGAAGTGGACGCCACTGTCAGGGAGCTTCCCGTCGTCAGGAACGATCACGAGCGGGACCTGGTTCGCACGGACGTCGTCAAGGGAAGTTACATATGTGACCTTGGCGGAGACGCCCCAGTGCTGATTCACCTCGTTGTTGATCTGGTCGATTGAGCGCGTCCGCGACCGTAGAGAGCTCGACACCACCGAGGTCGAGGTTCGGCTCGGATGGGACCAGCACGACCTTGGTCGGCGCAGTGGGAATCTGACCCGGGACGGCTGCTTGGGACTGTGGTTGACCAGCACCTGTGGTAGTGCTCATCGGGTATACCCCCTCACGGTAGAACCTGCCGGTATGCCTGGCGCTGTGTCCGCTGACGTTTTGCGCACGTGGTGCCTCCTGGCTTGCCACACCGATGCCCCGTCCGAGCTGCGGAGCCGCTGGCTCGAGATCGGATGCGCCTAGCAACTCACATCTGCTGATCCAAGTCAAGGGCTGTCGCCGGTGCCGGAAGGGCCGTCGCGGTGAGGCCCTCCAAAGCCTGTCGAAAGATGGATAAAGATCCTAATAACTGTGGGGTCGCGCGCGGCCATAGGGCCGGTCAGGCGGAAGCCGCGCGCGTCAATCCAGACAGAGCGCCTGACTCGGCGCCTGATACACCAATCTCGTGAGGGCGCCGGCGCCGGATACGCTCCGCCGGTGGAGCTGCCCGAGCACGCCCGGCGCAATCGCGCCGCCTGGGACGTCGTCGCCGCGGAGTACGCGGCGACCGGAAGGCGTCTGTGGGCGGACGATGCGTCGTCGTGGGGGATCTGGGAGATCCGCGAGGAGGAGCTTGGGATCCTCGGCGACGCCGACGGGCTCGACGTGGTCGAGCTGGGCTGCGGTACCGCCTACTGGTCGGCGTGGCTGGCACGTCGCGGCGCTCGCCCGGTCGGCGTCGATCTGTCCGACGCGCAGCTCGCGACGGCGCGGGCGATGCAGGAGGAGCACGACGTTCGCTTCCCGCTCATCCACGCGAGCGCCGAGGACGTCCCGTTGCCCGACGGCGGCTTCGACCTCGCGCTGTCGGAGTACGGCGCAAGCCTGTGGTGTGAACCGAGAGCATGGGTGGCGGAAGCGGGGCGTCTGCTGAGACCCGGCGGACGGCTCGTCTTCCTCACAAATTCGCTACTCGTCGTCCTCTGCATGCCGGACCGGGGCGCGGCGGAGGATCGCCTGTTGCGGCCGCAGCGCGGGATCCACCGGATGGAGTGGCCGGACGAGGACAGCGTCGAGTTTCACCTCGCGCACGGCGAATGGATCGCGGTCCTCAGCGACGCCGGGTTTACGGTCGAGGCGCTCCACGAGCTGTACGCGCCTCTCAATGCGCCCGAGACACGGTTCGACTGGGCCTCCGCCGAGTGGGCGCGTCAGTGGCCGTACGAAGAGGTCTGGGTGGCGCGCAAACTTGCGTAGCTCCGGGCTCAGCCTCCGTACAGCTTGCGGACCCCCGGGGCGAGATACGGCGGCAGGTTGATCTCCGCCGCCACGCGGTCGAGCCAGCCGGCGTCGTCCGCGACGGTCAGCGCGTCGAGCTCGATGGGCGACAGGAGCGATGAGATTGGGGCCGGCGCCTCCGGGCCGCGGTCGACCGGCCCCGTCGACGCGCCGTGAAAGGGCAGATGGGGGCGCTGCGTGAACTCGGTGTGCTCGAACTCGTCGAGCGCGAGTCGCGGATGCCCCGCCTCGACCTCCGGTGCCGAGTCCATTCCGGCGGGAGCGTGCTTGCGCTCCTGCTCGAGCCGGATCTCCTTGATGTTCTGGAGCGCGTCGGCGAGCCTTGACCGGGCATCGGCGTAGCCGAGGGCGGCGACGTCGGGGTCCTCGCTGTCCTGCTTCAGGTACAGCACGCGCTGCTCGCCGCCGACGGTGAGATGTCTCCAGTCCGGGGCCGTCGGTGACCATCAGCGAGCGGTTCCGTACCGCGGGGTGCCGTTGATCGCGACGAGCTGAACTGCTCGCTCGTCGCCTTCGAACAGCGGCAGCAGCGGCGATGCGTCGTTCTGGCCGCCGACCACGACGAGGTCGGCGCGCTTGCCGACCTCGAGCGACCCGACCGTCTTGTCCCAGCCGAGGATCGCCGCGCCGGCGGAGCGTGGCCAGGCGGACCAGCTGCTCGTCGCCGAACACGTTCGCCGTTGTTCTGGCTATAGACGCGGGCGACCTTGAGCTCGCCGAACAGGCTCTTGCTCCCGCTCGGCGACCAGTCAGACCCGAGCCCGATCTTGAACGGCTTCGCCGCGGTGCCCGCCGCGAGCGCGGCGGCGACGTTCGGCGGTCTGCCCGTACAGCAGCAGGTTGCTGAACGGGGACCACACCATCGACGCGCCGTGCGCGGCCATCACCGTCGAAGTCGGCCGGCTTCAGCGCGACGCAGTGGATCCCGGCGAGCGACGGCGCGATCGCCCACTCGCCCCCGGGCAGCTGGAGCGCCTCGAAGTGCTCGTGGGCGGCGTCGTCCGTGCCCTCGCTCAGGTGCAGCAGGAAGCACGTCTTCTTCTCGATCTCGGTGAGGAACGCCTGCGGGTCCTTCGCGTCGACGTCGGCGATGCGGCTGCCTGCCTCGGGCAGCAGCTCGTCGCCCGTCTGTTCGACGTTGCGGACGATCCCGCGGTAGTAGCGCCGGACGCCGGGTGCGCTGAACAGCGCGATTCCCTGCGTCGTGGTCACGCCGCCGACGAGCGCCTTGCACTCGACGTAGCGGACGAGCGCCGGAAGCAGCTCGGTCGCCTCGCCGATCGTCTTCATCGGCGCGGTCACGAGCTGGTGGTATTCGGGCGAGTTGCCCCAGGTGTCGCGGTTCGTGTACCGCTTCGGGACGTGCCACAGCGGCAGCGCGTTGTAGGCGATGTGGTTGTGGAGCTCGATCAGCCCGGGGAACACCGTCCCTCCGGTGTCGAGCGGCGTCGACGCCGTCGAACCCGTCCGGGGTCGGGTCGCCCTGCTTGGTGATCGCGGCGATGTCGGCGTCCGCGATCCAGATCGCGCCGTCCATGACCACGGTCGACTCTGCGTCCATCGTCACGATCCGTCCGGCGAGCGCCCATTTCGGGCTGGTGGCCGGGTCGATCGGAACGGCCATGGGTCGGCATATCGCCTACCGAACATCCGGTGCGATTCGGAGATAAGCTTGCACCTCGCGAGCACGAGGCGCACCGGCCCGCGACGGTCGTGGCCATGAACGCATCTATTCGACCCAGGCCCCGTGGGCGAGCCGTACGCCTCGCTGGTCGGCAACTATCCCGGCGCCGACGTCTACCCGCCGGACTCGTTCCGCGTCGAGTGGGGACCGATCTTCCACCGCGGCCGGCTCGACGGCAGCGCGCGGCTGCTCGTGATCGGGCAGGACCCGGCCCAGTCCGAGGCGGTCGTGCGGCGGATCCTCGTCGGGGAGGCCGGTCACCGCACCCAGGGCCTGATGGCGAAGCTCGGCTTCAACCGCAGCTACCTGCTGATCAACACGTTCCTGTACTCGGTCTACGGCCAGATCGGGCGGCGAGCGCACAAGGACGATCCGGGGATCGTCGAGTACCGCAACAGCTGGCTGCGGAGCATCTTCGGCGGCAACCAGATCGAGGCGGTGGTGGCGCTCGGGTCGCTCGCGGACGACGCCTGGCAGAAGTGGAAGCAGACGCCGGTCGGCGCCGACCTACTCGCCCGCGTACGCGCACGTAACGCACCCGACCGCAGCCCGAGAGTAGCTCGGGCGGCGATCCGACGAAGCTGAAGGCCGCGATCGCGGCGATGCTCGAGAACTGGAACAGCGCGCTCGTAGAGCTTCATCCGCTGATCGCCGCACCCAGACGTGCCGGGCCGCTCGTCCCCTACGGCGACGTCGTTCATGCCGGGCGAGCGGATCGAGATCCCGGAGTTCGACACGCCCGCCGGGATCCCGGAATGGATGCGCTCGCCCGCCGCGTGGGCGCAGCGAGTCGGCAAGACCGCGATCGAGAAGCGCGGCAACATCACGATCACGATCCCGCCGGGCATCCTCTGAGCGAGTGCGAGCCGGCGCGGGGACGGCTTCGCCGCGGGCCGCGCGCGCACCGCGGCGCGGCGCTCGAACAGCTCGGCTTCGTCTCTCCTGCGCGCGGCTCGGCGTTTACGCTACCGCCACGTGGAACGTCTCGAGGGCAAGATCGTCGTCGTGACCGGTGCGCAGCCATAACAGCGAGGAGAGGAGAGACGGTGGCAACTGTCGAGACGGTGCGGGGCCCGGTGGACCTGGATGACCTCGGCCGGACGCTCATGCACGAGCACATATTCATCATGGAGCCCGAAGCGCTCCAGAACTGGGGCCACGCGTTCGGTCCGCGCTACTGGAACGAGCGGGAGCGGATCGTCGACGCGGGCGAGAAGCTCACGCGCGTGCGCGAGGCGGGGATCAACACGATCGTCGATCCGACCGCTCCCGGGCTGGGCCGGTACATCCCGCGCATACGCGAGGTCGCGGAGGCCACCGACCTCAACATCATCGTCGCGACCGGTCTGTACGCGTTCCTCGAGCTCCCGAACTTCCTCGCGTACCGGAGCAAGGAGGCGATCGCGGAGCTGTTCGTCCGCGAGATCCGCGAGGGCATCGACGACACCGGCGTGAAGGCAGCGTTCCTCAAGTGCGCGGTCGAGCGGCACGGTCTCGTCGGCGACGTGCCGAGGATCGTCGAGGCGATCGCGATGGCGGCGGTCGAGACGGGCGCGCCGGTGATGATCCACACGAACGCCGAGCAGCGGACCGGGCTCCTGGCGCTCGACTCGATGACCCGCCACGGCGTCGACCCGGCGCGGATCGTGATCGCGCATGCCGGCGACAGCAACGACCTCGATTATCTGAGGACGATCGCGCACGCCGGTGCGTGGCTCGGTTGCGACCGGTTCGGGATCGATCACTTCAACCCGCTGGCCGACCGCATCCGGACGCTGATCGCGCTGATCGGCGAGGGCTTCACGGACCGCATCCACCTCTCGCACGACGCCGCCTGCTTCCTCGACTTCTTCATCGGCAATCCGGCCTTCGCCGAGGAGAAGCCCGATTACCTGCTGATCTCCGAGCAGGTGCTGCCGGCGCTGCTCGAGGCGGGCGTGACTCAGGGCCAGATCGACCAGATGATGATCTCGAACCCGGTGGCGTTCTTCGGCGGCGGTGCTCCCGCGGGCACCGGCGCGGCGTCGGTGGTAGGCGCGGCCCGCGCCGGCGGTTGAGACGGTGCGCGGCGGGGTACGGCCCCGAGCGAACCGCTCCAATGTCTCCTCATGCAGGTCGCACCAGGCCGCGCCCACGCTTCTCGGACTATGCGGTGCCCCTTCAGCTCAGCGGCTTCGAGTGCGTTCGGGACGTCGTCGTGTGGTCGCTGGCGGCGCGCCGGGACGGTGTCCCGGCGCCTCGCGCTCTAGCGGATTCGGAGCTACTGGCCGGAGCGATCGACCGGCAGCGCCGCGAAGCTCTGGCTCACCGGCATCAGCTCGATCACGTTGACGTTGACATGCTCGGGTTGTGAGGTCACCCACTCGACCGCCGACGCGATGTCCTCGGGGGTCAGCGGCTCGGTGCCCGAGTAGAGGCCGGCGGCCCGCTGGGTGTCGCCGCCGAACCGGACCTCGGAGAACTCGGTGCCGGCGACCAGCCCGGGCTCGATGCACGTGACCCGGACGCCCGTTCCGTGAAGGTCGGCGCGCAGGCCGAGGCTGAACTGGTGCACGAACGACTTGGTCGCGCCGTAGACGTTCCCGCCGGGGTACGGATAGGTGGCGGCGATCGATCCCATGTTGACGACGTGGCCGCGCCCTCGGGCGACCATCCGGGGCAGCAGCGCTCGGGTCATGTACACGAGGCCGGTGCAGTTCGTGTCGATCATCCGCTCCCAGTTGTCGAGCACGGCGTCCTGCGCCGGCTCGAGTCCGAGCGCGAGCCCCGCGTTGTTGACGAGTACGTCGACCTCGGCGAACTCGGGCGGGAGCACCTCGACCACGCGCTCGACCGCGTCGTTGTCCCGCACGTCGAGGACGACGCGGAGAACCGCGTCCTCGCCGAACTCCCGCACGAGCTCTTCCAGGCGGTCCGCACGGCGGGCGGCCGCGACGACCTTGACGCCCGCTGCCGCATAGCGACGGGCGATCGCCTCACCCAGGCCGGAGCTGGCACCGGTGACGAACGCGACGCGAGGTTGCATCACGCGGGATCCTAGGATGACGGGATGCTGCACGCGTTGCTGACGTTCGTCCCGGTGGCCGCGCTGCTCTCGATCACCCCCGGGAGCGGCGACCGCGCTCGTCGTCCGGAACGCGGTCCGGGGCGGGCGCCGTCACGCGTTCTTCACGACGTCCGGCAACTCGATCGGGGTGCTCGCATGGGGATGCTTCGCCGCGGTGGGGATCGCGTCCGTCGTCGCCGCCTCGGCCACGCTGTTCGATGCGGTCAAGCTCGCCGGCGCCGTGGTCCTGGTCGCCATCGGCCTGCGATCGCTTCGTCGTCGCGACGTCGCCGGCCTCCCGGACGACGCGCCGGGCGGCGCAAGCAGACCCGGAGTGACGGTGTCGGACCGGGCCGCGCTCCGCGAGGGCCTGCTGACGAGCGTGGCCAACCCCAAGCTCGCGGTGTTCTTCGTCGCGCTGTTCCCGCAGTTCATCCCGCGTGGTGCTCGCCGCGCTGCCGTCCGCGCTCGCGATGGCCGGCGTGATCGTCGCGCATCGATCTGCTCTGGTACTCGACGCTCGCGTTTCTCGTCTCGCGCGCAAGGCGGGCGTTCGTCGAGGGTGGCTGGGCCAGTCGGATCGAGCGGCTGACCGGGGCCGTGCTGATCGGGCTCGGGATTCGCCTCGCGCTCGAGCGCCGCTGAACGATGGATCGTCGACGAGCTGGATACGCCGAGCGCTGACGGTCGATCTCGACGTGTTCGAGAGCAACGTGCGCTCGTGCCTGGACCGGCTCGCCGGCGTGCGACGTCCGGCCGCATCTCAAGACCGCGAAGAGCCCGGAGGTCGCCCGGCTGCTGCTCGACGCCGGCGCCGTCGGCGTGTGCGTCGCCAAGCTGAGCGAGGCCGAGGTGATGCTCGCGAGCGGGATCGACGACGTGCTGATCACGACCGAGATCGCCGGTCCGGTCAAGGTGCGGCGGCTCGCGCGGCTGGTCGTCGGAGTGGCCGGACGGCGCGCGTGCGAATCGTCGTCGACTCGTGGGAGGGGGCATCGGCGATCGACGCCGCGCTGCCGCGCGCGCTCGAGACGCTGATCGACGTGAACGTCGGGCAGGACCGCTGCGGCGTGGCGCCCGAGGACGCGCTCGCGCTCGCCGACCGGGTCCGGGGTCTCGAGCGGCTGCGCCTCGTCGGGCTTCAGGGCTACGAGGGCAACCTCCAGCACATTCGCGATCCCGACGAGCGGCGGAGGCTGTGCGACCGGGCGATGGAGCGGCTCGCGGGAGCCGCCGAGCAGCTGCGCGCCGGCGGGCACGCGGTTGAGGTCGTGACGACCGGCGGCACCGGCACGGCCGAGTTCTGCGCGGCCCACGAGGCGGTGACCGAGGTCCAGCCCGGGTCGTTCACGTTCATGGACACCGACTACCTCGACACGGGCGGCATCCCGTACCGGTCCGTCGCTCGCGGTGATCGCGACCGTGATCAGCCGGCCGGCGCCCGACCGCGCGGTGATCGACGCCGGGCTGAAGACGCTGTCCGACGATTCCGGGCCGGCGCGTCTGGCCGACGCCCCGGGCTGGACGCTACCGGCCCGGGGGCGACGAGCACGGCGTGCTGACGCCGACCGGCGAGCCGGACCGTCGCGATCTGCGCGTCGGCGAGCGCGTGAGCGCTGATGCCGTCGCACATCGACCCGACGATCAACCTCCACGACGTGCATGTACGCGCACCGGGCCGGCACGGATCGAGGCGATCTGGCGCGTCGCGGCCCGCGGCAAGGTGCAGTGAGCTCGCTGATCTAGCTGTCGAACCCGAGGCCCAGCCGGTCGAGCGTCCGTCAGCCACACCCCGCGGCGGCCGTCGTTGCGGTCGGCGGCCGCGAGCCGGTTGCGGGTGAGCTGGATCACCGCGGTGCGCAGCGGCTCGGGCGGGAACGGCACCGGGCGCCGGCGCACCATCGTCAGCGCGGTCGCCTCGCTCACGCGCCCGTCGAGCAGATCGAGCACCGACCCGGGCCCCGAACCGGCTGGCCGCCGACCCCGAGGCCGGTGTAGCCGAGCGCGTACGCGACGCGGCCGCCGAGCGCGCGCCCGAAGAACACCGAGAAGCGGCTGCACGTGTCGATCGCGCCGCCCCACCGATGGCTGAAGCGCAGCGCCCTCGAGCTGCGGGAACGTCGTGAAGAAGTGCTGGGAGAGCTGCGCGAACGTCGGCTCGTGGTCGTCGAGCTGCGGGCCGACCGGGCCGCCGTAGCGGTAGACCGCGTCGTACCCGCCCCACAGGATCCGCCCGTCGGCGGTCATGCCGGTAGTAGTGGAACTGGTTGCCCATGTCGCTGACTCCCTGGCGCGCGCGTCCAGCCGATCGCGTCGTGCAGCTCTCGGGTCGAGCGGCTCGGTCACCAGCACGTAGTCGTAGACGGGCGCGATGTACCGGCCGATCGCGCGCACCAGCGGCGGGTAGGCACTGGTCGCGAGCAGCCCGCGGCGCGCGTTGACGACCCCACCCTCGGTGATCGCCGAGACGCCGCACCCCGGTCCTGCGGAGCTCCCGGACCGGGCTGTGCTCGTAGACCCGCACGCCCGCGCGAACGCGCCGCGGCGCGCGCAGCCCGTCGGCGAGCTTGCCCGGATGGACCAGCGCGGACCCGGTCCGGATCCACAGCCCGCCGAGGTAGGTCGGCGAGTTCACCTCGGCGCGGACCTGATCGGCGTCGAGCAGCTCGGCGTCGTAGCCGAACCGCCGCACGAGCTCGGCCTCGTCCTCGAGGTCCGCGAGCTCGCGCGGCTCGAGCGCGACGATCAGGTCGCCGTCGGCCTCGAACTCCGCGTCGATCCCGAGGCGCTCGAGATCGTCGCGCCGAGCGCGTCGAAGTTCTCGCGCCCGAGCCGCTCGAGCTGCTCGAGCTCGTCGGGGAAGCGCGACAGGCCGTTGCCGGTCCCGTGCGTGAGCGAGGACTGCAGGAAGCCGCCGTTGCGCCCGCTCGCGCCGGCCCCGCAGCGGGTCGCCTCGAGCAGCACGACTTCGCGCGACGGGTCGAGCTCCTTGGCGTACAGCGCCGCCCACAGGCCGGTGTAGCCGCCGCCGACGATGCAGAGGTCGGCGTCGAGCACCTCGTCGAGCGGCGCGTGCGGGTCGCGCTCGGGCAGCGTGTCGAGCCAGAACGACCTGCGGGACGGCGTCCGCGTAGGCGGCTCGGTGCGCCGGCGTCGGCGGGGTCTGCGGCCACGGCGAGGGCAGGCCGAGATCCTACGCGGACGAGCCGTCAGGCGCTACGGGTGGCGCTCGAGGCCGCGCAGGACCGCGTCGGCGTCGCGGTGCGGCGCGCGAAGCGCCGACCCCGACGAGGTCGAGCTCCTCGGTGCCGACGGCTCTGACCGCGGCGCGGTTGTCCTCGTCGTTGCCGGTGGCGAACATCTCGTTCGTGTAGATCGCGAGCGTGACCCCGCGCCGCTCGGCGCGCTCGCGGACGGTCCGGAGCTTGGCCGCGCCCGGCCTCGAACACGAGCACCGGTTGGACGAGTAGCGGCAGGTAGCGCCGGTCGTCGGCGTCGAGGTAGTCCTGCCCGATCGCGGCCGCGCCGGCGTGCGCTGTCGACGCCGCTCATCAGGAACGCGGTGACGTTCAGGCGCTGCCACGTCGCGAGGTCGTCGCGAACCACGACCGCGACCTTGGTGTCGAATTGGCCGACGCCCATCGCGGACATGATCGCGGCCTGCGACGCGGCTTGTCTTGAACGTTCTTGCGGTCCGTCGGCGCTCAGTACGAGACCGCGCGGGCGTACCGCCCGGGGCTGACGCCGACCGCGCGCTTGAACACGCGGGTCAGATGTGGCTGGTCGGCGAACCCGCAGCGCGGCCGCGACGGCGGCCGGTGGCGCGCCCGCGGCGAGCAGGCCGGCGCGCGTGATCGATCCGAAGGTTGCTCTGGAACGCGTGCGGGGTGACGCCGGTTCTGCTGACCGAACCGGCGGACCAGCTCGAACCGGCTCAGCCCGGCGACGGCGGCGAGCTCGGCGAGCGTGACCGGCTGGTCCCAACGCTCGCAGAGGTGACCGCGGGCCCGGCGGACCGCGGCGTGCTCGGCGCGATCGCGTCCGCGCGCCGGCGGGCCTGGCCGCAGGTGCGGGCGGAGCGCGGCGACCGCGCCGAGGACCGCTTCGTCGACTGCCAGATCGCCGGCGGGCTCGGCGATGCGAGCGCGGCGTGCGCGCGCTCGAGCGCGCCCCGGAGCGCCAGGTCGCGGAACACGACCCAGCGAGCGGCGCCCGGCGCCGTCCCGTCGCGCTCGGCCCAGTCGTGGAGCAGGCTCGGCTCGATGTACAGCACCTTGTACGCCCACCCTTCCGGGACCGCCGCCATCCCGGTGTGGACGGCCTCGGGCTCGAGCACGAACAGCTCGCCCTCGCCGGCCCGCTGCTGGGTGGCGTCGAGCTCGAACCGGGCGGCTCCGCGCTCGACCATCGCGACCGTCCAGGTCGGGTGCGAGTGCGGACGGTAGGCGTGCCGGACGAACCGAGCGTGCAGCGCCTCGATGCCCGTCGAGCCCTTTCGGCCGGAAATAGGTGGAGTACTCGGCCACCGTGTGGGGAAGGTTAGGATGGCCGCGCACGAGCGCCTGGCACCACCTCGATGCCGCTCCACCTCGAGCACGTCGGCGGTCTCGAGGGCTTCAGCGGTGGTGACATCCCGATCTATATGTGCGGGGTCAGGAGCTCAAGCGCGCGGCCTGCTCCTGCGCGACCACGCCGCCGAGGTGCGCGGAGCTCCGGAAGGAGCGCGTCTACGATTGACCGTCACCCCCGCTGCGAGAGCAGCTCGGGTTGGGCCGGATCGCGCTCTGGAAGGCGCCGATCGACGTCGGGGTCACCGCGCCCCACTGGGCGTCGCCGCCGAACGACTGACCGGTGCGGCCGGCGTTGCCGAACTGCCAGGTACAGCCGAGTTCGGGGTCGCGCACCAGCGTCCAGTAGGGGTAGAAATTCCCGGGTCCAGGGGGCGGCATCACGCAGCCCACGCCGGTCGTCGGGTCGCACCCCTCTTCGGTGGCTGACAGGTCGGTGACGAACTGGATATGCGGATACGTCTGGCCCCGGCCGGTCGTGGGCTGCGCCTGCGCGATCGCTCCCGGGAACGGCCCGGATAGGCCGAGGTCGGCCAGTCGGCGCGGTAGGAAGTGCCGTCGTAATCCAGGTCCCCGGTGGCGTCGAAGAACACGTCGCACCCCGTCACCAGGTTTGGTGGCGCGGTACCGCCGTGGGTGTCTCCGAACGGGTAGCAGGGACTGTCGTCGGGCTCGAGATCGGGATTGACCGTCGGAATCCTTCCCCGCCTCGTAGGGGCCATTGCAGTTGGTCCAGAACGTGTCGGTGAAGTTCTCGTCGGTCAGTGTCTGCGGTCCGGTGATCTTCTTGCACGGCTCGAAATGGCCGATCTCGAACTCGCTGTTGATGTTGTAGGCCCCGAATCCCCACGGGATGATGTTGCTGGCGGCCGCGCTCGAATACTCGGGCTCGAAGTTGAACGGCGTTCCCCGAGCAGTCCCCGGGTTGCCCGTTGACGATCCCGTTCGTGTTCATGAACCCGTTCGCACCCGACGCGATCATGAACCCGGACGTTCGGGTCGTCAGGTCAGTCTCGGTCACCTCGAGCGCGTGACCGCCTCCTCGGAGCCGGGCGTCGAAGATGTGGATGACGATCGTGTCCCCGGGGCTCATCAACAACGTGTCACGATTCGGCGTGAACGTCGCGAGATCCGACTCCTGGGGGCTCGGCGGCCCCGTGGGATTGCCGTCGTGCTGGATGAACGCGAAGTTGACCGGCTCTATGCAGTTGTCGTTGCAGACGGACCCGTCGGCGGTGCACTCGAGGCTGTCGATGTTCAGCGCCGAGCACCAGTGGGTGTTGTCGCAGCTGATGCTGTCGGAGAACGGCGCGAACCCGGGCGGGTAGAACTGCAGCTCCATGAACGCGTCGCCGCCTCCGGGGAAAGAGGAAGTGGGCGCGTTGGCGTCCGACACCGGAGTGCAGGCGATCAGCGGGGTCGAGTTCGGATCGCACAGGTCCATCGAGAACCACGGCGCGACGGACAACTCGAAGAAGTGGGTGACGTCGTTCCCGGGGTGGCTGACCGTCGGCAGCTGCCGCGGGCTCCTTGCCAAGCCGCTCGACGTACGTGACATCGGCGCCCGATCCGGCGCGTATCGGAGATGTAACGGACCGACGGCTCGTCGTGGCCGATGTAGTGGCCGTGTTCGTAGAACCGGCCGTCCCACGTGCCGCGGGGGTCGGCGCAGGCAGCGGTCGGATGCGCCGAGGCTTGGATCGGGCTGAGGCCGTTGCAGTCGAGCTCGCCGGTCGGCCGTTCGGGGCCACGCCGGCCACAGCCGACGCAGGAAGCGCTCCGATCACGAGAACCGCCAGTACCCATGCGAACGCGCCTCACACGACCCATGATCCCTCGCTCTCCTCGCCGGCAGGCTGCTGGGTCGGAGCCTCTCGGACCGCCGTGCCGGTGTCAACCCCGAAGTGCGTCGCTATCCTCGGTCCGCGCTATGTCCATCAGCACTAATCAATTGAAGAGCGGGAATCACGTCGAGGTCGACGGGACCGTCTACAAGGTGATCGAGTTCCAGCACGTCAATCCCGGCAAGGGCGCCGCGTTCGTCCGGACCAAGCTGCGCCGCGCCAGCGACGGGGCGGTGATCGACAAGACGTTCCGCGCCGGGGAGAAGCTGCGCTCGGTGCGCAGCGAGGCCCGGCGGATGCAGTTCCTGTACGCCGACGGCGAGGCCGCCCACTTCATGAACACCGAGACCTACGAGCAGATCGAGCTGCCGGAGGCCGACGCTGAAGGATGCGCTCAAGTGGATCAAGGTCAACGACGAGGTCGAGATCCTGTTCATCGACGACCAGGCCGAGCGACGTCCAGGTCCCCGGCTCGGTCGACCTCGAGGTGACCGAGACCGACCCCGGCCTGCGCGGCGACACCGCGTCGGGCGGCGGGACCAAGCCGGCCACGCTCGAGACCGGGGTGGTGGTCCAGGTTCCGCTGTTCATCTCGACCGGCGAGACGATCAAGGTCGACACGCGCGAGGGCAGGTACCTGTCGCGCGCGTGAGCGCTCGGCGGGGCGGTCGGGCCTGATGGAGATGGTCTACGGCAAGCACTCGGTCCGGGCGCGTGTTCCTCGAGCGGCCCGAGGACGTCAAGCGCGTGATCCTCGGCGGCAAGCCCGAGTACCACAGCGACGTGATCAAGGCGGCACGGCGCGTCGGCGTCGAGCCCGAGCTGGTCGCGTGGCCGGCGTTTCGCCGCCTGACCGGCCTCACCGACGACGACAAGCACCAGGGCGTGTGCGTGTTCACCGTCCCGCCGGCCGGTGTTCGGCGAGCACGACCTCGACCGGCTGTCCGACGGCGCGGCTGGTGATCGCGCTCGATCAGATCTCCGATCCGCAGAACCTCGGGGCGGTGCTGCGCGCGCGCGGCCTTCTTCGGCGCCGACGCGGTGCTGCTGCTCAAGAACCGCTCGGCCGAGCTGACGCCCAAGGTGGCGCGGATCGCGGTCGGCGGCGCCGAGTTCGTGGACGTGTTCAGGGTCACGAACCTCGCGCGCAGCCTCGACATCCTGCGCGAGTACGGCTACTGGGTGTACGGGCTCGACGAGCGCGGCGAGCACACGCTCCGCGAGACCGAGTTCGACCGCCAAGTCGGTGCTCGTCGTCGGCGCCGAGGGCCAGGGACTGCGCCAGCGGACGCGGACCAAATGCGACGCGCTCGTGCGCATTCCCGGGGGGCGCGAGGGGGTCGAGAGCCTGAACGCCGCGGTGGCCACGGCGATCGCGCTGGCTGAGATCGCCGCCGCGAGTGACGCGAGCGGCACTAGGCCGGGGTCGGCGGATTCGGCTGCTGCGGGAGCGGGGCGTCGTTAGGCGGCGGGAGCGTGCTCCCGTCGCGCAGGATGATCTCGGCGCACCGGCGACCGGGCTGACCGCCGGCGCGGGCGGTGGCGGGTGCGGCGCGATCGGCGGGATCGGGGCCGGGGGGAGGTCGATCGCCGTGCCGAACGCCGGAGGCGGCGCGGTCGGTGTCCGCGCCGGATCGACGAGGTCGGCGAGCCCCGGGTCGTCGTCGAGCCGCGGCACTCCCGAGCGCCGGCAGGCCCAGCAGCTGCATCGCGGTCTTCGGGATGCTCACGTGCCCGCACCAGCGGCTGTCGATCCCGCGCTTGACCGCGCCCGCCGAACATCAGCAGCGGCACGCGCGGGCCCAGCGCGAGCTGGACGTTGTCCGGCGTGTACTCGAGCACGGGCGTCTTCACGTGATCGTCGTAGCCGCCCCAGTCGTCCCAGGTCAGCATGAACACCGTCTCGTCCCAGCCGCCGCCCTGGACGACCGCGTCGACGGACTGCCAGATCAGGTCCATCCCGTCGGTGACGTTCGCGGGCGGGTGCTCGTCGTCGGGGCTGTTGTGCCACAGCAGCACGAGCGCCGGCAGCTGTCCGGCCTTGGCGTCGGCCAGGAACTGCGACGACGGCACGACGTTCGGCGATCCCTTGAGCTGCGTGTAGAACGCGACGGGGTAGTCGTTCGACGCGGCGTAAGCGCGCCAGGCGACGCCGTTCGCTTCGGCGAGGCCGGGCAGCGACGGCATGTCCCACAGCGGCGGCGCCTTCTCGGATGGGTTCTTGAGCGTCGGAGATTGCCCGCCGACGATCAGCAGGTGGTTCGCGGTCGAGTTGGTGCCGAACCCGGCGCAGTGGTTCTCGAGAAACGCGCCGGTGATCGCCAGATACAGGTAGTAGGGGAGCACGGCGGCGGTGTCGAACTGCACGTGCGCGCCGGTCGAGGCGCCGGTCAACCACTCGAAGTAGGCCTCGCGGGTGTGGGGGTTGTCGCTTCGCCGGCGGGTTCGCGGCGGTCGGCCAGTCGGTGGCGACGGCGCCCCGTACGGCGCAAGGCCCCGGAAGTAGTTGTCGGTCGTGTGGTTCTCCTGGACCATGATCACGACGCGCTCGACGGCGGCCATTTCGCTCGGGAGCGTATCGACTCGGGTTCGGTTGGCCGGCGCGTTTTTTGTGCGTCTCCTCTTGCTTTTGTCCGCGCGCTGAGTTACCCTGCCAGTGCAGCAAGGAGAAGAGTCAAATGCTCATGCCTACCGCGACATATTCATTCTTCGCCAAGGTGGCCCAGACGGGGACCCGGATCACGGGTGTCGACGTCGCTGCCCGAGGCGAAAATGTCACCCTCGCAGAGAGGCACGCGCGGTAGACCATACCGCGACATACCGAAGCCAATCGCGAGGGCGACCCAACGGGTCGCCTTTTTTGTTGCTCTTTCACCTGAGGTGACGCAGGTGAGTCGTCTTTGACAACGCGTACGTGGTGACACGCACGTGACATATCGGGCTGGCCAAACGGCCATGCCCAAATTCAACCAACCAAAAGGAGACCTCCCATGAGAGGAGATCCGCAGGCGGTCGGCTCCCGCCTGCTCGCAGTGCTGCCTGGTCGGCGATGGTCCTCGCGGTCCGCGCCGGTCAGCCGAGGGCCGCGCGTCACGGCGGTAGAGCGGATCGAGACGATCGAGCGGCTCGAGCGTGAGGAGCGGGCGGCCCGACGCTCAGGACGGTACGTGGCCGAGGCCTCGTATCTCGGACGCCGGTGGTGAGCGGTGTGGGTGTTGCCACCCCCGGGATGGCCTGGTCCCACTGTGGAAACGGTGGGACTAGGCTGTCCTGAGATGTCATTGATCTACCGCATGATGTACCGGATCGGGTTCACGCCGTGGGACACCGGCGAGGTGCCGGTGGAACTGAGCGGGCTCGTGGAGGGCACGGGCGCACTGCCCGCCGGCCGGGCGCTCGACATCGGCTGTGGGACCGGCACGCAGTCGGTGTACCTCGCCCAGCACGGCTGGAGGGTGAGTGCCATCGACGCCGTCGATCGGCCGCTCGCGCGTGCCCGCGCGCGAGCCGAGGCGGCGCACGTCTCGGTCGATTGGATCAAGGCCGACGTGGCCGAGTTGGGAGCGCTGGGGATCGAGCCCGGGCTGACGCTCGCGTTCGACCGCGGCTGCTTTCACGGCTTGAACGACGACCAGCGCGCTGCGTACGCCGCCGGCGTCACCGCGCTCGCCGCGCCGGGCGCGACGATGCTGATGATGGCGTTCGCCCCGAGCCGCGTACCCGTCGCGCCAGCCGGAGTGGAGCAGACCGAGATCGTCGCCCGCTTCGACAGCTGGGAGCTGTCGGCGACCGAGGCCGACTCTGAAGCGGCGCCGGAGGGACCGATGCGCAACGTCCCGCGCCACTGGTACCGGCTGATCCGCCGCTAAACATGAGCGGGCGCGGCGCAGCGCCCGACATGCGTCCAGATTCGGGCCGATTGCGGGCCCGCTGGCGGGTGCGGGCCGCTAGGGCGGCTGACAAGCCCGTCAAGCTACCGTTCGGGGGAGTGGCGGACCTCCAGGTGCTCAGCCCTACGCGCACGATCGGCGCCGCCGCGCCCGGCACCGATGGAGATGCGGCTGCTGCATCGGATCGCGGACGACATCCGGCGCGAGCGACGGATTCGCGGGCGCGCGGAGCTGCCGCCGGGCAGCCTCGCCCCGAGCGCCCCGAACACGAGGCGGATCATCTCGGACCCGCTCGGGCTGCTGCTCGAGCACGAACGGCGGTTCGGCCCGGTGTTCACGATCCGGCTACTGCACGAGCCGATCGTGTGGGCGATCGGCGCCGAGGTCAACCATCAGATCCTGGTCAGCGACTTCGACGCGTTCCAGTGGCGCGAGGGCCGGTTCGCCGATCTCTGGCCGCTGCTCGGCGACGGGATGCTGAATATCGACGGCGCGTATCACCGCGAGTTCCGGATGCTGATGCTGCCGGCGTTCCACCGCGACTACATCGCCGGGATTGCCGAGACGATGATCGAGGAGGCGGTGGCGGCCGTCGAGGCGCTACGCGAGGGGCAGGTGCTCGAGGTCTACCGGTGGACGCGCGAGCTCGCGCTGCGGATCGCGCTCCGGGGCCTGCTCGGGCTTGAGGTCACCGGCGGCCGCGAGGAAGCGCTGGCGAGGGCGTTCGAGGAATCGCTCGCGATTCACGGCGAGCCGGTCCTGTGGCAACTGGTGCTGCTGCCCCGCACTCCGCTCGCTCGGGCGATCGCCGGGCGCAAGAGGCTCGACGCGCTCGTGCGCGCCGAGATCGACGAGCGCCGGCGCCGGGGCGATCCCGGCCGGGGCGTGCTCGGGCTGCTGCTCGCCGCTACCGACGACGCGGGAGCACCGCTGCCGGCGGGCGCCGTGCGCGACCAGGCCGTCACGCTGCTGTTCGCCGGCCACGACACCACCACGACCACGTTCACGTTCCTGCTGCACGAGCTCGGGCGCACCGCCGTGGCGCGCCGCGCGCTCGAAGCCGAGCTCGACGAGTCGCTCGGAGGGAGCGATCCGACTCCGGCCGACCTCGACGGCACCGCGCTGCCGGTGCTCGAGCGGACCCTGAAGGAGACCCTGCGGTGCTACCCGGCCGCGTGGGTCGGGCCGCGGCGGTCGACCCGCGACGTCACGCTCGGCGGGGTACCGGTGCCGGCGGACATCGGCGTCCAGTACTCCTCGTGGGTGACGCACCACCTCCGCAGCTCTACCCGGACCCGTTCCGGTTCGATCCCGACCGTTTCCTGCCCGAGCGCGAAGCCGCCCTACCGCGCGGCGCGTACATACCGTTCGGCGGGGGATCGCGGATGTGCCTGGGCAAGCGCTTCGGCGAGTACGAGCTGCGCGCGCTCGCGACCGTCCTGCTCACCCGGGTGAGGCTCGAGCCCGTGTCGGTCGCTGATCCGAAGATCGTGACGACGCCGACGCTCGGCCCGAAGGGCGGTCTGCGCTTCGTCGTCCAGGCTCGGTGAGGCGGTTCGAAGCGCCGGCGGGTCCGGACGGGGTCGCCAGGTCCCACGGACGCCGAGCGAAGCGAGGCCCACGATCCCAGAAGCGAGGCTCGAGGTCCCCGCATCCGGGGCGCCGGGCGCGGGTCGGTCTTGACTTAGAGCGCACTCTAAGTTCTATCTTGCGTGGATGGTGTTTGACCGCGAAAGACTGGAGCAGGCATGAAAACTCGCAAGCTTGGATCGCTCGAGGTCTCGGCGCTCGGGCTCGGATGCATGGGGATGTCCGCGTTCTACGGCTCCACCGATGAAGGCGAGGCGACCGCGACCATCCAGCGGGCGCTCGAGCTCGGGATCAATTTCCTCGACACCGCGCAGCTGTACGGGCCGATGACCAACGAAGAGCTCGTCGGGCGCGCGGTCAAGGGCCACCGCGACGAGTACGTGATCGCGACCAAGTTCGCCCGGCGGATCGACAACGCGACACCGGGCGACATGTCGACGGTCGGCCCGGTCGACGGCTCGGCCGACCACGTCCGCGCGTCGATCGAAGGGTCGCTGAAGCGCCTCGGCACCGATCACGTCGACCTCTACTACCTGCACCGAGTCGACCCGAAGGTCGAGATCGAGGAGACGGTCGGCGCGATGGCCGAGCTCGTGCAGGAGGGCAAGGTGCGCCACATCGGGCTGAGCGAGGCGGCGCCCGAGACGATCCGGCGGGCCCACGCCGTTCATCCGATCACCGCGGTCCAGACCGAGTACTCGATGTGGTCGCGCGACCCCGAGAACGGCGTGCTGCCGACGTGCCGAGAGCTCGGGATCGGCTTCGTGGCGTACTCGCCGCTCGGCCGCGGCTTCCTGTCGGGCCGCTTCACCTCGCCCGACGAGCTCGAGGACGGCGACTTCCGCAAGAGCGGGCCGCGCTTCACCGGGGCGAACCTCGACGCAAACCTCAAGCTGGCGGCCAAGGTGGCGGAGATCGCGGAGGAGAAGGAGATCACGCCGGCCCAGCTGGCGCTCGCGTGGGTGCTCGCGCAGGGCGAGGATCTGGTTCCGATCCCCGGGACCAAGCGGCGCGAGTACCTCGAGCAGAACGCCGCCGCGGTCGACGTCGTGCTGACCGAGGACGATCTCGCGAGGATCGAGGCTGAGCTGCCGAAGGTCGCCGGCGAGCGCTACGACGAGACCGGCATGGCGGCGGTCAACCTGTAGGCGGCTGAATCACGTCGCGCGCCCGCGCCGGCGGGTAACTTCCGCCGGATGTCGATCTCAACCGGCCTGCGCGCGGTCTCAGCGATCCGCTACGTCACTCCGCTCAGGGAGGGCGGCTCGCTGCCCGGGCTGGTCGAGGCCGACGACGACGGACTGTACGTCGTCAAGTTCCGGGGCGCCGGGCAGGGGCTGCCGGCGCTCGTCGCCGAGGTGATCGTCGGCGAGCTGGCCCGGCGGCTCGGCCTGCTCGTGCCCGAGCTCGTGGCGATCGAGCTCGATCCCGTGCTCGGCGCGGCCGAGCCCGACCCCGAGATCCAGGAGCTGATCACCGCGAGCGCCGGCGTGAACCTCGGCGTGGACTTCCTCCCGGGCGCGCTCCCGTACACGCCGGCGGGACCGTGGGTACCGGACGAGCGACTGGCGGCGGACATCGTGTGGCTCGACGCGCTGACCACGAACGTCGACCGGACGCCGCGCAACCCCAACCTGCTGATCTGGCACGACCGGCTGTGGCTGATCGACCACGGCGCGGCGCTGTACCTGCACCACGGCGGACTGGACCCGGTCGCGCACGCGGACAAGCCGTTCCCGCTGGTCCAAGAGCACGTGCTGCTGAACCACGCCGGCTCGATCCTGGAGGCGCACGAGCGGCTCGCTCCGATCGTCGACCGCGCGCTGCTTTCCGAGGTCGTCGGGCTCGTGCCAGGGGAGTGGCTCACGCGCGGCGACAGCGCGGAGGTCTATGTCGATTACCTGGACCGCCGGGTGCGGAGCGGGTCGTTCGTGGCAGAGGCGGAGGCCGAGCGTGCCCGATCCGGCGCGTAGCCCGTTCACGTACGCGGTCCTGCGGGTGGTTCCGCGGATCGAGCGCGGCGAGCGCTTCAACGCCGGCGTCGTCCTCTTCTGCCGCCAGCGCGGGTTCCTCGGGGCGAAGGTCGAGTTGGACGAGGGCCGGCTCGCGGCGCTCGCGCCGGGCACATCGGCCGACGACGTCCGCGCCCACCTCGACGCGCTCGTGCGGGTGGCGGCCGGCGACCCCGACAGCGGCGCGATCGCCGCCTTACCGCCGTCCGAGCGGTTCGGCTGGCTGGTCGCGCCGTCGAGCACGATCATCCAGCCCTCGGAGGTGCACACGGGGTTGACCGACGACCCTGCGGCCACCCTCGATGCGCTGTTCCGAGAGCTCGTTGAACCGCTTGCCGGTTAGTGCGGGTACCTCACCGCCCGAGGGGCTCGTCAGCTACACAATGACGTCATGAACCCGCCAGTTATTGCAGTCCACGGCGGCGCTGGCGCGTTTGACGACGAGCTCCGCGAGCGCGAGGCCGAGTATCGCGCGGCGCTCGAGGACGCGCTCGGAGCGGGCGCACGGCGCGCTCGAGGCCGGCGGCGGCGCGGTCGAGGCGGTGCGGGCCGCGGTCATCGTGCTCGAGTCGTTCCCGCTGTTCAACGCGGGACACGGCTCGGCGCTGTGCGCCGATGGTTCGGTCGAGCTGAGCGCGTCCGTGATGCGGGGCAGCGACCGCGCGGCCGGGGGCGTGGCGATGATGCGGCGGACGCGAAATCCGGTGGCCGCCGCGGCGGCGCTGCTCGACGAGCCAGAGGTCCTGCTCGTCGGCGAGCGGGCCGACGCGCACGCGGCGGCCCACGGTCTCGAGCAGCAGGACCCGGCGGAGTTCGTGACCGAGCGCCAGCGCCGGCGCCTTGCCGAGCGCGCTGCCGGCGGCGGGGAGACGGTCGGCGCCGTGTGCCTCGACGCGAGCGGCCGGCTTGCGGCCGCGACCTCGACCGGCGGCCGCAGCGGTCAGCGGCCCGGCCGAGTCGGAGACTCGCCGCTGATCGGCGCGGGCACGTGGGCCGACCGGCGCGTCGCGGTCTCGTGCACCGGGGAGGGCGAGGCGTTCGTCCGCGCCGGCGCGGCGCGGCTCGTGGCGGCGCTCGTCGAGCACGGCTCGACGCTCGAGTCGGCGGCGCAGGCGGCGATGAGCGCGGTCGCCGAGTGCGGCGGCAGCGGTGGGCTGATCGCGGTCGATGCCCACGGCAACGTGACGATGCCGCGGTCGACCGGCGCGATGCCCCGGGGCGTGTGGCGGGCGGGGAGGTCGCCCTCCACGATCGTTCCGTGACACTCCCGGTGCGCGGCGAAAATCCCCTCCTAATACCATTGGCCGCTCTATGGAGGGCTCTGTGATTTCGGCGGGCAAGCGGCTGCGTGCGAAATGGGAGGCGGGCGAGCCGGTGTTCGGGCTGTGGGCCGGGCATCCCGACCTCGTTCACCGCGGAGCTCGCGGCGCGCGCCGGCTACGACTACGTGTGCGTCGATCTCCAGCACGGACTGAGCACCGAGGCGACGCTCGTCTCGATGTTCCAGGCCGCGCAGGCGCGGTGGCGCGGTGCCGATGGCCCGGCTGGCCTGGAACGAGCCGTGGCTGATCATGCGCGCGCTCGACCTCGGCGCCGCCGGCGTGATCCTGCCACTGGTCGACAACGACGAAGAGGCCGCGCCGCGCGGTCGAGGCGTGCCGGTACCCGCCACACGGACGCCGCTCGTACGGCCCGATCCGCGCCGAGTTCGTCGCCGGCTCGGTCGCCTCGGACGATCTCAACGCCGACGCGCTCTGCTTCGCGATGATCGAGACGAGCGACGGGCTCGACAACCTCGACGAGATCGCTGCGACGCCCGGCCTCGACGGGCTTTACATCGGGCCCTCGGACCTGTCGATCGCGCTCGGGCTGCGGCCGCGGCGGCATTGTCGACGATCCCGGGGAGGACCGCCCCGCGCTGGCCGAGGCGATCGAGCGGATCCGCGAGGCGTGCCTCGCCAACCGGATCGATCCCGGGGCTGCAGTGCGTCGAGCGGCCGTGCCGCCGAGCGCTACGCGGAGCGGGGCTTCAAGCTGATCACGGTCGGCGTCGACACGAGCTTGCTCAAGTCCGACGCTCAGCACGAGCTGACCACGGCCCGAGGGGCATGAGCCGCGATGCCGTACGCCCCGGATCTGGCCGGCTGCGCTCTCGACGGTCGCTACGAGCTCCACGAGCTGATCGGCGAGGGGACGTTCGGCCGGGTCTACCGCGGGTACGACCGGCGCCTCGCGCGCCCGGTCGCGATCAAGGTGATCAAGCCGTGGTGGGCCGAGGATCCCGGCGGGGCCGAGAGCTTCGAGCGCGAGGCACAGCTGCTGGCCCGCGTGAGCGATCCCGGGATCGTGCAGATCTTCGACGTCGGACAGGCCGACGAGGGCCTCTACTTCGTCACCGAGCTCGTCGAGGGCGAGAGCCTCGCAGCGCGGCTGAAGCGCGGGGGTCCGCTCGCGGCATGGGACGCGTGCGACATCGCCGAGCAGCTGTGCCGCGCGCTCGAGCACGCCCATGCCGAGCACATCGTGCATCGCGACATCAAGCCCGCAAACGTGCTGATCTCCGACCGCGGCCAGGTCAAGGTCGGCGATCTCGGGATCGCGCGCCTGGCCGAGGGCAGCACCGACGGCGGGACGGCGACGATCGTCGGCACGCCGCGCTACATGGCGCCCGAGCAGGCCAGCGGACAGCCCGTGACCCCGGCTACCGACGTTTACAGCGCCGGGGTCGTGCTGTACGAGATGCTCGCCGGGCGTACGCCGTTCGGCGGCGAGTCCGCGGTCGAGATCGCGCTCCAGCACGTCCAGATGAGCCGGTGCCGCCGCTGCCGGCGGGCACGCCGCGGTCGCTCGAGCGGGTCGTCCGCCACGCGCTCGCCAAGGACCCGGCCGACCGGTACCAGAGCGCGGTGGCGATGGCCGACGCGCTCGCCCGGGCCCGGCCGGGCGCGAGCCGGGGCCGGGACGCATAGCGAGACGGACACCGACACGCACAGCGAGGCTCCCGCGGCGACCGGCGAGAGCGCACCGCATCGGGCGTCGGAAGACTGGTGGGCGTACCCGACCGAGGTCCGGGACGCTACGACCCGGATCGTCGCCCGCGACGCGCGCACGCGGGTCGCCGGTGACGTCGACCGCACCCGGGTGGCCCCGAAGATGAGGCCGCGCCGGACCGCAAACCCGGCCGCGCGCCGGCGCACGGTCGCCGTGTTCGTGCTCGCGCTCGCGGTGCTCGGGGCGTTGCTGTTCGCCGCGAAGGTGCTGACCGCGCGCCCGACCGTGACCCTGCCGCGGCTCCACGGGATGACTCAGAATGAGGTCACCGCGACGCTCCATCGCCACCACCTGAACGCCGCGTTCGACAAGCGCTTCGACGCGGCCAAGCCAGGCACGGTGGTCGCACAGACTCCCGCTCCGGCCGCGCGCGTCAAGGAGGGGTCGACGATCCAGGTCGTGCTCAGCAAAGGCCCCAAGCCGGTTCAGGTGCCGCGGCTGACCGGGCAGAGCGCGACCAGCGCCAGCGCGACCCTGCGAGCATCTCGGACTCAACCCGAGCGTCCAGTCCGTGCCGGCCCCCGGCACCGCGCCGGGCGTCGTCACGCGCCAATCGCCGGCCGCGGGCAAGCGACTGAAGCCGCACAACACCGTTGAGCTGTTCGTGGCGGAGACGCCGCAGCTGGCGCGACGGTGACGTCGTTCACCAGCGTGGACGGCGCCCACTCGGTCCCGTTCCGGATCCGGGGCGTCGCAGTGGCGCGTCGTCTACAGCATGTCCTACGACGGGACCTGCGATTTCGTGTTCTTCTGCAACGGTCCGAACGCGCAGGTGCTCGGGCTCGGAGCCACCTCGACCGACCAGTCGTTCGGCCTGAACGACGGCAGCAACCAGACGCGGGAGTTCAAGACTGGGGCAGGGCTGTACCAGATCAACGTCAAGGGAGGATGGGACAGCGCGCGCTGGTCGATCGAGGTCGAGGACTGGTTCTGATGGCATGAGTGGCGGTCCCGGCCCGGATCTGATCAGCATCATCGATGCGGATCCGGATCTGGGGGAGCTGCTCGATCCGGCCGAACGTGAGCGAGCGCGCCACGAGGCGATGACGCGGGTGCGCCGGCTGTCGCCCGGGGCATGGAAGGCGGCCGAGGCGTTCGAGACCGACGTCCACCACCGCGGGTTCCTCGTGATCGACGGGCTGCTCAGCCGCGAGGTCGAGGTGCTCGGCCGCCGCTGCGTCGAGCTGATCGGCGACGCGGACGTGCTCCGGCCGTGGGGCTGGGATCCCACGGGATCGCACGTGAAGGCCGAGGTGGGATGGGTCGTGCTCGAACCGACGCGGATGGCGGTGCTCGACCACCGGCTCGTCACGAACATGAACCCCTGGCCACAACTCGGGCTCGAGCTGTTCAGCCGCGGCACCCGCCGAGCGCATTCGCTCGCGGTCGCGCTCGCAATCTCTCACCACCAGCGGGTCGACGATCGCCTGCTGCTCACGCTCTGGCAAATCGCCGAGCGGTGGGGCAAGGTCCGGACGGACGGCATCGCGATCTCGCTGTCGCTGTCGCACGAGCGGCTGGCCGGTCTGGTCGGGGCGCACCGACCGGCGGTGACGACCGCGATCGGCAACCTCGTCCGGGCCGGAAAGCTGAGCCGCGACGAGGATCGCGTGTGGGTGCTCCACGGCAACCCGCCTGACGAGCTTCCGAACCACCGCCTGGTGGCGGGGATGAGCTGATGTCGGCAACCCGGGCCGTCGATGCCCTTGGCGAGTCGCTGAAGCAGAACGGCCACCGTCGTGGCTTCCGTCACGGGCAGTCGCTGTTCGTCGAGGGCGATCGCGCGGAGCGCGTGTTCGTGATCGAGCGCGGCTGGGTGCTGCTGAGCTGCACCGCCGCCAGCGGGCGGGAGATCGTGCTCGGCGTCTGCGGCCCCGGAGACGTGATCGGCGAGCTGTCCTCGTTCGACGGCGAGCCTCGGTCCGCGACGGCGCTGGCGCTCGGCGACGTGGAGGCGGTCGTGGCCCCGAGCGCCGAGTTGACGCGCGCGCTCGAGGACCCGAGCGCGGCGCGCGAGCTGATCCGGGTGCTCGCGGCGCGGCTCCGCGACGGCGACCGCAAGCGGCTCGAGTTCGCCTCGCGGGGCACGCTCGGTCGCGTCGCCTGGCGCCTGCTCGAGCTCAGCGACCGGTTCGGAGAGCCCGCCGACGATGGCGTCTCGGTCGCGCTGCCGCTCTCGCAGGAGCAGCTGGCCAGCTGGTGCGGCGCCTCGCGTGAGGCGACGGTCAAGGCCCTCCGCTCGCTGCGCTCGTTCGATTGCATCTCCACTGGCCGCCGGCACGTCGTGATCCGCGACCTCGAAGCGCTCCGCCGGTACGCAGACGGCCGCGCCTGAGCGATCTGAGTCAAAGGACCCACTTGGGGCGAGTCCGCGGACGTGGTCCGCGGGGCTCCTCGCTGAGACGCTGTCGACCGTAAGCCCGGGGCATCGAAAACCAGAATTCCGCTAGGAGGAGCGCATCATGTTCAACTCACACCTCGCCTCAGACGCACAGTCGCCGGTCACGATCCGCCGCGGCTCGGAGCCTCGTCTCGATCGTCGCTCTGATCGCGGCGGGAGCGGTCGTCTTGATCCTCGCGCTGACGATGGGTGGCAGCGGCGCCGCGCCGCAGAGCCGCGCGGCCAACCCGCTGCCGCAGGTCCGCGACATGGCGCCGGCCTGGAACCGAGGCGCGCGGGTGGGGCCGGCCTCGACCCCGATCCGCTCGTCGGCGACGCCGCCCGCGCCGGTTCGTGACCCGGAGACGCACGCGCTGCTGACGTTCCGGCCATAGGGGGCATCCCAGGGGGCAGACCCGGGCACGGGCGGCGAAGGCGCCGCCCGTGCCCGTTGATCGTCATCATGCTGAACCCGAGATGACCGCTAGCCACACCGTAGTCCTCGCGACCGGGGCCGCCGAGCGCATCCGGGGCGAGCTCGAGCAGATCCCCCTGATCAGCGTGATCGAGCGCTACGAGCTCTCGTCTACGCACCAGGACGACGTACTCGCCGCGCGGCCTAGACGGGGCCTGGGCGGTCGTCGCGGGCAGCGAGCCTACACCCGAGGAGTTCTCGAGGCAGCCGGCTGGGCTGCGCGCGATCCTGCGCTGGGGCACCGGCTCCGACGCGGTCGACGTCCTGGCGGCCACCGATGCCGGCGTCGCGGTCGTGACCACGCCGGCGGTCAACGCCGAGGCGGTGGCGGACATGGCGCTCGCGCTGATGCTCGGCTGCCTGCGGCGGCTCCCCGAGCTCGATGCGGCCGTTCGGTCCGGCGAGTGGCGCGTGCCGAGGCCGACCCGCGACCTGGCCGACGCGACGGTGGGCGTCGTCGCGCTCGGGGCGATCGGGCGCGCGGTCGTGCGACGCCTCCGCGCGTTCGGCTGCCACGTGCTCGCGGTCGAGCCGAATCCTGACCTCGAGTTCTGCAGGGACAACGAGGTCGAGCTGGTCGAGCTCGAACGGATGCTGCCGCGCATCGACGTGCTCACGCTCCACGCGCCGCTGACACGCAAAGCACCCACCGTCTGATCGGGGCTGCGCGAGCTCGCGCTGCTCCCGCGCCACGCGGTCGCTCGTCAACACCGCGCGCGGCGAGCTGATCGATCAGCCCGCGCTCGTCGCCGCGCTCGTCGACGAGCGGATCGCCGCCGCCGGCCTCGACGTGTTCGAGCAGGAGCCGCCGGCGCCCGGACGACCCGATCCTGTCGGCGCCGAACACGATCCTGAGCGGGCACCTGTCCTCGTACACCGAGCTCGGCCTGACGCGGACCGGTGAGGCTGTGATCGCGAACCTCCGCGAGCTGCTCGCCGGACGGCTGCCGGCGAGCTGCCTCAATCCGGAGGCGTGGAACCAGTGGACTACGTGATCCGGTGCGAGGACTGCTGCTCGATCACGGTCAGCAGCGCGGAGTGGTCGAGACCGCCGTCGCCGGCGGCCTCGAGCGCCGCCAGCATCTGATCGACGATCGCGGTCGTCGGCACGTACACGCCGAGCTCGCGGGCGGTGCGCAGGGCGATCCCGAGGTCCTTGTGGTGGAGCGCGAGCTTGAACCCGGGCGTGAAGTCGTGCTCGAGGAAGTTGCGGCGCCTGACCTCCATCACCTTGTTGCCGGCCAGACCGCCTGACAGCACCTCGATCAGCCGCTCTGGGTCGACGCCGGCCTTCGAGGCGAGCACGAGCGCCTCGCTGACCGCCTCGATCGTGACCGCGACGAGGATCTGGTTGCAGGCCTTGGCGGTCTGTCCGGCGCCGGCTTCGCCGAGCCGCACGATCGTCTTGCCGAGGACCTCGAACAGCGGGCGCGCCCGCTCGAACGCCTCCTCGGTGCCGCCGACCATGATCGACAGCGTCCCGTCGCGCGCACCCACGTCGCCGCCCGAGACCGGGGCGTCGAGCGCCACCGCCCCGACGTCGCCCGCGGCCGAGGCCACCGCCCGGGCCACCGCCGGCGCGATCGAGCTCATGTCGATCAGCAGCTGCCGGCGCCGGCGCCGGCGATCACGCCGTCCTCGCCGAGGTAGACCTGCTCGACGTCGGGCGAGTCGGGCAGCATCGTGATCACGACCTCGCCGCGCTCGGCCACCTCGCGAGGCGTGTCGGCGGCCTCCGCGCCGGCGCCCTCCGGGAGACGAACTCATCCACCTTCGCGCGCGTTCGGTTGTGGACGACCAGCGGGTAGCCGGCGTGCCGGAGGTTCGCGGCCATCGGCGCGGCCCATGATCCCGAGGCCGATGAAGCCGATCGTGGTGTCAGGCATAGCCGAGCTCCCTCATCCAGCCGAGGCTCTCCTCGGTCGTCGCCGTCGACGGGTTGTACTCGAGCCCGACCCAGCCGTCGTACCCGCTGCGGTCGAGCAGCCCGAGCACGAAGCGGTAGTTGACCTCGCCGGTCCCGGGCTCGCCTCGGGACGGGGGGTCGGCGATCTGGACGTGACCGATCCGCGGCAGCAGTCGCGTGATCGTCTCGGCCAGGTTCCCCTCCATGCGCTGCATGTGGTAGACGTCGTACTGGAGCTGGACGTTGTCCGCGCCGACGCGCGTCGAGGAAGCTGACCGCCTTTGCCGTCGTGTCGAGCAGATAGGGTCCGTTCTCGTACGAGTTGACGGCCTCGATCATGATGCTGGCGCCCTGCGCCCGGGCCCGCTCGGCGGCCCAGGCAACGTTCTCGCGCGCCAGCTCGAGCTGGGCCTCGAGCTCGAGCCCGGGGCCGTGCACGCCGACGAGCGCGTTCAGGCGCGAGCAGCCGATCCGTCGCGGCGAGCTCGAGCGCGACCGGAACGTTGTCGCGGAACTCGGCGCGGCGCTCGGGGTCGCCGGCGAGCCCGCGATCGCCGGCGGCCATGTCGCCGGCGTCGAAGTTGAACAGCGCGACCTCGAGGCCGGTGTCGGCGACCGCGCGCTGCCACCGCGTCGATCTGCTCGGCCCCCGGCCACATGAACTCGACGCCGCGAAAGCCGGCGTCGCGCGGCCCGCGCGGAAGCGCTCGGCGAACGGCACGTCCTTGAACAGGAAGCTGAGGTTGGCGGAGAATCTCATCCCGTGGGGTGCGGATCGCTCGTGAGGCGTCGTGACCGGCATCGTATGCAGATGCCGACGCCTGCGCGTGTTCGTGCTCGTCGCTGTGCCTGTGCGCCGGCGCTTTCGCCGGCCTCGCCTCGACCGCCGCCGCCGAGGACAACGGGCTCGCGCCGACGCCGCCGATGGGCTGGAACGACTGGTACTCGAGCTACTGCGGGGTCAGCGCGCAGCTCGTCGAGCAGACCGCCCAGGCGATGGTCACCGACGGGATGAAGGCGGCCGGGTACGACTACGTGAACATCGACGACTGCTGGATGGCCCCGAGCCGCGACTCCTCCGGCAACCTGGTCGCCGACCCGACGAGGTTCCCCGACGGGATCAAGGCGGTCGCCGACTACGTCCACAGCCTCGGGCTCAAGCTCGGCATCTACGAGGACGCCGGCACGACCACCTGCGCCCGCTATCCCGGCAGCTTCGGGCACGAGGCGCAGGACGCGGCCACGTTCGCGTCGTGGGGCGTCGACTACGTCAAGTACGACCGCTGCAACATCCCGTACGCGGACTTCCCGGGCGAGTCCGAGCAGCAGGTCCAGCAGACGCTCTACACGCGGATGAGCGATGCGCTCAAGGCCACCGGGCGCCCGATCGTGTTCTCGATGTGCAACCCCGACCCGGGCGACGACCCATGGCTGTGGGGCGCGCCGATCTCGAACCTGTGGCGGACCACCACCGACATCGCAGGACAACTTCGGCTCGATGCTCGCGCAACTTCGAGGGCACCGTCGACCTGTACCGCGTACGCCGCGGCCGGGCGCCTGGAACGACCCCGACCTGCTCCAGATCGGCAACGGCGGCAGCAACCTGCTCGAGTACACGAGCGAGTTCAGCCTGTGGGCGGAGATGGCCGCGCCGCTGATCGCGAGCACGAACATCGCCGCGCTTACGCCCGCCGAGCTCGCGATCTACGAGAACGCCGGACGTGATCGCGGTCGACCAGGATCCGCTCGGCCGCCCGGCGTGCCGATCTCGAGCGCGAACGGGCTGTGGGTCCTGAGCAAGCGGCTGAGCGGCGGCGGCCGCGCCGTGGTGCTGTTCAACTCGACGAACACGGCGGCGACGATCGCGACGACGGCCACGGCGGCGGGGCTTCCGACCGGACGGATCTACCAGCTCCACAACCTGTGGACGAACGCGGTCAACCAGACCGGCGGCGCGATCAGCGCGTTCGTGCCCGGCCACGGCGTCGCGATGTTCACGGTGACCGCGATGGCGAAGCGCCACCGGAACAAGCTGCCGCCGCAGACGGTGCTGTCGCTCAGCGCGGCCTCGAGCCGGCTCGCGCGTCGGCGGCTCGACCACCGTGACCGAGACGTTCACCAACAACGGGGTGTCGAACGTCAAGCGGCTGCGGCTGTCGCTCTCGGCCCGGCCCGGCTGGAAGGTCACGCCGCGCGGCCGGATGCGCCTCCGGGTCCTCCCGGCCGGCGCGGCATTTCACGGTCGCCTACCGGGTCACCGCGCCGCCGTCCGGCCGGCCACTCGCAGTCTCCCTGTTGGCCGGCGCGGCTTCCTACGACCCGCCCGACGGGCGGCAGACAATGACCGCGACGCTCGGCGAAACGGTCTCGACCCCGGTCGGCCCGCCGTTCCGGACCACCGATCAGACCACGCATCGGGCCGCGTTCGGCGCGTCCGGACCGTGCGCTCGCGATCAGCTCGCGGGGAGTCGGGGTGTTCAATCCTCCGTTCGGCGCGGCGCCAACCGACTCGTACGCCGCGATCTACCGGCACGCGACCGCCCGGCCCTCGTCGGTCGCGGAGGTCACGGTTGTCGCGGACCCGGCCGGCGGTGTCGCGGGCGGCGCCGGGCTGATCGAGCGGGACGACATGACCGCGTCGAAAGAGCACTCTGGACCGGCAGTCGTGCTGTTCGTGAGCGGCAACGCGACGATCGTGATGGCCTGGAACGCCCGCGGCGGCGCCTATGTCGACCAGCACTATGCGGTTCCGTCGGTGATCATCCGAGGCCCGGTCCGGCTGCGGCTGGTGCGAACAGGCAGCAGCTACAGCGGCTACTACTCGACCGACCGCGGCAAGACCTGGCAACCGGTCGCGACCGTGACGGTCGCCGCCGGCCGCGTCTGCGGGCAAGCAGGACGTCGGCGTGTTCCACGCCTCGGGTCTGACGACATGGACCACCACCGCGAGGTTCAGGGACTTCCGGGTGCGCTGAGGACGGCGTCACGGCCGATCTCTGAGACCGAGGTGCAGCCGGCGAGGCCCATCGTCAGGTCGAAGTCGGCGGCCAGGTTCTGGATGACCTCGCGGACGCCGGTGCGGCCCCCGATCGCCAGGCCGTACACGTAGGGCCGGCCGATCAGCACGGCACGGGCGCCGAGTGCGAGCGCCTTGAACACGTCGGCGCCGCCGCGTACGCCCGAGTCGAGCAGCACCGGGATCCGGCCGTCGACCGCCTCGACCACCGCCGGGAGCGCCTCGAGCGTCGCGATCGCGCCGTCGACCTGACGCCCGCCGTGGTTGGAGACGATCACGCCGTCGATGCCCTCGGCCACTGCGCGGGCAGCGTCGTCGGCGTGCAGGATCCCCTTGAGCACGATCGGCAGCTTCGTGCGCTCGCGCAGGAACGCGAGCGTCTCCCAGGTCAGCGACGGGCGCGAGTAGATCTCGGTGAAGCGCTGCACCGCGGCGCGCCCGCGGCCCGAACGCAGCGTGCGCACGAAACCGTCGGGATAGGCGCGGGTCAGCTCGATCAGCGTCCGCAGCGCGGCCAGCGTCGGCCGCGGTTGCGGCTGGGGCTCGTCCGGAACTGGGGACCACTCGGTGATCAGGCGGGTGAACACGGGATCGCTCGTGTACTGAGCGATCCCCTTGCCGCGCAGGAACGGCAGGTAGGCACCCTCGAGGTCGCGCGAGCGCCAGCCGAGCATCGTCGTGTCGAGCGTGACGACGATCGCTTGGCAGCCGCACCGCTCGGCCCGCGCCGCCAGGCTCTCGACGAGCTCGTCAGACCTGCTCCAGTAGAGCTGAAACCAGTGCGGCGAGTCGCCGAGGATCCGGGCCAGGCCCTCCATCGGCTTCGAGGCCTGGTTCGAGAACACCATCGGCGTGCCCGTGTCGCGAGCGGCCCGCGCGACCGCGCAGTCAGCCTCGGGGTGAGCGAGCTCGAGCACGCCGACCGGCGCGAGCAGGAACGGGCTCGGCAGCCGCTGCCCGAACAGCTCGACGCCCGTGTCCCGGCGCTCGACGTCGCGCAGCATCCGCGGCACGATCCGCCAGCGGTCGAACGCGGCACGATTGGCGGCCAGCGTCCGCTCGTTCCCGGCCCCCGCGGCCACGTAGGCAAACGCCTCGGGTCGCATCCATCTCTCCGCGGCCGTTTCGAGCCGGTCCGCGTCGAGGGGAACGAGCGGCCGCCGGCCGCTGACGCCGTCGAGGTAGATCTGTGTCTGGCGCCGCACGCCGATCATGCGGCTCCATCACAGCACACCTCAAGCGCCTACCGCGCAGCAGGACCGCGCGGTGCCCCCATGTTCGCCCCAAATCTCAGCGGCGATGCCCTTCCGGCTGGAGCATCTCAGATAGCTCCCGGAGAGACGCGACGTGAATCGTGTATCCCCGTTCCGGAAGGGCATCGATCACCTCACTGCGCCCCCCGATGCAAGGCCCCCAGCCCGTAGTTCTGGCTTCCGGCCCCTCCATCATTGCCCGGCCCCCTATGCGGGAAGCCACCGTGCCCTACCCACTCGTTCCCCTGTCCGGTGTTTGGTTGGCTTCTCGTCATGGGTGGAACCTTAGGTGCGGGCGCGCGGGATTACAGCCACCCCTAGGGTGGTTGTCTCACACCTCGCTTCGCAGCTATGTCGCGCCACCGCCGGGGACGGACGCCCGGCGGAACGGCCCCACGGACGCCGCGAAGCGGCCCAACACCGGCTTACCTTAGAAGTCACGCGGGACGAGCACGCCCGCTTCGAGCACCGAGGCGACGAGCCGGGCCCGCTTCTCGTTCTGCGGAAGCTCACTCAGCCCGTAACGGTCGAACAGGACCCGGAGGTGGGCCTTGACGGCGTCGACCGTCAGGAACACCTCCTCGGCGATCTGGCGATTGGTCGCCGGCCGTCGCCGAGGCGGACTCCTGGACGGGACGACAGAGCGCGATCAGCACCTTGCGCTGCATCGGGGTGAGCGGGATCGCGGACGGGGCGTCGATCGCCGAGGCGGTCTGCGTCGTCCCGCCCGAGGTCTCGCGGTAGGTGACCTGCGTGACGCCGACCACGAGGCGGTCCTTGTCGGTCAGCCGCCGGCGCCCGACCACGCGCGCGCCGTTCACGAACGACCCGTTGCGTGACAGGCCGTCGTCGACGACGGTCCAGCCGCGGCCGACCTGCTCGAGCAGCGCGTGAGTACGCGACACCTCGGCATCCCACGGCAGCGGGACGTCGGCGGTGGCGTCGCGGCCGATCGTCACCCGCCAGTTCGCCTGGTCGAGCAGCAGCAGCCGCTGCTCGCCGTCCTCGGTCCGCCACACGAGGAACGGATAGCCGCTGCGCTCGGCGGCGATGATCTCCTTCAGTTCGATTGGCGTCTGCTGCACCATGCACAAGCAGCCTAATTAATTTGGACGTTTGCGCCCATTCGTGAGCCTAGTTTGTTCGGTTTGCGGGTAGTAGCTCAGCGCCGCGCTACACCCGAGGCAAGGTGCGGCCGATAAAGGGCTCAGACGCACTCTGAGCCCAACCGAGACCGGGACACACTCACATGCTCCGCATTTCAGTTCCCCCCTCCAGCGCCGCCTCCGCTCGCGTCCAGCTTGGTCAGGTCGCCAAGGCCTGCGGCCACGTCGCCCACGTCGGCACGTGCTCCGCTTGCCAGCGCGCCCAGCTCGCCAAGTGGCGCGGCCAGCTCGCGGCCGTGGCGCGCTGATCTGAACTCACCCGGCAAGCTCACGGCGTAGGAAGCGCGCCGCTGCCTCCCAGGAGAGCTCCGCGATTCTGCCGGCGACGGGTCCCGCGCAGACCTCGAGCTTGGCTCTGAGATCGCCATCGGTCGCAGGACGCTGAGGTGCTCCCGGTGGCAGCGCGAGCACGACTCGCGACTCTGAGCCGTCGGCGAGCACGATCACGATCTCGACCTCGCCCGCGAGCAGGTGATCGCCGGCGCCGTCGGTCGGGGTGACTTCGACGGCCCGGCCCAGCCGGATCGCGTTCCGCGCGCGCGACCGCGTCGTCGGTGAAGCTGTCGAAGCCGGGGCGGCCGTCGAGCAGCGCCGCCGCGATTCCGTACTCGAGGCTGAACTTGCCCTCGAGTCCGGTCGTGGGCGAGTGGTGGATCAGCGGGGCGAGCGAGGATGCCGGCGTCCGCACGTCGGATGCGGCTCGACCCGCGTCGGGGTCGAGCCCGTCGACATCCGGCGAGCGCGGCGATCGGGCGCTGGAGCGCGTAGCAGCAGGGGAACAGCTTGATCGCGAGACCCCCGGGTACGGCTGGGCCGCTGGTGTCGATGGCCGCGGCGTCGCCTCCGACGAGCGCCATCCATTGCTCGAGCGCGCAACGGATCGGCGCTCGCGCCGCCGTCCGCGAGCCCCGCCGCGCGCACCCCGGCGTCGACTGCGAACGCGACCTGGAGCGACTTCGCGGCGGTGCCGAAGGCGCGCTGGACACCGCCGGCCGCGGGGACCGCGAGCGCGATCGCGGTGGCGGTGCGCTCCGCGTCGAGCCCGAGGGCAACCGCAGCCGTGACCGCCGCGGCCGGCGCGCCGGCGGTGCACGTCGCGTGCCACCCGGCGCTGTAGTGGCTTCCAGCCGAGCATGGTCCCGAGCCGAGCCATCACGCCGGCGCCGGCCAGGTAAGCGCGCGTCACCCCCACCGGACGCGAGCGCAGCCGGGACGCAGACCGCGCTCACGTGCGTGGTCGACGGCAGGTGCAGGTCGTCGTAGTCGAGCACGTGCGCGAGCGCCGCCCAGCGCGCCGGGCTCGGACAGCTGACCGAACAGGTCTGCGAGCGGGTGCGTCTCGCGCCGCGAACATGACCGCGACCGTGTCGAGCAGCGAGCGCCGCGCGAGCGCCAGGTCTTCCTCTGATGGATCGAGCTCGGTCGCCCAGCGCGCGAGCTCGTCAGCGAGGACGGCCGTCGCCGTTCTCCTCGATCGCCCGCCACACCCGCTCCGGGGTCATCGGCAGCTGCCGCGGGCGCACCCCGCCGGTGGCGGCGGCAATCGCGTTGGCGACGGCGCCGGGGACGCCGATCACCGGAGCCTCGCCGACACCCTTGGCGCCGAACGGGCCCTCGGGCGCGGGCACCTCCACGATCGCGGTCTCGATCGCGGGAACGCCGCCGGCGGTCGGCATCGCGTAGTCGACGAACGAGCCGGCGACAGGCTGCCCGTGCTCGTCGTAGCCGATCTCCTCGAGCAGCGCCCACCCGAGCCCCTGGGTAGCGCCGCCTTGCATCTGGCCTTCGACGAGCGCCGGGTTGAGCGCGCGGCCGACGTCCTGGGCGACCACGTGGCCGAGCACGGTGACCGCGCCGGTCTCGCGGTCGACGCGCACGTGCGAGAGATGGGCGGCGGACTGCGGCACCTGCGGCAGCGAGACCAGGCCCTGCCCCTCGACCGGCGGATACGGGCTTCCGAACGTGAGCACCTTCTGCGCGAGCTGCTCGATCGCCATCGCCTTGGCGGGTACTCCGACCGGCTGCACGGAGCCGTCCGAGATCTCGAGGTCCTCGGGTGCGATCTCGAGCTCCTCGGCGGCGACGTCGAGCAGTCGCTCGCGCGCCTGGCGCGCGGCCATCTCGACCGCCCGGCCGACCGTGTATGTGATCTTGCTGCCGCCGCTGACGCCGGAGTACGGCGCGCTCGAGGTGTCCGCATGGACGACGCGGACCCTGTCCGTGCTGACGCCGAACGCCTCGGCCGCGATCGCGGCGAAGGTCGTCTGCGACCCCGGTCATGTCGGCCACGCCGGTGATGACCGTGAGATGCCCGTCCGAATCGAGCCGGCAGGCGGCGGCGGCCGGCTCGTACCCGCCGGGCCACCAGCCAATCGCGAGACCGACGCCTTCGTCCGCGGGCAGCGAGTGACGGTTCGCCCAGAGCGGCTGCTCGCCCAGGCGCTCGAGGCACTCGCGCGCGCCGAACACCTTGAGCTCCTGGCCGGCGACGGTCTTGTCGCCGGCGACGAGCACGTTGCGCAGCCGCAGCTCGAGCGGGTCGATCCCGAGCCGGCCGGCCAGCTCGTCGATCAGCGATTCGACCGCGAATGCGGCGGGGGGCGCGGTCGGCGCGCGGTAGGCGCCGAACGTCACGCGGTTGGTCGAGACGCCGTAGCAGGTCAGGTGGTGGGCGGGCCACCGATACGGCCCGGCGCTGAGCATCGCCGCGATCGATTCGACGCCCATGCTCTCGGTCGAGCCGCGGTCGCACCAGATGCGCGCGCGGATCCCGCTCAGGTTTCCTTCGCGGTCGGCGCCGAGCTCGATCTCGAGGATCTCGGCACCGGCCGGGTTGGCGGCGGCGAAGTCCTCGCTGCGGGTCATCGCCAGCCGGACCGGCCGGTGGGTGGCGAGCGCCGCCGCGACCACGAGCGGCTCCGGAATCATCATCTTGCCGCCGAACCCACCCCCAAGCGGAGCGCAGCGGACGCGCACCCGGTCGACGGGCAGCCCGAACAGCGACGCCACCTCGTCGCGGGTCATGAACGGGGCCTGGGTCGAGGTGCTGATCACGAGCTCGTCGTCGACGTCGAACCAGGCGGTCGCGGTCTGCGGCTCGATGTAACCCTGATAGACCCAGGGCGTGTGGAAGCGGCCGCGGACCACGACCTCGCTGGCGGCGAGCGCGGCGTCGACGTCGCCGTTCGCGAGTCGGGCGGTCCCGAGCACGTTCTCGGACAGCTCCTCCTCGTCGCCAACCCCGCCGGCGGCGACCGAGGCGTGGGCGTCGCCGAGGTCGCCCTCGTCGCCCGCGTCGGCGGTGTGAAGCCGGGTGCGGGGCGAATTGGGCCGTGCGCCGGCCTCCACGTCGGTCACGGCCTCGATGGGCTCGTAGCTCGACGTCGATCAGCTCGATCGCGTCGGCGGCGAGCGCCTCGGTCTCGGCCACGGCGATCGCGACCGGCTGCCCGGCGTACACGATCTCCTCGCGGGCGAGCGGGGTCTTCGAGCGTCCGGGGCCGGTGGCGACGATCGGCAGGTCCGCCGCGGTCAGCACCGCGACGACGCCCGGGAGCTCACGGGCCGCGGTCGTATCGATCGACTTGATCAGGGCATGTGTGTCGTGGGCGAGCAGGAGCCGCGCGTGCAGCAGTCCGTTAACAGGAATGTCGGCGGCGTAACGGGTGGCGCCCCGAACCTTCGGCTCGGAGTCGCGACGGGGAGTGGAGACACCGATCGAGGGCATGTCTTTCAAGCTATCAAGGGCCGGTCGGTTACCCTGTTGCCACGCTGATGACCGGGGCTGTAGTGTCGCCAGTGCGGCGATGCCAGAGCACAAGTGGGTGTACGACTTCGCCGAGGGCTCGAAGGAAATGCGCGAGCTGCTCGGCGGCAAGGGGGCGAACGTCGCCGAGATGACGCGTGTCCTCGGCGCCGATCGCGTCCCGGCCGGGTTCACGATCACGACCGAGGCCTGCGTCGCGTACATGCGCTCGGGCTCGGAGCCGGAGGGCCTCGAGGAACAGGTGGCTGCGGCCTTGGCCCGGTTGGAGGAGGCGGCGGGCAAGCGGTTCGGGGACGACGAGGACCCGCTGCTGGTCTCGGTTCGGAGCGGCGCGCGCGACTCGATGCCGGGGATGCTCGACACGATTCTGAACGTCGGCTTGAACGACCGGTCGGTCGCCGGGCTGGCGAGCATCACCGACAACGAGCGGTTCGCCTGGGACTCGTACCGGCGGCTCGTGCAGATGTTCGGCAACGTCGTCGAGGGAGTGCCCGGCGCCCGCTTCGAGGACGCGCTGGCGTCGGCCAAGCGCGACGCCGGGGTCGACACCGACGCTTCGCTCTCGGCGGACGCGCTCAAGCGGCTGGTCGACCAGTTCAAGGGCTTCTACGACTTCCCCCAGGATCCGCAGGAGCAGCTGCGGCGCGCGATCCGGGCCGTGTTCGACTCCTGGACGGGCGAGCGGGCGGTCTCCTACCGGCGGATCAATCGGATCCCCGACGACTGGGGAACCGCGGTCAACGTCCAGCAGATGGTGTTCGGCAACAAGGGCGAGGGCTCGGCCACCGGCGTGGCGTTCAGCCGGGACGAGGTGACCGGAGCGCCTGAGCCGAGTGGCGACTTCCTCGTGAACGCGCAGGGCGAGGACGTGGTCTCCGGGGTCCGCACGCCGCGCGACATCTCCGAGCTGGCCGAGGTCATGCCCGAGGCGCACGAGCAGCTGATGGAGATCATGCGCACGCTCGAGGCCGAGTACAAGGACATGCAGGACGTCGAGTTCACGGTCGAAGAGGGGCGGCTGTACATGCTCCAGACCCGGAACGCGAAGCGTCCGGCGCAGGCCGCAGTGCGGTTCGCGGTCGACGCGGTCTCGGAGGGGCTCCTGACGCGCGAGGAGGCGCTCCGAACGATCGACGCCGGCGGGCTCGACGCGCTGCTCCATCCGACGTTCGATCGAAGCGGCGGCTACAACGTGCTCGCGCACGGCGTCGCGGCCTCGCCGGGCGCCGCCGTCGGCGAGATCGTGTTCAACGCCCCCGACGCCGTCGAGCAGGGCCACGCCGGCAAGGACGTGATCCTCGTCCGGCCGTTCACCGAGGCCGACGACGTCGCCGGCTTCCATGCCGCGCGCGGGATCCTGACCTCCGAGGGCGGGAAGGCGTCGCACGCGGCATTGGTGGCCCGCGGGATGGGGGTCCCGGCGGTGACCGGCGCGGCGGTGGCGATCGACCTCGACGCGGGCGAGCTGACGATCGACGGCCAGGTGTTCAGGGCGGGCGACCTGATCGGGATCGACGGTTCCGAGGGCACGGTCGTCGAGCGCGGGCGCGAAGCTGCTCCAGCCCGAGATCGACGAGAACTTCGACACGGTGCTCGAGTGGGCCGACGAGCTCCGGCGGCTCGGGGTGCGGGTCAACGCCGACACCCCGCAGGACTCCGTGCGGGCGCGCGAGCTCGGCGCCGAGGGGATCGGGCTGTGCCGGACCGAGCACATGTTCATGGCCGAGGACCGCCAGCCGAAGATGCGGGCGATGATCATGGCCGACGACCGCGACGGCCGGCGGGCGGCGTTGCGCGAGCTTCTGCCGCTCCAGCAGGAGGACTTCATCGGGATCTTCGAGGCGATGAAGGGGCTTCCGGTGACGATCCGGCTGCTCGATCCGCCGCTGCACGAGTTCCTCCCGAACCTCCCCGAGCTGCGCGCCCAGGTCGAGCGCGCGCGGATCGAGGTGACCGACGACCTCGACGAGCTCGAGAAGCTGCTGGTGCGGGTCGAGGAGATCCACGAGGGCAACCCGATGCTCGGCACCCGCGGGGTCCGGCTCGGGATCCTCTACCCCGAGATCTACGAGATGCAGGTCCACGCGATCATGCTGCGCCGCCAAGGCGGTCGACGAGCCGCCGCATCCCGAGATCATGATCCCGCTCGTCGCGTACGAGCACGAGCTCGAGATCGCCCGCGATCTGGTCGTGGCGGTGGGTAACGAGCACGGCATGCGCGAGCGCGAGGACTACACGGTCGGGACGATGATCGAGCTGCCGCGGGCGTGCTTCATCGCGAACCTGATCGCCCGGCACGCCGACTTCTTCTCGTTCGGCACGAACGACCTGACCCAGACCGCGCTCGGCTTCTCCCGCGACGACGTCGAGTCGAAGTTCATCCCGACCTACATCGAGGACAAGATCATCGACCGGTCGCCGTTCGAGACGATCGACGCGCCGGGCGTGGGGTGGCTGGTCCGGCTCGCCGCCTGGGTCGGCCGGGAGGCCCACCCGGGTCTCAAGCTCGGCATCTGCGGCGAGCACGGCGGCGATCCCGACTCGATCACGTTCTTCCACAACGCCGGGCTCGATTACGTGTCGTGCTCGCCGTTCCGGGTGCCGATCGCCCGGATCGCGGCGGCGCAGGCGGCGATCGCACCTTCTGACGGCTGACACCTGGGCAGCGCGACCCTTCGGCGCCTGCCGGCGCCGCCGGCGCCGGGCGGCGCGGGGACGGGGGCCGGGGGCCGGTGCGGCGGTCCCGTCGGCCGCGGTCCGACCCCGCGGCCAATGTGGATAATGCGCCACTCTCGGGGCCACAGGGGGGCGGTGGCGGAAAACGCACAGCAGAAGTGAATAGTCCGCCACAGCCTCGGTTTCCGGCGAGGGGGTGGCGCGCCATCCACACGGGCGCGGCGATTCGCGCGCTGATGGGGACATCGGGTGGACGGCGGCCGCGGTCGGCGCCCGGCCCTGGCGGGTGGCATCCGGTGGCCGATCAGGCGGGCTGGCCGTCGAGCAGGCCCATCGCACCGTTGCGGGAGGGAACCGGCTCGAGGGGCGATCGGCCGAACTACGCTTTGCTGCAGTGATGCTGCTAGCCGAGACGCTCGACCTGCGCGACACCGGGACCGCGCGGCACTCCCGCACGGTCGGCGAGTACGCCCGGCGCACGGCGATCGCGCTCGGCTTGCCCGCGGACAAAGTGGAGCGGGTCCACGCGGCCGGAGTGCTCCACGACCTGGGCAAGCTCGGGATCGCCGACGCGATCTTGCACAAGCCGGACACGCTCGACGAAGCCGAGTGGGAGGAGATCGCGCGCCACCCCGAGATCGGTGCGCGGATCCTCGAGCACGCCGGGATGAGCGACATCGCCTCCTGGGTGAGAGCACACCACGAGCGGATCGACGGGCGCGGTTACCCCCGGGGCCTCCGCGGCGCGGAGATCCCACTCGAGGCGCGTATCCTCGCGGTCGTCGACGCGTTCGAGGCGATGACCGCGGATCGCCCGTATCGCGTGGGGATGCCGACCGCCGTCGCCCGCGAGGAGATCCTGCGCTGCGCGGGCAGTCAGTTCGACCCGACCGTCGCCGACGCCTTCCTCGCCTCGCTCGAGCTCCGCGACGAGGAGCTCGGTGAGGCGCCGTTGACCGACGACGACGGCAGCGCGTTCGTCCTCGCGACCACGGAGTAGAAGCCGGCGCTCGCCTTCGGGATCCGCCGCTGGGTTCCGAACTCGACGAAGTACACGCCGAACCGGCGCTGGTAGCCGCGCGCCCACTCGAAGTTGTCGAGCAGCGACCACACGAAGTACCCGGCGAGGTTGACGCCGTCGTCGATCGCGCGCCACGCCGCGTCGAGGTGACCCTCCAGATAGGCGACTCGCTCGAAATCGTTGACCCGTCCGTCGGGGTCCACGTAGTCGTCTGCGGCGCAGCCGTTCTCGGTGATGTAGAGGGGCAGCCGCGGCGCTTCGCGGTCGAGCCTCCGCCTGCTCGTCCGCCAGCTCCAGAACCAGCGGATCGAGGCGCTGCACGTACAGCTCGAGACCAAGCTGATCGTGCGCGAATCGACAGGTCCAGCGACGCCCGGTTCATAGACGGGACGGGTTCGGGCGAGTAGGGTCGCCGGAAAATCCGGCTTCTCGTCTGAGGGGGTTCCCGTGGCCACAATCGTTCCGCCGGCGGTATCCGAGCACGACCTGTCCGCAGCGCTCGATGAGTTCGTTGGTGTTCTCGGCGCCGAACGCGTGGTCACCGACGAAGACGACTTGCGCGAGTGGCGCGACCCGTTCCAGCATGCTTCCTGGGACGAGTATGTGGCGTCGGCCGTGGTCATGCCCGAGACGGTCGAGGAGGTCCAGGAGGTCGTCCGGATCGCCGGCCGCCGCCGCGTGCCGTTGTGGCCGCTCGGTCAGGGCCGGAACAACGGCTACGGTGGGCCCGCTCCGCGCGTCCGCGGCTCGGTGATCGTGTCCTTGCGCCGGATGAACCGCGTGCTCGAGATCGACGAGGAGCTCGGCTACGCCGAGATAGAGCCCGGTGTCAGGTGGTTCGACCTGTACGAGGCGATCAAGGCCGGCGGGCACCGCCTGATGCTGTCGATCGCCGACGTGGGCTGGGGGAGCGTGATCGGCAACACGCTCGACCACGGGATCACGTACATGCCCTACGGGGTGGACTTCGGCCTGCCGTGCGGCATGGAGGTCGTGCTCGCGAACGGCGAGGTGCTGCGCACCGGGATGGGCGCGATGCCGGGCAACCGCTCGTGGCATCTGTACAAGCGCGGGCTCGGGCCGAGCCCGGATCAGCTGTTCATGCAATCCGACTTCGGGATCGTGACCAAGATGGGCGTGTGGCTGATGCCCTACCCCGAGGTGTACATGCCGTTCTGGGTACGGGTCTGGAACGACGACGACCTCGGACCGGTCGTGGACACGCTGCGGACACTGATGCTCGACGACACGATCCGGATGGTGCCGCAGGTGCTGAACACGGTCGCGTACGGCTCGGTGTTCACTCAGCGCGACAAGTGGTGGACGGGAGACGGGCCGATCCCCGACGAGGCGTTGGAACGGCTGGCCCGGGGCCTCGAGGTGGGGCGGTGGCTGATGCGCGCCGCGCTGTATGGCGACGAGGCGGTCGTGGATTACAAGTTCGCCAAGGTGCATGAGGCGTTCGGCCGGATCGGAGCGGACGTGTGGGGCACGAAGGTCGCGCCCGAGGACATCCCCGGACTCGAGAACCCGGCCGAGCGCGTCCAGGGCGGCGTGCCGAGCCTCGACATCAACGCGATGACCGCCTGGTACGGCGGCGAGGAGGGCGGGCACATCGGCTTCTCGCCGATTGCGCCCCTGACCGGCCGCGACGCAATGGCTCTACGCGACCTGTTGCGCGGCATGATCGAGGAGGCGGGGCTCGACTACATCGCGGCGATGCTGCCGATCAACGCGCGCAGCTTCGCGCACATCACGCTGATCATCTTCGACACCAAGAACGAGCCCCAGGCGCGAGCCGCCTACGACGTCGCTCGCCGCCTGGTGCGCGATGCGGCGAAGCTCGGATACGGCGAGTACCGCGCGCATCTCGACTTCATGGACCTCGCGGCCGATCAGTACTCGTGGGGCGACCATGCCTACCGGCGGTTCTGCGAGACGCTCAAGGACGCGCTCGACCCTGGCGGGATCCTCGCGCCCGGCAAATCGGGAATCTGGCCGCGAGCGATGCGCGAGGGGTGAGGGTGGCGGATGCGACTGAGGTTTGCCGCCACCACGGCCGCTTTCTCAGTCGCATCGGGATCTCCTGCGAAGATGTCCGCCACCATGGAGGACGGCACCGCGAGAGCCCGACTTGACCGTGACTACGGCGACCGCTTCCTGCCGCTGCGCCGCCAGCTCGGGGTGACCTCGTTCGGGATGAACCAGATGGTGCTCGAGCCCGGACAGCGAGGCCGGATCCACCGTCACGAGCGCCAGGAGGAGGTCTACCTCGTGCTCGAAGGGCAGCTGACGCTGCTGGTCGAGTCCGAGTCCGAGCCGACCGAGCTCGGCGAGGGGGACCTGATCCGGGTCGCGCCGCAGATCCGCCGCCAGCTCGTCAACTATCGGGCCCGCTCGCGTGGTGCTGCTCGCGCTCGGCGGCGCCGTCGGAGCACAAGGGACGGGACGGTGAGGCGTTCGCGTCGTGGGACGACGAGACGCCCACGAGCCCGCAGGAAACGCCGATGCCGCCGGACCTCGATCCGGGCGAACTCCGCACCGACTGAATGCACCCAACCGCGGCGAGGGTCCAGGAGCGGCTGCACGAGCGCGGACTCGACGTTTCGGTCCAGGTGCTGCCCGACTCGGCGCGGACCGCCGCCGAAGCCGCGGTGGCGGTCGGATGTGAGGTCGGTCAGATCGTCAAGTCGCTCGTGTTCATGCGCGACGAGCAGCCGGTGATGGTGTTGTGCGCCGGCGACCGGCGCGTCGGCGCGAAGCGGTTGGGGCTCCGCTCGGCGAGCGCGGACGAGGCGCGCGCCGCCACCGGGTTTGCGATCGGGGGGATCCCGCCGCTCGCCCACGACCGGCCGCTCGACACGCTGATCGACGGATCGCTGCGGCGCTTTCCCACGGTGTGGTGCGCGGCCGGGACGCCGCACGCGGTGTTCGAGGCCGGCACCGATGCGCTGATCGCCGCGATCCCCGAGGCCGAAGTTCTCGACGTCACCTGAGCGCGTCGCGGCGCCGCGGCGCTACGGCTCCGCTCAGCGCAGGCGCTCGACGAGCTCGGGGGTGATCTCCGGCAGCGAGTGCACGACCGCCGCGGCGAGCGCGAGCGCCGCCTGGTCGGGCGGATAATGCTCGTTGGGCACCGCGATCACCGCCATGCCCGCGGCCGCGGCCGAACGCAGCCCGTTGCTCGAGTCCTCGATCGCCACGCAGCGATCGGCCTCCACCCCCAGCCGGCGCGCGGCTTCGAGGTACACGTCGGGGGCGGGCTTGCCTCGCTCCACCTCCTCGGAGGAGACCGTCGCTCCGAACTCGCCGGCGAGGCCGGCGGCCTCGAGCGCGAAATCGATGATCTCGCGGTTCGCCGAGGACGCGAGCGCGAGCGGCCAGCGGCGATGAAGCGCATGGACGACCTCGACGGCGCCCGGCAGGAGCGGGAGATGCTCGCGGTAGAGCTCCTCCATCCGGTGGACCACGCCGCGGTTGATGTCCTGCACGTCGCTCTCGACGCCGAGCTCATCCCGGATGTACCGGGACCACTCGGGCGAGCTCATGCCCATCATCGCCCGGGGCGCGTCGTCGCGCCACCGTCCGCCGGACTCGCGGACGAGCTCCTCCTTGGCCTGGTTCCAGAGCTGCTCGGAGTCCATCAGGACCCCGTCCATGTCGAAGATCACGGCTTGCGGCACGATCGCCCAGCGTTGTAGCAAGGTTCTCGACATTCACCGCGGTCCGGCTCGGATCGTGGTCGCCGGCGGACCCGAGCGACGGGGTCGTGCGACGGGACACGTCGAACGAAACCGGTCGCGTCAGTTACTTGAGCACGCCGCGCGCGGCCGCCGTCCACGCAGCGGTCACCTCGCGGATGAACTTCGCCTGGGTGGTCGCGAGCGAGGCGATCCACTCGACGTCACTCGTGCCGGGCCCGCGCTCGAGCGTGCTGGCGATCGCCTTGAGTGCCTTCTCGTAGCTCGACAGCGTCGCCTCGCCGGCGGCCTTGCTCTCCTCGATGATCTTCTCGTTCAGCTTGCGGACGCGCTGCGCGACGGCCTCCAGCCGTGGATCGGCGGCGGTGGCGCCGTTCGCGATGCCGTTCGCCGAGCTGGCGCTGGAGCGCGCGCTGGTCGAGCGCGATGATGCGGACTTGGTCGCGCGCGTCTTGGTCGCGGCGCTGCCGGCGCTCGCAGTCTTGCGCGTTGTCCGCTTCGCGCCGGTCGACTTGGCGGCGCGCGCGCCCGTCGACTTGGCGGCGCTCGCGCGCTTGGTTTGACTGCGGCCCGACGTGCTCGCCGACTTCGAACCGCTGCTTCTTGCCTGGGGCACAGCTACCTCCCATGGGTAGTGGACGCCCGCACCTTACTTGCCACAGCGGTTATTACCCAACCTTGGCAGCGCGCGTGCATGTGTGCGCGCAACCGCGCTCGAGGGTTGATGTGGCGATAACGCTAGCGTGCTGCGCGTGCGGTGCGCGCCAGTCGGCGCGCGTGACGAAGCGGCTCGGGCGTGCGGTGACGCAGTGAACACGACAGCACGACCTCGATCGCGACGTCGATCGTCGTTCGCCAGCCGGGGTGAACCGCGACCGGTCTCACGCGCTCGCGCGTCCGTACCCAAGCGCCCACCTGTGCACCGTCGAGTGACAGTGGTGAGTGCGCGCCACGCGCGTCCGGCGGCCACGCGCCGGTGGCGAGCAGCGGGCGGTGGGTTACGCCGATCGTCGGCAGGCCGGTTACCGCGCCGAGTTGCAATGCGAGACCGGCGTGCCGCGGATGGTCCGCACCGGTGGCGTCGACGAGCAACAAATCAGGACTTACGGCGAGCGCGCGCACGGCTGCCTCCAGGCAGGGTCCCTCGCGGAGCGCGAGCAGGCCGGGGACATAGCGGCCGGCGGCCACCCCGGTGACGGTCGCCTGCGCCAGCACGCCCGGGCCCCGGAGCACCGACGCCGCCGCCCAGGCCGGATCGCCACGCGCGCCGGCGCCGGTCTGACCTCTTGCGAACACGACGACGCACGCGCCGATCGCCAACTCGCCCTGGCGCAGGGCGGGAGGGTCCCACGGCTCGGGCGTGGCCGCCGCGAGCGCGTGTTGCGTGTCGATCAGCTCGGCGGGCGAGGTGGGCCAGCGCGTCACGCGATCGGGGCGACCGAGGGCGCGAGCGTGCGCGGTGGCGCGGTCGTGGTACGGGCGGCCCGCGCGGGATACGAGTGGGAACACACGAGGCAGCGCCAGTATCTACGCTCACCGCATGACTGAGCTCCTGATCTCCGGCGCCTCGGCCCCCGGGCCCGACGGCGCGATCCTGTCGGTCGACCCCGAGTCGGTCGGGTTCGAGTACGTCGGTTTCGAGGTGCTCGCGCTCGAGGACCGCGGGACTGCCGAGCGCGCGTGCGGCTTCCGCGAGCTGTGCGTAGTCGTGATCTCCGGCGTCGTCCATGTCGCCTCCGAGCACGGCGAGTGGTTCGACATCGGCGGCCGAGACGATCCGTGGGCCGGCCTGCCCGACGCGGCATACCTGCCGCCGGAGTCGCACGTCGGACTGCGCGCCGGCGAAGACGGCGCCGAGGTCGCGCTGTGCTGGGCGCCGGCCCTGAGAGGTGCCGAGCCGCGCGTCCTCCCCGGCGTCGGGATCGACGTCGAGACCCGCGGACACGGCGCCCACGAGCGCTTTATCCGCCCGATCCTGATGGAGAACGAAGGCGCCGGGTCGCTGCTCGTGCTCGAGGTGCTGACTCCGGGTGGCCACTGGTCGAGCTATCCGCCGCACAAGCATGACCACGACGACCCTCCGCGGCAGTCCCTGCTGGAGGAGGTCTATTACCACCGCGTCAAGCCCGAGCGGGGGTTCGGGTTGATGCGCGTGTACGACTACCAGACCGCGCTGGATGAAGCCCTGACGTTCCGCGATCGCGACTGCGTGCTGGTGCCGCGCGGCTACCACACCGTGTCGGCCCCGCCCGGGCTATGAGCTCGTATTACCTGAACGTGATGGCCGGCCCCAGCCGTCTGTGGGCCGTCGTCAACGACCCCGACCACGAATGGATCCTCGATGGCAGTAACCGCAACCCGCCTTCTTGACAACTACATCGACGGCGAGTGGACGCCGGCGCAGGCCGCGACCGACGTGCTCGACGTGTTGAACCCCGCCAACGGGGAGGTGCTCGCGCGCGTGCCGCTGTCCGGCGCCGCCGACCTCGACGCGGCGGTCCGCGCGGCGCGCGAGGCGCTGCCCGAGTGGCGCGCGGTCTCGGCGATCGGCCGCGCCCGCAAGATGTTCGAGCTGCGCGAGCGTCTGGTCGCTCGGCAGGAGGATCTGGCCCGCTCGGTGACGACCGAGATGGGCAAGACGATCGGCGACGCGCGGGCCGAGGTGGCGCGGATGATCGAGATGGTCGAGGCAGCGTGCGCGATCCCGACGACGATGCAGGGCCGGGTGCTCGAGGACGTCTCGCGCAACATCGACGCCGAGACGATCCGCCAGCCCGTCGGCGTGTGCGCGGCGATCGTGCCGTTCAACTTCCCCGCGATGGTCCCGTTCTGGTTCCTCCCGTTCGCGATCGCGTGCGGCAACACGTTCGTCTTGAAGCCGTCCGAGCAGGTGCCGCTGACGCAGCAGCTCGCGTTCGAGGAGCTCCACGCGCTCGGGCTTCCGCCGGGGGTCGTGAACCTCGTCAATGGGGGCCGGGAGTGTCGTCGAATCCATCCTCGATCACCCGGGGATCGACGCGGTGTCGTTCGTCGGCTCGGCGCCGGTGGCGCGGATCGTCTACGAGCGCTCGGCCAAGGCGGGCAAGCGCGTGCAGGCGCTCGGTGGCGCCAAGAACCACATGGTCGTGATGCCGGACGCGGTGATCGACAAGACCGTCGATGGGATCATCGGGTCGGCGTTCGGCGCAGCCGGGCAGCGGTGCATGGCCGGCTCCGTCGTCGTGACCGTCGGCGACGCGCACGAGCAGCTGATGCCGCCCTTGGTCGAGGCCTCGCGCGCGCTGCAGGTCGGTGACGGGCTGGACGAGGGCAGCGACGTCGGGCCCGTGATCTCGTGCGCCGCGCGCGACCGGATTCGGGAGTGGATCGAGCGGGGCGTGTTCGACGGGGCGAAGCTCGTGCTGGACGGTCGGGACGCTTCGGGAGATCCGAGTGGCTCGTACGTCGGGCCGACGATCCTCGACGGCGTGACGCCGGAGATGGACATCGCGCAAGAGGAGGTGTTCGGCCCGGTCCTGTGCGTGATCCAGCGCGCACCTCGCTCGACGAGGCGATCCGGGTCGTCAACGCGAGCCGGTTCGGCAACGGGACCTCGATCTTCACCGAGTCGGGCGCGTCGGTGCGGCGCTACCGCCACGAGGTCCAAGCGGGCATGGTCGGCGTGAACATCGGCGTGGCCGCTCCGGTCGCGTTCTTCCCGTTCTCCGGGTGGAAGGACTCGTTCCTCGGCGACCTCCACGCTCACGGCACCGACGCGGTCGAGTTCTACACGCGGAAGAAGACCGTTACGAGCCGCTGGTTCTCGAGCGGGCAGGGGAGCGGCGCGTACTTCGTCGAGCGCTGAGCGCGCTTTCCGGCGCACCGGGTGCGGGTGCCGTGCGGGGCGGTCTCGCGACTGGGCGAGCGCCGCGCCGACGATGATGATCGCGGCCAGCGCGAGGAGGGTGACCGCGTCGGCGACGGCACGGGTTACGGCTCAGCGCTCCGGCCACGGGTATGCCTCGCCGCGTGGCGCCCCGGCGATCCCCGAGCGGCTAGGCGTCGCGGTCGAAGCCGGAGAGCTGCGAGCCACCGCATGCGGGACGGACATGGCCACGTGATCTCCCGGCGGGGATGCGCGGATGCTTCGGCTTCTTCAGGACGCGCTCGCGCCGGCGCGGATACCGCCCCGTCGCAGCGACCTTGCGCTCGCGAGGGCGGCTACGCGAGGATCGTCGAGCGTCCGGCACGGCGAATGCACGTCGGTCGGGCAGCCGGCGCGCGGGAGCGGGTCGCGACGTGGCGGCGGGTCGCGCCGGGGAACCGGCGTGGCGTTGACGATCGACGTCGTCGTCTCGCCGTAGAGCAGGAACTGGTCGAGCACGGTCGGGCAGCTCCTCGATCGAGGCGAGGTGCAGCTTCATGTAGAAGCAGTCCTCGCCGGTGATCCGCAGGCACTCCTCGATCTGGGGGATCTCGGCTCGCGAGCTCGGCGATCTTGGTGAGCTGGCGGACCGCGGGCTTGACCCGGACGATCGCGGTTAGCTGGTAGCCGAGCGCGCGCGGGTCGACCTCGGCGCGGTAGCCGGTGATCACGCCGGCCTGCTCGAGGCGCTTGACGCGCTCGGTCACCGCCGGCGAGGACAGGTTCGTGCGCCGCCCGAGCTCGGCGAACGAGATCCGGCCGTCGGTCGAAAGCTCGCCGATGATCTTCTGGTCAATCGCGTCCAGACTCGGAAAATCAGTTGGTACGATCGCGTGTCGCGCCGTTCTTCATCAGGTGAATCAACCATAACACCTTCGATTAGCCATGTTCAGCGCCGAGTGTGCGGGGCGACAATCCGTTGCATGTCGCGCTCCGCCCGAAGACCGTCCCGCCGCAGGCCTACTTCGTCGGGAGCGCCGTGTTCCACTACCTCGGACCGGCGTTCGCCGTGCTCCTGTTCGCGCGCGTGGCGCCGCTCGGCGTCGCCTGGCTGCGGATCGTCAGCGCCGCGATCGTGTTCGCCGCTCTGGCGCCGGCCGTGGCGGCACGCTGCGGTCGGCCGACCGCTCGACCGTCCGGCTCGTGGTCGCGCTCGGCGTCGTGCTCGCGGCGATGAACAGCTGCTTCTACGAGGCGATCGCGCGACTGCCGCTCGGCACCGTGTCCGCGATCGAGTTCCTCGCCGGTGATCGTGCTCGCGGCGGTCGGCGTCCGCTCGCCGCGCAACGCTCTCGCGCTCGCGCTCGCCGTGGCGGCGTCTACGTGCTGGTCGCCGTCCAGCTCGCCGGGGAGCCGCTGGGCATCGGCTTGGCGTTCGGCAACGCGGGGCTGTTCGCGCTGTACATCGTGCTCGCACATCGGATCGCCCGCAACGGGCGAGGTGCCGGCATCGACGGCCTCGGCGCCGCGATGCTGGTCGCCGCGCCGGTGAGCACCGCGATCGGCGGCTGGGCGGTCGCCCCGCACCTGCTCGACCCGGTCGCGATCGGCGCGGGGATCGGCGTCGGCATCACGTCGTCGGTGATCCCGTACGTGTGCGACCAGCTCGCGATGGCGCGGCTGAGCCGCGCCACCTACTCGCTGATGGTGTCGCTGCTGCCGGCGACCGCGACGGTGATCGGGATCGTCGTGCTGGCGCAGATCCCGAGCCCGAGCAGGTACTCGGGGTGGCATTTGTCGTCGCCGCGGTCGGTCTGCACCGCGACCGCGACCGCGAACGCGACCGCGCTACAACGGCCGCCGCACCCCGACCTCGTCGAGGTGGACGAGCAGGTCTCTCGGGTCTTCGTACACCCGGTAGGCCCCTGAGTAGATGAGCTCCTCGCGACCGTAGCCGCCGGACAGGAGCGCCGACCCCGAGCGCCCGGGCGCGCCGCGCCGCGAGCAGGTCCCAGACGCTGTCGCCGACCACGATGCTGTCGCGGATGTCGACGCCGATCAGCTCGGCGGCGGTCAGGAACAGGTCCGGGTCGGGCTTGGCGTAGCGAACCTGGTCGCGGGTCACGAGCGGCGTGTCGGGCGGCAGGCCCGAGCAGCTCGACGCCGCGGCGCGCGTACCGCTCCGACGCCGCTCGTCGCGATCGCCCACGGGACGGCGAGGTCGGTGAGCGTCGCGAGCAGGTCGCTCGCGCCGGGCAGCGGCCGGACGCTGTCGTAGTGGCGCAGGAACGCGTCCTCGTGCAGCCTGGGCAGCGCGGTCAGCGTGTCCGCGGTCGAGCGGGGTCTCGAGCTCGCGCACGAGCGCGGTCACGAACAGCCCGCCGCTCATCCCGATGCGCCGGTGGATCTTCCACACCGACAGGTTGATTCCGACCTCCTGCGAGCGCCTCTCGCCAGGCGATCACGTGCTGGTAGACGCTGTCGATCAGCGTCCCGTCGAGATCGAACAGGAACGCGGGGCTGCTCCGAGCCTCGATCGCCACGCCGCCATCTTCGCTCAATTACCGTACGCGCATGATCACATCTGAGGGCCTGGCCGCTCGTCTGCGCGAGCTCGAGGACATCGGCGTCGGTCCCGACGGCGTGCTACCGGCTGGCCTGGACCGAGGAGGACGCGGCGACGCGCGCCTGGTTCGAGCGGCAGGCCGCCGGACGTCGGCCTGCGCGTCGAGCGCGATCCCGCCGGCAATCTGTGGGCCTGCCCGGACCAGGATCCGCCGTGGTGGGGAATCGGCTCGCACCTGGACAGCGTCAGCGGCGGCGGTCGCTTCGACGGGCCGCTCGGCGTGGCGTGCGCGTTCGAGATCGCGGCGAGCGCGGCGCAGCCGGTCGCGGTGCTGTCGTTCGCCGACGAGGAGGGCGCGCGGTTCAACACGCCGACGTTCGGGAGCAAGGCGCTGAGCGGGCGGCTCGACCTACCCGCCGTGCTGTCCGGCGCGACGACGCCGGCGTCGCTCTTGGCGACGCGATGCGCGCCGCCGGGGTCGATCCCGACGGGATCGGGCGACGCGCCGGCATGGCTCGAGAAGCTGGCGGGCTTCGTCGAGATCCACATCGACCAGACGACCGAGCTCGCCCGGCGCCGGCGAGCCGGTCGGGATCGTCAGCGCGCTGGCCGCGCGCACCCGCCTCGAGGTCGACTGCTGCGCGGTCGGGCCGATCACGCCGGCACCACGCCTCGGTCCGAGCGGCGCGATGCACTGCCGCGGCCGCCCGGCTGATCGTCGGCGCCGAGGATCTGGCCGACGCGGATCCGCTCGATCGCTGACCGTCACGTACGGCGCGGATCCTCGCCAAGCCGAACGCACCGACGACGATCGCCGCCGAGGTGCGGCTGTGGATCGACGCGCGCGCGCCCGGGTTTCGCGCCGATCGACGCGTGGCGGACCGCGCTCGACGAGCTGGCCGACGGGCTGTACGGCGCGATCCGGGGTCGAGATCGAGCTCTCCGTCGCCTCGCGCAGCGACGCGCGCGAGTTCTCGCCCGACGCTGCCGGGCCGCCTGGCGCACGCGAGCGAGGAGGTCGTCGGCCACGCCGCGCCCGAGGTCGTGTGCTTCGCCGGCCACGACGCCGGCGTGCTGGCCGAGCGCGTGCCGGCCGCGATGCTGTTCGTCCGCAACGAGACCGGCGTCAGCCACTCGCCGGCGGAAGCGGTCGACCTGGCGGACGCCGCGATCGCGGCGCAGGTCGTGGAGCGCGCGCTGGCGTTGACGCGATGCGAGGCGATGATGCCGCGCGGGCGCGCTCGATCCCGGCGATGCCCAACGCCCATTCCCACGCGTTCCAGCGCGGCGCTGCGCGGTCGCGCCGAGCGTCCCGGGCCCGGCGGCGACGACGACTTCTGGACGTGGCGGACCGAGATGTTCCGCGCTCGCCGACGACGCTCGATCCCGAGCCAGGATGCGCCGGCTCGCGCTCGAGACGTACCGCGAGATGGCCGGCGCCGGCTACTGCGTCGTCGGCGAGTTTCACTACGTCCACCACCAGCCGGACGGCACGCCGTACGACGAGCCGAACGCGATGGCCTCTCGCCGTCGCCGAGGCGGCGGTCGATGCCGGGCTGCCGATCGTGCTGCTCCCGGCCGCGTACCACCGCGGCGGCTGGGACGGGGAGGATCTGCCGCCGGCGCCCGGTCAGCGCCGCTTCTGCGACCCCGACGTCGAGACGTTCCTCGGCCGGGTCGACGCGCTGCGCGACGTGGGCGGCCACGAGTGCCGGGGTCGACGTCGGGATCGCCGCCCACAGCGTGCGCGCGGTCCCGGCGGCGTGGCTCGAGGCGATCGCCGAGTACTCCGAGCGCCACGAGATCGTGCGCCACGTCCACGCGCACGAGCAGCGGCGCGAGCTCGACGAGTGCCGGGCCGAGCACGGCTGCTCGCCGATCGAGCTGCTCGAGCGCACCGGCTTCCTCGGTCCGCGCGGCGAGCGTGATCCACGGGATCCACGTCTCCGCTGTCCGACGTCGACGTCGCTCGCCGCGGACCGGGACGACGGTCGTCTCGTGCCCGACCACCGAGGGCAACCTCGGCGACGGCTACCTGCCGGCGATGGCCTACGCGCGAGGCGGGAGTGCCGCTCGCGATCGGCAGCGACTCGCAGGTGCGGATCGACCCGTTCGAGGAGGCGCGCGAGCTCGAGACGGGGTCGCGGCGCGAGCGCCAGCTCCGCGCCGGGCCTGCTCGCGTCGGTCGGGGATCTGTGGACCGAGCTGTGCCGCAACGGCTACCGCAGCCTCGGCGCCGGCCGCCGAGCTCGAGCAGCCGACGATCGAGATCGACCTCGAGCATCCGGATCTGCGCGGCGTCGACGCCGGATGACCTGCCGCTCGCGCTCGTCACCTGCGCGTCCGCCGCGATCGTGATCCGCGGCGTCGGCGGCCGCCCCGCACCGACCCGTTAAGTGAGATCGCGCCCCGAATCCGGCGGGGAGAGAAAGGCCGGTGTTGCTGGGGCGCGCTCGAGGGAGGAGGGTGACATGAATAATGACGCGCCCGAACCTAGTTGTCCAAGACGGATTCGCAGCTGGGAGTCTATACGCAGCGCTTATGAATTGGCGTGAACACGATCTTGCCCGACGTGTCGCCGCGGAGCATCGTCTCGAAGCCCTGCCGGGCCTCGGTCAGCGGCAGCGTGGCACTGATCGCGGGGCGCACGCCCTTGTCGACGCACAGCCGGATCAGCCGCTCGAGCTCCTCGCGCGTTCCCATCGTCGAGCCGATCACGGACAGCTGCAGGAAGAAGATCCGGGTCAGCTCGGCGGGCGGGGCGTCGCCGGTGGTGGCGCCGGAGATCACGATCGTCCCGCCCGGCTTGAGCGCGCGGACCGAGTGGGCCCAGGTCGCCTGACCGGTCGTCTCCATCACCGCATCGACGCGCTCGGGCAGGCGCGCGCCGGGCTCGAACGCCTGATCGGCGCCCAGCTCGAGCGCCCGGGCGCGCTTCTCCTCGGAGCGGCCGGTCACCCAGATCCGGATGCCGGCGGCGCTGCCGAGCACGGTCAGCGCGGTGGCGACGCCGCCGGTCGCGCCCTGGACGAGGACGGTCGAGCCGGGCGGCATCGCGGCCGCGCGTGAACAGCATCCGGTAGGCGGTCAGCCAGGCCGTCGGCAGGCACGCCGCCTGCTCGAACGACAGCTCCGGGGGCTTGGGCACGAGGTTCCAGCGCGGGACCGCGACCTGTCTCGGCGAACGTGCCCTGATAGCGCTCGGACAGCAGCGAGCGGCGCGGGTCGAGCGTCTCGTCGCCGTGCCAGGAGGGATCGTTGATCACCGAGTGGACGATCACCTCGTTGCCGTCCTCGTCGAGTCCGGCGGCGTCGCAGCCCAGGATCATCGGCAGCCGGTCCTCGGGGAGGCCGACGCCGCGAAGCGACCAGAGGTCGTGGTGGTTGAGCGAGGCGGCCTTGACCGTCACCGTCGTCCAGCCGTCGCGCGACGTCGGGCTCGGGGCGGTCGTCGATGCGCAGGCCGCTGAGCGGATCGTCGCGGTCGACGCTGGAGGCGTACACGGCGAGCATCGGCCGAATCATGCCCGTCGTGCGGCGGATGCGACAATCTCCGGCACATGGCCACCGTCACCGCGCGCGCCACCAAAGCGCTCGACGCCCCGCCGGAACGGGTGCTCGGCCTTCCTGCGCGACTATCGCGAGTCGCGGCCGACGCATCCTGACCGACAACTACAGCCGACTACCGCGTCGAGTCGGGCGGCCGCGGGCAGGGCACGGTGATCGGCTACCACTTCGCCGCCGGCGGTCGCGAGCGCGACTACCGCCTGAGCGTCGAGGAGGACGCCGGCGGCCTGTCCGAGCGCGATCAGCTCTCCTCGTTCGTCTCGCGCTGGACGCGTCGCGCCCGACGCGGCCGGGTCGCAGGTGACGCTCGAGGCGTCCTGGCAGGGCGCCGGCGGGATCGGCGGCGTGTTCGAGCGGACGTTCGCGCCGATGGGCCTCGGCGGATCTACGGCGCAGATGCTCGAGAAGCTCGCCGCCGCCGTCTCAGGCCTGACTCGATCTGCTTCTTGAGCTCGCCGGCGCGGGCGCCCACGAGCATGTGGCGGAGCACGTCGACGATCGGGCCGCGCACGAGCATCCCGAGCGTGCGGCCGAGGTCGACGTCGATCGAGTACGTCGCGCGGGTCCGCTCGCCGCCGAGGTCCTCGAGCTCCCAGCTGCCGTCGACCGATTTCAGGTCGCCCTTCTCCTGGGTCCAGGATCAGGCGCGCCCGGGCCGTCGTAGGTGAAGCGCACGATCGACTTCACGGTCCGCACCTTCGCGTCGGTCTCGGCCTCGCAGCGGATCGCGCGACCCTCGCCGTCGCGCTCGAGCGCGTGCATCGACTTGAGCCCGCCCTGCCAGTCGGGCGCGCTCACGACGTCCTCGACCAGCGCCCACACGCGGTCGAGCGGCGCGTCGATCTCCGCGGTCGAGCTGCCGGTCAGGTTCGCCATCGATTCAAGCCTCCTCCATCGCCGAGCTGTACGACCCGCTGCGCGCGGCCGCGTTCATCTTCGCGCGGTGGAAGTAGGCTCGCTGCGCAGCCGCCGCATTTCCCTGACTTCCGTTCCAGGCTTTCAGCGCCGGCGCCTGAAGTGCGCGGCCGTAGGAGAACGAGAGCTCCCACGGGTGCGGGCCGCTCGGCGTTCATCGCGTTCAGGTGGGCGGTGGCGTCCTCGTCGGACTGGCCGCCTGACAGGAACACGATGCCGGGGACGCCGGCCGGCACGTGCTTGTAGAAGCACTCGAGCGTCCGGTCGGCGACCTCGTCGACGCCGGCGCGGTCGGGCGCGTCGTAGCCGGACAGCACCATGTTCGGCTTCAGCAGCATCCCGAACACGTCGACACGCTGGTCGAACAGCTCGGTGAAGACGGCGTCGAGCACGCGGGAGGTGACGTGGTAGCTCCGCTCGATCGAGTGGGTGCCGTCCTGGAGCACCTCGGGCTCGACGATCGGCACGATGCCGGCCTCCTGGCAGAGCGCCGCGTAGCGCGCGAGCGCGTGCGCGTTGACCCAGATGCAGTAGTCGCTCGGGAGCTCGTCGGTGATCGAGTAGGTCGCGCGCCACTTGGCGAAGCGTGCGCCGAGTCGGCGGTACTCGTGTAGGCGGTCGCGCAGGCCGTCGAGGCCCTCGGTGACCGTCTCGCGCTCGGCCAGCGCGAGCTGGTGCTGGCCGTGGTCCACCTTGATCCCGGGGATGATCCCCTTGGACGCGAGCAGCTCGGCGAACGGCGTGCCATCCGAGGCGGACTGGCGGATCGTCTCGTCGAACAGGATCACGCCGCTGATGAACTCCTCGGCGCCGGGGGTCGTGAACAGGATCTCGCGGTACGCGCGGCGGAGCTCTTCGGTCGATTCGAGGTGGATCTTGTCGAAGCGCTTCTGGATCGTCGTGTCGCTCTCGTCGGCGGCGAGGATGCCCTTGCCGGGGGCGACGAGCGCCTTGGCGGTCTCATGCAGTTCGCTCTGCGTGGCTGTGGTCGATCGTGTCCTCGATTATGTCCGCGGTCTTGCGCGAATAACTGCACACTCGGCACGCCTCGCGGCTCGAGTGTGGCGAAAGTGCGGTATAGCGCGTACTTCGCGGCAGTCGCCGAGCGGCCGGGGTCGAGTGTGCACTTATGCGGGTTCGGGAGAATCCTGCCTGAACCATGAGTGTGATCGAGATCGACACCCCTCACGGCCCGGCCCGGGCGCACGTGACCAAGGTCCGCGGCGCCGTCGGCGCGGTCGTGCTCGGCCACGGCGCCGGCGGTGGCGTCGGCTCGCGCGACCTGGTGGCGGCCGCCGAGGTGGCGCAGGCCGAGAGGTTCAGCGTCGCGCTCGTCGAGCAGCCCTACCGGGTCGCCGGCCGGCGCTCGCCGGCGCCCGCGCGCCAGCTCGACGCCGCCTGGATCGCGGTGCTCGCGCATCTGCGGGCCGAGGCCGCTGAAACGGCTCCCGATCGTGTCCGGCGGTCGCTCTTCGGGCGCGCGCGTCGCCTGCCGCACGGCCGCGGAGACCGACGCCGGCGGCCGTGCTGTGCCTGGCCTTCCCGCTGCACCCGCCGGGCCGGCCGGATGCGCCGAGCCGTCAGGACGAGCTCGATGCCGTGTCAGCGTGCCCGTGCTCGTCGTCCAGGGCGCGAGCGATCCGTTCGGCATGCCGGCGCCCGGGCCGCAACCGAACCGTGGTCACGGTCGCCGGCAACCACAGCCTGCGCACGCGACCTCGGCGCGGTGCGAACCGCGGTCCGCGAGTGGCTCGCCCAGGTACGCTGACTCGGATGCCGGTGTGCAAGCGGATCGGCCACGGTGGCGCCAGCGCGCTGGCGCGCGGCCAACACGCTCGCCTCGTTCGACGCCGCGCGCGAGGTCGGCGTCGACATGGTCGAGTTCGACGTCCGCGCGTGGGACGGCGAGCTCGTGCTCGCCCACACGATCCTGCACGCGCGCCGCGGCGGCAACGTGCGCCTGCAGCGACGCGCTCGCGCACCTGTCCGGCCGGCGCTTCGGCGACGTCGAGCTGAACGTCGACGTCAAGCACGTCGGCTGCGAGGCGGCGCTGCTCGAGCGCCTGCGCGAGGCGAGCGCTGCTCGACCGGACGCTGATCTCCTCGCAGGTTCCCGGCGTGCTCGACCGGGTCCGGGCGCTCGAGCCGCGCGCCCGCGTCGGCATCTCGGTCGGCGGGCGGCTGCGCGCGGCTCAGCCGGCGGTGGCGCGACTGGCGCGACTGGCGCGCGTCGCACTCGCGGGGCTGCACGACCGGGCGCTGGGACGCGCTGATGGCCCAGCACCGGCTGGTCGACGACGGGCTGCTCGAGCGACGTGAACGACCGCGGCGGCCGGCTGTACGCGTGGACGGTGAACGAGCGCGCCGCGATCGCCCGGCTGCCGGCAGCTCGGCGTGCACGGGATCGCCACCGCCGACCCCCGGCTGTTCGCGTAGGCCGGCACCTGCGTAGGCTGATGGCCGTGCACGCGGTCAAGTTGAGCGAGATCGTCGCGCCGCCCGGACGCGGGCGCGTGTTCACCGAGCCGGCGCGCCCGACGCTGGCCGACTGCGCGCCCACGCGGCCGGATCCGGCTCGACGCGCTCGCGCGCTGGGCCCAGGACGTCGCGTACGCCGACGCCGACGAGGCGGGGCTGTCGCGGCGCGCGGCGTGGGTGGTGCGGCGGACCCGCATGCGCGTCGAGCCGGTTCCCGCGCTTCGGCGAGCAGTTCACGCTGGCCACGTTCTGCAGCGGGCTCGGGCGGATGTGGGCCGAGCGCCGCACCTCGATGCACCGCGACGGCGAGGCCGCCGGCGCGGTCGAGGTCGTCTCGCTGTGGGTGCATCTCGACCCGCTGAGCGGGCGGCCGACGCAAGCTCGACCGAGGAGGAGATCGCGATGTGGGGCGAGTCGACCGCGGGACGGACGGTGAACGCGCGCCTGCGACACCCGGCCCCCGACGGGGTCGAAGGACAGCTTCCCGTGGCGGTTTCGCAACACCGAGCTCGACCTCGCCGGTCACGTCAACAACGCCGCGTACCTGCAGCCGCTCGAGGAGGAGCTGCTCCAGGAGCCAGAGCCGCGAGTCGATCGACGTCGAGATCGAGTACCGCTCGCCGGCGCAGGCCGGCGACAATGCGCGTGCTGCGCAACGGGGCCCGCCGCTGGATCGTCAACCCGGGCGGCGAGACCCACGCCTCGCTATTGATCAACTCACGACACAGGAGGTATGATCCTTGCGCGCCGTCGTCATCACCAAGCCCGGGGACCTCGACGTCCTCGAGGTCGCCGACCGTCCGGCGCGCGAGCCCGGCGCCGGCGAGGTCCGGATCGCCGTCAAGGCCGCGGCCGTCAACCCGACCGACATCGGGCTGCGCGCAGCGCGGCGGCGCGAGCGATCTGCCGGCGCCGTGGGTGCCGGGCATGGACGCCGCCGGCGTAATCGAGTCGGTCGGACCCGACGTCGACCGGCTGCAGCGTCGGCGAACGAGGTGATGGCCGCGGTCAGCCCGCGCCGGCCCGAGGGCGGAGCGCAGCAGGAGCTGCTGGTCGTGCCGGCGGCCTCGGTCGTGCCGATCCCCGACGGCGCGACGCTCGATCGAGGCCGCGACGCTGCCGATGAACGGCCTCACGGCCCGCCTCGGGCTCGAGCTGCTCGGGCTGGAGCGAGGGCGAGACGCTGGCGGTCACCGGCGGCGCCGGGCTGCTCGCCTCGTACGTGATCCCGCTGGCCAAGGAGCAGCGGCCTGCGCGTGATCGCCGACGCCAAGCCCGAGGACGAGGAGCTCGTCCGGAGCTTCGGCGCCGACGTGGTCGTGCCGCGCGGCGAGGGCTTCACCGACGCGGTGCTGCGAGGCCGCGCCCGGACGGCGCCGACGCGGTGTACGACACCGCGCTGCTCCGGCGCGCGGCGTTCCCGGCGATCCGCGACGGCGGCCAGATCGTGGTCGTGCGCGGCTGGGACGGCGACGAGGTCGAGGATCGCGGGATCCGCGTGCAGCCGGTGTTCGTCGCGACGCGTGCTCGAGCGCACCGACTGGCTCGAGGAGCTGCGCGCGCTCGCCTCCGAGCGGACGGCTCAAGCTCCGCGTGGCGCGGCGAGTTCCCGCCCGAGCAGGCCGCCGAGGCCGAGCGCGTGATGGACGCCGGCGGGCTGCGCGGCCGGGCCGTGATCGTGTTCTGACGGCTCGGAGTCGATGCGCGGATCGGCGGCGGTCCGGCTCGTCCGGCGTGCGCGAGCGCCCAGCACGGCGCGGGCCGCGTTGTGGCCCGGGATCCCGCTGACGCCGCCGCCGCGGCGGGCGCCGGCGCCGCACAGCCACACGTTCGCGTGCTCGGTCTCGACGCCCCACGCGCCGACCTCGTCGTCTGACTCGGCGAACGGCCAGGCGAGGTCGCGGTGGAAGATGTGGCCGCCCGGCATCCCGAGCTCGGCCTCGATCTCGGGCGGGCGTCGAGCGCCTCGAGGCCGAGCAGGCAGTCCTCGATCGGCTCGGCCAGCACGCGAGTTCAGCGAGCGGAGCGTGGCGGCGACCGCGCGCTCCTTGGCGCCGGCGTCCGCGAACAGCCGCGCGGGCATGTGCAGCCCGAACAGCGTGAGCGTCTGCACGCCCTGCGGCGCGCAGCTCGTCCGACAGGATGCTCGGGTCGGTCAGCGAGTGGCAGTAGACCTCGCACGGCGGCAGCGTCGGGGATCTCGCCGGCGGCGGCCTGCCGGTAGGCGTCCGCGAGCTGCTCGTAGCCCTCGTTGACGTGGAACGTGCCGGTGAAGGCGTCCTCCGAGCTGACCCCGGACACTCGCGGCAGGCGCTCGAGCAGCATGTTGATCTTGAGCTGGGCGCCCTCGGGACGATCGGCCGGCGCCGGCTCGCCGAGCAGCTCGCTCAGCACGTGCGGGCGCGACGCCGGCCAGTACGTGGCGCGCGCCGTAGGTCCGCCCGTCGGCGCAGGTCACCTCGGCGCTCGTGCCGTCGGTGGCGATCGAGACGACCTCGGCGTCGGTGACGAGCTCGCGCGCCGGCGCGCCGCGCGGCAGTCCGGCGAGCGCGCTCGACAGCGCCCCCATGCCGCCGACCGGCACGTCCCAGCTGCCGCCGACGACGTGGTACAGGAAGCATCGGTTCTGGCGCAGCTGCGGATCGTCGGCCGGCGCGAAGGTGCCGATCAGCGCGTCGGTCAGGACCGTCCCGCGCGCAGAGGTCGCGAGTCGAACGTCCGCTCGATCAGTTCCGACAGCGGTGCCTCGAACAGCGCGTTCCAGGCGACGTCGTCGTCGATCAGACGGCGCATCTGCTCGCGCGAGCGGAGCGGCTCGGTCAGCGTCGGGAACACGCGCTCGGCGACGTTCGCGAGCATCGCCTGAAAGCCCGCCACGCCGGATCCTGGCTCGAACGGCGGATACGCGGCGACCCGGCGCCGGCGCAGCTCGAGCGGGATCCCGAGCGCTGCGCAGGAGCGCCGCCGGGAACAGGCTGACCAGGTACGAGTAGCGCGACAGCCGCGCGTCGAAGTCCGGGAACGGCGCCGCCGAGACCGCGGCCCCGCCGAGCTCGGCGCGGCGCTCGAGCACGAGCACCGAGCGGCCGGCGCGCGCCGAGCAGCGCGGCGGCGACCAGCGCGTTGTGACCGCCGCCGGCGATCACCACGTCGAAGTCGGGACCGTGCTCCGCCAACGGACCTAGGACCAATTACCTCTGGTGATCATCGCGCACCGTGCCTAGGCTGAGCTGATGACACATGACATACAGACTTCCACGGGCGATCAGATCGCGGAGGCCGTCGCAGTCGTGGCCGGGCGTCGAGTCCGCGCCGCACCGGTTCGGCGGGATCGAGTTCCGGGTCGGCCGCCGCGAGCTCGGGCACCTCCACGGCGACCGCATCGCCGACCTTCCGTTCCCGCGCCGAGTTCGCGACGAGCTGATCGCCGACGGCCGCGCCCGGCCTCACCACGTCCTGCCCGACTCGGGCTGGATCACGGTCTCGATCGGCTCGCGTGAGGAGGCCGAGACCGTGCGGTCGAGCTGTTCCGGATGGCGTACGACCGCGCGCGGAACGCTCGCCGAACGGCGCCGGCCGATGCCTGACCGCTCCCGCATCTTCGTCGTGACCGGCGACGAGGTCGTCCGGCTCACGCTGACCGGTCCGCGCGCGCACGACGCGCGAGACCGTGCTCACCGTCGCCGCGCCGCGGTGCGTCGCGGTCGACCCGCACGACCCGAACCGGGTGTACGTCGGGCACGTTCGACGACGGCCTGTATGCGACCGACGACGGCGGCGAGACCTGGCGCGAGTCGTGGCACGGCATCGCCGACCGGCGGGTGATGGCGGTTAGCGTGTCGCCGTCGCATCGGACGCGAGGCGTATCCGGTCGTGTACGCCGGGACCGAGCCGAGCAACCTCTACCGCTCCGAGGACGGGGGAAAGACCTGGCAGCTGCTGCCCGAGCTGCGGCGGCTGCCGAGCGAGCCACGCTGGTCGTTCCCCCCGCGCCCGTGGACCCACCACGTGCGGACGATCGCGCTGCATCCGACCGATCCGGACTCGCTGTTCGTGGGCATCGAGCTCGGTGGCGTGATGCGGTCGGCTGACGGCGGCCGAACCTGGATCGACCACAACCCGGAGGCGCACAGCGACGCCCACCAGCTCGTCACGCACCCGCTCGCGCCCGAGCGCGTGTACGAGGTCGCGGGCCAGGGGATCGCGGTCTCGCCGGATCGGGGTGAGAGCTGGCGCCGGCTCGACGGCGGGTCTCGACCGGCACTACGCGTGGGCGACCGCGGTCGACCCGGCCGACCCGGATCTCTGGTACGCGTCGGTCAGCCGCTCCCCGTCGCCGCCCACGGCCACGGAGACGGTCAGGCGCGGCTGCTGCGCTCACGCGGGGACGGCTGGTCGCGGATCGATACGTGGGGCGACGAACGAGCGTTGCGGCGAATGCCGTACGCGCTCGCAGCACTGCCCGGGCAACCGGGACGGCTGCTCGTCGGGCTTCGCGGCGGGTCGATGCTGGTCACCGACGACGCCGGCGAGACGTGGTCGCTGCTCGAGCCGGCGCTTTCCGGCGTGGTCGCGCTGGCCGCCGCCCCGGTGTGACTCCAGCAAGTGGCCTTCCGAACGCGTCGCGGCCGAGCTGCCGGAGTGCTCGTGCTCGACCGGTCGTTGCGTACTCTGTAACTGGTGCCCATCGATCTCCGCGAGCGGGTCGCGATCGTTACCGGCGGCGGCCGGGGTCTCGGCCGGTCGATCGCGCTCGGGTACGCGAAGGCCGGGGCGGACGTCGTGATCAGCGTCGCCCGGAATCCGGCGGAGGCCGACGCCGTCGTCGCGCTCGGCCGGCGACGCTGCCGGGAAGCATCCATGCGGTGCAGGCGGACGTGACGGTCGCGGCGGACGTCGACCGGCTCGTCGAGCGGGCGCTCGCGGTGCGAGGCCGGATCGACGTGCTCGTCAACAACGCGGCGCGAGGGATGCGATTCGTCAACGAACAGTTCATGACCGATCCGCAGCCGTTCTGGGAGGCCGACCCCGAGTCGTGGCGGCTCGTGATCGAGACCAACATCATCGGCGTGTTCCTGATGTCGCCGCGCGGTCGTGCCGCACATGCTCGCCGCCGGGCGCGGAAGCATCATCAACGTGACGGTCAACGAGCAGACGATGACGCGCCGTGGCTTCTCGCCCTACGGGCCGTCGAAGGCCGCGCTCGAGGCGATGACCCGCGTGTGGGCCGCCGAGCTCGAGGGGAGCGGCGTCGTCATCAACCTGCTGGCGCCGGGCGGCGCCACCGATACCGGGAATGGTGCCGGAGCCGCGCCCGGACGGGCTCGAGCTGCTCGACCCGGACATCATCGTGCCGCCGGCGCTGCACCTCGCGGTCGCGCAGGACAGCGGCGAGCGGATCCTCGCCACCGAGTGGAGCGATCGCCGCTGAGAGGTCATCTGAGAGCGGGCGCCCACCCGGGATCCGACCTGGACCTGAGTGCTCGCGTTCCCGTGTCGTTCCGGTCCGCAGGCGGTAGGTGGCCGACCCGCCGATGGCCTGGATGACGACGCGGCGCGGCCGCACGGGCGAGGTCTGACGAATTCCCGCGGAAAGCGGTGTACAACCGGGCCGCGCGGGGAAACATCAGAAAAGCGGGCCGAGCCAGGCCGCAACGTCCCAGGGACCCGGGAGCAACCGTAGACGTTGACCTCTTCCGCACACACCACGGCGCCCACGGACGCGCATCAAGCACTGTTCTACCGGGACTCGGACGAGTATCTCGACGGGATCTCGGAGTTCATCGAGCCCGCGCTCGAGCGGGACGAACCGGTGGCGATCGCCGTGCCCGCGCCGAAGATCGAGCTGCTGCGAAAGCGCCTCGGGCGCCGCGCCGCGCGCATCGAGATGCTCGACATGTTCGAGCTCGGCCGCAACCCGGGGCGGATCATCCCAGCCGTGCAGCTGATGATCGAGCGCCACGGAACCCGCGCGCTGCACTACGTCGGGGAGCCGATCTGGCCCGGTCGCTCGCCCGATGAGGTTCGGGAGGCGACGCGCCACGAGGCGCTGATCAACCTCGCTTGGCCCGATGCCGGCATTCGAGTGCTGTGTCCGTACGACGCGACAAGCTTGGACGACCACGTGCTCGAGGATGCGCACCGGACGCATCCGGGCGTGGTGCACGGGGGACGGCTGAACCCAAGTTCGACATACCACGGGCCGAGCGTCCCGCCCGAATGCGATCGCCCGCTGTCTGACCCGCCACCGGATGAACACGCGCGCACGTTCGAGATCGGGGATCTCCGGCGCCTGCGGACATGGGTGGCCGAGCGCGCCGCCGAGGCCGGGATGGACGACGAGCGCCGCGGGGAGCTCGTGATCGCGGTCAACGAGTTGGCCACGAACACGGTGAAGCACGCGCACAGCCACGGCGTCCTCCGGTGCTGGCGGACCCCGGCGGAGGTGATCTTCCAGATCGAGGACGCCGGCTACATCGCCGATCCGCTCGCCGGCCGGCGTCGCCGACCCCCGGGCATGGGCGGGCTGGGCCTGTGGATGGTCAACGAGCTTTGCGATCTGGTCGAGATCCGCACGGGCGCGGCGGGGACCGCGATCCGCGTGCATTCGAGGATCGCGCGGTCGCCTCGGGAGACGCTCGGTCGCGGTCACGGCTTCGCGGCGCAAGCGATTCCGTATCGGTGACGCGCCGCCGCCGCTCGGCGACGGCGTAGGATCCGGGCTCGATGAAGGAGCTCACCGGACAAGCTGAAGGGACGACTCCGGCCTCCCAGGAGCGGTCGATGGCGCTGCTCGAGGCGGTCGACGACTATCCGAGCTGGCACCCAGAGGTCGTCAAGTCCGTCGAGGTGCTCGAGCGCGGTCAAGGCGGTCAGGCGACGAAGGTGCAGACAAAGCTGCACGTCGAGCGCGGCCCGATCACCCGCGACTTCGACCTCACGATGGACGTGCAGACCGACCCCGCCGGCACGGTGACGCTGAGCCGGATTCCGCACCATGGGGCCGACGGCGAGAAGTTCGACGTGATCTGGCGGCTGAGCGGAGACGCGCCGACTCAGATCCGGCTCGATCTCGCGGCGAACCTCAACGTGCCGCGGTTCCTTCCGCTCGGCGACGTGGGCGACTCGATCGCCGCAGGCTTCGTCAACGCGGCGACGAGAAAGCTGGGGTCGTGACCGCGCGCGGCTCGAGGTCGAAGGCCTCGGCGAGCAGCTCGTAGCTGCGTCGTCGCGCCTGGTGGTCGTAGGTGATCGTGACCACTATGACCTCCTCGGCTCCGTACTCGACCGCGACCTCCTCGACGCCTGCCCGGACCTTCGCCGGTGAGCCGATGATGCTGCGGCGCCCGGGCCGCCCGCCCGAGGGACTCTTGCCCTCGCGCTCGAGGAACGCGACCGCCTTGTCCGGCGGCGGCACCGGGATCAGCCGGTTTCGCCGAAGGAGCGTGAAGCTCATGCGGCTGCTCGAGGCCAGGAACTGGGCCTCCTCGTCGGTCGGCGCGCACAGGACCCAGACCGCGACCGCGGTCCGCTCGACCGGCGAGTGATCGGTCGCCACGAACCGCTCGCGGTAGAGCTTCGCGATCTCGGCGCCTTCGGAGTTGATGAAGTCCGCGAACGCGTACGGCAGCGCGAGCTGCCCGGCCCAGATCGCGCTCTGCGGGGACGATCCGAGCATCCAGGGCGTCGGCAGCTCGGGCCGGCCCGGGAGCATTCCGGCGAGCCGCGCGAACGGATGGTCCTCGGGGAGGCTGTCGTCGAAGTACCCGAGGAGCTCGGCCAGCTGCTGGGGGAAGTCGTCGGGCGCGGCCTGACGGCGGTCGCGCTGGAGCGCGTACGTCGTCATCGGATCGGTGCCCGGAGCCCGGCCGAGCCCGAGGTCGATCCGGTCCGGGAACAGCCCGGCGAGGATCGTGAACGTCTCGGCGACCTTGAGCGGGCTGTAGTGCGGCAGCATGATGCCGCCGCTGCCGACCCGGATCCCCTCGGTGACCGTCGCGATCGGGCCGATCAGCGCCTCCGGGCTCGCGCTCGCGAGCATCGGGCCGCCGTGATGCTCGGCGACCCAGTAGCGGTGGTAGCCGAGCTCGTCGGCGAGCCGGGCGAGGTCGATCGTGTTGCGGAGCGCGTCGGCTCCGGTCGAGCCTTCCGAGATCGGCGACTGGTCGAGTACGGACAGGCGCATACGACTGATGTTAGGAAGCCCGTCTCAGATTGAACGACTTGGCGGTCGGGCCGCCCGTCCTGCACTCGATGTACTCGGCGTTCGAGGCGCCTGGGTTTCAGCCGGTGGTCACGGTCGCCCTGGCCGGCTCGGGCTTCCGCCCCGCTGCGGGGCCGTCCGCCTGCGGCGTGATGGACCTCGACGAAGTCGCGCTGGCGGATCAGGACGAACGTCAGCACCGCGGCGACGAACGCGACGATCGCGCCGAGCAGGATGATCGTGTTCAGGCCGTCGACGAAGCTGACTCCGCGCGGCGCCGAAGGCGAGGCCGCGTAGATGCGGTGGCACCGCGTGCATCGCCTGGATGATGCTGCCGTTGCTGACGGCCGAGGCGAGGGCATGCGAGCCGCTCGCGAGCGGGCCGCCCGAGAGTTTCGAGATCATCGAGCTCGACGACCTCGGTGGCGAGGATGCTCCCGAGCGCGGCCACGCCGGTCGCGATCCCGATCTGGCGGAACGTCGAGTTGATCCCGGACGCCATGCCCGCTCGCGCCGGCTCTACCACGCCCGACGGCGGTCGAGGCGAGCGGCACGTTGACCAAGCCGCAGCCGATGCCCGCGACGATCATCCCCGGCAGCAGATGCGTCCAGTCGTCGGTCGGGGTGATCCCGCGCATCAGCACGAGGCCGGCGCCGATCAGGGCGAATCCAGGAGCGATCAGAAAGCGCGTCTGGACGTGCCCGGTGAGCCTGCCGGCGAGCCCCGCGGTGAGGAAGATTGCGCCGGTGAGCGGCAGCAGACGGATGCCTGTGTCGATCGCCGATGACCCGAGCACGTTCTGGAGATAGAGCACGAGGTACGTCAACAGCGAGAAGATCGAGGCGGAGATCGCCCAGGCCGCGATCAGCCCGCCGTTGAAGGTCGGGACGCGCAGAAGCTTCAGGTCGAGCATCGGCGCACGGGAGCGCAGCTCGACCACGAGGAACGATCGTCGAGCAGACACGACCGCGGCGGCCAGCGAGCCGACCACGGTGGTCGAGCCCCAGCCGTCCGGATGACTCCGGATCAGCCCGTACACGAGCGCGGTGAGCCCGAGCGTGAACGTCACGAAGCCCGCCCAATCCGGGCGGCTCGCGACCGGGGCCTTGGACTCGGCCACCTCGCGCAGCGTGACGAGCCAGCGCGAGCACGCCGATCGGCAGGTTCACGAAGAAGATCCACCGCCACGACAGCCAGCTGGTCAGCGCGCCGCCGAGCACCGGGCCGACGGCCACCGCGACGCCCGTCACCGCGCCGAACACGCCGAACGCGACGCCGCGCTCGCGCGGTGCGAACGCGTCGGCGAGCAGCGCCAGCGACGTGGCGAACATGATCGCGCCGCCGATCCCCTGGAACGCGCGGGCGAGAGCGAGGAAGGTCGGATCGCCGGCCACGCCGCACAGCGCGGAACCGATCGTGAACACGACGATTCCGATCGCGAACACCAGCCGGCGCCCGACGAGGTCCGCGACCGAACCGGCGGTGAGCAGGAACGCCGCGAGCGTCAGCGCGTACGCGTCGATGACCCACTGAAGGTCCGCCAGCGACGCGTGGAAGGCCTGCTGGATGTACGGCAGCGCGACGTTGACGATCGTGATGTCCAGCAGCAGCATGAACACGCCGGTGCAGACGGCGAGCAGGGTCCACCACTTGCGAGCCATCGGACGTACCTCCTTTTCCTGAGTCTGAGATCAGGATAACATATATACTGAGTGGGCGATCAGAAATTTGTCATCATCGCGTGAACATGGTTGATGAGACGCCCAGACGCCGCGGCCGGCCTCCCGCAGGAGGGCGCGAGGCGATCCTCGCCGCGGCGCTCCAGGTCATCCGCGAGCGCGGGATCGCGCGGCTCACGGCGCGCGAGGTAGCGGGCCTCGCCGGCGTCTCCGAGGCGAGCGTCTTCTACCACTACAAGGATCGGGCGGGGCTGCTCCAGGCCGTGTTCGAGGAGGGGCTGCGACCGCTGCAGGCGCTCGCCGACGGAGGCGTATCGGCCGGGAACCGAGCCGCACGAGGTGCTGACCCTGTACGGGCGCACGCTCGAGACGTTCCTCGAGCAGGCGCTGCCCGTGATCGCGGCGGCCCAGTCCGACACCGAGCTGCGCGAAGCGATGGCGCGCCTACATGGCCGAGCACGACCTCGGCCCGCACCGCGGGGTGCGCGCGATCGGCGACTATCTCGCCGCCGAGCAGGCAAGCCGGCCGCGTCCGCGCCGACGTCGATCCGTACGCGGTCGCGATGATGTTCATCGGCGCGTGCTACACGCGCTCGTCGCAGCGCCAGATGCCGTTGCCGAGTGTCGAGCTGCCGCCGCTCGAGGACGTCATCGACGCGATCGTGGCGCTGTTGCGCCCGGCCTGACCCCCTTACGGTGTTACGCCGGCAAGGGAGCCGGCGCGCCCGGTGCGGCCGATGCCGATGCCTCGGGCTCGGCCGAAGCGCGCCCGGGAGCCTCGGATGTGCGCTCCGCATCCGACGGCTTGCGGTCGGAGTCCTCGTGAACGATCAACACCGGAACCGGGCTGTGGTTGAGCGCGTAGTGGCTGACGCTGCCGAGCAATGACGCGCTGAGCGCGCCGCGGCCGCGAGACCCCATCACGAGCAGGTCGTGCGACGAGTCCGACAGGCGGCTCATCAGGGCCGCCCTGATCGGCTTGCGGCTGATGATCGTCGTCACGGGGATGTCGTTCGGGACTCGGCTGACCGCGCGACGCATGACCTCGACCGCCTCCTTCTCGAGTTCGGCACCGGTCACTGCGCACGCGCCGGCCGCCATCGCGGAGGCGGCCCACACGGGCGGCTGGGTGATCGCGGTGAGGATCGTGATCCGCGCCTGATCGGCGCGAGCGATGTCGATCGCTTCGTCGAGGGCTCGGTCCGAATGGGCGGAACCGTCGACGCTGACGAGGATGTTTCGGAACATGACCGCGCTCCAAGATCGACGAAAACGGTTAGCATGCCAAATATTAGCATGGCAGTCGCGGTAATCTCAACTGGTATGGAGTCGAACGCCGGCACCGATTTCCTCACGGCGTTCGATGCGTTCGCGCAGGCGGTGCGGCGTGCGCGGGGCGCTACGGCGGCGAACGGAGGCCTCACGTTGTCGCAGTACGGTCTGCTCGAGGGCCTGACGAGCCGGCCGGCCGCCCGGGTTCAGGAGCTCGCCGGCGACGCCGGGATCACACCCTCGACCGCCACGCGCATCCTCGACGCGCTCGAGCGCCGCGGGGTCGTGCGGAGGGCTCGCTCGCTCGAGGATCGGCGCGCCGTCGCGGTCAGCCTGACCGAGCTCGGCCGAGCGCTTCTCAACGAGCAGGAGGAGTGGCTGCGAGGGCGCGAGCGCGCGTTCTACGCCTCGCTCCCGGCCGCCGAGCAGGAGCTCGCGCCCGACTTGCTGATGCGCCTGGCGGCGCTGATCGACGAGCTCGCAGCGGGCCCCGCCTAGACGGCGCTCTAAGCAGTCGCACACGATCCGGGACACCGGTCGGCAACGATCGCGGAGCTCGCGCGTCCATATAAGTCCCCGCTTCCTGACTCGCAACGAAAGGAGCTATTTGCATGCGTAGAGTCACGAAGCTCGGCGCGGTCGCGGCGATCGCCGCCGGCGCGATCGGAGGCTCGGCGGCCGCCGTGTCCGCGCACTCGGACAATCGCGACCATTCGGACCACGGGCATCGAGGCCGTTCGATCTCGCACGTGCTGCTGATCTCGGTCGACGGTATGCACCAGTCCGACCTCGACTGGTACATCGCCAACCATCCGGGCTCGGAGCTCGCCAAGCTCGCCTCCGGTGGCGCCGAGTTCACCAACAACCACACGTCGGACCCGTCGGACTCCGATCCGGGCGGCACGGCGATAATGACCGGCGGCGACCCGCGCGCGACCGGCGTGTACTACGACGTCGAGTACAGCCACGGCGTGTTCCCGCCCGGCACCACGAACTGCTCGGGTCCGGTCCCGGGTGGCAACGTGATCTACGACTCGCCGGACGACATCCTCAACGCCGTGCCTGACCTGAACTCGGCAACAGCAGCGGCCAGACGTTCCCGTCCTTCGACGAGGGCGGCTCGATCTACCCGGGCGGCGTTGACACGAACCCGGGCTTGATCATGGACCTGACCCCGCACCCGCAGTCGGGTCTGAACCCGGCGACCTACCCGGTCGACCCGAAGACCTGCCAGCCGATCATGCCGTGGGACTACCTGAAGGTCAACTCGATCTTCCAGGTCATCCAAGAGCGCCGGTATGCGCACCGCCTGGTCTGACAAGCACGCGATCTACACGTCGTTCAACGGCCATGGTTCGGGTGGCAACAGCATCGACGACTTCTTCGGCCCGGAGATCGACTCGCAGGCGGTCGAGCCAAACGGCGTGCCCTACCCGACCGACACGGACTGGGCGCACGACGACGCGGCCACCAAGCAGTACGACGGGTACAAGGTGCAGGCAGTCATCAACGAGCTGGGCGGCTACGACCACAGCGGTCAGAACAAGGTCGGGGTCCCGGCGATCCTCGGGATGAACTTCCAGACCGTGTCGGTCGCCGAGAAGGTCGACTCGCCCAGCACCCTCACGCGCAACCCGGACGGCATCGTACGCGGAGGGGCCCGTCGAGCTCGCCGGCTACTACCCGGGCACGACGACGCCACGCCCCCTGCTGGCCAGCGCGCTGGACTACGTCAACGCGCAGTTGCAGCGGATGGACGACGCGATCCAGCAGGACGGTGCCGCGTCCTCCACGGCGATCATCATCACGGCCAAGCACGGTCAGTCGCCGCAGGATCCGCTGCTGCTCAAGCGGATCCCGGACGGCCCGATCATCGACGCGATCAACGCGGCCTGGACCGCGAAGACGGGTGATCCGAACAGCCTGATCGTCGCCGGCACCGACGACGACCTGTGGCAGAGCTACCTGTCGGTCAAGACGCAGGACGCGGCCGACTTCGTCAAGAACTACCTGTGGAACCACAGCGCGACTGCGGTGCTCTACAACAACGACGGCGTGAACCGCGGCACCGAGCAGGTCGCGCACTCCGGTCTGGCGCAGATCTACGCCGGTCATGAGGCCGCCGACTTCTTCGGCGTGCCGTACCGGGACCCGCGCTACCCGGACGTGTTCGGTCGCGTGCAGGTCGGCACGGTGTACACCGGCGGCACGAAGATCGCCGAGCACGGTGGCGACAACCCGGGTGACCGCGACGTGCCGCTGCTCGTCTACGCACCCGGCGCGGTCCGGCCCGGCTCGTCGGACAAGTGGGTCGAGACGACCCAGGTCGCGCCGACGATCCTGCAGTTGCTCGGGCTCGATCCTCGCGCGCTGAAGGCGGTCCAGATCGAAGGGACGCAGGTCCTGCCCGGCATCGGGCGCGATCACGACGGCCGGTAGCCTCGAGGCGGAATATTTGACGGACGGGCGTGTCGAAACGCGGCACGCTCGTCCGTCATACGGTTGAAGCCGCAGATCGAGCGGCCAACCGACCCCAAGGAGGCGAGATGCCCCAGTACATGCTGTTGATCTACCAGCCGGTCGACAGCCCGATGACCCCCGAGCAGTTCGCGGCGATGGCGCCGCGGTGGGACGCGTTCACCGAGAACCTCCAGAACGCCGGCGCGTTCGTCGCCGGCGACGCGCTCGAGCGGGCCGACGTCGCCACCACGGTGCGCGAGCGCGACGGGCAGACGCAGTTCACCGACGGTCCGTTCGCCGAGACCAAGGAGTTCCTGGCCGGCTACTACCTGGTCGACTGCCCGGATCTCGACACCGCGCTCGAGCACGCCTCGCACATGCCGAACGTCGCGTACGGCTCGGTCGAGGTCCGCCCGGTGTGGGACCGGACCGGTCCGATGGCGACCAGCCGCGAGCAGGTCGCCCAGGCGTAGCTGTTCAGGTGCACGATGGGTGAGGCGCCCGCGGGTCGCCTCACCTGTCGTCGGCGTCCCCGGGCAGGATCGGCAAGGCGCTCGTCCTGTCCGGAAGCTGCCGCCGGCGAGCCCCGCTACCCAAATGCGAAGCTGGCGTTACGCCGGCCACGCGTAACCCCCCGCGTAGCGGGTTTCGGGCCGCCGTCGCGGTTGGCAATCGCCCACGTCATTGGTGAACGTGTCGCTCATGAGCACGACGATGCCAGCGCTCCACCCCGACCTCGTGGCGAGGACACGATCGCTGCGGCCGTCCCGGTGGGCGCCGCGATTGCGTCGGTCGGCGCGAGCCTTCCGATCAAGGTCGTCCCCAACGCCGAGATCGCGCCGCGGATCGGCGTCAGCGACGAGTGGATCGTCCGCCGCACCGGGATCCGCTCCCGGCGCGTGGCCGAGCCGACCGAGCGGCTGTCGACCCACGCGACCAACGCGGCCGCCGCCGCGCTCCGGCGCGCCGGGGTCTCGCCCGAGCAGGTCGATCTCGTGCTGGTCGCGACCACGACCCCGGACGAGGTGATGCCGAATGCCGCACCGCTCGTCGCGCACGAGCTCGGCGCGGTGCGCGCCGGCGCGTTCGACATCGGCGCCGCGTGCACCGGCTTCCTGTCCGCGCTGGCGGTCGGCACCGGCCAGATCGAGGCCGGCCGCGCGCAGTGCGTGGTCGTGATCGGCGCCGACTTCATGTCGCGGATCCTCGATCCGCGAGGATCGCGCGACCGCCGCCGTGTTCGCCGACGGCGCCGGCGCGGTCGTGCTCCAGGCCACCGCGCGAGGCGAGCCGCATCGGCCCGATCGTGCTCGGCGCGGACGGCGCCGGCGCCGATCACATCATGGTCCCGCGCGAGGAGGGCGTGATCCGGATGCGCGGGCACGAGACGTTCCGCGAGGCGGTCGCGCGGCTGTCGCTGGCGACCGTCCAGGCCGTGCGCGCGGCCGGCGCCCGGCTCGACGACATCGACCTGTTCGTCTACCACCAGGCCAACGGGCGGATCCTGAGCGCCGTCGGCGAGCGGCTGGGCCTCCCGGCCGACCGCGTCGTCGATTGCATCTCCGAGTACGGCAACACGTCGGCGGCGACGCTCCCGCTGGCGCTCGCGCACGTCGAGCAGCGCGGGCCGCCTGCAGCCCGGTCATCGCGTGCTGCTCGGTGCGTTCGGCGCCGGCTTCACGTGGGGCGCGACGGTCGTCGAGTGGGGTGTGGCATGAGCGGCCGTGTCCTGATCACCGGCGTCGGCGCGGTGACGCCGCTCGGCGTCGGCGCGCGCGAGCTGCACGACGGTTGGCTCGCCGGCCGCTCCGGCATCGAGGACGGCCTCGGCGCCTGCACCGACTTCGATCCGACCGAGTTCATGACGGTCAAGGAGGCGCGTCGCAGCGACCGCTTCGCCCAGCTCGCGATCGCCGCCAGCTCGCAGGCCGTCGCCGACGCCGGCTGGGACGCCGGACGACCCGCCCGCGGACCCGGCCGACCTCGGCTGCGTGATCGGCTCGGGCATCGGCGGCATGTGGACGTTCGAGAGCCAGTGCGACGTGCTCCGCGACCGCGGGCCCGAGCGCGTCTCGCCGCTGGCGATCCCGCTGATCATGGGCAACGCCGCCGCCGGCCTGGTGGCGATGCGCCACCATCTTCGCGGGCCGGTGTTCGGCGTCATGTCCGCGTGCGCGTCCGGCACTCACGCGATCGGCGAGGCGGCCCGGATGATCAGATCCGGAGAGGCAAAGGCGGTCGTCACCGGCGGCGCCGAGGCGACCCTGACGCCGCTCGCGAAGGCCGCGTTCGCCTCGATGGAGGCGACCTCGCCGACCGGCATCTCGCGGCCGTTCGACGCGCGGCGCGACGGCTTCGTGATGGGCGAGGGCGCCGGCGTGCTCGTGCTCGAGTCCGAGGAGCTCGCGACCGCGCGCGGCGCGACGGTGCTCGGCGAGGTGCTCGGCTACGCGTCGACCGCCGACGCCCACCACCTGACCGCGCCCGAGCCCACGGGCCGCCCGGCGTCGCTCGCGATCACGCGGGCGCTGACGGACGCGGGCGTGACGCCGGAGCAGGTCGACTACATCAACGCCCACGGGACCTCGACGCCGCTCAACGACCGCTCGGAGACCGAGGCGATCAAGCTCGCGCTCGGGGAGCAGGCCTACGACATCCCGGTCTCCTCGACGAAGTCGGCGATCGGCCACCTGCTCGGCGCGGCCGGCGCGGTCGAGGCGATCGCGACCGTGCTGGCGCTGAACGACCGGGTGGCGCCGCCGACGCTCGGCTACGAGGAGCAGGACGAGGGGCTCGACCTCGACTACGTGCCCGACGGACCGCGCCCGCTGCGTCGTGAACGGGAACGGCCACGGTCGCGCGATCGCGCTCTCGAACTCGTTCGGGTTCGGCGGCCACAACGCCGTGCTGTGCCTCGGGGGTGCTTCGTGAGCATCACGCTGGCTCCCCGCGACCGAGACCCCGCTCGAGCCCGCTCGAGCGCCTCGAGACGCTGTGCGACCCCGGCTCGCTCGAGCTGATCCGCTCCGAGGTGATCTCGACGACGATGGGCGACAAGGCGCGCGCGGGCGACGGCGTCGTCGCCGGCGCCGGTCTGATCGACGGTCGCCCGGTGTTCTGCTACGCCCAGGACTCGAGCTTCGCCGGCGGTTCGCTCGGCGAGCAGCACGCGAACACGATCGTGCGCGTGCTCGAGCTCGCCGACAAGGCGAAGGCGCCGGTCGTCGGCTTCGTCTCCTCCGGCGGCGCGCGGATGCAGGAGGGCGTGGCCGCGCTCGGCGGCTACGGCCGGATCTTCCACCGGATCGTGAAGCTGTCCGGTCGCGTTCCGCAGATCTCGATCGTCACCGGGCTGTCGGCCGGCGGCGCGGCGTACTCGCCGGCGCTGACCGACTGGGTCGTGATGACCGAGGAGTCGAGCATGTTCCTGACCGGGCCCGGCGTCGTCCGCGAGGCGCTCGGCGAGGACGTCACGGCCGCCCAGCTCGGCGGCACCCGCGTCCACGAGCGCAACGGCGTGTGCCACTTCGTCGCGCCCACCGACGTGAACGCGGCGTATCTCGCGCGCGAGCTGCTCGGCTACCTGCCGCGCCACCGCGGCGCCCGACCGCCGGTGCATCCGGTCGCACCCGCCGCTCGGACACGACCCGTCGGACCTGGTCCCGGCCGACGCGCGGAGCGTCTACGACGTGCGCGACGTGGCTCGCGCAGTCGTCGACGGCGGCGAGCTGCTCGAGGTGTCCGCGGGCTGGGCGCGCAACCTCGTCACCGGCTTCGCGCGGCTCGACGGCCACACGGTCGGCGTCGTCGCCAACCAGCCGCGCTACCTCGGCGGGATCATCGACGCCGACGCCGCGCAGAAGGGCGCGCGCTTCGTCAACAAGTGCGACGCGTTCGGCATCCCGCTGGTCGTGCTCGTCGACACGCCCGGCTACATGCCGGGCACCAAGCAGGAGTCCGCCGGCGTGATCCGGTTCGGCGCGGAGTTCGTGCACGCGTTCGCCGCGGCCGAGGTGCCGCGCGTGACGCTGATCCTGCGCAAGGCGTTCGGCGGCGCGTACATCACGATGAACTCCAAGGACCTCGGCGCCGACTACGTGTTCGCGTGGCCGAACGCCCAGATCGGCGTGATGGCCGCCAAGTCCGCGGTCGGGATCATCAACCGGCGCGAGCTCGAGGCGGCCGAGGATCCCGACGCCGTCCGCGATCGGCCTCGCCGAGCGCTACGCCGAGACGAACCTGTGCCCGCGGGTCGCCGCCGCCGCCGGCCACATCGACGAGCTGATCACCCCAGGTCAGACGCGCTCGCGCCTGACCTGGGCGCTCCGGTCGCTGTCGCCGGAGCGCGAGCGAATGACGCGCTCGGACGGGACCGTCCTGCTCACCGGCGCCACCGGGTTCGTCGGGATGGAGCTGCTCGCGCGCTACCTGGAGCGGACCGAGCGGCCGGTGATCGCGATCGTCCGCGCCGACAGCGACGAGGCCGCGCGCGAGCGGCTCGACGCGGTGCTCGCGAATCTGTTCGGGTACCGGGCCGGCCGCTACGCGGATCGGGTCACCGCGGTCGCCGGCGAGCTGACCGCGCCGCGCCTCGGGCTGGATCGCGTGCACTGGGATTGGCTGGCGGCGGAGTCGACGACGATCGTCCACTGCGCCGCATCGGTGTCGTTCGGCCTGTCGCTCGAGGAGGCGCGCGCGATCAACGTCGAGGGGACGCGCCGGATGCTCGAGCTCGCCGGCCGGGCGCAGGAGCTCGGCGTGCTCGAGCGCTACGCCCAGGTCTCGACCGCGTACGTCGCCGGCACCCACGCCGGCCCGTTCTTCGAGTGCGACCTCGACGTCGGCCAGGGCTTCAACAACTCCTACGAGCAGTCGAAGTTCGAGTCCGAGCAGCTCGTGCGCTCGCGGCCGGACCTGCCGTTCACGATCCTGCGCCCGAGCATCGTCGTCGGCGACCGCCACAGCGGCTGGACCTCGGCGTTCAACGTCCTCTACTGGCCGCTGCGGGCGCTCGCCCGCGGCCTGTTCCCGGCGGTCCCGGCGATCGCCTCGGCGCCGGTCGACGTGGTCTCGATCGACTACGTCGCCGACGGGATCCTACGAGCTGTGCGAGGCCCCCGGCGGCGCCGGCCAGACCTACCACCTCACCGCCGGCGCGGACGCGAGCACGATCGGCGAGATCGCCGACCTCGCGAGCGGCTACTTCCAGCCAGCCGCCGCCGAAGCTGCTGTCGCCGTCCGAGTTCGTCTCGGCCGACCACGGCGTCGCTCGGTCGATGCTCGAGGAAGGGGCCATGTACTTCCCGTACTTCTCGGTGGCGACGACGTTCGACGACGCGTTCACGCGCGCCCGGCTCGAGCCCGCGGGGATCAGCGTGGCGCCGCTGCGCGAGTACATGGGCCGCCTGCTCGACTACGCCACGCGCGCCCACTGGGGCAAGTCGCCGATGGCGCGGGTCGACGCGAGCACGGCGCTCGCGGCCGTTTAGCTGGGCCTCGCTGCGCTCGGCGTCCGTGGGGGGTGGGCGGGGATCCCAATCCCCGTCCGGACGGGGTCGCACGGCCCCATGGATGCCGCGAAGCGGCCCCTCCCCCCACCCGGGGGGTGTGCCACCGCGGTCGGTTGCGACCCGCTCCAGGAGCGAGCATGCTCGAACACGTGACCGTGCTCGCCGACACGGCCAGGTTCCGCACCGACGATCCGGACGCGCTGGTGATCGCCTCGCTCGCGTGCCCGATCTGCCTGCGCAGCGACGACGTCGAGTGGCACGCGGCACTCGACGGATACGATCCGTCGGTCGAATGCCGATGCCCACGCTGCGAGGAGAGCTGGCGGGTGTACCTGGAACCGCAGCAGGCGTTGCGGTTCGCGCTGATGGGCTCGCTCTGAGTTCGCGACCCGAGGTCGGGATCGACGCGCTCGAGCTGTTCGTCGAGGTGCTGTCGCAGTCCGAGGATCGGCCCTCGGACGGCGCCGGCTTCTACGACCGGCTGTGCGAGGCGGTGTGCCGGCTCGCGCGGATGCGGCGGGCGCTGATCTTCCGCTACGACAGCGCGGTCCGGCGGGTGCGTGCGGCGGGCGCGCACGGCCTCAACCTCGAGCAGTTCGCCGGCGCCCACGTGACCGTCGAGTCGGCGCCGATCGCGGCCCAGTCGCTGCGCGAGGACCGGGTGATCGAGATCGAGGGGGACATGACCGGCCAGTTCCCGGAGGAGTACGCGAGCGTATTCCCAGAGCCCGTCCGGCTCGTGTGCGCGCCGATGACCGCGGCCGGACGCGCGATGGGCGTGATCTTCGCCGACCGGCTGCTGACCGAGCCGCCGCTCGACGACGCCGAGCGGTATCTGCTGTGGACGCTCGGCAAGACGGCGGCGCTCGCCTCGGTCGCCCGCCTCGTGGCCAAGCAGGCCGAGGAGGCCGAGCAGCTCGAGCAGCGGATCGATCTCGCGCGCGAGATCCACGAGGGCGTGATCCAGCGCCTGTTCGGGATCTCGATGGCGCTCGACGGGGACGGCGATCTGCCGGCCGAGGCCCGCCGGCGTTGCGCGACCGAGACCCAGGAGGCACTGTCGGACCTGCGCACCGCGCTCCAGCGCCCGCTCGGCCGGGCCCCGCGGGCGACGCAGACCACGTTCGTCGCCGAGGTCGAGCGGCTCGCGTCGCGTGCACCCCGACCTGGGGGTGACGCTCGAGGCCGGCGACGAGGGGGACGTCCCGCTCGCGCTCGAGCCGCTCGCCCAGTCGGTTCTCGCGGAGGCCGTCCGCAACGCCCACAAGCACGCGCAGCCCGACGTGCGTCACCGTGCGCGTCGGGCGCAAGGACGGCGCGTTCGTGCTCGAGGTGGCGAACGACGGCGTGACCGGAGGTGGGCACCGCGCCGGCATGGGGCTGCGGCTGGCCGCGCTCGAGGCGCTCCAGAGCGGCGGCGTGGTCGAGTTCGGCACGCGCGAGCCCGGCACCTGGCAGGTCCGGCTGGTGGTTCCCGATGACCTCTGACTCGGCGCTGCGGAGCCCCGAAAAGCTCAGCGTGCTCGTGGTCGACGACCACGACGTCGTCCACTGGGGGATCCGCCTGATGCTGACCCAGCAGCCGTGGGTCGACCGCTGCCTGAGCGCGCACTCGGGCGACGAGGCGCTCGCGCTCGTCGCCCGCTACCGGCCGCACGTCGCGCTCGTCGACCTGTTCATCGGCGAGGAGTCGGGCGCGGAGATCTGCGAGCGGCTGCGCGGGGCCGAGCCGCTGACGCGCGTGCTGCTGTTCTCGGGCGCCGGCGAGATCTCGCCTCCGGCCGCGCGGGCCGCGGGCGCATCCGGGTTCGCCTACAAGGACTGGCCGGCCCGGAAGATCGCGAGCGCCGTGCGGATGGTCGGGCTCGGCAAGACCGTGTTCGACCATCAGGACCGACCGGTCGCGCTCGGCCTGTCCGACCGCGAGCGCGACGTGCTCAACCTGATGGCCTCGGGCGCGACCAACCCGGAGATCGCCGAGAAGCTGCACCTGTCAAAGCACACGGTCAAGGAGCACACGAGCGCGGTGTACCGCAAGCTCGACGTCCGCAACCGGACCGAGGCGGTGCAGCGCGGGCAGCGGCTTGGGTTGCTGTCGTAGTCTCGGTTAGGTAGATGTCTACCTCGCGGCCTCAGTAGTCACGGTGGACGCGGCGCTGAGTGAGATCGCGCGGTTCCTGGCGGTACGCGCGCCGTTCGACGCGCTCGTCGCCCGAGGAGCTCGGCGAGCTCGCGGCGCAGACCGAGATCGAGTTCTACGTGGCCGGCTCGCGCGATCCTCACCGAGGACGGGGGGCCGGTCACGTTCCTGCGCGTGATCCACTCGGGCGCGGTCGACATCATCCACGGCGATCGGCTGCTCGACATGCTCGGCACCGGCGACACGTTCGGTCACGCCGCGATGCTGTCCGGGCTCCCGCCCGGGTTCGAGGCACGCGCCGCCGAGGACACGCTCTGCTACCGGATCCCCGTGAGCGTCGCTCGCCCACTGCTCGACCGCGTCAAGCGCCGCGAGCTCGAGCTCGCTTCCGGGCCGCCGAACCACCGGCCGGTGACGCGGCTGCTCCGCTCGCCGACCGTCCGGTGCGAGCCGATGGAGAGCATCCGCGAGGTCGCGCGGCGCATGACCGCGGCCGGCGCGAGCTCGGCGATCGTCGATCTGCGCGGCGGCGGGCTTCGGGATCGTCACCGACCGCGACATCCGGACCAAGATCGTCGGCGCGGGCCTGCCGTTGAGCGCGCCGGTGTCGACCGTGATGACCACGCCGGTGTTCACGGTCACCCCGGACCGGCTCGGCGCCGACGTGCTGTTCGAGCTGCTCGAGCGCGGGATCCGGCACGCGCCGGTCGTGACCGAGAGCGGCCAGCTGATCGGCGTGATCGAGGACGCGGACCTGTTCGCGGCACAGTCGCGGTCGTGGTTCGGGGCGCGGCGCTCGATCTCGCGCGCTTCGTCCGCCGAGGACCTGGCCGCGGTCGCGCGGCGGCTGCCCGAGGTGGTGGCGGACCTGCACGCGGCGCGTCTGCGCGCGCCCGAGGTCGTCCGGGTGCTCTCGGCGCTCGTCGACGCGCTGACCGCCCGCGCGCTCGAGCTGGTCGCGCCGGCGCCGGCCGCGTCCGAGGGCGTGGTGTGGGTGGCGCTCGGCAGCCAGGCGCGGCGCGAGCTGACGCCGGCCTCGATCGCGCGCGGGGCGGTGGTGTGCCACGAGCCCCCGCCGGCGGAGTGGGCCGCGGCGGTCGGCCAGGTTCTGCGCGCGTGCGGCTTCCCGGGCGAGGTGGTCGCGCGGAGCACGGAGCGATTGGAGCCACACCGACGGCGAGGACGAGATGGAGCTGTCGGTGCTGATCGAGCGCCGGGCGCTGTGGGGGACGCCGATCGATCCGTTGCCGGCGCCCGAGGGGAGCGCGCGCGAGGCGGTCGTGGCGGCGCTCGCGCGGCGTGCGCTGGCGGCCGTCCCGCCCACCGGGTTCGACGCCGACTCGGTGCTCGAGCCCGACGGTGGGCGCACCGACCGGCTCGACATCCGGCGGGACGCGGTCGCTCCGATCGTCGAGCTCGCGCGCTGGGGGTCGGCGGCGGCGGGGGTGGTCGAGGGATCGACGCCAGAACGGCTGCTGGCGGCGGCCGCCGAGCGGAGCGTTGAGCGACGGGGACGCGCGGACGCTCGCCGATGCGTTCGAGCTCGCGCTCGAGCTCCGGATCGGTCACCACATGGAGCGGATCGCCGCCGGCCAGTCGCCCGACGACGAGATCGATCCGGCCGAGATCAGCCCGCTGATGCGCGATCACCTGCGGGACGTGTTCCGGGCGGTCACGTCCGTGCAGCGGCGGCTGCGACGATGAGGTCGTCGTCGTGAGGCTCCGCCGGCCTCCCGAGGGCGCGGCGGCCGAGTTCGCGAACGCCGAGCGCCCGGCGGACCGGACGCCCTGGCGCGAGGCCTCGTGGTGCGCGCTCGACCTCGAGATGACCGGGCTCGACCCACGCCACGACGAGATCATCGCGGTCGGGGCGGTGCCGATCGACGAGGGCCGGATCGTGCTCGGCGCCGGCATGTACACGCTTGTGCGCACGACCACGCGCTCCAAGCACGGCGCGGTGCTCGTGCACAAGCTGCGGGTACCGGATCTCGCCGACGCGCCGCCGCTCGAGGACGCGATCGACCGCGTGCTCGAACTGCTCGCGGGGCGGATCCCCGTGTTCCACACCGCGTCGATCGAGATCAGCTTCCTCGAGCGCCAGTTCGGGCGCCGGCACGTGCGGCTGCCGGCGGTCGCGGACACCGAGGCGCTCGGCCGGGCCTGGCTCCGCCACCGGGACGGCTCCGCGCCCGAGGGGATCTCGCTCGGGCGGCTTGCCGGCGTGCTCGGGCAGCCGGCCGAGACGCCCCATCACGCGCTCGGGCGACGCGCTCACCACGGCGAAGGCGTTCATCGCGCTAGCGAGCCTGCTCGACACCGTCGCGCCGCAGACCGTCGGCTCGCTCGTCGCCTCGAGCCGGCCGCCAGTGGTCGCGCGGCGGTTCGGCGCGGGATGAAGCTCCGGCCGCGCTTGGGAAGTGACATCAGCATGCTGGTGGTTTCTTCCCAATAGGCTTGGCGGCGTGATCATCAGCGAGTCGTTCGTGGTCGCGGACTGGACCGACCCCGGCACGCACCCAGGACGCCCGATCGCCGGGTTGCACCTCCACCGGTCCGACGACGAGGCGTGGATCGTGCTCAGCGGGCAAGCTCGGTTTCCAGGTCGACGACGAGCAGCGCGAGGTGCCCGCCGGCGAGTCGATCCTGGTGACGCGCGGCACGCGCCACTCGTTCTGGAACGCGACGTCCGAGCCGACGCGCTACCTGCTCGTGATGACGCCGCGGCTTCATCACCTAATCCAGGAGCTGCACTCCGGCGAGCGCAGCGACTACGCCCAGATCTTCGAAGAGCACGACTCCGAGCTCCTGTCGTAGATGACCCATTTCGAGCCGCCGGACGCCACCGTCGCACCGCGGTACACCGGCGTTCGGACGTTCGCCCGGCTGCCGCATGTCGAGCTGCCGCGCGACGACGTCGACGCGGCGGTGATCGGGGTGCCGTTCGACACCGCGACGAGCTTCCGCAGCGGTGCGCGATTCGGGCCGGAGGCGATCCGTTCCGCTTCGATGCTGCTGCGGCCGTATCACCCGGTCCTCGGCGTCGACGTGTTCGCGACGCTGTCGCTGGTCGACGGCGGCGACCTGAGCATCACGCCCGGGAACGCGCTGCGCACGACCGAGCAGATCGACGAGCAGCTCCGGCCGTTGCTCGCCGCCGGGATCGTGCCGCTCGTGCTCGGCGGCGACCACTCGATCGTGCTCGGCGAGCTGCGGGCCCAGCACGCGGTTCACGGTCCGGTGCCGCTAGTGCTGCTCGACGCCCACGCCGACACCTGGGACCAGTACTACGGCGAGCGATATTTCCACGGGACCCCGTTCCGCCGCGCGGTCGAGGAGGGACTCGTCGACCCGGCCCGCTCGCTGCTCGCCGGCATGCGCGGTCCGCTGTACGGCCCCGAGGACCTCGACGTCCCGCGGGAGCTCGGGTTCGAGGTGATCCCGGGTCCCGATCTCGTGGCGATGACCCCCGATCAGTACGGCGACAGGGTCCGCGCCCGGATCGGAGACGGGCCGGCATACCTGTCGTTCGACATCGACGTGCTCGACCCGGCGTCCGCTCCCGGAACCGGCACCCCCGAGGTCGCGGGCCTCGAGCCGCGCGAGGCGCTCGCGTTCCTGCGCGGGCTCGCCGGCCTGGAGTTCTCCGGGTTCGATGTCGTCGAGGTGTCGCCGGCGTACGACTCGCCCGGCCAGACCACCGCTTTGACCGCGGCCGCGGTGGCTTATGACCTGCTCGCACTGCTGGCGGTGGCGCGGGCTCGCCGCCTCTCCCGCTCCTCCTAGAGCGGGCTCGCTCAGAACAGCTGCAGGTAGCGGTCGAGCTCCCACTGGGTGATCTGCTCGTGCGCGGCCTGCCATTCGCGCCGCTTGACCTTCGCGAAGTAGTCGACGTAGTCGCCGTCGCGCGTCTTGCCGAGTGCGCGCGCGGAGCACGTCGTTCTTCTCGAGCTCGCGAACCGCGTCGAGCAGGTTGGCGGGGAGCAGCTCGATGCCGGCCGCGGCGCGCTCGTCCGGGTGCATCTCGTACAGGTTGGCCGAGTTCGGCTCGCCGGCGTCGAGGCCTCGCTCGATCCCGTCGAGCCCGGCCGCCAGCATCGCGGTCGCCGCGAGGTACGGGTTGCACGAGCCGTCGACCGTCCGGTCCTCGATCCGTCCGGCGTCCGGGATCCGGAGCATCTGCGTGCGGTTGTTGTAGCCGTAGCTGACGTACGCCGGCGCCCAGGTCGCGCCGCTCGTCGGCGCGCCGACGACGAGCCGCTTGTACGAGTTGACGGTCGGCGCGGTGACCGCGATGTACGCCTTCGCGTTGGCCTTCAGGCCGCCGATGAACTGGTAGGCGAGCTCGGACAGGCCGAGGCCGCGCGGATCGTCGGCGGGGTCGCGCTCGAACACGTTCTCGCCGTTCGACCACAGGCTGACGTGGAAGTGGCAGCCGTTGCCGGTCAGGTTGCGCGAACGGCTTGGGCATGAACGTCGCGATCAGCCCGCGCTGTTGCGCGAGCGACTCGACCATGTAGCGGAAGAACACAGCCCGGTCGCACGTGGTCAGCGCGTCGGCGTACTGGAAGTTCTGCTCGAACTGGCCGTTGGCGTCCTCGTGGTCGGTCGCGTAGTTGTCCCACCCGAGGCCGGTCACCGCCTTCGACACCTGTGAGACGAAGTCGAGGTTGCGGGTCAGCGCGCGCATGTCGTAGCAGGGCAGGTCGAGCGTGTCGAGCTTGTCGGCGACCTCGATCGTGCCGTCCTCGCGGCGGCGGACGAGGAAGTACTCGAGCTCGGCGCCCATCTTCAGCTCGAACCCCAGCGCCTTGGCGCGCTCGAGCTGGTTGCGCAGGATCGTGCGCGGACAGAACGGCCATGGCTCGCCCTCGACCGTCACGTCGCACGCGAACCGCGCCACGTTGGGCTGCCAGGGCAGGATCGTGAGCGTCTTGGGGTCGGGGATCGCGATCATGTCCGGGTCGTGCGGGCCCTGGCCGATGTCGCCGGCGGCGAACCCGGCGAAGCCCGCGCCGTCGGTGAGCAGGTCGTCGATGTGGTGCGCCGGAACGAGCTTGGCGCTCGGCTTGCCGTGCATGTCGACGAACTGAGCGAACAGAAACTCGATCTGCCGCTCGCTGATGATTCGCCGGACGTCGTCGGCGTCTGAGACCTGCGGCGCGACCTCTTCGCGATGCTCAGTTGAGATAGCCATGTGTGAGGTATATCCGGCGGACCGGGTTTCGGACAATGGGCGCTCGCACCGCGTATCGGTGGCTACGATGTGCGCTTCGCACATAGCAGGAGGCAAATGACGGCAACCACTGAAGCCGAGCGGGCTTCGCGAAGAGAACCGCACGCTCTACCGGGTGATCAACCTCGTCGGCTCGTCGATCGAGCTTGGGCCGATGCTCCAGGGGATCGTCGATCTCGCGACCGAGGCCACGGGCTGCCACGCGTGCTTCATCTACCTGCTCGAGGGCGGCGTGCTCACGATCCGGGCCGCGTCGCCGGTGTACGCCGGAGCGGTCGGCGTGGTGCAGATGCGCCTCGACGAGGGGCTGACCGGATGGGTGGCTCGGCACCGCCAGCCCGAGTTCATCCGCGACAGCGCGATGGCCGACCCGCGGATGAAGTTCTTCCCGTTGCTCGAGGAGGAGCGCTTCCAGTCGATGGTCGCGGTTCCGATCGTGTCGCACGCCGGCGAGACGATCGGAGTGATCGTGCTCCACACCGAGGCGCCGCGCGAGTTCACCGAGGACACGCTCAAGCTGCTCGTCCACATCGCGTCGCTCGTCTCGGGCGCGATCGAGAACGCACAGCTGTACGACCAGCAGCGCCGCCGGGTCGACGCGCTCACCAGCCTGTCGGGGCTCGCGCAGGAGGTCGCGACGGCGGACGACGCCGGCGCGATCGGGAGCGCGGTTACGCTCGGGATGCGGCGGTTGCTCGGAGCCGAGGTCTGCCAGCTGTACAGACTGGACCGCGACGGTGCCGGGCTCCGGCTGCTGTCCTCCTCGCCTGAGCACCACCGCGGAGCCCGAGGCGCTGTCGGCGACCAGCGATGCTGTTGGCCGCGATCGAGGGAGGCGCGTCGCGACCGCCGGCGCGCGCCCTGTGGCCCGAGCTCGACGTCGCCGACCTGCTGGTGACGCCGCTGATCTCGGGCGGCGAGCGGCTCGGACTGCTGTGCGCGGGCGCGCCGCCGCGGCGGCCGTTCGCCGGCGAGGACACCGAGATGGCGCGCGCGATCGCACATCTGGCCGCGATCGCGATCAAGCGGGCGGAGCTGATCGAGGGGCTCACGAACGCGAACATCGTCAAGGACCTGTTCGAGGCGCTGGCAGCGGGAGCGACCGCGTTCGCGGCGACCAAGGCTGCCGAGGTTCAGTGCGACCTCTCGAAGCCGTACCTGATGCTGTGCGCGGAGCCGGCCGCGGGTCACGAGCAAGGGTCAAGCGAGTGGCGGGCCGCGGCCGAGGTGCTCGGGCGCGACGTCGCGGACCTAGCTCCCCGGACCGCAGTCGAGGCCGGCCCGGGCCCGGTCCGCGCCGTGCTGTCGCTCGGCGCGAACGCCCCGCAGCGGATCGAGGAGGTCGTGCGCTCGTGTCGCGAGCTCGGGCGGCGCCGGGGCGCGTCGATCGGCCTGAGCGAGCTGCACGGGTCCGCCGGCGACGCCGCCCGCGCCTACCGCCAGGCGCTTGACGCGACGATGATCGGACGGGCGCTGCTCGGCGACGGTGGCGCGATCGGCTACGCGGAGGTTGGGGCGTACCGGTACCTCGTGCACATCGGCGCCGAGGACGCGCCGCATGACCGCATGCGAGCCGCGGTCGACCGCCTGATCGACTACGACCACAGGCGACGGACGGCCCTGCTCGACACGCTGGAGCGCTACCTGACCGAGCGGCGCAGCGTGATCGAGAGCGCCCGTGCGCTGTACATCCACCCGAACACGCTGCGCCAGCGGCTCGGGCGGATCGAGGAGCTCACGGGGCTCGATCTGGACGAAGACGACCTGCTGTCGCTCGAGCTCGCGATCAAGCTGGCGCGCCTGCACGGGCGCCCGGGGGACGCGGTCGTACGGGCCCACTAGTGCCGCGAGTCCGAATTTCTGGCTCGGGACGCTAGGTCGGCTGCGAATCGTCGAACACGAGGAACACCGGGAGCTTCGCCTTCCTGCGGACTCGCTGCGGCTCCTGGGACCAGATGAAGTCGCCGACGACGCGGTTCCGGTCCGCGTCGGCGCCCATCACGATCGCGTCGCACCCCGCTGCAGCCGCCTCCTGGAGGATCCGCTTGGTCGTCTTGCGGGTCCCGACCACGTGCCCGTCGGCGTCGATGCCCTTGCGCTCGAGTCGCTTGACCGCCTTGTCCACGATCTCGCGCTGCTCGCGCCACTCGGCCTTGGTCGGGAGCAGCCCGGGGTTCGCCATCCCGAACGACACGCCGTGTATTCGCGCGATCGAGAACACGCGGACGCTGCGCATCCGAGGGCCTGGCCAGCTCCGCCACACGCGCAATCGTGGCGTCGGCGAACGGCCGGCCCTCGGAGGCGAGCAGGATCCGCTCGAACGGTCCCTCGGACGGGCTAATGGACTGCGGTTCCCTCAGCCGGGCCGTCGCGCTCACGGGTCAGAAGCGCCGGCGATCGGGGCGGGCGTCGCCCCGACCATTTCCTCTGCCGGGGCCGGACGTTTGTCTTCGACCCGCTTGCGATAGCCGTAGAAGAGCAGGTAGGAGAGCAGCACGGCCCATCCGAGGAAGTAGTAGGGCAGCGTCTTCCGTCCCGCGGCGTTACACGTGCAGTTCGCGTACACCGGCCCGCCGTAGAAGTAGATGATCGCGTACACCCCCGCGATGACGAGCGCCACGTACTTCATCCACTCGGGCAGCTTGAACGGCCGACGCACGGTCGGGCGGTGCTTCCTGAGCAGGTAGTAGCCGACCAGCACCGGGATGAACGACGCCAGGTAGCCGACGTTCGAGAACGTGTAGATCTCGACCGCGCCGCCCATGAACACGACCGCGATCGAGCAGGCGACGTTGAACCACATCGCACGGTTCGGGACGCCGTGCTGGTTGACCCGCTGGAAGAAGCGCGGGAACTGGCCGTCGGTCGACATCTGGTGCAGCGACCGAGCGGTGCCCGTGATCGCGTTCAGCGCCGACAGGATCAGGGCGAGGATCAGCATGATCGCGATCAGCCACTCGAGGATGCTGCTGCCGGTTCCGGTTCCGAACACTGCCGCGGCGTAATGCACGAAGATCGTCTTCGGGTCGACCAGTGCCGCGTTGCCGAGCGCGGGCAGCCCGAGCACGATGATGAACGCGATCGGGATCATCGTGTAGATGAACAGGCCGTACGCGCCCTCGAGGTTCATCGCGATCTTGGCGTCGCGGTCGGGGTTCTTGGTCTCACCGATGTAGCAGGCGGCCGCCTCCATCGCGATCACGTTCCACGTCAACAGGAACGAGAACGCGATGTACAAGGTGAGCCATCCGTGCCCGAACAGCGGGGTGAAGAAGCCGCTGCCGTTCGTGTGGCGGAAGTGCCACAGCCAGCCGAAGTCGACCGAGGAGGGGTTGAAGATCCACGCGATCGCCAGGAACGTCAGCGGGATCATCGACAGCAGCGCAAGCGTGGTCGCGAACACGGTCCCGAACCGCAGCCCGAGCACGGCTGGAATCGCAAGGAGCAGGAGCCCGACGATCGAGATCCCGAGCGTCCACCAGGCGATCGGCGTGTGGATCGGGGTGAACCCGGCGGTCGAGAGCTTGAAGCGGTCGACGATGTAGAACGACGCGAGGATCATGTTGAGCGGCGCGACCGGGAACCAGCCGAGCCAGTAGGCCCACGCCGTGAAGCCGTTCACGTGCTCGGCGAACCGCGGCCACCGGTCCTTGTACGCGGGATACGCGTACGAAGGCAGGCCGCCCGAGCGGTCGGGCATCATCGCCGACAGCTCGGCGAGCAGCAGGCACACGATGTACCCGCTGATCGTGATCACGACGATCACGGGAACGGACGCGGCCCCAAGCTCGGTGACCATCACCGGCGCGATGCCGGTGACGAGGATCGTCCCGGCCAGACCGATTACGAACGCGCCCCACCAGTTCGTCGTCTTCGGCAGCCCGGCAGACTCGTATACGAGTTCGTCCTGTGGCGCTGATGACCCGTCCGCCATGTCTCCTCCAAAACGCGGTTGTACCTAGCCGCGGTTAGGCTCCCACTTGACCGGTGCACGTCCCAGGCGCGATGCGCACACAATTGCGGGGCTCGACATGGAGCAGTTGGACACATTCCTCGCCCGTCACTCTCCGTTCGACGGGCTCGATCCCGGTGAGTTGCGGGAGCTCGCCGCCGGCGCGCAGGAGCACGCCTATGACACCGGCGAGGCGGTGCTGGTCGAGGACGGGCTACCGACCCCGGGACTGTGGGTGATCCTCACCGGCTCGATGGACATCGTGCACGACGGCGAGCCGATTCAGGTGCTCGAACCGGGCGAGTGCTTCGGGCACCCGTCCCTACTCACCGGGATGGCACCCGCGTTCACCGTCCGCGCGCGCGAGCCCTCGACGTGTGCGCTGTTCAGCGCCGACGCCGGCCGACGCGTGCTCGGGACCGGGGCGGGCGCCGCCTACGTCGCGAACTCGATGCGAAAGCGCCTCACCGTCGCCGGCCACACCGTGCACGGGCTGCCCGACGTCGGTACCGCGCCGGTGTCGCTGGTGATGAGCCGGGCGGAGTTCTGCGAGCCCGACGAGCCGCTGCGCGTCGCGGCGGCGCGGCTTGGGCAGAGCGGGGTCTCGGCGCTGCTGATGCGGATGGACGGGGGCGGACTCGGGATCTTGTCCGACGCTGGTGTCCGGGCGGCGGTCGCGCTCGACGGTGTCCCGCTCGACGCTCCGGCCCGGGCGGCGGCCCGTAGCCCGGTGCCGACGATAACGCCGACCCAGCTCGCGATCGAGGCGACCGTCGAGATGCTCGCCGCCGGGTCCGAGCACCTCGTGGTCCTCGACGGCGATCGGATCTGCGGCATGCTGTCGGCCACCGATCTGCTCGGGCTGGAGACGCGCAGCCCGATCGCGCTGCGCCACATGCTCCTCGGGGCGCCTGACGAGGACACGCTCGTGCGAGCCGCCGGTGAGATCCCCAAGCTGTTCCTGCTGCTGTCGCGAGCGGGCGTGCTCCCGCGCGACCTCAGCCGGGTTCTCAGCCTCCAGCACGACACCGTCGTCGACCGGCTGATCGAGTTCTCGATTCGCAAGCGCGGGCCGGCGCCGGTCCCGTGGGCGTGGCTCGATCTCGGCAGCGCGGCCCGTCGGGAGTTCACGCTCGCCTCCGACCAGGACAACGCGCTCGCCTATGCGTCCGTGGAGCCGGACGTGGCTTCGGAGGTGGATGCCTACTTCGAGCGGCTGGGTTCAGACGTCAACGATGGGCTCGTGCGGTGCGGGATCGGGATCGACAACAACGGGGTGCTCGCCCGCAACCGCCAGTGGCGGATGTCGAAAGATGCCTGGCTGCGGACATTCGACGACTGTCTGAGCGAACCCGACGAGTCGCACCTGATCCGAGCCACTGTCTCGTTCGACTTTCGCCCGACGGCGGGCGGGCTCGCGGTCGCCTCCGAGCTGACCGCTCGGATCCGCGCCGCGCGTCAACACGCGCCGTTCATGCGGTTGATGGCGCGGATCGCGACCGGCTTCTCAGTGGCGCTCGGGTTCCGCGGTCAGCTGGCGACCGGGCGCGACGGCGCACCCGAGGGCAAACTCGACCTCAAGCACGGAGCGATCATCCCGCTCGTCAACCTGGTGCGATTCCACGCGTTGGCGGGCGGCGTGACGATCTCGCCGACGTTCGACCGGATCGAAGCGGTCGCCAGCGTCGGCGAGCTCGACCGCGCGACGGCCGACGCGCTTCGCGAGGCGTTCCTCGTGATCAACGGCATTCGCTTCGACCACCACGCGGCTCAGGTGCATGCCGGGACCACGCCCGACAACCTGATCGATCCCGAGGAGCTGGCGCCGATCGCGCGCAATGACCTGCGCGAGGCATTGCACGTGGTGCGGCGAGCGCAGAAGCGCGTCGGAGCCTGGTCGCCGCCGTCATAGCCGCTAAGGCCGCGTAAAGAAGTAGAGCCCGCAACCACATCCGAGGGCGAAAGTGTGCCCTCGGAGGCCATTGGACCGGTCATGCGCAAGCTCTAGCCTGACCGCGACGTGTGTGGAATAGCAGGTCTTTACACGAAGTCGGCCACGCTTCGTGAGCAGCTCGGCACGCACCTTGCGAGCATGCTCGAGCAGCTGTCGGACCGCGGCCCGGACAGCGCGGGCGTGGCGTTCTATCGCGACCCGGCGCCACCCGGGTGGTGCAAGGTGTCGCTGCACTCGCCCGCTTCGATGCCCGACTGGGAAGCGGTGCGCGTCGAGCTGGAAGTCGAGTTCGGCGAGTGCTCGCCACCGCGGGTTCGCGCGACGCACGCGGTGTTCGTGATCGCCGCCGAGGCGGAGGACGCGCAGGCGTGGTTGCTCGAGTGCCACCCGGAGCTCACGCTGATGAGCGCCGGCCGCTCGATCGAGATCTACAAGGAAGCGGATCTACCGACGCGCTTCGTCGAGAAGTTCGCGCTGCACGAGTTTGCCGGGAGCCACGCGCTCGGCCACACGCGGATGGCGACCGAGAGCCGCGTGACGACCGCGGGCTCGCACCCGTTCTCGACCGGCCTGGATCTGTGCCTGGTCCACAACGGCTCGCTGTCGAATCACAATCGCCTGCGCCGCTCGCTGGAGCGCGAGGGCATGATGTTCCGGACCGAGAACGACAGCGAGGTGGCGGCCGGGTACCTGACGTGGCGGCTGCGCGAGGGGGCGTCTTTGGAGCAGGCGTTGGAAGGCTGTCTGGATGATCTGGACGGCTTCTACACGTTCGCGGTTGGGACGGCCGACGGGTTCGCGGTGCTACGCGATCCGATCGCGTGCAAGCCCGCGGTGATGGCCGAGACCGATGAATGGGTGGCGATGGCGTCCGAGTACCGGGCGATCGCCGTGCTTCCGGGCGCGGAGGATGCGGTCATGTGGGAGCCCGCGCCGGGGCAGGTGTACAGCTGGGGCACCGCGTCGCTGGTCGCGTGATGTGATGGCGAGGGTGGGCGAGATCCAAATCTCGCGCGAGGCGCTGTGGTCGTTCGACCTGGCCGAGCTCTCGGTCCGCGAGCTCAACCAGACTCTGCATTCGGGGGATGTCGGCGGCGACCGCGTGGTGGTGCTGAACCCGGGCGGTCGCCACGCGATCGCGGTCGGACTCGACGCTCCGTACGAGGTCGAGATCGAAGGGCACGTCGGCTACTACTGCGCCGGCATGAACAAGCTTGCGACCGTGCGCGTGCGCGGCAACTGCGGCGTTGGCGTGGCCGAGAACATGATGTCGGGGGTCGTCGTGGTCGACGGGAGCGCCTCGCAGTCCGCAGGCGCGACCGCGCGAGGTGGTTTGCTGGTGATCCACGGCGACGCGTCGGCGCGGTGCGGGATCTCCCTCAAGGGCGCGGACATCGTCGTGCGCGGCTCGGTCGGGCACATGAGCGCGTTCATGGCCCAGCGAGGCTGCCTGGTCGTGTGCGGCGACGCCGGCGACTCGCTCGGCGATTCGCTGTACGAGGCGCGGCTGTACGTGCGCGGCTCCGTAGCGGGCTTGGGGGCCGATTGCGTCGAGAAGGAGATGCGGTCCGAGCACGTGGCCCAGGTGGGCGCGCTGTTGGCTCGCGCCGGGGTCGACGATGTCGATCCTGGCGAGTTCCGCCGTTACGGCTCGGCTCGCCGGCTCTACAACTTCCACGTCGACAACCTTGGCGCGTATTGATGGCTGTGTCAGCCGGCTCGAACGGGTGGCACCCGGGGCTGCGCGAGTCGGCCACGTTCGATCGCGATGTCATCGCGGAGATTCAGCGGGCCGCGCGGGAGGGCATCTACGACATTCGCGGGTTCGGCGCCAAGCGACGGGTCCCGCACTTCGACGATCTGCTGTTCCTGGGTGCCTCCGTCTCGCGGTACCCGCTCGAGGGGTATCGCGAGAAGTGCGCCACCGACGTCGTGATCGGGACGCGCTATGCGAGCGAGCCGGTGCGGCTCGACATTCCGATCACGATCGCCGGCATGAGCTTCGGGGCGCTGTCGGGCCCGGCGAAGGAGGCTTTAGGCCGAGGCGCGAGTGCGGTCGGGACGTCGACGACGACGGGCGACGGTGGCATGACTCCCGAGGAGCGCGAGCACTCGCGCGTCTTGGTGTACCAGCTGCTGCCTTCGCGGTACGGGATGAATCCCGATGACCTTCGTCGCGCCGACGCGATCGAGGTGGTGATCGGTCAGGGCGCGAAGCCGGGCGGTGGCGGGATGCTGCTCGGCCACAAGATCTCCGACCGGGTGGCTGAGATGCGCGACCTGCCGAAGGGGATCGACCAGCGCAGCGCGTGCCGGCATCCCGACTGGACCGGGCCGGACGACCTCGAGATCAAGATCGAGGAGCTCCGCGAGATCACCGACTGGCGGATCCCGATCTACGTCAAGGTCGGCGCGTCGCGCACGTACTACGACGTCGCTTTGGCGGTGAAGGCGGGCGCGGACGCGATCGTGCTCGACGGCATGCAGGGCGGCACCGCGGCGACCCAGGACGTGTTCATCGAACACGTCGGGATCCCGATCCTGGCCGCGATCCCGCAGGCGGTCGAGTCGCTGATGGAGCTCGACATGCACCGCAAGGTCCAGCTGATCGTTTCCGGCGGCATCCGGACTGGCGCGGACGTGGCCAAGGCTCTGGCTTTGGGGGCGGACGCCGTCTCGATCGGGGTGGCGGCGCTGATCGCGCTCGGCGACAACTCCCCGGCCTTCGACGCCGAGTACCGCGAGATCGGGTCGGCCGCGGGTTACTACGACGATTACCAGGCCGGACTCGACCCGTCAGGGATCTCGACGCAGGATCCGGCACTTGCGGCTCGGTTGGATCCGGTGGAGGGTGGCCGGCGGCTCGCGAACTATTTGCGGACGCTGACTTTGGAGGCTCAGACCCTGGCGCGGGCGTGCGGCAAGTCGCACGTGCTCAACCTCGAGCCCGAGGACCTGGTCGCGCTGACGATCGAGGCGGCTGCGATGGCGCGGGTGCCGCTCGCCGGGACATCCTGGATCCCGGGCCTGGTGGCGCCGGGGGCCTAACGGCGCGTTCACTCCTGGGGCCTCCGGGGGGGTCATTTCCCCATCCGGAGGGTCATTTCCCCACACTCGACGCCCCGCGCCGGGTGAACGTGGATTCAGGCACGAATACGGGTCGTACGGACGCACTCGACGGCTGCGACCCGCCGAGTGTGGACTTATGACCCTGCTGGCAACATGGGCGAGTGGACGTCGACGACCTCTACGGCCTGCCGCTCGACCGCTTCGTCCCCGAGCGCACGGCGCTCGCGCGCGAGCTGCGCAAGGCCGGCGAGCGCGAGCAGGCGAGCGAGGTCGCCGGGCTGCGGAAGCCGTCGGTCGCGGCGTGGGCGGTCAACCAGCTCGTTCGGACCCAGCGCAAGGCGATCGACGAGCTGCTCGAGGCTGGTGATGGGCTGCGCTCCGCGCAGGACGACGTGCTGGCCGGCCGCGGCGACGCGAGCTCGCTCCGCGCGGCCGTCGATCGGGAGCGGGCCGCGGTGCAGGAGCTGACCGATGCCGCAAACGGCCTCCTGACCTCGGAGGGCGACGAGCTCAGCGCGACGATCATCGAGCGCGTCGCCGACACGTTGCACGCCGCGGCGCTCGACGACGAGGCGCGGGAGCAGGTTCGGTCAGGGCGCCTCGTGCGCGAGCTCCGCCACGTCGGGCTCGGAGGACTCGGCTCGCCCGGAGCCGGCTCGGCTACGCCGGCCCGACGCCCGCCGGCGGCCGGCCCCCGGCCGCCGGCTGAGAAGGCCGAGAAGGCCGAGAAGGCCGAGTCGCGCGAGACGAAGAAACAGGCCGCCGAACAGGAGCGGGCGGTACGCGAACGAGCCAAGGCCCGCGAAGAAGCCCGCAGGGAGGCGCGCGCCACCGAGCGCGAGGCACGTCGCCGGGCCGAGCGGGCCGAGCGGGCCGCGCAACTGGCGCTCGAGCGGCGCGACCAGGCCGCGGTCGCGCTGCGCGAGGCCGAGGCGGATCTCGAAGCCACGCAGGACGCGCTGAGCGAGGCGCAGGCGCAGTTGCAGGACGCCGAGGACGCAGTGCGCGAGACGGGGCGGTAGCAGCTCAGCGCAGCAGCGCGATCACGATCAGCACGATCACGACCAGCATCAGACCTGCGCCCCCGAACGCCACCGGCCGCTGGCGCCACCAGAACTCGGGCTTCGCGCGATCGCGGCTGTAGCGCCCCTCGGGCGGGGTGCCGACCCAGTCATCATCGTCGTCGTAGGGGCTCACGCGAGGCAAGGTTAGAGTGCAGCGCATGGACTATCGAACGCTTGGCCGCACAGGAGTGAAAGTCAGCCCGTTGTGCCTCGGCGCGATGATGTTCGGCGCGTGGGGCAACCCCGACCACGACGACAGCATCAGGATCATCCACCGCGCGCTCGACGCCGGGATCAACTTCATCGACACCGCCGACGTTTACTCGCGCGGCGAGTCGGAGGAGATCGTCGGCAAGGCGCTTGGCCGGCGGCAAGCGCGACAACGTCGTGCTCGCGACGAAGGTACACGGGACGATGGGCGACGACCCGAACGAGTTCGGCAACACGCGCCGGTGGATCATCCGCGAGGTCGAGAACTCGCTCAAGCGGCTGAACACCGATTGGATCGACCTGTATCAGATCCACCGGCCCGAGGCCGACACCGACATCGACGAGACGCTCGGGGCGCTGACCGACCTTGTGCGCGACGGGGAAGGTCCGCTACATCGGCTCCTCGACGTTCCCGGGGAGCCAGATCGTCGAGGCGCAGTGGGTCGCAGAGCGGCGCGGGCGCGAGCGGTTCGTGTGCGAGCAGCCGCCGTACTCGATCCTCGTGCGCGGCGTCGAGAACGACGTGCTGCCGACCTGTCAGCGGCACGGGATGGGCGTGATCCCGTGGAGCCCGCTCGCCGGCGGGTGGCTGACCGGGCGCTACCGCATGGACGTCGAGCTGCCCGAGTCGCACCGGGCGCAACGGATCCCGGTGCGGTACGACATGTCGCTACCGGGGAACCAGCGCAAGCTCGAGGCCGCCGACGCGCTGGCCAAGCTGGCCGAGGAGGCGGGCATGACGCTGATCGAGCTGGCGCTCGGGTTCGTCCTCGCACACCCGGCGGTGACGGCGCCGATCATCGGCCCGCGGACGATGGAACAGCTCGAGTCGCAGTTGCCGTCGGCCGAGGTGAAGCTGTCCGGCGAGGTGCTCGACCGGATCGATCAGATCGTCCCGCCGGGGATCAACCTGAATCCGGCCGACGGAGGCTGGCAGAACCCCGCGCTCGAACCCGCCGCGCGGCGTCGCTCGTAGTCGTCACAGGTGGCGCCGCTAGGCGCACAATTGTTCGAAATCTGGGTGTTCGTGCAAACGTGACGTCCGACCAGACGTTCATCCTGTATCGACTGCTTGACGGAGGGCTGAGCGGTGTTGGATGCAAACAAGAGTCTGGTCAACAGAGACGGATATGTCACGGAGCTCTTGTACGAGTTGCTGGACGCGCACGTCGACACGATGCGGCTGGCTCGCGACCTCGACGCGGATCCCTCGTGGGCCGCGCACCTCGACTATCTGAGCGACCTGCAACGCGTGGGACGCGAGGCGCTCGCGCACGGCGTGGGCGCCCACGCGTAACGCGATAACCCTACGGAGCCGCCGGGACCACCACGAGCGGGCGCTCGTCGCGGTCAACGCGACTCGGTGTCGAAACCGGTCTCCGACAGCCTGCTCATGCGGCAGCCGCTCGAGGAATGCGTCGGCCGGCTCGAGGAAGCCGACCCGGTGCGTGCGGTAGTGCATCGGAACGACCCAACGAGGGCCCAGGCGCTCGCTGATCGCGACGGCTTGCTCGGCACCGATCGTCGGTCCGTCGCCTACCGGTAGGAACAGCAGGTCGATCTGACCGATCGCGTCGGCCTGCTCGTCGCGGAGCGAGCGCTGGCCGAAGTCGCCGAAGTGCGCGACGCGAATCCCGTCGAGCGTGAACACGAAGATCGTGTTCGGGCCTCGCTCGGTGCCGGCGGCCTCGTCGTGCTCGGATGCGATCGCCACGACCTCGCCGAACGGCGACTCGAGCCGCCCCGCGGTCGAGCGGAGGATCGTCGGGTGCCCGCCGATCGCTTCGACGCCGTTGTGGTCGAGGTGCTCGTGCGTGACCAGCAGGAGGTCGGCGTCGACGTCGACCAGCGCGGGATACTCGAACTGGATGCCCCGCGCGGCCAGCGGCGACATGTCGCCGAAGGGGTCGATGAACACCGTGCCTTCCGGTCCGCGCAGGCGAAACGCCGCCTGGCCGTACCAATCAACGCGCATGTCGCTCCTCTCGTGCCGTGTCCGCTGGCCAAGCCGTGCCGCCCGCGGTGCGGGCGCGGCGAAGCTTACGCAGCGCGACTCGAGGGGCGCGTGGCGCTCCGATACGCCGGTCCAGGGGCAGCCCGGTCCAGGGGGCGCGCTAGCGGAAGAGGGCCTCGGTGGCGACGATCGCGAGGGCGACGACGATGCATAGCGCGATCGTCACGATGATGCGCTGCGCGTCGTTGGTCTCGCCCGAGAGGATCTGCATCAGGCCCGGCCGGTCCGGATGGGCCTCCATCAGAGTGCCGGTGGTCTTTCCGCAGGTTGGGCAACGATCGAGCATGGCTCGCTCCTTCAAGTGAAGCTCAGGTGGCGGGTTCGGTTCGATCCACGGTACCCGGTGCAGGTGGCACGGAGCTACCCGCCACCGAGAGAACCGGTTACATACGTGATCGGCATTCGGCGCTGACACTTGACCGCAGCGACGGCGCTAGGGTTCCCGCCGCATGCCGGACCGTGCCGCGATCGTCACCGGAGCCTCCCGCGGGATCGGGCTCGCCCTGGCCGAGACGCTGGGCGAGGAGGGCTACGCGCTGACGATCACCGCACGCAAGCCCGACACGCTCGAGCAGGCGGCGGGCGAGCTCGCGCGAGCGAGGGTTCGAGGTCGAGCACGTGGCGGCGAACCTGAACGACGAGGAGGGGATCCGCGAGGTCGTCCGGCGCCATCGCGAGCGGTACGGTCGGCTCGACGTGCTCGTCAACAACGCCGGCGTCGGGGTCGGCGCCGCGGCGACCGAGCACCAGACCAAGTACGTCGACCTCCAGCTCGACGTCAACGTGCGCGCGATCGATCCTGTTCTACCGCGAGTGCGTGGAGCTGCTGCGCGCCGCCGGCGCCGAGCACCACAACGCGCTGGTGGTCAACATGGCGTCGATCGCCGGCAAGTCCCCGCAGCCGTGGCTGTCGGTGTACTCCGCGACCAAGGCCGCCGTGGCCGCCTACACGGTGTCGATGAACAAGGAGCTCGCCAAGGACGGCGTGAAGTCGGTCGCGTTCGCGCCGGGGTTCGTCGACACCGACATGACCGACTACGTGAAGGGCAAGGTTCCGGCCGAGGAGATGCTCCGCGCCGAGCGACATCGCGGAAGCGCTTGCGTTCCTGCTGCGCGTCTCGCCGACGTGCTTGATCCCCGAGATCGTGTTCCAGCGCCCGGGCGAGATCGCCTGACGGCTGAGCTGTCCGGGCGCCGGGTTCTGATCACGGGCGCCGCTCGCGGGATCGGCGCCGCCACCGCCGAGCGGCTGCACGAGCGCGGCGCGCGGGTCGTGCTGGCCGGGATCGAGCCCGATGCGCTGGCGCGGACCGCGGCCGCAGTGCGGCGACGCGCTCGCCGTGGTGTGCGACGTGCGCGATCGCGAGCAGGTCGACGCCGCCGTCGAGGCGGCCGACGAGCACCTGCGCGGCCTCGACGTCGTGGTCGCGAACGCCGGGGTGGCCGCGCAGCTGCCGCTGGTCGGTGGCGACCCGGAGGTGTTCGAGCGCACGATCGAGGTCAACCTGCTCGGCGTCTACTACACGCTCCGCGCGGCCGGGCCGCACATCGCCCACGATCGCGGCTACGCGCTCGCGATCTCCTCGCTCGCCGCGGCGCGTGCACCCGCCGCTGCTCGGCGCCTACTGCGCGTCGAAGGCCGGCGTCGAGGCGCTCGCCGACGCGCTGCGGATCGAGCTCTGCCCCGAGCGGGGCGCGGGTCGGCGTCGCGTACTTCGCCGAGCTCGACACCGACATGGTCCGGCGGGGGTTCGGCACCGCGGCCGGCCAAGCGGGTCGCCGAGATCCGCCGGCCGGGACGGCGCGTGACTCCGCTCGAGGCGGGAATCGACGCGATCGAGCGCGGCATCGCTCGGCGCTCGCGGCGCGTGGTCGCGCCGCGCTGGGTGGCGGCGGCGCTGCCGATGCGGATGCTGGTCCAGCGCGCGCTCGAGCTGGCCACGCGCTCCTCGATCGAGAGCGTGCTCGAGATCGCGCGCGCCGAGGACGCGCCGCTGACGACGCCCCAGCCGTGCGCGTGCACTCGCGCTCGTAGCGAACTCTTACGCGCCTCCTACCGCGTCCGACGTCGGGAGCAACGTCCGTGATGGTCGACGAAAGGAGGTGAGCAAATGCGAAGGCTCAAGCCGCTGCTGGTGACGATCGCCGCGACCGCGGCGATCGCGGCGGCGGCGCGGCGATCGCGAATGCGGCCACGGCGACGAGCACGACGACGTCGCCGACACGACCAGCACCGCCCGGGCGGACGCTCCCACGGCCCCGTCCAGGGCAGTCATGCCCCGCCGGCCGTCGGGGAGCGGCTCGCCAACTGCCCGACATGTGGCGCGGACTGACGCCAACCCGCGACGACCCGGCCGGCCGCCCGGCCGGGTCATCCGGCCGGGCGGCCGATGTCGTGACACGCGCACCGGAATCCGGTGTCCGTACAGTAGGAGTATGGCCTCGATCGGCAACGGACGGCGCGCGAGCAGCTTCGCTCTCCGCCGGCCCGACCCTCGGGGCGAGAACTACAAGTGGATCGCGCTGTCGAACTGCACGCTCGGCGTGCTGCTGGCGACGCTCGACGCGTCGATCACGCTGATCGCGATGCCGGACATCTTCCGCGGCATCCACCTCGATCCGCTCGTCCCGGCGAACAGCTTCTACCTGCTGTGGATGATCTTCGGGTTCCTGATCGTGACGAGCGTGCTGATCGTCAGCCTCGGCCGGCTCGGCGACATGTACGGCCGCGTGCGGATCTACAACCTCGGGTTCGTGATCTACACCGCGGCGTCGCTGATCCTGACGATCGACTGGCTGAACGGCAAGGAAGGCGCCACCTACCTGATCGTGTGGCGGATCGTGCAGGGAGTCGGGGCGGCGTGCCTGCTGGCCAACTCGGCCGCGATCATCACCGACGCGTTCCCGGCCAACCAGCGAGGCATGGCGCTCGGCATCAACAACATCGTCGGCGTCAGCGGCATGTTCGTGGGGCTCGTGCTCGGCGGGATCCTCGCTCCGATCAACTGGCGGCTCGTGTTCCTGATCTCGGTGCCGGTCGGGCTGTTCGGGACGGTGTGGGCGTACCTCAAGCTCCAGGAGATCTCGACTCCGCGGCGAGCCAAGATCGACTGGGGCGGCAACATCACGTTCGCGGTCGGGCTGGTCCTGATCATGATCGCGATCACCTACGGCATCCGTCCGTACGGGGATTCGGCGACCGGGTGGGGGAGCCCGCGCGTGCTGATCCTGCTCGCGCTCGGCGTCCTGACGCTGGTCGCGTTCGCGATGATCGAGCGGCGGGTCACCGATCCGATGTTCCGGCTGCCGCTGTTCAAGATCCGCGCGTTCACGTTCGGGACGCTGTCGACGTTCCTCTCGGCGGTGGCGCGCGGCGGCCTGATGTTCATGCTGATCATCTGGCTCCAGGGCATCTGGCTGCCGCTGCACGGCTACGACTTCACGCAGACGCCGCTGTACGCGGGGATCTACATGCTTCCGCTGACGTTGCGGAATGCTGATCGCCGGGCCGACGTCCGGATATCTGTCGGACCGGTTCGGCGCCCGGCCGTTCGCGACCGGCGGGATGATCAGCGCCGCGATCAGCTTCGTGCTGCTCGCGTTGCTCCCGACCGACTTCTCCTACCTCGTGTTCGGCGGCGATCCTGTTCCTGAGCGGCGTCTCGATGGGGATGTTCGCCTCTCCGAACCGCGCGGCCGTGATGAACAGCCTGCCGCCGGGCGACCGCGGCGCGGGCGGCGGCATGAACCAGACGTTCCAGAACTCGGCCCAGGTGCTGTCGGTCGGGATCTTCTTCACGCTGATGATCATCGGGCTGTCGGCGACCCTGCCGCACACGATGGCGAGCGGGCTCGAGGCGCACGGCGTCTCGCCGCGCGGCCGCTCAGCACGCCGCGAACCTTCCGCCGGTGTCGATCCTGTTCGCGGCGTTCCTCGGCTACAACCCGATCCAGCACCTGCTCGGCAGCTCGGTGCTCAGCCAGCTGCCGGCGCACACGCAGGCGGTGCTCAGCCGGCCGGTCGTTCTTCCCGCAGCTGATCTCGGGGCCGTTCCGGAACGGCCTGCACGAGGCGTTCGCGTTCGCGGTCATCGCCTGCCTGATCGCCGCGGTGGCGTCGTGGTCGCGCGGGCAGCGCTACGTCGACGGCGACGCTCCCGTGGGGGCGCCGAAGGGACCACCGCGGGCGCCACCGCGACACCGGCCGCAGCCGCGGCGAAAACCGCGGCGACGCACGTGGCGTCCGTCTCGATCAAAATCGCGGCGACCTAGATCTACACCAGACCGGCTGGCCAGCCAGCCAGTAGGATCGGCCGCGTGACGTCGACGCGCAGCGATCCGGAACGACGTACTCGTCAGCGACCTCGAGCTGTGGCGAGACGGCCCGCCCCACGACGCTGTTCCGCCGGCTGCGCGTCGGAGTGCCCGGTGCACTGGACCGGGACCGTTCCCGGACTATCCGGGCGAGGCCGGCTACTGGTCGGTGACCCGTCCCGACGACATCCACACGGTCAGCCGCGACTGGCGGACCTACTCGTCGGAGCTCGGGGGCATCACCTCGGTCGGCGTGTTCCCGCTCGAGCTGATCCGCTCGATGTTCATCGGCATGGACCCGCCCAGGCACGATCGCCTGAAGATGCTGTTCCAGGCCGGCTTCACGCCGAAGCGGATCGCCGCCCACGAGCCCGCGATCAGGGCGATCGTCGTCGACGTGCTCGATCGCCTCGACGGCCGCTCGAGAGTGCGACCTGGTCACCGACGTCGCGCAGCCCGTCGTCTCGCGGGTGATCGGGAGCTTCATGGGGATCCCGCCCGAGGACGACGCGGCCTGGGCGACGCTGATGAACTCGGCGCTCGCGGTCGGCGACCCGGACCTCAGCCCGCACGGCGTCGACACGCTGCTCGAGCGACAACATCCCCGAGATGTTCGAGCGCTGCCGGCGGCTGATCGCCGAGCGGCGCGAGCGGCCGACCGACGACCTGACCAGCGTGCTCGTCCACGCCGAGATCGAGGGAGAGAGGCTCGACGAGCAGGAGATCGTGATGGGGTTCTTCCTGCTGATGGCCGCCGGCAACGACAGCACGAAGGCGACGTACTGCAGCGGCATGCGCGCGCTGCTCGAGCAGCCCGACGCAGCGCCGGCTGCTGCTCGAGGACCGCTCGCTGATCCCGAGCGCGGTCGAGGAGTCGCTGCGGATGTTTCCCGCGTTCGCCCACTTCCGGCGCACGGCGACGCGCGACACCGAGCTCGCGCGGTCAGCCGATCCGGCAGGGCGACAAGGTCGTGATGTGGTACGTGTCCTCGGGTCGTGATGAGTCCCGATATCGACGGACCCGGACCGCTTCGACGTCCGCCGCAATCCCGAGCACCAGGCGTTCGGGGCCGGCGGGCGGCACTTCTGCCTCGGGCACCGCGCTGGCGCGGCTCGAGCTCCGGATCCTGTTCGAGGAGACGCTCGCGCGCTACCCGAACATGCGAGCTCGGCCGGCGAGCCCACGTGGGTGGTGTCGACGTTCGTCAACCAGCTGAAGACGCTGCCGGTCGCGCTGACGACCTGAAGCCGACCGTCGGCGCGCCGGAGCGCGGGATCCAGGCTAGGACTGAAGCGGCTGGGTGAGGTCGTACACGGTCCCGCCTCCGATCGTCTCCGCTGGGTAGTGCGCCTTGACCCAGCTGGTGATCGCGCTCGTGCTCGAGGCGCCGCCGGGGCGACGGCAAAGGTCGCGACGCTGAAGCCGGTGCGCGTGTAGCCGACCGGCTGCGCATTTGAACAGGAGCCGGTGTAATTCCCGGGGGAATCGGGTATCAACGAATTAGGCAATGTCGGCAAATAGCGGACTCCGAAGGAGGCAGCATGAAGCTCAACCCGTTCCGTCGGCTGGCCGCTCCAGTTCCGCAGCCGGACCCCAAGCTGGCGACGCCCGAGCCGCAACGGACGATTCCGGCGCGTCCATACCGCGCTTGGTCGCTGTTGCTCCCGCCGGGGTTCAGCAACGAACGTAGGTAGCGCGAGGGATCGCGGCAGGGTCAGCGCGCCGCTCGCCGCAGCGACAGCCCGAGCAGGGCCAGCGCGGCGAGCGGCATGACCCACCAGGCGGCCGCGCCCGCGCCGCGAGGAGTGCGGTCGCGCCCGAGCGCCACGACGACGCCGAGCGCGGTCCACGGGTCATCGCCGACGACGAAGTCCCACACCGCACGCGCGGCTCGCACGATCCAGCTCACGCCGGCTCTCCCAGCACCCGGTGCTTCGGGGTCCGGCGCAGCCACCTGACCATCGCGAGCGACGCGAGCGCCACGCCGGGAACGATCACGAGCAGCGCCGCGTCGCCACCAGGCCAGGACGCTCCCGCGCCCTCGGCGCCCCAGAAGATTCCGAACGACGTGAGCATCACCCCGACGCAGAACTTCAAGGTGTTCTCGGGCACGCGCGCGAGCGGGGCGCGGACGAGCGACGCCGGCGACCGTCACGACCAACGACCGCGACGGCCGCCGCGACAGCGGCGAGGCCGATCCGTTGCTGGCTCGCGCCGAACGTGATCACGATGAACGCGACCTCGAGCCCCTCGAGCAGCACGCCCTTGAACGCGATCGTGAACGAGTAGCCGTCGAACCCGGGGCCGGCGCGCGCCGGCCTCGCGCGCCGCGTCGGTCTCGACGCGAACTCCTTGTCCTCGTCGTGCATCGCCTTGAGGCCCGCCGTAGCGGAGCACCGCCTTGCGCAGCCACTGCAGGCCGAACACGAGCAGCAGCCCGCCGACGACGACGCGCAGCGCGTTGATCGGGAGCGTGGTCGAGCGCGGGCCCGAGCGCGGCGACGACCACGGCGAGGACGAGCGTCGCGGCGCCCACGCCGGTCAGGGCCGAGCGCCAGCTTCGCGTGACGCCGACCGCCATCACGATCGTCAGCGCCTCGACGGCCTCGACCGCGCAGGCGAGGAACACGGATAAGGCGAGGCGCGAAGTCCTGTCCCGACACGGCTTGAGTATGGCTCAGCGCGAGCCGAGCTCTATGCCGAATTGGTCGCGCAGACCGACGTAGCCGGTATCGCTCACGTGAATCGCGCGGCTGCGCTCGGCCTTGCGCACCCAGCCGAGATCGATCATCCGCGTTGCGATCGCGGCTCCGAGCGATCCGGCCAGATGGTGGCGCTGCTCGCTCCAGTCCACGCAGTAGCTGATCAGCGGCCGGCGCGCGGGCAGCGAGTCGAAGTCGATTCCGAACGCCTTCAGCTCGCGCACGCCCGCCGGCGTGAGCCGGTAGTCGAGGTCGAAGCCGGGCGCGGCGAGCCGATCGTCGCGCGCGGAATCGGGGTCGAACACCCCGTCGCCGCCGACCAGCAGGTCGTGCGCGAGCAGAGCCTCCATCAGCTGTGTGCCGAGCATTCCGGCGAGGTGGTCGTAGCAGCGTGCGGGCGAAGCGGACCGCGTGCGCCTTGCTTCCCTGCTTGAGCGAGCGGACCGGGGCGGGGGGCGAGATCCGGGCGAGCGCTTCGATCAGCTCGCCGACCTCCGGACCGGAGATGCGGAAGTAGCGGTGGCGGCCGTGGCGCTCGACCCGGAGCATCCCTCCCTTGACGAGCTTGCCGAGGTGGGCGCTGGCGGTGGACGCGGCGACGCCGGCCTCGTCGGCGAGCACGCTCGCCGGCAGCGCGCGGCCGTCGCCGAGCGCCAGCAGGATCCGCGCGCGGCCCCGGTCGGCGATCAGCGCACCGATGCTGGCTATGTCCGCGTCGCCATGCACATCTCATACGGTAGCGCGACCACATTTCGTCTCGGGGCGAAACGTGCGGCGCTGTCATCATGGAAGCAGATGAGTTCTGGGAATCACGGGTTTGCCGCGTCGCACGGCGCCGGCGGCAGCGGCGCGATGCGATCGCTGCGCGGGCCCGTCGCGCAAGCCGCCGCCGCTGATGGACCCGACGCGCGAGCGCGACACCCGCCGGATCCTCGCGCTGTTCAGGCCCTACCGGCTGCGGCTCACGGCCGTGCTCGTGCTGATCGTGATCTCGGCCGGGGTCGCGATGCTCCAGCCGTTCCTGCTCAGGCAGGCGCTCGACGTCGGGCTCCTCCAGCACAACGACACGGTGCTGACCGCTGACCGTGCTCGCGATGATCGCGATCGCGATCTTCACGAACGCGACCGGCGTCTGGCAGACGTACATGTCGAACGTCGGTCGGCCAGCGCGTGATGCACGACCTGCGCGCCGCCGTCTACCACCACCTGCAGAAGATGTCGCTGGCGTTCTTCACCCGCACCCGCACGGGCGAGGTGCAGTCGCGGATCGCCAACGACATCGGCGGGCTCGACAGCGTCGTCACCACGACCGCCACGACGATCGCGCAGAACGTGACCACGGTCGTCGCCTCGCTCGTCGCGATGTGCCTGCTCGACTGGCGGCTGGCGCTCATCTCGCTGCGTGTTCGTGCCGCCGTCGGTGTGGATGACCCGGCGAGTCGGGCAGATGCGTCGCCGGATCACCACCGAGCAGCAGCGCCGGCTGGCCGACATGAGCGCGCTGGTGGCCGAGTCGCTGTCGGTGTCGGGGATCATGCTCGGCAAGACGATGGGGCGCGGCGAGGATCTCGCCGACCGCTTCACCGGCGAGTCGAAGGACATCGCCGACCTCGAGGTCCGCTCGCGGATGGCCGGCCGCTGGATGATGGCGACGATCCAGTTCACGTTCGCGGTCCAGCCGGCGATCATCTACTGGCTCGCCGGGCAGAGCTTCATCGGCAGCACGATCTCGATCGGCACCGTGGTCGCGTTCACGACGCTGCAGACGCGGCTGCTGTTCCCGATCCAGTCGCTGCTCGGCGTCCAGGCCGACATGCAGACCTCGCTGGCGCTGTTCGACCGCATCTTCGAGTACCTCGACCTGCCGGTCGACATCGTCGAGGCCGAGCACCCGGTCGAGCTGCGGCCGGATGAGCTGCTCGGCGAGGTGCGCTTCGAGAACGTCTCGTTCCGCTACGGCATTGACGGCGAGGACGGCGCTGGACGCTGCGCGACATCGACCTGGTCGTCCCGGCCGGGACGCGGACCGCGGTCGTCGGCGAGACCGGCGCCGGCAAGACGACGCTCGGCTACCTGGTGGCGCGGCTGTACGAGCCGCAGGAGGGCCGGGTCACGATCGACGGCGTCGACGTACGCGACGCCTCGCTCGCGTCGCTGGCGGCGACCGTCGGCGTCGTCTCGCAGGAGACCTACCTGTTCCACGCGAGCGTGCGCGAGAACCTGCGCTTCGCCCGGCCCGACGCGACCGACGAGGAGATCGAGGACGCGGCGCGGACGGCTCGGATCCACGACCTGATCGCGTCGCTGCCCGACGGGCTACGACACGATCGTCGGCGAGCGCGGCTACCGCTTCTCGGGCGGCGAGAAGCAGCGGATGGCGATCGCGCGCACGGTCCTGCGCAACCCGCCGGTGCTGGTCCTCGACGAGGCCACGAGCTCGCTCGACACGCAGACCGAGGCGGCGGTCCAGGCCGAGCTCGAGCGCCTGGCCGAGGGGCGCACGACGATCACGATCGCGCACCGGCTCTCGACCGTGCGCGACGCCGACCAGATCGTCGTGCTCGATCGCGGGCCGGATCGTCGAGCGCGGCACGCACGACGAGCTGATGGAGCGCCGCGGGGCTTACGCGGCGCTCGTGGCGCGCGACGTGACCGACGTGGTCGACGAGATCGCCGGCGAGGCGTCGTGAGCGGCAGCCGAGCGTCGAGCGAGCTGCTGCTCGTCGGGAGCCTGCCGGCGCAGTCGACCGACGAGGCGTTCCGGGCCGGCGCCGAGCTGTTCGGCGATCTGGTGTTCGCGCTGCCCGACGGCGAGACCGGGCCGCGCGCGCGCGTGGGTCGGCTACGAGCGCGAGCGGCTGGTCCGTCCGAACCCCGACGTCGAGGTCGTGGCGGAGACCGAGTCGCCGACCGGGATCCCGCGCCACGCGTACGAGACGCCGGTGTTCAAGATCCGCCCCGGCGTGAGCGAGCTGCACTTCGACTCGTGGCCGCGGATCGACGACGCGATCGAGTCGTATCGGGAGTTCCGCGCGCTGCGCGAGCAGGGCGTGATCCCGGCCGGGCTGCGGTTCCAGGTCGGGCTGCCGTTCCCGTCGAGCGCGCTGAACGGCTTCAAGGCCGACTTCGCCGGCGACTACCCGGCGGCCGAGCGGGCCTACGAGGACCTCGTCGGTCGCGAGCTCGTGCGGCTGCTCGACGACGGTGCCGGCGGCGGATCTCGCGATCCAGTGGGACATGGCCTACGAGGTCCAGGACATCGAGGGCGTGCTGGCGTGGACCGCCGGAGGGAGCATGGGAGCGCTTCGCCGGCACCGGTGGCGCGGCTGACGCCGCAGATCCCCGAGGACGTGATGGTCGGCTACCACTTCTGTTACGGGACGTTCCCGGAGTGGCCGATGTACGAGGCGCGCGACTACGACGTGCTCGTGCGGATGGCCAACTACGCGGTGGCGAACTCGGGCCGGACCGTCGACTGGGTGCACATGGCCGGGCCGCGCTACCTGCGCAGCGAGGACAAGCGCTTCTTCCGGCCGCTCATCGACCTCGACGTCGGGCGACACCCGCGTGTACCTGGGGATCGTGCTGCCGATCGACGGCTTTCGGGTCTGAGGCGCCGGCACGCGCACCGCGTCGCGGTACCTGCAGCGACTTCGGCGTCGCGATGTACTGCGGCTTCGGGCGCCAGCCCGGGCGCGGACGGGATGGAGACGATGCGCGAGCACCGCGACGTGGTGCTCGCTCTTCGCGACGCCGGCGCGTAGGGGTGCGGAACTCGCCAGAGCCCCGGGTCGCGGCCGACCTTGGTCGCATAAGCGCCTGTGAGGCGCTTATGTCACCCGGGCCGTGACGCGCCGGCGACTTTGCTGCGTTCTGCACCCGCGAGCCAGGTCGAGATCAGGTAGTTCCCGATCGTCCCGGGCGGCGGCAGCACGATCGCGCCCGCGCCCAGGGCATCACCGAGCTCCGAACGCCCCCACCAGCGCGCTTCGACCAGCTCTGCGGGATCGGGTGTGAGCGGCGCGTCGTCGCCCGCGGGGTCGACGAACGCCCAGAAGCCGATCATCAGCGCCTGCGGGAACGGCCACGGCTGCGAGGTGACGTACTGCACCGAGGCGACCTCTACGCCGGTCTCCTCGCGGGCCTCCCGGATCACGGCCTCCTCGGGCGTCTCGCCCGGCTCGACGAACCCGGCGAGCGCGGACCACCGGTTCGCCGGCGCGCCGGCGCCGGCGGCTGAGCACGCAGCGGTTGGCGCTCTGCACGAGCATCGTGATCGCGGGATCCGTGCGCGGAAACTGGACGAGGCCGCATCCCGGGCAGCGACGGCGGTGGCCGGCCGCCTCCACCACCGTGGCGTCGCCCGACCGCCCGCAGTAGCGCGTGACGCGATGCCAGCCGATCAGCGCGACCGCGTACGCCGCGAGCGCGGCCTCGTCGGGCTCGAGCTCGCCGGCGAGGGTGCGAAGCGGAACGAACGCGAGGTCCTCGCCCCGCGCGGTCGCCGGGACGGCTGCGGCGTCGTACGCGAACAATGCCGCGCCGGACCCATCGAGCCCGAGGAACGTTAGCTCGGCGCCGTCCGGGAGATCGGCGACCGGGACGAGCGCGAGCGCGCCCTCGCCGGCCGGCACGGCTCTCTGGCCCCCGTCGGCGATCGCGACCTCCTGGCCCTCGCCGACGAGCACGGCCCGCGAGGTGGACGAGGCGCGGAGGCGCTCGGCGCCTCCGTCCTCGCGAAGGTGAGCGGCACGGTCGAGCGTGCCGCCGGCGAACGCGATCTTCCGGGATGCCCGCCACATCCCGGTGAACGATTTCAGATGGCGGCCAGGCGCGGCGACGGGCGCGGGCGACACACCGAACGGGTCGCCTCAACTCGTTCTGTGCCTCGCCCGCAGCCTGAAGGCGCCGCCGAGCACCGCGAGCGCGGCCGCGGCCGCCAGCAGCTCCCACGGGACGTTGCCGGCGCCGCCCGTGTCTTCGCGATGAGGTGCCGGGCGGATCGATGCGGACGACGACGCGACCCGCCCGGGATCCAGGGAGACCGCGGTGCCAGTCGTGACGGCGAACGTGCGCGTGTTCACCACCGCTGCCGTAGACCCGTCGGCGTCCACCCGGATCGTCAGGCCACCGGGGCCGAGCTCGAGGGTCGCGTTGCCGATGGCGGCGTTGGCGGACGCCGGCAGGTCGACGCACACGGCGCGCCGCCCGGCCGTGTCGAGCGCGTGGATGAACGCGTTCCCCGACGGGCGCGTGTAGAGCGTGTACGCCCAGCGGTTGCCGGCGCTCATCACACGGGTGACCGGAAAGCCGGTCATCGCCTCGTCGCGATCGTGCGGATCGACGATCGGGTTGGGCAGGAGGTGGCGAGCCACGAGGTCGTACGCGAGCACCTCGTACTCGCCGAGGTTCGACGCCGCGTAGTGGATCAGGTATAGCCAGCGCCCGTTCGGCGAGACCGCATCGACGACGGAGTAGCCGGGAAGGTCGATCCTCGCCCGGAGCGCGAGGCGCGGCGTATCAGCCACGAGTAGCCGCGTGGTCCGGGGCACCCCGTTCCCCGGAAGCTCGGCGAGCACGAGCGTGTGACCGTCCGCGGACAGCCCGGTGGTCGTGCCGTCGTAGCCCACGCCCGGGATCCCGTAACGACCGCGCACCCGGATCGCCGAGCCGGTCGCCCCGCGCCTCGCGTCCAGCCGTCTGATCAAGGTCGTGCGGTGCCCGCCGGCGAGCGCGACGTACTGGTAAGGGCTGCCGGGCACGGCGATTCCATCCCAGCCCTGCACAGGCGGAACGGGCCCGCCGTCCGCGAGCGCGCCCGCCGGCGCGAGCAGCGCAAGCCCGAACAACGACGCGATAACGCAAATCCACCTCATCGCCACGCTCCCCTCGGATAATCCACGGTCACCGCGTATACGTTTGCGAGGCCCGGATCGTTCCCATCCGGGGTTCGGGTGGCGACGCACCGGGTAGGACCTCTCGCAGAAAGAGGAACCAGGAGGTCCTGCAAATGGCCACAATCGAGGCACGCGCCGGCGAGCTCGGCACGATCGAAACGAACATCCCGGCACGGCTCGACCGCCTGCCCTGGTCGCGCTGGCATTGGAGGATCCTGATCGGGCTCGGCACGGTCTGGATCCTCGACGGCCTCGAGGTGACGATCGTCGGATCGATTGCCGGCGCGATCTCCGCCAAGGGCAGTGGAATCAACATCTCCTCCGCCGAGGTCGCCGGCTGGGCCGCGTCGATGTACGTCGCGGGAGCGTGCGTCGGGGCCCTGCTGTTCGGCCAGTTGACCGACCGCTTCGGCCGCAAGAAGCTCTTCATGATCACGCTCGGCGTGTATCTCGCCGCGACGATCGCGACCGCGTTCGCGTGGACGCCGCTGTTCTTCTTCGCCTGCCGGTTCGTCACCGGCATGGGGATCGGCGGCGAGTACAGCGCGATCAACTCCGCGATCGACGAGCTGATCCCCGCCAAGCACCGCGGCCGGATCGACATCGTCATCAACGGCACCTACTGGCTCGGCGCCGCCGCGGGCGCGCTCCTGTCAGTCGCGGCGCTGCACATCTTCTCGCCGCTCTTGAACTGGCGCGTGTGCTTCGGCCTCGGGTTCGTGCTCGGCCTGGCGATCCTGATCGTGCGTCGCCATGTGCCGGAGAGCCCGCGCTGGCTGTTCATCCACGGCCGCGAGGACGAGGCCGAGGAGATCACGGGCGAGATCGAGCGCGAGGTCGAAGCGGACACCGGCACGCCGCTGACCGACCCCGACCCCGACGAGACGATCACGATCCGTCAGCGCCGAACGATCAGCGTGGTCGAGATCGCGCGAACCGTGACCAAGACGTACCCGAAGCGGACCGTGCTCGGGCTCGCGCTTGTTCATCGGGCAGGCCTTCCTCTACAACTCGATCCTGTTCGGCTACGCCACGCTGCTGAGCACGTTCTTCCACGTGGCGACCGCCGACGCGCCGTATTACCTGGTCGCGTTCGCCGCGGGCAACCTGCTCGGACCGATCCTGCTCGGCGGTTTGTTCGACTCCGTCGGCCGCACGGCCGATGATCGCGGGCACGTACATCCTGTCCGGGGTTCTGCTGCTCGTGACCGGATACCTGTTCGAGCAGAACCAGCTGAGCGCCGCCACGCTGACGCTGGCCTGGTCGGTCGTGTTCTTCTTCGCGTCGGCCGGCGTCAGCGCCGCGTACCTGACGGTCTCGGAGATCTTTCCGCTCGAGACGCGCGCGCTGTGCATCGCGCTGTTCTACGCGGTCGGCACCGGCCTCGGCGGGATCATCGGCCCGCAGCTGTTCGCGCCGATGGTCGCAACCGGCAAGGCGTCCGAGGTGTTCAAGGCGCTCGCGATCGGCGCGATCCTGATGATCGTCGGCGGCGTGACCGAGATCGTGTTCGGCGTCGACGCCGAGCGGAAGGGGCTCGAATCGATCGCGCGAGCCGCTGACCGCGGTCAAATCGGCCGCGAAGGGCGGCGCCGCGCGCGCCGGCGCGACGGCGCGCCGGAAGCGGCCTCGCACCGCGCCGCAGACCCGGTAACGGGCCGCGACGCGCGGTGCGGGCTCAAACGACCTCGCGCAACGCGAAGTAGTCGCCGGCTTAGGCGACCTGCACGTAGGTCATCACCACCGGCCCGATGCGAATGACGTCGCCGTCGGCGATGTTCGTGGCGATGATCTGGCGGCCGTTGACGAATGTGCCGTTCGCGCTGCGGTTGTCGAGCAGGCGCGTGTGGTGTCCGTGGCGGACGAGAATCGCGTGGCTGCGCGAGACGCGCTGCTCCTCGATGCGCACGTGGGAGGTCAGCCCGCGGCCGATGTGCGTGACCTTGGCGTCGAGCGGGATCAGCCATTCGGTGCCGTCGTCGGCGAACGCAAGGTAGTGCCCGAACGGCGCGAGTCGCGGGCTGATCGCGCGGCTCCGGGTGCGGTGGTCGAGTAACGCAAGCGACTCGAGGATCGGCGCGGTGGCGCCGGCCTCGAGCGGCGCGGTGTCCTGTTCGCGCGTCGGAACGACGGTTGGCTCTGGAGTCTGGAGGGGCGCTTGCGTGGTCATGCGGTCATCTCATCAACGGTCTGGCAGAGCAACGTCAAGCGACTCTAAGAGGTAGCGAAGACGCCGCTGACGCGAACGTGACAAGGGTCACGGTCAGCTAACAGCCATCGCGAGCTCGAGGCCGAGCTCGCCCCCGCCGGCCTCCTCGTCGTCGAGCAGCAGGGTCAGCTTCCGTAGGGTGTCGTGCTCGCAGGCAGGCGTGTACAGGATCAGGCGCTGCTCCCCGGACTCTCCGTGGTGGAACACGGCGTGATCGAACACGAGCGGCCCGACTGCGGGGTGGTCGAGCTCCTTGCGTCCTTCGCCGCTGCCGGCGACCTCGTGGCGCTTCCACAGCTTCCGGAATTCGGGGCTGGATGAGTTCAGCGCCGAGATCAGCTCCTCGAACGCCGGGTCGCCGATGTTCTTCGCCGAGTCGGCCCGGAACTTGGCCACCAGGAGCCGGGCGCTCGCCGCCCAATCGCCCGAGCACAGACGTGCGGCGCGCCGGATCCATGAACCACAGCCACACGTGGTTGCGGGAGAGCGGCTCCGGTCCCGGCTCCCACATGAACACTCGCTCGAACGACTTGTTCCACGCAAGGTAGTCCCATCGGCGGCCGAGCAGGTACGCGGGGCCCGGTCCGACGTTCTCGAGGAGCGCGGCGCAGCGTGGGCGAGACCTCCTCGGCCGGCGGCTTGCACGGCTTGGCCTGCTCACCGCGGCCGAGCAGGATCAGGTGAGATCGCTCGGCGGGGGTCAGCCGGAGCGCGCGCGAGACTGCCTCGAGCACGTCGAGCGAAGCACGCACGTCGCGGCCCTGCTCGAGCCACGTGTACCAGGTCGTGCCGACCCCGGCCAGCAGCGCGACCTCCTCGCGCCTCAGTCCGGGCGTACGCCGGCGGCCGCCGTCCGGGAGCCCGACGTCATCGGGCTGGAGGCTCGATCGCTTGGTACGCAGGAAATCGGCTAGCTCCTGGCGCCGGCGCTCGCCGTTCGCGGCCTTGCGCGAGGACCCCGCATTCGTGCTTACGTCGCCGAGGGCTCCACCGTTGTCCGATTGCTTGGGTGTGATCTCTACTACCAGGATAAACCCCTCTCTTGTACCTGGATACGCATTATCGCACCATACCAAGCGTGAACGCAATGGCCTCCCTGAAAACTGAATCCGCGCGTTCCAAGAACGCACTTCTCGCCGTCGTCTGCCTCGCCCAATTCATGGTCATCCTCGATGTCGCGATCGTCAACGTCGCGCTGCCGTCGATGCGGTCCGGGCTCCACTTCTCGACCACCGGCCTCCAGTGGGTCGTCAACGCCTACACGCTCACGTTCGCCGGCTTCCTGATGCTCGGCGGCCGCTCGGCCGACCTGCTCGGGCGCCGGCGCGTGTTCCTCGTCGGCACCGCCCTGTTCGCGCTGTCCTCGCTTGGCTGCGCGCTCGCCGACTCGCGGGGTCTGCTGATCGCCGCGCGCGGGATCCAGGGCCTCAGCGGGGCCGTGTTGTCGCCGGCCACGCTCTCGATCATCACCTCCTCGTTCGCCGAAGGGCGCGAGCGCAACCGCGGCCTGGCCGCGTGGGGCGCGGTCGGCGGGCTCGGCGCGTCCTCGGGTGCGCTGCTCGGCGGCATTCTCACCCAGACGTTCGGGTGGCCGGCGATCTTCGCCGTCAACGTGCCGCTCGGCGCGATCGTCGTCGCGCTCGGCTTGCGCCTGATCCCGGCATCGGCGCCGGCGGAGGGGACCCGCCACTTCGACCTCACCGGCGCAGTGCTGATCACCGCCAGTCTTGTCAGCGTGACGTTCGGGATCGTCCGCACCGACACGCTCGGATGGGGCGCTCCCGGCGTGATCGTGCCGCTGATCGGCGGCGTCGCGCTGATGGTCGCCTTCCTGCTCGTCGAGGCGCGGTTCGCGCGCGAGCCGCTGGTGCCGCTCTCGATCTTCAAGGTCGGGCATCTACGCGCGGCCAACCTGGTCGTTCTGCTGCTGTACGCGTCGCAGTTCCCAGGTTGGTTCTTCCTGACGCTCTACCTCCAGCAGGTGCTCCACTACGACGCGATCGACGCGGGACTGGGCTTCCTGCCGATGACGCTGTCGATCTTCGCGGCCTCGACCTTGGCGCCGCGGGTCGTGGCGCGCTTCGGGCCGCGACGGGTGATCGCGACAGGGATGCTGACCTCGGCGATCGGGCTGCTGCTCTTGAGCGACGTGGCCCCGGGTGGGACCTACGTCAACACGGTCCTGCTCGGCGCGGTGCTGTCGGCGCTCGGCATGGGCTTCTCGCTCGTCCCCGCCACGATCGTCGCGATGCAGGGCGTCGAGCGCTCGCAGAGCGGCGTCGCCTCGGGCCTGCTCAACACGTCGCGGCTGGTCGGCGGGGCGCTGGGGCTGGCGGTGCTCTCGACGATCGCGGCATCGCAGACCAGCGCGGCGATCGGATCGAGCGGGGCGGCGGTCGCGATGACCGACGGCTACTCGCTCGCGTTCCACGTCGGGACCGTGATCGCTCTCGCCGGCGCCGGGATAGCGGCGTTCTTCCTGCGCGACCCCGGAGACACCGAGGTCGTGCGGCTGCCGACAACGACTACCGAGGAGGCTGAGCATGAGGCGCTGGCTGCTTGACGTGACCCGCCGGCCGGTGTTGGTGACGGAGGTGCGGGAGATCGTGACGCCGGAGATCGCCGAGCTCCGGAGCCCTCCGTGCGCCGAGCGGACCGCGAGAACCGTGACTCATCTCACTCGCAGGCGCGAAGCCTGGGAGGGACGGCATGTAGGATCGCCCCGTGACCGGGGCGGTGCACGAGTCGCGCAGTAGCGCACACGAGTCGGACACGCACGATTCGACACCGGGCCCCGTGGCGCATTCGCCGGCGCACGCGGGGCCCGCACAGTTGCGGGTGTCCCGAGTGCGGACCGCGCTCGGCAACCGCGGCTTCGCCAACTACGCGCGGACGCTGGCCCGCCAGCCGGTGCACCAGAGTCCGCCGCGGCCGCCGGCCCAATCGGTCACGGTATACCTCGTCGGGTCGCCGGCGCCGATCAACGCCGCGGTTCGCGCGACCGAGAAGAACCGGCGGCTGGCGGAGCTGATCGACGAGATCGACAAGCTCAGCAATGCCGACGTGATCGAACGCCGCAGGACGGAGGTGTACGAGGCCCAGGCCAAGTCCGGCGTGGACCTGCGCGACCACGAGCTTGCGCTCGAGGCGGCCGAGTACGTCGCGAAGTACCGCGGGCTCACTGCGCTGCAGCCGTACTACACGGTCGACACGCCGGGCATCCACCGGCTCGACATTCGTGTGGGGCTCGAACACGGGATCCGCCAGCACCATTCGTTCAAGGAGGCGTTCGCGGAGATCGCAGACGTCCCGAGCAACGACGACGCCAAGGCGTTCTTCAAGTCGTTCGAGACGTCGTTCCGGCTCGAGTTCAAGCGGCAGGCATACGCGACCGCGTTCGCGATGCTCAGGGCGAGCCAGACCGAGGTCGAGAAGGTCCTGCAGAGCTATGGCATCCCGGTCCAGGCGGCGAGGACCGCCGGCAACCGGATCTCCCACAACGGCGTCCTCAGCGACGAGGTCAAATACGTCCTGAACGAGATGAAGCTGAGCGCCGGCGTCGACACGAAGGCGCACACCCACGCGCGCTCCGACCTGGCCGAAACCGTCGCCGCGCTCAAGAAGCAGAAGGAGCTGGCGCGGAAGCTCGACCACGACGCGTACCAGCTCGCTGGCAATGTCGGGGTGACCGACGAGGTGATGAGCCTCAAGCGGCAGGCAGTCGCCGAGAAGGCCAAGTTCCAGCAGATGTGGATCGAGGCCGAGCAGAGCCACGCGGTGCTGACCGCGTACCGCCACGGCGGCGACATCTGGCAAGTCGATCTCGGCGACCTCGACACCGCGCCGGTCGACGACGAGATGACCGCGGTCCTCATGCACGTGCTGCCGAAGCTCGGCGACATGTTCGAGGCCCACGACAAGCTGCGCGACGGGAGCATGTCGCCGCTCTCGATCCCGACCGTGGTCGCGCTCACCAAGACCAACATGTTCATCCCGAAGGACTCGCTTCGGGACGGGATCGCGAACGACATGGCCGAGGAGGACGGCACCGAGTCGAAGTGGATCATTCTCGGGTCGATCCTGCTCGCGCTCGTCACGTTCTTCCCCTCGGGCGGCGCCTCACTCGGGATCGTCGCGGGCATGGCCAGCGTTGGTCTGGCGACGTACTCGGCCGTCCACGAATGGGAGAAGTACACCAACCAGAAGATGCTGTCGGACACCGACCTCGACATCGCGCACTCGCTCGCGACCGAGGAGCCCTCGCTGACGCCTTTCATCGTCTCGCTCGTCTCGCTCGGGCTCGAGCCGATCGCGCTCGCCGGCGCGTTCAGCAAGCTGAAGAGGCTCAAGGCGCTATCCGGAGCCGGCGAGGACACGAAGGGCCTCGTCAACGAGCTCAACCAGTTCGGCAAGCAGCACGGCAAGCCCAATCTCGGGGATGAGGCGCTCGAGGACATCGAGGCGGCCCAGCAGGAATCGAAGGCGGGAAAGGCGGCCAAGGGCGCCAGCACGGTGCCGAAGATCAAGGACACCGCATTCGGCTTGCTCGACAAGGCCGAGGCCCGCGCCAAATCGATTGAGGGACTGACCGCGATTCGCGGCTCGCTGCCCGAGCGCTGGGACATGGTGAAGGCGGCACTCCGGGAGACCGACGGTTCCACCAATCGCAGGTTGCTCGGGATGGTCGACCAGCACATGGCGGCGCTGCGGGATACGGACGCCTGGGGGGACGTGCTCGCCGACGCGTGGGAGATCGCGGCCAAGATGCGCAAGCCCAACCTCCGCGACGCGCTGCTCAAGCTGGCCAAGCAGCGCGGGATCAAGACGGCCAAGGTGCCGGGAATCCTCGACGGGAGCGTCTTCTTCGACGGATACGTGACGCCGGGCCTCGGGATCATCGACCCGGGCCTCGCGATCGACGGGCCGAAGCTTCACGGCGAACTGACCCACCTGATCCAAGACCTTGTCGTCGACAAGAAGCTCGGCGCCGGCGCAAGCGCGCGCTTCCGCAAGCTCCTCGGGGAGGCCGAGGGCAGGATTTACCGCTACGTGCCAGGAGGCAGCACGCCGTCGAAGTTCGGCGCGTTTACCGGACCCAACACGACGTTCATCGACGCCGAGACCTCGATGAAGACCGGCGACTACGTCTGGCGCTTCACGTACGACCTCTTGTACCTCAGCACTCAGAAGCGCCGGATGCCCCAGCCCGAGGCGATCGGCCCTGTGCTCGAGAAGCTGTTCGGGCTGAAGTGAGGACTAGGATGGGGCGCGGCCATGCTCCCGACGCAGCATCTGCCCGCGTTCCTGCTGACGGTCTACGTGCTGATCCTGATCCCGGGCCCGAGCGTGCTGTTCGTGGTCAGCCGCGGGGTGGCGCTCGGGCGCCGGGCCGCGCTCGCCACCGTCGCCGGTAATGCGAGCGGATTCGCGCTCCAGCTCGTGCTCGTCTCGATCGGGGTCGGGTCGCTCGTGGCGCGCTCGGATGCGGTGTTCACGACGCTGAAGCTGCTCGGTGCCGCCTACCTCGTGTTCCTCGGCGTGCGCAATATCCGCGAGCGCAAGAAGCTCGCCGCGCTGTTCGCGCCCGCCGTGCCGGCCGCCCCGAAGCCGCTGCGCCGGATCGTGCGCGAGGGCTTCTTCGTCGGCGCGACCAACCCCAAGGGCGTGATCATCTTCACGGCGGTGCTGCCGCAGTTCATCGACCGCTCCCAGGGCCACGTCACGCTCCAGATCGCGGCGCTCGGAACGATCTGCATTCTGATCGCGCTGCTGTCCGACGGCGCCTGGGCGATCGCGTCGGGCACCGCGCGCGAGTGGCTCGGCCGATCCCCGCGCCGGCTCGAGTGGATGACCGCGGGCGGCGGCGTGACGCTGATCGCGCTGGGCGTCGGCCTGGCGGTGACCCAGCGTAGGAACTGAGCCACGATGGCCTCGCGAAGCTCGCGGCGAAGCGCCGGGATCCTGCTCCACCGCGGCCACGGCGACCAACTCGAGGTGCTGCTCGTGCACCCCGGCGGCCCCGCCTGGTCGAACCGGGACCTCGGGGCCTGGTCGATCCCGAAGGGCGAGTACACCGACGGCGAGGATCCGCTCGATGCGGCTCGGCGCGAGTTCGAGGAGGAGCTCGGAACCGCGCCGCCCGAGGCCGCGGCCGACGATCTGGGCGAGATCCGGCAGCGCAGCGGAAAGCGCGTGCACGGGTGGGCGATCGCCGGCGATCTCGACGTGACCCGGGCGGTCAGCAACACCGTCGAGTTCGAATGGCCGCCCCGCTCGGGCCGGATGATCGAGATCCCCGAGGTCGACCGGGCCGAGTGGTTCGGGCTCGAGGCGGCGCGCGCGAAGATCAACGCCGGGCAGGTGCCGCTGCTGGATCGACTGGAGCAGTTGCTGGGTAGCAACGCCGGGTGATCCTTTCCGGCGAGCGGCTACGCCCCGGCACCGCGCGATCGACGCGCTGCTCGAGCGCGTGCCGCTCGCGTCGAGCCCCGCCGTGGACGTCGCGGGCGAAGATCGAGAGCGGGGAGGCCGACTCGCTAACATCCTTGAGGCGTCAATCACCTTACCTCCGGAGGCGTCAACGACATGATTTCGGCCACTCTGTACAGCGATCCGGCTTGCCCCTGGGCCTACTCCGAAAGCCCGGCGCTCCGCGTGATCGAGTGGCGGTACGGAGATCAGCTCGACTGGCGCCTGGTGCTCGTCGGGCTGACCGAGGAGGCCTCCCAGTACGAGGCCCGCGGCTACTCACCGGTCCGCGGCGCGCTCGGGCAGGCACGGTTCCGCAGCCGCTACGGGATGCCGTTCTCGCCTGCGCCGAAGGCTCGGCTGAGCGCGACCTCGCGCGCGTGCCGGGCGGTGGTGGCTGCACGTCTGACCTATCCGGGCAGCGAATGGCGCGTTTTCCGGGCGATTCAGCTCGCCAACTTCAACACCCCGCTGCTGCTCGATGACGACGCGAACCTGGCCGACGCGCTGCGCGGCATACCGGGGATCGACGCCGACCAGCTGGTCGCTCTGATCGACTCGCCCGAGATCGTCGAGGCCTACCGCGCCGACAAGGACGAGACCCGCCAGGCTGCCGGATCGGCGGCCGAGCTGCAGGGCAAGACCGCGACCACCGACGGACCGGTCCGGTTCACGGCGCCGTCGATCGTGTTCGAGCAGAACGGCACGACGCTCGTCGCCGGCGGCTTCCAGCCGGTCGAGGCCTACGACATCCTGGTCGCGAACATCGACCCGACGCTTCACCGCGAGCCGCCGCCGGAGGGTCCGGCGCCGCTGCTCGAGCGCTGCGGCGACGGCCTCACGACCCAGGAGGTCGCGGCGCTGCTGGCGGGGAACAACGAAGCGCCGGACCGCGCCGCCGCCGAGGCAGCGCTGCTCGAGCTGGTCGCCGCGGGCGAGGCGATTCGCCATCCGCTCGGCGACGACGCCGTGTGGCAGTCGGCGACCGCCTCGGAGCCGATGGCCTTCGGCGCGGCTCTCGCTCTCGCCGTCAGCTGATCTGACACGGGCGGCTCAAGCTCGCGTAGCCTCGTCGGCACGTTCGACCCAGCGACACTCCCAGTGCCGATCGTTCAGGCGCCGATGGCCGGCGGGCCGTCGACGCCTGCGCTGGCGATCGCGGTGTGCGAGGCGGGCGGGCTCGGCTTCGTGGCCGCCGGCTACAAGCGGGCGCCGGACGTTCGCGACGAGATCCGGGCGGTCCGCGCCGGCGACGTCCGCGCCGTTCGGAGTCAACGTGTTCGTGCCGAGCCCCGAGCCGGCCGACCGCGAGAGCCTGCACGAGTATCTGCGGCGGCTCGCCCCCGAGGCCGAGCGCCAGGGAGCGGAGCTCGGCGAGCCTCGGTTCGACGACGACGACTGGGAGGCGAAGCTCGACGTGGTCTCGCGACGAGCGGCCCGCGGTGGCGTCGTTCACGTTCGGCTGCCCGGATCGGTCGATCGTCGACCGGCTGCATCGCAGCGACGTCGCCGTGTGGGTGACGATCACGAACGTCGACGAGGCGCTCGCCGCGGCCGGCGCCGGCGCGGACGCGCTGGTCGTGCAGGGAACCGAGGCGGGCGGCCATCGAGGCGGGTTCGTCGAGGACGGCTCGGACGAGGGTGGGATCGGGCTGCTCGCGCTGCTACGGGTGGTCGCACGCGCGACGCCGCTCCCGCTGATCGCCACCGGCGGCGTCGCCGACGGCGCCGCGCTCGCCGCCGTCCTGTGCGCGGGCGCGAGCGCCGCCCAGGTCGGAACCGCGCTGATGCTCGCGCCCGAGGCCGGCACCCCGGACGCCCAGCGCGCGGTGCTGGCCGAGCGTCGCCCGACGCGGGTGACCCGGGCGTTCACCGGCCGTGCGGCCCGGGGAATCGTCAACCGCTTCATGGACGAGCACTCAGGCGTCGCGCCGGTCGCCTATCCAGAGATCCATCACGTCACGAGCCCGCTGCGCGCCGCTGCACGGCGCGCCGGCGACGCGGAGGCGTTCAACCTGTGGGCGGGACAGGCCCACGAGCTCGCGCAGGCCCGGCCGGCGGCGGAGATCGTCCGCGAGATGACGGCGGAGGCGGCCGCGGTCCTCGATCGGGTCAGCGCGGTCCTACGCGATCCAGATACCAGTGCCGGCCGCCGCTGAGCAGCCGGGTCGCCTCCTCGGCGCCGTCGCTGCGGTTCGGCACCAGCGCGAACCGGGTGATCGTGCGCTGAGCGCCGACCTGGTCTGAGTACAGGAGCTCGAGCGTGATCGGCTCGTGCTGGGAGATCGCGCGCGCGATCTCGTCGTGAGCGGGATCGCTGCGCTCGCGGATCGCGCCCTGCCACAGTGCCGACGTCGCCCGCCGGGATGTAGAGGTCGCGCGACTGGGGTCGGAACTCATCCTCGGGGAAGTGCTCGACGGTATTGCGCAAGAGCCCCGCACGCACCACCCAGCCCTGGCACACGCCGATTCCTGCGCCGACGTTGCGCAGGCTCATCACCAGGTAGATCAAGCCGTCCACGTTCTCGGCCATGGCGTAACCGCCGCCGACGCGGACCCAATGCTCGTCGACGAACATGATCTTCTGCTCGGGGTCGACGCCCAGCCGCGACTGGACGAGCAGCGGCCGGCGCTGCTCCTGGAGCGCCAGCTCGGCGATCCGCGCCGAGCGATTCGACGAGCGGACCGCGGCGAACGTCGCGACCGCGAGCACGAGCGTTCCCGCGCCGGTCGCGAGCGACGAGATCGTCGCCCAGTCGGCCATGTCTCACCCGCCGATGAACTCGGGCGCGCGCTTCTCGACGAACGCGGTCGTGCCCTCGACGAAGTCCTTCGTGCGCGCGAGCGCGTGCTGGAGCTCGGCCTCGAGCTCGAGCTGGGCGTCGAGGTCGCCGTAGATGAACTGGTTGAGCGCGCGCTTGGAGCTCGCGTACGAGCGAGTCGGGCCGGCGGCCAGCCGCTCGATCGAGCGCGTCGGCCTCCGCCATCAGACGATCGTCGGGATAGACCCAGTTGACCAGGCCCCATTCGAGCGCCTGCGGCGCCGGGATCCGCTCGCCGAGCATCGCCATCTGGAATGCGCGCGCCCGCCCGACCGCGGGCGGCACGAACGCGGTCGAGCCGCCGTCGGGCATCAGGCCGATGTTGACGAACGCGAGTCCGAAGAAGGCCGACTCGGCGGCCATGATCAGGTCGCAGGCCAGCGCCAGCGAGCAGCCGATCCCGACCGCCGCGCCGTTGACCGCGGCGACGACCGGCTTCTCGATCGTCCGGATCGCCGCGATCACCGGGTGGTAGATGCTCGTGGAGCTCCTTGTAGAGGTTCGGCATCCCGTCGTCGGCAGGCTCGAACCCGGACTTCAGGTCGGCGCCCGAGGAGAAGCCCCGGCCGGCGCCGGTGATCAGCACGGCGCGCACGGAGTCGGACGCGGCATCGCCCTCGAGCACCTGGCGCAGCTCCGCTCCGAACTGGGGCGTCCAGGCGTTCAGCGAATCGGGGCGGTTCAGCGTCAGTCGCCCGACGCCGCCCGACTGCTCCCAGATGATCGTCTCGTAGGCCACGGGGATCGTTCCTTTCCTCGATTTACGCGCGCTCGAGCTTCAACGGCAGCGTCTCGAGGCCGTAGATCCCCGAGGGCGTGCCGAACTCGGGCTCGCCGTCGAGCGCGAGCGATGAGACACGCTCGGCCAGGAACGCGAGCCCCTCCTGCATCTCCGCGCGCGCCAGGTTCGCGCCCACGCAGTAGTGAATGCCGGCGCCGAACGTCAGCAGGCGCTCGCCGCCGCGGTCGTGCGGTCAGATCGAAGCCGTCGGGCTCGACGCCCTCGCGATTGGCGTGCCACGCCGAGACCAGCACGATCGACCCGGACGGGAAAGTCACGCCCCGATGCTCGACCTCTTCGACCAGGATCCGGGCGGTGAACGGCGTGATCGGCTCGAACCGCAGCGCCTCCTCGACGACCGTGGACGCGAGCCCGCGCGGATCGGACCGGAGCAGCTCCCACTGATCGGGGTGCGCCGCCAGCAGCCGGATCGCGTGGGCGAGTTGGCTCTGGCTTGTGTCGACGCCGCCGACGAGGATGTTCAGGATCAGGTTGCGGAGCTCGTCGTCGCTGAGCCGGTCGCCGGCTTCTTCGGCTCCGATCAGCGCGGAGATCAGGTCGTCGCCCGGCGCGGATCGGCGGCGGGCGATCAACTCGTCCTCGTAGTCGTAGAACTCCGCGACGGCCTGCTCGATCTCCGCGCGCTCTTCCATCAGGCTGGTCGGGTCGAACTGACGCTGGATCAGGTTCGACCAGCGGTACAGCGCCGGCGCGTCGTCGAGCGAGGCTCCCATCACCTCCGCGATCACCATCGACGGATATGGCTTCGCGAACGCTCCGATGAACTCGCAGCGACCGTCGGCCGGCACCTGTTCGAGCAGCTGCTCGAGGAATCGCCGCATCGCCGGCCGGTAGCGATCGACCGCCCGCAGCGACAGCGCCGGGTTGACGAGGTTGCGCAGGCGGCGGTGATCCTCGCCGTTCACGTTGATGATGTTCTTGACGATCTCCTCGCGGAGCGGACCCTCGGTGATCTGAAAGATGTCGGCGATCGTCAGCCCGGGGAACACGGCGGCCCGGGTCCGCAGGAAGAACTCGCCGGACTCGCGGTCGAGCACGATGTAGCCGAACGGGCCGGACGCGAGCCAGCCCTCGTGGCCCTGGAGCTCCGCCATCGCCGTGCGATAGCGCTCGCCACGTAGCTCGGCGTCGGTGTGGTCGAAGCTTGGCAGTTCGAGCTCGGCGGCGAGCGTCACCGCCGCGAGCATAGTGACCCCGGCAGGAACTCGCGGGCGCGCGCGGAACCGACCCGTCATGACCCGCGGCGCGGCGATTTCCCTGACGATCGCCGCCGGGCTGCTGGTGGGCTTGCAACCCGCCGCCAACTCGGCGCTGTCCCATCGCGTTGGCGATTTCGGCGCGGCGTTCGTCAGCATCGCGATCGCGTTCGCGATCATCACCCTGTTGCTCGTGATCGCCGGACATCCCCACCGCCTGTCGGGCCTCGGCTCGGTTCGGGCCGCCGAGCTCGTCGGCGGAGCCGGCGGCGCGGCGGTGGTCACGGTCGGGCTCATCGCGGTGCGGACGCTCGGCGCCGGCGCGGTCGTCGCGCTGCTCGTCTGCGCCCAGTTGGTCGTCTCGCTGCTGATCGACCGGTTCGGCTGGTTCGGGCTGGACCACGTCGGCGATCGGCCCGGCCCGGCTACTCGGGCTTGCGCTCGTGATCGCCGGGACCTTGCTGATAACGAGAACCTGAGCCGCGCGCGGCCTTAGTGGTCTCTTTCGTACTTTGCGAAAGGGGGCACTTAGTCACAACTCGCCAACAAGTCGGTCACAAGTCGACAACTCCTGGCTCGACTCGGCTCGAAAGAGTGATAGCCGCGGCGCAGCCGGGGGCCGCGCCGGGCTGAATGCAAACGGAAAGGAGACCTTCCATGGCGCGCAAACGCGTGCTCTTGCTGCTTGTGGCAGCACTCGCCATCGCCGGGGCCACCGTCGCCGTGGCGCAGGCATCAACCGGCGATCGATCGCATCGTCGTGACGCCGACGCGGGCTTCGGGCAGAGCGCCCACAGTGCGACGCCGATCAAGCACGTCGTCGTGATCTTCCAGGAGAACGTGTCGTTCGATCACTACTTCGGTACGTACCCCAACGCCGCCAACACCGACGGCCAGACCTTCCACGGCGCGCCGGGCACCCCGGCGGTCGACGGCCTCACTCCGGCGACCAGCCATTCGCTGCCGCCGAATCTGCGTCACAGCAACAACCTGCTGACGAGCAATCCGAACACGGCCCTGCCGCAGCGCCTTGACAGCACCCCGACGGGCAACAGCGGCGGTGCAGGCGGACAGCTCACCTGCGATCAGGACCACGACTACAGCGACGAGCAGCAGGCGTTCGACAACGGCAAGATGGACCACTTCGTCCAGAGCGTCGGGACAGACGGCGGCAGCACCGACCCCGTTCGGCACCCCATGCCAGGCGGCACAGGTGATGGATTACTACGACGGCAACACCGTCACCGCGATGTGGAACTACGCGCAGCACTTCTCGCTGAGCGACAACTCGTTCGGGACCACGTTCGGGCCCTCGTCCCCGGGAGCGATCAATCGTCGCCTCGGGAGACACTGGGAACGTGGACACGGCGCATACGGCCAACAACCCCCCGGTCTCGACCCCGACGTCACCCGACGGCGACATCACGCCAGACGGCAAGGGCGGACTCTCGCTCACGAGCGACGCCGCAGCCCTTCTGGGACGACTGCTCGACGCGCGACGCGGTGGCGCTGTCGGGCACGAACATCGGCGACGAGCTGAATCACGCCGGACTGTCCTGGGGCTGGTTCCAGGGCGGCTTCGACCCGACGACGACGTTCGCCAGCGCCTCGGCCGCGGTCGGGCACAGCGGGCAGCCGACCTCGCAGTTCATCTCCGACGAGTTCTCGGGCGCCTTCACGGGCAAGAACGCGCCGCCGCACGCCTCGAATCAGGCGTTGTGCGACGCGGTCCATCCGGTCGGTGTGGCCCTGGGCGGCACCGGGCAGTGGGGCTACAAGGACGACTACATCCCGCACCACGAGCCGTTCCAGTACTACGCCTCGACGGCCAACCCGCATCACCTCACGATCCCGACGGACGGCGCCGGCCAGGACACGCTTGCCGGGCTCGAGGAGATCGGGACGGACACCCAGTCCTACGCGAACGGCGTCCCGCAGTTCAACACTCCCAACCACCAGTACGACACCGGCGACTTCGACCAGCTGGTGGCGGCGATCGGCGACGGCGAGCTTCCCCCGTCGGCGCTGCCGAACGTCAGCTTCCTCAAGGCGCCGGGCTACGAGGACGGCCATCCCGGATACTCGGAGCCGGCCGACGAGCAGGCCTTCGTCGCCAAGGAGATCGACTCGCTGATGCGCACGCCCGATTGGCACAGCACGGCCGTGATCGTCAACTGGGACGACTCCGACGGCTGGTATGACCACGTCTACAGCGGCGTCACCAACCCGTCGCTGTCGCCGGCCGAGAACCTCACGAACACGACGTTCAGCGGGGCGACCTCGGGCCAGTGCGGACCGAGCCCGCAGACCAAGGCGCCGCTCGCCGGTGAGCAGGGTCGCTGCGGCTTCGGCCCGCGGCTCCCGATGCTCGTGATCTCGCCGTGGTCACGCACCAACGATGTCGACAGCGACCTGACGGACCAGGCCTCGATCATCAACTTCGTCGAGTACAACTGGCACCTGCCCGGGATCCCCGGGTCGGCGGATCAGGTCCTCGCGAAGACCGACCGGTCCGAGGGAGTTCCGTTCGACCTCGCCGGGATGTTCGACTTCCACCACCCGCAAGCCGACCGGCTGATCCTCAGCCCGGTGACAGGCCAGCCCGCGGTCGGTCGTCGGCACCACCATCACAGCTGGAACTAGCGGCTGGTTGACGCTCAGTCACGGCGGCCGGGACCTCACGTCCCGGCCGCCGGCGCGTCAACCGGGGATGACGCTGAGCGCCGCGTGTAGCCAGGCGGTGATGTGCGGGATGTCGTCCGGGTCGACGTTGTGCGCGGCGTCGGACTCTCGGTAGTCGACGTTGAACCCGGCCTGCTCGAGCACTTCATGGGCGGTGCGAGCGAACGTGACCGGGATCACCGGGTCGAGGCGGCCGTGCGCGATCAGCACCGCTGTGTCCTGGCGGTCGCTCAGCGACGGCTGCCAGCCCTCGACCGTCGGGATGAACCCGGACACCGCGAGGATCCCCGCCGGCGCCGGCCGGTCGCCACCCAGTCCGAGCGCATAGCTCATCACGGTCCCCATCGAGAAGCCGCCGAGCACGGTGCGCTCGGGCCCGATCCCCGTGCGCTCCCACAGCTGGTCGTGGAATGCAGCGAGCTCGGCGTAGGCGGCGTGGAAGCTGTCGGGGTCCGGATACCCGACTCGCGGAACCAGGTACCAGTGATAGCCCGGCGAGCCCTGAAGGCGGAGCGGAGCCCTCGGGGTGACGACGTGCAGGCGCCCTTCGGGGTCGAGCACCGGGGCGAGTCCCATCAGGTCCTGCTCGTCACTGCCGCGGCCGTGGTGGAGGACCATGAGGCCCTCGGGCTCGCCGGTGGCGGGTCGCTCGATCGCAGTCAGCGGCACGTGTGGAGAGTAGTGGCTTACGGGGGCGCCCACGATTGATGGCCGCGGGCGCCTACACTCGTTCCGATGGCGAACAAGGTCTTCAGCGCGACGCGCGCGATCCCGATGGCGCGACTGATCGCGGCGGCCCAGGTCGTGATGCTCGCGCGCCGGCACTGGCACCGGCTCGAGCTGACCGAGCGGCGCCGGCTGATCACGCTCGTACGGGTCGCCGGCGGGCGCAGAGGCAAGCTGACCCCGGGCGAACGACTCGAGCTCGCCCGGCTGATCGCCAAGGCCGATCCGAAGCTGTTCGCCGGCCTCGTCGCGCAGAAGTTCTCGCCCGTGCCGCTGCCCCGCCGGATGGGTCGCGGCCGGCGCTGACGCACCGCCTTGACGCTCACGTCGTCTGAGGGTCGGGCGGTGCAGGTGCTCTGAGGATCGGGCGGCGCGGATCAGTCCGTGATCAGGATGTGCCCCGGCTGGGCGGCGACCCGCCCGAGCCACGCGCTGATCGCGGGATAGCGGTCGAGCGCGAAGCCGCCCTCGGGGGCGACGTGCGTGTAGGCATATAGCGAGATGTCCGCGATCGAGTAGCGGTCGCCGACGAAGAACTCGCGCCCGTTTGCGAGGTGGCCTTCCATCGCTTTGAGCGCCGCGGTGCCGCCGCGTTCCTTGGCCTCCCGGTCGCTGTCGGAAGGAGTGATGCCCGCGATCGCCCAGAATCGCGCGACCGCGATGTTCGGCTCGTGGCTGTACTGCTCGAAGAAGAGCCATTGGAGCACCTGGGCGCGCTCGAACCGGTCCTCGGGAAGGTACGGCGTGCCCTCGGCAAAGTAGAAAATGATCGCGTCCGACTCGCCCATCGAGCGGCCGTCGTCGAACACCAGAGTCGGGACCCGGAGCGCCGGGTTCAGCGCGCCGAGCAGCTCGAGGCGCCCGGAGCGGTCGATCACGTCGACCTCGCGTCGCTCGTACTCGATCCCGAGGTGGGTGAACAGCTGGCGGACCTTGTAGCAGTTGCCGGAGACCCGGGAGTCGTACAGGAGCATCGCGGTAGCTTGACATACGCGTGCGTAAGTCTAGACTTACCGTTCGTGCACGCTTACCAACAGCAGCAGGCGCTCCAGGCGCTCGGCGATCCGACGCGAAGGGAGATCTTCGAGCGGCTCACCGACGGCCCGCTGGCGGTGGGCCAGCTCGCGCAGAAGCTCCCGATCAGCCGCCCCGCGGTGTCCCAGCACTTGAAGGTGCTCAAGGATGCGGGTCTCGTCGTCGGCCGGCCGTCCGGGACGCGGCGCGTCTACCAGGTCGACCCGGCGGCGGTGGCAGCGCTGCGGGAGTACTTCGACGCGTTCTGGGGCCACGCCCTGGCGAGCTTTCAGCCCGTAGCCGAGAGCGCCGGCGAGGACCAACGACTAGACGGGGAGACGACATGACGACAGACACAGCCATCCGTCAGACGATCACCGTGGCGGTGCCGCAGGAGAAGGCGTTCACGGCCTTCACCGCGGACATCAACCGGTGGTGGCCACGGTCACATCACATTGGCAACGCTGAGCTCGACGAGCCGATCATCGAGCGGCGAGAGGGAGGGCGCTGGTACGAGCGCGGCGTAGACGGCAGCGAATGCGACTGGGGCAAGGTGGTGGTCTGGGATCCGCCTTCGCGGCTCGTGCTCAGCTGGCAGATCGACGGCGAATGGGCCTACGACGCCGACCTCTGGACCGAGGTCGAGGTCCGGTTCGTGGCGGAGGGACCGGGCCACACTCGGGTGGAGCTCGAGCACCGAGGGCTCGATGCGTACGGCGACCGGACCGAGGAGATGCGCGACCGGTTCAGCGGGCCGGGAGCCTGGGGGGAGCTGCTCGATCGGTACGCGGAGGCAACGGCCGGCTGAGGCCGGGGCTAGGCGTGGGCTAGGCGACGGATTCCCCCCTTTTCGGCTAATCCACGCCGCGGCCGAGAACCTGAACCCTCACGGTTCGGATGCTGACCGACGTCGCCGGTCATTACGCTTGTCGTCTACGTGAGCGCGACGACGAAGAGCCGCGACGCGGTCGGGCGCGCGCGACGTCACGGACCGGCGCAGGCACCCGTTCCTGCCCCAATCTGGCGCCTGCGTGTGGTCGTGTTCTTCGTCGGCGCGGCCGCGCTCGGCGCGGAGATCGCCGCCGCCCGCCTGCTGGCCCCTTACTTCGGGGCCTCGACGATCATCTGGGCGAACACGATCGCGACCGTGCTGGTGGCTCTGTCGGTCGGCTACTCGGTCGGCGGCCGGCTGGCCGACCGCCGGCCGGACCTGCGCGGCCTGTGCGTGATCGTGCTGGGTGCGGGAGTGCTGCTCGCGGTCGTGCCGTTCGTGTCGGATCCGTTCCTGAGCGAAGCGGTCAAGGCGCTCGGCGCATTGTCGATCGGCGGTTTTCTCGGCTCGCTCGCGGCGGTGCTGGTGCTGGTCGCCGTCCCGGTGCTGCTGCTGGGGATGGTCGCGCCTTACGCCAACCGGCTTGCGGTGGCGCGCGTCGCCGACACCGGAACCGTGACGGGCCACCTCTACGCGGTCTCGACCGCCGGGTCGCTGCTCGGCACGTTCCTCGGTGCGCTGTTGCTGATACCGCTGATCGGTACCCACCGCACGTTCCTCGTATTCGCGCTCCTGCTCGCGCTCGTCGCGGCGGCTGGCGCCGGCTCGTGGAGGTTCCTCGCGGTCGCCGCCGCGATCGGTGCGCTGCTCGCGGTGCCGCCGGCGGCAGTCGGAGCGGATGTCCGGGGCGCGCGCGTGATCTTCTCGACCGAGACCGAGTACCAGTACGCGCGCGTACTCCAGTTCCCGAGCGGCGAGCGCTGGCTCCAGCTGAACGAGGGCGTCGCAGTCCATTCCGTGTACCGCCCGTGGAGCTACCTGAGCGGTGGTTACTGGGACGACTTCGTCGTACTCCCGTTCGCGTCGCAGGGCCCGCCGGCCCGGATCGCGATCCTCGGCGACGCGGCCGGCACGACCGCGCGGGCGTACGGCCACTACTTCCCGGGCACGCGCGTCGACGCGGTCGAGCTCGACGGCGAGCTCTCCGCGATCGGCAAGCGGTACTTCGGCCTTGGCGGGCCGAATCTGCACCTCTACAGCGCGGACGCGCGGCCGTGGCTCGAGTCGAGCAAGGCGCACTACGACGCGATCTTCGTGGACGCCTACCGCCAGCCGTACATCCCCTTCTACCTCATCACACGTGAGTTCTTCTCGCTGATCAGCTCGCATCTGACCCCGGGCGGCGCCGTGATCGTCAACGTCGGGCACCTCCCCGGGACGAACTCACTCGAGCAGGTAGTCTCGGCGACGCTCCGCGCAGTGTTCCCGGTGATCGAGCGCGATGTCGTCAACGACACGAACACGCTGGTGATCGCGAGCACCCAGCCGGTGTCGCCGGCACGTCTGATGGCCGCCCGCCCGGGACTACCGAGTGATCTGCGGAAGCTGGCGGGTGACGTCGCCGGACAACTCGAGCCGGCGCTCCAGGGCGGGAGCGTCTACACCGACGACAAGGCGCCGGTTGAATGGCTGACCGACCTGTCGATCCTTCAATATGCGATCGGAAAGCGCTAGTGAGCCTGATCACGGTTGACGAATTGCGCGACGCGCTTGCGAGCGACCCGCCGGCGCTGCTCGACGTGCGCTGGGAGCTCGGCGGGCCGCCCGGGCGGGATCTCTATCTCGAAGGTCACGTCCCGGGCGCGGTGTTCGTCGACCTCGGTAGCGCGCTCGCCGGACCCGCCGGGGCCGGCGGGCGACACCCGCTGCCCACGGCCGACGACTTCGCGGTCTCGATGCGATCCGCGGGCGTTTCCGGCGACCGGGCCGTCGTCGTCTACGACGCCGGCAATTCCGTAGCCGCGGCCCGGGCGTGGTGGCTGCTGCGCTACTTCGGGCACGCTGGGGTGCTCGTGCTGGACGGCGGGTTCGCGGCGTGGGTAGCCGCAGGAAACCCGGTGTCGTCCGATCCGCCCTCGGTCTCGCATTCGCCCGGGGATTTCGTCGCGCGGCCCGGCGGCATGCCGCTGCTCGACGCCGACGCCGCGGCCTCGCTCGCAGGTGCCGGCGTACTGCTCGACGCGCGTGCGCCCGAGCGGTTCCGGGGCGAGCAGGAGCCGATCGACCCAGTCGCGGGCCACATCGCGGGCGCGGTGAACCTGCCGGTGTCGGAGCTGGTGGGCGCGGACGGGCGGTTCCTGGGTTCCGAGGCATTGCGATCGCGGTTCGCCGAGTTCGGTATCGGCGGCCCTGGCGGTTCGGTCGGGGCCTATTGCGGGTCCGGCGTGGCCGCCTCGTACGAGGTGCTCGCGCTCGAGCTCGCCGGCTATCGAGGTGCTCTGTACGTCGGGTCGTGGAGCGACTGGATCACCGACCCAGCGCGACCGGTGGCAACCGGCGAGTGACCCTGGGCGAGTCGGGCTGCGCCGCTACGCCGCTGAGCGATGTGCGGTCGGTAGGCGCAGGGTCGCGGTGCGGTGCGATCTGGCTCGTCTCCCGACTCCGTTGCGCGCGTCGACCTTGATCGTTACCCGCGCAGAGGAGGCATTGCCCAGCCTCCGAAGCGATGCGGCAGAGAGCGTAAGGCTAACCGTGCCTGCGGCACCACTGACTATGTGGAAGTGGCGACGGCCGAGGACAGACGCTCCTCGGTTCGGACCCGGGCCGTCGATCTCGACTGTCCCGTCGCAGTAGGACTGCCCGCGCGGGCAGGTCAGCCGAACCGACGTGGTGCCCCGAATCTCGGTCAAGGTTCCCCCGCCGATCGAGACTTTCCAGCCGGCGACACCGCCGCCGCCACCGGACGGACCGGAACCAGGCGAACCGCTCCAGCACGGCTGGTAGGTGGCACCGTCAAGGTTGACGTCGTACAGCGCGCCCATGATCCCCGCGCGGTTGTCACCGGGGCAGAACTGGGTCACCGGTAGGTTGTACTCGGCGTTCAACACCGGTTTGCCAGCGCGCAGATAGGGCTGTAACGAAGAACACTCCGAGTACTCGTTGCATTGCTCGTCGAGGACCCCGTCGAAATCAGGCTGAAGCTGCGTGGCCTGCTCGGGATCGTTCTTCTGGAACACGGCAAGTCCCACGGAGTGCGCCTCCTTGGCGACCCACCGGTTGTAGCTCAGCTGGTCTTGGGCCGAGATAACGAACCCAGTGTCGTTCTCATAACCGTCGATGTTGTCGGCCTCGATGGCGTCGAAACTCTTCTGTTTGCACATCTGAAAGCGCGCCGTTATGAGCGGCTCGAGCACCGACAACTGCCGGATGTCCAGCCATCGTTCACCCGGCCATCCGTTCGGGTTTCCAAGCACCGAGCTCGGGAACTTGCTCGCGTCCGGGCGCCAGTTCTCCCACGTCCCCACGTCGATGTAGCAGATCACGTGCTTCTTGGTCGCGTGCAGCGTCGAGACTTCCGTCTGGCTGTTGTCGAACCCGTCGATGTCGTACGCCGCCGCCGGGTAGGAGTTGTTGACGTTCCCCGTCAGCTGCCAGTACCACGAGAGCCGCTGCGGCGGTTTCCACCACGCGAGTGCGTCGGGGGCGCTCAGTAGCAGCGTTGCCGCCACTGTCAGCAGCACCGCCGCCGTTGCGGAAGCCGCCATCCTACGGGCTCGCACCAGCGGCACTCTAGCAACCAGATCTCGGGCTCCGAGCCCGGGAACGTACCTTCAAACCAAACCGCCGCGAACCGCTCGAACCGCAGCTTGGATGCGGTTCTCGACCTGCAACTTGATCAGGATGCTCGAGACGTGATTCTTGATCGTGTGGTGGCTCAGGAACAGGGCGTTCGCGATTTCAGAATTGTCCAGGCCCCGCGCCAGCAACTCCAGGACTTCGAACTCTCGCGGGGTGAGGTCGGCCCCGGTGATTTCGGGCTCGACGTCATGCGGCTCGCGTATACGGCGAATGAGGTTGCTGGCAATCCGCGGCGAGATGAATGATTCCCCGCGCTGTGCCGCCCGGATTCCCTCCACGATCTGATCGATCGGCGAATCCTTGAGCACGTAGCCGCAGGCTCCCGCGAGTATCGCGTCCATTACGTGTTGATCATCAGAGGAGACCGTCAGCACCACGACGCGCGCCAGCGGTGCCACCGCGGTCAGACGTTGCGTCGCCTCGATCCCGGACATTCCGGGCATGGTCAGATCCATCAAGACCACAGCCGGGCCCATCTCGGCCGCCTGCTGAATGCCGTCCGCGGCGAGCGCGGCCTCGCCGACGACTTGGATCCCCCGCTCCTCGAGCAGGCCGATGAGCCCACGACGGAATAGTTCGTGATCGTCGACCACGATGACCCTAAGGTCATTGCCCCTCACGCCTCCGAGAATATCTTGTTGGGCCCGCGAGCCGGGGCTAATCGCGCGCGCGACCCGTTGGCCAGCCGCGTCGTGACCGCCGCGCGAGCAACGCTTGTCCTGCGAGCCCTTGGCTCCATGCTTTTACCTGTTTCCGGTGGCTCGGGTGTCTCCGATGCTTCCCACGGGCCTTCGACTTGCCTTTGCCTGCGGGGTGCTTGCCGCCGCCAGCCGAACCACCGCTCACGCCGGTGCCGGCGCCAGGAGTGCCGCCACCAGAGGAACCACCGCCGGTCGTGCCCGTGCCGCCGGCCCTGGTCTGGCCTACCGGCGCGCAGGGGGCGTAGGTCTTTCCATCCAGGTTGACGTCGAACAGCGCGCCCGTGATGCCGGCTGCCGTGTCGCTCAGGCAGAACTTGGCCGTCGTTTCGCCGTCCTGCGTGTACTCGGCGTTGAGGACGGGCTTTCCGGCATCGAGGTATGGGGTGGCGTCGCCGCCGGGACCCGCGCATGGGTCGGCGTAGGCGTTGCACTGCTCGTTGATCATTCCGTCAAACAGCGGCTCGTCGACGCTTGCGTTGGCGGGGTCGTTCTTCTGGAAGATCGCAAGTCCGTCCGAATGCGCTGTATATGCGAGCCACCGCTCGAAGCCCGCGCTGTCCGTCTGCGTCAAGCCCCACCCCCCGCCGGACGCCCCCGACTGCGACGAGTTTGCGTATCCGTCGAGGTCGTCGGGCTCGATCGCGTCTTGGCCCTCGATCGCGCAGTCCTCAATCCGCTTGGCCAGGCCGGCGGCGACGTTGACCGCGGCGCCCGTCAACGTCGACCGGTCGCCGGCGACGTAGTTTGCGAAGCCGCGAATGTCGTACCAGTACTCGCCAGGCCATCCCTGCATCGCGGTGGTCGCGGGATTTGAGCCGTTGGTGTAGTCGGCCGGCGCGAAGTTGGAGCTGTCGGGCCCAGGCTGCTGTGCGCCCGCCTCGATGTAGCAGATGCTGTACTTCCCCACCGCATGGAGTGCCTGTGCCACGGGCGAGGGGCCGGTCGGAATTCCGCCGCCGGTGTTTGAGTCGGCGAACAGGTCCGTATCCCAAATGTTGGCCGATCCGGACGCCGGATAGGCAGCCGATACCGGCGGGAGACCCCCCAGTCCGTCAGACCCGGGATCGATCTCCCAGTACCACTGATCTTGCCCCGTCGGCGGTAGCTGGTAAGTCGCCGCCGACGCGGCCGGGGCAAAAACGCCCAACGCGGCGATCGCGACGGCTAGACACGTCTTCATAGTCCGGTCCCTCCGGTGACACTCAAGCGCCGGCCCGTGCGGCCTGACAGTGGCGGCTATTACCACCGCCCGAGAGCATTCAAACGCTTAATTCGTGTTTCCTCTGCTCCTTCCTCGGGGCAAGTCATAGGTTTTGGTCAACATTTCGTAGCTTTCGAGACGAAAGGTCCGCCGGGAGTGCGATCCGAGTTAGTCTGGTCCGCATCTCGGCGCTGAGCCGGCGCGCGTCCGCGATCTAGCGCTGTGATGCGCCAAGGCTCGAGGAGGGCTCAATGGGTTACACACGACGGTTCTCGGCAGCGGCCGCCTCTGCGTTTGCGGTCTTGCTCTTCGTGGGAGCGGCGGCGCAAGCGGCTCCTACCCAGAGAATGGCGGTCCCTGCCTACTTCTACCCCGGGTCGTATTGGGCTCAGCTGGATCAGGCCAAGTCCGGCGTCGGTGTTGCCGTGATGAATCCCGACAGCGGCCCCGGCGCGGGACCCGATCCGAACTACCTCAGCACGGTTCAGTCAGCGGAGGCTGCCGGGATCACCGTCGTGGGCTACGTTTACACGAGTTACGGGAGTCGCTCGCTGGCCGCGGTTGAGTCCGACATCAACGCCTACTACAGCTGGTATCCAGGCGTGGGTGGCATCTTCCTGGATCAGGCGAGCACCAACTGCGCAAACGAGCCTTATTACGCCGCGCTGAGCAGTTATGTGAAAAGCAAGGGCGGGATCGCGCGGACGATCCTCAACCCAGGCACTCAGACCAATCAGTGCTATGAGCCTGCCGCGGACATTCTCCTCACGTTCGAGGGATCAGACGCGCAGTACGTGAGTTCATACGCGGCGCCCTCGTGGGTCGCTCGCTATCCGGCGTCGCACTTCTGGCACGTGATCTACGGCACGTCGACGGTGTCGGCGATGGCAACCGCGGTCCGGCTCAGCAAGGCGCGTAATGCTGGATACGTTTACGTAACCTCCGCAACGCTGCCAAACCCCTATGACGTGCTCCCGACCGGCCTGTACTGGTCTGGCGAGCTTGCCGACATCGGCACGGCCGGGGGTGGCGGCGGCCGGCACGGGTAAGGAATCGCGTCGGGACGCCTCAGGTCGCTCCGTACCCGAACGGGTCAGCGAACGACGAGCTCGAGCTCCGTCCCCCCGCCGGGACGGGAGTGCGCGCGCAGCCCGCCGCCGAGCGCCGCGGCGCGAGCGCGCATCGTCCGCACGCCCATGCCGAATCGGTGGGCGTCAGCGATCCCGGATCCGTCATCGGTGACGCGCATGAGAAGGTGTCTGTCCTTCTCAAGCAAGACCACATCGACGCGGTGGGCCTCACCGTGGACAGCCGCGTTGACGATTGCCTCGCGCGCAATGCGGACGACGTGCTCGCGCTGCGGAGGTTCCAAGTCGTTCCTACCGGTCAGCGGAGTAGCGGTCTCGATTCGGACGTCGATCCACAAGCCGTGGCGATGATGGAGCTCGCTCGCGATGAGGCGGAGCGCTGCTTCGGTCGTCGGAGCGGTGGATGCCGACAGGTCCGCGATTACGCCGCGCGAGGTGGCGAGTGCGTTTCGAGCGGCGATCATGAGTGGATGCTGAGGCTCCAGCTCGGCGCCGAGCCGCTGGCCTTGCGCGGCGATGCAAGCCAGATCCTGGGCCAGCCCGTCGTGCAGGTCGCGAGCGATCCGTTCACGCTCCGAGCTGATCGCCGCAAGCGCTTGAGCGCGCCGTCTCTTCGCGTATTCGCAGTACGCGCTGGCGAGCAGCAAGGCAAATGCCGCGAGGCGCAAGCCCTCGCGCGGAGTGATCCAGTTTGTGGCCACGGCGGGTGTCGTCAGGTACTGCAGCCGAGCCCCAACCAGCAGGAACGAAGCTCCGGCCAGGAGTCCCGCGCGATGTTCTCCGCGCCTACCGCGGCGAAGGAATGCGAGCGCGGACACGAGCATCACGGCCGCCGCGATCACGTGGACCGCGAGCGACGCCGGATGGTTGAATGCGCCTTGGATCCCGGCGTCATTCATCGTCGCGCCCCAGTGCGAGCCGGTTGCCTGCTCGAGCAACTCCGCGATCACCACGATCCCTGCGCCGGCAAGGACGGCTCCTCCGACCATGCGCCGGCCCGGATGCCGGATCAGCTTGCCGGGGGCGAACGCCGCGGCCGCGAACGCAGCCGAGACGACCAGGTCGCAGCCGAGCTTCGCGCCGCCACCGGGCTCGGGTCTCACGCCGCCTGCAAGCGCGGGGGCAGCGCAGCAGATGAAATCAGTGAGCGCCGCTGCCATGAGCGCGCATAGGAGCAGCAGATCGGGCAAGCGACCGCTCTCTTGGAAGTTCCTCGCGAGTAACCGCGCGGCGAAGATCGCCGCCAGCGTGATCATCGTCTCGAGCGCTGCGCGCCCGCTAGGGCTGATGACGTGCACCGGCCGCACGAGCTCCAAGCCGATCAACATCGCCGACAGAATCCCCGTCGCGACGGCGAAGCGCGTGAACCAATCCGGCCTCAGGCCCGCCCTCGGCAGCCGGATTGGCGAGACGATTACCCCGATACTCATTTTCTTGCCCCTAGCTTCATGGCCCCAGGGCAGGTAGAGGCTCGTCGTTAGGGCAAAAATACATGCCCGTCCGAATCCGGCCGCGCCGCCCCCGGCACAACGCCCTTCCCAAAACCCCGAAACAGAATCCGTTCCTACACGTTCCTTGCTTTAACCAAAGCTACCAAACATGGAACCGTCTTGTCAATGTCTGACCAAGGACGGCCAAACGGCGCGAGGGCCGTCGCGGTGAGCTAGGGAACGTCGACGGCGCCGCGCGTGCCCGAGAACCTAGGGGAACGTGCAGTAGGTACTGAGCGCGGAAGCGTTCGGCCGCGAGCGCGCGTAGGCCCAGACATAGCGGGGATGGGCATACCAATAGATCAATTCGAACGCGCCGATCATGTACGTCTGCTGGCCCGGCCGAACGCGAATCGGCGCCCAGGTCCACGGATTGAGCGCGCCCGCCGGCGTTATCCACGTGTCCACTCCGGACGGGGTCGCCCACCAGCGATACCAGCTGCTGTTGTTGACCCCGTTGGTTCCGAGCCAGCGCCAGCCGTTCGCCGGGGTGTACGACGCAATCCACGGCCGGACGTCGATTATCACCGGCGGCGTCACGGTGAAGTTGGGCGCGACCAGGTAGGGGTCGTAGGGGCCAAGCAGGCTGCATTCGACGCCGCCGTTGCTCCAGTAGTTCGGTGGGGTCGGCCGCGCCTCGAGCGTGACCGAGAAGCGCTCGGCAGTGCCGGCGCCGAGCGCGACGCGGGCGACCGTTGACCCCAGCGCAACCAGCCGGTGCGCAGCCGCCGGTCGGAGTGACAGCTGAGCCGATCCCTCCATATCACGACAGGCGTACGCGCCACGGGCGAGGACGCCGGAGCCGAGCGCGGAAGCAGTCAAGCTCACTTTCCCGCCCGTCCGACACGCAATGGTCAGCGTCAGCGCCCGCCCGTGAACCAGCACGAAGCCACCTCTCAGGCCGGGGCCGAGGAAGCTAGTGGGCAGCGAACTGGCGGGTCCTACCGGACCGGCCACCGGCACGGTCCCAGGCGGCGGTGGTGTGGGGAAACCTTGTCCCGCCGTGGGTGGGGGGCCGGGGAGGGACGGGACAGTGGCCGCCCAGGCCGAGGACGGCACCGCAAGCAATGCCAGCGTCAGCGAGGCGGCCGCGGCGAGGCGCCGGACGCGCTCGAACCTGGGCGCGGCGTGATGGGAAGTGCGGCTAGCTGAAAGCACAGAAGGGGGAGGATGGGTAGGAGTGTGCGTACTGCCAGATGTACACGGGATGGCTGTACCAGTAGACCGCCTCGAACACGGCGATCACGTACGTGCCGTGGCCGGGCGCTACGGTGATCGGCGCCCAGGTCCACGGATTGACGTTGCCCGAGGACGTCTGCCACTCCGCGACTCCGTTCGGCGTCCCCGTCCAGCGATACCAGCGGCTTGCGTTCGGGCCATCGGTGCCGAGCCACTGCCAGCCGGTGGTCGCGGTGTACCAGGCCAGCCAGGGCCTCACGTCGATCGTCGTCGCGGGCGTGACCGAGAAGTTCGGCGCGGTCAGCTCGGCCTGATTGGCACCGGGGGCGCCACATTGAAGCCCGAACACGCTCGTCCAGAAGCCGGGACTGGCGGAACGTGGTCCGACCATGACCGACTGGTTCGCGGTGGCGCCATTCTGCTTGAACGACACTCTGGCCAGGACGCTGCCGCTGCCCGTGATCCGCTGGGTGATCCGCTTGTCGAGCAAAAATGACACGGTGCTCCGCCCCGCAAGGCACTTGTATCGCGCTTGGGCCACTGTGCCGGTCGCGAACCCGGGCACGCTCAACGTGGCGCGCCCGCCCGTGGTGCACGCGATCGCGAGCTTCAGCCGCCTGCCGCTCAGACCGGCCGAGCCGGACAGTAGCCCCGGGCCGGATGTGCCGAGCGGGATGGTGGCGGGCGAACCCGATGGCTCGGGCGACGGCGCCTGTCCGGGCGGAGGCGGCAGCGGGAGACCCGTGCCTGCTCCCGGAGGCGGTCCAGGAAGCCCGGCGGGCCCGCCCGCCGCCTTGGCCTGACCGACATCGGTCACGAACGCAAGACATGCGAGTGCCAGCCCGATGGCGTAGGCGATGTGTCGTTGATGCACGCGTAGCATTAGAAACAGAACGGATCCCGAAATCCCAGGCTTGCTCAGCAGCCGACACCCGGACGAGTTCCGCCGACGGCCAGGCAGGAAAGGGCGATCGCGGGGGATTGCCCAGCGCGGATCGTGAACGAGTAGTACTTGCCGATCCAAGCTGGACGCCTGATCATCACGATGATCGTGGCCCCGGGGTGCAGACGGTTCTTCTGGAAAGGGGCGGCTAGGTTGATGCCGCCACCGATCGGACACTTGGGCCTCCCTTTCTTCCCGCACCGCTTGGGTTTCGCAACCGTGCTGGTGTGCTTGGCGAATGGGCAACCTCGACCGTGACATTTGACGAGCACGCTCGCGTCGGCGGACACCCAGTTGACGACAAGCGTAAGGACCTTCGTGTAAGCAGGCGCGTAGGCGAAGCCCCACTGCATTGTGGCGGAGATGAGACCGACCACGTGCACGGGCTTCGGTACGACAGTGACGGGCTGCGCCGGTGCGGTAGAGCCTGTGAAGTTCGAATCGCCACCGTAGCGGGCAGTGATGCCGTGCGTTCCGACCGCGTTGTAGGTGAGCATGCACGTTGCGCTCAAGTTCACCACGCCTGGCTGACGCATGAGGCGATCGGGGTACCGTTGTCGAAGAACTCGACCGAGCCCAACGGCTCGATGGGGCCGGAACGGCTTGCCGGAGCAGCGACCGCGGCCGTGTAGGTCGTACTCTGGCCCACAACGACCGTCGTCGACACCTCCAGGGAGACGGAGGTCGAGTCCGGCGTGACCGTGAGGGTAGCTGCGCCGGTCGATCCCGGGGCGGTCGATGCGGAGTCCGGTATGAACACCGCTGTGAGCCGCTCGGGGGACGTCGAGGCAGCAAATGATGTCTGACACGTGGCGGCGGGGTGTGACGGCGTGATCGGTTTCGCCACACAGTTCGCTATAGGCACGCCGCCGTGCGTTAAACGTGACTGCTCCTGACGGGGAGCCAGCCCCAGAACTGACAGTCGCGAACAGCGTCACGCTTTCGTTTGTGACGAGCGCTGAGGAGGAGGCCACAAGCGAGGTGCTGCTTGGGCCGGCGGCCTGACCGAGCGGCCCCTGACCCGACACGGCGGGCGAGACGGAGCTATCGGTCGCAGTGATAGTCGCCGAACCAACCGTTGTCGAGCTTCTGACCTGGACACTGTACGTGCCGTTGCCGTTGTCCGACACCTGCCCGAAGAACTGACCCGGATCAGTAGATTTGAAGCCGACGCTTTGGGCGGGCAGGAGATGTCCCTGAGCGTCTTCGGCGGTCGCGGTGACGGTGGCGGTGGAGACGCCGTCGGCGATGATCACGGCCGGGGTCACCGCCACCTTCACGGCTGCAGCGGGACCTACGGTCTGGGTCAGAGTCGCTGTTCCGAACGAGGTGCCGTCGGTTGCGGTGATCGTCGGGGTTCCAAGGGTGGTGGAGCTCGTGATCGTCGCGGTGTAGGTGCCGCTACCGGCGTTCGTCGTTGCGCTGACCTTGTCGGCTGGGTCGTTCGACGTGAAGGCGACGGTTTCGGTGGGCAGGAGATGCCCTTGGGCGTCTTTGGCGGTCGCGGTCGCGGTTGTGGTGGAGGTCCCGTTGGCGATGATCGAGGTCGGGTTCAGCGCCACCGTCACGGTGGCCACGGGCCCCGCGGTCTGGGTCAGAGTCGCGGTTCCGGACGTGGCGCCGTCGGTTGCGGTGATCGTCGGGGTTCCGACGGTGGTGGAGCTCGTGATCGTCGCGGTGTAGGTGCCGCTACCGGCGTTCGTCGTTGCGCTGACCTTGTCGGCTGGGTCGTTCGACGTGAAGGCGACGGTTTCGGTGGGCAGGAGATGCCCTTGGGCGTCTTTGGCGGTCGCGGTCGCGGTTGTGGTGGAGGTCCCGTTGGCGATGATCGAGGTCGGGTTCAGCGCCACCGTCACGGTGGCCGCGGACCCCGCGGTCTGGGTCAGAGTCGCGGTTCCGGACGTGGCGCCGTCGGTTGCGGTGATCGTCGGGGTTCCGACGGTGGTGGAGCTCGTGATCGTCGCGGTGTAGGTGCCGCTACCGGCGTTCGTCGTTGCGCTGACCTTGTCGGCTGGGTCGTTCGACGTGAAGGCGACGGTTTCGGTGGGCAGGAGATGCCCTTGGGCGTCTTTGGCGGTCGCGGTCGCGGTTGTGGTGGAGGTCCCGTTGGCGATGATCGAGGTCGGGTTCAGCGCCACCGTCACGGTGGCCGCGGACCCCGCAGTCTGGGTCAGAGTCGCACTTCCGGACAGCACCGACGTGCTATCGGTCGCAGTGATCGTCGGGGTTCCTACGGTGGTGGAGCTCGTGATGGTTGCGGTGTATGTGCCGTCGCCATGGTCCGTCGTGCCGCTCACGTTCTCGCCCGGATCGCTAGACGAGAACACGACCGTATCTCCCGCGACACCGACGGGTGTGCTGTCGGTCACGGTCGCTGTGGCAGTGGTGGTGGAGGTGCCGTTGGCCGTGATGCTGGTCGAGGACAGCGACACGGTGATCGCCGTCCCCGTCCCAGCTGCCTGGGCGGTCCCAGCCAGCAACGACAAGCTGGTCGTCGCTGCCAGGAAACAAAGCCACAAACCCCTACGTCGAGACACCGGTGCCACCTTGCGTCTCAATCTCGCTTGCAACTGACCTCACGTCCTGATGTTCAAAGTCCCGCGGGCGACCTTCGGTGCCCCGTGGGCCTGCTTGGTTGAGATCGTCAGCGTTCCGTGCAGCGTGCGATGTTTCCCGGTGGCCGCTGCCGCCTTTGCCGGCTTCGGCAAGGCGACGACGATCCGGGCCGTCTTGGTCGCCTTGATCCGGAAGGCGTGGCTGACCTTCTTGCCCATGAGCTTCAGCGTGAGCTTGCCGGTGCAGAAGTGGTTCTTGGCGGCTTGCCGTTTTTCGCCTGGCACTTCAGTGAGACGGTCGCCGTGCCCTTCTTCATCGACACCGTCTTCGGGGCCACTTGTACCGCGACGTAGTAGAGCGGAGCCTTGGGCTTGGGCGCTACCGGCGGCGCCGGCGGCGTCTGGTTGATCGGCTTCCCGCCGGTCGCCGGCGGTCCGCCCGGCGCGGGACCCGTCGGCGGGGTCACGATGACCGGGGTCGTCGGCAGCGCAGGCCACGCCGCGAGCGCGGTGTAGGTGCTGGTCCCGGTCGGCGCGTTGGTCCAACCAGACTGGGTGCCCGCGTACGGCGTGCCGATGGTGGTCCCGGTCAGCGGAATCTCGGTCGCCACGCCGTTGTTGTTGACGGTCACGACGTTGCCATCGATGTAGCCGGAGATCTGGCTCGTGTTTGCCGCCGCCCAGCCGGCCTGCTCGTTCAGCAGGGTCCCGATCTGCGCCATCGTGAGCTGCACGATCGGAGCGTTGCTCGCGAAATACGCGTTGTACTGCGTCAGCAGCGGGTTGAGCGTCTGGTAGAACAGGCCGTCACCCTGGCCGGACTGGTCCATCAGGTTGGTCTGATGGAAGTAGTGCGGCCTCGGGTCGTTGCCCATCACGTGCTGGAACATCCCCTGGTCGATGCTGGCGACGATCTGAGCCATCGTCCAGGTCGTGTTGTAGGGGTAACACGTGGTCACGCCGGCGATGTCCTTGCACTGGCCGGTGCCCGTCTGTCCAGCGCCGGGCGGCAGGTCATACAGCGTCGTGTACTCGTCGATCTCCTGAGCGTTGGTCGCGACGTTGTAGTAGATGTTGGTCGGGTAGCGCGGGATCGCCGTCGCGCCCGCGTCCTGGAAGGTCGCGCCGGGCGCGTACTGGGCGCCGGCGTAGGTGCCGGTCGCGAACGATCCGTCGGCCGGGTTCGGGTACGGCTTGGACGCATCCGAGCCGAAGTACTTGATCCCGCCATTCAGGGTGCCCGCGAACGAGGCGTCGAGCACCGGGTTCTGCTCGTACGGGCTCTCGACCGCGGCGCCCTCGTCGGCCGGAACGGTCGTGGCCGTCGGAGCACCGCTGCTCCCGGTAGGCGTCCCAGGCCGCCCAGATCAGTGAACGTCTTCTGGATCGCGCCGCCGCCGGCGGTGTTGGTGGTTGAGTTCCCGGTCGGGTTGGTGAAGTCGGTGCTGGTGTTTGCGGCCACGGTGCCGAGCGACGTCCACGCCCCGATCGTGCCCGTCGTCGCGGGCAGCAACCGGAGCGGTGTACGGCGCGCGGTAGATCGTGTACTGGCCGCGTGGCAGACAGCGCCCCAGGTGAGCGTGACCGAGTTGTTCGGAGCGGCCGACCGTTACCGGTGCGGACACCGAGGCGGCCGATTGTCCGGTTCCCGGGACCGGGGTCGCGCCCGGTGCAGCGCTGTTGAACTGGTCGGTGACCGCGTACACGTAATCACCGGCCGCCAGCGTGCCGGCGGTGGGCGTAGTCGTGGCCGCCGGCGTGGCGTCGTCGAGTGATGGCGGGTCGACCTGGCCCGGGTTACCCGGGAGCAGGTTGGCGATGCCCGAATGCTCGCCGGTGATGATCACGTTCGGGTTTTCGGCGCCGAGCGCGTTGTCCGCGCTGGTACTCGCGGTGAGCCCGAGGCCCCCGGTGTTGGGATTACCGGACGCTGCCTTGGTCGAGCCCCAGTTGGTGTTCTGGTTGAGCTCGGCCTCGATGTAGTTTTGCGTCGCGCAGCCCTGATCGATGTTCGGGTGATCCCAGGTGTGGCTGATCCAGCCGAAGTCATTCGTGTAAGGCTTACCGGTCAGCGGATCGTTCGACTGGAACTGCGCCAGCAGCGGATCGGTTCCCGGCGCCGTTGGGTTGCACGCGGTGCTGCTGCCGCCGGAGCCCGTATCGCCGCCCACCGCCACGGTGCAACCCGCCGCGAACGCGACGCTGCCGCCACCGTTGAACAGCATGTCGATCCGGAAGTTGTTCTGCTTTGACCACGTTGCCGCGGTCGTGACATCCGCCGGAACCTCGCGCAGGGCGTTGGCCGGAGTGAAGTCGGTGGTGTGCGTCGCCGTGTCCCAGGCGTCGTCGGCGAGGAAGTTGTCGTCGATGTTCGTCTCGAGGTAGTTGCGCTGGTCGCCGAAGTAGGTGTTGCGCGTGAGCCAGTCGAGCTCGCCGTGACGGAGCAGCTGGCTCTGGAGGTAGTACTGGTTCTCGTTGAAGGTCTGGAACATCGTCTGGCGCCCGTCGGCGCTGGTGTAGATCCCGAGCAGGGTGCTTCCGCCAGGGCCGGAGACCAGCGTGTCGACGTTGGCGCCCGCCAGCGGCGTCGCCTGATAGGCGAAGGTGGACTGGGTCGGGTCGACCGTCAGCTGCTTGAGGTACGGGAACACGTTCGAGCCGTCCGCGGTCAGGGTCAAACCGGTAGACAGCGGAAGCGCGGCGCCGCTGGCGGCGTTGTTCATCCCGAAGTCGGAGCTGGGAGAGGCATAGGCGGTCAGCTGGCGAACCGAGAACTGATGTTCGAACGTCTGAAGCGTGGTCCACTGAGCGGTGGTCATGCCGACCGTGCCGGAGATCGCGACCACGACCCCCTCGTAGTTCGCCACTTGTGTGCCATCGGAGGCCGTCGAGGACAAAGCGGGAAGAGTGGAGAAGGTGCTGGCTCCACCAGGTGTCGGCTCTCCGCCGGCGGGCGTCGTCACGACCGAGTCGAACGGAACGCCTTCACGGTTGAGCGTGTTCTCCCAATCCTGATACGACGGTTCGTTGGTGTTGTCGGTGATCAGCAGGACCTTCATCCCGATCTGCTGCGAAACGGAAGCAGCCGACGCCGGCGAAGCCGCGTCCCCGAACAGTTGCGTGGCGCCGAACAGCGCCAGAAGGAACGTGATTGCTACACCCGCCGCCCAAGGCAGACCAAAGAACCGTTTCATCCGAAAGCTCTCGTTCATGCGTGATTTCGAGCGACAGATCACAGATGTACTGGCACAGCCAATACGTCAATGTGGACCCTCGCGCCCCGAATACGGTTATCAGTGTGTGGCCAGGGGAGCGCATCGCCAATGGGCTTCCTCGCCCTTCCTGCGTTCAGACGTGAACGGCGACCCGCACGGCGTGCTACCTTATGCACCGATCGGTCAAGCAGCGTCGCCCCAACGCCGGGGCGGACTGCAAAAGGGGGCAGATGTGAGTAACGGGGCCGGATCTAACACGGAACGGTTGACGGTTTTGCTGGGGGACGATCACGTTCCGGTGCGGGCTGGGATCAAGCGTGCGATCGAGCCGCATGGTCTAGTGGTAGTTGCCGAGGCGTCCAACGCTGAGGAGGCCGTCCGGATGGCGCAAGCGCGGCAACCGGACGTATGCGTGCTGTCAGTCGGGCTGCCAGGCAACGGGATCGAGGCCGCACGCCTGATCAGGCAGTCGCTGCCGACGGTGAAGATCGTGATGATGACGGCTGCGGCACGAGACGACGACATGTTCCGCGCGCTTGCGCGCAGGTGCTGATGGGTATCTGCTGATGGACACGCCCGCGAGTCGGCTACCGCATGCGATTCTCGGCGTCGCTCGCGGCGAGGCCGCGCTACCCCGTGCGATGACCGCTCGGTTGATCCTCGAGTTTCGCGAGCGGGGAACCAGGCGCCGCCTGGTCTTGCCCATGTCCAATCGCGAGATCGATCTGACGGCGCGTGAGTCCGAGGTCCTCGATCAACTGCGAAGGTACGAGCGGACGTCTGAGATCGCTGCGCGCCTCGGCATCTCCGAGGTGACCGTGCGTCGGCACGCGGCGTCGGTCCTTCAAAAGCTTGGGATGCCAAATCGTCGGAGCGCGATCGAGATGCTCGAGCGGGAAGAGCGACTTGAACCCGAGAGCGTGAACGGGGCTGCTGGGCCCCTACTCCAGAATGGCGCGCGCCGAGACGGTCGTTCCCGGAGACACTGAGATCCACCCCGACCGGGTGCGTCCGTAGTCGTCCCCGAAGGCTGTGCCGGTTACTGGAAGCTCGAGCGCGCTGTCCGTTCGATTGATGATCGTGATTGCGGCGTCCTCGAGATAGGCCTGGACCCGCCCGTCGGCAGAAGCTTCGCGCCAAGCCTGAAGGCGCAGCAGCCCGTCCCCGATCTCGGCCATCGTCGGCTGGACGATCGGCATCGAGGGCAGGATCAAGCCGTCGTAGAGGTCGAGCACCGCATCGACCAGCTTGCACAGAAGGCTCGAACGAGAACCGCATTCATCGGTGCCATCCGCCACCAGGTTGCTCTGGTGAAAGAAGTGCGGGCGCGGATCGTTCCCGAGCAACCTGGCCAGTATCCGTCGCGCCTCGGTCGCGATCGGCTGTGGCCAGGATTCGCCGGTCGCGCGCCCCGAGCTCCGCAGCCGATCGAGCCATTGTTCCGGGGTGGCGACGTCGTGCGCCAGCGCGGTCGGATGGCGCGGTATCGCCACAGCGCCTCCGGTGGCGAAGGGTGTCCCTGCGGGCACCCGTCGGCCGTTGGCCCCCGACTTGCCAGACGAGTACGGGCGCGATGCGTCGCACGCCAGGAAGCGGATCTCGCGCGCGGTGAGCGTCGGAGCCAGGTTCCGGTTCTCGCCGCGCGGCGGCGTGGCGGCCAGATTGGCGAGTCCGGTGTGCTCTCCGGTGATCAGCACGTGCGGCTCAAACTCGACGCGGTGCTCCGCCGCCCACTCCTCGTTGCCGGCGATCTCGCGCTCGATCGTCCCGCGGGAGGCTTCATCGAGGTTTCGGTGCTCAAAGGTGTGGTTGATCCAGCCGAAAGCGTCGCGTTTGGTGAGCAGCGCCTCGAGCAGCGGATCGTGGTCGAGACCACGCTCGCGCGCGTATCGCTCGCTGCCCGCGCCGTTGCAGGCCAGGTCGAGCCGAATTCCCCGCGCCCGTGACCAGCGAGCGGTGCGCGTTGCATCCTCGGGGCTCATCCGAAGCGTTCCATCGCCGCTGGTGGCCGTGGCGTGCTGCTCCAGATCCCAGCTGTGGTTGGGCAGCAGCACGTCGTCGACGTGCAGCGTGAGGTAGTTGCGCTGATAACCGAGGTGGGCCCCGCGAGTCAGCCACGAGAGCAGGCCCTGACGCAGAAGCTGGCCGTGGACCTGGCTGCTGTTGGCGTCGAACGTCTGGACCATCTGCTCGCGCCCATCTCGATCGCGGTGGATCCCCAGCAGGCTGGAGCCGTCGGGGGCGAGCAGCAGCGTCTCAAAGCACTCGTCAGGATCTGGCGTGGCGAGATAGCCCCAGGTGCCGCGGTCGATCGGCACGGTTCCTCGCAGATACGGAAACACCTCGCGCCCGAGCTCGGTCAGCGTTGCCGTGATGTCGTCAAGCCTGCCGGCCCATCTGGCCGGCGCGAGCCCGTACTCGCGACCGGGATACGCATAGGCCGTGAGGCGCCGAAGCCCGAGCTCACGCTCGACCCACTCAAGGGCGGCGCGCTGTTCCCGGTCCAGCAGAGACTCGATCAGCCCGCCCCGGGCGAGGATCAGCGCCTGGTAGCAGGCGGTCTGCGGCGGGTCGACAATCCTCACCGCCGATCGCTGAGCGACCAACGCGACCGCATCGAATGGCACGCCGGCACGCGCCAGCGATGTTTGCCAGGCCTCGAATCCCGGCTCAGCTCCGGTTTCCCCCAGCAGCAGTATTTTCGTCGTGGCGCGCATCGTGCGGGCTTCGATCACTCTTCGGGTTCACAGCGCCCGGGCGCAATCATTGCAGAGCGGTTCGTCCGTCCGGAGCCGGCGACCACTCGCAGTTCACGTACTGAACGTAAATCCAGCTTTCGGGCCCTTGGCTACGCCAGCTGGTACGCCGACAATTCTGCACGTGAGGGCCGGACGATACGCGCAGCCATCCGTGGACGCTGGAGAACGGGCGCGCGCTGCGAAAGCTGAGGGGCGCGGACTGTCTCCGCTCGTCTTGAATCGCCAAGTCGCACATGACGATCGCGTCGGCAGTTCCGCTCCGACCGCTCCGCGAGCGACCCCGAATGCAACGGAGATCGCGAAAACCCAGGCTGGCTCTCGGACACGCCCGCGCGTATTACTGATCACCGAGGGCACCTACCCATACGCGGTCGGAGGAGTCAGCTCATGGTGTCACGCCCTGCTTAACGGACTGCCCGACATCGACTGGGAAATCTTGCCGATACTGGCGGGTAGCAAGCACCAGCGCCCGACAGTCAAGCCGCCGGCAAACGCGAAACTGCTCCGTTCGATCGACCTGTGGTCCGAGAGTCGTCCTCCGCGACGCCTTCGCGCTCGCCGCGCCACCGAGCGCGGTTCCCTCCCCGCGCAGCTGTTGCGCGGGCTGATGCCGTGGGAAGGCGATCTCGAGGGTCTCACGACCTCCCTGGTTCGCTGCCGGCGCAATCCGGAGTCGATCAGGCCCGAATTTCGCGGCCGAGAAAGCTGGGAGACATTCGTCTCAGAGCTCGAGCGATTGCTGATGGAAAGCCATCGGGATTCGGCGCCGGCGCCGATCTACGACGCGATCGAGGCGGCAAGGTTGTATCAGGCGCTCTACTGGGTGGCTCGTACTGCTGCCGTACCCACACCCCGGTGTGACGTGATTCACGTCACCGCGGCGGGATGGTCGAGCATTCCAGCAATCATCCACAAGGCGCTATATGGCACGCCAATACTGCTCACCGAGCACGGGGTATACGTTCGCGAGGCCTACTTGGCCTCGGTTCGCCAAGCGGCGGCCAGGCCGGGCAATGGACATATCTCGCCGAGGCTCGCGCTCGGGATGACGCGTGCTATCTACGCCTCTGCAGACGTCGTTGCCCCGGTTACCGAGGCGAATGCCGAGTGGGAGCGCGGGCTCGGTGTCGACCCGGCCAAGATTTGCGTGATCCCGAACGGGATCGAAGCACCGACGGAACGGACCGCTCCTCCCAACATCCAGAAAGTGATCACGATGGGAAGGCTGGATCCCCTCAAGGATGTGCAGACCATGTTGCTGGTCGCGCGCGAGGTAACCCGCCATCTGCCCGACGCGCAGTTCGAATGCTGGGGCCCGCCGACGCTCGGCCAGGAGATGTACGCCGAGGCTTGCGGCGTCATGCACAGGCAACTCGGGCTCGGCAAACAGTTTCGGTTCATGGGTGGTACCGCAGATCCGCACGGAGCGATTCGCGGCGGCGACCTGGTGCTGATGACGAGCATCTCGGAGGCAATGCCAATGGCTCTGCTCGAAGCCATGGGGCAGGCTCGCCCGATCGTCGCCACGAGCGTTGGCGGTGTTCCGTCGGTCATCCAAGGCTGCGGTCTGGTCGCGCCTCCCGGTGATGTCCACGAGCTTGCCGCCGCCGTCATCACCCTGCTCCGCGATCCTGCGCTCGCCGCAGAGTTTGGGCGGCGCGGATACGAGCGGGTGCATCGCTGCTTCGCGCTTTCGCGCTGCCTCGGAGCCTATGACCGCCTGATCCGCCGGCTGTCCGGGACGGTCTCGGCATGAGCTCGGCGAATGGGACCGCGCGCGACCTTGGGGAGCTCAGCCCGGCGAGCCCACCTTCGGCGTCGATCGACTCTCACGCTGAGGCGGTGCTCGACGCTCGCCTCGGACGCCAGGCCCGGGACGTACTCGAGGCGACCGTCGTCCTCGAGGCGTGGACGGGACGCCCTGCGAAACGCGCCATGGCTTCCGCGCGACGCCTGGTCAGCTTCGATGGCCCAAGTCTGCGGGCCATGAGCGACCTCGACCCGTTTGACGATTCAAGTCAGCACAGCGTCGTGGCCGAGGGGATCACGTTGGTGCTGCTGATCCTGTCCGTCGCCGCGTGGGCTTCGCCGATTAGCAAGCAGCTCGGCCCCAACGTGCTCTCCGACGCAATTAGGGTGGCGCTGCCGATCGCCGTCGCGCTCCAGTGGGGACTGCGAAGCCGGTACCTGAGCCGCCCCGAAGGGCTGGAGTGCCTCGCCCGCGATCGTGTTTCCGTGCTGTTGTTCCTGTTGCTGGTCGATCTGCCGCTGCTCTGGTTTCACCCCTGGGGGGCGGTGGCGGCGATGCTCGTGCCGGTCTGGGTCGGAGGCACGGTCCTCACCATGCGGGGCTGGGGCCTGCTCTATGCGGGCGTGCTCGTAATCGGGACGGTGGCAATGGGGCGTGCGGTCGACCCGTACATCGTGCTCGGCTCGCTCGCGGCGATCACGCTGCTGCTGTGCGTTGCCGCCGTGGGGTCGGTTGAGCGCCGGACCGATCTGCGTTCCGGCGCCATGCGCCGAGCCATGCTGGCAGGCCTGATCGGAGGCTTCATCGGCGCGCTGCTCGTAGCCGATCCCAGCCTGGGCTGGGGTGTCCACGGCCTGCATCCGTCGATCGCGCTCCTGCCGTCCGCGATCGGTAGCTTCTGGGGCGGGTATTACCTCTGGAACTTCTACGACGCGGTTCCACGGGGTCTGCGCGGCGTGCCGCTCAAGGGCGCAAGCCGGATCGCGCTGTCGGACCCGGCCATGTCGATCTTCGTCGGCGGAATCGCACGACTCGTGAGCGCGACGATCGTGCTGTCGGCGGTCGTCATTGCACTCGGACAGTGGACTCACGGGACCGATGACCTGAGCGTGTTCGTGGCCTTTGGCCTCGTCGGGCTGGTGTGCTTGCTGGTAGGTCTGCTCGAGGCCTTCTCGCTTCACCGCGCGGCGCTGATAGCGACCGGGGCCGCATTGGCCACGGAGCTGGCGTGGCGGAGCGCTTTCGACCCCCACATCGCGGGCGGCGCGCTCGTTGCCGGCGCTGCGGTCGGCGTGATTCTGAGTCTTCCGGTGCTGCTGGTTCGGCTGGCGCGATCCGGAGGGGTGCTCGCCACGACGCTTTGGATCCAATAGCTGGACGCATTCCAGGCGGATAGCGACCAGTTCACGCGATTGAACGATTTTGCACGAGGTGACCCATGTACCAGCTTGCCGACGACGGTCAAAGTAGTTGCAGTAGCAAGAAGAGTCGAGCCTAGAGGCGTTTGACGCGCCCCTGCTCATAACGGATTCCACCCGGATCCAGAACGGACTTCGTATGGTGTTCAGATCATCCGCTCGAACAAGATCCTCCAACGGCACGGAGGCCGTGGTTCAGATCGCGGGCGCAGGCGGCCCGGGCGACTCCGACCAGCCACAGCCGTCGACGGTGGCACGGCTCGATACGGAGCCGTTCCCAGGCTTCAAGCGCAGGCTCGTGCGGGCTCGGGGTCTGCTCGAGGAGCAGGAGTTCGCCGGCTCCTCCGATCAGGAGGACGATCTGAGGCTTCAGGTAATGCTCCTTCAAGAGGAAAACGCGCGCCTGAAGGCCGCCCGTCACAAGCCGGCGGATCCGGGCAGCTTGATTGAAGAGGTGAGGGCGCTCGCCGACTCGAGTTCGGTGAATGACCTGCTCGACGAAACGTGGAGCGTCCTCGGCGAGTGCCTGGCGCTGCGCGAGGGACTCGATCGCGCCTGCATCGAGATCCAGGCCGCGATGACTTCCGTGCGGGAGCGCCTGAGCACGCTAGGGGTCAAGATCGAAAGTATCGCTCCCGGAGAAGTCAGTGCCCAAGATCAGGATGAAACCTCGCTTTCAGCGTGAGCCTCGACCGCCGGCCAGGGAATTCGACCAGCGTGTCAACGACGCCCTCACCGACCTGAGTGCATACGCGCTGACGCTCGACACTGAATGCCATCGGCTGGAGGCTCGCGTTCTCCAACTCGCCCAACAGGAGTCGTCGGCGTCCGAGCGCCGCGCTCTGGTGCGCCAGCGCGCCGAGATGGCAGAGGAGCTCAGCGCCTTTCGGGAAGTCATCAGTGCACTCCACGAGCAGTTTCCTCAGCGATAGGCACAGACCCGATCAGTGACTGAACGGCTGATGGCTCGCTGACCCTATTGACCCTGATCGTCCGCGGGGTGTTAACTAGGAAACGTAACGGACTAACTCAGTAAAGGGGCTCGGGGGATGTGCGGAATCATCGGCTATGTCGGCAGTCGACCATGTGAACGAATCCTGGTCGACGGACTCAGAAAGCTCGAGTACCGAGGATATGACTCGGCCGGAATCGCCTGGCGCGAGGGCGATCTGGCGCGCTGCGTCAGGACCGTCGGGAACCTTGACTCGCTGGAAGCAGAGCTAGCGCGCACTCGTGGATTTGGTCCCGCGCTCTTGGCCGCAACGGAAGTGGTGTCGGTCGGGATAGGGCACACCCGATGGGCGACGCACGGCGCTGTCACCGAGCGGAACGCCCATCCCCACGAAGACGCCAGCGGCCGTGTCAGGATCGTCCTCAACGGGATCATCGAGAATCACCTCGAATTGCGCGATCGCCTGGCCGCCGACCTGGTTACGTTCCGTTCCGACACGGACGCGGAGGTGGTCGCCCACCTGATCGCGCTGAATTACGACGGTGACCTAGCCGAGGCCGTGCGCCGCTCGCTCGCCGATCTCGAAGGTCATTACGCGATCGTGGCGATGTGCGACGACGAACCGGGAGTGCTCGTGGGCGTCAGGCGGGAGTGCCCGCTTGTCGTCGGGCTCGCAGACGGTGAGCAGTTCATTGCCTCGTCGATCACGGCGTTTCTCGCGCATACCCGGGAGGTCGCGGTGCTCAGAGACGGTGAGATCGCGGTCTTGCGACCGGACGAGGTCCTGGTCTTCGACGTGAAAGGGCTTCCCCATGCTCCGGCCTCCACCGCGGTCGAGTGGGATGAGGATCGCTGTGAGAAGGACGGGTTCGAGACGTTCATGCTCAAGGAGATTCACGAGCAGAGCACGGCGGTGAGAGAGACGGTCTCGCAATGGCGCGCGAACCTGGAGCGCAACGCGACCGGCGTCCTTGCTCCCGATCGCCTGCGCAAGGTGAAGCGAATCATCATTGTCGCGTGCGGTACGTCGTACCACGCGGGCCTGGCGGCACGAAACGCGATCGAGCGATGGGCCCGCATTCCGGTCGACGTCGAGGTTGCTTCCGAATTCCGCTACCGCGAGCCGATCGTCGAGAGCGATTCCTTCGTAATCGGGATCTCCCAATCCGGCGAGACCGCCGACACGCTGGCGGCGATGCGCCTCGCCCGGGAGCACGGGGCCACCGTGGTGGCGGTGACCAACGCGCCGGCCAGTCAGGCGACTCGTGACTCCGACGGGGTTCTGTTCACCCGGGCCGGGCTCGAAATCGGAGTCGCCGCGACCAAGACCTTTGTCGCCCAGGTGGTGCTCCTGTACGAGCTCGCGATCCGCCTGGCGGCGGTCACGGGGGCGCAATCAGAAGCGACACTCGCTGAACTGGAGACGGCGCTCGACGAGTTGCCCGAACTGATCGACCACGTCGTCGAGTCGGTTGACCAGCCGATTCGGGAACTGGCCGAGCGTTTTGCACTGAGTCCCTTCTTCCTTTACCTGGGTCGACTCTCGAGCCTGCCGGTCGCGCTCGAGGGTGCGCTGAAGCTGAAGGAAATCTCGTACGTACCTACGGATGCGTACGCCGCCGGCGAGATGAAGCACGGCCCGATTGCCCTACTCAGTCCGGAATCGCCGGTCGTCTGCGCGGCAACAGATCGGCGCGTCCTGCCTAAGCTCCTCTCGAACCTCTCGGAGGTTCGGGCTCGAGGTGCCCGAGTGCTGGCGATCGCGAGCGACGGATGCAAGGAGATCGCCGAGCACGCCGAGCATGTGATCTACATCCCGGATGCCGATCCACTCATGCAGGTCGTCCTGGCCATCATCCCGCTGCAGTTGTTCGCTTATCACCTAGCCCGTGCTCGCGGGCTCAACGTCGACCAGCCGCGCAACCTTGCCAAGACGGTCACAGTCGAGTAGGGCGATCGTCGTTCTCGGCGGAGGTCGCGGGCTGGGCTCGGTCCTGCGGGCACTACGCGGTCAGGAGTGTGACCTGACAGTGATCGTGAGCATCGCCTACGACGAGGACGTGAGTCAGGAGGCGCAAGAGCGTCCCACCGGCCGCACCGTGGAGGACCTGCGGCGGTCGCTCGAGGCGCTGACAGACGCCGAAGAAGACGCGCTCCTGCGCGCGATCCGGAGACCGCTGACGGTCGGACGGCTCGGGGAGCAGCCGTTGGGCAACCTCGTGATCGGGTCGGTGGCCTCAGCGTTCGGAGACTACGGCACCGCGAGCCGGTGGCTCGGCGAACAGCTGGGCATCGCCGGCGCGGTATTGCCCGCCACGACTCAGCCTGTGCCCCGCAAGCTCGAAGTGGTGAAGGAGGAGTCCAGCTGGGCGCCTCCAGGCAGTTCGGGTCGTGAGTTCAGGCGTCTGAGGTTCGCTTCCGAACAGATCGAGACGCCGGCTGCCGCGGTCGACGCGATTGACGAAGCGCGGTGGGTGGTGCTGGCGCCCGGGTCGCTGTATCGAAGCGTGCTTTCTACGGCCGCGGTTCCGGCCCTGGCCTCGGCTCTGGCAGGCACCCGCGCCCGTGTCGTGTTGATCGCCAACCTCGAGCCCGGCTCGGGCGAGCCGGCCGATACGACCGGCATCGATCATCTCCGCGCGCTCGCGCTGCATGGGGTCCGCGTCGACGTCGTCCTGCACGATCCCTCGGCGACGCTCGGGTTCGATCCTTCGGGACTCGAGAGCTGCGGCGTGAAGTCACTAGCACGTGCGCTCCGGAGCGGCAACGACAGCCGCGTCCACGATCCTGCGCGCCTTCGCGCGGTACTCGAAGCCATGCTCGGTTCGCTGGCCGGCACCGAGGTTGTGAGCTGATCGCCGGTGCGGACTGACACCGCTCCCGCGGGTGTCGGTCCAAATCGGTGAATGGCGGCTAGCCGCCGCCGCTCGCTATTCCGGTGCCCCCGCCGCCGGAGGACGTTCCGGATCCACTTCCCGAGGGGTGATTCGACGAGACTCCGCTCCCACTCGAAGGTGATCGAGATGGAGTGGGAGCAGGTGCGGGATGGCTCGGTGCGGGGGTCGGCGCGGGGCTACGCGAGGGGGTGGGCGCGGGGGTCGGCGCGGGAGTCGGCGCAGGCCGGCTGGACACGACAGGCGTTGGCGCCTGGGTGATGATCCGGGGGCTGCCGGTGCTCACGCTGCCGCTGCCGCGGCTGGCGACATACGTCGGCGCACTGGGCCGGTAAGCCGGGGGCGGTGTTGCGACATGATGCGGCGAGGCCGAAGTGGATCGCGTATGGCGCGGCGGCGACTTCACCCGCGGTGAGTGGTTGACCCTATGCCGCGGTACCGACTTATGGACGGGCGGAGCCGGAATGATCACTGGAGACGGAAGTGCGGGGGCGACCACGCTGACCGTGGCGGCCGGTCGATGTGCACCGGCGACGATGGACGCGGAGCTCACCCCCCGCTTCGGCGCGTTCATATCCCATGAGCTGAACGCGAGCACCGCGGCGACCGCCATGGCTGACGGAACCAGAACGAGCGCTGCCCGCCGTGCCGTGAACCTTCGCCGGTGAGCTTGGTCTCGCTGGGCGCGGCTCGTCCGGTGGTGCGGAGCGGGTGTCGTCTCCCGCTCGGGGTCCGCGCCATTTGTGCTCGCGGCGTGAGCGCCGGAATCAGGTGTCTCGGTGTCACGCTGCGTTGCCGCGACGCGGTGGGAGCCGGCGGTGGCCGTCACCAACATCTCGAGGTTGAACGCTGCGTTCGGCTCGCCGCGTTCACTCGCGCGTTTGAACGCCGCTTCCGCACCTGCGAAGTCGCCGCGCTCGGCGAGGATGGCCCCGAGATTGCCCGCCGCTGCCCCATGGCCTCTCTGATCCGCGAATCGGTAGGCGCGCTCGGCGCCGGGGAGTTCACCACGTTCGTCGAGCAACACCCCTAGGTTGAACGCGCCGTTCGGGTCGCCGCGCTTCTGTGCGCGACGGTACGCGGCCTCAGCGCCCCTGACGTCGCCCCGGTCCTCCAACAGCGCTCCGAGGTTGACTGCCGCGGCGGCATGACCTCCTGAGTCGGCGTGCCGATATGCGCGTTCTGCCGCGGCCAAATCGCCGCGCTCCTCCATCAGAACGCCCAGGTTGAACTTGCCGACAGGGTCGGGACGATGATCGACTGCCCGGTACGCGCCCCTCGCCATTCGCCGCAAGCTCTCAGATTTGCTAAGCGATGACTTGATTGCGCAATTGTAGAGCAGGATAGGGGCCGAATGGTGTTAATTCGCTATGAAATGATTAGACTCCGGCCTCGTGTCGCCCCGCTGGACCGGGATCGGTGTGATGCTGGCGATTCTCTGCGGCGCGCTTCCCGCAGTGGCACGCGGCGCATCCCATTGGACGCCTCCGCAGCCGGCGACCCGACGCGAGCCAGTTTCCGGACACGGTCCTCGGAAACAGCAACGGCTGGCCGGGCGAGCGGTGGCTAGATGTGCGTCCGCTCGGAGTGCTCGAGCCGATCATGACGGCGCGCTTTGAGATGTGGCAGCGGAAGGGCTTCGATGCGGTCGAGCCGGACAACATGGACCGCTATGAGAACAACAGCGGGTTCCCGATCACTGCGGCTCAGCAACTTGCGTACGACGCGTGGATCGCCCAGGAGGTGCACTCACTCGGGATGTCCGTTTGTCAGAAGAACGATCCCGACCAGGCCGCCCCGCTGGAGCCATATTTCGATGGGGTGATTGACGAGCAGTGCAATCAATACTCCGAGTGTTCCTCCTACCAGCCGTATCTCAACGCAGGCAAGCCGGTATTGAATGCCGAGTACGAGGCCTCGCTTTATCCGTCGCTCTGCGCGGGTGACCAGGCCGCCGGAATGATGGGTGCTCTGTACGCGACTGCGCTCGACGGAAGCGTTTACCACCCATGTTTCGGCCCGAGCCCGCCGCTGCCTCCGACTTCCTCATCTTCTAATACTGGCACTGGCACTCCTGGCCGAAACTCTGCGTCTCGGGTACGCATCCGCTCAGTGGTCGCGACCGCCAGGCGCGTCGCGATCAAACTGACCTGTGCCAGTAGACAGTCCTTCTGCGCCGGGACGGTCGAGCTCGCTGCGGTGGCCCGCGCGCTGCGCGCACATAGGCGCCGCCTCCGGATACCGCTTGTGCTCGGCGAGAAGCATTTTCGAATCCCCGTCGACCGCAGCAAACTCATCCTCGTGAAGCTACGACGGAAGGCGTTGAAGCCAGCTGTCTGCGAGGAGATCGATCAGGACCGTCGTCACGGTGACCGTCACGGACGCCGGCGGAGGGGTGGCAGTCGCTCGGCGGAGGGTGAAGCTGACACTCCGATTGCGGGCGAGCTGACCGCGTCAAGTCGCCAGCGCCGGCGCCCGGTCCTGGACGACCCGCACGCCGTCCTTCGGCGCTAGCGTGATTCCCCGGAACTGGATCTTGGCGAGATCCGGGTTGCCGGCCCGCAGCGGGACCCGCTCGAGCACGCGGCCGAGGACGATCCGCATCTCCATCAGCGCGAAGCTGGCTCCAAGGCACCGGCGGGTTCCGCCCCCGAACGGGATCCATGTGTACGTGTCCGGAGGGTTCTCGCCGAGGAAGCGCTCGGGCCGGAACGCGCGAGCGTCCGGGTAGAGATCCTCGCGGCGGTGGATCATCCGGATCGACGGGTTGATCTCGACGCCGGGCGGAACCTCGTATCCGTTGAGTCGGAACGGCTCGCCGCGGACGACCCGTCCGACGCCCGGAATGACCGGACGGAGCCGGAGCGCCTCCTTGACGACCGCGTCGAGATACCGCTCGTCGCCCTGGGGCGCGCGACGCGCGCGATCGAGCACGGCCGGGTTGTGGAGCAGCAGGTCGAAGCACCACGCGAGGCCGGTCGCGGTCGTCTCGTGGCCGGCGAGCAGGAGGGTGACGAGCTCGTCGCGCACCTCGCGATCGGACAGCCGCTGTCCGTCCTCGTCCTCGGCGAGCAGCAGCGCGGAGAAGATGTCATCGCGCTCCTCCAGCGCGTCGGCGTCGGCGCGCCGGCGCGCGATCTCGGCGTACAGCAACTCGTCGACCGCGCGCCGACCGGCCTCGAAGCGCGCGGTCACCGCGGCACGGTCGCCGCGAATGAACGGCAGCGCCGCGAGCAGCATCATCCCGCGCGGCCGCGACAGCGGCTCGAGCATCGCGCGCAGGCGCCGGCGGAGCTCCGCCTCCTCGGCACCGGGCTCGTACCCGAACACCACGCGCAGGATCACCCGGAGGGTCAGCGACTGCATGGTTCCGAGTAACGAAAACGGCTCGCCGATGGGCCAGGAGTCGATCTCGACATCGGTCGAGGCGCGTATCGCGTCGGCGTGAGCCTGCATCCGGCGGCCGTGGAATGGGCCCGACATCAGGCGGCGGTGGCGGAGGTGCTCATTGCCGTCGAGCAGCAGCACCGAGCGCTCGCCGACGATCGGGCCGAGCATCACGTTGGCCTCGCCGGCGCGGAGCTGCTCGTGTGGGCCCTGGAACAGCTCCTTGATCAGGTCCGGGTGGAACACCAGCACGAACTTGCTGTCGAACAACGTGCTGAACGTGACCGCGTCGCCGTACCGGCGCCGGCAGGCGTCGAGAAACCTCGGTCCCGCGAGCATGAATCCGACGGTCTGCAACGCGCGCGGGAGGCGCGGGCCAGGTGGTAGCCCGTTGCCGTGCGAGGTAACCATCGTCGCCCGCGATCGTTGCACACCGCGGATCGCGGCCGGTTCAGCTCCGATGGCTCGGGGCCTGCGAGGCCGCGGCCTTGTGCCCGAGGTCGGCGAGCGTGAGCTGGTGCGCGGGGGCGCGATCGAGCGGGCGCTTGGTGTTCACGCTCAGATCCGCGTCGACATGAAGGAGCTCGCCGGGCTCGAGCAGGCGCCAGCCCGGGTCTTCGTCCATCCGCTCGGTGGCGACGATGACCGCTGGGCGCTCTGCGAGGTCGCCGGCGCGCACCCGCATCGAGCCGCGGGCGCTGGCGTGGTCGAGATGGCGCCCGCCCGAGGGCCCGCCGGCGGCGCGCTCGAGCACGTACAGCTCGTGCACGTCGGGATAGCGGAGCGCCCACAGCTCGGTGGCGCTGATCAAGACGATGTTGAGCGCGAACACGGGCAGGTTGTCCGCGATCCAGCTCGTCGCCCGGACGATCGCCGCGCTGACGTCCCCGTCCCGGTCGATCTCCCGGGTGATCAGCGCGAAGTACCGCTCGGAGTCCGTCTCGCCCTTGACGAGCGCCGCGGCGTCTCCGAGCTCGGCATCGAGCCGGTCCAGCTCTTCGATCACGCCGTTGTGCGCGAACAGCCGCTGTTTCTGCTCGAACGGATGCGTGTTCTCCGGACTGATCGCGCCGGTCGATGCGTACCGGACGTGTGCGATGAACGTGCGCGAGCTGACCTCGCGGGCCTCTTGGGCGAACGACTGGTCCTCGTACGCGGCCAGCGGCTGCTTGTAGACGATCGGATGCCCATCGTCGTCGTAGACGCCCAGTCCCGTGCCGTCGGGCTCGCGGCGGCTCTGCTGGGCGAGCGAGTCGGGCGCCTCGAGCAGCCAGAATGTGGCGCGGACCGGCTCGCGCCCGCCGCTCATCCCGAACAGGCGGCACATGGGCGCGACGTTAGCGCCTGGCGGCGCAGGTTGTGTGGACACGGGTCGCGGGCGGCTCCAGGTCCCGGAGAACTGTCAATGTCTTTTCAAGGTCGTGCCCTATCGTGACCCGCAGGACACGAGAAAGGTCATGCCGTGATGAAGCTCCTGCGCACTGTTTCCACCCGCCGTCTACTGGCGATCGTCGCCGGCCTGGTGATCGCCATCGCCGGCGGCACCGCGATCGCGTTCGCCGCCGTCGGAGGCGGTCACGTCCCGCCGCGCGAGTCGCTTGCGCAGGCACTCCACCAGGCGGCTGCCGCGCCGCAGGTGGCCGGGATCTCCGCCCGGATCAGCTTCACGAACAACCTGATCGACTCCACCGACATCCAGGGGAGCGACCCGATCCTGACCGGCGCGACGGGCCGACTGTGGCTTTCGCCGAGCACCCATCAGATGCGCCTCGAGCTCCAGGGCAACAACGGCGACGCCCAGGTCCTGGTCAAGAACGGAGCGTTCTCGATCTACGATCCGATGTCGAACACGGTCTACAAGGGGACGCTCCCGTCGGACAGCTCCTCGACGGACAAGTCCGGGACCGACAAGGTCCCGACCATGGCGGAGATCCAGACCGAGCTCAATCAGCTCATGCAGAACGTGGACGTACTCGGGCCGTTGCCGCGCAACGTCGCCGGTCAGCCGGCGTACAAGGTGAGGATCTCGCCCAAGCACTCGGGTGGGCTGCTCGGGAATATCCAGCTTGCCTGGGACGCAGCTCACGGCGTACCGCTCGGAATCGCGATCTACTCGACCAGCAGCAACAAGCCGGTGCTCGAGCTGAAGGCCACCCACATCTCCTTCGGCCGGATCGCCAAGAGCGACTTCAAGGTCAGCGCGCCGCTCGGGGCGAAGGTGGTCAAGGTGTCCTCGCCGGCCGGCCCGGCCGCGGCCCACCGCAAGGGTCGGCACGCAAAGCGCGCGGCCAAGGCCCACGCCGAGGTGACCGGCCCCGCTGCGGTCCAGGCGCACCTCCCGTTCAGGCTCGCTGCCCCGAAGACGCTCGTCGGGCTCCGGCGGCAGTCGGTCAACCTGCTCGACTGGGGCGGGGAGCCCGCCGCCCTCGTCACATACGGGCAGGGCCTCGGCGGCATCGTGGTGATCGAGCAGTCCGCGAGCGGCACGTCCTCGCAGTCGCAGAGCCATGGTGGCAACGGCCATCAGGGCCTGAGCCTGCCGACCGTCTCGATCAACGGCCGCAGCGCGCAGGAGCTCCCGACGGCACTCGGGACGGTCCTCCGCATCCCGAGCGGAGGCGTCCAGTACACCGTGCTCGGCTCAGTGCCACCGACCGCGGCGGAAATGGCGGCCAAGGCGCTGGTGCCCTGAGCGACATGACGCACACCGCCTCTGGCGCCTCGCCGCCTGAGGAGCACGCGGACCTCGGCGCTCCACCGGTCGAGGTCCGTGGACTCGTCAAGCGGTACGGAGAGCTAGAGGCTGTTGCCGGCGTGGACCTCACCGTCCACGCCGGCGACGTGTATGGATACCTCGGTCCGAACGGCGCCGGCAAGACCACCTGCCTGCGGATGATGCTCGGGCTGATCCGCCCGACTGACGGGACTGTGCGGCTGTTCGGCCGTGATCCACAGGAGACGGCGCAGGCGCTCGACGGCGTCGCCGGGTTCGTCGAGGCGCCGACGTTCTATCCGTACCTGAGCGGCCGGCGCAACCTCGAGCTGCTGGCCGGGTTCGACGGCGGCGACGCCGCCGACCGGATCGACATGGCGCTCGAGATCGTGGAGCTCACCGACCGGGCTCGCGACAGGATCGGCGGCTACTCGCACGGGATGCGCCAGCGGATCGGGATCGCGGCCGCGCTGCTGCGCGATCCGAAGCTGCTGCTGCTCGACGAACCGGCCACCGGACTCGACCCTGCTGGAATGCGCGACATGCGGCTGCTGATCCGCCGCCTGGCAGACCAGGGGATGACCGTGCTGCTGTCGAGCCACCTGCTCGCGGAGGTCGAGGAGCTGTGCAATCGCGTCGCGATCGTCCGCACCGGCAAGATCGTGTACGAGGGCGCGATTGCCGACCTCAAGCGCGGCGCCGGCGCCGTCTACCGCCTGTCGACGACCAACGACGAGCGGGCGACGGCCGTCTGCCGAGCCCAGCCGGGCATCGCCGACGTCCGCGTCGAGCACGGCCGGATCTGCTTCACGGCCGATGAGCCGGCGGTCGCCGATCTGTCCCAGGCGCTAGTCGAGGCCGGCGCGCTGATCCACACGCTCGCGCCGCAGACGGTCACGCTCGAGGACCTGTTCTTCTCGCTCACAGAGGGTGACGGGGTCGTCAACGGCGGTCGGCCGCCGGGTGCGCCGGCGCCGGCGGAGGCGTCGCGGTGAGCTCTGGCGCGCGCACGGTATCGGTAGAGCCGCTCGGCGCCGGGCGGCGCGCCGCGGGCGCCCGCACGCGGGGCCGGCCCGGGGTCGGCGTCGCCTACCGATGGGAGCTGACCAAGCTCCGCTATCAGAAGCGGACGTACCTCGGGCTCGGCGCCGCGGCGCTTGTCCCGATCCTGTTCGTGATCGCGATCCACTTCCGCCACCGCCGCGACAGCGGCGGCGACTTCGCGTTCGCGTCGTACCTGACCAAGAGCGGGCTGGTCGTGCCGCTCGTGATGCTGCTGTTCGGCGCGGTCTGGCTGTTCCCGCTGATCACCGCGCTCGTCGCCGGGGACATCTTCGCCTCCGAGGACCACAACGGCACGCTCAAGACGATCCTCACGCGCTCGCTCGAGCGCTGGCAGATCTTCGCCGGAAAGGCGCTCGCGGCCACGACGTATGCCGTGTTCGCGATCTTCCTCAGCGGGACGGTGGCGGTCGTCGCCGGCAGCATCCAGTCGGGCTTCAACTCAGTGCAGACCCTGTCCGGGTCGATCGTGTCCGCTCCGAAGGGCCTCGAGCTCGTGTACCTGAGCCTGCTCGTGTACCTGATCCCGATCGCGACCGTCGTGTGCATCGGCCTGCTGCTGTCGACGATCACCCGCAACAGCGCGGCCGCGGTGGTCGGGACGCTGATGATCTCGCTGCTGTTCCAGCTGATCGGGGTCCTGCCGGGGCTGGGCGCGCTCCAGCCGTACCTGCTCAGCACCCAGTTCAACGCGTGGCAGGGCCTGTTGCGCCAGCCGATCGACTGGGCGCCGATCGTCCGCGCCGCCTGGGTATGCGCGATGTACGGCGTGCCGGCGCTCGCCACGGCGTTCCTGGTGTTCTTGCGGCGCGACGTCGCCGGTGGCTGATCGCGACAGAGTGCTCGTCGTCGACGACGATCCGCCGCTCCGGCGGATGCTCGCGCGCACGCTGGCCGCGGAAGGCTACGAGGTGACTGTCGCCGCCGACGGTGGCGCGGCCCTGCTCGAGGCCGAGCGCGCGGCGCCTGACGTGATCGTGCTCGACGTCGCGATGCCTGCGCTCGACGGGCTGGCCGTCTGCCGCCGGCTCCGCAGCAAGGGCCTTCCGACCCCGATCCTGATGCTGACCGCGCGCGACGCGGTGCCCGACCGGGTCGCCGGGCTCGAGGCCGGCGCCGACGACTACCTGGTCAAGCCGTTCGCGGTGCAGGAGCTGATCGCGCGGCTGCGGGCGCTCACGCGGCGCGGGGCCGACGGGCACGCGAGCGGAGTGCGTTCCTACGCCGACCTGACGCTCGACGTGGCGGGACGCCGGGCGATGCGGGGCGGGCTGACGATCGAGCTGACCGGGCGCGAGACCGCGCTGCTCGAGCTGCTCCTGCGCGAGACGGGTCGCGTCGTCACGCGCGAGCGCGCGATCGAGGAGATCTGGGACGACGGCGCCGAGGCGAACGTCGTCGATCGCTACGTGACCCGCCTGCGGCGGAAGCTCGGGGCGCCGCCGCTGATCAAGACGGTCAGGGGGAGTGGGTTCACGCTCCGCGCGTGAAGCGCGTTACACGGCCCCGGCGACTCCGCAGCGCGTCGACCTGCTCCGCGGTCACGAGCCGTGCCGATCAAGATGGCCCTGGGCCGCGTCGCATCCGAGCTCGCGGAGCTGCTCGACCTGCGCCTCGGTCTCGACGCCATCGGCGACGACGCCGAGCCCGAGCGCGTGTCCGAGCTCGACGAGCGCGCTCACGATCGATGCGTCCTCCCCAGACTCGCCGAGCGCGCTGATGAAGCTCTCGTGGATCTGGAGCGGCGTCGATCGGCAGCTCGCGCAGGTGGGTGAACGAGCACGCGCCGGAGCCGAAGTCGCCGAGCGCAAGCTTCACGCCGGTCGCCTTGAGCGTCCGGAGCGCCGTGAGCGCGGCCTCGGGATCCTCGCCCACGGCGGCCTCGGGGATCTCGAGGCAGATCGCGCCCGGGTCGACGTCTCCAGTCCGGAGCGCGTCGCTCAGCGCCGACGCGAGGTTCGCGTCCCGCAGCTGCCGCGCCGGAGATGCCGAGCGACAGCCTGCATATCCGGCTTGGACTCGCGCCACCGGGCGAGCTGGGCGAGCGCATGCTCGAGCGCGAACCGGCCGATCGGGATCACCATTCCGGTCTCCTCGGCCAGCGGCCTGAACTCCTCGGGTGGGATCAGCCCGCGCTGGGGGTGCTGCCAGTGGACCTGCGCGTCGACCCAGGTCACATCGGCGAAGTCCTGCAGCGCGACCCGCGGCTGGTAGTGGACCCGCAGCTCGGACCGCGCGACGGCCTGCCGGATCGCGGCCTCGAGCTCGATCCTCGCGACCGCCCGCCGCCGCGAGTCCTCGTCGAACAGCTCGTAGCCGCGAGCGCCCGCGCTCCTTGGCACGGTACATCGCGGCATCGGCTTCCCGGATCACGGTGTCCGGCGGGGACGGTCGGATCGGCGACCATCGCGATCCCGACGCTGACCGTGACCGTCAGCTCGAGCCCGTCGACGTCGATCGGGAGGCTCGCCGCCTGGCAGATGCGGTCGGCGATCAGCACGACCTCGCGCTCGCTCGTGAGGTCCTCGAACAGGAACGTGAACTCGTCGCCGCCGAACCGCGCGACGGTGTCCATCGGACGCAACAGCGTGCCCAGCCGCTCGCCGAGCGTCCGCCAGCAGCCGGTCGCCCACGGCGTGGCCGCGCGAGTCGTTGATCTCCTTGAAGTTGTCGAAGTCGAGGAACATCACCGCGAGCTGGCTCCCAGAGCGGCGGGCTCGGTCGAGCGCGACGCCGAGGCGGTCGAGGAACAGCGCGCGGTTGGGGAGCCCGGTCAGCTGGTCGTGGAGCGCCTGGTGGGCGAGCGCGGCCTCCGTGCGCTTGCGCTCGATCGCGTGGGTGAGCGCGCGGCGGAGCAGCGCCGGGTCGAGCTCGGAGATCACGAGGCAGTCCTGCGCGCCGGCCTTGACCGCGTGCGAGCGCGAGCGCCTCGTCCTCGGTGTGCGGACAGCAGGACGATCGGCGCGTCGGGGGCGGACAGCCGCACGTACTCGAGCAGATCGAGGGCGTCGCGCTGCCCCGCGGGGTCGGACGGGACGTCGAGCAGCACGCAGCAGCTGCGGTAATCGACAAGTGCCTGCGCAGCCGCCGCATCCCACTCGCGCGTGCGCGGCCAGGTGCACGCGGCTCCAGGTCGCGTGCAGCAACTCGTCGATCAGCCGCGCCGTGCGGTAATCGCCGGACAGCAGCAGGACCCGCACCGGCCCTGCGTGGACCGAAGCGTCCTAACAATGACACCCCTTTTCGAGCAACAGCTCTACATCCATGATCAAACGTGCTCACCTTAAATATGGGTCCGTACCCATAAAACTTGTGAATCAGCCTAAAAATCGTGCCAGTCCTCAGATGAGCCTCGGGCGCCCACAGACGCTGCGGTTCCGGCTCGTCCTCGCGGCGGCCGGATCGATCCTCGTCGCGCTCGTGCTGTTCGGCGTCGCGACCGTGCTGCTCGTCGGCCACGAGCTGCGGAGCTCGCTCGACAGCGCGCTCGCGCCAGCGCGCGCAGGAGGTGGCCCAGCTGGCCGTCTCCGCCCCGGCGGTGCTGAACGCGCCGGGGGCACTGGAGAGCCCGGTGTCGGGGCGCCAGATCGCGGTCGAGGTGATCGACGCCCGCGGCCGGATCCTCGCCCGGTCGCTCACGCTCGGCGCGGGCCTGCTCCCCGAGGACCGCCTCGCCCGCGCCGCGCGGGTGTCGGGCGCCACCGGCTTCGAGAACATCGACCTCGACGGTCGCCCGTTCCGGCTGTACGCCGCGCCGATCGCGCTGAGCGGACCCGCCGGCGGCGGCGCGGTGCTGGTCGCCTCGGACACCACCGACATCTCGCACACGACCGCCCATCTCGGCGTGTTGGTGGTCCTCAGCCGGCGCCGGCGCGGCGCTTGCTCGCGGCGCTGCTCGCCGCCGGCGCTGACCCGGCGCGGGACTGCGCCCGCTGCGGAGGCTGGCGGACGCGGCCGGCGAGATCGAGCGGACCGCCGACCCGTCGCGGCGGCTCCCCGAGCGCGCGGTCGCCGGACGAGATCGGGCAGCTGACCGGCGTGCTCAACCGCATGCTCGCCTCGCTCGAGGCGGCCCGGGCCGGCGAGCGCCGGTTCCTCGCCGACGCCTCGCACGAGCTCCGGACGCCGGTGACCACGCTGCTCGGCAACGTCGAGTACGCCGCGCGGCACGGGGCCGATCCCGAGGTGCTCGAGGAGCTCCAGCGCGACGCCCGCCGGCTGGCGCGGCTCGTCGACGACCTGCTCGCGCTCGAGCGGGCAGACGCCGGCGTGTCGTCCGAGGGCGAGGTCGATCTGGGCGAGGTGGTGCGCGGCGTCGTCGGCGCTCATCGGGCGAGGACGCCGGCCGGGTCGGATCGTCCGGAATCGATCACGCGATGGTCCGGGGAGACGGAGCGCGCTCTCGCGCGCGCTCGAGAACCTGGTCGAGAACGCGTTGGTGCACGGCCCCGCCGGGCGGCCGGGTCACGATCGAGCTCGCACGCGTTGACGGGCGGGCGCTCGTCACCGTCCGGGACGAGGGACCCGGGCCGGATCCGGACGACCGCGACCGGCTGTTCGAGCGGTTCTGGCGCGGGCGCCGGCGCCTCGGGCCGCCCGGGCTCGGGGCTCGGGCTGTCGATCGTCTCGGCGATCGTCGACCGCCACGGCGGCCGGGTCGTCGTCGACGGGTCGGCGTTCACGCTCGATCTGCCCGCGAAGGGCGGGGATTGAGGGTGGTCGTGCGTCGGCGGAGCCGCTACCCAGAATTCTCATATTGGTCTTACCGAGCGCTGATTCCCTGTTCGAGAGAGTTGGACGATGATTCCCAGCGATGACCGGATGACCAGGGGCACGAACCAGTCGGATGCCGCGCTTGCTCGCGACGCTGCGCTCGCGCGCGTCAGGCGGACGCGGCGATGGGTGATCGCCGGAACGGCCGCGCTGACCGCCGGCTTCGCGGCGCTCGTCTCGGCGGTGGCACCGGGACGCTCGCTGGCCTCGAAGCATCCGCTCGAGGCCGGCGGCGCGGGGCCCGCGCGAGCACGTCGTCGTCCGCCGTCTACGGCTTCGGCGATTCCCCAGTTGCCGCCGGCGGCCGATCCGAGCACGCTCGGTCTGCAGGGGCCGGCGCAGCCGCCGCAGTCGGTCCCCGCTCAGCCGCCGCAGTCCACGCCGGCACCACCGGCGTCGCCGGCTCCGCAGTCCTCCGGCGGTGGCGGCGGGGTCGTGTCGGGGGGCTCGTGAGCGAGCGACATGAGACGCTCCGAGGAATCCGCGACGCTCGAGGCGTTCGGAAGCACCGCGCTAGTCGCGGTCACCGAGTCCGCCGCGCTCGATAGCGCGCGCGACGCAGTCGAGCGCGTCGTCGCCGAGTTCGACCGCGCCTGCTCGCGGTTCCGCGACGACTCCGAGCTGTCGGCCGTCAACGCCGCCGCCGGACGTGCCCGTGCATGTCGGACCGGTCCTGCTCGAGGCGATGACGCGTGGCGCTGCGCGCCGCCCGGCTGACCGCAGGCGACGTCGACCCGACCGTCGGGCAGGCGCTGATCTCGCTCGGGTACGACCGTGACTTCGGGTCGCTCGCGGGCGTTGGAGTCCGCGTCCAGGGCGAGGGCGCGCGATCGCCGGGCACGCGGACGCTCGCCTCGATCCCGGGTTGGCGCACGGTCACAGTCGATTCGGAGCGCAGCACGGTCACGCGTCGGCGCGCGGCGTCATCCTCGACCTCGGCGCCACCGCGAAGGCGCTCGCCGCCGACCGGGCGGCGGCAGAGGCACTGCGCCGCCGCCGGCTGCGGCGTGCTCGTGTCGCTCGGCGGCGACCTCGCGATCGCCGGGCCGGCGCCGGCCGCGGGCTGGCGGATCCGGGTGACCGACGACCATCGCTCGGGCTTCGACGCGCCCGGGCAGTGGATCTCGCTGAGCTCGGGCGGGCTCGCCACCTCGAGCACGGCGGTCCGCCGTTGGCGGACGGCGGCACGGCACCGCGCATCACCTGGTCGATCCGCTCACCGGGCGACTCCGCCGACAGCGTCTGGCGGACGGTCAGCGTGTCCGCCGGCTGTTGCCTGGACGCGAACATCGCGAGCACCGCGACGATCATCCGGGGCGAGAAGGCCGCGCCCTGGCTCGAGGCGCTCGGGCTGCCGAGCCGGCTCGTGCGAACCGACGGGACCGTTCGCCATGTCGGCGGCTGGCCGGCCGAAGGCGACGATCTCCCAGTTGCCGTGAGTTCGGCCCGGCCGTGCTGAGCGTGGTCCGGGGACGACCGAGCCGATGAGCCCGGCGCTCGGCGCGACGCTCAGTCCGAGCGCGTACTGGTACCTCGCCCGCGGCACCGGCGCGGTCGCGCTCGTGCTGCTGACCGCGAGCGTCGTGATCGGGATCCTCGGCTCGGTGCGGTTCGCGGCGCCGCGGTGGCCGCGGTTCGCGATCGACGCCGTCCACCGGGACATCTCGCTGCTCGTGCTGCGTCGTGCTCGCGATCCACATCGTCACGAGCGTGCTCGACGGGTTCGCGCCGATCACGCTGCTCGACGGGGTGATCCCGTTCAACTCGCCCTACCGCCCGCTGTGGCTCGGGCTCGGAACCGCTGTCGTTCGATCTGCTGCTCGCGATCGCGATCACGAGCCTCGTGCGCCGGCGGCTCGGCTACCGCGCCTGGCGGGCGATCCACTGGCTCGCGTACGCGAGCTGGCCGGTCGCGGTGCTGCACGGGCTCGGCACCGGCAGCGACGTCAAGCAGTGGTGGATGCTGGCGCTGACCGTCGGTCTGCATCGTCGCCGTGCTGGTCGCGGTGTGGACGCGGATCGCCCACGTCTCCTCCGACCACGCCGGCCTGCGCGCGCCGGCAACCGCGCTCGCGGTGATCACCCCGATCGGGCTGATGATCTTCACGCTCGCCGGTCCGCTGCAAGCACGGGTGGGCGCGGCGCGCCGGCACGCCCTCGTCGCTGCTCGGCTCGGCGTCGCGGTCGGGGTCGACGTCGGCGTCAGCTTCTGGATCGTCGTCCGCCCCGGCTTCCGGGAGCTCGTCCGCTGCAAGCGGTTCGGCGGCGCTCAGCCGGCCGTTCAACTCGACCATTGCCGGCACCGTTCGGGAGAGCTCTGCGCCGGGCGGCGCGGTCGTCGACCTCTCGACGGCGGTCCGCGGCCAGGTCGCGGGACGGCTGCGCGTCAGGATCGCCGGTCAGCCGGTCGGCGGCGGCGGCCTGTCGATGACCGGCAGCCAGGTCGATCTCGCCGTCGCCGGGGTCGCCGACCGTGCTCCAGGGCTCGATCGACTCGCTCCAGGGCACCGAGTTCAGCGCTCGCCTCACCGACAGCCAAGGATCCGCGGTCGAGGTCCATGTCGCGCTGCAGATCGACAACCGGACCGGCACAGGTCACCGGGACGCTGTCGGGAGCGCCGGCGTGACGGCGCTCGCGAACGGCGGACACCAGGGACCTGCCGCGCCTGCTCGCCGGGCTCGAGCCCGGCGGCGGCCGATGACGCTCGCGCCGCACACGCAAGCGTCCACGGCCCGCTGCCCGCCGTGTCCCGCCCACCAGCTGATCGAGGAGGTCGAGCGCAGCGGCCTGCGCGGCCGCGGCGGCGCCGACTTCCCGACCGCGCGCAAGCTGCGTGCGGTGGCCGAGCGCCGGCGCGCCGGGCCGGTGATCGTCAACGGCTCGGAGACCGAGCCGGCGAGCGCCAAGGATCGCCTGCTGCTGTCCCGGCTCCCGCACCTGGTGCTCGACGGCGCGGTGCTCGCGGCCCGCGCGATCGGATCGAAGCAGGTGATCGTCAAGGTCGGCCGGATGCGGTCGACGCCGTCGGCGCGCTCGGCGGGGCGGTCGCAGTGCGCGAGCGAGACGGCGTCTCGATCGAGGTCGTCACCGGTCCGGAGGGATACGTCACCGGCGAGGAGAGCGCTGTCGTCCACTACCTGAACGGCGGCGCGGAGCTTCCGACGTTCGTTCCACCGCGGCCGTTCGAGCGCGGCTACCGTGGCCGCCCGACGCTGATCCAGAACCCGGAGACGCTCGCCCAGCTCGCGCTCGTCGCCCGGTTCGGCTCGTCCTGGTACCGGGAGCTCGGCACGGTCGCCGATCCCGGCTCGGCGCTGGTCACGATCTCCGGCGCGGTCCGGGCGCCCGGTGTGTACGAGCTCGCGTTCGGCACGTCGATGAGCGACCTGCTGGCGGCCGCCGGCGGTCCGGTCGAGCCGCTGCGGGCGCTACTGGTCGGCGGGCTACTTCGGCACCTGGGTCGAGGCCGCTCGCAGCGACCGGACTCCGGCTCGCGCGCGAGGATCTGCGGTCGGTCGGCTGCTCGCTCGGGTCGGGCGTGCTGATCGCGCTCGGCGAGAGCGCCTGCGGCCTGCACGAGAGCGCGCGGGTGATCGCGTACCTCGCCGCGCAGTCGGCCGGGCAGTGCGGCCCGTGCGTGTACGGGCTGCGCGCGATCGCCGACTCGGTCGGCGCGCTCGCCGCCGGCGTCGCGCACCCGCGCGAGCGCGACCGGGTGCTTCGGTGGGCGTCCGAGGTCCGCGGGCGAGGCGCCTGCCACCACCCCGACGGCGCCGTGCGGTTCGTCGAGAGCGCGCTCGCGTGTTCGAGGACGAGATCGACTGGCATCGGAACGGGCGTTGCGACGCGGCGCCGGCGGGGCTTCCGCTCGGCGGGCAGGCGGTTCCCGGGGGCCGGCTTCGATGAGCGCTCGGATCAGGGCTGGCTCCGGTGAGCGTTCGGCTGCGCGTCAACCCGATCACGTGCGAGGCCCACGGCCTGTGCGCGGAGCTGCTGCCCGAGCTGATCCGGCTCGACGACTGGGGCTATCCGATCCTCGACGAGTCGCACGTCCCACCGCGACCTGCTCGGGCTGGCGCGGCGCGCGGTCGACGCGTGCCCGACGCTCGCGCTGCTGCTCGACGAGGACTAGATCGTTAGCTTGCCCGCGAGGCGGGGAGCTTGCTCGCGAGGTCGAGCTGCCACCACTCGACGTCCCACCAGGCGTCTTGCTTGAAGCCGATCCCGCGGTACACGCCGACGCGCTCGAACCCGCACGCCTGGTGGAGCGCGACGCTCGCGTCGTTCGGCAACGCGATCCCGCCGAGCGCGATCCGGTACCCCCGCTCGGCGAGGGGGACGAACAGCGCCTCGTACAGCACCCGGCCGGCGCCCCGTCGCTGGTGGCGCGGGTCGACGTAAACGCTCACCTCGGTCGCCCACTGGTAGGCGGCGCGCTCCCGGTGCGGGCAGCCGTACGCGTAGCCGATGATCTCACCGCCGTCCTCGGCCACCAGCCACGCATGGGTCTTGGTCAGCCGTTCGATCCGTCCGGCCATCTCAGTCGCGGTCGGCGGCTCGTACTCGAACGAGATCACGGTGTCCGTGACGTAGGGCGCGTAGATGTTCGCGATCGCTTCGGCGTCGCGGGCGGGGTTCGCGGGGCGGATGAGCATGCGGCTCCCGTGGGGCTCCGCCATGTCGCGATTATTCCAGCGAAGGTAGTCTCGACCGCGGTACCAACCGCCGCCCCAGGAGGAGGAGCAAACTTGAACCTGACCGACGAGCAACGAGCGTTCGTCGAGGCGATCCGCGACTTCGCCCGGCGCGAGTGCGGGACGCGCGAACAGCGCGACGCGCTGACCGACCACGGCCGCGAGCCCCACAATCCCGAGATCTACGCGAAGATCGCCGAGCTGGGCTGGCTCGGCGCTGCGATCCCCGAGGAGTACGGTGGCGCCGGCGGCGGCTCGGTCGACCTGTGCCTCCTGTGCGAGGAGTTCTCGCGCGGTCAGATCCCGATGGGCTTCTTCCCGGTGACGATGATGAACGCCCGCCCGGTCGAGCTGTTCGGGAGCGAGGCGCTGAAGGAGGAGATCCTGTCGCGGATCGTCGCCGGCACGGTCTACGCGATCGCGATGTCCGAGCCCGAGGCCGGGTCGGACGTCGGCAACCTGTCGTGCCGCGCGGAGCGCGCGAACGGCGGCTACGTCGTCAACGGGCAGAAGACCTGGATCACCGGCGCCCACGCCGCCGACCACATCCTGCTCGTGTGTCGCACCTCGCGCACGGGCAACAAGCACGAGGGGCTGACGATGCTGTCGGTCCCGCGGGAGATCGATGGGCTCGACATCCGACCGATCGACACGATGGGCGGCCGCGAGGTCAACGACATGTTCTTCACGGACTGCCATGTCCCCGCGGAGCGGGTCGTCGGCGAGGTCGACCGCGCCTGGATGCAGCTGATGGCCGGGCTCAACAACGAGCGGCTGATCATCGCCGCGCAGTCACTCGGGATGGCCGAGCGGGCGTTCGAGGACGTGCTCGCGTACGTCAAGGAGCGCAAGCAGTTCGGCAAGACGATCGGGAGCTTCCAGACGATGGCGCACCGTCTCGCGGACCTCGCGACCGAGATCGAGGCGACGTCGGCGCTCGTGTACGGGGTGGCGGAGAAGGTCGACGCCAACCCGGGGCAGATGTTCCCGCGCGAGGCGTCGATGGCCAAGCTCAAGGCGACCGAGACCGCGAAGCGCACCTCGCTCGAGGGCATGCAGATGATGGGCGGGTACGGCTACGCCACCGAGTACGACATGGAGGGGCACGTCCGCCACGCGGTGGTCACGACGATCTACGGCGGAACGAGCGAGATCCAGCGCGAGATCATCTCCCGGTCGCTCGGTTTGTAACGGGATTGCCGCGCGGTGTGACGGCCGCCGCCCGAAGGTGTGACAACTCTGGTGAATTTCGGTGGCGGGGCCGGTCCGCTGCGCCATCGTGCCGGTCGATGCCGTTCGCGAGCCGGGCCCATGTGGATGACCCGCCACCGCCCATCGCCGGGCGGGGCTGTGGTGTGTGGTCCACACTAGAAGTGGACAATCCGCCACTCGCCGCTTTTCGGCCACCGCGTGGCGTTTCATCCACTCGGGTGGTGGGTGGGCGGTGAGGCGAGGCGGCGATGTTGACCGCGCGATCGAGTGGATCGCCGCCCGGAACAATCGGGTTGTCACCTGGCGCGCGCTCGAATCCGCCGGCGTCGGCCACCGCGCGGTCGAGCACCGGGTCGAGATCGGGCGGCTGTGGCGCCGGCACAACGGCGTCTACCTGCTCGAGCCACCCGGCCAGGCGAGCCGCCTGACGCTCCTTACCGCAGCAGTCGCGGCGTGCGGACCGGACGCACTGCTGAGTCACCGCTCAGCTGCGGAGCTGTGGGGCATGCTGCCCCCGCACAAGGGCGACATCGACGTCACAGTTGTGGGGCGGAATCCGGGCGAACGGCCGGGCATCCGCCGCCACCGGACCCGCACGCTCGAGCGGCGCGAGATCCGCCACCGTCAGCGGATCTGCGTCACGTCGCCGGCGCGGACGATCATTGAAAACGCCTGTGACCCTGGCCTGGAAGAGCTGCTCGCCGCCGCGATCTCGACACAGCTCGTCAGGCCGCGCCAGATCGAACAGGCGATCGCTCACCACCCGACGCGCCCCGGCGTGGCGCGCCTCAACGCCGTCCTGCGCCAGCATGGCGGGCCGCGGTTGACGCGCTCCTGGGCCGAGCGGCGCATCCTCTCGCTCATCCGCAAGGCAGGCCTCCCCGTGCCGGACACCAACGTGCCGCTGCACGGCTATCGTCGTCGACGCGCTCTGGCGCGACCAGATGCTGGTGGTCGAGGTCGACGGGTACCCGTTCCACGGCGGCCGCGCCGCGTTCGAGTCCGATCGGGCTCGGGACGCCACGCTCGTGGCGGCGGGGTACCGGGTCGTTCGCTTCACCGCGGTCCAGCTCCGGGACGAGCCGCTGGTCGTGATCGCGCGCCTCGCGGCCGCGCTCGCGGTCACGCGAGCAGCGGCCCAGACCTATTAGGCGATCGCCTCGGCCACGAACGCGCGCACGAGCGCCGAGTCGTCCCCGGCCCGCGTGATCGCGACGAGGTCGGACCGGGGCGCTCCGGACACCGGGCGGTAGGTCACGCCGTCGAGCGCGAGGCGGCTGACCGAGGCCGGCACGAGCGATACGCCGGTCCCGGCGGCGACGAGGCCGATGATCGTCATCATCTCCGGCGCGTACTGGATCACGTGGGGGCCCGCGCCGGCGCCGGCGAGGGCTCCGATCAGCAGGTCGTGGTAGCCGGGCGCCTGGTCGCGGGGGAACAGGACGAGCGGCTCGGCGGCCAGCCGGCGCAGCGACACCCGCGACAGACCCGCCAGCTCGTGCCCGGCCGGCAGCGCCGCCACCGTCCGCTCGCGCAGAACCGTCTCCGCCCGCAGCGCGCCCTCGTCCTCGATCGGGGGCCGGACCAAGCCGACGTCGACCACGCCGGCGCGGACCGCGCGGAGCTGGTCGACCGTCGAGCGCTCGCGGAGCTCGATCGCGACCGCCGGCCGCCCGGCCCGGAAGCGCTCGACCGTTCCCGGCACGATCGAGAGCAGCGCCGACCCGACGAACCCGATTCGCAGCCGCCCGGTCTGGCCGGCGTCGATCCGCCGCGCGGTGGCGACCGCGCCGTCGAGCTCGGTCAGGATCGCGCGGGCGTCGCGCAGGAACGCGTCGCCGGCGGCGGTGAGCTGGACGCGCCGGCGCGTCCGGGTCAGGAGCGCAAACCCGAGCTCGTCCTCCAGGGCACGAATCTGCTGGCTGAGCGGCGGCTGGGAGATGTGCAACCGCTCGGCGGCACGGCGGAAGTGGAGCTCCTCGGCGACCGCGACGAAGTAACGAAGCTGGCGTAATTCCATGATTCGATCAGCGAATCAATAGCGCTTAATTAGATATTGGACAAGATCACAGGGACAGGCGTAGCGTTCCGCTGGCAAGACGCCTCATGTCTTTTCTCCTAACCTGTCCCAACTGCGGCGTCCGCGAGGTGACTGACTTCGGTTACGGCGGCGAGATCTCGCCGCGCCCGGCCTCGCGGCCCACGCTCCGAGAGCTCGGCGAATACAACTACTTCCGCCGCAACCGGGCCGGCGTGCAGCGTGAGTGGTGGTTCCATCGCTCGGGCTGCCGCGCCTGGTTCGTCGCCGAGCGCGACACGAGGACGAACGAGGTGCTGCTGACCGAGCTGCCCGGCCGACAAGAACGGTGCCGCGTGAGCCGCCTGCCGAACCAGCCGGGCGAGGTGATCAACCGCGCGAAGGTCATCCGCTTCACGTTCGACGGCAAGTCGGTCGAGGCGTACGACGGCGACACGGTCGGGTCGGCGCTGTACGCCAACGGCCAGCGCACGTTCTCGCGGAGCTTCAAGTACCACCGCCGGCGCGGGCTGATGTGCTGCGCCGGCCAGTGCCCGAACTGCATCGTGGCGGTCGACGGCGCCCCCGGCGCGCGCGCGTGCACCGAGCCGGTCCGCGAGGGGATGAAGGTCGAGCACCTGAACGCGCGCCCCGGGCTCGATCTCGACGTGATGCGCGCCACGGACATCGTGGGAACGAAGTTCACGCCGCCGGGCTTCTACTACAAGACGTTCATCCGGCCTCGCAGGCTGTGGCCGGTGTACGAGAAGGTGCTCAGGCACGCCGCCGGGCTCGGGGTCCTGCGCAAGGAGCAGCCCGAGCGCGAGTGGCGGACCGAGTACCGCCGGCGCCACGCGGACGTGCTCGTGATCGGTGGCGGGATCGCCGGCGTCGCCGCCGCGAAGGCCGCCGCGGAGCAGGGCGCGGACGTCGTGCTCGTCGACGAGGGGCCGAACCCGATCGAGGCGCCGGCCGGCGTCGAGGTGCTCACCCGCGCCTCCGCGCTCGGCTACTTCGACGGAATCGTGCCCGTGTGGCAGGCCGACACGCTCCACCAGATCCGCGCGCGCAACCACGTCTTCGCGACGGGCACGATCGAGCAGCCGCTCGTGTTCGCCGGCAACGACCTCCCCGGGGTCATGCTCTCCGGCGGTGCGCGTGCGCCTGACGCAGCTCTACGCGGTCAGCCCCGGCACCCGCGCCGTGCTCGCCACGACCTCGGACCGCGGACTCGACGCGGCGGCCAAGCTGGCCGACGCGGGGATCCAGATCGCCGCGGTGGCGGATCTGCGCGAACACCGGAGCGCGGCCGCCCGGCAGCTCGCCGAGCGCGGGATCGAGGTGCTGATCGGCCACACCATCCTCGAGGCGAAGGGCGGCAAGGCGGTGCAGGGCGCCGTCCTCGGCCCGCTCGGCGTCGAGGGCGCCTCGGTCGAGAGGACGTTCGAGTGCGATCTCGTGCTGGTCTCAGGCGGGTTCGCGCCGGCGACCTCGCTGCTGCTCCAGGCCGGCGCGCGCACCGCGTACGACGCCGCCCGCGGGCACTTCGCGCTGACCGAGCTGCCGCCGAACGTGTTCGCGGCCGGCGAGGTGGCCGGGCTCGAGGACCCCGACGCGGTGGCGCGCTCGGGCGAGCGGGCAGGTCGCGAGGCCGCGGGCGCGGCAGTCGGCGACGTGAGCGACGCGGACGCCGCGGACGCAGCCCCGGCCCCGGCCTGGACCCGGACCGCGCATACGCAGCCGACGCAACCCGGTGGCGGTTCCGCCACCGGTGTCCGGCGCCGGCCACGGAAAGTGCTTCGCGTGCTTCTGCGAGGACGTGACCGCGAAGGACATCAAGCTGAGCGTCGAGGAGGGCTACGACTCGATCGAGCTGTCCAAGCGGTACACGACCGTGACGATGGGCCCGTGCCAGGGCCGCATGTGCCAGCTGCCGGCGATCCGGCTGATGGCGGAGGAGACCGGGCAGAGCCTCGCAGGACGTGGGCACGACGACCGCGCGCCCGCCGTGGGTGTCGGTCCCGATGGGCGTGCTGGCGGGCCGGCCGTTCGAGCCGGCCAAGCGCTCCTCGATCCACGCCCGCCACCGCGAGCTCGGCGGGAACGTCAAGTGGGCCGGCGACTGGCGCCGCCCGTACGACTACGGCGACCCGCAGGGCGAGGCGCTCGCGGTCCACCAGGCCGCCGGGCTGATCGACGTCTCGACGCTCGGCAAGCTGCTGGTCCGCGGGCCCGACGCCGGCGAGTTCCTCGATCGCCTGTATCCCAATCGCTTCAGCGACCTGAAGCCCGGCCGGATCCGCTACGGCGTGATCAGCTCCGACGCCGGCCGGATCGTCGACGACGGGACGATCTGCCGGATCGACGACGACACGTTCTACGTCACGACCACCTCGAGCGGCGCCGGCGCGGTCGAGGAGTGGTTCTCGTGGTGGCTGGCCGACTGGCGGATGGGAGTGCAGCTGACCGACCTGACCCAGGGCCTTTCCGCGGTCAACCTCGCCGGCCCCCGCGCGCGGGAAATCCTCTGCCACCCTCACCGACCTGGACTGCTCGGCCGAGGCGTTCAGGTACCTCGACGGCAAGCAGGCCGACTGTCGCCGGCGTCCCGTGCCTGATCCTCCGAATCGGGTTCGTCGGCGAGGTCGGCTACGAGATCCACTTCGCCGCCGCCCACGGCGAGCACGTGTGGGACGCGCTGATCGAGGCCGGCCGCGAGAAGGGCATCCGCCCGTTCGGGCTCGAGCCGCAGCGCATCCTGCGCCTGCAGAAGATGCACATCATCGTCGGGCAGGACACCGACTCCGAGTCGACCCCGTTCGGCGCCGCGATGCCGTGGATCGTCAAGCTCGACAAGGGCGAGGACTTCATCGGCAAGTGGGCGCTCGAGCACTACGCCGACGAGGAGCCGGCGACGCGTCTGGTCGGGTTCACGCTCGCGAACGGCTACGTGCCGACCGAGGGCGCGGTGATCGTCGACGGTGGCGGCGATCCGGCCGGGCAGGTCACGAGCGCTCGCTTCTCGCCGGTGCTCGACCGGGTGATCGGGATGGCCTGGGTCCCGAGCCCGCTCGCCCAGGACGGCTCGCAGGTGACGATCTCCGATCAGGGCCGGACGATGACCGCCGAGATCCAGACCAAGCCGTTCTACGACCCCGACGGCGAGGTGCTCCGCTCGTGAGCCTCGCGTTCCTCAGCACCGCCGCCGCCGACGAGCGGCGATCGCTCGCAGCCCGATGGAGCGCAAGGCCCAGGCCGCCGGCGCGCGGTTCGAGGTCCGCGACGGCTGGAACGTCGCGGTCGACTACGCCGGGTCAGGAGCGGGTGGGTGAGACCGTGGCGTGGGCCGACGTCTCGCACCTGCGCAAGCTCGAGCTGCAGGGCGACGGCGTCAGCGGCGAGCTCGGCGCGGCCAGGCGCGAAGGCGATGCGTGGATCTGCCGGCTGACTCCGACGAGAGCGCTGCTGATCGGCGGCGACCACGCCGCCGCCACCGGACGCCGTCGACGTCACCACGTGCTTCGCCGCGCTCACGATCTTCGGCCCCCAAGCCCGGGAGGTGATCGCGCGCTTCTGCGCGCTCGACCTCCGCCCCCAGGTCGCACCTCCCGGGAGCTTTCGCCCCGGCTCGATCGCGCGCCAGCCCGGGATGATCGTCGTCGAGGCCGAGCAGCGGTTCCTGCTGCTGTTCGGCTGGGCTGTCGGCGAGTACATTTGGACCGTCGTGGAGGACGCAGCGCGCCCGCTCGGCGGCGCCCCGGTCGGAGTGGAGGCACTCCGAGATGCTTGACATCTTCCGCAAGCGCCGGATGTGGCGCCGCCAGGGCGAGCTGAAGACCGCGTACGACGTCGTGATCGTCGGCGGCGGCTCGCACGGCCTCGCGGCCGCGTACTACCTCGCCGCACAACCACGGGATTCGCAGCGTCGCGGTGCTCGAGAAGCGCTACATCGGTTCCGGCGCCGCCGGGCGCAACACCACGATCCTGCGCTCGAACTACAAGACCCCCGAGGGCGCGCGCTTCTACGACGCGAGCGTGAAGCTGTACGAGGGTCTCTCGCAGGAGCTGAACTTCAACCTGCTGTTCTCGCAGTGCGGACATCTGACGCTCGCGCACTCCGACCGCGCGATGTTCGTGATGGCCAACCGGGCCGAGGTCAACCGCCTGCAGGGGATCGACTCGCGCGTGATCTATCCCGATGAGATCAAGCAACTCGCGCCGGCGATGCAGGTCGACAACCCGGACGCGACGTACCCGATCATGGGCGCGCTGTACCACCCGCCCGGCGGGATCATCCGGCACGACGCGGTCGTGTGGGGGTTCGCGCGGGGCGCCGACCGGGGTGGAGTGGAGATCCACCAGGACACGGAAGTCCAGAGCATGGACGCGATCCAACGGGCGCGTCACGCACGTCCACACCAACCGCGGGACGATCAGCGCCGGCACGGTCCTGAACTGCACGGCGGGCTGGAGCACGCAGATCTGCGACATGGTCGAGGTGCCGCTGCCGATCACCACCCACATCCTCCAGGCGTGCGTCACCGAGCCGGTCAAGCCGTTGCTCGACGTCGTGATCGTCTCCTCGCAGATGCACGTGTACATCAGCCAGACCGATCGAGGCGAGTTCCTGATGGGCGCCGAGATCGAGCCATGGACCACGTACCGGATGCAGGGGACGCTCAACTTCCTCCAGGAGGTGTGCCGGCACACGATCGAGCTGTTCCCGCAGCTCGAGCGCGCGCGGCTGCTCCGGAGCTGGGCGGGCCTGTGTGACCTCAGCCCGGACTACAGTCCGATCCTCGGCCGGACCGAGGTCGAGAACTTCCACGTCAGCGCGGGCTGGGGCACGTACGGCTTCAAGGCCGCCCCGATCGTCGGCAAGACGCTGGCGGAGCTGGTCGCGACCGGTCGCACGCCCGACCTGATCGCGCCGTTCGAGGTCGAGCGCTTCTACCGGGACAAGCTCGTCTCAGAGCTTGCCGCCGCCGCGGTCAGCCATTAGAACGGACAAGGAGAAGAATGGACACAAGCACCGATGAGGGGACGACGATGAAGACCAGCCTCGAGATAGCCCAGGAAGCCGAGCTAGTTCCGATCGACCAGATCGCGGCGCGCTCCGGCCTCGAGCCCGACGAGATCGAGCCTTACGGGCGCTACAAGGCGAAGGTCGCCCTGTCGGTGCTCGACCGCCTGAAGGACCGCCCCGACGGCAAGCTCGTGTGCGTCACCGGGATGACCCCTACCAGGGCCGGAGAGGGCAAGACGACAACGCTTGTCGGGCTCACTCAAGGGCTCGGCGTGATCGGCAAGAACCCGGTGGCGTGCCTGCGCGAGGCGTCGCTCGGTCCGGTGTTCGGGATCAAGGGCGGCGCGGCCGGCGGCGGCCTGACCCAGGTCGTCCCGATGGAGGACCTGAACCTCCACTTCACCGGCGACATCCACGCGATCGGCGCCGCCAACAACCTGCTCGCGGCGATGATCGACGCCTCGATCCTCCACGGAAACCCGCATCACATCGACGCGCTGCGCATCCCGTGGCGGCGCGCGGTCGACATGAACGACCGGGCGCTCCGCGCCATCGCAGTCGGCCTCGGCGGCAGGGCGAACGGATACCCGCGCGAGACCGGCTTCGACATCACCGCGGCGTCGGAGGTGATGGCGATCATGGCCGTCGCTCGCGACCTCCAGGACCTGCGTCAGCGGATGTCGCGGATCACCGCCGCGTACTCGTTCGACGGCGGCAAGGCGATCAGCGCCGAGGACCTCGGCGCCGCCGGCGCGATGACCGTGCTGCTCAAGGATGCGCTCAAGCCGAACCTCGTGCAGACGCTCGAGGGGCAACCGGTGCTCATGCACTGCGGCCCGTTCGCCAATATCGCGCACGGCAACAACTCGCTGATCGCCGACCTGATCGGGATGAAGCTCGGCGACTACGTCGTCACCGAGTCCGGCTTCGGCGCCGACATGGGGATGGAGAAGTTCTTCGACATCGTCTGCCGGTTCGGCAAGCTGACCCCGTCGGCGGCCGTGCTCGTGACGACCGTCCGGGCGATCAAGCATCACGCCGGGCTCGAGGACGATCCGCGCGCCGAACGCTCGGCGGCGCTCCAGGCGATCGAGAACGGCTTTGCCAACGTCCGGCGCCATCTGAACACGATCCGCACGTTCGGCGTGCCCGCGGTGGTCGCGGTGAACCGGAGGCCCGGTGACACCAACGAGGAGATCGAGCTGGTCAAGCGCCTCGCGCTCGAGGCGGGCGCGTTCGCGGCCGAGGCCAACGAGGGGTTCACGAAGGGCGGCGCCGGCGTCGCCGACCTCGCCTCGGCGGTCGTCGAGGCGTGCGAGGAGCCGAACACCTTCCACCAGATCTATCAGGACGACGAGCCGATCCAGGACAAGATCGAGGCGGTCGCCAAGCAGGTGTACGGGGCCAAGGACGTCTACTTCTACCCGGAGGCGGAGGCGAAGCTGACCCAGTTCACCCGCGAGGGCCACGGCCACTTCCCGGTGTGCATGGCGAAGACGCACCTGTCGCTGTCGGCGGACCCGTCGCTGCTCAATGCGCCCGAGAACTTCACGCTGCCGGTCAGGGACATTCGCGCGTACACCGGCGCCGGCTGGCTCGTGCCGCTGTGCGGCGACGTCATGCAGATGCCGGGGCTCGGCAAGACGCCGGCCGCGCTCAACATCGACATCGACTCCGAGGGACGGACCGTCGGCCTTTTCTGATCGCTCAGTCCGGGAGCTGCTCGACGCGATCGCGGCGCGGACGCCTGCGCCGGGCGGCGGATCGAGCTCGGCCTGGGCCTGCGCGATCTGCCGCCTCGTTGGTCGAGATGGCCGCCGCGTTCGCCACCGACCGTGAGCCGGTGGCGCGCCGCGCCGGCGAACTGCGCCAGCGGGCGCTCGAGCTCGCGGAGATCGAACTGCATGCATACGAGCCGGTGCTCGAGGCGCTGAGGCTTCCGGCCGAGGACCCGCGGCGGGCCGCTCGCGTCCGGGACGCGCGCGCGACGGCCTCGGACTCGCCGCTCGAGATCGCGCAGGTCGCGGCCGAGCTCGCCGAGATGGCCGCGGCGATCGCGCTCACGGGAAACCGCAACCTCGCCGGTGACGCGATCGCGGGCGCCTGCTCGCGGAGGCGTCCGCTCAGGCCGCCGCCCGCCTGGTGGCGATCAACCTGACCGACGGGCCGGCCGTGCGGGAGGCCGCCGCGCTGGCCCGGCGCGCGCACGCCGCCCGGGAGGCGGCGCAGAGCGCTTAGGCGAGCGCCACGACGTCCCCGGCCACGAGCGGCAGCTCGTAATATTTCCGGCGATGGTGCGAACCGGGCGGATGGCGAGCGGCGAGGCCGCCGAGATGACGGTCGGCGAGGTGATGATGTCCAAGCCGAAGACGCATCCGGCGGACGCGCTCGTCGGCGACATCCGGCGCGCGTTCGAGCAGCCCAGCGTGAGGACCGTGCTGCTGGCCGACGACGGCAGCTTCCGGGGCGCGCTCGCGCGGGATCAGCTGCCCGCCGATGCTCGCGACGACGAGCCCGCGATCACGTACGCGGACGCCCAGCCGGTGACCGCCACGCCGGCGATGACGATCCCGCAGGCGATCGAGTTGCTGGCGGATCAGGCTGAGCCGCGGCTGATCGTCCTCGACGAGGACGGCACGACGCTGCGCGGGCTGCTCTGCTTCAACCGGGGCTCCGACGAGTTCTGCGTTCGGTAGCGACCCCGCTGCCGTTTGCACCACTTGACACAATAGGTTCAAAACCTGTGGGGAGGAGGGCGACGGGTGGCCCGCGAGGACGTGGCGTCGCGCTGGCGACGGTCTGCAAGGCTCGAACGACGTGCGCGCGCCGGAACAGCGCGGGCCTTCGCTCGTCGACAGCGCCGAGGAGGCGCTGCACATCTGGCTCGCCGCCGGCCGCTACCGGCAGGGCGATCGCCTTCCGCCCGAGCACGAGGTCGCAACGATGCTGGGGATCTCGCGCGGCACGTTGCGAAGCGCGCTCCATCGCCTCGAGGAGCGCGGCGAGATCGTGCGCCGGCAGGGGAGCGGCACGTTCGTCGGGCGCAGCGCCGTCCCGGCTGCCCTCGGCGAGCGGCTCGAGCGGCTCGAGCCGTACTCGTCGCTGGCCGAGCGCCGTGGCCTGACCCTGTCCTCGGTCGACGTGAACATCGAACGGCGCGCGGTCGGCGTCGAGGTCGGGGAGGCGCTCGGGCTCGCGCCGATCGCGCCGGCGCTCACCGTTTCGCGCGACGCTCGTGGCCAACGACGCTCCGGTGGCGGTGATGTTCGACGTCGTCCACCCGAAGGTGTCGCTGCGCGACGACGACGCGCTGCGGGCCGCGCTCGAACGAGGGCAGATGGTGCTCGACTTACTGATCGCGCTCGGCGTGCCGGTCACGTACGCGCGCACGCGGGTGATCCCGTCGCTACTCAGCCCGCGCGAGCGCGCCGGCAAGCTGCTCGGCGTGAAGCGGACCACGGCGGTGCTCGAGCTCGAGGAGCTGATCTACGCCGGGCGCGACGAGCGAGTCGCGTACTCACGAGACCTGTTCGCCCCTGGCGGGCTCGACGTGGCCGTGACCCGCTCGCTCGAGTCGACGCGCCCGACGCCGATCGCGAACTTCCGCGGCTCGCGCAACGCCCGCGACGGCGGCCCGCGCAGTCGCCGTCTGTGAGCACCGGATCGCGTCCGCGGGTGGCCTCGGTGGCGCGCGCGCTCGCGCTGCTCGACGAGGTGGCTCGCGAGCGACGCGGGCCTCGGCGTCAACGAGCTGGCCCGGCGCATCGGGGTGAACGCGAGCACGGCGTCGCGGTTGCTGGGGACGCTCGAGGCCGGCGGCCTGGTCGAGCGCTCGCCCGAGCGGGCCGTACCGGCTCGGGCTCAAGCTCGTCGCGCTGTCCGACCGCGTGCTCGGGCAGCTCGACGTGCGCGAGCGGGCCCGCCCGTGGCTGACCTGGCTGGTGGAGGAGACCGGTGAGACGGCCACGTTGTCGGTGCCCGGGGGCGGGGAGGCGATCACCGTCGACTTCGTTCCGTCGTCGTCGAGCGTCGTCAGCATGGCGCGGGTCGGTCGGCCGAGCGTCGCGCACGCGACCGCCGCCGGCAAGGTCATGCTGGCGTTCGGATTCGACGTCCTCGCGCTCGATCCCGACGCCGAGCTGATTGCGTTCACGGAGCGTACGATCACGGACCCGCGCGTGCTGTCGGCCGAGCTCGAAGCTGTGCGGGCGTCGGGGATCGCCGAGGCGGTCGGCGAGCGCGAGCCCGACCTGAACGCGCTGGCGGCGCCGGTGATCGGCCGCGGAGGACGAGCTGGTGGCGATCCTCGGGTTGCAAGGGCCCGCGGCGCGGCTGCCGGCGACCACCCGCCGCGCGCCTGCGCGCGCCGCTCCGCAGGGCGGCGACGAGAGCTCGGCCGCTCGCTCGGAGGACCGGGATAGGATGGGCCATGCTCGGATCGCGGGGCCGATTTCGATCGACGGATCTGCGCGCGCCTCGCCGACGAGGAGCTGATGGAGCTCGTGCTCGACGGCGAGGTGCGGGCGTTCGAGGTGATCTTCGACCGGCACGCGTCGGCGGCGTACTCGCTCGCCGTACCGGATGTGCGGGCGCCGGGCGGCTCGCTGAGGACATCGTCCAGGAAGCGTTCCTGTCGCTGTGGCGCAGTGGCACGGGATATGACCCGAGCCGCGGCAGCGTGCGGTCGTGGGTGCTGAGCGTCGTCCACAACCGCGCGGTCGACGCGTTCCGCCGCCACGGCTCGAGGGCCAGCCGCGACGTGCACGACGACGGGATCGCCGAGCGGCTGCCGCGCCCGACTCGACCGACGCCGAGGTCGAGCGCCGCGACGACGCCCGCCAGGTGCGCACCGCGCTCGACGAGCTGCCGGCGGATCAGCGGCAGGTGATCGAGCTTGCCTACTTCGGCGGCTTCACCCACAGCCAGATCGCGGAGATGCTCGAGCTGCCGCCCGGTACCGTGAAGGGACGGATGCGCCTCGGGCTGACCAAGATGCGGTCGACTCTCGGCGAATCATCAAGGGTGACGATATGAGTGGCGAGGATCGGATCACGAACGGGCGCGAGTGCGGAGACGACGTGGCGGCGTACGTGCTCGGCGCGCTCGAGCCGGCCGAGGCCGAAGCGTTCCGCCGGCACGCCGCCGACTGCGCCGCGTGCCAGCAGGAGGTGGCGGAGTTCGAGCAGATCACCGGTGCGCTGCCGGACGCGACCGCGCAGTACCCGGTGCCGAAGGACCTGCGCCGGCGCGTGCTCGACGAGGTCCGCGCCACGCCGAAGGCGCAGGCAGCTGCGCCCGGCCGGAACGCGCCCGCCCGGGCCCCGCGCTCGTGGCGACCGGTGCTCGCATGGGGAGGCGCGCTCGCGGTGTTGGTCGTCGCCGTGATCGTCGCGGTCGCGATCAGCTCCGGCGGGTCGAGCGGGACGCGCGTGATCCAGGCGTCCGCGGGCAGCGCGGAGCTCCGGATCGCAGGCGGCCACGGCGACCTGGTCGTGCACCGGCTGCCGCAGCTGCCCGCCGGCCGCATCTACGAGATGTGGGTGCAGCGCGGGAACCATCCGCCGTCGCCGACGGGGACGCTGTTCGGCGTCAGGTCGAACGGATCGGCCGCGGTCGGCGTCCCCGGCAACCTGAACGGCGTGAGCGCGGTGCTGGTCACGCAGGAGCCGGCCGGGGGGACGCTCGCGCCCACGTCCGCGCCGGTGATCGTCGCGCACGTGACGTAGACGTCCGGACGGGCCCGCCCGGCCCCATGGATGCCGCCGCAGGCGGCCCCATTTCAGCTCCAGGGGTAGGGGCTGTGCGAGACCGGGTGCAGGTCGCCGGTCTGCGAAGCGCTCGAAGCGGAACGGGTGAAGCAGCGACGAGTGCTCGCCGGCGAGCACGCGCGCGATCTCGCGGCCGACCGCGATCATCTTGTAGCCGTGGTTCGAGTCGGCCGCGACGAACACGTTCGGGCGCATGTAGTCGAACACCGGGAAGTTGTCGACGGTGAACGCGCCGGCGCCCCCGCTCCGGGTCTGGCGGTACGTCGGCCGCGCGCCCTCGAACCGGCCGAGGCAGTGAGACAGCGCCGCGCACCACATGTCGGGGAACCCCGGCTCGACGGTCCCGGTCGGGTATGGATCGATGTCGATCGCGTGGCCTAGCTGCAGCGGCTGCGCACCACCCTGGACGCTCTCGCGGTCGGGCTTGAAGTACACGCCCCATGGCTCGCTCGTGATCAGCCGCCCCGCGTCGTCGCGCAGCGTCTGGTCGGAGTCGACGTGGAGCACTGGTGACTCGCTGCCGTCGTCGGTGACGAACCGGGCCGGGTCGAACTCGATCTCGCCCTCCTGGAGGTACCAGTAGGTCCACATCGGAAGGTCGGGCTCGAGCGTGCCGTCCGGCATGGCGGACGTCGATCCGGTCGGGAAGCCCGAGCATCTCCCAGATCGAGGCGACCCACGGTCCGACCGCGACGACGACCTGCTCGGGGTGCGTTGTGCCCGCCGTCGTGTGGACCGTCGTGACCGCGCCCGAGTCGTCTAGGTCGAAGCCGGTGACCTCGATGCCAGTGCGGATCTCGGCGCCGGCTTGCTTCGGCCTTTGCGGCCAGGCCGAGCATCGACTCCTTGTTGAACGCGAAACCGCCGGCGCGCTCGTGCAGGCACACCGTCAGGCCCGGTGCGCGCCAATCGCCGTACAGCGAGCGCATGTGCGCCGCGACCGCCTCCTCGCCGACGTACAGCTCCGACGGGTAGCCGATCCGCTGCTGGCGCTCGTGGACCTCGATCAGGTCGCTCTCCTGCGCCGGCGGGCCGAGCGCGATGTACCCGGTGCCGTGGTAGTGGAGCGCCTCGGGATCGGATTCCCACACCTCGACGCACGCCGCCATCAGCTCGGACATCGCGGGCTGGAAGTAGTTGTTGCGGATCACGCCGCACGCGATGCCCGAGGCTCCGGCGGCGACGCTCGTCTTGTCAACGACCAGCACGCGCTGGCCCTGCTTTGCCAGGTGCCAGGCGGTTGAGAGGCCGTGGACGCCGGCGCCGATGACCAGGACCGGGACGGACTCGGGAAGGGGGTCCGGCATGCTGTCGCTCCTCTGTGTTGCGTTGTGCGCAATAGCGTTGCGCACTGTGCTTAGACGAGCATATGGCGCGCTACGCCCGGGGTCAAGGGTTTGGACTCGGCGCGGCACCTGTCGTACGTGCGGGCGCAGCGCCAAAGTCCCGACCTTGCCTCCCGATTCGGCAACTGGTATAACCGCGCCTGTACGAATTTGTACAACGGTCGTCGGCGCGCGTCGGCGACCGCGTGGGAGCGTCCGTCTGCATCGCTTGGTGAGGGTGCAAGAAAGGAGTGGAGGATGGCGGTAGCAGTCGACGGCGGCGACCCGAGCGCGGTAACGGTGCCGCTTGGTGGGACCGTCCAGACGGTGCTCGACAGCCCGCGGATCGCGCCGGCGCCGGCGACGCTCGAGGAGGCGCGGAACGCGCCCGGACGACGCGAGAAGATCGAGGCGATCACCAAGCGGATCGAGGCGCAGGGCATCAAGTACGTGTTCTTCCAGCAGGTCTCGGTCACCGGCCGGGTGATGGGCAAGGGCGTCGTGTCGACGTTCTTCCCGCAGGTCGCCGAGAAGGGCTACCAGCTGGTCTACGGCGCGACCGCCAACCTGTTCACCGACCGCCACGGCAACTACATCGGCTTCGGCCCCGAGGAGTCGGAGCTCGCGGCGGTCGCCGATCTCGACACGTTCGCGGTGCTCCCGTGGGACGAGCGGGTCGCGCGCGTCTACTGCGACTGCTACGACACCGAGACCGGTGAGCTGCTCGACGCCGACTGCCGCCAGAACCTCAAGCGGGTCGCGCACGAGTTCGAGCAGGAGCTCGGCTACCAGTTCCTGATCGGGATCGAGCCCGAGACGATGTGGCTGAAGCAGCCCGAGGACGGCGGCGAGCTCGAGGGCGTCACCAAGCCCTACTGCTACCACATCCACCAGTTCGAGGAGCTCCGTCCGGTGCTGCTCGACGTGGTCGACTGGGGCCAGCGGCTCGGCCTCGACATGAGCTACGGCGACCACGAGGACGCGCCGGGCCAGCTCGAGCTGAACTTCCGCTTCGACCGGCCCGTGCGGACCGCCGACAACCTCACGACCTACCGCCAGGTGTGCGCCGCGGTCGGGCGCAAGCACGGCGTGCTCCCGACGTGGATGCCGAAGCCGTTCACGGGCGTGTCGGCCAACGGTCACCACCACCACTTCACGCTCGTCGACGAGAACGGCGTGAACGTGTTCCACGACCCCGAGGGGCCCGCGCAGCTGTCCGAGATCGCGCGGAACTTCCTGGGCGGGATGCTCGAGCACTTCGGCGCGCTGATGTGCATCGGCAACCCCACGGTCAACTCCTACTGCCGGATGTGGGACACGGGCTTCTGGGCGCCGATCTACAAGAACTGGGGCTGGCAGAACCGCACGACGACCGTGCGCGTCGCGACCGGCGGCCGGTTCGAGTACCGCGGCGTCGACTCGTCGTGCAACCCGTACCTGACGACCGCCGCGCTGCTCCAGGCCGGGCTCGACGGCGTGCGGCGCAAGCTCGATCCGGGCCCGCCGCAGCAGGGCAACACGTACGAGCTGCTCCAGCAGGGCGTCGAGATCGAGCGCGTGCCCGAGAGCCTCGGCGCGGCGCTCGAACGCGCTCGCCGCCGACGAGCTGATCCAGGCCGCGATCCCCGGTCGCCTGTACAAGGTGTTCGACTGGTACAAGCGCGACGAGTGGGAGCGCTACCTGGCCGCGGTCACCGACTGGGAGCGCAACGAGTATCTCGAGGTGCTCCCCTAGTGTGCGGAATCGCCGGAATCATCTACAGGGACAAGGATCCGCTGAACGGGATTGGATCCCACCCACCCGCCCCCAACCACCAAGCCCACCGACTGGGCGCGGACATGACGCGCATGCTCCAGTCGATGAAGCACCGCGGTCCGGACTCGACCGGGTACGCGCTGTATCACCGCCCAGCGCGACGACCTGATCCTGCGGATCAAGCTCGCCGACGGCGGCGGCAACGGCGACATCGAATGGGCGCGACCGGCTCCGGCGCCGGCACGCTGAGGTACAGGCGCGGATCCGCGCCGCCGGCGCGCAGCGTGACGTCGATCGACGACATCAACGAGTACACGATCGCCGCGTCGGTGCTCGACTACGACGGCGACCTCAAGCACCTGGCCGACTACGTCGAGTCCGTGCCCGGGGCCGAGGTCCTGTCGGCGGGCACCGCGCTCGAGATCATCAAGGACCTCGGCGACGCCCAGACCGTCGGCACGGCCTACAAGCTCGACAGCTACGTCGGAACACACGGGATCGGGCACGTGCGGATGGCGACCGAGTCCGACGTCGACATCTCGAACGCGCACCCGTACTGGGCGTATCCGTTCTCGGACGTGGCCGTCGTCCACAACGGGCAGCTCACGAACTACCACCAGTGGCGCCGGCGCCTCGAGCGCCTCGGCCACCGGTTCGCGTCGGACTGCGACTCGGAGATCATCGCGGTGTACATCGCGCAGAAGATGGCCGAGGGCGCCACGCTCGAGGAGTCGATGCGCATGAGCCTCGAGGATCTCGACGGCGTATTCACGTACATCTGCGTCTCCGAGGACGCTCTCGGGATGGCCAAGGACGAGCTCGCGGCCAAGCCGCTGGTGCTCTACGAGGGCGAGGACATGGTCGTGCTCGCCTCGGAGGAGATCGCGATCCGGGCGGTGATCGACCGCGAGATCGAGACGTATGACCCGTACGAGAGCGAGGTGATGGTGTGGACACGGTAGCCCCGCCGGCGCGCTTCGATCCCCGAGGCCTGGTCGAGCTCGACGAGCGCGTACCCGGCGTCGCCGAGATCGACGGCGAGCGAGCGTCGTTCGACGCGCGCGACCTGACCACCCGGCAGATCAACCTCGAGCTGCGCCGCCTGGTCTACGAGCGAGGGCGTGCAAGACGTGACCGTGCGGAACCCGGGCGCCAAGCACTCGCTCGGCGTCGGCATCCTGACGCGCTGCAGGATCACCTTCGAGGGCAGCCTCGGCTACTTCGCGTGCGGGCTGATCGACGGTCCGGAGGTCCACATCACCGGCCGCGTCGGCTGGTCGGCGTGCGAGAACATGATGTCGGGCGTGTGCGTGATCGACGGCAACGCGGGCTCGCTGACCGCGGCCGCGCTGCGCGGCGGCGACGTCGTCGTCCGCGGGCGGGTCGGGGCGCGCACCGGGATCGACCAGAAGGGCGGGACGATCATCTCGCTCGGCGACGCCGGCTCGATGACCGGGTTCATGATGCAGCGCGGGCGGCAGATCATCTGCGGCAACGCCGGCCACGGCCTCGGCGACTCGATGTACGACGGCGACGATCTACGTCGGCGGCAAGGTCGCGTCGCTCGGGATCGACTGCGTGCCGGGCGAGTGGACGGAGGCCGATACGGAGTTCGTAACCCGGAAGTTCGGGATCTACGGACTGGGCGACCCGCCCGAGCTGCAGAAGTTCGTGTGCGGCAAGAAGCTCTACAACTACGACTCGCTCGAGCCTTCGGAAAGGAAGCTGGTGCTGTGATGGCCGCTGACGAGAACGCACCGATGGCCCGCAACCGGCTGGGGCGCAGCCGGATCTTCACCCCCGAGGTGATCGACGACATCCACGTCAAGGCCGAGCTCGGCCGCTACCGGATGCGCGGGTTCTCGATCTTCAAGCCGATCCCGCACTGGGACGAGCTGATGTTCCTGCCCGGGACGCTGACGCGGTTCGTGATCGAGGGCTACCGCGAGAAGTGCGTGACGAAGACCGTGCTCGGCGCGCGCTTCGCCAAGAAGCCGATCGAGCTCGACATCCCGATCTACATCACCGGGATGAGCTTCGGCGCGCTGTCGCTCGAGGCCAAGATGGCGCTCGCCAAGGGCGCGTCGATGGCCGGCACCGCGACGTGCTCGGGCGAGGGCGGGATGATCCCGCCCGAGCGCGACCTCTCGACCAAGTGGTACTACCAGGTGATCCAGAGCCGCTACGGGTTCAACCCGCATCACCTGATGCTGGCCGACGCGGTCGAGTTCTTCATCGGCCAGGGCTGCAAGGTCGGGCTCGGCGGCCACCTGATGGGCCAGAAGGTGACCGAGCAGGTCGCCGAGATGCGCTCGCTGCCGGTCGGGATCGACCAGCGCTCGCCGGCGCGCCACCCGGACTGGCTCGGCCCCGACGACCTGTCGCTGAAGATCCAGGAGATCCGCGAGGCGACCAACTACGAGATCCCGATCCAGCTCAAGCTGGGCGCCGCGCGCGTGTACGACGACGTGCGGATGGCGGCCAAGTGCGGCCCGGACATCATCTATCTGGACGGCGCCGAGGGCTCGACCGGCGCGGGCCCGCACATCGCCACCGAGGAGACCGGGATCCCGCTGATGGCGGCGATCCCCGAGGCGCGGCGCGCGCTCGAGGACGTCGGCATGGCCGACGAGATCGACCTCGTCGTCGCCGGCGGGATCCGCAACGGCGCCGACGTCGCCAAGGCCTGGCGCTCGGGGCCAACGCGATCGCGATCGGCCACTCGGCGCTGATGGCGCTGAACTGCAACAAGGAGATCCCCGGCGTCACCGACTACGAGGGCACGGTCGGCGTGCCGGCGGGCCAGTGCTACCACTGCCACACCGGACGCTGCCCGGTCGGGATCACGACGCAGGACCCCGAGCTGCGCAAGCGCCTCGTCGTCGACGACGCCGCTCAGCGCGTCTACAACTTCCTGCACACGATGACGCTCGAGTGCCAGATGCTCGCGCGCGCGTGCGGGAAGACCGACGTCCACAGCCTCGAGCCCGAGGACCTGTGCGCGCTGACCGTCGAGGCGTCCGCGATGGCGCGGGTGCCGCTGGCGGGAACCGACTACATCCCGGGCGTGTCCGAGGAGCGGACGCTGGCCAGGATCGAGCGGCTGCTCGAGCGCCACGTCGAGAACCCGATCGACTTCCTGGAATCGGAGCCCGAGGGCGTGGCCGCGGGTCCGGCTGCCGGTAACGGAGGGGAGCTCGCATGAGCGAGACCGAGTACACGATCTCGATCGACGCCGAGTATCTCGCCGGCCGGCGCTTCCCCTACCAGGAGGACATGTCGCTGGTCGAGGACGTCGACCTGCTCGCCGCCACCCCCGGCGAGGACATCAACTGGCTCGAGGACGTCGACCTGCTCGAGGAGGACGGCGTGCCGGCGGTGTTCGACCGCTACTCGAACTCGTTCCTGAAGATCTACTTCCCGATCCCGGCCGGACGCGAGAACGAGATCGCGCGCAAGGTGCTGATCAAGCACCTCCAGTCCGGGCAACTCGTACGGGATCGCGCTGAAGGAGCGCCACTGCAAGTTCCCCCAGCCCGAGCTCGGACCGTGGGTGAAGGACTCGCGGACGGTGGGCACCGACTAGAAGCCGACGGTGCTCGAGGGATGGGAGCCCCCGCAGCACTGACCTGGAAGATCGAGCCTGAGTGAAGGCGATCGTCGTCGGGGCGGGGTTCGCGGGACTCGCGGCCGCGGATGCGCTTCACCGCGCCGGCGCCGAGGTGGCGGTATTCGAGGCGCGAGACCGGGTCGGCGGGCGGGTGTGGTCGGTTCCGTTCGGCGGCGCGGTGGTCGAGCGCGGCGCCGAGTTCATCCTGCCGCACGATCAGACCGTGATCACAATCGCCGCTCGGCTCGGCCTGAACCTCGTCCGCAAGGGGACCCGATACGGCAATCGCGAGCCCCGCGGTGGGCGGCCGGTCACCCGCGACCAGGTCGCGGCGGGGCTGGCAAGGATCGGCGCCGAGCCGCCGGCGGCCGGCGGGACGTTGGCGGGCGCGCTCGCCGGGTACGGGCTCGAGCCGGGCGTCGCCGAGGCGATCCAGGCGCGGCTCGAGGTGAGCTGCGCGTATTCGGCCGACGATCTCGAGGTTGGCGTGCTGGCGGAGGGCGCGGCGGCGTTCGGCGACTTCGACACCTGGACGGTCGAAGGCGGCAACGACCGCATCGCGAGAGAGCTCGCCGCGAAGCTTCCCGGCGGGCTCCATCTGGCGAGCCCGGTGTCGGCGGTCGACCTGGTCCGAGCGCGAGGTCAGGGCGATCGCCGGAGGGCACGAGACGGTTGCCGACGCCGCCGTGATCGCCGTGCCCGCCTCGATGCTCGATGCGATCAGCTTCGAGCCGGCGCTTGCCGCCCGAGAAGGCGGCCGTCCGTTACGGCGACGCCGCGAAGCTGTTCGTCGCGCTCGGCGCGGCGGCGCCACCGAGCGAGGTGCTGTCGGTCCCCGAGCGGTACTGGTGCTACACCCAGCTCGGCGCCGACGGCCGTCCACTGCCGTTCGTGGGCGCGTTCGCGGGGTCGCCCGGCGCGCTCGAGGCGCTCGGGGTTGCCGGCGGGGCCGAGCCGTGGATCGAGTCGCTGAGGCGGCTGCGGCCCGACCTGGACCTCGACGTCGCGGACGGCAACGTGCTGCTCTGCACCTGGGCCGACGATCCGTGGGTGCGCGGCGCCTACTCGGCGCGCTCGGCCACGTCGCCGCTGGATCCCGAGGCGCTGGCGCGGCCGGTCGGGCCGCTGGCGTTCGCCGGCGAGCACACCGCCGGCGAGTGGCACGGGCTGATGGAGGGGGCGCTCCGGAGCGGGGCACGGGCGGCGGCGGAGGCGCTCGCGGCCGGCGGGCGATGAGGTCCGGCGCCGCCTGGCGTCTAACCTGGCATCACCGTGGCCACCGACTCACGCCAGGCCGTCGAGCTCGAGGTCGGCGGCAGGACCGTCCGGATCTCGAGCCCTGACCGCGTCTACTTCTCCGCGCGCGGCGAGACCAAGCTCGATCTCGCCAGGTACTACATGAGCGTCGGCGACGGGATCGTCCGCGGCCTGCGCGAGCGTCCGTGCATGCTGCATCGCTTCCCCAAGGGAGTCGACGGCGAGAAGGTCCATCAGAAGCGGCTGCCGAAGGGCGCCCCGGACTGGGTTCAGACCGTGGAGATCTACTTCCCTCGCTTTGGACGCACGGCGGATGAGCTGTGCGTGACCGAGCTCGGCAGCGTGATCTGGGCCGTGCAGATGGCGACCGTGGAGTTTCACCCGTGGAACTCGCGGTGCGCCGACGTCGAGCGTCCGGATGAGTGGCGCATCGACCTCGACCCGATGCCGGAAGCCGGCTTCGATGCGGTGCGACGGGTCGCGCATGTCGCCCGCGAGGTGCTCGACGAGCTCGGCGCCGTCGGGTGGCCCAAGACCTCGGGTGGCAACGGACTCCACATCTACGTACGGATCGAGCCGCGCTGGGGGTTCAGCGAGGTACGGGAGGCCGCGCTGGCGTTCGCGCGCGAGGTCGAGCGACGGATCCCCGCCGATGCCACCACGACGTGGTGGCGGAAGGATCGCGAACCCGACAAGGTGTTCGTGGACTACAACCAGAACGCTCGCGATCACACGATCGCGAGCGCGTACTCCGTACGCGGGAACCCGCGCGGAACTGTTTCCACGCCGATCTCGTGGGATGAGCTCGACGACGTCGATCCGCGGGAGCTCACGATCGCGACGGTGCCGGCACGGTTCGCGGCAATCGGCGACCCACACGCAGCGATCGACGACGCGGTGTTCTCGCTCGAGCCGCTGCTGGAGTGGGCGGCGCGAGAAACCTGAAGCCGGCGCGGCTCGGGCCTTCAGTGAGCGCTTCGGGATAGCCCTGCTGTGCTTCGCCGGCCACCGCAGACTCACCGTCGCCCGTGCATCATTTCCTGATCGTCAACTTGCCGTAGGTGATTCGGGCCGCCCCCTTCGGCTGTTTCGTCGAGATCACGAGCGCGCCGATGAGCTTGCGGTGCTTGCGATGAAGGAATTCCACCTTTGCCCGCACGCGCTTGGGGAGCATCAGGTGGACGTGGTCGATCTTGCCTGACTTGAAGCGGAACTTGTGGCTAAGGACACGGCCGTCCACCTTGAGCTTGAACCGGCCAGCGCAGACCTTTCCCTTCTTGGCCTTGCCCCTCGTGGGCACGCACCTCAGTGAGACCATGACCTTGCCCTTGTGGATCGACACCGTCTTAGGGGCGGCCTGGATCGCGATGTAGGTGAGCGGCCCAGCCGGATTGCCCGGCGCGGACCCGGTCGGTGGCGTCGGGATCGCGGGGCCGGTCGGCGGGGCCGGCCAGGCGGCGAGCGCCGTGTACGTGCTGGCGCCGCTCGGCGCCAGGGTCCACCCCGACTGGGTGCCGGCGTATGGGGTCCCGACGTTGGTGCCGGTCAGGGGGATCGTGGTCGGCGGACCGCTGTTCTGCACGGTGACCACCCTGCCCTGGATGGAGCCGGTGACCTGCGCGGCGTTGGCCGCCGCCCAGCCGGCCTGTTCGCTGAGCAGGCCGCCGATCTGAGCCATGGTGGGTTGCTCGATCGGGGCGTTGGCCGCGAAATAGGCGTTGTACTCGTTCAGGAGCGGGTTGATCGTCTCGTAGAACAGGCCATCGCCCTGTCCGGGCTGACTCATCAGGTTGGTCTGATGGAAGTAGTGCGGGCGGGGGTCGTTGCCCATCATGTGCTGGAACATGCCCTGGTCGACGCTGGCCATGATCTGCGCGATCGTGAACGCGGTCCCGGCCGGGTTGCACGTGGTCACGCCGCTGATCGGCGTGCACGTCGGCAGGTCGTAGAGGGTCTGGTACTCGTCGACCTCCTGGGCGTTCGTCGCGACGTTGTAGTAGACGTTGGTCGGGTAGCGCGGGATCGCCGTGCCGCCGGCGTCCTGGAACGTGGCGCCGGCCGGGTACTTCGCACCACCGTAGGCTCCGGTGGCAAACGAACCGTCGGCGGGATTCGGATACGGCTTCGAGGCATCGGAGCCGAAGTACTTGATCCCGCCGTTGACCGTGCCGGCGAACGCGGCGTCCAGGGCCGGGTTCTGCTCGTAGGGGCTCTCGACCGCGGTGCCCACATCGGCCGGGACGGTGGTGGCCGTGGGGGTGCCGCTGCTCCCCGTCGGAGTCCCGGCGATCCCGGTGTCCGTCAAGGTCTTGTCGGCCGCCCCTCCGCCGCTGGTGTTGGTGGTCGAGTTACCGGTTGGGTTGGTGAAGTCGGCGGTGGTGTTCGCCGTCACCTTCCCGATCAGCGACCAGGCGCCGATCGTCCCGGTGTACGGCGCGCGGTAGACCAGGTAGTCCGCGGCGTGGCACACCGCGCCCCAGGTGAGCGAGACCGAAGAAGTCGAGCCGGTGACGGTCACGGGCGCGGACACCGACGCGGCCGACTGCCCCGGACCCGCGACCGGCGTAGCCCCCGGCGCCGCGGTGTTGAACTGGTCGCTGACGGCGTATACATACTGGCCGGCGGCAAGCGTCCCGCCCGTCGTCGCCGGAGTCGCCTCGTCGAGCGCGGGCGGATCGACCTGGCCGGGATTGCCGGGAAGCAGGTTGGCCAGGCCGGAATGCTCGCCGGTGATGATCACGTTCGGGTTCTGGCTGCCAACCGCGGCGGCCGGATCGGTGCTCGCGCTCAGACCGAGCCCGCCCGCATCGGGATTGCCGAGCGTCGATGCAGGCGTGGAGCCCCAGATGGTGTTCTGGTTGAGCTCTGCCTCGATGTAATCCTGAGTTGCACAGCCCTGGTCGATGTTCGGGTGATCCCAGGTGTGGCTGATCCAGCCGAAAGCATTCGTGAACGGCCTGCCCGTCGAGGGATCGGTCGCCTGGAACTGCGCCAGCAGCGGATCGGTCCCCGGCGCCGAGGGGTTGCAGCCGGTGCTGGTCCCACCTGTGCCGCCGTCGCCCCCCGAAGCCAGCGTGCACCCAGCCGCCCAGGCGACGCTGCCACCGCCGTTGAACAGCATGTCGATCCGGAAGTTGTTGGCTCTGGACCAGTTGGACGCGGTGACCACGTCCGCGGGAACCTCGCGCAGTGCGTCGGCCGGGGTGAAGTCCGTGGAGTGCGGCGCAGTGGCTGCGTTGCCGGCGACGCTCCACGTGTCGTCGGCCAGGAAGTTGTCGTCGACGTCGGTCTCCAGGTAATTGCGCTGGTCGCCGAAGTAGGTGTTCCGCGCCAGCCAGTCGAGCTCGCCATGGCGCAACAGCTCGCTCTGGAGGTAGTACTGGCTCTCGTTGAACGTCTGGAACATCGTCTCGCGTCCGTCGGGGGCGGTGTAGATGCCCAGCAGCGAGCTCGTGCCCGGGCCGGAGATGAGCGTGTTGACGCTCGCGCCCGGCAGTGGGGCTGCCTCGTACGCCCAGGTGGATTGAGTCGGGTCGACGGCGACGTGTTTGAGGTATGGGAAGACCCTTGCTCCGCTCGCGGTCAGCGTCAACGGGGTCGCGAGCGGAAGCTGAGCGCCACCGACGGGGTTGGCTGAGCCCAGGCCATAGTCGCTGCTCGGAACGACGTAGGCGGTGACCTGACGAACCGAGAAGTCGTGCTCGAACGTCTGCAGCCGGCTCCATTGAGCATCGGTCAAGCCCACGGTGCCGGAAACCGCCACGACGACCCCCTCGTAGTTGGCGACCTGGGTTCCGTTCGGGAGCGTCGACGAGAGCGCGGGCAGCGGCACGCTGCCGGGGCTTGCGCTGCTCGTTACGACTGATGTATACGGAACGCCCTCGCGCTGGAGCGTGTTAGCCCAATCCTGGTAGGCGATGCCTGCGTTGCAGATGCCGGGAGTGGCGACGCAGGTCGCGTCGGCGAAGTTCGTGTCGGTTCCGTCGGTGATGAGCAGGATCCGCATGCCGATCCGCTGCCCGGAAGTCGCAGCCGATGCAACCGCGGGACCCGACGCGCTTCCAGAAAGACCAAGGAGTGCCATGAGGCAGCCCAGGACGACGAGAACTCGAAACAGACGTCTCATACCAAGCTCGGCTTCATAGTGAAAGGTCCACGCAAATCACCAGCACCAGGCCCGAAGGCGCAACGTCAGATGCCGGTCTCGGAACCCCGACTGGAGTCCACCCGAGCACCAGTCTGTCGGCCCCCGCGACCGATGCGTATGGGTTCCCTCGCCCCCCTTACGTTCACCCCTGAACGCGTTCAAGAATTGAACGTCGTGGAGCGGGGTCAGCGCGGGACTAACCGCGTGGCCGGCGCTTCTCGGTGTCGTAGAGCGGGAACGGCGCCACCGTGGCGCCGACCGTGCCGTCGCCGAGCGCTACCTCGACGTGCTGGCCACCTCGGACGAGCCCGCGGTCGATCGTCGCCATGCCGATCACCTGCATCTCGAACGTCGGGCTCTGGCATGGGCTGCGCAGGATCCCGACGTCCTGGCCGTCGAGGGTCACCGCGGCGCCGTACTCGGGTACTTCGTCGCCCTCGATGCGCAGCGTGGTGAGCAGTCGCGGCGTGCCCTGGGCGGCGATCTCGCGTAGCGCGTCGCGACCGACGAACTCTCCGGTCTTGTCGAGCTTGATTACGTTGTCCAGACGCACCTCGAAGGGATCGGTCTGGTGGGGGAAGTAATCGACATCGGGGAACAGCAGGCCGGACTCGATCCGCAGCGTCTCGATCGCCGACAGGCCGATCGGTCGGATGCCGTGCGTCCGGCCGGCCTCTAGAACGGCGTTCCACAGTGTGTCCGCGTCTTCCGGAGCGCAGTACAGCTCGAAGCCGAGCTCGCCCGAGTACCCGGTCCGCGACAGCATGACGGGCACCCCTCCGATCCGGGCACCATCGCCGACGAAGCGGAAGTACCGCAGCGAGTTGACGTCAGCGCCCTCGGTGATCGGACCGAGGACCTCCCGCGCCTTCGGGCCCTGGACCTGGAGGTGCGGCATCGCCGCCGTGCGGTCCTCGACGTGCACGTCAAGCCCGCGATCGCTTGCCACCCGCTTGAACCATTCCAGATCCGAGTCGTAGCTGGTGATCGAGAGGCAGTGCTGGTCGCCCAGACGGAACACGGTGCCGTCCATGATCATCTTGCCCTTCTCATCGCAGATCGCGCCGTAGCGGACCTGCCCGATCTCCAGCCCTGCCATGTCGTTGGTGAACAGCGCGTCAGCCAGTGCCAGTGCGTCGGGGCCCTCGAGGTTCCACTTGCGAAGCGGAGATTCGTCCCACAGATTGCACGCGGTCCGAGTTGCGATGTGCTCGGCAACCGCATCGCCGAAATCAGCCGCCCACGCCCAGCCTTCCCAGTCCGTCCAGTTCGCGCCCGCTTCCCGCTGGACCTTGTCGAAAGCCGTCCGATGCAGCTCTACGGTCGACACCCATCACCTCTGCTTTGATGAATTTGTACAAGCGTCGGGCGCAGTTATATCGCACGGCGCGGTAGCGTGGTCTCGGCCGCTGAGTCAGCAACCCGCCGCCGCGCTGGCGTGCGCAGGGCGCCGTGCGGCGGCCCGCTCGGCGGCAGCGTCGACGAACAACGAAAGCAGCGGGCTCGACGGTTCCTCCTGCAGCTCCCACTGAACCCCGATGCAAAGTGCGAGGGCCGCCGGGACCTCGATCGCCTCGATGACGCCATCCGGCGCCGTTGCCGCCACCACGACCCCGTCTCCGAGCGTCGCGATGCTCTGGTGGTGGTAGCTGTTGACGGTCGCGCCGCCTCCGAGCGCGCCGGCGAGCCGGCTATCCGGCGCGATAACGATCTCATGCGAGGGGTGCTCTGGTGGCGGCCCTCCCTCAAGACGCGCCTTCACCACCTCCTCCCAGATGTCCCAATCGCCACCGCGATGCCGGTCCGTCGGGGATGGCAGCACGCTGTGGTCGGGGTGGAGCGACCCGCCGAGGGCGACGTTGATCACCTGCATGCCCCGGCAGATCCCGAGCAGCGGGACGCCGGCGGCGATCGCCCCCCTGGCCAGTGGCAGCTCGGCCTGGTCGCGCAACGGTGAGTGCGCGGTGGCCCTCGGATGCCGGCGACCGCCGAAGCGCTCAGGCTCGATGTCGCGGCCTCCAGCGAGCATGAGCCCGTCGAGTCTCACGAGGAGGGGGGTCGGGCGCTCCGTATAGGGCAAGATCACCGCGACGCCGCCAAGGCGCTCGATCGGGGCGCTGAATGCGACGCCGAGGTAGTCGCCGTAGTCGGTGAACCCACACGAGATGCCGATCAGCGGAGCGTCGTTTTGAGCGGCCACGCCGCGTGAGCCTACACCGCGGCAGTAGCAGTGGCACCGTTCGAACCGACTTAGGCAGTGCGACCCCCGCCGCCAGTTGCCACGAGCTGGCCTACCTGATATGAACGGCCGGTGTACGAGTTTGTCCATTGTCGGCAGCACGCAGGCCCCCGACATGATGGTCTCGCTGGCCTGACCTGACGCGCCGCCATGGGGCAGATGGTCAGCTGGTGGCTGCAGGAGGCGGAGCCGATGCTTCCTGCGCCCGAGGTGCGCGGCGCGCTCCGGGCTGACGTGTGCATCGTCGGGGGCGGGTTCACGGGGCTGTGGACCGCACTGGAGATCAAGCGCATCGAGCCTTCGCTGGACGTCCTCGTGGTCGAAGCCGACGTCTGTGGCACGGGCGCGAGCGGGCGCAACGGCGGTTTTGCGATGACCTTCTGGCATCACTTCGTCGGGCTCGAGCGGGCCTGTGGAGCCGCCGAGGCGCTGCGATTGGCGCGCGCCTCGGACGCTGCGGTGGCCGAGATCGGCGAGTTCTGCGACCAGCACGGGATCGGGGCCCATTACCGTCGAGCCGGCTGGCTCTGGACCGCGACCAACGAGGCACAGGTGGGTGCGTGGGAGGGCACGATTGCAGCGATCGAACGTCACGGCGAGAAGCCATTCGAGCGGATCGGTGCAGACGAGGTGGCTGCACGCAGCGGCTCGCCCACGCACATCGCCGGCGTGTTCGAACCGGGGTCGGCGACGGTCCAGCCGGCGCTGCTCGTCCGTGGCCATGCTGCGCGTTGCGCGGTTGCGCGGGGTGCGGGTGTTCGAGCGCTCGCCGGTTGTCGCGCTCGAGCGAGCGGGGCCGCTCGTGGTGCGCACGGCGTACGGGCAGGTTACGGCCGAACGGGTAGTGGTCGCGATGGGCGCCTGGACGGCCCAGCTGCGCGAGCTGCGACGTGCGTTCGTGGTCGTCTCGAGCGACATCGTGATCACCGACCCGATCCCGGACCTGCTGGAGCGGATCGGCTGGCGGAACGGGGTCAGCATCTCCGATTCGCGGCTGATGGTCCACTACTACCGAACGACCGACGACGGCCGGATCGCGTTCGGCCAGGGGGGCGGACGGCTCGCCTATGGGGCGCGGATCGGCAGCTCGTTCACGGGTCGCTCACCGATCGCGGACCAGGTCGCGCGGCACCTGCGCGCGACCTATCCGCCGCTGGCGGCCGGTTCCGATCGCAGCGAGCTGGACGGGGCCGATCGACCGAACCGTGGACGGCCTGCCGTTCTTCTTCAGCCTGGGTCGCCCGGATCTCGTGTGCGGCGCGGGCTACTCGGGCAACGGCGTCGGGCCGAGCTTGATCGGTGGGCGGATTCTCGCGTCCCTGGCGCTCGCGCTGGACGACGAATGGGCACGCTGCGGGCTCGTCCGGAGCCCCCCGCCCGGGCTGCCCGGGGAGCCGTTGCGATACGTCGGCGGCCGGATCGTGCGCGGCGCGGTGGCGCGCAAGGAGCGCGCCGAGGATGACGGCCGGCGCCCGGCGAGGATCGATCGGGCGCTGGCAGGATTGGCGCCGGCGGGACTGGTGCCGCTCGAATGATTTTCGCGGCTCGCTGGCATTGACAGGCGCCGTGCCCCACAGGAGGATTGGCCGACGACCGTGGGCAAATAGCGATTGGAGGTGGATCGTGCAGACGCTCCCAGGAATTGGCCTAACTGATGTCCGGGCTGTGTACGACGGGGCTGAAGGTGACTTGTGGGAGCTGGTAATGGGCGAGCAGATCCACATTGGCGGGTTGAGCTCGTCAATGGAGCTGGCTGATCGGGCCGGAATCGCTGAAGGCAGCCGAGGAGTGGATCTGTGCTGCTGCAACGGTGCGGGTATGCGGTTCCTGGTGCGCTTTCGGAAGGTCGCGCACATGACTGGTGTGGACGCCACGGAGCGCATCGTCGATCGTGGGCGACGACGCACAGCCGACGAGGACCTGTCTGACTCGGTTGAGTTCGTTCTCGGTGACGCGGCCGACACCGAGCTTCCTGACGCGAGGTTCGATTTCGCGTGGGGCGAAGACGCCTGGTGCTACGTCGCCGACAAAACACGGTTGATTCGCGAGGCCACTCGGATCGTTCGCCCGGGTGGCACGATCGCCTTCACTGACTGGGTGACCGGGCCGGAGGAGATGAGCGATGACGAGGCCGAGCGATATTTGCGATTCATGAAGTTTCCCAACGTTCTGAGCATCGACGACTACCAGACACTTCTCGAGGAGCGCGGCTGCCACGTCGAGACAGCCGAGGACACGGGCCGCTTTCCGTCGCACGTCGACCTCTATTTGGATGTGTTGAACAAGCAGCTGACGTACGACGCGCTCAAGCTCATCGGTTTCGACATGGCGCTGATGCAATCGCTCGGCGGCGAGATGGTCTTCATCCAGGAGCTCGCCCATGCCAACAAGATCTGTCAAGGCAGGTTCGTAGCCAGGACAGCCTGAAGCGCGAGCCAGAACGGCGACCAGCTCGCATCCATCGCCCAGCGCTCACACGTAGCCGGGGAGGTGACGATGGCGACTGGAAGCTGTCTATGCGGCGCCGTCAGGTACGAGGTGACGGGTCCGCTTCAGGAAGTGCTGATCTGCCACTGCGAGGAATGTCGCCGGTGGCACGGACACGTCTCGGCGACCGCTGCAGCCGAGAGAGAGGATCTCCAGCTGTCAGAGCAACGCGGTCTTCGCTGGATCAACAGTCCGCGTAGCGACGCGGGGGCCCGACGCGGTTTTTGCCGCGAATGCGGCTCGAGCTTGTTCTGGGATGGTCCCGGGCTCCGGACGATCAGCATCGCGGCGGGGACACTGGATGCTCCGACTGGGTTGCACGTGGCCAGCCATTGGTACGTCTCACAAGCCGGCGATTACTACGAGATCCCCGAGGATGGGCTACCCCAGCACGGGCGCAGTGGCGACGAACTTGCGTGAGAGCCGGCGCAGCGACCCGGCACGCTAACCCAGTCCGCGGTGGCGCCTGAACCGCGACGGGCGGTCGCGCACGTATGCGCCGAGCGGATAGGCCCGGTAGCGCAATCGCGGCAGCTTCTCGATCGTGACGAAGCCCGGTGGCGCGTTGATCACGTCGGGGATCCGGTTCACGAGCTGGGTCACCGTGGTCACCCCAGTGGGCACCGCCGGGTTTGATAGATGGAGCTCGGGCTCGCCGGTGACCGTCCAGTCGTTGATGTCCGCCTCGCCGGGCTTGTACAGCCTTCCGGTCATCTCGAAGGTAAGCGTCATGCCCTCGTGCGTCCGAACGATGTCGACATCGGTGAAGCCGACGACGCGTCCGGGCTCGACGGTGAGGCCCAGGGCACTGGACGTGACCGGCTGGTCGGTGACCTCGGGGCGGGTCGTGCTCGTCACTTCGGCGGCCGTGACGCCGAGGTCATCGACGAGGGCGCCGAGCGTATTGCGGCCGAAGCTGGGGGGACGGTCGGCTTCGGCGAGCCAGCGGTCGAAGTCCTCGACCGTCGTGTCGACGCGCTGATCCTTGGCCACCTCGGGTCCGTAGTCGTCCACGTTCCAACTTGCGCGTCCGGTCACCGTCTCGATCCGGTGAGAGGTCCCGAGCACCAGGCTGACCAGGTTGACCCAGTAGGTGTCCTGATGGCCGGTGCCCGTGATCGTAACCCCGTTCTGGCGCGCCAGCTTGTCGAGTTCGGCGGTCTGCATCGGCGACGTGTTCCACGGGTAGAGCGCCTCCTCGGAGATCGTCACTGCGTTGACGCCGTTCTCGGCGCAGCGACGAAGGTGCTCGTACATGTCGGACATGTAGCTGGCGACTGCGATCACGGCGATGTCGGCCTCGCGCGTGCTCAGCACCCGGTCGGGGTCGTCCTCGACGAACACCCCGGTCTGATACCCGAGGCCGGCGACGTCGCCGAGGTCTTTGCCCACCTTCTCCGGGCTGCGCGCGAGCGCGCCGACGATGTCCACGCCCTTCTCGATCATCATCCGCGTCGCGACCGAATTCATCGCGCCAACGCCGTACACGATCGCCTTGATCCGTCTCATCCGCTCTCCTTCGCCTCGCTGACACCTCGCCGCCACCCTCTGCCGGCTGGGGAGAATAACGGGTGGGCTAGGACCCGTTCACGATCTCGAGTGCCTTCATGGCGAGCCACAACTCGACGACGTCCTCGGTGCGCGACAGGCTCCGCTCCGTCAGCTCCTCGATCCGCCGCACGCGGTAGACGAGCGTCTGGCGATGGATGAAGAGCTCCGCTGCGGTCCTGGTCGGCGAGCGGTCGTTGCGAAGTAGCGCGGCGAGCGTCGGCAGCAGCTCGGTCTGATGGGATCGGTCGTATTGCACGAGCGAGCCGAGCACGTGGCCGGCAACCTCCTCCGCGCGCTCGAGCGTGAATCCCCACGGCAGCCCGCCGCCCGTGGCGTAGCGGACGACGCGCGGGCCCGCCGGCGCGCAGCCGTGGAGGGCCCAGCGTGCCTCGCGGGCGGCGGCCGAAACCCGGTCGGGCTCCAGGACCTCTGCGCTCAGCCCGACTGGGCAGCTCTCCGGTAGCGCCTCGAGCAGCAGTGATCGTGTGCCGTCGGTATCGGGAAGCAGCGCGAGGGCAATCGAATCGCGCCCGCCCGCGCGCAGTAGATGCGGGACTCCGCGGGCAAACAGCTCCTCATGGACTCTGCGGCGTGGACTCCTCGTCGCGCCAAGCTGCGACGAGGAGCCGGCCACGGCTGAGATTGGCGGTGGCGAGCCGCGAGGCAGCGTCGGCCGAGTCGAGGCTCACACTCTCGAGCTCGGCGAGGAGCTCCGCGCCCGCCCGGCTGAGCGCGTCGCGTTCGGAGGCCAGCTTCTCCAGCTCGAGCGCCGCCACCGTCGAGACGTGCTGCAGCACGCTGAGCTCCGGCTGCGACTCCGTGAAGCGGCTGGCGAGCAGCGCGGCAGGACGCCGGGCGGGGACCGGGACGGCAAGTCCGACGCCACCGTCGAGGTCCAGCCGCAGGATCGCGGGCAGATGACCGGCACAGCGCACGAGCGCGTCGCGCAACACGTCGCGCACGGCCGGCGGGGCGCGCCTTGCCGGCGCGAAGGGGTCCCGCCAGGACGCCAGGTCGAGTACCTGCAGGCGACATCCAAGCTCGGCGCCGAGCTCGTGCAGCAGGTGCGCGGCGCCGCGTCCCTCGATCGTCGCGGTTCGCAACAACTCGTAGATGCGCGCGGTCTTGGTCAGGCGGCGGCGCTCCTCGAGGTCGGCCCTCGAGTCAGCGACGACACGCGCGACGGCGGCGAACGGTACTTCGAACGCCGTCAACAGGATCGGCAGCGCGCGGCGCTCGGAGGCGCTCACCATCGCGGGCGAGATCGGCGGTGCCCCCACGTCTTCCCCGACCGCGATGGCGCTGATCCCGGCGTCGGCCACACGGCTCAGGTACCGAGCCTGCTCGTCGGGGTCGGCCGGTAACCCGATGCCGTTGGTCATCAGCATGTCGAACGGCTCCAACCAGTGCCACGGGTCGGGCATCTCGCACGTGTGCGCCCAGTTGATCACCTGCTCGCCTCCGGCGCGGCCGGAGTGGAAGCGGGTGCGCAGGTGCGGCGTGTCGACGAGCTGCCTGACGGTGATCGCCACGCCTCTTCATACCACTGTATGAGCGCTTCGTGCAAATTCAGCAGACAGCGGCATTGCGGCGCGCCGCGGCCGCCGCGGAGAATCACGCCATGCGCGTCGTCGTGCTCGGTGGTGCGGGCGAGGTCGGTGCGGAGGTGACTCGGGACCTCGCGGCGGTCGACGAGATCGACTCGCTCGTGATCGCCGACGTCGACGCGCGGCGCGCGGCGGAGATCGCCGGCGAGCTCGAGCGCCCGGAGGTGGCCGCGCTCGAGGTCGACGTTCGCGATCGCGACGGGGCGCTCGCGGCGCTCACCGGCGCCGACCTGCTGATGAACTGCACGAGCTTTGCCCTGTTCGACGACGTGTTCGCGCTGGCGCTCGCGGCGGGCGTCGACTACGCGGACCTGATCTCGGAGCCGAGCGAGCGCCAGCGCAAGGCGGCCAGGGACGCGGGCGTCACCGCGATCTCGGGACTGGGAGCGACCCCGGGCCTGTCCAACGTACTCGTCGCGCATGCCGCCGCCGAGCTCGACGAGGTACACGACGTCGAGATCTCGTGGCTCAGCTCGCGGACGGTGGCGCCGACCCCAGGTCTGCTCGACACGATCCTGTGGGAGAGCTCGGAAGACTGCCCGACGCGGGGCTATTACCGCGATGGTCACCAGCACCGCGCGGCGTTCATGGAGGGTTCGCGGATGGTGGAGTTCGCTCCGCCGCTCGGGCGTCAGTTCGTCTACTACGTGCCGCACCCCGAGGTCTCAAGCCTCCCGCGCCACCTGCCAAACCTGCGCTCGTGCGCCGTGCGGGGAAGCTGGCGGCCCGAACTAATGCAGGACATGCGTGTGCTCGAGCGCTATGGACTTCTCGCCGCCGACGCCCTGGAGGCGACGAAGCGGGCGATCTGGGAGCGGTGCGGCGGCGTGCGCGACGGAAGGGCGTGGATGCTGTACGTCAACGTCGAAATCGGCGGGACCCGCGACGGGTCGCGCGTCAAACGAACGTACAAGGTGAGCCACCCGGTGGACTGGGGAGAGCGGGGCGTGGCGCGCATGACCGGGATCCCGGCCGCGGTCGGCGCTCAGCTGCTCGCGCGGCACGGACGCATCGCCACCGGCTTCGTCGATCCCGAGGAGTACTACGACCCGCTCGAGTTCCTGGCCGAGCTCGAGTGCCGGCATGCCGTGGTAATCGACCGCGACGAGGTCGAGCTACCGGCGGCACGCGAGCGAACCCGAGCCTGACCAGACAAGGAGCGCAACATGGAGAGTCTCTACATCGACGGCGAGTACGTGACCAGCAGCGCCCGAGCTGCGATCGAGGTCGAGAATCCAGCCACCGAGGAGGTCATCACCGAGGTGCCCGACGCCGACGCGGCGGACATCGACCGCGCGGTCGAGGCGGCCCGGCGCGCGCAGCGCGAATGGAGCGCCGTCGACGGCCTCGAGCGGGCGGGACTGCTGCACCGCTGCGCGGATCGGCTCGAGGAGCACGCCGACGAGCTCGCGGTCTTGCTCACGCAGGAGGGCGGCAAGACGCTCAAGGAGAATCGCGACGAGATCGACTGGAGCGTGACCGCTTTTCGGCACCTGGGGGAGGTTGCTCGGTCCACGCGCGGTCGCGTCGTCGGCGCGACCAAGCCGGGTCAGATGAACCTCGTGCTCTACGAGCCGCTCGGCGTCGTCGTGCACATCCTCCCGTTCAACTATCCGATCGTGCTCCTGGCCTGGCAGGTCGCCGCGGCGCTCGGGGCCGGCAACACCTGCATCGTCAAGCCGAGCGAGCAGACGCCGCTGGCCACGCTGAAGCTGGGCGAGGTCTTCTCGCATCTGCCGCCCGGGGTGTTCAACGTCGTCACCGCCCGCGGCGAGGGCGCGGCGCGGCTGGTCGACCACCCCGGCACCGACATGATCGCCTTCACCGGCTCGGTCGCCGTCGGGTCGCGGATCATGGCCGGCGCGGCTCCTCGGATCAAGAAGCTGCTGCTCGAACTCGGCGGCTCGGATCCGTTCATCGTCCTCGCGGACGCGAAGCTGGACGTGGCCGCGCGCGGCGGGGTGTTTGCGGCGTTCCTCAACGCCGGCCAGGTCTGTACGTCGGCCGAGCGGTTCTTCATCGAGAGCTCCGCCTACGACGAGTTCATGGAGCGAGCGGCAGAGGTGATGGGAACGCTGCGCGTCGGCGACCCGTTCGGCGAGGTGGATGTCGGCGCGTTGATCTCGCGCCAGGCGCGCGAGCAGGTCGCGAACGTGATCGAGAACATCTCCGCGCGCGGGGCGCGCGTGGTACGCGGCGGCCAGGCGCCGCCCGACCTGTCCAAGGGGTACTTCTACGAGCCGACTCTCATCGAGGTGACCGATCCCGAGCGCCAGCGGTTCGAGTCCGAAATCTTCGGACCGCTCGCTACGGTCACGCGCGTGCGCGACCTCGACCACGCGATCGAGCTCGCCAACGACTCGAACTTCGGTCTCGGAGCCAACATCTACACGTCGAACCTCGAGACCGCGATGCGCGCCGCGACCGAGTTGCAGGCGGGCACGGTGTGGATCAACGACCCGCTCAAGGACAACGACGCGGCTCCGTTCGGCGGGATGAAGTTCAGCGGGCTGGGTCGCGAACTCGGCGTCGAGGGCATCAGCGCGTTCACGCAGGCCAAGCACGTGCACATGGACTTCGCCCAGGCGCCCTCGCCGGAGTGGTGGTTCCCGTACGAGCGTCCCGCGATCGAGGAGCGCGAGCCGGCCCGGGAAGCAGCCCCGGCGTGAGGCCCGTCCGCGTCGTCGTCTACGGGGTCGGGGCGATGGGGGCGATCATGACCCGGCTGCTCGTCGACAAGGGCGCGGAGCTCGTCGGCGCCGTCGGGCGCAGCCCGTCGAAGGTCGGTCGCGACCTGGGCGACGTGGCCGGGCTCGGCACGACGCTCGGCGTGACGGTCGAGGACGACGCGGACGCGGTATTCGGCCGCGCCGAGGCCGACGTCGCGGTCGTCGCGGTGTCGAGCTACCTGGAGACGATGTACGACCATTTCCGCACGTGCCTCGAGCACGGCGCGAACGTCGTGACGATCGAGGAGGAGAGCTTCTTCCCGTGGTCCACGGCGCCGTCGCTGGCGCGAGCACTCGACGAGTTGGCCAAACGCCACGAGGTGACGATCCTGGGGTCAGGAGCGCAGGACCTGTACTGGATGACGCTGCCCTGTGCGCTGATGGGCGCCGCGCACCGGGTCGACTCCGTGCACGGCCGCACCAGCTGGAACGTCGACGACTACGGGCCGGAGGTGGCCCAGCACGTGTGGGCGGGCGCGACGCTCGAAGAGTTCGAGTCGCACGTCGCGCGGGACGGGTGGCCGCCGTTCGTCGTCCGGAACACGCTCGACGCGATCGTGGCCGACACGGGACTGACGGCCGAGCGGGTGGAGACGTCGGTGCGACCGGTGCTCGCGGAGGTCGAGACGCCCTCGCGGAGTCTCGGCCGTGCCATCGCCCCCGGGCAACTGCTCGGCGTGATCGACACGGGGACGCTCACCACGCGCGAGGGCCCGACGTTCACCTTCGAGCAGACCGGCTGCGTGTACGGTCCCGGCCAGTCGGACGTCAACGAGTGGATCGTGCGGGGCGAGCCCGAGGAGCTGCATCTGCGCAACGATCGCGTGCCGACGCGAGTGGCCACGTGCACCCAGGTCGTCAACCGCATTCCCGACGTGATCCGGGCGGCGCCCGGGTTCGTCACCGTCGCGGAGCTGCCGAGGATCCGCTACCGGCACTTCGCGCTGGACTCCTATCTGGGAGGACCGTGACCGAGCAACTCTCGTTCGAGCCGCTGACGCCGACCTCGTTCCTGGCGAGATCGGCGATCGTGCACGACGAGCGCGTGGCGGTCGTCGACGGAGGCCTCGAGCTGACCTACGGCGAGCTTCGCGGATCGCGCCGCTCGGCTCGCGGGCGCGCTCGAGCGACTCGGAGTGCCGGCCGGCGGGCGCGTCGCGGTGCTCGCTCCCAACTCGCACGTGATGCTCGAGGCGCATTACGGCGTGCCGCTCGCGCGGGCCGTGCTGGTGGCGCTGAACCTGCGGCTATCGGCCGGCGAGCTCGGGTACATCCTCGATCACAGCGGGGCCGGCGTGCTGATCTGCGACGACGCGCTGAGCGCGCTCGCCCGCGAGGCGCTCGCGGCGTCGGCCGGGAACGCGACGCTGATCACCGAGAGCGAGTACGAGCGTCTGCTCGAGTCCTCCCCGGAGGCATGGGGCGCCGTCGAAGACGAACGCGGGCTGCTCGCGATCAACTACACGAGCGGGACGACGGGACGCCCCAAGGGAGTCATGTACCACCACCGCGGCGCCTACCTGCAGGCGCTCGCGATGGCGTTCCACGCGCGGCTGCGACCCCGCGAGCGTGTTCCTGTGGACGCTGCCGATGTTCCACTGCAACGGCTGGTGCTTCACGTGGGCGGTGACCGCGGCCGGCGCGCGTCACGTGTGCCTGCGACGTCCGGACCCTGAGGTGATCTGGCGTTTGATCGACGAGGCGGGCGTGACGCATCTGAACGCCGCGCCGACGGTTCTGATCGACATGGCGAGCCATCCCGCGGCGCATCGTCCGCGCCGGCCGCTGCGGATCGCCACCGGCGGCGCGCCGCCCTCGCCGGCGCTGCTCGAGCGGTTCGCCGAGCCTCGGCATCGAGATCACGCACCTGTACGGGCTGACCGAGACGTTCGGGCCGGTCGTCATCTGCGACTGGAAGCCCGAATGGGACGAGCTGGGGCCCGAACGTCGCGCCCGGCTGAAGGCGCGCCAAGGAGTCGGCAACGTCATCGCCCAGACCGCTCGCGTCGTCGCGGACGACGGCGGCGACGTTCCCGCCGATGGCGAGACGCTCGGGGAGATCGCGCTGCGCGGCAACGACGTGATGCTCGGCTACTACCGCGACCCCGACGCGACCGCCGCCGCCGCGCCCGACGGCTGGTTTCGCACGGGCGATCTCGGCGTGATGCATCCCGACGGTTACGTCGAGCTGCGCGATCGCCTCAAGGACGTGATCATCTCGGGAGGCGAGAACATCGCGTCGGTCGAGGTCGAGCAGGCGATCGCCAGCCACCCGGCCGTGCTCGAGGTGGCGGTGGTGGCGCGGCGCGACGCGCGCTTCGGAGAGCGGCCGGTCGCATTCGTGCGGTTGGTCCCCGGAAGCGATGTCGGCGAGGCGGAGATCATCGAGCACGTTCGCGCTCGCCTGGCCCATTTCAAGGCGCCGAGCGAGGTGATCGTGCGCGACGAGCTGCCGCGCACGGCGACGGGCAAGGTCCAGAAGTACGTGCTGCGCGAGCAGGTGCAGAACATTCAAATCGAGAGGTGAAGCCGTGGACTACGAGGCGATAGTCATCGGAGGCGGGTTCGGCGGGCTGACCGCCGCGCGAGACCTGCACGACGCCGGGCATTCCGTGCTCGTGCTCGAGGCACGCGACCGCTTGGGCGGACGGACCTGGTACCGGCCGTTCGGCGATCTGGACAAGCCCATCGAGTTCGGCGGCACCTGGGTGGCGCCGCGCTGGCAGCACAACATCGGCGCCGAGCTGGAGCGGTACTCGCTCAGCCTGATCGAGAGCCCGGCGCCGTCCAGCTTCGCCTGGTCGCTCGGCGGCGAGCTCAGCACGAGTCCAAACCCGATCCCGATCGAGGAGTGGCTCGGTTTCGAAGCCGCGATCCGGGCGATCGACAACGCGGCTGCGCGGATCCGGTTCGGCGAGACGCCGCTCGACCAGCGCGGCCTCGAGGACCTCGATGTGCCGTTCGACTCGTGGCTTCGCGGGCTCGACGTCCCGCCCAAGACGCGAGAGTTCCTGATGGCCTGGGCCGGGTTCTTCTTCGGCGCCCACTGCTCGGAGGTCTCCGGGCTGCACATCCTCTCGTGGGTGGCGGGCTTCGAGAACAGCGCGATCGCGTGGTATGTGGCGGTCAGCGAGAAGCTGGCCGACGGCACGGCCAGCCTGATCCGCGCGCTGGCCGAGGACTCGGCGGCAGACATCAGGCTGGGCTCGCCGGTGGCGACAATCGAGATGCAGGACGACGGCATCGCCGTGAGCACCCGTGACGGCGAGCGCTTCACCGCGCGCGCCGGTGTCGTGGCGACGCCGATCAACACCTGGCACGACCTTCGGATCGAGCCGGCCCTGAATGGTGCGAAGGCGGCGATGGCTCAGGAGCGGATGGCCGGTCACGCCACCAAGATCTGGGCGCTCGTCCGGGGCGTGGAGGGGAGCTTCTACGGAGTCGGCTGGGACACCAAGATCAAGTGGCTGGCCACCGAGTACAGCGTCCCCGAGGGCGACCTGCTCGTCGGCTTCGGCACCTCCCCGGAAGAACTCGACGTGACCGACGCCGGCGCGGTCGCCGACGCCGTGCACGAGTTCCTGCCCGAGGCCGAGGTGGTCGCCACCGACGCGCACGACTGGAACGCGGACGAATTCTCACAAGGAACCTGGATGGCGTACCGACCCGGACAGGTCATGCGCCACGCGTCGGGCCTCCAGCGGCCCGAGGGACGGCTGGCCTTTGCCGGCTCCGACCTGGCATCTGGCTGGGCCGGATGGATCGACGGCGCCGTCGAGAGCGGGCACCGCGCGGCTCGTGCCGCCAACGAGATGCTCGCCACCAAAGCACTGGCGTGACCGTGGACAAGTCTGTACAAAGGAGGCGTTGCGGACTGTCCTGTCGCGACGGCCGCCACGCCGTAGGATGGACTCCTCAGCGGGCCCAGACCACAAGGAGAGGAGATCGATGACGGAGAGATCCCCAGGCGAGGAGCTGACCGCGCAGGAGCAGACCAACGGTCACGCGAACGGCCTGCCCAAGGAGTTCTTCGAGGAGTGGCGCGACGTCGCGTACAACTGCTTCAGCTCGGGCCACAAGTTCTGCCGCGAGGTCTGCCCGGTCATGCAGGTCACCCGGGACGAGCGCCACAGCCCGACCGCGTTCCACGCCGACGTCGTCGCGATGGAGAAGGGCCATCTGTCGGTTGAGGACGTGGCCGAGGACTACGTCCACTGCACGATGTGCGGGGCGTGCGAGCTGCGCTGCCCCAACACGCTGATGACCGGTGACTTCTATCGCTTCCGCCAGCGGACGATCGACGTGGTCAAGGCGGTCCGCGCGCTCGCGGTGAAGCGCGGCATCCACCAGAAGAACTGGAAGCGATGGGCCGAGCTCACCGACCGTTGGGGTAACGAGCCGGTGCTCGGATGGACCCGCGAGACCTCGGGCAGCAAGGTGCGGGCGTGGGCGGCCGGCCTCGACATCCCGACCGGCGGCGAGGCCATTCTGTTCGCCGACTGCGAAGCGGCGTTCTACCGCCCGTCGGTACCGCGCGCGGTGGCGCTGTTGCTGCGCGCCGGCGGCGTCGAGTTCGGCCTCATGGATCAGCAGTGGTGCTGCGGCGGGCCGATGTGGGAGACCGGTTACGTGGACATCGCCCACAAGATGGCCGAGCACAACATGATCGACTGGCGCAAGACCGGGACGAAGCGGATCATCTGCCTGGACCCGCACGACTACATCACGATCGTCGAGCACTATCCGGCGCTCGACTCGAACTTCGACGAGTTCGAGATCGTGCTCGCCGTCGACCTGATCGCCGAGCTGATCCGCGACGGAAAGCTCGAGCTGACCACGCCGGTGCAGCGGACCGTCACCTACCACGACCCGTGCCGGTTGAACAAGCGGATGGGGGTGTGGCAGTCCCCCCGCGAGATCCTCCGCGCGATTCCCGGCCTGACGTTCGTCGACGTCGACCACGTCACCCAATGGTCCTACTGCTCCGGGGCGGGCTCGAACCTGGCGGTCGAGAAGCCGGAGCTGACGGCCGAGATCAGCCGGCGGCGGATCGCGAAGGCAAAGGAGCTCGAAGGCGTCGACGTGCTCGTCTCCGCGTGCCCCTGGTCGGAGCGACCGTTGACCGAGCAGGGAGAGGCGCAGGGCATGGAGGTGTTCGACATCTTCGAGCTCACGGCCGAGGCGGCCGGATTCGAGGTGTGACATGGCGATCGCAGCTTCTCGAAGGTGTCATCGACGAGCTGACCGCGATCTGCGGACCCGATCACGTGTTCGCGGAGCGTTCGGCGGTGTTCAACCGCGCCCGCGTGCCCGCCCCATTCCCGGCTCACCGGTGGGAGGACCACATCCCCTCCGCGGTCGTGCTTCCCACCTCCGCGGAGCAGATCTCGGAGGTGGTCAAGCTGGCCAACCGCCACCGGATCCCCGTCGTCCCCAGAGCCGGCGGGACCGGCTTGACCGACGGCGCCGTCCCGCTCCGTCACGGGATCCTGGTCGACGTCAAGCTCATGAACAAGATCCTCGAGATCGACGACGCCAACCGCACGGTGACCGTCGGCCCCGGGATCAACATGCTCAAGCTCAACGAGGAGCTTCGCAAGCGCGGCTACATCTATCCGGACAATCCCGCCTCGTACCCGTGCTCGCTCGTGGGCGGGCGGATCGGCACCAACGGCTGGTCGCTGATCGGCGCACGGTACGGACACACGCGCGATCTGGTGATCTCGTTCGAGATCGTCCTGCCGACCGGCGAGATCATCCGGGTGGGCGACGGGGGCGGCCCCAAGGTCCGTCATTCCTCGAGTGGCTATCAGCTCAAGCACCTGTTCATGGGTCACCAGGGGACGCTCGGGATCGTCACCGAAGCCACCCTCGAGCTGGTGCCGCGACCCGAGGCCGAGTTCTCGGCCTTCTTCACCTACGAGAACTACATGGACGCCTGGCGGGCCACCGGCGAGCTCGCGCGCTCCGGCGTGGCGACGCTGGCCGGCGTCGTGCTGTTCGACGAAGACAAGATCAAATACCTGCGCCGGGACGACGAGGCGTATATCCCGCAACCCGAGTCCGTCAGGTCGGTGGTGGCGTGCGCGTCGTACGGCAACGCGGACGAGGTGAGGGCGGGGGCGAAGCGCCTGCTGCGGATCGGAAAGGCGTCGGGCGGCGCTTATACGGGCGACGAGATCTCCCAGGGCGACTGGGCGTCGCGACACGATCGGTACGCCACCCCGCAGCACGGACGGACGCGCGATGGGCAGGTCGCGCTGATGAGCTGGCACTGCGAGGACGCCGCCATTCCCTACCCCGAGCTTCCGGAGGTCCGCCGGAAGTGGCACGCGATCGCGAGCGACCTATGCGACCGGTTCGACGTGTTCGACGACTGGGGGATGTTCGCCTACACCAACGGCGCCTACAAGCCGTGGGGCGATTACCTGGCCGAGATCGACATCGGGATCTGGGAGATGAAGTGGGACGACGAGACCTGGGCCGCGTGGGTGGATGCCAAGCGCGAGCTGGCGCGCGTGTCGATCGAGCACGGCGGCTCGATCTCGGCGTGTCACGGGTCGTGCCGGGAGGGCGAGGTCGATCTCGTTCCGCTCGAGCTCGGCGGCGGCTTCGAGGTCATGAAGACGATCAAGCGCGCGCTTGATCCGAACAACATCATGAATCCCGGCAAGTACCTGCTCGACCAGGCCTACGAGGAGGAGTGAGGATGCTTGGCTTCAGGTTGTCAGCTCAGCGGCCGCCACAAGCGGAGCGGGTGACCGACGTCGTGGTCAGCCGGTTCGAGCATGTCTACGAGGTCGATCCTGCGTTGATGCAGGAGAACGTCAAGCAACAGGACATCCCCAACTGGGACTTCGAGCGGATCGTCGACAGCCGGTGGGAGCACTTGGCCTGGATGCACAATCACTTCGCGGACTCGGTCCTCTCGGGCGAGGAGCTGCTCGAGGAGATCGAGCGAGAGGGTTGAGGCTCGGGGCGCGATAGCCGGCCCCAGAGAGAGGAGAGGTTATGTCAGTTGCTACCGGCGGGAAAGTGCGGTTCTCCTACTGCATGCTGCCCGACTATCCGCTGAGCGACTCGATCGAGATGATCAAGGTGGCCGACGAGCTCGGCTACTACGCGTGCTACTCGGTCGACGAGACGTGGCACAAGGATCTTTGGTGCCTGTTCTCGGCGGCGGCCGACAAGACGCACAACATCCGTTTCGGCCCCAACGTGACGCATGTGTTCCTGCGCGAGCCGACGCTGATCTGCCAACAGCTGGCGACGCTCGACGAGCTGTCGGGTGGCCGGGCCGAGGCGGTCGTCTCGACCGGGAACTTCGTGATGCTGGAGCAGTACCACCTCGACTGGGCCAAGCAACGGCCCCTGTCGCGCCTGCGCGAGGCGATGCATGTCATGCGCACGTTCCTCGACGACGGCAAGATCGACTACGAGGGGGACTTCTTCAAGTACACGGGGATGTTCACCGCGGCGCGCCCGGTCCAGGAGCGGGTTCCGCTCAAGATGGGCGGCATGAAGGGACCGCGCTCGTTCGAGGTCGCGGGCGAGATCGCGGACGGCCTGCATCACGCGCTGTCCTACTCGCGCGAGGCGTACGACTACGTGATCGACCACGTCAAGATCGGCGCCGAGCGCGCGGGGCGCGACTGGCAATCGCTCGACCTCGGCGCCTGGATCGTGTCGGTGGTCTCGGACGACTCGGCGGCGGCGAAAGCGGCCGCGCGAATCCTCGTCGCGTTCTACATCCCGTCGATGCCCGCGGAGCAGCTCGCCCGACACGGCATCGACCAGGCGGAGCTGCAGCCGATCTTCGACGCCTTCGCCGCCGGCGACGTCGCCAAGGCGATCGAGATGTTCAGCCCGGAGATGGCCGAGAAGCTGTCGGTGGCGGGCACCCCGGAGGAGTGCGCCGAGCAGATCCGCCGCGACATCATTCCGGCCGGGATCAACCACGTCATCCTGGCCCTGGCCGACGCGCCGCTCGTGCAGTTCTTCTCCGGACGGACGATCGAGGGCGTTCCGCCGATCACGACGCAGCTGCGGATGGTGGCCGAGCGCATGATCCCCGCCTTCGCGTGAGCTACCTGGACGAGCTGTTCGGGCTGGGCGGCGCCACCGCCGTCGTGACCGGCGCGACCAGCGGGCTGGGCGCGGCGTGCGCCGTCGGGCTGGCGCGCGCCGGGGCGAAGGTCGTCGTGTCGGGGCGCGACGGTGAGCGCGGGCAGCGCGTGGTCGAGGAGATCGAGGCCGCCGGCGGGACCGCCCAGCTGGAGTTGGCCGACCTGAGCGACGCAGCCGATCTCGCCGCGTTCGCGGATCGCGTGCTCGAGCGCCACGATCCGGTCGACATCCTCGTGAACGCGGCGGGGGTGTTCGACCGGGGGGACGCGGTCGACGTGACGCTCGAGCAGTGGGACGCGCTCCTGCGCACGAACGTGACCAGCACGTTCGTGCTGTGCCAGCGGTTCGGGCGGGCGATGATCGAGCGCGGCCGCGGGAAGGTCGTCAACTTCTCGTCGACGGACGGCTTCCTGGGCGTGCCCGAGCAGCTGGCCTACAACGTCAGCAAGGGCGCGATCGTGCAGCTGACACGAACGCTGGGCGCGGAGTGGATCCGCCACGGCGTGAACGTCAATGCGGTCGCCCCCTGCGACTTCGCCACGCCGATGATCGCTCCGTTCCTCGACCAGCCCGAGTACAGGGAGTGGATCATGGATGCGATTCCGGCCGGTCGCGTCGGGCAGCCGGACGAGATCGTCGGCGCGGTGCTGTTCCTCGCTTCGCCGGCGTCCGACATGGTCGCCGGCCACAACCTGTTGGTCGACGGTGGCCGAACCGTGATCTAGGGGACCGGTGCGGTCCGCGCAGGCGGGCGATCGGGCGGGTGCGCCGGTTCTCGCGACCGCACGGATGACCGATCGACCGGGCGAACGTGGTCTCGCAGCCGCGTTCGCGACTGATCGGCGTCGGGCAGCGGGAGCCCCCCCAGTGGGGAGCTTGGTCGATCCGGCGGCGGCGCGGGCGGCTGTCCCGCCGCCATCGTCCGATCCAGGGTCGGAGTCGAGAGGCTTGGCCCGGCGCGCAAACAGCACCGGCGCGAAGATCACCGCGAGGACGATCGCGAGATAGGCCAGGCCAAGCACATCGACTCCCCCGGAAGCCTGGCCGCTAGGAGACGTGGGCATGCCGAAAGCCTACCGCGCTTCCGCGTAAACTAATCGCGATGGCCGCCACGGAAGCCAAGCTCCCCGAGCGGTCCGGAAGGGGCCGCTGATCACCGTCACGTGCGAATGCGGCGAGCAGCGGCAGCTGCGCTACGGCGAGCGGTGGCGGTGTGAGGGGTGCGGTCGCAAGTTCGACACGAGCAAGATCCCGCTCGAGGAGTACGCCGGGATCCGTCGCGTGCAGTTGCGCTACCGGATGTTCCCGCTGATCGCGGGGTTCCTGCTGCTCGCCGGGGTCGTCGCGTTCGTGTTCACGGGCAGGACGTACGGCGCGATCATCGCGGTGCCGTTCCTGCTCGCCTCGTGGGGCGTGTTCGTGCGCCCGTTCTATCGCTCGCGCTACCGCCGCGCGCTCAGCAAGAACCTCCCGACCTGGGAGATCAAGTCGGATTAGCCGCCGCGCGCGCGGGCGGGCGGGCGGCGTCAGTGGTGGCCCGGGTGCACGATCAACACGTCGCAGTGGACCTTGTGCACCACTGCCTCGGTCACGCTCTGACCGAATAGCCGCCCGATCACGCTCGGCTCGTGCGTGCCCACGACGATCAGGTCGGCATCGTGCTCCTTTGCGACCTCCGCGATCGTGTCTGCCGGGTCCCCGAGGGCTGGAATGAGCTCCGCCTGCAGACCCTCGCCCTCGAGGTAGCTCTTCGCGTGCCCCAGCTCCTCGATGTGGGCCGCCGGGGGGTCGGTCGAGTCGATCGGGCCCGCCGAGCGCCCGACGCTGCGCACGACCGGCGCCACGCTCGTGACGACCAGCTGCGAACCGAACGCCTTGGCGATCGTCGCCGCCCGCTCGAGCGCGAGCTTGGCCGCCTCGGATTCGTCGTAGCCGAGAACTATCTTCTGGTAGTCCATTTCTCTCCTCCGAACGGGGCCGCGCTAGCTGCCGACCGGGACTGCGTCGTGGGCGCCTTCGGGCGTCCAGCCGACCTCCTCGAGGGCCGCGCGGTCTGCCCCTTCGGGCATGGTCGGCGTCTCCTCCTTCCAGTGGATGCTCTCCTTGTCCTCGACGATGCGCCGGTAGAAGAACAGCAGCACGGATGCAGCCAGGATCCCGACGCCGATGAAGAAGTCGGTCCAGGTGCCGTAGCCGTTGAGCTTCGGCGCGCCCGCGCCGACGACCAGGATCACGATGGCGTAGAGCAGCAGGAGGACCGCAATTCCCACCCACACAGGGCTGACTTTCAGGGGCCGCGGCCAGTTCGGCCGATCCCTGCGCAGCAACAGGAAGGCGCTGAGCGCGAACACGTTGGCCAGTACGTAGCCGATGTTGCTCATGTACAGGATCGCGAGGTTGCTGGAGATGAACAGGATCAGGCAGGTGTTGACGACCAGGTCGACCGTCATCGCGTTGCCGGGGACGTGGAAGCGGTTGATGTGCCCCAGCCACTTGATCGTCAGGCCGGCCTTCGAGATCCCGTAGAGCGCCCGCCCGGCGTCGGCCGTCGAGGTCGCCATCGACAGCATGAACGAGAGGATCAGACAGATGAGGAAGAAGTCGGCCACGCCCGTGCCGACGATCGCGTTCATCGTCGTCACGTAGGTCGAGTTCGAGAGAATCGCGTCGCTCGACGGTATGCCGGTGTAGCCGCCGAGGCCGAGCGGCAGCAGGATGTAGACGAGCAACGAGAAGGCGCCGGCGCTGCGCAGCGCAATCGTCGAGTCCTTTTTGGACTTGTACTCGGGCGTGAAGGTCGCGCCGACCTCGACTCCGTTGGACGACCAGTACATGATGAACAGATACACCAGCGCGAGCTTGACGCCGCCCCACTGGTGGTCAACGAACGCAAAGTGGACGTTGTGGGCGTGCCAGTTGCCGCTCACCAACGGCCCGAAGATGAAGAACGTCACCGGGATCAGCATCAGCGCCCCGGTCACGTAGGTGAACCACGCGAACGGCCGCACCCCGAAGATGTTGAAGAGCCATACAACCACGATGGCGGCGATGCCGATGAAGTTGAACAGCTGCAGGTGGACGACCCCGTCATACACCGTCCACGTCGAGCTCGAGAACCACTGCGCCTGGATCAGCCCCCCGATGAGGTTGCCGAAGATCGCCAACACCACCGACCAGCCGATCCAATACCCAAACGTCGCGATCGGGCCGACCAGCGTCGAGTACTTGCGCCACGCTTCGTTCGCGTACAACGAGATCCCACCCGACCGGCCCGGGAACATCATCGCGAGCTCCGAATAGACCCACACGTTCAGGAGCGAGACGAAGGCCGAGATCCCCCAGAGCAGCGTCGCGCCGGCCACCCCCAAAGACCCATACGCGAACAACAACGAGCCAAGCAGGAAGCCGGGCTGACAGAGGGCGATGGTAAACCCGTCCCACCAACGCAGAGTCTTCAGAAGCTGGCGTTCCTCAACGACGGCTGTAGCCATAGCCCGATCCTCTCCTCACTGAGCAAATTGATGCAAAGCTGCCGAATTTCTACCAGGGGCGACGTGCCCGGTCAACATGCGCTCGGAACCGTGCCCGAATCGCAGAGTCTCATCGCCGGCCGGAGGGCGCATCGCGGCGCGACGAAATACCAGTTTGTACAACCGTGGTCAATCTGTGAGCCGCGATCGCGTTGCTCTCGCCGCGGCGGGAGCGGCCGGGCGTAGAATCGCGCCGGGGCGATGCCGGAGATACTCGATCGCCGTCGGGACAGCACCACGCCACCGGCGTGGGACCGAGCCCGCGCTCGTCCGGTGGTACTCGGGACGTTGGCGGTGCGCGTCGATCCCACCGCCGAGCGCGTCGCTTTAGAGAGCGCGCTCGAGGCGGGCGTCGCGCTCATCGTCGCCAATATGATCATGCTGCCCGCGTACCCGATGACGCTGATCCTGGCGCCCGAGTACGCCACGCTGCCTCACGAGGAGGATCTCGACGCGGTACGCGCGACCGCCCACCGCGCCGCCGCGCTCGGTATCAAGACCGAGCTCCTGCGCATCTCGACCCAGCACCCGGTTAGGGCGCTGCTCGAGCTCGCGTCGGAGCGTGACGCGGGCCTGCTCGTGTTCGGGCCCGACGTGCGGCGGACGAATCGAGTCCGCTTCTGGGCCGCCGCTCGGAAGGTTCGCCGGGGCGCGAACTGCCTCGTCTGGATCGCTCCGGATGGCTGACCTCGGGCCGCCGGCGGCAGCATCTCAGAGCCTGGCCAGAGCGTCGTCCAGCGAGAGGCGGCGGTAGCGCTCGACCGGCACGCCCCCCTCGTTCAGCGCGCGCCGGGCGAGCGCGATCTCATCCCTCGCCCTGGGGGTGATGAGCGAGGACTGCTCCAGGACCGCCGCCACGTACGACTCGGTCACGTCGTTGCCGGCCACGAGCACGTCGGCATCGGCAAGTTGCCCGGTCGGCGAGTACGCCACCGCGGTGGCGACACGATTGCGGACGCTCGCCAATGACTCGCGTTCCAGTCGCGGCTCTCCGGGAGCGCGATCCTCGACCAGCAGGCGGGTGACTCCGCGGTCGTTCATCGCCCGGAGCAGCTCCTCCGGCTCGTCCCCGACGACGACCTCCTTGTGCGCCGGCCACACGTCGAGCATGCCGTGGTCGCCGAGGCGCTCGCCGACGTGGAACAGGAAGTAGTCGGGGTAGATGAAGAAGTCTTCACCCTTGGCGCGTTGGGCGTCGTAGAACGCCGTCACCGCGGCGAGGATCAGCGTGCTGGCCCCGATCGCCCCGCACGGGTGGCGCACGACCACTCCGAGCCGATCCCATTCCGCGAAGTCAGGGAAGACGTCGTCGAGGACCCCCGCCCGGCCCTCCACCCGGATCGAGAACGCCGGGCTGGACAGCTCGCGCGCGGTGTGCATGAATCACGCTTCTAGCGGGCGGTGGGCCATGAGTCAACCAGCCGAGGGTCGAGGCCTTGGCGGGCTCGGCGTGGTGGACACCCGATCGCAAACCCGTTAGAAATCGCTCTGGACGTATTTGTCCATCGCTGAAACGAGGGAAGGAGAGCTCTGTGGCCCGGGACCCGAAGTACGACATCCTCTTCGAGCCGATCCAGATTGGGCCGAAGACGCTCAAGAACCGCTTCTACCAGGTGCCCCACTGCATCGGCGCCGGCTCGGAAAAGCCCGGCATGCAGGCCTATCACCGGGGGATGAAGGCCGAGGGCGGATGGGGAGCGTGCTGCACGGAGTACTGCTCGATCCATCCCGAGTCCGACGACACCTCCCGCGTCTCCGCTCGCATCTGGGACGAGGGCGACGTTCGCAACCTGGCGGCGATGACCGATCGGCTGCACCAGTTCGGCGCGCTGGCGGGTATCGAGCTGTGGTACGGCGGCCCGCACGCGCCGTGCATGGAATCCCGCGCCACCCCGCGGGGTCCCTCCCAGATCGCCTCGGACTTCGAGCTGAACATCTTCCCCCGCTACATGGACCAGGACGACATCAACACCGTCCAGCAGATGTACGTGGACGCGGCGATTCGCGCTCGGGAAGCCGGCTTCGACATCGTCTACGTGTACGGCGCGCACGCCTACCTTCCGTTCCAGTTCCTCTCGCCGTTCTACAACCGCCGCACTGATAAGTACGGCGGGTCGTTCGAGAACCGCGCGCGCTTCTGGCGCGAGTCGCTGGAGAAGGTCCGAGAGGCGGTCGGGGACGACTGCGCCATCGCGTCGCGCTTCGCGGTCGACCACCTGCTCGGTCCGATCTCGATCCAGGTGGGCGAGGACGGCGCCCGGTTCGTCGAGTACTGCGACGACCTCGTGGACCTGTGGGACCTGACCGTCGGCGACATCGCCGAGTGGGGCCAGAACGCCGGCCCGTCGCGGTTCTTCGAGGAGAACCACGAGAAGCCCTATACCGGCCAGGTCAAGGCCGGCAACCACACGAACAAGCCGGTGGTCGGGGTCGGCCGCATCACGAACCCGGACACGATGGTCGCGATCATCAAGTCGGGCCAGTTCGACATCATCGGCGCCGCGCGGCCGTCGATCTCGGACCCGTTCCTGCCCAAGAAGATCGAGGAGGGGCGGCTGGACGACATCCGCGAGTGCATCGGCTGCAACCAGTGCATCTCCCGCTGGGAGATCGGCGGACCGCCGATGGTCTGTACGCAGAACGCCACCGCCGGCGAGGAGTACCGCCGCGGCTGGCACCCCGAGAATTTCCATCCCGCGGCTAACCGCGAGAAGAGCGTGCTGGTCGTCGGCGCCGGCCCGGCCGGGATGGAATGCGCGATGGTCCTCGGCAAGCGTCAGATGGCTGCTGTGCACCTCGTCGAAGCCGACAGCGAGATCGGCGGCTGCGTGAACTGGATCTCCCAGCTCGGCCACTCCGATGGCAAGGAGAACCTGTTCCGCGGAGCCGCTCGCGGCCTGGGCGAGTGGAAGCGGATCGTCAACTACCGCCAGATCCAGCTCGACAAGCTGCGGAACGTCGAGGTGCATCTTCGTTCGCGCCTGAGCACCGAGGACGTCCTCAACTACGGGGCCGAGATCGTCGTCGTCGCCACCGGTTGCCATTTCGCGACCGACGGGCTGAACGCCGCCACGCACACGCCGATCCTCGGGGCGGACACGTCGCTGGACTGGCAGCTCACACCGGACCAGGTGGTCGGCGAGGCGAAGCGGATCGGCAAGCGGGTGCTCGTGCTGGAGAACGAGGCCTACTTCATGGGCGTCTCGATCGCCCAGAAGCTGGCCGGCGAAGGCCACGAGGTGACCCTGGTCACCCAGGCGGGCGAGATCGCCGACTACATGCACTACACGCTCGAGGCGCCGATGCTTCACCGCGACCTCGACCGGCTCGGCGTCGACATCCACACCTACACGATGCTCGAGAAGATCGAGCCGGGCGTATGCCACGCGTACGACGTGTGGAACCCCGCGCATAAGGAGCAGTTCGAGGTCGACACGGTCGTGCTCTGCACGGCGCGGATCTCCGACGACGAGCTGTACCGCGAGCTGAAGGCCAACAAGGACAGGTGGGAGAGCGAGGGAATCGAGTCGGTCTACGTGGTCGGCGACGCCTCGGCGCCGCGGATGATCGTGGACTCGATCTTCGACGGCCATCGCCTGGCCCGTGAAATCGACTCGCCGCACCCCGAGATGCCGCTGCCGTTCATCCGTGAGCGGCGGCTGTGGGGCGACGCGTCGAACGACGACTACGTGGCGCAGTTGAAGAACACGGTCGATGTCGCGCTGGCGTAATTTGCGCCGGGTGAGCCGATGAAGATCGTCGTCGCGGTCAAGCAGGTCGCCGCCCTAGATGAGGAGTTCGAGCTGATCGAGGATGGGGTCCGGGTGGACGCGGACTACCTCGAGTGGGATCTCAACGAGTGGGACACGTTCTCGATCGAGGCGGCGCTGCAGCTCCGCGACGACGCCGGCGGCGACGGTCACGAGGTAGTCGTGATCACGGTCGGCGATGAGGAGGCCGAGGAGGGGCTCCTGAGCTGCCTGGCCAAGGGAGCCGACCGGGCCGTGCGTGTGTGGGACGAGGAGCTCGAGGACGCCGATGTCCTGGCCGTGGCGCGTACGCTGGCCGCGGCGGTCGGGCGCGAGGCGCCGGATCTCGTCCTATGCGGGGTGCAGTCCTCCGACGCGGTCAACGGCGCGACCGGAACCGCACTGGCGGGATATCTCGACCTGCCGCGGGTCGCGGTCGTGACCCAGCTCGACTGGGACGCGGCCAGCGGCACCGCCACCGTCCACCGCGAGCTCGAGGGTGGACTGATCGAAGTGCTGCGGATCCACTCACCGGCGTTGCTGACCATCCAAACCGGGATCAACGAGCCGCGCTACGCCACCCTGAGGGCGATCAAGCAGGCGCGGGAGAAGCCGCTCGAGGTCGTTGGCCTGGACGAGCTCGGACTCGATGTCGCGGCCGTGCAGGCGGCGGCCGGCTCGCGGACCGTGGCGCTGGCCCCGCCCGAGCGCGGTGCGGGCGCCGAAATGCTGAACGGCTCGCCGGCCGCTGTCGCGGCTCGAATCGTCGAGATCGTCCGGGAAAGGATGTCCGGATGAGCGGGATCCTGGTGCTGGCCGAAACGCGCCGCGGCGAGTTGCGCGACGTGTCGCTCGAGTTGGTGAGCGTGGCCCGCGAGGTAAAGCAGGCCGCCGGTGGCCGTCTGGCCGTCGCCGTGATCGGTGCCGACGCGGAGCGGTTCGCCGGCGATCTCGCGGCCGAGGGCGTCGATGAGGTGCTGACGGTGTCAGCGCCGACTGAGCATTTCGAGGCGCACATCTGGCAGCGCGCGCTCGAGTCGCTGATCGAGTCGGAGCAACCCGCGCTGGTGCTGGCGGGCCACACGATCGATTCGCTCGGCTTCGCCCCAGCGGTCGCTGCACGCGCCGGGCTCGGCTTCGCCAGCGACGTGACGGCGATCTCCTGGGCTGACGAGCTGCGCGCTCGCCGCGGCGCCTACGGCGACAAGCTGCAGGCCGAGGTCGAGTTCCCGGGTAAGGCCTGCACTCTGTTGACCGTCCGGCCGGGGATCTTCCCGGTCGCGTCGCCCGGCGGCGGGTCGGCTTCGGCCCGCGCGGTGGCGATCGACCTCGAGGGTCTCGCTCGGACCGAGCACGTCGAGTTCGTCGAGGTCGGCGCCGGTGACGTCGACATCACCAAGGCCGAGTTCCTGCTCTCGATCGGTCGCGGCATCGAGGACAAGGACAACATCCCGCGCTTCGAGCAGTTGGCAGAGAAGTTTGGCGCGATCCTGAGTGTCTCGCGGCCGCTGGTCGATGCGGGTTGGATGCCGAGCGCTCGCCAGGTCGGGCAGTCCGGCAAGACCGTCAAGCCGCGGGTCTACCTCGCGCTCGGCATCTCCGGAGCCGTCCAGCACCTCGCCGGCATGAGGACCGCGGAGACGATCATCGCGGTCAACAGCGACCCCGAGGCACCGATCTTTGGCGTAGCGCACTACGGAGCGGTGGCCGACCTGTTCGACGTCGCAGACGAGCTGGAGCAGGCGCTCGAGTAGTGCCCCGTAGCGATCGCAACTGACGGCGTGTTCCTCCTGGCGGCAACCAAGTCGCGGCCGGTCTTTTGGGACTTCACCACGCCCCTGAAGGTCCTCTGGTACGTGCTGGCGGTCCTGTCCGTGCTGGTGTTCGCGTACGGGGTGGCCCGGCCGATCGCGAAGTGGCGCCGGGGCCGGGGCGGACCCTGGCCCCCGGTGCCGTGGCGGGAGCTACCCGGCCGGCTCCGGAGCGGGCTCCGGCTGCTGTTCTCGCACAAAACGATCACGCGCCGCGACCACCTCGCTGGATGGGCTCACCGCGCCATCTTCTACGGCTTCATCGTGCTGTTCGCGGGGACCGTGGTGCTCGGCTTCAACACCGACTTCACGGAACCGGTGTTCGGCTGGAATTACTTCCACGGCAACTTCTACCTCGTCTACAAGGAGGTGCTGAACGTCCTCGGGACCGTGCTGATCGCCGGCGTGCTGGCGATGATGGTGCGTCGCGCGGTGATCCGCCCGCGCAAGCTGAACTACGCCCGGCCGGACCGCGGCCCCGGGGACCGGCAGTACGACCGGCATGTGTACGAGGTCGGGGACTGGGCCTTCGTGGTGATCCTGCTGGTCATCGCGCTCACCGGGCTTCGTCCTCGAAGGGCGTGCGGATCGCCATGGACGACCCGGGGTACGGGGTCACCCAGTTCGGCGGCTGGGTCGTGGCGCAGGCGCTCTCGGGCGTCGATCACTCCGTGCTGGCCGGCCTGCGCCACGGGCTGTGGTGGTTCCACGGGCTGTTGGCGATCGCATTCGTGGCCAGCATCCCGTACACCAAAGCGGCGCATATGCTCACGAGTTTCGTGTCGCTGTCGCTCCGGGACCCGCTGGCGGGAAAGCGGCTGCGGCCGATCCCTCCGGAACGGGCCGAGCTGCCGGCCGGATACGGGGCGCTGACGGACTTCAGCCCGTTGCACCTCCTGCAGCTCGACGCCTGCACCAAGTGCGGCAAGTGCCACGAGGCGTGCCCGGCCAATGCCACCGGCCGTCCGCTCTCGCCTCGGGACGTCGTCCTGGAATTGCGCGAGCAGGCAAACCGGGCGGCGGCCGGCGCTGGGATCGGCGGGGTCCTAGGCGGGTTGCTGGCCGGAAGCGCCGATGGCGATGGCTTCACGACCAGCGTGGTGGGCCACGACGGGGTGCGAAGCGAGACGGTGTGGTCGTGCATGCAGTGCAACGCCTGCGTGGAGATCTGCCCGGTGGGCATCGAGCAGGCGCCGATCATCAACCAGCTGCGGCGGCGCCTCGTCGAGGAGGGCGACCTCGATCCAAACCTCCAGTCGGTGCTCCAGGTCATCCACAAGTCGGGCAACTCGTTCGGCGAGAATCGCCGCCGCCGTGGACGCTGGACGCAGGGGCTGGACTTCGAGGTCAAGGACGCCCGCAAGGAACCGGTCGACGTGCTGTGGTTCGTGGGCGATTATGCGAGCTTCGACCCGCGCTCGCAGCAGGTGAGCCGCGCGCTCGCTCGGCTGCTGCACGACGCCGGGGTCGACTTCGGGATCCTGTTCGACGGCGAGCGCAACTCGGGCAACGACGTGCGGCGCGTGGGGGAGGAGGGGCTGTTCGAGGAGCTGGCCGAGCAGAACATCGCCACCCTGTCCGGTTGTGACTTTCAGCGAATCCTCACCTCCGATCCACACTCGCTGAACACACTGCGCAACGAGTACCCGGAGCTCGGCGGCCGCTGGCCGGTCATGCACCACACGACGCTGCTGCTCGAGCTGATCGAGTCGGGCCGGCTGAACGTGAGTGGTCGGCTGTCCTATCGGGTCACCTACCACGACCCGTGCCACCTGGGCCGCTTCGCCGGCGAGTACGACGGCCCGCGGCGCATCCTCGAGCTGCTTGGCTGCACGCTGGTCGAGATGCCCCGCAACCGGGACAACAGCTTCTGCTGCGGAGCCGGCGGCGGTCGGATCTGGATCCCCGACACGCCTGGGCAGGAGCGCCCGTCGGAGAACCGCATCCGCGAGGCGGTCGGCCTCTCCGACGTCGAGCTGTTCGTGGTCTCTTGCCCCAAGGACGTGACGATGTACGAGGACGCGATCAAGACGTCGGGGAACGCCGACCGCATCCAACTGCGCGAGCTCACGGAACTGGTGGCGGAGGCGCTCGTGCCGCATGGGGAGCCGATCGCCGTGTGACGCTCGCCGCCGCGGTGGCGTCGCAGCGTCAGCCGCCCAGCGCGGCAGCGATGCGCTGGGCCTGTCCTGGTGAGCAGTTGGCGTTGGCGAGGCTGCCTTCGGCCAGCGTGAGCTGTTTGCGTAGCGTGGTGCGTTCGCCCGGGCCACTCGGCGTCCGGATCGCGAACTGTGCGTCGCCGCTCACATGGCGGTAGGCGTTCACCAGTGCATCCACGTCTCGGACCAGCGATGGCCCGTCCGCGCTCGCGACGTACCCCGTCGCGACCGACTCGCACTGGTACACGATGTCCGACATCGCGGTCAGGATGCGATTGACCTGACCCTGGGTAGGGGCCGGCCGTGCGGCCGACCCGCCGCACGCTGAGAGCGCCACGCTAGTAAACGTCAGCCCGCACAGGCCCGCGATCACCCACGTGGGTGTACGCCAACGCGGAGACGCCCTGGCCTGCCTGTGCATGTGTCTTTCCGCGAACATCTGGGTGCTTCCGAGCCCCCTTGAAATATTACTGCGGGCAGATAGGATGCCGATCACCGGATCAATTTGTACACGCGGAGGTGACCGGGGAAGGAGGTGGACTACTACGGTCGTGGTTAAGGGGCCGCGACCGGCGCGTAAATTGTGGGGAGTTTCTTTGCCGCCTGAGGGGAGTTTCGACGCGTTCGTGGGTGCACGAGCGGCGATCTGAGCCGCGCCGCGAATGAGTAACTCGTCTGGATTTGCCAGGCGTTCAGCTCTGGTTTATCCGGACTAGGGTGTGGTGTGCTGACGCTCGGCCGCAGCGGATCGGCGCGTCCTGATGGCCGCAGGAATGAAGATGTGTCCGGGTCTCGGGTGTGACTCGTCTGTAAGTCGCGCTCGTTGCGGGCGCACGCGTATTGCACAAATTCATCCACGACTCGAGAAAAGAGAGGGCCGTGTTACGTCGTGTTCAAACGACGCTTGCCGCCATCACTGCGGCGAGCGCGTTGATGCTCGTTGTACAGGTCTCGGCCGCGTCGGCCTATAACCCGATCACTCCGACCGACGCTAGCCAGAAGTATGTCCTCAACGGTCAGAACCTGACTGTCGAGAAGCTTGTGGCGATCGCACGTTACGGCGCGAAGGTTGACTTGTCGCAGGCCGCGCGCCAGCGGTCGCTGAATGCCTACTACCTGCTCCTGGAAGGATCCAACGAGGGGATCCCGATCTACTTCTTCAACCGGGGCACGGGCGCGGGACGCCAGAACGTGATCTTCACCGGTGACCCGCTGTCGACCGATGTGACATCTACCTCGCCGACGTGCCCGACCACAGGCGTCCAGTGCTCGAACCGGGACTTCCTGCTGCAACGGCAGCTGGCGACATTCCAGAATGGGGCGCGGGGTGGCTTGGGGCCTGAGGTGAACGACGAGGAGATCGTGCGCGCGATGATGGCCGAGCGCGTGAACACGATGTCCTACGAGGCCGCCACGCCGCAGGTGACGCAGATGCTGATCGATCTGCTCAATCGCGACGTCACCCCCGTTGTCGAGTCGCGTGGTTCGCCGGGGGAGGGCGACCTGCCGCAGATGGGCAACGTCGAGGCCACGATGGTCGGGGTCGGCCAGGCTTATCTCCACGGCGTGAAGATGCCGGCTTCCCAGGCCCTGGCCCAGGCGGGCCTGAGGCCGCTGCAGGATCAGCCGGCGCAGTTCGAGGCACCGGGAGCGCCGTTCGCCGCCGATGACGCCGCGGTCACCAGCACGAATGCGTTCACCATGGGGCAGGCGGCCCTGCTCCTCTACGACGCCCAGCGTATGCTGAACTGGCAGGACTTGGTCTACGCGATGGAGCTCGAGGGCATGAACTCGAGCGTGACCCCGATCGCCCTGCCGGTACAGGCCAGCCGGCCCTTCCCGTGGCTGAATGCGGATGCGGCGCGCACGCTGGACGCGGTGAGCGGCAGTTACCTGCTCAACCTCGACCAGCTTTCCAGCACCGGGGTGCCGTTCAGGATCATCCAGGACCCGGAGAGCTTGCGGGCGCTCAGTCAGCGCGACGGCTCGGCGTGGGAGGCGTGGAGTCAGCTCAAGCAGGACCTCGCGGTTCAGCTGAACTCCTCCGACCACAACCCGGCGGTCACGCCGGGATACACGCCCAGCTCATCGCCCGAGCTGAATACCCCATGGTTCCTGCAGTACTACGTCAAGGGTGGGCCTGACAACAACCAGTGCGTGGGACCAGGCGTCGGCGGCGCGGGCTGCCAGCACGGATACATCCTGTCCAACGCGAACTGGGATCCATACCCGATCGACAATGAGATCGAGTCGCTGACGAATGCGCTCGCGAACATCGCCGTGAACGACGACATGGTGCCGCTGCGGTTCGAGAACACGTTCTTCACGGTGATCGCAGCGAACGATCCCACCCTCCCGCCGAGTCAGATCAGCAACTCCGCGCCGGCGGCGGCCGATTACACCCTGGCCGATCTGCTGGCCGAAATCCAGCTGCTCCAGAACCCGGTGCCGGCGCAGGGCAACTCGATCGTCTCCACCGTCGAGGACCTGCAGGCAGAGGGACGAATCAAGGTGTCGCGAGCCCGCTTGATGGTCGATGACCTGATGTGGCTGCTCGGCCAGGACCTACTGACGGCCACAAAGTGGATGAACATCCGCGACATCCAGGGCAACGCGCTGGGGCTGAATCGCAGCTTCGGCGCTGGACCCACCGCGGCGTGGCAGGCGTTCCGCAACGTGGTGCCGTGGCAACAGACGACCCCGCGGCCCGACGTTCCGCCGGGGCAGCTGGCTTACGACTTCCTGCAAGCCAACGCTGCGTCACTGTTCTATCCGCCGGCGAGCAAACCGCCCGGCGCGGCCCGGGACGCGAAGGTCTCGCTTAACCGGCTGACCGGTGCGATCCAGAATGCGCAAGCCAGGACAGCTCGCTTCAGGAGCGGCAGGGCAAGGTCCGTCCGCACGTTCCTGCTTGGGCAAGCACTCGCGGCGAGAACGGCCAAGAAGCACTAAGCCGCTCGGTCCGGTTCAGGACGGCGATGGGCCCCGGCACGAGCCGGGGTCCATCGCGCCGCCCCGGGGTATATCGCATGGCTGCCGCGAGGTCGCGTTCCTTTCCGGTGGGGGGGACGCTCCGGGCTTCGCGTGCGACCGCATGAAATCAATCGCCTAGCTCGTCATCCCGCCGAACTGCCCGCCCGTGATGCTCAGCACCTGACCGTTGATGTAGTTCGCCCACGGCGTGCACAGCAGGAACACGCCGCCGGCGGCCTCCCTGGGCGTGCCGGCGCGGCCGAGCGGGATCAGCGCCGGACCCATCGCCCGCAGCTGCTCGGGGATGCCGAGCTGGACCTTCTCGCCGCGCGATCTCGACGAGGTTGTCCTCGTTCTTGGCCGCGGTCAGGCGCGTCTCGATGAACCCGAACGCGACCGCGTTGACGTTGATCTTGAACTGGCCCCACTCCTTGGCGAGGGTCTTGGTCAGGCCGATCACGGCCGATTTGCCGGAGGCGTAGTTGGCCTGGCCGGCGTTGCCCATCGTGCCCGAGATCGAGGAGACGTTGACGATCTTGCGGAACACCTCGCGGCCCTCCTCGCGCTCCTTCTTGGCGGGCTCTCGCATGTGCGGCGCGACCGCGCGGCACATCCGGAACGGCACGATCGTGTGGATGTCGAGCATCTTCTGGAACCAGTCGTCGCTCATCTTGTGGATCGGCGCGTCGAGCGTGTAGCCGGCGTTGTTGATCAGGATGTCGACCTTGCCCCAGTTGTCGATCACGGCCTGCACGAGCTCGTCGGGGACGCCGGGCTTCGTCAGAGTCCCCGGCGAACACCATCGTGTCGCCGGCGATCTCGCCCGCGGTCTGCTCGCGCGACGTCGCCGTCGAGGTCGTTGATCAGGACCTTCGCGCCGTTCTCTGAGAGCAGCTCGGCGGTCGCGCGTCCGATTCCTCGGGCCGAGCCGGTGACGATCGCCACCTTGTCATCGAGGATTGCCATGTCCGGCCTCCAATATTCGTATTGCGAGGCAGGGCATCATGCCAGCGCGGCGGCCCGTGCGCCCGCACGCAGCCCCGACTCGATCGCGCCGTCGATGAAGCCCGGCCCAGCCGTTGGCGATGTCCGAGCCTGCCAGCACCACGCGGCCTTCGGGGTGTTGCATGGCGGCGTGGTGGTGCTCGTACCACCCCGGGCGGTGGATGGCCCACGTGCCGCGGGAGAACTCGTCGGCGAGCCAGTCGTGGGCGGTGGCGTCGATTACCTCATAGCCCGGCAGGATGTGCGTCGAGTTGGCCCTGAACCGCGGGCAGGTCGCCGGCGTCGCAGTGCGCGGCGTCGATCCCGAAGCCGATCATGAGCTGCGAGCCGTTCCCGTCGAGCGATTCGGTGTCGAGGTAGCCGAACGGGTGTCCGGGCCGGATCGAGTTCTGAACGAGTGGCGCGCCGCGGGCGTGGATGAAGATCTTGATCCCGCGCGACGCCTGGCCGAGCGCGATCGCGCGAAGCTTGTCGCTCGGCCAGCGCCGGGGCGAACTCGATCGCGCCGAGCGCGTTGAGCGGCACGGCGACGACGGCTGCCCGCGCCGCGAATCCCGAGCCGTCGCGCGCCTCGATCTCGACCCGGCCGGAGCGCTGCCTGATCGCCGCCACCGCGGTCCCCAGGCGGCGCTCGAACGCGGCGCCGTCCGCGATCGCTCCGAGCAGCGCCCGTGTGCCCCCAACGAGCGTGACCCGCCCGCCCGTGAACTGCGTCAGCTCGAGGCTGTAGCCGGACAGCGCGTGCCAGCGCAGCACCGAGACCGCTCCGGCCTGGTCGAGCGGGGCGTGCGCGAGCGACTCGAGCTCGGCGGTCAGCACGTCGCGCTCCTCTTCGGACAGGTTCAGCTCTCCCAGGCGCTCCGCGATCGTCTGGCGATCGAAGCGTGCGAGCGATCCGAGTGCCCGGGTCGGATCGTGTGGCATCGGCAGCGCCTCGCGCACGCCGTCGACGAACCGGTCCCAGCCGCGCCGGGCGATCTCGTCGCGCTGCTCGATCGACCCCGAGCGGCGATCCTCGCCGACGTACCAGGCGGCCACCTGAGCGCCGTCGCTGACCTCGGTGCGCAGGCCGGCCCGGGTGATCTCCGACCACGTGTGCGGCTGGTGCCAGTGGACCCAGGCGCCGCCGTACTCGATCGCCGAGCCGTGCCAGTCGGCGGTCCACGTGCGGCCCCCGAGCCGGTCGCGGGCCTCGAGCAGCAGCACCGATCGGCCGCGCAGGGCCGCCTCCCGGGCCGCGGTGACGCCCGCGAACCCGCCCCCGATGACGATCACGTCGTGCATCAGGCGGCGCCGGCCGGAACTGCGGTCCTGACCCGGCGGCGCGCGGTCGCGTCGAGCGCGATCGCGCCGCGAGGTCCGACGAGCACCGGGTTGAGCTCGAGCAACTCGAGCGACTCCTCGAGCAGGATCTCGCCGGCGCGCTCCGCCAGGCGCGCCGCCGCGGCGACGTCGAGCGGCGTCGCCCCCCGCCCGCCGGTGAGCAGCGGGGCCCCGCGCAGCGATCGGAGCGCCTGCTCGATCCGGCCGGCGCTGGCCGGAAGCGGCACGATCGCCACGTCGGTCAGAACCTCGGTCCACACGCCGCCCAGCCCGACCACGAGCGCGGGCACGACCGCGTCGGCGCGGACGGCGACGATCAGCTCGACCCCGGGCCCTGCCATCCGCTCGGCGAGGACCGCCGCATTCGTTGCACCGGCGAGCGCGCGCAGTCGCCCGAACGCGGCCCGGACTTCCGTCTCGGAGCGCAGCGACAGCTCGAGCCCGCCGAAGTCGGACTTGTGCTGGATCCTCGCCGCGCTCAGCTTCAGGCCAATCGGGCCTCCGAGCTCGGCGAAGGCGAGGACCGCGTCGTCCTCGTCCCGCACGAGCCGGCCCGCGACGACGTCGACGCCCCCGGTGCGCAGCAGCGCCTTGGACTCGTGCTCCGCGAGCCAGTCCACGTCCGCGCCGGCGCCGGCCCCGGCACCCGCGCCGGCGTCCCGCGCAGCCTCCGCCGCCCGCTCGATCTCGAGCAGCCGGGCGGGATCGCCGGGCGCGACGCGGAGCGCCGCCGCGCAGGCGAGTCCCGTGCGCAGGCCCGCGACGGCCGGGATCCCCGCCTGCACGCACTGCCAGGCGGCAGCGTCGTCGAGCAGCTCCGGGAGCGTCGAGCAAATCATCGTCGTGGCTGGGCTGTCGCCGGCTCCCGCGATGATCCCCTCGCGGACCGCGTCAGAGGCGTCCGCCACCGCTCCGGTCAGCTCAGGGAACTGGTCGTAGAACGCGAGCACCAGGTCGATCGCCGGGTCCTCGCCGAGCGCCCGGACGATCTGCCTGAGCGTCTCGCCCTCGCCCCAGATCATCGCGGTGTAGTCGAGCGGATTCGCGACCGTGGCCGCCGGGGGGACCAGCCCGTCAAGGCGCTCGCACGTCTCCGGCGACAACGCCGGGAGCTCGAGCCCGAGCCGCTGGGCCTCGTCGGCGCCCTGGGCCGAGTCTCCGCCCGAGCAGGTCATGATCGCGAGGCCGCCGGCCGAGCGGGGGCGGCTGCTCGGGGGCCGAACCGCGAGCGTCTTGGCGAGCTCGAGCAGGTCATGGACATCGTGCGCCCAGATCGCGCCGGCCTCCTCGATCAGCGCGCGGAAGATCCGCTGGTCTCCGGCGAGCGCGGCGCTGTGAGCCGCGGCGGCACGGGCGCCCGCGGCCGAGCTGCCGACCTTCAGCACGACGACGCGGACGCCGGACTCCGCGCACGCGGCGAGGCCTTCGCACAGACGCGGGCCCCCGTCGTCCTCGAGGTAGAGCGCGATCGAAGCGACGCCGTCTTCGCGCGCGAGGAAGTCGAGGTAGTCAGCCGCGGACAGCACGGCCTGGTTGCCGCTCGCGACCACGGTGTGGAACCGCAGCCCGCGCCGGGTCGCAAGCGCGTTGACCGCGACGTTGCCGCTCTGAGAGATCAGCGCGACTGCGCCGGGCTCGTGCAGCGTCAACGCATCGCCCCATAGGACGGCCCGGTGGTGCATCGCGACGATCCCGTTGCAGTTCGGCCCGCACACCGGAAGCCGATGGCGCTCGGCCGCCGCGACCAGCTCGCGCTGCAAGCCGACGCCGTCGGGCACCTCGGCGAACCCCGCGCTGAATACGACCGCGCCGCCGCATCCCTGCGCGCCGGCCTGATCGATCGCCTCGCTCACGCCCGCGGCCGGGATCGCCACGACCACGGCGTCGACCGGCTCGGGCAGATCGGCTACCGACGGCACGCACGGCCGCCCGAGCACCTCGGTGCGCTTCGGGTTGACGCCCCAGACCGCTCCCGGGAAGCCGACCGCCTCCAGGTTGAGCAGCGTCTGCGCGCCGTAGCTGGCCGGGCGGTCGGTGGCCCCGACGACCGCGATCGACGCCGGGCGGATCAGGCGACTCAGATCCACCGTGGTCAGTGAATCGTCGCCTCGACGCCCGCGACGCTCGAGTGCGCGCACGACGATCAGCCGCTGGATCTCGCTCGTGCCCTCCCAGATGCGGTCGACCCGGAGCTCGCGCTGGAACCGTTCGGCGACGTTGCTGCGCAGGTAGCCGCGCCCACCGAAGATCTGCACGCGCGATCGGCGCACCGGCCGGCCGCCTCGGACACGAACAGCTTCGCCATCGCGGCCTTGGCGTGGATCAGCTTCGGGTCGGCGCCGGCGTCGATCATCCCGGCGACGTGGAGCGCGAGCAGCCGACCGAGCGTCGCGTCGGTCGCCGAGTCCGCGAGCGGGAACGAGACCCCCTGGTAGTCCATGATCCGCTGGCCGCCCTGCTTGCGGTTGAGCGCCCAGTTCGTCGTCTCGTCGAGCAGGCGCCACATCGCGCCGAGACCGTGCGTGGCGATCCCGAGGCGCTCCTCGGTGAACCAGGCGCGCTGCAGGACCTCGCCGTTCCCGACTCCGCCGATCACGGCGTCGGCGCCGACCTCGACATCCGTGAAGCGGATCGTCGGATGGCCGTGGGGATAGTTGTGCGTGAACTTCGGGTTGTCGACGAACTCGACGCCCGGTGCGCTCGGCTCGACCAGGAACAGCGTCGGCAGGCGGTCCGGCGCCGTCGACCGCGTTGGCCATCACGATCAGCACGCGGGCGACGTCGCCCGAGGTCACGAACCACTTCTCGCCGTTGATCCGCCAGCCGCCGTTCGACTGGACCGCGGTCGACGCGATCCCGGCCGGGTCAGAGCCCGCCTCGGCCTCGGTGACCGCGTAGGCGTCGCCGCCCTCGCCGCGCAGCGCCGGGACCAGGTAGCGCTCGATCTGCTCGGGCGTGCCCTGCATCAACACGTTGTAGGTGTTCGGGACGTGCCAGTGCAGGCCGTTCGTGACGCGGCCGAACTGCTCGTTGACCAGGAACCACTCGAGCATCGACCAATCCCTGGCCGCCGTGCTCGGGGGCGAACCGGCCACCGTGGAGCCGCTGGGCGATCGCCTCACGCTTGACCAGATCGATCGTCTCCTCGGGCAACCGCCCGCCCAGCTCCTCGGCTTGCGAGCTCGAGCGGCATCAGCACCGTCTCGACGAACGTGCGCGCTCGCTGCTGAAGCTCGAGCTGCTCGGACGTGAGCTCGGGGGCGGTCGTGGGGAAGACGGCGGTGCTCATCATTGCTCCTCGTTTCTCGTGGCGAGCAGCTGCGAGAGCCGCCGCCTGTCTGTCTCGGTCCGCCGCGCGCCGCGACCCGGCAACGCCAGCAGCAGGTTGTGGTGATTTGCGATCACGGCGATCGCGACGTCGCGCGCGTGCGCCACATCGGGATCGCCGTCGCCCGCGCGGTCGTCGATCAGCTCGACGACGCGGTGCAGGTAGCGATCCCAGCGACGCTCGCTACCGCGGAGGACCAGCCGCTCGATCTCGGCGGCCTGCTCCGCGATCGCCGCGTCGGTCGCGCGACCCCCGCGTTCGAGCGTCGCGACCGCGGCCGGAAGCTCGCGCTCGGGCTCGGGCGTGACCGACAGCCAGGACGCGCGCTTGACCATGGGCGGTAGACTAACGGAAACTGATCACAAAGTCAGGATGGTTCCATGTCGGCTGTGATGAATGCGTCGCGGCGAAGCGCTCGAGCCCCGGCTGTATCTCGATCGGGAGGTGCTCGAGGCCGAGCAGGAGCGGATCTTCGAACGGACCTGGCAGCTGATCGGCCACGTCTCGGCGCTGCCGCGCCCGGGCAGCTACACGACCGGCTTCGCCGGCTCCCAGCCGGTGCTCGTCGTGCGCGACGAGGTCGGCGCGTTGCGGGCGTACCGCAACGTGTGTCGCCACCGCGCCTCGTGCCTGCTGAGCGGCTCGGGCCAGTGCAAGGGCGCGATCCGCTGCCGCTACCACGGCTGGACGTACAAGTTCGACGGCACGCTGATCGGCGTGCCCGAGGGCCTTCAGTTCGGCGAGCGTCTCGACAAGTCGCGCGCTCGGCCTGATGCCCGCGCGGGTCGAGGAGCTGTGCGGCCTCGTGTTCGTCAACCTCGACCCGGACGCGACGCCGCTGGCCGAGCTCGTCGGCGATCTGCCGGCGCGGCTCGCGCGCTACCGGCTGCCGTCGCTCGAGTCGTTCTCCCCGGCCGGCGGCGGGCAGCCCGCCAACTGGAAGGTGGTGGCCGAGAACTACCTCGAGGGCTACCACATCCCGATCGCCCACCCGGGACTGATGCGGATGCTCGACTACAAGCACTACGACACCGAGCTGCACGAGCACTACGCGTGGATCGAGGCGCCGTTGCGGGACAAGCCGATCGAGCAACCGGCTCGAGCGCCTGTATGCGCAGCTGGTGACGCCGATGCCCGGGCTCGCGCGACGAGGATCGCCGCATCTGGCGCTACGTGTTCATCTACCCGAACACGACGATCGACCTGTACCCGACCAGGTCAACACGTGGCAGATGGTCCCGGACGGGATCGGGCGCACCCGCGACGTGTTCGCGGTGCTACCGCTCGCCGGGCAGCGGACCGCGCACCCGCGCCGTCCAGCGGCTCAACCAGTGGCTGAACACGCTCGTGCTCAAGGAGGACATCGACCTGGTCAGGAACGTCCAGCTCGGTCTGCACACGCGCGGTTACCGGTGCGGCCCGCTGTCGGGCCGGGAGAGACGCGGTCGCGTGGTTCGCCGACCGAGTGCGCGCCGATCTCGCGAAGATCCGAATCCCACCCACGCGGCCGTGACCGCGTGAGCGATCGCAAGCCGAGCGCCCGCGAGCGGATCCTCGCCGCGGCCGTCGCGCCAGATCGCCCGCGAGGGGATCGACGGCGTGCGGATCGCCCGGATCGCGATGGAGGCGCGCGTCTCGACCGCGCTCGTCCACTACCACTTCGACACCCGCGACGCCCTGCTCGCTGAGGCGCTCGACTACTCCTACGCGCACGCCGGCGACGCCCGGATCGCGGGCGAGGACGAGCTCGCCGGAGCCTCGCACGCCGAGCGGCTGCAGTCGATGATCGAGCAGTGCCTGCCGACGACCCCGGCGCTGACCGAGGACTGGGTGCTGTGGGTCGAGCTGTGGCTGCGCGCCGCGCGCCACCCCGAGCTCCGGCCGGTCGCCGAGGAGCTGTACGCGCGCCTGCACGCCTGGTTCCGGGACGAGATCGCGGCCGGGGTCGACGGCGGGGAGTTCGCCCGCTGCGATCCCGACGAGGTCAGCCGACCGCGCGCTGGCGCTGCTCGACGGCTACGGGATCAGGACGCTGATCGGGGACGCCGCGATGCCGCTCGAGCGGGCTCGTCTCGGCCGTCTCGAGTGCGCTCGCGCGAGAGCTCGGGTTCGGGGAGAGGCTCACCTCGGCCGGAGGATCGACCGGCTCGGGGCTCAGGCCGGCGAGCCCGCGCCGAGCGCGGCGCGAGCGGCGTCGCGGCCGGTGCGGACCGCGCCCTCCATGTAGCCGGCCACCCAGTGGTCCGAGCCCGCGACGTAGAACGGCGGCTCGTGGGTGCCGTGCAGCGGGCCGACGCGGGTGAGATCGCCCGGCGCCCAGCTCGAGATGTAGCCCTGCGTGAACGGGTCGACGCCCCACGCGCGCTCGAGCATCGCGAGCGGGAACCTCGCCGGCTCGCCGTACAGCGCGACGAGGCCGTCGACCACGGCGCTCGGGCGGACCGCCTCGGGCGTCGCCAGGAACGCCGACAGTCGCTCCGGCGGGACGAGCATCGACAGCACGCCGGATCCCTGCGGCCAGGTCGAGCCGAACAGCCATTCGCACTCGGCGAGCCCGTTCTGGCCGTTCTGCTGCCAGAACGAGCGTCTCGTACGCGGCGACGACCTTGGCCGCGAGCGCGTGCCGCTGTGAGCGCAGCGAGCGCAGGCGCGCATCGCTGAGCCCGGCGATCTCCACGGCGCGCAGCGGCCCGGCGGGCAGCGTGCACACGACCGCCTCGGCGTCGATCGCCTCCCGGTTCTCGAGCGTCACGCGCACCCCGCCCGCGCGGACCTCGATGCGACGGGCCGTCGGCGCCGATATCGGATCGTCTCGGCGCCGAGCTCGGCTGCCATCGCGAGCGCGACCGCGGCGGACCCCTCGGCGACGCGAAGGCTCTCCCACCGTTCGAGGTCGTAGAAGCCGTCGCCGCCGAGCGCGGCGTGCTTGCGGAGCTCGGCGAGCAGCGAGGTTCGCTCGGGGCTGTCGCAGGCGAGCGACAGCGAAGCCAGCTCATGGCGGCGGTGGACGGCCGGGCAGCGCTCCCTGGTCGCGCAGCCAGGTCGCGAGGCTCGTGGCGTCGAGCCTCTCAGCGTCGGGGTGGGCCCATGGGTCGTCGGGATCGACGGTCTCGGCCAGCTCCACGAACGCCGCGCGGATTCGCTCGGCATCGTCCCGCTCGGGCTCGCTCATCCACGGCGGATCGTCGCCGACGTACACGCCGTCGTCGAGCCCCCAGCTGATCTCGCCCGGGTCGGCGACGTAACTCGGCTCGACCGTCAGCCCGAGGTCCTCGACGAGCTCCCGGTAGGCCGAGTGACCCGGACCGAACACCTCGCCGCCCGCCTGGGCGACCCGTCCGTCGGGCAGCGTCACCGCCTCGACGCGGCCGCCGGGCCGGTGTCGGGCCTCGAGCACGATCACCTCCGCCCCCGAGCGCGCGAGGTCGCGCGCGGCGCTCAATCCCGCCAGTCCCGCCCCCAGCACCGCCACGTCTGCCACTCGGGTGACTCCTCCCGCGTTGTGCGTTCTGTTAGCGACGGGCGGTGCGCTTGACAGCGGCGACCCGATCGCTGTAGTTTTCTGAACCGCCGTTCAGTATACGAATTTGTACGAGGGATGAAAAGGACGGCGGTCGAGGAGATGAGGAGACAGGGTCGATGAGCCCGCGCCCCAAGGTGGAGCATCTGCGCAAGCCGCAGATCATCGCGGCGGCGGCCGATGTGCTGTACGAGCGCGGGCTGTTCGATACGCGGATCGGGGACATCGCGGAGCGGGCGGGAACGAGCTCGCCGACGATCCTCTACTACTTCGAGTCCAAGGACCGGCTGCTCGAGGAGGCGGTCGACCAGACCGACCGCGACTTCTACGCGCGTCTGTCGGAGGGGCAGGCGCGGCAGGAGGGCGCGGCGGACAAGCTCGTGCACCTGATCGAGGAGACCAGCCTCGGCCCGGGCGGCCTCAGCGACTGGACGCTGTGGATGGAGATGTGGGTCCGCGCCCGCCGCGATCCCGCGGTGCGCGACACGTACTTCCGGCTCGACCGCCGGCAGCGCAAGCTGATCGCGGACATCGTGCGAGAGGGCCAGGCGGACGGCGACTTCGACAAAGGCGCCGATCCCGACGACTTCGCGCTCGCGCTCAGCGGTCTGATGGACGGTCTCGGCGTCCAGGTCACGCTCGGTCAGCCCGACGTCAGCGCGGACCGGATGGTCGAGCGCTGCCTGGCGCTGGCTTCCGCCGAGCTCGGATGCGACCTTGCGTCCCAGCGGGACCGCGGTGAGGAGAGGAGCGAGGAGATGAATCGCAGCACCCGCAGGACGTTCATCAAGCGCGCGGGCCTGACCGCGGCGAGCCTGGCGTTGCCCGGCGTGCTCGAGGCGTGCGGCACGACCACGCCGCGGGCGCGACGTCTTCGGCGTCGGCCTCGAACTCGGCCTCGGCGGCGCCGCTCGGGCCCGGGGGTCTGCCGCTTGCGCGCCCGAATCGGCCGGTCACGCTTCCCGATCTACGCCGACAACAAGGCGATCGCCTCCGGTCTGACGCCGGAGAAAGGACCGCTCCAGTTCTACAACTGGGACGCGTACATCAACACCGATGTCGTCAAGGCGTTCGAGAAGAAGTACGGCGTCAAGGTCCAGATCAGCACGTTCACCACGATCGACGAGGCGATCGCGAAGATCTCGAGCGGCGCTGTCCAGTTCGACGTGTTCGTGCCCGAGCTCGTGTTCCTGGAGCGGCTCGTCGTCGGCAAGGTGCTGCAGCCGATCAATTTGAGCTACATCCCCAACCTCGCAGCGAACGTGTGGCCGTCGCTGCACAGCCCCTGGTACGACGTCGGCAGCCGGTACACGGTGCCGTACACGATCTACACGACCGGGATCGGGTGGCGGACCGACAAGCTGCCCGGCTTCGACCCGGCCAAGCTGGCCAATCCGTGGAGCGCACTGTGGGTGGAGGGGCCAAAGATCTCGGGCAAGGTCGGGCTGCTCGACGATCAGCACGAGGGGCTCGCGATGGGGCTGCTCCACAACGGCATCACGGACGTCAACACCGAGAACCCCGGCGTACCTGAACGCGTCGAAGAACTCGCTCATCCAACTCGTCAACAGCTCGAACCTCAAGTTCGACACCAACGAGTACCAGCACCTGGCCGACGGATCGTTGTGGCTGCACCAGGCGTGGTCGGGCGACATGACCTCGGTGCCGTCGTACGCGCCTCAGGGCACACCGGCCTCGATCTTCCGCTACTGGTGGCCGACCGACGGGCGCGGCCCGATCAACAACGACACGTTCGGGATCCTGCGCGGCGCGAAGAACCCGGTGCTCGCGCACCTGTTCCTGAACCACCTGCTCGACGTCAAGCAGGCGTTCGACAACTTCACCTTCCTCCTCTACCAGCAGCCGCTCAACGCGATGACTCCGGAGTCGCTGATCAAGCAGGGTCTGGTCCCGCCGAACCTGGACACGACGATCGTCCGCGAGCCGCAGTTCAAGAACGGCCTGGTCCAGGGGCCGCTCAGCGACAAGGGAGAGGTGCTGTGGGAGAACGCGTGGGCGGCGGTCAAGTCGGCGTGAGCGGGAGCAGTCGCTGAGTGACTTCGCGATCCTCGTACTGGCGCGGGTTCGCGCTCCCGGGCGTCGTCTGGCTGTGCCTGTTCGTCGTCATCCCCGCGTACGCCGTCGTGGCGATGGCGTTCGGCCGCGTCAACATCCTGCTCCAGCCGGTCCCCGCGTGGAATCCGGCGACCTGGAACCCCGGATGGGTGTCGAAGGCGTTCTCGGGCGCGCTGCCCGGGGGCGAGTACTGGCCGGCGGTCCGCAACACGCTCGTGTACGTGACGGTCGCGCTGGCGCTGTGCTTCGCGATCGGCTACCCGGTCGCGTACTACGTCGCCCGCCATGCCGAAGCGGAGCAAGACGCTGCTCGTCGTGCTGCTGGTGATCCCGTTCTGGGTCAGCTACCTGCTGCGGATGCTCGCCTGGATCGGGCTGCTCTCGACCGACGGTTACGTCAACAAGCTGCTGATCGACATCGGCATCGCACATCCGCCGAACTGGCTGAACGGCAACGCGTACTCGGTGATCCTCGCGCTCGTCTACGGCTACATCCCGTACTTCATCCTGCCCGTGTTCGCGGGCCTCGACCGGATCGACTCGAGCCAGATCGAGGCCGCCCGCGATCTCGGCGCGACGCCGTTCCAGGCGTTCATGCGGGTCACGCTGCCGCTCAGCCGCCCGAGCATCCTCGCCGGCGCGGCGCTCGTCGTGCTGCCGATGTTCGGCGACTACTACACGAACGATCTGATCTCGGCCTCGCCGCGGACGAACATGCTCGGCAACGAGATCAACCTGTTCGTGCAGGGCGGTCCGGAGAAGAACCTCGGCGCCTCGCTCGTGCTCGTGCTGATGGCGATCCTGTCGGTGCTGATGCTCTACTACGTCTACGAGACTGCCCGCGACACGCGGAGGTTGGCGTGATCGCTCGGGGAGCGTGTCGCCTGGGGCATGTGATCGCCGGGGGCTAGCGTGATCGCCCGGTTCCGCGCGTGGATGCGCAATCCGTGGGGCAAGCCGCGCTTCCTCGTGGTGGTCACGTGGGCGTACATCGCGTGGGCGCTGTTGCCGGTGCTCGTCGCGATGCTGTTCTCGTTCAACCAGGGGCGCTCGCGCAGCGTGTGGCAGGGGTTCTCGATCCGCTGGTGGTGGGGTGACCCGAACCAGTCGATCTTGCACGACCCGCAGTACACGACCGCGCTCGTGCACAGCCTCGAGCTGGCCGCGCTCGACATGCTGATCGCTGTGCCGCTCGGCGTGCTGCTCGCGCTCGGGCTCTCGCGCTGGCGCGGCCGCGGCTCGGGCGCCGCCAACGGACTGATGCTTATGCCGCTGGTCACTCCGGAGATCGTGATGGCGGTGTCGCTGCTGCTTGTGTTCACGCAACTGGCGATCGTGCCGTTCAGTCTCGTTCATCTGGGCACTCCCGCACAGGTGATCGGCCAGGTCACTTTCTCGCTGTCCTATGTGGTGGTGATCGTGCGCAGCCGCCTGGCCTCGATCGGGCCGGAGTACGAGGAGGCGGCGCGCGACCTCGGGGCGACATCATTCGGGGCGCTGCGGCTGGTGCTGTTGCCGCTGCTGCTGCCGGCGATCCTGGCGAGCATGCTGATCGTGTTCGCGTTGTCGATTGACGACTTCGTCGTGACGCAGTACATGTCCTCCAATGCCGCGACCACGACGATCCCGATGTTCCTGTACGCCAACGCGCGCGGGGGCACGACCACGCCCGCGTTGAACGCGCTCGCGTCGGTCCTCGTGGTGACCACGCTGCTCGGCGTCGGGATCGCCTATCTGCTGTACACGGTGCTGATGCGTCAGCGGTCCGTGGGCGGCGCGTCGGCGCTGCGCGAGCTGTCCGGGCTGGAGGCGACGGCCTGATGGCGGGCGACGTGAGGATCGTCGGCCTGACCAAGCGCTTCGACGAGTCGGCTGCCGTCGACGGCATCGACGCCGTGATCGAGGCCGGCGAGTTCTTCTCGCTGCTCGGGCCGTCCGGGTGCGGCAAGACCACGACGCTCCGGATGATCGCCGGGTTCGAGCGTCCGACCTCCGGGCAGATCCTGCTCGACGGGGTCGACGTCGCCGGGGTGCCGCCGCACGATCGGAACGTGCACACCGTGTTCCAGAACTATGCGCTGTTCCCGCACCTGGATGTGTTCGGGAACGTCGCGTTCGGCCTGCGACGCCAACGTCTGCGCAAGGACGAGATCCGCCGCCGGGTGCAGGACGCGATCGAGCTGGTCGAGCTTGGCGGACTCGAGAAGCGCCGTCCCCGCCAGCTGTCCGGCGGCCAGCAGCAACGCGTGGCGCTCGCCCGCGCGCTCGTGCTCCGCCCGGCGGTGCTCCTGCTCGACGAGCCGCTCGGCGCGCTCGACGCCAAGATCCGCAAGCAGCTGCGGCTCGAGCTCAAGGCGCTCCAGGAGGAGGTCGGGATCACGTTCGTGTTCGTGACCCACGATCAGGAGGAGGCGCTGAGCATGAGCGACCGGATCGCGGTGATGAACACGGGACGGATCGAGCAGATCGGCACGCCGGCCGATGTCTACGAGCAACCCGCGACGGTGTTCGTCGCCGACTTCCTCGGCATCTCGAACCTGATGGACGCGCAGGCTCAGGGCGCCGGCGCGGTGCGAATCGGCGAGTTCACGCTGCGGGCCGGTTGCGGTGAGCTTGGCGTGCGGGGGGCGGTGAAGGTCGTCGCCCGGCCCGAGCGCCTCGCGCTCCTCGACCACGGCAGCGGTGGGGAGAACTGCCTGCCCGGCATGGTCGAGCGGACGGTGTACGTCGGCGCCACCGTTCAGGTGATGATCCGGCTGCCGTCCGGGGAGTCGATTCAGGCGTCGATCGCCAACACCGGGCACACGGACTCGTACGCCCAGGGAACCCCGGTGTCGGTCCACATCCCGGTCGACGCGCTCCGGGTGCTCGCGCCGAGCGCCCGGCCGTCGGCGTCCGCCGACGCCGATGCGCCCGAGCCGGCGCGGGAGCTCGCCACTCGGTCGTGAACCGCTACTAGTCGGTCGGCGGGCCCAGGAGGCCCACCAACTCGTCGCGCCGGCGCGAACCACTAGAGTCCGGCCGGCCATGAATGCGAACGAATGGCTGGCGGCGTTTGCCGAGCGGCTCGGGAGCGAGCCACCGACGACCGAGGAGTTCAAGAGGATCCTCGACCTCGCGGGCGAGGCCGCCCACTCCTCCGAGCGCGTCGCGGCGCCCGCCGCGACCTGGGTGGCGGCTCGCGCCGGAGTCGATCTCGACGAGGCGCTCCGGATCGCGCGCGAAATCGGGGCGGATGCCTGATCCCGGGCGATGGCTGATCGCCGCTTCGACATCGTCGTGTTCGGCGCCACCGGATTCACCGGGTGCGCTGACCGCGGAGTACCTGGCTCGCACACGCTACCGCCGGGACGCGGTGGGCGCTCGCGGGGCGGAATGCGAGCAAGCTCGAGCAGCGTACGCGGGCGGCTGCGGCGATCGACCCGGCGTCTGCGGAGCTGCCGCTGCTGCACGCCGACGCCGGCGATCCGGACTCGCTGCGGGCGGTCGCCGAGTCGACCAAGGTCGTGATCACGACGGTCGGCCCGTACATCCGCTACGGCGAGCCGCTCGTCGCGGCGTGCGCCGCCGCCGGAACCGACTACGTCGACCTGACCGGCGAGCCCGAGTTCGTCGACCGGATGTGGCTGCGCTACCACGAGCCGGCCGAGCGCAGCGGCGCGCGGCATCGTCCACTCGTGCGGCTTTGACTCGATCCCGTACGACCTCGGCGTGCAGTTCACGGTCGAGCAGCTGCCCGAGGGCGTGCCGATCTCGATCGAGGGGTTCGTGCGGACGAAGGCGTCGATCTCGGGCGGCACCTACCAGTCGACGATCGAGATCCTCGGACGGCTGCGTTCGAGCGCGAAGCTCGCACGCGAGCGGCGCCGGCTCGAGGCGCGATCCGCCCGGGCGGCGCGTCAAGGGCGTCGACGGGCAAGCCGCATCCGGACGAGTTCGCCGGCGGGCTGGGTCGTCCCGTTTCCGACGATCGATCCCGCTGACCGTGCTGCGCTCGGCCCGCGCGCTCGATCGCTACGGGCCGGATTTCACGCTACAGCCACTACGTCGTCGTCGGGCCGCTTGCCGATGCTCGTCGGGCTGGGCGCCGCGGCCGGGGTGGCGGTCGCGCTGGCGCAGATCCCGCCGGCCGCGACGCTGCTGCTGAAGCTCAAGAGCTCGGGCGAGGGACCGTCCGAGGAGCGGCGCACGAAGTCGTGGTTCAGCGTCCGGTTCGCGGCGCGACGCCGGCGATGCGTCGAGGTGCGGACCGAGGTCAGCGGCGGCGATCCGGGCTACGGCGAGACCTCGAAGATGCTCGCCGAGTCCGCGCTGTGCCTCGCCTACGACGACCTGCCCGAGCGCGCCGGGCAGCTGACGCCGGCGGTGGCGATGGGCGCCGGCGCTCCGCCGGCGGCTCGAGGCGGCCGGGATCGAGTTCAAGGTGCTCGATGGCGTCGTCTGAGGTGGACAGCCGCCGACATCCCCGACCAGCGCGGGCGGGTCGCGGTCGTGACCGGCGCCAACAGCGGGCTCGGCCTGGTCACCGCGCGCGAGCTCGCCCGCGCCGGCGCCCGGGTCGTGCTCGCGTGCCGCAGCGCCGAGAAGGGCGAGGACGCCGCGGCGCGCATCGCGTGCGGCGGTGCCGGGCGCCGACGTTCCAGTCCGGCGATGCTCGACCTCGCCGACCTCGACTCGGTGCGCGCGTTCGCCGCGACGGCGCGCCCGCGATCGCCTCGACCTGCTGATCAACAACGCCGGCGTGATGGCGCGCGCCGCGCCGGCTCACCAAGGACGGGTTCGAGAGCCAGTTCGGCACCAACCACCTCGGCCACTTCGCGCTGACCGGCCTGCTGCTCGGGTCGCTGCTGGCGGCGCCGGCGCCGCGCGTGGTCACGGTCTCGAGCACGCTGCATCGCCGCGGGACGATCGAACTTCGACGACCTCCAGGGCGAGCGCAAGTACAGCCGGTGGGGCGCCTACGGCCAGTCGAAGCTCGCCAACCTGATGTTCTGCTTCGAGCTCCAGCGCCGCGCGGTCGCGGCCGGCATCCGCGCTGCTCAGCATGGCGGCGCACCCGGGCTACGCCGCCACCAACCTCCAGGCCGCCGGGACCGACCGCTTCTACGAGACGGTGGTTCATGGCGATCGGCAACAAGCTGTTCGCCCAGAGCGCGGAGATGGGCGCGCTGCCGACGCTGTACGCGGCGACGTTCCCGGACCTTCCCGGCGGCACGTACGTCGGGCCCGGGCGGGCGCAGCGAGCAGCGCGGCTACCCGAAGGTGGTGACCGCCGCCGGCAAGGCGTACGACGAGCAGGCGTGGCGGCGGCTGTGGGAGGTCTCCGAGGAGCTGACCGGCGTGCACTACGAGTTCGCCGCTCACGGGACGCGGTATGAGCTCGGTCGACCGCGACGCGCGCCGGCGAGCGCCGGCATGAGCGACTTCCGCAGCCGACGGCCACGCCGCGATCGAGTGGGCGGCCGACTACCTCGAGCGGGTCGGCGAGCTGCCGGTGCTCGCGCAGGTCGCGCCCGGGGACATCCGCGCGCGCCTGCCGGCGCAGCGCGCCCGGACGATCCCGAGCCGTTCTCCGCGGTGCTGCGCGATCTCGACGAGATCCTGCTGCCCGGGGTGACGCACTGGCAGCACCCGCGCTACTTCGCGTACTTCGCGACGAGCGCGTCCGAGCCCGGCGATCCTGGCCGAGCTGCTCGCGGCGACGCTCAACTCGATCGCGATCCTGTGGCGGACGGCGCCGGCGGCGACCGAGCTCGAGGGCGTCGTGCTCGACTGGGCCGCCGACCTGCTCGGGCTGCCGTCCGGCTGGCACGGGCACATCGAGGACAGCGCCTCGACCTCGACGTTCGCGGCGTGCGTCGCCGCGCGCGAGGCGACCGGGCGCGATCTGATCGTGTGCGCGGAGCACGGCGCATTCGTCGATCGAGAAGGCGGCGCGGATGCTCGGGATGCGGCTGCGCAAGGTCCCGGTCGACGACCAGTTCCGGATGCGCGCCGACGCGCTCGGCGATCTGTCCGATGCCGCCGTCATCGTGGCTACCGTCGGTACGACCGCGACGACAGCGGTGGATCCGGTGCCGGCGATCGCCGATGCGTGCGCGCGCGAGCGGAACGTGGCTGCACGTCGACGCCGCCTACGCCGGCTCGGCGATGGTCTGCCCGGAGTACCGGTGGGCGTTCGCCGGCGTCGACCGCGCCGACTCGCTGGTCGTCAACCCGCACAAGTGGCTGCTGACGCCGATGGACTGCTCGCTGCTGTGGACCAGCCGGCCGCGATGACTTCCGGCGCGCGTTCAGCGTCGTCCCCGAGTACCTGCGCACGCCCGACGCCGAGGACTCGCTCAGCCTGAGCGAGTACGGGCCGGCGCTCGGCCGGCGCTTTCGCGCGCTCAAGCTGTGGGCGGTGCTCCGCTGCTTCGGCCGCAGCGGCCTGCAGCGCCACATCCGCAGCGGCGATCGAGCTCGCGTCCGAGTTCGAGCGCTGGGTGCAGGAGACCGACGGCTGGGAGGTGTGCGCGCCTCGCCACGTTCTCGCTCGTGTGCTTCCGCCTCGAGGGCGACGACGACCGCAACCGCAAGCTGCTCGAGCGGGTCAACGCGAGCGGCGAGATGTTCATCTCCCACGCGGTGCTGAACGGCCGCTACGTGCTGCGCCTGGCGATCGGGCAGCTGAGCACGACCGAGGACGACGTCCGCCGGGCGTGGGACGTGCTTGTGCGCGAGGCGGGGCGGGTCTGACGTCGGCTTGGCTGTCCGGGCCGGTCTGACGTCATCTGATGGAGTCGGCACCGCGCGGGCGTGCAGCCGGACCAGCAGGCAATTCCGCCGGCAGCGTGGCTGGGCGGAGGGGCGGCGACGAGGGAGGCCGCCCTCGCTCAATCCGGCAGCGGGAACATCGTCAGGAATCGCACCGCCGCCTGCCGGTCGCCGGTGATCGACAGGTCGTCGGTCGTCAGCGGTTGGTCGTGCCACAGGATCTGCTCGAGCGTTCCGGGATCGGTCGCGATCGTCGCGACGGGGTCGGCGGCGGCTCCGCGCGTCACCTCGAGCCGGCCGTCGTGTGGCCGGGCCTCGAAGCGGTGCTCGCCGAGGCGCAGCTCGAAGCTCGACGCCGCTCAGCGCCGTCGGCGCGCCCGGGTCGTACAGGGTCTTCAGCGCGAGCACCAGCGAGTCGACCCCGAGCGCCGCGTCGCCGGGCGGGAACGGGGCCCGGCTTCCCCAGCGGCCGAGGCCGAGCACGCACCGGCTCGAGCTCGCGGCCCCAGTCGGTCAGCTCGTAGATCGCGCGATCCCGCGGGCGGCGGCAGCGTGCCGCGCCGCACGACGCCGGCCTGCTCGAGCTCGCGCAACCGCTGCGAGAGGACGTCCGGACTCAGGTTCGGCATGCCGGCGCGCAGGTCGGTGAACCGCTTCGGCCCGAGCAGCAGCTCGCGCACGACCAGCAGCGCCCACCGCTCGCCGATCACGTCGAGCGCGCGGGCGATGCCGCAGGGGTCTCCGTATGTGCGCTTGCCGGCCACGGATAAGAAGTCTATCACTTGACAGTTGGAATCAAAGACTCTTATGGTTGGTTTTTCCAACTAGACGATTCACGGAGGTGGAACATGGCTCTTGCGAGCAGTCGTCTCAGAGGCCGAGTGGCGAGCTGCCCCGTTCGGCCGACAGGAGGAGTGGGAGGACTCGCCCGAGGGCTGGCCGCAGACGAGGCGTACACCTGGTGGCGCAAGCACGACGAGTACGAGGAGGCGGCGCGATGAGCGAGCGCGACGCTATCAGCCGGCGTCCCGTGCTGGGTGACGACCTGGTCGGATGACCTGGCGACGTCGATGAGCTTCTACGGCGAGCTGCTCGGCTGGGAGTTCGACGGTCCCGGCCCGGGCGACTACTTCGTGGCCGAAGATGCGCGGTCGCGACGTGGCCGGCGTCGGCGCTGCAGCCGGCCGGCGTGCTCCGGTGGCGTGGAACACGTACGTGTCGGTGGCGAGCGCCGAGCAGGCGGACGAGGCGGCGGTCGCGCCGGCGGACAGCGTCGCTGGTCGACGCCGTTCGACGCGCTGCCCGCCGGCCGCGTGGCGGTCATCGCGGATCCTTCGCGGCGCGGTCGTCGGCGTGTGGGAGCCGCCGAGATCGCCAGGGCGCGCAGCTCGTCAACGAGGCGAGCGCGTAGGCGATGAGCATGCTCCACACCGCGCGACCCGGACGCGTGCGGCCGGCGTTCTACGCGCGCGTGTTCGGCTGGGAGACCGAGCCGTTCGGACCCCCGGCATGCAGCTGTTCCGCCTGCCCGGCTACGTCGGTGGCGAGCCGCCGCAGCCGGTGCCGCGCGACGTGGTCGCGGTGATGGCCGCCGGACGACGGCGAGTCGCACTGGAGCGTCGACTTCTGGGTGGCCGACGCCGACGCGGTGGCGGCGCCAGGCGGCGCGAGCTCGGCGGCAGCGTGGTCGTCGCCGCCGTCCGACGCCGTGCCGGATGCGCCAGGCCGTGCTGGCCGATCCGGCCGGGGCGGCGTTCTCGGTGACGACGGCGCCCGGGCGACGGCGACTCCCACGGACGGGAGCGCGGCCCACGGCTGGCGCGGCGGATCTACTTCAGCTCGGCGGAGGTCTTCCCGAGCAGCTGGCGCGCGACGATCAGCAGCTGGATCTGCTGGGTGCCCTCGAACAGGTCGAGGATCTTGACGTCGCGGGCCCACTTCTCGAGCAGCTCGCCCTCGCCGTAGCCGATCGACGCCGCACAGCGCGACGCAGCGCAGCGCGATGTCGGTGCCGGTCCGGCCGGCCTTGGCCTTGGCCATCGAGGCCTGGAGCGAGTTCGGCTTCTTGTTGTCGGCCATCCAGGCGGCCTGCAGCGTCAGCAGCCGGGCGGCCTCCCAGTCGGACTCCATCGCGATGAACTCCGAGGCGGCGGCGCCCTGCGCGTGCGGCGGGGCGTCGTAGTCGATCTCGACGCCGGCCTCGTCGAGCAGCTCGCGCGTGCGCTCGAGGCACGCGCGCGCCACGCCGATCGCCATGCCGGCGACCAGCGGGCGGGTGTTGTCGAACGTCTGCATGACGCCGGCGAAGCCGCGCTTGGGCTCGATCTCGGGGCTGCCGAGCAGGTTCTCCTTCGGGATCCGGCAGTCGTCGAGGACGAAGTTCGCGGTGTCCGAGGCGCGGATGCCGAGCTTGTGCTCGAGCCGGTCGAGCTTCAGCCCCGGGTTGTCGCGCTCGACCACGAACGACTTGATCGCGGCGCGGCCCTGGCTTGCGGTCGAGCGTCGCCCACACCACGATCAGCTCGGCGCGGTCGCCGGCGGTGACGAAGATCTTCTCGCCGTTGAGCACGTACTCGCCGGTCTCCTCGTCGAGCGTGGCGGTCGTGCGGATCGCGGCCGAGTCCGAGCCGGCCTCGGGCTCGGTGATCGCCATCGCCGCCCACTTGCCGCCGAACCGCTTGCAGCTGCTCCTCGTTCGGCGACCGCGGCGATCGCCGCCTGGCCGAGGCCCTGGCGGGGCATCGTCAGCAGCAGGCCGACGTCGCCCCAGGACAGCTCGATCAGCCCGAGCAGGCTGGCCATGTTGCGTGCCGTTGCGGTTGCCGTCCTCGCGTCGCCTTGGCGCCGTTGCCGCCGCCGACCGCGCCGGCGCCGGCGCCGCTGAGCGCGCCGCCCTCGTTCATGCCGTCGATCACGGCGGCGAGCATGTCGAGCTCCTTCGGGTAGCTGTGCTCGCGCCGGTCGTACTTGCGCGAGTTCGGGCGGAAGATCTCGGTCGCGACCTGGTGGGCCTGGCCGACCAGGAACTCGAACTTCCTGGGGATCTCGAGGTTGATCACACGACCAGCGCTCCTTCCATCACGCCGGCGGCGCGCAGGTCGCGGTACCAGCGCTCGACCGGGTGCTCCTTGACGTAGCCGTGGCCGCCGAGCATCTGGACGCCGTCGGAGCCGATCGCCATCCCGCGCTCGCCGCACAGCCGCCGGGCCAGCGCCACCTCGCGGGCGAACGGCGAGGCCCTGGTCGACGCGGCTCGCCGCGCGGTAGGTCGCCAGCCGCATGCCGTCGAGCTCGATCGCGATGTTGGCGACCGTGAACGCGACCGCCTGGCGGTTGGAGATCGGCTCGCCGAACGCCTTGCGCTCGTTCACGTACGGGATCACGTAGTCGAGCACGGCCTGCCCGGTCCCGACCGCGAGCGCGCACCAGCCGAGCCGGCCGAGCTGGACGCATTCGGCCATGACACGTCGCGGCCCGGCCTCGCCGAGCAGCGCGCCCGCCGGAAGCTTCACGTCCTCGAGGATCAGCCGGCCGGTCGCGGCGGCGCGGATCCCCATCGCGGGCTCGGGCTCGACGGAGAGGCCGGCGCCGCCCGGCTCGACGATGAACAGCGCCGGGTCCGTCGGCCCTCGAGCTCGGCGGCGACGATGAACAGCTCGGCGTCGGCGGCGCGGGGGACGAGCGACTTGACGCCGTCGAGGACGAAGCCGCCGCCGGCGCGGCGGGCGCGCGGTCTGCAGCTCGAACGGGTTGAACAGCGGGCGCGGCTCGAGCAGCGCGAGCGCCGCGGCGGGCACGTTCTCGCCGACGAACTCGGGCAGGTACGTGGCCTGCTGGTCGGCGTCGCCCCACAGGCTGAGCGCGGTCGAGACGCCGGCGGGCGCCAGGCACGCGACCGCGATCCCCATGTCGCCCTGGGCGAGCGCCTCGGCCATCAGCACGGTGGTGACGGCCGAGCGCTCGGCCGACGGCGCCGCCGAGCTCCTCGGGCACGCCGACCATCGTCAGGCCGAGCTCGTTCGCCTGCGCGAGCAGCTCGTCCGGGGCGGCGCAGGCCTCGTCGGCCGCCTGTGCGCGCCGGGCGCAGCTTGGCCAGCGCGAAGTCGCGGACCGACTCGCGCAGCATCTGCTGCTCGTCGTCGGGCGTCAGGTCGAACAGGTCGCTGCGGCCCGCCCGCGGCTGCCGCGCCGGCCCCGAGAGCTTCTGGGTGGCGGCGAACGTGCGGCCGGCGCGCGTCGCGGTGCGCACCGTCGCCTTCGAGGCGCCGTGCAGGACGCGCTGCGGCCGGGTCGCGCAGCCCGAGGCGGTCGATCAGCCCGTTGCTCGCGAGGCGGTTGAGCGCGCGCAGCCCGACCGCCATGCCCCGCTCGGTGAGGTTCTGTTGCGCCATGCAGCCGGTCGAAACGATAACACGAATCGATGTAACGTCGATCGATGTCGAGATACGATACCCTGCAGACCGGCGCGTCCGACGCAATCTTGCCTCTTATGGGTTCTTATGCGCCGGCCGTCATCCTGGGTTGCGCATTGCGCGTGCTGATCGCCGAGGACGAGCAGAGGCTGGCCGAGGCAATCGCGCGGGGGCTCCGCCGCGAGGGGATGGCCGTCGACCTGGCGCCGGACGGGACCGACGCGCTGGTCAAGGCGCGCGTCGTCCGCTACGACGTGCTCGTGCTCGACCGCGACCTGCCCGGGCTGCACGGCGACGACGTGTGCCGCGCGGTGCGCGGCGAGCGCCCCGAGACCGGGATCCTGATGCTGACCGCGGCCGGCGCGCTCGAGGACCTGGTCGAGGGGCTGTCGCTCGGCGCCGACGACTACCTGCCCAAGCCGTTTCGGTTCGCCGAGCTGGTCGCGCGGATCCACGCGCTGGCGCGCCGCTCGTCGCCGAGCCGGCCGCCCGTGCTCGAGCAGGGCGACATCGAGCTCGACCCCGCGCGGCGGCTGGTGACCCGCGACGGACGGCCGGTCGAGCTGACGCGCAAGGAGTTCGGCGTGCTCGAGGTGCTGATGGACGCCGATGGGGCCACCGTGTCGGCCGAGGAGCTGCTCGAGCGCGTGTGGGACGAGCACACCGATCCGTTCACGAACGTCGTGCGCATGACGATCATGACGCTGCGGCGCAAGCTGGGCGACCCGCCGGTCGTCGAGACCGTGATCGGCGTCGGCTACCGGATGACCTGATGCGGCGTCGGGCCGGCCTCGATCCGCTTGCCGGCGCCGACGATCCGGCTGCGCCTGACCGCGCTGTACGGGCTCGTGTTCCTGGTCACGGGCGCGGTGCTGCTGACGATCGGCTACGAGCTCGTCCGCCACAACCTGAACGCACCGGCGGACTACCGCAACGAGCTGCGCAAGCTCGGCCTGCCCCCGCCGTTCCTCGGCCGCCCGCCCGGGTTCGCGCCGGGCTCGACCGGCGCGCGGATCGCCGAGGCGGTCCGGGCCCAGCTGCGCAGCCGACGCGCTGCACCGGCTGCTGATCGAGTACGTGGTCGCGCTCGGCGCGATGACGATGGTGTCGGTGGCGGCCGGCTGGCTGCTGGCCGGCCGCGCGCTCCGGCCGCTGCGCGACATCACCGCCACCGCGCGCCGCGTGTCGGGCGAGAACCTGGGCGAGCGGATCAGCCTGAAGGGTCCGGCGGACGAGCTCAAGCAGCTCGCCGACACGTTCGACGGGATGCTCGCGCCGGCTCGACGGCGCGTTCGCGCAGCCAGCGGCACTTCGTCGCCAACGCCTCGCACGAGCTGCGCACGCCGCTGGCGATCATGCGGACCGAGGTCGACGTCTCGCTGGCCGATCCCGACGCGAGCGTCGAGGAGCTGCGGCGGATGGGCGATGCGGTGCGCGAGACCGTCGACCGCTGCGAGCGGCTGATCGAGGGACTGCTGATGCTGGCGCGCAGCGAGGCCGCGACCGGGCGCGAGGAGCCGGCCGATCTGGCCGCGCTGGCGGCCGACTGCATCACGGACCTGCGCGCTCGGGCCGAGGAGGCCGACGTCGAGGTGCGCGACGACCTCGAGCCGGCGTGGACCCGGGGCGACCCGGCGCTGCTCGAGCGGATGATCGCCAACCTGCGTCGACAACGGCATCCGCCACAACGAGCCGGGCGGGTACCTGCGCGGTCTCGACGCGCACCGAGGCCGGGCGCGTGCTGCGTGACCGTCGCCAACGGCGGGCCGCGGATCGACCCGGCCGACGCCGACACGCTGACCGAGCCGTTCCGGCGCCTGGATCGCGGCGCGGGCGGGTTCGGCCTGGGGCTGTCGATCGTGCGCTCGGTGGTCGTGGCGCACGGCGGCACGATCGAGATTCGCGCGCCGGAGACGGGCGGGCTCGAGGTGCAGGATCGAGTTGCCGGCGCTCCCGCGGGTGAGCGTCACGGTCGCTACCTAAGAGGACCGCAAGAGCGCTTACGCAGAGCTGATACGCGCCGGCGCTACAACGCTGAGGCATCGTGCCCTCCGCTTTGTCACACGCCGTCGCGCGGTCTGCCTGCCCTCTCCCGGCAACGGATTGCCACTCCCATGAACACTCGCCGGGATCGACCGTCTAGGCCCTGGCTTCTGTACGCGCTGGGAGTCGTGGCGATCGCGGTCGCCGCGCTCGCGGTGTCGGAGATCGGGCCGCCGACGAGCTCGGCGCGGACGTCCAAGGAGATCGTCACCGCCGAGCAGGGCGTGGTGCAGTCGACCGTGACCGGCAGCGGCAACATCGCGGCGGGCACGGACGTCACCGTCAACTTCAACACGAGCGGGACGCTCCAGGACGTCTACGTCAAGGTCGGCCAGCACGTCAAGGGCGGCCAGCTGCTCGCGGACCTCGATCCGACGTCGGCGAATCTGCAGCTGTCGCCAGGCCCAGTCGCAGCTCACCGCCGCCGCAGGACCAGCTGAACTGCCTCGCAGGGCGAGACCACGGCCAACTGCGGGTCCGGCGGGTCGGGCGGTTCGGGCTCGTCGGGGTCCGGGTCGGGCTCCTCGGGGTCGACCAGCAGCACCAGCTTCACCGCGAGCTCGGGCGGCACGGTCGAGTTCGCGTCGTTTCAGCCGGGACGCGCCGGGTCGCCGGCAAGACAAGAAGCCGAAGACGGCGCAGGGTGCCGGCGGGACTACGACGACGATCACGAAGACCACGACCAAGACCGTCACGACGATCGGTCCGACCTCGTCGCGACCGACCACGACCACGACGCCGAGCTCGGTGGCCGCGGTCGTGCCGAGCGCTCGACAGCGGTCCGGTCGCGCATCCAGCGGCGGGTCGGCGGCGAAGACCAGCTCGACCACGACCGACCACGACGACGACTACGCCGTCGCCCGAGCAGCCTCGCCTCGGCCCAGGCCGCGGTGTACAGCGCGCAGGCCGCCGTGCACACCGCCGAGACCGCGGTCAACAACACCAAGCTGTACGCGCCGACGAGCGGCACGATCGCGTCGCTTTCGAGCCTGACGCCGGGCGACGCGGTGTCCGGCGGCGGCTCCTCGAGCAGCTCGTCGAGCTCGTCGTCGTCCTCGAGCTCGTCGGGCAGCGGCTCGGCGGCCGGCGGCGCCGCGACCGCCGGCAGCCTCGGCGGGTCGGGTCGTCCTCGTCGAGCGGCTCGAGCTCCGGGTTCGCCGAGATCGTCAACACGAACACGCTGACGATGACGGTCGCGTTCAGCGAGTCGGACATCAGCAAGGTCAAGGTCGGGCAGCCGGCGACGGTCACGCTCGACGCCCTGGCCGGGGTCCAGCTCGCCGCTCACGTCAGCTCGATCTCGCTGGTCGGGACGACCAGCAGCAGCGTCGTCTCCTACGACGCGACGCTGACGCTCGATCAGAACGACTCCCGGGTCAAGCCGGGGATGAGCGCGTCGGCGTCGGTGATCACCGGCCAGGCGTCGGGCGTCACGGTCCCGAACGCGGCGGTGACCGGCAGCGGCTCGCTCGGCACGGTCAACCTGATGAAGAACGGCAAGGAGGTCTCCCAGCAGGTCGTGGTCGGGCTGCGGGGCGACTCGCGGACGCAGATCATCAGCGGCGTGAACGCCGGCGACCAGCTGGTGATCACGATCGCGCTGCCGTCGCTGAGCTCGACTTCGACGAGCGGCTCCGGCTCGGCGGCACGCTCGGCGGCGGCGGGCTCGGCGGGCCTCGGCGGGCTCGGCGGTGGCGGCGGCGGTTCGTTCCGGGGCGGCGGTGGCGCGGCGTTCCGCGGCGGGGGCGGCGGCTGATGCCACGCGGTCAGCGTCGCGCGGCGGTGGCGCGGGCGCAGCGCGTGTTGCAGGCCAGGCGTGAGCAGAACGCCGCGCGTCGCGCCGCGCGAGGCGGTGGCGCGGCCGCGCGGTCGCCTTCGCCGGTCGGCTCGCGCAAGGCGCCCGTGATCGAGCTGGTCGACGTGCACAAGACGTACTCGGTCGGCGACATCGCCGTGCACGCGCTGCGCGGCGTCAGCTTGCGGATCGAGCGCGGCGAGTACGTCGCGATCGTCGGCGCGTCCGGCAGCGGCAAGACGACGCTGATGAACATCCTCGGGTGCCTCGACACTGCCGACCACGGGCACGTACCGGCTGAACGGCCTCGACGTGCGCGGGGTCGACGAGGACACGCTCGCGGACGTTCGCAACCGCCACATCGGGTTCGTGTTCCAGAGCTTCAACCTGATCCCGCGCACGCGCGCGCTCGCGAACGTCGAGCTGCCGCTGTCGTACGCCGGCGTGCATCGCGCGGCCCGGCACGACCGGGCGCTGGCGGCGCTGAACCAGGTCGGGCTCGGCCCACGCGTCCATCACCTGCCCGTCCGAGCTGTCGGGCGGGCAGCAGCAGCGCGTCGCGATCGCGCGGGCGCTCGTCACGAACCCGGCGATGATCCTGGCCGACGAGCCGACCGGCGCGCTCGACACGGTCTCCTCGGCCGAGGTGCTCGAGCATCTTCGGCCGGCTCAGCGACCAGGGGCGGACGATCATCCTGATCACGCACGAGCAGGACGTCGCGGCCCACGCGCGCCGGGTGATCAGGATCAGCGACGGCACGATCCTGTCCGACGAGATCGCGGACGCCGAGGAGCGGGCGAGTTGATCGAGACGATTCGCGTCGCGCTCGCCGGGCTGGCCGCGAACAAGCTGCGGTCGGGTCTGACGATCCTCGGGCTGACGATCGGGGTCGGCTCGGTGATCGTGCTGATCGCGGTCGGGACCGGATCCTCGGCCGCGGTCGAGAACCAGATCGACCAGCTCGGGAGCAACGTGCTGCTGGTCAGCGGCGCGCCGACGCTCGGCGGCCTGTTCCGCCGCGCGACGGCGAGCGCCACGCACCGGGCTGACCGTGGCCGACGCGAACGCGCTCGAGAACCCGTCTCAGGCGCCAGACGTCGAGAGCGTCCTCGCCGGTCGTGACCGCGAACGGCGTCACGCTGACCTCGGGCGAGACCACGTACTAGCCCGACGTCGTTCGTCGGGACGACGCCGTCGTACGAGGCGGCGCGGAGCTACACGATGGCCGAGGGCTCGTGGTTCACGAGCGCGCAGGAGAGTCAGCCACAGCCGCGTGCTGGTGGTCGGCCCGACCGTCGTCAGCGAGCTGTTCGCCGGACAGGATCCGGTCGGCCAGACGATCCAGGTCAACGGCACGAACTTCCAGATCATCGGCGTCACCGCACCCAAGGGATCGAACGGCACCTCGAACCAGGACGACGTGGCGGTCGCGCCGCTGACCGCGGTCCAGGACACGCTGACCGGCTACGGAAACATCAGCCAGATCGTCGTCCAGGCGAAGTCGCGCGATCAGCTGAACGCCGCGCAGACCGAGGTGACGAACATCCTCAACCAGCTCGATCCGCCGACGGCCGGCTCGCTGACCGCGAGCAACTTCAACGTGATCAACCAGAGCTCGATCATCCAGACCTCGACCGCGAGCAGCAAGGTGTTCACGACGCTGCTCGGCGAGGTCGCGGCGATCTCGCTGCTGGTCGGCGGGATCGGCGTGATGAACATCATGCTCGTGTCGGTCACCGAGCGCACCCGCGAGATCGGGATCCGCAAGGCGGTCGGCGCGCGCCGCAGCGACATCCTGATCCAGTTCCTCGTCGAGGCCGTGCTCGTGTCGTTCTTCGGCGGCGTCGCGGGGGTGATCGCGGGGATTGTCGGCAGCCAGTTCAAGATCGCCGGCGTCGAGCCGGTGATCGCGCCCTACTCGATCGCGCTCGCGTTCGGCGCCGCGGTCCTGACCGGGCTCTTCTTCGGGACCTATCCAGCCGGCCGCGCCGCGGCGCTCCGGCCGATCGAGGCGCTCCGCTTTGAGTGAGTCATGTCCGATCCCGTAAAGCCTGAACAAGAAACCAGAGGAATCGAGATGAACGCCATCCCCTACGACCGGCCCGAGGAGGAGTGGGACAGCTACGAGGAGGGGACCGAGGAGCTCGCGCTTCCCGGGCGGCCGCGACGCCAGTGGTTCAACAAGACGAGCGCGGCCGTGTTCGCGGTGCTACTCGGCGCGATCGGCTTCTACGTCGGCGTGCGCGTCGAGAAGAGCCAGGTGTCGAGCTCGAGCTCGGCGTCGGGCGCGGCCGGCGGCGCGGCGGCGGCGTTGCGGCGCCGCGGCGGCTCGTGGCGGTGCCGCGACCGGTGCGACGGGCAGCGGTGCCGCTTCGCGGACCGGCACGGGCGCGGGCGGCGCGGGCTTCCGCGGGCTGTTCGGCGGAGGCGGCGGGTTTGCCGGCGCCGGCGGCGGCGCGAACGCGACGTTCGGAACCGTCAGCAGCATCAGCGGCGACTCTCTTTACATCACCGAGGCCTCCGGCAACACGGTGAAGGTCACGCTGTCGAGCGCGACCAAGGTCACAAAGAACGTTGGCGTCGGCAAGAAGCGCGGTGCGTCCCGGCGACACCGTCGTGGTCGCCGGCGCGAAGAACTCGAACGGAACCGTCTCCGCGACCACGCTCAGCGACACCGGCGCGGGCCTCGCAGCCGGTGGCGGCAGTCGCAGCGGCAGTGGCGGTGGTGGTTCGAGCAGTACCAGCGGGTCGTCCGCGGTGAACTCGCTCTTCGGGGGCGGGGGCGGATGAGCCTCTCCACTTACGAAAGGAAGCAGTCTTGAAACGGAAATTGAGTCGGATCGGATCGGGGCGGGTCGCTGTTGCGGTCGTGGCGGTCGCGGCGAGCTGCCTGATCGCCGCCTGCGGCAGCGCGAGCAGCTCGAGTAGCTCCACGAGCAGCACGACGGCCTCGGCGTCGGCCTCGGGCTCGTCGTCGTCGTCGGCGGCCGGCGGTGCGGCCGGGAGCGCCCGGCGCGCCGAGCTCGTCGCGTGCCTGAAGTCGCACGGCGTCACGCTTGCCGGCGCGGCCGCCGGGCAGCGGGCCGCCTCCGGGTCGGCGGCGCCGGCGGTGGCGCGAGTGGCAGCGGGAGCGGTGGCGGGACCGGCACCGGCACTACCACGACTCCGCGGCGTGGCTTCTTCTTCGGCGGCGGCGGCGCTCGCGAACATCTCGCCGAAGATGCAGGCGGCGTTCAAGGCGTGCGGCGCGCAGTTCGGCTTCGGTCGCGGCGCCGGGGGTGGCGGGTTCCGCGGGCGGATCTCGCACACCGACGATCACGAAGTACGTGACGTGCGTGCGCCAGCACGGCTACAACCTGCCGAACCCGAACTTCTCGGGCAAGGGGCCGATCTTCCCGGCGAACATCCGGTCGAACGCGAAGTTCCAGGCCGCCAGCAAGGCGTGCCAGAACCTGCTGATCCCACCGCGGCCGAGCGGGGGAACAAGTACGACATCGGGGGCCTGAGGTCGCGGGAGTTGATGATGAAGATCAAGCTGCCGTCGAGCATTCGGACGCCGGAGGGCGCTGTCGGGACCGGCGGCACGTCGAGGGCCGTCGAGCCGGTCGATCCCGGCGCCCGTCGCCGCGCGGGCCCGGTCCAGCGCGGGCGAGCCCGCGCCGCGGTGATCGGGCAGGTGCTGCCGATGTACTTCGTCGGCGACGAGTCCCACTCGATGGCCGGCGACCGATCGCGGCCGTCAACCAGGGCCTGATCGACCTGCGCGACGAGGTGGCCAAGCATCCGCTGATCGGCAAGAAGGTCCGGTTCGGGATCATCACGTTCGCCGAGACCGCGCAGACGCGGCTCGAGCTGTCGGAGCTGAGCGAGGACCTCGTGCTCCCGACGCTGGCGCCACGGGGCCGGGGAACGAGCTACGCGAGCGCGCTCGAGGCGCTGCGCCAGACGATCCCGGCCGACGTGGCGCTGCTCAAGGGCAACGGCTACCAGGTGCACCGTCCGTCGGTGTTCTTCCTCAGCGACGGCCTGCCCACCGAGAAGCCCGAGAAGTGGCGGGCGCGCCTGGAGGAGCTGACGGATCCGAGCTTCCGGGAGCGCCCCAACATCCTCGCGTTCGGCGTCGGCGAGGCCGACCCGGAGGTGATCAGACAGCTCGCGAGCGCGCCCCGCTACGGGTTCATGATGACCCAGGGGGCGTCGACGGCGGGCGCGATCGCGGAGTTCGCGGCCTCGATGCTCAACTCGATGGTCGCCTCGGCGGAGCGGCTCGACCGCGGCGAGCAGACGATCGAGTTCGAGAAGCCGGAGGGGTTCGTCCAGCTCGACGCGCCGCTCGTGTAGCGTGCGGGCGATGGCCGCCGCCGGACGCCCCGCGTCGGTCCGCCGACGCGTCCGGCTGGCGCGCGGGCCGGTGACGATCGGCGAGCCGGCCGCGCTCGTCGAGGCGCGGCTCGCGGCGGCCGAGCCCTACCGGCCGGACACGGTCGCCGACGGCGGCAACGCGTTCGGTTTGACGGTTAGGGCGGCCTCGGTCCGGGGCCTGTACAAGCGCTACACCGGCGGTCCGCAGGCAGGACGACATCTGCCTGCGGTTGCACGACGGCTCCGGGACGCTGATCGCCGCGGTGGCGGACGGCGTGTCCGCGGCGTCGCGTTCCGACCTAGGGGCGCGCTCGCCGTGCGCTACGCGACCACGACGGTGGCGCGCCAGCTCGACGTTCGCGACGGCGACGGGATCGACTGGCGAGGCGTGTTCGAACAGGCGGCGTGGGCGCTGGTGGAGGAGCATCGGCGCGCCTCGGGCGACGTTGCCGCTGGGGCTGTTGAGGCGGCGGGGTCGCTGGCGACGACGCTGCTGGTCGCGGCGGTGCGTGGCTCCGAGGTGGCGGTTGCTGCGGTCGGCGACTCGCCCGCGTACGTGCTGCGGGGCAAGGACTACGATCCGATCGTGGGCTCGCCTGAGTGTGTTGACGGGCTAGTCGGGGGCGGGGTCGAGTCGCTTCCGCGCTTCGCGGGTTCGGTCGAGGTGGCACAGCGCACGCTTGAGCCGCGGGACGTTCTGCTGCTGTGCACGGACGGGCTGGCGATGCCGCTCGCAGGCGGCGACGGGGAGGTGGGCGCGACGCTCGCCCGCGAGCTCGCGCGCCCGCCCGACGTCGTCGACTTCGCGCGGCTGCTCGACTTCAGCCGCAGCACGTACGACGACGATCGCAGCCTGATCGCCGTGTGGAGCTCGTCGTGACCGCAGCGGCCATCGGGATCTCTCGGCGTACGACTTACACGGTGTCGGATTTCGGCGAGCTCACGCCGATCTCGCGGTTCGGCGGTCAGGGTCGCGTCTACCGGCCGGCGATCGTCCCGATCGGCCTCGACGACGGCCCAGTCGTCGTGAAGGTCTACCGCCGCGCGCCGCCGTCCGGAGCCGAGCGTGTGCTCGCGTCGATGGTGGCGTGGGGTCGCTCGGTTTCGGCCGCCGAGCGTGCGCGCCTCGAGCGCGTTGCGGCGTGGCCGCTCGCGATCGTGCGTCCCGGCTCTGGCCCTGGCCCTGGCTCCGGCTCTGGCTCCGGCTCCGGCTCCGGCTCCGGCTCTGGCTCTGGCTCCGGCTCCGGCTCTGGCTCTGGCTCCGGCTCTGGCTCCGGCGAGGTCGCGGCCGGGATCGTGATGCGAGACGTCAGCGCCCGCTTCGCCGTGCCGTTTCAGATGCCGAGCGGCCGGCGCGAGCGCGTGCTGCTGACGCTCGAGCACCTGCTCGGCGCGGACAGCTATCTCCAGACGCGCGGACTCGGCGTTCGCCTCGACACGTTCACGCGGGCGGAGGTGGCCGAGCGGATCTGCGACGCGCTCGCGTTCCTGCACCGGCACGCGATCGTCGCCAGCGACATCGCGCCGAGCAACCTGCTGGTGGCGTTCGGCGACATCGACGAGGTCGCGGTGTGCTTCATCGACTGCGACTCGATGGTGTTTCAGGGCCGGCGGGCGCTCACGGCGGTGGAGACCGGCGACTGGGACATCCGCGCGGCGTTCGGCGAGTCGCCGAACACGCGAGCGGCGGACGCCTACAAGCTGGGGCTCTTGGTCTTGCGGCTGTTCGCGCGGTCGCACGACGCGCGGTCGCTCTTTCGCCAGGCGCGTTACGTACCGGCCGAGCTTCGCGGGCCGTTGGAACGCGCGCTGTCGGCTGACGCGGTGAACCGTCCGCCGGCCGGCGAGTGGCAGCGGGCGTTGCGCGGGCTGCTCGCGGACGGGCGGCTGAACGAGCGCTATCTCGGGCCGGCGCCGGTCGCTCGGCATGCGGCTCCTTCGCCTGTGCGTGTGCCCGCCGCCCCGGTGGCGTCGGTGGCGCAGGTGGGGCCGGTCGCGCGGGTGGTGCCGGTGGGGCCGGTGACGCCGGTGGGGCCGGTGACGCCGGTGTCGCCGGTGGGGCGGTCGGCGGTTACCTTTGCGCAGCTGTCCGGGACGCTGTGGCTCCGCCGGGCGGTCGTGGTCGCATGGATCGTGGCCGGGAGCCTCGTGTTGCTGGTCGTGCTGTCGCGGCTGTTCGCTGCGGCGGTTCCTACGCCGGCTCCGGCGGCCCAAGGCGGTGACGTGGGGGCGGCAAGTCCCTACTACCGGTACTACTACGTGCCCCGGCCGAGAGCCGAATTCACGCTGCCGCCTGGCGGTAGCCAGGTCCCCTAACGACTTACGGAGAACTGACGGGGCGGGGCATACGCTGCCGGACGCGACGAAAGTGCGCCTCGTCGCTTGCGGAAGGACTCCCCGAACCCCGCAACTGGGGACCGGCGGCGGCCCCGGGTCGTGACTCCCGCCCGGGTCCGCCAGCCGGTCCGCGGTACTGGTCTAGGCCCTGCGCCATGGGTTAGGCCGCGCCATGGGTTAGGCCTTGCGCCCCTGGTTCAGGCCTTGCGCCGCGGGTGATCAGGGCGGCGGCGACGTAGATCGCGCCGGCGAGCCCGATGATCGCGCTGCTCGGGGGCAGCGACGCGACCCAGTAGCTGAGCGCGAGCCCGCCCCACATCGCGAGCACGGCGAGTAGCCCCGACAGCGCGAGCCCTCGGTACGGGCTCGCGGTGAGCCGGTGCGCCGCGCCCGGCGGGCGCGGCCAGCAGCCCGAGCAGCAACAGCGCGCCGACGGCCTGCGTGCTCTCGGCGGTGACTACCGCGAGCAGGGCGAGGAAGCCCACGCCGAGAGCGCGGGTCGGGAGCCCGCGGACCGACGGCGAGCTCAACGTCGAGCGTGCTCAGCAGCAGCGGGCGCAGTGCGATGAGCACGCCCGCGGACGTGAGCAGCCCGATCGCGGCGGCCAGGCGCGATCCGCCCGGGGTGAGCGAGTAGATCGAGCCGAACAGCGTGTTCGCGGCGGCGATCCCGGTCCCGCCCGCGGCGCTCGTGGCGAGCACCGCGAGCAGCAGCACGCCGATCCCGAGGATCCATGCGAACACAGTCCCGATCACCACGTCGTCCGCCTGTCCCCGGCGGCCGAGCGCGGCCATCCCGCCGGCGACCACGAGCGTCAGCACGAACAGCCCGACGCGCTCGTCGAGCCCGACCACCGCGGCGGCGACGGCGCCTACGAAGGCGACGTGGGTGAGCGCGTCGCCGGCGAACAACTGCCCGCGCAGCACGACGAACCAGCCGACGACTCCGCACGCGAGCGCGATGAACGTGCCGGCGAGGTAGGCGTTCCGGACGAACTCGTGGGCGAACATCAGACGCGCCGCTGCCCGCGTCGGCGGTCGGCGATCGTGCGCCCGAGCCGGGCGGCGACGTAGACCGCGAACGCGATGCTCGTCACGTAGAAGCCCACCGGATAGATCGAGAAGTACGCGATCCCCAGCCCGAGCCACACGACGACAAGCGCGAGCACGATGCTCAGGAGCAGCCCGAGGCCTGGGCGCATCGTCAGCTGCTGGGCGGCGGCCGGCGGTGCGACCAGCAGCGCGAACACGAGCAGCGCGCCGGTGATCTGACTGGTCGCCGCCACGGCGAGCGCGAGCACGAGCAGGAAGCCGGCGTCGAGCACCTTGACCGGCAGCCCGCGCGCGCGCGCGGCCTCGGGATCGATCGTCTCGAGCAGCAGCGGCCGCGTGGCGAGCGCGATCAGCGCCAGCGCAGCCAGGGCGACCAGCAGCAGCGTCAGCACCTGCCCGCGGCTGACGCCGAGGAACGTGCCGAACAGCAGCGTCTCGGTCCCGCCGAGGACGGAGTGGTTGAGCGACAGGAACAGGTACCCGGCAGCGAGCCCGACCGTCTGGACGGTGGCGATCGTCGCGGTCTCGGTGCCGTAACCGCCGCGGCGCCCGGGGGCAGCGCGCGCGCCGCGCATCAGGAGCGCGGCGCCACCGCACGCCACGTAGTAGCCGAGCGCGGTCGGCAGTCCCGCGAGCGCGGCGCCGGCCGCGCCGGGGAACGCCATCACCGACAGCGTGTGGCCGGCGAAGCTCTGGCGGCGAAGGACCATGTACCAGCCCACGACCGCCGCGAGCACCGCGACGATCGTCCCCGCCTCGAGCGCGTTGACCATGAACTGAAACGTCAGCAGCTGGTTGAGGTCGGTGATCGGATTCGGAGCGAGCGATGGAGTCATCAGTGTTCGTGGCGCGCTCCGTGGTGGTGGGGTGCCTCGGGCTGACCGACGACGACCAACCGCCCGTCGCCGGTGTGGAGGACCTCGACCGGGGTGCCGTACAGCTCGGTGAGCTTCGCCGAGGTGATCACCTGGTCGACCGATCCGCTCATCGCGTGGCCGCCGGCCATGTAGATCACCTGGTCGAGGTAGCCGAGCAGCGGGTTGACGTCGTGGGCGACGAGCAGCACGGTGACGCCCTCGCTCGAACAGATCCGCCTGAGCAGCGCGGCGACCGACGCCTGGTTGGGCAGGTCGAGGCTGTCGAGCGGCTCGTCGAGGATCAGCAGTTGCGGATGGCGGATCAGCGCCTGCGCGATCAGCAGCCGCTGCTGCTCGCCGCCGGAGAGCTCGCCGATCGCGCGGTGCGCGTAGGGCGTGGCGCCCACCGTTTCGATCGCCTCGGCCACGCGCTGCCTCTCGGCTTTGTGTCGTGTCGCGGGCCGCTCGCGTGATCGCCACCGGGACCCCCCAGCGGGCACCGTCGAGGCCGAGGCGCACGAGGTCGATGCCTCTGATCCGGGTCGAGGAATCGAACGCGTGGCGCTGGGGCAGGTAGCCGATCTCAGGTCGGGCCTGCGCCGGCGCGCGTCCGAGCACGGTGACCGACCCGGCCTCGAGCGGGACCAGCCCGAGGATCACGCGCATCAGCGTCGACTTGCCGGCGCCGTTGGGGCCGAGCACCGCGACGAACCGGCCGCGCCCGACGGTCAGCTCGACGCCGCCGAAGATCGGCTTGCCCGCGAGACGGACGGATGCGTTGGTCAGCTCGGCGGCGGCAGGCGCGGCTGTCGCGCCCGCCAGCTCGGTCGTGGTCATCGCCCGGTCGCTTGGTGCAGCGCGCGCTCGATCCCCTCGAGCTGCGCCACCTGCCACTGCTCAAAGGTGTCGGTCTGCGGCGACAGCGTCTCGGTTACGGTGGCGATCGGGATCGCGTTGGCGCGAGCGAGCGAGTTCAGGCGCTGGATCTCGGGGGTCGCGTTCTGAGAGTTGTAGATCCAGACCTTGATCTGGCGGCGCGTCATCGCCTGCTCGGTCGCGATCGTGTCCTGCGCGCTCACGTCCGTGCCCTCGCTGATCGCGTTCATGAAGCTCGCCGGCGTGATCAGATCGAGGCCCAGCGCCGGCGCCTGCAGCGCGAAGATGCTCTCCGAGGCGCCGACGGGCACGCCGGCGTACCGGCTCTTGATCTGCGCGATCAGGGCGAGGTACCGGGCGAGGCCCTTGGTTCCGAAGTTGGTGAGCTGGCGCCCGTAGTACGTAGCGTTCTTGGGGTCGAGCTTGCTCAGGTCGGCCGCGATCGTGTTCGCGACGGCCTCGACCTCGGCCGGGTCGTACCAGCGGTGCGGGTTGTCGCCCTCCTTGAGCCCGAACAGGTCGCCGACCGTCAGCACGATCCGACCCGACTGGGGATTCGCGGCCAGCAGCTTCGGTGCCCAGGAGTCGTAGCCGATGCCGTTGACGATGGCGAGCTGAGCCGTCGCCATCGTACGCGCGTCGTTCGCCGTCGGCTCGTAGGAGTGCGGGTCCTGAGCGGGGTCGGTGATGATGCTCCGCACCTCGGCCTTGTTGCCGGCGATCTGCTTGGCGATCGAGCCCCAGAAGTTCTCGGCCGCGACCACGCTGACGCCGGTCGTGCTCGCGCTCGAGGTGCCACCGCAGCCCGCAACCGATGCGGCCAGGATCGTCGCCACGAAGAGCGTCGGAGCAAGGACTCGGAGTCGTGCGACTGGGGACCACATGACCTGGTCGTGACAACCTACCACACAGATGAGACTGAGTCTCGGAATTATTCCCGTCTTGCCGCTCCAGCGGCTAAGCTGTTCTGGTATGGCAGGCTCCCGGACGATGGCTCGAGCGAGCGAAGCTCCGACGTGGAGCGAGCACGTGCACGCAGTCCTCGCGCGCGCCGGCATGAAGCGCGGTGGTGCGCGTGAGCGGATCATCGACTTGCTGGCGCGCGAGGCGTGCGCGTTGACCGCGGTCGAGATCGAGGACGCGCTGCGCGCGCAGGGCACGCCGACGGGCCGCGCCAGCATCTACCGCGTGCTCGACCTGCTCGTCGAGCATGGGCTGGTCGAACGCGTCGCGGTCGGCCAGGGCCTGGCCCGCTTCGAGCGGTCCGAGGCCGGGGGCGAGCATCACCACCACCTCGTGTGCGATCAGTGCGGGAAGCTCGTGGCGTTCGACGATCCGGCACTCGAGCGGGCGATCGACGACCTGTCCGAGCGGCTCGGGGTTCGCGTCGAGCACCACGACGTGGTGTTGCGCGGGGCCTGTGAGCAGTGCGAGTGAGCGCTACGGCCAGCGACGCTGCTGACGGCGGCGAGGATCTCCTCGGGCGACGCGTTGTCGCCCGCGTCCGCCGACATGTGCGACCAGGTGATGTAGCCATCGGGCCGTACGACGAGCGCGCCACCGAGCTGGGCGGTGTCGCCGATCGTCCGGCCCTGAACGACTCGGTTCCTGGCGCCTGTCAGCGCGCCCTTCGCGACCACCTTGGGCCCGAACAGGTCCGTGATGCCCGCGACCTTGGCGCCGGCCGCCTTGTAGCTCACACGATCCTCGTCGGCGAGCACGGGTAGCTGGATCCCCTGTCGGCGGCGGAACTGGGCGGCATGCCGGGGGGTCGCCTGGCCGATCAGGATCAGCGACGCGCCAGCGTCGTCGAACTCGTCGCGGGCGCAATGCAACTGCATCGCGTGTGCCTTGCAATACAGTCAGCCGTATTGGCGTAGCCACACGAGCGCGGCGGGCCGCTCGCTCCACAGGTCGCCGAGACGGACATCGTGGCACTCGTGATCGGGCAGCACGATCTCGGCGAGTTCGTCCGCCCGCGTCGGCGCGCTCGGTTTGTTGCCGGCGGGCATGCGGGCCCAACGCTACTACGGGATACTCAGCGTCGTGCCAGAAGCCGAGCCCAAGGTTCTGTGGACGCCTTCGCCGGAGCGGATCGAGCGGGCGACGATGACGCGCTACCAGCGGTGGCTCGAGGAGAGGCACGGCCTGCACTTCGACGGCTATCACGACCTGTGGCGCTGGTCGGTGTCCGACCTGGAGGCGTTCTGGGGCTCGCTGGTCGAGTTCCTCGGCGTCCGGTTCTCGGAGGGCGGCGAGCAGGTGCTGGGCGACGCGACGATGCCCGGCGCGACGTGGTTCCCGGGCGCGCGGGTGAGCTACGCGGAGCACATGTTCGCCGGCAAGGACCCTGACGGGCTTGCGATCCAGCACGCGTCGGAGTCCCGCGAGCTGGCTTCGATGACCTGGGGGGAGCTGCGGGGGTTGACGGCTGCGATCGCTGCGGGGCTGCGCTCGAGCGGTGTGTCGGCAGGGCGACCGCGTCGCCGCGTACATGCCGAACATCCCGGAGACGGTGGCGGCGTTGCTCGCGTGCGCCTCGATCGGCGCCGTGTGGTCGTCGGCGGCGCCGGAGTTCGGGGCGCGGAGCGTGATCGACCGCTTCGCGCAGATCGAGCCGAAGGTGCTGCTCGCGATCGACGGCTACCGCTACGGCGGCAAGGACTTCGATCGCGGTGACGCGGTTTCGAGCGGATCGCTTCTGAGATCCCGTCGCTCGAGCGGGTCGTCCGGCTTGGGTACCTCGACGGGTCGGGGTGGGAAGCCGGGTTCCTCGGCCCGGCCGACTCGGAGCTCGAGTTCGCCCCGCTGCCGTTCGACCACCCGCTGTGGGTCCTGTACTCGTCGGGCACGACCGGGCTGCCCAAGCCGATCGTCCACGGGCAGGGCGGGATCCTGCTCGAGCACCTGAAGAAGGCGTAGCTGCACCTCGATGCCCAGGCCGGCGACCGCCTGTTCTGGTTCACGACGACCGGCTGGATGATGTGGAACTTCATCGTCGGGGTGCTGCTGAGCGAGGCGTCGATCGTGCTGTACGACGGCAACCCCGGATACCCGTCGCTCGGGACGCTGTGGGATCTGGCCGCCGACAGCGAGATGACGTGCTTCGGGACGAGCGCGGCGTTCATCGGCGGCGTGCATGAAGGACGGGCTGACGCTGCGCTGCTGAGGGGCGCGATCTGAGCGCGCTGCGGTCGGTCGGGTCGACCGGGTCGCCGCTGTCGCCCGAGGGCTTCCGAGTGGATCTACGACCAGCTCGGCGCGGACACGTGGCTGTTCTCGACCTCCGGCGGGACCGATCTGTGCACGGCGTTCGTCGGTGGCGTGCCGACGCTGCCGGTGTACCTGGGCGAGCTCCAGGCCCGCTCGCTGGGCGCGGCGGTCGAGTCGTGGGACCCGGACGGGCAGGCCGCTGATCGGCGAGGTCGGGGAGCTCGTGATCACCCGGCCGATGCCGTCGATGCCGCTGTACTTCTGGGGCGACGATCAGACGGGTCGCGGTACCGGGAGAGCTACTTCGAGATGTACCCGGGGATCTGGCGCCACGGCGACTGGATCGAGATCACCCCGCGCCAGACCGCGATCATCTACGGCCGGTCGGACTCGACGATCAACCGCGGCGGGGTGCGGATGGGCACTTCAGCGAGATCTACCGCGCGGTGCTGGCCGTCGACGACGGTGATCGACGCCCTGGTGGTCGATGTGCCGCGGCGAGGGCAGCGACGGCTGGATGCCGCTGTTCGTCGTCCTGCGCGACGGGGCGTCGCTCGACGACTCGCTTGTCTCGGAGATCCGCCGGCGGATCCGCGAGGACTGCTCGCCGCGCCACGTGCCGGACGAGATCCGCCAGATCGCCGAGGTGCCGCGGACGTTGTCCGGGAAGGTTCTGGAGGTCCCGGTCAAGCGGATCCTGATGGGTACGCCCCCGGATCAGGCCGCCTCCCGGGAGTCGCTCGCGAACCCCGAGGCCCTGGATTATTTCGTCGCCTGGGGGGAGAAATTCGGTCTGCCAACGCCTCTTAGGCCGTAGTCGTTGCTCGAAAAGGCCCCGCATTGGCGGGCCAAATCGACCACGGCTCGGGAGATGGCGGCACTAATCGACAAGGCGATCGCGGCTCTGGCCCGCAAGCAGCACGGGTACGTCACCCGCGAGCAGCTGCTGCGACTCGGCCTGGGCGGCGGGCGATTCAGTACCGGGTCGAGATCGGGCGCCTCATACCGGTCTACGCCGGCGTGTACGCCGTCGGCCACCTCCCGGTCGCGCCCGAGGCGCGCGCCCACGCGGCCGTGCTCGCGTGCGGCGCCAGCGCGCGATCCTCAGCCACGGCTCCGCCGCGAGCCTGTGGAAGTACGTCAAGTACTGGACGATGCCGTACGAGGTGACCGTGCCGTCGAAGCGGCTGCGCCGCACAGGCATCACGGTCCACCGCAGCGCGACCCTCACACGCAAGGACGTCACCCGCCAGCTCGGCGTCCCCGTCACCAGCCCCGCCCGAACCGTCTTCGACATGACGCCACGCCTCGAAACCGACAAGGCGCTCAGACGGTTCGTCAACGACGCCCGGCTGACCCGCACGCTCCACCTAGACGACCTCGCCGAGCTGCTCGACCGCCACCCGCGCCACCCTGCGACCAAGCGGCTCCTCCCGTTCGTTAAGGCACAAGACGGCCCGACCCGGTCCGAGCTCGAGGACATGTTCGTGGACTTCGCCCGCCGGTACGGCCTTCCGGAACCCACGATCAACCGGCGGATGGGCCGGACCGAGCCAGACATCCTGTTCCCCGAGGAGCGCGTGATCGTCGAGATCGACAGCTGGAGATTCCACTCGGATCGGCAAGCGTTCGAAAGCGACCGTGACCGCGACGCCGAGCGGCTGGCGGCCGGGATCGAGACGGTCCGCGTCACCGAGGAGCGGCTGAAGGCCTGGCCGGACCGCGAGGCCGAGCGGTTGCACGCGATCCTGCGTGCGCGCCGGCGCGCCGCCTGAGTTCTTACGCTTCTCTCAAACTTCGCTGACAGGATGCCCGCCACGGGCGCGCCGACGTCGGAGCGCCCGGCCAATTGAGGAGCGCACGTTGCATCGCAGTCTGAAGCGAAACCTCGTGATCGGTTTGGCGGCGCTGGCTGCTGGCCGCGTGTGCCGGCGGCGCATACGCCGCCACCCAGAATTCCGGCCCGACGACCCGCCAGGCGTTCCTGAACGATGTCGCCAAGCGCCTGCACGTCACCCCGAAGGAGCTCAGCTCGGCGCTCAACGGCGCGGCGCTCGATCAGATCCAGGCCGCCGTCAAGGCCGGCACGCTGACCCAGGCCCAGGCGAACGCGCTCGAGCAGCGGCTCAAGAGCGGCGGCAGCGCGCCGCTGCTGCCGCTCGCGCCCGGTCTCGCCGGCCCGCGTGGATTCTTCCGCGGCGGTGGCGGCCCGGGTGGCTGGCGTCCGGGCGGTCCAGGCGGTCCGCGGCGGCCCGTTTGGCGGCCGGTTCGGATTCCGCGGCGCCGGCCTCGACGCGGCCGCGAGCTATCTCGGGCTGACCGACATGCAGCTGCTCCAGCAGCTCGGCGCCGGCAAGTCGCTCGCCGAGATCGCCGCGGCGAAAGGCAAGACCGTCGCCGGGCTCGAGCAGGCGATGACCGCCCCCGTCAAGAAGGCGCTTGACGCGGCGGTCACCGCCAAAGCGATCACGTCCGCGCAGGAGACCAAGATCCTCAGCCGGTTGTCTGACCGGCTGAAGCAGCAGGTCAACCAGAAGGGTCTCCACGCGCTCGCGTCCGGTTCGGCCCCGAGGCCCGGGTTCCGAGGGATTCCGGAAGCCCGGGACCCGGCAAAGCCCGCAGTCCCGGGAAACCCGGCAAAGCCCGCAGTCCCGGGAAACCCGGCAAAGCCCGCAGTCCCGGGAAACTCGGCGAAGCCCGCGGTTCCCGGAAATCCGGCGCACCCGTACGGCCCCGCCTTCCCCGCGACGCCGGCCAATCCGTCGGCGCCCTCGGCGTAGCGGCCGCCCCGGCAAGCCGGCAAGCTGGCGCGACGGGCGCTCTTACCAGCCTCTCATGGATTTCTTTCGGGTTTCTCATAGGTAGCTGCTGTACTGGGACTACCGAAACAACAGCCATGCATTTGCTAGGAGAACCCAACTCATGAAAGGCCTGAGCCGTCTGCTTCCGATCGTCGGCGGCGCCGTTGCCGGTGGTGCGATCGCGCTCGCCGTCGCGAGCGGGGGCACGACCACGCACTCGGTGACGACGACGACCGTCGTGCAGCCATCGAGCTCGCCGGCGCTGCCGACCAGCTTCAGCAACGGCGGTGCCCAGACGATCAACCAGATCTACCGCGCCGTCGGACCGGGCGTGGTCGACATCACGACGTCCTCCACCCAGAACACGGGCGGGGTCTTCGGCTTCGGTCAGTCGCAGCAGACCCAAGGTGAGGGCGCCGGCGTCGTGTTCGACAAGAAGGGCGACATCCTGACCGACCAGCACGTCGTGTCGGGCGCCTCGAAGATCACCGTGACCTTCCCCGACGGCGTCAAGGCGCCGGCGACGCTCGTCGGCTCCGACACCGGCGCCGACCTAGCGGTCATCCGCGTGCAGGGCGTCAATGCTTCCGAGCTCCACCCGCTGACGATCGGCGACTCGAGCGCCGTGCAGGTGGGCGACAGCGTGATCGCGATCGGCAGCCCGTTCGGCCTGCCGAACACCGTGACCGCGGGCATCGTCAGCGCGGTCGGCCGCACGATCAACGCGCCGAACCAGTTCACGATCCCGAACGCGATCCAGACCGACGCGCCGATCAACCCGGGCAACTCCGGCGGGCCGCTGCTGAACGCGGCGGGTCAGGTGATCGGGCTGAACGACCAGATCGAGACGAACAACACCAACGGCCAGGGCGAGGGCTCGAGCTCCGGCGTCGGATTCGCGACTCCGTCGAACAGCGACGCGCGGATCGCCCGCGAGATCATCTCCACGGGCCAGGCGCACAACGCCTACGTCGGCGTCAGCCTCGACCCGACCGTCTCCGGTGGCGCCGGAATCGCCAAGAACAGCACCTCCGGTGGCGCGACGCCGATCCAGCCCGGTTCGCCGGCGGCGAAGGCGGGCCTCCAGGCGAGGCGACGTGATCACCGCCGTCAACGGCACCACGGTGACCTCGGTCAACCAGTTCGTGGCCGCGATCGCCAACTACGCGCCCGGCAACACGGTGACGCTGACCGTCAAGCGCGGTGGCGAGACCAAGAGCATCAAGCTCACGCTCGGCGCCCAGCCGGCCAGCGCGGCCAGCCAGACGCAGAGCCAGCAGGGCCAAGGCAGCACTCCCTAAAGCAACCCCAGTAAGCAGCAGGACTGAACGAGAGACCGCCGCGGTCGGCCAAAGCGCCGGCCGCGGCGGTTGTTGTTAACGAGCTAAGCGGGGTTCGAGGCCTGCTGGATCGTGCGCTCCATCAGCTCGCGGTGCACGCTGCGGGTCCGGCCCTCGCGGCGGGTCCACGCGCCCTCGGCGTCGAGCGTCCACGCGAACGTGTCGTCGGCGAGGCAGCGCTCGAGCGTGTCCTCGAGCTCGAGCTGCAGCTCCGGATCCTCGACCGGCACGAGCAGCTCGACGCGAGTGTCGAGGTTGCGCGGCATCAGGTCGGCCGAGCCGATGTAGTACGCGTGCTCGTCGCCGCGATGGAACGAGTAGATCCGCGAGTGCTCGAGGAAGCGCCCGACGACCGAGACGACGCGTGATCGTCTCGCTGACGCCCGGCACCCCGGGGAGCAGGCAGCAGATGCCGCGCACGTTGAGGTCGATCGGGACGCCGGCCTGCGAGGCGCGGTAGAGCGCCTCGATGCACTGCTGATCGACGAGCGAGTTCATCTTCATCGCGATCCGGGCGGGCTCGCCGGCCTGGTGGGCGGCGATCCGCGGTCGATCTCCTCGATCAGCGGCCCGCGCATCGAGTGGGGCGCCACCAGGACCTTGCGCTCGCGCGTCGGGTGGCCGTAGCCGGTCAGCGTGTTGAACAGGTTCGCGACCTCCTGGCCGATCTCACGATCGGTCGTGAACAGCCCGAAGTCCTCGTACAGCCGGGCGTTCTTGGCGTGGAAGTTGCCGGTCCCGATCATCACGTAGTGGCGCACGCCGCCGCGCTCGCGGCGGACGACCAGGATCGCCTTCGCGTGCGTCTTCAGCCCCGGGATGCCGTGGACGACGTGCGCGCCCGACTTCTTCCAGTGCGCGCGACCAGCCGATGTTCTGGCGCTCGTCGAAGCGAGCCTTCAGCTCCACCATGCACACGGCCTGCTTGCCCTTCTCGGCCGCCTCGATCAGCGACGGGACCAGCGCCGAGTCGTCGGAGGTCCGGTACACGGTCATCTTGATCGCGAGCACGTTCGGGTCGTCGACGGCCTGCTTCACGAACCGCTCGACGCTCGTCGCGAACGACTGGTACGGATAGTGGACGAGCACGTCCCGGGTGCGCATCGGGGCGAACACGTCGGGCTGGTCGTCCTGGTCGCCGGGGCCGGGGCGGAACGCGGGATGGGTGATCGGCGTCCACGGCGTCTGGCGGATGTCCGAGTGGCCCGTCGAGCCCGGCGATCTGCCAGAGGTCGCCGAGGTCGAGCATGCCCTCGACGTCGTACACCTGGACCTCGTCGACGCCGAGCCAGTCGATCAGCCGGGCGCGCAGCGCGGGGTCCATGCTCGCGCCGACCTCGAGCCGCACGACCTCGCCGAAGCGCCGGCGCCGGAGCTCGTCCTCGACGGCCTGCAGCAGGTCGTCGGCCTCGTCGGAGACCTCGAAGTCGGCGTCGCGAGTGACCCGGAACAGGTCGTAGCTGACGATGTCCATGCCCGGGAACAGCGCGTCCAGGTGGCGGGCGATGATCTGCTCGAGCGGGATGAAGGTGTCCTGCGAGATCTCGACGAACCGCGGCAGGACCTCCTTGGGGACCTTGACGCGAGCGTAGACCTCGTTGTCGAGATCGGGGTCGCGCAGGCGCACGATCAGGCTCAGCGACAGGTTCGAGATGTACGGGAACGGCCGGCCCGGGCCGATCGCGAGCGGGGTCAGCACCGGGAAGATCTGCTCGCGGAAGTGGCGCGCGATCAGGCTGGCCGGAGCCGACGACTCCTCGTAGCTGACGATCCTGATGCCGTGCTCGGCGAGCTCGGGTCGGACGACCTCGGTGAACTGGCGGGCGTGGCGCCGGTCGAGCTCGCGCACCTGGTCGGCGATCCCCTGAAGCACCTGCGTCGGCGACAGGCCGTCGGGTCCGCGGGCGTCGATGCGCGCGTCGAGCTGGTCGTGGACGCCGGCGACGCGGACCATGAAGAACTCGTCGAGGTTCGTCGTGAAGATCGCGAGGAACTTCAGGCGCTCCATCAGCGGCAGCGACTCGTCCTCGGCCAGCTGGAGCACACGGTCGTTGAAGTCGAGCCAGGACAGCTCGCGGTTGATGTAGACCGCCGGGTCGGTGAGCTTCGCGACCGTCACCGATCTCGCCGGCGCCTCGGTCTCTTGGTGGCCGCTTCCAACTGTGTGTCGCTCATATCACTCCTACGTTCGCCTTTGCGATCGCGCTCAGCTCGGATGGCCGCAGCAGCGCGACCAGCTCACCTTTCGAGACGGCCGCGAGACCGCCCTTCTTCATCCTCGCCTGGGCCCCGGTGAGATCGTGAAGCAGCAGCGAGAACGAAGGGTCGTGCCCGACCAGTAGCACGTCGCCGAGTCCCGCGGTCAGCTCTTCGACGTCGAACGGCTCGCCGGACAGCGCGCGCTCGATCGTGACGGGTACGCCGAGCGGCTCACAGGTGCGCTCGGCGGTCTGCACCGCACGGAGCTTCGGACTGCTCAGGCACGCGTCGAGGTGGACGCCGAGGACCGCCAGCGCCCGTCCGGCAGCGTCGGCCTGCATCGCACCGCGCTCGGTGAGCGGGCGCTGGTCGTCGGGCAGGCCGTCTTCCGCTTCGGCATGTCGCAGAAGCCAGAGCATGGGACAACTCTAATGGGCCCGGCTGGTCGTTGTGAGCAGGGTGGTTTTCGACGTGTGACGTCGATGGCGACCGGGTGGTGCGCCGCCTTCTCAGCGCTTACCCGATCAGCAGCCGGCGGCCGAACACGCGCTGGAACGCCTCGCCGTCGCCGTAGCGCTCGACGCTCCAGCGCGGCAGGGTGAGGTCGCCGGCGGCCTCGAGGTGGAGGTCGACGCCGTGGCCGTTGGCGCGCAGCCGCGCCTCGCGGACCGATTGATCGCGGCCGCGCTCGAGGTGCTCGGCCAGGCGGAGGATCACCGAGCAGCGATCGAGCAGCTCTTCGTCGCCGTCGCCCGTGAGCGCGGCCAGCTCGCCGAGCTTCGGGGCGCCCTTGCGGTGGTAGCGGGTGATCTGGGCGATCAGGGCACGCTCGCGCGGATCGAAGCCCGGCAGCTCGGCGCTGACGATCAGGTAGGCCGAGTGCTTGTGGTGGTCGTCGTAGGAGATCGTCATGCCGACGTCGTGGAGCATCGCGGCGGCCCACAGGAGCTCGCGCTCGCCGGGCTGGGGCACGAACAGGCCGCCGCCGGCGAGCGAGTCGAACATCTGCAACGACAGCAGCGCGACGTGCTCGACGTGGGGAAGGTCGGATTCGTACTGGGTCGCGAGGTTGCGCACGCCGGCCACGCGCACGTCGTCGAACAGCGGCTCCGCCGCCGGCGAGGAACTCTCGCGCGAGGAACACGCCGTCCCGGAGGCTCGCCTCGGTGACCTCGATGCCGGCGAACGAGCCCAGCTCGACCACCGTCTCGATCACGAGCGCGGACGCGAGGATGATGTCGCCGCGCCCGACCTTGATCCCGGGGACGTCGCCCCGCTCGGCCGACCGGCAGCGCCGCCAGCGTCTGGACGAGCTCGCCGAGCATCTCGCGCGTGATCACGAACCCCTGGACGCCGATGTCGGGCTGGCCCGGCCATCCGCTGCGCCGCCGCGGCGAGGTTACGCACCGCGCCGCCCATACCGACGATGCGGTCGCCGGCGCCGCGAGCGCGGGTAGTCGGCCAGCGCCGCGCGGACGTGCGCGCGCACCCTCTGGATGTCCTTCTTCCGAGCCGGCCTGGGCCCCGGGAGGAACTCCTCGGTGACCCGGACGGCACCGAGCGGGAATGAACGCAGCGACACCGCGCGCCGGCTCGCGACCTCGATCAGCTGGATGCTGCCGCCACCGGTCTCGAGCACGACGCCGTCGGTCATCGTCGAGCTGTTGATCGCGGCGACGTAGCCGAACCGCGCCTCGTCCTCGTCGGAGATCACCTCGATGTTCAGGCCGCTGGCGGCGCGGGCGGCCTTCAGGAATCGCTCGCCGTTGGTGGCGTCGCGGATCGCGCTGGTCGCGACCGCGTGGACGGCGTCAGGGCCGAGACCGTGGGCCGCGCAGAAGCGCTCGAACACCGCGAGCGTCTCGAGGCCGCGCCCCATCCCGGCGTCGCTCAGGCGCCCGGTCTCGGCCAGGCCCGCGCTGATCCGGACGGTCTCGAAGATCTCGTCGGTCAGCTTCCACCAGTCGCCGGGGGCGAACATGTAGACGACGACGCGCCACGAGTTCGACCCGAGATCGATGACCGCGACCTGGCGGACGTCCTCGCCCGCCTGGCCGGTCGCTCGGGTCGATCGCCAGCTCACGTGTGGTGAATTGTCGGATCCGCGGCGGACGAAACAACAGCAGCGTGCCAGGATGCCCCGATGCCGTCCGAAAAAGACCGGATGTTGCGGGGTGAGCCGTATCTCGCGAACGACCCGGCGCTGCTCGAGGAGCGCAAGCAATGCCGGCTCGTGTGCGAGCGGTTCAACGCCACGAGCTTCGGCGAGACGGCCGCGCGGCGCGCCATCCTCGTCGAGTTGCTCGGCGATCTCGGCGAGGACGCCGAGGTGATGGCGCCGTTCGAGTGCGACTACGGCTACCACATCAGCATCGGCGCTCGAACGTTCGTCAACTACGGCGCGATCGTGCTCGACGGCGCCAAGGTGACGATCGGCGCGGACGTGCAGATCGGTCCGAACGTGCAGCTGCTGACCGCGCTCCACCCGCTCGACCCGGTCGAACGCCGGCGCGGTACCGAGACCGCGAAACCCGTCACGATCGGGGACGGCGCGTGGCTTGCCGGCGGAGTTATCGTCTGCCCTGGCGTGAGCATCGGGCCTGACGTGGTCGTCGGCGCCGGCAGCGTGGTCACGAAGGACCTGCCGGCCCGTCATCTCTGCTTCGGCAACCCCTGCCGGGTGATCCGTGAGATCACCTGACCGGGTGCTGGTCCTCTGCGAGCACAGCCGCGCCGGCGCGGCCGACGATCGACCTCGCCCGCCGGCTCGCGGAGCTCGAGAACGCCACGGTCACGGTCGTGGCCGTCGCGCCCCAGGCACCGTCCGGCCCCCGCTGCGGCAACTCCGCTACCGAGTACAACGACGCGGTCGCGGACTCGGTGGTGCGCGACCTCGAGCAGGCGCGCGAGCGGCTCGGGCGGGTCGCGGGGCGCGCGAGCTTCCGGCTGCTGATCGAGGGCGCGGCGCCCTCGCTGACGCAATTCGCCGCGGCCGGCGGCTTCGACCTCGTGCTGTTGCCGGCGCATCGGCGGCCCCTGCGCGCCGCCTACCACCCCGAGGCGAAGCGGCTCGAGCTTGCCGGCGCCGAGATCAGGATTGTGGACCGGCGCGGCGCCGGCGCTGACGGATCCGGATCGCGGCCCCCAGCGCCGCTCCGATGAACAGCGCTCCGATGTAGAACGGGCTGAACAGGAGCATGACCGCGATGCCGATCATCGTCAGCCAGATCGCCGGTCTCCAGTCGCGCCAGTCCCCGGTCACAGGAGCAGCCTACCGCGCGTCATCGGACGCCCAGCTTCAATTCCGCCGTGACGTGCTTCTGGACCGACGCGACCGCGCGGAACGCCTCTCTCAGGTAGCTCCGCGTCAGCCGGCTGAGCGTCGCCGGATTGACGAAGTCATCCGGCTCGCCGCCGGCGCGCAGCTGCTCGACCTGGTGCTCCACCCGCAGATCGGTGATCAGCGTGAGCGCGTCCTCGAGCGTGCGCGCGTGAGCCTCTGACAGCGTCCCGCCGGCGGCCGCCGCGCGCAGCCGCTCGCCGGTCGAGGCGCTCGTGACGCCGGCCGCGATCCCCGCCCAGCGCGCGAGGTCGACGATCGGGATGACGCCGCGCTGCTTGAGATCGAGCTGGCCGCGGTGCTCGCCCGTCGGCTCGACGACGAGTCCCCGGAAGAAGCCGGTCGGCGGTCGGTGCGAGAGCGCGAAGCGAGCCAGCAGGCGGAGCAGCGCCGGGTTGCTCGGCGCGAGGCGGAAGCTGTCGGCGACCGGCGTGCCGGTGTGGACGCCCCAGACCGGCCGGCTGTCGACGAGCACCGAGACGAGCAGCAGCGCCTTCTCCTGCGTCGGGTCGGCGATCCAGCTGCGCACCGCGCGCTGCCAGGAATCGAGCGAGCGGACGAAGCGGGGGTCCGACGCCGTCGCGCCGTGCTCGTCGGCGCGCAGTCCACACGCCTCCAGCTCCGACGTCACGGTGCTCGCAATCGCGTGGAGCCGGGACTTCACCACGGCGGCGTCGTCGGGCGCGTCAAACCACACGATCGCGCTGTCGACGTCGGAGCACGGCAGCGCCTCGCGGCGCGCCTGGCTCCCGAGCGCGAGCCAGGCGAACTCGACGCCGACGTCGCCGGCCTCCGCGACCGACAGCTCGAGCATGCGCCGCGTCAGCGCGTCGACGACGACCGAGTAGACGGCCGCCACGTTCGACGACCGCGACGCGCGCGTCGTGCATCGCGATCACCGTCGGGCGCAGCTCGCGCGCCGCGTCGATCAGCTCGTCGACGGTCTGGGCGCGGGCGATCCGCCGGCGCAGGTAGAACGACGAGCGCGTCTGCGCGGCGACGAGGTCGATCTCCTCGACGACCCCGAGAATCGTCCCGGTCGCCGACACGACCGGGAAGTGGCGAAAGCCGCGGTCGAGCATGTCGAGCAGGACGTCGCCACCGAGCCGGTCGGGCGGGCATGTGTACGCGGGCGCCGACATCGCGACGGACACCGGCGCATCCCCGGTCAGCCCGCGCGCGACCACGCGCGTGCGCAGGTCACGGTCGGTGAGGATCCCGAGCGAGCCGTCGCCGAGGTCGACGACCGCGGAGGTGACGTGGGCCGCGGTCATCAGCTCGGCCGCCTCGCGGATCGAGGTCTCGGGCCGGCAGACGACCGGGTGCGCCCGGATCAGCGAGCCGACCGGCTGCAGCGGCGGATCGACGCCCGGCTCGGTCGTGATCGCGGCGCCGGCGCCCTCCGTACCGCAGGTCGAGCAGCGAGCGCGCGACGAATCGCAGCCCGGCCGGGCGGGACAGAGGCTCCTGCGCGATCTCGGCCGGGATCCGGTAGCAGACCGTGTCCTCGCCGGCTCGCGCCTCGAAGCCGGTCGGAAGCCCGGACAGCATCGAGGCGTGCCCGAACAGCTCGCCCTCGCCGAGCAGGTCGAGCACGCGGCCGTCGAACACGATCTCGACGGCGCCCGTGCGCACGACGCGCAGGTGCTCGACCGGGCTCGGCTCCCTGGGAGAAGATCGTCTCGCCGGCGCGGTGGAACTCGATCTCCGCCGCCGCCGCGACGCGCTCGACGTCGGCGCGCGTCGAGCGCGTCGAACGGCGGATGCTGCTGAAGGAAGCGAGTTACCTCGGGCGCCGTCGGTGGCGCTCATGCGCGGACCTGCTAACCCGACGGCTGCGGGCGCGGCGCGCTCGGCGCCGCGCTGCGCGTCCTCCTTGAGCATGTCGGCGCACTTCTCGCCGATCATCATCGTCGTGATGCACGGGTTGATCGCCGGCAGGAACGGGAGGATCGAGCCGTCCGCGATCCGCAGCGAACGCACGCCACGGACACGCAGTCGCGGGTCGACGACCGCGAGCGGATCCGAGTCCGGGCCCATGTGGCAGCTGCACGCCGGGTGGTAGACCGTGTTGTGGGTCTTGTGCATGTAGTCGATCAGCTCGTCGTCGGTCTGCGCCTCGGGGCCCGGCGCCAGCTCGGCGCCGGCCCACTCGGCCATCGCCGGCTGCGAGACGATCTTCCGCGCGAGCCGCATCCCGTACGCCATCACGCGCTCGTCGTGTCCTTCGGGGTCGGTGAAGTAGCGCGGATCGACGCGGGCGCGGTCGCGGAAGTCGGACGAGCGCAGCCGCACGGTCCCGCGCGAGCGACCGCGGCACACGTTCGGCGTCAGGCAGAAGCCGTTCTCGGTCGTCGGGTAGCCCCACCGCGCGGTGTTCATGTCGAACGGCACCGAGCCGTAGTGCATCATCAGGTCGGGCCGGTCGAGCCCCTCCTCGGAGGTCGAGAACAGCCCGATCTCCCACCACTGCGTCGAGTGCCGGATCATCGGCTTCTTCGCGTCCCACTGCACGATCCCCTCGACGTGGTCGTCGAGGTTGGCGCCCACGCCCGGCGAGTGCACGACCGTCTCGATCCCGAACTCGTGCAGGTGCTCGCCGGGGCCGATGCCGGACAGCATCAGCAGCTTCGGCGTGTCGATCGCGCCGGCGCTGAGGATCACCTCGCGCCGGGCCTTGACCGACGCCTGCGTGAGCAGATCGGGCGTGAGGTACTCGACCGCGGTCGCGCGTCCATCGCGACAGCGCCACGCGCTTGACCCAGCACCCGGTGCGGATCTCGAGGTTCGGCCGCGAGCCCAGGATCGGGTGCAGGTACGCGTGCGAGGACGACATCCGCGTGTTGTCCGCCGATGAGTTGATCTGGAACCAGCCCGCGCCGTTGGTCACCGTGTGGCCCTCGTTGAAGCGGCTCGTCGGGAGTCCGGCCTGCGCGGCGGCCTCGAGGATCGCGACGCCGCACGGATCATCGGGCGGCACCGTGCGGATGTTGACCGGGCCGTCGCGGCCGTGGTGGTCGCCGGGGCCGTCGTTGGTCTCGAGCCGCTTGATCAGCGGCCAGCAGTCGGCCGAGCTCCAGCCCTCGCAGCCCATCGCGGCCCACTCGTCGAGGTCCTCCTTCGGCGTCCAGAACGCGATGCACGAGTTGTGCGACGAGCAGCCGCCCAGCACCTTGGCCCGCGCATGCCGCAGGAAGCTGTTGCCGCGAGCCTGCGGCTCGATCAGGTAGTCCCAGTCGTAGCCCGAGTCGAGCAGGTACATCCAGTCCTCGAGCCGGAGGATGCGCGGGTCGTCGACGTCCGACGGCCCGGCCTCGAGCAGGCACACCGTGACCGACGGGTCCTCGGTCAGGCGGGCGGCGACGACGCAGCCCGCGGTGCCGCCGCCCGCGATCACATAGTCGAATTCGCCGGCGTCGATCATGGCGCCATCTCGCCCATCGCAGGCAAGTGCTCGAGCTCGGGGGCGTCGGCCCGGTGCTCCTGCGAGCACGTCTCGGCGGCTTCTTGACCTGCACCAGTGAAGTAGTAGATCGTGCCGATGATCACCACCCCGCCGATGAACAGGAACGGCGACCACTGCAAGTACCAGTGCGGCGTGCCGAGCGCGTTGTAGACCGCGTTGCGCGGCCAGGCGATGTTGATCGCGACGAGCGCGCCGTAGACGACCGCGACGATGTTGACCGGCAGCCCCCAGCGACCGAGCGAGAAGTACGGCCCATGATCGGGCTTCGGCCACTCGCCGCGCAGCCGCCGGATCAGCATCGGGACGGTGACCCCGAGGTAGGCGAGGTAGAACATGATGATCGCGATCGACGTGAGCACGAGGAACGCGCTCTGGTTGCCGACGTTGATCGCCAGCAGCACGATCGTCGAGGATGCCGGTCACCAGCGCCGGCACGATCGGCACCTTGCGATGACCCGAGACACGCGCGACCGCGGAGCCGAACGGCAGCGGTTGTCGCGCGCCATCGAGAACAGCATCCGGATCGTGGCCGTCTGCACCGCCAGGCAGCAGACGAAGATCGCGAGTCGCGCAGTCGAGCGAGGAACACGTTCCCGATGGTGTTGCCGAACGCCTGCTTGATCACGTACGGGAGGCCGAGGAGTCCGATGTTCTTGTCGAGGATGTTCTTGTTCGCCATCGATGCCAAGCAGGATCACGAGGCCGCCGATGATCGCGGCCGCCGCGATCGCGCGGATGATCGCCGGCGGGGCGTGCTTGCGGGGGTTGTTGGTCTCCTCGGCGAGCGTCCCGGCGGTGTCGAACCCGTACATCACGTACGCGCTCAGCAGGCCGCCGACGAGCAGCGCGCCGAAGTAGCCCCAGGGATGGCCGGCGCCGTAGCCGTAGCGAGTGGAAGATGATCGTGCGGCGGCTGGTGCAGGTGGAACAGCAGCAGGATGATCAGGATGGTCGAGCCGATCAGCTCGGCAGCGTCACGCCGACGTTGTTGATCCGCGACATCAGCTTGACGCCGAGCATGTTGATCGTCGTCGTGATCGACGACCAGGATCGCGCCGAGCAGCAGCGCGTTCTGCGCCCCGCCCTTGGTGAAGGTACGTGCCCGCGTCGGCGGCGCTGCCGAAGAACTGGAGCTTGGTCGTGATCTGCGGCAGCACGACCTGCCAGTCGACCGCGACGGCGGCGATCGTCACGATCGCGCCGACGATGTAGATCCAGCCGGTCATCCACGACGTGAAGCCGCTCGAGATCTGCTTGGACCACTGGTAGACCGAGCCGGCGATCGGGTACTGGCCCGGCCATCTCCATGAAGCACAGCGCGACCAGGATCTGGCCGACGACGACGACGGGCCACGTCCACCAGACGCCCGGTCCGGCGTTGAGGTAGCCGAACCCGAACAGCGCGGTGACGCCGGTCAGGATCGAGATGTAGCTGAAGCCGGCCGCGAACGCCGAGAAGCTCCCCAGCGAACGGTCGAGTTCCTGCTTGTAGCCGAAGCCCGCGAGCTCGTTGCTATCCGACGACGTACCACTGCTCGCACCTGGAGCCTCTACGGCTGCCATCAGATCAACCTCCCCGGTCGGCGCAGCGCCGCGCGACCATCGAACACCACGGCCTTAGCCCGCATCGTGGGGCGGGTGCGCACCCTCGAATCCATTGACCCGAGCCTGATCGGGCTGTTATATATCAGTTGTCGAACTGTGTCAACGCGACCGGGGCGAGGCAGCTATGGCGACGCAAACCGTGCAAAACATGTTCGTTGGCGGAAGCTGGCAGCCCAGCGCCAGCGGCGAGACTTTCGACGCCACGAGCCCGGCGACCGGCGAGGTGATCGCGACCGTTCCGCAGGGCGACCGCGCGGACGCCGTCCGCGCGATCGACGCCGCGCGCGCCGCCGCGGACGGCTGGGCCCGGCTGACCGCGTTCGAGCGCGCGGCGAAGATGCACGCGGTCGGCGACCTGATCGAGTCGCGCCGCGACCAGCTCGCCCGCACGCTCACGCTCGACCAGGGCAAGCCGCTGCGCGCCGAGGCGTTCGACGAGGTCGCCGAGCTGGTCGAGTACTGGCGGATGGCGGCGGAGGACGGCAAGCGCCTGGGTGGCGAGCTCCCGAATTCGTTCTCCCCGGGAAAGCGCGTGATGCTGATGCGGCGGCCGCGCGGCGTGGTCGGCGTGATCAGCCCGTGGAACTGGCCGTACACGATGCCGGCGGAGCTGATCGCGCCGGCGCTCGCGTGCGGCAACGCGGTCGTGTGGACGCCGGCGCCGTCGACCGCCGTGTGCGCGGTCGCGCTCGCGGAGTGCATCGCCGACGCCGACCTGCCGCCGGGCGTGTTCAACCTCGTGACCGGGCCCGGCCCGGTCGTCGGCGACGAGATCGCCCGCAACCCGGGCACCGACGGGGTCGCGTTCATCGGCTCGACCGCGACCGGGCGGATCGTCGGCGCAGGCGGCCGCGGGCAAGGCGTCGCTGCTCGAGATGGGCGGCAACGGCCCGGTCGTCGTGATGGACGACGCCAATCGTCGAGGCGGCGGTCGACGCGACGCTGACGGCGTGCTACCTGTGCGCCGGCCAGAGCTGCACCGCGGGCGAGCGGATCCTCGTGCATCGCGCGGTGCGCGACGAGTTCGTCGAGTTGCTCGCGCGGCGCGTGACCGAGCGGATCCTGCTCGGCGACCCGTTCGACGACGCGACCACGATGGGCCCGCTCAACAACGAGCCGGTGGCCGCCAAGATGGACGAGCACGTCGGCGACGCGGTGGCGCGGGGCGCGAGCGTGGTCAGCGGCGGCGCGCGCGCCGAAGGCTTCGCCACCTCGCTGTACTGGCAGCCGACGGTCCTGACCGACGTGCCGGCCGACGCGCGGGTCGCGGTCGAGGAGACGTTCGGCCCGATCGCCCCGGTCGTCGCGATCGACTCGCTCGAGCACGCGATCGAGCTCACGAACGCCTCGCCCTACGGGCTGCTGGCGGCGATCTTCACCGCCAACCTTCAGGACGGACTCGAGTTCGCCGACCGGGTCCACACCGGCTGGGTCAACATCAACGAGTCGAGCAACTACTGGGAGGCGCACCTGCCGTTCGGCGGCCGCGCCGGGACCGACAGCGGGATCGGCCGGGTCGGGGGCTCGCACGTGATGCAGTCGTTCACCGAGCTGCAGACGGTCGTGCTGAGCCCGCACGCGGCGCGCGTGAACAGAGCTGAGTATCGGCAGCGCGGGCGCAGTCAGTACTCGGACGGGCGTTACTCCGTAATCGCCGCGCCTTGGTCCGCTCAGAGCACCGCGCGGATCTCCCGCTCGAACGTCGCGATGTGCCCGACGAGGATGTCCCGCGCCCGGTCGGGGTCCCCGGCTGAGATCGCCAGCAGCACGTCCTGGTGCTCGTGCACGCGCGCGAACAGGTGCGGCAGCCGGTCGATCACCAGGTACCAGATCCGCAGCGACAGGTTGAAGTAGCGCCCGAGCGTCTCCTCGAGGAACGGGTTAGCGGCGCAGCGGTAGACGAACCGGTGAACGCGCGTGTCGAGCTCCATCAGCGACTCGAGGTCGTCGTTGCCCCGGCTGGCCTGGAGCTCCTCGAGCAGTCCCGTCAGCTCGGCCCGCTGGGCGTCCGTGATCCGCTCGGCCGCGCGGTACGCGGCGTGCCCCTCGAGCTGGGCGCGCACGTCGGAGATGTGCGCGAGGTCGGTGATGTTGATCTCCGAGGCGAACGTCCCGCGCCGCGGGAAGACCGAGACGAGGTTCTCGAGCGCGAGCCGCTTGATCGCCTCCCGCACGGGCGTGCGGCCCATCTTCAGCTCGCGGCCGATCAGGTCCTCGTCGATCGGCGCGCCCGGCGCGATCCGGAGCGTGACCACCCGGTCGCGCAGCTCGCGGTACGCCCGGTCGGCGAGTAGGACGCGCGGCGCCCCGCGGCGTCGGGGGACGACTGATATATCAGTCATCGTTCACGGAGTGTATATGGCCGGGGCCGCTTCGCGGCGTCCATGGGACCGTGCGATCCCGTCCGGACGGGATACGTAGGCCCAGACCGGCGAGCACAGCGAGGCCGCCACTATCGCGGCAGCGCGGCACGGACCGGGCGGAACAGCATCAGCCCAAGCGTGGCGGCGCACAAGGCGGCCGAGAGCGCGAACGGCACGGCGTCGCTCGTGGCCTTCGCCAACGCGCCGCCTCCGGCGGCACCGACGATCTGCCCGGCCGCCCAGGCGAGGTTGATCAGCGCCATCGCGTACCCCTGGCTGAGACCACCGGTCTCGGCGGCGTCTGAGAGCATCGCCATCGCCGGAGCCCAGAAGCTCCCCAGCGTGACCGCGGTAAGCACGACGAAGCCGGCAAGCGCCACCACCTTCGTGGGGATCGTGAACAACGCAAGCACGACCGCGGCGGACCCGAGGCCGATGCGCAGCGGGAAGATCCGTCCTCGCCGGTCCGACACCTGACCGACCGTCGGGCTGATCACGGCCTCCGCGCCGGCGGCGATCAGGAACGTCGCGCCGATCGCGATCGCGCTCGCTCCGAGATCGCTCAAGCGGAGCGGCGCCAGCACGTTCACGACGCCCGACGCGACCGCGGGCAGCGCGGTGAGCCACATGCCCAGCAGGATCGCGGGCCGCCGGAGCTGGTCCAGGAGCCGCACCGGTCCGAGCTCGGGCGGCGCTGTGGGCGCGGGCAGCAGCGCCACCGCCACGGCCAGTGCGCCTGCGACGACGGCAACGGCGGAGAACACGGGCGCGCGGCCGAGCGCGTGCGCGAGCGTCCCGATCACCGGTCCGAACAGGGCGCCGGCGATGCCGGCCGCGAGCGCTCCGCCGATCACGCTCCCGCGCCGCGCGACGTCGACCTCGCCGATCAGCCAGGCCAGGCTTCCGGACCACGTGCAGGCGCCGCCGAATCCCTGGACGAAGCGAGCGGCGTCGAGCCCCGCGATGTTGTGGAGGAACCCGAACGCGAGGCTCGAGGACCCCATCAGGAGCAGGCCGGCGTAGATCGTCGCGCGCGGCCCGGCCCGCGAGGCGAGCATCCCTCCGGGGATCGAGCCGACGAGCGTCCCCGCGGCGTACCCGGCGGTGAGCACGCCTGCCGACGCCTTCGACAGATGGAGCTCGTGCGTGAGCGTCGGCAGCAGCGGCACGACGGCCGCGTAGAACATCGTGTCGACGAACACGACCGCGCTGGCGACGACGAACAGCAGCCGGAGCTCGCGCGGGTTCAAGACGCGAGAAGCTACAGTTACTAGTCGCCGAGCTCGGCGCGCCGGCGCACGACGAACTCCTCGAGCTCGGCGCGGATCGCGTCGTCGAGCGGCGGCTGCTCGTAGCTCTCGAGCGTCGCGCGCCAGATCTCGCCCGCGCGCGCGGTCGTGTCCTTGGCGCCTCGCTTGGACCAGCGGTCGAAGTTCTCGGTCGAGGACAGCAGCGGACGGTAGAAGCACTCGCGGAAGCGCTCGAGCGTGTGGGCGGCGCCGAGGAAGTGTCCGCCGGGCCCGACCTCGGTGTGGGCGTCGAACGCCAGCGACGCCTCGTCGATCTCGAGCGGCGTGAACTCGTGGCGCAGCTCGCGCAGGAGCTCGACGTCGACGATGAACTTCTCGTAGCAGGACACGAGCCCGCCCTCGAGCCAGCCGGCCGAGTGCATCACGAAGTTGGTGCCGGCGAGGAACGTCGGCAGCATCGTCATCAGCGACTCGTACGCGGCCTGCGCGTCGACGGTCTGGGAGGCGTTCAGGCCGCCGCCGCCGCGCCACGGCAGTCCGAACCGCCGCGCGATCTGGCCGGTGCAGAGCACGCCGATGCCCGACTCGGGCGTGCCGAACGACGGCGAGCCCGACTGCATGTCGGTGTTCGACAGGAAGCTGCCGAATACGACCGGGCAGCCCGGGCGGATCAGCTGCGCGAGCGCGATGCCGGCGAGCGCCTCGGCGACCTGCTGCACGAGCGTCGCGGGCAGCGACACCGGCGACATCGCCCCCATCAGCAGGAACGGGGTGATCACGACGGCCTGGTTGGCCTTCACGTACTCGAACATCGCCGCGAGCATGCGGTCGTCGTAGCGGAGCGGCGAGTTCACGTTGATGAGGCTGATCGAGACCGGCGCGCGCTCGATCGCCTCGCGGCCGCCGAACAGGATCTCGCCCATCTGGATCGTGTCCGCGGCGTTCGGGCCGCTCGTGACCGAGCCCATGTACGGCTTGTCCGACAGCGTCTGGAGCGCGAACACCATGTCGAGGTGGCGCGAGTCCAGCGGCCGGTCCTCGGGCTCGCAGATCGTCCCGCCGGGAGAGTCGAGCTCGGGGAAGGTCTGGGCAGAGCTTGACGAGGTTCTCGAAGTCGGCCATCTTGGCGTCGCGGCGGACGTCGCCCTCGCGGATGAACGGGCAGCCGTAGACCGGCGCGAACACCATGTGGTCGCCGCCGATGTGCGCGGTGTCGCTCGGGGTTGCGGGCCTGGAGCTCGAACTCGCGCGGCGCCTTGGCGACCTGCTCGAGGATGAACTCGGGGTCGAACCGGACGCGGTTCTCGTCCTCGAGCGATCTGACCGGCGCTCGCGGAGCAGCTCGACCGCCTCGGGCAGCAGGAACTCGATCCCGATCTCGGACACGAGCCGCCGCCAGCCGCGATCGATCACGTCCATCGCGTCTTCGCTGAGGATCTCGTAGCGGGGCATGGCGTTGACGAACACGGCGGCTCCTCGCGTTCGGGGGGTTGGTCGACGGCCCCCAGCTGGGGGGTTGACCTGGCGGCTTCTATGCGTAACCTATCTCGGCGTGGAACAAGAGTTCCAAGTAATGGAGCGTCGGCTGCCCGGCTCACGGAACCGCCGCGATCGATCGTGGCGCCGATCTGCTCGTGCGCGTGCTCGAAAGCGAGGAGCCGGTGGCGCTGACCGAGCTCGCGTCGGCCGCCGGGCTTCCCAAGAGCACCGCCTCGCGGCTGGTGAGCGCGCTCGAGCGGCGCGGGCTGATCGAGCAGGACGGCGAGCGCGGGCGCCTGCGACCGGGACCGGCGATCCTGCGGGTGGCCGAGCGGAGCATGCTCGAGCGCAACATCGTCGAGTTGTCGCAGCCGGCGCTCGACGCCCTGGCCGACGCCACGCGGAGAGACGATCAACCTGGCCGTGCCCGGGCTCGACGGGCGTCGAGCACATCGCCCAGGTGGACAGCCGGCACTTCCTCGGCGCCGGGCAGTGGCTCGGGCGCTCGGTGGGCTATGAGCATTCCGCCAACGGCAAGGTGTTCACGGCGTTCGGCCGCGCGCCGGGGAACGCGGCCGCGGACGACGAACGGCGAGCTCCAGGCGGTCCGGCGGGACGACTTCGCGACCTCGATCGACGAGCTCGAGATCGGGCTGTCCGCGATGGCGGCGCCGGTACGGGGCGCCCGCGGCGAGGTGATCGCGGCGCTCAGCATCTCGGGCCCGACGCTGCGGATGACGCCGGCGCGGATCGAGGAGCTGGATCCGATTTTGACCAGCGAGGCGCGGACGCTCAGCCGCCGCCTCGGCCATCGCGATCAAGGAGAACGAGCGGCGTGACGGACGAAGAGATCCTCCAGCTGTTGTACGACGAGACGCTGGTCGGGAATGCGCCGGCGGTCAGGCAGGGCGTCGAGGACGGCCTGGAGCAGGGGCTCGCGCCCGAGCGGATGCTGTACGACGCGCTGATCCCGTCGCTCGAGGAGGTCGGCGCGCGGTTCGAGCGCGGCGACTTCTTCGTGCCCGAGATGCTGATCGCTGCGCGCGCGATGCAGGGCGCGCTCGACATCCTGCGGCCGCTGCTGGCCGAGACCGGCAGCGGCCCAGGTCGGGACGTTCCTGATGGGCACCGTCAAGGGCGACGTCCACGACATCGGCAAGAACCTCTGCAACATCATGCTCGAGGGCGCCGGCTTCCACGTGATCGACCTCGGCGTGAACGTGCCGCCCGAGAAGTTCATCGAGCAGATCGAGGAGCACAACCCGGACATCGTCGGGTTCTCGGCGTTCCTCACGACCACGATGCCGATGTTCAAGGCGAACATCAACGCGCTCGAGAAGGCCGGGCATGCGCGACCGCGTGATCGTGATGGTCGGCGGCGCGCCGGTCACCCAGGAGTACGCCGACGCGGTCGGCGCCGACGGGTACTCGGCCGACGCGTCATCGGCGGTCAAGAAGGCCAAGGAGCTGATCCAGCTGCGGCGCGAGAAGGTGCTGGCATGAGTGGGCTTGCTCCGGCCCAGACCGTCCTGCGGTGCGCGGTCGAAGACGGTCACGATCGGCCGCGACCGGCCGTTCTGCATCATCGGCGAGCGGATCAACCCGACCGGCCGCAAGAAGTTCGCCGAGGATCTCCGCGCCGGCGAGCTGACGGTCGTGACGAGCGACGCGGTGGCGCAGGTCGAGGCCGGCGCGGACATGCTCGACGTCAACGCCGGGATCCCGCTCGTCGACGAGGCCGAGCTGCTGGCGACGATGCTGCGCACCGTCCAGCAGGCGGTCGACGTGCCGATCTGCATCGACTCCTCGGTGATCGAGGCGCTCGAGGCCGGGCCTGTCGGCGTACGAGGGCCGGGCGCTCGTGAACTCGGTGACCGCCGAGGACGAGCGGCTCGCGGAGATCCTGCCGCTCGTGGCGCGGCACGGCGCGGCGGTGATCGGGCTCGCGAACGACGAGACCGGGATCCCGGAGACGCCCGAGAAGCGGCTCGAGTGCGCGCGCAAGATCGTCGCGGCCGCGGCCGATTACGGGATCGCGCGCGACGACGTCGTGATCGACCCGCTGGCGATGACCGTCGGCGCCGACCCGCAGGCGGTGTGGACGACCCTTCGCGACGATCAGCCTGATCCGCGACGAGCTCGGCGTGAACATGTGCCTCGGCGCGTCGAACGTCTCGTTCGGGCTGCCCCGGCGGCTCGCGCTGAACGCGGCGTTCCTGCCGATGGCGATGGCCGCCGGGCTGACGAGCGCGATCATGTCGACCGCGGAGGTGTGCGTCGACGCGGTCAGGGCCGCGGACCTGCTGCTCGGCCACGACGAGTGGGGGGCGAGCTGGATCGCGGCGCACCGCGCGCGCCAGGCGACCGTCGCCCAGGCGGCGAACCGTGTCGTGAGCAGTCCCTCGCCGCAGCGCCGAAGGCTCGAGTACGTCGCGTCCGGGCGCGGTCGACCCCGCCCCCGCCGACGGCACCGAGCGGGTCCGGCTGCGCTTCATCCCCGAGGGCGCCGAGGTCCGCGTGCCGAGCGGGACGCCCGTGTTCGACGCGGCGAGCTGGAACGGGATCGCGATCGACTCGACCTGCGGCGGCCACGGGACGTGCAAGAAGTGCAAGGTGCGGATCGTCTCCGGCGACGTCCCGGTCGGCCCGCTGGACCCGCGGGCGTTCACGACGGACGAGCTCCGCGAGGGCTGGCGGCTCGCGTGCCGCGCGAACGCCCGCGGCGATCTGGTCGTCGAGGTGCCGCCGCTGCAGACCCGCCCGAAGGCGGCGCTGGCGGGCGTCGGGCGGCACGTGATCCTGCGCCCGGCGGTCCAGAAGCGCCACCTCGTGCTCGACGAGCCGACGATGGAGGATCAGCGCTCCGATCTACAGCGGGTGCTCGACGCGCTCGACGACCTCGAGCCGCATGCGTCGATCGAGGTGCTGCGGTCGCTCGGGCGGGATCTTGCGGTCCTCAGGCTTCGACGTCACCGCGGTCGTGTGCGACCAGGAGCTGATCGACCTCGAGCCCGGCGACACGACCGCGCGGCGGTTCGCGATCGCGTTCGACCTCGGGACGACGACGGTCGTGGCCACGCTGCTCGATCTGGAGAGCGGTCAGCCGGTGGCGGTGCGCTCGATGCTCAACCGCCAGCAGCCCTACGGCGCGGACGTGATCACGCGCATCTCGGCCACGATGATGGACTCCGAGGCGCTCGACGCGCTGCGGGTCGCGGGTCCACGAGACGATGGCGGAGCTGGTCGGCGAGGTCTGCGACGAAGGGTCGGTCGATGCTCGCGAGGTCTACGAGATCACCGTGTGCGGCAACGTCACGATGATGCACCTGGCGCTCGGCATCGACCCCGAGCCGCTGTCGATGGCGCCGTTCGTGGTCTCGACCCACTCGTTCCCGGAAGTGCTCGCTCGCGACTTCGGCGTCGAGGTGCACCCGCGCGCGCCCGCGTTCGTGTTCCCGTCGCTCGGCGCCTACGTCGGCGGCGACATCGTCGCGGGGATGCTCGCGACCGGGCTGACCCGCGACCGCCGCGTAAGGCTGTTCATCGACGTCGGCACGAACAGCGAGATCGCGCTCGGGTCGGTCGACCGGGTCGTCGCCACCGCGGCGCCGGCGGGGCCGGCGTTCGAGGCGGCGCAGATCAGGTGCGGCATGCGAGCGGCCGAGGGCGCGATCGAGGGGGTCAAGATCTCTGCCTCCGACGGCGTCGCGCTCGACGTGATCGGGGACGTGGAGCCGGTCGGGATCTGCGGGTCGGGGTTGGTCGACGCGGTCGCCGAGCTCGTCCACTGCGGGCTGCTCGATCACTCGGGACGATTCATCCCCGATGCGGACGCGGCCGTGTCGCATCCGGAGCTGGCGTCGCGGCTGACGATGATCGGCAAGGAGCGGGTGTTCGTGCTCGACTGGCGCGGGCTCCACCGATCCGGAGAGCTCGGTGTTCCTGTCCCAGCGGGACGTGCGCGAGCTGCAGTTCGCGAAGGCGTCGATCGCGACCGGATGGAGCATCCTGATGGGCGAGCTCGGGGTCGAGGCCGGGGACGTCAGCCAGGTGCTGCTGGCGGGGAGCTTCGGCGCGTACCTGACGCCTCTGAGCGCGGTGCGGATCGGGCTTGTGCCGCGGATCGCGCTGCCGCGGATCGTGTCGGCCGGCAACGTCGCCGGCGAGGGCGCGAAGATCGCCGCGCTGTCGGTGCGCGAGCGCGCCGAGGCGCACTCGATCCTGCGCGAGGTCGAGTACGTCGAGCTGTCGGGCCGCGCGGACTTCAACGACATGTTCATCGACCAGCTCGCGTTCCCGGGATGAAGACGGTCGTCGCGTGCGGGGCCCTCGCGGTCGACGTGCGCCGGATCGCCCGGCGCCGGGGCTGGGACCTGCAGGTGATCCCGGTGCCGGCGCTGCTGCACAACCATCCCGAGCGCATCGGCGACGCGGTCGAACCGAGCTGGCCGCGGGCCACGACGTCGTGGCGCTCGCCTACGGGGACTGCGGGACGTACGGCGGGCTCGACCGGCTGGGGCTCCCGCGCCTCGAGGGCGAGCACTGCTACGACGTGTTCGCACGCGACGAGGTGCGGGCGGCCCTCGAGGAGGAGCCGGGCACATACTTCCTCACGGACTTCCTCGCGCGGACGTTCGAGCACACGGTCTGGCGGGAGCTCGGGCTCGACCGGTACCCGGAGCTCCGCGACGACTACTTCGGTAATTACACGCGCGTGATGTGGCTCGCGCAGCGGCCGACCCCGGCGACGCGCTCGGCGGCGGAACGCGCGGCGGCGCGGATCGGATTGCCCCTGCAGGTTCGTGAGGTCGGCGATCGGGGCCTCGAGCGCCAGCTCGAGGCCCTGGTCGATCCCAACTAGCCACTTGCCGGCGGGTCGGGTGCCCACCCTGACCTAGTGCGCCGCCGGCACGTTCTGCGTCCCGACGTTCCAGCCGGACACGCTGAGGACCGGCGCCGCGCCACCGAGCTCGGACCGCCGGTACGTCGCGCGGAGCGTCTCGGACTCGCCCGGCCACAGGGTCACGTCGTTGTCGCTCCACATGATCGGCAGGACCTCGTTGTCGCCGCGGCGCCGGGGTGCCCGAAGCAGACCCACGTCGGACGTCGGCGCGCAGGAAGAACGCCGACCGTCGGCTTCTTCGAGGTGTTCGTGATCGTCACGTCGGTCTCGGTGTCCGCGCCACCGCCGCCCCACGCCGTGTGGGTGCGAGCGGTCACGTGGACGGTGGCGCCGCGCGAGCGACTGCAGCTGCTGTGAGGTTCGCGTACTGGGTCATGGTCGCCTGCGGGTTGCCGATCGTCGCGTCCCAGTCGACCACGTCCTGCTGGGTCGAGAGCCAGTAGACGTTGCGGTCGACGACCTCACCGTGGCGCGTGAGCAGCAGCTCGACGAAGTAGGTCTGGCCGGCGGCGGCAGGTGGTCGCCGGCACGACCGGATGGAGGACGTCTTGCGCCACTCCCTGGCTGCCGACCGAGATCCCGTTCGCGGTCTGGTCGTCGAGCAGCTGTGCCGCCGACGCTGTAGACCTTGGACTCGACCGACAGACCGCGCTGCGCCCAGCCGGCCAGGTTGTCGACCGACACCGTCCCGGTGTCGTAGGCGTACAGGACGTGCAGCGGCTCGTTCGCCTTCTTGGCGCCGAAGTAGCTGCCGGCCTGGTCGAAGTCGTGGTTGTAGAGGTCCCACAGCAGCGTCGGCCAGCCCTTGTTGAGCTGCCAGTAGACGATCCCGGTCGACGGGCGCCAGGCATTGGTCGAGTGGTCGATGTAGGCCTCGAACTCGGCGCGCTGGGTCTCGTAGTTCTGGACCTGGGCCTCCTCGACGTACTGGTCGAGGCTCGACCACGGCGCCGTAGCGGTTGCTGATCGCGGCGTCGAGGTCGTGCAGGGTCCCGAACGAGTAGCCGCCGTTGTCGGGACCGGGGAGGTCGGGCTCGTAGTTGGCGTGGTACTGGTTGTAGTCGGGGTTCTGCCACAGCTCGGTCCTGCTCGAACGGGGACAGGAACCGCTTGATCGAGTCGAGCGTCGGGCACGGTGTGGCCGGCGCTCGCCTCGCTGTCGAACGCCCACGCGCCGCCCACGTTGGTGCGGCTCGAATCGCTCGGGTCGAAGTGCGAAGTGTCGTACCAGTAGCTCGGCGGCACCCAGTCGTACGGTCCCTCCTTCTCGCCGGACGGGCCGAGCACGCCCAACGGATCGGTCTTGTACTCGGCCGAGGCGATCAGCGGGTCCTGGAAGTCGGCCTGCGCGAAAGCCCGGCCAGCGAGACCTGCTCCTGACGCCTGGGTCGGGGTCGTTGTCGCTCCAGCTGAAGTTGAGCACGCTCGGGTGGTTGCGCAGGTTCTCGCCGATCGTCAGCGCCGAGTTGCCGAGCACCGCAAGTTGCTGATGCTGGTCAGGCCGTTGCCTACGGCTGGAGCTGCCAGGCGTCGCAGCACTGGAAGCCGCCGTCGATCAGGATGCCCGGCGCGGTCCATCTGCTCGTAGAAGTCGTCGGGCATCTGCTTGCCCTCGGTGCGGATCCCGTTCAGACCGAGGTTCTTGATCATCTCGATCTGGTTCGCGGTGTCCGCCGAGGAGTAGCGCAGGAACAGGTCCTCGGACCACCCGCCGCCGCGGAACACGAACGGCACGCCGTTGACCAGGAACTGCCGGGAACCCTGCGGGCGCGATCGGGCCGGGACCGACCAGGCTGGTCGTGACCGTCCGGATGCCGAACGTCTCGGACTCGCGTGTCGGGCGGCGCGCCGGCCTGTGTCAGCGACGTCTGCAGGCCGTAGAGCGGCTGCCCGCCCATGCCGGTAGGGCCACCACACGCTCGGGTGGCGGATCGTCGAGCCGCGGGTCGTCGCTCGGCGTGAACGTGAACGTCTGCGTTGCTCCGGGCGCGACGGTCACCGTCCGGCTGACGCGGATCGTGCTCGCCGGTCGGCGACTCGACGCTGGCCGAGAGCGTCGCCGGTCTGCGGGGTGCCGGCGTGATTGGTGACGTCGGCCTTCACGCGTCAGCGCGGCGCTCGAGAGGTCCGGGGCGTCGTCCTGGACGACGTGCGCGTTCGCTCAGCGCGAGCGGTCCCGAGGTGTGCAGCTGGATCGGGAACTGGATGCCGGTGTTGTTGTCCGGCGGGATCTGGGTCCAGTCGACGTTGTCGAGCGTGAACATCGTGTTCGGGTTGTTCGGATAGACCTCGAGCGCGAGCGTGTTCAGCGCCTCGCCGAAGCAGACTGGTGATGTCGAACGTGTACCGGGTGTAGTCGCCCTGCACGGTCGTCCTGCGTCGCGACCTCCTGGCCGTTGACCCACACGTCGGCCTGACCGACGACCCCGTTGACGATCAGGTCGGTGTAGCGCGAAGATGGGGCCCCACCCGCCCGGCGACGAAGTCGGTGCGGAACCACCACGGGACCGAGAACTCCGGGATCGTGTCGGCTCCGACCGAGTCCATGTAGCCGAAGCAGGTCTTGATGTTGTCCGAGAAGAACACGTCAGGGCAGTGGCCGGTCTGGACGAGCGCGCCGACCTCGGTCCCGACGGCGCCGGCGTCGTCGGGCGCGAACGTGCAGCCATGAGCCGGTCGGGAAGCCCGGCGTCGAGATCTGTTGCGCGCGACTGGGTGGCCTGCGCGGTGCTCTGGACCTGCCAACCGCCGAGCCCCACGGTCGGGTGTCGGCCGATGCGCGATGCGCCGATGCGCCGATGAGCGATGCGCCGATGGCGATGCGAGCGCGAGCAGGGACAGGTCGCGGTGGCGAGCAGGGTCAACCGACGACGGGCTCCACGTCGTGACATGCGCTTCCTCCCACAGTTCGGTAAGGCTCTGAACAAATACCCTATCCAGGAAGGCAGCAGGCACGTCAATGCCGAGCCGCATTCGGCTGGCGCTTTACTATTTACATGGCGTTAAGTCGCCGTGACCTTGGTCAGGCCCGCCGGGCTGTCAGGGTCGTAGCCGAGCGCTGTCGCGAGCTCGTACGCGAGCTGCTGTCCGCGGACCACGGCGACGATCGGCGCGAGCGGCTCTGGCACCTCGCTCGGCAGCGATACGTCGGCCCGTTCGCCGGTCCCGACGACGAGCACGCTCGCCTGTCGCGCGCGCATCTCCTCGACGAGCGACGCGACGTCGGACTCGGCCGGACCGGACGCGCACAGCGCGATCACGGGAAGGCCGCGGGTGACGGCCGCGATCGGGCCGTGGCGGAGATCTGCGGCCGAGTAGCCGTCGGCCAGCAGCGAGCACGTCTCCTTGATCTTGAGCGCGGTCTCGAGCGCGGCCGCGAACAGGTACCCGCGGGCGACGACGATCAGCTGCGAGGCGCCGGCGAGGTCCGCCGCGGCGAGGGCGGCCGGGCCCGGGTCGTCGAGCACCGCACGCACCCACTCCGGCACCGCGATCAAGTCGTCGCGGGTGAACGGGACGCGTCCCAGCGCCGCGGCGATGATCGCGAACGCGGTGAGCTGGCCGGTGACGGTCTTCGTCGCGGGAACGGCCCGCTCCTCGCCCATCTCGAGCTCGATCGTCTCGCCGGCCGCCTCGGCGAGCGCGCTGTCGGGATCGTTGGTGATCGCCAGGCCACGTCCTCCCGCGTCCTGCAGCGACCTCCAGGGTCCGCACGATCTCCGGCGTGGCGCCCGACTGGCTGACCGCGATCACGAGCTGGCCGCTGTAGTCGACGTCGACTCCGTAGAGCGTGTGGAGGCTCGGGGCGGCGAGCGAGATCGGCTTACCGGTCGCCGCCTCGAGCAGATAGCGGCCGTAGACGGCCGCGTTGTCCGAAGAGCCGCGCGCCACGATCGTGATGCCGTTGAGCGGCGCCGGCGCCACCGCGCGCACCTGCTCGACGATCTCGTCGAAGCGCCCGATCAGATTCCGCAGCCGGGCCGGCTGCTCGGCCATCTCCGCGGCCATCTGCGTTCCGGTCACGGCTCGGCTCCTGCCGCCGCGCTCCCGAGGAGCCCCGGCAGCTCGCGCATGTCCTCGAACACGATCGTGTTCGGCCCTTCGAGGAGCGTCGGCACGGCGAGAGCCCGCCGGCGAAGGCGAGGACGCGCATGCCCGCGGCGCGCGCCGCCTGCACGCCGGAGCGGCTGTCCTCGACCACGACGCAGCCGGCCGGGCTCCGCCGCCATCCGCTCGGCGGCGTGGAGGAACAGGTCGGGCGCGGGCTTGCCCTTCGGCGACGTCCTCGGCGCTGAAGATCCGCCCGGCGAACCGGTCGTACAGGCCGGTCAAGCCCGAGCGTGTAGCGCAGGTGCTCGTGGGTGCCGCTCGACGCGATGCAGGTCGGCAGCGTGATCCGGTCGAGCGCCTCGAGGACTGCCGTCGACCGGTGCGAGCTCGGCGGCGAACGCCTGCCGGTAGCGGCGCTCGACCGCTCGTCCCAGCCGGCGGGCAGCTCGCGGCCGAGGTGCGCCTCGATCGCCGCGCGGGTGTCGCGGTCGGAGCGCCCGACGAACCGCTCGATCACCTCCGCCTCGCTCAGCGGCCAGCCCGAGCTCGCGCAGCACCAGCACGTCGACCTTGATCGCGAGGCGCTCGAGTCGATCAGCACGCCGTCGCAGTCGAAGATCACGAGCTCGACCGACGCAGGCACCGACGGCGTCAGCTATCCGTGACCGAGGCCGTGCCGGCGGGATCGGAGACGCGGTCCGTGTCGCCGACCGCGACGTGGCAGGCGACCTGCGTCGAGTCCGATCGGCCTGGGCCGGGGCGTGACCTGAGAGCACTTCTCGATCGCGTAGCGGGCACCGCCAGCGGAAGCGACAGCCCTCGCTGGGGTTGATCACCCGCGGCGGCTCGCCGGTGTCGGCGGAGACCGACGCGTCCTCGTCGCGGGGGTCGGCCACCGCCGACAGGAGCAGTTGCGTGTACGGGTGCTTGGGATCGGAGAGGACCGTCTCGGTCGGGCCGGTCTCGACCAGGTGACCGGCGTACATCACGATGATGCGGTCGGCGACATACCGGGCGCTGGCGAGGTCGTGGGTGATGTAGAGAAGCGAGACGCCCTCCTGGTCGCGCAGGCCGGCCATCATGTTGAGGACGCCGACGCGGATCGACACGTCGAGCATCGACACCGGCTCGTCGGCCAGGATCAGCTTCGGCTCCGCCGCGAGCGCCTGGGCGAAGCCGATCCGCTGGCGCTCGCCGCCGCTCATCTCGTAGGGGAACCGGCTGAGCATCTTCGGGCTCAGCCCGACGCTCTCGCACGACGCGCTCGGCCTCGCTTGCGCCGCTCGGCCCGACTCAGATCCGGCCGGTGCAGGGCGAGGTTGCGCATGACCCCGTGCGAGATCCGATGCACCGGGTGAAAGGCGCTGAACGGGTCCTGGAAGACGATCGGCACCTCGCCGCGGTACCAGAGCCGGTCCTTGCGGGAGCGGAGGCTGTGCAGCGGGCGCCCTCGGTAGTAGATCTCTCCCCGGGTGGGCTTGTAGATCCGGGCCAGCAGCCGAGCCACGGTGCTCTTGCCGCTGCCGCTCTCCCCGACGAGCGCGACGATCTCGCGCTCGCGAGATCGTGAGGTCGAGGTCGTCGACGGCGTGCAGGACCTGCTTCTTGGCGAACATGCCGCCGAGGCGGAAATGCCGCGTCAGATCGATCGTCCGGAGCAGCGGCTCGTCGGCGCCCGGTCCGGTCTCGCGCGAGTTGGGGCGGCGGGGCATCGGGTCACCTAGACCGCCTCCTTCGCCTGCTCAGCGTAGAGAAGACAGCGCACCTCGGCGTCGCCGACCGTGTACAGCTCGGGTTCGCGGCTGAGGCATGCCGGCATCACGTCCGGGCAGCGGGGATTGAAACGACAGCCGCTCGGGCGGTCGCGCGAGGTCCGGAGGCGCGCCGGGGATCCCGGCGAGCTCGCGGCGCGGACCGCGGACGGACGGGAACGCGTTCATCAGGCCGCGGCTGTACGGGTGCAGCGGCCGCTCGAAGATCGCCTCGGTCGGGGCCGACTCCGCGACCTGGCCGGCGTACATCACGAGCACTCGATCGGAGTAGCGGCTCACCACCGACATGTCGTGGGTCACGAAGATGACCGCGAACCCGAGGCTTCGCTGGAGGTCCTTGATCTTGGTCATCAGCGATCGCTGCGCGACCACGTCGAGCGCCGACGTCGGCTCGTCCATGATCACGAGCTGCGGCGTGAACAGCAGCGCCATCGCGATCATCGCCCGCTGGCGCATCCCGCCGCTCAGCTGGTGGGGGTAGCTCGTCGAGGTGGGCGGCGTCGATCCCCACGAGCTCCATGACCTCGGTCGACCGTTCGCCGGATCTCGCTCGGATGACGCAGCGCCGTGCGCCTGGAGGGTGTCCTTGAACTGCGCCCCGATGCTCTTCATCGGGTTGAGCGCGTTCATCGCGCTCTGCATCACGACCGAGTAGTCGCGCCAGCGCATGTGTCGTAGCTCGTCGACGGCTGAGCCGCACCATGTCCTGCCCGCGGAACAGTCGACCTCTCCGCCCGACCACCTCGCCCGGGCGGTGAGAGCAACTGTGCCACCCCGAACAGCAGCGTCGACTTGCCGCAGCCGGACTCGCCGACGATCCCGAGGAACTCGCCGGGTCCGACTGCGAAGCTGACTCGGATGACGGCGCGCACGTCGCCCGCGTCGGTCACGTACTCGACGGACAGATCGTCGACCTCAAGCAGAGGCTCAGCCACGTCGCCTCCTGGTACGACGTCGCCGCCTCACCGGTCGCAGGGCGGGGTTCCCGATCTCGTCGAACGCGTAGTTCAGCAGCGCGAACCCGGCGCCCAGCAGGGCCACCGCCGCGCCCGGCGCCAGCGCCCACCAGACGTTGCCGGCCTCGAGCGCCGCTGCCTGCTGCGCGTTGTAGAGCATCGTGCCCCACATCAGCTCGCTGCTGTTGCCGAGCCCGAGGAACTGAAGGCTCGCCGCGAATCCGACGACGTAGACCGCGAGCGACAGGAACGAGGCGGCCAGCAGCGAGGTCATCGTCGGCACGATCTCGACGAGGATGATGTAGATCGCCCGCTCCCCGCGCGCCCGGGCCGCGATCAGGAAGTCGCGGTTGCGCATCGACAGACCCTGCGAGCGCAGCTGCCGCGCCTGGAACGCCCAGCTCGTGATGCACAGCACGATCGTCAGCGAGGTGACCCCGGGTGGGAGGTAGGCCGCGAGCAGGATCAGCAGCGGAAGCACCGGGAGGATCAGGAAGACGTCGATGACCACGGTCAGCACGCGATCGGTGACTCCGCCCACGTACGCGGCGGTCACGCCGACGATCATCGAGAGGAAGGTGGCGATCACGCTCACGATCAGCGTGACGAGGAGCGTCAGCCGCGTGCTCCAGATGAGCTGGGAGAAGACGTCCTGTCCGAGCTGCGTCGTGCCCAGCAGGTGGGCGGACGACGGTCCGAGGTTCTGGGGATAGATGGCCGCCTGAGGGTCGTCGGGCGCGATCAGCCCGGGAAACGCGGCCACGAACGCCATCACGAGCAGGATCACGGCTCCGACCGTCGCCTTGCGATTGCCGAGGACCGCGCGGAGCGAACCGGCGCGGCGCACCGGCCACTGCCATGGCGGCAGGCGCGTCCGTTACCGCGACTTCGGGACTGTCGCCGGGATCGCCATCTCACGCCTCCCGCGTCCGCGGATCGAGCATCGCGGTCACGAGGTCCGCGATCAGCACGCAGACCAGCACGGCAAGCGTGTAGACGAGGAACAGGCCCTGCATCAGCGGCAGATCGTGATCGGTCGTGGCCGTGTAGAAGAGATAGCCGAGCCCCGGGATACGAGAACAGGTACTCGATCACGATCGCCCCGCCGAGCACGTAGCCGAGCTGCATCGCGAACCCCGTCAGGTTCGGAAGGATCGCGTTGCGCCCCGCGTAGTCGAACATGATCCGCCGAGTCGGGCAGCCCCTTGGCTCGGGCCGTCTTGACGTAGTCCTCCGCGATCGTCGTGATCATGTTGTTGCGCATCGAGTACACCCACAGACCCGCGGTCACGATCACCAGGCTGAGTCCCGGGCAGGATCGCGTGCTCGAGCACGTCCCAGATGAACGAAAGCGATAGGGACGGGGTGGCGCCGTAGCTGTAGTTGGAGCCGAGCGGCAGCCAGTTCAGCTTGACCGCGAAGACGTAGATGAGCAGCAGGCCGACGAAGAACACCGGGACGGTCGAGACGATGAACAGCGTCGGCGGGAGGATCGCATCGAGCCGGCCGCCCCGCCGCCAGGCGCTGGCCACGCCGGCGATCGTGCCGATCAGGAACGCGATCACGGTCGTCACCCCGACCAGGCCCAGCGTCCAGGGCAGCTTCGACGTGATCTCGGTCATCACCGGCACGCCCTGGGCGGTGACCCCGAACTGGCCCGTCAGGCAGTTCCCGAGGTACTCGAAGTAACTCGCCAGGAGGTTCTGGTGAACGTTCACGCCGAACTGGATCTCGAGCGCGTGCAGCGCCGCCGGGTTGACGCCGCGGAACGTCGCGAGCACCGCGCTCGCCTCGTTCCCCGGCATCACGCGGGGAATGATGAAGTTGACCGTCAGCGCGGCCCACAGCGTGATGAGGAACAGGCCTCCTCGCCGCGCGAGGTATCTCATCGCCGGACCCGCTGAGTGTCAGTTGCGTCATGAGGCGCGTCTCCTCACTGAACCGGGGTCAGGTGCGTGAGGACGACGCCCATGTCGGGTGCCTGATACGGCGACGGCTGCGCATACGGATTGGACTGAGTCGGCCAGCCCGCGAAGTGCGTGGTGTCGTACTGGTACCAGTCGACGCCCTCGGTGACCGGGATCAGCGGAATGTCATCGACCATCACCTTCTCGATCTGGTGGATGATCTGGACCTGCTGGGCCGGGTTGTCCCCGGGGTACTGGTTGAACAGCGCGTCGGTTGACGCTGACTTGTAAGCGGGAGTAGTTCGTCGAGCCGATGTTCCCGCTGAACAGTAGCCCTCGCAGCTCGTAGTACGGGCTCGGACCGGGGCTCGGCGCGGGGCCGCCGCTTCCGGCGTAGGCGAGCTGGAAGTTGCCGGTCTGGAGATCGGTCGTGTAGGGCGCCGAGTTCTCGTCCTGGACCGTCACCGCGATCCCGACGGCCTTCAGCTGCTGGGTGATCAGCTGGAGCGACGCGTCCCAGTCGGAGTAGCCGCTGATCGTCTTGATCGTGAACGAGAGCGGATTCCCGCTGCTTGTCCTTGTAGATCCCGTCCGACCCCTTCGTGAAGCCGGCCGAGCTCAGGATCTGCTGAGCCTTGGCCGGATCGTACGTCGGCTGGGTGAGCGAGCTGTCAACCCAGCTCTGGTAGGTGGGCGTGACGACGCCCGTCTGGTTGGCCGGCTGCTGATAGCCGCTCTCCCCGAGCCGCGAGACCGTCGGCTTGTTGATCGCGTATGCGATCGCCTGCCGCACCGGCAGCTGGCTCAGCAGCGGGTTGTTCAGGTTCGGGACCAGGGAAACGTTCAGGACCGGCGCGAACCAGTAGTGGCGGTGCGCCGGATCCTTCGAGATGTAGAACGACTGGATGTTCGGGACGTACTGGCCGCCCCACTGCGCCTGGCCCTGCGACAGGAACAGGTTGGCCGACGTGTTGCTGAGGAACGCCGGGTAGTCGACCTCGTGAACCGCCGGCACCGGATGGCCGGGCGTGCTCTGCCAGTAGTGCGGGTTGTTGCAGGTACTTGATGTTCTGCGGCGCGCAGTTCGACATCATGTACGGCCCGGTGCCGACAGGCTGCGTGTCGGCGTAGGAGTGGAGCTTGCTCTGGTTGAGCGTGGACCAGATGTGCTTCGGAACGATCGGCGTCTGGTCCGCGACGAGATAGAAGTAGGGCTGGGACGGCGGAGGTGAAGGTGAACGACGACCTGGTCGCCCTTGACGGTCACGCTCGTCAGCGGACCGCCGTCCGCGGTCCAGAGCGCGTTGAGGTCGATCGCCTTGTCGCTCTTCATCGCGTTGAACGTGTAGGCCACGTCGGCCGCGCTGAACGGCTGGCCGTCGCTCCAGGTTGCTCCCGTTGCGGATCGTGAACGTGAGCGTCTTGAAGCCGTTCGACCACTGCGAGGACGTCGCCAGCCACGGGGTGGTCTGGTTGGCGCCGTTGCTCGAAGGATGTTCACGTACTCGAGCGGCTCGTAGATGAAGCCGAACGTCGTCGAGCGTGACCGCCGAGTTGAACGGGTTGAACTGGCACGTCCACGTGGACCCGCTCTCGTTGTCGATCACGAGCTTGCCCGCCACCGTGCCTCCGGTCACGGACTTGGACGACGTGGACGACGACGACTTCGACGATGAGCTCCCGCCGCAGGCGGTGGCCAGCATGCACAGCGCGGCCAGCGCCATGAGCCATTTGAAGCGTTTCATCGACACCCTCCGTTCCCGTTCGACAACGACTTCATTTGGGAAATCCCTAAACAAAAGTGACTATATAGCCTTCTATGTTGCGGTTCAACTATCAAAGAAATTGGAGTCTGCTTTTTCCAATTTGTGCGTGGGGAGCTCGCGGTGGCGGGCATCGCGGGTCACTGGCGGCCGCGCTGCGCCATCGCCACGAGGGCCTTCGCCGTCTTCGGAGGCGCGCCGGGGGACAGCAGCATCGTGCGGCCGGCGTGGAGCGCGACGGCGATCGCTCCCTGGAGCGCGGCCCGCTCGCCCAGCAGGCTGGTCTCGATCCGCGCGGTGATCGGAACCAGCGCGGCCGCCGACCCGCGGACGGGACGCAGCAGCAGGGGGCTCGCGCCGATGCCTCCGCCGAGCACGACCAGCTCGGGATCGAGGATCGCGCACACGGTCGCGATCGCCGTGCCCAGGCGCGAGGCGACATGATCGACCACGGACCGAGCCGCCGCGTTTCCCGTCGCTCGGCGAGCTCGAACACCTCGTGGACCGACGAGAGCTCCGGATCGTCGGGACCGCGGCGTTCGTTGAACGCCGCGACGATCCCGGCGGCGCCGATCTCGTCCTCGAGCCCTCCGTGCAGCCGGTGCCGCGGGTTGAACGGATCGCCGACCAGCGGCAGATAGCCGATCTCGCCGGCGGCGCCGTGAGCGCCCCGGACGAGCTCGTCGTCGATGATGATCCCCATGCCGATGCCGGCGCCGATCGCGATGAACACCATCGTCGAGACGCCTCTGCGCGAGGCCGAACCACTTCTCGCCGACCGCCGCGAGGTTGACGTTGTTCTCGACGAGCACCGGCAGGTCGAACCGGTCGCGGATCACCTCGAGCGGATCGAAGCCGCCCTCGGGCACGACGTTGTAGGCCAGCGAGGTGACCCGGCCGCTCGCCTGATCCACGATCCCGGGCGAGGAGATGCCGAGCGCCAGCGGCCGCCCGTGAACGGCGCTGGCCTGGTCGATCACCTCGCTGACCATCTCGAGGATCTGCACGCCGACGGCGCGGCTGCCGTCCTTGGCGGTCGGCCGCTTCAGATCGCAGATCGGCTCGCCGAACAGGTCGGCCGCGGCGACCCGGACGTTGCTTCCGCCGATGTCGCCGCCGACGACGAACCCCGCGCGGGCGCTGACCACGTACGCGACCGGCTTGCGTCCGCGCTGGCCGGCGCGCCTGCCGGCCGCGCGAACGAGTCCGCCCTGCTCGAGCCGGCTGACCGCCGCCGAGACCGTCGGCTTGGAAAGGTTCGTGGCCGCCGCGATCTCCGGCCGGGTGATCGGGCCCTTGCGAAAGATCGTCTCGAGCACCGCCTGCTCGCCGAGCTCCCGCAGCAGGCTCAGACGCGAGTCGGCTTCGGCCCGACCGGGCGAGCCATAACCGTCAGTCTCGGCTGGGACGAGGCATTGAGGTTAGATTCCTTTACGAATAGCGATGGATCGCATGTCGCGTAAGAATAAGCGTCGCATCGTGCGATAAGGCAAGACCCTTACATAAGCGCCGTCGCGATCGACGGTCTGGCCGGCAGGTGGCCTGAGTGGACGGCGCCCTGAGCAAGGGACTCGAGGTGCCGACGGTCACGGTCATCGGCTGCGTCCAGGCGGACGTGGTGATGAGTCCGGTCACCGACCTGCCCGCTCCCGGCGGCACGCTGCTGACCGATCAGATGACCGTCCGCGTCGGCGGCGCGGGCGCCAACGCCGCGCTCGCGGCCGTCGAGGCCGGCATGGACGTGCGGCTGATCGGATGCATCGGCGAGGATCAGCTCGGCGTATGGATGCGCGAGCAGCTCGCGCCGGCCGGTCTCGCGGATGAGCTCGTCGCGGTCGCGGGTGAGACGACCGGGCTCACGGTCGTGCTCGAGTCCCCGGCGCGCGACCGTACGTTTCTCACCTACCTCGGCGTCAACGCCCGATGGGAACCGGCGATGATCCCCGACGATGCGCTCACCTGCGACAACCTGTTGCTGTGCGACTACTTCGTCGCGCCGCGGCTCCGGGGCGAAGCGGCGCGACGGCTGCTCGACACCGCGCGTGCTCGCGGCGCCCGCACGTTCTTCGACACGACCTGGGACCCCGACGGCTTCTCGGAGCAGACCCGGGCGGAGGTGCACGAGCTTCTCCCGTCCGTCGACGTGTTCCTGCCCAACGAGGTCGAGGCGTGCGCGCTTGCCGACCGCAGCGGGGACGCAGCGCAGGCGGCGCGCGCTCTGCAGGCCGCATCGGGCGGGTGGGTGGTCGTCAAGCTCGGACCGTCGCGGATGCCTCGCGGTCGGGCCGGACGGGACCGAGATCGCGGTGCCGGCGCCGGCCGTGACCGTCGCCGACACCACCGGTGCCGGCGACGCGTTCAACGCCGGCCTCGTTCACGCGCTCGCCCACCGGCGCGAGCTGGCACGAGGCGCTGACGCTGGCCACGCAGTTCGCCACGACGATCATCTCCCGACCGTCGGCAACCGACCGGTACGGGATGCGCCGCATGAAGCGGGGGTGACCGGATGAAGCTGGCCGTGATCGGCGCGGGCTCCACGTATACGCCGGAGCTCGTCTCGGGGCTGATGCGCGAGCGCGACCGTGTCGACGTGCGCGAGCTCGTGCTGCACGACATCGACCCTCGCGCGGCGCGAGGTGGTCGGCGGGCTCGCGAGGCGGATCCTCGAGCGCCAGGGGTTCTCGGGTGCGCTCGAGATCACCGGAGAGCTCGATCGCGCGCTCGACGGCGCCGACGCGGTGCTGATCCAGATCCGGGTCGGCGGGCAGGCCGCCCGGCTGCGCGACGAGACGATCCCCGCGAGCTGCGGGTGCGTCGGCCAGGAGACGACCGGCGCCGGCGGACTCGCGAAGGCGATGCGGACGGTGCCGGTCGTGCTCGAGATCGCGCAGCGGGCGCGCGAGCTCGCCGCGGACGACGCCTGGATCGTCGACTTCACGAACCCGGTCGGGATCGTGACCCGCGCCCTGCTCGACGCCGGCCACCGCGCGATCGGCCTGTGCAACGTCGCGATCAACTTCCAGCGCCAGATCGCCGCCCATCTCGGCGTGCCGCCGGAGCGGGTGCTGGTCGACCAGGTCGGGCTGAACCACCTCACCTGGATCCGGGCCGTGTGGGTCGACGGGCACGACGTGCTGGCGGACGTGATCGATGGGCTTCGGCGACGCATTCGCCCACGAGATCGGGCTGCCGCGTTCTCTGATCGAGGACGCTGGGCGCGATCCCGTCGTATTACCTGCGCTACTTCTACGCCGAGCGCGAGGTCGTCCAGGAGCAGAAGATGACGACGCCGCGCGCGAAGACCGTCGATGCAGATCGAGCGGGGACTGCTCGATCTCTACCGCGATCCGTCGCTGACCGAGAAGCCGGCGCTGCTCGATCAGCGCGGGGGGGCGTTCTACAGCGAAGCCGCGATCCAGCTCGTCGTCCTCGCTGTTCTCCGACACCGGCGACGTGCAGGTGGTCGACGTGCGCAACGGCGGCACCTTGGCCGGGCTGGCCGACGACGACGTGGTCGAGGTGCCCGCGCGGATCGGCAGAGGACGGCGCGGTGCCGCGTGGCGCAGCCGCCGCTGGCGCCCGAGCTGCTCGGCCTGGTCCAGCACGTCGCGGCGTACGAGCGGCTCGCGGCGTCGGCCGCGGCGAGCGGCGATCGCGCCGCGGCGCGGCTGGCGCTCCTGGTCGAATCCGCTGGTCCGCGAGTACCGGCTCGCAGACAGCCTGACCGAGCGCATGCTCGCCGACGAGGCGCGGGCGCGACGGTCGAGCGACCGTGGTGGCGCCGTTGACCGACGGCCTCGTGCGTGGCGGTCGACGGAGGGGGCGTCAAGACCGACCTCGCGCTGCTCGACTCGAGCGGCGCGCTGCTGTCGCTCGTCCGGGGCGGCAGGAGCCAGGCCCACTACCTCGGGGTCGAAGGCTGCGTCGAGGTGCTCGAGGAGCCTGCTGGAGCGGGCCGTCGCGCGAGGCGGGCCTCGGACGGCTCGACCGCCCGTTCGCGTCGACGGCCCAGTTCCTGCTCGCGGGCGTAGACCTCCCGGAGGAGCTCGTCGCGCTCCGCGCCGGGATCGAGCGGATGCGCTGGAGCGAGCGGCTGGTCGTCGACAACGACACGCTCGCGCTGCTCCGCGCCGGCACCGACCGCGGGTGGGGAATGGCGGTGGTGTGCGGCACCGGGATCAACTGCCTCGGGCGGGCGGGCCCGGGAGGGCGGGGATCAAAGCCACGTGAGGCCAGGTTTCTCTCGTTCGGCCCGGTGTCCGGCGACTGGGGCGGCGGCCGCGACGTCGGTCTGGCCGCGCTGGCCGCCGCCGTTCGGGCCGCCGACGGACGCGGACCGCGATCCGTGCTCGAGGCCGCCGTGCCGGCGCACTTCGGGCTGAGCGACGCCGTTCGAGGTGGCGCGGGCCGTTCCACCTCGAGGAGCTGCCGATGGCGCGGCGTCGGCGAGCTCGCCGCCGGTCGTGCTCGCGGTCTGCGACGAGGATCCCGTCGCCGCGGGCATCGTCGCTCGCCTCGCCGACGAGGTGATCGCGTTCGCCGAGGCCGCGCTCGCTCGCCTCGAGCTGACCGGATCCGATCCGGACGTGGTCCTCGGCGGGCGCCTTCTGAGGGCGGTCTCGCCGAGCGTGGTCGAGACGATCGCCTGCGGGGTTCGTGAGCGCTGGCGCCCGGTGCTCGCGTGCTGGTCGCCCCGAGCGAGCCGATCGTCGGCGCCGCGCTGCTGGGGCTCGATGCGCTCGGGGCGGATCGCGAGCGCCGCGGCGCGCGCCCGAGCCGAGCTCGATGCCGCCGCCGAAGCTTGCGGGGCGCTCAGCCGTCGCCGTCGATCGCCTCGGATAGCAGCGTCGCGACGTCGACCACGCGGAGGTCAGCGCCGGCGCTCTGGACGCCGTCGTCGAGCATCACCGTGCAGAACGGGCACGCGACCGCGAGCGTGCCGGCGCCGGTGGCGGCGGCCTCGCGGACGCGCTCCTCGTTGATCGGCTTGCCGCGCTCCTCCATCCACATGTGCGCGCCGCCGGCGCCGCAGCAGAACGTCTGCTTGCGCGAGCGGCTTCATCTCGACGGCGTCTCCGACGGCGGAGACGAGCTCCCGCGGCGACTGCGACCACGTCGTTGTGGCGCGCGAGGTAGCACGAGTCGTGGTAGGTGATCGGCAGGTCTCCGGCGTTCTTGGACGGCTTGATCCGGCCGTCGCGGACGAGCTTTGAGAGCAGCTCGGAGTGGTGGATCACTTCGTAGCTTGCCGCCGAAGTCCGGGTACTCGTTGCCGAGCGTGTTGAAGCAGTGCGGGCAGCCGGTGACGATCTTCGTGACCCCGGCTTCGTTCAGCGTCTCGACGTTCTGCTCGGCGAACGCCTGGAACACGTACTCGTTGCCGATCCGGCGGGCGGGGTCGCCGGTGCAGCTCTCGCGAGGGCCGAGGATCGCGAAGTCGACGCCGGCGCTCTGCAGGAGCTTGGCCGTCGCGCCGCGCGGTCGTTCGGGCTCGCTCGTCGAACGAGGCAGGCGCAGCCGACCCAGTAGAGGTACTCGGGGGCGGGGTCGCCCGGCTCGAGAATCTTGACGCCCAGGTCGGCCGCCCAGTCGGCGCGCTCGGACTGGGCCTTCCCCCACGGGTTCGAGGCGCGCTCGACGTCGCGGAGCATCGGCTCGGCCTCGGCCGGGAAGCTCGACTCGACCATCACGAGGTGGCGGCGCAGATCGACGATGTGATCGACGTGCTCGATCGAGACCGGGCACGCCTGCACGCATGCGCCGCAGGTCACGCAGTCCCACACCATGTCCGCCGGGACCGCCTCGCCGGACAAGCGGCGTCTCGACGTCCTGCGCGAGCACGAGGTCGCGCAGCCCCATGATCACGAGCTTGGGGCTCGAGGATCTTGCCGGTCGCGAACGCCGGGCACGCGTCCTGGCAGCGCCCGCATTCGGTACACGAGAACGTGTCGAGCACCTGCTTCCAGGTCAGGTCCGGGGCCGTGCCGGCGCCGAAGCGGAGCTCGTCCTCGGGGACGTCGGGGTCGTCGAACTTCAGTGGCTCGAGCCGCCCGCCGGCGCGCGTGCGCCCGAACCAGACGTTGATCGCGGCGACGAAGATGTGGAGGTGCTTGGAGCGGGGGAGGTAGGCCAGGAAGCGTCAGGATCGTCAGGACGTGGATCCAGACGAACACGCGCTCGAGCACGCTGGTCGTCTGGTTGTCGCCGAACAGGTGCGAGAGGGCGTTGGAGACCGGAGACCACGACGCCGGCCACTCGTTCAGGTGCAGCGCGATCCGGGTCGCGTGCCAGAGCAGCAGGCTGATCACGATCGTCGCGATCAGGGCCAGGATCAGGTCGGCCTCGCCGAGATGGCTGCCCTCGAACCGCCTCGGTCTTCTGCACCTTGCGGATCCACAGCGCGGCGATCACGCCGCCGAGCACGAGCACGCAGGAGATGTCGACGAGCAGCGCGTACCAGCCCTGGTGGCCGAGCCACGGCAGCGTCGAGTGCTTGTCGACGATGCCGATCAGCGCGATCAGGATCGTCGGGGCCAGCACGAGGAAGCCCCAGAAGATGAACGCGTGCATCAGGCCCGGGCCGAGCCGCTGAAGCAGCTTGCGCTGACCGAGCACGATCTCGGCCTCGTTGCGCGCGCGGCGCGGCACGTCGCCCGAGCGCTGGGTCGGCGCGGCGTTCTGCACGAGCCCGGCGAGGAGGCGGACGCGCGTGACGAACAGCGTGCCGCTGACGGCGAGCGCGGCGGCGAGCGCGAGGGCGGAGACCAGCGAGGCTATCCGCCCCTCGCCTTCCTGATCTCGGCCGAGATCGCCGGGACGACCTCGTGGAGATCGCCGATCACCGCGTAGTCGGCGCTCGCGAAGATCGACGCTTCGCTGTCCGGGTTGATCGCCAGCAGCTTCTTCGCGCCCTTGCAGCCCGGCCATGTGCTGGGTCGCGCCGCTGATCCCGCAGGCGATGTAGAGCGAGGGCGAGATCTTCGTCCCGGTCTGCCCGACCTGGTCGGTGTGCGGCCGCCAGCCGGCGCTCGTCACCGCGCGCGAGCAGCCGACCGCCGCGCCGAGCAGCGCCGCCAGCTCCTCGATCACCGCGAAGCCCTCGGCCGAGCCGACGCCCCGACCGCCCGACACGACGACGTCCGCGTCGGCCGAGCGACACGCCGGCGGTGACGGTCTCGGCGTGCTCGGACACTCGGACGCGTTCGCCTCGGCGGCGGGCGCAACCAGCTCGACGTCGACCGGCTGCCGCGTCCGCGGCGACGGCGTGCGGAGCGACCGTCAGCAGCGCCGGCGAGCCGTGCAGCCGCGCCTCCTCGAGCAGGCTCCCGCCCCAGCGGACGCGAGTCAGCGTGAGCGGGTCGCCGGGCGTGACCGACGATGCAGTTCGCGGCCATCGGCAGGTCGAGCCGCGCCGCCACGTGCGCGAGCACCTCGTTGCCGCGGTCGGTCCCGGGCGCGATCACCGCCGTCGGTGCGCGCTCGTCGGTCACGCCGGCGAGGGCGGCCGCCCAGGCGTCCGGGCGAATAGCCGTCCTGGTCGTCGATCCCGACGGCCATCGGTTCGCCGTCTTCGAGTCCGCGTGCGAACGTGATCGCCTGGCGGAACAGCTCGTCGTCCGAGCGATCTGCGAAGACCAGGATCATGCGTTACACGAGCCCCAGGTCTTGGAGCACGCGCGACGACCGCGGGCGCCGCGTCCGGCGCCGTCCCCGAGGACCTCGGCCTGCTTGCCCGATCCCGGCGGGAGGATGAGCTTGATCATCTCGAGCCGCGGCTCGGGGCGGGCGGGGGACGAGCCGTCGACCGGCTTGCGCTTCGCGCGGAGCCGCCCCGGCACCGACGGATAGCGCGGCAGGTTGAGGCCCTCCTTGACCGTGACGACGGCGGGCATCGGAACGTCGTAGACATCGCGCCCGCCCGGGACCTCCTGCTCGCAGCGGAGCTGCCCGCCGGTCGACCGTGATGCCCTTGACCCCGGTCACCACCGGGAGCCCGAGCTTGTGGGCGACGCGGATCGCAACCTGGTAGTTGCCGGCGTCGGCGGACTCGTTGCCGAACAGGATCAGGTCTGGTGGCTCGGGCTCGTTCTTGATCGCTTCGACGATGGCCTGTGCGGTCGCCTGCGGGTCCCACTCCTCGCCGTCGGTGACGAGATGCACGGCGCGGTCGATCCCGAGCGCCATCATGTCGCGGAGCTGCTCCTCGGCCTCGGGCGGGCCGAGCGTCAGCACCGTCGAGGAGCCGCCGTGCTGCTCGATCAGCCGGACCGCCTCCTCGGCGCCGCACTCCTCGTGCGGGCTGACCGTGAAGCCGAGGTGGCGCGTCGAGATCGCGCGCTCGTCGTCGGTCAGGACGATCTTGCCGCCCGTCAGGGGCACGCGCTTGACGCAGACGAGGATGTTCATGTCACGAGCGCACGCGTGAGTTCTCGGGGTCGAACACCGGCGTCGAGTCGTTCGTTGCGACCGTCACCGGATAGCGCTCGCCCATGTACTGCACCGCCAGCTCCGCGCCGACCACGCGCGTGCTCGGGCGGGAGGTAGCCCATCAGGATGTGCTTGCCGATCGACGGGCCGGCGCCGGCGCTGGTCACGTAGGAGCGGCGGCCCTTGCGGTCCGTTATCGGTTCGCCGTCGCGAGTGAGGATCGGCTCGTGCCCCAGCATGTACCGCTTGACGCCGGATTTCGATGTGTGGTCGTCGACCGTGAGGGTGCACATGATCGCCGCGGGCTCCTCCTCGCGGTGGCGCACGTGCGCCTCCTTGCCGACGAAGTCCTCTTCCTTGACCTTGCCCCACGCCATCCCGGCCTCGACGACGTTGAAGTCGCCCTCGAGCTCGGCGCCGTAGGCGCGGTAGCACTTCTCGAGGCGCCCGGTCGTTCCGTAGACGCCGATGCCGGCCGGGATGATCCCGTGCGGCGCGCCGGCCTCGGCGACGATGTCCCACAGCCGGGCGCCCTGCTCGAACGGGACGTACAGCTCCCACCCGAGGTCGCCGACGTAGGAGATCCGCGAGGCGAGTACCTGGACCGGCCCGACCTCGATCTGCTTGCAGCGGGCGAACGGGAGCCCTTCGTGCGAGACGTCGTCGCTCGTGATGCCGGCGAGGATGTCGCGGGCGCGCGGGCCCCACAGGCCGAGCGTGGTCCAGGCGTTCGTCTGGTCGTGAATCTGCGCCGAGCCGTCGCTCTGGGAGGTGGTCGGCGAACCACTTCTTGTCGGACATCCCGTACGCGCCACCGGTGACGACGCGGAAGGTGTCCTCGCCGAGTCGCATGATCGTCAGGTCCTGCTTGAAGCCGCCGCTCGGGGTGAGCAGCGGGGTGTAGACGACCCGGCCGACGGGGACGTCCATCTGGCGCATCGCCACCCGTTGGACGGTTTGCAGCGCGCCGGGTCCGATCACGTCGAAGATCGCGAACGCGCTCAGGTCGATCATCGCGGCACGGTCGCGCATCGCGAGGTGCTCGGCGTTGATGATCGGCGACCACCAGCGGGACTCCCACTCGGCTTCGCGCCGCGTGACCCGGTCGCCGTACTCCTCGAGCAGCGGCGCGTTGCACTCGTACCAGTTCGGCCGCTCCCAGCCGGCGCCCTCGATGAACACCGCTGCGAGCTGCTGTTCGCGCTCGTAGAACGGGGAGAGCCGGACGTTGCGGTCGGACGCCCACTGCTCGGCGGGATGGACGATCCCGTACATCTTGTTGAAGCCCTCGCCGGCCCGAGCGGTGATGTGCGTCTTGGTGCGCTGGCACGAGTACGCGCGCGCGATGTTCGACTCGTACACGTCGATCTCGGACTCGCCGTGGACGATCAGCTCGGCGACGGTCTTGCCGGCGCCCGGGCCCTCCTTGATCCAGATCGCCGCGGCCGACCACAGCCCCTTGACCTCGGGCGTCTCGCCGAGCAGCGGCATCCCGTCGTAGGTGACCGACAGCACGCCGTTGATCGCGTACTTCACGCCGACCGTCTCGTCGCCGACGATCTCGGGCATCAGGTCGAGCGCCAGCTCCATCTGCGGGTCGAAGTCCTCCTGCGTGAACGGCAGCTCGGTCGGCGTGAGCGCCGACTCCTCGATGCTCGGGATGTCGTCCGCGTCGAGCGTGATCGGGCGGTGCGCGTAGGAGCCGATCTCGAGGCCGGTGCCCTCCTGGCGCTCGTACATGTTCGTGTCCATGTCGCGGACGATCGGGTACTCGATCATGCCCGTCGTGTTCGCGAACCGCGGCGCCGGGCCGATGTCGATCATCTGATGGACCATCGGCGTCAGCGGGATCGAGGCGCCGGCCATCCGTGCGACCCGCGGGCTCCAGGCGCCGCAGGCGATCACGATCAGGTCCGCGTCGAAGTCGCCCTTGGTGGTTCGCACGCGCGTGGCGCGGCCGTGCTCGACGTCGATCCCGAGGACCTCGGTGTTGGCCGAGACCGTCATCCCGGCCTCGATCGCGCGCTCGCGCATGATCGTTCCGGCTCGCAGCGAGTCGACCACGCCGGCGCCCGGCGTGTAGAAGCCGCCGAGGATCAGCTCCTCGTTGATGTACGGGACCTTGTCCTTGACCTGCGCGGGCGTCAGCAGCTCGACGGGCTCGATGCCCCACGACTTGGCCGAGACGACCCGCCGCGTGAGCTCCTGCATCCGCTCCTCGGTGCGGGCGATCTCGATCCCGCCGCTCTCGACGAACACCTCGAGGTCCTTGTACTGACGCATGCTCTCGAGCGTCAGCAGCGTCATCTCCTTGGAGTGGTCGACCGGGAAGATGAAGTTCGACGCGTGCCCGGTCGAGCCGCCCGGGTTGGGGAGCGGGCCCTTGTCGATCATCGTGATGTCGGTCACGCCCAGCCGCGTGAGGTGGTAGGCCAGGCTGTTGCCGACGATCCCGGCGCCGATCACGACGACTCGTATGTTGTTGCCTGCCCCGGGCATCGCTCGCTGTCCTGATATATCAGATGGATGCCACGCGGGGGGCGTCGATGCGCCGTGGGTGCGGTGGCGCGGGGGGTCTGGGTCGAGGCACGAGGCCGTTCCGCGGGCCGTCGATGGCCGGGCGGGGAACACCGGCAGGTCCGGACGGGCTCGCACGGCCCCATGGATGCCGCGCAGCGGCCCCAACCCGCACGGATCGACGAACCCCTGCCCTCGTACCGTCATGCATCACGCGGCACGCGGGCGGAACCTCCGCAACCGTGGCGTCTCGCGCATGCCCCACATGCTCGACGCGCCACGGCTTGCCACGAGCGCGACGGTGGCGTGTCACGCAGGTCGGCCGCCGGCGCGCGCCGGCGAGGACCCGGGCTGGGTTAGCGGCGCCCGGCCATCTGGCGCCGGCGCTCGGCCCGATCCACGGGCTTACGCGCCGCCACCGTCTCCGGTTCGGCTCGCAACATCCTGGCCGTCGTGAGGATCGCGAGCAGCGTCAGCAGCACAGCGCTGCCGAGGCACCACTGGCAGTACGCGTGAATCGTGAACGCCTCGCGGTAGGTCAGGTACATGCTGAACAGGAAGCCGACGAGCGCGAGCGCGAACCCGATCGCGCGTCCGAGCTCGCCGCGGATCCAGACCGATATCAGGATCCCGATGTAGCCGGCGAGGCCGAGCGTAGCCACCGGGATGCCGGCGAGCTTGGACCAGCGCGAGTGCTGGACGGTCTCGCAGCCGCCGCTCGACAGGCAGAGGACGTGCAGCCCGGCGTAATGGGTGTAGGTCAGGTAGGTCCCGATCCCGATCCCGATCACGGACAGGACGCCGATCGCGATCCGCAGCTTGCCGTCGACGCTGATGCGGCGGGGCGTCGCGCTGCTGACGGCCGTGGTCATGAGACCTGCTTGATCGCCTGCTGGAGCTGGGCGTAGGTGGGGACCGGCGGCGTTGGCGCGGCCTGGCCCTTCGGACCCTTGAAGATCAGCGTCGGCGTGCCGCTGACCCCGATGTTGCGAGCCTCGGTCTGATCGCTGTTGACCTGGGCGGTCAGGCTCGAATCGTTGCGATCAGCTCTTCCACTTGGCGAGGTTCAGCCCCGTCACCTGGTTGGCAGAGCTGGTCAGGTAGGCCTCGGTGACGTAGGTCGTGTCCTCCTGGCCCTGCTGGTTGTAGAACAGCTCGGTGTACTGCCAGAACTTGTTCTGCTTGCCGGCGGCCAGTCCCGCGACCTGCTGGGTCGTGAACACGCTCGGGTCCGGTCCGTTGCAGGTGGCGGTGCAGAACGACTTGTAGAGCACCTGGACCTTCCCCTGGCGCACCTCGTTTTGGACCAGCTGCGGGAACCCGCCCTCGAGCGTGAACGCCTTGCAGACCGGGCACTGGTAGTCGCCGTAGTAGGTCATCGTGACGGGCGCCTTGGGATTCCCGAGCCGGGCGCCCGATTGCGGGATGCCCGGCCAGGAGGCTGTCGACGTTGTTGACGGTGGCGGTGGCGTCGGTGCCGGTCTTGATGCCGCCCTTGTTGCCGCCGCTGTTGACCACGATCAGCACGGCGACGATGATCACCGCGCCGAGCACGATCCCGACGATCGTGCGGATGCGCCGGTCTCGGCGACGTCCGCTCGGCGCGCGCTTGCTCTTCGGCGAGGCGCCGGGCGCGCGCCTCTTCCTTCTGCTTGGTTCGGGAAGCCATCGTCGTTCGTGGGCGCGCAGGGGCGCGTTCGACGTGAGGATAGCGACAGATCTCCGACCTCCGCGCGGTTCATCGCAGGTCTTAATCAGCTCTTCGATTTGCCGTCGGATACGATCGCGATCCCGGCCGACGCCGCTCCGCCGGCGCTCCGTCGGTCTGGTCCAGGGGCTTGGTTCCCCGCTGTTTGCGTGTAAACATCCTGTGATCGGAATGCCCCGCCGCCGTACGTCCTCAGTCGCGTCGATTACAGTGCCCCCCATGTCGCATGAGCACAGCGACGCGCAGCCGGGGGTCCAGGCTCCCCCGCAGCGCGCCCAAGCCAGGCTCCGGGTGGCGGTGATCGACCGCGATCCGGGCTTCATGCAGGTACTCGCGAACCGGCTCTGCTGCGCTCGGCTGCGAGCATCGCGCTCTGTCCAGCCCGGCCACCGTGGAGACGCTCGTGGCGATGCGGCTCAACGCTCTCGTGCTCGACCTCGTCGGTCGTCGGCCCGGAGAGCTGGGACTACCTGGAGCGCGTGTGCGGACGCCTTCCCGGGCCTGGCCGTGATCGTGTGCACCGGCCCGTCGTCGGTGGCGCAGCGCGTCCGCGGCCTGCGGCTCGGCGCCGACGCGTGGATGACGAAGCCGTGTCACCCCGAGGAGCTGATCTGCGTGATCGAGGCCGCCGTCCGCCGGCACCGGCGGCACGAGCTGCCGCAGATCGACGTCGCCGCGACGATCGGGGAGATCACGATCCGTCCCGATCTCTACCAGGCGTACGTGGCGGAGCAGAGCCTCGAGCTGACCGCGCGCGAGTTCGAGATCCTGCAGCTGCTCGCCCAGTCGGACCGCGTGCTTCGCCGCGAGGAGATCTACGAACGGGTGTGGGGCTACGCGATGGCGCACGGAGACCGCTCGGTCGACGTGTTCGTCCGCAAGCTCCGCCAGAAGCTGCGCGCGATATCGCCGTCCTGGAGCTACATCCACACCCACTTCGGGGTCGGCTACCGGTTCGCGCCCGAGCTCGATGGGGACGAGATCGACGGGAGTCGGACGCGCGGTCGAGCCGGCGGCCGTGCCCGCCGCGCTTGAGCAGCTGATCTGTGCGCCCGTTGCCTGACGGGACGGCTGCCCGCGGGCGACAACCGATGAGCTTCGCCTCAGGCGGGTACGATAGCACGGCTCGGTCACAAGTTGTTCACATCTCGTCACGACTCGATAACGCCACGCCCGACGCCGACGAGACCATCGGGACCGATGTCGGCAATCGCGAGGTCGAGTAGCGAGGTGATCGAGGTGGGTCCGCTGCAGATCCTCCCCGAGGAGCATCTGGCGCGGGCGAACGGCCGCGCGCTCGTGCTCTCGATCCGGGAGATGCGCCTGCTGACCGAGCTCGGCCGGCGCGCCGACCGGATAATGCCGCGCGAGGAGCTGTTCCGCCTCGTCTGGGGTCGCGAGATGCGGGCAGGCGACAGGTCGGTCGACGTGTACGTGCGAAAGCTGCGCGTGAAGCTCGAGGAGGCGCTTCCGGGGTGGCGATTCATCCACACGCACTTCGGGTTCGGCTACCGGCTGGCCGCCGAGAAGGCACAAAACACCAACGATTCGTTCACAACCGGATAACACCTGGCCGGATCGGCGCGCCGAGACTAGGCGCACACCTAGTGAAGGAGAGTGACTTTGAAACCACGACGTATCGCCACGGTCGCGATCGTGGCCGCCGCATCGCTGGCGGTTGCGGCGTGCGGTTCGAGCAACAGCTCGAGCTCGGGTTCCGCGGCGCGGCTCCGGCGGTTCCGGCAGCTCGCGGCGGAAGCTCGCACCGTCAACGGCGCCGGCTCGACGCTCGCCGCGCCGATCTACCAGCAGTGGGCCTCGACGCTCAAGGGTCAGGGCCTCACGCTCAACTACAACCCGGTCGGTTCGGGCACGGGAATCGCGGATCTCCAGACCGCGACCGTCGACTTCGCCGGAAGCGATCCGGCGCTGAAGGCCACCGACACGTCCGCGATGAAGGGACCGGTCCTCCAGTACCCGGTCGCATTCGGCGCGATCACCGTCTCCTACAACCTGTCGGGGGTCAAGAGCGGCATCAAGCTCGACGGGCCGACGATCGCAAAGATCTACATGGGCCAGATCAAGACCTGGAATGATCCGGCGATCACGGCGCAGAACCCGGGAATGACGCTTGCCGAGCACGACGATCACGGTCGTCCATCGATCCGACTCGTCGGGCACGACCGCGGGCTTCACGCAGTTCCTTGCCGATACCGACCCGACGTGGAAGTCGCAGATCGGCTCCGACAAGGACGTCAAGTGGCCGACCGGGACCGGCGCGGCCAAGAACTCCGGCGTCGCCGCCGCGGTCAAGCAGACCGCCGGCGCGATCGGATACGTCGAGCAGGCCTACGCGCTCGAGAACGGCTTCACGTACGCCTCGGTCAAGAACTCGTCCGGGCACATACATCCTGCCGACGATCGCGAACACCTCGGCGGCGGCGAACGGGATCACGATCCCGCCCGACCTCGGGATCAGCACGATCAACTCGCCGGCCCCGTCGGCCTACCCGATCGTGTCGCAGACGTTCATCGACGCGTACAAGGACCCGTGCAAGGACGGCGGGGCCAGCGCGTCGGTGGCGAGCGGCCTGAAGAAGTTCCTCACCTACGCGTTCGGTCCCGGACAGCAGACGCTCGGCGCCGGCGGGAACCAGCTCCCGTACGCGCCGCTGCCGTCGACGCTGGCGGACAAGGACAACACGCAGCTCGCGACGATGATCTGCAATGGCTCGGCGATCTCGTAGGGACGCGTAGGTGGAGGCAAGCGCCACCACGGTCACCGGCGGCCGCTCGGCTCTCGAGCGGTCGTCGGCGATCGCCGGCTCCCGGACCAGATCCTGAAGTGGGGCCTGACCGCGCTCGCCGGCGCGATCCTGATCGCTGATCGCGTACTTCTTCATCCGCCTGATCGGCGAGTCGGGGAACGCGTTCAACACCTTCGGGGCCAGCTTCGTCTTCGGCAACGACTGGGACGTCGCCCACAGCATCTACCACGGGCTTCCGCTCGTCGTGGGGACTGCTGATCACGTCGGCGATCGCGCTGATTCTCGGCGTGCCGGTCGCGGTTGCCACCGCGCTGTACCTGAACGAGCTGTGCCCGCGCCGATTCCGTACGCCGCTGAGCGTGCTGGTCGATCTGCTGGCCGCGGTGCCGTCGGTCGTGTACGGCCTCTGGGGCTTTCTCGTGCTCGCGCCCAAGCTGCTGCCGGCCGAGAAGTGGTTCGCGAGCACGTTCTCGTTCATCCCGTTCATCGGCGGCGGAACGGCGACCGGGCCCAACTACTTCATCGCCGGGCTGATCCTCGCGATCATGATCCTGCCGATCGTGTCGGCGATCTCGCGCGAGGTGATCGCGACCGTCCCGCAGGAGAACAAGGAGGCGGCGCTCGCGCTCGGCGCCACGCGCTGGGAGATGATCCGGATCGCCGTGCTGCCCTACTCCCGGCCCGGGATCACGGGCGGCGCGATGCTCGGCCTGGGCCGGGCGATCGGCGAGACGATCGCCGTCGTGCTGGTGATCGGCAACGCGCCGACGATCGGCAGCCACCTGTTCAACCAGGGCTACACGCTGGCCGCGGTGATCGCGAACGAGTTCGGCGAGGCGGCCAACACGCCGATCCACAGCTCGGCGCTGTTCGCGGCGGGCCTGGTGCTGTTCGTGCTCACGCTGATCGTCAACATCATCGCCCGGCGGTTCGTCGTGCGCGGCAACCGCGGACGCAGGGACGCGGGAGCGGCGACGCAGTCGTCGCCGCGCAGGCCGCGACCGTCGGGGGAGGTCGGATGAGCGCGATCACCGCAGCGATGACCGACGATCAGCCCGCGCCGTCGCCGCACCGACAAGATCATGCGCGGCGTCGCTGTTGGTGGCGACGCTGATCGCGCTCGTCCCGCTGGTCCTCGTCATCTACTACCTGATCAAGAAGGGCATCGGCTCGTGGAGCGGAAGCTTCTTCACGACCGACCCGAACGGGAACTTCTTCGGCAATCCAGGCGGGATCCGGAGCGCGATTCTCGGCACGCTCGAGATCGTCGCGCTGGCGTCGCTGATCGCGATCCCGATCGGGATCGGCGTGGCGCTCTACCTCGTCGAGTACGGCAAGGAGTCGGCGTTCGCGAACATCGTCCGCTACTTCGTCGACGTGATGACCGGCGTGCCGTCGATCGTGTTCGGCCTGTTCATCTACATCTCGCTGGTGGTCAACCACGTCGGCGGGGCCGTTCGCCGGCTGGAAGGGCGCGGTGGCGCTCTCGCTGCTCATGCTCCCGGTCGTCATCCGCGCCGTCCGAGGTCGTGCTGCTGCTCGTGCCCGACAGCCTGCGGGAGGCGGCGCTGGCGCTCGGCGCGCCGCGCTGGCGGGTGGCGTTCCGGATCGTGCTGCCGACCGCGGCGTCCGGTCTCGTGACCGGGTCGCTGCTGGCCGTCGCGCGAGCGATGGGCGAGACCGCGCCGCTGCTGTTCACGGTCGGCGCGACGTTCGTGCTGAGCGCCAACCTCAGCCAGCAGATGAATAACGCTTCCCGTGCAGATCTTCAACGACATCACCTCACCCGCGGACGGCGGTCGTCGACCGCGCCTGGGGCGCAGCGCTCACGCTCGTCGCGATCATCCTGATCCTCAACCTGATCGCCCGCATCGTCTCCCGAAGGAGCCGCACGGCATGATCCCGCCAGAAGCCACGAGCAAGGAACAGACCGATATGTCAACCGCCGGGGGCCATTCCGGCACCGCAAGCCGGCATCGCCGCAGGCCGCTCAGCGTCCCGGGCCGTCGGCCGAAGAAGGCCGGGCACGCCGTAAACGTCAAGGACCTCAACGCGTACTACGGCGCCCAGCACGCGATCAAGGACGTCACGATCGACTTCCCCGCCAACGAGGTCACGGCGATCATCGGGCCCTCGGGATCCGGAAAGTCGACCGTCGTCCGCTGCATCAACCGCATGCACGAGGAGATCCCCGGCGCGCGCGCCGAGGGCAGCGTCATGCTCGACGAGCTCGACGTGTACGCCCAGGACGTCGACGTCACCGCGGTCCGCCGGCTGATCGGGATGGTGTTCCAGAAGCCGAACCCGTTCCCGACGATGTCGATCTTCGACAACGTGGCCGCGGGGCTGCGCTTGACCGGGACCAAGAGCCAGCGATCTGCGCGAGCTCGTCGAGCACTCGCTGCAGTCGGTCGGCCTGTGGGACGAGGTCAAGGACCGCCTGAGCTCAGCCCGGGATCGGGCTGTCCGGCGGCCAGCAGCAGCGTCTGTGCATCGCGCGCACGGTGGCGATCGAGCCCGAGGTGATCCTGATGGACGAGCCCGCTTCGGCGCTCGATCCGATCTCGACGCTGAAGATCGAGGAGCTGATCGACGAGCTGAAGGAGCGCTACACGATCGTGATCGTCACCCACAACATGCAGCAGGCCGCGCGCGTCGCGAACCGACCGTGTTCATGCTCGACGGCGAGGTGATCGAGCACGACGAGACGAACAAGATCTTCACCAAGCCCACGCGACGAGCGCACCGAGCGCTACGTGACCGGAAAGTTCGGCTGAGGGGCATGCAGGAGACACGCCACCAGTTCCGCGAGAACCTCAAGCGCGCTCGAGGCCCAGGCGCTCGACGGGCTCGACCTGGTCATCCAGCAGCTCGACCGCGCGCTCGAGTCGATCTCCTACCAGGACGTCGAGCTGGCCGGGATGGTCGTCGCCGACGACGACCGGATCGACGGCCGCTACCTCGAGGTGCACCAGGGGATCCTGTCGCTGCTGGCCCGGCAGGCGCCGGTGGCGGGCGACCTGCGCATCGTCGCCGCGCTGCTGCACGTGATCCGCTGCGTCGAGCGGATGGGCGACCAGTGCGTCAACATCGCCAAGCTCGTGCCGCTGTCCGGCTACGAGGCGCCCAAGGACAAGGACATCCTCGACGCGATCGAGCGGATGGGCCGCCTGGCGCGCTCGCAGGTCTCGCAGGCCAAGCAGGCGTTCGCCGGGCGCAACGTCGAGCTGGCCCAGGACCTGGTGCGCCAGGACACGGAGATCAACCGCCTGAACCGCGAGATCTTCCGGCGGGCGGTCGAGGTCGGGGACAACCTCGACCTGCGCGAGTGGGCGATGTTCATGATCCTCGTGGCGCGCTGCCTCGAGCGGATCGGCGACAACACGGTCGACATCGCCGAGCAGACCGTGTTCGTGGTCACCGGGCTGTTCCGCGAGTTCGCGGACGCCTCGCACGCCCACCTGAGACGGCGCGCAGCCGACCGTAGCCGTATCCTCGCGCCGGAGTGGCCACTCAGAGGTCCAAGCGGCGCTCGCGAAAGCGACGGAATCCGGGCACGGCCCCGGCCGCGTCCGCCATCGCGACGCGGCGAGCCCGGCGCCCAGCCGCGACGCCGCGGCCGCCGCAGCGGATCAGCCCGACCGGCCCGGCGCGACCCGGCGCGCGAGCCCGCTGGGCGCGTACGGCGAGCGTCCTCCGAGCCCGTTCGGCGGGCTTGCCCGTGTCCGAGTTCGCGATCTTCGCCGGCGTCATCGCGCTGATCGTCGGCGTGATCCGGCACGGCGGACCCGCGCTGATCGCGGGCGTCGTCATCTGCCTGCTCGGGGTGACCGAGGTCACCTCGCGCGAGCACTTCTCGGGCTATCGCTCGCACACCGTGCTGCTGGCGGCGATCCCGGCGGTCGTGGTCGAGTTCGTGATCGTGCTGACGGTCGGCGCGCCGGCGGTCCGGCTGCTGCTGCTCGTGCCGGTCGGCGGCCGTGTTCGGGGTCTGCGCGTGGTTCCTGCGCAGGCGCTTCCTGGTCGCGCGCCAGGCGCGGATCGCCAGGCCGGTCAAGCCGCCAAGAGGGCCGGGGCTAGCCGACTAGGAGAGCGGAAGCGGGTCGCCGGCCGCCGGGAACGACGACGTCCGACGCGATCGAGCTGATCCTCCGGCGACGGTCGGCAGCCGAAGCGTGAACATCGCGCCGCCGTCCGGAGCGTTGGCCGCCTCGACCGACCCGCCGTGCTGCACCGCCGACCTGGCGGACGATCGCGAGGCCGAGGCCGCTGCCCTGGCGGTTGCGCGAGTTGGCGCCCCGGAAGAACCGGTCGAACACGTACGGCAGATCCGCCGGGTCGATTCCGGTGCCGTGGTCGCGCACGCGCACGCCCTGCTCGATCGACGACCACCTGCACGACCCCGCCGGCGGCAGAATGATGCGCAGCGTTGTCGAGCAGGTTGTTGACGGCACGGGCCAGGCGCTCGGGGATGCCGTCCACGACCACCGGCTCGAATGAGCCCTCGAACCGCACGTCCGGGAAGTCGCGGCGAGCCGCGCGTCAGGCAGTCCGCTACGACCCGGTCGAGGCGGACGTCCTCGGCGGAGGTGATCGGAAGGTCACCGCGGGCGAGCTCGATCACGTCGCCGATCAGCGCGCTCAGCTCCTCGCTCTGCTCGAGCACGTCGGCGAGCAGCCGGTGGCGGTCGTCGTCGCCCAGCTCGTCGCCCGGCCATCAGCACCTCGATGTTCGTGCGCAGGCTCGTGATCGGCGTGCGCAGCTCGTGCGAGGCGTCGGCCACGAGCTGTCGCTGCGCGCGCACCGACTCGTCGAGCGCGGCACGCGAGCCCTGGAGGCGCTCGATCATCGCGTTGAAGCGCGTGGCAAGCTGGCCCACCTCGTCGTCGGCGTGGTACTGGATCCGGCTCGTGAGGTCCTCGGTTTCGGTGATGTGCTGCGCGGTCTGGGCGACCTCGGCCAGCGGCGCGAGCACGCGCCCTGCCGCCAGGCGTCCGAGGCAGGCGGCGAGCGCGATCCCGCCCGCGCACAGCAAGAACAGCACCACCCGCAGGTCGGAGAGGACGTTGCGGACCCCGTCGAGGGGACGCGCCAGCTGGTAAGCGGCGATCCCGACCACGCTCCGAACTGGTCTAGGAGCCGGACCGGAACGGTCAGCTCGCGGAGCCTGGCCCCGTTGACGTTGACATCCGCGAAATACGGGCCATGGTCTCCGTCGGCGATCTGCTGGACGGGGCCGTCGATCGGAAGCGGGACGTTGCCGTCGCTGCACAGGACCTGGCCGTTGCCAGTGGAGATCTGCCAGATCGGCGCGCCGCCGCCGGCGCTCGCGGGTGGGATCGGGATGTTGCTGCACCGCAGCTGCGGACGACGAGCCCCGCCTGCGCCCGGAGCTCGTCGTCGACCTGGCCGAACAGCTGCTGGCGTACGACCACGTAGACCACGATCGCGGCCAGCAAGATCGCCAGCGCGACGGCCGAGCCGCACGCGATGGCGAGTCTGCGGCGCAGCGGCACTACCGGCCTCCGTCAGTCCCGCAGCACGTAGCCGACGCCCCTCACGGTGTGCAGGAGCCGCGGCTCGTCGCCCGCCTCGGTCTTGCGGCGCAGGTAGCCCATGTACACGCCGAGCGCGTTCGACGTCGGACCGAAGTCGTATCCCCACACGTTCTCGAAGATCGTAGACCGGGTCAGGACCTGCCGGGGGTGGCGCATGAACAGCTCGAGCAGCAGGAACTCGGTCTTCGAGAGCTCGATCACGCGGTCGCCGCGACGGACCTCGTGCGCGACCGGATCGAGCACGAGGTCGGCGTACTTGAGGATCTCGCCGTCGGCGCCGTCGCCCGAGCGTCGCAGCAGCGCTCGCAGCCGGGCCTGGAGCTCTCTGAGCGCGAACGGCTTGACCAGGTAGTCGTCGGCGCCGACGTCCAGTCCCTCGACGCGGTCGTCGATCGCGTCGCGCGCGGTCAGCATCAGGACCGGGGTGCGATCGCCGGCCTGGCGCATCCGCCGGCAGACCTCGAGGCCGTCGAGCTTCGGCATGCCGATGTCGAGGATCACCGCGTCGGGCGGCGACTTCGCGAGCGCGTCGAGCGCCTCCTCGCCGTCGCCGGCGAGCTCGACGTCGTAGCGGTCGAGTCTCAGCGCGCGCTCGAGCGCCCGCCGCACGGCAGGCTCGTCGTCGACCACCAATACGCGCGCCATGCGCGCAATTGTGGCGCGTTGAGGTAAACGTTTGTGAAGACCTGCGCGTTACTTCAGCAGCGCGAGGTTCGCGGGAGTCGCCGGCAGGTACTCGTAAGTGTGGACGACGATCCGCTCGCCACCGTTGCCGGTCGTGTCAATCTCGAGCGGGTAGTAGTCGGTCCGGGACACGTACGCGGTGCCGTTGAGGAACCGGTCAGGGGAGCCCGAGACCGTCAGCTTGTACGCCGGGACGCCGTCGAACGTCGTCGTCGCGGCCACGTGAGCATGGCCTGACGCTACCAGCGAGCGGAGCGTCGCGGCCGGGTCGGTCGGCGTTCCGCCGGTCCCCGTTGCTTCGTGCCCCCACTTGATCACGCGGAACGCGTGCGGCGGATTGCTGTCGATCCACAGCTCGTACGGCGCGGTCGTCGATCCGGCCGTCACCAGCGCTCGCTCGTGTAGCACGGTGGCCGGGGGCGAGGTGAGCGCCGCGGCGACGTGGCGCATGATCGCGGCCTCGGCCGTCGGCATCGGTGCTCCTCCGGTCACCGCCAGGACGAGGTTGAGCCGGCGTAGCGTGCGTGAGACCCGGAGGCGAGCCGCCTGCGGCGTGCACCGGAGGCGAGCCGCGATCTCCCAGTACGAGCGCTCCTGCACGACGCGAAGGTCGAGCAGCTCTCGCTCGGACTCGGGGAGCGCGGCGAGTGCGCGCAACGCGGCGTCGGGAAGCGACAGCCGCTGCTCGACGGCCTCGTATCCCGGGTCGGGCGCCACTGTCAGGGGGAGTCCGAGCCGGCGGCGCGCCCGGTCCTCGACCCGCTGGCGGCGCAGCGAGTCGCGGAGCACGTTGTGGGCGATGCCGTACAGCCACGGGAGCGCCGAGCCGTCCGCTCGGTCCTCGAACGAGGCCCGGCACAGCCAGGCCCGAGCGAACACCTCGGCGGTCAGGTCAGCCGCGTGACCGCCAACTCGCGAACGTGCCCACACGAACATCCCTCCTACATGGCGGTCGTACAAGACCGCGAAGGCCTCGGCGTCGGCCGCTTGAAGCAGGTCGGCGTCGGATGCCTTCGTGTGGTCGGGTCGCACAATCACTACATCGCGCTCGTGCCACCGAATGTGTCACTACGACAGCTGCCGGCGACCCGCTCCGGATCACGGGCACTGCCGCGGTGTCAAACCACGGCTCAGCCGCCGTTCAGGATTCGCGGACCGGGCGCGTCCGCGATCATCCGCGGGAGTGCCCCGAACCAAGGAGAAGGACAAGCTCTCGAGCTACCGCGCCAAGCGCGACTTCGCCGCGACGTCCGAGCCGGCCGGCGGCGACGGCGCCGGTGACGAGCACCGGTTCGTCGTGCAGGAGCACCACGCCACCCGCCTGCACTGGGACCTGCGCCTCGAGCACGATGGGGCGCTCGCGTCGTGGGCGATCCCGAACGGGATCCCGCCGGACCCGGCGGAGAACCGGCTCGCGGTGCGCACCGAGGACCACCCGCTCGAGTACCTCGAGTTCCACGGTGAGATCCCGAAGGGTCAGTACGGCGCCGGCACGATGACGATCTGGGACCAGGGCACGTTCGACGTGCACAAGTGGGAGGAGAAGAAGGTCGAGGTCACCTTCCATGGCGAGCGGCTGAGCGGGCGCTACGGCCTGTTCCCGATCGGGAAGGCCGGCGACTCCGCGAACGACTGGATGATCCACCGGATGGATCCGCCCGCGGATCCTGACCGAGAGCCGATGCCCGAACGGCTCGTACCGATGATGGCCAGGCCTTCGACGACGCTTCCGCGCGATCAGCGTAAGTGGTCGTTCGAGGTCAAGTGGGACGGGGTGCGGGCGATCGCGTACGTGCAGCCCGGACGGTCTGCGACTCGAGAGCCGCAACCTCAACGAGATCACCGAGCGCCTATCCCGAGGTCCGCGGCCTCGTCGGCCGCGCTCGGGATGCACGAGGCGGTGCTCGACGGCGAGATCGTCGCGTTCGACGACGACGGCCGACCCAGCTTCGAGCGGCTGCAGCGCCGGATGCACGTCACCGCCCCGGCCGCGGTCCGGCGACTGCATGCGCAGCACGCCGGTCGTCTACGCGATCTTCGACCTGCTGTACCTCGACGGGCACTCGCTGATCGATCGTCCGTACTCCGAGCGCCGCGCCGCGCTCGAGTCGCTCGAGCTCTCCGGGCCGGCCTGGCGCGTCCCGGCCGCGCATCCGGGCGACGGCGCGCGGCTGCTCGAGGCGACCGAGAAGCAGGGACTCGAGGGGGTCGTGGCCAAGCGGCTCGACTGGCGCTACGAGCCGGGCCGCCGCAGCGGCGCTGGCTGAAGATCAAGCACACGCGGCGGCAGGAGCTCGTGATCGGCGGGCTGGATCCCGGGGGAGGGCCGGCGCACCGCACGGATCGGGGCGCTGCTGATGGGCTACTACGACGACGGAACGCTTCGCTACGCCGGGCGGGTCGGCACCGGGTTCACCGAGCAGACGCTCGACGACCTCCGTAAGCAGCTCGCGCCGCTGCGCCGCGAGACGAGCCCGTTCGAATCGCGGCGCCGAAGCTTCCGCGCGAGGCCGTGTTCGTCGAGCCCGCGCTGGTGGCGGAGGTCGAGTTCCGGGAATGGACGACCGAGCGGAGTGATGCGCGCGCCGTCGTTCAAGGGGCTGCGTGACGACAAGCCCGCGATCGAGGTGGTGGCCGAGGCGGTTGGCGAGCAGGCCGCCGAGGAGGATGGCGCGGGTGGGCGTGGATCCGATTCCGACACGCCCGAGGCGCTGTTCGACGAGGTCGAGCGCCTGCCCGAGGGCGCGCTTGCGGTCGTCGACCGAGGGACGGCGGCTCAAGATCACCAACTGGGACAAGGTCCTGTACCCGGAGACCGGTTTCACGAAGGGCGACCTGATCGCGTACTACGCGCGGGTCGCGCCGGTCGTGCTGCCGCACCTGCACGACCGGCCGCTGACGCTCAAGCGCTATCCGAACGGGGTGGACGCGCCGTACTTCTACGAGAAGCAGTCGCCCTCGCACCGGCCCGACTGGGTCCAGACCGCGCGGATCGGCGACGTCAACTACACGCTCGCCCAGGACCGGCCGACGCTGATCTGGCTGGCGAACCTCGCCGACGTCGAGCTGCACACGTCGCTCGCGCTGGCGGCGGCGCCCGAGCGGCCGACGATGATGGTGTTCGACCTCGATCCCGGCGCGCCGGCCGGGATCGTCGAGTGCTGCGAGGTCGGGCTGGTGCTGCGTGGCCTGTTCGAGCAGCTCGGCCTCGAGAGTGTCGCCAAGACGTCCGGGTCGAAGGGGCTGCAGGTGTACGTGCCGCTGAACACGCGCACCGACTACGGCGCGACCAAGCCGTTCGCCCGGCGGGTGGCCGAGGTGCTCGAGCAGCGGATGCCCGAGCTCGTCGTGTCGCGGATGACCAAACGGCTCCGGCCGGGCAAGGTGCTCGTCGACTGGAGCCAGAACGACCGGCACAAGACGACCGTCACCGTCTACTCGTTACGCGCGCGCGAGCGCCCGACCGCGTCCACGCCGGTCAGCTGGGAGGAGGTGGAGGTCTGCCACGAGCGCCGCGACGAGCGCGAGCTGACGTTCGAGGCCGATGAGCTGCTCGAGCGCGCAGCCGACCACGGAGACCTGTTCGCAGCGGTCCTTACCGTCACCCAGAAGCTGCCCCCGCTGCGCTGAGTAACGCGTAGGCCGATCCGTTACGCTGGCGCTGATGCCGCCGATCGATCAGATCACGCTGCGCAACCGGCTGCTGGTCGCCACTGCGATGTGGAAGGAGACGATCGCGGAGCCGCTGCCGAGAATGCCTCCCGGCGATCCCGGCGACCAGATCCAGAGCTTCGAGATCACGCTGGTCGATCGCCTGTGGCAGAGCGCGACCGCCGAGTCCGCGCGCGAGATCGCGGACCGCACGTGGGACCTCGTCCACGACCGGCCCGACGACGATCCGGTCAAGCGCAGGGTCGTCGAGTGCCACGAGGCGCTCGCCCGGCTCACGCGCCTCGGCGACTGATCACGCGCAGGCGCGATTCGGGAGCTGGTCGAGTTGGTGTGGACCGCGTCGAGAGTCACGTGCGGCTCGGGCTCGGCCATCGGGTTGCGCGGCAGCCCCGCCGCCGCGTAGGCGTCGGCCTCGTCGAGCGTTTCGTGCTCGAGCAGCCCGGACACGAGGCTGTCGAGGTTCGCAGCGGTGCTCGCGGAGCAGCGACGCTGACCTCGGCGTGGGCGGACTCGACGATCCTCCTGACCTCTTCGTCGACGAGACGCTGCGTCGCCTCGGAGGTCTCGGCGACACCCGGCAGGAACGGTCCCATGCCGTCCTGAGGGATCACCGCGATCGGGCCGATCACGCGGCTCATCCCCCATCGCCCGACCATGTGGCGGGCGATCCGGGTCAGGTGCTGGATGTCGGACTCGGCGCCGGTGGTGATGTCGCCGAACACGATCTCCTCGGCCGCGCGGCCGCCGAGCGCGACCTTGATCTGGGCGAGCAGGTGCTGCTGCTCGAAGTTGAACCGGTCGGCGTCGGGCGCTGAGAAGGTGACTCCCAGCGACTGCCCGCGCGGAATGATCGACACCTTGCGGACCGGGTCCGCGCCGGGGGTGAGCATCCCGACGATCGCGTGACCGGCCTCGTGGTAGGCCGTGCGGCGGCGGTCCTCGTCGGAGATCAGGACCTTGCGCTCGGCGCCGAGCACGATCCGCTCGAGCGCGTCCGTGAGGTCCTCGCGGTTGACCTTCTCATGACCTCGCCGCGCGGCCAGCAGCGCCGCCTCGTTGACGAGATTCTCGAGGTCCGCGCCGACCATGCCCGGGGTGGCTGACGCGATGTCCCCTAGATTGACGTCACCGGCGAGCGGAACCCCGCGGGTGTGCACGCGCAGGATCGCCTCGCGACCGGCGCGGTCCGGCGGTGAGACGACCACGCGGCGGTCGAAGCGTCCTGGCCGCAGCAGGGCGGGGTCGAGGATCTCGGGCCGGTTGGTGGCGCCGAGCACGATCACGCCGAGCCTCGGGTCGAAGCCGTCCATCTCCGTGAGGATCTGGTTGAGCGTCTGCTCGCGCTCGTCGTGCCCGCCGGAGATGTTGGGCCCGCCCGAGGAGCGCGAGCGGCCGATCGCGTCGAGCTCGTCGATGAAGATGATCGCGGGCGCCGCCGCCTTGGCCTGCGCGAACAGGTCACGCACGCGCGAGGCGCCGACGCCGACGATCATCTCGACGAACTCCGACGCGGACATCTGGAAGAACGGCACGCTGGCCTCACCCGCCACGGCCCGGGCCAGCAGCGTCTTACCGGTGCCCGGAGCGCCGCTCAGCAGAACGCCGCGCGGGATCCGGCCGCCGAGCTTCAAGTACTTGTCGGGGTTCTTCAGGAAGTCGACGATCTCCGACAGCTCCTCCTTGGCCTCGTCGATGCCGGCGACGTCGTTGAACGTCACCTGCTGGTCGGCGCCCTCGACCCGGCGCGCGCGCGAGCGGCCGAACGACATCAGACCGCCGGCGCCCCCGCCGGACGCGGCCGCCCGGCGGAAGACCCACACGAGCAGCAGCAGGAACAGCAGCGTCGGGCCGAAGCCGAAGATCAGGCTCTCGAAGAACGACGGGCCGGTGTTCGTCGGCTGGGCGTTGATCGTGACGTTGTTCTTCTGGAGCAGCGCGAACAGCTGTTGGTTGCTCGCGAACGACGGAATCTGGGTCGAGAAGTAGACGTAGCTGTCGCCGTCGGAGGGGTACTTGACCGGGTGCTTGAACGTTCCCTGGATCGACGCGCCCGTCGACGAGATCGAGCTGACGTTGTTGTCCTCGGCCTGCGTCAGGAACGTCGGGCTGTACGGGATCCGGACCCGCGGGCTCGGGCTGAGCGCCTCGGACGAGATCCAGAAGTTGAGCGCGATCAGGCCGATCACGAGCAACACCGCGACCCAGCGGATGTTCGGCCGGGACGGCGGCTTGACGGGCTTCCCGCGTCCATCCGGCGCCGGGGTCACCCGCCAGCCGGGCTGCTGCGGCTGCGACGGACCGCCCGGTCGCAGCCGGGGACTGGTTTCACGCCGGCGTGGTTGCTCAGCCATCAGTTTGATTGTGGCAGCGTGCCGTATCCGGGAACGCAACTCTTCGAGCGTTATTCGATACGGCACGGTTATTCGACGCGGCGCGGTTATTCGGTGCTGCGCGGTTATTCGGTGCGGCGCGGTTATTCGATGGGGCGGGATTATTCGATCCGGGTTCGAAACGAATCCGCGCCTTCGACGCTCGCGCCGGCGGCCCAGGCCCGGTCGGCCAGCCATCGATCCGAGGTCACGACCCGCACCGATGCCGGATCGGCCTCGGCGCGCAACCGCCGGACGATCTCATCGTCGGCCGCGTTCGGCCGGGGCTTCGGCGCGTGCGCGACCTCGATCACGGTCGAGCGGATCGGCGGCCGCGGCGGCCGCTCGAACACGACCGTGACGTCGTCGCCGTTGTCGGCCGCCCAGCGCTCGAGCATGTCGACGAGGCGGAGCATCGCGGCGTCGCGATCCCTCCACCAGCCGTCAGGCCGGGTGCCGATCACGTTCATGCCGTCGACGAGCCACCGCATTTGTTTCCAGGCTAGTCGTCGGTGGCGGGCTTTCGACGGTCGCGCTTGCGCGCGGCCTGGCGCCGCTTGCTGTCGAGCCGCCGGTGGACGGAGGCTGCCGTCGGCCTGGTCCCCGTGCGGCGTCGGGGCGTCGCGAGCGCCTGGGTCAGGCGCCGGCGCAGCCGCTCGAGCGCGAGCTCGCGGTTGCGGGCCTGGCCGCGAGCGTCCTGGGCGACCGCGGTCACGCGCGGCCCGAGGCGCGCGATCACGCGCCGCTTCTGCTCGTCTGTCAGTGCGGACGACGCCTCGACGTCGAAGATCGCCTCGACCCGCGAGGCCGTCACGTTCGCGTGTTGGCCACCGGGGCCGGATGAGCGCGAGGTCCTGACGGTGATCTCGCGCAAAGGCAGCTTCACGTCACGGCCGAGTGACATCGGATCGTCCATGTCCTGTACCTTCCCAGGTCGTAAGGCCGTCCGGCCGAATCGGACGGCGCCAAGCAGGTGCAGGCTCCGGGGTGTGTGCGGCGCATCCTCCGCGGTAGCAGCACTTCTAGCCACGGAGGATCACTCCACATGCCTACCGGCACAGTCAAATGGTTCAGCGACGAGAAGGGGTTCGGCTTCATCACCCCCGATGACGGTGGTCGCGACCTGTTCGTCCACCACTCGAGCATCACCGCCGACGGCTATCGCTCGCTGTCCGAGGGGAGCAAGGTCTCCTACGAAGAGGAGGCCGCACCGAAGGGCCCGAAGGCCGTCAACGTCTCAAAGCTCTAGCCGCCGCCCCAGCCGCGGTGCGCGCCGTGCGACACGAGCGGCCGTTCCGCCTACCACCCGTTTGGGGGCTTATCGACGGTCGCCGCGCAACTTCGTCGGACCTCGCGCGTACTATGGGTTGGACGGTTTGATCTTGGGCGCACGGTTTCCCAGCAGATGAGCAAGACGGTCGAGGATCGCGAGCGGGTAGTAATTCGCTTCGCGGGTGACTCCGGCGACGGAATGCAGCTGGCGGGCAGCCGGTTCACGGATGCGACCGCGATGTGGGGCAACGATCTGGCGACGCTGCCGAACTTCCCGGCCGAGATCCGCGCGCCGGCGGGAACGCTGGCGGGCGTGTCCGCGTTCCAGATCCATTTCGCCTCGCGGGACATCCTGACGCCGGGCGACAAGCCGAACGTGCTGGTCGCGATGAACCCGGCCGCGCTGAAGGCGAACCTGGCCGAGCTCGACCGCGCCGCGACGTTGATCGTCAACGAGGACGCGTTCAGCAAGCGCAACCTGGAGAAGGCCGGGCTACAGCGTCGAATCCGCTCGAGGACGGTTCGCTGAGCGCGTTCCGGGTGCACCGGATCCCGATGACGTCGCTGACGGTGGCGGCGGTCGAGGGGATCGAGGACGCCTCGACCCGCGACGCCGGCCGGGCCAAGAACTTGTTCGCGCTCGGGGTGCTGTCGTGGCTGTACGGCCGCCCGACCGACGTGACCAAGAGGTGGATCGAGCAGAAGTTCGCCAAGCGCCCGGCGGTGTTGCTCGCGAACCTGGCGGCGTTCAACGCGGGTTGGTCGTTCGGTGAGACGACCGAGCTGCTCGACGTCCAGTACCGCGTCAAGCCGGCGACCGACGTCCCGCCGGGGACGTACCGCAACGTCAACGGCACGACCGCGCTGTCGCTCGGGCTGATCGCGGCGAGCGTCCGGAGTGGGCTGCCGCTGCTGCTCGCGAGCTATCCGATCACGCCGGCGTCCGAGCTTCTGCACGAGCTCTCGCGCCACGCCAGCCTCGGCGTCCGGACGATCCAGGCCGAGGACGAGATCGCGGCGGCGGGGATGGCGCTGGGCGCGGCGTTCGGCGGTCGGCTTGGCGTGACCGCGACGAGCGGACCGGGGATGGATCTCAAGGCCGAGACGATCGGGCTGGCGGCGGCGCTCGAGCTGCCGATGATCGTGGTCGACGTGCAGCGCGCGGGGCCTTCGACCGGAATGCCGACGAAGACCGAGCAGTCGGATCTGCTGATGGCCGTGCACGGGCGCCACGGCGAGTCGCCGATCCCGGTGATCGCTCCGAGCACGCCGGGCGGCTGCTTCGAGGCGGCGTTCGAGGCGGTGCGGATCGCGGTCCGCTACCGGACCCCGGTGATCCTGTTGTCCGACTCGTTCCTGGCGTCGTCGTCGGAGCCGTGGCGGGTTCCGGTCGTGGCCGATCTTGCCTCGATCGATCCGGCGTTCGCGGCGGCGGTCGACGACGAGGAGTTCATGCCCTACGCGCGCGACGAGCGCCTCGCCCGACCGTGGGCGGTGCCGGGTACGCCGGGTCTGGCGCACCGGATCGGCGGCCTGGAGAAGGCCGACGGCACCGGGAACATCTCCTACGACGGCGCCAACCACGAGCGGATGACCGAGCTGCGGGCCGCGAAGGTCGACGGGATCGTGCGCGACATCCCGCCGCTGCACGTCGACATCAATCGGGATCCCACCCGCCCCACACGCCTGCTCGTGCTCGGGTGGGGCTCGAGCGAGGGCGCGATCCGCGCCGGCGTGCGCCGCGCGCGCGAGGCGGGTCACGTGGTCGCGTGCGCGCACCTGCACCACCTCAACCCGTTCCCCGCGAACACCGGCGACGTGCTCCGGTCGTTCGACCGCGTGCTCGTCCCCGAGCTGAACACCGGCCAGCTCGCGCTGATGCTGCGCGCCAAGTACCTCGTCGACGTCGAGTCGTTCTGCAAGGTCCAGGGCCAGCCGTTGTTCGCATCGGAGATCGAGGAACAGATCGTGGAGCGGCAATGAGCGCGGTGGTCACGAACGGCAACGGCAACGGCGGCGGGGATCGGACCCCGCCCACCCCGGTGTCGACGCTCACCAAGGCGGACTTCCAGTCCGACCAGGAGACGCGGTGGTGCCCCGGCTGCGGCGACTACGCGGTCCTGTCCGCGGTGCAGCAGTTCATGCCCGAGCTCGGGATCCCGCCCGAGAAGATCGTGTTCATCACCGGCATCGGCTGCGCCGGACGGTTCGCGTACTACATGAACACGTACGGGATGCACGGCATCCACGGTCGCGCGCCCGCGCTCGCCACCGGGCTCGCGTCGACCCGCGAGGACCTGTCGATCTGGATCGTGACCGGCGACGGCGACTCGCTTTCGATCGGCGGCAACCATCTGATCCATGCGCTGCGGCGGAACGTCCCGATCAAGATCCTGCTGTTCAACAACCAGATCTACGGGCTGACCAAGGGCCAGGCGTCGCCGACCTCCGAGCTCGGGAAGATCACGAAGTCGACCCCGTTCGGAGTCGCCGACCACCCGTTCAATCCGGTGTCGCTCGCGCTCGGTGCCGAGGCGACGTTCGTGGCGCGCACGATCGACCGCGACCGCCGGCACCTGACCGACGTGCTCCGGGCCGCGGCGACGCACGACGGCGCCGCGCTCGTCGAGATCTACCAGAACTGCCCGGTGTTCAACGACGGCGCGTTCTCGGCGCTGACCGAGAAGGAGACGAAGGACGCCAACCAGATCCGGCTCGAGGCGGGGCAGCCGATCCGCTTCGGCGCCGAGGACGAGCGCGGTGTCGCGCGCGGCAGTGACGGCGGCCTGGCGATCGTCGAGGTCAACGACGTCGGGGCGGACAACCTGATCGTCCACGACCCGGCACGTCCCGACCCCGGGCTGGCGTTCTCGCTGGCGCGGCTCGCCGACGACCCGACCTCGCCGACGCCGATCGGGATCTTCCGCCAGGTCCAGCGCCCCGTGTACGGGCGGAGCGGCCCGGTCCGCACGACGCCGGCGACCGACGTCGAGCTCGCGGATCTGCTGCTCGGCGCGGACAGCTGGACCGTCGGCTGACGCCCGATCGGACGGGTCGGCTGACGCTCGATCGAGCGCCGCTACGCTGAGGTCGATGCGTGACCCTGACGTCGAACTGCTGTGGTGGGAGGGGTGCCCCTCGACCGAGCGCGCGCTCGCTGCGGTGCGCGAGGCGCTGACCGATCTCGGGCTCGAGAACGTCGAGGTCCGCACGCGGGAGGTCCGCAGCGACGCCGACGCCGAGGACGTCGGGTTCGTCGGCTCGCCGACGATCCTGATCGACGGCGCGGACCTCGTACCGGCCGCGGCCGAGGAGACGATCGGCCTGAGCTGCCGGGTCTACCGCCGGCGCGACGGCCGCGTCAGCCCGATTCCCGATCCAGACGATCTGCGCGAGGCGCTCCGAGGAGCCGCCGAGCGCGCGGAGGTGAACCCATGAGCCTGACTATTGGTGAGGTGGCGCCTGATTTCGCCCTCCTCGACACGGAGGGGAGGAGGTGGTCGGTGGCCCAGTACGACGGTGCCCCGGCCACCGTGGTGGTGTTCACGTGCAACCACTGCCCGTATGCGATCGCCTGGCACGACCGGATCGTTCAGGTGGCGCAGGACTACGCGGCGCGCGGTGTGCGCGTGCTGGCGGTGAACGCCAACGACGCCGACCGCTACCCGCGCGACTCGTTCGAGGCCATGAAGGACCGCGTCGCTGGGGAGGACTGGCCGATGCCGTATCTGCACGACGCCACCCAGGAGGTGGCGCGGGAGTACGGTGCCACGGTCACGCCCGACGTGTTCGTGCTCGACGCCGAGGGCCGGCTGCGGTATCGCGGCGCGCCCGACGCGGACTACGACAACCCGGGGGAGCGGGCGGAGTGGCTACGAGAGGCCCTCGACGCGGTGCTGTCCGGGTCGATCCTGGCGCGGCCCGAGACCAAGCCGGTGGGCTGCTCGATCAAGTGGAAGCAGTAGCGGTGGGCGACTACACGCCCCAGCAGGTGGCCGAGCTGATGGCGGGCGGCGCGATCCAGCTGATCGACGTCCGCCAGCCCGAGGAGCACGAGGCGGGACGCATCGCCGGCGACCGCCTCGTGGTGCTCTCAGACCTCGCCGGCGCGGTGGACAGCATCGATCGCAGCCGGCCCGTCGTGTTCTACTGCCGCAGCGGCAGCCGCTCGGCGATGGCGAGCGAGGCCTTCCGCGGCGCCGGGTTCGATGCGCACAACATGCTCGGCGGGCTGCTCGAGTGGGACGCCGCCGGGCTGCCACTCGAGCCGTCCGACGGCTACGTGGCGTAAGGACGACCCGGCTCGGGCTAGATCCGAGCGGCTCGGCCTATTCCGAGCGGAGGACTTCGGCGACCGGGCGGTGAGCTGCGATCCGGGCCGGGATCGCGGTGAGCAGCGCGACCGCGATCAGCGTGCCGGGGATCACGGCGAGCAGCCAGAGCAGCGGAGGGCTCGCCTGGTCGACGTGGCCGCCGGCGAGCTCGTACAGCGCCAGCCCGACCGGGATCCCGATACAGGCTGCGACCAGCGCCGGGCACGAGCTGGGCGCACGGTCAGCCCGGTGCTGACCTGGCGCGGGGTGGCGCCGAGGGCTCTGCGCGAGCGCGGTCGGGCGCTCGGCGTCGATCACGGTCGCCCAGGTCGTGAAGACCGCGTTGACCGCGGCGAGCACGACGAGGATCGCGCTGAGCAGGAACACGAGGTGGGTCACTCGGTCGCCGACGGAGCTCGTTCCGACGATGTTGCCGGCGGCGCCGTTCAGCTGGTTGCGCACGTCGAGCGTTGTGCTGGAGAGTCAGCGCGGCCGCGATCATCATCACGGCGATCGCGAGGCTGGCCGCGGTGAGCACGCTGCGCCGGGTGCGGCGGGCGACCAGGCGGAGCCCGAGCAGCATCGGCACCGGCAGGTGCGAGGACAGCGCGATCAGCCACGGCCGACGCCGCGGTGGGTGGGCTGGGTCGTTCAGCGCCCTGATCGTGCTCGTTCGCGCGCCGCGGACCGCGGGGATGATCGTGGCGCGCGGCCGCGACCGCGACCGCGACGAGCACGACCACGGCGACCGATCCAGCGGTCACCGGAGGCACCGGTGGGCTGCCGATCAGACCGCTGCCCTGGTTCGTGAGCACCGGCGCGACGAGCTGTCCGACCGCGACGCCGACCGCAGACGCCCCGAGCGCCGAGCAGCAGGTTCTCGGCGAGCAGCACCGCGGCGACGAACGCCGGCGTGCCGCCGACCGCCTTGAGCAGCCCGACGCGCCGGGTCTGCTCGGCCATCCGCCCCCCGACGACCACCGCGATGCTCGCGATCGCGAGCAGCGCAAGCAGCGTGCCCACGATCAGCAGCACCTTCTGGTCGACCGCGACGACCCGGAAGTCGTCGTGCCGGATGTCCTGCGCGGTTTGCAGGAACGAGGCGGTGTCGTTGCCGGTGCCGGTGCCGAACGCGTTCGCGGCGTTTCCGTTGACGAAGGCCTCCTCGGAGGACGGGTCGGAGAGCCTCAGGTTCAGGACGTAGCCGAGCCGCTGGCGTCCGGTCGCGAGCCGCTCGGCAGTCTGCCGCGCGTGAGCCAGATCACTCCCGGTGTGCTCACGGGGTAGAAGCACTGGGCGGTGCTGACCGCGATGCCGGCGACCCGAAACGGGCGGCCGCCGAGGCGGATCGTGTCGCCGACGCGCAGTCCGAGCGCGTCGGCGAAACCGCGTTCGATGCACGGCTCCGCCAGGGCTGATCCAGCGGCCCGAGGTCGACCGAGGCCGGTCGATCGCCGCCGGCGCGAGCGTCGCGGCCCTCGGCCTCGGTCTCGATGGCGATGCCGTGCGCGGTCAGCCGGGCGAACGCGACCGGGTACGGGCCGGAGGTCCGAGCGACGCCGCCCGCGTGGACGAGCGGCTGCGAACTCGCGGGTCACGCCCGGACCGGCGCTGGGCGGCGGGACGATCTCGGCGACCACGTCGGGGCCCCTGGTCGCGGCGAACGTGCGCGCGAACGGGCTGTCGGTGACCTTGTGCAGCGCGAGGCCGAGCGTCAGCGTGGTGGTCGTCGTCACGATCATCACCAGCAGCAGCACGGCCTGGACCGGCCGGCGCTTGATGTCGCGCGATGACCAGGCGCGAGACGAGCAGCAGCCGGCCCACGGCGGCCCCTAGCCCTCGAGGCCGGCCATCTCGGTGAGGCTCCGCGCGGTGCCGCCGGTGAGCTTGGTCTCGTCGACGAACCTTCCGTCCCGCATCGAGATCAGCCGGTCGGCGGTCGCCGCGATCCGCGAATCGTGCGTCACGGTCACGAGCGTCTGACCCTCGACGTGGAGCCGCTCGAACAGGCGCAGGACGTCGGTCGTGGCCGCGCTGTCGAGGTTTCCGGTCGGTTCGTCGGCTAGCACGACGAGCGGAGCGTTGGCCAGCGCGCGGGCGATCGCGACGCGCTGCGCTGGCCGCCCGACAGGGCGGAGGGGAGGTGGTCGGCTCGATCCTCGAGCCCGACCGTTCGAGCAGCTCGGTCGCGCGCTCGCGAGCCTTTCGGGGGGACGCGCCCGCCAGCAGCGCCGGCAGCTCGACGTTCTCGATCGCGGTCAGCTCCTCGACCAGGTGAAACGACTGGAACACGAACCCGAGCGCGCGGCGTCTGAGCCGGGCCAGGCCGGTCTCGCGCAGTCTGCTCGAGCCGGCTGCCGGCGAGCTGCAGGGTGCCGGCGGTCGGGCGCTCGAGCCCGCCGAGCAGGTACAGGAGCGTCGACTTGCCGCAGCCGCTTGGGCCGACGATCGCCACCGACTCGCCCTGGACGACGTCGAGGCTGACGTCGTCGACGGCGCGGACCAGCGCCGGCCCCTTGCCGTACTCCTTGCGCAGGCCGCGAGCCGACAGAACCGATGTGTTCGCCTCCATCATCGCTCCTTGACCGAATCCCAGTACCGTGCGCACGCCTCGAGCCAGCGCAGGTCCGCCTGGAGCCTCAGCACGACGCCCTCGAGCAGGAGTGCCGCCACCGAACCGTCCGGCTCGGCCAGGGCGGCGCGCTGGGCCTGACCGAGCCCGACCAGCAGCTCGTGGCGCTGGCGATCGACGATCCCGACCGGATCCGCGAGCCCCGCCGCCGCGGCCGCCACCAGCTTCAGGTGGAACTCGGCGGGCGCAGGCTTCGGCCAGCTCGTGTCCTGCAGCCACTCCGTGACCCGCTCGTTCCCGGCCGGCGTCAGCTCGTACACCTTCCGATCGGGGCGATCGGTCTGTCCGACGCGCCGGGAGGTGAGCAGTCCGGCCTTCTCGAGCCGGCCGAGCGTCACGTATACCTGGCCGTCGTTCAGCGCCTCGCCGAGCGGACCGAGCGCGAGCGCGAGCCGGGCACGCAACTGATACCCGTGCGAGGCCTCGCCCGCGAGCAGGGCCAGCAGCACCTCGCGCACGACCCGCAGCTGGTAGCCGTTCAGTGGCTCCCTGTCTGGAAGTTGCGCGGTCTGCGGCAAGCGATCCCCTAACGGTTAGCTAGAGGGAAGATAACCGTTAGGTATTGGGCTGTCAAGCCGATGAGGCCGGGGCGGCGGATGCAAGATCTCGACCACGGTAAAGGAGTCTTGGCGGTCGCTCGATAGGTGGTTGTGTGACATTTGTCGTGCCGGTGGTGTAGGCTGCCGCGCCGACATAGAAGCCCAGCCGAGTCCCCGGTTCGCCACGGCGCCGGGAAGCGGGGAACCCAGTGGAGCCGCGAGGCTCCGGGGGGCGAATCGCCGGAGTTCCGGCGTAGCGCACTCTTTCAGCGCGAGCCCGACAGCTAACCCCGTAGGCGCAGAAAGAGAAGGGGTTGTGCTTGTCGTATTTGGATTTCCACCGTCTCGCCCGTAGGGTAGGCGCGCCGGCCCTCATCGCTGCTGCGATGATCGTCGGAGGTGCGTCTGCGAGCGCGGCGACTCCGACGCGGCCGGCGTCCGGTGGGGCGGCCATGGCCGCCACGATCAGGACCGCAGGAACGTTGACCCAGGCGAGCACCGCGAACCAGCTCGGCCGTCGGCTGCTCCGGCAGGGTCTGCACGGCACCGACGTGACGATCCTCCAGGGCTATCTGACGATCGCGGGATACCCGACGTCGGTCGACGGCAACTATGGTCCGGCGACGGCTTCGAGCGTGTCCGCGTTCAAGCGTGCAAACAACATGACGCCGGCCAACGGAGTCGCGGGCCCGACGTTCGTGAAGGCGCTCCAGGCGGCGATCAGCGCGTACGAGAGCGACGTGCCGACCGGCAAGGCGACGATCAACGCCGACGGGACCGCGACGGCCCCGGCGAGCGCGCCGGCCGTTGTCCAGTCGGTGATCGCATCGGCCAATAGCATCATCGACACCTCGTACTGCGTCGGTGGCGGCCACGGCAAGTGGAACTCGAGCTGCTACGACTGCAGCGGGTCAACCAGCTTCGCGCTGCACGGCGCCGGTCTGCTGTCGACGTCCGAGGATTCCTCGGGGCTCATGTCCTACGGGGCGCCGGGTCCCGGCAAGTGGATCACGATCTACTCCGATCCCAGCCACGTGTTCATCGTGGTCGCGGGGATCGCGTTCGACACGGCCAATTACGGCGGTCCGAACATCCCGGCGGGGACCGGGCCGCGCTGGCGGCAGAACCCCCTCGGGAACCTCGCCGACGGCGGCAACTACGTCGTCCGGCACCCGCCCGGTTTGTAAGGAGGAGGCCCGGCAGGGCATCCGGCGGCGACGGCCGTCGGATGCCCGCTCCTCTGTCGTAGCATCCGTAGAGCTATGACGGCTCTGACGAGATCGGGTCGCCGGTGAATCCGGATCCGCCCACCACGCGCCGCGTCCTGATCTCGGCTCTGGGCGCGTTGACCGTCGGCCTCGGCGCGGTGAGCCTGATCGCGGGCTTCAGCGAATCCCCTCCGGTCCGGCTGTTCCAGGGGATCGCCATTTTCGGAGCCGGCGCGGTGATCGTCGGCGGCGCCGTCGTGCTCGTGATGATCCGGCTCGCGGGATGGCGCGACCCGGAGTCCGAGACGGACTTCGAGGCGCTCGTGCTCCGGACCGAACGGCTCGCGGCCGAGGGTTCGTGGGGCGACGAAGAGGACCTCGAGGAGGAGAACGACGACGACGACCTGTTCGACCCGTACAACGAGGACGACTTCAAGGCGCTCGTACGGGGCGCGATCGACGATCTCCCGCTCGAGTTCCACCGCGCGCTCGAACACGTGGCGGTCGTGATCTCGGACGGCGGCCGGCGCCGGCGCGCGTACGGCCTCTACCAGGGCGACACGATCGCCCAGGACTACTTCCACGACCGGATCGTGATCTTCCGCGACACGCTGCTGCGGGACTTCGGGCACGATCCGGACCTGCTGAAGGCGCAGGTCACCCGTACGCTACGCCACGAGCTCGCCCACCACCTCGGGTGGGACGAGAAGGGCGTCCGCGGTCTGGGCCTGTAAGCCGACGTACGCGGCTTGCGAGCGGGATGGGGTGTGCCGGCCGTGGAAGGAGGTCGCCGGCGGTGGGAGGAGGTCGCCGGCGGTGGAAGGAGGTCGCCGGCGGTGGAAGGAGGTCGCCGGCGGTGGAAGGAGGTCGCCGGCGGTGGAAGGAGGTCGCCGGCGTGGATCGAGGTCGCCGGCGGTGGAAGGAGGTCGCCGGCCGTGGGACCGGACCTGCCGGCGTTCTCGAGTGGCCACAGTAACCCCGGCCGGCGCATTTCTCGCCAAACCCCCCCAGCCCGTCGCGGCTTGGCTACATAAGCGCCTGGGAGGCGCTTATGTTCCCAAGGTGGGGCGACGGACCGAACCCTGGCGAGTTGTGCACCGCCCCTCGTGTGACGCGGGAGGGATGCGTGCGAACTACGCTTCGAATGTAAGGCCGACTCGAGGCCGCGACAGCCGCATCGGCCTGCGACACACCCAGCCCTCGACCGCCGCGACCAGGAGCGAAACCCATGCCAGAAGCCGTGATCGTCGACGCCATCAGGACCCCGATCGGGCGAGCCGGGAAGGGCTCGCTCAGGACCGTCCGCGCCGATGACCTGGCCGCGATCCCGATCCGGGCGTTGATCGAGCGCAACCCGGAGGTCGACTTCGGGCAGACGAACGACGTGATGATGGGCGCCGCCTCCGGCATCGGAGAGCAGGGGTACAACGTCGGGCGCAACGCGGCGCTGCTGGCGGGGCTCGACCACCACGTGCCGGGCTGCACGGTCAACCGCTTCTGCGCCTCGTCGCTGCAGACGATCCGGATGGCGTTTCACGCGATCAGATCCGGCGAGGGCGACCAGTACATCGCCGCCGGGGTCGAGGCGGTCTCGCGCGCCGGCCTCGGCGCGGGGATGATGGAGGAGGCAAAGCACCCGAGGCTGAACGGCTCGGAGGGCTCGGCGTACGACGTCTACATCCCGATGGGCATGACCGCCGAGAACGTCGCCGAGCGCTGCCACGTGACGCGCGAGCAACAGGACGAGTGGGCCGTGACCTCGCAGAACCGCGCGGTCGACGCGCGCGACTCGGGCCATTTCGATCGTGAGATCGTGCCCGTGCCCGTGCCCGCCCACCGGGACACCGACAGAGAGGGCAACGAGATCGACGTCCCCGACATGGTCGTGACCAGGGACGACGGCCCCCGTCCGGGAACGACGATGGAGGTGCTGGCCAAGCTCAAGCCGGCGTTCCGGCCAGACGGCACGGTCACCGCCGGCAACGCCTGCCCGCTCAACGATGGCGCCGCGGCGGTCCTCGTGATGTCGGCCGAAAAGGCGAAGCGGCTCGGGCTCGAGCCGAAGGCGAGGATCATCGGCTCGACCGTCGCCGCGATCCGACCGGAGATCATGGGTCTCGGCCCGATCCCGGCGATCCAGGCGCTGCGGAAGCAGACCGGCGTGAAGATCGACGACGTCGACATCGTCGAGATCAACGAGGCGTTCGCGGCGCAGATCGTGCCATGCAAGGACGAGCTGGGCATCCCCGACGAGAAGCTGAACCCATTCGGTGGCGCGATCGCGCTCGGGCACCCGTTCGGGATGACCGGCGCGCGGATCATGACCACGCTGATCAACGGTCTGCGCGCGCGCGGCGGCACGCTCGGGATCGAGTCGATGTGCGTCGCCGGCGGGATGGGGCAGGCGATGCTGATCGAGCGGCTCAGCTAGCAAATGGCCGGCTACTTCGGCGGCATCCGGAGCGCGCCATCGAGCCGGATCACCTCGCCGTTGAGCATCTCGTTCTCGACGATGTGCGCGACCAGCGCCGCGAACTCGTCGGGGCGTCCGAACCGGGATGGGAACGGGACGGCCTTGCCGAGCGCCTCGCGGGAGTCCTGGGGGAGGGCGCCGAGCAGCGGCGTGTCGAACGTGCCCGGCGCGATCGCGCACACGCGCACGCCGGCGGAGGACAGATCGCGCGCGGCCGGGAGCGTCATGCTGACGACCGCGCCCTTCGAGGCCGAGTAGGCGATCTGCCCGATCTGGCCGTCGTAGGCCGCGATCGAGGCCGTGTTGACGCACACGCCGCGCTCGCCAGACCCGGTCGGCTCGTTCTCGAGCATCACCGCGGCGGCGAGCCGCAGCACGTTGAAGGTCCCGATCAGGTTCACGCGGATCACGGTCTCGAACGGCTCGAGCGCGTGGGCGCCCCGCTTACCGACGACGCGGCCGGCCCAGCCGATGCCCGCGCACGAGACCGAGATTCGGAACGGGACCGGCAGCTCGCTGACGGCGGTGACGGCCCGCTGCACAGCGTCGGGATCGGTGACGTCGGTCGCGACGAACGTGGCGCGGTCGGCGAGCTCATTCGCGAGCGCCTGGCCTCGGTCCTCGTTCATGTCGGCGATCACGACGTGGGCGCCGTCCGCGTGGAGCCGGCGGACGGTGCCCTCGCCGAGGCCCGAGGCGCCGCCGGCGACGAGCGCGCCGCTCCCGTGGATTTGCATAGCGCGGAACCCTACCGGCGGGATGCGAGCGACAGCGCGAACAGCTCGTCCGGGTCGGTGTACCACGCCTCGAGCGCCAGGCCGGCCGCCTCGAAGTCGTCTCGGACGCGCTCGGGGGTGAACTTCGCGCTGATCTCGGTGCGCAGCTCCTCGCCGGCGGCGAAGTCGACGCGCAGGCCGAGGTCGGCGACGAGCACGGTGCACGGCCGCTGGGAGCGCAGGCGCATCTCGACCCATTCGTGCCTGCGGTCGAAGAACGCGATGTGCTCGAATGCCTCCGGGCAGAAGTCGGCGTCGAGCTCGCGGTTGATCACGTGAAGCACGTTGCGGTTGAACTCCGCGGTGACGCCCTCGGAGTCGTCGTAGGCGGCTTCGATCACCGCGGGGTTCTTGACGAGGTCCGTGCCGAGCAAGAGCCGGTCCCGCGGACCGAGCAGCTTCCCGATCTCGCGCAGCAGGCGCCGGCGCGTCCCCGGCAGAAAGTTTCCGATCGTGCCGCCGAGCAAAGCGATTATTCGGGACCCGCCCACCCCACCCACGCCACCCACCTCACCCGCCCCGTCGCCCGACGGCGGAACGTGGCCGAGGTGCCGCTCGAAGTCGCCGATAACGCCGTGGACGGTCAGCCCGTCGAACTCGTCCACGAGCTCCCGGGCGGCCGCCTCGAGCGCGCTCTCGGACACGTCGAGCGGGACGTACCGGCGTAGCGTCCCGGCCCGCGACATCGCCTCGAGCAGGATCCGCGCCTTCTCGGCCGACCCCGATCCGAGCTCGACAAGCTCGCCGGCGCCGGTCCGGCGGACGATCGCGTCGGCCCGCGCGAGCAGGATCTCGCGCTCGGTCCGGGTGGGGTAGTACTCGGGCAGCTCGCAGATCCGCTCGAACAGCTCCGAGCCGCGGGCGTCGTAGAAGTGCTTGGCCGGGATCTCCTTGAACGGGTCGGGTCAGCCCGTCGAGCACGTCGTTGGCGAGCGAGCGCTCGTCGGTCTCGGACAGGAACGACTCGATCTGGATCTCGGCGGCCTGCGCAAGCGACCTCATGCGCTCCTCGCGATCCGGAAGCCGGAGAAGATCTGGCGCCGCTGCGGATCGTCCCAGTTGCGGAACGCGGCGGTCGCGACGCGCGCACGGGTGGCCCACGAGCCGCCGCGGAGAACGCGGTAGTCGCCCCCGAAGAACACCTCGGAGTACTCCTTGTACGGGTGGGCAACGAAGCCGGGATAGCCGTCGAACCGCGAGCTCGTCCACTCCCAGACGTCGCCGATCATCCCGAGGCAGCCGTAGGGGGAGGCGCCGTCCGGGTAGCCGCCGACGGGGGCGGTGCCGCAACCGCGGTGGTCGAGGTTCGCGTGCTGGCCCGGGGCGGGCTTCCGGTTGCCCCACGGGTACCGGCGGGCGGCTTCCTTCTCCTGGTCCCAGGTCGCCGCCTTCTCCCACTCGGTCTCGGTGGGGAGACGGGCGCCATGAGCGCGAGCGAAGGCGTCGGCCTCGAACCAGGACACGTGAACGACGGGCCGGTCTGGGTGGAGTAACTCGAGCCCACCGAGGCGCCACTCAGCGCTCAGGTCCGCCGTCCAGCCACCAGGGCGCGTGATGTCGTACTGCTCCTTCCAGGCCCAGCCCTCATGCGACCACCATTCGCGCCGCTCGTAGCCGCCGCCTTCGACGAAAGTCAGATAGCTCGCGTTGGTGATCGCCGTCTGCCCGATCAGGTAGCCGCGCACATCGGTGCGGTGCCGTGGGCGCTCGTTGTCGTACGCGAAGCCCTTCGCGCTCGCGCCGATCGTGCACCGTCCGGCGGCGATCTCGATCAGCTCGAGTCCGGTCGGCGCGGGCCGAAGCGAATCGGGCAGCGTTCGCCGTCCCGCGAGCTCGTAGCCGTCGAGGCGCGCGAGCATCAGTGTCTGCAGCATCGTCTCGTCGTGCTGGTGCTCGTGGCGCAGCACCATCTCGTGCAACGTACCGTCCCCGACGCCGTGCTCGTCGATCACCTCGAGCGTTCTGGCACGAACCTCGTCGAGGTACTCGCGCGCCTGCGCGGGACCCAACAGCGGGAGGTCACCCCGGACGGCGCGCGGAGTCTCGAACGCGTCGTACATCGCGGCGAGGTCCTCGCGCAGCAGCGGGCGCTCGCCGTAGCGGTGCACCAGCCACAGGTCCTCGTACGCGGCGATGTGCGCGAGGTCCCACACCAGCGGGCTCATCAGGGGCGAGTGGACGCGCTCGAGGTCGGCGTCTGACACCGACGCAACGAGTGCGAGTGTCCGGCGGCGTGCTTCCTGTAGCGCTTCAACGACCCGCGCCGCAGTCAGTGGCGCCGTGGCTGCGATCAGTCCGCTCACTGACTCTAATTGTTAGCACGCGAACTATTAACTCCGGGCGAAATTCGGTGACTACTTAAGAAGTAACTGCAGGTGAAACGGTTCACCCGCGAGGTGAACCGGTTAACCATTTTTGGTGAAACGGTTCAGCGAACCGCGTAGCGGTTGTAAAGCGCGCCGTCGTGCTCGAGCGACCAGATGAGCGACAGCTCGCGCAGCTCCGGCAATGCCGGTCCGCTCGAGATCGCGGGGGCGGTACCGCCACCGGTCAGCTTCGGCGCGATCGACAGGAACAGCTCGTCGATCAGGTTCTCCTGAAGGAGCGCCCCGAACATCGTGGGGCCGCCCTCGCACAGGAGCGAGCGTACGTCGAAGGCCGACCGCAGCCGGCGGAGCATCGTGGTCAGCGTGAGCTCGCCCGGGTCGATGCGCACCACGGTCACCTCGGCGGCCAGGGCGCCCGTGTCCAGCGGCTCGGGTGTGAACACCGCGACATGCGCCGCCGGCTCGGAGAACAGCGGGATGTCGACGGGGACGTCGCCGCCGCGGGTGATGATGCACGCCAGCGGCTCGGGCGCGAGCCCGGTACCGGCGCGTCGGCGGCGGCGCTCGGGGTCGCGGACGAGGCGGCCGTAGCGCTCGACTCGCAGCGTGCCTGTGCCGACCAGGATCGCGTCGACGTGCTCGCGAAGCCCGTGGAAGATCTCTCGGTCGGCCGGGTCGCTCAGCGCCCGTGACCGTCCCTGGAAGGCGGCGCGCCCGTCGGCGCTGGCCACGAAGTTCGCGACTGTGTACGGGCGATCGGCGTGAGCGTGCGCGCCCAGGTCGAGCGAGTCGAGCAGCTCGCGGGGGTGAATCATGCGCGGCTCGGGCCGGAGCTGCCTGAGCATCGGGTGCTCGCTCGCCGGCTGGTTGGGAGTCACCGGGCCAAACATATAGGGTGGTGGCCCACTGGTTGAGGGAGGTACCGCGATGCTCGACTGCACCTATCGAGTCCAGATCCCGCACCACGCCGGCCAGCTCGCCCGCGTCGCGCAGGCGATCGCCGACGGCGAGGGGCTGATCGGCGACGTGGTGACCGTATCGCTCGGGCGCGAGCGCTCGATCAGGGACATCACCGTGGAGGTGCGGGACACTCCGCACTCAAACCGCATCGCCGAGCTGGTCGGAGCGCTCGACGACGTGACGGTGCTGTGGCATCAGGACCGGGCGCTGCTGCGCCACGTCGGCGGCAAGCTCCGGATCGACGCCTGCTGGCCGGTGCGGACGGTTCAGGAGATGCGCGACGTGTACACCCCGGGCGTCGCGCGCGTGTGCACCGCGATCGCGGCGCGGCCCGAGCTCGCGGCCCGGTACACGATGATCTCGCGCAGCGTGGCGATCTGCACGAACGGCACGCGGGTGCTCGGACTGGGGAACATCGGGCCGGTCGCGTCGATGCCGGTGATGGAGGGCAAGGCCGTGTTCTACGACCAGTTCGCGGGGATCTCGGCGATGCCGATCCTGCTCGACTCGGCCGACGTCGACACGTTCGTCGAGACGGTCGTGCGGATCGCCCCGACGTTCGGCGGGATCCACCTCGAGGACATCTCCGCCCCCGAGTGCTTCGAGATCGAGCGCCGGCTGATCGAGCGGCTGCCCCAGCCGGTCATGCACGACGACGTCCACGGGACGGCGGTCGTGTCGCTCGCGGCGGTCGATGGTCGCGTGCCGTTACGCCGGCATCGAGCTGCGCTCGGCGACCGTCGGCCAGCTCGGGCTCGGCGCTGCCGGGTACGGGATCGCGGCGCTGATGGTCGACGCGGGCGTGCGCCGTGTGATCGCGTTCGACCCACTCGAGGCCTCTCACGCGCGGGCCCGCGAGCACGGGGTCGAGATCGGCTCGATGGAGCAGGTGATGGCCGAGGCGGACGTGGTCGTCGCGACGACCGGCCGCGCCGGGCTGATCGGACCCGAGATGATCCGCCCCGGCCAGGTGATCCTCGCGTTGACCAATCCCGACCCGGAGATCGAGCCCGAGCAGGCGGAGGCGGCGGGCGCCTCGTTCGCGGCCGACGGTCGCAGCGTCAACAACGTGCTCGGCTACCCGGGGATCTTCCGCGGTGCGCTCCAGGCCGGGGCCGCGGGGATCAACGTCGCAATGAAGCTTGCCGCGTCCGACGCGATCGCGGAGCTCGCAAGGGACGGCGAGCTCGTCCCGAACGCGCTCGACAGGCGCGTCCACGATGCTGTCGCGGCCGCGGTCAAGAGCGCGGCCGAGCGCAGCGGGATCGCCCGCCCGGAGCGGGCGAACAGCGACCTCTGAGCGCGGCGACGGGGCTGCGCGCGAGCGCGGCCAAACCGGCTAGGCTGCCCGCCGATGGACTTCAGGCAGCTCGCCCGAACGAAGGAGAGCATGGCGACCCGCAAACCCCCGGGGCTGCCGTGAGTCAGGATCAAGCCGCAGCGCGCCCGGACCGGAATCTCGCGCTCGAGCTCGTCCGCGTCACCGAGGCGGCGGCGCTCGCCGCCGCCCGCATGGTCGGGCGCGGAGACAAGGAGGGCGCCGACCAGGCCGCCGTCGACGCGATGCGGCACGTGCTCGACTCGGTCTCGATGGACGGCATCGTCGTGATCGGCGAGGGGGAGAAGGACAAGGCGCCGATGCTGTTCAACGGCGAGCAGATCGGGGACGGGACGCCGCCGCTCGTCGACATCGCGGTCGATCCGCTCGAGGGCACGCGGCTGACCGCGCTCGGGATGCCGAGCGCGATCTCGGTGATCGCGCTGTCCGAGCGCGGGTCGATGTTCAACCCCGGCCCGATCGTGTACATGGAGAAGATCGCCGGCGGTCCCGAGATCGCCGACCTGCTCGACCTCGACCGGCCCGCTACCCGAGACGCTCGCGCTGATCGCCGAGCGCAAGAAGATCGACATCCGCGACGTGATGGTCGTGATGCTCGACCGCGAGCGCCACCACGACGCGATGGCAGAGATTCGCGAGGCCGGCGCGCGCGTCCGGCTGATCCTCGACGGCGACGTCTCGGCGGCGCTTGCTCGCGGTCACCGACAACACCCCGGTCGACATCCTGTGGGGGATCGGCGGCACGCCCGAGGGCGTGATCACCGCGGCCGCGATCAAGTGCATCGGCGGCGAGCTGAAGGGGCGGCTGTGGCCGCGCAACGACGAGGAGCGGACGGCGGCCGTTGAGGCCGGGTACGACCTCATCGAAGGTGCTGAGTTGCGACGACCTGGTCGCCGGCGAGGACGTGTTCTTCTCCGCCACCGGGGTGACCGACGGCGACGTGCTCCAGGGGGTTCGCTACCAGGGCGACCGGGGCGCGACGACCGAGTCGCTCGTGATGCGGTCGCGCTCGGGCACCGTCCGGCGGGTGTCGGCGCGCCACGACCGGGCCAAGCTGCGGACGCTCACCGGCGTCCGCTACGGCTAGCGCTGACGCGGCACGCCCGTCCGCGGCACGCTGCGTGCCGGTGTGAGTCGCCGGCGGACGGCCTGGAACGCGAGTGCCGCGGGCCGGGCGCCCCCGCGTCGCGCACAGCCTGGGCGGCGCCACCTCGCTGAAAGCGTGTTGACGGTTCACGGCTGCCGTCAGGACGGGGAACCCGGCCCCACGGACGCCGACCGCAGCGAGGCCCCTCCTACTTCGGCGCGCGGTCGTGGTCGCGGAGGCGGCGGGCGCGTCGGATCGCGGCCCGTCCGGCGGCGCGAACGTCGGGGCGCGTGCGGCGGCGAATCGACCGACCTTCGACTTGGCCAGGTCGAGCCGGGCCAGCGAGCGCAGGAACGCGTGCGTGACCAGCACGTGGATCGCGGACTGCGTCGCCTCGTACACGGGCGTGCTGAAGCCCGACCGCGATCGCCGGGTAGAAGTTCGCGACCTCGACCTCGATCAGGAGCTTCACCCTGCCGTTCGCGTCCTCGCCGAGGTGCCGTCACGTCGAGCGACAGGAAGCCGCAGCCGCGGCCGGCGCGGGCAACGAGCAGCCCGTCGCGGATCCGCCAGCGGACCGTGCCGTGGTCGCGCTCGAGCACGTACTCGGGCGCGTCGAACCGCAGCAGCGTCAGCGGCCGCGCGAGGAACACGACCGACCGCTCGTTCTCGCCGTACACGACGCGGATCAGTCCAGCCGGTCACGCGCGAAAGGAAGCGCCAGTAGGTTCGCGCGAGGTTCTCGAGGTTGGCGGCGTTCCACATGCGCTTCCAGTCCTGCTCGGCCAGCGTCAGCTCGGCCGACTGGACCGAGCGGACCGCGCCGTCGAGCGCGATCACGGTCGAACTGCGGCGGCGAGACGATCACCGCGCTAGCCGGGAGCCGGCTGCGCCGCCGGCGCCGCGACGCGACCAGCGCGCTGAGCGCGGCGAGGAATGCGACGAACACAGCCACGGGCGGATTGTGTCAGCGCGGAAGGCGCTCGAGCGCCACGGCCGCGCCGGCCTCGAGCTCGCCCTCGCCGGCGGGGATGAACGCGAGCGCGTCCGCGCCGAGCAGCGAGGTCACGATGTGGGATCCCTGCGGCCCGTTCGGGAGCGCCACGAGCTCGCCGCCTTGGCGCTCGAGGCGCACGCGGACCGCCTGCTCGCGGTCGGGGTTGCGCCGGACCGCCGGGCCGAGCACCGCCTCGGTCTCGAGCGAGGGCGCGGTCGGTCCGGCCCTGGAGCGCGGCCAAGGCCGGCGCGCACGAACAGCGAGAACGTGACGACCGCCGAGACCGGATTGCCGGGCAGGCCGAACACCAGCACGTCTCCCGCGGCGGCCGAACCAGGTCGGCTTGCCGGGCTGGAGCGCGACGCGCCAGAACACCTCCTCGACGCCGAGGCTCGGCGAGCGCCGGCTTGACGTGGTCGTGCGGGCCGACCGACACGCCGCCGGAGACGATCACGACGTCGGCGCTGTCGAGCGCCGCCGCGAGCCCGGCCTCGGTCGCCGCCGCGGTCGTCGGGGAGCCGCCGTGCCGGCTCGTCCGACCGCGCCCTCGTGCGCGGCGAGCGCGTCGAGCATCGGGGCGTTCGAGTTGTGGATCTCGCCCGGGCCGAGCGGCTCGCCGGGGGCGCGGAGCTCGTCGCCGGTGCACAGGACCTGCACCCTCGGGCGCCGCGCGACAAGCAAGTCGGCCGACGCCCGCCGCGACCGCGGCGCCGAGCTCGGCCGCGCCGAGCGTCACGCCCGCCCGCAGCACGGTCTCGCCCGTGCGCATGTCCTCGCCGGCGCCGCGCACGTGGTCGCCCGGCCGGATCGCGGTCGCAGTGAGGATCGTGCCGTCGCGAACCTCGACGTTCTCCTGCGGGATCACCGCCGTCGCGCCGTCCGGGATCGCCGCGCCGGTCGAGATCCTGATCGCGTCTCCGTCGGTCAGGTGGAGCTGCGACGGCATGCCGGCGCGAGACTCGCCGACCACGGTCAGCGTCCGGCCGCCGTCGCCCGGCGATGATCGCGTAGCCGTCCATCGCCGAGCACGGGAACGGCGGCACGTCGCCGGCCGCCTGGAGGTCGGCGGCGAGCACCCGGTCGCGGGCCGTCGTCGATCGGAACTCGCTCGGTCCCGAGCGGCCGAACCGCTTCGAGGACCCGCTCGCGGGCCTCGGCGATCGTCAGCAGGGCGGCAGGCACGACCACATTTTCGCCGACATCGGCGGTCGGTTGAGGACAACGCGAATGGTCGGGGTCGATGCGTGGTAAAAGTGCCCGGAATGGAGCGGGGTGTGCCACGTCGCCGGCGACCAGGGCCGGTCGTCAGCTCAGGAGTCGAAGCACTCCTGCTTCGTGGCGAAGCATTGGCCAAGGGCTGGCTGCTCGCGCTGGTCGAGGATGCGCCGCTCGACGAGGCGGCGGCGATCCTGGCCGGCGATGTCGCACGCGACGGGCCGCGGATCTGCGATGCGGTCGTCCGCGCGCTGTACGACGAGGCAGGACCTGCGGCGGATAGAGCAAGACGGAGTGCTCGAGCCGCTCGTCTCCCGCACCGGCGAGCTCGCCGGCGTCCAAAGCGCCGAGGCGGCCGCACATGCGGTCGACGCGCTCCGAAGCGTGATCTGGAGCGCGCTGCGGAACGAGCTGGCCCGGTCCGACCCCGACCTGCTCGCCGACGCCGGCGAGCGCCTGTCGCTGGTCGCCGAGCTCGTCCGCGCTGCGGTGCTGCGCCGGCGCCGATCGACGAAGAGGCCGACGGGGTGCGACGGCGCTCGAGTCGCGCCGTTGGGGGTCGGCGCGACCCGATGTCCCATCCGCGACGGCTGGGGCGGCGGAGTGACGATCAGGCACGAACGGCATCGCTCGGTGGCTCGGGCCCGGAGGCGGCCCGTCCGCGAGGGCCGTTCCGTCGGCGACGCGCTCTGGATCGGAGCGCTGAGGGACGAGATCGTACGCGCTTCGCGAGCTCGGAGCCCGCTGTCGCTGCTGCTGGTCGAGCTCGAGGAGGCGGAGCGGATGCTGGCGGTCGAATCCCGGGGCGATGCGACCGCGACGCTCGGGCGGTTCGCGCAGGCCGTCCGGACCGCGGTCCGACACGGCGACGTGCTCGCGTGCGAGACCGAGAGCCGCGCCTGGATCATCGCGCGCGACACGGGCCGCGCCGGCGCTCAGGCGCTCGGGTCGCGGATCGTCGCGGCCGTGCCGACGGAGGAGTCCTGGCGCGGGGCACCGATGACCGTCAGCGTCGGACTCGCGGTGCTCGGGCGAGGACGGCCACAACGCCGCGACGCTGATCGACGCCGCCGAGCAGACGAGGTTCGCGGCTGAGGCGAGCGGGATCGGGATCGTCATCGACGGGGCCGGCGAGGGCGGCGCCGATCCTCCCACGTCCGGTCCGAGCCTGGTGAGCTGAACCCAGGGTCCGGCTACTGCGCGCCCGGGACGCCGTTACCGGGAGCTGCGGCCGTGCTCGTCGAGGCGGCCGGGACCGCGGCGGCGCCGATCACCTCGGTCTCGAGCATCCCGATCGCGCGGCCGGCGGCCATCGTCAGGTCCCAGTTGGCGTCGTGGGCGTACGGGCCGCGGTCGATCACGGGCACGGTCATCACGCGGCCCTTGTAGTAGATCTGGACCGCGTCCCGCACTTGAGCGTCCGGTTCGCCACGCCGATCGTGCGGCGCCGGAGGATCAGGCCGCACGCGGTGCGGTGGCCGTAGAAGCCGGGGCCGTACAGGGTCGCGGTCGAGCGCTGGTAGATGGTGACGCGACACGGTCGGCGCGGCGGCGGCGCTCGAGGCCTGGGATCCCTGGATCACGGCCCGGATCGTCAGCTGGCCGGGATGAGGCGGGTACCATCGCGGCCACAAACGAGCCGCTCGAGGCGGCATTCGTGTCCGCGACCGGGACCCAGGTCGCCCCGCTGCCGGACCCGAGCTGATCGATCTCGACCATGTCGCCGGCGTCCGAGCCGGGGACCGTGCCGGTCACCGACACGCCACCGCGCATGAACGCCGACGCCTGGGTCGTGATCGTGATGCCGTTGCTGCTCGCGCTCACGGGGACGTTGCCGGCGCTGACCGGCGGGCTCGAGCTCAGACCCGGCGCCGGATCCGGCGCCACCCGAACCGGCGAAGGCCACGCCCGGGATGAGCAGGGCGACGACGGCCGGCGGCCAGGATCGGGGCTAGATAGCGAATGGCGCGAGCTCTCGCGAGCAGCTCGTCCGTCCTCTCGTGGTGCGCCTACGGGGTGAGCTGACGGGCTCGCGCCTGATGAGCGCTACGGCCCCGGTCGGGACCGATTCGCCCCTGCGGATCCTTGGATCCGCAAGTGGTTCCCCCGCCGACCGTCCGCGGACGGACGATCGCTCGGCGTGAACGGCGGGCATTCTAACCACATGCGGCGGCGGTGGCGCCGACTGCCCGTGACGATCCCTAAGGGCGGGGCAGTCGGCTGACCGCGTTGCGCAGGGCGCGGGCGCTGACCGACAGGCCGATCTCGGCGAGCTCGGCCGCGGCCTGGGCGGCGATGCCGAGGATGTCGCGTCCGGTCGGTGCGCTCGGGGCCCCGCGGCACGAGGAGGCGCGGGCGGGGCGCCGGCGGGCTGCGCGGGCTGCCGCAGGCGCTCCGGCCGGCGTGCGCCGATGGCTTCCGGCGCGGCTTGCGGCGCCGGCGCCCTGCTCGCGGCGTTGGTCTGCTGAGCGGCCGCCCTGGTCTGCTGAGCGGCCGGCTTGCGCGCGGTCGTGGCCGTGCGAGTGCCCTGCGCCGGGCGCGCTCCGCGGGTACGCGCCGGTGTGGCGCGCTTACCTCCCGGCTCTCGCTTGGCGGAGCCGTCGCTAGCCTTCGCCGACTCCGACGCAGACCGTGCGGCGGGCTTGGGTGAAGGGCGCTTGTCGCTGCGCCGGTGCGGCCGCCTGCGCGGCAGCGCGCCGATCACGTCTGAGGGGCGTTCGTCGCTCACTACCGACATCATGGCGTAACGGGAACCTCGCCATCCGCCTACGCTGATGCCCCAGAATCCTGGTGTCGACGCGGTCGCCGCGGGGCCCTGCACGTGCAGCGCTCTCAGCAAAATCGAAGAAGGAATCGAAACCGGTCTTACGGTTCCGCGTATACCCTCGCGGTAGTGACGCCGGATTGCCCCTGCCGGCGGACCCACTTTTCGTTGACTTCAAAAAGTATAGCGACTAGACTTCCAAGACATGTTTAACTAGCGGGCGTGCGCCCTTGGGGCCTGCGCTCGTTTGCCATCCTCTCTCAGGCCGGCGGTGTCCAGGGCCGGCGGGTACGACGGGAAACGGAATCACATGTCAGTAGCGGAACTGCAGGAACTCGAAGAGATCAAGGGCCTCGTCACGCGCGGCCAGCAGCTCGGCGTCCTGACCTACGCCGAGATCTCCGGCGCGGTTTCGGAGCTCGATCTCGACGAGGCGGACGTCGAGGAGCTGCACGGCTTCCTCGAGCGCGCTGAGATCGAGCTGGTCGAGGAGCTCGACCCGGCCATCGCGGCGGCGGACCTCGAGCGCGCCCCCGACAAGCGCGGCCGGCGCAAGCCGAAGACGGCGCTGGACCTGAAGCCGGACATGACCACCGATTCCCTTCAGCTGTTCCTGAAGGACATCGGCAAGGTGCGGCTGCTCACCGCCCAGGAAGAGGTCGACCTCGCCAAGCGGATCGAGCGCGGCGACCTCGACGCCAAGCAGAAGATGGTCGAGTCGAACCTCCGGCTCGTCGTCTCGATCGCCAAGAACTACCGCAACCAGGGGCTGCCGTTCCTGGACCTGATCCAGGAGGGCACGCTCGGACTGGTCCGCGCGGCCGAGAAGTTCGACTACCGCAAGGGGTTCAAGTTCTCGACGTACGCCACGTGGTGGATCCGCCAGGCGATCGCTCGCGCGCTCGCCGACAAGGCGCGGACGATCCGCATCCCGGTGCACGTGGTCGAGAAGCTCAACAAGATCGGCCGGGCCGAGCGCAAGCTCGTGACCGAGCTCGGGCGCGAGCCGACCGCCGAGGAGATCGCCGAGGTGACCGGAATCGAGCCCGAGGAGGTCGAGTCGATCAAGCGCTCGGCGCAGGCTCCGGTCTCGCTCGAGAAGCCCGTGGGCGACGAGGAGGAGTCGGAGTTCGGGCAGTTCATCGCCGACGAGCGGGCCGAGTCGCCGTACGAGCGGGCGGCCGAGATCCTCACCAAGGAGGCGCTCCGCGAGGCGCTCGAGAATCTGAGCTACCGCGAGCGGCGCGTGCTCGAGCTGCGCTACGGGCTCGGTGGCGAGCATCCGCGGACGCTCGACGAGGTCGGCCGGACGTTCAACGTCACTCGTGAGCGGATCCGGCAGATCGAGAACCAGTCGCTGAAGAAGCTTCAGTCGCTCGCTGAGGCGCAGAAGCTTCGCGACGTCGCTTAGGCGTTTAACGCGTTCATTCGGAGGGCATTCCATTTCACGGGCGCCTTCGGCGCGAGTCCCGTGAAATGGATTTGCCCTCCGAATGCGTTAAGGCGAGCGGTGGGCTTGCGGCTGCGCCTCCGGCTCGCTTGTCATGGCGGGGGCGGCGGGTCGCGGATGAAGGCCGGGGCGCAGGTTGGCTCGCCGAACGGCCGGCCGTCCGCGCCGCCGCCCGGTATGGGCGCCTAGGCGCTGCCTAGGCGCGCCTCCCGTCGCGACTGCGGCGGGGCTTGTCATCCTCCTGACAAACGCCTGCCCTGTACGAAGGTATAGGCTTCCGCGGCTGCAACCAGCTTGCAGCCTTGCCGGTTTACGTAGGCGTGGGGAGAAAAAGGAGGTAAGCATCGTGCTAAGCACACGTCGTGTGCTGGCGGGTTTTGGTGCGCTCGCAGCCGTGGTGGGAGTGACCCAGTTCGCGGGAGGGGCCGCGGCACAAGGGCAAGGCCAGGCGGCGACACAAAGGGTGATCGTCGTCTTCAAGAACCAGGAGAAGAACCTGCCGGCGAACCGGGCGACGATCCGTGCTCGGAAGAGCGCGATCCAGCAGACCCAGGCGCCGGTTACCCAGCAACTCTCTTCGGCGGGAGCGCGCAACGTTCACTCCTATACCGTGATCAACGCGCTGACCGCAACCGTCTCCTCGAGCGAGGCCTCGCAACTCAAGTCGAATCCGGCGGTCAGCCAGGTCGTGCCGGACCAGCTGATCCAGCTCGCGCCCGCGCAGGCGACGAGCACGACCACGACCGGTGCGCCGGTCTCGCCACTGGCGGGTGCCTGCGCGGCGCCGGGCAAGGTCCAGCTCAATCCGGAGGCGCTGCAGACGATCCATGCCGATTCTGACGCACCGAACGCAAAGACAGCGCGGTCCCTTGGGATCACCGGCCAAGGCGTCAGCGTCGCCTTCATCGCCGACGGTCTCGACATCAACAACCAGGACTTCATCCGTGCCGGACGGCTCGCAGGTGTTCATCGACTACAAGGACTTCAGCGGCGAGGGCACCGAACGTCCCGACCGGCGGCGAAGAGGCGTTCGGCGACGCCAGCTCGATCGCCGCGCAGGGTCTGCACATCTACGACGTCAGCCACTACGACGACCTGCCGCTAGACCGGCCGTGCAACATCAGGATCGAGGGTGTGGCCCCCGGCGCGAGCCTCGTCGGGCTCGACATTTTCGGCAGCGAGGACACCGGGTTCAACTCCTCGTTCCTGCAGGCAATCGACTACGCGGTATCCGTCGACCACGTCAACGTCCTCAACGAGTCGCTCGGGTCGAACCTGTACCCGGATGATGATGCGAGCGCTCGACCTGATCAAGCAGGCGAACGATGAAGCCGTCGCCGCCGGCACGACGGTGACCGTCTCCAGTGGCGACGCCGGCGTCACAAGCACGATCGGGACGCCGTCGACCGACCCGAATGTGCTTTCCGTCGGCGCATCGACGACGTACCGGATCGATGCCCAGGTCGGCTACGGCGGCGCGCGGTTCCCGGGCGTCAAGGGCTGGCTGGACAACAACATCAGCTCACTCAGCTCGGGCGGCTTCGAGCAGGACGGCCGCACGATCGACGTCGTCGCCCCGGGCGAGCTCAACTGGGCGCTGTGCTCAACGAACACAGCGCTGTACAGCGAGTGCGTGGACCTCGGCCGGCAACGCCCTCGGGATCGTCCAGTTCGGCGGGACCAGCGAGTCCTCACCGCTCACCGCGGGCGTCGCGGCGCTTGTGATCCAGGCGTACCGAAACACTCATGGTGACGCCTCTCCGAGCCCGGCCGTGGTCAAGCAGATCATCACGAGCACGGCCGATGACATCAACGCCCCCGCCGACCAGCAGGGCGCGGGTGAGATCGACGCGTACAAGGCAGTGCTCGCGGCCGAGTCATACAAGGCGCCCGCGAGCGTGCCCAAGGCCAAGGGCGCCACGTTGCTCGAGAGCAGCAGCCAGTTGAACGCGGTCGACGCTCCCGGGACTCCCGAGACACTGACCGACACGGTGACCAATAACGGAGCCAAGACCCAGACGTTCACAGTTTCGATCGCGCGCTCTGGGCAGCTACCGCACCGTGAAGTCGACGACTGTCAACCTCAGCGACAGCGGCAGCCAGCACATCGTCGACTGGAACGGCGTCACCGACAACTACCAGCCGGTCACGTTCAACGTCCCTCAGGGCCAGAACCGGCTCAACGCCGCGATCGCGTTCCAGAACGCGGACGCGCCGACGGGTCTGAACGCGCGGGTTCGGTTGACGCTCGTCGACCCCCAGGGCAACCTCGCCGAGTACTCAGTCCCGCAGGGGGACGGCAACTACGGTGACGTCCAGGTGGCAAACCCGGTACCGGGGACGTGGACGGCATACGTCTACAGTCGCAACTCGGTCGCGGGCGGGACTACGGGGAACGTCGTGTTCGGCGCGAGCGTTGCCAAGTACAGCTCATTCGGGCACGCAAGCCCAAGCACGCTCACGCTGGCACCCGGGCAGTCCGGCGCCGTGATGCTGCGGGTTTCAACGCCTTCGCAGCCAGGCGACGCCGCGGGCTCGATAATGCTCAGCAGCAATCAAGGTGCCGGATTCGGGCGCGTGACCACGATTCCGGTGACACTGCGGAGCCTGATCCCGAACGGGTCCCAGTCGTTCTCCGGGACCCTGACGGGCGGCAACGGTCGCGAAACCCAGACTGGCGAGGAGTTCTCGTACCAGTTCGACCTGCCGTCGGGACGCCCGGAGCTGAACGCCGCGGTCACGCTCGGCGACAATCCGAACAACCCGCTCAGCGCGTGGCTCATCAACCCGACTGGTGAAGCGGTCGCGTTCGCGGCGAACGTACTGCCGGACGGCAGCGCGTCGGACATCGGAGCCCAGCTCCATGTCCTCTCGCCAGCCGGGGGCGCATGGACGCTGATCGTGGCCTACGCGCCATTCGTGTCCGGGACAACGTTGTCCGAGCCGTTCACGGTCACGACGAGCCAGTCCGCGGTTCCGGCCTCGGCGCCGGGCTTGCCGAGTTCGACGAGCACCAAGCTCCCCGCCGGACAGCCAGTGTCAGCCATGGTACGGATCCGCAACACCGGCCCCGCGCCCGAGGCGTACTTCCTCGACGCGAGACTGCCGACCAGCTCGACGCTGACTCTGGCGTCGCTCACGGGCAGCTCGACCGTGCCCGAACCGATCAAGTTCGGTGACAACGTGCCGGAATATCTGATCCCGACAAACACCACGTCGTGGACAGCGACGGCGGGCACGACCGGTCCGGCCCCGATCCAGTTCGACTCGGGATCGCCGGCTGGGGATCCGGATATCCTGTCCCCGCACGGAACCTCGGTGAGCGCGTCGTTCAGCGCGAACCCGATCTCTCAGGGACTGTGGGCTGTGGCGCCCACGGAGGTCGGCCCGTACGTTTCGGGTCCCGGCCCGAGCGAGACCGTCACGACGACGATGTCGGCGGTCTCGGCAATGTTCGACCCGACGGTGACCTCGCCCACGGGCGATCTCTGGACGGCGAGCACCGATCCGTCTCAGCTGAACAACTACAACCCGGTTGTCGTCAATCCCGGTCAGACGGCCACCATCCCGGTGACGATCACGCCAGATGGGCCATCCGGGACACAGGTCGGCGGGACGCTGTACGTCGATGACGGCGACAACTTCCTGTTCGACACGTTCGTGCAGCCGAACGGGAACCAGGTCGCCGCGATCCCGTACAGCTACACCGTGAAGTAGGCAGGGCCTGGCTGCCGCCCCCTCGGCGGGGCGGCAGCCAGTTGAGCCCTTTACTTCAGTTGGTGAAGCATTGCGCTAAACTCGGCAGAGGATGGCCATTTCGAATGAAACCTGCCCGGTGTGCCGCACGGCCGAGATCGTGTGTGGCAAGTGGACGCTGCTCGTTATCCGCGACCTGGCCGAGGGCCGGTCGCGGTTCTGCGAGCTCGAACGCTCGCTGCAAGGAATCAGCCCCCGCACGCTGTCGTTGCGGTTGCGCGCACTCGAGGAGGAAGGGGTCGTCGAACGTCAGACGTTCCCCGAGGTGCCTCCGCGCGTCGAGTACGCGCTCACCGACAAGGGCCGTGCGCTGGTGCCGCTGATCGAGGACATGCGGACCTACGGTCTGCAGTGGCTTTTCGCGGATTGCGAAGAGCCGACCGGCGACGGCGCGCCGGACGACGATCGCGAGCCGGCGATCGCCGCCGTCTGACCGCTGGTCCCGCGGATGCGGATCGCGGTCGCCGCGGATGAGCTGACGGGCGTCGCGCCGGCACTGCCGGATGAGCTTCGCCGGCGCGGTCACGAGCCGCTGCTGCACGGTGCCTACTCCGACGCCGAGCGGCCCGATTGGGCGTGGGCTAGCGAAGCGGCCGCGCGGGATGTCGCAGACGGCCGGGCAGAGCAGGCGATCGTCGCGTGCTGGACCGGAACCGGCGCTTCGATCGCCGCCAACAAGGTGCCGGGGATCCGCGCCGCGCTGTGCGCCGATGCGCAGACGGCACAGGGCGCGCGGCGATGGAACGACGCGAACGTGCTTGCGCTGAGCCTGCGCGCCACGTCGGAAGCCGAGCTCCTGGAGATTCTCGATGCGTGGTTTGGTGGCAGCTCGAGCGCCGAGCCCGACGACGTCGAGAACATCGCCCACCTGGACGAGATCGAGCGCTCGGCGTAGCGGCTCGGGTCAGCGGACGACGACGAACGTCCCGGACCCGATCATGTGCCCGTAGCGGCTGGCCTTCCGCCGTCCGAAGCCGGGCCAGACGTACCAGCGGTACTTGCCCGGCTTGAGCCGGTACCGGCGTCCGTCGAACCGCCATGTGCGCTTGAGCTGGAGACTGGCGTGCGTGGGCCACAGGCTCAGCACCTTGCCGCCGCGGAACAACTGCACGTTGTAGTAGGTCGCGCTTGGGGCGGCGGTCCAGCTCAGCATCGGTGGCGCGGTCACGTGCGCATTCGGCGCAGGGCCGAGCAGCCGGGGTCCGGGCGTGGTCGTGATCGTCGTCACCGCCGCGTTCCCCGCCTGGTCGCGCGCTGTGATCGTGTACGTGTAGCGGACGCCGTTCTTGAGGTGGCTGTCCTCGAGTCCGGCGCCGTTGCCCGAGTACACGGTGTCGACCGCTGCGGCGTTCGTGTCGCCTTCGCGGGTGACGGTGTACGACGCGATCGGCGCGATGTCTCCGCCTGCCTGCCAGCTCAACGCAACGCTCTGGTCGCCCGGGTCGGCCGCGGCGGTGAGCGTGGGCGGCGTGGCGTCGTAGGCGAACGGCGCGCTGGCGACGGTCACGGCCTTGCCGGCGTTGTCGACGCAGGTGCCGGCCACGGTCGCGCTCGTGGTCGCAGGGCCGGCGTACGTCGCCGAAGTGCAGGAGGCGATCCCGGAGAACGAGCTACCTTGCAACGCAAAGGAGAGCGGGGCGTTGTACCACCCGTTTGAGTCGGGCGGGCGGGACTGGGTCGCGGTGGCGGTGGGGGAGGAGGTTTCGACTTGGATCGTGTAGTGACTGGGTTGCCGATGAACTGCCGTCGGTCCAACTGACCGTGCACGAGACGGTCGCCATCGTGTCGCTGTGGTATGCCGTGTGCGGTGCAGTAGCTCGGGGTGCCAGCGCCGGCGGCTCCAGGTCCCAGCTGACCGAGAACCGGCGTCGTGTACCACCCGGCTGTGCACGGCTGATTGCTGGCCAGTCGTGCACATAGGCGTGATCGTGTCTCCCCACGCCGCCGACGCCCCCATCAGCGAAACCGCGACGGCGACGAGCGCCACCACCAAAGCGATGCGCCTCATCGCAGCTCCAGCCGTCTGAGTCGCCGCAGCAACGCGAAGCTCGCCACCGCGAGCACTGCCATCGCCATCGAGCTGAGCAGGAGCAGCACGCCGTCGCGGTGCCCGGTCTCGCCGGCGTGAAGCGCGGTACCGGGTAGCAGCAGCAGGTCCCTTGGCAGGGTCAGTGGGAACGACAACTGCGTGGCTTCCGATCGCGCGTGACGCGTAGCCGGCGCGCGAGGAGCTCGGACGTGCGGGGACGCGGTGTGCCGAACCGGCTGCGCGCGCGGCGGGCTCAAGCTCACGATCTTCGGTGCCGGCGCGCTGACCGTCCTCGCCGGAGTGTTGACCGTCCTCGCCGGAGCGTTGACCGTCGTCGCCGGCGTAACGACGACCGGCACGCGGATCGCCGGCGCGGTGGCGGTCGACCGATGCGGCGCGGGGGTTGTCGCGTGCGGCGCGGGATCCGGCGTGGGCTGACTCGCCGCGCCGGACGTCGGCGCTTTCTGGGGCGCCGGGTCGGCAGCGTGCCCACGCGCGGCGGCGCTCGCGCCGGCAGCGGCCACCGAGCTCGAGACGACGAGGGCGACGATCAGCCTCCCGCAAATGCGGGCGACGATGCGAGCGGCCCAAGAACCAGCGTCCATCTGCCCCCGGCGCCGCTGCCACACACCCTGTGAATGGGTCAGCAACGCGCCTTCCTTCTTCTGGTAATTGCTAGTTAAACTGGACGATACGCTTTTTTCGCCGCTAGATCAACGCTCCGGCCTGGTCGCGACTCGCGTCCAAATCGCCGCCAGCGCGATCACCGCGGCCGCGGCTGCGAGTAGCAACGCGACGACGGGGAGGTCATTGGGAACGCGAGGCTCGGCGGCGAGCGCCTCGGCGACTCGCACCGGACGCTTCATCTGCGGCTGGGATGCCGAGTGCGGCGAACGTCGTGCGTGCTCGTGTGCGACGGCCGCGACCGATAGATCAGCGACGACCGTCTGAGTCCGCGAGATGCGTGCCGGAACGACCGCCGCGGTCGCTTCCCGGACCCGCGCGACTGCCACCATCGGCGTCGTTAGCGTGGATACGCTCGCGCCCACCCAGGGGGCCGCCCTGAACAGCCGAACGCGTCGCACGGGCGAGCTCGTGGCCTGCGACGGACTCTCGACCGGCGGCGAAGCGGAGGTGGTCGCGCTCGATTGCCCGGCCGCGGCTCCCGTCGGCTGCGGGGGCGCGGGAGGATCCGGCGCGGGCGTCGGCGGCGGCGAGCTCGGCGGTGGTGAGGTCGGCGGTGGTGAGGTCGGCGGTGGCGGTGGTGGTGGACTTGCGGGCGCGGGGACTTCGTCGACGATCACCGTGCTCTGACCGGTGATGACCTGGACCTGCGTGGCGTCGTAGCACCAGGCGATGCAGCCGACCTGCACCTGCCAGATGATCTGATCGGTCACGTCGACCTCGCCGGGGTTCGGGCCGGACTGGCCGGTCTGGACGTGGATGATCGTGATCGACTGCTGGGCCTGCTGGACCTGTTGCGTATCGACGCAGTAGAAGACGCAGCCGATCTGAAGCTGCCAGGTGCCCTGCTGTGACTCGGCGACGGACGTGGGCACCGGCGGCTGTGAGGCTGGCGTGGCGTCGGTCACCTGGACGGTGGTGGCGCTCTGCGAGGCGACCTCGGTCTGCGTGGCCGCCCCCTGAGCGGCCTGAATCTGGCAGGCCACCTCGTCGACGACGCTGTCGAACGTTGCGGGCGTCGGCTGCGTGGTCGAGGAGCCGCAGGAAGGCTGAAGCGAGTTGAGGTATGAGAGGAGCTGTTGGGTGAAGGCGCCCGCGGATGCGTTGGTCGTGGTCGTGCCGAAGCACTCCGTGATGCAGCCGATCTGGATCTGGGTCACGCTGCTCGTCACCTGCGAGGAGGAGTTCGGCGACGGCTGTGTCTGGAGTGCGCTCGGCGACTGGGCCGCTGTCCCCGCAACCTGCACGGTTACGCTTTCCTGGACGGCCACCTGAACCTGGCTGACGCCCTGGCAGTGCGACGTACAGCCCGAAATCTGGACTTGCGAAATGGTTTGGGTGGTCGTGCTCGACTCGATCGGCGGCGGGGTCGGCGGGGTTCCGGCCCGCGGCGTGCCCGGGTTCGGTATCGCTGGAGGCGCCTGACCGGACGGGTCCGGGGGCGGAGCTGGAGCCGCCGCAGTCTGCCCGGGTGTGGCGGGCGGCGTGCCCGGGTTGGGTGGTGTCGCCGGCGTCTGGCTGGGTGGTGTCGCCGGCGTCTGATCGGGTGGTGTCCCTGGCGTCTGATCGGGTGGTATCGCCGGCGTCTGGTCGGGTGGTATCGCCGCGGTCTGGTCGGGTGGTATCGCCGGGGTCTGGTCGGGCGGTGACGGCGGCGTCGGGTCAGGTGGAGGCGTCGGAGGGGTGGAAGTCGACGGTGGTGTCGCCGTCTGGACCGGCGCGCTACCAGGGTCGCTCGGCGCCGGGGGAGTCGTGCCCGGCGGACTACTCGGGTCGGTCGGCGCCGCCGCCGGATCTCCCGGCTGACTCGGGGTGTCCGTCGTCGCCGGTGAGGTGCTGATGGGCGCGGGCGGAACCTGATCCGCGCGCGCGTGGGTGGCGGCGACGAGCGTCACGAAGATCGTGATCAGGACCAGTCCGAGCTTTGCCGTGTTGAGGGATCGCATTCAGGATGTGAGCGGAGAACCCGGCCGGCGCCGTGAGGGCACCGGCCGGGTCCCGCGGTTGTCTGCGCTGTGGTCAACCCATCGCGGTTGGCCGAGCGCCGCTGTTAGTTACTTCTGGCTCTGCGTCCCGTTCTGGGCCGTGCCCGCGTTGTTGCCGGCGCCGCTGAGCGCGCCGTTCAAGGCGAACTGGTTGGCGCTGTTATCGCCGCCCCAGACATCGCCTCCGGCGATGTTCACCGGGACGTTGGCGTTGACCGCCGTCTGGGTGGCGTTGGCGCACGAGGCGGCCAATTGAGCAGTGAGCGCCTCCTGGCCGCTGAATTGCGCTTGACCAGCGCCGCCGCAGCCGACCAGGCAGTTGGAGCCGGCCGTCTGGGCCTGGTTGTTGTTCTGGGTGGTGTTGGCGTTGTTGCCCGCGAAGCTGGCTGCTCCATTGATGGCGCCCTGGTTGGCGCTGTTGGAGCCGCCAGACACGTCACCGCCGGCGATGTTCACCGGGACGTTGGCGTTGACCGCGGTCTGGTTGGCGTTCGCTGCCGAGAACGCTCCCTGGAGCGTCGCCGCGCTCTGACCCGAGGCCTGGAATTGGCCCGCACCGCCGCAACCGACCTGGCAGTTGGAGCCGGCCGTCTGCGTCTGTGTGTTGTTCTGGGTCGTGTTGGCGTTGTTGCCTGCGCCGCTGAGCGCGCCGTTGGCGGCGAACTGGTTGGCACTGTTGTTACCGCCGGAGACGTTCCCTGCGGCAATGTTGACCGGGACGTTGGCGTTGACCGCGGTCTGGTCGGCGTTCGCCGAGGATCCCGCCAATTGACCTGTCAATGCCTGCTGCCCGCTGAATTGCGCTTGACCAGCGCCGCCGCAGCCGACCAGGCAGTTGGAGCCGGCCGTCTGGGTCTGTGTGTTGTTCTGCGTGGTGTTGGCGTTGTTGCCGGCGCCGCTGGCCGCTCCGTTGATGGCGCCCTGGTTGGCGCTGTTGGAGCCGCCCGAGACGTTGCCTCCGGCGATGTTCACCGGGACGTTGGCGTTGACCACGGTCTGGTTGGCGTTCGCGCCCGACAGCGCTCCCTGGAGCGTCGCCGCGCTCTGACCAGCCGCCTGGGCCTGGCCGGAGCCGCCGCAGCCGACGTGGCAGTTGGAGCCGGCCGTCTGCGTCTGGGTGTTGTTCTGGGTCGTGTTGGCGTTGTTGCCTGCGCCGCTGAGCGCCCCGTTGGCAGCACCCTGATTGGCGTTGTTGCCGCCGCCTGATGGGTCGCCGCCCTTCGGGCCATCGCCCTTCGGGCCATCGCCCTTCGGGCCCGATGGGCTGCCGCCGGCACTGCTCGGCGTGTTGGCGTTGACGGCAGTCTGGCCGGCGTTCGCCGATGATCCGGCCAGCTGGCCGGTCACGGACTTCTGGTCGCTGCCTTGCGCCTGTCCAGGTCCGCCCCCACCGATCGCTCCGCCGGCGGTGGCCATCTGGGTCTGCGTGTTGTTCTGGGCCGTATTGGCGTTGTTGCCGGCGCCGCTGGCCGCTCCGTTGATGGCGCCCTGATTGGCGTTGTTGGAGCCGCCCGTGGGCGTGCCACCCATCGGCGGTCCACCCATCGGCTTTCCACCGATCGGCGTGCCGCAATCACACGGCTTGCCACCGCCCGAGGGCTGACCGCCGGCGACACTCACCGGCGAGTTCGAGTTGGTGGCGGTCTGCTGCGCGTTCGCGCTCGAGAGCGCTCCCTGCAGCGTCGCCGCGGCCTGACCCGCGAGCTGTGCTTGACCGAGGCCACCGGCCCCGGCGCTGCCCCCGCCGTCAGCCATCGCCTGCGCCGGTATGGCGAGCGCGACGATGCTGATGGCGGCAGCAATCAATTTCGATCTCATGCTGCTTCGTTCTCCTTGGTTGATCTGGATCGCCGCGCTCGTACTGCTGACCGAGCCGCGGCGATGGCCTGGCCGAGCCCGCTAAGTCCAGAGCGGACCCGGCGACGACCGCCTCACGTCGGCGACCGTCGCTTGCACCGACCCAGCGGCGCTAACCAGGCCGTTCCAACCTCGAGACGAGGAACGCCGATTGCGCTGGGGCAAGCCCCAGGCCTAAGAGCCCCGGCAACAAGGCTCGAAGAATGCACAGGCCGAAGAGTGCGAGGAGAGCCGCGGCGGCCCCGCCCGCCGCTGCGCCTCCGGCGCCCGCAGCGGTGCCCTCCGCTCCGCCCGGTGGCAGGGCGGCCGAGAGCGGGACCGCCAGCGGCGTGGTGGTCACCGCGACGTCCGGACGGGGTCGCGACGGCGCGAGGTGACGGGCGCGCCTCGATTCGATCCGCGAGTCCGCGCGACGAGCCGGCGCGGCTGGCTGCGTGCCGCGCCGGCTCGTCCCGAGCACCGATACCGGCGACCACGGGCGGGCCGCCGTGGCGCGAGCGATCGGGGCCTCCCGCGTCGACGCCGCCGCCACCGATTTCGCCGAGCCCGAGCGGCGATGAGCTCGCGGGTGGGCGCTCCGATGGCCCGGCATCCGCCCGCCGAGCGCCGGGTCCGGCCGGGCCGTGCCTGACCGACTCCGCCCGGTCAGGGCGGCCTGCACCGCCGCGTCCGGCTGGGGCACGGATTGCGCCGGCACGCTCACCGCCTGGCCGGCGATCCCGGCGGGCACAGGCACAGCCAGTGCCGCGGACGCGGGATTCGCCGGCGCTGGCGGGGGCGGGGGCCGGGAGACCACGGGCACGGGCGGCGGTGGGGGAACCACGACGTGCACTGACGGGAGGGATGCCGGCACGGCGACTCCAGATGCCCCGGCGCCGCTCGCCGACGGGACCTGAGAGAGCGCCGCGGACACGGCGCTCTGTGCGGGCGCGGGAACGAGCGCGGCGAGCTGGCCGAGCGCGCCGGAGCCGGGACCGGCTGCCTGCGCTCCGGCCGGCACGATCAGCGCAAGCGCCAGAAGCGCCGCCGTAAGCGCCCCCGACAAGCCCCAAGACTTTCCATTCAGATGATCAGCCATGATCAGCCTCTGCCTCTTAATGTCTCCACGGCGCCCAGATCCGATCCAAAAAAATCCGGGTATCACTCGTTATCTCTGTAACGTCCACGGTGATATCGGTCGCAGAAGGGGCGTGGCGGCATCGGTGAAGAGGCTCATCTCCGGCGTGCGAAAGCGGCGTCAAAGAGCTCGAACAATTCGGGTCTCCCCGATACTGCGAGACAGGACTTGGTGCGCTCGCACCTCCCGCTCGTACGAGCGATCGCACGTCGGTACGCGGGCCGGGGAGAGGAGCTCGATGACCTGGTCCAGGCCGGCTCGGTCGGGTTGGTCAGGGCGTCAGCCCGATTTGACCCGGGCCGTGGCGTCGCCTTCGCATCGTTCGTGGGACCTGCCGTCGAAGGCGCGATCCGCCGTCACCTGAGCGTGCGCAGACGCGGCGCACAGCTGCCGCCCAACGCGCAGCGGGCGAACACGGATTCGGCAGCGGTCGAGGCGAGCGGCGCGGCCGTCGCCGGGTCGCGCGAGCCCGAGTCTCTCGTCGCGAGCGAGTCCCGCCTTCTGCTCGCCGGGGGTCTCCGCGTGCTCGACGAGCGGGAGCGCCAGATCGTCTTTCTGCGCTTCAACGCGGACATGACCGAGCGTCAGATCGCGGCAGCGATCGGCATCTCGCAGGCCCACGTGTCACGTCTCCTCGACGGCGCCCTGACCAAGCTCCGCGCCGAGCTCAGCTCCGGAGACTCCGCCAACCCGGCTGATACCACGAAATCTAAGGCGGTATCACGCCGCGAAACGCCCGAGATTGCGGCGACGAAGACTAAGATTGCCGGCGTGGGCGCAGATAAGGAGGGCGTGGACGCGCGACCGGGCGACGCCGCGCAACCGGGCAACGGTCGTACTCCCAAGACGAACTACAGCGGCCGGTTCCTCGTTCGGCTGCCCAGCGAGCTTCACGAGCAGCTCTCGCATGCGGCCGAGCGCGACGAGATCAGCCTCAACCGGTACGTCACCGACGCGCTCTCGAGCTCCGTCGGCATGACCTCTGCGGATCGCGGGGATTCTCCGCCTGTTGACGCCGCCGCCGTCGAGCCGGCCAAGAGCGCGGGACGGATCAGTCCGCGCACGCTCAGGATGGCGCTCGTGACGAACATCGCGATCGTGGTCCTCGCGGGCGTCGTCGCCGTCGTGCTGTTGGTCCTCGCGGTGCAGCGCGGGCTCTGATCTGCTGCAAGCCGTCGGTCACGGTGCAGGAGCGTCCGTTGCGAGCGCGAATGCGCCCATGTGCGCAACGGAACGCTGTATGGGGTGATCGAGGCGTTCGCGACCGAGGCGGCGATGGCGCTGTGCGCCGAGACCGCATCGGGCGCCGAGATCCCGTTCGAGCTCGTCGACACCGCCGGCGGCCCTCGCGGCCGGGTCCCGCTCTACTGCTATCGACCGCTCACCGGGACGTTCATCGAGGAGCGGCGTTGGGCTGCTGTCCGCGCTCCCGACCTACGTGTCCGCGGTGAGGATGCTGAGCGGTCTCGAGGGCGTCGAGGCGTACATGCGTCAGCGGGGAGAATCGCGCGTCCCTTCCGACCCCCGGGCATGCGCCGACGCCGGGCTGCGCACGTTCCTGTCGGTGGTGTACGCCGACCGGAGCGACTTCGAGTTCGACCAGGATCGGTTCGACATCGCCTACGCGGAGCTCGAGCAGGCCCTGTACGACGGCCGGACGGTGACGACCGTCGTCGCGCCGTTGCTGGGGGTCGCGCTCGACCCCGCGACCACGGAGCTGCCGCTCGGCGAGGGGCTGTCGCTCGTGCGCGGAGACTCATTCGACGACGCACCGGCCGACGCGGTCTGGGGGGACGCCGAGGAGCCGAACGTGCTGATCGTCCTGACCGCCGCCCAGGATCGGTCGGCTCCGCCACCGGTGTCGGTCGCGCGCGCTCGCTTTCGCCGGACCCTGACCGCGCTGCGACTGTTCGAGCGCGGCGGCTACGCGCTCGGGCCGGTCGCCTGGGCGCGCATCGATGCCGGCGCGTGGCGGTCGGTCCCGCTCGGAGGCAGCGGTCGCCCTCGCCTGGAGAGACAGATTCCGGCGGAGCAGGAGGACGAGTTCCGCGCTTTCTGCAACCTGGTGGCCAGGCGGGCGCCGAGAAGTGGAGAGAGCGCGTGGGCCCTGGCTCGGTTCGAGATGGGCTGCGAGCGCCTCGCCCCGTTCGAGGCACTGACCGACTACCTGCTCGCGCTACGGGCCCTGCTCGAGCCCGAGGGACCGGCGAGCGGACGCCTCGCCGGCCGCCTGGCCGCGATCTGCGCGAGGCCGGAGGACCGCGCGGAGACGGCCGAGCGCACCGCGCACGCGATCTCGCTCGAGCGGGCCGTGATCGGCGGGCTCGCGCCGGCGCAGCCCGGCGTCGACGCGCTCGTCGAGGAGCTCGCCGAACATCTGCGCGCGCTCTTGCGAGACGTCCTCTGCGGCCACCTGGAGGCGGACCTGTGCGCGGTCGCCGACGAGCTCCTGGCCACGCAGGCCGCGGCCTGAAGTCTGGTCCCACCGCCTGGGGCGTCCGCGCTAGGCTTGGTCTAAGACCGCTCCCTACTCGGTTCCGTGAGGGGCCGGGAGTGTCCCGCCGCCAGGCTCGACATGTAAGTCCTGGGGCTCTATTGCAGTTAGGGGGAGCGCGATCTCAGCTTCGAGCGGGCGACAGCCCGCTCGTGCTGTTTTAGGGTTTCGAGGGGCGTGGTTGGGAGTCTCGAGGACCCCCCGTTGGGGGTTTCGATGGACGGGGTTCGCGGTTATGCTCCGACACGTGCCACCGGTCGCCGCTCGGCCTGCCGTTGCCCCGAACGTCCATCCGTCGTGCCTCAACACGCCGCGGACGGGTGACGACGGGTTCGAGGAGCTCTGCCACCTCGTGACCGAGCAGGATCCGGACACCGCGCTGTGCGGCAAGGACGTGGCCGGCTACCCGTGGAACCCGCCGTGGCCTCGCTGCGAGGCGTGCCTGGCGGTCGCCCGCGGAGAGATGAACTGACGGCGGCTCGGACCTCGCGCGGCGACTGGCGATCGTGACCGACTACCGCCTGACCTGCATCGTCGAGATCCCGAAGGGCGGTCGCAACAAGTACGAGTTCGATCCCGAGCTCGGCGGGATCAAGCTCGACCGGTTCCTGTCGGCCTCGGTCGTGTACCCGACCGATTACGGCTACATCCCCCAGACGCTCGCCCCGGACGGCGATGCCCTCGACGTGCTCGTGTGCGTGTCCGAGCCGACGTTCCCCGGCTGCTACATCCTGGGCAGGGCGATCGGGCTGTTCAAGATGGCCGACGAGAAGGGACCGGACGACCACGTCGTCTGCGTGCCGTTGCACGACCCCGGGTGGAACACGCTCGAGGACGTCGACGACCTACCCCGCCAGCTGCGGGCCGAGATCACCCACTTCTTCACGGTCTACAAGGATCTCGACCCCGACCGCCACTCCGACGTCATGGGTTGGGACGGGCGCGAGGCGGCGCTCGAGGCGATCGAGGGGGCGAGGCGGGCGTTTCTGGAGAAAGCCGGCTAGGGCGCCGGGGGCTCGGAGACCGGGGTCTCCGGCTCGGACGTCGCGGGCTCTGGCTCGGACGTCGCGGGTTCCGGCTCGGACGTCGCGGGCTCCGGCTCGGAGCGTCGCGGACTCGGCTCGGACGTCGCGGGCTCCGGCTCGGACGTCGCGGACTCCGGCTCGGTCGGCGGCTCGGGTTCGGTTGCCGGCTCTGACGCCGAAGGCGCGGGTTCTCGCGCCCGCGCTCTTCGCTCCCGTCGGATCTTCCACACCCGGTGGCCGATCCACCCCACGATCACGACGCCGATCGCGATCCCGAAGAACAGCTCATACCTCGTCGCGGCCCGGTAGATGCTGTTGATATGGCTTCCCGAGAAGTAGCCGATCGACACCCAGACGGCGACCCACAGCGCGGCACCGAGCGCGTTGAACAGGAAGAACTTCTTCCAGTGCATCCCGGTGATGCCGGCGATGATCCCGTTGGCCTGGCGAAGCCCCTCGACGAAGCGGGCTATCACGATCACCTTCCCGCCGTGGCGGTCGAAGAACTTCGCGGTCTTGTCGAGCCGCTCGGGCGTGAGGAACACGTACTTTCCCCACCGCTCGGCGAGCGGGCGGCCGCCGAAGTGGCCGATCCCGAACCCCACGTTGTCCCCGAGGATCGCGGCGAGGAATCCGATCAAGGCCACGAGCCAGATGCTCAGCCGTCCGGTGCCGGCATAGACGGCTGCGATGATCAGGACGGTCTCGCCGGGCACCGGAATGCCGAAGTCCTCGAGGAAGACCAAACCGAGCGCGAGATAGCCGAAGCGATCGAGCGTCGGCTCGAGACTGTGGAGAACGCCCGGCAGGTGCGCCGGCGGAGCGGAGGCCGCTATGAGCGGGTCGAGCACGGTACAGACCCTACCCGCGTGCTCTGCGATGATCGCGATATGACCGCGGTCAAGCTCACGTCGCTTTCTCACGGCGCCGGCTGCGCGTGCAAGGTGCCGGCGGCGCTGCTCGCGCCGGTCGTCGGTGCGCTCCCCCAGCCATCGGATCCGAACCTGCTGGTCGGGACCTCGACGTCCGACGACGCCGGCGTCTACCGCATACGCGACGACCTCGCGCTCGTGCAAACCGCCGATTTCTTCACGCCGATCGTCGACGACCCGTACGACTTCGGCCGGATCGCGGCGACGAACGCGCTGTCGGACGTGTACGCGATGGGCGGACGGCCTGTCAGCGCGGTCAACCTCGTCGCGTGGTCGATCGAGGAGCTCGGATCCGAGATGCTGAGCGAGGTCCTGCGCGGCGGGAACGACGTGGTCACCGCACGCCGGCGCCGTGATCGTCGGCGGTCACACGATCGACGACCGCGAGCCGAAATACGGGCTCGCGGTGACCGGCGTCGTCGACCCCGCTGAAGTGATCACGAACGCGGGCGGACGGGCCGGGCGACGTGCTCGTCCTGACGAAGCCGCTCGGCTCGGGTGCCGTCACGACCGCGCTCAAGAAGGGCCTTGCGGACGAGTCGATACTCGCCGGCGCGGTCGAGGTGATGACCGAGCTGAACGCGGCCGGCGCTCACGCGGCGCGCGCGGCCGGCGCGCACGGGATGACCGACGTGACCGGCTTCGGCCTGCTCGGGCACCTGCACGAGCTGGCGCTCGCGAGCGGAGTGTCCGCCGTCGTCGATGCGGCCGCCGTGCCGGCGATCGACGGCGTGCTCAGGCTGCTCGAGGACGACCGCGCGCTCGCCGGCGGGAGCCGCAACAACCGCCTCTACGCAGAGGAGTTCGCATCGTTCGACGCCGGGTGTGGACGAGGTACGCCGGCGGCTCGTGACCGACGCGATGACGTCCGGTGGACTGCTCGTCGCGGTCGATCCGTCGCGTGCGACCGAGGTACCCGGAGCCGTGATCGGCCGGCTCGTCGACGGTCCGGCCGGCGAGATCGCCGTCGTCTGAGCGTCTATCCAGGCTGAGCTTCCCGAGGGCCGTGCATCAGCCGAAGTAGTGGCCGTTCTCCACGTCCTCGACCCAGCCGGGATGGGTCGGCTCCCAGCCCAGCACCTCGCGGGTCTTGTCGTTCGAGGTCGGGTTGTCGAGGCCGGCGAAGGGCGCGAGAAAGCCGAGGTACCGCGGCGCCTCCTCGTCCGCGATGCTCTTGGTCTCGACCCCGAGCTTGCCGGCGATCGTCTCGGCGATCACCTTGCGTGAGATGCCCGTGTCACCGACGCCGTGGAAGGTCGAGCCGGCGGGGCCCTTCTCCAACGCCAGGCGGTAGAGCACGCCGATGTCGTGTGTGTTCGCCGCCGGCCAGCGGTTGCTGCCCTCGCCGGTGTAGGCCGCAACGCCGTTCTCACGGGCGAAGCCGATAAGCGCGTGCGTGAAGCCGTGATGGTCGAGTTCGCTGTGGACCATCGGCGCGAGCCGGACGACTGAGGAGCGCACGCCCTGCTGCCCCAGACTGATCGTGTAGTTCGCCGCGTCGGTCCGGGGACCGCCGTCGGACTGGTCGTCCTCGGTGCCGAGGCGGCCGGTGATCCCGGCCATGGCGAGCATCAGCGTGCCCCCGGTTGACACGAAGGGCTTGACGGTGCCGATCAGGGTCTCGCCGATCGCCTGGGTGGCCGCCATATCGGCGGCGACCGCGCCCATGAAGTCGCCCGTGAGCATCGCCTCGTGCTTGAAGGCGAGGTGGATCACGCCGTCGGCGTCGGCGGCGCCGGCCCGCAGGCCGTCGAGGTCGTCGAGATCGCCGCGGCGCACCTCGGCGCCGAGCGCGGCGACGGCCTCGGCGGATGCATCAGAACGGGCCAGGCCGACGACCTGGTGGCCGTTGCCCTGAAGTTCAGGGATGACGGCGGAGGCGATATGGCCCGAGGCGCCGGTTACGAATACGCGCATTGGAATCTCCAGTCGGTGGGGGGTATGTCACCTGGTGTCATCACAATAGCACGTCCATGTCACCGGGTGCCATCAACTACGCTGTGCTCAGATGTCACGCTGGAAACCAGACGCCCAGGGCCGGCTGATGAGCGCCGCGATCGAACTGTTCGACGAGCAGGGATATGAGGCGACGACCGTCGCCGAGATCGCTGAGCGCGCGGGGCTGACGAAGCGCACCTTCTTCCGCTACTTCTCAGACAAGCGCGAGGTGCTGTTCAGCGGGAGCCACGAACTCGAGCGCCTCTGGCTCGAGGGGGTTGCCGCCGCCCCGGCGGACGCAACTCCGCTCGCGGTCGTGGCGGCCGGACTCGATCCGGTCGCGGAGATGTTCACCGAGCGTCACGACTTCGCGCGGATCCGCGCGGGGATCATCGACGCCAACCCCGAGCTGCGGGAGCGTGAGCTGATCAAGCTGCAGAACCTCGCCGGCGCCATCAAGGCCGCGCTGATCGAGCGGGGCGTTTCAGCGAACGCCGCGATCCTCGCCGCGCAGGCGGGCGTGACCGTCTTTCACGTCGCCTTCGCCCACTGGGTGGAGCAGGATGACCCGACCGCTTTCAGGCGACTGATGGACGAGTCGCTCCAGGAGCTTCGGTTGGTGACCGCCGCCTAGGCGGGCTAGGCGATCCCCTCGAGGTCCGCCCGGCTGGCGACGCCGAGGAGCCGTCCCCCGGGCGTCGTCACGATCGCCCAGCGGAGGTTCTTGTCGGCCAGCCGCTTCGCGGTGGCGTCCGCGGACCGATGTGGGCGGACCGTCCAGGGACCGAGTTCCATGACCTCGCCGACGGTGCGGGTACGGTCAGACTCCGCGCGGAGGACGCTGGCGCGAGCGCGGCCCAGCACAATCCCGCCTTCGCTTGTCACCAGCCCGAACGGGTAAGGCGTGCGCTCGATCGCCGCGAGCACTTCGGAGGCGGGGTCGTCTGGGCCACACCGGGCCGCGTCGTCGCGGAGCACGCGCCCGACTGTGGGCGGTTCCGGTCGATCGCCCTCGACCGGGAGTTTGTGTGCGAGCCAGTCGACCTTGCCCGGCACGTAGTGGTACACGCTCGTGAACCCCAGCATCTCGAGCCGGCACGCGGCTCGTGCGCTGAGGTCTCAGAGCGAATCCCAGCAGTAGACGACGATCGGGCGGGCGTGATCGAGCACCGCCACGCCCCGCTCGTCGACTTGCCTGAGCGGGATGTTGATCGCGCCCGGGAGGTGGGCCGGGGCGTAGTCGTCATCGGGCAGCACCTCGACGATCTGCGCGCCCCGTTCGATCAGCTCCTGAAGTTCTTCCAGCCAGATGCGCTTTGACATGACGTTCGTCCCCTACCGGGTCACGTTAGCTGGTCGATCGCCTCGGCGAGAATCCCCCGCGTCGCCTCGAGCGCCTGCGGGATCACGTTCGTGTCTGCGAGCACCGGCATGAAGTTCGTGTCACCGTTCCAGCGCGGGACCACGTGCTGGTGGAGATGATCGGCGATCCCCGCGCCCGCGACCTTCCCGAGGTTCAGGCCGACGTTGAATCCATCCGGGTCCATGGCCTTCCGGATCGCGAGGATCGCGCGACGGGTGAGGCGCATCAGATCGACCATCTCGTCGTCGGTCAGGTCCTCGAGCGCGGCGACGTGGCGGAACGGCGCCACCATCACGTGACCCGGGGCGTACGGATAAGCGTTCAGGATCGTCAGGCAATGTTCGCCAGAATCGATCGGTTGGCGCGCCGGGTCGTGCTCGGCGCTGGTCGCGGCCGCGCAGAAGATGCACTCGCCGTCTTTGGGGCCCGTGACGTACTCGATCCGCCAGGGCGCCCACAGTGGCCGGTCGGTCATGAGCGTGCGACTCTACCGTCGTGTTCCACGTCGAGCTCCGACAGTTCCCACACCAGACCCGCGCGTTCAACCTCACCCGGGAGGAGCTCGACGAGCGGATCCTGAGGCCCTGGGTGTCGGGTGAGCGAGTCGAGGTGAACGATCGCCGCTGGGCGCCCGAACGGGCGACGCTCTCGATCTACGAGGGCCCGATGCTCGAAGTCGCCGACATGGGCATGGGCCGGGGATGGCAGAACGTGACGCGCACAGGCAAGGAGGTGACCGAGCAGCTATTGACGGAGTCGCGCGCGGTGGGGAGCGACGCGCCGACGGCCGAGGACTTCCGGGCCGAGATCGCCGCGCGCGCGGCCGCCGGCGCGATCCCGATCTCGGGACTGGTGGAGCTCGCCGGGGAGTGGTACCCGCAGACTCGGGTGAGCGAGCGGATCGCCCTGTGCGAGCGGGTCGTATGGGAGCTGCTGCATTCCGTGCCGGTAGAGCTGTCTCGGGGAGACGAGCAGGTGCCGGCGTACGAGTGGCAGGCGGCACTGCTGACGTGGGCGAACTGGACCGACGACGGCCCCTACGCCGTGTCGCTCGGTCCCGCGTAGCTCTGTGGTGTGCATGATCCGCCAAACGGCCTCGCCGCAGTTCTATGCCACGAGGTCGTCGATCAGGCGCTGGCGCTCGGCCTGCGACGCGAACAGATAGCGGTGGACGCGGGCGAGGCCCTCGATGTCGTGGACGTCGTCGTCGAGCTGCGGCACGAGCAGGAGCCGGCGGTCGTCGAGCTCTGCGGCCAGGCGCGCGAGGTTCTGATCGTCGCTTCTGGCGAGCACGTGGTAGTCGCGAAAGTTGTCCGCGACCCGGCCGGCGAGCGAGGAGGGGAGCGCCGTTGCCAGCGCCGCGCCGAGCTCGCGCGGCTCGCGATCGCCGAGCAGGTCGTGGTGGACGCGGTTGACGATCACGCCGGCGAACGGGAGTCCGTCGGCCTCGAGCCGTTCGCCGAACCAGATCGCCTCGTCGATCGGCTCGCGCGCCGCCGAGGTGACCAGCACGAACGCGGTGGTGTCGGCCCGCAGCAGCTGCTCGACCAGAGCGGCGCGCTGGCTGAAGTCGTTGGTCATGTCGCCGAGCAGTCCGAAGAAAACCGTCAGGTCGGTGATCAGGTCGATACCGGTGATCCGCCGAAGTCCGCCCAGCAGCGGCAGCGCGCCACGGCCCAGCGCCCGCACCCCGAGGCCGGTCGGGCGCAGGAACGCCTTGAGCGCCCGGCCCTCGAGGAACGAGTTGAGCCGGCCCGGCGCGTCGAGGAATTCGAGCGCGTTGCGCGAGGGCGGCGTGTCGAGCACGAGCAGGTCGAACTGGTTCGCCTGGTCGAGCTCGTAGAGCTTGGCGATCGCGGTGAGCTCCTGCGAGCCCGAGACCGCGGTCGACAGCTCGCGATACACGCGGTTGGCCTTGATCTCCTCGGCGCGCCCGGGATCCGGCGCGATCCGCTCGATCAGCTCGTCGAACGTCCGCTTGGGGTCGAGCATCATCGCCCACAGCTCGCCCTTGACCTCGAGCGCGCTCGTAGCCAGCCGCGCGGGCTCGACGCGGCGCGGCTCGTTCTCGAGCTGCTCGAGGCCGAGCGCGTTCGCGAGCCGGTTGGCCGGGTCGATCGTCACGACCGCCACCTTCGCGCCGCGCGCCGCCATCCCGAGCGCGATCGCCGCCGACGTGGTCGTCTTGCCGACGCCGCCCGAGCCGGCGCACACGCACACGCGCTTGCCCTCGAGCATCTCGGCGACGTTCACAGCGCGGCCTCGAGAGCGTTGGCGAGCTGCTCGAGCTCCGTCAGGCCGAGGTGCTCGGCGAACACGAAGGGAAGCTCGACCAGCCTGCCGTCGACGTGCTCGCGGAGCCGGTCGCGCTGCTCGCGCTGGGTGGCCGCGCGTGCGTGCTCGGACAGCGCCGCGCGGAGCGCCGAGCGCGCGAGCGCGGAGCGCGTCTCGCGACAGCGCACCGGTCAGGCTCGGCGATCTCGCCGGCTTCGAACCGGGCCGGGTAGACGCGCGTTGACGATCACGAGGTCGAGCGACAGCTCGTCCCGCGCGAGCTCGTCGGCGAGCGCGAGCGTCTCGTTGACCGGCATCTCCTCTGGCGTCGCGACCGCGACCACGCCGGTGAACTCGGGGTCGGCGATCGTGTCGGCGATCGTGCGGCCCTGATGCGCGATCGGTCCGACGCGAGCGATGTCGGCGAACGTCTTCGGGGTGCGCAGCAGCCCGACGCCGTGTCCGGTGGCGGGCGCATCGACGATCACGAGGTCGTACGGAGCGCCGCCGCGGGTGCGGCGGTCGAGCTGCGCGAGCTCCCACACCTTGCCGATGCTGAGCAGCTCGCGCATCCCCGGCGTCGCCATCGCGAACGCCTGGAACAGGCGGCTCGAGCCGAGCGCCTGGCCGAGCGGCCCGGCCTTGACTCGCAGGTACTCCTCCATCGCCTGCTGAGGGTCGATCGAGATCGTGAACAGGCCCGGCGCGAGCTCCACCTCGCGGAACTGCTCGCGGTCTGTCGTTCGAACAACCCCTGGATCCGGTCCTGGCTCGCGAGCTCGGCGACGATCGTGCGCAGCCCGCGGCGGGCGGCGAGCAGGCCGAGCGCGATCGCGACGGTCGACTTGCCGACGCCTCCCTTGCCGGTGACGAACACGAGGCGCTTGTCGAGAAGCGCGGGCACCGGACCCGAAAATAGCGTGGCGAACTCAGAGGATTCCGCCCGGCTTCTACGAATACTCCGGCGATATGAGCCACGTGATCGCGTTCGCCAACCAGAAGGGCGGCGTCGCCAAGACCACGACTACGCTCAACCTCGCGGTGGCGTTCGCCGAGGAAGGGCATCGGGTCCTGTGCGTCGACATGGATCCCCAGGGCAACCTGACGATGTCTCAGGGCATCGACCCCGACACGCTCGAGAAGTCGATGTACGACGTGCTCGTGCACCACATCTCGATCCGCGAGGTGATCCGCAAGCGCGAGATCGACATCGCCTGCTCGTCGATCGACCTCGCCGGCGCGGAGATCGCGATGTCGACGATGATCGGCCGCGAGCGGTCGCTGCAGAAGGCTTTGAAGCCAGTCGAGGACGACTACGACTTCGTCTTCATCGACACGCCGCCGAGCCTCGGGCTGCTGACGATCAACGCGCTGACCTGCGCGCAGAAAGTGATCGTCCCCGTGCAATGCGAATATCTGTCGATGCGCGGCCTGATCCAGCTCCAGAACACGCTGGCGATGATCCGCGAGAACCTGAACCCGGACGTCGAGATCGAGGGCATCCTGCCGACGCTCGTCGACACTCGAACGTTGCACGCCAAGGAGGCGATCGAGCTGCTGGAGGAGAACTTCGGCGATCGCGTGTTCGCCTCGCGGATCCGCAAGACGATCCGGTTCGCCGAGGCACCTGTGAAAGGGATGTCGGTCCTGAAGTACGATCCGGACGGTCTGGCCGCTCACGCATATCGGCAGCTCGCGAAGGAGGTCCTGTCCAATGCCAACCGGTAAGCGCGCGAGTATGCGCGAGGGACCGCTCGCGGCTCTGTTCCGCAAGACTGCCCAGGACGTCGAGGCCGGGAGTTCCGGGAGCCGCCGGAACCCCGGCGAAGCGATGAGCGTGCGTCGACGCCCGCGGTGGACGCCTCGGCAGCCGAACAGCTGGCGGCCGGGCCCGCAGAGCCCGAGGTCGAAGAACCGCGGATCCCGCTGCCGCACGAGCGTCTGCGCCACGCCTTCTCCGCCGACATCCCGGAGAACGTGCTCGAGCGTCCGGCGGCGCCCAGCCGGCGGAACCCGAGCCGGACGACGAGCCCGACCACGAGCCCGACGTCTATGCGCGGGTCACGCGCGGCGAGCCGGTCCCCGAGCGGCCGCGTCGGCGGTCCGGTGCTGCGGGTCGTCGGCGTCGGCGGCGCCGGCGTCAACGCGATCAACCGGATGGTCGAGGCCGAGATCGAGGGCGTCGAGTTCCTGGCCATCAACACCGATCTTCAGTCGCTCCAGCAGTCGGCCGCGCACGAGACGCTCCACATCGGCGACTCGATCACGCACGGGCTCGGCTCGGGCTCGAACCCGGAGCTCGGCCGCGCCGCGGCGCGCGAGGAGTACGACCGGATCAAGGCGATGCTGCGCGGCTCGGACATGGTGTTCATCGCCGCCGGCGCCGGCGGCGGAACCGGCACCGGCGCGGCGCCGATCGTGGCGCAGATCGCGCGCGAGCTCGGCGCGCTGACGGTCGGGATCGTCACGCGGCCGTTCCAGTTCGAGGGCAGCCGCCGGCGCGACCAGGCCGAGGCGGGGATCGCCGATCTGGCCGACGAGGTCGACACGCTGATCGTCGTCCCGAACAACCGGCTGCTGTCGGTGCTCGAGCGCAACGTCTCGATGGTCGACGCGTTCCGCGTCGCCGACGACGTGCTGCGCCAGGGCGTCCAGGGGATCTCCGATCTGGTGACGCTCCCCGGGCTGATCAACCTCGACTTCGCCGACGTGCGGACGATCATGTCCGGCGCCGGCACCGCGCTGCTCGGGATCGGCATGGGCACCGGCGACCGGCGCGCGATCGAGGCGGCCGAGCGGGCCGTGGCCTCGCCGCTGCTCGAGACGAGCATGGAGGGCGCGCGCTCGATCCTGCTGTCGATCACCGGCGGTCCCGACCTCTCGCTGTGGGAGGTCAACGAGTCGGCCAAGGCGGTCGCCGAGGCGGCGCATCCCGACGCGAACATCATCTTCGGCGCGATGGTCGACGAGAAGCTCGAGGACCAGGTGTGGGTGACGGTGATCGCCACCGGCTACGGCGACGCGCGCGCGCGCCCGCGCGACGTCGGCCGTGCGAGACCGGACCGAGCGGCTGATCGCGGACCGGCGCTGCGCGAGCCGGCCGGCGAGCCGCGCGTGAGCCGCGTCGCGGCAGCGCTCCGGTCGACGCTCGATCTGGACGTCCCGGAGTTCATCCCTCGTAGATAAGGCGGGCTCGGCCGTGGGCCGAGCCGCTCGGCGTCATCGCCGCCGGCCATCCGCTGTCCGCGCAGGCCGGCGCCGACGCCATGCGGGACGGCGGCAACGCGGTCGACGCGCGCGCTCGCCGCGATGCTCACGTCGTTCGCCTGCGAGCCGCTGCTGACCAGCCTCGGCGCCGGCGGCTACATGCTCGTGGTCGAGCCCGGGCGCGACCCGGTGCTGCTCGACTTCTTCGTCGAGGCGCCCGGGCGCGGAGCCGACCCCGGCTCGCGCGCCGAGCTCGTCCCGATCAGCGTGTCGTTCGGCGACGCGATCCAGGTGTTCAACATCGGCCCGGCGTCGGTCGGGACCTACGGGGTCGCGGCCGGCGTGTGCGAGGCGTCGTCGCGGTTCGGGCGGATCCCGCTGGCCGAGCTGGTCGCGGCCGGCGGCGAAGCTCGCGCGCGACGGCGTCGAGCTGAACGGGCCGCAGGCGTACGTGATCGAGATCCTGGCCGGGATCGTCACCTCGACGCCGGAGTGCGCCGCGCTGTTCGCGCCCGACGGGAAGGTGGTGCGAGCCGGGCGACGTCGTCCGCCAGCCCGAGCTGGCCGACGCGCTCGAGCGGCTCGGCGCCGAGGGACCGGCGCCGTTCTACACCGGGCGACATCGCCGCGGCGATCGTCGAGTGGCTGGCGCGAGCGCGGCGGGATCGTGACCGCCGAGGACCTGGCGGCCTACGAGGTGGTCGACCGCGACGCCGATCCGGGCCTCGTATCGCGGGCGGGAGGTGGTCACCAATCCGCCACCGTCGGCCGGCGGGATCCTGATCGCCCACGCGCTCTCGCTGCTCGACGCCGAGCCCGGCGCCCCCGACGTGGCGCGGGTGGTCGAGACGATGGAGCGAACCCAGGCCGAGCGCACGCCCGAGTTCCTCGAGGGCCTCGACGATCCCGGAGTTCGTGCGGACGGTTCCTGGCGCGACGCTCGCCGCTCGGCTCGACCACGCACGTCGCGGTGCTCGACCGCGACGGGCTGGGCGTGCTCGGTCACGTGCTCGAACGGCTCGTGCTCGGGCGTGGTCGTGCCAGGCACCGGCGTTCACCTGAACAACATGCTCGGCGAGCAGGACCTCAACCCGCTCGGCTTCCACCGCCATCCGCCGGGGCGGCGGCTGCCGAGCATGATGTCGCCGACCGCGGTGCTGCGCGACGGCGCGCCCGAGCTGGTGCTCGGCAGCGCCGGCTCGAACCGGATCCGCTCGGCGATCCTGCAGACGATCATCCGCGTGATCGACGACGGGTTGCCGGCGGGCGAGGCGGTGCGAGGCGCCACGGCGTCCACTTCGAGGACGGCGTCGTCTACGCCGAGCCGGGATCGACACGCAGCGCGCTCGAGCGCGCGGGTCGCGCGATCGGCCGCTTCCGGGAGCTCAACCTGTTCTTCGGCGGGGTGCAGGCGGCCGCGCGCGACGGGCACGGGCGGCTTCTCGGGCGGCGGTGATCCGCGGCGCGGCGGCGCGGCGCTCGTGGTCGGCGATTCATGAGAGGCCGCCGCGGCGGTCGCATTGATCCTCGCCGCGCGCTGACGGGCTGCGGCCTCGACGTCCAGGCGCCCGATCTGTTCCAGGTGACCCGTACCGGCGGTCAGGGCAAGAGTCTGACGCTGCTCGTCAACGACGTCGGGCACGATCTCGTGCGACGGCGGCAAGCCGAAGATCGCTGCCCGATCCGTCTGCTGCTCCAGGCGCGCGATCTGGCGACCAGCCTGAACGACGACGTGAAGGCCAAACTGAGGTTCCCGAACAGCGCCGCGGAGCGTGTTCTCCTACACGGTGAAAGTGCAGAACGGCACGATGTCATTTCCAGATACTGCGGCGATCCACGCGGAAGGAATTGGCCGCAGCTGGAGTTGTTTGTAGTACAGGCGGCCGCGCATCCGTGCGGCCTCAGCTCCTGAGGATGCTTCTTAGCCTTACCGCCCGGTTAGAACGATCCGCTACCGTCCACGCTCGTGATCAACCTCGCTGCCACGACAGCCTCATCACCTACGTTCCAGGCGATCGTCCTCGGCGTGCTCCAGGGCGTCACCGAGCTGTTCCCGATCTCGAGCCTCGGCCACACGGTGATCTTTCCGAACCTGTTCGGGTGGAACAACATCGTCGCCTGGCAGTCCGCAGCCCGAGTCGCCGTGGCTCGCGTTCGTGGTGATGCTGCACGTCGGCAGCGCGGTCGGGCTGCTGATCTACTTCTGGCGGACCTGGGTCGAGGTCATCGGCGCGTTCTTCTCGACGCTGCGCAAGCGCAGGGTCGAGACGTCGACCGAGCGACTGGCGTGGCTGATCATCTTCGCGACGATCCCGGTCGGGATCCTCGGGTTCCTGCTCGAGCATCCGATCCGGGTGGCGCTGGCCAAGCCGCTCGCCGCGTCGATCTTCCTGGTCGTCAACGGCGTCATCCTGCTCGGCGCCGAGCGCGTTCCGCCGGCGCGCCGAGGTGCGCGCGCTCGCCGCCCGCGAGGGCATGAAGCGCGACGGCGGCCGCCGGCTCGAGACGCTCGAGTACCGGGAGGCCGGCGTGATCGGGTTCTCCCAGAGCTTCGCGCTGATCGCCGGGCTTCAGCCGCGACGGAATCTGCATGGCCACCGGCCTGGTGCGCGGGCTCGACAACGAGGACGCGGCCCGGTTCGCGTTCCTGCTCGCCACGCCGCCGATCCTGGCCGCCGGCCTGTTCAAGTTCGGCGACCTGACCGGTTCGCTCGGCGCCGGGATCCGCGGGCGAGGCGGTCGTCGCCGCGGTCGCCGCGGCGATCACCGCGGTCTTCACGGTGCACTTCCTGCTGCGCTACTTCAAGACGCGCACGCTGACCCCGTTCGGGATCTACTGCATCGTGTTCGGGTCGCGATGGTCATCTACAACGCCTGACGGCGGTAGTACGCGCGTCGCGGCCCGAGCTTCAACTCGCGCCGAAGCGGACCTTGCCGTTCGACTGCGCGCGCTCCTGGACGCGGTCGACGAGCTCGAGCCGCTTGATCGCGGCCCGGAACAGCCGCGTCACCAGACGCAGCCGCGCGTTCTCGGAGCGCATGTCGAGCAGGCCCTGCTTGGCGTCGAGGCCGAAGTCGACCGTGGCCGCCATCGCGTAGGCGCTCATCTCGGCCAGCTCCTCGGGATCGGGGTCGCGGTCGGTGGCGCGCTTGACCAGCTCGGCGTACGCCTCGTGCGCGCGCCTTGGCCAGAGCTCGGCGTCGGCCTCGTCCTCGCGATCCTCGACGAACTCGATCACGCCGGCGGGGTAGGGGAGGTGCCCCTGGCGCTCGAGCACGCGGAACGGCCGGGTGCCGCGGACGACCAGGTTCATCCGGCCGTCCTCCATCTGCTCGAGCACGCGGTCGATCGCGCACGCGCAGCCCGACCTCGCGCAGGCCGTCGTCCGACAGCCACACGATCCCGAACTCGCGCTCGCCGTCCGAGGCACTCCTGGATCATCGTCTTGTAGCGCTCCTCGAAGATGTGGAGCGGGATCAGCTCGCCGGGCAGCGCCACGATCCCCAGGGGGAACAGCGGAAACTCGCGCGACGGGCCTTCGGGCACTGCGCCCTGCCAGTCTACGGGACGGCGGGCGGCGAGCAGCAGGTTGTAGAAGATCGCCGGCGGCAGCAGCGGCTCGAGCAGGCGCTCGTCCACCCGCTGGAGCAGCAGGTAGCCGCGGAACGCGTACTGGCGCCACAGCATCGGCACGTCGGCCGGATCGGCGGTCGCCTCGAGCGCGCGGTTGAACCATCCGAACCAGTTCGCGAGCAGCTCCTCGCCGCGCACGCGCACGTCGGCGAACCCGGCGGCGCGGGCGAGGCGCGCGAGGTCGTCGGGCGCGAACGCATGGATGTCGACGACGTGCTCGAGCCCGTGATCGTCGCCGTTCGACGATCCGCCTGGACGCGTGGCGCCGGCGGTGGCGGCGCGGCGCGGAGCGCGCGTCGCCACGCCGGCGCGAGCGCGATCGCGCCCCGCTTGGGGATCGCCGCGAGGCGGTCGCCGACGCGCGACGGCTCGCCGGCGAACACGATCCGGCCGCCCGGCCTCAGCACCCGATGGAACTCGGCGAAGGCGCGCTCGAGGTCGGGCAGGTGGTGCAGCACCGCGTGTCCGAGCACGAGGTCGAAGCCTGCGTCGGCGAACGGCAGCGACTCGGCGTCGGCCCGGGCGGTCCTGACCGTGCAGCCCGAGGCGCTCGGCGTTCGCGGCCAGCGCGTCGCACCATCCCGGGCGAGATGTCGGTGCAGCGTGGCCTCGCGCACGACGCCGGCGCGCAGCAGGTTCAGGCTGAAGTAGCCGGTGCCGGCGCCGACCTCGAGCGAGCGCGTCGAACCCGCGGTCGCAGCGCGGCCGAGCCGAGCAGCTTGCGCAGCTTGCCGACGACCTGGGCCTGACCCACCTCGCCGAAGTCGATCCCCCACTTTGAGTCGTAGCTCGACGGCGGCGACGTCGTGATAGCGGGTGTTGACATCGCGGATCTCGTCCGCCGTCCGCAGTGCCTCCATGGCGGGCAGGACATTACCCTGGCTCGGCGCCGGTGAGCCTCGTACGTTCAGCAGAACCAGCCTCCGGGAGTGCCTCCGCTCGAGCTGACCGGCGAGCGCACGCTGCCGGACGTTCCGGCCGAGAACTACTGGTACCGCCGGCACCTCGCCGTGTACGAATGGATCGCCGCGCGGGTTGCCGGCGGGGTGGTGCTCGACATGGCCTGCGGCGAGGGCTACGGCTCCGACGTGCTGGCGCGCTCGGCCGCGCGGTGGTCGGGGTCGACGGCAATCCCGAGGCGCACGAGCACGCCCGGCTGCGGTACACCGGCCCCGAACCTGACCTTCGAATGGGGCGCGGTCGAGACCTACGGCGAGCCGGCGCGCTTCGACGCGGTGGTGTTCCTGCAGACGATCGAGCACGTGATCGATCCGCCGGCGGTGCTCGCGCACTTCCGCCGGATCCTCAAGCCCGGCGGCGTCGCATACGTCTCGACGCCGAACGTGCTGACGCTGGCGCCGGCGGGGCCAGGCGAAGTCGGACAACCCGTGGCACCTGCGGGAGTACCGGGTCGAGCGAGTTCACCGCGCTGTGTCGCGGCACGTTCGCCGCAGGTCGAGATGCTCGGCCTGTTCCACGCCCGCAAGCTCCGCGCTCACGAGGTCGCGCTGTCGCTCGGCTGGGACCCGTCCACCGGAGCGACTCGGGATCACCGACGCGTTCTACGACCGGTTCACGCCGGCGATCGCGACGCAGCGACTTCGCGCTGCGGCCCGAGCGGCTCGACCGGGCGCTCGACTTCCTCGCGGTCTGCCGGAGCGACTGAAACCGGCGCATGGACCGGTTCCGGCGGCGGGACTAACCCCAGCGGAAGGTCTCGCGGGGCCTTGCGCATCCGGATGAGCCGGGCCGGGACGCCGCCGACGACCGCGTTGGCGGGCACGTCGGCGGTGACGACCGCGCTCGTGCCGATCACCGAGTTGTCGCCGACCGTGAACGCCGCGCAGCAGGCACGCGCCGTAGCCGATCCACACGTTGTGGCCGATGTCGACGTCGCGCTTGTAGATCCCCTGCTCGCGGATCGGTCGCTCGACCTCGACCATCCCGTGGTCGAAGTCGATCATCATCACGCGGTCGGCGATGATGCACTCGCGCCCGATCGAGATGTGCTGGTAGGCCGAGATCGTGCACTCCTGGCCCATCACGGACTTGGCACCGAGCGCGAACTCGCCCTCGTGGACGCGGATCTTGCAGCGGTGGCCGATCCACGACCACCGCCCGAGGGAGACGGCGGCGCTCGCGGCCGATCTCGAACTTGACGCCCGGGCACACGAAGCACAGGCCGTCGGTCTGCAGCCGCCCGCGCCAGCGCAGCTTCAGCCACAGCCAGCGCGCGATCAGCACGCGCGTAGCCGGGCTGCAGCATGTGGTGCTCGCGCGCGAAGCGCAGGAACGTCAGCGGGCCGCCGTGCAGCGGCGGAGGGCCCGAGCGGACCAGCGGCGGCGGCATCGAAAGGATCCCGCCCGCCCGCAGCGCGCTCGAGCTGCTCGGTGCTCACGGACTGCACGGCGAAGGATCGTAGGGAGTTGACGTCCGAACTGCATCCGTTCTGGTGACATGATTTGCGCCGTAAGGATGCCCGGCGCAGACGAATCGCTCGCACAACGACTTCTCGCCGGCGACCGTCGGGCGCTGGCCCGTGGCGATCTCGCTCGTCGAGAACGACGACCCCGAGGGCTGGGCGCTCGTCAAGGAGGTCTATCCGCGCACCGGGCGCGCCACGGTCATCGGCTTCACCGGGCCGCCCGGCGCCGGCAAGTCGACGCTGGTCGGCGCGCTGACCAAGCTCGAGCGCGCGCGGGACCGGACCGTGGCGGTGCTGTCGATCGACCCGACCTCGCCGTTCACCCACGGAGCGCTGCTCGGCGACCGGATCCGCCTGACCGACCACTTCCTCGACCCCGGCGTGTACATCCGCTCGATGGCCAGCCGTGGCGCGCTCGGCGGGCTGAGCGAGGCCTCGCTCCAGGCCGCGCTGCTGATGGACGCCTCCGGCCGCGACGTGATCCTGCTCGAGACCGTCGGCGTCGGCCAGGCCGAGGTCGACATCATCGACCACGCCGATACGGTCGTGCTCGTGTTGATGCCCGGCTCGGGCGATTCGATCCAGGCGCTCAAGGCCGGCGTGATGGAGATCCCCGACGTGATCGTGGTCAACAAGGCCGACCATCCGCTGACCGACACGATGGTGCGCGAGATCAGGAACGTGCTCGCGCTCGGTCCCCGCGAGGGCTGGAAGGTCCCGATCATCAAGACCGAGGCGGTGCGCGGCGAGGGCGTCGAGGAGCTGGCCGAGAAGCTCGCCGAGCACCACGCCTACGTCGAGGCCGAGGGCACGCTGTCCGAGCGCCGGCGGCGCAACCTGATGAACGAGGTGCTCGCGCTCGCGACCTACCGCATGCGGCGCGAGCTCGAGGCGTCGGTCCGCGAGGATCCCGAGGTCCAGGAGCTGCTCGACCGGGTCGTGGCGCGCGAGCTCGATCCGGCCAGCGCGGCGACCGACGGTGCTCGAGCGGCGGGCCGAGGAGCTCGCGCGATGAGCGCCGCGCTGGCGCCGCCGTTCATCGTCGCCTCGCTGCTGCTGTGCGTCGCGGGCGTGTTGAAGCTGCGCTCGCCGCGCGTCGCGGTGGGAGCGCTGGCCGACGCTCGGGCTGCCCGCGAGCGCGTGGCTCGTCCGCGCGATCGCGACCGGCGAACTCGCGCTCGGCGCCCGTGCGTCCTGCATCCGTCCCGCGCCGCGGCCGCAACGCTTGCGGGGGTCTACGCGCGTGTTCGCGCGGTCGTGGCGTGGATGCTCGCCCGCAAGCGAACCGCGTGCGGGTGCTTCGGCGAGGACGACATGCCGGCGTCGCATGCGCACTCGGTCGCGAGCGCGATCCTCGCATCGCTGGCGCTCGCGGCGGCAGCGTCGGCCGGATCACCGCACGGACTCGACTGGCTGCTCGACCGATCGGCCGCCACCGCGGCGGTCGCGCTGATCGGCATCGGAGGCGCGCTGTACGCGATCGTGCTCGTGTACACGGTGCTGCCGCGCGCCTGGGAAGCCTGGGAGAGCGAGTGAGCGCCGGCGAGCGACTGGCCGGCCGGCTCGGGTCGATCCTCGAGCGTCGGACCTCGCGGCGCGGCGCACTGGCGCGGGCCGCGGTCGCCGGCTCGGCGTTCGCGGTGGCGCCGATCCGCTACCTGGTCCGGCCCGGCACCGCGTGGGCGGTGCTCCGGCCGCAGGACTGCGCCCAAGGGCAGCAAGTGCAGCGACGGCTACACCGCGTTCTGCTGCGAGATCGAGCACGGCGAACAACGCCTGCCCGCCCGACACGTACATCGCCGGCTGGTGGAAGTGCACGAGCTACCAAGGCCACGGGCTCTGCCACGAGCAGGGCGTGCGCTACTACATCGACTGCAACCGGATCCCCGGCACGGCGTTCCCGGGCGGCTGCCAGTGCGCGCACGGCGACTGCGGCCACCGGCGCGGTCGACTGCAACCACTTCCGCTACGGGCAGTGCAACACCCAGATCGGCGGCACGACCGAGGTCGTCTGCCGGCTGGTCGTCTGCCAGAACCCCGCCACGGTGCCCGTCGATGAACTGCAACGCGACCGAGATGGTCGACAACCGGACGTGCAAGCACGAGAACGACTGCCTCGAGGGCCTCGGCTATGCAGCTGCCCGGAGGAGGTGGGGCGTAGGTGGCCGTGCTCGTGTCGGTCGAGACCGTGCTGCTCGTGCTGCTCGTCGTGCTCGTGGCCGCGCTCCTGCGAAGCCACGCCGAGATCCTGCGGCGGCTCGGCCCGGACGACGTCGAGCGGGGCGCGGCGGGTCGCGGGCCCGATCCGCCGCCCGGGGTGCGCGCCGAGACGCCCGCTCCGGAGCTCGCCGGCGTCACGCCCGCCGGCGACGCGGTCAAGCTGTCGTTCGCCGGTCCGGCGCGGGCCCGACGCTGCTCGCGTTCCTAGCGAGCGGCTGCACGAGCTGCGCCGGCTTCTGGGAGACGCTCGGCGGCAGCCGGCGCTGCCCGGCGTACGGAGACGTGATCGTGACCCGCGGCGCCGACCGCGAGCAGCGCTCGAAGCTGCGCTCGCTCGCGCCGGCGGGGGTCCCGGTCGCTGATGTCGTCGCAGGCGTGGGACGACTACGCGGTCCCGGGGTCGCCCTACTTCGTGCTGATCGAGGACGGCGCGATCCGCGGCGAGGGCGTCGCGACGACGTGGCAGGCACTGACGTCGCTGGTCGGCGATGCGATCGAGGAACAGAGACGAGGCGGGCTCGCGCCACCGGCAGATCGACGACGCGCTCGCGGCGGCCGGAATCGGCCCGGACCATCCGAGCCTCTACCCGGGAGGCAAGCGATTGACCGGGCCGCTCGTGCTCGGCTGCGCGGCCGCGATGATCGGGCGCGGTCGCGTCCGCGTGGTCGCCCTGAGGCGAGTCGATGCTCGCCAGCATCACCCCGCTCGGAGAGCGGGGCCGGCATTCGACCTGGGGGGTGACCGTGACGGCGTTCCTGCTCGGCGCGACCGGTGCCGGCGCGGCCGCCGGGGCCGCCCTCGGCGCGCTCGGCGCGCTGGCGCTCGAGCCGGCCGCGGGCCGTCGGCCCAGGCCCGCGTCGCGGTGCTGGCCGCGGCGCTCGCGGTGGCGATCGTGCTCGACGGGCTGCCGCGCGCGGTTCCCGGGCCCGCGGCGGCAGGTCGACGAGCGCTGGCTCGACGAGTACCGGGGCTGGGTCTACGGGGCGGGCTACGGCTGCGCAGCTCGGGCTGGGCGTGACCACGGTCGTGTCGAGCGCGGCCACGTACGTGGCGCTGCTCGCCGCGTTCCTGACGCGCGCAGCGCCGCCGCGGGCGCGATCGTCCTCGGCTGCTTCGGCGCGCGTGCGCGGCCTCACGCCGCTCGCGGCTGCCGGCGTGCGCAGCCAGCGCCGGCTGCTCGAGTTCCACGGCGCGCTGGCGCGGTGGCGCGCGCCGAGCGCAGCTGGGGCGCGGTCGGCGGCTCGAGGCGCGCGATACTCGTGCTCGCGCTCGCGCTCGTCGGGAGCACGTGATCCTCGAGGCGCACGGGCTGCGGGTCGAGCTGCCGCGGGCTGGAGCGGCCGGGTGTTCAGGCGCCCGGCCGGCGGCGCCACGCTCCACGCCGGCGACTTCCAGCTTCCGCTCGACGACGGCGAGTTCGGCGACCGGAGCACCGGGCTGATGCCGCGCCGGCGCGTCGTTCCTGGCCCTGACCGAGTACCTGCCGGGCGCCGGCCTCGAGCCCGGGACGCGGCCTGTTCGCCGTCGCGCCGGATCCCGCGTACGCTCGATCCGACGCGCGTTCAGCGCGCGCGGGACTGGCCCATCCCCGTCCCGGCCAGGCCGGGCACGCAGCAGTTCTTCACGACCGCCGGCCGGCCGTTCTGCCTGTACGTCGTCGTCTCGGGTCCGCGGACCGAGCGCGCGCCGGCAACTCGCGACGCGTCGGCGCACGTGCTGCGGTCGCTGCGGGTTCAGGCCGGCGGCGAGCCGGTTGCCCAGTAGCGCGCGGCGTCGTGCCCGAGGACGCCGACGCACGGCGTCAGGTTGAGCCGCGACCGGTTGACGTAGGTCGCGATGATCGCGGTCGCCGCGTCGCCCGTCCGCGGTCGACCGTCGCGGTGATCGTGGACGTTGATCCGGAACGGGACCTCCTGCCCGGGGCGGTAGATCCGTGCCCGCGCAGCTGCAGCGGCGCGAAGAACGCGGCCCGCGCCGGCGTAGTGACCGGGCGCGGTCTGCGTGCAGGGTCAGCGTGTCGGTGCCGGTCGCGCGCTGCCGGACGAGGCGGACCGTGGCGCAGGGCCGGTCGGGCACAGCGGCGTGAACGTCCACGTCCGCTGCACGACCTCGCCGACGTGCTCGCCGCGGACGTTGTCGCGCGACGGTGACCGGTCCGCTCATCTGGAACGATGCCCTCGAGCTGCGCCGTGGGCCGCCGGCTGCGCCACCGCGGCGGGAGCGCTGGCGACGAAGGCGAGCGCGCGGCGATCACCGCGAGGCGACGACGCGCCCGGGCTCATGCCCCGAGCGCGCGGGCGATCACCATCTCCTGCACCTCGTCGGTCCCCTCGCCGATCGTGAGGATCTTCGCGTCGCGGTAGAACCGGCACACCGGATACTCCTCGATGTAGCCGTAGCCGCCGTGGATCTGGACCGCCTCGTCGGCCGCCCGCACCGCCAGTCGCCCGCTCTTGAGCTTGGCCTGGGCGGCGGTCAGCGTGAAGTTCGCGCCCTGTGTCCTTGAGGTAGGCGGACTTGTAGCACGAGCAGGCGCGTGGCCTCGATCTCGGTGGACATGTTCGCGAGCTTGCTCTGGATCGCCTGGAACTTCGAGATCGGCCGGCCGAACGCGCGGCGCTCCTTGGCGTAGGCGAGCGCCTGATCGAGCGCGCCCTGGGCCAGGCCGACGCCCATCGCCGCGACGCCGATCCGGCCGATGTCGAGCACGTGGAGGAACTGCCGGAAGCCCGCGCCGCGCTGGCCGAGCGAGGTTCTCCTCGGGCACCCGGCAGTCGGCGAAGCGTCAGCGGGCGGGTGTCCGACGCGTTCCAGCCCATCTTCCGGTACGGCTCGCCCGGCTCGTAGCCCGGGGTGCCGTTGGGCGACGATCAGGTTCGAGATCTCGCGCTCGCCGGGCGTGCGCTCGCCGCCGCGGCCGTCACTCCCGCGCCCGGTGCCGGTGACCGCGGTGATCACGACCACGCCCGAGATGTCCGTGCCGGCGTTGGTGATGAACTGCTTCGAGCCGTTGATCACCCACTCGCCGTCCTCGAGCGCGGCCCGGGTGCGCGTGTTGCCGGCGTCCGAGCCGGCCTCGGGCTCGGTCAGCCCGAACGCCCCGAGCCGCTCGCCGCTGCACAGCCTGGGGAGCCACTCCCGCTTCTGGTCCTCGGACCCGAACAGGTAGATCGGCTGGGTTCCCGAGCGAGGTGTGGGCGCACAGCGTGATCGCCACCGAGGAGTCGACGCGGGCCAGCTCCTCGACCGCCAGCGCGTAGGCGAGCGAGTCGCTGCCGGCGCCGCCGTATTCCTCGGGGAACGGGATCCCCATCAGGTCCAGCTCGCCGAGCCGGCGGACGATGTCGTACGGGAACGCGTGCGTCCGGTCGAGCTCCTCGGCGACGGGCGCGATCTCCTGCTCGGCGAACTCGCGGACGGTCCGCTGGAGCAGGCGGTGATGGTCTGGAAGATCGAACTCCATGCCGGGATTCTCACAGCCTACGATCAAGGCGTGACCGTGGAGCCCGAAGACGTACCCGAGGTCCGGCTCGGCGCGCTCCTCGACGGCGGGCTCGCGCCGGCGATCATGGCGATGGTCGAGCGCGGGGTGCAGCGCCGCCCGGGCCAGGCTCGCGCTTTGCGGCTCGAGGTCGAGCTGCGGATGGATGAGGGCTATCCGCCGGTCCGGATCTTGTTCGGGGAGGACGGGGTGCTGGTCGAGGACGGCCCCGGGGCGGCGCCGGGGCTGCGGATCAGCGGATCTCTGCCCGATCTGGTGGCGCTGATGATCGCGCCGACGCTCGGCGGTGTGCCGAGCCCGATGGACGCCCGGGGCCGCGCCGCGATCGGGCTGTTCACGTCTCGACGGGTCCGGATTCAGGGCCGCATCGGCGCGCTGCGGAGCTTTGTAGGCGTGATCCGGCTCTGATCCCGCCACGGCGCGCCGGGTCCCGGCGGTCCCGGGTCAGGAGGACCGCGGTGTGGCCTCGCCGCGGGCGACGTCGACGAGCAGGCGGACCCCGAAGCCGGTCGCGCCCTTGTCGGCGAAGTACGCCCGGCGCACGTCCCACGCCGTCCCGGCGATGTCGAGGTGCGCCCACGGCACGTCGCCGGCGAAGTGATGAAGGAACTCGCCGGCGGTCAGCGCGGTCGCCTCACGCTTGGTCGTCGAGTTGACGATCTCGCCGTAGCGGCCCTTGATCATCTCGTCGTAGTCGTGGTGCAGCGGCATCCGCCACACGAGCTCGCCGGTGCGGTCCGCCGACTGCGCGAGCCGCGCCGCCCAGTCGTCGTCGTTGCTCATCAGCCCGGCGTACGTCGAGCCGAGCGCGACCACGATCCCGCCGGTGAGCGTCGCGACGTCGACCAGCCGCTCCGCGCCCTCGCGCCGGGCGTAGGTGATGCAGTCGGCGAGCACGAGCCGGCCCTCGGCGTCGGTGTTGTTGACCTCGATCGTCGTGCCGTCGAGCGCGCGGACGATGTCGCCCGGCTTGACCGCGTGGCCGCTCGGCAGGTTCTCGGTGGCGCCGATCAGCCGCGAGCACGCGCACGGGAGCGCGCAACTCGGCCAGCGCGCGCGATCGCCTCGATCACCGCGGCGCCGCCGCACATGTCGAACTTCATCTCGTGCATCGTCCCCGCGGGCTTGAGCGAGATCCCGCCCGAGTCGAACGTCACCGCCTTGCCGACCAGCCCGACCAGCGGGCACGTCGGCGTCGCCGGGCCGTCGTACTCGAGCCGGATCAGCCGGGCTGGCTGGTCCGAGCCCTGGGCGACCGCCGCGAACGCGCCCATCCCGGCCTCGCGGATCGCGCCCTCGTCGAGCACGGTGCGCCGGGATCCCGAGCCGCGCCGCCAGTCCCTGGGCGTAGTCGGCCAGCGCCGCCGGCGGCAGGTCGTTGCGCCGGCGTGTTCCCGAGGTCGCGGGCGCGGTTCTGGGCGTTGGCCAGGATCGTCGCCACGCGCACCGGACCGGAGACGTCGTGATGCGCGCTGACCAGCAGCGTCTGAACCTGGCGCTCGCGCGACTGCACTCGAGTTCGGCTTGTAGCGGTCGAAGCGGTAGGCGTGCAGCAGCGTCCCCTCCACGAGCCCCTCGACGACGTCGTCGCCGACGTGGTGCGGGACCTCCCAGCACAGCGTGGTCGCGTCGATCTCCCGCGCGCGCCGGTGCGCCACCGCCGCGGCCTCCCGCGCCCGCTCGCCGTCGAACTTGTCGCGGTCGCCGAGGCCGACGAGGATCACGCGAGTGCCGTCGGCGTGCGTCGACCGCCAGGCGCTTGAACTTCGCGCTGCGCCTCGCCGGAGGCGAGCAGCGGCGCTGAAGCTCGCCTCCGGGCAGATCGTGGGCGACGTCCTCGCCCTCGAACACCCCCACGACGATCGTGTCCGCGCCGGTGTCGAGCGGACCGTCAGTCGTCGCCTCGACGTTGCACGGGCCGAAGATACCAGTGCCTCTAGGATGAATGCGTACCGCCCGTAACGCCTCAACCCCCTCGGAGAGAGAGCCAACATGCCCAAGACCGTGATCCTCTCGGCCGCGCGCACGCCGATCGGCAAGCTCGGCGGCGGCCTGTCCACCGTCGACGCGACCGAGCTCGGCGGCACCGCGATCACGGCGGCGCTCGAGCGCGCCGACGTCGCGCCCGACCAGATCCAGCACGTGGTGATGGGCCAGGTGCTCCAGGCCGGCCAGGGCCAGATTCCCTCGCGCCAGGCGCAGATCAAGGGCGGGATCCCCAAGGAGGTGTCCTCGGAGACGATCAACAAGGTGTGCGCCTCGGGGATTCGCTCGGCCTGCCTGCTCGACAACGCGATCCGGGTCGGCGACCTCGAGGTCGGGCTCGCCGGCGGCATGGAGTCGATGTCGAAGGCTCCCTACCTGCTCAAGGAGGCGCGGTTCGGCTTCCGCATGGGCGACGGCAAGGCGATCGACGCGATGATCAACGACGGGCTGACGAACCCGTTCTCCGGCAAGCACATGGCGCAGGAGGCGAGCGAGGTCGCCGCCGAGCTCGAGCTCACCCGGCCGGACCTCGACCGGTGGGCGCTGCGCTCCCACCAGCTCGCGATCAAGGCGACCGACGAGGGGCGGCTGCCCGGAGGAGATCGTGCCGGTGACGATCAAGGGCAAGAAAGGCGACACGGTGGTCGAGATCGACGAGGCGCCGCGCCGCGACGCGAGCCTCGAGACGCTCGCGAAGCTGCCGCCGATCTTCATGAAGGACGGCTCGCACACGGCCGGCAACTCGCCGGGCGTCAACGACGGCGCCGGCGCGCTGGTCGTCGCCAGCGACGAGTGGGCCAAGGCCAACGGCAAGACGGCGCTCGGCACGATCGTCGCGCACGCGCAGGTCGCCGACGACTTCGCGTACCTGGCCCGCACGCCCGGCGAACGCGGCGAAGCTCGCGCTCGAGAAGGCCGGGCTGAAGGTCGACGACATCGACCTGTGGGAGATCAACGAGGCGTTCGCGTCGGTCACGCTCAACTCGATCCGGATGCTCGGCATCGACGAGGACAAGGTCAACGTCAACGGTGGCGCGGTCGCGCTCGGCCACCCGATCGGCGCCTCGGGCGCGCGCATCCTCGGCTCGCTCGTGCTCGAGCTGCGCCGCCGCGGCGGCGGGCTCGGCTGCGCCGCGATCTGCTCGGGCGGCGGCCAGGGCGACGCCGTGATCATCGAGGTCAATGGCGGCTGAGCGTTCGCCGGCTGCATTCTTCGACCTCGACCGCACGCTGATGGAGGGCTCTTCGGCCTTCCAGTTCGGTCGTGCCGCATATCGAGGCGGGACTGCTGAGCCGGCGCCAGCTGGTCGCCGACGGCTGGGCCAACCTGATGTTCCGGCTGCGCGGGCGCCAGCGACGACTCGTCACACGAGTTACGCAACCGGATCTCGCAGTCGCTCGCGGGGACTCGGGTCCGCGACATGGAGCGGCTCGGGGCCGACGTGCTCGCCGGGGTGCTGCCACGGATCTACCCGCAGGTGCTCGAGCTCGCCTACGAGCACCAGGACGACGGGCGCCGCGTGTACATCGTGACGGCGGCGTCGCAGGAGCTCGCCCGAGATGCTGGCCGGCGTGCTCGCGTTCGACGGCGCGGTCGGCTCGCAGTTCTCCGAGGTCGTCGACGGCGTCTACACGGGCCGGCCGACGGGGCTGTTCGTCTACGGCCAGGAGAAGGCGCGGGCGATCGAGCTGCTCGCCGAGCGCGAGGGGCTCGACCTCGAGAACTCGTACGCCTACTCGGACTCCGCCTCGGACCTGCCGATGCTCCGGCTCGTCGGTCACCCGGTCGCGGTCAACCCCGACTCGGAGCTGGCCGGCGGCCGCCCGCGCTGAGCGCTGGGAGGTGCTCCGGTTCGACCGCCTCGGGCGTCGGCTGAAGGCCGCCGCTGGGCTGCTCGGGGCCGCGGTCGCCGGCGGCGTCGGGTCGGCGGCGTTGGCCGCGCGCGGCCCGGAACCGGCGCGGCCTGGTCGCCAAGCTCCGCTGACAACCTCCTGGTGTCACGACACTAGACTTCGGCGGGCATGGCGACCGGCGAGCGTTTGTCGGAGCAGGAGCGCTGGGAGCGAGAGACGTTCAGCCGCACACCGGAGCGCGACGCCCCGTTCTCGACGATCTCGGGCGAGGCGATCAAGCCGCTCTACACCGAGGCGGATCTCCCCGGCGATCCGGACGCGGCGATCGGGTTCCCCGGCGAGTTCCCGTACACGCGCGGCGTGTACGGCTCGATGTACCGCGGGCGGCTGTGGACGATGCGCCAGTTCGCGGGCTTCGGCACCGCGGCGGAGACGAACGCCCGCTTCCGCTACCTGCTCGACCACGGGCAGACCGGCCTGTCGACCGCGTTCGACATGCCGTCGCTGATGGGCCTCGACTCCGATCATCCGCGCTCGCTCGGCGAGGTCGGGCGCGAGGGAGTGGCGATCGACTCGCTCGACGACATGGAGACGCTGTTCGCGGGCATCCCACTCGAGCAGGTGAGCGTGTCGATGACGATCAACGCGCCGGCGGCGATCATGCTGGCTTTCTACGTGGTCGCGGCGGAGCGCAGGGGGATCGGGCCCGAGGCGCTGTCCGGGACGATCCAGACCGACATCCTCAAGGAGTACATCGCGCAGAAGGAGTGGTGCTTCCCGGTCGATCCCGGCGATGCGGCTCGTCGGCGACATGATCGAGTGGTGCGCGTCGCACATGCCGCGCTGGCACCCGATCTCGATCTCCGGCTACCACATCCGCGAGGCCGGGTCGACCGCCGCGCAGGAGCTCGCGTTCACGCTTGAAGGACGGCCTGACATACGTCGAGCAGGCGGTCGCGCGCGGGCTCGACGTCGACGACTTCGCGCCGCGGCTGTCGTTCTTCTTCAACGCGCACATCGACTTCTTCGAGGAGATCGCCAAGTACCGCGCGGCCCGGCGGATCTGGGCGAGCGAGCTGCGCGACACGTTCGGGGCGCAAGAAGCCCGAGTCGTGGCGGATGCGCTTCCACACCCAGACCGCCGGCGTGTCGCTGACCGCGCAGCAGCCGCTCAACAACATCGTGCGGACCGCGATCGAGGCGCTCGCCGGCGTCCTCGGGGGCACGCAGTCGCTGCATACGAATTCATTCGATGAGGCGCTCGCGCTCCCGACCGAGGACGCCGTGCGCGTCGCGCTCCGCACGCAGCAGATCATCGCCGAGGAGACCGGCGTGGCGAACTCGATCGACCCGCTCGGCGGCTCCTACCTCGTCGAGGCGCTGACCGATCGGATGGAGGAGCAGGCGTACGAGTACTTCGCGCAAGATCGACGGGCTCGGCGGGATGGTCGAGGCGGTCAAGCGCGGATTCCCGCAGCGCGAGATCGCTGACGCCGCGTTCCGCTACCAGCAGGAGGTCGAGTCCGGCGACCGCCGGGTGGTCGGCGTCAACGCCTACACCGAGGGCGACGACCTCGCCACGCCGATCCTCCGGATCGACCCCGCGCTCGAGGGCGAGCAGATCCGCCGGGTCCAGGCGATCAGGGAGCGGCGCGACGCGCGGCGCGGTCGGGCGCGTGCTCGACGCGCTCGTCGAGGCGGCCCGCGACCCCGACGAGAACCTGATGCCGCTGCTGCTCGAGGCGGCCCGCGTCGACGCGACCGAGGGCGAGATCGTGAGCGCGCTGCAGACGGTGTTCGGCAGCTACACCGAGGCGCCGGTCTTCTAGTGGACCAGTAGCGGCGCCTCCGTGATCCCGCGTCGGGCTGGACGATTTACACTCCAGAGCCCGTTATGGCCGCTGCCACCGAGAAAAAGATCCGCGTCGTCGTGGCCAAGCCCGGTCTCGACGGGCACGATCGCGGCGCCAAGATCATCGCGCGGGCGCTCCGCGACGCGGGCATGGAGGTGATCTACACGGGCTGCACCAGACGCCCGAGCAGATCGTCGAGACGGTGATCCAGGAGGACGCCGACGCGGTCGGGCTGTCGATCCTGTCCGGCGCGCACATGACGCTCGTGCCGCGGGTGCTCGAGCTGCTCAGGGAGCAGGGCGCAGACGACGTGATCGTGACGCTGGGGGGAACGATCCCGTCGGATGACGTCAAGGAGCTGAAGGAGCTTGGCGTCGCGGAGGTGTTCACGCCCGGCGCCTCGACGCAGCATGCGGTCGACTTCATTCGCAGCGCCGTCCGGGCCTGAGACCCGCGCTTTCCCGAACCGATTGACTCGTCAGTCAACCGGGTAATATGCGACACCTCTGAACCCTTAGGAGGCCCCACTTGAAGATTTGCGTCCTCGTCAAAGAGGTGCCGGACGCCGCCGTCGAGAAGCGCATCGACCCCTCGACGGGCCGTCTGGACCGTTCGGGGGAGAAGAACCTCAACCCGTACGACACCCACGCGATCGAAGCGGCGATGCAGGTCCGCGAGGGCGGCAACGTCGAGGTCGAGGAGATCGTCGCCGTGACGATGGGGCCGGAATCCGCGGTACGCGCGCTGCACAAGGCGGTGTCGCTCGGCGCGGACCGCTCCGTGCAGCTGACCGACGACGCGCTCGCCGGCTCGGACGTCGCCGCGACCGGTTACGCGCTGGCCAAGGTGCTCGAGAAGGAGTCGCCCGACCTCGTGCTGCTCGGGCAGCAGTCGGACGACGGCGAGTGCTACACGATCGGCGCCGTCGTCGCCGACCACCTGAAGATGCCGTCGCTCACCCAGGTGATCAAGATGGACGTCGAGGACGGCGCGCTCCGGTGCGAGCGCCAGGCCGAGTACGGGTACGACACCGTGCAGGTGGAGCTCCCCGCGGTGATCTCGGTCGGGGACGCGATCAACGAGCCCCGGTACCCGTCGCTGAAGGCGATCATGGGCGCGCGCAAGAAGCCGCTCGAGAAGGTCGCCACCGGCGACGTCGGGATCGACGCGTCGATGGTCGGCGCCGAGGGTTCACGCGTGCAGTGCGGCGACTTCCACGCTCCGGAGGCCAAGCCCGCGGGGCAGATCATCGAGGACGAGGACACCAACGAGACCGTCGAGAAGATCGTCGGCGTGGCTCGAGGAAAGGAAGCTGATTTAGCGATGGCTGACGTTCTCACATACGTTCTGCACTACGAGGGCGCGTTCAACAAGAACTCGCTCGGGGCGGTGTCCGAGGGCTCGGCGCGCGCCAAGGAGATCGGCGGCGAGTGTCACGCGGTCGTGGTCGGCGGCGACGACCTGACCGACGAGCTGTGTCAGTCGCTCGGCGCGTACGGCGCCACCAAGGTGTTCCGCGCCAAGGGCGAGGAGGGCCTGGCCCAGCCGGTGATCGACGTGATGGCGAAGGTGATCGACGACCACGGGCAGTCGTACGCGCTGTTCGGCGGCGGGCTGCTCGGGTTCGAGATCGGCGCCGGCCTGGCCGCGCGCAAGCACGCCGGCGTCACGATGGAGGTCATCTCGGTCCGTGCCGAGGACGGCAAGCTCGTCGCCGAGCGGCCGATCCTCCAGGACTCGCAGATCTCGGTGTCGAGGTACAGGGGCGACCTCGGGATCATCATCGGGCGGATCAACGCGTTCGAGATCGTGTCGTCGAACGGCGGCTCGGCCGAGGTGGTCGACGTCGACGTCGAGTACTCGCCGTGGTCGACGCAGGCGAAGATGGTCGAGCGCGGCGAGCAGCGCGGCGCCGACGTCGACATCGAGGGCGCGGACATCCTCGTCGCCGGCGGTCGCGGACTCGGCAAGGCCGAGGGCTTCAAGCTCGCCGAGGATCTCGCCGCGGCGTTCGGCGGCAACAGCGCGGTCGCCGCGACGCGCGCGGTGGTCGACGCCGGCTGGTACCCGTACGCGGCGCAGATCGGCCAGACGGGCAAGACCGTCGCGCCCAAGCTGTACCTCGCGGCCGGGATCTCCGGCGCGATCCAGCACAAGGTCGGGATGCAGTCCTCGGAGAACATCGTCGCGATCAACAAGGACGCGAACGCGCCGATCTTCGAGTTCTCCGATCTCGGGATCGTCGGCGACCTCAACAAGATCCTGCCCAAGCTGACCGAGGCGATCAAGGCGAAGAAGAGGCTGATCGCGCGAGTGTCGCCTGCCAACGGTCGCGGCGTCGCGCCGAGCCAGTTCCCGCCCCCGGTCGACTCGGTCGGCGAGTTCGTCAAGCGCGACCTCGACCCCGAGGAAGACCGGATCGACGTCGGCGTGGTGATCGTCGGCGGCGGCCCGGCCGGGCTCGCGTGCGCGAACCGGCTGCTCCAGCTGCTCGAGGACGAGCCCGAGCTGATGGAGAAGCTCGGCGAGGTGCCGGTGGCGGTGATCGAGAAAGGGCAAGGCGTGCGGGGCGCACAACCTGAGCGGCGCGATGATGCGCCCCTCGGGCCTCAAGGCGCTGTTCCCCGACGTCCCCGAGTCCGAATGGCCCTCGCACGGGACGGTCGCGAAGGACAGCGTGTACTGGATGCTCGGTCCGGACCGAAAGCTGCCGCTGAAGCCGACGCCCGCCGCCGTTCCGCAATCACGGCAACCACATGGTCAGCGTCGCCGAGCTGTCCCGCTGGCTGGCGCACGCGCGCCGAGGAAGCCGGCGCCTACATCCTCACCGAGACGAGCGCGGACCAACTGCTCGTGACCGACGGGGTCGTGCGCGGGATCCGCTCCGGCGACAAGGGCCGGGGCAAGGAAGGGCAGGAGCTCTCGAACTTCGAGCCCGGCTCGGACGTGACCGCGCGCGCCACCGTGCTCGCCGAGGGGACGTGGGGCCACCTGACCGGCGCCGCGATCAAGGAGTTCAGAGCTGGCCGAGAGCCGCGAGCCGCAGGTGTGGGCGCTCGGGGTCAAGGAGGTGTGGGAGGTACCGAAGCCGCTCGACCGCGTGATCCACACGCTCGGATGGCCGCTCCGGTACGGCGCCAAGTGGCACGAGTTCGGCGGGTCGTGGATCTACCCGCAGGGCGAGGACCGGGTGTCGATCGGCTTCGTCGTCGGCCTCGACTACACCGACGCCACCGTCTCACCCCACGACATCCTTCAGCTGTTCAAGACCTCGAAGCTCGTGCGCGGGATCCTCGAGGGCGGCAAGCGCGTCGCCTGGGGCGCGAAGGCGATCCCCGAGGGCGGCTACTGGGCGATGCCGAAGCCCTCGGCGCCGGGGATGGTGGTCTGCGGCGACAGCGCCGGAATGGTCAACGTGCCGATCCTCAAGGGGATCCACTACGCGATCCACTCGGGGATCATGGCCGCGGAGACGATCTTCGCGCAGCTCAAGGCCGGCGGCACCGACCTGTCCGAGTACGACCGGCGGGTCGAGGACTCGCTGATCGGCAAGGAGCTCTACGTGTCGCGCAACATGAAGCAGCCGTTCAGCCGCGGGTTCTTCGTCGGCGGCGCGATCACGAACGCGATGGTGATCAGCAAGGGCCGGTTCCCGGGCGGCCGGTGGGCGAACCACCGCGACGCGGACGCGGGCATGTCGATCGAGGACAAGAAGAAGTCCTATCCGAAGCCCGACGGCAAGTACACGTTCGACAAGCTCTCGTCGGTGTACGTGTCCGGGCAACGCGACCCGCGACGATGCCCCCAACCATATTCGCGTCCGCAAGACGGTCCCGCGTGAGATCGCCGAGACTTGGCGGTGGATGTGTCCGGCCGGCGTGTACGAGATCCCCGAGGACGCGCCCGAGTCGGGCCGGGTCGACGTGATCGTGAACTACACGAACTGCGTGCAATGCGGCGCGATCACGGCCAAGGGCGGACGGCTGACGCCGCCCGAGGGCGGCGACGGCCCGCTGTACACGGTGACTTGATCCCCGTCGCGGCGAGACTTTTCGCGCCGCGATTTGTTGATATTTGCGCATGACGTTGAAGCGCTCAATTGGGGTCGGCGCGGTGGCCGCGTGTGCGCTGGCGCTCGGCTCCGGAACGGCGGCAGCCGTCACGCCGACGCCGCCTCGCGACCAGCTGAAGTCGTTCATCTGTCAGAAGGCGCTCGACCCACCCGCGCGCGCGGTCTCGGTCCAGGCCGTGATGCGGCCGGTGACCGGCACCTCGAAGATGCAGATGAAGTTCGATCTGCTGCGACAGACGAGGACGCACCCACGGTTCACAGCCGTACACGCGCATGGTCTCGGCAGCTGGATCTCGCCTTCGGACCCGACGCTCGGGCAGCGCGCCGCGGACGTGTGGATCGTCAACCATCCGGTCGTGGATCTATCGGGCCCGGTCACGTACAAGTTCCGAGTCAACTTCCGGTGGATCGGCGTCGCAGGCGCAGACGCTGAGCACCGACACGCTCCTGAGCTCCACCTGCTATCAGCCCGAGCTGCGCGCCGACCTGTTCGTGAAGTCGCTGTCGCTGAGCGCGATCACGTCCGGTCCGTCCGCGGGTAAGACCGCCTACACCGCGGTGATCGCCAACCGCGGCCTGACCGGAGCCGGGCCGGTCGAGGTCGACTTCACCGATGGCGCCGCCGCCCGGCTGCCGGGCACGGTGGCCTGGGTCGGCGCCAAGTCGACGACGCGCCAGCGGTTCGTCGCGCCGGCGTGCACCGCCGGGGACACGCTGACCGTGACGGTCGATCCGACGCAGAGCATCGACGAATACGACTTCGCGAACAACGCGCTGACGATGACCTGCCCGGCGGCGTCGTCTGGCTAACGGGTCGCTCGGGACTTGCCGATACCAGAGCGGCGGCCGCGCCGCAGGCCGGCCGCTAAACTCGATGTAACTATGAAAAACGGCGTACATCCAGAGTATGTAGATGCGCACGTGCGCTGCACGTGCGGGAACGAGTTCATGACCCGTTCAACCAAGCCCGAGATCCACGTCGAGATCTGCTCCGCCTGCCACCCGTTCTATACGGGCAGGCAGAAGCTGGTCGACACGGGCGGCCGGGTTGAGCGCTTCCAGCGGCGGGTGGCCAAGGGCCGTCGTGCCGCTCGCACAACCACCGCGGGCTCGTAACTCGAGGCTGATGAGCGCGGCGGTGCAGGAGGGGCGCCTCACCGCTTCGCGCGATGCCCCCGTGGGCGGCCAGGCCGTGCTCGAGGGCGTGATGATGCGGGGCGTCAACGCGTGGGCGGTGGCCGTCCGCAAGCCCCCGGAGGAGGAACGCGAGCTCGGCGAAATCGACGTGACCGACGTTCCCGCTCGAGTCGTGGATCAAGCGCCGGCGGATCTACCGCTGGCCGGTGATCCGCGGTGTGGTCGCGCTCGTCGAGTCCCTCGCAATCGGCATCCGTGCGCTCGGGATCTCCGCCAACGCGCAGCTTCCCGACGAGGATCAAGAGATCTCGAGCGGCGCGTGGATCGGGACGGTGGCGGTGGCGGCGGTGTTCGCGATCGGGTTGTTCTTCGTCGTCCCGGTCGGGCTCACCAGCCTCGTCAAGCACCAGCTCGGCTCCTCGGTGGCGTTCTGGGCGGTCGAGGGCGTGGTGAGGACATCGATCTTCCTCGGCTACCTGTTCCTGCTATCGAGGGTCCGCGACCTCAAACGCGTCTTCCAGTACCACGGCGCCGAGCACAAGGTGATCTCCTGCTACGAGGCCTCCGACGAGCTGACGCCGGCGCGCGCGCAGCTGTACTCGCGGTTCCACCCGCGGTGCGGCACGAGCTTCCTGCTGATCGTGATGATCATGGCGATCTTCGTGTTCGCTCCCATAGGCCTGCCGGCCTGGTGGATCCTCGTGCTCACGCGAATCGTCGGCGTGCCGCTGATCGCAGGGCTGTCATTCGAGGTGATCAAGTGGGCGGGCCGGAACCGCCGGCGCGCGTGGGTCCGGGCGGTCATGTACCCGGGTATGCAGCTCCAGCGGCTGACCACGGCCGAGCCCGACCTCGACCAGCTCGCGGTGTCGATCGCGTCTCTGCAGGCGGTGCTCGATCTTCAGGCCGGGACGCACGTCACGCCCGAGGATCTAGTCGGGCTTGAAGTAGTGGCGTAGCTTCCGCCGGCGTGACCGCGGACCGCCGCTTGAGCGGCGTGATCGTCGGCGCACACGATGTCGGAGCCGTCAATAACGAAGTTGCGGGCCTACACTCGGTTGGGATGATCGATGAACTCGTCTCACAGATCGAGACGCGGTTCGGTGAGCTCGCAGGAGGAGCTGCCGACCCAGCGGTGATCAGCGACCGCGACCGGTTCACGGCCGCCAGCCGCGCCTACCGCGAGCTCGAGCCGGCCGCTCGCCTCGCTACCGAGTACCGGCGGGCTGCGGACGACGCCGAGGGCGCCCGGGAGCTGCTTGCCGAGGACGGCGAGGACCCCGAGCTGCGGGCGCTGCTCGAGTCCTCGCGCGAGCGGCTGACGGAGCTCGAGGACGAGATCCGCCTCGTGATGGTCGAACGGGATCCGAACGACGACAAGAACGTGATCGTCGAGATCCGGCCGGGCGCCGGTGGCGACGAGGCAGGGCTGTGGGCCGGAGACCTGTACCGGATGCTCACTCGCTACGCGGAGCGGCTCGGCTTCCAGACCGAGCCGCTGTCGATCGGCGACGGCACGTACACGTTCGGGATCAAGGCCCGCCCACCCGACGGCGCGTACTCGGTGTTCAAGTTCGAGGGCGGCACGCACCGGGTCCAGAGGGTCCCCGAGACCGAGTCCCAGGGCCGGATCCATACCTCGACGGCGACCGTCGCGGTGCTCCCCGAGGCCGAGGAGGTCGAGGTCGAGATCGACCCGGGCGATCTCCAGATCGACGTGTATCGCAGCTCCGGACCGGGTGGTCAGTCGGTCAACACGACCGACTCCGCTGTTCGGATCACCCACAAGCCGTCCGGGATCGTGGTCTCGATGCAGGACGAGAAGTCACAGCTTCAGAACCGCGAGCGCGCGATGCGCGTGCTGCGCGCCCGGCTGTACGAGCGCGCGCTGGCCGAGCAGCGGGCGGAGGTCGCGGCCTCGCGCGCGGCGCAGGTCGGCACCGGCGAGCGGGCCGAGAAGATCCGCACATACAACTACGGCGAGCGCAGAGTCAAGGACCACCGGATCAACCTGCTCGTCCACAACCTCGACGCGATCCTGATGGGGGAGCTCGACGAGCTGACCGCCGCGCTGCAGGACGACGAGAAGCGCCGGCGGTTGGAGGAGAAGGCCGTTGCGTGAGGCCGTGATCGGGGCCGGGGGCTCGGTCTCGCGGGTGCTGTCGGAAGCGTCGGCAGCGCTCTCGGCCGCCGGTTGCGACACGCCGCGGCTCGACGCGGAGCTGCTGCTCGCTTCGGTGTTGGGGGTGGGTCGCGAGCGGCTCGTGATCGACGCCGGCGTTTCGTTGCCGGAGGATGTCTTGGAGCGGTTCGCCGCGCTGGTGGCGCGGCGCGAGGCCCGTGAGCCGGTCGCGTACATCCTCGGGCACAAGGCGTTTCGTCGAATCGATCTTTCGGTCGACCGCCGGGTGTTGATCCCGCGGCCGGAGACCGAGTTGCTCGTCGAGGTCGGGCTGACGGTCGCGCGTGGCGGACGCGTCGCGGACGTCGGGACCGGCAGCGGAGCGGTCGCGCTCGCGCTGAAGGACGAGCGGCGCGACCTGTCGGTGGTGGGCATCGACGTCAGCGTCGACGCGCTGGAGGTCGCGCGGGCGAACGGCTCGCGGCTCGGCCTGGACGTGGAGTTCGTGTGCGCCGACCTGCTCGACGGCGTGCCCGGACCGTTCGACGCCGTGCTCGCGAACCTTCCGTACGTGGCCGAGGGGTCCGCGCTGCCGCCCGAGATCGAGCTGTACGAGCCGGAGGTGGCGCTGTTCGGGGGTCCGGACGGTCTGGACCTGATCCGGCGGCTGGTCGTGACGGCGGCGGACGCCCGCGTTCCGGTCATCGCGTTCGAGGTCGGGCTGGCCGAAGCGGTCGCCGGCATCATGCTCCGGGCTGGCTATCCGTCGGTCCGGATCCTGCGCGACCTCGCCGGCCACGAGCGGGTCGTCGTCGCGCGCCAGTGAGCGACGCGGAGGCGTTCGAGCGCTGCATCCGGATCGGCGGGGTGGCGCTGTTCCCGGCCGACACCGTATACGGCCTCGCGTGCGACCCGAGCGACCGGTTCGCGGTCGAGCGCTTGTACCTGCTGAAGCGGCGCAGCCTCGACAAGCCCTCGGCGGTGATGTTCTTCGATCTCGACCGGGCGTTCGACGCGTTGACCGAGATCGGGGAGCGGACGCGCGGGGCGATGGCGCGGTTGCTGCCCGGTGCGGTGACCGTGCTGGTGCCGAACCCGGCCGGCCGTTTCGCCTTGGCGTGTGGGGGTGACGTGGGTACGTTGGGGATCCGGGTGCCGGTCGTTCCTGCTTTGCGCGAGGTTCGCCGGCCCGTCCTGCAGTCGAGCGCGAATCGAGCCGGCGGGCCTGATCCGCGGTCACTCGACGAGGTCCCGACCCTGCTCCGGGCCGCGGTCGATTTGATGATCGACGGAGGCGAGCTGCCCGGCACGCCGTCGACCGTCGTCGACCTTCGCCGCTACGAGGTGGACGGCGAGTGGGAGGTCGTGCGGGCCGGCGCCGTCGGCGAGCGCGAGCTGACCGAGGCGCTCCACTGGCAGTACCACTTCGACGCTGGGTCGTATGCGGACGCGATCCGCGCGGACCTGCCTTCCTACGACGCGCTCCAGGACGAGCTGGCCGGCGCGAGCGGAACCGGCGCGCGCCGGATCCTCGACCTCGGGACCGGCACCGGCGAGACGGCCCGGCGCCTGCTCGCGCGCCACCCCGACGCGACGCTCGTCGGGATCGACGAGAACGAGCAGATGCTCGCGATGGCGCGCGATCGCGTTGCCGGCCGCGCGCGTGTCGTTGCTCGCGGGGCGGATCGAGGATCCGCTGCCCGAGGGTCCGTTCGACGTGGTCGCGACCGCGCTGTGCGTGCACCATCTCTACGGCGCGGCGAAGGCGGATCTGTTCGCGCGCGTGCGCGACGTGCTGGCTCCGGGCGGGGTGTTCGTGATGGGCGACGTGGTCGTCCCGGTCGACCCGGCTCTCGCGACGACGCCGCTGACGCCCGGGTACGACCGACCGAGCCCGCTCGCCGACCAGTTGCGCTGGATGGACGAGGCGGGCTTGGCGCCCCGGGTGGCGTGGGAGCAGGGTGATCTGGCCGTCGTCGCGGCGCACCGAATCTGAGTCGGCGCCGGCAACAACGACGTCGGATTCCGTTGCTAGGCTCGTAGCTCCAGTGAGCGCCGCCGATCTGCCAGCCGATTTCTTCAACCGGCCGCTGTCCGAGGTCGATCCGGAGATCGCCGACGTGCTCGCGCTGGAGCTGGAGCGCCAGCAGCGCACGCTCGAGATGATCGCCTCGGAGAACTTCGTGCCGATGGCCGTGCTCGAGTGCCAGGGCTCGGTGCTCACGAACAAGTACGCCGAGGGTTATCCCGGCAAGCGCTACTACGGTGGCTGCGAGTACGTCGACGTCGCCGAGCGGCTCGCGATCAAGCGCGCGGTCGAGCTGTTCGGCGCCGAGCACGCGAACGTCCAGCCCCATTCAGGCGCGCAGGCGAACATCGCCGTGTACCACGCGCTGCTGAATCCGGGCGACACGGTGATGGGACTCGAGCTCTCGCACGGCGGCCACCTCACCCACGGAATGCGGATCAACGTGTCCGGGCGGTTGTACGACATCGCCCCGTACCACGTCGATCGCGAGACCGGCCGAATCGACATGGACGAGGTCCAGCGGATCGCGCACGAGCGCAACCCCAAGCTGATCCTCGCGGGCTGGTCGGCCTATCCGCGATTCCTGGATTTCGAGCGGTTCCGGGCGATCGCCGACGAGGTCGACGCGCACCTCGTGGTGGACATGGCGCATTTCGCGGGCCTGGTCGCGGCCGGGCTTCACCCGAGCCCGGTGCCGTACGCCGACGTCGTCACGACCACGATTCACAAGACGATCGGCGGCGGCCGCGGCGGGATGATCCTGTGCACCGAGGAGTTCGCGAAGCGGATTGACTCGGCGGTGTTCCCGGGGCAGCAGGGCGGCCCATTGGAGCACATCATCGCGGGCAAGGCGGTCGCGCTGAAGATCGCCGCGAGCGAGGCCTTCCGCGAGCGCCAGGAGCGCACGGTGGCGGGCGCGCAGGCGGTCGCCGATGAGCTGCTCGGCGCCGGCGGCGGCGTAAGCGTGCTGACCGGCGGGACCGACGTGCATCTGGTGCTGTGCGATCTGCGTGAGTCCGAGCTGGACGGGAAGCAGGCCGAGGATCGGCTCGCTTCGGTCGGGATCACCGTGAACCGGAACGCGGTGCCGTTCGACCCGAGGCCGCCGGCGGTCTCGAGCGGGCTGCGGATCGGCACGCCGGCGCTGGCAACGCGCGGGCTTCAGGCCGAGGACTTCGTCGAGGTCGGGTCGATCATCGCCGAGACGCTCGGCAGCGACGGCTTCGAGTCGCGCCAGGCCGAGCTCGCCGAGCGGGCGGCGTCGATCGCCGACCGTTATCCGCTCTACACGCGGGTCGGCGCCGCCGCGATCGCCTGAAGCTGGGCCGCTTCGCGGCATCCGTGGGGCCGTGCGGGCCCGTCCGGACCGGAGCGCACGGCTCGCGACGCAGCTGTAAGCGAGGCCGAGACGCCGGGCCCGCAGCCCTCGCGCCCGATCCGGTCGTCGCGCGGCAACGGTCGGAAGCGCGCCGGGCTGCGGGGCGGGCGATCAGCCGAAGCGCCTACTCGAAGGCCGCGACGGTCGCGAGGATCACGAACGTCGCGACGAGCGCCGTCCCTTCGAACACCGTCGCCTCGCCGTCGCCGGTGATCTGCCACACGATCACCGCGGTCCCGATCAGGGCGCCCACGTACACGGGCGCCAGCGAGAACGTGAGGCTGGTCTTCGTCAGCAGCGACACGAGCACGAGCAGCGGGTACAGGAAGGCGGCGATCTGCGCCACCGAGTTCTTGACCACGGAGATCGCGAGGTCTGACTGGCCCTTGTGCGGCGAGCACGATCCCGGCGACGTTCTCGACCGCGTTGCCGGCGATCGCCACGATCACCAGTCCCGCGAACGCCTGGGAGATGTGGAGCGTTTCGATCGTCGGCTGCGAGCGCGTTGACGAACCAGTCCGAGACGAAAGCCGACGCAATGCCGGCAACCACGAGCAGGCCGATGCTCGTGGCCAGCGGTGAGCCGCGGCGGCCCTTTCGCCTGCAGCGGCGGAGTGGATGGCGAGGTCAGGTACTGGCGGAGCCAGGTGGCGTACACGACGAGGATCGCCACCGCGCCGACGATCGAGATCGTCTTCGCGTGGTGACTGGCCGCGTCGCCCGCGCGAGTGACGTGAGGCCGATCAGGACGATGATGAATGACGCCACCAGCAGCAACGTGGCGGTGTCGTTGGGCAGCCTCGGGCTGAAGCGCATGACGCCGTCGCGCTCACGTCGCGAGCCGGCGATGATCACCAGCCCGAGAACGAGCAGTGCGTTGACGAGGATCGAGCCCAGGATGGCGGTCTCGGCGACGACCGTCTGGCCGGCCTGAAGGGCGAAGACCACGACGAAGAACTCCGGGAGGTTGCCGACCGTCGACTGCATCAGGCCGGTGGCAGAAGGCCCGAGCCGCTCGCCGACCTGCTCGGTCGCCATCGAGACGATCCAGGCCATCGCCGGCGAGGGCCAGCGTGGCGAGCACGAAGGCGACCACCCGCGAGACGCCGCTGGGCGTACCGCGCCACACCAGCCAGTACGGTGACCAGCGCGATCACCGCGAGCGTCGCGAGCTCGGTTCGGGTGAGACCGCTTGGCCGTGAGTCGTGCCCGGTGTGGCTGTCGCCAGAAGCGCCCGCCACTAACCCACCCGCTCGAACTCTCCGGTCTCCACCTCGCGCTGCACTTTCTCGTCGATCTCGTGCTCGCTGGTGTCCGGGTCCTCCGTCCTGCAGCTCTCGGGAGCGGCGGCTCTTGAACTTGAGGATCTCGAGCACGTAGATCAGGTAGATGCTGGCGGCGATCGCGATCAGCCCGATCGCCACCATCACGAGCACCCACCCGAGGTGGTAGGTCCCGCGGTGGTTCGAGTAGGGGACGAACCGGAGCGCCAGCGCGACGCCGGCCAGCATGATCGTCCAGCCGTACAGGTACGCGACCGTCCGGCGCTGGCTGAACCCCATCCGGGCCATCCGGTGGTGGAAGTGATTGGCGTCCGCCGACCACGGCTTTCGCTTGTACTTGAGGCGCTTGGCGACGACGAAACCGGTGTCGAGGAACGGCACGGCGAGCACGATCAGCGGCACGACCAGGGCGACCACCGCGCCGGTCTTCACCGAGCCGACGACCGCGATCACGCCGAGCAGGTAGCCGAGCAGGTTCGCGCCGGAGTCGCCCATGAACACCGACGCCGGGTAGAAGTTGTGAAACAGGAAGCCGAGCGACGCGCCGGCGGTCAGCGCGGCCAGCACGCCGGCGCCGCCGATGTGCAGGTCGAACGCGATGATCGCGAACGCGACACCGTCGATCGTGCACAGTCCGGCGGCCAAGCCGTCGACGCCGTCCGACAGGTTCACGACGTTCATCAGGCCGACGAGCCAGATCACGGTCAGCACGCCGCCGGTGTTCGGCAGCTGGAGCGTGCCGATGAACGGCAGCGTGACGTCGGTCACGACCACGCCGCCCTCGACCGCGATCAGCGCCGCCGCGATCTGTCCGAGCAGCTTCCATTGCGGCTTGAGCGGACGCCAGTCGTCGATCGCGCCGACGAGCGTGATCAGGCAGGCGCCGGCAAGGATCGTCCAGGTGTGAACGGTCCCGCCCGACCCGGGCGCGGTCCCGAGCGTGTGCCGCAGCTGGATCGTCGACGGGAGCCAGATAGCCGACGCGACCAGCACGCCGGCAAGGATCGCCAGGCCGCCCAGCGCCGGCGTGGCGCGTTCGGCCAGGCCCCGCTCGCTCGGCATCACGACGGCGCCGACCCGCCGCGCCAGCCTGGCGGCCAGCGGGGTCAGCAGGGTGGCGACCGTCATCGCCACCAGGAATGCGAACAGAGCGTCCCAGTAAGCCATGCCGTTCGCGAAAGCATGGCAGGGGAGCAGGACTGTGTGGTTATTGGAGTGCTTGTGCGATTCGTGCCACGACCGCGATCGGCTCGTGCTTCAGCTGACGGTCGGTGATGCGGATCACGCGTATGCCTGCTGCGAGCAGGATCTGGTCGCGCTTGCGGTCGCTCTCGAACGCGAGCCGGTGGCCGTGGGCGCCCCAGCCGTCGAACTCGAGCACGAGGCCTTGCGCCGGCCAGAACACGTCGACCCTGTAGCCGTGGAGGGGGACGTTCGTCAGCGGCTTCGGGAGCTGCGCCACCTCGATCAGTCTGAGCAGCAGGCGTTCGCGTTCGGAGCGGGTGAGGCGCGGGTCTTCGATCAGGGCGCGGATCACGGTGGCGCCCTTGCGCGTCGGCTCGCGCGCGAGGACGGTCGTCGAGCGCGCGTGGGGTCACCACGACGCCTGTAAAGGCCCTCCTGGAAGGCGCGCTCCGTATCTCGCGCGGACTCCGTGGCGGCAAGGTCGCAGATGGTGCGGGCGATCGTCGTGATCCGGAGGCCGTTCATGACGGTGACGTCTTGCGGCGGGAGCTCTGCGACACGATGGAGTCTGATCCCGGGGTGGCCGCCCGGATTTCGCCCCGCCACCGTGACGTCTGACATCGCCGGCGAGGTCGGGCAGAAGGCCGAAAAGACAGGCGGCTGAGCGATGGCTGACCACGGCGTCGGCGCCACTGGCGAGCGCCGCTGCCCGTGCCTGGGCCATTGGCGTGGGCGGTGCCGGACCGAGGATGTACACGCCCCGGTGCCACCTTTGCATCCGCCCCGCGCGCACCCGGTACGCGATCGCTCCGCGGTTCAGGCCGGCCGCGAGCAGCTGGTCGCGGTCGATCACGTTGTCCTGGCGGCCGGCGATCTTTGCGATCGCCCGCTCCACAGGATGCATAGCTCGTCACCCGCGCTCTCTCGGTCCCGCCGTGCCGAGTTGCGCGTGATTATCGTGCGCAATCCGACACAGCTTCCCGTCCGATCTAGGAATGTCGCGCTGTGCAGGTGATTTGGGCCTCACATCGCCAGTATCGGACCCTGGAGAACGCCCGGACCCCAATCGCGCGTGATTTGGAACAGGGGCGTTGCCAAATTTTTGACGCGCTCCCCCCAACTGCTATCTTACGTTAACGTAAGAATCAGATTCAGAGCCTCCGGAGGATCATGTCGGCAGTCCAAGCAACTCGAGCCCGTCGCATCGGCGTCCACGCGGGTCACGACTCGTACAAGTGGTGGGCGCTGTCGTGCACGAGCCTCGGGATGCTGCTGGCGACGATCAACTCGGGCACGCTGATCATCGCGCTGCCCGACCTCGAGCGGAGTCTGCACACGAGCCTGCTCGAGCTGGTGTGGGTGATCCTCGTGTACATGATCGCCTCGACCGTGCTCGTGCTGAGCGCGGGCCGGCTGTCGGACCAGTTCGGGCGAAAGCAGGCCTATATCGGCGGCTTCCTGCTGTTCGCGGTGGCGTCGCTCGGCGCCGGCTTCGCGGCGAACGGCACCCAGCTGATCCTGTGGCGGATCCTCCAGGGCATCGCCGGCTCGTTCCTGTTCGCCAACTCAGCCGCGATCGTCACCGACGCCTTCCCGCGCGAGCAGCTCGGGCTGGCGATGGGCACGAACACGATGGTGGCCGCGGTCGGGCTGGTGATCGGTCCGGTGCTCGGTGGCGCGCTGGTGCTGATCTCGTGGCACTGGGTGTTCTGGTTCAACGTCCCGTTCGCACTCGCGCGGCAGCGCGTGGGCGTGGCTGATCCTGCACGAGATCACCGGCCGCTCGGAGGACAGATCGTTCGACGCGCTCGGCACGATCACGTTCCTGATCGGCCTGACCGGGCTCGTCTACGGCATCTCCAAGGGCGGGATATCCGGCTGGAACAACTCGTCGGTGATCGCGAGCCTGATCGCCGCGGCGGTGTTCCTGCCCGGGTTCGTGCTGATCGAGAGCCGCGCCAAGTCGCCGATGCTCGACCTCTCGATCTTCAAGAACCGCCTGTTCGCGGCGGCATCGCTGGCCGCGTTCACGAACGGCCTGGCGCGATTCGCGCTGATGTTCGTGTTCGTCTTCTACTTCCAGGGCGTCCAGGGCGACTCGCCGATCCTCGCCGGGGTCAAGCTCGCGCCGCTGGCGCTCGGGATGCTGATCGCCTCGCCGCTGGCGGGGATCTGGGCCGACCGGCGCGGCTCGCGCGGGATGGCTGTGGCCGGGATGCTCGTGCAGGCCGCTCGGGCTCGCGTTGATGACCACGCTGCAGCGCGACAGCGCCTACCTCGCGCCGCGGCGCCTACATGTTCATCGTCGGGATCGGGTCGGGGATGTTCAACTCTCCCAACACCGCGGCGATGATGGGCACGGTGCCGCCGCACCGCCGCGGCATCGCCGCCGGCGCCCGCGTGCTCGTACAGAACACCGGCGCGGTGATCTCGATCGCGTTCGTGCTCGCGGTCGTGACCTCGTCGGTGCCGAAGAACGTCCTGTTCGCGGTGTTCTCCGGCCTGGCCAACCACATCACGAACGCCCAGCTCGTCCCGTTCATGTCCAACATGCACACGGCGCTGTGGTGTCTCGCGGGGATCTCGCTCCTCGGCGCGGTGATCTCGGCGGCGCGGCCCGCGCACGTGAAGGTCCAGCAGGGCCTCGACGTGGCAGACGCCACCGCGTCGGTGGCACCCCGAACGGGGGTGGCGGCGTGACGACGACCGCGAGCAAGCCGCTGCGGATCGGCGAGGTCGCCGAGCTCACGGGCACGACGCCGCGGACGATTCGCTACTACGAGGAGATCGGTCTCCTGCCCGGTGCCAACGACCGGACCCAGGGCCAGCATCGCGTCTACAGCGAGGCCGACGTCGAGCGCGTGCGCGAGATCATCCGGCTGCGCGACCTGCTCGGGCTGTCGCTCGATCAGCTCGGGGTGCTGCTCGACGCCGAGACGGCCCGCGCGGCGCTGAGACGCGAGCTCGAGCACGCCGAGGAACCATCCAAGATCAGAGGCCTTCTCGAGCAGGCGCTCGTGCACATCGGCACTCAGCTCGAGCTCGTGCGCGGGCGCCGGCAGGCGCTCGGCCAGCTCGAGGAGGAGCTCGTCGCTAAGCGGCGGCGGGTCCACAAGCGCCTTTCCGAGCTCCCCGGGGATTGAGCGCGACGCGAGCGGCGCGCCGGCGTCGACCGCCGCGCGATGGCGGTTCTGTCGGCCGGCCACCCGGCCTGACCGCGGTAATCGAGACCGTCGCGGTACTGCCCCTCGGGCGTTGGCGACGACGCTCGCGCTCCCGCGGCGGACGCCCAGGGGCGGACGCCCAAGGAGACGGCGGGCTTCGCCCCAGCGGAAGCACTGGCCGGCTCGGCGCGTTCGATAGGACGGGTGGCGGCAGGATCGCCGCCGCCGCTGACGTAACCAACGGCTACCGGCGCGGTAATTCCCCGCGGGAGGCCGGTCTGCGGCGACGGCCCGTACCTAAATGATCTTTCCGATACAAGCGTTCACGAAGCGCGTGCCTGCGTTCGCGGCGGTCGCGGCGGCGTTCGTCGGCGTCGTCAACATCATCTCGACGCTGTCGCCGAACATCCGGTGGCGCGGCCATCTGCTGCTCGAGTTCGAGCCGGTCGAGGCGATCCGGCTGTTCCACGCGCTGGCGCTGCCGGCGGGCGTCGCGCTGCTGCTGGTGGCGCCGTACCTGGCGAAGCGCCGGCGGCGGGCGCTCGAGAGCGCGGTCGTGCTGATGATCGCGCTCGGACTTTTCGACCTGCTCAAGGGCCTCGACTTCGAGGAGACGATCCTGACGTGGGGTGTCGCGGCGCGTGCTGATCGCGAGCCGACACGAGTTCCGCGTCCGCCACGACCCGATCACGCTGCGCTCGGCGATCTGGCGCGTCCCGCTCCTCGGGTTGGTCGGCGTTGCCGCCGCGGCCGTCGCAACCTGGGCGACGCAGGGCCATCCGTCGTGGCGCTCGGTCGCCGCCGAGACGTTCGACCTCCTGCGCTGGCACCAGGGCCCGATCCACTATCACCACCACATCCCGATCGGCGTGCACCTGCTCGAGTTCGGGACGCCTGCTGCTCATCGCGTACGTGATCTTCCGGCCGCTCGCCGCGCCGCGGGCGCTTCCGACGCCCGGCCGCGCGCCAGGTGGCGTCCGACCTGGTCCGCGAGCACGGCGCGGACACGCTCGCGTTCTTCAAGCTGCGCGCCGACAAGCACTACCTGTTCAGCGAGGACCGGCGGGCGTTCGTCGGCTACGCGGATCGAGAACGGCGTGCTGCTGCTGTCGGGCGATCCGGTCGGGCCGGAGGAAGCCTTCCCGGACCTGCTCGAACGACGTGCGCGCGTTCGCCGACGATCGCGGGCTCAAGCTCGGCGCGCTCGGGGCGAGCGAGGGGCTGTGCCCGCTGTACGAGGAGCTCGGGCTGCAGACGATCTACCTCGGCGACGAGGCGGTCGTCGATCTCGGTCGCTTCTCGCTCGAGGGACGCCCGATCCGCAAGGTGCGCCAGTCGGTCACGCGTCTCAGCAAGGCGGGATACGCGGCGGAGCTCCGCGAGCTGCGGGCGCTCGACCGACGACACGCTCGAGCAGGTCGAGGACGGTGGTCGAGCGCGGTCGCCAGGGCGCGCCCGAGCGCGGCTTCTCGATGGCGATGGACTCGCTCCAGGGCGAGCACGATCACGAGACGCTCGTGGTGCTCGCGCGCGACGAGTCCGGCGCGATCCGCGGCGTCCTGCACTTCGTTCCCTGCTACGGCCGGTCCGCGGTGTCGCTGTCGTTCATGCGCCGCGATCCGGCGACGCCCAACGGGCTCACCGAGTTCCTCGTGGTGCGGGCGATCGAGCTGCTGCGGGAGCGCGGGCTCGAGGAGCTGTCGCTCAACTTCGCGGCGTTCGCGAAGTGGATGCACAGCCCCGAGAAGCGGCTCGAGCGCCTGCTCGGCAAGCTGATCGCGCTCGGCAACCCGTTCTTCCAGATCGAGAGCCTGTATCGCTTCAACGCGAAGTTCTTCCCGCGCTGGGAGCCGCGGTTCCTCGTCTACGAGGGCACGTTCGGACTGCCGCGCGCCGGGATCGCGGCGATGTGGGCCGAGGGGCAGCTGCCGAAGCCGCGGATTGGTCGCGCGCCGGCCGCGCGCTGACCGTTACGGAAGCGCCGAACACGGCTTGCCGGGGGCAACGCGGCGGCGCTAACGTACCGCTAACGTAGTGCCCCCGGCTGACCTCAAGGTGGGGCCGTCAGCGTGCCCAGGCGAACAACTTTCAACGCGACGGTTCCATCTGTACGCCGCTACCCTTCCGGCCCTCTGACCACCATGCTCTGGCCCCAACCGCTTCCATCTCGACGACGACGAACACAGTGATTCCCCGTGTCGCTGAGCGCTCCCGCAACCTCGGACGGCCATGCGACGCTGCTCGCCTACCTCGACGTGGTCGTGCTGGTCGTGGCGGCGCCGATCATGCTGCTGATCGGGGTCCCGGCGGCCGGCTACCTGGTCGGCGCCGGCGCGTGGATCGCGCTGCGCGCGATCGGCGTCGCTGATCGACCGCGTCGATTCCCTCGCTGAGTGACCCGCGAGGCGAGGTCACGCTGCGGCTCGCGTACCTGCTCGGCCGCCTGTTCCTGCTGGCGATCGCCGTGATCGTCGTACGGAACGCCGCCGGCCGCGACGACGGCCTGACGGCGCTGGTCGTGATCGTGTTCGCGTTCACGGCGCAGCTCCTGCTCTCGTTCCTGACCCGCCCGAGGTCGCGATGAGCAAGACGCAAAGAGTCCTGCTGATCGGCTTCGGCGCCTACATCGGCATCTTCGTACTGCTGATCGCCGATCTACGGCTTCAGCCAGCACAAGAACAACGAGTTCCAGATCCAGAACGAGTTCAAGCTCGTCAACTGGGTGAGCCTCGGGGTGTTCAGCATCAACCGCGCGGTGCTCTACCTGTTCATCGCGACCGTGCTGACGATCTTCACGATGGTGTGGATCTCCCGGCGGATGCAGACGCGGCCGAACAAGATCCAGACCGCGGTCGAGGTGCTGTTCTCGCTGATGCGGGACAACGTCACGCGCGGGAACATGCCCGACTCGATGGCGGCCAAGTGGTTCCCCTTCATCGGCACGCTGTTCCTGTTCATCTGGTTCTGCAATCTGATCGGCTACCTGCCGCTGCCGACGAACACTGAGGAGAAGTTCAACCTGTTCGGCGCCCACATCCCGTCGTTCGCGCTGTACGCCGCGACCGCGAACATCTCGGTGCCGCTGGTGCTGGCACTCGTCGTGTTCATCGCCTTCATCTGGGTGGGAATCAGCACGCAGGGCCCGCTCGGATACCTGAAGAGCCTGATTCCGGCGGGCGTTCACGGGGCGATGCTGTTCTTGATCTTCCCGATCGAGGTGATCTCCACCCTGATGCGGCTGCTGTCGCTGACCATCCGACTCTGGGCGAACATCTTCGCCGGGCACATCATCCTCCTGTTCCTGGCCGGCGGGCTCGCGGTGATCCTCGGGCTCCAGGCGCTCGGGTGGTTCGCGCTCCCGGCCGGGATCCTCATCTACCTGTTCGAGCTGGGCCTGGTGGCCACGCTCCAGGCGTTCATCTTCGCGACCCTCGCCGCGATCTACATCGCCGGCGCGGCCACTCACCACTAACACGAGAAGGAGCCCCTGATGCTTGCTGTTTTCCACATCATCCCTCGTCGCGGCCTCCGGGATCACGGCCGGGTTTGGGATCGCGGTCGGCGGTGGCCTCGGCGCGGTCGGCGCCGGCGTCGGCATCGGAATCATCTTCGGCAAGGTGATCGAGGCGGTCACTCGCCAGCCGGAGATGCGCGATGAGATCACCAGCATCCAGTGGCTGGGATTCGCGCTCACCGAAGCTGTGTTCTTCTACGGGCTCGTCGCCGGCCTGCTCTCCTACGTGCTCAAGTAGATGGTGGCCACGGTCTCTCACCTCCCGGTCGCCGCTTCGAGCGGCTCGTTCCTGATCACCCCGAACGTCGGGCTGATGATCTGGACGCTGCTGCTGTTCGGGATCTCGATGTACATCCTGTGGAAGCTCGCCTTCCCGCGGATCTCCGAGGCGCTCGACCGGCGCCAGCACGCGATCGAGGAGTCGATCGATCACGCCGAGCGCGTCCGCCACGAGGCCGACGAGCTGCTCGCCGAGTACCGGGAGCGGCTGCGGGAGGCCCGGACTCAGGCCGAGGAGATCCTCGACCGGGCGCGCAAGACGGCCGACGGCGACCGAGCGCGAGGCCCAGGAGCAAGCGCGCAGCTCCGGCGCGAGCAGCTGATGGAGCAGACTCGCCGCGAGATCGAGACCGAGACGCGCCGCGCGATCCAGGAGATCCGCCGCGAGGTCGCCGACCTGACCGTGATGGCGACCGAGAAGGTCACGCGCAAGGTGCTCGACGAGGACGACCAGCGCCGGCTCGTCGAAGACGCGCTGTCGCGACCTCGACTTCAGCGCCCTCGCCCCGGCGGACCGCAACTAGTGACCGTGCAGACGTCATGGGCCAAGGGGGTCATCCGTAGTGGAAGAGATCGCTCAGGTCTACGCCCGGGCGCTGTTCGAGGTCGCCAAGGAGCACGACCTCGCTCGACGAGGTTCGCGACGACCTGACGGCCGTTCGCGCACGCGCTCAATGACAACCGCGAGCTCGCGGTGTTCTTCTTCTCGCCGTACTTCTCGACCGAGGAGAAGAAGGACGGGCTGAAGAAGGCGGTCACCGGCGCCGACCCGGTGTTCATGAACTTCCTCGAGGCGCTGATCGAGCGCCATCGCATGCCCGCGATCTTCCGCATCAGGGACCGCTACCAGGTCATGTGGGAGGATGAGCGACGATCTGCTCCCGGTGGAGGTGACGAGCGCGGTTCGCGCTCGACGAGTCCACCGTCGGGACGATCGGGACGCGGATCGGGGAGCAGACGAAGCGGACGGTCGAGCTCTCGAGCAAGGTCGACCCCGACATCCTCGGCGGCATCGTGCTGCGCGTGGGCAACGTGATCCTCGACGCGTCGATCCGCAACCGGCTGGAACAACTTCGAAAGCAAGTCGCGCGGGCGTAGCTACGCTCGCCCGACAAGGAGTCATGAATGCAGATCAAGCCTGACGAGATCACCTCAATCCTCAAGGACCGGATCGAAGGACTCGACACCTCGAGCGCCGACCTGACCGAGGTCGGAACGGTGCTGTCGGTGGCGGACGGCATCTGCCGTATCCACGGGCTCGAGAACTGCATGTCGTTCGAGATGCTCGAGCTGCCCGCACGACGTGACCGGGCTCGCTCTGAACCTCGAGTCCGACAACGTCGGCGCGGTGCTGTTCGGCGACTGGGAGAAGATCGTCGAGGGGGACACGGTCAAGCGGACCAAGCACCTGCTCGACATCCCCGTCGGCGAGGAGCTGCTCGGGCGGATCGTCGATCCGCTCGGCAACCCGCTCGACGGCAAGGGCGAGATCGACACGACGCAGACGCGTCCGTCGGAGTTCAAGGCGCCCGGGCGTGGTGCAGCGCCAGCCGGTGAAGGAGCCGATGCTCACCGGGCTCAAGGCGGTCGACTCGATGATCCCGATCGGCCGTGGCCAGCGCGAGCTGATCATCGGCGACCGCCAGACGGGCAAGACGGCGATTGCAGTCGACGCGATCATCAACAACCGGGACCGCGACCTGGTGTGCGTTTACGTCGCGATCGGCCAGCGCAAGGCGACGGTGGTGGCTCTCGCCAAGACGCTCGAGGACGCCGGCGCGCTCGACAACACGATCATCGTGATGGCCGCCGCCGACGAGGCCGCGCCGATCAAGTTCCTGGCTCCGTACGCCGGTTGCGCGATGGGCGAGCACTTCCTCTACAACGGCAAGGCGGCGCTCGTGGTCTACGACGACCTCACCAAGCACGCCGTCGCCTACCGGCAGATGTCGCTGCTGCTGCGCCGGCCGCCGGGCCGCGAGGCCTACCCGGGCGACGTCTTCTACCTGCACTCGCGGCTGCTCGAGCGCGCGGTCAAGCTGAACGACGACCTCGGCGCGGGCTCGCTGACCGCGCTGCCGGTGATCGAGACCCAGGCCGGCGACGTCTCGGCGTACGTCCCGACGAACGTGATCTCGATCACCGACGGCCAGATCTACCTCGAGCCGGGCCTGTTCAACTCCGGTGTGCGTCCGGCGATCAACGTCGGCATCTCGGTCTCGCGGGTCGGCGGCAACGCCCAGATCACCCCGATGCGCAGGGTCGCCGGGCGTCTGAAGCTCGAGCTCTCGCAGTACCGCGAGCTCGAGGCGTTCTCGCAGTTCGGCTCCGAGCTCGATCCGGAGACCCAGCGGACGCTGGCTCGCGGCGAGCGGCTCGTCAAGACGCTCAACCAGCCCGAACGCCGCCCGATGCCGGTCGAGGACCAGGTGGTGCAGGTGTACGCGGCGACCAACGGATACCTCGACCGCATCGTGATCGAGAAGGTCGACCGGTTCCTGGCCGAGCTCACCGAGTCGACGCGGGCCAACGATTCCGATCTGCTGGAGAAGATCGCCGACGGCGACTGGAGCGACGAGACGCAGCAGGCGGTCGAAGAGGCAGTCTCGCGATTCGCCGAGGACTTCGGCTTCGACCTCGACGAGGAGGGTCATCCGATCGACGACGAGCGTGCCCGAGGCGTCGCACGCAACGGCGCAAGCGCGCCAGCGAGAGGAGCAGGCCCAGCCGGCGTGAGCCGGGGCCTGACGGTGACAGATGCCGCAATCGCAGCGCGACGTTCGCAACCGCATCGGCGCGGTCAAGAACATCCAGAAGATCGCCCGCGCGCTGGAACTGGTCGCCGCGGCTCGGCTGCGGCGGGCCGAGCAGCGGATCGAGGCGCTGCGCCCCTACGCGGACGCGATCCGGCGGATGACCCGCCAGGCGGCCGAGGCCGCAGGCAACGTCCCGAGCCTGCCGATCCTCCAGGAGCACGATCAGGTAAACCGAGTGGGCCTGCTGCTGATCGCCGGCGACCGCGGCCTGGCCGGCGCGTTCAACTCGAACATCGTCCGCGCCGGCGTGGCGGCGGGCCGTGAGCACGAGGGCCAGGGACACACGCCGGTTTTCTTCGCCTCGGGGCGCCGGCCGGCGACGTCGCTGACCTTCCGCGGGCTCGAGCCGGCCGAGATCTTCACCGGGTTCAGCGACCGCCCGGCCTACGCCGACGCCCGCCGGATCGCCGACCGGCTGATGGCCGCCTACGTCGACGGCGAGGTGGACCAGGTCGAGATCTTCTACAACGGCTACATCTCGCCGGTCTCACAGCTGGTCACGCGCGAGACGCTGCTCCCGCTCCAGCAGGCCACCTTGCTGGAGGAGCCCGGACGAGGACGAGCACCAGCACCATGAGCGCGACAGGAGCAAGTCCGAGCCGCACGCGCTGGTCGAGTACGAGCCCGATCCCGAGGAGATCCTGAAGCGGCTTGTGCCGGATTACGTCGAGATCTCGATCTTCCGCGCGTTGCTCGAGTCGACCGCGTCCGAGCACGGCGCCCGGATGACCGCGATGCACAACGCGTCGGACAATGCGACCGATCTGATCAAGAACCTCACGCTCGAGATGAACCGAGCCCGCCAGGCCGAGATCACCCAGGAGATCCTCGAAGTCGTGGCGGGAGCGGAAGGGCTGTCCGGGTAGACCTACACTGGAGAAGCTATGTCAGTAGCACAAGAACAGCGCAGCGAATCCCCAGAGGGCGAGCCCGACAAGCGGAACACCGGGCGGATCGAAGAGGTTCAGGGGGTCGTGATCGAGGCCGTGTTTCCCGACAAGCTGCCCGAGATCAACCACGCGATCCTGGTGCGCCGTCCCGAGGTCGCGCGCGAGGAGGAGGCACTCGATGTGGCCGCCGGGGAGGACCCCTGGCTCGTGTGCGAGGTCCAGCAGCACCTCGGTGACGACCGCGTGCGCGCGGTGGCGATGGACACGACCGACGGATTGGCCCGCGGCGTCGAGGTGATCGACAGCGGGTCGCCGATCACGGTGCCGGTCGGGGACATCACGCTGGGGCGAATCTTCAACCTGCTCGGTGACCCGATCGATCTCGGCGCGCCGCTGCCAGATGACGTGAAGCGCTGGCCGATTCACCGCGACGCGCCGACGGTCGAGGCGCTGACGCCGACGACCGAGATGTTCGAGACCGGCATCAAGGTGATCGATCTGCTCGCCCCATACGCGAAGGGCGGAAAGGTCGGCCTGTTCGGGGGCGCCGGCGTGGGCAAGACCGTGATCATCCAGGAGCTGATCCGCAACCTGGCCGAGGAGCACCAGGGGCTCTCGGCATTCTGCGGCGTGGGCGAGCGCTCGCGCGAGGGCAACGACCTGTGGCTCGAGATGAAGGAATCCGGCGTGCTCGAGAAGACCATGCTGGTGTTCGGCCAGATGAACGAGCCGCCCGGCGCCCGCATGCGTGTCGCGCTGTCCGGCCTGACCATGGCCGAGTACTTCCGCGACGAGGAGCACCAGGACGTGCTCCTGTTCATCGACAACATCTTCCGGTTCGTCCAGGCCGGCTCCGAGGTGTCCGCGTTGCTCGGCCGGATGCCTTCCCAGGTCGGCTACCAGCCGACTCTTGAGTCCGAGATGGGCGAGCTACAGGAGCGGATCACATCGACCAAGCAGGGCTCGGTCACGTCGATCCAGGCCATCTACGTGCCGGCCGACGACCTCACCGACCCGGCGCCGGCGTCCGTGTTCGCCCACCTCAACGCGACCACGACCCTGTCGCGGTCGATCGCCGAGAAGGGCATCTATCCGGCGGTCGACCCACTCGACTCGACCTCGACGATCCTCAAGGCGGAGATCGTCGGCGACGAGCACTTCCAGGTTGCCAATCAGGTCAAGCAGGTGCTCCAACGCTACCGCGAGCTCCAGGACATCATCGCGATCCTGGGAATCGACGAGCTCTCGGACGAGGACCGGCTGACGGTGAACCGGGCGCGCAAGATCGAGCGGTTCCTATCGCAGCCGTTCCACGTGGCCGAGCAGTTCACCGGCACCCCGGGCGTGTACGTGCCGATCGCCGAGTCGATCCGTGGCTTCAGGGAGATCCTCGAGGGCAAGCACGACGACCTTCCCGAGCGGGCGTTCTTCTTGAAGGGCACGATCGACGACGTGGTGCGCGACGCGGCCGGCGGCGAGGAGCCGGAGCAGCCGAAGAGCGACTCAGCTAACGGCGAGGACGAGTCGAAGGACGACTCAGCGAACGGCGAGGACGAGTCGAAGGACGACTCAGCGAACCGCGAAGACGAGCCGAACGGCGGCGAGGAAAAGGAGTAGGCGCCGGTGGCGCACTCCAAGTTCCGCGCCGAGCTCCTCACCCCCGAGGGCGAGGTGTTCAACGACGAGGTCGAGATGGTCTCGACCAAGACCGCGGTCGGGCTCGATCGGCATTCTCGCCCACCACGAGCCGGTGCTGGCGATGCTCGACCCGACCGAGCTGCGCCTGTACAAGACTGAGTCAGAGGTCGTCCGGTTCGCGCAGGCCGAGGGCTACATCCAGGTCGCCGACAACCACGTGTTGATCCTGGTCGAGGAGGCGAAGGCGCCGGGTGAGCTGGACGCCGCCAACCTCCGCGAGCGCCTGCAGCAGGCCGAGCGCGAGCTCGAGTCGGCCGGCGAGGACACCGAAAAGCGGCGCGTTGCGGAACGCGACAAGACGCGGCTCGAACAGTTCCTGAGGATTGCGGAGAGTTAAGACCCTGGAGCCGGGCTGCGGCCTGGCATCGGCTCTGGGCTTATCCTCCTGTGTTCATGCTTGACGAGCTGGTACTCGCCGAGCGGCTGATCTCCTACGACACGTCCAGGCCGGAGGAGATCGTCGCGGCGGCAGGATTCGTGAAGGGATGGCTCGAATCCCGCGACATCGAGGTGCGACACCACGATCACAACGGGCTGCCCGTGCTGGTGGCGGAAGTCGGACCGTCCAACGACGAGTCCTCGCATCCGTGCGTCGTGTTGCACGGCCATCTCGACGTCGTGCCCGGCCGGGCCGAGCAGTTCACCCCGCGACTCGAGGGCGACCGGCTGATCGGCCGCGGCGCCTACGACATGAAGGGAGGCCTCGCCGCGATGATGTGCGCGGTCAAGGACGTCGAGCGCCAGGAGGGCGTGCGGGTCAGGCTCGTTTGCGTGCCCGACGAGGAGTCCGAGGAGATCGAGGACCGCTCCACCGACGCCGTCGTCGCTCGCGGTCTCGGCGGCGACTTCGCGATCACCGGCGAGCCGACGAACCTGCACATCGGCGTCGAGGCCAAGGGCGTGCTGGCGTTGCTGATCGAGGTCCACGGACGGGCCGCGCACAGCTCGACCCCGTGGCTGGGCGACAACGCGGTGCTGAAGGCCATCGACGTGTTCCGCGCGATCGAGTCGCTCCCGTTCTCGAGAGAGTCCTCGGAGGTGTTCGACCGGCCGTCGATCAACCTCGGCCGGATCGAGGGGGGAGACGCGATCAACAAGGTGCCCGACGAATGCCGAATGTCGGTCGACGTCCGCTTCCTCCCCGGACAGGATCCCGATGAGATCCTCAACCAGATCGACCGGATCCCGGAGATCGACGTTACCAAGACGTTCATCTTCCCCCCGATCAGCGTGCCTCGCCACAACCCGTACGTCCGCGCGTTGGAGGATGCGGTCAGGCGGTCGATCCCGGACAAGGAGGTGCTGAGCGTCGGGCGCGACGGTGCCTCCGACGCGGTCGCGTTCATGGCCGCCGGGATTCCCGCGGTCGAGTTCGGGCCCGACGGCGCCGGGCACCACGGGCCCGAGGAATGGGTATCGGTGTCGTCGATGTCCCGGTACCGCCGCTCGCTCGTGTCGTTCGTGCGGATGCTGCCGATGTGGCTCGAGCGGCCGGCATCCGATGAGGGCCGGGACGGGGGGCGCTCGAGGCGACCATGGTGGACCGCGACCGGAACCGCGGCGAGAGCGACTCGCGGAGCGGGCTGAAGGCGATCGACGGGGGGCTCGGTTGAGACGGCTCATCCCGAAATCGCGGCTCGGCACGTTCGTGCGGTTCGTTTCCGCTTGCTTGATCGTGGTCGCGTTCGCCGCCACCGCGACCGCCGTCGCCGGTCTGCTCCAGGTGCAGCAGATCACCCACTACCTGAACCTGACCCCAGCGTTCAAGGCGTCGCCATCGGTGACCGTCCCGAACCCGGGCAGCTCGCAGACGATCCTGCTGGTCGGATCGGACCACCGCGCCGGCACGCCGTTTCGGGACGTCAACACCGACACGATGATGCTCGTCCGTCTGGATCCGAAATCGAAGACGATCAACCTACTGTCGGTGCCGCGTGACCTCCAGGTCCAGGTTCCACAGGGCGGGGCACAGGTGACCGCCAAGCTGAACTCGGCGTACTTCTTCGGGGGCCCCAACCTGCTGGTCAAGATCCTCCAGCAGCAGGTGTTCCCGGGCCTCAAGGTCAACCACGTCGTCGACGTAGGGTTCGGTGGCTTCGAACAGATGATCAACGCGATCGGGTGCGTCTACACCGACGTCGACCACCGCTACTACAACAACACGGCAGTGACCGACTACTCGAGCATCGACCTCCAACCCGGCTACCAGAAGCTCTGTGGGGCCGACGCGCTTTCGTTCGTGCGCTTCCGCCACACCGACAGCGACATCGTCCGCAACGCGCGCCAGCAGGACTTCATCCGCTGGGCGAAGGCCCAGTTCAGTCAGAGCCAGGTCATCCAGAGCGAGGGGACGCTGCTGAAGATCTTCGGCAAGAACGCGACGACGGACCACAACCTGCACACCACCGACGGGTTGATCAACCTGTTTGACCTCGTCGCGTTCTCGTCTGCGAACACGATCAGGCAGATTCCGTTCCCGGCGATCGTCCTGCCCTGCTCATCGGGCGCCACCAACGGGGCCACCACGGTTCAGGGCCCGGCCTGCTATGTGACCGCCGATCACTCAGCGGAGCAGAGCGCGTTTCGCCAGTTCATGACGCCGACCCGGGGCGCGCCACAGCCGCAGTCCGCCACCCCGCAGGTTCACGTGGCGGGCGGTGGCAAGGGCTCGCACGGCGGCGGCAGCGTTTCCGGCCTGACCGCGGACGTCACCGACGGCCAGGCGCAGGCGAAGGCGCTCGGGCCGATCGGAATCCCGATCTACTACCCGAAGCTGATTGTCTCCGGCTCGAACTACTGCTCGAGCAACACGAGCCTCTGCTACACCGAGATCCCGAGCCCGGGCGCCTATCCTCGCGCGTACCTCCTCCACGACCGGAAGGGCATCGCCCATTACTCGTACCGGATGACACTCGTGATCAACCCGGTGCTCGGCGAGTACTACGGCGTGCAGGGCACGAGTTGGCAGAACCCGCCGCTCCTGAACTCGCCGTCGGAGACCAAGATGGTCAACGGCAAGCAACTGCTGCTGTTCGCCAACGGCAGCAAGCTGAGCCTCGTCGCGTGGCGGACCGCCCACGGCGCATATTGGGTGTCGAACACGCTGACCGACAACATCCCGAACCAGCAGCTCGTCGCGATCGCCGCCTCACTGGCGCGGGCCAGCGGCAAGTAGGGCGCTACCCTCCGCACCGATGGCCTCGGCACGCGAACCGATCGCGGTGATCGGGACCGGCTACGTCGGGCTGGTGACCGCTGCCGGCTTCGCCGAGCTCGGGAGCGATGTCTGGTGCGTCGACATCGATGCCGACAAGATCGCCCGGCTCGAGCGTGGCCAGATCCCGATCTACGAGCCCGGTCTGTCCGAGTCGGTCCTCGCCAACCGCGAACGGCTGCACTTCTCGACCGAGCTCGCGCCCGCGCTCGAGCACGCCCGCCTCCTGTTCGTCGCGGTCGGCACCCCGCCGACCTACTCCGGGGACGCCGACCTGTCCGCGGTTCACGCGGTGGTCGACGCGATGCCGAATTCGAATCAGCACGCGCTCGTGATGAAATCGACCGTCCCCGTCGGCACCGGCGCCGCGATCCGGCGGAGCTTCGTCGAGCGCGGCAAGACCGGGTTCGCCTACGTGTCCTGCCCTGAGTTCCTCAAGGAAGGCTCGGCGCTCGAGGACTTCCGCAACCCCGACCGCGTCGTCGTCGGCGACGACGGCGACTGGGCGGGCGATGCGGTGATCGAGCTCTACTCCCCGCTCGACGCCCCACTCGTGCGCACCGACATCGCGAGCGCGGAGATGATCAAGCTCGCCGCGAACGCGTTCCTCGCGACGAAGATCTCGTTCATCAACGAGATCGCGAACGTTTGCGAGGAGACGGGCGCCGACGTGCTCGAGGTGGCGCGCGGGATGGGCCTCGACCGGCGGATCGGGACGCATTTCCTCAAGCCGGGTATCGGATTCGGCGGAAGTTGCTTTCCGAAAGATGTTTCGGCGCTGAAGCAACTCGCCGGCAACTCCGGCTACCACTTCCAGCTCTTGACCGCGGTGATCGAGGTCAACGAGCTGCAGAAGCGGCGTGTGATCGGCAAGCTGCAGAAGCACCTCGGGTCGCTCGTGGGCAAGCGGGTGACGCTGCTCGGGCTCGCGTTCAAGGCGAACACCGACGACATGCGCGAGGCGTCGTCGCTCGTGCTCGCCGCGCGTCTCCAGGCCGACGGCGCCACCGTGTAGCGCGTATGACCCGATCGCCGAGGTGGAGGCCCGCAAGATGATGGTCGGGGTCCAGTTCGCGCGACGGGGCGCTCGACGCCGTCGACGGATGCGGACGCGTGCGTGATCGTGACCGAGTGGCCCGAGTTCGCCGAGCTCGACTGGGCGGCGGTCGCCGAGCGCATGCGTGGCCGGCTCGTGATCGACGGGCGCAACTTCGTCGATCCCGATGCGGTCCGGGCCGCCGGCTTCATCTACGAAGGCATCGGACGCTGATGTCGGACCGCCGGAGCCGCTGACTTGCAGGCGCTGATCCTCGCGGGCGGGGAGGGCACCCGCCTGCGACCGCTGACCTCGACGATCCCCAAGCCGGTTGTGCCGCTCGTGGGCCGGCCGTTCATCTCGTACATGCTCGAGTGGCTGCGCCGGCACGGCGTCGAGGACGTGATCCTCGGCTGCGGGTTCATGGCCGACCGGGTGCGGGGCGTGCTCGGCGACGGCTCCGGGCTCGGGATCCGGCTGCGCTACCTCGAGGAGCCGCGGCCGCTGGGCACCGGTGGCGCGCTGAAGTTCGCCGAGGACCTGCTCGACGAGCGCTTCTTCATGCTCAACGGCGACGTGCTCACCGACATCGACCTGACCGCGCAGCTCGAGGCGCACGAGCGGACGGGAGCGCGGGCGACGCTCGCGCTCGTGCCGGTCGAGGATCCGTCGGCTTACGGCCTCGTGCGCCTCGATCCCGACAACGCCGTGAGCGCGTTCGTCGAGAAGCCGGGCCCGGAGCAGACCGACACGAACCTGATCAACGCCGGCGCGTACATCCTCGAGCGGACGGTGCTCGACGGGATGCCGCCCGCCGGGACGAACGTGTCGATCGAGCGCGACGTGTTTCCGATGCTCGTCGGCCGCGGGCTGTACGGCTACGAGTGCAGCGGCTACTGGCTCGACATCGGCACGCCGGAGCGCTACCTGCGGGCGACGTACGACATCCTCGAGGGCAAGGTCAGCACCGAGGTCGGCCGTCAGCTGGGCGGTTCCGGGCTGATGCTCGTGGACGATGCGACCGTCGAGGGGCGGGTCGTCGCCCCGGTGCTGGTCGCGTCAGGCTGCTCGGTGGCGCCGCGCGCGCTGGTCGGGGATCGAAGTGTGCTCGGCGAGCGCGTCACGGTCGGCGCCGGGGCCCGCGTCGAGGGCTCAGTGCTGCTCGACGGCGTCACGGTCGGGGAGGCCACGAGGATCAGCTCGTCGATCATCGGCCCGGGCGTCGAGATCGGCGATCACTGCCAGATCGGGGGCTGCGTGGTCCTCGGCGAGGGCGTCAAGATCGGCTCAGGGAACATGCTTGCGGCCGGCGCGCGTATCTTCCCGGGCGTGGAGTTGCCCGACGGAGCGATCCGGTTTTGAGCACGACCGTTGATCTGACGCCCGAAGCGATCGCGTCGGTCGACGCGTCGCGCCAGATCGACGACATCCTCGCGATGCCCGAGCACCTGCGCGATGCGCTGTGGCGGGTCGAGTCCGCGAACCTCGAGCCTGACGACGCTCCGGGCGGCCTGATCGTCGCCGGCATGGGTGGGTCGGCGATCGGAGGGACGCTCGCCCGGGCGGCCCTCGGAGACCGGGCCTCGCGGGCGATCATGATCGCGCGCGAGCTACGCGCTGCCCGCCTGGACCACGCCTGACACGGCGGTGCTGTGCGTGAGCTACTCGGGCAACACCGAGGAGACGCTCGCGGTCTACGAGGCGGCTGGCGCGGTCGGCGCCCGGCGGATCGTCTCGACGACCGGCGGCAAGCTGGCCGAGGCAGCGCGGGCCGAGGACGTGCCCGTGATCCCGCTGCCGGGCGGATTTCAGCCGCGGGCCGCGGTCGCGTACTCGGTCGTGGTGGCACTCGAGGTAGCGTGGCTGTGCGGCGCGGGCGAGCGGCTGCATGCGGAGATCGACGTCGCCGCGGCCCATCTCGAGCAGCTCGTCGACGGAGTGGGGTCCGGACGCGTCCGACGACTCACTCGCCAAGCAGCTTGCGCCGAGGCCTTCACGGCACGATCCCTCAGATCGCCGGGTCCGGCCTGACGTCGCCGGTCGCGTACCGGTGGAAGACGCAGATCAACGAGAACGCGAAGACGCCGTGCTTCGCGCACGAGCTTCCCGAGCTCGATCACAACGAGATCGCCGGGTGGCAGGGCGCGAATCAGCTCGGGCGTTTCAGCGCCGTGTTCCTCGACGACTCCGACCTGCATCCGCGCATCCGCCAGCGGATCGAGCTGACCCGTGGCCTGATCGAGGCCGAGGCCGCCGGTACCTACCGGGTCGAGAGCATCGGCCAGAACCGAACCGAGCGGCTGATGTCGCTGGTCCTGCTCGGCGACCTGGTGTCGCTCTACCTCGCCGTCCTGCGCGAGATCGATCCGTCGCCCGTCCAGATGATCGACCGGGTCAAGAGCGCGCTCGCGCGCGGCTGAGTGCCCACCGTTCGGGCTCCCTCACCGTGATGGTGAGAGGCCCGAACGGCGCCCAGCCCCCAAGTCCCTGCTGCCCCAGCCCATTACCTCAGTGCAATTCCGCGCTGCTCGTACAGCCGCCGGTCGGACACGCGCGAGCAGCTCCTCCAGGGTCGTGCCGTCGTCCGGGAACGAGGCCATCCCGATCGTCAGCTCCCAGGGGACCGAAATCTCCATCGCGTCACGCGCCTCGGCGACGCGGGCGCGAATACGGCGGACGACCGGGTCCGCGCTCTCGGCGGTCTGCTCACCGAGCAGAAGCGCGAACTCATCGCCGCCGATGCGTCCGACCACGTCGTCGGCCCGAGCCGATTCCTTCATCAGGCCGGCCACGGTCTTGATCAGCTGGTCACCCATCAGGTGGCCCTCGGTGTCGTTGACCGCCTTCAGGCCGCGCACATCGACGTAGGCGAGCACGAACGGACGGTCGTAGCGGCTGGCGCGAGCGAGCTCGCGCTCGGCGGCCTCGGTGAATCCGCGACGATTGAGGATCCCGGTCAGCGCGTCGGTCAGCGCGGCGGCGGAGATCGCCGCAAACTCCTTCTCGCGGCGGCGGGCGCGGCGAGCCGACCGTAGCGCCACCGCCGGCGAACGCGAGCGCCAGCGCGAACGCGCCGCCGAGCGCGACCCAGATCGGCGTCGGGATGACGTTGACGATGCGGTCGATGGTCCTGACGCTCGAAGCAAAGGGCGCCGTGAAGTCCGCGCCACCCGATGACGGCTGCTTGGCCGCACGATGCTTGACCGTGGTCGTCGCCGGCTTGGTGGTCGCGGCCGGGGGCCCGGCGAGGAGCGTGCCCGCGGCCGAGGTGGCGGTGATGCCCGCGGCCGACGCGGCGCCGGTGCCGGCGCCTGTGCCCGTGCGGCCGGTGGACGTGATGGCGCGCGACCTGTGGGAAGTGCCGCGGTGCGTCACGCCCTTCAGCGTGAGGGTCGGGATCTTCGGGAAGTTGAAGCCGTTCGACGTCGTCGTCGGGCCGTTCGACGGGGGCGATGTCGGGCCCTGGTCCGTCGTCGTCACGGTCGAGGTGTCCGCCGGCGTCGACGTGTCCGCCGGCGGCAAGGAGGCGACCACGGTGGCCGGGGTTGTCGAGACGACTGCGGCGGGGGTGACCGTGGCGGTGGTCACGCCGAAGGTGCCCGAGGCCGCCGAAGAAGCGGAAGAAGGCAGCGACGCCGGCAGCACGCCGGTGGTGCCGGAGCTGGTCGTGCAGCGGCCGTGGCACGGGATGCCGCTCGAGGTCGAGGTCGAGCCCGAGCCCGCGATCGCCGCCGGCCGGCCGTGATCGCTCGTGGTCGTGGTGGTCGAGGTGTCGCTCGTCGCGGTCGTCGTGGTGTCGGTCGGGGTGGTGGTCGTGTCCGTGCCGGTGGTCGTCGTGTCCGTCGGGGTGGTCGTCGGTCCGTCGGGGTCGTCGTCGTGTCCGTGCCGGTGGTGGTCGTGTCCGTGCCGGTGGTCGTCGTGTCCGTCGGGGTCGTCGTCGTGTCCGTGCCGGTGGTCGTCGTGTCCGTGCCGGTGGTCGTCGTGTCCGTCGGGGTCGTCGACGTGTCGGTGGAGGGAGTCGTGTCGGTGGAGGAAGTCGTGTCGGTGGTCGACGGCGTCGTTGTCGGTGCCGTCGTCGTGGTCGTGGACGCGTCCGTCGTTGGCGTCGCGGGCGTCGTCGACGTCGTGGTGTCGGTCGCCGGCGCCGCTGCCGTGGTTGCCGTCGCGGGCGTCGTCGCGGTCGTGGCGGCCGTCGTGTCGGCGCTCGTCAGCGTGCTCAGCTTCGGCTTCACCGCGAGAACGAGCTGTGCGGGCGAGCGGTGAGACAACGCGATGCTCTCGAGCCTGGCCTGCTGGTAGTGACGGACGTAGCTGCCGTCGCCGGCGCCTGCACCACCCACGCCGATGACCGCGCAGCCGAATCCGACGGCTAGCGCGACTGCGCAGGCAACCTTGCTGCGCTGAATCCTTGGCGTCCGCTTACGGGACCGCTCCATGCCCGGCCTCCGGCTTCCTTAGTTCGAGGTTGGAATGCATGCTAGGCGCGACTTCACTGCTCCGGATCTATTTCGACAAATGTCCGAGCGAACTTGAGCCCCTGATCGAAAAACTTCTCGGGGCCGCGGTCTGAACCTTGACACTGTTGTGGTAAGGTTGGGAGTCGATGGAAGGTTTGACCATCAACGAGGCGGCCCGGACGACCGGCTGGTCGCCGCGGATGCTCCGATACGTCGAGCAGACGGGTCTGGTGTCCCCGGCGCGATCGGCGTCGGGCTACCGCCTGTACGGACCCGCCCAGCTTCAGCGTCTGCGCACGCTCAAGGAGCTGCTCGCGCGCTTCGACGTCGGGCTGTCCGACGTCGCGTTCGCCGCGCGCATGGCCGACAGCCCCGACCTGCGCGATTCGGTGCAGGCGTGGCTCGAAGCGCGAGGCGCGTCGGCCCGAGGACGTCGGCCCTGAGGACTGGCTCAGGTTCGAGCAACAGAAACACGAAAAGCTGCTGGCGATCGCCTGAGCGCGACCGTCCGATGACCCCGACCGTGGAGGCAATATGAGCACGACCGCTGCCAAGGCAGATTTCAAGGTGGCCGACCTGGGGTTGGCCGAGTTCGGGCGGAAGGAGATCCGCCTGGCTGAGCACGAGATGCCTGGGCTGATGGCGATTCGGCGCGAATATGCCGACGCGCAGCCGTTGAGCGGCGCGCGGATCACCGGGTCGCTGCACATGACGATCCAGACGGCGGTTCTGATCGAGACGCTGGTCGCGCTCGGGGCCGAGGTCCGGTGGGCGTCGTGCAACATCTTCTCGACCCAGGACCACGCTGCCGCGGCGATCGTTGTCGGACCCGAGGGGACGCTCGAGGAGCCCCGCGGCGTGCCCGTGTACGCATGGAAGGGCGAGACGCTCGAGGAGTACTGGTGGTGCACCCAGCAGGCGCTGTCCTGGCCAGATGATTCGGATTCCCGGGATTCCCACTCACCCGCCCCCACCGGACCGAACATGATCCTCGACGACGGCGGCGACGCGACGCTGCTCGTCCACAAGGGCGTCGAGTTCGAGCGCGCCGGCGCGGTGCCGGACCCCGCGGGTGCGGAGTCCGAGGAGTTCGCGATCGTGCTCGGGCTGTTGCAGCGCTCGCTCGAGGAGGATCCGCAGCGCTTCACGAAGGCGGCCGCCGAGATCAAGGGCGTGACCGAGGAGACGACGACCGGCGTCCATCGCCTGTACCAGTTCGCTGAACAGGGGACTTTGCTGTTCCCCGCGATCAACGTCAACGACTCGGTGACCAAGAGCAAGTTCGACAACAAGTACGGCTGCCGCCATTCGCTGATCGACGGGATCAACCGCGCCACCGACGTGATGATCGGCGGCAAGCTCGCCGTGATCTGCGGGTACGGAGACGTCGGCAAGGGGTGCGCGGAGTCGCTCCGCGGGCAGCGCGCCCGCGTGGTCGTGACGGAGATCGACCCGATCTGCGCGCTCCAGGCGGCGATGGACGGCTACCAGGTGCTCACGCTCGACGACGTGGTCGGGACCGCCGACATCTTCGTCACGGCGACCGGGAACAGGACGTGATCAAGGCCGAGCATATGTCGCGGATGAAGCATCAGGCGATCGTCGGAAACATCGGCCACTTCGACAACGAGATCGACATGGCCGGCTTGACGAGGATTCCGGGCATCAACCGCATCGGCATCAAGCCGCAGGTTGATGAGTGGGTGTTCCCGGACGGGCACTCGGTGATCGTGCTGTCCGAGGGCCGGCTGCTGAACCTCGGCAACGCCACCGGACATCCGAGCTTCGTGATGTCGAACTCGTTCACGAACCAGGTGATCGCCCAGATCGAGCTGTTCGGCCACACCGACTACTACGAGAAGCGCGTCTACACGCTGCCCAAGCACCTCGACGAGAAGGTCGCGCGGCTGCATCTTGGCGCGCTCGGGGTCAAGCTCACCGAGCTCAGCTCCGGCCAGGCCGCGTATCTCGGCGTGCCGGTCGAGGGGCCGTACAAGCCTGACCACTACCGGTACTAGAGCCCGGCTCGGCGGTCCGGAGGGGTCGGCGCTGCGGACGGGTCCGATGGCGCGAACGCAGCTGCCCCCGCACGAGATCGCCGATCTCGGCCTGGCGCCGGCGGGCGCGTCCCGCATCGCCTGGGCCGGTGGCCAGATGCCCGTCCTCGCGCGCGTGCGGGCGCGATTCGCAGAGAAGCGCCCGCTCGAGGGGGTGCGGATCGCCGCGTGCCTGCACGTGACCGCCGAGACCGCGAATCTCGTCCTGGCTCTGGCCGCCGGCGGCGCCACGGTCGCGCTGTGCTCGGCCAACCCGCTGTCGACTCAGGACGACGTGGCGGCCGCGCTCGTGTACGAGCACGGCGTCGAGGTGCGGGCGCTCCGCGGAGAGGACGTCGGAGACGTACGCCCGGCATGTCCGGGCACTGCTCGACGGGAGGCCTCAGGTCACGGTCGACGACGGCGCCGACCTCCTGGTGACCGCGCACGCACTCGGCGGCGATGTCCTCGGTGAGCTGATCGGCGGCACCGAGGAGACGACCACCGGCCTCGTGCGGCTGCGGCGGCTCGAGGCCGAGGGCAAGCTGCGCGTGCCCGGTCATCGCGGTCAACGAGGCGCGCACCGAGCGCGCGCTGAACGACCGCCACGGCACCGGCCAGTCCGCGCTCGACGGGATCGTGCGCGCCAGCAATGTGCTGCTCGCCGGCCACACGCTCGTCGTGCTCGGCTACGGCTGGGCCGGTCTGGGGATCGCCGAGCGGGCCCGCGGCGCCGGCGCCGCCGTGATCGTGTGCGAGGTCGACCCGCTGCGCGCGCTCGAGGCGCGAATGGCCGGCTACGAGGTGATGCCGGCGCTCGAGGCGGCGGAGCGGGGCGACGTGTTCGTGACCGTCACCGGCTCGCGCCGCGTGCTGCGCGGCGAGCACTTCGCCCGGATGAAGGACGGCGCGATCCTGGCGAACGCAGGCCACTTCGACGTCGAGCTCGACCTCGCCGAGCTGACCGCGCTCGCCGTGGAGGTTCGCGAGGTGCGGCCGCTGATCGAGCAGTACGAGCTCGAGGACGGGCGCCGGCTGAACCTGCTCGCGCGCGGCCGGGTCGTCAATCTGGCCGCCGGTGAGGGTCATCCGGCCGCCGTGATGGACGTGTCGTTCGCGCTCCAGGCGCTGTGCGTTGAGGACCTCGTGCGCCGCCGCGAGGAGAGCGCACCGGGCGTGCAGCCCGTCCCCGGGTCGATCGATCAGGAGGTGGCCACGCTCAAGCTCGCGGCGCTTGGGGTCACGATCGACGAGCCGACGCCCGAGCAGCAGCAGTACAGGGAGTCCTGGGGTTAGCCGGGCCTCGACCGGTCGGCGAAGGCGCCGCTAGGCCAGGTCGACGCGCCTGTTCTGGAAAGATGCCTCTGATGGCAGCCGCCACCCAAACCGCTCCGGGGCGGCATCGACCTCGGAGGAACCAAGATCGAGGCGATCGTCGTCGACAACGGCAACACCGTGCTCGGGTCGTCGCGGCACCCGACACCGTCGACCGGTGGACCCGCAGACGTGGCGGCCGCAGATGATCGAGGCGATGACCGGCGCTTGTCAGGCGGCCGGGGTCGAGCCGTCGGAGCTCCAGGGCGTCGGCGTCGGCTCGCCCGGGGTGATCGACGAGGCCACCGGGACGGTGTCGACCGCCCGCAACCTTCCGGGCTGGGACGGGTCGTTCCCGCTCGGACCGGAGCTCGAGTCCAAGCTCGGAACGAAGGTCGCGATCGGCAATGACGTTCAGGTCGCCACCGACGCGGAGTTCGCGCTTGGGGCGGGGCAGCCGTACAAGTCGCTGCTCGGAGTGATGTGGGGGACGGGTGTCGGCGGCGGGCATCATCCTCGACGGCAAGCCGTGGATCGGGCGCGGTGGCGCGGGAGAGATCGGGCACATGGTGGTCGAGATGGGCGGCGCTCGCTGCCCCTGCGGCCGCCGGGGGTGCATGGAGGCGTACGCCGGTCGCGCGGCGATGGAAGCGCGGGCTCGCAAGCGGCAGAAGGAACAGCGCACCGACCTGTTCAAGATCATGAACGAGCGCGGCCGCACGAAGCTGACGAGCTCGGTGTGGGCCCGGGCGCTCGAACGCAAGGACAAGCTCGCCATCGAGCTGATCGACGAGGCAGTCGAAGCGCTCGGCGCCGGCGTCGCATCCGCGTGCAACCTCCTCGACGTCGAGGCCGTGATCATCGGCGGCGGTCTCGGCGTGCGCCTCGGCGAGCCGTACGTGAAGCGGATCCGCAAGGCGATGCAGCCGCACCTGTTCAACGACGCGAACCCGCCCGACTGTGCTGCCGGCGGCTCTCGGCGACCTCGGTGGCGCGCGTCGGGGCGGCGTTGCTGGTCAAGCCGCCGGCTCGACGGCCGGCGGCGCCGCGCCGGCGGACAACGACCGCCCGTGCCGCGGCCGCCGACTGACCGCTGCCGCCCCTCTTGTACGTGCAAAACGCGCCAAACCACCCCGTGGTGAGCCGTGGCGCTCAACGTAAGCGCCTCACCGGCGCTTATGTGCACGGAGCGATCGGGCACGGGCAGGTCTGGTGGGTTTTGCACCACCGGCCGGTCCGGGCCAGGCCCGGTCGCAGTTAACCCCGCCTAAACATCGTTCCCTGGTGGTCGGCCGCCGTCTCTGGCAGGATGGTCTCGCCGCCGGACGAATGGTGCGGTAGTGGGGGAGGAGAGCCTGCGAACCGAACCATGCTTCCCGCGATAACGGCACGAATGCCCACACGGATGCTGAAGAGGTCATGATCGCCCGCGTCGCCGCGGTCGCCGCGCTGGCGGCCGCGATCGTCGTCGTGGTGCTGGTGGTGCTGGGCGGGAGCGCGGTCGTACACGCTGCATGCGGACTTCCAGGACGCCGGCGGGCTGGTGACGGGCGACGACGTGCTGATGGGGCCGGCCAAGGTCGGGTCGGTCCAGTCGATCTCGCTTACGCGCCAACGGCCAGGCGCAGCGTGACGATGGCGATCGACTCGGGCGCGGCGCCGCTGCACGAGGGCACGGTGGCGCGGATCTACGAGAACTCGCTGTCGGGGATCGCCACCAAGTACGTCGTGCTCGAGCCCGCGCCGACCGAGTCGCCGGAGATCCCCGACGGCGGCACGATCGGCCTCGACGCAGACCTACTCGTTCGTCAGCCTGGATCAGGTGTTCGACTCGATCGACCCGCTGACCCAGGCCGGACTGCGGGGCGTGATCCAGGGCGAGGCGACGAGCATCCAGGGCCGGGCGGCTCAGGCGTCCAGGACGCTCAAGTACCTGGCGCCGGGGCTGGCCAGCACGAGCAACCTGACCGCCGAGCTCGACCGCAACGAACCGGCGTTCGACGGGCTGCTCGTCCAGGGGGCACAGACGATGCAGGCGCTGGCCTCGCGGGCGCAGCAGCTGAGCGACCTGATCGTCCAGGCGAACACCACGACCGGCGCGGTGGCGCGGGAGAGCGTCGCGCTCCAGCAGGCGCTCCAGCTGCTCCCGAGCACGCTCACCCGGTCGACCGCGCACGTTCGCGGGGCTGAACAGCACGCTCGACGCGCTCGACCCTCTCGTCGCGAAGTCGAAGGTCGCCGCGCGCCAGCTCGAGCCGTTCGCGGTCGAGCCTGCGAACACCTGACGCAAGGTCGCGATCCCGACCGTCGGCGCGCTCAGCGACCTGATCCACAACCCCGCGGGCACCGGCGACCTGACGACGCTGTTCCTCGAGACCCCGAAGCTCGCGCAGCTCGCGGCCACCGCGTTCCCGCAACCTGATCGCGGCGATGAACGCCTCCCAGACCCAGCTCGACAACCTGCGCGAGTACACGCCGGACGTCATCGCGGCGCTCACCGACGTCGGCCAGGCGAGCGGCTACTACGACGCCAACGGACACTACGTCCGGGTTCAGCCGACGTTCTTCGCGCTCGGCACCGACGGCTCGAACCAGCTGACGACGCGGCCGCCGTCGGACCGCTACCAGGGCCTGCAGATGGTGCGCTCACGATGCCCCGGTGGCGCTGTCCAGCCCTCGCCCGACGGATCTTCACCCGACGCGGTCGCCGGTTGCCAGCCCGGCTCGACCCCGCCCGGCCCATGAGACGGATCGCGCTGATCGCAATGCTGCTCGTGGCGGCGGCCGTCGCCGGGATCGTGGCTGTGGCCAGCGCCTCAGGAGGACCCGGCGGAGGCTCGTACCAGGTGCGCGCGATCTTCGACGACGCCTCGTTCGCGGTCGCGGGCGAGCAGGTCCGGATTGCCGGCGCGCCCGTCGGGTCGATCGCGTCGCTCGGCGTCACCGCCGGCAAGAAGGCGGCGGTCACGCTCGAGATCGACGACGCGAGGTTCACGCCGTTCCACACCAACGGGACGTGCGCGATCCGGCCGCAGTCGCTGATCGGCGAGATGTACGTGGACTGCGAGCCCGGCACGGCCGCTGCGCCGGCGCTCCGCCGCATCGCGGCCGGTCCCGGAAAGGGCTCCTACTACCTGCCGGTCACGCGGACGAGCTCTCCGGTCGATTTCGACATCGTCCAGGACATCTACCAGCAGCCGATCGCGCAGCGGCTGGCGATCATCCTCGACGAGCTCGGCACGGGCCTGGCCGCCCGCGGGCTCCGACTTGAACGCGGTCATCCGCCGGGCCAACCCGGCGCTGGGCAACACCGACCAGGTCCTGAAGATCCTGGCCGGCCAGAACCGGGAGCTGGCCAAGCTGGCCACCGACTCGGCCGCCGTGCTCGGACCGCTGGCCCGGCAACGCAAGGCGCTCGCGGACTTCGTCGTCCAGGCGAACACCACGTCGGTGGCGAGCGCGCAGCGCGCCAAGGACATCGTCGCGCTCGATCCAGCTGCTGCCCGGCTTCCTGCGCCAGCTGCGCCCGCTGATGGCGGACCTCGGCACGCTCGCCGACCAGGGCACGCCGCTCGCGAGCGACCTCGGCCAGAGCGCCGCGGCGCTCGGCCGCGAGTTCCAGCGAGCTGACTCCGTTCGCGACGGCGGCGCGAACGTCGCTGATCGACCTCGGAAGCCGCGGCCTCAGCAATCCCAGGCGCCACTCGTCGCGACGCTGCCACTCGTGCAGCAGCTTGGGCGGCTCGGGGACCAGGCCGCGCCGGCGTCGAGCGAGCTCGACCGGCTCACCGCGAGCCTCGACAAGACCGGCGCGATCGGCCAGCTGATGGCCGTGCTCTTCTACGGCACGATCGGCGGCCAACGGCTTCGACAGCCTCGGACACTACGTCCGCGACGAGCTGCTGGTCAGCGACTGCACCGGCTACGCGATCAACCCGGTCCCCGGATGCTCGGCGAAGTTCACCGAACGGGAGCGCGGCGGCCGTACCTGCGACCGTGGCCGACGCCTCGAACGCCAAGGTACTGAGGAAGGCGACGGCCGCGGCGGGCGCCTCGATCACGAGCGCCACAGCCGCGCCGCTGACGCGTCTGCTCGACTACCTGATCGCACCGGGCCGATGAACGCGCGACGGAGACCGAGCGGCTTCGGCAACCCGGTCCTGATCGGCGCGCTCACCGTGCTCGTGGTGATCGTCGCGGTGTTCCTCGCCTACAACGCGAACAATGGCCTCCCGTTCGTCCCCAGCTACACGCTGAACGTCCAGGTCGCCAACGCGAGCGAGCTGACGCACGGGGCCGAGGTCCACATCGGAGGGGCGCTCGTCGGGTTCGTCGACAGCGTGCAGGCCGAGCGCGCGCCGTCGGGTCAGCCGATCGCGGTGCTCGGGCTGAAGCTCAACAAGAGCATCGGGAAGGTGCCGGTCGACTCGACGTTCGCGATCAGGCTGAAGGGCTCGATCGGGCAGAAGTACCTGGCGATCGGACTCGGAAACGCGACGCGGACCTACCAGGACGGCGCCACCGTGCCGCTCGGCCAAACGAGTGCGGCGGTCGACCTCGACCAGGTGCTGTCGATGTTCGATCCGCCCACGCGGCTCGGGGTCGCGGCGTCGACCGTGGGCTTCAGCAACGGCTTGGCCGGACGCGGCATCGGGCTGAACGACGCGATCGGGGCGTTCGTCCCGCTGCTGACGGATCTCGGACCCGTGGCGCGCAACCTGGCCTCGAGACGCACCGACCTCGCCGGCTTCCTGCGCGGGCTCGAGGCGTTCGCGGGCACGCTCGCGCCGGTCGCGCAGACCCAGGCCGCGCTGTTCGTCGTCGCTCGACGGCACGTTCCGCGCGCTCGCGAGCGTGTCCGTCCCGTTCCTCCAGAACGCGATCTCAGACACTCCGCCGGCGTTCGGTGCGGTGATCGCGGGCAGCCCGACGATCCGGCCGTTCCTGACCGATAGCGCGGCTCTGTTCAGCGAGCTGCGCCCGGGGATCGCGACGCTGCCGACGACCGCGCCGGTGCTGGCCGACGCGTTCGCCGCCGGCGTCCGCACCCTGCCGGGGACCGCCGCGCTCGACCAGCAACTCGTGAGCCTGTCCCACACGCTCGAGACGTACGGGCAGAATCCGACGGTCCAGGCAGGGCTCGATCGGCTGACGCTGACGTTCTCGAGCCTACGCTCACCGCTCGCGTTCCTGACCCCGGTCCAGTCGTCGTGCAACTACGTGTCGCTGTTCCTGCGGAACGTCGGGAGCATGCTGTCCGAGAACACCGCCTCGGGAACCTCGCTGCGGTTCTCGCTGGTCGCGATCGACGACGTCCTCGGCGCGGAGTCGGTCCCGTCGAACCGCCCGTACACGACGCCCCAGACCAATCCGACGCGTCGAGCACGGGCCGCTCCACGTCAATCCGTACCCGAACACCGACTCGCCCGGTGAGACCGCCGAATGCGAGGCCGGCAATGAGCCGTACTCGGGCGCGGCGGCGGACATCGGCAACGTTCCGGGAAACCAGGGCCTTCAGACGGAGCAGACCGGGCAGACCGGCAAGAAGAACAGCGGAGGCTCGAAGTGAGGCGACGCGGCCGCCGGGGCATCTCGAGCTTCGTCGCCGGACTGCTCGCGCTGTTCGTGATCGCCATGGCGATCTACCTCGCGTTCGGGGGCTCGACGCCGTTTGCGTCGTCTCCGTTCGTCCTCAAGGCCATGTTCACGACCGAGACCGAGCTCCACATCCCCTCGCCGGTCAGGGTCGCCGGGGTCGACGTCGGACAGGTCACCTCGGTCAAGCCCGTCGGGGGCAACTCACGGGCCGCGATCGTGACGATGGAGATCAACTCGAACGGCCTGCCGATCCATGCCGACGCGACCGTCGGGATCCTGACCCGGATCTTCCTCGAGGGAAATTTCTACGTCGACCTGCGGCCCGGCACGCCCGAACGCGCCCGTGCTCTCCTCGGGCGACACCCTCGCCGCGGCGCAAACGTCGGGACCGGTCCAGCTTGACCGGGTGCTCGCCGCGCTGAACGCGAGTGCCCGCCGCAACCTCCAGACGCTCGTGCAGGGCCTCGGCGCATCGCTCAGCGGCAAGCCAACGCCGGCGCAGGACGCGACGCAGGATCCGAGCGTCCGCGGGCTTGACCGGCGCCCAGGCGCTGAACCAGTCGCTGCGGTACTCCGCCGGAGCGTTCAAGGCGTCCGCGATCGTCAATCAGGCGCTGCTCGGGACGCAGCCACACGACCTGAGCGGCGTGGTACAAGGCAACGAGGAGGTGTTCCGGGCGCTGGCCTCCCGCCAGAACCAGCTCGCGAGCCTGGTGACCACGTTCGACGCGACGCTCCGCGCTCTCGCCGCCCGCCAGCAGGACCTGAGCGCCACGATCGCGGCACTCCCGCCGCTGCTCCGCACCACCAACCGCGCTCTGACGTCTCTGAATGCCTCGTTCGGGCCGACGAAGACGTTCGCCAGGGAGATCCTGCCCGGGATCGAGCAGGTCGACGCCGACGATCGGCGCAGGCGCTGCCGTGGCTCGCCCAGGCCACCGCGCTGCTCGGGCCGAGCGAGCTCGGAGGGCTCGTCTCCGACGCTGACGCCTGCCGTCCAGGCGACCGCGAGCACGATCAATTCGAGCACCGCGCTCGTGTCCGCCAGCAACGCCCTCGCGCGCTGCGTGAGCCACAACCTGGTCCCGACCGGAAACACGGTGATCCAGGACCCGCCGGTCACGAGCGGCGTGCCCGTCTACCAGGAGCTGCTCGAGTCGGCGGTGGGGCTTGCCGGCGCCGGCCAGAACTTCGACGGCAACGGCCGTTACCTGCGCTCCTCGCCGGCCGGCGGCTCGACCTCGGTGCAGACGAGCGTGCTCGGCACGCAGGGGCCGCTGTTCGGCAACGCCGTGATCCCCCCGCTCGGGACCCGGCCGGCGTGGCCGGGTCAGCCGCCACCGGTCAAGAGCGGCACGCCGTGCTACCAGAACGTCGCGCCGAACCTCAACCGCGTGAGTACCGGAGCGGGGCCGTGAGGCGCGCGATCAGAGCCCATCGTCGGGACTTCCTCGCGATCATCGCGCTCGTCGCGATCGCGCTCGCGGTCGCCGCGTACGTGCTCTACCACCAGCCGGCGTTCACGTTCGGTCAGAGCTACTACACCGTGCGGGCGGAGTTCGCGAACAGCGCCGCGGTCACCCCGGGCCAGGGGCAGGCGGTCACGATCGCCGGCGTACAGGTCGGCCAGGTCGGCGGCGTGACGCTCGTGAACGGCCGGGCCGTGGTGACGATGAACATCTACAAGCAGTACGCGCCGATCTACCGCGACGCGACCGTGCTGCTGCGCCCGCGGACGCCGCTCAAGGACATGTACCTGGCGCTCGACCCGGGCACCAGAGCAGGCCGGGGCGGTCCCAGCCGGAGGCCTGCTCGGCTCAGGGAGCACGAGCCCGACCATCGATCTCGACCAGATCCTGGCCTCGCTCGACGCCGACACCCGCAGCTACCTGCTGTTGTTGCTCTCGGGCGGCGCGCAGGCGTTCCAGGACCCCGCCAAAACGGTTCCCGCCCTGCGAGGCACGTTCAAGCGCTTCGCGCCGCTCGGCCGCGACACACGCAAGTTCGCGACGCTGCTGTCGCAACGGAGCGACAACCTCCGCCTGGCGATCCACAATCTCGGGCGGGTGGCGACCGCGCTCGGCGGCGTCGACGGGCAGCTCGCGTCGCTGATCCAGTCGTCGAACACGAACTTCGCCGCGATCTCCTCCCAGGACGCCAACCTCGAGGCGGGGCTCGCGCTGCTGCCCGGAACGCTCACGCAGACGGACCAGACGCTCGGCAAGGTCCAGCGTTTCAGCGCGCAGCTCGGCCCGGCGCTCACCCAGCTCGAGCCGTTCGCTCGCGCGCTCGCGCCGGCGCTCAAGGCATCGCGGCCGCTGTTCCACGACACCACGCCCGGTTATCCGCAATCAGCTCCGTCCGTTCTCGGTCGCGGTGCAGCCGGTGGCGCGCGCGCTCCAGCCGGCTGCCACGCAGCTGTCCAAGGCCGTGCCGCCGCTGACGCGGTCGGTCGGGGTGATCAACACGCTGCTGAACACGCTCGCCTACCAGCCGCGGGGGAGCGAGCAGGGATACCTGTTCTGGGGCTCGTGGCTGGCCCACATCGCCGCGTCGCTGACCGACTTGCAGGATTCTCAGGGCCCGACCGTGCGCGGGATCTTCATGGCGACCTGCCCCGCGCTCAACCTGTTGGAGACGACGATCCAGGCGGGCAGCCCGTCGGTCGCGCCGCTGCTCGACCTGTTGGGTGCCCCCGACCACACACAGATCAATTCGTCGTACTGCCCGCCCTCACTGGGGACGCTGACGCGTCGCGCGCCGAGCGCGGAGGGGCTGAGCGGATGAACACTCAGGCCCCGAGCACCGCCCGGATCCTGACGATGGTCGCGTTCGCGGCGTCGTGCGTCGGGCTGCTGCTGTACCTGTGGATCTCGTTCGGCGGGACCACGTCGCTGAGCCCCCGCGGCTACGAGATCAGCGCCGAGTTCGACCAGGCCGAGAACCTCGGCAGCCAGGCGGACGTGCGGATCTCCGGAGTGAACGTCGGCAAGGTCATCAGCGTCGGCCTCGACCGTCACACCGGCCTGACCCGAGCGGTCATGGAGATCGAGCCCCAGTTCGCGCCGCGCCCGGCGGACACGCGGGCGATCCTGCGCCAGAAGACGCTGCTCGGCGAGACGTACGTCGAGCTCTCGCCGGGTTCCCAGACCGCGCGGAAGCTCCCCGACGGGGGGACGCTGCCGCATGGGCAGATCGCGCCGACCGTGCAGCTCGACCAGATCCTGTCCACGTTCGACCCGGCCACTCGGCAGGCGTTCATGACGTGGATGCAGCAGCAGGGCATCGCCCTGACCGGGCGAGGACAGGACCTCAACGCCGCATTCGCACAGCTGTACCCGTTCGCGACCAACGTCGACTCGGTGCTCGCGGTGCTGAGACGCGACAGCGCGGCGACCAGCACGCTGCTGAGCGACTGCAGGGCAGGTCCTGGCCGCGGTCACGCGATCGCCGACCGCGCTCCAGCAGCTCGTCGACAACGCCAACACGACGTTCTCCGCCACCGCCGCGCAGGCGGGCCGCGCTGGCCGCCACGATCAAGGCGTTCCCGCCGTTCCTGGTCGCGACTCGAACCACGGTCGACCGGGTCACGCGGTTCGCCGCGACTACTAAGCCGCTGGTGGACGAGCTCCGCCCGGCCGCGGTGCAGCTGAGCCCAGCGCTCGAATCGGTGGCGGTGCTCGCGCCCGAGCTCCGCAGCCTGCTCGTCAACATCGGACCGCTCACGACCGCATCGAAGAATGGGGAGCCGGCGCTCGAGCAGTTCCTGAACTCGAGCGTGCCGCTGCTCGCGAGGCTCACGCCCTACCTGGGTGGCGTGATCCCGGTGGTCGACTACATCAATACGTACCGCCGCGAGGTCGCCGCGTTCTTCGCCAACGGGACCGCGGCCACGCAGGCGACGGTGCCGGCGGCGGTCGGCAACAAGCTGCTGCACTACGTGCGCGTCTCGAGCCCGCTCAATCCGGAGACGCTGACGGACTATTCACACCGCCTCGTGAGCAATCGCGGCAACCCGTATCTGGTGCCCGGCGGCTACAACAGCCTTCTGCAGGAATTGCCGGTTTTCGGCAGCTATCTCTGCACGAGCAACCCTCAGCCGACGATTGGCCCTACTATCCCGGCCTCACTCGCCGCGGTCTTGAACGCCGTCTACTACACCGCGGACCCAAGCGGGCCGCCGTGCAAGGCCCAAGCACCACTCGGCGAGGCGACGACAGGCCAACTTCAGACGTTCCCCCAACTACAACCAATCCCATGAGCATGGCCGGCTCTGCTTGCAGTACAGATCAAAAGGAGGAAGTCAATTGCGACGAATTGTCGTAGTTGTCACGGCGCTGGCCGTGCTCATCGCCGCAGCGTCGGCGTTCGCCGCCACCGGCGGCTTCAACAGCTACACCGCCTCGCTCAAGTTCTCACCGAACAAGACGGGCTCGGGGAAGGCGCCGGCAGCCGGCGGCTTCACCCAGAAGTACGTCGCCGACGGCACGGGCGGTAACCGCACGGCGCCGCTGACCGACATCAAGACCAAGATCTACGGTCTGGTCTCCGACGGGAAGGACTTCCCGACCTGCAGCCTGGCGAAGATCCAGGCCGCCAAAGGCGATACGGGCTGCCCGAAGGGCGCGCTGGTCGCGACCGGCTCGATCACGGCCACGCTCGGCCCGGTTACGGATACGAGCGCCAACTCGCCGCAGAACGCTCCGTGCAACCCGTTGCTCGACGTCTGGAACGCCGGGCAGGGCAAGGTCGTGTACTTCTTCGTCGATCAGGGCCCGAACCACCTGTGTGCGGGCGGCGCCATCCCGACCGGCTTCGTCGGGCCCTTCCCCGGCACGATCAAGACCGTGGGCAAGATGATGGTCATGGACACCCCGATCCCGGGGTACGTGTCGTTCCCGCTGACCGGCGTCGCGGGCTCGCTCACCGGCGAGACGCTCAACTGGAAGAAGCTGACCAAGAAGCTGACGAACGGCAAGACCGTGGCTTACGGCGCGTCGGTCGGCTGCAAGAGCGGCAAGCGTCCCTACAGCGTCACGTTCACCGCCGAGAACGGCCCCGGCGGCCAGGTGCAGTCGGACACGGTGTCCGGCACGCAGAAGTGCGCTAAGTAGGTCTCCGTCCGTGCGCCGGCGCCCCCGCGAGTCGCGGGGGTGCCGGCGGCGGGTGGGCAGCCTAAGCGAACTTCTCCGCGCGCTGGGCGCTGCGTTCGGATTCGTTCAGCATCTGCACGAACAGCACGACGAGCGCGATCCCCATCACGATCGACTGCTCGAGCGCCATCACGAGGCCCGCCATCATCTGGTCCTCGAGCGGCGTCAGGCCCCAGTAGGACGGCTGGTGCGCGTAGAACGGATAGATCACGCGCGGAGCGAACGCCAGCGCGATCCCGAGGATGCCGACGAGCAGCTTCCCGCCCGTCATGTACGCCACCGGGCCGAGCCCGACCAGGCGCCGGCGGTTGCGGATCGGCGACAGGACGTGCCACCAGTAGATCGAGCCGGCGAGGAAGAACGTCATGTGCTCGGTCGCGTGGATGAAGCCGTTGCCCTGGGCCTTGTCGTACAGCGCCGGGATGTGCCAGACCCACAGCACGGCGGCGTAGAAGATCACCGCGAACGCGGGGTGGGCGAAGAATCCGGCGCGGCGCTCGACCGCCTGCACGCGCCGGGTTACCGGGCGCAGCAGTACCTTCGTCAGCCCGAGGATCAGCAGAATCGGCGCGATGTCGAGCAGCAGCATGTGCTGGACCATGTGCATCACCATCATCTGGTCGCCGAGCGAGTCGAGTGGCGACACCAGCGCGACGAGGATCGTCACGATCCCGGCGGCGAACAGACGCGAGTCGCCACAGCGGCGGCCGATGCCGCTCCGCTCGCCGGCGCGCGCGCCGCCAGCCGGCCGCGTACAGCGCCACCAGCACCACCACCGACAGCAGCGCGGTCCAGTCGAACGTCCACGACGTCTCGGGACTCACAAAACGTGATTATGAGTCTCAACAGAGCGCGATGCTCAATCGACAAACGACCGGTCGAGGGCTACGCTAGTGCGTTCACGCACATCCATCCTTCCCAGCAAGGAGGTAGGTCGATGCGCATCGAGGTCAAGGGCCGGAACCTGCCTGTTTCCGAGGACCTGAGGGAGCACGTCGCGAAGCGCTTTCGCAAGGTCGAGCGGCAGGTGTCAGAACTCGCCGAGCTCGAGGTGGAGGTGTTTGAGGAGCGCAATCCAGCCATCGCGGACAGCCAGGTGGCGGAGGCGACGCTCCATCTCAAGGGGGTGACGCTGCGCGCGCGCGATGCCTCACCGGACATCGTGCACTCGATCAACCTGTGCGCCGACGAGCTCTCGATCCAGGTCAAGCGCCACCGCGACAAGCGGCGCAAGCGGCGCGTGGCACGGGCGGCGGCGGCCCAGTCGGCGCAGGACAGCGCGGCGCCGCTCGAGGACCAATCGTTCGTCGGCGGGATGGCCAACACGGGGCCTCCGGGAGTCTCTTCGGCCGCGTAGAAATGCTTGGGCCCCGGCGTGGAAACCGCTTGGGGCCCACTGCTACGCTAGCCATATGTCCATTCTGGACCGCGCGCTTCGCATGGGCGAAGCGAAGAAGTTCAAGGTCTACGAACAGCGGGTTGGACGGATCAATGCTTTCGAGGCCGAGCTCGAGCACTACACCGACGCCGAGCTGAGAGAGGCCGCCGACGAGCTGCGCGAGCGCGCCGCCGGCGGCGAGAGCCTCGACGACCTGCAGTACGAATGCTTCGCGCTCGTGCGCGAGGCGGGCAAGCGCACGATGGGCATGCGTCACTTCGACGTGCAGCTGATCGGCGGCATGGTCCTCCACGACGGGGCGATCGCCGAGATGCGGACCGGCGAGGGCAAGACGCTGACCGCGACGCTCGCAGTCGTGCTCAACTCGCTCGGCGGCCGCGGCGTCCACGTCGTGACCGTCAACGACTACCTGGCCCGCCGCGACGCGATGTGGATGAAGCCGATCTACGACGCGCTCGGCGTGAGCATCGGCGTGCTGCAGAACATGCAGCCCTACGAGGAGAAGCGCGCGGCGTACGCGGCCGACGTGACGTACGGCACGAACTCCGAGTTCGGCTTCGACTACCTGCGCGACAACATGGCGACCACGCTCGACGAGAAGGTCCAGCACGGCGGTCGGCCAAAGCCCGAAGAGGGCAAGTCCTACTACCACGCGTTCGCGATCGTCGACGAGGTCGACAACATCCTGATCGACGAGGCCCGCACGCCGCTGATCATCTCCGGCGCGCCGGAGCAGGCCGCCGAGCTGTACGTGCGGTTCGCGCGGCTCGCTCCGCAGTTGAAGGCCGGCAAGACGCCCGACGGGATGGACCCCCGGACGAAGAAGGAGTTCGTCGCGGACTTCGACTACGAGTTCGAGGAGAAGCACAAGACGATCTCGGTCACCGAGCGGGCGTCGCCAAGGCCGAGCGGTTCCTCGGGATCGACCACCTGTACCGGGCCGAGAACGGTCACCTCGTCAACCACCTGATCCAGTCGCTGAAGGCGGAGTCGCTGTACAAGCGCGACGTCGACTACGCGGTGATCGACGGCGAGGTCAAGATCATCGACGAGTTCACCGGGCGCATCCTCGAGGGCCGGCGCTGGTCGGAAGGCCTGCACCAGGCGGTCGAGGCCAAGGAGGGCGTGCGCGTCCAGGAGGAGAACCAGACGCTCGCGACGATCACGCTCCAGAACTACTTCCGCATGTACGACAAGCTCGCGGGCATGACCGGCACGGCGCTCACCGAGGCGAACGAGTTCATGAAGATCTACAACCTGCCGGTCGTCGAGATCCCCACGAACCGCCCGATGATCCGCGAGGACAACAACGATCAGGTCTACAAGACCAAGGAGGGCAAGGCCAGCGCGATCGTCCGCGAGATCGAGAAGCGCCACGTGAGCCGGGCAGCCGGTGCTGGTCGGGACGATCTCGGTCGAGGTCTCGGAGCAGCTGTCGGACGAGCTCAAGCTCAAGGGCATCCAGCACTCGGTGCTGAACGCCAAGCCCGAGTACGCCGAGCGCGAGGGCGAGACGATCGCCGAGGCCGGCGCCCCCGGCGCGGTCACGATCGCGACCAACATGGCGGGCCGCGGCGTCGACATCAAGCTCGGCGGCAACGCCGAGCACCTGACGCAGCTCGAGATGGCCAAGCTCGGCCTCCAGCCCGGCGACCCGGACTACGACGAGCATTACCAGAAGGCGTTCCCCACGATCGAGGCGCGCGTCGACGAGGCCCGCGACCAGGTGCTCGAGCTCGGCGGGCTGTTCATCCTCGGCACCGAGCGCCACGAGTCCCGCCGGATCGACAACCAGCTGCGCGGCCGCTCCGGCCGTCAGGGCGACCCCGGCGAGTCGCGCTTCTTCCTCTCGGCCCAGGACGATCTCGTGCGGCTGTTCGCCGGCGAGCGCATCTACAAGATCCTCGACCGCCTCGGGCAGCCTCGACGAGGAGGGCAACGAGGAGCCGATCGAGCACGGGATGCTCTCCAAGCAGATCGAGAAGGCGCAGCGCAAGGTCGAGGAGCAGCACTTCCTCACCCGCAAGCACACGCTCGAGTACGACGACGTGCTCAACCAGCAGCGCGAGGTGATCTACACCTACCGCGACGAGATCCTCGAGGGCCGCGACATGAGCGATGCCGCGCGCACCGAGATCGCGAGCCTGATCGAGCGGCTGGTCGAGGAGTACACGGCCGGCGACTTCGTCGAGGACTGGGACGTCGAGGGCCTGCTGCGCCGGATGGAGGAGATGTTCCCGCCCGACTGCCGGGGTCATGGACGTCGATCCCGACCGGGTCGATCGCGAGGAGCTCATACAGGGCCTCCAGGAGCAGGCGATGGAGGAGTACGACGGCCGCGAGCAGGAGTTCGGCGACGAGCTGATGCGCGACGTCGAGCGCTTCCTGCTGCTCCAGATCATCGACCAGCGCTGGCGCGAGCACCTGTACGACATGGACTACCTGCGTGAGGGAATCCACCTGCGCGGGTTCGCCCAGATCGAGCCGCTGGTCGCGTACAAGAACGAGGCCTTCGAGCTGTTCCGCGATCTGATGAACAGCGTCTGGGACGACTACGCCCGGCTGATCTTCCACGTCGAGGTGACCCCGGTGGCGCCGGGCAACGGCGGGCCACCCGAGCCGCCGCCGACGCGGCGCCCGAGCCGGGCCGCGAGCTCGCTCCACCGGGGTGGCGGACGGGTGACCTACTCGGGGTGGCGGGGCCCCGCAGGGCGCGATGGCGATCGCCGCCGCGGCCGGCGGCGCCGCCGAGGAGCTTGCCGGGGCAGAGGAGCCGATGATGCAGCCGGTCGAGCAGCGCCGCGTCGACCCGGGCGAGCAGATCGGCCGCAACGACCCGTGTTGGTGTGGCTCGGGCAAGAAGTTCAAGAAGTGCCACGGCGCCTAGGCCCGCCCGAACACGAATAACGCGACTCGGGGTATCGTCCGGGGTTGTCGGTGACGTCCGACTGGTTCGGTAGGTCCTCAGACCGGCGGCGGTACAGTCCAAGCCATGCCCGACGCCCCGGACCTCCGCGTATCCGATGAGCAACGGGAGCGCGCGGCGCAGGAGATCCGCGAGCATTTCGCCGCCGGCCGTCTGGACGACGACGAGCTGAGCGACCGCGTGCAGGCGGCCTACAGCGCACGCACCGAGCAGCAGCTGAAGACGGTCCTGGACGACCTGCCGAAGCTCCCCGCGAGCCCGGCCGAGCAGAAGGCCGAGCTTGCCCAGCGCCGCGGCATGCTCCAGCGCCGGATGCTCCAGGAGGCGGGCGGTGGCCTGGGCGTATTCGCGCTGTGCACGGCGATCTGGGCCGGGTCAGGCGCGAGCGGCCAGTTCTGGCCGATCTGGGTGCTGCTCGTGTGCCTGATCCCGCTGCTCCGCAACGGCTGGCGGCTGTATGGGCCGGCGCCCGACCTCGACCGCGTCGAGCGCGAGCTCGAGACGCGACGGCGCCGGACCACCTCCGCCACCAGATCGAAAGCGACGTCCACAACGAGGTCCACGAGGATGTCCGCACGCAGCTGCGCGAACGCCACGCCGCCCGGCGCTCGGACCGGCACGGCGGACCTCCCTAGCGCTGGCGCTGGCTAGCCCGGATGCTGGTGGCGACGTGGTCCGGCTGGGCAATCTATCGCTGCTACTGTGGAAGTAGATGACCACGGCCCCTTCAGAGCCTCTCTCCCAGCGCCTCGCGGCGATCCGCGAGCAGCTCAAGCTGCTTGCGGACTACCTTTGACCCCGCTGAGCTGAGCGAGCGCGTCGACGCGCTCGAGACGGAGATGGGCGCGCCGGGCTTCTGGGAGGACCAGGAGCGCGCGGCGAAGGTGAGCGCCGAGCACGCGCGCGCGAGCCGCAGGCTGTCGGTCTATCGCGACCTGGAGCGCGACGTCGAGGACCTCGCCCCGCTCGCGGAGCTCGCCGAGGAGGACCCGGAGATCGCGTCGGAGCTCGAGGAGCAGGTGAAGGCCGTGCAGGCGCGCCTCGACCAGCTCGAGGAGCAGCGTCTGTTCGCCGGCCGCTACGACTCGGGCGACGCGCTCGTGACGATCAACGCCGGCGCCGGCGGCACCGACGCCCAGGACTGGGCCGAGATGCTGCTGCGGATGGAGATGCGCTGGGCCGAGAAGCGCGGGTTCGACGTCGAGCTGCTCGAGGCGTCCCCGGGAGAGGAGGCCGGGATCAAGTCCGCCACGTTCCTGGTCAAGGGCGAGAACGCGTACGGCCTGTACGGGAGCGAGAAGGGCGTCCACCGGCTCGTGCGGCTGTCGCCGTTCGACGCCGCCCATCGCCGGCAGACGAGCTTCGCCGGCGTCGAGGTGTCCCCGGTCGTGCACGAGATCGACGACGTCGAGATCGACGACGACGACCTCCAGATCGACACCTACCGCGCGAGCGGCGCCGGCGGCCAGCACGTCAACAAGACCGACTCGGCCGTGCGGATCACGCACAAGCCGATCGGGAATCGTCGTGCAGTGCCAGAACGAGCGCTCGCAGTCCTCGAACAAGGCCGAGGCGATGACGATGCTCCGCTCGAAGCTGCTCGAGCTCGAGGAGCGCAAGCGCCGCGAGGAGATCGCCAAGGAGAAGGGCGAGGCCCAGGACGTCAACTTCGGCTCGCAGATCCGCTCTTACGTGCTGCATCCGTACTCGATGGTCAAGGACCACCGGACCGACTACGAGATGGGCGACACGGCGCGCGTGCTCGACGGCGATCTCGACGGCTTCGCGCGCGCCTACCTGCTAAAGGCCGCCAAGTGAGCGACGACGTAGTGGCTCGCGCGCTCGCCGAGGACGTCGGCGAGGGCGACGTGACGACGGCCGCGACCGTTCCCGAGAACGCGCGGGCGCGCGCGCTGATCACCCAGAAGGCGCCCGGGGTGATCTTCGGGCTCGACGTGGCGGTCGAGACGTTCCGCGCGCTCGACCCCGCAATGGTCGCCGAGCGCGCTGACGGCCGAGGGCGAGTGGCGCGAGACGGCGGCCCGGTGCTCGCGCTCGAGGGCGCCGCGCGTGCGATCCTGACCGGCGAGCGCACCGCGCTGAACTTCCTCCAGCGACTGTCGGGAGTGGCCACGATGGCGGCGCGGTGCGTGCAGGCGGTTCCGAGTGGAACCGCGCCCGCCCACGATCCTCGACACCCGCAAGACGACGCCGGGCCTGCGAGCGCTCGAGAAGGCCGCGGTCGCGGCCGGCGGCGCGACCAACCACCGCGTCGGCCTGTACGACGCGATCCTGATCAAGGAGAACCACGCCGCGCTCGCCGGCGGGGTGGGGGAGGCGGTGCGCCAGGCCCGGGCGCACGCTCCCGAGCTGCCACTCGAGGTCGAGTGCCGGACGCTGGCCGAGGTCGACGAGGCGCTCGCGGCCGGCGCGCCGATGCTGCTGCTCGACAACATGTCGGTCGACGAGCTGCGCGACGCCGTGCGCCACGTCGCCGGGCGCGCCAAGCTCGAGGCGAGCGGCGGGGTCACGCTCGAGACGCTCAGGGCAGTCGCGAGCACCGGCGTAGACTTCATCTCGGTGGGTGCGATCACCCACAGCGCCCCGGCGCTAGACCTGTCCCTCCTCCTCGAGCCGCTTCCATGAACCTGCCGATGTTCGGTGCGTCCGACGCACCCCTGCTACTCGAGAACATCCCCGCCCTCCAGGACGAGGTGCGCGCGCTGGCGCGCGAGCGCGGCGCGGTGATCCTCGCCCACAACTACCAGCTGCCCGAGATCCAGGACGTCGCCGATTACGTCGGCGACTCGCTCGGGCTCTCCCAGCAGGCGGCCGAAGGCCGACGCGGAGACTGATCGTGTTCTGCGGCGTGCACTTCATGGCCGAGACCGCCTCGATCCTGTGCCCCGAGAAGCGCGTGCTGATCCCCGACCTCGACGCCGGCTGCTCGCTCGCGGACTCGATCACCGCCGAGCAGCTGCGCGAGTGGAAGTCCGGGCACCCCGACGCGATCGTCGTCATGTACGTCAACACGACCGCCGAGGTCAAGGCGCGAGACCGACTACTGCTGCACCTCGGCGAACGCGGTCAAGGTCGTCGAGCACATCTACGCCGAGCACGGCGAGGACACCGAGATCCTGTTCGGCCCGGACATGTTCCTCGGCGCCTACGTCGAGAAGACGATCGGGCGCTCGATGCACGTGTGGGACGGCGAGTGCCACGTGCACGCCGGGATCAAGCCCGACGACATCGCCGCGGTCCGGGCCGCTCACCCGGGCGCCGACTTCCTGATCCACCCCGAGTGCGGCTGCTCGACCAGCGTGATGGAGTACGTCGCGGCCGGCGACATCGACCCGAGCGGCGTGCACATGCTCTCGACCGGCGGGATGCTCGGGTACGCCCGCGAGCGGGCCGGCGGGCGGGCGGGCGGCGACCACACGGCGATCGTCGCGACCGAGACCGGGATGCTCCATCCGCTCCGCCAGGCGGCCCCCGACATCGAGTTCATCGCGGCCAACGAGGCGGCGCACTGCCGCTTCATGAAGATGATCACGCTGCCGAAGCTGCGCGACGCGCTGCGCGACGGCGTGCACGAGGTCAAGGTTCCGTCCGAGATCGCCGATCGGGCGCGGTTGCCGATCGAGCGGATGGTCGCGATCAGCTAACCCGCCGGCTGGGCCATGAGGTCGATCCCGCGCTCGACCGTCTCGCGGACCCGCCGCAGCGTCAGGCGCTTGCGCTCGAACTCGTCGGGCGTGTAGCAGTGGACGTCGGCCGGGGCGCCCATCTCGAGGCCGTCCCACAGCGAGCCCGGCGTGGTAGACGCGCTCGAGCCACGGCATGCCCTCGAACGCGTGCGAGACGAGGATCACGATGAACTCGGGGCCGCGCTCGCGCTGCGGCGGCGCGCCTTGCTCGTCGTCGACGCGCGCGCCACCGAGCACCGCGACGTCGATCGGCCAGCGATCGCCGACGCGCGCCAGGTACCGCTGCCAGCTCGCGCCTGTTGACGGCAGTGGTCACCTCCACGACCCGATTGTCCCGGTGCCGGGCGCTGGACGCAAACGCCCGCTTCAGTACTTGGCGATCGCCGGGACCATCTGGTCGAACAGCTGGATCGCGGTCCAGTTGCCGGTCCGTCGACCATCAGCGCGAACGCGAGCACGTGGTGCTCAGCGGGTCGTGCAGTAGCCGGCGAGGTTGGTGACGTAGTTGAGCGTGCCGGTCTTGGCGATGCAGCGGCCCTGAGCGGCGGTGTGGGCGGCGATTCCGCTGCACGGTGCCGTTGACCCCCACCACCGGCAGCGAGTTCGAGAGCACCCGGCCGATCGGCGTGTTCCACATCGTCCGCAGCAGCGTCGACGACCTGATCGGGCGAGGAGCGATCCGACGCGCGACAGGCCCGAGCCGTCGACGATCGACGGGTGCACGCCGTACGAGTCGATCACCTGCGAGATCACCTTCGCGCCGGCGCTGATGCTCCCGCCGCTCGCCGAACCGGACGCCGAGCTGCTTGGTCAGCATCTCGGCGAAGAAGTCGTCGGACGGCACGTCCATCAGCTTCAGCATCACCGACAGCGGCGGCGACTGGACCGACGCGAGCTCCTGCGCCCCGGCCGGCGCCGGCAACGTCCGGTTGAGCGGCCTCGCCCCGATGCCGGCGCCGTGCATGGTCAGCACGAGCTCCTTGGCCGCGAACGCTCCCGGGTTGAGCTTCTTGAACGTCGAGCCGTGGTCGTAGGTCAGCGCGGACAGCTGGCCGCCGAAGTCGGGGATGTCCGGGCCGTAGCCGGTCGCAGGCCCGCCTCGAAGCTCGTCGAACAGCGCCGCGTCGCCGATCACCCAGCCGGTGACGCGCTTGATCCCGTGATCGGCGAGCTGGCGCGACGAGATCGTTGGCGGTGGGCCCGTAGCCGTGCTCCCAGGTGCGGTTGAAGCCGCCGTCGCCGAGCGTCGGGTCGCCGCCGCCGACGAGGTACAGATTCCCGTGCCAGACGCCACCCGGCCCGAGGTGGCCGGCGCCGACCACCCTCGTCGTCAGCCGAGCACCCGGGCCGAGCTCGCTCAGCGCCGCGATCGTCGTGTAGAGCTTCTCGACCGAGGCCGGCGGGCGGCCGACGTTCGATCGGCAGCGCGAACAGGGGCGCCTTCGCGGTGAGGTCGTAGACAAGCGCGCCGCTGTCCGGACCGGCCTTGTTCAGACCGTTGCGGAGCGCCGAACGGAGCGCGACCAGCTCCGGCGGCGGCGCCGGGTTGGGCGCGGTGGCGGCGTGAAGCTGCGTGCGGGTGCTCGAGGTGTGTGGGATCGGGGTGCCGACCGACGCATCCGAGCTCGGCTTCGGGGCATGGCCCCCGCCGCCACACCCACCGATCATCGCCGTCAGCGCGATGGCCCCCACGATCCTGCTTTTCAGTGGTTTCGTCGGCAAGTCGTGCGGCACCGAGAGTGGTCACTGGGGGATGCCTGGCGAGGACGCAGGACCCGATGGGTAGCAGCGCTACCTGAGGGTCCGAGGACAAAGCCAGGCGCCACCAGAGACCGCTCGAATGGCGCAGGAATTGCCGACGGGACCACTAGGCTGACTCGAGCTCCTCCACCGTGTGCGGGCCGACGCAGGCGACCGACAGCTCGTCGGCGACGCGCGCGGCCACCTCTCTGACCTCGTCGAAAGCTTACCTGGTCGAGCAGCGCGATCGTCCGATCGGGATCGACGTCCTCGCCGTAGACGATCGTCTGCTGGGCCGCGTGGCGGGCGACCGCGCCCGGTGTTCTCGAACGCGATCGCGCGGGCGCCGGCGGCATAGGCGCGGGCCCGCTCGACCTCGGCCTCGGTCGGGCCGTCGTCGCGCAGCTCGGTGACGATGTCGCGCATCCGCCGGTAGGCCTCGAGCATCTTGCTCGACTCGAGCCCGGCGGACAGCTGGAGCACCGGCACGTCGGCGTAGGCGTGAGCGATCGAGTGGACCGAGTAGGCGAGGCCGCGCTGCTCGCGGATCTCGTCGAACAGCCGCGAGCCCATCGAGCCGCCGAGCAGCGTCGAGTAGATCGCAGCGCCGCGCGCTGCTTGGCGTCGGCGATCTCGATCGTCGGGCGGTAGGACATCCGCAGGTGCGACTGGTTGGAGTCGCGCTCGCGCACGAGGATGCGCGGGTCGCCGGGGGCGCGGGCTCGTAGGGATCCGGATCGGGCCGGCTCGGGAAGCGGGTGAACAGCTCCTCGACGCGCTCGTCCTCGGGCAGGTCGTCGAGGTTGCCGACGAGGAAGGCGCCGCCGCGATCAGGGGCCCAGCGGCGCTCGCGGAAGGCCACGATTCCCTCGCGGGTGAACGTGTCGCGGATGTGCTCGGCCGGTCCGAGGACGGGGCGACCCAGCGGGATGGTCGCCGAACGCGGCCTCGTCGATCAGGTGCTCGGCCATCACCGCGGGCTGGTCGTTGGCGCGCGCGATCTCCTGCACGACCACGCCGCGCTCGCGATTGAGCTCGTCGCCGTCGATCTTCGGGCGACCGACGAAGTCGGTGAGCAGGTCCGCGGCCTCGAGGGCCTTGTTCGCGCGGGCGGTGATGTGGAAGGCGACCAGGTCGTGGCTGGTGTAGGCGTTCAGCACCGCGCCGATCCGCTCGGCGGCCTCGTTGACGTCGCGGTAGGTCGGGTACTTCTCGCCGCCCTTGAACACCAGGTGCTCGAGGAAATGGGCCATCCCGTTCTCGTCCGCGCGCTCGGTGCGGGCGCCGGCGTCGAACGCGACCAGGATCGTGACCGAGCGGGTCGCCCTCGACCGAGATCCGGTACAGCGGAAGCCCGTTGGAAAGCGGGGTTTGCTTGATCGATGCCACCGCAACAGAAAATAGCGTGCCCGTGCAAATCCGCTTGCAGAGGGAGGGATGAGGCGGCGTTTGGAGACGGGGCTCGCTAGGCTGCGGCCGCACTTATGGCAAGAACTGAATCACAGCAGCGAACCAGGCGGCGGCGCGACAGCGTCGTCCCCGCGGTGCCCGCGGCACGCCAGGCACGGCCCGCCGGCGCAGATCCACATGCCCAGCCGGTGATCGAATTCCGCGGCGTCTCCAAGCGCTATCCGAGCGGCGACGTCGGCGCTCGAACAGGCCACGTTCTCGATCGAACGCGGCGAGTTCGTGTTCCTCGTCGGCGCCACCGGATCGGGCAAGTCGACCGTGATGCGCCTGCTGATCAAGGAGCTCGAGCCGACCGACGGGACGATCCGGGTCGCGGGCCGCGATCTGTCGGAGATCACCCGCCGGCGGATCGCCTACTACCGCCGCAACATCGGCGTGGTGTTCCAGGACTTCAAGCTGCTCCCGACCCGCACCGTGTACGACAACGTCGCCTACGCGCTGCAGGTCACCGGCGGCACGCGCCGCGAGATCCGCGACAAGGTGCCGGACATCCTGCGCCTGACCGGGCTCTCGACGAAGCTTCACAACTACCCCGACCAGCTTTCGGGTGGCGAGCAGCAGCGCGTCTCGATCGCGCGCGCGTTCGTCAACCACCCGCCGCTGCTGCTGGCCGACGAGCCGACCGGGAACCTCGATCCCGAGACGAGCATCGACATCATGCGGCTGCTCTACCGGATCAACCGCACCGGCACGACCGTGCTCGTCGCGACCCACGACCAGACGATGGTCGACAAGATGCGCCGGCGCGTGTTCGAGCTCTCGCAGGGCCGGATCGTCCGCGACGAGGCCACCGGCCTCTACGCGCGCGACGAGACGACGCGGGAGTTCGCTCGGCGGCTGCGCGCTCCGTCGACGCGCGCCGCCCGGGGTCGCCTAGGCCATGCGGTTCGGATTCTTCCTGCGCGAGGCGATCCGCTCGATGCGCCGCAGCGCCGCCCCGAGCTTCGCCGCGCTCGCGACGGTGCTCGTGACGATGCTCGTGCTCGGCGTGTTCATCCCGATCGTCCAGGCGACCAACGGGGCCGCCAACAGCGTTCGCGGCCGCGTCGAGGTCGACGTCTACATGAAGACGAACGCGACCGCGGCCGACGACGCCCGCGTGCGGAACGAGCTGCTCGGGGTCCCGCACGTCAAGTCGGTCCAGTTCGTCTCCAAGGCGGCCGCGTACAACCAGCAGCGGGCTCAGGATCCCGCAGGCCTACGCGCTGCTCGGCTCGAACCCGCTGCCCGACACGTTCCACGTGATCCCGGCGAACCCGAGCAACGTGCTCGGCGATCCACACCGCGCTGACGCCGCCGACGTCCGGCGGCGGCACGGGGTGATCGACCCGTCGATCGAGAGCGTCTCCAACAAGCAGAGCGACACCAAGAAGATCCTCGAGGTCACGAACCTGGTGACGATCACCGCCGCGGTGCTGACGGTGCTGCTCGTGCTCGCGTCGATCCTGCTGATCGCGAACACGATCCGGCTGTCGCTGTACGCGCGCCGGCGCGAGGTCGAGGTGATGAAGCTGGTCGGCGCGACCGACTGGTTCATCCGCTGGCCGTTCGTGATCGAGGGGATGATCGTCGGCTCGGCCGGCGCGCTGCTCGCGATCCTCGTGCTCGGGGCGACCAAGATCGCCCTGCTCGACCCGCTGGCCAGCAACTGGACGCTGATCGCCGCGCCGCAGACGATCGGGTTCACGTTCCTCGTGATCGTGCTGCTCGCGGCCGGCGCGCTCGTGTCGGCGATCGGCTCCGGGCTGTCGCTGCGGCGGTTCCTGCGGGTCTGAACGAGTCGCGCGAGTCCTGGCAACCATCTGGTCGTCGCCCACGGCTAGGACCACAAGTTCACGACCGCCGGCCGCGGGTTCCGGCACAACTTCTAGGACACCCCACACGTTCGGCCGGGCCATGCGGGCGGCCCGGCCGGTCGAGGGCCGCTTGACCGCGCCAAGCGCGCTTCGCCCCGCGCGTTGCGTCGCCCCGTTGCGCGAGGCGGCTCGGGCCCGCCGCGTTCTACCCTCTTGTCATGTACTCGCGCAGTTCGCGGCGACCGAAGATCGTCCTGAGAGTGCTCGCCGGCGTGCTCGTGCTCCTGATCGGCATCTGGCTCGGCGGTCATCCGAGCTGGCTGCCCTCGCCGTTGCGGAGCGCGTTCGTGGACGACCGCAGCAGCACGCCGCTCGTCAACCAGGTGCTCAACATGATCCAGCGCGACTACTACCGGCCGCTCGACCGCAGCCAGCTCGTCAACAAGGGGCTGGCCGGGATGGTGGCGAGCCTCGACGATCCGTACTCGCACTACTACGACCCGACCGCCTACCAGGGGTTCCTGAACCAGTCCAACCCGCACCTGAGCGGGATCGGCGTCGATGTCGAGGCCGAGTCGCGCGGGCTCCGAGTCGACGACGTGTTCCCCGGATCGCCGGCGGCCAAGGCCGGACTCGCCCGCGGCGACGTGATCGTCGCGGTCGGCGCGACCTCGCTGGCGAGCCGGCCCGCCGACGTTCGGCTCGCGGCTGATCAAGGGCAAGGCCGGGACGCGGGTCACGCTGACGGTCCTGCGCGGGGCGAAGAAGCACGACGTGACGCTGATGCGCGCAGGACATCGTCGTCCCGGTCGGCGAGCGGGACGATCGTCAACTACCACGGAACCAAGCTCGGCGCGCTCGCGCTGACGCAGTTCACCGACGGCTCAGGCGCCGAGCTGCGGACGCAGGTCGAGAAGGTGCTGCACCAAGGCGCGCGGGCTCTGATCCTCGACCTGCGCGACAACGCCGGCGGGCTGCTCAACGAGGCCGTCAACGTGGCCAGCATCTTCATCCCCGACGGCACGATCGTCTCGACCGACGGCCGCGCCAGCCGCGGCAGGTGTACGTCGCCAAGGGCGGCGCGATCCCGACGAGCATCCCGATGGTCGTGCTGGTCGATCGCGGCACGGCGTCGGCGGCCGAGATCGTCACCGGCGCGCTGCAGGACCGCGGCCGCGCGAAGGTGGTCGGCACCCGGACATACGGGAAGGGCGTCTTCCAGGAGATCGAGCCGCTGCCGAACGGCGGCGCGCTCGACTTCACGGTCGGCGAGTACTTCACCCCGAACGGCCACAACCTCGGCGGCGGCGGGGTCAAGGAGGGCGCCGGCATCAAGCCCAACGTCTACGCCTCGACCAACCCGGGCGCGAAGACCGACACGGCGTTCACCGGTGGCCGAGAAGACGGTCGCCGCCGAGGTGCGGTGAGCCCAGCCGGCGAAGTGACGCGGGAGCGGGCGGCGCTCGCGCGTGGCCGTGCTCGCCCGGCGGGGCAAGTTCTTCGTCGCCGAGCCGTTCTTCGGTCCGGGTCCGCGGCTCGTCGTGAGCCGCGATCGCCAGGCGGCGGTCGGCGACCTGATCGTCGTGCGGGCGCGGATGGGCCGCAACGGGCGCGCGGGGGGCAGGGCGACGATCGCGCGCCGGCTCGGCCGCTCGGACGTCGCGCGCGACGTGATCGAGGGGCTGATGATCGACCGGGGCCTGCGGCGGTCGTTCGATCCGGCGGTCGAGCACGAGGCGCGCGAGCTGTCCGGTTCCTTGGTAGCGGATGGCGACGGGTCCGGAGTGTCCGCTGATCGGCGCGACCTGCGCTCGCTACCGACGTTCACGATCGACCCGGCCACCGCGCGCGACTTCGACGACGCGATCTCGGCAGCGGCCGAGGCTGACGGCACGCGGCGGGTGTGGGTCCACATCGCCGACGTGTCCGCATACGTGCGGGCCGGCTCGCTGCTCGACCGCGAGGCGTACCGGCGCGGGACCAGCGTGTACGTGCCCGGCGCGGTCGAGCCGATGCTGCCGCAGGCGCTCTCGAACCGCGCCTGCTCGCTGGTCCCGGGCCAGGATCGCCTCGCGGTCACGATCGAGCTTGTGCTCGACGGCGAGCGAGTGCGGAGCAGCGCGTTCTACCGCTCGGTGATCCGCTCGGACGAGCGGCTCGACTACGGGCAGGTCGACCGCATCTTCGACGGACGCGAGCGTGCGTCGGAGGTGTGGGGCCCGGCGCTCGCGGTCGCGCGGGCCGCGGCGGCCGCGCTCGAGGAGCGGCGCGCGTCGAGCGGGGCGCTGTCGCTCGACTCCGACGAGCCCGAGTTCGAGTTCGACAGCGCGGCGACGTCGTCGCGGCCGAGCCGGTCGCAGCAGACCGAGTCGCACCGGCTGATCGAGCACCTGATGATCGCCGCCAACGAGCAGGTCGCGCGGCTGCTGTGCCGCGCGGCGGGTGCCGACGCTGTACCGGGTCCACGAGCGACCCGACGGCGCTCGCGGCCGAGCGGCTGATCGACCAGCTCGCGTCGCTCGGCGTGCCGACGCCGCCCGTGCCGAAGGGCCACGTCACCCCGCAGCAGGCCGCCGACGCTGATCGGGGAGGCGTCGCAGCTGATCGAGCAGTGGACGGCGTCGCACGACGGGCGCGGCGCCGGGCGCTGACCAGCCTCGTGCTGCGCTCGCTCAAGCAGGCCTACTACGACCAGCGCAACCGCGGGCACGCCGGGCTCCAGCTCGCGAGCTACTGCCACTTCACCTCGCCGATCCGGCGCTACCCCGATCTGATCTGCCATCGCGCGCTGCTCTCGGCGGTCGCCGGTGACGAGCCGGCGCCCGAGGCGGCGTGGGTGGCGGCGGCCGGCCCGTGGTGCTCGGCGCGCGAGCGCGAGGCGATGTCGATCGAGCGGAACGCCGACGACATCGCCCGCTGCTTCCTGCTCGAGCGCTCGCTGCGCGGAGAGTCGCCGACGAGGTGTTCGAGGGCGAGGTCGTCGGGCTGGCCGGCGCCGGCGCGTTCGTCGCGTTCGGGCCTCGGGGCGAGTTCGAGGGGATGCTCCCGGTGCGGCGGCTGCGCGGCGACTGGTGGGAGCTCAACGAGGAGGGGACGATGCTCGTCGGCACCCGGAGCGGCAGCGCGATCCGGCTCGGCGATCCGGTGCGACGTGCGGGTGGGGCGGATCGACGCGCCGCGCGGGACGGGTCGATCTGCTGCCGGTCGGGAAGTGGACTGAGCTCGATGGCCAAGGCACGTAAGCGCAAGGCATCCGCCGGCGACGTGGCCACGAACCGCCAGGCCTCGTTCCGCTACAACCTGCTCGAGCGGTTCGAGTGCGGGATCGTGCTGACCGGCACCGAGGTCAAGTCGCTGCGCGAGGGCAACGCCCAGCTGAAGGACTCCTACGCCGTCGTGCGCGACGGCGAGGTGTGGCTGATCGGGCTGTACATCGCGCCGTACGGGCCCGCCGCGCGGCGAGAACCACGACCCCGAGCGGCCGCGCAAGCTGCTGCTGCACCACTACGAGATCGAGCGGCTGATCGGCCGGACGCGGGAGCGCGGGCTGACGCTCGTGCCGACGCGGATCTACTTCTCGGGACCGCGCTCGCGGGCGAAGGTCGAGATCGCGCTGGCGCGCGGCAAGGATCTGTACGACAAGCGCGAGGCGATCCAGACGCGCGAGATGGCGCGGGACGTGCAGCGCGAGTTGCGCGACGCTCGGCAGTAGGCTCCGTTTCCCGCCGTGGTGCGTCTCGCGCTGGCGTCGGGTCGTTGACCCGTCAAACATCTGTCCGGATGGGTAGCGATCCCGATACCCGGGTAGCCCCAGACCATGACGATTGGTTCGAGCATTCTCCTGATCGCGGTTGGCGCGATCCTGAAGTGGGCCGTCACGGCCCAGGTGAAGGGATTCGACATCCAGACCGCCGGAACCGTGCTGTTCGTGGTCGGTCTCGTCGGGCTCGTGCTGTCGCTGATCTACACGTTCTGGTGGGCGCGGCGCGATATCGCGTACGACGAGACGCGCGTAGTCCGGCGGTCAGGCATCCGCCGGCTCGCGTGACCTGGGGCGCCAGCCGTTAGCTGATCGTGCGCGCCACGAGCGTGGCGTCCATGCCCACGACCAGCAGCGCCACCAGGCCGAGGTAGACGGCGGCGACCAGCGCGCGGTCGCGCGGCCTGACCCGGTAGTACGCCTGCTGGGCCGCGCCGCCCGAGCGGCGGAGCTGCCAGCGCCGGTACGTCTCGTAGCCCGGCGAACACCAGGATCAGCAGGATGATCGGGTTCGGGAACACGATCGCGAGCGGGATCATCGCCGACGAAGCCGACGAACCACATCCACGGCGCCATCGCGGCCATCGCCCGCCCGCCGTCGAGCGGCACGACCGGCAGCAGGTTGAACAGGTTCAGGAAGAAGCCGGTGAACGCCAGCGCGCGCCACAGGTCGTTGCCGGTCGCGTGCCAGACGAGGATGCAGGCGGCCGCGCCGATGCTGCCGAGGATCGGGCCGGCGAGTCCGACGCGAGCCTCCGCGAGCGCGTTCTCGCCGAGCGAACGAGCCGCGATCACCGCGCCCGAGGAACGGGATGAACATCGGCGCGCTCGCCTTGATGCCCTCGCGCCGCAGCGCGATCACGTGGCCCATCTCGTGCACGAACAGCAGCGCGATGAAGCCGGCGGCGAACGGCCAGCCCCAGAGCAGCCGCGTAGGCGACGAGCGAGACCAGGATCGTGCCCGTCGAGGCGAACAGCTTCAGCTTGGGAAGCAGCAGCAGGACCGTCTTGAACTTGGCCAGCAGCGCGACGATCGCGGCGCCGATCGCCGAAAGCCGCCGCCTGATCGGCGACCGGCGGCGCGGCTCGAACGCCGGCTCGAACGCGCGGCTCCGGCGGCGTCGCCGGCGCCGGCGCGCTCTCGAAGCTCGCGGCGACGGGCGCGGGCGGCCAGGGCGTGTTCGCTTCCATTGGTACGAGATTGTAGGAACGCGCACGAGCCGCTCCGAAGCGCTCTTACGATCTCCTTCGGCGGGACTCGTGGGCCCGGATACTCGAAGCTAATCGAGGTACATCCCCGGGGACGACAGGCTTCGACGTGGTCGGTTCGTGGGGGTGGTTGCGAGTCGAGGTCCCGGGAGGCCTCGTAAAACACCCGGGAACAAATAAGTGCGAATCGTTCAGATTCCCACACCTTTGACCTCGCTGTCTAACTAGCAGCTGAGCGTCAGACCGGCCACCGTTCGCCTGCGGCGGCGGCCCGGTTCAATAAGCAGGCTCACCCGGTGAGGCCCGCTCCAGCCCCGTCGGGGACATCTTCGGAGCTGGCCCCCGACAACCCCGCCGGCAAGGCGAGTCGAGGGTGAGATCAGAGTGCCGGCTACGCTCGTAGACGCCACCTTTTGCGCGACTGCGGACGCGGGTTCAATTCCCGCCGTCTCCACCTTCGCAAAGAGTTCGAACCGCCCTCCGCACCAGCGGGGGGCGGTTCTTCTATGAGGACGAGCGCGTCGAGGGTCGTGACGGCACGGTAGAAGGGCCGGCCGATGTCGGGCGTGACGATCTCGAGCCGGATGGGTCCGAGGAGGTTGCGAAGCATCTGAGCTGATCTCGCGGTCCGCTGTTCGAGCACCTGCTGGACGTTGTTCAGCCGGTCCTTGATCCATTCGATGGGAGGCGGCCGGAAGATCTTCTCGCGGCTGCGGCGCAGCGCGTCCACTTCGTCGGCCAGCTGGTCGACGCGGCGCTCGGTCTCGACCAGGGCCTTGGCCGGCGCCTGGCTGCCGCGACCTTCGCCGATGAAGTCGACGAAGTTGGCAAGCCGGCGCCACACGGCCTCCATTGGACACGCATATTCTGGTTCGACCGAGCACTTCACAACCTCTCCTGAACGCCTGGCTGGGTCAATTCCGGGAGCGCCCATCCGTCGCAGATCGGCGCCTCCGAACGCGGCAGCGCAGAGTTGCGAACCTAGCGCCGCCGGCCAGAAGCGCATCCGTAATTTCCGCGGTCCTTTTTGCGGCCAGATGGCTTCTTGACCGCGCGTCCGCAGCTCCCGCCCTCAAGCTAGGTCCCACGGCCGGAGTCAGCTGGCGACTCCCCTGCCCGTGCGGCGAGCAGAAGGGCCGACCCACCCGCAGGAACCGAGCCTGCGCCGGTCCGCGACGCCCGCTCAGCCGGCTCGCGGGAGCGCTGGCACAGGCGGCGATGACTGCTCCTTCGGAACGATCTTGGCACCTTGCAGGACCGGCATGGTCGCCGGCGTCGACATGGCAGCCCGGCCAGCGGCTCGCGGTTCCCGGATCGGAAGATAGGGGGTACCGGATCCAACGTGGGTGCTCCTCCCGATGACGCGGGACCGGGGTGCTCGTAGGTTGCTGGCATGCGAAGCGGCCGAACGAACAGGAGGAGCAACAGATGCCGCGATATATGGTTCAGCGGACCTTCCCGGAGGGCCTGCACATCCCGGTCTCGAACGGTGCGGCGATCTGCACACAGGTGGTCGACCGCAACGCAGAGGAAGGCGTGACGTGGGTCAGCTCGTACGTCAGCGAGGACAAGACCCGCACGTTCTGCGTGTACGACGCGCCGACGCCGGAGGCGATCCGCAAGACCGCCGCCCGCAACCAGCTGCCGGTCGCTCAGATCACGCGGGTGACGGTGCTCGACCCGTATTTCTACTCATAGGCAAGGAGGAAGCACATGTTCAGTATTCGGCAGATCCGTCGTGTCGTGACCGGTGGCGTCGTCGTCGTGGCGATCAGCTTCCCTGCGGCGGCGCAGGCGATGCGGCCGCTGGCCGACCCGCCGTCCACACCGAGCCCGAGCCCGGTCGGGCGAGCGGTCCCGAGCACGTCCACGAGCGCGCAGCCCGGGTTCCAGTGGGAGGACGCGGCGATCGGTGCGGCCGGAGCGGTCGTGCTGCTCGGTGCCGGCGCATCGGCCTCGGGCGTGGCGCGCCGCCGACGCACGCACCGTGCGGTGATCGGCTGACGGGCCGCTGGCCGGGGGACGGTCTCGGTCCTCCGGCCCCGGGGGTTTTGAGCTCACTGCCTGGCGTGCGAGACTCCGCTCGTCGATGCGTCACCAGAGTCGGGGCTATTGCGAGCAGCAGTCAGGCGGCTGGTAGCGGTGACCGCCTCCCGCAGCGTAGAGGAGCTACTGGAGCGCGAGGAGGCTTTGACGGCACTGGATGCGCTCCTCGCCGAGGTTCGGTCGAACAGGCGGGGTCGACTGGTGCTCGTGGCCGGTGAGGCGGGCGTCGGCAAGACGGCGCTCCTGCGCGCGTTCTGCGAGACGCAGCGGCCACCGATGCGGGTTCTGTGGGGGGCGGGTGCGCCGTTGCGCACGCCGCAGCCGCTCGGACCGTTGATCGACGTGGCGGAGGCGGTTGGCGGTGAGCTCGGCGAGTTGGTTGCCGGCGCGCCTCGGCCCTACGAGGTGGCAGTCGCGCTGCTTCGTGAGTTGCGCGGCCGGTCGCCGACCGTGCTCGTGCTCGAGGACGCGCATTGGGCAGATGAGGCCACGCTCGATGTGCTGAGCATTTTGGCAGGCAGGGTTGAGTCGGTGCCCGCGCTGGTGTTGGTGAGCTATCGGGCTGAGGAGCTTGACCGCTCGGAGCAGCTTCGGTTCGTGCTGGGTGAGCTGGTGCGACGCCCCGGGCGGCTGAAGCTCGAGCCGTTCTCGATCGCGACGGTCGGCGAGCTGGCGGATGCTCACGGGATCGACGGTCAGGAGCTGTACCGGCGGACGGGTGGTAATCCGTTCTTTGTCACCGAGGTCCTCGCGACCGGTGGCGCACGGATTCCCGAGATGGTCCGCGATGCGATACTGGCACGCGCGGCCCGCCTGGACGGCCCGACGCGACGGTTGTTGGATGCGATCGCTGTCGTGCCTGGCCACGTCGACCTGTGGCTGTTGGAGATCCTGGCTGGCGGGCTGGTCGAGCGCCTGCAGGAGTGCCTGGAGTCGGGGATCGTGACTGCCGTCAGGACTCAGGTGGCGTTCCGGCACGAGCTCGCCCGGCTGGCGATCGAGGACGCGATCCCGCCGGATCGCCGGCTTGCGCTGCATCGTTGCGCGCTTCTCGCGCTCGCAACTCGCGACAGCGGGGCCCCTGACTTCGCTCGGCTCGCGGAGCACGCCGAGTCTGCCGACGACGGCCCCGCGGTGCTTCAGTGGGCGCCCCGCGCGGCTGAGCGGGCCAGGGCATCCGGGGCGCACCGCGAGGCCGCGGGGCAGTACGCGCGCGCGCTGAGGTTCGCGGACGGGCAGTCATCTCGACTCCGCGCCGAGCTCTTGGCTGGCCGCGCGCAGGAGTGCTATCTGACCTCGCAGCTCGACGAGGCGATCGCCGCCCAGCGGGAAGCGCTCGAATGCCACCGACGGATCGGCGACCGGCTAGGCGAGGGAGATGCGGCCCGGGTTCTCTCGCGTCTGTTGTTTTTCGCCGGCCGTGCGTTCGAGGCGGAGCCACTCGTGCTCGAGTCGATTGAGCTCCTCGAACCGCTGCCCGCCGGCCACGAGCTCGCGATGTCCTACGCCAACCTCTCGCAGCGCCGAATGGTCGCCAGTGACTCCACCGAAGCGGTGAGATGGGGTAATCGCGCGCTCGAGCTCGCACGAGCGCTGGGAGATACCGAAACGGAGGCATACGCCCTCAGCAACATCGCCGCGGCCGAGTTCCGTACCGATCCAGACGCTGGTCGGCTCAAGCTTGAGGCCGCGCTTGAGCTCGCGCAGCGCCACGGCCAGGAAGAGCACGCCGCGATGACCTTCAGCCGCTTGGTCATGTTCCCCGTCCGATACCGCCGGTTCGACATCGCGCAGGTCCATCTCGACGTCGGGCTCGAGTACTGCACAGAACGGGGGCTGGATACCTTCCGGCTGTACCTGCTCGGGTGTCGCGCCCGGATGGAGCTCGACACCGGCCAGTGGGACCAAGCGGCCGATTCGGCCGCCCTGGTGCTGCGCGATCCACGTAGCGCGCAGCTCGCGCGCACCTGGGCGCTGGTGACGCTCGGGCTCGTGCGAGCGAGACGCGGGGACGCGGAGGCACTCGCACTGCTGCGAGAGGCGCACGCACTGGTCGAGCCGACTTTCGAGCTGGACCGGATCGCGCAGGTAGCCGCTGCGTGGGCCGAGGCGTCCTGGCTGAGCGGCGATCACGCGACCGTGAAACAGCGAACCGACGCGGCGCTCGCGCTTGCGCTCGATCGGCTTGACCCCTGGGCCGTCGGGGAGCTTGCGTACTGGCGCTCGCGAGCCGGGCTGGACGACGAGCTCCCATCCGGACTCCTGGCAGAGCCGTATCGGTTATCGATTGCCGATGAGTGCACGGAAGCTGCCGACGCGTGGCGCAGGCTCGGCTGCCCCTACGAGGCGGCGCTCGCATGGGCCGAAAGCGACGACCCGGGTGTTGCGCGCAACGCTGTCGAGCACCTGCAGCAGCTTGGCGCCGGTCCCGCTGCGGCAATCGTCGCGCGCCGACTGCGGGAACGCGGCATACGTGGCCTACGGCGCGGGCCGCGCCCCCGGACTCGTCAGAACCCGGCCGGTCTCACCGCACGCGAGCTCGAGGTACTCCCGCTGATCGCCGAAGGCCTGCGAAACTCGCAGATCGCGAGGCGCCTCGTCGTCTCCGAAAAGACCGTCGATCATCACGTCTCGGCGATCCTTCGCAAGCTCGACGTCCAAACCCGCGGGGAAGCAGCCGCTGAGGCCGCCCGGCTCGGGCTGACCGGGCCCGCGTAGCAGACACGGCGAACCTCCGGTCGAGCGAGGCTCGTGCATTCCACGATTGCAGCGGCCCTCGCCCACGACGGCGGCGCACTCGCAACGGACGAAAGGGACCAGCCTTGGCAGCGGTCGGTCCTGGCCGAAGCGAGACGGCTCGTTCTCGTCCCCTGCGGTAGTGAGATTCGGTCGCGCCGCACTTTCGGAACAGCTTGCCGGGCGGGGGTGGAGCGCCCGGGCTTGGCTACGGCCGTGGTTGTGACGTCTTCACAAGCCAGGCCGCTCGGAGCGGCGCCGCCCCGCTCTCGGTATGCGAGGCCGCGGCCCTCGTGCGCGAGCGGGTGCGCGCCTTCGGTCTCCGGCTTCCGCGTTGCTGGCAAATTGCGGGACCGAGCGCGCCGCGGCGGTCGGTCCTGTTCTCGTCCCGGCTCGGGTTGCGGTGTGTCGGTGTCGGGCCCGTGCCTGCGTTTTGGGCCCACAGCAAGCGCCCGGGCCTCAGTCGAGCGGTGCGAAGCGTTCTGCGCGGCTACGCCGACAGGGTCAGGATCATGCACTTTGTCCGCCCCCGAGGCAAACTCAAGTGCGCCCACTTCGCATTGGTGTTCAACTTCCGGAAGTCGAGCGCCTCGTTCGGTGGCCGGAGTACGTGGCGATGGCTCGGGCCGCCGAAGAGGTTGGGTTCGACTCGGTCTGGGTCGGCGATCATCTGTTGTACCGCGGTGATGGGCGTCCAGAGCGTGGTCCGTGGGATGCGTGGACGTCGTTGGCGGGACTCGCTGGGGCGACTAAGCGGGTGACCCTCGGGCCGCTGGTTGCCTGCACGGCGTTCCGTCGTCCGGGCGTGCTCGCGCGCACGGCGGCGGCGGTGGACGAGCTTTCGGGGGGACGGCTTGTGGTCGCGCTGGGCGCCGGATGGAATCAGGCGGAGTGCCGCGCGTTCGGAATCCCTTTCGACCGTCGCATCGCGCGATTCGTAGGGCGTTCGAGATCGTCCGCCGCTTGTTGGGTGGGAGCGAGTGACGTTCACACGTGTCTATGAGGCTGTTGCGGACGCGGTGCTGCTGCCGGCGCCGGCGCGTCGGCCGCAGCTGATGGTCGGGGGGTCGAGCTTGCGAATGCGGGACCAACGCTCCGGGGTGTCGATGCGTGGAACATTTGGTATGAGTGGTACGGCAATACGCCGGATGGCTTTGCTTCGGCGAATAGGACTGTCGATGAGAGGGCGATGCTGGCCGGGCGTGACCCGCTCGCGATTGTGCGGAGCGCGTGCGTGCTCGTCGTCCTAGACCGTTCCGCCGGCAAGCGCCCGTTGCCAGAACGGGTGCGGCCGCTGGAAGGCTCCGCCGGGCGCGTCGCCGCGGGCCTTCGCGATCTTGCCGAGGCCGGTGCCGACGAGGCGATCCTCGTGGTGAGCCCGATCAATGAGCGTCCGGTTGTTGGCGAGGCCGTCGCAGCTCTAGGTGATTAGCCGGATGTCATTCAGGGTGGTTGTGGAGCCTGTTATCTAGGGTGTCGCCACCAGTTCGGATGCTCGGCCGAACCACGGGGTCATGCCGAGCCTCTCGTACTGCTCGATAACGCCGGTCAGCAGCTGATGGGCCCGCTCGCGATCGCCGGGCATATCGCGTGCGAGCAGCATCCGCGCGTAATCGTGTTGCGTGTGAGCTAGCCATGGCAGCGCTCCCATGTGCTGGTTGTGGACCAAAGCGGCGTCAAAATGGCGAGCGCCGTCGTCCCACCGCGACAGGGCGGCGGCCAGGATTCCGAGAGTTCTCGACACGGAGCCAGTTCCGACTTCGTCTGCGTTGATGGCGTTGAGGTGCGCGTATGGAACCAGGAGGTCGTAGAGCACCGCGGCGGCCTGGAGATCGGCCAGCGTGTCGACGGCGTCGGCGACGAAAGCGAGCGAGAACAGGTACTCGTTGTCACGTTGAACCGCCGCGAAGTCTTGTGCTGCCAGGTCGTCGATCTCGGCCTGTGCTCGACTCGCGTCGCCGAGTTGGGCGTGGATGTACGCCAGTGCGCATCGAAACACCGGTCGCGTCGGGAAACTGGAGACGGCGTCTTTGATGAGTGCTTCGATGTCGGTGTTGCCGCCCGTCTCGCGGTCGAGCAGGAACAGTTGGAGTCGGTGCGAGAGCACGGCGTCTCGACGTTGTGCGCGTGCACCTAGGGTCAGTGCCTCGTCGATCAGCGTTTGGGCTTGGTCGAACGAACCTTGGAACAGCGCGAGGTTCGCGCGGCTGGCGGTGGCCTGCCACAGCTGCGCGGGCTGGCGGAGTCTCGTGGCCTGTTCGGCGATGATGTCGAGCTCCTGCTCGGCTTGGATGATCCGTCCGAGTTCCATGTTCGCGATCATGCGGTAGAGACGTCCCGCTGCGACGCGCTCGTTGTCGTCGACCTGCTCGGCGAGCGTGACGATTTCGTCGGCGATGGTGAGCCGCTGCTCGGCGGTCTCGGGCCACATCAGTGCGCTGTAGTGGCCGTCGAGCGCGTACGCGAGTGTGGCCGGATCGCCCAACCCCCGGGCGATCCCGACGGCCTGTGCGCTGAGCGACGCTCGGCGGTCTCGCGACGGGTGGTCTCGAAGGGCGCCGGCCAGGCGGGCCATCACGCGAACGCGCAGCGCTGAGGCTTTGGCTGGAAGCGCTTGAAGCGCTGACTCGAGTAGTGGAATCAGATGGGTGTCGTCGTAGGCCCGGGACCACACGAGCCGGCCCCCGTATCCGAGCGCGGCTTGAGCCTGGAGCACGGGAAGGTCCGCGCTGGACGCGATCTCCGCTGCCTGCAGGAACGCGTCTCGTGCGGCTGGCTCATCCCCCGCGCGTGCCCTTGCGTCGCCCAGCGCAACGAGGAGCACACACCGTTTCTCCGCCACTCGTTCCGCCTGTATGTCCAGACCTCGCAGAGCGAGCGCATACAGTCGAGCGGCTTCCTCGTAGGCCAGCAGCGCGACCGCGTGGTCGCCCGCGCGCTGCGCGTAGTCGACCGCGCGACCGGTGTCTCCACTCGGCAGCGCTTCGAAGAAGTGGTGTGCAAGCTCCGCGAGGTGCGGCTGCGGATCGGATGCGCAGAGACGCTCGAGGATCTCCCCGGCCCGCAGGTGCGCCGCTCTTCGGTGACCTGCGGTGAGTGCTTCGTACAGGGTGTCGCGGACGAGCGCGTGCGAGAAGCGAAGCCGGCCGGCCGTTGGCGCGTCGGCGAGTACGCGTGCCGTGATCGCCTCGTCGAACAGTTCGAGAGCAGCCGTCTTCGTCGATCTCTGCCACCGCGGCGAGCTCCTTGGTCCCGAACTCCCGACCGAGGGTCGAAGCAACCTCGAGGAGGCGACGACAGTCGGTTGTCAGCCGCCGCAGCCGTTGACCGATTACCTCTCGGATGGTGTCCGGAAGCTGGCGGCCGCGGCGAGCCTCATCGAGCGGTTGGTCGAGCCTGCCCTCTGCCTCCAACAGCCGCACGATCTCGCCCACGAACAGTGGATTGCCCTCGGTCTCGGTGTGGATCGTGCGAGCGACCAAGTCGGCGACGTGGCGCCCGATGATCGCGTCGATCATTGCCGCCGTGTCGGCGGCGGTCAGACCGGTCAGGCGCATACGGCGCGTCGTCTGCTCGCGCGCGAGCGACGCAAGGCATGCGCTCAGGGCGCCGTTCTCGCTCGGATCATCGTCGCGATACAGGCCTACCAGCATCAAAGGCGCGTCGCCGAGCTGCCCCGCGAGGAACTGCAACAGCAACAGCGACGGCGTGTCGGCCGCGTGCAGATCGTCGAGCACGATCACCACCGGCTGCGTGCCGGTTGCCTGGCGCAGCAGCCAGGCAACCGCGTCGAAGAGCTGAAACCGCGCCCCCTCGGACTCCGCAGGCGGTGTCACGAGCGCGACCGAGGGGGTCTCGCTGTTCGGGGATCAGCGCCAGCAGCGAGCTCACCCCGGCGCCGCGGAACGAGCGCAGGTCGACGGTCGTCGCGGTCGTGCAACAGCGAGCGCAGCACCTGTACCCACGGCCAATACGCAGGCGCCCCGCCGGCCTCCCAGCACCTGCCCCAGACGACCCGCGCTCCTCGCTCTCGGGCGTCTCGTGCAAGCTCGTCGGCCAGCCGGCTCTTGCCGATGCCCGGCCTCGCCACCGACCGTGAACATCACCCCCCGCCCATTGAAGGCCGCATCCAGGCCGCTGCGCAACTGGCCTAGCGGTTCCTCCCGGCCGAGGACGGGCTCTCGCGACAACGCGTCAGCGCCGCGGATTCGTGCCGTCTCGGCGGTGCCGACCGGCCGAGGCGACGCGGTCGCCTCGGCCGGCGGATCCAGTGCCGTGTCGTGGCGCAGAATCGCAGCTTCCAAGTCCTGAAGCGCGCGGCCGGGTTCGATCCCGAGCTCGTCGATCATCGCTCGCCGGCCGATCCGATAGCACTCCAGAGCGTCCGCCTGGCGGCCCCCGCGGTACAACGACAGCATCAGCTGACCGCGCAGCCGCTCGCGCGCTGGGTGCTCGCGCACCAGCCGCTCGAGCTCGGCAACGAGCTGGCCGTGACGACCCAGAGCCAGGTCGGCCTCAATTCGATCCTCTAGGCTCGCCAGTCGTGCTTCTTCCAGGCGTGCGATCTCTGCTTGCGCGAACGGCTCATAGCTGAAGTCCGCCAGCGGCGGCCCACGCCAAAGATCGAGCGCGCCGCGCAGCCGCTCCGCGGCCGTAGCGGCGTCGCCGGCAGATAGCGCGTTCGCTGCCCTCGCCCGCCAATCGCTCAAACTCGTCAAGGTCGAGCTGCCCGGACGGGAGCGTGAGCACGTACCCGCGGCCGCGGGTACGCAGCACATCCTCGCCGAGCGTCTTGCGCAGTCGAGAGATGTAGCCCTGCAACGTCTTGGCCGCGGTCGCGGGCGGACGCTCGCCCCACAGCTCGTCGGCCAACCGCTCGCCTGAGACCAGCTCTCCGCGATGCAGGATCAGAATCGCCAGCACCGCGCGCTGCTTCGCGCCGCCAAGCGGCTGAACGACGTCCCGCTCGAGTACCTCGAGCGGACCAAGCATGCGGAACTGCACTGCTGACCCCCGGGCTTCGCCTAGGCCGACTGTAGCCGTCGTCCACAACCGCCGCAAGCCGGGCCTTCCACCGAAATGCCACCGCCCTCCACCGGCACACAACCACCGCCCGCGACGCTCCCCCGAACGATCGCACACAGCGACCGACAACAGGAGAGGGAGTGGACATGGTCCGCCAACACCGCACCACAGCCGCCGTCGCGATCACGCTTGCACTCACAGCGAGTCTCGCGCCTATCGCGTCAGCCGACCCGGCGCCGCTCGCCCGCGCCGAAGCCGCGATCGCAGCCACTCACGGCAGCGCACTCGTTCGACCCAACCCCGACGAGCAAACCGCGACAGCGGCCACGACGTACCCCGGACCGTGCTCGGAGGTCTGCTCGGGCGGCACCGGCAGCTACGGATCGACGAGTCAGCTGGCCGAGACGACGGAAAAGTCCGGAGCCACGCTTCCGCATGGCACCGCCAGCCCGGCGCCCACGGTCGTGCGCGTCGTCACTCACTCCGGCGGCTTTGACTGGGGGGACGCCGGAATCGGCGCGGCCGCGGCCGTCGTGTTGATCGGAATTGGACTCACCGCCACGCGCGCAGCGACAAGCAGCCGCAGGCGGCACACCGGCGAACAGCGTGCGATCGTAACCAACTGACGCCGAAATACCGACCCGAACAAACCAGCGATAACCAGACGGGTGCCGCAGCAACGATCTGCGGCACCCCAGGACCCGCCCAGCAGGCGGTTCCGGTCTGCCGAGATCGCGACTCGGCTCGCCCTCGACGTGCCCTCGTCGGCACCCCGCCCGTGCTCCCTGCACCAGTGATCTGGCGTGCCCATGGGACGGCCCGCGGGCGCCGCTGTGACACGCTACCTCTGTGGAATCACACCCTCACGCACCGGACTTGGACGTTGAACCGCGCACGGCGGCGCTCGAACTCAGCGGGCTTGATCTCTCGCGGATCCGATCACGATTCTCACCACTGGAACGGCGAGTCGACGGCTCCCAGGTGGTGTATCTCGACGGCCCCGGCGGCTCGCAAACGCCCGACTCGGTCGCGCGGGCGGTCGCCGAATTACGGTCGTCCGTGCGGTCAACCTGACCAACTGCCGGTCATCGACACACGGTGAGCCCTGCGATCCGCGGTCCTCATCGGCACGCTGGCAGCGTGTGGCGCTCGCCCAGCAGACGCGCCGTCGCGTGTCCCGTAGCAAAGACTCGTCCGGTGAAATGCCCCGGGTCTGGGCACCACATGGGCGACCGCGAGTCCGTTCTCGCCAGCGTGGACGTGGGTAGCGAACCGGCTGGCAATGCCGAGCGCGAGGCCGAGGGTTCCGCGAGCGCTCACGACGCGCATGGCTCCGCTCCGGGCCGACGACGGTCAGCGCCGGCGCGATGGCCGAGAGCTGGCAGGCTCGTGCGCACGCAACTGGATGCTCGCGGTGTACGTCGTGTGCGGCCACGAGCGCGTCCACGGCGAGCGCCATCGAGCGACATGCCCGACGCTCGGTGCGAGCGCAAAGATGACATCAGCCTTGCGCTGCTGCTCAGCTCCTCCGTGAGCTGAAGCCGTAGCGAAAGCATCAGGACGACCCAGCCTGGTGGAAACGCAAACGACCGTGAGGCCGCCCGGACAGAGGTCATGCAAGCCGGCGCCCGCGTCCGGCGGGTTCGGCGCGCTACCTTGCGCTGATCATGGGTCCGGCCCGATATGTGGTGTTCGGGGTGCTGCTGGCGGCGGCGGTGCTGGCGGGCGCGAAGCTGGCCGCGTTCCTCGGCGTCAGCCCGTTCCTGGCGGCGGTGCTCGGTGGCTGCGTGTGCGCGCTGGTCGTCGTCGTGAGCGCGGCGAACGCGGAGACCTCCAACCGAGGGCGCTAGCTTAGCTACTTCCCCCGGATAAAGCCGCGGCCGGTACCGACGGGTGAGGCGTGGCGGCGCGGGTGACCTCGTTGTGGATTCGGTGGTCATCCTTTCGGCTGCTTCTCTCCGGGTTCCTGGCCCGTTTCGTTTTGGTTGAGGGGTTGTTCCCTTACGGGAGGGTGGTGTAGGTGGCCGCGTTGTAGGTGAAGGCCGCCCAGCCGTCCCAGATCCGGTGGCCTTCGTCGCCTTTGAGGCGGCTGCGGCGCAGGCCGTAGCCGCGCTTGAGGTGGCTGACCCGTCCCTCCGCGCCGGTGCGGTAGCGCTGTCGGCGGCGGCGGGTGCGCCGAGACCCGTTCTCCTGGCGGCCGGCGATGTGCACCGTGTCGGCCAGGCCCTCGAGCGCGGTGTTGGTCGGGGCCTGTTTGAACCCGCCGTCGACCATCACCTCCCGCAGCTTGATCCCGAGGCTCGGTCAGCTCGGCCGCGGTGGCCGGCAGCAGCGTGTCCTCGCCCGGGTTGCCGATCTGGCTGGCGGGCGGGAGGATGAACCCGCGCGCGCCCGGTTTGGTGTTGGCGGTGATCTCGCACAGTTGATCGACGTAGCCGAACTGGTTGGGCTGTGAGAGCTTGCCCTTGCGGATCGGCCGGGCGTCCGGGTCCCACAGCGAGATCAGCCGGTCGGTGATCTTCTCGCCCTTGACCCGCTTGGTGATCTGCTCGACGACCTTCTCGCAGCGGTCGGCGAGCTCCTCGAGCTTGCGCGCAGCCGTGAGCTTGGCCTGGGCGCCGCGCCCCCGCGCCCGGCGCCTGGCCTCGGCGGCGAGCCGCCGCGCCTCCTTGACCGAACGAGCGAGCAGCTGGCCGGTCTGCTTGGTCAGCTCGAGCACCTCCTCCTTGGCCTGCCCGGAGCGCCGGCGCATCGAGCGCGTCAGCGCCCGCAGCCGACGGCCGGCCGCACGTGAGCGATCCCTCACCACGGTGCGCTTGGCGCCGATCTTGGTCGCCAGCTTGCGCGCCTCCCGGCCAGCGCCCTGATCCCGTCGGCCGCCAGCCCCGAGTCGGTCGGATAGCGAATGTCGGCCTCGACCACGGTCGAGTCGATCCGCGCCGCCCGCGGACGAAACCGCTTCTCCCGCCGGGCCTTCTGAATCAGCTCGCGGGTGAGCTGATGCACCACCTCCGCCCCCAGCCGGCGGGTCAGCTTCCGCACCGTCGACTCGTCGGGCACTCGCTCGGTGCGCCCCAGCCGGCAGAAGCGCCGCAGATGGATCGAGTCCGACACCTCGCGCATCAACGTCTCGTACCCCCACCCGCAGCGGTGCTTGAGCACCATCAACCGCACGTAGGTCTCCATCGCCAGCGACGGCCGCCCTCGATCGGAGAACTTGCTCGCCTCCGCGAGCTCCCGCTCCCACCGGATCGCGATCGGCACCAGCAGCTCCGGATCGGACAAAAGCTCGTCCAGTCGCGCCAGATCGTCGGGCAGCACCCGCACCTCCTCCGGCAACAGCTCGTCCCACAACGACTCCGCACCGTCCGCGAATAGCGTCAGCACTGACACCTCCGAGATCGATCATGAACCCGCGCATTTGCAGGCAAATCATGACCGTGACCCCGGACGGAAAACCTGAGTCACACGGCCCGCTATCAGTCGGATTCACACCCCAAAATCCGACTCACACCCCCTGATTTTTTCCGGTGGAAGTAGCTAGTTTGCGCCGGCGTTCTAGGGCCCGACGGCCGGGCGGGGCGTGTCGTCGATGTTGAAGCACAGGGCGCTGGGCCCGGGGTGGGCTGCCCGGCGCACTTGGAGGTCGGGTTCTTGCCGGAGCCGATGACCGCGGAGCCGGGCAGCGGGGAGCCGCCGGCGTCGAGCTTCGCGTCCGGGACGACCTGAGAGTCAGCGTGTGAGCCCATGCACGACTTCCAGAAGGAGAACTCGTCAAAGCCGAGGAGGATGGTGTTGCACATGAACGCGTCCAGGCCGCGGGCGGCGTACACGTCGAAGTCGGGGTCGCAGGCGACGTAGGTGCCGTTGCTTCCCGTGGTCGAGCCGTCGATGAGGAAGTCGCAGTTCGACACGTGTCCTCGAAGGCGACGGACGGCGCCCGTGTCGCTGGCGCCGTAGCCGAGGACCCTCGATCTGCCTCGGCCGCCCAGCCGGCGGGGGCATCGGCGTCGGCGACCGTCGGCGATGCGCGCGCGTTGCCATACGACGACGCGAGCGCGGATGATTTGGTGATGCTAGGCCAAATGCTAGGCCAGCTGTATCACCCGATCGAGGCGGGCGGCCTTCCCGGCGCAAGTCGACGGAAATCGACTCGCTCCTCCCTATCGGGGCGAATCCGAGTTCCTCGGGCACCGTCGGCGGGATCATCGAGCTGCACCGCTACACGGTCCCCTGTCCGGTAATCACCGTCGCTTGTTCTCACGACGGCCCAACGCCAGGATCGCCGTCGTCAAAGGCGCCGCGTTCTCTCGGGCGGGCTCCTCTGTAATCGATGCTGCCTCTTCGCGACGGCCTATCAGCCTATCCGCCGCGCGGGCACCGCCATCACGACGATGACGACGAATCCGGTCAGAAGCAGCTCTGCGACCACGGTCGGTCTAAGTTCCTCTAGCGATCAAGTGTCTCCCCATCCCTGCGGCGGCCATAGATGATGGTGAGTCGTAACCGCCCGCGCCCCGGTGGCGGCCTGAGGAGATCGCTGACGACGCGGTCGTTCCGGCTTCGTTGGTCGCAGGGCGGTGCCTCGATGCGATCGTTCCCATCAGGTGCTTCGGTGAGAAACCAGCCGACCGCGTGACGCCGGCCCCAGGCTTCTCGATCGTTTGGCGCCGGGGCGCTGGGCAGTGCTCTAGCTGACCCGCGCTCGGTCGCTAACGATCAGAAGGTTGCTCGTCCGCGCCTGAATGGCTGCACCGCGACGCAACGAGCGGCGACGATGCTCGGCGATGGCGTGGCTACTCCGAGCACCCGGGGCAGTGGGGACAACCAGCCCCGCGGCCCTGCTTCCGTTGCGTGGCGTGCATGCCGCGTTCCGCGCCGGCGCACCCGGTTAGCGGTCCGAAGCGCGCTGCAGGCACTCTGTCGGCCGCCCTGGCACGATGCACCGAGGGTAGGGTTACATCCGGTGCGCGGCGGTGGTCATCGCGCGCGAACCGATCCGGTCTGGTCCCGATGAAGCCAATCTGTGATTACCTCGACTATTCAGTACGAGACGATGTGCTGGCCGGCGGAGTGCGCATGGCTCCCATCGACACGCCGGCCGGTGCTTTCAAAGTCTGGACCAAGCGGATCGGCAACAACCCGACGTTGCGAGTCCTTTTGCTCCACGGCGGCCCTGGCGCGACCCACGAGTACCTCGAAGCTTGCGACAGCTATCTCCCGGCCGCCGGCATTGAGTACTACTACTACGACCAGCTCGGATCCGCATACAGCGACCAGCCCGATGACGACTCGTTGTGGGAGCTCGACCGCTTCGTCGACGAGGTCGAACAGGTCAGACGCGCCCTCGGCCTCGAGCGGGACAGCTTCGTACTGTACGGGCACTCCTGGGGCGGGATTCTCGCGATCGAGTACGCACTCGCGCATCCGGACAGCCTCAAGGGGCTCGTCATCTCCAACATGATGTCCGACGTACCCGCGTACAACACGTATGCGCGAGACGTGCTCAAACCCACCATGGACCAGAACGCGCTGAGGGAGATCGAGGCGCTCGAGTCGGCGGGCGAGATCGAGGACCCGCGCTATATGGAGCTCCTCAATGAGCAACACTACGTCCACCACGTATTACGCATGCCGCTTGAGGACTGGCCGAACCCGGTGCAGCGAGCGTTCGCCGCGATCAACCCCGCGGTCTACGTCTCGATGCAAGGACCTAGCGAGCTTGGGATCAGCGAGGACGCGAAACTCGCGCGGTGGAGCCGGTTCAATGACCTATCGTCGATTAAGGTGCCCGCCTTGGTCATCGGAGCCGCCTACGACACCATGGATGCGGCGCATATGGAGCTGATGGCCGACCGCCTCCCGCTCGGACAGTATCTCTACTGCGCCGAGGGAAGCCACCTCGCGATGTACGACGACCAACACACGTACTTCTCAGGTCTGCTCGAATTCTTCCTCGGTATCTGAGCGGAAGGCCGCTACTGCCGGGCGGGTGCGTATCTGCGCCTTGCAGACCCACGGCTCGATGGGCGCAACAGCTCGCGAACCAGGCTCGCGCCTGCGGAAGGGGTGAGGGCGCACGCGCCTGATCCGTTCAGCGGCCATCACTGCACCTGCTTCGTTCGTGCCGCGTGCATCCCGCTCGTCGCGGTCGGAGTTGCGGTTTGCGGGGAAACCAATGCTCTGGGCAGACCGCCGGCTTGTCGCGGTTGCGCCAACGAGCTCGGTGGTTCCGCTTCGATCGGTCGGCGGCCCGGAGCAGAAGCGCGGCTCGGCGCCCCGAGCGTCACCGAGGTGGCTGGTGGTTCGTGGGAGCAGCAGCGGAGCACGCATGCGTCACGTGGCGGCTCGTGCTCAGACTGCAGCGCCGTCGAGGTTGGTGGATCTCGATCTTTAGGGCAGTCTTGTTGCGGGCGATCTGTCGCGTGCGAGTGGCGGCGACGGCGCGTGTGTCCCCGCTGGTATCTCGGCGCTCGGCCTAGCGTTCGGCGCGGCGTATTGACGTGGGGGCTAGAGCTGAGCTGAGTAGGCTCGTGTGGTTCGCTGTCGACGGGGCTCCCACGGCGACGTTGAGAGCGATCTGAGGGGTCTGCTGTGCGGAGCCGGACGGGCCAGAGTCGCGAAAGAGTCAGGGCCGAGCGCCGTGGATGATGCGACCCGGGCCGCCAGCCAGGAGGTGGGGTCAATGGCAGACGCGTTCCTTCCTTATACGGAGGGGCTTTTCTGCGGTGCGGACCGCTGTGTTGATGGGCTTGCGCGGGCTGTGGGCGATCGTGCTAACCGGCTCCGCAGCAGCAGCGTTGCCGTCCAACTGCACTGAGGCTGGGACGACGGTGACGTGCACGTACTCCCCAGGCCCAGAGGCCACATTCGTTGTGCCGGCGGGTGTGGGCAGCGTGCACGTGACCGCGACGGGCGGCGCCGGTGAGTCGAACGGGTTTGTTGGAGCGGCGGGGCTGGAGCTAAGGTGACGGGCGATCTCGTGGTGACGCCTCGTGAGACGCCGGCCGCGACCTCTTCACCAGCTGGCTTCTGCTTCTCGGTTGCGTCGAGCCAACGCGGCACCGATCGCGCCGGACCGTCGGCCTGACGTCACGCCTCATCGTTCGCGAGCCGAGCAGTCTCGGCTCGTCAGGTCTTACTGCTTTGTGTAAGCCCACAGCAGCAGTCCTGGCCATCGCCGCTGGTTCGGAGACGGAGCGGGGGCGGCCACTTCGGACTCCGGCGGGCTCGGCGCTTGGAATTCGGTGATAGCGAGCGCCTCTCGGCCGGCGCCTGGTCGGGATCTACTCCTTTGCGCACGGCCTGGTGCATGGCTGGTAGAGTTGTGGAGGATTGTGTAGGGTCCGCACAGTCGTGAGCACTTCCTCGGCCGCGCTCGCAGAAATCCTCGCTCGCCGTTTGCCGCTGGCGATGGCGGCGGTGTGTGCGCTGGTCTTGTTCGCGTGGGCGGGCTCCGCGTCGGCCGCCTCGGGCTACCGCGTGACGTATGTCGCCCGCGTGTGCCCGTCGTATGCAGATATCTACGCCAACCGCGCTCGCAACGACATCCAGGAGAGCCTGAAGGACCTCGGGCCTGATTCGCAATACCCCGATGGTGATTTCCGGGTCAATCCGGACGCCGAGAGCCAGCCACCTCAGGACAAGTGCAAGCCGCTGGTGAACTGGCGGTTCACGCTGGGGACGGGATACGAGAGCCGAGCGGTGACCGGCCCGTGGGGGTCGCTGTCAAGGGTCACCCAGCCGTACACCACGTTTATCCAGACCAAGGCCCTGACGCCGCTGCTCAACCAGAACGGCGATCCGATCGAAAACGAGAAGATCGCCGGCGCCGTGACCGTCGAGCTCACCAGCGAGCAGGTCCAGCAGGCCAGCAACCCAGACTCGCTGTGGGCTCAAGGGGGGATCCCTGATGATCCTGTGCTGGCAGGACCGTTCCCGGGACCGCAGTACGGGTTTGGGGCGCTGAGGTGCGCGGTCGACGCGCTCAATGGCGACAATGTCGAGTTCATCTTTTTCCCGACCGGCGTCAAGCACGTGTTCTGCTACGCGTTGTATGTGTCGCCGCCTCCGACCGCGGGTACGGTCACGATCGAGAAGCGGGTAACCGGCGCGCCCGCGGGCGACAAGCCCGGCTTTCCCGTTTAACGGGAACCTGTCATTTGACCCGGGCGGTTTTCAGCTGAGCGACGGACAGTCCGCGAGCTTTGATCGGGCGGGCGGTGAGACTTGGGACGTGACCGAGGGCAGCGTGGATAACTACTCGCTGAGCTCGGTGCAATGCTCGGCGACGACTCTAGGCACGGGCCCGCCGAAGAGCACCTGGACGGCGGGTGCTACGACGTCGATCAACCTCGTCGCCGAAGAGCACGTCACGTGCGTCTACACCAACCGGTACGTGCCCCCATGCGGGCGGCCTGACGATCAGCAAGATCACGCGCGGCGGCACGGGCAGCTTTGACTATGCGGTGTCCGGCGGCGGTGGATCGCACAGCGCTCGCGCTACGACCACGGCTCCCAACGTGCCGGTCGACGCCGTGCCGTCGCCGCTGTCGCTGGCGCCGGGGACCTACACGATCAGCGAGCGGCGGCCCTCGTCGCCAGACGGGACCTGGCGACTGGTCAAAGTGCGCTGCAACGGCGAGACGATCACGAGCCGTCCCGTGCGAGTCGAGGTTCACAGCGGTCAAGGGAGCGTCTGCACGTTCGTCAACGCTTTCACCCCGCGCGGGTCGATCTCGCTGGCGAAGGTCACGTTCGGCGCCACCGGGACGACGACGTTCTTGATCAACCCCAACCGCCCCCCGCTGGCGCAATTTCTCCAGCACGCGACGACCACGCAGCAAGGAGTACCCGTCGACGCCAAGCCCGCGAGCGCCGCCGACGCGACCGATCACCTGCGGCTCGGTTCCTACACGATCGTCGAGCAAGCACCGCCGGCCCTCGAAGCCGGGCACTGGACGCTGTCATCGGTGGTCTGCAACGGTGTCGTCGAGCCGTTTGACCAGGGGGCCGTGACCGTGCGGCTCACTCGGACCGAGCCATCGGTCCACTGCCAGTTCGCGAACGTCTTCAGCCCCAAGCCGCCACCGGACCCGTTCCCGGTGGTGCCGTCGACTCCGCCGGTCAATCCCCCGGGCGGTGGTGCGTCGCCAGAGCCCGTCTACCCGATCACCGATTTGGATGTGAGCAAGCAGGCCTCGCCATCGACTGTGATGCTGGGGCAGGTCGTCACCTACCGGGTCACGGTGCGCAACGTCAGCCACGTCACTGCCCAGCGCGTTGTGGTCAGCGACCAGACCGTCGTGCGCGGGATGGTCCTCAGCATTCACAATCCGGCCGGCGCCTGCCGGATCCACCCGCGGGCGATCTGCCAGCTCGGGAACCTCAAGCCGGGCGCCAAAGTCGTGATAACCGCGCGCGTGATCCCGCAAGTCATCGCGCACGCACTTTGTCAACCGGGTCGCGGTCGGCAGCGCTACCGACGAGACGAACCTGACCAACAACACGGCCCAGGCAACGGTCAAGGTACTCCCGCCGCCCCGGCCTCCTTCAGGCCTCGGATAACCCGGCGATCAGGCGGGCTAGACGCCCAGGGTCGTCGCGAACAGGCACCGCTGGTCGCCTCAGTGCACGGTTTCGAGCACCACTGGTCGACGAACCGCCCGCCTTCAGGAAGACGGAGCGGCCTCACCTGCCAGCCCTAGCCGCCGCCCGGACTGCTGCCTTGGTCGAGCACGAGCGGTCTCCCCCGCACCGCCCAGACTTCTCGTTTGTCGCCGACAGGGAACCCAGCCACCGGCTGCCGCTTTGACCGGTAGGAGATCCAAACCGTGGCCGGAGTAGCATGAATTCCAGGTTCGCCTTGACCCTCGGCGGCGACCATTTCTTGGCTCGAGCAATCGGCCGGAGACTCTAGGCCTAGCGGTCATCGCGTTACCCGATGCGTCAGGAGCCCGAGCCCATTGATCAGCGCACAGCGGCGCCCGCCCGGTTCGGCTCGTCTGCTGATCGATTGCCGGTCATCCCGCCGACGAGAGTCCGATCGCAGTCGGTGATGGGTCTGCGGAGACGCTTGCGTGGGACCCAGGGCCCGGTGGTCTCCATCACTCCGGCCAGAAAGGCAGGACAATGCTGTTCTTCTATGTCATAAAGCAGTACGAGCGCGCGGTGGTGTTCAGGCTCGGGAAGATCGAGGGCCCGGCGCGTGGACCGGGGTTGATTTTCATCGTGCCGTTCGTCCAGCGGATTGATCGCGTGTCGTTGCGGATCGTGACGATGCCGGTCCAGTCTCAGGGGATCATCACCAAGGACAACGTGAGCATCGATGTGTCTGCGGTGGCGTACTACCGGGTGGAGGACCCCGTCCGGTCGGTGGTCGCGATCGAGAACGTCGGAGCGGCGATCGGTCAGATCGCCCAGACGACGCTTCGCGCCGTGGTGGGGCGTCACACGCTGGATGAGTTGCTGTCCGATACCGAAGCGATCAATCAGAACATCCGCGAGATCCTCGACGTGCAGACGGAGGAGTGGGGGATCAAGGTGACGGTCGTCGAGCTGAGGGATATCCAGCTGCCCGAGAGCATGCAGCGCGCGATGGCGCGCCAGGCCGAGGCCGAGCGCGAGAAGCGCGCGAAGATCATCGCCGCCGAGGGCGAGGCGCTCGCCGCCGGCGAGCTCGCGACGGCCTCGGACGTGATGATGGCCCACCCGCTCGCGCTGCAGCTCCGCAACCTCCAGACCCTCGTCGAGGTGGCGGTCGACAAGAACTCCACCGTCGTCTTCCCGGCCCCACTGATGAGCACGATCGCAGAGCTCGGAGTGTTCCTTGAACGCGAGAGTGAAGCCGCCCGACAGCTCCCCGCCGCCGCGGGTCCGCCGACAGGATCGACCGATGGAGAGCCGGTAGCCCAGGACCGCGACCAATCAGCCGGATCGGTCGCCAGCGCCGCGGAGGATCCGTGAGCCCGTTCCCGTCTACGACGACGACGCGCCGACCGCTGCCGCCGAGCAGCAAGAAGCGCTCATTTCCCGGCGACGGTGAACCCCCTACCTGGCCCCGCGGAGACGCCGACGCGGCAAGCAGGCCCTCGGCGACGATTGGAACGAGTGCGCACGCGACTCCCGCCAGGGCGTGGCGTTGACAGTCGGGGAGCTTGGGCGCCACCGTGCAGAGCATGGCGACGGTCAAAAGGCGGTCAAAAGGCGCCGAGTGTGCACACGATGATGAAGACGTGGTTTGCCGGTTCCGATGGGTTGTTGGCGGGCAGTGGCTTGAGCTCCTCGACCGCGAGCGGGCAATCATGGGCGGCTGCCACCTTCCGGAACCGTCGCCGCGACGAAGTTGGCGAGCGACGGCGACGCTGCGGTGGCGACGATCAGTGATGGCGTTCGGCGCGGGCCGGCAGGTAGGCGCCGGCATGCTTGCGCTCGCCTACGAGCTTCCGCGCTTGGGTGATGCTCACGAGTAGTGAGATCGCGAGCCCGCCCGGGAGGTGCCCGAGAGCTCCCGACCGAGTTCGCGGGCGCGGGGAAGGTGCTCCGACGGTCGCGACCCCGACGTGGTGCGGTGCCGGGGCGTGGAGCGCTCCGATGTAGTTGGCAGCCAGTACGACCGCGAGATGTACGTGGGCAGGAGCAGGGCTGCAATGGCTAGCGGCTAGCCGACGCTCGCGGAGCACGTTCGTATCAGTCACGGCGAGCGCTCCCGGCCTCACTGTTTTGGTGGCGCGCTGGCCGCTGGTGGCGTCGCGAGTCGGTCGTGGGCTTTTAGGTACCGGGACACTCGGCGTAGGCCGGGCGAGTACTTCAGAGCGGCGTGGGAGAGCAGCCGGGCTCGCCGGTCGCGCTGGCGCTGATCGGTTGGGGGAGTCATTCGTGTGCTCCGCGGCGGGGTGTTTCGCTCTGGAGCGCGGCGATCAGGTCCGCGAGCGCATCGATTGCGGCTGTGAGCGCCTTCAGCTGATCGTCGGGCATCGCGTCCAGGTGCCCCTGCAGCCCGGCGGATGCGAGCGCTCGGAGGTCTTTAAGCGCGGCCGTACCGGCGTCGGTTAGCCAGACGAGCACGACCCGCTCATCGTCTGTCTGGCGCTCTCGACGGACGAGTCCGCGCTCCTCCAGCCGCTTTACCAGCAGCGTCGTGCTCGGCTGCGCAAGTCCCTCGAGAGACGCCAGCTCGCTGATCCGCCGCGGGCCGTCGGTAAGACTGCTCAGGAGCCTGGCCTCGGTGTACGAGTACCGCTCGCCGAACTCCTTGCTCAGGAGTCGCGTCAGCAAGCCGATGTTCGACGGCAGATGAGTCGAGATGTACTGCGCCCGCTCGGCGCGGTCAAGTCTCCCGAGGACGCGATTCATATTGACAATAATATTGTGACGCAATAGGCTTGTCAAGCAATGCTTCTGGGGTCCCCTGCCAGCGAGGAGAGGATCATGTTTCACAACATCTTGGTAGCCGTCGACGGCTCGCCAGACGCTGAACAGGCGCTGACGCAGGCGATCGATCTAGCCGAGAGCGAGCACACTCGGCTTACGCTGATCACCGGCGTTCAGCGGCTGCCCTCAATCGCCTACGCCGGCCCGAACGGCCTGCCTTTGGCCGAGATAAACGCCGACGCGCGATCGTGGGCGGAAGCCGTGCTCCGGCGCGCACGCGACCGCGTCCCCGACGACCTCCCGGTCGCGACCATCCTTACCGACCGGCCGATCGGCACCGCGCTGATCGACCAGATCAAGGGCGGCAGGTACGACCTCGTCGCGATGGGCTCACGCGGCCGCGGCGCGATCCGCGCCACGTTACTCGGCAGCGTCAGCCATTACATCCTCAACCACAGCCCCATCGCCGTCCTGATCGTCCACGCCGACACCCACCTAACCCCGAACCTCGCCGACCCCAGCCCCGCCATCGAGCGAAACCGAATCACAACGCCAATCGCGGCATAGCGACCCGCTAGTCCGAGCCTTGCATCCCGCGGCCAGGGTCTGCCGCGGCCGCCTCGGCCTGCTCGCGAGCGAGCTGAGCCGCGCGAGCTTCCTCGGATGCGGCGCCCGCCCGGTGACGCGCCTCCTCGGCCTCCCGCTTGCGGTCCTCGGCCGTGAGCTCTAACTCGTCTGCGCGGCGCCGAGCCTGCTCGGCCTCGTCGTTCCGGCGCGCCCGCAGGCTCGCACCAACCAGCGGGCCGCTGGACCCGCCCGGCACCGCGAAAAGGGCACACACCGCGGCGCGCTGCTCGGCGGTGAGTTCGTCCCCGACCGTGACGTCGGGGGCCTCGCCGAGTTGCTCGCCGGTGAAGGGAAGGCGAATGTAGTCTCGGCTCACCGCCGCCTTAGAGAGCGGAGCCAGCTTGACCTGATGGCCGAGCCTTCCATGTTTGATCGAGATCAGCACCGGCTCGTCCCCCGCAGCGTCGTAATACACCTCCTCCAGACGGCCGACCTTCTCGCCGGCGCTGTCCAGAACATCCTGCCCCCGCCAGCTCTCGATGCTCTCAACTGTCGGCACGGCTCCTCCTACTCGTATCGGACGAAGGTCACGATCGCGTCCATGCGTCGGTGCGCCTCCCAGACTGCGCCGATCGGCGAACGCCCAGATGTCGCGGCTCTCGTAGCTCGAGGCTGGATGCCGTTCGGGAGGCGTTCCCTAACCCGAGGATCATCCACCGAGAATACTGCGCCAGCAGCGCCGCACAACCGTCACCGCACGACGTCCGGATCCTGCCTCACCCCGGCGTCGACGCGATCCTGTCGACCGTCCTGAACATGGTCGAGTCCGACGCCACCGCCACGAATAACACGTCCTGATCACGGGTCGCGCCCAACTCAGACACGCACTCGCCACCGTCGGCGAGCATCACCGCCAGATCGCGGAGCACCGACGCGGGTCATGAGCACGACGCCGCTGCTTCAACCCGGCCAGACGAACCGACAACGACCCGCGTGAGCCCGACCTCATCCGCGACTTGCCCCAGCAGCGCGGCCCCCGCGTGCGACACCAAACCCGCTCCGTCCGCCGTGACTTCTACCGTTACGGGGTCCATCACGCATCACCCACGAGGTGAACTTCCAAGCTCGGGATCAAGGTAAGGACCTGCGACAAGCCCAGGATCCCGCTCAGCGGGACGACCCCACGCCCCCGCCGATCGGGGGCGCGATCGTTGCTCCACGATCGGGACTAGACGAGCCGGAAAGTCACACTCATCCAAGCCCTGTGACAGGGGCGACTACCGCCTTGCGTGAGAAGGTGTCAGTGAGATGAGCGGTGGCTTTGCCCTTGGCGCGTATCGTCACCTTCGTGTGCCCCCCGGTCGCGACCACCGTCGCCGTAGGAGTGCCGCCCTTCGCGGTCTCGGTGACGGTGCAGCGGGATCCGGCCGGGAGTCGGCTGAAATAACGCGACTTAGAACCGGTAACGTGGGCCCGGATGTGGAAGACGTAGGCGTGCAGCGGGCCGCCACAGGCCACCAGGATGGCGATGCTGCCGTGCCGGCGGGCGGCCGGTCCAGCGATCGTCTTGGTCACTTTCAGGGCGCCGGGCGCGCCCAGATACACGTCCATGAGGTTCACGGGTACCACCTTGCCCGCCGGGATCGTCACGTTCTGACCATTGCCCGCAACGGTCGCGGTGACAGTGGCGGTGGCGCCATCCGCGGTCTCGGTGACGGTGCATACCGAGCCGGCCGGGACGCCGTCGAAGCTGTGCGACACGCTGCCCGCCGGGGCACCCGCTGCGATCGTAAAGTCCGGCGACAGGGCCGTGCCGTTGCACGCCACGCGGATCGTGACGGGTCCCTGATGGCCGGCGCGTGGCCCGGCGATCGTCTTGGTCACGAGTAGGGAACCCGGGGCCGGGCCGTAGGTATCCGTGATGTGTGCGGCGCCACTCCCGCCCGGAGGGATAGTCACGGTGTGCGAGCTGCCGATGACGACTGCCGAGACGGTGCTGGTCGCCCCGTTCATGGTCTCTGTGACCACGCAACTAGCCGGCGTGGGGACGGGCGAGTAGATGTGCGACTGATCGCCTGCGGGCGCCCCAGGCGGGATCACGAAGTCGGGGATCAGGGCGGTGCCGTTGCAGACTGTGTGGATAACGACCATCCCCTGCTGCCCGGCAAGCGAACCCGCGACCGTCTTTGTCACCTCAAGCTCGCCGGGGACGAGCCCGTAGGTGTCGCTGACGTCCGCTTCTACGATGTCACCCACCGGGACCGACACCGTCTGCCCGCTCCCCTCGACCACGACTGACACTGTGCTGGTGTGCCCGTCAACGGTCTCGGTGACCGTGCACGTGGCCGGGACGCGGATGTGATCGTATTGCATCGTCTGGTCCCCCGCGGGAGTCCCGGCGGGGATCACAAAGTCCGGGGTCAGGGCGGTGCCATTGCACACCGTATGGATCCGGATCTCCCCTTGCTGGCCCGCTCCCGGACCGGCGATCGTCTTCCTCACGAGCAGCGAGCCGACGTGGTGATAAGTATCGGTGATCTCGACCGTCTCGTGCTTGCCAGATGGGATCGTCACCTGCTGCCCGTCCCCGGTCACCACCACCTCCGTGCCCACCGTGGTGCCGTTGGAGGTCTCGATGACGGTGCACTTCGTGCCCACATCGATGGGTTTGTACTCCATCGATGTGGTGCCGGCGGGCGCACCGGCGGGGATCACGAAATCCGGCCTGGTCACGCCATCATCACAGTCCACCTCGATGACCACGCGCGCCTGCGAGCCGGCCGCGTCACCGGCGATCGTCTTCTTCACGACCAGCGAGCCCGGAGCGAGAAACTCGGCAGTGCCAGAGACGGTGGTTTTCAACGTGGTCGTCTTGGCCAGGATTAGGTGCTGGGCGTCAGAGACCCCGAGGGTGTTGCCGTCGTAGAGGTAGACGTTGCCGGTGGGGACGGTGGCCTGCGAGGTGGCCTCGAGCACCGCAACCGTGGGACCTGTGGAACGCAACCAGATCTCCTGGCCGGACGGGACCGAGGCGTTCTGAGCGATCGGCTTGGTGGCTGCGGCGTCGGAGAACATATCCCCGCCCGTGGCGGTGACCGTGGCAGACGGGTTGCCGGTCGGGTGGTTGCTCGTGACCGTGAACGGTCCGACGAGTCTGCCGGCGGGGGCGCTCAGATGCGACGGCGTGATGGTGAGGGTGGGCGCCGGCTGCTCGCCCACCGGCACCTCGTGTTGGATGTGGTCCACAATCACGGCCACGGCGGTGTGGAGCGGGTCATTCGCATTCAGCACGTACTTGTCGGTGAAGTACCATATGGCCGCCTGCACGGCGGCTGCCGTCTCGTTGAGATTGGCGCGGGCGGGTGCGGTGGTGGTGGGGTAGTAAAGGTTGAGCAGCCGTGCCACGTAGCCCACATTGGGGACGTTGGAGGCGTCCCAGGTGCCCAGTGTGTACCCGATTCCGCCGTACGTAGCGGTTAGGATGTCGATGCAGTAGAGGCTGGATTCCGCGCCACCGCCAGGCGGATGGGCGTGGATGATGCCCGCGAAGCTCTCGTCCTTGGAGCTGAAGCCCGCGGGCGGGGTCGTGGTCTTGGGATAGACGGTCGTTACTGGGTCAAAAGCGAAGCCCTGGTCGGCGATGAACCCCCTGACCGACTGGCCGGGGCCGGTGCCGGACATCACCAGCTCGGTGTTGGTGCCCTTCCCTGTGTGGACGGGTGGCCCGCCACGCCAGACCGCGCTAGCGGAAGCGACCTGCAGCAGGAACGCTCCCAGCACGAGCCCGAAGACAACCGCCACACACCGCCCGCGGCCAAACATAGAAGCAGCACCCTACACGAGGCACAGGCGCTCTGAGCGAGAATCTTTTCGCCCGCGATCGGCGTCGCTGCTTGGACGATCTTCCGATGGCTGCAAGCCGGGTTCACCCGCGGCGAACAGAACACACCAGGCGTCCCTGGCGGATCCGCGTCAACGACCAGATCCGCTCGCTGTTCGTCGAAGAAGCACCACCCGGATACGTCCCGACCGTCGACGCAATCCGTACGCTTGGGATCTCCCGCCAGGCCAGGTTGCAGATGTCAAGCGCCGCGAGCTGCAAGACCTCCATCTCGGCGAACGACGTGGAGGCCCGTGCGTAGAGCCGGAAGCCGGGACGGCGCAGGTGCTCGAAGGTCGGTCGGCTACTCGCAGACGTGGATGAAGATCCCGACGAGCGCGGTGCGCCGGCGGCAGATGACACCGAAGCCCTGCCCACGATGACGTCCGGCCGGCCGCGTGCGTCCAGGTCGCGTCGGTCCGGCCAGGCTGGCGCGGTGGATATGCCGAGGCTCGCCCAGGGATTCGACGCACGCCGGTGAGGGTGTGCAGGCACGGTGGAGAGATTCGTGCTTGCACCCCTGTCACGTGAAACTGTGTGGATCGCCACTGGACACCCCTGCCGCCCCGGGTGTAGGTTTGCGGCAACATGAGGAGGGTTGGATTAGGGGGTCTTTTGCTTCGCCGCCGGTGGCGCGTGCCAGTTTTCCTGTGGCTCGCCGTGGGGGCCCTCCTGCTGCAGGCCGCTTCTGCCGGCGCAGTCGTCCCCGGTCCGACGCCACCCGCGGCCCCGCCGCAGGTACGGGGCAACACCGAAATGCACGTTACCGGCTGGTCCCCCGGCCAGGGGGTCACCGGGTACATCGCCAACTCCAGCAATCCCTTCAACCCGGCCATCGACCCCTATCCCCCGAGCAATCCGACCACTGGCTGGACCCCTAAGAACGAGGGGTTCGCCGGCGTGATCCATGGCAGGCGACCGCGGCGGCGCGACTCTCGAACCTCTACTGCATCGACATCAACACCGACACGACGGTCGGCATCGGGTATGTCCTGGGCAGCTGGGACGCCGGCGGGGTGTCTCCCAGGGTGGGCTACGTCGCCCGGCTGCTCAACGACTACTACCCTCACACCAACGAACCCGCGACGCTGACCGATCCCAATCAGAAGGCCGCTGCCGTGCAGGCGGCCATCTGGTTCTTCAGCGACCGCTACGTGCTGAGCACGTCGGATCCGCTGCACGACGCCGTGGTCGCGATCGTGAACAAGGTCAGATCCGACGGGCCGCTCATCCAGCCGCCACCGCCCAGCCTCACCATCACGCCGCCGAGTGTGAGCGGTCCCGCCGGTAGCGTGGTCGGACCGTTCACGGTCAGCACCAGTACCGGACAGCGACGGCGACGGCGACCGCGCGCTACGGGGGACGCCACCGTCACCGCTACGGGCGGAAGCATGTTCTCCGACGCGGCAGGCACAGTGCCGATCGCTAATGGAGCCACGGTCTCGACTCCGAAGCAGATCTGGATGCGCTCCACGGGTGGTTCATCCTCCGCCGTGCTCCAGGCCAAAGCGACGGCGACCGTTCCCAGCGGCAACGTCTATCTCTACGACGGCACACGCCGGGGTCAACGACGCCCAGCGGCTCATCCTGGCCGAGAATGCGACGTTGACGACCACCGTCCAGGCCACCGCCAATTTCTTTCCCGTCGGCTCGCTGGAAGTGAAGAAGACGATCGCCGGTCCCGCTGCCGGATCGCAGGGGCCTGTCGTCATCCACGTGGCCTGCACCGATGGCAAGGACAGGTCCGACGTCAGCATCCCCGCGGGTGCGCCCGCAGGCGCCACGTCGACGACCTACCATGACATCCCGGCTGGAGCGATGTGCACCGTCACCGAGACCGCGAACGGCAGCACCACGGCGGTAGATGTTGACGTCGAGGGGGACGGGCAGACGGTGACTATCTCATCGGGCGAGAGCGCGACGGTCAACATAACCGACACCTATCACTTCGTGCCCGGCTCGCTCCTCGTCAGGAAGACGATCGCTGGTCCAGCTGCGGGTCAGCAGGGGGCCATCACGATCCATACGGTGTGCAATGGCACGGCCCTGAACCCGGACTTTGTCATCCTCGCCGGAACTCTCACGGGCCTCTACACCAAGCAATACGATCAGATCCCCGCGGGCGCCACCTGCACCGTTACCGAGACCGCTGACGGACACACCAGCGCCGTGTCAGTCGTCGTCGTGGGGAGCGGACAGAAGGTTACCTGTCCCGGCCGGTGACATCGTCGACGCAGACATCAGCGACACCTACGGGCTCGTCCCCGGCCAGCTCGAGGTGACGAAGACGATCACGGGTCCGCTTGCCGGGCAACAGGGCGGGGTGGTCATCCACACGGTCTGCACTCCCGCCGCCAATACTCCTGACTTCACCATTGGTGCAGGCGCGACGGGCGTCCAGTCGATGACCTACTCGGGTGTCCCGGCGGGGGCCAGCTGTGTGGTCACCGAGACCGCGAACGGGCAGCACCAGCGCCGTGACGGTAGCCGTCAACGGCAGCCCGCAGACCGCCACTGTCCCTGCCGGCGGGGCTGCGGTCGCTTCCATCACTGACAGCTACGGTGCCGCCCCCGGTTCGCTGCTCGTCACCAAGACCATCGCCGGCGCGCTCGCCGGCCACCAGGGACCGGTCACCATCCACGTGGTCTGCAACGGCACCGCCATGTCGCCGGACTTCGTGATCGCGGCGGGAACGAGGGCGGGCACGGTGTCGCACAGCTTCGACGGCATCCCGGCCGGCTCCACGTGCACCGTCACCGAGAGCAGCGACGGTGCCACCGCCACGGTCATGGCGACCGTGTCCGGCAATGGCCAGAGCGTGACCGTCCCGGCGGGCAAGGTGGTACCAGTGAGCTTGATGGACGTGTACCAGGGCACGTCCGGCTTCCTGAAGGTAACCAAGAGGATCACTGGGCGGGCTGCCCGCCTGCATGGTCGCATCGCCATCCTGGTGGCCTGTGGCGGTCCGCTCTACGACTTCGTGTTCCGCATCGGCGCCCGGACCCGTACCGGCCCTGTGTCGCGATGGTTTGCCGGTCTCCCGGCCGGAGCCCGCTGCACCGTCACCGAGGTCGCAGTCGGCCGCACTGGCAGGGTGGCCGTGGTGGCGATCGGGAAACGCCATAGGGTGACCATACGCGCCAATCGCAGCGTGACCGTCCGTGTCACCGACACGTTCTCGCGCGTCGTAAGGCGGCTGTTGCCAGTCGTCACCGGCTAAGCCGGCGCCGAGGCCGCCGAGTCCGGTTCAGCTCGTCTGGTCGAGGCGCACCGGCGGCCTGGGCTCGGCGGGCGGATCGGCGGCCGACGCTGATCAGCCGCAGCTGCCACCAGCCGACGTCCCACCACGCGCCGAATTTGAAGACGATCCGCCGGTAGACGCCGACTGGGACAACGCCAAGCGACTCGTGCAGCCCGACGCTCGCCTCGTTCGGCAGCGTGACCCCGGCGCACGCCACATCGAAGCCCTGTCCTGCGAGCAGCTCGATCAGCGACGTGTGGAGCGATCTCCCGATGGCGCGACGATGGTAAGCGGGGGCGACATACACGGTCACGTCGGTCGCCCACCGGTACGCCGCCCGCTCGCGGTGCAAAGAGGTTTACGTAAATCCGGGCACCTCGCCTTCCCGCTCGGGCACGAGCCATGGATGGGATGCGCGAGATTCGCTCGGTCCGCCGGGCCACCTCGTCCGCGTCCGGGGGTTGTTCCTCGAGCGAGATGACGGTGTCGCGCACGTACGGGGCGTAGATCGCGGCGCAGCAGGCGGCGTCTCGATCCGGATCGGGGTGGCGGATCAGCACGGCCGGAAGTTAGCTTTAGCCGCGGGTCACGCGCGTGAGCGTGGTACGGGCCGTGCGGCGGAAGTAGGCGCAACAACGGAGGGCCGCGAGCCCGATGAGGACGTACGACGCTGAGGCGAGGTTCCACGCGACTGGCAACCCCCGCCCGGCGGAGAAGGCCGGCTTCGACATCAGCTTGGGGAGGTACGAGTAGCCGACGATGAGTATCGCGGCGACCGCAACGATTCCGATTCTCGAGCGCTTTTCGGCAAGCTTTTACGACCACCCGCGGCAGCGCGGGTTCTTCCATCTGGGCGCGAAGGTCGACGATCCATTGAAATTGGCATTGTCAGCGCGGTTATGCTTAGCCTCTTGGCTATAACATTCACGCAGCTGACGGCCTTTCTCGCCGTGGTGCGCGGCGGCTCTGTCACGGCAGCGGCCGACGAACTGGTGGTCACACAGCCCTCCGTGTCATCCGCCCTGGCCGCGCTCGGTCGCGAGCTCGGTTGCGAGCTGTTCGAGCGGGCGGGTCGAGGCATTCGCCTGACTGAGGCGGGCGCCGCGTTCCGGCCATACGCGGAGGATGTCGTCGGGCTGCTGGGAGAGGGGCGGCAGGCGGCTCGAGAGGCCGCCGACCTGTCCGCTCAGAGGATGCGCATCGCTGCGGTACGACGGCCGCCGAGTCATTCGTACCGCCACTGATGCGCGTATTTGCCTCGCGTCGGCCGGACGTCGGGCTGACGCTCGACGTCGGCAACCGTGAGTACGTGTTCGAGCGCATGCTGAGCCACTGTGCCGATGTCGCGATCTCCGGCAAGCCTCCGGACGACGAGCGCCTGGTCGCCGAGCCGCTGCTCGACAACCACATCGCTTGCATCACAAGCCCGGACGACTCCCGGCGGCGGCGGGAGCGGTTCCGGCGAATCGGCTTGCGAACAGGGCGTGGCTCCTCCGCGAGCCGGGGTCCGGCACGCGCGCGCTCGGCGAGCAATTCCTCCAGGAACGCGGCCTCAGTCCGAATACCTTGACGCTCGGCTCCAACGGCGCGATCAAACAGGCAGCGCGGGCCGGGCTCGGCGTATCGCTGCTTTCACGTGCGGCAGTCGAGCCCGAGTTGGCGGCGGGCTGGCTGGGGGAGATCACGCTGACCGATGGCCCGGCGCCGCGGCCGTGGTTCGTGCTGCGCTCTGCGGTCGGTCCGGCTCATGGCCCGGCCGTGGCGTTCATGCGACTTCGTCCGTGCGGAGGCTCGAGAGTCACGGTCGCTTGCCGGGTTCGGTGGCCACAGCTGGTGATGCGGTGCCGGCGCCGATCGCGAAGATCGCGCGTCAGCCCACCAGCTGCGAACGATGTCCCCCGTAACGGCTACACCGGCGCCGACGCTCGGCCCCGGCCAGATCGTGGGAAACGCTCCCGCCTCCGGGTCGGGCTAAGCGGGCGGCTGCAACCACTGAGACGGGCATCCAGCTGCGGATCGGGTTCGAGCGGACCGGTGCGGCCGCGTCACGACCGTGAACTCGCCATGGTGTTCCTAGATCCGCGAGAACGATTCATGTCCCGCGTCTCATAGGTAAAAAGCTATATAGATACGAGAAATTAGAACTTGATCTTTATGGCTTGTCGGTCTTACGCTGACCGGGCTCGAGAGAAAGGGTCCACAACGGTGGCTACTAGCACTTCACCATCACCGCATGTCAATAAGAGCCGTTGGGCGTCCGGGGTCACGCCGTACGCCGAAATGGGCTACTTCGATCCCGACTATGTCCCGCAGGACAGCGACATCCTGGCCGCATTCCGCGTCACGCCGCAGCCGGGCGTGGATCCGGTGGAGGCGGCGGCCGCGGTCGCCGGCGAATCGTCGACCGCGACGTGGACGGTCGTGTGGACCGATCGCCTTACCGCGCACGAGCATTATCAGGCCAAGGCCTATGAAGTCGCGGCGGTGCCAGGGCGCGAAGGCGAGTACATCGCGAAGATCGCCTACGACCTCGACCTGTTCGAGGAGGGGTCGATCGCCAACATGACGAGCTCGATCATCGGCAACGTGTTCGGGTTCAAGGCGCTGAAAGCGCTGAGGCTCGAGGACTTGCGGATACCAACTGAGTACGTCAAGACCTTCCAGGGGCCGCCCCACGGCATCGTGATGGAGCGCGAGCATCTGGACAAGTTCGGACGACCGCTGCTGGGCGCCACGGTCAAGCCCAAGCTCGGGCTGTCGGCCAAGAACTACGGACGCGTGGTGTTCGAGGCGTTACGCGGCGGGCTCGACTTCACCAAGGACGACGAGAACATCAACTCCCAGCCGTTCATGCGCTGGCGAGACCGGTACCTCTACGCGATCGAGGGCGTCAACCGGGCGAGTGCCATGACCGGCGAGGTCAAGGGTCACTACATGAACGTCACGGCCGCCACCATGGAGGAGATGTACGAGCGCGCCGAGTTCGCCAAAGAGATCGGCAGCATCATCATCATGATGGACCTGACCGTCGGCTACACGGCGATGCAGTCGATGTCGAAGTGGGCCCGCCGGAACGGCATGGTCCTCCACCTGCACCGCGCCGGCCATGGCACCTACACACGGCAGAAGACCCACGGAGTCTCGTTCCGCGTGATCGCGAAGTGGTGCCGGCTGCTGGGGGTCGACCATCTGCACGCCGGCACCGTCGTGGGGAAGCTCGAGGGTGACCCATCGATGATCGAGGGTTACTACGACACGCTTCGCCTCGACCATGTGCCGGAGAATCTCCAGAACGGCATATTCTTCGACCAGGACTGGGCGTCGCTCCCGGCCGTGATGCCGGTGGCCTCGGGCGGCATCCACGCGGGACAGATGCATCAACTGCTGCGCTACCTGGGCGAGGACGTGGTGCTGCAGTTCGGCGGTGGAACGATCGGCCATCCGATGGGCATTGCCGCCGGGGCCACCGCCAACCGCGTCGCGGTCGAAGCGATGATCCAGGCCCGCAACGAAGGCCGCGACTACTTCCAGGAGGGTCCCGACATCCTCGAGCATGCCGCCAAGGGATGCCCGGAGCTGAACGCAGCGTTGCAGGTGTGGAAGGACGTGACCTTCGACTTCCAGTCCACGGACACGCCGGACTACGTTCTGACGCCGACCCTGGCCTGAGCAGGAGGCAGACGATGCGGATCACACAGGGAACGTTCTCGTTCCTACCCGACTTCACCGACGAGCAGATCGTTGCGCAGATCAGGTACGCACTCGACCATGGCTGGGCGATGTCCGTCGAGTACACCGACGATCCCCATCCCCGTAACCCTTACTGGGAGATGTGGGGGCAACCGATGTTCGATCTGCCCGTGGAGGATGTCGCGCTGGTCATGCGCGAGGTTCGTGCGTGTCGCGAGGCGCATCCCAGCCACTACGTCAAGGTCATCGCATACGACGCCTCGTACGGCCGGCAGACGACCGCGCTCAGCTTCATCGTCAACCGTCCCGCTCACGAACCAGGCTTTCGACTGGATCGGACGGACGCCCACGATCGCGTGATGCGATACCGGCTGCATCCGTACGCGGCCGACAACCCGGTGGGTCGCCGCTACCTCAACGGGTCCGAACCATGAGCGCGCCGGGGGCTGTACAGCCAGCGTCCCACGACATCGCTGCGGTGATACGCGACGCGAACATCGAGGCCGTCCTCGATGAACTCGAGCGCGATCTCGTCGCGCTGCGGCCGGTGAAGACCCGGATCAGGGAGATCTCGGCACTGCTGGTGATCGACCAGCTACGCCGGCAAGCGGGTCTGACCGCGGGTCGGCCGAGCTTGCACATGTGCTTCACCGGCAACCCCGGCACCGGCAAGACGACCGTGGCGCTGCGCATGGCCGACATACTGCACCGACTCGGATACATCGAGCAGAGCCACGTCGTGGCCGTCACGCGCGACGATCTGGTCGGCCAGTACGTGGGGCACACCGCGCCCAAGACCAAGGAAGTGCTGAAGCGCGCCTTCGGCGGGGTGCTCTTCATCGACGAGGCGTATTACCTCTACCGACCAGAGAACGAGCGCGACTACGGCGTCGAGGCGATCGAGATACTTCTGCAGGTGATGGAGAACGAACGCGATCGGCTCGTGGTGATCCTGGCGGGCTATAAAGATCGGATGGACGAGTTCTTCCGGCTGAACCCGGGGATGTCCTCGCGCGTGGCGCATCACATCGACTTCCCGGACTACACCGCAGAGGAGCTGGTGCGAATCGGACAGCTGATGCTCTCAGCCGAGAACTACGTGTTGTCGGCCGACGCCGAGCAGGCGTTCCGCGACTACGTGATCCGGCGCATGGGCCGCCCGAGATTCGCGCACGCCCGCAGCGTTCGCAACGGGATCGAGCGCGCGCGCCTGCGTCACGCGAACCGTGTCTACGAGGCGGTCCGAACCGGTGCCGCGCCGACCACCGAGATGCTGATGCAGATCGAGGCGGCGGACATCCGCCAGAGCAGCGTGTTCGACGAAGACCGCCGAACCGAGGCCGAGCGGCAAGCGGCGTGATGCCCCAGGCGCAGGCAAGCGGACGGCGGACCGGCCGTCCGGTCATCCTCGGGGTCGTCGGCGATTCCGCGGCGGGCAAGACGACGATCACGCGCGGACTCGTGCGCGTGCTCGGTGAGGAGCACGTCGCGCACATCTGCACCGACGACTACCACCGGTACGACCGCCGGCAACGGGCGGAGCTCGGGATCACGCCCGCTGCACCCTGAATGTAACTACGTCGACATCATCGCCCAGCACCTCGCGCACCTGCGCCGCGGCGAGTCGATCCTCAAGCCGGTCTACCGCCACCAGGACGGTACGTTCGGAGCACCCGTATACGTGCAACCCGAGCGGTTCACGGTGATCGAGGGGCTGCTCGGCTATCACCTTCCGGAGATGCGGGAGGTGTACGACGTGCGCGTGTTCCTCAATCCTCCCGAGGAGCTACGGCGGAGGTGGAAGGTGCAGCGGGACTGCTCTCGACGGGGATACACCACGGACCAGGTGCTGGCCGAGCTCGATCGTCGCGAGGCCGACTCCGAGGCATTCATCCGGCCCCAGCGACGGTACGCCGACATGCTCGTGTCGTTCAGAACATCCGACGACGAACCGACAGCCGATCAGACCCACCTCGAGGCCGCGCTGACACTGTGCGACGGACTCCCGCATCCCGATCTCTCGCCGTTCATCAACGGCAAGCCGGACGGGCTTGACACTGGTCGAGAGGGACGGCGAACGGGTGCTGCGGATTCCCGGGCGAATGGATCCGGATCACGCGGCGGCGATCGAGGAGATGATCTGGGAGCGCATGCACTTCGCCACGCATCTGCGTGCCCGCCGCCTCGGCGAGTTCACGATCGGCACCGAGCTTCATCGCTCGGAATCGCTGGCGCTGGTTCAGCTGCTCATCCTCTATCACCTGGTGACGGCGAGGGCAGCCGTCGCGCTCGGGCGGGAGGGCACGCGTACCCCAGCCGCCGTTGCGGTACCGGGGTGAGCGCCGGAGCCGCTGCTCGGGGGCGTTCACACTGCCTGGCGGAACGATGCTCGCCCCCGCCGCGGCTCAACCAGGTCGTGCTCTATGGCCTCAGCAACGGTCGGGTCCGCCACGGCGACCCTCGTCGAGCTGATCGGCGGAATCTCCAAGAAGGTGCTGACCCAGACGCTTCGACGCCTGGAGGGCCATGGCCTCGTGACGCACCATCCGCCGGTCGCACCATCCGCCGGTCGCTCGAGAGGTCCGGAAGCCGTCGCCGGTGCCAACCACTCCGAAGACGCCACGATCCGCCATGGGCCGCCCGACCAGGACGAACACTCTGTTCGTCTCGACTCAGATCGTCGGCTCGCTGTCGCCCAGGATTGCCGCTTCTGCGATGGGCGGCAGCGCGGTCGGCTCGATCGCGTGTTGCTCGGCGCGTGGATGGTTGACGATCGCGACGCCGAGAATCACGAGCGCCACCCCGATGGTCGCCGATACGCCCGGCAGCTGGCCCTGGAAGGCTTCGATCACCACCGCGACGGCGGGCACCAGAAACGTCCAGGCGTACACGCGGGTGGACGGCCAGCGGCTGAGCGCTGCGTTGAACCCCAGGTAGACTAGGACCTGGCCGCCGAGGATGAGGTACGCCAATTGCAGGTCGAGCGAACCCCGTGCCCAGTCGGTCGTTCCTCCCGCCAACAAAGCGAGCGGTATGAGTGGAACCGCGCCGGCGAGGAATTGCGCGGCGGTGATGCCGGGAATGTCGAGGTCGGGTTCGCGCTGGGTGAGGACTCGCATCCCGAGGCCGCCGCCGGCCCAGCCGAGCGCGCCGAGGAGAGCGAGCGCGAACCCGATCGCCAATTGCGCGCCGTGCGCGATGTTGCCGGGGCCCGAGAGCACGACAAGCAGCACGCCGCCGAACCCGATCACGAGCCCCGCCGCCCGTAACCGCGTGATCGCCTCGGCGAGCGCGAAGCGAGCGATCAAAGCGACGAAGAACGGCGAGGAGTTCAGCAGCACCGCCGCGACGGCCGCGCCGGCGCGGTCCGTGCCGACGCTGATGCCGACCTGCGTGAGTGTGGTGTTGCCGAATCCGATCGCGGCCGCCCACAGCCACAGGCGACGTGTCCGCGGGAGGTGACTTCGCATCAGTGGCAATATCGCGGTCAACACCGCGCCGCCGACGAGCGCGCGGAGGGTCGCGATCATGATCGGCGACGTGTGATGCAGCGCGGCGTCGGTGACCGGATACACGACGCCGGCCGCCGTCATCGACACCCCGAGGATCAGCGATACCGGCAGGCCATGACGCTGACTATCGATAGGTGAAGCGATACTAAACGGCTCGGCGATGGAGTCAGTCCGTCGCGCTGCCGAGGAGACGTTCGACGAGAACGCAGTCCTTCCATTCCCCGTCGAGCTTGCCGTGGCGGCGCTGGATGCCGACCTCCTCGAACCCGGCGGCGCGGTGCGCGGCGCGGCTGGGTTCGTTGTCGGTGAACACCCGGCTGGTGAGCTTGTACAGCCCGCGGCGCTCTGACTCGCCGCCGAGCTCGATCAGGAGCGTGCGTCCAAGGCCGCGCCCGCGCGCGTCCGGGTGAACGTACACAGCGTGCTCGCCGACGCCCTGGTAGACGCAGCGGTCCGAGTAGGCGCCCGCCCGTGCCCAACCGACGACCTGCTCTTTGTCGGTCGCGACGATGAACGGCCGGCCGTCATCGATCCAGCCGCTCACGTCCTCGATTGTGCGTGGGCTGGTCTCGAACGTCGCGACGCGCTCGGCGATTCCGGCGTTATAGATCTCGACCACGCGGGCGAGGTCATCGGCCTGGGCGGGACGGATCGTGAGCTGGTCCCGCAGGGCGGTCATGGCGAGAGCTTACGGGCGCGGATGATCGCCGAGCCGGCGTGCTCGTGCACGCGGTGGGTTTCGGTGATCTCGATCTCTCCGAAGCCGGCCTTCTCAAGGGCGGAGCGGAACTCGGTCTCGGTCAGCGCGCCGGCGATGCATCCCGTCCAGGCGGCCATGTCCGCGCGCGTGGTCTGGTCCATATCCGGGTCGGCGATCACGTCGGACACGGCGAACCGTCCGCCCGGACGCAGGACGCGCGCCGCCTCCCGAATGATCCGTGGCTTGTCGCCGGACAGGTTGATCACGCAGTTGGAGATGACAACGTCGACCGCCTCGTCCTCGAGCGGCACGTCTTCGAGGTAGCCCTTGAGGAACTCGACATTCTCGACGCCCGCCTCGCGCGCGTTGGCGCGCGCGAGCTCGAGCATCTCGTCGGTCATGTCCAGGCCGATCGCCTTACCCACCGGGCCAACCCGGCGGGCGGAGATGAGCACGTCGGCGCCGGCGCCCGAGCCGAGGTCAAGCACGGTCTCGCCGTCATGGAGATCCGCTACCGCGGTCGGGACGCCACAGCCGAGGGACGCGTTGATCGCGGCCTGAGGGGCATCGCTCTCATCCCCGTCGGCATAGAGCGAGGCGCCCCAAACGCCGGCATCCTCCGCCGGGCCGCAGCAAGCTGCGCCCGACGCGGCGGCCACGGCCGCGGCTGCATACTTCTCGCGAACCGTCTCGCGAACCTGTGCGATCGTCGCCGTGGCGGCGGTTGTCGAGGACTGGACCGACCCGGCTGAGCATCCGCACCCGCTGCCGTGTGACTCGCCGCAGCACGAGGCCTTCTCGGACGGCTCGCAGCACGTCTCCTGTGCGGCCGGGGTGCAGCATCCGGTGCTCAGCTCAGCCATGCGGACAGCTCCTCGAGGGCATCGGGGATCACGTAGTAATACGCCCACAAACCCTGGCGCTCGGAGCCGACGATGCCGGCCTCGCGGAGCACCTTAAGGTGATGAGAGACGGTGGGCTGGGAGAGATCGAACAGCGGCACAAGCTCGCACACGCACACCTTGCCGGCGTGTTTGCGCAGGACGTCGACCAGCTGGACGCGAACCGGATCGGCGAGCGCCTTGGCGACGGATGCCATCCGCACCGCCTCTTCGCGCTCGACATCTGGGTACACGACCGGCTCGCAGCAGCGCTCTCCCGGCGGTCGCTTGACCTTGGGGCTCAACTCCAGATCGACACCCATCTATATACATATATCGATTGAAGTGATGACTGTCAATCGATAGGCTGACTGGTCATGGAGCACGTCCTGTTCGTCTGTACTCACAACGCGGGGCGCTCGCAGATGGCGGAAGCTCTGTTTGAGCAAGCAGCCCAAGGGCGCCACGCCGCTGCCTCGGCCGGCACCGCGCCGGCCGATCACGTCCATCCCGAGGTGGTCGACGTGATGCGCGAGCTCGGGATCGACCTCGCCGACCGTCGGCCGCAGTTGCTCACTCGAGAGCTTGCTGAGCAGGCGGACGTGGTCGTGACGATGGGTTGCGGCGATCAGTGCCCGGTCATTCCCGGCAAGCGCTACATCGACTGGGAGCTCGAGGACCCCAAAGGTCGCCCGGTGGAAGAAGTTCGCGGGACTCGCGACGAGATCGCTCGGCGCGTCGGGGAGCTGCTCGCCCAGCTCGACGCCGAAGGATCCGCGCCCGTCTGACCTACGCCCCCGGTGCATCGAGGGCCACACCTCGCCGCGAGCCGCGTCTCAACGGCTCGGATCTGCGGCGGTGGGCGCGCCGGAGCTTGCGGGCGCGATGGTCAGCCCGCGAGGGTTTGGGAAGAAGGCATCGGCGGGCGCCATCGGCGGCGTCTCGGGGCAGTAGCGGCCCCCGTCGCAAGTCGATCGTCGAAGGCCTCGGATGCCCCCAGCGTTCGGCCGAGTTGGTCACGTCTCGGCAAGGGTGCTCTCGTCTCTCCGGTTGCAGTTCACCAACGGAACCGTGTGGGATTTCGGCGTCCCGAAGATCGGCAAGAAGAGCGCTAAGGAGCTGGTCGCGGTACTGGGCGGCAGCGTCATCTGATCAGGCCCGTGGGTCTCGTCGCGAGGCCGGCCAGCCGCGGCCTGATGACGAGGTCGCACGGGCGCTGAAAGCTCCCCTGGGGGAGCGCGGGCCGGCGCTGGAGCTCGGCCTGAATCCAAAATCAAAGATGCGCCCACGGGCCTTCTTGCCCGTGAGCGCACCAACTGACGCGCCCCAACTACTTCGTCACCGCGCCCCCTTCGATGTCCTATCGGCATTTGATCGAGAACCTTTAGTAGGAATATGAGCTTCGTAGAGGAACTGGTGCCTAGATTGCCAACGGCGCCGCGCAGCTCGAGCCCGTCGCCGTTCCTCCTAGTAGGCGGGGGGCCACAGCAACTCGCCGGCGGGCCGGCGCTGCCGAGGCGAGGCGTCCTCGTCCGTTCTGGCCGGTGGAGACGACGCGCGCGCCGACGCAGGCCGCCCGAAAGCCGCCATTGTGGTCACTTCCCAGTGTGGTGGCACGTCGAACTCCGCCGCGACCGCCGCCCGGTCGAAAGCCCTGAACTGTCGAGCAGACAGCCCGAGCGCCTGGGCCTGCAGTGTCATATGGGCCACGGCTTGGCCGAGATCGTAGAGCGAGAACTCTGAGTACTCCCATTCGGTGTCCTCGACGTAGCGGTGCGCCAGGTTGGCGACCAACAGGCTCGCCGAGGGCACCCACCTTGAGGAACTGCCGGACAAGTGGCGGACGAGGCGTGCGTGCGTCGCGTCGCCGCGCCGACCTACGATGAACGCCCACGGCTGAGAATTGCCGGCCGACGGCCCACCTTGCCGCCTCTAACAAGGCTTCCACCTCGCCGCGCGACAGCTCGTGCTCGGCGTCGAAGCTGGTCGGGCTCCAGCGTGACGCCAGCAACGGATGCACGAAGGGCGATCCAAACTCGTTCTCCACCGCGTTCAGATTGACAGAACCCCATCCGGCCACTGTCACCGAGCCCTCGTCTCCACCCGGGGCGCAGCCTCAGCTCAGGGGTGGCTGGGGGGTTCGGTCACGGCGTCGCGACGGTGCACCGCAGTCCGGGTGCTCGGCCCGTCCTTCGATCGAGAGTGGCCAAGGGTGCGCCGGTCAACTCTGCGAGAGCTACGTAGCTTGCGTCGGACACAGACAGGTTCTTCGAAGCTCCCAGGCCCGTAGCGCCAATAACTCGTGGCGCCAGTGTTCGATCGCGAGATCGAGAAGATCGGCGTGAGCCTGTGCCGCTTGATCGCGGCTGATCAGGCCGGCGAGTTCATGGCGGCGGATGATGTTCGCGGTCTCGTATCCGAGGGGGGTTGGGGCGCCAAGCTGGAGAGACTTTCCCCTGGCGCACAGCCTTGCAGTCGATCTACCTGCCGGCCCAGACGAGGGCTGACGTCTGGCAGGTCGGTCAATTGGCGATCGAGCGGTCCATGTCGTCGGCGAGAGCCGGATGGTGGTAAGGACCCGGCGTGCGTAGCGCAGCGACCACCCGCCGCTGGTTTTCGAGGCTCTTGTCCTGGCTGAGCTTGATCTTGCAAACAAAGCGCGCGATCGGGATGCGCAGCCCGACTGTTCCCTTGGCCAACTGCGCGCCCCACTCGGGGTCCAGAAGTTGTGGCCGGTCGACGTGGCGCTCGAAGTGCTCCACGAGCCGCGCCAGCACCCGCAGGTTCTCGTCCGCGCCGAGAATCTCGGGGACCCCGTAACAGTGCGCGACGCTGAAGTTCCACGTCGGGGCCGGCGTCGTCCCCGGCTCGTACCAGCTCGGGCTGATGTAGCCGTGGCGGCCCTGGACGATCAGCATGACCTCCTGCACGCCGAATCCATGCACTCGTTCATCCGGGCGCCCGACGTGGGTCAGCACCGCGACCTCAGCCGATGCCTCGTCCAGGAGCACTGGATAGTGCGAGGCGACAAGCTCGCCGGCGTTGATGCTCACGAGCGTGCACCACGGGTTCTCGCGGATCAGTTGCCGCACCACCTCGGGATCGTCGCTGGCATGCAATGGATTCGGTCGCATGGAAAGAGTTTCGCGCCTCTCGCCGTCTGGCGCGTCGCGAAAGGCGGCGCCGGAGACCCGATGGCGCGGCTGTTTAGGCTTGCGTCATGGTCCGACGGGTGGCCTACGAACAGCACGGACGTACCTACGCCTGGTTTCGGCGGTCCGATCGACGAATCGCGCAGCGGCTTGAGCGGGCGTTGGGTGATGCTCGAACTGTGGTCAACGTGCGGGCGGCGGGGGCTCGTATGAGCCCTGACCCGGGATCGGCGGATCGTCGACCGGCTCCGCGAGGACCTCGCGTCCAGGGCGTGGGACGCGGGGCACGGACACGTGCACGACCTGACGAGCTACGACGGGGCGCTGCGGCTCGTCATCGCCGAGCCGGCGCAGCCCCGCGCCGCGCGCTGCTACTCGAGGCAGCTATTTACGTCGAGGCGCCCGCGGGACGTAAGCGGCGTCTGGCGCACGACCTCCGGGAGGTACTCGTCGAGGAAGACGCGGGCCACGAGTTCCTGTCGCGAGGCGACGCCGAGCTTCTCGTAGAGGCTCTTGACGTGGTCCTCGACGGTGTGCGGGGAGATGACGAGTGTCTCGCCGATCTCGGCGCGGGAGAGGCCACGGGCCAGGAGCGTCGCGACCTCGCGCTCGCGGGTGGTTGCGCCGAACGCCTCGAGGCGGACCGTTGCGGAACGCGCGGCGGTCGCCCGCTCGAGGACGACTGCGACCCGGCCGTCGTCCGGGGGTCCGGGCAGCGAGGCGTGGAGCGTGACCCAACCGTCGCTGCCGGGCACGGTGACGACGTTGCCGCCGGCCCGACCGGCGTGTGGCGCTGAGCGGACGAACGACGCGAGCGCGAGCACCGGCGTGGCGATCGTCCCATCGGTGTAGCCCGACCCGCCGGGATTTAGCGAGGCGAGCAGCTCGCGTGCCGGAACGGTGATCAACTCGACGTCGTCGTGTGGGCCGAGCACGACCATCCCCGGCGCCTCGACGCCCGTGATGCGGCGGGCCGCATCGAAGCGCAGCGACGCGCGGATGGCGCGGGCGATCGCGCCGGTGAGGGCGGCGAGCGCGTCCGCGTCGCGCTGGTGGAATGCACCGCTGTTAGCGCGGCGGGCGATGTGCACGGCGCCCCAGACGCGCCCGCGGATGACGAAGGCGCCGCGGAGTTCGTGGGGGATATCGGCCGGCAGGAGCAGGTCGCGGTAGCGCGCGCTCCGCCGGGGATCGCCGCGGGTGACGTGGTCGAGGATGCCGACGGGCACCCGCCGCGTGGCGAGGCCGGCGAAGGTGTTGACGTCGTCGACCATGTACTCGCTGCGGACGATCAGCTCCCCGGCGGCCGGGGCCTCGTCGAGGGGGAACACGCCGCGCTCGATGAGCTCCTTGGGGGCGTCGCTGGTCAACAGCCGTGTGCTGGGGTCCAGCGTGTGCCAGCAGCTGGCGTCGCTGTCGATGACCTTGCGGAGCCGTGGCGACAGCTCCGCGAAGAACTGCTCACGCGGCAGTCCCCGTGAGCCGAGCAGGTCGACCTCCTCGACCAGGCGCTCGACCTTCCATGCCATCCGGGGCAGTCTCGCACGCCGCGCAAGAAAGATCCCCGGACGCGGGGGGTGGTTGGCGCCGGTACCGGAAATCAGACTGCACGCATGTCATCCATCACCGCAGCAGACACCACCACGACCGCGCCGGACGGCGCCCTCGCACCCATCGCTCTCGGTCCCGACGAGGGAGAGCACTTCTGGTTCTTCGGTGGCCTGACGACGATCAAGGCCGATGGCGCGGAAACCGGCGGCCGCATGATGCTGACCGAGCAGATCGCGCCGCGCGGCTCCGGCTCGCCGCTGCATGTCCACCACAACGAGGACGAGTGGTTCTACGTCCTCGAGGGCGAGCTCGCGATCTGGGTCGCGGGCCAGACCGTTGTCGCTCCGGCAGGCTCCTTCGTGTTCGGCCCGCGGGACGTCCCGCACACGTTCATCGTCAGCTCCGACAAGGCTCGCTTCCTGCTCGTCACGCAGGCGGCCGGGTTCGAGGGCTTCATCCGCACGCTCGGGACCCCGGCTCCCGTCGCGGAGATCCCACCCGCGCCGGCCGCGCCGCCCGACATGGCGCCGATATTGCATGGCCGCCGCCGAGCACGGCATCGAGATCCTCGGCCCTCCCGGCATTCCGGCCTGAGCTGCGCGGAACGAACCTACGTTATGAGCATCACGACCAACGAGCGGCCGCAGCAGGCGGCGGCCATCGGCTCGCCCGAGCACAACCGGATCGTCGCGAGCCGGTGGATCCGCGATTGCTTCCACGGCTCGTAGCCTCGCCGGTCACGAGGCTGTTGGGGAAGCGGCGGCGCACGATCCCGTCATAGGGACGACGTTTCGAGGTATTCGAACCGCCCTCCGCACCGCGTTCGTTCGGAGGGCGCGTCGAGCTCCGATGGCGGATCAAGTCCGAGGGGCGGTGCCGCGAGTTCGGGGTTTGTCGGCGCGGATCGTGTCTGTGGCATTCAGCTTGACGAGCAGTTGCGCGCAGTTCCGCGAATTGCTGTGGTCCGAGATCCGTCTCGAGGTCGACTTCGATCTCGCGGACGGCCTGACGGATGGTCTGCGCCGCCGCGTACCCCCGCTCGGTTAGGTGGATTCGTTTGGATCGCTGGTCGGCGGGGTCGTCCTCGCGGGTGAGATAGTCGAGCTGTTCGAGTTGCCCGAGGAGGTAGCCCATCGCCTGCCTCGTCATGCCTGCGTCGATCGCGAGGTCAGACGGGCGCCGGCCCTCGGGTGGGGGGTAGCGGAAGACGGCGAAGTGCGCGGGCACGACGTCGGTGAAGCCGGCGTCGTGGAGGGCGGCGATCATGCGCGCGCGGATCGTGTCGAGGGGCGCTCGAAGGAGCGCGCCGATCAGCGGCGGTCCGATTGGGGATTCGAAGTCGGATGTCAAGTGGCTTGACAATATCACGGTCGATCGGGTACGGTTGTCAAATCGCTTGACAATCCACGACCCCGTCCGCCGAAAGGGAAAGCCAGATGCCATCAGCCTCGAAGACAGCCATCCAGCTAGGTCCGCTGCGAATCGACTTCCTGGTGGAAGCCGAGGATTCCAACGGGAGCGTCACGATGTTCGAGTGCTTCGTCCCAGCCGGCGCGAGGGTGCCCGTGGCTCACAGCCACGACGGCTTCGAGGAGACTGCCTACGTCCTCGACGGCACTTGCACGTGGACGATCGACGGGGAGACTGGTGAGAGCGGGCCCGGCGAGTCGGTTTGCATCCGCCGCGGACAGGTCCACGGATTCGAGAATCGTGGCGAGGAGGATGTGAGGTTCCTCGCGATCGCGACGCCCGGGGTGTTCGGGCCCGCCTATTTCCAGGAGTTGGCGGAGGTTGTCGCCGCCGCCGCCGGCGGCCCGCCCGACCCGGCCGCGATCGGCGCCGTGATGCGCCGCCACGGACTCACCCCCGCCCAGCCGGCTCCGGCCGCGAGCGTATGACGGGCTCGGGTCAGTCGGAGCAGCCCGAGGAGGCGTTGGCGAGCCGGTGCCGGGCGGATCTAGTTCCCGCGGCGAATCGGTCGTAGGGCGATCGGCTGATGATTCCAGCCGCCCGTATTCTGTATGATTGTCATACAGGATTCGGCAACAGGGCCAAAGGATGCGCACGCCATGGACGACAAGACGAAGCTCGAAGTCGGCCTTCAGACCCGGCGCGAGGTGCTGGGCGCCGAATACGTCGACCGTTCGCTGGGCCAGGCCTCCGATTTTGCCCGCCCGATGCAAGAGCTCGTCACCGAGTACTGCTGGGGGGCGGTGTGGTCGCGTCCCGGGCTGGATCGCAAGCGTTCGCAGCCTGCTGAATATCGTCATGCTCACTGCTCTCGGGCGCCGGCATGAGCTGGAGGTCCACGTGCGCGGAGCCGTCACCAACGGCGTGAGCGCGACGGAGATCCAGGAGGCCTTGCTGCAGACGGCGATCTACTGCGGCGTCCCGGCGGCGATGGAGGCGATGCGCACGGCCGAGGCGGTGCTGACCGACCTCGGCGTGATCGAGCCGCGCGCTGCCGAGCAGTCCCAGGCGTGACCGGCGGCGGCTCTCCCCGCCGTGTCGGCTTCGTCGGGTTGGGGGCGGTGGGCGGCCCGATGGCCCGGCGACTGGTGCAGGCCGGACATCATCTGAGCGTCTATGACAGCGCTTCCGTGGCCGCCACCGCGTTGGGCGAGGCGGGCGCGGAGGTGTGCGAGAGCGCTCGTGGGGTCGCGGACGCCGCCGAGCTCGTGTTGGTCAGCCTGCCGTCGCCGGAGGTGGTGTCCGAGGTCGCCCGCGAGCTGGCAGGGGGGTCAGCGCTGCGCGTCTACGTCGACCTCTCCACCACCGGCCCCCAGGTGGCAGAGGAGGTCGCCGAGCTGCTGGGGACGGCCGGCGTCGGCGTTGTCGACGCACCGGTCAGCGGTGGGAAGGCGGGCGCGGAGAGCGGACGGCTTGACTGTCATGGTCGCCGGCGCCCGCGAGAACATCGCGATCGCCCGACCGGTGCTGGAGCTGCTGGGCTCCCGGATCTTCGTGGTCGGCGACCGGCCGGGTCAGGGCCAGGCCGTCAAGGTGATCAACAACCTGATGTCGGCATGTTCGCTCGCGATCACCGCCGAGGCCACGGCGCTCGGCGTGAAGGCCGGGCTCGATCCGGCCACCCTGCTGGAGGTCGTGGCCGCGAGCAGCGGGTCGAACACCGCCGCCGCTCAGAAGTTCCCCGCATACGTGCTGACCCGGACCTTCCATCAGGGGTTCCGCCTCAACCTCATGGCCAAGGACGTCCGCCTGTGCCTGTCCGAGGCACGGCGCCATGACGTCCCGATGCTGCTCGGGGCCACCGTCGAGCAGCTCTGGAACCTCGGCGATGCCACCTTCCCAGACGACGCCGACTTCATCGAGATCGTGAGGATGTTCGAGGCGTGGGCGAACGTCACGATCGAGAGTGGTGGCGAGGGCGCCGACCGCCCGGCGGCCGGTCCTGGAGGCTGAGACCGCGACGCCTGACCGGATACGACTCAACGGCGGTCGACGACCGAGCTGATCCCGACCGCGCAGATGATCAGGATGCCGCGGACGACGTTCTGCCAGTAGTCCGGGACGGCGAGCAGGTCGAAGCCGTTCGTGATCATGCCCAGTATCAGCACACCGAGGACCGTGCGCCAGACCGAGCCGACGCCGCCGAAGATGCTGGTGCCGCCGAGTGCCACGCCGGCGATCGCGAGCAGCGCCAGCTGGCCGCCCAGGCCGCTCATATCGCTCGACCCCGACCCGGTCGTCGAAGCGTCGATCAGGCCGGCGAGGCCGCAGGCGGCGCCGGTGATCACGAACGTGATGATCACGGTCCGGTGAACCTTGATGCCCGACAGCCGCGCCGCGTCGCGGTTGCCGCCGACGCCGTAGAGGTGGCGACCGAAGACGGTGTATGCCAACACGAGCTGGAGGACGATCGCGACGACGGCGAAGATGACGACCGGGTACTGGACGCCGGCGACGCGGTGCTGGCCGATGAACGTGAACACGCTGCTGGTGGGCGTGATCAGCAGGCCCCCGTGGGTCACTCCGACCGCGATGCCGCCGAACGTGAGCGCGGACGCGAGCGTGGCGAGGAACGCGTTGATGCGCAGCTTCGTCACCAGCGTCCCGTTGATGAGGCCCATCGCCGCGCCGGAGAGGAGCGCGATGGGGAACGCCCACACGACCCCCCAGTGGACGGCGACGTATGCGGCCAGCACCTCTGACAGGACGAAGATCGACCCGAGCGAGAGGTCGAAGTTGCCGGCGATGATCGTCAAGGTGACGGCGCAGGCGGCGATGCCGATGGTCGCGTTCTGGTAGACGAGGTTGAGGAGGTTGTTCTTGGTGAGGAAGACGGACGAGGCGATCGAGAAGTAGACGAACAGCGCGACGGCGAAGACGACGATGCCGTAGTCGCGGACGTGCTCAGCCTTGAGCCGGCGCTGCCAGCGCACGCGCGGAGCGGCGATCGTGTCTGCGCTGACGGAGTCCCCGGTCACCCGGGTCCTGAGCCACAACGGGGTCCCCGGCTACGGGATCGGGCGGCTGCGCGCTCATGCGGTCGTGCTCCCTCCGAGGCCGAACGCGGCCTCCATCACGGCCTCCATCGGCGGGTCGGCGCCGAACTCGCGGGTGATCGAGCCGCGGCGCATCACGAGCACGCGATGGGCGAGCCCGAGCACCTCCTCGATCTCCGACGAGATCAGCAGCACGGCGGTGCCCTCGGCGGCCAGGTCGTTGATCAGGCGGTGGATCGCTGCGCGCGTCCTGACGTCGACGCCGCGCGTCGGCTCGTCGAGGATCAGCACGCGCGGGTTGCGGAACAGCCAGCGGGCGAACAGGACCTTCTGCTGGTTGCCGCCGGAGAGGTTCGCCACCCTCATCGACGGGTTCGGCGGCTCGACCGACAGCGAGTTCAGAAGCGAGCGCGTCTTCACGCGCTCGAGCGCGCGGCGCAGTACGCCGAATCGCGAGGCGACTGAGCGCAGGTCCGCGAATGTCGTGTTCGACGCCAGGGAGAGCTCCATGAACAACCCGTCGTCCTTGCGGCTCTCGGGCAGGAACGCCATGCCGGCCGCCATCGCATCCGCGGGCGAGCGGATGTGGCGTGGCGTGCCGTCGACGGCGATCGTGCCGTGATCGATCGGATCGGCGCCGGCGATCGCGCGGGCGAGCTCGGTGCGGCCGCTGCCCACCAGACCGGCGAGGCCGACGATCTCACCAGCCCGGATCTGCAGCGAGATGTCCGTGAGCACGCCCTTGCGGTCCAGACCGGACACCTCCAGGACCACCGGTGCGGTCGAGCCTCGCGGCTTCTCGAAGTGCTCCGCCTCCGCGGCGGCACCGAACATCCCGGCGACGAGGCTCTCCTCGGTTTCCTCCGCCGCCGGCCCCGTCCGTACGAGGCGCCCGCTGCGCAGCACCGTCACCGTGTCGGCGAGGTCGAGCACCTCGTCGAGGAAGTGGCTCACGTAGACGATCGTCCTGCCGCTCGCGCGCAGCGCGCGGATCATCCGGTGGAGCCTCTCGATCTCGACGCTGGTCAGCGACGAGGTCGGCTCGTCCATCACGATCACCCGCGCCTCGCACGCGACCGCGCGCAGGATCTCGACCTTCTGCTTGTCGGCGGTGCGCAACGCGCCGACCTTGGCGTGCCCGTCGAGCTCGAAGCCCCACTGTGAGATGAGCTCCTCGTACTGCTTGCGCATCCGGCGCCACTGGACCAACCCGGAGCGACGCGGCTCGATGCCGAGGAAGACGTTTTCGATCACGCTCATCTGCGGCACCGGCGAGAGCTCCTGCGCGATCGTCGCGATCCCGTCGATGCGCGCGTCGCGCGGGCTCGCGTAGCGGACCGGGCGGTCGTCGACGAACAGCTGTCCGTCGTCGGGGCGGATCACGCCGCCGACGATCTTCCCGAGCGTCGACTTCCCGGCGCCGTTCGCGCCGACGAGCGCGTGCACGGTACCTCCGGCAACCTCGACGCTCACGTCGTCGAGCGCCTTGGTGCCGGAGTACCGCTTGCCGATCGAGACGAGCCGGACCGGCGCGACCGCCGTTGCACTCATCCGACTCGTGCTCAATCTCTCATCCGGCTCGTCTTCGACCTTCCGGTGTTCACCTGCCTAATTTATTCCACCCTCGCAGCGTCCAGTCGGGGTGGAAGTCCGGATGCGTCTTCAGGAACGCCTGGTCGATGATCGCCGGGCGGGTCGCCGGGTTGATGATGTTGACCAGGTTCGGCGTCGGCTTCCCGTTCAGCGCATCGTTCAGGGCGGCGATGCCGACCTCCGACTCAGAGGCCGGGTACAGGCCGAGGGTGGCGTCCCAAGTCCCGGCCTTGACCTGGTCGACGGCCTCCTTCGCGCCACCGTACCCGATGACCGCGATGTTCTTGCTCGGCGTGTAGCCGCCGACCAGCTTCATCGCGGTCACCGCGCCCGCCGCCATCTGGTCGCCGAACGTCGCGAACACGTTGACGTTCTTGTTCGCGGTGAAGTACGTCTGGGCGACCTTCTGCGAGGCCGCCTGGTCGTACATCCCGGGCGGCATGATCGTGAACGTGTAGTTCGGCTTGCCCTTGTAGTACGCCGTCATCGCGTTCTCACGGACCGTGTCGGTCGGGTAGTTGGCGAGCCCCGGCAGGAAGGCGATGTTGCAGTGGCCGCTTCCCACCTGCTTCGTGCAGGCCGCGTTCATCGCGGCGATCAGGTTCGTCGACTCCGCGCCGATCGACTGGCCGACGGTGGTGACGAAGTGCGGGTTGGCTGTCAGGACGTTCTGAGTGGACAGCGGTCCCCAGGTGTAGTCGGCGGCCGCGACCTTGATGCCGGCGGCGAGCGCCTTGTTGATGATCGGCGTGAGAGCCACGTCGTTCAGACCCCAGACCCAGAAGGCCTTGTACTTGCCGGTGGTGATCGCGTCCTGGATCTGCGTGGACTGCATCTGCGGGTTGTTGTTGGCGTCGAAGGCGTCGAGCTTGATGCCCAGCTTCTGGGCCTCCGCCTGCGCGCCCTTCAGCGACGCGACCCCATACGGGCTCGGGTTGTAATAGAAGATCGCCATCCGGGTCCCCGACCCGCCTGCCGCCGATGAGCTCGACGTGGTCGACGACGCCGCGGCCGCCGACGTGCTCGACGACGACCCACCGGCCGCCGCCGCACTCGACGACGACGACGAGCTCGACCCGCATCCGCCGATCACTGCCGCCATCATCGCTACCACTACCGCGCCCGCGCCGATGCGCGAGCGCCTAGACCTAAACATGGGTGCGACTCCTCCTCTCGACTACTTGCCCGCGTGCCGGTCCGCGTTGAATCTTCGCCGGCTCGGCGAAGCAAACCGGTTCGGTCAGCTTGCAGCAAGTCCCCGCAGATGAAAGAGTTCGCAATTCGGATCGTCGGCTTCGCAATCTGGATAGCGGCCGATCGACACCTAACATCGCGACAACAGTATGGCTGGCGCTGAACGACGGACGGACGATGTGCCGGGCGCGCGACACGAGGTCAGTTTGCGCAGTCGCGATCCCGTTGAGGCGAGCGCGGTTGCCGCGCGCGTGTACAACGAGCACCGTCTCACGATCCTGGGCGACCATCGTGATTTTGCGATGAGCCTCGACGCGGCTTCGCTCGGTCCGATCACGCTCGGCTGGCTCTCGTACGACACCGAGATTCGGGTCGACGCCGAACCGCATGCAGATGCCTACCAGGTCAACCTCGTCACCGCTGGGCAGACGCGCGCGTACTGCGGATCGCAGCAGATCGTCGCCACGTCGACGACGGGGATGATCTTCGCGACCAGACAAGCCGACCGGCTTCGCCGGCTGGCGCACCCCCGGCCAGATGCTGGCGATCAAGATCGAACGACAGGCACTCGAGGACGAGCTCGAGCGACTGCTCCACCGACCTGTCACCGCTCGGATCGCCTTCGCGCTCGCGCTCGACCTCTCCCGACGCGGCGCGGCGGATTGGAACCGGTTGGTCTCCACCCTGGCCACGAGCCTGTTCGATCCTGAGTCGCTGTTCCGCCAGCCGATCATGACCGCTCCGCTCGTCCACGCGATCCTCTCGGGACTCCTCCTCAGCGCCGACCACGACCTCCGCGCACAGCTCGACGCGCACGCGCGAAGCATCGGCCCAACCACGGTCCGGCGGGCCCACGAATACATCGAGCAGCACGCCCATGAGCCGCTCACCGTCGCACAGGTAGCCGCCTGGGCGGGGGTCAGCATCCGGGCGCTCCAGCAGGGCTTCCAACGATCGCTGGGCGCTACGCCTCACCAGATCATCGAGCACGCCCGCCTCGAGCGAGCTCACCACGATCTCGTCACCACCAGCAGCGACGAAGCCACCGTGGCCAGCATCGGCGCGAAGTGGGGCTTCCCGCACGCCGGCCGCTTTGCCGCCATCTATCACGCGCGCTACGGCACGTATCCGTCGACGACACTCAGACACGCCGGGACCGGCGGCGGATCTGTGTGGGCAACGCAATGACCCGATCGCCCAGAAGGCTCCCGGTAAGGTGCTCGCCTGAGGCAGCGCATGCTGCCCTGCCGCCGGCCGGCTGAAAGTGCCCGGGTTTGCAGATCACCGACATCACGATCGCCATGCATGACCGCTCGTCGCCTCGACTGGCGGTGTTCGGAACCCGGGACGGGAAGCTTCCCATGGGGGTTCTCCGGATCCAGACCGACGCCGGAATCGAGGGCACGAACTTCCTGAGCTATCCGGGACCCGGCCCGCTGGCAATCGCGCGCGAGATAGTCACATTCGTGAAGCCGCTGTTACTGGGAGCGGATCCGCTGGAGATTGGGCTGCCATTGGCGTCGGCTGTGCAACCTCGGCCACTTCATCAACCCGATCACGGTCGGCGTCGTCGACGTCGCCCTTTGGGATATCGCGGGCCAGGCCGCCGGGCTACCGATTCACCGACTGCTGGGCCACTGTCGCGACAGGCTCCCGGTTTACCTGTCATCTGCGCACCACGCGAACGCACAGGACTACGCTGAGGAGGCGGCGTACTGGCGCGAGCAGGGGTGGCGTGGTTACAAGCTTCACCCGCCGCGCGCGCCGTGGCGCACGGACGCCCCGCCGCCGATCTCGTTCGATATCGACGCCTGCGCGCGGGTCCGGGACGAGGTCGGAGACGAGATGACACTGATGCTCGACGGGACCTGGAGCTACTCCTACGCCGACGCGCTGGACGTTGGGCTGAAGATCGAGGAAATGGGTTACCTCTGGTACGAGGATCCGCTCCCGGCACTGGACATCCACGGTTACCGTCGGCTCAAACAGAACCTGCGGATTCCGCTGATGGCGACCGAGGTAACGCCCGGCGGACTCGAGGCTCTTGCCCACTGGATCGTGAGCGAGGCGACCGACTACGTGCGCGGCGACGTCGTCATCAAAGGTGGAATCACGGGGCTGATGAAGATCGCCCATCTAGGGGAGGCGTTCAACCTCCCATGCGAGATTCACGACGGCTATAACGCGATGAACAACGTCGCCAACCTCCACGTTGCGATGGCGATCGACAACTGCGGTTGGTTCGAGGTGCTGCCCTTCAACCGGACGGGGGACCACACCCTCGAGCATCTGAGCTATGGCTTAGCCGGTTTCCCGGTCATCGACTCGCACGGCGACATCCACGCACCGACCGGGCCCGGTCTGGGCATCGACGTCGATTGGGAGCTGATAAACGCGTCGGTGACCCAGGTCATCAGCTGACAGAGTCGCGAGAGGAGCTACCGCACCACGTAGGCGTCATACACAACCTGGTCTCGGAGCCGCACCGCGGAGGCGACGGCCACGACCCAATTCAGCCACTCGTACTCCGGAGCCGATGTCTCGTACTGAATCGACACGCGGAAGTAGTACTCGGAAGGATCGACAGGCTCGCCGTGGGCGATCCGCTCGAGCACCTCGCGCGGCCCATGGCGACACCCGCGCGTGGCTACGGAGATGAGTGCCCCGTCGTGACACTCGAGCGTGTAGCGGGTATCGATCGTCGCGGTCCCGTCCTCATGGACCACCTGCCAATCCGCGCCGCCCGGCAGCACCTTGCCCGACAGCAGGGGGCCGTCGAATTCGCCCCCGGTGATCCCGATCACTCGCCGCCGCCCCCACGGCGTCTGTCCGAGCTCCAGCGGCTGCGCAAGCGTCGCCCGCAGCCGGGTGATCAGCTCGAGACTCGCCGGGACAGGTTCTAGCCGCTCCATTTGCGTGCGCGAACCTACGCGCCGACGAGTTGTGGCGCGATCACGACGTTCTCCTTGAGCGCGGCGCCCCACATCTGGGTCATGTCGAAGACGTTCTGGGCATCCTCAACCGCGACGGCCCACGTATCGGACTCGACGGCGTCTCGGAACTGGCGCTCGTCGCGGAACCAGCACTCCGAGAAGCCATCGAAGCCGATCTCGGCATCGCCGGTTTCGCCCTCCTCCCCGATGGGGCCGACGACGTGATTCTGGACGTAGCGATCGATGTCCAGCTCCTTGAAGATCGGACCGTGGACGCTGCGCCAATACTCGCGGCCCTCCTCCCGCGTCATACCCTCCTTGAACCGAACGATCCAGGCGACCTTGTACGGGCTCGTCGGCCCCTCGATCATCGGGTGCTCCTCGACGTGAGCGCTCATGTTCCAGAGCCAGTCCACGTCGAAGACCTTGGGGCCGTCCTCGAGGATCCGATGCCACGCCGGCGTGCTCATCGCCTGCTGGTAGTCCGCGCGGTCGTTCCACCACGCGCACGAGTACCCGTCGAACAACGTCTCCTCCTCCGCGACTCCGGACACGGCCGGGAGCGGCCCCTGAACGTGGCTCTGAACGTAGCCGGCGACCGGCGAGACCTGCTTCATCGGCGGCCCGTGCAGCGTGGCCCAGTAATCGCTGGCGTCCTGCTTGGTCATGTCCTTGCGGTAACGCGCGATCCAAACCACCTTGTACATGTCCACTCCCTCCGTTCGATTGACGAGCCAGGCGGTGTGCGCTCTGAGCTTTCAGCTCACCGGGTAGGCATCGCCTCAGCGCGATCCCATCCGTACTCCTCGATGGCCGTCAGAAACGGCTCCACCTGCGGGTCGAAGTCGTCCGCGTGCATCGAATCCACCCAGTGAACGCAGCGGTCGACGCCCGCGTCCTCGAGTTCCTCGAACTCGGCCGCGCTAACCGGACAGGCGACGAGCGTCACCGAGACCTTCCGGTCGGCGGCGACCGCGGCCGACCGCAACCGCCGGACTCGGTCAGCGATCCCCGGCACGGCCACCGGCGCCCAGCCGTCGGCGTGGTCGAGCACTCGCCGCTCGGCGCTCGGGCCGTTGCCGGCCAGCAACACGGGCGGATATGGCTTCTGCACGGGCTTCGGCCATACCGCGATGCGGTCGAAGTCAACGTACGGCCCGTGGTAGGTGGCCTCATCTTCTGTCCACATCTCGTGCATCGCCTTGAGGCGGTCCTCGATGATCGCGAACCGCTCAGGCGGGTTCGTGCCGTGGTTTCTCATCTCCTCCAGGTTCCAACCTGCCCCCACGGCGAATTCGATCCGGCCGTCGCTGAGCACGTCGACACTTGCGACCTCCTTCGCGCAGATGATCGGGTCGCGCTGCGCCAGCTGGCAGACCGCGGTTCCGAGGCGAATGCGCGAACTTCCAGCCGCGGCATCGGCGAGTGCCACAAACGGATCGAGCGTCCGCCAGTAGTTACGGGGCAGCTCGCCGAGGGGGTAGGGCGATACCCGTGACCACGGAATATGCGTGTGCTCGCCAAGGAAAAGCGATTCCAGCCCGAGCGCCTCCACGCGCCGTGCAACGTCTGCGGGCCGAAGCGTCTCATCGGTGCAGACCCCGCCAATTCCAAATCGCATCCTCTTCTCCTTTCGGCCGAGATTCGCCTCGGTCCTCGGCGGTCGAGCCTACTCGACCAAGGGAGCCGACTTCACGCCCCGCAGCAGGCGCCGGAGCCCCTCGATGGCCCGATCGTTGATGTGGTGCGCCCGGTCCTCGTAGGTCTCGAACGTCACGTTCGCGCCCGCCGCCTCGAACGCGCGCGCGGTGGCCAGCGCATCGTCCAGCGCGATCCAATCGTCGTGGCGGCTGGCGCAGAGGAACATCGGCAACCCGTCGACGCCGGCCGGCACGACCCGTTCGTCCGGCGGCCCCAGCAGCGTCCCGGTCAGGATCGCCGCGCCGGCCCACGACCGGGCGCGACCCGCCACCAGCTCGGCGATCACGCAGGCGCCCTGTGAGAACCCCGCGACCACGATCCGTTCATCGGCCATTCCCGCGCGGTGGGCCCGCGCGATCGCCGTTTCGCAGGCATCGAGCGCCCACTCGAGCCACGGCTGGTTGACCGGAAGCGGGTCGAAGTACCGGCCCGGATACCAGCTCCGGTCGGCGGCCACCGGCAGCACATAGGCGACGTCGCCAAGGCCGAGCCGTGCCGCCACGTCGAGCATTGCGTTCTCGTCCTGGTCCCTTCCGTGGACCAGCACAGCCACCATCCGCGCGGACTCAGGCGGGACGCCGGCGAGCACCAGCGCGCTTATCGCAGGAATTCTGTGACCAGTTTGAACGTTTGCTCCGGCTGGTCGCCCTGGAGCGCATGGCCGCAGTCGTCGAGCACCTCGACGCGGCTGCCCTCGATCCGCTTGGCGAACTCGTCGGCATAGACGGCCGGAACCAGCGCATCGTCGCGGCCCCACACCACCAGTGTCGGCACCGCGATCCGGTGCAGTCGCCGGCCGAGCCCGTGGTCGGCGATCGGCCACGCGAACTTCGTCGTGCAGCCGACGTTCCACGCTCCCTGGGCGATCGCCGTCGGGACCTGGTCGGGATCGTCGGGAAGCGCCATAAGCGCCTGCGCCGCCTCGCTCTCGGGGTGCTTGAACAGACAGCTGGGAAGCTCCTCCGGCGGGCCCGTGATCATCTCCACGAGCCGGATCGGAGCATCGTCGCGCCACAGGCCGATCGGCGACAGCAGGACCAGCCGGCTCAAGGCCTGCGGGAAGCTCGCGGCGAGGTCGGCCGCGACCATCCCGCCGAACGACAAGCCGACGACCGCGGGGCGATCGAGCCCGAGCGCCCGGAACGCCTCCTCGTAGGCGAGCAACAGCTCCCAGAGCGTGTGGACCTCGCGGATCGCCTGCGGGTCGCCGGGCGACGTGCCCGGATGCTCCGGCGCATAGACCGTGTGGCGCTCGGCCAGCCGGTCGAGCAACGGCTGCCACTCGAGCCCGGGCAGCGGGTGGAAGAACACCACGGGTGGACCGTCGCCCGCCACCTTGACGTGGAGCCGCAGCCGGCCGTCGCACACCTCCACCACCTCGTCGCGTACGTCGGCGATACCGGTCGCCATCACGCCTCCCCTCCGGCCGCCGCACCCGCGACCGCGCTCCGCGGCTCAGACCCGCGCGGCCACCAGTGGTTCTCCCATCCCTCCTCGTCCCAGATCGGGCGCAGCCTCGGCAGCACCTCCTCGGCGAACAACGTGATGTTCTTCTCGGTCAGCTCGCGCGGCATCGATCCGTTCTGCAGCATCACCAGCAGGTTCCCGATCCGAAACTCCCTGACGAACTCCTCGATCTGATCGGCCACCGTCGCCGGACTGCCGACGATCGCCACCTGCGTGTCCACGATCTCCTTGTAGGTGATGTTGCGCATCTTCGCCAGCATCCCGAGATCGCCGGGATTGCGAATCATGTGTTCGATCCCGGCCGGCTCCGCGTAGCCCGGCACCGCAAAGCCCGACACAGGGACGGTCCCGAGCCCGGAGCGGTAATGCGCTTCCAGATGCGGCGCGTACTCCTTCTCGGCGCTGGCGTCGGTCTCGGAGACCGCCACAACCTGCAGGAACGCCAGCCGGTACGGGTTGAGGTCGCGCCCCTGCTTCTCGGCAAACTCCCAGTAGCGGTCGAAGATCTGGTGCCCGACGAGCTTCGGTCCACTCCAACTCAAATAGACGAACGCGTAGTCGCGCCGGAGGATGTCCACCAGCGTGCCCGGCGACCCACTGCCCGGGATCCAGATCGGGGGATGCGGCTGTTGGATCGGCCGCGGCCACAGGTTTACCTGCCCGTACTTCTCGAAGCGGCCGTTCCAGGCGAACGGATCGGGCTCGGCCCACGCCTTGAGGATCAGCTCCCGGTGCTCGTTGTAGCGCTCGCGGGTCTCGATCGCCGGGATGGCGCCGTTCTGGTTGGCGTCGTAGCTGAGCCCAACCGGGAAGCCGGCGATCAGCCGCCCACCGCTGATGCAATCGAGCAGCGCGTACTCCTCGGCGACCTTCAGGGGCTCTCGCGACTTGCCGAGCGAGCGCCCGAGGACGGTGATGGCCGTGTCAAGGCCTTCCGCTCGCGTGCCGTACGCCACCGCGGCCGCCATCAGGTTCGGGTTCGGCGAGATGTCATACGTCGACTGACTGTGCTCGGTCACGCACACGCCGTCAAAGCCGGCACGGGCCGCGTGCAACAGCTCCGCGTAGCCGGACTGGAGCGATTCCTGCATCCGCTCAGGCTCCACGAGATCGAAGTACGGCGGGGTCACCACCGAGCTGTAGCGATCCTCGAAGCCTGCGGGCAGGTACCGGTACGGCACCTGCTCGAACATGCTCACCTTCATCCTCGTCCTCCTCCTCCGCCCGTCGGCGCGTGTCCGCGAACCGTTTATATCCGAGGCCGTCCAGGCACGCGTGGACATCTGCGCGAGAAGTCTTCTCAATCAGCGACGCCTTTTTGCATTTCGGCGACGACTCGTGTTTGCTCTGCGCAAAGGGCTGGTTGCGGCCGAGCGCCGACGGCCACGTGCGACGATTAGGAGACGAAATGGGCAAGATCCTCGCTACGCACACCGGCAGCCTGATCAGGCCACCGGAGCTGCTCTCGTTCCTAGCCGCCGGGGAGCGTGGCGAGAGTTATGACGATGCGGCTTACGCTGACGTGCTGCGCGGCGCGGTGCAGGACGTCGTCGACCGCCAGGTCGACGCCGGCATCGACATCGTCGATGACGGGGAGATGGGCAAGGCCAGCTGGATCACCTATCTCTACGAGCGGGTCAGCGGCCTGGAGGCGCGTGTGATGACCGTAGAGGGCGCCAGCATGATGCCGCCCAGCCGCGACCGCCAGCAGTTCCCCGGGGCCTACGCGGCGCTCGACGCGCTGGACGAGGCAGCCGTCCGCGAGAGCAACCGTGCTGCGGACTCGAGCGAGCGCGAGGACGAGCCGGCGTCGAACCAAGGGATCGAGTGGGTGTGCACCGGGCCGATCACGTACGACCGCACCGCGCTCGACCGTGACATCGCCAACCTCCGCGCCGCGCTCGAAGGACACGACGACGTGCAGGCGTTCATGCCGGTCGTCGCCCCGGCGAGCGCCTACTGGCTGAGGAACGAGCACTACGCCAGCGAGGAGGAGTTCGTCTACGGCCTGGCGGACGCCCTGCGTGAGGAGTACCGCGCGATCGTCGATTCGGGGTTCTTCCTTCAGGTCGACGATGCCGTGCTGATGCACGAATGGGACTCGATGCTGTCCCTCGGACAGACCGACGACGACTATCGCCGCTGGGCGCAACTACGCGTCGACGCGCTCAATCACGCGCTCGAGGGCCTCCCGCCGGAGCGCATCCGCTACCACGTGTGCTGGGGCAGCTGGCACGGCCCTCACGCCTACGACCCGCCGCTGCGAGACACGATCGACCTGGTCCTCCAGGTCAACGCCGGCTACTACGCGATGGAGCAGGCGAATCCGCGCCACGAGCACGAGTGGCGAGTGTGGGAAGACGTGCCCCTCCCCGAGGGCAAGAAGCTCATCCCGGGCGTCGTGACCCATCACACGAACGTCGTGGAGCATCCGGAGCTGGTCGCCCAGCGATTGGTCCGGCTCGCCAACGTCGTCGGGCGAGACAACGTCCTGGCGGGCACCGACTGCGGATTTGCGCAGGGAGCATTCATCCACCGGGTCCACCCCGAGATCCAGTGGGCCAAGCTCGCCGCCCTCGCCGAGGGTGCGCGGATCGCAACCAAGGAGCTGTGGGGGGCGGCCGCGGCGGCCTAGCGACCCCCGGGGATCTCAGCCGCCGAGCGCCTCGAGGACGTCGGCGGCCTCGTCGTCGAGCTCCGCCAAGCCGCGGAGGCCGCTGCGGGCCGCCTGGTTGACGTGGTACGCGCACGCGGACGCCATCGCGTCCTCGTCGCGTGCCTCTGCGGCACGCACGATCTCGCGGATCTCGGACACGGTGCCGGCACTGCGGTTGGGCTGCGAGAGCGACGTCGCGCGCAGGAGCCTGACGCGCGCCCGCAGGCCGTCGAGCGTCTCGCGGATCGCCTTGTTCCCGGCGCCGTCGAGCAGGACGTCGTAGAAGTCGTCCTTCGCCGCCAGCATCTCCTGGACGTCGGAGTCCCGCCGCTTGGCGAGCCGCTCGATCTCCCGGAACGACTTGCGCAACTGCTTGACCTGCTCGTCGGTCGCGCGGCGGACGAAGCGGCGGCAGGCGAGCGCCTCGAGCGCGGCTCGCACCTCGTACAGGTCGGCCGCCTCCTGGGCGGAGGGGACGACCACGATCGCGCCCTTCTGGGGGATCGTCGTCACCAGTCCCTCCGCGGCGAGCTGGCGCAGCACCTCGCGGATGGTGGTTCGCGAGACGCCCGTCTGCTCGATCAGCTCGCGCTCGATCAGGCGCTGGCCGGGCTTCAGGCGGAAATCGAGGATCGCCTGACGCAGCACGTCGAGCACCTGCTCGCGGAGTGGCGCGGCCACCCGGCCGACCCTCATGGACAGATCGGCGTCATCACGACGTGACTGGGTCACTCTGACCTCAGCGAGTCCAGGGGCGTGTCAGTCATCTCGACCGCCTGTCTGCCGGTCACACAATGACCGAGCGCCGATCATGTCGCCTCCCTGGCCGCTCGGAGGCGTGCGGTGGCGGCCTCGTCGACGACCAGGCCCTCGGGGTCCTCATCCGGGTCCCCGACGACCACGACGCCATAGTCCCGGGCCGCCCCGGCCGCGGTCACGTAGCCGTCACGTACGTCGATCCGCACGCGCTCGGGCTCACGGGTGAACGGATCGCCCCACCCTCCGCCGCCGCGGTTGATGTAGCGCAGCACGGTCAGCGGGTCGGTGTGCCAGCTTGACTGCCGGTAGGGATACAGGAACCGCCCGTCCGGGTCCGGGGCGTTCGTGGCGGGGTTGAGCAGACCGGCCAGCGGGACGGAGTCGGCGTATGCGTCGTCACCGGTCGTGGGGCTCGCCGGCGTCTCGCCCTCCGGCGGCCAGATCCACACGCCGCCGTTGCGCCCGGCGCCCCCGCCGTTGACCCCGAACCCGGCCGGTCGCTTGTAGTGAAGCGACATGAGATTGTGGCTGGCCGCCTCGAGCCAAAGCGAGTCGCGCATGACCGCGAGCCCGCCGCGATTGAAGCCAGGGCCGCCGGTGTCCGGAACGGGCTCCTCCCGGAGCAGCACGGCCGGCACGTCGGATTCGATCGCCTCCACCGCGCCCACGATGCCGTTGGCCTGGTAGGACAGCATCCATGTGTCGGCGTCCCCGTGCTGGGTCGCGCCGAACGGGCCGAGCTCACCGCCGAGTTGCGCAGCCGACACCCACGGCATGCCGTTGGGGTGGGTGCCGCTCGCGCTGTGGATATCGGTGGTCCCGCGGTCGCCGGCGATCGCCGCCGAGCCGACCGCCTTGGCCAGCGCGCGCAGCAACGCGCCGATCATCACCTGGCTCTGCTCGTAGTACAGGAACACGGCGCCGTCGGGCGGCATGGCACTGACCACCGTGCCCTCGGGGAGGACGATGTCGATGTTGCGCCAGGCTCCGCTCGAGAAGGGCGTCCGCGGATCGAACAGGTACTTGAACGCCACGCCGACGGTCGTCTTGGCATCGAGCGCGGTGGCGTTGATGCAGGTGCGGGCCTGGCGGGAGGTGCCCGAGAAATCGACCTCGGCGCGGTCGCCGCGTTTGGTGACCTTGACGTGGACGCGGTATTCCTCGGTGTCGTCGACGCCGTCGCAGTCGGCGGCGTCCTCACCTTCCCACTCGCCGTCTCCGATCGCCGCGAGCGCCTCGGACATGCGCTCCGCGGCGGCGTCGCAGACATACGTGATGGCCCCCTGGACCGCGTCGACGCCGTAGCGATCGAGCGTCTCTGACAGCAGGCGCTCACCGAGCGTCAGGCCCGCGCAGATCGTCTGCATGTCCGGAAACAGGATCTCGCCAAAGCGGACGTTGTCGAAGATGAGGCTCCACGTCTCGCGCACCGGCTCGCCGCCGCGATAGAGCGCGCGCGGCGACAGGACGAGTCCGGTCTCGTACACGTTGTGCTTGGTGAGACTGAAGCCGCCCGGGGCAACGCCGCCCATGTCGAGCTGGTGCGCCTTCATGTTGACGAAGCCGGCGAGCCGGTCGCCCCAGAACACCGGGCGGCAGAACAGCAGGTCGTTGACGTGCGTCCCGGTCCGGTATGGATCGTTGGCGACGATCACGTCGCCCGGCCCGAGCCGCTCGGGCCCGTACTCGTTGATCGTGTTGCGGACCGAGTCCGTCATCGTGCCGGTGAACAGCACGATGCTGTTGCTCATCGCCGGCGTGGCGTAATCGAGCGCCGGCGGCCCGGTGAGGGTCGCCGCGAAGTCGTAGAAGTCGCGGAGGATGGGGGAGAACGCGGCGGTCAGCAGCCGGCCGCAGATGTGCTCGACGATATAGCGGAAGCGGTTGGCGAGCACCGTCGCTGTGAACCGGTCCGCCCCATAGCGGCCGGCGAACTCCTCGGTTGAGAGATCGCGGATCATCCCCCTATGGCGCGGCCGTGATCGAGATCTCTCCGAGCCGCCCCACCTCCGCCCGCTGCCCGGCTGAAAGAAACGTCGTCGACAGTCCCTCGCGGACAATCGCGGGCCCGGCGACGTGCATTCCCGGGGCGAGCGCCTCGCGCGCATACTCAGGCGAGTCGAACGGCTCGTCCTCCAAGTAGTGCAGTGTCAGCGTCCGCGTCGGTCGCGGATCGTCGCGACTCACCGCGCCGTTGCCGTGGGACTCGAGGCGGTCGTACTGGAGCTTGTCGACCGGCACCACGAGCTGCACGCGGTAGGTGACCCCCTGCACCGGCACGACCGGGAGGCGGTTGCCGTAGCGCCGCTCGTACTCATCGTGGAAGCCGTCGATCATCTGCTGCACGGTCGCCTCGGTGATCGGGCCCTCGGGCACCTCGACGAGCGGCGTCTCCCAGCTCTGCCCCAGCAGCCGTCCGTCGAAGCTGCGCCTCACCGTCACCCCAACGCTGTCGGCCGGAGTGCGGTCGCGGAGCTTGTGCTCCATCGAATCGAAGATCTCCGAGATCCGCGGCGCGGCCTCCGGGGTCAGCACCATGTACGCACTCTGGCTGTCGTAGTAGACGAGGTCCGTGGCGAGCAGCCCGAGTGCCGAGAACAGGCCTGGGTGGGGCGGGATCACGACCCGCCTGACCTGAAGCTGCTCCAGCGCTGCAGGCAGCAGCATCGGTCCGGCGGCCCCGTACGCCAGCAGGGTGAAATCGCGGAGATCCACGCCGTGGCGGATGGCGACGTTCGTGACCTCCTCGGCGATGTTGTGCACGGCGATCCGGTAGGCGTAGGCGACGCGGTCGTGCAGCGACAGCGGTGTGTCGAGCGACGCAAACGCCGTCCGCGCCCGCTCGGCGTCGAGCCGCATCTCTCCGCCCGCGAAGCCGTCGGGGTCGAGGATGCCCATCAGCAGGCACGCGTCGGTGATCGTCGGCGCTTCACCGCCCCGCCCGTAGCAGGCCGGGCCGGGATCGGCGCCGGCACTGGCCGGCCCGACCAGGACGTCGCCCGCCGGTGAGATCGAGACGATGCTGCCGCCCCCGGCGCCCACGCTCGAGATCTCGGTCGAGAGCGCGTTGATGATGAGGTCATCCTCGAGCGAGAACGTGTCGTTGACGAAGGGCCGGCCATCCTGCACCAGGGAGACGTCGGTGGAGGTGCCGCCGACGTCGCAGCAGATCAGATTGCCCTCGCCGATCGCCTCGCCCAGCCGGGCGCCGGACGTCGTTCCCGCCGCCGGTCCGGCGACCACGATCCGAAACGGCTGCTCCAAGGCGTCGCGCCATGGGATGAGCGTGGCCGCGCAGTCGGCGAAGTTGAGCTCGCCGGTGAACCCAAGCGCCCGCAACTGCTCGTCGAGCTCGCCGGCGTAGCCGCTGAACATCAGCTTCATCATCACGTCGATCACCGTCGTCGAGGCGCGCGCGTACTCCTTGGCCAGCGGCGAGGTCTCCGCCGAGATCGAGACCGGCACATCGCCCAGGACCTCGAGCGTCAGCTCGCGCAGGCGCTCCTCGTGGCTGCGGTTGACGTAGGAGTTGAGCAGGCAGATGGCCACGCCCTGCACGTCACAGCGCTCGAGGACCGCCAGCTGACGCCGGGCGTGCTCCTCGTCGAGCTCGATCATCACGCGGCCGTCGGCGAGGATCCGCTCAGCGACGCCCCGGCGCAGATACCGTGGGATCAGCGGCCGAGCCGCATCGCCGAACGATCGGCGCCAGCTCGCGTCGGTCTGGGCGTCGAGCGGACGCCACAGCCGGCCCTTGACCAGGATGTCCCGGAAGCCCTCGGTGGTCAGGAACGCCACCTTGGGCAGGCGGCGGGTGATGACCGCGTTGAGCCCGGTCGTGCTGGCGTGGTTGAACACCGTGCTGCCCTCCACCCCGAGCCGGCGGCTTCCCTCCACGACCGGCCGCGCCGGATCCGCCGGCTCACTGGGAACCTTGGTGACGGTGATCCGTCCGTCACGGACGGCGACCACGTCGGTGAACGTGCCGCCGACGTCGACGCCGAGCATGCTCAGATCTCCAGTCCGAGCGGGGTGTAGGAGCCGAACGGCGGCGCGGCCACGCGGCTCAGCGAGTACAGGCACGTCTGGCACTTGCGCACGTCCCACCAGCCGCCCTCGCTCAGGACGCGGTAGTCGGCGAGCCGATCGCTGCCACATTCCGGGCAGGTGCCTTGTGCCGGCTCGCGCGCGGCGACAAGATGAAGCTCCTGGGGTCGTGGGAACGAATGCACTTATCCTCCGTTTCACGGGGGTCGGACTCGCCGGCGAGCGACCGGCTTGCCGGGCGGAGCTGCCTGCAGCAGGATTGTATGACGATCAGGCGATAGGATGCTACCTTACGCGTCCCAACGCATCGACTAAGTGCTCCCTTTCGCAAATACGACGACATTCGAGCGGCCCCCGGCGGCGCCTGGCTTTGTCCTCGGACCTCGATGTGGCTGGGCCATCGCTTCGGTCCTGCGTCCTCGCCAGGCATCCGCCGGTGACCACTCTCGGTGTCGCCGCACTTACGAAGACCACGAAGGAGAGAGACCGATGCCCGTCCACGCCCTCGCCGCCGACACCGCCGCCCGGATCTGATGGCGGTCCGTGCCGACGCCGGCGCTGGGATCTCGCCGCCGGAGCCCGACCTCACCCCGCAGGAAATGATCGACCGCGCGGTCGCGTTGCGACCGCTGCTGCGCGAGCAGTCGGCCGAAACTGAGGAGCGCACCTGTCCGTCGCAAGAGATCCACGACGCCTGCGTGAACGCCGGCTTCTACCGCTGCTACATCCCGCGGCGCTACGGCGGATACGAGTTCGGCGCGCCGACATTCATGCGCGTCGTCCAGGAGCTGTCTCGCGGCGACGTGTCCGCGGGGTGGTGCATCGCGCTGGCCGCCGCCCACGCGCTCCAGGTCGCCTCGTGGTGGCCGGAGTCGGCGCAGGAGGAGATCTTCGGCGACGGCGACTTCCGGTGCGCAGCGGTCGCGGCCCCGATCGGTCCGGCCGTCCGGACCGACGGCAACGGTCGATCGTCCGGTGTCGCCCCCGGATGGGAGCTGACCGGCAAGGTGGGCTACTGCTCGGGCATCCCGCTCTCGACGCACTACATGGGCCAGGCCCTGATCGCCGGCGACGACGGCAAGCCGACCGAGCGCATGCTGCTGTTCGTGGCGCCCCGCAGCGAGTTCACGATCCTCGACGACTGGGGTCGCCTGATGGGGCTCAAGGGGTCCGCCTCCAACACGATCACGTTCGACCGCGGCCGGATCCCGGCCCACTGGGCGATCGAGGACGCGCTGATGGTCGACTTCGACGTCACCGGCCGCGGGACCCCCGGCGTGGAGTTGCACGGAAATCCGATGTACGGCGGACGGGCGATGGCGTGCTTCACGCTGACCCTCACCGCGGTAGCGATCGGTGGCGCATACGCGGCGCTGGACGAGTACGAGGAGATGATGCACTCGAGGCTCACGCCGCTGCCGCCGATGGTGCCGCGCATCGGGGACGAGACGTTTCAGCGCTGGTTCGGCTCGGCGCTGGCGAAGCTCGCGACCGCGGAGGCAGCGATGTACAACGCCGTCGATCAGCACATGGAGGCTTGTCGCCGGGCCGCCGAGGACGGCGGGGCGGGCGGGATTCCATACTCCTACGGCGAGGACATGCGGATCGGCTGCATCGGAAGGGAGGGGATCATCCAGGCGTGGGAGATCTTCCAGTCGGAGATCTTCCGCACGGCCGGCTCCGAGCGCCGCCGTGGACGGATCACGGTTCGAGCGCATCTACCGCGACATGTCCATGCTCAACAGCCATCGCAACACCGTGCTGCGGGAGTGGGCATTCGGCGAGCTGGCCCGGGAGCACCTTGGCCTGCCGCGGCGCGGCGTGGGCAACGTGCAGACGCCGCGGGACCCGAAGTGACTCGCGCGCGGACCGGACATGACGGACGCGCCGAGGCCCGGGTCACATGACCGAGCGACCGCCGTCGTACCGCGTGCTGGCGGTGCACTACGCCGAACGTCAGACGACCTTCAGCGACGCCTACTACCGGTGGTCCACCTATGGCGAGCCCGACGGGCCGCTCCAGATGAGCTACTACTTCTGGATCCTCGAGCCTCTGCACGCGCCGGGGTCGCCTCCGATCGTCCTCGACTGCGGGTTTGAGCCCGAGCGCGGCGAACGGATGGGTCGCCAGTGCCTGTGCCGGCCGGCCGACGCACTTGCGCGTCTTGGGGGTCGACCCCGCCGCGGTCGACCTGCTGGTGATCAGTCACATCCACTACGACCACGTCGGCAATCTCGGCCTGTTCCCGAACGCGCGGATGCCCGTCGCTCGCGCCGAGCTGGAGTTCTGGACGGCCGACCCGGTCGCCGAGCGCCCCCAGTTCGCCACCCACGCCGACCCGGACGCGATCGAGCAGCTGCGCCGCGCCGCAGCCGAGGATCGGGTCGAGTTGATCGAGGACCGCGCCGACGTGGCGCCGGGGATCACGGCGGTGCGGGTGGGCGGTCACGCGCCCGGCCAGCTCGTGTTCGAGGTAGCCGGCGAGCACGGTCCGATCGTGCTCGCCTCCGACGCCATCCACTACGACGACGAGCTCGAGCGCGAGCGGCCGTTCGGCGTGTTCAGCGATCTCGCCGACATGTACCGCGGCTACGCGACGCTGCGGCGCCACGCGGCCGCCGGCGCGGCGATCGTCCCCGGGCACGACCCGTCCGTGATGGACCGCTTCGCGCCGCTCGACGGCGACGCCGCGGGGCTCGCCGTGTGCCTCACCGACACCAGGAGTGACCGATGACCACCACCACCGACACGACCATCGACACCGGCGCCCTGCGCGAGGCATGGACCGAGGTGCACGGGCCACCGAACGCGGCGGCCGAGGAGCTGCTCAGCCAGAACCCGAGCTATTTCGCGCGGGTGCTGGACTTCACGGCCCATGCCTGGCGTCGCGGTCCGCTCGAGCCGAAGGTCAAGGCGCTGGTGCTGCTGGCGGTCGACAGCGCCGCCTCGCACCTGCACGGACCGGGCGCTGCCGACGACGTGCGGCGGGCGCTGGCGCTCGGAGCCACGCCCGCGGAGGTGTTGGAGACGCTGGAGCTGACGAGCACGATGGGCATCCACGCCGCGAACACCGGCGTGCCGATCCTGCTGGAGGAGCTGGCGGCCGCCGGACGGCCCGTGGACATGGACCTTCCGCTGACCGAGCGCCAGGAACACATCAAGGCCGAGTTCACCGCCAAGCGCGGCTACTGGAACGAGTTCTGGGACGGCTTCCTCCGCCTCGACGCCGAGTTCTTCGCCACGTACACGGCACTGTCGTCGCACCCCTGGGAACGCGGCACGCTGGAGCCGAAGGTCAAGGAGTTCATCTACTGCGCGTTCGACGCATCGGCCACGCACATGTTCGGCCCCGGGCTGCGCCAGCACATCGCCAATGCGATCCGCTACGGCGCGACGGCTGCGGAGCTGATGGAAGTGCTCGAGCTCGCCAGCGGGATCGGGGTCGAGTCGTTCGCGCTGGCGCTGCCGGCGCTGGCCGAGGCGACGGACAGGCAGGGATGAGCACGCTGCGCACCGGGATCGTCGGCGTCGGCCAGATGGGTGGGCGGATGGCCGCCCGCGTCCGCGAGGCGGGGGATCCAATCGTCGCTTACGATCGCGACCCCGAGCGGCTGGCGGCCAGTGGCATCGAGCCCGCCGGCTCGCTGGCCGAGCTGGTGGCGGCGGTCGACGTCGTGCTGCTGTCGCTGCCGGACTCGAGCGTCATCGAGCCGGTGATGCTCGGGGCAGGGGGCGTGCTCGAGCACGCGCGCCCGGGCCAAGTGGTCGTCGACCTGTCGACTGCCTCGCCGGAATCGACCCAACGGATCCACGCCGCGCTCGCGCAGCGAAACGTGAACCTTCTCGACGCCGGCATCTCCGGAGGGGCGAAGGCGGCCGATGCGGGCACGCTTACGATCATGGTGGGCGGCGACGCCGCCGCGCTCGGCCAGGTCCGGCCGATCCTGGAGCGATTCGCGTCGAAGATCTTCCACATGGGCGACACCGGCGCGGGGCACATCGCCAAGCTCCTGAACAACTTCCTCAACGGCATCAGCCTGGCGGCCACCGCCGAGGTCATGGTGGCCGCCAAGCTGTCCGGCCTGGATCTGGAGACGTTCCTGGATGTGCTCAACGCGAGCTCGGGCGTCAACTTCGCCACGCTCAACCGGTTCCCGCACATCATCAAGGGGGACTACCTGGAAGGCGGCCTGACCGGCCGGCTGATGGCGAAGGACATCCGCCTATACCTCGAGCACGTGGCCCGGCTCGGCGTCCCCACGTTCAACGGGCCGGCGTGTCTGGCCGTGTTCGAGGTCGCCAATGCGCTCGGTTACGAGGACCAGATCTCCAACCGCGTGGTCGACGGGATCGGCGACCTGGCGGGGGGCGTGCGGCTCCAGGATCCGATCACACCACAGGCGAGGGGATGAGATGAAGATCAACCACGGTCGTGTGGCGGGTGAGCCGTCTACCGAGCGAGGCCAGACATTCACCGGAACCGTGTGGTCCGAACCCCTTCTTCGCGGCGTCCCCGGCGTGGTCATCAATGCGGTCTTCTTCCCCCCGCGCGTGCGCACCGATTGGCACAGGCACGAGACCGGGCAGATCCTGATCGTCACCCAAGGCTCCGGCTTGGCGTTCAACGAGGACGGCGACGGCGGCGTGATCAGGCCGGGGGACGTGGTGTGGTTCGAGCCGGGCGAGCGTCACTGGCACGGAGGCGGGCCCGACACCTACGTCAACCACATCGCGATCTCGCTTGGCACAACCGACTGGGAGGAGCCGGTCACCGACGGTCAGTACGCGGTGGGCGGATGACGAGCGACAGGACCGCGGCGCGGCTCGAGGGGCGCGTGGCGATCGTGTCAGGCGGGGCGCGCGGGATCGGGGCGGCGCACGTGCGGGCGCTGGCCGGCGAGGGCGCGCACGTGGTGATCGGCGATGTGCTCGCCGGCGAGGGCGCGGCCCTGGCCGAGCAACTCGGCGAACGGGCTCGCTTTATCACCCTGGATGTCACCTCCGAGGCGGGCTGGACCGCCACGGTGGCCGCGGCCGAGGAGGACGGATGGAGCCCGGGGGCGGTCACGATCCTGATCAACAACGCCGGGATCATGGACCCTTCCCCGATCGGCGAGCTGTCGGCGGAGCGGTGGCGGCGCACGATCGACGTCAACCTCACGGGCCACTTCCTCGGGATCCGCGCGGTAGTTCCGTCCATGCGCCGGGCCGGAGGGGGCGTGATCGTCAACACCTCCTCGATGACCTCGGAGATCGCGGTCAGCCAGCTCGCGCATTACACCGCGTCCAAGCACGCGATCGCCGGGCTGACGAAGGCGGCGGCGCTCGAGCTCGGCGGCGACGGGATCCGGGTCAATTCGCTGCACCCGGGCATGATCCGCACGGCGATGACCGACGGCGCGCCCGAGGAGCTGATGGCCGCGAAGTATCCGTTGCGCCGGTTCGGCACGCCGGACGAGGTGGCCCGGACGATGTTGTTCATCGTCTGTGATGCGACCTACGCGAGCGGCGACGCCTTCCCCGTCGACGGAGGGATCCTCGCGGGGATCACGATGGGCGAATGAGCGGGACGCGTCTGGAGGGCAAGGTCGCCGTAGTGACCGGCGCCGCCGGAGGCCTCGGTGGAGGGTCGGCCCGCCGCCTGGCGGCCGAGGGCGCGCGGGTCATCGCCGTAGACATCGACGGGGACGGCGCCGCGCGGGTGGCGGCGGAGATCGGCGGCGTCGCGGTTGCGGCCGACGTGTCGCGTGAGCAAGACGTGGAGCGCTACCTCGCCGTGGCGGTGGAGCGCTTCGGGCGCATCGACCTGCACCATCTGAATGCCGGCATCCCTGGTTCGCTGGATCCGCTGCCGGCGCTGGACGTGGAGGGCTTCGAACGAGTGCTCGCGGTCAACGTCACGAGCGTGTTCCTCGGCCTGCGCGGGGCGTTTCGCCAGTATGCGGCGCAGAGATCCGGCGGCGCCGTCGTCGTGACGGGATCGATCGCCAGCCTCCGCGGCAGCGCCGACCTGTTCGCCTACCACACCTCCAAGCACGCCGTGTTGGGACTCGCGCGCTGCGCGGCCGTCTACGGGGGTCCGCTCGGCGTCCGGGTCAACGTGATCGCGCCCGGGATCGTCCCCACCGAGTTGTTCGCCCGCGCCAGCGGCGCCGTAGGCGGCGGCGCCGACATGGCCCAGCGGGCGACGACCACGCCGCTGCGGCGGCCGGGAACGCCGGACGAGATCGGGTCGGTCGTGGCCTTCCTGCTCTCCGACGACGCCGCCTACATGACCGGCGAGGTCGTGTCGGTGGACGGCGGCGCGACTACGACCAACTCGCTGCGCCCGTCCGGCGGGGCCGGCCGGTGGGATCCGGCGGAGGTCGATCGATGACCGCCACGCGGATCAACCACGACGGCGTATGAAGCTCGGAATCCATTTCGGCGATTTCACGCTCCCCGGCGCACCGGAATCCCTGGGGCAGATCCTCTCGGCGACCGCGAAGGCGGAGGTCGAGAAGACGATCCTGGTCCTGGGGATCAATCCGGTGGACGACGTCGACGGCTTCCTCGCGGCGATGGAGCCGTACGCCCGGATGGGTGTCGAGCTGGTCGAGATCCCGCCGCAGGGGAAGGATCCTGCTGGGATGGTGGCGCGGCTCGGCGAGAAGGTGGTGCCGAGGCTGGCCGAGCTGGGCGTGGCGTGATGCCGGCCCCGGGTATGCTGCATGATCGTCATACAAAGTTCAGTGCGCCAGCGGGCGGTGTGGCGCCACGGAGGAGGAGAGGGCGTTGATGGAACGATCGGTGCAGGACATCATCGCCTCTGCCCAGGTGACGACATCACGGCGCGGTTCCTTCTGGGTGGGGATCGAGCCCGTTCCTGGCCCGCTGGGCACCGTCATGCGCGGTCCCATGTTCGTCGAATGGGAGGCTCCGGCCGACCCGCGGCCCGGTCCTCCGTGGGTGCTGGTGCACGGGGGCGGTGGCCAGGCGATCGACTACACCGTCACCCCGGACGGCCGTCGAGGCTGGTCCCGGCTGCTCGTCGAGCAGGGACACACCGTCTTCGTCGTCGACCGGCCCGGCCATGGCCGGTCGCCGCATCACCCGGACATCCTCGGCCCGATGGGCCCGCAACTCGGCTTCGAGTTCCTGCGCCCCATCTTCATCCCCCCGCCCGAAGGTCCCGACAGCAATCCGGCTGCCCACCTGCACACGCAGTGGCCCGGGGGACGCCAGCCCGGCGACCCGGTCTACGACCAGTCTCTGTGCACGTCGGGGCCGCTGCTCGCCGACCCGAGGGAGATGCACGCGCTAGAGGGGGCGCGGCTGGCCGAGCTGCTGGACCTCGTCGGCCCGGCGATCGTCGTCACACACTCCGCCGGAGGCCCGGGCACGTTTGCCGGCGCCGATGCACGGCCGCACAAGGTCGCGGCGCTTTTCGCGATCGAGACCCTCGGCCCCCCGTTCCTGAAGCGGCCAGAGATGGGGATGGATCTGGCGTGGGGGCTAGCCTGCTCGCCGATCGCCTACGACCCCCCGGTCACCGACCCGTCCGAGCTCGACACCGTCACCGAGGAGCGTGCTGAGCTCGGCCCGATCCCGATCACGCTCCAGCGCGAGCCGGCCCGGCGGCTGGCCCACCTCAGTCAGTTCCCGATCGCCGTCGTCACCGCGGAGTCATCGATGTTCCTGGGGTTCGACCGGCACCTGGTCGAGTTCCTCGCGCAGGGCGGGTGTGACGTCGAGCTCGTGCGGCTGGCCGACCACGGCGTGCGCGGGAACGGGCACATGATGATGATCGAGCGCAACAACGCGGAGACGCTGGCGGTGCTCACCGACTGGGCGGCCCGCAGGGCCGCGCCGGTCAGTGGGTGAGCGGCTGTCCGAGACGCGCGCGACCGGTCGAGGCGAAGACGACGTCGTACTGGGCGCCGATATGCGTCCGGAACATCGCCGCGTCACGGAAGCAGCGCTCCAGCCGTGAGCCGTGCCGGGCGGCGCTGGAGCCGCCGGTGGCGAACATCAGATCGACCGCCTGCCAGGCCAGCTTGCCGCACTGGGCGAGCACGTCGCGGATCGCGCCGTCGTCGGCGGTGGTGAACGCCTCGCCGCGCTCCGCGAAGCCGACGCACTTGTCGGCGAAGCGGGCGAGCGCGGCATAGAACGCGAGTTCTGCGGTGTCGACGAGGCTGTACGCCTCCCCGTACCACCGCTGGTAGTCGGCCGACTCCGAGCGGGGGATGGGCGGCGGGAAGCTCGTGGGGCGCGTCGTCATCATCGCTTCGTACTCCTGGAGCGCGGCGCGGGCGTTGCCGATCTGGGTGGCGTTCAGCGATGCGTAGAAGAACGTCATCGCCCGTGCCAGGTACAGCGGGTTACCGTGCAACTGGAAGCCGATCGTGCCCTCCCGGGGCATCTCGAAATCCTTCCAGTCGTAGCGCACGGCGAGATGCGCGGGCACGAACACATCGTCGGCGGTGATCGTGTTGGAGGCGGTGCCGCCGAGACCGATCGTGGCGCAACCGCCCCAGTCGTCGAGGATCTCGTAGTCGGCGCGCGGGATCGCCACCATGATGCGCTCGTCCGACCCGGTGACGAGCGCGAGCGCGATGAGGTGGGTCGAGTAGGTCGCCCCCGAGCAGTAGTCCCATCGCCCGCTGACCCGGTAGCCGCCCGGCGCCGGCGTCGCCTTGCCCCGCGGAATCGCCCGGGACGGCCCGACGAAATGACCGTCGGGGCCGAACAGCTCGGCCTGGGCCCGCTCCGGGAAGAACGCGCCGACCTGGAGGGCGTGCGCCGAGCCCAGGCACAGATTCCAGCCGATGCTCGCGTCGGCGCTGGAGATCTCGATGATCACGCGATAGAAGGTGTCCAGGCCGAATTCGTAGCCACCGAACCGCCGCGGCTGCAGGATCCGATGGAAGCCTGCCGCCACGAACTGCTCGTGAAGCTCCGCGGAGTACGTGCCGCGCTCCTCGGCGTCGGCAGCCTCCGCCAGCACCCGCTCGCGAAGGCCGCGGGCGCGGCCGACGATCTCATCCGGCGTCAGCTGCGGCTCCGGCACCGCGATCGGCGTGGCGGTCGCCACGCCCTATGCCGCCAGTGCGGGCACGATCACGCCGCTCAGGTCGCGCTTCTCCGCGGACGCGTGGAGCGCATCGTCGATCCGGTCGAGCGGGTACCGCGCTGTGATGATCGGCTCGGGGATCCAGCCAGCCGTCCTCCATCATCCGGATGAACCGAGGCAGGTCCCGGCGCATGCGGACGTTGCCGTTCTGGGCGCCGAGGATGGCCCGACCCTCGACCGAAAGCGCCAGCTGCGGGACCGTCACCTCGGCGTTGCCGCGCTCGACGCTGGTCAGCACCACGGTTCCGGCCCGCCGAGCCGCCCGAATCGTCTGGGGGAACGCCGATGCGAGCGTCGCTGCCTCCATCGTGTAGTCGGCGCCGCGCCCGTGCGTGAGCGCCTTGACCTGCGTCCACCGGATCGCCGGCCTCGGGGTCGACCGTGTCGGTGGCTCCGAAGCGGCCGGCCAGCTCGCGGCGCTCGGCGATCGGGTCGACCGCGATGATCTGGCGGGCGTTGGCGATCCGGGCCGCCTGCACCATCCACTGCCCGAGGTGTCCCAGCCCGAAGATCGCGACGCTGGAACCGGCCTGCACCCTGGCGACGTTGTGCACGCAGCCCACTCCGGTGGTGATGCCGCAGCCCAGCAAGCTCAGCCACTCGTCGGGCAGGTCGGTCTGCACCGGGAACACCTGACTGGCCGTGACGTTCATCACCTCCGCGTAGCCCCCGACGTTGCCGGCCGCGCTCACCGGCTCGCCGTTGCGGCGGTTGGCCACATGTGGCCAGATCCCGCCTCGGTCGAATGTCTCCGAGCATTGATCCGGGCGGCCGATGGAGCAGTAGAAGCACACCCCGCACTCTGACGTGCCCGGCACGATGACACGGTCGCCGACCTTGATGTGGTCGATCCCGGCGCCCAGCTCGACCACCTCTCCCATCGAGGCGTGGCCGAGGATCGTCGGCGGGATCTTGAACAGCTCGCCGCGCCAGTTGACGCAGTCGGTGGAGCAGAACGGGGAGGCGCCGGTGCGGATCAGCACACGGCCGGGCGCCGGGTCGAGGTAGTCGATGTCCTCCACCACGAAGGGCTCCCTGACCGCCGCCAGCAGTGCTGCTCTCATCGGACGTCTCTCTCCTCGGTATCGGGCGACTCGCTCCTGCGCATCATTGCGCGGTGAAGCCTCCGTCGGCCATCAGGATCGCTCCGGTGATGATGCTGGAGCGTGGCGATGCCAGGAAGGCGATCACCTCGGCGATCTCCTCGGGCCGCGCCAGCCGACCGAGCGGATGCGCGGCCGCGATCGACGCCGACTCGGCCTCGCGGTCCGGGACGCCGGCCATCGCCTCGTCAGTGAAGCCGGTGTCGATCGCGCCGGGCGCGACGGCGTTGACGCGCACGCGCGGGGCGTGCTCAATCGCGAGCTGGCGGGTGAGCTGCACGATCGCGCCCTTCGTCGCGCAGTAGGCGGTCTGGCGCGGCAACCCGATCGTGCCCGAGATCGAGGCGACGTTGACGATCCGACCGTCGCCGTGCTCGCTGAGCGCCGGCAGCGCCTCGCGGCAATGCAGAAACGCGCCGCGGACGTTGACCCGCAGCAGCTCGACCGTCGCTCGTCCTACGCCGCCCGCGGCGCCGGTGACGATCGCCACGGCTCCTGCCAGCTCGTCGCTCACCGGATCGTTCAAGATGTCGCGATCGTAGTTCAGACGGCGACCAGCTCGCCGCCGGCGGCCGTCATGACCGCGCGGAGCGAGCGCGGCGCTTCGCCGGTCAGATCCTCGACCGCGCTCGACACGCTTCCGAGGAACCCCTCGCGCGTCGATGCGCCGAAGCTGGCGTAGAGGCGAGCGGCCTCCTCGGGCAAGCCCACGCCGGTCAATCCAGCGACGAACGCGTCGTCATCGACGTGGACGACGTCGATCTTCTGGCCGGCAATCTCGGCCGCAAGTGCGGCTAGCTCCTCGGCGCTGACTGACTCGGGCCCGGTGATGTCGTATGACCTGTTCTCGTGCCCTGAGCCGGTCAGGACAGCCGCCGCGGCGGCGGCGCAATCATCGCGCGAGACGTACGCGGTGCGACCACCGGCGGCGTTCGTGACGAGCTGGCCCGTCGCGATCGCCTGCGCCGCAGTCGGCACCTGATACTCGGCGTACAGGTTGTTGCGCAAGAAGGTCCACGCCAGGCCGCTCGCCTCGAGCGCCTCCTCGGTCGCCCGGTGGTCGGACACCACGCCGGCCGGGTTCTGTTCGACCGGGTTTGGGATCGACGTATAGAGCACGTGGCGCACGCCCGCGCGCTGTGCTGCGTCGATCGCGGCGCGGTGCTGCTGCACGCGGTGCCCGAGCTCGAGCGCGCTGATCAGCAGCATTCGCTCGACCTCCCCGAGCGCATCGTGGACTGACTGCGGCTCGTCGAAGTCAGCCCGTCGGATGACGGCGCCGCGCTCGGCGAGGTCAGCGAGGGCCTCAGGGGTGCGGGTCAGGAGCACAACGTGGCCGGGGTCGAGTCGGTCGAGGACGAGCTCCGCCGTCTTGCGGCCAAGGTGGCCGGATGCACCTGTGATGGCAACGACCATCGGATCCTCCGTCATTCGTAGTCAAAGCGAATACGAATGAACTGTAGCCAAATCGATTGCGAATTGTCACTATCACCACATGTCGCAATCCACCAACACCCGGTTCGCCGTCGGGGTCCACATGCTCACGCTGCTCGCTGACCGCGGCCCCGAGCCGCTGAGCTCAGAGAGCATGGCCGCAAGCGCGGCCGCTAATCCCGTATACGTACGCCGCGTTCTCGGCCGCCTGCGCGAGGCGGGCATCGTCTCGTCACGCCCCGGCGTCGGCGGAGGCTGGGTGCTGTTGCGCGATCCCGCCGACATCACACTCGGCGACGTGTGGCGCGCGATCCAGGCCGACGATCGGCTGCTCGGCCTCCACCAGGTCAACCCCCGATGCGCGGTCGGCCAAGCGATCCAGCACAACCTCGATGCCGTCGACCGCCGCGTCAGCGCGGCGGTCCAGTCCGAGCTCGACAAGATCACGGTCGCGGAGATGCTGCCCGCACCGTCGATACGCGCCGCCTGAGCCAGGCTCGCCGTGCTTCGCAGAGAACCTGGTTCGGGCTGAGCGCCGCGACTCCGTCGCGCCTACGGCAGGTTCATGCCGACGGCCTCGAGATCCCCTCGGGTCCTCGCGCGGTGCACGACGTCGATGCGCTCCTCGAACTCCTCGGCGGTAAGCCTGCCGCGAGGAGGTGCTCCCGCAGCGCTTCGATGCTTTGATCGCGGTCGGCGTCACCGACGAGCTCCCCTGGTGGGTGAGCCGGTGGTGTCAGCGTCGCAACCTGGGAGGTGGCCGTCATCGCGACAATCGCGGCCGCAGACGCCGCTGCGGATCCTTGGATCGTGCCCATCAGCTCGCGATGTCGGAGCGCCTCGGCCTTCCGCTTCCTCGCCCCACGGCGCAGCAGCCGGTACGGGACAAGCCACAACCCCCAAATGAGATACCAGGCGGTCACGAACACCCACACGACCAGGATCAACAGGGTCGCGAGCGCCGTGATCGCGACGAGAGTGCTGCCGCCCTCGGCGCGACGCCGAATGCGCATGATGCGCTGTGCCGATCCGGCGTAGCTCATCGGCGCGTTGATGATGACGTCCTCACTCGCGAGCCGAATCGGGGCACTCGACGATGTGGTCATTCTCTCCTCCCAAGTTGCGGCTACGGCATGTCCTGATGTCCCGCACGGCCGAATACGACCGTTGCTCCTACCGGAGGAACGATGCGGTTGCTCACGCACTTCCGCCTGCCCAGCTCCGCAGCCGTTACCGCAGGGACCCTAGGTTCAGTGCGCTGCATTGCGGGCGCGGCGACAAAATGCGGGCATGCCGGAGGTTCCCCCGTTCGCTGAGCTGGCGGCAAGCCAGGACCCGGCTCTGGATGTGTTGGCGCTTGCCCTCGCAGCGGAGTTCCGCGACGTCGACGCCGACGCCGCGATTTTGAGCCTGGACGTCCTCGGCGCGGACCTCCGGGGTGCTGCCGAGCAGACCAGCGGGACCCCCGAGGCGCTGACGTTCGCGTGTGGACAGTTGCTCGGCGTAGCCCGCGGGTTCACCGGCGATCGAGAGAACTACGACGACCCCGACAACTCCATGCTCGACCTGGTGCTAGCGCGGCGTCGCGGTCTGCCGATTCTGCTGTCCGTGGTCTACATCGAAGTTGCCCGGAGAGCGGGGATCGAGCTCGACGGCGTCGGTCTGCCAGGCCACTTCGTAGTCGGCCACTTTGGTGCCGATCCCCCGCTGTTGTTGGATCCCTTTGCCGGCGGCGGTCGCGTCCACGCGGTCGCCGCCGGGCACCTGGTCAGGCCCTGGCGCGCGCATGAGATCGCGATGCGGATGCTCAACAACCTGATGACGGCCTACCACCGGCGCGGCGACCTCGGTGCCGCGATCCACGCCGCCACGATGCGTCTGGAGCTACCAGCCGAAGCATCGCAGCGCGACACGTTGAAGGCTGAACTCCGTGGGATGCAGGCGCGACTGAACTGATCGCGAACTGACGCATTCGATTCCGGCCGAGCCTCGCGCCGGTGTGCAGCGGGCCGCTGTCTATCGTGAGCCGGCGTGGCGACGCTCGTGCTCTCGGACCTTCACTTGGGATCCCGGCTGCGGCACGACGTCCTCACGCAGCCCGAGCCGCTGCGCCGGCTGCTCGAGGCGCTTGAGGGGATCGAGCGGCTTGTACTGCTCGGGGACGTTGTGGAGCTGCTCGAAGGGCGCGCCGAGCGGGCGATGAGTGCCGCCAAGCCGATCCTGCGCCTGATCGGGAGGACGCTCGGGTCCGGCCGGGAGGTGATCTTCGTGCCCGGCAACCATGATCGCGCCTTGGTCGCGGGGTGGATCCGGCGAGTCGGCGCGGGCCTCGTTCCCGACAACCGCGTTCCCCTCGACGCGACTCCGGAACTGGCCCGCGTCGTCTCCTGGCTTGCGCCGGGTCGCGTCCGGGTGCACTACCCGGGCGTGTGGCTTGCCCCGGAGTGTGGGCGACGCACGGGCATTATCTCGATCGTCACCTGCTGCCTGAAGCGGCGTTTGGCGTTACGCGCGGACTCCTCGGACGGGTCCCGCGACCTGGCGCCGTGCCGATGGACTACGAGCTGGCCGGAGGGCCGTCACTCACCCGGCTCGAAGCGCTCGTGATCAAGGCGCTCCCGCGCCCACTCGCGGCGCTGGCGGAGGACGTCGCTGAGCTGATTCGCGCCTCGACGATGCCGCTGGAGCCTCGCCGTCTGCTGCACCCCGGAATGGCGCGCCTCACCGCCCGTGTCCTAGGGGCGCAGATGCGCCTCGCCAGCCTCCCCGCTCTGTCGCACGTAGTCGGGCGCCTCGGCATCGACGCGGAGTGGGTGCTGTTCGGTCACGTGCACCGCCTTGGCCCGCTCCCGGACGAGCTCGACACGCGCTGGCGGGGACCGCAGGGCCGGCCCCGCCTGCTCAACACCGGCTCCTGGGTCTACGAGCCACTGCTCGTCCACAACGCCACCGCGCCGCACCCGTACTGGCCCGGCGGGGCCGTGATCCTGGAGGACGACCGCCCGCCCCGCGCCGTCGGGCTGCTCGACGCGGTCGCGGCCGGCGCGATGCGCTAAGCCGACAACTGGGCGAATGCCTGTGCGAGCCTGATCACGGGGTGCGTTGAGGGGGCCGTAAGGAGGCGACCGCGGCCACCCGGCGGGAAGCGGCTCACCGGGTCTCAAGGACCGCGTCGCGGCACTCGCGGGACGGGCAACCTCCATGTCGCTCGACGCGGGCGGAGGGGGGCGCTACCACGAGCGCCCCCTCTCGCTTCGCGCTCGTTTTCAGCCGGCCGCTACGGCCAATGCGCCGACGGTCGTCTGTGCGACGTCGAGCTCGTCACCACCAGACCCAGCCCGATCGTCGCGGCGACGGTGGCGGCCCCGAAGGCGAGCCAGCGCGGTGAGAGCTCCGCGGTGGCGTTTGGCCAGACGAATGTGCTGGCCACGACAAACGCACCGGCGAGGCCGATGCCGGTGTGGCCGAGCCAATGCGGCCACGAACGCATCGTGCCGCTGATCTCGATGCCGCGACGGCGAATCGCTGCAAAGGTCTCACCGGATCCGTTTACCTCGAACTGGTGCACGACCCGTTCGACCGTGGTCTCGTGCAACGCGAGTGCGCGCAGAGACAAGGCCAGCAGCGCGAGGCCGCCGGCGAACGCGATCCACAGTGCGGTTGGCGCGGTGAACGCGCGCGTCGCGATGACGGTCGAGGCGGCGACGAGGGCGCTGATCGCGCTGAGGCCGGAGAAAGCCTGGTTGTCGCGCAGGAGCGCGACGAGAACCGCGGCCAGCGACAGGACGACTGCCGCGACCGCCACTCCGAACGCGATCCATAGGGCGCTTGCGGGAGCAAAGGCAAATCGCTCAATGGCCATGAACGCGCCGCCGATGGCGACGGCGAAGGTCATTGCCCAGTAGCGCGTGTGAGTCATGGTTACCTCCGATTGAAAGGTAGTACCGGACAGATATTATCCAGATGCGACTCCTGCGGCACATGCTGTCCAGTAGCACCGAGGCACGGGGCCGCCGGCTGATCGTGCACTGGCGGGGCCTCGCTTGTCAGGCGGCTCGGGCGGGTGTCACGCCGTCGAGCAGGAGCGCGAGGGCGCGGCTGGCGGCGCCGGTGCGTCCGGCCGGACCGTCGGCTGCGTCGATCGCGCCCCGGACCATCAGCACGACCAGGAAGACATCGTCGATGGTCAGGTCGCAGCGCACCGTGCCTGCGGCCTTGGCGGCGCGGAGCGGCTCCTTCAGCAGCTCGCGCAGCCGCCGCCTGCGCGACTGGAGCGCCGACCCCAGGCACGCATCCTCCCGCGCCAGCTCGCCCAGCGCGTGGAAACGCGCGATGGTCTCGACGACGTTTCGAAGCAACACGAAGAATGCGTCGGGATCGCCGGCGTGGTCAGCTGCCAGCTGCTCGGTGTGCTCCATCTCCTCGAGAAGCAGCGCAGCAGCCAGGTCTCGACGGTCTGGAAAATTGCGATACAGCGTCGCCTGCCCGACGCCCGCGCGCCGCGCGACCTCGTACATCGGAACATCGGCGCAGTCCGCGAACAGCTCCCGCGCCGCGGCCAGGATGGCCTCCCGGTTGCGCTGGGCGTCCTTGCGCCGCGGTGCCTCACTGGTAGCCGTCACGCAGGGGAGTGTAGTGCGGAAGATTCTGTCCGCAAGCACGGATGTCGATCGCAGAAGCTCCTGCATTCGTCCGTAACTGGACAGCTTTCTCCGATTACGATATAAATTGGAGCGAGCAACAGTCGGTAGTCCACGCCAGATGCGCAGTTCGCCGATGGTCGACATCAACCACTCAGCCGCTCGACAGCGCGGCGCCGCCGAGTGAGGCAATGTCCGCGCTGTCCTCGACCACTCGCCCTCTCGGCACCGGCCCTGCGTCGGAGGGTCCGAGTGGGCGCGAAGCGACGCCGCCGGCTTGGACTGCCGCGAGTCGGTCGGCGTCTGGCGACGACGGGACTGCTCGTCGTGCTGGGCGTTGCGCTGGTAGCCGGGGTGCCGGGACTGCGAGGCGTGCTGCGGGAGATTCGCGACATCGGCCCTGGCTGGGTCGCGCTCGCGGTGGCGCTGGAGTTTGCCTCGAGCGTCAGCTTCGTGGTTGTGTTCCGGCTGTTCTTCGACGGTTTGGAAGCCCGCGACGCGCGGGCGCTGGCATGGACCACCCAGGCCTCGCGGGGCGCTGCTTCCCGCAGGTGGAGCCGGCGGGCTGGCGATCGGCGGCTGGTTGGTCCACCTCACGGGCGCGCCGGTTCGCTGGATCGCGCGACGGTCCGCCGCCCTGTTCTTCGTCGGCGGCGCAGTCTCGAGCGCGGCGCTCATCGGCGCGGGCGTGGCGCTGATCGCGGGGGCTCCAGGGCCCCACGGTCTATCCACCGTGATCCTGCCGACCGTACTCGCAGCGCTCGGGACGCTCCTGATCGCCGCGCTACCGACGATCCTCCGTTCGTGGCCGCGCGCGCCGCGCTGGCTTGCGTCGATTGCGGTCGCCGTGCGCGAGGGCGAGCAGATGACGTTTCGCCGACGCCCCAATTGGCGCCTGTTGGGAGCGGTGGGGTACCTCGCGTTTGACGTCGCCGTCCTCTGGGTGATTCTGAGGGCGGTCGGGCCCGCTCCCAGCGTCGCGGCGGTGATGCTGGCGTACTCGATCGGCTACGCCGCCAACTGGGTGCCAATCCCCGGTGGAATCGGGGTGCTCGACGCCGGGCTTACCGGCGCGCTCGTGCTCTACGGCGTCTCGCCCGTGCACGCTGCCGCGGCGGTGATCGTGTACCACGCGATCGTATTCTGGGTGCCCGGAATCGGCGGCGTGCTCGCGTACCTGCGCCTCCGTCCGCGGCTGTTGCGAGCCGGCGCCCACACATCCAGAGATTTTCAACCACCGACCACAACTCGCCTCCGAGGAGGCTCGCCATGTACGCACTCGCACTGATGCTCACACGGATCCACCACGGCTGGGCGGTGGCGCTCACCGACGGTCGCGAGCTCGTCCGCTTTCACGGGCTCGGCGCTAAGCGCCGGGCGCTGCACTACCTCGCCACCGCGACCGGTTCCGGGAACTGAGCCATGTCCCGGGAGCAGCGTCTCATCCCCAGAGCGACGCGACATAGCGGGGAGCGCACCGAAGCGGACTTCTACTTCGTCGGCCGCCGGGGGTCAGAGGCCGCGGAGGTCTACAGGGTTACGGGCACAAGCGTAGAGCGCCTCCGAGCCAAGCCCACCACCCGACAGTCGAGCTTCGACTGGCACGGCAGCGAGGCGGCCAGGATCGAGCTCAGCCGCCTGCTCATCAGCCGCCTCATCGGGCGGCCCCCATCGCGCGATCTGCAGGCACGGTTTGCCCTCTACGTCCTGGGCCGGCTTCCCCATGCGGGCTTCGTGCTCGACTCCGACGACCTCTCGCGCTGGCTACGGGTCGCCGGCGACGCCCACGAGTCCGCCCCGGCGCCAGCACGACAGTCCTGGCTCGGGCAGCGGCGCGCCCGTTCCGGTGGTTCTCCCAGGCAAGGCACAGATGGCTGAGCAACCGCCAGAGCTCAGCTCACAGCACTGGGTGCGCGTGGCGCCGATGAGTGCGCACGCCGCCACCGCGCGCGTCCGCCTTCGGTGACAGGTCCACTCGGCGAGCTCCGCAACCCCGGCTCGTAGCCCGCGGTGTCGGCACGCACGTCGACGCCGAGCATCGAGCCACGGGCCGATCTCATAAGCGAGCGGAATGCACGGCCCGAGCGGCGCGTCTAGGAGCGACGGCCGTGAGCGTGCAGGCTGTCGTATGCCCGAGTTCGAAGTCCTGCTCGACCTCGCTTTGACGTTCGAGCGCATCGACGCTCCAGCTCGCGGATCCCGGCGTGCCGCGCGCTAATTTGCAGACTGATCGCAAGGTGGCTGCGCCCGTCTCATCGTCTTCGGCGACTCCGAGCCTGTCGGCGTCGAGGAAGCGCCTGACGCTGATAGCGACGATTCTGGGGTCCAGCATCGCGATTCTCGACAGCAGTGTCGTCAGCGTCGCGCTGCCGTCGATCCAGCGCAGTCTCGGTGGCGGCCTCGCCGGTCAGCAATGGGTCACCAATGCATATTTGCTGACGCTCGGCTCGTTGATCCTGCTCGGCGGGTCGCTGGGCGACATCTTCGGAGAGCGCCGGGTGTTCGCGCTCGGGGTGGGCGGCTTCGGCGTGGCGTCGCTGCTGTGCGCTCTCGCGCCGTCGATCGGGCTGCTGATCGCGTTTCGCGCGCTGCAAGGGATCGCCGGCGCGTTGCTCACCCCGAGCTCGCTGGCGGTGATCGTCGCGACCTTCTCGCAGCGCGAGCGCGGTCCGGCGATCGGCACGTGGACAGCGTGGGGAACGATCGCCGGGGCGCTTGGCCCGCTCGTCGCCGGGCTGATCTTGAACGTCGCGTCCTGGCGGTGGATTTTCGTGATCAACCTACCGCTGGTAGTGGCGTGCCTTTGGCTGATCAAAAAAGCGGTTCCTGCCAGCAGTCCCACCGACGCCCGGCGGAAGGTGGACGTGGTTGGCGCGGTGCTGTGCGTGCTCGGTCTCGGCGGTGCGGTGTTTGCCCTGATCGAGCAGCCGCGGCTGGGTTGGTCGAACCCGGCGGTGAGCGTCTCCCTGGTCGGCGGCGTGCTCACGTTCGCTGCCTTCCTGATCTACGAATCGCGCGCGAGCGATCCGATGCTGAGGCTCGACTTGTTCAAGAGCCGAAACTTCGCGGTCGGGAACGTCGAGACGCTGGCGCTCTACGGCGGCCTTTCGGCGTTGTTCTTCTTCCTCGTCCTGTACCTGCAGCAGGTGGCCGGTTACTCACCGCTCGAGTCCGGGCTGGCGTTGTTGCCCGAGAGCTTGGTCATGTTCGCGCTGTCTTCGCGGTTCGGTGCGCTCGCCGATCGCCTCGGGCCACGCTGGTTCATGGGGGGCGGCCCGTTGATCGCGGGCGCGGGAATGCTGATGCTCCTCAGCTTCGGGGTCCGCGTCGATTACCTGACCCAGGTACTCCCCGGAATCCTCCTGTTCTCGCTGGGCCTATCGATCACCGTCGCGCCGCTGACCGCCGCGATCCTCGCCGGCGTCGACCAGAGCGAGGCGGGAATCGGCTCCGCGGTCAACAACGCGGTCGCGCGCGTAGCCGGCCTGATCGCGACGGTCGCGATCGGAGCGCTCGTGGCTGCCCAGTTCAGCGCATCGCTCGATCACAAGCTTGCCGGACAGCCGCTCACCCCGCGCGGGCACGTAGCCGTCGCGCAAGCCAAGCAGCTGACATTCGGAAGGCCCCCCGTGGCCGGGTTACCGCGACACGAGGCAGTCGCGATCACCGTCGCTTCCGGCGAATCCTCGCTGGAGGCCTTCCGCGTCGGCATCGGCGTCGCCAGCGCGCTCGTCATCATCGGGGGGCTGATCGGCGCCGCAGGCATTCGCAACCCCCGACGTGTAGTCAAGGCAAAGCACTGCGCAGGCGGCCAGCTTGCCGGCGCACCCCTCGACGCCGCCGGGGTACACGCCTCCCAACCAGCCTGAGGAACGGTTCGGTTGCTGGACGCCGGCCTCGAGGTTGCCCTCGGCGACTGCCTGGGCGAACGCTCCGCACCGCGCGATCGTGCTCATCCGGTGAGGCCTCGAAGCCGGGGCGTCGAGCTTGACGTGGCGCCGCGCGCGCGGGGCGGTTCGCCTCAGGCTGTGAGGGAGCTCGGAGCGCGGTCGGGATCAGGGCGACGCGCCGACCGACGCAAACGAGCTTCGGGTGGATCGACGCCGACGCGGTGTCGTTGCGAGATGTCGTGGATGTAGCCGGCCACGACACCGTCGGAGATCAGCGCGGACGCTCGGTCGCCGGCCGGACTGCAACGGTGCGTGTGGCGAGCGGCGACGTGCGCGGCTCGACGCGGTCGTGTGAGCGGGGAAGCGATCTGTGTGTTTCATGCGGCTTCTCTCTCGATGTCGAAGTTGATGCGGGCGGCGTCGTCCGCCGCGGGAGCGTCGGCCAGTTGCAGCCCCGGACTGCGCGCGCGCGGGCCGTAGGAGCGCGAAGGCGAGGACGATGCCAGCGGTGATCGTCGCCGCTGCCGACGAGGAAGGCGAGGTGGTAGCCGCCGATCAGGGAGCTCGTGACCCCCTCGTGGGCGGACAGCAGTCCCTTCGTCCGGTTCGCGGCGAGGGTGCTGAGGACGGCCAGGCCGAGCGCGCCGCTGAGTCTGCTGGGAGACGTTCGTGATCCCCGAGCCGAGGCCCGAGTCCGCGGCGGGAACGTCGGCCATGGCCAGCGTGAGGAGGGGCATGAACGCGCTGCCGATGCCCAGGCCGAGCGCGAAGCAGGCGAAGAAGATCGTCGGGAAGAAGGCCGTGCTCGGTCCGACGGTGCTGAACAGGAGCAGGCCGACCACGGCGCTCGCCATGCCCGCGGTGAGCACGCGAAGCGGCCCGAACCGAGCGACGAGTCGCGCGGTGATGCCCTGCGACAGGATCGGCGACCGTGATCGTCCAGGGCAGGAAGGCCGCGCCGGTCTGGACGGCGCTGTAGTGGCGGACGTGCTCGAGATAGAGGCTTCCGAGGAAGAACGTCGAGTACATGCCGGTCACGAGGAAGCCTCTTACGAGGCTGGCCTTGACCAGCCCCTGAAGGCGCAGGATGCGCATCGGCATGATCGGGTTCTCGATGCGGGCCTCGAGCGCGACGAACGCCGCCATGAGCAGCGCGGCGATGCCGCCGATCCCGAGGACCTGAGCCGAGATCCAGCCGTGGGTGGTGGCCTGCACGATCGCGTAGATGACGCCCATCAGCGACGCGGTGACGAGGATCGAGCCGATCCAGTCGACTCCGTGCTCGAGCCCGAGCCCGCTGTCAGCCCGGATGAACCTCTGACCGAGGACGAACGTGGCCAGGCCGATCGGGAGGTTGACGAAGAAGACCCAGTGCCAGCTGAGCGCCTGGGTGAGGATCCCGCCGGCGAGAAGCCCGAGGGAGCCTCCGGCGACGGAGACGAACACGTACGCGCTCATCGCCCGAGTGCGCTCGCTCGGCATCGGGAACTCGGTGATGATGATCGCGAGGATCACCGAGGCCTGGGCGGCGGCACCGACGCCCTGCAGGAAGCGGGCGGCAATCAGCGCGCCCTGGCTTGGCGCGATCCCGCACAGGAGCGAGGCGGCGGTAAACGTGACGAGGCCGGCGAGGAACACGCGCTTGCGACCGGCGAGGTCGCCGATCCGGCCGGCGAGCAGGAGCAGGCTCCCGAAGGTGACGAGGAACGCGTTGACGACCCACGTGAGGTTCGACTGGCTGAAGTGGAGGTCGCGTTGGATCGAGGGCAGCGCGACGTTCACGATCGTGACGTCGAGCACGATCATCAGCTGCGCCAGGCACACGACGATGAGCGCCGTCCAACGACGGCGGTCGGATGGAGCGGTTTGCGAAAAGACTAGGTTCATGCAGATCCCAACTTGTCGGTGATTCGGTGAGGCGCTAAAATGGAGGCCACCTCCGAAATAACTGGAGGAACCCTCCGGAACTATACGGAGGCACCCTCCGTTTGTCAAGCGAATCGCGATGAGCACGACCGAAGTCAGCCCCGAGACCCTGATCACCCGCCCCAAGCGCGCGGACGCTCGGCGCAACTACGAGAAGGTGCTCGCGGCTGCTCGGGAGGCGTTTGCCGAGGGCGGCGAGTCGACCGCGCTCGAGGAGATCGCCCGCCGCGCGGGCGTCGGAATCGGCACGCTGTACCGCCACTTCCCCAACCGGCAGGCGCTGCTGGAGGCTCTCTACGTCAACGAGGTCGAGGAGGTCTGCCGGTCCGCCGCCGAGCTCGACGGCGGCGATCCATGGGAGGCGCTCGAATGGGTGGTTCGAGCGCCTGATGGGCTATCTCGCGACCAAGCAAGCGCTGGTCGCACGAGCTGCTCAACTACCTCGACCGCGACGCCGACGCTGTTCCGGGTGTGCCGGGCGTCGCTGTACGACGCCGGCGAGCCGCTGCTGAAGCGCGCCCAGGAAGCCGGGGTCGTCCGCGGGGACGTCGAGTTCCCGGAGGTGATGCAGATGGTCATCGGGATCGCCAAGATCCCGGCCAGCGATCCGAGCCAGGTCGAGCACATCCTGCGCATCGCCCTCGACGGTCTTCGCTACCGCCCCGAGGGTTGATTCTCGGAGGGGGCTCAAACGACCGGCTGTCGCGCGGTCGTGATCAGCGCGTCGACCAGCCGAGCCGTCGCGCCGTCGAGCGTTCCCGGGCGTCGCGCCAGCACGACCCGCCGGATCTCCTGCGGCTCACCCCGTACCGCGACGACCCTGATGCCGTCCGGGAGTGCATCGAGCATGATCGGCGCGATGGTCGTGATCGCGAGGCCGGCGGCGACGATCTGGAGCTTCGCGAGCCAATCGCGCACGACATAGCGGATGTCGGGGCGGTCAGCCAAGCCTGGCCAGACCCCGAGCAGCGTGTCACCCGCATCGGATCGGCTCGCGACCCAGACTTCTCCTTCGAGCTCGGAGACCTCGACGGCTTGAGCGCGCGCGAGCGGATGATTGGCCGGGACGCCGATGGCCAGCTCGCGCTCCGAGAGCGTCGTGAGCTCGAAAGCGGGCGACTGCGCGTCCAGCGGGCGGAATGGCGGCGCCAGGGCGACGAGTGCGAGATCGAGCGTGCCCGCCCGGAGGGCACGCGACCAATGCCGGCGTGGTTGCCTCGCGCAGGCTGACGTTCAGCTGAGGCCGGAGCATCGCCAGCGCCTTCGGCACGAATCCGGCAGCGGCGGTGGCGAACGCGCCGAGTCGCACCGGCCGGCCGCCGGCCTGCTCGCCGGACAGCTCACGCCGCGCGGTGTCGAGTTCGTCGAGGACCCGAACCGCGCTCGGCAGGAGCCGCGCTCCGGCGGAAGTCAGCGTGACGCCGTGTCGTCCACGGTCGAACAGCCGGCGTCCGGCGGCGGCTTCGAGCGCTGCGACTTGCCGCGAGATCGCAGACTGGGTGTACCCCAGCGAAACCGCCGCGGCGGAGAAAGAGCCCGTTTGCGCGACCTCGCGCAGGACCCGAAGCCCGGTTGGCGAGAAATCCGAAGCCATGCGTAGATCGCATAGTAGGTGTGCAGTGTTCTCGTTTGCAGCATGGGTCATCGACGGTAGGTTAGGGGCATGACTGATTCACGAATCGCACTCATCACCGGCGCCAACCAAGGACTCGGCCGCGCGCTGGCCGAAGGGCTCGCCGCCGGCATGGCGCCGCAGGACCGCGTCCTGCTCACGGGCCGGGATCCGGGCCGCGTCGCCGCCGCCGCGGCCGCCATCGCCGACGGGCCGGCGATCGCTCGCGTCGAGGGTCGCGTGCTCGACGTGCGAGATGGCGACGCGATCGCTGCGCTTGCGGCCGAACTCGGCCAGGTCGACATCGTCTTCTCGAACGCCACGTCGCGTATGAGTCCACAGGCCGATCCCACGGACGAGGTCGATGCGGTTGCCGAAACGAGCAACTTCGCCACGACCAGAATCCTTCGCGCGTTCGCCCCGCGCCTGCGTCCCGGCGGCCGGTTGGTCGTCGTTGCCAGCGCACTCGGCACACTCGACAAGCTCGACGGCCGCGTCGCAGGCCGATTCGCGCAAGCCGCCACCGAGAACCTCGACGCGGTCGATGCGCTGGTCGCGGACTGGCGGCGGGCCGTTCACGACGGCCGGGCAGAAGACGAGGGGTACGGAACGTGGCTGAACATCCCGTCAAAGGTCGCCCAGGTCGCGGCCGTCCGCGCGCTTGCCCGCGAGCGGCGCGCGCCCGACCTCGCCGACGACAAGCTGCTCATGGCGCTGTGTCCAGGGTTGATCGATACGGACGCCTCGCGTCCCTGGTTTGAGGATATGAGCGCGGCCCAGACCCCGGCCGAGGCCGCGGCATGGCCTGTCCGGCTCGCTCTCAGCCCGACCTTCGACCCCGCCTTCTACGGCGAGCTCGTCCAGTTCGGGAAGGTCGTTCCGTGGGAGTCCGGCGTACCGGTACCACACACCGCTGCCGCGTGACGCCATCGCCCGCGCCTGGTCAGTTCGTCTGATGGTTGCGGGCCGGCGCTGCGTGCGCATAGCCTCTGCACGATGGCGCTTCCGTGGAGGATGAGGCCCGCTCGGACCACGACGCCGCGACTGGCGTAACGACATGGCGACGGCTGATGTCGAGAGCGCCGCCAGGGCCCGCTCGCAAGCGGCCGCCGCCAGCGTCCGTCATCCGCTGACGGTGCTGCTGCTCACTCTGACCTTCAGCACCGGGCTGGTGGACGCGGTGAGCTACCTGGGTCTCGGGCGAGTGTTCAGCGCAAACATGACCGGCAACGTCGTCCTGCTTGGTTTCGGCATCGCCGGCGGCTATGACCTGCCGATCGTGGCACCAATCGTGTCCCTGATGGCCTTCCTGGCCGGCGCGGCACTCGGCGGGAGGCTCGCCGAGACGACCGCGCAGCGACACCGCATCCAGCTGGGCGTGGCGCTGGCGGCCGAGGTGACGTTGCTCGTCGCGGCAGCACTCCTCACGGGGCTGGCAACGGTCCGACCGGACGCCGCGTCGGGCGACACGGTGATCGGACTTCTGGCATTGGCCATGGGTGTGCGGAACGCGACCGTGCGGCGGATCGCGGTGCCGGACCTGACCACCACCGTGCTCACGCTCACCCTCACGGGTCTGGCCGCTGACCTGCCTCACCCGCGAACAAACCGCAGCGCTTCCGAGCGCCGGCTGCTCGCCGTCCTTGCGATGCTGAGCGGCGCGCTCGTCGGCGCCATCCTGCTGAAGACGGGGCCGCAGTGGGTGTTGGCTCTGGCGGCGGCGCTGGCCACGATCACCGGCGCGGGTTACCTGATGCATCCGAGCTCGCGGGATGCCGCATGACCACCGACGAGTCTGGCGATGTATGACTCTCAGGGCGTCGCCAGGGGCCGCTCGAATGGAACTTGGGCATGGGGCACGAGATGGTTGTTTCAGCGGACGGGGGAGGTCCGCGGACGGCCTGCATGAGCCGTCATTGCGCTGGTCTGGGTCGGGGCGTGGCGCGGCAAGCATGTGGGGCATGCCGGACAGGCCACGGTCCGGCGGAACGGTCTCCGATTGACGGGTCGTGCGGGTCGCGACGGTCGTGCCAGGGTTCTCGCCGGCCGCGATCGCGGTCAGATCGCGTGTGAGCCCGGACCCGGTCGGCCCGTCTCCCGTGAGATCAATCCTCTAGCTGACGGGGCTGCCGGGCAATGACCGCGGTGACTCGGGCCGCCGAGTTTCGAGCTGATCGTTCACCGGGCTGGGGGTTGAGCCGCCGAGACACGATCGTGTCGCATCCGGACATCGTGCTGACGTCCGTCGGAGCAGCTCGTGTTGATCGAGGCGAGGGCGCGGCACGGATGGGGTTCGCGGTCGCAGCTCGCCGTCGCACTGAGGCGGACGCGGCGGCAGCCGCTCGGCGGGCGAGTCGCGCGCGGGTCGATCGCGATGCGATCTGGGCTCGGACACGTCAGTGCGGTCGCGAGTGTCGGCGGCGCGGTCATCGACACCGCGCCGATCGCTCGTGGCGGCCTTGAGTGCGGCGCATCGACGCTGCGCCGGACGCGTGGTCGCCTTCGAGCGCTACCCGACGCCTGAGGGCTCCGCGGCGGCAGGCTGCTGGAGGTCCGCAGAGCTGCGCTGGAGCGAGACACCCGGAGCTGCAGGTCCGCGTGCGCCGGCGGACCGCGGGGAACCCGCTGGCGCGGTCGAGCTCGGCTCGCAGCCTGCCGACCACGAGCGGACGATCGGCAGCCGGATCGTCGCGAGCGCGCCGTCGCGACCAGGCGTCGACGTTCCAGGCCAGCGCCGGCTCGAAAGGGCTCGCCATGACCCGCGCGCCGCTGTGCGCGCGCAGGCTGCGGGACGCGGTTCAGGTCGACCTGGTCGCGCCCGCGCCGACCTCGACGGCGGCGCGCGCTTCCACGCGCTCGAACCAGATCGACGTCGCGCCCGCTATCAGCGCCGGCGTCGAGATCGCTGCGGGGAGCCGCGTGCGATGTACGAGGTGCTCGTAGCGCTCCGACGCGACTGTGGCGCCGCGAGCGGCGTCCCGACGTGCGGATCCCAGCTTCGAGCGACGGCGCGCCCGTTGCGTGGTCTCCGGCCGTGACTCGAGCGGAGGTCGCGCGCGTGTGCCTGCGCAAGGGCGACGGCGACGCCCGTGTTCGTCGCCGACTCCCGTGAGCAGTGGCGCGACGTGCGCCGAGGCCGAGCGCTCGAGTGACACGTTCGGACGCCGCGTTCTTCCGCTCAGGAGCGCTTCACCGCGTCGAGGACGTTGACGCGATCGCGCGGAGCGCGATCGAGCGCCGACAACGCTCGCACCGGTACACCGCGACGCGCGGACCGCGCCCGACGAGACGGCCCATCGTCGAGCAGGCCGCGGCATGCGCGTTCGCGATCCGACCAGCTCTGCCCGCCGGCTCGCTCCGGAGACCGGGCACGGTCGAGTGTCTCCGCTTCGTCCGATCCGATCCAACTGCGGTGTATCTGGGCATCGCCGCGGAGAAGTCGGGCGACTTCGCGGCGGGAGCGGCGTTCCTCGCCCGGGGTGTCGAGCGCCTCCGGGAGCAGGGGAGGCTCGGGATGCTCACCCAAGCGCTCGGGCATTACGCCTGGGCGGCTACGCCACGCGGGTGACTGGAGCGCAGCAGCGGCAGCGGGCGCGGAGGCGGTGGGGCTGGCCCGCGACACCAACCAGCCGCAGTACGGACTCACCGCCGAGCTCGCTGGCGCCCTCACGGCTGCGCTGCGCGGGACCGAGCCGGACCTCGAGGCGATGATCGCCGCGCCCGAGCGAACGCTGGCGGCGATGAAGGCCGGCCCGATGCTTGCGCCCGCGCACCTAGCCCGGGGCGCGGACGCACTCGGCGATGGACGCATGAGGAGGCTTTTCGCCACCTGTGGCCGGTGTTCGACGAGAACGCTCCTGAGTTTCATCGCTTCATACGGTGGGCGGCGGTGCTCGACCTGGTCGAGGCCAGGGTCCGGGCCGGAGAGACCGAGCGACTCGCGGGCGTGCTTGCTCCGCTCGAGGTGATCGCCGCCGAGAGCGAGCCGCCCGTCCTGCGCGTCGGCTTGACCTGCGCGAAGCCGCTGATGGCCCCCGACGAACGAGGCTGAGGCGCTGTTCTCGATCGCGCTAGCCAAGGATCTGGCCGACTTCCCGTTCCAGCGCGCCAGGACCCTGTTCTCCTTCGGCCGCTGGCTGCGCAGGCAGCGCCGAAGCGCCGACTCGCGCGCACCCCTGCGCGACGCGGTCGAGCTGTTCGACGCGCTTGGCGCGACGCGGTGGAGCAAGCGTGTGCGATCCGAGTTGCGCGCAACCGGTGAGACGATCGGACGCCGCGCCGAGGCCCGCGACCGTCTTACCGCCCAGGAGCTCCAGATCGCACAGCTAGCGGCCGAGGGTCTGTCGAATCGTGAGATCGGGGAGCGGCTGTTCCTCTCCCACCGGACGATCGGATCACACCTCTACCGGATCTTCCCGAAGCTCGAGATCACGGCGCGGTCGCAATTGCGCGACGCGCTCGCGGCCGCCAGCCGCGACCGAGAACCAGTCGGTTGACTCAAGAGAATCCGGGGGCGGCGAGTCAGGGTCCCGCCTGATTGCAGCGGTTCTACAGGAAGGAAGGACTATGTCGTCGCAGACCAAACCCAGCATCGTTTTCGCTCATGGTCTCTGGGCCGACGGTTCGTGCTTCAGCAAGCTCATCCCGCCGCTTCGGGCGGAGGGGTACGAGGTGATCGCCAGCCAGCACGGTCTCGACAGCCACCAGGGCGACGTCGACTGTGTCCTTCGCGCGCTCGGGCGGGTGTCAAGCCCCGCCATCCTCGTCGGGCACTCCTACGGCGGCAGCCTCATCACCGCTGCGGGAACCGATGACCGCGTCGCCGGGCTCGTGTACATCGCCGCGCTCGCGCCCGACGAGGAAGAGACGTCGCAGAGCCAGCAGGACAAGTTCCCGGTCACGGACGTCTTCTCCCACATCGAGGTCGCGGACGGGCGTGTCTGGCTGCTCCCATCCGGGATCGACTGCTTCGCCGGAGATCTGTCCGACGAGGAGAAGCAGATCGTGTGGGCGACCGCCACGGCGCCGGTCGCAGACCTGTTCACCCAAAAGGTCGACGGCGTGGCCTGGAGATCGAAGCCGAGCGCGTACATCGTGGCCGCGAACGACCACACCGTGAATCCCGAGCTCGAGCGCTTCGCGGCGAAGCGTATGGGTGCCACCACGTATGAGATCGAGAGCAGCCACGTCGCGATGCTCTCCCATCCCACGCTCGTGATCGACGCCGTCCGCACGCTCGCGAACTCGCTTCAGGGAGCCCTGGTGGCGTGAGCGCGGCCGGGATCCGCGATCGCGTTCAAACCTCCACCCGGAGAAATCCAAATGAGCTGAACTGCCGAACATCGTGCTCGTGCACGGCGCGTGGGCCGACGGGTCTTGCTGGAGTACCGTGATCGAGTCCCTCCAGGCCACGGGCTACAACGTGACCGCCCCACAGTTCCCCGAGACCTCGCTCGCGGACGACGTCGCGCGCCTGCGGCACGTCCTGGCCCGACAAACCGGTCCGACGGTCGTCGCCGGCCACTCCTACGGCGGGCAGATCATGACCGCGCTCGGCACCGACGCGCCGAACGCGGTCGGGCTCGTCTACATCGCCGCGTTCGCGCTCGACGAGGGTGAGTCGCTCGGCGCCCTGCTCGGTGGTGGTCCACCCACGCCGTCGCTGGCGCATCTGATCGTCGACGAGCAGGGATTCGGTTGGCTGCCCGAGGAGGACTTCGTCGGCCACTTCGCCGCCGATGTCGACCCCGTCAAGGCGCGGGTCCTGTACGCCGTCCAGCAGGCTCTGTCGATGAGCACGTTCGAGGATGTGATGGGCGCGGCGGCATGGAGGTCACTCCCTTCGTGGTACCTGGTCGCGAGCAACGACGAAGCGATACCGCCCGACGCCGAGCGCATGTTCGCGAAGCGCATGGGCGCCACCACGGTCGAGGTGTCATCGGGCCACCTTGCGATGGTCACTCACGCCGATGAGGTGGTGAGGCTGATCGAGGCTGCGGCGGACGCGACTCGCGCGAGCCCAGGGGTGAGGAGCGACCTGCCATGCCGATGATCGATGTCTACGCGGCCGAGGGAACGTTCGCTGAGAAGCAAGTGCTCGCCCAGAACCTCGCCGCGGCCGTGATGCGCTGGGAGCAGGTTCCGGACCTGGCGCTGTTTCGCGACAACACCGCCGCGTTCGTCCATGACCTCCCGGCCGACTCGATCGCAAACGTCGCCGGAGACAGCAACTACGTGCGGGTGCAGGTCCTCACCCCGGTCGGCGTGCTGGACCGGGACAAGCAATTGGGGGTCGTCAAGGAGCTGACCGAAATCATCGCGGCCGCGGGTGCCGACCCGACCCTGGCAGAGCGCACGTGGGTCCTCCTGACCGAATCGCCCGAGGGGGGCTGGGGAGTCGCGGGCCACGCGAACACCGGCGCCGATCTTGCGCAGGCCGCGCGAGCTGAGCTCGCCGCGAAGGCCCAGGCGCTGGGGGAACCGGCGTGAACGCCCGGCCGAATGTGGACGACCGAGATGTTAGAAGAGGATCAGATACAGCACGCCCCGTCTCAATGTCCCGATCCCGGGAGTGCGGGAATTCCAGTCGCGCTACGAGGACGCGGTGCCGGACCTGCCGCTCGCCGCCGTGTCTGACCTCGTAGCACGGGGAGCCCCCTGGTCGGAGATGGTCGCGCTCATCGACCGCTCGGCACCACACGGCTTCCTGATCTACTTCCGCAACGACCTCCACCCGGTGATGGCTCTCGCGGGCGACCGCGCCGACTGCGTGGCCTACCTGATGGGCAACCACATCATCGCGGAGCGCATGTTCCGCCACGACCCGCGGGCGATGATGTACGCGCCGCTGCACACTGTCATCTGGGAGGGCAAGGACGGCGACGCATGGTTTACCGTCGACCAGCCCAGCCAGCAGTTCGCGAGCTTCGGCATTCCAGAGATCGCCGAGGTGGGCATCGAGCTCGACCACAAGCTCGCCGCTCTGCTCGACGCGCTGGGTTTTCGCTCGGCGAACGGGCGTGCGACGATGAGGTTCGCTTTCACCAGTCGCACGGAATGGAGAACGATGCCCGGACCCGCCGATCCGTACCGCGGGCGCCAACCGACGAGTCACGAGCGACGGGCCGGTCAGCCCTGGGACGCGTCCTACGCCGATGGCCAGGCGCCCTGGGACATCGGACGGCCACAGCCGGCGATTGCGCGTCTGGCGGACGAAGGCGCATTCGCCGGCGCAGTGCTCGATGCGGGATGCGGGACCGGCGAGAACGCCCTTCACGTCGCATCGCTTGGCCTGAACGTCCTCGGAGTCGACGTCGCCGAGACAGCAGTGTCGATCGCGCGGGACAAGGCCGCGGCTCGCGGCATCGATGCTGACTTCGCTGTTGCCGATGCCCTGCACCTGGACCGTCTGGACCGCACTTTTGACACGGTGCTCGATTGTGGGTTGTTCCACTCGTTCGACACGGATGAGCGCCGAGATTATGTCTCGAGTCTGGCGTCGGTTACTCGTGCCGGCGGGACCCTGTACGTGCTGTGTTTCAGTGACGTCGGACCCGGTAGGCGTGGCCCGCATCCCGTCAGCGAAGAGGAGTTGAGGGCGGCGTTCGCATTTGGCCATGGCTGGGGCGTCGCTTCTGTCAGTCCGGATCGGATCGAGACGACGTTCGACGCGGAGGGTCTAGCGGCCTGGTCGGCGAAGATCGAGCGTCTCTAGGTCCATACGAGCGGGGCTCGGGTCGCGAACGCGGTGCGGTGGGTCCAACGCAACGGCCTTCGATGGGCGCGGGTCGAAGCCACGCACAGCGTCATTCTGCGGCCAGCGGCCCTGTGAGCGTTCCACCAGCGGATCGGCGCCGCGCCTCGGCGACCAGGTTGCCACGGTGGCCGCGGCGCGGACACTCGCGTGCCTGTTCTGGTGCCTGTATAGGCGCGACGGGAACTATCCGTGCGCTCAACCGGCACTGACCGCCAGGAAGCTTCGTAAGCTCGAGCTGATCGGCGCCCGGCGCTGTGACTACCGACACCGGAGCGCGCATAAATTAGGCACGAGATCGGCGCCCGACTCGGCGTGTCTGAGAAGCGCCTGGAGAAGATCCTGGAACAGGCCCACGAGAGCGTTGCGGCCGAGCTCGTCCGCGGGCTCGCGGACCGTGCGGACGATCGCTTGAGCCCGTGATCTCCGTGGCCTCGTTCCCGCTTTCCCGGATCGACACAACGCCGGACGCCAGACCAGCGACCTGACCCGGGGGTTGCCCGGGCGCGAGCGGAGGCGCCCTGCGCAACCTCCCCAGTCGGACCGTCATCGCCTACGCCAGGAGCAGGAGCGTCATGCCCTCAGCACTCGCCGAGCGAAAAGCCTACACGTCCGCCCTCGTCGGCATGCGCACTGCTGACCTCGTCCCGCTCGTGCAACCAGGCGCGGCCCTGTATCCCCTCCTCGCCGTGCCCGGCGGCAGATACTCCGCTATCGGCGGCGGTGTGCCGCTCACCAGCGACGGCCAGGTGATCGCCGGCGTCGGAGTCGGCGGCGGAACGACGGAACAGGACATCGCCATCGTCGAAGCGGCGATGACATAACTCGTAGCTGCAGGCACGCGGCCTGACGAGTGTCGGTCGATGGGCTTTGCCGTCGTCACGCGTGCGAGCGCGCCCAGCGGCGGCTCGCCTTCGTGGCTGTTGATCGAGCGCGTGTGGCGCCTGGAGTCGCTCTGCGTCCGCGGCGCGGTTCCGAGCGCCCAGCGCGTGGTCGTCTGGATCCCGATCGTCGCGACTGCGAGCCCCACCGCGACGATGATCCATCAGCCTGGGCGTGTGGCGTGCGCGAAGTTGTGCCCGATCCCGCCGCGTGCACTCGGCGGGCTGGTCAGAGCGAAGCCCAAGCCGAAGACCGGTAGGCGCCGAGCAGAAACGGCAGCGACTACCCGGGGCGAGGCCGGTCAGCGTCAGGCCACCAGCCATCACGATCAGACCGCCGGCAAGATCGACGGGCGCGGGGCGCCGAAGCGCCCCACCAGGTGGCTGGACCACCGGTGCGAACACGAGCAGCGTGGTTGCCGTCGGCAGCATGTAGCGACCGGCGTGTGCCGGCGACAACCCCCGCACGTCCTGCAGGTAAAGCGTGTTCATGAACAGGAAGCCGCCGAGGGCCACTGACAGGCATGAAGCAATCCCGCTGGCGCCCGCAATGGCGTGACACCGATGAGGACACGACCCAATCGCAGTTGTTAACCGGGACGGCTGACCCGAGATAGGAGCTGACGGTATGAGCAAGACAGACGTGGTGATCGACGGACTGGGCTTTCCGGAATCCACGCGGTGGCGCGATGGGCACATCTGGCTTTGCAATTGGGGGGCCGGCGAGGTGCTGGCGGTCACGACCGGCGGCGAGAGCGAGGTGATGGCCCGAGTTGCGCCGCAGACGCTCCCGTTCAGCATCGATTGGCTTCCGGACGGAGGCCTGCTCGTCATCGACGGTCCGCGGCGTCAGCTGCTCCGGCAGGAGTCGGATGCGACGCTCGAACTCGTCGCCGATCTGTCCGGCCTGAGCTCCGCGCCGTTCAATGAGCTGGTCGTGAACTCAGCGGGTAACGCCTATGTCAACGGGGGAGAGGGAAGCATCGTCTGCGTGGGACCCGACGGCACGATCCGCGACGTCGCAAGCGGCCTGACATGGCCCAACGGGATGGCCTTGCTCGACGATGAGCGGACGCTGGTCGTGGCTGACTCACACGCCGGGCAGCTCCTGGCGTTCGATGTCGGCGACGACGGGACGTTGTCGGACCGGCGTGTCTGGGCCGATCTCGAGCACGCTCCCGACGGCATCTGCGCCGACACCGACGACGCGATCTGGGTTGCCACCGTCCCTGGGCAGCGCTGCGTCAGGGTGCGGGAGGGCGGCGAGGTCCTCGACGCGGTCACCGTGGATCGAGGCTGTTTCGCGTGCATGCTCGGTGGCGAGGACGGGCGCACCCTCTTCATAGCGGCGGCGCAGTGGCGCGGGATGGAAGCGGCGATGAAAGACGGGCCAGGCCTCACCGGGCAGCTGCTCGCCGCGCCCGACCAGCCCGCACCGCACGCTGGCCGCCCGTGACGCGCTGGCCTGGGCTGTCGCGAGTCGCGTACCGGAGTGCAACCCGGGACCGTCGGCGACCTGCACGCTTGCGGTTCGGGGCGATGCCCGAGCAGCCGATCCGTGGCCCCGCGCGGGCTTACTAGACGCGCAGCTCGTCGCGGCTACGGCGCGCGGGGAGATCGGTTTCCTCCTGAACGACCCGGAGGGCTGGGGCGGACGCGGTGCGGGGGCAGCTCGAGACCTTGCGCTCGAAGCGCTACGGCAGGGTCCCCGGGGGCGCGAGGATCTCGATGTCCCGAGCCGCGGCCGTCGCCGCAAGCACTTCGGGGGTGAGCTCGTCGAGCTCCGCCACGTCGCGCACGAACTGCTCGAAGCCACCGGGCGTCGAAACGACGAGGAACCGCGCCGGGGCGTCGCCGACCCGGAACGCGTGCGGCACGCCGCGTGGCGCGACTACGAACTCGCCGGGCTCGAGTGTGATCTCGCGCCCGGGAAGGAACAGTGGGAGCTCGCCGTCCAGGAGCAGAAAGCCTTCGTCCTCTGCGTGGTGAACGTGTAGCGGTGGCATGTCGCCGGCGGGCACCTCGATCATGTCGACGAGGCCGTAACGGCCGCGCGTGTTCGCGGAGTCGGCGAGGATACCCGTCCGCGTGTCCGTCTCGAGCTCGAGCAGCTGGATCCGCCCGCCGCGCTCCGGCGATTGCGCGCCGGCGAGATCGACCTCGCGGTGGTTTACCGGTTCGAACCCGGGGACCCGGCTGAGGATCGCGACGCGCGGCTGATCAGCACGCACCTCGCACACGATCCCCTACGCCCTCGCGATGCCCGCCAGCAGTCGGCTCGCGCGGAAACGTCGTCTCGAGGTCGCCGATCTCGCCGAAGCGAGCTGGTGCACGGCACCGCCCGGCAGCTCGGCCACCGTGCTCCTCCAACAGTTTTGCCGAGAGCACGGCGGGTTCGAGCCGAAACTCGATTACCCAACCGAAGACGTCGCGATGGCGCAGCCGCTGATCGCCGCCGGCAATGGCGATCGCGCTGCTGCCATCGCTGAACCTCGCGCGCCCGCACCCCGGCGTGACGGTGCGCGAACTAACGCAGGTGCCGCCGGGCCGCGATGTTTGGTGCGTGCGTCCAGCGAGCCGACGTCTGCCCGCAGCCCTGCCGATGGTCGAGGCGCTGGTGCGCGCGGTCAGCTTCTTCGTTGAGCGCTGATCGGCGGTCAGTGGGCATGCTTGACCTCTGTGCGACCCCCGTGGCGGCGCGCGGAGTCTGGCTCCGCCGCGAACCTATCCCGGCATTCGTTTGAACAGAAGTAGTAGATACCCGGGCCGAGTTGCCGCGTCACCGCGGTCTCCCGGTCGACCTTCATCCCGCAGACCGGGTCGGTCGCGCCTCGCCGCGCGGTCAGCCAGAACATCGCGAGGAAGATCACCGCGCCGAGCAGGTTCAGCGCCAGCTTGTAGTTCACCTGGACCTGACTGAAGATGTCCGCGCGGGTGGGGCGCGGCCCGGTCGGGATAGACCGCGCGCGCGCTGAACACGCCGTCGACGATCAGCGCGGCGATCACCATCGTCACGAACATCAGCGCAGTGATCCGAATCGTGAACTTGCCTCCGTAGTACTTGCGATAGATCAGCAGGATCGGCAGGACGATCAGGTCGGCGAACAGGAACGCGAGCACCCCGGCGAACGAGATCCCGCCCGACCACAGCACCGCAGCGAGCGGGACGTTCCCGATCGAGCAGACGAAGCTGAGCACCGCGATGACGGGCCCGATGATCACGTTCTCGATCGTCGGCAGCGGCGCCGGCGCGTTGTGGAGGAACAGATGCTCGAAGAAGCCGTTGCCGAACTGGGCGACGAACCCGGCGATCAGGAACCCGAGCATGATCTCCTTCCACAGCATCTGCCAGTCTCCCCGGAAGTTGTGCGCGACGTCGGACCACGCGCCTACCGAGGTGAGGCGCGCGCGCCAGGGCAGCTGGTCACCCGCGATATGGTGCTGATGGCCGGTGTCCGCGTCCAGCGCGTGCGCCCGGGCCTGCTGCTCGAGCCTAGGGCTGACGAACAGCCGCAGCAGCACCGCGATCAGCACGACCATCACGAGCCCACCGGCGTACTCGGCGAGCGCGAACTGCCAGCCGATGAGCACCCATAGCACCAGCCCGAGCTCCCACACGAGGTTGGTCGACGCGAACTGGAACGTCAAGGCCGAAGCCGCGCTCGCGCCCTTCTGGAACAAAGACTTCGCGATCGCGATGGCGGCGTAGGAGCAGGACGAGGACGCCGGCCCCGCAGACCGGTCGCCCACCCCACGGAACGAGGTCCGGAGCCGCTCATCAGCCCCTCGACCCGCTCGCGCGGGACCCACGCCTGCACGATCGCGGAGATCGCGAACCCGAGCACGAGCGCCCACCAGACCTGCCACGCCATCAGGAACGAGTCCTTCAGGCCGTGCCAGACAACGTCGAGAACGCCCATGCCGACAACATTACCAGGTACCCCTAGGGGGTAGAGGTACTTGCTGTGTTAGAGTTTCGCTCATGCCACAGGCTCAGACGCCCACCAGGGGCTACACCGCCACCAAGGACCAATTGCGCGCGCGGCTCAAGCGGATCGAGGGCCAGATCCGAGGGATCGAGGGCATGGTCGAGAACGACCGCTACTGCATCGACATCCTCACGCAGATCAGCGCCGCGCAGGCCGCGCTCGACAAAGTCGCGCTCGGGCTGCTCGACGGCCATGCGCACACTTGCGTGATCGGCGCCGAGCCCGACCAGCAGGACGAGCGCACCGAAGAGATGATGGCCGCCGTCGGCCGGCTCCTCAGACGCGGCTGAGGCCCAGACTAAATAGTTGATCCACGGACGGGAGCGGGCCCGGGGGCGCGAGCCGACGGTAGGCCCCCGGGGGTGGGCGAGCGACGGTCGTCGTGGTCGTGGTCGTAGTCGTGGTCGTGTGGTTGTCGTCGTGGTCGTGGTCGTGGTCGTGGTCGGGCGGTACGGGCTCGGTTGGCGCGTCGAGCAGGTCGCGGCGGTCGTGTTGTGCGCATGAAGCGCCAAACGCCGCTGCGACGGGGCCGTTCGACCGATCATGCACACCAGAGGAGCCTGGTACGCCAGCGCCCCGAGTTCGGTGCGGTGTGGCGTGTCATACACACAGCACGCGCCTCGCGTGGTGGCGAGGCCCGGCGCCTCGCGCGTCTCGAGTACGACCCCGGCCTCTCGCCGACCGCGATCTCGGTCGGTCCGCGCGCCCTTCGCACCCCAAGGTGATCTATGCGCTGCACGACGATCACGTCCGCGCCTTGCTGGCCGAGGCGGTCTCCCACACCGAGCATCTCCGTCTCGGGCTCACCGGCCGCCCAGCCGAGCAGGCTCTTATCGCGTGACTGGAACGCGCCAGCGCTGCTTGCCGCGGCCGCGGGCGTCGGGTTCGGACACGCGATCCTGCCGGACCACTGGGTCCCGCTCGCGGTGCTCGGCCGGACGCGACGCTATCCACTCTCGCGGATCGCCGGCTGTCCGGTCTTGCCGGCTTCGCGCACGTACTCGTGTCGATCGTGCTCGGCGCGGTCATCGTCGTCGTCGGCCTGCAGTTCCGCTCGACGGTCGAGCACGCGCAGGACACGATCATCGGCTGCGTGCTGATCGCAACCGACATCGGGCTTGCCGCGCTCGAGCTGACGGGTCACGGCCACCATCACGACCACGACCATGACCATGACCACGACCACGACCACGACCATGACCTGGACCACGACCGCGACGATCACGCAGCCACGCGCATCCGCGTCGGAACCCCTCGACGGCCTCGTGGCGGTGATGGTCCCGTTCGGCGCCGCGGCGTCGCCCGACCTGACGATCCTGCCGGTGTTCCTCGCGGCCACCACCGCGGGGTCGCGACTGCGGTCGGGTCGCTGTGGTCTTCGCTGCCGTCACGATCGGGACGATCGTCGGCCTGACCTTCGCTGCCGCGCGTGGCGGCTATGAGATCCGGGGCGAGTGGCTCGAGCGTTGGGGCAACGCGTTCACCGCGGTCAGTGCTCGTCGCGATCGGCGCGCTCGTGCTTGCCGGGTGCGATCTGATCTCGGCTGGGCGGGGACGGCACGATGCTCGGCGACGCTGCGGGTCGCCGCGCCACGGCTGCCGGAGCAGATCGTCTACGACGATGTCGTCCTGACTCGAGTGCCGCGCCAAGGTCAAGCGGCGCTCGGCTTGCGCATCGACGGCGAATTGCTCGGGCGCTACGCGAGCGACGGCTGATCGCCCCCGGACGCCGCGCGTGTCGTGCGCGTCCACGCCGGCGGCTTTGCCGAGCGCGCGCGACGCAAGCTGGCATCACCGATCCGGCGGGACTGGCCGACTTCGACTGGCAGGCCGACGAGCGCCTGCGCCGCGGGAATAGGATCGACGCCGTTCTACAGTCCCGTACGAGGAGGGAGGGCCCTTGCGGGCTCGCAAAAACAGCTGGCGTCGCCATGGCCGCGACGGCCGCACTGACGGTCGGAGCGATCGTCGCGACGACGAGCTCCGCCAAGCCGTCGAGCCCACGCCCACGGGTGCGACGACGGTTCATGTGATCGAGCACGCGATCACCGACACGGAGAACCCGACCGTCGGCGGCACGGACGCGAAGGGCAACATCCTGACGTTCAACAACCCGGTGTTCGACCCCTCCGACACGAAGCAAGTCGGCCACGACGAGGGGTTCTGCACGCGGATCTCGCCCAAGCAGGGCATCTGGGAGTGCCTGTGGACGACGTTCCTGAAGGGCGGGCAGATAACGGTCCAGGGTCCGTTCTACGACACGCGCAACAGCGTATTGTCGATCACGGGCGGGACCGGCACCTACCCGAAGCGATCGCGGTCAGATGGCCCTGCGCTCGCGCAACGGCGGCAAGGAGTACGACTTCATCTTCGAGCTCACGTGATCTACGGCAGGCCCCGGAGCCACGAGCGTCAGTGCTCGTGGCTCCGTTACCGCTAGCTGTGTGCTGCTAACTACTTCCCCCGGATAAACGCCGGGGCCGGTACTGACGGGTGAGGAATGGTGGCGCGGGTGACCTCGTTGTGGAGGGGTGCTGGTCCTTTCGGCTGCTTCTCGCCGGGCTCCTCGCCCGTTCCCCCGCGGTTGAGGGTTGTTCCCTTACGGGAGGGTGGTGTAGGTGTCGGCGTTGTAGGTGAAGGCCGCCCATCCGTCCCAGATCTGGTGGCCTTCGTCGCCTTTGAGGCGGCTGCGGCGCAGCCCGTAGCCGCGTTTGAGGTGGCTGACCCGTCCTTCCGCGCCGGTGCGGTAGCGCTGTCGGCGGCGGCGGGTGCGCCGCGAGCCGGGTTCCTGGCGGCCGGTGATGTGCACCGTGTCGGCCAGGCCCTCGAGCGCGGTGTTGGTCGGGGCCTGGTTGAACCCGCCGTCGACCATCACCTCGCGCAGCTTGATCCCGAGGTTCGCCAGCTCGGCCGCGGTGGCCGGCAGCAGCGTGTCCTCGCCCGGGTTGCCGATCTGGCTGGAGGGCGGGAGGATGAACCCGCGTGCGCCCGGCTTGGTGTTGGCGGTGATCTCGCAGAGCTGATCTACGTAGCCGAACTGGTTGGGCTGTGAGAGCTTGCCCTTGCGGATCGGCCGGGCGTCGGGATCCCACAGCGAGATCAGCCGGTCGATGATCTTCTCGCCCTGGACCCGCTTGGTGATCTGCTCGACGACCTTCTCGCAGCGGTCGGCGAGCTCCTCGAGCTTGCGCGCGGCCTTGAGCTTGGCCTGGGCGCCGCGCCCCCGCGCCCGGCGCCTGGCCTCGGCGGCGAGCCGCCGCGCCTCCTTGACCGAACGAGCGAGCAGCTCGCCGGTCTGCCTGGTCAGCTCGAGCACCTCCTCCTTGGCCTGCCCGGAGCGGTGGCGCATCGTGCGGGTGATCCCGCGCAGCCGGCGGCCGGCCGAGCGCGAGCGATCCCTGACCGCGGTCCGCTTCTCCCCGATCTTGGCCGCCAGCTTGCGCGCCTCCCGGGCCAGCGCCCTGACCCCGTCGGCCGCCAGCCCCGAGTCGGTCGGATACCGAATGTCGGCCTCGACCACGGTCGAGTCGATCCGCGCCGCCCGCGGACGAAACCGCTTCTCCCGCCGCGCCTTCCCAATCAACTCGCGGGTGAGCTGGTGCACCACCTCCGCGCCCAGCCGGCGCGTCAACTTGCGTACGGTCGACTCGTCGGGCACCCGCTCCGTGAGCCCCAGCCGGCAGAACCGCCGCAGATGGATCGAGTCTGAGACCTCGCGCATCAACGTCTCGTACCCCCACCCGCACCGGTGCTTGAGCACCATCAACCGCACGTACGTCTCCATCGCCAGCGACGGCCGCCCCCGATCCGAGAACCGGCTGGCCTCCGCGAGCTCCCGCTCCCACCGCAGCGCGACCGGCACCAGCAGCTCCGGATCGGACAAAAGCTCGTCCAACCGGGCCAGATCGTCGGGCAGCACCCGCACCTCCTCCGGCAACAGCTCGTCCCACAACGACTCCGCCCCATCCGCGAACAGCGTCAGCACTGACACCTCCGAGATCGATCATGAACCCTCGCATATGCAGGCAAATCATGACCATCAGGTCGGACGGAAAACCTGAGTCACACCGCTCGTTACGAGTCGGACTCACACCCCAAAATCCGACTCACATCCCTCGATTTTTTCCGGGGGAAGTAGGACGAGGCCAGTCCGGAGACGCCGTTAGGCAGGTCGTTGTTGGTCGCCTGCACGAGCGTCAGGCTCCGCCGGAACCGATCCTGTAGGCGTCATGTGGGCGAACGGGGGCGGCGCAGGTGGTCACCTTCCACGATGATCGGATCGAGCACGTACAGGTAGAGTTGCCGTCGGTGGTGATCGCCTCTTCACCGGGAATCGCTCGGCTGCATGGGGTTGCTCGCCGGCACGTCGGTCTGTCCGAGCAGCGTTAGCCGTCCGTGACGTGAGATCGAATACCGGAGACGCCGACGTCACCGGTGAGGATGCGGCCGGCGAACCCGCCGGCGCCGACACGTGTTCGCCGCGAACCGTAGCGCCCGTCCGGCGTGACCACGACCCAACAGGCCGCGCGGCCGCCGCTCGGGAAGTCTACCTTGAACGTGAGGCTTCCTCCGCCGGACAGGCTGTACGACGACACGGACCGAAGAACTGCGAGCGGTTTGGATGGGGCGGCGACCGCCCGGGTTGCTCGCCGTGCCCGACGGCGTGGCCACGAAGCCCGCGTCGCTGACCAGCAGGTGACGGGGTCGGCCAACGCCAGCCGAACGGATCGCGTCTGCGCGACCACTGCTGGGCCGGGCCGGCGGTGCCGTTCCAGTAGACCGGGAACGTGTCGATCACGCCGTTCGGCGCGGGCAGGCCCCGGTCGGTCCGACCAGCGTGCGCCGTCGGGCGAGAACCCTATCTGCGCGGCCACCGTCGTCGGGAACGTGGTCGAGAGCAGCCGCCGGGAGATCTGGGTCAGATGACCGCTCGAGGAGAACCGGTATCCGACGATGTTGCTGCTCTCCTCGTTGACGACATACAGCAGGTTGCCGAGGTCGTCAGGCTGACCGGCAGCAACCCGCCCGAGCTGACCGGGACTCATGGTCAGCGAGCTGAGGCCCTGAGTTCGTCACCGGAACGCGCTGATCGTCCCGTTGGCGAGGTCGGTCCGGCGTTGACGACGAATAGGAACCGCCCGTCTTAGTGGCTGCATCGACCCGACGAGTCCACGATCGGGATCCGAACGGGGGCTCCGAAGCGATTCCCACGCCGCCGGTCGAGAACGACGCTCCTTCGTCAGCGTCCCGTTGGCGTCGCGCGTGTACGTCACGACCGCGTTGCCGGTCGGGTCATTTGTCGCAGTGTCGACAACGCCGGCAGCCTGGTTGAGTGATGACCGTTTGGGTGATGGCTCTTGGCGTGATGGCTCTTGTTGTGATGGCTCTTTTGCTTCGCCAGTGCGCTCGCGGCAGCGCAGCCACCAGCACGCCCGCGACGATTGCAGCGCCAATCGCGCAAAGCGCGTCGCACGCCTGGATTGCCCGGTCCCGTCATGTACTACCCCCTCTGAACTTGTCCGCGCTTCGGCGACGGCTTCGCCGACGCCGCGGCCTGATTGACGTCACCGTAACAGCGCCGCGTGCGCTGGGGCGAAAATCGTTAACGGGTGGCTCAAAGGTGCTGGGGAGAACCTTTAGGTACGTCCGCTCACGACCCCGTGCCGAGCGCGGCGAGGCCGTCGCCGCTCAGCGCAACTGCGACTACGCCGTCGAGCTCGCCGGTGGCCAGTCGAGGAACGCCCGCGCCGGCGCGCTCAGGCGTCTCGGCGTCCGAAACCGCGACAGGTACTGCTCCTCGCTCACCCCTGGCGCGCGGCGTAGACACGGACGGCCGGCTGCCCAGCTCGGTCGCCGCCGTGAGGCGCGGTAGGACTGCGAGCACTCGGCACCCGAGTTCCTGACGCCGGGCTTCGTCGTCGGCGTATGCGGCCATGAACGGATCGTGGCCTGGCTCCCGCGTCCACCACTCATCGGCGAGCCGTGGTGCGCGGCTCCGCTGCTCATCAGAAGCACTCGGCTACCCGGCCGGAGAGGCTTCAGCATCGCCTCGCGTAGCCAGTTGAATGTGAGGCGCACGTCGACGTTCCAGTTCTGCGAGAACGTTTCCCACGTGTGATGGTGGATCGGATGCAGCAGCGGGCTTGCGCCGGCGACCACCGCGAGGACGTCGGGATCGTGCGAGTCGATCACGTTCCCGCGACGATCGGGTCGGTCGCGTCGGCCACGAGCACCTCGACCGACGGATCGCGGCCCTCAGCTCCCCGAGCGCGGCTCGGTCGCGTCCGATCGCAGGCACCTGCGCCCGCAGCGCTCATCGAATGCGCAATGCCGCGACCCAGGCCCGACTCGCGCCGATTACGACTGCCTTCTTGCCTTCGAGTGTCAGTTCTGCGGTCATGGTCGGTGATATCCTCGTGTGGATGTGGATGGATTTCACGCCCGAGCGGGCAGCCCGATCGCTCCGGCGCAGAGGCGTCGTGGAAAGCCTGCAGCTGGTCGATCCGATCGCCCCAGAGCGTCAGCACGACGAGGCGGTGCGGCAGGTAGGCGCCCGAGCCGTCGAGCAGGTAGGCGCCCACCGCGGGCTGACCGTTGGCGGTTGTCGGCACCAGCCGCCAGCGCCGCGTGCCGTCGAGCGGTCCGGCGCGCAGGCCGATCGCCAACGCGTCGCGGCCGCGGAACCAGGTGGGCGGGCGGCATCGCGAGCGTCGCGCTGTCGGTCAGCAGCTCGACGATCGCGTCGACGTCGCTCCGGGCCCACGCCTCGACGTAGCGGTTGACGATCGCGCGTCAGCCGCTCGTCGCCGAGCGATCGCAGCGTCGCCTGCTGGCTGCGCTCGGGCAGGCGGTCGTCGATGCTCGCGTGCGCGCGTTGGAGCAGGCTGTAGACCGACGCGGGCGTCGTGTCGAGCGCGGCTGCGACCTCGGCGCCCGAGAAGCCGAGCACGTCGCGGAGGATCAGGACCGCCCGCTGGCGGGCCGGGAGGTGCTGGAGCGCGGCGATGAACGCAAGCTCGACCGCCTCTCGCTGCTCGTACCGCGCCTCGGGTCCGGCGAAGCCCTCTTCGAGCCGAGCTGCGTCGGGATACGGCTCGATCCAGATCGATTCGACCAGCGGCGGCGCCGAGCGGCGCGTGCGGGTCGGCCGGCGGGCCGTAGTCGATCGGCAGCACGCGGGACGGCCGCCGCTCGATCATCCGCAGGCAGACGTTCGTGGCGATCGTGTACAGCCACGATCGCAGCGAGCTGCGGCCCTCGAACCGCTCGAGCCCGCGCCACGCGCTCAGCAGCGTCTCCTGCACCGCGTCCTCGGCATCCTGGACCGAGCCGAGCATCCGGTAGCAGTGGGCGTGCAGCGCGCGGCGGTGCGGCTCGAGCTGCTCGCCGTAGGTTTGCTCCTCCGCGTCATCGCTTCTGCTGCCACAACGCGATCTCGCCACCCGCCGGCGTCGACACGACCGAGCGCCAGCCCGCGGGCCCCTCGCGCGGACCGAGCAGCACGGACGCGCCGAGATCGGCGCTCGGTTGGTCATCCTCGATCCGGTCGACGTCGACGTACGGCAGCCACCCGGCACGGCGCGTCCCGCACTCGACGATGCCGCCGTCGAGGCCGTCGCCGAGCAGCAGCGCGTGGTAGGTGCCCCACCGGTTGTCGATCTGCTCGGTCCGCCACCGCAGCACGTCGCCGTAGAACGCACTCGCCGCCTCGCGGTCGTAGGTGTGGAGCTCCAGATGGACGACGCGCGGGGACTCGATCAGGTGCTCGTACTCGTCGTGGCGGTGCACCCAGACGGGTCGTCGCTCTCGTTTCGGCCCTTCGGGACGCGGTCGAGAATCGGTAATAGCCCATCACGATCTCGAGACCCCTCGCGGTGGTCGCGTAGGTCATGTAGACGTCGTCGCCCGAGCGCGCGAACACGGTCAGGCCGGGCTCCTCCGAGAAGTAGCCGACGACGTCGGTCCCGCACGCGTATGCGTTCTGCGCTGCGGCCGGAGGCAGCCGGCCTGGTCAGCTCGACCCACTCGCGCGTCGTCTCCTCCGGGCTCGATGCTCCGACGTCGCAGTTGAAATCAGTCGTAGCTCGATGCCCAGTTGAAGCTCCAGCCCATCCGCTCGCGGTACGCGAGCAGCTTCTCGAGCGGCGCTCGTGAGACGCCGATCATCGTCACGTCGCGGGCCGCGAGGTGCGGGATCACGCCGTTGAAGCTGTCGGCCATCGAGGAGCAGAGCGGACACCCGCCCGAGCTCCGGACCGAACATGAAGTGGTAGACCACGAGCTGCGAGCGGCCGTCGAACAGCTCGGCCAGGGTCCGCGGGCCATCGGCGGTCTGGAACGTGTACTCCTTCGCGACCGGCACCCACGGAAGCTCTCGCCGCAGACGCGCGAGCTCGTCGCCCATCCGGGTTACTTCCTTCTCGCGCTTCAGAAGCTCCTCGCGCGCCGCGAGCCACTGTTCACGTGTTCCGGTCATGTGCGCGCTGGTCATGCCGCGACCTGCTCGGTTGGCACCAACGCCGCGTTCTGGCGCTCGAGCGCCTTGGCCGCGCCGGAGCGCCAGCTCTCGGCCATGCTCTGGGACATCGGGTCCGGGAAGATGTCCTCTTCGCCACGCTCCACCCCGTCGAAGATCGCGCGCCCGACCGCCTGAGGGGAGGCCTTCGGGACGTCGAGGTCCCGGGACATGTCGGTGTCCGTGGGTCCGGTCAGGACCGCGTGGACGCTGACGCCGTTCCCGGCCAGCAACGCGCGCAACGACTGTGACAGCGAAAGCGTGGCCGCCTTCGAGATCGAGTAGGACGGAATGACCGGCAGCGCCGCGAACGACGCCACCGATAGCACGTTGACGACGGCTCCTCGCGCGCTGGTCAACAACGGCAGGAACGCCCGGGTCACGCCCCAGGTGCCAAATAGATTGACGGCGAGATGCTGTTCGAGCAGGGCTCGATCGCTGAGGTCGTCGGAAGCGCGAGACCGGCGTTGTTGATGAGGATGTCGAGGTACTCGACGCTCTCGACGGCGTCGCGATCTGCGCTGGGTCGGTGACGTCGAGGGCCAGCGGCCTCACGCGCTCGTCCGTGTAGGCCAACGGCTGTCGCGTTCCCGCGTACACGCGGCTCGCGCCTCTGCGGAGCGCCTCGTCGACCAGGGCCCGTCCGATGCCACGGTTGGCGCCGGTGATCAACACCGACCTGCCTGTGATCGTCGTACTGCTGTTCATGCCAGTCTCCTTGTCGCGTTTCGTATTGAGATACGCGAAGGCGGCGAAATCCATCGCTCGCGTCTGTCGCGCGCGTCGGTCATAGTCGTCGCATCACCGTCGCCCGAGTCCGAACCGCCGTCGTCGAGGACCTCCCCGAGCTGCGTCGCCTGTTCAGGAGATCGTCGCTGTCAAACGAGGGCGACCGCGAGGCGCTCGTCGCGAATCCGGAGGCGCTCGAGCTGCCCGACAGCGGGGTGGTCCAGGGAAGAACGCGAGTTGCGGTCGGAGCCGACGGCGCGATCGTCGGGTTTGCAACCGGCCGGCGCGAGGGGGCGGTGTTGGAGCTCGAGGACCTGTTCGTTGACCCCGATTGGATGCGTCGAGGGATGGAGGCGACTCGTGGGCGATCTCGTCACGTCCGCGGCGCGCGAGGGCATCGCTCGGATCGAGGTGACGGCAAACCCGCACGCGGATGCGTTCTATCGCAGCGTTGGATTCGTGCGCGTGGGGGCGATCGAGACGCAGTTCGGGCCCGGCGCGCGGATGCAGCTCGCCGTGCCGAACAAGGCCGGGGTGAGGCCAGATGGCCCGGTGGTGTCCGGTTGACTTGAGCTGCCTCAGGCCAGGTACTCGTCGAGTGCGAGCGTGTTCCCGTCGGGATCCCTGAACCACGCGAGCCTCGACTGACCTGATGCCATGATGTGGTTCTCCATGCCCTCGTAGTCGTCGAACACGACGCCGTTGTCAACGAGCTGCTGAATGACATCCCCGATTCCGGTGACCCTGAATGCGGCCACGGTGTGCTCCGGCTTGACGCCGCCCGGGCGGTAGTAGACCTGCAGCAGAGTGCCGTTCCCGGCTTCGAAGACGAGCGGTCCATCCCCGGGCCGCAGCTTCAGCCCGAGCTTGTTCTCGTAGAACTCCTTCGACCGCTCGAGGTCGTCGCTGGGCAATACCGCTGCTACGGGCGCGCTGTTGAGCATGATCCCTCCTCGTTCCCCAGGGGTGTCCGACTTGTTTCCCCTCTCCTGTACTCGATGCCGGCAACCCTAACCGCCCGGAGCCGCGTCCAGCAACCAGGACGGGACGATTCGTGACGAGGTATTAGCATCGTCCCTGTGCTTGAGACATCGGGAATCGAGGCCGAGCAGCCCGACGGTCAGGATCAGCGACGCCGTCCCGCGATCGTCGCCGTCGACGACGAGCCGGCGGTGCTAGCCGCTGTCGCGCGAGACCTGAGACGTGGTTTCGGGGAGCGCTACCGGGTGATGCGCGCGGGGTCGGGCGCCGAAGGGCTTGACCTGCTGAGGCAGATTCGCGCGCGGGGCGAGCAGGTGGCGCTGCTCGTGGCCGACCAGCGCATGCCGGGACTGTCCGGGACCGACTACCTGGTCAAGGCGCGCGAGTTCGTGCCAGAGGCCAAGCGCGTGCTGCTGACGGCGTACGCCGACACGGAGGCGGCGATCCAGGCGATCAACGAGGTGTCGCTCGACTACTACCTGCTGAAGCCGTGGGACCCGCCCGAGGAGCAGCTGTTCCCCGTCGTCGAGGACCTGCTGACGACGTGGGAGGCGGGCGCCGCGCTCGAGTCCGGCGGCGTCCGAGTGATCGGCCATCGCTACTCCAAGCAGTCGCACGACGTGCGCGACTTCCTGGCCCGCAATCGCGTGCCGGCGCGCTGGCTCGACGTGGAGCGCGACAGCGAGGCGCGCGAACTGCTCGCGGTGGCCGGCGTGGATGCCGATCGGCTGCCGGTCGCGTTGCTCGAGGACGGGTCGGTCCTCGAGCGCCCGACGATGCTCGAGCTCGCGGGGCGGCTCGGCATCTCCGCACAGCCGATCGGGGATCACTACGACCTGGTGATCGTCGGCGGCGGGCCGGCCGGGCTGGCCGCCGCGGTGTACGGCGCCTCCGAGGGCCTGCGGACGGTGATGGTCGAGCGCGAAGCGCCGGGCGGCCAGGCCGGTCAGTCGAGTCGGATCGAGAACTACCTCGGCTTCCCGGCCGGCCTGAGCGGCTCAGACCTGGCCCGGCGGGCGACCGATCAGGCGCGGCGGCTCGGCGCCGAGCTCGTCACCGTGCAGGAGGCGGTCGCGCTGCGCGTCGAGGGGTCGGGCCGCCTCGTCGAGCTGACCGGCGGGGGCCAGCTCAGTGCCAACACGGTGCTCGTCGCCTCGGGTGTCTCCTATCGCCAGCTCGACGCGCCCGGCTTTGCCGAGCTGACCGGCGCGGGGATCTACTACGGCGCGGCGCTCACCGAAGCGCGCGCGTGCGCCGACCAGCACGTCTTCGTGATCGGCGGCGCGAACTCGGCCGGTCAGGCCGCCGTGTACTTCAGCGGCTACGCGGGGCGGGTCACGATGCTGATACGCGCCGACTCGCTGGCCAGGTCGATGTCGCAGTACCTGATCGAGCAGATCGCGGCGATCCCGAACATCGAGCTGCGAACGCGATCTGAGGCGATCGCCGCCGAGGGCGCGGACGGTCATCTGCGGGCGCTGCGGATCCGCGGCGTCGACGGCACCGAGACCGTCGAGGAGGCCGACGCCTGCTTCGTGTTCATCGGCGCCTCGCCGCGGACGGACTGGCTCGAAGGTGTCGTCGCGCGCGACGAGCGGGGGTTCATCCTCGCCGGTCCCGACGTCCGCGATCACGGCTGGCCGCTCTCGCGGGACCCCTACGCGCTCGAGACGAGCGTGCCCGGCGTGTTCGTCGCCGGGGACGTTCGTATGCGCTCGATCAAGCGTGTGGCGAGCGCCGTCGGCGAGGGGTCGATGGCGGTCTCGCTGATCCACGAGTACCTCGCGACCGCATGAGCGAGCCCGAGCGTCCCACGCTCGAGGAGCTGCGCACGATCGACCTGTTCGACGAGCTCGACGACGAGCAGCTCGCGCGCTGGCGCGAGGCGGCCGAGATTCGCGAGCTGCCGCCGGACGGGATCGTGGCCGAGGCGGACCAGATCGCCGAGTTCATGCTGTTGCTGCGCGGGGTCGTCCAGGGTCTGGTCGCCGAGGCGGGCCGGGTCGAGCCGATCACCCGCCAGACGGCGCCCACCTGGATGGGCGCGATCACGGTGCTCACCGAGACCGGCTACGTCGGCGAGATGCGCGCCGTGACCGACGTCCGCGTCGCGGCGATCGCCGCCGAGGACTTCACCCGGCTGGTGCTCAGCCAGCGGCCGGTGTTCCGGCGGGTGATGCGCGCGGTCCGTCCGGTGGCCACGCGGATCGCCGCCCGCGAGCAGAATCGCGAGCGCCTCGCGTCGCTCGGGACGATGGCGGCCGGGCTCGCGCACGAGTTGAACAACCCGGCCACCGCGGCGCGCCGCGCGGCCGCCGATCTGGCCGACGCGCTCGAGGTGCTGGCCTCGACGATCGGGTTGTTCGTCGAGTCGGGGATCGAGCGCGAGCAGGCCGAGGAGCTGGTGGCGATGCAGCGCGAGGCGATGGAGCGGGCGAGCGCGCGCGACGCGCTGTCGGCGCTCGATGCCGCCGACGCGAGGATGAGCTGCTCGAGTCGCTCGAGCGCCTGAACGTGCGCGAGCCGTGGCGGCTGACCGAGCCGCTCGTCGCCGCCGGGATCGACTCGGCATGGCTCGATCGACTCGCACAGATCGCCGGGGTCGGCACGGGCGCCGCGGTGGAGTGGATCGCCGCGTCGCTGACGGCGGGTGGTCTCGCCGCGGAGATCGCCGAGTCGACCGAACGGATGAGCAAGCTGGTCAAGGCGATCAAGGCGTACGCGTTCTCGATCGCGGCGAGCTTGTCGAGACCGACGTCCACGAGGGGCTCGAGACGACGCTGGTCGTTCTCGGCCACAAGCTCAAGCACACCTCGATCGACGTGCGCCGCGAGTACGACCGGTCGCTGCCGAAGATCACGTTGCGCGGCTCGGAGCTGAACCAGGTCTGGACGAACCTGCTCGCGAACGCGATCGAGGCGCTCGGCGACACGGGCATGATCGAGATCGTCACCGCGGCGCGACGGGGCCTGCGCGCGAGTCGACGTCATCGACGACGGCCCCGGGATCCCGGAAGACATCCGCGGTCACGTGTTCGACCCGTTCTTCACCACCAAGGACGTCGGCGAGGGGACCGGCCTCGGTCTCGACACGGCACGCCGGATCGTGACCGAGCGACTAAACGGCTCGATCGAGTTCGAGTCAAAACCCGGGCGAACCGTCTTCCACGTCTGGTTACCGCTCAACGGTGCCGGATAGTGGCCGAGCACTACCAGCGTCCGGGATGGTTCACGACCAACGTCTTCAATCGGGTCGTTGCGATCCTCACGCGGCTCGGCGTCAGCGTGTACGGCTCGCGGGTGCTGGAGGTCATGGGGCGCAAATCGGGCGAGTGGAGGCAGACCCCGGTGAACCTTCTGCATTACGAGGGCGCCGACTACCTGGTCTCGCCGCGCGGTCACACGCAGTGGGTCAAGAACCTGCGCGCGAGTGGGAAAGGACGGCTGCGCGTCGGCAGGCGCGCCGAGGCGTTCACGGCAGTGGAACTCCCCGACGACGAGAAGGCGCCGCTGCTGCGGGCGTACCTGAGGAAGTGGAAGTTCGAGGTCGGGGCGTTCTTCGGCGGCGTCGGACCGGATTCATCCGACGACGAACTGCGCCGGATCGCGCCGGACCATCCGGTGTTCCGCATTACCGTCAAGTAATCCGCTGGAGAGTGGCCAGATCGGGACGCAAACAGTAGCGCGACCGGTGACTCCGTGGTAAGCCGGTTACCTACCGGGGCTTTTGATTGCGGGCAGTAACGATCAATCGCCGGACGAGATGACGGTCGCACCCGACCCGGAATCCGTCGTGGACGCGCGATGCACCTGGCTCAGCTCCGTCGAGACCTTGCCGCTCGAATGACACAGTGATTCGAGTCAACTCGAGTTGGGCTGGACGGTTGCGATCGGACGCATGCGCGTGCGGGCTTCCGCGAAGGTGACCAGACGCCCCTGGTTAACCCGGTGCGCTCCTCGGCGGCGACGCGCCGGGCGATCACGCGCCGGGCGATCGTTCGCGACGGCGCGACGGCTCTTGCCGAAGCCGCGGCTTGGCTCGCCACACGAGACTCCTCGGTGAGCTGCGTTCGCCGGTGAACCTTGGCGTCGACGGTTTCGCGATGGCCGTCGGCGGCGGGCTGTCGGTCGTCTTGATCAACTTCATGTTCCGCCTGAGCCTGAGCAGCGAGGACGACCGAGCCGAGGAGGAGTGGGCCCGTGACTATTTCGACGAGCACGGCGAGTGGCCCGAGGACGGGCCCCGCGAGGGACGGAAATGGGTGCTGACGGCCGGCGTCGTCACGTACGAGCAGGAACAGGCTCAGCTCCTGGCTCGGCAGACGCCGCCCGACGCCGGCCAACGCACCGGCCGGAATCATCTGGTTAAAACGTCAAGCGTGTTCTACAGGTGACGCGGCGGGCAGTAGCGTTTGACCGAACGGTATGCGCTACTCGATCAACATCCCGAACTTCGGGGACTTCGCGGATCCGAGGGCTGTGGCGACGGTCGCGATCGCGGCCGAGCAAGCCGGCTGGGACGGGCTGTTCGTCTGGGATCACGTGGTGCACAGCAAGCACGGGCGCCGCGGTCAGCCTTTCGGCGATCCATGGATTCTGTTGACGGCGGCGGCGCTCGCGACCACGCATCTCAGGCTGGGCACGATGGTCACTCCGGTTGCCCGGCGCCGGCCCGAGCAGCTTGCCCGCCAGGTCGCGACGCTCGACGGGCTGAGTGGCGGGCGGATGATCTTCGCGGCCGGCCTCGGCGGCCCGATCGAGGACGAGTTCGGCAGCTTCGGCGACGAAACCGATCCGGTTGTCCTGGCCGAGCGCCTCGACGAGGGGCTGGAGTTGCTCGAGCGCTACTGGTCGGGCGAGGCCGTGAACCACGACGGCCGGCATTACCGGATCCGCGACGTCACGCTGCTGCCGGCTTCGGCGCAGCGGCCGCGGCCACCGGTCTGGATCGGAGGGTTCTGGCCGCATCGCCGCCCGATGCGCCGGGCCGCGCGCTGGGACGGCGCGGTCCCGCTGTTCACCGACGCCAGGCACGGCGTGGTTCCGCCCGTGGACCAGGTCCGCGATCTGGTCGCGTACGTCCGCCGTCACCGGGAGGACGGTGACGGCAGGCCGTTCGAGATCGTGCTCGGCGGCGCCACGCCCGGCGATCCCGCCAAGGCGGGAGGCGTGATCGAACCGCTGGCCTGGGCTGGCGCCACCTGGTGGGACGAGCGGCAGCTCCAGACCACCGACGACGTCCACCGCCTGACGCCGGTGCTGCGCCGCATAAACCACGGCCCGCCGAACGTCTAGCGCCTCGCCGGCTCGCGCCCGAGGGCGACGGGGACCTTCGAAGCGCGCTCGGGCAGGTCGCCGGTCTCGTGCGGCGCGAAGGCATCCGCGGGGCGGCGCTGCGGGATGGCGAGCCCGACGAGGAACCCGAGCGCAAGCGCCAGCGCGCATGCAGCGAACGCGATCGTGAACCCGTGCGCGGACGGATATCCGCTGGCTCCAACCGTCGAGGCGAGGATCGACGCGACGGCGGCGCCTCCGAATGCGCCGCCGACGGTCCGGGTCACGGTGTTCATGCCGGTTGCGACGCCGGTCTCGGTCGGGCCGACGTTCTCGATGATCAGGTTCACCATCGAGGCGAACGCAAAGCCGATGCCGGCGCCGAGCAGCAGCGCCGCGAGGTAGATCTCCCACCGCTCGGTGCTGGCGGCCGCGAGCAGCACGTACGACGCGCACGTGAGCGCGGCGCCGGCAAGCAGCGGCGGCTTCGAGCCGAATCGCTTCTCGAGCCTTCCCGTCTGTGCGCCGGCGAGCAGCATCGCGATCGTCGAGGGAACCAGGAACAAGCCCGCCCCGCTGACCGAAGCGCCAAAGCCGTACCCCGCGCGGGCCGGCGTCTCGACGTACTCGGGCAGGAGGATGAATGACGCATACATTCCGAAGCCGAGCAGAGCGGCGACCGCGTTCGTCGTCCAGACGCCGCGGATCCGCATCATCTGCATGTCGACGAGCGGGTGGTCGCTGCGCGTCTCGCTCCGCACCCATGCCACGAGCAGCACGACGCCGACCGCGAACACGATCAGCGTCTTCGCCGAGAGCCAGTGCCACACCGGCGCCTCACTGACCGCGAGGAGGACAGCCGCGAGCCCTCCTGACATCAGCGCGGCGCCGGTCCAGTTCACGCGGCCCGGCGTCCGCACGGGCGACTCGGGCACGAACAGGTGCACCGCGATCGTGGCCGGCACGAGCACGACCAGCGGGACCCAGAACAGCCAGTGGATCGAGAGCCCCTGGACGATCGGCCCGGCGAGCACGACGCCGGCGGCGCCACCGACCCCGAGCAGCGCCGACATCACTCCGACGGCTCCGGCCACCCGCTCGCGCGGGAACTCATCCCGGATGATCCCGAACGCGAGCGGGAAGATCCCGCCGGCCGCGCCCTGGACGACCCGGCCGATCAACATCACAGACAGCGAGGTGGCGAGCGCCGAGACGGTCGTCGCGACGCACAGCAGCACGAGAACCGCGACGAGCAGGCGCTCCTTCCCGTACATATCGCCGAGCCGGCCGATCACGGGCGTCGAGATCGAGGCGCTCAACAGATAAGCCGTCAGCACCCAGCTGACCCCGTTGACGGAGGTGTGCAGGGCGCGCTGTATGTCCGGCAACGCCGGTGCGACCAGTGACTGGAGTAGCGCGTACGCCACGCCGGCGAGCGCCAGCAGCGCGAACGTCACCTGGTAGTCCTGGCGCGCGGTGCCGCCGGGCTCGGTCACGTGCCGGCTCGCCCGGTGAGATGCCCACGCGTTCCTTTCACGTGCCCACGCGTTCCTGCGAGAGGTTCCGGCGCCACAGGTCGAGCGTGCGCTCGAAGTGCCGCTCGGTCGCGCCCTCGTCGTAGACGGGCAGGTCGGCCATGGCGAACCCGTGGTGGGTCGCGGGCAGTCGCTCGACAACGCCGCTGACCCCATTGTCGACCAGCGCCTCTCGGAAGCGGTCAACGTTCTCCGCCGTCGCCGACTGGTCGTTCTCGGCGAACGCGAAGTACACCTCTCCCCGCACGTCGCCGAGGGCGTTGTGCGGCGAGTCCGGCTGATCGGTGACGAGCGCACTGGGATGGATTCCCGCGGCGGCGACGAACTCGTCCGGCAACGCCGCGGCCGCGTACAGCGCCATGCGGGCGCCCATGCAATACCCGACGCTGACCTTCGGGCCGCTCGAGGCGGCCGGGTCGTCCGAGATCGCCTCGAAGATCGCTTCGGTGTCCGCGACCATCGCGTCGGGTTTGACGCTCGCGACGATTCTCATCAGCCGGGCGCGGTAGGCCTCGTCGCCCATCCGCGAGAAGTCGAACGTCAGCTTCTCGCCGGAGCGATAGAAGAGGTCGGGCGCCACGCAGTAGTAACCGTCGGCCGCGAAGCGGCGCGCGTTCACCTTGATCTGCTCGCGGTAGCCCACGCCGTCCATGTACAGAACCGCGACCGCGAAGGGGCCGTCGCCGTCCGGATGGGCGATGAAGGTCGTCATCTCGCCGTCGGGCCTCGCGATCTTGATTTCCTGCTCGAACACGTTTCCTCCTCTCGGTACGCCGGCTAGCTGGAGCCGACCTGTTGCAACTGCTTCGCGGTCAGGGAGGGCTCGGCGAGCGGGGTTGCGGCCGCGCTCCGCAAGCCGTCCAGCACGAAGCCGAGCTGGCGTCGCCACAGATCGGGCGCCACGTTGCCGGCAAGCTCGATCACGCGGTCGCTGCTCCAGAACAGCATCGGGATGTCCTGGGGGGTGAAGTCAGCGCGGAGCGTCCCCTCGGCGCGAGCCCGCTCGACCAGCCGTGCGATCAGCAACCGCAGCCGGTCCCGCATCGCCGCCGCGCCCTCGCGTCCGTGCGCGTGCGTCTCGACGACGTCCTTGAGGCCGCGGTTGCGGGCGTTCAGGTCGAGCGCGTGCTCGATGAAGCGCGTGAAGCCCGACCAGGCATCGGGTTCCTCCAGCGCGTCCTGCGCCAATGCGATCAGCTCCTCGAAAGCGTCCTCGAGCACGGCGTCGACGAGGTCGCCGCGAGTGGGAAAGTGTCGATATAGCGTGCCGACGCCGACGCCGGCGTGGCCGGCGATGTCGCGGACGGAGACGTCGACCCCCCCGGAAGCCAGCAGCTCGTGGGCAGCCGCGATCAGCCGTTCGCGATTGCGCCGGGCGTCCCTCCGCGTTCCGCGGGCCGTCCTCGTCGCCGTCATCTGGCCGAAGCATACGCCGAAACGGAGCAGCTGTTCCGATTCTTGCCGAGCAGCGCGTCGTCTCCACCCGTGGGTTGAGACCGGCGGCGATTTCCACCCGCGAATCGACCCGCGCGCCGATGTGCAAACGGCGCTCCGAGACGACGATGCAGCCATGACATTTACTGATTACCTCATCGACTCAGCGCTCGTGCTCCTCGTCCTCTTCCAGATCAAGGAGCGCACGCTCACTACAAAGTCGCTCGTCCGTCCGTTGGTCATCGTGGGCATCGCGGTCGCCAACTACCTTCACGGCATTCCGACCGCCGGCAACGATCTGGTGCTGCTCGCGGTGCTGGCGCTCGTCGGCCTCTCGATCGGCGTTGCCAGCGGCCAGACCGTGATTATGCGGCGCGACGCGAACCGCGAGGTGCTGGCCCGCGCCGGCTGGCTGTCCGGGATCTTCTGGGTGCTCGGGATGGGCTCGCGGTTCGCGTTCCTGATCTGGGTCAACAACGGTGGCTCCGCCACGATCGGTCACTTCAGCTCCACGCACTCGATCACCGGCGGTGAGGCATGGACCGTTGCGCTACTGGCGATGGCCGTGTTCGAGGTGTGCGGGCGCACCCTGGTGCAGGCGGTTCGCCGCGAGCAGCTCATGGCCCCGGTCGCTGCGAAGCTCATCTGAGCGCAACGTTCATGTCGCCAGAGCCTCGATCGGCAAATGAGAGCGGGCCCGCGGACAGCGGGTCCCGCTTGCCGCGTTCGCGGCCGGTGCTCGCCTGAGTTGAAGCGGCGCCTTGTGAGTCCGTACCTTCCTTGACGATGTTTCTCTCTCGGTTGGACCACCGTCTGGCCACCGTGATCAGGCTCGTCGCGCTCGTGCTGATCGGCGTGTCCGTGCTGAACTCGCGCCATCACCCGAGCAGCAGCGGACGTGGGCTCGTAGTCACCGTCTGCCTCGTCGCGTGCGTCGCGGCGTGGCTCGCGTGGACCGTGCGGCCGACCTCTGACCGCGTCACACCCGACACGTACATCCTGGCGGTGGCCGGTGGCATCCTCGCCGGCGCCGCGCCGGACAGCGCCGCCAGCGCGTTCGTGTTCGTTGCGGTCGGGACCGCCGGCGTGCGCGTGGAGCTGTTGGGGACGTTCGTCGTCGTCGCCTTGGGGGTGCTGGCGCTCGGCTTCGCGGTGCTCGCGTACGACGGGAGCGCGCTCGGCCTGCTGGCCTACACGCTCGGGTTCGTCGCCACCGCCCTCGCTGCCTCCACCAGCCGGCAGACGCGGCTACGGGCGGACCAGGCGGAGCTGCTGCTCGCGCAGACCCAGCGCTCACACGAGGAGCAGCTGCGGGCGGCGCGGCTCGAGGAGTCGACCCGGATCGCGCGCGAGATCCACGATGTGCTGGCGCACACCCTCGCCGGTCTCACGATTCAACTCGAGGCGACGAGTTCGCTGGTCGAGCATGGCGCCGATCGCGAGACGATCCTCGCGCGTGTGCGGAGGGCCCACGGGCTCGCGCGAGAAGGGCTCGAGGAGACCCGACAGGCCGTGGGAGCGCTGCGCGGCGATCCGGTATCGGCATCGGCGAGGATCGAGGCGGTCGTGGCCGACTACCGCGCGAGCGCGGACGCGCCCGCGGAGCTGACGGTCGACGGAGACTCGGCGCGCCTGACCGGCCCGACCGGCCAGGCCGTGCTCCGCGTCGTCCAGGAGGCGCTCACGAACGTGCGCAAGCACGCTCCCGGCGCCGACGTGTCGGTCGCCGTCCACGCCGGCGAGAATCCAGGCGACGACGTGGTGCTGCTCGTGGAAGACCGACACTCTCCGGTGGGACGCCCGGCCCTGGCGCCGGATGGGCTCGCCCTCACCGGCGGGGGCTACGGCTTACAGGGAATGCGCGAGCGCGCGCAGCTGCTCGGCGGCACGCTGAGCGCGGGCGCTGCCGGCGACGGCTGGCGGGTCGAGCTCCGGCTGCCGTCTCCCGAGGCGCCGGCCGTCGCTGTGGGTCACTCGCGGTGAGCCCACCCGTACGCGTCCTCGTCGTCGACGACCAGGCGCTGGTTCGCGAGGGGCTGATGACGCTGCTCGAGGCGGTGCCCGACATCAGGGCGGTTGGCGCCGCGGTGGACGGGGAGGAGGCGGTCGCCCTGTCGGCGCGCCACCGGCCCGATGTCGTGCTGATGGATCTGCGGATGCCGCGGCTCGACGGCGTCGAGGCGACCCGGCGGATCCGGGAGGCGCAGCCCGATATCGAGATCGTCGTGCTCACCACCCACGCCGACGAGGACTCGATCCTCGACGCGCTGCGGGCCGGCGCCCGGGGGTACCTGACCAAGGACGCCGGGATCGCCGAGATCTCGCGCGCGGTTCACGCTGCCGCGAACCACCACGGGATGCTCGACCCCGTCGTCCAGAGTCGCCTGATCGAGGCCGCGGGCGCCGGTCGGCGGCCCGCCCCGCCGCCGACCCTGCCCGATGACCTGACCCCGCGCGAGGCGGAGGTGCTGTCGCTGATCGCCCGGGGCCTGTCCAACGCCGAGATCGCCACGACCCTGGTGGTGAGCGAGGCCACGGTCAAGACCCACATCAACCACGTGTTCGCGAAGATTGGCGCGCGCGACCGCGCCCAGGCCGTGCACTACGCCTACACGCACGGCCTAGCGGACTGAGGCGGTCGCGGTCCTGGCACGCGGAGACCTGCACGAAGCGACAATCGAGAGACCGCGGCCGAGCCGTGGCGCGTCGGGCATGTGGTGCATGCGCGATACGGCACGGCCGGTCGCGCCCGGTCCGAATGCCGCGCTATCCAGGTCCGGGAGGCGCGGAGGTCGACGTCGCACGCGCGATCAGGCCGTCTACGAGCGCCGTGAGCCCGATGTCGTAGCTGTCACCCGCGCGTGCACTCGCCCAATACGGCGCGAGCGCCGCGAGCGTCGGATGCCGCCGCGGGTCGACGCTCGTGAGGACTTCGAGCACGTAAGGAGGCCGCCCGAGCGTCATCACGTGCTCGATGCCGCGGCGCACGATCAGATCGCCGACCGTGAACTGCCAGACGGCTCGGTACCCGTCGGCCGCCTCCGGTTCAGACAGCCCGCACGCGACGAAGCCGGCGACTATCTCCTCGATCACCCACAGGATCGACGGCGCGATCAGGTCGCCCTGCGCCAGCACGTCGACTACCCACGGGTACTGGGCGAGACCGTCACGCATCGCCCGGCAGGCCTTGAGCACCCGGGCCCGAGGCTCGCGCGGGAGCCTCGGTCTGGGTACCTCGGCCGCGAGCCGGTCGAGCAGGAGGACGAGCAGCTGATCCTTGTCGCGGACGTGGCGGTACAGCGCCATCGGCGAGCTGCCCAGCTCGTCAGCAAGGCGGCGCATGGTCAGCGCGCCGATGCCGTCACGTTCGATGATCGTCTGTGCGCCCGTCAGGATGGCGTCGCGCGAGAGCCTCGCCGGGCGCCCGCGGCTGCGCGGCTCATCCGGCCCGCTCGACCGGGGCGATGCTCAGCCCGCCGCGCCGGATGCGCGCGCCCCGACCGGCTCCGGCGCCGGCCGGTAGGTGCCGAAGGACCACTGATTCCCCTCGAGGTCGCGGGCCGAGTAGTCGCGCGATCCGTAGTCGGTGTCGTGGAGCTCGGTGATGATCTCCGCGCCTCCGTCGCGAGCCCGCTTGCAGTGTTCATCGGGATCGTCGACCGCCACGTACAGCCAGCCTTGGCCGGCCCGCCGGCCGTACAGGGGGTCGTCGCGATCCGAGCCGAGCATCAGGATCCCGGACCCGTACGTCAACTCGGCGTGCGCGATCGTGCCGTCGTCGTTCGCGATCACCTCGCGTTCGCTGAAGCCGAACGCCTCCTTGAGGAAAGCGATCGCTGCCGGGGCGTCGCTGTAGCGCATCGTTGGGTACAGAGTGGGGGCTGTCTCAGACACCTGTCCCTCCCTTTCGATCCAGTTTGTGTACGCGTACGCAAATTAGCGGCTCGGACCGCGCGCGTCAAGGGCCAACGCCCACGAATCAGTTGGCGAACCCAGTCCGGCAGGTTCCGCCCATTTCCGTCGTCGACGCGGAACGATCAGCTGGACACGACGCGCGCCGGCCGCGGTGCCAGCGTCGTCCGCGACAGGCTCGGGTAGGTGGCCCGGTACCCGCGCCGCTTCGCGATCGGCGTGAGCGCGCCGAACACGAGGCGCTGGCGCTTCTGCAGCACCGCATGCCAGAACCGGGTGAAGGCGGCTCAATACCCCGCGCGGCAGCGGGTCACCCGGTCGGCGGACCGTTCCTGACCGCGATTGCTGCGAGAGTTAGGGCAACGCTTCTGACCGGAGGTTCACCCATGATCACCAAGCTCGACTTCGTCGCCGTCCCGTCGCAGGATGGGGAGCGCTCGCGGCGCTTCTACGGCGAGACCCTGGGCCTGCGTCCCGATGATCACGGTCAATTCGAGTTCTGGGCGGGGGAGACGTGTCTCGGCATCTGGGAACCGGAACGCCTAGGCATGCCGTTCGCGCCTCAGAAGAACGGGCATCTCGCGCTTCACGTCGATGACGTCGACGAGGCGCGTTCGCGTCTGGAGGCCAACGGCGTGACGTTCACGGGTGACACGCTCGACACCGGCGTGTGTCACATGGCGTTCTTCACGGATCCCGACGGCAACGACCTCATGCTGCACCACCGATACGCGCCCTATGAGTGACCGTCAGTCGCCGGCTGCGACGAACGTCAAGATCGCCCAAACACTGCTGCGGTGAGCGACGCGGGCCCTCTGAGGACAGCTCGCCCGCGCTCACGTCGCGGACTCGCACACCAGGCGATCCCTGATCTCGCCGGCCTACCCGACCGCGCGCTCGACCATCTTTCAGAACGTCTGATGGACCTGCCCGCGCTCGACCTGTCCCTGCTGGTCACCCTCCCCAAGCTGATCGGCCCCGACCTCGAACGCCTGCGCGAAGCGATCGAACACGACGACGCAGACTGTGGCTGGGACGCGCTCACCAACGTCCACAAACAAATCGACACCCCCCAACAGCGAGCGCGACTCGCCGACGCCATCGTCCGACTCCGCGACCAGCGCCGGATCAACCGCCGCCAAGCCGCGTACGCGCTGCTCGACCTCCACACCCCCTCCACCCGATTGACTGGCGCCAGCCTGCTCGAAGCGGTCGCCATCTCAATCGGCGTTCACCGCACCCCCGGCGGCCTCCGACATCGCCGCCTAACCCGGTCAATTTATCCGGGGGAAGTTGCCAGCGCTTACCAGCGCATGCGCCGCTCCGAGTGCGGCGTCCGGGATCGTCCTCACGGGCTCCGGATTACCGCCGCTCCGCCGCGGTTCGCTGCTGGCGGCGATAGTGGGCGGGCGCGAGACCGAGCTCGCGCTTGAACGCCTTGCTGAACGCGTACTCGGAGCTGTAGCCGACGCGACCCGAGATCGTCTGAATCGACGCGTCGCTCGTGTGTAGGAGCCGCGCTGCGATCGTCATCCGCCACCAGGTCAGATACGTGAGCGGTGGCTGGCCTGTCAGTGTGGTGAAGCGACGGGCGAACGCCGCTCGGGACAGCGAGGCCTCCCGGGCGAGCGAGGCCACGGTCCACGGCTCGGACGGTCGGTCCTGGATCGCGCGCAGCGCCGCGCTGACCGCGGGATCGCGGAGCGCTTGGGCCCAGCCGATCGGCTGCGTCGTGGTCTCGAGCCACGTCCGCATCGTGTAGAGCAGGAGCAGGTCGAGCAGCGCTGGGACCGCGGCGCTCACGCCGGGACGCTCCGAGTCCATCTCGGCGCCGAGCAGCTCGACCACCGTGCGGACCGTCCCCGCCGCTCCGATCCGCGCGGGCAGGTGGATGACATCAGGCAGGCTCTCGAACAGCGGATGGGGACGGGCGCCGCCAAGGTAGTAGCTCCCGCCGAGCAGGACGGTTCCTGGTACTCCCTCGTCCATCGCGTCCGCCGGCCAGTGCGCCGCGGGGTCGTGCTCGTCGATCGTGACGTCGTACAGCGGGGTGTTCGGGTCGTCGGCCATCCCATGCGGGCGCAGCCGGCGAATCAGCGCGACGTCGCCCGCCTCCATCCGGATCGGGTCGCCGCCGTCCGGCGGCAGCAGCCACGCTGTCCCGCGCAAGATCACCTGCACGCCGGCGCCACCGGCCGCAACGAACCGCAGGCCCCACGGCGGCTTGAGCAGGGCCCTCGCCGCCTGCGGCGCGCCGGTGCGCATCGCGCTGATGGCCTCGCCGACCAAATCCACTCGGTGCACCATATCTCACGCGCGAGCGAGACGATCAGATATCTAATCGCGCTCTATAGCTATTGGCAGTCGCGTTTAGCACGCGTACTGTGAACTCATCGTTCATCCCACCCAAGGAGCCAACGCGATGTCCACCAGCACTCCGCACGTGATCAGGCGGTATCTGAGCGCCGCAGACGAAGACGATCTCGACACGCTCGTCGCGTGCTTCACCGACGATGGGACCGTCCTCGACGAGGGCCGGACCTATCGGGGCCGCCAGGAGATTCGCGGTTGGCGGGAGAGCCTGATCTCGCAGTGGGAGTTCACTCGGACCATGGCCGGCGATGAGCCCGCCGGCGATGCGGAGCACATCGTCCGCATGCACGTCGAGGGCAACTTTCCGGGTGGCGTCGCGGACCTCACGTACCGGTTCACGCTCGCCGGCGAGCAGATCGCCGACCTGACGATCACTCAGTGACGGTGGCGGCGGCCGGGGTGACCATGCCGGTCACCCCGGCGCGGCGCCGTATTCGTCGTCGGTGACGTGCTCGCCCCAGTGGGCGGCGACGTGGTCGTCGTCCGCTTCGTTGAGCGCGATATGGACCATGAAGCGCCCCGGCGCCGCGCCGTGCCAGTGCTCCTCGTCGGGCTCGAAGAACACGCGGTCGCCGGGACGGATGGCCTCGATCGGCCCGCCGCGGCGTTGGCAGCGCCCGACACCCTCGGTCACGAAGATGGTCTGACCGAGCGGATGCCTGTGCCATGCGGTCCGCGAGCTCGGCGTGAAGTGCACGAGGTTGGCCTGCACCCGTGCCGGGGCGTGGGAGTCGGCGACCGCATCGAGGTAGACGTCTCCGGTGAACCAGTCCGCCGGTCCCTTCACCGTGTCGATGCCGCTGCGTGTGATGTCCATGTGGAATCGTCCTTCCGGGATGTAGAGTCGAGCGGAGGCCAATGATGACGACGGGGAGAGGCCAGTGACCGATGCAGGTGAGCGCGACCGAGCAGGTGACGAGCGTCCCGGGGGAGTTGCAATACCTGGCGCCGGAATCGACGCTCCTGCGGCGGTTCACCGCACCCGGAGCGAGCATCAACACCGGCAGCTACGAGTCGCACGTCGTGCGGATCCGGAACGGCAGGCCGGTCCAGGACGCCTTCAGGGCCGACACCCACGGCTTCGAGATCGTGCCCCACCGCAGCGCGGTCACCGACTTCACGAACAAGGCCGAGGTGGACGCGGTCTACGTCCCCGAGGTCCTCGACTTCGTCAAGCAGCGCACGGGTGCCGACGAGGTGGCGTTCCGCGGCTGGGTCCTGCGACGCTCGGCGGCGCCGGCCGAGAACGCATCGCAGCCGCAGGCGGCGCTCGTCCACATCGACTACGGCCCCGAGGGAGCCGAGATGACCGCGCCGCGTGTCTACGCCGAGCAGTTCCCCGACGGTCCGGGGTACAGCCGCGCGGTGGCGACCAGCTTCTGGCGGGTGTTCAGCCCGCCGCCCCAGGACTGGCCGCTCGCGCTGTGCGACTTCCGCAGCCTCCGCGACGACGAGGGCCTGCCCAACCAGCTGTACTTCGTCGACCAGATCCCGGACGACCCGTTCGCCGCCGGTCGATGAGTCGCAGATGATCACGAGCGGCTCGGAGTTCCGTTACAGCCCCGACCACGAGTGGTGGTACTTCCCGGACATGACCCGCGACGAGATCCTGTTCTTCGTGTTCCACGACTCGGACCACAGCCGGGCCTGGCGGGTCCTCCACTCGGCGTTCCGCGATCCGACCGTCGAGACCGCGGTTCCGCGACACAGCATCGAGTGCCGCACCTTCGCGTTCTTCGGTTGAGGTGATGCGCGATCGCTGAACGCGAGTGGCCTCCCGGCTGGCTACCCAAGGCGGAGTTCGACGCGATCTACGGCCGGGTTCCGCGGCTGTGCGTCGAGGTCGTGATCGTGTCGCCGGACCGGGGCGTGCTGCTGTCGCTACGGAACATCCCGCCGAATGTGGGCGCATGGCACATCCCGGGCGGGACGGTCCTGTTCGGCGAGGCGGCTGGCGGATGCCGTCAGGCGGGTGGCGCTGAAGAGCTCGAGCTCGAGGTGCAGGTCGGGGAGCTGCTCGGCTACATCGAGTACCCGAGCCACCACGAGAACGGTCTCGACTCGCCGGTCGGGCTCGCGTTCCCGAGCCGAGCCGGTCGGCGGGCCGCCGCGCGCCGGCGAGCTGCCCGACGGGTGCGGGTGGTTCGCCCGGTTGCCCGCCGAGCTGTACGAGGAGCAGCGGGCATTCTTGGCCGAGCGTATGGGGTTCGAGAGCTAGAAGTCGCCGTGGCCGCCCGTCGCGCGCGAGCCCAACCGGCGGACGTCTCCGCGGGCGGGTCACAACTCCACACTCGAGCGGCCGCGAGTCTCGAGTGCGCGCTCGTGACCCACAATCGTGCCTGAATCCACGTTCGCCCGCGGCGGGGTGCCGAGCGGGCGGCTATGACCCACGGCCCCGGAGCGCGAGGCCGCCGTCAGCGCAGATCGATCCCCGCCACCGACGTGCGGACGGGGTGATCGACGATGATCGCGCGCGTGGGCTCGGTCGCCCGGGCGCTGTGGCGCTCCATCGCCGGCACGATCGCGGCCTGTCCCGCCCGGATCACCTTCGTTGCGTCGCCGATCGTCAGCTCGAGAGCGCCCTCGACGACGTTCCAGACCTCCTCGTTGGCGTGCTCGTGAGGGTGGACGTTGGCGCCGGCGTCGATCTCGTAGTACGCGAACGTCATGTTCTCGGAGTGGAAGAAGCGCCCGCTCCACCCCGGCCGGGGCGAGTGCGAGGGCAACGTGCTTGGATCCACGAACGCCACGCCGACGATTCAACCACGTGGGCATCACCCGATCAGGGTGATGCCCGGACGCCCGCCCCGGACGAAACTCGCGTTCGCGTCGCTCGGGAGGCGACGTCGTTGGTGGCTGGGAGTACAGCGGTCAACTAAACCGACAGATCGGAGCTAACCGACATGCCCATCGACATCCCCTTCGCGAGCTCTTACCCGTTCCTGAACATCCTGTGGACGACGCTGATCTTCTTCGCGTGGGTGATCTTCATCTGGATCGCGATCACCGTGCTGATCGACGTGTTCCGCCGCAACGACCTGTCCGGGTGGGCCAAGGCGGCGTGGACGGTCTTCGTCGTGATCCTGCCTTGGCTCGGCGTACTCATCTACCTGATCGTCAACCACAACGGGATGACCGAGCGGCGCATGAAGGAAGCTCAGGCGAGCCAGGCGCAGTTCGACAGCTACGTCCGCGCCACCGCGAGCATCGGGCGGCGCCGCCGGCGAGATCGAGAAGGCCAAGCAGCTGCTCGACAGCGGCGCGATCACGCAGGCCGAGTTTGACGCGCTCAAGGCGAAGGCGCTCGCATAGAAGCGCTCGCGCTCGTCTAGTCTCACAGCCACCGACGAGGCGAACCCGGAAGGGGGTCGAATGACTGGCTACGCGGTGGCGCACTTGAGCGAGATCGAGGAGGTGGACGACGGCCGCTCTCCGTTTCGTCCGGTCCGACAGCACTTCGGCATCACGTCCTTCGGGGTCAATTCATGGACGGCCCGTGATGCCGGCGACCGGATCATCAACGAACACGACGAGTCCGACGGGGACGAAGAGGAGCTCTACCTGGTACTGGCCGGGCACGCGTCGTTCGAGCTCGACGGCGAGAGCGTCGACGCGCCGCACGGAACGTTCGTGGTCGTGCGCCCCGGCGTCAAGCGGACCGCGTTTGCGCAGGAGCCCGGCACGACGATCGTGGCCCTTGGCGGCGTTCCCGGCAAGCCGTACACCCCGGGCGGCTGGGAAATCTTCGCGCCGCTGAGGCCGCTGTACGAGGCCGGGAACTACGCCGAAGCGGCGGAGCGCGGGCGCGCGCTGCTCGAGGGCAATCCGACGTTCCCGCTGCTGTTCTACAACGTGGCCTGCTGCGAGAGCCTCGCGGGACAGCACGACCGAGGCGATCGAGCATCTGCGGCGCGCGATCGAGCAATCCGAGGAAGTCCGCCCGTTCCTCTGCGCGACACGGACCTCGATCCGCTCCGCGAGGACCCCCGGTTCAAGGAGCTCATCGGCGGCTGAAGTCCGGCCGCGAATGACGGACTGGGCGGCATGGGGCACGTCGATCGGGACGCTTGTCCTCGCAGGCGCGACGTTCGCCGCCGTGCGGTCGTCGAACCATTCGGCGCGGGTCGCCGAACGCACGCTGCAAGCGGGACTGCGCCCGGTGCTGACGACGCCCAGGCGCGACGACCCCAGAGAGGAGGTTCTGTTCGCGGACGGGCGGGTGTTCGAGACCGGCTGGGGAGACGCGCTCGTCCACCCAGAGGAAGGAGCCGTGTACCTCGCGCTCCAGCTGCGCAACGCGGGATCGGGGGTGGCACGTCTCCTCGGGTACCACATCGAACCCGAGTCGGCCGCCAGCGTCGCGCGCGATCCGCTCGGCCCGGCACGCCACCGGCGAGGCGATCCGGCGCCGGACCCGGCGACGTTCGCCGACCAGCAGCGCGATCTGTACATCGCTCCGGGCGAGGTCGGGTTCTGGCAGGCCGCGGTGCGCGACCCCGGCAGCGAGCTGTATTCGACGATGCAACAGGCGATCGCCACCCTGGGACGGCTCACCATCGACCTTATGTACGGCGACATCGAGGGAGCTCAGCCGACCGTCACGCGGTTCGTGGTGCTGCCCGGCGAGCAGGGCAGGTGGCGGTGCGATGTGACACGCCACTGGCGGATGTAGCATCCCGGCGCGGTGTTCGACTTCGTGCTGAGGCCGGTTCGCTCCGCCGTTCGGGTGTTGAACCAGGACGCGCTCGAGCCGCTCGAAGAGACCGAGCGTGAGACGCTCGACGCTGTCAGGGCGATCGATGACGCGACGAAGTCGATCGAACGCCACGTCGAGGTGATCGAGACGCTCGCGACCTCGGTCGGCCCGTTGACCGAGTCGGTCGAGCGCCTCAACGAGACGATGCGCGACCTTGTGCAGACACTCGCCCCGCTCGCTGGGGCCGAGCACGAGGCCCAGCGCGCGGAGCACGAGCTCGAGCGGGCCGAGCACTTCCTCGGGTTCCGGCGGCACGAGAAGCCGCCAGAGCCGGAGGCCTAGGACGGCGCGCGATCCTTGCTAGAGCGCCGGGTCGTAGTAGTAGCCCGACATCTGAAGGTTCGGGCTCTTCTTGACGATCTTCGCGACGAGCGCGTTCCAGGACGCCCACGACTGCGGCACCATCCACCGGGGCGTCGTGCGCCTCGGCAGCGCCGGCCCCATCTCCGAGCACCACAGGGGCAGATGCTTGGACGCCGCCCACGCTGCGTCCTGCGGCACCTGGACGAGGCCGCCGGCCTTCGTGTTGTAGCAGTGGGCCGCGATCGCCTGGACCCCGGGCGGACGACCCGACATGAAGCCCTGCTGGGTGGCGTTGAACGACCACGGGCTGAACTCGCCGTACACCCGGATCGCGTGGGGCACCATCCTCACAAGGACGGGCTCGACCGCGTTCCAGATCGCCCGGTAGTTCTGTCCGGCTGTCCGGCCGTGGGTGGTGAGGGACGCGGTGCCCTGCCCGTAGGGGTTCGGCATCGACAGATCCTGTTCGTTGCCGACGCCGACGGCCCAGACGTACGGCGCGTACGTCGGGAGCACCTGCCGCATGAATGCGGCGACCTCGCCCGGCGTCCAGCGGTTCTTGAACTGCAGCGAGACGTAGACCTTGAAGCCGGCGGCGTATGCGTCCTGCAGGCAAATGACTCCCGCACCCGTCTGCGCGTCCTGCGGCGACAGGATCAACCGGACGACGTCGGCGTGGTTCGCGTGCAGAAGCGCGTTCACGTTCTGGTTGGCCAGGCAGGCGAGTTCGCTGCTGACCGCGAAGTACCGCGGCCGGGCGGACGCGACCGCCGTCCCGGCCGTCAGGGCAATCAGTGCTGCTGTTACGGCCACCGCTGCCGGGCGGAAAAGCTTGGGCCTGATCCGGATCTTGATCGCGTCCATTCGTCGATAAATCGGGGCGCGCCGACCAGCTCGCCCTGGGAAGTCCATCGGCATACGCCGTTCGCCCCTTTACTCCTGCAAACGCGTGAGGGTAGCGACCCGGTCTACTCGGCGATCGTTCCGGGGTCGGCCGGCACGTCGACCGCGTATCGCTCGAGCACGTCGAGCGGCACGGCGTCGAGTGCGCGCTCGTGAGTCGCGGCGAGGACGACGAATGCTCCGACTCCCTCCTGGTGGGCGCGCAGCCAGGCGTGCGTGGTCACGCACCAGCGGTCGCCGGGCTCGAGGCCCGGGAAGTCGTACGCGGGGGCGGGCGAGCTCAAGTCGTTGCCGATCCTCTGTTGATACTCGAGGAACTCCGCGCTCACGACCGCGCAGATCGTGTGGCTTCCGAAATCGCCGGGTCCCGTGCGGCAGCAGCCGTCGCGGTAGAAGCCGGTCAACGGATCGTTGCCGCAGCTCTCCAATGGGCCCCCGAGCACGTTGCGCTCCATCTGCGCTACCCCCACACGGCCTCGGCCACATCGGCGACCAGGCGCAGCTTGTGCGACTCGGTCTCTTCGGAGATCGGGTTGCCAAAGGCGACCGAGGCGAAGCCGCACTGCGTCGAGACGCCGAGCTGCTCGCGCGGGAAGGAGCGGGCGGCCTCTTCGATCCGAGCGGTGACGTCGGGCACCGTCTCCTCGCGATCGCTCTTCGTCGAGACCAGGCCGAGAACGACCTGCGTGTCCGCGGGCGCCTGCGCCAGCGGCTCGAACGAGCCGGAGCGGGGATCGTCGTATTCGAGCAGGAACGCGTCGAACCCTGTGGCGCGGTCGAACAGCGCGCTCGCGATGTAGTCGTAGCCGCCGCTCGCCATCCACATGCCCGCGTTGTTGCCCCGGCACAGATGAATGGCCAGCCGCACGCCTGAGACGCCCGCGACCATGCCGTTGATCAGGTCGATCCCCTCAGTCAGCATCCGCTCCGGTGGCATGCCTTGGGCGTTGGCCCAATCGCGGACGCGCGGGTCGACCAAGGTCGCGAGCTCGGGCGCGTCGACCTGGATGTACTCGCAGCCGAGCGCGACGAGCTCCTCGATCTCGGAGCGCCCGACCTCGGCGGCATCGGCGAACATCTCGAACGGGTCCGAGTACGCGTCCGTGGAGTACCGCGTGTTCCAGAAGCCGTAGAGAACGAGCGGGCTCGGGACCGTCACCTTCAACGGCAGCCGTGCGCGGGCGCGCGCGTAGCTGTACTCCTCGCAGACCATCGAGCGCTTCTTGCGGAGCTTCGACGTGACGGCGGCGGGCGAGACCCATTCGGTCTCGCCCTCGGGCGACGCCCACGGCATCGATGTGCCGTGCTCGACCATCTCGATTCCCGCCACCGTCTCGGTGATCGGACCCATGAACAGGAACCGGCGCATCTCGCCATCGGTGACGACCTCGACGCCCGACGCCTCCTGCGTCGCGATCACCTGATCGACCGCGCGATCCTCGATCCGCTTGAACCGCTGAATCGGCATCTGGCCGGCCTCGAACGCGGCGCGTGCCTCCTTCAGATACGACGGTCGAAGCATCGAGCCCACCACCTCGGCACGGAACACGGTCAAATCTCCTCTCTCTATGAGCCGGTCATTGAGTCCGCACTCTAAGCGCGATCAACGCCGCCCGCGGTCCCTCGGCAGCGTGCTCGCGCCGACGTGCGCATCGAGCCAGCCCGTGACGGGCGCCGCAGCGCGCCAGGTCTCCGTGACGAATTTCAGCCCGTCAGCGCGGCTGATACCGCGACCGGACCTGAGCGTCGCGCCGAGCGAGAGGCTCTTGCGGCGTAGCAGCTCGATCCGCTCGTGGTCCTTCGGATAGCCGCGCGGGGCCGTCGCCAGGCGCTCGCCCCACAGCTGGAGCCCGGCCCTCTCGGCTTTCTCGACGAGCTCCGACAGCTCCGGGCCGTACGTGCCGTCCCCGACCCCCTCGCGGTAGCGATCGAGCTGGTCGCGAGCCATCACGTGGTAGCCGCTCCCCGCGACTAGGCCCCGCGCCGAGATCGACGTGTACAGCCCCTCGGCAGCGATATCGGACCCGTACAGCACGCCGTAGGTGTTGGTCTTGTACGGCGACTTGTCGGGGGAGAAGCGGATATCGCGGTTCTGGCGGAACATCTTCACCTCGCCGCCGAACTCATCGCTCAGCTCGGTCAGCAGCGCGTCCAGCTGGTCCCGGATCGAGGCTTCGAAGAAGTCCCGGTTCGCGGCGAAATACTCCCTGCTGTTGTCTGCCTCGAGGCCCTTGAACCACTTGGTCACCTTCGGCCCGAAGCCTTCGAACCTGGTCATGGCGCGATCTTCTCAGGGTCGCCGCCGCTAGTGTGATGAGCGAGATGTCCGCTCAGGAGATGTTCACGCAGGAGTTCTGGGACAAGCGCTACAGCGGGCATGAGCACGTGTGGAGCGGGCGTCCGAATCTGCATCTGGTTGCACATGCGTCCGACCTCGACCCCGGCAACGCGCTCGACGTAGGGTGCGGCGAGGGAGCGGATGCGATCTGGCTGGCCGAGCGCGGCTGGACGGTCACGGGCGTGGACGTCTCGCCGGTCGGCCTCGGGCGTGCCGCCGGTAACGCGGATCGGGCCGGGCGCGCGCTCGCCGACCGGATCCAGTGGCGCCAGGCCGATCTGTTCGCCGAGGACGCTGAGCCGTCGTTCGGCGACTTCGACCTGGTGAGCGCTCAATATCTGCACATGCCCCCGGAGGTGCGCGAGCGGGCGCTCGGCCGCCTGGCCTCGTCGGTGGTGGCGGGCGGCATCCTGCTGGTCGTCACGCATCACCCACTGGATCTCGAGATCCCGGGCTTGCGTCCGAACCTGCCCGAGCTGTTCTGCACGGCCTCTGAGTTCGCCGCCCGCCTCGATCCGCAGGAATGGGAGATCGTCGCCGAGTCAGCGCCGCGGCGCGAGGTTCGCAGGTCTGACGGGGACACGGTCACCGCCCACGATGCCGTGCTTCTGGCCCGCCGGCGTAGCTGAACCCCGAAGGTCTCTCTAGGCCTCGGCGCCGACGGCCCGCGCGCCCGCGAGCGAGCCGCTCGCCTCGGCGTCGTCGAGGCTCCGAACCCGCCGGCTGAGCACGGTGGCGAGCGAGGCCACGGGGGAGGGGCCGGAGTCCAGGTACGGCGGCGCGGCGGTCTGAGCACCTGCTTGAGCGCGGTCGGGCAGGCGATGAACGCGAGCAGCGAGGAGTACGCCTTGGAGAGGCCGCCGACCAGGACGATGTTCTCGTAGCTTTCGGCGACGTGACGGACGATCGCCGTTGCCGCGCACTCCGTAGTTGCACGGCTCGGCCTCCGAGCGCTCGCCGATCACTCCGAAGCCGTGGGCGTCGTCGACGTAAAGGATCACGTCGTGCTCGCGGGCCAGCGCGGCGAACCCGGCGAGGTCCCGAGCGTTCCCGGTCATGCTGTTGACGCCGTCGATGCAGATGACCCAGGGCCGGCGCCAGCTGGAGTCGCGCAACAGCGCCTCGAGATGGTTCAGGTCTTCGTGCGCGAAGCGCCTGACGACGTTGGCCCCGCGCGCCTGGGCCAGCGCGCACCCGTCGTAGATCGTCTGCTGCGCCCGGCTGTCGAGGCACACCGTGCCGGCGACGGCGAGCACCGGGATCGCCGACATGTGGATGTGGGTGATCGTCGGGAGGAGCAGACTGTCTTCTGAGCCGAGAAGCGAGGTGAGCTTGTCCTCGATCTCCTCGTAGAGGATCGGACTACCGAGGAGGTCCTCCGTCGAGCGGATCCAGCGCTCGAGCGAGCGCTCGTGGTGGCGATCGCCCCGGCGCAACGCCTCGCGCGGATCGACCGCTGCGGGCGCGGGCGAGCGGGCCGGGTGGGCAGGGAGGGCTCGCTGCCATTTGCGCGGAGCATCAGTCCGCTTATCGGTCGAAGTCCCTACTACTGAAGCCCCGTGGACTGTGACTGGCCGGGTGGCCTTGTAAGGTCCCTGACCAAACAGGTGACTTGTCGTCACGTCAGGAGGTGGACGTGTCAGGTACGTCGTTCGAGCGCCGTCAGCTGCACGAGATGACTTGGGGCTGGTGGCTCGCCCTGCTGATAGGGGTGATCAGCATCGTCGCCGGGGTCATCGTGATCCTGAAGCCGAGCAACAGCCTGTCGACGCTCGCGGTGATCGTCGGGATCTTCATCCTCATCGACGGCATCGTCGCGCTCGTCGCTTCGATCGCCGGGGATACACAAAACCGGGGGCTCCTGGCCGTCCTCGGTGCATTGAGCGTAATCGCGGGCGTGTTGCTGATACGCCATCCGCTTGGTGGCGTGAAGGCGGTCGCGCTGCTGCTCGGAATCTGGCTGATCGCGGCCGGCGTGGTCCGTCTCGTGGCCGCGTTCGCGTACCCCGGTGAGCGGTTGTGGCGGATCCTCGTCGCGCTGGTCCTCGGGATCTTCGGCGTCGTGATCGTCTCTAGCCCTCATATCGGCTACGCGACCCTCGCGCTGATCGCCGGAATCTGCTTCATCCTCTACGGGCTCGGCATGGTCGCGGTGGGGTGGGCGATGCACCAGATCCGTCACGACGCGTCGACCGTCGGACCAGACGCGAGCGCGCCGGCGTAAGCATCCGTCCGCCGCGGGAGCTGCCGTCAGGGGCGGGTCAGCTTCACGCCGAGGATCGCGCCGGCCCGGTGCAGCAGCTTCCCGCCCTCGAGCAGGCCGGGCTCGTGATGCCGGCGGATCGTGAACGCGGCCGTGAAGCACGGTTCTGCGCCGGCCGGATCGTTTGCCGGCTCGCTGACCGTGGCGAGGGCCGGGCCGGATGGTGCGCTGCGGAACGTGAATGTGTCGATCGGGGCGACCATGATCGCCGGGCACGAGATCGCGACTCCACGCAGGCTCGCGGCGAACGGGAGGCCGTCGACGATCGCGGCGATCCTCCGAATCTGTGAGCGATTGGTGACCGTGAGCGAGCGCAGTGGCGCCGCGCGCGGGTTGGCGATCGTGATCTCGAGCACGCGGGCTTGCGGCGGAACACGCTGAGCGCGCAGGCGGGGCGCGGAGTAGGTCACGGCCACGTCGGCGCGGACGCCGGTCCTCCCGCCGGCGAGCACCACGGCATTTACGTCGAGGTCTCTGCGGCCCAGCGTCGGAGGGTTGACGCTCGGGAGCGAGTAGGACGCGAAGATGCTGGTTCCCGAGGACCCGGAGCCGGCCGACTCGGTCCCGGCGGGCAGATGGGCCTCGATCGAGGCGATCACGTCGCTCGGCGACACGTTGGTCGTCCAGTACCTGTGCCGGTCGACCGCCGCCGCGAACACCACCAGGTACATCGGCCGGCCGAGCTGATGGGCGTCGCCCTTGGGCTCGGCCGAAACCTCGGTGGCGCCCGCGGGTAGCGCGAGGTTGCCGAGCGCCCGATCCGCGGCGGTGACCGCCGCGGCGTGATGGGCAGAAACGACCTGCGCCGGCGTGGCCGCGCCGATCGTGGCCGGCCCGGCGAGTGCGAGTAGGACGGCGAGCAGCGGAGCGATGCTGAGCATTCGCACGACGCTCAGACTACGCGCTCATAACGGCCTCGTCACACGCCCGAGGTGAGCGGCGTCACCCCGGTGCCGAGGACGGTAAGGCCTGGATTTGAGGCCCGAACAGATGGATCGGTACTCGCGCTATTTCTAACCCGACCGGCACTCGGGGGGATCGAGGCCGAGTGCGCGTCGGCTGCCCGCGACGCCGGACGTCCCTCGGACGACGCGGAGGAGCGGATAAACGCAGCTCCGCCGGGAGCCGAGGCGATGGCCACGTTCACGCCGGCCGATCGCGGCCACCTGTCGCTAGCACGCGCCGAGCACGCGCGGGCGGTGCGCGACCGCCAGGCCGAAGCCTGGGCGGCGGCGATCGCCGCGTGCCGGGCGATGAGCGAGCCGCGGGCTCGCGTCTACCTCTTCGGTTTGAGAGTCGTGGCTATCGTCGGGCGATGCACGTCCGCGAAAGCGCGATCGGCTCGTACCCCTGTCTGGTCGCCGGGGAGGGCCCTCCGCTGGTCGTGCTGGCCGGCCTGTCGCCCGATGTCGGCGTCTCGGACGGCCGGATGCGGCGCATCCACGAGCAGGCGGTGGCGCCGTGGGCGGACCGGCGGCGCGTGTTCTACCTCAATCGACGGCCGGGCCTGCCCTCGGGCATGACGATGCGGGCGCTGGCGGACGAGCACGCGGACGCGCTGCGGGCCGGCTTCGACGGTCCGGTCGACGTGCTCGGCGTATCCACCGGCGGCAGCATCGCGCAGCAGCTCGCCGCCGACCACCAGGACGCGGTCGGCCGGCTCGTCCTCCTCAGCACCGCGTGCCGTCTGGGACCCACCGGGCGGCTCGCGCAGCGGCGGGTCGCGGCTCGCCTGAGAGCGGGGGCGCCGCGCCGGGCGTTCGCGGTAATGGGCGCCGAGCTCGTGCCGGCGTGCCGGGGCCGCTACCTCGCGGCGGCGCTCGCCGGAGCTGTCGGTCCGAGGCTGTTCGGCGCCGCGGAGCTGGCCGACATGGCGACGACGATCGAGGCCGAGGACGGATTCGACCTGGCCGACTGCCCGACGGTGCGCAGCCCGACGCTGCTCGTCGCGGGCGCCAAGGACCGCTTCTACGACACCGAGCTGTTCGAGGAGACTGCGGCGCTGATCCCGGGTTGCCGGCTCTCGCTGCATCCGAGGCTCGGACACATCACCCTCACCGGCAGTCCGCGGGCGATCGCCGAGGTGGTCGGGTTTCTGAACGCCGGTAGGTCGCCGGGCTGTAGGCCCTAACCGAGGTCGGCCCCGGCGGGGGGCTTCAACGGTGGGCACCTGGGGGGTGGGCTCTGGATCTTTCGCGGGCGCGCGCCCGCCCGCGACCTGCATACCCCGACAGCGGAGCCGGCTCGCGCCCGTACGCGTTGAACGCCGACAATGGCGCTGATGCCGGAGTCACCCCTGTGGAGGTGTCCGAGCTGCGGGCAGACGTTCGTCACGGTCAATATGCCCCACTCGTGCGCGGTCGTGCCGCTCGCGGATCACTTCCGCGATCGCCCCGGACAGCTTCTCGCGATCTACGAGCGGCTGCTGGACGCGGCCGGCGGTCGCCGCGAGATCACCGAGAACGTGACGAAGTCGCGGATCTCGTTTCAGACGCGCGTGCGCTTCGCCGGAATCGACCGGCCGGCGCGCCGCCATCTCGTCGCGAACTTCGTGCTCACCCGCGCGGTCCAAAGCCCGCGGCTCATGCGCGTCGACTTCATCACTCCGTACTACTACGTGCACCGGTTGCGGCTCACGCGCGAGGAGGACGTCGACGCGGAGCTCACCGCCTGGATCGCTGAGGCGCGTCAGGTCGGCGACCAGCGCCACGTTTGTGATCCCGACTGGCGCCGGGTGAGGGAGCCGCCCGGATGGGTCCGCGTGCAAGGATTGCCCGCGTGAACATCGCCGCGGCATATGAGCCTGTCGTCGCCGAGATGCGTGCGCTCCTTCCCGCCGATGCGGTCGTCGTCGACGCGCACACGCACCTCGGGCACGACGAGGACGGGCAGTCGCTCGATCCCGACGGCCTGATCGGGTTCCTCGATCAGCTCGCCCCGACCGCGCGCGCGTGCACGTTTCCGCTGCACGATCCCGAGCGCGTGCCGAGCTACCGGATCCCGAATGATCGCGTGTTGCAATGGGCACAGGAGTCGGACGGGCGGCTGTATCCCTACTGCCGGCTCGACCCGGCGGATGGTCCGGTCGCCGAGGCGGAGCGCTGCCTCGCGCTAGGCGCGCGCGGGATCAAGCTCCATCCTCGGGCCCAGGTGTTTGGTTTCGGCGACGGCGCCGCGGACGCGATCTGGAAGGTCGCCGAGGAGGCAAGCGTGCCGATCCTCGTGCACGCCGGTCGCGGCATGCCGAGGATGGATCCGCTCGCCGATCTCGCGCTGCGCTACCCCGATGTGGTGCTCGTGCTGGCGCACGCGGCGATCGCCGATCAAGGGATGTTCGTCTCACGGCTGTCCGATCACCCCAACGTCGTGTACGACACCTCGACGTTCTCCGTGTTCGACCAGCTCGAGCTGTTCGCCCGCGTGCCGGCGGAGCGGATCGTGTTCGCGTCCGACGTTCCGTACGGGCGGCCAATCGGCTCGATGCACGCGCTCATGCGGATCTGCGCCTACGCCGGGCTCGACGACTCCGTGCGGCGAGCGCTCGTCGGCGGGACCATGACCGACATCCTCGAGCGGCGGCCGCTCGCGCCGCCGAAGGCCCCTGGCGTACCAGAGATCCGCGGGATCAGCGGCCGGCTCCTGCGCGTCAACGGCTACCTCCTGATGGCGTTTGCCGCCGCGGTCGGGGCGGGCCCGCCGCCTGACTTCCGGCGCGGCCTACCGTTCATCGCGCAGGCTCGCGCCGCGTGTCGCGACCCCGACCCGGGCGTCGCGGGTCCGGCGCTCGCCCGGATCGACGAGCTCCTCGGGGCCGCCGAGCAACTGCTCCCAGCCGGCCCCGACGAAACCCGCGCCGCGTTCGGGCTCGTGCTCGCGTCCGGAGTGATCGCGGCGACGGAACCGCTGTAGGCAGCGCGTGTGCCCCGCTCCGCGGAGCGGCGCACACGGTTTGCCATTCGGTCAGCGGAGCTCGACGGCCGGGAGGCCGAGCCGTGCCAGCGGCTCACTCAGTTACATGACACCGCAGAACGGGGCCTCTCCGCACGGCGGTCGCTGTTCGTCTAAATGGCCACCCCTGAAGCCGTCCAGTTCGTAGCCGAGAGCTTGCGCGCCGCTCGGTCGTGTGAATCGGGCCGCGTGCGCAACGCGGTCTTGGGATCGCCAGGACGGAGGCCCGTGCCGTGTCGATGGCCGTGGCGCTCGTCGTCGGCGTGCTCGGCTCCGCGCTAACGAAACAGCTCGATGCGCCCGCGGCCGGCGGCCTTGGCGCGATAGGTGGCCGCGTCGGCGTTCGCGAGCAGCGCGTCCGCGTCGCCGTGCCCGAGCGCGATCCCGATGCTCGCCGACAGCTCGGTGCTCGACGCCCGCGATCGCTGAACGGCAGCCGGACCGCGTCCTGCAGCCGACGGCCGACCGCGAGCGCCGAGTGCCTCGTCGACGTGCTCGCACACCGCGACGAATTCGTCGCCGCCGAGCCGCGCGATCGTGTCGCCCGGGCGGACGGCGGTCTGCAGGCGCCGGCCGAGCTCGACCAGCGCGGCGTCGCCCGCCGCGTGCCCGTGGGCGTCGTTGACCTGCTTGAAGTTGTCGAGGTCGACGAACAGCACGGCGGTCGCGCCGCCGCTCGCGCTCGGAGCGCGCGAGCGCGTGCTCGAGGCGGTCGCGCAGCAGCGTGCGGTTCGCGAGCCCGGTCAGCGGATCGTGGACCGCCTCGTGGCGCATGCGCTCCTCGTCGCGCAGCCGCGCCAGCGCGGTGGCGAGCGTGTTCGCGACCGCGCGCACGAAGCTCAACTCCTCGTCGGCCAGATCGCGCTCGGGGGCGACGAGCAGCTCGTCGCCGTGCGCCGATCGCCAGCCGCACGCCCCGTCTGCGGCAGCGATCCGTACGACGCGAGCGCCGAGCCGTCGGCAAGCCGCACCTCCGCGCCGGCGATCGGCAGCAGCGTCCGCAACAGCTCGATCGCCTCGCTGGCGAGGTCGGCCGGATCGGCCCCGGCGAGCGCGCGCTCGCCCAGCGCCGCGACGGCGCGCAGCCGCGCCTCGGCGGCCCGCTGCTCGGAGATGTCGCGGCCGACCGCGAGCAGCAGCGAGCCCGCGCTGGTCTCGACGATCCCCCAGCTCATCTCGCCGATGAACTCCGAGCCGTCGCGCCGCAGGCCCCAGCGCCGCGGTCGAGAAGCGCAGCGGATGCTCGGTGGCGAAGTACAGCTCCATGTTGCGCGTGTAGCGCTCGCGCACGCGCTCGGGCCACAGCGTCTGCACCGGCCGGCCGATCAGTTCGCTCCGGGGGTAGCCGAACAGCTCCTCGGCGAGCGCGTTCACGAACACGATCCGGCCGTCGCGCGCCGCGGCGACGACCGCGTCCGGCAGCCCCTCGAGCATGGCGGCCGGCGCGACCAGCAGAGGGTCGAGCGCCTTGTTCTCCCCGGCGCGCTCCGTCGCTCCTTCGTCTTCCTCTTCGTCCATGACCCCGCCTCCAGCGTACAACTCAGCCCCTCCAGGAACATGGACGCCTGTCCTAGCTGTGCGCTGCCCGCAGGCTGAACGGGGTGAGATCGACGTCGGGGTCGTGTCCCGATAAGCCACTGTGAGACGGCCTCGCCGATCGCCGGCGAGTGCTTGAACCCGTGACCCGAGCAGGCGGACACGATCACGACGTGCCCGTGCTCGGGGTGACGGTCGATCACGAACCGGCTCCCGCGAGTGCACGTGTACAGGCACGAGACCGTCCTCAGCGGCGCCGGGCCGAGCCACGGCAGGTGCGGCGCGATGCACCGGGTGTACATCCGATCGGTCTCCGCGCGCGTCGGCCGTGCTGGCGGCCGTCCGGCCGTGTCGTTTGCTCGTATGACTCCGTCGCCACCTTGACGCCCGCCTTCCGGACCGTCGACGGCCGGGAAGCCGTAGAAGCCGTCGAGGTGCACGAACCCCGGGCGGTCACCGCCGAAGTCCAAGACGAACGCCGGCATGTCGCGAAGCTCGGCGTACCCCTCGCGGATCGGGAACCAGAAGAGGAGCTGACGGTAGACCGCGAAGATCTCGCGTCCGCGCGGGAACAGCTCCCCGATCCATGCCCCGGCGCAGAGGACCAACTGCCCGGCGGCATACGTGTCTGCGCCGGTGCGTGACCGTGACACCCCGACGTGACGCCGACCAACCCTCGACGCGCTCGTTCAACCTGAGCTCCGCGCCACGCCGGCGCGCGAGCTCGAGCTGCGCCGCCACCGCAGCCTCCGGCCGCACGTAGCCGGCTCCCGGCTCGTAGTACGCCTCGGTCAGCTCGTCGAGCGCGAACATCGGAAAGCCGGCGCGAAGCTCGTCGTTCGTCAGATCGTGGTGCGCGATGCCGTACACGCGCGCCGCCGCCGCGTCTCCCGGAGGAACGGGCTCGATCGGTGGGCGAGGATGACGATCCCCGACTCCGTCATCAGCCGCGCGCCGGTCTCCCGCTCGATCTCGCGCCACAACTCGTGCGATCGGCGCACCAGCGGCACGTACTCCCGTCCTTCACCGATCGCGACGCGAGTGATCCTCGTGTCCCCGTGGGTCGAGCCCCAGGGATGGGGCGGGTCGTACTGGTCGATCCCGATCACCGACACGCCGCGCGCGGCGAGCTGGCAGCAGGTGGCGCTGCCCATCGCTCCCAGTCCGACCACGATCACATCGGCGTTTCGAATCTCTGCATGATCGCCGAGCAGGCGGCATTACCTGGCGGGTAATCGACAACCTGCACGCCGGTCGGCACCGTGACCGGCATGACTACGCAATCGAACTCATCCACATTCGCAGTCCCGGCGAGCGCACCGCGGAGGCCGAGGCCGATCGCTGGGCGGCCCTTCCCGTGCTGCTCGCCGGCACGTTCATGGTCGTGCTGGACTTCTTCATCGTGAACGTCGCGCTGCCCTCGATGCAGCACGACCTTCATGCGGGCACCGGCGCGATCGAATGGGTCGTCGCCGGGTTCGCCCTGACCTCGGCGGTGTTCCTGATCACCGCTGCCCGGCGTCGGCGACCGGATCGGTCGCCGCGCGCACGTTCTCGATCGGCCTCGGCCTGTTCACGCTGGCGTCCGCGGTGTGCGGCGAGGCCGGCACGCCCGACGGTGCTCGTCGGCGGCGCGCCTGGCGCAGGGCGTCGGCGCGGCGCTGGTGATGCCGAACGTGCTGTCGATCATCAACGTGACCTACACCGGCCCGGACCTTCCGCGCGCGCTCGGCATCTACGGGCTCGTGCTCGGCCTGGCCGCGGCCTGCGGGCAGCTCATCGGCGGCGGGCTGATCCAGGCCGACATCGCCGGCCTCGGCTGGCGGGCGTGCTTCCTGATCAACGTGCCGGTCGGCGTCGCCGCGCTCGCGCTGGCGCCGCGGTTCGTGCCCGAGTCGCGCTCTGAGCGCGCGAGCGGGCCGGCTCGATCTCGTCGGGACGGTGCTGCTCACGGCCGGGCTGACCGCGGTCGTGCTGCCGCTGGTCGAGGGCCGCCAGCACGGCTGGCCGGCCTGGACCTGGATCTCGCTCGGCGAGCGCTCCGCTGCTCCTGCTGGGCTTCGCCTCCCGTCAGCGCCGGCTCGCTCGACGCGGCGGCGAGCCGCTGCTCGCGCCGGCGATGTTCCGCGTCCGCGCGTTCACCGCGGGACTCGTCACGCAGCTCGCGTTCTGGTGCGGACAGGCGTCGTTCTTCCTCGTGCTCGCGCTGTACCTGCAGCAGGGCCGCGGGCTGAGCGCGCTCGACGCCGGTCTCGTGTTCACGATCATGGCGGTGGCCTACGTCGCGACGTCGGCGCAGGCGCCGGCGCTGGTGCTGCGGTTCGGGCGCCAGCTGCTCGCGATCGGCGCGCTCGTGCTGGCGTCCGGCCACGGCCTGCTGCTGGCCGCGGTTGCGCACGTCGGCGTCGGCGGCTCGATCGTCGGCTCGTTCCCGGGCTGGTGCTGATCGGCGCGGGGATGGGGCTGCTGATCGTGCCGCTGACCACGACGATCCTCTCGGGCGTCGATCCGCAGCACTCGGGCGGCGCGTCGGGCGTGCTGACCACGATGCAGAACGTCGGGGCCGCGCTCGGAGTGGCGATCACGGGCGTGATCTTCTTCGGTGCGCTGCACGGCGGCTACGCACACGCGCTCGAGCTCAGTCTCATCCAGCTCGGGGCGCTGCTGCTCGGCGTCGCGGTGCTCACGCGTCTGCTGCCGGCCGCGCGATAGGCTCGCCGCCCCAAACGAGACCAGGAGCTGAGACGTGAACGTTTCCTCGCGATTCGACGTGGCCGGGTTCGGCGTGATCGTCACCGGCGGTGCCAGCGGGCTCGGGCTCGCCTACGGCGAGGTGCTCGCGGCGCACGGCGCGCGGGTCACGCTGATCGACGTCGACGGCGAGCGCGGTCGCCGCGCAGGCGTCGCGCCTGCAGGGCGACGGACTCGACGTGCGGGGCGCGGTCGCGGACGTGACCGACCACGCCGCCCTCGATCGCGCGATCGACGAGGCGGCGGAGCACTACGGCCGCCTCGACGTCGCGTTCGCGAACGCCGGCATCGATCCGGGCGTCGGCTTCGTCGGCGCCTGGGCCGGCGGCGTCGCGGCCGCGAGTGGAGGAGGGCGCGCTCGAGCGCTACACCGACGAGCGCTGGAACCGCGTGATCGACATCAACCTGAACGGGATCTTCGCCACGGCGCGCGCGGCGGCTCGCCACATGCGTCCCCGCCGGTTCGGGCGGATCATCGTGACGACGTCGCTCGCGGCACCGAAGATCGAGCCCGCGATCGGCTCCGCCTACATGGCGGCGAAGGCCGGTGCGCGGCACTTCATGCACACGATCGCGCTCGAGCTCGCCGCGTACGGCATCACCGTCAACGCGATCGCGCCGGGGTTCTTCGTCACGAACATCGGCGGCGGCCACGCTCACAACCCCGAGGTGCAGGCGGCGCTCGCGAAGGACATCCCGATGCACCGCGTCGGCTTCCCGGACGACATCAAGGCGCTCGCGCTGTTCCTCGCCTCGCCGGCGTCCGAGTACATCACCGGACAGGAGATCGTGATCGACGGCGGCTGGGCGTTGGGGGTCGCCGACTGATGCATGCCGGTGCCGGCGCCGGTGCGCGACCGCGAACGGCGAGCCTCGGAGCTCCGGCCCGGCGCGCTCATTGCGTCGCCTCCCGCAACACCGCCGCCAGCCGAGCCACGGCGGCGGTGAACGCGTGCTGTGGCGGCTTCGCGTAGCCGACCACGAGCGCCGGAGCGTGCGTGTGCGAACCATGCGCGTAGGCGCCCAGCCCCTGAAGCGCCAGTCCTCGCTCGGCGGCACGGGCGACGATGTCCTGCTCGCGCACCGGCGCGGGGAGCTCGACGAGCGCGTGCAGGCCGGCGGCGATCCCGGAGATCCGGACCTCGGGCGCCTGTCGTCCAAGCGCGGCCACGAGCCTGTCCCGCCGGCGCCGGTAGGTCAGACGGGCGCGGCGAACATGCCGGTCGTACGCGCCGGAGGCGATGAACTCCGCCAGCGTGAGCTGGTCGATTGCGCTGGTGCCGGCGTCCGCGATCGCCTTGGCCGCGGCGACCTGCTCGACCAGGTGTGCCGGTAGCACGAGCCAACCGAGCCTCAGCCCCGGAGCCAGCCCCTTGCTCGCGGTCCCGCCGTAAACCACCTGTTGAGGGGCGAGCGCCTGGAGCGCGCCGAGCGGGTGGCGGTCGTAGCGGAACTCGCCGTCGTAGTCGTCCTCGATGATCAGCCCGCCGGTGCCGAGCGCCCATTGCACCGCGGCCGCCCGGCGCGGCGCGGCGAGCGGCGCGCCGGTCGGGAACTGGTGCGCCGGCGTGAGCAGTGCGGCGTCGGCGGACCCCAGCTGCTCGACGGCAGCCCCTTCGCCGTCGACGTCGATCGTCGCGATGCACAGTCCGCATACCTCCGCGGACTCGCTCGTCAGCGGTTTCACGTAGCGCTCGACCGCGATCGTGCTCGCGCCGCGGGCCGAGAGCACCTCGCACAGCAGCCGGAATCCCTGTGTGAAGCCCGAGCACACGACCACACGCTCGGGCGTCGCGCGCACCCCACGCGCGCGTGCCACGTACTCGGCGAGCGCGGTTCGCAGCTCGGGAAGACCGCGCGGGTCGGCGTAGTCGAGCGCGTGCGGAGCGGTGGTGGCGAGCGCACGGCGGGCGGCGGTGAGCCACGCCGATCGCGGGAACGCGGATACGTCGGGCGAGCCGGGGCGGAGGTCGTACCGGATCTGGCGACCGGGGCTTGCGCGGGCCGGCGCGGCCGGCTCGAGCGCGTCGGATCCTCGGGCGACGCGTGTGCCGGAACCCTGGACCGCCGTGAGCCAACCCTCCGCGACCAGCTGGCCGTAGGCCTCGGCGACCGTGTTGCGCGCGACCCCGAGGTCGGCGGCGAGCGTGCGCGAGGACGGCAACCGGGTTCCCGGCCGGAGCCGGCCGGTCGAGACCGCTTCGCGGAGCGCGGACTCGAGTGCGGCCCGGACCCGCGTCCCGCGGAGATCGAGGTGTAGGTCGACGCCCGAAATGGCCCATGTTTTCACGATGAGATTGGATCTTAATTCCGGGCCGCATGTCGCCTAGGGTGCGACCTATGACAACCGCACAGCAACACCACGAAATCCCGGTGCGCCTCGACTTCGACGCTCACGCGGCCGACTTCGCCCGGGCGATGGCCCACCTCGACCACGCAGCCACCAAGCAGCTCGACAAGGTCGAGTTCGACCCGCCCCTGCGCGAGCTCGTACGGATCCGCGCCTCGCAGCTCAACGGCTGCGCCTACTGCATCGACATGCACACGAAGGACGCCCGCGCGATTGGCGAGAGCGAGCAGCGCCTGTACGCGCTGACCGCGTGGAGCGAGACGCCGTTCTTCACCGAGCGCGAGCGCGCAGCGCTGGCGTTCACGGAGTCGGTCACGCTGCTCGCCGGCGACCACGTCCCGACCGAGGCGTACGACGCGGTCGCTGCTCACTTCACCGAGGATGAGGTGGCCGCGCTGATCAGCCTGATCGTCACGATCAACGCCTGGAACGCACTCAGCGTGAGCACTCGCGCCTGGGTGCCCGGGTCCTACGAACCTTGAGGTCAGGGCAGAACGGCCTGGAGGTTGCGCGCGAGCTCGTAGAGCGTGGTCGCGGGTAGCCAGCGACCATGACCGAGTCGGGCCAGCGACCTGCCCGCCGCGACTGACTCGGGCTCGGCGCTCGTGCCGAGCACGTGCAGCCCATCCAACACCGCGGCGGGACCGAGTGGATCGGCGCCCTTCGTGTGGAGGCAGTCGGACATCAGGATCGCGGTGCGACCTCCGGGCGGCACGTGCTCGAGCTGGGCGGCGGCCGCGGCGAGCGCGCGGGAGAGGTCAGTCCTTCCATGGCCCCGGAGGGAGAGCAGGTCGTCGACGACGCGCTCCGACGGGACCTCGTCCCGGGGATCGCGCAGGATCATCGCGTCCGCAGCGAACGCGATCACGCCGCACCGCAGACGGTCGGACGCCGCCTGGACGATCGCCGCCGCCGCCACGGCGGCGAGCGCGACCGCGTGCCCGGACATCGAGCCGCTGCGGTCGACGAGGAGGCAGACGGCTCGGGGCGAGGCTGCGAACTGACGGGACACGAGCGCCCCGGCCTCGCGCGGGCGTAGTCCGTTGGTGCGCTCGAGCGTGCGCTCGACGTCGAGGTCGCCGTCGATCACGCCCGACCGGGCGACCAGCCGCCGGGTCCCCCGCCGGCGCGGCGTCCCGACGCGCCCGAGCGGCGGCAGCAGCCGGCCGGCGAGCTGCCGCGCGTCCGCGCGCATGGCCGGGTCAGTTGCGACCGCCATGTCCGCGAGCAACGCCACCGCGGCGTCGGCGTCCCGACCGATCGCGCCGCCGAGCGCATCACGGTCGATCCGCCCGACCCTGGGCGACACGGCCGCGAAGTCGCGATGCTGAGCCGCGAGCTGCTCGCGACTGAGCGTCTGCCTGGCCGCCTCCGCGATTCGGGAGCGCGTCTCCTGGGCACCGACCGGGCCCGGGGGGCCGCGGTCGGGCGGTCTACCGGGAGGAGGCGGTAAGGATGCCCGATCGCCGTCCACGGTGGCGAGGGCGGCATCGAGCAGCTCGGTGATCACCTCCTCGGAGGTGCGGCTCTGATCTTCGTGGACCCTGACCCGCCCCGACATCGCGGCGATCGCGGAATCGAGCAGCACCCCGCGCTCGTCCTGCGCTTGAGCGCGCACGGCCGCAAGGCCGCTCGCGAGGCGGACCATGTCGATCGCGCCCCGGACCGACGTGCCGATCCGCACCGCCGCATGACAGCGGCTGGCGCGGGCGATCGCGACCGCGACCGCGACGAGCCGGCCCTGCACGCCGGTCTGGCGTTCGACCACCTCGCGCTCGTGCTGCTCGTCCAGGTAGCCGATCGCGATCCGGCACATGCGATCGGCGATCGACTGGCTGACACGGGCGGTGCCGACCGCGTCGAACGGGTTCATCGCCGCAACCAAGACGAACCCATCGGCCGCCGCGATCCTCCCGAGCCGCGGCACGACGACTTCGCGCTCGGCCATCGCCGTGATCAGGACGTTCAGGGTCTCCTCGGGGATGCGGTTGAGCTCCTCCAGGTACAGCAACTCTCCCGCTCGCATCGCGGTTACGAGCGGGCCGTCGGTCCACGCCTCCGCGGTGTAGCCGCCGTCGAGGACGAGCGCGGGGTCGTGAGAGCCAATCAACCGCGCCGGCGTCAGCTCGGCGTTGCCCTCGACGAACTGGACGCCGCGGCCCCTCGCGCCGGCGATGCTCCGCAGGAGCGTCGATTTGCCCGTACCCGGCGGCCCCTCGAGCACGGTGTGGCATCCCTGTTCGAGCGCGACCGTGAGAATCTCCGCCTCGCGGCGAAGGCCGACCACGATCGCGTCGACGTCTGGAGCGAACGAAGTCACGCCGCCTCAATGCTCGTGGACGATAACCCCCCGGATGTTCTTGCCGGCCTCGAGGTCCGCGTAGCCGTCGTTGATCTCCGACAACTTGTATTGCTTGGTGACCAGCTCGTCGAGCTTGAGCTTGCCGGCGCGGTACAGCTGCAGCATCTTCTTGATGTCGTAGGTCGGGTTGCAGTCGCCGAACAGCGTGCCGACGACGTGCTTGCGGTTGAGCAGGAGGTCGGCACCCGAGAGCTGCACGGTGAGAGCCTCGGGATTCGACACGCCGGTTATGACGAGCGTGCCGTTCTTGCAAAGTGCCGCTGCCGCGGCCTGCACGACCTGCTCGTTGACGACGTCGACGGTGACGATCGCGACCTCGGCTCCGCCCGCGGGATTCTGCTGGGCGAGCTCGATTCCCTCCTCGGCGGTCTGCACAGCGTGCGTGGCACCCATCTCCATGGCGAACTCGCCCTTGCTGGCGATCGGGTCGACCGCGATGATCCGCGCCGCTCCGGCGAGCGAAGCTCCTTGGACCGCGTTCGCGCCGATTCCGCCGATGCCGAAGATGATCACGGTGTCGCCGATCTGGGTGTTGCCGGCGTTGACGGCCGAGCCCCAGCCGGTCGGCACGCCGCAACCGACCAGTACCGCCACCTCGAGCGGCAGGTCGTCGTCGATCTTGACCACTGAGTACTCGCTGATCGTCGCGTACTGCGAAAACGTCCCGAGCATGCACATTGCGCCGATGCCCTCGCCGTTGAGCGTCGACCCGAAGGTGCCGTCCGGCAGCCACCCGTCGAGGATCGTGGCGCCAAGATCACAGAGGCTCTGTCGGCCCGTTGAGCACCAGCGGCAGTGCCCGCAGGCGGGAATGAAGGAGCAGACGACGTGATCGCCCTTGGCAACGCGGGCGACCCCGGGACCGACCGCCTCGATGACGCCGGCACCCTCGTGACCGCCGATGAATGGCAATTCGGCCGGCAGGTCCCCGGTGACCAGGTGCATGTCGGAGTGGCAGAGACCGGCCGCCTCATAGCGGATCAGGACCTCGCTCTCCTTCGGGTCTCGCACCTCGAGCTCCATGATCTGCCACGGTGCGTTGCGCTCGGTCAGGACGGCAGCCTGGGTCTTCATCTAGTTGCTCCCTCTCCTCAGGGGTTGGATGGCCAAGCGGGGCGTGCGTATCATGCCCGACCGGAGTCAGTCGCCGGAGACTCCCGCTCTAGCACGTCGAATGACCACAGCTCACTTGCGGTTCCAACCGGTCCCTGCTGACGATGCTGCGAGTGGCCGGCCGCGAAATCCGGGCTCGAAGCCCAGGTATGGAAGTCGGCCTCCGAGCGCCAGCGGGTGATCACGAGACACACCTCGCGGTCGTCGTTCGGACGCAACAGCTCGAAGCCCTCGAAGCCCGGCGCGCCGGCGACGCGGCCCGCGCGGGCGGCGAACCGCCGCTCGAACTCCTCGAAGCGCTCGCGGGGGACGGTGATCGCGTTGATCTTGACGATGCTCATCAGCGGACTCCGACCTCGGCGAACGCGGGCATTACTTCGGCGGCGAACAGCTCGGCGCATCGGGCCACATTCTGGTTGCTGATGTTGCCGAACGCGAGATGGAAGTTCATCGTGTCGAGCCCCGCTGCCTCGTGATGCTCGGTGAGCATGCTAGGGAAAAACCGTCCGTCTCCCCGAACTCTCAGGATCATTGTCATCCGAGCACGTGTTCTTTAGCCGATCGCCGCGGGCATAGGATGCGCGCGTGAACCTGTTCGACGTGAGCGGCAAGACCGCGCTCGTGACCGGCGGCGGGCGCGGGATCGGGCTGATGATCGCCCGGGGTCTGGTGGAGGCCGGCGCGCGCGTGATGATCGCGTCGCGCAAGGTCGAGAACCTGGAGGCGGCGGTGGCCGAGCTCCGAGGCGTGGGGGAGTGCGACGCAATCGTGGCCGACCTGTCGGCCCCCGAAGGGGCTCGCGCTCTCTCGGACGAGGTCCGCGCGCGCGTCGATGCCCTCCATATCCTCGTCAACAACTCAGGCGCCACGTGGGGGGCACCGCTCGAGGAGTTCCCGGCGGCCGGCTGGGACCGCGTGATCCACACCAACCTCGAGGGCACCTTTCACCTGACGGTCGGGCTGCTCCCGGCGCTTCGCCCGGCGGCGAGCGCCGATGACCCAGCGCGCGTGATCAACATCGGCTCGATCGACGGGATCCGCGTGCCGCTCGTCGAGAACTACAGCTACAGCGCCAGCAAAGCAGCGGTGCACATGCTCACGCGCCATCTCGCTCGGAGGCTGGCGTCCGAGCACATCACGGTGAACGCGATCGCGCCCGGACCGTTCGAGAGCAAGATGATGGCGTTCGCGCTCGACACGCCCGAGAAGCGCGCGGAGGTCGCGCGGATCGTCCCGCTCGGGCGCATCGGGCGGCCCGATGACGCGGCCGGCCTGACCGTGTTCCTGGCATCCCGGGCGGGTTCGTACCTGACCGGCGCGGTGATCCCGCTCGACGGCGGCATCACCGGCTGCGGCTAACGGTGGCATCCTGAGGATCGATGAATCCGGAGGCGCCCAGCCTCAAGGCGATCATCCTTCGCCACAAGGCCGCGGCAGCCGCCGCCGTCGCCGCCGTGCTCGTCCTGATCGGCGTGATGGCTGCGGCGGCCCTCCCGAACGCGAAGGCGGGAGCGCTCACCGACTCGTCCACGTGCTCGGCCTGGCAATCGGCGACGCAGACGCAGCAGGCTGCCTACGCCCGCCTCTACGTCACCGAGCACGGCTCCTCGGTCAGCGGTGGTCTCGGTGCCGCGGGCGTCGAGTCCTCGATTAACGGCGCCTGTAAGCACGCCGCGTATCTGGGCGAGGCGGACGATGTCAGCGTGATCGCGGCGCTCAACCACGCGTTCTAATAGGAAAGGCCGGCGGTTCGGGTGCGGCGTGTCGAGCTGTGCAGGTCTGTGGCCGTGGGCGCGGGCTGGTGCGACCGCAGTTGTTTGGGGGTTGCCAGGCGGCGCGGTCCTCGCGGGCGCCGTTCAAGGCGGCGCCTCGCAAGCGCCTCGCCACCGCCGGCGCGGGTGGGCGGACGGCGGCGGCTAACCCCGCGCTAGCGTTGCCGCTCGTGCCGCCTTCCGCCCAACCATCGCTCACCCGCCGGTTCAATGTCCGGATCCCGCTGCGCGACGGGATCACGCTCGCCGCCGACCTCGTACTGCCGCCGCGAGTTGCCGGCGCCGGCCGTCGTGATGCGCACGCCGTATGGGCGTGGCGGCGACCGGGCCACCGAGCGAGCCGACGCGTTCGCCAACGCGGGGTACGTGGCGGTGTGGGTCGACGTGCGGGGACGGGGTGACTCGGAGGGAGCGTTCGACCCCGTACCGCAACGACGGCCTCGACGGGGTCGACGTGATCGCATGGGCGGCCGCGCAGGACTGGTGCGACGGCGCGGTCGCCACCTGGGGCGGGAGCTACGCCGGCCGGATCCAGTGGCTGACGGCGCTCCACCGGCCGCCGGCGCTGACGGGCGATGATCGTGATCGTGACCCCGGCCGACCCGTTCGTCGAGAACCCGACCGGGGTGCCGGGGCCGATGCACGTCCACTGGTATCGGATGACCGACGGACGTGGCATGCAGTACACCGGAGCGGTCGACTGGATGGAGGTCTACGGCCACCGTCCGCTCGTCGACCTCGACGAGGCCGCCGGCTTTCGCTCCGCGCTGTGGCGCGAGGAATGCCGCCACCAGACGCTCGACGCCTGGTGGGAGCCGTTGCGCTACCAGCACCGAATCGGCGAGGTCGACGTGCCGGTGCTGCACATCTCGGGCTGGTACGACGACGAGGAGATCGGCACGCCCGCGAACTTCGCGGCGATGACCGCCGCAGGCCGGTCCGGCCAGCGCTTGCTGATGGGACCGTGGGGCCACCGGGTGAACGCCGACGCGCACGCTCGGCGAGATCGACTTCGGCCACGAGGCGGTCGTCGATCTCGACGCGATCATGAACGGCGTTCCTCGACGAGATGGTGCGCGGCCGGCCGCCGGCGGAGCCGGTCGCGCCGGTCGGCGCGTTCCTGATGGGCGCCAACCGAGTGGCTCGATCTGTCCTCGTGGCCGCCCCCGGGCGCGTCGAGCGCAGCCTGTACCTCGACAGCGACGGCCACGCCACGTCCCGCTTCGGCGACGGGCGGCTGGTCGAGGCCCCGCCCGCCGCGCGGCTCTCCGGCCGACGAGTGGCTGCACGATCCCGACCGGCCGGTCCCGTTCATCACGGGCGCGTCGTCGGCGCAGATCGGCGGCCCCGACGACTACGCCGGCGATCGAGACCCGCGGCGACGTGCTCGTGTACACGGGCGAGCCACTGACCGAGCCGCTCGACGTGATCGGACCGGTCCGGCTCGTCGCGCACGTGTCGACCTCGGCGGCCGACACCGACGTCGCGCGAAGCTGCTCGACGTGCACCCGAACGGCTTCGCGCAGCGACTGTGCGACGGCGTTGTCAGGCTCCGCTACCGCGCCGGCCACGACCGGGCGCTGCCGGTCGAGCCGGGAGCGTGTCTACGAGGTCGAGGTCGAGATGTGGGACACCGCTCAGCGCTTCCTGCCCGGCCACCGGGTCCGGCTCGAGGTCGCCTCGTCGGCGCACCCCAAGTTCGCGGTCAACCTCGGCACCGGAGGCGACGAGACCGAGGCGACGCGAGGGCGTGATCGCCCGCAACGTGCGTGTACCACGATGCGGCCCGGCCGTCGCGGCTGGTGCTGACGGTGGCGCCGCACTCATCCGGTTGACGCCAGGCTTCGGCTCGCGCCGACGAACCGCATGCACGCGTTGTGAACGTCGTACCTTGCTGCGATTGCGTCCATTCTCGGTTTGTCTGCGGGGTACGACTCGCGCCGCCCGGCGGGAAGCCCTATCGGCAGGTCGTCGACCGGCGGCACGACCTTCACCGCGTTCTCGAGGTACTCGCGGTCGGCGTCGCGGAGCTCGCGCTCGCGCAGCACGCCGGCGATGTCGCCGTGGCGGCGGATCATCCCGGCCGCGGTGACCGCGCCGACTCCCCGCAGACCGGGGAGCCCGTCCGAGGGGTCGCCGCGGAGGATCGCGTAGTCCATGTAGCGCCGTCCCGGGATCTCGTAGCGGCGGGTCACCTCGCTCTCGTCGATCACCGCGAGCCCCGACTTCTCCGGATATAGGACGCACACGCGCGGGTCCTCGACCAGCGCGAACAGGTCGCGGTCGCCGCTCGCGATCTCGATCGTGCCGGGGGCCAGGCGGCACCACGTCGCGATCACGTCCTCGGCCTCGTGGTCGGCGACCCCGATCATGTCGATCCCGATCGCCTCGAGGAGCTCGCGGATCACCGGGATCTGCGGCTCGAGCCCAGACGGGACGGGCTCTGCGGTCCGGTGGGACTTGTAGGTGGGGATCAGCTCGACCCGCCAGTCCGGGCGCCACGCCTCGTCGTCGGCGACCGCGAGGCGGCGCGGCCGGCGCTGCGCGACGAGGCGGCCGAGCCGCTCGAGGAAGCCTCGGATCGCGTTCACGTGAAAGCCATCGGGCCCCGGCTCCCCGGCGGGAACGCCGTAGTACGCCCGGAAGATCATGCTCGAACCGTCGACGAGGAGCCAGTCGCAACTCACGATGCGCCCATTGAACCGCTCTCGAGCATGCCATCATGTGGTCATGTCCCAAGATGAACCAAGTGGCGAGAGCTTCGAGGAGACGCTTCGCGCGATCGCGCGGGAGCTCGGGCGCTCCGTCGAACGTGCAGTAGACAACATCGACGTCGATGAGTTCGCGCAGATGTTCGGCGTGGACACGAGCGCGGCGAGGGAATGGGTGGAGAACGCGGGAAGCTGGCTGCGTTCGCACGCGGACTGGAACGAGGACGAGTTTCCGATCCGGATGCCGTCCCAGCGGCGGCCGCCCGCGCCCGAAGACCCGCCGCGGAGCCAGGATGCGCCGCGGCCCGCGGGCCCGTTGCGGAGCGAGGACCCGCTTCGGAGCGCCGCGCCGCACCCGCTCGACCTGCCGACCGACGAGCAGGGCACCGCGCTTGCGGCGCTCGAGTCCGGCCGGTGGATGGTCGAGCCCGGCACCGACGCGCTCGCGGCGCGAGGCGACGGCCCGGGACCGAGCGACGCGCTCGGGATCGTCCGCGAGCTTCGAGTTCGCGACTGGCTCGGTGCCGATGGCGAGATCACGCTCGTTGGTCGCCGCGCGCTGAGCCGGTGGCTCGAGGCCGCGACCCCCGCCAAGGGCCCGAAGCCAGGCACGTCAGCGCCATAGCGCCCCGGCCGGGCGATCCTGCGGAAGGGGGCCGGTGCTCTCCGACCTGAGTGCCGCGATCTACGGGCTGATGACCGTGGGGGCACTCCTGGCCGCTGAGTCTGCCGACAGCGAGACGTACGCCGAGACCATCGGCGCGGTCGCGATCACAATGATCGTGTACTGGCTCGCGCACTCGTATGCGGAGTTCGCCTCCGACCGCCTTACCGAGGGTCACCCGTTCCGCTTCTCGACGCTCGGGCGGATCATGCGCCACCAGGTACCGATCCTGTTCGGTGCGGCGATTCCGCTGTTGGCGCTGCTGATCGACTGGATCGTTGGAGCGTCGCTGGACACGGCGGTGACGACCGCGCTCTACACGTCGGCGGCGATGGTCGTCCTGATCGAGATAGTCGCCGCCACGCGCGCGAAGCAAACCGGACGAGAACGAGTGGCGCAGATCGCGTTCGGCGTGGTGCTCGGCCTTCTGATCATCACGCTCAGGCTGATCCTGCATTAGGCTCACGCGAGCTTTTTGGGGGCTTCGTCGAACGCAGGTTCATGCAACGCATCCCGTCGCCGCCAACCGGATCTTCTGCAACCGCGTGTTCACCAACGCCCAGCATGGATTCGCCTGCCGGTTGCGGTCGCCAAGAACCCGCGGGGTCATCTGGTGGCGTTCGTCGACGGGGAGACGAGCGGCATCGGCTCGAGCGGAGCGACGCTTCAGAACGGTCCAAGGACGGTGGAAAGACCTGGCGCCTGGACGCGTCAATCGGCGGGGCATAGCGACCGGCTAGCGAACCAAGGTCAGCGAGCGTCCGGCCGGCTTTCGCCGCCGCAGCCCGGCTCCGGCGAACGCCGCCAGCGTCAGCGCTGACAGCACGAACAGCCCGAGGTAGCCGGAGTATCCCGTGTACACGAAGGCGATCGTGTGGGTTCCCGCGGGGACGTCGGGTCGCGGCGAGCGCCGGCGCAACCATCACCGTGGGTCGCCGGCGCCCGTCGACGGTGGCGGTCCAGCCGTCGTCGAACGAGGCGCTGAGCACGACGACTCCGGGCCGCCGCATGGTGACGGTCGCGGTGACCTCGCCCTGCGCGAGGTCGTCGCTCTCTGAGGTCACCTCGCCGGCCGGGGCGCCCGCCGGCACCGCCGGGAATGGGATCGCGTGGCCGGGCGTGACCGAACTCGACCTCGACGTAGCCGGCACGCGAGGCCAATCGAGAGAGCAGCACGGGAACGCTGCGGGCGCCGAGGTCCGTCCGGTTCGCGGCGAGTCGTGCCGACGATCACCCCGGCGTGGACGTAGCCGGCTGTGTCGACGTGGTCCACAGCGCGTACGGGCCCTCGACCGCCAGGAGATGGGCCGGAGACCGGCGGCGACCAAGCCGGAGGGCAGGATCAGATAGCGGATCCCGAACAGCTCGTAGTCGGACGGGATCGAGCTCGTCGAAGTGACCCTCGGGGCCGGTCATCAGTGATGCGGTGCGAAGCGTGTAGCCGACCTCGTCGACGTCCCGGCTCTCGAGGTACTTGAACACGGGAACCGCCCCGACCGTGAAGTCCATCCCCCAGTTCGACGGCATGCCGGCGTAGATGCGCCCGCCTCCGTTCGCGTCGATCAGCGCGATCAGCTGGTCGAGCTCGGCGCCCTGGGTCGCGTCGGCGCGGCGCTGCGCGGCGATCGAGCGCGGCGTTGCGGCGGTCGAACGATCTGCAGCTCAAGCCACGCCGGCGCGAGCACGACGATCATCGCGCCGGCCAACGCCGGCGCGTCGATGCGCGGGTCCGCCGCGGCCGGGGGCGACGGCGGAGCGGATCTGCGGGGAGAGCCGGCGACCGCGAGCCGCTCGAGCTCATTCCAGGCCCAGCCGGCGCACCATGCGGCGCCGCGGCCCGGCGAGCAGCAGCGCGGCGAGCTGGACGCCCATCATGAACCGGCGGAAGAAGATGTCGCCGCTGCCCGGGATCACGGCGACGAGCGATCCGAACGTGGTACGCCCGAACGACAGCAGCAGGCACCCGGCGAGCGCGACCACGAGCGCGCGGGCGGTCGGGTCCGCGCCGCCACCGGGCGAGCGCGAGCGACGAGTCCGATCGCGGCGAGCAACGTCACGATCGGGATCCGTCCGTGATCGAGCAGCTGGCCCGAGGCGAGCCAGCCGAGCACGCGGCCGGCGCCGTAGCCGTTGGCGAGCGGAGTGCCGCGCAGCGCCTCGTTGGTCGCGGCCCACGGGCGCTGGTCGATCAGCGGCACGATCACCCACGCGGCCGCGAGCAGCGACACCGCCGGCGATGACCGCCGCCCGGCGGGCGCTCGTGACGATCGGCCTGCCCCGAGACCAGCGGCCAGAGCAGCAGCGGCAGCAGCGCCAGGTACCCGGTCTCGAAGTGCAGCGCGATCGTCAGCGACACGAGCGCGACGGCGGCGAACCGGCTGCGGCCGTCGCGGATCGCGCGCCAGCTGAACCCCCACGCCAGCGGCAGCGTCAACGACGCCCACAGCTGCGTCCACACGCCGTACCCGATCCACACGTACGCGTTCTGCTCGTAGCCGATCCCGGTCTTGCTGACAGGAACGGCGACATCGCGGCCGCGGCGCCGGCGGCCGGACGGCCGGCACCGAGGAGGCGCGCGCCGACAGATAGATCGCTGACCGGCCACAGCGACAGGAGCAGGTACAGCGTCCACCGGAACGCGGCGTCGGGACCGACGGCGAGCCCGGCGAGCCCGGTGAGCATCGCCGGCAGGCTCTGGTAGTGCAGGAACTGCGGCGAGCCCAGACCCGAGGAACGGGAACCAGGTGTCGAGCGGGAGGTGCCCGCCGCGGAGCTGAGCCGTCGCGAAGCGGACCATCTGCTCGTGGACCGAGCCGTCGTCGAGGTAGGCGACCCCGAGCGTCTCCGCCCTCAGGCTCAGCAGGTTCCAGGCGACCGCCGCGACGACGAGCAGCCACGGGCCGCGCGAGGCAGGCCCGTGGCTGCGGGGAGGCTCGAGATCAGCTGTTGCCGCTGGCGCCCGAGTTGCCGCTGTTGCCGCTGTTAGCGGTGATAGGCGGGTGCCCTGGAGGAACGCGCACATAGCAGCCGACGACCCACGCCGGGACGGGTACCTGCCTCGGTTTGGCGGTTGAGGGGGCGGTGCCGCTGCTGCCCGAGGTGCCGGAGTTGCCGCTGTTGCCGGAGTTGCCGCTGTTGCCGGAGTTGCCGCTGTTGCCGGAGTTGGCGGTGTTGCCCGAAGTGCCGGAGTTGCCGGAGTTGCCGCTGTTGCCGCTGTTGCCGGTGTCCTTGCTGATCGCGGGATGGTGCGCCAGGAACCGCTTCAGAGCCTTCTGAGCGGCCTGCTGATGGACTCGGCCGGGGTGCGTTGGGATCAGGCGACCGCTGCGCAGCACGCTCTGGGCGGACCTGGCACGGGGCCGCCGCAACCGTGCTGATGCAGACGGGCGCCTCGCCCTGGATCAGGTGGCCCGTCTCGACGTGGACCGTGCCGGCGACGCGATACGTCGGGATCACCTGCCATTTGCCCGGGCGGAATCTTGCGCGGGTCGAGCCGGGCGATCGCCACCTGCGGGCGCGGCCTTGCCGGCCATGCTCCTCGCCAGCTTCATCGCCTGCACCGCCGCCGGCGGAAGCGTTTTGACCTGGCAGCCCGGGGACGACCTCGACGAGCCTCGCCCTGATGCCGAGCGCGGCGAGCTTCGCGTTCGCGCCGTGGATCGCCGCGATCTTCTGGAGTCTGACCGTGACCGATGCCGTCCGCGTTGCGGCTGACCGCGAACGCGGGCGGGCTGTTCGCCGCGCTCAGCACCAGCGCCGCCGCCACTCCGGCCACGGCGAGGCCGACTGAGGTGCCGGCGAGCACGCGCGGCCGCGCCCGCGGCGCCTGCTTGGACGCCGACCTCGTCATCTCGGCGAGATCGGCCCCGTGCTTGCGCACGATCTCACGCCACAGCCGGTCCTCGAATTTACTCATCGCCCTGATGCTCCTTTCTCAGCCGGGTCCGCGCCCGGGACAGCCGCTTGCGCAGCACCACCCGGGAGACGCCAAGTGCCGTTGCGGCCTCCTTCGGCGTCAACCCGGCGAGGTCGACCAATTCGACAGCAGCGCGCTCGAGGGCGGGCAGTTGCGAGCAGCGCTCGATCAGCCCGCGGCCGGCTCGCTCGGCGTCGATCTTGCCGGCCAGCTCGTCGATCTCGTCGACTCTCGAGCGGCCGGCGCCCGGCCAGCCGCGCGACCGCGATCGCGTCCGTTGGCCGCCTGCGCGCAATGCCAGGCGAACACGTGGGTCGCGATCCCGAACAGCCACGCTCGGGCCGACCCCTTGCGCGGATCGAAGGTGCCGAAGGTCCCCGGCCGCGCGCACGAACGTCTCCGAGGTCAGGTCGGCCACGATCTGAGGCTCGGCGCAGCGCCGCGCGAAGTACGCCATCACGACGTCGACGTTGCCGCGGTAGATCTCCTCGAACTCGGCGAGCGCCGAACCGGGCGAGCGCCGGAGGGAGGCGACCTTCAAGCCGGCCGAGTCCCCGCGCATCGACACCTTGGCGCCCGCTGCTGTGCTCATATGTCGCTAGTTGTCGGATTCGCGCTCGTCTGTGACATTTGTCCGCCGGTGATCCATCGCGTCGCTCGTAGCGAATAGCCCATCAGATGCGGGGCGGGGCCCACAGGATCCTTGAAAGGAAGACGATGGCGAATCAGGTGTTGGAGATGAAGGAGCTCGGGCTCCAGGTCAGGTTCCTCCGAACCGGGAAGGAGAGCAACGGCGAGGTGCTCGAGATGGAGGTGACCGGGCGGCCGCGGGGCTTCTTGTCGCAGCGCCACGTGCACGGCGCGCAGGCCGAGCGACTCGAGGTGGTCTCGGGCGTGATGAAGGTTGTGATGAACGGCCGGACGCACGTGTTGAACCCTGGGCAATCGGTCGAGGTACCCGCCGGGACGCCGCATACGCAGGTTCCGGTCGGGGATGGCCCGGGGTGCGTGCGGATACAGGTCCGTCCGGCGGGCCGGACCCAGGCGTTCCTCGAGCGGCTCGCGGTGCTCAGCCGCGAGGGCAAGATCACGCGCTCGGGCTTTCCACGCCCGGTGGCGGGCGCCCAGCTCGTGCTGGACTACGCCGACACCGGCCACGCGGCGAAGCCGTCGCTGCGAGTGCAGCGCGCAGTCGCACGGCTCGTGATGAGCCTCGCGCACCCGATGCGCCGTACCTGTTCGTCGACGAATGGGATGTGGCGGCGCCGCCTGAGGCCGTGTTCGAGGCGCTGGCCGACGGTCGCTCGTATCCGCGATGGTGGCGGCCGGTCTATCTGGAAGTCGAGTCAGCCGGGTCGGTCGAAGTCGGGGCGGAGTCGCGGCAGCACTTCAAGGGGCGGCTCCCGTACCACCTCCGCACCCGCTCGGTGATCACCGAGCTCGATCCGCCGCGCCGCGTGACCGCGGACGTCGACGGCGACCTGCGCGGCCGCGGGACGTGGACGCTCACGCCGACGCAGCAAGGTACGCACGTCCGGTTCGACTGGCAGGTGCACGCCGATCGCAAGCTCCTGCGGGTGCTCACGCCCGTTCTGCGCCCTATGTTTCGCTGGAACCACAACTGGGCGATCGCAGCGCGCGATCGACGGACTCGAGCCGTACGCACAGCGAAGCGCGGCCGCACGCGAGCTTGCGACGGTGCCGGAGCGCATCACAACCTGACCCCGACCGCCTTACGCTGGCTCACCTCGCGCTGAGCGGGCCGACCGACGTTCGACCGCCCTGAGCTGTGCTACCGTCGGCCCAGTTAGGTCCGCGGGCGTGGCAGGGTTGCAGATGCGAGCGTGCATGGTTCTATTGACCGTCGTGGTGTGCGCGCTCGTGGCGCCGGCGCGTGGCGCGGCCGTGGGTTGGGGGATCAACCTGGACGGGTCGGTGACCGGGAATCCACCCGAGTTCACGTATCAGAGCAACCCCTACTTCGCTGGGCTGCTCGGCGGGTCGTCTTGCGCGGAGACGACATCGAATGGAGTCTGCTACGCGCGCATCTACGTTCCGTGGGATGCCGTGAACGATGGCAAGGGGAGCTTCACGGCGGGCACCTGCGAGCGCTCGCCGTCCGGCTCCGGCACCCAAGCCGCGTTGTTCGCCGACGAGGTCACCGCGGCGGCTCGCGCGGTCGGGATGGATCACGTGCTGGTCGCGCTGACCACAGCGCGCATCACCTCTCCTGACGACGACATCTGGCCGACCGACAGCGAGTACGAGTGCGGGTTCAGCGGCTTGCAGCAGGCGGCGCCCGGCGTCACCGAGTGGGAGATATTCAACGAGCCCGACTCGGCGTATGTACCGGACGACATTCCCGGCGGTGGTCCCGACTGCACCGCACGCAACGGCTTGTGGGTGGCGGCCCAGGATCAGTGCGTGCTCGGGAGTCCGGCGGTCACTCCATCTGGCGGCAACGGGCACGGCGGGAGTGCGCAGGCCGCCGCGTACTGGTACCTCGACGCGAAGAGGGTCGACCCGAGCGCGAGCCATACGCTCGTGGCCGGCGGCTTCAACTACAACACGTCGAGCTGCCTGGCCTCGCGGTGTTACTACCTCAGTGGATATTTCCGCACTCTGTCCGGCATCTATCCGGCGCCTCCGGACGTCGTCGCGATTCACCCCTATCTCGATGTGGATTACGCGGCGCTCAACGCGGGAGACCCGGTCGCGTCCGCCTCCGAGGGGCTACCGAGCGCGCAGGGAGCGATCGCCGCGGTCGATCAGATATATCCCGGCGATCCGCAGATCTGGTTGACGGAAGTCGGGGTGTGGCTTACGAACCGCGGTAAGGACTCGCTCTCGAGCACCTGCGGTGACGGCGACCCCCAGGATGACGGCACTTGGCTTGCGTGCATGAACGGGAATCCCTCGGCGCAGGCACTGGCCGCGGAGGGGTATCTGCGGCTCCCGACCGAATCCCCCCAGATCGCGCGCGTGTATTACTACGACTTCAACGACCAGAACATCGGGTGGGACTCGGGGCTGGTGAACGTAAACGCGCCGTTGCTCGGATCAGATGGCTACGGCACCCCGCGCATCGCCTGGTGCGTGCTACACAACTTCGCGCAGGGACAGACCCCGACCGTCGCAGAGAGCAACGCTCTGCGTCCCGGCGCGACGTGCAACGACCAGGATCGGCAGCACAGCACCTACGCGCCGGTCGTGGCTCAGCACTTTGTCGCCGCCACCGCTCCGCCTCCGGCGGCCACCGAGTCGGCGGCCGACGTGGGGCGGGATTTCGTGTTGACCGTCGCCGAGGGCGTGCAGACGCTGCTCGGCTCGCTTGTACCTAGCGGCGCTAATCCGTGAGCGCCACCGCGGCTTCCGGCGTGGCTACGTGGAAGCTGAAGCTCTCCTCGAGGTAGAGCCGGACCGTGTCGGCGTCGTGGCTGTCGTAGCCGATCGAGAGGTCCTGTCCTGATTCGAACAGGAAATCGCCGCCGCGCAGGCTGAGCACGACCGCGCCGCCGACGCCCGGGGCCCAGACGATCGGTCCCTCCAGGATCTTGCGGAGATGGTCGAGCAGCGGGTAGCCGCCGTGCTCCGCGGTCTCGACGACTCGCTGGTACTGCTCGCCGCCGAGCGCCAGGCCGTACGGGCCGCTGATCCCGTTGTGGAGCAGCCGCTCGACCGCCGCCGCCACCGGCCGCGGATAGTGGTCGGGCTTGTCGCCGAGCGGGATCGCCTTGAGCGGTGAGGCCTCGGCGATTCCGACCATCGCACCGTCCCAGCCGCCGAACACGGCCTTGTTCTCGGCCACTGCGATCTGATGGGCGGCCTTGTCGAGCGGCCCGAGGTCGGCGTCGGCCGCGCCGCGGTCGATGTCGCGGACCTCGGACAGCGCTAGCTCGAAGCTCGCCCTTACCTCGACGAGCGGCAGCACCCGTCGCTGCGTTCCCGTGACCCCGTCGCACGGAGCCGACTCGAGCGGGCTGATCCGCCCGAGGTTCGTCGCCGAGTAATCCCACCCGTGGGGACCGGAGAAGTCGACGAGCTTTCGCGCCGCGAGGGCCGGAGCGAGACGCTCGCGCGCCTCGTCGTCGAGCTCCTTCCAGCCCGAGTCGCTGATCGGCGCGAGTGATCGAAGTAGATGGTTCATCGCCGCACTCCCTTCAGGCTCCCGATGCCAAGCGAGCCGGCCGGGTATCCGGCCTCGCCATCGGCGCCATCGCTCTCGAACGTGTCGGCCTCGGCCGTCTCGCCGTGCTCGACGATGTCGCCGGGCTGGAACAGGACGCCCTCGGCGATCTCGCGCCAGGCGGGCGCGCGCCGGAGGAGGAACTCGAGGTCCATGCTGAAGTGCTTGAACTCCTCTCCCTGCGCGTCGCGCATGACCGCGAGCGCCTCGGGATCGGTCTCGACCGCGATCCGCTGCTCGTACCAGCCGATCGCTTCCGCCTCCTCGGTGAGCGACGCGCACAGCCGCGCGAAGGTCCGCGTCGCCGGCGGCAGCTCCTCGGGCGGTTCGTGGTACTGGTCGAAACCCATGGCTCTCCTATTCGTCGCGGGGGCGCTGCGGGAACTCTAAGAGGTCGGCTCAATACGTTGGTACGCGACGCGCGCCGCCTTCCCGGTTATCCGGACGACACGATGGCTATCACGCGGAGGTCTGCGGCAGCAGGTAGGATCGCGCCCGCGTCACCGCGGCTCGGCCCGTGAGTCGAGCAGCGCCCGACGTCAGGTCGTTGGCAACGCAGGTGGCGCGCGCGGGATTTCGCCGCGGACACCGACACCGCACAGACAAGGAGAGAGATGGGATCGACGCCTTCAACCGCGTCCGCTAACCACGTGCGGCCGGTCGCCATGCCGGTCGTGGATCGCATCGCAAGCGGCGTGGTCACCGCGGTGCCGCCGATCATGGTCGGCATCGGCATGTGGTTCGGCTGGATCGGCGACCTGCTGAACTGGCAGGACATCCTGATTCTCGCGGTGTTCTATATGGGCGTGGGAACGGGGATCACCGTCGGCTTCCACCGGCTGCTGACCCACGGAAGCTTCAAATGTCATCGCCTCACCCGGGCGGCCTTCGCAGCGCTCGGATCTGCCGCCGCCGAAGGGCCGGTGATTGATTGGGTGGCAACCCATCGCAAGCACCACCAGTTCTCCGATGCCGACGGTGACCCGCACAGCCCGCATGTCGGACACGGCTCGGGCTGGCTCGGCGCGATCAAGGGCCTCGTACACGCCCATCTCGGGTGGGTGTTCAGCGACATGGAGGTGGCCGACGAGCACCGCTACGCCAAGGACCTGCTCGCCGACCCCTGGATGAGGTTCGTCAACGACACGTTCGTGCTGTGGGTGGTGGCAGGGCTCGCCGCCGCGTTCGGACTCGGCGTCGCGCTCAGCGGCACGATCGCCGGCGGGCTGACCGCGTTGCTGTGGGGAGGCGCGGCTCGGATCTTCTTCATGCATCACGCGACGTTCAGCATCAACTCGCTCTGTCACTACTTCGGCCGCCAGGACTACGACACCCAGGATGAGTCGCGCAACCTCGCGTGGCTCGCGCTTCCGACCTGGGGCGAGGCCTGGCACAACAACCACCACGCGTTCCCCTGCTCGTACCGCCACGGGCTGCGTCGCTGGCAGCTCGATCCGTCGGCAGGGATCATCCGGCTGATGGAGATGAGCGGACTTGCCTGGAACGTGGTGCGCGTGAACCCAGACCGCAAGGACAACAAGGCGCTGGCGCGAGGCCGCCTGACAGACTTGGGGTCGTGGCGCTGTCGCAAACCGCTCCACTGCGCCACGCGCTGACGTCGGCGCTGCCGCGCCGTCCGTTCGGCGTGCGCTTCTGGGACGGCACGGCCGTCGAGGCGACCGAGCCCGGCTCGCCGACGCTCACGCTCCGCACGCCGCGGGCGCTCGCCCACGTGCTGCGTGCGCCGGGCGAGCTCGGCCTCGGCCGCGCCTACGTCGCGGGGATGATCGAGGTCGACGATCTCGAGGCCGCGCTCCGGATGGTCGACGAGTTCGAGCCGCCACCGCTCACGATCGCCCAGCGCGCTGAGCCTGGCCGTCGCGGTCGTTCGTGCGTGCGGGCTCGTCGCCCCACCGCCGGTCCCCGCGACCGAGCTACGGCTCCGCGGCCAGCGGCACACGATCGGCCGGGACCGGCGCGCGGTCCGCCACCACTACGACGTCGGCAACGAGTTCTTCGCGCTGTTCCTGGACCGCTCGATGACGTACAGCTGCGCCTACTTCGCGGGCGGCGCCCAGACGCTCGAGGAGGCGCAGGAGGCCAAGCTCGAGCTGGTCTGCAAGAAGCTCGCAGCTGCGCGAGGGAGAGCGCGTGCTCGACGTCGGCTGCGGCTGGGGCAGCTTCGTGATCCATGCGGCGACTCACCACGGCGTTCGCGCGGTCGGGATCACGCTGTCCGAGCATCAGGCGCAGCTCGCCCGCGAGCGGGCACGCGAGGCCGGCGTGGCCGACCGGGTCGAGTTCCGCGTCGCCGACTATCGCGAGGTGTCCGACGGCCCGTTCGACGCGATCGCCAGCATCGGGATGGTCGAGCACGTGGGGGAGGAGCAGATCGACGTCTACGCCGGGCGGCTGCGCAGCCTGCTCCGGCCCGGAGGGCGGCTGCTCAACCACGGGATCGCCAAGCTCAAGGACTTCGACACCCCGGACGAGGGCGCGTTCTCGGAGCGGTTCGTGTTCCCGGACGGCGTGCCGCTGCCGCTCTCGCGGGTGCTGCGCGCGCTCGAGCGCGCCGACCTGGCGACGACGCACGTCGAGGGTCTTCAGAGCGACTACGCGACGACGATCAGCCACTGGATCGAGCGGTTCGACGCGCGTTGGGACGACGCCGTGCGCATCGCGGGGATCGAGCGCGCGCGTGTCTGGCGGCTGTACCTCCGCGCCGCCAGGCAGGGCTTCGAGACCGGGCTGGGCCTCGGTCTACCAGGTGCTCGCCCACCGCTGACGTGCGCAGCTTGTCTGGGCGCGCACCGGGCCGTGCCGACGAGCGCGGTTCGCGCCCGACGCGACTTCACAGCGATGCACCGGTTGGAGTATGGTCGCGTTTGCCCAGCAAACCTGGAAGGGAGAGGCATGAGTAGAACCGTTCCCGTCCGCCTGAACGTCAACGGCGTCGAGCACCACCTGGAGGTGGAGCCTCGCCTGTTGCTGGTCCATGCGATACGCGATCACCTGGGGCTGACCGGCACGCACGTCGGTTGCGACACGTCCAACTGCGGAGCTTGCACGATTCATATGGACGGCCGGCCCGTGAAGTCGTGCACCGTGCTCGCGGTGCAGGCGGACGGCGCGGCGCTGACCACGATCGAGGGAATCGCCACCGAGGACGAGCTGCATCCGCTGCAGGAGGCCTTCTGGAACGACCACGGCCTGCAGTGCGGCTACTGCACGCCCGGCATGATCATGGCCGCCGCGGGACTGCTCGCGGACAACCCGAATCCGACCGAGGAAGAGGTGCGCCACGGGCTCGAGGGCAACCTGTGCCGCTGCACCGGCTACCACAACATCGTCAAGGCGGTCCTCGACGCCGCCAAGGTGAAGGGTGCGTCGGTCTCGCAGGAGTCGGGGGTCTCGTCATGAGCGCCACGACCGACGGCGCCGCGACGAACGGCAAGCCCGCACGTCGGGCGGTCGCTGCGCCGCAAGGAGGACCCGCGCCTGATCACCGGCCGCGCGAGCTACGTCGACGACATCAACCTGACCGGCCAGCTGTGGGCGGCGTGGGTGCGCTCGCCCGAGGCACACGCGAAGATCGTCTCGATCGACACCTCGGCCGCGAAGGCGCGCGACGGCGTCGTCGGCGGTCTACACCAACGAGGATCTCGACATGGAGGCGGGCCTGCCGATGGCGTGGGTGCCGCCCGGCGTCACGGTCAACACCCCCGATCACTGGGTCCTCGCCAAGGACGAGGTCAAGCACGTCGGCGACCCGGTCGCGCTCGTCATCGGCGACGACCGCTACGCGGTGGTCGACGCGGCCGAGGACGTGATCGTCGAGTACGACCCGCTTCCGGTCGTCACCGATCCCGAGAAGGCGCTCGAGGACGGATCGCCGCTTGTCCACGAGCAGTTCGGGACCAACAAGGTGTGCGACTGGTCGCTCGGCGGCGGCGACCTCGAGGCCGGCTTCGCCGAGGCCGACGTGATCATCGAGCGTCGCGTCGTCAACCATCGCATGGCCGGGGCGGCGATCGAGCCGCGCGGGGTGCTGGCCGAGTACCGCGGCGACCGGCTGACCGTGTGGAGCTCGACCCAGGTCCCGCACTTCCTGCGCCTGTTCCTGGCGATCCTGCTCGGCATCGGCGAGGACAGGGTCCGAGTGATCGCGCCCGAGGTCGGGGGCGGCTTCGGCTCGAAGCTCAAGATCTACGCCGAGGAGATCGGCTGCGCCTGGGCGTCGCGCAAGCTCGGGCGGCCGGTGAAGTGGATCGAGACGCGTTCGGAGGGGATGATGGTCACCCACCACGGGCGCGACCAGATCGACTACGTCAAGGTCGGCGCCAAGCGCGACGGCACGCTCACGGCCTGGCACTCGAAGATCATCGCGGACATCGGCGCCTACCAGATGCTGCTCACGCCGCTGATCCCGCCGCTCAGCGCGTTCGTGATGTGCGGTGTCTACAAGACGCCGGCCGTCGTGACGGACGTGACCAGCGTGCACACGAACAAGTTCCCGACGGACGCGATCCGGGGAGCGGGCCGGCCCGAGGCGACCCACATGATCGAGGTCGTGATGGACCAGCTCGCGCACGAGTTGGGCATGGACCCGCTCGAGCTGCGGCGCAAGAACTTCATCCCGCCGTTCGCCACCGGCCACGAGACCCCGATCGGCGTCGTGTACGACTCTGGGAACTACGAAGCCGCGCTCGACAAGCTGCTCGAGCACATCGACCCGGCCCAGGTGCGCCGGGAGGCCGAGGAGCTGCGCGAGCGAGGGCATCTACCGCGGCATCGGCTTCTGCACGTACACGGAGATCTGCGGCAACGCGCCGTCGCGGGCGGTGGGTCCCGGCGGGTTCGGGCTCCAGGGCGGCGGCTGGGAGTCCGCCACGGTCCGCGTCCACGCCACCGGGTCGGCCACGCTGTACACCGGCACGTCGCCGCACGGCCAGGGTCACGAGACGGGCTTCGCGCAGATCGTCGCGGACAAGCTCGGGCATCGATCCGCAGCAGGTCGAGGTCATCCACGGCGACACGCAGACGGGCCCGTTCGGACTCGACACGTACGGCTCGCGCTCGCTCGCCGTCGGCGGCGAGGCGGCGGCGCGAGCCGCCAACAAGGTCGCGGCCAAGGCCAAGGCGATCGTCGCCCATCAGCTCGAGGCGGCCCCCGAGGACATCGAGCTGCAGGGACGGCAAGTTCTCGGTGCGCGGATCGCCCGACAAGGGGTTGACGCTCGCCGAGGTGGCGGGCGCCGCGTACGTGACGATGGACATGCCCGACGGGATGGAGCCCGGACTCGACGAGCAGTCGTTCTACGACCCGGAGAACTTCGTGTTCCCGTTCGGCGCGCACGCCTGCGTGGTCGACGTCGACGCGGAGACGGGAAAGGTCAAGGTCGTCCGCTGGGTCGCGGTCGACGACTGCGGGCCGGCGATCAACCCGATGCTGATCGACGGCCAGGTCCACGGCGGAATCGCGCACGGAGTCGGGCAGGCGCTGTACGAGCGGATCCACTACGACGAGTCCGGCCAGCTCGTCACCGGGACGTTCGTGGACTATGCGCTGCCGACGGCAGCCGAGTTGCCCAGCTACGAGACCGACCGGACCGAGACCCCGTCGCCGGTCAACTCACTCGGCGTCAAGGGCGTCGGCGAGGCCGGCACGATCGCCGGCAGCGCCTGCGTGACGAACGCCGTGATGGACGCGCTGCGACCGCTGGGCGTCGACTACATCAACATGCCGCTGTCCCCGATGCGCATCTGGGAGGCGATTCAGGAAGCCAAGGGAGGTGTGCCGGCATGATCCCGGCCGAGTTCGACTACACCGCGCCGGATACGCTGGACGAGGCGATCAAGGCGCTCGCTGACGGCGGCGAGGACGCCAAGCTGCTGGCGGGCGGACACTCGCTGTTGCCGCTGATGAAGCTCCGCCTGGCGGCTCCGTCGCTGCTCGTGGACCTGCGTAAGGTCCCCGGGCTGCATGGGATCCAGCGCGAGGACGGCACCTGGCGGATCGGGGCGCTGACCTCGCACGCCGACCTGGAGCACACGCCCGATCTGGGGGTCGTTTCGACGGCCGCGGCCACGATCGCGGATCCGCAGGTCCGCAACCGCGGCACGATCGGCGGGTCGCTGGCGCACGGGGATCCGGCCTCCGACCTTCCGGCGGTGATGCTGATCTGCGACGCCACGGTGACGTTGCAGGGCGCCGGGCGGCACGCAGCGGAGCGTCGCCGCGAACGACCTGTTCCGCAACTACCTCGAGACGGCGGTCGAGCCGGCCGAGGTCCTCACCGAGGTGCGGATGCCGGCGTTCGATGGCTGGGGCTACAGCTACCAGAAGTTCAACCGGCGCAGCGAGGACTGGGCGATGGTGGCGGTCAGCGCGCTCGTCAAGCAGACCGGGGACGTCTGCGAGGACGTGCGCGTCGGGCTGACCAACATGTCCTCGGTCCCGCTCCGCGCGGGCGCGGTCGAGGACGCGCTGCGCGGCCAGCCGTTGAACGCCGAGAGCATCGCCAGGGCCGCCGAGGAGGCAGCCGAGGGCACTGACCCGCCTGCCGACCTGAACGCGAGCGCGGAATACAAGCGCCATCTGGCGCGGGTGCTCTGCCGCCGCGCGCTCGAACAGGCAGCGGGGCTGCCATGATGACTGTGTGACACTTTCACACGTCGGGTCCGTAGAGGAGGCGAGCGCGGCGCTCGCCTCCGAGCGCTATCTCGCCGGCCGGCCGCTTGCGCTGGCTGTCCATCTCGCCGTGGCTCTCGAGCAGCCGCTGCTGCTCGAGGGCGAGGCGGGCGTCGGCAAGACCGAGGTCGCGCGCGCGCTCGCGACCGCCACCGGCGCCCGGCTGATCCGCCTCCAGTGTCACGAGGGGATCGACCTCCATCACGCGGTCTACGACTGGGACTACGCCCGGCAGCTGCTCGCGCTGAGAGCCGCGGAGGGGGGAGTCGACGAGGGCGAGCTGTTCTCGCGCCGGTTCCTGTTGCGCAGGCCGCTGCTCGACGCGCTCGAGGCCGACGCCGACGAGCCCGTCGTATTGCTGATCGACGAGATCGACCGAGCCGACGACGAGTTCGAGGCGTTCCTGCTCGAGTTCCTGGCCGATTTCGCCGTGACGATCCCCGAGCTCGGAACGATCACCGCAGCGAGGCGTCCGATCGTCATCCTCACGTCGAATCGGACGCGGGAGCTGCACGACGCGCTCAAGCGACGCTGCCTCTACCACTGGATCGATTACCCGACCGCCGAGCTCGAGCGGGAGATCGTGCGTGCGCGCATTCCGGGCGTGCCCGAGGCGATCGCGAGCAGGGTCGTGACCGCGGTCGGGCGGCTCCGCGAGCAGGGAGACCTGTACAAGCTGCCCGGCGTCGGCGAGACGATCGTGTGGGCGCGAGCGCTGCTCGCAGCTCGGCGACGACGCCGACCTCGAGGAGACGCTCGGCGTCGCGCTGAAGGTGCACGAGGACATGGAACGAGTGATCTCGCGAGGTGTGCTCGACGGTGTCTGACCCGGTGCACGGCGTGACGAATGGGCTTTCGGAGCTGGCCGCAGGCCTGCGGGCTCAGGGCTCGCGCGTCGGCATGGGCGAGCTGCTGACGGCGCATCGCGCGCTCGAGGCGGTCGATTGCACCTCGCGCGAGGACGCGAGACTCGCGCTGCGAGCGGTGCTCTGCTCGGATCGCGGCGACCTCGCGAAGTTCGAGTCTCGCGTTCCTGGCCGTGTACGGCAGCGGCGCGCCGCTCGGGCACTCCCCGTTCGACGAGCTCGGGGGCATCGAGCGCGAGGCGCTGCCTCACGCCGGGCTCGCCACCGGTGGAGCGCCTCCGCCCCCGTCGGCGGACGGCGAGGCTGACCGCGGTGCCGTCCGCCTGGAGCGACGTCGAGCTGCTGCGGCACAAGGACTTCGCCACGTACACGGACGCCGAGATGGCGCTCGCCCGGCTGCTGATCGCGCAGCTGGCGCGCCGCGGCCCGACGCGGCTGTCGCGGCGTACGCGGCCGTCCCGGCGGCGCGGGCACACGCCCGACCTCCGGCGCGTCGTCCGCGCTTCGCTCCGCACCGCGGGAGAGCCGATCGACCGGCACTGGCGCGCGCCGTCGCGCCGGCCGCGCCCGGTGGTGCTCGTGTGCGACGTGTCGGGCTCGATGACGCCGTACGCGCGGATGCTGCTCCAGTACCTGCACGCCTCGGTCGCCGCCCGCCGCCGGGTTGAGGCGTTCGCGTTCGGCACGCGGCTGACCCGGATCACGCACGAGCTCGGCGGCCGCGATCACGACCGCGCGCTGGAGCGCGCCGCCGAGGCGGTCACGGACTTCTCGGGCGGCACCCGGATCGGCGATGCCCTGGCGACGCTCAACCGCGACCATGGTCGCCGGGTCGGCCGCGGCGCGGTGGTCGTGATCCTGTCCGACGGGTGGGACCGCGGAGACCCTGAGGAGCTGCAGGTCGAGATGGCGCGCCTGCGGCGCAGCGCGCATCGCCTGGTGTGGCTGAACCCGCTCGCGGCCCACCCCGAGTTCGCCCCGCTGACGCGCGGCATGCGCGCGGCGATCCCGCACACGGACGAGCTGCTGGCGGGCAACTCGCTCGCCTCGCTCGAGCAGCTAGCTGTCATCCTTGAGGAGATCTGAATCATGAAAGAGGTCCTGTCCGAGATCGAGCTTTGGAAGGCGCGCGGGGACCGGATTGCGCTGGCCACCGTGATCGACGTCCAGCGGTCGGCGCCGCGCCCGCCGGGGGCGAAGATGGCCGTCAACGAGCACGGTGAGATCGCCGGCTCGGTGTCGGGCGGCTGCGTCGAGGGAGCGGTCGCGGAGATCGCAGACGGGATTCTGCGAGGAGACCCGCCGCAGCTCGTGCACTTCGGGATCGCGGACTCGGACGCGTGGGACGTCGGGCTACCTTGCGGCGGTGAGATCGACGTGTGGGTGCAGGCGTATGAAACCGGCCCACCAACCCTCGGTTCGAGGAGGTCGCGCGCGCGGGCGGTCGCGCGGCCGAGGTGACCGTTTTGGAGGGCGCTTCGCCGGGAGCCAAGCTCCTGGTCGAATCCGACGGTGCGCGATCAGGATCGCTCGGTGCGCCCGAGCTCGACGACGAGGCCGCCCGCGTGGCGGTCGAGCAGCTGTGGGAAGAGACGTCCGAGCGCCGGGACGGGTTGTTCATCGACGTGGTCGCGCCGGCGCCACGGCTGATCGTGTTCGGGGCCGTCGACATCGCGGCTTCGCTGTGCACGCTCGCGCGCGCGGCCGGATGGCGGCCGTACGTCGTCGATCCGCGCGCGCGGTTCGCGACTGCCGGATCGGTTCCCGGACGCCGAGGAGGTCGATCGCGGCGTGGCCGGAGCAGGCGGTCGCGCAGACTCGGCGGCGTCGATCCGGCGACCTCGATCGTGGTTCTCACCCACGACCCGAAGCTCGACGATGCCGCGCTGTTGCTCGCGCTGAGCTCGCCGGCCCGGTTCATCGGGGCGATGGGTTCGCGCCGGGCGCAGGCCAAGCGGCGCGAGCGGCTGCTCGAGCTGGGACTGGGCGAGGACGAGCTCGAGCGGATATCCGCGCCGGTCGGCCTCGACCTCGGCGCGATCAGCCGGGAGGAGACCGCGCTGTCGATCCTGGCCGAGATCGTCGCGGCCCGCCACGGGCGCGACGGCGGCCGGCTCGCGGAGCAGCAAGGGCCGGATCCACGAGGTGCCCGCTTGATCTGCGGCTTGATCCTCGCCGCCGGCGCCGGGACCCGATTCGGGGAGCAACCGAAGCAGCTGGCCGAGCTCGACGGCCGGCCGCTACTCGATCACGCGATCGCCGCGCAGTGCGCGGTCGCCGAGCTGGAGCGGATCGCCGTGGTGCTCGGCGCGTACGCGGAGCAGATCCTGGCGCGCGTCGACTTCATGCGCGCCGAGCCGGTCGTCTGCGAGCGCTGGGAGGATGGTCAGGCGGCCTCGCTGCGGCGCGGGATCGAGCATCTGAGTTCCGAGACGCACGTCACCAAGGTGATCGTCACGCTCGGCGACCAGCCGCGGATGACGCCCGAGCTGATCGCGCGCTTCGTGGACGAGCCGCCGGGCACGCGCGCGGTCTACGACGGCCGGCCCGGACATCCGGTCGTGCTCGGACCGGTTCAGATGCGCGCGATCGGGAGCCTGCACGGCGACGCCGGTGCGCGCGAGGCCTGCTGCAGGGCGGCAAGACGATCGAATGCGGACAGCTCGAGCTCGGCGCGCGACGTCGACACACCCGAAGACCTGGAGGCGATACGTCATGAAGCTAGAGCAGTCGTTTGAGGTAGCCGCACCGCTCGAGCGGGTGTGGCAGACGCTGATCGACGTCGAGCACGTCGCCCCCTGCCTGCCCGGCGCCGCGGTCACCGGCCGCAACGACGACGGCAGCTACAACGGGACGTTCACGGTCAAGATCGGGCCGACCACCGCCTCGTACACCGGCAAGCTCGAGATGGAGAACGATCGACGAGGCGTCGCACACGGCGACGATGCAGGCCCAGGGCACGGACAAGCGCGGGCAGGGCGGCGCGAAGGCGACGATCCTGTCGCGGCTCGCGCCGACCGACGGGCACGGCACTCGCGTCGAGGTCGTGACCGACTACCACATCACCGGGCGGCTCGCCCGGTTCGGGCGCGGCGGGATGATCGAGGACATCTCCGAGCGGCTGCTCAGGGAGTTCGCCAAGCGTCTCCAGAGCTCGCTGGCCGCGCAGCCGGAGCCGCCGGCCGCTGAGGCAGCGGCGAGGGCGACGGATACGGTCGTCTCGCCGGTGCCCGAGTCGCGCTCGTCCGGAGACGCCCGACCGAGGTCGTGCCCCCGTCCGAGGTCGTCCCGTCGTCCGAGATCGAGACTCCGATCGAGGCTGCGGCGACGCCCGATGAGCCCGCTGCGGTGACACCGGAGCAGCCCGCGGCCCCGCCACCGCCACCGCCGCCTCCGCCCCCTGTGGCGCCGCCTCCGCCGGCGGCGGCAGAAACGCGGCCGCCACTGGACAACCCACCCCAGCCGAGCGAGCCGATGCAGGGCCTCTCGGTGATGGGCGCGGTCGTGTGGGGCCGGGTCAAGCGCAATCCGGCGCCCGTCGCGGCCGTCGGCGTGGCGGCGGTCGTGCTGCTGATGGCGCGGCGCAGACGGCGCCGGCATTAGTGGTCCCGTCCGCAAGTCCTGCGTACGAAACCACTAGCACTTACGCGCTCGCGTGCCAAAAAAGCGCCAAAAAAATCAGGGGGGGTCCCGATGCGAGGGGCGCGATAGCCGCGCGATGATGGTTGCGTGCAGCAAGCCGTTGGGTCAGCCGAACTTACGCTGAGGCCGGTCGCCGGTCCGTTCGTGACGCTCGTCCCGCCGCCCGACGGCGCGATCTCCAGGAACGTCGCCGGCGCGGACCGGGATCTCACCTGGCGGACGAGCATCGGCCAGATCATCTTCCTTCAGTCGCTGATGCACGAGAGCTGAAGCGGGGGCGCTGTTCATTGGCGGCGCCTGCAAGCGCGGCTTTGGGGGGCAGACCGACACGGGGCTCAGCGCCGCTAACGGCGCTGAGCCCCGTCCAGGGTGTCCGACCGGTCATGAAGGCGGGTCTGGTCGCCCGGGCCGGACACGGCGATCCCGTTCGCGTTGAGTAGCTCACTCAGCTGTTCGCGTGCCCGCGGCCCCTGCAGATCGAGCTTCTCGTAGATGTGACCGAGGTGCGTTCCCACGGTCTTGACCGAGACGAACAGCGCGTGCGCGATCTCGCGGTTCGTCAACCCGCTCGCGGCGAGCTCCGCCACGCGCCGCTCCGACGGGCGTCAGCGCCTCGGGGCCGGAGGCCCGGTCACGCCGCAGATGAACGCCCGTCGCGGCGAGCTCCTCGCGTACGCGCGCCGCCGAGCAGGTCGGCGCCACACTGCTGCGCGAGCTCGAGCGCCTCGCGGAGCGGCTCGCGGGCGGCGCTTCGTTTGCCGGCGCGACGCTGCGCGGCACCGAGGTCGTACAAGGCCCGCGCGAGCTCGAGCCGGGCCGGCGAGCGCCGAAGCCACTCGGTCGCCTCGGCGAGCAGCGCGATCCCGTCGTCGCCGCCCTCGAGCAAGCCGCAGACGCGCAGCGCGACCCCGATGCCGCGAGGCTGCGCGAACCACCGGGCGCACTCGAGCTCGTCGTCCGCCAGCGAGCGCGCCTGAACGGGCTCGACGGCGGCGAGCGCCAGGGCGAGTGTCGAGCGCCACGGGAGGAAGCTCGGGTTGTCGGCGAGTCGCCGGCCTCGCCGGCGCCGCGTAGGTCCGCAATCGCATCGACCGTGCGGCTTGCGCCAGCCGCGTGCGGCCGCGCGCGAACAGGACATGGACGTCGGCGATCGTCTCGATCGTCTCGATCGCCTCGACGATCGATGCGCGCGACAGAACGCTCTCCGCCTCGGTGACCGCATCGCGCTCGAGCAGCGCCTGGACGAGGAACGCCGCCGCCCAGATCCGCGCCCACACGACCCCGTGGCGATCGGCGAGCTCGAGCGCCGCGCGTGCGTCGGCTTCAGCCCGGTCAGAGCTCACCGCTGCGCAGCGCCAGCAGCGCGCCCCAGGTCAGGCCGCTCAGACGTGCGCGTTGATCGAGCCGCGCGAGAGCGTGTCCGCGCGCACGTCCGCGATCAGCTTCTGCGCGCGCCGCGACCTCGTCGGCGAACACCAGGGCGGCGGTCGCGTACCTCGCCATCTGTGGGCCGGACGGCTCTTCGCGCGACGAGCCGGCCGCGGTCGAGGCCGGCGTCGAGCAGCTCGCGCCAGTCCCCGGTGTACGGGTCCGCGCGCCGCCTGCCAGCACGCATCGAAGACGAGCAGCACCGCGACCGGCCGGCCCCGCCGCGCCCGCGAGCTCGCGCAGCGCGGGAAGACGGGGCTCGACCTCGGCGACCAGGCGCCGGTCGACCGATGCCGTCAGCGTGCCCGGAGCGTCTCGAGCACGGCCCGCAGCGGCACCGCTGCCGTCCGGACCCAAGCTCCTCGATCATCCGGACGAGCACCGCGTGGGCCTCGACCGGGCGCGGCCGTCCCAGACGAGCAGCTCGCTGAGGATCCGGGCCAGCCGGACCCGAATCGCCGGCGCGACGAGCGAGCGTCGAGCGCCTCGCGCAGATGACCGGCGGCCGCAGGATCGCGCGCGAGCGCCTCGGCTTCGCCGAGCTCGCGCGAGCACGACGCCGCGCACCTCGGCCTCGGGCGGCTCGCGAGCGACCGGCGCAGCAGCCGGACGGCCGTGTTGCGGCGCGCCGTCGGCCAGGGCGTCCCGGGCGGCCTCGCGGAGCAGCACGACGACGGCGGGGTCGCCGGCCGGCTCGCCGCGCAGCAGGTGTGCCCCGACGCGCGTGCTGCGTGCGCCCTCGGCGGCGAGCAGGAGACCGGCGCGGCGGTGTCCGTCGGCGAGCGCGGCGGCGGGGATCCGCTCGTACACCGCCCGCTGGAGCAGCGGATGGACGAACGCGAGCGACGCCGACGGCGCCAGGATCTGCGCCGAGATCAGGCGGTCGGCGGCGCGCCGCGCGCGAGCGCCCGGAATCCCGGCCAGGGTCGCGGCCTGACGGAGCGACGCGCTCTCGAGCACGGCGACCGACGCGCGCGAGATTCCGCGAGTCCGCGCCGAGACGATTCAGCCTCGCCGACGACGGCACGCGACACCGACTCGGACCGCACGCTCTCGATCCGCGAGACGTTGGCGGCGACCGGCTCGACGCGCTCGGTCTCGAGCTCGGCGATCAGCTCCCGGACCAGGAACGGGTTGCCGGCGCTCGCCCGCGCGCACGCGGCGCAGAACTCGGCATCGGCGTGCTCGCCGAGCGCGGAGCGCACGAGCGTCGCGACCGCTTCGTCGCTCAGCGACGCCGGCTCGATCAGGGTCGCCGGCGGATCGGCGCGGAGGGCGACAAGCAGCTCCTGCACGATCGAGGGCTCACCGTCCCGGACCGTGACGATCACGAGCACGCCGAGCTGCTCGCAACGCGCGCTCACGTAGGCGAGGAACCGAAGCGACGGCGCGTCGGCCCAGTGGCAATCGTCGACGACGAGCGCGATCGAGCCGGTGCTCGAGATGTTGGAGGTCAGCCAGTAGAGGCTGTGCACGAGCGTGAACCGGCGATCAGCCGGTCCGGCCACGCCCACCCGGACCTCGTCGCCCGCGCCCGCGGGGACGAGATCGTCAGGCTGGCCGTCGCGCGCCGGGCCGGACTCGAACAGCGGGCCCGCGAGAGCGGCCGCACCACGGAGCAGCGCCGCTCGCTCCTCGGCGCCGGCTCGGGCCAGCGGCGCCTCGAACAGCTGGCGCGACCACGCCGAACGCGAACTCCTGCTCGAGGTCGCTCGCGCGAGCGCGCAGCACTCGCATGCCGGCCTGCTCGGCCATCGTGGCGGCGGCCCGCAGCAGCGCCGTCTTGCCGATGCCGGCCGGGCCGCCGATCACGACCAGTCCGCCAGCGCCGCCGCCAGCGTGGCCGGATCGCCGCGTCGCATCCGGTGCAGCTCGGGCTCACGCTCGAGCAGCATGTCCGTGCGGCGTCCCTTGGGCAAACCTGTCTTTCCCCCGGGGTTGGCGTCATGCGACACCCCCTCGTCCATACGCAAGTCTACCGATTGTGTGACAAAGGACACATGATTTGGAACCGGTCCCAGCCGAACGATCGACCGAGCGGTACGTGTCGCGCGTCGGCCACTGACGGAGAGCGACTCGCGCCCGTGCGGCAGGTCGAAGCTCGCCGCCGGGCGCACCGCGACCAGCCCGCTGGGGTTGATCATCGGATGCGTCAGGTAGTAGTGGCGGCGGATCTCGTCGAAGTCGACGGTGTCCGCGACCCCGGGCCACTGGTACAGGTCGCGCGTGTACGGCCACAGGTGCTCGTACTCGATCAGCTTGCGCAGCGAGCACTTGAAGTGGATCTGGTACACGGCGTCGAAGCGCACGAGCGTGGTGAACAGGCGCCAGTCGGTCTCGACCGGCGCCGAGCCGAACAGGAAGCGCCGGTCGGCCAGCCGCTCGTCGAGCTCGTCGAGCGTCGCGAACAAGCGCGTGCACCTCGCGCTCGTAGATCGCCTGATTGGTGGAGAACCCGGCCTTGTAGACCGCGTTGTTGACGTTGTCGTAGATCCGGTCGTTCAGCGCCGTCGATGTCATCCGCGCAGCGGCTCGGGATACAGGTCGACCGGGATGCATCGGCGAACGGCAGCGAACACGGTCTCGAGCATCCGCAGGATGTCCGCGGATTCGTTCGAGACGATCTCCCCTGAGCGCTTGTCCCACAGCACCGGGACGGTGACGCGGGCGCGGTAGTCCGGGTCGGTCTCGACGTACGCCTCGCTGGAGGTACTCGAAGCCGTTGATCTGATCGACGTATTCGCCTCCACTGAACGCCCAGCCGTGCTCGTCGTGGCGGATCGGATCCACGAACGACACGCCGATCGCGTCCTCGAGGCCCATCAGGTGACGGGCGATGATCGTGCGGTGCGCCCATGGACAGGCGCGGGCGACGTACAGGTGATAGCGCCCGGCCTCCGGCTCGAATTCGCCGTCGGGCGTGACCCACCGCCGGAACTGGCTGACCTGCCGCCGGAACGAGCCGTCCTCGCCGGCTTCCGGGTCGCGCGAGGACGTCGCCGAGCTCACGCTGCCTCGACTTTACTGCGATGGGTCGGGCGTTACGCTGCGGGCATGACCAACACCCAGACTGAGAAGGCGAAACGGTTCCTCGAGTTGCACCGGCGCGGCGATCCGCTGCTGATGCCGAACGCCTGGGATCTCGGCTCGGCGTCGATGCTTGAAGTCGTTGGGGTTTCAGGCGATCGCCACCACGAGCAGCGGGCACGCGGCGACGCTCGGTCGGCTCGACGGCGGCGTCACCCGCGACGAGGCCCTGGCCCATGCCGCGGAGCTCGCGCAGGGCAGCGACCTGCCGGTGTCGGCCGATCTCGAGAACGCGTTCGCCGACGAGCCCGCGGGCGTGGCCGAGACGATCGGCCTCGCGCTGCCAGGCCGGCCTGGCGGGGTGTTCGGTCGAGGACTACTCCGGCGGCGCAGACGCTCGGATATACGACAGCGAGCTTGCCCGCGAGCGGGTCGCGGCCGCCGCCGAGGTCGCGCATGCCGGGTCGGTGAAGCTCGTGCTCACCGCCCGTGCCGAGAACCACATCCGCGGTCGCGACGATCTGGCCGACACGATCGCCCGGCTCCAGGCCTACCAGGAGGCCGGCGCGGACGTGCTGTTCGCGCCAGGCCTCGCCCGGCGCGGAGGACATCCGCCGCGTCGTCGAATCGGTCGACCGGCCGGTCAGCGTCCTCGCGGTGCGCGGTGCGCCGAGCGTCGCCGAACTGGCCTCGCTCGGCGTCGCACGCATCTCGGTCGGCGGGGCGTTCGCGTTCGCCGCGCTCGCCGCGCTTGTCCGACGCCGCCGAGGAGCTCCGCGACAGCGGGACCTACGACTACCTCGAGCGGACCGCAGTCGGCGTGAAGGCGGCCCGGAGCGCGTTCGCGCAGTCTTGATCAGGCGGCGGCGCGCAGGCTCTGGAGCGGAGGTCGTTCGACGGGCTCGGCCAGGGGCGGCTGCGGCGCGTCCACGCCGGCCGCCGTGAACGTCGCCGGCAACGGGCCGCGAAGCCTTCCCTCGCGCTCGAGCCGCACCGCCACCGCCCGCAGGACCGCGTATGCCATCGGACCGAGATCCCGCAGCGGCTGGTGCGCGTTCTGGCGCACATCGAGGTCGACCTGGGCGATCGCGTCCAGGCCGGCGACCGAATAGGCATCGATCAGCAGGCCGATGTCGACCCCGTAACCGGTCGCGAACGGCAGCCGCTCGAGCAGCTCGCGCCGCGCCGCGATCTCACCGGCGAGCGGCTGGCGAACCGCGGCCAGATCGGGATAGAACAGGTTGAGCAGCGGGCGCGCGGTGAGCTCGGTGACGCGCCCGCCGCCGTCCGGGACGGTCGTCGCGCCGACCCGGAACGGACGACGGTAGAAGCCCTTGACGAACGAGATCTCCGGCACGCACAGGAGCGGGCCGATCACGCCGCATGCGAAGTGCGCGCCGAACTGCTCCGAGTCGGCGTCGAGGAAGCAGATCACCTCGCCCGTCAGGATCGGCAGCGAACGCCACATCGCATCCCCCTTACCGAGCACCGGGCCGAGCTCGGGCATCAGCTCGTCCTGGTCGTGGACCTCGGCGCCCAGCTCGCGCGCGATCTCCGCGGTCCCGTCGCTCGAGTGATCGACGACCACGATCTGGTCGACGACGCCGCCGTCGCGGAGCGGCACAAGCTGCTCGAGGATCGGACCGATCGTCCGGGCCTCGTTGCGGGCGGGCAGGCACACGGACACGGTGCTCTCGCGCCCGGCGGCGAGCCGCTCCGGCGGGAACGCACCGTACGCAAACGTGTTCGTGCGATCCCACGATCGCGATCGCATCGACATCTCCGGAGAGGATGACAGCCGCGTGACCCGGGACCTTCCCGAAAAGTACGATTGGGCGTCGCGGACAGGTGGGCAATGATGCCGCGGCGCCGCACCTGATATTGGAGCAAACGAGATTGTTCTGTCATCCTCCCGACTTGCGGAGGTCCGAGCGGGCGTCGAAGCGTCGCGCGAGCGCGCGGATTCCCCCGGTATTAGGATCGGCCCCGGAGGTATAGCCCGTGAACCGGGTTCTGAGGATTCCCGCATATCGGCGGCTTCTGGCTGCCTACGCGCTGAACGAGCTGGCATTCATGGTCGGCTCGTTGGCGCTTGCCCTGCTCGTGTATCGCAAGACGGGCAGCGCGTTCGGCGCCACGGCGTTCTTCCTGTCCGCGCAGTTCGTGCCGGCGTTGATCTCGCCCGCGGTCGTGGCGCGACTGGACCAACGCCTGCCGCGCACGATTCTCCCGGTCCTCTACTGGTTCGAGGCGCTGGTGTTCCTCTCGCTGGCCTGGGTGCGCGATGCACTTCTCGCTCGTCGCCGTGCTGGCGCTCGCGCTGGTCGACGGAGTCGCGGCGCTGACCGCACGATCGCTTGCGCGCGCGGCGACGGTCAACGTGACCTCGGCCGCCGGGCTGCTGCGGGAAGGCAACGCGGTCGCGAACGCGCGCCTTCTCGATCTGCTTCATGCTCGGGCCCGCGATCGGCGGGGCCGTGGTCGCGGCGGGTGGCACCAGCGCCGCGCTGATCGTCGACGGCTGCCTGTTCGGCGTGATCGGGCTGACGCTCGCCACCGCCGGCGGCCTGCCGGAGCCTGCGCCGACCGCGCTCGTCGGCCAAGGGCAGGGTGCGAGCCGCGCTGTCGTACGCCCGCGAGCACGTGCTGATCAGCCGGCTGCTGCTCCTGCAGGTGTTCGGCGTGCTGTTCTTCACGATCTCGGTCCCGGTCGAGGTCGTGTTCGCCCAGCACACGCTGCACGCCGGCGCGGCCGGCTACGGTGGGCTGCTGTCGGCATGGGGGGCGGGCGCCGTGGCCGGCGCCGCGATCTACGCCCGCTGGCGCGGGCTCCCGTCGCGGCAGCTGATCGTGCTCGGCGCGGGCGCGCTCGGCGATCGGCTTCCTGGTGATGGCGCGTCGCGCCGACCCTGGCCGTGGCGATCGTCGGCGCGGCGATCGCCGGCATCGGCAACGGCGTCGAGACCGTGGCCGCCCGCACCGCGCTCCAGGAGGAGGTCGAGGACCGATGGATGGCGCTGATGATGGCTCTGAACGAGTCGTTGTTCCAGTCCGTCCCCGGCGCCGGGATCCTGCTCGGCGGCGCGATCACCGCGCTGGGAGCCCGCGGGCGGCGCTGGCGGTGGCCGGCGCGGAGGATCGCTGCTGGTCACCGCGGCGGCCTGGTTCGCCCTGGCGCCGCTCGCTTCGCGTCGCGAGCCGCCGGTCGGATCGGGCCGGCCCCGCCGGGGCCTTCGGAGGAGCCGGGGCAGCGGAACGCGACCCGCACGGAGACGGAGGCGACCGGGACGGGGGCGATCGCGACGCTGGCGGGGATGATCGCGACCGGGGCCGCGATCAGCGTCTCCGGGTTGCGCGGGCGCCGGTTGGGCGACATCAGTAGAGTCCGGCCGCGAGCGATCGCCGCCGTCTGCGCTCGAGCGTCGCCCGCCATTTGACCGTGCGCCGTGCCTGCATCGACATCGGCTCGAACACGACGCGGCTGCTCGTCGCGGACTGCGACGGGCGAACGGCTGATCGAGGTTCACCAGGAGCGGGCGTTCACCCACGTGCGGCGCGCATTGACCGACGGACGTCGAGATCAGCGCCGAGAAGATCGCCGAGGTCGCGCTCGTGGTCGCCGCGCAGCTCAACGCTGCGCGCGCGCTCGGTGCCGCTGACGTCCGCGGAGTCGCGACCGCGGCGGTCAGGCGGGCGGCAAACGGCGACGAGCTGCTCTCCGCCGTGCGGCGCGCGTGCGGGCTCGAGGTCGAGATCCTGACCGCCGAGGAGGAGGCGCGCCTCGCGTTCGGCGGGGCTGCGCGAACGCTCGGCTACGATCCCGGCGGCCCGCTCGGGGTGGTGGACGTCGGCGGCGGATCGTGCGAACTGGTGGTCGGGAACCGTGCCCGATCAGGTGAGTTGGTACGCGTCGTTCGAGCTCGGCTCCGGCCAGCTCGCGGACGAGTACCTGCGGTCGGATCCGCCGTCGGCCGGCGAGCTGGCCGAGCCCGGCGCGCGCGCGAACGAGGTGCTGGACGGCGTGCGGCCGCCGGACGTCGCTCGCGTGGTCGCGGTCGGCGGCAGCGCCACGTCCGTCCGGCGGATCGCGGGGCCGGTGCTCGACGCCGGTGCGTTCGACCGCGTGCTCGACGCTGCTCGCCGGCGAGCGCGCGTCGAAGCTCGCCCACCGGTTCGCGCTCGACATCGATCGGGTAGCGGCTCCTGCCGGCCGGGCTGTTGCTCCTGCAGGCGGCCGCCGAGCGGTTCGGCGCGCCCGCTCGAGGTCGCCAACGGCGGGTTGCGGGAAGGTCTATTGCTGGAGGTGCCACGTGGATGAGTTCGACGATCCGGACCCGGGCGAGCCACCCGTCCAAGGTCGAGACATGCAACGCCTCGACCACCTGGACCCGCCGATCCCGCCGCGCGAGGCGATCGCCGAGGTTCGCGTGCGGGCGCCGACGCGTGGCAACCGGCGGCTCGAGCGGTTCCTCGAGGCGGTCAACGCCGACGCGCATGTGAAGGCCCTGTGGCACGTGTCGGCGGTGAACGCGAGCCGGCGGCTCGGCATGAGCGACCACAGCTGGGTCCACATCCAGATCGTGCTGAACATCGGTCTGCGGCTGGCCCGGCTCCTGTTCCGGCGCGGCGTCATCCCGAGCGTGACCGCGGACTACGGGATGAGCGATCACGACGCCGAGGTCGTGATCGCGGCCGGCTGCCTGTTCCACTGCGTGGGCATGTCGATCCACCGCGACGACCACGAGCGCTACAGCCTGTTTCTGACCGCGGACATGCTCGAGACGCTGCTCGCGACCGCCTACGAGGAGCCGGAGCGGACCGTGATCGCGTCGGACGCGATGCACGCGATCATCGGCCACCGCCGCAAGGGGGCGCCGTTCACGGTCGAGGCGGGGATCGTCCGGGTCGCCGACGCGCTCGACATGGCCCGCGGCCGCTCGCGCGTGCCGTTCGAGTCCGGCCGCCACAACATCCATTCTCTGTCGGCGTACGCGATCGAGGAGGTGAAGATCTCGCCGGGGGACGATCGCGCCGTGCGGGTCGAGATCGCGATGTCCAACAGCGCCGGCATCTTCCAGGTCGACGAGCTGCTCGCGACCAAGCTGCGCGGGTCCGGCCTGGAGGAGCACATCGAGGTGATCGCGCGGATCGACGCCGAGCACGAGCAGCGTCTGATCCCGGTGTTCAGGATCTGACACACGTGTGGATGACGCGCCACGGCCTCGGCGCGGTCGGCGCGATGGCGCGCTATACACAGTGGAGGGGGCCTGACGCGCCAATACCCCGCCGGCGCCCGGGGGAGTGGCGCACTATCCACACGCAAGACGAGCCCGGGGTCAAAATGGGCGCCGGCGCTCAATCGGCGCCCGGCGTCTCGGTCAGAGCCCGGCCGCGGCGCGCGCGTCGTCGGGGTTCGGGTAGTGGACCATCTCGACGACCTTGCCGTCGCGGAACGTCGTTAGGTTCGCGACCAGCTCGGGCTCGCCGTCCTCGCCGGTCCCGCGCATGATCACCACGATCTTGTCGCCGGCGTCGATCATGTCGACGGGCTCGCCCATCGGCCGGTTGCGGGCCTGGGCCTGTCGCATGAACTCGATCGTCTGCCGGCGGTTCTGGCAGCCGCTCGCGGGATCACCGCCGTGCCACTTGACGTCCGGATCGAACAGATCGCTGATCGCGTCGATGTCGCCGCGTCTGACGGCCTCGTAACCGCGCCGGGCCAGCTCGAGATTGCTCTCGCTCATGCTTCTATCTTCCCACCTGTCGGGAGCGCCACTAGCCGATCAGACGCGCGACGACGGCGGTCACGTCGTCGTAGCGCTGACCGGGCGGCTCGAGCAGCAGATCGAGGATGTGGTCGCACATCCGTCGCGGATCCTCGGGCCCGGACGATGCCGCGGCCGCAAGCCGATCGAGGCCGACGTCGAGCGATTCGCCTCTGCGCTCGATCAGGCCGTCGGTGTAGAGCACGACCGTGTCATGCGCCGCGGTCTGCGCCTCGTGCGTCTCGTACGCCTGGTCCTCGACCCCCATCAGCCCGTTGCCGCCTTCCAGGTAGCGGCATGTCCCGTCGGCGGTGCGAAGCAGCGGCGGCGGATGGCCGCCGTTCGGCCCACGAGATCGTGCCTCCGCGCCGGGGTCGATGATCGCGTAGACGATCGTGAAGAGGTGCTCGTCGCCGCCCTCGAGCTGGTGGCGATTCAGCAGAGTGAGCGCCTCACCGGGGTCGCGCGGGTCGCCCTGCGCGAGCGCGAACGCCCGGGTCAAGGTGCGCAGCTGCCCCATCGAGGACGCCGCTCGGATGCCCCGGCCGGTGACGTCGCCGACCACGATCCCGAGGCGGCCGTCGGGCATCGCGAACGCGTCGTACCAGTCCCCGCCCACCTGGGCGCTCGAGCCCGCCACGTCGTAGGAAGCGGCCAGGGCGATCCCGCTCACCTCGGGGAGGCGCTTGGGGATCAGGCCGCGCTGCAGCTCGACCGCGATCCGGTGCTCCTCCTCGTGCAGCTGCGCCCGGCGGATCGCGAGCGCCGCCCGGTCGGCCGCGTCCTGGAGCAGCGAGCGCTCGGTGGGGCTGAACGAGCGTCCGGGCGGTTGCGCGAGGCGCAGGAAACCCACCGGCGTTCGCTCGATCACGAGCGGCACCTGTCGCCACCGATCCTCGTCCACGGATGCCGGCTCGTGCTCGCGGTCGCGCGGGACCTTGCCCACCTGCCCTCCGGCGGCGCGGACCACTACGCGGCTCGCTCGAGCTCGTCGCGGATCTGAACCTCGGCCGCTTCGACCCCGAACAGCTCGGCCAGCCGTTCGGCGAGCTGCGGCAGCAGCTCGTCGAGCTCGAGGGGCTCGAGCGCGCTCGTGAGGTCCTGGAGCTTGCTCAGAGCCGCTCGGCGATCGACTCCGCCTGCACGCGCGCGGCCTGCTCGAGCAGCAGCTCGGCGCGGTCCTGCTCGGCGCGGCGCCGGACGGTGAGATCGACCCACTGCGCCAGCAGCAGCGGCTCGGCGAATTCGGTCGCCTCGATCGCGGAGGCGACCAGCGCCGACCCACACCTCGATCCCGGCGCTCGACTGCAGACGGAGGTCGACGCTCGGAGTCTCGGGATCGATCCCGCTACGGTGCGGTCCGGCGCCTCGGTCGAGCGTCGCCAGCAGCTCCTCGCGATCCTCGGGATCGCAGAGCTCGACGACCGCGACGCCGATGCAGCTCGGTCGGTTCCCGGCCCACCAGGCTCGCGAACGCCGGATTCGAGCGGACGATCCGGCCCTCGGCGTCGAGCACGGTCTTGCCGATCGGGGCGGCTTCGAATGCGCCGCTCAGCAGCGCCTCCGAGCGCTTCAGCGCCCGGCGGCTCGCCTCGAGCTCGGCGAACACCGACACCTTCGAGCTCAGCAGGTCGGGGTCGAACGGCTTCAGCACGTAGTCGACGGCGCCGACCCCGTACCCCCGGGCGATCTGCGAGACCTCGTCGCGCGCCGCGGTCAGGAACACGATCGGGATGTCCTTGGTCCGGGTCCGCTCCTTGATCAGCTGCGCGGTCTCGAACCCGTCGAGGCCGGGCATCCGCACGTCGAGCAGGATCATCGCGAAGTCCTGCTCGAGCAGCATCCGGAGCGCTCCATGACCGGAGGTCGCAGAGCGCAGCGGGTACCCGAGCGGCTCGAGCACGGCCTCGAGCGTGCGCAGGTTCTCGGGCTGGTCGTCGACGAGCAGGATCGGCAGCGTCTCGAGCGCCGCCAGGTCCAGCATCGCTTCCGGGTCGGCGAGCGTGGTCGGCTCGGTGTCTAGGCGTCGAGCCACACGCGCATCATCGACAGAAGCTGATCCACGTCGACAGGCTTGGTGATGTAGTCGGACGCGCCGGCGGCGATCGCCTTCTCGCGGTCGCCCTTCATCGCCTTGGCGGTCAGCGAGATGATCGGCAGGTGCTCGAAGCGCGGCATCGAGCGGATCGCGCGCGCGGTCTCGTAGCCGTCCATCTCGGGCATCATGATGTCGAGCAGCACGACGTCGGTGTTCGGGTGCTGGTGCAGCCGCTCGATTCCCTCGCGGCCGTTCTCGGCGAACACGACCTTCATGCCCCGCTGCTCGAGCGTCGAGGTCAGCGCGAACACGTTGCGGATGTCGTCGTCGATCACGAGCACCTTGCGACCGTGCAGCGGCGCGTCGCCGGTGCGGAGGTGACCGAGCAGCTCGCGCGTCTGCGTCGGGAGCGTCGCCTCTGCGCGGTGCAGGAACAGCGCGGCGCGATCGACCAGCCGCTCGGGCGAGTCGGCGATCGTGATCACGGCCGACTTCGACAGCCGCGTCGAGCCTGGCGCGGTCCGCCTTGGAGAGGTTGTCTCCGACGAACGCGATCAGCGGCAGCTCGCGCAGCACCTCGTCGGTCGCCGCCTCGCGAACCAGCGCGAACGCGGCCGACCGGGAACGGCCGACCGCGACGACGCCGAGGTCGAACGCCCCTGGCGCAGCGCCTCGAGCGCGGCCGCGGGCTCGATCTTCTGGACGTCGAGGTTCTCGTCGCCCGACAGCAGCGCGCCGATCTCGCCGTCGAGCTCGCCGTTCTCGGCGATCAGCGCGATCCGCCGGGTCGGGCCCTGGGCGATCCGCTCGAGCTTGCCAAGCGCAGCGTCGAGCCCGCCCTCCTCGACCGGGTCGTCGATGAACGCCGCCGCGCCCGCCCTGAGCCCGTCGAGCCGGACGGTGCCGTCTCCGACCAGCGCCACCGGGAGGTGGCGTGTGTCCGGGTGCTTCTTGAGCTGGCCGAGCACCGACTCGAACCGGGGCAGGTCGCCGGCCAGCACCACCGCGCTCGGGCGGTGCTCGCGGGCCAGCCCGAGCGACGCGCTGGCGCGCCGCGCCAGAATCGCCTTGGCGCCCCGGGCTCGGACCGCTTCGACCATCGCACCGCGCCCGCTCGGGCTTGGAGTCGATCACGAGCACGACGCGGTCGCCGCGCTCGAGCTCGTCGATCTCGTCCGCGAGCTGATCCTCGACCACGAGCGCCCGGTCGCCGTCGGTCAGCATTGCGAACGCCGGCAGAACGCTTTCCGTGCGGCCGTCGACAGGAGCGTCGGCGACGTCGGTCGATCAGCGGCAGGAACAGGGAGAAGCTGCTGCCTTGTCCGACGGCGGAGTCGACCTGGATCTCACCGCCGAGCAGACGCGCGATCTCCCGGGAGATCGAGAGCCCCAGCCCGGTCCCGCCGTACTTCCGCGACGTCGTCCCGTCCGCCTGCTGGAACGCCTCGAAAATCAGGTTCAGCTTGTCATCGGGAATCCCCACCCCGGTATCGGCGACCGAGAACCCGATCACCCGCTCCGCCTCCCGCAGCACATCGTTCCGCAACCCCGACCGATCCTCCGGATACCCGATCCGCAACGTCACCCCACCCTCGTGCGTGAACTTGAACGCATTCGACAAAAGGTTCTTCAACACCTGACCCAGCCGCTGCTCATCGGAGACGATCGACGCCGGCAACGCCGGATCGATCTCCACCTTGAACGACAGCCCCTTCTGCTCGGCCACATGCCGAAACGCCCGCTCCGCATCCTGATAGACGTCCGCCAACGCCACCGAGCGCCAGATCCAGCTCCATCCGCCCCGCCTCGACCTTGGACAGATCCAGAATGTCATTGATCAACGACAGCAGATCGTTCCCCGCCGAATGAATCGTCCGCGCGAACTCGACCTCCCGATCGGTCAACGACGCGTCCTCATTCTCAGCCAACAACCGGCTCAGGATCAGCATCGAGTTCAACGGCGTCCGCAGCTCATGCGACATGTTCGCCAAGAACTCCGACTTGTACTTCGACGACAAAGCCAACTGCGCCGCCTTCTCCTCCAACCCCCGCCGCGCCAGCTCGATCTCCTCATTCTTGATCTCAATATCCCGATTCTGCTCGGACAGCAGACGTCGCCTTCTCCTGCAGCTCGTCGTTCGTCTCCCGCAGCTCTTCGGACTGCTTCTGCAGCTCCGGTCGTGAGGCTCTGCGACTGAGTGAGCAGCTCCTCGGTGCGCATGTTCGCCCGGATCGTGTTGAGCACGACGCCGATCGTCTCGCCGATCCGCGCGAGGAAGTCGCGGTGGACCTCGGAGAAGGGCCGGATCGAGGCGAGCTCGATCACGCCCAGAACCTGATCCTCGAACAGCACCGGCATCACCAGGATGTCGGCGGGCGTGGCCTCGCCGAGACCCGACCCGACCTTGATGTAGCCGGGAGGCGCGTCGCTGAGCGCGATCGTCTTGCGGTCGAGCGCCGCCTGGCCGACGAGGCCCTCGCCGATCACGAACCGGCTGCGCATCTCGCTGCGCCTCGGCGTGTAGCCGTATGACGCCGCGAGCAGCAGCTCGGGCGCGCCCTCGTCGGCGGCGGGCTCGGCCAGGAAGAACGCCCCGTGCTGCGCGTTCACCATCGGGGTGACCTCGCTCATGATCAGCTGCGTCACCGCGGCGAGGTCGCGCTGTCCCTGGAGCATCCCGGAGATGCTCGCGAGGTTGGTCTTCAGCCAGTCCTGCTCGGCGTTCCGCTGGGTCGTCTCGCGCAGGTTGGCGATCATCTGGTTGATGTTGTCCTTGAGCTCGGCGACCTCGCCCTGAGCCTCGACCGAGATCGACCGCGTCAGGTCGCCCTGGGTCACCGCGGTCGACACCTCGGCGATCGCGCGCAGCTGGGTGGTGAGCGTGACCGCGAGCTGGTTGACGTTCTCGGTCAGGCGCCGCCACGTGCCGGACACGCCCTCGACCTCGGCCTGGCCGCCGAGCTTGCCCTCGGTGCCGACCTCGCGGGCCACGCGGGTGACCTCGGCGGCGAAGCTCGACAGCTGAGCGACCATCCGGTTCAGCGTCTGCTTGAGCTCGAGGATCTCGCCGCGCGCGTCGACGGTGATCGTCTGGGTCATGTCGCCGTTCGCCACCGCGGTCGCGACCTGGGCGATGTTTCGCACCTGGTCGGTCAGGTTGCGCGCCATGAAGTTCACGTTGTCGGTCAGGTCCTTCCACGTGCCCGCGACTCCGGGCACCTGCGCCTGGCCGCCGAGGATTCCCTCGGTGCCGACCTCGCGTGCGACGCGCGTGACCTCGGCCGCGAACGAGTTCAGCTGGTCGACCATCCGGTTGATCGTCTCGGCGAGCGCCGCGACCTCGCCCTTGGCGTCGACGGTGATCTTCTGGCTGAGGTCGCCGTGGGCGACCGCGGTGGTCACGCCGGCGATGTTCCGCACCTGGGTCGTCAGGTTCGACGCCATCAGGTTGACGTTCTCGGTCAGGCCCTTCCAGGTTCCGGACACGCCCTCGACCTCGGCCTGGCCGCCGAGGATTCCCTCGGTGCCGACCTCGCGTGCGACGCGCGTCACCTCGGCGGCGAACGACCGCAGCTGGTCGACCATCGTGTTGATCGTGTCCTTGAGCTCGAGGATCTCGCCGCGGGCGTCGACCGTGATCTTCTTGGACAGGTCGCCCTGCGCCACCGCGGTCGTCACCTGGGCGATGTTGCTCACCTGGTCGGTGAGGTTCGAGGCCATGAAGTTGACGTTCTCGGTCAGGCCCTTCCAGGTGCCGGACACGCCCTCGACCTTGGCCTGGCCGCCGAGCTTGCCGTCGGTGCCGACCTCGCGGGCGACGCGGGTCACCTCGTCCGCGAACGCGGACAGCTGGTCGACCATCGTGTTGACGGTCCGCTTGAGCTCGAGCACCTCGCCCTTCACGTCGACGGTGATCTTCTGGCTGAGGTCGCCGTTGGCGACCGCGGTCGTGACCTGGGCGATGTTGCGGACCTGGTCGGTCAGGTTGCGGGCCATGAAGTTGACGTTGTCGGTCAGGTCCTTCCAGGTGCCGGCGACGCCCGGCACCTGGGCCTGGCCGCCGAGGATGCCCTCGGTGCCGACCTCGCGCGCGACGCGGGTGACCTCGTCCGCGAACGACCGCAGCTGGTCGACCATCGTGTTGATCGTGTTCTTCAGCTCGAGGATCTCGCCCTTGACGTCGACGGTGATCTTCTGGCTGAGGTCGCCGTTGGCGACCGCGGTGGTGACCTGGGCGATGTTGCGGACCTGGTCGGTCAGGTTGGAGGCCATGAAGTTGACGGAGTCGGTCAGGTCCTTCCAGGTGCCGGCCACGCCCGGCACCTGCGCCTGGCCGCCGAGCTTGCCGTCGGTGCCGACCTCGCGGGCGACGCGCGTCACCTCGGCGGCGAAGCTCGAGAGCTGGTCGACCATCGAGTTCACGGTGGTTCCGATCCGCGCGAACTCGCCCTTCACCGGACGGCCCTCGATCTCGAGCGCCATCTTCTGGTTCAGGTCGCCCTCGGCGACCGCGACGATCACGCGCGCGACCTCGGTGGTGGGGCGGACGAGGTCGTCGATCAGGCCGTTGACCGAGTCGACCGCGGTGCTCCACGCGCCGCCGGCGCCGTGCAGGCGGGCGCGCTCGGTCATGCGGCCCTCGCGGCCGATGATCTCGGCGACGCGGACGAGCTCGGCCTCGAGCGCGGCGTTGCGCGCGGCCATCTGGTTGTAGGCGGCCTCGAGCCGGCCGATGTCGTCCTTGCGCCGCGCCGGCAGGCGAACGCCGAAGTCGCCGGCGGCGGCTGCTTGCAGCGCGTGCTCGAGGCGGGCGAGCGCGGGATCGTCGACGCGCGCGCGGCCGTTCTTCGGGGTGGGGGCGGCGCCGGCCCGGGCGTTCTTCGCCGTGGCGGCAGCGCCAGTCCGACCATTCTTCGCTGTTGTGGACGCCCCGTTTCGGCCGTTCCTGGCCGGCGCGGGCGCGCCGTTCGTGGCCTTACGCGAGGAGCCAGCCCGGACAGTGCCTCTGTGCTCTGCTGCCCCAGTCTTCGCCATGCCTCCGCCTCCGTTCAGTTGCTCTGCGCCAGGCCGCCCCATGCAAGCGACGCGCAGTTAGACGCCGTTCAACCGAGGCACAGCTTATCGCCGGACTGCGTCCAATTCGCCCCATCGGATGTTCGATAAACACATGGTCGAGAGCCCGAGCGTGCACGGATCCGAACATCCGGATGCCGGTGCGGCCGTGCGGAGGAGAAATTGGGGGCGTGCCGCGGGTGGTTTGGCGGATGCCTACCAGCCGCCGCGCCAGTCGGCGTTCGCCGCGCGGGCCTTCGCGGCGTCCATACGAGCGTGCTTGCGCTTGTCGAGACGCCACTGGATCAGCGAGAGGATGATGATGACGGTCGGGAAGAAGATGATCGTCAGGAACATCGCGTTCGTGATCACCGTGTCGGTCGTCTCGCCGTACCAGCCTTCGCCCCCGTGGGAGACGGCCAGGGCGGCCGGCGCGGCGGCTAGGAAGGCCACGGAGAAGGCCAAGATCGCGGTGGCGATTCGAGCGCGGCGCATCGGCGATTGAAGCGTACCGGACGCTCGGCCGGCACGGCGGGGCGGATCCGACCTGCATGACGCGCCACCCTGAGCGACCGCGGCGCTTTCGCGACCGCCGACGGCAGCCAGCGCCCGCAGCAGCACCGGGTTGTACACGGCGCCGTTGCTCGTGATCTCGAGGTGCTTGATCGGCGCCTCGAACACCTCCGCCTCGAGCGCGGTGGCGAGCTCGCGCTGCTTGATCGGCGCCACCGCGTCATCGCGAGAGGTCAACACCACCGCGGCCGGGATCGGAAGCGGGCCGGAGCCACGGCCTCGAGTCGAACCGGCCGAGCTCGCGCCCGGCCTCGGCGATGTCCCGGGCCGAGTGGCGCATCATCTCGGACAGCGCCCAGGCCGTCTGCGGGGATTCGGGCAGGCCGACGCGGCGAAAGCCGGCGGCCCAGGTCGCGCGCGGCGCCACCGACAGCGTCAGCCCGAGCGCGCCGACCGCCTTGAACGCCCGCCTGGTCGCGGGGTCCTGCCAGTGCTGGGCGGTCCCGCTCAGGATCAGCCCGCGCACGACGTCTACGTGATCGCGGGCGATCAGCTGGGCGATCGCGCCGCCCATCGAGTAGCCGACGACGATCGCCGGCGCCACGTCCAGCGTGCGGCAGCGCCGCCGCGGCGTCAGATGCGCAGTCGACCAGGCGGAACGGGGCGACCTGGCGCAGCCCGCGTCCGTGCCCGCGATGGTCGATCGCGAGCACCCGATAGCCGGCGCCGGCGAGGTCGCCGTACGCGCCGCACCAGTTGAGGTCGGCGCTCGCCATCCAGCCGTGCAGGAGCATCACCGCCGGGCCGTCGCCGCCGGTGTCGCGCAGGAACAGCTCCCCGTGCCCGGGGACGCGCAACGTGAGCGCCGGCGGCATCTCGATCGGGGGGTCTGGGGGCCAGGCGGGCGGGGCCATAGCTGCCGGCGGATGCTAGCTGCATCACCCCCGGGTCAAGCCGGGCCGCCGGATCGCCCCGGCCTACCATTGGCGCCATGGCCGTCGTGATCGCATCTGACCTCGGCAAGGACATTGCCGGCGAGCCGCTGCTCCGCGGGATCTCGTTCAAGCTCGAGCGCCGCGACCGGATGACGCTGTCCGGCCGCAACGGCGCCGGCAAGACGACGCTGCTCCGGATGCTGTCGGGCGAGGCGTCGATCGACTTCGGCGAGCTGGTGCTCGCAAAGGACACGAAGATCGCGCTCCACGACCAGCGACCACCACGAGAGCGGCGACTCACGCTCCGCGATTACGTGCTGTCCGGCGCACGAGAGCTGGTCGCGATCGAGCAGGAGCTCGCAGACGCTCGAGCAGGCGATGGCGCGGGGCGCCCACGACGAGGCCACGCTCAGCCGCTACGCCGAGGCTCAGGCCCGACTCGAGCACGCCGGCGGCTACGGGTGGCGCGACCGCGCGCTGTCGGCCCTCAAGGGGCTCGGGTTCCGGGATGTGGCCGAGCTCGACCGGTCGCTCGAGACCTTCATCGGGCGGCGAGCTGACGCGCGCGTCGCTCGGACGGGCGCTCGCGGGCGATCCTGACCTGCTGCTGCTCGACGAGCCGACCAACCACCTCGACATCGAGTCGCTCGAGTGGCTCGAGCAGCACCTGGCGAGCCTCGACGCCGCGATCGTGCTCGTCGCCCACGACCGCTGGTTCCTCGAGGCCGTCGGCACCTCGGTGCTCGAGCTCGAGGCCGGCCGGGGAAAGTTCTTCAAGGGGCCATGGCACGCCTGGCGCAGGGAGAAGGCTGCCCGGGAGCTCGCGCTTGGACGCGCGATCGAGCGCCAGCAGGCCGAGATCGAGCGCCTCGAGCGGTTCGTGACCCGGTTCCGCGCCGGCACCCGGGCACGGCAGGCGCAATCGCGCGCGAAGAAGCTCGCCAAGATGGACCGACTCCAGCGCGGGCCGGCGGACGGCGCCGGGCTCGAGTTCTCGTTCAAGCCCCCGGAGCGGAGCGGGCGGGTGATCTTCGAGTTCGAGGACGGCCACATGGAGGTGGGGGGCCGCGTGCTGCTCGACGACGTCGAGCTGTGGCTCGAGCGCGGCGAGCACGTGTCGCTGGTCGGTCCGAACGGCGCCGGCAAGACCACGCTGATCGAGACGCTGGCCGGCCGGCGCGAGCTCGACGACGCGCAGGCAGGTCATTCGCAGGGACGTACCGATACGGAGCTGGTACGTACCAGTCAAGGGAGGGGGCCGGTGGTCAGCGGCAAGCTGCGAACCGGCCACAACGTCAAGCTGGGGTTCCTGTCCCAGCACGCCGAGGAGCTGTCGGCCGGCAGCGCCCGCACGGTGCTCGAGGCCACGACGCATCTGACCAAGCTGACGCCCGAACAACGCCCGCGGGCTGCTCGGCCGGTTCCTGTTCTCGGGCGAGGAGGCCGAGAAGCCGCTCGAGGTGCTCTCGGGCGGGGAGCGCCGGCGCCTGTCGCTCGCGATCCTCGTGCAGTCGGGCGCGAACGTGCTGATCCTCGACGAGCCGACCAACCACCTCGACCTCGAGAGCCGCGAGGCGCTCGAGCAGGCGCTCAACGAGTTCAGCGGCTCGCTTCTGCTCGTCTCGCACGATCGCGCGCTGCTCGACGCGGTCGGCAAGCGGACGGTGGCGATCGAGGACGCGGGCCTCCACAGCTACGTCGGGGGGTGGCCCGAGTACGTCCGCGCCCGCGAGGAGCGATCTCGCGAAGCGGTGGCGACCAAGCCCACGAATACGGGCGCTCCGTCCAAGCCACGGTCTCGCTCCGCTCGCACCCCGCCCGAGTCGAACAACGCGAGGGAGCAGCAACGGCTCGAACGCGAGATCGAGGCCGCGGAAGCTTCGCTGAAGGCGCTCGAGGCGGAGCTGTCGGACCCCGCGGCGTGGTCGACCCCGGAGCGCAGCGCGACGGCCACGTCCCGCCACCAGCAGGCCAAGGACGCGGTCGAGACGCTGTACCGGCGGTGGGAGCGAATCGCTGGGTAGCCCCCGCGGCTACCCAGCCTTGGCGGTCACCGGCGCCCCGCCGAAGATCGGCCGGCACGCCTTCTGCGCTACCTGGAACTGGGGCGAGGTCGGGTCGATCCCAGCTCCGGCGATCTTCACGCCGATGCCGCCACCGGGCACGTTCTGGAACTGCGGGTCGGGGAAGTTCGGGACGCCGTGCGAGCGCATGCAGCGCGCCATCGCGAGCGCCTGCGACTTGGCCTTGGCGGCCGCGGCCGCTGACAACCGACCGCCGCTCGGAAGATACGACCGGCACGCCTGCATAGCCGAATTGAACGCCGGCCCGTTCACGTCGACGCCGTTCACCGACGTGCCGTTCGGGCTCTTCTGCACCTGGAGGTCGATCCGGCCGCCGGTGGGATCGGGGAAGTTCGGAACGCCGTGCGATCGCATGCACTGGGCGAACCGGAGCGCCTTGCCATTGGCGGCGGCCGCGTCCTGGGGCGACGTGGACCCACCGCCGGGATCGGTGGTAGTGGAGCCGCACCCCGCCAACCAGAGCCCCGCCCCCGCCAGACAGAGCAGCATCGCGTATCGCACTGTTACCTCCTGAGTCGTGGTTCCACAGTGGTACGCGATGGGTGGTTACGTCATGGGAACGGAGCCTGTTACCTGTTCGTAACCGTCATTGCGCCACGCTTTCCCCGACCCGTGGCGACCCGCCACACTTGTTAGAGGGCGAATGCGCGTGCTGGTGATCGAAGACCACGCTGAGCTGGCCGAGACGGTCGCGCTTGGGCTGCAGCGAGAGGGCATGGCCGTCGACATCGCGTTCGACGGTGCAGAGGGGCTGAGGAAGGCCATGGTCTACGACTACGACGTGATCGTGCTCGATCGCGATCTCCCCGGCGTGCACGGCGACCGGGTGTGCGAGACGCTCGTTAATCAGGATGCCCACCCACCACGTACGCGCGTGCTGATGTTGACCGCGTCAGCCGGAATCGAGGACCGCGTCGCCGGGCTCAGCCTGGGCGCGGACGACTACCTGCCGAAGCCGTTCGCGTTCGCGGAGCTGATCGCGCGCATCCGCGCGCTGGCACGTCGCGCCCAGCCGGCGCTCGCGCCCGTGATGCGCATCGGCGATCTGACGCTAGACACCGGCCGGCGGATCGCCCATCGCGGCGGTCGCCGGCTCGATCTGACGACCAAGGAGCTCGCGGTGCTCGAGCTGCTGCTCGCGGCTCAGGGCACGGTGATCTCGCCCGAGGACCTGCTCGCCCGGGGCTGGGACGAGGCCGTCGATCCGTTCTCGGCGGTGGTCAAGGTGACGATCAGCCGGTTGCGCCGGAAGCTCGGCGAGCCGCCGATCATCGTGACCGTGCCCGGTGCCGGCTATCGGATCGGAGAGCTCGATCACTAGGTGGCGCCTGCCGCGACGGACGGTTCGCCTGCGGCTGACGATCCTGTATGGCGGCCTGTTCCTCGTGGCGGGTACGGCGCTGCTTGCGATCACGTACCTGCTGGTCGCGAACGGGAGCGCGGCGGCGGACAAGCAGTTCTTCATTTCAAAGCAACCCAGTTCGACTCCGGTCGCGTTGCCCGCTCCCCCTAGCTTCGGGGCGAACCCGGCGAGGGGCCCGACGGTCATCTTCGAGCGGAAGACCGTGGGCTCGAAGACAGCGGTGCAGGTGAAGGCCTACGCGGGGCAGGTGAACGCGACGTTCAACGCGCTCGCGACCGCGCACCAAGCTCAGCTGACGTCGCTGCAGGTCAAGGCCAACAAGAGCATCGCGGCGGTCCGGAGCGCCCAGCTCACGACGCTGCTCACCCGCTCCGGCCTTGCGCTCGCGCTGATGGCGCTCGCCTCTATCGGGCTCGGCTGGCTGATGGCGGGGCGCGTGCTGCGCCCGGTGCGGACGATGAGCCTGCGGGCGCGCGGAATCTCCGAACGCAACCTGCACGAGCGGCTCGCGCTGGAGGGGCCCGACGACGAGCTCAAGGAGCTCGGCGACACGTTCGACGGGATGCTCGGGCGGCTCGAGGCGGCGTTCGAGTCCCAGCGCCGGTTCGTGGCCAACGCCTCACATGAGCTGCGGACCCCGATCACGCTCGAGCGCGCGCTCGTCGAGGTCGCGCTGAGCGACCCGAATCCGTCGGTCGAGGCGCTCCAGCGACACGTGCCGGCGCGTGCTCGCGGCCAGCGAGCAGCAGGAGCGGCTGATCGAGGCGCTGCTGACGCTGGCGCGGAGCCAACGCGGGCTCGAGGCGCGCGCGCCCGTGGACCTGCGCGAGGCCACCGCCGAGGTCGTGCGCGCGGTCCCGTCAAACGGGCTCAAGGTCGAGACCGAGCTCGGGGAGGCATCGACGACCGGCGATCAAACGATGGTCGAGCGTCTCGTCGCGAACCTGATCGAAAACGCGGTTCGCTACAACGAGCCGCACGGGTGGGTGAACGCCTGGACCGGGTCGCGCGACGGCGAGCCTACGGTCGAGGTCACGAACTCTGGCCCGGTCGTCGCGGCGAGCCAGGTGCGCGAGCTGATCAAGCCGTTTGCTCGGCTGGACGGAAACGGCGCGGTCGCGTCCCGGAGCGCGGACGCCCGGCAGGGCGTTGGCCTCGGCCTGTCGATCGTGCAGGCGATCGCCGACGCCCACGGCGCACGCGTGACCACGGCTCCACGGGCAGAGGGTGGCCTGAAGGTCACGGTCACGTTCCCTCGGGTCGATTGACGTAATCGCGGGCGGACTCGGCCAGCAGCCGCGGGCTGTCGATCAGGATGCTTGCGCCGGCGCAGCCCCGCGAGCAGCGACTCCTGATCGTCGAAGCTGACCTGCGTCGCCATCCCCGGCTTGAGCGTGATCGTGAGCGAGCCAACACCCTGCCCTGCGATCTGGCCGTCGATCTCGAGCCTCCCGCCACCGAAAGTGCCGGCGACCTCGAGCAGGAGCTCCGATCGGGACGCGATCACGAGCGGTGGGGCGAAGCCACCGTGCTTCGCCAGCGATGTGAACACAAATCCGTCGACGCCCGCCAGGAGCAGCGGGCCGCCCGCGGAGATCGCGTAGCCGCTCGAGCCGATCGGCGTGCTGACGACCGCTCCGTCGCCGGCGATCCGCGCGAACAGGGACCCGTCGACGTACGCGGCCAGCCGCACCTGTCCGCCGCCGGCGCGTATGACCGCCACGTCGTTCAGAGCAAACAGCGGTTCGCCGCCGGAGCGCTCCACCCACAGGGCCGGATACAGCCGCGGCCTCCACTCGCCGGCGCTGAACCGGTCCAGCGCCCGGATGACCTGGTCGGCGACCGACGTTCGCGAGGGCCCCGAGGCTCCCGCAGGCGATCCCGAGCACCGGACGGCCGGCCTCTGCGCCGGAGCGGAGCGCGCGCAAGCGTGGTGCCGTCGCCGCCGATCGACACGATCAGGTCGGTCTCGCCGGCGTCGCCCTCCTCGGCGACCCGCCGCTGGGGGTAGGCGGCCGCGATCTGCACGACGTCGATCCCGTGCTGCTCGGCCCACTCGCGGAGCAGCCGCAAGGGCTCGTCGACGTTCCGCGTCGGGTGGACGAGGAGGCCGATTCGCCTGAGGCGCACGGTCGATCCGGCGGCGGTCGTGGTCTGCGGACGGGACGGGGACATGGTTGCCGGGTCACACCTTAATCGCGGGGCCGTCGGGAGGACTCTCTACACTCGATTCCATCGATGGCACCGCTCAGCGATGCGTCGCCGATCCGGGTTGCGCTGATCGATGATGACAGCGGCCTGCTGACCGTTCTCGAGCGGCGGCTGGGCGCTCTGCGGTGGGAGACGCAGGTGCTCGCCTTCCCCCCCGACGCCAACCACCTAGCGGCGCTTCGGCTGCACGCTCTGATCGTGAACCCGGCGCTGACCGGCCTCGACTACATCGAGCGAGTGGCGACCGCGCTGCCCGGGCTGGCGATGCTGGTGTGCAGCGGGCCCGCTCACGGTGTCCGAGCGCGTGAAGGGCCTGCGCGCGGGCGCCGACGACTGGGTGACCAAGCCGTGCCACCCCGAGGAGCTGCTGGCCCGGATCCAGGCGGTGCTGCGCCGGCGCCGCGCCGGCGAGCTGCCGGTCGAGGAGACCACGATCGAGGCCGGCGAGCTCGCGATCCGGCCCGACCGCTACGACGCCTACGTCGGCGAGCAGGGCGCGTCGCTGTCGCGCAAGGAGTTCGAGCTGCTCCGCCAGCTCGCCGCGGCGGACGGCCGCGTGCTCGAGCGCGAGGACATCTACCAGCGTGTGTGGGGCTACACGATGGCGCGCGGCGACCGGTCGGTCGACGTGTTCGTTCGCAAGCTGCGCCAGAAGCTCGAGCAGATCTCGCCAGGGTGGCGCTACGTCCACACGCACTTCGGCGTCGGGTACCGGTTCGCGGCCGAGCCGATCGGCGCCGCGGCCGGGACGCCGTCGAGGGGCCGAACCGCGGCCGCGTCCCCGCGCGACGACTTCGTCGCGGTACGCTGATCCCATGCGGATGAACACAACCGTGCGCAACATCCTGATCGTGCTTGCGATCGCGGCCGTCGTCGCCCTGATCAAGGGTGGTGTGACCGCGGCCAACGTCGCCATCCAGGCGGTGACGCTCGCTGTTCCTCGGCACGCTCGTGCTGGTTCGCGTCGCTGATGTACCGCCAGCACCGGAGCACGCCTGTACTCGCTCGGCGACGGCCGGCGCGCGCTGCTGTACATCGCGATCGGGGTGGGGACGCTGACGCTCACCGCGACCGTCGCGGCTGTGGAACAGCGGTGGCGCGGGCTCGGTCGCGTGGCTGCTGCTGCTCGGCGGCGCGGCCTACGCCGTGTTCGCCGTGCTCTGGTCCGCGCGAAAGTACTGAGTGGACTCAGTCCGCGACGGGGCGCGGGCCCGACGGGCCGGTTCGCTCCCGCCGCCCGCGCACTGCGGGCAGAGCCCCTCGAGCAGCACGTGCGACCGCTCGACCTCGAACCCGCGCTCGCGCAGCGTCAGCTCGATGTCCCCGGGCTCGATGTCGTCAGCGCGTTGCAGCCCCGGCAGCGGAAGTGGTGGTGCGGCGCGACGTTGGCGTCGAACTGCCGGGGTCCCGGACCCTCGACGACGCCGAGCAGGCCGGCCTCGGCCAGCTCGCCGAGCGCGTTGTAGACGGTGGCGCGCGAGAGCTCGGGGAGCTGGCACGCGCGCCTGCTGGAACACCTCCTCGGCGCTCAGGTGGCCGTTCGTCGGCGCCGGCGAACAAGCCGTAGATCGCGCGCCGCTGGGCGGTGGCGCGCAGACCGTGCGCCCGCAGGAGCTGGGCGAGAGCCGACGTCCGAGCAGCGGGGTGCGGGGAGGGAGCCGACATCGAGCTATCCGAGTCGCTAGGTGGGATTCAGTCCAGATCCCACGACCAGGGACAGCGTAATGGCTCCGACCGGCCGAGCCGGCCCTATCCTCGACCGTGTGTCAGTAGTCCCCGCCGACAAGCGTCGCGAGCTTCCCGACGAGCCCGGCGTGTACCTGTTCCGCGACGCGCGGGCAAGGTGATCTACGTCGGTAAGGCCAAGTCGATCCGCAAGCGGGTCGCGTCGCACTTCTCCAACCCGAGCACCCGAGGCGGGCGGGATCTGGTCGACATGATCGACCAGATCGAGGCGCTGGTCGTCCACACCGAGACCGAGGCGCTGCTCGCCGAGCAGAACTTCATCAAGCAGTACAAGCCGCGGTTCAACATCCGGCTGCGCGACGACAAGTCGTACCCGTACATCGCGATCTCGCTCGACGAGGACTTCCCGCGGGTCTACTTCACGCGCGAGCGCCACCGCCGCGACCGCGCGTACTTCGGTCCGTACAGCAACGCCAAGCGGGTCCGCTCGACGCTCGAGGTGCTCGGCAAGGTGTTCATGTTCCGCTCGTGCGAGGGCCCCGAGCCCGGCCGGCGCAGCGGCTCGCCGTGCCTGGACTACTACATCAAGCGGTGCGAGGCGCCGTGCGTGGGGTACGTCAGCCGCGAGGACTACCGCAGCGGGATCGACGGCGTGATCGACTTCCTGTCCGGCCGCTACCGGGAGATCGAGCGCTCGCTCGAGCAGTCGATGCGCGAGGCGGCCGCCGAGCAGCGGTTCGAGGACGCCGCGCGGGAGCGCAACCGGCTGCGGGCGGTGCACTCGCTGCTCGAGCGCCAGCGCGTGGCCAACCAGTCGGTCGGGACGCTCGACGCGATCGCCGTCGCCGTCCACGAGGGCGAGGCCAACGCCCAGGTGTTCCAGGTCCGCGACGGGGTGCTGTCCGACCGCCAGAGCTTCTACCTCGACAACGAGGCCCACGGCGGGATCGCCGAGGTCGCCGAGGCGTTCATCCTCCAGTACTACACGAGCGCGATGATGGTGCCGCCGCTGCTGATCGTCCAGCGCGAAGTGGCGACCCCGCCCACGCCGCGCCCGGCGCTGCGGCGGCGCTGAGCGCCCGGCGCGACGGCGCGGTCGAGATCCGCGCCGCCGAGCGCGGGGACAAGCGGCGGATCCTCGAGCTCGCCGAGCGCAACGCCCGGCTGGCGCTCGACCAGGAGCGGCTGCGGTCCGAGCGCCGGCGCCAGCAGCGGGTCGAGGCGCTCGACGGCCTGCAGCAGGCGCTCGGGCTGGACACGCTGCCGCTGCGGATCGAGTGCTTCGACATCTCGACGCTGATGGGCACGAACACGGTGGCCTCGATGGTCGTGTTCGAGGGCGGCGCGCCGAAGAAGTCCGACTACCGCCGGTTCAAGGTCCGCGGCGACTTCGACGGACGAACGGTGGCGCCGGACGATCGGGCAGCCCGACGACTTCGCGGCGATGGAGGAGGTGCTCTCGCGCCGGCTCGCGCGGTGGGAGCACCAGCACGACCTGTCGCCGCACGACAAGGACTACGACCCGAGCTTCGCGGCGCTCCCCAACGTGGTCGTGATCGACGGCGGCAAGGGCCAGCTGTCGGCCGGGCTGCGCGCGCTCCAGGGGTTCCGCGACCGCGGCGTCGTCGTGATCTCGCTCGCCAAGCGGATCGAGGAGGTGTTCACCGCCGGCGCCGCCGAGCCGCTCCGCCTGCCGCACGACACGGTCGAGCTCCAGCTGCTCCAGCGGGTCCGCGACGAGGCCCACCGGTTCGCGATCACCCACCACCGGATCCGGCGCGACCGGGCGATGACCGCGTCGATCCTCGACGAGCTGCCCGGCGTCGGCCCGGCGCGCAAGCGCGCGCTGCTCAAGCACTTCGGGTCGCCCGACGCGATCCTGTCGGCCTCGCGCGAGGAGCTCGAGGCGGTGCCCGGGATCCCGGGCAAGCTGGCGCGCGAGGTCTATCGCGAGCTGCACAAGACGGGTGTGTAGCGCTCGCGCGTGTCCGCTTGACCCGTCAAGCTTCCTACCATGGAAGCCTCACGCGTGGATCAGCTCGAGGAGCACGCGCAAGACTCGCGGGACGAGGGCTCGGCCCTGATCGACCTGGTGATCATCACCGGGTTCTCGGGCGCCGGCAAGTCGACCGCGATGGCCGTCTTCGAGGACGAGGGCTACTTCTGCGTGGACAACCTGCCCTCGGAGATGATCCGCTCGCTCGTCGACCTGTTCATGCACACGGGCTCGAAGGTTCAGCGCGCGGCGGTCGTCTCGGACGTGCGCGGCGGCGAGTACTTCGAGGGCCTGACCGCGATGCTCGACGACCTGCGCGCCGCCGGCGTCACGCACCGCGTGCTGTTCCTCGACGCCGACGAGCAGACGCTGCTGACGCGCTACAAGGAGACTCGCCGGCGCCACCCGCTCGCGCCCGAGGGCAGCGTCACCGACGGCATCGCGCGCGAGCGCGAGCTGCTGCGGCCGCTGCGGGGCCGGCGGACGTCGTGATCAACACGACCGGTCTGACGGCGGCGATGCTGCGGCGCAAGCTCGCCGACGAGCTGCTGCCGACGCGCACCCCGGGGCGGCTGGCGGTCACGTTCCAGAGCTTCGGCTTCAAGTACGGCCCGGCCCGCGACCCCGATCTGCTGCTCGACGTCCGGTTCCTCCCGAACCCGCACTACGAGCCGCGACCTGCGGCCGCTGACCGGGGACGATCCGCGGATCGTCGAGTTCATCAACCGCGACGGGGAGCTCGACGCGTTCTACGAGAAGCTCCACCCGCTGCTCGACTACCTGCTCCCGCAGTACCTCGCCGAGGGCAAGGCGCATCTGGTGGTGGCGATCGGCTGCACCGGCGGCCGCCACCGCTCGGTCGCGATCGCCGCGCACCTGGCCAACCGCTACAACCCCGAGCCCGAGTACCTCGTGCACGTCGTTCACCGCGACGTCAGCCGGCCGGCGTGATCGACCACATCGGGTTCGAGGTCACCGATCTGGAGCGCTCGAGCCGGTTCTACGACGCCGTGCTGTACGCGCTCGGGGCCCGGCGGATGGTTCAGTCCGAGCACGCGGTCGCCTACGGGGTCAACGGCCCGCAGGTGTGGATCGTGGTCCGCGGGCGCGCGCCCGGCCCGGGCTACGGCCACCTCGCGCTGAAGGCGAGCGGCAAGGCGGCGGTCGACGCCGCGTACACGGGCGGGCTCGCCAACGGCGGCAGCGACGACGGGCCTCCCGGCATGCGCCCCCAGTACGGCGCCGCGGTACTACGCCGCCTATCTGCGCGATCCCGACGGGCTGCGGGTGGAAGTCGTCTCGCGCAGGTGACTCGCTAGCCTTCGCTGGCCGACTGGCCCGGCGTCACGGTCGGCATTCTTTCTGCTGGCACCGAATATGAAACGAAAGAGGGGTCGCGCATGCCGGTACGCGTCGGGATCAACGGCTTCGGACGCATCGGCCGAAACGTCTTCCGCGCCGCCTACGAGGCCGGAGCCGACATCGAGTGGGTCGCGGTCAACGACATCGGCGACCCCAAGACGATCGCCCACCTGCTCAAGTACGACTCGAACTACGGGCCGTTCCCGGGCGAGGTCGAGGCGACCGACACCGGCTTCCGCGTCGACGGCAAGGAGATCCGGTTCTTCTCCGAGAAGGACCCGGCGGCGCTGCCGTGGGGCGAGCTCGGCGCCGACGTCGTGATCGAGTCGACCGGCCTGTTCACCGATCGCGAGAACGCCGCCAAGCACCTCGCCGCCGGCGCGAAGAAGGTGCTGATCTCCGCGCCGGCGACCGAGCCCGACGTGACCGTCGCGCTCGGCGTGAACTTCGACGAGGTCGTACGACCGCGATCGAAGCACGACGTGATCTCGAACGCCTCGTGCACGACGAACTGCCTGGCGCCGGTCGCCAAGGTGCTGCACGACACGGTCGGGATCAAGCACGGGCTGATGACCACGATCCACGCCTACACCGCCGACCAGCGCCTCCAGGACATGCCGCACCGCGACCTGCGCCGGGCCCGCGCGGCGGCGATCAACCTGATCCCGGCCTCGACCGGGGCGGCGAAGGCGATCGGCCTGGTGATCCCCGAGCTGAACGGCAAGCTGAACGGGTTCGCGGTCCGGGCGCCGGTGCCGACCGGCAGCGTCGTCGACCTGACCGTCGAGGCGAAGCGCGAGACGACCGTCGAGGAGATCAACGCGGCGATGAAGGCGGCCGCGCGACGGCCCGATGAAGGGCATCCTCGAGTACACCGAGGATCCGATCGTGTCCTCCGACATCGTCAAGAACCCCGCCTCGTCGATCTTCGACTCGCAGCTGACCGTGGTGATGGACGAGACGATGGTCAAGCTCGTCGCCTGGTACGACAACGAGTGGGGCTACTCCAACCGCGTCGTCGACGTGGCGCAGAGACTGCTGTGAAGACGCTTCGGGACCTCGGCGACCTCGACGGCAAGCGGGTGCTGGTCCGGGTCGACTTCAACGTGCCGCTCGAGAACGGAGCGGTCGCCGACGACATGCGGATCCGCGCGGCGCTGCCGACGATCGAGGAGCTGCGCCGGCGCGGCGCGCGGATCGTGCTCGTCTCGCACCTCGGGCGGCCCAAGGATCGCGAGCCGTCGCTGTCGCTCGCGCCGGTCGCTGAGCGGCTCGGCGAGCTGATCGACGCGCCGGTGACGCTGGCGCCCGGGGTCGTCGGCGACGACGTCCGGGCCGCCGTCGACGGCCTTGGGCGACGGCGAGCTGCTGCTGCTCGAGAACGTCCGCTACGAGCCGGGCGAGACCAAGAACGACCCCGAGCTCGCGCGCGCGCTGGCGTCGCTCGCCGACGTGTACGTCGACGACGCGTTCGGCGCCGCGCACCGGGCGCACGCCTCGACCGAGGGCGTCGCGCGGCTCGTGCCCGAGCACGCCGCCGGCCTGCTGCTCGAGCGCGAGGTGAACACGCTGATGGGCGTGCTCGAGAATCCCGGCCCGGCCGCTCGTGTCCGTGCTCGGCGGCGCCAAGGTGAGCGACAAGATCGGCGTGATCGACCGCTTCCGCGAGAGCGCCGACACGATCCTGATCGGCGGCGCGATGTGCTTCCCGTTCCTGGCCGCGCAGGGCCACTCCGTCGGCGACTCGCTGTGCGCGGCGGAGGACGTCGAGCTGGCGCGGCGGACGCTCGAGTCCGGCGCGTCGGCGCGGGCCGATCTGCAGCTGCCGGTCGACCTGGTGATCGGCGACCGGTTCGCCGCGGACGCCGAACGTGCGCGCGATCGACGGGGTCGACGTCCCCGACGGGTGGATGGGGCTCGACATCGGGCCCGCAGACGCGCGGATGCGTACGCGCGAGGTGATCGCGGAGCGCGGGGACGGTGTTCTGGAACGGGCCGATGGGCGCGTTCGAGCTCGAGCCGTTCGCGGCCGGCACCGCGCGGTCGCCGAGGCGGTGGCCGCCGCGCCGGGGACCACGGTCGTCGGCGGCGGCGACTCGGCCGCGGCGCTCAGGCAGTTCGGCCTCGCCGAGCGAGGTCACGCACCTGTCGACCGGCGGCGGCGCGACGCTCGAGCTGATCGAGGGCAAGGCGCTGCCCGGAGTGGAGGCGTTGGCATGAGCGCGCGACCGGGACCGGCCGTATCCCGCTGATCGCCGGCAACTGGAAGATGAACAAGACCGTCGCGCGAGGCGGAGGAGTTCATCCAGGCGCTGCTGCCGCGGGTCTCGACCGTCCGACGGGGTCGACGTCGCGATCTGCCCGCCGTTCACGGCGCTGCAGGCGATGGTCGACTCGGCGCGCGGCTCGCGGGTCCAGGTCTACGCGCAGAACATGCACCAGGCGGCCGAGGGCGCGTTCACCGGCGAGGTGTCGGCGCCGATGCTGGTCGAGGTCGGCGTCCACGGCGTGATCCTCGGCCACTCCGAGCGGCGCGAGCTGTTCGGCGAGACCGACCGGGCGCTCCAGCTGAAGGTCCCGGCGGCGCTCGCGGCCGGCCTCGTGCCGATCCTGTGCGTCGGCGAGACCGAGGAGGAGCGCGAGGCCGGCGACACCGAGCGCAAGCTCCGCCACCAGGTCCAGGAGGATCTGGCCCGGGTCGAGACCGAGCGGCTCGGCGAGGTCGTGATCGCGTACGAGCCGATCTGGGCGATCGGGACCGGCCAGGTCGCGACCCCCGAGCAGGCCCAGGAGGCGATCGCGTTCGTCCGCGCGCTGGTCGCCGACCGCTCGCGCGAGCAGGCGCAGCGCACGCGGGTGCTGTACGGCGGCAGCGTCAAGCCCGACAACGCGGCGAGCTGCTCGCGCTGCCCGACGTCGACGGCGCGCTGGTCGGCGGCGCGAGCCTCGACGCCGAGTCGTTCGCGGCGATCGTCGACGCGCGCCTCGCTGATGGGCGCTGTTCGCGCCGCGGGTCCCGACGAGCTGCCGGCGCCGTCGGCTGTCCTGATCGTGCTCGACGGCTGGGGGCTCGCGCCCGACGGCCCGGGCAACGCGGTCTCGCTGGCTCGGACGCCGGTGTTCGACGAGCTGTGGTCGCTCGTATCCGCACACGCAGCTGACCGCGTCGCGGCCGCGCCGTCGGGTCTGCCCGACGGCCAGATGGGCAACTCCGAGGTCGGCCACCTGAACCTCGGCGCCGGCGCGGTCGTGATGCAGGACCTGACGCGGATCGACGAGGCGGTCGCAGACGGCTCGCTCGCGTCGAATCCGGTGCTGCGCGAGGCGTTCTCGGACGCGGAGCGCGTGCACCTGATCGGGCTGGTGTCCGACGGCGGCGTCCACTCGGGGTTTGGCGCACCTCGAGGCGCTGATCCGGCTGGGCGCGTCGCTCGAGGTGCCCGATCTCGTGCTGCACGCGTTCACCGACGGCCGCGACACGCTGCCGACGTCGGGCGCGGGCTATCTCGAGACCGTGCAGGGGTGGATGGACGACGCCGGCGCGGGCCGGATCGGCTCGGTCGTCGGGCGCTACTGGGCGATGGACCGCGACCGGCGCTGGGAGCGGATCCAGCGCGCCTACGACCTGCTCGTCCACGGCCGGGCCGAGCACCGCGCTGCGTCCGGGCGCGGAGGCGGCGCGCGAGGCCTACGAGCGCGACGAGACCGACGAGTTCATCACGCCGGTGCTGGTCGGGTGACGCGGAGGCGCGGATCCGCCCGGGCGACTCGGTGTTCGCGTTCAACTTCCGTCCCGACCGGATGCGCGAGATCACGCGGGCGCTGGCGGAGCCGGGGTTCTCCGAGGTCGACCGCGGGGGCGCTCCGGTCGTCGGAGCGCTACGCGACGATGACCCAGTACGAGGAGGACTGGGACTATCCGGTCGCGTTCGCGCCCGACGCACCCGTGCGATGACGCTGCCGCACGTGCTGGCGGACCGCGGCGTGCGCCAGCTGCACGTGGCCGAGACCGAGAAGTACGCGCACGTCACGTACTTCTTCAACGGCGGCGAGGAGACCGCCTACGACGGCGAGCGCCGCGAGCTCGTCGCCTTCGCCGCGGGACGTCCCGACCTACGACAACAAGCCGGAGATGAGCGCCCGCGACGCGGCCGACGCGTTCGTCCGCGCCTGGCGCGAGGACACGCCGACGTTCGGGATCATCAACTTCGCCAACGCCGACATGGTCGGGCACACCGGCGTGATCGAGGCCGCGGTTGCGGGCATCGAGACGGTCGATCGCTGTCTCGGCTCGGTCGTCGAGGCGGTCCACGAGTCGGGCGGCGCCTGCATCATCACCGCCGACCACGGCAACGCCGACCACATGCTCGAGGACGACGGCAGCCCGAACACCGCGCACTCGCTGAACCCGGTGCCGCTGATCGTGACCGTGCCGGGGCTCGTGCTGCGGTCGTCCGGGGGAGTCCTGGCCGACGTCGCGCCGACCGTGCTTCAGGTGCTCGGGATCGACCAGCCGGACGCGATGACCGGGCAGTCGCTGATTCAGTAGTCGGCCGTACGCAGCGTTCGCGAGCGGCGGTCGACGTAGCCGATCTATGGTCGTCTGCGCAGACTATACTTGACATGAAGCGACTTAGATTTCATACTGGTCGCAGATAACGATTCTCATCCCTACAAGGAGAGGTTTGACATGGCATTGATTCGATGGGAGCCCGCTCGCGAGCTCTCCACGATGCAGAGCGAGATGAATCGCCTGTTCAACACGTTCTTCGACTCGCCGACCCCGGGCAACGGCGTCGCACGTCGCTGCGCAGCTGGATTCCGGCGATGGACGTGAGCGAGAACGAGAACGAGTACGTCCTGCAGGCCGATCTGCCGGGTCTGACCGAGGGCGACGTCAACGTCGAGCTCGACGACAACGTCCTGACGATCTCCGGCGAGCGCAAGTCCGAGCACGAGGAGCGCAAGGACGGCTATCACCGCGTCGAGCGCGCGTTCGGCCGCTTCTCGCGGTCGCTGCGCCTCCCCGAGGGCGTCAACGCCGAGGGCATCCAGGCGAACTTCGACAACGGCGTGCTCGAGGTCCACATCCAGAAGCCCGAGCAGCACAAGCCCCAGAAGGTCGCGATCTCGGTCGGCCGCGAGGCCAAGCACGATCGAGGGCGGCGAGGACACCGAGCCGTCCGGCCGCGGCTAACGCCGCCGGCGCTGAGTCCCGAGCGTGGCGCCCAAGTAGGGTCCGGGCCATGTTCACGGTCCGGACCCGAGCTCCCTGGCTCGCGTCGCGCGCACCGGCACGCTCCACCTGGCCCACGGCGACGTGCAGCACGCCGGCGTTCGTGCCGCTCGCGACCAAGGGCGCGGTCAAGACGCTCGAGCCGCGCGAGGTCGCTGCGCTCGGCTACGAGCTGATCCTCGGCAACACGTTCCACCTGTTGCTCGCGCCCGGCCCCGATCTCGTCCGGGATCGGGCGGCCTGCACGAGTTCATGCGCTGGGACCGGGCGATCATCACCGACTCGGGCGGCTTTCAGGTGTTCTCGATGGGCCACGGCGGCGTGGCCGACGAGATCAAGGGCCGGGGGCGGGGTGGCGGCGCCGGCTTGGGGTCAGGGCCGGACGGGTCGACCGGAGCGATCCTCTCGATCGACGAGGAGGGCGTCCGCTTTCGCTCGTACGTGGACGGGCGCGAGCGCTTCCTCTCGCCCGAGACGTCGATGGCGGTCCAGGCCGCGCTCGGCTCCGACATCGCGCTCGTGTTCGACGAGTGCACGCCGTTCCACGTCACGCGCGAGTACACCGAGCGCTCGATGGAGCGCACGCACCGCTGGCTCGAGCGCTGCCTGCGCTGGCACGCCGAGCAACGGGCCGGCTGGGCAGGTCGTGTACGGGATCGTCCAGGGAGGGGTCGATCAGGACCTGCGCCGCGTGTCGTCGGCGCACGTCGCCGCGAGTGCGCTGCGACGGGATCGCGATCGGCGGCTCGCTCGGGCAGGACAAGGCGCAGATGCACGAGGTCGTGTCCTGGACGACCGCCGAGCTCGAGCGCCTCGCGCCGGACGCGGCCCCGCCACCTGCTCGGGATCGGCGACGTCGACGACCTGATCGCCGGCGTCGAGCTCGGGATCGACACGTTCGACTGCGCGTTGCCGACGCGGCTCGGGCGCCACGGCGTCGCGCTCGTGCCCGACCCGGAGGCACGGTGGCGCGTCGACCTCGTCAAGGGCCGGTGGCGCGAGTCGCCCGAGCCGATCCTCGACGGCTGCCCATGCCCGGCGTGCTCGGCCGGGTTCTCGCGCGCCTACCTGCACTACCTGTTGCGCGCCGGCGAGCTGACCGCGCTGCGGCTCGTGACGCTCCACAACCTGTCGTTCGTCGCGCGGCTGATGGCCGATCTGCGCGACGCGATCGACGTCGGGCGATTCGCCGAGGTGGCGGCGGCGCTCCGGGCCGGCGCGGCGCCGGGCGTGTCCGTGCTGAGGGCGCGCGTCCGCATTCCGGTCTGTGCCGCGACGGCCGCCGGTGCACATGCGGCCCCACGGCGCTAGCCGCCGCCGGACGGGGGCTGCGTACAGGTGGCGGCCACCGGGGACGCACGGGCGCGACGCCGGACGGGGCACGATCACGGACGGAGCGCCCACGGACGCCGGCGGCGGCCCATGCCACCGTAGCTACTTCGTGTACTGGTTGATGATCTTCTGAAGCTGCTTGACCGCGTCGCTCGTGTCGTGCGCCACGACCTTGCGGAAGTGCACGACGTTGTTCGACGTGCTGGCGGCGATCGTGATCGCGACCGCCACCGCGGCGACGAACAGGACGACGACCGCGAGGAAGGTGAAGAAGCGGCGCGCGGCGCGCGATCCGCCGAGCGCTTCGCCGGCGCGCGGTAGGCCTCGTCCGGGCCGTAGCCGGCCGTCGGCGGCGGATACGCCGGCCGGCGGGCCTCGATCTGCCGGATCTGCCTGCGGCTGCGCGCGGCGGTCCGGTTCGCTGCCGGCGCCTTGCGGGGCGCCACGCGGGTCTGGGCCGTCGGCGCTCCGTGGCCGGACAGCACGCGGGTCGCGGCGGTCCCGCCGGCATCGACGGCCCCGGGATCCGTTCGGCGACGGCTCGACGCCGCGGGCGCCGGCGGCGATCGCCTCGGCCAGCAGCATCGCGGTCTCCGGCCGGTCCTCCTGGTCGAGCGCGAGCGCCATCGAGATCGCGTCGGCCAGCTCCGGCGGGACCCGCGGGTTGAGCTCGTCGACCGGCGCCGGCGGCTCGCGCTGCTGCTTGAGCGCGAGCTCGGACAGCGAGCTGGCCTCGTAGGGCAGGCGCCCGCTCAGCAGCTGGTAGGCGACGACGCCGAGCGAGTACAGGTCGGCGCGCGGGCCGGCCTCCTCGCCGCGCGCCTGCTCGGGCGCGAGGTAGGCGGCGGTGCCGAGCACCGAGCCGACCTGCGTGATGCTCGACTGGTCGGCGGCGCGGGCGATGCCGAAGTCGGCGAGCTTGACGACGTCCGAGTCGGACACGAGCAGGTTGCCGGGCTTGACGTCGCGGTGCACGACGCCGTTGCGGTGCGCGTAGTCGAGTCCGCGGCAGGCCTGGGTGACGACGTCGACCGCCTGCTCGACGTCCATCGGGCCGTGGTCGCGCAGCAGCTCGGCGCAGGAGTGGCCGGCGACGTGCTCCATCACGATGAAGTGCTGGTGCGCGCGCTCGTCGAAGCCGAAGTCGAACACCTGGACGATGTTCGGGTGCACGAGCCGCGCGGCCGACAGCGCCTCGCGGCGGAAGCGCGAGACGAACGTCGGATCGTCGGCGAGGTGCTCGGCGAGCAGCTTGATCGCGACGTAGCGCTCGAGGCGCTGGTCGAACGCCAGCTGCACCGTCGACATGCCGCCGACGCCGAGGCGGCCCTCGATCCGGTACCGCCCGACGATCGCTGTTCCGTTAGTCACCCGCCACCACCGGATCCGCCGCTGTTGCCATTTCCCGGGCCTGTTCCGCCGCTGTTGCCGTTGCCGTTGCCGTCGTCGGTGGTCGTGCCTCCGCGCCGAGCCCCGCGCCACCGGTTGTCGTAGAAGTACTACCCGTGTCGGTCGGCGTGGTTGCGGTGGTCGTGGTCGTGGTGGTCGACGTCGTGCGTGGTCGGGGTGGTCGTCGAGGTGGTGGTCGTGGGCGTCGTCGTGGTCGCTGCGTGCGTCGAGGACGACGTCGTCGTCGGGAGTCGACGGCGTGGCGTCGTCGCGTGCTGGCGGCAGTCCCTGGCGGCCAGCCGCGCGATCGTGCGCGGCGCCCTGGTTCAGGTTGCCGCGCAGCGTGGGGTTGACGGTGACCGGGAGGTTCTGGACGTCGTGGTTCGAGCGCCGCGCTCGCGTTGATCGCCGCGCCGCAGTTGCCCGACTGAACGGCCGCAGTTGATCTCGTTGCCCTGACCGCTCAGCGACGATCGACTGGTCGCCTGAGAGCAGGCCGGCGCCGCCACCGCAGGCGACGACGAACGAGACGGCGAAGCCGAGCCCGCCGGCGAGGATGGCGCGAGGCGCGAAGCGCATCCGCGGCCGTGACTTTAGAGGGTCGGCCCGTTGGCATTCGTTAGCGGTCGGCCGCCGTACCGCGCCGGGCTCGAGGCCGCTTACTGACCGTAGGCGAGGCGCTCGGCCAGCGAATCGGGCAGCCGGGCGGCGCGGATCGCGGCGGCCGCGCCGGCGATGTCGTACTCGGTGCGGCGGTAGACCGCCTCCCAGGCGTCGAGGTCGAGCTCGAGCCAGGCGGCGCGGGGGTCGCCGTCGCGCGGCTGGCCGACGCTGCCGGGGTTGATCAGCCATTCGCCCTCGGCCAGGTCGAGCTGCTCGTCCGCGGCCCGCGGGTCTGGCCGCTGGCCGATTCGCCGTCGGCCCGCGAGAACGACAGCGCGACGTGGGAGTGGCCGATCAGGCAGACGCGGTGCGACTGGACGTCGAGGCACAGCTCGGCCTGCAGCGGCGAGAGCACGTACTCCCAGACCGGATCGCGCGGGCTGGCGTGGAACAGGCCGACGTGCTCGTCGAGATGGGCGGGCTCGAGCTTGTCGAGGTACTCGCGGGTCTCGGGAGTGATCACGCCCTGGGTCCATCGCGCCGCGAGCGCGGCGCCGCGCGAGAACTCCTCGAGCGGTAGCGCGCCGCGGACGCCGAGGTCGTGGTTGCCGGCGAGGCAGATCGCGGCGTACCGCCGGGCCAGCTCGACGCACGCGTCGGGCTCGGCGCCGTAGCCGACGAGGTCGCCCAGGCACCACATCTCCTGGCACTCGGAGGCCTCGATCGCGTCCAGCACCGCCTCGAAGGCGTGCCGGTTGCCGTGGATGTCAGAGACGATTGCGACTCGCATTGTGGTTGGCGGCTCGGTGGGTCCGCGGCTACAGTCTCGCGGGTGAGGCACCCTCCGCGCCACCGGCTAGTCGAATCGATGCTGCTGGCGCTCGCCGCGGCCGAGGGTGGCGTCCGGCTGCTCTCGCCGCGGGAGCGGCCGATCGAGCCCGCGCCGATCGATCTTCACAGCTTTTTCAGCGACGCGGAGATCGAGCGCGGCGCCCGGTTCGCGCGGCCCCAGCTCGCGCTCGGGATGACCCGGGCCGCGGTCGAGCTCGGCGCGCTCGCGCTCGTCGTGCGCCGGCCGCCGCGATGGCTCTCGCGGCGGTTCAAGCGGCCCGCGGTCGGCGGCGCGCTGACCGGCGCCGGGCTCGCCGTCGGGCTGTCGCTGCCGGCGCTGCCGCTGCGCGGCGATCGCGCGCAAGCGCGGGATGGCGGTCGGGCTCGTCACCCAGTCCTGGCGCGGCTGGGCCGCCGACCTGGTCAAGGGCGGCGGCGATCGAGGCGGTGCTCGCCGGCGGCGCCGGCGGCGCGGCGGTGGCGGTCACCCGGCGCTATCCGCGCCGCTGGTGGCTGCCGGCGTCGGCCGGCTCGGTGCTGTTCGGCGGCGCCCTGGCGGCGCTCGCGCCGGTCGTGCTCGACCCGGTGTTCAACGACTTCACGCCGCTGCCCGAGGGCGAGACGCGCTCCGACGTGCTCGAGCTCGCCCGCGCGGCCGGCGTCAAGGTGGGGGAGGTGTACTCGGTCGACGCCAGCCGGCGCACGACCGCGGCCAACGCGTACGTGGCCGGGCTCGGGCCGACCAAGCGGGTCGTGCTGTTCGACACGCTGCTCGACCGCTACAGCCGCGACGAGATCCGCGTCGTCGTCGCGCACGAGCTGGCTCACGTGCGCAACCGCGACGTGCCCCGCGGCGTGCTGTACGCGGCGCTCGTCGCGCCGGCCGCCGCGCTGGCGGTGCAGCGGCTGAGCTGGGAGCTCTCGCCCGAGCGCGGAACCGCCGCCGCGCTTCCCGCGCTCGCGCTCGCGGCGGTGGTCGTCGGAGCGCCGACCGGGCTGATCGGCAACCGGCTGTCGCGGGCGATCGAGCGCCGCTCGCGACGCCTACTCGCTCGACGCTGACCGACGCCCCCGAGGCGTTCATCTCGTTCGAGCGCGCGATCGCGGTCCAGAACGTCGCCGACCTCGAGCCGCCGCGCTGGCTCACCTCGCTGCTGGCGACGCACCCGCCGACGGCCGAGCGGATCGGCTCGGCGGTCACCTTCGCCGGGCGGAGCCAACAACGGCTCCGTGGCAGCTGGCGGCTACTCCTCGGACTCTTCGTCGAGCGTCCTGAGCGCCGCCGCCGTACTCGGGCAGGTTCTTGATGCCCTCGCGGGTCTGCCACTTCGAGTAGTTGTCCTGCATCGCGTCGATCAGCTCGCGCATGAACTTGGCGCTCAGGTTGATGCGCGAGACGACGACGCCGGGGATCTCCTCGTCCTCCACCTCGTGGTCCACGCGCGCGAACGTGATCGTGAACTCGTAGTCGGAGTGGCTTACGTTCGCGAAGTTCGCGTACACGCCGGCCATGATGTCCGGCGAGAAGTGGATGTTGATGTGCCGCTCCTGGCGGCCGGGATCGTCCATGGGAACGTAGTATCCCATCGTGAGGATCCTCGTCGTCGCCGTCGGGAGGCTGCGCCCGCCGTTCTCCGACGATGTCCAGCACTATCAGAAGCTGCTCGCGCGCCACGTCAAGCTCGAGCTGATCGAGGTGCGCGAGGACGATCAGCGTCAACCGGCGGATCCCCGAGCGGGTGTTCGTGTCCCTGCTCGATCGCGACGGCGAGCAGCTCGACTCGGTCGCGTTCAGCCGGTTCCTCGAGGAGCGGCGCCAGAGCGGGCTCGACCTGTGCTTCGTGGTCGGCGGGCCGTTCGGGCTCGAGCTCGAGGACGTCGACCACCGGATCTCGCTGGGCCGCATCACGCTCCCGCACCAGCTCGCGCGGGTGGTGCTGCTCGAGCAGCTGTACCGGGCGCACAAGATCCTGGCCGGCGAGCCGTATCACTACTGATGCGCCGATTGGAGCCAGAGCGGCGCATGGAATTTCCCGGGCGACGGACGACGGGAAGGACCGTCACGACCGCGCTCGCAGCAGCGGGAGCACGCCCGCCGCGAGGTCCGGCTGTTCATGCGGCGGCTCGGGATCCTGTTGATCGCGCTCGGCGTGATGGTGATCGTCGGCACGATCGGCTTCGCGCTGATCGAGCACGTCTCGGTGGCCTACGGGTTCGAGTGGACGCTCGACACGGTCACCACGCTCGGCTCGATCCCCGACCCTCACGACGCCGGCGGCCGCGCGCTCAAGGTCGGCCTCGAGCTGCTCGGCATAGGTACGCTCTTCTACGGCCTCGCGACCGTCGCGGAGTTCTTCGTCTCGGGGCAGCTCAGCGGCGTGCTCGAGGAGCGCCGGATCGAGAAGATGATCAGACTCGTTCAGCGACCACTACATCGTCTGCGGCTTCGGTCGCGTCGGCCGCCAGGTCGCCCGCGACCTGCGTGCCGCGGGCGCCAAGTACGTCGTGATCGACCCCAACCCGACCAATCGCGAGGCCGCGCTCGCGACCGGAGCCCCGCTGATCGAGAGCCAGGCCTCGGACGACGAGATCCTCAAGCAGGCGGGGATCGAGCGAGCCCTCGGGGTGATCGCGTGCGTCGACTCGGACGCGGAGAACATCTTCATCGCGCTCACCGCGCGCGAGCTGCGGTCGGACATCTTCATCGTCGCGCGGGCGTCGGCCGAGGACTCCGAGAAGAAGCTGCTGCGCGCCGGCGCCGACCGGGTGATCTCGCCCTACAAGACGTCCGGCGTCGGAGATGGCGCGGGTGGCGCTGCGGCCCCAGGTCGGCGGCGCGCTCGAGGTGGCCGACTACCGGATGGAGGAGATCGAGGTCTCGCCCGTATGCGAGGGGGTGGGCAGGACGATCGCGGACGTGAGCGGACCGGCCCTGATCGTGGCCGTCCGGCACCCCGACGGCGAGCTCGAGACCCAGCCGCCGCCGCAGACCGTGCTCAACGCCGGCGACCTGATCATCGCGATGGGCGCGCCGGCCGCGGTCGAGCGGCTCGAGCGGATGTTCCAGCCACCGCGGGTCCACTCGGGGATCCGCCGACCATTCAAGGCGTATGAGGATCGCGCCGTGAGCGACGGACACGCAAACGGCCCGCTCGAGGAGCTGGCCGCCGCAGTCAGCAGCGCCGCCGCGGCGGTGCGGGGCAGCGCCGGCGCCGCCGCCGGCGGCGCCCACGCTCGACCGCCCGCGACACAAGGGACAGGGCGACTACTCGACCAACGCCGCGATGCTGCTGGCGCCCGTGCTCGGGAGCCCGCCCCGTGAGATCGCCGAGCGGCTTCGCGTCGGAGCTGGAGGGGCTCGCTCGGGGGAGAGCTCGAGCGGGCCGAGGTCGCCGGTCCCGGCTTCCTCAACCTGGTCCTGTCCGACGCCTGGCACCGGCGCGCGCTGCGCTCCGTGCTCGACGCCGGCGAGCGGTTCGGCGCCGGCGGGGCCGATCCCGCCGGAGCGGATCTCGGTCGAGTTCGTCTCGGCCAACCCGACCGGGCCGCTGGTCGCGGCGAGCGGGCGCCACGCCGCCTACGGCGACGCGCTCGTCGCGGATCCTCGAGCACTACGGGCACTCGGTCGCGCGCGAGTACTACTTCAACGACGCCGGCAACCAGATCCGGCTGCTCGGTGAGTCGGTCCGGGCCCGCGCCGCGAGGCGAGGACGTGCCCGAGGGCGGCTACCAGGGGTCGTACGTGGCCGAGCTGGCGGCGGAGATCCCGGGCGCGGCCGACGCGAGCGTGGAGGAGTTGTCGCGGAGCGCGGTCGACCTGCTGCTCGCCCAGATCAAGGCGACGCTCGACCGTTACGGCGTCCACTTCGACGTCTTCTTCAGCGAGCGGACGCTGCACGAGGGTCGATCCGAGCCCGTTGCAGCGCGCGCTCGCGTTGCTCGAGGAGGTCGGGCACGTCTACCACTCGGACGGCGCGCTGTGGCTGCGGACGACGAGCTTCGGCGACGACAAGGACCGGGTGGTCGTCCGCTCGAACGGCGAGCCGACCTACCTGGCCGCCGACATCGCCTACCTCGAGAACAAGCGCGAGCGCGGGTTCGAGCGGCAGCTGGTGCCGGTCGGGTCCGACCACGCCGCGTACGTGCGCGAGATGAAGGCGGCGATGGCGGCGCTCGGCGGCGATCCGGACACGGTCGAGCTTCCGCTGCTCCAGTTCGTCCACCTGGTCGAGGGCGGCGAGGTGTTCGCGATGTCCAAGCGGCGCGGGCGACTTCGTGACGCTCGACGAGCTGCTCGACGAGATCGGGGTCGACGCGACGCGGTTCTTCATGCTCCAGCGCTCCCACGACCGGACGATCGAGCTCGACGTCGAGCTCGCGCGCAAGCAGTCGCGCGAGAACCCCGTCTATTACATCCAGTACGCCCACGCGCGGATCGCCTCGATGCTGCGGAGGTTTCCTCGGCGCGAGCGGAGTTGCCGGCGTCTGACGGCGGACTGGGATTCGGTGGCGCTCGAGGATCCTGAGCGCGACCTGATCAAGAAGCTGGTCGCATTCCCGGGCGAGGTCGCCGAGGCGGTCGAGCGCGGGCGCCGCACCGGATCGCGGGCTACGCGCTCGAGCTCGCCCAGGACTTCACCACTTTCTACGAGGCGTGTCGCGTCGTCGGCGCCACGCCGCGAGGCGGTCGAGTCGCAGCGGGTCGCGCTGTCGGTGGCGGCGCAGACGACGATCGCGCTGTCGCTGCGCGCTGCTCGGCGTGAGCGCCCCAGACTCGATGTGATCGTCCGGGCGGGAAAGCGCAGCGCCGCCGGGGGCGCCTCGAATGCACACGTATTTACGGGGCGGCCACTAACCCCGGAACTGGCTGAGCTCTTGGTCGAGCCGCTGCGCGTCTCTTCGCGTCCAGCACGGGTGCGCTGGCCGTCGGCGCACGTGCAGCCGCACGCGTCCGGCGCCGCCACCGCGGGAGCGTGAACGCGAGGATCGCGGCTCCGACGGCGAGGATCGCCACCGGGATGACGTAGACGGTGAGGTTGAACCCGTGCGCCGGCGGCTTCCCGAGCACGGCGGTTCCGTACTGGGCGACCAGGTTCTGGAGGATCTGCGACTTGGTCTCGCCCTGCGCGATCAGCCCCCGGATGTAGGCGCGCTCGGAGTCGGCCTGCGGCGACTGCGCCACGGCCAGCGGCTCGCGGCAGGAGGTGCACATCACGTCGCTCTCGATGTCGGTCAGCGACGCGCGAGGCGTGGGCGTGGTCGAAGCAGCGGCCTGCGCCGTTGCCGGCGCTAACGGCCCGGCCACGAGCGGAACGGCGGGCGTCGCGAGCATGAGTGCGAGTGCGAGCGCGACCGCTGACGTGCGGAGAGGCGTCCTGGTCATGCCGACTTGGCCAGGACGCGATTCATCGTCTGCTCGAGCCAGTTGCCGGCGAGCTGGTAGCGGCGCAGCGCGACGATCCGGCCCTGGCGGTTGATCACGAACGTCTCGGGCACGCCGTCCGTCCCAAACGACTTGACGAAGTTGCCGCTCACGTCGCGGATCACCGGATAGGTGATGCCGTGCTGGCGGACGAACTGCTCCGAGTCGGTCGAGTTGTCCAGGTACGTGACGCCGAGCACGGTCGCGTGGTCCTTGACCAGCTGACGCTGCTCGGTTCGAGGATCGGCGCCTCGGCGACGCACGGCTGACACCACGACGCGAATACGTTGAGCACCACGACCTTGCCGCGCAGGGCCGCCAGGCTCTTTGTGCCCGACGATCCCAGCATCGGAAGCCGCGTGTCGGCGCTCGGCGCCATCGGGAAGTCCCCGCGTGCGACCGACGCGTCGATCGACGAGTTCGTCCCCTGGTGTGACACGCCGAACGCGAGCAACGCCAGCAGTCCCGCGGCGACGGCGACGGCGATCGCTGGAATCGCGAAGCGGCGCATAGACCGGAGAGTAATACGCCCGTTTGCGGGCGGGCCTCGCCGGCGCTACACGGGCGAGTGCCGCCGAGGGTCGGAAGCCTATGGCGAAAGCTCGTGGTCGGTTTGCGACTCGTGCGGGTTTTCCCAAGTCGACTGCCGCCCGTGCGAAGGTTGCAGGGAAGCGGTCCGATCAGGCTGCCCTAACTCCGAACAGAGCATGACTGCCAGTGATCCATTCAACGCCCGCACGGGCGATTTTCTGAAGACCGGCGAAGCCGACTCCTCGGCGCCCTTCGCCCTGCACCTGGAGCCGATGCAGGACGGCTGGGTACGCGTCCGCGTCGAGGGAGAGCTCGCGCTCGCAAGCTCCTCGACGCTCGAGCACGCCGTCGAGAGCGAGCTGCTCGCCAACAGCAACGTCCTACTCGACCTCTCGGGGATCGATTTCATCGACTCCGCCGGCCTGCGGGCGATGACCGCCCTGGTCCGCGTCGCCAAGGCCACCGGCTGCAAGTTCCGGCTGAGCACGGACTTGCCGGCCCACGCGCGCCGACTCATGGAGATCGTCGGCCTCTTGCCGTTCGTGCCGATCGGCATGGACGATCCCTGGATCGAAGGCTCGGGCTCCTTGCCCGACGCCCCGTCCGTCTGACGGCGCCGGGCGTGTTCGAGGTCCCGGATCGTCGGTCCGGCAATCGCTAGCATTTCCGGCCCACTTGCGGACGTAGCTCAGTTGGTAGAGCGTCGGCTTCCCAAGCCGAAGGTCGCGGGTTCGATCCCCGTCGTCCGCTTTCCGGAAAAGGCTGCAAATCAATCCTTTCCAGCTTTCCTTGGCTTTCCTGCTTCTGGCCCTCGGCGCCCGAGGTGGCGAGGCAACCGTAGCGGGCAACGATCTCTCGCTCTGGCCTGGACTCCGGTTGGACTCCCAGGCCGCTCAAGGGCGTTCGCGTCGCAAGCGCGGATCCGCCCGCTGATCACGCCGGTCCCCAACTGAGGTTCCTGACCGAGCGAGTCCCCCCGCCCCGCCGGTCATCTGGCCGCGTTTAACGAACGCACCGACGCGGGCGCTAAACGCGGGCGCTCGCGCCGCGCCGATCACCAACGAGGTCGCCACCACGACCGGGCGCGACGCGAATAAATCCTCGCCGGACGAGGGCCGCTGCACCCTACTCGGCAGACAAGCCCAACGCCCCACCGACGCCAATCAGGCACATCACAGCATCCCCGACCCCGGCGTCTTGGACCACACGGTTCCGCCGGTCACGTAGTCTCGGCCGATGCGATCGTCAGCCGCGGCACGAAGCACCGCCGAAGGGGCCACTGCACCGGCGCCGATGGGTCGCCGGGGCGTCCAGGTCGCGAGAGCCGAATGCGATCCCACGGGGTGCGCGGTTCGACGGAATTTCGCGCTCGCCAGGCGCCATCGCGCCGATGAGGTCTTCCGCTTCCCGGACAAGGAGCACCATGGCGCCGGGCTGCTGCTCGTCCGCTGCGACAGCCAGCGTGACGGTCGTCGGCTGATGCTCCCCGATGGGGTTGCGGAAGCGCCGTCATCCGCGCCCGGCGGGTCGGCGGCGACTGTCGCAATCACCTGGCGTAGCGACTTCGCTACCGACACAGGCGGTCGGACGATCGTCGGGAGGGCGATCGCCCGTCTCGGTGCTGGCTCGCCTACGGTGGCGCAAGGCGAGCGGATCCGGTGCGAGGCAGCGGTCTCGGGGCCGCTTCGTGCTCGTTGGACGATGCCGCTGGTCGCGCGACTGCGGCCCTGTCATCGGGACCGTGGGCGTGAGCGACTGCGCCCGACCTGAAGGATCGGGCGCTGTCGTGTTGCGATGCGCGTGCTGGCCGCTTGGCTGTGCCAGCTGGCTGTCAGACGTCGGTTGGGGTGGACCGGTCGTTTCGACGGCGGGCGACCAGGAGTGTGCCGCCGGTTGCGGCGAGGATGAGTCCGAGCGTGCCGGCGGCGCTGATGCCCGCGTCACCCCAGTGAAACCCGTCATGGGGGTCGGTTACGCGCACGATCGCGATGGGCGCGGGCAGCTGGTACTGCTCGTCGGGGTTGGGCCGCACGACCCAGGTGTTCTGGGCCGGTCGCGCCGCCGCGGTCCGCGCGAGTTGAGCGGCTTGCTCGTCGGGGTTGGGTCGCACGACCCAGCCGGGTTGCGCGCGGTGCGCTGGTGCGGCCGGCGCGGCGAGCGCGCCTAGCACGAGCGTGACCGCGAGTCCCATCTTGAGGTGTTGGCTGTGGCGCATCTCGCGTACCTCCTGGGGTTGCCGATCGCCGCTGCGATCGGATCGGCATACGACGGTGCGCTCGGGCGGTGGAGGAGCGGCTGGAAGCGGCTGGAGAACGGCAAAAGGGCGCCGGTGACGCTGTTGCGGTCGCCCGGCGCGGTGGTAGCGTTGCCGGCGGGGGACACCGGCTGTGCTTGAGTTTCGGATCCTGGGGCCCTTAGAGGTCGTCGAGCACGACCGGTTGCTGGTGCTGGGCGGTCACAAGCAGCGGGCGCTGCTAGTGATCTTGTTGTTGCATCGCGGCGAGGTGGTTTCGACCGACCGCCTGAGCGATGAGCTGTGGGGCGAGCGACCGCCGGCGAGCGCGGCCAAGACCGTGCAGGCGTACGTGTCGAATCTGCGCAGGGCGCTCGGTGCTGGTGTGCTGGCCACCCGGGGGCACGGATATGTGCTCGAGACCGCGCGCGGGCAGCTGGACGTGGACCGTTTCGAGGCGCTGGTGGATTCGGGGCGCGCGGCGCTCCGAGAAGGGGACGCCGGCCGGGCGAGCGAGCGGCTGCGGGAGGCGTTGGCGTGGTGGCGCGGGCCGCCGCTTGCGGACTTCGCGTACGAGCCGTTCGCGCAGGCCGAGGCTGCCCGGCTCGAGGAGGAGCGCTTGGCGGCGCTCGAGGACCGGATCGATGCGGATCTCGCGCTCGGCAGGCACGCGGCCCTGGTCGGCGAGCTCGAGGCGCTGGTGCGCGGGCACCCGCTCAGGGAGCGTCTCCAGGGGCAGCTGATGCTCGCGTTGTACCGGTCGGGCCGACAGGCTGATGCGCTGGATCGCTACCAGGAGGCCCGCCGCAGGCTGACCGACGAGCTCGGGATCGAGCCCGGACCGGAGCTTCAGGAACTCGAGCGGGCGATCCTCAACCAGGACCCCGAGCTTGGCGCGCGGTCGCGGCGGCTGCCGCGCCCGCCGGCGCGCCGCCGCGGAGCTGTGCTGCTCGCGCTTGGCGGGCTTATTCTGGCCGGGGCCGCGGTCGCGGCGGTCTTCGGTTTCGGTGGGGGCACGAGCAGCGGCCCGGTGCTCGCGGCGGTCGACCGCGTGGGGACGATCGACCCGCGGACGGGTGCTGTCCTCGCAAGCTTCTCGGTCTCGGGCGCGCCTGCGCGGTTGGCCACGGACGGGAGGGAGGTATGGGTCGGAGGCGACACGTCCCAAACGTTGCAGCGGATCGATCCCGGCTCGCCGGGAACGGTGGTTCCTGTCAACGGGTTCCCGAGTGCGCTGGCGATGGGCGGGGGCTCGTTGTGGATCGTTGACGCGCTCCGCGGCACGCTGGTCAAGGTCGACCCCGCGTATGGGACGGTGGTGGCCCGAACGACGTTGACCGGAGCGGTGCGGGAGGTTGCGATCGCCGACCGTGCCGCGTTTGACCCGTGGTCGGTTGCCGCGGGCGCCGGCGGCGTGTGGGTGAGCGACGGGTCATCGCGCGTGTATCGGGTCGACCCGCAAAGCGCTCGGGTCACGGGAACGCCCAACCTCGGCACCGCGATTGATGGGCTCGCTGTGGCCGGGAACGCGTTGTGGGCGATCAGCGGTAGCGCGGCGACCGTCTTGCGGCTCGATCCCGGAACCGGGAGGGTGACTGCTCGCATCTCGATCGTCAGTCGTCCGGGACTTGAGTCACCGTATCCGATCGCGATCGCGGCGGGCGCGGGGTTCGTGTGGGTGCTCAACGCGAACAGTGGCACGGTGACGCAGATCGATCCGACCGCGCGCGGCATCCAGAGCTCAATCCCGATCGGTATCGATCGCGACCCGCTTCGGCTCGCAGCCGGGGCGGGCGCCGCGTGGGTCGCCAACGGCGACGGCACGCTGTCCCGGATCGACCCAAGCAGTAGCGCCGTGACGAACTTCTCGATCGCTCACGGTCTCACCGATGTCGCCGTCGCGGGCGGTCGCGTGTGGGTTACAGCTGGGCCTGGGCCGGGCCCACGAGCAGGCTCCGGCGCCCCGGTGAGCGGGCCCGCCGTCGCCTCGCTGCGAGCGCTGCCCGCCTCGTTTTGCGCCCCGGTGCAGTCGCAGGCCGGCCGGCGGCCCCGCTACCTGATCGCCTCAGACCTGCCGCTCCAAGGCACCGGCAGCGAGTTGCCGCTGGAGATGACCGACGCGATCCGGTTCGTTCTCCGCCGCGATCACTTCCGCGCCGGGCGCTTCACACTCGGCTACCAGGCCTGTGACGACTCGCTCGTCGCCCCGCGCGGCCCGCCGAACGAGGTTCGCTGCGCAGCCGACGCGCGGGCCTTCGCCGACGACCCGAGCGTGATCGCCGTCATCGGTCCGTTCTTCTCCGACTGCGCGGCCATCGAGATCCCGATCGCCAACCGCGCCACCCACGGTCCGCTCGCGATGATCGCCCCCGCGGCCACCGAGGTCGGACTGACACGCGCCGGACCAGGGGCGCGCCCGGGCGAACCCGGCCACTACTACCCGACCGGCCGGCGGAACTTCGCGCGGGTCATACCACCCGACAACGTCCAGGGCGCGGCCGACGCGATGCTCGCCAGGACGCTGGGCGCCGACCGCCTGTTCGTCCTCGACGACGGAACGCTGTACGGCAGCGGCGTGGCCGCGAGCTTCCGTTCCGCCGCCACCCGACTCGGACTCCAGGTCGTCGGCACAAGCCAGTGGCAGGATCCCAACCGCAGCTACCGCTCACTGGTCGACAGAGTCCAACGCTCCGGGGCCACCGGCGTATTCCTCGGCGGATACCTCGAGGACGGCCGCGCCCTATTCAAAGCCCTCCACGCCGGCCTGCCCACCGGAGTAAAGATGCTCACACCGGACGGCTTCAACGGTTCAGATCTCCTCGCCGAGCTTGGCAGCAGCGCCCAAGGCATGACCATCAGCCTCCCCGGCAGGCCGATCTCGGCGCTGCCGCTCGCCGGTCGGAAGTTCATCTCGGACTTCGGGGCCTCGCTGATCGCCCCAGCCCAGACCGACACCCCTTACGCCGCGCAGGCCACCCAGCTCATCCTCGACGCGATAGCGCGATCAGACGGCACCCGCGCGTCCGTCACCCACCACCTCCTCACCGCCAAAATGTCCAACGGGATCCTCGGCAATTTCGCGATCACCCCGACCGGTGACACCACCGCCGACGCCATCACGATCTACCAAGTACGCAACGGCACGCTCCGGCGGTTCAAGGTCATCTCCCCGCCACCCGCACTCACAGCACCGTAGAGATGGACCGAAACCCGCCCACCGCCAGGGCTTTCCCGCGCGCATTCCAACGTCCGGCAGCCCGATCTTTCTCATTGACCGAATTCGCCCTCTTCAAGGAACCCCCGGCCGGACCAACAATCCCGACCCGTCGTTCCGCCAGACTTCGGCACCGGCCGCCGGCGTCGACGGCGCGGACGACGCTCCTTCCGCATCCACGTCTGAGAGCGCCAGCGCCGACGACCGTCAAGGTGGCTGTCGCAGCGAACGGGAGCTGTTGCACAAACCGATCAGGGACCCGGTGCATCAATTGGTCGGCGGGATAACACCTGCTGATGAAATCCATCCTCAGAGTCAGCCCAGTGCAGATCGTCCAGGACCAGGATGAGCGCGCACGACTGCTGATTCTGGGCACGTACCGCGAAACCGAGGTCGATCAGGCCCATCCGCTCGCGAGGGCACTCGCCGAGCTGCGCCGGGCTCGCGCGCTCGACAGCGTGACGCTTGCAGGGCTTATGGGGTGACCGCCTCCTGCGGCGATCACCCCATGCTCCAAAATCCACCGTCCGGCCAAACCGCTGCGCCTGCTCAGCGGCTGATCCGGAGAACGGTGTCGGAGTCGTCTTGGCTATTGGGGACCTCCTTGATGCTGAGAACCCGACCGGTAGCCCCCTGATAGCGCCCAGTCGCTCCCACGAGCTTGTTGCCGTTGAACACGAGCAGCGAATCGCCAATGGCTAGGTTGCTCTCGCAGACCGGCGCGCCGTGCCCGAACGTGCAGCGCAGATGATCGCTCGCGCTCCACTGCGCGGCGTGGTGGACGTGGTTGCCGACGTAATCCAGTGAGTAGACATCGAGAACGTCGCCGGCCTTGGCCTGCGGGTAGGGCGGACGGCTCGTCACGTGACCCTTTGCGTCGGTGAGGGTGATCGTGGCGGGCTTGTCGTAGAACTTCATGACCTGTGTAGCGGCACCGGTCGTGTGTGCTCCGCCCAGGGCGGGGATCGCGACGGCGGCGGCGGTGAGGGTCATTGCGAGCGCTGCCGCGGTCCGGGTGTACCTGCTCATCACATCTCCTTCGGTTGATCGTGTGAGCACCAGTCAACCGTGGGAGCTCTGCCGGTTCGTCGCCCCCCGAGGCGAATTTCGCGTCATCCTGGAGGGGTACGTGCGGCCGCGGTTACCGCCTGGGTATCACGGGTCGCGTTCGAGGGGGAGGGTCGCGCGCAACCGCCAACCGCCGGCCGGAGCTGGGAGCGCCTCCAGCGTTCCACCGCTCGCCTCGGCCCGCTCGCGCATTCCGATCAAGCCGAGACCCCCGCCGGTATCTCGGAGCGAGCCGGTGGTCCGCGGGCCATCGTCGGTCACTTCGACTTCGAGCTCAGACTCCTGGAGTGCGAGCCGAACTGTCACATGGGCGCCGGACGCGTGCTTGATCGCGTTGGTCAGTCCCTCGCGCACGATGCTGTAGGCGTCCTCCTCCACCAGGTCCGGCAGCTTCGCGTCGACGGGTAGCGCGCTGAGGGTCAGCCCGACGCCACCCGCGCGCGCTTGGTCGATCAGCCCTCGCCACCGACCGGTCGCGCCAGGCTCGCGATCGCGGGCAGTCTCACCCTCAAGGATGTCCACGAGGCGCGACATCTCGGCCAGTGCCTGTCCACAGCTTTGGCGAATGGCGTCGAAGCGCTCGGCCGCTCGCTGACTCGGGCCGAGCGTGGCCATCCGCCCCGCGCCGGCCTGGACGACAACGACCGCGAGGTGGTGCGCGACGATGTCGTGCAGCTCACGCGCGATCCGGGCGCGCTCGCGCTGCACCGAGAGCTCGGCGAACGCGACCTGCTCGGCGTGCAGCTCTGCCGTGCGCTGCGCCAGCCGGTTGACCAGCGAGCTGCGCAGACGTACCTGGTAGCCGGCCCAGTACGGCAGCAGCGTGAGGAACATGATCTCGACGTTCGGGAACTCCGAGAATCCCATCCCGACCTGCATCACGACGATCATCGCGGCGACCGCGAAGCCGCCCTTAGCCGGAGACGCATACGCTCCCCAGCCGTAGCTCAGCGCTAACACGAGCGGGAGGCCGAGAGCCCACCAGCCCCCACCGAAGCTCCCCGTGAGCAGGACGCCGCCGGCCCCCACCAGGCTGGCGGCGACCAAGTGCGCGCGCAGGAGTCCACTCGCCCCGGAGGCGACTCCCCGCGCCGCGGCGCGCAGCTCAGCCACTTGTGACCGCAACTGGGAAGCTCGCGCGGAGAACGTGCGTCCCGGCTGCGCCGGTGCCGCTGCTGCTCAGGCTGCCACCGTGCGCGATGATCCGCTCGCGCGCCGCTGCCAGCGCGGCCCGCGCCGTGTCGTCCTGGCTCGAGACGCCGCTGATCTCGAGCTCGAGCGAGTCGGACAGGTATCGGAGCTTGACCAGTCGTCTGCTCCCCAGGCGCCCCGCTCACCGCGACGAGCGCGTGCTGCACCGCTCGGTAAGTCGCGAGCTCGATGCCGAGCGGCAACGGCCGCCGCTGTCCCTGCAGCTCGAGGTCGACCAGCCGGCCGCCGGCCCGCGCTTGGGCGAGCAGCGTCTCGATCTCCGCCAGCGTCGGCCGCGGCGCGCGCGATCCACGCTCGTCGCTACGTAACACGCCCAGCAGGTCGCGCATCTCGTTCAGCGACTCGCGTCCCATCCGCTCGATTTCGGCGAACGCCTCGCGGATCCGCTCCGGATCCTCGGCGAATGACCGCGTTCCTTGTACGGCGAGCTGGATCATCGTCCGGACCCGCCCACGCGCTGCCATATCGAGATCGGTCGCCAGCCGGGTTCGCTCCACCTCCACAGCAAGCTCCGCGGTGCGCTCACGCTGGCGCTCGAGCTGCTCGGACTGTGCCGCCAGCCGATTGGCCAGCCGATCCCTCGACCACGCGGCCCGACCGGCGCCCCAGCTCACCAGGCACAGCGGAAACGAGAACGCGATCATCCCCGCCAATCCGCCGCTGCCCTTGACCACTGCATCCGTCTCTCCGACGAACACCATCGCGGCAAGCGCGAAGGCAAGACCTCGGACCGCCGAGCGAAGCTCGCACCGGCTCGCCAGCCGGAACAGGATCAGCATCGCGGCCGGAATCGCAAGGCCGAAGCGGAACTGATCGAACGTGGGAACACCGCTGATCACCGCGCCGGCGAACAGCGCGACCGTGGCGGGAAACGGCCACTGCCGGCTCACGAGAACGGGCAGCACGACCGCGGGCAGCAGCAACGTGTCGACGATCGTGCCGTTGGCGAGGTCAGCCCCGGTGGTGACGCTGATCCCGAACGCGAGCAGCGCGCCGCAGAAGAGGAGATCGAAGCCCAGCGGGGCCCACGCTCTGCCCCCGGTCATGACGCGATCGTAACGCGGTACGGAACTTCTGAACATCGGCCCGACGCTAGAGCCAGAAGCCGCCCGCGCCATCATCCTCGAGGATGATCCCGGCGTGACCCCGGGGGATGATGCGCGCGCCGGCTCTGGTGACTACCGTCCGACCATGCTCCGGAACCGAACAGCACGTCGACGAATCCGTGGCCGTATTGATCGCCGACGATCAGGCGCTCGTGCGAGCGGGCTTCCGAGCGATCCTGGAGGAACAAGCCGGAATCCGCGTCATCGGGGAGGCCGGCGACGGTCGCGACGCGATCGACCTCGTCCGGCGACGGCATCCCGACGTCGTGCTCATGGACATCCAGATGCCCGACATCGACGGGCTCGAGGCCGCCCGCCGCATCCTCGCCGAGGCCGACGACGACCACCCGATCGCGATTCTGATGCTGACCACATTCGACCTCAACGAGTACGTCTACGACGCGCTGCGTGCCGGCGCCAGCGGGTTCCTGCTCAAGGATGTTCTCCCGGAGCAGCTGATCGCCGCCGTGCGAGTCGTCGCCGCCGGCGACGCGCTGATCGCCCCCACGATCACCAAGCGCCTGATCGAGCAGTTCGCCCGAACCGCGCCGCCGCGGACGCCGCCTCCGAAGCTCGAACGCCTAACCCCCCGGGAGCTTGAGATCCTTACGCTCGTCGCCCGAGGCCTGTCGAACGGGGAGATCGCCGACGAGCTCGTCCTCAGCCAAGCCACCGTCAAGACGCACGTCAAGCGCGTCTTGAGCAAGCTCGACCTGCGAGACCAGGGTCCAGGCCGTCGTTCTCGCCTACGAAGCCGGGCTCGTCACCCCGGGCGACTCCGCAAGCCGCGAATAAAGCTCTCAGCCACATCACAGACATCCAACTCGACCTAGCCCCTCATTGCCTCAGCCGGGGATGCGTTCGATCCGATCTCGGCGGTCAGGCCAGTGCGCTTCGACGTGCTTGCGGACGGTGCCCCCGCAGCACACCAGCACCTTCGGGCTTGTCCCGAGAACGCTGAGCTCGGTGTGCAGCTGCCCGACGTGATGGGCGGCGAGCTGCGCGTCCTCTGCCAGCGCCGCGCTCACGGTCGACGAGACGGATTGGTTCCAGTCGTTGACCAAGTCGGTCATGTACGCCCCCTCGGCCGCAGTGCCGTGAAGAGCGAGGGCGAGACGGCCATCGTTTGCGGAGTCATGGAAGGCCACCCAATCAACGGGGCTCGTGCCGCGGGTCGCCGGGTTCAGAGCAATGACGACGATGCGGGCCTGCAGCGCCCTAGGGTCGGCTCGGCGCAATGGGCCGAGATCCTTGACCCACGCCCACTGCCCCCGAGTCGGAGACGCTGGCCAGCTCCAAATAGCCCAGCTGGCATGCCGAGCATACGCACCCATCCTGTCGCGCAAATCACTCATCGCACCTCTCGAGGCGTGCCCGAGGACCCGTCAGGGGAGCTCGTAATGAGGCCTCGACCCACAGCGGAAGTGTGTCAAAGTTGCGGCCGCAGCTGCCACGGGAGCGCTTACGACAAGCAAACAATTACATCTGAAAGCCAACGGATCAGCGGTAGTCCGCGATCAAGCTGGAACACGCCCGCCGAGAGCGTTTCACGAGTCGGCTGTTGCCGATGCGATCACACGTCGCGGGCTGGTGAAGCGGCACCCGTCCCCGCCAGCACAGCGCTTGCACACCACGGTCGGCACGGGCCCGCCCGAGAAGCACCAGCCACTTGCGCAACCTCGACGACCCGTGCCGTTCGCGCGCCATTGCTTTCGCAGTCCAGCCTCCTCGAGGCTCACGACCGCTTCGGCGACATAGGAGCACTCTGGCGAGCGATGGCCGAGAGTGGTGGATCGATCGAGATCCGTCATTACGACCGTCTGGGCGAACTCAAGCGCGGCAGGCCGGCGGTCTGGGACAGCGTCGCCGAGGTGCGGCGGCTACGAGCGGCAGGTGACTCTTACCCGCCGCCCTTCGGCGTCGTCCAGTTATCAACGGCAGTATCGGCGGCCAGCAGCAGCCGCCGGAGTTCGCTGCTCAGGCCGGGCCTCGCTTCGATGACGCTCCATCTCACCAATGCCCATGACGTTGTGGTGATACGCGCAAGCTCAGTCGAGTTCTCGTCGTAAATGCAGTACGCCACCTGGCCAGGGGACGCGAAGCGATTCGAGCATCGTCGCAGACGCCCAATCGCGAATCCGCCAGCGCGGATAGCTCCTTTTTCCTTTCCGCGGCCGGTGACCGTGCCCAACTCGGTGTCGTCTGCATCAGCGGCGGTATACGTTCTGGTATCAGCGTTGCGATCAACCAAGATCTTCAGCACCGACCGTCCACCCGGCGTGGAGTAGATCCCCGTCGAACTGAAAAGTCTGCGGATTCTCGACTCGCTCGGTGATCGGTCCGTCGCGATCAGACGGCCGTCCTGATCGAACACCTCGTGTCCGATCAAAGTGCGGCGACCTACGAGCACCGGTTCGGTAAAGAGATCTCCGCCACCAGGGCGTCGAGCGTCGATTCCGGCCCTGCGCACTTGCTCCCGCATGAGGTGCTGAACGCGGACCGGGGACCGACGCAGGATGGCCTCGTACGCGCCGCGACCCACCAGCAGTACGACCATCGCACCAACAAACACAGCGCCCCCAGTTGCGAATGAGGAGCTGGCGATCCCCACACCAGCGCCGAGGAGACCGCTCAAGGCGAGCTCGGCGCCGCTCGCGCCCACCAACCTACTCGTCTCATCACGTACTCGCTGCCCCACGAGCGAAGCCTAAACCGCCTCTGTGCCGTACTGATGCTCACGGCGATCACCGTGTCCGTCGGCGGACGCATGGACCCCGCTGCTGCCATGATCGACAACCAGCAGTCTCGAGCCCGGCGGCCTGAGCAGAATTACGGCCGGCGCGAAGCGGCTGTCGCGCTAGCTACCTGTCGCTCGCCCCGGGCGAAATCACCGCCAGTACTGCACCCGTGCGGCGTGTTTGATGTTGGTCGAGCTGGAGACCGCCAGGAATAAGCCCGGCGGGACCCCGAGGGCGCGCCCGGTGCGTCCCCCGGATCGCCGGTCTACTGTCCCGCGGCGACGTTGGCCAGGATGGCCTTGGTAATGACCCCGTGGGTGACGCTGACGCACTCGTCGGCGGCCTGCAGCACCGCCGGCTGATGCAGGTTGATTCCCGCGCGGGCGAGCATCTCGTGGGTTAGCTCGCCGCTGCCGGTCGGGTCGGGGAAGTTCGGGAACCCATGGGTCCTTATGCAGCGGGCGAACGCCAGCATCGCGGTGATCTGCGCTTGAGTGTGCCGCGCGCTGCCGGGTGACTGGCCCCAGTTCGGCGGGAGCAGGTGCTTGCAGATGTTCTTTGCTGCGACGGACGTGTGCTTTGACACGCCGAGAGCCTGCTGGCTTAAAAACTCCGGATAGCTGCCCTGGTTGTCGGGGTCCGGGAACCTCGGCACGCCCTGAGAACGCATGCAGGCGGAAAACCGAACCACGTCCTGCCGCGTTTGGGCCCGGGTCGGTTGGCCGGAGCCGGACGTGCTGGGCGAGTTCGAGCCACACGCGGCGATCGCCGCGGCGGCGGCGATCGCGGCAGCGGCGACAGGAAGGAATGGAGCTCGTCTGAACATGCCGCCTGTTGTAGCCGCTAGTCGGTCACACGAGTGCAACACCCCAGCGCTGACGGCCGAGCGATGGACGCGGTCGCGGCGTGTGATGGCGCGGACGACTCACGGCGCCGGGTGGCACACCTCGGCCGACTGGAGAAGCGACTTACATCGCGCGCCGAGTTCGACGATTTGCGGACGATCGCACCCTCCTTTAGCCGCCCAGCAAGCACCAACCGACGCGAAAGCGACAGCGTTGGCCGCGCTCGCGAGACGATCGCAACGATCGAGACGGAGTCGCCTCGTCGCGGGTGGCGGACTGTTGCATCGTCTCGGCCGTCCGCGAGTCGACACGCCCCGGGTTGCGCCGCGTGCCGTCACCGTGCTGCTTTCGCAGGCGATGCGGCTGCGGCAGTCGCCGGCGGCCGAGGAGCGGAGCAGTAGTCGACGGACGCAACGCCTCGGTGCCGGAACCGCCCAGGGGGCAGCCGGATCCCAGCCGCGGTCGTTGAGCAAAGCAGCGACGCGGTCGGGCGTCGGCGCGGTTAGGTCCGCTGCTGGAATCGGACAAACCCGGTCACCTCGCTCCGTTCCTCCGAGGCACGGCACCGGGCCGGTCGCCGACAGCGGGCCTCACGAGAACGCCTGCGGAAAGGGCGCGCTACCTATGCAGCGCTGCCGGCGTCTGCCGGCTGACACGGTGCCCATGCGGGCGCTCGGATCGGGCGAAGCGATCGCGCAGCTGGGCTGGCCTTGACGATCCAGATCGTGGCATTGCGATCGCCGGCTCCGACGGCGGCTGACCCGTCCCAGGTCGCCTTTGCGATCGCGCCGAGGTCGTGCGAGCTGGCGATTCCTTTTTCGGAAAACACCTGTCCGGTCGCGGCGTTCGTCACGACTCCCGCTTAGCGATCGCGGCAGTGCCCCGAGCTTGCTGGACCGTCGGTTCCGAGCAAGCGCGGTCACGTCGTGCGTAGGCACGGACGGTACCGACGGTCGTCGCGACCTCGATCACCGGGCTGTCGCTTGGCGAGGCGGAGCGGTCATCTCATCGCTGCCGGCACACGCGCTGCCCCAACTCGTCCATCTGAGCAGTGAGGTCGTCGATGCGGTGGGTGCCCGCTCGGCCGAGAGAGCGACCTGATCTCCCGTCCGCACGCTGCCGATCAGCTCGAAGTGGCGCTTTGCTATGACCTCGGATGCGACGCCCGCGCCGACTGGGCGGTCGCGAAGTGCTTGCCGATCGTCTGACTCGTACTGGCCGGCAAGCGCCCCGCCACTATCGCTCTTCCGCCCGAGCGGGTGCCAGTTCCAGCCCTCGGATCTCTTCCCGGATGGACGAAACGGAACAGCGCTCGTCGGCCGATTCGTGAGAACGCTCCTTTGCCACGCGACCGACAGCCTGGCGAGGCCGGCTGCTTGCAGGGTCGTTGCAAACGATCGGGTAGCAGAAGAGCTTGCGAACCTCGAGCTGGCTTCCGGAGTGGACGAGAACCAGCGGTGAGGTCTCACTGCTGCTTCCCCAAGAAGCAGAAGACTGGGACCGAAGGCGCGGCCACCGCGACCCGATTGCTCATCCTGCGGCAGGCTCGCGTGGCGCCATCGCTTCGGCGACGAGGCAGGCGCCCCGCGGGCGCCGGCGGGACGGATGTGTGATGTTGATGATTCTAGGAGCCCGCTGCCGAGGAAGATCGGCCGATCGCGACGATCGCTTCGTCGGGCGAGGCGAAGGCTCGCGGTGAGATCGCCACCGCGTCAAGGCCGGTCGATGGCCCCGCTTCGCACGCGCAACGACACGCTGAGGCGAGTCGGCAGGTGCCGCAGGTCCCTGTGCGGCACGCGGTCGGTCATCGCTGAGGTTGTTTGCGTCGGTCTAGTTCGTGTCAGCCGGCTACCATCGCGCGCTTCTCGCGGGTGCGCCGTGTGCGACTGGCTGTCGCGGCGCGGAGGCCGGCGAATCCGACTCCGAGCAGGACGAGGGACGCACCGGCTCCGATTCCCGCGTCTCCCCAGTCGAACCCGCGATCGGAAGCGGTGACGTGCACGGTAGTGCGCGACGGCGAACCTGCTGGCTGCTGATCTGGATTGGGTCCCACCGGCGCGCTGCTGTGAGCCGCGGCGATCGTGGCCTGCTCATCGGGGTTGGGTCGGACGACCGGCGCGCTGCTGTGAGCCGCGGCGATCGCGGCCTGCTCATCGGGGTTGGGTCGGACGACCGGCGCGCTGCTGTGAGCCGCGGCGATCGCGGCCTCTGCTCGGGCGAGCGGGGCCGGATCGGCCGCCGCGGTAGCCGCGACGCTCGCCGCGAGTGCAAGCGTGATCGCAACGACGGCTGTGGTGCGGTGTTGGCGGACCATGTCCACTCCTTAAGTCGATCCGATCGCCCGGTGCGACCGTCATGCGAATGAGCGCGAGATCGCGCTCGTGATACTCAAGTCCTCCGCGAATGGGCGTTCGAGAACCGCGACGGCAGCCTCTGTGGCCGACCGCGGCTGACGAGGCTGGTGGGCCGACGGGCCGTGAGGCCACGTCGGGCTTTCGCGCCGCTCGAGCCGGCGTGGTGACCCGAGCGGCTGTTCAGCGGCTGGGAGCGGCAGCTGAAGCGACCCGGGGAGCAAGCGTCACCGGTCGCTCGGTCGGACGGATGATTGCTGCCTCCGCTTCCCGCGCCAGCGTTTCTTCCACATGACGGCTCAGCGCGTCGGCTTCCTCGGCGGTGTCGGCGATGGCGGTGTATCCGACCCGGCCGAGCTGATCGAGCGAGCTGAGCATATGGAAGACGCAGCCGGCGCGGCGCATCTGGTCAAAGCGCAGCTCGCCGTTCCGCACCAGGGCGAGCACGCCCTCGCGCCCAAGGTTCTCGAGCTGCATGCCCTCGAGATGGTCGGTGGCGACGTAGTGCTTCTGCTGTCCGGTGCGGGTGGTGAACGTGGCGCCGGCGGGGTCGTACGCGCCGCCGGTCAGGTTGACGAGCGTCTCGTATGGGTGGGTCGTGCCTCCCTTGCGGAGGTTAATTTCGATCGCGAACGGCTGCCAGCGGTCCTCGTTGTCCCGTGTCACGACAAAGTCGATCGCGAACCGCCCGATCACGCCTCGCTCGGCAAGCTGCGCTCCGATTGCGCGCGCGTGGGCACTGATCGAGGGCGCATACGCGGGGATCGCCGGGAAGCGGCAGCCGAGGTAACTCTGCCGGGTCGGGCCGCCGAGGATCTGGTCGTGTGTGGAGAGCAACTCGAGCTCGCCGAACGGTGTGACGCGAAGTTGAACGCTTGGGCTCCGAAGCTCCTTCCCCGTGATCCATTCCTCGATAACGCCACCGGCGAGAGCTAGCTTCGAGAGGAACGCGTCAGCGCTAACGCCCGCGGCCTCGGGCATGAGCGTGGCCACCCGCTGGGCGACGCGCTCGGATTCGACGGCGGCGCCGGGCTCCGGCAGCCCGGCGAGGTCCGCGATCGCGTTCCCGTCGCCCGACACGCCGTCGTTGAGCTTGATCACCACGCGAGTGATGCCTGGCTTCGCCGCCCGGAGCCTCCGAATGCCGTCGACCGCGGTCACGACGCTCGTGATCCCTTCGACGCCGAGCGGATGCGGGACGTTGGCCTGGGCGAACACCGCGCGGCCGCCGCTCTTGGTCCCGAGATACAAAAACCGCGGATCGGCGCCGTAGATCGGCACGCCGAGCTCGATGGCGACATCACGGTCCAGCCGGGTCGTGGTGTATGGAGACAGGTAACAGCCAGCCGGGTCACCGATCCACGCCCGAATGCGCTCGAGCACCCGCGGGCGCGCGAGCAGCTTCTCACTGAGCGGCCTCGTCGTCGGCTCGCCGAGGGCGACCAGACAGAGTCGGGCGCGAGCGTGGCGGCGGATCCGACGCGGAAGCAGTGACAGGTAATAGTCAATGATCGACGAAGCGATTGGTGAAGAGGTCACATACGTCATGCGCAGGTTCGGATCCCGCAGTTCCAGCAGCGAGCAAAGCAGTCGCTCCTCGTAGGCCTGGGTCTCGGCAGGGAGTTCATGCCACTTGTCGATCGTCCGCGACGGCACGACCACGACTGAGCGCTGCCGTCCGGCACGGGTCGCCGCCTCGACGGTCGGCATCCGCCCCTGGAGGTGCTCGAACCGCCCCGAGCGTTCCGCGCGACCGGCCGAAACGAAGGGACGCCGGCCCTCGGGGCGCTTCCACGCCTCATCAGACGGATGGGCCGTACCGACGGTCAGGCAACGGACGGTGGGAGTGATCATTGCAGGCTCCTCGCTCACGAGAGTGATCAACAGTCGGCGCGAAGCATCCCTGTCACCGGAACCGTCTCCCAGCCCCTCATGGGCTCGGACGCGACACCACTGGTGTCGAACACGACACCTTGGGTTAACCGTCCCCGTCCGGGGAAGGTGCCTCACAGACGCACGAGCGCTCGTCGCGGTCGCGGATCCCACCCCCGCCGCGGCCAGGCCGATGAATCAGGGCAACCAGCCGCCCGCCCGGAGTCGCCGAATCCCGAACTCGATCACGTGCGCCCGCTTCTGGAGCGCGCCGAACGACACGGCGCTACGGGGCGGCGGCGATCGTCGCCGCCCGGGAACTCCATGGGTGCTCTCCGGCGCGACCGGGACAAAAAGCCAAGTGTCCGCCACAACTGCCAGTCCTTCAAAGAGCACCCCCGCATCCGGGCCTACTACTTCTACACCCACGACCGTCACTTCGGGCGGCCTCTTATCAGCCCGGCACGTACTGCCGTGAACCGGGAAGGTCTTACTCAACGGGCACCGTGATTGTCGCCCAGCTACGAACTACTCGTGGCCGGGCCAACAACGCCTCCTTCCCATACGCGTAGCAGCACACACGCCGAGCCTCGGACGGTGAACTCCGCCTCACGCGGTCCGGCACCAGGCAGGCCTCGTCATCCACAGCGAGCCGGGATGATTGCTTTCGTCCTTCACGCCGGCACGACGCCGGCCATTGCCTCGGCGACCCAAGAGCCGTCCGCCGACGGCAGTGCGGACCATCGCAACGCCACGTATGGAATCGCGAGCTCCTCGATGGCGGCATGATCGGAAACGTGACGCAGGGGCGTCAGGATCATGGGTCGCCCGACCCCGCGCAGGAACGCGCGACTGCGTCGCCCCATCTGTCCGGAACGGACAGTGAGCTGGTTGGCTCGCTCGTGGCTGCTTTGTTCGCCGAGCAGAACACGGCAAGCTCGGCGGCGCCGAGGTTCATCGGTCGTCCGTCCGGGGGCGTTCCGCGTCCGGCCGCCCGCGCCGGCTCGCGATAGAGGGGTAGGAAAGCCCCGGTCGATCGAGTCGGCCGGGGCTTCCGTGTGTCAGAACGGAGGTAGTTCTTAGGGGAGCGGCGGGATCGTGTTGAACACGCCCGACGGGGTGACCGCACCCGCTCCGTAGATGCCCTGCGTCCCTACTGGGCTGGCGCCCCCGATATAGGCGTCCTTGTTGAACAGGTACAGGGGTCGCTCGTGGTAGGTGACCTGCTGGCTGCCGTCGGGCCTCACGATGACCCCGAGGGCACGCTGGTCAACGCCCGGTCCGGCTTCAGGCCGTCCCGAGGTGAGGACCGGCGGCCAGAAAACGGCGCAGGTCCCCTGACACGCGCTCTCGCGCCCGCTCTCATGGCTTCTAAGGTGGCCCCACCAGCCGCCATCATCCCGGCTCAGGGTGTAGACCGGGAAGGGCTGGTTCGGGAAGGGGCTGTAGTCATTGTTCATCCTTGCGGCCAGTACCGTCTCCTCGGGTCCAGTGCCGCCGAGGGGAGCGGTCTCGAGCCCCAATTCGGCCTTGCCGGTTGCCGGGGTGCCGCCACGCGGGTTGAGCAGGTACCAGATACCCGCGGGAGTGGTCACTGGATCGTTCAGGTTCGCGCCTTCTGTTTCCCCGGGCGTTTCGTCCCGGAAGAACCGGTACAAGGGCCGACCGGCGTAGGTCACCTCCTGCACGGCCGCCAGGCCAGGCAGGTCGGTGCGGGTAACCGTCCCGAGAAGCCTGGGGTTGACCCCCGGCCCTGCGATCGGAGCGCCGTGGGTGAGGAGCGCCGGCCACAGGACGGTGTCGCACGGCTTGTTCTTGACGTTCGGGTTGTCGCTACACGCGTACGGCGCGCCGGTCAGCGCGTGCAGCTGGTCTGAGGTGAGCAGGTACAGCGAACAACCCTGGTAGGGCCCCGATCCGATGACGAGCACCCTGCCATAGTCCGGCGTCCATGCGGCCGACACGGTCGCAGGTCCGGTCGGTGCGCTGGTCACGGGGTCCGAGCAAGGACTGGTTGCGGCGCCAGCGGGCGAGCTGGACAGAAGGGCCACGCCCAGGTAAGCGCCGGTACCGACCACAGCGATCAGGAAAGCGTGTGCGATCTTGAACCTCATCGTGTCCTCCTATCGTGTGTCGGGGTCGAGGTGATCGCGGCGCATGCGGACGGCGAGGAGGCCACCGCCGGTGGCCCGCATCGCGATCCCGATGCCGCCGGCTGCCCTGATCCCCGCGTCGCCCCGTTGAAGCGATCGTGCGATGAGACACGCACGACCTCTACCGAGGGGGGCGGCGGTCCGGACGCGCTCGGCGCGATGTAACCGTCTCCGCGGCGGTGGCGGGAGCGACCGCGGCGAGCGACAGGCTGACCGCCATGCCGGCGTTGAATTGGGTGGTTGATACGACTCATGAGAGAACCTCCTCTTGGTTGATGGACCGTCGATGGACGGCCGCCGATTCGACGAAGCGGCTGGCCGCCAGCTGCTCGCCCACGGATGCACGCGGTGTGGGCGAGGAGCGCCTGGCGGTGTTTTGGAGCGCCACAGCTAATACCGGTCGTAAGCCCGACCGCGCGGTGTTGCCGGCACCCACGCCCTTCAAGAAACCGCGCCGCGAGGGCCGAACATGTGCATCGTCGATCGTCATACCGAGGTCCTCACGTCTCGGACGGCCATCGAGTCGCCGTCGGGTTCGTCCAGGCTCACAACCCTCACCTTGACCTGTAGACGACGGCGGACGCGGAGGTACTCGCAGCCGGCGTCGCGGTACCGCGTGCAGACGCTCGACATCAACAACGACACGATCGCGACGCTCACGAGGGCCATCAGAACGATGTCCGAAATGACCATGACTACCTCTACCGGCTCGATTGATTGGCATCCGGGAGGCGCGCGACGCGGCCGGCGCCGCCTGCATCTCGCCGGGGTTGGGGCGAGCGCGGTAACCCGCACCCGCGCGCGTCCACTGACCCCTATCCGCGCCCATCACCACGATGAACAGCAAGGCCACACCGACAGCGACCACGACGCCGAGCACCATCGTGGCCGATCCCGGCCGCCCTCCCGCTTGGGCATCTGGAACCCAGAGGCGGCGGAAGGGCGGCCATGGTCGGCCCCCAGGCGTGGGAAGCCGTGGCGGGCGGCCGGTCAGCTCGGCAACGCCGTGGTGCGGCGGCTGCGTCGTTGGGAGACAGCGAAGGCTCCCCCGATGCCGATCACTGAGAGCGCGAGGCCCGCGGCGCCGATGCCGGCGTCGCCCCAGTCAAAGCCGCTCTGCGGGGCCTGCACTCTAGCCACCACCGGCGGAGCGGTTGTGGTTGCGACGGCGCCAACGTACGGCGCCGTGACGGGAATCATCGTCCTGTCGGGACGGCTGTAGACGGCGGCGGGCGACTGGTGGCTCGGGGGAAAGATGTCCGCCGGCCTCGCGCTCGCGGCTGGGGCACCGGCGCCTGCGAGCGAGAGGATGATCGCGGCGGTTGTGGCAGTACGGCGGGTCATGACTGGCTCCTTGGTCCCCGACCGGATTGCTGGCTGCGATCCGGTCGCTGTTTGTGATCGCGACGATCATGAGCCGGCGCCACGTGGCGAACCATGGCCCGCCGGGGGTCAATGCAATGCCGGTCGGGTAAGCAAAACCTTGCCGGCGCGCGAGGGCTTTGCCTCGGCTGCTTACCGGCAGGAAAGGATCGCCTTACCGCCCGGCGGGTACAAACCCGCGACGGGGCTATGGAAATCGTGCCTCGGTGCGTGGATGATCGTGCCGTGAAGCTCGGCTTGAAACCCGATGCGGTATCGGAGACCTACGGACTCTGGGCTTCTCGTAGTTGGCTGAGCGAGACGGCACTGCGCCGGAGTGCTTCGTTGGCGAGCCTGGCTCGGCGATTGGAGTCGCTGGAGGGGACGCCGAACTTGTCGTACAGGTTGGCCAGGTGCTGTTTGACGGCGGCCTGGGTGATGACCA
>CAVSQG010000018.1:0-317530 GCA_963730055.1 uncultured Solirubrobacterales bacterium
GGACTTCACAGCGCCCCGACCAGGAGGTACCGTTGCGGGCGCTCATGGATAAGGCCCTCAACCGGGGCTACGTCCTGTTGCCGCTTGGCGGCACCTCACCACCGCCGGGACGGGCTGGTCTGCTTCAGGCCCTGCACCGGGCAAGCAGTCTGGCCCTCTCCCGGCGGCGGTCGAGGCACCACCTAGGATGACCCATGAGCAGTCGGGTGAACCTGCCGCGGTGGCTCTGACCGATTGAAGATGCACAGCAGAAGTCCGGAGATGCCAGAACCAGTCCGGCCAGCTGGCTCAGTCTTCGTTGAAGAAAGGGGGTTTGGACGGTGGAGGTTGGTGGTCGTCGGGTCTAGATCCGGCAGCACGGTCGAGAACGCTGCCTTTCAAGGCCGAAGCGGATCGTTCCGAGGCGACGGGCGTCTTTCGCACAGTGGGCCGTGCGTGCCTATCGGCGCCGAGAGCGAAGTCGAGCTGCGGCACGCTGCAGTGAGACCAGCAGCTTCTCGGCCCGTGAGCCTGTCTCGGGAACCAGACCAAGCTGTCGCAGGGCCCCGTTCAGGTCGTAGTCAGCGCGGTAGCGCTCAACCAGCCGATCGCGAAACCACCAGTGATCAACGCCATCGATCACGCATGACTTGCCCGTGGCCGCGAATCCCGGAGGGTCAAGAGGGCCGGTGTTCGTTGCGACCATCCGCCATGGCGCGATTGCCTTCGGGCGATCGCGCGATATGTAGGCCGGCTCTGGCTCTTCAAACCGGTAGTCGGGGAATGCGCGCGTACAGATGTCGACCCAGTTCGCCACGGCGTCTCGTCCATGGATGGCCCCGACCGCGGGGTCATAGAACTCGATGTCCTCGGTGCACAGTTCGGCAAGAGCCCGTCCATGGTGACGATTCCACGCGTCAAGCCAGCGATGCGCAAATTCGTCGAGAAACGACGGATCCAGCACAGAAGCGGTTTCGTTCGGCATGGGTCGAGTTCTCGCGATCGAGCCGTGATGCAACGCTATGCCCCTCAGGTCACAGCTTGGGTCGGATACTCTCCGGGCTAGGCGCAGCACTCGACGACGACTCGACGCTGCCGCCATCAGCCCCATCGTTCCTTGGCACTTCCGGTTGCGCTAGCAGGAGCCAAGTCAGCCGCGGCTTGAGGACGTAGGCGACACGTGGGCTCGAGGTCCGAACTAGACACCCGCTTCGTCGCCATTGCGGCCACGCATATCTGACTTCTGCTTCAGGCGTGAACCAGAAGTGCGCCGCGGCTGGCGCCGGCAAGCGCGATCGTGGCCGCCAGGCGCGGCACGAGCATCGCGAGTGGCAACGCCCTCTTGCCCTGTCGGGGCACCCTCAGCAGGCCTGTCGCACAAGCCGATGGCGCTGCGGGCACGCTGGCTCGATGAGCCTAACGAGCCGTCGGCTCTTAGCGAATCGGCGCTGCCACCTGCGCGTGTAGGGTGAGCAGATCCTCAAGCGACGGACCGTCGGACCCGCGCTCGTCGATCCGCGCCATCCCGCATTCGGTGGCAACCGCGAACTCAAGGCCACCGCTGCCCGACGCCGCCGCCTCCACGAGCTCCTGTGTGCGCCCCAAGTCGCCCTCGTAGTCGATGACTCCGAGCGCCAGGCGCCGGGCCGCAAGGTCGCGCAACGGCTCGAAGTACGCCGGGTCACGACCGGTGTCCCGGTCCACAGGCATGTGAACAAAGCTCGACATATCGCTAACAGCACCGGCGAGCCGGACGCACAACGAGAGATCGCCGGGCACCGCGAAATGACGATGCTTATAGTCGCCATAACAGAGGTGAATCCCCTGTTGCACCCCCTCCGATGCCCGCGCGAACACGTCGCGCAACGTGTCGCACACGACCCGCTCCTCGCCGAGATCACCCGCGGTTGGGAAGTTTCCCGTCAGCGCGCCGAGCTCGACGGCCACGTCGTACTGCAGCAGCAAGTCGTCGCCGACGATGTCGGCGATCGCCTGCGTCTCGGCAGCGATCGCGTCTGCGTAGATCGGCAAGAAGCGCTCCTGGTCGGCTTCCCGAACCCATGCGATCACCGTCGCGTACGGCGTCGGAATCGACACCTGGAACTTGACATCCTCGGCGACCACGCCCTCGTCGCGCAGACCCCGGAAGACCGCATAGGACCGCTCGGCGGCATCCGCGTAGCCCAGCGCCCGCGACGGGAGCTCAACCACCGAATCCGCGATTGTCAGCGATGGGAAGACCGCGTAGTCGGGGTTGCCGGCATCCGGGTTTCCGTGAGTGCCTGCCATGTCGATTCCGTCGATCGCCGTCAGCTTGTCGATCTGCCACCAGATCCACTGACTTCGGTCCCCGGTCTCACCATCCGTGATGGCATACAGGTAACGACCGAGGATCTGGCTTGCGGCGCGCATCGCGCTCTCGGCGTCGGCCGCCTGCAGCCCTCCGACGAGATGGGCTCCGACCGCGGTTTGTGTCTGCTGCATTCCGATCACCTCTCCTCCGGCTCGTTGCGATCCCCATAAGCACAGATCATTGCGCACCACCGCTGCTGCCGGGCTCCTCATCGAGCACCGGCTACTGACCGGACGCGCCCGGCGGGGCGCCGCCCGATTGGGATCCGTGAGCGCCCGCGCATGGAACTCATCTCGATCGTGGCGCCGACCAGCGTCTGCACGCCGCTGCCCGTCGCATTAGACGTGTTCGTTGAAGATTCGCACTTGGTGGGGCTATTCGTACGTCGGTGAGCTCGATGTGGCCGTTGGAAACGCGCGTCCTGCGGTCGACCCTCCTCGGACGGCCCAGCCTCGATCGCCCTGTGTTGACTGCGCCGCCACCTTTGGCGTCTGGTGGGCCAGCGGACTTCGGCGTGAGCGTGCTTCTCAGCGCCATGACGTGTCCACGCGTCCGCCGAGGTCAGCCGCTTGCTGCACGGCCGAGCCCAGCAAGCAGGTTCATGTGATAGCTGAATCGCCCCAAGCGAGCCAGCTGCAAGCGGGTCACGCGATCTAACCGGCGGCTGCTTTCGCCCACAAGCGAGCGTATGCCGCCGCGCTCCGGGATCCCTTTGATGTTCCCCGACGTTTCCCGTCGCACTATCGCGTCGGCGACCGAACGCAAGTTCGTGGCGGCCGGGTGTTAGCTCTGTGGCCGCCGGCCAGCAAGCGAGCGGCGGCGTGGAAGCAGAAGTCGGGCCGATCGAGCGCGGCCGGTCATGCTCGAGACGGGCGGCGAAAGTGCTTCACGCCCGTTGTTCGGCTTTCGCTCTCCGATTTGGAAGGCGAAAGCCTGATCGGGTGCTTCGCGGACGAGGGCCGTCGGCGCGGGAGCGGCTAACTCATCCTGCGGATCGCAGCGCGACGACGAGCCAATCGCCGCGGACGCGGGCCAGGACGCCGGTGACCTGGTAGGTGTCTTGTCCGTCGGTGACGTTCGCGTCTGCCAGCCAGCGTGCGCCATCGCGCGTGAGCGCGAGGCTTGCGATGCGGGGGTGCAGCGCGCGAATCGCTGCCGGCACCTGGGGCGGGTTGGCGGCGATCGCGGCTCGCAGCGTGGGGGTGAGGTCGCGCAGCTGGCCGGCGACGGGATGGTGGTCGTAGGTGTAGTCGAGGTAGCTGTGGGTGAATCCGAGCGCCGCGCGGCGGGCGGCGGCGGGGCCCGTGGGCCGCAGGGCGGGCGGGTTCGGGGTGATGAGCGTGTCGGGGTCGGGCGGGATCAGCTCAGCGAGCTTCCACCGGCCGTCGGTCGCGGAGAGGACGAGTTGGGCGGTGGTCGTTTGACGGCCGTGGGTGTCGCGGATCGCGAAGTGCGCGGTCCAGCTGTCCCCGCCGCCGGTGAGGCTGGTGAGCCGCACTTGTGTGACGTGCAGGCGTGCGGGCAGCGGGCCGCTGTTGCGGGCGGTCGCGAGCGCTTGGGGTGTGAGCGCCGGCAGCCGCTGTGCAGGGAGTTGACCGTCGAGGTAGCGGGCGTAGGCCAGGGCGACTGTGGCCGCGACCGCGCGCGGCTGAGCGCTTGGCGCGCGTGCGTGGGCTGCGTGTCGGCTGGGCGATGACGGTGGCCGGGCCCGTTCCCGCCGCGGCACGCGGTGTGCGTGCCGGTGCGGGTTGTGGCCGGTTGCATGGCGGTGGATGCGATCGCGAGCACGCCCACGGCGGCGAGCAGCGACCGCTTCAGCGCTCTGGCGCTCGGTCGTCTCATAGTCCTGGGGGGTGTCGTTGGGTCCACGTGTTGCCGTCCGCCAGCTGGGAGGGGAGGATTGATGCGGGTTGCCAGCGCGGTCCGCTGCCGGGCGGGGTGGTTGGCGTCCAGTGGGCGGTGTCGAGCACGATCCCGGCGATCTGGATGAAGGCGTGGTTGGCGGAGGCGTAGACGGTGATCCAGTGGCCGGGGCCGGGGCTGCCGTAGGTTTCGAGCAGGGTGGAGTCGCCGGCGATCCGGTTGCCGACGTCGACCTGGGGGCTGTTCAGGCCGGCGTTGTAGAGCACGAAGTCGGTCGAGCCGGAGCAGTCGTAGGAGCCCATGACGGTGCTGAGCATGTTCGGCTGGCGTTCGGTGCTGTAGGAGGTGTCGATGATCCGGTTGCCGGCCGCGATCGCGGCCTGCACCTGCGCCGGCGCGCCCTGCGGGACGGCGGCGAGCCCGTCGGGCAGGATCCGCGCTGCTGGTCCTGGTGTGGTGGGGCCGGCGGTGACGCACCCGGGCGCGGCGGCGCGCCGGTCGCCGAGACCGCGGCTGCCGGCGGTCTGTGCGTAGTGTTGGGCGAGTTGCCCTGCTTGGGCGACGTACCAGCCGGCGTGGTTGTAGGCGTACAGCGCTGTCGGCCAGTCGCCGGGGGCGCCGCTGGCGTGTAGGTAGCGGGCGGCGGTGAAGATCGCGTCCCACGGGTCGTAGGGGTCCGGCGGCGCGCCTGGCTTGGCGGGGTCGGCCGAGACCTGGTATTGCGCCCAGGTGGCGGGCGTGAACTGCATCCAGCCGATCGCGCCGGCGGTGGAGGTGGAGAGGTCGCGGCCGAAGTTGGTCTCGATCTCGTTGATCGCAGCCAGGTAGGCCCATCCCGATGGTCCCAGCTGGTAGCTGCCGGCGGCCTGCTCGTAGATCGCCAGCAGGTTCGACGGGAACGCCGGGCGCGCTGCCCGGACCGACCGCACCGCCGCATTGGGCTTGGGAGCTGGCGGCGCGCGAGGGCGAGCAGCACCGCCAGCAGCGGCAGCAGGATCGTCAGCGACAGCGCGAGCACGAACACCCGCCGCATGACTCACCGCTCCAATGCGGATCCGCCAGCGCTGGCCCGCGCGCCGCGGTCGGGACCGCGCACGCTCGCCGCCGGACACGGCCGCTCCGGTGACGGCGAAGCGGGCGTCGAATCGCCGGTGCCGGCGCGGAGGCGCCCGAGAGCGGCGGGAGCAGCCCCTGGTCCGGCCGAGCGCCCGCCCGCTGGCCGATGCCGGCTGGGCGCGAGCGCGAACGCCGCCGCGGCCAGCGCGAGCAGCGCTAGCGGAAGCGCGAGCATCAGCCCGCGGCGCGCCCACACTCGCAGCACGGCCCGGCCGCTCGCCAGCCGCCCGGTCATCCGACGGTGGTCGCGATCAGGTAGAGCACGAGCAGACGCGCCAGTCCGTCGGCGAGCTCGCCGGGCACGAGCATCCGCTCGCCGGCGGTGGCCGCGATCGCGCGCGTGAGCGCGATCGCGCACCGCCGCGCCTGGTCAACGAGTACGAGTTCGGGATCGCCGCACAACTCCGTGCGGGCACGCTCCAGCGCCCGCTCGATCCACGCGCCGGTCTCATACCCCAGCTCGTGCGCGTGGGTCTCGAGCGCGCGGTGCGCGAGCCGCAACGCCCCGGCGGCGATCTCGGAAAGCTGCAAGGTGACGAGCGGCGGGACCGGCTCGACCGTGGGCTCCTCGTCGAGCGCCTCCAGCAGGTGCGCGTACAGGTAGAGGTCCGGCAGCCGCAGCGTCGCCAGCGTCAGCAGCCGCAACGTCCCGTACGCGCGCTCCTCCTCGGGCGTGCACAGGGTGTTGGCGGCTCCGTGCGAGACTGCCCGCTCGTAGAACGACTGCAGCTCGGTCTGATCGGTGGCCGCGGCGATCGCGACCGCCCGATTCACGCTCATGTTCATCTCCAGGCGTCTTTTCTCATCGCTCACAGACCAGGTACCGAGCCCGCGCCGCGTTGGCCCCCACCGCTGCGATGGCCAATGCGCCCGAGCCCTCGGCGCCGACGGCGGTGATCGCGCCGGTCACGACGTCCTGCCGGATCGCCTCGGCGATCACCTCCCGCGACCCTCCCGAATGTCTTGATCAGCCTGGACGCCGTCTACCGCCAGCTCGCCCGCCCGTGGTCGGCTGACGAGCTCGCCGAGCGCTACCACGCCGCCTACAAGCGCGGGGCGGGCGACCTACCCGCCGGCGACGAGCCTCCCGAGCGGCCGATCACGCTGCTGGCGACCGCGATCCCAAGGCTGATCAGCCTCGCGGTCGCCGCCAACGTCCTCCACCTCCTCCCGCCCGCCACGCAGCGTGGTGCGGATGTCGTCGCCGAGCTGATCGCGACGATCGACGCGACGGCCACCGGCGCCCTGCACCGCTGCCACCTCGCCCTCCAATCCGACGGTGAATCCCGCGGCTACGACGCCCGCCGAGTGGTTGCCGCTCGCCTACGAGCAGGCCGCCGACTGGCTCGAGCACGCCTCGCCGTCAGCCGATCCGCCGTCGTTGATCGAGCACGCCCAGCAGTCCGGCCGGTTCGCGGCGCTCGCGATCGGCTCCCTGGACCGCGACGCACCGACGGTGCCCGAGGCGATCGCCGACTGCCTCGCGCATCTCCTATTCGTCTGCGTGTTCGCCGATACCGCCGCCCGCGCCCGACCGAGCGACTAGTAATCCCCTGAGCAGTTTCCGCTCAGCACGAAGATGTCTGCGGGGCCAGGAATCGGGGGCGGGGTGAGGTTCCCGCGCTGGCTCTGAGCGCCGGCGCCAGGCGGTCCAGCGACACCACGAGAACCCCTTCCTCTACGTGCTGTACCCCGCTGGCGCGTACCACGCACAGCACCGGGAGCGCTCCTCGGCGGCACCTGCGCCGCCGATGCCGGTAAAGCCAAGCGGCGCTCTGGCGGGCGTGCGCCAGGTGGCATGCGCCGAATGTGCGCGACTTGGTCTCGATTGCGAAGGCGACGCCGGTCGGGGCGATCGCGACGCTGTCGAGATCGCCGCGCCCGCGATATGGAAGCGCATGGCGCAGCTGCCACCCCTCGGCTTGCAGTGTCGCGAGCGCTTGACGCACCCCATCCTCAGAGCGCGCGCCGACACGGCTCCGAGCGGCGAGGCGCAGCCAGCGGCGGGCGTCGACTACCAGTCCGGCCATGACGAGCAGGAGTGCACCCGCCGGGAGGATTGCATCGAGGGCGACGGCGATGACCACGAACGCTCCGGCGGCCATCGCTGCGGCCCCGCTGGTGGCTGCTCGGCGCAGCCGCCGGTACTCCTGTCGGCGGGGGAAGGTCCATCGGACCATGGAAAGAAGCTCGCACTCATGTCGGACGAATCCTGCCTCTACGGTGCGTGTGGATACGGAGAGGGTGGGACTCGAACCGTCGATCGACGCACTCGCCCATACCTACTCGTTTCGAGTCTGGCGCCTTCGCGCATCGGCAGCATTACTCGCGACGAGCGCTGCCCCGCGGGGTGCGTGTCCACAGACACCGGCCGCAACGGGGGCTAATGCTCACTCAACCCGGTACTTACCGGGCAGAGGCAACCATGGAGCAAGGAACCAACGCTTTCGGGTATCAATGGCGTCTTACGCCCCCACCAATCCGTTGTGGTCGAGACCAACCCGGCCTTCCGTTGTCCTCCGGCAGCCGGCGGGAGCGGCGCGGAGGCATGCGCTGGGCGCCACAGCGGCGAAACGACGGGTGACCGGGCGGCTGCTCACGGCTCGCGTCGTCGCCCAACGCCTCGGGCTCTGCACTGAGACCGTGCTCGCCTGGGTCCGCGACGGCAAGCTGCCCGCCTTCCGGCTCCCCGGCGGCGCCATCCGCATCGACCAGGAGGAGCTCGAATGCTGGCTGCAGGAACGGGCGACGTGCCGGCGACGGGCCTCAAACGCAACTCCTAACACCGCCCACAATGGCAGGCTACTGTCTGCTCCCTCGACCGCAACTAGAGACGAGGAGCGTTAGCCATGCCGCGCGACATCGAGGGGTCCGTGTTCGGCCAGCCCGGCAACTACGGCATCCGCTGGCCGGAAGGGGGCGGCCGGCCTCAGCAAACCGGGTTTCGCACGAAGACAGACGCCCGTGACTGGTTCCGCGAGCACATAAAGCCGCGGCTACGCCGGCGGGGCCCATCAGCCGAGATCACGGTCGACGCTTTCTGCGTCGACTACCTGGACCGGTGGGGCGCCGACGTCGACGACCGCACGAAGGACACTGTTGAGGAGTGGCTCGAGTCGGCCCGCGAGCGATTCGGCCGTTGGACGCTCGCCGAGCTCGAAGGCGCCGTCGACGACATCTCACGCTGGCGGGCCAAGCAGCCAACCGACTACGCCCGCTACACGCGCACCCGTGCACTGCGGCAAGTGCTCGCGGCCGCCCGACGCTGGGGGTACATCACCCGCAACCCCGCCGTCGACATCGGCGCCAACCGGGCGCCCCGCGCGGAGGAGATCCGGCCATTCACTCCCGAGGAGCTGCGTGCGATCGTAGCCGAGCTCAGCGACTCAGCGCGCGACGCCGGCGTCGTGATCTTTGCCGCCGAGACCGGGCTGCGCACGAGCGAATGGCCTGCCCTGGAGCGCCGCGACATCGACCGGGCCAATCCCGCCGTGGTCGTCCAGCGCCGCTACGCCGACGGCAAGCTGACGCTCTACCCGAAGACCGCAAAGAGTCGCCGGCGCGTTCCGCTCACGCCGCGCGCCGTCGACGGGCTCGAGCAGCTGCCCCGGCGGATCGACACACCGCTTCTGTTCCCCAACCGCTGGGGTGACTGTCTGAACTTCAACAACTGGCGCTGCCGCATCTGGACGCCCGCGCTCAGGGCCGCCGGCGTCGACCTTCGCGGCCCCTACCACTTGCGCCACACATTCGCCACCGAGGCGCTCGCCGCCGGCGTGTCGATCTTCGAGCTCTCCCGTCTCATGGGCGCCTCGGTCGCAACGATCGACAAGACCTACGGCCATCTCGCCCAGGACAGCGAGCCGACGCTCAGACGGCTACTCTCAGCCCGGTCGGGGCGTAGTGGCGTTTTAGTGGCGTCGCCCGACCACCGCGGGTCCTAAAAAACGGCTCGTTTGCACGCAAAGCCCCCGTAGCTCAGCCGGATAGAGCGACGGCCTTCTAAGCCGTGGGTCGCAGGTTCGAATCCTGCCGGGGGCGCTCAGCGAGAGGATGCAGGGTGCTGCAAAGTCCTGCAAATATGACGAATCGCCCGGTCGTTCGATGAACGTCGAACATGCGCGGCAACGCGACGTTCTGCGTCTCCGGCGGAGTTCGTGGTCTCATTTTGGTCGCATGATCTTGATGAGCGCGCTCGCCAGCCATGCCCGTTGCAGTAGCTCCCACTGAGTCGTCAGACCCAGCCGAAACCTGATACGTCCAGAATCTGAAGGACTTAACGCCACGATCACGCGAGCTGCCGGTTCACGCCCCTTGGTGCCAGTCACCTGCACACCACTCTCCGACCACATCTTTTCGGGTCACAGGGCGGCGTGCGAGGGCCACGAGGCGGGAAGGATGGCTGAGCGCCCCGCGGCCGTCACCTGATCCGAGATGACGTCCGCTCTCAACGAGCGGCGCAGGCGACAGTGAGACGATCACCAATACGCTAGGAGGAATGGATGGCGCCTAACAGGAAAGTGATAATCCCGCCAGCGATGGCCGGGACCGCTGAGAGGTTCAGGTATTCGCCGGGAATCGTCGTCGGTAACCTGCTGTTTATCTCGGGACAGGTCGGCCGGGATGCGGCTGGACGCGCGATCGAAGATCCGGAACGCCAGTTCGTTACTGCGTGTGAAAACGTGGGGCTCATTTTGGACATCGCGGGCGCGAGCTACGGAGACGTAGTCGACCTTACGACCTACCACACAACGATGGAGGACCTCGCATTGTTTGCCGACGTGAAAGCACGGTTCTTCCAGACTGAGCCCTACCCCGCATGGACGGCCATCGAAGTGAGCGCCCTGGCGCTCCCCGGCCTCCGAGTCGAGGTCAAATGCATCGCAGCGGTGTCCTCGGCCTGAAGAGCATGACCGCGATCGCCCGCGCACTCGCGAAGGTGACAACAGCTGAGTGAAGCTGCGAGCGACCGCTCGGGGCAAGAGATCACTGCGCTAGCCCGTAAAGTTGCCAGTCAATCCTGGAAAGCGTGTGGGCCGGCCCTGCATCCGGCGATCTCTGAGCCCATGGCGTCGACTGCGTCCTACCGATACGTCGAAGCGCGCGACACGATCGATGACAGCCCGCGACCAGCAGCCCAAGGCAAGCGGCTCTACTTGCTTGCCGTAGCGCAGACGGCACTGAGATTGCTGCACGAGCTGTTGCAAGCCGATCGCGACGCGAAGATCGAGACGATCGTGTTCAACGGGTACGTCGACACGATCGACCCGGCGCGGGGCAGTCTGAGCGAGATTGTTCCGTGGGTGACTCAACAGCAGTCTCTGTGTGTGCTGCCGCTGAGGTCGACGATTACTTGGCCTGGCGTGGCAGTCGCGGGCCAGATTCTCGTAGAGGCCGCACAGCTGCAGAGCTGCATTGAGGTCACCGAGCAAGCGCGCAACGCGCCCGGCTGCCTGGACTTCGCGCTTACCGCGGACCTCGTCACCGCGGGTCGTATCAACGTATTCGAGCGCTGGGAATCGGCAGTGGCGGGCCGGTCCGTTCGCGGCGACGGTCCCAGCCAGGAGCAGCAGGCCGAAATGATCTCAGGCTCAGTTTCCGAGTACGAAGTCTTGGCCGTCCGCGATCTGACGTGACCGAGCCCGCGGCGCGCTGCCGCACGTCGAGAGGTTCGCGCAGGCTCCCGGATTCAGGCCGCTAGGCTAGGCCGCCGCCGGCGTCCCCTCGCCGAAGATGATGAGACCGTGCAAGACGTATATGCACAGCGCGAAGATGGCGAGCGACCACCACGGGTGCGTTCCGCCGACCGACAGCAGCGACTCGAACGCGCCAATAGTCGCGGCGATGATTCCGATCACCCGGCCGTAGCCTCCGCCGGTCATGAGCGACAGCCCAGCGGTGATCTGGATGACGCCCACGATAACCGTGATCCACCCCCAGGTGTGGAGGCTCGAGAAGATGAACTGCGTGTTGTCGAAGAAATGAGCGTTCCCGATCGCGGCAATGCCGTAGATGACGTTGAGCACGCCGATCATCAGGAACAAAACCGCGACGAAGACGGCCCGGCCCACACCCTTCATATGCACTTCCTTTCACCCCGGCCGCCGCTGGGACGGACGTCTGATCTCCGCGTGACGAGTTCGCATTCGGCACCCGGAATCCTCTATCTGCACACTCCGACCTCGAGGCTGGGTCGCTTTTCCAATGCGCGGATTTCGGGTTCGCGGAGCCGTCCCGGGCATCCGATTCGCCGCCGCGGCGGACGATCGGATCGGCCCAATCTCGAAAGCGCGGGTGCTGTCAGCCAAGGCGATCGCTCTGATCCTCGCGCTGCCGCGCGTCGCGCGATTGGCTTGGCGCGACCATGGGCTCGGCGCCCGCAGCGCGCCCTGCTCGTCCGGACCGGGAGTGAGATCCTGGTGCATGGGCGCTTCCGCAGTGCCTGGCCGAGCGACCGGTCGACGATTGGAACTCGCGACCGCGTCGCTGTGGGCTGCTGTGCCGATTTTCGAATGGCGCCGCCAGCTCTGGTCTACGCGGGCGCCATCCTCTCGTCTGCTGCCAGATCCGCGTCGCGACGCTATTGGTCGCCTGCTCGCGACCCTCCCCCGGGGGTTCTCCTCGACGACGTCGGGAGACGCTGGTCCAAGAGCGGCTTGCACGGGAAAGCCCAAAGCGGCGGTCTCCCGGCATCCGCCGACAACGGAAAGCGTGACCAGTAAGCCCGTAGCGGAAGTCTCGGTGTAGACGGTCGCGGTCGGCGGTTGCCGGGGTCATGTGACACGGGGGCGAACCATCCTGGTCGCAGCCACGTAGCCATAGGACTGATCGCTTTCAACGAAGGAGCAAGCAATGCAAAAGCGCCTGATCTTCGTCGGCGCGGCGATGGCCGCGCTGTTGGTGGTCGCGGCCGGTGCCGGGGCAGCTGGCCGTTTCGTGATCACTAGCACGAGCCAAATCAAGCCGAGCGTGCTCCGAGCGCTGCACGCCAACCAAACCGCCCGCGGGTTGCGTGGCGCCACCGGCGCGCAAGGTGCCACTGGAGCGCAGGGGTCTCAGGGAGCGCCAGGACCGCCAGGACCGCCCGGCAACCCGGGGGTGGCAGGTGCGCCCGGCAGTGCTCGCGCGGTGGCGGTCGTGAACGCCGACGGCACACTGGTGCAGGGAGGCGGCTTTCCCAAGAACGTGACCGGCGTCAGCCACACCACAAAGCGGGGGATCTACTGCATCGGCCTGGCCAGTGGGGTCGACCCCGCCGCAGCGACGGTATCGCTCGCAGCCCCAGGGGCCGCGGCGGGCGTGTTCACGACGCCGAATAGCACCAACTGCGCCTCCGGAGAGGTCGAGGTCGACACGTTCATTCTCGTCCAGGGCGACACAGCGACGCCCGGCATTCCCCTCGTTAGAGTGTTGGAGGACGGGGGCTTCACGCTGATCGTCCCCTAATCGTCCGCAACGACGCTGCGCTGCCGACCGCGCTCCGCTTGTAGCCGGCCGCCACGGACCTGCGTCACAGCGAGTCCAGTAGGAGTTCATTGTTCGCCGAGCAGAGCCCGCTGTACCTATCGGGCCGAGATCGAATCCGTCGGCACTCGGGATGCACGCCCTCGCCGCGGAGATCACGGCCGGACGGTGGAAGTCGACGCCCGCGCTGCCGAGCATCCGTAGGGTGAGCTGACCCTGGGCGCTGGGGGTCGGCGGAAGTTGAGCACGTGGTCGCGCGTATGTCACCGAACAAACGGAAGCACGTCTTGTTGTCGCTCGGACTTATCGCATGCACGCGGAAACGTACACGGGCCACGGTGAAGGCCTGGGCCGAAGAGACGTTCGGCGAGACAGAAGAGCCTGCACCACAGGCTGCCAGCGCCACCATGGTCCCTGCCGCGACGACCATCGTGACTGGCCGGAGCAAGCGGCCGGGAGTTCGCCGTACTGACTGCTTGATGATCGACGTCACGGCCTCCTGAAGACCGTCGGGACGGGTGTCGGACAGTTGTACGGCACCGGCGGTCACAGGACCGTGACGGCCGCGGGGACGTGACTGTCACCGCGTCACGACATCGCTGGCTGCCTCCGCCCACCTGAGGAAGGTCAGCGCCCGGGCCGCTCGGACCCCCAGGAGGCCGAGCTTCGAGTTCGCCGTCATATCGAAGTGAAACATCATGCAGTACGGCGGGCCAGACTCAGCCTAGGCTCGTCTTCTGGGTCTACTGGTTCGCGTCCGCCTTCGGCGTGAAGGAGGGCTGAGGTGGCAGGCTTCGGATTCCCCTGCAGGGCCTGTCCGCGCTGTCGGTACTCCTCGTCGTCCGAGTCTTCCGGGCTGGGAGCCTGGCCGTCCACAGCCCGATTCTCGGAGCGATCGGGGCGGTCGTGTTCGCATCCGGGATCGCGTTGGCGGTCTGGGCTCGCGTCCATCTCGGGCGAAATTGGGGGATGCCGATGACCGAGAAAGCCGAGCCGGAGCTCGTTACCTCCGGCCCGTACCGTTTCGTCCGCCACCCGATCTACTCGGGGCTCCTGGCCGGGGTGCTCGGGATCGCACTCGCGACCAACCTGATCGGCCTGATCATCCTCGCCATCCTGGCCGGGTTCTTCTACTACAGCGCGTCGGTGGAAGAGAAGAACCTCACCGCAATATTCCCGCGGCGTACCCGGCGTATCGATCCCGCACGAAGATGCTCGTTCCCTTCGTCATCTGACCCCCGTGCCGCTCACGCGGACCCCCGATGCCAGAAGCGGGTCTTACGCTTCGTCCAACCGTAGCATTCTCATGAGGGCGGTCCAGCACGGGCCTCCGACGGGCTAGGACCGAAACCAGGCGTAGCCCAACCCGTACCTCACGAACAGCATCGCTGCCGGCAGACGACGCGCACTCAACTGAGCGTCGCAAGGAAACGACAGCCGGTACGAGCTGACCTGCCCGCGCGCGACCGAGCAATGCGGCAGCACGAGATAGCAAGCTAGGACGATTCCTTCCGCCGTCCAGCGGCCGCGAGGCATACGGAGAAAGCCGGCTCGACGGCTAGCAGGCGCATCCTGAGCGCCGATCTGCTCGGCCATCAGCCGCCGCGGCTCGCACAACGCTCCCACCACCCACCCCTGAAGCCGCCTGGCCATACGAGCCGCCGCAGCACCGCCCGTGGATCGAGCCCTTCGAGCACACCGCGAGGCTCAAAGATCGGCCTGTTCGGCCAAGTCCTTGGCGCGGTGCCGATCAACGCGTCGCCCCGCAGAGCCGAGGACCTCGGCGCGACCAGCGATCCTCGTCGCTCACCCTGATCATCCGTTCGTTTACATCCCAGATGGGCGGAACGGCCCCCTCGACCTCGGCGCTGAACTTCCGCGCGTCGAATCGGTTGACGAAGTCCGCCTTTGCACGGCACGAGTCCGAGCGGTAGCGCCGCCAGCTGTGTGAAGCTGCATACTTATCGACCGGTGCGGGAGTCGTCCCCGCCCTGCTCTCCGGACAACAGCGGCTCCGTGCCTGTCGATCGCGCCCGAGAATCGCCCCTGAGCAGCTTCACGCAGGTCGCGCCGATCGCCTGAAGCGGGGCCGGTGCCGGAGGGAGGCGGGGCGCGCGACGAACGCCATCCCGCTACTCGTATCGAAGCCGACCGAGGTACGAGGCGTAAGCGGCAGGCTGGCTTTGACGTTCCCGGCACGGGTCTCAGGATGCGAAGCACGGGTGCCTCGCTCATCTGCGCTAGCGGCGAAGCTTGACCCGGCGAGCGGGTTGTGGTTGCCTGCTCCCTGCGGTCGGGGCGAGCGGGAACTGGGGTGAGGAGGTCAGGGCACGATTGGATAAGTTGGATATCGGGTCCGCTCGGGCCCGCAAACGAGTCGTGGCCGAGCCACGAAGATGGGGAGCTGATATATGAAGCTTTTGATGAGGGGTCGCAGCATCGCCGCACTGATCGTGTCGATGCTTGCGGTGGCTGTGGCCGCTGCCGGGACCGCTGGTGCGAGCAGCGGGCACGCGACCGTCAAGACGACCGTTCACCGCGCGATCGTCAAGGGGACCGCCGGACCGGTGACGAGAACGTTCTCGTTCATCGGAGCGCCCGGATCTAAGACCGCCAACATTGTGAGCATCGACGGGCTGACGATCAATGCACGCTGTGGCACAGCCGGCCAACCCGTGATCTTCGCGTTCTCAAGCGTGGCTAAGTCGGACATCTTGGGTCGCATCTTCGACGGACTTGGTCGCGTGCACGTCATTCACAACACGTCGTTCGGCCCCAACGTGAGCGTCGCTCTGTCGACCACCAGCGGAGACTTCGACGCGAGCGGTAGCGTCCTGTTCGAAGCGCCCACGGGAAAGGTAGTCACCGTGAACTACGGATTTGACAACGCGACGACACTCGGCAAGCAGAACGTCTGCACCGTATTCGGCTCAGCCATCGCCTCCTGAAGCCCGGCTCGGCGCCGGCGGTTCGCCCGCTCGACGGACCGCCAGCGCCAGAGCGCAGAGTCGACCTCGATCACGCGTAAGGGAACCGATACGCCCCACCAACGCGGAAAGCACCGCCACCGACGCTGGCTCCCGTGGTCAGCACGTCGCCGAACCGCACGATTGGATTGGCGCAACTGCACTCGGCGCCCGCCGCTCACGACCGGGCGACTCCTTTCGTGCCCAAGCACTCGCGGCGGTCCCGCTCGCCTGGCATCTCTAAAGCGCTCGTCGCCACGGCCACGTCGGTCAACGAAAGCGACGGCCAGCGTCGGCGACCGGGGGCGGGTGAATGCGGCCATGAGACTCGCCGAAGTCGCGTTGCTGGGTGACGCCTGAAGCGTTGAGGCTGTGGCGCTTGGAACGTCGCGACGCTCGCCCCCCCGCGGGCCAGCGGTGCTGCTTGTGCCTCAGCGCAGCAGCGTGTCCGCCTCGTCGAGACCGGTTGCTGGTGGACTGGTCGCGCGTGGATCTCCTGGCGCCGGGGTGTTCGGCTTCTTTCGAGCGTTCGGTAGCTCGCCGAGCATCCGGGCCACTGCGGAGTTCCCCTTCCCTGGTTTGGAAGCCTCGGGCCGTGGCGGCGTTGAGAAGGCCTTGCGTCTCGGGGGTGCTTACGCCTGCGCCGAACAGGTCGGAGTCGCGGCGGAACTCGTCGGTCGCTGCGAGCGCGATCGCGTTGACGCGGTCCTTGACGAGGGCGTGGCCGGCGGTCGGAAACGTGGCGATCCGGTGGGCGAGCGATCTGACAAAGTCGTCGAGCTCGTCGGTGGGCAGCGCTCGGTTGATCCAGCCGTAGCGTTCTGCGAGCTGCGCGTCGTAGTCGTCCGCGCTGAGCATGACCTCCAGCGCCCGCGAGCGGCCCATGAGGCGCGCGAGGTGTTGGGCGAGCCCCCCGCCCGCGAGCAGGCCGAAGGCTGCCTCGTTCTGGCTGAAGATTGCCGACTCGCGGGCGGCGAAGCGCATGTCACAGGCCAGGACGAACTCGCTGCCGGCGCCGCGCACGCGGCCCTCGATCTGCGCGATGGTCACGAGACGGCTCGTCGGTCTTCCATCGTTGACGCCCACGCACGGACACGTCGCTACCGACGGCTTCTCAGAGGTCCTTTCGCCCGACAGCAGAGGTGCGCACAGGGGCTGGTCGCGTCTCTCCGTCGATGCGAAGGAGCCGCGGTTTGGGAACCGACGTTCTCGACGCGACCGGGAAGGCCTTCGATCTCACGGTTCGTGCGGACCCGGGGGGCCATGAGCGAGCTCGCCTATTGGCGCTGGCGCGTAGGGAACGTCGAGGAGGTTCCGGCCGGCGCGGACGAGCGCTACACACTTTCGATCGGCGGCGATTGGCGCCGCGCAGCCGAGTGCTGGACCGAACTTGGCTGCCCGTACGAGGCCTCGCTCGCCTTGGCCGACGCGGACGACAAAGACCTGATGCGCCGAGCGCTCGACGAGCTGCAGCAGCTTGGGCGCGTGCCGCGGCGGCAATCGTCGCCCGCCCCCCACGCGAGCGCGGCGTTCGCGGCTTGCCGCGCGGCCCGCGGCCTGCGACCCAGCTGAATCCAGCGGGGCTCACGCGGCGCGAACGCGAGGTCCTCTCATTCGTCGCGCAGGGGCTGCGCAACGCCCAGATCGCCGAACGGCTCGTGCTGTCCGAGAAGACGGTCGATCATCACGTCGCGGCGATCCTCCGAAAGCTCGACGTGCGCACGCGGGCCAGGCCGCTGCAGAGGCCGGGCGGCTTGGCTTGGCCGGCCCAATTAGGTAACGCCGTCTCCCAACATAGGTGCACCTCCCGATGCGACGCTGGTCAGGCGCTCGTAGGTTCGCTGCATGCCACAGGTCAACCGATCAGGAGGCGCTAGATGCCGCGATGCATGGTGCAGGGCACCTTCTCGCAGGGGCTCGAGATCCCTGTCGCCGACTGCGGCGGCGAGATCTGCCGCACCGTCGTTGAACGAAACCCCGACGACGGCGTTACCTGGGTGCACTCGTACGTGAGCGCCGGCAAGCGCACCAGCTTCTGCGTCTACTACGCGCCCACGCCCGATGCGATCCGGAAGACGGCCGCTCTCAACGACCTGCGTGTCGATCAGATCACGCAGGTCCAAGTACTCGATCCCTACCTCTACACAGGTGAGGAAGCGTGATGCTCATGTCACGAAGGTCTCGCGCCGACGCTCGTCGGCGCGTTGGTCGCCGTGATTCCGCTCGGGGTGCCGATGCGAGGCCTGATCGCTCGTGGTCGGGTCAGCCGGTCCCGGGAGACGAATGGAGGACGTAATGACAACACTGTTTCATCGGCTCGGGAGGTAAGCGTCACCAACTGGATCGCGGCCCGTGTGGCGGCGAGATGACGACAGTACCCATCCCGCAACGCGATCCGCGCCGCCTGCGAGCGCTGGCAGCGCTCGTGCGCCATGGCAAATGCCCTCGGGACGAAGGGAGCCTCAGTCGTCGTTCTCGTCTTCCTCATCGCTGGCGAGGTCATCGAACGGGGCGACCTCCCCGGCGAGCAGACATTCGAACTCGCTGTCCCAATCGACGGGGTCGGCCAAGTGCACGTTGAGCGTCGCGAGGTCGACGTCGAGCGTAGCGATTTCGTCTCTTAGGAGCTCGCGAGCGTTCTCGTCCAGGTCGGCGCCGCAAGTCTCGAGCGCCCGCGCGACATCCGCAATAGTGCCGCCGGACGACGCGATCAGCCGACGCAATTCCGAGACCAGCTCGCCGTCTCCAGCGCCGGTCGGCGAGCCCGGGTCCCGCCGCGGATAGCCGGGCTGCTCGTGCTTGTGAACGACGAAACGAATCTCAGCGGCCGTCACCTCTGCGCCGTCCAGTTCTTGGAGGAACCGGTCGCACAGGACCGCGAGCGCCTGCGGACGTTGATCGGGGAGCGGCACGAGTTCGCGTTCCCGAGTTTCGCCGTCGCTGATCGGAGGATCGGCCCTGATCGGCTCCGGATTATCCGTTGCAACCTCGGTCAGCTGACCCCCGGGCGCGCACTCAGGAGCACGGCGATCGCGCCGAGGGGCGACAATTCTCTGGCCACGACCACCGGAGAGCAGTGAGTCGCGGATCTCCCCCAAGGCCTCGTGCCAGCGGTGCATGAGCGCCTTGAGCTTGGTGGAGCGCTGTGCGTCGGCGACCGGAAGGTTCTTGTTACCGCGGATGGTGCTCATGATTACCGCCTTCGCTCGGACGCTGCGTCCCGATCGCTCGGGGCCACGCGGGTTGGTGGTCGCTGTGCCTACAGTAGGTACGCCCGGTCCAGCAAACGGGTTACCGGCACCGAGACAAGACTTACCGAACTCATAAGCTCAGACGGAGCTAATGCCGTAGTGACCTTCCGGGCCCGATCGCGGGAGCCACGCGGCACACGTGAAGTTGAGTCGGGGGTCCTCTGCCCGATGATCGCGAGCATGCGCAATCACCCCGGCCGACTCGCCAAGCACAAGTGCCACGAGTCCGTGAGTCGCGTTCGGCCCGCGATGCGCAGACTTGACTGTGGCGTTGGGCAATGAACTCGTGGATCGTGCAGCTCGCACTCTGCCTCGGACTCGAGGGCGGTGAGCGTCGGCTCGAGCCTCTCGCGGAATCGGCTGATCGTTGGTTCGGCTGGACCGGTTCGCGTAGTTATAAGGGCAGCAGTTCGTGTTCGAGCATGCGGACGATGAGTTGTTCGGCGGCGCGGCGGGTCCATCCGCGGCGCTGGGTCAGGGCTCTGAATGTGTCGGGGGACGCGATGGCGAAGACGATGTCGGCGACCTGGTCTGCCGTCAGGCCCGGCCGCCACGTCCCGTTGGGCACGCCCTGGCCAAGCAGCTCAAGGGGCCCTTCGCGGCGTCCGTGCTCCATCTGCTCGAGGAACGCGGCGACCTCAGGCTCGGCGGGAGCGGTCGTGCGGAGCACGTCGATCAGCGGCGCGATCCGTGGGGTCACATCACCGATCTGCCTGACGTAGCGGGCGAGTTTGGAGTGCGGGTCTGGCGCGGCCGCCACCTCGCGGGCCCACCTCCGCTCGACGGGATGAGTGCCGGGATCTTCCTCGCCGGCCACGAGCCGTGCGGCACAAGCAGCAAGCAGCGCAGGTTTGGTCCGGTAGGCGAGGTAGATCGTCTGAACGTGAACTCCGGCCTCGGTCGCGACTGCCTGCATCGTTGATGACGTGTAGCCATCGCGCGTGAACAGAAGCGCGGCGGCCTGCTCGATCCGCCGGCGCGTGTCGGAGCCGCGCCTGCGTCGGTCTCGGCGCGTCGCAGCGTCCGTCGGTCCGGCCGCCTCTGACGCGTGCCCTGTGGTCGTGTGTGTTCGTTCGTTTGACATCAGCTATAGCATCACTATATAGTCGAACTATATCAGACCGAACGAGAGGATTCCGATGCGAGTTTTGTGTAGTACTACGCCGATGGATGGAGTATTTGGTCCGTTCATCCCGCTGGGGCGCGCGTTTGTCGAGGCCGGACATGAGCTGGTCGTCGCGAGCGGGGCGAACCTACGATCACGCGTGGAAGAGAATGGCCTGGAGTTCGCCGAGGCGGGCCTGCCTGCGATGGACGGTGTGATCGCCGCGATGGCGGACCCCGAGGTGAAGGCGGCGCCGCCGGGTGACCGGATCAGATTCCCCGCCGCGATGTTCGGTGCTGTGCACCCAGGCGCCAAGCTGCCGCCGCTGCGCGATCTCTCCCAGTCGCGTCCGTTCGATCTGATCGTCCATCCGCCGGTTGACGTCTCAGGGCCACTTCTCGCTGCTGAGCTCGGCCTACGATCGGCGTGCTACGGGTTCGGCCAGCCGTTCGATCCCGCCGTGGTCGCGGCCATGGCCGCGCGGTCGCTGCCTCTGTGGGAGGCAGCCGAACTGCAGCCCGACCCTTACGGCGGAATCTACCGCGGGGTCTACCTGGACCCTCGCCCACCCATGCTCCGCGGCCCAGACACGGTACCGGCCGCGCATGGCACCCACCCGATCCGCCCCGAGATCCCCGGGGATCCGGCGGCCGCCTTGCCCGAGTGGGCGGATGGGCTCGGCCGGCAGCCAGTCGTGTACGTGTCGCTGGGGACCGCACCATTGTTCAACCAGCCCGAGAAGTTCGCCCCTCTCCTAGCGGGCCTCACCGGCGAGACGGTCGAGGTTGTCGTCACGGTGGGCGAACTGAACGACCCCGCGGCGCTTGGCGAGTTGCCCCCGACGGTGCATGTCGCGAAATGGCTGCCGCTGTCCCCACTGCTGCCACGGTGCGATGCTGTGCTCTGCCACGCCGGCACGGGCACGACTCTCGCCGCACTTGCCGCCGGGCTGCCGCTCGTGCTCGTCCCGCAGGGCGCAGACCAGTTCGACAACGCCCGCGCGTGCGAACGGGCAGGCGCGGCCCGAATCCTGATGCCAAACCAGGTCACCCCAGCCGCCGTGCGCCACGCCGTGCGAACCGTGCTGCACGACGATTCGTCCGAGCGCGCGGCTGCCCGAGCTCTGGCTGCCGAGATAGCCGCTATGCCGTCGGCAGTGGAGGTCGTACACGAGCTGATGTCGATCGCGGACCGCCCCGGAGCCGCGGCATGACAAGCGGGGGGCGGAGTTCCGCCGTCGCCTCACACTCAGTCTGTGGCGAACGATCGCTCAGACCGTTCTCGGGGCTTGCGCCATGCTGTTGCCTTGGCGAGCAGGCACGTCGCCTCGATTCGCCAGCACGAGCCTCCGATCTCAGCGCCAGGCGGCACGCGGGAGCTCGACGTAGCTCGCCTGCCCATGGCCGACGGAGCAGTCCTCGCGTTGGTTCTCGACCGTGACCACCGCGGGGTTCTCGGTTCGCATCCCGGTGCGCTCGGCTATCAGCCCGGCAACACGGCGGTAGAACGCCTGCTTGGCATCGGTTGTCCGGCCCTCGGAAAGCGTGATCGGATCAGCAGAAACCCTCATCACGGTCGATGTCGAGGTAGCCCGGGTCGAAGCGCAGGCACCCCGGCCGACGTTCGGTGATGATTTGAAACCGGTCGCGATGTGGAACGTCGAGCACAGCGACCATCGCCTCGTGGGCCGCATCCGAGATCAATGGAGCTCTGCGTCGGAGCGGCCCTCGAGTAACTCGATCTCTACCAACGGCATGTCAAGACTCCTTTGGCTGCTTTAGTGGATCGGACCCGACCGGAGATCATGGCGAGATTCACCAGGGTCGTAGGCATGGGACTGATTGCCTGACGATTCCTTTCACCGCTCAGCCGGCTCGCCGTCTGCAATCCCGTTGGCGACCCAGCGATCGCCCCGACCACGGCTGGCGGCGTGATCGCGTCGCCACGAACGCAGTCGCTCGCAGTTATCGAGCGTTGAGATCACGGCGCACTGTGTCGCGGTCGAAGCCTGCGGCCTCGAGCTGGCGCACGATCATGCCGACGTGCTTCTGGCTGAGGTTCTGTCTGCCGTGACCCGGAACCGTGATCACGACGCCAGATTCGTGGCGGAAGCGCCGATGGCTCGTAGCCTTGCCGCCGAGTTCGGTAAAGCCGTGATCGACTAGCCAGGCTGTGAGCGCTCTGCGGGTGACCGTGCTCATCGGCGAATTCTCGACGTGGCCGGGTCACGACGCACCGCGCCGTCGTTTCACGGCAGAACCCTGGCGGACCCACGCTCGCGGTGTCCCCGGGGGAGACGTGCAGTCTTGGCATCCACGACGAGACGTCCGGTCGTCCTTTCCGGCAGCGGGCCTTCATTTGCAGACTCGCCGCACGGGGAGCGCGCAGCACCGGCGTCGAGATAGCTGAGCATCGTCGAGCCAGCAAGTGCCTCGACGAGTTCGTGTCGCAACGCCTGCCGCGCGGCGCAATGCCGCCCGCGACGCGCTGACGCTCTTGCCGGTCATTCGTCCGGTGGTGAGATCTGCTCTGACCCTGGGGGAGCATGCACACGGACGCAGGCGCCCCGCGCTGCTTGTCGCGCGAGGCAAGACGAACGCTGGCACTGCGCACGCGGCGAAGGCGTCAGCAGGTTCCTAGGCAGAGATCGGAGCGAGTCTGGCCAGCGCCAGGCCGGTGTGACTCATCCCGGTGTCGACCATCAGTGGGGCGGGCGGCGGTCCGATAGCGCATGCAGTAGCCGTCGGCAGAAGATGAGACCCGCGTTTGATCACCTTTCGGGTGATGCAGAACTGCGGCTGCGCAGGGTCGAAGCTCTGCTCGAGCGCTCCTCCCCTGGGGTTGACCGGGATGCAACACGGCTTGTCGGCGTCCTCGGGGTGCCGATCGACGTACCAGTCGGACGTCGACTCCGGCCTGCCATGTCGAAGAGTCCGTAGCGGTTCGGCGGGTCAGCCGGTACCGGCCTTGCGACAGCTCACGCCGAAGCGAGCCAGGGGGCAGATCGACGTCGCAGAGATGTGGACCGTGACCGACTGGCGTGCGGTTGGAGCACGTCGCCTCTCGCGACCCGCCGCTGGATTGGCGACGTGGACTCCGCTGCCCAAATCCCCGACCCACAGGCCCACGGCCGCGTAATCGGCGGTCATCACCTAGCCAGGCGCTGACGGTGGCGTTAAGCTGCGTTCAGCTTCCATCCGCTAAGACGAGGAGACGATGTGAGCAGTAATCGCCACGGGACGCACCCGGCCCGTCCGTTCGGAGTGACGGGCGGTGGGTTTGCCGAGGGCCAGAACGACCCTGAGGAGTTCAAGCCGGAGAAGACGGTAGGCGCCTTTGGGTCCGGGCAGGACGACCCCGAGGAGTTTCCCGAGGACGTCAAGCTCGGCAGCTTCGCCAGGGGCCAGCAGGCCGAGTCGCACATACACGAGGGCACATTTGGCAGCGCGGAGGACGAGGCCGAGGAATAGTCGACGGTCGGATTCGAAGCGCGAAGCGCGTCGGGAGCGGCCGCGCGCTGCAGCTGATCGATGTACGCGTAGGCTCGCGCAACGGCAGTCCAGTGGTCGCGGCTGAGACTCCAGGCGAGTACCGAGCGGTTGTGCTGGCAAATGTCGGTGGTCGCAGTGCGAAGCTTGGGAGCTGGCCCGCCTGACTGCCAGCTCACACCCGGGCCGTCGTCGCTGCTGCCTTGATTGAGTTTCGGCCGCGGAGGGCGTCCGCTCGTAGCCCAGAGGAGTAGTGGCTCGCCGGAACGACGTTCGGTGCCAGCCGATCTGGCGCCACAAGTTTGCACCGCCTGCAATGAACCTGGGGTGGTTCAGGCTGCACTTTCAGCGGGGCGCGCCGTCGAGCCGCTCGGCGAGTTCGACGATCAAGCCCTCGGGTCCGCGGACGTAGCAGAGGAGGAAGGTGTTCTCGAAGTCGACGATCTCCCCGACCGTTTCCCAGCCGGCCTCTCGGACGCGTTCGACGACGCCACGCACATCGTCGACGGTGAAAGCGATGTGCCTCAGCCCAGGACGGTTCGCGGCCGGGGCCGGCTCTTGAGCGCCGGCGGAAGGCGAGTGGAAGCGCACGAGCTCGAACATGTCGCTGCCGTCGGGGGCGCGAGCCATCACGACCTCGACCGTCACGTTCTCGAGACCGATGATCCGATCGATCCACTCGCCGCTGAACACCCCGGGCTCCCTGCAGTCGAAGCCCAGCAGCGCGAGAAACCGGACTGTCTCGTCGAGGTCCTCGACGACAAGGCCGACGTGCACGAAGTTTGTGACGCCAGCATGAGCGCTGAAGACCATACTCATGTCCATCCTCTCTGTGAAGTTCCTTTAGGAGACGCCGGGACGGTATCACCTTCAGTTCCCTAAGGGAACTCCAGTTGGTACGCTCATCGCATGCAACGGACGAACTTCGGCGAGATGGCGTGCTCGATCGCGCGCACGCTGGACGTCGTCGGGGAGCCCTGGTCGCCGCTGATCCTGCGCGATGTGTGGGTCGGGTTCACCCGGTTCGAGCAGATCCAGGCCGACCTCGGCATCTCACGCAAGGTCCTGACCGAGCGGCTGAACCACCTCGTCGAGCACGGAGTGCTCGAGCGTCGCCCATACGACCGAAGGCCACGGTTCGAGTACGTTCTGACCGACAAGGGCACCGAGCTCGTCGACATGCTGATGGTGATGGTGGGCTGGGCCGACAAGTGGCTCGCCGGAGAGGCAGGCCCTCCGATCCTCTACCGCCACCGCGCGTGCGGGGAAATCAGCCACGCCGACCTGCGCTGCGCACACTGCGGAGAGCCGATGCGGGCCGGCGACGTCGAGCTACTTCCCGGCCCCGGCGCCGCGGTGTAAGCCAGGCACAGTCCGGTTAGACACGCCACTGGACGTTTCCGTGGGCTGGCTATCCTCTTCCGTCCCCCGCGGGTCCTAACTTTGGGTCGTGACTGATCAGCTTCTGGTGGGCGTGGACTATCCGGGTAACCTGGCACGTGCTGCTGGATTGGTTTGACGATGCGGCCTGCCTGCGCTGCCTGGAGCAGTTGGATGGGGTCGTGGGTTCGTGTGTTGGTTCTGTGGAGCGGTCGCCGCTGGCGGGTGGCAGATGCGGGACGGGTTGCGCCGCTGCGCGGTCTGCCGCTCGCAGACTTTGGTCACCGCCGGCTCGATCTTCGCCGGGACGCGCACGCCGTTGGTGAGCTGGTTCGCGGGATCTGGTACACGTTGAACCAGAAGCGGGGAGTGTCCGCGCTCGGGCTCCTGCGGGTGCTTGGGTTGGGCGGCTACCAGACCGCGTGGGCGTGGCTGCACAAGCTCCGTCGCGCGATTGTGCTGCCCGGGCGCGAGCTCGCTGAGCGGAGCGGTCGAGGTCGACAAAACCTACGTCGCGGCAAGGCACGAGCGTCGACGCCGGAGGGGTTTGGCAGGTTTGCGCAGGTACGAGCGGCGCGGCGTCGGTCGTCTGAGATGGAACTCGAGGGCGAGTCACGGAGGATTCGCCGGAACGCACCACCGACGCCGCTCTCCTCGTTCTAGTCGGAAGTTTTCACGGTTGAAACGTTGAATCCCGCGTGGTGGCGCGGGATTCGGGTGCTGCGGGGTGGTTTGGTTTTGGCTACTCGTGGAGTTTGACGTCGAGTCGTTCGAGGGCTAGTGCTTGTAGTGGGGTGGGTGTGGTGAGGCGGGTGAAGGTGTGCTCGGCGTGGCCGATGCGGATGGTGTTGCGGCAGATGGTTGCGAGGTCGGCGAGGAGGTCGGGGAGGGTGTGCGCGGGGTACCCGGCCGGGGTGGTGGCGCTGCCGGCTTTCGCGCGGGCGGATGCGGAGCGGATGGCGGGTTTGACGGGGTCTGTTGGCGCGAGCGGCGTTTCGTCTGTGAACAGGAGCTCCGGGAGGCGCGCGGAGAGCTCGAAGGAGATGTAGTAGGCGAGCATGCAGAGGAACACGTGCGCGCGGACGCGGGTTTCGAGGTGGTGGTGGATCGGGCGGATCTCGATCGTGTCTTTCATCGTTCCGAACGCGCGCTCGGCCATCTTCAGCTGTTTGTAGGCGCGGACCGCGGCCGCCGCGGCGAGGGTGTCGGCGGGGAGGGTGGTGCGGATCGCGTAGAGGCCGTCCAACGCCGCCTCGTTGTTGATCTGGCCGGTCTTTCGCTGGTAGGCGAAGACGCCGTCGGCGATCTGAAGGGTGAAGTGTTTGGCGACCTTGTACTTGTTTGAGACCTTGCCGGCGCGCTCGCCGATGGGGCCGGCGTCAGCGCCGCGCAGGCGGCCGCGGGGGCCGGTGACCATCGCCTTGACCTTGTCGAGCTCGGCTTCGGTCGCGGCCAAGAGTTCTGCGCGTTTGCGGGCGCGCTCGCCGGCGACGGCCGGGTTGCGGCACACCACCAGCCGCTCGCCGGGGAACAGCGGCGAGCTGATCTCGGCGAGGTTGACCTCGTCAAACAGCGACAGCTGCAGATCGCCCGTGTTCACCAGCGAGCGGATCTGCACGCTCTTCAGCGCGCTGATGAAGTCGACACCCTGCTGCTTGAGGGTCTGAGCGTGGGCTTGGGTGATCATCCCGCGGTCGCCGACGAACACGACCTGCTCGATCCCGAACCGCTCACGGAGATCGGCGACAGCGTCGGGCACGGTCTGCTGGTCGGTGACGTTGCCCGAGTGAACGCGCACCGCGACCGGGCGACCCTCGGGGCTGCAGATCAGCCCGTAGTTGATCTGCAGCTTGCCGTTCACACCATCGCGCGAGTAGCCCAATGTCGCCAGCGGGCAGCAGCGGCCCTCCAGGTAGCTCGAGGACAGGTCGTAGAGCACGAACGCCTCGCCGTCCCCGTCGCCGGTGAGGTGACGGCGCGCGAGCGTCCGCTCGATCCGGTCCTGGCGCTCTGACAGCCAGTCCATCGCCCCGAGCAGCTCGGCCTCTTTGACCTCGCCGAGCGACAGCTCTGAGCTCAGCGTGGTCTGCGCGAAGCGCCTGGTCGCGGACAGCTTCGAGCCCGGTCCGATCAGCCGCTGGCAGATCATCGCGACGACCAGATCCCGCTCTCGGCAGCGATCCCGGCCGAGCAGCCGCTCCAAGTCCAGCTCGCGGAGCACCCCGAGCACCGCGGCGACGTGCCCGTGCGGCAGCGAGCGGGTGATCTCGAAGTCCTCGTCGAGATCGACCAGCCGCCGGCCGGCGAGCATCGCCCGGATCACGTCGATGATCTCGATCGGGAGATGTGAGAGGTTCCCGAGGTTCTCGTGGCGGACCTTGCCGCCCTCACGGTAGGAACGGCGCAACAGATAGGACGTGTACTCGGCGCCGTCCTTCCCTTTCGTCTTGATTGTGGCTACGTGAGCCGAACCACCACGCTTCGCCATGCCAACAATATAAACCCTAGCTCGGACAGCTACCAAGTCATCACTTTGGCTACACCAAACCAGCATAAAGAAAGCCCGACCCCCACAAACACTGGGGATCGGGCCTCAGACCCTCAAAAACTTCCGTCTAGTGTCGCGACATCAAACCGGCGGATCGAGGCCGAGCTCCGCGATCAGCGTCGTCCCGCGCGGGCCGTTCTCGCCGAGCCGGTCCGGCACGGTCGCGCCGGCGGCGAGGAGAATCCGGACGATCTCGGCGTAGGGCTCCTTCGGGATCTCGTCGACGGTCCGCATCGACGGACCACCCTCCGGCTCGTGGCAGTGACGGGAGCCGTGGAGCGCGGCTGCGATAGCGCTGCCGCCGCCGCGGAAGGTGAGCGCAGCGCCGCGCCCGACGAGCTCGTCGGTCATCTCCACGCGGCCGCGCCAGCATGCGTCGCGGAGCGGGACGTCGTCGCCGTCCGGACCGCCGTCGATCCGCGCTCCGGCGTCGAGCAGGCGGCGCATGGCGTCGAGATGGCCGCCCTGGACCGCCATGCTCAGCATCTCGTCGAGCGCGGCAGGCGCGACGGTGGCGGGAGCGGTGAGGTCGCCTCCCGACAGGTACATCCCGATCGCGCGGTCCTCGTCGGTGACCGCCGCCTGGTCGGCGCCGCGCTCGCGCAACAGCGCGCTGACTTCCTCCTCGCCCCACCGGACCGCGACCTGCAGGGCCGTCAAACCATGCTCGTCGGGCTCGTCGATCGGCGCGCCGGCGTCAAGCAGCGCGGCGACCGTCCGCGGCGGGCGCCGCCGGCAGACGGCCTGATACAGGTGGCCCGAATCGGCCCGCGCGCCATGCGCGCAGAACATCTCCACCATGTCGGCGTTAGGGAAGTTGAGCGCGCGCCCTAAGTCATAGTCGACGAAATCCTGGCGAGCGCCGGCGTCGATCACGAGCATCGCGCAGGTCGGATCCGGGAACTCGCACGCGTGGTAGAGGACTTCGTTGCCGTTGAGGCCGGGACGATCGTCGGTTGGGTCGGCGCCCGCCTCGAGCAGCATCCGCGTCAGTTCGGCGTCGCCGGCGATCCCGGCGGCGCCGTACAGAGCGACCTGGAGCCAGTCGCCGTCATGCGTGAACGAGGCGTTCGGATCGGCGCCGGCGGCGAGCAGGCGCCGGACGACCTCCCGGATCCCGGGCGCCCGGCCGGGGTCGCCGCGGAGCAGGCGCGAGAAGCACGCGTAAAGGATCGGCTCCCAGCCGTTCGGTCCGGTCGGCTCGCCGACCGCGACCGGCCTCGCGGCGAGCCGCCGAGCGACCTCGTCCGCCTCGCCGGTGGCGCACGCGCACGCGAGGTCCTGCCGGGCGAGCGCGGGATCGGCGTCGAGCAGCGCCCGCGCTCGCCGGAGATCGGCGGAAGTCGCGGAGTCGATCAGGACGGCGGCGCGCTCGGAGACGTTGAGCGTGAGCGCCTCCACATGGAACTTCAGCCGCGGCCAGGAGCGAAAGCCGTACTCGCGCGCGACGGCGAGTTGCGCGAGCGCGATCGACGGGAACTCTCCCGCCTTCCGGCGGCGCTTGGCCTCGTCGCGCAGGTGGCGCAGGTTCGGGCGGGACGGCAGAGAACGCGGCTCGGACATGTCAGCTCCTCTCGGTCCCCGACGGGTCCGCTCGCCGGGCCGGGAGTCACGTCCGTCACCGGTGGCATCACGTGGTCGTCACAGGTGGGCCTTTGGCCCTTTCCGCGGACCGGATGCGTCCTGCACGCGTCTGTGACGATACCTCACGGACGAGGCTCGATCGGGTGCCTTGGGAGGATGCGTCCGCTCCTCACGTCACAAAGCGCCGGCAATGGTAGATTCAGACTCCCGCGGTGGGCGTAGCTCAGTTGGTAGAGCTCCTGGTTGTGGTCCAGGCGGTCGGGGGTTCGAGTCCCCTCGCTCACCTTCTTTTGAGGTCTTCACGTTTGCCCGGGTGACATGTTCACGTTTGGGGCGGACGGGAGTGGGCGCGTTGGTTGGGCGGTTGGGGCGGCTTGGTCGGGGCGGGTCGGGCGGTGCGAGGGCGTGGCTGGTTGGGCTGGCTGCGCGCGGGGGTTGGTCGCCTGGTGGCGTGGTGCTGGGGTGTGCGCTGGCCTGGGGGTGGCGGGCGTTTAGGGCGGCTGGTTGGCGTGGCTGACGAGGTGGCAGCTCGACCAAGGCCGCGGCGCGCGCCTCCGGGCGTACCAGGTAGCCACCGGGCGCATCGCAGCATCGAGCACGCCATGCTGCCGGTACACGGCGATGGTCGCGGCGCCAAGCCACAATGGCTGACTGGCCCGACCGGGTGCTCAAGCCCCGAGCGCTCCGGCTCGGAACGCGTGCGGGAGTGGAAGTACATCGGTGTCGTCGTGGAGCGTACGTCCGCCGCGGCCGGGGACGCCACATGGGTTACAGTCGCCGCCGATGGACGGACCGGCTATCGTCTCGGGCGCCTCGGGTCAGCTCGGGCGCCTGACCGCGGAGCTACTGCTGGCTGCGGGCGCGGAGCCAATCCTCGTCACGCGTTCGCCCGAAGCCGTCGCTGACCTCGGCTGCGAGACTCGCTTCGGCGATCACGGTGAGCCGGACTCGCTCCGCGACGCCTACGCGGGTGCCGAACGCCTGCTGCTGATCAGCGGCACCGATCTGGAGACGCGCACTGAGCAACACCGCACGGCGATCGCCGCTGCGGCGGCCGTGGGCGTCAGTCACGTCGTCTACACGTCCGGTCTGAATCCGGAGCCGCCGAATCCAGCCGTCATCTCGCCGAGCCACCACGCGACCGAACAGGCGCTCGCTGCGAGCGGACTCGCCTGGACGGTCCTCCGCGACAGCCTCTACTCCGAATACCAGGTGCCGGAGGCCGCGCAGGCGATCGCCGCCGGGGTGCTGACGCACAATCGCGGCGACGGGCAGATCGCCTACGTCTCGCGCAAGGACTGCGCGGCGGTCGCCGCGGCAGTCCTGACCGGATCAGGGCACGAAGGCCGCGTGTACGACGTGACGGGGCCGGAGCTCTTCACCGCGCGCGAGGTCGCCACCCTCTACGGCGAGCTCGGTGGACGTGAGGTGCGCGACGACGCGCTCGACGACGAAGTGTTCACCGAGCTGCTCGCTGGCGCGTTCGGCGGCAGCGACGACGAGCACGCCCGTTACGGCGCGGAGTTCGTCGCGTCGTTCGGCCGCTCGATCCGCGAGGGATACATGGCAAGCCGCAGCGACGTCGTCGAGCGGCTGACGGGACGCCCGCCCCGGACGCTGCGCTCCCTCCTCGAAGCCGTGCTCTAGCTGCCCCAGTCCACCGGCGGGGCGTGGTCGCCCATCTCGAAGTTCCACGTCTCGCGCAGCTCTTCGCACAGGCCGCCGTCGGCGAAGCGAAGGAAGAGGATGCCGATCACGCTGACCGGCTGGCCGTCGTTCAGGAACCGCGCCCAAAACTCGACCGCCGCCCGGCGCTTCTCCGTCGAGACGATCGGCGTGCCCATCCGCACGACCGGGTTCTCCTGCGCCGCAGTGATGTTCGCCCAGTAGGTGCGCACGCCGTCAGGCCCCCGGTACCCTTCACCGGTCGGATGGTCGCGGTACGTGGCGTTCTCCGTGAAGAGCGCAGCCGCAGCGTCGGGATCCTTGTCTCGCCAAGCCCGCCCATAGCCCTCCACCCACTCTTGAACCGTCATCGAAGCTCCTCCTGTCGCCGGGCGTCGACGATACTCCACGCACGCGGGTCAGACCGCGTCGAGCGCCTCGCCGAGAACCCCAGTTGTGTCCCGCAAATCGCCGTCTGCAGGGCCGGTCGAGATCGACAGCGCGGGCCTGCTCGCCACTCAGGGAGGACCATCGTCGGGGCTGAGAGCCGAGGCCCGCGAAACAGGGGGCTTAGGACGCTCGTTTCGGCTGGCGCTAATTGAAGAGGACGCTGAAACTCCGGTCCGCCGCGATCCCAGCCGAATCGAAGGTCTTAACTTCGGCCTGAGTGCCGACCGGGCACGGACCAAATGGGGTGAGCGATGCGGTGACGAATCCGCTAGTAAAGCTTGAGTCCAGCGTCGCGACGATGTTGTTTGGCGTAAAGCTCAAGCCGCTGAAGCAGTATGCGCCTGCCCTGGCGCGGGATACGTTGGCGGCCGATAGATTCCTCACCGGTCCATTGATGCTGACTCCGGTGCTGGACGCCACGAACGCCCCGTAGGCGACGGCGCTACCCGCCTCGCCGTTCGCCCCCTGCGGACCCATCGCGCCCTGCGGACCGGTAGCGCCAGTGGGCAGCTGCCTAGCGGCGAAATCCCGAGCTAGCAGTGAATGATCCTTCACCTTCGATGAGGTCACCGCGTTGTCCTTGAGTTGCCGCGTGCCAACGCTGTTCCCCGGAAGCGTCGCAGCGTATGCACCTCCACCCATCGCTATGAACAACGCCAAGCTGGCTACAACGTTTGCGTAGGTCAGCCGCGGCCGGATCCGGATTCGCCCTCTCATGCCTCGCTCCTTTGACGGTATTGCAAGACCAGACGTAGGACTAACGCTCTAAGTTCCTCCGACGCCGTGTGACATCACACACACCGAGCGAAGCGCCGACTAACGCAATCCCGCCGACTAACCAGGCTGCTTTGGATGCTTCGGAGGGACGCAGCGCGCCGGGCGCGACCACCAGAAGAGCCGCGGGTCTGCGTAGCCCAATCACCTGTATGGGCGCCGGACGGCACCCCGAGCCTGCGACGAGCGAGATCCCCGCGATTGCCGCCGCTCAGGTCCGTCGGGCGCCTACCCGCGACGAGTGCGTTCCTCCTCGTCCGGTCTCGCATCGGGCTTGCGCTCCGGCGACCGAGGAGTCGCCCGGCCTCCGGTCCGGTGGGAATCCCGCCGGGATCGTGGTCGGAGGCGCCGACCGCGAGCCGTGGGCGGCCAGCGTCGGCGATCACGCCGAAGGCGATGTCCGGAACGCCATACCGGGATCCGGCACAACACCTTTGGCAGAACCGGCCCCTCGATCTCTTCGATCCGGCCCTTGAGGTACTCGCCGTCCGGCCCCTAGCCTGGGAACGCGCGACCCCCGGGGATCGGACCTTTCCGCTCCGGATCTGGAGTCCTACACTGGGAATCGCTACAAGTTGACCTGATTATCCGAAGCTTCAGGGAAGCACCATGACGCCAAACCAGAATCTCCAACGTCTCCATGAGGCCGGGGTTTCGATCTGGCTGGATACGCTGTCTCGACAGCTGCTCAGGAGTGGTGAGTTCGCGGCGCTGATCGGCGTATACGGCGTGACTGGCGCGACGTCCAACCCGACGATCTTCGCCAAGGCGATCACGACCTCTGACCTGTACGACGACCAGCTGCGCGGCTTGGTCTCGGCAGGTCAACGGGACACGCAGGAGTTGTTCTTCTCGCTTGCGCTCGATGACGTACGCGAAGCGGCCGGGCTGCTACGCCCGGAATATGACCGCACCGGGGGTACTGACGGCTTCATCTCCTTTGAATGCACGCCGGACCTTGCTGACGACACCGACGCGACCATTGCGCAGGCATGCGATCTGTGGGAGCGGCTCGGTCAGCCGAACGTGATGATCAAAGTCCCCGGGACCACCGCCGGACTGCCGGCGATCGAGGAGCTCACACGCCAAGGCATCAACGTCAACGTCACGCTGCTCTTCTCGATCGAGCGCTACGAGCAGGTGATCGACGCTTACCTACGGGGGCTCACGGCCCGCGTCGAAACCGGCGCGCGGCTTGACACGGTCAGCTCCGTAGCGTCGTTCTTCCTCTCACGGATCGACACGAAGGTCGACCAGCGCCTGTCCGAGTCCTCGCCGCTGCGCGGTCAGGTCGCGCTTGCCTCTGCGCGCGTCGCCTATCAACGCTGCCTGGCGAAGTTCGCTGGGCCCGAATGGAAGCGGCTTGAGGATTGGGGCGCCAAGCGTCAGCGACCGCTGTGGGCCAGTACCGGAACGAAGAACCCTGACTACCCAGACGTGCTTTACGTCTCGGAGTTGATCGGACCGGACGTCGTAAACACGATGCCCGAGCACACGCTGCGCGCGTTCGGCGACCACGGCGAGGTCGCGCCCACGCTCGATGCCGACCCGGAAAGCTCTGAAAGAACGCTTTCCGACGCGGTTGTTGCTGGGATCGATCTCGGAACCGTTACGGCCGAGCTCGAGCGCGAAGGTGTGCAATCGTTCTGTGACTCCTACCAGCAGCTGCTCGACTGCATCCAGCGCAAGCTTGGCGTGGTCGCTGGCTCTTAGCCCGCTGGCTGTCGTACGCCGTCAGTCACCGCGCAGCAGCTCGGCGAGGACGACGGCGTTGTTGTGCTCGCGGTCGCGAGCGGCGTAAAGGATCGTCACCCTCCGTTCAGCCGCACGCGCACGCAAGGCTTCGACCTCGTCAGCGTGGCCAGCAAGCTCCTGCCTATAGCGAGCCCGGAACTCCCCAAACCGCTCGGGAACATGGTCAAACCACTTACGGAGCCCATCGCTCGGGGCCAGCTCGCGGGCCCACTCGTCCAGTTGCGCGCGGTCGCGGGAGACGCCACGCGGCCACACGTGGTCGATCAGCACCCGGTATCCGTCACCAGGTTCGGCCACATCGTAGATCCGCTTGACCTGCACGTCGACCGCCGTCATGCGTGGCTCTCCAGCGTACGTGACGAGCCGTCGGACCGTCTCAGGTGAGGGGCACGAGCCGCAGCGCACGAGATACCCCGTGCGCGGCATCAGCGAACACCGAGATTGACTTCACGCCTCAGCGACGGGCGGTGGCTGAAGACCCCGAGGAATCCGATCTGCTGCTTGACGAGCATCCGTTTGGCTGCGGGCGCGCTCGCACCTGATGCAAACCCGATCAGGACAATCACCCGGCACGACAGGGTCCCGTTCACGTACGGTCACGGCCCGCGTGTGGTGGCACCTGCCGCCTGGCGCAGCCACCGTCGGCCCATGCGGAAACGAGACCTCCAGACGCTGGACGAGATCCTCGAGTCGCGCGGCGGCTTCGGCCATCGCGAGCACGTGGAGCTCGCGTGGATGTACCTGCGCCGCTACCCGACCGACAAAGCCGCGAAGGTCATGGTCGCGGCGATCCGGCGGATCGCTCGACAACACGAGGCCGACGACAAGTATCACGAGACGATCACGCACGCGTGGCTGCGCTTCGTGGCCGTGCACATCCAGCGCTGGGGTGCGGAGAGCCTCGAGGAGTTCATCGACCGCAACCGTGACGTCCTCGACCCCAAGCTGATCGAGCACTTCTACTCGCGCGAGTTGATCCTCAGCGAATCCGCTCGAGCGGCGTGGGTCGGCCCGACCTCCGCCTGCTGCCGACGCTCGTGGCAGCCTAGGCAATCGCGTACCGACACGCCGGGCCCGACGCAAACCACTCCCTCGCCGCCAGCGATCCCCTCCTGCTCTCGTTCTTCCGGCGCTACCTCGCGTCGCGGCCGAGGAACTGTCCGCAAGACTGGGCCGCGGCGCGTCGCCCCCAGTTGCGCGGCTGGCTTCGGTGCGCGGATCGTGGGGTCGTATCCTCGTCGCAAATGCTGCGAGGACGTGCTTTGGAATGCGCGGCACTCGACCAGCTAATCCGCGCCGTGATGACGGGCGAGTGCGGAACGATCGTGCTGCACGGCGAGCCCGGGATCGGCAAAACGGCTTTGCTGGACTAAGCGGCGGCGCAGGCCGGAAGGTGCGAGGTCGTCCGCGCGGCCGGGGTGGAGTCCGAGATGGAGCTTCCCTTCGCCGCGCTCCATCAGATCTGCCTGCCGTTCTTGGACCGTGTCGAGGAGCGGATGATCCGCATCATCGACGAGTGGGGCCAGCGGTACGTCCGGGTCGAGAACGTCGGGCACGCCCAAGGAAGGCAACCTCGTGGTCGCTGTAGTGTGCGCCGGGTGGACGTCCTCGCCTTGTACGACATCCACGGCAACGTCGATGCCCTGGAGGCGGTCCTGGCCGACCCGCGTACGGCCGGACCCCACGCCGTCGTCGTTGGCGGCGACGCAGTGCCAGGCCCGTTCGCCAGCGCCGTGCTCGACCGCCTCGACGCGCTCACCGTGCCGCTCCACCACATTCGCGGCAACGGCGAGCGCGAGACCGCCGCGACAGTCGAGGCCACGACCCCAGCCGCCGATGACGACCTCGCCATGGTCACGGCCGGCATCAGCGCTGCGGAGCTCGGCGCCGACCGTGCGCGGGCTCTCGCCGACCTGCCGTTGACCGTGACGCTCGACGGCGTCTTGTACTGCCACGCCACGCCCAGGGCGGACAACGAGATGGTTACCAGAGCGTCCACACCCGAGCGCTACGCCGAGGTCTTGGCCGGCGTCGACGCACCGCTCGTGGTCGCCGGTCACACGCACCAACAGGACGACCGCACGGTCGGCACCGCGCGCTTCGTCAACGCGGGCAGCGTCGGCCTGCCGTATGAGGGCGACGGCGCCGCGCGGTGGCTCTGGGTAGCCGACGGCGTTCCCGACTTGCGCCGCACCATCTATGCCGCGAGGACGGCCGGCAACCGAATGCTCGCGGCGGGCTGGCCCGACGAGCGATCGGTGCGGGGCAGCCTCATCGACCCCGCCCAGCCGACAGTCATCACGGAGCTGTTCGAGCAACTGGCGCGCGGCTGATTCGACACTCCGGGATCAAGCTCGAATGCGTCGCGACCGACATCCTCGGCGTCTCGGGCCGGGCGATGCTCGACGCGCTCGTGTCCGGCAGCACCGACCCGGAGGTCCTCGCCGATCTCGCTCGTGTCCAGCTGCGCAAGAAGATCCCCGCGCTGCGGGAGGCGCTGGTCGGTCGCTTCGCTGACGAGCACCCGCTTGATCGTCGGGCAGAACCTCGCGCACATCGACTTCCTCGACGAGGCGATCGAGCGGCTCTCGGTGGAGATCGAGGAGCAGATCGCCCCTTTCGCCAAACCGCGTGAGCTGCTGGTGACGATCCCCGGGATCAGACAACGCGCAGCCGAGGTCCTGATCTCAGAGATCGGCGTCGACATGAGCATCTTCCCGACCCCCAAGCGCCTCGCGTCCTGGGCGAAGGTCTCGCCCGGTAACGATCAGTCGGCTGGCAAGCGCCGCTCGGGCAAGACCGGCGAGGGCAACAAGTGGCTCAGGGCGACGCTCAACGAGTCCGCCACCGCGGCCGCCCGAACCAAGGACACCTACCTTGCCGCCCAATACCAACGGCTTCGCGGCCGCCGCGGCCACTCAAAGGCGGTAACCGCGGTCGGCCACTCAATCCCACCGCCGCCTGGCACATGCTCCAAACCGGGGAACTGTTCCGCGACCTGGGCGATTGCAGCCGCACGGTTCTCGGTGAGGTTCACAGGGCCGACGGAGGGAAGCAGGCGTCTGCCGGGACGAAAGGGGACGCGACAGGAGAAGTCCCGCCGGCGCCGTCATGCGGCCCGTCGCCGAAGCGCGTGGGTTCACGCGATAGGCCTTGACCTTGACGACGTCGTCATGCACGAGGCGGCGGATCTTCTTGGCGAGGCGTGTCGCACGATCTGTTATGAACGCGAGAGCGTGCGTTTCCGCCCCGCAATCTAGTACCGCCCGAACGTGCGGCGGCGTGTGCGAATGCGCTTGGGCCTCCGCGCGGTGGCCTCGACCCTGATCGGCCGCATGATCCGCGCACCGCCGGCCGGTGTCGTACTCGCGCCGCCGCCGCGGGCCAGATCGTGTCCATCAGGCGGCGGCGGTCGCGAGCACATGCGCCCCCAATACGTGTCGTGCGGTCCGCTGACGGAATGAGCTTGCAGGACGCGCGTTAGGAAATGCCTAATGCGAACGATTTCTAGCTATTGATCGTTACTCGTGCGAGGAGACCCCCGAGATCGGATGAAGACAGGGCCAGGGCGCCGCCATGTCGTCGCGCTTCCGCGTCGACGATCGAGAGCCCTAGTCCGCTGCCCGCAGCGGCCGTGCCGCGCCCGCGGACGAATCGGTGGATCACTCGCTCACGTTCGGCGAACGGGATCCCGGGACCATCATCCTCGACCACGATCTCCGCACCGGGCTCGTTGGCGGTGACTCTCAGCCGAACGTGCCCGCCGGGTCGTCCGTGACGGGCGGCGTTCTCGAGCAGGTTCTCGACGACCCGCCAAAGCCCGTCCGCATCGCCTTGGACCACTGGGCCCGACGCCGGCAGGTCGCTGTCGATCGTCAGCTCCGGATGACGAGTGCGTGCCGCGAATACAGCGCCGTCGGTGATGTCGCCGAGGTCGACGTCGGCGGTGGGCGCGATTAGCCCGGATTCGCCGCGAGCGAGCGTCTGCAGGCCGTCGACCAGGCGACCGAGCCGATCGGACTGCAGTGCCGCCGTCTCGAGGGCTATCCCGCGCTGCTCGGTGTTGGCGTCCTCGCGACCGGCGATGTCGAGGTTCGCGCGCACGCTCTGTAGCGGTGTACGCAACTCATGCCCCGCGTCGGCCGCGAATCGCCGTGCCGCAAGCAGCGCTGCCTCGCGCGCGTCCACGGCCTCATCGACCCGACTCAGCATGCCGTCGAGCTCCTCCGCTAACACGGCAACTTCCTTCGGCTGACCGGGCGCTCGTAACTTGACGTCGAGGTCATCGGTGCCCTCGACGCGGGCTGCTCTACGCGTCAGTACCGTCAATGGGCGCAGTGCCGCGCGCGAGGTGATCACGGTGCCGACCAGCACCAGGAGCAAGCCCACGATGCCTGTCCAGATCACGATCGTCCGCAAACTCGCGGCCCGGGCGGAGATCGACTGTGCAAGCGCTGCCACTTCGACCGTCACTCCGATCGGCGTATGCACGACCATCAGCCGCCAGTGCGTACCGGCCGCCTCGACCGTGCGCCCGCCGGGGCGGTCCGACATCGCCGGGAAGCCCGCTGGAACGGCACCCAGGATCAGGCGGCGGCCAGATTGCGGCGCCGCAGCGCGAACGAACACGATCTGACCTGCCGGGGTAGAGCTCTCACCCCGCTGGTTGAAAGAGTCGACCAGCGCCTGCGCGACACCCGGGGGCGGGCTATTCGACGAGCTCGGCGGCGGAAGCTGACCAGGCGTCGCGGGGACCGGCTTGCCATTGCGATCCAGCAGCAGAAGCGGGCTTAAGCCGGGCGGAGGGCCCGGAAGGGAGCCCGGCGGGGGCGGATTGACGCCGAGTACACCCGCGATGCCGGGTGTGAGGTTGCCGGCGAAGCGCCGCAAGTCGGCGTCCGCGTCCCGCTTGTCGCGCTGCTCGGTCAGGGTGACGATCGTCAGCCCGCCACCGACAAGCACGACGCTCACGACGAGCACTGCGCCGACCACGACCCGCGCCGTAAGCGAACGCAGAATCACGGTTTGCGCAACACAAACCCGACGCCGCGCACGGTCTCCACCAGGCGCGGAGCCCCAGCCGCCTCCAGCTTGCGGCGTAGGTACGTCATAAAGACATCGAGCGCGCGGCTGTCCGGAGCGAAGTCGTACCCCCAGACCATCTCTAACAACCGGCCACGGCCCAACACCACCTCGGCGTTGCGAGCCAGCGCGTCGAGCAGCGCAAGCTCCCTGCCCGTCAACCCCAAATCACATCCATCCCAACTTGCTGCTGCCCCGTCCACGTCGACGAACAATAGCCCCAGCCGGACGGGCGGCTGAAGCGAGGAACCGATCGCGTGTTCTCGCGCCGCGGCGCGCCGAAGTAACGCCCGCAGACGCGCGACCAGCTCGCCAATCGCAAACGGCTTGACCAAGTAATCATCGGCCCCGGCCTCCAGCCCGGCGATCCGATCATCGACTTGATCGAGTGCTGACAGCACGAGGATGGGCGTGGACAAACCACCTGCGCGCATACGCGCCGCGACGATCCGACCGTTGAGATCCGGTAGCCCGATATCGAGAACAACCGCATCGGGCTCGCTCTCCGCGACCGAGCTCAAAGCCCCGGCGCCATCGATCGCAGTCCGGACCGAGTAGCCCTCCAACTCGAGCGCTCGGCGCAGCGAGTCGAGGATGGCCTCGTCGTCGTCCACCAGCAGGATCCGCGGATAGGGCATCGCGCGCGATTATCGAACGCCACCGCTAATGAACCGCTAACCGAGGCACAGGCGGCGGACCGGTCGTGAGGAGTAATTCTGTCTCGCCAGACCGCGAGTGGGACGAGGGTTCGGCGGACCACGAGGCACTACACAGCCACGAGGAAGCCAGCCGCGGGCTGCCGCTCCGGCCGGCTGGAGATCCAGAGCACAAGTCCGGAGAGACCAGAACCGTTTCGACCAGCTTGCTCGGGCTTCGTGAACGCAGACGTTTCGTTTGCCGGTGGGAAGGCGTCGTGGGCGAGGGACTTCTCGCGGTTCTAGGAGCGCTGGCCGGAGAGGTCGAGACGGACGTAAGGCGACGCGACGAGTCAGACGCGGGCCTGGAGCCTCGGCGACGGCGGGGCGCTCGTTTTGCGGTAGCTTGCGGGCATGGCCGCTTCTCGCTTGTTGGTGGTCGGGGCCGCGTTCGGGGCCGGGGCGCTGATCGGCCGTGCGTCCGCTTCGCCACAGTTCCGTTTCGCCCGGATGAGCGGCTCGTCGATCGCCGGCCCCGACGCGGCCGGCTGGATCACCGACTTCCTGAATGCCGCGTATTACCGGCGCGAGCCCGACGGTCGCGAAGTCGACGACCTGCGGTTGGCATCGGCGATCGTCACCACGCGCTGGCACCGCTTGGGGCATCGCCGTCTGCGGCTCGGCGACGCCGTGCCGTTTCATTCCGCGTTCGGACGGGACCGTTTCCTCGACGGCGCGCGGTCGCCGCGCGGGACGCTCGATCGCGGGCAGCTGTTGGAGGGCGCGGGCCGCCTGCTCGGCGCCTGGTTTCCGGATGCTTACGGCGACGACGAGCGCCGCGGCTGGGGCATCGGCTTTGAGAGCTCAGGGGAACGCGCGGCCTATGACCCAGGGGTGCGGCTGCGGCTGGCCCGCGTCGGCGCGTCCACGCCGCCCGAGGCGGCGGGGCCCGAGCAGACCTGGCACACGTACCCGCCCGTGGAGATGCCGTCGAGCGAGCGTGTCATCGCCGCGCTGTCGCGACCCGAAACCTGGCCCGATTACGCCAGTTCGCTCGGACGTTTCACGCCGCTGCGGCACGGCGGGTTGCTCGGCCAGACGTTCGAGATCGAGGTCGTCGCCGGCGCCTCGCCAGGGCGCCCCATGTTCACGCGCGGGTACGTGACGATCACGACGCTGGTCAGCCGCGAGGACCCCGAGGCGCTGCGGCGCTACATCGACGAGCTCAACGACGGCCTCGCGCGCTTCGGACGCGACGAGCCGCCGGCGGTTGGGGACGGTGCCGAGCCCGTGCTCGCGTTCGACCTGACGACGCACGAGGGGCACTTCATCGGTCGCAGCAAGAACCGGCTCGTTCTCTTCGAGGAGTGCGGCCGCACGTACGTGCGCGCGGCAGGGACCTGGGATCCGATGCCGTGGCACATCAATCAGGCCTACCGGCGCGCCGGGCGCGACGCCCAGCGTGCGTTCTGGGGGCAGGGCTCCGATCCCGAAGAAAGCATGCTCGACCAGATCGCCCTGCGGCTCGGTCGAGCAGCCGCGTGACGAACGAGGCGATCGTCGTTGGCAGCGGGCCAAACGGGCTCTCCGCGGCGATCACCCTGGCCGAAGCGGGACGAGCGGTCACCGTGCTCGAACGCGCGGGACACGTGGGCGGCGCGGTCGCGACCGCCGAGCTGACGCTGCCCGGCTTCCGGCACGACACGTTCTCCTCGGTGTACCCGGCGGCGGTCGCGTCGCCGGTGTTCGCGCGCTGGCCGCTCGAGCGCCACAACTTGCGCTGGGTTCACCCACGTTATTGCTACGCGCACCCGTTGCCGGACGGACGAGCAGCGGTACTCGCCCGCGACGTCGACGAGACGGCCGCGTCGCTCGACGCGTTGTCGTTGGGCGACGGCGACGCATGGCGCCGGTTCGTCTCGCCGTACGTCGAGCACTTCGACGCGTGGCGGGCGACGATGCTGTCCGGCTTTCCGCCGCTGACCGGACCGCTGAAGCTGTTGAAGGCCACGCGGCTGAGCGGGATGCTCGAGTGGGTGCGACTGTTGTTGCTGCCGGCGCAGGCGCTCGCGCATGAGCTCTTCCGCGCCGACGGGGCCCGCGCATGGCTCTACGGCGCGGCAGCCCACGGCGACGTCCCGCCGGACGGCGCCGGGAGCGCGATCGCCGCCGCCCATCTCAACATCATGGGCCATGCCGTCGGCTGGCCGAGCCCGCAGGGTGGCGCCGCTGCGCTGGCCGACGCGCTCACCGGCCACCTGTGTGCGCTTGGAGGGCGAACCCGCACGAACGCGCCAGTGGCGCGAATCGCCGCTGAGCGCGGGCGCGTGGTCGGTGTGGAGCTCGAGGACGGCGAGCGCCTGTCGACCCCGCTGGTCATCGCCGACGTTACGCCGCGCGGGCTGCTTGCGCTGACGCGCGACGCGCTGGGAGGCCGGTATGCCTCGGCGCTGCGCCGGTACCGCTACGGCCCCGCCACGCTCAAGCTTGACTGGGCCCTGTCCGCACCCGTGCCGTGGACGGCGCCGGCGGCGCGCGAGGCGGGCACCGTACACGTCGGCGGGAGCGAGCCCGAGATGATCGACGCGCTCGCGCCGCCCGCCGGCCGCCTCGCCGAGCGGCCGATGCTCCTCGTCGGCCAGCAGTCGATCGCCGATCCGACGCGCGCCCCGGCCGGCCAACACACCGCCTGGGCGTACACGCACGGTCACCAGGAGATCGACTGGGAGCGCGAGACCGAGCGCCACGTCGAGCGCGTCGAAGCGCAGATCGAGCGCTTCGCACCCGGCTTTCGCGATCTCATCCTCGCGCGTCACGTGCAGTCGCCGGCCGACCTCGAGCGCCGCAACCCGAATCTCATCGGCGGCGACGTCGGCGCGGGTTCCTACGCGCTCGACCAAGCGATCTTCCGCCCGCTGCCGAGCCTAACCCCATATCGCACGCCGATCCGCGGCCTCTTCCTCGGCAGCGCCGCGACATTCCCGGGAGGCGCCGCCCACGGCGTGCCCGGACAGGCCGCCGCGCGCGCGGCGCTGATCGAGGCACGCCTCCGGCGCCGGTAGCCCGGCCTGCCGCCCCGGCGGCAACGGGGCAACACACCGTCGTGGAGGCGGCAGCCCGAAAATGTGTGGCCGGCCCACGGCTGCGCCGTCGGCCTCTGGACTCCCGCTTTCTAAGCGACGCCGCGCACCGTCTTGGATCGAGGCAAGGGCCGTCGCCGACTGCGTCAGGCTTCTGCCCCGCCGCTGATCCGGCACTATCGCTGGACGTGATCGCGAGCACCCATTCGACGGCCAGTAGCTCCTCGCGCCTGTCGTCGAGAGTTCCGTCGCCGCCGCAGAACCCAGGCACGGGCTGCCGCTCTGGCCGGCCGGAGATTCAGAGCAGAAGTACGGACGGACCGCACCCGGCCCGCACAGCAGCTGAGGCCCCCCGATGAGCCGCGCAAGCGGCCGCGCGCTCCGCTCGTCCCTACGATCCTCGCTCCGGACGCAGCGCTTATCCCCACCCCGATCTGTTCTCCCGCCGCACCCAGGGTGGTCCACTCGTCAACCGGCGCAAGTGGTCCACTTTTCGGTCGGCATCCTTAACAGGGGAGGGATCGGCGTTCTCGGGCCGCCCAAGTACCCTCCCGCGCATGGGAACTGAAGAAGACCCGGCGTGTCCTCAATGCGGTGAGCGAGTTCTCAATTCGCGGAGCAACACCGTGGGTCACCACCAACGCGCCACGTGCCCGCAATGCCATGCTGAACTCGTGCGCCATCCCGACATCGACGACAACACGTGGAAGGTCGCGGAGGCTACGCCGCTGTCGGACGAAGAGCTAGGCGGGGGGGACTAGTGTCCTGTCAGGTTAGTTCGTGTGCAGTACCGGGTGATTGATTCGAGGATCTGATCGGCGGTCTTGGTCCACACGTACGGTTGGGGGTTCTCGTTCCAGGTCGCGATCCACGCGCGGATGTCTTTGTTGAGCGCGGTGACCGAGTTGTGCGCGGAGCGCTTGAGCTTCTTGGTGGTCAGCTCGGCGAACCAGCGCTCGACGAGGTTCAGCCATGAGGAGCTGGTCGGGGTGAAGTGCAGCTTGAAGCGGGGGTGCGCGAGCAGCCAGCGTTTGATCAGCGGCGTCTTGTGCGTGGAGGAGTTGTCGAGGACGAGGTGCACGTCGAGCTCGGCGGGGACTTCGCGATCCAAGGTCTGCAGGAACTTCTTGAACTCGATCGCGCGGTGGCGGGAGTGCAGGCGACCGATCACCGTCCCGGTCGCGAGATCCAGAGCGGCGTACAGGCTCGAGGTTCCGTGCCGCTTGTAGTCGTGGGTGGCGCGCTCAGGGGTCCCGGGGAGCATCGGCAGGATCGGGCGGGTGCGGTCCAGCGCTTGGATCTGGGACTTCTCGTCGACCGCCAAGACCACCGCCCGCTCGGGCGGGTTCAGGTACAAGCCGACGATGTCACGAACCTTCGCGACGAATTGCGGATCGCTCGAGAGCTTCCACTTCTCCTGCAGGTGCGGCTTGAGCCCGAACGCCTGCCAGATGTCGTGCACCGCGGTTTGCGTGAGCCCGACCTCACGGGCCATCGACCGCGTCGACCAGTGCGTCGCGTCGCGCGGCGCGCTCTCCAGCGTCTTGACGATCACCTCATCGACCTTCGCGTCGGTGATCGTCCGCGGCCGGCCCGGCCGCGGCTCGTCCACCAACCCGTCCAGCCGGTCCACAGCGAATCGGTTGCGCCACTTACGGACTGTCGCGACCGACACCCCCAGATCTCTCGCGACCCGACTGCTGCTGGCACCCTCCGCGGAGGCGAGCACGATCCGCGAACGCAACGCCAACGCCTGCGCGGTACTCCGACGACCCGACCAGGACTCCAACTGCTCACGCTCACCCTCGGTGAGCTCAATCGAAACTGCGATGGGAGAAGGCATGAGAACCCCATTCCCGTACTACCCACGAATTAAACCTTCAAGACACTAGCGAGCGTCGATGCGCTGGCGCCGCAGTCGGTGATCCCCTCACATCGCCACCGCGTGAGCAGACCCCCGCGCCCAGGTCGAGCACCAGTCCCAGTCGATCCCCAACCGAACAGGGCAGCTGGTCGCGGCTCAGACCGCGTCCGTGCCAACCCTTGCTCTGTGCCGACGGTCGTAACGGCGGCCATGGAAGGCTCCCCATAGGTGGCCACTGAATCTCCCCACTGGCGGCCATCGTTCTCCCCATGGGTGGCCATCGGATCTCCCACGGCTCTGTCCTGCGCTGTCGGTAGTCGGGCGCGTGTTGTTGACGCGCGATCCCGGGAGGCCGACTGTGAAGAAACCGGCGGAGATGATCGAGATTCTTGAACCGTACGATTTGACTGGCTCGTTCCGTCAGGACGACATCGACACCGCTTGGTGACGAGCCCGACCACGGCTGAAGCTCTCGCCCCAGCCGGTCCTGGGTTCGCCTGCCCGTCCGCTGAAACTTCCCAACCGGACGCGGGGACCGCGGGCCTGCGGCGTCGATCTGCGATGGCGCGCTGGCGGCTGGTCAGCCGACCCGCGTCCGACCGGCGGACCTTCCCCAACGCGGGCACGGCAGCCGCAGCACAACGCGACCGGCTCTCGCCCGGCCGCGCGAACGAGCTCAAACCGACGCGATCCACGACCGGGAGCGACGAACGCAACATCGCTTTTGCTCTGGCACGAGCACCCGACCCAGCTCGCCGCGCGGCGAATGCGACTCCGGTGTAGCTGCACACGGGCGGTTCGCATTGATGCCGAGCGGCCGCCGCAATCCATCGGCCTGGCAGACCGAAAAGTGTCCGGCCGTCGCGCCGTTGGTTCCACGAGGCATGAGATAAGAAAGTTCCCACTTTGCGAGAATCGAGCGTCGGGGAACGGACGCCCCGCCCGCCGCGGCACCCAGCCCCTGTACCCAGCCGCGGCAGGGACCTGGCGCCCCGCCTTGCCCATAAGGCGGGGCGCCTCCTATCGAACGCTCTCCGCGTCGATCGCCGGACCGGACCTTCCGATACGGGGCAGGCATACCACCACAACGAACAACGGACCAAGAGGTTGTGCGAATCCCGGGAGGGGTGCACCGGCGGGAAGCTCGGGCGCGGCGTCAGAAGTCGGATCAATCATTGCCCCCAACGATCCCCCTGACGCCGCGCGCCCTTAGCCGCACCGACTCTAAGAAGTTTCCTAATCCTGCCCTAAGGGACTTCGTCGAACATCCGTCTAGTCCGCGCCACACGTTGGGCGTGACGCCCGGGTTACGGGCAGGCGTACCTGCAGCGAGGTGTCCGGGCGGCGCGTCCTGGATTCGGATCTCGCGGCGCTCCTGCGCGACCGGTTCATCGATGGGGAAGACCGCCTCGACCCCGGATGTGATCTACGACGCCATGCGTCTGCTTCGGTCGATCAACGCAGCAGCGCGATCCAAGAGAGGCTGCTGCTTCTCACGCACGGTACACACGTCGCGGGACGTTGCCGCCCGCTTGCCGCGAAGGTACGGTCGCGTCTGGCGGTGGCGCAGGGCTGACCGATGGCGCGAGCGCCGCCGGAGCCTCGGGCCTCTCGGCCCGGAGACGAGGTCAAGATGTTCAAGCAGTGGCTTACCAGCCGAAGGGCCGGTTCGTTGACTCTCGCGGTCGTCGTCGTGATCGCGGCGGGTGGCGGGTGGGCGTTGGGGGCGACGACGACGTCGAGCAGCGTGATTCACGGGTGTGCGTCGAAACATGGTGGGGCGCTGAGACTGGCTCGTATCCGCCAGCGGAACGAGCGCGCGATCTCGTGGAATGCGCATGGCATCCCTGCCAAGAACGGCACCAACGGGACGAACGGGACCAGCGGAACCACGGGACGAACGGGGCGCCGGGCACCGCACGTGCCTACGGACAAGTCAACGGACGGCACCCCCCGGGCGCCAGAACGCTCGGAGTGTTGTTCGCCGCGTCCGGGGTGGCCGGACGCTTACGCGGCGTCGTGAAGCCCACCCAGCCTGCCGCTCCGGGTCTGTAGGAGCAGGCAGCGACGACGCTCTCAGACTGCCGCAGCCCCGCGCGTTGCGAGCAACCTGACGCCCGCTCGCCGCGCTTTCGCAAGGGACGAGCTGCCCAAAACTCCGCGCCGGGCGCTAGTCGGTCCACCAGTCGCGCTGACCCTCGACGTCTTCGCGCGGAGCCTCACCGAGATGGGGCGCGCCGACCACGATCATCTCGAGGCCCTCCGGCCCGGCCTCGTAGCCTCGCCACGTACCGGGTGGGACGCGCACCACGTCCCACTCCTTGACCTCGACGATCTCGTCGTCGAACTTCATCCGCCCGCTCCCACGCACGACCACGTACACCTCCTCCTGCTTCTTGTGCGTGTGGCCGTACGGGAAGCGATAGTCGGGCGGGACGCGCTGGTAGCTCAGGCCGGACTGCTTGAGCTCAAGCGCCGCGCTTGCGTGGCGGAACTCCAAGTCCGGCGCGCCGGCGAAGTTGGACCCGAGATCCTCCACGTCCTCCCTGAGGTTCCTGAGCGTGTACGGCACGGCTGCAGTTCTACTAAAGGGGAGTCGCCGACGCCGGTTCCGGCGGACTCGTTTGTCCACTTATCGTTGCGGTCGGACGAGCCGACGCAGCGAACTCGCGGCGTACGTTCGGTCAGCACGGACTCGGTGAACACCGGGTACCGGAACCCGGCGACACGCCCCTAACGATGCCGGTCGCGCGGGGACTTGTCAGCGCGCAGCGGCCGGCCGCGCGCCGCAAGCGAATCCCCTTGCGAGACACGCCCTCTTCGCCTCGTGCCGACGCCCGCGTCGATGGCGAAGCGGGTGCCGCAGCGCGTAGGCGCAAGGCTCTCGCGATTCGCCAATCTCGCTACTCGGCGCCGACCCGCCACTCGAGGCAGGCAAGCAGGGCCGTGGCACGTTGCCGCCATTCGTCCGAACCCAGCCGGGTCAGGCTGCGAGGCACGCCAGGGTGGCGGCAATTCTGACCGGGTCGTCGCTGCGTCCTGCCCATCGAACGGGCGGGCTCGGTTGCCGCGCGGCGTGCTCGCGCGAAGCCTGGATCCACCGATGATGGGTTGAGTCTCGGCGTCGGGGGCCGAGTCAGACGCCATCGGCGGAGCACCATAAGGGTGAACCCTATGGGCGACGCCGATGGCGTATGGCGACGGCCAGCCGGCGTCGAGACGACCGCAGGATCGGTGGATCCAGGCTAAGACAGCCGGGGGCCATCGGTCGACCGCGCATCTGTCCGATCGAGGTGTTTGTTCGGCGAGGCTGCGTAGGATTTGGCGGATGTCCGCCGAGCTTGAAGCCCGACCCCTCGACGACATCGAGCGCTCGCGGCGGCGCGCGTTCGTGGCCGAGCACCGCACGGCCGTGTTCGGCTATCCGCGCCGGGACGACGGGCCGTCGATGTCGGTCGTCTACTACGTCGTGGATGGTGACGATCGCATCCTGGTCTCGACGATGCGCGAACGCGGCAAGGCGACGGCGGTTGCCCGCAGCCCCAAGGTGTCGCTATGCGTGCTCGACGAGCAGTGGCCGTTGACCTACCTGTTGGTGTACGCCACCGTCGAGGTCGATCCCGACCTGGATCGGGCCACGGATCTGATGATGCGGATCTCAGCGGTGATGGCCGGTCACGCAATGCCGCCCGAGGCTCGGGCCGACGTCGAGGAAATGTGCCGGCGAGAGCACCGGGTGGTGCTGACACTGTCGCCATACGCCACCTTCCAGACGCCCGCGCGACACGTCCGGGAGGCGACCGACCTGAAGGGGCTCACCCACTGGACGAGCAAGAGTCTTCCCTGGTGAGGCCCCGGCGTGGGCGGGCCGAGGAACCCCTAGGAACTCACCTTCACAGAAGTCTCGCGAATAGCGCGAGACCTCACGCCGAGCACCGGTTGCTGATCAAGCTTGGTCGCTGGTGGGGAGGTCGGGCTCGACGGGGGCCGCCGCCCAGCTTCCGAGCAGTTGGAGGGCCTGCTCCGATTTGGTCCCGGGTTCGGCCGTGTAGGCGAACATGATCAGGCTCCTATCGGCGGAGAGTTCCATCGCTTCGTAGCTGAGCTCGAGGTCGCCGACGATGGGGTGGTGGACTCGTTTGGTGCCGGTGTCATGGAACCGGACGTTGTGGGCCGCCCATCTGATGCGGAACGTGTCGCTTTGCGTCGAGAGCTCGCCGATCAGGTTGGTGAGTTCGCGATCGTATGGGTTGCGGCCGGCTTCGGAGCGGAGGATCGCGACGACCTCGTTGGCAATGTGGTCCCAGTCGTCGTAGAAGTCGCCCGAGCGGGGGTCGAGGAACACGAACCGGGCGGTGTTCGCGGGTCGGCCCGGGCTGAGGTACGTGGAGTAGAGGGCGTACCCGAGCGGGTTGGCGGCGAGGATGTCCAGGCGGCCGTTGCGAATGAACGCCGGCGCCTGGGTCATCGCGTCGAGGATGCGCTGGACGGCGGGCCGGATGTGCTGCTTGGTCGCTCGGCGCCGGCGGGTGGCGGTAGCGGGTTGAGTGGCGCGCGCGAGGTCGATCAAGTGTGACCGTTCGGCTTCGTCGAGCTGGAGCGCGCGTGCGAGGGCGTCGAGCACGCTGTCCGAGACGCCGGCGGCGTTTCCACGCTCGAGGCGCGTGTAGTAGTCGACACTCACTCCAGCGAGCATGGCGACTTCTTCCCGGCGCAGGCCCGGGACACGGCGGTTGTCACCATAGATCGGCAGGCCTACCTGATCAGGGGTGATTTTCGCGCGCCGGCTGGTGAGGAATTGGCGGATCTCGCTTTTGGCGTTCATCTCGTCTGATCAGGCTACCCGTGCGGCGGCGGGGTTGGGGGGCCCCTGTCAGTACCTGGATCAGCAGGGACTCTCACTCCCGGCGAATCGGTGCTTTCTTGGGTCGCGATGAATGAGATTCGACGTAACCGAGGAGGCGTATAAATGCGCGCCGCTGTCTTCAACGAGCCCCGCTCGATCACCGTCGCCGAGCGGCCTGACCCGGCGATCAACGAGCCGACCGACGCCATCGTCCGCGTGGTCCTGTCCTGCGTCGTGCGGGTCTGACCATTGGTACTACCGCGGCGAGTCGCCGTTCCCGCCGGGCCCGATCGGGCACGAGTTCATCGGCGTCGTCGAGGACGTCGGCTCCGACGTGCGCAAGATCGCCAAGGGCGATGTCGTGATCTCGCCGTTCGCGTTCAGCGACGGCACCTGCCCGCACTGCCGGCACGGGATCACGAGCGTATGTGCGGCCGGCGGGTTCTTTCCGTCGAACGGCGATGGTGGCCAGGGTGAGGGGGTCCGCGTCCCGCTCGCCGACGGAACGCTCGTCAAGGTCCCCGGTTCCGGGCACTCTGACGAGACGACCACCTCGCTGCTGACCCTGTCAGATGTACTTGCAACGGGTCATCACGCGGCTGTCTGCGCCGACGTGAAGCCCGGTGGCGTGGTCGCCGTGGTTGGCGACGGCGCTGTCGGTCTATCCGGGGTGCTCGCCGCAGCGCGCCTGGGCGCCGAGCGGGTGATCGCACTGAGCGGCAATCCGGTCCGGCAGAGACTCGCGTGTGAGTTCGGTGCCACGGAGATCGTCGACGCGCGCGGCGAGGAGGCGACCGACGCGATCAAGGAACTGACCGACGGGGTCGGCGCCGACGCCGTGCTCGAATGCGTCGGCACCGCGCAGGCGATGCAGACGGCGATCTCGATCGCCCGACCCGGGTCGATGGTCGGTTACGTCGGCGTACCACACGGAGTCGAGCTGCCGGTCGGCGACATGTTCTTCTGCAACGTAGGCGTCCGCGGCGGCTCGGCACCGGTCCGCGCCTACATCCCCGTGCTCCTGCCCGATGTGCTCGAGGGACGGATCAACCCCGGCCGCATGTTCGACTTCGCGACCGACCTAGACGGGGTCGCAGAGGCCTATGAGGCGATGGACGAGCGACGAGCGATCAAATCGCTCTTGCGGGTCGGGACGGTCTGACCGTGAGTCGGTGGACACGGAACCAGCTCGACAGGATCGATGCTGCGCAGGAGTTGACTCTCGCGTCGGTGCGCGGCGACGGCACATTGCGCCGGCCGGTGGCGATGTGGGTCGTCCGCGGCGGCGAGGACGTGTACGTGCGCTCCGTCCACGGCCGCGGGTCCGCCTGGTTCCGCGGCGCGCAGACCCGACACGAAGCACGCATCGATGCCGGCGGCGTCGAGGAGGACGTCCGTCTCGTCGAGATCGACGAGGCCAACGAGCGGATCGATATCGCCTACCAGGCGAAGTACGGCCGTCGCTATCCGACGATCGTGCCTTCGATCCTCGCGCCGCAGGCGCGCGCCGCCACGCTGAAGCTCGTGCCGCGCGAGAACACTACGACTGACACCTGAAAGGACACACACACACATGGACAAGCGCACACTTGCAGGCACACTCGAAGTATCGGCGATCGGGCTCGGGTGCATGGGCATGAGCCACGGCTACGGCCCGCCGGCTGACAAGCAGGCGATGATCGCGTTCATCCGCACGGCTGTCGACCGCGGCGTCACGTTCTTCGACACTGCGCAGGTCTACGGCCCGTTCACCAACGAGGAGCTGGTGGGTGAGGCGCTCGAGCCGGTCCGCGACCAGGTCGTGATCGCGACGAAATTCGGGTTCGACCTTCAGGGCGCGATCGGTCCCGGGGCGCTCGACAGCCGGCCGGAGACGATCAGGGAGAGTGTCGAGGATTCGCTGAAACGGCTGCGCACCGACAGGATCGACCTGCTCTACCAGCACCGCGTCGACCCGACCGTACCGATCGAGGAGGTCGCCGGCGCCGTCAAGGAACTTATCGACGAGGGCAAGGTCCGCCACTTCGGGCTCTCCGAGGCCGGGGCGCCGACGATCCGCCGTGCCCACGCCGTGCAACCGGTCGCCGTCTTGCAAAGCGAGTATTCCCTGTGGTGGCGCGAGCCCGAGCAGGCGATCGTGCCGACCTTGGAGGAGCTAGGCGTCGGCCTCGTCCCGTTCAGCCCGCTCGGCAAGGGCTTCCTGACCGGAACGATCAACACGGCCACCGAGTTCTCCAGCAACGACTTCCGCAATACGGTTCCGCGCTTCACCGACCAAGAGGCCCGTGAGGCAAATCTGGCGTTCGTCGACCTCCTGACCCGGATCGCGGAGCGCAAGCCGGCGACGCCGGCGCAGATCGCGCTTGCCTGGTTGCTCGCCCAGAAGCCCTGGATCGTCCCGATCCCCGGCACGACGAGGCTGGATCGACTGGACGAGAACCTGGGCGCCGCCGACATCGAGCTCACGGCTGAGGAGCTACGCGAGATCGATGACGCACAGATCGAGGCCGAGGGCGCGCGCTACTCGGAAGCCGCCCAGCGAATGATCGACCGCTAGGAGAATGCGATGTGCAGCCCGAACCCGCCGCTCCCTTCGAGGTGCGCCGCCGAGCGTGGCGGCCGTCAAGCGCCGTGCTCGCTCATGTAACGCAGGTGCGCTTCCTCGACGAGCTTGACCATCTGCCAATAGGCGATGAGATCCCGCTCGGCGTCCGTCGCGTTAGCGAAGAAGCGGCGGGCGATCGTCATGTCGCCCCGATCGGGTCCCGCCGCCTGCTCGGCGATCCAGGCGCGGTCGATCCGCCTTTGGGCAATCAAACCGATTGCCGACTCGATCTCCGTGCCGGTGCAATCGCCGAGTCGCTTGAACACGCCGCGACCGATCTCGAGCGATTCCTCTGGATTGACTTCGCCCATCGCAACGTGATCCTCTCGCACTCAGACCGATTGGGTAGAACCGCCGCATGCCGATCGTCGGCGTGTGGTGGAACCCTCACTCAGGCTCCATGACTTCGACTACGCCGAATCCTGGAAGAGGCCCGTCGACGAAGAACATCTCGACGGTGATGTCAGGCTCGACGTGCGCTTGGGAGAGAAACGCAACGACCTTGCGACCCGTGAGTTGTTCGATCGTGTGCCTGTATCGCTCTGCCATCACGCTCTGGAACTCCTCTCGCATCACGACGACCCGTCCCGGCTGGCCGCTGTCCATGATCGTCTGCTCGAGCGCGGTGAAGCCGCTGCCCCGCATGACGACGACGATCACGTCGTCGACGGCGTATGTCTTGGCCTTCATCGGCCCACGACCGTAATGCTCGCGCAGGATCGCGACGACGCTGGTGGAGATCTCGGCCAGGAGCCTTCCGCCGGCAAGCGGCCCCTGTCCCTCCTCGGCTGATGGACTCTCCATCCGTTCGCTCCTTGTCCGGCAGGACCCGCGAGGTCCTGGCCGTCCGGCGCATGCCGTTCTGACCTGGCCCTTAGGATTACGAAACCCCGGTGGGCCCTGTCGTCGCGAAGGCTACTACGGAGAGGAACCCCGTCGCGTCACTCGATTGCCGCCGGGTCCGGTGCCAGCAGTTCTCGTTCGAGCAGAAAAGCCTGGACTCGGACCAGGTCGGACTTTCCGGCCGCCACGAGGTTTCGCTCGGCCCTGGTCGCACGGTCCTCGAACACGCATACGACGAGGTCCTGGGAGACGAAGGCTCGGGATTTGGTCGCGCCTCGCCCGGTGAAGTCCGCGATGAGCTTGCCGAGCTTGCTGGCGCTGCCGTGGCCTGACAGCCGCCGGACGACCGGGATCCTTTGTTACGCGCCCGGGTCTGGGGGTATGATGTCGGCACGACCTCACGGCGGTGGCCACGGGCCGCGCATTGGGTTGTAAGTAGTTGCGGAACGAACTCGGCGGTCGCACGGCGGCCGTCCCCTCCGGTCCGACATGAGAGTTCCTTATCTCCTGGACCGGGACAGTTCGTGCGTAATTCCGCATCTGCGAACACAAAGCGAGCAAAGCAGGCTCACCCGCTGGAGCCCCTCGAGGGAGCGCCCTTCATTGAGCGCGCCAGCGGCGAAAGGCCTCGTCTGATCGCTCGTGTCGACGAGTACCTCATGGGGGCTGACAACGCGCTGCGAGTCGCCCACCCGGCGGCTGGCGGCGACGCGGCCACGACAGGCGGCGTCGCGGCGGGGTCAGGCCGCGACGTCGCGGGGGTCCCGGGTTGAACGTCTGCCTAACCGATCCGCCGGATCCCCAACCGTCGATTTCACTGCGGCTTCACGGCGGCACCGGCGCACCCTTCCGCGCGCGGAGATCAGTGTTGTCCGCAGCTGGGGGGACAGCTCGCGGAGACCTGTGCGGCAGACGTTGCGCTGATCGTCAGCGAGCTCGTCACTAACAGCGTGCTGCACGCGAACGTCGGCCCGGACCAGACCCTGACCGTCGAGTGCACCGCGCTCCCGGGCCGTCTCCGAATCAGCGTCACCGACCCAGGGTCGCGCCTCGAACCCCACCTCCGGTCACCGGATCACAGCGCCTCCGGCGGGTACGGGCTGACGATCGTCGAGAGGCTGTGCTCGGCGTGGGGAACTGAGCGCGACAGCGTGGGCACGACGAGCGTGTGGTGCGACCTCCCGCTCGACATTCCCATGCTGCGGTCATCGAATGGCGGCGACGCCGCTCCTGAGACTGTGGGCGCAAGACCTGACTCCGTGAAGGCCCGGATTCCGGCGGTCTCAAACCAGGAGGCACGATGACATCGCTAACCCCGGCTGGTACGGCATCCGCGGTGCGCCCGGTTTCGATGCCACTCCTCGATCGAATCGCCAGCGGTGTGGTCACGGCCGTTCCGCCGATCATGCTCGCGATCGGCATGTGGTTCGGCTGGAGCGGCAACCTGCTCGACTGGAAGGATTTCCTCGTCCTTGCGGTCAGCTACGTCATCATCGGGACAGGCGTAACGGTCGGCTTTCACCGGTTGTTGACGCACCGCAGCTTCAAGACCAGTCGTCTGCTGCGCGCTGCGTTTGCCGCGCTCGGTTCGGCGGCCGCGGAAGGGCCGGTCATCGATTGGGTCGCGACCCACCGCAAGCACCATCAGTTCTCCGATGTGGAGGGAGACCCGCACAGCCCGCACATCGGCCACGGCTCCGGCTGGCGCGGCGCCGTCTGCGGGCTTCTGCACGCGCACATCGGCTGGGTGTTCACGGACATGGAGGTCGCGGACGAGCGCCGCTACGCGAAGGATCTGCTGGCGGATCCGATGATCCGATTCGTCGATCGCACGTTCGTGGTGTGGGTGATCGCGGGATTGGCGTTCTCGTTCGGGTTGGGCGTGGCGCTGACCGGGTCGGTGATCGGCGGGCTGACCGCACTGCTCTGGGGCGGCGCCGCCAGGATTTTCCTGCTGCATCACGCGACCTTCAGCATCAACTCGCTGTGCCACTTCTTCGGCCGCCGCGATTACGAGACCGGAGATCGATCCCGAAACCTGGCATGGCTGGCGATCCCGACCTGGGGCGAGGCCTGGCACAACAACCACCATGCATTTCCGACGTCGTACCGTCACGGACTGCGCCGCTGGCAACTCGACCCATCGGCGGCGATCATTCGCCTGCTCGAGTTGCTCGGGCTCGCCTGGGACGTAGTTCGCATCGACGAAGCCCGCCTGCAGCGCGCGCCCAGAGCCGCTTAGTTACTCAGTGCCCGGAACTCGAGCATGACCACGCGCCCGGGGTCACTGCCAAGTCCGGCTAGGCGAGCGAGCGTGCCGGGCTGGGTCGAGGAGTAAGCGGATCCGTGCTGGTCGCTCGCGCGCGGGTTGGTGCGGGCATCAGCGCGGCTCCGGCGATGACCAGGCAGAACGCGAGCATGCGTTCGACGATCTGTGGTGCGCCGGCGCCGATCGAGTCGTGGAAGACGAGGATGCCGCCGCTGATCGCGATCAGATTCGCTGCGACCGAGGTGAACGCGATCACCGTCAGCGCGGGCCCGATCTGGAGGCTGCGAGCCGACGAGTAGAAGGCGACGACGGAGGCCGCGAATGCCGCCAGCGCCCAGGGGCTGATGACGGCCGCGGTCAGCCCCCCGTTGGCGGCGGCGTGGGTCAGGAACTTGAGCGAGATGTCGGACACCCCGAACAAGCAGCCGGCAGCGGTGCCGAGCACCAACCCCTCACTGGGATGCAGACGGGGGAGCTTGATGGAGGCCGCCACGAGCGCCGAGCTGGCGGCGAATACGCCGGCTTCCACCGCAATCAGGGCTGCCAGCGAGGATCGACCCGCGTCATCCGCGGGGCGGCCGGTCACGGCGAGCACGGTCAGTCCCGCCGCCGTGACCGCAAGGCCGATCCATTGTCGGCGGCCGAGGTGAAAGCCGAAGAACCGTTCGGCGAGCACTGCGAGCAACACGAGGCCGCCGGAGATGACCGCCTGGACAACCGAGAGCTGGAGGAGCGAGAGCGCGCCGACGTGTAGCACCCATGCTGTGACTGCTCCCACCCACCCGATCGTCCACCATTTTGAGGCGAACAACCCCCGGGCGCTGCGCAGCGGATGGCGACCATCGACTGGCGGTGCGGCGACCGCCCCACGATGACGCAGCAGGAAACCTGCGTTGGTCAGCAACGCACACGCGAGCGCCAGGCCGAGACCGAGGAACATGAGTGACCGCTACGTCGGGCGAGGGCTAGCGCTCACCCGGCGGGCCCGGGCTGTGGATAGCGCCGTCGCCCTTGAGCCGCCGCGACGTTCGCTTCGATCATGACCGTCCTGCGCCGGGATCTGGGATGGGGATCGAGACCGCGACAGCCTCAGGCACCACCGGGGGCACGTCCTCCAGGACGAAGAGCCGGGACCCGACGAGCGCCTCGCCCACCATCGGTTCGGGCGGCCGACCGCACTCCGGACAAGCAACGAGGTACGCCGCCGCGACCGCGGTGAACCGCAACCGGCAGCTAGGACATCCGACGTGGGTCATGACGGACCCCTTTCGATAGAAGGCTCAGCGAGATCGACCAAGCATCACGCGAGGGTCGGCGTTCGAACGGCTCACCGAGCGGACGTGAGCCTAGCAGGTCCCGACCCCGGCAATGGGGAGGAGGATGTCCGAAGCTCGTGGAGCTTTGGGGGACCGAGCTGATGGCCGGAATGGCCTACACCGGTACAGTTGACAGGGTGTCGCCACCGCTCGGTGTCTCGCTCTCGCATTCGTCCTGTGGCCAGTCGTCGTAGGGAGCGACAAGGAGTGCGTGTCCAGTGACAAAGCAGACTGATCAACCCGGATCCGGGCCCGGGCCCGGACCCGGACGATCGACTTCGGATGCGGCGTTCACAGCGCGCAAGAAGGAGATCGCGCAGCGGAACGAGCAGGCACAGAAGGAGGCGCGCAAGCTTCGCACCGCGCGCGAGGAGGCACAGGTTCGCAGGCGCCGCCAAGAGGACCCCGGCTAGAGCGATAGCGCGGCGCGGGCCGCTCTGCCGCTGGCTGGCTAGACTGGACTTACCGGTCGAGCGTTGGTCTCGACCAAAGCAGTGCCCCGCGTTTTCGCAGTCGTTGCCTCCAGCATCCTCCGCGTCTCGCAGTGCACATACCCGGAGGGAACAAGATGGCAACAGGAACCGTGAAGTGGTTCAGCGACGACAAGGGATTCGGATTCATCACACCCGATGACGCCGGCAAGGACCTGTTCGTACACCACACCGCGATCCAGGGCAACGGCTTCAAGTCGCTGGCCGAGGGCGCGAAAGTGAGCTACGACGCAGAGCAGGGCCCCAAGGGCCCCGCGGCCGGCAACGTCCGAACGCTCTAGAGTCGACCGACCTAGCCAGCACGGGAGGGCCGCATACGCTGGCCCTCCCGTCGCTCGCAACCACGTCGCGTCACGAGGCGGACGCCGCAATTCTGCGAAGGCCGAAGGCGAGCCTCTCGCGTAAGCCACGGCAACGCGTCACCGCAGCGACCGCTCCACCCAATGGCTGGCGCGTCAACGACGCGCTCGAGATCCACAAAAGAACGGACATATATGGCGTCGACCGGCAAGAAGAAGACCACGATGGCAAAACTGAACCGCGAGACCAAACTCCGCGAGCGTCGCCTGGAAAAGCAAGCCAGAAAGCGTTCACGAAAGGAAGCCGCTGCGCATCCTCTGAGCCAGCCCGAGGGACCATCGACGGGCGGCCAGGAATAAGTCAGCGGTGGCGTCCCCGGGCCGGGCCCGGGTAGGCGTGGCGGAGCCGGATCAGCGACCAACCGGTCGGGGCAGCCTGTCCTTTGTCCGACTACCGCCAGCGGACGGGGCCGGCGGGTTCCGCCGCCGGGTGTCGCGCCGTCGCGTCGCGCAGCCGTTCCTCCGCGTGCTCCAGCTCCCGCTCGAGCTCCTCAAGCTGAGCGTTGGATCCGAAACCCCACCGGTACAGCTTGGCGCGCATTAGCGCCACCTGATCGTGGCAGTCACGGACGTCGGCTCGGAACAGCTCGATCTCGCCGCTCGAGCTCATCGCTCGAACTCCGACACCGCGTAGGCGTTGCACGCCAACACCTCGCGGACTCCCTCTCGGATTCGATCGTCTGGCTGGCGCCACACGACGAACGGCCGGTGAGGTCCCATATCGAAGATCGCCATCACCGTGCCGCCGCGCACGGGGTCGGCGCGGCCGACCTCGGCGATGCAGTCAACCGTTCCGCGGCGACTCCACAATCTCAGAATCCGGCGGCCCGTAGGTTGCCGGCCCAGGTCGCGCTCGATCTGGCTCCGCATGCCGCCGTAGATTTCCTCGAGGAGACGCGGATCGTCCGACACCCCGGGGATGAAGAACTCTGTCAAGGGCCGCTACAGCCCTACAGCCCGCGTTCGCGAGCGTCTTTGCTCATGGCCTCGCCGAGCGCGCCTGGCTCGATCCGGGCCTCGAGCTCGGCGATCCGTTTGCCCTGTCGCTCCGACTCGCGGTACACAGAGTCCTGAAGTCCTTCCAGTAGTTGCTCGAGGTGAGCGATCCGCTCCTCCAGAACGACGAGCTGCGCGGGATCTGGATCGCCGGCATCGCCCGCCGGCCTTCCCTGCGTGGTCCTCGCCAGTCTGGCGGATCTGCCGGATTCGAGTGACCAGCCGCTCGCGCTCGCCGATCTTCATCGCCGATCAAACCGTTTGCGCTCGACCGGACGAGGCGGGTACCGCCGGCGCTCTTCCGGCGTCATGGGACGAATGACGAGCGTGCCACTGTCGAGCTGCTCACGGATCTCTTCGAGCTTGGCCTGGCGCTTCTCCTCGGATTTCTCTCGCGCTGTCTTCATCTGCCCACCTCGCCGTTGCCGTGTGAGCGATGCCAAGCTGGACAGGAGTCTGCGCCGGCGGTCCCAGGCAAGGGACCCGCCTTCAGCTCGGTTCCCCCGGGCTGGTCACAGCCGTTGGTGAGCATCGCTCTCCTTCCTAACGCCGGCGCGATCTGCATCGAGACGAGATCCGCTGCGTCGGCGAGAAGAACCTCGGGGCGGCATCGTCGCCCTTATACAGCACCGTAGCACCACCACCGGCTCATGCGATCCAGATCCAGACATTAACCGAGGCCGGTGCCGGCTGGGTCTGAGCTCCGCGCCACCGCGCGGCTGTTACAGTGGGCGCGTCAGGCCGGGCTCCGGGCCCGGCTCCGTAGTGCCAGCGCTCGTAGCCTTTGCTCATCGCAATCTCCGCGTTCGCAGCACGATCAAACGCCGGAGGAGACAATGGCTACGGGAACCGTCAAATGGTTCAGCGACGACAAGGGCTTTGGCTTCATCACGCCCGACGATCAGTCCAAGGACCTGTTCGTACATCACACCGGTATCGCTGGGGCCAACGGCTATCGCTCGCTGAGCGAGGGCGCCAAGGTGTCCTATGACGCCGAAGCAGGGCCGAAGGGCCCGAAGGCCGTCAACGTCAGCGTGCAGCCCGACTAGAACATCGGCGTGCCCGGCGAGAACCCCTCCGGCCGGAGCGACCTCTCCCTGAGTCGCGTGTCGTTGCGGGCGCCAGTCCACGGTACGTGCCACCTGCAACAGAGATAACCGTCGTTGGTGGAAGTGCGTATCGGGTCGAGGGAGACGCCCGCGACGTCGAGCGGCTGATCCTCGACGCCGCTCGCGGGTCGATCATGCAGCTAGCCTGGCTGGTTGAGATCGACAGTGGCGCGCGCATAGCGGTCAATCCGGAGCACGTGGTGATGCTCCGGGCGCTTGACGCGTAGCCCGCGCCGTTGGAAAACGGACATCGGCCGAGTGGGGTGTGAGGCTGGGTGCCAGCGCATGCCCACGGGCAGGAGAGGTCTTTCTGCGTCGTTCACACGGGTGGAGAGGTCTTTCTGCGTCGTTCACATACACCGGTGCGATAGGAGTACATTTCTCCTACGTGCTGGCCCTGCGGCCGGATTTATCGGTCTGCGTACTGCATGCCACCGACGGCGCCAAGTGCGCCACGAGGCGAGGGCGTGGGTTATGTGTTTTCGCTGCGGGGCCAGTGCTCTAGGTCGATAAGCGTCATCACCACCGGGCTCGGCCGGATTGGGTTGGTGTGATCGACGGCGCGGGAGATTCTGGCCGCGAGAACCCGACGACGGGACGGAAGGCTTGGGCGTGATGCTGCGCAGGGAACGACACGGTGCAGCGGCAACGCGCCGCCTGCCGATCGGTGGCTTGCGTCCGGCCTCGGCGACACGCGACGCCGCCATCGCGGCCCCGTTGAGCGGGCCCGCGCCTAGCGCGAAGGGCGACCAGGTGTCGGGAGCGGAGCTCGAGGAGCTCGACGAGGTCAAGGGCCTGATCGCCCGCGGGCTACAGCTGGGTGTGCTCACCTATGCCGAGATCGCCACCGCCACGGCGGAGCTCGACCTCGAGGAAACCGACGCCGAGGAGTTGCTCGGCCTGTTCGAGGGCCGTGAAATCGAGCTGGTGGATGAGATCGACCCTGCCACGTTGGCGAGCCAGCGGATCGAGCGCGCGCCGGACAAACGCGGCCGTCGCAAGTCGCGGGCAGAGCGAGAGCCAGAGGGGACGACCGACGGCTTGCAGCTGTTCCTCAGGGACATCGGCAAGGTGCGACTCCTGACCGCCCAGCAGGAAGTCGACCTCGCCAAGCGGATCTGGCGCGGTGACGTTGATGCCAAGCGGAAGTTGGTCGAGTCGAACCTGCGGCTGGTCGTCTCCATCGCCAAGAGATATCGGAACCAGGGTCTGCCTTTCTTGGACCTGATCCAGGAGGGGACGCTCGGTCTCGTGCGCGCGGCGGAGAAGTTCGACTATCGCAGGGGATTCAAGTTCTCGACCTACGCGACCTGGTGGATCCGCCAGGCAATCGCCCGCGCGCTCGCGGACAAGGCGAGGACGGTCCGCATCCCGGTCCACATCGTGGAGAAGCTCAACCACATCGGCCGGGCGGAGCGCAAGCTCACCACCGGTCTCGGCCGCGCGCCGACCGCCGAGGAGATCGCCGAGGTCACCGGCCTCAGGCCGGAGGAGGTCGAGTCGATCAAGCGAGCCGCACAGGCGCCGATCTCACTCGAGAAGCCGGTGGGTGACGAGGATCAGTTTGAGTTCGGTCAGCTGATCGCCGACGACCAGGCCGAGTCACCGTACGACCGGGCCGTGGAGATCCTGACCGGGGAGGCCGTGCGCGACGCGCTCGAGGCTCTCGGCTACCGCGAGCGTCGTGTGCTCGAGCTGCGCTACGGGCTCGGCGGCACGCATCCGCGGACGCTCGACGAGATCGGACGCACGTTCAACGTCACGCGTGAACGCATCCGTCAAATCGAGCACCAGTCGCTGAAGAAGCTTCGAACGCTCGGGGAAGCCCAGCAGCTGCGCAACGAGCTGCCATAGCACTCCGCTCTCGGCCGGCCGACCTCGGGCTTTTGTTCGCGGGCGTCGCGGCCCGGTCGCGTCAGGACCCGGCGGGCGGCTGGTCGATCCGCACCAGATTGCCCGACGGATCACGTACCGCAAAGTCTCGCGTGCCCCAAAACTGCTCGGTCGGCTCCTGGACGATCTCCGCGCCCGAGGCGCGTACCTTCTCGAAGGTGGCGTCGATGTCGTCGGTGCGGAAGTGGACGCCGTTCAGGGCTCCCTTGGCGAGGAGCGCCGCGAGCGCGTCGCGGTCGGCCGGGCTGCCGCTCAGATAGTTCGTGAGGACGATCTCGACGCCGGGCTGTGAGGCGGCACCGACGGTGAGCCAGCGGAAGCCTTCCTGGGCGACGTCGTCGCGCAGGTCGAGGCCGAGCGCGTCGCGGTAGAACGCCAGTGCGACGTCGGGGTCATGGACGAGGACGAAGCAGCGGGAGACGGTGAGATCCATGCCCCGCACACTAGGGTGCCGGCGCCTCGCGTGCTGCCCCGATCCTGCGCCTGCGGCTCGGCCGGGTGAGGTCCTTGGCGACGCAGCTCGGCACGCTCGCGAACGCGCCGTGGTCGCGGGCCCGGTACGCCGTCGGCGTCTCGCCCACCAGCTGGGTGAAGCGTGCGCTGAACGAGCCGAGCGACGTACACCCGACCTCCAAGCAAACCTCGGTGACCGACAGGTCGCCGTGCCGCAGGAGCGCCTTCGCCCGCTCGATTCGCCGCGTCATCAGGTACGCATAGGGCGTCTCGCCGTACGTCGCGCGGAACTGCCGCGAGAAGTGTGCGGTCGACATCAGCGCAGCGCGGGCGAGCGCGGCGACGTCGAGCGGGCGAGCGTATTCGCGGTCCATCAGATCGCGGGCTCGGCGGAGATGCGCGAGGTTGGCGAGCTCCTCCGGCGTCACCGTGCGAGCGTACCGAGCGCAAGCCGCGGCTAGGATCGGCGGCGGTGCTCGTGGTGCGATCCGGTCAGCGCGATGATGCTTCGGCCGTGCTCGAGCTGTGGTCGCTGGCCCGGAGCGAGCACGCGACAACCCGGGATCGAGCGGACGACATCAACCGGCTGATCGCGCAGACGCCGAGCGCGGTGTTCGTCGCGGAGACTGCGGATGGCGAGATCATCGGTGCGTTGATCGCGGGATGGGACGGTTGGCGGGGAAACATGTATCGCCTCGCGGTGCATCCCGACCATCGCCGGCGGGGCATCGCGCGGCGGCTGGTGGATGCCGGCGAGGAGCACCTGCGCGGACTCGGCGCCCGTCGGGTCACGGCGCTGGTGGCGGACGACGACGCCGTCGCCGCGGCGTTCTGGGACGCGGCCGGATATCCGGTGGATCGGGACATCGGCCGGCGCGTCCGCAACCTGTGAGCCGCGCGCACCCGATGCTCGTGGTTCGCGAATAAGAGGGTCCTCATCGGTCGGGTAACACCATGGTCACGAGTGGTCCGGCCCACTCAGGCTAGGGTGCCGCCGCGCCTGGGGCGCGCCTCTGCCGATCACTGCAAGGAGGACCATTCATGTCGAGCACACCCGATCGCGCGCGGACGACTCGACGGCGCACACGTCGACTGCTGGCGGGAGCGGGCTGCCTGCTGGCGACGTGCATCGGTTGCTTCACCCGCCCAGGCCGACCGCCGGGATCACGGCCATCGGGGCTTCGGGCTGATCCCCGGCAATCTGCTGCTCAGCACGAGCGAGTACTCGCCGGCCGACATCACGCCGGGAGTCACCGAGCTTCCGCCGGGTTGCACGGGAAGCAACTGCTCGACCGCGATCGCGGACGGCACGTATCCGTTCGTGTTCAACAACGACACGGTGGACGCGAGCTTCGGCGTGACCTCGAGGATGTTTCTCGACGAGCTGACGCCGTGGGGCCAGGTGATCGATCGGATCGCGGTTCCGTCTCGTGACCTCGTGACGAGCTTCTCGTCGAAGTCCGAGCTCGCGCTGAACCTCTCGACCAACGGCCAGGACATCACCTTCATGGGCTACCGGGCGCCGGTCGGCGCGATCGACGTCTCGAACTCGAACACGCCGGGCGTGGTCGACCCGACCAACCCGGTGCCTGGCAGCGACTACCGCGTGGTCGCGGATCTCGGCCGGTTCGGCTCGTTCAACTCGTTCACGCTGACCAACGCCTACAGCGGCAACAACGGCCGCGCGGCGATCCTGAACAACGCCGCGAACGTGATCTACACCGCGGGCAACGCCGGCAACGGCTCCAACCCGCAGCCGGACGGCGTGATCACCGGCGCCGGCGCCCAGATCCTGTCGCGCTCGTTCGTCCCCGAGTGGTTCCAGACGCCGGCCGCCCCGACCCCGGTCGGCAGCTTCAGCGTCACCCAGCTGGGCGACAAGGCGGACAAGGTCGGCAAGGACACGAACTTCCGTGGCCTGACGATCTCCGGCAACGTCGTCTACTACACGAAGGGCAGCGGCAGCAACGGGGTCAACACCGTGTACTTCATCGACACGACCGGCAAGGCGTGCCCGAACGGCGTCGGCGTACCCCAGCCGGGCGCGCAGCTGCCGACGTCGCCGATCGCCTACAACCCGGCGCTGCTCCAGACCCAGGGCGTGGTCCCCTACAACATGTGCATCCTCAACGGGTTCCCGACGACGCTCGCGAAGAACTCGACGGCGTTCCCGTTCGGGATCTGGTTCGCGAACCCGACCACGCTCTACGTCGCGGACGAGGGCAACGGCGCAGCGACGTTCTCGACCACGACCGGCACGTACACGGATGCAGCGGCGCAGACCAGCGCCGGTCTGCAGAAGTGGACGTTCAACCGCGTGACGGGCGCTTGGCAGCTCGCCTACACGGTGCAGTCCGGGCTGAACCTCGGGCAGCCGTACACGGTCCGCGGGTACCCGACCGGGGACAACTCGGTCACGGGCCTGCCGTGGTCACCGGCCACCGACGGCCTGCGGAACATCACGGGCCAGCGTCAACCGCAACGGGACCGCGACGATCTGGGGCATCACGTCGACCGTCAGCGGCAGCGGCGACCAGGGCGCGGATCCGAACAGGCTCGTCGAGATCACCGACCGGCTGTCGGCGACGACGGCCGGCAGCGAGTCGTTCCAGACGGTTCGCACGCGCCCATTTCGGCGAGGTTCTGCGCGGCGTGTCGTTGACGCCGGGCTCTGGCTCAGACCGCTGATCGTCCGTCCGAGGGTGATGCGAACATCTGTTCGTGTCACCCTCGGCTTCGATCCTTCACGCGGACCTCGATTCGTTCTATGCGTCGGTCGAGCAGCGTGACGATCCACGGCTGCGCGGGCGGCCGGTGATCGTCGGCGCGGGCGTCGTGCTCGCGGCGAGCTACGAGGCAAAGGCGTACGGGATCCGGACGGCGATGGGAGGGGGGCGGGCGCGGCAGCCTGTGTCCCAAGGCGATCGTCGTCCCGCCGCGGATGTCGGCCTACTCCGAGGCCAGCAAGGCGGTGTTCGCGGTGTTCGAGGACACGGCGCCGGTGGTCGAGGGGCTGTCGATCGACGAGGCGTTCCTCGACGTGCGCGGGCTCGACCACATCTCGGGGACGCCGGTCGAGATCGCGGCCGAACTGCGCCGGCGAATCCGCCGGGAGGTCGGTCTGCCGATCACGGTCGGCGTCGCCCGGACGAAGTTCCTGGCCAAGGTCGCGAGCGCCGTGGCGAAGCCCGACGGACTGCTGCTCGTGGCGCCCGAGCGCGAGCTCGAGTTCCTGCACCCGCTGCCGGTCGAGCGGCTGTGGGGCGTCGGCCGGGTCACGGCCGAGAAGCTCCACGAGCGGGGGATCACGACCGTCGGACAGGTCGCGCTGCTGGCCGAGCGCGAGCTGGTCGCGATGCTCGGGCGCGCGTCGGGTCGCCACCTGCACGCGCTCGCTCACAACTACGACCCGCGGCCGGTGGAGACACGCCGCCGGCGCCGTTCGATCGGGGCCCAGCGGGCGCTCGGACGGCGGCGACAGATCGTTCGCGGAGCTGGCGACGTCGCTGATCGCGCTCGTCGACCGGGTGGCGAGGCGGCTGCGCACCGCCCGCGCGGGTGTGCCGCACGGTCGTCCTGCGGATGCGGTTCGAGGACTTCTCGAGGGCGACACGGTCGTACACGCTGCGCGAGGCGACCGACCAGACGCACGCGATTCTGCAGACCGCGAACGGGCTGCTCAAGGCGTCGCTGCCGATGATCGAGCGTCGGGGCCTGACGCTGATCGGGATCGCGCTCACGAACCTGTACGACCGGGGCGCCGTCCAGCTCGATGCTGCCGTTCGACCGCGCGCGCGACCTCGATGCGGTCGTCGACAGCGTGCGGGACAGGTTCGGCTCGAAGTCGATCACGCGCGGGGCGCTCGTCGGCAGTGACTCGGGCGTATGGGTTCCGCTGCTTCCGGACTAGTCCGACGATGTGCGGGCCGCCAGCCGGACCAGCGCCGCGTGGACCTCGGCGTCGCGCCGTTCGCGCGTCCGAATCGGTCCAGCGCCACCGCACGCCCGACTCGATCTCGAACGTCGGCCGATCGTGGTCGTCGACGCGGTCGACCTCGATCTCGACCGCGACCACGCCGGCGACGAGCTCGGGGCCGCCGTCGTCGAGCACTCGCGCGCGTCCGTAGGCGGTGACCGCGATCCGCTCGGCGACGATCGCGAGCGAGACGCGTGGATCGGCGCGCAGCCGCGCAAGCGACCCGCGGCTCGCGGCGAGGCGCGATCAGCGCCCGGCGCGGGCCGGCCCGGACCGCGGCCGAGACCGGAATCGCGTGCGGGCTCTCGCCGGCGGTGGCGAGGATCGTGACGGTGCCGGCGGGCCATTCAGGGAGCACGGCTGCAACCTACCGAGACGGCGGGCTCACGCCGGCCGGATGACGCGGGGCGCCGCCGGAACGCCGGACGCTGCCGCGACGCCGCGGCTTTGCGACGCCGCGGCTACGCGACGCCGCGCGCGACGCAGAGCCGCTGGAGCAGCTCCATCGCCTCGCTGGCGTGCTCGGGCAGGGCGTCGAGGGCGTTCGCGGCCAGGCGGAGGTCGTTGATCGTCACCTCGCGCGCCTCGAGCGCGAAGCGGCCGAGCCAGCGGACGGCGGCGCGCTCGTAGCGGTCGGGGTCTCCGCCACGCAAGACCAGGCAGATGTGGAGCGCGTCGTCGAGCCGGACCTGCGGCAGCTCGCGGGCGGCGGTGATCACGAGCGTCTCGTTGCCGGTCTCGAGCGCGCGGCGAAACCGCGCGTAGGGGTTGCCGTCGCTGGTCAACGGCGGCCGTCGCTCGTCAAGGGTGGGCGTCCCTGGTCATCGATCGCCTGCGGTCGTCATCGAACATATGTTCGCATCCGAGACGGCGCCATGCAAGCGCCCTCGGCAACCCGGGTCGCGGTCGGGTTCGGGCGACCCGAACGAAGCTTGACGCCGGCCCGCTGCACGCCGAATCTCAGCCAATGCACCGCGATCCCGTCCGGAGTAGGCTCCGCCGGGCGCGGCGATTTGCTGCCGGCGGTCGCCAAGGTGTCAAGTCGAGTTCGGCGGCGTCGTCGATGCGGTGGCGCGATTCCGGCTCAGGACGCAGCTAGGTGGCCCCTTTCGCAAACACGACGAGATTCGAGCAGCCCGCGGACGACGTCTGGCGGCGTCACTCGGACCTCGATGTGCCAGCGGCACACCTTCGGTCCTGCGTCCTTGCCAGCCCCCGCCGGTGACTACTCTCGGTGTCGCGGTACTCGCGAAAAGGACCACTAGGGAGCGCAGGAACAGAGGAGGTCTCGAATGGCGGTAAAGGGGGCGGATCTCGAGTCCGAGCTGATCGACACGGTCTGCGAACGCGTGCGGGAACGGTTGCCCGCGGACCAGGTGGCGCCGTGCGAGTCGTTCGTCCGCCAGTACTACCAGTGGGTCCCGGCCGAGGATCTGGCGGATCGCAACCCGCTCGACCTGTACGGGGCGGCGGTCGCGCACTGGAACCTCGCCCAGCAGCGGGCTCCGGGCGAGGCCAAGGTGCGCGTCTACAACCCGGACTTCGAGCAGCACGGCTGGCAGTCGCCGCACACGCTGATCGAGATCGTCACCGACGACATGCCGTTCATCGTCGACTCGGTGACGATGGAGCTGGGCGGCTCGGGGTACGGCATCGACCTGGTCATCCATCCGGTGATGCGGGTCCGGCGCGACGCCGACGGTCACATGGTCGAGGTGCTCGACCCCGACGCCACCGCGGACGACGCGATCCGCGAGTCGATCCTCCACGCCGAGGTCGGCGCGCGAGCACGATCGGGCGCAGCTCGAGCGACCTGCGCCAGACAGCATCGAGCGGGTCCTGGCCGACGTGCGCGCCGCCGTCGAGGACTGGCAGGCGATGCGCGCGCGCCCGCGCGCGCTGATCGACGAGTTCGACCGCGAGCCGCCGCCGACCGTCGACCCGGCCATCGTCGAGGAGACCAAGGCGTTCCTCGCAGTGGCTGGCCGACGACAACTTCACGTTCCTCGGCTACCGCGAGTACGACCTGGTCGAGGACGGCGACGAGGCGCGTCCTCGAGGCGATCGACGGCTCCGGGCTCGGGCATCCTCCGGGGCGCTCCGACGAAGGCGCCGAAGACGCTCACGCGGCAAGGCGCTCATGCGTGCGGCCGGGAGCCGCAGATCCTGCTGCTGACCAAGGCCAACTCGCCCTCGACCGTGCACCGCCCGGCGTACCTCGACTACGTCGGCGTCAAGAAGTACGACGAGGACGGACGGGTGGTCGGCGAGCGCCGCTTCCTCGGGCTCTACACGACCGCCGCGTACAAGGCCAGCCCCCGCTCGATCCCGATGCTGCGCGGCAAGGTCGAGGGCGTGCTCGAGCGCGCCGGGTTCCCGCCGGCCAGCCACGACCGCAAGGCGCTCGAGTCGAGATCCTCGAGTCCTACCCGCGCGACTCGCTGTTCCAGATGGAGACCGAGGAGCTGTTCGACGTCGCGATCGGGATCCTCGGGCTCGGCGAGCGCCAGCGGGTGCGGCTGTTCGTGTGGCGCGACCCGCTCGACCGCTTCGTCGAGTGCCTGGTGTGCATCCCGCGCGACCGCTTCAACACCGAGAACCGCGAGCGGGTCGGGACGGATCCTGCTCGAGGCGCTCGGCGGCGTCGCGCTCGACTGGACGCTGCAGCTGAGCGAGTCGCGCCTCGCGCGCGTCCACTACATCATCCGCCTCGGGGAGGAGCCCGTCACCGACTACGACGTCGGCGACGATCGAGGCCCGGCTCGTGCAGGCGATCCGGGCCTGGACCGACGACCTGCGCGAGGCGCTGATCGACGAGCACGGCGAGGAGGACGGGCATCAAGCTGTTCAAGCGCTACGAGCGCGCGTTCCCGGCCGGCTACCGGTCCGACTGGGTGGCGCGCTCGGCGGTCGCCGACATCGCCCGGATCGAGGAGCTCGCCAGCACCGGACGAGCCGATCACCAGCCTGTACCGCCCGCTCGAGGCACCCGAGGGAATCGTGCGCCTGAAGCTGTTCAGCTCGGGCGGCGTGCTGCTGTCCGACGTCCTGCCGACGTTCGAGCACCTCGGCGCGAAGGTGGCCGACGAGCGCCCGTACGAGATCACGCCGGCCGACCGCCGGCCGGTGTGGATCTACGACTTCGGCCTCCAGGCCGACGCCGAGAACCTCGAGCGGGTCCGCGACCTGCTCCACGACGCGTTCCTCGGCGTGTGGCGCGGCGACCTCGAGGACGACCGCCTGAACGGGCTCGTGCTCGGCGCCGACCCTGACCGGGCGCCAGGTCTCGATCATCCGCGCGGTCGCCAAGTACCTGCGCCAGGGCGGCATCGGCTTCTCGGACGCCTACATCGAGCGCACGCTGACTCGCGCACCCCGACATCGCCCGGCTCCTGGTCGAGCTGTTCGACGCGCGGCTCGACCCCGACGCGGCCGACCAGCGACGCCGCCGAGCGGCTCGGCCGGCGAGATCGAGGAGGCGCTCGACGCCGTCCCGAGCCTCGACGAGGACCGGATCCTGCGCAGCTTCCTGTCGCGTCGTGCGCGCGATCGTCCGCACCAACTCCTTCCAGCCGGCGCGCGGACGGCGAGCCGCACCCGTACCTGTCGTTCAAGCTCGACTCGTCGCAGATCCCGGTGCTGCCGCTGCCGCGGCCGCAGTTCGAGATCTTCGTGTACTCGCCGCGCGTCGAGGCCGTGCACCTGCGCGGCGGCAAGGTGGCCCGCGGCGGGATCCGCTGGTCGGATCGCCGCGAGGACTTCCGCACCGAGGTCCTCGGCCTGATGAAGGCCCAGATGGTCAAGAACGCGCTGATCGTCCCGGTCGGCGCGAAGGGCGGGTTCGTGCGTCAAGCGCCCGCCGACCGAGGGCGGCCGCGAGGCCCTGCATGCACGAAGGCATCGCCTGCTACAAGACGTTCCTGTCGGGGATGCTCGACCTCACCGACAACATCGTCGAGGGCGAGGTCGTGCCGCCCAAGCGGGTGGTCCGCTACGACGACGACGACCCGTACCTGGTCGTCGCGGCGGACAAGGGCACCGCGACGTTCTCCGACATCGCCAACGAGGTCTCGCCGACTACGGCTTCTGGCTCGGCGACGCGTTCGCCTCGGGCGGCTCGCAGGGCTACGACCACAAGGAGATGGGGATCACCGCGCGCGGCGCGTGGGAGTCGGTCAAGCGCCACTTCCGCGAGCTCGGCACCGACATCCAGACGACCGACTTCACGGCGGTCGGGATCGGCGACATGTCCGGCGACGTGTTCGGCAACGGGATGCTGCTCTCGCGGCACACCAAGCTGGTCGCCGCGTTCAACCACATGCACGTGTTCATCGACCCCGACCCGGACCCGGAACGAAGCTACGAGGAGCGCAAGCGCCTGTTCGAGCTGCCGCGCTCGGCCTGGAGCGACTACGACGAGTCGCTGATCTCCGAGGGCGGCGGCGTCTACCCGCGGACGCGCGAAGTCGATCCCGCTCTCGCCCCAGGCGCGCGAGGCGCTCGGGATCGAGGCCGAGCGGCTCGCGCCGAACGAGCTGATCCAGGCCGATCCTCAAGGCGCCCGTCGATCTGCTCTTCAACGGCGGCATCGGCACGTACGTCAAGGCGTCGACCGAGTCCCACGCCGACGTCGGCGACAAGGCCAACGACGCGGTGCGCGTCGACGCGCGCACGCTGCGCTGCAAGGTCGTCGGCGAGGGCGGCAACCTCGGGCTCACCCAGCGGGCGCGGATCGAGTACGCGCTTGCAGCGGCGGCCCCGACGACAAGGGCGGGCGGATCAACACCGACGCGATCGACAACGTCGCCGGCGTCAACACCTCCGACCACGAGGTCAACATCAAGATCCTGCTCGACGGCCTGGTCGCGGACGGCGACCTGACCGCCAAGCAGCGCAACGAGCTGCTGGCCGAGATGACCGACGCGGTCGGCGCGCAGGTGCTGTACGGGAGCTACACCCAGACGCAGGCGATCAGCCTCGCGCTCGCGCAGGCGCCGCCGATGATCGACGTGCACGCGCGGCTGATCCGGCACCTCGAGCAGATCGCCGGGCTGAACCGCAAGCTCGAGTTCCTGCCGACGGACGAGCTGATCGACGAGCGCAAGGCGGCCCACCAGGGCCTGGTCGCGCCCGAGCTCGCGGTGGTCATGGCCTACTGCAAGATCCACCTGTACCAGCAGCTGCTCGACTCCGACCTGCCCGAGGACGCGTTCCTGGCCCACGACCTCGAGCGCTACTTCCCGGCGCCGCTGCCCGAGCGCTACGCCGAGCAGATGCGCGGCCACCGCCTGAAGCGCGAGATCATCGCCACGGTCGTGGCCAACCAGCTCGTCGACCGCGCCGGCACGACGTTCGCGTTCCGGCTCGGCGAGGAGACCGGCGCGCTGCCCGCGGTGCTCGCGCGCGCGTACGCGGCCGCGCGCGAGGTCCTCGACATGCGCTCGTTCTGGGAGGCGGTCGAGCGCCTCGACAACCAGGTCGCCGCCCAGACCCAGCTGCAGATGCTGATCGAGGGCCGGCGCCTGGTCGAGCGCTCCACCCGCTGGCTGGTCCGTGCCAACCCGTACCAGGTCAGCATCGCGCAGACGATCCGGCGCTTCCAGCCGGGCGCGGCAGATGCTGGCGGCGGCGCTCCCCGACGCGCTCGAGGGCGCGGACCGCGAGGCTTTCGACGCCCGGGCGGCCGATCTCGAGCAGGCCGGCGTGCCGGCCGCGCTGGCCGCGCGGGCGGCCGGGATGCAGTCGATGCTCGCGCTGTTCGACATCGTCGAGGTCGCCACGGCGACCAAGCGCGATCCGGAGGACGTTCTCCGGGTCTACTTCCGCCTCGGCTCGCGGCTCGAGCTCAACTGGCTGCGCGACCGGATCATCGAGCTGCCGCGCGCCAACCGCTGGCAGGCGCTGGCGCGCGCGGCGCTGCGCGACGACCTGTTCAACCTGTACCGGGAGCTCACCCGCAAGGTGCTCGAGACCGGCGGCCCGAAGGCCGACAGCGAGGCGGCGATCGACGCGTGGTCCGAGCGCAACGAGGCCGCACTCGAGCGCTGCCTCGGGATGGTCGCCGACATCCGCGCTCGCGGATCTACGACATGACGACGCTGCCGGTCGCGCTGCGCGAGATCCGCGGCCTGCTCCGCGGGTCGAGCCGCTCGGTGGCGGCGGTCGGCGCGGCGTCGGTCACGATGGCCGAGTAGCGCGCCGCCGCCGCTCGGCGCGGCCGTAGCGCAGGTAGGCGAGCGTCAGCGCGCCGACGTCGACGATTCCGGCGACGAGGAACGCCGCCGGCCCGGTCACCAACCTGCCTGCAATCCGCGAGAACACTCGCCCAAGCTATCGTCTCCGCACTACCCCGATGCCCAGCACCGTCAAGACCACCGTCACCGAGCTGCCCGAGTCGCGCGTGCGCGTCGAGGCGGAGGTCGCTCCCGAGGAGGTCGAGCGCCGCGTCCAGCAGGCCGCGCGCGAGCTCGGCCGCCAGATGCGCGTGCCGGGCTTCCGCAAGGGCAAGGTGCCCGCCGCCGGTCGTCATTCGCCGGCTCGGCCGCGAGGCGGTGCTCGACGAGGCGCTCCGGAGCGCGCTCGGGTCCTGGTACGCCGACGCGATCGACGGGGCCGGGATCGCGCCCGTGGGCGAGCCCGAGCTCGACGTTCCGAGCGAGCTTCCCGCGGAGGGCCAGCCGCTCGCGTTCTCGATCGAGATCGGCGTGCGTCCCAGCCGCCAAGCTCGGCGAGTACAAGGGGCTCGAGGTCGGTCGCCGCGAGCCGCACGTCGAGGACTCGCAGATCGACGCGGAGATCGACCGGCTGCGCGACCGGCTGGCGACGCTCGAGACGGTCGAGCGCCCGGCCGAGAACGGCGACCACGTGGTGATCGACTACGTCGGGACGGTCGACGGCGAGGAGTTCGAGGGCGGCGCCGGCCGCGATCAGCTGCTCGAGCTCGGCTCGGGCCGGCTCGTGCCCGGGTTCGAGGAGCAGCTCGTCGGCGCGAGCGCCGGCGACGAGCGGACGGTGACGATCACGTTCCCGGAGGACTACCCGGGTACGGAGCTTGCCGGCAAGGAGGCGCAGTTCGCGGTCACGGTCAACGAGGTCAAGGCCAAGCACCTGCCCGAGCCCGACGACGATTTCGCCGCGGAGGCAGCCGGATTCGACACGCTCGAGCCGAGCTGCGCGAGGACATCGCAGAGCGCCTGCGAGAAGGTCGACGAGCAGTCGCTCGAGCGCGAGTTCGAGGACGCGGTCATCGAGGCCGCGGTGGCCGAGGCGGAGGTCGAGGTGCCCGACAAGCTCGTTCACGCGCGCGCGCACGAGCTGCTCGAGGATACGTTCTCGATGCTCGCGCGCCAGGGCATCTCGAAGGACGCCTACCTGCGGATCTCCGGCCGGGACGAGGAGACGCTCGCGCACGAGGCCGAGCCCGAGGCGGCCGCCGCGCTCAAGCGCGAGGCGGTGCTGGCGGCGATCGTCGAGGCCGAGGGGATCGAGCCGACCGACGAGCAGGTCCGCGAGGCGCTCGAGCCGACGGCCGAGCGCCAGGGCACGACCGTCGAGAAGCTGCTGCGAGCAGCTGCGCTCGAACGGGCGGCTCGACCGCGTGCGCCACGAGGTCGCCACGCGCCAGGCGATCGAGCTGCTCGTGGCGGAGGCCAAGCCGATCAGCGTCGAGCAGGCCAAGGCCCGCAAGAAGCTCTGGACCCCCGGCAAGGAGGCCGCGAGCAGAGGCCGCCCGCCCGCTCGCCTCCGGACAGCTCTGGACTCCCGGCAGCTGACCCTGTAGAAGAACCCCGTTCGACCACCCCGACCGCGCCTGCCCTTCACAGCCCGCCCTAGGCGATTGCTACAGTCGGCAGGATTCCGGCCGAGGAAGCGAAAGAAGCGAGGACGATGAGCCCACTCGTACCGATGGTTGTCGAGCAGACCTCTCGCGGAGAGCGTGCCTTCGACATCTACAGCCGTCTACTCAACGAGCGGATCATCTTCCTCGGGACCCCGGTGGACGATCAGATCGCGAACCTGATCGTCGCGCAGCTCCTTCACTTGGAATCAGAAGATCCGGACAAGGACATCTCGATCTACGTCAACTCGCCGGGCGGGTCGGTCTACGCCGGGCTGGCGATCTACGACACGATGCAGTTCATCAAGCCCGACGTGCAGACGATCTGCGTCGGGATCGCGATGTCGATGGGCGCGCTGCTGCTGGCCGGCGGGGCGCACGGCAAGCGGATGGCGCTGCCCAACGCCAAGATCCTGATCCACCAGGTCTCCTCCGCGTTCCAGGGCCAGGCGACCGACATCGAGATCCACGCCAAGGAGATCATCGACGTCCGGCGGCGGCTCGACGAGATCATCGCCCAGCACACCGGGCAGAGCCTTGAGAAAGTTCGGTCGGATACCGAACGTGATTACTTCATGAGCTCCGAGGAGGCCAAGGAGTACGGAATCATCGACCGCGTCATCTCCCAGCACTGAGGGGCTACCCTTAGGGCTCGGGATAAGGCGGCGCGAGGCGACTCCAGGAGAGGGCAATCACATGGCACGTCCGACCGATTCCAACGAACAGCTTCTCTGCAGCTTCTGCGGCAAGTCCCAGAGGCAGGTCAAGAAGCTGATCGCTGGGCCAGGCGTGTACATCTGCGACGAGTGCATCGACCTCTGCAACGAGATCATCGACGAGGAGCTCACCGCCCCGCCGAGCTTCGACATCGAGAACCTCCCCAAGCCGCGTGAGATCTACGACGTCCTGAACGAGTACGTGGTCGGACAGGAGCAGGCCAAGCGAAGCCTGTCGGTCGCCGTCTACAACCACTACAAGCGCGTTCAGATGATGCAGTCCGATGAGAACGACATCGAGCTGCAGAAGTCGAACATCCTGCTGCTCGGCCCGACCGGCTGCGGCAAGACGCTGCTCGCCCAGACGCTGGCGAAGATCCTCAACGTCCCGTTCGCGATCGCCGACGCCACCGCGCTGACCGAGGCCGGCTACGTGGGCGAGGACGTCGAGAACATCCTCTTGAAGCTGATCCAGGCCGCCGACTACGACGTCAAGAAGGCCGAGACCGGGATCATCTACATCGACGAGGTCGACAAGATCGCGCGCAAGGCCGACAACCCGTCGATCACGCGCGACGTGTCCGGCGAGGGCGTCCAGCAGGCGCTGCTGAAGATCCTCGAGGGGACCACGGCGAGCGTGCCGCCCCAGGGCGGGCGCAAGCACCCGCACCAGGAGTTCCTGTCGATCGACACGACCAACGTCCTGTTCATCTGCGGCGGCGCGTTCGCGAACCTCGACAAGGTGATCGAGCGGCGGATCGGCCACCAGGGCGTCGGCTTCGGCGCCGCGATCCAGTCCAAGGAACAGCGCGACACCGGCGAGATCTTCGAGCACTGCCTGCCCGAGGACCTGATCCAGTACGGCCTGATCCCCGAGTTCATCGGGCGCCTCCCGGTGATGTCGGCGATCCACCAGCTCTCGCGCGACGAGCTCATGCAGATCCTGACCGAGCCCCGCAACGCGCTGGTCAAGCAGTTCCAGCGGTTCTTCCAGTTCGACGGGATCGAGCTCGTGTTCGCCGACGAGGCGCTCCACTCGATCGCCGACAGGGCGCTCGAGCGCGAGACCGGCGCTCGCGGCCTGCGCTCGATCATCGAGGAGGTCCTGCTCGAGGTCCAGTTCGAGCTCCCCTCCCGCCGCGACGTCCGCAAGTGCGTCGTGACCCGCGACACGATCGACAAGGGCACGTCCCCGACGCTCGTGACCGTCGCCACCCCCGAGGAAGAGGCCGCTTAGAGCGGCCTTCGTCGTTCCTGGGGCTGCGTGGCCGCTCCAGGATCCGGGCCCTGCCCGGAGCATGCTGCGGACCTGACGCGGCCTAGACTCTCAGGCGGCATGTCCGGCACCGCTGAACGCTCCGATCTCGAGGCCAAGACCCGCTACGACCCATCCGAGGTCGAGCCTCGGATCGCGCGCGAATGGCTCGACAGTGGGCTGTTCCACCCCGAGCCCGAGGGCGATCCGGCCGAGAACTACTCGATCGCGATCCCGCTGCCGAACGTCACCGGCGTCCTGCACATGGGCCACGCGCTCAACGACTCGATCCAGGACTGCCTGATCCGCTACAACCGGCTGCAAGGCAAGCGGACCAAGTGGATCCTCGGGACCGATCACGCCGGCATCGGAACACAGGTCCAGGTCGAACGGGCGCTGATGCGCCGAGGGCACGAGCCGCGAGCAGCTCGGGCGCGAGGCGTTCGTCGAGCGCGTGTGGCGCTGGCGCGACGAGTACGGCGGCGAGATCATCGAGCAGCTGAAGCGCCTCGGGGCCTCGCTCGACTACGACGACGAGCGGTTCACGCTCGACGACGCGTACGCGCGGGCGGTCCTGGTCGTGTTCGTCGCGCTGTACGAGAAGGGCTACATCTACCGCGACCGGCACATGGTCAACTGGGACCCGGGGCTGCGATCGGCGATCTCGGACCTCGAGGTCGAGGATCGGGAGGTGCAGGACACCCTCTACTACATCGACTACCCGCTGGCCGCGGGCTCAGGGGCGATCACGGTCGCGACCGTCCGCCCCGAGACGATGCTCGCCGACACCGCGATCGCCGTCAATCCCGAGGACGACCGCTACCGGCGGCTGGTCGGCGAGAAGGCGATCCTGCCGCTGGTCGGGCGCAAGCTCAAGATCATCGCCGACGAGTACGTCAAGCCCGAGTTCGGGACCGGCGCGCTCAAGATCACCCCAGGCCACGATCCCAACGACTTCGAGATCGGCCGACGGCACGGTCTTCAGCGGATCAGCGTGATCGGCGAGGACGGGCGGATCAGCGCCGAGGCACCCGAGCGGTTCGTCGGCATGACCGTCGAGGAGGCTCGGCGCGAGGTCGTGGCCGAGCTGCGCCGCCAGGACCTGATCGCGCGGACCGAGGATTACGTCCACGAGGTGCCCTACTCGCAGCGATCCGGCCAGCGAATCGAGCCGCTCGTGTCGCTGCAGTGGTTCATGCGGATGGACGAGTTGGTCAAGCCCGCGATCGAGGTGGTGCGGAGCGGCGAGGTCCGTTTCTGGCCTGAGAGCTACACCCGGGTGTACCTCAACTGGATGGAGAACATCCGTCCCTGGTGCATCTCCCGCCAGCTGTGGTGGGGTCACCGGATCCCGGTTTGGTATAGGACCCACCCGGCCCACGAACAGTACGTGGGGACGGCGCCGCCCGAGGGCGAGGGGTGGGAGCAAGACCCCGACGTGCTCGACACCTGGTTCAGCTCGGGGCTGTTCCCGTTCGCGGCGCTCGGCTGGCCCGAGGAGACGCCCGCGCTCAGGTCGTTCTATCCAACCGACGCGCTGGTCACCGCCCGGGACATCATCTTCCTGTGGGTGGCGCGGATGATCATGCTCGGGATCGAGTTCACCGGGCATATCCCGTTCACCGACGTCTACGTCCACTCGATCATCCAGGCGCCGGACGGACGCCGGATGTCCAAGTCGCTCGGCACCGGCGTCGACCCGCTCGACCTGATCAACGGAGGCCCTCGGCCCCCGGTGTTCGAGGGTGGTGGGGACTTCCCGGCCTACGGCGCCGACGCCGTGCGGTGGGGGCTGTACGCGATGTCCTCCGTCCAGGACGTACGCTTCAGCGAGGAGCGGCTTGCCCAGGGGCAGCAGCTGGCGAACAAGCTGTGGAACGCCGCCCGGCTGATCCTGCTCGGGGTGAGCGAGGAGGTGCATGCCGTGCCGGCCCCGGCCGCGGTCGAGGACCGCTGGATCCTGTCGCGGCTCGAGCGGGCCAGGGCGGACATCGCGGCGCGGATCGAGCGGTTCGACTTCGCCCATGCTGCGCTCGGGCTGTACGAATTCGTCTACGGCGAGCTGTGCGACTGGTACCTCGAGCTGGTCAAGCCACGGCTGCGCGCGGGCGAGCGCGACCTCCAGGCCACCCTTGTGTATGTGCTAACCCAGACGCTGGCGATCGCTCACCCGATGATCCCGTTCGTGACCGAGGAGATCTACCGCTACATCCCCGGCACCGACGGCCTCCTCGCGGCGGGACTGCCCGAATCGGAGCGGGCGCCGCGGGACGAAGGCGCCGAGGCGGCGGTGGCGCGGGTGATCGAGGCCGTGCAGGCGTTGCGGGGCTGGCGCGACCTCGCCGGGGTCAAGGCCGCGGTCACGGTCCCGGCCCGGCTGGCCGCCGACGGTTACGAGGACACGCGGGAGCACCTGGCCCGCCTTGCCCGGCTGTCGTTCAACCCGGATGGGGCCGCGGTCGAGCCGGTGGCGATGGTTCCTGTGCCGGGCGGAGCGGTCGAGATCCTGCCGAGCGACGACATCGATCTAGAGGGCGCCGAGCGAAAGCGCGCCGCGAGCCGCGCGCAGCTCGAGGCCGAGATCGCGCGGGCCGAGGGCAAGCTGGCCAACCAGGGGTTCGTCGCGAAGGCTCCCGAGCGTGTGGTCCAGGCTGAGCGCGACAAGCTGGACCGGTTGCGCGCGGAGCTCGACGCGCTGTGAGAGCGGACGAGGCAGAGCGCTACGTCCTGTCCCGCGAGCTGTTCGGGATGCGGTTCGGGCTGGACCGCATGCGGCGACTGATGACCACGATGGGCAATCCGCAGCTTCGCTTCGAGTCGATCCACGTGGTCGGGACCAACGGCAAGTCTTCGACGGTGCGAATGACCGCCGCGATCCTCAGACGCCACGGCCTCCGAACGGGCGCGTACCTGTCACCGCACCTCGTCACGTTCGCCGAGCGGATCAGGATCGACGACGATGACCTCGAGCCGGCCGAGTTCGCCGCGGCGATCGGGCGGGCGGCCCGGGCCGCCGAGCTCGTCGATCGCTCGCTGGTCGGCGACGACCGGGTCACGCAGTTCGAGCTCCTGACGGCGGCCGCATACTCCGAGCTCGCCCGGCGCGGGGTCCAGGTCGGGGTGATCGAGGCCGGCCTCGGCGGGCGCTATGACGCGACGAACGTGATCCCCTCGAAGGTGCAGGTGCTGACCAGCGTCGGGCTCGAGCACACCCGGTGGCTCGGCCCGACGATCACCGCGATCGCCGCCGAGAAGCTCGACGTAGTCCAGCCCGGCGGGACGCTCGTACTCGGCCACGGCCTGCACCCCGACGCCGAGGCGGTCGCCGAGCAGGTCGCCACGGAGCGCGGAGCGACGATCGTCCATGCCGGCGCCGACCCCGGCGTCCCGCTGATCGCGCTCGGATCCTTCCAGCGAAGGAACTTCGCGCTGGCACGCGCCGCCGCCCAGGCCTACCTGGGCGAGCTCGACCCCGACGCGGTCGCCATGGCCGCCGCCGAGATCCTCGTGCCCGGCCGCCTCCAGGTGGTCGACGAGGACCCGCTCACGCTGCTCGACGGCGCGCACAACCCGGACGGGATCGCTGCGCTGGCCGAGGCCCTGGCCGAGCCATGGGCAGCCGGCCACGACCGCGTCATCGCGGTCATCTCGGTGCTCGACGACAAGGACGCGGCGGGGATGCTCGCGACGCTCATGCCGATGTGCGATGCGCTGGTCCTGACCGCGAGCCAGAACCCACGGGCGTTGCCGCCGCCGACGTTGAAATCGCTCGCGAGCCAGCTCGGCGGACCCCAGTCCGAGGTGATTCGCGACCCCCGCGCCGCGCTCGAGCGCGCGCGCGCGATCGCGGGCCCACGCGGGTTGGTCGTGGCTACGGGCTCGATCTACCTCGTCGCTGACCTGCTCCGGCCGGCGGGGGCGGGCCGGGCCTCGATGCTGTGAACGCTCTTGATGCGGTGAACGACGAGGAGGAGAAGCAGCCGAGGCTCCTGGCGATGGTCGCGCTCGTCGCGGTCGTCGTCGCGCTCGTGATCCTCGTATTCTTCGGAATCGGGTACGTCTTCGGCAGGACATATCTCTGAGGGGACGAAGTTGTCTGTCGCCGCGCGATTCGTGTGAGGATCTACACACAACTCGAGCGCCCCCTGCGACGTTCTAACGCCATCGCCCACTAAACTCGCACGCTTAATGCCCTTCCTGACGGTCTTCGGCATCAAGAACGGCACGATCAGTGCTGTCGTCGAGCTGATCTGCTTGTTCCTCGTGGTGGTCTGGCTCGCGCTCGTTTACTGGACGTACGCCGACGCGCGCCGACGGATCGCCGACCCCCTGCTGATCGGCTGCGCGACCGCCGCGTCGCTGTTCCCGTTCGTCGGGACGATCGTCTACATGATCGTCAGGCCGCCCGAGTACCTGGCGGACGTGCACGAGCGCGAGCTCGAGATCCAGGCCGCGGAGGCGCGGCTCGCGGAGCTCGGCTATCAGGTCTGTCCCTACTGCGACTACGAGGTCGAGAAGGACTTCCTGCGCTGCCCGAACTGCATGCGCAAGTTGAAGGACCCGTGCGCTTCGTGCGGCAAGCCGCTCGATCCGATGTGGAAGATCTGCCCGTTCTGCGAGGCTGAGATCGCGAGCGCCGCGCCGCAGCCCCGCCGCACGCGGCGCCGCCGGGACAGCACGGCCGAACAGCCGGTCGCCGGGGGGACGGTCCGCGCCGAGCGAAGCAGCGCGCCGGCCCCGACGCCCGCGCCGGCCGAGCACGGCGGCCCGTCGGGCAGTTGACGGACGCGGTTTCCGCCTACCCTGTCCGTCGCTGATTCCGACCCGCCAAGGGAGACCATCCATCCATGGAGCGAACGCTGATTCTGATCAAGCCCGACGCCTTTGCCCGCAACCTCTCGGGCGAGATCATCGCCCGGTTCGAGCGCAAGGGCCTGCGGCTTGTCGCGATGAGCCTGATGACGATGACCCGCGACCTCGCCGAGCAGCACTACGCCGAGCACGAGGGCAAGGGCTTCTACGAGGAGCTTGTGACGTTCATCACATCCGGCCCGCTCGTCGCGATGGTGCTCGAGGGCGAGCAGGCGGTGGTGGCGGCGCGCCAGGTGATCGGCGCGACCGATCCGCTGAAGGCGACGACGGGCTCGATCCGCGGCGACTTACGCGATCGAGGTCGGCAAGAACATGGTCCACGGGTCGGACTCGCCGGAGTCGGCCGCTCGCGAGGTGGCCCTGTTCTTTCCCGATCTCCGCTGAGGCCCGGCGCTGGTCGGACGCTCGCGTGACAGTCGCGTGAAGCACGTGGTGCTCGCCTCCCGCTCGCCCCAGCGGCGGGCGATCCTCGAGCAGATCGGGGTCGATTTCACGGTCGAGGTCCCCGACGTCGAGGAGCTCGAATCCGGGCCGCCGCACGAGGTGGCGCTCGAGAACGCCTACCGCAAGGCGTCGGCGGTCGCCGCCCGGACGACTGGCGGTGCTCGGTGCTCGGAGTGGACACGCTGGTGAGCCTCGGGGCCCGTTTGTACGGCAAGCCGGCCGACGAGGCGCAGGCGCGGGCGATGCTGACGGCGCTGGCCGGACGCCGCCACACGGTCGTCAGCGGCATCTGCCTGATCGAGGACGGCTCGTCCCGGACGGCGGCCGCGAGCACGGTGGTCGAGTTCCGGGCGCTCGACGAGGGGCTGATCGATTGGTACCTGGCCAGCGGCGAATGGCGCGAGCGGGCCGGCGCGTACGCGATCCAGGGGCGCGGCGCGGCGCTCGTGGCGGGGATCGAAGGCGACTTCCTGAACGTGGTCGGGTTGCCCGTGACGACGCTGCTCGAGCTGGCTCCCGGGCTGCTTTGCGGGTGAAACGCCGCCCGTCGACCGTCCTCCGGCGGGACGAGCCCGTACAATCCCGCTCGGACGGCGCTGGCAGCGTGGCGTGGCCTCCGGCACTCAGTACCCCGTCCGCTGCTTACTCCTACCTGGCTTATCTATGGGCTTTTTTACGTACCTGACCGGTTTCGGCGGTCGCGACATGGCGGTCGATCTGGGCACCGCGAACACGCTGGTTTACGTCCGCGGGCGCGGGATCGTGCTGTCCGAGCCGAGCGTGGTCGCGGTCGACTCCCGGACCGGCGAGGTCCACGCGGTCGGGATCGAGGCCAAGCGCATGCTGGGGCGGACGCCGGGGACGATCCAGGCGATCCGGCCGCTGAAGGACGGGGTGATCGCGGATTTCGAGGTCACCGAGGAGATGCTGCGGCACTTCATCCAGAAGGTGCACCAGAACCGCTGGGCGCATCCGCGGGTCGTGGTGTGCGTCCCCTCCGGGGTGACCGGGGTCGAGAAGCGGGCGGTCGAAGAGGCGTGCCTGAGCGCCGGCGCTCGCCAGGCCTACCTGATCGAGGAGCCGATGGCGGCGGCGATCGGCGCCGGCCTTCCGGTCGGCGAGCCGACCGGCTCGATGGTCGTCGACATCGGCGGCGGCACGAGCGAGGTGGCGGTGATCTCGCTCGGCGGGATCGTCGTCTCGCAGTCGATCCGGGTCGGCGGCGACGAGCTCGACGAGTCGATCATGAATTACGTCAAGCGCGAGTACAAGCTGCTGATCGGACAGCAGACGGCCGAGGAGGTCAAGCTCGAGATCGGCTCGGCGTATCCGCTCGGGGAGGAGGTGCAGGCGGAGATCCGCGGTCGCGACATGGTCTCGGGCCTGCCGAAGACCGTGGTCCTCACCAGCGAGGAGATCCGGGGCGCGCTCGAGGAGCCGGTCGTCCAGATCATCGACGCGGTCAAGGAGACGCTCGACCGCACGCCGCCCGAGCTCGCCTCCGACATCATGGATCGTGGCATCATGCTGGCGGGAGGTGGTTCGTTGCTACAGGGGCTCGATGAGCGCCTGCGTCACGAGACGCAGATGCCCGCGCATCTGGCCGAGTCGCCGCTGACGTGTGTCGCGGTCGGCTCGGGGAGATCGTTGGAGGAGTTCGAAGCGATCCACCGTTCGAGCAAGAATTCACGCAACCGGCGTCGCCGGTACTAGTTTGGGACCGGTACTGACGTGGCGCCTCGCGACATCTTGGAGACACGAATCTCGTGCATGACAAGCAAGTTCGGCGACGACGCGCAGTTCTGGCACTGCTCGTCGCAGTCTCCCTGATCCTGCTCACGGCCTACTTCGGCGAGACGCCGAACAGCCCGCTGCACACCGTGCAGCGGGGCGTCGTCGAGGTGCTCTCGCCGGTCGAGCAGGGCGCGAGCGAGGTGCTCTCGCCGGTCCGATCGGCCGCCGGCTGGTTCTCGAGCACGTTCCACGCCAAGTCCCAGGTCAAGCAGCTGCAGACCCGCGTGCAGCAGCTGACCAAGCAGCTCGCGCAGGCCAAGGGCGCGCAGCTCCAGAACCAGCAGCTGAGCGCGGAGCTCCACCTCGACAACAGCCTGAACTTGAGCTCGTACCACCCGGTCACGGCGCAGGTGATCCTCCGCGACCCGACGCTCTGGTACCAGACGATCAGCGTCGACAAGGGCACCGACGACGGCGTCGCGCCTGCACGATCCCGTGATCGGGGACGGTGCGCTGGTCGGCGAGGTCACCGAGGTCTCGCGCGACCGCCTCGTTCGTGACGCTGATCACCGACCACACCCTGTCGGTGACCGCGCGGGTGCTCGACACGAACGGCGACACCGGCGAGCTGGTGCCGGCGGTCGGGAACCCGAACGAGCTCGTGCTCCAGTACCTCCAGCCACCGAACCCCGGGCAGGTCCAGAACGGCCCCCAGCAGGGGCAGCTCGTGGTCACCGCCGGGTTCAAGTCGAGCACGCTCGAGTCGTACTTCCCGGCCGAGATCCCGATCGGGAACGTCATGTCCGGTCGACGAGAACCAGCTGCTCAACAACGGGGAGATCCAGGTCACGCCACAGGCCGACCTGCGCGGCGTCGACGTCGTGCAGATCCTGACCCGTCCGCAGCCCGGCACCGAGCGCGCGCAGGTGCCGTGACCGTGAGCAACGCGGTCAAGCTCCCGATCCGGCTGGTCCTGCTCGGCTTCTTCGCCGTGGTGGTCCAGGAGTCCGCGGTCTCCCAGGTCTCGATCTTCGGCGTCAGCGCGGACCTGACGCCGCTCGTCGTGATGTCCGTCGGCCTGTTGTGCGGCTCGCTCACGGGCGCGGTGTTCGGCTTCGCCACCGGGCTGCTTGATCGATCTCGTGCTCGTCCAGACGCTTGGGGTGACCTCGCTGCTCTACATCGTGATCGGGTACTGGGCCGGCCGTCTGCGCGAGCTGCGCGATCCGTCGCACGAGCTCGTGCCGCTCGCCGCCGGCGCCGTGGCCGCCGCGTTCGCCGGCCTTGGGATGGCGGTCATCCAGTTCCTGCTCGGCGTCGACGCACCGGTCAGCCTGCTGCTCCTGCAGCAGATCTTCGTCGTGGTGCTGGTCGACACGCTGCTCGCGCTGCCCGTTTACGCGCTGGTGCGGCGGATCGTCCGGCCCGTCCTGCCCGAGGATCCGAGGCGCCGCCGGCGGCGGGCCTACACGACCGGCGGCCTCAGCCCGCTCCAGCAAGGCGCCGCGCGACGCGGCTCGATCACCCGTCCCCAGCCGCCGATGAGTCCAGAGCTTCCCGAGGACAAGCGCCTGCAGTTCATCCCCCAGGACCAGCGGCCGCCGCTGACGCCCGCAGCTCGCGCTGCGCGTGGCGATCGTCGGGACGTTCGCGCTCGCGATCTTCGCGATCCTGTTCTTCCGCCTGTGGTTCCTGCAGGTGCTCTCGGGCGATCAGTACGCGCACGCGGCGAGCGTGAACTTCGTCCGCAACCTCGAGGTCGCCGCCCCGCGGGGCGAGATCCTCGACTCGGGCGGGCAGATCCTCGCCTCGAGCCAGCGGGCCTACGCCGTCAAGATCTCCCCGCCCGAACCTGCCGGTGCCGCTGACCGAAGACACGCTCGCCCATCCGCCGCAGAAGGACGCGGCGCTGTACAACCGGCTCGCCCACGTGGTCGGGCTCCCGACCAAGCGGCAGCGGTGCCCGGTCGGGATCCTGGACTCGACCACGCATCGCGTCCACACGAACGTGTTCCACATGTCGCAGATCGCCTGCGCGGTCGTGCAGGGCTACGTGCAGCTGCCGTTCGCCCAGGCGACGGTGGCGACCGACATCACCAGGCAGCAGCTCTGGTACCTGTCCGAGCGTCAGTCCTCGTTCCCGGGCGTCAGCGTCCAGCAGGTCTACCAGCGCGTCTATCCGTTCGACGACGTCGCGTCGCAGGTGCTCGGGATCGTCAGCCGGATCACGCCCGCCGAGACCAAGCAGAACCGTACTTCTCGGGCGTCTCCCAGAACGACTCGGTGGGCCAGTCCGGGCTCGAGGCCTCCTACGACCGCTACCTGCGCGGCGTGGACGGCGCCGAGCGGGTCAAGGTCGATGCGCTCGGCAACTTCGACGGGTCCCTGTCCGAGACGCCTCCGACCCCCGGCGAGAACCTCAAGCTGTCGCTCAACGCGAAGCTCGAGGCGGTCGGCCAGCAGTCGCTCCAGGACGTCGATCGACTCGAACTACCCGGCGCAGGGCGGCGCGTTCGTGGCGATGAGCCCGACCAACGGCGAGATCTACGCGATGGGCTCGCTGCCGACCTACAACGCGAACGTGTTCACGAAGCCCGTCCCGTATTCGGTGTACAACTCGTTGTTCGGACCGAACTCAGGCGATCCGCAGGTGAACCGCGCCTACCAGAGCGCCGGGCCGACCGGCTCGACGTTCAAGTCGATCACCGCGACGGCGGCGCTCGAAAGCGGCGTCTGGACCGTCGGCGACGTCTTCGACGACACCGGCCAGTTCTGCATCTCCGGCCAGTGCCGCCACAACGCCGGCAACGCGGTCGACGGCTCGCTCGATCTCGAGAACGCGATCAAGGTCTCCTCGGACGACTTCTTCTACAACCTCGGCGCGCTGACGAACTCGCATCAGCCCGAACGGCGGCGCGCTGCAGCACTGGGCGAGCCAGTACGGGATCGGGCGCAAGACCGGCATCGACCTCCCGGGCGAGAACTCGGGGACGCTGCCGACGCCGGACTGGCGGCTCGCAGCGCAACCAGCTCGAGGCCGAGTGCGACAACGCCACCGGCCCGTTCAAGGGCAAGCCAAAGCACGCGCCCGGAGGCTGCGGGATCGCGGACGGCACCAACCGCCCGTGGTCGATCGGCGACAACATCAGCCTCGCGGTCGGCCAGGGCGACGTGCAGGTCACGCCGCTCCAGCTCGCCGTCGTCGTACTCGACGATCGCCAACGGCGGCACGGTCGTCACGCCCGCACCTCGGGCTCGACGTGCAGTCGCCCGACGGGATCGTGCTGCGGTCGTTCGATCCCCGTCCGCAGCGCCACCTGAACATCAACCCGTCGTACCTCGACACGATCCGCGCCGGGTCTGCGCGCCGCCGCCTCGCAGCCCGGCGGAACCTCGGCCGACGTGTTCCAGAACTTCCCCGAGCCGGTCTACGGCAAGACCGGCACGGCGCAGTACACGAACCAGCAGGACTACGCCTGGTACGCCTGCTTCGTGCCCGGCGACCGCGACGACGCAAGCCGATCGTCGTCGTCGTGACCGTCGAGCAGGGCGGGTTCGGCGCGGTCGGCGCCGCGCCGGTGGCGCGCCAGATCCTGTCGCAGTGGTTCTTCGGCAACAAGGGCGCGTACGTGGCCGGGAGCTCGAAGACGCTGTGAGCTCGGGCGCGGCTGCCGATCCGGTCGGTCGAGGAGCATGCGCTCGCTCGGCCCCGGGCGCTGCTCCGGATGGATCCGCTGCTGCTGCTGGCGGCGCTCGGGCCTCGCGACGTGCTCGCTGATCACGCTGAAGGGCGCGACCCGGACGCATGAACCCGGGACATCCGATGTACTACGTCGAGCGCCAGGCGATCTACTTCGCGATCGGCGCTCGTGGTGGCGCTGGTGCTCGCGCAGATCGACTACTCGCGGCTGCGCGAGTACAAGTACGGCCTGTACGGGGTGATGATCGCGCTGAACCTGGTCGTGCTCGGGATGCCGCGGGTCCAGGGCGCGGCGCGCTGGATCCCGCTGCCGTTCTTCCAGCTGCAGCCGTCGGAGTTCGGCAAGGTGCTGCTGATCGTGTCGGTGTCGGCGTTCGCGGTCGACCGGTCGCGCCGGCTGCACGAGCGCCGGACCACGGCGCGGATCATGCTGCTCGCGCTGCTGCCGGCGATGCTCGTGATCCCACAGCCCGACCTCGGGACGGCGCTCGTGTACGTCGCGGCGGGGTTCGCGATCTTGTTCTTCGCGGGCACCTCGTGGAAGCAGCTGACCGGTGCTGCTGGTCGCTGTTCGTGGCTCGCGATCGTGATCGTGCTCGTGGTGGCGCCGGCAACCGGCCACCACCTGCTTGAAGCCGTACCAGATGCAGCGCCTGACCGGCTTCCTGCATCCGTCTCACGACCCGGGCAACCAGACGTACAACATCACGGCAGTCGCTGACCGCGATCGGCTCCGGCGGGAAGACCGGGCTGGGCGCCGCTGGGCGCTACCCAGGTGAACCTGCATTTCCTGCCTGCCCCGAGCACGGACTTCATCTTCGCCGTGGTCGGCGAGACGTACGGGTTCGTCGGCGCGGCCGTCGTGCTGTCGCTGTACGCGTTGATGATCTGGCGGACGCTTCAGGATCCTGACGATGTCGAAGAACCTCTACGGGACGCTGATCGCCGGCGGCGTCCTCGCCATGCTGATGTTTCAGGTGTTCGTCAACGCGGGCATGACGATCGGCATCATGCCGATCACCGGAGTCCCGTTGCCGCTGATGAGCTACGGCGGCTCGTCGGTGCTCGTGACGTTCATCGCGATCGGCCTTCTACAGTCAATATGTGTGCAGGCACGCATGACGGCTGCGACGAAGAGCCGAGGATTGGTTTCGTAGTGCGCGACCCAGCCAAACGGGCGCGGCGCGAATTGACAGTCCACGCCGTCCGGAGATCCAGCCCAAAGCTCGGGCTATCTCCACGAACGTGGCCAAAACTTCATAAAGGACTGAATGAGCTTTGAAGAAGCAAGTATTGGTAAGCGTCGACCGGGGCGAGACCCGGGTCGCGCTGTTGGAGGCGACCGGATCGGTCGCCGCTCGTAAGAGCACGTCCAAGTCGGCGACCACTCGCAAGCGTCGCCGGCCGGCCAAGCCCGCGGCCGGATATCACGTCGCCGAGCTGTATCTGGAGCGCCGCGGAGCGCGCTCGATCGTCGGCAACATCTACAAGGGCCGGGTCGACAACGTGCTCGGTGGCCTCGAGGCCGCGTTCGTCGACATCGGGCTCGAGAAGAACGGATTCCTGCACGTCGACGAGATCGTGCTGCCGGGCGTCGAGGCGCCCCGCCGCGGCCGCGGCACCGGGCGGGACAGCCGCCAGATCACCGACATGCTGAAGCCCGGCCAGGAGATCGTCGTCCAGGTCGTCAAGGACCCGCTGAAGACCAAGGGAGCCCGGCTGTCGATGGACCTGACGATCGCCGGCCGCTACATGGTGTACGCGCCGTACGGCGAGGGCGTCGGCGTCTCGCGACGGCTCGACGACGGCGAGCGCGAGCGGCTGCGCAAGGAGGCCGCGAAGCTCGATCTGAAGGGCGCGGGCGCGATCGTCCGCACCGCCGCCCAGGGGGCGATGCGGGCGGATCTGGAGCGCGAGCTGCTGTATCTGTTCAAGCTGAACGAGGTCTTGCAGAAGCGGGTCGCGGAGACGGCCGGCGCCGGCGCTCGTCTTCCAGGAGGCCGACCTGTCGGTGCGGGTCGTGCGGGACATCTTCTCCTCGGCGTTCGAGCGCGCGATCGTCGACGATCCCAAGCAGCACCACCGCCTGGTGTCGTTCTTCTCGCGCACGGCGCCCGAGCTGGTCGATCAGGTCGAGCTGTGGGAGGAGGACACGCCGCTGTTCGAGGCGTTCGGGGTCGAGCAGGTGCTCGACTCGACGCTGTCGCGCCGGGTCGACCTGCCCGAGCGGCGGCTACCTGATGATCGACTACGCCGAGGCGCTGACCGTGATCGACGTGAACTCCGGCTCGTTCGTGGGCCGGGGCAAGGCGGCGCGGCTGGAGGACACGATCACCAAGACGAACCTGGAGGCCGCCGACGAGGTCGTGCGGCAGCTGCGCCTGCGCGACATCGGCGGGATCATCGTCATCGACTTCATCGACATGGCGCGGGCTCGCAACCGGGATGCCGTGTTGAAGTCGTTGCGGGCCGCGCTGGACGAGGACCGCACGAAGACGTTCGTGGTCGAGATCTCGCCGCTCGGGCTGGTCGAGATGACCCGCCAGAACGTGACCGACGGCGTGCGCGAGATCATGACCCGGCCGTGCCCGACCTGCGGCGGCGACGGGGTGATCAAGTCCGAGGAGACGCTCGCGATCGAGTTCGAGCGCCGGATGCGCGACCTGGCCAAGGAGACCGACGCCGAGGCGCTCCTGATCCAGATGAACCCGCGGGTCAGCGCCGAGTTCACGCGCGACGAGGCGCGGGTGCTCCGGCAGATCGAGGACGAGACCGGCAAGTGGTTCCACTTCGAGGGCTCCGAGGGGCTGCCGCTCGACCACTTCGCGGTCGTGCTCGAGAGCACGCGTGAGCGGGTGCTCGAGCGGGCGGTCCCGTTCCGCGCCGGCGAGGAGGCGCACGTCGAGATCGTCGAGCCGCACATGTACAGCCCCGGGGATGCGGTGGCGAAGGTCGACGGTTACATAATCTCGATCCAGGGCGGCGGCGAGTACGTCGGGGAGAAGCACCTCGTGCGGATCGAGGAGGCCGGACGCACCTCGGCGACCGCGACGCTCGTCGACGTGCCGGCGTCGGTGGCGGCGTCCTCCAACGGGGATGTCGACGGGAGCGATTCCGGGGATGAACTAGAATCGAAGCCTCGGCGTCGTGGCCGCAGAGGCGGACGGCGCCGTTCCGGCGCTAAGGCCGAGTCAGCTTCGAGCGCTTCTACATCCGAATGAGCACCTACGCGATAGTCAGGACGGGCGGAAAGCAGTACCGGGTCGAGCAGGGTTTGACGCTGCTCGTCGAGCGGCTTCCCGTCGGCCGATGGCGAGTCCGTCGCTCTGGAGCCGTTGCTGTACGTGGACGGGAGCGACGTGGTCGACGGCGAGGGTCTGTCGCGCGTCTCGGTCGAGGCTCGCGTGGTCGCTCACGAGCGCGGGCCGAAGCTTCGGATCGTGAAGTTCAAGCCCAAGCGCGGGTACAAGCGCCGCACCGGCCACCGCCAGAATCTGACCCGGATCGAGGTGACCTCGATCGGTCTGGGTTCCGGTCGGGGACGCTTCGGGCGCTGCGACCAAGGAGGCGAGCGATGGCTCATAAGAAAGGCCTTGGCTCCTCGCGGAACGGGCGCGACTCTCACGCCAAGCGACTCGGCGTGAAGGTGTTCGCCGGCGAAGCCGTCACCGGCGGCGAGATCATCGTCCGCCAGCGCGGCACGAAGTTCAAGCCGGGCGACGGGGTCGGGATCGGCAAGGACGACACGATCTACGCCGACGCGGCGGGAACCGTGCAGTTCACTCGCGGCCGGCGCGGGCGGGTCATCTCGGTCGTGCCGGCGCCGGGCTCGGACATCTAGTCGCGAGCCCCGGTCCGGACGGGCCCGGACGGTCCCACGGACGCCGAGCGCAGCGAGGCCCCTACCCCTACGCGGCAGCCGGCTCGATCTCGGCGGTGCACTGCGGGCACCGCCGGGCCCTGATCGGGATCGCGAGCGTGCACTCGGGGCACTCGCGCTCCTCGGGGATCCTCCTTGGCCCGGCGCGCCATCAGCGCGTTGATCGGCGCCACGATCAGGAAGAACACCGCGGCGGCGACCGTGACGAACGCGAGCACGTTGTTGAGGAAGTCGCCGTAGGCGAAGTGGCTGCCGTTGATCGTGAACGACAGGTCGCCGAAGTTCGGCTGGCCGAAGATCGCGGCGACGATCGGCGTGATGAGGTCGGTGACGAGCGCCTTGACGACCGCCGCGAACGCGGTGCCGATGACGACCGCCACCGCGAGATCGACAACGTTGCCGCGCAGAAGAAACTTCTTGAAATCAGTGAGCAGTTTTGGCACCGGTCCGCGTCTTGTTTCGTCACATGGGTCGGCGGATCCTTTGGCCCACAATGGATCTTTGGCGATGGGACTGACATATGCAGGACATCAGCGCCAAAGTCCGGGTCGCAGGCCTCGCGGATCGGCAAAACGGACGGGTGAGCGCGGCGCAGTTGGTTGCACTGAGGGTCGACAGGCGGGCGATCTGCCGTTGGGCGGCCAGCGGCTACCTCCACCAGGTGCTACCGCGCGTTTATGCCGTCGGACACCGCGCCCCGAGCGTTGAGGCCGATCTGACCGCGGCGGTCCTCTACGCCGGTCCGGGCGCGATGCTCAGCCACGCCACCGCGCTCTGGTGGCGCGGCCTGATCGACAAGCGACCCTGGCCGATCGAGGTCAGCACGCCGCGTCGGTGCCGATCCGTTCGCGGCATCAGCGTGCACGGCCGGCGCGATTGCCGGCGCTCCTGGCACAAGCGCCTGCCGGTGACGACGACCGAGCAGGCGCTGCTCGACTTCACCGCGCGGGCGCCGCTCGAGCGCGTTCGCTACGTCCTGTCGGTAGCGGACTACCAGAAAGTGCTCGATCTACAGGCTCTAACGGCGATCTGTGGGAGCGGGCGCGCCGGCAGCGTGAAGCTGCGCAAGGCGCTGGAGCGCCACGAACCGAAGCTCGCCCGCACCCGTAGCCCGCTCGAGCGGACCTTCCTGCCGTTCTGCGAGAAGTACGGAATACCGCTGCCCGACGACGTGAACGTCTGGATCGCGGGCGATCCTGGTCGACGCGGTGTGGTGGGAGAAGCGGCTGATCGTCGAGCTGGACGGCAAGGACAATCACAGCTCGTGGGCGCAGATCCAGCGCGACCGCAGCAACGAACTGCGGCTACGCGCGGCACGGTTTGAGGTCTTCCGGTACGGCACCGTGCAGATCGAGGAGGAGCCCGATCCGGTGGCGCGCGATCTCCTCGCCCGGCTCAGGTCGACGGCCGCGTAGGCCTGACCAGCACCTCGTTGATGTCGACGTGCGCAGGCTGTGAGACCACGAACATCACCCTGCGTGCGACGTCGTCGCCCTCGAGCCCGCCCGACACCGGGTTCTCGTAGAAGGCGTCGCCATCACGCCGAGCTCAATCAGCGTGACCCGAACGCCCGTGCCCTCGAGCTCGCCGCCGAGCTCGTGCAGGCGGTCGGCCGAGCGCGCCGCGAGCGCGACGCGATAGCCGCCGGCGGACGCAAAACGTGCGGTGGCCGCACCGATCCCGCTCGACGCGCCGGTGATCAGGAAAACGGGGTCGGACATGCCAGGATGATCTCATGCAGGATCACGCTCGCATCCACGTCGAGGCCGGTGGCGGTGGCGACGGCTGCCTCAGCTTCCGCCGCGAGGCGCACGTGCCCAAGGGAGGGCCGAACGGAGGCGACGGGGGTCGCGGGGGCGACGTCGTGCTCGTGTGCGACGACTCGATGCGCGATCTTGAGAGCTTCAGGCGCCGGGCGCATTTCAAGGCGCGTCGGGGCGGCCACGGGCAGGGCTCGCTTCGCCACGGCAAGGACGGCGAGGACCTCGAGATCTCCGTGCCACCCGGGACCGAGGCGCTGGTCGAAGCCGACCGCACCCTGCACGACTTCGTGCGGCCCGGCCAGCGCGCGGTGGTGGCGCGCGGCGGGTCGGGCGGCCGCGGCAACAAGCGCTTCGCCGGGCCGACCCACCAGACGCCCAGGTTCGCCGAGCGCGGGCTGCCCGGCGAGGAGACGTGGATCACGCTCCAGTTGAAGCTGCTCGCGGACGTGGGCCTGGTCGGCCTGCCGAACGCCGGCAAGTCGTCGCTCCTCGGTCGTCTCACCCGTGCGCACCCCAAGGTCGCGAACTACCCGTTCACGACGCTCGAGCCGGTGCTCGGGACGCTCCAGCTCGACGACCGCCAGCTGGTGATCGCGGACATCCCGGGCCTGATCGAGGGGGCCAGCGCCGGCGCCGGACTCGGCCACGACTTCCTGGCCCACATCGAACGGACGCGGCTGCTCGTGCACGTGCTCGACCTCGCTCCGGTCGACGGCTCGGACCCGGACTCAAACCACGCCAAGGTCGAGCGCGAGCTCGAGCTGCACAACCCGCGCCTCGCGGTCCTGCCCCGTGTGCTGGCGTTGTCCAAGGCGGACCTGGTCGACGAGCAGACCCGCGTCGCGGCGCGCGAGCGGTGGGAGGCGCGGCTCGGCCCGGGGACGCCCGTAGTCGTGACCTCGTCGGCCACGGGGCTCGGCCTCGAGGCGCTCGCGATCGAGCTGGTCCGGCGCGTCCCGGAGGACCTCGGTGAGCCCGCGCTCGACGGCACCGCCGCGGCGATCGAGATCGAACCGCCCGGGGAGCTCGCCGAGCACCGCGTGTTCCGGCCCGCGGCGCAGCGCGCGTACGAGGTCGTGAAGGTCGGGGACGGGGCGTACCGCGTGACCGGCAAGGGCGTCGAGCGGCTCGTCGCCCGGTACGACCTCGACAACGAGGACGCGCTCGCGTACCTCGAGCGCCGGCTGCGTGGGATCGGCGTGATCCGCGCGCTCGAGGCCGAAGGGTTCGAGCCGGGCGACGAGGTCGAGATCGCGGGGCTCGCGTTCGACCTCGATCCCGGCATGTAGTATGCCCGCCGCGCCGGGTTTATCGAGGAGGTCTCATGCAACGGAAAGCAACCATCGTGCGGCGATTTGCGGCTGTGGTGATCGCTGCGACGGTGGCGCTCGTCGCGGCCTCGGCCGCCGCATCGGCCGCGTCGGCGCGCGTACTGATCGTGACCCAGCGCCACGTGTCCTATACGCACTTCACGACGATCCAGGCCGCGGTGAACGCCGCCCATCGCGGGGATTGGATCCTGATCGCCCCCGGGGTGTACGACGGGACTGTGCAGATCAAGACGCCTGACCTGCACCTGCGCGGCATGAACCGCAACAAGGTGATCATCGACGGCCGCCACCACGTCGGCAACGGGATCGTGGTCACCTCCAGCGGCGTCTGGATCGAGAACCTGACCGTGCGCAACTTCGACCGGCGCTCGCGCGAGGACTCGGCGAACGGCAACGAGGTGTGGTGGAAGGGAGCGGGTCCCGAAGGCACTCGGATCGGGATCCACGGCTGGTGGGGTCAGTACCTGACCGCGTACGACACCGGGCTGCTCGGCGGCTACGGCCTGTACGCGGGCCATTCGGTCGACGGGTGGTTCAAGCACGTGTACGCGTCCGGCTTCAACGACTCCGGCGTGTACGTCGGGAGGCTGCCGCGACTGCGACGCGCTGGTGCAGGATGCGCTCGTCGAGCGCAACGCGCTGGGCTGGTCGAGCACGAACGCCGGCGGGCACCTGATCGTCGAGGACTCGACCTTCCGCGACAACAGCGTCGGTGTCGCACCGGACTCCGAGCCGGACGAGCGATCTACCGCCGCCGCAGGACGGCGCCTGCAACTCGGGATCGAACCGCGCGACGCTGCCGACGTTCACCTCCACCCAGATCGATCGCTGCACGATCTTCCGCCACAACCTGATCGAGGACAACGGCAACATCTCCACGCCGGCGAACTCGGACATCCTGAACGCGCCGTGGGGGGAGGGCGTGGTGCTCGGCGGCGACTACGCCGACCTGATCGAGCACAACACGATCCGCGGCAACCCGACGTTCGGCGTGCTCGTGCTGGAGCGGCCGGATCCGTTCCCGCCGACGCCGAAGACCGTCTACTTCCAGTCGTCGGGCAATCGCGTGTCGGACAACGTGATCACCGGCAACGCGACGGTGTCCGGCACCGCCGACATCGCCCTCGAGGGCGGGGTGTTCGGGACGACGAACTCGGTCAACAACTGCTTCTCGGGGAACACGTTCGCCAGCTCCAGCCCGGCCGACATCGAGGGGACGTGGGGCTGCCAGAACACGACCACGCCCAACGGCGGGGCCACGCTGTTCGCCGAGATCCTGAAGCTGATCGCGCAGTCGGGAGCGCGGCATCAGCGTTCGCAGCCGGCGCCGCGGCCGCAGCCGACGATGCCGCGGCCGTGCAACGCCGTGCCGAAGAACCCGCTCTGCGGCTGATCGCCGCCCGCGCCTGACGCTCGCTCGCTGACGCCGCGTCCTAACCTTGTCGGGGCGATGGGCTCGGTGGTCGTCAAACTTGGCTCGAGCATCGTCGCGGACGACCGCGGTGAGGTGCGCATCGACGTTCTCAGCCGGATCTGCGACGAGCTCGCCGAGCTGCACCGCGCCGGCCGCGAGCCCGTCGTCGTGACGAGCGGCGCGATCGCGCGCGGCATGGGCGTGATGGCGCTCCCGCTCCGGCCACGGGCGATGGACGAGCTCCAGGCGGCGAGCGCGGTCGGGCAGGGCAAGCTCTACCAGGTCTACGACGCGCTGCTGCGCGAGCGCGGGATGCAGACCGCGCAGGTGCTGCTCACGTTCTTCGACATGAGCGCGCGCACCCATTACGTGAACGCCCGCCAGACGCTGCGCAAGCTGCTCGACTGGCGCGTGATCCCGGTCATCAACGAGAACGACACCACGACCACCGACGACATCTCGTTCGGCGACAACGACTTCCTCGCCGCGCAGGTGGCGATCCTGCTCGCGGCCGATCGGTTGGTGCTGCTGACCGACGCCGAGGGGCTGTTCACCGCGGACCCGCGCACCGACCCCGGCGCGCGCCTCGTCTCCGAGGTGACCGAGTTCGAGCAGCTCGAGCAGCTCGCGATCGGCCACGCGACCTCGCCGCTCGGCTCGGGCGGGATGCGGTCGAAGGTGGTCGCGGCCGAGATGGCGACCGCGGCCGGGATCCCGACGGTGATCGCCAGCGGCCTGCGAGAGCGCGCGGTGCTCGCCGCGGCCGCCGGCGAGCCGGTCGGCACCCGGTTCCCGGCGCGCACCGGCCGCTACTCGAGCTTCAAGCTGTGGCTCAAGTACGCCAAGCCGGCGCGTGGGCGCGTCCAGATCGATGCCGGCGCGGCGCGCGCGCTCCGCGAGGGCGGGCACCAGCCTGCTGCCGGTCGGGATCGTCGAGGTGGCCGGGCGACTTCGACGCCGGCGACGCGGTCGAGGTCGCGTTCGACGGCGAGCTCGTCGGCAAGGGGATCTGCAACTACTCCGCGGTCGAGCTGCGTCGCGTGCGCGGCCTGAAGTCGGCCGATGTGCGCGAGCGCCTGCCGCGGGCCACCGAGGAGGCGGTCCACCGCGACTATTTCGTGCTCGCGTAACCTGTTAGTCGCGAGCATGGCGATCACCGCGACATCAGTTGCCGAGACCTGCGCCGCCGCCAAGCGGGCCGCGCGGACGCTCGCGAGCCTGCCGTCCGGCGTGAAGGACGCCGCGCTCGAGGCGATCGCGGACGAGCTGATCGAGCGCACGCCCGAGATCCTCGAGGCCAACGCGCGCGATCTCGAGGCCGGGTCGCGAGGCGGGGCTGACCGACGCGCTGATGGACCGGCTCGCGCTCGACGCCGGCCGGATCGCCGCGATCGCCCGCCAGGTGCGGGACATCGTGGCGCTGCCGCGATCCCGTCGGCGAGGTCGTCGAGGGCTTCCGGCTCGCGAACGGGCTCGACGTGCGGAAGGTGCGCGTCCCGCTCGGGGTGATCGCGGTCGTGTACGAGGCTCGGCCGAACGTCACGATCGACGCCGCCGCGCTGTGCCTGAAGTCGGGCAACGCGATCGTGCTGCGCGGCTCGTCGATGGCCGCGCATTCGAACGCGGTCCTGGCGGCGGTCGCGATCGAAGCCGGCCTGTCGGCCGGGACTGCCCGAGGGCGCGATGGCGCTCGTCGCCGGCGGCGGCCACGAGGATCTGGAGCAACTCGCGACGCAGGCCGGCGTCGTCGACCTGATCATCCCGCGCGGCGGCGAGGGCCTGAAGGCGGCGTTGAAGGCCGTGGCGACGGTGCCGGTCCTGTACGCGGCGTCGGGGAACTGCCACGTGTACGTGGACGCGACCGCGTCGCTCGAGGACGCGCTCGCGATCACGCTGAACGCGAAGATCCAGCGCCCGAGCGTGTGCAACGCCGCCGAGACGCTGCTCGTGCACGAGGCGGTCGCGGCCGAGTTCCTGCCGACGGCGCTGGGCGCCCTGTCGGCTGCGGGGGTCGAGTTGCGGGTCGACGAGCGCGCGCAGGCGTGGGCCGGCGGCGTCCGCGGTGTCGGCTGCCACCGAGGAGGACTGGGCGACCGAGTATCACGCGCTGACGCTCGCGGTCGGGGTCGTCGACTCGGCCGAGGAGGCGATCGAGCACATCAACCGCTACGGCTCGGGTCACTCCGAGGCGATCGTCACCCGCGACACCGAGTCCGCGCGCGCGTTCCAGCTCGGCGTGGACGCGGCGTGCGTCTACGTCAACGCGTCCACCCGGTTCACCGACGGCGGGGAATTCGGGATGGGCGCGGAGATCGGCAACTCGACGCAGAAGCTCCATGCGCGCGGACCGATCGGCGTCCGCGAGCTGTGCTCGTTCAAGTACCTGATCGAGGGTTCCGGCCACGTCCGAGCGTGAGCGGGCCGGAGCGCTGACCGACGGCGGGAGCCCGCACGGGCACTGAGCGACGGTGCGGATCGGCATCCTCGGCGGGACGTTCAACCCGCCACATCTTGGTCACCTCATCTGCGCCCAGGAGGCGTACCTTCAGCTGGAACTCGATCGAGTGACGCTGATCCCTGCACGGATACCACCGCACAAGCCCGTCGAAGACGAGCCGGGTCCCGAGCACCGGCTCGAGCTGTGCCGGGTCGCCGTGGGCGACGACGAACGGTTCGACGTCTCGGATGTCGAGGTCGCGCGCGAGGGGCCGTCGTACACGGTCGATACGCTCGAGTTACTGCATTCTCGAGCGCCGGAAAGCGAGCTGTTCCTGATCGTCGGCGGTGACATCGCCGCCGGCCTGCCGAGGTGGCGCGAGCCGGAGCGGGTGCTGTCGCTCGCCACGCTCGCGGTGGCGGGCCGGCGCGGGACCTCGCGCGCGGAGGTTGACGAGGCGCTGCGCACGCTTGCGGGCGGCGAGCGAGCCCAGTTCTTCCAGATGCCGACGATCGGCATCTCCTCGACGGTGCTGCGACGGCGGGTTCGGGCCGGCCAGCCGATCAAGTACTACGTTCCGGACGCGGTTGCGGGCTACATCGATCGCCACCGCCTGTACGGTGGGGTAGGCTGACATCGCGATGACCCCAGAAGAGCTCGCAAGCGCGATCACGGAGTACGCCGCCGATCGCAAGGCGCTCGAGATCGTCCAGCTCGACCTGCGGGCGATGATCGGCTACACGGACTACTTCGTGATCTGCACGGGGCGGAGCGAGCGGCAGACGAAGGCGATCCACGACGGGATCTACGAAGGACTGAAATCGGCGTACCGACGGCTTCCCCAGCGCGTCGAGGGGCTCCCCGGAGCCCGCTGGATCCTGATGGATTACCTCGACGTGGTCGTTCACGTGTTCACGCCGGAGACGCGCGAGTACTACCGGCTCGAGCAGCTCTGGGGAGAGGCGCCGGCGCAGGCGGTCGGGGCTCGGAACGGCGCGGCTCGACCGCTCTACAGCGGTCGCGAGCAGCTTCGGCGCGACCTCTTTCTTGCGGCTCATCACGCCGGGCAGCTCGATCGTGCTGTCCTCCGGCGTCACGCCGAACGCGCGCGCCACGCGCGGTCACGTCGCCGGCGACGAGCAGGTCGGTTCCCTTGCTCAGCACGTCGGTGACCATCAGCGCGTAGAGCTGGAGCTCGCGGCTCTCGCGCGCCTTGCGCATGGCCGCGACCAGCTCCTCGCTGCGGTCGAGCAGCGCCTTGCCGACGACCTCGATCTGGGCGATGCAGATCTGGTGGCCGCTGCTCGCGTGGTACTGCTTCGCGTCGCGCGAGATGATGTCCTCGGCGCTCACCTCGGAGACGTCGGAGGTGGCCTCGAACATCTCGCGCCCGAACTCGGCCGCGTCGAGCGCGAGCACGCGCTCGAGGTACTCGACGACGCTGGCGGTCGCGCTCGGTGGTCGTGGCCGAGTTGAGGATGATCGTGTCGGACATGACCGCGCCGAGCAGCATCGTCGCGGTCGGGCGGCTCGGCTCCATCCCGCTCTGGCGGAAGCGCTCGATCACGAGCGTCGCCGTCGACCCGACCGGATCGAACGTGGCGGTGACCGGGATCCGGGTCTCGATCGAGCCGATGTGGTGGTGGTCGAGGATCTCGACGATCTCGGCCTGCTCGACGCCGGGCACGCTCTGGGCCCGCTCGGCGTGGTCGACCAGCAGCACGCGCCGGCGCGGCGGGGAGACCAGGTCGGACCGCGTCACCAGCCCGATCGGCCGGCGCTGCGGATCGATCACCACGGCCGCGCCGTAGTGGCTCTCCTTGATCTGCTCGGAGATGTCGTCGACCAGGAACTCGGTGGTGGCGGTGAGCGGCTCGCGCTCCATCAGCGCGCCGCACGGCGCCGCGAGCGTGATCATCCGCCCGGAGACGTAGCTGTCGAGCGGCGAGACGATCACCGCGGTGCCGCGCTCGCGGGCGAGCTCGAGGATCTCGTCCGTCGGGCGTCGAGTCGTTGGACAGCACGAGCAGCTGCGCGCCCCTCTCGATCGCCATCCGCTGGGCGTCGGCGCGGTTGCCGACCACGACGACGTCGCCGTCGGAGATCCCGCGTGCGGGTGGGGTCCATCGCCTGCACCCAGACGCGTCCGGAGAGCGCCCTGTCCTCGCCCGCGAGGAGCTTGCCGTCGAGCACCTCGACGATCGCGCTGACCCGGGTCGGCGCGTCCTGCAGGGTCGAGGTCTCGCGGGTCTCGCGGATGTAGCGGCGCGCCAGCGCGCGCTCGGTCATGACGCCGGCGAGCGCGCCGTCGTCGTCGACGATCGGCACGAGCTCGAGTCCGGCGCGGGCCATCTCGAGGCCGGCCTCGCGGATCGGCGCCGCCACGCCCGCGATCGGGAAGCTCCGAGCTGCATCACGTCGCACGGCGCGGACCATCACGTGCGGCAGGAACTGCGGCTGGGCGCGCGCCGCTGCGCTCGAGCAGCCAGCGCGTCTGGGCGTTGCACTCGCCGAGCCGCACCGGCACGTAGGCGTTGTGCGTGTCGAGGCGTCCCTGGAGCTCGGCGTAGCCGATCGCGGCCGCGATCGAGTCCGCGTCCGGGTTGCGATGGCCGGTGACGTAGATCGACGCCATGTGGGGTGCGATTATCGCCGCTGAGCGTGGGCGCGCGGGGCGAGTTCGCGGTACCTTCCGTGAGCGAAGTCGAGGGCAGCGGCTTGCGGCTGCCGGATCACGTCCCCGATCGGAGAGCACCAATGCCGTCCGCACCCCAGATCCTCCCGACCCAGATCCCGCAGGGAACCGCGCCCGGAGTGACATACCGGCTCGAGGGCGAGCTGGTCCCGGTGCTCCACATGGCGCTCGACGGCCGGGTGCCGGTCTACTTCGAGCACCACGTGCTGCTGTGGAAGTACCCGCAGCTCCAGATCGGCCTGCATCCGCTCGGCAAGGGACTCAAGCGCCGCGTGTTCGGCGGGATGCCGCTGCTGATGCTCGAGGCCCAGTCGCCCGGGGAGATCGCGTTCAGCCGCGACGCGCCCGGTCACATCGTCGCGCTCCATCTCCAGGCGGGCGACGGCATCATCGTGCGCGAGCACCAGTTCCTCGCCGCCACCGGCGGGCGTCCAGTACGACTACAGCCGCAGTCCAGGGCTTCGCGAACATGCTCTACGGCGGTGGCTTCTGGGTCGACCAGTTCTTCGCCGGCGACCACGAGGGCGTCGTCTGGATCCACGGCTACGGCAACGTGTTCGAGAAGAACCTCGAGCCGGGGGAGACGATCGACATCGAGCCCGGCGGTTGGGTCTACCGCGACCATTCGGTGCAGATGGCCCAGGAGCTCTACGGCTTCAAGACCGGCTTCCTGTGCGGCGGCGCCGGCAACCTCGTCTTCAACCGCTTCACCGGCCCCGGGCGGGTCGGGCTGCAGAGCGCCTACTTCCACCCGCCCGGTGCAGGAGGGCGACGGCAGCAACCAGCAGCGCCAGGGCGGCGGCCTGCTCGGCAACGTCATCGGCGGCCTGCTCGACAACTAGTGGGCGTCCACTCTGGACGGGACGACCGTGAGCTTCGCACCTGGGCACCTCGCGGAGCACCCGCTCCCGCCGGGCATCGTCGGCGCGCTCGGCCTGGGCGGCTATCAGCTGTTGGTCGACGTCGGCAGGCGTCGGCGCCGGCCGGCTCGGGTCGCACGCGTTCCTGCTGGTCGCGCCGGAACCCGACCCGTCGCTCCCGGACGCCGGCACCCAGATCGCGCTGCACCAGCCGCGGCTGAAGGACGAGCGCGAGGCCTCCGCGTTCATCCAGCTCGCGGCCCAGCTCGGATACCTCCGGCTGTCGGGCTACCGCCTCGCGCTCGAGCGCGCCGGCCTGCGGAGCAAGGTGAGCCTGGTCAACCCCGCCACGGGCGCGATCGTCGCGACGATCCCGGACAAGCAGCCCGGCCGTCTGTTCGGCGGCGGGGCGAACGCGGCTAGCCTGCTCACGATCCGTGCGCGGCCTGCCCCCGGCCGGCCCGCCGCCGGACCTCCAGAGCCCGGAGCTGCTGCGTCAGGTGCTGCTGGCGCTCGCGCTGCGCGACGAGTCGATCGGTGGCGCGGAGGCGGCCGAGCTCGCCGACCGCGCGCTCGAGCTGACGCGCCAAGGCGGGGGGATGGATCCACCCGCGGCGCTCGAGGCGGCGAAGCAGGACCGGGGATGAGCGGAGTCGTCACGCCTCCTGGAACTGAACGGCTGACGACAACGAATGGAGCTGAGGGGACTCGAACCCCTGGCCTCCACGCTGCCAGCGTGGCGCTCTAGCCAACTGAGCTACAGCCCCTTCGAATATGAAGTCGTCAGCAAGGTTAATGCATGCCCGCTGTCCGTTGCGCGAACGCGTCAGGCGTAGGGAGATGTGAAGTCTGCCGAGAAGCTCGGAGGCGCGGAGCAAGAGCGGGTACGCCGAGCTTCGTGGCGGCGAGCACGATCGCCTGCTCGGCAACGGCTCCCTTCACGTTTGAGTTCATTACAAACGTATGTTCGCACGTGCTTCGGACGGAAAAGTGTCCGATTGCAGGAGAAACGCCTGGCCAGGCTCAGCCCGGTGGGATGAACTCCGGCACGTCGAGCCCGTCGTCGCCGTCGAGCGAATCGCCGAGCTCGCCGCTTCGACCCTGCCGCGAGGAAGACGCCGCCCCGGACGCGACTCCGCTGCTCCGTTCGACACGCGCGATCTGCGCCATGAGCCGTGAGTGGACGCGCTGGACGTCGCCGAGCAGGCGCTCCGCGTTGGCTCGCAGCGAGTTGCTCATCTCGCGCAGGTTCGAGACGAGCTCGAGGCCCTCCGAGCGCACGCCGTCGGCGGTCGCCCGGGCGTCCTCCAGCAGTCCGCGGGCGCGCTCCTCGGACTCGGCACGCGTGGCGGCGGCGGACTCGCGCGCCTCGCTGACGATCTTCTCGGCGCTCTCCTCGGCCCGCGCAACGATCCCGAGCGCCTCGTTGGTGGCGGCGGTCGTAGCTGCCTCGGCGTCAGCCTTGCCCTCGGCACGCAACCGCGCCGCTTCGGTCTGCCCGAGGCGGACGGCCTCCTCAGCCTCCTCCTCGGCGGCCCGAACCCGATTGTCCGCCGCGCGCTGAGCCTCGGCGATCCGATCGCTGACGCGCTCCTCGGTCTCGAGGCGCATCCGCTCCGCGGTCTCCTCTGCGGCCGCGACGATCGCGGCGACGCGCTCGGCGGCGAGCGTGGCGCTCGCGTGGGGACCACCTGCGCTTGCGTTGGGACCACCCGCGCTCGCGTGGGAACCACCCGCGCTCGCGTGGGGACCACCCTCGGCGCGTGGGCCGGGCTGGGGCCTCCGAGGGGCGCCTCGCCCGAGCCTGATTGCGCGTTCTCAGCCACGCCCGGATGGTAGAGCGACCTGAAGAATCCCTGCACAGGACCATCCGGGGGTCGCAGCCGGGCGCACAACCGACCCGGGAGGGTCAGAACCGCCGGTCGCAAGTAACCTCCTAATTACCGTGTCAGATCGACGCTACGACCCCAAGCAGATCGAGCCCAAGTGGCAGGAGGTGTGGGAGCGCGAGCGCACGTGGGAGGTCTCGAACGAGCCGACGGAGGACGGCCACGGGGCCGATGGTCGCGAGAAGTCCTACGTGCTCGAGATGCTGCCGTACCCGAGCGGCGAGCCGCACATCGGCCACCTGAAGAACTACGCGCTCGGCGACGCGATCGCGCACTTCCACCGCCGGATCGGGCGGCGCGTGCTGCACCCGATGGGCTACGACGCGTTCGGCCTGCCCGCCGAGAACAACGCGATCAAGACCGGGGTCCACCCGCGCGGTGGCGACCGACCGGTCGATCGCCGCGTACCGCCATTGGTTTCACCGGTGGGGCATCTCGATCGACTGGAGCCGGGAGCTCGGGACGCACGAGCCGTCGTACTACCGCTGGACGCAGTGGATCTTCCTCAAGCTGTTCGAGCGCGACCTCGCGTACCGCAAGAACGCGGCGGTCAAGTGGTGCCCGCACGACCAGACGGTGCTGGCCAACGAGCAGGTGATCGACGGGCGGTGCGAGCGGTGCGGCCATCTGGTCGAGATACGTCAGCTCGAGCAGTGGTTCTTCCGGATCACCGACTACGCGGACCGGCTGCTCGACGACCTCGACACGATCGTCTGGCCCGAGCACGTGAAGGCGATGCAGCGCAACTGGATCGGACGCAGCGAGGGCGCCGAGGTCGTGTTCCGGTGCGAGGATTTGGATCCCGCCCACCCGATCGACTATCCGGTGTTCACGACCCGCCCCGACACGCTGTTCGGCGCGACGTTCTTCGTGATGGCGCCCGAGCACCCGGACGTGTTCAAGCTGGCCGCGGGCACCGCGCACGAGCACCAAGTCCACGAGTACGTCAACCACGCGATCACGGAGTCCGTCGAGTTGCGCGGCGACGTGGACAAGCCGAAGACCGGGGTGCCGCTCGGTCGCACGGTGACAAACCCGGTCACCGGCGAGCAGATCCCGATGTACGTCTCGGACTACGTGCTGATGGAGTACGGCACGGGCGCGATCATGGCGGTGCCGGCGCACGACCAGCGCGACTACGACTTCGCGGTGGCGTTCGACCTGCCGATCCGCCAGGTGGTGGCGCCCGCGGACACCGACCCCGAGGCCGGGATGCAAGAGGGCCAGGCGTTCGTCTCCCACACCGAGAACGAACAGCTGATCAACTCGGGGCAGTTCTCGGGCATGAACGCCGTCGCGGGCCAGCGGGCGATCGTCGAGTGGCTCGACCGCGAGGGCAAGGGCCACTTCTCGGTCAGCTACAAGCTGCGCGACTGGCTCGTCTCGCGCCAGCGCTATTGGGGCTGCCCGATCCCGATCCTGTACTGCGACAGGTGCGGGATGATTCCCGTGCCCGAGGACCAGCTCCCGGTCGAGCTGCCCGAGATCGAGGACTACCAGCCGAAGGGACGCTCGCCGCTGGCGGCGGCCGAGGACTGGGTCAACACGCGGTGTCCCGACTGCGGCGGGCACGCGCGTCGCGAGACCGACACGATGGACACGTTCGTCGACTCGAGCTGGTACTACCTGCGCTACTGCGACGCACGCAACGACAAGGCCGCGTGGGACCGCGCGGTCCTGCGCAGCTGGATGCCGGTCGACCAGTACATCGGCGGCGTCGAGCACGCGATCCTGCACCTGATGTACTCGCGCTTCTTCGTCAAGGCGCTCGCGGACATGGACCTGCTGGACGTTCAGGAGCCGTTCCAGCCGCTGTTCACGCAGGGGATGATCCTCGGCCCGGACGGCAACAAGATGTCGAGCTCGAAGGGGAACGTGATCGCCCCGAGCGAGATCATCGAGCGGTACGGAGCGGACGCCGCTCGCTGCTACGTGCTGATCATCGGTCCGGCCGACCAGGATGCCGCGTGGTCGGACACCGGGATCGACGGCGTGTACCGGCGGCTGCTGGCGCGGCTGTGGCGTCTGGCCGACGAGCTCTCCGAATCGGGCGACGCCGAGGGCGCCGACCAGCCGGCGGATCCGGACGAGGACGGACTCACGATCGTCCGCAAGGCGCACTGGGCGATCGACAAGGTCACGCGCGACACGGCGGATCGCTGGGCGTTCAACACCGCGCTGTCGGCGATCATCGAGCTGCTCAACGAGATCTACCGCTACCCCGAGGCCGACCCGCAGGGCGCGGCGGTTCGCGACCGCGACCGCGGCGTCGCTGGTGTTCCCGTTCGCCCCGCATCTGGGATCCGAGGCGTACGAGATGCTCACCGGCCGGCGTGTGTGGGAGGAGCCGTGGCCCGACGCCGACCCCGACATGCTGCAGGCGGAGACGTTCCAGCTGGTGTGCCAGGTCAACGGCAAGGTCCGCGACCGGGTCGAGCGCGCCGACCGGGGCCGGCGAAGGACGAACTCGAGCGGCTGTGTCTCGAGTCCCGCGGCGTCAAGGCCCACCTGGACGGGCACGAGATCGCGAAGGTCGTCGTCGTCCCGGACAAACTGGTCAACGTCGTCGTTCGCTGACCGACGGTGGCGCACCGGCCGTATGTCGCGGTCATCGGTCCGAGCGACGCGACGTCCGAGCAGACGCGCGCCGCCGAGGCGATCGGCCGCGGGCTGGCGGATGGCGGCGCGATCCTGGTTTGCGGCGGCCTGGGCGGGGTGATGGCCGCCGCCTGCCATGGGGCCGGCGCCGCCGCCGGCACGACCGTGGGGCTACTGCCCGGAACGGACCGCGCGAGCGCGAACGAGTGGGTCGAGATCGCGCTGCCGACCGGTCTCGGAGAGCTGCGCAACGGCCTGCTGATCAGAGCCGCGGACGCCGTGATCGCGGTCGGCGGCGCCTACGGCACTCTGTCCGAGATCGCGCTTGCGCTCCGAGCCGGCGTCCCCGTGATCGGTCTGAACACCTGGGAGATCGAGGGCGTCGAACGAGTCAAGTCCGCCACCGAGGCGGTAACTCGCTCGCTCGAGCGGGCCGCCGGCCGAGACGGCTCATAGACTGGACCGACGAGAGCAATGCCCGCGTTCAAGCCCGCCTACCTGATCCACGGCGACGACCACGGCCGGATCGCCGAGCGCCGCAGACGGCTGCGCGCGCTCGCCGAGGACGAGAGTGGCACCCAGGGGATCGAGCTGTTCGAGGGCGACGCGGCCACCCCGGACGTCGTGGCGAATGCGCTGAACGCGATGACGTTCGCGCTCGGGCGCCGGTTCATCATCGTCGACGGCGTCGAGCGGTGGACCGACAAGCAGTTCGACCCGCTCGAGGCGGCGCTGAAAGCCTTCCCCGACGACACGACCGTTGCGTTCTTCGCGCGGGAGGACAGCCGGACCAAGGCGCCCAAGCGCCTTCACGAGGCGGTGAAGAAGGCTGGCGGCGACATCAGCGCCGAGGACGGCGTCAAGCCGTGGGAACTGCCGAAGTGGGTGATCGCGCGGGCGCGGGAGCTCGGGCTGCAGATCGAACCGGACACGGCCCGGGCGCTCATCGCCCACGTCGGCGATCGGCAGCAGCGGCTGCTGCGCGAGCTCGAGAAGCTGGCCCTGTACGCGGGTCAGGGCGCCCGCGTGGACGCGGAGATGGTCGACGAACTGACCGCGCCGTCGGCCGAGCACAAGGCATGGTCGCTCGCCGACGCGATCCTCAGCGGTGACGCGGCCGCGGCCACGCGCGTCTATCTCACGCTGCGCTCGCAGGGCGAGCGTCTGCCGGGTCTCCTGTACTGGATGAGCCAGCGGGTCCGGACCGCGCACGAGGTCGCGGTCGCGCTAGAGGCCGGCGAATCCGGCGGCGCAGGTCAAGCGCCGGCTGCGGATGCCCTCGCGCGCTGCCGACCGGCTGATCGCCGACGCCCGCCGCGCCGGCGCGGCGAACCTCGAGCGGACGATCGAGCAGCTCGCCGAGCTCGAGCTGGCGTCGCGCGGGGGCGGGTCAGGCGTCGCCGGCGAGGACACCGCGGCGCTCCTCGCGATCCAGGCGGTCGCGACCTGACCGGACGCTCCTCGCGAGCGACCGACGCGATCGCGCGCTAGATGATGTGCAGCGCGAGCCCGACGACGATCGCGGCCGCGATCACCACGAGCGCCGGCAGGAAATGCAGGATCCGGCTGGATTCCCGCCTGTAGGTCGGCGGGGTGTTCGCCGCGTTGCGCATGACCATCGCGGCGCCTCGCGAGGCGACGGCCTCGTCGCGTTCGGCGCGCAGCTGCTCGAGCGTGGCCGACAGCGCCTGGCGCTCGGCTGCGGTCTGCTCGTTTGCGGCGACGGCGCCGTCGCGGATTCGGACCGCGTCGTCACGATCGCCGAGTAGGGCGTCGCGCTCGGCGGCGACCTCATCGCGGGCGGCGAGCGCCGCGTCGCGCTCGGAGAGCGCTGTCTCGCGCGCGGCCAAGGCGGCGTCGAGCTGAGCCGCAACCGACGTCACGTGACTCGATCGCGGCGCGCCGTTCAGCGAGCGCCTCGTCGCGCGCCGCCAGCGCGGCGTCGCGCATGCGCAGCGCCTCTTCACGCGCATGCGAGGCCACGTCGCGTTCGGCCACAGCTTCGTCCCGCAGCCTCAACGCTTCACCGCGGGCACGCGTGAGCCTTTCGTGCTCCCCGGCGGCTTCCTCGCGTGCGGAACGGGCGGCATCGCGCGCGCCTGAGACCTCCTCGAGCTTGGCTCCGCGGCGCTCGAGCTCGGCCGACAGCTCTGCGATCTCGGCCTCCTTGCGCTCGAGCTCGCGCTGCGCGCGATGCGCCTCGCGTCGCGCGTTGACCAGCTCGGGCGAGGGCGCGCGGGGACGGCGGGGAGGAGTGGCCCCTTCGGCCGGCTCGCCGCGGCGGGGGGTGGTGGCGCCCGATGGACGGGAGCCCCCGGAGCCTGAGGGACGGGACGCTGAGGACGCCGATTGACGGGAGACCGTGGGCGCCGGTGAAGACCCGCGCCGCCGGCGCCGGGTCGCGTCGCCCCGGGCAGCGGAAGCGTGATCGTGATGTCCGGCGCGACGTTCAGCTCGGCCTCGATCCACCCGGCGTCGTCCGGCTCGTAAGGGAACGTCGCTTCCCACGGCTGGCCGTCCTCGGCCGCCCACGGCTTGTGCTCGAGGTCGGCCAGCAGGCGCCGCTGCTCCTCGTCGGCGACCAGGGTCAGGCTCGGACGCATGAACCTGCGTCCGCGCACGCCGAACCAGCGGCCGCCTACCTCAAACCGCTCTCCGTCTGCCATCTCGAACCGATCGAGCTCGAAGGCGACGCCGTTTGCTCCGGTGGTTGCCGGCTCGACGACCTCTGCCATGGGGCATCACAAGTTACCCGGATCTGCGATCCGAGCGCGCACTCGCAAGCGGCGTTGCAGCTCCGGGGCCGCGTTAGCCGCGCCGCACCCGGGCCGCGCGCGACTTCTTGCGCGCGCCGGAATTGCGGTGCAGGGCGCCGCGCTTGACGGCCTTGTCGATCGCCTGGACGAGCTCGCGATGCTCGGAGTCCGCTTGTGCCGCGTCACCCGACGCCACGGCCGTTTCGAGCCGGTGGAAGAACGTCTTGATCTTCGAGGTGTAGCGGCGGTTCTCGAGGCGCTCGCGCTCGGCGCGCAGGATCCGCTTCTTCTGTGACTTGATGTTGGCCATAGAGCAGGAGAGCTGCGAAAGGTCGGCGGCGCCTGACGGCGGCGCCTAGCTGGGGAAGGTCGGCGGCGCCTGACGGCGGCGCCTCCGCACGCGGCCTTCGCTCGCCGCGGCGCGCCCTACTATAGCCAGCCCTGGCTCAGATCGACACAGACAAGACGAGCTCCGGAAACGGAGCACCTCCGTCACAGCCCCAGGGACCAGGCGCACCTCCCCAGGGACCCGGCGCAACGTCACCGCCGCGCCGGCGCATCGCCGTCAACACGGCGATCTTCGCGTTCGCCACCGCGCTGTCGCGGATCGCGGGGCTCGCGCGCGAGGTCGTACAGGCCGCGTACTTCGCGACCTCGGCAGCGGCGTCCGCGTTCACGCTCGCCTCCCAGGTCCCGAACCTGTTCAGCAACCTCTTCTCGCAGGCGGCGCTGTCGGCGGCGTTCGTTCCGGTGTTCACGGAGCTGCTGAGCAAGGGCCGCAAGCGCGAAGCGTTCCGGGTCGCCTCGACGCTGTTCTGGGTGATTCTGATCGCGCTGGGCGGACTCACCGTGATTTGGACGCTGGTGGCGGGACTCGTCGTGCCGGTGTTCACCGGCAGCCACATCCCGAGCGGCCTGACCGCGGGCCTCTCGCGCGTGCTGTTCCCGGTCGTGCTGCTGCTCAGCCTCACGGGCCTGCTCGTCGGGATCCTCCAGTCCTACGACGAGTTCACGATCCCGGCGATCGCGCCGGCGGTGTGGAACCTCGTGATCCTGGTCGGGCTGGTCGGGCTCTACCACCAGTTCAACGCGACCGACCGGATCTACGCGTACGCGATCGCGTGGCTCGTGGCGACGATCGTGCAGTTCCTGATGATGTTCATCGCGCTCCGCAAGATCGAGTTCCGCGTTGTCGTTCGTGTGCGACTGGCGGGACCCGCGCGTGAAACAGGTCCTGATCCTGTTCATCCCGGTCACGATCAGCATCGGGATCGTCAACCTCGACATCTTCCTCAACGCCGGGTTCGGCTCGCTCGTCTCGAGCCACGCGCCGAGCGCGATCAACAACGCGTTCCGGGTCTACATGCTGCCCCAGGGCATCTTCAGCGTCGCGGTCGCGACCGTGTTGTTCCCGACGCTCAGTCGCCTCGCCGCCCGGCGCGACGCCGGCGGGTATGCGCCGCACGATCGGCAACGGGATGCGCCAGATCAACCTTCTGCTGATCCCGTCGGCCGCGCTGATGCTCGTGCTGGCGACGCCGATCACCCGGGTCATCTACCAGCACGGCAACTTCCACGCTTCGGACACCGACCTGGTCTCGACGGCGCTGTTCTGGTTCTCGTTCAGCCTGCCGTTCGCGGGCGTCAACCTGTTGCTGAGCCGTGCGTTCTTCGCGCTCCAGCGTCCGTGGATCCCGACCAAGCTCGCCGCGATCAACATCGTCGTCGACGCGATCGTCAGCATCGCGCTGTACAAGCCGCTCGGCATCGCCGGCCTCGTGATCGGGACGGCCGCCGCCAACGTCGTGATGACGATCCTCCAGCTCTGGCGGCTGCGGATCGGATTCAACGGCTACCTCGAGGGCGGGCAGACGCTGATGATCACGATGCGGATCCTCGTCGCGACCGTGATCATGGCGGCGCTGGCGCGCGGGCTGTGGGTCGTGCTCGACCACCTGCTCGGACGCTCGGTGCCGGCGCAGATCTTCTCGGTGGGGATCGCGTCCGCGGTCGCGTGCGGCGTCTACGCGAAGCTCATGCTGACGATGCGCGTGCCCGAGGCGAGGCAGATCCAGGGCTTGATCATGACGCGCCTGCGGTCGTCTGGTTAGGGGCCGCTTCGCGGCATCCATGGGACCGGGCGGGCCCGTCCGGACGGGCCCGCACGGCCCCACGGACGCTGGGCGGAGCCCAGCCGCAATACCCTCTAATCCATGGCCGACCAGGCCCACATCCGCAACTTCTCGATCATCGCCCACATCGACCACGGCAAGTCGACGCTGGCCGACCGGATCCTCGAGCTCACCCACACCGTCGACCCGCGCGCGATGCGTGCCCAGTTGCTCGACTCGATGGAGCTCGAGCGCGAGCGCGGGATCACGATCAAGGCCCAGGCGGTGCGGGTGTTCTACGAAGCCGGAGACGGTCAGACGTATCAGCTGCACCTGATCGACACGCCCGGCCACGTCGACTTCACCTACGAGGTGTCGCGGTCGCTGGCCGCGTGCGAGGGCGCGCTGCTCGTCGTCGACGCCAGCCAGGGCGTCGAGGCGCAGACGGTGGCGAACACGTACCTGGCGATCGACTCGGGGCTCGAGCTGATCCCGTGCCTGAACAAGGTCGACCTTCCGGGCGCGGAGCCCGAGCGGGTCGCCGACGAGGTGGCCGAGCTGCTCGGCGAACCCGCTGACAACGTGCGACGGATCAGCGCCAAGACCGGCGAGGGCGTGACCGACGTGCTCGACGAGCTGATCGCGCGCGTCCCGCCCCCGAGCGGCGACCCCGCCGCCCCCGCCCGCGCGCTGATCTTCGACTCGGAGTTCGACCAGTATCGCGGCGTGATCGCGTACATCCGGGTCGTCGACGGGACGTTCACGAAGGGCGAGGCGATCCGGGCGATGCAGGCCGGGACCGAGGCCGAGATCGACGACATCGGCTTCTTCACGCCGCAGCTGACGTCGGCGGACGAGCTCCACGCCGGCGAGGTCGGGTTCCTGATCACCGGGATCAAGGACGTGACGAAGCTCCGGGTCGGCGACACGCTCACGACCAAGCGTGGCGCGGCCACCGAGCCGCTGCCGGGCTACCGCGAGGTCAAGCCGATGGTGTTCTGCGGCCTGTTCCCGATCGACTCCGACGACTACCCGGATCTGCGGGACGCGCTCGAGAAGCTCAGCCTGAACGACGCGGCCCTGAGCTGGGAGCCGGAGACGAGCGATGCCCTGGGCTTCGGCTTCCGCTGCGGCTTCCTCGGGCTGTTGCACATGGACATCGTGCGCGAGCGTCTCGAGCGCGAGTACGACCTCGAGCTGCTCGCGACGATGCCGAGCGTCGAGTACGAGGTCACGCTCACCGACGGCGAGACGATCCCCGTCCACAGCCCGAACGATATGCCCGAGCCCACGCGCGTCGCGGTCGTCCGCGAGCCCTACATCCGCGCGTCGATCCTGACCCCGAAGGAGTTCATCGGCCAGATCATGGAGCTGTGTCAGGAGCGCCGCGGGGACCACGCCGGCCTGCACTACCTGTCCTCCGAGCGCGTTCAGCTCAACTACGACCTGCCGCTGGCCGAGATCGTGCTCGACTTCTTCGACCAGCTCAAATCGCGCACGCGCGGCTACGCGTCGCTCGACTACGACCTGATCGGGCTACGCGAGTCCGACCTGGTCAAGCTCGACATCCTGCTCGCCGGCGACCCGGTCGACGCGCTGTCGATGCTCGTGCACCGCAGCAAGGCCTACGACGCGGGGCGGACGCTGGCCGAGCGGCTGCGCAAGACGATCCCGCGCCAGCAGTACGACGTCCCGATCCAGGCCGCGATCGGGTCGCGGATCGTCGCGCGCGAGACGATCAAGGCCTACCGCAAGGACGTGATCGCGAAGTGCTACGGCGGCGACATCACCCGCAAGCGCAAGCTGCTCGAGCAGCAGAAGCGCGGCAAGCAGCGGATGAAGCAGGTCGGTCGGATCGAGGTGCCCCAGGAGGCGTTCCTGTCCGTGCTCGAGCTCGGCGAGAAGGGCTAGATCGGGGGCGCTTACGGGCGCTTGCGGTCGTCGCCCGAGCCGTGGTCGGGCTTGAGCCACGCAGCGAGGTCATCGAGCAGGTCGGCGGCCCGGTGCGTGACCGGCTCTTCCTTCACCTCGCCGAGCCGCTCGGAGAACTCCTTGCGGGCGTCCGCGAGGATCTTGCCGAGGCTGTCGTCGGTCTTTACGTACCCGAGCTCCTCGTCCGACGGCCGCTTGTAGCTGGATGCCGCCTCGCGGGCCGCGCGCTGGGCCCGTTCGCGCGCGACGCGCGCCTTCTCGCGCAGGTCGCGCTCGAGATCCGCGAGCCGCTGCTCGACGTCGGGACTGCTCGGCGGCGGAGGCGGGGAGGACGGGCGGACCGGGCTTCGCCGGCGCTCCTGCACGATCTGAGCGTAGGCCTCCTGGACCTCCTCGAAGCGCCGAGCCGATTCGGTCGAGCCGCCGTTGTGGTCGGGATGGTGGAGCTGGACGAGGCGCCGGTACGCCGCGCGCACCTCGTCGTCGGAGACGCCCGGCCGGACCCCGAGAACGGTGTACGGGTCGCGCCTCAGCGGAGCTCAGACCCAGGGCCGGGGCCGGGGGCCGCTGGGGCGACCGGCTGGCCAGCGACCGTACGGATGCAGGGAGCGCCTGCGGTCGGGTCCGTAGCGGCGGTGCTGGCCGAACATCCACCAGCCGACCGCGAGCACGACGGCCCACGCGGTGAACAGCGTCGTGATCACGACCATCGCGGCGATCAGCAGCGAGACGACCACGGGGAGGAGGAAGACGAGCGCGACGATCACCGCGGGTCGCGGCATCGCGAGCGCGAGCGAGCGCTCGCGCCGGCGGGCCGGCGTTCCGGGCAGATCCGCCACGACAGCGTCCAGCTCGCCGTAAGTGCGCGCGGAGAACACGGCCTCGAGCCGCTCCTCGAGCTCCTCGGCGAGGAGCCGGCCTTCCGCGGTCGCATTGCGCAGCCGCTCGGCGACGTTCTCACGATCAGCGTCTGATGCTCTCAGGGTCGCTCGCCTTGCCATCTCGTATTGCTCCTGTTTGCCGACTGAGTGTCCCCGTGTGTCGTAGACGAGGCTACCGTGCCCGGGACCTCGTCACAAGGACCGGTCGGAGAACCCTCACCGGTGACGCCGGCAGACAGCTTGGTCGTGCTTACATGCCTTGACAGGCATATATCCAAGTGGTTATATCTCGTGCGTGCCGTCCGCCTGGTCCGCTCTCGCCGATCCGAACCGCCGCGCGATGCTCGAGCTCCTGCGCGAGTCGCCCCGGGCAGTCGGGGAGCTGGTGGAGTGCACCGGCTTGACCCAGCCGGGTACGTCGAAGCACCTGCGAGTGCTCCGGAGCGCGGGCCTGGTGGTCTCGCGCACCGAGGGCCAGCAGCGCATCTACGCGCTCGACCTCCGCCCGCTCGCCGAGCTCGACGCCTGGCTCGAGCCCTACCGGCAGGTGTGGGAGCGAAGCCTCGACGCGCTCGAATGGCACCTGGACCGAACCGCAACCCCGAACGAGGAGAATTGACCATGTACGCCAGCTACGCCACGATCGACGAGCGGCCCACGCTCAGCTTCGAACGGCGGCTGTCGCATCCGGTCGAGCGTGTCTGGCGGGCGATCGCCGAGCCGGACGAGCTCGAGCACTGGTTCCCGTCGAAGGTGGTGGTCGATGAGCTGAGCGCGGGCGCGGAGATCAGCTTCGAGTTCGAGGACATGCCGCTCGATGCCCCTTCGACCATGACCGGACGCGTCACCGACTTCGATCCGCCGCGGCTGCTGGCGTTTACTTGGGGCGAGGACCACCTGCGATTCGAGCTCGAGCCGGTCGATGGGGACGAGGAATGCGTTCTGCGCATGATGGTGGTACTCGGCGCGCGAGGACAAGGCGGCCCGCGACGCGGCGGGCTGGCACGTGTGCCTGGATCGCCTCGAGCGCTTCGTGTCCGGTGAGGACGGGCCGGCGGTCACCGGCGCGAGCTCCGATTGGCGAGAGCTGTACGACGAGTACCAGCGCCGCGGAGCGCCCGTCGGCGCTGAGATCCCGGGGGAGTGACGCCCGGCGGCTCAGAGCAGCACGCGCCGCAAGTTCCGCAGCCCGTGATCATTTGAGTCCCAATTAGACTCCGGCGCCGTGCCCGTCAACACCGACGCGATCGGCAAGAAGTATCCGGCGACCACGTACGCGGTCGGCCGTGAGAAGATCCGCGAGTACGCGTCGGCCGTGGGGGAGACCAACCCCCTGTACCTCGATGTCGACGCGGCCCGGGCCGCGGGACACGCCGACGTCGTCGCGCCGCCGATGTTCGCGGTCGTGTACGCCGGACGGGCGCTCTGGCCCGCGCTGTTCGACCCCGAGCTCGGGATCGACTTCCCGAACATGCTCCACGCCGGTCAGGAGTTCGAGTGGGGCCCGATCGTCGTCGCGGGCGACGAGATCGACACCACGGTCACGGTCAGGGACATCTCCGAGCGCCAGGGGATGGGTTTCTACGAGCTCGTGACCGAATCGAGCAACGAGCGTGGCGAGACCGTTTGCACGGGCATCTGGCGTCAGATCGTGAGGGGGGCGGGCGCATGAGACTGAACCAGGGCGACACGGTTGAGCTCAAGGTCACGCCCGACCCGTTCGTGACCGTCCGCTACGCCGGAGCTTCCGGCGACTTCAACCCGATCCACATCGACGAGGAGTTCGCGAAGTCGGTCGGACTGCCCGGCCGCATCCTCCACGGCCTGTACACGATGGCGCAGGTCGCCCGTGCCCACACGGATGCCGCCGGAGGCCCGGAGCGGCTGAAGCGGCTGTCGGTGCAGTTCCGCGGGATGGGGCGGATCGGCGAGGAGATCGTCGTATCGGGCACCGTGCGCGAGGTGACCGGCGGGGTCGCCGTCGTCGACTCGCAGGCCGAGCAGTCCGGCCATCGGATCATCCGCAACGCGGTCGCGGAAATCTCAGTCGACTGACCGAAGATCCCGGCCGCCCTAGCCGTCGGGGACCCGCACGGGCTCGACCTACAATCAGGGGCTGATGCTCACTTCACGCCAGGAGCTCGTGCTGCGCAAGGTCGTCGAGGAGTACCTCGAGGGCGGGGTCCCCGTCGGCTCGAAGGTCCTGTCCGTCGACGTGCAATGGGGCCCGTCGACGATCCGCACCGAGCTCGCGAGCCTCGAGGAGCTCGGGCTGCTCGCGCACCCGCACACGTCGGCCGGCCGGGTGCCGACCGAGGCCGGCTACCGCTACTTCGTCGACCGGCTGCTGCCGGCGCAGGACATGAAGCCGCGGCTGTCGCTGTCGCTCGTCCGCCGCGAGCTCGACGAGGCGATGCGGGTCACGACCGAGACGCTGTCGCAGGTCACGAACCTGCTCGCGATCGTCACCGCGCCGCCGATCGAGACCTCGACGATCCGCCACGTCGAGGTCCTGCTGCTCCAGCCCCAGGTCCTGATGGTCGTCGTGATCACCTCGACCGGCGGCGTCACCAAGCGTCTGTTCACGTTCGCGAGGCCGGTCGATTCCGGCCTGGCCGACTGGGCCGCGAGCTACCTGAACGAGCGGCTCGTCGGCCTCGGGCTCGGCGCCCGGATCCTGCAGAAGCGCCTCCACGACCCGTCGCTGTCGCGCTCGGAGTCGGACTTCCTGGATGCGCTCGCGCCCGTGTTCACCGACCTCGAGGTCGGCGCGCACGACTCGCTGTACGTCGAGGGGACGTCGCGCCTGTTGCGCGACGACCGCCTCGGCGAGGTGTCCGAGCTGAACGCGTTGATGGACATGCTCGAGCGCCGTGTCACGTTGCTCGGCGTGCTGCATGCGGCCCTGACCGAGCGTGACGTGCTCGTCCGGATCGGGGCCGAGAGCGGCGTGCCCGCGCTCCGCTCGCTCGCGCTGGTGGCCGCCGGCTACGGCCTGCCGCAGCGCCGGCTCGGGACCGTGTCGGTGATCGGGCCGCTGCGGATGGACTACGGCTACGCGATCAAGGCGGTCCGGGACGCCGCCGCGCAGCTCTCGAGCTTCATCGCGGAGGTGTACGACGAGCGATGAGCAGCACCCGCGACTACTACGAGGTGCTCGGCGTCGCGCGCGACGCCGACGAGGCGACGATCAAGAGCGCGTTCCGCAAGCTCGCCCGCGAGCTGCACCCGGACGTCAACCGCCACGATCCCGACGCCGAGGAGAAGTTCAAGGAGGCCGCCGAGGCGTACGAGGTCCTGTCTGACTCCAAGCGGCGCGCGACGTACGACCGGTACGGTCGCGAGGGCCTTCGCAGCGGCGGGTACGCGCCGAACTTCGACGCCGGCTCGGTGGCGGACATCTTCGAGGCGTTCTTCGGCGGCGGGGGCGCGTTCGGCGACCTGTTCGGCATGGGCGGCGGCCGCGCCACCGGCCCGACCCAGGGCGGCGACGTGGCGGTGACGGCCGAGATCGACCTCGTCGAGGCAGCGAGCGGCACCAAGGTCGAGGTGCAGCTACGAGGCGGTGGAGGTGTGCGAGCACTGCCGCGGCAACGGCGCCGAGCCCGGCACGCCGATCGAGACGTGCCCGCGCTGCCAGGGCCGCGGGCAGCTCAGCGCGGTGACGCGGACCCCGTTCGGCCAGGTGATGCGCACCACCGCCTGCGACGTCTGCCACGGCGACGGGCGCGTCGCGCGCGATCCGTGCAAGGTGTGCCGGGGCCGGGGCCGGAAGGTCGAGCGGCCACAGGTGAAGGTCGACGTCCCGGCCGGGATCGCCGACGGCCAGCGCATCCGGATCGCCGGGCGCGGCCACGCCGGCGAGCGCGGCGGACCGCCCGGAGACCTGTACGTGCTGATCCACGTTCGCGAGGACTCGCGGTTCGTGCGCGACGGCGACGACCTCGTGACCGCGGTCGACGTCGCCGCGCCGCTGGCGGCGCTCGGCACGACCGTCCAGGTCGACACGGTCGACGGGGAGCGTCGAGCTCGAGATCCCGGCCGGGCACGCAGCCGCACGAGACGCTTGATCGTCCGCGGCGCCGGCATGCCGTCGCTGCGTGGACGCCACAGCGGCAACCTGCGCGTGCTCGTCAACGTGGTGATCCCGCGCCACCTGAGCAAGGAGCAGCGCGAGCTCGTCCAGCAGCTGGCCGACTCGATGACCGAGCACAACCTCCGCAGCGACGAGGGCGTGTTCGGCAAGCTCAAGCGGGCCTTCGGCGGCTACTGGCTCCCGGATGCTCCGTCTGGCGGTTCGCGTCCGGCGCGAGCAGGCCGAGATCGTGCTCGCCGAGCTGCTCGAGCTGGCCCCGAGCGGAGTCGAGGAGGTGTCGATCGGCTGCCGGGGTGGTCGAGTACGCGGTGTACGGGGCGCCGGGCGAGTTGCCGGCGCTGCCGGACCTGACCGCCGCCGCGGGCGACGCGCTGGTCGAGGTCCGGACCTCCGAGGTCGCGGACGATTGGGACTGAGCGGTGGCGCGAGTTCCACAAGCCGCTCGTGCTCGACGGCCGGCTGTCGGTCCGGCCGCCTTGGGAGGCGCCGGTCGGGAGCCGAGGTGGAGTTGGTGATCGACCCGGCGCAGGCGTTCGGGACCGGCGCCCACGCGACCACGCGGCTGTGCCTGGAGTTGATGCTTGGCGCTGCCGGCGCCGGCGGGCCGTTCCTCGACCTCGGTTGCGGGTCGGGCGTGCTGGCGATCGCGGCGGCGCGGCTCGGGTGGGATCCGGTGGTGGCGCTCGACTACGACCCGCCGAGCGTGGAGGCGACGCTCGACAACGCGCGCGTGAACGGCGTGTCGATCGAGGTGCGCCGGCACGATCTGCGGGTCGACCCGGTGGCGTCCGCGCCGACGGTGGCGGCGAACCTGCTGCGGCCGCTGCTGCTGGCGTGGGCGGAGCGGCTGGCGGCGGCACGCGTCCCGGAGCTGCCGGAGACGCGTGATCGCGAGCGGCCTGCTGGTCGGCGAGGCGGACGAGGTGAGCCGGCGCGTTCGCCGGCGTTGGGCCTGGTCGAGGCGGCGCGTCGTGAGTCCGGCGAGTGGGCGGCGCTGCTGCTCGCACTCCGGCGCTGACGCCGCGCCGCGTGACCGCGCGGCCGCGCCGCACCATGCACACGCGCCACCGTGGACAACCGGCGCCGCGCCAGATCTTGTCCACCGGGCCGATGCCGCCGGCGCCGCGCTGGCGCATCCTTGTCCGCGACGTTGCGATCTCGAACGAAGCAATCTTGAAAAGGAGGTGAAGCCCAGTTGCCCAATCCGCTCGCGATCGGCGTGACGCTCGGTGGCCTGCTCCTCGACGTGGTGGTGCCGCGGCCAAAGCCTCGGGCTGGATTTGCGCGTGAGTCCTTTCTCCTCGCTCCGCGCGCCGGCTCGAGGACACCGCGGCACGAAGCCGCGCACGAGGAGCACGACATTCCGCCGGCCGCGGGCGTGCGACTCAACTGAACGCAAGGCGTCCACGGTGGCCGCGCTAACGTGCGGCCACCGTGGCGTCGTTCGCCGTCAAGTTCCTCGGCTGCAAGGTCTCGCAGGCTGACGCGATGATCGCCCGGCGGGCGCTGCTCGCCGCCGGGCACGCGAGGCGCCCGAGGACGAGGCGGAGCTGCACGTGATCAACACGTGCTGCATCACGAGCGAGGCCGAGGCGAAGTCGCGCCAGTCGGTCCGGCGCTCGCTGAGGACGGCCGAGCGAGGTGCTCGTGTCGCGGCTGCGCGGTCAACCTGAACGCGGCGCAGTTCCGGCGAGATCGACGAGCGCGTCGAGCTCGTTCGTCGGCACGGCCGAGGAGGTGGCCGGGGCAGATGGCGGCGGGCGCTGGGCGCGTGCGCCGATCTGGAGCACGACGTCCTCGCCCGCCAGCGCGCCGGCGCAGGCCGCGCCGGCACGCGCGGCTTCATCAAGGTCCAGGACGGCTGCGACTGCCACTGCGCGTACTGCATCATCCCGACGGTCCGGGGCGATGCGCGCTCCCGCCCGGCCGAGCGCGGTGCTCGAGGAGGCTCGCCGGCGGGTCGAGCCAGGGCCAGCCCGAGATGGTGCTGACCGGGATCAGCGTCGGCGACTACCGCGACCCCGAGCGAGGGCTCGAGCTCGGCGAGCTGATGATCGAGGTCGCGCGGGTACCCGGCGTCGAGCGGGTGCGGCTCTCGAGCGTCGAGGTGATCCACGTCAAGGACTCGCTGCTCGAGGCGCTCGCGACCGAGCCGAAGGTGTGCCCGCACCTGCACGTCCCGATGCAGTCCGGCGACGACGACGTGCTGCGCGCGATGGGTCGCCACTACACCGCCGGCGAGTACCTCGAGATCGTCGAGCGCGCTACGCGCCGCGGTGCCGCACGTGAACCTCACGACCGACGTGATCGTCGGCTTCCCGACCGAGACCGAGGACGCCTTCGAGCGAACGCTGAACGCCGTCGACGCCGCCGGCATCACCAGGGTCCACACGTTCTCGTACTCGCCGCGGCCCGGCACGGTGGCCGAGGCCCTCGGCGACCGCGTCCCGCCCGAGGAGAAGAAGCGCCGCTCGCGCGAGCTCCGCGGCCGCTCCGAGGTCCGCTCGCGCCACCATCGCGCCGCCAAGCTCGGCGGCCCGCGAGCGGGTGCTGGTCGACAAGGTCGCCGACACGCAGTGCTCCGGCTACACGGCCGACTACACCCGCTGCTACCTCCCGGCCGGCGCCGCCGCGCGGGGTGAGATGATCGACGTCGACATGCCTGGAGCTCCACGCGGACGGGATACGCGTGCGGATACGCGGGGTCCCCAGGGCTATCCTGAGGGTGTGAGCTTCATCGATCAGGTTCGCAGCGACATGACCAGCGCGATGAAGGCCGGCGAGAAGACAACGCGTCGGCGCGCTGCGGCTGGTGCTGTCCGAGCTGCAGAAGGCGCGAAGGACGGCGGACACCGATGAGCTCGCGGTGCTTGCGCCGCGAGCGCAAGCGCCGCCTCGAGGCGGCCGAGCAGTTCCGCGACGGCGGCCGGCCCGAGCTCGCCGAGCGGGAGGAGGCCGAGGCGAGGATCATCGAGGGCTACCTGCCCGCGGAGCTCGACGACGCCGAGCTCGACGCGATCGTCCAGGCCGCGATCGCCGAGACCGGCGCGAGCGACCCCAAGGACATGGGGCAGGTGATGAAGGCCGTGATGGCCAAGGCCGGCGGGCGCGCCGACGGCAAGCGCGCGTCGGCGCGCGTCCGGGAGGCTCTTGAGTGCGTAGACACGGGCAGGGTGGGTGCGTAAGCAGGTCGAGCTCGAGAACGCGATCGCCGCCGAGCTGGCCGGCAGCAAGGACGCCGTCCTGCGGGCGCTCGAGGGACATCTGGACTGCGACGTGTTCCTGCGCGGCAACGTGCTCACGCTCGACGGCGATGACGAGGCGGTCGACGCCGCCGCAGCGGTCGTGCACGAGCTGTCGGAGCTGATCGTGCAGGGCCACGAGATCGCGCCCGGGACGATCGAGGCGGTCACCCGCGCGCTCGACGCGCACGAGTCGCCCGGCGCGATCCTCGAGGACGTCGTCTGGCGCCACCGGGCGACCAAGGTCTCGCCGAAGACCGTCAACCAGAAGCGCTACGTCGACTCGATCCGGAACAACACGATCACGTTCGGGATCGGTCCGGCCGGAACCGGCAAGACGTTCCTCGCGGTGGCGCTCGCGGCCGCCGCGCTGAGCCGGCGCGAGGTCAACCGGATCATCCTCACCCGGCCCGCGGTCGAGGCCGGCGAGCGGCTCGGGTTCCTGCCCGGCGACCTGATGGCCAAGGTCGACCCGTACCTGCGGCCGCTGTTCGACGCGCTCCACGACATGCTCGAGCCCGAGCGGGTCTCGCAGCATCTCGAGCGCGGCGTGATCGAGGTGGCGCCGCTCGCGTTCATGCGCGGCCGGACGCTCAACGACAGCTTCATCATCCTCGACGAGGCTCAGAACACCAGCCCCGAGCAGATGAAGATGTTCCTGACCCGCCTTGGGTTCAACTCGAAGATGGTGGTCACCGGCGACATCACCCAGATCGACCTTCCGCGCGAGCAGGACTCGGGCCTCGTGGTGGTCGCCGACGTCCTCAAGGACGTCGAGGGGATCGAGTTCGTTCGCTTCGGCGAGGAGGACGTCGTCCGCCACAAGCTGGTGCGGCGGATCGTCGCCGCCTACAGCGAGCACTCGCAGCGCGCGGCGCCGGAGCTGCGTCCGCGCGCGGCCACCCCGAGGGCTTAGGCGCGGCGGCGCGGTGCTCGAGATCGAGGTCATCGGGATCGAGGGGATCGCGGTCGACGTCCCGGCTGCGGACGAGCTCCGGTTTCCCACGGCGAGCGAGCTCGAAGGGCTTGTGCGCGCTCGCGATCTCCTCGGCGGGAATCGAGGACGGCCATGTGGCGATCGAGTTCGTCGATTCCGAGCGGATCCGCGAGCTCAACCGCGAGCATCGCCGGCTCGACGAGCCGACCGACGTGCTGTCGTTCGGCGTCGACGAGGACGGCGACCAGCGCCGGGCCCCGCGAGCTCGGCGACATCGTGATCTGCCCCGAGCACACGGCGGATCTGCGCGAGGCGGTCATACACGGCGCGCTGCACCTGACCGGAATGGATCACGAGACCGACGACGGCGAGATGCTCGCCCTCCAGGCCGAGCTGCTGCGCTGGGCGCGGTGAGCGCGCCGACGCGCTCGGGCTTCGTCGCGCTCGCCGGGCGTCCCAACGTCGGCAAGTCGACGCTCGCCAACGCGGTCGTCGGCGCGAAGGTCGCGATCGTCTCGGACAAGCCGCAGACGACCCGCCGCGCGATCCGCGGCGTCGCCAGCGGCCCGGGCTGGCAGCTCGTGCTGGTCGATCTCCCCGGCGTCCAGCGCCCGCGGGATGCGCTCACCGAACGGATGCAGCGGCGGGTCGAGCACGAGCTCGAGGACGCCGACGGCTGCCTGTTCGTGATCAACGCGCAGGAGGGCGTCGGCCCCGGCGACCGGTTCATCGCGAGGCTGCTCGGGGCGTCCCGGGTTCCGGTCGTGATCGCAGTCAACAAGATCGACCGCGCCGACCGGGCCGCGACCGCCGCAGCGCTGCAGGCCGCGGCCGATCTCGACATCGCGCGAGGACGTCTTCCCGGTCTCGGCGGTCAACGGGCTCGGGGGTCGGTGCGCTCGTCGATCACCTGGTTTCGCTCCTGCCCGCGGGGCCGTTCTACTTCGAGCCCGAGCAGCGCTCCGACCAGACGCAGGGAGTGGTGCTCGCCGAGCTCGTGCGCGAGCAGGTGCTCGCGCGCACGCGCGAGGAGGTTCCGCACTCGGTCGAGGTTGCGATCGAGTCGATGGAGGACGCGCACAGCGCGCACGGCGATCTGATCCGGATCGAGGCCGTGATCCTGGTCGAGACCGAGTCGCAGAAGCGGATCCTGATCGGCGCCGGCGGTCAGATGGTGAAGTCGATCGGGGTGGCGTCGCGGCGCGTCGATCGAGCGAGAGCTCGGCACGCGCGTCCACCTCGATTTGAAGGTTCGTGTCCGCCGGCACTGGCGAGCCGACGAGAGGATGCTCGACCGGCTCGGGATCGAGTAGGCCGACGCCGGGAGATCGTCTGCTGCGAGAACTTCTGTCGAGCGGACTATCCTTGTGGGTATGGCCACAAACGCTTTAGAAGCAGCCCGAGCGCCGGCGCCACTGGCGTCCGACCTGTGCTGGCTGCTCTCGCGGGCCAGCCATGGGCTGACGACCGAGTTCACAGCCGCGCTCGAGGAGCTCGGGATATCGCCGCGTGAGCACTCGGTGCTGTTCACGGCGATGACCGGCGAGCTCACCCAGACCGAGATCGCCAAGATCGTGGGGCTCGACAAGACCACGATGGTCGTGACCGTCGACGAGCTCGAGCGCGCCGGCCTCGCCGAGCGGCGACCGTCGAGCACCGACCGGCGGGCGCGCGTGATCGTCGTGACCGGCGCGGGGGAGGAGCTCGTTCGCGAGGCCGACAAGGTCCTCGACCAAGTCCGGAACGATGTCCTGAGCGTGCTGGAGCCGGGCGAGCGGCGGGTCTTTCTGCACGCTCTCGGCACGCTCGTGTGCGGCCGTCTGGCCGAGCCGGCGGCGTGCGCGCACCCGGTGCGCCGGCGCAGCTGACACGCCCTCGCATCGGTAAGGCCCCTGCCACTCGGGGGTAAGGGGTCGCGGCTGCGCATCCGGCGCGAACTGCCGATGTGCCGAGCCGGGTCTCAGCGCATACTCGGTTGATCCGTTGTAGATCGTCTACTGCAAGATGATCTGCTACGGTTCTATCTTGAACGCACCGATCTTGAGGAGACGAGGACTGATGCACGAGACGTTTGACACTGCCTTAGACGCCGACACCGACCGCCGGCGCTGGATCGCGCTCGTCGTTCTGTGCGCGGGCTTCCTGATGATCATCCTCGACCAGACGATCGTGAACGTGGCGCTGCCGTCGATCCAGACCGACCTTGGGTTCTCCCAGTCGGCGCTCGCGTGGGTCGTCAACGCGTATCTGATCGCGTTCGGCGGGCTGCTCCTGCTGGTCGGCCGCCTTGGCGATCTGATCGGACGCCGACGGATCTTCCTCGCCGGGCTGACCGTGTTCACGACCGCGTCGCTGGCCTGCGGCTTGGCCGACAGCCAGTCGCTGCTGATCGGCGCCCGGTTCATCCAGGGCGTCGGCGGGGCGATGACTTCCGCCGTGATCCTGGGGATGATCGTGACGATGTTCCCGAGGCCTTCCGATCAGGCGAAGGCGATCGGCGTGTACAGCTTCGTGGCCGCAGCCGGCGGGGCGATCGGCCTGCTGGCCGGCGGAGTACTCACGCAGGCGATCAACTGGCACTGGATCTTCTTCGTGAACCTCCCGATCGGGATCGCGACCGGCGTGTTCGCCACCCGACTGCTGCCCGGACGACCGCGGAATCGGCCTGGAGCGGGGCGCGGACGCACCGGGTGCGGTGATGCTGGTCGCGTCCCTGATGCTCGCCGTCTACACGATCGTCGAGGCCGAGCAACTACGGCTGGGGGAGCGCGCACACACTCGGCTTCGGCGGCCTCGCGGCTGGCGCTTCTGGCGGCGTTCGTCGTCCGCCAGGCCACCGCCGTCGAATCCGCTGATCCCGCTGCGCGTGTTCCGCTCGCGGACGGTCACGGTCGCGAACCTCATGCAGATGCTGATGGTCGCCGGCATCTTCGGGATGTTCTTCCTGGGCGCGCTGTACCTCCAGCGCGTGCTGCGCTACGACGCGATCGAGGTCGGCCTGGCGTTCCTGCCGGTGGCGCTCGGAATCGCCGCGCTGTCGCTGCGGTGCGGCCGCGCGGCTGATGATGCGGTTCGGCGCCAAGCCGACGCTGATCGGCGGCCTGGCCCTCGTCGCTGCGGGGCTGCTGGTGTTCCGGAGCGCGCCCGCGAACGCCGCCTACCTGACGAACCTGCTACCCGCGATGCTGCTGCTCGGGGTCGGCGCGGGGCTGGTGTTCCCGGCGCTGATGACGCTCGCGATGTCGGGAGCCACGCCCGAGGACTCCGGCCTGCGCCTCGGGCTCGTGAACACGACCCAGCAGGTCGGTGGCGCGCTCGGGCTGGCGGTGCTCGCGACCCTGTCCACGACCCGAACGGGCTCGCTGCTGCACGCAAGGCGCATCGAGCGCCGACGCGTTGACCGACGGCTATCACCTCGCGTTCACGATCGCCGCGGGGCTGGTGCTGGCCGCGATCGCGATCGGCCTGGTCTTCCTGCGGCCCGAACCGGGAGCTCGAGGCGATGTCGGAGCCCGCCACGCTGGCCGAGGCCGAGATCGAGCCCGAGTACCTGGAGCAGGCCGCCTAGTAAGTGAGTTCCCGCCGACCCTGCTTGCCTCACGCGGCAAGTAGGGTTGGCGGGCAGGTGCGAGCACCACCTAGAATCCTCCACCCCGTGGAGGACTCGGAGATCGCATTCGACGAGCGCGGCCTCGTGCCGTGCATCGTGCAGGACTGGCGACACGGGCGAGGTCCTGACGCTCGCGTACATGAACGCCGAGTCGCTCCGGCTCACCCGGGAGACCGGCGAGGTCCACTTCTTCAGCCGGTCGCGGCAGGAGCTGTGGCACAAGGGCGAGACCTCCGGCAACACGCTCAGCCTGAAGTCGATCCGGTACGACTGCGACGCCGACGCGCTGCTCGCGCTCGTGCAGCCCGCCGGTCCGGCGTGCCACACCGGCGAGCGGTCCTGCTTTCACCGCGGGGAGCTGACCCCGGGGGCGCCTCACGAGACGCTCCCGACCCTCGAGCGCACGATCGCCGAACGGGCTGCCGCGCGGCCCGAGGGCTCGTACACGTCGACGCTGCTGGCCGACCCGGACCTCGCCGGGGCGAAGGTGCAGGAGGAGGCCGAGGAGGTGGTTCGGGCGGCTCGCGAGGAGTCCGACGAGCGCGTCGCCGAGGAAGCCGCCGACGTCATCTACCACCTCGCGGTCCTGCTCCGCGGACGCGGGCTGACGCTAGCGGATGCCGAGCGGGTGCTCGATGGCCGTCGCAAGTCCTGACACGAGCCACGCCGGCGTCACGCCCACGCTGGCTGCAGACCCGCGCGCTTGCGCGCGACTACAACCTGATCCCGATCAGGGAGACGTTCATCGACGACTGCGAGACGCCGGTGTCCGCGTTTCTGAAGCTGCGCGACCGCGAGCCGTCGTTCCTGCTCGAGTCGGCCGACCAGGGGCGCGTGGGGCGCTACTCGTTCATCGGCTTCCGCCCGCGCACGGTGCTGCGCTGGTCGCTCGGCGACGAGGGCGACCCGTACGCGCTCGCCGGCGCCGAGCTCCGCCGCCTGCGCGTGGCTCCGCTGCCGGACCTCCCGCCGTTCGCCGGTGGCGCCGTCGGGCTGTTCGCCTACGACCTCGTCCGCACGGTCGAGCCGCTCGGGCCGCCGAAGCCGGACCCGGTCGGGCTTCCCGACCTGGCGCTGATGCTGACCGACGCGCTGGTTGCGTTCGATCACCTCAAGCACACGATCACGGTGATCGCAAACGTGTACGGCGACGACGACCTCGACGCCTCGTACGCTCGCGCGGAGCAGGCGATCGCCGAGGTGCGCTGGCGGCTCGCCGGCCCGGTCCCGCGCCCGCCGCGGCCCCCGGCGCGCGATCGCGCGATCGCCGATCTGCAGGCGAACATGACCCGCGAGCAGTTCGAGGCGAACGTCGCCCGCATCATCGAGTACATCTACGCCGGGGACGCGTTCCAGGTGGTCCCGTCGCAGCGCTGGTCGGGACCCGTGCCGGTCGAGGCGTTCTCGATCTACCGGGGCCTGCGCGCGGTCAACCCGAGCCCGTACATGTACTTCCTGGACTTCGGCGACTTCGAGATCGCCGGCGCGAGCCCCGAGCCGCTGATCACGGTCGCCGGCAGGCGCGTGTCGACGCGCCCGATCGCCGGAACGCGCCCCCGCGGCGCCACCGCCGAGGAGGACCGCAGGATCGCCGAGGAGCTGCTGGCCGATCCGAAGGAGCGCGCCGAGCACGTGATGCTCGTCGACCTCGGCCGCAACGACCTCGGCCGCGTGTGCGAGTACGGATCGGTCGAGGTCGAGAGCTTCATGGCGGTCGAGAACTACAGCCATGTGATGCACATCGTCTCGAGCGTCGTCGGTGAGCTGCGCGAGGGCGTGGGCGCGCTCGAAGCGCTCCGCTCGGTGCTGCCCGCGGGCACGCTGTCCGGGGCGCCCAAGGTGCGGGCGATGCAGATCATCGACGAGCTCGAGCCGGTCAAGCGCGGCGGCTACGGCGGCGCGATCGGATACGCCAGCTACACCGGCGACCTCGACACGTGCATCCACATCCGCACCGTCGTGCGTCAAGGACGGCCTCGCGCACGTGCAGGCCGGCGGCGGGACCGTCGCCGACGCCAAGCCCGAGTTCGAGTACCGCGAGTCCGAGGCGAAGGCCCGCGCGGTGCTGCAGGCGATCGCACTCGCGGCCGGACAGCCCGAGTGGCCATAGCGAGTCCGATAGGAGCGTCACTCATGGAGTTCGAGCAGATAACCACCGAGCTCGCCGACCACGTGTTCACGGTCACGCTGAACCGTCCCGAGCGTCTGAACGCGTTCACCGCGACCATGGCGTCCGAGCTCCACGCGGCGTTCGACCAGGCCGATGCAGACGACGAGGTCCGCGCGGTGATCGTCACCGGCGCCGGCCGGGGGTTCTGCGCCGGCGCCGACCTCGGGAGCGGCAGCGAGACGTTCGCGACTGAGGCGCCGCCGTCAGGCGCCGCCGACAATCCCAATCGTGAGCACGACGACCCGGCCTCGATCCCGCGCGACGGCGGCGGGCGGCTCACGCTCCGGATCTTCGAGTCAGACGAAGCCGGTGATCGCCGCGATCAACGGTCCGGCGGTCGGAATCGGCGCCACGATGACGCTGCCGATGGACGTGCGGCTCGCCTCGGGGACGCGCGCATCGGGTTCGTGTTCGCCCGCCGCGGGATCGTGCCCGAGGCGTGCTCGAGCTGGTTCCTGCCCCGGGTGGTCGGGATCAGTCGGGCGATGGAGTGGGTCGCCACCGGCCGTGTGTTCGGAGCACAGGAGGCGCTCGAGGGAGGGCTCGTGCGCAGCGTCCACCCGGCCGGCGAGCTGCTCGACGCGGCCGGCGCGCTCGCCCGGGAGATCGCCGACAACGCGGCGCCGGTGTCGGTCGCGCTCGCGCGGCAGATGATGTGGCGAATGCTCGGCGCCGAGCACCCGATGGTCGCCCATCGGGCCGACTCCCGCGGGATGTACTACCGCGGCAGGTCGGCCGACGCGGCCGAGGGAATCACGTCGTTCCTCGAGAAGCGCCCCGCCCGGTTCCCCGACAGGGTAAGCGACGGCCTGCCCGAGGTGATGCCCGGTTGGACGTCGCCGGAGTTCGCCTGAGCGGAGGCTCGCGGCGGCGCGCTCGTTACCGTTCGAATCGATGCGGGTCCTCGTCCTCGACAACTACGACAGCTTCACCTACAACCTGGTCCAGTACCTGGGAGAACTCGGAGCCGACGTCGAGGTGGTCCGGAACGACCATGCCGCGGTCGACGACCTGCTCGTGCGCGGCTACGACCGGGTGATCGTCTCGCCCGGGCCGTGCACGCCGAACGAGGCGGGCATCTCGCTCGAGGCCGTGCGGCGCTTCCCGGCGGCGAAGATTCCGACCTTGGGCGTGTGCCTCGGCCACCAGGCGCTCGTGCAGGCTTGGGGTGGGCGGGTGATCCAGCACGAGCCCGTTCACGGCAAGACGACCACGATCGAGCACGACGGCAGGACGATCTTCCGCGGGCTGCGCACGCCGCTCGAGGTCGGGCGCTATCACTCGCTCGTGGTGGACCCGGCGCTTCCGGAGTGCTTCGAGAGCAGCGCGACCGGCGGTGAGGTCGTGATGGCGGTCCGCCACCGCGAGCTCCCGGCCGAGGGCGTGCAGTTCCACCCCGAGTCGGTGCTGACCGAGCAGGGCCGCGAGCTGCTGGCGAACTTCCTGGCGCGGGCGAGATGAGCGGCGGCCCGGATCTGATCACGAAGGCGATCGACACGCTCGCCGGCGGACACGACATCGGTCTCGAGGACGCCGCCGCGGTCCTGTCCGAGATCATGGCCGGGAACGCCTCCGAAGTGCAGATCGCCGGGTTCCTGGTCGCGCTGCGGACCAAGGGGGAGACCGTCGCAGGAGCTGGCCGGCCTGGCCCGGACGATGCGAAACGATGGCTTCGCACGTGACCGTCTCGAGCGACGACCTGCTCGACACCGCGGGCACCGGCGGCGGCCGCCGGACGTTCAACGTCTCGACGACGGCGGCGCTGATCGCCGCCGGGGCGGGCTGCACGGTGGCCAAGCACGGCAACCGTTCGGCCACCGGCCTGTCGGGCTCGGCCGACGTGCTCGAGGCGCTCGGCGCGCGCATCGACCTCGGTCCGGGGGAGGTCGCGCGCTGTATCGAGGAAGTCGGGTTCGGGTTCATGTTCGCGCCGGCGCACCACCAGGCGACCAGGTACGTGATCCCGGTCCGTCGCCAGCTGGCGGTCAGGACGATCTTCAACTTCCTCGGGCCGCTCACGAATCCGGCCGGCGCGAGCCGTCAGCTGATCGGGGTCTCGGACGCGGCGTATCTCGAGACGATGGCTGGGGCGCTCGCGCTGCTCGGGACCAAGCACGCGCTGCTCGTCTCGAGCGAGGACGGCCTCGACGAGCTCAGCATCTCGGCGCCGACGACGGTGGTCGAGGTGGTCGGCTCCGAGCTCCGGCGCTACACGGTCTCGCCCGACGACGTGGGGTTGCGAGCCGTCGCCGCCGGAGGAGATCCCCGGCGGTGATCCGGCCGAGAACGCGCAGACCGCGCGGGCGATCTTCGCCGGTGAGCGGGGAGCGCCGCGCGACCTGGCCGTGCTGAACGCCGGCGCTGCGATCTACGCCGGCGGCCGCGCCGGCACGCTCGAGGAGGGAGTACGCGTGGCCGAGCGCGCGATCGACGACGGCGCCGCGCTCGCGGCGCTCGAGCGGTTCGTCCGGCGGACGCGCGAGCTCGCGCCGTGAACCGGCTCGATCCGATCCTGGCCGCCACGCGTGAAGAAGTGGCCAGGCGGCGCGAGGCGATTCCCCCGGCGGCGCTCGCGCGCCGCGATCCAGCAGATGTCCGGTCGTTTGCCGATGCCCTGGCCCGCCCGGGACTGTCGCTGATCGCCGAGCACAAGCGCCGTTCGCCGTCGGCCGGCGCGATCCGGGACGATCTCGCGCTCGAGGACGTGGTCGGCGCGTACGAGCGCGGCGGCGCCGCGGCGCTGTCGATCCTCACCGAAGGTCCGAGCTTCGGCGGATCGCTCGACGATCTGCGTGCGGCCCGGGCCGCGGCCCGGCTGCCGCTGCTCCGCAAGGACTTCGTCGTCGATCCCTACCAGGTGCACGAGTCGTTCGCAGCGGGCGCGGACGCGATCCTTCTGATCGTCGCGGCACTGTCGCCCCAGCAGCTGTCCGCGCTCCACGCCGAGGCATTGGGTCTCGGTCTGAGCGCGCTGGTCGAGGTGCACGACGAGCGCGAGCTCGACGCTGCTCTGTCGCTCGCCGCACCCGTGATCGGCATCAACAACCGCGACCTGACGACGCTCGAGGTCGACACGCGGCGCACGTTCGAGCTGGTGCCGCACGTCATCGGCCACGCGCTCGTCGTCGCAGAGTCGGGCTTCAGCCGCCCCGACCAGCTCGACGAGCTTGCGCGGGCGGGAGTCGACGGCGTGCTGATCGGCGAGGCGCTGATGCGCTCGCCCGATGTGGAGACGGCATGCCGCGAGCTCGCCGTGCGCTAAGGCGCCGCCGTCAGGCGCCGCCGACCATCCCACTGAGGCGCCGCCGTCAGGCGCCGCCGACCATCCCACTAAGGCGCCGCCGTCAGGCGCCGCCGACGGGCCCACTGAGGCGCCGCCGTCAGGCGCCGCCGACCATCCCCACTGACCGCCCCGCCCTACGATTGTCGCTGTGACCAAGATCAAGTTCTGCGGGATCACCACGCTCGACGACGCCGAGCGCGCGGTCAGCGCCGGCGCGTGGGCGATTGGATTGATTTTTTGGCCCCGCTCGCCGCGCCGATGTCGGCTCGAACGTGCCGCCGAGATCGCCGCGGCGGTCAAGCGCCGGGCCGAGGTCGCCGGCGTGTTCGTCAACGCAACGCTCGATCACGTCGCCCAGACCGCCGACGGCGTCGGACTGACCATGCTCCAGTTCCACGGCGACGAGGGCCCTGCGTACTGCGCCGAGGCGGCGCGGCGGACCGGGTGCAAGGTGATCAAGGCGGCACGGGTGCGCGGCCGCGCCGACGTCCAGGCGCTGGCGCCGTTTCACACCGACTACCACCTGCTCGACAGCTTCACCGCCGGTGTCCCGGGTGGGACCGGCGAGACGTTCTCGTGGGAGATCGCGCGCGCCCACCGCAGCCGGGTCCCGGTGATCCTGTCGGGCGGGCTGACTCCCGACAACGTCGCCGACGCGATCGCCGTGGTCCGCCCGTACGCGGTCGACGTTGCCAGCGGGGTCGAGCGAAGCCCCGGCCACAAGGACCCCGACAAGCTCGCGGCGTTCGCGGCGGCGGTCCGCTCGACCACGTTCACGGTGTCCGCCCGATGAGCACGATCGAGCACCGGTTCGGCCCGTACGGCGGGCAGTACGTGCCCGAGACGCTGATGCCGGCGCTGTCCGAGCTCGAGGAGGCCTGGGTGTCGGCGCGCGACGATCCGGGGTTTCACGCCGAGCTCGGCGTGCTGCTGCGCGACTTCGTCGGCCGTCCGTCGCCGCTGTACCTGGCGGGCGCGCCTGAGCGAGGCCGCCGGCCACCCGATCTGGCTCAAGCGCGAGGATCTCAACCACACTGGCGCGCACAAGATCAACAACGCGCTCGGCCAGGCGCTGCTGGCCAAGCGGATGGGCAAGCGGCGGATCATCGCCGAGACCGGCGCCGGCCAGCACGGCGTCGCCGCCGCGACCGCGTGCGCGCTGCTCGACCTCGAGTGCATCGTCTACATGGGGACCGAGGACATGCGCCGGCAGCGGCCGAACGTCGAGCGGATGGGGCTGCTCGGCGCCGTCGTCGAGCCGGTCGAGGCCGGGGCGCGGACCTTGAAGGAGGCCGTCTCGGCCGCGATTCGCGACTGGGTCACGAACGTCGAGACCACGCACTACATCATCGGCTCGTGCGTCGGGCCGGCGCCGTACCCGGCGCTCGTCCGCGATCTCCAGCGCGTGATCGGCGACGAGGCCCGCGCGCAGGTCCTCGAACGCGCCGGCCGGCTGCCCCAGCGCGTGATCGCGTGCGTCGGCGGTGGCTCGAACTCGATCGGGCTGTTCATCCCGTTCGTCGCCGACGACGAGGTCGAGCTGATCGGCGTCGAGGCCGGCGGCGAGGGCATCGAGACGGGGCGCCACGGCGCCCCGCTGACCGTCGCGGGGCTGCCGGGCGTTCTGCACGGGGCGTACTCGGCGATCATGCAGGACGAGGACGGCCAGATCCTCGAGGCGCATTCGATCTCGGCCGGGCTCGACTATCCGGGCACGGGACCCGAGCACGCCTGGTTGCGGGACACCGGCCGCGCGAGCTACTTCGCGGTCACCGACCGCGAGGCGCTCGACGCGTTCGCGCTGACCGCGCGGCTGGAGGGGATCATCCCCGCGCTCGAGAGCTCCCACGCGCTCGCGTGGACGCTCGCCCACGGGCCCAGCGAACTCGACCTCGTCTGCCTGTCGGGCCGGGGAGACAAGGACCTGGCCGAGGCGCTCGAGCACCTGGCGCGGCCGTGAGGCGGATGGGACCTGCATGACTGGGCTCGAGCGGATCGCCGAGGCGTTCGAATCCGCCCGCGCGAGCGGTCGCCGCGCGGCGCTGATGCCGTACCTGATGGGCGGGTTCCCGGACCTCGACACGTCGCGACGGATCGGGATCGCCTACGCGGAGTCGGGAGCGGACCTGGTCGAGCTGGGGGTCCCGTTCTCGGATCCGCTCGCCGACGGCCCCGTCATTCACGCGGCCGGGACGGCGGCGCTCCGCGCCGGGGCCAAGCTCCACGACGTGCTCGAGGTCGGGCGCGCGATCGCCGAGCACGTCCCGGTGGTGGTGATGTGCTACGCGAACCCGATCTTCGCCCGCGGGCCCGAGCGCTTCGCCGACGCGCTGGTCGAGGCGGGCGCGAGCGGCCTGATCGTGCCCGACCTGCCGCTCGAGGAGGCGCCGGCGATGCTGAGCGCGTGCGACGAGCGGGGACTCGCGCTCGTGCCGCTGGTCGCGCCGACCACGCCCGAGGAGCGGCTCGCGCGGATCGGGGCACAGGCTCGCGGCTTTCTGTACACGGTCTCGCTGACCGGAACCACGGGCGAGCGCGCCGCCGTCGGTGACGGTCTCGCCGGGGTCGTGGCGCGCGCGGCCGCGTGCACGAGCGTGCCGGTGGCGGTCGGGTTCGGGATCTCGACCGCCGAGCAGGCCGCTGCTGCCGCGGCGGCCGGCGCCGCCGGAGTGATCGTCGGCAGCCGTCTGGTTCGCGCCGCGGGAGAGGCTGAGAGGGTGGGTGGGGATCCAGCTTCCGCAGTTGGCGCGATCGTGCGCGAGCTGTCGAGGGGCCTGGCGACTCGCCTCTGAGTTAGCATCCTCGGGCGATGGGCTTGATTCTGACCGCCACCGCGGGCCTTTGTCTGTGGATCGTCCTGTGGTCGCTGAACATCAGCGGCCTCGACGCCATCCTGATCGGCATCGTGATGGTGCTGATCGCGCTCGGGGTCCGACAACTGCTGCCGTTCCTGCCGGGCCGGCGGGACTAACCGGTTGTGCAAAACCGGGTGCTCGCACGCGGACGGGCTGCTTGTGCATGGGCGCTGGTCGCGGCCGGGGTCGCCGGATGCACCTCCGGGGGCAGCGCGAACTCCACGGTGACGGTCTCCGGCAACCAGCTCACGGTCTACCTCAGCGCCGCTTCGACCGATCAGCCGCAGGTTGCCCAGGACGTACTGCGCGCCGAACAGCTGGCGTTCCGCCAGGGGCCGACGCGTGTCGGCACGTTTTCGATCCGGTACGTCACGATCCGCGGCAACACGATCTCCGCGCAGGCTCGGACGGTCATCCAGAACAAGACCGCGATCGCTTACATTGGTGAGGTCGTTCCGCACTCGTCCTACGCATCGCTCGGGATCACTAACGCCCTCGACCTGCTCCAGGTCAGCCCGACTGACACAGCACTCGAGTTGACCCAGGCGACGACCGCGGTCCCTGGCGCACCCGACACCTACTACGAGTCGCTCGGCACCTACGGGCGGACGTTCGCGCGCGTCGTTCCGACCAGCGGCGATGAGGCCAAGGCACACGTGCAGGAGATGCAGTCGCTCGGCGTCACGAAGCTGTTCGTCGCCTCCGACGGCAGCGCCTACGGCGCGGCGGTCGCGAACGCGGTGAAGCGAGACGCGGGCGGCGGGATCACGGTCACGAGCACGCGCGCGGATGCCGACGCGGCGTTTTTCGGCTCTGCCTCGCCGGCGCTCGCCGCGCGCTTCTTCAACTCGATGGCCGCGTCGAACCCGTCGGCGAAGCTGTTCGGACCGTCGGCGCTCGACGCCCCCGCGTTCACCGGCGCGGTGTCGCCGACGGTCCGGAACCTCTATATCTCCGTCCCTGGCTTCCTGAAGCCCGACCTGACGCCCGCCGGGCGCACGTTCGTCGCGGACTTCACCACCGCCTACGGCCACGCACCGGCGGTCCAGGCGATCTTCGGCTACGAGGCGGTGTCGGCCGTGCTCTCCGTGCTCAAGCAGGCCGGCGCGTCCGCCAACAACCGCGGCACGGTCGTGCAGGACTTCTTCGCGATCAAGAACCGCCAGTCCGTGCTCGGCACATACTCGATCGACGCGAACGGTGACACGAGCATCGCGCCGTTCGTGTTCAGCCGCCTGCAGGGCGGACAGCTGGTGCCAGTCAAGTTCGTGCAAGCGCAGGGGTGAAGCTCGCGACGGCGTTGAAGGGGGCGATCAAGTGGGCGATGCTCGGGGGCGCGCTCGCCGCGGCCGTCGCCGTCAGCGGCTGCGGCTCTAGCTCGGGCCACACGCTGGCCGCCACGCGGATCCCCGGTACGAAGCTCACGGTCTACGCGAGCGCGCCGCTGCGGGGCCGCTCGAGCGTGACGGGCGAGTCGGTCATGAACGGCGTCCGGCTCGCGCTCGATCAGGTGCACGGCCGGATCGGCAAGTACAAGATCGCGCTGAAGGTTCTCGACGACGCCACGGTCAAGCGCGGGGGCTGGGATCCCGGGCAGACGACGATCAACGTGAAAGTCCCGGTGCTCGACCCGACCACGATCGGCTACGTGGGCGATCTGAACTCGGGCGCGAGCGCGATCTCGATTCCGCCCCTGAACCGGGCCGGGATCCCGCAGGTGAGCCCGGCGAGCGCGGCGGTGGGGCTGACCTCGAACACGCTCGGGGCGTTCCCGGGCGAGCCGCAGAAGTACTACCCGACGGGCGTGCGGACGTTCGCGCGGGTGGCGCCGAACGACCGGATCCAGGCGATCGCCCAGGTGCGAGTGCAGCAGAACATGGGCTGCAAGTCGACGTATGTGCTCAACGACGGCGAGGTCGACGGCGCGGACGCTGCGCGGAGCTTCGAGGTGGCCGCCCAGGCCGCGCACCTGAAGCTCGCGGGCGTCGACCAGTTCGCGCGCGACGCCACCAGCTACAAGCCGCTGGCCACAAGCCTGGCCAAGCTCGCGCCCGACTGCGTGCTGATCGCGGCGGACACGGAGTCGGGCGCGGTGCTGCTGACGACGCAGCTCGCCGCCGCGATGCCCAACGTGAAGATCTTCGGGACCGCCGGCCTGGCCGAGAGCACTTACACGGACCCGATGCAGGGAGGGATCCCGCTCGCTGTCGGCTCGCGTGTCGTGCTGACCTCGCCGGCGCTCGGACTGAGCGAGTATCCACGCTCGGCCCGCGCGTTCAACGAGGCCTACGAGCGCCAGTACGGCCCCCCCGAGCCCGATGCGATCTTCGGGTACGAGGCGATGAGCCTGCTGCTCGACGCGATCGACCGCGCCACCGATCACGGGACGCAGCCGGCCGAGCGCGCGCGGGTGCGCGAGGCGCTGTTCGCCACTCGCGATCGCCACAGCGTGCTCGGCACCTACAGCATCGATCGCAACGGCGACACGACGCTGCGACGGTACGGTGTGTGGGCGATCGTCCAGGGTCGCCTTGCCTTCTGGCAGGCGATCGGGACCTGATTGGCGTTAGGTTAGGCCGGAGAGCGATCGCTTGGCGGGCTCCGGGGCCGCGATTACATTCCGGCGAACCGGGTCACGGGACGTCCGGAATCGACACTGAGGAAGGTGGATGAGGCTCGCTCTCAGCAAGGCGCACGCCGGGGGCCTTGCGCTCCTCTCCGTGGCAGCGCTGAGCGCGTGTGGAGGGAGCGCTGACAGCAGCAGTGGGGGCTCCTCCAGCGCCGCCGCAGGTGCCGCTGGGAGGGTGGTAGACGTGTACTCGAGCCTCCCGATGCAAGGCCCCTCGGCCGCCGACGGGACCGCGCTTTCGAACGGGATCAAGCTCGCGATCGCGCAGGCCCACGGCAAGGCCGGGCCGTTCAAGGTGCACTACACCCCCCTGGACGACTCGGCCGGAGCTTCGGGGTGGGACGCCAGCCAGACCGCCGCGAACGCCCGCAAGGCCGCGGCGGACCCCCAGGCCGTCTACTACGTCGGCGAGTTCAACGACGGCGCGAGCGAGATCTCGATGCCGATCCTGAACGAGGCCGGGATCGCGCAGGTGAGCCCCGCGAACACATACGTCGGGCTCACCACGAGCCAGGCGGGCAGCATCTCCGACGAGCCTCAGCGCTACTCGCCGACCGGCACCCGCACCTATCTGCGGATCGTGCCGATCGACTCGGTCCAAGGCGCGGCCGACCTGCTGGCGATGCGTCAGGCGGGCTGCACCAAGGTCGCGCTCGCCAGCGACAAAGAGCCATACGGGACCACGCTGGCCAAGCTGATCGAGCTTCAGAAGAGCTACTACGGGGTCGACATCGTGAGCGACACCTCGGTCAACCCGAACGCACCTAGCTTCCGTGCGTACGCGAATATGCTGAAGGGCCTGGGAGCGGACTGCCTGATGCTGGCCGGAGTCGCCTCGAAGGGCGAGGTTGATCTGACCAAGGAGGTCCACGCGGTGATGCCGGCGGCCAAGTTCTTCGCGCCCGACCAGATGTGCGCACGCGCGTGGACGAACCCCAAGGCCGGCGGCGTGCCCGCCGCGGTCGATCCGCTGATCGAGTGCACCGAGGTCACCCACAACATGACCTCGTACCCGGGCGGGCAGGCGTTCCTGGCCGCTTACAAGGCCAAGTATTCGATCTCGAACCCGAACCCCTACGCGATCCTCGGGTACGAGGCGATGAAGCTCGGGCTCAGCACTATCGCCGGCCTCGGCCCGAACGGCGACAGCAAGTCCGCGGTCCTGAGCGCGCTGTTCTCGACCAGCAACCGACACTCGGTCCTCGGCACGTACGGCTTCGACAAGTACGGCGATACCACGCTCAAATCGTTCGGGCTGTACAAGGTCGGCAAGAACGGCGATCCGGTGTTCGTAAAGACGATCACGCCGAGCCACGTGCTCTGAGCGCGCGGCCGGCCTGCTCTGAGCGCGCTGCCGCGGTCGTGCCGTCGTGCGGGAGCGCAGTCTCGCGGGCGGGTCGGACGGTTGGGTGCCGGCGCCGGCGGCGGATCCCGCCCGACCCGCGCCGGGTCGGTGCGTAATGCGCCAAACCCCTCGGAGGCAGCCCGCTCCGGCGACATAAGCGCCTCACAGGCGCTCATGTGACCACGGTCCGCGATCGGGCAGGACTTTGGCGGGTTGTGCACCCCGGATCGCGTCGGCGCCGGCGGGCTACCGCCCTGGGATCGCGCCGGCGCCGGCGGGTTACGGCCCTGGGATCGCGCCGGCGCCGGCGGGTTACCGCCCTGGGATCGCGCCGGGGCCGGCGGGCTACCGCGCCGGGATCGCGCGGAACTCCTCGGCCGAGCCGAACCCGAGCTCCGCGCCGGCCTCGGCGGTGCCGGAGGCGCGCGCTTCGGCGGACACCGCGGCCGCGACCGCCGGCGCCACCTCACGGTTGAACACCGACGGGATGATGTAGTCCTCGCGCAGCTCGTGCTCGCCCACGATGTCCGCGATCGCCCGCGCAGCGGCGGTCTTCATCGACTCGCTGATCTGGGTCGCGCGGACGTCGAGCGCGCCGCGGAAGATGCCCGGGAAGCAAAGCACGTTGTTGATCTGGTTGGGGTAGTCAGAGCGCCCGGTGGCGAGGATCCGGACGTATTGCAACGCCTCCTCGGGCGCCACCTCGGGGTCGGGGTTGGCGAGCGCGAACACGATCGGATCGGGGTTCATCCGCGCGAGCGCGGACGTCGGCATGACCCGCGCGCCCGACAGCCCGATCAGCAGGTCCGCGCCCTCGATCACGTCGACGACGGCGCCCTGCCGGCGCCCGAGGTTCGTGACTTCCGCGAGCGCACGCTTGACCGGCGGCATCGACCCGTCGAGGTAATCGGAGCGCGCCACCGACACGGCGCCGCGCGAGTCAACCCCGATGATGTGGCGCGCGCCGGCTTCGAGCAGGATCTTCGTGACGGCGACGCCCGCAGCGCCGAGGCCGACGATCACGATGCGCAGGTCGTCGATCCGCCGCCGGGTCAGCCGCAGCGCGTTCAGGAGCGCGGCCAACACGACCACCGCGGTCCCGTGCTGGTCGTCGTGGAAAACCGGGATGTCGAGCTCGGCCTTCAACCGGTCCTCGATCTCGAAGCAGCGGGGCGCCGAGATGTCCTCGAGGTTGATCCCGCCAAAGCCGGGCGCGATCGCCCGGACGGCGGCCACGATCTCGTCGGGATCGCGGGTGTCGAGGCAGATCGGGAACGCATCGACGCCGCCGAACTCCTTGAACAACATCGCCTTGCCCTCCATCACCGGCATCGCGGCGCGCGGCCCGATGTCGCCGAGGCCGAGGACAGCCGTGCCGTCCGAGACGACCGCGACCGTGTTCCGCTTGATCGTGTACTGGAACGCCTTGTCGGGATCCTCCGCGATCGCCCGGCACACGCGGGCGACGCCCGGCGTGTACGCCATCGAGAGGTCGTCGCGCGTCTTCAACGGGCTCTTGTTGCGGACCTCGATCTTGCCGCCCACGTGCAGCAGGAACGTCCGGTCGGTCGTGTCGAGCACACGCGCGCCCTCGACGGCGTCGACGGCGGCCGTCAGCCGCGGCCAGTCGGACGCGTCGCCGGTCTCGACCGTGATGTCGCGGATCGTGTGCTGGTGCTCGACCTGGACGAGGTCGACCGCGCCGATCGTCCCTCCGGCCTCCCCGATCGCGCTCGCGACGCGCCCGAGCATGCCGGGACGGTGCTCGATCTCGACTCGGAGCGTCAGGCTGTATTGGGCACTCGGTGTGGCGGCCACGGGGCGAGATAGCCTGACATAAGTGGCATCAACACTCAGCCCAGACGAGCTCTTCCTGATCGACGGCAACAGCCTCGCGTACCGCGCGTTCTTCGCGCTGCCCGAGTCGATCGCGACGTCGACCGGGGTCCCGACGAACGCGATCTTCGGGTTCGCGTCGATGCTCGTGAAGATCCTGACCGACTATGGCCCGAAGGCGACCGTGGTGGTCTGGGACGCCGGAGACACCGGACGCAGGGAGGTGTATGCGGACTACAAGGCACAGCGGCGCTCGCGGCCCGACCTGCTCAAGGAGCAGTGGCCCCACCTCGAGCCGCTGGTCGACGCGTTCGGGTACCGCAACCTCAGGGTCGAGGGATATGAGGCCGACGACGTGATCGCGTCGATCGTGGAGCGCGCGCGGACCGCCGATCCGCCGATCCCGGTGATGGTCGTCACGGGCGACCGGGACGCCTACCAGCTGGTCGACGACGGCGTCGTGAAGATCATGACCACGTCGAGGGGCATCACGGACACGCGCGTGTACGACCGCCAGGGTGTGATCGACCGCTACGGCATCCCGCCCGAGCTGATCCCTGACTTCATCGGCCTGAAGGGCGACACGAGCGACAACATCCCCGGCGTCCCCGGGATCGGGGACAAGACCGCCGCTGATCTCCTACAGCGGTTCGGAACGCTCGAGGACGTGCTCGCCCACATCGACGACATCAGCGGGGCCAAGCGCAAGCAGAACCTCAGCGAGCACGCCGACTCAGCGCGCGTGTCCAAGCAGCTCGCGACGGCCAAGCGCGACATTGACGTGGAGCTGGACCTGAAGGCGTTCGCGGCGACCTCGCCCGACCGATCGCAGCTCAGGGATACGTTCCGCAGGTTCGAGCTGCGCGAGCCCCTACGCCGTTTGGAGGAGGCGCTCGGGTCGGCCGACGCCGCGGCGCCCGCTCCCGAGGCCGAGGAGGCGCTCACAGCGCGCGTGCGAGCCGTCAGGATCGGGGCACTCAAGGGCCTCCCCGACAAGGCGGTGGCGATCGCGGTCAGGCCCCCGCAGGTCCCCGAGGACCAGCTGTTCTCGCCGGATCTCGGCTGGCGCTTCGGCGTCCACGTCGAGGGGTCGCCGGAGGTGCTCGCGGGGGAGGCGAATCGTGCGGAGTCCGTCGTCGAGGCGCTCGGGCGCCGGCCCGTCACTGCGCACGACGCCAAGTCGCTCGGCGAGGTGCCGGCGAACCTCGCACACGACACCGAGGTGGCCGCATACCTGCTCGAGCCGGCGCGCAGGGCGTACCCCTTCCGCGAGCTCACCGAGGAGCGGGGACTCGGAACCGACATCGACGACGAGGCGGCTGCGGACGCCCTTCTGCTGAACGCGCCTCGCGGCCTGGCAGCGCGAGGAGATCCGCGGCCGCGGCCTGACCGACCTCTTCCAGCAGGTCGAACTGCCGCTCGTCCGCTTGTTGCGGGAGATGGAGCTGGCGGGGTCGAAGCTCGACACCGAGCGCTTGCAGGAGATCTCCGACAGGGTCAAGGCGGAGGCCGACGCGCTCGAGCGCGAGATCTTCGACATCTGCGGCGAGGAGTTCACGCTCGGCTCGCCCAAGCAGCTCGAGGAAGTCCTGTTCGGAAGGCTCGGCCTGTCGCGCAAGCGGCGCGGCAAGACCGGCTACTCGACCGACGCGCGCGTGCTCCAGTCGATCCGCCACGAGCACCCGGTAATCCCGAAGATCGAGCGCTGGCGTGAGCTGACCAAGCTGGCCCAGACCTATCTCGATGCGCTGCCGCTGCTGATCGCGCCGGACGGCCGGATCCACACGACGTTCAACCAGACCGCCGCGACCACAGGCCGGCTGTCCTCGAACAACCCGAACCTCCAGAACATCCCGATTCGGACCGCACTCGGCCGGGAGATCCGGGCGTGCTTCGTGGCCGAGCCCGGGGACCTCCTGGTATCGGCCGACTATTCGCAGGTCGAGCTGCGGCTACTCGCCCACATCGCGGGCGAGGACGCGCTAAAGGAGATCTTCCGAAAGGGCGAAGACGTGCACACCGCGACCGCGTGTCGCGTGTTTGGGGTTACCCCGGAGCAGATCGATCCGGGAATGAGATCCAAGGCCAAGATGATCAACTACGGCATCGTGTACGGACTGTCCGCCTGGGGCATGGCGGACCGGCTCGACATCCCCCAGGAGGAGGCGGACGAGTTCATCCAGCGCTACCTGGCCGGCTTCCCGGCGGTGGCGCGGTGGATCGAGGACACGATCACCCAGGGGACCGAGCACGGATACGTCTCGACGCTGTTCGGCCGCCGCCGCCAGGTGCCGGAGCTCCGGGCGCGGCGCTGGGAGCTGCGCAAGCAGGGCGAGCGATTCGCGGTCAACATGGTGATCCAGGGGACCGCCGCCGACATCATGAAGGTCGCGATGGTCCGCTGCGACCACGCGGTCAAGGAGGCCGGGCTGCGTTCGCGGATGATCCTCCAGATCCACGACGAGCTGTTGTTCGAAGGACCTGCCGAGGAGGCCGACGAGGTCAAGCGAATCGCGACCGTGCAGATGGAGGGCGCGTTCCAGATGGACCCGCCGCTCGCCGTCGAGGCGGGCATCGGCCCCGATTGGCTCGCCGCGAAATGAGACTGCGCCGGTTCGTCCTCGCGGCCGTCGCCGCCGCGCTCGCGGTGCTTCCGGCCGCGGCGCAGGCCAAGACGTTCGGCGGCATCGTCCAGGACGTCCCGACCGGCTGGCATGCCCACATCTCCACGTTCCAGCACGACGGCGACCTGCCCTACGGCGGCGGACCCGTGCTGCACTCGAACCGCACTCACCCGATCTTCTGGCAGCCCAACGGTTCGGCCCTCACGTTCGACCCCGGCTACGAGCCGCTGATCGAGACGTTCCTCACCGACGTCGCCGCCGACAGCCACAAGACCACGAACGTCTACAGCCTGAGCGGTCAGTACGCCGACGGCTCCGGCCCGGCCGCGTACGACTCGACCTACGGCGGTCCGGTGGTCGCCACCGACCCGCTGCCGCCGAACGGCTGCACGGAGCCGTCGACCGGGCCGAGCTGGACCGTGTGCCTGACCGATTCCCAGCTCGAGACCGAGATCGAGCGCGTGGTCGCAGCCGATCACCTGCCGACGACGAACCGCGATATCTATTTCATGATCACTCCCAACGGGTTCGGCAGCTGCACCGACGCGACCTCGTCGAGCTGCTCGCTCGGGGGTCGCGCGAACGGCTACTGCGGCTACCACTCCGAGACCCCGAACGGGATCCTGTACGCGGTCATCCCGTACAACGCCGTCGCGGGCCACTGCCAGTCGAACAATCCGCGCCCGAACTCGAGCACGGCCGAGCCGACGATCTCGACGATCAGCCACGAACACAACGAGACCGTCACGGACCCCTACGGCGATGCCTGGGTCGACGCGCAAGGCGAGGAGGAGGCCGACCTGTGCCTGACCAACTTCGGCTCGCCGATCGGCGGCTCGGGCATGACGGCGTGGAACGAGTCGATCCACGGCGGGCACTTCTTCCTCCAGGAGGAGTGGAGCAACGCCAGCGCGTCGTGCGAGCAGCGCGCCAAGCCCGAGTCAGTGTGGTTCGCGATGGCGGCGACGACCGGCCGACCGCGCTCGGTGTCGTTCACCGCGCACGGATCCGCCCCCCAGGGGCGAGTCGCGTCGTTCTCCTGGTTCTTCGGGGACGGCCGCATGGCCTTCGGCCGCCGGGTGTCCCACACGTTCAAGCTCCCTGGGCGCTACCGGGTCATGCTCCGGGCTACGGACAGCTGGGGCAACTGGACTTACGCCGGACGGACGATCCGGATCAACGGCCGCTAGGACCTAAGCCGGAACGCGGACTTGGAGCGGAGTACGGCGCGGTCCGGCGACGAACCGCGGGTGCGCGATCTCCAGGTAGTGGCCGAACGCCCAGTCGAGGAAGCGCTTGCTGTCCATCGCGCGCAGCCCACCGGACAGCAGGCGCGGCGCCACGCGCGGGACCAGGCGCTGGCATCGCAGCATCCACTCGAACGCGCGCGCGTGCGACGCGCTGAAGCGGGAGTAGCTGTCGAGCGCATCTGGCACGGTCGCCGTGGCCCCCAGGACTCCCTGAAGGGCGCGACCGAGTGCGAGCCCAAAGTAGAGAGCGGTCCGGATCCCCTCGGCGGTGAGGGGCAGGCAGTGGCCGGCCGAATCCCCGGCGAAGAACACGCCGTCCTCGGTCGCGTTGCGGAGCGCGTGCGGGATCCAGTTGCCCTGGTAGCGGATCGAGTCCGCGCCGAGATCGGTCGCGAGCCGCACCGTCGGCTCGCGCACGTGAAAGCAGGGATCGAACGAGCCGACGCCGATCCGCAGCTCGTCGCCCGCCGGAAAGCTCCAGCCGTAGCCCGCCGGGACGTAGGAGCGGTCGATCCAGATCTCCATGTCGCCGCCCGACCCCGACGGGTGGACCTCGAGTCCACGGGAAAGCAGTGCATCGGGCGGCTGGACGTTATCGCCGGCGCCGAGCACGCGCCGCCAGCCGAGCGCATCCACGATCAGGCCTGCCCGGATGTCGCCGCGGTCGGTATGGACGACCCGACCCGTCCGGCCGTCGACCTTCGCGGTCTCGAATATGAACGTGCCCTGGCCGGCGAGCAGCTCGCATAGCGCGCGGTAGTCGAACGTCGAGAACGTCCACGGAAGCGGGTAGCGGACAGTCGAGTACGGCGTGTGGATCACGAGCTCGCCGAACGTCTGCCGTCGCGAGCCCTGCGAGGTCGAGCGCCTCGAGCCAGCCGGTCGGGATCCCGCACGCGGAGGTCTGTCGCTCGCCGATCTCGTAGCGGTCGACGATCAGCACGTCGGCGCCGCTGCCGGCCAGTTCGCGCGCAACTGCGAGGCCCGCGAAGCTCGCGCCGCAAATCAGCACGTCGCAATCGCGCTCGAGCGGCGTGCGCTCGAAGCCCCGTTTGGTGGCTCTCCGTGGCACTGCGAGCGGATGATAGGCGGGGCGGTGGAACAGCTTCGTACGCATTGTGCGGCTATCCTCCGAGACACGCATGTCTACAACCACAACGCTTAACCCTGCCCTCGATCAACCGAACGCCAAGATCGTCGAAGGCTCCGACGGCCTGCTGCTCGAGATCGACGGCCAGATAGTTCCCAACTACGACGCCACCGTCCACCCGTTCCAGGAGGGCGACGTAGTCACAGGCCACGTAGTCCGCATCGACAACGACGAGGTCCTCGTCGACATCGGCTACAAGTCCGAGGGGGTCATCCCCTCCACAGAGCTTTCGATCCGCAAGTCCGTCGATCCCAGCGATGAGGTGTCCCTCGGCGAAGAGGTGGACGCCCTCGTGCTGACCAAGGAGGATCAAGACGGACGGCTGATCCTGTCGAAGAAGCGCGCCCGCTTCGAGAAGGCATGGCGCCGGATCGAGGCCGCCGCTGAGTCCGGCGAGCCCGTCGAGGGAGCCGTGATCGAGGTCGTCAAGGGCGGCCTGATCATCGACCTCGGCGTGCGCGGCTTCCTGCCCGCGTCGCTCGTCGACATCCGCCGCGTCCCGAACCTCGACGAGTACATGGGCGAGACGATCGAGTGCAAGGTGATCGAGCTCAACCGCTCGCGCAACAACGTCGTACTGTCCCGGCGCGCGGTGCTCGAGGAGCAGCGCAAGGAGGACCGCGAGCGGATCCTCGACCGGCTCCAGCCCGGTCAGGTCGTCGAGGGCACGATCTCGAACATCGTCGACTTCGGCGCGTTCGTCGATCTCGACGGGATCGACGGCCTGATCCACATCTCCGAGCTGTCCTGGTCGCACGTCAACCATCCGTCGGAGATCCTCGCGATCGGCGACAAGGTCACGGTCAAGGTGCTCGACATCGACCGCCAGCGCCAGCGGATCTCGCTGGGGCTCAAGCAGACCCAGGAAGACCCGTGGCAGCGGGTCGTCGACACCTACAACGTCGGCGACGAGCTCGAGGGCACGGTGACGAAGGTCGTCACGTTCGGCGCGTTCGTCGAGATCCTCGACGGGGTCGAGGGCTCGTGCATATCTCCGAGCTCGCCCAACACCACGTCGAGAACCCGCGCGAGATCATCCAGCCGGGCGACCCGGTCCGGGTGAAGATCCTCGAGATCGACTCAGAGCGCCGGCGCCTGTCGCTTTCGATCAAGCGGGTCGAGGGCCAGGTTCTGCCGGTACGCCCGATCACCGCCCCGACCGACGGCGATGCCGGCGACCTCGACAACATGCCCGAGCTCGGGCTGTCCGAGGACGTGTTCGCCGGCTCGGACTCCGACCTCGGCCCGTGCGACGGCCCCGATCGCGACGGCCCCGATCGCGACGGCCCCGATCGCGACGGCTCAGATCGCGACGGCCCTGATGGCGACGCGACGCTCGTGGATGAAGGCGATGCCGTGGCGTCGGCCGAGCCCGTGGCGGAATCAGAGGTAGGGAGCGCCGACGAGCCAGCCGAAGCCGGACCGGACGCCTGACCGTTCGCTAAGGCGCCGCCGGCAGGCGCCGCCGACAAACCCGATCCCGTTCATCGCGCTGACCGGCGGGATCGGCGCCGGCAAGTCGACCGCGCTCGAGGCGCTCGAGCGCGCCGGCGCGGCCGTGCTGTCGACTGATCGCGTCGTCCACGATCTGTACGAGTCGGATGAGGTGATCGCGGCGGTCACGCGACCGGTTCGGGTCCGCCGTGGCGCCCGGACGGGGTCATCGACCGCGGGGCGCTGGCCACGCGCGCGCGTTCGCCACGCGACGGGGACCGTGGCTGGCTCGAGGCCTTCCTGTGGCCGCGCGTGGGCGAGCGGATGATGGCCTGGCGCTCGGAGGTCTCCTCCGCCGCGGAACCGCCGCTTGCGGCCGTGGTCGAGGTGCCGCTGCTGTTCGAGTCGGGGATGGAGGGCGTGTTCGACGCGACGATCGCGGTCATCGTCGCCGAGGCCGTCCGGGCCGCGCGGGCCGAGCGCACGGGGGCACGAGGCGCTCGCCGAACGGTCCGCGCGCCAGCTGTCGCAAGAAGAAAAAGCGCATCGTGCGACGTACGTCGTCGTTAACGACGGTACGGTCGAGGAGTTGGAGTCGAAGTTGTCGTCGCTGCTTGAGATGCTGCACTCATGAGTCCGTCCGCGGTTACCAGCCCGCCCCGCCGGGGCAGCCCGCGACGGACCTCGTCGGCCCGCAAGCGAGCGGCCACACGGCGCCGGAACCGGCTGGTCGCCGGGATCGTCGTCGCGGCGGTCGTGCTCGGGGTCGTGCTGACGATGCCGCTGGTCCAGAGGGCGGTCAACGACCTCGGGCTGCCACTCACGAACGCGGACGTGATACGGCAGCAGGCGGCGGAGAAGCATCTCGATCCGGCGCTGATCGCCGCGGTGATCTACGCCGAGACGAAGTTCCAGCCGCGGAGCTCCGCGGCCGGCGCGCAGGGCCTGATGCAGATCATGCCCCAGACCGCCCAGTTCCTGGCCCACAAGTCCGGAGCCACCACGTTCACGACCGCCGATCTCGGCACGCCGGCGGTCAATATCGCCTACGGCAGCTACTACCTGCGCTACCTGCTGGACGAGTACCACGGCAACAAGACGCTCGCGCTCGCGGCATACAACGGCGGCGAGTCGAACGTCGACCGCTGGATCGCGGACGCGCGCGCGCACGGGCGCTCGCTGACCGTGGAGGAGATCCCGTTCCCGGAGACGCGCGCGTACGTGTCCAGGGTGCTGTCCGCCGAGCAGCGCTACCGCCAGAAGTACGCGGCAGAACTCTACGGCTGACCCCTCACCCGGACTTTGGCGACCCACTCTCGGATACGACGGGGTCAGCGCCGAACATCCGCCGGGAATGCGGACCGTTGCTGACCCTGGCCACCGCTACGCTTATCCTGTGCCTAAGTTCGAGCTAGACGCCGCCTACAGCCCGACCGCCGATCAGCCCGCGGCGATCGAGTCGCTGGCGGTCGGGATCAACGCCGGCGAGCGCTCGCTGACGCTGCTCGGCGCGACCGGCACCGGCAAGACGATGACGATGGCGGCGACGATCGAGGCGGTGCAGAAGCCGTCGCTCGTGATCGCCCACAACAAGACGCTCGCGGCGCAGCTCTGCAACGAGTTCCGCACGTACTTCCCGCGCAACGCGGTCGAGTACTTCGTCTCGTACTACGACTACTACCAGCCCGAGGCGTACGTCCCGAGCAAGGACCTGTACATCGAGAAGGACTCGGCGATCAACCAGGAGATCGACCGCCTGCGCCACTCGGCCACCGCGGCGCTGTTCGCCCGCCGCGACGTCCTGATCGTCGCGAGCGTCTCCTGCATCTACGGCCTGGGATCGCCGGAGGTCTACGACGAGAACCTCCAGACGCTGGCCAAGGGCGAGATGATCGACCGCGACGCGCTGCTCCGCAAGCTCGTCTCGATCCAGTACACGCGCAACGACACCGCGCTCGCCCGCGGGACGTTCCGCGTCCGCGGCGAGACGCTCGAGATCTTCCCGGCGTACGCCGAGACCGCGTTCCGGATCGTGATGTTCGGCGACGAGGTCGAGCATCTCCAGCACTTCGACCCGTTGACCGGGGAGGTGATCGAGGACGACCTCGAGCACGTCGGGATCTGGCCGGCCTCGCACTACAACGTCCGGGAGGGCATGATCGAGGACGCGGTCGCCGAGATCGGGCGCGAGCTGAACGAGCGGTGCGCCGAGCTCGAGGCCGAGGGCAAGCTGCTCGAGTCCCACCGGCTGCGCCAGCGCACGCAGTACGACATGGAGATGCTCCGCGAGCTCGGGTTCTGCTCGGGGATCGAGAACTACTCGCGGATCCTCGACGGCCGCAAGCCGGGCGAGCGGCCCGTACTGCCTGCTCGACTACTTCCCCGACGACTTCGTCTGCTTCATCGACGAGTCGCACCAGACCGTGCCGCAGATCGGCGGCATGTCCGAGGGCGACCGCTCGCGCAAGCAGACGCTCGTCGACTACGGCTTCCGGCTGCCGAGCGCGATCGACAACCGGCCGCAGACGTTCCAGGAGTTCCTGTCGATCACGCCCCAGATGGTGTTCGTGTCGGCGACGCCCGGCGAGTACGAGCGCGCGCATCGGCCCGGATCGTCGAGCAGATCGTCCGCCCGACCGGGATCGTCGACCCCGAGGTCGAGGTCCGCGAGACCCGCAACCAGATCGACGACCTGATGAACGAGATCCGCGTCGCGGGTCGACCGCAACGAGCGCACGCTGGTGACGACGCTGACCAAGAAGATGTCCGAGGACCTGACCGACTACCTGCTCGAGATGGGCTTCCGGGTGCGCTACCTGCACTCGGAGATCGACACGCTCGAGCGGATCCAGATCATCCGCGAGCTGCGGCTGGGCGAGTTCGACGTGCTCGTCGGCGTCAACCTGCTCCGCGAGGGACTCGACCTGCCCGAGGTGTCGCTGGTCGGGATCCTCGACGCCGACAAGGAGGGGTTCCTGCGCGGGGAGACGTCGCTGATCCAGACGATCGGGCGCGCCGCGCGGAACGTCGAGGGCAAGGTGCTGATGTACGCCGACAAGGAGACGGCGGCGATGCGGGCGGCGATCGGCGAGACCGACCGCCGGCGCGCGATCCAGGTCGCGTACAACGAGGAGCACGGGATCACGCCGGAGACGATCGTCAAGGGGATCTCGGACATCGCCGAGTTCCTGATGTCCGAGTCGAAGGTCCCGCGGTCGCGCCGGCGCCGCCAGCGGGCGGCCGAGACGATGCCGCCGGCGGAGCTCGAGAAGACGATCGTCGAGCTCGAGGAGGAGATGCTCGCGGCGGCCGAGGAGCTCCGGTTCGAGTACGCGGCCAAGCTCCGCGACGAGATCCGCGACCTCAAGCGCCAGCTCGATCAGGCGGTCGCCGAAGGCGCGCGGCAGCCGACTCGGCGTGAAGGCCGCCTCTGCCGGTCCGATACGCTCCGGTCGCTTCCCCACCCCGAGACGGAGGTAGTTCGTGGCGCTGGATCGACAGAGCATCGAGAAGAAGGACTTCCCCATCGGGCGGCGGGGCTACGACCCGGACGCGGTTGACGCCCATCTGCACGCGCTCGCCGAGGAGATCGACGAGCTCAAGCGCTCGGCCCGCCGGCGCACCGAGTCGCTCGCCGCGGCCGCCTCGCGAGCAGGTTCGGTCGATCGTCGAGGCGGCCGAGACCAGCGCCGCGGACATCCAGCGCCAGGCCGAGGACGAGGCGCGCGAGATCCGCGCCGAGGCCAACACCGAGGCGGAGCCGCCCGCGAGCACGCCACCTCCGAGGCCCGGGAGTACGTCGGCCGGGTGTCGGAGTCGACGTCGGGGATGCTCGAGCGGATCGACGCGATGGAGAACGAGCTGAACGCGCTGATCGAGTCGCTCCGGACCGGCTCGAACCGCCTGAACGCCGACCTGCAGCTGCTCGAGGGCAACCTGACCGCGGTCAAGAACGCGGTCGTGCCCCGGCCCCAGTTCGAGCCCGAGCCCGGTGCCGGCTGCCGACCGGGTCGTGCCCGGCCCGGGGAGCCGCCGGCGGCCGCTCCGCCCGTCTTCGAGGGAGCGGCGCAGGTCACCGGCGCGGCTGCCGGCGAGGTCCTGAGCGACGCCCCCGCCGAGCCCGCGCCCGCCGCGCGCGAGGACGAACGGCGGCGACGACGACGGCGCGCGCCTGATCGCGCTCAACATGGCGCTGAACGGCACTCCGCGCGAGGAGACCGACCGCTACCTGGCCGAGAACTTCAAGCTCACCGACCGGCGGGGGCTGCTCGACGAGGTGTACTCGTCGGTAGAAGGCTGAATCGGGCGGCATCATAGCCCCCGTAGACGCGGGCGAGGCCGGGTTTTCCGCAAACAGCGGGGCGCCGCGCGGGGGAACGTCTGTTCGGTCGATTAGACTCGGTTATGTGGACAAACTCGTCGTCTCGGGCGCCCGGGAGCACAACCTCAAAGACGTAACGGTCGAGATCCCGCGGGACGCGCTGACCGTGATCACGGGCCTGTCGGGCTCGGGCAAGTCGTCGCTCGCGTTCGACACGATCTACGCCGAGGGACAGCGCCGGTACGTCGAGTCGCTGTCGGCGTACGCGCGCCAGTTCCTCGGGCAGATGGACAAGCCCGACGTCGACTCGATCGAGGGGCTGTCGCCGGCGATCTCGATCGACCAGAAGACGACCTCGCGCAACCCGCGCTCGACCGTCGGGACGGTCACCGAGATCTACGACTACCTGCGCCTGCTGTGGGCGCGGATCGGCCATCCGCACTGCCACATCTGCGGCCGGCCGATCAGCGGCCAGTCGGCCGAGCAGATCATCGACCAGGTGATGGAGCTGCCCGACGGGCACGCGGTTCATGGTGCTGGCGCCGATCGTCCGCGGGCGCAAGGGCGAGTACGGAAAGCAGCTCGAGGAGCTCAGGGGCGAGGGCTTCACCCGGGCCAAGATCGACGGCGAGCTGCGGCGGCTCGACGAGGAGATCGTGCTCGACAAGAAGTTCAAGCACGACATCGCGGTCGTCGTCGACCGGCTCGTGATGAAGGGCGAGCTGCGCAAGCGGCTCGCCGATTCGGTCGAGACCGCGGTGACGCTGGCGGACGGGCTCGTCGAGATCGAGCTCGTCGATTCGGATCCCACGCACCCCACCACGTCCGCCCGGGCGGGCGCTAACCAGATCCAGACCTACTCCGAGAAGTTCGCCTGTCCGGTCCACGGTCCGAGCCTGGTCGAGCTCGAGCCGCGCATCTTCAGCTTCAACTCGCCGCACGGCGCGTGCCTGCGGTGCACGGGGCTCGGGTCGCAGATGGAGATCGATCCCGAGCTGGTCGTGCCCGACCCGACGCTGTCGATCGGCGAGGGCGCGATCGCGCCGTGGGCCGCGAGCGCGTCCGACTACTACGACCAGCTGATCCAGGCGATCGCCGAACGGTACGACGTCGATCTCGACACGCCGTGGGAGGACCTGCCGCAGGAGTCCCGCGATTTCTTCCTGTACGGCACCAACGGCGACCGCGTGCAGGTCACCTACCGCAACCGGTTCGGGCGCCGGCGCTCGTACGGCGCGACGTTCGACGGCATCCTGCCGAACCTCGAGCGCCGCTATCGGGAGACCGAGTCGGATCTCGCGCGCGAGAAGATCGAGGAGTACATGACGCTCAGGCCGTGCCCCGACTGCAAGGGCGCACGCCTGCGGCCCGAGTCGCGGGCGGTGCTGATCGAGGGCACTGCGATCCACGAGTTCACGGCGCTGTCGGCTCGGCGAGCGCTCGAGTGGGTCGATCAACTCGAGCTGAGCGAGCACGACCAGCGGATCTCGCGGTTGGTGCTGCGCGAGATCCAGGAGCGGCTCCGATTCCTTGACAACGTCGGCGTCGGCTATCTGTCGATGAACCGCGCGGCCTCGACGTTGTCAGGCGGCGAGGCGCAGCGGATCCGGCTGGCCACCCAGATCGGCTCGTCGCTGGTCGGCGTGCTGTACATCCTCGACGAGCCGTCGATCGGCCTGCACCAGCGCGACAACAACAAGCTGATCGCGACGCTCGAGCGCCTGCGCGACGTCGGCAACACGGTGATCGTCGTCGAGCACGACGAGGGCACGATGCGCGCGGCCGACCACCTGGTCGACATGGGGCCGGGCGCCGGCGAGCATGGCGGTCACGTCGTGGCGCAGGGGACCGCGAAGGACGTCGAGAAGGTCCCCGAATCGCTCACCGGCCAGTTCCTCGCGGGCACGCGGACGATCGAGACGCCGCGGCGGCGTCGCAGGCCGTCGGGGCGGATCGAGATCGTCGGCGCGTCCGAGCACAACCTCCAGGACATCGACGTGAGCATCCCGCTCGGGGTGCTGTGCTGCGTTACCGGCGTGTCCGGGTCGGGCAAGTCGACGCTGGTCAACGAGATCCTGTACAAGGCGGTCGCCAACCGGCTGCACCGGACGCGGCAGCGGGCGGGGGCGCACAAACGGATCACCGGGCTCGAGCAGCTCGACAAGATCATCTCGGTCGACCAGTCGCCGATCGGTCGGACGCCCAGATCCAACCCGGCCACGTACATCGGGCTGTTCGACCAGATCCGCGAGCTGTTCTCCAAGACCCAGGAGGCACGCGCCCGCGGCTACAAGCCGGGGCGGTTCTCGTTCAACGTCAAGGGCGGGCGGTGCGAGGTGTGCCGGGGCGACGGGCAGATCAAGATCGAGATGCACTTCCTGCCGGACGTGTACGTCCCGTGCGAGCAGTGCCACGGCAAGCGCTACAACCGCGAGACGCTCGACGTGCGCTTCAAGGGCAAGACGATCGCCGACGTGCTCGAGATGCCGATCGCGGAGGCGCTCGAGTTCTTCGCCCACATCCCGAAGATCCGCCGGCGCATCGAGGCGCTGAACGACGTCGGGCTCGGATACATGCGGCTGGGCCAGCCCGCGACGACGCTGTCGGGCGGCGAGGCCCAGCGCGTGAAACTCGCCGCCGAGCTGTCCAAGGTCGCCACCGGACAGACGCTCTACATCCTCGACGAGCCGACGACGGGCCTCCATTTCGCCGACATCCAGCGCCTGCTCGAGGTGCTCGAGCGGCTCGTCGACGCCGGCAACACCGTCGTCGTGATCGAGCACAACCTCGACGTGATCAAGGTCGCCGATCAGATCATCGACCTCGGGCCCGAGGGCGGGGAGGAGGGCGGCCGCGTGATCGCCACCGGGACGCCGGAGAAGGTGGCCGCCGCGCCGGGGTCGTACACCGGCTCGTTCCTCGCCGAGGTGCTGCCCGTGCGCGCGTCGAGGTCGGCAAACGGCGAGGGCCAAGAAGCCGCCGGCCCCTACGAACGGACGCGCCAAGAAGGCGCCGGCCGGGGCAAACGGCGACCGCCAAGAAGGCGCCGGCCGCGGCAAACGGGACGGCCAAGAAGGCGCCGGCCTCGGCAAACGGCACCGCCAAGAAGGCGCCGGCCTCGGCAAACGACACCGCCAAGAAGGCGCCGCGCGGCGACCAACCGCGAACGGGCAAGAAGAAGCCGTCCGACCCGCCGGCGGGCGGCGCCGCGACCGCGGGCTGATCGGCGTCGGCTTGAGCGACCCCGCGCCACCGGGGGCGCCCGACGCCGCCGCGCTCAAGCTGTGGCTCCAGAAGTGGCGCTGGTACGAGCGCAACTCGCTGCCCTGGAACCGCGCCCGGATTCACTGGGAGTTCATGCGCCGCCAGGCGTTCGTTCGCTGGCCCGTGCACGGCAACGTGCTCGAGGCCTTTCTGGCTGGGCGTCTGGAGATCGGCGCGCACACACTGCTCGAACCCGGGGTGTGGCTCACCGCGCCGGCGCCGGCGCGGATCCGGATCGGGTCGGGGACGTTCCTGAACATCGGGGTGATGGTGGCGGCGCTCGATCTGGTCGAGATCGGCGATCACTGCATGTTCGCCAACGGCTGCTTCGTCACTGACTCCGCGCACCGGTTCGACGACCCTGTGAAGCCCGTGCCCTGGCAGGGGTTCACGACCAAGGGGCCCGACGCGGATCGGGGACAACGTCTGGTGCGGCGCGAACGTCGTGGTGACCAGCGGCGTGACGATCGGCCAACGGTGCGTGATCGGCGCCAACTCGGTCGTGACGACGGACATCCCGGCGTTCTCGGTGGCGGCCGGGGTGCCGGCGCGGGTCCTGCGAACGATTACGTACGGGTAGAGCGAGCCTCGTGGCGCCTCGGGCGCGCCGCCCGGCTCCGTCGCCCGTTCCGCGGTCTCGTGCCGGTCGCGGTCGCGCTTCCGCGAGGGGCGCCCGACGCGCCATCGAGGCCCGCTCGCCTGCGCCGGCGCGTCGCCCGGTCAGGACCCGCTCCGGCGCCCCGGTGGCGAGGACGACGGGCTGTCCGACGTCCTCCGGTCGCCCGCCGACGGTTTGAGCTTGCTGGGCGGGCGTGCTGCACAGCTCGACAAACGGCTCGGGGCTTGTCGGCGCTGTCGCGTTGCGCGCGATAGTCGTGCGTAGGTCGGCAAGGCTGGGGCGCCCGCGCTCGGTTGACGAGCTGTGCAGGTCGGCGGCTCGGTTTCGGCGGCGGGTGCCGCTCCGGGGTGATCGACATGCACGACGCGACACTCGGCCGCTCACGCCGCCACCGTGGCGCGTCGCGCATGTCGGGCATGAACGAGACGTCACGGCCGGCGAATCGCGGCTCGATTGGCGCGTGGTGCAGGGTCGCGGGACCCGCGGCCCAGGCCGGTCGGAGCGAGGCGCGCAAGCGGTCGCCCCGCGCTTCAAGCCGAGGCTAGGCGGGGCCACGCTGAGGATGTGATGCCGGGTCTGCGGCGCTCGCGCCCGAGAGCCGAAGCCTGCGACGCGGTCCGAAACAGCGCACGCGCCGCAGACCGCCGGGCTTCAGCCATCAGTCAGCCCGTCGGAATCCCGTTCGCCGGAGGCGCCGGCTGGGTTCCGGTGTACGGCGTGATCGCGCTGCCCGCGGCCGGCGTGGTCGTCAGCGGTCCGCCCATCAGGACGATCTTGCCGTTCTTGAGCTGGCCCATCTCCGCGCCGGAGTAGCCGCCGTGATCGGTCGTCGAGTAGCGGAACGGGACGAGTCCGGGGCCCATCCAGCTGGCGCCGTTCTTGTTGATCGCGTCGACCAGGCCCTGACGGGTGAGGTTCTTGCCGGCGGCCTGGAGCGCCTGCACGAGCGTGTAGGCGTTCGCCATCCCGTACTCGACGTTGCCGTCGAACGGCGCCTTGGCGTCGTACTGGTCGTGGACCTTCGTGAACAGCTGGATCCACGGGTTCGCGGTGTCGGTCGGTCGCGGGCAGGTAGCCGTCGGTGATCGCGCCCTCGATCAGCGCGGTGCCCGACGCCTTGCCCTTCGAGATCGATCTTCAGCAGGCCGCCCACCGTGGTGGGGTCGATGCCGACGTTCGAGACGACGAGCTGCGGCTTGTAGCCGAGCGTGAACGAGGTCAGCTGACCGATCGCGGTGTAGATCGGAACCGTGAAGTCGACCAGGATCTCGCGCCTTGGAGGACTTGATCGCGGTGATCTGCGGTGCCGAGCGTGGTCGTGCCCGGCTGGTAGGGCTGCTTGGACACGATGGACGAGGCCGGGACCTCGTCCTCGATGCCCGTCGAGGCCGCCCTGGCCGAAGTCGTCGTCCTGGTAGAGCACGCCGATCTTCTTGCCGGCGAAGTGCTGCTTGAGGTACTGGCCGAGGATCTTGCCCTCGATCGTGTAGTTCGGCTGCCAGCCGAACGTGTACGGCTGGGTCGTGCCGTTGTCCCAGCAGGGGCAACCGGAGGCGACGAAGACGTCGGGCACCTTCTCGGCGTTCAGGAACCCGACGACCTTGGTGTGGGTGGGCGTGCCGAGCCCTTCGAAGATCCCGAACACCTTGCTCTGGAGGACCAGCTGGTGGACGACGTTGACCGTGTTGGTCGGGTTGTAGGCGTCGTCCTTGATGATCAGGTTGATCTTTCGTCCGAACACGCCGCCGTTCGCGTTCACGTAGTTGAAGAACGCCTGCGACGCAGGGGCGATCTCGTCGTAGCCCGGCGCGGCCGGTCCCGTCAGCGGCTGATGGGTGCCGAACGTGATGCTGGTTGCCGTGACGCCCGGTGCGGTGGCGCCACCGTTGCTGCTGCTACTACTGCTCGGCACTGCTGCTACTGCCACCGCTACTCGCTGCTGGTGCTGCTGCTCGACGAGCCGCAACCGGCCGCTACAAGCGCGACCGCGGCGATGACTCCCACGCACGCCAGCGATTTGGTGCCGCGAAAGCTCATACCTCTCCTCCTCCACATGGTGGAACCAGCTGGGACAGCACGCACTTCGACGCGCCAAATGTAATTTAATACGTTTTCCCTCGGTGTTTCAAATATTAAAGTCCGGTGATGGGCACGGCAACACCGACGGACACAAACGAACCCGCGGACGAGCCGGCGGCAGAGCCGGCCGGCGAAGGGTGCTAAACGGGGGCGACCCGCCACCGCGTCGCGCGACGACGTGCTGGCGGTCGTGACCGAGCTCTACCTCGACGGCCAGCGCGTCGACATCACGGTGGTGGCGGCGCGGCTCGGGCTCGGCCGCGCCACGATCTATCGCTGGTTCGGATCGCGCGAGGCGCTGCTCGGCGAGGTCGATCGCCCGCCAGCTCGAGCTGCTCGTCGCGCGCAAGCGGGCCGAGGTGCGCCGGCGCGGTGCCGCCGGAGTGCTCGAGGTGCTCGACCGGGTCAACCGCACGCTCACCCGTTCGAGCGCGGTGCGCCGGCTGCTCGAGCAGGAGCGCGACAACGCGATGCGGATGCTCACCTCCAGCGCCGGCGTGGTCGAGCCGCGCGCGGTGGCGTGCGTGCAGGCGCTGATCGAGGAGGAGATCGCCTCGGGCCGCTACCAGCCGGCCGGTCGACCCGGCGACGCTCGCGTACGCGCTCGTCCGCCTCCGCCACGCGTTTCTCTACCACGACACCGCGGTCGGAATCCGCGGCGACTACGAACGGCTGCGCGAGGTTCAGGCCGCGCTGCTCGGGATCCGGCCGCGGCCCCGCGACGCGCGACCGCCCAGGGCCGGACCAAGCCGTCGCCCAAGCGCGAACTAACGCCACGCCCCAAGCGCGAACGAACGCCACGCCGCAAGCGCGAACGAACGCCACGCCGCAAGCGCGAACGAACGCCACGCCGCAAGCGCGAACGAACCCACGCCCCAGGCGCGCCCGTCGCGCACGTCCGCCGGTTGACGCTAGGGCCGTGACGCCTTGACTCCCTCGTCCTTGAGACGGCTCGGGGGCCGGTTCGCTGCGCCGCCGGACGGGATCGACGGCCGGACCGCGTGCGCGATCGCCCGCACGCCGCCCTGGATCCCGCTCGGCCAGACCAGCATCGCGACGATCAGGACGACGCCGTAGATCGCGATCGGAAGGTTGTGCGAGACGTTGGTCGAGAGCGAGAACGAGTTCGCGAGGTCGTTGGTCCAGTTCGGCAGCAGCACGAGCAGCGCGGCGCCCCAGACCGCTCCGATGAGCGACCCGAGCCCGCCGATCACGACGCCCGTGAGCAGCGTGAGCGACAGCTGGAGCGGGAACGAGCCCGGATCGGCGAGCTGCGTGACCGCGGCGAGCAGGCCGCCGCCGAGGCCGGCCGCAGCGGCGCTGAGCGTGAACGCGAGCGTCTGCTGGCGCCCTACGCGCAGCCCCGCCAGCGCCGCCGCGATCTCGTCGTCGCGCACGGCTCGCCACGACCGCCCGATCCCGCTGTGGGTCACGTTGTAGAGCACGAACACCACGATCAGCGCCCCGGCACATGCGATCCAGGCCTCCCAGCGCTCGAGCGGGAAGTTCGCGCCGAGCCACGATGGAGGGATCGGAGGATTGATCGCAAGGCCGTTCTCGCCGCCGAACAGGGACGGGAACTTGTCCGCCAGCGCCGGCAGCCCGACCGCGAACGCGAGCGTGGCGCCCGCCAGGTACGGCCCGCGCAGACGGCTCGCGGCCGCGCCGACCGGGATCCCGATCAACAGCGCGGCGACCACGGAGGCCGCGAGCGCGGGGAACACCGACCACTGCTCGTTCAGGTTCAGCAGCGCGAACGTGTATGCCCCGACCGCCATGAACGCGCCGTGGCCGAGTGAGATCTGCCCGCTCGATCCCGCGAGCACGGTGAGGCCGGCCAGCACGCAGAAGTAGTAGGCGCCGGAGGCAAGCTGAAGGTTGCGGTACGCGCTGAACTGGTCGGCCAGCAGGAACAGGACCACGCCGACGACGACCACCAGTATCAGCGACCGCAGCAGCGTGCTCGAGCCCAGCGTTCCTCGGGCCGCCCGAGTCAAACTCGCCGCTCCTTGGTCGCAGAGAACAACCCGGTGGGGCGGATCATCAGCACGACCACGAGAATCACCAGCGCCGCCAACGGCACGAGCGACGAGCCCTCGTACCCGGACACGTAAGACAGGGCCAGGCCGAGGATCAGCCCACCGACGACAGCGCCGGGCGGGCTGTCGAGGCCGCCGAGCACGGCGGCCACGAACCCGATGATCAGGATCGGGTCGAAGCTGTTCGGGCCGAGGAACACCGACGGGGCGACGAGCACGCCGGCGAGCGATCCGGTCATCGCGGCGAGCGCCCACCCGAGCGTGAGCATCCGGCCGACGCGCACCCCGAGCAGGCGCGCGATCTCGGGCGCGAACGCGGCACCGCGCATCCGCAGCCCGACCGAGGTGTAGCGGAACAGCACCGCGAGGAGCGCCGCGACCGCGATCACGACGAGCACGATGAACAGGTCGTTCGGCGAGAACAGCAGGGTGGTGCCGCCGACCGTGTAGCCGTGCAGCGAGAACGCGGCCGGGAACGAGCGCGGCGAGTTGCCCCAGATCATCCCGGCGATCGCGACGATCAGCGTGTACAGGCCGAGCGTCAGGATCACCGCGTTGAGCGGCGGCGCATTCTCGACCGGACGGACGACCACGCGCTCGACCACCGCGCCCAGGACGAAACCGGCCGCGAGCGCGATCGCGAACCCTTCCACGTAGGAGCCGCCCGAGCTGATCACCGCCGAGGCGATGAACGTCGTGAACATCAGCATCGAGCCCTGGGCGAAGTTCACGACCCGGGTCGACCGCCAGATCAGGACGAGCGCGAGCGCGACCGCGGCGTAGATCGCTCCGGTGGAGATCCCGCTGAGCGTGAGGTCGATGAACTTGGTCACGGGATCGGCGCCTCGCGATAGAACCCCAGGTACGCGTGCAGAAGCCGGTCGTCGGCGATCGAGCGAGTCCGGGTCCTGCTCGGCGACGACCCGCCCGAGATTGAGCACGATTCCCCGGTTTGCGATCGACAGGGCGCCGCGGGCGTTCTGCTCGACGAGCAGCACGGCGAGCCCGAGCGTGTCCGCGAGCCGGCGGATCAGCGCCATGATCTGCGCGACGAGCACCGGCGCGAGCCCCAGCGACGGCTCGTCGAGCAGCAGCGCATGCGGCCGCGAGACCAGCGCCCGCCCGATCGAGAGCATCTGCCGCTCGCCACCCGACAGCCTCGACGCCGGCTGCTTCTGGCGCTCCTCGAGCCGCGGAAACAGCTCGTAGATCTCGGCGAGTGGCGCCGCGTCGCGCCCGCGCCAGAGCCCGCCGAGCCGCAGGTTCTCCTCGACGGTCAGCTCGGCGATCACACCCCGGCCCTCGGGGACGTGCGCCATGCCGCGGCGCACGATCAGCTCGACCGGCAGGCGCGTGATGTCCTCGCCGTGCGAGCTTCACCGTCCCGGAGGTCGGCCGGACGAGACCGGTGATGGTCCGCAGCAGCGATGTCTTGCCGGCGCCGTTGGCGCCGAGCACGGCGGTGACCGACCCTTCGGGCACCTCGAACGAGACGTGGTCGACCGCGCGGACCGGCCCGTAGTCGGTGGTCAGCTCCTCAACCGTGAGCATCTTCGGCCCCTCCCGCCGAGGGCTCGACATCCTCAGCCTCGCGGCCCAGATACGCCTCGAGCACGCGCGGATCCCGCTGCACGACCGGCGGCTCGCCGTCGGCGATCACGCGGCCGAAGTCGAGCACGACGACCCGATCGCACACCGAGACGACGAAATCCATGTGGTGATCGACGAGCATCACCGCCGACCGAGCTGCCGAGCGACTTGATCAGCTCGCCGAGATCCGACAGCTCGCGCGCGTCGAGTCCGCCGGCGGGCTCGTCGAGCAGTCAGCAGCTCGGGCTCGGACGCGAGTGCGCGCGCCAGCGCGACCCGCTTCTGGACGGCGTAGGGGAGCGTCCCCGGCAGGCGATCGGCGACGTCCTCGCAGCCGAGCCGGGCGAGCGCCGCCAGCGCGCGGTCGCGCAGCCGTCGCTCGTCGCGGTCAGACCAGGGCAGGCCGAGCATCGCCGTCAGCACACGGGTCTTGCGAAACCGTTGCGCGCCGACCATCACGTTCTCGAGCACGGTCAGGCCCGCGAACAGGCCGACGCCCTGCAGCGTCCGTGCGATTCCGAGCGAGGCCAGGCGATCCGGGGACACGCGCGCCATCGGCTGACCGCGCCAGCTGAGCGTCCCCGCGTTCGGGCGGACGAACCCGCAGATCACGTTGAACAGCGTGGTCTTGCCGGCGCCGTTGGGGCCGATTACTCCGAGCACCTCGCCCGGGGTGACGTCCACCGAGACGCCCTGGAGCGCCGTGATCCCGCCGAATGAGACATCCACTTCGCGAACCGCGAGACCGGCGCCGGTGGGCAGCTCGCTCGACTCCACGCGCGCAAGCTACAACAGCGCACGGCGCGTGCCAATAGTGAGACACATCGGCCTATGAGTTCTTAATAACGATGCTCTCGAGGATGTGCGCGACGTGCTCGGTCGAGTCGATCGCCGCCTCGAGGCGCTCGAACAGATCCTTCCAGCGAATCACGACCATCGGGTCGATCGGAGCGTCGAACAGCGAGGCGACGGCCTCGCGCGTGATCCGGTCGCCTTCGTTCTCGAGGCGGTTGACCTCGACGGTGTGCCCGGAGATGTCCCTGAAGCCGCGCAGCAGCGGGATCGCCTTGCCGATCTCCTGGCACGACCAGGCTGAGCACGTGCGCGAGGCTGATCGCCTGGTCCATCGGCGCCTCGATCCGGTACAGGCCGAGGTAGTCGGCCACCTCCTCGGTGTAGTCGACGATGTCGTCGAGCGCCGAGGCGAGCGCGAGGATGTCCTCACGGTCGATCGGCGTCACGAACGTGTGATTGAGACGGTCGATGATGTCGTGCGTGATCCGATCGCCCTCGTGCTCGCACTCGAGGATCTCGCCGGCCAGATCCCGCGTGTCGGGGAAGTTGACCATCATCCGATCCAGCAGATCGGCCGCCAGCACCGCGTTCTGGCCGGCCTCTTCGAACAGCTCGAAGTAGGCCCGGTCGCGCGGAGCGAACAGGTCTCCGAGGCGCGGCATCCCGCGATGGTATTCGTGCGCCGCCCGGCGGCGCTATCCGAGCGCGCTTCTACGCGATCGCTTCGAGCCCCGCTTCGAACGTCTCCAGCTCGTCGTCGTCGATCGAGTACGTGTGCTCGGGGGCGGGGAACGAGCCGTGGCGCACTTCCGCGGCGTACGCGGCGACGCCGGCGACCATCTGCTCGCGCATCTCCCCGTAGCGCTTGGCGAACCGCGGCGCATGGCCATCGTAGATCCCGAGCAGGTCGTGGAACACGAGCACCTGCCCGTCCGTCGCGGGCCCAGCGCCGATCCCGATCACCGGGATCTCGAGGCGGGGCATCAGCGCCGCGGCGACCGACGCCGGGATCGCCTCGAACACGAGCGAGAAGCAGCCCGCCTCCTGCAGCGCGATCGCGTCGCGGGCGACTGCGAGGGCGCGCTCGGCCGTCCGGCCCTGCGCGCGATAGCCACCGAGCGCGGTCGCGGTCTGGGGCGTGAGCCCGACGTGACCCATGACCGGGATCCCGGAGTCGACGATCGCACGGGCCCGCTGGACGCTGGTGCCGCCGCGCTCGAGCTTGACCGCGTCGCAGCCGGCCTCCTTGATGAACCGCTGCGCGGTGGAGATCGCGAGCTCGTCGGAAGCCTCGTAGGACCCGAACGGGAGGTCCCCGACCAGCAGCGGCGTCTGCAGGCCGCGCCGCGCGGCGGACGCGAGCATCAGCATCTCGTCGATCGACACGGGCACGGTCGAGGGGTAGCCGAGCACGGTCATCGCGCCCGAGTCGCCGACCAGCACCACGTCGACGCCGGCCGCCTGCGCCACCTGCGCGGAGGGGTAGTCGTATGCCGTCACCATCACGATCGGCTCGCCGAGGCGCTTCTTCTCGGCCAGCCGCGGAAGCGTCATCGGCAGCGGCGAGTCGAGGTTCTCGGGGATCGGGATACGCGGGGTTGCGGACACTTGCCTTCGCTCCTTACGCGACGGTTGACGCCCCGAGCAGGGTCGCCACCTCGCTGTCGATGTTCATCGTTCGTTGCATCTCAGGGCCTCTGGTGGTGATTTGCTCGGATCAGTTGGTTGTCGATCAGTCGCGTGCCGCCCACGGGAGCGGCGAGGACGGCGAGCACGTCGCCGTCGATCCGGTCGAGTGGCGCCAGCGTGTCCGCCGACACCAGCTCGACATATTCAGGTTCGATCTCGGCGCGAGTGAGCTCGGCGAGCGCGCGCTCGCGCGCGGCGCCCGGATCGCGCTCGCCGGCGGCGACGGCTTCCTGCAGCGATCGGAGCGCTCGGTGAAGCGCGGCGGCGCGGGTGCGGTCGGCCGGCGACAGGCGCACGTTGCGGCTCGACATCGCCAGGCCGTCGGCCTCGCGGACGGTCGGGCACAGCTCGATCTCGACCGGAATGTCGAGGTCGCGCACGAACCGGCGAATCACGAGCGCCTGCTGCGCATCCTTCTGGCCGAAGTAGGCGACGTCGGGCCCGACGATGTTGAACAGCTTCGTCACGATCGTCGCGACGCCGTCGAAGTGGGCGCGGCCGCGGTGGGCGCCCTCGAGCGTCTCGGTCACTCCGCTGACCGACACGGTCGTGGCGAACCCGGGCGGATACACCTCGGCGACCGTCGGCACGAACAGGTAGTCGACGCCGATCTCCGCCGCCAGCGCGGCATCTCGCTCGGGGTCGCGGGGGTACGCGTCGAGATCGTTCGGATCGTTGAACTGGGACGGGTTCACGAACAGCGACACGACCGCGACCTCGCAGTCCCGCCGCGCCCGGCGCATGAGCGACAGATGGCCCTCGTGGAACGCTCCCATCGTCGGCACGAGGCCGATTCTGCGACCCGCGCGGCGCGGTGCGAGCAGCTCCGCCCGCAGCTCGGCGACCGTCTCGATCACCTTCATGCCGGCTGGACCTCCCGGTCGCGGGCGGCCGCGAGCGCCCGGGTCGCGGTCACGAGCTCGTCGAACAGCGGCACCAGGTCGGGGGCGACCTCGTCGATCGCGGCGCGCTGTCGCTCGATCGTCGCCTCGTCGCCGCGCGACACCGGTCCGGTCAGCGCACGCTCCGGCCCGAGCCGGGCCCAGTTCTCGACCGTCGCACGCACGAGCGGCACGAGCTGCGCCCGCTCGACGCCGACCGCGCCGGCGATGCGGCCGGCCGCGGCCTCGAGCGTGATCAGGAAGTTCGACGCGATAGACGCGGCAGCGTGGTAGGCGGCCAGGTCGCGCTCGGCGATCTCGACCGGGCGCATGTCGAGCGCTTGCGCGAGCTCGCGGGCGAGACCGAGCCCGCGCGGCGTGGTGCCGGCGATCGCTGCGCCGGCGCCGGCGAAGTCCGCGCCCTCGGCAGTGACCGTCATCAACGGATGCAGCGAGAACGCCTCGTGCGGCGCGAGCACGCCGAGTCCCGTGACGCCCGAGCAGTGGCCGACGAGCCGCCCCGGAGCGACGTGCGCGGCAGCATTGACGATCTCGGCGTCCGGGACGCAGAGCAGCACGGCGTCCGCGCCAAGCCCGTCGGCGCCGCGTCCAAGCGGACCGGACACCGCATATCCCGCGTGTCCGAGCGCGTTCGCAAGGGCGTTGCCGACCCGGCCCGGGCCAACGATGGCCAGGCGCGCGCGTGGGGGCGTGTCGGAGCGGAGATCCCGTTCCAGTTCTCGCATCGAGATACCGGTCGGCGTGAAGGATGAACTTGGTGTCGAGGTCCGATCCGCGTCACGCGCGTGACGGCCTCTGTCGCCATCATACCCCGGTTTCGGCCCGGTGTTACTCGCCTAGACGAGGGCCCATTTTGGGCGTTTTGGAGAGATCCCGGCCCCTTGCCACGTCCGCAGGCGGGGATAGCATCGCCGTCAGTGAGGAGCGTTCCCGAGCGACGCGAGCTGTTGCGGGCCGTCTACGAGGAGGCTCGCGGATGCGTGCGCTGCCCGCTGCACCAGACACGCACGACGGTCGTGTTCGGCGCCGGCAACGCCGATGCCGACCTGATGTTCATCGGCGAAGCGCCAGGCGCCAACGAGGACCGGATCGGGCTGCCGTTCGTCGGGCAGGCCGGGAAGCTGCTCGACAAGCTGCTGGCCGAGATCGGTCTCGAGCGCAAGGCGGTGTGGATTTGCAATGTCCTCAAGTGCAGGCCGCCGGACAACCGCGACCCGCACCCGAACGAGATCGAGGCGTGCCAGGACTATCTGCGCAGCCAGGTCGATCTGATCGAGCCGACGGTGATCTGCACGCTCGGGAACTTCTCCACAAAGCTGCTGCGGGGGGACACCACCGGAATCTCGCGGCTGCACGGCCACGCGGAGGTGCGGATCATCGGGCCGCGCGCCGTGCGGCTGTACCCGCTCTACCACCCAGCAGCCGCGTTGTACACGCCATCCACGCTCGAGGCGCTCCGGGCCGACTTCCACCGGATTCCCGACCTGCTGGCGCTCGGGCCGCCGGAGCAGCCGCAGACTCACGAGCCGGTCCCCGAGATCGACGACGAGCCGGACGAGTCTGCAGAGCGGGCGGTCCGGGTCGGCGAGCCGGAGCCGGCGGCGCAGCTCGGATTGTTCTAAGCGATGGCGGTCACGAAGATCATCGAGCTGGTCGGCAGCTCGAAGACCAGTTCGGACGACGCGGTCAAGGCGGCGCTCGTCGAGGCGCAGGCCACGATCCGAAACATCAAGGCGCTCGATGTGGTCTCGACCGGCCTTCGCGGTGACAACCTCGACGAGTGGCGAGCGCTGGTTCGCATCTCGTTCCTGATCGAGCGCGTGAGCGAGTAGGGGGCTCGCTTCGCTCGCCGTCCGTGGGGCCGCGCGGGCCCGTCCGGACGGGGTACCCGGCCCCATGGATGCCGCGAAGCGGCCTCACGACAGGCCCGAGGCGCCCACGAGCTCGGGCTCCTCGAGGCCGGGCGGAGGCTGGTCGGCCCGGTTTGGCCGGGCCTTGTCCGGCCGGAGCGCCATCCCGAATGCGATCACCGCGCCCACGATCTGGACTCCGAGCACGACCGTCGCGAACCCCTTCGGCTCCTTCGACGCCTGAAGCAGGAGGATCGGCTCGGCGACCGCGACGAGGCCAAGCGGGAGCAGGAACCACGTGCGCTTGAGCGCGAGCATGTACTGCACCGCGAGATAGGTCGCGGCGAGCACGGTGAACGCGACGCCGAGGAGGAACAGCGCGTCGACCGCGAGCAGCCGCTTGGACCCGAACGCGGCCTTGATCAAGAGGTGCGGAACCAGGCCGTAGATCAGCAGGCACGGGATCGCGGCGACGCCGACGATCGCGAGCGCCTTGGCCAGCACGGGACGGCCGTCCTCCCCGGCCGAATGCTTGCGTGAGACCTCAGGGACCAGGTAAAAGCCGGCTCCCATCGCCACCCAGATCAGGACCTTTGCGGCCACCGCGGTCGCGCTGTAGGAGCTCGCGAGGTCGGACGAGAACCGATGCTTGGCGGCGATGATGTCGATGTTCTGGAGCACCGCGATGATCCCGAGTGCGGCGATCGCCGTCCACGCGCCCCGGACATGCGCCCAGAGCGGAACCGCCGGTCGGCTCCCCGGCGCCGCCACGCCGAGCCGCCGCCGGAGCGGCACCGCGCAGTAGAACATCATCACCACGAACGACAGCGGGGTACCGATGTACGCGCCCGTGACGCCTAGCCCGACGGCGGCGAGCACGCCACCGATCACGAGCCGCACGGCTTGCTCGCCGACCAGGCTGATGCCGACGGACCGGTAGTCGCCGAGGCCCTGGAGGCAGCCGCGCAGGATGCATAGCATCAGGTAGAGGCAGCCGGCTGGGATTCCGAGCGCCGCTCCCCAGTCCTGCTTGACCCCGACCGCCTCGGCGATCGGATGCCTGAACAAAACCGAGAAGACCGTCATCACCGCCGCGAACACCAGTAGCGACTTCATCCAGTTCCGGATCGTCGCGGCCAGTCCCGACCCGACTCCAAGGTGGCCGAGCACCGCCTCACGGGCGGTCGCCAGCTGCATCGCGTACCCGACGACGGCGAGGATCAGGAAGTAGCTGACGAGCGCGGCCAGCGATCCGTAGTCGGTGAGGAGGCGCGAGAACACGATCACCGAGCCGAGCGCGATCACGTTGTTTGCGACCATCGCGCCGGCCAGGGCCGCCGCCTTCGCGGTGTCCGAGCCACCGAGCCGCGACAGCTGCGGCTCGTAGCGTTGTCTCAGCGAGTTCAGCATCACGCGGCTGACTCGGAGGATGGAGGCACTCATGCTCGCGCTGACGGTACCGAACCGCCCGGAGCAATGGCCCATCCGGCTTGTCTACATTCAGTTATGCCGATGCCAGGGCGCCACGAGACAAGTGATCCCTCGCAGACCGAGGCGCTCGCGGCCGAGCTCGCGGCTGGGCTCGCGGCGGGCGACGTAGTCCTGGTCGAAGGCGAGCTCGGCGCCGGCAAGACCACGTTCGTGCGCGGCGCGTGCCGCGCGCTCGGCGTCGACGGGGTCGTGACGAGCCCGACCTTCACGATCGGCCAGCGCTACCGGGCGGTGGTGCCGGTCTCGCATCTGGACCTGTACCGGGTCGCGGATCTGACCAGCGAGGATCCGGACCTGCTGGCGGACTACATCGGCCCCGACCGGATCGCGTTCGTCGAGTGGCCTGAGAACGCGACCGCGACGATCGCGGGCCTGTCGCGGGTCGCCGCGCGCGTGGTGATCGAGCACGCCGGTGGCGACCGGCGGGTGGTGACGATCGAGGCGCCGTGACCGTACTCGCGTTCGACACCGCCACGCGAGCGACCACGGTCGCCCTCTCGGGCGTCGGCAACGTCGTCTACACCGCCCGCGACGATCCGCGGCCGGGCGAACGGCCCGGTCACGCGACCCGGTTGCTGCCGCTGACCGCGCTCGTGATGGAGCGGGCCGGGATCGGCTGGGACAGCGTCGACCGGATCGCCGTCGGCGTCGGGCCCGGCACGTTCACCGGGCTTCGGATCGGGATCGCGACCGCCCGGGCGCTCGCCCGGGCCAGGAGCATTCCGCTGGTCGGCGTCTCCACGCTGCAGTCGCTCGCGCTGGCCGGACCGGTCGCGACCCAGACGCTGCGCGGCCTCGACACCGTGCTCGCGGTGCTCGACGCCCGACGCGGCGAGGTGTTCGCGGCGAGCTGGCGGACCGCGGAGGTCGAGGAGTTCGAGACCGCGCTGCTGCTCCCGCGAGCGTTCGCGCCCGAGACGCTTGCCGACCTGGTGACGCCGCTCGGCCCGACCACACTGGCGATCGGAGACGGAGCGATAGCATTCAGAGAGGTTCTCGAGCGCTCCGGAGCCTTCATCCCAGACGACGATTCGCAGCTGCACAGGGTCACGGCCACGAATCACTGCAAGCTTGCAGCCGGCCTGCGAGCGAGTGTCCCCGACGAGGTCCGGCCGGACTACCTGCGCGCTCCCGACGCCGAGATGGCCCACCGCAGGTAACCAGGCGCAATGAACACCCCACCCGTCACGATCCGGTCACTCGGCTACTCGGACCTCCCGCAGGTGATCTCGATCGAGCGGCGCGCGTTTCCGACCCCCTGGTCGCTGGCGATGTTCGTGCTCGAGCTCTCAAAGCCGTCGGGGGTGTGCCTGGCCGCGATCGAGGAGCGCCGGGTGGTCGGCTACGTGATCTGCTCGCGCTACGCCGACGTCTTCCACCTGATGAACATCGCGGTCGACCCGCCGGTCAGGCACCGGGGCGTCGCGACCGCGCTGCTCGAGGAGATGATCGCCCGTGCCGGCGAGGACGCGTCGTACACGCTCGAGGTGCGCCCGTCGAACAGCCCGGCGATCGCGCTGTACGAGCGTTTCGGCTTCCGGTCGGCGGGCACGCGCCGGCGCTACTACCAGGACACCGGTGAGGACGCCCTGATCATGTGGCGCACGGCCGAGACCGCGACGACCCCGAGCGCCTCCGGGTGATCCTCGCACTCGAGACGAGCTGTGACGACACCTGCGCGGCCGTCGTCACCGGAGAGGGGGAGATCCGGTCGAACGTGATCTCCTCTCAGGGCGTCCACGACCGCTACGGCGGCGTCGTCCCCGAGATCGCGTCGCGCCACCACCTCGAGCTGATCGGCGACGTGGTCGACGACGCGCTCGCGAACGCGCGGACGTCGCTCGTGGAGCTCGAGATGGTCGCGGTCACGTGCGGGCCGGGCCTCGTCGCGGCGCTGCTCGTCGGGGTGGCGACGGCGAAGGGCCTGGCCGCCGCGCACGAGCTGCCGCTCGCGCCCGTCGACCATCTGCACGGCCACGTCGCCGCAGCGTTTCTCGGCCCGGACCCGTTCGAGCCACCGTTCCTCAGCCTGATCGCGAGCGGCGGCCACACGCTGCTCGCGCGCGTGACCGATCACGGCCCGGGCTACGAGGTGATCGGCCAGACGCTCGACGACGCCGCCGGCGAGGCGTTCGACAAGGGCGCGCGCCTGCTCGGCCTCGGATATCCGGGCGGCGCGGCGCTCGAGCGCCTCGCGCGCGACGGCGACCCCGATGCGTTTCGGTTCCCGACCGCCGAAAGACTGGCCGGGCTCGACTTCTCGTTCGCGGGCCTGAAGACCGCGCTGCTGTACAGGGTCCGAGATCTCGGCGAGGAGGAGGCCGAGCGCCGCCGTGCCGACCTCGCGGCCTCCTATCAGCGCGCGATCGTCGAGTCCCTCGCGATCCGCGTCGAGCGGGCCCTGCTCCAGACCGGGCTCGAACGGCTCTCGGTCGGCGGCGGTGTCGCGGCCAACGGGCCGGTGCGCGAGCGGATGCGCTCGTTCGGGGTCGAGCTGAACGTGCCGGCCCGAGAGCTGTGCACGGACAACGCCGCGATGATCGCGAGCGCGGCACGATTTGCCGGCGCGCTCCCGTACCCGGACTATCTCGACCTCGACGTGTACGCGACCGGCGAGCGCAGGCTGATCGCGCGATGACCCGAGTCGTCCTGTACAGCCGCGAGGGCTGCTGCCTGTGCGATGACGCGCGCGCGATCCTCGAGCGAGCGCGCCGGGGGCGCCCGTTCACGCTCGAGGAGCGCGACATCGACTCGGACGATGCCCTGCTGAGGGCCTATCTCGAACGGATCCCGGTCGTTACGATCGAGGGCGAGGAGGCGTTCGAGCTGTTCGTCAACGAGTCGGAGCTCGAACGCCGGCTAGATATGGTGGAAACCGGATGAGTTACACGGTCGGAACAGATCTCCAAACCGCCCAGGCTGGCGTCGACAAGCCGGGTGAGAAGCTGGCCCTCGGGGTCGCAGCTCGCCTGTCGCGTTACCTCCAGGTGCTGATCCAGGCCCGCAAGATGGGCAAGGAGACGATCTCCTCGCAGGAGCTGGCCGACTACACGCACGTGAACTCGACGCAGATCCGCCGGGATCTGTCCGGGTTCGGCAAGTTCGGCAAGCGCGGCGTCGGCTACAACGTCGAGTCGCTGGTGACCCAGATCCGCAAGATCCTGCGCACCTCGGGCCAGCACAACATCGCCCTGTTCGGCGCCGGCCACCTCGGTACGGCGATCGCGACCTCGGATATCTTCGCCGACCACGGCTTCCGCGTGGTCGCGATCTTCGACGTCGACCAGGGCAAGGTCGGGACGCGGATCGGCACGCTCGCCGTCCGCCACAACTCCGATCTGCCGCGAGCTGATCGACGACGAGGACATCGTCGTCGCCGTGCTGGCGGTGCCGTCCCCGGCGGCGCAGAAGCTCGCCGACGATCTCGTCGACGCCGGCGTGAAGATCATCTTCAACTACTCCGACGCGCTGTTGCAGGTTCCGCCGGAGGTCACGGTCCACACCTCGAGCCCGGCCGTCGACCTGCTGTACGCGCTCTACTTCTACCTCACCTGATACTCGGATCGATCACCGGATCGTGAGCCTCGACCTGGAATCGGCATGTGCCGCCTTCGAGGGCTCGACGGACTTCACCGTCGGCCTCGAGGAGGAGTTCGCGGTGCTCGATTCGGGCTCGCTCGACCTCGCGCCGCGCTTCGAGGAGCTCCGCGACGCCGCCCAGGCCGACCCGGTGCTGGCGGAGTCGGTCGCCGGCGAGCTGATCTCCTCCGAGATCGAGATCCGCTCGGGCCGAGGCGAGGACTTCGGCGGCGGCCGTCACCGCCCAGCGCGACCGGCGCCGGCGGCTGTTCGCGCTCGCCGCCGAGCAAGGGATCGCGCTCGGCTCGACCGGCACGCATCCGTGGGCGGACTACCGCGAGCAGCGGATCATCGACACCGAGCACTACCACCGGGTCGAGGACGGCCTCAAGTACGTGGCGTGGCGCAACAACACGTTCTCGCTGCACGTCCACGTCGGCGTGCGCGGCGCCGACCGCGCGGTGCTGGTGTGCGACCGGCTGCGCCCGGTGCTGCCGCTGCTGCTCGCGATCTCGGCCAACTCGCCGTTCCTCGACGGCCGCGACTCCGGGCTGCACAGCGTGCGCACGCAGATCTTCACGAAGAGCTTTCCGCGCTGCGGCGTCCCCGACGCGTTCGGCGGCTGGCGGGCGTTCGGCGATTACATCGACTTCCTCGTGCGCACCCGCTCGATCGTCGAATACACGCAGGTGTGGTGGTCGATCCGCCCGCACTTCTCGTTCGGGACGGTCGAGGTCCGGATCTGCGACGCGCAGATGACCGCGACCGAGTCCGAGGCGCTCGCGGCGCTGATCGTGGCCTGCGTGGCGCAGGCCGCGCGCGACCACGACGACGGCGTCCCGTTCGCCGATCTGCCACGGCGCCTGATCGAGGAGAACATGTGGCGGGCGATCCGCCACGGGCTCGACGGCGAGTTGCTCGACCTGGAGCGGGCCGAGCCATACCCTGCGGTCGAAGCGGTCGAACGGTTGCTGAACTGGACCGCTCCCGTCCGCGCCGAGCTCGGGCTCGACGTCGCGCTGCCCCCGATGAACGGCGCTCAGCGCCAGCGGCGCTTGACGGACTCGGGGATGAGCCTGCCCGAGGCGTACGCCGCGGTGGTCGCCGAGACGCGCGATACGTATGCTGCAAGCGCAGCGGAGGTGACCCGATGAGCAGCGAGAGCAGGCAGCCGTCCGAGGAAGAGCTCCGGGCGGCCTACGAGGCGGAGCTCAAGCAGCTCCGGGTCGAGCACGTGCTGCTCGACAACGTCGCAGCGCTGGCGAACCTCGGGATGCGCCGCACCGGGCTGGCCCCGGGCACCGAGAGCGAACGCGACCCTGCGCAGGTGCGGCTCGCGATCGAGTCCCTCCGGGCGCTGCTGCCGGTGCTCGAGCAGGCTGCTCCGACGCAGATCGCGGCGATCCGTGACGCCGTGTCCCAGCTCCAGATGGCATACGTGAGGATCGCTCCTGACGCACCAGGCGCGGGCGCTCCGGACACGGGCGCGGATCCTGGTGGCGCGGCGGCTGAAGGCGGTGCGGCACCCCCAGGCGGGGCCGAGCCGCCCGAGCCGGAGCCCCCGCCGAAGCCCGGGGAGCCCGGTCCGGCCCAGCGAAGCGGGCGCCTGTGGGTCCCCGGCCAGTAGGCTGAAAACTCGTCGATTGCCGGGCGGCTGGTTGGCCCAACGGGACGTTCCGCGCCCTCGCACGCTAAACTCGCGTGCTTCCGGGCCTCCGCTCGACCAGCACGGGTGGCGGCCCTTTCCAGTTGTGTTGGCTGCGCTTGCTCGCGCCCTCTCTCTAATTCAGACCTTCCCCGGAGGACCTCCTTGTCCAGCTTTCTGACGCATCACGGCGTGCTCATCGCGCTCATTTGCGCCGGCGCGGCTGTCGCCTACGGCGTCGTCACCTCGCGTGCGCTACTCGCGCTGTCGCCCGGCAACGAGACCATGCGCAGCATCTCCGCAGCCGTACAGGAGGGGGCGAGCGCGTACCTGAACCGTCAGTACACGACGATCGCCGGGGTCGGGGTGATCCTGTTCATCGTCCTGATCCCGATCCAGAACATCCGCGTGGCGATCGGCTTCGCGATCGGGGGCGTGCTATCGGCCGCGGCCGGCTACATCGGGATGAACGTGTCGGTCCGCGCGAACGCGCGCGTCGCGGAATCGGCGCGCAGCGGCGTGTCGCGGGCGCTCGAGGTCGCGTTCCGCGGCGGCGCGGTGACCGGTCTGCTGGTCGTCGGACTCGCGCTGTTCGGCGTGGCCGGGTACTACGGGGTCCTCACCTGGATCGTCGGGGAGAGCCAGAAGGAGGCGGTCGACGCGCTGATCGGGCTCGGATTCGGCGGCTCGCTGATCTCGGTGTTCGCCCGCCTCGGTGGCGGCATCTTCACCAAGGCCGCCGACGTCGGCGCCGACCTGGTCGGAAAGATCGAGGCCGGGATCCCCGAGGACGATCCCCGCAACCCGGCGGTGATCGCCGACAACGTCGGCGACAACGTGGGCGACTGCGCGGGGATGGCGGCCGACCTGTTCGAGACCTACGCGGTCACCGCGGTCGCGGTGATGCTGCTCGGCGTTCTGCTGTTCAGCCAGCAGTCGGCAGTCGCGCTGTATCCGCTGGTGCTCGGCGCGGTCTCGATCGTCGCCTCGATCATCGGCACCTTCGCCGTGAAGTCACGCGCCGGCAACGTCGAGCGCGCGCTCTACCAGGGTCTGATCACTTCGGCGGTGCTTGCCGCGCTCGCGTTTCTCCCGATCACCTACTGGATGATGCACGGCCTTACGTTCAAGTCGGGAGCCCCGGCTCCGCACTGGTGGAAGTACTACCTGTGCGCGTTGATCGGGATCGGCGTCACCGCGTGCCTGTTCGTGATCACCGACTACTTCACCTCGACGCGCTTTGCGCCGGTCAGGAGCACGGCCCGTGCCTCGCAGACCGGGCACGCCACGAACATCATCCAGGGGCTCGCCCAGGGCCTTCAGTCCACCGCGCCGCCGGCGATCGTGATCGCGCTGGGCATCTTGGGCTCCTGGAAGCTTGCCGGCGGGGGCACCACCACCGGGATCTACGGCATCGGCGTCGCCGTCATGGCGCAGCTCTCGCTGACCGGCCTGATCGTCGCACTCGACGCGTTCGGACCGATCACCGACAACGCCGGCGGGATCGCCGAGATGGCGGACCTTCCCCAGGAGGTCCGCGACGTGACCGACCCGCTCGACGCGGTCGGCAACACCACCAAGGCGGTCACCAAGGGGTACGCGATCGGCTCGGCCGCACTCGCCGCGCTCGTGCTGTTCAGCGCGTTCGAGAACGAGCTGATCCAGAGGGGACAGCACCCGAACTTCTCGATCGGCAACCCGGCGGTGCTGATCGGCCTGCTCATCGGCGGGCTGATGGTCTACCTGTTCGCCTCGCTCGCGATGGAGGCGGTCGGCCGCGCCGGCGGCGCGGTCGTCGAGGAGGTGCGCCGCCAGTTCCGAGAGCACCCCGGGATCATGGACGGCACCGAGCAGCCGGAGTACGGCGCGGCGGTCAGCCTCGTGACCCGCGCTGCCCAGCGCGAGATGATCCTGCCCGCGCTGATCCCGATCGTGATCCCGCTCATCGTCGGACTGATCAGCATCGAGGCGCTCGGCGGCCTGCTGATCGGCGTGATCGTCGTCGGCCTGTTCATCGCGATCTCGATGACCTCGGGCGGTGGCGCGTGGGACAACGCCAAGAAGCTGATCGAGGACGGCGCGTACGGCGGGAAGGGCTCGGAGGCGCATGCCGCGGCGGTCACCGGCGATACGGTCGGCGATCCCTACAAGGACACCGCCGGGCCGGCGATCAACCCGATGATCAAGGTCGCGAATATCGTGGCGCTGCTGATCATCCCGATAATCACCTGAGGCTCGGAGCGTGGCGCTTTGGAACGTTGCGGCTGATCGCCGCAGCTGCGTCGGTGCATGTCCCACTCTGGTGACTCGCGCCCGATACAGTGGCCGATGACATGGTTGTAAGCGCACGTCACCAGAGAGGGACAGCACCGGAGCCATGTTCATCCTGATCGTGGGCTCAGGCCGGGTCGGGTCAGCCGTCGCCAAGCGGGCGCTCGACGCCGGGCACGAGGTATCGGTGCTCGACAGCGATCCGCTCTCGCACGAGCGGCTCGACAAGGATCAGCTGACGACCTGGGAGGACGCGGGCGGCAGGTTCACGGTGAGCACGGCGCTGGAGATCGACGGCCTGATCGAGGCCGGCATCGAGCAGGCCGACGTGTTCCTGGCCGCGACGAGTGGGGACAACACGAACCTCGTGATCGCACAGATCGCGCAGCGTCGGTTCAAGGTCCGGCGTGTGGTGGTCAGGGTCGCCGACCCGGGCCGCGCTGCCTGGTATGCGGAGCAGGGGCTTGTCGACGATCTGCCCGACGCAGGTCGCGATCGACCAGGCCTCGCGCGTGGTGCTGGGAACGGGATGAACGGGGGCTGGTCGGTATGTATGTGATCATCGCCGGCGCCGGCAAGGTCGGCTGGAACCTCGCACGCGAGCTGATCGCCAAGGATCGCGAGGTGACGCTGGTCGAGTCCGATCACGCGCGCTACCGCGTCGTCGAGGAGGAACTCGAGCACGCGGTGCAGTACGGCGACGCGACCGAGCTGTGGGTGCTCGAGCGCGCGGGAATCCAGCGGGCCGACCTGGTGATCGCGGTCACCGGCGACGATGAGGACAACATCTTGATCTGCCAGATGGCGAAGGAGAAGTACGGCGTCCAGCGGATCGTCGCCCGCGTCAACAACCCGCGGAACCTGCAGCACTTCCGGCTGCTCGACGTGCAGCCCGCCGTGTCGGCGACCGACCTGATCCTCCGCCTGATCGAGCACGAGGTCCCCGAGTACGGCCTGGTGCAGCTGCTGGCGCTCGAGGAGGAGCACCTCGAGATCATCGAGCTCGAGGTCGGGCAGGGCTCCGATGCAGCCGGCCGAAGGGTGCAGGACGTGGAGTTGCCCGACGGCTCCCTGATCATCTCGGTCCTCCGCGGTGGCGCCGGGTTCGTGCCCAAGGCCGACTCGGTGATCCAGCCCGGCGACCAGGTGCTGCTGATCCTCGATCCCGGGCTCGAGTCCCAGATCACGCCACAGTTCGCCCCGAACGGCACGAGTCCCACATCCTGATGGCGGATCGCCACGTCGACTACGCGCTGATCGGCGGCGGCCTGGCCGCCGGCAACTGCGCGCGCTGGCTGCGCGAGTCGGGCGCCGACGGGACGATCCTGCTTGATCGGGCGAGAGGCCGATCTGCCGTACAACCGGCCGCCGTGCTCGAAGGGGTACCTCCAGGAGAAGGAGTCGCGCGCGGAGACGCTGTTCCGGCCGCCCGAGTGGTACGAGGAGCAGAGCATCGAGGCGCTGACCCGCGTATCGGCCAAGTCGCTGGACACCTCGGAGCGGACGGTGGCGCTGACCAACGGACAAGAGGTCAGCTTCGACAAGGCGCTGATCGCCACCGGGGCGGGCGTCCGCCGCATGTCCGTCCCGGGCGCGGAGCTCGAAGGCATCCACTATCTGCGGACGCTCGGCAACAGCGACTCGATCCGCGCGGACGCCGCCGGCAAGCGCGTTGTGCTGATCGGCGGCTCCTACATCGCGAGCGAGGTCGCCGCCTCGCTGACCGAGCTGGGCTGCTCCTGCTCGCTCGTGATGATCGAGCCGGTGGCGCTCAGCCGGGGCTTCGGCGAGCAGGCAGGGCGGTTCTTCCAGCAGCGCCTCGAGGAGCACGGGATCGAGGTGTACGGAGACGACGAGCTCGAGAGTTTCGACGGCGCCGGCGGACGCGTCACGGGCGTGGTCACCAAGCGCGGGCGGCGGCTCGACGCGGACGTCGTCGTGATGGGGGTTGGGGCGGTCCCCGACGTGCGGCTGTCCCGGACCGCCGGGCTCGAGATCGGCGAATTGGGCGGCGTCAAGGTCAACTCCCGCCTTGAGACGTCGGTCCCGGGGATCTTCGCGGCCGGCGACATCGCCGAGTACGAGAGCGTGGTGCACGCCGGCCGGACGCACCGGATCGAGCACTGGGACGTCGCGTTCAATCAGGGCAAGACCGCGGCGCTCAACATGCTCGGCAAGGATCAGCCCCACGACGTCGTGCCGTACTTCTTCTCGGACCTGTCCGATTGGGCGTCGCTCGAGTATGTCGGCCCCGCCCCGGAGTGGGACGAGGAGGTGGTACGCGGCTCGATCGACGACGGCGAGTTCACGATCTTCTACCTCAAGGACGGCCGCGTCGCCGCCGCTCTGACCGTCGGCCGCTCGAACGATCTCGAGCACGCCGGCCGACTGCTTAGCACTCGCGCGGGCGTGCAAGATCGGGTACACGAGCTCGGGGATCTCTCGAGCGACCTTGCCTCGATCTGAGGCTCCTGACCTATACTCGGCCCCTCAGCGCGATAGCCCCACATACAGCGCACTGGGGAATGGTGTAATGGCAGCACGCGACGCTCTGGACGTCGAAGTTGGGGTTCGAGTCCCTGTTCCCCAGTTGTTTTCCACGCTGGCTGAGCTCGCGAGATAACGCTTCGAGGCGCTGTGGTAGTTTGCCCGGCAGGGACCGGGCCCCGTCCACGCTCAGCGCTGAGGGAGGCGCATGATGCAATGTGCACGCGATCGCCGATCCGCCTGTCGATCGAGGTGTTGGGGGGCCTCTGCTCGCTCGCACTTGGCGGTCGTCGCCGTCGCGATCGCGGTCGCGACGCTCACGCTTCTGCCGGCCTCCGCGCAGGCCGACAACTCGGGGTGCTCCTGGGGCAACCCCAATCAGCCGATCGCCCAGCGCGTGGCCGGGGTCATGAGCGAGATGACGCTCGACCAGGAGGACTTCCTGGTCGAAGGCCACGGCACCGCCAACGAGCCGCCCACTCCGGGGGGCAATCCCTACGTTTTCTGGATGCCGGGGATCCAGTTGACCTGCGGCGCGATCCCGCCCCTTGGCGAGGAGGACGGGCCCGCCGGCGTGGCCGACGGCCTGAGCAGCGTGACCCAGCTTCCGGCCGGCGTCGGCCTGGCCGCGACGTTCGACACGTCGCTGGCGCAGCAGTACGGCAAGGTGATCGGTTCGGAGGAGTACGGCAAGGGTGCGGCCGTGAACCTCGGGCCGACGGTGAACATCGACCGCGACCCGCGGTGGGGACGGTCGTTCGAGACGTTCACCGAGGACCCGTTCCTGAACGCATCGCTCGCCACGAACGAGATCGACGGCGTTCAGAGCACTGGCGAGATGTCGCAGGTCAAGCACTTCGCGGCCTATAACCAGGAGACCAATCGCAACACGCCGCAGGACAACGTGATGATCGACGCGCGCACGTTGAACGAGATCTACTTCCCGGCGTTCCAGGCGGCGGTCCAGCGGGCCAACTCGGCGTCGGCGATGTGCTCGTACTCCACGATCAACGGTGACTTCGCCTGCCAGAGCCCGTTCCTGATGAACGACGTGCTCAAGCAGGAGTGGGGGTTCCCCGGGTTCGTGACCTCTGACTACGCGGCGCTTCACGACACGATGGGGGGCGCGCTCTCCGGACTCGACCAGGAGCAGCCGTTCAACACGTTCTTCGGCGCGCCGCTCGAGACCGCCATCGAGAACGGAACGATCCCGCGCGCGGTGATCAACACGATGGTCCAGCGGATCCTCACCCAGATGTTCCGGTTCGGCCTGTTCGACAACCCGCCGACCGGGAACCCATTCACGCCAGTCACCACAGCCGCGCACCAGAACGTCGGTACCGACGTGGCGGATAGAAGCGCGACGCTGCTCAAGAACTCGCCCCACACGCTGCCGTTGCCGGCGACCGGTGCCGGCACGGTGGCGGTGATCGGACCCGCCGCCTCGGCGCAGCCGATCTACGGCGGAGGTGGAAGCGCCTACGTCAACCCCTCACAGACGGTGACCCCGCTCCAGGGCCTCCAGGCCGCGGCCGGCCCGGGGACGACCGTCAACTACCAGCAGGGGCTCCCGACCGACTCGTCGCTGGCGGCGATCCCGGCGTCGGACCTGACGCCGGCGTTCCAGCCGATCACCGATTTCGCGCATTTCGGGCAGACATACACGGGAACGCTAACCGCTCCGGAGACGGGTACGTACGTGCTCGCGATCACCAACCCGTGCGGTTGCTACACGCCCGAAATCCTGACGCTCGACGGCAAGCAGCTGATCGCCGATCCGAGCACGCCCCCGGTGCACACCTACTCGGTGGCCGTTAACCTGACCGCCAACCAGCCGTACACACTGGGGCTCAGCGGGGCACTGGTGAGCGCGCTCACCTGGGCCAAGCCTTCAGACCTGGCCCCGGGGATCGCCGCGGCGGTCGCGGCGGCCAAGTCGGCATCGACGTCGGTGGTGGTCGTGTCCGACGACATCGAGTCCGAGGCCACCGATCGCCTCAGCCTCAGCCTGCCCTCGGCGCAGGATGAGCTCATCTCGGCGGTCGCGGCAGCCAACCCGCACACGGTGGTCGTGGTCGACGCCGGAGCGCCGATCGCGATGCCGTGGTTGAACCAGGTCAGCTCGGTGCTCGACGCGTGGTATCCGGGCCAGTCGAACGGCACATCGCTCGCGAACGTGCTGTTCGGCCAGGTCGACCCGAGCGGGCACCTGCCGGTGACGTTCCCGACTGACCTGTCGCAGGTCCCGGCCTCGACCGAGGCCCAGTTCCCAGGGACGAACGGCCAGGTGCAGTACTCCGAGGGCGTCGACGTCGGCTATCGCTGGTACGACGCCAAGCACCTGAGGCCGCTGTTCCCGTTCGGCTTCGGGCTGTCCTACGCGCGGTTCACGTTCACCGATCTGCGTGTCCGCTCCGGCGGGGCGAGCGACGGCCTGAACGACATCAGCGTGTCGGCGAGGATCACCAACGTCGGAAGGGTGTCCGGCGCGGATGTCGCACAGCTCTACCTGGGCGATCCCGCGCGCACGGGCGAGCCGCCGCGACAGCTCGTCGGGTTCCAGCGAGTCCAGCTCGATCCGGGCCAATCGGCGCGCGTCCAGTTCACGATCACCCCGCGAGACACGTGGTGGTGGGACGACCGCGCCGGAGGCTGGAACCAGACCCGCGGTGTGTACAGCGTGTACGTAGGCGACTCCTCGGCGCTTGGTGACCTGCCGCTGCGCGACGCGTTCCAGATCACCGGGACGCCGGGGGCCCGGCAGGTGCTCGTCAACGCCCCTGGCACGATGAAACCAGGCAAGCGGTCAAACGTCACCGTGACGCTGACCGCCGGCGGCGATGAGACGCTGCGCAACGTGCGTCTCGCGCTCCAGCTTCCGGACGGATGGAGCGTGCGCGGCGGTGGCCAGAAGGTGCTCGGTCAGGTGAAGCCGAGGCGCGCGGTCGCCGTCACGTTCGTGGTGACGCCGCCGAGCTGGGCGCCGTCGACCAACTCGGTGGTGCACGCCACCGCGGACCTCGGCCCGGACGCTCAGCGAGAAGCCGGGACGACGGTGACGGTGAGCTGACTCATGGTGCAACGGGCGGCAGCCGGTTCTCGTAGTCCTTGACCGCTGCCGCCCCGCACACCTCTGCGGGGGCGCCGCCCGTGGCCTCGCAGATCTCGGCGGTGAGCAACTCGGGAGTGCCGTCGATCGCCTGCCCGGTCGCGGTGTTCGGGCGGGCCTCCGAGCCGGCCAGCTGAGACCACGACATACGGTCGGCGACGGCGGGCGACGCCGGCGACCCGACGTCCGCGAACTTGTTCGCGACGTCGATGAACGGCAGGGGACGCGGGACACCGCTCGAAGCCGCCGCGCCGGCGAACGCGACGAGCGCGCTCCGGTAGCTCGAGCCGTGGAACGTGAACCCTCGTACGATCGGATGGCGCGTGGTCGCCGACTGGCTGAGAGCAAGGTCGAGAACACCCCGAGCTGCGACAGCGCCTCGACGATCCTCAGATCTCGAGCGCGCAGCCGGCGCACCCCGCGGGTGCGACGAGCAACACCTCGGGTCGGCCGGACTCGGTCAACGGCGGCTTGTTCGAAATCGAATGGACGTGCGAGAGCGAGACGCGGTGGGTCGCGAGGGCGGCCTCCGCGGCATCGCCGAGCGGAGCGGGCGGCACGTTCGTAGCCGGCGGTGACGACCAGCGGCGTCAGCGCGCCGAACGCGCTCACCCACCCCGCGCCGTACTGCTCTGCCGCGAGGTCGACGCGGCTCGTGGCGGCCCACCGGTCGCCCGAGAGGACCATGCCCTCGGCGCGGACGAGGAGTCCCGTGCCGCCGGCGGCCTGACGGATCGCCCCCACGGCGAGGCGGCGGTCGGCTCCTAGGATCAGGGCTTCAGGCGCGGCGACCCCGATGCGGGGGAGCCGATGCCGCGAGCAGCGGCTCGAGGGATTGCAGCGCGGCGCGGCTGTGGGCGAACACCGCGTGGCCGGCCGGCGGCGCGACCACAGTGGCCGGATCGACCCAGAGCGAGGGGACGGTCGCGCGGGCGAGCGCGTTCGCTGCCCTCCCGAGCAGCGCTCGCCGGCGGCTCATCACAGGCTCAGGTCGGGTCTTCGAACTCCGCGGGCTGCTTGGTCATGCCGGCGGTCACCGCCGCTAGCTGGTTCGGTGTGCCGAGCAAGCCGAGCTGGATGTCGGCCTCGAGCCGGAGCGTCTCCTCGGTGGACCCGGTCCACGACTCGTCGAACAGGCGTTTCATGCCGCGGACGGCGTCCGGCGACCGGGTCGCGATCTCGACGGCGAGTGCGCGGGCCTCGGCCAGCGGATCCTCGGCCACGTGCGTGACCAGCCCGAGCGTGTGGGCCTCGCTGCCACTGATCATCCGCCCCGTGTAAGCGAGCTCCTTGGCCACGTCGATCCCGACGAGTCGCGGAAGCGTCCGGGTGATCGCCATGTCCGGAATCAGCCCCCATTTGACCTCGAGCACGGATAGGAGCGCGTCGGCGGTGGCGAACCTGATGTCGGTCGCGAGCGCGATCTGGAGACCGCCGCCGAGGCAGTGCCCGTGGATCGCGGCGATCACCGGCACGGGAACCTCGAGCCAGCGGTGGGCCGCCCGCTGGAACCAATTGGGGACGGGGCCGTGGAGCGGGTCCATCAGCGCGTCCGATCCGGGCTGGTTGGCCATCACGCCGGCGACGTCGAGCCCGGAGCAGAAGCTGGGCCCGTCGCCGTGCAGGACGACCGCGCGGACGCCGGGCTCGGTCGCGACGCGCGCGGCGGCGGCCGTGATCGCGTCGAACATCGCGACGTCGAGCGCGTTGTGCTTCTCGGGCCGGGTCAGCGTGACGGTCGCGACGTGATCGGAGACGTCGATCGCGACGCGTTCTGAGGTCACCGCGCTGCTCATCGCTCAGGAACACTATCCATCGGCGTCACGTCATCGCCGACCCGAACGGTCCCGGGCTCGAGCACGCGCCCGTAGATCCCGAACGGAAGCGGCTCGGTGTGGTCGAGGTCGGAGCGGTAATCGCCGAGCATGTCGAGCGTCCGCAGGTCGACCACGCCCGTGTCGGGATCGCGGCTGGTGATCAGGCAGCGGCCGACGTGGCCACCGAACGCGACGGCCGCCTTGCCGATCCGGACGGTGCTCCCGACCCACCCGTCCTCCTCGTGCGCGCCGACGCCGTCGATCTCGATCAGCATCCGGAAACGGCGCGGGTCGAGCCCGTCCTTTCCGCCCGCCTCAGCCAGCCTCGCGAGCGACGCACGCGAGATCAGCGAAGCGGCTCCGCGGGCGCCACGGTCGACCGCGCTCCCGCGGTCAACCGCTTCGACCAGCCGAAGCGTTCGGTCGAAGCAGACGCTGAGCGCGGCCGACCACGGGCCTTCGACGAGGTGCCCGGGCACGGTCTGGGAGAAGAAGTTGGTGAAGACCTCGTCGCCAAGCCGGATCTCGCCGTCGGCGACCTGCCCGTCCGGAAGCTCGAGCCGCAGTGTCCGCTGGGCGTCGGAGTAATCGGATACCACCTGTTGCAGCTCGCCGACCATCTTGGAGCTGACCAGCCGGTCGCGTCCGTCGATCAGATAGAAGCGACGGTTCTCCCGAACGCCGTCGGAGCCGAGCTCGATGCGTGTCGACCCGGCGCAGGCGGGTGGCCTTGACCGGCGTGAGGAAAAGCCCCGTGACGACAGGCATGCGTCTACGCCGCGGCCTGCTCTGCCCAGTCGCGGTACAGCTGCCAGTACCGCCCGCGCGCGTCGAGCAGCTCGTCGTGCGTCCCGTCCTCGATCACCTGTCCGTGCTCCAGCACGAGGATCCGGCCGGCATGGCGGATCGTCGAGAGGCGGTGGGCGATCACGATCGCGGTCCTGCCCGCCACGAGCCGGCGCATCCCCTGCTCGATCAGGCTCTCGGTGTGCACGTCGACGTTCGACGTGGCCTCGTCGAGCACGAGGACGCGCGGATCGGCCACCAGCGCTCGCGCGAACGCGACCAGCTGGCGCTGGCCAGCCGACAGCTGGACCCCGCGCTCGCCGATCTGGGCGTCGTAGCCGTGGTCGAGCGCGGAGATGAACGCGTCCGCTCCGACGGCGCGGGCCGCGGCGTGGATCTCCTCGTCGGTAGCGCCGGGCCGGCCGAACGCGATGTTCTCGCGGATCGAGCCGCTGAACAGGAACCCCTCCTGGGGGACGATCCCCATCTGCGATCGCAGCGAATGGGCCGTGACCGTACGCAGGTCGTGGCCGTCGACGAGCACGCTCCCCGAGGTCGGGTCGTAGAACCGGGCGACCAGCTTCGCGAACGTCGACTTGCCGGCGCCGGTCTCGCCGACGAGCGCTACGGTCTGACCCGGCGGGATCACGAGGTCGAGGTCACGCAGCGCGTACGCGTCGCTCTCGGTCGAGCCGTACTGGAACGAGACGTCGTCGAAACGGACCTCGCCGCGGATCGAGGGCAGGTCGGTGGCGCCCGGCGCATCGGCCAGATCGGGCTCCTCGTCGAGCAGATCGAAGATCTTGTCGAGCGCGGCCATCCCGGACTGGTACGTGGTGTACAGCTGCGACAGCTGCTGGATCGGGTCGAAGAAGTTGTTGAGCGCGGCGATGAACGCGAACACGACGCCTGTCGAGGTGTGGCCGTTGATCGCCTCGATCCCGCCGATCAGGAGAATCTCGACCGTCACGAGCGCGGAAAGGAACTCGACGGCGGGGAAATACGCCGCATTGAGGTTGACCGTGGTCATGTTCGCCGCCCGGTTCTCGTCGTTGAGCTCCTGGAAGCGCCTGATGTGCTCGCGCTCCTGGCCGAACGCGCGCACCACCCGGATCCCGGACAGCGTCTCCTGCAGGTAGCCGGTGATCGCGGCGATCTTCTCGCGGGTCAGGCGGTAGGCGTCGGCGGAGGCGATCCTGAACGCGAACGCGCCCACCGCCAGCACCGGCAGCGCGAGGAACGTCAGGAGCGCGAGGTGCGGGATCGAGCACGAACAGGATCACGACCACGCCGATCAGGGTCAGGCCGGACTGGATCAGCGTCGCCATGCCGTCCTCGACGAGCTGATCGAGCGCCTCGACGTCGTTGGTCATCCTCGAGATGATCACGCCGGCTCGATTGCGCGAGTAGAACCCGATCGACAGCTCCTGGAGATGAATGAACAGCTTGACGCGGAGGTCCTGGAGCGCGCGCTGCCCGACCCACCCGACCAGGTACGTCTGCGCGTACGAGGCGACCGCGTACACGATCGCCGAAACCAGGAACAACGCGACGATGACGTCGAGCGCGCCGACGTCGTGCTTCTGGATCCCCTGGTCGATCGCCGCCTTGGCCAGGGGGGCCGGGGCGAGGGCGGCCGCGGTCGCGGCCACGAGCGCCACGAACATCGCGACGACGCGCCACCGGTACGGCCTGAGCAGCTCGGCCAGGCCGCGAAGCTTCCGACCCCGGCCGGAGGACTGGCGCAGGCGACGGCGGATGTCGTCGAGCCGGCTCACAGTCCCACCGCCCCGAGCGTGTTCTCCGTCAGGAACACCTGGTCGGGCATGCCCTTCTCGACGATCTCGCGGTAGAGGCCCGACTCCTCGAGGAGCTCGTCGTGAGTCCCGTGGGCCGCGACCTGCCCGTCCTCGAGCACGACGATCTCGTCCGCGAGCGCGATCGTCGAAAGGCGGTGGGCGATCACGAACGTCGTCCGCCCGGACATCACCTCAGCGAGCGCGAGCTTTGATCTCCTGCTCGGTCGAGGCGTCGACCGACGAGGTCGCGTCGTCGAGGACGAGGATGCGCGGATCCGCGAGAACTGCGCGCGCGATCGCAATCCGCTGGCGCTGCCCGCCGGACAGGGTCAGCCCGCGCTCGCCGACGCGGGTGTCGTATCCGTTCGGGAGGGCCTCGATGAACGAGGTGGCCTGCGCCACCTGGGCGGCGCGCTCGACCTCCTCGCGGGTGGCGTCGGGGCGCGCGTAGGCGATGTTCTCGTGAATCGTGGCGGAGAACAGGAACGGGTCGTCGGTGACCACAGCAATCGCGCGGCGCAGGCTGCCGAGGTCGACCGAGCGGACATCGGCGCCGTCGATGCGGACCGAGCCGGAGCTGACCTCGTACAGCCGCGGAAGCAGCGACACGAGCGTGGTCTTGCCGGAGCCCATCGCGCCGACCAGCGCGACAGTCCGTCCGGGCTCGATTTCGAGATCGACGTCGTGCAGCGCCGGCTGGCTCGTGCCGTCGAACGTCAGGCTGACGTCGCGGAGCGAGACGCGGCCCGGGCCGTCGGGTAGACCTGGAGCGTTCTCCGGGCTTGTGATCGCCGGCGCGCGGTCGAGCACCTGGAAGATGCGAGCGCCCGACGCGGTCGCGCGCTGGGCGGCGCTCAGCATGTAGCCGAGCGTGCGCATCGGCGAGATCAGCAGCAGCAGGTAAGCGTAGAAGGCGGTGAACTGGCCGATCGTCAGCGATCCGTTGATCACGTCGCGGCCGCCGATCAGCAGGATCAGGGCGAGTCCGAGGTTCGGCAGAAAGCTGATCAGCGGCGTGTACCGGGCCTGGATCCTCGTCGCGGACATCTGCTGGTCGAACACGCGGACGACCGAGTGGCGAAAGCGCTCGAGTTGGCGGTCCTCCCGCGCGAACGCCTTGATCACGCGGACTCCGGAGACGTTCTCTTCGGCGTCGGCGGTCAGCTCGGCGATCCTCTGCTGGGCCTCCTGAATCGCCGGCCTGGAGCGCCGCCCGTAACGCCACGCGATCAGCACGACGAACGGGACCGGCGTCAGCGACAGCGCTGCGAGGCGCGGCTGTAGCGCGAACATCGCGATCGCGGCGAGCCCGATCGTGAGGATCGACTGGGCGATAAAGATCAGCCCGTACCCGAGGTAAAACCGGACCGACTGGAGGTCGACGGTGGCGCGCGACATCAGCTGCCCGGTCTGCTGGCCGTCGAAGAACGACAGTTCGAGCGCCTGCAGCTGAGAGTACATGCGGTTGCGCAAATCGACCTCGACGGCGAGCGACACGCGTCCAGCGACGAGGCGCCGGGCGGCGCTCAGCCCGAGGCGAGCGACCCCGGCTGCGACGATTGCGATCGCCCAGACCGTGAGCTCGTGCCGATCCCCCGACCGGATCGCGTCGATTGCGCGGCCCGTCAGGTACGGAATCAGCACGGTGGCGCCCATCGCGCCGCCGGCGAGCGCGAACGACCAACCAACAGCGCCCCGGTAGGGGCGCAGAAATGCCAAAAGCCGTTGATGGGTGCGCATACTTCATAAAGTATAGTGACTCGGGCGGGATCCTGGTGCTTGCGCTGGGGGCGGTGGCATCGGGCCCCAGAGCCCGCGCTGGTCGGACCGCTGTCGGGGGTTGGTCTGGATCGGACGCAAGTGGCTCTGGCGCCCGTGCGCCACCGCCCTCCGCCAGCCGCTCGCCGACCGCACCGCGCGTGCCGGCGGCGCCAGCCCCGCGGCATGCTTGAAAAAGCGGGAGGCCACCGCTCCAGAAGCGAGGTGGGAGACGGTGAGCCGAGGTCTCGCGGGTGGTGGGCTCGGACAGCTCGTGGGTCGCGAGCGAGGTCGGAAGGCGGTGGTCGGACGCTTGGAGGGGAGGGTGCGGACCCCGCGCCCACGGCGCTTGAGTCGGACAGCAGACCGCTGGGAGCCCCAGTCCGAAATCGCCCCCGGGCGCCGTGGGCGCGGGGTCTCACCCTCCCCAAATCAGTAGGGTCCACAGCCGCTCATGACCACCGTGCGCGAGGCAACACTCGAGCTGTTCCGGGCCCACGGGATGACGACGATCTTCGGCAACCCCGGGTCGACCGAGCTGCCGATGCTGGCTGAGTTGCCCGAGGACTTCACGTACGTGCTCGGCCTGCAGGAGCTCGTGGTGGTCGGGATGGCGGACGGGTATGCGCAGGCGACCGGCCGCCCGACGCACGTGAACCTTCATACGGCGCCGGGGGTCGGCAACGCGGTCGGCGGGATCGGCAACGCGAAGGCGAACAAGGCGCCGCTCGTGATCACCGCCGGGCAGCAGGTCCGGCCGCAGATCACCCACGAGGCGCTGTTGACCAACCGCGACTCCATCATCGGCCCGCGGCCGTACGTGAAGTGGAGCCACGAGCCGCCCCGCGCGCAGGACGTCCCGGGCGCGATCGGGCGGGCGATCCACCACGCGACGTTGCCGCCGCGGGGTCCTGCGTTCGTGTCGATCCCGATGGACGACTGGGGCGCCGAGGCCGACGAGGATCGCGCGGTAAATGCCCAGCGCCGCGTCGTCACCGGCCGCGCCCTCCCCGACCCGGCCGAGCTCGCGCAGCTGGCCGCGGTGATCGAGTCGGCGCGTAACCCGGTGCTGATCGCGGGCCCGGACATCGACGCCAGCGGCGGTTGGAACGCGGCCGTCGCGCTCGCTGAGAAGCAGCGCCTGGCGGTGTGGGCATCGCCCGGAACCGCGAGCAGCCGGATCGGCTTTCCCGAGAACCACCCGAACTTCCTCGGCGTGCTGCCGCCCGCGATCGGCCCTCTGTCACAGGTGCTGACCGGGCACGACCTGCTGCTCGCCGTCGGGACGTACGTGTTCCCGTACTACCCGTACATACCCGGACCGCTGCTCCCGGAGGGCGCCTCGCTCGTCGCGATCATGAACGACCCCGACGAGGCCGCGCGTGCACCGATGGGCGACGCGATCGTGGGCGACGTCGCGCTCGCGCTCCAGCGGCTCGTCGAGCTCGTCGGCACCTCGGATCGCGCTGCCCCGGATCCGCGTCCGGCGCCACCGGAGCCGCCCGAGGCCGACCCGATGAGCGGCGCGACGGCGATGGCCGCGCTCGCGGACGTCTGGCCCGACGGCGGGATCGCGGTCGCCGAGATCCCCTCGAGCGCGTCCGCGCTCCGGAACCGCTTGCGGCTGTCGCGGCCCGGCAGCTATTACCAGAGTGCGAGCGGCGGCCTCGGCTTCGGGATCTGCGCCGCGGTCGGGGTGCAGATGGCTGAGCCCGACCGGCCGGTCGTGTGCGTGGTGGGAGAGGGCTCGGCGCAGTACGGGATCACTGTGCTGTGGACCGCGGCCGCCTACAGGGTCCCGGTCACGTTCCTCGTCGTGCGCAACCAGGAGTACATGATTCTCAAGTGGTTCTCGGAGCTCGAGCAGGTCAGCGGGGCGCCGGGGCTCGAGCTCCCGGGGCTCGACACCGCTGCGGTCGCACGGGCCTACGGGATGCCGGCGGAAACGGTGTCGGGCCGCGAGCAGCTCACGGCGGCGCTGCGCGAGGCGATCGCCGTCGACGACGGCCCCCGTCTGATCGAGGCCCGGGTCGCTTCAGGAATGTGGTGGGAGTAGTGCCTCGGTCAGCGCGGGACGCTGTACGACTGGTGAACCTGTGCCGTTTCCTGGTCCTGGGAGGAGGACTCGCGCGCCTCGACCCGGTTGACCTGCTCACAGAGCAACGCCCACGCGACCCGGTCGTCCTTTCCGCGGTAGCGATCGCGCCCCTGGAGGAACGCCCACGCCTCGGTGCGCAGGTAGGCGGCGGCGAGTCCCCGGCGGGTCGAACGCTGGGAGGGCTTCAGCCACTGGCTGATGCTCTGCAGGAGCCCCACGACCAGGCCGAACACGATCGCGTAAACCTTCGGCGCGTTGAGCGCCACGGTCAGCGACGCGCCGACGCCCGCGAGGATCGAGGTCAGGTTCAGGAAGTTGTCGAGGACCGAGTAGCCGCGCAGGCTCCGCTCGTACATCTTCATCGGTCCGATGAACCGGTGGACCAGGAACGCGCGCTGGATCTCGAGCTGGTCGAGCGCGTGAGAATGATCTCCCCACGCGACCTCGGCGAGCCGGCGCTCGATCAATCGCGCGATGTCCTGCGCTTCCCCGCTCAGCTCCTCGCGCATGCCGAGGGCCGTGAGCAGCGCGTCGACCTCGTCGTTGCCGGCTCGCATCAGCCGCGTGACGACGCTCTCGCCCCGCGCGGGGTCACCGCTCGGTTGCGTGCTCGGAACCGGTGGCGTCGCCGTCGCCGCCGGCGGTGCTTCGGTCTGCTGGGTCACGGGTGCCGCCCTCCTCGGTCTGTGCCCTCGCCTGACTCGCTCCGGAGGCGCGGAGCGTGTCAAGCACGTGTGAACGCAGGACGAACGGTAACCGGTTCGCCGGGCGGGCGGGAACTGTGCAATCAGAGGTTCACGGCGACGTACTTCGTCTCGAGGTACTCCTCGATGCCCTCGTGACCGCCCTCGCGGCCGAAGCCCGACTGCTTGATGCCGCCGAACGGGGCGGCGGCGTTGGAGACCATGCCCTGGTTGAGCCCGACCATCCCGGTCTCGAGCCGCTCGATCACGCGCAGCGCGCGCTTGAGGTCGTTCGTGTAGACGTACGCGACCAGGCCGTACTCGGTGTCGTTGGCGGCGGCGATCGCCTCGTCCTCGTCCGCGAAGCCCTTGACGGGCGCGACCGGACCGAAGATCTCCTCGCGCAGCAGCTCGGCGTCGTCGGGGACGTCGGTGAGCACGGTCGGGTCGTAGAAGTAGCCGGCGCCGTCGCGGGCGTGGCCGCCGACGAGCGCCTTGGCGCCGCGCCCGACCGCGTCCTCGACGAGCTCGGCGACCTTGCTGCGCTGGCCGTTGTCGATCAGCGGCCCGACCTCGACGCCGTCCTCGGTGCCGCGGCCGACCTTCATCGCGCCCATCTTCTCGGCCAGCTTCTCGGCGAACTGGTCGGCGATCGCGTCGGCGACGTGGAAGCGGTTCGCGGCCGTGCACGCCTCGCCGATGTTGCGCATCTTCGCGATCAGCGCGCCGGCGACGGCCGCGTCGATGTCGGCGTCGTCGAACACGATGAACGGCGCGTTGCCGCCGAGCTCCATCGACAGGCGCAGCAGGTTCTCGGAGGCCTGCTCCATCAGCTTGCGGCCGACCTCGGTCGAGCCCGTGAACGACAGCTTGCGCAGGCGCTGGTCGGCGATCAGCGGCGCCATCGTCTCGCCCGAGGACGAGGCGGTGACGAGGTTCACGACGCCGGCCGGCAGGCCGGCCTCCTCGAGGATCTTGACCAGCATCAGCATCGACAGCGGCGTCTGCTGCGCCGGCTTGACGACCATCGTGCAGCCGGCGGCGATCGCCGGGCCCGATCTTGCGGGTGCCCATCGCCAGCGGGAAGTTCCACGGCGTGATCAGCAGGCAGGGCCCGACCGGCTGCTTCATCGTCAGCAGGCGGCCCTGCCCGTTCGGTTCACCGAGTAGCGCCCGTCGATCCGGACCGCCTCCTCGGAGAACCAGCGCAGGAACTCGGCGCCGTAGGCGATCTCGGCCTTGGACTCGGCGAGCGGCTTGCCCATCTCGAGCGTCATCAGCAGCGCCAGCTCGTCGGCCCGCGCGATGATCGCCTCGAACGCGCGGCGGAGGATCTCGCCGCGCTCGCGCGGCGGGTGGGCGGCCCAGTCGGGCCCGGCCTCGACGGCGGCGTTCAGCGCGGCCTTGGCGTCGTCGGTCGAGGCGTCGGCGACCTCGCACAGCGACTCGCCGGTCGAGGGGTCCTCGACCGACAGCGTGCCCTTCGCTCCGTCGCGCCATTCGCCGGCGATGTACAGCTGCTTGGGGACTTCATCGACGATTCTCTGTTCGGCTGGGGCTGTGATCGTGCTCATGCACCCAACCTACCACCGGCGCGGTGGCGCCGAACCCGAACGCCGAAGCGGGCGGGCTCCGTCGCTGGAGCCCGCCCGCCCGGGGTGTGGGAGGAGAGAGTTGTGCGTCTAGGCGGCGTGCGCCACCGGGGCCGGCTCGAGCGCGACGCCCAGCACCTCGTCGACCGTCATCGCGAAGTGGAACTTCATCGCGTCGCGCACCTCCTGCGGGCACGTCGTCGAGGTCGCCGCGGTTGCGCTCGGGGAGCACGACGTCGGTCAGGCCGGCCGCGTGCGCCGCCAGCACCTTCTGCTTGACGCCGCCGATCGGCAGCACCCGGCCCTGGAGCGTGACCTCGCCGGTCATGCCGACGGTGTGGCGCACGGGCCGGCCGCTCAGCAGCGAGGTCAGCGCGGTCACCATCGTCACGCCGGCGCTCGGGCCGTCCTTCGGGATCGCTCCGGCCGGCACGTGCACGTGGAACGAGCGCTCCTCGAACACCGAGGGGTCGATCTCGAGCTCATCCGCGTGCCCGCGGACGTAGGAGAGGGCGATCTGCGCCGACTCCTTCATCACGTCGCCGAGCTGGCCGGTGAGCGTCAGTCCGGGCTTGCCCTGCATCGCGGTCGCCTCGACGAACAGCACGTCGCCACCGGCGCCGGTCACGGCCAGGCCGGTCGCGACGCCGGGGACCGCGGTGCGGATCGCCGACTCCTGGAAGTGCCGCTGGCGTCCGAGCGCGTCGCGGATCGCGTCGAGGTCGATCGTCACCGGGGCCTCCGCCTCGCCTGACGCGATCTTCGTCGCGGTCTTGCGCAGCAGCGTCCCGAGCTCGCGCTCGAGCTGGCGGACGCCGGCCTCGCGCGTGTACTCGGTGGCGACCGTCTTCAGCAGCTCGTCGGAGATCTCGACCTCCTCGGGCCGCAGGCCGTTGCGCTCGAGCTGCCGCGGCCACAGGTAGCCGCGGGCGATCGCGACCTTCTCCGAGGTCGTGTAGCCGTCGAAGCGGATCACCTCCATCCGGTCGAGCAGCGGGCCGGGGATCGTGTCGGCGACGTTCGCGGTCGCGATGAACAGCACGCCGCTCAGGTCGAGCTCGACGTCCAGGTAGTGGTCGCGGAAGCTGTGGTTCTGCGCCGGGTCGAGCACCTCGAGCAGGGCCGCGCTCGGGTCGCCGCGCCAGTCGGCGCCGACCTTGTCGACCTCGTCGAGCATGATCACCGGGTTCATCGTGTCGGCGTCGCGCAGCGCACGGACCAGCCGGCCCGGCAGCGCGCCGATGTACGTGCGCCGGTGACCGCGGATCTCGGCCTCGTCGCGGACGCCGCCGAGCGACATCCGGACGAACTCGCGTCCGGTGGCGCGGGCGATCGACTCGCCGATCGAGGTCTTGCCGGTGCCGGGCGGTCCGATCAGGGTCAGGATCGCGCCGGAGCGCTTGTCCTCGGTGATCCCGCGCTCCTGGCGCAGCTTCTTGACCGCGATGTACTCGACGATCCGGTTCTTGACGTCCTCGAGGCCGGCGTGGTCGGCGTCGAGCACCTCGCGCGCGTGCTGCGGATCGAGCCGCTCGTCCGAGCGCTTGCTCCACGGCACCGCGATCAGCCAGTCGAGGTAGGTCCGGATCACGCTCGACTCGGCCGACTGCTCGCCGAGCCGCTCGAGCCGTCCGAGCTCCTTCTCGGCCTGCTCGCGCACGTCCTCGGGCATCCCGGCCTCTTCGATCTTGGTCCGGTACTCCTCGACGACCGACGCGTCGTCCTCGCCGAGCTCCTTGCGGATCGACTCCATCTGCTTGCGCAGGAAGTAGTCGCGCTGCTGCTTCTCGGCGCCGGACTCGACGTCGTCGCGGATCCGCTTGCGGACCTGCAGCTCGGCCAGCCGCTCGCGCTGGAAGCCGAGCGCCAGCTCGAGCCGCTCGGTGACGTCGAGCGTCTGGAGCAGCTTGACCTTCTGCTCGTAGCGTCAGGTCGGGCGAGTAGCCGCTGGTGTCGGCGAGCGCGCCGGGCTCGGTGATGCTGCGCAGGAACGCCGCGATGCGGCCGTCGTCGCCGCGCAGCTCGAGGATCTCCTCGACGACCGCGCGGTACTCGCGCTCGAGGTTGCGGGTCTTGCCGTCGACGGGGACCGGGTCGGGTCGCTCCTCGACCTCGACGTAGAGCCGTCCGTCGGGATTGGTGTGGGCAGCGCCGGCGACACCGCGGTGCAGCCCCTGAAGGGAGACGGCGCGGGCGCCGCCGGGCAGGCGGACGCGGTCGGCGACCTCGGCGACCGTGCCGACGTTGGCGAATTCCTGTTCGTGTCGGGGAACGAGCAGCACTCGCTCCTCCTCGCCGGCGTCGATCGCGAGCGTGAGCGACATGCCCGGGAAGACCACGACGTCGTCGAGCGGGATGAGAAGAAGGCGACTGACATCAGTAAGGGCGTTCACTTTCGATAGTTACTTACTCAAGATAAGTGAAGGATAGCATTTCTGAACCCTCGGCGTGGCACGATCTTAGTCCAGCACGCTTAGATATTTCTCGAGTCTAGAACGCCGTCGCTTCGACGATCTCGGGCCGCATCTGGGAACATGCCGCCGATGCCAGGCCCACAGAGAACCCCTGAGGAGGCGGCGCACGACGTCCTCGCCGCCGAGGCGTTCGCGGTGCCGTCGCCCGACCCGTCGCTGCGCCATCAGCCGATCGCGCTCCCGGACGATCCGAGCGGCATCGCCGAGCCCCACGACGTGCTCGCGGCCGAGGAGTTCGCGATGCCGGCGCCCCGGGGCGCGCCGGAGTCCGTCGGGGGCGCGCTGGCGCGCGCCGGCGAGGCCGCCTCGCCCAAGCGTCTCGGGATCGCCGCCGCGATGGCGCTGCTGGCGTTGGATCGTGCTGAGGCGCCGGCGCCAGCAGCGCTAGCCAGTCGGCGCTTGGGAAGAAACTACGACTATGTCCGAGTTTCTTCCCTACGCGGCGCGAGCGGGGCGCTTCCGCGGGGGCATCAGGTCGGTGATCGTGCCCTCGGCCATCTCGGCCGCGAACCCGATCGTCTCGGACAGCGTCGGGTGCGGGTGGATCGTGAGCGCGATGTCCTCGGCGTCGGCGCCCATCTCGAGCGCGTGGACGGTCTCGGCGATCAGCTCGCCGGCGCTGACGCCGACGATCCCCGCGCCGAGCAGCCGTCCGAGCGGAGCCCCGGGCACTCGAACAGCAGCTTGGTCATGACCCTCGTCCCGCCCAGAGACAGCGCGCGTCCCGACGCGGCCCACGGGAACACGGCCTTCTCGTACTCGACGCCGTCCGCGCGGGCCGTCGGTCTCGGTCAGCCCCATCCACGCGACCTCGGGGTCGGTGTAGGCGACCGACGGGATCGCGCGCGGGTCGAACTCGGCGCCCGGAACCCCTGCGATCACCTCGGCGGCGACCTTGCCCTCGTGCGAGGCCTTGTGGGCGAGCATCGGCCCGCCGACGATGTCGCCGATCGCGTAGATGCCCGGGCACGTTCGTGCGCATCTGCCGGTCGACCGGGATGAAGCCCGCGTCGTCGACGTCGACGCCCGGCCGCCGTGGCGCCGACCGCGCGGCCGTTCGGCCGGCGCCCGACCGCGACGAGGATCCCGTCGAACGTCTGTCGGCGTCCCCGGAGGACAGCTTCACCTCCAGGCCGCTTCTCGGGGCCTCGACCGACTCGACCTTGGTGCCGAGGTGGATCGCCTCGTAGCGGTCCGCGATCCGCTTGTGCAGCGGCTTGACGAGGTCCGGGTCGCAGCCGGGGATCAGCTGGTCGAGCAGCTCGACGATCGTCACCTTCGAGCCGAGCGCGTCGTAGACGGTCGCCATCTCGAGGCCGATGATCCCGCCGCCGATCACCAGCAGCCGCTTCGGGACCGACGGCAGCTCGAGCGCGCCCGGTCGACGAGAAGATCCGCTCGTCGTCGGGCAGCACCGGGAGCGACGCCGCCTCCGATCCCGCGGCGATGATGCAGTTGTCGAACGTCACGGTGCGATCGCCGACCGCGACCGTGTTCGGCCCGGTCAGCGCGCCGACGCCGGTGACCACCTCGACCTTGCGCTGCTTGGCGAGGCCGGCCGAGCCCGCCGGTCAGCTTGCCGACGACCGACTGACTTCCACGTCGCGCAGCGCGTCGAGGTCGACCTTCGGCGTTGCCGAACTTGATCCCGTGCTCGGCCATCTCCTCGGCCTCGGCGATCACCCGCGCGGCGTGCAGCAGCGCCTTGGACGGGATGCAGCCGACGTTCAGGCAGACGCCGCCGAGCGTCTCGTAGCGCTCGATCAGGACCGTCTTCAGCCCGAGGTCGGCGGCGCGGAACGCGGCGGTGTAGCCGCCGGGGCCCGAGCCGATCACGACGACCTGGGCGTCGGGTCGGCCGCCCGCGCCGTTCGACGAAGCGGGCGGGGGAGGGGCGGGCTCGCGCTCCACCGACGCCTGGGTGGACATTGCCGGCGTCTCGGTGCTGGTCGCGGCGCTCGGACCGCCGTCGGCGCTCGGTCCGGCGCCGTCGGCCTCGAGCGTCAGCAGCACGCTGCCCTCGGAGACGCGGTCGCCGATCTTGACGCTCAGCTGCTTGACCGTCCCGGCCACCGGCGCGGGCACGTCCATCGTCGCCTTGTCGGACTCGAGCGTGACCAGCGGGTCCTCGACCGCCACCTCGTCGCCGGGCGAGACGTGGATCTCGATCACCGGGACATCGGTGAAGTCCCCGATGTCCGGGACGCGAATCTCGGTCACAGCAGCGCGCGCCTCAGATCGCTGAGCACCTCGACGAGGTGCACCATGAACCGCGCGGCGGCCGCGCCGTCGATCACGCGGTGGTCGTAGGACAGCGACAGCGGGACCATCAGCCGCGGCACGAACTCGCGCCCGTCCCAGACGGGCTTCATCGCCGACCGCGTGACGCCGAGGATCGCGACCTCGGGCGCGTTGATGATCGGGGTGAAGCTGGTGCCGCCGATCCCGCCGAGCGAGGAGATCGTGAACGTGGCGCCCTGCATGTCGCCGGGCATGAGCTTGCCGTCGCGTGCCTTGCCCGACAGCTCGGTCAGCTCGCGCGCGATCTCGAGCAGTCCCTTCTGGTCGGCGTTCTTGATCACCGGCACGACGAGGCCGCCGGGCGTGTCGGCGGCGAAGCCGATGTTGTAGTAGCGCTTGAGGATCAGGTCCTCGCCGTCGAGCGAGGAGTTGAACGTCGGGAACGCCTTCAGAGACGCCACCGACGCGACGATCAGGAACGACACCATCGTGACCTTGACGCCGTCGCGGGCGTGCTCGTCGTTCAGCTGCTTGCGCCACGCCTCGAGGTCGGTGATGTCCGCCTCGTCGTTGTGCGTGACGTGCGGGATCATCACCCAGTTGCGGGCCAGCACCGGACCCGAGATCCGCTGGATCCGCGACCGCTGGACGCGCTCGATCTCGCCGAACTTCGAGAAGTCGACCGACGGCCACGGCGGGAGATCCAAGCCCAAGCCGGCTCCGCCCGTCGCGCCCGCGCGCCCGTCGCGGATGGAGCGGGGGTGGACGGGCCACGGTCCACGAACGCCTTCACGTCCTCCTTGGTGATCCGGCCCTTGCGACCGCTCCCGCTCACGTTGTGGAGGTCGACGCCGAGCTCGCGCGCGACTCGCCGGACCGCGGGGCTGGCGTACACGGGACCGGCGCCGTTGCGCTCGGAGCTGGGAGCGGGCGCGGGCGCTTCCGCCGCGGGGGGGGCGGGGGGCGCCGCCTGCTCCTCGGCCTGCACCGCGCTCCGCACCGGGTCGGCCGCCTTCGTCTCCGTCGGAGCGCCGTCGTCGCCGTCGCCGGACGGCGCCAGCGTCAGCAGCTTGACCCCCTGCGAGACCTTGTCGCCGATCTTCACGAGCAGCTCGCGCACGGTCCCCGCGACCGGCGCCGGCACGTCCATCGTCGCCTTGTCGGACTCGAGCGTCATCAGCGGATCGTCGACCGCGACGCTGTCGCCCGGCGAGACGAGGATCTCGATGACCGGCACGTCCTCGAAGTCGCCGATGTCGGGGACGTCGACCGATACCGAGTCAGACGTGGCGCTCATACGGTGGTCGGCATCGGTGCCTCAGCGTCGATCTCGTAGCGCTCGATCGCCTCCTGCACGCGCGCGGGGTCGATCGCGCCCTCGTCGGCCAGCGACTTCAGCGCGGCCACCGCCACGTAGTGGCGGTCGACCTCGAAGAACCGCCGCAGCGCGCGGCGGGAGTCGCTGCGGCCGAAGCCGTCGGTCCCGAGCACTCGGTAGCTCCGCGGCACCCATTGGCGGATCTGGTCGGGGAACGTGCGGATGTAGTCGGTCGACGCGATCACCGGTCCTCCACGATCCTCGAGTTGCTCGGTCACGTACGCGCGTCGGGGCTCCTCGAGCGGGTGGAGCATGTTCCAGCGCTCGACCTCGATCCCGTCGCGGCGGAGCTCGGTGAACGAGGTCACGCTCCACACGTCGGCCGCCACGTCGAAGTCGGACTCGAGCAGCTCGGCGGCGGCGAGCACTTCGTTCAGGATCGTGCCCGAGCCCAGCAGCTGCACCCGCGGGATCCCTCGGACCCGCGACCCGTCCGCAGCAGGTACATGCCGCGCAGGATGCCCTCCTGCGCGCCGTCGGGCATCGCCGGGTGGTGGTAGTTCTCGTTCATCAGGGTGAGGTAGTAGAAGACGTCCTCCTGCTCGGCGACCATCCGCCGCAGCCCGTCCTGGATGATCACCGCGACCTCGTAGCCGAACGCGGGGTCATACGCGCGGCAGTTCGGCACGACCGAGAACAGCACGTGGCTGTGCCCGTCCTCGTGCTGGAGCCCCTCGCCGTTCAGCGTCGTGCGACCGGCTGTTCCGCCGAGCAGGAAGCCTCGCGTGCGCGAGTCGGCGGCCGCCCACACGAGGTCGCCGACGCGCTGGTAGCCGAACATCGAGTAGTAGATGTAGAACGGGACCATCTGGACCGCGTGGGCGCTGTACGACGTCCCGGCGGCGATGAACGAGGAGATCGACCCGGCCTCGGTGATCCCCTCCTCGAGGATCTGGCCGTGCTTGTCCTCTTTGTAGAACATCAGCTGCTCGGAGTCCTGCGGCTGGTAGAGCTGACCGAGCGGCGAGTAGATCCCGACCTGGCGGAACATGCCCTCCATTCCGAACGTGCGCGACTCGTCGGGCACGATCGGGACGATCCGGCGGCCGATCTGCTTGTCGCGCAGAAGCGCGGCGAGCACGCGCACGAACGCCATCGTCGTCGAGATCTCCCGGTCTCCGGTGCCCTCGAGCTGACCCTTGAACAGGTCCAACCCCGGAACCTCGAGCGGGTCGGCCGCCGTCCGCCGGACCGGCATGCTGCCGCCGAGCGCGGCGCGTCGCTCGCGCAGGAACTCCATCTCCGGCGACTCGTCGGGCGGCTTGTAGTACTCGGCCGCGCGGACCTGCTCGTCGGACAACGGCAGCTCGAAGCGGTCGCGGAAGGCGAGCAGCGCGTCCTCGGTCATCTTCTTGGCCTGGTGGGTGATCATCTGGCCCTCGCCCGAGACGCCCATCCCGTAGCCCTTGATCGTCTTGGCCAGGATCACGGTCGGCTGGCCGGTGTGCCGGACCGCCTCGTGGTACGCCGCGTACACCTTCTGCTGGTCGAGGCCGCCACGGTTGAGCAGCCAGATCTCGTCGTCGGACATGTGCGAGACGCGGTCGAGCAGCACCGGGTCGCGCCCGAAGAAGTGCTCGCGCACGTACGCGCCGTCGCGCGACTTGAACGTCTGGTACTCGCCGTCGACGCACTCCTCCATCACCTTGAGCAGGCGGCCGTCGGTGTCCTGCGCGAGCAGCGGGTCCCAGCGCGAGCCCCACACGACCTTGATCACGTTCCAGCCGGCGCCGCGGAAGTCCGCCTCGAGCTCCTGGATGATCTTGCCGTTGCCGCGGACCGGGCCGTCGAGCCGCTGCAGGTTGCAGTTCACGATCCAGATCAGGTTGTCGAGGTGCTCGCGCCCGGCGAGCGCAGTCGCGCCCATCGTCTCGGGCTCGTCCATCTCGCCGTCGCCGAGGAACGCCCACACCTTGCGGCCCGCGGTCTGCGCGAAGTCGCGCGCCTCGAGGTACTTCATGAAGCGCGCCTGGTAGATCGACGTGATCGCGCCGATCCCGAGCGACACCGTCGGGAACTGCCAGAACTCCGGCATCAGCCACGGGTGCGGGTAGGACGTCAGGCCGCCCGGCGTGGAGACCTCCTGGCGGAAGCCGTCGAGCTGCTCCTCGGTCAGGCGGCCCTCGAGGTACGCGCGCGCGTAGTTGCCCGGGCGAGGAGTGGCCCTGGAAGTAGACGAGGTCCCCGCCGTGATCCGTCAGAGGGCGCGTGCCAGAAGTGGTTGTAGCCGACCTCGTACAGCGTCGCGAGCGACTGGAAGCTCGCGATGTGGCCGCCGAGCTCGGAGGAGACCTTGTTCGCACGGACGACCATCGCCATCGCGTTCCAGCGGATGATCGAGCGCAGCCGCCGCTCGACCGCCGGATCGTCCGGCAGGCGAGCCTCGCGCTCGGGCGCGATCGTGTTCACGTACGGCGTGGTGATGCTGGCGATCGGGCCGCTGCCGGCGAGCTGCGCGCGCTGAACCGCTCGCGCGAGGATCTGGCGGGCCCGGTCGGGTCCGTCGTGCTCGACGACAGCATCGACGGCTTCGAGCCACTCGGTGGTCTCGACCGCGTCGATGTCAGCTCCGGCGCCGTTTGAGCTTGGGGTCTGGACTCGGTCCGTCATTGCGGAAAGCCCCGCTTGTCGAGACTGACTGGGAATGGTCACTATAGCCCGGTCGGCTGTGCTCAGCGTCCCACGCGCAGGCCGTTTCGCGTACGGTGATGGCATGGCACTACGAGAACTCGACGGCGCCGTCGGGGCGCCCTGGGCGCGGCCCCTCGCGGGGGTCCTCGACGAGCTCGTCGTCGAATCCGACGCGCTCGCCGACAATCCGCTCGGAGACCCGGCGCGGCGGCCGCTATACGTCTATCGACCGCCGGGGATCGAGCTCGATCATCCCAAGCTGCTCCCGTCGGTGTACGTGATCCAGGGGTTCACCGGGCAGATCGACATGTGGCTTTCGCACTCCGCGCTCGAGCCCAACATGATCGAACGAGTCGACGCGATGTTCGCCGCCCGCGCGTGCCCCGACGCGATCCTCGTGTTCGTCGACGCGTGGACCTCGCGCGGTGGATCGCAGTTCATCAACTCGGCGTCGACCGGCCGATATCTCGACTACCTGTGCGACGAGGTCGTGTCGTTCATCGACGGTCGCTATCCGACGCATTCCCGAGCGCGATCACCGCGGGATCACCGGCAAGTCGTCCGGCGGGTACGGGGCGATGGTCGTGCCGATGCTCCGACCGGACGTGTTCGGGGCGCTCGCCTCGCACGCCGGCGATGCGCTGTTCGAGTGCTGCTACCAGCGCGAGTTCCCCAACGTCGCGCGCAAGCTGCGCGACAACTTCGACGGCTCCTACGAGGTGTTCTTCGAGCAGCTGGCGGCAGCCGACCATTTCGACTTCGCTCGGTACGGCGCGCCGTTCGAGATGTACGGATACGCCTCGGCGTACTCGCCCGACCTGTCCGCGCCGGGGCGCGCGCTGCTTCCGTTCGAGATCTCCACCGGGCGGCTGATCGACGACATCTGGGCGCTGTGGCTCGAGCACGATCCGGTGCGGATGGCGCCGCAGCACGCCGACGCGCTGCGGAGCATGCGCCGTATCTACCTCGACGCCGGCAAGGCCGACGAGTACTTCCTCGACCTCGGCGCGCAGGCGTTCGCGGAGGAGCTCTCGAAGATCGGCGCCGCGCACACGCTCGAGCTGTTCGACGCCAAGCACGGCGGGATCACGTATCGCTATCCAGGGGCGATCCGCGAGCTGGTGACGGCGCTTCAGGCATGACGGCCACCGCCGAGCAAGAGCTCGCGTTCGCCGGGCCGGGCGCGCTCGCGGACATGGTTCGCCGGCACGAGCTGAGCCCGCGCGAGCTCGTCGAGCTCTGCCTGCGCCGGATCGAGGCGATCGACGGCAGGCTGAACGCCTTCCGGGTGACGATCGGCGAGGAGGCCCTGGCTGCAGGCCGACGCGATGTCCGAGACCGCGGACAGGCCGCTCGCCGGCGTCCCGATCGCGATCAAGGACGACATGCCGGTCGCCGGTCAGTCCGTGACGCGCGGGTCGCGCTCGTTCCGGCCGCCCGAGAGGGCCGACGGCGAGGTGGTCCGGAGGCTCCGCGCGGCCGGCGCGATCCCGATCGGGATCACGAACGTCCCCGAGCTGATGATCTTCCCGTGGACCGCGAGCGCCGCGAACGGCGTGACCCGCAATCCGTGGGATCCGGCGCGGACGCCCGGCGGCTCCTCGGGTGGCTCGGCCGCGGCGGTGGCGGCGGGCATGGTGCCGTGCGCGACCGGATCGGACGGCGGCGGGTCGATCCGGATCCCCGCGGCGTGCTGCGGTCTCGTCGGGATGAAGCCGAGCCGCGGCCGCGTCTCGACCCAGCCCGCCCGGGAGGGGTGGCTCGGGTTGAGCGTGTTCGGCGCGCTCGCGCGGACCGTCGGCGACAGCGCCTTGCTGCTCGACGCGATCCAGGGATCGCTGCCCGGAGACGCGGACGCCGTGCCGCCGTTCACCGGAAGCTACGTGCGGGCCGCGGCGACGCCGCCCGGCCGACTCCGGATCGGCGTGTCCCGCAAGCTCCCGCCGGGCTTCATCGCGCGGCTGTCGAACGACCAGCGCGGCGCCTGGGAGCGGACCGGGGCGCTGCTCGCCGAGCTCGGGCACGACGTGATCGAGCGCGATCCCGCCTACGGCCTCGTCGGAATCGAGTTCACGCAGATGTGGATGCGCGGCATCTACGAGGAGTCGCGCACGGTCCCCGACCGCGAGCGGCTCGAGCGCTCGACGCGGCAGCTGGTCGCCGCCGGGCGGCGGCTGGTCCCGAACCGCCGGCGCGAGAAGCTGCTCGAACAGCGGGTGGCGAGAACCGCCCGCGTGCTCGAGCTGTGGAACGAGATCGACGTGCTGCTGATGCCCGTGCTTGCGACCACCGCGATCGCCGCCGAGGGCGCCTACGGCAAGTCCGCGCCGATCGCGATCGACGCGCTCGTCGCGGTTCATGCCGTTCAACCCGCTGTTCAACGTGACCGGTCAGCCGGCGATCGCGGTGCCGGCCGGGTTCGGAGCCGACGGCCTCCCGCTCAGTGTTCAGCTGGTCGGCCGGCCGGGAGCCGAGGACCTGCTGTATTCGCTGGCTGGGCAGATCGAGACCGCGCGGCCGTGGGCGCACCATCGTCCTCCCCGTTGCTGAACAGCTCACGCGAGAGCTGCAGGAACTCGGCCGCGGCCGGTCCGAGGCGACGGCCTTCCCGGCATGCGAGCGTGATGTCGCGCCGCAGGGACGGCCGGATCAGCGTGGCCACGGCGACGTTGCCTCCAGAACGGTCGGCGTCGGAGCGGGGGAGGATCGCGACGCCCATGCCGCGCGCCACGAGCCGTCTGATCCGTTCGCTCTCGTTCGATTCGAGCTTGATCTGCGCCTCGAACCCCGCGGGTGGGCCGCGATACGTCAGCAGCTCGCGCAGGCGCGCGCCCTCGCGGTAGCTGACGAACTGCTCCTCGGCGAGCTCGGCCATCCGCACCCGGCGACGGCCCGCGAGTGGATGATCGACCGGCAGCACCGCGACCAGCTCCTCGGAGACGAGCTGATGCAGGCTCAACTCGTGGCTCTCGATCCGCTCGGTGACCGACAGGAACGCGAGGTCGAGCACGTCGTCGCGGAGCATCTCCGCGAGCTCCTCGCTCGACTGCTCGCGGACGGTGAGCTCGACGCCCGGGTGGCGCTCGTGGAACATCGCCAGTGCCAGCGACACGTCGACCGGCCCCATCGTGTGCATCGTCCCGACCGTCACGTGGCCGGTCCTGACGCCCGCGAGCGCCTGCATCTCCGCGTTGGCGGCGTCGACCTCGGACAGGATCCTGCGGGCACGGGCAACGAGCGTCCGCCCGGCCTCGGTCACGGTGACGCGCCGCGTCGTCCGCTCGACCAGGGCAAGCCCAACCTCCTGCTCGAGCCGGCGAATCTGCTGTGAGAGCGCGGGTTGGGCGATGTGCTCACGCGCCGCGGCGCGTGTGAAGTGCTGCTCGTCGGCCAGCGCGACGAGGTAGCGCAGCTGTCGAAGCTCCATAAGCTAAGCCTATAGATGACTGCGCATATCCGTCTTTGACATATGAAACGGCCGGCGCCATGATCTCCGCACACCCTCTCCTCCCTCGAAACGCGCCCCACGGATCCGGCCAGTTTTTCCGCCAGATCGGGGGCGCGTTTCATTTGGTCGGCCGGGAGCCGGATCCGCGGTCAGGCGACGAGCGCCGGCGATCTGGCCGATCAGCGCCACTGCATCGAGGTCGTCGTGCACCCGCGACTGACACATGACCCGGGTGAGGCCGGCGTCGCGCAGGCTGCGCGAACTGCTCGGCCGCCTGCTCGACCGTCGCCGACGATCCAGCCCCGAGGCGGGTCGCGGAGCAGGGCGTCGCGATCCATTCCGGTGACGCTCCGCGACGCGGCGAGCGCGATCCTCCAGGTCGGCCGCGTCCGCCCCGAGCACGGTCCCGATCATGATCGAGAACGGGATCGGCGCCCGACCGGCGCGCTCGAACGCCTCGTCGATCCGAGCGCGGCGCTCACGGATCTCCTCGAGCGATGGGAACGGCGTGTTGTACTCGTCGGCGAAGCGCGCCGCGAGCGCGGCGCTGCGCGGGCCACCGCTGCCGCCCATGATCACCGGCGGATGGGGCTGCTGGACCGGACTTGGCTGCGCATCGAGGTCGGACAGGACGTAGTGCTCGCCGTCGAACGAGAAGTCGTCGCTGGACCAGGTGCCGATCAGCACCTCGAGTTGCTCCTCGAGCACGTCCATCCGGACCGAGGTAGACGCGAACGGAAAGCCGTACGCAGCGTGCTCGCCGTCGTGCCAGCCGGCGCCGATGCCGAGGTCGATCCGCCCACCCGAGACGTGGTCGGCGGTGACCACGAGCTTGGCGAGCACCGACGGGTGGCGGAAGCTGGCCGGCGAGACGAGCGTCCCGAGCCGCAGCGTCGTGGTCAGCGCGGCGAGCGCGTTGATCGTGCCCCAAGCGTCGAGCGAGCCCCGCTCGGGGTGCTGCCCGTCGAGGTTCAGATAGTGATCGGAGCGGAACAGGGCGGGGATCCCGTGCTCCTCGCAAGCGGCGGCAAGCGCTCGCCACTGGGGCCACGTGACCCCCTCCTGGCCTTCGATCATCAAGCAGAGATCCACGCCGAGCCCTCCTCGAGTTGGGGGTGGCGATCGTATTGCAAGGTGCTTGCGTTCGGTTGCAGCTCTGTTGCCGACCTCCAACCGCGCGAAACTTCAACTTGTGAAAGCGTGGCGCTCCAGCCGGTTCGTCCACTTCGACGTCGCGGTCGTGTCGATCGTGGTCGTACTGATGCTCGGACTCGTGCTCGCGAGCGCCGGAGGTGGCGTCGCCGACAGCCCGGGTCGGCACGCGGCGGCGATCACCGTCGACCCGGGGCCGCGCGATCCGGTCGTGCCGGCGGGATTCCTCGGCCTGTCGATCGAGTACCCCGCGCTCGAGGCCTACGCCGGCTCGGACCCGAGCTCGCTCGATCCGGTGTTCGAGCAGCTCGTCCGCAACCTCGCCCCGGGGCAGGCGCCGATCCTCCGAATCGGCGGCAACAGCGCCGACCGGACGTGGTGGCCCGTGGCGGACATGGAACGGCCACCGGGGGTGACGTTCGACATCACCGACCAGTGGCTCCAGGTGACCCGTGCGCTTGCCCAGGCGCTCGGCGCCCACCTGATCCTCGGCCTCAACCTCGAGGCGGACAGCCCGCAGCTCGCCTCCTCGGAGGCGAACGCGCTGCTCGCACGGGGTCGGCGCGGGAACCGTGAGGGCGCTCGAGCTCGGCAACGAGCCGGACCTGTACCCAGCGTTCCCGTGGTATCGCTCGAGCGGCCACGCCGTCCTTGGGCGCCCGAAGGGCTACGACCAGGCCGCGTTTATCCGCGACTTCGACGGCTTCACCGGGGCATTGCCGCGCGTGCCGCTCGCAGGCCCGAGCCTCAGCGGGATGATGTGGACGCGGGATCTCGGGCAGTTCCTCGCCGCCGAGTCGCACCTCGGGTTGGTGACGCTGCACCGGTATCCGCTCCAGCTGTGCCTGACGCCACCCAGCTCGTCGCGCTATCCGACGATCGCCCGGCTGCTCTCGCCGGCGACCTCGACCGGGCTCGCCGAGTCGTTCGCGCCGTACGTCGCGCTCGCGCGCGCCCGCGGCCTGTCGCTCCGCGTCGATGAGCTGAACAGCGTCTCGTGCGGCGCCGAGCCCGCGGTCAGCAAGTCGTTCGCGTCGGCGCTGTGGGCGCTGCGCACGCTGTTCGAGCTCGCACGAGTCGGCGTCACCGGCGTGAACATCCACACGTTTCCGGGTGCGGGGTACGAGCTGTTCCAGATCAGCCGTCAAGGCGGTCAGTGGCGGGCTGCGGTCTCGCCCGAGTACTACGGCATGTTGATGTTCGCGCGCGCGACGCCGCCCGGATCTCGTCTGCTGAGCGCGAGCCCGACCGGGGAGGCCGGCGTCAACTCGTGGGCGACCCGCGCGACCGACGGCACCGTACGAGTGGTAGTCACCAACGAGAGCGCCACCGCGCGGTCGCTCGCTGTCGCGATCCCCGGCAAGTTCGGTCATGCGACGCTGACCCGGCTCACCGCGCCGAGCCCGAGCTCGACGAGCGGCGTGAATTTGGGTGGCCAGAGCTTCGGAACGCAGACCGGCACCGGCCTGCTCACGGGCCGGGCACAAAACGCCTCGCTCACGCCGTCGCAAGGGCGATACGTGGTTCAGCTGCCGGCGACGAGCGCCGCGATGCTGGTGCTCTCGCCGCGCTAGTCCGGCGATGGGAGACAAGATGGGCGGCGAGTTGCCGGAGGTCCCGATCCACGGCGACACGGTGCGCTCTCCTCGCTCGGGCTACGCAGCGCCGCCGTGCCCGGCGACTTCCCGCGCACGGGGCGTTTGCGAGCGCCATGGTCGGGGCGATGTCGGCCAGAGTTCACGCCGTAGCGTTCCTCCACGCCATCTGCGGGGTTTGTCTTCCTGTGCGAAGTCGCCCCGACCGGCGGCCTGCCGGCCCGGAAAGTGGGCCGTATTTACAACAGAGAACGGGAGCTACCCCGTAGTACTCGCATCGAACCAGTGGCTTTGCACCCAGGCCGCTGAGATGATCCGCGCCTGAGGTCCCCTGGGTGCTCGTCGATCTTCACGCGCATTTCCCGATGCATCTGCTCGCGGACGAACAGCAGCGCACGCACGAGCGCGCGCGCGCGTGGTGGCGGCAGCGGTGGCAGGGGCGGGTCGTCGACCTGATCTCGCGCCTGGCGAACTACCAGGGTCCGGGCGAGACGCCGAGCGTCACCGAGGCGCTGATGCGTGCCGGCGACGTCGGGGTCGCGCTGTCGATGCTCTATCAGCCGTTCGACGAGATCGACCTGACCGAGAGCTACGGCGCCCCGCCGCGCGAGAGTTACTTCAAGGACGTCGTCGACCAGCACCAGACCGTCGAGGACTACGTCACGGCCCACCCGGGCGAGGTCGCGATCGCCCACTCGGTCTCGGAGCTCGACGCGCTGCTCGGCGGGGGCGTGCCGATCCTGATCCACGCGATCGAGGGAGGGTTCCAGCTCGGGCGAGAGACGGGGGAGATCCGCAGCAACGTTCAGACGCTGGCCGGGCTCGGAGTCGCGTACGTGACGGTTGCGCATCTGTTCTTCCGCGACGTAGCGACCAACGCCCCGGCGCTCCCGTTCCTTCCCGACTGGTTGTACAACCTGGCGTTCCCGCAGGGGAAGGGCGAAGGCCTCACCTCGATCGGGCGCGAGGTCATCGACGCGATGGTCGACGAGGGGATCCTGATCGACCTCACGCACATGCGCGCGGAGTCGATCAGGGATGTGCTCGCCCAGCTCGACGCCCGCGACCCGGCGAAGGAGATCCCGGTGCTCGCGACGCACATGGCGTACCGCTTCGGCGGCCTCCAGTACAGCTTCGACGATGCGACGATCAAGGCCATCGCCGCGCGCGGGGGTGTGATGGGATGCATTCTCTGCGAGCACTTCATCACGAGCGGACTCTCGAGCGTGAACTCGCTCGACGGCTCGCTCGGCGCGCTGTGCCGGCACATCGACAAGATCCACGAGCTGAGCGGGAGCTACGACCACGTCGCGATCGGCACGGATCTCGACGGCTACATCAAGCCCGCGCTGCCCGGCCTCGAGGACCACGGGCGGATGGCCCCGCTACAAGCCCACCTGCGCACGCGATACGGCGACGCCGATGCCGAGAAGATCTGCAACGGCAACGCGCTGCGGGTGTTGCGCGCCGAGTGGGGCCACAAGCGAACTCGGGCCTAGCCGTGGCGACCCGCGACCGTCTCCGAGCGTTGTCGCGAGGCGGTGATCTGAAGGCGCTGCTCGGCGTGGTCGCCGCGCTGGTCGGGCTGATCGCGTACGTGGTCGTGGTCGGGTGGATCGTCGACCTGGTCCGGTTCTCCGCGGCCCGGCTGCCGGCCGGGGCGGCGACCGCGGCGCTCACCACCCGGCAGCTGTTCGGGGACGGCTTGCGCTCGACGTTGCTGATGGCCGGCGTGTTCACGGTGGGCTGCGCGATCGCCTACTTCTCCTCGGCACGGAAGTGGGACGTTCACGGCCAGGACTGGCACGACATAGTCCGCAAGCACGGCGTCGCCAACGCGGCCGCGGACCAGGACGCCACGGTGGAGCGCGGCCGGCGCGAGCGCCAACACGCGCAGCGCAAGGCGGCGAAGGCCCGCACGGTGGCCGAGCGCTCGAGGCGGCTCCCGCTGGGTCTCATCCACGGCGCCGCCGAGCGGGTCCGCTCCCGCAACGAGGCACGGTTGCAGCGTCTTCCGGCGCAGGCGCCGAAGCCGCTCGAGCCCGCGCCGCTCGGCGATCCCGCCGTGCGCGTGATCGCCGGCTTCAACATCATGGTGCTGTCGGCGCTGGTCGCGCTGGGCGTTGCGCGCGGCGTCGGAGCGGCCGTCCCGATCGTCCGCTGGGTCGGAGTGCTGATCGGCGTGATCGTGTTCCTGCTCGTTCGCTGGGCGCTTACGCACGCGAGCCCGATCGTCCTGGAGTCGCGGATCCACGGAGTCGTGTGGGGAGTGGTGGCGCTTGCGACGCTGTTCGCGTCCGCTCCCGTGGGCGTGCTCGTACTGTCGGGCGTCGGCGTAGCGACGTTCGGGCGAAGCCTCGCCAGGGTGCAGCGGCCGCACGGCATCGGCCAGTTCGCGCGATCCCCGCTCCCATGGGTGCTGCTGACGATCTGCCTCGTGCTCGGGCTCGCGTACAGCGCGACGCCGCCCGTGTCGTTCTCGCGAGTCGTCGTCACCACCGCGCGCGGAACCCAGATCGGGGGGTACGTGACCCGCACGAGCGCCGGCGTCTACCTCGTCACGTGCACGCCGCTCGCGGACGCCACCTCGACCGACGATCAACTCGAGCTTGTGCCGGCGCGCAGCGTCGAGGACGTGCGGGTCGGCAACGGCTCGGCCTACTTCGATTCGGGCTCCCGACCGTCGATCGCGACGCTGGCGCTGCGCGCTCTCGGAACCGGTGGGAGCACGCCGACGCTGTTCAGCGCGGCGCTGCGGGCGAGGCAGCCCACGTGCGCCGGCGCTCCGCCTAGCTTCCTGGCCAGGGGATTCGAGGACCCCGCGCTCGGTGGTGGGGTTATCGCGGGGCCGGCTCCCGCGGGCGGCCGCGCGAACGACGGCGAGCTGCCGGCCGTCCGGACGACGCCGCGGGCGGTCGCCGCGCTTGCGCTGCGCTACGAGCCGACGCTGCTGGTCTCGGTGGCCGATCGCAACTGGCCCGTATCGGTCGACTCCGTGCTCGCCGAGCGGGGACCGCAGGACCAGCCCGTTTGCCTGATCCGGCAGCGCGCCCCGCGGCGCGTCTGCCCGGCCTCGGCCTCGAGCCTCGGCGGGGCCGGCGCTCAGTCGTCCGACTACTTACAGCTCCCGGTGAAGCTGGCCCACAACCGCAGCCCCGGCGGGCAGTTCCAGGCGTTCCTTCGGGGCCAGTACATCGCTTCCGGATCCCTGCACGACTGGCTGGCCGATCCTGGCGTGCTCGACCCGTGGTCCTCGGCACAGATGTACTTCTATTACGCGGGACCTGTCAGCACCTCGAGGTTTCCCGCCCAAGCGCGCAATCCGAACGTGCCCTCTGGCCTCGACGCGCTCGAGTACTGGTTCTACTACCCGTTCAACTACTTCCCGCTGCTGTTCAACTCCGATCTCATGAACGGGGCGCCGCTCGCCGGCGACCACGAGAACGTGGATCTGCATCAGGGAGACTGGGAGCACGTCGACGTGCTGCTGGATCCGAATACGCGCGCGCCGCTCTGGCTGTACCTCGCCCGCCATGGCCACGAGGGTCAGTTCATCCCGTGGAGCAGCCCGCAGATCGCCTTCGACCAGGGTCATCCGCTGCTCCAGGCCGCGTTCGGCGGCCACCCGACGTACACGGCCGGCTGCGGCCAGCGCCCGCGGCCGGTCACGCACGATCTCTCGAGCGACTGGTTGTCGTGCGGCTCGGGCCGGTTCGCATTCCGTGCCGCGACCACGCCGCTCGTCGACATCGTGCGGACGCCGTGGGCGTGCTGGCCCGGCTATTTCGGCGAGGCATCGACGCGGCTCGAGGTCCAGGCCGCGAAGACGCCGGAGACCACGATCGACTCCGCCAAACACTTCGTGTTCGTCGCCGGGCCGCGCGCGCCGCTTCAGCAGGCCGAGAACACGGGCGTGTGCCGCGGGAACCCGCGCGCGCCGGAGCTCACCGCCGCCCCTGGGTAGCGGGCTACCCGCTCGCCCGCTTCGCCCGGCGGTCGAGGATCGCCTCGAGCGGCCGGGTGTTGACCACGTCCGCCGCGGTCGCCCAGCCGCGGCGCGCCGTCGCCACCGACATCGTCATGTTCCCGAGCCCGGCGACCGAGTGCGCGTCGGTCGAGCAGACGATCTGAACGCCGGCCGCGAGCGCGTCGCGGACGTGGTCGCCGCTCAGGTCGAGCCGCAGGGGGAGGCCGTTGACCTCGACGGCGACGCCCTCCTCGAGCGCGACCGCGAAGATCCGCTCGAGGTCGAGCGCGTTCTCGGGCCGCCGGTTGATGTACCGGCCGGTCGGGTGGCTGAGGCAACTCACGTACGGGTTGCGAAGCGCCTCCTCGACCCGCTTGGTCATCTCGGCGCGCGGCATCCGCTGCCCGCCGTGCACGCTCGCCTGCACCCAGTCGAGCTCTGCGAGCACGTCGTCGGGAAGATCGAGCCGTCCGTCGCGGAAGGATGTCGCACTCGATTCCCCGCGAGCACCCGGAACGGCGCCAGCAGTTCGTTGGCGGCGGCGATCTCCTCGGCTTGGCGGCGGACGTCGTCCGGCGTGAGGCCGCGCACCGCGCCGACCGCCGGCGTGTGGTCGCAGATCGCGAGGTACTCGTAGCCGCGCTCGAGCGCGGCACGCGCCATCTCCTCGACGCTGGCACGACCGTCGGACCACGTCGTGTGGCAGTGCAGGTCGCCGCGGATCGCCTTCGAGCTCGACGAGGGCCGGCGGCTCGCCGCGGAACGGCTGCTCGCGAAGCTCGGGCGGGCACCACGGAAGCTGCGAGCGCCCGGTAGACGGACGTTCTCGTCCGGTGCGTCGGGGAGCGGCTCGAGTGCGTCGACGTACGCCGGCGCGCCGGTCGCGCGGACGAGCGCGGTCCCGAACCGCTCGGGCTCGGCGGCGACGAGCTCGACCGGCACGCCCTCGACCGTGACCCCGACCGCGCGGCGCTCGTGCCGCTCGATTACCGCGACGATCTGCGGCAGGGCGGCGAACCGAGCGAGCACGGGCTCCGGGTCGGGCGCGGCGCACACGACCGCGAGCCACTCGCACGAGTCACGCCACCGCCGCACGTCGCCCGCCGGCTCGCCGTCGAGCGCGGCCGCGATACCGCGCCGACGAGCTCGCGGGCCCGGTTGAGCAGAAGCCCTTGCCGCGGTCGCGGCTCGTCCTCGCGCGCGAGCGCCTCGAGCAGCAGCGCCTCGGTCTTCGCGCCGATGCCCGGCACGTCGCGCAGCCGGCCCGGCGGCCGCCGCCTCGCGGAGCTCGTCGGCGGTGCGGACGCCGAGCGACCGCGCCAGCTCGACCGAGCGTCTGGCGCTCAGGCCGAGGTAGCGCCCGAGGCCGACGAGATCGGGCGAGAGCTCGCGCTCGAGCTCGGCGAGCTCCTCGATCTCGCCGGTCTCGACGAGCTCGCGCAGTCGCGCCTCGATCCCCTGGCCGACGCCGCGCAGCTCGCGGACCCGGTTCGGTCCGGACGAGCTCGGCGACCGGGAGCGGGGTGGTGCGGATCGTCTCGGCGGCGCGGCGGTAGGCGCGGATCGTGTACGGGTTCGCCTCGACGAGCTCGAGCATCAGCGCGAACGTCTCGAGGCGGTCGGCGATCTGCGATGTTGTCCACGGCCAGTAGTTTCCCGACGATGAGCAAGGTGCTGATCACCGGGTCGGCCGATGGTCTCGGCCGGATGGCCGCGCAGCGACTCGTCGACGGCGGCCACGACGTCGTCCTGCACGCGCGCAGCCGCGAGCGGGCGAACGACGCGACGGCGGCGGTTCCGGGCGCGACCGGCGCGCTCGTCGGAGATCTGTCGAGCATCGCGCAGACCCGCGCGGTGGCCGGCGAAGCAAACGCGACCGGACCGTTCGACGCGATCATCCACAACGCGGCGGTGGGCTTCCGGGAACCCCGGATCGAGACCGTCGACGGGCTCGCCCACGTGTTCGCGATCAACGTGCTCGCGCCGTACCTGCTGACGGCGCTGATCGAGCCGCCGGCCCGGCTCGTGTACCTCAGCTCGGGCATGCACCAGGGCGGAGACGCGGACCTCGACGACCTGCAGTGGACGCGCCGCCGTTGGAGCGGAGCCCAGGCCTACTCCGATTCCAAGCTGTTCGACCTGATGCTCGCGCTTGCCGCGGCCCGGCGCTGGCCGGACGTCCTCTCGAACGCGGTCGAGCCGGGCTGGGTCGCGACGAAGATGGGCGGTCCGGGCGCTCCCGACAACCTCGCGCTCGGCTCTGACACGCAGGCGTGGCTCGCCACGAGCGAAGATCCGGACGCTACCGTGACCGGGCGCTACTTCTACCACCGGCGCGAGCGCGTGTTCGCGCCGGCCGCCGCCCGCGTCGACCTCCAGGACGGACTGCTGAAGGCCTGCGAGGAGCTGACTGGGGTCGCGTTCCCGGAACGCTGAGGCCGATCAGGCGGAAGCGCGGACCCCGATGAGGAGGAAGCGCTGACCCCGATGAGGCGGAAGCGCTGACCCTGATCAGGCGGCAGGGGCGGGCGCGACCGGGACCGGCTCGCACGATCCCTCGTCGAGATGCCGGGATCCGAGCAACGCGATCAGGACCGACACCAGCCCGGCGCCGCCCGCGAACCCGAACGCGGCCGGAGCCCCGGCGCTCTGCACGAGCGCGCCGGCCACGGCGGCGCCGAGTGCCTCCCCGGTCGAGGACGCGGTCACGACCCAAGAGAACGCCTCGGTGCGCGATCCGGCCGGCGCCGAGCGGTCCACCATCGCGTAGACGGAGGCGGCAGTCGGTGCGATCGTCCCTCCGGCCACGAGGATCACCACGCCGAGTGCGAGCACGCTTCCGGTCGACAGGAGCAGCGCTCCGTGGGCCAGCGCGAGGACGGCGAGCAGCAGCGTCAGGCCGCCCGCGCGCTGCGCGCCCCCGCCGAGGCGGGTGGCGGCGATCCCGCCGAACAGCGAGCCGACGCCCCACAGCCCGAGCAGCGGGCCGGCGGCGGCCGTGCTGCCCAGCGCCTTGGCGGCCGCGGTGACGCCGACCTCGGTGGCGCCGAACACCGCGCCGGTTCCGATCTCGATCAGCACGAGCGTCAGGATCGTGCGCGAGCGCAGCGAGCCTCCGCGACGGCGCGGCGCGCCGGGATCGGGCCGCCACGCGCGTGACGCCGGCTGCGCGGCGAACGCGAGCGTGCAGGCGAGCATCACGATGCCGCTCGAGGCGAGCGCCGCGCCGGTCGACCACAGCGCCCCGACGCCGAGGGCGAGCGGCGGACCGAGCACGAACGTCACCTCGAGCACCGTCGACTCGAACGCGAACAGCGCCGGCAGGCGGCCGGGCTCGGTGACGATGTTCGGCAGCAGCGTGCGGACACACGCGGACAGCGGCGGCGTCGCCATCCCGGTGACGGCGGCGAGTGCGACCAGCAGGAGCGGAGGGGCGCTCGACGGGAGCAGCCCGGTGATCACGAGCGCGAGTGCGGCGACCGTCGCAGTGCAGACGAGCAGCCGGGTCTGGCCGCAACGGTCGACGAGCCGTCCGAGCATTGGGGCGGAGGTCGCGCCGGCGATCGCGTAGGCGCCGCTAACCGCGCCGGCCACCGCGAAGGAACCGGTCAGGCGCTGGGCGTTGACGAGCAGCGCGATGCTGAACATCGCGAGGGGGAGGCGCGCGAGGATCGAGCTACCGAGCAGGGCCGGGGCACCGGGAGCGGACAGGATTGATGGTTGGCGTTTGGTCGTCATCGTGCGGCCAATCTATGCCCGAAGCGGCTCACTGATAAGAGCCAATTCGGTTCGTAAGTAGTGAGCCGCTTTCGCGGAGCGGCTCGGTGCTGCGTCAGAGCAGGTCGCCGATCGCGGTGATACCGCGCACGATCGCGGCCTCGCTCAGGTTGCCGAACCCGAGCACGAGCTGCGGTGGCCCGGCGCCGCCACTCGGCCGATACGAGTTCATGCCGTACAGCCCGATCGAGCGGTCGAGCGCCCGCTCGACGGTTTCACGCTCGTCGGCCGTCGCATCGAGGAGGGCGACCGCGTGGAACCCCGCGGCGAGCCCGCGCAGCTCGACACCGGGAGCCTGCTCCGCGAGCGTCTGAACGAGCGCGTCGCGGCGCCCGGCGTACACATCTCGCATCCGGCGCAGGTGCCTGTCGTAGCGACCGGACTCGATCAACTTCGCGAGCGCGAGCTGCTCGAGCGTGGGCGAGCCGCGATCGCTCAGCCGCTTGTCCTCGACCACCGACTCGAGCAGCGTCCCAGGGCACACGACCCACCCGAGCCGGAGCGCGGGCGCGAGCGACTTCGAGACCGTGCCGATCAGCGCCACCCGGTCGGGGGCAAGGCCCTGGAGAGCGCCCACCGGGTCGCGGTCGTACCGGAACTCGGCGTCGTAGTCGTCCTCGATGATCATCGCGTCCCGCTCGGCGGCCCAGGCGACGAGCGCCTGGCGTCGCTCGGGGGCGAGCGCGGTGCCGGTCGGGAACTGGTGCGTTGGGGTGAGGATCACCGCGCGGACCTCGGTGGCGCCCAGCGCATCGACGTCGATGCCGCGCTCGTCGATCGGGACCGGGACGGCCTCGATCCCGAGCCGCGATGAGATCACCAGGTAGTCATCGTCGCCCGGGTCCTCGATCGCGACGCGGCGGACCCCGTCCGCGGCGAGCGCCGCGAGCACGAGGTTGATGCCCTGGCCGAAACCGGTGCAGATCACGATTCGCTCCGGGTCCGCGACAGCGCCCCGAACGCGCCGCAGGTATCCGGCGAGTACCTGCCGCAGGGCGTCGGTCCCGCGTGGATCGCCGTAGCCGAGCTCCGACGGGGTCGCGTCGCGGCAGCTGTCGCGCATCGCCCGAGCCCAGTCGGCTCGCGGGAAGCTGGTCAGCTCGGGCACGCCGGGGCGGAAGTCGATCGACAGCCGGGGCGCGGGCGCCGCCCCGGCGGACGGCGGGGCAGACGGCGTCAGCGCGCCCGCTGCGACGCGCGTGGCGGATCCGGTACGCGACGTGAGGAAGCCTTCGGCCTGCAACTGGCTGTAGCACTCGAGTACGAGCCCGCGCGAGATCCCGAGCTCGGTGGCCAGCGCCCGGGAGGACGGAAGCCGCTCGCCTGCCGCCAGCCTTCCCGAGCGGATCGCGTCGCGCAGCGCGCGCTCGAGTTGCGTGCCGAGCGGATCGGCCAGCGTTCGATCGAGCGTGAGCAGCAGCTCCGGCCCCAAACCGGCCCACTCGATCGGCATCGAATCGAATCGTACCGATGTACCGGTTGCGGTTGGAAATCCCGCGCGCCGGCCCCGCGCGGCATATGCTCGGCCGATGGCTGATCCCCGATGGGCCACATTCGACTGCTACGGGACGCTGGTCGACTGGAACGCCGGCATCAGCGCCGAGCTCGATCGGCTCCTCGGGTCATCGGGCGCCGACGATCTGCTGTCGCGCTACCACGCGATCGAGCCACGTGTGCAGCACGAGCACCCCGGCTGGAGCTACCGCGATGTGATGGCCGCCGTGCTCTCCGAGCTCGCGTCCGAGACGGGTGTCGCGCTCGAGCCCGGCGAGCGGGACGCACTCGCCCGCTCCCTTCCCGGATGGCCCGTGTTCGCGGAGGTGCCCGGCGCGCTGGCCGAGGCCCGCGACCGGGGCTGGCGGCTGGTCGCGCTGTCGAACACCGACCGCGACCTGATCGAGGCGTCGATGAGGACGATCGGGGTCCCTTTCGATGCGATGGTCGTGGCCTCCGAGATCAGCTCCTACAAACCGGCGCCCGGGCACTGGCGCGCGTTCCACGAGTCGACCGGAGCCGACCCCGAACGCCAGGTGCACGTCGCCCAGAGCCACTACCACGACATCGCGCCGGCGCACGAGCTTGGTATCTCCACCGTCTGGATCAACCGGCTCGGCGAGCAGGGAGATCCGCCGCCGACGCGGGAACTGCCCGATCTTCGCGGCCTCGCGGACGTGCTCGACGAGCTCGTGCCGCGTTAGCCCTGTGAGGGGCCGGCGGGGCGATACGTCGCGATCACGACGCCGGTCGTCGTGACCACCGAACCTGAGAGCTCGAGCGCCCGGCGAGGGCCGCCGGCGTCGAACAGCCGGGTGCCGGTTCCGAGCACGAGCGGATGGATCCACAGCTGCAGCTCGTCGACCAGGTCCGCGGCGAGCAGCGCCCGCAGTAGCACGCCGCTGCCCAGAATCGCGATCGAGTCCTCGGGTGCGCGCGCCTTGAGCTCGGTGACCGCGGTGACCGCGTCGCCGCTGAGCAGCGTCGAGTTCTGCCACGGCAGCGGTTCTGACAGCGTCCGGGACGCGACGTATTTGTGGCGGGCGTCGAGCACGGGCGAGAACGGGTTGTCGTCGCGCCCCGCCCAGCTGAAGTGGAAGCGCTCGTACGTGAGCCGGCCGAACAGCATCGCGCCCTCGGTCGCCATACCCTTGGCGGCGACCTGCATGCTGACCTCGTCGGTGTACGCCGCCCCCCAACCACCGTGCTCGAACCCGCCGCGTGTGTCCTCGTCCGGCGAGCCGGGCGCTTGCATCACGCCGTCCAGCGTCACGTTCTCCACCGCCGTGATCCTGCTCATATCGACCTCCGTGAGACGTTCCCCGACACGACCCCTCACTCTATGTGCGCTGGCCCTGATCGGGTTCTTGGCGACGGCGGCGGCCTGGGCCGTCCCAGCGGTGGCCTCGACCTCGCCGCGATCGCCGCGATCCGCGCCGTCGGTGCGGCCGGTGCCGTTACCGCCCGGCGCCCGAGCGCTGAACACGTCTCGCGCAAGCCGCGTCGTGGGGCATGGCACCGCGGCGAGTTGCACGTCGGCCGCGGTGGTCGCCGCGGTGCGCGCGGGCGGGATCATCCGCTTCGCCTGCGGGCCGGCCCCAGTCACGATCAGGATGAACGCGACCGCCAAGGTCGTGAACACGAGCCATCAGGTCGTCCTCGACGGCGGCGGGCTGGTGACTCTGAGCGGCGAGCGCCGGCGTCGCATCCTGTACATGGACACGTGCGATCCGGCGCAGAAGTGGACGACGTCGCACTGCGACGACCAGTCGACTCCACGGCTCGCCGTGCAGAATCTGACGTTCGAGAATGGGAACTCGACGGGTCAGCGGTTCGACGGTGGTGGGGGAGGGGCGATCTTCGATCGCGGCGGGCGGCTGCGAATCGTGAACTCAACGTTCACCGGCAACCGGTGCGAGCGCGATGGTCCCGACGTCGGCGGCGCGGCGGTCCGGGCGCTCTCGCAGTACCACGCCCTTCCTGTTTACGTCGTGAACAGCCGGTTCACCGGCAACGCGTGCAGCAACGGTGCCGCGCTCTCGAGCATCGGAGTGTCGTGGACCGTGTTGAACAGCCGCTTCGCGGGCAACCGCGCGATCGGCATCGGTGCCAACCCCGCCGACCCCGGCACTCCGGGTGGCGGCAGCGGCGGGGCGATCTACAACGACGGTGACCAGATGACGCTCACGATCGGCGGCAGCGTGTTCATGAACAACCACGCGAACGAAGGCGGCGGTGCGATCTTCTTCGTCAGCAACGACCGCACCGGAACGATGACGATCACCGACAGCGTGCTCGAGCACAACCCGAACGACCGGTTCCACACACCCGGTCTCGCCGGTATCTACTTCCTCGGGGCCCGCCCGCCGACGATCGCCGGGTCGGTGTTGCGGTGACACTCGCGGCGCCGCGAGCCGGTCGCGGGCGAGCCTCGATGATTTCGCCGCGCGTACTCGGTCTACGGTCCGAGCACACTGGCTCTGTGTAACGACCGATTCAGAGGGAGATCAGCATGGGTGAGATCGTGGTTCACGAGTTCATGTCGTTGGACGGTGTCATCGACGAACCGAGATGGACGACGGAGTACGGCTTCGACCCGAGGATGGGCGTGGCGATCGGCGCGATGATGGGATCGTGCAAGGCGCTGCTGCTGGGCCGCAACACGTTCGAGATGTTCGCGCCGGCGTGGTCGGGCAGGTCCGCCGAGGACGACCCCGGCGCCCCGTTCATGAACGACTCGCCGAAGTTCGTCGTGTCATCGACCCTGCAGAGCGCCGAGTGGAACAACTCGACAATCCTCGGGCCATACGACACGGGTGCGGTCCGCGACTTGAAGGATCGGACCGACGGGAACCTGTACGTGAGCGGCAGCGGGATGCTCGTGCGCGCGATGCTCGCCGACGGCCTGGTCGACCAGGTGCACCTGTTCGTGTATCCGGTGGCGCTGGGGGCCGGGCAGAAGCTGTTCGCCGACGGCGCCCCGACGATCAAGTTCGCGCTGGCGCAGTCCGACGCGTACGAGAACGGCGTGCTGTACCTCGCATACCGCCCGACGCACTAGACGAGCGATTCCCGGAACGGCGGGCCGGCAGGCTGCACGACGCGCCATTGCGCGCATCTGCCCTGGGCCGGTCCGCGACGCGACGTAGGCAGTGACAGCGAGCACGGTATCGCGGCTGCACAACTCGGCCTTTCGAGCCGATAATGGGTCGCTGGATGTCCGTGGACGGCTTGACGATCCGCCTTGGAGACGAGGGTGACGGGCCGGCCGTGATCGCGATGTTCGACGAGGCGGTCGCGTGGCTCGTCGAACGTGGCCAGACCGGGCAATGGGGAGCTACGCCGTTCTCCGAGCGGCCGGGGATCCGCGAGCGCGTCCACGGATTCAGGGTCGGTGGCGGGCTCCACATCGCAGAGTCCGATGGCGAGCCGGTCGGCGTTCTGGTCGTCGGTCCGGCGCCCGCGTACGCCCCTCCGGCGCCCGTACCGGAGCTATACATCATCTTGCTGCTCAGCTCGCGCCGCCACGCCGGCGAGGGAATCGGCGCGGCGCTCGTCAGCAAGGCGATCGAGGTCGCATACGGGCGAGCGGCGGAGGTCCTGCGGGTCGACTGCTGGGCGCACGCGCCGGGGCTCGTCCGCTGGTACGAGAAGCAGGGGTTCAGCCGCTCGCACCGCTTCGAGCTGAACGGGTGGCAGGGTCAGATATTCACGATGGAGCTGTAGGCCCTCGCGGCCGCTCACCCGATCAGCCGGTGATGGGCGGCGATCCAGTCGCCCGCGACCGCGCGCTGCGCCGAAGCGGACAGGTCGCGACGGTCGTGCTGTGTGCATCAAGCGCCAACCGCCGCTGCGGCGCCGGCCTCCTGGCGCGTCATCCACACTAGAGGAGCCTGGTACGCCAGCGGCCCCAAGTTCGGTGGGGTTTGGCGCGTCATGCACACAGCGCGGTGGCGAGGCCCCGGGCGGGGGGCCGGTAGGTAGCCGAGCCGCCGCTGGCTAGTCGTCGTCGAGGATTGTCAGATCGAGCTCGGCCAGCCGCGCCGGGTCCGCGAGGATGTCGAGTTCGACGACCTTCCCGTTCCTGACCGTGAAGGCGCCGATCGAGAACAGCTTGCCGTCCAGCGTCGCGAGCAGGCCCGCGACGCCGTTGACGAGCACCGGACGGACGTCGAGGCCGAGCCGCGAGTAGCTGAGCGCCGAGCGGGCGGCCTCCTCCGCCCCGCGAATCACGCGTAAGCCGCCGGGCGGGAGGGCTCCCTGATCCGCTCGAACGACGACGTCCGGGTCGAGCACGGCGACAAGCGCGTCGAAATCGCCGCTTCGAGAGGCGGCGAGGAAGGCGTCGACGACCTTTCGCTGTGTGGCCAGATCGGCGTCCCCGACCGGAGCGCTGTCCTGGACTCGCCGGCGGGCGCGGCTCGCGAGCTGACGCGCCGCCTCGGGAGAACGATCGACGATCGGCGCGATGTCGTCGAACGGCATCGCGAACATGTCGTGCAGGACGAACGCGAGCCGCTCGGCCGGGGTGAGCGTCTCGAGGACGACCAGCAGCGCGAGGCCGACCGAGTCGGCGAGGAGCGCCTCGTGCTCGGGGTCGGTGCCGTCCGCGCGGTCGATGATCGGCTCGGGCACGCGCGCCTCCAGCGGCTGCTCCCGGTGCGACCGGCGCGACCGCAGCATGTTGAGCGAGACGCGGGCGACAACCGTCGTCAACCACGCCCCCAGGTTCTCGACCTCGCTGGTGTCGGTGCGGCTTAGGCGCATCCATGCGTCCTGGACGGCATCGTCGGCCTCGGTCAGCGAGCCGAGCATCCGGTACGCCACCGCACGCAGCCGGGTCCTGTGCTCCTCGAATCGTTCTGCGAGCCAATCCTGATCGGTCATCGGTCACGTTCCTCCGCTCAGTCGTGTCATAGCACTAGACCCGCGGCGCGCCGCCGGCGTGACGACCGGGTCTGATGCGACACCGGCCCAAGAGTAAGGAGCAAACATGCGAGTCTTCGTCGCGGGAGCAAGCGGTGCGATCGGCACCCGGCTCGTCCCACAGCTGACAGATCAAGGGCACCACGTGATCGGAACCTTTCGATCGCCTGCGAACGCCGAACGGGTCCGGGCGCTCGGCGCCCAGCCGATCGCGCTCGATCTGCTCGACGCACGCGCCGTCCGCACGGCCGTCCTCGAGGCGGCGCCCGACGCGATCATCCACGAGGCGACGGCGCTCGCGAACGTTCGCTTCTCGAGGAACCTCGACCGCACGTTCGCGGAGACGAACCGGCTCCGGACCGAGGGAACGGACGCACTGATCGCGGCCGGGTGGGAGTCGGGCGTACGGCGGTTCGTCGCGCAGAGTTTCGCAAGCATGCGGTACGCGCGTGATGGCGGGCCGGTCAAGACCGAGGACGATCCGCTCGATCCCGCGCCAGTGGCCGGGACGCAGGAGACCAACGCCGCGATGCGACATCTTGACCACGCCGTGACGGACGCCGGCGGCGTGTCGCTTCGGTATGGCGGTTTCTACGGCGCGACCGACGACGGCTGGGCCGATCTCGTGCGCAAGCGGCAGTTCCCGATCGTCGGCGATGGCGGCGGCGTCATCTCGTTCATCCACCTCGACGACGCGGCCGCGGCGACCGTGCTCGCGCTCGAGCGCGGCGCCACCGGCGTCTACAACGTCGTCGACGACGATCCGGCGCCCATGCGCGAGTGGGTGCCGGTGCTCGCTGACATGATCGGCGCCAAGCCGCCCCGCCACTTTCCGCAATGGCTCGCGCGTGTCGTCGCCGGACCGGGTGCGGTGATGATGGGCACCGACTCGCGCGGCGCATCGAACGCCAAGGCCAAGCGCGAGCTCGGCTGGACGCTTCGGTATCCGAGCTGGCGGCAGGGCTTCGTTGCGGCGTACGCGTCGACGGCCGCCGGCGACGAGTCCAAGGCGCGTCCGGTCGGGCGGACGACCAGCTCTCCGACCTGATTGATGCCCGCGAGAGGGGTTGACATGCAGCCGATAGGCTGCATATAATCATGCAGCCATATGGCTGCATATTCGGAGAGATCGGAAGTAGACGAGGCGTTCAGGGCGCTCGCTGATCCGAGCCGGCGCCGGCTCCTGGACAGCCTCAATGCTCGCACCGGCCAGACGCTGCGCGAGCTGTGTGCGGACATGGACATGGCCCGCCAATCGGTCAGCAAGCACCTCGCGGTGCTCGAGGCGGCCAACCTCGTAACGACGGTCTGGCGCGGCCGCGAGAAGCTGCACTACCTGAACGCCGCGCCGATCAACGCCATCTCCGAACGCTGGATCGATCGCTACGACCAACAGCGGGTCCACGCTCTCGCGGACCTCAAGCAAGCATTGGAGAACCCCACCATGCAAAAGCCGTCATTCGTCTACACGACTTACATCGAGACCACGCCCGAGCGGCTCTGGCAAGCGCTGACCGAGCCGGCGTTCACCCGGCGCTACTGGAGCACGACGTTCGAGACCGACTGGAAGGTGGGATCGACGATGGTCTGGGACAACCACGGCGCCCTGATCGCCGATCCCGGACAGGTCGTGCTGGAGTCCGACCCGCCGCGGCGGCTGTCCTATACGTGGCACACCTTCACCCCGGAGCTCGCGGACGCGATCGGGTTCGACGACGAGCTGCGCGCCACCGTCGCGGCTGAGCCCCGCTCGAAGGTGACCTTCGACATCGAGCCGGCCGGCGACACGGTGAAGCTGACCGTGGTGCACGACGAGTTCGAGCCTGGGAGCAAGATCGCCGAGCTCGTCAGCGGAGGTTGGCCGCAGGTCATCGCGAAGCTGAAGACGTTGCTCGAGACCGGCGAGACCTTCGAGATCAGCGCGAGCCGGGCCGACGCGGAGTTCGTCGGCCGCTGACACGCGTACCGCTGGGGCCGCGGCATGGCTCGATCCGAGCGACACGTACACGCTGGACCCATACGCCGCGCATCTGTGCGCTGTTATGGTGCGGGCTGCGATGCGTGGGGTTCGGGGCAAAGTGCTGTTGTGTGGCGTGATCGCCGCGGGCTCGCTGATAGCAGGGAGCGTCGCGAGCGCGCGAGCCGCGGTCCCGTCCGGGAACCTGATCTTCAACGGCGACGCCGAAGCCGGAACAGGCTCGACCGACTCCTCGACCACCGCGCCGGTGCCGATTCCGGGCTGGACGACCACGACCAACTTCACCGAGCACACCTACGATCCCGCCGGATCGCAGAACTTCCCCGACGTGAACGCGAGCGCGGCGATCGGCGGCGGCAACCAGTTCTTCGCCGGGGGTCCGAGCGCCGGCGCCGGCAACACCGTCGAGACCGCGACCCAAGACGTCGACGTGTCGACGGCGGCAACCGAGATCGACACGGGCACGGTCATGGCCTCGCTGTCCGCGGATCTCGGCGGCTTCGCAAGTCAGGACGACCAGGCCAAGGTGACCACGACGTTCCTCGGCTCCGACGCGCAGCAGCTCGGAAGCCTGACGATCGGTCCGGTGACGGCTGCGGACCGTAGCGACACGACGAAGTTTCTCCTCCGGACCGGTTCGGCCGCGCTGCCCCGCGGCACGCGCGCGATCCGGGTCGTAATGACCGCGACCAAGTTCGCCGGCGCATACAACGACGCATACCTCGACAACATCTCGCTCTCGCTCGTACCACCGCCGGTGATCGGCAAGACGGTGAACGGGATGCCCGTCAGCGGTCAGGTGCTCGTGCGGCTGCCAGGGGGACAGGGCTTCGTTCCGCTGACCCAGGCGGGTCAGCTGCCGGTCGGTACGCAGATCGACGCGCGCACCGGCACGATCGAGCTCGTGTCAGGCGCTGCCGGCTCCGGGAAGACGCAGACCGGCACGTTTGGCGGGGCGGTGTTCGGGATCGCCCAATCCTCGACGGGCCGGCAGAAAGGACTCACGACCCTGTCGCTGCTCGAGGGCGCGTTCCCGGGCGGTCCGTCGTACGCGGTTTGCAAGGCCCATCCCGCCCGCGACGGCTCCGGGGTCGGCGCCGGCGCGGCCCGCGTCAACCGTCGAGTTGTCCAACTTCTCCACTCCACGGCCAGCGGGCGCTTCAGCACCCGCGGCCGCTACAGCGCTGCGACCGTGCGTGGCACCATCTGGGACACGGTAGACCGGTGCGACGGCACACTGATCCGCGTGCGCCGCGGGACCGTCGCCGTGAACGACTTCGTGCGCCATAAGACCGTGATCGTCCGGGCGGGGCACAGCTACCTCGCGAAAGCGCCGCGTCACTGATTGGTCGATTGCACGGACGCGGCCGGGCCACCGGCAATGCGTGAATCGCCTGCCGAGACCCCCGCATGCGCTCCGTCCCGCATCCGCTCCGTCCCGCATCCGCTCCGCTCCCGCATCCGCATCCGCATCCCATCCGCATCCGCATCCGCATCCGCATCCGCATCCGCTCGTGCATCCGCATCCGCTAGTGCATCCGCTCCCGGCCGGCCTGCGGTGGGATCAACCTCTAGGCGAGCCCCTTCGCGACCGACGCCGTCCACACGGCGATCGCGATCCACGCGGCCGCGATCAGCCATCCCGCGCCCACGTCGGTCGCCCAGTGGACTCCGAGGTATACGCGCGACCAGCCGATCCCGGCGGCGAGCAGGACGGCCAGCAGCTCACCCGGCCGGCGCGCTCTCGGAAGCCACACGGCCGCGACGAGAGCGAGCGCGAGGAACGTGCACAGTGACTGTGTGGCGTGCCCTGACGGAAACGAGGTTCCCGACACCTTCGTCAGCCAGATGTGCATCGGCGGCCGGTGCCGCTGGACGAGTTGCTTGGTGAGGTTGTACAGGCCGAGCGCCCCACCCCAGGCGACGACGAGCAGCGCGGCCGGGACGAACCGCCGCCGCACGAGCAGGAGCACAGCGACGGTCGCGGTCACCGGCAGCAACACCGCCTGACTTCCGACGGTGGCGAGCGCCCGAGCCAGCGTCGTCAGGCCGTCGGTGCGGTGGGCGACGACCCAGCCGGTGATCGAGCTGTCGATCGACGTGGAGCCGCCTGGCCGCTCCGCCAGCGCCAGAAGGTGTCCGGTCAGGACCGCGCACGCGAGCACCAAGCAGAACCACGCCAGCACCGCCACGAGCAGGCGCGCCGGCGTCGTCGTGCGGCTCGCGAGCCAACCCACGAAACGGTCTGCCGCCGGCGACCTCTACATGCCGAGGATCTTGGCCTTCTGGGCGGCGAACTCCTCTTCGGTCAGGATTCCCTGTGATTTCAGGTCGGCGAGATCCTTGAGTTGCTTCACCGTGTGGTCGGTGAAGCCGGCCGAAGCTGCCGGTGCGGCGGGCGCGGGCGCGGCCGGCGCTTGTTGGGCCGCTCGTCCCTGCTCGTCGTAGTACTTCTGCTCGTCCTGCTTGGCCCAGCGGTTTTGCTGGCGGCGGGTGACGCGATTTGACACCCCCGTGAAGGTTCCGGCGACGACGGCAGTACGAGCCACCCCGCGAAGTAATCCTGGCATCTCGTTTCCTTTCTGCTACGCCGCCGCCTCGGCGGCGTCGAGAGCGTCGATGACGTCCTGCACCCCGATCCGCTCGTTCGCGATCAACACGCCACCGTTACGACGAACCGCGCTGACGAACGGGGCCGCCCAACGGTTCTCGTACATGATCATCACGGCCGCGCTCCCCGGCTCGATCTCCGCCGCGACCGTCGCGGCATCCTCGTCGCCGAGCATTCCTGTCGACGCCCCGGCAAACACGGTCAAGTCGCCGGCGGTGTCCTGGTCGAGGTCCTCGAGATTGAACCCCGAGAACGTCCCATCCGCGTCCTTTTGCACGAACAGCGCGTCGAGTACGCGGATGATTCCGCGGTCCACGAGGTCGAGCAGGATCGGCACCGCATCGCCGGTCATCGGGGCTCCGGGCGGGTAGCCGATCACGACGACGTCGATCGGGCCAAGCTCTACTTCGTTGCCTTCCATCAACTTTCCTCCGGGTGGATCCAGGGGACTCGAACCGGCGGCAGGTCGCCGCCACATGAGAGTCGATCAACCCGACCGCCAAGCGCATCACCCGTTGCGGATGACGCCCACCGAATTCGCCGGCAGGCAGCTGCGACTCAGCCGATTCCGACGCCCGGGGGGCACGGCGTCTTCGCATTGAACAGGTCTGCGAGCCGGCGTTCTGGAAGCTCGACTGAAAGCCTGGACGGGCGACGCTGTGATACTTGTCCGCGTGACCCGACCGGCGATCACGAGGCGGGCGTAGCACAGTGGAGCTCGGCCTCGCCGGACGGGTCGCCCTGGTCGGTGGCGCCAGCCGGGGGATCGGACGCGCGGTCGCGCAGGCGCTGTCGGCCGAGGGCGCGCGCGTGGTGATCACCGCGCGCGACGCCGATCGCACGGCCGCGGTAGCGAGCGAGATCGGCGCCGCGGCCGGGATGGCGTGGGACAGCGACGACCTGGACGGCGCACCCGCGCTGATCGCGCGCGTCACCGAGGAGGTCGGTCCTGTGGACATTCTGGTCACGAACACCGGCGGACCCCCGGCCGGCCCGGATCCGCTCGCGATGTCGGTCGAACAGTGGGAGCTCGCGCACCGCACGCTGGTGCTCGCGCCGATGACGCTGCTCCGCCTCGTGTTGCCCGGGATGCGAGAGCGCGGGTGGGGTCGCGTAGTAGGGATCGCCTCGATCTCGGTCCGCGAGCCGATCCCGGCGCTCGTCCTCTCGAACGCCGAGCGGTCGGCCGCGCTGGCGGCGTTCAAGACGCTGGCCGCTCAGGTCGCACGCGACGGCGTGACGATCAACACGCTGCTGACCGGACACATCGCCACCGAGCGTGCGGTGTCGCTGGCCGGCTCGATCGAGGCCGCCGTGGCGGGGGCGGCGCGCACCGTGCCGGCCGGCCGTCTGGGTCGGCCCGAGGAGATGGCCTGGGCGGCCGCGTTCCTGTGCTCGGACCGAGCCGCGTACATCACCGGCGCCGCGCTTCCGGTGGACGGTGGAATCCTCCGCGGGACCTGATCGCCGTTGGCTACCAGATTCGGGGTTGGCGCGGTGGTGCACAGCGCTGACGGGCTGGTGCTGGTCGGGCCTGGCCGAGCGGTTCTGCACCGAGCACGGCCTCGCGATCGAAGAGGCGGTGGCCTACGGGGATTCGATGTCGGACAAGTTCCTGTTCGGCGAGGTCGGACTGCGCGTGTCGGTCAACGGCGACGACCACCTCGCCGACCTGGCTGACATCGCGATCGAAGGAGCCGACCTGATGGTCGCTTACCGCGCCGCGCGCGAGTGGTGCGATCGTCAGTAATCCGAGCCGCGCAGGCCGCCGATGCCGAGTGACTCGTCGCCGGGTCCCTGCGCCGGCGCGTCGTCGTCGCCCGGGTCGGCTGAGCCTGCGGGCGCGAGGTTCTCCAGCAGCTCTCCGGCCGGGACGAAGAACAGGCCGCCGGTGACCGCCGTGGAGAAGTCGAGGATCCGATCGGTGGTCCCGGGCGGATCTCCGATGAACATGTTCGTGAGCATCAGTTCGATCAGCTCCGAGGTCCGCGCATACGCGATGTAGTACGTGCCGAACTCGCGCGCGCCGACCCGGCCGAACGGCATGTTGAAACGCATGATCTGGCGCTCTTCGCCGTCGGGGCCGGTGATCACGTTCAGCGCCAGGTGGGAGTTGGGAGGCTTGTCCTCGTCGGGGAGCTCGATGTCCGAGAGCTTGGTGCGGCCGATGGCCAGCTCCTGCTCCTCGGTCGAGAGCGCGTCCCAGGCGGCGAGGTCGTGGACGTACTTCTGGACGATCACGTAGCTGCCGCCCGCGAAGGCGGCGTCCTCGTCGCCGATCAGCACCGCTTCGCTCGCGGCCGCGCCCTCTGGATTCTCGGTGCCGTCGACGAAGCCGAGCACGTCCCGCTCGTCGAAGGACCGGAAGCCATGGACCTCGTCGACGACCTCGGCGAGGCCGTGCAGGCGCTCGGTCAGCCGCTGGGCCAGCTCGAAGCACATGTCGAACCGGTGGGCGCGGATGTGAAAGAGAAGGTCACCCGGCGTCGCCACCGCATGGTGGCGCGCACCCCTGAGCTCGCGGAACGGGTGCAGTCCGGCCGGACGAGGACCGCCGGTCAGACGGTCCCAGAGGGCCGTCCCGATCCCGACCACGCACGACAGGTCCGCCTCTGGAACCCGGAACCCCACCGAGCGCTTGAGTCCCGAGACGTCTGCGAGGACATCTCCGATCTCCGCCTCCGAGCCGGGAACCACCGTGAGCACGAGGAACATCGCGGCTTCAGTCGGAATGCTGAGAATCGGCTGCGGCTCCCGTACGGACACGATCGTCGGCAACATACGGCATTCGCGGGTCGCGAACCGGGCAGACCGGCAGGTCCGATGCGCGAAGCGACCGTTGCGCGGTCTCGCGAGTCGCGGCTCCGTGAACCGGCGGCTCGTAGACAGTCGCAGTCCCTTCCGGCGCGGTGAACGCCTCGAGCAGCAGCTGGCCGAGCACGGCGGCGGAGATGAGTGCGACAAAGCCGACGGGCGCGATCCCACCGCCGGCCGCGGCCAGCGTGAGCGCCAGCGCGGCCAGAGCGATCCGGCCGAGGAACGTGCGGTCGCGGAGCGAGGTCCATTCGGCTCCGATGTGGAGCACGGCGAGAGACAACGCGAACGCCCCGATCCCGCCGGCCAGCGCCCATCGGGCTCCGGCGCCGAGGCCCGGGTCCGCCGCATGCGTGATCGCGAGCTTGGTGCCTTCGCCGAACGCGGCCACGCCTGCCAACAACGGGAAGTGGCCGTACACGAAGACCAGCCCGAGCACGCCACGCCCGACCACCGACGTATCGGCGAGGTCGAAGTAGATCCACCACAGGCACAGCACGACCACGAAGCACAGCACCCCGACAACCCACGATTCGAGCGTGAACTCGAGCCCCGACACTCCGGCCACAGCTGCCAAGACGGATTCGCCGAGCACGATGATGAAGAAAGTGCCGAACCGCTCGGTCAGGTGGGAGATCACGACGGAACGGCCTTCGAGCGCCGCCCAGGCTCGAATCGGCACTGCCAGGTCGATCACCATCGCGACCGACCACAGCACGTATCGAAATGGACCGGGTACGAAGATCGACACGAGCCATAGCCCGGTCGTGGCCGAGTAGCCGGCGATGTATATGTCGGAGAGCTTGCGGCCCTGGCCGGTGACGTGGTACCGAGCGCGGCCGTACAACGCGATCAGCAACGCGCGCAGCAGCACATATCCGGCAGCGAACGCGGCCGTTCCGCCGTCACCCGCCATTGCCCGCTGGAGAGTGACCGCGACCGCGGCGATCGCGAGCATCCCGCCCGATTTCGCAAGCCGGAATATCAGGTCGTCGGTGTCGAAGCGGTTCGCGTAAAGCGTGTAGATCACCCACGCCCACACGACCACGACGAACAGCGCCGCGAAGCGGAGAAACACGGGCGCGGAGGGGTCCTTCGCCAGTGCCGCGCCGAGCTGGCCGATCGCCGCGACGAACACCAGGTCGAAGAACAGCTCGAACCACGTCGCGTGCCGCTCTTCGCGTGGGTCGGCGGTGGTGCGCAGTCGCGGCGGCTCGAGGCGAAATGTCCCGCCGGCGCCGAGACTCCTCACCTGCGCCCGGCTGCCGTGACGCGACCCGGCGGGCCCGGTCCGTCGCCCGCGCCGACTTCGTCGATCGTCAGGTTGCGGTCGGGTCCGTGCGCGACGACTTGCTGGCCGGGCTCGAGGTGCTGGACGACGCCGTCGATCACAACCCTGACCTTGTCGGGCTCGAACGAGATCAGGTCGGAGATCCGGTGCACCTCGCGGTATGCCTCCCGATACGACCAGGCCGCGCGGACGCAGTCGCCGATGTCGTAGTAGCTGCACATCCCTTTGTACGGGCAGAACGTCTGCCGGTCGACGGGTTCGAGCGCCGGCTGGACGACGTCTTCGCGGGGGACGTACCAGCGTGGCGCGAAGCCCGACTCGTACAGGACGAGCGGCCGGTGCGAGTCGGCTAGGAGCTGTTCTCCGGCGTGGACGGTCAGGTGCCGCGAGGTCTGCCGGATGTCGATGCGGTGATACGCGTCGGCGGCGTGGCCGACGATCCGTTCGTCCTCCTCGTAAAACGCATCCATCGCGTGCCACGCGAACGCGACGCGATCCGCCAGGGCGTCAGCGAACACAGGGAGGGAGATGTGCTCCCAGGCCCCGCGCGGAGCCTCGCGGTCGCCGAGCCCGACGGTATACCAGGCAGTCGGCCCGAGGTCACGATGCTCCGTCGTGCGGTCGCTCGCGCCGAGCACCTCGGGGTCGATGTCGCGCTTGGGGAAATACGCGACGGGGTAGCGGCCGGGCTCGTGCAACAACATCACGTCGTCGCTGTGCGCGATCCAAGCCTCGGCGAACAGGACGCGCATGCGCCGTCGTAGCGGCTCCGCGTACAGGAGTCGCGCGGCGAGCGGGTCCGGGACGAGGAACCGGCCGGTCGCCCCCGGCGCGAGCGGTCCCTGTTGCCAAGCCAATCCCATGCTTCTTCCTTTCGGTTCGTCGAGATGCGTTACTCCGGTGCGCCGTCGCCGTCAGGCCGCCGCTCCGTGCGCGTCGAGCGCCTTGTGCGAGCTTCGCATCGACCGCCTTGCCCGCGCGGATCGCGATACGGGTCACCGGCATCGGTTGCCTCCTGTCGTCTCTGTGCGGTGTGCGGCATTAGGGAGGGGCGGGACCGATTTCTTACCGGCGCGCGGTAAGACCTGGCGGGGCGACGCCACCCATCCGGCCAAAAGGGCCGTGGCGAGATCGGCCCCCGCACAGGGAGCAGCGATGACGGCATACCGGACGATCGAGGTCAACGGGAGCGAGGTCTTCTACCGGGAGGAGGGGAATCCGTCCGCGGCGACGCTGCTGCTCTTGCACGGCTTCCCGAGCTCTTCCGCGCAGTATCAGCGGCTCATCGAGCGGCTGTCCGGGCGCTATCACCTGATCGCGCCTGACTATCCGGGATTCGGCCGGAGCCCCGCACTCGCCGGGGCCACGACGTTCGATCGGCTCGCCGACGTGATGGACGCGTTCACGAACGCCAAGGGCCTCGAACGATTCAGCCTCTACATGTTCGACTTCGGCGCCCCGGTGGGATTTCGCATCGCCAGCCGTCGTCCCGAGCGAATCGAGGGGCTGGTGCTCCAGAACGGCAACGCATACGAGGTGGGTCTCGGTCCGGGCATGCAGGCGTTGAAGCCCTACTGGGAGGACCGGGCGAGCAACGAACCGGCAGTCCGCGGGTTCCTCACCCTCGATGCGACGCGCTCGCAATATGTCGACGGAGTGGCGGACCCGACCACCGTCAATCCCGACCTGTGGGAGCTCGACCAGCGCTACTTGGAGCTCCCAGGCCGCGACCAGGTGATGCTCGACCTGCTCTACGACTACCAGAACAACGTGACGCTCTACCCGGACTGGCAGGAATACCTGCGCACCAACACGCCCCCGGCGCTGCTTCCGTGGGGACGGAACGATGCCTTCTTCCCGCCGGAGGGGGCGCGGGCATATCTCGACGACTTGCCCGACGGCGAGCTACGCCTGCTCGATACGGGCCACTTCGCGACCGCGACGCACAGCGACGAGATCGCAGCATTGATCAGCGCGTTCCTCGAGAGCCACGTGGTGGCGCCCGCGATGGCCTGAACGGCCGGGATCGCGCGGGATCGCGATGGAGCGTGACCCCGATCTTCGTGGCGTCGACGAGCTGCTGCGCGCCAGCGACGGAGACGCGGGCTGCACCGCCGGGGAAGAGATCCTCGACGCCTACGTGGAGTTGGAGCTCGCCGGCGAGGACCCGGGGCGGGTCTACCCGGGGACTGCGATCCACATCGAGAGCTGCGCGGGCTGTCGGGCCGATCACGACGGGCTGCTCGAAGCCGCGCGGCGCTTCGGGGACGTCATGCCCGAGTAACCCCTCGAGGGTGAACTCACACACGGTGTCACCCCGGTCGAGTTGGCGGTCACTGGTGAGCTTGGTGTGAGCGAGTTGTGACCGAATTGTAACCAGTGTGGACGGGGTCAACGAGCCGACATAGGATCCCGGTCGATGAGGGTCGTCAACCGGCGCAGGTTCCTCCAGCTCGCAGGTGGCAGTGTCGCCGCGACGATGCTGTCTGACAGCATCGCCCGTGCGCTTGCGATCCCGGCGAACCACGCGACTCGCAGCATCGAGGACATCGAGCACATCGTCGTTCTCATGCAGGAGAACCGCTCGTTCGACCACTACTTCGGCGTGATGCGCGGGGCGCGTGGGTTCGGCGATCCGCACCCGGTCGCGCTCCCAAGTGGCAAGCCGGTCTGGTACCAGGCCGACGGTTCCACCATCGTGCTCCCGTTCCGCCCCGACGTACCCGGGAACAACCTGGCGCTCACGTTCATCGAGGATCTTGACCACAGCTGGGACGGGACCCACCAGATGTTCAACGCCGGCAACTGGGACCAATGGTTACCGGCCAAGACCACCACCTGCATGGCGCACATGGAGCGCTCTGACCTTCCGTTCCACTACGCGTTGGCCGACGCGTTCACCGTGTGCGACGGCTACCACTGCTCGATGCTGGGGCCGACTGACCCGAACCGGTACTACATGTGGACCGGCTGGGACGGCAACGACGGCCAGGGTGGGGGGCCGGTGATCGCCAACGACGAGCTCGGATACGGATGGCAGACCTACCCGGAACGCCTTCAAGCGGCCGGCGTCAGCTGGAAGATCTACCAGGACAGCGGTGTCGGCCTCGACGCGGCCGGCTTCTGGGGCTGGACGTCGGATCCGTACATCGGCAACTACGGCGACAACTCGCTGCTCTATTTCTTCAACTACCAGAAAGCCACCTCGGGGAGCCCGCTCTACCAGGCGGCCCGGATCGGTACCGACGTCAACCAGAGCGGCGGCTTCTTCGACATCCTCCAGGGCGACGTCAGGAGCGGCAACCTTCCGAGCGTTTCCTGGATCGTCGCGCCGGAGGCTTACACCGAGCATCCGGCGTGGCCCGCCGGCTATGGCGCCTGGTACACCGCCGGCGTGCTCAATGCGCTGACCAGCGACCCCGAGGTGTAGTCGAAGACCGCCCTGGTGATCACTTTCGACGAGAACGACGGCTTCTTCGACCACGTCGTCGGCCATTACCCGAACGTGGGCGGGCTTGCCGGGGAGTCGACCGTGCGCCTCGACAACGAGCTGTTCGGTGGCAAGGCCGGAACGCCCAGGGGTTCCGACGGCGTCGTGGGACCGTACGGCCTCGGCGTTCGGGTGCCGCTGCTGATCATCTCGCCATGGAGCACCGGCGGCTGGGTCTGCTCCGAGACTTTCGACCACACTTCGCTGATCCGATTCATCGAGGCGCGGTTCGGCGTGGACGAACCCAACATCACCCCGTGGCGGCGGGCCATATGCGGTGATCTGACTTCGGCGTTCGACTTCGAGAGTTCTTCCGACCGCCTCCCGCACCTGCCGAGCGTCGAGAGCTACGAGCCCAACCAGAACAGCACACCTCCGAGCTACCACCCGGTGCCGCCGGCGACCGGATCGGTCCCGGCCCAGGAGCGCGGTGTGCGGCCGTCGCGCCGGCTCGGATACCGATTCCACGTCGGCTTCGACGCCCAACCCGGGGCGCTCAGGCTTGCGATCAGGAACCACGGCAAGCTCGGAGTCGGCCTTCAGGCACGATCGTTGACGGCCCCGGGCGCTCCGTACAGCTACACGATCGGCTCCGGCGATGAGCTCGCGATTTCGCTCCCGAACCCAGGGAGCTACGACCTCAGCCTTCACGGCCCGAACGGCTTCTTCCGCCGCATTGCCGGCTCACCCGCGACCGTGCTCGAGGTCGGCGAGCACGGCGACCACGACAGCGGCGGGCTGAGGCTCCGGCTCAGCAACGGTGGAGATCATCGCGGCGACCGCCGCCACCGTCAGTCGCTCGTGGTCGAGGTCGTCGACGCGTACGGCAACGACCACCGCGTCCGCGTGGACGGCACCGCGGAGATCACGATCGACACCGGCCATTCCGGCGGTTGGTACGACATCGCGCTGACGACGCCTAGCGATGCCGCCTTCAGTTACCAGCTCGCGGGTCGCCTGGAGTCGGGAGCACGGTTGACGAGCGATCCGCAGCTCGGGCGCGGCTAGGCCCGTTCGCTGCCAGCGGCGCCGAGCAGGCGGTCGGCGCGGTCGTCCTGGCCGATCGAGCGCAGGAACTCGCCGTGTCGGTGGAGGTCCCTGATCACGAACGCGTCGGCGCCGGCGCGACCGTCTCGCCTCGCGGCGTCGGCGAACAAACGATCCGCGGCCGCGGCGTCGCCGCAGACCGCGGCCAGCCGGGCGAGCAGGTATGCCACGGACCCGCCGTGAGAAGAGCCGCGGGCGGTCACGACCATGCGAGCGCCGTATGGGTCGAGCAGAGCTCGCAGCTCTCGCGCCCGCCGCAAGTCCTCGAGCACGACGCACGCCTCGACCGCGGATGCCATCGCGGCGAGCCAGTTCACGTCGCGCGGGAGGGTCGACAGGCCGTCCGCGACGGCGGCGTCGAAGTCGCGGCGGGCCTGATCGATCTCGCCGCGTTCGGCGTGCCACCAGGCGAACGTGAATCGATACGCCCGCCAGGCCGGCCCCGTGAGCGCCCGCTCGGCAACCTCTCCGTCGAGTCCGCCCACGCTCGGATCGAGATCCCGGACCCGCCCCTGGACCACCATCCGCAGGAGGTATTGCTGGCTGAAGAACACATCGGCGTTGGCGTCACCGGCCCGGCGGCCCAGTTCGAGCGCGCGGCGGGAAAGCTCGATGCCGTCCGAGATCCTGCCAGCCAGCAGCGCGAGCGTCGCGCGCCACAACGGCACGTACCAGGCAAAGGCCGGGAGCCGCGCGGCTGCCGACAGCCGGGCGTATGCGTCGAGCTCCTCGCGAACGGCGGGACCGTCGCCCAGCTCGAGTAGGTCGACGATGCGCCAGTTGCGGGCCTGGAGCTCGAGCTCGCGGTCGCCGGCGCCTTGTGCGAGGGCGAGCATCTCAGTCGCGACCTCGACCCGCTCCTCGCAACCGTCCGGTCCCCAGGCGACGACGTGACGAGCGTTGAGCGCGGCGGCTAGCGCCGTGGGCTTGCGCGTCTGGCGGGCCACCGTGATCGCCTCGTCGCTGGCCGCGTCGCGCCGTCCGGGGTCGCGCTCGTAGGCGAGCTCGATCGCGAGCCGGGCGAGGAGCCTCACCCGCAGCTCGTCGTGCGCGTGTCCGATTGCGCCCAGCGCCTGCTCGAGCGCGGCGACCAACTGCCGGTCGGCGCCGAGGATCGTGACCCCCGCACCTCCGAGCGCGAGCGCCGAGCGCCCGATGAGGTCCGGGCGGCCGGCGGCGCAAGATAGGTCGCTCGCCTTTTCAAGCGCCGGTGCCGCCTCGGCGCCGAGCCCGGCGCGCTGGAGCGCCTCGCCGAGCAGGCACTGGAGCTCGGCCCGCCGCTCGAGCGAGTCGCCTCGGCGTTCGAGCGTCGAGACGGCGCGACGAAGCATGGCCGCCGCGTCCTCGTAGGCGAGCGCAGTTCCGGCGCGCGCGGCCGCCGTCTGTGCGAGGTCGGCGGCGCGGAGCGGATCACCCGCGCCGGCCGCGGCCTCGAGCGCATGATTGGTGAGCTCGACCAGGTATCGATCAGGCTCGCGCTCGGCCCGCGGCTCGAGCGACGCGGCGAACAGCTCGTGCAGGCGCGCGCGGCGGGCCGCGGTCAGCGATGCCGTCAGCGTGTCGCGGACGATCGCGTGGACGAACGCGTACCGGCCGGGTTCGCCCGGGACCTCGCCGATCAGCTTCGCCCTGACCGCAGCGTCGAGCACGTCGAGCATGTGGTCGACGGGGAGCCCGACGACCTCGGCGACGACCGTGAGCTCAAACTCGGCTCCGCTCACCGCGGCCGCATCGAGTACGGCATGCGCCTGGGGGCCGAGGCCGCTGACCCGGGCGCGCACTGCCTCGCTCACGCCGACCGTGTCCCCGGGCAGCAGTTGCTCGATGAAGAACGGATTGCCGCCGGTCCGCGCGCACAGTGCCCGGACCGCCTCGGGTGAGTGATCGCCCCCGAGCAGCGCGGCGACCTCGTCAACGCCCAGGCCCGCGAGTGCGATGCGCTCGACCGGGAGCTCGCGGTAGAGACGCGCGACCGCGGCGGAAAATGGATGGGTCTCGGTGTCCCGATAGGTGGCGACGATCATGCGTGGCGCTCCGGCGCCTCGCGCGGCGAGATGGAGGAGCAGCCGGATCGTCGGCGGCTCGGCCCAGTGCAGATCGTCGACCACGAGCAGCAGCGGCTTCTTTGCCGCCAGCGCGTCGAGCGCCACCCCGACCGCCTCGAACAGCCGCATTCTCGCCCCGGGCGCCGGCTGTCCCGTGGCGAGCGCCATGGGCTCGTGGCCCGCGCCGCCGCCGAGCAGGAGCGAGAGCTCCCCGGCCTCGGCCGGCAGTGCTACGCCATGACGGAGCGGTTCGCGCAGCGCCTCGACGACCGGCTGGTAGGGGATCAGCGCCTCCTCCTCGGCGCGGCCGTACAGCACGCCGACCCCGAGCCCGCCGAGCTCGGCGGCGAACTCTGACACGAGCCGCGTCTTGCCGATGCCGGGCTCGCCGCTGACGAGCGCCAGCTGCCGGCCCTCGCGCGCCGACCTGGCCCATGTCGCATGGAGCCTCGCGAGCTCGCGTTCGCGCCCGGCGAGCGGCCCCCGGCGCAGGGCGGCGATGATCCGCGCCGGCTGCGGCAGCTGCGGTGCGGTAGCCGGCACGCCGCTGCGCAGCTCGGCCGCTAGCGACCTGGTCAGCGGCGAGGCGGCGACGCCGAGCTCGCGGCGTAGCCGCTCGGTGAACCGCTCGTACATGGCCAGCGCTCCCGCGCCGTCGCCGGTGTCCGCCAGCAGCCGCATCAGGTCGCGGTGCGCCGGATCGTCGAGGGGATCGAGCGCGGCGCGGCGGCGACCGAACCCCACGGCCGCCTCGCCGTCGCCCCGGGCCGCCGCGGCAGCGGCCAAGTTGGAGAGCACGTCGGCGACGCGGTCCCGATGCGCATCGCGCGCGATCAGCACCCAGTCCTCGTCAAACCCCGCCATCACCTCGCCGGTGCACAACTCGAGTGCCTCCAGCGGGCGTTCCTCCGAGAGCAGCCGCTCGCACTCGTGCACGTCGACCGCCACGTCCTCGGCCAGCCCGACACGTTCGCGCGTCGCCGGGAGGGCGTCCGCGCCGATCGCGGCGCGCAGCGCCGACAACGACGTGCGCAGGCTCGTGCGGGCGCTCTCGTCGAGCACGTTCGGCCACAGACGCGCGGCGACGGTCGAGCGGGCGTGGCCGCCGGGATGGAGCGCGAGCCAGCCGAGCAGCGCTCTGGCCGGTCGTCGCCTGGGCAGCGCCACCGGCGTGCCGTCGAGCTCCACGCGAAGGTCGCCGAGAACAAACACCCGAAGCATCGAGAGCCGAGCCTAAACCAGTGTCGACCGGGTGATGGAACGGTCACGGTGTGGTCACGGTGACGGTGAAAGCTGTCGCCGCGAATCCGAACCGAAGGAGTCCTCAATGACCACCCAGACGATCGACGAAGCGAAGCTCGGAGCGTTCATGGAGCACGTGCTCGGCGATGCCGCGGGGCTGATGTCGTGCGTACTGTCGACGCTCGGCGATCGCCTCGGGCTGTTCCGGGCGCTCGCGGACGGGCCCGCGACGAGCGCGGAGCTTTCCTCGACGGCCGAGGTCAACGAGCGCTACGCCCGCGAGTGGCTGCGCGGGATGCACGCGGCCGGCTATCTGGAGCTGGATCGCGAGACCGGCCGGTACGTGCTGCCGCTCGAGCACGCGCAGGTGGTCGCCGCGGAGGGTGGCCCGGCGTTCCTGGCCGGGGCGTTTCAGATGACGTTCGGCTACCTGCGCACGATCGACCGTCTCACCGAGGCGTTCCGCTCCGGCGGTGGCGTCCCCCAGTCGGCCTATCCGGCCGACACGTGGGAGGGCATGAGCCGCTTCTCCCGGGGCTTCTACGACAACCTGCTCGTGCAGCGGTGGCTGCCCGCCGCGGGCGGACTCGAGCAGCGCCTCGCCGAGGGCGCGAGCTGGGCGGACGTGGGCTGTGGCGCCGGGACGGCTGTGATCCGGCTCGCCGAGGCGTTCCCCGCTGCGACGTTCGTCGGCTACGACAACTTCGAAGGGCAGCTCCGGCTGGCGCGCCGTGCGGCCGCCGAAGCCGGCGTGTCCGATCGCGTTCGGTTCGAGCTGCTCGACGCCGCCACCGGACTCCCAGAGCGATACGACGTGATCTCGACGTTCGACGTCGTCCACGACGCGGTCGACCCGCTCGCGCTCGTGTCCGCGATCCGCCGCGGGCTCAAGCCGGGCGGGGCGTATCTGATGCTCGAGATGAATTGCGCGGACGACCCAGATCAGAACAGCCGGCCCGCTCGCAGCGCTGCTGTACGGAGTCAGCACCGTGTACTGCATGACGACTTCGCTCGCCCACGGCGGGGCGGGGCTCGGCACGTGCGGACTGCCGCCGGCTCGTGTCCGGGAGCTGTGCGCGCAGGCGGGCTTCGGCGCCGTGGAGCACGTCGACCTTCAGGACGCGTTCCACTCGCTGTACGTGGTGAGGCCATGAGCAACCCGCTGGATCTGAGCGCGGTCGAGCAGGCGCAGCTCGTCCGTGACGGCGAGCTGACCGCGCGCGAGCTTGTGAGCTCGTCGGTCGAGCGGATCGGGCGCCTTGACCCGATCTTGAACGCGTTCGTCGCGACCTGCCCGGAGCTGGCCCTCGCCGAGGCCGAGGCGATCGCGCCCGGAGATCCACGGCCGTTGTGCGGCGTTCCCATCGCGGTCAAGGACCTCCTGTCGGCCACCCGCGGCATGCCGACCACCCAGGGCAGTGCGGGCTTCGGCGACTGGGTCGCCGACCACGACAGCGCGCACGTTCGCCGGCTCCGCGCCGCGGGGGCGATCATCGTCGGCAAGACCAACACGCCCGAGCTCGGGCTCCGGCCGGTGACCGAGAACCGCCGCTACGGCGCGACCCGCAACCCGTGGAACACCACGCTGTCCTCGGGTGGCTCCTCAGGCGGGAGCGCGGCCGCGGCGGCGTCCGGGATGGTTCCGCTCGCGGAGGGCAGCGACCTTGGTGGCTCGATCCGGATCCCCGCGTCGTGTTGCGGGCTGGTCGGGCTGAAGCCGAGCCGCGGGCGCGTCTCGATCGGCCCGGACCTCGGTCTGATCGGACTCGGCGCCGCCGCCGACGGCGTACTTACCCGAACCGTGCTCGACACCGCCACCGCGCTCGACGCGATCGCGGGGTACGAGCCCGGGGACCACCACTTCCTGCCCGCGCCCGAGCGGCCCTTCACCGTCGCCGCGCAGCAGCCGCAGGCCCGGACACGGGTCATCGTGTCCCTGACCGCGCCGCTCGGCGTTCGGATCGATCCCGAGCCGCTCACAGCAGCAAGGCACGCCGCCGACGCGCTTGCGGGCCTTGGGCACGACGTTTGCGAGGGGACGCCCGCGTGGGACGACGACGCGTTCCCGAGCAGCTGGGCGGCGTTCACCACCGGAACCGTCCAGCACCTCGTGCGTGTGATCGAACGACTCCATGGTTTCGCGGTGGACGCCGGCGCGTCTGGAACCGACGACGCGCGCGTGGGCGGTGGACTCCACGCCGGTGACCCTGATCGATTACCTCGAAGCGGCGGAACGACTGTGGGCGTTCGCGAGATCATTGCTCCGCTCGTGGCCTGCGGACTCCGTCCTGCTGACCCCGACTCTGACCCGGCTCCCCGCGCAGGTCGCCACGCTCGAGTCGGCGGCAGGCGTCACCGACGACGGCGTGCGCTTCAGCGCGCTGGTCCGGATCTGGAACGTCACCGGTCAGCCCGCGATCACCGTGCCGACACACGAGACGGCCGACGGGATCCCCGTCGGGATCCAGCTGGTCGGGCCGCCCGGCCGGGATGACCTGGTGATCTCGCTGGCCGCACAACTCGAGCAGGCCGTCGGCCGGCGCCCGCAGGGGATCGCCCTCGCCGACACCGAGTACGCACAAACCACCTAACCGAAGGAGGACCCATGCACGTATCGATCTGGAAGTTCACCGGCGACCCCGACGCGCTCACGCGCGCCTACGACTCGATGTCCACCGAGATGCCGACCGGCGATTTCATCGCGAACCTGTGCCTGCGCGCCCCGGACGGAATCGTGGTCGTCGACACCTGCCCGACGCGGGAGGCATTCGAGGCGTTCTCGACCAGCGATGAGTTCCGCGCGGTACGCCGGCGCCACGGACTCCCCGATCCGACCGAAATTCGCGACTACCCGGTTCACGCTGCGTTCATCAACGGCCACGCGTCCGCGGTCGGCTCGTAGCACGGCTGCGATGATCTCGTTACCGTGCAACCCGGTTTGCGCGCGACATCGAGCAACGCGCCGGAGCGGCTGTGAGCGCGCTGTCGGCGGTCCCAGATTACGAGTCCGCCCCGCTTCGCGTGCTGGTGGCCGAGAACATCGGCGATCCCGGCATCGAGTTGCTGCGCGAGCACTTCGACGTCGAGCTGGGGATAGGTTGGTCGCGCGAGCAGCTGGCTGAGCGAATCGGAGAGTTCGAGGGGATCCTGATCCGCTCGGCGACGCGACTGGACGCCGAGCTGCTCGCGCGGGGGGAGCGGTTGAGGGCGGTGGGCCGTGCAGGGGTCGGGGTCGACAACGTCGACGTGGCGGCGGCTACCAAGCGCGGGGTGGTGGTCGCCAACGCGCCGCAGTCGAACGTGATCACCGCCGCCGAGCACACGATGGCACTGCTGCTCGCGCTCGCCCGGAACGTGCCGCAGGCGCACGCCTCGCTGATCGCCGGCAGATGGGAGCGTTCGAAGTTCTCGGGTATCGAGCTGAACGAGAAGACGCTCGGGATCCTCGGCTTCGGCCGGATCGGCCAGCTCGTCGCGCACCGTGCGCTCGCGTTCGGGATGCACGTGATCGCGTACGACCCGTTCGTCTCCGCCGACCGCTACCGCGAGCTCGGGGTGGAGAAGGCCGAGTCCGCCGACGCGGTGTACGCCAAGGCGGACTTCATCACCCTGCACCTGCCGAAGACGCCGGCGACCGAGGGCTGGCTCGACGCCGAGGCGCTCGCGAAGTGCCGCGACGGGGTGCGGATCCTGAACGTCGCGCGGGGCCCCTTGGTCGTCGACGACGATCTCCGCGCGGCGCTCGACTCGGGGAAGGTGGGGGGTGCGGCGCTCGACGTGTTCAGCGCCGAGCCGGTCATCGACCACCCTTTGTTCGGTTATCCGAACGTGATCGTCACGCCTCACCTCGGGGCCTCCACATCGGAGGCGACCGACCGCGCCGGCTATCAAGCGGCCGAGCAGGTCGTCGCGGCGCTGACCGGCGGCGTCGTGACGAGCGCGGTCAACGTGCCCGCGATCGCGCCCGAGGATCTCGACGTGCTCGCTCCGTTCGTGTCGCTGTGCGATGCGCTCGGGAAGATCGCGGTCGCGCTCGCGGAGGGCTCGTCGATCGACCGCGTCCGCACCGAGTTCCTCGGCCGGATCGCCGAGCGCGACACGCGGCTGCTCTCGATCCACGCGCTCGTCGGCGTGCTCGGTGCCTCCACCGAGGAGGAAGTCGGTGTCGTCAACGCGCCGGCGATCGCCGAGGAGCGCGGGATCGAGCTCGTGGAGACGAAGGCGTCCACGTTCCACGATCACCGGGACCTCGTCAGGGTCAGCATCGAGTCGGGCCAGAACAGCGTCCGCGTCGCTGGCGCGCTAACGGGAGGCGGCAGCCGGCCGCACCTGCTCGAGGTGTGGGGCCAGCGGTTCGACCTCCAGCTCGAGAACCACATCACGGTGTTCCGGTACCGCGACGTGCCCGGGATGATCGGCCGCGTCGGGACGTGCTTCGGCGAGCACGGCATCAACATCGTCTCGGTCGCGGCCGGCCGGGACGCGGACGACCGCCTCGATGAGGGGGCGGGTCTGCAGGTGATGATCATCGGCACCGACGAGCCCGTGCCCCGCGCGGTGATCGACGAGATCGTCGCCGGCGACGGATTCGAAGCCGGAAGAACCGTCACGCTGTAGCGAACCGAGATCGGAGATGAGAGATTCAGCCGGCCACGATCGCCGCGGCGAGCGCGACCCGATGATCCTTCGTCCAGGGTGGTCCCATCGTTGCCCGAGGTCGCTGCAGGACCTCGTCGGCCCGGTCGGCCAGCATCCTGGCCGCTTGATCCACCACGGCTTTTGCGTCGTAGAGGTGGACTTCCCAGCCACGTTCGTAGGCGAGCTCGGACAGCTCCTGGCGGTACATGATGGCGTCGGCCCGAGCCTCGTATGGCGCGCGGCGTTGGACGGCGATGTCCTCAGGGAAGTCAAAGGGCCAGACTCTGAGCGAGATCGAGCGGACCGGCGCGGGCAGTGCGGTCGCGAGCTCGTCGAGTGCGGCTGACGTCGCCCGAACGATCGACGCGCGCGCCTGCGCGACCAGCGCACCCGTGGCCGCGACGTCCAGGCTTCGGCTCTCGTAGTGAATCGGTGCCGGAGACACGCCGGCTTCGATCAGCTCGATCCTCCGGCGGTCCACGACCTCGTGGTTCCCGGATGCCGTCACCGCGATGGCCCAGCCGAGATGATCCGCGATGCCCAGCCGCACGTCGCCAAATTATCCGATTGGTCGGGGATCGGTCCGCGTCCAGGCGCCGTTCGTGGTAGGAATGCGCCGATGTCGGGGCTGTCGTCGGACGTGAATCGTCTTCTGGGGTCGGCGTGATCCAGCAAGCGGGGTTCGTGGTCGAGCCGTGGGTCGGTGCGCGAGACCGCGCTTGACCTCGAGCGCTTGGCGCAGACCGAGTCGGTGTTCGCGCTCGCCAATGGGCACGTCGGGATGCGGGCGAACCTCGACGAGGGCGAGCCGTTCGGGCTGCCGGGGACCTACCTGGCCGGGTTCTACGAGACGCGGCCGCTGCCGTACGCGGAGGCCGGGTATGGCGATCCCGAGGATGGACAGACGGTCGTCAACGTGACGAATGGCAAGATCATGCGGCTGCTGGTCGAGGACGAGCCGTTCGACGTACGTTACGGCGAGCTGCGCCGACACGAGCGGGTGCTCGATCTGCGCGCGGGGGTGCTGCGGCGCATGGCCGAGTGGGTCTCGCCGACAGGGCGTTTCGTCCGCGTTTCCTCGACTCGAATGGTCTCGTTCACGCAACGTTCGATCGCGGCGATCGTGTACGAGGTCGAGCCGCTCGACGACGCGGTGCAGGTGGTCGTCCAGTCCGAGCTCGTCACCAACGAGACGTTGCCCGTCACTGAGCAGGACCCGCGGGCGGCAGCTGCGTTGAGCTCACCGCTGGTCTCCGACGCGTTCTCCAGCCAGGAGCTCGAGGCGGTTCTGGTTCACACCACGAGGTCCAGTGGCCTGACCGTTGGCGCGGCGATGGATCACCGGATCGATGGACCCGCGGATACCGGGACCGCGATTACGAGCCGGCCCGATCTCGCGCGACTAACGATCACCGCAACGGCGGGGCCGGGCGCGCCTCTGCGCGTCACGAAGTTCGTCGCGTACGGGTGGTCGGGCGTCGCGGACCGGTCCCGCATTGCGCGACCAGGTTGCCGCGTCGCTGGCGGGCGGCGGTGCACACCGGTTGGGACGGGTTGCTGCAGGAGCAGCGCGCCTATCTCGATACTTTCTGGGCGGCTGCTGACATCGAGATCGAGGGCGACGCGGAGCTTCAGCAGGCGGTCCGCTTTGCGCTGTTTCACACGCTCCAGGCCGGAGCACGGGGCGAGCGGCGCCCGATTCCGGCCAAGGGACTGACCGGTCCCGGCTACGACGGTCACACGTTCTGGGACACCGAGGCGTTGGTCCTGCCCCTGCTCACCTACACGCGGCCGCGCGCCGTGGCGGATGCGTTGCGCTGGCGCCACCAGACGCTGGATCTGGCGCGCGAGCGCGCCCGGTCGCTGGGGCTTCGAGGCGCGGCGTTTCCGTGGCGGACGATTGCCGGCCAGGAATGCTCGGGCTACTGGCCGGCGGGAACAGCTGCGTTCCACATCAACGCGGCGATCGCGAACGCCGCGGACCGCTACCAGCTGATCACCGAGGACGAGACATTCGAGCGTGAGGCGGGCGTCGAACTCCTCGTCGAGACGGCGCGGTTGTGGCGATCGGTCGGCCACCATGACCCGACGGGACAGTTTCGTATCGACGGGGTCACCGGGCCGGACGAGTACAGCGCGATTGCTGACAACAACGTATATACGAACCTGATGGCGGCGCGGAACCTCCGCGCCGCCGCCGACGCGGTCGAACGACACCCCGACGTCGCGAAGCAGCTGGACGTCGATGACGAAGAGGCCGCGAGCTGGCGGGACGCCGCCAAAACGATCTTCATCCCCTATGACGAGTCGCTCGACGTCCACCCCCAAGCGGACGGCTTCACCCAACACGACATGTGGGACTTCGACTCGACCCCACCCGAGAACTATCCGCTGCTGCTCCACTACGCGTACTTCGACCTCTACCGCAAGCAGGTTGTCAAGCAGGCGGACCTGGTGATGGCGCTGTTCTTCGCAGGCGAGGAGTTCACCGCCGAGCAGAAGGCGCGGGACTTCGCCTACTACGAACCAATCACCGTCCGCGACTCATCGCTGTCGGCGTGCATACAAGCGATCGTGGCCGCCGAGGTCGGGCACGTCGAGCTGGCCTACGACTATCTCGCCGAAGCAGCGCTGCTCGACCTCGACGACCTCGAGCACAACACCCGCGACGGCGTTCACATCGCCTCGCTCGCGGGGGCCTGCATCGCCGCGCTCGCCGCGTTCGGCGGGTTGCGCGACCACAGCGGGATGCTCAGCTTCATCCCGCGCCTCCCGCAAGCCGCTGACCCGCCTCGCCTTCAGCCTCCGCTGTCGCAAGAACACCCAGCTGAGGATCGAAGTCGAGCCGACCCAAGCCACGTACACCCTTCTGATGGGCGAACCACTCGACATCCACCACTACGGACAGCCCCTGACCGTGACCACAGACCCGGTGCGGTGCCCGATCCCATCGGCGCCGGCGCTCGAGCGACCCAAGCAACCACCGGGCCGCGAGCCGGCACACAGACGAGCGCCGACCGACCATGACTAACACGCGCGCCTACTCGGGCCTGACATCGTCGAACCGGCGCGCGGCTTCGAGCAGTCCGTCGTGATCGGCCCGGCAGCCGGGGCAGCTCTCAAGGTGGATCGCCGTGCCCGGGTAGACGTTCGCCGGGTCCTCTCCGGCGAGCTCCAACTCGACGTAGGCGTCGAGGATGTCCTCACCAGCGGTGCAACCTGCGTCTCCGTCCCTGGCGCGGAGCAGCTCATCGAGGCGTCGGAGATCGTTCATCACGTTGCATCTTGCCGACCGCGGAGCCGCGGTGGCAAGAAGGCGATCGTCAGCGGCGGGCCTTCTTGGCAGGCAGTTTCACCCGAATGGCTGTCCCGAAGTCCGGGCGGCTGTCGATCTGGATCGTGCCGCCGATCGCCTCGACGCGGTCGACGAGTCCGGTGAGCCCCGAACCGCCCGAGGCGTCTGCGCCACCCGTCCCGTCGTCGCTCACACGCAACTCCAGCCAGCCGTCACGCTCTCGCGCGCTCACCACCGCCCGGGATGCCTGGGCGTGCTTGGCGGTGTTGGTCAGCGCCTCCGAGACCACGTAGTATGCGGCCGCCTCGACTGGCTCCTCGAGGCGCGCATCGTCGACGTCGATTCGCAGGTCGACGGGAACCGACGAACGGCGCGCCAGCGACCCGAGCGCCGGCGTAAGCCCGCCTTCTGACAGCACCGCGGGATGGAGGCCCCGTGACAACTCGCGCAGGTCGTCGAGCACCTCCTTGAGCCCCGTCCCAACGCGAGCGAGGACTCGCTGGAGGTCCCCTACGTCGGCGGGCAAGGTCGCCTCCGCCGCACGCAATTGGAGCCCCAACGACACGAGCCGCTGCTGAGCGCCGTCGTGCAGGTCGCGTTCGAAGCGCCGGCGGACCTCGTCCGCCGTCCGCACTATCCGCGCGCGTGATTCCGCCAGATCGGAACGGCTCTTGGCGTTGGCCACGGCCATGCCGGCATGCCGGGTGAATTCGGCCAGGCGCGCCTCGGTGTCCGGCGGGAGCGGCTCCGGCTGGCAGGACAGAACGGCGATCACTCCCCACGTCGCTCCCTCCACGACGATCGGGCTCGCCACAGCCGAACGGAACCCGAGCGCGCGCACAGTAGCGGCAATCGGCCCCGGTGCATCGTTGTAGTCCTCCTTGCGCTGGGGCGCACCGCTGCGGTGAACCTCGCCGGCGAGGTTGTCCCCTGCGAGGGGGAACCGCTCGCCGAGCGGGAGGGTGATCGAACCGTCGCCCCAGCCGGCGACCACCGTCGCGCTCGCGTCGGCCTCATATCGCAGGATCGCGGACGCGTCCACTTCCAACAGCACCCCAAGTTCCTCTGCCAGGGTCGCGAACAGGTCTTCGGGAGAGTGCTCGCGCGCCACCAGCGTCGCCACGCGCCGCAGCGCAGACTGCTCGGCCGCGAGGCGCTCGACCGCCGCTCGCGACTCGATGTTCGAGATCGCCGTGGACACGAGCTCGGCGAACTGCGCGACGCGATCCTCGCTCCCGGCCGGCAAGGTTCTTGGGGACGCCACCGCCATTGCGCCCCAGGTTCGGTCGTCGACGACGATGGGCCCTGCGGCCGCGGAGCAGATGCCCTGATCGCGCAGTGCGATGCTGAGCGGGCCGGTGACCTGCTTATAGTCGTCGACGCGGCCCGGGCGGCCCGTGCGAAACACCTGGTCGAGCACGCCTCCCCCCGGGCGAGGCGTGTTCGTGCCCGGCGGGATCAGGTCCTTGGGCATCCCCCGCGCAGCCATGATCGTCGCCGTGCCATCCGGCTCGAACCGGACCGTCCGCACCATCAGGTCGGTTCCCAGGAGGCGGCTGAGTTCCTCGGTGACGAGCGCAAAAACCTCCTCGGCCGGTGCGTGACGCGCAACCAGCATCGCGACCCGTCGAAGCGCGGACTGCTCGGCCACGAGCCGCTCGACGCTCGCCCGCGACTCGATGTTCGAGATCGCCGTGGACACGAGCTCGGCGAAGCGCGCGACACGGTCTTCGCTACCGGACGGCAACGTCTTGGCCGTCTCGGATCCGACCACCATCGCCCCCCACAGGCGCCCGTCGACCACGATCGGCCCCCCGGCCCCGCAGCGCGCGCCGTCCATGCCGCCGATTGTCAGGACGTCGTGCTCGCCGTACTCCACGCGCGCCGGGCGGACGGTCCGAAACACCTGGTCGACGACGCTACCCGTTGGGACCGGCACGTTCGTGCCCGATGGGATCCGGTCCCCGGCGGGGCCGCGCGCAGCCAGGATCGTCGCGCTGCCGTCCGACTCGCGCCTGACCGTCCGGACCCGGTTGACGCCAAGGAGCCGGCTGAGTTCCTCGGTGACGAGGGCGAACAGGTGCTGCGGTGGCGCCTGACGGGCCACCAGCTCGGCCACCCGCCGGAGCGCGGACTGCTCGGCCACGAGTCGCTCCACGTTCGCTCGCGACTCGATGTTGGAGATCGCCGTCGACACCAGCTCGGCGAACTTCGCGACACGCTGTTCGGTCAAGGGCGGGTATGTCTGAGTCGGCGAGGAGTTGACGACCATCGCGCCCCACAGGCGCCCGTCGACCACGATGGGACCCGCCGCTGCCCACCCTGCGCCCAACTCGCGCATCACCGGGCCAAGCGGACCGCCGACGTTGTCGTAGTTCTGGACGTGAGCGGGGAGGCCCGTCCGAAACACCTTCTCGATCATGCTTCCCCCCGTCAGCTCCACGGTTGTGCCGGGGGGGAACGCGTACTGTGCCGTGCCCCGGACAGCCATGACGGTCGCGGTGCCGTCCGGCTCGAAACGGGCGGTGCCTACGTTGGTGACGTCCAGCAAGCTATTGAGCTCCTCCGTCACGAGGCCGAAGACCTGCTCCGGCGATGCCTGCCGAGCGACAAGTTCAGCCACTCGACGGAGGGCGGACTGCTCGGCGGCCACGGCGGCGAAGGACGCCGAAGCCTCCCGCACAGCAGGCTCGTCGAGATACACGCGCCACTCGACGATCCGACCGCCCGCGGCGCGGTAGACGCTGCAGGTCGAAAACTCGAGCGCGCCTGCTTCACCGCCGGCGGTCGTGTCGATCATGCGAACCTCGGTCACCAACGTGTCCTCCGTCTCGACGACGACTCGCTCGGGCCCGACGCGGAGTCCCGCGCGCGTGGCCGCCGAGACGCTCAGGAAATCGACAACGGCCGGCCGACCGCGAACCGAGACGCCCGACATGACCAGCACGACATCCTCGTCGAGCACTTCGCGATAGCCATCCCAGTCACGGGCGTTGAACAGCTCGTGGCTGCGATCGACGATCGAGCGCGCCTTCGGCACGAGCAGAGCCTACTTGGCCCTCTGAACATGCCGCACGTCAACCCGATGACACAATGACGGCGCCGACCGTGGGAAAGCTCCGCGTCGTGATCGCAGACGATGACCTCCTCTTGCGCGAGGGCATCGCCAGCGTGCTCGAACCGTCGCAGTTCGAGGTCGTGGGGTTGGCGGGCGACGTGACCGAGCTGATGCGGCTGGTGCGCGAGCACTTGCCGGAACTGGTCGTACTGGACATTCGGATGCCACCCTCCCATACGACGGAGGGCCTCGATGCCGCGCACGCGATCCGAGCCGAATTCCCGGAGATCGGGATCCTGGTGCTCTCTGCCCACGTCGAGGTCCATCGCGCGGTCGGCCTGCTCTCGGAAGGGCGGAGGGTGGGCTACCTGTTGAAGAGCCGGGTCACCGAGGTTGCCGACTTGCTCGAGACGCTCGACCGGATCGCGGCCGGCGGTTCGGTCATCGACCCAGGGTTGGTGAAGGAGCTTGTGGCGGCACGACGTGTCCGGGACCCGCTCAGCGATCTCACACCGCGCGAGCACGAGGTCCTCCAGCTCATGGCCGAGGGAAGGTCGAATGCGGGGATCGCGCGCGTGCTGTGGGTGACCGAGGGCACCGTCGAGAAGCATGTGCGCCACATCCTGGGGAAGCTCGAGCTCTCGGAGACCGACGACGATCATCGCCGCGTGCTCGCGGTAATCACGTTCCTCGACGCTCAATACCGCCCCTCGCCGTGAGCTCGGGCCAGGAGCCGGTGGATCGCGGTGGCCGACAAATCCGATTTGGGCAAGAAGCCGATCGCCGGGCTGGCCGCGATCAGATCCGCGTAGTCCGCCTCGTCGTGGGTCGAGATCAGGATGCTGCGCGTCCCCTCCCTGCCCAGCGAGTGCACCAGGCTGCGGGCGACGTCGAAGCCGCTCTCGGGGCCGAGATCGATGTCGACGAGCATCACGTCCGGTTCGAGCTCCTCCGTGAGGCGCAAAGCCTCGTCGCTGCTCGCGGCGACACCGACCACCGACACGCCCTGACTCTCGAGAAGCTCGCTTGCGGCACGGAGCACGTCTGGGCTGTCATCGACGATGACGCACCGGAGCGTCATCGCGACCAGCATTCCGCGGGGGGACCAAGCAGCGCATCGCCGCCGGCCGCAATCTCACGCCCGGTTTCATCGCTAACTGGGTGCCCGGCGGCGGCCATTCTTTCCCGCAGGCGACGCCTGGCGTCAAACAGGTTCTTGTAGAGCGCGTTGCGGTTCGTGCCGAGCTTCAGCGCCAGGACGTCGATCGGGACGTCGTTGAGAGCCACGGCGACGAACACCTCGCGCTGGCGATCGGTCAGCTGGCCGATCGCCTGCGACAGCGCGTCGAGTTGCGCCCGCTGCTCGAGCCGGTCCTCGGGTCGGAGCGCCTTGCGATCCGCGAGCTCGTCCCACGCGAACTCCTCGACGCTGGGCGGCTGCCGGCGCCATGCGTGCCGCGCGACCTTGGCGGACACCTCGAACACGACGAACTTGTAGGCCCAGGTAGTGAAGCGGCTGAGCCCGCGGAACTCGTCGAGCCTGTCGAGGACGTTGACGAGGGCGTCGTCGGCGGCCTGCTGAGCCAGGTCGTCGAACTCGGGGCCCCTGATCGACCGGAGCTGGTGGCGCCGCCGCGACAACTCGTGGAAGGCGACCCGCCGGAGCACATCGTGGAGCCGGCCCACCGTCTGCTCGTGCCGGGGGTGCCCGACCCGAAGTTGCTCGACCCACTGTCGGGAGCCCGCGTCCAACGCGGCCGACCTCGTGGGGCTCTCGTCGGCGCTCGTCGAGCTGGCTCTACCACTCACGGCCCTACTCCGATCGGCTTGGGTTCGCGGTCACGAGGCGTGCCGGAATGGTCCTCTGAACGGGCCGTGCCGTCTGCGCTGCCAGTGCCCATTTGCGTGTTCCTGCTAGCAGGAACACAGCCTGGCCCGCGACGCGTCGGCGAGCGGCGCGGAGGGAACCCGGGCGTCGACCAGGGCAGTCACGGAGGCGACGATCGGCTTGTATCAAGCAACGCGGAGCTCGGCCGAGCGCGCGTATGCCCACCGATTGATCCACTACAACAGGCTCGATCGATGTGCCACTTCGCGGCCTGGGAACAGCCGGAGCTCTTCTCGGAAGAGATGCGGGCCAGCTTCCGGTTACTTCGTCAGGCCTCTTGAGGGCGATCCCTGAGGTTTCATCGAGAGGCTCGCCGTGGACAGCCTCGAGCGCCACGTGGTGTCAGCGCAATGGGCCACCGGCGGTGGGTCCCGCACGCCGTGTGGGGGCGAGGCGCCGAGGCGTGCACGACGCGCCATTAAGCCGGCCCGGCTCGGGGCGTGGCGCGTCGAGCATGTGGGGCACGCCTGAGACGTCATACTCCGGCCGATCGGGCTCGATTGGCGCGTCACGCAGGTCGCGAAGGGATCCAGGGCCGCTCGCCGGTCGCGATTTCGGCCAGATCGTGGTGATCGCGCTGCCTTCGGCCCTCGCCGGAGCCTTCGCTGCCCGGGTTGTCCCGGTCGGCTCAGCCCACGCCGAGCGCGTCGCCGGTTGCGACCAGCCGGTGGTCGGGGGGCTGCGGATCAGCGGTTATGAGGTCACCTCGATCGAGTGCGTCAGCTTGCGCCGCATGATCGCGATCGCGCGATGGACGCGGACGCGGGCGGCCTGAGGGATGGAGCCGAGTTCCGTTGTCACCTTTCGGAGGCGAGGTTCGTGTTCGATCCTGAGCCTGAACAGTCGACAGACGTTACGCCGACGCCAATGACACGCGGACGGGGCGGCTCGCGACGCGCCCAATGGCCGAGCGACCAGACCCGGGTCAGGCGGCGAGCGAAAATTCCTCGCGGTCGGGCTCGATCTCGAGCGCGATCGTGGCCGCCGACACTTGCCGCCGCAGCGTGCCGGGGCTGGCGTCGGTGTACAGGGGGCTCTCTACGCCGTCCGTGATCAGCAGCTCGACCATCGCAACACCCTCGGCCGTTACGGGCCGACGGCTGCTCAGGCGATCGATCAGGGCCCGTATCTCGGCTTCGGCGTCGATCACCGCCAGGCGGTTGACGATCGAGATGCTCGTGCGACTGGTCGCCGGCTGATGGGCTTCCCGCGTCGCCCGCCGCAACGCACCGGCCAGGTGCCGACGGTGGCGCGCATTGACGAGTTTGGATGCCCGTAGCGCCAGCTCGGGCGATAGCCCGGTAGGGGCACCCCTCGCGAGCTCGCGCAGGAGCGCGTACCCGCTGATTGCGACCTTGACCTGGAGCGCCAGCGCGCGCCAGAGCCCGGTCGTCGTCTCGCGAGGATCGTCGTGGTCACCGACACTGGGTCGAACCGCAATTGTTGGCATGGTTTCCTCCCTATCGGGGCGGTACACCATCGATTGTGGTTGCCCCGATGTGAAGAAAACGTGCAGGGTTGGCCTGGGATCTAAAGGTTGTGTGAAGACGGGCCCCGGGGTCGATTCACGGTCCGGTCCCGATCCGTTCGCAAGCCGCCGTGTGCCGCCGGCTACGGTGCCGGCGGGGTCACAGTGACAGTTCTGGTTGAGTTGTGCATCGTCGCCTCGGTGTGTCGACTGTCGCCTTCGCTCGCCTGAGGACCGAGACGCATTGGCTCGAGGGTGCGCACGCCAATCGACAGCGGGAGATGTCGTGATAAAGCGTGCACTCGCCACCGCGGCCGCTCTTGCCGCGACCTTGGCGTTCGGCGTCAGCGCCGTTGCCGCGGCGACACGACTGGGGACGCCGCTCACGAGGCCTGCCGCGCACGACGGTTTGTCGGTCCCCGTCGTCGCTCGCCCACGTGATCACCGAGAAGCTCGGTATCGCGCCGCGCACGGCGCGCCGCGTGGGCGGCGGCTGCCGTCCACGCGTCCGCACGGTCACGCCTCGTTCACCTTGATCTCGTTCGTAACTTCGTACACGCCGTAGAGGCTCGCGACATCGTCGTACGCGGCGTCGCTCTGGAACTGATAACTGACGTCGCCCTTCAGGGTGATCCAGCCGTCGTTGACCTTGACGTCAATCGAGTCAGACGGGACCTCCGTGTCCCAGATCAGAGCCTGCAGGGCTACGCCGCGGATCTCGTCGTCCTCGCGGCGATCGGAGCCGATCAGATTGACCTTCAGTTGATCGTCGACGTCGTCGACTCCATCGGCCTTCTTCGCGTCCTCTGAGGCTGCGCGCCGTTGGCTGAAGCTCTCGACGGTTCCGCGCAACGTGACGAGGCCGCCGTCGGCCGAGACGGCGATCTCGGCCGAGTCGTGAATTCGAGGATCGCGGTCGAAGCCGTCGGACACGACGTCCTCGAGTGCGGTATTGCTGAGCACTGGGCTCCTTTCGATCGGGTACGAGCACACCTTCGATCGGCCAACGCGCAGCGATCAGATCCAAGCACGCGCTGCGTCATACTCATGCGTTCTCGGACTGGCGTGGTGGCCAACTCGCCGTGTCTTGCCCCGTGGTTCTGCCGGCTCTGCGGGCAGCCGCCAGACAGCCACCGACCGTCAGGATGACTATCAGGCGAGCGGTGATGACCGTCAACTCCGGGGGATGCGAACCAAGCCAAGCCAACGTAGCGTGACGAGTACGTTGCGAACGATCGGAGGTCGGCTTCATGTCCCCCACAGCCCACAGAACCGCGCCTTTCATCAGGCGTCGTAGGGACCAGACGCTCGAGACGTGGCGCGAGGCAGCAAGCCTCGTCGCGGACCGCTGGAAGGTCTTCCTCGAGGCCGAGCCTGAGAGCCGCACGTGGGCGTTCGCCTCCTTCGTAGCGGCACTCGATGCCGAAGAGGCTGCGGCGGACGAGGTGGCTTGGGTGTCGTCTCCAGTCGCTGCATAGGCACGCCACATGGAACTGCGCCACCTTCGATACTTCGTTGCCATTGCGGAGGAACGAAGCTTCACCCGCGCCGCCGAGCGGCTGTGGGTTGCGCAACCCGGGCTCTCGACACAGATCCGGAGGCTCGAAGCCGAGCTCGGCGTTCGGCTGTTCGATCGCAACACGCGCGGCGTCGAGTTGACACAGGCTGGAGAGATCTTCCTGGAGCGAGCGCGCGTTGCCCTGGCTGCTGCCGAAGTCGCCAACGCGACTGGACGCGATCTCGAGGCAGGAGTGGTCGGGAGCGTAAGGTTGGGCGTCGCGAACGAAGCCCGCTGGCGCTTCACCTCTGACGTGCTCCAGCGATTCAGTCGCGAGCGGTCCGGAGTCGAGCTCAGCGTGCTGGAGGCCCACGGCGGGACGCTGTGGCGCGATCTTCGCGATGGACGCCTCGATGCCCTGGTGGCACCAACCGGTCACGCCTCGCCTGACGTCAGGACGGTCGAGCTCGGCTTCGAGCCGTGGGTGGTGCTTGTTGGCACCGGTCACCCGCTGGCGGGGATCGGGCCGCTGCCCGCCGAGGATCTCAGTGGCGAGCGGATCGTTGCCACCGGGCATCGTGACGGTGCGGCGTATGACCGGGCGGTGGCGGACCTGCTCGCCGAGCTGGGGGTTGCCGCGGAGCTGGTACCACGGGCGGCGCCGGCGGCGCTCCACGCCGCGGTCGCCGGAAACGGGCTCGTGGCACTGACGACCGCGCCCGAGGCCCTTCCGGCCGGGGTGATTGCTCGGACGCTCGATCCCCGTCGGGCGCTTTCCTTCGAGCTACTGCGACGCGACGAGATGCCGTCGCCTGAGTTGACGGCACTGATGAGCGTGGCGGCCGCTGTCGAGCGTCCGCCGTCGACACGCTCGTTGGTCGCCGTAGCGTGAGGAGCCGGGTTCTTGAGCGTTGATCAGGCCACGGGCGCGTCATGAGTGCGCGGGGGTTGTCGGCCGCCGACGAAGTCGCGCTCGCCAGGCGAATCGAACGCGGCGATCCGAAAGCCAAGGAGAAGCTGATCGAGAGCAACCTGGGGTTGGTGCATTTGGTCGCGCGGACATTCCGCGGCAGCGGTGTTGCGTTCCCAGATCTGGTCCAGGAGGGAACACTGGGTTTGGTTCGGGCAGTCGAGAAGTTTGATCACCGCCGCGGGCTGAAGTTCTCGACCTACGCGGTGTGGTGGATCCGACGCTCGATTCTCGAAGCGATCGCAAATTCAAACGTGATCCGGATCCCCGCCAAGGCAAGACAGCAGCTTGCCGCCGTCCGGCGTGCAGAGGCGGAGCTCCAGCGGATCGGCCCGGCACATGCTTCCGACGGCGCGATCGCGGAGCACATCCAGTTCGACCCCGGTACAGCCGCCTGCATCAAAGGGAACGGACTCGGTGGGAGGCATAGCTCGAATGCTCGGGATGAACGGCGCGCCCGGCTAGCACGGGCACCCAGCCAGGCTACCTGACTCAAATGGATAACCCATCTTCTGAGTTTCGCGCCAAGGGTGGCGCTACCGACACCATGGGGGTCTGGTTGCAGGGCTGGCAGCCGACGATAGTTGCACCCACATCCGGCGCCCGCTGCGAGCCGGGACGCGGGTGACCGAAACCTGCCATCGTCTTCAGAAAGGAGGACGACATGTCTCAAATGGACGACTACCAAGGTCTAGGGTTGCCTTCAGTGAGGATTAGGGCCACGTTTCGGGCGCCGCTCGTTGCGCTCGTCGGGGCTCTTGTGCTAGCCGGGACAGTGTTTGTTGGCGTAGCTGGGGCCAGTTCAGGATCGGTCGCGACAAACGGAGCCCTGCCGCTGTTGGCCGGCACCCCACCGATCTACTACTGCATCGGCTTTCCTTTTGGCGGCACACCTGCGGGTTACCCAACGGGAGAGGTTGTCGCCCACACCAACGGCGTGCAGAACGACACGCGCGTTCATGTCACCTTTCTGAACGGATTGCCCGACACGCAGTATGTCGTCTCGATTGCTTGCCAAAAAGCGATCGGCACTTTCACTACGAACGAGCAGGGAAACGGTGCGACAAACATCGACGCGCCGGGCGTCACGACGGGTCTATTCGGTGACCCGAGCTGGTTTGTTGATGTGCGGGTAAACAATACGTGGGACGATTACCGGGTCGCGGGTCCGTTCGACGTCGAATAGATCCTCGATCGACCAATCGACACCCGGGCATGGCCCCGGCCTGGGCGAGGCCGTTCTATGTTTCCTGGTGAGGCCGGGGACCGAGTTCAGGCGCGTCACGTTGAGGCGTAGCGCACCATAGAGGCCAAAGGATGAGGGAAGCCCAACAACAGCAGGAGGGGAGTCATGAAAAGGTTTTTACGTAACCAGCCGTCAGGCGCGCTCGTCGTCGCTCTTGTGGCCCTCTTTGTCGCACTCGGGGGCACCGCCATGGCCAGCGGTTGGGTGATCACGAGGCTCGGTCAGATCAAGCCGAGTGTGCGCCACCAGCTCCGGGGCAACGTAGGACCCCAGGGGCCAGCAGGACCCACTGGGCCGACGGGAGCCAGAGGGGCCGCGGGGGCCACAGGACCGGCCGGTATCCCCGGCGTGGTCGAGGTCGAGAGCGCGTTTGTCTCTCTTCCGGCCGGCGGCGTCAATGGGACGTTTGCTGCATGCCCTGCCGGGTATGTCGCGCTCGGTGGCGGCTGGGACGGAGGATCCACTCCGGATCCCAGCGCCACGATCGGGTACGACGACCCGATCGGGAACGACACCGCGTGGGAGGTCGTCGCGGCCGATAACTCGGGCACGGGTGGTCCATATACCCTTGCCGCTGTTCTCGAGTGCGCGCCTGCCGCCACCGGCGCGGCTATCGCCCACGTGTCCCGCACGACCGTCGAGCGCGAGGCCGCCCAGGCCCTCGCGGCTGTGCGGGCCGCCCGGAAGTAGGCCCAGCGCCATCGAAGTCACACGCGAGCCCCGCCCTGTGCGGGGCTCGTGTCGTGAGCCACCGCTACCAGCGCCACGGTCGATCTCGTCCCGAGCGAGAGCAGCCTGGATGTCATGCCGTGCCCTCACACTGTTTGTCCCGTAGCGGGCTCACTGTCCGGGTTGCATTGCTCCACCGGTCGCGGTTCAACTTACCCCCGAACCTTGTCAAGCTCAGTGCTCCAATAGCGACCGGTCGGCAGCGTGTCGTATGGACTAGGCAGCGCGTCCGGCGTCACGAACACGAATCCGGCCCCGCGTTGCTTGCTGAGCCGCACGGCGCGCGCCATCGCGGAAGCACCGACCGCCGCGTAGATGACGTGCCAGAAATGGCTGGCTGAGTATTTAGCAACCCACGACGGGGCCGAATAGCTATTGACGTACTCCGCGTCCGACCCTTCGAACGTAAGCAGGATGTCAGCATCGGCCAGAAAGCACTCATTGGTCTGCCTCCCCGGGTTGAGGATCGTTCTCGCGGCGCCGCTTTTCGCCTTCACGTAGGCATTGAGCGTGGCGTAGTAAGACATGGGGGAAATAGCCAAGGCACAGGCGGTACTCGCCCGGTCGAAAAAGATACCGTCGACGTGGTACCAGCTGTAGTACTTGTCGACCTCTGATTCGACTGCAGACAGGCCCCGAGCGCCGTAGTTCGTGTCAACGTAGCCGACCACGGTAATCCCACGCTTCTTGGCGGTCCGCACGACGCCTCCATACGATTGGTCGTACGCGGGTCCGGGCCCGCTGGCAGGGTTCACGACCACGAGCCGAAGCGTCGGCACGGCCGAATCAACCTGACTCCACAGCCGGCCAGGAGCAAAGAATGCCGGTACAGCCATGCTCTGCCCCGAGGACGCTGGGATCAAAAGGATAACGAGCGCAGTCAATAGCGCGATGACGACGACAAGCAGGCTGGCAAAAACACGTAAGGACATAAGCTGAAGCGCGGACATCCTCATAATGCCGACTCGCGCCGGAACGTCGCGGGAAACGTCACATTGACGTGTGCTGTCGGCTCTCGAGCGGACAACCTGCTCTGGTGCTCCAGTCGCACATCGCATCGCGCCGGCCATCCGACGAACGCCACAGCGAGATCGGTCGGTAGCCGCGCTGCTGCTCCGGCGCGCGGAGCCTGTCAAGTCCGGTGAGACGCTTCGCGTTTGAATTTAGTGAGCGGCGGCGACCTCCTTCGGCTTGTTGATCCACGCGGCGGTCGGTAGCTCGGGCGGGACGGGTGGCTTGCGGACGAACCGCTCGGGGTTCCGGGCGTAGGCGGCGTCGAGCACGTGCTCTCGGGCGGCGTGCAGCGCGGGCGCCTGGCCGTGGTGGAAGGCGGCTGGGGTCATCAGGCCGATCCCGGAGTGCCGGTGCTCGTGGTTGTACCAGCGGAAGAACTGCCGGCAGTGCGCGCGGGCGTGCTCGATGTCGTCGAACCGGTCGGGGAACTCGGGCCGGTACTTCAGCGTCTTGAAGTTCGACTCCGAGTAGGGGTTGTCGCTGGAGGTGTATGGACGCGAGTGTGTTCTTGTGATCCCGAGATCGGCCAGCAGGAAGGCCACCGGCTTGGCGCGCTGCGGCGCGCCGCGGTCGGCGTGCAGCGTGAGCACCTTGGGGGTGATCTGCTGCTGCTCGGTCGCCTGCTCGATCAGCGCCTTGGCGAGCTGCCCGTTCTCCCGGTACTGGACCGCCCAGCCGACGACGTAGCGGCTGAACACGTCGAGGATCACGTACAGGTAGTAGTAGGTCCACTTGGCCGGACCCTTGAGCTTGCTGACGTCCCAGGACCAGAGCTCGTTCGGCCGCTCGCGAGCAGCTCGGGCTTGTCGTAGGCGGGGTGGGTGAGTTGGTCGCGCCGCTCCCGCACCCCGCTGTGGTGGGCGGCGAGGATCCGGTACATCGTGCGCGTTGAGCACAGGTAGGCGCCCTCGTCCAGCAGCGTCGCGTAGGTCTCCTCCGGCGAGATGTCGACGAACCGCTCCGAGTGCAGCACCTCGAGCACCGCCTCGCGCTCCGGCGGCGTGAGCGCCCGCTCGGGCGTCGGCCGCGGCCGGCGAGGCCTCGGCTCCGGTGGCCGCCGGCGACGGTAGATCGTCGCCGGCGAGGCGCCCACCGCCCGGCACGCCGGGCGGGTGCCGATGATCGGCGTGAGCTCTTCGACGGTCCGCTCGATCATCGCTCGGTGCTCCCGCTCGCGCTCTCGGTACCGAGCATCTGCTCCAACAGCGCTGAGAGATTTCCCTGAATCTCGATGACCTTCCTAGCCTTCTCGAGCTCCGCCTCCGCGCGCTCGGCACGACGGCGCATCGCGGCGATCTCCGCGTCGCGCGGGTCGACCGGCTTGCGCCCGCGCGGCTGGCCCAGCTCCTTCATCGCCCCGTCCTCGCGCTGCTTGCGCCAGTACGTCAGATGCGACGTGTACAGCCCCTCCCGGCGCAAAAGCTCGCCGATCTCACCCGGCCTGGTGCACGCGTCCGCCTCGGCCAGGATCCTCGCCTTGTACTCCGCCGTGAACGACCGACGCTTGGCCTGCTCGACCAGCTCCGGGTCAGGGACCCCCTCCGGCGCGGCGCGCCCGCCAGCCACGAATCTCGGGTAGCCGGGACGGTTACCCGTCCCGGCTCCCACAGAACCGTACGTACGCTGTTCGTATACGGCTCCTCGGGACGGCGGGTTGCTACCCCCGCCGCCGGCCGGTTTGCGACCTCGAAGTCATCCCCATAGCGCCAGCTGTGGCGAGACGGGGGCGGCGATGTGCTGGTGCGCCCGACGGTGCAGGCCGACTACAGACACAAGCCCGCGCTTGGCGAAGTACGCATTGCGCAGGCCCTGGTCGACCGCGTGGCAGTGGCTCAGCGCCCACCAGGACCGGCGGCCCTGATAGATCTGATGCCACACCGCCCGCGGGTTACACACCGAGCGCGACGAGGCGCTTGGCGATCGTGCGCTTGCGTTTCCAGTGGCGCAGAATGATCGCGCGCAACCGCCGCCGGATATGGGCGTCGATCTTGCGCATCATCTGCATCTCCTCGACGGAGGCGATCCCGAAGAAGCCATGCCATCCGCCCAGCCACGCGTTGATCGGGGCGATGCAGTCAGCAAGACTGCGTCCCCAGTTACGCGGCGTGAGCTGGCGAACGCGTGCCATCGCGTTGCGCTTGGTGCGCTCCGACAACAGCACTTCCACGACCCCGGTCTGCGGGTCTAATCGCAGCCGAAAGCCGAGGAAGTGGCGATCCTCGGGTCGGGCGACAGCAGACTTGGCCTCGTTCACCCTCAGCCGCAAACGACCCTGGATGAACTCGGTCAGGCTGACCATCACCCGCTGCCCCGCCCGCTCGCTACGCACGTACACCTTCGCGTCGTCTGCATAGCGAACGAACCTGTGACCACGCCGAGCGAGCTCTTGGTCGAGCTCGTCCAGCACGACGTTCGAAAGTAACGGCGAGAGCGGACCGCCTTGCGGAACGCCCTGCTCGCTGTCGATCACGACACCGTCCGGCAACACCACCTTGGCCTTGAGCATCCGTCCGATCAGCCCGAGCAGCCGCCGATCGCTAACGCGCTCGGCGAGCTTGGCGGCAAGCCGCTGGTGGCAGACGAGATCGAAGAACTTCTCCAAATCAAGATCTACACACCACTCATAGCCGTCCTCGACATGCGTCTTGGCCTCGGCGATCGCCGTGTGGCAACTCCGTCCGGGTCGAAACCCGTGGCTCGAGGGGTGAAACGTCGGCTCCCACAGCGGTTCGAGCACCTGCCGCACAGCCTCCTGGACCACCCTGTCGATCACGTCGGGAATCCCCAACCCGCGCTGCCCACCCCCCGCCTTCGGGATGATACCTCCGGCGGATCACGCCGGGTCGATACGTCCCTTCAAGCAGGTCGGCTTGCAGCCTGGGCAGCACGACCGGCCACTGTTCGCACAGCGCCTCGATCGTCTGCCCATCCGGACCGGGAGCGCCCTTGTTCGACGCCACCTTCAACAACGCACTGGTCAATCGCTTGGCGACCTCCTCCATCGTCGCAGGCGCTGCTGTCCCCGTCGTGCCGATCGCCTTCGGCGCTCCCGCCCGGACGGCCCCAAGCCGGTCCCGGGTCTTCCTGCGGGTGGCCCCTTTCGGGTTTTCTGCTGTCGCGATCGGCAGGCTGAGCTGCACCGCCGTTTCTTCGACCGGGATCGCCTTCCCTTGCCCGCCAGGACCCGACCCGGCGCGCTCAGCAGCCATTACAGCCGCCTTCCGGTACTACGCGATCCTCGGACTTCTGCTGGGCCATCAGCCGTCGTCCTCTTCGTCCTCCGGCCTACCGGCCAATCCGGCCGGGACCCAGCAGATCTCCCTGGGTGAAACGCTGAGATTTCGTCGTGACCGCGTCGCCACTACGCCCCCGGATCCAGCAATAGGAATCGGGCATCGCCGCTAGAGGCCGGCTCGCCCCTCCGAGGAACGCCTTACGGCGCTTCACTTTCGTTCGCCACCACGACGCATCTACGGCCTCCTTCAGACCCGCCCTCACGGAAGCCCCGCAGCGCCAAACCTGGCCGCACTGGGACCGCCCGGTCAATTCCGGGCCGCGCCCTTGCCTTCGATGTTGGATTCCCCCTATCGGGCTCCAGAACAGGACTTCCACCTCCGATCTCAACGTCCGTGCCAGGCACACCCCAGCTCGGCTACGCCACGCTGGTCTTCGCGGCCGGCGGCAGCAGCCTCAACCGCTGCCCCAGCTCCATTCGTGCTCGACTCCATGTCCGGCGTTCTCCGTTCTCGCCCTCAAGGTCATTGATTCCTCGATGGTGAGCGTCTCGCCGGACGTTGACAGAGAGGGACGAGGTCATCATCAACCTGATCGCCGCGACCACTACCAGCACCGGGTTGAAGGTCTACGCCCAGCTCGACGAACGCCCCTGACCCCACCAAGATCGAAGTCACCGACGAACAGCTCGCCGCCGTCAACATCGCCCGGCACTCGTTCCACGGCTGACTGGAACTACACAATCAGTCCCTCAGTAATTCGAGTCGTGAGCCCTTAGTGCTCCGCAGGGGTACGGGCGGGAGGGGGATACACGAACTGCTGGGAGATCGCCGATCCACGATCTCACGCCTCGCCCGTCGAAGCTGTGGGCCGCCGACGGGTGGCGCCGCCAGCAGGGCAGCGGCCGTTGATCGCGAGGGTCTCATCGAACCCGGCGACCGCCGCGCAAACGCGCCCTGCATCGCCAGCCGACCACGCCGATTCCGTGGGCGAGTATCCCGTCGCCCAGCCCGTGAAGGGCGGTCAGGACGAGACGCTCTATTCCGTGAACTGTCCGGTGGGCGCCGGGGTCTCGGGCGGAAAGGGCGCCCACGGCCGGACCCTTTCACCCGGAAACCGTCCGTCCGGCGCCGGGGTTTCGGCTGGAAAGGGCGCCGCTGACCGGACGCTTTTCGCGGAACACCCCTGGACAAACCCCGCCAGAAACCCGCCGCCCAACGCGCGCGCGGGTAGGGAACCCCAGAACCCCAGAAGTGCGCCACGAGGCGCCATGCGAAAGGAGATGACGGACGAACAACATCTCATCCGTACCGGTGTCAACGATCACGGGAATTCCCCAGTTGTGATCACGAGAATTCCCCACCCTGGGATGGCCGGGATCGGGCGCTGGAGCTGACAGGTGGAGAGGTTGATGGGTGGCGGTTGGTGCATGGAGGAGCTGGTGGGCGTGGGGGCTTAGGTCGCAACGGGCGGGTCACCGCGCAACTGAGAGGGTCTCGGCGATCGGTTGAGCGCGCTGGTCACGGTCCGGTGGCGGCGTGCGCTGCGGGGCGCAGGTTTCCGCCGCTTGAGCGGTCATCGTTTCTGTATGCGCGAGGCTGAGCTGCTGCGCCTGACCACATCACACGGCGACGGCACCCGCGATCGAGGAGCGCCCGGGGCGCTATCTCGGCTACTTCGTGAACAAGTTCGGTGAGCAGCTCGTGTTCGTGCACGACGATGGCGAGCGCTGACGCGACCGTGTTCTGTGGCGATGTCGACTGGGAGCCGCGTCGCGTCATCGACGCGGATGGTCTGCCGGACGCGGGCGATCTGATCCTCAACGATGAAGAGCGTGCGTTCGTGATCGCCTGCTGGGTTGCGACAGCGTGGCGACGTGAAGCCGCTCAGGCTGGCCGCTCAGCGGCGTAGTCGCCACGATCCGCGTGGAGCGCCGGTCGAGGGTTGGGGCTGGCGAGTTCGTGCACGTTGGCGTGCCGCGCCTGGTCCGCGCTCCAGCCGGCGGCGCACAGCGCCTGGGTGAGCTGTTGGGAGAGCTCGCCGACGTCGATCGCGAGTTGGCGGCGCTGCTCGGCGGCGTGCTGGTAGGCGCAGAAGGCGCGATGGATCTGCCAGTGGATCTGCTGCAGCGCCTCGAGCATCGGGCTGTTGGCAGCGGGCCCGCCGTCGCGGATGCAGCGCGGCGATCGGGCTGGTGCCGATCGCCGCCGCCGCGGCGCCGTCGTGGATGAGGCCGAACGCGTCGGGCGCGAGTCCTGAGTAGAGCCGTTCGTTGGCGTCGTGCAGGCGATGGTGGGCGTCGTTGAGCCGCTCGACGATCTCGACGTCGCGCTGGAACAGGGTGGAGAGCTGTGCGGCGAGCTGCGCGCGCGTGCGCGGGCACGGCACGCGTGCTCGGCGCCGGCCGGCGCGTGCCCGGGCGCCTGGGCGCCCGCTGCCGCTGTGCTGGCGGCGCTCATGGCTTGGTCTCCGGCTCGGCCGCGATCGCGTCGCGTAGCTGTTGCAGGCGGGCGCGGTGGCCGCGCATGCGGTAGCTGTCGCCGTCGATCTGCAGGACGGTCGCGTGGTGCAGGAGCCGGTCGAGGATCGCGGCGGCGACGGTGGTGTCTTCGAAGATCTCGCCCCACTGGGCGATCCCCCGGTTGGTGGTCAGGATCACGCTGCCGTGCTGGTAGCGGCGGCTGATCACCTGGAACAGGTGCGAGGCGGCTTCGCCGGGCATCGGCAGGTAGCCGAGCTCGTCGATGACCAGGACCTGCGGGCCGTTCCAGAAGCGCATCGTGGTCTGCCAGCGACCTTCGATCGCGGCGCGGGTGGTGCGCGCGACGAGGTCGGCGGCGGTGGTGTAGTAGACGCGGTAGCCGGCGTGCACGGCTTTGAGGCCCGAGCGCGGTGGCGAGCATCGTCTTGCCGACGCCGGGCGGGCCGATCAGCAGCACGTTGGCCTTCTCCTGCACGAACCGCAGGGTCGCGAGCTCGTCGACGAGCCGCCGGTCGAGTGACGGTTGGGCGTCGAAGTCGAACTGCTCGAGCGTCTTGTGCTGCGGGGAAGCTCGCGAACCGCAGGCGTCCGTCGAGCCGGCGTTGCTCGGTCGCTGTGATCTCGACTGAGAGCAGGTCGGCGAGGAACCGCGTGTAGCTGGGCTTCTCGGTCTCGGCCTGCTCGAGCGCGCGGGCGAGCTGCTCGGCGACCGCCGGGAGCTTGAGGTAGGCGAGGTGCTCGCGCAGCTGCTGGTAGACGTGGTCGGTCATCGCGCGTCGTCTCCTTCGGGGTTGTGGTTGTTCGGTCGGCGTGTTCGGCCGCGGCGAGCAGCTCGAATCCGAGCTCGCGTGCCTGCTCGGGGGTGAGCGTGATCGCGACCGGGCGCCGGCATCAGGTCCGGGCGCGTCGAGCAGCACGAGGGTCACGTCCTGGGCCCATGAGCCGTCGGGCAGCCGGGTGCCCTGCTCGGGGTCGATCACCAGGTTGTAGGGGTGCAGGTAGTCGGTCATCGCCCGGCCACCCTCGCGATCCGCGCGTAGCTCTCCAGATCGACGACCACGCCGCCGGGCTGCTCGCCGCGGAGCCTGGCGGCCTCGGCCTGCGCCTGCTCGCCGGGCGGCCGGTTCGGTTTGCGCGGACACGCCTTGCGGGTGGTGAACTGGGCGAGCACCGCCTGCTCGAGCAGCGCGGCGTGCTCGTCGGTGCGGATCGTCTGCCCGGCGCCGGACGAGCGCGCGGCGATGCCGGGCGATCCGGTGGCCCGCCGGCGTGTAGATCTCCAGGTGCAGCTCACCGAGCCGGGCGCGGACCTCGACCGTGGCGCCGGCGTGCCCGGGCGCGCACGCTGTAGCGGTTGCTCTCGAACTCGACCAGCGCGTCGCGCGAGACGACCCGCTGCCTCGCGGTACTCGGCCGGGAACGGCAGCTCCGGCAACGCCAGCAGCGGCTCGGCGGCTGCCAGCTCGCCGACGGTGCTCTGGCCGCGGCGGCGGCGATCGGACACCGCCACGCACCAGCGATCCAGATCGGCCTGCGCCTGCGCCGGCGTGGACACCGGCGCCGAGCGCCACCACGACTGCGTCAGATACTGGATCGCCTTCTCGACGACACCCTTGCGCTGCGGCCGGTTCGCGCGGGCACACCGCGACCTGAACGCCGTAGTGCTTGGCCATCGCCGCCGCCTCGGGCCGCAGCCGGTCCGTGCCGGGGTAGACGAACGTCGCCATCCGATCGGTCCGCCACGACCGCGCGGTGCCGCCCAGCCGGCGCAGCACCCCGTCCAGCGCCTCGGCCAGGTGCGGGAAGCTCTCGCCCTCCGCAGAAGCACGCCGCGCAGCCGGCCCGAGTGCGACAGCGCGCCGACCAGCACGTACGCCTTGCACACCCCACGGCGTCTCGGACAGCTCCAGCCAGTCGAGCTGCAGCTCCTCGCCCGGCTCGTGCTCGAGCCCGACCGTCAGCTTCACCGCGCCCGCCTGGCAGCAGTCGCACACCGGACGCAGCCCGAGCTCGCGGATCTCGCGCACCAGCGTCGGGTAGGAGCGATCGAACCCGAGCGCCGACCAGCTCCTCGAACAGCACCGTCGCGAACACGTGCGCGTCATCGCCGAACCGCGCCTCCAGAGTACGCGCGGAACGGCTCAAGACAGCTCGGCGCCGGCTCCCGCGCCGGGCCCTTCCCGGCCAGGTACTTCGCGATCGTCTTGCGATCCCGGCCGGTGTGCCGGGCGATCGCCGACACCGACCAGCCCCGGCGCGCGAGCGCGTGAATCTCCACATCATCCTCCTGGGTCAACATCCCCCACGGGCCTCCTCATCAGTCGACGGCGTGAACACCGCGACGATCGAGGGGGCCCCCGACAGAACCGCGCACGCGCGCGGGGATCGCAGCTCGGGTAGCCGGGACGGTTACCCGTCCCGGCTCCCACAGAACCGTACGTACGCTGTTCGTATACGGCTCCTCGGGACGGCGGGTTGCTACCCCCGCCGCCGGCCGGTTTGCGACCTCGAAGTCATCCCCATAGCGCCAGCTGTGGCGAGACGGGGGCGGCGATGTGCTGGTGCGCCCGACGGTGCAGGCCGACTACAGACACAAGCCCGCGCTTAGCGAAGTACGCATTGCGCAGGCCCTGGTCGACCGCGTGGCAGTGGCTCAGCGCCCACCAGGACCGGCGGCCCTGATAGATCTGATGCCACACCGCCCGCGGGTTAACACCGAGCGCGACGAGGCGCTTGGCGATCGTGCGCTTGCGTTTCCAGTGGCGCAGAATGATCGCGCGCAACCGCCGCCGGATATGGGCGTCGATCTTGCGCATCATCTGCATCTCCTCGACGGAGGCGATCCCGAAGAAGCCATGCCATCCGCCCAGCCACGCGTTGATCGGGGCGATGCAGTCAGCAAGACTGCGTCCCCAGTTGCGCGGCGTGAGCTGGCGAACGCGTGCCATCGCGTTGCGCTTGGTGCGCTCCGACAACAGCACTTCCACGACCCCGGTCTGCGGGTCTAATCGCAGCCGAAAGCCGAGGAAGTGGCGATCCTCGGGTCGGGCGACAGCAGACTTGGCCTCGTTCACCCTCAGCCGCAAACGACCCTGGATGAACTCGGTCAGGCTGACCATCACCCGCTGCCCCGCCCGCTCGCTACGCACGTACACCTTCGCGTCGTCTGCATAGCGAACGAACCTGTGACCACGCCGAGCGAGCTCTTGGTCGAACTCGTCCAGCACGACGTTCGAAAGTAACGGTGAGAGGGGACCGCCTTGCGGCACGCCCTGCTCGCTGTCGATCACGACACCGTCCGGCAATACGACCTTGGCCTTCAGCATCCGTCCGATCAGCCCGAGCAGCCGCCGATCGCTAACGCGCTCGGCGAGCTTGGCGGCAAGCCGCTGGTGGCAGACGAGATCGAAGAACTTCTCCAAATCAAGATCTACGCACCACTCATAGCCGTCCTCGACATGCGTCTTGGCCTCGGCGATCGCCGTGTGGCAACTCCGTCCGGGTCGAAACCCGTGGCTCGAGGGGTGAAACGTCGGCTCCCACAGCGGTTCGAGCACCTGCCGCACAGCCTCCTGGACCACCCTGTCGATCACGTCGGGAATCCCCAACCCGCGCTGCCCACCCCCCGCCTTCGGGATATACCTCCGGCGGATCACGCCGGGTCGATACGTCCCTTCAAGCAGGTCGGCTTGCAGCCTGGGCAGCACGACCGGCCACTGTTCGCACAGCGCCTCGATCGTCTGCCCATCCGGACCGGGAGCGCCCTTGTTCGACGCCACCTTCAACAACGCACTGGTCAATCGCTTGGCGACCTCCTCCATCGTCGCAGGCGCTGCTGTCCCCGTCGTGCCGATCGCCTTCGGCGCTCCCGCCCGGACGGCCCCAAGCCGGTCCCGGGTCTTCCTGCGGGTGGCCCCTTTCGGGTTTTCTGCTGTCGCGATCGGCAGGCTGAGCTGCACCGCCGTTTCTTCGACCGGGATCGCCTTCCCTTGCCCGCCAGGACCCGACCCGGCGCGCTCAGCAGCCATTACAGCCGCCTTCCGGTACTACGCGATCCTCGGACTTCTGCTGGGCCATCAGCCGTCGTCCTCTTCGTCCTCCGGCCTACCGGCCAACCCGGCCGGGACCCAGCAGATCTCCCTGGGTGAAACGCTGAGATTTCGTCGTGACCGCGTCGCCACTACGCCCCCGGATCCAGCAATAGGAATCGGGCATCGCCGCTAGAGGCCGGCTCGCCCCTCCGAGGAACGCCTTACGGCGCTTCACTTTCGTTCGCCACCACGACGCATCTACGGCCTCCTTCAGACCCGCCCTCACGGAAGCCCCGCAGCGCCAAACCTGGCCGCACTGGGACCGCCCGGTCAATTCCGGGCCGCGCCCTTGCCTTCGATGTTGGATTCCCCCTATCGGGCTCCAGAACAGGACTTCCACCTCCGATCTCAACGTCCGTGCCAGGCACACCTCCGGCTCGGCCCTCGGGCCTCGCCTTCGTGCGAACCCCGCGCGCGTATCCCTACGCGCTACCGCCCTGGGGAATTCTCGTGATCAGATGTGAGGAGAAAACCGTGATCGCGGGCACCGGCTGGAATGCCGGTCCCGGGCTGATGCAGCGGCCCGGAGAAGCTGGGGGCAGCCAAGGCGCGGGATCGCGCGCCAGCGGCGGAAGCGCCCTGACAACGTGACGGCCGGGCGGTACTGCCAGACGCCCGCGTGCGCGCTAGCGAGACCGAAAGGAAGAGCGAAAGCGATCTGGTGGTAGAAGCCTCTCGATTTCTTGAGCGACCCGAAACCTGGCGGACCTGGGTCGTCGACAGCAACGATGCCGCTCTCTTTGATGGCGGCACGCTCCGCGCCTGGCTGTTTGACCTGGGCGCGGTGACCGGCGGGATGCTGCGAGTGCCCGCCGGATGGGCTGTAGGGGTAGAGCCAGCTTGCCGACCCGGTCAAACGGATCATGGTGAACGTGGGAAGCGCCCCGTGCGCGCCGGGCTGCTGGTGGCAGCCCGGCAAGGCCCGATGTCGGCTGATGCGCGCGGGGCGTGGCGGAGTCCGCGTAGTAGTCCGAGGGCGGGAAAGCCGTCCACATGGCGAAGGCGGACAGCAGGACCGCAGCGTGAGAAGTCGTTCGGGAGGTCGGGCGTGAATACGCTCCGCGCCACTGCCGGTCCACGAGGCCGAGGAGCGGGTACTGGGATGGCAGACCAAGCTGCACCGATGGGCAGTCCAGGACGAGCAGCAGCGCTTCGGCGATCTGTTCAACCTGGTCTGCGACCCCGCGACGCTGCTTGTCGCGTGGGAGCGGGTGAAACGCAACCGGGGGTCGCGGACCGCCGGTGTCGATGGCCAGACCCGCAAGCAGATCGAGCAGATGGGCGTTGACGGTGTCCTCGCCACGCTCCGTGAGGAGCTCAAGGCGGCACCTATCGTCCGCTGCCGGCCCGCGAGCGGTTGATCCCGAAGCGCTCGGGGAAGCTCAGAAGCCTGGGCATCTCGACGGTGCGCGACAGGATCGTGCAGACGGCGGCCAAGCTCGTGCTCGAGCCGATCTTCGAGGCGGACTTCTGCCCGACCTCGTACGGATTCCGGCCCGGACGCAGAGCCCAGGACGCCATCGAGCAGGTGCGGTTCTTCATCCACGCCCCTCGGTCGTATGAGTGGGTGATAGAGGGAGACGTCAAGGACTGTTTCGGGCAGATCCATCAGGGTCTCTTGATGGAACAGGTGCGCCGTCGGGTGACCGACAAGCGCGTCCTGGCGCTGATCCGGCTGTTCCTCGCCGCCGGTGTCATGCGCGAGCTTGGCACCGTGACCGCGACGCCATCGGGCACGCCACAAGGGTCGAGTCTCTCGCCCCTTCTGTCGAACATTGCCCTCTCGGTACTCGACCGCCACTTCGAGGCCGCGTGGGAGCGCACGCACGCACAGCCAGCGCGCGCGTGACCGGGCCAACGGCCACCCCAGCTATCGGATGATCCGCTTTGCGGACGACTTCGTGGTGCTGGTGCGCGGCACCGAAGCCCAAGCCCACGCGATCAAGGAGCAGACGGCCGAGTTCATGGCAGAGCAGATGCGTTTGACGCTCTCGCCCGAGAAGACGCACATCACCCACGTCGACGACGGCTTCGACCTGCTCGGGTTCCGCATCAAGCGGCGACCCTGGCGGACCGCTGGCAAGCACGTCGCCTACACATTCCCAAGCGAACGAGCGCTGCGCGAGGTCATGCACCGCATCAAGACGCTGACCAAACGCAACACGACGAACCTCTCGCTCGACGAGCTGATCCACGCGCTCAACCCCATCCTGCGGGGATGGGCCAACTACTACCGTCACGCCGCGAGCAAGCGCTGCTTCGCGTATCTCAGCTACTACCTGTGGTGGCGAGTGATGCGATGGCTGCGCAAGAAGTACCCGCGGCTGACCTGGAAACAGATCAGGCGACGGTACTGGGGGCGCAACTGGACCGGCCCTGACGGCGCGAGGCTCGCGTGGCCCGCCGAGGTTCCGGTGACCCGATACCAATATCGCGGCCACCGCATCCCCTCGCCGTGGGCGGCCACCGGAACAGGCCAGGCCACCACCCGGCCGGAGACCGCCGTTGCATGACCCAGCGTCACGATCGGCCATCGCGCGTCCTGTGGAGAGCCGGATGCTCAGGAATGGGCACGTCCGGTTCGGCGGGCGGGTCGGGGAAACGGACCGGCGGCAACGCCGGCACCGCGCCCCGGCTCGACCCAACCCATCCACCCCCCCAGCCCCCCTGAAGGGGGGAGCAGCGCTGGCCAGGTTCTGGTTGAGGAGACGTATCTCACCGAGCGTGGTCGTACGCGCCAGCGCCTGGTCGCGGTCGACCTGAGCGCCGTGCGCGCCCGGCTAAGGGCGGCCGGGGCGGTGGATCACGCGGCCTGGGAACGGGCCCGGGCGGTGCTCCTGGACGCGATCGGCGAGAGCGCGTTCGAGATCTGGCTGGCCCGGCTCGAGCTGATCGCGGTCGACCTCGACGGCACGCTGGTCGCGTCCGCCCCGCCAGAGACGGTCGGCTGGATCGCTCGCCGCTTCGGCCGCATCCTCGACAGCGCCGCAGAGCGGGCCGGCCGCCGAATGCGGATCGCTGACGAGCCGGAGCGCAGAGCGGCCGAGGCGCTGAGCGCGATCGCCTCGGCGGCCCCGGCAGACCTGTCAGCTGGCAAGTCCGCTGAGCGGTCACGTCGCGTTCGGGCTGATGTGTCGACTGGCGGGTCGAGTGACCCGTCCGTTGACGGGTCGGCTTACCCGTCTTCTCATACCGACGTTTACAACCAATTCAAGGAGGTGTCGTGATGACCAACACGGTCACCCTGTTGCTCGTCGAGACCGACGAGCTCGAGCTGCGCGAGCGCGTCGAGCAGCTGTTGATGGACGGCTACGCGGTCGATGGCGTGGGCGCGACCGATCAGGCGCGGGGTAGGCTGGCCGACAGGCCGGATGCGCTCGTGTTGTGCGGCGAGCCTCAGACGATCAGCTTGTTGCGCGAGCTGCGCGCCGGAGAGATCCCGCGGGCTGACTCCAGGACGCCGGTGCTGGTCGTCGGCGCCAACGATGACTCGGCGGCGGTGCGCTACTACCGCGCCGGCGCGGACGTCGCGCTGCCCACAGAGAGCTCGCCGCTGCTGGTAGCGGCCGGGCTGGAGGCGCTCGTCCGGCGCGCCGGCCCGGCGCAGACGCGCGTAGTGCGGGTGGGGAGCCTGACCGTCGACCGCGACGCCCGAACCGCCCAGGTAGACGCGCAGGCGGTGAAGCTCACCCGGCTCGAGTTCGATCTACTCGCGACCCTCGCGAGCGAGCCGCGGCGGACGTTCACCCGGGCGGAGCTGACCCGCCTCGTCTGGGACTACGAGCCCCAGACTGCAGGCCCGTCACGCACCATCCACAGTCACGTTCATCGGCTGCGGCAGAAGCTTCGAGCACGCCGGCGCCCTGGAGATGGTGAGGACCGTGCGCGGGGTCGGCTGGAGGCTCGCACGATGACCTGCACCGGACCGGCCCGCATCCGGCCGAGCCGACGCGGCGGGACACGCTCCACGTACAGGCGAGCCGGAGCCGGCGTCCCGGACCCGCAGCCGCAACTTCCGAAGCGCCAATCGCAATGGGAGGGCGGAGGTCGACTTCGGCGTTCGCTCTTGCTGGTCGTCTCTATGAAAGTCGGCGCGCTGTCAAGTTCGGGTTGGTCGTTCTCACCTTCGTGCTTGTGGTGGAGTGTGGTGCGTGCTGAGGGTGTCGCCCGACGGCCAGGGATGGCTGGCGGAATGGAGCACGCCGGATGATGGGTGGAGCGGCGCTCATCTCTCTATAGCTTCCTCGTGGAGGACTAGGCGACATTGGAGGGCCGGCTGCGGGGGCGCAATTCCAAAAGGACCGTCAGGCGGTCAGACGACTAGCGGCGCCTCCCGCAGCAGTTGCGGGGTTGAAGGGTTGGTTGGTGGTGAGCGTGTGCCAGATCGCTTCGGTGAGTTTGCGGGCGATGTCGATCTGGGCGACCTTCGCGCCGCGTTGTTTGCCGAGGCGGTGTTTGGTGCGCTGGTAGCGCTCGCGGTAGACGGGGTGCCGGAGCGCGTGCATGGTCGCTTCGAGCATGGCCCAGCGCAGATATTTCGGCCCTTGTTTGGTGAGCGGCCCGCGGCGGTCTTTCTCTCCGGACTGGCGGACCGTGGGGCACAGGTGGACCGCCCCCCGTTCCGTGGACACGCTTTGAGTTGAGAGTGACAACGGTAGGACAGGGTCCGGACGGAAGACGGTAGCGTCGGCTGGGGACAGCGTTGGGGGGAGCGCGCGCGGGTTCGCAGCGCAGCGAGCCCCGAGGGGCGAGCGGAGCTGCGTACCCGCGCGCGGCGCGCCGTTCGAGACCCCGGCGCTCAGGCGGCCGCGGGCGCGACGACCGTGAGGTGATGCTCTTGCTCGACCTCGTCCGGGGAGCGGTACCCGAGCGTGGAGTGCAACCGGCGGCGGTTGTAGAACTCCTCGATGTACTGGAAGATCGAGCTGCGCGCCTGCTCGTGGGTGGCGAACGTGCGCCGGCGCAGCCGCTCCTTCTCCAGCGACGCGAAGAAGCTTTCCTTGGCCGCGTTGTCGTGCGGGCTGCCCTTGCGGCTGTTGGACTGCGTGATCCCGTGCGCGCGGCACGCGGAGCCGAACGTCACCGCGGTGTACTGGGCGGATTCAAGCGGTCGTCGCAACGCTCGAGCGTGAGGAGTTGCGATGGGCACAGCCGAAGCGGCGGAGGTCGGATCGGGCTGGGCGGCCGGTGATGCGGTCGCCGGGGCGTCCGCCGGTGCTCGCCGGGAGCATCGGCAGCGGTTCTGGGCGGCGATCGCGCGCGGCGCGACGAGCGAGGACGCGGCCGTGCGAGGCGGGGGTGTCGCCGGCGGTTGGCGTCCGGTGGTTCCGCGAGGGTGGCGGGATGCCGTCGGTCACCCAGGCGCCGCTGTCGGGGCGTTACTTGTCGTTCGCGGAGCGGGAGGAGATCGCGCTGTTGCGCGCCCGCGGGTGCGGGGTGCGGGAGATCGCGCGGCTGGTCGGCCGTTCGCCGTCGACGATCTCGCGGGAGCTGCGTCGCAATGCCGCGACGCGCGGCGGCGGTCTTGAGTATCGGGCGACGACCGCGCAGTGGCATGCGGACCGTCGCGCGAGGCGCCCGAAGCCGGCGAAGCTCGCGGTCAACGCCGCAGCTGCGGGGGTACGTGCAGGACCGTCTGTCGGGCGCTGATGGAGCGGCCGGACGGGTCGCGTGTGGCGGGTCCGGAGGTGCGGTGGATCGGCCGGCGTCATGGGCGTCGCAAGGACCGGCGTTGGGCGCAGTCGTGGAGCCCGGAGCAGATCTCCGGCCGGCTGCGCGTCGAGTTCCCCGATGATGAGTCGATGCGGATCTCGCACGAGGCGATCTACCAGTCGCTGTACGTGCAGGGCCGCGGCGCGCTGCGGCGCGAGCTGACGGCATGCCTGCGCACCGGCCGGGCGCTGCGCGTCCCCCGAGCCCGCACCCGCGGTCGCGGCAAGCAGTTCGTGACCGACGAGATCCTGATCAGCGAGCGCCCGGCCGAGGCCGAGGACCGGGCGGTGCCCGGCCACTGGGAAGGCGATCTCATCCTCGGCCTGGGCAGCTCCGCGATCGGCACGCTGGTCGAGCGCAGCACGCGGTTCACGATGCTGCTTCACCTGCCGCCGATGGCCGGCCAGGGACCGAGAGTGAAGAACGGTCCCGCGCTCGCCGGTCACGGCGCCGAGGCCGTGCGTGACGCGATCGCCGCTGCGATCACGACGCTGCCCGAGCAGCTGCGCCGATCGCTGACCTGGGACCAGGGCACCGAGATGGCACAACACGCGCAGCTGCGGATCGACACCGGCCTGCCGGTGTATTTCTGTGACCCTCACAGCCCGTGGCAGCGCGGCACCAACGAGAACACCAACGGCCTGCTGCGCCAGTACTTCCCGAAGGGAACCGACCTCGCCAGACACAGCCCGGAGGACCTCGCCGCGGTCGCTGCCACGCTCAACAGCCGACCTCGCAAGACGCTCGGATGGAGAACCCCAGCCGAGGCTCTCGACGAGCAGCTGCTCGCGACCGCCTGCCCGCCGATCCACCGCGAGTGACACCGCTCACGGCGAGTGACATCTAGTCCACGACGAGTGACACCCGCCGAAGGGCACGACGAGTGACACCCCTGCCGATCGCGCGCAGCGCGTGAGCATCGCGCTCGGGTAGCCGGGGCGGTTGCCCGCCCCGGCTCCCACAGAACCGTACGTACGCTGTTCGTATACGGCTCTTCGGGACGGCGGGTTATGAACCCCGCCGCCGGCCGGTTTGCGACCTCGAAGTCATCCCCATAGCGCCAGTTGTGGCGGGTCGGGGGCGACGATGTGCTGGTGCGCGCGGCGGTGCAGTCTCGACCAGCGGCCACGAGCCCGCGTTCGCGAAAGAACGCGCGGTTGCAGCCCGTGGTCGACTGCCGGGATGTGGCTCAGCGCCCACAGGACCTGCGGCCCTGATAGACCTGCCGCCACGCCGACCGCCGCGGGACGCCCAGCTTGACGAGGTTGCGTGCGATCGTTCGTTTGCGTTTCCAGTGGCGCAGCAGGATCGCGCGCAACCGACGCCGGATGATGGGCGTCGAGCTTGCGCATCATCTGCATCTCCTCGAGCCGAGGCGATCCCGAAGAACCCGTGCCAGCCGCGCAGCCACGCGTTGATCCGGGCGATGCACGCTACGAGCGTGCCTCCCCAGTTCCGCGGCGTGAGCTGCCGGATCGCGCTCCATCGCGTTGCGCTTGGTGCGCTCTGACAGCAGCACCTCCACGGTCCCGGTCTGCGGGTCTAATCGCAGCCGGAAGCCGAGGAAGTGGCGATCCTCGGGACGGGCGACAGCCGACTTGGCCTGGTTCACCTTCAGGCGCAGGCGCCCTTCGATGAACTCGGTCAGGCTGGCCATCACCCGCTGCCCCGCCCGTTCGCTGCGCACGTAGACCTTGGCGTCATCCGCATAGCGAACGAACCGGTGACCACGCCGGGCGAGCTCTCGGTCGAGCTCGTCCAGCACGATGTTCGACAGCAACGGCGACAGCGGCGAGCCTTGCGGAACGCCCTGCTCGCTGTGCGATCACAACACCGTCCGGCAGCACCACCTTGGCCTTCAGCATCCGTCCGATCAGCACGAGCAGCCGCCGATCGCTCGACTCGCTGCGCGAGCTTGGCGGTCAGCCGCTGGTGGCAGACGAGATCGAAGAACTTCTCCAGATCAAGATCCACGCACCACTCGTAGCCGTCCTCGAGATGCCGCTTGGCCTCGGCGATCGCCGTGTGGCAACTTCGGCCAGGTCTGAACCCGTGGCTCGAGGGATGGAACGTCGGCTCCCACAGCGGTTCGAGCACCTGCCGCACGGCCTCACAGACCACCCTGTCGACCACGTCGGGAATCCCCAACCCGCGCTGCCCGCCTCCCGCCTTGGGAATGTACGCCCGGCGGATCTCGCCGGGCCGATACGTCCCCTGCCAGCAGGTCGGCCTGCAGCCTGGGCAGCACGACCGGCCACTGCTCAAGCAGCGCCTCGATCGTCTGCCCGTCCGGACCGGGAGCGCCCTTGTTCGACGCCACCTTCAACAACGCACCCGTCAATCGATACGCAACCTCCTCCATCGTCGCCGGCGCTGCCGTCTCCGTCTTGACGATCGCCTTCGGCGCTCCCGCCCGGATCTCCCCCAGCCGGTCCCGGGTTCTCCTGCGGGTGGCCCCTTTCGGGTTTTCTGCTGTCGCGATCGGCAGGCAGAGCTGCACCGCCGTTTCTTCGACCGGGACCGCCTTCCCTTGCCCGCCGGGACTCGACCCGGCACGCTCAGCGGGCATTACCCCGCCTTCCGGTACTACTCGGTCCTCGGACTTCTGCTGGGCCATCGGCCGTCGTCCTTTCGTTCTCCGGCCTACCGGCCAACACCTGGCCGGAACCCAGCAGATCTCCTGGGGTGAAACGCTGAGATTTCGCCGTGATCGCGTCGCCACTACGCCCTCGGCAACGACAGGAATCGGGCATCGCCGCTGCGGGCCGGCTCGCCCACCAAGGAACGCCTTACGGCGCTTCACTTTCGTTCGCCACCACGACACACCTATGGCCTCTTTCAGACCCGCCCTCACGGAAGCCCCGCAGCGCAACCAGCCGCACTGGAGACCGCCCGGTCAATTCCGGGCCGCGCCCTTGCCTCTTCGATGTTGGATTCCCCCTGTCAGGGCTCCAGGTCAGGACTTACACCTCCGATCTCAACGTCCGTGCCCAGCACACCTCGCCTCGCCCTACGGGCTCGGCTCCGCGAAGCTCACGCGCTCTCACAGCCCTCGCACCGACACGGCAAGCGACCAAGGACGTCGGGGCGAGACCCCCGGCGTTACGATCACTTCAATAACACCCTCGTTGCGACGACCGGTTGAGCCTAGGCCAGTACACCGCGGTGACGTTCGGCTCCGCGTGCCGCGCGCACGGGATCACGCAGTCCAACAGCCGCAAAGGCAAGCCCGCACGACAACGCGGCGAAGGAAAGCTTCTTCGCGTCGCTGGAGAAGGAGCGCTGCGCCGGCGCACGTTCGCCACCCTCGAGCAAGCGCGCAGCTCGGTCTTCCAGTACATCGAGGAGTTCTACAACCGCCGCCGGTTGCACTCCAGCCCGGGTACCGCTTCCCGGACGAGGTCAGCAAGAGCATCACCTCACGGTCGTCGCCGGCGCGGCCGACTAGACGCCGGGGGGTCTCGAACGGCGCGCCGCGCCCCGGGCGGGCACGCAGCTCCGCTCGCCCCTCGGGGCTCGCTGCGCCGCGAACCCGCGCGCGCTCCCCCGAACGCCGTCCCCAGCCGACGCTATCGTCATCCTTCTGTTCCGGACCCTGTCCTACCGTTGTCACTCTCAACTCAAAGCGTGTCCACGGAACGGGGGGCGGTCGCCACCCCCGACAGCGCTGGTCGTTAAGACGCCACAATGACTACGCGTTCCGGCAAACTCGTAACGCGTAGCTCATTTGCCGTAGCGCCGCTTGCGGTCAGCACGTTGCTTGCAGGCATTTGAGCAGTAGACCGGCCGCGCGCACAGCGCGCGCTCGGCGTCGACGACGTTCGCCCAGGACTCAGGACAGCACGGGGCACGCTCGCGTTCGTCCGAGCCACCGCTTGATGCCGAGAGCGTCGCGCGGATCGGCGAGCATCGCCAGAAACTCGGCTCGGGTGCCGACGCCGTCAGACACTGTGCAACACCCTCGACGATCTTCAGCAGTGATCGCGGGTGGCGGCCGCGCGGCTTCTCGTTCGCGAGGCGGAGCAGCAGCCAGTCATCGAGCATCGCGGCGCTAGCTCGCTAGTCGGTTCGTCGCACACCAGCTAACAGAGGCCCGCTTCCGAGTTGGACGAGAGGGAGGGAGGGAGGCTTGGCATCGGCCCACCGTCGGCGGCGCGGGATCCTGGTTTTCATCTAACGCACGAGCGTCGCTAGCCGGCTTAGGTTGCTTGGGACGCTAGGGGTTGCGCCGGCGTCGTCGTCTTCCCCTCGTGCCCTCATCAGCCCGCCGGGGATGTCAGCGCTTGGCCAGGGGTCGCTGGCTGCTGATTTGATTAGGACGGCTGTCTCAGTCCTCGCGGGCGAGGAAGTACTTGGCATAGGGGGTGTCAGCGAGCTTCTCGCCCACCAGGCGGGACAGGAGCAGCAGCGAACTGCGTGGCCGGTAGTTCGCGGCGACGTGCTGGGTCTGCCCGGTGGCGTTCATGGTCACGAGGACGGCACAGCCAATCGGTTCGCCGCGGACCTGAGCTGTGTAGTCCTCGAGCCAGCCGTTCTCACCGTAGGAGCCGGCGAAGTTGAACTGCTGGTGCTCGTACAGCGCGCGGATGGCGCCCACGATTGTCCGAACGCCCTCCGGGCCTAGGGCCGCGCCGTCCAATAGCGAGCCCTCGATGGTGACGTCGTCGGCCAGGTTGCCCAGCCAGGCCGGGTAGTAGTCGGCGAACCTCCCGTCGGGATCTCCGCCTATCGTGTAGGTGGGGACTCCATCGGTGGATTGGCCGCTAGGGATGCTGGTCATGGTGTGCCTCCTCGGGATTCCGGCAGCGGGCCGGAGTGCTGTGCGCGGTACTCCGTTACGGTTGCGCATGGGTTGGCGCGTCGCGCCAGGGACATTTCCTGGCCACAGTCCTGGCAAGCGATCGCGCACGGGTAGAAGCTGAAGGCCGCAGGCCCGCAAGGGCCAGGCAACGCCGACGCGGCCAAACCGCCGCGATCGCTAATCGGCGCGGAGTTGCTCCAGGACACTTGCGTGGTCGTGCAATCCCCAGTTCTCCACGACGATTCCATCCGCGAAGCGGTTGAAGACCATCGTCCGGAACTCGACGTGCTTGCCGGTCGGGGCGACGCCCTCGAACTCCCCTCGATGCGTCCCCTGGTGCCGCACGTTGTATGCGACCCAGTCGTCTTCTGCGACGAGTGTCTCGATCGTTGTGTGAAAGTCGGGGAACGCATTCCTCCACGCCAGGACTTTCTCCTTCGCGTGTTCGGCCAACTCGCCACGCGTCTCGTCGATGACGTCGAGGATCCCACGGTTGAGCGCCTCATCCACGTATCTCCGAATGTTCGCCTTGTTCGCCTCGGTCTCAGTGGATGGCACCACAGAACGAAATCATGCCCGGTGTGGATACAGGATGCAACGGGCCCCTCTTGACCGCTCGTCCGACGCTCGCGGTGCCGCGCTGCATGCCGCATTGGAATCCACCGCGCGACGCGAGTCCACTTTCGTCGATTCATTTAGTCGAACGGGCTCTGCCATCGAAGCCACGGCCAAGACACAACGCGCCGACGCTGACAGCGGTGAACCGCCGGTGCGCAGTTGCCGGGACCGACCCGTGCTGGGACGGTATACGTGGCCGGTCGCGGAACGGTCTCTGCCGGCGATCCCCATCTGGCCGCGAACGACGCTCGCAACGCCTCTAGGTTGCCGGGGACGCAGCAGGGACGACGTGCTTCACGTCGGCCATGTAGCGCCCGGCAGCCGCGGAGGCCTCGTCCGGGGTGTCCCCGCGCTCGCGCGCGTCCATGTACGCCGCATACCAGTCCCACCAGTCGTGCGGCGGGGCGACCGCCTCGAACGAGCCGTGACGCACCGACGTTTCATGAAGCAGCTCCGCCAGGGCAGCGACGTCCATCGTCAGTCCTCCCATTCCCGGCCGGGGAGCCGCGTCTTGATCTCCTGGAGCAGCCAGGCGTTGCCATCGGGATCGCTGAACGACGCGTAGGTCTGGTAGGAGCGTCCCTCCGGATCTGGTCCCGGGACAGGTCCCCCATCGAGGTGGAATACCCCGCTGACGTCAGCGCCACGGCGGACGAGGTCCTCACGCGCGGCATCGATGTCGTCGACGGCCAGGATCAAACGCTGAGCGGAGCCGGGTTCGGCCGTGGTGACGCCCTTGCCGAACGAGACCGAGCAGGCCGAGTGCGGAGGCGTCACCTGGACCACCCGGAAGTTCTCGCCCACGACGATGTCGGCGTCCAGCCGCCACCCTAGGCTCTGGTAGAAGGCCTTCGCCCGGTCGACATCGGAGACGGCCAGCGTCACCACCTCGAGCTTCATGTCAACGGTCCCCACCTCCGCGATCTCCGTCGCGGTATCGGTGCCCACGCCAGTGCTGCTCATGTTGACCTCCCCGGTCTGTTGGTGTTAGGTGGAGCCTCTCGCTTTCGCTCGCCCCGCGCAACCGTCGCGCCCCGGTCGATGCCCCCGGCGCATCAGCATCCGCTGGGGCCGCCGTGCGACCGTGCGGCGATTGACCTCAAGAAGCGATCGACGCCGAGAAGCGAAGCTTCGGCGGCGGTCGAGACAGAGCCAGCGCCGCTATCACCATCACGTCCAGCAGCCGCTCGACCAGCAGCCCGTCCGGCCGCTCGATCGCGACCAGCTCAACCTTCAGCCGCAGCAGCGTGCGGCACAGCGCCTGCACCCCCGCTCATCGTGCGCGAACGTGGCCGCCAGCAGCTCCTCGCCCGTCTCGTCGCACGCGCGCACACGTCGTGCTTGTCCGCCGCCCAATCAACGCCGACGTAATAACTCATATCAGTACTCCTCATAGGTCAGGTCACTTCACAGCGCCCCGACCAGGAGGCACCGTGCGGAACCCATAGACAAGGCCCTCAACGGGGCTACGTCCTGTTGCCGCTTATCGGCACCTCACCACCGCCGGGACGGGCCAGTCCGCTTTTGGCCCTCGACACGGGCACGGTCTCGTGGCCCTCTCCCGGCGGCGGTCGAGGCACCTACCAGAATGACCTATGTGGTCTCGAGCGTCCGTCGGCCGCGCACCTCGTATTCGCCGCCAAACGCACGACGCGACGCCTGCTTTCCTTGGGGGGGCAGGCGCCAAATCGAGGAGCCCATATGCTGCCGGCACGGACGATCTGCAGCACTGAGTTCGCGCCTGGCGAGGAGACTTCCGGGATCCCGCGCGAGGAGCAGCCGGCCCGGGACGGGTGCTAGCCGCTGCTAGCTGTCGAGCCCGGCTACACCGGGACCGATTTCAACACCCACGAGGCACATCGACCGTCGAGCAGCGTGCCGAGACGATCGTACGCTACGCACCGATGAGACCGCCTGGTGGCTTCTCCAACAGCAATGGCCCCCCGACGCGTAGTAACAGATGACATTCTCGAGAGCAGCAAGTCCTTCAGGGGACAAAGCAGCGGCACGTCCCGGCCGGACGTCTGGTCCGCGTCGCGATCGGCTAGTCCACCGACTGCGTGTCGCCGTTTAGACCGGTCTCGCGCGTCCGGGCCGCGTGGCTGAGCGTGCTGAGTATCTCCTCGATGTGGTGGTCGAGCAATCGTTCGTCCTCCGCGGCCGGCGGCTCGGGTTCTCCATTGTGCTGCCGCCCGCGGCTACCCGGGCCGGGCTCCGTCTCCCAAGCCAAGTCCGTCTCCTTCCTCCGGTTGTTGCCGAGATGTTATTGAGCTTTGGACAACTTTGTGCATCGAGGCGGAGGTGCCAGATCGGGAACGCCAAGCGGTCATCAGCGAGATGCTCGGTTTCCGCAGCGCATCGCCAATCGCGAGACGCTCTGCATCGTCGGTGATTCGGCCGTCGTTGCCGATCGGCTCGGAGTTCTGTCCTGGCACGAACTTGGGTACGCCACCGGCGCCGACGCGGCGGCCGCGAGGCGCTTTGTCGATCGCCTGACTCGCGCGAGGCAGCAAGCGGTCCATCCCGTCCGTCTTATTGACCGGGCAGGCGTCTCGTCGAGCCCGTCGAATCGTTTCCCCGGAAGATGATTTCCACAACGTCGCCACGCCGCGTCTCCGCCGCCCGACGACGGGCTCGCCCAAGTCGTCCCAAGCCGTGCTAGCGGCGCGTTGCGGCGGCCGCCGCGCACGAGGGCCAGCTGGGGGGCAGTTAGCGGCACTCGTCCACGCGCCCGGTTCCGAGAGCCGTTAGAGCGGGTCGCGCGACCCGGGTCACCAGCGAAAAGCGGGCTCGAGGGCATCGAGCGCGCGGGTGGCTGCCGTGCGCAGCGCGCCGGGAGTGTCTCGGGAGTAGAGCGGCCCGGCGCCATCGATCAGCAGCAGGCGTACCTGGGCGACGCCGCTCGCGGCGACCGGACCAGGGGTGAGCAGCGTTTCGGCGATCCGGTCGAGCTCCCAGGCGGCCGCGAGGACCTCGCGCCGCTGGGTCGGCACCCGCGCGATCGAAAGCGGACGGGCGGTGCGCGCGTCGTCGAGGATTCGGCGGACACTGCGGCCTAGCCGCTGTCGGGTCCGACGCTCGCCGAGGTCCTGGGCGCGCAGGGCCAGCGCGGCGCGGGTCGGCGCGGCGCCGCGCGCGAGTTCGGTGTCGAGCCGGTTCGCGCGCAACCGCGCCGTGACCCGCTCGCGCCAGTCCGCGCGCTTGGGCACCACGACGTCGCAGTCTTCCGCGGCCTTGAGCAACACAAGAGGAGCCATCGGTGAGTGACAGTTCAGGCCGGTGTGGCCGTAGATCGACGCCTCGGGAGCGCACACGGGCAGCCCGGCCGACTGGGGAGCAGAGATCGAACCGGCGACGCGGTTGTCGGCCACAATGGGTGCGCGAGCCGGACCATCGTTGATGAAGGAGCTCAGGCGCTCGGCGACGACATCGGCTCGGGTTAGGTGTGGCAGGTGACCGGTGCCGTCGAGCAGCGCGAGTTCGGCGGCGGGGTTTGATGCGAGGGCCGCCGACGCGTGATGCGCGGGGATCATGCGATCGCGCGTTCCCCAAAGAACGAGCGTCGGGACCCGTCGTAGGAGGTGCATCCGGTCAAGCACGCACGCGCGTTGCCCGCGGTGCCCGATCACGGCCCGGACGGTTGTGAGCAGCGCCGTTCGTCGTTCGCGGCCGCCCGCCTTTGTGAGCATCAGTTGCAGCGCCCAGACTTTCCGGGCGGCCGTGCGCGCGCGGGCCCTCTTGGCGAGACGAGCCAACGCGGCGAGAAGACCGAGCGTCGGCCGCATCGTCAGGAGCCGGAGCGCGGGGCTTGCTCCCGGTAGGGACAGCGCGCGGAGCAGCGGGTGGACCTCTCGCCCGAGCCCGCCGCTGGAGATCAGCGCCATTCGGTGGACCCGCTCGGGATAGTTGTACGCGAACGACAGGGCGATGCCGCCGCCGAGTGAGTGGCCGACGATCGTCACCTGGTCGTGTCCGAGCACATCGAGCAGGTCGCGAAGCGTTCCCGCGTGGCCGCTCGGCGAGTAGTAATCAATGCCGGAAGGAGCGTCGGACTCGCCGTGCCCGAACAGGTCGGGCGCGATCACGGTGTGGGTGCGGGCCAGACGGCGAATCACCCGGCGCCAGGTGAGCGCGTCCTCAAACAGGCCGTGGACCAACAGGAGCGCTGGGCCGGTGCCGGCGACCCGGTACACGAGCCGGTGGCCGTGCAACCACATCTCGTTGCGTGCGACGCCTGTCGATCTCGGCTCGTCGCGCTCGGCGGCGCCGCGCGAGTTCGGATTGATCGCCGCGTCGTCGTGCGGGTAGCCCGGACGCCAGCAGCGCCGCGCCCAGGGCGGTGCAGGCCATCAAGATCCAGGCGCGCTCAAATGCAGCTAGCGGCGTCCGCGTTGCCGATGTGCCGAGCACCGCGACGAGACCCGCGATGCCGACCACAGCGCCGATCTGGCGAAAGCAGCTGGAGACAGCGGTCCCGGTGGCCAGCCTGCTCAGCGGCAGGTCAGCGACGGAGGCGCTGGTCAGTCCCGCGAATGTCAACCCGACCGCGCTGCCCGAAATGAGCTGCGCAGGCAGCCAGTGACCGAGGTAGTCCGGTCGCGCCCCGGCGCCGTGGTAGGCGAGGCACGCGCCGCAGAACAGCATCAGCGCCGGCACGGCCACCTGGCGGGAGCCGAACCGCTCGACCAGCCGTCCTCCGGCCGCGGCCGCGATCGCGGCCATCAGCGCCGCGGGCGTGACGGCGAATCCCGCCTCCAGCAGCGAGTAGCGCCATACCTGGGTCAGGAACAGGATGTTCCCGAGCAGCAGCGCGTAGAAGCCGATCGAGAACAGGAAGAACGCCGCGTTTGCTGTGCTGAACGTTCGTATCCGCAGGATCGCCGGCTCGAGCACCGGGGCTGGATGGCGAGCCGATCGAGCGACGAAGACGGCCGCGAACGCGGCCGCGATCGACCAGGCCGCCAGCACCCGGTCGCTGGTCCAACCCCAGTCGGGTGCCTTCACGATCCCGAGCGCAAGCGCTCCCACCGCCACGATCAGCATCGCCGCCCCGACCAGATCCGGCATCCCGGCACAACCGGAGTCACGGGACTCGCGCAGCACGCGCAGCGCGGGCAGCATCGCGATCGCGATCAAGAGGTTGACGAAGAACGCCCATCGCCAGCTAGTCGATTGGACGAGCACCCCTCCAAGCGACGGACCGGTTGCCGCAGCAACGGCGCCGACTGCCGCCCAGACGCTCGTCGCCGTCGCGCGCTTCTCTGCCGGGAATTCGGCTAACACGAGCCCGAGCGACGCCGGGATCAGTGCAGCTCCGCCGACGGCCTGGACGACGCGCGCCGCGATCAGCATCGCTGCGCTTGACGCCGAGCCTGCCATTGCCGACCCGAGGAGAAACAGCGCCGAGCCGACAAAGAAGACACGCCGCCGGCCGACGCGATCGGCAATCCGCCCGGCAGGAACCAGCAGCGCCGCCACTATCACGTTGTAGGCATTCAGCACCCAGCTCAGATCCGAGAGCGAGGTGCCCGCGAACGTGCGCCGGATCGCTGGAAACGCAATGTTCACGATCGTGACGTCGAGGAACACCATGAACACCGCGAGGGAGGAGACCAGCAACACCTTCCACTGGGGAGACAAATGGCGACGACGCCCCTGCCCGCTCAGTTCAACTCTCATGCGCTTCACCGTTACTCCCTACCTCGTGACCGATGCGAGCGTTGTCTGATCCCCGGTCGACGAGCTGCGATCGAACCAACTGCGTCGTCGGGTGGCGCCGAACGTCTTCTTTTCGGCGGCGAGCTCGCGCGATGGCGCCATGATGCGGGCGGTTGCCGCCGGCCCGCCGAGGAAGTTGGCCTCGATCTTTCCCACGAGGCCGTCGCCGAACTCGACGTAGCAGGTGCCGTCGCCCTCGTAGGGTGGCGGGGGCTCCGTGTCGCCGACGAGTGCGGCGATGTCGGCGGCGACGATCCGTGCGGCGGCCTCAGCAAACACTCCGGCCTTGGCGACCGTACGGCCTCCGCTGGCGACATCGCCGAGGGCGTACACCCCGGGGTAGCGAGTCGCGAGGTTCGTCTGATCGACGGGTACCCAGCCGTCAACCACAAGCCTGGAACGAGCGACCACGTCCGGAACCCGATGCACAGGGATCCCGATGAACAAGTCGTACGGCACGCTCCTGCCGCTCAGGAGATAAGCGGTCCGGCCGGGACCGTCCAGCCCCACCACCAACTCCTTGGGCGAATACTGGATCCCGCGCTCGTCGAGCCCCGACAAGAACATCTGCGAGACCTCCTTCGTAACGGGAACGGGCGCAACCATCGGGAACGTCATTCGGATATCCACGGCGTCCCTGACTCCCCGTCTCACAAAGAGATCGTCCAGCAGGAACGCCCCCTCGAAGGGAGCGGGCGGGCATTTGAATGGGTGTCCGAGCACTCCGATCACGACCGTCCCTTCCGTGAATTCGGCCAGCGCCTCGCGCAGACGTTCGGCTCCGGCGAGCGTGTAGTACTCGAACCCGCCCTCACGGAATCCTGGCGTGGCGGCCATGTCGTAGTCGGCTCCCAGCGCGACCGCGAGGAAGTCGGCGTCGTACGTGCGTTGGTCGGTGATCACGCGCCGCCGTACCGGATCGATCCCCCAAACGGTCTCCTGGCGGAACTCGACCCCCTCCTTGGCAATGTCGCGGTAGTGCAGAAGCACGTCCTCCGGCGCGTGCCGACCGAGGAGCACATCCAGCTTGGAGAACCCGAAGTAGAACGAGTCGTTCCTGTCTACGAGAGTGACGCGAATCGCGTCTCCGAGAGTGTCCGACAGCCGCGTGGCCAACTCCAGGCCCGCGAAGCCGGCACCGACGATCACCACGTGCCTTCTCATCGCTTGCTCCGAATCGCCGGCTCGATCTCGAGCGTCGTGATGCCGTGGGCACTTGTTTGCGCGGGGTGGGCGCTCGCCCGAACGATCGGATCGGGGTCGTGCGATTTGCGTCGCCCTGCGTACGCCTCGGCCGCGAGGCGCGCTTGTGCGCCGGCGTGCTGTAGCTCGGCGCGGCGGTGCCGGGCGATCATGTAGTTGAGATGGGGGTTCATCGAGGCTCCTGAGATCCGTTGGTCGATGCGAGGAAGCTACGCGTAAGCAGGCCCGCTGCCATCGGGCAGCTGCCCCATCTTGGGTCTTATGTGGGGCGACGGATTCGCGCGATGGTGGGGACCGGACCCGTGGTGAGGAAAGTGAGAATGACGTCGTTACACACGTCGGACCTTTCCACGAGCAGCCCATGCGATGTGCCCGGCACGACCATCAGTTCGGCGTCGCGGATACCGCGCTACATCGCGATGGCGTGCGCGAGTCGGACCTCGTCGTCATCGCCGACCATGACGAGCGTCCTGGCTTCGACCCGGTGTAGGTCATCCGCCGTCTGCGTCGGCTCATCGAGGTGCATCCGGGCGAGTTTGCTCACGATGACCTGATAGTGATCCGGCCGTCGGGTGAGACCTCCGCGTACAGCTGCGCCAGGAATTCTGGCGGGTTGTTATTGGGATCGATCACATGCGCAGGCCAACCGTTGAAGTGAAACGGGCCGGCGACCAGCACGAGGCGGTCGATCAAGTCCGGACGTCGCAACGCGACGAGCCGGGCTGCAACCGCGCCGTCGCTGGACCCGAGCAGGTGCTCGCCCGGCCAACGACGGTTTCCAAGAATGCGATTGTGTCCTGCGCCATCGTCTTGAAAGGTGATAGGTCCCGCGCGGGGATCCGAACATCGGTAGATCGCCCATTCTTCGTCTTACCGGCACTAGCGGCGCCTTAGAGGCAGCCTTGCGAGGCCAACGCCCCTGAGAGCGCGGGCTACGACCGAGCGTTGGCGCGATATAGGCCGATCGGCTGATGTAGTCGAGACAGTCTTCGCGTACCGTGGCCGGACGTGGGGTCCTTTGCTCCGACATACAGCCGCACTGTGGTCTCGCCCGCTTCAAACGCTGGCGGCCCTGAACGGGCGCCCCGACTGACTCAGTTAGAGCCGCAAACGGGCCGGACAGCATGATGACGGCACAGGTGCAGCGCATCATTCCTGCCACGTCGACGGATCAGGAAACGCATTTTCGACGGGGATGGAATCGCGGTGGCGCGAATGGCGTCATAAGCGAGATGCGGGCACCTCACGGCGACTATCACCTCCCGTCGTGGGGCCTCGTTCCGATCCCAAAAGGAGTTCAAATGAAGTTTGCTCGTGCTTGCGCCGCGTCGCTCAAGGTGCCCGATGTTGAGCTTTAGCCCGCAGGTTGACCGCGCAGAGGCGCTGGACGATGCGGGGAAACTAATCCGGACTGTCGGACGCGTCTCGAGCCCACGGTTCGTTGATCGTCGCAAGGAGCGCGTGGCGCTCGACGCGGCACTGGCGCGGACGCGCGAGGGGCAGGGCTCGGTGGTGTTCGTCGGCGGGGAGGCGGGTATCGGGAAGAGCCGGCTGATCTCGGAGGTCGCGGGAGGCGCTGAGCGCGACGGGATGACGGTCGTGATCGGGGAGTGTCTGCCGCTCGGTGACGGGGAGCTTCCTTACGCACCGGTGGTTGGCGCCCTGCGCTCACTCGTGGCCCAGCGGGAAGGGAGCGAGCTCGAGGCGATGCTCGGCTCGGTGGGCGAGGAGCTTTCGGTCCTGCTGCCCGAGCTGGCGTCCGGCGATTGTGGTGTGGCGAGCTCATTGGTGCGGGAGGGATCGCAGGCGTGTTTGTTCGAGCAGTTGCTGGCGGTGCTTGCCTCCACCGCACGAGTGCGACCGCTGATGCTCGTTGTGGAGGACTTTCAGTGGGCCGATCGATCGACGTGCGACTTCTTCTCGTTCCTGATCCGCGCGGCCCGGCGCGAGCCGATCGCGCTGATCATCACCTACCGCAGCGATGAGCTGCGCCGCGGCCATCCCCTGCGTCATTGCGTACTGGAGCTGGAGCGAAGCGGGAGGGCGGTTAGGGTCGAGTTGTCGCCGTTCACGCGGGCGGAGGTCCGCGAACAGGTCGCGGCGATCCTCGATGAGCCGCCGCCAGGGCCGCTCGTCGACCGGCTGCTCGAGCGGTCCGAAGGCAACCCGTTTTTCACGGAGGAGCTGCTGGCGTCCGCTTCCGAGCCCGGCGAGCCGCTGCCCGATTCTCTTCGCGACACGATGCTGGCGCGCGTTGAGGGGCAGTCGACGGTTGTCCACGACGTGCTGCGGATCGCCACGGTCGCCGGGCCGACGGTCGATCACGGACTTCTGGCCGCAGTCGCCGAGCTGTCCGAGGACGACCTCAACCGGGCTTTGCGCGACGCGGTCGAGAGCTACCTGCTCGCTCCCGACTCCTCGATGCCGGGGTATTCGTTTCGCCATGCGTTGCTGAGAGAAGCGATCTACTCCGATCTGTTGCCCGTCGAGCGGCGCAATCTGCACCTGCGGCTCGCTGAGACGTTGGCTGCGCATCCCGAGTTGGCCGGAGCGAAGGCCGCCGGGCCGGCACAGCTTGCGCATCACTGGTATGCAGCGGGGGAACTGCCGGCGGCGCTTGCCGCGCTCGTAAGCGCTGGGGCTGCGGCTGAACGTGTTTACGCGGTCGGCGAGGCGTTCGCGCATTACGAGCGGGCGCTTGAGATTTGGGACCGAGTGGGTCCGGCGCCCGGCGAGCTTCCTATCGAGCGGCTCGAGGTGATGCGACGTACTGCTGACTTGGCGTTGATGACGGGCGAGGAAGAGCGGGCGATCACGCTAGCGCGTGATCTCCTAGGGCGAATCGACGAGTACGACGATCCGACTGGGGCGGCTCTTGTGTACGAGCGTCTGGGCCGGTACCTATGGATGGCGGGCCGTGACGAGGAAGCGCTGCCGGTGTATCGCCGGGCCGTGGAGCTCATGCCCCACGACCCGCCGTCCGAAGCGCTCGCGCTGGTACTGGCCGCGGAGGGGCAGGCGCTGATGCTTTGCGACCGCACCGCGGAATCGAACTCGCGCTGCGAAGAGGCGCTCGCTGTCGCTCGCACGGTGGGGGCCGAGGCGGTCGAGGCGCACGTGCTCAACACGATGTCCGGCAATCTCAGTGCGGTCGGTGAGACCGGCCGGGCGGTTGAGGCGGCAAGACAGGCGCTCACGGTCGCCGGTCGCCTCGGCCTCACGGACGAGATACACCGCAGCTACATCAACGGCAGTGCTGCACTCGACGAGGAGGGTCGCGTCGAGGACTCGATCGCGATGGCGCGAGAAGGAATCGCCTCAGCACGCGAGTTCGGAGTTGAGCGCCAGTGGGGCGATGTTCTTCGTGCCGAGGTGGCCGATCGCTTGCTCCAGCTCGGGCGCTGGCGCGAAGCCGAGGAGCTAGTTGAGGACGTGATCGATCGCTCTCCCACCGGGGTGAGTGCAGGCATGGCATACAGATCACTCGGGTACCTGCGCGCGGAGCTCGGGCAATTCGATGCCGCGGCCCGAGCGCTCGATCGGGCCGACGCGCAGCTCCGCCGCTCGCGCGCATCGATGACGCGCGGGCCAGCCGCGGCGGCTCGGGCGTCGCTCGAACTGTGGGCGGGCCGGCCGGAGGCGGCGGCCGAACTCGTGTCGGAGTGTCTGGATCGGGTCGGCGAGCGTGAGCACGTGTTCCTCACGGCGCGGCTGTATGAGGTCGGCGCACGTGCCTGTGCCGACCTCGCCGCTCGCTCCCCCGCCGACGAGGAGATCTTGATGCAGCAGATGGCCACCGCGGAGAGGCTGCTCGAGCGGATCGACGGGCTGATCGCGCGGATGAGCGGCGCGATCCCGCCCATCGTCCGTGCAAGCCGTGCTGTCTGCGCGGCTCACGCATCCCGGATCGGGGGCGTGGGCGACGCTGCACTGTGGGCTCGCGCTCGGCGTCAATGGGAACTCTGCCACGACCCCTATCACGCCGCCTACGCCGGCTGGCGAGAAGCGGAGGCGCTACTCGCGTCGGGAAGCGATCGCGGGGCTGCGGAAGAGCTCGTCCGTGACGCCCACGCGGTAGTCGACCAACTCGGCGCTCGCCCGTTGCGCGCGGAGATCGAGGGGCTCGCCCGGCGTGCGCGCATCGATCTCGGACGGGAACTCTCTCGCGACCCGGCGCCGGATGCCGTCTTGGAGCGGCTTGACCTCACGCCTCGCGAAATCGAGGTTCTAGGCCTAGTGGCGGGCGGACTGACCAACCGCGAGATCGGTGCCGAGCTGTTCATCAGCGGCAAGACCGCAAGCGTGCACGTCTCACGCATCCTGTCGAAGCTCTCGGTTCCCAACCGCGCCGCAGCGGCCGCAGCGGCGCGCTACCTGGGCCTCGGACCCGCCCACATCGGGTTCGCGCATACCTAGATCACCCGACAGCGCTACGGGCCGTTATTCCGGGCGATCAGCGCTATCTCACGAACGATCGTCGCAACGCCGATGTGACAACCAACAACTAGGCCAGGGGGGCATGCTTCGCTGCGACCGTCGCCAGCGCCGCACGGTTGGGTACGTCGAGCTTCCCGTACACGTGCGCGAGGTGGACTTTGACCGTCGCGGCCGAGATGAACATCCGCTTGGCGATCGCAGCGTTCGTAAGACCTTCGGACGCGAGCTCGACGACTCGCAGCTCGGTCGGGGTCAGCGACTCCCACCCGCCCGGCGGGCGCTTGCGCGCCCCGCGTGCTCGGCGAACGTAGGCGACCGTCTCCGAGAGGTCCATCGTGCCGCCTGCAGCATGTGCACGCTCGTAGGGATCGGCACCGAGCGCGTCCCGGGTCTGCGCGATCAGCATTTCACGACGTGGACGTTCGGTCGCGAAAACGGGGAGTCCGAGCCGCTCACGGGCTACGTCGATGGCGCCGATCAGCCTTGCCGCCTCCTCGTGGCTGCGAAGCCCGCCAGCGACCTCGGCAATGCCGTCGAGTAGGTCAGGAAGTGCGAGCCAAACTGTGCGCTTGGATGCCAGAGAGAGCGCCTCGTGCAGCAACCGCTCTGCGCCCGTCCAATTTCCCCGGTCGAGTTCGAGCCTCGCGCCGGCGAGGGCTTGACCCCACAGTGCGGCGGGCGAATCGAGCGGCCTGGCCACGTCCAGGGCCCGCGCGACACATGCGTCCGCCCGCGGATCCTGGAGAAGGCGCAGGATATTGGCGAGGACGCCGAGCGCGTAAGAGAGGATGTAGCCGCCGTCCAGCCCCGACTCGATCAGTGGTTCGAGCCGCGCCCGGGCCGCTTCGAGCCGGCCGACCTGGCTCTCGGCCTGCGCCAGCGACATCAGGATGAACGGCAGCGCATAACCAACACCGCTCTCGAGGAACCTGCGGAGCATCGGCTCGAGCTTCTCGATCGCCAGCTGCGGACGGCCCTCATACATGTCCACGAACGCGGCCATCTGCAGCAACATGCCCTCGAGCGTTGTGTCCCCGAGCTCGCGGACCGCTTGCAGCGCACGCTCGGCGACGGTCCAGTAATCAGGCAGCTCGGCGCGGTTCATGTGGACCCAGGCGTGGCAATACCACCTGCGAATCATCAGTTCCGTCTGCACGCGCTCGAGCATGGCTGCGTCCCACGCCAACACCTCGAGCGCGTCGTCATCCCGGCTTTGAAGCAGGTAGGAGCCAGACAGCTCTTGGGTTGCGAACGCCAGGCACCACTCGTCCCCCGTCTCCCGAGCGAGTTGCACCGATCGCTCGAGGCCGGGTCTTGCCGCCGCGGGATCCCGCCACCGGTATAGCCCTCCCAATAAGGCCAGCGACCTCCCGACCGTTCGCCGGTCACCGATCTCCTCGGCCAGCTCCACCGACGCGCGCGCCGCGACCGCCACACCTCCTGGCGCCGACGAGAACTGCAGCAGATACGCGCGCGCCCACATACCTCGGCAGCGCAGCTCCGGGTGTTGCTCGCCGGCCTTGTCGAGCGCGGCACGGAGCGAGCGCGCGGCGACGTTCTGACGCGCGCGAACCCTCCAATAGAAAGTGAGCGCGATTCCGAGCCGAAGCGCCAGCCGCGGGTCGGTTTCGAGCGCGCGTTCGAACGCCGCCGCGAGGTTAGCCGCCTCGAGGTCGAGCATCGGCAGCCACGAGGGCTGCCGGCTCGTCTCGAGCTCAGGGGCTGCCCGTTCGGCAAGCGCGAGCAGCGCGTCGCGGTGACGGTCGCGAATGCGGTCAGTCTCGGTGGACTCAGCCAATCGCTCTGCGGAGTACTGGCGGATCGTCTCGAGCATCCCGTAGCGGACGGCCGGCCCGCGCTCCTCCGCGAGCACTAGGGACTTGTCCACGAGCGCCGTGACAAGATCGAGGATCGCGTGGCGCTCGATCCCCTGATCCGCGCACACCTCCTCGGCCATGTCCAGCGTCCACCCGCCCACGAACGCACCGAGGCGACGGAATACCGCCCGTTCTTCGACTGAGAGCAGCTCATGGCTCCAATCGACCGATGCGCGGAGCGCTTGCTGGCGCGGCAGTGCGCTTCGCGCGCCACCGGTAAGCAAATGAAAGCGGTCCGCGAGTCCAGCACTGATCTGTTGCACCGATAGCACTCGTATCCGGGCTGCGGCCAGCTCGATCGCCAGCGGGATCCCGTCTAGATCAGCGCAGATTCGCGCGACCGCCGGTGCGTTGTCGTTCGTGATGGCAAAGTTCGGGCGGACCTTCGAGGCTCGCTGGATGAAGAGCTGGACCGCATCGGACTGGACGAGGGCGTCGATCGGAGCCGACTGCCCGCGCCGCTGGCAGCGACATCGCGGGGACCCGCCAGTCGCTCTCGCCACCGACCCCCAGCGGTGCACGGCTGGTCGCGAGCACCTGGACGTGGGGACCAGCATCCAGCAACGCGACCGCAACCTGCGCAGACGCTTCCAGCAGGTGTTCGCAGTTGTCGAGCACCACCAGCGCGGATCTCGAAGCGAGCTCCGCGCAGACCGACTGAAGCGGCGTCGCGCCGGGCAGCACCCGCACGCTGAGCGCCCCGACCAGCGCGTCCCCGATCAGCTCTGGATCGGTCAGCGGCGCCAGCTCGACCCACCACACGCCATCCGGATAGTCGTTGAGCCGGTCGGCCGCGAGCTGCAGCGCCAGCCGGGTCTTTCCCGACCCGCCCGCGCCGGTCAACGTCAGCAGTCGCGTCGACGCGAGCGCGCCGCGGAGTTCCGCCAGCTCCCGCTCGCGTCCGACGAAGCTCGTCAGCTGGGTCGGAAGATTGTTTGGTAGCGCATCCCCAGACCGCAGCTCGAGGTGAGCGGGCAGGTCCGGATGCAGGAGCGCGAAGATCTGCTCCGGGCGTCCGAGATCACGGAGGCGATGGGTGCCGCAGTCCAGGAGCGTCACCCCCGCCGGAAGCCGATCCACGACAAGGTCATGCGTCGCCCGCGAGAGCAGTGTCTGGCCGCCGCGCGCCGCCGCCCTGATCCGCGCACACCGGCTCAAGGCGACCCCGAAGTAGTTGCCCTCATCGCGCATTTGCGCGTCCGCCGTGTGCAAGGCGATCCGAATGCTCAGCCCGATCCCGTCGGGCGGCGCCTGCGCGGCCAGCCGGCGCTGCGCCTCGAGCGCGGCCTCGAGCGCGTCGGCGGCGCGACTGAAGACCGCGACGATGCTGTCGCCCTCACCCTGCTCGACCGGCCGCAGGCCGGCATGGCGGGCCACCGCGTCATCGACGATCTTGGAATGCTGCGGCACCGCGCGACGCATCGTGTCCGGATGCGCTTCCCACGAGCGGGTTGACCGGTCAATATCAGACATCAAGAGCGTGACCGTGCCCGCCGGCAAGGAAAAGGTTGCCATCTCGTCTCTTGGCCTGGTCAACCCGACACTCAAGGCTAACGGACGAAGTGACGAGTCCCGCATCGGACCAGGATCGAGGCCCGGCCATATGGCCGATGATCCGATCGTTCCAGCTTCCTAACTGAGCGGTCGTGCACGCCGCTTAAGGCCCAAGATGAGCCACTTGCCCGATGGCGTGGGCGGGCTTACGCCTAGCTTGGGGCGCATCGATCAGTGGCTCTCCCGGAGGCTCGATGAACGCGCAGCTCAACAACATGGCCCAGCGCCGCACCTGGCGACGACACGCAAAACCGATGTCTACTGTGGTTGGGCCGCAATGCGTCGCGCCCGGGGCGGACGGGAACCTCTGGTTCACGGACCCCTCCAGGGGGTCGATCGGGCGGATCACGCCGTCGAGGCAGATCACCAAGTTGCCGGCCCGCCTGAACCCGGGCAGCACGCCGAACGGGATCGCGCCGCGGCGCGACGGCGACATGTGGTTCGCCGACCCCTTTGCGGACATGATCGGAGGGATCGGACCGGGCGCTCCTCCCGCGCTGCGAACGCCCGCGAGCGTCACGGGCGCGAGTCAACACGCAAGCCCCGAGGCCTGCCAGGCGCAATGGTCTGACTGGGCGGGCCGGACGACGTGGACCGGACTCGACGTGGCTCCGAGCCTACTGCGCGCTCCTCGCCCTCGCGGAGCCGGCTGTTGGCTCTTGCCTATGTGTAAGTAAGACCCAAGATCAGGCACCTGCCCAATGGCAACGCGCCGGCTTATGCGTAGCTTTAGCGCATCGGACGCGGCCCGCAGAGCCCCGTGTCTTTGCGCCGCACTCTAACTACAGAGATGGGAGAAGAACACAATGCCAGTTGAAGCGCCCAGTTGGCTGAACGCGGGAGATACCTCGTGGCAGCTCACCGCCGCAACGCTCGTCGGATTGATGAGCGTGCCCGGCCTCGCGGTCCTGTACGGCGGTGTGATGCAGAAGCGCTGGTCGATCAACAGCATGATGCTGACCTTCGCAACGTTCTCGATAGTGCTCGTCGTATGGGTGCTGTGGGCGTTCAAGATGGGCTTCGGCTCACCGTTCCACGGCATTTCGCACGGCGGTTTCTTCGGGAACTTCATCGGGAAGCCCGGGCCGGTGCTATCGCACACCGAGCTTCAGCATCAGGCCAACATCCCGCTGATTGGGACGATGGCGTTCCCGAAATCCGCGCTCGTCTATTTCCAGTTCGTGTTCGCGGCGATCACGCCGATCCTGGCGCTGGGGTCGGTTCTCGGGCGGGTGAACTTCAAGGCGTGGATCCCGTTCTGCCTGCTGTGGATCACGTTCGTCTACGCGGTTGACGCGTTCCTGCTGTGGGGCGGCGGCTTCTTCGCCCAGCACGGCGCGGTCGACTTCTCCGGCGGTTACGTGATCCACCTCTCCGCGGGCGTTGCCGGATTCGTAGCCGCGGCGGTGATCGGACCGCGACTGCAACGTGACCGCGAGATCGACGCGCCGAACAACGTAGCCATGGTCGCGGTCGGCGCCGGGTTGCTGTGGCTCGGCTGGAACGGATTCAACGGTGGCGACCCTTATGCCTCGAACATGTCGGCCGCGGCGGCGGTACTGAACACAAACCTGTGTACAGCGGTCGCGTTGCTCGTCTGGATCATGTGGGACTACCTCACGGGCCGCAAGCCGTCGCTGATCGGCACGGTCAACGGCATGATCGTCGGGCTGGTCGCGATCACGCCTGCGGCGGGCTACGTGAACGGCTGGGGCGCGATCGCAATGGGGATCATCGCCTCGACGATCGTGTACTTCGCGCTCAACTACCTGAGCCGCCTCCGGCCCTTCCGGAACGTCGACGACACGCTCGGCGTGATCTACACCCACGGGTTCGCCGGTCTCGCCGGCGGCCTCCTGGTCGGCATCTTCGCCGACCCACAGATGGCGCTGTACTACAAGACCAGCAAGCACGGTCTGATCCCGAGCGGCGGGGTCGCCGGCTTGATCCACGGCAACGCGACGCTGCTGAAGTGGCAGTGCCTAGCGGCACTGTTCGTGGTCTGCTGGACTGCAGCGATCACGTTCATCCTGCTGAAGCTGGTCGGTTTGTTCATCCCGCTGCGGATGTCCGAGAAGAACATGGAGATCGGCGACGTCGCCGAGCACGGCCACGAGGTGTACCCGTCCGACGTCCCGTCGCTCGGGTACCCCAACGGGATCCCCGGCACCGTTCCAGCCGGAGCACCCGCCACACCGACAACCGCATGACCGTGCAAATTCCTCGTAATCAATCAATCAATGGAGCCAAACCGAAATGCACATGACAATCACAGAGAGCGAACAGACGGCGATGGCCGCTGGCGCCGCCAGCCCCGCGGAGGTGCTGGAATTCGCCGCCGAGCGCGGCGTCGAGATGGTCGATCTCAAGTTCGTCGACCTGCCCGGAACGTGGCAGCACATGACGCTGCCGATCGGCGCGCTGGACGCCGGCGACTTCGAGTCCGGCCTCGGTTTCGACGGCTCCTCGATCCGCGGCTTTCAGGAGATCCACGAGTCCGACATGCTCCTGATGCCCGACTCCTCGACCGCCTTCATCGACCCGTACTACACCCGCTCGACGCTGTCGCTGATCTGCTCGGTGGCGGACCCCGTGCTCGGCGAGCCGTACGCGCGCGACCCGCGGTTCGTCGCCCGCAAGGCCGAGCAGCACCTGGTCGCCACCGGCGTCGCGGACGTTGCCTACTTCGGACCCGAGGCCGAGTTCTTCGTGTTCGACCACATCGCCTACGAGCAGGTGGAGAACCGGGCGTCGTACGAGGTCGACTCCAGCGAGGGCTTTTGGAACACCGGCGGTGCGGTGAGCCCGAAGCCCAATCTGGCGTACAAGCTTCGCCAGAAGGAGGGGTACTTCCCGGTTCCGCCGGCCGACTCGCTCGCGAACCTTCGCAGCGAGATGGTCGCGACGATGGAATCGCTCGGGATCCGCTGCGAGTTCCACCACCACGAGGTCTCCTCGGGCGGGCAGGGCGAGATCGACATGCGCTTCCAGCCGCTGCTGCGCATGGCCGACCAGATGATGGTCTACAAGTACGTGGTCAAAAACGAGGCCCGCGCCGCCGGCAAGACCGCGACGTTCATGCCGAAGCCGATCTTCCAGGAGAACGGGTCGGGCATGCACGTGCACCAGTCGCTGTGGAAGGACGGCGATCCGCTGATGTACGGGCCGGACGGGTACGCGCATCTGAGCGATCTGGCCAAGCACTACATCGCCGGGCTGCTCACGCACGCGCCGGCGCTGCTGGCGTTCTGCGCGCCGACGACGAACTCGTACCGCCGGCTCGTGCCGGGCTACGAGGCACCGGTCAATCTCGTGTATTCGGCCCGTAACCGCAGCGCGTGCGTGCGTGTGCCGATGTACCACGAGGCGCCCAAGACCAAGCGGATCGAGTTCCGCTCGCCCGACCCGGCCGCGAACCCGTACCTCGCGTTCAGCGCGCTGATGATGGCCGGCCTCGACGGGATCAAGCGCGAGCTCGACCCCGGCGAGCCGCTCGACGCCGACATCTACGAACTGCCCGAGGAGACGCTGGCCAAGGTCGCCACCGTCCCGTCGTCACTCGAGGACTCGCTTGACGCGCTCGAGGCGGATAACGCGTTCCTGTACGAGGGCGACGTGTTCACGCCCGGGTTGATCGAGGCGTACGTGCGGTACAAGCGCGAGGAAGAGGTCGACGCGATCCGGATGCGTCCGCATCCGTGGGAGTTCGCGCTGTATCACGACGCTTGAGCGCTTGAGGGTCGTCGTGCCCTTCGCCCGCCGCTTGACGTTCTTGCCGCTCGGAGCGTTGTCGCAGTTCCGCGAGTGCGGGCGAAGGGCATCAACGACCCCCATCCCGGGAACCGCCGTGACGGCTCCCAGGAACGGAGCGGAAGCTTCCCCCGGCGCGGGGCTAGCCTGCGGCGAGCGCAGGGACTAGACGCGAATCGGTCTGTGTCGTTCGCCCACTCGTTCTCCATCCCCACCGTAGGTACTACATGGTATAGGAGGTGAGCGGTGAACAAGCAGGTGTTGTCACGGCCGCTGGGCCGGTGCGTCGGGCTGGATGTGCATCTTGACTTCATCGAGATCGCGATCTGCGAGGAGGGCAAGGTGTGGTCGGCTGGCCGGGTGCCCTCGACGCCCGAGGGGATCAAGACGCTGGCCGACAGCCTGCTGGCGACCGACCGGGTCGCGCTCGAGGTGACTGGCAGCTCGTGGGAGATCGTGAGGCTGCTCGGGCCGCACGTGAGTGAGATCATCGTCGTCTCCCCGGGCGATACCGGCATTTCGCAGGCGCGGGCGAAGACCGACCGCCTCGACGCGCGCACGCTGGCCAGGCTGTTGTGGACCGGGGAGCTCGACGCGGTGTGGGTGCCGCCGGAGAGGACCTGGAGGATGCGCCGGCGTCTGTCTCGCCGCGGCCAGCTGGTCCGGGCTCGCTCCCGAGCCAAGAACGAGATCCACGCCGTGCTGATGCGCCGCTTGAAGGGCCGCCCGCCCGTGTCTGACCTGTTCGGGGTCAAGGGACGCGAGTGGCTGCGGGGGGTTCAGCTGCCGCTTGTGGAGGCTGAGGCCGTGCGGGCCGGCCTGCGCCACATCGAGTTCCTCGACACCGAGATCGAGCAGGTGGAGCGGCTCATCTGCCAGGAGGCGCTCACGTCCCGACAGGTCAGGCGGCTATTGACCGTCCCGGGCGTCAACGTCATCTGCGCCGCGGTGTTCCTGGCCGCCGTCGGCGACATCAAGCGGTTCAAGGGCTCACGCCAGGTCGTCGCCTATCTCGGCCTTGACCCGCGCGTCTACCAGTCAGGCTCAGCACCCGCGCGCGGCGGGCGGATCTCAAAACAGGGCTCGCCCCAAGCGCGCTGGGCGCTGGTCGAGGCCGCCCGCTCAGTCGCCCAGCAGCCCGGACCCATGCACGCCTTCTACGAGCGCATCCGCGCCCGCAAAGGCCACAACGCCGCGGTCGTCGCCGTCGCCCGCAAGCTCGCCGTGCTGTTCTACTGCATGCTCACGCGCGAGGAGGACTACGCCCACCAACAGCCCTCCCTGACCGCCCAGAAGCTCCGCCGCCTCGAGGTCAAAGCCGGCGCCCCCACCCGCCCGGGCAAGCCAACCGGCGTGTGGGCCACCCGCGAGAAGATGCGCCACGCCGAGAAGCAACTCGCCGCGCAGGCCGAGGCCTCCTACAAGCGCACGATCGCCGACTGGCACGCAGCGGGAGCCCGGAAGACCAAAGCGGGCGCGAGCTCGTGACAGCGGGGCACGCATAGAAGGCCCTCGAAGGGCAAAGTCGCGCGGCAGGCCACGGTCAAGCCCCGGGACACTGCTCTTTGACACGTCATCGGGCTCGCGCCCACTACAACAACCTAACCCACCTCCAGGACGTCTCCCGACCAACCGGGGGTTGAAGTCGCCCCTGCGTCCATGCACGCCACCGCCGGCGTCCATGCCGACAGGCGACACCTCACACAACAACCCCCAACCCCCGAAGCAGGGAAAACAGCGGCCCACCGCCTCACGCCACTCCAAACATGAACGCCGAAAAGTTGGTCGCGGGCCCTTGACTTTCATCGGTCGTCCGAAGCGGGAGCAATTTGGCCGTCGATCTGCTCGAACGAGACTTCCGCTTCACGGACACGTCGCGGGTGTGGGTCGGACTGCTGCTCAGTCGTGGCTTAGCGAGAGCCCTGGCGTCGCGGACGCCATCGCACTCGCTGCTCGTCCCATGCGACAGTGCCGGTTAGCTGGGTCTGAGCAAGCACCAGACGGATGCGCGTGCCGCCTAACGCGGCAACCCATTGGTCGCGAAGCTTTTGGTTGAAGGATTGCTTTCGCGCAAGCGATCGTCGACAGCCCCGGTTCGTAGTCGCGGGTGCCTACGCAAATACGCCGCATCCGCCGGGCCCCGACAGCGCTGCTGAGGCGACCGAGCAGAGGTCAGGGCAACACGCGGGATGTTTCCTGCCTATCCGAATCAACGGGCACCGCGAGCTGGATGCGAGCGTGCGGTCCGGGGCGCGTTCCCGTGGAGACGACCGTCGGCCGCGGCTTGTGACCTCACGTCAACCGCGTGCTTGATCACGGCTGGCCGCGCGGGTCACCGATTCGGCGTTGGTGAGCGGCCGCTAGGCGGTCGTCGATGCGGATTAAGACCGAAGATAAGGCGGTTGACCGATGGCGGCGGCCCGGCTTACGCCTAGCTTGGGGCGCATCGATCAGTCGCGTTACGGAGGCTCGATGAACGCCCAGCTCAAATACACGATGGCTCGCGAGCGCCGCACCAGGCTACGGCACGCGAAACCGATGTCTGACCGTCCGGCCGTCTGGCGGCACGCCCGCCTGAACGTCGACAACTACTCGCGCGCACGGGGCGTGTTCGGACGTCGGGGCTGCGGCTTGGGCGCGCGAGTGTGGGCGCGGCCGCTCGCGGTGGCCGCGGCGGTGTTGGTGATTGGCGCGCCCGCAGCGTTGGCCGATCCGGTCGGCCAGGTCAGCGAGTTCTCGACCGGCCCACAGACGATGCCTCGGCCGGAGTACGTCGCGCCCGGGGCGGACGGCAACCTCTGGTTCACCGAGACCTCGTTGGTGACGGGCGTGACGAGCGTGATCGGGCGGATCACGCCGTCGGGGCAGATCACCGAGTTCTCGGCCGGCCTTGCGAACAGCGAGCCGATGGGGATCGCCCCGGGGGCCGACGGCAACCTGTGGTTCACCGACGCGTACCAGCACGCGATCGGACGCATCACGCTGTCGGGGCAGATCACCGAGTATTCGGCCGGCCTGAATGCGAATAACGACGTAGTGGGCATTGCGCCGGGGGCGGACGGCAACATGTGGTTCACCGACGAGTTCGGCGCGATCGGGCGGATCACTCCGTCGGGGCAGATCACCGAGTACTCGGCCGGCCTGAACCCGGGCAGCGAGCCGCTGGCGATCGCCCCGGGTCCCGACGGCAACCTGTGGTTCGCCGACGAAGGCGCGACGCCCGCGATCGGGCGGATCACTCCGTCGGGGCAGATCACCGAGTACTCGGCCGGCCTGAACCCGGGCGGCGTGCCGTCGGGAATCGCGGTCGGGCCAGACGGCAACCTGTGGTTCACCGACGACGGCGCGACGCACGCGATCGGGCGAATCACTCCGTCGGGTCAGATCACCGAGTACACAAACGGACTGAACCCCTTCACCGAGCCGGGATCGATCGCGGCCGGGCCCGACGGCAACCTCTGGTTCGCCGACGGGCACGGGGCGATCGGGCGGGTCACCCCGTCGGGGCAGATCACCGAGTATTCGGCCGGCCTGAACCCGGGCAGCCAGCCGATAGGGATCGCCCCGGGGTCGGACGGCAACATGTGGTTCACCGACCAGGAGCGGGGCGATCGGGCGGATCGGAACCGGCGCTGCGCCCGCGCTGCAGACGCCCGCGAGCGTCACCGGCGCCGGGCGGGCGGGAAGCCCCGAGGCCTGCCAGGCGCAATGGGCCGTCTGGGCCGGGTACACGGCGCGGACCGGGCTGTATCCCTTCGATGGCTACGTGTGGCTGCGCGACGGCAACTTGATCCCGGGCCAGACAACCTCCGCCTACACCCCGACCGCCGCCGACGCCGGCCACCAGCTCGCCTGTCGGGCGACCGTCACCTACCCGCTGCCGTTCCAGCTCACCGCGACCGCCACCAGCCCGGCGATCACCATCCAGGCTGCCCCGCCCCCACCCTCGATACCGGCGCTCTCAGCACTGAACATCTCGCCTGGTACGTTCACGCTCAGAGGGCGCCGGGTCGGGGGACGCTGTGAGCCGGCGACCCGCTCAAACCGAACTCATCACACCTGCACCCGTCGGGTCGCGTTCGACATCCGCTTCACGCTCAGCGAAAGCGCGACCGTGACCCTGACCATCCAGCGAGCGCTCCCCGGACGAGAGACCAAGGGCCGCTGCCAACGGCCCACCCCCAAAGCCCACCGCCACCGCGGCTGCACCCGCCTGGAAACACTACCCGGCGCCAGCGTCGTGACCGGCGCCGCAGGCGCCAACGCGTTCGCGTTCACCGCCGCGACCGGCGGGCACCCCTTCAGCCCAGGCAGCTATCGCCTGCTCGCCACGCCCACCACCGACGGGCTCGCCGGCAACCCCCAGCACACCACATTCCACATCACGCCCTGAGCAAAGAAACCCCACACCCCCGAGGAGGTCCTCAATGAAATCGCTTTCAACGCGGTTGTCTGCCCCGATGCTGATCAGCGTCATCGCCCTGTTCATCGCGCTGAGCGGCAGCGCCGCAGCAGTCGTTTCGACGGCGGGCAACGCCAACCATCTGGGCGGAAAGCCCCCGAGCTTCTTTCTCCAGTATCGGCACTTCGCGTACTCGCACGGGGAGAAGTTCTTCAATGCCGGTGACACGGTCGTGCTCGGTCGAAACGGACACTTCACATTCACATCGACCTGCTCGAAGGACATGAACGGGCAGAACCAGGTGACGTTCGACGTCACGGCGAGACACAACCGCAGATCTCGACGGGACGGGTCCGGCCCGCGCCGGGACTAAGGTCAACATCCATACGAACAGCGACGCGCTGGACAGCACGACGAGCGCCCCACTGAAGCCTGGAGACTTCGACCAGGTCGGAAGCGCGAGCAGCTCGACCGAGATCGCCGCCGACGGACAGGAGGCGGACATCTTCTACAACGACGGGGTCAACTGGCCCGCCGGTGCTGGCTCCTCCGCCCACGACTGCTTCGCTGGATACACCGGCCTGATCCACGGTCTTCCGAGCATCCCTGGCATCCCGGGCTGATCGTTCCCGTCCCAATGCCAGCGCCCGCGCGGCCATGCCGCGCGGGCGCTCGCGGCGGTCGGACGACAGATGTGATTCTCCGAAGTCACGAGACGTCACGCGAGAAGCCGCCCCCGTCAAACCCCCACCGCACCTACCGAGCCCTGGCTGTCTCGCGTCGATCTCTCTCATCCTCCGCTGCCTCGTGTCGTGCGGGTCGCGTCGGCGACCCAGGGATGGCCAGGCATCTCCACCAGTAACGCCGACGCTGGCGAAAGCCACCTCCGCATCCGGCGAGGGACCAGGCCGGAGGGATCCTGACGCAGCCGCTTTCACGAACACGCAGAACTATCGACCCCACCTGGACGTGTTCCCGAAACTGCCTGATCCGCCGTAGAGCAGCAGCGACCGCCGCCATGACTGTCTCAGGCGTGAACCGCCGACGTTTCCATCGGCTGTGGGCGACGCGGGCGACTGCTTCGCTCGCTGCACGGCCACTGAGCTCACGATCGCACTCAGGAGAAGCAGTGGTCACGCTTGCCGGCACCGGCGCGAGTGCATCGCCGCGGTTGCGGCAGTCGGGGCGACAGCGTGGTCGTGACCGCCGTTAGTCGCGGCCTGTGCGCTCGACACAACCGGCGGCCGGCAACAGATGACCGGCAGGTCGCTCCGTCGCGCTTCCCCAAAGGACGAGCACCAGGCGTGCCGCGTGATGGCTGCTCGCTGGGGGAGCAGCAGCGTGATGGCCTTGTCCCCAGCACTGCCGCGTTTGAGCTGCTCGGGCGATGTCGGTCTGGTCTGTTCGGCGGGCGCCTGGCGAGCCTGCCGTGAGGCGTTCCGCGCGACGACTGCGTCCTGAGGGCGGTGGCGGTAGAGCAGCACGACCAACGATCTGCTCTCGAAGGGAGGGAGCGATGTCTTCTTCACCGGTATTGCTCGACGCGACTGGGCGGCGACCGGCGCCGACCGGTGACGTCGAGCAGCTGCAGAGAAGACATAGCTCCTCCCTTGGAGAGCAGATCGGTCGACCCGACACGCTCTACCGCCCGATGCCGCCACCACCACCACCGCCCACGGAGCTGGCTGTCGTGACCGGGCTGCTGCTCTCCACGAATGCGGCAACGCCCGGGCGCGCCGGATCGTGGCCCCTGCTGCTCAGATGCAGCAGCCGCGCCGAGACTGGTGCAACTCGATCGGAGCGGCAGAGTGGAAAAGGCGACGGCGTAGGTTCCCTCAAGTCCTGCGAGACCACGAAGGCGCCTACGCCGTGAGAGGTACCGCGCCGCCGTCGTGGGAGATACAGGCCCGGATCGAGCGGATGCTTTCGGTCGGGGTCGGTGAGAAGCCGCGCGAGTCGCTGTCGGAGGGGGAACGCGATTCGCGTGGCCTCTGACGCTCGGGCGACCGGGCGCCGCTTAAGGCGGGAAATAGGGTGATCGCCCGATGTGCGGACCGCGGCTTAGCTTCATCCTCACAGCCACGGTGCGGCACAGCGCACACGACCTACAGGCACCCGCCACCGGTGGGTGAAGTTCTCGTCTCATCTTTCGCATGTTGATAACGGCATGTCGTCCGACCCACGACCTTCCAGGAGCCTCGATGAACCCCCAGCTCAACTACATATTCGCCCAGCAGCGCACCGGCGAGCTCGAACGCGCCGGCGAACAAGCACGACTCGCAAGCAAGCTATGCACAGCTAAGTACCGAGCAGCTCGAGTGCCGCAACACAGGCAAGAGCCGTTGGTAACGAGGTTCACCCTGCACGGGCACCACATTGCCAAGCTGGACCGCTTCGTCAGCCAGGCTCAGCGCGCCGCCCTCCGGGCCAAGCGAGAGTTCGAGGGCGTCAGCATCGAAGTCGATGCCCAGGGCAGGATCAGCGTCCACGCGATAGGGATTCAGCACGCCTACCAATTGGAGACCTCATGACCATCAGCCCGATCCTCAACATCGCCGATGCTCTTCAGAAAGCAGGAGGCCAGACCACGATCAACCGAGATCGGACCAAGCCGGCGCCTGATGTGCCCCCGTCGGACACGCACACCGGTCGCATTGGTCAATCATCAACATTCGACCGGCTGATTTGGGGCAGGGGCCAGGAGCCAGTGATCGAAGGCTGATTTACCGGTCGGAACCCCCAAAATGGGGTTCCGACCCGAAGGCGCGGGTCGGAAAGCGTAGCGGTCGTTGGCCTGACCGTCACGATGTCTCCGCGCCTGAGCGCGAACAGCTTTTGCTGCCGTCGCATCTCGCGCGCCTCGCGCGCCTGCTTCAGCTCGTTCTCAGCTTCCAACTGGCCCGGCACGACCATTCGCTCGGCACCGTCGGGACCCACGACCCGAATTTGTCCAATCTCGCGGTTCCGGCGTGGTTTCTGCATTCTGGTCATAGGAGCAGCAAAGGTAAGGCGTGCCCCCGACGGAACCACAGCGATGAGTTCGAGAAAGGCTCCCATCCGCGGTCGCAGCGTGACCGCGGATGGGAAGCGAAGGCAGCCACGGCGCGGCACGACGATGCCCTCGCGAATGCGAAGGCAGGGCTCGTCCCTGCCGACAGTGTCCGCCCTGCTCGTCGCCAATTTCGAGACTCTCGTCTCCGATCCGACCGCCGGCGAACCGGCCGCATCTGGCCATCCGATCGTCGCCATAGGCCATCACGCCCGCCAATGCCGAGGCGGCGATCCCTTTCGTGGGCAAACCGACCGTCCGCGTCGATCGGCGTGGCGCTGCACCTGCCTATGCGGATCAACCGCCGAGCACGGAGACCAGGGCCTCGAGACAGCACGCTGAAGCGTCCGGGAGCTGCGCCTGTTGGCGGCGGGCGTGAGAGCTCTGGCCTACCCGAGGTCAGAAACGCGCAGGCCCGCGCGGAGCGGCCAGGACATACCCCGGGTTGAGGACCGGGCCTGGACGCTCGTTGCCGGCTGCTTTCAGGTGCTGGGGGCTTCTCAGCGAGACGTCGAGCACCGCGTAGCTGTCTCCGCCCGCCAATCCGCGTAGAACCTCGCTGACACACAGCGTTGCCGCAACGCAACCCACGAAGGCCGCCCCTACGGATTTGCCGGCGATCTCGAGAACTCCACAACGCGCGGCCTCTTCCGTGGCGTCGTCATCTGCGACCGCGGCGGCGACGGCCGCTCGATAGGCGGGCCGATCGAGGAGCCGCTCAGCCGCTTGCGCGTCACCGTCGCCGAAAACGGTACTGGCCACGTTCTGAGACGGGAAGCGATAGACGCTGATCCCGAGATAGTCCTCTGCCCTTGCCCCAAGGCCGCCGTCGACGACGACATCAAAGTCCGCGTGCTCCAACAGCCGACGCGGCGACGGGCGGTCAAATCCTGCAAGAGCGATACGCGGCTCATCCTTCTGCCTTCGCTGGTGCTCGTCAAAGAGCCGTTCGGTGATCCGAGCGTCAAAGCCCAGCTCGCGCAGGCGGCTGTCGACCAGGCGGGTCTTCTTCCCGCGCTGTCCAGCAGTCACGAGCATTGATGTGCTCGCGTTGGCCTCGACGACGGCGTCGACGTCCTGCAGCATCACCGACACCTCACCCCTCTCGCCATAGGGCAGAAAGCCCAAGCACCATTCGTAGGCCTGCCCCAGATGGCCGAGACCGAGCAGCCACAGGTTGTTGGGGAGGTAGGTGAGCGGAGGACCCTGCGCGTCGTCATTCCGCCAGTCGGCGTCGGGACGCCACAGCGACACGCCGATGGACCGGTTGGCTGCGACCGGATAGCCCCGTGCCCACTGAAAGGCCTCAGACACCGCCATGGCTCCCCGAGCACGCCGGCCAGCGCCATCTCCTCGCTCTCGCCGAGACGGACAGCGGGCGAGGTGACGACACCACCTGCCCATCCCTGCCAGGTGACGTAGAGCGGTAGCGACGGCCTGGAGTCCGACGTTCCGATGATGACCGTCGGGCGCTGGTCGTCAAGCTCCTCGCCAAGTCTGACGCCGGCAAATGCAGGGAGTGCCTCGCTGGCCTTGTGCCCGTTTTCCCACGCGGTCGAGAAGACGAAATCCTCCTCGAGTTTGACGCGGATGCCGCCGAGAAACGCGCGGGCACCGGCGTTGACGGCGGTCAAGAGCGCGGCCTGCCGGGTCGGACTCCGGGCGATGCGGTGCCGGCGACGATCTGCAGGATGTACTGGGAGGCGATCCGGCGGGCGTCGTCCTCGTTGGCGGCGCGCCCGGAGTCGAGCTCCAGTTTCAACGTCCGGTGCAGAGCGTCGCCGTCGCTGGTCATGCCCATCTCCAGATGTAGAAGATGGCGGCGGGCGTCGTCTCCCATCGAGGAGCGCCAGCCCGTGTCGCCGAGATACTCGTGGACCCCGACGGCGTCTGCGGCGACGGCGTGGGTAGCGAAGTCAGGCAGGATGAGCGCAACGTGGCCGGGCTGGGCATGCATGGGATGGTCGCGGTCGGTCCGGCTCTGGTTGACGTCGGCCGTCGGATGGGTATGGACATCGCCGATGAGGCGGAGGCCGTTGGCGCTACAGATGTCCCATAGCTTTGAATAGGCGAAGCCGCCCAGGGAGATGTCGCCGCCGTCCAAGCAATGAGGGTCGAGATCGTCGTAATAGACGACCTCGGCCACCTGCGGCCGCCGGTCCGTCTTATGGGCGAGCAGGAACGCGCCGCTTTCGCCCCGGCCATGACCACGGCGACCGAGCTCAGCGACGAGAGCGTGCCAGCGCTTCCTGTCCACGCGCAGAAGTGCGCGGCGGCGCCTAAAGACCCACATAGCCGTCCTCGTTGAGCAGCGCCAAGAGGATGAGCAGGTACTTGGTGATCCCCTGGTGGGCATCCCAGAGTTCATCGGGGTGCTCAGCTCGCCCAGTTGGTATGGCCTTCGATGGCCACCCGATCGCACGGCAGGTAGAGGGCGCCGCCGCTCTCCCAGTCGTGGCGGAACGGACTGGGGGTCCAGGTCACCTTCGGCCGCTCGGCCTCGCTCGCCTGCCGACTCTGCCGTGCGTCCCACAGACACGCGGTCGCAGCGACGTTCGGGTACCCGGACAGGTCAAAGCGAAAGAGGTAGGCGGAGGGGGCGCCCGCACGGGGCGCCGCCGCGACGTTGATGAATGCGTAGGGCCAGCTGATGTCGACGAGCTCCCAACGGCCGCGGTCGACGCCGGTCAAGAAAGGGCCGGCGTCGACATCCGCCCGGAAAGCGCGCTCATCAGGGGCCATGGCGGTCGCCGTCATCAGCCCTGGGGCCGGTGCTTGGGCGAGAGGTCGAGGATCAGCCCGCACTCATGGGCGAGAACTCCGACCTGCTGGGCGCTGTCCAGCGGCGTCTGGCTGCCGGGTACGAACAGACCGTGATCGGCTCGCTGCGCTGGGGGCAGGTCGAAGCCGTGCTTGCCGGCGGCCCAGTCGAACACGGTATGGATGGTCGTGCCCGGGGTGAACGGGTAGGGCTTTTCGTCGCCGCCATAGCGGACGACTACAGCGATCTCCCGGCATTTGCCGACGTGGACGTGGCCACGATCCTCGACCACCTCGATGACGATCGTCTCGTCGAGGAGCTCCTCACCGTCCTCGACCCAAACGCTGTGGCCACCTTCGCCGTTGACCTCGATGAGCTCCTTCACAGTGACCGTCTCGGTGATCTCGACCAGCTCAGGCTCGTCATGACCAGGACGGTGTATGTATATTTGTGACATTGCACTACCTCCTCGGTAGTAAGTGAGTCCGCGACACAGCTGTCCGCCGACGACGGACTCAAGTGATTGGTTGGATTTCACGTCATACGAACGGCGAGGTTCGCGTGACGCGGGCCTTGGCCTGGATGTAGGCTCCCGCGCCTGCCCTTCACTCCCTATGAACCGGGGATCGGGGGCTGGTGTTCAGCCGGCCAACTGAGACGTCAGGCGCGCCGCGGTGACGGCGTAGAACATTGCCTGGCGGCTGACGCCAAAGTCCTCGGCCAACTGGGAGAGGTAGGGACGCGCCCGGATCCGACTGCGTAGCTCATCAAGGGGGATGACCAGTTCGGAGGCGAAGGCATTGGCCTCGGGCTCGATCTTCCCGCGTCCGCCTTTGTGTCCGAGGACGTGGTGGCCGATCTCGTGGGCGATGACGAACCGCTCGGCCCCGGGATGGCCGATCGGGACCTCGATGGTGACCCCCGCCAGCATGCCGTCGTGGGGGAAGTGCTTACGGATGACGGTAAGTCCAAGAGCGACAGCAATCGCCTCGACGTTGTCGGGGAAGGTGCTGTCCTACCTTCTGATAGGTTGGGTGGATGGAGGCGCATTCCGCCACTGCTGATCGGGTCGTCGAAGCCGCGACTTCCGTGGTCCAGACGCGTGGGTACAACGGCTTCTCGTTTGCCGACATCGCCGATATGGTCGGAATCCGTACGTCGAGCGTGCACCACCACTTCCCCGGGAAAGGCGACCTCGGTCAGGAGGTGGCGAGACGGTACCGAAGTGCGTTCGGCGGGGCGCTGGCTGATATCGAGTCCGACACGGACGATCGGATCGCACGGTTGGAGCGCTACGCGGAGCTGTACGCTCGGCAGCTCTCTAACCACGGGCGGATGTGCTTGTGCGGGATGCTGGCCGCGGAATACGCGACGCTCCCGGCTCCAGTTCAGGGTGAGGTGCGCGGGTTCTTCGACGACCAGCGCGCGTGGCTCGCCCGCGTGCTCGGCGGGGGACGTCGGCCGGCGGCCGACGCCCGGCGTCGAGCCGATGTGTTCCTCGCGGGGCTGGAGGGCGCGATGCTGGTCGCACGCACCGACGGGAACGTCCCGCATTTCAGGCGGATCGCTCGCGCCCTCGTCGACGCTGTGGCGTGAGGAGGGACGCGAGGTCATAGGTGGTCCCGACCACACCGGCGGCGTCACGCTCCGGGGCCGCTGACGCGAGCGCTGTCTTGAGCCGCCAGCCGTTGCGGTGGCCGGGCGCGAGCATCGCGGGCCCCACGAGGTCGAGGAGGTCGCGCATCGTGGCGGGGATCCTCTGCTCCATGGCTCATCTCGACGCGGCCGGACCTCCAGTCCCGGACGCCCGCGTCAGCCACGCCGTGGGGCCCGTGATCGCAGCGGAGATGGTCAGCCGGCCCAGCCCAGGCGCGTGACAATCTGTCCCCGCCCTCTGTGAAGGCGGCTCATGATCGTCCCTTCCTTCGTGCCTAGGACGTGTGCGGCCTCACGGTAGGAGAGGCCGACGATGTCGACTGCCACGAGCGCTTCACGAAGCGGCTGGCTGATGTCCTGAAGCGCTGCGTACACAGCGCGGCCGTCCAGAATCTGGCCGATCGGATCGCGCGGCGCGGGAATCTTGTCGATCTGATCACCGGCCGGAACGGTCGGCGGTCGCGCCGACCGCTGGGAGGTGATCCAGGTATTCCGCAGCACCCTCAGGAGATACGCCAGGTCCTTGTCGCGGCGCACGAAACGCGGCCGGCGGAGAACCTTCTCGTAAGTGTCCTGGACGAGGTCCTCGGCGTCCTGGCGAGACCCGCACAGCCCATAGGCGGCCCGGTACAGGGATGCGAGGTGCGTCCCAAGCGATTCCGGCTCCAGCCGACGGCCGTCTCCGGCGGACGCCTCGGGCGGTTTTTGGTGTTGTTCGAGGATCATGTACCGGCAGAGGTCGCAGTCGACAATGCTTGGCGGTGACCGCTCCGCTGGCGCGCGATCTCGGTGTCCGGCGTTGCCCGGGAGGTTTCCCACGACACCGTCTCACGTCGCCGTGCGCCCCGGACAAGGACAGCGCGTTGCGAGTCTCGGGTCATGTGAAGCTAGCCGTTCTTGCGAGTAGCATCGGCTAGCTGTTCAGCCCATCGGGCGAGCTGGGCACGCTGACATTGGGGACAGCTCCCCAGGTGCACCCGGTGCCCGCAAGGCATCCCCCGACGCGGCGCATGCGCGGTTGGCAGGGTCCTGATGGCGTCCACGTTCCGTGCGCGCATGGTGCTCTCCTTCATTTGGGAAAGGGGGTTGACGATGGGCTCGTGATCCTTGCGGTATGCGCGAGACCCGACATCGGGCGCAACACAGATCTCGCGCCTGATACCCGAAGCGACCGTGAGCTCCCCATGGCGGATGCGCGACGCTCAGCGAACCGCGGTCGACTCGCCGACCAGGCCCTCGAAAGGATGTCGCTCTCGTTGTCGACCATGACGAGCAACGTCAGCGCATCCAACTCGGTGATCTCGAGGGCAGGGATGTCGTCGTGGTGGGGGTTCGCCCCGGCCCGTCGGAGTCGCGGGCCGGGGCGCGAGCTGCGGTCCGCGGTCGTTTCAGGCCACGGCGCTGACCGCCGTCGCGGCGGCGTCGCTCGAAGCGTCGTCCGAGTGTGCATGCGTAAGGCGCCGCGTCAGCGCCTTGGCGAGCGGCGGCGCGCTGGCCGGGTTCTGGCCGGTCAGAAGCGGGCCGCTCTCGACGACGTTTGCCGCCCAGTTGACGTCGCTGCAAACGTACTCCGCTCCTTTCGCCTTGAGCTCGTCCTCCAGCGAGAAGAGCAGGTGGCGCGAGAGGTCGAGCTCGTCGTCCTCGGCATTGGTGAACCCGGTGACGCGTTGGCCCTTCACAAGCGGCGCGCCGTTCGAGGCCTTCGCGTCACGGAGGATCCCGGGCGCGTGGCAAACCATCGCCACCGGCTTTTCCTGGGTCACGAACCGCTCGATCAGCCGAATCACCTGGGAGTCGCTGGCGAGATCCCACAGCAGCCCGTATCCGCCGGGGAAGAACAGCGCGTCGAACACCTCGCCGTCGAGGCGTTGCAGCGGGGCGGTATGGGAGATCGCGCGCATGCCTACCGGGTCATCCAGAAACCGATCCGTGTTGGCTGTCGTGAACGGCGCCTGCATGCTCAAGGCGTCGATCGGGGCCCTGCCGCCCTTCGGGGACGCGAACACCACCTGGAAGCCCGCCTCCAGAAACTCGTAGTAGGGAGTGGCCACCTCCTCGAACCACGAGCCGGTCTTTATACCGCTGATGCCCATGTCGTCGTGCGACGACATCGGAATGAGTACGCGCTTGGGCTGTGTCATCGGGCTCCTTTCAAAGCCGAGTCATTATGTGACAGAGGACAGCCTACCTATTAGTAGGTAGGCTGTCAAGACGTAGGACCAACCACCGGTTGTTGCTGCTCGCGCTGTCGCTCGGCGAGCTCGATCCGGCTCGTTGGTCGGACGTCAGCTCGATATCGGTCGGGGCCGCGGTATTTCTGCTCGTCTTCGACTCGCTCGTCGGCTTCATGCTCTACACACGCCTACTGGCCAGCGCGCCGGCGCCGCTGGTCAGTACCTATGCCTACATCACACCGCTTATCGGCGCCGTCATCGGCGCGACCCTGCTCGACGAGCCGCTCTGGGCCGGCGCGTTTGCCGGAGCGGCCTTGGTGCTCGGCGCGGTCGCGCTCGAGCTGCGCGGGCGAGATTGAGGCGAACGGCTCCAGCCGCCGCTTCCGCCATTGCCGATGGGGAGCAGTGAGGACGAATGATTTGAGATGGCTGTGTCGACGAAATAGGAGAAGCGTGATCAACGGGAGGGGTACCCGGAGGTCGAGCGGCAGGGCTCCTTCCGCAGGTCACCGTCGGCGCCGCTGCCCGTGCGCGCACCCGACACCAACTCTCGCAGTAAGTGGTGTCTATACGATGCCGACCGCGACCGGATGAGGACGGTCGGTCAGGCGGGCTTGACGAGCACTGGCTCGGCCGCCAGCCCGAGGACGACGTTGCGCGGGGTGGCGGCGGCCAGTACGCAGGTCCGGCCGTGACGGACGAGGGTGACGACGCTGAGGCCATCGGAGGTGCGGTAGACGCGGAGCGGAACGCCTTCATATCGGACGAGTCGGGCGGCAGTCGGGAGCCGGACAGGCTTCCCGGAGAAGACCGTGTAGCTGAGTCGGGCGCCGTTGCGCAGGCGGTAGTAGACGGTGAGCGCCGCCCGGCCGCCGATCTGGTTGACCAACTGCCCGGTTGGCGACTCCGCGCAGCCGCGCGTAGTTGGGGAACGTGACGCCGCGGTAGGAGACGTCGAGATAGGAGGCGTTGCTGACCGTGGGGGCGGGCTTTGTCGCGGGCACGAACGCCAGCCGCGCGGCGGCGGTGATGCTGGGCGAGGTCGACGAGCCGCCGGTACCGACGGCGGTCACGATCGCGAGGACGAGCACGGCGAGCGTTCCCAGGGCGGCGGCGCGGCCGCCAGCCGCCGGCCCATGGCGACCTGTTCCGGGTGCCGCGACGCGCGCGCGACGGCGACCGCGGGGCTGACTGGGATCCGGGCTGCGCCCGCCAGCCGGTCGCCTCGGCCCGCCGCTGCACCGCATCGAGCAGGCGATCGGGCGCGGTTGGGCCGCCTGTCGCGAGTTCCCGCGCAACGTGGCGTTCGGCGACGATCTGGCGGTGGACCTCGGGGTTCGCCTTGGCCCACGCTTCGACCGCGTCGCGCTCAGCGTCGCTCAGGGTTCCGTCGACCAGGCGGGTGATCGCCTGGGCGGCTTCCTCGTCAGATCTCGGCGTGAAAGCCATCTGGCGGCTCGATCATAGAGAACAGGGGCATGGGTTCCTGCTCTTTGAGACGCATATGGGGGCCCTCTTATTCCATCGCCGGTTGACATACTTGCGCGGTGCCGGATCTGGGACCGCGGCAGCTCGATCCCGAGTCGCTCTCCCGCCACGTCGCGCGCCTGTATCGCGCGGCCTATGGGCTGTGCGGCTCCGCCCAGGACGCCGAGGATCTCGTCCAGGACACCTTCGAGCGGGTGCTACGCCGACCGCGCTTCTTGCGCAACCGCGACCACGATCTCGCCTACCTCCTGAGGGTGATGCGCAACACCTGGATCAGCTCGGCGCGCACGCAGCGGCCGGTGACCGTGGCGCTGGAGCCCGACGAGCTGGCGGCGGCGGCGAGAACCGGGGATGACCCAGTGGTCTCTGAGGTGGTGGAGGGCGGCGCGTTGTACGCGGCGCTCACGGGGCTCACCGGTCCGCTTCGCGAGGCGGTGGTCGCGGTCGACATCGTCGGTCTCTCTTACCGCGAGGCGGCGAGGGCACTCGGGTGCAAGGAGGGCACGATCATGAGCCGCCTGCACCGTGCCCGCAGTCAGCTCGCCGCGGAACTGCAGGCCGGCGGATAGCCAGCCGGACGCGGCGTTTCGACAAACTTTTGGTGGCGATGGAATAAGTTCGTGGGGGCCCGCGTCTCTCTCGCCAGCAGCATCCACCTCACCGATCTGCAGGAGAGAGTCATGCCCCGCAAGACCGCTTCACGTTGCCGTTCCAGCCGCATCGGGCGCACCTTCGGGTGGCGCAAGGCGGCCCTCGCCGCCAGCCTCTCGGCGCTCGCCGCGGGCGCCGTGGCGGGTCCCGCCGCCGCGACCGTCGTCGCTACGCCGCCCGACGGGAGCGCCAACTACGCTTTTCAGACTGCCGACAACTCGGCCGATCCGACGTTCAACCAGCTGCTCGGAATCAGCAACTCTGGCACGATCGCCGGCTACTTCGGCTCGGGAATGGCCGGCCACCCGAACAAGGGGTACACGTTGCACGTCAACTACCGCAACGAGAACTTCCCCGGCTCGGCCCAGACGCAGGTGATCGGCCTGAACAATGGGACCACAACTGTCGGTTTCTGGGTGGACAGCGCAGGTGACAACTCCGGGTTCTACTCGGTCGGCGGACGGCGCTTCCACACCGCCGATTACCCGACGGGCAACCCCGTCAACCCGGCCATGGACCAGCTGCTGGGTGTCAACGACAGTGACGTCGCCGTCGGGTTCTACGCCGACGGCAAGGGGTTGACGCCGGACGGTGTCCCGCTCTTCATGCGCGACATCGAGTCGCAAGAAGTCTACGCTTTGGACTTCGAGGCGCCGTAAATCCGCTGCTCCGTCCGGTCCCGAATGGCTGCTGTTTTACAGTGCGGAGGCCGTAGCGGGTGGGGCATCTGGAGGCGCCGTTGCCAGTTCTTCTCTCAGAATATTGATGAGGGCGGCGATCACTGAGATGACCACGGGTCCGATAAAAATCCCGATAAATCCAAATACTTGAAGTCCGCCCAGCAAGGAGAACAACAGCAGCAGAGGATGAAGTTCAACTTTGCTGCCAATCACCAGCGGCCGAATGACGTTGTCCACCGTGCCCACTACCAGTGCGCCCCACAGGATCAGAACGATGCCCTGCCAGAGATGGCCGGTAACCATCAGGTAAATGGCGGAGGGAAGCCGAGACCAGCATCGTTCCGACAATGGGCACGAGAGAACAAACCGCGGCGGCTAGCATCCAACAGCATGGCTGACGGAACGCGCAGGACGGCGCAAGCGATTCCGGTCAGGAGGCCCTGAGCGAAGCCGACCGCCACAATGCCATACAGGTTGGCTACGATGCTGTCGCGAATTCCGCTCAACAGCCGTGTCGCTTGCTCCGCGCTCAAGGGGAGCATCGCCGTGACGCTCTTGAGCGCGGTCGGTCCGTCGCGGAAGACGAAGAACAGGATCAGGAATGTAAGAATTGCATCCCCGGCGAAGCCGGCGAGCCCAGCCACCAGCCGGGTGCCCGCAGCAAGCAAGAATTTGCTTGCCAGGCCGGGGAGATTGAAACTGTCCTCGAGACGCAGTGCCTCGACGTCAACGTACTTTCCCAGCCAATGCAGAACGCTCTGCTGCGCGTTGCCCAGGTAAACGGAGGCTCCGCCTTCCTGATTACTACGGTCGCCCAAATACCGTGCGGCCTTAATCAGTTCGCCACCCGCTGACGAGGCAATGAGCAAGGCCGGCAGCACAATGATCAGCAGCACGGCTAAGGTGGTCAGCAGAGCCGCCTTGTTCGGACCTCGCACGATCCGGCTGATGTCGACGTGGAGCGGGTAGAAGCCGATGCCCACAACGGTAGCAAATGCGAAAGGCTGAAGGAAAGGACGGAAAAGCCAAAAGCCCACCACCAGGGCTCCGACCAGCAAAGCCAGGAGAAACAAGACGCTAATCCTTGGGTTCGGCATTTTCATGGGTAAACCGGAATGCCGATCGGGACTTTCCGGCAGGCGGACAGTGTACGCACTAAAGAGACCGACATGCAACGCGCTCACCATGTGATCGGCTGACGTCCAAGCTGCATGTGTAATAGATTGAGCGAACGTTCTAGAGAAAGTACGGCAGCGCGATTACGCCATCGGATGTAGTTTTTCTTTTCTTCAGGATCAGCTTTAGCTTTCGAGGCCAAAGCCAACTTACACCCTCTCGCTCTTACACGATCGAATCTACGTCACTCCACCCCGCGCTCTCGGCGTTCTAGGATTTGGGGTAAGCTGATAGGCAATGGTCTTCGTCCTCGACAAGACTACGATTCCTTCACCTACAACCTGGTCCAGTATCTCGGAGAACTAGGGGCAGAGGTCGTAGTGCGGCGGAACGACCAGGTAACCGTAGCCGACGTGGAAGCCATGCAACCTGAGCGCATCCTGCTCTCGCCCGGACCATGCACACCGCAGGAGGCTGGAATCAGCGTTGCACTCGTCCGCCATTTTGCTGGCAAGATTCCGGTGCTTGGAGTCTGTCTGGGACATCAGGCAATCGGCGCGGCCTCGGCGGCGAAATCGTCCGCGCCCCGAAACTGATGCACGGCAAAACCAGCGAGGTCCAACCGACGGCAAAACCATCTTCAAAGGTCTTTCCTCCCCGATGACGGCCACCCGCTACCATTCGCTGATCGTCGAAGAAAAAAGCTTGCCCAAGGATCTCGAAATCAGCGCCTACGCCACCGAGAACGGTGGCTCCCGCGTGATCATGGGCCTGCGGCATCGGCGGTTTCCGGTGGAAGGCGTGCAATTCCATCCGGAAAGCGTGTTGACGGGCGAGGGGAAAAAACTGATCGAAAACTTCCTACGGATGTAGTTCCCATCGATAACCCCTGAGTCTTTTAATAAAATCCCGCCATGTCCTTGGGCGGAGCACATCCGAGGAAGCGGCTGAACCGCGAAGAGCTTAGACAGTCCATTCGCTGGATCGCAATCTTCGCATCGCTTTGTATAATCGCTTCTTCTATCCAAACGAGGGAGCGTCTCATGTCGTCGACAATCGTGGGCAAACCAGTCTCATGAAGTGTGGTAGAATGGTTGCATTAAAGGGTAGACTGTCTACCATATGAGTCTGAACATCAAAAACAAAGACGCCCACAAGCTCGCTCACCAGCTAGCCCGAATCACTGGAGAGAGCTTAACCGAGGCGGTCACAGAAGCGGTCCGCGAACGCCTCAAAAGGGTGCAGAGCAAAGATGCTGCCAAGCTCTCCGACCGGTTGCTGGAAATCGGCCGGGACTGCGCGACTCGTCTGCGGGATCCATTTCAGCTTCGGCCGACCATGGCGACCTTCTCTACGATGAAAAAGGGCTGCCGAAATGATTCTGGACACTTCAGCCCTGATCGCCATTCTCCGCTTCGAGCCGGAAGCGCCAGAGTTTGCCAGGATCATTGAGAGTGCCGCGAGAAGCTCCACGCAGCCTCGTATTTCGGCCGTAAGTTACGTGGAAGCCGGGGCGGTGATTGATGGCAGCAGAGATCCGATCGCCAGCCGCCGTTTTGATGAATTGATTGAGGTGGCGCAAATAGCAGATTGAGCCGGTCGCCGAAGCGCAAGTCGTATGGCGCGCCAAGCGTATCGCGATTTCGGGAAAACCAGTAGCCACCCCGCCAAATTGAATTTTGGAGATTGTTTCTCCTACGCACTCGCAAAATCCAAAGGAGAGCCCCTGTTATTTAAAGGGCAAGACTTCTCGCGAACGGATGTGAAGTCGGCCCGGGCATGAGTTCGTTGCAGGACTCGAATTTTGAATAGTACTTCTTCACGTCCTTGGACGGCGGGCCCATTCCCGCGGCAAACAAACCCATGATCCTTCGCTGCCCTCAGAATTGACGCCGCAGAAACCAGTTATCTCAATTTAACCCCCGATTCGAGCCATTTCGACCGCTTTTAGCACCGCTTGGGTCTTGTTCATGCTTTCCCGAAACTCGCTGGCTGGATCGGAGTCGGCGACTATGCCTGCTCCCGCTTGCAAATACGCCCGCTTGCCCTGCATGAGCATGGTGCGGATGGCGATGCAGGAATCGAGATTGCCGGCGAAATCGGCGTAGAGGACGGAGCCTCCGTAGACGCCGCGACGGACGGGTTCGAGTTCTTCGATGATTTGCATAGCGCGCACCTTCGGCGCTCCGCTCAACGTTCCCGCGGGAAAACATGCGGCAAAGGCATCGAGAGCGTCCAGGCCTTCGCCCAATTTGCCTTCTAGCGCAGAGACGATGTGCATGACGTGCGAGTAGCGTTCCACATACATCAGATCGCGCCACTCACCGAACCGTACTCGCTGACGCGTCCCAGATCGTTCCGCACGAGGTCGACCAGCATTACGTGTTCAGCGCGCTCTTTCTCGTCCGCCAGCATTTCTTTGGCGAGACGCGCATCTTCGGCTTCATCGCGGCCTCGGGGACGGGTTCCCGCGATCGGACGGTACTCCAGTTCTCCCGTCACTCGCACCAGCATTTCGGAGACGATCCCAGAACGTGGGTATCGCCCATCCGCAGAAAATACAGATACGGAGACGGATTCACGGTGCGCAACGCTCGGTACATATCGAACGGCGCGACTTGAGGGGGTAAAGTCCATCCGCTGCGATAGCACGACCTGAAAAATGTCGCCCGCGGTGATGTACTCTTTCGCGCGCTCCACCGATTCCATGAAGCGGTTGCTGCGGTCCCACCATGCACCTTCAGCGTGGCTTTCGGATCTCGGCCACTTCAGCCAATGCGCCGCCCGCAGACCCGCCCACCAGCTTCCTCTTCGAGCTCGCTATGTCAGCGATTGCGCGATCGTATGCCCCGTGGCGCGCTCTCCCGGGTCACATGCGCCGTCGCGATGATGTGGATCTGATGGCGCAGGTGATCGAACACCAGCGGCCGGTCAAAGAACATCAGCACGCAATCGGGCAGCGCGAGATCGTCCTTCGCGTGCTCGCCGATTCGTTCCAGTCGGCGCACCACGTCGTACGCGAAATATCCGACCGCACCCGCCGTGAACGGAGGCAAACCCGGCAATCGTTGCCGCCGATGCTGCCGCAGCAGCTCCTTCACCGTCGGCAGCACGTCGCGCTTTCGCTGTTCGCGCCTTCCCGCGCTCAGCATGACGTCCCTCCCCGCGCGATCGCACCCGCATGTACCGACGCGCTCCAGGAATGTGTATCGCCCGATCTTCTCTCCGCGCTCCACCGACTCCAGCAGGAAGGCATTCGGCTCCTTCGTCGGCTATCGCGAGATAGGCCGAGACTGGCGTCAACAGGTCTGCGGTCACCGACTTCACCACCGGCACCAGCGTGACATCACGCGCCAGACGCGCAAACTCCTCCTGATGGAGGGAATATCGACCAGTTGACGGTTAGACCCTTCCACTGGAATCGCGACGGCCATTATAAGGGCAGGAGCACCCGCCCAGAGTTACCCCCGTAACCAGCGAATGAATTGACGGATGTCCCCAGCCGTTGGAAGATGACTGGTTCAGGCCAAATTCGCTCAGCGGGGGCGTATGCGCATCAAGTTCTGGGGCGTGCGTGGATCGACGCCTACTCCCCAGCCCGACAATCTGCGGTACGGAGGGAATACTTCGTGCGTCGAAGTTCGCCTGGACGACCAACTCTTTATCTTCGATTGCGGCACCGGATTCCGTTCGCTGGGGCAGCAACTTCAGCGCGAGTCCGAAGGCCGAGCCATTAACGCCCACATTCTGGTGTCTCATTTCCACTGGGACCATATCCAGGGCATCCCGTTCTTCTCCCCGCTTTACGACAATCCGGAGAACTCCTTTTCCTTTCACTCTTCCAGCCGTACCCGCACCCTGAAACGAGTGATGGAGGAACAGATGGCCGCGCCATACTTCCCGGTGGACATGAGCGAGATGAAGGCTCAGCGCGGCTTTCACAACCTGGAGCAGGGCAGAGTGCAACTGGATGGAGTCACTGTCGAGGCCATGTGGCTGAATCACCCCCAGGGCTGCATGGGATATCGCCTGGAGACTAAGGATGGTGTGTTGGTCTACGCCACCGACAACGAACCCGGCGATCCCCTATTCGACAAAAGCGTGCGCAAGCTCGCCGCCGGCGCTGACGTGCTGATCTACGACGCCCAGTATCTTCCGGAAGAATACGAAGCCCGCAAACGCGGCTGGGGACACAGCCACTGGCGCGAGGCGATCAACGTAGTGATGGAAAGCGGCGCCAAGGAACTGATTCTCTTTCACCACGACCCCGACCACGACGACGCCTGCATCGACAAAGTGGTCAAGCAAGCCCGTGACCACTATCCGAGGGTGCGGGCAGCTGCCGAGGGGATGGAGATTGAAGTTTTGGCCGACCTTGCAGCCTTAGCCTTAGCCTGATCCTTCAGTCTTCCGCTGACGCTCGTAACCTTTCGATTTCCAGTCCTGGATTACAATGAGTTACGGAGAATCGTGTCTCCAACCATTGTCATTCCGAGCGCAACGAGGAATCTGTTTTTCGGAGGCTTCTAGAGAAAGCAGAGTCCTCGCTTCACTCGGAATGACAATGGTTAGAGGACAATGACTGGGGTGTGGCAAGAGTCGAGATGTTTCGGGCCAGGCGGATATTCCTTTGAAAGGGGCTGTGAGTGAGGCAGTTCTCAGCACCGTGGCCACATCTGTCGGTGATCTCGATCATCGATACTCTGCTGGTCGCCGTCATCATTTACGAATTTCTCGCCCTGATCAGGGGCACACGCGCATCCCTGATGGTCGTGGGTGTCGCGGGGCTGGGGCTTGCTTTCTATCTGTCCCGGCTGGGCAACATGGCCGCGCTGAACTGGGTGATCAGCACTTTGCTGCCTTATACCGTGTTCGCCCTGATTGTGGTTTTTGCGGCCGAATCCGGCAAGCCCTGGCGCGACTCGGGCGGGGCCTACGTTCAGTCGCACGTCGGGTTCGGAGGGGGACGCTTATGACGACATCGTGTTGGCCGCTAATTTGTTTTGTCAGAACCAGACCGGGGCGCTGATTGTCATCGAACGAGAAATTGGTTTGCGCACTTATGTCGAGAGCGGGGTTCCGCTCGACGCGCGGCTTTCCTACGATCTGCTGCAACCATCTTTCGGCCAAGTGCTCCGCTGCACGATGGCGCTGTAATCGTGCAGAACGATCGCATTGCCGCTGCCGCCTGCTTTCTACCGCTGTCCATGAACCCGGTGCTTTCCACCCAATTGGGGACGCGGCATCGCGCAGGCATTGGGGTGACCGAAGAAACGGATGCCAT
>CAVSQG010000019.1:0-61777 GCA_963730055.1 uncultured Solirubrobacterales bacterium
GACTCGCCCGCGCGACCGAGCCCGAGGCGGACTTCCTGCGCCGGTTGCTCACCGGCGAGCTGCGGCAGGGCGCGCTCGCCGGGCTGATGGCCGACGCGGTCGCGAAGGCCGCCGGAGTCCCCGGCGAGCTCGTGCGCCGCGCGCTGATGCTCTCCGGCGATCTGACGCGGACGGCGGAGATCGCGATGCCGACGGCGAGGACGGGCTCCGGGACGGTCGGCTTCGAGATCTTCCGGCCGATCCTCCCGATGCTCGCCTCGACCGCCGCGAGCGTCGCCGAGGCGGTGATCGGCTTCGAGCTCGCGTCGGTCGAGTGGAAGCTCGACGGGATCCGCATCCAGATCCACCGCCGCGGCGACGAGGTGCGCATCTACACGCGCAACCTCAACGACATCACCGCCGCGCTCCCCGGGATCGTCGACGCGGTCAGGCGCCTGCCGGTCGCCCAGGCGGTGCTCGACGGCGAGGCGCTGTGGATGAGCGACGAGAGCCCGGCCGCGTTCCAGGACACGGTGTCGCAGATCGACGGCGACGCCCCGCCCGAGGGGATCGTCACGTTCCTGTTCGACGTGCTGCACGTCGACGGCGAGGACCTGCTCGACACGCCGCTCGCCGAGCGCGCCGCCCGGCTCGAGGCGATCGCCCCGGCGCTGACGATCCCGAGCGTCCTCACCTCCGACCCGGAGGAGGGCGAGCGCGTGCTCGAGGCAGTCGCTGCGCGCCGGCCACGAGGGCGTCGTCGTCAAGGACGCGGCGTCGCCGTACGCGGCCGGCCGGCGCGGCAAGGCGTGGCGCAAGGTCAAGCCGGTGCGCACGCTACGACCTCGTCGTGCTCGCCGCCGAATGGGGCCACGGACGCCGGCGCGGCTGGCTGTCGAACCTCCACCTCGGCGCGCGCGACCCGGGCACCGGCGAGTTCGTGATGGTCGGCAAGATGCTTCAAGGGGCTGACCGACGAGCTGCTGCGCTGGCAGACCGAGGAGCTGCTCGACCGCGAGACCGACCGGCGCGGGATCGCCGTGCTCGTGCGCCCCGAGCTCGTCGTCGAGATCGCGCTCGACGGCGTCCAGTCCTCGACCCGCTACCCGGGCGGCGTCGCGCTGCGGTTCGCGCGCGTCAAGCGCTACCGGCCCGACAAGGACGCGGACGAGGCCGACACGATCGACGATCTGCGCGCGCTACTGCCCGCGAATTCATGACCTCAGACGTCAGCTGAGGGTTCCGCCGAGCGCGCGCGTGAACGCCTGCGCGCTCTTCTTGGCCTGCTTTGGTATGTCGAACTCCCACGCGACGCCGTTGGTGAAAACGATCTTGAGGTGCGACAGCAGCGCGCCCTGATCGAGGTCGATCGAGGCCACCGCGCTTCGCGGCGCGCCGGCCAGGACCTCGTCGCTGATCTTCATCTTGAACGCGCCGGTCTTGGTCTTCACCAGCGCCACCTCGCTGTCGCTCGCCGCGAGATAGCCGACCCTTCCGAAGTTCGGCATGTCTGCCGCAAAGCCGGAGGAACGGCCGGAGATCACGTTGGCGGCGACGCTGCCGATCGCGCCGCCGATCTCGCTTCCGGCCGCCGAGGCGGTCATCTTCTTGGTCAGCCCCTTCGGGTTGACGAACGTACCTGCGACCTCCGGCGCCCCAAGCGCCCGCGACGCGTCATCGGCCATCTATAACTCCCTTCACAACCTCGCCGTTGCTGCCACGCCGGTCCCGGCGATCGTGTCCCGACGACACTACCCCGCGGGAAGGCCCGCGTCCACGGCGCCGTCCGTACGGAGGCGGTCCAGCACCGACGGGTCGCCCTCGTAGCTGACTCCGAGCGCCTCCGCGCCGGCCAGGTCGATCATCCCGAGCATCAGCCCGAGGACAGGCCTCGGCGCACCGGTCAGCTTCAGATCCGGGTCCTCCGCCGCGCCGAGACTCGTCCGCACGGCCCCGTCGACCGTCTGCACCGCGATCGGGCGATCGCCGACGTCGAGTCCTACCGTGATCGGCGGGCCGTCCGGGGCCCGGTCGGTCAGCATCAGGTCGATCGCGGACGCAAGCCAGTGGCTGCGGACGGCGTCCTCGGGGTCCTGCTCGGTCATCAGCGGCAGGCCCCAGCGGGTCAGCTCTTCGAGCGCGGGCACGAGCTCCTCGCCGCGCGGCGTCAACCGGAACAGCGTGGTCGCGACCGGAGGCGGCGCTTCCTCGCGCGACACGACGCCCGCCTGCTCGAGCTCGCGCAGCCGCTGGGCGAGCAGGTTCGTGGCGATCCCGGGGAGCCCGTTGCGCAGGTCGGTGTACCGGCACGCCCCGCGGAGCCACAGCTCGCGCACGATCAGCAGCGTCCAGCGGTCGCCGACAAGGTCGAGCGCCTTGGCCAGGGAGCAGTACTCGCCATAGGAACGCATGCCGTTCAGTGTACCTCGGAAGTGGAAATGCTTGTCCATCAGATGGACTTTCTTGTCTAGATGGCTTAGAAACGTGTCTTCGCTTGTCTGCCCACGCATAAGCCGGGTAGCCTTACGGCCATGGACGCTGAACGTGCTCGCAAGTTGCTCGAGCGTGAGCGGAGCCGGATCCAGGACGCGCTCGCCGCGCTGGGTCGCGACGGCGCACTCGAAGGCGACGACCGCGTGGAGCCGGGCGACCTCGACTCCGAGGATCTTTACCAGGACGAGTTCAACGCGACCGGGCCGAGGATCTTCAGCGCGAGCTCGACGCGGTCGAGCGCGCCGAGGCCAGGCTCGCCGAGGGAACCTACGGACTGTCGGTCGAGAGCGGCAAGCCAATTCCCGACGCCCGGCTGGAGGCGCTGCCGACCGCCGAGCGGACCGTCGAGGAGCAGGACCACATCGGTCCCGCCTGACCTCGCCGGCCGCTCACTGCGCCTGGAGGGACTAAGCCGCTTCGGCCAGCTCGACCAGGCGGCGATATTCGGAGGCGGCGCGCTCCTCGCGGTCGAGCGCGGCGTAGTAGTCGTCGAACGCGCCCGCTTCCGCGTGGCGAGCGGCGCTCCTCCAGCTGTGGTACGCGGCCTCGACCGCCGCGCTCTCCTCGCGCCACGTGACGTAGCCGTCCATGACCGCGTCGATCAGCTGCGACATCGGCGCGACGGTGGAAGTTCGTTTGGTTTTCATGATGCTCGGCTCCAGTTGAAGGTGTGATCAGGTAGACGCGTCCGGCGCCGATTTCTTTCATGTTGGACTCCGCGAGCGGCCGAATCTCACCGCGCGGTCTCCTACTTTTGACTGACCCCGAATCCAATCCCGCAGCCGATGTGCCGAGCGCGGGTCGCGCTTAGCTTGACCGGCATGGAAACTACTCACGCACAGCAAGATCATCACGCGCCCGCGGTCGAGACCCACGGGCTGACCAAGCGCTTCGGGGACCGGACCGCGGTCGACGAGGTCAGCCTCGTCGTGCCGCGCGGAGTCGCTTACGGGTTCCTCGGCCACAACGGCGCCGGCAAGACGACGCTTATCCGGATGCTGCTCGGGCTGACCCGGGCGAGCGCGGGCAGCGCCAGCTTGCTCGGGCTGTCCCGTGCCGGCCCAGCGGGCGAAGGCGCTCGCGCGGGTCGGTGCGATCGTCGAAGAGCCGTCGTTCTACCCCCACCTGACCGGCCGCGAGAACTTGAGGATCGCCGCCGCGGTCCGCGGCCCCGAGACCCGCCGCGCGGATCGAGCAGGCGCTCGACCGGGTCGGGCTCGACAACCGCTCCCATGATCGCGTCGGCACCTACTCGCTCGGCATGCGCCAGCGGCTCGGCGTCGCGCGCTGCCTGCTGTCGGACCCCGAGCTGCTGATCCTCGACGAGCCGATGAACGGGCTCGACCCCGGCGGGATGCTCGACGTACGGCGGATGATCCGCGCGCTGGTCGAGGACGAGGGCCGGACGGTGTTCGTCTCCTCGCACCTGCTCGACGAGGTCGAGAAGACGTGCGACGTCGCGGCGATCATCGACGCCGGTCGCGTGATCGCGCAGGGATCGATCGAGGAGCTCGTCGCCGACGAGGGCGGTGAACTCGCCGTCGACTGCGACGATCCCGAGCGGGCGCTCGCGCTGCTTGCGGCCGACCCGGCCGTGCGCGAGCTGCGCGCCGAGCACGGCGTGGTGCGGATGAGGCTGCTCGCGCCGGAGCAGGCCGGCGAGATCAACTCGCGGCTGGTCGCCGCCGGGCTGGTCGTGACCCGGCTCGAGCCCGCGCGGAGGACCCTCGAGGACCGGTTCCTGGAGATGACGACACGGCTGGAGGTGGCCGCATGACCCTCGAGGTGACAGTGGCAAGGCAGATGGTCGGAGCGGACCTGCTCCGCCTGCGCAAGAAGCGGGGCATGATCGCGCTGGTGCTGGTCGTGGTGCTCGCGCCGATCGTGATCGCGACCGGATACGACGTGATCCGCCACGCGTCCGATCCGTCCCACTATGGGCCGGCCGGCGGGATGAACAACTACGGTCAGCTGCTCGACATCCTCGGCGTGTTCATGGGACCGGTGGCGGCGGTCCTGATCGGAGCCGAGGCGGGCGCGGGCGACCTAGCCGCCGGCGTGTTCCGGGACAACGTGCTCACCGGTCGCTCGCGGACGGCGCTGTTCTTCGCCCGGATCCCCGCCGCGGTAGCGCTCACGCTCGCCGTGACCGCCCTCGGGTTCGTGGTCGGGGCTCGCGGGCAACTTCGTATTCGCGGGTGGACTGCCGACGCCAGACGCGACGCTGATCCTCCAGTCGGCAGCATGGCTCGCGCTCGCGAACTCGATCGTGTGCGTGATCGCGATCGGGGTGGCGTCGCTGACCGGCTCGCGGCCGGGCACGATCACCGCGCTGATCGCGTGGGAGCTAGTGCTGAGCCCGCTGATCGTCCAGTCGACGTCGCTCGGCTCGGCCCGTCGCAGCCTGCTCGACGCCGTGCTGATCTTCCTGAAGCCGGGCCCCGCGACGGGCGCCCCGGTGATCCCGATGCCGGTTGCGGTCGCGGTCGCCGTGCTCGTGGTTTGGCTGGTCGCGCTCCCGTGGCTGGGAGCGTGGCGGATGCGGACACGGGACGCCTGAGATCCCCGGTTACTCTGACCGCATGTCGGAGGTCTCCACGACGGTGGGGGCGGTGCGCGACGCGATCCGCCGCCACCCGTGGTGGACGGACTCGCTGCTCGCGCTGTTCCTGACCGTGATCGCGGTCGGCTCGACGGTGGTCGCGCGCACCCGCTACGGCTTCGCGTTTCCGGTGCTCGCGGCCATCGTCGTGCTGTTCACGACGGTCCCGATCGCGCTGCGGCGCTACCGGCCGATCGCGGTGCTCGCGATCACCGTCACCGCCGAGACGCTGCTGCTGATCTTCTCGCGCGAGTCTCAGGTCCCGCTCGGGGTGATCGTGGCGCTGTACACGGTCGCGGCGCAGTGCGAGCGCCGGGTGTCGATCCGCGCGGCCGAGTGGGTCGCGCTGCCGATCACGGTCGGGGTGATCGTCAACAACGGGCCGCACGCCGGCCGGGTGATCCCGGAGCTCGCGGTGTTCGCGATCGCGTGGGTGATCGGCGACAACATGCGCACGCGCCGGGCGTATCTCGCCGAGCTCGAGGCCCGGGCGGCGCGGCTCGAGCGCGAGCGCGAGGAGAAGGCCGATCGGGCGGTCATCGAGGAGCGCACGCGGATCGCCCGTGAGCTGCACGACGTGATCGCCCACAACGTCAGCGTGATGGTCGTGCAGGCCGCGGCCGGCGAGGAGGTGTTCGAGGACGACCCGGTCAAGGCACGAGAATCGCTGTCCGCGGTGGCATCGACCGGGCGGGCGGCGCTCGCCGAGCTTCGCCGGCTGCTCGGGGTGATCCGGACCGAGGACGCGCCCGACGGCGAACCGCCGTACGCCCCCCAGCCCGGGATCGAGTACCTCGACGAGCTCGTCCGCCAGGTCCGCGAGACGGGACTCCGGGTCGAGCTGTCGGTGCTCGGCGAGCCGCGCCGCGCTGCCGGAGGGAGTCGGGTTGTGCGCGTACCGGATCGTCCAGGAGGCGCTCACAAACACGCTCAAGCACGCCGACGCATCGAGCGCGCAGGTCAACGTGCGCTACGTTGCCGACGCGCTCGAGCTCCAGGTGCTCGACGACGGGCGCGGCGCGTCCGCGGTCAACGGCGAGGCCGGCGGCCACGGGCTGATCGGCATGCGCGAGCGGGTCGCGCTGTTCGGCGGCGAGCTGACGGCCTCGCCCCGCGGCGGCGGCGGTTACGAGGTCCGCGCCCGGCTGCCGCTGGAGGAACGCGCGCCGTGAGCATCCGCGTCCTGATCTGCGACGACCAGGCGCTCGTGCGCGCCGGCTTCCGGGCGATCCTCGGCGGCAAGCCCGAAATCGAGGTCGTCGGCGAGGCCGAGAACGGCGCCGAGGCGGTCGCGCTGGCCGAGCGGCGGCGGCCGGACGTGATCCTGATGGACATCCGCATGCCCGTGCTCGACGGCGTGCAGGCGACGCGCCGGCTGGTGGCCGACGGCTCACCGGCCCGGATCCTCGTGCTGACCACCTTCGACCTCGACGAGTACGTGCACGCCGCGATCCGCGCCGGGGCGAGCGGCTTCCTGCTCAAAGACGTCACGCCGGCCAAGCTGCTCGAGGCGATCCGGATCGTCGCCGCCGGCGACGCGCTGCTGGCGCCGTCGGTCACGCGCCGGCTGCTCGAACGATTCGCGACCACCCTGCCGGTCGGCGATCGCTCGGACGACGCGCTCGCGCAGCTCACCGCGCGCGAGACCGAGGTCCTGCGGCTGCTCGCCGGCGGCCTGTCGAACGCCGAGATCGCCGCCGAGCTCGTCGTGACCGAGGCGACCGTGAAGACGCACATCTCGAGCCTGCTCCGCAAGCTCGGGCTGCGCGACCGGGTGCAGGCCGTGATCCTCGCGTACGAGACCGGGCTGGTGCAGCTCGGGAGTGGGTGAGGGGTCTCGCTGCGCTCGACGTCCATGGGACCATGCCACCCCGTCCGGACCTGGTGCGGGCCTCGGGGCGGCTCGCTCCCAAGGTGCAAAACGCGGCAAACCCCGCCTCGCCAACCAAGCGAGGTCATATATAAGCGCCTGTCAGGCGCTTATATGACCCAAGCGCGCGCGGGACGGGCGCTTTGGCGCGTTCTGCACCCCGTCCGGTCCGGACGGGCCCGCACAGCCCCAGGGACGCCGCGAAGCGGCCCCGTCAGATCCCGAGCGCGCAGCCGTCCTTGCGCGCGTCCGAGCCGCCGAACAGCGTGCCGTCGCGCGAGATGATCGCCTGACCGCCGCCGAACGCGGTGCGGTCGGCGTCTCGGTCGACCCGGTAGCCGAGCCGCGCGAGCTCGTCGGCCCGGTCCCAGAGCGACGGCTCGATGCTGATCGTGCCTCCGTCGATCCGGAACCGGCCGCGGTCGAGCGCGACCTGCGGGTCCGACGGGCCTGGCAACAGCGCGGTCAGGAACTGGACGTGCGACTGGGCCTGGATGAAGCCGCCCATCAGCCCGAACGGTCCGACCAGCTCGCTGCCGCGCGTGAGCATTCCGGGGATCAGCGTGTGGTACGGACGCGTGCCGCCGGCGACCGTGCCCTGCACCGCGAAGCCGGCGCGCCCGGTTGTTCAGCACGATCCCGCTCGAGCCCGCGATGACGCCCGATCCGAACGCCTCGTACAGGCTCTGGAGCAGCGAGATCGCCATCCCGTCGCGGTCGACCGCGCACACGCACACGGTCCCGCCGGCCGGTTCCGCGACCCGACCCGGCAGCGCCGCGCGACGGGCGGCGACGTGCTCGGGCGAAAGCAGATGGCCGACGTCGGCTCCGTCGCGAACCGTGCCGAGCGCATCCTCGAGCGCGAGCGCCACGGCGCGGACCAGCTCGGGCAGACCCGGGTCCTCGGAGTCGCCGAGGATCGCGAGCGCCTCGAGCGCGGCGACCCCCTGGGTCGGAGGCGGGAGCTCGGCGACCTCGACGCCGCGGTACGAGCCGACGAGCGGCACGACCCATCGCACGGCGTACTCGGCGAGATCCTCGCGCGTCAGCCACGTCGACTCCGCGATCGCCTCGGCCGGCGGGCCGGTGTAGAAGAACGGCGATCCCTCGGACGCGATCCCAGCGAGTGTGGCCGCCAGCTCGGGCAGCCGGTAGCGCGCGCCGAACGACGGCGCCGGCCCGAACGCGGCCGGCGCGCGCCGGGTCATCTGCCACACACGTGCGCAGTTGAACCCCGCCGGCACCCCGTCGCGGGCGAGATCGATCGCGGGCGCAAGGCAGCGATCGAGTCCGACCCGCCCGAACCGCCGGGACAGCTCCTCCCAGCCTGCGACCGCGCCCGGCACGTCGACGGACCTCGGGCCCGATTCAGCCGGCGGCTCGGGCGGGGCTGACCGAGGCGCCGGCCCGGCCGCGTCGATCCCGTGCACGGCGCCCGACCCGTCGCGCACGATCGCGAACAGGTCCCCGCCGATCCCGGTGGCGTGCGGCTCGGTCACGCACAGCACGGCAGCGGCGCAGATCGCCGCGTCGACCGCGCTCCCGCCCTCGCGGAGCACGTCGAGGCCGGCGAGCGTCGCGAGCGGCTGGCTCGAGGCCACCATCGCCTCGGAGGCGACCGACGCCGCCCGGGTCGGAGACAGCGAGAAGCTCACGTCCCGGCAGATTAGGCGGGCCCGGCCGGAGCGAGCTCGAAGAACTCGGTGTCGACGCGGAGGGCGCCGGCGATCACGGCGAGCACGATCACGACGTTTCCACAGCTCCGGCAGCGGACGACGGCACCCGGCGCGCGCAGATAAACCGTGAGCTCGGCGATCAGCGCGGTGGCGCCGCACGTGCGGCAGGTTCCACCGATGGTCGTCATCTCGCTGCCGAAATACTCGAACAGCTCCCCAGCGATCGCGTTGCCGTCGACTGGCTCCATCGTGCTCAGCTCCCGGTGGCCCCGAACCGCTCGGTCCTGATCCGCCCCGGCTGGTGTCCAGCCTCGACGAGCCAGCCCGCGGCGGCCTCGACGAAGCCGGTCGGGCCGCAGATGTACACGCGCGGCTGCTCGCCCGGCGGCCCCGCGACGTCCGCGAGCAGCGCCTGGTCGATCCGGCCGCGGTGGCCGGTGAAGTCGTCGGGCCACTCGCGGGTCAGCGCGAAGCTGACCTCGACCTGGTCGAGATCGGAGTAACCGAGCAGCTCGTCGCGGTAGATCACCTCGCCGAGGCTCCGGGACGAGTAGAGCAGCCGCACCGCGATGTCGCGGCTTGTTCTGGACCAGTGGCGGAGCATCGAGCGCAGCGGCACGATCCCCGAGCCGCCGGCGATCAGCACGAGCGGCCCTCCGAGCGGCTCATCCCAGATGAAATAGCCGCCGATCGGGCCGCGCAGCTCGAGCTCATCGCCCGGCCCGTAGTACTTCGACGAGATACGGCGACACCTCGCCGTCGTCGAGGCGCTCGACGGTCAGAACCAGGTGGTCGTCCTCGGGGGACGACCCGATCGAGTAGCTCCGCTGCGCCTCGTAACCGTCCTCGGCCGTCAAGCGCACGTCGACGTGCTGACCGGCTCGGTATCCCCCGGGCCAATCGGGCAGCTTGAGCATAAGACTCTTCGTGCGGCTCGTCTCCTCGACGGTCTCGATCACCGAGACGAGCTGCCAGGTCAGTCTCCCTGGTAGCGCTGCTCGAGCCATGGATCGCCGTGGTTATGGTAGCCGTAGTTCTCCCAGAACCCGGGCTCGTCGTCGGGCGTAAGCGTCAGCCCTCGCACCCACTTCGCGCTCTTCCAGAAGTAAAGGTGCGGGACGAGCAGCCGCGCCGGGCCGCCGTGCTCGGGGTGGAGCGGCGTGCCGTCGTACTCGTAGGCGACCCACGCCTTGCCGTCGCTGACGTCCTCGAGGGCGAGGTTCGTCGTGTAGCCGCCGTCCGACCACGCGGTCAGGTACGCCGCTTCCGTGTGGACGCCGTCGAGCAGCGTGTCGAGCGGCACGCCCTTCCAGTGGGTGTCGAACTTCGACCACTTCGTGACGCAGTGGATGTCGACGGTGACATCCTCGGTCGGTAGCTCGAGGAACTCCTTCCACGGCCACGACACCGGCTCGTCGACCTCGCCGTTGATCAGGAAGCTCCACTCGTCGAGCGGCGTGTGGGGCGTCGGGCCGGCTGACAGCACCGGGAATCCACGCTCGAGGTATTGCCCCGGCGGCAGCCGCGACGGGTCCGCGCCTTGGCGCCGTCGTCCGAAGAAACCGCGCGAGACCGGCGACATCAGCCCTGCACCGCGTGCCCGAACTGGACCCGGATCATCCACAGCTGCTGCTCGAGCGCGCGGACAACCTCGATGATCACGTCCTGCGACGCCGCATCGATCTCGCCGAGCCGGTCCATCCGCTCGCGCGCCCGATCGGCGACGTCGTTCATGCGCTCGCTGAGGTCGCGGACGACGACGTGATCGTCGAGCGCGTCCCGCACGACGGGCTTCAGCTCCGTGCCCGAGGCGACCGCGCCGCTCTGGCCGTCGGGCACGTAGCCGAGCGCCACCGCCCGCTCGGCGACCGTGTCAGAGAGCTCGCGCCACGAGTCGACGAGCTCATCGAGCTGCTCGTGCAGGGGACGGAACAGCGGGCCGGTGACGTTCCAGTGCAGCTGCTTGCCGACGAGCGCGAGGTCGATCAGCTCGACGAGCATCGCCTGGAGCTGGTTGCCGACCTCCTCGCGCTGATGCGCTCCGAGGGCCGGAAGATGCGCGCCCTGCTGGGTTGAAGCCATGGCTCACTCTCCTGGGGTTTGACGTTGCGACGCTCATGCTACGCGGCAACGTAGTGTTGAGTGAAACGTGGCAACTGGTTCTTACCCAGACGTGGGAGGAGCACGAGCGCCAGCACGCCCGCGAGACCAAGCACGACGCGAATCTGCTCGAGGAACTGGACGGACTCCTCGTTCCCGGGACGCATCGACGGGCTCATCATTACCTGGCCGCGGCGGCCGAGCGGCGCGGAGATTAATGCGCCCGCGGAGCGCAGGCGCGAGAATGGGGATGTGACCGACTCCAGCCAGGCCTCCGGCACCTCGAAGGACACCGGGAAAGCGGTGCCCCCATCCGGTTTGCCGCGGGATAAACAGGGCTGGCGCGTCGCGCCCGCGCCCGACGGTCGCGGGATGCCCGACGAGCACAAGCCGACCCCGCCGCACCGTCTGCGCGGTTTCTGGCTGTTGCTGATCGGGCTGCTTGCGATCAACTGGCTGTTCGTGCTGATCAGCCAGCCGGGCACGCTGCAGCGGGTGAGCGTCCCGTTCAGCCCGTACTTCCTCCAGCAGCTCGAGGCTGGCAAGGTCAAATCGATCACGTCGAAGAGCAACACGATCGACGGCACTTTCACGACCAAGCTGAAGTACCCGCCGAACGACTCGAAAGCGAAGCCGACCGACCTGTTCGCGACCCAGGTCCCGTCGTTCTGGAACAGCAACCAGCTGACCGAGCTGTTGACCTCGCACGACGTCCAGGTCAACGCGAAGAACCCGAACCCGGGCACCTCGCTTCTGACCGAGCTGCTGGTCGGGTTCGGCCCGACGCTGCTGCTGTTCGCCGTCATCTACTTCATCGCGCGGAGGGCGATGCGGGCCGGCGGAGGCGGGATCGGCGGGCTCGGGAACTTCGGCCGTTCCCAGGCGCGCCGGGTCGACCCACAGAAGATCATGGTGACGTTCGACGACGTCGCCGGGATCGACGAAGCCAAGGCCGAGCTCACCGAGATCGTCGATTTCCTCAAGAATCCGGAGCGGTATCAGAAGCTCGGCGGGCGGATACCCCACGGCGTGCTGCTGTACGGCGCGCCGGGAACGGGCAAGACGCTGCTCGCCCGCGCCGTCGCCGGAGAGGCCCACGCCGCGTTCTTCTCGATCGCGGCCTCGGAGTTCATCGAGGCGATCGTCGGGGTCGGCGCCGCACGCGTCCGCGACCTGTTCGCCAAGGCCAAGGAGGCAGCGCCGGCGATCATCTTCATCGACGAGCTCGACGCGATCGGCCGCTCGCGCCAGGGCTCGGCCGGCATCACCGGCGCCAACGACGAGCGAGAGCAGACGCTCGACCAGATCCTGACCGAGATGGACGGGTTCGAGTCGACCGAGGCCGTCGTCGTGCTCGGCGCGACCAATCGTCCCGAGATCCTCGACCCGGCGCTGCTGCGGCCGGGGCGGTTCGACCGCCGGGTCGCGGTGCAGCCGCCCGACCGCGCCGGCCGGCTGAAGATCCTCCAGGTCCACACCCGCTCGATCCCGCTCGCCGACGACGTCGACCTGCGCGCGCTGGCGTCCTCGACCCCCGGGATGGTCGGCGCCGACCTCGCGAACCTTTGCAACGAGGCGGCACTGCTTGCGGCGCGACGCGACCACTCGAAGGTGATGATGGCCGATTTCACCGACTCGCTCGAGAAGATCACGCTCGGCGCCGCGCGCGGGATCATGCTGAGCCACGTGGACCGGGAGCGAACCGCCTATCACGAGTCGGGGCACGCGCTCGTCGGGATGCTCACCCCGGACGCCGACCCGGTTCGCAAGATCTCGATCATCCCGCGCGGACAGGCGCTCGGCGTGACGCTCTCGACCCCCGACGCCGACCGCGTCTCGTACTCGCGCGACGAGCTCGACGCCAAGATCAAGGTCGCGCTCGGTGGCCGCGTGGCGGAGGAGGTCGTGTACGGAAAGATCACGACCGGAGCCGAATCGGACATCCAGCAGCTGACCCAGATCGCACGCCAGATGGTCGGGCGGTGGGGCATGAGCGAGAAGGTCGGGCCGATCACGGTCCTGCCGAGCGACGGCGCCGGGCCGTTCCTGCCCGGTGTCAGCGAGACGTCGCCCCAGACCCAGTGGCTCGATCGACCAGGAAGTGCGGCGGATGGTCGACGAGGCCCACGACGAGGTCACGAAGCTGCTCACGAGCCACCGCGGGCAGCTCGACAGCCTCGCACACGCGCTGCTCCTGGCGGAGACGCTCGACTCGGCCGCCGCGTACGCCGCCGCCGGCGTGAAGATGCCGCCGCCGCCGCCCGAGCTCGACCCGGAGCCCGAGCCCGAGGCGGCAGCCAAGTCGGAGCGCGAGGCCGCCGCCAAGTCGGACCACGAGGCCGAGTCGAAGCCCGAATCGCCCGATGGGGCGGTCGATGTGGGGTCTCTTACGAAGCCATAATGCGGATGCAGTAAAGAATTTCCTCGGAATTTCCGCGGTCGCGTACACTCGCGCCACTTGTGAAGAGTGGACGACGCGTTTCTCGATCTGGTACCGGCGATGCCCGCGTCGCGCGACGCCCTCGCCTACGCCGAGCAGCAGCACGCCGGCCAGCTGCGCAAGGTCGACCGCGCTCCGTTCATCGAGCACCCGATCGAGGTCGCCGCGCTTCTGTTCGCCGCCGGCGCCGCCGACGAGGTGATCGCCGCCGGCATCCTCCACGACACGATCGAGAAGACGTCCACGGACCCGACGGAGCTCCGGACGCGATTCGGTGCGAGGATCGCGTCGCTCGTGGCGGCGGTCAGCGAGGACGAGCGCATCGCGGGATACGCCACGCGCAAGGCAGCGCTGCGCCGGCAGGCCGAGGCCGCAGGCCCGGACGCGATGATGGTGTTCGCCGCCGACAAGGTCTCGAAGGTCCGCGAGCTGGCTGTGGAGCCGCCGGGGAGCGACGCGGCACGGCTGGCGGCGACGGTGTCACGGACGCGCCGGCGCCGGCTGATCCACTATCGCCGCTGCCTCGAGCTGCTCGAGCGCCATCTCGCGGACTCGCCGCTGGTCGAGCAGCTGCGAGCCGAGCTCGAGCTGCGCTCGGCCGTCCCGGCGCGGCGCCCGGCGCTCGCCGGCGCCGCTTGACCTGCGCCGGAACCTAGCCGGCGATCGCCGCGTCGGTCAGCGGTTCGATCGCCGCGAGCCTGGCGGCGAGGTCGCCGCTGAGCCCGTAGCGGGCGGCGAGCGTGGCCGGCGGCGTGTACGTGACCTTCGCTCATCGGATCACGGTCCCCTCGCGTGCCGCGGCCGGGACCACTAGCTCGTCCTCCTCGTCCGCCGGCTCCAGTCGCCCACGTGGTAGCCAGCGCACCGCGACGATGAACGTCGCCACCATCACCCCGGCCATGATGTAGAAGACGGTCTGGGTCGAGTGCGCGAACGCGAGTTGGACGTCGTGGACGAGCGCCGGCGACCGCCCCGCGCCGGAGCCCGATCCCGCGCCGCTGCTGCTGAACGACGCCGCGACCTTGTGGGCGACCGAATTCGGGACGCCGTGCTTGGTCAGCGCCGCGGTGACGTTTGTGTCGTTCCGGCTGATCAGGATCGCGCCGAGGACGGCGAGCCCGAGGCTGGCGCCGAAGTTCCGCGCGGTCTGGGTGATGCCGGTGACCTCGCTGTAGCTCGTGCTCGGGGCGCGGTTGACCGCGTCGGTGCTGGCCGGGCCGAGCATCAGCCCGAGCCCGCCACCGGCGAGCGCGATGTCGAGGCTCTGCGCGCCGAGCGAGAGGTCCGTGAGCTTGCCGGCGAGCAGGAAGAAGCCGACCGCGCCGAGCGCGCCGCCGATCACGATCGATGGTCTCGCGCCACGCCGGTCGAGGATCCGGCCGCCGACCTGGGCCATGATCACGAACCCGATGAAGAACCACAGGATGTACTCGCCGGCCTGCGACGAGTTCTTGCCGAGCGCGACCTGGGCGTAGACGCTCCCGAAGAAGAAGAACGGAACGAACACGATCGACATCAGGCCGAGCACGAGCGTGTCCGTCGCGAAGCGCGCGGTCGAGGAAGATCTGGAGCCGCAGCAGCGGCTGCTTGATGCTCAGCTCAAAGCGGACGAACACGACCATCAGCACGCAGGCCGACCACGATGCAGGCCCAGGTCGCGACGCTGCTCCACCCCCAGACGCTCGACTGCTGGAAGCCGAGCACGATCAGGCCCATCGCGCCGGTGATCAGCACCGTGCCGCGGTAGTCGAGCTTCTCCGGGCGCGGCTCGTCGTCCGGGCACGCGATCTGGGTCAGGATCAGCGCGATGATCGCGACCGGGATGTTGATCCAGAAGATCGCTCGCCACGTCCACTGCGTGAGGAAGCCGCCGGCGATCGGACCGATCGCGGTCAGGCCGCCGGAGATCCCGAAGAAGATCGCCATCGCCTTGCCCCGCTCGCGCAGCGGGAACGAGGCCACCACGATCGCGACCGCGGCCGGGAACAGCAGCGCCGCCGTCGCGCCCTGGACCACGCGGAAGAAGATGATCCACGGCTCGCGCGATCGAGCCCTTCGGCGTGAGGCCGCACGCCGCCGACGCGATCGCGAAGCCGGTCACGCCGATCAGCACCATCCGCCTTCGCCCGAGGACGTCGCCGAGCTTGCCGCCGAACGCGAACAGCGCCGACAGCGCGAGCAGGTAGCCGTTGATCACCCACTGCGTGCCGGTCGCCGACAGCGACAGCTCCTTCTGGATGTTCGGGATCGCGATCGCGACGATCGTCTGATCGATGAACGTCATCGCGACGGCGAACACCATCGCGGCGAGGACCAGGTTCTTGTTCGTCGCCTTCATGACCGGCAGATCACCCGCTGATCCTTCTCCATGCGGCCGTGGATGGCAAGCGCGTCGCGAAGAATGCGGACGAATGACCCTACGCGGGGCTCAGCTGCCGGCGAGGCGCTGGTGCACGAGCCGCACCGCCATCGAGCCCTCGCCGACCGCCGAGGCGACCCGCTTGATCGACCCGGAATGGACGTCGCCGACCGCGAAGATGCCCGGGCCGGCTCGTCTCGAGGAACAGCGGACGCTCATCGCCGTGCGCGTCAGGTGGTCGCCCTGCACGTCGCGGCCGGTGAGCAGGAAGCAGTGATCGTCCATCGCGACGTGGCCGCGCAGCCAGTCGGTGTGGGGCGAGGCGCCGATGAACACGAACAGTGCCTTGGCCTCGAGCTCGCGGCGCGCGCCGGTGCGGGTGTCGGCGACGACGACCGCCTCGAGCGAGCTCTCTCCCTTCAACTCGACGATCTCGCTGTACGTCATCAACTCGACCTGCGGCCGGTTCTCGAGCTCGTCGATCAGGTAGCGCGACATCGACTTGCCGAGATCGCCGCCGCGGATCAGCAGCCTGCAGCTCGCGGACTGCTGGGACAGGAACATCGCCGCCTGGCCGGCGGAGTTTCCGCCGCCGACGATCACGACCGGGTCGCCGGCGCACATCTGCGCCTCGGCCTGGGTCGCGGCGTAGTAGATGGCGATTCCCTCGTAGCGTTCGAGCTCGGGCAGGTCGAGCTTGCGGTACTGGGCGCCGGTGGCGACGATCAGCGTGCGGCCGTTGACCACCGATCCGTCGGCGAGCTCGACCGAGTAGTGCCCGTCCTGCACGGTGAGCCCGACGGCCTGCGCGGGCACGACCATCCGGGCGCCGAACCGCCGCGCCTGCAGGATCGCCCGCTCGGCGAGCTCGCCCCCCGAGATCCCGGTCGGGAAGCCCAGGTAGTTCTCGATCCGCGCCGAGGTGCTCGCCTGGCCCCCGAACGCGACCTTGTCGATCACCTGCGTGTCGAGGCCCTCCGAGGCGCCGTACACGGCCGCGGCAAGCCCGGCTGGGCCCGCGCCGACGATCACCAGATCGCACATCGGCGGCGCGGCGCCGCTCGACCCGAGCCCGAGCAGCTTCGCGACCTCGCCGTTGCTCGGGTTGCGCAGCACGCCCTCCCCGCTGATCACGACCGGCGTCTCGGAGGCGTCGACCCCGAGCGCCCGCAGGAGCGCCTCGGCCTCCTCGTCGTCCTCCAGGTCCATCCACTGGAACGGCATGCGGTTGCGGGCAAGGAACTCGCGCACGCGCCTGGTGTCCTGCGAATAGCGAGAGCCGACCAGCTTCACGCCCGCGCCGATGTCGATCAGGATCGTGCGGCGCTCGAGGAACGCGCGCAGGATGATGTTGCTGAGCTCCTCGTCCTCGGACACGAGCTCGCGCAGCCGCGGGGCCGAGACCTGGATGACCTCGCCGGCGTCGCGCACGACCGCGGACAGGTACGCCGGCGAGCCGGTCAACAGGTTGACCTCGCCGAGGAAGCGGTGCGGGCCGTGCACCGCGATGATGCGATTCTCGTGCTCGTAGCCCTGGACGATCGCGACCGCGCCCGACTCGACCACGAAGAAGTCGTAGCCGGCCTCGCCCTCGCGAAACAGAACCTCCCCCGACTCGACCTTCCGCACCTCGCCGACCGCCCGAAACCGCGCGCGCAGGTCCTCGGCAGTCGCGGGAACGCGCCGTTCCGGTTGACCGGCTCCTCGAAGCCGGCCCCGAGCGGTTCGTTCATCAGGCGTTCTGGACCACGAACACCACGTCGTCCACGTAGCAGTAGGACCAGTCCTCGCCCGGCTCGACCGAGGTGACGATCGGGTGACCGCTGTCGTGGGCGTGATGGGTGGCGTGCCGGTTCGGGGAGGAGTCGCAGCAGCCGATGTGGCCACACGCGCGGCAGACCCGCAGGTGCACCCAGGTGCCGCCGATCTTCAGGCAGTCCTCGCAGCCGGCGACGTGGTCCGGTCGCGGGACCGTGATCTGGTCGAGATGCGTGCAGATGACGTCGTTCATGATTGAGCCGCCTTCTCACGGGGGTTGTGAAGTGGCGTGAGTGTGTGCTCGAGGTGCTCTCGCAGGTGCTCGTGCTGGGGCGGCAGCCGGAGCGCCTCGCCGAGGTGCGCTGGGTCCTCGTCGATCGCGAAGCCCGGGCTCGGGGTCGCGAGCTCGAACAGCACCCCGCTCGGCACGCGGTAAGTAGATGCTGAGGAAGTACTGGCGGTCGATCACCGGCGTCGGGTGTTGGCCGAACTTCGGCGACCTGCGCGCGCCACGCCTCGTGCTCGTCGTCGCGGTCGCACCAGGCGATGTGGTGAACGGTGCCGGCGCCCTGGAATCCGACCGCGGGCGGCGGGTCGTCGTAGGTGTAGGTGGCGGTCCGCTTGCCCTGCAGGACGTACACGCCGGGCGCGGTCCGCTCGAACCCCATCCCCTCGAGTCAGGAGCCGGTCCTCGCCCGCGCCCGCCGGCCCGTACGCGCGAACCCCGTCGAACCCGAGCAGCGCGTGCTCGGCGGGGATGTCCTCCGCGTGCGCCCGCAGCGGCGGGTCGTCGCTGTCGACGACGGCGAGCTCGAGTCCGAGGCCTTCCGGGTCCTCGAACAGGATCGCGTCGGCGGCGCTGTCGTGCCTGACCTTGACGCCCTCGGCCTCGAGCCGCTCGGACCAGAATTCGAGCGCCTCGCGCGAGGCGACTCGCCACCGGAGCCGGTGGATCATGCCCGCGCCGGCGCGGCCGCGCGCGGCGTCCGGGAACTCGAAGAACGTCAGGATCGATCCCGGCGCGCCCTGCTCGTCCCCGTAGTACAGGTGGTAGACGTCGGGCGCGTCGAAGTTGACGGTCTTCTTGACCAGCCGCAAGCCGAGCAACCTGGCGTAGAAATCGACGTTCCCGGGCGCGTCGGCCGTGATGCAGGTGATGTGGTGGATCCCGTCAAGCTCCATGGTCCCTCGTTTCGTGGTGAGCGCTCACGCCCCACATTGACAAAGTCGTCAAGGGGTGAGGGGGGAATGTTGCGCCGCGGGGCCTCGCGCGTCAGACCGGCGAGCTACTGCCAGTATCGCTCGACCGTATCGGCGTCGCGGACCTGAGCCTCGTCGGGGTTCTCGCCGGCGTCGCGCCTCGCGCGCCGCTGTCGGAGCAGATCCCAGCAGCGGTCGAGCTCGATCTCAACGTCGCGAAGTCGCTGCTGATCGGCCTCGAGGCGCCTCGTCGTTCATGTTGTCGGACTGCTCGCGGGTGCGAAGCTCGTGCTCTTCGGCGACGAGCCTCTCGATCCGGTCGGTGATGTTTTCGTCGCTCATGTCGTCAAGCGTACGGGACCGCTAGCCGCGGTTGTGGTTGACGACCTCGATGTTGTTGCCGTCAGGGTCGAGGATGTAGGCCGCGTAGTAGCCGGGGTGGTACCGGGCGCGTTCGCCGGGCGGCCCGTTGCTCGCGTAGCCCGCGCCGGTCGCGACCTCGTGAAACCGCCCGACGACCGCGTCGTCATGCGTGGGGAAGGCGAGGTGGAGGTCCTCGGTCGGCGTCCCGCGGACGAGCGAGAACGAGGCGCCGGCGCCGACGAACTGCACCCGGTCGGGCGTATCGGCGCCGATTCGGAGCCCGGCATGCGGCGCGATCGTCTCGTAGAAGGCCTTGGCCGCGGCGACGTCGGCGACCCGGATCCACAGGTGGTCGATGATCCCACCGCGGCGGCGCTGCCCGTCGTGGACGGCCTCGGCGCTGTTGCCGTCGGGGTCGAGCAGAAATGCCCCGTAGTAGTTCTCCGAGTACTCCGGGCGCGGCCCCGGCGGACCGTCGTCCGGGTAGCCGGCCTCCGTGCCGACCTGCCAGAACTCGTCGACCTGGTCGCGGGTCGGCGACACGAACCCGATGTGGAGGCCCCGGGTCGGCGGGTGCTCGGGGTCGGCCGCGGTGATCATGAACTCCTGCCACAGAGAGAACGTGTTGGTCCGGTACGTCTGCTCGATCGCGAGCGGGCGCAGCACCGTGTCGTAGAAAAGCTCCGAGGCAGCCCGGTCGGCGACGCGGATCGTCACGTGGTCAAACATCGTGGCGGGCGGGATCGTGTCCCTGTGAGCGGATCGAGCGGATCGCGGCCGTTGGTCGGCATGTCGGATGCGAATCCTATGTGTAGGTTTACGCCCGATGCTCGACCCGATGCAGCGCTGGCGCGAGTACGGCGAGAAGCCCGACTACGCCGGGCCGCTCACGTTCGGCGGCGTCCCGTGCACGCAGGACGCGACCGAGCTGGCCGGCTGCGACGTCGCGATCGTCGGCGCCCCGATGGACGAGCTCGTGTCCGATCGCCCGGGAGCGCGATTCGCCCCGCGCGCGATCCGCACCGCAAGCTGCCCGCCCGGCCCGCATCTGGAGGCCGGCGTCGACGCGTTCGCGGAGCTGCGAATCGTCGACTTCGGCGACGCCGCGGTCGTTCCCGCCCAGCCGGAGCGCAGCCACGCGGCGATCGAAGAGACCGTGCGCGAGGTCGTCGACGCCGGGGTCATGCCGCTGATCATCGGCGGCGACCACTCGATCACAGCGCCGAACGCGCGCGCGGTCGCGCGCCGGCAGGGGCCGCTCGGCCTCGTGCACTTCGACACCCACACCGACACCGGCGAGGAGGTGTTCGGCGCGACGCTCTCGCACGGGACCGTCATGCGGACGATTGTCGAAGAGGGCGTAATCGAGCCTCGCCGCTACGTGCAGATCGGGCTGCGCGGCTACTGGCCCGGCGAGGCGGAGTTCGCCTGGCAGGCCGAGCGCGGGATCGCGAGCCTGTTCATGCACGACGTGCGCGACCGCGGGATCCGCGACGTGGTGAACGAGGCGATCGACATCGTCGGACCCGGCCCGGTGTTCCTGACCGTCGACATCGACGTGCTCGACCCCGCGTTCATCCCCGGCGGAACCGGGACCCCGGAGCCGGGTGGGATGACGACGGTCGAGCTGCTGTGGGCGGCGCGCACGGTGGCGGCCGAGCTCGAGCTGGTCGGCGCCGACCTCGTCGAGGTGATCCCGACCGGCGTCGCCTCGGCCGACCCGGCCGCGCTCGCCGGCGAACGAGTCGTCCGCGAGATCCTGACCGGGATCGCGATGCGCCGGCGCGGCTAGGCGGCTAGGCGCGCTAGGCCAGCGATGGCTAACGCACGCGCTCCCGGAGCACGTGGATGGTGCGGAATCGCGGGTCGCTCGCGCCGTACAACCGGGCCCCGGTCTCGGCCAGCTCGGTCAGGTGGACGACGATCTCGGCCGAGATCCGCTCGCCCGGTAGCAGCTGCGGCACGCCGGGCGGATAGCTCGCTATCGACTCGCACGAGATCCGGTCGACCGCGTCGGCGACCGCCACCACGTCGGCCTCGCCGAGGAACGCGTCGCGGGGCGGGACGGCCATCTCGCCGAGCAGCATCTTCGCCGGCCCGACGATCGCGGCGGTCGTACCCGGCTTCGGCGATCCGCTTGACGGTCTCCTCGATGTCGCCGGCGAGCGCGGCGGAGCGCCTTGGCCGAGTCGGCCAGGCCGACGATCAGCACGATCGTCGCCTGCGTCGGGCAGCTCGACGTGTACGTCGTAGGAGCGCCGCAGCGCGTCCGCGACCTCGTAGCCGGTGCAGCCGGTGCCCGCGCACGTCGACCACGATCCGCATCGGGTCGTACGCGGCGATCCCGGAGCGCCCGACCAGCGATGCGTCGACGAGGCGGATCCCCTCGATCGTCTCGAGCTTCGCGCGCGCGACCGCGATCGCCTCGAGCGCCTCGTGCAGCAGCTGCTCGCCGTGCAGCGCGAGCTGCCGGCGGGCCCCGTCGAGCGAGGCCAGCAGCAGCGACGACGGACTGGTGCGTCCGCAGCAGCCGGAGCACGCGCGCGACGGCGTCGGCGTCGATCCGGCCGCGACAGCCCGACGTGCAGCATCGCGCTCTGGGTGAGCGAGCCGGCGATCTTGTGGGTGCTGGTCAGCATCGCGTCGGCGCCCTGGGACAGCGCCGTCGCCGGCAGCGCCTCGTGGAAGCCGAAGTGCGGCCCCCACGCCTGGTCGACGACGAGCGGCATCCCGGCTGCGTGGGCGACCTCGGCCAGCCCCGCGATGTCGGCGGCCATCCCGTAGTACGTCGGCGAGACCACGAACGCCGCGCGGGCGTCCGGCGTTCGCGCGCAGCGCCACCGCGAGCGCTCTCGGGCGTGACGCAGTGCGTGATCCCGAGCTCCTCGTCGTACTCGGGCACGACGAAGCTCGGCACCCCGCCGCTCAGCACGAGCCCGTCGACGACCGACGAGTGCGAGTTGCGCTGGACGACGACGCGCGTCCCGAGCGGCGCGAGCGCGAGGCACAGCGCGTGGTTGCCCTGCGTCGCGCCGTTCGTGAGGAACCAGCTGCGGGCGGCGCCGAACGCCTCGGCGGCCATCGCCTCCGCCCGCTCGTACGGGGTCGGCGAGGGGCCGACGTCGATCCCGTGGATCAGCTGCGGGACGTCGGCCGCGAGCGCGTCGAGCCCGATCGCCTTGACCACGCCCGGGTCCGCCCCGGGGCCACCCTTGTGCCCCGGGACGTGGTAGCGCGCGGCGCCCCTGAACGCGTACTCGACGACCGCGTCGAGATACGGCGCGACCGGTTGCTCGGGTACGTGCGAGGCGGCGGCGAGCGCCGCCGCCCGCGCCGTCTCCGCCTCGCCGGTACTGCTCATGGCCTCATGCCTCGATGTGGCTCATCACGTGCTTGATCCGCGTGTAGTCCTCGAAGCCGTAGCGCGAAAGGTCCTTGCCGTAGCCGGAGTGCTTGAAGCCGCCGTGCGGCATCTCGGCGACGAGCGGAATGTGGCAGTTGATCCACACGCAGCCGAAGTTCAGCCGCTTGGATACGCGCATCGCGCGGCCGTGGTCCTTGGTCCACACGCTCGAGGCGAGCCCGTACTGCACGTCGTTGGCCCAGCGCGACGGCCTCGTCCTCGTCTGAGAACGGCTGCACGGTGATGACCGGCCCGAAGATCTCGGTCTGGCTGAGCTCGTCCTGCTCCTCGAGCCCGTCGATCACGGTCGGCTCGAAGAAGTAGCCCTTGTCGCCGGCTCGGTGACCGCCGGTGACGATCTTGGCGTGGTCGGGCGTGCGCTCGACCATCCCGGTGACGTGGCTCAGCTGGTTGGCGTTGTTGAGCGGCCCGTACAGCACGTCCTCGTCGTCGGGCGGGCCCGTCACCGTGCCCTTGGCCTGCTCGACCAGGCCCTGGACGAACTCGTCGTGCGCGCGGGGGGAGACCAGCACCCGGGTCGCCGCGGTGCAGTCCTGGCCGGCGTTGAAGTAACCGGCGACCGCGATCTCCTCCGCGGCCTTGGCGAGGTCCGCGTCGTCGAAGATCACGACCGGCGCCTTCCCCCCGAGCTCGAGGTGCACGCGCTTGACGTCGGCCGCGGCCGCGGCGGCGACCTGCATGCCGGCGCGCACGCTGCCCGTGATCGAGACCATTTGCGGGATCGGGTGCCTGACCAGCGCGGCCCCGGTCTCGCGATCGCCGAGCACGACGTTGAACACGCCGGCGGGCAGGAACTCGGCCATCAGCTCCGCCATCCAGACCGTGCTGGCCGGCGTCGTGTCGGACGGCTTCAGCACCATCGTGTTGCCCGCAGCGAGCGCGGGCGCCCACTTCCACACGGCCATCATCGCCGGGTAGTTCCAGGGCGTCACCGCCGCGCACACGCCGATCGGCTCGCGCCGGATGAACGACGTGTAGCCGCTCATGTATTCGCCCGCCGACGACCCCTCGAGCACGCGCGCGGCGCCCGCGAAGAAGCGGATCTGGTCCACCATCGGCGGGACCTCTTCGGACAGAACGAGCGCCTTCGGCTTGCCGGTGTTCTCGCTCTCGACGGCGACCAGCTCCTCAGCCCGCGCCTCGATCGCGTCGGCGATCTTCAGCAGCGCGAGCTGGCGCTCTGACGGGGTCGTCTGGCCCCAGCTCTCGAACGCGCGGGCCGCCACCTGGCACGCCTGGTCGATCTCCTGCTCGGAGGAGACCGCCGCCTTCGCGAACACCTCCTCGGTGACCGGGTCGACCAGGTCCATGTCTCGGCCGTTCTGTCCGGCCGTCTGACCGTCGACGAAGTTAGTGAGCACCTTGGTCATAGCCTCTCCTTTGTCTCATCGAAAGATTGCGTCATGATCACGTCGTCCGGCCAACGGTATTCGGCGCGGCCGGTCTTCGGGAAGTACACGGCCGTGTACAGCGTCCCGAGCCCGCTCGCGAACGCGACGCGGTACAGCGGCTCCTCGAGGAACGCCTGCACGAGCCGGTCGCGGTCCATCCCCGATGTTCGCAGCAACTCGAGCAGGCGGCGTTCGCGCTCGAACGTGCCGACCGCGCGCTCGTACTCGGGCCAGTCTCCACGGTGCTGGTGGTTGGTGGCGACCGGCACGGTCAGCACCTCGGGTTCGCGGTCCGGGCCGAGGCGGACGGTCGCGAAGTCGCCGTCGCGGTCGAGCAGGGTGACGTTCTGAGCCGCGTGGACCGGCACCTGGGCAAGCACCGAGCACGCCGCCTCGACGTCTTCGCACACCTCGAGCACGTACCGCATCACGAGCGGAATCCCGAACCCGTCCCCGACCGCGGGCCGCCCGCCGAACGTCAACGACGCGGCCAGCCCGGCGTCGTTGATCCCGTCGAGCAACCCCCACAGGCAGTCGCTCATCCCGATCACGCGACGCCCCGTCCACCCCGAGCAATACACGATCCCCTCCACGCGCGAGGCCGGGTAGTCGTAGTTGCGCACGAGCACCGGGCCCCCGTCGCCCGTGAACGCCGCCTGCGAGCAGCCGACGACGAAGCCGGGCGGCCGGTACATCGACAGGAAGCGCGCGGCGAGCGGGTCGTCCCCGGTCAGCTCCACCAGGCGCTCGAACGTGGGGCCGAGCTCGGGCATCCACTTCTCGAGCATCGCCCGGCACTCGCTCAGGTCCGGGCGGGCCCACTCGCCGTCCTTGAGGTACCAGGCTCGGTAAGCGGGCCACATCGCGTCGAACGCCGCCTGCCAGTTCTCGCCGGGGTGCGGTTCGTCGACGAGCCGGAAGCTGGCTGGCGGGGTGTGCGCCGGCAGCAGCGAGAGCTCGGGGCCTTCAGGGGTCCGCATGGTCCCAACGCTACAGGCGGCCCCAGGATCATCGGCGCTCGAGCCCGCACCAGTCGTCGATGAACAGCGCGAGCGCCTGCGCGGTCTGGAGCACCGAGGCGAGCGACACCCGTTCGTCGACGCCGTGAATCGACTCCGCGTGCGGGCCGAAGCAGACCGCGGGGCTCCCCGCGTACAGCGCGAACGAGCGCGCGTCGGTCGTCGCGGTCGACGCGATCAGCGCCGGCCTCGTGCCGATCGCCTTCTCGGACGCGTCGCCGAGCGCTGCGACGAGCGGCGACTCGTGATCGAGCGTGTAGCCCTCGCATGCGAAGCCGTCGTAGACGACGCGCGCGTCGAACCCGGTGAGCGCGGCCGCGGCCGCCGCGACCGCCGCCTCGACGCGGGCCTTCAGCTCGTCGACGCCGGCGCCCGGGAACAGCGCGAGACGGCAGTGCAGCACGCTCTCAGCCGCCACGGTCGACGGCCAGTCACCGCCGCGGATCATCCCGATGTTCAGGTTGATCGGGTGCTCGTAGACGTCGTACGGAGGAGGCGGAGCGATGTTCAGCTCGGCCTCGAGCCCGCGCAGCGCCGCGATGATCGGGACCGTCGCCTCGATCGCGTTCAGCCCGATCGGCGCGTCGCCGGCGTGGGCGGGACGACCGCGGACGACCACCTGGAACCACAGCACGCCGACCTGCGAGGTCTGGATCGTCAGGCCGGTCGGTTCGGTCACGATCACGGCGTCGGCCGGCCGTCCGGACAGCACGCACTGAAACGCGCCGTTGCCGGTGCATTCCTCCTCGACCACCGACTGGAGCTCGACGGGGGCGAGCGGCTCGAGGCCGAGCCGGCGCAGCCCGCGCACCGCGCCGACGATCGCTGCCAGTCCTGCCTTCATGTCGCCGGCCCCGCGGCCGTACAGCCAGTCGCCGTCGCGGCGGGCGACCAACGGCGGCGATGCCCACATGTCGACCGGACCGGGGCTGACCACGTCGATGTGCCCGTTGAGGATCAGCGAGCGCCCGTCGCCGTCCTGGGCCGGATGGGCCGGGTGACCGGGGTGGGCGGGCACCCATTCCGCGACGACGTTGAACTTGCCGCCGACGTCCCAGCTGAACGGCGACGCGCCCGCGTGGCTTCTGAGCGCCTCCGGGTCGAGCGGAACGCTCCGCGGCTCGAGACCGAGGTCCGCGAACGCCGCCCGCATGATCTCCTGGCCCGGCTGTTCTGAGCCGAGCAGCGTCGGCGTCTGCACCAGGTCGATCAGCAGCTGCACGATCGCGGGTTGTTCGGCCGCGACCGCGGCCAGTATCTCGTCTCGCGGCCACCAAATCTCAGTCCCGTCTTGAACGCGAGCGCGTCGTGGATCGGAGGCTCGTCGTGCGGCTCGAGCGGGGAGCCGGCGAACCGGGACCGGATCCCGTCGATCCACGCCCGGCAGCGGTCGGTGAGACGACCGTCGGGAGCCTCGAGCCGCGTCCGCGTGACCAGGATCCCGAGGTCGGCGCCCCGGTAGCGGTAGTCGCCGGGGCCGAGGATCCGCAGGTAGAAGCCCTCGGACTCGTCGCCGAGGCCGTGCCAGTCGACCGCGGGACGGCTGAAGCTCATCCGCCCGTCGTCGTCCATCCGCCAGATCCCGGTGCGCGGAGCGTCCGTGAGCAGCTCGATCCCGTCGTCTGGCTCCTTCAGGATGATCTGGCCCCACACGTCGGTCAGATGGTCGCTGCCCCATCGCCGGCGCAGGTCCTCGACGTCGAGCTCGTAGTCGACGTCGAGGTACTCGGCGAGGTGGAACAGGAACAGCGGCATGTCGGCGTAGGCGCTCGCGCTCACGTTCGTCATCGAGCTGATCCCGCTGAGGCGCGGGTTGAGCTCGCCGAGATACAGCTCGTCGGTCGTCGCGTCGACGAGATAGTCGACCTCGAGCTGACCGCGGTACCCCTCCTGCGCGAGCCGGTCGCCGAGCCGCCGGGTGAGGTCGAGCGCGCGCTCGCGGTTGGCGACCGACAGCGCCCCCGGGAAGATGTCGTTGCCGCACCAGCCGCCGCGATACGGGGTCAGCTCGGGATGGCCGGTGAGGTCGGTCATCAGCGGACCGATCACGGTGCCGTGACGGGTGATGCACGCCTCGACCGCGACCGCCTTGGGCTCGATCCGCCGCATCACCTTGAGCTCCTGGTCGGCCATCTCGCCGGCGTCCGCGTTCCAGTCACGTTCGCCACGGACGAAGAACGTCGTCTTGCCCGAGTCTCCATACGGGGTCTGCACGACGAGGTCCTCGCCGAGCCCGGCGCTCGCCGCCAGCGTCGAGCAGCGCGGAGTAGCTCGTGGCCCGGCCGAGGACGTTCGGGACGCTCGGGACGCCCGCCTCCTCACCGAGCCGGGTCGTGATGATCTTCGAGTCGAGCCGGTGGCGAAGCTCGGCCGCGGGCAGCGCGACGTCGAGCCCGACCTCGGTCGCGCGGCGCTCTGACTCCTCGTCGAAGAACACGAACACGGCCTTGCCTCGCCGGCGGTTCGCGCCGCGTTGCCGGTGTGCGACGACGAACTCGTTCACCGCATCGTGCGCGAGCAGGTAGTTGCAGACGTCCTCGATCGAGCCGAACTGCGCGTGCGGGGTCTTGGGCGGGACGAACACGCATGGGTGGCCGCCGTCGAACGAATCGAAGTAGTTGACGTAGTAGAACTGCCGCACCCAGCGGTCGATCCCGAGCAGGTTGAACGCGATCGGCGAGACGAAGTAGACCGGCGTCTCGATTGGTCCGAAAGTAACCGCGCAGGTCGGAGATCCCGCGGAGCGTCGTCGCGTTTTCGGCCATTCTCTCTCCTCGTCTCTGTCGCCGGACCGCGGGCCGGTCACATCTACTGCCGGCGAGGCGCGATTCTAGTTTTCGGCGCCGGCGATCGGGCGATTTGTGGGCCGCCGCGGCAGCGCACGCCTCGGACCGAGGGAGGGCGCTCGGTAACGTGGGTTCGGGCGGCGCCAGACCCCGACCGACGAGAAAGAGGGCTAGATGACTTCAGGCGGACCCGAGCCGGGCTCCCCCGGACACGACGGCGGGAGTCGACCATGGACCTCGGACTAACTGACAAGGTCGCCGTTGTCACCGGCGCCAACAAGGGCATCGGCCTCGCGATCACGCGCGCGCTGCTGGCTGAGGGCGCGTACGTGGTGGCGGGATCGTTGACCACCGACAACCTCGACGGCCTCGACCGGGTGCTCGCGGTCGGCGTGGACCTGAGCGCGCCAGACGGCCCTGCCGGGCTCGTGCAGCGGGCGATCGACCAGCACGGCCGGCTCGACGTGCTGGTGAACAACGTCGGCGCGGTGCGGATCCGCGTCGACGGGTTCCTGGCCACGAGCGACGAGGAGTTCGAGTGGGCGATGAAGATCAACTTCTTCGCCGGCCTGCGGGCCACGCGGGCTGCGCTGCGCCCGATGCTCGACCAGGGCGCCGGATCGATCGTCAACGTCGCCTCGGTCAACTCGTTCTTCCAGCCGGACGCCGCGACGATCGACTACGGCGCGGCCAAGGCCGCGGTGGTCAACCTGAGCAAGTCACTCGCCCAGGAGTTCGGGGCGAAAGGGATCCGCGTGAACTGCGTCTCGCCGGGCCAGGTCAGCACCGATCTGTGGCTCGGCGAGAACGGCGTGGCCGCGACGTTCGCGCAGGCCACCGGCGTCGATGCGGACAAGATCCGGGAGGCGGCCGCGTCGGGCTTGGCGACCGGCAGATTCTCGACACCCGAGGAGGTCGCAACGCTCGTCACGCTGTTGGCTTCGGACCGCACCGCTAACGTGACGGGAGTCAACTACGTCATCGACGGTGGGTTGATCAAGACGACCTGAGGGAGGTCGATGTGTGACGGGTCGTAAGCGTCTCGCCTTGGTCGCGGCGATCATGGGGTCGTTCGTGGCGGGGCTCGATGCGACCGCGGTCAACGTGGCGCTGCCGGCGATCCGCGCCGACCTCGGCGGCGGGCTCGCCGGCCAGCAGTGGGTCTCCAACGCCTATCTGCTCGCGCTCGGCTCGCTGATCCTCGTCGGCGGCTCGCTCGGCGACCTGTACGGCGAGCGTCGCGTGTTCTCGATCGGGGTCGGCGGCTTCGGGGTGGTGTCGCTGCTGTGCGCGATCGCGCCGAGCATCGGCTTCCTGATCGCGTGCCGCGCGCTTCAGGGCGCGTTCGGCGCGCTGCTGATGCCGAGCTCGCTGGCCGTGATCGTGTCCGCGTTCCCGCGCGAGGAACGGGGCGGCGCGATCGGCTCCTGGACGGCGTGGTCGGGGATCGCGACCGTGATCGGGCCGCTCGCCGGCGGCTACCTCGTCGACGCGGTGTCGTGGCGGTTGATCTTCGCGGTGAACATCCCGTTCGTGATCGCGACGCTCGTGATCGTGTCGATCGCGGTGCCGCCGCGCGCGCCCGGCGTGACGCATGCGCGCGTCGACTGGCTCGGCGCCGTGCTGACGTTCTTCGGGCTCGCCGGGCCGGTGCTCGCGCTGATCCGCCAGCCCGTCGTGGGGTGGACCAGCCCCCAGGTGTGGGTACCCGGGATCGGGGGGCTCATCCTGCTGGCCGTGTTCATCGAGCACGAGCGCCGGACGCCGGCGCCGATGCTCCCCCTCGGCCTGTTCAAGCGCCGCAACTTCGCGATCGGGAACGTGCAGACGTTCGCGATGTACGGCGGGCTCGGCATCACGTTCTTCCTGCTCGTGCTGTACCTCCAGGAGGTCGCGGGCTACAGCGCGCTCGACGCGGGGTTCGCGCTGCTGCCCTCGACGATCGTGATGTTCCTGCTGTCCAAGCGCATGGGCCGGCTCGCGGATCGGTACGGGCCGCGGCTGTTCATGGGGCTCGGACCGCTGACGGCGGCGGCGGGCCTGGCGTGGATGACGCAGCTCGGCGCGCACGTGAACTACGTCACCGATCTGCTGCCGCCGCTGCTGCTGTTCTCGCTCGGGCTGGCCTCGACGGTGGCGCCGCTGACCGCGACGGTGCTGTCGGACGCCGACGACGGAAACGCGGGGATCGCCTCCGGCGTCAACAACGCGGTCGCGCGCGTGGCCGGATTGATCGCGATCGCGGCGATCGGCGCGGTGATCTCCTCGCAGTTCAACTCGACGCTCGACCGGAACCTGGCCGGGGTGAAGCTCTCGGCCGCGGCGCGGACGGCGGTGTCGCAGGCGCGCGGATCGACGCTCGCGCGCGTGGATCCGGCCCGCGCGGGCGCCGCAGGTCGCCGATGCCGTGCAGTCGGCCTCGGTCGAGGCGTTCCACGTCGGGATCGGGATCTCGGCGGTTCTGGTGGCGATCGGGGGAGTGCTCGGCCTGGCCGGGATCCGCAACCCGAGGCGCGTCGTCCGATGCGAGGACTGCGCCGGCGGCCAGATCGCCGGCCAGCCACTCGACGCCGCGCGAGATCACGAGCCGGCCGAGCCGGCACGGGTCCCGACGGCTGCAGCGGCCGGCTCGCTCAGTTGAGGAGGAGGCTCGGCTGCGCTGGTGGTTCGGCGGGCGCGGCCGGCCTGTTTTGAGGCGACCGCCGGGGTGTCACGGGGCGCACGCCCATCGGCTCGAGCTCGACCGCCGCGTAGGCCCGGGCATCGAGCGTCAGGCAATCCTCGATCACGACCAGGACCGAGCCATCGTTGACGAGGCGCGACACGACCCGGAGCAAGCGGCGGCCGTCGGTCAGGTAGCGGTCGGGCAGCAGATCCCGCGAGCGCAGGCGACGGCGACGCAGAGAGAACGGCATGGCATGGTGAGTCTCGTACCTCCGGCGCCCGGATGCAACCGCGCCGCCGGCCGGCCGGTTCGGGGAGCGGTGAACTACTGACCGGTCAGGTCGCGGCGGTCGAACAGCACCAGCGCCGCCGCGGCCGTGAGCAGCCCGATCGCGACCATGACCGCGGCGGCGCCCGCGCGGAACGTGTGGATCGGCACCGACGCGATGTGCGCGAACGGCGTGAGGTTCACCGCCCACTTCGGCGCGCCGAGCAGCGACCCGATCAGCTGCCATAGGAACGCGACCGTCACGAGGCCGTACGCGATGCCGGCCGCGGCGCGTGGCGCCACCGAGTAGGCGAGTGCCGCGATTCCGAGGAACAGCAAAGCGACGGGGAGGCAGTTGAGACCGGCCGCGAGCATCGTTCCGAGCGCCGGGGCCACGTTCTGCGATGCCGCGCCGGCCCACGCGAGCAGTCCGGAGAGCAGCGCGAGGACGATCGCCGCGGTGAGCGCAAGCCCGAGACGGCCGCCCAGCCAATTCCGGCGACCGACCGGGAGCGACGAGCAGCGTCTCCAGCCGCTGCTCGGACTCCTCCTGCCGGGCGGTGCCGATCTGCGCGCACGCGAAGAAGCTGATCGCGAGCGCGAAGAAGATGAACGTGAAGCTCAGATAGCCCTTGGGCGTGACGATCGAACCCGATCCGAGCTTCGCGAGCTCGCGCTGTAGCTGCGGCGAGATCCCCGCCGCGGAGATGCTCTTCGCGATCACCCCGATCAGGAACGCGAACGCGCCGAGGCCGAGGGACCACACGATCAGGCTCGCTCGCTCGGCACGCAGGGCCTGAGCCGTGGGCGAGGAGAGCAACGCGAGCCGCGGGGACGCGGTGTCGCGCGAGGCGAGCAGCCCGGTGCCGATGTCGCGCGCCATGGCGAGGCGAGCCGCGGCGAAGAAAAGCACAACCGAGGCCGCGATCGGCAGCAGAAGCACCAGCGGCTCGGCGCCGGTGAATGGGCGGAGCTGCTCGGCCCATCCGAGTGGCGTGAGCCAGCGCACCCAGCCGGCGCCGTGTGACACGTCAGCGATCAGCCGTAGGACGAACGACACCGCGACGACACCGCCCCCGAGCTCGAGCGCGACTCGGCGGGTCGGCGCCACCTGGCTCGCCACCGCCCCGACGCCGGCGAACACCGGCACCATCGACACGATCGCGAGCGCGAGGTACGCGGAGCCCCCGGCGGGAAGACTCGCGATCACCGACCCGAGGAAGACCCCGAGCCACAGGAGCCCCGCCCCGGCCCCGACCGCGAGCATCGAGGCTCCATACAACGTCCGGCGGGAGACCGCGTTCGAGAGCACGAGGTCGGCGCGGCCCGCGTCCTCCTCGGTGCGCAGCGCGCGCACGACCGCCAGCAGCCCGAAGATCGCCCCGAGCACTGCGAGGATCCCGCCGGTCCGCCACGCGCTGTAGCCGCCGACCGTCAGCAGGTCGTACGGCTTGCCGTAGAACAGGACCACGCCCTTGTTCGTGGAGAAGCTGTTCGCGAACGCGATCCGCTGTTGGGGCGTCGAATACGTGTGCCGGTAGGCGACCGGGTTGAGGAACGCAGCGACCGCGAACAGGTACGCGAACGCCAGCGTCCGGATTCGGGCATCGAGGAACGCACGGCGCGCGAGAGCCTCAATCGTTGCGGACACCGCCGTCCGTGGAGTCGTAGTGGTGCAGGAAGATCTCCTCGAGCGACGGCTCGCGGCTCGTGAGGCTCGCCACCGGATAGTGGGCCAGCTCGGCGATCAGCGGGCCGATGTCGCCCGAGACCTCGAACCGCAGCGTCTCGGGGCCGGCGCTCGTCACCTCGACCCCGGAGGGCGGCTCGAGACGAGGAGCCGCGCCCGAGAACGTCACCTCGATCGTCTGTGCGCTCAGGTGGCGCAACTGTTCGAGCGTGCCCTGGTCGACGAGGCGCCCGTCCTTGAGGATCCCGACGCGATCGCACGTGGCCTCGACCTCGCTGAGGATGTGCGAGGAGAGAAACACCGTCTGACCGCGCCCCTTGGCCTCGGTCACGGAGTCGCGGAACGCCACCTCCATCAGCGGGTCGAGGCCGCTCGTCGGCTCGTCGAGCAGTAGCAGGTCGGCGCGGGTCGCGAGCGCGGCGACGAGCTGGACCTTCTGGCGGTTGCCCTTCGAAAGCGCGCGGACCTTCTTGTTGGTGTCGAGCTGGAAGCGGGAGACGAGCTGGTCCCGGTACGCGCTGTCGACGCCGCCGTGGAGGCGGGCGAGGAACTCGAGCGTCTCCGCGCCGGTCATCGAAGGCCACAGGAACGGCTCGCCCGATACGTAGGCAACGCGCGTGTGCGCGCGCACCGGATCGCGCCACGCGTCCACGCCGAACAGCTCGGCGCGTCCCGCCGACGGGCGGTGCAAGCCCAGCAGGAGCCGGATCGTCGTGGTCTTGCCGGCGCCGTTCGGACCGAGATACCCGTACACCTCCCCGGCCTGGACGGTGAGGTCGAGCGCGTCGAGCGCGACCGTCGTCCCGTAGCGCTTGGTGAGGCTGTCGGTCCGGATGGCTGGAGTGGACGCGGTCACGGACTGCCCTGTCGGCCCGGAGCTACGTCCTCTGCTCGGCCTGGACGACGCGCGCCTGCGCGCCGTCCATCCAGATCTCCCAGCGACGGGACGCCGCCTGTCGAGGTTCGTGAAAGTGATACGGACGGCGGCCTTCGAACTCCATCCGGCGCAGGTGACAGACGCCGCCGAGCACGGATGCGATCCGGCGGCGGGGCCATCCGATCGCGTCTTCGATCTCGGGGAACGGACGCGGTTGATCCGGCGCCGCGGCGAGGCCGTCGAGCAGCTCGCGCATCAGGTCGCTGCAGCGGTCGTAGAAGCGCGCGATCTCGCCGGGATCGGTCATCGCGTTCTCGGGGACGCACTCGGCGAGGATGGACGTACGGGCGGTCGCGGCCATCAGACCGGTCAAGGCTACTCGCGTGGCGGCCACTAAACTCGCGCCCGATTCCGCCCGGGCAGACATCGATGGGGTCGCGCGCGACATTCGACGAGGAGCTGCTCCTCCGGCTCGGCTACAGGGTGATGTTCGTGCGTTACGCCGCCGAGTACGAGCGGCAGCTTCGCGAGGCCGGCCGATGAGCTCAATCCGGCGGTGCCGCGGCGACGAGCTCGTTGAAGTGCTTCGGATCGTGAACCTCGCCGCGGAGGCGTATCGCGGCGTGATCCCGGCCGACCGCTGGCACAAGCCCTACATGCGCGCGAGCGAGCTCGACGACGAGATCGCGGCCGGCGTGACGTTCTGGGGCTACGAGTCAGACGGCGAGCTGCTCGGCGTGATGGGCATCCAGCAGGTCCGTGACGTCGAACTGATCCGCCATGCCTACGTCCTGCCCGGCCGGCAGCGGGCGGGGGTCGGCGGCTCGCTGCTCGAGCACCTGGTCGCGCTCAGGACGCAGCGGATGCTGGTCGGCACGTGGGCCGCCGCCGAGTGGGCGATCCGGTTCTATCTCCGCCACGGGTTCGAGCTGGTCACGCCGGAGCAGAAGACCGAGTTGCTCCGGAGCTACTGGACGATCCCGGAGCGCCAGATCGAGACCTCGGTGGTGCTGGCGAATCCGCCGCTCGCTGTGGTCGAGCGCGACAACTTCGTGTCTCACTAGGAGGTCGACCGCCACGTGTGGCGTGAGGGGGTGGGGCGCGATCATAGGACCGCATGCCCTGGCCCGGAGCTTGATAGAACTGCGCGCATGCCCCGTGCGGTCCGGTTCGACCACTACGGCGACGTCGACGTCCTGAACGTCGTCGAGGTCGAGCGTCCGGTCCCGGGGCCCGGACAGGTGCTCGTGCGGGTGAAGGCCGCCGGGATCAACCCGGGCGAGGCCTCGATCCGTCAGGGGCTGCTGCACGAACGCTGGCCTGCGACGTTCCCTTCGGGCGAGGGCACGGACCTGGCCGGCGTCGTCGAGGAGCTCGGGTCCGGAGTCGAGGGGTTCGCGGTCGACGACGAGGTGATCGGGTTCACGGAGGAGCGCGCGAGCCACGCGGAGCTCGTGCTCGTGCCGGCGGATCAGTTGACGTTGAAGCCGGCGGGCGTGTCGTGGGAGGCGGCTGGCGCGCTGTTCGTCGCCGGCACCACGGCTTACGCGGCCGTTCGTGCGGTTGGCGTGTCCTCTGGCGACACGGTCGTGGTGTCGGGGGCCGCGGGCGGCGTCGGGTCGCTTGACGGTGCAGCTGGCGGTCATTGCCGGCGCGACCGTGATCGGGCTCGCCGGCGAGCGCAACCACCAGTGGCTGCTCGAGCACGGCGTGATCCCCGTGGCGTACGGCGACGGCGTCGCTGACCGCATCCGCGAGGTCTCGGACGGGCGGGTCGACGCGTTCATCGACACGTTCGGGTCGGGGTACGTCGCGCTCGCGGTCGACGAGCTCGGCGTCGCGCCGGATCGGGTCGACACGATCATCGACTGGGCCGCCGGGCAGAAGTACGGGGTCAAGATGGAGGGCACGGCCGCGGCAAGCTCCGCCGGCGTGCTCGCCGAGCTCGCGAAGCTGGTCGACGAGGGCAGGCTCGAGGTGCCGATCGCCCACGTCTACGCGCTCGAGGACGTCCGGGACGCGTTCCGGGAGCTCGAGCGGCGGCACACGCGCGGCAAGATCGTGTTGCGGCCGTAGCCGCGCCTGCGCTCCGCTTTTGCGATCGGCGCGAGGCCGACCTGTCGCTGATCGGGCCCTAGCTCGACGGGTGATCAGTACGGAACCTCGCCGTGGCTCTGCCACGCGGCGAGCTTCAGCATCGCGTCGAGCGGCACGCCGGCGCCCGAGAGGACGCACGTATGCCCGCGCCGGAGCCACGTGACCACGCAGCCGTTGGCCGTCGGAGAACGTGTGGACGCACGACCCCGCCGCGCTCGATCGTCTCCGCGCCGTGGGCTGTCGGACAACGACGTGCCGGGGACGATCGTGTAGGCGATCCGCCGGCCGTCGCGGCGGTAGAAGACCGTGGTCAGTCGTCCGGTCGCCGACGTCGTCGTTGCGGACGCCGGTGGCGTGCCAGCCGAACGCGATCCTCCCAGCGCGGGAACGGAAGGCCCGCGGCTCGGAGCCGCGGGAAGCGTGACCGCGTCGTCGGGCGGCTCGGCCACGGTCGCGGTCGCCGGCCGTGCTGCCGATCGTGGCCGCCTGCGCGACCGTCAGCGCGGCCTGGCCGCCGCCCAGCGCTGGCGAACGTCCAGCAAGAGCGCACCCAGCAGCGCCGGTCAGCCCGATGCCGAGCGCACGAGAACGCGGGCGCGCGATCGGCTCGAGCGCGCGGCGGCGGATCCGGAGCACGAGCGGCGCCCGCTGCGCTGGCGAGCGCACGGAGCGCCGCGACGGCGCGTCGCTGCTCGCGCAGGCGGGTCTGCAGCTCGCCCGAGGCGGCGACGAGCCGCTCGACTCGCTCGCGCCGGCCAGGCTCGAGCGTGCCGTCGGCGAGGCGGGCGAGATCGCGCTCGATCGCGCGACGCTGGCGGCCGCGGCTCGCGCATCGGCGGCTAGCCCGTCGCGCCGGCCGAGGCCGAGCGTTCGTCCGCGAGCGCGTGCGCGAGCCGCTGCCTGGCCCGGTACAGCCGGGTCGTGATCGTCGCCTCGCGGACTCGCAGCGCGCGAGCCGCCTCGCGATAGGACAGCCCGACGACGTCGATCGCGACGAGCGCCTCGCGGAACGGGTCGGGCAGCTCGGCGATCAGCTGCGTACAGCTGCGAGGCGTCGAGTGCGGCCTCGGGCGCGCTCGCGGAGCGGTCCTCGATGCGATCGAGCTCGTCGGGGAGCGGGTCGGGACGCGGCCGCCGCGCGGCGGCGCGAAGCCGCGAGAAGTAGGTGTTGCGCAGCACGCGCAGGAGATATCCGAGGTCCTCCTCGGAGCGCAGCATCCGGGGTTTCTGGAGCACGCGCGCGTACGTATCCTGGACGAGATCCTCGGCGTCCTCGCGGGAGCCGCATAGCGCCCACGCTGCTCGGTAGAGACGGTCGAGGTGGTCGCCGAGGTGATTTGGGTCGAGCCGGCGGTCGGGCGCCGAGGATCGAGCCGGCGGTCAGGCGCCGAGGGGTCGAGCCGGCGGTCGGGCGCCGAAACGCCGGCCGGCCGTGGTAGGGCGTGATCGGCGGCGAGCGGCACGGCTCAGCGGTGGTCGAAGGTCATGTCCGGTTGCGCCCTCGGTGATCAAGGACTCCGGGCCGGCGCGAGACCTTCCCGAGCGCTACGTCGCAGCCGGAAGGCTGAACCGCACCCGGGTCCCGACCGCGGCGTCGGCGAGCCAGATCCGGCCGCCGTGGGCTTCGACGATCGCGCGCGACACCGCGAGCCCAAGGCCTGCGCCCGGATTCGTACGGGCCGCATCGGCGCCGCCGCGATAGAACGCCGTGAACACGTGCTCGCGCTCCTCGGAGCGGATCCCGTCGCCGGTGTCGGCGATCTCGAACTCGATCCCGGCGGGCACCGGCTCGGCGCGCACGACCACGCTGCCGTCCGCCGGCGTGTGCCGGATCGCGTTCTGGATCAGGTTGAACAGGACGCGCTGGAGCTTCTCGGGATTCGCCTGGGCAGCACACAGCGTCTCGGGGACCTCGGCGACCACCGCCACCCCCTTCGCCTCGGCCTGCACCCGCATCGCCTCGACCGTCTCGCCGACCAGCTCCTGCAGCGGGACCTGCTCGATCGACCAGCTGATGTCGCCGGCCTCGAGCCGCGAGAGCTCGAACAGGTCGTCGATAAGCACGCTGAGCGCGTCGATGTGTGTGCCCATCCGGCGGAGATAGAGGCGGCGGGTCTCGGGGTCCTCGACGATGTCATCGCCGATCGCGTCCGCGAGCAGGCGCATCGAGGTGATCGGCGTGCGGAGGTCGTGCGAGACCGCCGCGATCAGGTCCCGGCGGGCGGCATCGGACTGATCCCGGCGCGCCTCCTCGTCGCGCAGCTGGTCGATCATCACGTTCGCGGCGGCCGCGAGCTCGGCCAGCTCGTCGTGGGCGGAGGTCTCGATCTGGACCTCGCGATGCCCGCGACCGACCGCCAGCAGCCCGTCGCGGATCGCCTGGACGTCGCGGAGGATGTCGCCGGCCACAAGCCGCGCCGCGACGATCGCGACGAGTCCGGCGACCGCGACGATCACCGCGAGCAGCGCGGCGCCGTGCTGGGACACCACCATCAGCGCCCCGACGACGACGAGTGCCACCAGGACGGGCGCCACGACGATCGCGACCACGAGCGCGAACTGGCGCGGCAGCGACCCGGCTCGGGCTCGGGCCCAGGCGGCGATCTTGCTCTGGGAGCGCTTCGGGCTCACGTCACGGCTGGAATCGGTAACCGACCCCCCACACCGTCTGGATGTGCTTGGGCTGGGCGGGGTCGGCTTCGATCTTCGACCGCAGACGGCGGATGTGGACCGTGACGGTCGAGGTGTCGGTGTAGAACGAGTACTGCCAGACGGCGTCCATCAGCTGGTTGCGCGAGAACGCCTGGCCGGGATGGCGGGCCAGGTACAGCAGGACGTCGAACTCGCGGTGGGTCAGCTGGACCTCCTCGCCGCGGACGAACACCTGCCTGGCCGTCGGGTCGATCGTCATGTCGCTCAGCTCGATCGCCGCCTCCTGCTCCTTCGAGGTGTCGAACCGCCGCAGCACGGCGTCGACCCTCGCCACGAGCTCAGCCGGCGAGAACGGCTTGACGACGTAGTCGTCGGCGCCGAGGCGCAGCCCGATCACGCGATCGGACTCCTCGCCCTTGGCGGTGAGCAGGATCACGGCGACCCGGTCGCGATCTTGGTCGCGCAGACGGCGCATGACCTCGAGCCCGTCGATTCCGGGGAGCATGAGATCGAGCACGACGAGGTCGGGGCGTAGGCTCGCGGCCGCGTCGAGCGCTTCGCGGCCGTTGGCGGCGACGCGCGTCCGGTAGCCGGCGCGATTCAGGTAGCGGGCGACGACCTCGGCGATCGTGGGCTCGTCGTCGACCACGAGCACCGAGCCCCGGACATGGTCCTCCATGCGCGGATTGTCGCAGCGATCCGGACCCGAATCGACCGGAGCCCGGCGCATTCACCGGTTGTTCAGATCCGGCTGGCGAACGCGCTACTTAGGTGCGCTTGTAGTAGTCCGCGTTCATCTGCACGTACTGCTGCCACTCGTCGGGCAGCTGGTCCTCGGCGAAGCACGCGTCGACCGGGCATGCCTCGACGCAGGCGTCGCAGTCGATGCATTCCTCCGGATCGATGTACAGCTGGGCCTCGTCGTCGAACCCCGGCTCGTCCTGGGTCGGATGGATGCAGTCGACCGGGCAGACCTCGACGCAGGAGAGATCCTTCGTACCGATGCACGGCTCTGCGATCACGTACGTCATGAGCGCAGCGTTACACCTCAACCTGGGTTGAAGTCAAGTCGAACATGCGGCAGACGTCGATTGATTTGCAGTCGCACTCGCTGCACGTCTGCAGCAGCCGCCGCACGGACAGAGCTCGCTCGATCAGCGCGTCCAGCTCGGGCAGCTTCGCGAGCGCGAGCTGGCGCAGCCGCTCGTGCGCCGGCTCGTCGCTCGAACCGAGCAGGTCGCGGATCTCGTCCAGGCCGAACCCGACCCGCTGCGCGGCGTCGATGATCGCCAGCCGGCGGAGCACATCCGGCTGGTAGCGGCGCTTGCCGCCGACCCGTTCGGGCTCGGGCAGCACGCCCCGTGCCTCGTAATAGCGGATCCGCGACGCGGTCATGCCGGCGCGTTCCGCCACCTCGCCGATCGCGAGCAGTCGTCCGTTCTCGCTCAATCCTTGTCCTTGACTTGACTACGAGCGCAAATGTAGCTCCGGCCTTTGCCGTAGGCCCGACGGGGCACAGTATCCTGCCGCTGCCGATGATCGGGGACATCCTCTGGACGCCACCCGCGGACTGGCGGGACACCACGGAGATCGGGCGCTTCGTGAACTGGCTGCGCGACGAGCGCCGCCACGAGTTCAGCAACTTCGACCAGCTGTGGCGCTGGTCGGTGGCCGACCTCGACGGCTTCTGGGGAGGGCTCTGGGACTTCTACGGCATTCGCGCGACACCGTACGAGCGCGTGCTCGGCAAGCGGACGATGCCGGGCGCCGAGTGGTTCGTCGGCGCCCGCCTGAACTACGCCGAGCACCTGCTCGGCACCGAGGAGGATCGGGATCGGGTCGCGGTCGTCGCCCGCTCGCAGACCCGCCCGCCGCGCGAGCTCACGTTCGGCGAGCTGATCGAGCAGGCCGGTCGGGTCCGCGCGGGACTTCAACGACTGGGCGTTCAAGCCGGCGACCGCGTCGTCGCATACATGCCGAACATCCCCGAGACGCTGATCGGCTTCATCGCCACCGCGAGCCTCGGGGCGATCTGGGCGACGTGCGCCCCCGAGTTCGGCGCCCGCAGCGTGGTCGGTCGGTTCGCGCAGATCGAGCCCCGCGTGCTGATCACCGTCGGCGGCTACGGCTTCCGCGACCGCTACGTCGACCGCCGGGCGGAGGTCGAAGCGATCCGGGCGCGGATCCCGATCGATCGAGCACGTGATCAACGTTCCCTACGGCGAGGCGCGGGTTCCGGACTCGATCGCATGGGAGGACCTGACCGCGGAGAGCGCGCCGCTCGAGTTCGAGCAGGTCGCGTTCGACCATCCACTGTACGTGCTGTTCTCCTCGGGCACGACAGGCCTGCCGAAGCCGATCGTGCACGGTCACGGCGGCCAGCTGATCGAGCACCGGAAGAACCTCGGGCTCGGGTGGGATCTCAAGCCCGGCGGTCGGCTGCTGTGGTTCTCGACCACCGCGTGGATGATGTGGAACGCGCTCGTCGCCGGGCTCCAGCTGCGCGCGTCGATCGTGATGCTCGACGGCGACCCGGCGTGGCCCGATCTGCTCGAGCAGTGGCGCCTGGCCGAGGAGCTCCGGCCGTCGGTGATGGGGGTCAGCCCCGCGTATCTGATGGCGTGCCGCAAGGCCGGGCTCGAGCCCGGGCGCGAGTGCGACCTGTCGAGCATCCGGATGCTCTGCACGGCGGGATCGCCGCTGCCCGTCGGAGGGCTACCTGTACGCGTACGAACAGCTCGGCCCGGACATGCTGTTGAACAACGGCTCCGGGCGGGACCGACGTGTGCACCGGGCTCGTCTCGGGCAGCTTCGCCCAGCCGGTCTACGAGGGCGAGATCACCGGCCCGTGCCTGGCCGTCGACGCGCACGCGTTCGATCCCGACGGCAACGAACTGATCGACGAGCTCGGCGAATTCGTGATCACCAAGCCGATGCCGTCGATGCCGGTCGGGTTCTGGGGCGACGAGGACGGCGAGCGCTACCGCGTCGTCGTACTTCGACGTCTACCCGGGCGTGTGGCGCCAGGGCGACTGGATCAAGTTCACCGAGCGCGGGAGCTGCGTCATCACCGGGCGGTCCGACGCCACGCTCAACCGCGGCGGCGTGCGCCTCGGCACCGGCGAGTTCTATTCGGTCGTCGAGGACGTGCCCGAGGTCATCGACTCGCTCGTCGTCCACCTCGAGGACTCGGGCGGCGGCGCCGGCGAGCTGCTGCTGTTCGTCGTCCCGGCAGCGGACGCGGAGCTCGACGAGCGAGCTCCGCGGCAAGATCGCGAGCGCTCTGCGCAGCGAGCTGTCGCCGCGCCACGTGCCCGACACGATCGTCTCCGTCCCCGGCGATCCCGCGCACGCTCACCGGAAAGAAGCTCGAGGCGCCGGTCAAGCGGATCCTGCTCGGCGAGTCGTCCGAGCGGGTCGCCAGCCGCGACTCGCTCGTCGATCCGGCGGCGCTCGACGCGTTCGTCGCGCTCGCGGCCGCGCGCACGGTGCAGTAGCCGACCGGCCGGGCACGCCTCAGCGCGGCGGTACCATCCGCGCAGGACCCGGAGCTTTACGCGTCCGAGAGGGAGATCAACCGAGAGGACATTTGCTTGGCGCAGACGCTTGCAACGGACGTGGCGTCCGGGCCGGCCATTCGTGAACCGGAGCGCTGGCGAGTCGCGGGAGGCGACATCAGACAGCGACTCGATTCGTGGTCGGAGATCCTGGCCGAGACGCACCTTGCGTTCGAGGTGCATCCCACGCCACCACACCCCGGATGACTTCCGCGGCACGGTAACCCGCCGGCCGATCGGCGACCTGATGCTGGTCGACTGCGCGGCCTCGCCGTTCCTCGGCCACCGCAGCCGCGCCGTGATGAGCCCGGAGTCACAAGCACGAGGACATCCTCGGTTTCCAGCTCGTCTGCAAGGGAATCGAGACGGTCAGCGAGGGAGCACGCACGCTGGCGCTGTCGCCGGGCGACATCGTGCTGTGGGACGGGCGAGCAGCCGACCGACGTCGAGATCGTCGAGGCGTTCCACAAGCGCACGCTGCTGTTCCCGCGCACCCGCGTGCTCGCCGTGTGCCCGCGGCTGGCGGAATCTGCGCGCGCTACCGCCGCTCGACGACAACGGCCCCGCACGGCTGCTCGTGCGCTACATGAACGCGCTCGCGCTCGAGCAGCCGAAACTCGAGCCGGCGGCCGGAATCGCCGCCGCGAACGCCGCGCTCGAGCTGCTGCGCGCGGCGGTCGAGCCGAGCGTGCCGACCAGCCGCGCCGCCGCGCGCGAAGCGATGCGCGCGGAGATCCGGCGCTACGCGCGGACCCATCTGCAGGATCCCGAGCTCGGGCCGGCGTCGATCGCGCGTGCGTATTCGATCTCGGTGCGCGCGCTGCACGCCCTGTTCGAGGACGTCGACGCCTCGGTGGCGGGACTCGTTCGGTCCGAGCGGCTCGCGCGCTGCCTCGAGGACCTCCAGCGGCCGAACGGCGGCTCGGTGACCGACATCGCGTTCCGCTGGGGCTTCTGCGACGCCGCCCACTTCTCACGCGTGTTCAAGCGCGCGTTCGGCGTGACGCCGAGCGACGTGCGCCATGGGGCGCTACAGAACGGGACGAACGGCCGCTAGGGGTCAGGGGCGACCACTAACGCTAGCGACTACCCTCTCGGCGCTTGAGCGCCGATCCGCCGACCTTCGACCTTCAAAGCCACTCGCTCCACTCTGACGGGGCGCTCGAGCCGCGTGACGTCGTCGCGGCGGCGGCGAGCGCCGGCGTCGAGCTGCTGGCGTTGAGCGACCACGATACGGTCGACGGCGTGGCGGAGGCGCTTGGCGCGGGCGCGGACGTGGGGGTCCGGGTCGTGACCGCGGTGGAGGTCTCCTCCGTCGACCGCGGCAAGCAGGATCTGCACGTGCTCGGCTACCTCGTCGATCACGAGGATCGGCTGCTCCGCGACCGCCTGCGTTCGTGGCGTGAGGATCGCGAGCGGCGCGCCGAGGCGATGGGCGCCGCGCTGCGAGAGCTCGGGTACGAGCTGGACGAGTCCGAGATCGCCCGCCGGCGGGCCGAGGGCAAGCCGATCGGCCGCCCCCACCTCGCCGACGCGGTCGTGCGCCACCCCGCGAATGCTGAGCGGCTGCAGAAGGAGGGCCTTGCCGAGCGCTCGGCGTTCCTCGAGGCCTACCTGATCGATGGCAAGGCGGCGTTCAAGCCGCGCACGACCCCGACGATCAACGAGTCGATCGCCGCGATCCACGACGCCGGCGGCGTCGCAGTCTGGGCCCACCCGTTCTGGGACATCTCAGAACCCCCCGACGTGCTCGACGCGATCGACCGCTTCCGGGAGTGGAGCCTCGACGGGGTCGAGTGCTTCTACGCCACCCACACGCGCGAGCAGGCCGAGTTGCTCGCCGACCGCTGCGCCTCGCTTGGGCTACTCAGCACCGGGTCGTCCGACTTCCACGGGCCGGCGCACAAGCTGTTCTCGCGGTTCCGTGCGTTCAGCACGTACGGGCGCCAGCCGGCGCTCGGCCCAATCGCGGGTTAGCTCCCGAGAGCTCGCCGGCCGGCGGACGCTGGAACGGCGGGCACCTGCAGGGGTGGCGCCGGGGGCTCGACCGCGGACCCGGGGCGGCCAGCCGCGAGGAACCTGCATAACGCGCCAACTGACGCGATCGCGCCCGGCCGCGGCGCATAAAGCATGTATGGCATGCGCAACGCGGCACGGCTCCGCCGACGGCGGCCGCGTGTCGTGTTATGCACGTCAGGGGTGCCCCCAAGCCGCCGCACACCACCCCCCAGGCGCCCGCCGTAAAAGCCGGCCGGCCCGCCCGGGCCCCACGCGGCCCCCGGACCAACCCAAACGCCTACCGAGGCTCGCCCAGAACCCGTAATGCCGGACCGGATGACCGCCAGGCTTTGTCCTCGGATCCTCACGTAGCGCTGCTACGCATCGGATCCTGCGTCCTCGCCTGACGGCCCCCGGCCTCGGCCTTCCGGGCGAAACGTTTCGGGTCGACCCGCTAGCGGCGGTCGACGACCCGGACTGCCTTGCCCTCGCTTCGGGGCACCGACCCGGCCTCGAGCACCGTCACCGCGATCCGCACGCCCGTGCCCTCCTTGAGCAGCCGCTCGAGCTGGGATCGCAGCGCGTCGCGGTCTGCGCCGGCGATGGCCGGCTCGCACTCGAGCGTGAGCTCGTCCATCGGGCCCGGCCGCTCGAGGATCAGCTGGTAGTGCGGCCCGACCCCGTCGGCGCTCAGCACGATCTGCTCGACCAGCGAGGGGTATAGGTTGACGCCGCGGATGATCATCATGTCGTCGCGCCGCCCGCCCAGCCGGATCAGGCGCGCGGTACTCCGACCGCACGCGCACGGCTCGATCGTGATCGCGCCAAGGTCCCCGGTGCGGTAGCGAATCAGCGGGAGCGCCTCCTTCGTCAGCGTCGTGAACACGAGCTCTCCGTCGATCCCGGGCGGAACGCGCGTGCCGTCGGCGGGGTCGATCACCTCGATCAGGAAGTGGTCCTCCTGCACGTGGAGCCCGTCGCGGGCGGTCAGGCACTCCGTTGCGACGCCCGGCCCGCACATCTCGGACAGGCCGTAGAAGTTGATCGCCTTCAGTCCGAGCGCGCGATCGATCTGGGTGCGCAGGCCCTCGGTCCACGGCTCGCCGCCGAACAGGCCGAGCTCGAGCTTCAGCGATGCCGGGTCGATGCCGGCGTCGTGCAGCGCCTGCGCGATCACGAGCGAGTACGACGGGGTCGCGACGAGCACGTGCGCCCCGAGATCGCGCAGCAGCATCGCCTGGCGCGCGGTGAGGCCGCCCGACACCGGGACCACGGTGGCGCCGATCCGCTCGCCGCCCTGGTGGAAGCCGAGACCGCCGGTGAACAGCCCGTAGCCGTTCGCGTTGTGGATCACCATCCCGGGCCGGACGCCGGCCATCGTCATCGACCTCGCCATCAGCTCGGTCCAGTTCTCGAGGTCCGCGCGCGTGTAGCCGACGACCGTCGGCTTGCCGTGCGTGCCGCTCGAGGCATGGACGCGGACGAGCTCCTCACGGGGTACGGCGAGCAGGTCGAACGGATAGTGCTCGCGCAGGTCGCTCTTGTGCGCGAACGGGACACACGCGAGGTCGCCGAGCGTGTTGACGTCGTCGGCTGCGGTGACGCCGGCCTGCCGCCAGGCGGCCGGCCCCGAGCGGCTGCCCGTTGATCACGCGCGCCACGGTTTCGCGCAGGCGCTCGAGTTGGAGCGCGGCGAGCTGGTCGCGCGACATCGTCTCCGCGGCGCCGTCCCAGATCAGCGGCTCAGACGCGGCGGCGGTCGGCACTCCAGTGCTCCTCAAGGTTGCGGACGAGCGCGGGGCTGAGATGGCAGTAGGCCTGCTCGCGAGCGTAGTTCGCCATGTACTCCCGGAACAGGTCGAGCGGCTCTTCGCCCACCCGCATCGCGCTGCGGTTGGCGGCCGCGTTGACGAGCCCCGAGCTGGTCAGCGCCTGCACCCGGTCGTCGATCGCCTGGTCGATCTCGCCCGGTTCGACGATCTCGTCGCAGATCAGGTCGGCGTCCGGGTCGCCGGCCGTCCACTCGCGCCCGGACAGGATCGCCTGGCGCGCGGCCCGGTCGCCGACGAACCGCGGCAGGCGGAGGTTGGAGGCGCCGGGGATGATCCCCTCCTTGCGCGCCGGCAGGTACAGGCGCGAGCCACGGACCGCGATCACGTGATCCATCACGTGCAGGAGCTGGCAGGCACCGCCGATCGCGTACCGCTCGACGCCCGCGATCCAGAGCTTCTCGGGGCCGCCGGCGAGACCGCGATAGATCTTGTTGACGTAGCCCATGTCGCGCACGACGTAGAACAGAAAGTCGATCTGTCCCTGGTAGAGGAGCGTCAGGTTGATCCCCGAGCCGAAGATCCGCTCGCCCGCGTAACGGGGGTGATCGACGACGCCGCCGCGGAACACGCCGACCTCGATCTCCGGGTCAAGCAGGATCAGGTCGACCGCGGCCTCGGTCTGGAGCAGCGTGTTGCCGTCCTCGGCGTTCAGGTGGCGCGGGTTGGACAGCTCGAGCACGCCGGCGCGGCCGTGGCGGGTCACGCGCGCCGGGCCAAGATCGACCACGCCCGCGCTGCGGAGCTCTTCGAGGTGGTCGAGCGCGAGCTGGGTCGGGTGGAGCGTCGACTGGATCAGGTGATGTCCGGTGCGCGGATTCGCGAGGAACTCCGCCAGCAGCAGTCCCTGCGCAAGCTCGAGGCCCGTCTTGTCCGCGAGCTTGCGCGCGCGCTCGGGCTCCATCTCGGCGCGCGTCGGCACCAGGCCGGGGACTCGCTCGGCCGCCTCGTAGACGAGCGCCTCGAGCCCGACCGGCTTCGTGCAGCCGTCGGTCAGCTCGTCGTAGAGCTGTTCCGCGGTGAGCCCGGCCTGCTCGAGAATCGCAGTTGCGGGCTGCTGCTCGGTTGTGGCCATGCAGTCACCCTCTCAGATTACGGTGGCGCATGTACGAGGCCCGAAAGCTATGGGCGGAGATTGGGCTGCGCTTCGCGCAGCGTCCATGGGGCCTGACGGGCCCGTCCGGACGGGGTCGCGCGGTCCCACGGACGCCGAGCGCAGCGAGGCCCCTCATCCCAGCGCCTCGAGCAGGTCGGACACACGGTCGATCACCGCGTGCGGGCGGCGACTCTCGGGCAGCTTTTCGAGCGGCGTCGCGCCGGTGATGCCGCTGCGGACGAGCACCGTCCGAGAGCCGCCCATGCGGCCGAGCGCGATGTCCATGCCGACGTCGTCGCCGATCACCGCGATCTCGTCCGTGGGCACGCCGAGCCGGTTTCGGATCTCCGCGACGGCGGCGCGCGACGGCTTCCCGACGATCCTCGGTCGCTTCGCGGTGACCTTGGCGATCGCCGCGGTCACCATCGCGCCGCGGCTGAAGATGATCCCGTTCGCGCCCGCATAACCTCGCGCCCAGCTGCCGGTCAGCAGTGGCGCGCCCCGCTCGACCGCGCGCGCCGCGCGCTCCATCGCGGGCATGTCGGCCGAGTCGACGTGGGCGACGAACACGACCTCGGCCTCCTCCCCCTCGGCCTCCGGGATCCCCGCCTCGACCATCCGCGCACGGACGACGTCCGAGGCGAACAGGAGCGCCGGCCGGTCGGGGTGGCGGCGGCGGATGTACGTGATCGCGCTGTCGACCGGGGTGAGCATCTCGTCATCGGCGACCGGGAGGCCGTCCTCTCTCAGGCCGCGGGCCATCGTCTCGGAGCGCACGTGGCTGCCGTTCGTGAACAGAACCAATCTGCGCCCCGACGCGCGGATCCGCTCCAACACCTCGACCGCGCCGGGCTGGGGCCGAGCGCGGCCGTCGGGTCCACGGTGCGCGAGCGTGCCGTCGACGTCGAACACGAACCCGCGCACGTCGTCGAGACCCAAGGCGTCAAGCACGGCGCCACACCACGGTGTCGCCGCCGTTCTGGGTCAGCGAGAACTCGTTGATCGCGGGCCGGCGGGCGAGCTCCTGGAGCAGCGTGACCATCGGGCTTCGGCCGGGCCGCGCCGCGGGTGCGGATGGGGGTTTTCCGCGGGCGGCGATCATCGCGTCGACTTGCTCTTGCGGCATCGTCAGGCGCAGGAGGAGTTCCTCCTCGGAGATCCGGCGGCCGAACCGCTCGCGCGCGCCGTCGAGGCTGATCGGCGTGAGGTCGCGGAGCTTCGCCGCCTGGCGGTAGCCGCAAGACCCGATCAGCGATATCGGGATCGATGGGCGCCGCCGGCTCGCCGTAGTGGCCGAGGAAGTAGCGGATCGTTTCGTCGGAGACGTTCCCCCAGCGCCTGCCGTCGATGGTGTTGCGGGCCGCCTGGCTCGCGACGAACTGCGAGACCGGCGTGACCAGAATCGGATAGCCCATCTCGGCCCGAACGCGCGTCACCTCTTCGAGCACGGCGTCGAACAGCTCCGGACGCCGCAGCTCCTCGAGCATCCGGCGCGTCGTCGTGACCATCCCGCCGGGCAGCTGGTGGGTGTAGTAGACCGCGTCGAACTCGCGCGGCGCGCCCGGCGGCAGTCCCTTCGCGCGGGCGATCTGATCGAAGTGCGCGGTGACGATTGCTTGTGCCTCGAGGTCGAGGCGGTGCGAGTACCCGATCGCCTCGAGGTTTCGCACCGTGCTCACGACCTCGGGCTGGGAGGTGCCGCGTGACAGCGCACCCGACGCCGTATGCACGACCTGAAAGCCGGCCTTCACGCCCTCGATGTAGACGAACGGCGCGAGGCCGATCGTGCAGTGGCTGTGAAGCTCGATCGTCCGCCCGCCCGCGGCCTTGGCGAAGTGCGGCGCTAGCTCGTGAACCGCGTCGGGCGTGAGCAGCCCGCCCGGGTCCTTCAGGTACAGGCGATCCATGTCGGGGCAGTCGGCCAGCGCGGCGGCGCGCTCGGCGTAGTAGCGGTGCGTGTGTACCGGGCTGATCGAGTACGTGAGGCCGATCACCACCTCCTCGATTCCCTCCCGTCGCGCCATCGTGGCGAGGCGCTTCAGGCGGTCCGGGTCGTTGGAGGGGTCGGCGATCTGCATCCGCCGCAGGCCGTTGCGGACCACCAGCCGGAACGCCAGCGCGATCACGTCCTGGTCGGCGGGCACCCAGGAGATGAAGCGCATGCCGGTCGTGATGATGCTGAGCGGCGTGTTCGGCATCGCCGCGCTCATCAGCCGGATCCGCTCCCACGGGTCCTCGCGATGGAACCTGACCGACACGGCCATATGCGTACTCGAGGTGAAATCGAGCGCGTGGTACCCGACCCGGTCCATTGCCGGCGCGATCGCCAGCACGTCGGGCGTCGTCAGCCCGGTGGCGCTCCAGAGGCTCTGGTTGCCGTCGCGGGTCGTGGTGTCGACGAGCTCGATCGGTTGCGCGCCGGCGCTCATACGATCGCGCGCTCGAGCCAGTCCGTGGTGACCGCGCCGCGGCGGAAGTCGTCGTGCGCGAGCACGCTGATCAGCAGCGCGCGGTTGGTCTCGACACCCTCGACGTCGAGGTCCTCGAGCGCTTCCAGCAGCACGTCGATCGTGGCGTCGCGGCCCTCGGCATGCGCGATCAGCTTGGCCATCAACGAGTCGTAGTAAGGCGGGATCACCGAGCCGTTGCAGAGGTGCGTGTCGACGCGGAGGTGGACGTGCTCGGGCACGGCGAACAGCGACAGGGTCCCGGGACTCGGCATGAACCCGTGCGCGACGTCCTCGGCGTTCAGCCGGCACTCGATCGCGTGTCCGTCGAAGGTGACGTCTCTTTGTCCGAACCCGAGCGGCTCACCGTCGGCGATATGGAGTTGCATCGCGACCAGATCCCGGCCCGTGACCGCCTCGGTGACCGGGTGCTCGACCTGGATCCGGCAGTTGATCTCGAGGAAGTAATGCTCGCCGCTGTCGGCGTCGAGCACGAACTCGACCGTTCCGAGGTTGCGGTAGCCGATCGCCCCGGCGAACGCGACGGCTTCAGCAGTAAGGGCGTTGCGGGTCGCGGGCTCGAGCCAGGGCGCCGGCGCCTCCTCGATCACCTTCTGGTAGCGGCGCTGCACCGAGCAGTCTCGCTCGCCGAGATGGACGACTTCGCCATGTTCGTCGGCCGCGATCTGGACCTCGACGTGGCGCGCGGATGACACGAACCGCTCGAGGTACACGCGGTCGTCGCCGAACGCCGCGCCCGCCTCGCTCCGAGCCAGGCTGAGGAGGTTCTCGAGCTCGTCCCCGTCGCGCGCGAGCTTGATCCCGCGGCCGCCGCCGCCGCCGGCCGCCTTGACCAGGAGCGGGTATCCGATGTGGTCGGCGGCCCTGCGAGCGTCGTCTTGCGGTGAGATTTCCCGACCGGGGAGGATCGGGACCCCGGCGCGCGATGCCTCCTCGCGGGCACGGAGCTTGTCGCCGCTCAGCTCCATCACCTCGGCCGGCGGCCCGATGAACGTGAGCCCGTTCTCTGTCGCGCGGGTGGCGAGCTTCGGGCTCTCCGATAGGAAGCCGTAACCGGGGTGGATCGCGTCGCAGCCGGTGCCGAGCGCGGCCTGCACGACCAGGTCGTCGCGTAGATAGCTGTCGGCCGCAGGCGCCGGCCCGATGCACACGGCCTGGTCCGCCCGGCGTGCCGCGAGGCCGTCGCGGTCGGCGTCGGACGTGCCGACGACGGTCTCGAGCCCCAGCTCCTGACAGGCGGACACGATCCGCACCGCGATCTCGCCGCGGTTGGCGACGAACACGCGCTTGATGTGCTTCATGCCGGTTCCACCCGGAACAGCGTCTGGCCGTACTCGACGAGCGCCGCATTGTCCGGCACGACCTGCGCGATCTTCCCCGACACGCCGGCGGGCACCGAGTTCATCATCTTCATCACCTCGATGATGCAGACGATCGTGTCGTGCTCCACCCGCACGCCGACCTCGACGAACGGCGGCTTGCCCGGCGCCTCGGCGCGGTAGAACGTGCCCAACATCGGGGCGTCGATCGTGAGCAACCCGCCCTCTCGGGAGTCGGTGCCGGGCGGTGTCGACTCCGGCCCGCCGACTGGGACACGATCTGCGGTCGCTGGCGGACGGCCCGGAGCCCGAGGCGGGCCGGCGTCTACGCCGCCCGTCCCCTTCCGGACGTGCAGCGAGAAGCCCTCCGTCTCCAAGCGGAGCTCATCGAGGTCCGCTTCGTCGATGATCCGGAGGATTTCCCGGACGTCTTCGTCGCTGAGCGCCACCGTCAGTCCTTTGGTGGCCCGGCGCCGAAGGTGCTCATGATCAGCGACATCGCGGACGCCGGCTTTGGCGTCTCGGGCTTCTTCGCGAGGCCGGTGACGGGGCGCGCCTGGACGACGAACAACCCGTCCGCGTCGTCGCGGGCCAGCGCCCACTCGATGTCCTGATGGGAGCCGAAGTGCCGCTCGACCCGTTTGGCCACGGCCACGAGCCGCGCGCGCCGCTCCGGGTCGAGGCACGCGAGTTCGCGACGATCGGCGGGGACATCCGCGCGAACGGCGCCGGCGCCGCTCGAGTCCGGGACGTACTCGATCTGCTTGGCGTGCACGTGTTCGCGGACGACCTCGCCGGTGACCTTGCTGACGAGGTAATCGTCCGGCGTGACCTCGCCGCCGACGACCGCGAGCCCGAGGCCCCAGCTCGCGTTGATCGCGACCATGCTTGGATCGCCGCTGACCGGGTTGCACGTGAACATCACGCCAGAGACCTCGGCGTCGACCATCAGCTGCACGGTCACCCCCATTGCCGGCGCCTCGAGCGCATTAGCGAGTCGAGCTCGGTAGCTGATCGCCGTCGGGCTGTACAGGCTCGCCCAGCAGTCGCGGACCGCGTCGCACACCTGATCAGCGCCGCGCACCCACAGGTAGGTCTCTTGCTGGCCGGCGAACGTCGCGTCCTGACTGTCCTCGCCGACGGCGCTCGAGCGGACCGCGACCGGCGGCGAGTCCCCGCCGAGCCGTGCGTATTGCTCGGCGATCTCGCGCCGCACGGCCTCCGGGATCGGCGCGAACCGCATCGCTTCGCTGATCGCGTGGGAGGCGGTGTTGACCGAGTCGACATCGCCGGCGGCCGCGCCCGAGAGGGCATGTTCGATCGCGCCGTGCAGACCGGCCTCCTGCACGAAGTCATGGAACGCCGCGGTCGAGATCGCAAAGCCAGGCGGCACCGGGATCTCGGCGGCCAGCAACTCCCCGAGGTTCGCGCTCTTGCCGCCGAAACGGGGCTCGTCGCTCCGCGAAAGGCGCTCGAGCGGCCGCGTGTACTCGGGCGTCACGGACGCTCCTACTCGGCGACCAAGGTGACGGTGCCCTCCGTGCCATCGACCCGGATGGTCTGGCCGGTGCGGATCTGGGCGGTGGCTCGGCCGGTGCCCACGACGGCCGGGAGGCCGTACTCGCGGGCGACGATCGCGGCGTGCGACATCACGCCGCCGACGTCGGTGACCGTCGCCCTGATCGTGGAGAAGATCGGCGCCCACGCCGGCGAGGTGCTGCCGCACACGAGGATCTCGCCGGGGCGGACGTCGCCGATCTGGTCGACCGATCTGACCACTCGGGCGATGCCCTCGACCACGCCGGGCGAGGCCGCCGCGCCGTTCAGGACCGAGCCGCCCTCCTGCTGGCGTGCCCACTCCTGTACGCGTTCGGTCGTCACTCCCCACAGCATGATCGTCATCGGGTCGGTCACCGCCTCCGGGGTCACGCCGACGGCGGGGGGTGGCGTCCACTCGCCGAGCTTCCTGAGGATCTCCTTCCGGCGTGCGGCGATCGGCGGCCAGTGCTTGGGCCCGAGCGCAACGCCGCCGGTTGCCCACGTCAGCACGAGCTCGTCGAGCGCGCTCGCGACCTCGTAGCGCGAGAGCTGGAAGACGTCCTCGACGTCCTCGAGGAACCCGTTCCGCGTCAGCAGCGCTCCGAACTCGCGGATCTTGTTCCACCAGCGGGTCAGGAACCAGTAGTCGCAGAAGAACTTGTGCTCCTCCACGTACGGGAATACCGTCCGCGACAGGTTCAGCAGATCGTTGAAGCTCGTGCGCGACGCCTCATCGAGCAGGGCGCCGTACTCCGCGGCCAGCCTGTCGCGCTCGCGCACGATCTCCTCGGTCGGGCGATCGATCCGCTCGCCCGCGTTGAGCGCGCTGATGTGCCCGATCAGCGCCGCATACGGGATGCTCGGATCGTCGAGCCAGCTGCGGTAGTAGTGATAGAGCCCGTCGCCGGTCGCCATGTTGAACCACGGGTCCTTGACCTTCTCGAGCTCGGCGAGCCAGCTCTGGCCGGCCTCGCTCCGGGACAGCTCGACGTCGATCTCCTGCGGGGTCCGGCCCTGTACGAAGGCCGAGTCGACCCCGTTCTCGATCGCGAGGCGAGCGAGGCGGCGGAGCTCCGCGTCGGGCCGGAACAGGAGCACGTCGATGCCGGCGACCATCTGCGCAATGTGCTGATCGGGGATGTCGGGGAGGTGGCCCTTGCAGAACTCGACGAACGTCCCGTACGCCCCGTAGCCGAGCAGCAGGAACTCGAAGTGGTGCTGCCACATCAGGTCGCCCAGCCGCAGCGCACGCCCGTAGGCGTCCAGGACCTCGTAGAACGCGGTGTTGCGGTCGTCGCCGAACGCCACCTCGTCGGGCTCGTACTCGGGCAGGTCGGGCACGTTCAGCTCGCCGAGCTCGCGGATCAGCGCCTCCATCTTCGCGCGCCACTTGCCGTACAACTCGCTCCAGTTCGCGTAGTAATGGCCCGCGCGCGCCTGGAAGAACTGAGCCCGCTCGCTGATCTTCTCGGGGTCTGTGACGGGGTTCCCGGAGATGTAGATGTAGCCGTTGATGCACCGGTAGTCGATCCCCATCGCCGGCGGGACCGCGAACACGCGGTTCTGCCACGCCCCGACCGCCTGATACGGCGAGTCGATGCAGATCACGTCGAACGCCGGCATCGGGACGGGGAAGTGCATCGAGTTCCAGAACCAGAAGCGGTTCTCATCCGTTTCCCGGCGCCGTTCGTCGAACAGCGCGTAGTACGGATACATCTCCTCCCAGCCGTCGCACCCGGGCGGGGTCTCGATCTCGTAGGGGCTCGGGAATGCCCCAGCCTTCGGCGCAGTTGTAGCCATCCGCTCCCTCTCTTCGCTCTGCACTCGTGAACCGCCACGAGCGCTGGAGAGTCTAAACGGCGCCAGATCGCCCCCCAAGTAGGATCGCACGCCTTGACACGACAGTTGACACTGATGAACAAGGAGGGCGAGTGATGGCGCGGATGGTGCTGGTGCACGGGGCGTTCGGACGAGCAGCCTGCTGGGACCGGGTCGCTCCGGGCCTGCGCGCGGCGGGTCATACGGTTCAGGCGCTCGACCTCCCGGGCGCCGGCGAGGACCCGACCCCGGTCGCGGACCTCACGCTCGACCGCTACGCGGAGCGGGTGTGCGAAGTGCTGGCCGAGGGACCGCCGGCGGTGCTCGTCGGACACAGCATGGGCGGGATGGTGATCACGCAGGCTTCCGCGCGGCGGCCCGACCGGGTCGACCGGCTCGTGTATGTCGCCGCATTCATCCCACAGGACGGCCAGAGCCTGATCGACATCACCCAGTTGCCCGAGGCCGCGGGCGACCAGGTGCAGGCAAACCTCGTGGTCGAAGGGGATCCGCCGGTGGCGACGATGGCGCCCGAGGCGGTCCGCGAAGCGCTGAATCACTGCGCCGACGACGAGCAGGCGGCCTGGGCCGCCTCGATCCGCGGTCAGCAGGCGGTGGCGCCGTTCACGCAGCCGGTGGCCCTCGCCGGCCCGGACGCAGACGCGTTCGCCGCGCTGCGACGCGCGTACGTGATGTGCCTCCAGGACCGGGCCATCAAGCCGGCGCTCCAGCGGCGCATGCTCGAGGCCGCGGGCTGCGACCCGGTCATCGAGATCGACACCGATCACTCGGCGTGGGCGTCGCGTCCGGACGAGCTGGCCGCCGCGCTCAACCGGATCGCCGGCTGAGCTCAGCCGCCGTTCGACGCCAGCTCCAGCGCGACCTCGCGGCCGACGAGCAGCGCGAGCTGGACGTCGAGGACGGCGTCGGCCAGCTCGGGCAGCGTCTCCGCGCCACGCTCGAGCACCCGGGCGGTGACGAGCTCGTTGACCGCGCCGACCGCGGCTCGGTAGGTATGCGGCGGGACTTCGGGGATCTCGGGGATGTCCCGTCGCGCGCGGCGGTGCACGTCCTCGAGCTGCGCCGCGAACCGCTCCTGCACCGCGTCGCGCCGCGACAGCGCTTCGGGTCCCGCGCCCAGCACCTCGATCAGGAACGCGCGCGCGAATCCCGGGCTCGCCGCGAGCGCACCCAGGTAGGCCTGCACGGCCGCGCGGTGCCCCGCCAGCCAATCGGGGGCAAGCGCCTCGAGCGCCTCGTCGATCGCGGCGAGCAGGCCGTCGACGCTCGCGTCGTAGGCGGCGAGGAAGCACTCGTCCTTGTTCGAGAACTGCTCATAGAACGTCTTGCGGGAGACCCCGGCGCGCTCGATCACGTCCGCCACGGCGACGCGGGCGTACCCCTTCTCGGCGACCGCCTCGACCATCGCCGCGAGCATGCGGGCGCGCTGCGCCTCGCGGACGACCGGGCGCGGCGCGGCGTGGCGGCCGCGCGGCAGAACCGCGAGGATCCCGGTTTCGGTTTCGGGCGGCACGCTCATGGGAACATGATTGTACACTCGATGAACACGACTGTTTCTTCGATAATGTCCGAGAGGCGACATGACGACAGGTGACGAGCACAGGGTTCGGGTGGCGATCGTGGGTGCCGGTTTCGGCGGCCTCGGGATGGCGATACGTCTCAAGCAATCGGGGACGGATGACTTCGTGGTGTTCGAGCGCGACGCGGAGGTCGGCGGCACCTGGTGGGCCAACACATATCCGGGCTGCCAGTGCGACATCCCCTCGCACCTGTACAGCTATTCGTTCGCTCCGAACTCGGAGTGGACCCGGACGTATCCGCTCCAGCGCGAGATCCGGGAGTACCTGCGCGACTGCTCCGATCGCTTCGGGATCCGCGACCACATCCGCTTCGAGTGCCCCGTCGAACGTGCCGAATGGGACGACGAGGAGGGGGTGTGGCAGATCGACACGCCCGACGGCCGGTTCTCGGCGCAGGTTCTGATCGGCGCTCCCGGGCCGCTCAGCGAACCCTCGATTCCGTCGCTGCCGGGTTTCGCGGACTTTCGCGGCGTTGCTTTTCACACCGCCCAGTGGGACCACTCGCAGGATTTGACGGGCCGCAACGTCGCGGTCGTCGGCACAGGGGCGTCGGCGATCCAGACCGTCCCGGAGATCCAGCCGCTGGTCAACCGGCTCACGATCTTCCAGCGCACGGCGCCGTGGGTCGTCCCCCACCGCGATCGGCCGATCACGGACTTCGAGCGCCGGCTCTACCGGCGGGTCCCGGCCGCGCAGAAGGCCGTGCGCACGACCGTTTATCTGAGCCGCGAGCTGCTCGTGACCGGGCTGGTCTACCGCCCGCCGCTGATGAACACGGTCCAGAAGATGGCCGAAGGCCACCTCGCCAAGCAGGTGCCCGACGAGGCCCTGCGCGCGATGCTCACCCCGAACTACGTGATCGGGTGCAAGCGCATCCTGCCCTCGAACAAGTGGTATCCGGCGATCACCCAACCGAACGTCGAAGTGGTCCCGAGCGGGGTCACGTCGTTCACGCCGGACGGCGTCCTCGCCGCCGACGGGAGCACGCGCGAGGTCGACACCGTGATCTTCGCGACCGGCTTCCACGTCACCGAGACCGCGTTCGCGACAGTCGTTCGCGGCCGCGGCGGCGTCCCGTTGTCAGAGGTGTGGGACGGCAGCCCGCAGGCCTACCGCGGGGCGACGATCCCCGATTTCCCGAACCTGTTCCTGCTCGTCGGCCCTAACACCGGTCTCGGCCACAATTCGGTGGTGTTCATGATCGAGGCGCAGCTCAACTACCTGATGGGCGCGCTCGAGGCGATGGAACGCCGCGGCGCCGGCCGGATCGAGGTCCGGCGCGACGCCTACGACGCGTACAACGAGCACGTGCAGGCCCGCCTCGACCGGACGGTCTGGAACACCGGCGGGTGCGCGAGCTGGTACATCGACCGCAACGGCCGCAACAGCACGATCTGGCCGGATTTCACGTGGCGCTTCTGGGAGCAGACGCGGCGGTTCGACGAGCCCGCGTACCTGCTCGGGACGCAGGCTCGCGCGGACGCGTCGGAACCGGTCGCCGCGTAGGCCCGCGCCGGCGCTACCCGCCGGGCGCGGTCGCGAAGTAGCTGTGGCCCGCGGTAACCGTGACGGTCGCGTGCGTGACCAGGTTCTGGACGGTCACCACGCCGCGCGTCACCCCCACCAGCGTACCGTCGCAGAAGTCCTCGGTCAGCCAGATCGTGCCGCGCACGGTCGCCGCCGCGTAGCGGCCCTCGGTCTCGAATTTTCCGTGCCCGCTCGCGTGGAGCAATCGCAGGATCCGGTGGGGCAGCACGCTGTGAGGCGCGTCAGCCGACGTCCCCGTGCACCTGCTGAGGGGACCGCCGGCGAGCCTGATCTGCGTGATCGGTTGGGCTCGGGACTGCTTGACCGTGAACGCTCCGTCGTAGAACTCGGCATCCTGCACCTTGCCGGCGGTGGCGGTGCGGCGATGGCGATGGCGCCGGCGGCGGCGGTGGTGGTGGCAGTGGCGCTGGTGGCGGCCGCGGTCGTCGGTGGTGGCGCTGCCCGTAGGTCGACCCTCCCGTGCGAGGTGTCGATCAGCGACCCGACCGGGATGTTGCGGTCCCGCGCGCCGAGCAGGAACGGGTGCTTGCCCGGCGGCGTGACGGTCACCGTCCCCGACACGAGGCCGATGTCGATCGAGTGCCCAAAGCTCGGTGGCGGGAGCTTGGCCGGCTGAGCGGTCGCGGTCGTGCCCAAGAGCGCCAGGGCGAGCGCGGTGGCGCCGGCGATCCCCACGGCGATACGTCGCGGCACCATTCGCACGGATCTTATGGGGCGGGACGGTCCGAACTCGCCAATCGGTCGGCAGCCGCGCCGTCGTAGCGCCTTGGCGCACTGGGCAGGGCTCGGCGCGGATGGGGTTGCGGGTTGGCAGCCGAGGACTCGGAGCGCCTGGACCCGCCGCGACCGGGACCGGGCGCGCTACGGCGCGCAGCTCGTGCGCGACCCGCTCCGCTGGCCGCGCTCCATCGCGCGGACCGCGCGCAGGTGATCCGTCAGCGCCCCCGGCGCGACGGGGCCTGCGGGCAGTTCGGCGACGAACGCGGTCGTTCCCGGGAGCGTGTGATTCGACCATGCGGTCGCCGTGCCCGGGAGGAACGGCAGGCAGGTCGCCCGCAGGTGCGCGAGTTGCGCGTAGCGCCTGGCCACGCCCCGATCTCCGCCGGCCATATCGACGAGGTCCTCGCGCTGGTGGTACCAGATCGTCACCGCCGGCCGGATCCGGCGGATCAGCCGGACCGCGGCTTGCGTCTCGGGCTCGGACAGCGGGCGCGGCCCCGAGTAGTAGTTCGGGTCGGTGAGCGGCTCCCACTGGTAGGGGAAGTTCCGATTGAGGTCGACGCCGTCGGCGTTCTGGCGCGTGCCGGCGGCGGTGCCGTCCGGGTTCATCTCGGGGACGAGCCAGAGCTCGAGTCCGTGCACCACCGGCGCCCTCTCCAAAGCATGGATGATCGCGAGTCCGGCGCACTCGTTGCCGTGGATGCAGCCGACGACCAGGATCTTGCGCGGCGCATCGTTCGGCCCGCGCACCACCGCGATGATCCGCCGCCCGAGCACCGAGTGGCCGATCACCACGGTCCGGGCGGACGCCGAGGCGGAGCAGGCCAGCGCAACGACCACCACCGCGAGCGCCTTGAGCGGGGAGGTCACCATCGCCCGATCCTAGTCCAGTGCAAATTCCGAGAAGCCGATCGCCTTTTGATACTTTGACCGCCCCGCCCGCCCCGCCCGCCGCGCCCCGCCCTGCCGCGCCCGCCCCGCCCGCCCCGCCCCGAAGGAGACCCGAACCATGAGCACGACCGACGACCTGCTTGCCAACAACGACGCCTACGTCGCCTCGTTCGGGGACAAAGGGGACTTGCCGCTTCCGCCCGGGAAGAAGCTCGCGGTCGTGGCGTGCATGGACGCCCGCCTGAACGTCTACGGCGCGCTCGGCCTCGGCGAGGGCGATGCGCACGTGATCCGCAACGCCGGCGGCGTCGTCACGGACGACGCGATCCGGTCGCTCGCGATCTCGCAGAGACTGCTCGGGACCGAGGAGATCATCCTGATCCACCACACCGGCTGCGGGATGCTGACGTTCACCGACGACGACTTCAAGCGCTCGATCGAGCAGGACACCGGGATCAAGCCGGAGTGGGCGGCCGAGGCGTTCTCGGACCTCGACTCCGACGTGCGCCAGTCGATCGCGCGCGTCAAGGCCTCGCCGTTCATCCCGCGCAAGGACTCTGTCCGCGGATTCGTTTACGAGGTCGAGACGGGTCGCCTGCGCGAGGTCACCTGAGCCCACCGCCGGGCGCGCTCATAAACAAGAACGCCTGCGCTGGATGACTGGACTCCGTCCAGTCAGCGGCGGTACCGTCGCTCACACACGAGAGGAGTGACATGGGCGAAGTCGAGCTGATGGCTCTGTACTGGACGGTGAGCGGGCCGGTCGAGGTCCACGTCGGGCGGGAGTGGAGCCTGTTCGATTGGCGCGACCGCTGTGCGGAGGCGGCCAAGGTCGGCTTCAAGGGAATCGGGCTGTGGCACGCCGACGTCTCGCACCAGCTCGAGACGCGCACGCTCGACGAGATGGCGACGATCTTCCGCGACGCGGGGCTGAAGTACCTCGAGGTCGAGTTCCTGGCCGACTTCTTCGTCCCGAAGGGCGACGCCGCGCGCGCCGAATCGGATCGGCTGCGCAAGCAGCTGTTCGACACCGCCGCTGCGTTCGATGCCCACCACATAAAGGTCGGCAACATTCCCGGCACCCCCTGTGAGCTCGGGCCGCTGACCGAGGCGTTCGCCGAGCTGTGTCAGGATGCGGCCAACCACACCGGGGCCAAGGTCGTCTACGAGTTCATGCCGTTCGACGTCAACGTGAACACGCTCGACACGGCACTTGCGCTCGTGCAGGACGCCGGCCAGCCGAACGGCGCGCTGGCCATCGACACGTGGCACATGGGCAAGCTTGGGATCACGCCCGCGGACCTCAACCGCATCCCCGCCGAATACCTGGGCTGGGTCGAGCTGTCCGACGGGCAGTACGAGAACATGCCCGACCCGATCGACGAGGTGGTCAACCGGCGCAAGCTGCCGGGCGAAGGCGAGTTCGAGATCGCGGGCTACATCGAGGCGTGCCGCGCGGTCGGCTACGACGGGCCCTGGGGCGTCGAGGTGCTCTCCGAGGAGCTGCGCAACCTCCCGATCGAGGAGGAGTTCAATCGTGCCTACGAGACGACGGCTGCACAGTTCGGCGCCGGCGTGATGAATCCGTGAGAGGAGACCAGATGCAGGAGCTCGACAACGACAGGCTCGTCTGGATGTTCACCCAGATGCTCCGGATCCGCGAGTTCGAAGAGCAGGTGAAGCGCACGTTCGAGGAACATCCAGGCGTGATCCGGGGCCACACCCATCTGGCTGACGGCGCGGAGGCCTCGATCGTCGGTTCGCTGGCGACGCTCCAGCCCGGCGACCAGCTGATGGCGACCTACCGCTGCCACGGCTACCCGATCGCGCTCGGCACCGACACGAAGGCGATCATGGCCGAGATCTACGGCCGCAAGGACGGGCTGTGCGGCGGCTACGGCGGATCGATGCACCTCGTCGACCCCGGTCGAGGCTTCATGGGCACGAGCGGCATCGTCGGGCAGGGCATCCCGCAGGCCACCGGCTTGGCGTTCGCCGCGCAACTCAGAAATCGGTCCCGCCCACGCACCCCCGAACCACCCCAGGTCGTTCTGTCGTTCTTCGGCGACGGCGCGTCAAAGCAGGGCGCCTTCCACGAGTCGCTCAACCTGGCGTCGCTGTGGAAGCTGCCCGTGGTCTACATCATGGAGAACAACAACTACAACGTGGCCACGCGCTCCGAGCAGGAGGACGCGAACGCCGCCGCAGGCGAGCCGCTGTCGGTCAAGGCCGCGGCGTACAGCATGCCCGGGGTGACGGTGGACGGCGGCGACCCCGTCGCGGTGTACGAGGCAGTGGGCGCCGCGGCCGACCGTGCCCGCGCGGGCGACGGGCCGACGCTGATCGAGTCGAAGGTCTACCGCCTGTCAGCGCACGGCAACATCATCGCGCCGCCGGGAGTGCCGCTCCACTACCCCGAGCACGAGGCGATCACGGTATTCGGGAACCGCGAGGAGTACGAGGCGGCGCTGCGCGGCGACCCGGTGCCGCGGTTCCGCGCGCGCCTCGTGGAGCAGGGCGCGCTCGACCCCGCTCGCGCGGACGAGATCGCGCAGGAGGTCCGCGACGAGATGGACGCCGCGGTCAAGTTCGCGCTCGACGACCCGTTCCCGGAGGCCGAAGCCGCCGCCCGCACCGACTACGTGTACGCCTAGGAGAAGACCATGGCACGAGAGATTCCATACATCGCGGCGGTCCAGGAGGCGATCCGCGTCGAGATGGAGCGCGACCCCACGGTCGTGTTCTACGGCCAGGACGTGGCCCCCAGCGACGAGGACCCGCTGGTCCAGGCGTTCGGGCGCGACCGCGTCCGCGTCTCGCCGATCTCCGAGACGGCCGAGATAGGCATGGCGGTCGGCCTCGCGCTCGCCGGCTACCGCCCGGTGGTCGAGCTGCTGATGGCCGAGTTCATGCTGGTGGCGATGAATCAGGTCGTCAACGAGGCGCCGCGCCTGCGCTACATGAGCGGGGGGCAGGTGAAGGTGCCCGCGGTGTTCAAGGCCGGCTACGGGTTCACCGCCGGTTGGGCCGGGCAGCACACCGGCTCGATCTACGGGATGTTCATGGGCTTCCCGGGGCTCAAGATCGCGCTGCCCTCGACCCCGGCGGACGCGAAGGGCCTGATGGCCGCCGCGATCCGTGACGACAACCCGGTCTGCTACCTCATCAACTACCTGCTCGTGCTCGAGCACGGCGACGTTCCGGAAGGCGAGTACGTCGTCCCGTTCGGGGAGGCGGCGGTTCGCCGGGCAGGCTCCGACGTGACGATCGTGGCGACCGGCTGGACGGTCGGACGGGCGCTCGCCGCGGCCGAGACGCTGGCGGGCGAAGGCATCGACGCCGAGGTGATCGATCCCCGCACGCTGAACCCGCTCGACACCGCGACGATCCTGTCGTCGGTCGAGAAGACCGGCCGGCTCGTGATCGCCGACCAGGGGACGCGTCACGGCGGCGCCTCCGCGGTGATCGCGGCCGAGGTCGCCGAGCACGGGTTCGGTTCGCTCAAGGCGCCGATCGCCCAGGTGACCGCGCTCGACGTCACGGTGCCGTACAGCGAGCCGATGGAGGCGTACGTGCTGCCCAACGAGGAGAAGATCGCGGGCTCGGTCCGGCAGGTCCTGGGCGAGGCGCCCGTCGCCGCGTAAGCGCCGTGCCGACAACAACGCTGGACGCGCAGAGCGCATGT
>CAVSQG010000020.1:0-634493 GCA_963730055.1 uncultured Solirubrobacterales bacterium
TGCGCGTCAGCAAGGGGCGCGTGTGGATGCTCGAGCTCGCGGCCCGCTCGATCGGCGGGCTGTGCTCGCGCTCGCTTCGCTTCGGTGTCGGTGTGAGCCTCGAGGAGGTGATCCTGCGCCACGCGCTCGGGCTGCCGCTCGGCGACCTCCGCCGCGAGGCGGCCGCGTCGGGCGTGATGATGCTTCCGATCCCGCGCGCGGGCGTACTGCGGGAGGTGCGCGGCCAGGACGAGGCGCGCGCCGTGCCCGGCATCGCCGGGCTCGAGATCTCGATCGGCCGCGACCGTCCCGTCCGGCCCCTGCCCGAGGGCGATCGCTACCTCGGGTTCCTGTTTGCCCGCGGCGAGACGCCCGCGCAGGTCGAGCACGCACTGCGAGCGGCGCACGAGCGGCTCGAGATCGACATCGTCGAGCCCGCGCCCCGGTGAGCGGTCGCAGCCCGCGGCGGCGCGGAGCTAGGCTCCTGAAGCGATGCGCGTCCTGCTCGTCTCGACCTACGAGCTCGGCCACCAGCCGCTGCACGTGGCCTCACCGGCGGCTGCGCTGCGGAAGGCGGGGCACGAGGTGCGCTGCCTCGACCTGTCGGTCGAGCGCTGGGATCCCGGCGCACTCGAGTGGGCGCAGGCCGCCGGCTTCTCGGTGCCGATGCACACCGCGATGCGCCTGGCGATGCGGGCGGCGGCCGGCGTTCGCCGCGCGCGTCCCGAGCTGCCGGTCTGCTTCTACGGCCTGTACGCGCCGGTGAGCCGCGACCTCACGGTCGGCGCGCTGGCCGACCGCGCGATCGCCGGCGAGTACGAGCCGGCGCTGACGGCTTGGGTCGGCGAGCTGGCGGCCGGCGGCCCGCCCGACGCGCGAGCGGACGAGGCTCTCATCCAGCTCGGCCGGGGCGAGTTCGAGCTGCCGGCACGCGACCTGCTGCCGCCGCTCGAGCGCTACGCGCACCTCGCGCTCGGGGGCGACGAGCGGCTCGTGGGCTACGTCGAGGCGAGCCACGGCTGCGTGCACCGGTGCCGCCACTGCCCGGTGCCCACCGTCTACGACGGGCGCATCCGCATCGTCGGCGCAGACACCGTGGTGCGGGACATCGCGAGCCTCGTCGAGCTGGGCGCCCGCCACATCACCTTCGGCGACCCCGACTTCCTCAACGGCCGCCGCCACTCGCTGCGCGTCGTGCAGGCGATGCATGAGCGGTTCCCCGACCTCACCTTCGACTGCACGACGAAGGTCGAGCACATCCTGCGCGACGCCGAGCTGTGGCCGGCGCTCGCCGGGGCGGGCTGCCTGTTCGTGGTCTCCGCGTTCGAGTCGGTCAACGACGAGATCCTCGAGCGGCTCGACAAGGGCCACACGACCGAGGAAGCCGCCCGGGCGATCGCGCTGCTGCGCGAGCACGGGATCGAGGTGAGGCCATCGTGGATGCCGTTCACCCCCTGGACGACGCCCGGCGACGTGGTCGAGATGCTCGACTTCGTGGCCGAGCACGACCTCGTCGGCAACGTCGATCCGGTCCAGTACACGATCCGTCTGCTGCTCCCCGAGGGATCGCTGCTGCTCGAGCGCCCTGACATGCGCCCGCACCTCGGCGGCTACGACGCCGAGCGGCTGAGCTACAGGTGGACGCCGATCGACCCCGACAGCGACCGCCTCCAGGCCCGCCTCGCGGCGCTCGTCGAGCAGAGCGCGGCGGGCTCCGAGCCGATCCCCGAGACGTTCGCGAACGTGCGCGCAGCGGCACTCCAGGCGGCTGGGCGATCGCTGTCGCCCGCCGGCCGCGCCGAGCCGATCCTCGCCGGCTCGACCGAGGGGAGGCCACGGCTCACCGAGCCGTGGTTCTGCTGAGCGGAGCCCACCGAGGGCCAGTTTGGCCCTCTCAACGAGGTGTAGCCACCCCGCCCGGCATACCGATGTCACGCGCGTGAGACGCCCAGCTGACGTGGGCCAAGCTCTATTCGATGACGGTTCCTCAGACCGTTGCACCTGATCCCGACTCCGGTGACGCCACGAGCCCAAGGAACTGAAGGCGCGCCGCCGAGGGCGAGCGGCTCCGCATACGCCTGCTCCGCCACCAAAGCACTCGCCGGCGACGGCCCAATCGCCGTACCGCACACTGCCGCTCGGGAACGGCACCGGCCACGCCGACCTGCACAGCCAAGGCTTCCACTCCGCTCCGGCGATGCAACAGTCCGGCGGCGCCGACGTGAGGGTCGCCGTCGAGCGTTAGCCGCGAACTCCTGAACAGCAAGCACCGAAGCGGTAGCCTCGCGGCACCGCCCGGACTGCTGCAACAGGCGTTGAGCGGTAGCGACGACGGGGGCGATCCCGGACGCGCCGGGCACCGTCTCGGGCGTGAGTCCGACAGCGGCAGCGCGACCGCCGGCGGTCCGGCTGCTGCTCTCATGCTTCCAAGATCCGGGGGTCTGGCTAGCACCGGGACCATAGAAGTCGGCCGCGGAGCGGTCGTGGTCTCCGTGCCCGCTTGTCGCGCGTTGCGGGGTCGCTCGTGGTGCGTCGCGAGATGCTCTTCGCCGAGCGAAAGGAGGGCCCGCTCATGTTGCCTGGGCGGCTGCAGGCGCGGCGTTCAGAGCCACCGACGGTTGCCTTGCCCGTGGCCTCCAGACCAATGGGTACGATGCCGCCTTCGTGGCCGTCATCATTGGGGCGTGACCGGGGGAGAGCTCATCCGCGTCTTGGTGGTCGATGACCATCGCATGGTGCGCGAGGGGCTGCGCAGCTATCTGGGATTGGTCGATGACATCGCGATGGTGGGTGACGCCTCCGATGGGCGTAGTGCGCTGGACTGGCTGGCCCGCTCGAAGGCACAGGGAGCGCTGCCGGACGTTGTGTTGATGGACCTCTTGATGGAGCCGGTGGGCGGCCTCGAGGCGACCGCCGCGATCAAGCGGCTCTACCCCGAGGTGAAGGTCGTGGCGGTTACGAGTTTCCTCGACGAGGACAAGGTGCACGCCGCGCTGGAGGCTGGTGCCGCGGGCTACCTGCTCAAGGATGCCGAGGCCGACGAGGTCGCCGCCGCCGTGCGGGCCGCCCAGCGTGGGGAAGTGCATCTCGACCCGGCCGTCGCACGCCAGCTGACAGCTTCGCTACGGCGCGGACCGTCAGCGGACCCGGCGGCGCTGCTCACCGCGCGTGAGCGAGAAATCTTGGTGCTGGTGGCGCAGGGCAAGGCCAATAAGGAGATCGCCGGCGAGCTGGTGATCAGCGAGCGCACCGCCAGGACACACGTGAGCAACATCCTCGCCAAGCTTGGCCTGAGCTCCAGAACCCAGGCGGCGCTGTGGGCGGTGCGCGAAGGGCTCGCCGCGCCTCCCGGTTGAATCGGCCGGCGCGGACTGGCGCTGGGGCGCCTTCTCCTGCGAGAGTAGACGTCCGTGTACGAGAGATCGCGAAGCGTGGTGCACACCGCCGCTGAGCTCGGAGTCGGCGCGCTGGCGGCGGTGGTCGAGCGCTCTCGGGACGGCATTGTCGTCGTGACGGCAGACCGCCGCTACGTGTACGCCAATCCGGCGGCATGTCGGATCATGGGCTACTCGCTGGACGAGTTGCGTGCGCTGCCTGACTTTTTGGACAACTTTCCGCGGCGTGAGCATCAGGCGATGCTGGAGCACTTTGCCGAGCAGCTTGCCGGGACGACTGGCCTGTGGACCTCCACGCTGCTGCGCGCCGATGGCACCGAGCGCGAGATCAGGTGGACGAACATGTCATTTGACATCCGGGGGCGGCCGCACGGTGCCGCCATCTTCCGAGACGTCACCGACGCAAGGCAGGCCACGCACAACGCCGCCGCGCTGGGCCAGACCGCGGCACAGCTGGCCGGGCGCAACCCGCTTCAGGCGGTGCTGAGCGAGCTTGCTCGACACGCCGTGGAGGCGACGCGGGCGGTGGCGTGCGCGATCGGCGTCGCGGGCGAGGACGGCGCGTTGCGGGCGGGCGGCGCCCATGGCGTGCCTGACGAATTTCGTCGCGTGTCGCTGCTGGGCACGCTGCGAATCATCGATATGCCCGATGGTGAGATCGTGCTCGGCGGCCGTGTGGCCGTGATCCCCGACGCCAAGCGTCGGTGGCTGGACAGTCCTCGCGCGGCCGCCACGGGACGCACCCTGCAGTCACTGGACTGGCAGGTGGGGGTGCATGTGCCCTTGTCCTGGGGTGAGGAAGTGATCGGCGTCCTCGGGGCCTTTCTCCCATCGGCGGTCAGCGGTCCGACTGAGGAAGAGCTCGCGTTCTACACAGCGTTGGCAGACCAGGCGGCGGTCGCGGTCGTCAATGAGCGCTTGCTGGCCGAGGCCGACGAGACCTCGATGCTGCGCGAGCGGGCACGGCTGGCACGTGAACTGCACGACTCGGTCTCGCAGGCGCTGTTCTCGATGAGGCTGCACGCGCGGAGCGCTCAGCTGGCCATGGACAAGCAGGGGCTCCCGCGCGATGGGCCGCTTGGTCGCAGCGTCGCCGAGCTCCGGGAGCTCACGCAGGGCGCCCTGGCGGAGATGCGTGCCCTCATCTTCGAGTTACGACCCGAGGCCCTCACCGAAGAGGGCATCGTCGCCGCGCTCGGCAAGCAGGCCGCCGCCCTCTCGGCACGCTCCGGGCTGCCCATCGCGGTCGACGGGTCTCGCGACCGCCTCGACCTCGAGCCCAAGGTCGAGGAGCACCTGTACCGCATCGTCCTTGAAGCGCTCAACAACGCGATCAAGCACGCCCACGCCACGCACGCGACGGTCGACGTCGCGGCCACGGGCGGACGCCTCGCCATCATCATCAGCGACGACGGGACCGGCTTTGATGTCACCCAGCCGTACCCGGGTCACCTCGGTCTGGCCACGATGCGCGAGCGCGCCGAGGCGCTCGGGGCCGAGCTGTCGGTGAGCGCGGCGAGCGAGACGGGAACGACGGTGAGAGTCATCGTCGACACGCAGGCTTCCGCCGCGACTGACCGCGACGGATGACGTAGCCCGCCTGCGCGCATGTCGCGCGCAGGTGCCGTCGTCTGCTCGATGTGCAGAGCGCCACCGGGGTGGAGGATGAGTGACGCCTTCATCACCGCTGTTGACCAAGGCCAACCCACACGCATCAGGAAGACCGGATGACATCGCAACTCAATTACCTCATCGCTCAGCAGAGACAGGCCGAGCTCGTCTCTCGTGCCGAGCAAGCCCGGCTTGGCAGCGAAGCACGCCTAGCCCGGCATCGGCACAACGCTGGCACCCCTCGCAAGCCGGCGGCCGGTCCCCTTCGCTTGCGCTGGCGACCCCTCCCCAAGTGCACATGAACGCCTCATACCCGACCCGCGAGGGCGTAGATCCCAAAGAGCTCGATGACCAGGTCGAGGGGACGTACGACCGCGGCGTGGCCCCCGAGGAGCCGCGACCTGCCCCTCCTCACGCCGGTGCGCGCGCCGAGGCCGCCGGCTACCCGCCGCTTTGCGTCCACGGCATGAACTCGCTCACCGATAGGGGCTACGACCTCGCCCTCGGGCGGCTGCGCCGCGGCTGACCGTCGAGCAGCAACTCGCCATTCCACATCACGTCCGCCGAAAGGAACCACCCATGTCCCCATACCTGTATCGCCGCCTCATGCGCGAGAAGGTCGCCCGGTTGCGCCAGCCTGCGGGCGCACCATTGAGCCACACGCGCGGCGCTCACAGGGTGTCTCCTCGCGCCCAACCCGGTCCCTGCCGTACGACCGCGCTACGCGCGGTAGCGAGGAACCGTGTCGTGACCACCCCCAGCACCTATCGGCAACTGAATCAGCGGACCGCAGACGGTCTGGCGGTTACGCTCGAATGGAACCCCACGACCGACGCGCTGCGCATCGTGGTCGTGGATCACGCGAGTGAAGCTGTCACGTTCGCGGTGCGCGCCGCGGACGCATCAGATGCGTTCGTCCACCCTTTCATCTATGCCGGACGCGCGGTCTGCGAGATCGCGGATGACGCACCAGACACGCCTTGAAGCGCGGTATTTCTCCAAACTGACAGCAGCTCGTGGCCAGGACTCTGCCTGCACTCAGGTGACGGAGTGATGACCCACCTCGGTCCGATCCGCCACCTCGGCCGTGTACACCGCGCCCCTTGGACGCGTCGCGGCCGCCGGCCGCGAGCTGCAGATGATCCAAGCCAACCCGAGCTACCGCTTCACCAGTGAGCGGGCGCGGCGTACGAGCCACAGGCACGGCCCCCACAGCGTCTCGCTGTTCGCGCTCAAGCCGGTGGCTGTATTTCGCCACACCTCCGACCCAAACCTGGGTGGTGGCGCTCGTGTCGCACAAGCGATTCGGGCGGAGGGTCTCATCAACAGCACGACGACCGAGGAGGTCGAACGATGACCGCAGTGACCGACACGATCCGCAACGGCGTGGATACCGAGCAGCTGTTCTCCACGCTGGATCTGATCAAGGACCAGCCCGAGCTCGCCCGCTTCCAGTTCCGCGCCACCAACCGCTGGATCGACGGCTCCCATAACCGATCGACGATCAAGGGGTTCTACGCCGCGGGTGGGGAGGACACCACTCGCAGCGAGGAGTTCGTGATCGACGCGGGCGAGCCGGCGATCCTGCTCGGCAGCGACACCGGCGCCAACCCGGCCGAGCATCTGCTGCACGCGCTGGCGGCCTGCCTGACGACCTCGATCGTCTACGTGGCCGCGGCACGCAAGGTACAGCTCACATCCGTCGAGTCGACCCTCACGGGCGACATGGACGTGCGCGGCGCGCTCGGCGTGGATGACGAGCCACGCAACGGGTTCGAGCGCATCGGCGTGGCGTTCCGGATCACCGGTAACGCGCCGGAGGAGAAGCTGCGCGAGGTCGTGGAGCGCGCACAGAAGCGCTCCGCCGTCTACGACATGGTCACCAACGGCGTCCCCGTCGCCGTCGAGATGACGACCGACTAAGGCTCGCATGCAACCCCGTGGCCGGGGCCGCTCCGGCGACGGATGCATGACGAGCGGACAGGAGATACCGCCATGCCGATTGAACTCACAGCCCATACCAACGCCGGCGCCCGCCTCGTGGCGACCGCCGAGGAGCTCTCCCAGGAGCTCGCCGCGCGCGCGGCCGAGCACGACCGGGATGGCAGCTACCCGTTCGAGGCGATCGACGCGCTCAAGACCGCCGGCTACTTCGCCGCGCCCATCCCGATCGAGATCGGTGGGCTCGGCGTCTCCTCCGCGCACGACCTCGTCGTCGCGTCAAGCCGCCTGGCGCGCGGCGACGCCTCGGTCGCGATCGGCGTCAACATGCACCTCGTCGCAGTGCACAACATCGAGCGCAGGCGCCAGGTCGCGGTCGCGGTCGGGGCGGAGCGTCGCGCCCGCGCCTTTGCCTCCTCGCTTCAGCAGATCGTCCACGACGGCGTCGTGCTGGCGGCCGCGATCAGCGAACGCGGCCAGGACCTCACGCGGCCGGGCACGGTCGCTACCCGCACCGAATCGGGATGGCGGATCGACGGCCGCAAGATGTTCTGCACCATGTCCCCCGCCGCCACCGATCTGTACGTGGCCGTCGGCTACGCCGACAACGAGGGCATCGAGCGCTACGCCTACGCGATGGTTCCGACCAATTCGCCCGGCGTCGTCGTGCACGATGACTGGGACGCGCTCGGAATGCGAGCTTCCGGCAGCAACTCGATCACGCTCGAGGGCGTGGCGCTACCCGAGTCCGGTGTGCGGGGCGGCTTCCGGGCCGGCGACCCGCTGCCGTACATGGAGCGCAACCTGCTCGCCGGGCTGTTTCACGCCGCGGCCTCGCTCGGCATCGCCGAGTCAGCGGATGCAATCGCCCGCCGCGGGATCGCCGGGCGGATCGACGGCGACGCGCGCCCACGGATGCAGGTGGCCGACAACGCCGTCGACTTCGCCGCCGCGCGCGGTGTCCTGTCGCGCGCGGCTGCACTGATTGACCAGCACCGCGCCGATAACCCGACGTCCGACGGCACCGCCGAAGAGCTGGGGGCGTTGTTCGCGGAGGCGCAGGCCGCCAAGGCGTTCGTCAACGACGCGGCCGCCCGGATCGTGGACCGCGCGCTCGCCCTCTCAGGCGGCGCCGGCTACCTCAACGGCAGCCCGCTGGCCCGCGCCTACCGCGACGTCAAAGCCGGCTCCTTCATGCACCCGCTCGGCGCCAACCGCGCCTACGAACACCTCGCCCACGTCGCACTCGGCGAAGAGACACCCCTCCACTAAAGATGCCACTCGCACCCCAGCTAACCCCGCGCCCGCGCACGACGCTCGCGCGTTCCGCGACGCGCTCGCCAGGTTCGCGACCGGCGTCGCCTTCGTCACGGCGACGCCGGACGGCGAACCTTTCGGCCTCGTCGTGAACACGCTCACGTCCGTCTCGCTCGAGCCGCCCCTCGTGTCGTTCTCCCCGGCGCGCAGCTCGCTGACGTGGACCCGGATGCGCCGCGCCGGGCGCTTCGGCGTCAGCGTGCTGGGCCGCCAACACGAGCGCTTCGCAAAAAGGGCCACCGCCCCCGGAGCAGACCGATTCGCCGGCCTCGACTGGAAACTCGGACCCAGCGGGGTACCTCTGCTCACAGACGCCCTCGCCACCATCGAATGCGAGATCGTCGCCGAGCATCCCACCGGCGATCACTGGATCGTTGTAGGACAGGTCGACGTCCTGCAGATCTAACCCATCAACGACCCGCTCATCTTCTTCGCGCGCGCGTATCGCGCTCTGCGATAGCGATGGAAGTACTACCGTCTCGCTGCACTTCCTGGTGGCCTCCGAGCTGGTTGAAACGGTCGCCGAGATCGGCGTATCGCCGTCGGACTCGGTGGAGCTTCAGGTTCGCAGGACATAGGCAGCCACGCCGTCGCGGTCAGCCCAAACCCGCGCGAGTGGAGTGCCCCCGGTTTCGAGGACACCTGAGGGCTTTGGTCGAAAGACCAGGGTCAGGAGGTGAGAAGTGCCTCGAACCAGACCGCCGTATCCGGAGGAGTTCAAGCGTGAGGCGATCAAGCTCGTCGGGATCTCGAGCAAGTCGCAGCGTCAGATCGCGGAGGATCTCGGGATCTCGGATGTGACGTTGCGTAATTGGGTCAAGCAGGCCGAGCGCGACGAGGGCAAGCGCCCCGATGGCCTCTCGAGTGACGAGCGTGAGGAGTTGGCGCGGTTGCGTCGTGAGAATCAGACGTTGCGGATGGAGCGCGAGATCCTCAAGAAGGCAGCCGCTTTTTTCGCCCGGGAGACCGGCGAGCCGTAGGCGAGATCTTCTCGCTGATCGAGGCGGAGAAGGCGAACTTTCCGGTCTCCCTGATGTGCCGAGCGTTGGGAGTGAACCGCACCAGCTTCCACGACTGGCAGCGCCGCGCGCCGTCGGACAGGGCGCTGTCTGACGCGTGGCTGACCGAGAAGATCAAGGAGATCCACGCCGTATCGGACGGCACCTACGGCGTTCGGCGCGTCCATGCCGAGCTGCGCCTGGAGCACGGGATCCGCGTCGGGCGCAAACGCGTGGAGCGGCTGATGCGCGCGGCCGGTATCTCAGGCTTTGTGGCGCGCAAGGCGCCGGCGCACGACCGTGCGGCTGCCCGGCGTCCCGGTCGCTCCCGATCTAGTCGAGCGTGACTTTCGCCCTGACGGCCCGAACCAGACGTGGTCGGCGGACATCACCTACATCTCGACCTGGGAAGGATTCGTGTACCTCGCGCACGTGCAGGATCTGTTCTCCCGGCTGATCGTCGGCTGGTCGATGGCCGACCACTTGCGCTCAGAGCTGGTCGTCTCAGCGCTCGAGATGGCGCTTGCCCGACGTCGCCCCGACCCGGATCTCGTCCATCACAGCGACCAGGGCTGCCAGCCGAGTACACGGCGGTGCTGTTCGGCAAGCGTTGCGCGAAGGCCGGGATCGAGATCTCGATGGGCTCCGTCGGCGACTGCTATGACAACGCCGTCTGCGAGACCTTCCACGCGACAATCAAGAAGGAGAGGATCTACCGGCAATCGTGGCCGACACGCGCCGAGCGGGCCGCAGTGCAGCCATGCGCGACAAACGTAGGCTGCCCGTGCAGAATCGCGGATGGAACCGGGCGGGCGATTCCCTTTCGGAGCGACCCGGATCCGGCGACCCTCTTCGCCTTCTCGAAGCGTCGCCTGAGGAGAGGGTTGGCCACCCGATCATTGGGCGAGCGGACCCCTTTCTGCCCGGTCGCACGCTGCGCACCGCTGGCCGCGACGGGCGTGGCTCGTCAGCGCCGGCGAGGACGGATGTGTGGCTCGCTCGGGTCGAGCGGCCAGTTGACGCCGAGATCGCGCGGGATGCGAGGCTTGGGCACTCGCCCGATCAGGTCGATGAGCGGCGGCGCGAGCAGCGCGGCATGGCGCTCATCAGCGAGTGCGAGCTTGATCCAGCTGACCAGCAGGGCCAGCGCGAGCGGTTCGTACGGATGCTCGACGTCGTGCCCGCGGGCCGGAAAGCCGTGCGCGAACCCTGGGGCTGCGATCTCGTCCGGTTGCCCTCGCCGGTGGCCGCCGTGGGATTGCATCAGCAGCACCGCTGCCAGTTCGCCTTCTTCGATCCGCTCTGGCCAACCGTCGAGGACCCAGACCGCGCAGCCGCGCAAGTCGCGGTCGTCAAGTGTCACTCGAGCTGGCGGTCCAGGTTGACCGCCGCGCTGATCAGCGAGAGGTGGGTGAAGGCTTGGGGAAAGTTCCCGAGCTGCTCCCCGGTTGGGCCGATCTCCTCGGCGTAGAGGCCCAGGTGGTTGGCGTAGGTGAGCATCTTCTCGAAGATCAGACGCGCCTCGTCCAAGCGGCCGGCGCGTGCGAGCGCCTCGACGTACCAGAACGTGCAGATCGAGAACGTTCCTTCGCTTCCCGCAAGCCCGTCGGGGGAGGCGTCGGCGTTGTAGCGGTAGACGAGTGAATCTGACACCAGCTCACTGCCGATCGCCTCGAGTGTCGAGAGCCAGCGCGGGTCTTTGGGGGCGGTGAACTTCATCATCGGCATCAACAGGACCGAGGCGTCGAGAACGTCCGTGTCGTAGTGCTGGACGAAAGCCCCGCGATTCTCGTTCCAGCCCCGCTCGTGGATCTGACGGTAGATCTGATCCCGGGCCGCTTCGAGGCCGGGCCGATCGATCGGCAGCCCGCGAGCGGTGGCCATCCGCAGCGCTCGCTCGAGCGCGACCCAGCACTGCAGCCGTGAGTAGGTGAACTGCCGGCGTCCGCCGCGGGTCTCCCAGATTCCCTCATCGGCCTGATCCCAGTTCTCGCAGACCCAGTTGACCATGTGGGCGAGGTCGTCCCAGGAGCGGTGGGAGATCGGCGTCCCGTGTTTGTCGTACAGGTAGATCGCGTCGACGAGCTCGCCGTAGATATCGAGCTGAAGCTGCGTGGCGGCGTTGTTTCCGACCCTCACCGGGGCCGAGCCGCGATACCCCTCAAGGTGCTCGAGCAGCTGCTCGGGGATCTCGCGCCGGCCGTCGATTCCGTACATGATCTGTAACGGACTGCGCTCCTGGAGGCGCATTCCTGCCAGCCGATCGGTCAGCCAATCCATGAACGCGGCCGCCTCCTCGGTGAACCCGAGGCGCAGCAGCGAGTACAACGAGAAGGCCGCGTCGCGAATCCAGGTGTAGCGGTAGTCCCAGTTGCGCCCGCCGCCCAGTACCTCGGGCAGGCTCGTGGTCGGGGCGGCGACGATCGCGCCGGTGGGGGCATACGTGAGGAGCTTGAGCGTCAGCGCCGAACGGTGCACGGTCTCGCGCCAGCGACCCCGATAGCGCGACTGTGCCAACCACCCCCGCCAATACTCGACCGTGCTCTGAAATAGCTCGCTTGTCTCCTGCGGGCTGTGACCGTGCATCTCGTAGTCGCCGGGTACGTGCTCGAGGATGAACGTCGCGCTCTCCCCGGCCTCGAGCTCAAACGAAGCGCGCGCATCGCCGTCGCGCACCTCCACCGGCGTCTCGCTCTCGAGCGCCACCCGCGCGCCGTGGCTCTCAAACAGCACTCCCCCGGCATGGCGCTCGGCGCGGTGGCGCTCACGCCCAAAGGCAAACCGCGGCGCGCATTCGAGCTCGAACCGCATCCGCCCACGCACGCTCAGCACCCGGCGAATCAGACGATCGCGACGCGCTCCGTCCAGGCGTTCACCGACGGGCATGAAATCCTGTACCTCCCCTACTCCGGCGGGAGTCAGGAAGCGGGTGATCAGCACGTTGGTGTCGGGGAAGTACAGCTGCTTGTTCTGCCACTCGCCGTCGGCCGGCCGAAGCGCGAAGTGGCCGCCGCGGTCGGCGTCGAGCAACGACGCGAACATGCTCGGAGAGTCGAACCGCGGGGAGCAGTACCAGTCGATGGTTCCGTCGCTGCAGACCAGCGCGACCGTATGGAGGTTGCCGATCACCCCGTGGTCGGCGATCGGCGGATAGCGTGCCGGGCTCACCGCTCAGGCAGTCGCGCTTGCCATCGAGGGGGCGCCGAGCCGCTCGAGGAGGTGGTCGCCGACGCGCAGCGCGTTGGCGATCGCGGTCAGCGACGGGTTGACAGCGCTCGACGACGGGAAGAAGCTGGTGTCGACGACGTACAGGTTGTCCAGGTCGTGCGCTTTGCAGTTGACGTCAAGCGCGGAGCGCTGGGGGTCGGTGCCGAACCGGATGGTGCCGCAGTTGTGGGCGATGCCGGCGAGCGGGATCTGCTGGCTGAGCACCGACCAGCGCGGGATCGTCATCTGGCGGCATCCCAGTGGACCCAGGAGCGCCTTCAGCTTGGCCAGGAGCCGTCGGTGGGGTTCTGTGTTGTGGTAGGTCTTGGCCAGGTGGATGTTCCCGCCGCGGTCGATCGTCACGCGGTTATCCGGGTGGGGGAGGTCCTCGGTGGTCAGCCAGAAGTCGAGCGCGTGGCTTGCGATGTAGTCGAGCGCCAGCCCGGGTGCGAACCGGGGGGCGCCGCCGCGGAGGATGTTCCGGTCCGACTTGCCGAGCATCTGGATGTGCCCGAGCGGGAAGTCCGCATCGGCGGCGCCCCAATAGAAGTCGTTGAGCCCCAGCGTCTTCTGGAACTTTGTTTCGTTCGGGGTCCTGGAGATCGCGATCACCGCGGTGTTCAGGTGCGCCATGTAATGCCGGCCGACAACATCCGAGGAGTTCGCGAGACCATTGGGATGCCCGGCGCTGGCCGAGCGGAGCAGCAGCGCAGCGGAGTTGACCGCCCCGCAAGAGACGACCACCACGTCCGCGCTGAAGACCTCAGTTTTGCCCGCGCGGTCGGCCACGACCTGGTCGACCGACCGCCCTGAGGAGTCCACCTCCAGCCGCGTGACCCTCGTGTGGGTCCGCAGCGTGACGTTCGGGTGCTGCAGGGCGGGACGCACGCATACCACGTGCGCGTCGGCCTTGCCGTCTGTCAGGCAAGGGAACCCGTCGAAGCGATCGCAGCGAACGCAGCGGCTCGTCTCCGGATCGGATTCGTCCAGAGCGACGCCGACCGGGAGGTGAAACGGCCGATGGCCGGCGCTGAGGAGATCGTCGTGAAGCAGTTGTATCCGCGGCTCGTGGGAGACGGCGGGATAGGGGAACGGGCCCGACCGCGGCGGCTCGGTCGGGTCCTCGCCGGCCTGGCCATGGACGAGATAGAGGCGCTCGGCCTGGGCGTAGTAAGGCTCGAGCTCGCTATATGAGATGGGCCAGGCCGGGGAGACGCCGCTGTAGTGCTCGACCTCTTGGAAGTCGCGCTCGCGCAGGCGGAAGAGGACCCCGCCGTAGACCTTGGTGTTGCCGCCCACGAAGTACTGGGCGTGCGGGCGGAACGCCACCCCGCGCTTGTCGTACCAGAGTTCGGTGGTGACGTAGCGCTCGCGGCCGAAGACCTCCTCCGAGTCCCAGTTCTCGCGCTCGCGCGGCAGGTAGCCGCCGCGCTCGAGGAGGAGGATCCTCTTGCCCGACGGCGCGAGCCGGTGCGCGAGCGTCCCGCCACCGGCGCCGGTGCCGACGATGATCACGTCGTAGTGGTCCATTGGTCGGGCTATACGAGCGCGATCGGCGAGGTCCACGCCCCGCTGGCACCGCGCAGCTTCGGGTGGGTGAGGATCAGGGCGAAATCGCGCACGCCGTCCCGTGCGAGCTCCGAGGTGTCGAGGTTCTCGACGACGAACACGCCGTGGCGGACGTTGAGGAACTGCGGGACCTCGAACATCCTGTCCGGGTCCTCGGCGGGGACCGGTCCATAGCTCCAGGTGTCGCAGCCGGTGAGCGCGACGCCCCGCTCCACCAGCCAGCTCGCGAGCTCCATCCCGGGCCCGGGTTCGCCCGAAATGTAGGTCTCGGGATCGTTCCAGTGCGCGCCCCAGCCGGTGTGGAACAGCACCGCGTCACCCGGTGACGGGTCGATGTCGGGCACGCCGATGACCTCGCCGCGGCCCAGAGGCGCGACGTCCACGAGCCAGCCGCGGGTCACGATCTGCGGCACCGTCTCCACGCCTAGGCGCTTGACGCCGGCCGTACCCGCGAGCTCGGAAACGCTCCAGCCGTTGTAGCCGCGATCGCCGATCTGTAGGTGGCAAAGCGCGTCGAGGTGGGTGCCGAGCTGCTGGGTGCCCGCGACCTGCTCGGTGATCCAATTGACGCGGTTTGCTCCCAGTCCGCCATGGTTGACGTGATGGGCGCTCGTGACCAGCGTCTGGCGGAAATAGCGTCCGGGAAACACCGGCGCGTGCTCGTCCAAGACCCGGCCGAGGTCGTACATGCGCCCGGAGCGCACGAGCCGAAGCGCCGCGGCTCGAGTGCTCTCGGTGATGTGGTTGAGCATCCCGAGCTCGTCGTCGGGGCCGAACGGCGACGGCCACCAGGCGGTGGCCCGGTCGGTCACTCGGACGACCACGGCTCTCGGAAGTCCGCGTACAGGGTCAGGCCGCCGTCGACGAAGATCGTCTGGCCGGTGATGTAGGCGGCGTCGTCGGAGGCGAGGAACGCGCACACCCCGGCCATCTCGTCGGCGGTGCCGGCGCGGCCGAGCGGGATGTGGTCGGCGACCATCGCCGCCTTCTCAGGGTCGTCGATCCAGGCGCGGTTGATCGGGGTGATCGTGGCGCCTGGGGCGATCGCGTTGACGCGGATGCCACGCCCGGCGTACTCCAGCGCGAGCGTGCTCGTCAGGTTCTGCATCCCGCCCTTGCTCACGCTGTAGCCGAGATAGCTCGGCTTCGGGATGGCCTGGTGAACGCTCGAGACGTTGATCACGACGCCCGGGATACCGTCGGCCAGGAAGCGCTTGATCGCCTCGCGGGCGCAGAGGAAAGCGCCGCGCAGGTTCACGGCCAGGACCCGGTCGAAGTCCGCGCTGGCAAGCTGCTCGGACGGTCGCGAGATCTGGATGCCGGCGTTGTTGACCAGGATGTCGAGGCCGCCGATACCCTCGGTCGCCTCGTCAACCATCCGCACGACGTCCTCCTCAGAGGAGACATCGCCTTTGACCAGCACGTCGCGGACGCCCTGCCGCCGGACCATGTCCATACACGCGTGCACTCGCGCCTCGGTCTCGGCGGCCTCGTCGGGCGACGTCCGGTAGTTGATCGCGACATTGGCGCCGTGACGAGCGAACCGGACGGCGATCGCCTGCCCGATACCCGGAGGATCCCCCAGTCACCAGGAGGTTCTTACCCTCCAGGCCGCGGACGCCGCCACGACCAACTCGAGGCTCAGCGGCCGGCGCGCTCACCGGGACGCTCCGAGTACGCGCCTCGCGCTCTCGAGCGCCGCGCCGAAGACCACGTGCGAGGTCGCCTCCCACGCGACCGCCGAAGGGGCGAGCCGCCACGGGGGGCGCTGGATTCCGAGCGCCGGGAGGACCGAGCCATGAGTGCCCGCGTAGATCGCCAGTCCGGCCAGAGTGCCTCGCGCCCCGCGTCGCGGCGGGCCACCGCGATGCGACGCCGGTATACGCGACGCCGAGGCCCGCGCCGAGCGCGTAGTGGATCACGCGCTGCGCGCTGACCCGCTGCGCGTCGCTCAGCCCAGCGTAACCGAGCGCTGAGGCAACACGCCCAACGATGACCGCGGGAGGCATATTCTGCGGATGACCGCTCGGATCGGCCCCGACCTCCAGTTTCTGCGCAGGAGACGGCGGCAGGATCGACTCCGCGACGGCCTGTAGGCGCGGCTCGCTGAACGCCTTAAGCCACGACGCCGCCAGGCCCGACAACACGCCCCCGGCGCGCGCCGCCTGATCCCGAGCACGCCTCGCACGCCGACGGACCAGCTGGCGGCTTGCCTCTTGGCTTCGTTTCAGGCCCCTCACGTCGTTTCGTCTTCGGACTTGCACGGGCGTTTCGGGTGGATTAGTGGCGATCCCGCTGCAGCTCTTACTTGCGCTCACAAAGAGAGTTGCCCAGCGGTTGCGGAGCCTCCTGCCACTCTGGCGAACGCACAGTGACGCCTCGACCCGTGGCAGCGGTAAACCGGCAGCGTCGCCATTCTCACGTAGGCGAACGAAGCGATTACGCCAAACAGTTCCAGCGGATCGGTACAGATGAGTGAAAATGAGCATGAACGCAACGGTGGCACCCGCAGAGCACTGGCCGGTGGGCCGCCGACCTGTCATCGCCTACGCAGAGTGGCGGATGTCGTGCACGTCGTTGTGGGCGGCGTATGGCCAGTGGTCGAACGCACCCATGGCAGATGCAGACCTCGCTCACGCCGCCTACACGGCTGCGCTGGATTGCGAAGACGCTGCCGCGCGCACGTAATCGCGCCTCGTGAGGCGAGGCGAGAGACCGGGAAAGGGTCGCTGCTGGTTGCATGTCGCTGAGATAACGACAAGGTGACGCATTGGCTACCGATTACGGGCGGGCGCATACGTCCCGGGTCTCGTCGCCCCCGATCGCGGCGTGAGCGGAAGCCAAGAGGAGTGAGCGTCCTCTGCCCTCGATCCGCCGCCAGCCGGAAATCGGAAATCGGAAGGGCTACCTGTGCCGGGACGCTCGGCACGGAACAGGCGCAGCCGATTGTCTTGACCTACGAGGAGTACCGGAACCGAGAGGCGGATCCGCCGACACACCCGGCCACGAGGGGCGCCGGTCCTAGCGCGAGGTCGCGCTTCTCCTTTGATCCTTCGATACGCGGAGGAGAACCACATCCGGCGTCGCCGCAGGGGCGACGGAGCAGAAGCATGTCGCCGTCGCCGGACACCGGCGAGCCTTGGCCACCGGACGCCCGACGCAGGCCGCGATCCCGACGCCTCCTCTCGAGCGAATCCGATCGCGCACGTGTGTAAATCGACGCGATCGCCTGGTCGCGCGCTCAAGAGGACTCTGAGAGGAGGGGCTCCAAGTGCGGCGGCAGGCGTAACAGCGGGTCTCGGCTCGGATTGGTACTGCTCGTGGTATCTATGACCCGGCTTCGGCGGAGAGGCAGGCCCGCGAGCTCGGCGATCGGACTTCAGGACTCGCCGGGCGCCTGCTCCATTCGGAACGCGCTCGAGTCGACGTGAAGCTGACCTCGAATCGGGACGAGGACCATCACCACGTTTCCGCAGTGGCGGCAGCGAACCACAGTCCCGGGAGCGCGCATGTACACGACGAGCTCGGCGACCTGGGCACGTGTCCCGCAGTGGGCGCACGCGCCGATTGTGGTGGTCATCTCGGTGCCGAAGTGCTCGAACAGCGTGCCCGCGATCGCGTTCCCGTCGAGTGCCTCCATGGTGCGCTCCTCCTCGTCTCAGGTTCCTGTGGGTCCGAACCGCTCGGTCTTGATCCGGCCGGGCTCGTGTCCGGCCTCAACCAGTGCCTCGAGCCACGGCCTCGACGAACGCGGTCGGCCCGCACACGTAGATGAGCGGCCGCTGATGCGGCGGCCAGGCGACCTCGGCCAGGAGGTCGCGATCGACGCGCCCGCGGTGACCCTGCCAGTCGGCGGGCCACTGGCGGGTGAGGGTGAGCTGCACCTCGGCGCCCTTCTCGGCCACGCGCTCGAACTCCTTGCGGTAGATAACGTCATCCAGCGCGCGAGAGGAGTACAGCAGCCGGGCCGGGACGTCCTTCGGGCCCGCGCCCCAGTCGCGGAGCATCGCGCGGAAAGGAACCACGCCGGAGCCGCCGGCGACCATCAGCAGCGGCCCACCCTGTGAGGACTCCCACACGAAGTACCCCCCGATCGGGCCGCGCAGCTCGAGCTCATCGCCGGGGCTGAGCTGGTCGGTCAAGTACGGGGAGACCTCGCCGTCCTCGAGCCGCTCCACCGTTAACACGAGCTGCATGTCCTCGGGGGCCGAGGCGATCGAGTAACTGCGCTCGGCCTGGTAGCCATCCTCGGCGGTCAGCCTGACGTCGACGTGCTGGCCGGCGCGGTGACCGCGCCAGTCAGGCAGCTCGAGCACGAGACTCTTACACCGGGGCGTCTCGTCGACGAGTTCGACGACGCGGCCCAGCTGCCAGGTCAGTCGCCCTGGTATCGCTGCTCGAGCCATGGGTCGCCGTAGTTGTGGTAGCCGTTGGTCTCCCAGAACCCCGGCTCGTCGTCTGGTGTGAGGGTCAGCCCGCGCACCCACTTCGCGCTCTTCCAGAAGTAGAGATGGGGGAGGAGCAGCCGTGCCGGCCCGCCATGCTCGGGCTCGAGCGGCTCGCCGTCGTACTCGTAGGCCACCCACGCTTTGCCGCCGGTGACGTCGTCGAGCGGGAGGTTCGTGGTGTAGTCGCCGTCTGACCACGCGGTCAGGTACTCGGCCTCGGTCTGAACTGCGTCGAGGAGCGTGTCGACGGAAACGCCCGTCCAGGTCGTGCCGAGTTTCGACCACTTGGTCACGCAGTGGATGTCGACCGTGACCGTCTCCGCCGGCAGCGCGATGAACTCCTCCCAGATCCACGACACCGGCTCATCGACGGCACCGCCGAGCGTGAAGCTCCACTCCTGCAGAGGCGTGTGCGGCGTCGGCCCGGCCGACAGCACCGGGAAGTCGCGGGTGATGTACTGGCCCGGCGGCACTCGCCCCGCCTCGACGTGTTCGCTGCGGCGGCCGCGGAACCCACGCGACACGGGCGGCATCACGCGACCAGGTTCGCCGAGCACGCCTGAACAGCCTCGCGAATGACGCCTGCGACGACGTCTGGCTTTGACAGCATCACGAAGTGGGAGGCGCCTTCGACCTCGGTCACCTTGGAGCCGGCGCGCTCGAACGAGAAACGGTGGAGCTGAGGCGCGAGAGGCTGATCTCCCGTGCCGAACACGCCCCAGGACGGCTTTACGCGCCAGGCAGCCGCGGCGGCCGGCTCCTCGAACGCCGTGGCCAGGAGCGGACGCTGTGCGTGCGCCATGAACTCCGCATCGTCGTCGGGCACGTCGGCGCAGAAGATGTCGTGGAAGCGCTGTGGGTCGACCGACAGCTCGACACCCCCATCGGGCAACGGCCGCGGCTGGAGGAAGTTGCCCATCGCGAGCGACGGATAGCGCGCCTGCAGGTCGGAGATCGACTCGCCCTCGTCGGGCACGAATCCGGCCACATACACCAGCCCGGCGACCTTGTCCGACGCGCCGGCGACCGTGATCACGCAACCGCTGTACGAATGGCCCACGAGCACGACCGGCCCGTCGAGCTGGTCGATGACCGCTCCGAGATATGCCACGTCGCTCGCGACCCCGCGCAGCGGAATCGCCGCAGCGAGAACGTTGTACTCGTCGCTGTCGAGATGCTCGAACACAGAGCGCCAGTTCGACGCGTCTCCGAATGCACCATGAACGAGAATGACTGTCGGCTTGGACATGAGGCTTCCTTTCGCCTACGGGACTCTGGACGAGCGATGGTTGAGAAGACGACGTCCAACGCGTTGCCGATCGGTTCGATGACCGTCCGATCGGACAACTCGAGCGGGCCCGTGAACGTCGCGGTGAATCGTCCGATGAAGGCCGTGTATTCCCGGTCTCCGAGCAGGATGTTGTAGGGATGCTTGACCTTGTGGTCTTGGAACGCGGCGCGGAACCGCTGGACTCGGCGCGGTGATCCGTGTCGCGACGATGCCACCACGCCTGGCAAAACACGGTCGCCTCGCATCGCGTGATCGCGAGCACACGTTTCGCGGCGGCACGCGACCTCACGCCGTTCCCTTTGGTTTCCTTTTCTGCCGCTCACTGCGTTTTCTCTCTGGACTTGCTCGGGCTTGTTGGGGGATTAGTGGGGACCCCGCTGGGGCTCTTACGGGTGCCCACCAAATTGCACGGCGGCTCAGGAGCCTCTGTCGCCTCAGCGGACGCACTGCCGCCCGCGCGATGCCTCGGTTCTGCAACGGAGCGGCGGTTGCCTTGAGTCACAAGGCCGGACTCGCCACACATCCTGAGCAGAGGCTCTCCCACGCTCTGGACTCGGTGCGCCCGCCACTGCGAGCCCTGCTCTCTTGAAAACGCGGTACTCCGGGCCGAACGCCGTCGGAGACCGGCCAGCGGACGACATGCTGGATCTCGCTCGTGGCGAAGACCAGGTCTCCACTCGCAGCTCGGTCGAGACCCGCATTCGCTCGGCGGCGGTCCTCGGCTCAGTGCGCGGTCGTGGGATCTCTTCTGGTCCGTCGGCGGAGCATCAGCGGACCAGGCCCGGCAGTCGAGCCGCGGGTGCTGCGGGTGCGGCTGGTTGACGATCAGCCGCAAGGCGATCAGCGCCTCGGGGAGCGCGTGATCACGTTCTCGTACAGGCATCAGCGCCAGGACAGCTCGCCTAAGTCAGCGCCCCGCCCAACAGCAGCCCGACCGATGCCCCCGGAGCGGCGATCGCGCTGAAGATGCCAAACGCCTTTGGCCTGTCGGGCGAGCCCACGAACGTGATCGTCAACAGACCGAGCGCGGACGGCGCGAGCAAGGCGCCGAACACTCCCTGCCGAACACTCCCTGCCGAACACTCCCTGCAGCACGCGCGCCGTGGCGCGCATCGTGAGTGACTGGGAGAGCCGGCCGATCGCCGATACGATCGCAAACCCCGCGAGGCCGGCGATGAACGTCCACTTGCGCCCGAACAGGTCGCCGAGCTTGCCCCCGAACAGGAGGAGGCTACCGCATGCCAGCGCGTACGCCGTGATGATCCACTGGCGGCTGTCGGTCGAGAAGTGAAGCGCGCGCTGCGTCGACAGCAGCGCGATTTGCACGATCGTCACGTCGAGCGTGACGATCAGCTGCGCCACGCCCAGCAGCGCGAGCACCGCCGGCGGTTGAACGCAGGGTGCGGTGCGGTCCCGGGGTGCCCGCCGACCCGGTGCTGGCCCCAGGCTCAGGTGCGGACCCCGGCGCCCCGTTCGCGTCCGAAGCATGGCGCGGTTTGGGCGCTGCGAGGAGCGGTCTGGAACAGAGCCGCGCTCAGCTGTGTCAGACAGCGCGACGGGCTTATCCCCGATCAGTTCGTTGAATCAGTGGGCGTCTCAACTGGGAACTCGTTCTCTTGGACAGTCGCTAGACCGTCGCATTCGAGTTGATCCGCCACGTCATCAGGGTCATGTGATTTGTCCTCGCAGCCGTGGCTGGCGCGGGAGCGAACCTCGGGCAGCCCCCGGGCCGAGCGCTTCGACCTGGTGGAGCACGCCGTTGAAGGCGGCTTGCGTCTCCCCGGCCATGGAGGGCCGCGAGCGGCGGTGGGAGCGCTCGGGAACTCGGGCTGCTCCCCGTCGTCGCGAAACGGCTGACGCAGGCGAATTCAGGCGAAAGCTTTCTCCCGGACCGGCCATCTTGCTCCTAGGCGGAGACGTGAGAGAATTGAGGTTCTGCGACGCTGCAGGGGTTGAGTGCAAGTTTGCCTCGACGTGGTCATCCAGCCTCATCGGGCCGCCCGGACTCCCGGAACGTCGGCTTCGATGACTCGCCCGTATCGGCGAAGCGGGAGCGCGAGCTGGTCGTGGCCGCTGAAGGTGGAGACAAGGAGGCGTGCCGGCAGCTGATCGATTCGTTTCTGCCGGCGATTCGCGGGCTCGCGCGGCGGTTCGCCGCAAACGGCGGGGTCGAGCGGAACGAGCTGACTCAGGAGGGGATCGTCGGCCTGCTGTTCGCCGCGAGGCGGTATGACCCCCGGCTGGGGACCCCGTTCTGGGCCTACGCGTCCTTCTGGGTCCGAAAGGCGATGCAGGACCTGCTCGCCGAGCTGAAGAGGCCGGTCGCGCTCTCCGACCACGCGGTGCGCGGGCTCGCTCAGATCCGCGCCGCCCGCCGCGAGTACACCGAGGCGTACGCCTGCGAACCGACCGCGGACCAGCTCGCGGCTGCGACCGGCTTCACCCGAGCCCATCTGGACAGCTTGCTGGCGGTCGAGCAGGCCCCGCGTACGTTGGACGAGCCGGTTGGCGCGGACGCTGCCGGAGATTCGGCCACGCTCGGCGACACGCTGGCGGACCCGGACGCGGAAGACGAGTACGGGCACGTGCTCGACGAAATTGCAGTCAGGGATTTCGCCCGCGGGCTGGACGAGCGCGAGCGGACGGTGCTCTGGCGCCATTATGGGCTGGGCTGGCCGCCGCAGACGCTGACCCAGATCGGCGATAGCCTTGGGCTCACCGCCGAGCGAGTCCGGCAGATCGAGGCGGGGGCTCTGAAGAAGCTGCGCGAGGCGGCGGGGGCGGTGCCCGACGTCCGCGCGACTTGAAATCCCCGAGTCTCCCGCTTAGTCCTATAAGCATGGGAGCCGAGGCATTGCGCCACCACGCCCTCCTGTACGACTGCGACGAGGATTTCGCGGCACGCTCGGCCGGCTTCCTGCGCGATGGCTTGGACGCCGGTGAGTGTTGCCTGGTCGCCCACAACCGTGCCGGGCTCGCCATGATGCGCGACGCACTCGGGCGTGACGCCGATCGCACGGTGTTCGTCGATGTGAGCTGGACGTTCACGCGGCCGGCGCGTGCCGTGGCGGCGTTCTACGGGACGTTTGTCCGTCTGCTACGGCAGGCTCCCTCGGTGCGCGCAGTGGCCGAGTTCCAGTTCGGCCCGAGCTTTGACGACTGGCACGAATGGGAGAGCTACGAGGCGATCGCGAACGTCGCCTATGACCCTCTTCCCGTCTGGGTGGTCTGCGCGTACCCGGCGAACCGGCTGCCGGACGCAGTCCTGGACGGGGTTCTGCGCACCCATAATGAGGTGCTAACCGACGAGTGGGCGCGGAGCAACCGGTTTGAAGACCCCAAGGACGTGGTGCGGAAGCTCACACCCGAGCCGGAGCCATTTCCCGGCCTGCGCTCGTGGTACGTGGGCCAGGACCTGGAGCGCTTCCGCGAGCAGCTTGCGGGCGACCTTCTCGGTGAAAGTGTGCCGCGCGCCAAGGCACTCGAGATGCTTGTCGCCGCCACCGAGGTCGCGACAAACGCTGTGCGGCATGGTGGCGGCATTAAAGAGGTTCGCGTCGGACGCGTCGACGGACGGTTCGTCTGTGAGGTCATCGACCGCGGCGGAGGGTTTGACGATCCCGTGGCCGGCTATCTCCCGCCGAGGCCGGGAAGGGGCAGGGGCCTGTGGGTGGCTCGCCAGCTGACCTGGCGGGTCGAGTCCTTCCACTCGCCGCGCGGCTTCACGGTGAGGATGTGGCTGTAGGGAAAGGGCTCGTGGCACGACCAGGTACCGATAGTCCGCGGATGGCTGTTGCCGATCCCGTACCGCAGCTACGCCCGCCAAGCAAGGTCACAGGAAGAGCGATGCGGGTTGAGCGGGCTGCCGAATCCGCCGTTGGGCGCTCGAACGGGATCGATCCGGTTTCGCGGGCGTGGACAGATGGCTTGCGCGCACGGGGACGCCGGCGCACGGAGACGCTTGCCGAGCTACACACGCTGATGACCCGAGTCGCGCGACATGAACTGGCTCGTCGTCGCCACTGGCCCAATGCCGTGCAGGGAAAAGATCGCGACGATCTTGCCGAGGAGGTCGCCAGCGACGCGCTGTTCGCGGTGATCAACAAACTGGACAGCTATCGAGGAGAGAGCCGTTTCACGACGTGGGCATACCGCTTCGTGATCAACACGGTTTCGGACAAGCTCGCCCGCCAAGCCCGCCGACCCCTCCCGCTCACCATGGACGATCGCGCGTGGGAGCGCCTGCCAGATCGCCTGTCGACCGATCCATACAGCTCGGCAGAGGTGCGCGACTTCCTGCGCGCGCTGCAGGCCGGCGTCGAGCTGGCACTCAACGAGCGTCAGCGAAGGGTGTTCATCGCGGTCGCACTCAATGACGCTCCGATCGACGAGCTCGCCGTCGAGCTTGGGTCCAATCGCAACGCTATCTACAAGACACTGTTTGACGCGCGCCGGAAGCTTCGCGCGCACCTCGAAGCCGATGGCCACCTCTTGCCGATCCCACGTGGTCGGCGGGTCGGCGAACCCCGCCACGCACGAGAGCAGTACATCTGTGCTTCAAGGGCTCCACGCTGCGCCATCGAACGGTCCGCCGGCGACGATCGACCTTCCGGGCTCCAGTCAGGCGAAACGAGCGACCGTGCCGATTCCAATTCCCGATGACGTTCCGGCGAAACTCGCCGCGCTCAACTACACCTGTCAGCGGCTGCAAGCAGGCGGACCGCCGGGCAACAAGATCGTGTGGTCCGGCTCGAGGTGATCACATCCTGGTCGGCGCATCTGACGCCGGGGGCTCGGCGAGCGCTGCCTCGAGGAGTCCATCGTGGTCGAGCCGGCATGCCGGGCAGCAGCGCAAGTGCGCGGCAACCCCCGGATACGCAGCCACGGCATCCTCCCCGGCGAGCTCGAGCTCGACGTACTGCGCGATGAACTCAAATCCGGCTTGACAGCCCGGATCCCTCGGGTCAGCGAGGAACAGGTCCTCGAGAGTGAGCTTCTCGGTCACGGATTGTCTCTCTCTTAGGGTACCCAGCTTGAGCAGGCTCCCGCCCGGCTTGAGCGCGACGGCGACGAACAGCTCTTCCCTGGCCCCCATGGAGCTGTTCCTCCGCCGCTTCGCGCAGGTCGTCGTGCTGAGCGCGCCGGGGTGAAGACGCTGTACGAGCCTCGGCAAGACAGCAATCGCGACCCGATCTTGAAGAACCAGTTCGTCCCCGGCGGAGGCTGCTCACGAGGAGGGCAGCAGCGGGAACGCCGATCGCTCGAAGAAAGACGCAGCCCGATGACCGATCTTCGCGACCTGGCTGAGCTTCTGCGCGCGCAGAGACGGCGCGCGCCCCAGGAGGAAAGCGGCGCTCGATGCGACTCCCGACGGTGGGTCGAGCAACTTCGGGCCGGACACCCGCGGCATCACCAGACGGTCGCCAGGCTTGACGATGTGCTGCGCCAGGTCGCCGTCCACGAGCTGTCGCGCCGCCGCCGCCAGCTCCGATGGATCCGCGGTCCGGAGTTTGAGGACATCGCGCAGCAGGCCACCGACGACGCACTCGTCAACATCCTTCACAGGCTCCATGAATTTCGCGGCTCAGCCGCTTCACGCGTACACGTTCGTCATGTTCGAGGTCTCTGCCAAGTTCGCGCGACACGCCTGTGCGCCGACAGCCGCCCGACGTCGAGCAGCTCGAGTGGCACCACTGCCAGATCCGATAGCACCCCGGCCCGTGGAATGGCTCCAGCAGCGGGCGCAACTTCGCGCGCTGTCGCGGGCGATCGCCGAGCTCAGCGACCGCCAACGCGAGGTGTTCGTTGCGGTCGCCGTCAGCGACGTCCCGATCGACGTCCTGCCGGTGAAGCTCGGAACCAACCGCAAGGCGATCTACAGAACCTGTCGACGCCAGACGTCGACTGCGCGCAAGAATGGCCGCCGGGCACCCCGTGACCGACGGGAGCGACCGCGAGCCCGCAGCTAGCGGTAATGCCTGACTTGTCCCTTGTGGCGCACCGTGCTCGCGATGACCCTGCGATGTGTGATCGTGGATGACCGCCCCGCCTGCTGCTGGCCGCCAGCGAGTTTCTCGAATGCCAAGGCATCGCCGTCGTCGGCGTGGCCGCGACCAGCGCCGAGGCTGTACGCCTCATAGAGGAGCTTGAGCCGGACGTCACACTCACCCACATCAACCTCTGGCACGAAAGCGGCTTGGACCTTGCCCGCTATCTCGTGGACACGCCAGACCGAGCGAGGACGCGCATCATCCTGATTTCCACCCACGACGGACCGGACTCGCGAAGCTGATCGCGGCAAGCCCCGCCGTCGGCTTCCTGGCGAAATCATATTTGTCGGCTACGGCGATTCACCGGCTTTTGGCCGGCGCTCATTACAAGCCAAGGGATTGAGCCTGGAGCAACGTGATAACGGCCAGCATCGATGATCGTCCGCAGTCTCCGAGAGCGACAGCCTGCTCAGGATGCTGCGCCGGTGCTTATGGACAGTGCCCTCAGTGACCCACAACCGGTCCGCGATACCGGCGTTCGACCGGCCTTCGGGGCATGAGCTGGAGAACCTCGCGCTCGCGCGGCGTTAGGTCGCGAAGAGGATCTTGGACTCGCCGAGCCGCGACGAGCTCCTTCACCAGCCCAGGGTCGATGACCGAACCATCGTCGGCGATCCGCTCGACCGTCTCAAGAAACTCCCCCACTTTGGTAACCCGGCTTTTCATCTGGTACGCGACCCCGCGCCCTTCGAAGAGCAGGTCCACCGCCCGATGGACATCCACATGCGGCGAGAGCACGAGGATGCCGATCTCGGGAAATTCTCTTCGGATCGCCTGCGCGGCCTCCAGACCCTCGCTCGTAGCGAGGGGGCATCCGAATGTCCAGGACAACGAGGTCTGGCGAGTTCAGCCGGCATCGCGGCATCGCGGTCGCCGATGACAAGGGCCGCTCCGATCTGGCGGAGTCCCGGGCACGGATCGTGCGGGCGGGAGACGAGGCTCGCCGGCGCTTCGAACGCGACCTGCACGACGGTGCTACGCAGCGGCTCGTGTCGTTGGCGCTCGAGTTGCGTCGGCCGAGGCGATTTTGCCGCACGAGCTGGATGACGTTTGAGCGCCGACTCTCCCGGCTTGGAGCGGGGCTCAACGACCTGCTCGCGGACCTGCGCGAGTTGTCGCGGGGCCTTCATCCCGCGGTGCTGTCGGAGGACGGACTGACCCCGGCGCTGAGCTCGCGGGCGCTACGGTCGGCGGTTCCGGTCAACCCTCGACCTTGGCGCTGAACGCTTCGAGGAGCCCGTCGAGGTGGCCGCCTACTACGTCGCCTCGGAGGCGCTGACTAACACCGCCAAGCACGCCCACGCATCGCGCGCGCACAGATCACCGCCAAGCAAGGTGACCGCTGGCTCGAGGTGATCGTCAGCGACGACGGACGGGGCGGCGCAGACGCGTCGAGCGGCTCGGGGCTCACCGGACTTGTCGACCGAGTCGAGGCCATCGGCGGCATGATGCACATCGCCAGCCGTGCGGGCCTCGGGACAGCTGTCCACATCAAGCTCCCCATCAAGCCGACCCCACGCTGAGGACGGCGGGCGCCTCCTCGCCCCGGTCACACCACCGGCGACGCGTTGGCGTGCCGTGAACGGGTCGGCGGTGTCCGGCACCGGCGGGGCGACCCGCGGTCGCCCCGCCAGGTTGCCGATTCACCGTGGCGGGAACTGCGAGCCCGGAGCGGGCTGCGCGAGGTTCGCCGTCGGCGGGTTGCTGCCCGACCAGCCGATGACCGCGCAGTTAATGTCGACACCGACCGAGCCATACGGTACTGGCTGCAGGGTGGCCGGGTCGCCGCCGGTCAGCAGGTCGGGCCGGGTGGCCGCGAGGTTGAACACCTGGACCTCGTCGATCTGGCGAGTGTCGAGGCCCGCCTTGATCGCCTTTCGTGTCCACAGGCCGAGCTGGGCATCCCACAGCGGGCTGTAGGCGTCGGCGTGCCGGGGGTCGGTCAGCGTCGGGAAGTCCCCGAACACGTTGAGCAGATCCCCTCCGTGGCGCAGCGCGTCGATCATGGCCTTGTTACCGAGCGACGCGTCGTCGGCGACGTAACCGTCGAGAGCGAGGTGCTGGAATCCCTGGGCGTTCGGGTTGTTCGCGCCGGTCTGGCCGTTGAGGAAGCCGAACAGGCGCTCCCGCGCCGAGCCGAGGAAGTCATCGCCGCCGTTGAACGACGCGTCGTTAAGCGCCGGAACGTACGTCGAACGCTCCAAAACGGCCGTGAGCGGTTGCCCGGCGTCGGTGCTGAGGTAGACGATCGGCTCGCCGGCGTCAAACCCCTTGACGAACAGCAGGTCGGCCCACGACTCCGAGAACTGGCCGGGCGCCGACGGGCCTCCGACGTGGATACCCAGCACCCGGTCCCCGGTGTTGGCGTGACGGACGACGTCGTATGGACCATCGCCGGTAGCAATGATCGGCGCGTTGTAGACGGTCGGCGAGCCGTCGATCCGGATGAACGGGCTGTACCCCGGACCCGCCACCGCTCCCGGCTGGAACGACTTCAGCGGGAACCCGGTCGGACCCGGCACTGCGATGCGGGTCGGGCTGAAGTCCGGTGCTCCCGCGAAATGGATGACGGCGGGGCCGAACGGATTGGCTGACGGAGACGGGTTCTCCAGCGTTACAGTTTGGACGCAGGCTGGGCAGCTGATCCCGATGTTCGCCAGCTTCGGCGCATAGTTGACGCCAAGGTCCTCGGCGGCGCCCTCATCCGAGGCATCCTCCAGGATGTACCAGACCCGCTCGGTCTGACTGGGATTCCCGGGCACGGGAGCGGTTCCTGGGTAGATCGGAAGCCGAACGGTCTCGTTGCTGAGGTTCACCTGAATCGCGCTTTCCAGAGTCAGATGGCTAGCCGGCAGCAGCCCGCTCAGCTGACCCAGGCCAGTCGCCGAGCCGGTATTGCCGCCGTCATCTGAGCGCACGTGGCGAACACCGCGGTGGTGGTTGTGGGGCTGGCTCCGATGGCTGTGATTCGCCGCCGACGCCTGCCCAACCAACGCGATCGCGGCGGCCACCGCAGCGACCACGACGATGAGCACCCGCCGTTGCAGGTGCAGGGTCAGTCGATCTGACACGGTGTGACTCCCTTCTGGGAATGGTGATGAGTTCCGGTCCGAAGGGTTAGTGGTGGGCGTCATCCCGCTCTTACAGCCTAATCATTTTCCGGCGCTGGGATCTGCCCACTCCTTTCGCCGACCTAGCGCCCGACTAACCGGCGGTGACTACCGATCGGTGTCGCGCGGTAACAACAGCGTACGCTGCTCACTTAACCCGCGAACGTCAATCCGGTAAGTAGGCGCTTGGTCTGGCTTGGACTCTGGGTAACAAGCTCCCTCGGTCCGTGAGCGCGAGGTTGCCTGACATGCGCCACTCCGCGTAGGCGATCACAGGGTCGGCCGCCACCGGCCAGTGCTCGGGGGCGCCAGTGTTGCGTTAATGCTCATTTGCACTCACCTGTACCGATCCGATGTAGTTGCTTTGGGGTGATTGACCCGTTCGGCTACATGAAAGCGGCGACGTTGCCGGTTCTTCCCGCTCCCGCTGGTCGCGGCGTCACCGAGTGCCCTCGGTGGAGCGATAGAAGGCTCCGGAGCCGCTGCACATTCCATGGTGGCACCGTAAGAGCCGGAGCGGGATCCCCACTAATCACCTAACAAGCCCGAGGAAGTCCGAGGAGGAACGCAGTGAGCGGACCGCCGTCAACGCACCGCTAGACCAAACGAATCGCAGTACGCCATGAGCACCCTCACCACCCCCACCATCGTCCCCACAGGCATCTGGGTCGTTGACCAGGCCCACTCCAAGGCCGGGTTTGCCATCAACCACATGGGCATCGCCGCCGTGTGCGGCGAGTTCACGGAGTTCCAGGGCACGCTGCAGATCGCCGCCGAACTGTCCTCCGCCAAGGCCTACCGCACGGTCAAGGCCGCCTCGGTCGACACCAACGACCCCCAGCGCGACGCGCACCTGCGCTCGCCCGACTTCTTCGAGGCCGAGACCTACCCCGAGCTGGCCTTCGAGTCCAGAGCGCTCGAGATCATCGACGAAGAGACGTTGCGAATCAGCGCCAACGTCACCCTCCACGGCGTGACGAACGAGATCGTCCTCACCGCCGAGGTCAACCGCACCGACATCAACCCGTACGGCAACGAGAAGGTCGGCAACGCTGGCATATGGACCGGCGCGGGGCTGACGGACGGCGACCTGGCCCAGATCGAGCTGGAGATGGAGACGAACAGATGACCGTCCGGGCGCCGACGAGGGCCGCTCTCTTCCCGGGCCGGCAAGCCGGGTCGCTGCTCACGCGACAGGGTCCGCTCGCCGGTCGCTATCCGGCCGTGGCCGCGATGGTCATCTTTGCCCTGGTGCCATACCTGATCCTGTCGGCGGCGCTACAGCCACTGGCGCCGATCATCGCCAGGGACCTGCACATGAGCCTGCAGGCGGTGAACCTGACTAACGGTCTGGCGAACGCTGGCTATGCGATGGGCACGGTGTTCGCCGTGCAGTTCGCCCTGCGCTTGCCGCAGCGGCGGATGTTGCTCGTCTACGGCGTGTTGCTGGTGGTCGGCTCGGTCCTCGCAGCATCGGCCACCGCGTCAGGTGTGTTCATTGCCGGCCACGTTCTGCAGGGTCTTTGCACGAGCCTGTTGCTGATCGCGGCTTTCCCGCCGCTGATCGTCGGCTATCCGGCGTCGAAGCTGCGCTGGACGGCGATGGTCGTCAACTTTTGCGTGTTCGGCGCGGTGGCGCTGGGCCCAGTCATCGGCGGCATCCAGGCCTCTGCCCACGCCTGGCGGCCGCTGTTCTGGATCATCGCCGGAGTCGCGCTGGCCGCGCTGTTGCTCTCGGTCCTCACCTTCCAGGACGCACCGCCAGTCGATCCGCGCCGTCGGTGGGATCCGCTGGCTCTCGGGCTGGCTGCCACCGGGTGCACGGCCGCCTTCTTCGGCGCCTCGGAGCTGCTCACGCACGCGTTTTTGGATGCCATCACGTTCGTGCCGCTGATCGGCGGGCTGGCGCTGATCATCACCCTCCTGATCGCCGAGTATCGCGGCAGGTGTTCTCTGTTGAACGTGCGTCCGCTGGTCAGCACGCTCCCGGCGACGGGAATCCTCGCCGCGATCTGCGCGGCCGCGGCCGCGGTGTCCGCGATCACACTGAGCGGTGTGTTGCTGGCGCACCGCTTCGCGCCCCTACACGCGGGGCTGCTCTACCTGCCCGAGTTCGGCGGCGCGGCGTTGAGCGCGATCGTGTTCGGCTTCGTGTTCCGCACGCGCGGACTGCACTACCAAGTCCTGGCCGGGATGATTTTCCTCAGCGCCGGCATCGTTGTGATCGGCCGCGTTCTGCCACCGACCGACGCGCTCGCGCTCACTGGCTCGGGGCTGATCGGCCTCGGCGTCGGATCGTCCGTCGTGCCGGCGCTGTTCATCGCCGGCTTCTCCCTGCCCAACGCCAACCTACAACGCGTGTTCGCGATCATCGAGCTGCTCCGGGCGGTAGCGGCGTTCATGATCGCACCACTCATGCTCCACCTCGCCTTCACCGTCGGGCACAGCCTGAGCACCGGGACGACCATCGCGCTGTGGATCTGCTTCGGGATCTCCACCGGCGGTGCGATCGCCGGCATCTGCCTGTACGCGCTGGGCGGCGTCCGCCCACCGGCACCCTCGCTGGAGCGGTGGTTTGGCGGACGGGAGCCCGGCTGGTACTCGCCACCACTGCTTGTCCGCATCCGGCGCCAGACGAACGCGGCGCCGCAGGCGGCGCCTGCGGTCGCTGCCTCAGCGAACGATGATGGTGAGGACGCCGCGGCAGCCGATCGCCTGGGCTCGTGCTTCCGACCTGATCCATTGGCCCGACAAACGGAGCGGAGATGACGAGCGCAGCGACCGGACCGGTCATGTTCGCCTACGACGGCTCCGCGCTGGCCAAGACCGCGATCGCAGAGGCCGCGGGCCAGCTGAACCACGGACGCGAGGCACTCGTCGTCACCGTGTGGCAGCCGTTCAACGTCGGGTTCCTTCCACCCCATGAGTTGCGGATCGACGCCGCGGCGGCCGACGAGGTCAAAGCCGCAGCCGAGCAAACCGCCGCGCAGGGAGCCACGCTGGCCGAGGCGGCAGGCTTCCGAGCCCGAAGCATCTCAGTTGATGCTGCGCCGACCTGGAAGGGGATCATCGAGGCGGCCGACGATCACGACGCCAGCGTCATCGTGCTCGGCTCCCACGGGCGCACCGGCCTCGCGAGCGTGCTGATCGGCAGCGTCGCCGAAGCTGTCGCCGCGCACTCGCGACGGTCCGTGCTGATCGTGCATCGCCACGGGTAAGGCGTGAGTGCGCTCGGACGGTCTCCGGGCGGCCAACAGCACTTCGACATACGGATCGCCGCCGCCGGCGGCATGCGACGAGATCGTTCCATCTCGCCTGCGTCGGACGCGCTGACCGGGGCGCTCGCTCCCGCTCCGAGCCGGTCGTCAGGTCGACACCGCTCGTTTCCTTAGCCAGACGGCGCGCTGCCGGCCCCGCACTTGCCCCGTCGGCGCAACTACTGCGCCGAGCTCACTGTCCGCTACCGAGCAGCGCCCCGGACGCTGATGCACTGCCCGTCGGACCCGAGCTTATAAGGACCCGCGTACGTGGCGGCAAAATGAGCGCGAAGCAGTTAAGAGATCGACGGCACCGGCACCGCTGGAAGGGCGCCTTCTACGCCCACATGCGACGAGTCCTGCCTACCTGACGGCCGCCAACACATCGTTTACCGGTAGCCGCCAGCACATCGTTTACCGGGCTGGGGGTTGAGCCGCCAACACATCGTTTCCATCCGGGCATGTGTTGACGCTCGGGCGCTCGTGTTGATCGAGCGCAAGGAGCGGGCATGGATGGGGTTGAGGTCGAGCTGCGTCGTGAGGCGGCGCGGCGCAGGCTGGCGGGCGAGTCGCCGCGGGTGATCGCGAGGGATCTGGGTCGGACGCGTCAGTGGGTCGCGAAGTGGGCGGCGCGGTATGACCCGCGCGATCCTGGGTGGGCTGAGGGGCGCTCGCGTGCGCCGACGCGTGTCGCCCGGCGTACGGACGCCGGGGTCGTGGGGCAGGTGCTGGAGGTGCGCAAGCTCCTGGAGGAGAACCCGTGGGCGCAGGTCGGTGCGCCGGCGATCGCGTGGGAGCTTGAGAAGCTCGGCGCGGTGGCGCCGCCTGAGCGGACGATCGAGCGGATCGTCGCGCGCGCGGGTGCGACCAGGCGTCGGCGTTCAGGCCGGCGCCAGTCGAAAGGGATCCCATACCCGGCGCCGTGTGCGCGGCAGGCTGGGGACGTGGTTCAGGTCGACCTGGTCGGCCCGCGCCACCTCGACGGCGGCGTGCGCTTCCACGCGCTCAACCAGATCGACGTCGCGTCCCATCACGCCGGGATCGAGATCGTGGAGGACCGCGGCGATGAACGAGTGCTTGTAGCGCTCCACGCGATGTGGTGCCGCCACGGCGTGCCGCGGCGGATCCAGTTCGACAACGGCGGCCCGTTCGTGTCTCCGACCGGACTCGGCGAGGTCGCGCGCGTGTGCCTGCGCCAGGGCACCACGCCCGTGTTCATCCCACCCCGTGAGCCGTGGCGCAACGGCACCATCGAGCGCTTCAATGACACCTTCGACCAGCGTTTCTTCCGCCAGGAGCGCTTCACCTGCGTCGAGCACCTGACCGAGCGCGCGGGCGCGTTCGAGCGTTTCCACAACGCTCAGCACCGGTACACCGCGACGCGCGGCCTGGCGCCCGACGAGACGCCCATCGCGAGCAAGCCGCGGCTGCCGATCGCGATCGACCAGCTCCCCGCCGGCTGGCCCAAGCGCGGCACGGTCGAGTTCATCCGCTTCGTCCGCTCCGATCACAAGCTGCGGGTCCTCGGCCGCGCGATCCCGATGCCCGACGGCAGCGCCTACCAGTACGTCACCGCCACCCTCGACCTCGCGATCGCAGCCGACGAGCACAACCTTCTGATCAGCAACGACCAGGGCGAGTTGCTCACCACCGGCCGGATGCCGACCCCCGGCCGCTGACCCCCACCCAGAAAGCACGCAGCGCGTGAACGACGCCTCGCCTCGCCCTCCGGGCTCGGCTCCGCGACGATCATGCGCTCCCTCACCGACCGCCGTCCTTCCACCTCACCCGGGAAACGATGTGCTGGCGGCAATCCGACACGGTGACCGGTCAACGATCCCTTGGCGGCTGTGACCTACCGACTATGGACGGGCTATACAAACGCAGGCAGGCGACGATCGAGGCAGTGTTCGCGCACGCGCGAACACTCGTGTGCTGCACACCGTCTCACGCTCGGCGGTGTGATCCGCTCTCACAACACGCGGCTATCGGTGCAGCTCATCGGTAGCTCGGCGACGCGTCTTATGAGATCGACGAACGTAAGACGTGACAGGAGGGCGCCACTAACACCACACCACAACTAACTGCTGGGTGCTTCTGCAGATGCACTCAGCACCAGCGACAGGAGGACTCTGATGGAGGAGCGGACAGATAACGAGGGCTCGGCGCCCCGAATGGAGGAGAACCCGACGATGGGCGACCCGACGATGGGTGAGACCCCGACGATGGGTGAGACCCCGACGATGGGTGAGACCCCGACGATGGGTGAGACCCCGACGATGGGTGAGACCCCGACGATGGGTGAGACCCCGACGATGGGTGAGACCCCGACGATGGGCGAGACCCCGACGATGGGCGAGCCTACGATGGGAGATACGCCTCAAGAGGGCGAACACGAGTCGTTCGGCCAGCGCCTCGAGCATCTGCTGCATCGCCACGACGACAAGTGAGCTACAAACCCGGCGTGGATGCATAGTCATACCCGACGGAGCCGACGTTCCAGTCGCGCCAAGTCAGGCCGGTCGGCCCCGAAGCGCACGATCGCATCCGCCCGAGCTACCTGGAGGAAGGAGGCACAAGCGCCATGTCCTCGATCCTGATTACCGGCGCGTCCAAGGGGATCGGCCGAGCCACCGCCGTCGAGGTCGCTCGGCGCGGCCACCGCGTCGTCGCCACCGCGCGGGATCCGCACAGCTTGGATGACCTCGACGCGGACCAGCGACTGCGCCTGGACGTGACCGACCAGGCCAGCGTCGATCGCGCGATCGCGCAGGCTGGCGAGATCGACGTCTTCATCTCGAACGCCGGCACCATCTTCGCCGCGGCTGTCGAGGCCAGCCCGATCGCGGAAATCGAGCGCCTCTACGCCGAGAACACCGCCGGGGCGATCCGCGTCACCCAGGCGATCCTTCCGCAGATGCGACAGCGCCGCAAGGGTCGGCTGCTGTTCCTGTCCAGCGTCGCTGGGCGGACCGTGCAACCCGGCACTGCCGCCTACGCGGCCACGAAGTGGGCGCTCGAAGCCTTCGCGGAAGCACTGGCCATCGAGCTCGGCGGCTTCGGTATCGACGTCGGCCTCGTCGAACCCGGGCCGGTCAGCTCCGGCTCCCTGGACAACATGCGCGCGTACAACCTGCCCGACGACCCGTACGCCGCGTTGTTCGCGCAAGGTGGTCCCCCCCGGGAAGTAATGATCAGCCCGGAGCAGGTCGCAGCGACTCTCGCGGATCTCGTGGAGCAGCCCGCCGTTCCGCTGCGAGTACCGGTTGGGCGCGCGGCTGAGCGCGTCCTCGCCGCTCGGAACGCCGCGCCCTACGACCAGCCGTTCGTCCCTGCTTAGCCTCGGTCGACCAACCCTCTCGAGACATGATGCCTACGGCGTGGCCGCGGCCGTGATCGGCCTCGGCCACGCTTGACGCCGACCGCGTGACGGCGTTTTCGTACGAGCTAGTGCGCCGTTGGATTGATTCGTTGGCAGTATCTGGCGATCGATTCCAGGATCCGTTCGGCTGGCTCGGTCCACACGTACGGTCGGGGGTTCTCGTTCCAGGTCTCGATCCAGGCGCGGATGTCGGCGTTCAGCGCTCGCACTGAGCGGTACGCGGAGCGCTTGAGCCGCTTGTCTGGTCGAGCTCTGCGAACCAGCGCTCGACGAGATTGATCCAGGAGCTCGAGGTTGGCGTGAAGTGCAGGTGAAAGCGTGGGTGGGCTGCGAGCCAGCGCCGGATCTTCGGGGTCTTGTGAGTGGAGCTGTTGTCGAGCACGAGGTGCACGTCGAGGTTCGCGGAACCTGCTGGTCGATCGTTTGCAGGAACTTGTAAAACTCGATCGCGCGGTGCCGGTTGTGCAACTGGCCGATCACCTTCCCGGTCGTCAGATCCAGCGCCGCGTACAGGCTCGAGGTCCCATGCCGCTTGTAGTCATGGGTCGCGCGCTCAGGAGTGCCGGGGAGCATCGGCAGGATCGGCTGGGAGCGGTCCAACGCCTGAATCTGCGATTTCTCGTCCACGCACAAAACCACCGCCCGCTCGGGCGGATTCAAAGTACAGGCCACAGATGTCATAGACCTTCTCGACGAACTGCGGATCGGTCGAGAAGCTCGAACTTCTCCTGGCGGTGCGGTTGCAGCCCGAACGCCTGCCACGTGCGCCACACCGCGTCCTGGGTCACCCCCAGATGCGCGGCCAGCGACCGCGTCGACCAATGCGTGGCATCCTTGGGCGTGCTCTCCAAGGTCGTGATCACGATCCGCTCGACCTGCTCATCGGTCACCGTTCGTGGCCGGCCCGGCCGCGGCTCGTCCAACAAACCCTCGAGCCGCGACCCGGCGAACCGGTTGCGCCATTTGGTGACCGTCGGGCGCGAAACACCAAGCTGCTCGGCGATCTCCGAGTTCGACAGACCATCAGCCGCGCACAGCACGATCCGCGAGCGCAACGCCAGCGCCTGCGCGGTCGTTCGACGGCGCGACCAGCTCTCCAAGCGGGCGCGCTCATCCTCAGACAACTCGATTGCAACAGCGGTAGGAGTAGGCATGCCCACGCCGTACCCTAGCTGCAAACAAATTAAACCAACACGACACTAGCGGGACTTTCCGGGTTTCGGGCCTGATGGGTCGGTAGCGGCCGCGGGGATGCGGCGCTGGATTGTCGTCGTTTGCGGGGCTTTTGTTGTGGGGCGTGGGCTGGGTCATACCGCGATCTGCGTATGACCTAAAAGACTGGCCGCTGAGATGAGCGCTATCTGCCAGTCCTGGGCGCATATTTCGGAGTTTGCGGGGCGTTTCTGTCCGCCGCGAGCGTTAGCGTATGACCTAAATCATGGCGAGCCTGACGAAGAAGGTGATCAACGGCCGGCCGTACTACTACCTGCGGGAGACCGCGCGGGTGGGCGGGCGGGTGAAGGTCGTGCGCCAGGTGTATCTGGGGCGCGCGGAAGACCTCGAGCAGCGTCTGCAGGAGACCGCCGAGCCGAAGGCGGTCATCTCGCGCAGCTTCGGCGCGGTCGCCGCCGCGCTGAAGCTGTGCCGGGAGTTGGAGGTGGCCGAGGCGATCGACCGGGCGGTGGGTGCCGCGGGCGGGCGCCGCGGGCGCCTCTCGGTCGGGGAGATGATCATGCTGGCGGCCGTCAACCGGGCGTGCAAGCCGCGCTCCAAGCGCCAGCTGGGCGACTGGCATCGGCGCACCGCGCTTTCCAGGCTGTTGCCGGCCGAGCCCCGGGCGCTTTCCTCGCAGCGGTTCTGGGACGCGATGGGCGTCGTCTCCGATGAGGCGATCGCCACCGCGGAGACCGCGATCGTGCGCCGCTGCATCGACCGCTACGGGATCGAGCTGCGCCCGCTGATCTACGACACCACGAACTTCGCGACGTTCATCGACTCGGCCAACGAGCGCAACACGCTCGCGCAGCGCGGTCACCCCAAGGGCGGGCGGCGGGATCTGCGGCTGATCGGGCTGGCGCTGTGCGTGGCCCTGGATTCCAACATTCCGCTGTGTCACCAGACCTACCAGGGCAGCCGCAACGACACCACCCACTTCCCCGAGGCGATCAAGCTGATCAAGCAGCGCCTCACCGACCTGGGGCTGACCGACGCCGAGTGCTCGGAGCTGACGCTCGTCTACGACAAGGGCAACAACTCCAAGGACAACCAGCCGCTGGCCGACGAACTCTCACTCGGCGTGGTCGGCTCGCTGTCGCCCCACCACCACCCCGAGCTGCTCGATATCCCGCGCGAGGAGTTCACCGCGATCGAGCAGATGCCAGGCACGCTCGCCTACCGCACCAGCAAGGAGGTGTACGGGCAACAGCGCACGATCGTCATCTCCTACTCCGAGTCGTTCGCGGCCAAGCAGCGGCGCAGCTTCAACCAGACGCTCGCGAAGGCCCATCGCGAGCTGGACGAGCTCAAGGGGATCGTCGGGCGCGGCAAGCATCGCATGGACGACCGCGCGCTGGAGGAGCGGATCAAGAACATCCTCAAGCGGCGCTGGCTCAAAGACGTGATCGCCGTCGAGCACGACCTCGCGGCGAACAAGCTCACCTACCGCACCAACCCCGACCAGGTCGAACGCATCGCCCACCGCGAGTGGGGCAAACGGATCATCTTCACCAGCCGCCACGAATGGCCAAACGAACAGATCGTCGCCGCGTACCGCGCCCAATCCAAGGGCGAGAACGCCTTCCGCCAGGACAAAGACCGCGAGTTCGTCAGCTACTCACCCACCTTCCACTGGACCGACCAGAAGCTCAAGGTCCACGGCTTCTACTGCACGCTCGCGCTGATGCTCGTCTCGCTGATCGAACGCCACATCCGCCACGCCGACATCCACCACGACGGACTGCCGCTCGGTGCCAAGCTCGCGATGCGCCTACTCAACGAGATCGACGAGGTCACCCTCGTCTACCCACCCGCCGGCGGACGCCAAGGCCGCCAGCGCGTGCGCACCAGCCTCGCCGAGCTCGACGACACCCAACAACAGCTCTACGACACCCTCGGACTCCAACCACTCGCGCCAACCCGCGTTTAGGTCATACACCACCCGACCGCCCAAACCCCCGGCACCAAAAGGGATCCGACCCACCCGACAGCCTCAGGCCCGGAAAGTCCCGCTAGCGGCAATCCTGCGCGCACGCTTCCCACAGGACCCACTCTCGATTCCACACCGCGTGTGCGCGGTCACCGCCCGGGCGCCACGTCGTGAGGAATCTGGCGCCGAGAGGACGCTGACTACCGCCATCTGCGCGAGAGGAAGCGTCCGATCAGGTGCTGCGCCAACGCCCGCTAAGGACGAGCGGCGACCGCCCGCCGGCCACCTTGACCGCTGCTCCATCCGTGACGGATCAGCCACGCTGCCCGCCGTCCTACGGCTGCCGCTCACGGACAGACGCACCCGCGCGATCGTGTGAGCCGGCCCGCCTGCTCTCCGCGAGGAGGCGCCAGTGCTTGCGGCACTCGAGCTAACGCCGATTTTCGCGCAGCGAAATCGGCCCTACTTTTCGGCGTAGTCGACGCCCGTCGCGCCACACCCTGCGGCGTCGCGTCCGCCCTGACCCAACGCTCGAGCGTGCCCCGATCCTCTTCGCCGGCGATCTGGCTTCCGCGTCGGCCTGGCGGACACCGGGAGCGGCAGCGTCGCGACCAGACCTGTGTCGGCGACGATGCGGAAGCTACGCAACCCGGCCACGGCGAGCTCCTAGTACTGGAATCGACGGGATCGAAGAAGGCGATTGGCGGGAGCCAGATCGATCTCTTGCCTAGGCAAGTGTGTGGAGCGGAGGCTCGCGTTCGCAGTCGAACTCTCCGCGTGACGGGGACCGTCCGAGGGATAACTGCCGAGCCTCGCCGCGGCTGTAAGCAGGTCTTCCCGGGCGCCGGCCGCGAGAACTCCCGCGCGCTCCTCGTTCGTCGACCTCCTACTCGAACGCTTGCGCGTGGGCTCGCGCCCACTGCTCAAAACGGCGCGGTGGGTGTCCGGTGATCTGCTGCACGGTGTCTACGATCGGCGAATCGTCGAACTCGCCGTCGGAGTAGAACCGGAAGAACGCATCAACGAATGGCCCCGGCGTGTCCGCGATCATCTCGAGCCGCGCCTGTTCGTCGGAGAGCGGCTCATAACGCAGTGGCCGCGCGAGCACGGTTGCCAGCGTGTCGATCTGGTCGGCGGGCGTAAGTGGCGCGGGGCCGCTCAGCGTGTGCGCGACACCCTCGTGCCCTGGCTCGGCCAGGACCGTCGCGGCGACGGCGGCGATGTCGGCGGGATCGATCGCCGCGATCGAGATATCGGGCCACGGCGCTCGCACGACATCGCCCACGCGTAGCTGAGAGAGCCAGCGCAGCGCGTTCGACTGGTAACCGCTGGGACGGAGGACTGTCCACGGCACGGCGGCGTCGCGCACGGCCGATTCGGAGTCGATCCACATGTGGGTCACGGGATTGTCTGGCGTTCCTCCCACGACGCAGCGCGATGTCAGCAGCACCACGTGCTCGACGCGTGCGCGCTCGATCCGCCGCAACAGCTCTGGCATGTCGCCCCATCCGCCGAGCAGGAACACCGCGCGCGCCCCTGTGAGAGCGGGCGTCAGTGACTCGGGAAGGTCCAAGTCGCCCTGGACGACCTCGACTCCGGCGGGCAGCTTGACGCGTGCGGGATCCCGCACCACTGCGCGCACGCCCTCCCCCCGCGCCGCCAACTGCGCTGCGAGCGCTCCACCGACGTTGCCGGTAGCGCCGGTGACCAGGATCATCGTCGGCCCAGCCTGTCGACGAGGCTCTCGCCGCCACTGACCTCGAGCACCGCTCCTGTGGTCTGGCGGCTCGTCATCAGGAACACGGCGGCGTGCGCGATGTCCTCGGGCGTGCCCATCCGGCCTACTGGCAGCGCGTCGGTTACGCGCCGGCGCAGATCGTCGCGCTCGCCGTCAGACAGCCCGGACCACATTTCGCTGTCGGTGTAGCCCGGGCGGATGGTGTTCACGCGCACCGGTCCGAGTTCCACTGCCAGCGCGCGTGACAGCGCCTCGATCCCGGCGAACGCGGCGGTCACCATCGCAGCGTTCCCGGGAGGGCGGACGACCGCGACACCGCTCACGAACGTGATCGACCCTCCTGCGCGCATGAGCGGCGCGGCGTAGCGAGCGCAGCTCCAGCTGCCGAGGAGCTTGCCGTCGATGAACGTACGCGCCGCCGTTAGGTCCTGCTCCAAGAACCTGCCCGGAGCGCCGGGCGACGCGGACACGAACAGGTGGTCGACGGTCCCGAGGCCGTCGAACAGGGCGCGCACAGATGCCTCATCCGTCACGTCCACCTCGGCCTGCACCACCTCGTCGATCGGCTCACGCCCAGCGACCGATCGCCTGCCGGCTGCGATGACCCCGGCGCCCTGCGCTGCTGCCGCACGGACCGTCGCTAGGCCCATACCGCTAGTCCCGCCGACGACTACTACGCTCTGGCCCGACAGCGTCACGGCACGACCCCGAGTATGGCCTTGCCCCGGACGCGCCGTCCGATCAGGGCATCCGCTGCCTCGCCCGCGCGATCCCACGAACCGCGCCAGCCGATCTGGGGGTCGAGCTGGCCGGCTTCGAGCAACGAGACGAGATACGGCAAGTCGGCGCCGAACCCGGAGCCGACTGTGAATGCCTCGATCCGGCTGCTGCCTGCGCGCATCCGCATCTGCTCGAAGTCGATCGTTGTCGGCTGCAGCGAGGCCATGCCCACGCTCAGGACGCACCCGCCCGGCGCGAGCAGCCCGAGGACCTCGGCCAGCACCTGGCCGCCGACGTTGTCGAGGGCGACGTGGACCGGCTTGGCCAAGTCGCTAAGGCCGACGACCACCTCGCTGGCTCCGAGTTCGGCCAGACCGTCCCCGCGCTCAGGGCTGCCGACTGCGGCCACGACGTGAGCGCCCGCACGTGCGGCGAGCTGCACCGCGAAGCGTCCGACGCCACCCGAGGCACCGGTGACCAGCACCCGGCGCCCCACCACCGATCCGAGGCAGCGCACCGCGCGCAGGGCGGTCACTCCGGCGACCGGGAGCGCCGCCGCCGCGGCGAAGTCGACGGAGTCGGGTAGGACGGCAAGCTCGCCAGTGTCGACCGCGCGCCGCTGCGCCCAGGCGCCCGACCAGCCGAACGTTGCGACGCGCGCGCCCGTCGGCGGCCCGGAGCCGTCTGCTGCCGCGGCAACCACCGTCCCCGACGCATCCCAGCCCGCCACCGCACCGGGCGCCACACGCTCGCGCAGGAATGCCACCTCCCCGAAGTTGAGTGAGATGGCGGCCACGCGTACCAAGGCATCGGACGACCCGAGTTCGGGATCCGGTGCCTCGCCAAGCCGCAGGCCGCGGGGAGCGTCGGGATCGTGGACCAGTGCTCGCATCGGATGCTCCATGGTGCGCCGAACCCAGCCTCGTGTCCAAGACCCATTGGTATAACCGATCGCTATGGACGTTCATCTGCGCGATCTACGCTACTTCCTCGCAGTCGCCCAGCAGCTGAATTTCACACGCGCTGCGGAAACGCTCTACGTCAGCCAGCCCGCCCTTTCCAAACAGATCCGCGCGCTCGAGCGACAGCTTCGCGTCACCCTGTTCGAACGCGGGCGGAGCGCCGTGCAGCTGACCCGCGCCGGCGCCGACCTAGTGCCCCACGCCGAGCGGATCGTGGCGAGCTGGGAGGACGCAAAGCATTCCCTGTCAAAGGCCAGCGACTGCACCCTCGTGATCGGCATGCACACAAGCCCGGGCCGTGGGCTGCTGCCAAGGGTGCGCGCGATGCTGGTGGCAAGCTGTCCCGACGCGGAGCTCGAGCTGCGCCACGCCCCTTGGAGCGACCGGACGGCAGGACTCTCGGAGCAGGGCGCCGACGCAGCGTTCGTCTGGCTGCCGTTACCGCAGCCGCCTTACCGGTGGGTCACGATCGCCCGCGAGCCGCGGCTGGTGGCGCTCCCGAACGACCACCAGTTGGCCACGCACGCAAGCGTGTCAATGACCGATCTGCTCGACGAGCCGTTCCTGGCCCTGCCTGAGAGCGCCGGCCCGCTCCGCGACTACTGGCTGGCACTCGACCACCGTGACGGCCACCCGGTCAAGATCCAGGCCGAGATCAACGACACGGAGGAGACCTACGAGGCAGTCACAAGCGGCATCGGCATCTGCCTACTCGCGGCCGGCAACGCCCCGATCTTCGCACGCGGTGGCGTCACAATGATCCCCGTACGAGACCTGAGTCCCTCAGAGCTCGTCCTAGCCTGGAACGAGCGCCACTGTCCACCGCTACTCGAGACCTTCGCAGCCCTCTGCGCTGAGGTCTCGACGGGCGCCTCGATCGGCGAGGCGGACGGGACCGCAAAGGCCGAGACTCGGCATTCCGGCGCGCCGATCCTGGACAGCTCCTCCGCAACGTAGCGGCAGTCCCGCGCGACTAGCAGAGCAGGGCGTCGGCGAAGTGATCCCCCCGCCACTCGCGGGACCGGCGAGACCGACTGAGCCATGCGCTGGCGCCGAGCGCCCTGCATGCAGCGCAAAACGAGGGGTGCCCCTTGGATTGCGGAGGCTCGCCGCGGCGGGAGCAGTCACGACGTCGCGATGGCCGCTTAAGGCGTGGAGGAGTAGCGCCGGGTCGGCGACCGTTGCGCGCTCCGCCCCGTGGCCGCGTGTGTCCGATACTGGCAGCGCGATCGCGGGCGGTGCGGCGGCTGGACGCGAAAGTGTGTGCATGATCGGCGTCGCCAGGCAACGCGGATCATGCACGCCGAGTCGCAATCCGGGCCGTGTACGGCATCGCGTCCCGCGCGCGACCGCTTCGCCCCTTCGGAGGGTCACAGACCCCCGCCATCGGAAGGCGACCAGCCGAAGCTGCGCGTCTGATGCGCCGCCTTGTGAGGCACGGCCTCCTCAGGACCGCTTGTAAGCTCGCGATATGACCCACTCGTTCATCCCGGATGACTACGTCGTCCCGCTGACTTTCACCGGTCCGGGCTTCCGCCTGGAGCCGCTCGGACCCCAGCACAACGACGCCGACCACCGTGCCTGGATGTCGAGCATCGAGCACATCCGCGCCACCCCGGGTTTTTCAACCCGGCGATGGCCCCCCACTGAGGGAATGTCACTCGACGAGAACCTCCGCGACCTGCGAAGGCATGCCGACGACTTCGAGCGACGAGTCGGCTTCACGTACACCGTTCTCGATGATGAAGGCGTCGTCGTCGGCTGCGTCTACATCTACCCGTCGCGGGCAGACCCCGACATCACCGAGGCGCGGTCCTGGGTCACCGCGAGCCGGGCAGAACTGGACCCCGTGCTGCACGAGACCGTGGACAGCTGGCTCGCCGCCGACTGGCCGTTCACCGACGTCAGATATCGCAACCGCGTCTAGTCAGACGCCACAATCGCTTCCGCACTTGGGGCACGTCCGGCTCGGCGATCGCGTCGGCGCCGGAGCAGCGACGCCGCGACGACGCGGGCGCGTGACCGCGTCTGTCCGGAATGGGTCGCGTCGTGCGGGGCCGGCGACGTCGACATCGCGACCGCGTCGCGTAGAAAGCGCCGGGGCTTGCGCCGATGCCGAACGTTCCGCTCGCGTGCTTGCACGCCAGCGTTCCGGCTAACGCGGGATTTGACGACGCCGGCGCGACGCGCTCTGTGGCAGCCGCCGCCGCATTGCGCGCTGTCCGCGCAAACGCGCAACCGCTGAGCGCGAGATGCCCGCGCCAACACCGGACGAGGGCAGTCTCGCCGCGCTTAAAGAACGCGGGCTCACTGATGCGCATGTCGGGAGGCACGGGCGGGCTGGGCGAAGCCATGATGCTGCACAGGAAGCATCGTAGGCTGGGCGCGCTCGTGAGGCTGCACGGCGGGCTCGTTCGCATTTCGGGGAATGGTTCGAACTTTCCGCGGGCCCGAAGCCATAGGCCGCTGGCCCGGGACGGTGTCTCAGACGGGCCACGCCCTTGCCCTCGACGACGGCGTCAGATTCCCGGCGGTCGGAGCAGCGGGAAGTAGCACGTCCTCCCTGGTCCGTCGGCTATTGAGATCCGGCGGTTCGGTCTCGTCGCCGGTAACGGCGTCGGGTCTGGGGGGTGCGCGACCGGAGCGCGGGTCGTAGACGCGCAGGCACGACGGCCCTACCGACGACGGACTCAAGTCTCCTGATCTCACGCGAGCGTCTGCGGCCGAGTTCGATGCCTGTCAGCGGGCTACCTCCGGACGTCTCGCCCGACGCTGCGCGGTGTCGCTCTCGCGTAGCGCAGCACGATGGGCCTCCATCCGCTCCTGCGAGGAGGGCAACGCGTCTCGCGTAAGGGGGACTCAGTAGGCCGTCGGCCGGTCTGCGCACCGGGCGGCGGTTAGTCGTCGCCGGTGCCGGGATCGCTCGGTGGTGGGTCGACGAGCTCCAGTGCGCCGAATCCGGCTAGCGGCCCGTCCATCAGGAAGATCTCGATCGTGAGGTCGGGTTCGACGTGTGCTTGGCTGAGGAACGCGAGCACTTTGCGGCCGGTGAGCGCTTCGATCATTTCGCTGTAGCGCTCCTTCATCATCCGTTGGAAGTCGCGGCGCATCTCGAGCACGCGGTCGGGTTCGCCGCCTTCCATCATCGTGCGCTCGATCGCGGTGAACCCGTCCGAGAGCACGCAGACGATCAGGTTGTCGAGCACGTAGGTCTTGGCTTTGATCGGTCCGCGGCCGTAGTGCTCGCGCATGAACGCAACGATCCGGTTGGTGATCTCGGCCAGCAGCCTGCCACCGACGAGCGGTCGCAGCGCGGGATCGTCGGACTCGGCGTCGCTCATCGCCAACCTCGTAGTGCTCTGCTGAGTGTGCTGCTCACTGGGTGCGAATCGTCCGCCGGTTGAGCCTCTGCGCTCGGAGCGCGAGCGAGGCTGGAGGGCAGCGTACCCGTGTGGGGTCGATTGGAAGCCTTGTATTCGGTTGGGATCGGAGTAGGGTCGGACGGGTTGAGGTTTGGCTGCGCCGTCCGCGGATGGGGCAGCCAGGCATCAGCGCAGAGCGAAATCGCGCGCTCGCGGCGGCCGATCGGCGGCATGTGGGGGTGGTCGCAGCAGCAACGGTCGACCCGCTGCACGAGTTCAATGCCGCGCGTATCAAGCCCCGATCTGAGCGAAGCGTTCTGCAGCCCTGCGGGCATCGACGCCGCGACGTCTGGCTTCAGGGGCGATCGGCGAAAAATGTCGCGACGGCGACCAGGGCCCGGTAAGTCATGAGTTGGCCGGCCGCCGGTGAGCGCCCAGAACGTCCGGCTCGCGTAGGCCCCAGGCCTGGAGCAGCCCGCGCGGACGGTCTCGCCGCGGAACAGCGTCTGCGTCTCCTGGACGAGTTTCGGGTTGGGGGGATTCGTCAGCGACTGGGCGCTGAGCTGCCGGTAGGTCTGTCCGGGCCCGAGCGCTTTCAGGTGCACCGCACTGTACTTATCGGCGAACACGTTCGCGGTCGAGCCGTCGAGGACGGGCCTGTTCGCCTATTCCTTGATGTCGGCCGGGGCCTCGGGACGTCTTGGCGGGTCCAGGTGTCTCGCCGCGCGGTCGCGGGTAGATGATCGGCACACGCTTCTGCTGTCCGGCGGGTCACGGCTGCAACGCCCCAGACGGAGATGAGCCGTGTGCACTGGATCTGTGTCGCGCCGCCGCGGGCCGCGAGCGCGACGCGGCGATCGCGCTCGAGCGTTGGTCGATCTTCCAGCGCGCGTGCGAGCAACGACGTAGTGAGAGCGAGCAGCGGTTCCGGCGGCGCGCGTTTGAACGCGCACGCGACCAGACGCTGATCGCGCTGGCACTGCGCCCGGAGCCCGCCAGGCGACCACGACAAGGCCTATATTCCCGCCGTCGGTCGCTGCTTTCGGACACAAGGAGCAACGCTGCTCGAGCGTGAGGCCACACGTCTCCTCACGATCGCTTTTGTTCTTCGTCCGTCCCGCGCGTTGCGATTGCCTTGGCGGCGATCCAGCACTCCGACGGCGCCGGCGCCAGCTTGCGGTTTGCCACGGACCGATGCATCGCGCCACGCGACGCGGACTACTGCATCCTCCGGACCGTGCGATCGTCGACCGGCTCGGGACCGCGTCGGCGATCCGCGCTGCCGCTTTCGGTGGGGATGCAATAGCGGGCGCGAGCGCAATCCGGACATGCAAGCAGTAGTCGGCGCCGGCTGCTACCCATCACTGCTCCCGGCTATTAGCGATCGTCAGCTCCCGGTCGACGGCGCGATCCGTATGCCACGGTTGCGATAGTCGCGCCGACCCCGCCTGGCGGTGACGGCCGGCGACCACCGAACTGTGTGCTCCCCACAACCGGCGGCTGCTGACAGACGACCGCCGGCTCGCGGCGTCGCGCCTCCCTGAACGGGCGCAGCGGCCTGCCGGCGTGGCTTCGGGAACGTGGACCGGAAGCGGCCCCATTACTTCAGAGAGCGCGGAGAGGTGCGTCGCGGCGGGATCTCCGGTCTCCGGCTGCGCCGCGAGGGTCGGGGCAGGAGACGGGCGACTCGGGCGAGGCGTTTCGGCGTACTGAGGTGCCTGGACGTCCGCGCCTGTGACTTCCACAGAGCTGCGCCAGCGCAGGACACGGGGCTCGCGCTCGCGAACCTGCGCCGCTCACGGCGCGGATGATGGGTCACGGCTTGGGCCTGGCAGCGCAACACTAGGCAGAGCGAGATGGACTCAAAGGAGCAGCGCTCCGCCCTGCGGGCGGCGGTATATGGTGGTGACGGGCGGGCTGTCGTCGACCTGCTCGGCGGTGTCGGCGCTGAGGATGATTCGCTGCAGCTGGCGGGCGACGGCCTCATCGCGGCCGTCATGCGGGGCGTGGACGGAGCCGCCGAGCTGGCTCGCAAACTCGTGGTCGGCCTGCGGCGGCGAGGCTGGGAGGGGGATGATGAGCTGGCCGACCAGCTTGAGGCTCAGCTCGGCGGCGGACCGGCGGCGATGCGGCGCGGCTTGCCCGTCGATCTCGAGGCGCTGGCCGGCATCCTCGAGGGCGATCCACTCAGCGTCGGGGCCGGATCGATATCACGACCGGTGAGGTCTGGTCGCAGGCGGCGATCGAATATGTCCTGGAGACCGGGGAGGAAGACGAGGACACCAGTGATGATCCCGAGCGGTGGCTGGCGGTCCACGGCGAGGGCTCACGCGAGGGCTACCGGGACATGGAGCGGTTCATCGCGTCCGTCGAGGATCCCGGCCGGGCCGAGCGCCTGGCTGTCGCGCTCAAACGCCGCGGCGCGTTTCGCCGCTTCAAGGACGAGCTTGCCTGCTGGCCCGGCGAGCTTGAGCGGTGGCACGCACTCTCCCAGGAGCGCCAGCGCGGCCGCGCGCGATCATGGCTCGCGGCGGCCGGCTACCGCGTGCTGCCGGTCGACCACCGCGATTCCTGAGGACGGGCCATCGGCGCGCTACCAGCCTGGCCGAGGCACATCTTCAGGCCGCGCACAGGGACGCCGGACACACGCTCGAGCGTGAGGCCGAGGGTGTCCTTCAATCGCTTTCGTTCCATCGGGCATCGCGGGGCCTGCGAGCGCACAGGGCGACACTCCGCGTCCTGGCCGAGGGCGACCCCGACGTCGACGCGGCGCTCGCTTCCGCGGTGGGCTGCTCGCCGCCGCCGAGGTCGCTGACGCCGCCCCGGCCACCGCTCTCAGACCAGAGGGGCCGTGCTGCGACAAGGTGCGACGCTGCCCAGATTGTCCGATACCGGCAGCGAGAAGCGCACGGGTTCGGTGGCCAGGCGTCCGCCGAAGCCGTCGCCTCGTTCTCTCGTGTCAGCCGAGTGATCCTGATGGCGCTGGGTGACGGCTCGCGTTCGCGAGAACACGACGGTGAAGCTCATCGTCAAAGCTCGCGCGCATTGCCATCTCGCTAAGAGCGTGCGGAGCGTTGACTCAAAGGCAATCGTGCGCGGCTAACGCTGTCAGATCCACGTGGCCTACGCCGAAGTCCTGAACAACGAGAAGGCCGTCACCGGAATCGGGTTCCTCAAACGAGCTGCTGCTTTCTTCAAGCGCCACGGGATCACCGTTCAGCGCTTATTGACCGACAACGGCGCTGCCTATATCTCGACCGTCCACGCTGTTGCCTGCCGCGCACTGGGCATCAAGCACGTCCGCACCCGCCCGCGCCGGCCTCAGACCAACGGCAAAGCTGAACGGTTCATCCGCACGATGATCAAGAGCCGGGCCTACGGCGCGATCTACCGAACCAGCGCAGAACGCACCGCAGCCCTTGACGGCTGGATCCACTATTACAACCATGACCGACGACACTCAGCGCTCGGCCACCAACCGCCCATCGCTCGCCTCAACGAGCGAACCAACCTTCCTGGGTCTTACACGTCGATTACCGAGGCAAGATCGGCGTTCGTGTTACGAGCGGAGGCTCCTTAGGCCGGTGCGGATTTCGCTGATCAGGATCTCGGGTTGCTCGAAGGCTGCGAAGTGTCCGCCCTTGTTGGCCTCGCCGTAGTGGATCAAGTTGCTGTAGGTGTCTTCGATCCAGCTTCGCGGCAGGCGTGGGATGTCGCGTGGGAACACGGTCACGGCGACCGGCAATGTGAGCTTTGGGCCAGCTAGGCTGCCCGATTTGTTCTCCCAGTAGATGCGGCCGGACGACGCGGCACTGTTTGTGTACCAGTAGAGCGATATTGCGTCCAGCATGTCATCGGTGCTGAGAGCGTCCTCGGCGAGCCCGTGATTGTCCGTCTTGGATTGGAACTTTTCGTAGATCCAGGCTGCTTGGCCGGCCGGAGAGTCCGCCAGAGCAAATCCGACGGTCTCTGGCTTCGTGCGCTGAAGGTGGTTTGATCCACCGAGATCGCCGGTGTAGAGGGCGAGGGTGTCCACGGCGTAGCGCTCTTCGGGCGACAGCGTGTCGGGTATCTGTGCGGGAAATGCGTATTGAGTGTTCAAGTGAATCCCGAGAAGACCCTCAGGCCGCATAGCCCCAAGGGCGGAGGTTACGACGGCACCCCAATCACCGCCTTGAGCGGCCCAATTCTTGTAGCCAAGACGCTTCATGAGTTCCACCCAGGCGCTTGCGATACGTGGAACTGTCCACCCCGTCTCGGTCGGCTTTTGGGAAAACCCGAATCCGGGCAGCGACGGGACGACGACGTCAAATGAATCTTCGACGTTTCCTCCGAACGCCACCGGGTCAGTTAGTGGGCCAATGAGTTTCAGGAACTCGACGATCGAGCCTGGCCATCCGTGCGTCAAAATGAGGGGCATCGCATTCGGATTCTTGGACTTGACGTGGATGAAGTGAATATCCAGCCCATCGATCGCGGTCAGGAACTGGGGGAAACGATTGAGCTCCGACTCGAATCGGCGCCAGTCGTACTCTCCCTCCCAGTAGTTGATTAGCGATTTCGCATTCTCTAAGCGGACACCTTGCGACCAGTCGGGGACGGTTTCCGGATTCGGCCATCGAGTTCTGGCCAGTCGCTGTTTTAGGTCGTCAATCTCGGAGTCCGCGATCGCGACGGTGAATGGACGGACGAGGGTTGAGGGTGCGGGCGTCGTTGCGGTCATTGCCTTGTTCTCCTGAACTTTTGCTTTTGGTGCACGGCATTGCACACCAGTGTGCAATCTACGCCCACGGGACCGCCTTCGCGGTGGGTTCGGCCGTCGCCAAAGCGCCCAGTGAGGCATCGGACAGGGCCTTGCGCTCAGGGACGGCATGATCATCCTTCCGGTCAGCCGCGGACGCGCTGGCGCAGGAAGCGTGCGGCCCGGTCGAGCGCCTCGTCGGCCTCGTCGAGTATGCCCGTGAACGATTGGAACACGTGCGGCACCTTCGCGGTGATGTCGAGGACGACATCGACCTCCGCCTCGGAGGCGCGTGCAGCGAGCCGACGGGCGTCGTCGAGGAGCATCTCGTTCGTGCCGACCTGCACCAGCAGGGGCGGCAGGCCAGTTAGATCGGCAGCCACCGCCGGGCTGAGCAGTGGGTTGCGGCGGTCCTGATCGACGACGTAGAAGCTGCTCACGCGGTCTAGGATCGCCCGGTCGAGCAGGGGGTCCGCATCCGCCTTGGTCACCATGCTCTCGCCGGTTCGCGTCGCGTCCACGCCCGGCGAGAACGCGACGATCGCTGCCGGCATGGGGAGCCCGGCGTCGCGCGCCGCGAGCGCGCCCGTGATCGTCAGCCCGCCGCCGGCGGAGTCGCCGGCGAAGGCGATCGACTCGGGCGCTCGCCCCTGCGCGAGGAGCTCCCGATAGGCCGCGACCACGTCCTCCACATCTGCGGAGAACGGGTGCTCCGGCGCCAGCCGGTAGTCCAGGGAGATGCTGGGAATCCCGGTCCTGACCACCAGGCCAGCGGTGAGCCCGAGCGCCGTCCGGGGAGAGCCGACCGCATGCGACCCGCCGTGGAGGTAGAGCAGGGTTCCGGAGTCGGCTCCGGTGGCCGAGCTGATGCGCAGCCCGGGGCGTCCGCCGAGCAGGGTCTCGTGCACGCGGATGCCTTCGGGCACCGGCAGTGCATTCATCAGCTTTGCGAAGTTTTCGCGCATCTCGACGACCGACTGCTCTGACCCGAGACCGGTGCCGCGCAGCTGCGCGTCGAGCCGTTCACGCTGGACTATGGACATCATCTTTCCTTTCGTTCGGAATTCGCTGCCGGCTCGACGATCGTCGTGATCAGCCCGGTGTCGACGTCGTAGACGTGGCCGGACACCGTGATGTGCGGTGAGATGTGCGGATCGGACAGAACGGCTTTGACGTCGGCGGGGACCGTCGCGGCTGGTTCGAGCACGGGTAGCCGGCGAGCGCGTCCTCGTCGTAGCCGGTGCGCTGCGCGAATCCGTGGCGCAGCTCCTCGTCGGCGAGTAGGCCGCTGCCGCAGTCGGTGTGGTGAATGATCCCGGCCTCGAAGTAGGGACCCTCGGGTGCCTTGCTTCCGACTACGTAGGCAGCCGATGTAGGACAGGTCCTGGATGACCGCGGGCGTCACTCGGCCGCCGACGGTGCGGGCAACGATCGCCTCCGCGAAGCGGAGGCCGAGGAACTGTGCCGGATCTGTTCGCGGGTCGATGCAGGTGATGATGTAGATCCCCCGGTGGGGCAGGAACGGCAGCCGCGGCGTGTGCGTGCGGATGTCGGTTGCGGCGAAGGCGCGGTTGCGCTCGAGCAGTGCGGCTGCTCATCGGAGACCTCTCTGGCCCAGCTCAGGTGCTGATCGAGGAAGGCGGCAGCTCGTGCCAGGGCGGCGTCGCCCTCGTCGAGGATCGCCGCGAACGCTTGGAAGCCATGCGGCACCCCAGGTATCACGTCGAGTGTTATGTCGACGTCGTCGATGGCGGCGAGGCGGGCCAGTCGAATCGAGTCGTCGAGCAGGATCTCGTGTGATCCGGCCTGGATCAGGATCGGCGTTACGCCGTGGAGGTCGGCGTAGATTGGGCTGATCGAGGGGTCGGCGGGATCGGCGGAGCCGACGTAGTCGGCCGCTCGAACGCTCACCTTCTCGCGGGTGAACACGGGGTCGATTCCGACCATCGAGGTCATCGTCTCGCCGCTGAGGGTGAGGTCGGTCCACGGTGAGAGCAGAACGGCGCAGGCCGGCTGCGCCATTCCGTCCTCGTCAAGCGACGCGAGCAGCGCTACGGCCAGACCACCGCCGGCCGATTCGCCGACGATCGCGATCGACCGGGGGTCCACGCCGCTGTCCAGGAGACCGCGATAGGCAGCGCTTGCGTCCTGCAGTGCCGCTGGGTAGGGGTGCTCGGGAGCGAGGCGGTAGTCGACGGAGATGACCTTCGCGTCGACGCGACGGGCAAGGTCGCTGCTCAATCCTGCGGATGTTCTTGGCGAGCCGATCCCGTACCAGCCTCCGTGAAACCACAGCATGACCGCGTCGTGGCTCGCCTCGCCGGTCTCGATGTTCAGGACGGGAACGCCGCCGAGCTCTCCGAGGGTGGTGCGTACGTCGTCGGCGAGCGGTCGCGCGCTCAGCATCTTCTCGAAGTTCGCGCGCTGCTCGATCACGTCGCCTCCGATGTCGAGCGGCGCCTTGCGGATCATCTCGACGAGTGCGTCTTTTTGTCGCTGGCTCATGGTCGTCTCCTTCAGGTTGGGTGCGACCATGCTGCTCCCATTCGAGCCATGCGTCAACGAGATCCTTGCCATACTCACTATCCGCGCAGTGAATATTGAAGGCGTAGATCTGAACCTGCTCGGGCCACTCGCAGCTCTCCTCGAGGAGCGCCATGTCTCACGCGCCGCCGAGAGAAAGCACATGAGCCAACCCGCGATGAGCCGCGCGTTGCGTGAGCTGCGGGCCGTCTTTGACGACGAGCTGCTCGTCCGCACCGCTGGCGCGTATCAACTGACACCGCGCGCCGAACGGCTCCAGCGTGAGCTGGCCGAGACCTTACCCCGCCTACAGAGTCTTTTCTCAATCGAGCCATTCGATCCTCGTGACGCCGGGCACACGTTTCGACTGGCCAGCACCGACTTTCTGCTGTCGGTGATCGCTCCGCCCCTGCTTCGCCAAGCGCTCGCAGAATCTCCCGGCTCGACGTTTCGCTTCGACGGCTGGAGCGACACCGTCTACCTAGACGCCGAACGCGGTGCGCTGGACATCGTTTTCACCTTCGGGGCCCCGCCGCCTCCATTGCGGTCAGAGCCGCTGTTTGAGGACAGCTTTTCGTGCCTGCTCTCCTCCGAGCATCCACTTGCAACGGCCGCCAAGCCGACACTCGACGCCTACCTTGACTGCGACCACGTGATCATCAACATCGCCGAGGCACGCCAGGGCGCCGTCGACATCCGCCTCGGGGCTCTCGGCCGGCCGCGACGCGCGAACGTCACAGTCCCCTATAACGCGCTTGCGGCAGCCGTCGTTCAAGAGACCAACCTCATCGCGACGCTGCCAAACCGGCTCCTCGACGCTCTCACGATCCCGGCGCCGCTATCCGTCATTCCGGCGCCAGCGGAGATCGGCCCAATCAGCTTCTCGATGGCTTGGCATCCACGACTGGACAACGATCCCGCCCAACAATGGCTCCGCGAACGGATCCGCTCGGCGACGTCCTCAGACCAAGCGTCCCCGAACCCCAGCGGTAAGCCGCTCCCGACCCCGTGAAACACCGGTCGGACGATCCCGGCATTAAGCTAGCCTGCACGACGAATCGACGCAGCCCGCCCGACGGCCGTGCAGACGAGCGTTCTGCCACGAACGCGATCGCCCACAGAACCGGACCCGCTTTCGTGGGCACAAGCGCGCACGCTCAGCTCGTAGACGGATCGGTCCGGTCGTTGCTCGCAGCGCTAACTGAACGTCGGGACGCTGCAAGCACCAGAGCGGTCACGCTGGCAACCATGCCGCCGCTGCCGCTTAAGGCGTGATGCAGCCGTGATGCAGCCGTCGGCCATTGGTGCCGGTGACGACTGCTGTGATCGCGGCCGGTCGCGGAGCTCACGAGCTCTTTGGCGACGGGCCGCGCGTCAGGCGGCGCCCGGTGCTCACGATGGCTCCCCCACTGGTTGCGATGGTCGCGCTCACGGCGTGGCCGTGACCGCCGGCGGCCCGGAATTTGGGCCTCCGTACGACGGACGGCTGCTGACAGACGACCGCGGGCTCGCGGCGTCGCGCCTCCCCGACGGACGCAATGGCAGAAGCGTCGCGGCGACCTTAGCCGCTCCCGTTCACAGGCGGTCAAGCGCCAGCCCGCGTTCGTATGTCAACGGCATTGACGCCCGAACGCTCAGGCGCCGCCGAAGGCGTCCGCGACGGCCGCCGCCCAGCTCGCGTACAGATCGATGACAGTGGACGGCGCGGGCCATTCTCCGGCTTGTAGTCGTTTGAGCGCCTCGGCGCCGCGCCGGCGTGCGTGGGTGCGCGACCAGTCGTAGGACGACGGCGCAGCGCCGTAGCGCGCTCGCCATGCGCGCATCGCTTCGCGAACCCGTTCCCGGGTCCATTGCGGCGCAATCGCGCCGGGATGGCAGCGTTTGCAATACGCGTAGGCGTCGCCCTTGCCGTTCCGTGGCGCGGTGGGCGCCCCGCAGCCGCGACACACTCCCCGGTAGCGCGCCTTGACCGCGCGTGCCTTATCGCCGGTTGGATCGTAGAGATACGCCTTGATGGTTGCTTCTGCGCGTCCCAGCCGACGAGCGATCTCGGCGATCGACAGACCCTCCTGGTCTCGGTAGTGGCGGGCGAGTTGCGCCGCGCGGCGCCGTTCCGTGACCCGGTCGAGCATGAGAACCCCAAGCCTACCGGCGGTGCTGGACAGCCAGCCGAGCGCAGAACAACGTCCGTCGGGGAAGGACGTCTCCTCGTGATGCCGCGGCGGGCGGGTGACTCCGGAGCTCGCGACCTCCTGGCTCGGCCTCCCGTTCCCAGCTGGGCCCTTTGTTAGCATCAGACGGGTCGTAGAAGTACGCCTTGACCGTCGCCGGCGAGCGGCCGAGACGGTCGGCGATCTGCCTGATCGAGAGGCCCTCGAACTCGCGGTAATGCCGCGCCAGGGCGACCGCCCGGCGACGCTCGAGAACCCGGCCCGTTCCCGCGATTGACGCCGTGCCCGTCACACGGGTCACGCTACCTCGGTCAATTGGCGTTTCCGACGAGGTCGGCGCACATGCCAACGCGCGGGCTGAACCCAGCTACCGGACAAACACAGTCGCGCTAGCGCCGATTCCATCCGCACCGCGCGGGCGATCCCGATCGTCCGGCACGGCGCAAACCGCCTCGGACCGGCGCGACCGCCGCGTACCTAGGCATGGGGCTCCGCGAGTGGGCGCCGAAGGTCAAAGCGGTCGCCGGCCGCGAGAATAGCCGACGCCTCCAGGACTGCGCGTTCAACGGGGCTTCGCCGAACGAGGCGCGGGGTCGTCCGGGGACCGTCGGACGAGTCACCCAAATCGCGTTCTGCTCGATGGCCGTCACATCGACAACGCCTGTGTCGGCCGCTGCGGGACGCTTGTGATCGCAGCCGACCCTATAAGGGCTGTGCCGGCGGCCGGATAAATCGGCTGTGACTCGGGGTGCGTTGAGCGTGCGGGAGAAGCAGCGGTTGCGCTCGCGGCGGGCGAGGCTACCCCGGGGCCGTGGCCGGGATCCGGAAACACGCCGTCTGAGCGGATGTTCCAGTGGTCGGTCGGGAAGTCCTGAGCGGACAGGGTCCTGACTAGCTTGGTGCTGGCGCCCGTGCGATCGGGGCGCGGCAGCCCGCCGACGAGGGCGATCGGGATCCACCGGGCGGCCAGCACCCGGCCGCGGGGGTCGAGCGTCGCCCGCAGGATCGCGCTGTCGTCGAGCACGCCGCCGCCGGCGAGCGTGTGGTAGCCCACGAAGTTGCCGAGCGAGTACGCAATCAGCCGGCCGCGATAGCGCTCGACGCCGCGGATCACATGCGGCCCCGAGCCGAGCACGATCGAGGCGCCCGCGTCGATCACGGCATGCGCGAACGCGCGAGCGTCGCCGCGGTTCTCGCCAAGGTAGAACTGCGAACCGTACGGCGTGTGCAGCTGATCGGCGCCCTCGGCGCCAGCGTGGACGATCACGACGACGATCGCCGCGTGCCTGCGCGCGCGGCGCACGAGCGCTCGCGCGCCGGCAATGTCGAGCAGGTTCGCGTCAAAGGCGTAGGGAGCGAACCCGAGGAGCGCCGCCCGGATCCCGTTAGCACGCAGGAACGTGACCTCTCCCGGGAACCCGGTGTGCGCGATCCCGGCACGATCCAGCGCGGCGACCGTCTGCGCGCGGCCTGAGGCGCCGAAGTCCATCGAATGGTTGTTCGCCTGGTTGACGAGGTCAAAGCCAAGGCTGCGCAGCGCAAACGCATAGCTCGGCGGCGCCTGGAAGGCGAAACACACGCCGCTCGCTACCGACCCGCACTTCGACACGCCGCCCGTCGACAGCGTCCCTTCGAGGTTGCCGAGCGTGATGTCGGCGCCACGGAGGTCACGCGCGACCGGCGCCAACGCCCGATCCAGCCCGCCGGGCGGAAGCCCGCGCTCGGTACTCATCGCCATGTCTCCGACCCACTCCAGCGTGACTGAACGCGGCGAACGCCCCGGCCGGCGAACCGGCCGCCCGGACGCGCCCGCGACCAGCGTCAACGCCGCCACGAGCACAGCGAGCGTGATGAACGACCGCACGCCGGGATCATCGTCGATCAGGCCGCCAGCGCGAGCTCTCATCCGGCAGCTCTACTCCCACACCGACCGGCCTGCGGTGCTCCGCCTCCACAACCACTACCGGTATACGCAACCTCCGCACGAGCCAGGGCCGCCAAACCGCCGGCCCGCGCGCAGCCAGATCCGTCACTAAACCCCTCGCCGACGGCCAACGTTGCCTGACGCCCGGATCGTCGCCGTTGCACTCGTACGGGCAGGGCGGCTACGGGCGACTGCCTTCGTGGCATTGCAGTGACGCCGTCACGAGAGACCGCGCGATCGCATTCACGCGGCAGAACTCGGCGCGATGGCGGGTGCGGGGACCGGTCCGCTTGCTCGCTACCGGTTAGCACCACGTCGTCGCGAGACTACGTTTGGTCGCCCAGCGCAAGCCGGCTCGGGACCGCCACCGCGATCGAAGCGATCGTCCGCCAGGACGACCGTCGACCCTCGAATAGAGCCACGGGAGCCAGCCGGCCGTTGCTGCTGCCTGACGCCTGTTTCGGCCACGACGTCGTGGTTACCGCTCCGCGCGCAGAGCAGCAGCGTCGCCTGCGATCTACGGCGCAGACGAGACTGCCGCAGGTTCGTGGAAGCAGGAGGGAGCGGCCGCTTGGGTGACACGCCTGGAGTCACCCGACAGGACGATCAGCGGCGCTGTCAGGCTTGCAACTAGGAGATGATGCGGCAGTGACGAACGAGTGCTTATCGTACGCAGAGCGCGGAGGTCGCGGCCGGATCGGGCTTGCGCGGCTGTTGGCCGGACAGCAATCGCTCGTCGGGACGCGGCCTCGTCTGGAATCTGGCGTCGACACGGACCGAGGCTGCCGTCTGGCTCGATGTCCCACGGGTTAGTGGGTCCGTGCCGTGGAAGTCCCTACGAGGTCTAGTTCGCTCGCGTCTGCGCGGCGTTCGGGTGAGCCGGGGCCGGCGAAGCGTGTCGTGAGGTCAGCGCGTGTGGAGAGGTTCAGTTTCTGGAAAACGTGGGTGAGGTGCGTTTCTACTGTCCGTCGTGTGATGTAGAGCTGCTGCGCGATCTGCGGGTTGCTATGGCCCTGCGCGGCGAGCGTGGCGACTCGGTGTTCAGCGGGGGTGAGCGAGTCGATGCCTGAGATGGCGCTACGGCGGGGTCTGGCGCCGACGGCGTGGAGTTCGTGGCGGGCGCGGTCGGCGAGCAGGCGCATGCCGCCGCGCTCGGACAGGTCGAGCGCGCGGCGGAGGGGGATGCGGGCGGCGGCGCGACGATTGGTCCGGCGCAGGGCGATACCGAGATCGACGAGCGCGCGGACGTGCTCGAGTTGCGCGGGCGACTCCGCGAGCAGGTCGACCGCCCGCTCGAGCAGGGGGATCGCCTTTTCGCGGTCGACAGTGCGGGCAAGGGCGCGCAGGCCGGCACCGCGCGCCCCCGGGAGCTCGACGCGTTCAGCGAGCGCGAGATGCTCGTTAGCGAGCTCACGGGCGACGTGAAGCTCGTCTTGTGCGACGAGCGTCTCACAGAGGTGAACGCGCCATGCGGCGAGTCCTGGGTGGCGGATGCCGAGGTCATTCCAGCGCTCGGCCGCGTTGAGCAGGTCACTCTGCGCGTCGGCGTGACGGTGCTGGCCGAGCCGCAGGCGCGCGCGGGCCTCGAGCAGCAGCGGCGACGCGAATGCACCGGGTGGCGGATCACCGAGGTATCCCGCGCTGGCCAAGACCGACTCGGCGTCGGCGAATTCGCCCAATTCGGTCAACGCATCGACGAGCGGGAAGACGCCCCAGATCAGCGCTTCGGGAGGGCTGTGGGTCAGCTTGATCGCGAGCGCGAGGCGACCGTCGGCCTCCGCGTCACGTATCTCGCCAGCCTGTACAAGCGCCATCGCCCGCATGAAGCAACCGTGGGCGAGCGCGATCAGCCAGCCGCGAGGACGCGCCATGTCGATCAGCTCGGCGCAGTGTTCGAGCGCTTCGTCAAGCTCGCCGCACGTGATCAGCAGGATCTTCGCGAGCGTGCGCAGTACCGAGTCTGCGTCGTCTACGAACGCCCCGTCGTCAATGGCCGAGCTCAGGAGCGCGAGCGCTTCGCTCGCAGGGCGCGCGTCGGCAACGGCCACCCACGCCGCGTTGACGCGTCCCAGCGGGAGTCGTTGGGGCGAGGCGGCTACACGACGCAAGCGCTCCCGGGCTTCGGGCACGGTCGCCGCCTGAAGCCATGCGTCGGCGATCAGCTCCGCTTCGAGCCGTGCCCGCAGTTCGGGCGGGATGGCCTCACCGGCCTCGAGGCCGCTGCGGCTAAGTGCGATCGACGTCTCGAAGTGTCCGGCGAGGCCGCATGCGCGTGCGCCGGCCAGCGCGATGGCGCCCCGCTGCGCCGGGGTGTCCGCGGTCGCGACGGCTCGGCGCAGCAGCTCGAATGCGTCCGAGTCCAAGAACGCAGCGAGCACGAGGGCGAGCTCCAGCTGCACGCCGGCCTCCACACCGGCCGTCGCCGGCGGCTCCTCAAGCGCTCGGCGCAGATACGTTGTCGCTGTCTGTGGCGCCCCGCGGGCGGCGGCGCGCCTCGCCGCATCGCGCAGCGCCGCCACCGTCGTCGGCTGGCCGGCCGGTTCGGTGCGCAGCAGGTGGAGGGCGACTCGCTCAGGCTCGGCCCGATCGCGCACCAGCAAAGCGGCAGCACCGGCATGGTGTCGCGCCCGCGCACCGGCCGGCATGCGGGCGTAGAGGGTCCCAGCGATCAACGGATGCGCGAGCTCCAGCTCGCGTGTATCGGCGAGCACACCTGCGGCCCGTAGCGCGTCGGCGGCGTGGACGGCCTGGGAGAGCTCTAACCCAGCGAGCGCGGCGACGTGCCGCAGGGGAACGCCGGGACCGAGCACGGCGACCGCCCGCGCCAGGGCGCCCCCGTCCGGTAGGCGCGCGAGCTGACGCTCGATCACGCGCGCGACCTGCTCGGACCCGAACGTCCCGAGTCGCGCGGCGGTGTCGTCGTCCGGTACGACGCCGTCCGCCGTCAGCTGGGTGAGCAGCGCACCAAGCAGAAACGGATTACCGCCGGTGACGGCGTGGCAGGCATGCGCGAACCCTGCGCTTGCTGCTGGCAGCCGCCGTCTGACCAGGGTCTCGGTCGCGATCGGCCCGAGCACCCGAGGTCGCACTGGCGGCTCGGGCGCGCTCGCCAAAAGCTCCGCCAACAGGTCGGGTGCCGCCGCCGGCTCGCCCGCGCGGACGGCGCACAGTACCCCGATCCGGAATTCCTCAAGCGAACGAGCCAGCAACGCCAGCCACCGCAGCGACGGCGGATCGGCCCAATGCACATCGTCAACGACCAGAACTGCGGGACCGCGCTCACCGAGGTTGCTGACCAGCCACACCAATCCCCGGGCAGCAGCGTGCATCGCATCGCCGGCCGGCGCGGGCGCGCTTGCGTCGGGCGCCAGCGCCCGCTCGGCCAGTCCCGCCGCCCCCGCCGTCAGCTCATCCCACTCCGGCCGGATTCGCAGCGGCTCGAACAGCTGCCGCGCCACCCCCCACGCTGCGTCTTGCTCGAGCGGGCTGCACCGTGCCCACAGCACCATCGTGCCGTCCGCCCGCGCCGCGCGGCCGGCAGCCACGAGCAGCGTCGACTTACCGATGCCGGCCGGCCCCTCAACGACGATCACGCGCCCGGATCCCGAACGAGCGCTGGCAATCCGCCGGCCCAACTCCCCCAGCTCAGCGTCACGCTCCAACAACACGCCCATCGGTAGGAACCGTACCTACCGCAGGTGGCCAGGACTAGGGGTCGGAGAAAAGATCGTGGAGGCCTCCACGATGCACGCACCGTCGCCGGCATCGATCATCGCGGCCCGATGACCGACCGGAAAGGACAACGATGAGCAGCACTCTTCAGGCCCGGCGCGCGACCGGTGCTTACGCGCTGGGGCGCACACCGCAGGAGTACGAGCGGCTGCGCGTTCAGTCGCGGGCTTGGGAAGCCGCCACCAGCCGGCTGCTTGACCAGGTTGGACTCGCCGCGGGCGCGAGTTGCCTGGACGGCGGCTGCGGTCCCGGGGAGACGATGCGGCTGATGGCTCAGCGGGTCGGACCGGCCGGAAGCGTGACCGGGATCGACGTCGACGCACCGCTCGGTGCGCAGGCGATGATGATGTTGCAGAGCGCCGGGCATCGTCAATGCAAGTTCGTGGCGCTCGATCTCACCGCTGATGACCCAGTGCCCGGTGCGCCGTTCGACCTCGTGTACGCACGGCTGCTGCTCTACCACCTGCCGCAACGCGTGAGTGTGCTGCGCCGCCTATGGGAGGCTGTCGCTGCGGGCGGCCACCTGCTGATCCAGGACTACGACTTGCGCAGCATCGGCATTCTGCCCGTGCTCGACAGCCTCGAAGAACTCAGGCGTGTCCTCATAGAGGCATTCACGGCGGCCGGCGCCGACGTGCAGATCGGCGCGCGACTTCCGGAGCTGTTCACCCAGGCCGGGATCGGAGCGCCCGATGGCACCGACGTGTCCGGACACCTCGAGCCGCTCGGCCATGCCCATCGGATGTTCACCGCCGCCTACGCGAGCATCCTGCCAACCGCGATCACGCACGGCATCACCACTGAGCAGCACGCCGCCGCGACGCTGTCCCAGGTCGCGCGCGACGCCGAACGGTTCCCCGACCGGCCGACGCTTTGGCCGCTGCTCATCGGCGCGTGGAAACACAAGCGCGGTATTTGCAACGCGGATGGCGGACGGTGAGCGGCCGAGAACCACCTCGCCACCGGATCCGTACTGAGATCCGTACGAGTACCGAAGACAAGGCGCGGTTCGGGGCTTACCGTCCGCGCCACATAGCCGGGTCGGCTAAGTGACCGAGGGGGCAAACAGATGCGCAATCACGGGATCGACCGACGTCGCCCATTCCGGGTGCTCACAGTCATCGCGGCGGTGATTGTTGGCCTGCTGCTCGCGTGCGGCGGCCGCGCCGGGGCGGCGGTGTTCGAGCCGGCCTGGCTGTGGTCGTTCGACACCCACACCGACGACCTCATTGTCCATTCTCCGGTTCACGCTCAGCAAGGCGGGCGCCTGAAAGACTCGCTCGTCGTAGGTCCTGCGGCGTTCGACTTTCATCCGGCCGTGGTGGTGCCGGGGAAAGCGGTCGGGCGGGTTTTGGGGACGGCCGACGGCAGGCATTACAGCGTTCTGGCTCAGGCGCCGACAGCGGGCCCGTTCACTCCAGGCAGGCCCCACGGCAGCGAGACCCATTTCGATTTCTATCAGGCCTACCTGAAGGAGCCTGGTCAGGCATCGTTGAGGATCACGCTCTCGCGGGTCCTGCTCGACGGGATCAACCAGAACGATGAGTCGGTGAACTTGCGCGCCTGCCCGGGCTCGCCGGGCGGTGACCTCAGCTGCGGCCCGTTCAATGCAACCGTGTACTTCCACGCCCGCGTCTACAGCGCCAAGGGCGACTTGTTCGACGCGGGCGGCGACGCGGAGCTGGGTGGTCTCTCGTTCCACAGGTGGTTGGGCTTTGCCGGGACGTCGTCGGACTCGGAGGCTCCGGCGTGGACGAACGACAGTTTCACGGTCTCCGACACCGGGTCAGAGGGAAAGGAGCAGCTAAAGCACCCCCTGACGTTCAAGGTGCCGCTGTCGTCGGTGAACGCCGGCGACGCTTTCACGGTGCATGTCAGCTTGGAGGCCGATGCCAGCGACGAGGCGGGGGCTGAGTCCGCCGTGGAAGCCTTCATCAAGGATCCGCAGGGCGTCGACCCATCGCTGTTGCAAGCGCATGGTCTGACACCGCTCGGCCACCCGATCCTCAAGGAGCCGCCGCTGAGGCCGCTGCCGGCGGCCCGCTGCCCTGCGGGGCCGCGGCAAGGAGCGGGGGTTATCCAGCTCGGCGCTCCGGCGTTCTTCACCAGCGAGGGGGACCGGGGAAGGCGCTGGTGCGTGTCACCCGCACCGGTGGGTCACGTGGCGCGGCCAGTGTGAACGTGTCAACCTCCGGCGGCTCGGCCCAGACGGGCGGTGATTTCGAGCGCACGAACACGCGAGTGCGGTTCAACAACGGCGACGATGCTCCGCGACTCGTGGAGATCCCGATCCGCGAGGACCAGGCGATCGAGTCCCCGGAGCAGTTCACGGTCTCGCTCGCCCACGTGCGGTGCGCGAAGCTCGGCAAACAAGATCGCGCCCCGGTCACGATCGTCGACGGCGACCAGCCCCCGGTCCCCCCGGCGCCCACGTTCACGATCGGCGGCACGGTCGACGGCCTCCAGGGTTCCGGGCTGGTCCTGTCGAACCTCGGCGGGCCGGTGTCTGTGTCGGCGAATGGGAGCTTTACGTTCCCGGGGACGGCGGTCACCGGCCAGTCCTACGAGGTAAACGTCACAACGCAGCCCACGAGCCCCGATCAGATCTGCACGGTCGATCACGGCACCGGGCAGGTGGGTGTCGCGAACGTGACCGATATTGCCGTGCATTGCGTGACGCAGGTGCTCCCGTCGGGGTTGGATTCCTCGTTCGGGGATGTCGGCCGGGTCACCACCCCAGGCAACGGGGAGGGCCGGGCCGTGCTGATCCAGCCCGACGGCAACATCGTCACCGTCGGCCCCCGCGAGGTCGGGCAGAATTTCCATTTCGATTTCGGAGCGACGCGGCACGACACAGCGGGGCATCTCGATCCGAGCTTCGGTGCCGGCGGGATCGCGACGACCGATCTCGGCGGAAACGACGATAAGGCGCTCGACGCCGCGCCGCTGCCGGACGGGGGGTTCGTGGCCGTCGGCCAAGCCGATCCCGCCGGACTGGCGAACGTCGACTTCGGCGTCGTGCGCTACACCGCCGACGGCCACCCCGACCCCAGCTTCAACAGTACCGGGATCGAGACCACCGACATCGCCGGCCGCGGCGATGTCGCCAACGCCGTCGCCGTCCGACCCGACGGGAAGATCGTCGCCGCGGGGGAGGCAGAAACCGCCCCGGGCCTGTTCGATTTCGCGCTCGTCCGCTACAACCCCGACGGCACGCTCGACCGCAGCTTCGGGGCGAACGGGATCGTCACCACCGACCTCGGCAGCCTTGACGACTCCGCCACCGGGGTCGCGATCCAGTCCGACGGCAAGATCGTGGCCGTCGGCGACACCGGTGAGAACGTCGCCCTCGCCCGCTACCTGCCCGACGGCCGGCTCGACCCGACTTTCGGCGGGGGCGGCACCGTCGTCAGCGACCTCGGCTTCGACGACGTCGCCAACGGCGTCGCGATCACCCCGGGCGGCACGATCCTGATCGCCGGCACCCGGCTCGGCCCCAAGGCGAACCTCGACGCGATGGTCGCCAGCTACGGGCCCAACGGAAAACTGAACCTCGGCTTCGCCAACTTCGGAATCGCCGACACCGACCTCAGCGGCGGCGACGACTTCGGTGATGACCTCCTCCTCAAGCCCGATGGCGACATCGTCCTGGTGGGCAGCGCCACGAGCGCCGCCAGTCCCCCCTCACCGATATGGCGCTCGTCCGCTACCGGCCCGACGGCACCGTGGCCGCGTCGCTGACGACCGACTTCAACGGCACCGGCGACTTCGGCCACACCCTCGCCATCGACCCCCAAGGCCGAATCGTCGCCGCCGGCACCAGCGGCGATGAGTTCGCGCTTATGCGAGCCAACGTCTGACGGCCATGACTCGACAAGTTGCGATCGGACAGGAACCGGAGAACAGAGAGAGATCCCGATGACAATTGCTGCCTGTGGAACGTCCGCGACGGTGACGGACGTATTGGAAGGTGTCGCCCTCGATCGAGACGCTGAGCCGCTCGCCGAGACCGCGTCTTGAGCGCAGGGGAGGCGTCGTTGCGGATCCTGTTTCTGGTCTCCGCGCACAACGGTCTCAGCCAGCGGGCGTGGATCGCCTTGACCGAACTTGGTCACAAAGTAACGGTCGCGGTTGTCGCTTCCGCCCAGGCGATGGAGGCGGCGGTGCGCGAGCACGATCCGCAGTTGATCGTGTGTCCGTTTCTAAAGCAGATGATCCCCGAGTCGATCTGGTCAACGCGCCGGTGCCTGATCGTGCATCCCGGTCCACCGGGCGACCGGGGCCCTTCTTCGTTGGATTGGGCGATCGAGATCGGAGCGCGCGACTGGGGTGTGACGGTGCTCCAAGCCAACGGCGAGCCGGATGCCGGGCGAGGCATGGGCGACACGCGAGTTCGCGATGCGCCGGGCGGGCAAGAGCAGCCTGTACCGGCACGAGGTGCGGCACGCAGCGATCGACGCGCTCGTCGAAGCGATCGAACGGATCATGCACGGCGACAGCCGCCGCTACGGATGAGCGCCGCTCGCTCGCGGGCGGGCTGAGGGGTCGCCCGCGCCCGCTGATGACCCAGAGCGACCGAGCGATCGACTGGGAACTCGACAGCACCGAAACTGTCGTACGCAAGGTCCGCGCCGGCGAAGGGCATCCAGGCGTCCTCGACACCATCGACGGCGCGGAGTTTCATCTCTTCGGAATACATCCCGAACCGGTGCTCCGCGGTCAGCCCGGCGAGGTCGTCGGGCGTCGGACCGGCGCGATCTGCCGCGCGACCGTCGACGGAGCGGTGTGGATCAGCCACCTCAAGCGCCGGGACACCGCCACCGAGCGGTACTTCAAGCTGCCGGCCGCGCGCGCACTCGCCCTGGCCGGCGTATCGAACCCGACGTCCCAGAGATCGCGGTGCCGATCGCCGCGGGCCCGCATGCTGAGGACACCTACCGCGAGATCTACTACGTCGAGCAGACCGGCGTCGGCTACCTGCACTTTGACTTCTACAACGGGGCGATGAGCACCGAGCAATGCCACCGGCTGCGCGACGCCTACGCCTACGCTCGCTCAAGGGGCGAGACCCGCGTGATCGTGCTGATGGGAGGTAGCGACTACTTTTCAAACGGGATCCATCTCAACGTGATCGAGGCGGCGGACGACCCGGCGGCGGAGTCGTGGCGCAACCTCAACGCAATCGACGATCTCGTGCGTGACATCGTCGAAACGGATACGCACCTGGTCATCTCCGCGCTCGGCGGCGATGCCGGAGCCGGCGGCGTGCCGCTCGCTCTCGCCGCGGACTACGTGATCGCGCGCGAGGACGCCGTGCTGAACCCGTACTACCAGCACATGGGCGGCCTGTACGGATCGGAGTACTGGACCTACCTGCTGCCACGACGGGTCGGCCCGGTCACCACCGCGCGGCTCACCGGACCGCCGTTTCGCCCCGTTGGGACGGCCGAGGCGATCAGGACGGGGCTGCTCGACGCCGCCTTCGAGGCGGACCTGGATGAGTTTTGGGTGCTCACCGCTCGGCTCGGCGAGCGGATCGCCAACGACGGGCTGTATCAGGCCCGTCTTCGGGACAAACGCCACCGGCGCGCGCTCGACGAGCGCGTCAAACCGCTCCAGGCATATCGCGACGAGGAACTGACCCGCTGCCACGAGTGCCTCTTCGGCCCGGACCGCGCCCACCACGAGGCGCGGCGGCGGTTCGTCTACAAGCTCGGCGAAGTCGGCGCGGACACACCGGCCCCGATACCGCCACGCGCGCGCCCCGGAGGTCCACTCCCAACGAGATCCAGTGTCGAGCGACCCCATCTCGACCTTGTCAGCCAACCAGTCTTTCATCACCGCCGAGAAGGCAATGGCGAAACGCTCCGTTCGCCGCCCCGCGCTGGCGAGCCGCCGCGCCGACTCAAATCCCCTAGCGAGCACGGGCTGCCCGGTACGCACGGACCCGCCCGGTACAGCGTGCGCGAAAGGGTCGGTGTGCCGGCGACGTCTCGGCCCACGGACCCAAGTCAGCAGAGTGTGCTGGATGCCGCTGCCACCGACACCGGCAACCGCCCCGTCAACGCGACCAATCCTCAACAGACCCGACATAAGGAAGACGGATGGAACTGAACGTACCGGCACTCGAGACCAGCTTCGACCTCGTCGCACCGCACGGCGAGCAGTTGATGGACGAGTTCTACGTCCAACTCTTCAAGACAGCGCCGGCGGTGGTGCCGCTGTTCGCCGCCACCGACCTGCAGCGCCAGAAGACAAAGCTCCTCAGCACGCTCGTCCTGGTGCGCAACTCACTGCGCGACCTCAACGCACTCGTCCCGAATCTCCGAAAGCTCGGCACCCGGCACATCGCGTACGGCGCACAGCCCGAGCACTACTCAGTCGTTGCAGAGACGCTGATCGTCGCGATGGCCACGATCGCCGGGGCAGCTTGGCGCTCCGAACATGAGTCCGCTTGGCGGGACGCGTTCGCACTCGTTGCCTCGGCGATGCTCGACGGCGCCAAAGCTGCGCAACCCGCGACAGCCGCATGAGGGCCCCGGCCTGAGGTGACGGTGAAGAATAGGTATGTGCTGGCCGGGGTTGACGCCGCGACTGAGGCAGGGCGGCTGGCGCTCCTTGAGCACCGGTTCGATTCTGGGACGATCCGCCGACTCGGAGACCTCGGCGTGAGAAATGGCTGGCGATGTCTTGAGGTCGGCGCTGGCCACGGCTCGATTGCCCGGTGGCTCTCGGACAAGGTCGGCCCGGCCGGATCGGTCGTCGCCGCCGACATCGACGCCCGCTTTCTGACGGGGCTGCCCGACAACGTGGAAGTGTGTGAGCTGGACATCCGTGACATGGAGCTCGAGCCAGATTTCGATCTCGTCCATTGCCGGGCTCTGCTGATGCACCTGCCGGACCCGGCGGATGCGCTGGCTCGGATCGTGACGGCGCTGCGCCCAGGCGGCGTGCTTCTCGCCGAGGAGGGTGACTTCGGGTTGCTGCACTTCGGCGGCCATCCGAATTCGGCCGCCCAGAACGATGCGCATCAGCAGATCCTGAACGCCATGCGCAAAGCCCGGATCATGGACGGCTACTTCGGACGCAGGCTCCCGGAGATGCTGCTCGCACACGGTCTTGAGCTCCAGTTCGTCGAGATCGACACCGCGACCGCAAGAGCCGGTGAGCCCGAGTACGAGTGGATGCGCACGACAATGGTAGAAGTGGCGTCCAAGCTGGTCGCAGCGGAAGTGATCGACGCCGCAACCCGCAGGATGGTCGAGGAGTTCTTCTCGACCGGCGGCACGGTCGTGACGTCCGTCAGCCTTGTCGCGGCTGGGGGACGCAAGCCAAGCTGACGCGTCGGGCGGAATCCGAGCACACGTCGCTCCACGTGCCACCAGACCGAACCGCTGCTTTGCCCGCGAGCTGTAGTGCGCCGACTGCCGGAAGTCGCGCTTGAGCTCGAGTGGCTCGTGCCGGCGGCTTGCGACCATCAGGAGCGGGGACCGAGAAGCGGGGATCGCATCTGGCTGACGAGTGCTTTCACAATTCGCCCAGCCCCCAAGCGTACGAGCGCTTCGGCGACCAAACGTAGTCTCGCGACGACGTGGTGCTAACCGGTAGCGAGCAAGCGGACCGGTCCCTGCACCCGCCGTCGCCCAGACTTCTGCCGCGTGAATGCGATCGCGCGGTCTCTCGTGACGGCGTCACTGCAATGCCACGTAAGGAGCAGCGCGAACCTGTCCGGATGCTTGCACGGCGCCCAGCTAACCCTTGTGCAACGGACAGGCCCGCGGTGCGACGCCGAGGCGCCGCGGCAGCGCCCGGTCCGGCTTCGTCGGGATTACCGCAGTGGGTGCGCACCGATGTGGGTAGCCCGCGTCGGGTGAATCGCGAGCAGCGACCCAAGATCCGGCTGCTCAAGTCTTTAGCCTCGATCCTCGGTCAAGAAGACTCGTTGAGGTTTCAGCGGGGCGGGAAGCGGAATCGTAGTTCGCGGTCGTTGAGCCATGGGATCGGGGTTGGTGTGTCGGCGAAGCCCGCGGCGATCAGGACGGGGTGGTAGGTGCGGATGTTGAGCTCGATTGTGAGCGCGTCGGGGGTTGTGTGGACGGTGCCGGTGGCGTCGAGGAAGTGGCGCCAGAGTTTGTCAGGGGTCGCGTTCTCGTAGCGGGGGAGGTGGCGGGCGAGGAGGCGGTAGAGGTTGCCGGCGATGACGGTCAGGGTGGCGTCGATGTCGACGTTCAGCGGGAGGCCTGAGGAGAGCGCGTTGAGGTGGAAGCCGCTGATGTAGGCGTCGAGTTCGTTCTCGATTGTCATGCGCTCGGCGTAGCGGGCGAACAGTTGTTTGGTGGTGAGGTCCAGCGCGTTGGTGATCAGCATCGTGGGGTGTTCGCGGCCGATGTTGCGCACGGCGAGTTGGCGCACGGGACTGTCGATGCCTTTGATCTGGATCAACGCGTCGTGGATCTCGGGTTCGCGGTAGCGCCCGCGGCGGTCGACGCGGACTTTCTTCCACTCTGTCTGTGTCGGGAAGCGCTTCGAGATCGGCGATCAGTTTCGGGCCGCGTTCGCGCAAGGTCAGCCAGCGGATCCCGCGCGCGGTGAGCTCGTCGAGGACTTTGTAGGTCGTCAGCTTGGAGTCGAACACGAGCAGGCCCGGATCGGCGCCGCAGACCTGCTGCCAGTAGTCGGCGAACGCGATCACCTCGCGTGCCTGTTCGGCCTTGGTCAGCTCAGCGTTTGAGTAGACCATCTCCTGCGAGGCGTGGTCCTGGGCGAAGAACGTCAGCACCGCGCGGGTGCGTTGCGAGCGGGCCGGGACATAGTGTTTCTCCAGCGGGACGTCGGTGCCGTGGTGGCGGATCGCGTGGAAGTCGAGGTTGAACCCCTGTTCACCGGTCGCGAGCCCCAGCTCGCGCAGGCGGCCGGTCACGCCCGCGAGGAGCTTCTCGCTGGCGGTGCGCCGGGCACGGTAGGAGTAGCTGGTCAGGTGGGTGGCTTTCGGGAGCGCGGTCAGTCCCATCAGCAACGCCAGGCCGGGGTCATCAGCGAGCGCGTGCGCGTGGCTGGCGCGCGGGGTCCGCGCGCATTTGTGTAACAGCAGCGACCCGAGCGAGTGCCATGCTGAGAGGACCGTCGTTGACGGGTAGCCACAGGACGCGACGAGTTCTGAGAGCCCGAGCTGTGCGATCGCGGGGACGAGCAGGAACAGGCCGGCGTGATCGCAGCGGACCGTCGCGGCGGTCGGCCAGTCGGGGAGCGCTTGGGCCTTGACCGCTGCAAGGCGTGGCGGCGCGCCGCGGTCGGACCCCATGCGGCGTGGCAGGCGCTCGATGCCCTCGGCGTGCAGGATTGTCCAGACCGTCTGCGCGGACACCGGCGTGCCGGCTGTGACCAACTCGGCGGCGATCTCCTCCACAGAGCGGTCCAGAGCGCGTAGCTCGAGCACGCGGTCACGGACACGGTCGGCCTTGCGTGCCGACCTGGGCCCGGGCTTGGAGGAACGGAAGTACTGCGCGCTGCCGCCAGCGCGCAACTCGCTGGCCATCTGATGCACGCTGGCCGGTGAGTAGCCGAACCGGGTCGCGACCTCGCCGGCCGTGAGCCCGTCAACGAAGTACGCGCGCATCGCCTCGTAGCGACGCTGCGCCGGCTCAGCCGGCTCGAGGAAATACGCCGCTCCGACCCGCATACCTCAACCGATCTTCCTGAACCGCATCCGCAAAGCGTAGAGCGGTTATCGGACAGCACGGCACGCCCGACACCCCTCACGGCCTCCACTACCCATGAACCAGCGCGTTTGGGCTCCTCGCGGGCCATCGCCGTCAGCGCACAGTTCATCAACGACGCGGCGTGAACGAGCCGATAGTTCAGACAATTCCGTTGAGGTCCGGCACGGCGGCGATCACCAAAGCCCCAAAACAACGGCAAAAACCTGTGCTCCGCTCGCCCCAACCCCACCGCGCCTACCCCTCCCGAGGATCGAGGTTAGGCGCGGCGTGACCGAAATGCCCCCGGGCCGGGTGGACCGGACGTGTGCTGTCTGTGGTGCTCATCCTGCGGAGCGCAGCGCCATCGCGCACCAGCTGCCGTGGACCCGACCGAGGATGCTGATCACCTGGTAGGTGTTCTGTCCGTCGGTGACGTTCGCGCTCGCCAGCCAGTCTTTGCCGTCGGGTGAGAGCGCGAGGCTCGCGATCCGGGGGTCGAGCGCGCGTACGGTCGGCGGCACCCTCGGCGGGTTCGCTGCGAGTGTGGCGCGCAGCCCGGTGCTGAGTTCGCGCAGTTGTCCGGCGCCGGCGTGGCCGTAGGTGTAGGCGAGGTGGCCGGTGGTGAACGTCATCGCCGTGTCGCGTGCCGCGTCCGGGCCTACCGGTCGCGCAGCCGAGGACGGGGAGGCGATCAGGATGTCGGGGTCCGGCGCGACGAGCTCGGCGAGTTGCCAGCCGGCGCTGCCCGGGGCGAGCAGCAACCCGGCCGAGAGGACGAACCGGCCGTGAGCGTCAAATGACCGCGAACTGTGCCGTCCAACTGCTGCCGGGCTCCGTCGACGCTGATCAGCTGCACTCGCCTGATGTGCAGGCGTGCGGGGAGCGGCTCGCTCTGGCGCACCATCGCGGCTGCCGCCGGCGAAAGTGTTGGCGGCACCTCGGCGGGCAGCCGATCGGCCAGGTAGCGCGCGTACGCCTTTGCCAACGTCACCGCGGTCGTGCGCGGATCCCGGCTGGGCGTCTTCCGCGCTCCTGCCGCTGGCCGCGCGACCGTGGTCGACGCAATCCGAGCGGCTGGCGCACGGGTCCTTCGGGTGCTCGAGCTCGTCGCGGGTTGCAGGGCGGCGATGGCGATCAGGAGCAGGCAGAGTCCGGCAAGGAGCGACCGCCTCGGGATGCTGCTGCCGCGTCTCACAGGCCCGGGGGGTGTCGTTCGGTCCAGCTGTTTCCGTCGTTGAGCTGGGCCGTGAGGATCGAGGCGGGCTGCCAGCGCGGGCCGCTGCCCGCGGGCGTCGTGGGCGCGCCGAATCTGGAGGTGTCGAGCAGGATGTCGGCGATCTCGATGAACGCGTGCCCGCCGGAGGCGAACACGGTGATCCAGCGGCCTGGGCCGGGATCGCCGTAGCTCTCGAGCATCCCCGAGTCGCCGGCGATCCCGTCGCCGACATCGACCTGCGCCGCGTTCAGCCCGGCGTTGTAGAGCACGAAGTCGGTCGACCCCGAGCAGTCATAGGAGGACATCACCGTGGTGAGCAGGTTCGGCTCGCGCTCGGTGCTGTAGGAGGTATCGATGATCTGGTTGCCGGCCGCGATCGCCGCCTGACCGGGGCGGGCGCGTCGTGCGGTGCCGCGGCGAGCCCGTCGGGGAGGATCCGCGCCGCCGACCCGGGCGTCGTCGGACCGACCGCAACGCAACCCGCCTGCGGGGCGGCCTGCGAGGAGTCGATCGCGGCCGCGCTGCCCGCCGTTTGCGTGTAGCGCTGGGCGAGCTGCTGGACCTCTGAGACGTACCAGCCGGCGTGGTTGTAGGCGTAGATCGCCCGCGGCCAGTCGCCCGGCGCGCCGTTGGCGTGCAGGTCGTTGGCGGCGGCGAAGATCGCGTCCCAAGGGTCGTAGGGGTCGGGTGGGGCGCCGGGCTTTGTCGGGTCGGCGGAGACGGCGTACTGAGCCCACGTGCCGGGTTCGAACTGCATCCACCCGATCGCGCCCTGGCTGGAGGGGGAGAGGTCCTGGCCGAAGCGCGTCTCCACATTGTTGATCGCGGCCAGGTACGCCCATCCCTGCGGTCCTAGCTGGTAGGCGCCGGCTGCGTGGTCGTAGATCCCGAGCAGACTGGCGGGAATCCCAGGGTCGCTGCCGGGACCTGCCGGCCCTGCGCCGCCGCGCTGTGCCTGCGACCCGGCGGCGGCGAACAGCAGCAGGACCGCCACCGTCGGCAGCCCGATGGTGAGCGTGAGCGCGATCACGAACAATCGTCGCACTGCTCACGGCGCCGGGCTCAGCAGATGGCAGAGCATGCGAGGGTCGTCGCGATCAGATAGACGGCGAGCAGGTGCGCCAGCCCGTCGCCGAGCTCGGCGGGGACGAGCGTTCGGTCATCGGCCGTGGCGCTCGTCGCGCGGGTCAGCGCGATCGCCGCCCGTCGCGCGTGGTCCAGCAGCGCTGGGACGTCAGCCTCGAGCGGGCGGGCGAGCCACGCGCCGGCCCGCTCGAGCGCCCGGTCAACCCACACGCCGGGTTCACAGCCGGTTTCGCGGGCGTGGGTTTCGAGCGCCCGATGCGCGAGCCGAAGCGCCCCCGCGGCGATCACCCGCACCGCGTCCACGACCACCACCGGGACCCGATCGACCTCCGGGTCCTCGCAGAACGCCTGGGCCACGTGCGCGAACAGGAACAGGTCCGGCAGCCGCAGCGTCGCCAGCGTCAGCAGCCGCAACGTCCCGTACGCCCGCTCCTCATCGGCCGCGCACCCCGTGTTGCGGGCGCCGTGCGAGACGGCCGCCGCATACGCGTCACGCAGCTCCCGCTCGGTCGCGTGTGCGGCGGTTCCCAGCGCCGGATCGATACCGGTGCCGGACTGTGTAGTCGGCTGATTGCGCACAAACGGCAAGTACCGGCCAACGTGGGCGGAGCCTCCCTTGGAGCTGCGAATCTCTACGCTGCCGACCGCTGCGGCTGTCGAGCCCGTACCGGCGGTCGCAAGCGCGCTCCGGGCTTCGAAACCGTGCACAGCCTCGACTGCGTCTATCGCCGCGTGGCTCGCCCGTGGACAGCCGAACAGCTCGCAGGCCGCCACCAGGCCGCGTACCGCCGCGGATCGACCGACCTGCCCGCCGGCGAGCCGCCGCCTGAGCGTCCGATCACGCTGCTCGCCGCCGCGATGCCGCGGCTGATCAGCCTCGCCGTCGCCGCGAACGTGCTGCACGTCCTTCCCAACACGCGACGCCAAGCCGGCGCCGGGGTCGCCGTCGGGCTGCTGGCCACGATCGACGCGACCGCCACCGGCAGCCTGCTCCGTTGCCAGCTGGCACTGGAGGCCGACGGCCGCTCCCGCGGCTATCACCCCGACGAGTGGCTCCCGCTCGCCTACGAGCAGACAGCCGCGTGGCTCGAGCATGCTTCACCGACCAGCGAGACACCAGCGCTGGTCGAGCATGCCCAACAGGCCGGAAGGCTCGCGGCGCTCGCCATCGGCGCGCTCGACCGCGACATCCCAAGCGTGCCCGAGGCGATCGCCGACTGCATCGCCCACCTCCTCGTCGTCTGCGTCCTGGCCGACGAAGCCGGCCAGAACCCACCCGCCTGACCACACCCCGCGACCCGGCAAGCCGCCGCACCCCGGTGCACCTCCCGATCTCGGGCAAGGCGACCAGGGAACGCGAGGGGCCGCCGCCGTCAGCGGCGCGAGACGTCCGCAGCGATGAAGCCCGGACGCCGTGGCGTCCCGGCCGCCGTTCGGAGCGCCCCCACGAGCCGCTCCAAGAAACGATCAGCACCCCCTCGTCTATCCACTCCACCGCCCGTGCGCGCACGACGCACAGCACCGGGAGCGCGCCGCGGCGACACCAACGTCGCCGGCGGCGGTAAGCCACACCGCCATCGCCCGCACCGCGGCGAGATGACCACGCTCAAACGACCTCGTCTTGATCTCTATCGCGAACGCGATCCCCGTCGGCGCGATCGCCACGCTGTCGATGTCGCCGGTTCCTCGATACGGCAGCGAATGGCGCAGTCGCCATCCCTCCTCGCCGAGGGCCGCGAGCGCTTGTCGAACCTGATCCTCGGAGTCCGCGCCGACGCGGCTGCGCCCGGCCAGCCGCCACCAGCGGCGGGCGTCGATCAGCAGGGTGACTGCGACGACTGTCAGCACGGCGGCGGTGGCCGTGGCGCCGAACCGCGCGGCGGCGACGGCGAGCGTGCACGCCGCCAGGCCTGTCGCGCGGATCGTCGCCGCTCGGCGCATGCGCCCGTGCTGGAGTTGGCGCGGAAAGCTTCTTTGCGACATGACGGACGCTCGCCGGCGCCTCGGTGCGCTCGAGCGGCCGTGGGCGGGAGCCGGGCCGGACCGGTTCACGACCTGGCGACCTCCAGTCGCGGACTGGCCGCGGCCCAGGCGGACCCCGAACAAGCCAGGAAGCGGCGCCGGGCGATGACGAGCGCAGCACGGGCGTTCATTGAGCGCGGTTGCTCTACCGCACCTTGACCCACAGCTTGACCTGAGGGGCTGAGAGCGTGCTGCTCGGCGCTCTGGTCAGAAGGAAAGCCTTTCGTTTGCGGGGCTTTCCTAAGAGCGGCTGAAGGGACTCGAACCCTCGACCTTCTGCATGGCAAGCAGACGCTCTAGCCAACTGAGCTACAGCCGCGCGTCCGGGGATTATAAGGCGGGGAGTGGGACCCTGTGGGCGCGGTGTCGGCCGCGCGACCGGCGGACGCCGAGGGCGCCGCCGGGCCCGTGGCCGCCCCGACCACTACCTCGCCCTGGCGTGGAAGCTGATGTCGTCGGGGTCGATCAGATCGGGGACGGTCCAGCCGTCGAGGTCGTACTCGTTCATGCACCGCTCGGCGAAACCTTTGTAGGCCTCGGTCTGGCCGGTGCCCATGGCCGCGAACAGGACCTCCATCCGGATGTTCTCGTCGGCTCCGCTGTAGTTGCGCTCGTACAGCTCGTGGCGGCCGCCGAACTCGGAGCCGAGCGCGTCCCAGAGCAGCTTCATCAGCTTGACGCGCTCGACGGCGTCGATGCCGTTCGACCCGCGGACGTACTGCTCGAGGTAGCGGCGGATCTCGGGGTTCTTGAAGTCGCGGGCGTTCGAGTTGACGTAGATCAGGCCGCTGGCGACCGTGTGCTCGATGATCTCCTTGACACGGCCGTAGCCGATCGTGGAGAACAGGCGGTAGGCCATCGCGTAGTCCATGTTCGGCAGCAGCGCCGACCCCTTCCAGGTGTCCGGCTCGCGGGCCATCGCGCTCGCCAGCCCCCACAGCATGTTGCGCCAGGCGAGCACCTCGCCGACCTTGGCCTGGACACCCCGAAAGTCCTTTGTCCCGGTTGCCTCGACCGCCTTGAGCAGCAGGCCCGCCGATGAAGTCCAGCTTGACCGCCAGACGCACGCAGCCGTGGAAGCAGAACCGGGGGATGAAGCCGGTCTGCGGGAAGAACTTGTTGGCCTTCTCGATGTCGCCGTAGACGAACACGTTCTCCCACGGCACCAGCACCTTGTCGAAGATGAAGATCGCGTCGTTCTCGTCGAGCCGGCTCGAGAGCGGGTAGTCGAACGGGCTCCCCATCACGGCGGCGGTCATCTCGTATGACGGGCGGCAGATCAGCTTGACCCCGGGCGTGTCCATCGACACCGCGCACACGAGCGCGAACTCCTTCTTCTGCACCGGGATCGGTCCGTGGTGGGCGATGAAGTTGAAGTGGGTCAGCGCGGAACCTGTCGCGACGACCTTCGCGCCGCTCACGACGATCCCGTCGTCGCGTTCCTCCTCGACGTGCATGAACACGTCGCCGACCTCCTCGAGCGGGCGGTTGCGGTCGACGGGCGGGTGGATGATCGCGTGGTTCCAATACAGCACGCGTTCCTGGGCTTCGCGGTACCAGCGCTTGGCGTTGTCCTGGTAGGGGTCGTAGAAGTCCGCGTTGGCGCCGAGCGTGGCCAGGAACGCGGCCTTGTAGTCCGGGCTCCGCCCGAGCCAGCCGTAGCTGAGCCTGGCCCATTCGGCGATCGCCTCGAGGTCACCGACGCAATCCTCTACGGTCCGCGGAAAGCGGAAGAACTTGTGGGTCACGCCGCCTGAGCCGGTGTCGGTCGGGGTGGTGAGGATCTCGCGCGAGCCGTCCTCGTGCAGCGCGTCATAGAGCCGCGCGATCGATCGGGCCGTGTTGCGGAAAGCGGGGTGCGACGTGACGTCCTCGACGCGCTCGCCGTAGACGTACACCTCCCGACCGTCGCGGATGCTCTCCAGATACTCGTCCCCGGTGAACGGCCTGGTGGTCCTGGCGGTGCTGTCGAGCATCGGGTGCACGGCTCCTCGCTTGGCGTTTGCTGTCAGACCGATCCTTCCACCGCGATCGGGCCCGATCAAGCGCAGTCGGCGCCCGGCTGGAGATCTAGTCGACCGGCGTGTTCGACGCCCCGTCCGCCAGTGCGAGCCCGAACGGGCTTCCCTCCGAGTCCTTGCAGATCGCCCACCGGGCGCCCGGATGAATGACGGTGCCGCCGAGGGCGGTGACCCGATCGAGGGCGCCGGCGATGTCGTCCACCTCGAAATACGGCAGCGAGAACGAGTCGCCCGGTCCGCGGCCGCGTTCGTGAACCCCGATCGCCGGGGTCGCCCCCGAGGTCTGCCAGCCCTCGCCCTGGTCCTGCGCGCGACCCTCGAGCGAGGAGCCGAGCAACCCGGACCAGAAGCGGCGGGCCCGTTCGGGGTCGTCAGCGGGGAACTCGAGCAGCGAGAGCGCCGGGCGCACTCTACCCGACCCGCCCGGCACGAGGCGATATCCCCGGTCTGGTCGTCGCGTACAGCGCGCCGTCCGGAGGCACCGCGTCGACGGTCGTCCCAAACGGAACCGGGCTGGGCGACGAGGACGTCCATGCGCAGATCGCGTGCACGGCAGCCACGACGGCGGACGGCGCTGCGTCCGTCCGTGCATGGGTGGGCAGCTTGCTGGCTTCCAGGAAGTGAAAGCCGAGGGGCGCGCTGCGCGCCGGAATCCCTCGGTCGATCCGTGGCAGCTTCGAGCAGTTGAGCTGTCGCCCGCCGGCGTTCGTCTGAGCATCGGCGTCGAACCGCATGTCGCCGTAATCCTCCGCCGTGCCGGCGCAGCCCGGGTGGAAGTCGGGATCCGGATCGCAGAACGGCCAGCCCCAGGTTCCGGCCCGCCGTCAGCCTCGCCACCTCGTCCGGCGGATGGTTGTCGACGTAGGCCTGCATCACCTGGCCCTAGGCGTCGGGCGTTGCGCCGTTACGCGCGATGGAACGGTAGGCGATGTCATCGCTCTGGTTGACCGCGGTCCACAGCGTGCCGTCGGGGGCGAACGACAGGGCGTCGCGTTCCCTATCCCGGTCGCGAACACGCGGACGCGCTTGTCGGCGGGCTGGTAGGCGAGCACCGAGGCCCGCGGGATGCCGCCGCCGGGGCCCTGGGGGGTGGCGTTCGTCGCGCTGCCGATGTCGACGTACGCCGTGTGCGTGGGTCCGACGACCACGTTCTTCAGCGGGTGAGCGCCGTCGCCGGGCGGGTTCGGGATCACGACGGTGCGCGCGCCCACGCCGTGGCCGCGCCACACGTACCGATCTACCTCGTCGGACTCGGCCTTATGCAGGTCCGAACGGCGACGAACGCGTGCCCGAACTCCGCTGCTGCCGCTCGGTCAGGCGGAGGAAAACTCGGACACGCCCCCGTTGCGGGCCCATCGCAGATTCTTCAACCGAGAAGCGCCGGCGACGGCGCCTACGCCTCGGCGAGGGGCAGGTGGAGCCCGGCCCTTCAAACGCGAGGAGCGGGTCCCTTGGCTATGGCAAGGCGAGGCGGGTTATCGATTTTCGCGCCGACTCGAACGCGCACCTTCCGCGGATCTACGGCGCCGGTCTGGAGGCATGGGGACGTGCGCGCCGGCTGTAGGCATCGACAGGGTCGTCATCCTTTTTTGCGTGATGTTGCGGCTGCGGTCGGAGGGCAGCGTTGCGGAAATGTCGCTTGGAGGTAGGCGGACATCCCTCGTGCGGGGCCTGCGCGGCTGATGGTCCGGGGGGGTTCGGCAGCGCCTGACGCGCTGTCTTTCGTTGGCCATGGCGGTCGCGGTTACGTCGTTGCTGTTGTTGTGCGCGGGGCAGGCGTCGGCCGCGAACAGCGGCGGATATCTGGTGACCTATGTCGCGCGTGACTGCCCGTCGTTCGCTGACATCTTCGCGAACCGGGCTCGCAACGACATCATGGAGAGCCTCGTGGATCTCGGGCCGAACACCCAGTACACGTCGGGCGATTTTCTTGTCAATCCGTTCTCGGAGGCGCTGCCGCCGCAGACGGTGTGCAAGCCGATCTCGAACTGGCGGTTTACGCTCGGGACCGGGTATGAGAGCAGGGCGGTCAGCGGGCCGTGGGGCTCGCTGTCGGACGTGAGCGATCCGTACGGCACAGTCATCCGGACCAAGCCGTCGACGCCGCTGCTGGATCGGAACGGCAAGCGGATCGCGAAGCTGACGATTGCGGGTGCGGTGACGGTCGCGTTGACCAAGGCCCAGGCTGAGAGGGCCGCCAATGTCAGTTCGTTGTGGCTGCAGGCCGGGACGCCGTCCGACCCGGTCCTGACCGGCGTGTTCCCGGGGCCGCAGTACGCGTTCGGGGCGCTGCGCTGCGCAATCGACGCACTCAACGGAGACAACGTCGAGTTCATCTTCTTCCCGGCCGGCGTCAAGCATGTGTTCTGCTACGGCCTGTACGTGTCCCCGCCGCCGACGGCGGGGACGATCACGATCCAGAAGCAGGTGACGGGGGTGCCGCCTGGGGACAATCCGGCGTTCCCGTTCACTGGCAATCTTTCGTTCAATCCCGAGGGCTTTCAGCTGAGCGGCGGGCAGTCCCAGGACTTCGCCCGGGCGGGCGGGCAGACCTGGGCGGTGACCGAGGGCGGGGTCGCCAACTACGCGCTGAGCTCGGTTCAGTGCTCGGCGACGGCCTCTGGCGCCGGCCCGCTGACGAGCACGTGGATCGTGAACGGCGCGACCAGGTCGATCCATCTCGTCGCCGGCGAGCACGTCACATGCGTCTACATAAACCGGTATGTGCCCCCGGCGGGAGGCTTGACGATCTCCAAGATCACGCGAGGTGGCACCGGGACGTTCAGCTACGCGGTGTCAGGCGGAGGTGCAACGCAGGCCGCCAAGGCGACGACGAACGTGCCGAACGTCCCGGTCAACGCGATGCCGTCCCTCCTCTCACTGGCGCCGGGAACCTACACGATCCGCGAGATGCCGCCGGGCTCGCCCGACCGCACATGGAACCTGCTCAGCGTCCGCTGCGACGGCCAGACCGTGACCTCTCGACCCGTGCAGATCGTGATCCGCAGCGTGGAAGGGAGCGTCTGTACGTTCATCAACGGGTTCACTCCCCGAGGGTCGATCTCTCTGTCGAAGGTCACGCTCGGCGCGACGGGGACGGCGACGTTCGTGATCAATTCCGGGGGAGATAAACCCATGCGGTTCGTCCAGCAGGCGACCACCACTCAGAAGGGAGCATCCGCGGATGCGGAGCCCGCGACCCCGGTCGATGCAACCGACGATCTGCCCCTTGGCTCCTACACGATCGTCGAGCAGCCGGCCACGACGTCGCAAGCGGGAACGTGGGGGCTCGGCGCGGTCGTCTGCAACGGCAAGCTGCAGCCATTTGATCAGGGGGCAGTCGACTTGGAACTTACTCGGCAACAACCGTCGGTCCACTGCACGTTCATCAACTACTTCAACCCCAACCCGCCACCGGATCCGACGCCTCCGGTCGACCCCGGCGGCGGCGGCGAGTCACCAGACGTCGTCTTTCCCCTCACCGATCTCTCCGTGACCAAGCAGGCCTCACCCTCGACCGTTGTCCTTGGAGGAGTCGTCACCTACCGGGTAACCGTGCGGAACAACGGGAGCATCACCGCCCAACGAGTAGTTGTCAGCGAACAGAACTTTCTTGGCGCGCGGATTCTGAGCATCCACAACCCGGTTGGCATATGCACGATCCATCCGCGGGTGACGTGCCAGCTCAATAACCTCAAGCCGGGCGCGAAGGTCGTGGTCACCGTGCGCTCGATCCCGAGAACGGTCACGTCGAGCTTCACCGACCGGGTCGCGGTAGGGAGTGCCACCCGCGAGACGAACCTCGCCAATAACCTCGCCCATGCCACCGTCAAGGGGTTCGCACCGACGCCTCCTCCGGCCGGACTCGGCTAGCCCCGCCAAGCAACAGCTGAAGTCGCAGTAGACAGCGTCGCCCGCGGCCGCGACTACCCCGGGTCGCCCGTTGTCAGCGGATGGAGGTGTCACCGGGCGTCAACCCGCCCGCGGCGACGATGCCGAGGTGAAACGCGCGATGGCGACCGGGGCGAATCCGGGTCCTTCGCAAATCCCCGGGTCCCGTCGGTTCGGATTCGGGTCCCGGTGTCTGATCCCGCCGCTTACCAATTACTTCGGCAGATCGGCAGGCGTCATTACCGCCCCTTCGTCAATTCTTAGGTCGGACCGATCAGCCCGTCAGCAACCCCTTGGCGCGGTTCCGACGTCGGCGGTCTTGAAGCGTCGTCGTCGGTCGGCAGGTCGCCGAAGTAGAGCTGGCGCGCGAACACCGGGTCGTCCCACCCGGCGACGGCCCGTGTGATCCCGACCACCAGACTCCATCGCCACGGTTGCGTCGGCGTCTCGGTGAAGTCTGGGTACTCCCAATCCGCAGGCCGTGGTAGCTGCGAATTGAGGTGCTCGGCCCCGTGGCTCTCGGCCGGTGAGGCGGAGTCGTCCTCGCCAGCCACCGGGAGACGGATTCCGCCGGAGTTCCGGAAGGCGCTCCGCGAGGCAAAGCTCGACCTCGAGCTACTGATTGCCCTGCCGGAGCATCGCGTCCCGCTCCCCGGTGGCTCGCGTCCGAGCCAGACGGATCTGTTCGTTCTGGCGCGCGACGAATCCGGGGCGCTGATCACGATCGCGGTCGAGGGAAAGGCGGGTGAACCGTTCGGCCCGCTCGTCAGCGAGTGGCTCCGCGACGATCAGGGCGGCGAGACGAAGCGCCTCGCCTTCCTGCTTGAGACGCTCGGCCTGCCGTCGCGCACAACGCCCTGCGACGTTCGCCACCAACTGCTGCACCGCACCGCGTCCGCCGTGATCGAAGCCGGGCGGTTCAACGCGCAACAGGCCATGATGGTTGTCCACTCCTTCAGCGACGATCTCGGCGGGTTCTCCGACTTCGTGCGATTCGCCTCCATGCTCGGCGTCGACGCCCAGCGTCGGGAGCTCGTACGCGCACCGACCGAGAGCGCCGTGCCGATCTGGCTCGGCTGGGCCGATGGTCAGAGACGGTATTCGAAGTCATGGAGTGGCGAGGCAGGCGGCACCATCAGCCCGCTCTGGACGGGCTCGGTGAGGGCTCAGGAGGGCCGGGCGCAACTTGGGTGAACTGGCAACTGGAAGGCGTGCAGAATGCTCCACGGCCAGAACTGGTTCGCCGTTGCCATCGCCAGGCAGTGGATGGCGTGCTGTTTGAGACCCGTCCCGAGGGTCCAGTACGCGCCCTTGCGGTGAGGCCTGCTCAAAAAATGGTAATGGCGCACCGACGCGAGCGTCGGCGGCGCACCGCCTCCCCGCGCATCTTCGTGTACCGACGCTCCTGCTCGAGCAGCGCCTTGACCGCCGCATCGCGCTTCGCTGCATCCTCGATCGCGAGAACCGGCCCGAGCGCCGCCTGCATCCGGTCGTATTGCTCGGCGCGGAACGTGATCTCGTACCCGAGCTCGCGGGAGATGATCTGGTCGATCACGCCGCCCATCGTCGGTTCCTCAGTCAGCGCCTCCCGGTGAAGCTGCTCATCGAACGCCTGACCGCGCCTCATCTGGAAGCTTCCGAGCGCCGCTAGGGAGCGCGGTGGTCGCCGCTGCGATCTGGGTGACGGTCAGCGCGCCGGCGGCAGCGCCCGCAGCCGGCGGGAGGAGAGAGGCGCTGTGGTCGCGAGCGCTGTGCCTGCGGCGGCCCGGCCGACCCCGATCCCGGACTGTGAGCCTTGCGTTTGAGCAGGGGCCGCCTGTCGCGCCGAAAGCATAAGAGGAGCAGCACCCGCCGCCACACCCTGCCTGCAGGGACGAGTCAACCGGGGTTCAGGCCGGTTCGCTTCGAGCTGTGATCTCCGGGCAGCTCCTCCTGGTTTTCCCTGCATCCCAGACACTTCCGCAACATCAAATTGGCGCTGCAGGCGGCTCCCGCGAACACGGCCGGCTCCTCACCGCTTGGCCGTGACGACGCAGGCCCAAATCTGCTCGTGGCCTTTCCCGGGTCCGCTGACCGTGACCGTGATCTGCATGAGCGTTGATCCTGCAGGGCAACTCATCGTTCCGGGAGGACCCGCCGGTCCTGCCGGTCCGCGTGGTCCCGCCGGTCCGCGTGGTCCCGCCGGTCCGCGTGGTCCCGTGGCTCCCGTGTCGCCCTTGTCGCCCTTCGCGCCTTTCGGCCCACGCGGTCCCTGCGGTCCTCGTGGCCCACGTGCCCCGGTGGCGCCCTTCTCACCCTTGGCACCCTTCGGGCCGCGTGGCCCGGGCTCTCCGGGTGGTCCGGGAGGCCCCTGAGCACCAGCGTCACCGGGGTCACCCTTCGGTCCCTGCGGGCCGGCTGGCCCTCGAGCGCCGGGAGGGCCTGCAGCGCCCGGGTCGCCCTTCTCACCCTTCGGCCCCTGTGGGCCGGCTGGTCCGGTGTCTCCCTTGTCGCCCTTCTCGCCCTTTGGTCCCTGTGGGCCGGCTGGCCCGGTATCTCCCTTGTCGCCCTTCTCACCGTTCTCACCCTTCGGTCCCTGCTTGCCCTGCTTGCCCTGCTTGCCTTGCGGTCCTCGTGGTCCGCGAGGCCCCGCTGATCCCGTCGCGCCCGCCTCGCCCTTGTCGCCCTTCTCGCCCTTCTCGCCCTTCGGGCCGGCTGGTCCGCGTGGTCCCGGATCTCCCTTCGGACCCTGTGCCCCCGGCGCGGTCGGGTACAACGCGAGCTTGAGTGGCTTCTGACCGTTGGCGCACGCGCGCGGCAGACGCACGTTCAGGTCGCCGACGCTCTCGATCGAACCCGTGCGCTGCACGCAGGCGGGAATGAACTTGGGTGGATCGGTCGTGCTCTGCGCGAGCGCCACGCCGCCGGCGATCAGGAACAGCGTGATCGTCGGCGCGAGCACAACGAGCCGTGGACTGGGCATGTGGACCTCCAAGTCGGGAAGATGAGCGGGCCCATCATCCCTTCAGCGGCGGTCGGCCGCGTTGCCCGGATCCCTTGATCGCGAGCACGACCGTCGCGAGCGCGAAGAGAAGGATGCACACGACGACCACCACCACAAGGATGCCGTGCCGGTTCCTCGCCGCGATCACGCCATCTCGTAAGTCGCGATCATCGTCGGCTGACCAAGCTTCCTCGTCACCTTGGTCGACGCCAGCTTGTAGCGCACCTCGTCCGGCCACGGCTCGGGCTGCCGGCACCCGTTCGCCTTCACCAGCGGAATCCCATCGCCGGCGCTGACGAACCACGGCTTACGATACGGCAGAGGCGCAAGCGTGAGCTCCTGCCAGACCGGGCCGACCGCCCGCACGCGCCCACGGCGACCGGCAAGCGACTCGACGGCCAGAGGCGACGACCGGAATCGAACCGGTGTGGACGGCTTTGCAGGCCGCTGCGTAGCCACTCCGCCACGTCGCCGCGGAACGTAGCGTAGCGATGCGAGTGGAGCCTGCGGGCCCGCGTCGCGGGGCGTCCGATTCACGGGAAGTTCACGCGCGACTCACAAGAAAGCCACCGGGGGGCGGAGCCGCGGGCCATACGTTGCCTCGGCCGACCGCGAACAGGAGCGAGGACATGCAGCGCGTGATCAATAGTTCGTTGTGCACCGCCATAGCTTGCGCCGCGTCGCTGCCGATCGTGAGCGCGCTCGCCTCGGCGCATGGCGACCGGGCACGCGACGGCGAGCACGGCAATGGCCACGGCGTGGTGCGCGCGGGGCTGCCGCCGGGCGCGGTCGGGCATATTTTCGTGATCGAGCTCGAGAACGAGGACGCCTCGACGACGTTCGGCCCAGGATCGCCGGCGACGCTCCTGAACGGGACGCTGCTCAAGCAGGGCGAGCTGATCGAGAACTACTACGCCACCGGCCACGCCAGCCTGGACAACTACATCGCGTAGGTCTCGGGGCAGGCGCCGACCGAAGAGACGAGCGCGGACTGCCTGGGTCCGGGCACGAATCTGAACACATTGATCGGGAGCTACGACGATCTGCTGCCCGGGAACCTCGACCCCAATCAGCAGCTTTACCCGGGACAGGTCGACGGTCGCGGCTGCATCTACCCGTCATTCGTGCAGACGATCGGGAATCAGCTCGATTGCGTGTACCCACCGAGCCGGTTCACGGACGTTGCCGCGTGGCGCGATTACGACGAGGATATGGGTAACCAGCCCAGCGGGCGCGAGCTCGGCCATCCCGATCCGCTCGGCGGGCTCGACTGCGGGCATCCGCCGCTGAACGGTCCCGACAACACCAATGCGGCGTCGCCGGCGACCAGCACCGAGCCCGCCGACCAGTACGCGACCAGGCACAACGGGTTCATGTACTTCCACTCGATCATCGACAACGCCGCCGAGTGCGACGCCAACGTCGTCCCGCTCGGCCACGTCGCGGTGGGTTCTCCGACCCGATTCGACGGCACCCGGCTACCCGACACGTTCTCCGGTCACCTGGCCGACGACCTGCGGCACGTCTCGACCACGCCGAAGTTCGGCTGGATCACCCCGAACCTGTGCGACGACGGCCACGACAGTACGTGTGCCGGCCCGAACACGATCGGTCAGATCGGTGCCGGCGCCGGCGGTCTGCACGGCGCCGACGAGTTCCTCGCCTATTGGGTCCCGCTGCTCGAGGCATCGCCCGCGTACCGCCTGGGCCAGATGATGATCGTCGTGACGTTCGACGAGTCGAGCACCGACGACGGGACCGCCTGCTGTGGGGAGACGCCGGGTCCTGACAACCCGACACCGGGCTTCTCGCCGCTTCTGGCTCCGATCTTCGGGCAGCTCGGCCTGCCGATTCCGAATCCCGCGGCCGGTGGCGGACGCATCGGCGCCGTGCTGCTCGACCCCCGCTACATCGAGCCCGGGAGCGTCGATAGCACCGGCGATTACAACCACTATTCGGCGCTGCGGACCTACGAGGACCTGCTTGGCATCACCCGCGGCGGCGCCGACGGCCTCGGCCATCTCGGGTTCGCCGGCGCGGACGGGCTGCAGCCGTTCGGGCGCGATGTCTTCAACCGCCCGTTTCGGCCGCTCGTCTTGCGCTAGCCGGCGTTCCGTGTTCGTCAGAACCACGCCGCTACCGAACGGGTCGCGGACCAGGACGCCGCCGTGCTGTCGGCTGCTGGGGATCGAGGCGGCGTCGACCCGCGCGAGCAGAGCCGCCAGCTCCGACTCGCCGGGTAGCTCGACTTCGAACGAACGCAGGCCGACTGAACCGGGGGCCGCGGGCGCGGCGCCGGCGCTGTGCCAAGTGTTGAGCCCGATGTGATGGTGGTAGCCGCCGGCGGAGACGAACAGCGCTCCCGGGTAGCCGGACCATGACGTCGAAGCCGAGCACGCCGTGGTAGAACGCCTCGGCCTCAGCGAGGTCGGTGACCTGAAGGTGCACGTGGCCGACCCGGGTACCCGACGGCGCGGCCGACTGAAGTTCGGACGCGACTCTCAGCTCGCCGAGCACGTCGTTCAGGTCGAGCGCCAGCGTCGACATCTGGAGCTGGTCGCCGGCGCGCGGCCAGTCGGCGCGTGGCCGGTCGCGGTAGATCTCGATCCCGTTGCCGTCGGGATCTGACAGGTACAGCGGCCTCGCTGACCAGGTGGTCAGAGGCACCGTCGAGCGGCCAGCGCGTCTCCGCCAGGCGCGCCAGCGCGAACGCGAGGTCGAGCCGCGACGGCAGGAGGATCGCCAGGTGATAGAGACCGGGCGCCCGCCGGTTCGAGCTGCGGCGCCGAGCTGTCGCCCCTGCAGCTCGAGCAGCGGACGCTCGCCCGCGACGCCGAGCGCGAGCGTTCCGTCGTCGAGCTCGGCTGGCGCGCAGCCCGATCGTCCGCTCGTAGAACGCGCGCGAGCGATCGAGGTCGGAGACGGTCAGGCGGACTGTCCCGATGCGCGGCGTCCGGGGCGATCCCCGCTGCGGACGTGGTCTGAACCTGGCCGGACGCTGTCGCCATGCTATGCCACCTGCACGGACGACTCGAAGTGGGCGACGAGCCCCTCGAGCACCTCGGCGAGCCGCGCGCGCGTCTCCGGGTCGGTCAGCTCGCCATCCGGCCCGAACCGGTCCGGCGCCTTCGGCACGGCGAGCTCGAGGTCGAGCACGCGCGCACCCGGCGAGGCCGAGCGACTTCCGGAGATGATCCTGCGCCCACACGGCGCCGTAGTCGGTGACGCTTGCGCCGATCACCGCCACGGGCTTGCCCCACAACGATGATCCCGGGACCGAACGGACGCGAGGCCCAGTCGACGGCGCCCTTGAGATGACCCGGCATGCTGCCGTTGTACTCGGGCGTCGAGATCAGGACGACGTCGGCGCCGGCGATCTGCTCGCGCAGGCGCTGCACCTCGCGGTCGGGATCGTCGGTGTCGAAGTCCTCGTTGTAGTGGGGGAGACGGTCGAGGCCCTCGAACTGGAGGACCTCGACCCCGGCCGGCGCGAGCTCGGCGGCGGCGCGCAGCAACGCGGTGTTATGCGACGCCGCGCGCAGACTCCCCGAGATCGTCAGGAGCCGCATCGGGTCAGGCGGCCTTCACGGCGGAGACGCTCAGGAGCAGCTTGACCTCGTTGGACACGAGCAGGTTGCCGTTCGGAAGCGTCTGATTCCACTTGAGGTCGAATTCGCGGCGGTCGATGATGCCCTCGAGCTCGAGGCCGATGCGCTCGTTGCCCCACGGATCGGCACCGCCCTCTGAGACGACGCCGGTCAGCTCGATCGGCTTCGTGATGCCCTTGATCGTGATCTCGCCGCTCAGGCGGATCTTGCCGTCGTCGGTCGCAGCGCCGGCGGTGGAGTGGAAGCTGATCTGGGGGTGGTTCTCCGCGTCGAAGAACTCGGCCGAGGCCAGGTGACCGTCGCGGTTCGGTTCATTGGTGTCGACGCTCGCCACCTCGACGGTGCCCTGGAGGACAGGCGCGTCGCCGGTGGCGTCGACAGTGCCTTCGAACTTGCGGAAGGCGCCGCGGACGGTGGCGATTCCCATATGGCGAACCTCGAATCCGACGTTCGAGTGCGCGGGGTCGACGCTGTACGTCCCGGCGGGAATGCTCTCGAGGGAGATGGTGGCAGACACGGGGGCTCCGTTCGTAGGTGGTTGACTACGCAATCAACCTAGCACAAAATTGGTTGCGGCGGCAAATATCTGTGAGGGGCGCGGCGGAGGTGAGTCGGACGGGCCGTGCTGAGCTACTCGACCGTGCAGGACCCGCCGGGCTGGGCGCCCGGGAGGCGTCCGAGCAATACGGCGAGCTGGCCGGTCTCGTCGGCGTCGAAGTGCTCGAGGAACAGCCGGCGGATGCTGCGCACGTGGGTGCAGCCGGCGTGACGGAGCTTCTCGAAGCCCTCGTCGGTCAGTTGCGCATACGACACGCGCGCGTCGTTCGGGCACGAGACCCGCTCGATGAACCCTCCGGCGACGAGGCCGTCGACGAGGCGGGTGATCCCCGATCGGGTCAGCATCGTGCTCTCGGCGAGCGCTGACATCGGCAGCCGCCGATCGGGCGTCTGGGCCAGATACAGGAGCACCTCGTAGTCGCGGGTCGTGATGCCGTGCTCGGAGATGAGCTCGGCATCGAGCATGCGCACGATCGTCGCGTGGCTCTGGAGGAAGCTCCGCCACGCTTCGAGCGCGATGCCCTCGAGGCTCGAGGCGCTGTCTTCGGTCACCGGCGCGCACGCGCCCGGTGGGACTTGGGTCAGCTCCGGCGCGCGTGTATCCATCGAGTTGATTGTAGTTGACCGGTCAACGGCAACCGGGCGGTTGCCGGCGGGTACGCTAGCGCCGATGATCGAAATCGTTCCCGGCCTGTGGCACTGGACGGCGCGCCGCGGTTCGATCGGCACCGACGTAAGCTCGTACTTCCTGGAACCCGAGCGCGTCCTGATCGACGCGATGATCCCGCCCGAGGGCCTCGGCTGGTTCGACCGGCATGGGGCTCCCGAGCACGCGATCATGAGCAACCGCCATCACGATCGGGACGCCTGGGAGCTCAACGATGCGTTCGGCACGACGGTCCACTGCATACGGAACGGGCTGTACGAGATCGACGGGCGCGGGCCTGTCGAGGCGTTCGACTTCGGCGACGAGCTTCCGGGGGCGATCGCGGTCTACGAGGTCGATGCGATCTGTCCTGATGAGACCGCGTTGCACATCCCGCGATATCGCGCGCTCGCCTGCGCGGACGGAGTCGTGCGTTGGGGGGCCGGCGATGAGTTGCAGTTCGTGCCCGACCAGCTGATGGACGACCCCGAGCAGACCAAGCAGCAGCTCCGCGACGCCTACCGGGCGCTGCTCGACCTCGATTTCGACGTGCTGCTCCTGGCGCACGGAGCGCCCATCGTCGGGGCCGCCGACGAGGCGCTCAGGGCGTTCGTGGAAGCCGCGGCCTAGGGCGTCCGCGCTCGGCACCGCGGACCAAAACGGACCTCGATCGGGCGTACCGTCCTCAGTGGCCGGTTCCGCCGCCACCGAACCGCCCGCACCCTCACCATCGAAAGGAGATTCTCGTGGACTGGAAGCTCGAGCTCGTCGCGGTCCCCGTGTCCGACGTCGAGCGCGCGAAGTCGTTCTACGTGGACCAAGTCGGATTCAACGCGGACCACGACCACACGGTCAGCGAAGAGATCCGATTCATACAGCTGACGCCTCCCGGATCGGCCTGCTCGATCACCTTCGGGAAGGGCATCACGGATGCCGAACCCGGCTCGGTGAAGGGACTTCAGCTCGTCGTCGAGGACGTCAAGCAGGCGCGTGCCGAGCTCGTGGAGCGCGGCGTGGAGGTGAGCGGGGTCCAGGACTTCCCTTGGGGATCGTTCGTGTTCTTCAGCGATCCGGACGGCAACGCGTGGGCGGTGCAGCAACTCCCGCTGCGCTAAGCCTGGACCGCAACCGATCCTGCGCTGAGCGGGAGACCGAGCGTCTCAGCCGACCAGCAGCACGAGCTTGCCACGGACGTGGCCGGTCTCGCTCAGCCGGTGGGCCTCGCCGATCTCGGCGAGCGGGAACGTCTGCGCGACCGTGAGCGAGAACTGGCCGGACTCGATCAGCTCGCCGATGTCCGTGAGCGCATGGACGGCACGTGCCGTGCCGGGGCCGCCGCTGAAGCGCGCGCCCGTCGCCTGAGCGCCGGCGTAGTCGGCGATCGCGATCACGCGCTCGGGCGCGCCCGCAAGTTCCACGAGCGCCGGGAGCGCGCCGCGGCTCGCGGCGTCGAGGGCGGCGTCGACGCCGTCGGGCGCGAGCTCGCGAAGCCGCTGCGCGAGTCCCTCGCCGTAGGTGGTCGGCTCGGCGCCGAGCGATCGCAGATAGTCGTGGTTGGCCGGGCTCGCGGTCCCGATCACCCGCGCGCCGCGCGCACGCGCGATCTGCACGGCGGAGCTGCCGACACCGCCGGCCGCGCCGTTGACGATCAACGTGTCGCCCTCGCCGACGCCGAGCAGATCGAGCGTGCGGACCGCGGTCTCGACCGCGACCGGCAGCGCGGCCGCAGCGGCGAAGTCGAGCGCCGGCGGGATCGGCGCATAGTCGGCGGACAGCGCCAGCTCCGCGGCGCCGGCGCCGCCGGCCGCGAACCCGAACACCTCATCCCCGACCGCCACGTCGGTGACGCCGTCGCCGAGCTGGTCGACGACGCCCGCGACCTCCCGGCCGGTCGTTTGCGGAAGTTCGCCTCCCATCGCGCCGCTCCGTACTTTCCAGTCGATCGGGTTCACGCCCGCCGCGCGCACCGCCAGGCGAATCTGGCCGGCCGCCGGGTGGGGATCGGGGAGCTCGACGAGCTCGAGCACCTCCGGGCCGCCGAACTCCGCGAACTGGATCGCCTTCAAAGGCCCTCGCTACTCCGACATCGCGGCGGCCCGCTCGCGCTCGCGGTCGATCAGCACGCGGCGGAGGATCTTGCCCGACGGCGACTTCGGAATGTCGTCGACGATCTCGACCGCGCGCACCTTCTTGTACGGGGCCACGCGTTCTGACACGAACTGGATCACCTCGTCGGCGGTGATCGACTCGCTCGTGACCACGAATGCCTTCGGGATCTCGCCCGCCTCCTCGTCGCGCAGCGGGATCACGGCAACGTCGGAGATCGCAGGATGCGTGAGGAGGAGGGCCTCGAGCTCGGCGGGCGCGATCTGGTAGCCCTTGTACTTGATCAGCTCCTTGATCCGGTCGACGATCCACAGCGAGCCGTCCTCGTCGAGCCGGGCGACGTCGCCGGTGTGGAACCACCCGTCGGCATCGATCGCGTGCTCGGTCGCCTGCGGGTTGTTGAGGTATCCCAGCATCACCTGCGGGCCGCGGATGCAGAGCTCGCCGGGCTCGCCGGTCGGGACGTCTTCGTCGGTGACGACGTCGACGATCCGGCACTCGGTGTTCGGCACCGCGGGCCCGATCGAGCCCGGCATCGTTCCGGCGAGCTTGTCGGTCACCCAGTGAGTGACCGGACTCGTCTCGGTCAAGCCGTAGCCCTGCTGCATCAGGCAGCCGAGCCGCTCGCCGCATGCGACCTCGAGCTTGCGCCGACAGCGGGGCCGCGCCCGAATTCACGAACTCGAGGCTCGAGAGGTCGAACTCGTCGACGAGCGGATGCTTGGCCAGCGCGAGCACGATCGGCGGCACCACCCAGGCCCGGGTGATCCGGTACTCCTGGAGCGCGCGCGAGGAACGCGGCAAGCTCGAACCGCGGCATGGTCACGATCGTCGCGCCGCGGAACAGCGGGATGTTCATGATCACGACCAGCCCGTAGATGTGGAAGAACGGCAGCGTGGCGATCGCGCGCTCTTGCGTGAACTCGGCCTCCGTCTTGTCCGACGCGTCCGGGTGGGTGCACTGGCAGATGTTTGCGACGAGGTTCCGGTGCGTCAGCATCACGCCCTTGTGCAGCCCGGTCGTGCCGCTCGAGTAGGGCAGCGCGATCAAGTCGCTCGCCGGGTCGATCGCGACGTCCGGCGGGTCGCCGCCCGGCTCGAGCAGCGACGCGAACGACGCGGCGCCGTCGGACTCGCCGTACACGAAGACCTCCTCGACGCCGGAACGGTGCGCCGCCGCAGTTGCCTTCTCGAGCAGCTCGGGCACCGTCACCAGCAGCCGCGCGCGGGAGTCGGTCAGCTGGGAGGAGAGCTCTTCAACGGTCAGCAGCGGGTTGGCCGTCGTGTTCACGCCGCCGGCGGCCGCGACGCCGTGGAAGGCGACCGCGTACTCGGGCAGGTTCGGGGCGTAGTGTGCGAATACGTCGCCCTTGCCGAAGCCACGGGCCGCCAGGCCGGCGGCGAGGCCTCGGACGGATTCGATCAGTTCGGCATACGTGATCGTCCGGCCCGTCGTCGCCTCGATCAACGCCGGCTTGTCGCCGCGCTCGCCGGCCCGAGCGAGGACGAAGTCGGTGAACGGCACGTCCGGAATCTCGACGTCGGGAAACGGGCTGCGGATCATGCGCGCGACTCTCGTCAGGCCGAGCCCGAAGTCCCTGGGACGAGCGAGACGAGCTCCGGTCGGCTACGCACGCCGGTCTTCTCGTAGATCGCCTTGATGTGGTCTTGAACAGTCCACGGCGAGATCGTAAGCGCTGCGGCGATCGCCTTCGCGGAGTGACCCCGGAGGACCAGGCCCGTGACTTCGCGCTCGCGGGCGCTGAGCCCGAGCGCACGCAGAGCGCTGTCCAGGACGCTCGGCGCCGGGGCCGGCTGGATCACGACCGCCACGTCGCCGTCGCCGGCGCCGTCGAGCAACGACGCGTCGACCAGGAACCACCGGCCGTCATCGGTCCGCATCCGCGCGGTGGACGATCGCCCATCGGTTCCCCACCGCGCCTGTGCGGACACGAACGAGATCATCCCGGGCAGCTTCACCTGACGCGGCTCGGGCACCATCGCGAGCCGCCGCCGCGCGGTAGCGTCGGCGGTAACGATCCGGTCATCCCGGTCCAGGATCAGCACCGACGGACCCGCGTGATCGTCGGGCGCCGCGGCCGGCGAGACGCTCTCGAGCGATCGAGCTGCGGCCGCCGAGCGCAGCACCGGCGTGGTCAGCGGAAGCAGCTCCGCGACGAACTTCAGATCCTCAGCGGTGACTCTCCGGTTGGTGAACATCGCGAGCGCGGCCCAGAAGCCGAACGGATCGACGAACGCCACGCGAAGCTCGTCCGCCGTTCCCGTGGGCTCGATCATTTCGCGGAACCGGAGACTCGCAGCGAGCTCCCCGCCGGTCTCAGTTGAGATCGCCGCGACCGGCGCGCGCCGCGACCGCAGCTCATCGAACCGGTTGACATCCGGACGGCGGAACTCGTAGATGAGCGACTCCTCGAGGCTGCCCGGCGGCTCGCCGAGCATCGAACTCGTGATCGGCAGCCCCGAGCTGGGGTCCGTGTGATGCCAGCACGATCCCGTGAGCCCGAGCAGGTCCGCGGACGCGTTCAGGATTGTCTCAATCGCTCCGTCAGGGCCGGCCGACGCCGGACCGAGAACGGCCTCGATCCTTCTGGTGACGCGCTGGTAATCCTTGGCTCGCGGGAGCACGGGACCCCATTGTCGCAGCGCCGAAGCGGCCGACAATCCCTCGATTCCTGGGATTGCACGCCGCCCGAGGAGCGTCGACGATCCTCGGCATGACCAATCTCAACACACCCGACACCCGCCCGGTCGTCCAGCCGGTCGACGAGGCAATCACGAAGGCAGTCCTCGGCGCCTCGATCACGGTCCGCCTCCACGCCGAGGAAACCGGCGGCTCACTCGGCATCGTCGAGCAGGTCGTGCCCGGCGGCTACCCGGGTCCGGCGCTCCACATGCACCCCGACTTCGACGAGACGTTCTACGTGGTCGAGGGCACGCTCGCGTTCCGCGTGGGCGAGCAAGCGTACGAGGCCGGCCCCGGGACGGTGGCGTTCGTGCCTCGCGGCACGCCGCACACGTTCGCCAACACCAGTCCCGGGCAGGCGAGGTCGTTCGTGCTCGTCACCCCGGGCGGCTTCGAGCACTACTTCGAGGAGCTGATCGATCTGATCTCGGAGACGGGCGGGATCCCCCCCGAGGAGGAGCTCCGAGACCTCGGGATCGCGCACGGCAGCATCCCGGCCTGACGTCCGGCGTCTCCGCGGGAACGTCACCGACCGAAGTTCCCGCGGAAGGCACCGTCTACTTGATTTATTTGTCTCTTTACTTTATAAACACGTCTACTACGTTCGGCTGACGCAAAGCCGGGCTCGTTCAAAGCGATAGGAGACGCGACACCATGACCGATCACAAGCTCACGACGCTCGAGTCCGACGGAGGCTCCGGGATCGCGCAGGCCACCGGTTTTGAGCTGGCCAGCCCTGACCAGCCCGACGCGCCGAACATCGAGTCCGCGCTTGCGCGCAATGTCGCCTTTGCCGCCGCCGGTGGCCACGAGGGCGCGGTCGTGTTCCCGAACCTCGGCTTGTTCGTGATCACGTGCCTCGACCCGAGGGTCGATCCAGCGCACTTCCTCGGCCTCGGCCTCAGCGATGCGATGGTGGTCCGCAACGTGGGCGGGCGCGTCACCCGAGAGGTCATCAACGATGTGGCATTCATCGGCCAGATCGCCGAGACCGTCCTGCCCGACGGCCCACTGTTCGAGGTCGCCGTGATCCACCACACGCAGTGCGGAACCGGCGCGCTTGCCGACGATGCGTTCCGTCGGCGCTACGCAGAGCGGATCGGCGTCGACGAGTCGACGCTGCGCGACCACGCCGTCCTCGATCCCGCCGCGACGGTCGCCGCTGACGTGGAGCGCCTCCGCTCGGCGCCGGCGGTCTCCCCGCGTGTGACCGTTTCCGGACACGTCTACGACGTAGTCACCGGCTTGGTGCGGACGGTACTGCCCGCGCCCGGGGCCTCGGTCAGGGCAGGTTCGCGCGCCGCTTGAAGTTCGTGAGGCTATAGTCGGCCCCGCATGCGCGGGAAACCCGTCAGTGTGCGCGTCGGATTCGCAGTTCTGGTATCGGCGTCTTTGCCGGCGCTGCTCGGCATGGCGGGCTCGGCTGCCGGGGGTCAAGTCCAGTACTGCGCGCAGGTCCCGATCGTGCAGGGGATCCCGCCCTGGGGGTTCCACACGGGCTCGCCGATCAGCGGCGCGAGCGGCAGCTACGCCCGCGGCCACGGACAGATCAACCTCGACGCCAACACCGTCTCCGGGATCCTCTGCCAGGTCGACCGTGTCCGCCACCAGCGCGACCGGCTCATCATCATGACGGTCGAGCACCACATGGTCTACCACTCGCACACCGCGGTGATGTGGGGCTTTCCGGGGAACGTCATGAAGATCAACGTCCGGGTCCGAAGCAGCACCGACCCGCGGTGCCATGTCGGCACCCACGGCCATGTAACGCTGTTCGCGAGCTACAACGGCGTGCGGAGCGACAGCGTTCAGTTCTTCTTCCCGACCGCGTCCTGCAAGGATCACGACCACCTCTACCACGGGCCCCAGGTCAACAACCAGGTCCCGCCGCGGTAGCCACGCCGCGCCGCCGGATGCCGGGGCCGGTCGTGGCGGGTGACCAGGGAGCAGACCAGGGTCGCTCACGGGCGCCACGTGGGACTGAGACGATCAGGCTTCGCTCGATGGGCAACCCTCCCGCATCCAGTACTCTCCCTCCCGCATCCAGTCCTCTCGGCTAGATGACCGTGTTCGAGCGGCATCGACACATGCCACCGCTCGCCGGGGCGACCGCGTGGCTCAACTCCGAGCCGCTCGGATCCGCGGGCCTTCGCGGGCACGCCGTGGTCGTGGACTTCTGGACGTTCACGTGCATCAACTGGCTTCGTACGGAGCCGTACGTCCGTGCGTGGTCGCAGGCATATCGCGAAGACGGCCTGATCGTGATCGGAGTCCACACACCGGAGTTCTCGTTCGAGCACGAGATCGACCGCGTGCGCACGGCGACCAACGAGCGAGCGATCGACTACCCGGTCGCGGTCGACAACGAGTACGCGATCTGGAGCGCCTTCGACAACCACTACTGGCCGGCGCTGTACTTCGTCGACGCGGAGGGAATCATTCGCGACCACCACTTCGGCGAAGGCCGCTACGAGCAATCCGAGCGCGTCATCCAGCGGCTGCTGGGAGTCGAGCGCGATCTCGCGTCCGTCGAGGGGGTCGGGGTGGAGGCCGAGGCCGACTGGGACCATCTGCGTACGCCAGAGACTTATGTGGGCTATGGGCGCAGCGAGCACTTCGCCTCGGCGGGCGACGCCGCGTTCGACGAGCGACGCAGCTACGGGTTGCCCGAGCGCCTGCGCTCCAATCATTGGGCCCTCGCCGGCGAGTGGACGATCCGGCGCGAGAACGTCGTGCTCGACCAGGCCGGCGGCAGCATCGCATGCCGGTTCGAGGCGCGCGACGCGCACCTAGTGCTGTCCCCGGGAGCGCGCGGTCCGATTCCGTTCCGCGTGCTCCTCGACGGCGAAGCCCCCGGCCAGTCGCACGGCGTGGACGTCGACGAGGACGGCAACGGCCTGCTCGGGGATGGGCGCCTGTACCAGCTCGTGCGCGTGCACGACGGGGTCCGCGAGCGGACGCTCGAGATCACGTTCCTCGAGCCGGGCGCCGAGGCGTACGTGTTCACGTTCGGGTAGTCGGTGCTCGGCTCGTCCGGTCGGGTGGTGACCGCGGACCGGTTCGATCCAGGCATGTAGATCGTGCCCCGGCCCCGGATCGAGCCGCGACCCGGGTCCTACGATCTCGCGACGGAGGCGTCGGTGGCTCGGCCGTCGACCTTCTCGAGCGCACGCCAGAGGGCCTGCATTCTCGGAGCGAGATGGGCGAGCTCCTCCAGGTGGGCTTCGGAGAGCAGGTCGAGCTTGCCGGCACCGTCCGAGGTGAGCGTGATGCGTACGACGCTTTTGCTGCGCGGGTCCGGGTTACGTTTCACCAGCCCGTCCGCCGCCGCGCGGTCGATCAGACCGACCGCGCTGTGGTGGCGCAGGACGAGGTAGTCAGCGACTTCGCTGACGGTCGGCCCCGACGGGTCTGGATGTCCCCGGACGGCAAGCAGCAACTGGTGCTTGGCGGGGGTCAGCCCGGCGGCCTTGGCTTGCTGCTCGCTCCAGCGCAGGAAGCGACGTAAGCCTGTGCGCAGGCGCAACAGCCGCGTGAAGTCTGCCTGGCTGAGCGCCATATCGCACTACGATACTCGACCGTCAGAGGCAGTCTCCACGGGGTCGGGGTCGACCCCCGGTCGGATTCACCCGGTCGACGGTCCCGTCTCCTGACCTTCGCTGAAGCGCCGGCGAGTGTGTTTCTCGGGGTCCTCGTCGTCGAACCCTTCCTGGCCCTGGCTGAACCGCCCGCGGTGCAACCGCGTCTCGGGCGGTGGCAGCGTGCTGAGACCGTCACTGAATCGACCGAGGCGCAGTTCCTCGAGGTCGTCTGGGTAGCGAGCCATGCCGAGAGCAAACCGTGACCGTGGGATCTCGGGCTGGACGGGCCCGTCCGCCAGAGTGGGGGCGTGGTGACTCATCTTGTTCCTCCTCTCGCAGGACGGCCGGTCGCCTGCCGAGAAGACGTTGACATCAGTGGCACACGGAAGCCGACCTGGTGGTGCCACATATCGTTCCACGATATCGTAGCACGATCCCATGTCCGCGCAAGCCGATCCGGGTCGGTGGGCCAGCGAGCGCGAACCGAATCCGTATCGGGATCCGTATCGACACCGAAGACGAACTCGAGACGCTGCCCTACGCTCAGCATCGCGACGCCGGAGGGCGGTAAACGCAAGGGGGCTTGCACATGCGTGACAACGAGACGGTGGGGCAGCAGCAATTGGCGGCCGCGACGACCCGGTCGCGCATGGTCGACGAGCGGGTGGTGCGCGCGGCAGCCGGGCTGACGATGGTGATGGGCGCCGTCGCGTTCAGCTACGCGTACTTCGCGAAGCAATACGTGCCGCTCCAGGCGGTCGCCAGCCTGTTCTTCGTCGAGTTCCTCATCCGGGTGACGGCCGGAATCCGCTACAGCCCGATCGGCGTGATCGCGCGGGCGATGACGCTCGGCCAGCCGCCCGAGTGGGTCTCCGCCAAGCCCAAGCGCTTCGCCTGGACACTCGGGCTGACGATGGCCCTCGCGATGACCGTCATCACCAACAGCGGCATCCGGGGCTACCTCCCGCGAACGATCTGCCTCATCTGCCTGACGCTGATGTGGCTCGAGTCGGCGCTCGGCCTGTGTCTGGGTTGCCGCATCTACGCGGCGCTGGTCATGCGCGGGTGGATCGCCGTCGACCCTGAGATCGAGGTGTGCGCGGATGGCGCCTGCGAACTACCGGCCACTCAGCTCGGTGCTCCTGTTGTCCCGCCTGGTGGGCGAGAAGTTCGCCTATCGCGCTGATCCGGCCGGCAGTGGTCCGCCGGCTGGTCCTCGTGTCGTCCGCCAGACAGAGCGTGGTCAGGTGAAGATTTACCCGGATTCGGCACACGGGTTCCTGTTTCAGCGCCACGCTGAGTTCGCCGGCGATGTCGAAACATTCCTCAGGGCATCACAGTGACCAGACCCGAAGGCTCGATCAGTACGCGTTGTGCATCAGGCCGCGAACATCGCTGAGTGTCGCCTCGGCGATGTCGCGCGCCCGGTTGGTGCCTGCGGTCAAGACGCTCTGTAGGTAGGCAGGGTCCGCGGCGAGGTCCCGGCGTCGCTGCCGGAGCGGCCGCAGCCGCTCGTTGAGCGCATCGGTCAGCAGACGCTTGAGTCCCGCGGAGCCGGCACCTCCGAGTTCGGACGCGACGTCGTCGGGAGACCGCTCGAGACAGAGCGCGGCAAGCAAAACGAGGTTCGAGACCTCGGGACGATGATCTGGCGCATACGTGATCTCGCGCTCGGAGTCGGTCTTGGCTTTTCGGATCAGCTCGGCCGTCTCGTCCTCGCTCGCCGCCAGTGCGATCGCGTTGGCGCGGCTCTTGCTCATCTTTGCCCCATCCGTGCCGAGGATCAGCGGCGCCTCGCTGAGCAGCCCGTCCGGCTCTGGGAAGTAGGCGCGCTCGGGTGAGTAGCGGCCGTTGAACCGTCGCGCGATCGTCCGGGTCAGCTCGATATGGGGAAGCTGATCTGAGCCCACCGGGACCAGGTTGGCGCGACAGAACAGGATGTCGGCCGCCTGGTGGACCGGATAGGTGAACATGAGCGCACTCATCGCCGCTCCACCGACCGACGCGAACTCGTCTTTGACCGTCGGGTTGCGGGCGACCTCGGCAACGCTCACCAGGCTGAGGAACGGCAGCATCAGCTGGTTGAGCTGCTCGACGTGACTGTGGGCAAAGATCGTCGCCCGCTCAGGGTCGATCCCCACAGCGAGGTAGTCGGCGACCAGGCCAAGCACGTCGGCCGGCAAGCTTGCCGGCGACTCGCGATCGGTGATCGTCTGGTAGTCGGCGATCAGCACCATGACGTCGACGCCGAGGTCCTGCAGGCGAACCCGGTTGGCGAGCGTCCCGAATAGATGGCCGACGTGCAGCGGCCCAGTTGGGCGATCGCCGGTCAGGACGCGGAACCGGCGAGGGTCCCGCTGCAGATCCATCTCCAGTTGCCGGCTTCGCAACTGAGCGGCATCGGGCGAGTTGTCGACCGGTGTAGGGATGAACATCATCGAACAAACCTCCTGGAATCAGGCCTCCAGGCGGCGACACCCCTCCAGAAACGAGATGGACCGCCCGGAGGCGGCCCGTTTCACACGCATAGCAGAGGCCGCCCTTACTTGAGCGACCACCACCAGGACGTGCGCGTAACTCGAATCACGATCCTGAAGGATAGCCCTGATCCATCGCGGCTTCCAGACGCGGGACCGCGCGGCGCGGACGTTTTCCGCGAAACGTGCAATGCAACGGTTACGCGTTCCGCGGAAACGTGCTGGTTTGGGCGTCGATCAAGTCGCCCTCCGTGGCGAACGAGCGCAGGATGCCCCTACCGTCGGTCCCGACGATCCTCGCGCCGGTCCCCACGATCATCGCGCCGATCATCGCGCCGATCACCGCGGCGCCGGACGCCCCGGACCGCGACCGCAGCCGTGCCGGCCACCGCAGCAGTCCGCGCAACCGGGCGCCCTCCAAGCAGTCCCCCTCCACTCCGTCGACCTCGACCCAACATCTCAGACTCCTTCCTTCATCGCTGCCTCATGCGCCTCGACCGCGGCCGCTATGGCCTGGATCGGGATCCGGCCGCTGGCCACCAACTCGCCGCCCGAGTGCCGCACGGCGGCGCCGAACGGGGCGGCCCAGACGTTCTCCCAAATCAGCACTGCCGCGACAGACCCGGGCGCCATCGCGGCCCCGATGGCCTCGACGTCCTCCGCGGCGAGCAGCAGCGCGAGCTCCGTCTCCAGCTCGAGCAACTCGCCAAGATCGCTGTCGCCGAAGTCATGGGACTCAAAGCCCTCCACCGACCCGTCGAGGTCCTTTTTGAGAATCAGCAGGTCGAGCACGCGAACCGCTCCGCGCCTGACTAGGGCGGATAGCTCCTCGGCCATCGCACCCGAGAAATCGGCCTTGTCGGCCGGAAACTCGACGACCAGATAGTCAACGGGCCCGAGCTCGTCCACAGCGGCGTCGTTCATCGGTCTGCCCTCCATAAGCGTTGCCGGACATCCCTCTGCGGGATCCCTTCGGGTCAGGTTCACCGACGCGGCTGGCGAGGGCATCACCCGGATGGGATGAGCGCGCGCGACGCGGTCCGGCAGCCTGATGGCGACATCTCGAATCGCCGGACGTGCTTCGCTTTCGCTGCAGTCGCCCCGAGAGCTCCGCGTCCACGCATCGAGACGGAGCGCGCGGGCTCAGCCTGGGGCGGGTGCGGAGCGAGCGATAGTGATGTACCAGTAGCCACCCGCGAGATTCAGCGCCCCGAGAACCAGGAAGAAGGATGCCCATCCGTAGACGCCGTACGCGAGGCACACGACGGCCGCGGCGCCCGCGACACTGCCACCGAAAATACGCGTGACCCCGAAGCCGCGGACGTGGCGGTACTCCCACGGCGCGATCAGGCGTTGCATGCCGGGCCGCGGAGGGGTTAGCCACCACCCGCGCAGACCTTTCGGAGCGGTGTTGTGGTTGGGTGCTTTCATCGGGATGCCTCCTGTGGGCTGTGGTGTCGGCCACCCGATCACCTATCAATATGATATCACACTGATGCTGATTGTCAATGGCGGGCGTCCTCACGCGCGTCCTCTTCGACGAGCCCCAGGACGACGCGACCACACCTGCCGCACGGGCGGAGATTTGCTGACGCGCGCTGGCCCGCGCGGGTGCGGAATCGCGACCGTTGATGTCCGGCTGGGGCCGGCGCATCTACCAGCCCGCGGCCAAGGCGGCGGGGGGTGACCGGCGACCTACCCGTGCGCCTCGGATCCCAGCCGCGGACGCCATCCGGGACGCCCGCAGCGAACTGAGGTGTGCGCAATCTGTGCGCACTCTCCAGAAGCCGGAACCGACCCCACCCGACGAATCCCCGGGAAACAACGTGATGATAATGGGCGATGCTGGGCTCGAACCAGCGACCTCCGCCTTGTCGAGACGGCGCTCTCCCAGCTGAGCTAATCGCCCGGGGGGTCATAAATGTACCTGGGTGCCGGGTAGACTCGCCGCCGAGATGAGTTGGAGGGCCGCGGCGCTGCTCGCGCTCCTCGGGATCGCGGCGATTCCGACGGTGGCGGAAGCCATCGAGCCGTTCGGGCTGCCGACGGTTCACGTGTCCGTGAAGCCTGGGTCGGGGTCGCCGAGGAGCCGTTTCGTGGTCAGCTTCAAGGCGGAGATCGGGACCGGCACGATCGGCTCGGGCCAAGGCATCTATCGGATCGCCGCGAGCGTCAAGGCGCGGGGCAAGTGCCAGTCGAGCGTGTCGGCGGTTGCGCCACCGTCGGCGACCGGCGCGACGGTCCGCGTCAGGCTAGCCCCGACCGGCGGCCGCCGCTGGTGCTCGGGCACGTTCCGCGGTGAGGTCTGGAACACGCTGATCGAGCCCTGCCCGATCGGCAAGGCGTGTCCGGCGATCCTCCCGCTCCCGCAGATTGTCGGCCGGTTCACGTTCCGGGTGAACCGCGGCTAACCGTCCGAGGCGCCGGCCGCACTCGTGGAGCCGTCCCCAAGTCCGACGGCATTCGAGTGGCCCCCGGCGGCGCCACGCTTTGTCCTCGGACCCTCATGTGGCGCTGCCACACGTCGGGTCCGGACTCCTCGCGCAGCATCCGCCAGTGACCACTCTCGGTGCCGCACGACTCACGGACAAGCCCACTAGCATCCGATCTCAAATGGAGGTCGAGCTCCCAGACGGCAACAGGCTGACGCTTCCCGATGGCGCCACCGGGGCCGATGCGGCTGCCGCGATCGGATCGGGTCTGGCCAAGGCGGCGCTTGCCGTCAAGGTCAACGGAGAGCTCCGGGACCTGTCTCGCCCGCTGCCGAACAGCAACGGCGCCGGCCCGTCAAGGCTCGAGATCCTGACCGACCGGAGCGGCGACGAGGCGCTCAGCCTGATCCGCCACGACGCGGCCCACGTGCTGGCGGCGGCGGTGACCGAGCTCTACCCGGGCGTGAAGATCTCGATCGGACCGCCGATCGAGAACGGCTTCTACTACGACTTCGACTTCCCGGAGGGCGTTTCGGTGTCCGAGGCCGACTTCGAGCGGATCGAGGCGAAGATGCGGGAGCACATCGCGGCCGACGAGCCGTTCGTGCGCGAGGACGTGCCGGCCAGTGATGGCGCTCGACCGCTTCCTCCGGGAGGCCCAGGACTACAAGGCCGAGCTGATCGAGGATCTGATCGAGAAGGACGGCGTTCCGACCGTCTCGCTCTACACCAACGGTCCGTTCACCGACCTGTGCCGCGGTCCGCACGCTCCGTCGACGAAGCGGATCAAGGCGTTCAAGCTCCAGTCGGTTGCCGGCGCGTATTGGCGCGGCGATTCGACCAAGCCGATGCTCACGCGGATCTACGGGACCGCGTTCTTCTCCCAGAAGGACCTCGACGACTACCTCGAGCGCGCTCGAGCAGGCCCGCGCGCGCGACCACCGCAAGCTCGGACCGCAGCTTGGCCTGTTCAACTTCTCCGACGTCGCGCCCGGGATGACGTTCTGGTTCCCGCCCGGAACTGCAGGTGTTCAACTCGCTGGTCTCGCTCAGCCGCGAGATGGGCGGGCCGCGGGGCTACACCGAGGTCAAGACCCCGCAGCTGTACGACAGCTCGCTGTGGAAGACCTCGGGGCACTGGGACAAGTACCAGGAGCACATGTTCATCACCGAGTCGGCCGACACGCCGATGGGGCTGAAGCCGATGAACTGTCCGGGCCACTGCCAGCTGTACTCGCTGCAACCGCACTCCTACCGGGAGCTGCCGTTGCGCTACTCGGAGCCAGGCCTGCTCCACCGCAACGAGCTGAGCGGCGCGCTCCACGGGCTGCTGCGGACGCGGACCTTCGCGCAGGACGATGGCCATATCTTCTGCGCCGAGGACCAGGTCCAGGACGAGCTCGCGGCGTGCCTCGACTTCGCGTTCGACACGTACGAGATCTTCGGATTCGACGTCCGCCTCGAGCTCTCCACGCGCCCCGACGAGCGGCTCGGCTCGGACGAGCAGTGGGACCACGCCGAGAGCCACCTGATCCAGGTTCTCGAGCGCAAGGGCCTGGCCTACGACATCCATCCGGGCGACGGCTCCTTCTACGGGCCGAAGATCGATCTGCACATGACCGATTCGCTCGGACGCTCGTGGCAGATCGGCACGGTCCAGCTCGACTACAACATGCCGATGCGGTTCGGGCTCACGCTACACCGGCGCGGACAACGCCGAGCATCAGCCGGTGATGATCCATCGCGCGCTGATGGGATCGTACGAGCGGTTCATCGCGATCCTGATCGAGCACTACGGCGGCGAGCTGCCCGTGTGGCTGACGCCCGTGCAGGCGATCGTCCTCCCGATCGCGGACCGGCACCTCGACTACGCCCGCGACCGTACGGGATCAACTCGACGCCGCCGGCGTCAGGGTCGAGCTCGACGAGCGCACGGAGTCGGTCGGACGCAAGATCCGTGACGCCGAGCTGCGCAAGATTCCGTACATGCTGGTCGTCGGGGACCGCGAGCAGGAGGCGCAGCAGGTCGCGGTCCGCGAGCACCGCCGCGGGGACGAGGGTTCGGTCGGAGTCGAGGAGTTCGTCGAGCGGCTCCGGGAAGCGGTCGAGCGTCGCTCCACCGTTGCGTCCGTCGACGAATAATCCCCTCCAGACCCCCAGAACCGCCGCTATACTCGAACCGTTGATCCATACGCAACATCTCATAGGGCCCGTCACCGCTTGACGTTCCCCTCTCATCGCAGCTAGTGCCGGTCCCCCGAAAGTTCGACCGGCGCCCGCCCGAGCGGGACCAGACTCGGATCAACGACCGGATTCGCGTGCCCGAAGTGCGTCTGATCGGCGCCGACGGCGACGCAGATCGGGATCGTGAAGACGGCCGAGGCGCTCGCGTATGCGCAGGACCGCGATCTGGACCTGGTCGAGGTCGCCCCTGAGGCGCGCCCGCCGGTCTGCCGCGTGCTCGACTACTCCAAGTACAAGTACGAGCAGGCGCAGAAGCAGAAGGCGGCGCGCCGGCACCAGCAGCAGATCACCGTCCGCGAGATCAAGTTCCGCCCGAAGATCGCCCAGAACGACTACGACACGAAGAAGGGCCACGTGTCGCGTTTTCTCAAGCACAAGGACAAGGTCAAGATCACGATCATGTTCCGCGGGCGCGAGGTCACGCATCCCGAGCGCGGCACCGCGCTCCTCGATCGTCTCGCCGGCGAACTGTCGGAGATCGCGGTCATCGAGCAGTCGCCGGTCCAGGACGGGCGCAACATGACGATGCTGCTCGCGCCGTCCAAGGCGGTGCTCGCCGGGGAGAAGGACAAGGCCGCCGACGGCAAGCAGGAGAAGCCGGCTGCTGAGCCCGAGGCCGAGTCCACGAACGGCGCGCCCGAGCTCGAGTCGGCAAACGGCGAGGCCGAGGCCCCGTCGGCAAGCAGCGAGTCCGAGGGCGAAGCCGAGTCCGCGAACGGCGAGCAGCCCCAGGCGCTCGAAGCCGAGCGCTCCACGGCCGCCTGACCCCGCACCGCGCTCGCCAGATCCGGCGCTCGCCGCATTGCGCCAGGTGCGCAACGCTAAGGCGCTCTGCTTTACTAGTCGCACTCGCGATGCCGAAGATGAAGACCCATTCCGGCGCCAAGAAGCGCTTCAAGGTGACCGCCACCGGCAAGGTGCTCGGCCGCCGCGCGTTCTCGAGCCACATCCTCGAGAAGAAGTCGCCGAAGCGGAAGCGGCGGAGTCGAGAGCCGTCGGACATCAGTCCGCACGATGAGCCGCGTGTGAAGACACTGCTCGGCGTCAAGCGGAGGCAACGCGGATGACGCGCGTCAAGCGGTCAGTCCACGCGCGCAAGAAGCGGCGCTCGACGCTCGCGCTGACCAAGGGGTTCCGGGGCGACGCCAGCCGGCACTATCGGGTGGCCAAGGAGGCGCTGCTCAAGGCCGACCAGTACCGCTACCGCGACCGGCGCAACCGCAAGCGCGACTTCCGGCGGCTGTGGATCACCCGCATCAACGCCGCCGCGCGACAGAACGACATGTCCTACTCGCAGTTCATCCACGGCCTGCAGCTCGCCGGCGTGGAGCTCGACCGCAAGATCCTCGCGGACATCGCCGTCCGCGACGCCGACACCTTCCGACGTTTTGCCGACCGCGCCCGCGAGGCGCTGGCAGCGGCCGGCTGACGAGACGCCGACCACACCAGCACCGCCACCCGGGCGCCGCTCCTTCAGGACGGCGCCTTTTTTTATGATCACAAGCCCTCACAACCAGAAGCTCAAGGAGATCCGCAAGCTCCGCCAGCGCCGCCGCTGGCGCGAGCGCGCCGGGCAGTTCGTGGCGGAGGGTGAGGATTTATTGATGTCGGCGGACGCGGCCGGCTGGGTCGCCATCGAGCGCTATGCGGCCGCGGGCAGCGGCCTCGAGGGGGTCGAGGTGGAGCCCGCGCTGCTCGCTGCGGCGTCTGGCCTCGGCTCGGGAACACGCACGCTCGCGGTGTACGAGGAGCGGTGGGCGCCGGCGCCGGTCGGGCCGCTGTGCGTGTACCTCCACGGCGTCCACGACCCCGGCAACGTCGGGGCGGTGCTGCGCTCGGCGCAGGCGTTCGGGGCGTCGTCGGTGGCGCTCGGGCCGGGCACCGCGGACCCTTACAGCCCCAAGGCGGTCCGGGCGAGCATGGGCGCGATCTTCGCTGTGCCCACTGGCGCGGGCCGCTGTTGACCGAGCTCCCGGGGCTCAAGATCGCGCTCGTGGCCCGCGCCGGGGTGCCTCTCGATGAACTTTGGCGATCAAGTCCCGCATATGTCAACGCCATCGCCAAAGACATGACGCTCCTGTCGGCTCAGAGCGGGACGGCCTACCGGACGAGGTCGTTGCCGGCGCGGACATCGTCGCCCACATCCCGATCGCCACCGACTCACTCAATGCGGCGATGGCAGCCACCGTCGCGCTATACGAGCTGACCCGTACCCGTACCATGCCGCCCGAATGACCGACCGAATCGCGCACATCCGAGCGCAGGCCGAACATGCGATCGCGGCGGCCGATGAGACCGAAGCGCTCGAGAACGTCCGCATCCAGTACCTCGGGCGCAAGGCGGAGCTGCCGAACCTGTTGCGGAACGTCGCCGAGCTTCCCGCGGCGCAGCGCGCCGCCACGGGCAAGGCCGCCAACGAGGCCCGCAAGGCACTTGAAGCGGCGATCGAACAGCGCGCCGAGCAACTCGCGGCGCAGGAGCTCGAGCAGCGCCTCGTGCGCGACCGCGTCGACATCACGCTTCCCGCCGACCCGGTTCCGAGCACCGGACGCCTTCACCTGATCACCCAGATCCAGCGCGAGATCGAGGACGTGTTCATCGGGCTCGGCTTCAACGTCGCCGAGGGGCCCGAGGTCGAGACCGTCTACTACAACTTCGACGCACTCAACTTCGACTCGACGCACCCGTCGAGGCTGATGTCGGACACGTTCTACGTGCAGCCAACCGAGGACATCTTCGACCCGAGTGCACTGCTGCTGCGCGTGCACACCTCGCCGGTGCAGATCAGGGCGATGGAGACTCAGCCCCCGCCGATCTACATCGTGATCCCCGGTCGCGTGTACCGCCCGGACAATGACGCCACCCACACGCCGCAGTTCCATCAGATCGAGGGCCTCGCGGTCGACACCGACATCACGCTCGGGGACCTTCAGGGCACGCTGCTCACGTTCGCGCGCGCGGTCTTCGGCGACGAGCGCGAGGTGCGCCTGCGGCCGCACTTCTTCCCGTTCACCGAGCCGAGCGTCGAGGTCGACGTGTCGTGCTTCAACTGCACCGACGGCTTGACCGCCGACGGGCAGCGCTGCTCGCTGTGCAAGGGCGAGGGCTGGATCGAGATCCTCGGCGCCGGCATGGTCGACCCGAACGTGTTCGGCTATGTGCGCGACAACGGCTACGACCCCGAGCAGATCCAGGGCTTCGCGTTCGGGATGGGAATCGAGCGGATCGCGATGCTCAAGCACGGCGTCCCCGATCTGCGGATGCTGTACGACAACGACGTGCGCCTCCTGGAGCAGTTCGGCTGATGCGCGCTCCCCTGCAGTGGCTGCGTGAGTACGCCGACCCCGACCTCGACACGACCGCGATCGCCGACCGGCTCACGATGACCGGCACGAAGGTCGAGGCGATCCTGCGCCACGGCGTCGACGCGCTCGAGAACTTCGTCGTCGGCCGGGTGCTCGAGGCCGAGCAGCACCCCGATGCCGACCGCCTGCGGGTCTGCGTCGTGGATATCGGCGACGACTCACCGTCGCAGATCGTGTGCGGCGCGCCGAACGTCGCGCCGGCCAGACCGTCGCGGTGGCAAAGCCGGGCGCGGTGATGCCGGACGGATCGAAGCTCGGGAAGGCGACGCTCCGCGGCGTCGAGTCGAACGGGATGATCCTCGCCGAGGACGAGCTCGCGATCGGGACCGAGCATGCCGGGATCATGGTGCTCGAGCCCGACGGGCTCGTCCCGGGGACCCCGCTCAAGGACGTCATGTCGATCGCGACCGACGTCCTCGAGCTCGAGATCACCTCGAACCGCCCCGACTGCCTCGGGATCTATGGCGTCGCGCGCGAGGTTCACGCCGCGACCGGAGCGCCGCTCGCACCGCCGCCATGGGGCGAGGACTCCGGCACGACCGGCGAGGTCACAGGCGCCACGATCAACGTCGACTGCCCCGACCTGTGCCCACGGTTCACCGCGCGGGTGTTCGAGGACGTGAAGATCGCGCCGAGCCCGCCCTGGCTGAAGGCGCGGCTGATGGCGGCGGGGCAGCGCCCGATCTCGAACGTCGTCGACATCACGAACTACGTGATGCTGCTGACCGGCCAGCCGCTGCACGCGTTCGACCTCGACCGAGTGCAGGGCGCCATGCTCACGGTCCGCCGGGCGCGCGACGGCGAGCAGATCGAGACGCTCGACGGACAGACGCGCACGCTCGACTCGGACATGGTCCTGATCGAGGACGTCGCCGGACCCACCTCGATCGCCGGGATCATGGGCGGAGCGCGAAGCGAGGTGCAGCCGGACACGACGCGAGTGCTGATGGAGGTCGCCAACTGGATCGGGGCGAACATCCACCACACCTCGCTCAAGCTCGGGCTGCGGAGCGAGGCCTCGGGGCGGTTCGAGAAGCAGCTTCAGCCTGAGCAGACGATGGAGGCACAGGCCGTGGCAACGCAGCTGATGCTCGATCTCACCGGGGCGACGCTCGTGCCCGGCACGATCGACATCGGCAACGAAGGCCCGCCGCCGAAGACGATCCGTCTGCGCGACGCGCGGATCGACGCGCTGCTCGGAGCACCGATCTCGCGCGAGCGGTGCCGCGAGATCCTGGGCGCGCTCGAGTTCGAGACAGTTGATGCCGACGACGGGCTCGACGTCACCGTGCCGGCGTTCCGGCGTGGCGACGTCACCCGGGAGGCCGATCTGATCGAGGAGGTCGCGCGGCTCGACGGGCTCGAGAAGCTGCCGGCGACGCTGCCCTCGCGCCACGGCGCCTCGGGCCGCCTGACCCCGCGCCAGCGCCAGCGCCGACGCGCCGCCGACGCGCTCACCGCCCAGGGGCTGGACGAGGTGGTCGGGTGGAGCTTCGCCCACCCCGAGCTCGCCGACCGGCTCAGGCTCGCCCCCGAGGATGCGCGCCGGAACGCTGTCGCGCTCGAGAACCCGATCTCGACCGACGCTGTCGCTCCTGCGCACGACGATTCTCGGATCGCTGCTCGACGTCACGCGATACAACCGATCGCGGGGTGCCGGCACGCTGCGGCTGTTCGAAGCCGGGGCGGTGTACCTCCCGACAAATGGGAATGGGATAAGGTCGGCGGCGCCTTCCGGCGGCGCCTTGGCCGAGCTCCCCCGCGAGCCGTACCACCTGGGCGCGCTGCTGACGGGCACGGTCCGACCGCCAGCTGGCGCGACGCCCCAACCGCCCGGCGTCGACTTCTTCGCCGCCAAGGGTGTGCTCCACGGGCTGATGGACGCGCTCCGGGCCGACTGGCGCCTCGAGGCCGGCGCACGAGCCGTTCCTGCACCCGGGGCGGTCGGCGAGCATCGAGGTCGCCGGCGAGGGCGCCGGGTGGATCGGGGAGATCCACCCGCTCGTCGCGGCCGAGTGGGACCTCCGCGACACGGTCGCTGGATTCGAGCTCGACCTCGACGCGGTGCCCGAGCCGCAGATCACCCTGTATCGAGACGTGAGCGACTTCCCCGACGTGCGCGAGGACATCGCGGTGTCGTCCCGGAGCACGTGACCGCGGCCGAGCTGATCGAGCTCGTCCGCCGCGCCGGCGGCCCGCTGCTCGCGGGCGCCGAGGTGTTCGACGTGTACCGCGACCCCGAGCGGCTGGGCGAGGGCAACGTGTCGCTGGCGGTCCGGCTCACCTACCGGGCCGCCGACCGCACGCTCACCGACGAGGAGGTCGCCGAGCGTCGCGAGGCGATCGCGACCGCGGTCAGCGAGCAGCTCGGCGGGAGGATCCGTGCCTCCTAGCGTGTCGGTGTTCGGAAGCGCCGGGTTCACGGGCGCGCTGACCGCGCGCCTGCTCTACCGCCATCCCTCGCTCGAGCTCAGGGCGCTCACCGCCCGCAGCGACGTGGGGCGCAGGCTCGACGATCTGTATCCGTTCCACCGGGTGCCGCTCGAGCTCGAGGAGCTCGACGTCGACCGCCACGCCGAGGTCGACGCCGCGGTCGTCGCCTACCCGCACGGCGCCGCCGCACCGCTCGTCGCCGAGTTGCGCGCACGGGGTGTCCGGGTCGTCGACCTGAGCGCCGACTTCCGCCTGCACGACCCCGTCGTGTACGGGCGCTGGTACCGCGAGCACCAGGCCCCGGAGCTGCTCGGCGAGGCCGTGTACGGCCTGCCCGAGCTCTATCGGGAGCAGATCCGCGGCGCCGGACTCGTCGCGAACCCCGGCTGCTATCCGACGGCCTCGCTGCTCGCGCTCGCGCCGCTCGCGCGCGCCGGCGTGATCGAGGACCTGGTCATCGACGCGAAGTCCGGCGTCTCGGGAGCCGGGCGCACGCCGAGCGAGAAGACGCACTTCGTGACCGCGGACGAGAACGTGAACGCGTACGGCGTGCCGAGTCACCGCCACATCCCCGAGATCGAGCAGGAGCTCGCGGCGCTCGGCGCGGACCTCCCGATCACGTTCATCCCGCACCTCGTGCCGCTCGACCAGGGCGAGCTCGTCTCCTGCTACGTGACGCTGACCGATCCCGGCGACGTGCGAAGCCTCGAGGAGCTGTACGCCGACACGTACGCAGATCGAGCCGTTCGTCGAGCTGTCGACGAAGCCGCCCGGCGTCCGCGACGTCCGCGAGACCAACATCTGCCGGATCTCGGTGCACCGCGACGAGCGCGCCGGGCGCGTGATCGTGTTCGGGGCGATCGACAACCTGTGGAAGGGCGCCGCATCGCAGGCCGTGCAGAACCTCAACCTGATGTTCGGACTGCCCGAGGACGAGGGGATCGGCGTGACCGCGTCCCCGGAACGCGAGGCGGTTCGGTGACGGCCACCCACTCGTTCTTCCAGTCGCGCTGGATCGAGGTCCCCGGCAACGTGTCCGAGCCCGGCGGCGGGCTGCCGCAGGGGTTCAAGGCCGCGGGCGTCGCGTGCGGGATCAAGCCGAGCGGCCAACCCGACCTCGGCCTGCTCGTCTCGGACGCGCCGGCAACGACCAGCGCCGCGCGCTTCACGAGCTCCGGCACGCAGTCGGCGCCCGTGCTGCTGTGCCGCGAGCGGGTGACGCTGACGGGGATTCGCGCGGTCGTGGTCAACTCGGGCAACGCGAACGCCGCGACCGGGCGCCCGGGGTTCGAGAACGCGGCCAAGATGCAGGGCGCCGCCGCGCTGGCCAGCCGCTGCTCGGAGAGCGCGGTGGCGGTCGCCTCGACCGGCGTGATCGGCGTGCCGCTCCCGGTGAGCTCCGTGATGACCGGAATCGTTCGGGCGACCCACGCGCTCCGCCCGGACGGGGAGATCGACTTCGCGCACGCGATCCGCACCACCGACGCGCTCGACAAGCACGCATGCCTCGACGTCGAGCTCAGCGCCGGCACGGTCCGGCTGACCGCCCAGGCCAAGGGCGCGGGGATGATCTCGCCGAACTTCGCGACGCTGTTGTGCTTCGTCCAGACCGACGCCGCGCTGTCGCCCGAGACGTGCGACCTGCTGCTCGGCGTCACCGTCAAGCGCTCGTTCGAGCGGATCAGCGTCGACGGGCAGCTGTCGACGAGCGACACCGTGATCCTCCAGGCGAGCGGCGAGTCGGGCGTCCAGATCGAGCCGGAGACCGAGGACGAGCTCCGCTTCGGCGAGGCACTCGACGCGATGCTCCGGCAGCTCGCGCTGAACATCGCGCGCGACGGCGAGGGCGCGCGCAGGGTCGGTCGCGTGGTCGTGCGCGGCGGCGACGGCGAAGGGGTCCATCGGGTCGCGCGCGCCGTCGCGGACTCGCCGCTGGTCAAGACCGCGCTCTACGGTGGCGACCCGAACTGGGGCCGGATCATCCAGGCGGTCGGGATGGCGATGCCCGGGACCGCGCCGCTCCCGGTCGGGATCACGATCGAGGGGATCGAGGTGTGCGCGCGCGGCCAGTACGTGCCGCACGACCCCGACGCGCTCAGGGCGGCGGTCCAGGGAGAGGAGATCGAGTACGAGATCGGCCTCCCGGGCGAGGGTGCCGAGACCGAGCTGTACTTCTCCGACCTCGGACACGAGTACGTGACGCTGAATGCCGAATACACCACCTAGCACCACCTACGACGAACGGAGCGCGCGCGACGTCGGCACGCTGCTCGAGGCGCTGCCGTACATCCGCGAGTTCCACGGCAAGACCGTCGTGATCAAGTACGGCGGCGCGGCGATGATCGACGCCTCGCTCAAGGAGGAGTTCGCGCGCGACGTGGTGCTGCTCAAGTACGTCGGGATGAACCCGGTGATCGTGCACGGCGGCGGACCCGAGATCACGAGCTACATGCAGCGCCTGCGACCTGCCCGTGGAGTTCGTCGATGGCCTGCGAGTGTCGAACGCCGAGACGGTCGAGGTCGCGAAGATGGTGCTCGTCGGCAAGGTCAACAAGGACATCGTGCTGTTGATCAATCGCCACGGCCAGCCCGCGATCGGCCTGTGCGGGGACGACGGGCTGCTGTTCCGCGCCAAGCGCAAGGCGGCGCCGAGCGGGCAGGACATCGGGTTCGTCGGCAGCATCGAGCGCGTCGACGTCGACGTGCTGACCCACGTCGCGCAGGACTACATCCCGGTGGTGGCGAGCGTCGGCGCCGACCGCGACGGCAACTCCTACAACATCAACGCCGACGAGGCAGCCGGCGCGGTGGCGCGCGCGCTGAGGGCCTACAAGCTGATGTTCCTGACCGACGTGCCCGGGTGGCTGCGCGATCCCGAAGACCTGGGCAGCGTCGTTTCCGAGGCGAGCGTCGACACCGTGCTCGACGTGCTCACCGGCGTCGGCGGCGGCATGCGGCCGAAGCTCGAGGCGTGCGTCGACGCGATCCAGGGCGGCGTCTCGTACGCCCACATCGTCGACGGCCGCGTGCCGCACTCGCTGCTGCTCGAGCTGTTCACGAACGCCGGCCAGGGCACGAAGATCGGACCCGCGGTATGAGCCTCGCCGAGCTCGAGAGCCTCGAGCGCGAGTACGCGATCCGACGTACGTGCGCAGCCCGGTGGAGTTCGTCCGCGGCTCTGGCTGCCGCCTGTGGGACGCCGAGGACAACGAGTACCTCGACTTCCTCGCCGGGATCTCCGTGCTGAACGTCGGGCACTGCCATCCGCGCGTGGTCGAGGCGGTCCGCGACCAGGTCGGCCGGCTCTCGCACGTCAGCAACCTGTACTACACCGAGCCCGCGCTGAAGCTGTCGGCGGCTCTGTCGCGGAGCTCGCTCGGCGGCAAGGTGTTCCTGTGCAACTCGGGCGCCGAGGCGAACGAGGCGGCGATCAAGCTCGCCCGCCGCGCCCGGCCGGGCGGAAAGGTCGTCGTGGTCCAGGGCGCGTTTCACGGCCGCACGTACGGCGCGCTGTCGGCGACCCCGCAGGAGACCAAGCAGGCGCCGTTCGCGCCGCTCGTGCCGGGATTCGTGGTCGTGCCGAAGGACCCCGCGGCGCTGTCGGCCGCGGTCGACTCGGAGACTGCCGCGGTGCTGCTCGAGCCGATCCAGGGGGAGACCGGGATCCACGTCCTGTCCGACGACCTGCTGGTCGCGGCGCGCGAGGCGTGCGACCGGACCGGCGCGGCGCTCCTGTTCGACGAGATCCAAACCGGGATGGGACGGACCGGGACGCTGTGGGCGTACGAGCAGACCGAGGTGGTTCCCGACGCGCTCACGAGCGCGAAGGCGCTCGGGGGCGGTCTGCCGATCGGCGCGCTCGTCACCGGGCCCGCGGCTGGCGGACGCGCTGCGGCCGGGCGACCACGGCTCGACGTTCGCCGGCGGTCCGGTCGTCGCGTCTGCCGCGCTCGTCGCGCTCGAGATCTGCTCCGACCCCGACGCTGCTCGCGCGCGTGCGCGCGGCCGGCGAGCGGCTGGCGGCGGGGCTCGCGACCCTGCCGTACGTGACGGCCGTCCGCGGGCGCGGGCTGATGCTGGCGATCGACATTGACCAGGACGCACCCACCCCATCGACGCCGGCGAGCTCGCCGCGGCGGGCGCTGCTCGAGCAACGGCTGGTCGTCAACGCCACCGGTCCCGCGACGATCCGCCTCGAGCCGCCGCTGATCGTCTCCGACGACGAGATCGACGAGGCCGTCGCGCGGCTGCAGGCGCTGACGCCATGACCGGCTCGGAGCTGCTGCTACCCGACGAGATGACGCTGCGCGGCGCCGGCGAGGCGATCGCGGCCCGGCTCCCGGTCGAGGACGGCGTGCACTGCGAGCGCGACCGTATCTACTACGACACGTTCGACGGGCTGCTGCGAGGCGCCGGGCTGACGCTCGTGCACGTCGACGGCAACCTGCTCGTGACCGAGCAGGACTCAGGGCTGATCCGCGCCTCGCTCCCGATTGCGCCGCCGACGAAGCCGCTGTTCGCGCGCGAGCTTCCGGCCGGCCCGCTTCGCGACACGCTGCTGCCGGTCACCGACGTCCGCGCGCTGCTGCCGCTGGTCCACCTCCACAGCCGCGAGCGCGTCCTCGCGGTGCTCGACGACGAGCGCAAGACGGTCGTCCGCCTCGCGCTCGAGGAGACCGCGCTGCTCGGGTCGACAGACACTGCTACCCCGCTGCGGCCGCGTCTGCGGATCGCGGGCGTGCGCGGTTACGACAAGGAACTGCACCGGGTACAGGAGACGCTCGTCGTCGAGCTCGGGTTCAAGCCCGCCGACCAGCCGCTCGTCGACGAGGCGGTCAGGGCGGCGGGCGGCGTCCCCGGCGGGCTCCCGACGAAGGTCGAGCGTCCCGCTCGTGCCCGATCTGCGCGCCGACGCCGCGGCGGCGATCGTCCTGCGGGGCATGCTCGAGGTGATCGAGGCGAACCTCGACGGCGCTGATCGCCGACCTCGACACCGAGTTTCTGCACGATCTGCGAGTGTCGGTGCGGCGCTCCCGCGCCGTCCAGCGCGAGCTCAAGCGCGTGTTTCCGCCGGACGACCTCGCTCACTACCGCGCCGAGTTCCGCTGGCTGCAGCAGGCCACCGGCGAGGTCCGCGACCTCGACGTGCACGTGCTCGAGTTCGACTCGATGCGGGCGCTCGTGGGTGGGCCGGGATCTCAATTCATGCGGGACGACCTCGATCCGCTGCTGCGCGTGCTGAAGGCGCGGCGGGTCAAGGCACGCCGGGCGATGGTGCGAGCGCTGCGTTCCAAGCGCACGTCGCACGCTGCTGTCGGGCTGGGGCTCGTTTCTCGACGGGCTCGAGGCGATGCCAGAGGAGGAGCGTCCCGACGCCGCGCGGCCGATCGGCGACGTCGCCGGCGAGCGGATCCGCAAGGTGTACCGGCGGATGCTGAAGATGGGCGACGCGATCGACGACTCGAGCCCGGCCGCCGCGTACCACGAGCTCCGCAAGAAGGGCAAGGAGCTCCGCTATCTGCTCGAGCTGTTCGGGGGCGCGCTCTACCCCGAGGACGTCGTCAAGCCGATGATCAGGTCGCTCAAGTCCCTCCAGGACGTGCTCGGCCGCCACCAGGACCGCGAGGTGCAGATCGCGCTGCTGCGGTCGCTCGGACCGGAGGTGGGGGAGGCCTCGGGCGGGGACGCCGCGCTGATGGCGGTCGGGGCGCTGGTGGCCCGGCTCGGCGAGGACGAGCGCGCGGCCCGCGGGGAATTCGCCGGCCGGTTCGCCGAGTTCGCCTCAGAGGATCAGCGCCGACTGGTCAAGGAGACGTTCGCGATGAGCACCTCGGATTTCGGCCATCTACCGACGACGACCTACGAAGCCGATCCGTCGCAGGTCCATCGCGTGCTGCTCCTCTACAGCGGCGGGCTCGACACGAGCGTGATGCTCAAGTGGATCCAGGAGCAGTATCAGGCCGAGGTCGTGGCGCTGACCGTGAACCTGGGCCAGCCCGGCGAGGACTACGACGTCATTCGCGGCAAGGCGTTGCGGCTGGGGGCGCTCGACTGCCACGTGGTCGACGCGCGCGAGGAGTTCGCGCGCGAGTACATCGTCCCCGCGATCAAGGCCAACGGCATCTACGGCCTCGGCTATCCCGCTGTTCACCGCGCTCGGACGCCCGCTGATCGCCAAGCTCGCCGTGAAGTACGCACGGGAGTCCGGCTGCGACACGATCGCGCACGGCTGCACCGGCAAGGGCAACGACCAGGTCCGGATCGACGCCACCGTGGCCACGCTCGGCCCGGAGCTCAGGGTGATCGCCCCGGTGCGCGGCTGGCGGATGGGCCGCGAGGAGGAGGTCGCGTACGCGCGCGAGCACGGCATCCCGGTCAAAGGCGGCACCGAGGTCGCCCCGTACTCGATCGACGACAACCTGTGGGGCCGTTCGAGCGAGGGTCGCTGGATCGAGGAGCTCGACCACGCTCCCGAGGACGACGTGTTCCAGCTCGTGACGCGCCCCGAGGAGGCGCCCGATTCACCGGAGATCGTCACGGTCGAGTTCGAGCAGGGCGTCCCCGTTGCGCTGAACGGCGAGCGTCTCGATCTGGTTTCGCTGCTCGAGCGCGCGGGGGAGATCGGCGCGCGACACGGTGTCGGAATCGTCGACCACATCGAGGACCGGATCGTCGGGTTGAAGGTCCGCGACATCTACGAGGTGCCCGCGGCCGCGATCTTGCTGCTCGCTCACCAGGAGCTCGAGAAGCTCGTCGGCACGATCCATCAGAACCAGCTCAAGCCGATGCTCGACCAGCGCTGGGCGTACCTCGTCTACGCCGGCCTGTGGTGGGATCCGCTCCGGAACGACCTCGACGCGTACATGGACGCCGCGAACGCGCAGGTGACCGGGACGATCGGGATCAAGCTGTACAAGGGCTCGGCGCGGGCGGTCACGCGCTCCTCGCCGAACGCGGTGTACGACGCCCAACTCGCGTCGTTCGCCCAGTCGGGTGGGCTGTTCGCGCAGGCCGCGTCGCCCGGGTTCATCGAGCTGTGGTCGCTCCAGTCGCGGATGGCCTGGCAGCTGCGCCACGGACAGGGCGATTGAGCCTTGACCCTCGGGGAAGCCTCTCCCCATGGGTTACAAACTTCTCGGATATATGGTCTGGCAGGGCGGCAAGTGGTACGCCCGCCGGCGCCTGCCAGGGTCGGCTCCGAGGCTCGCGCTTGCGGGAGTCGCCGGCGCGGCGCTCGCCGGCGGCGCTGTGGTCGTCCAGCGTCGATCCAGCCACTGACGCTCGCCCGACCTGCCTAACGCGCCAATCGGCGCGCTTTCATCGAGATCTGCCGCATGGAGCATGCCCCGCATGCGTTCACGCCACGATCGAGGCGAGGCCGTCGGATGTCGCAGGATGCATGTCGTCGTTTCGTCCGCTCGCGGCCGTACCGTCCCGGGCGATGAGCGATCTGCCCTCCGCCCTTGGGATCGAGGCGGTGGAGTTGGTGTCCGAAGGCGGGCGCAGCGTCACCGTCCGCGTGACCGGTCGCTGGCGGCGCCGGCGCCCGGAGCCACGCGGACAGGCGATGCTCGTGGTCGAGACCGGGACGGTCCGCCAGCGCTTCCTGGCGATGCCCGAGCCGCCTTCGTTGATCGGCGCGGCGCCGGGAACGTGGCGGCTGAGCTTCACCGTCCCGGCCGAGCTCGCGCCGCAGTTGCCCGGGAAGACGTATCTGCAGCTCGGGGCGGTGATGGTGCCGCTGCCCGTCGGGGAGGCGAGCGAACCGCCCGGACCGCCGGACCGTCCGGCGCGTCGGACGCTCCGGGCGCGGAGCTGCTCGAGGCACGGCAGCTGCGCAGCTCCGAGCTCGCGGCAGAGAGCGCCAGGCGGCGCGCCGCCGAGGCCGAGGCCGCCGTGGCCGAGCTCGTCGCCCGCGTGGGCGAGGTCGAGACCCAGCTGACCCAGGCGCGGGCGGACTCGGACCGGCTGACCGCGGTGATCGCCGAGCGGGAGCGCGGGTTGCGCCTGTCCGAGCAGCACGTCCACTCTGAGCGCGCGCTCCGGGCCGAGGTCGAGCAGCAGTTGCGCGAGCGCGGCCGCGCGGCCGGGCAGGAGCGCCGGATCCTCCACGACCGCGTCGCCGACCTCGAGCGGGAGCTCGGCCGGATGCGCCGGTCGGTCGACGAGGCCCAGCACCTGGTGGCGGCGGCGCAAGGCGCGCGGCGCCCGCGTCAGTCGCCGAGCCGACGCCGGGTCGCGCGGAGCCGCCGCCGGTCGCCGAGCCCGCCCGCCCGGAGCGCCTCGCCGGCGACACCCGCGCCCACGTGATGGCCGCGGAGCTCGAGCTCGCTCGAACGAGCGCCGCCCGCCCGGCCAGCACCCGGTGCAGAGGCCCTCGCCTCACTCGAGCGCGACCTCGCCGACTCCAGGCGCGACCTTGCGCAGGCGCGGCTCGAGCTCGCCGCGGCCCAGCGCGACCTCGAACGCCAGCGGCTTCTGTCCGACGCGCGCCTACGATGCGATCGATCAGGTGCGCGGCGAGCTCGCCCGGCTCGGTGGCGAGGCCCCGGCCGGACCGCCGCGACGAGCGCCCGAGACCGCCGATCCGCCCGAGCGACCCCAGCCTGTGCAGGCCGAGCGCCTGAGCGCCGCGCTCGCGCGGCTTCGCGACCGAGACGCCGCCCGACGCGCCCGCCGAGGACGAACCCGACGACCCCGGCACGTCCTGTCCCGGCCGACCGGCCGGCGAAGCCGTGGCTGAACAGGGTCTTCCGCGCGATTGCCGCCCGGGATCCGTCGGTGGCCGGACGGCTCCTGCTCGCGCTGCTCCCCGCCCAGCGCGCCGCGGACCCGCGCCCGGTGGCGTACGACCTCGTTCTGGGCGACCTCGCGACCGCGCGCGTGACCGTGTGGAGCGCGACCGCGCAGGTCGATCTCGGGGACGCGCCGCGGCCGTTGACCGAGGTCGACTTCCGGATCACAGGAGATCTGGCCGGAACCGCGCGGTTGCTGGTCGCGAGCCGGCGGCGCCGCGCGGTCGCTCGCGGCCTTCACCTGGGCCGGCTGGCGCGGGTCGAAGGGGACCGCGACAGGCTCGCGGCGCTCGAGAACCTGATCGCCGCTCCGCTGACCACGGCGCAACTGACCGCGGCCGGCGTCCGGCTCGACCCCGTCCTTGCGCTCACCGCTCGCCGGGTCGATGATCGAGCCGGAGTGGACGGCCGGCGAGCGGTTCACGCTCGGCCATCAGGACCCGCGGGCGGCCTCACCCGGCGCCTACCTGCACATCCGCGATGCGAAGGCTCCGATGGTCACCGAGGAGCCGCCGCACGGGCCGGTCGCGACCGTGATCGAGTGCCCGCCGGACGAGCTGCTCGCGGTCCTCGCCGGCGAGCCCGTGGTGGGCGCGACGATGTCCGGCGACGGGAGACCGCTCTCGCTGATCCGGCAGTGGCTGGATCGCGCACAGTGCGGCTGAGAGATTCGCCGGACCCGAAAATCGTCCGAGCCGGCGCCTATGCTCGTAGGGCGGGCTTCACCGCGTCCCCCACCCGCGTTCCCAACTCCCCTGAACGGCCCCGGACCCTGACTCCTTCCTGCGCGCACCTGCACGTCCACTCCGAGTATTCGCTGCTCGACGGTGCATGCAAGATCGAGGCCCTCGTCGAGCGTGCCGCATCGTTTGGACAGCCGGCCATCGGCCTGACCGACCACGGCGTGATGAACGGCGCCGTCGAGCTGTTCACGGCCGCGCGCAGGCACAACATCAAGCCGATCCTCGGGTGTGAGGCGTACGTCGTCGACGACCACGAGCGTCGCGCGCCGGGTCGGCTTGACCGCTTCCATCTGACGCTGCTGGCGGCCACCCCGACCGGCTACCGCAACCTCGTCAAGCTGTGCTCGGCCGGCTTCCTCGAGGGGTACCAGCGCGGAAAGCCGTCGGTCGATCTCGCACAGATCGCCGGCCACGCCGAAGGCGTGATCGTGCTCACCGGCTGCCTGCAGTCGCGCTTCTGCCAGCACCTGCTCGACGGCCGGCCGGCCCAGGCCCGCGCCCATGCCGACGATCTGATCCAGGCGTTCGGCGCGGACAACGTGTACTTCGAGGTGCAGAAGAACGGCGTTGCCGCGCAGGAGCAGGCGAACGAGGGCATCGTGAAGATCGCGCGCGAGGTGGGGCGCCCGCTCGTCGGAACGGGCGACGTCCACTACCTGCGCCGCGAGGACTACAGCCACCACGCCGCGCTGCTGTGCGTGCAGACGAAGTCGACGCTCGACCAGCCCAAGATCAGCTTCGACGCGAACGAGTTCTATCTGCGCTCGAACGAGGAGATGGCGCAGGCGTTCGCCGAGTGGCCCGAGGCGATCGCGACCACGCTCGAGATCGCCGAGCGCTGCGACGTGGAGCTCGAGCTCGGCCGCCAGCTGATCCCGCGCTATCCGACGCCGGATGGCGATAGCAGAGGGCCTGTACCTGCGCGCGCTCGTCCAGCAGGGCCTACGCGAGCGCTACGGCGACCCCGCCCCGGCCGAGGCGCTCGAGCGCGCCGACTACGAGCTCGAGGTGATCGAGCGGATGGGCTTCAGCGGCTACTTCCTGATCGTGTGGGACTTCGTCAAGTACGCGAAGGACTCGGGGATCGCGGTCGGACCTGGGCGCGGATCGGCGGCCGGGTCGCTCGTCGCGTACTCGCTGCAGATCACCGACGTCGATCCGCTCCGCTACGGGCTGCTGTTCGAGCGCTTCCTGAACCCGGAGCGCGTGTCGATGCCGGACATCGACATCGACTTCTCGGTCCGCGGCCGCGATCGCGTGATCCGGTACGTGACCGACAAGTACGGCAAGGAGTCGGTCGCGCAGATCGTCACGTTCGGCAAGATGTTCCCGCGGGCGGCCACGCGGGACGCCGCGCGCGTGCTCGGGCACGACTACGGCGCCGGGGACCGGCTGGCCAAGCTGATCCCGGACCCGATCATGGGCCGGCCGCCGAGCTTCGAGGACTGCCTGAAGGCGGGCCAGCCGCTCCGTGCCGAGGTCGACCGCGATCCCACCGCCAGGCAGATCGTCGACGTCGCGCGAGGGCTCGAGGGGATCGTGCGGAACTCCTCGATCCACGCGGCAGCGGTCGTGATCGCGGATCGTCCGCTGACCGACATCGTCCCGCTCCAGATCGCCGACGCGGGCGCCGACGAGAACGGCGAGCGCGTGTTCCGCACGGTCACGCAGTTCACGATGAAGCCGGTCGAGCAGATCGGCCTGCTCAAGATGGACTTCCTGGGGTTGCGCAACCTCGACGTGATCGAGGACGCGCTGGACATCATCGAGCGCTCGACCGGCGAACGTCCGGACATGACCACGCTCCCGCTCGATCACGAGCCCACGTACGAGATGATGGCCCGCGGCGACTCGGTCGGCGTGTTCCAGTTCGAGTCCGAGGGGATGCGGGAGGCGCTCAAGAAGGTCAAGCCCGACCGAGTTCGACGACCTCGTCGCGCTCAACGCGCTGTACCGCCCGGGGGCGATGGACCAGATCCCGACCTACGCCCGGGGCAAGCACAATCCCGACTCGATCACTTACCCGGACGACCGTCTACGCCCGATCCTCGAGGCGACCAAGGGCGTGATCCTCTATCAGGAGCAGGCGATGCAGATCGCCACGGACATCGCCGGCTTCAGCGGCGCCAAGGCGGACGACCTGCGCAAGGCGATCGGGAAGAAGAACCGGGAGGCGATGGCCAAGCTCAAGCCCGAGTTCGTGGCCGGCTGCCGCTCCTCGGGCACGAGCGAGCAGGTGATCGAGTGGCTCTGGACGACGAATGAGCGCTCGGCGGACTACAGCTTCAACCGCTCCCACGCCGCCTGCTACGGGCTGATCGCCTACCGGACCGCGTGGCTGAAGGCCAACTACCCGGCGGAGTACATGGCGGCGCTGATCTCCTCGGTGATGGACACCAAGGACAAGGTCCCGTTCTTCGTCTCGCAGGCCGAGCAGATGGGGATCTCGATCCTCCCGCCCGACGTCAACCTCTCAGACCACGAGTTCGTCGTCGTCGACGGCAACATCCGGTTCGGGCTCGACGCGGTCAAGGGCGTCGGCTATCAGGCGGTCGAGGCGATCAAGCGCGCCCGCGGCGATTCCGACTCGGATCCCGTCCACCCCGCGCGGGTCCCGTTCCTGAACCTGTTCGACTTCTGCGCGCGCGTCGACAGCCGGGCGGTCAACAAGAAGGCGATCGAGGCGCTGATCAAGTGCGGCGCGTTCGGTTCCACCGGCGCGACCCGCAAGGGAATGCTGATGATGCTCGAGCAGGCGCAAGGCGCGGGCCAGAAGGCCCAGCAGGACGCGCTGATCGGGCAGGGCTCGATCTTCGATTTGGTGCCCGCCGACCCACCCCCGACCGCCCTCGAAGTCGGCGCCGGCTGGCGCCGGGTTCGCGCTCCCGAGCCACGCCCCGATCCCGGCGATCGAGTTCGACCGGGCCGAGTTGCTCGCGGCCGAGAAGGAGTCGATCGGGCTGTTCATCTCGGCCCACCCGCTGAAGGAGGTCCGAGCCGCGCTCAACGCGCGCGTCGAGTGCCCGCTGTCCGATCTGGCCGGCCGGCGCGACGGGGACTGGGTGCTCGTGGGCGGCATGATCACCGAGATCACGAAGATCCGGACCAAGAAGGGCGATCCGATGATGTTCGCCACGCTCGACGACCTCGAGGACTCGGTCGAGCTGCTCGTGTTCGGAAACGCGCTTGCGGCTGCCGGCGACGTGCTCGCCGCCGACTCGATCGTGCTCGTCCGCGGGCGCGTCGACCACAAGGATCGCGACAAGACGTGCATCGTCGTCCAGCAGATCGAGCGGTTCGAGCCCACGCCCGAGGAGGTGGAGCAGGCGCGCGAGCAGGAGGCCAGGCGACCGGCTACCCCGAGCGCGCTGAGGCTGAGGCTCGATGCGACCGCGCTCGCGGCCTCGGTACTCCCCGAGCTCAAGGACGTGCTCGCGGGCTTCCCCGGCGAGTGCGAGGTCGTGATCGAGCTGAGCACGTCGGTCGGCGACCGACGGCTACGGCTCGGCCCCGACTTCCGGGTCAGCCACAGCGCCGCGCTGCATTCGCAGCTCGACGACCTCCTCGGCCACGCGATCCTGCCCGACGGCGACGTCGAGGCGGAGAACGTCAGCGTCGAGAGCGAGCGGCGGCGCGCGGGCGCCGCGGCGCTGTCGTGATCTGATCGCGGTCGCCGCCCACGCAAGGGGCACTATTTCGACCGCGGCTTGTCGCGGACCCACGCGTTCGGGCAAGCTTCCGCGCGTGCTCGGCCTACCCGACGGGATCACGACCTGCCTGTTCGACCTCGACGGCGTCCTGACACAGACGGCGAAGGTCCATGCGAACGCGTGGAAGCAGATGTTCGACGAGTTCCTGCGCAGCTGGTACGAGCGACACGGCCAGCCGTTCCGCGAGTTCGCGCTCCCGGATGACTACGACGAGTACGTCGACGGCAAGCCGCGTCGGGACGGCGTCCGCTCGTTCCTGGAGTCGCGCGGGATCGACCTGCCGCTGGGCTCGCCCGAGGACTCCCCCGACGACGAAACCATCTACGGGCTCGGGCTGCGCAAGAACGACATCGTGCTCACGCTGATCCACGACGAGGGCGTCAAGCCGTACGAGGGCTCGGTCCGCTACGTCGAGCGCGCCCGCGACGCGGGCCTGCGCAGAGGTGTCGTCTCCTCGAGCACGAACTGCAAGGACGTGCTCGTCGCCGCGGGGATCGAGGATCTGTTCGAGGTGATGATCGACGGCATCGTGGCCGAACGGGATCACCTGAAGGGCAAGCCGGCGCCCGACACGTTCCTCGCCGCCGCCCGTGCGCTCGGCGCCGAGCCTGCTCAGGCCGTCGTGTTCGAGGACGCGCTGGCCGGCGTCGAGGCCGGACGGGCCGGCAACTTCGGGTGGGTGGTCGGGGTCGACCGCACCGGCCATGCTGAGGCGCTGCGCGAGCACGGGGCGGACATCGTGCGTCGAGGACCTCGCCGAGTTGCTGGAGCACGGGCCGTGATCGGTCCCGACGTGTTCTCGGTCGAGCCGTGGTCGATCTGCGAGCGGGAGCTCCACCTCGACGTGCTGGCTCAGACCGAGTCGATCTTCGCGCTGTCCAACGGACACATCGGCCTGCGCGGCAACCTGGACGAGGGCGAGCCCGCCGGGTCGCCGGGCACGTTCCTGAACAGCTTCTACGAGGTCCAGCCCGCTGCCGTACGCCGAATCGGCCTACGGCAATCCGGAGGACGGCCAGGTGATGATCAACGTCACCAACGGGAAGGTTTTCAGGCTGCTGGTCGACGACGAGCCCTTCGACGTCCGGTACGGCAGGTTGGAGCGCCATGAGCGAACGCTCGACCTGCGTGACGGGTTGTTGCACAGAGAGGTGGAATGGATCTCACCCGCCGACCAGCGCATCTTGGTCCGCTCGACGCGGATGGTGTCTTTCGCCCAGCGTTCGATCGCCGCGATCCTGTACGAGGTCGAGCCGGTCGGGAGCTCGGTGCGGATTGGCGTTCAGTCCGAGCTCGTCGCCAATGAGCCTGTGCCGTCCGAGGCGAGGGGACCCGCGGGCGGCCGCGGCGATGCATGCACCGCTCGTGCCCGAGCAGCACTCATCCAACGGTCTGCGGGTCGGCCTCGTCCACCGCACGCAGGAGGAGCGGGCTGCGGATGGCCGCGGGGATGGACCACATCGTCGAAGGTCCAGAGGGAACCGTGACCATGGCTGAGAGCGCGCCCGACCTCGGCCGGTTGACGGTGAGCACCGAGCTGCAGCCGGGCGAGACGCTGCGGATCGTCAAATTCCTCTCCTACGGGTGGTCGAGCCAGCGATCGTTGCCGTCGCTGCGCGACCAGGTGGACCTCGCGCTCGCATCGGCGAAGAGAACCGGCTGGAAAGGCTTGGTGCAGTCCCAACGCGAGTATCTGGACGACATGTGGGCGCGCGCCGACATCGAGGTCGAAGGCGCCCCGGCGCTCCAGCAGGCGGTCCGCTTTGCGCTGTTTCACGTAGTGCAGGCGGCGCGCGCGGGCGGAGCTCCGCGCGATTCCGGCCAAGGGCCTGACCGGAAGCGGCTACAACGGCCACACGTTCTGGGACATGGAGACGTACACGTTGCCGGTGCTGACGTACGTCGCGCCAGACGCAGCCCGCGATGCCCTTTGCTGGCGGCACTCCACGATGGACCTGGCGGCGGCTCGTGCCAAGCTGCTCGGACTCGAGGGCGTCACCTTCCCCTGGCGCACGATCCGTGGCCAGGAATGCTCGGGGTACTGGCCGGCCGGCACCGCGGCGTTCCACGTCAACGCCGACATCGCCGATGCGGTCCGCCGCTATGTGGCCGCGACCGGTGACGCCGGAGTTCGAAGAGGGGGAGGGCGTCGAGCTGCTGGTCGAGACCGCGAGGATGTGGCGTTCGCTTGGCCATCACGACGTGACGAGCGGCTTCCGGTTCGACCGCGTGACCGGGCCGGACGAATACACGGCGCTGGCGGACAACAACGTCTACACGAACCTGATGGCCGCTCGGAATCTGAGGCAGGCGGCAGACGCTGGCCGTCCGCTACCCCCAGCGCGCCGCCGAGCTCGGTGTCGATGAGGAGGAGATCGCGAGCTGGCGGGACGCCGCCGCGGCGATGGTGATTCCGTCGCCGGAAGGCGGAGTCACGCCCGCATGCGAACGCTTCACGAGCCTGCGCAAATGGGACTTCAGCCAGACGCCGGCGGATTCCTACCCGCTGCTTCTGCACTACCACAACTACATGCTGTACTCGAGCCAGGTCGTCAAGCAGGCGGACCTCGTGCTCGCCCTGTATCTGTGCGGTGACCACTTCGACGCCGAGCAGAAAGCTCGCGATTTCGCCTATCTACGAAGGCATCACGGTCCGCGACTCGTCGCTGTCGGCGTCGATCCAGGCGATCGTGGCAGCGGAATGTGGACATCTCGAGCTCGCGCTCGCGTACCTGGGCGAGACTGCGTTCATCGACTTGCGCGACCTCGCCTCAAACACGCACGACGGTGTGCATCTCGCCGCCCTGGCGGGTGCCTGGCAGGCCGTGGTGGCCGGCTTGGGGGGCATGCGCGACTACGGCGAGACGTTGTCGTTCGCGCCGTGGCTGCCGCGAACGGGTGACGCGGCTGCAGCTTTGGGCTGCTGTATCGAGGGCGCCGGCTCCGCGTCGAGGTTCGCGCGGGCGAAGCGTCCTACGAGCTGCTCGACGGAGAGCCGCTCGAATTGATCCACCACGGAGAGCGGATCATGGCGAGCCAGGGCACCTCGACCACCCATCCCCTGCCGCCCGTGCCCCACCGGCCCGCCCCGCGGCAGCCGCCGGGGCGCGAGCCGGCAGTCGCGCTCGGCGATTTCCACGCCCTGCCGCAGGCGACGCACGGCGGCTGAGCGTCGTCGGCTGAACCCTGCTGCAAACGTGTGCATAATCCGTCTGCCATGGCGACGAGCAAGCTGAGCATCGCCGGAACGGTCACGCTACGAGACGTGGCGCGGGTGGCCGGAGTGCATCCGGGGACCGTCTCGCGAGCGCTCAACCCGGAGACGCGCGGCCTCGTCAACGAGCGGACCGCGGAGCGCGTTCTGGCCGCGGCGCACGAGCTCGGCTACCAGCCCAACCCGATCGCGCGCGGGCTGCGGACCAACCGATCGCACACGATCGGGGTGCTGGTGCCGGACCTGATGAATCCCCTGTTCGCGGCGGTCGTCCGCGGGATCGAGGACGGGCTGCGCGAGGGTGGCTACACGCCGCTGATCGCGAACACCGACAACGACACCGAGCGCGAGCGGGTCGCGTTCGAGGCGATGAACGCGCGTCAGGTGGACGGTTTCATCGCCGCGACCGCCCGCCGCGATCACTGGCTGCTCGCCGACGAGGTGATCGCGGGCGCCAAGGTCGTGCTGGTCAACCGCCGCGTCGACAGCGACGCGATCCCGGCCGTGACCGGGGACGACCACGAGGGCATCCGCCTCGCCGTCGACCACCTGGCCGGGCTCGGCCATCGCCGCATCGCCCACCTCGCCGGCTCCCAGGCGCTCTACACCGGCTGGTCGCGGCACCAGGGCTTCGTCGACGCGATGCGTGCCCGCGGCCTCGAGCTCGACCCCGATCTGATCGTGTTCAGCGAGGCGTTCACGGAGCCGGAGGGAGAGCGATGCTGCGGTGAGCTGCTCGATCGCCGCCGCGACTTCACTGCGATCGTGGCCGGCAATGACCTGCTCGCGCTCGGCTGCTACGACGCGCTCGAGCAGCGCGGGCTGCGCTGCCCGGATGACGTGTCGGTCGTCGGCTACAACGACATGCCGTTCGTCGACCGCTTCCGACCGCCGCTGACGACGGTCCGGGTCCCGCACTACGAGCTCGGTGCGACGGCGGCGCAGCTGATGCTCGAGCAGCTCCGGAGGGTCGACGTGCCGCCGCGTCAGCTGCTGCTCGCGCCGGAGCTCGTGATCCGCGGCTCGACCGCCGCCACGTAGACGCACCGGCGTCCGGGCCCGCCCACAAGGAGATCGCAACACGTCCTCACTTGACACCTCACAGTCACGACGATAACGTCGCACACGATTGCAGCAAACGTTTGCAGTCCGGTCTGACGGCGCTGCGCAAAGGCCGCCTGCCAGCCGGTCTGCGCACGCGTTGCTTAGTCCGCAAGTCGACGTAATGAGCGCTGGGAGGAGAACGTCCAGATGACTAGGTCGAGGCGAAGGGCTTGGATCGTCGCGGCGGTGGCCGCGATCGCAGCGTTGCTCGCGGGGTGTGGAAGCTCCAGCAGCAGCTCGACGAGCACGAGCACGAGCAACTCGAGCGCGAGCTCCGGGTCGGGCTCGGCGACGAGCAGCTCTGCCAGCAAGTCGCCGGTCGCGATCGGCACGTCGCTGTCGCTGTCGGGCGACTTCGCGGCCGACGGCCAGGCGTTCGAGCGCGGCTACAAGCTGTGGGCCGCGGACGTCAACAAGGCCGGCGGCCTGATGGGCCACCCGGTCAAGCTCGACATCGTCTCGGACGCGTCGAGCCCGGCGCAGGTCGTCACGAACTACCAGAAGCTGATCTCCTCCGACCACGACCAGCTCGTGTTCGGGCCGTTCTCGACGCTGTTGACGGTCCCCGCCTCGAAGGTCGTGAACCGCTTCGGGTACGCGTTCGTCGAGGGCGCGGGCGGCGCGCCGGCCGCGTTCGGCAACGGCCTGCACAACATCTTCGACGTGAGCCTGCCGGTCAAGGACAACCTCGTTCCGTTCGCGAAGTGGCTCGCGTCGCTGCCGGCGTCCGAGCGGCCGAAGACCGCCGCCTACGCGACCAGCGACGATCCGTTCACGCAGCCGCAGATCCCGGTCGCGCAGAGCATCATGCAGCGCGGCCGGAATCAAGACGGTCTACAGCAAGGTGTTCCCGGCCGAGGTCACCGACTACGCGCCGATCGCAACCGCGGTCGCGAGCAGCAAGGCCGAGGCGGTCGTGCTCGGTTCGGTCGACGTGCCGACGGTGTCCGCGTTCGTCCATGCGTTCATCCAGCAGCACTACAACCCCAAGGTGTTCATCGCTACCGCGGGGCCCGACCAGGGGGCGGATTTCCTGAAGGCCGTCGGCGGTGCCTCGAACGCCGAGGGCGTGATGTACCCGAACGGATGGTATCCGGGCTACGCCAACGCGGCGAGCCAGCAGATGGTGAACGAGTACGTCGCGAAGTACGGCGGAACGCCCGCTGACGTGAACGCCGACGTCGCCGAGGCGTACTCGGTCGGCCAGGCCGTCGCCCAGGCGGTCGCCGCGACGCACAGCCTCGACAACGCGAAGATCATCGCGTACCTGCACAGCGGGGCGACGCTCAACAGCGTCCAGGGACCGGTGAAATTCGACTCGACTGGGTGAGAACGCCGCCGCGGCGGCGTTCGTGTTCCAGTGGCAGAAGGGCAACCAGGTCCAGGTGCTCCCGGTTGGCGCCTCGGCGTCCAAGCCGGTCGAGTACCCGAAGCCGAACTGGGGATCGTGAGCGCGTCGTCGCTCGCCAAGGCGGTCATCGACGGCATCCTCACCGGAGGCGTCTATGCCCTGATGGCCGCGGGACTCACGCTGATCTTCGGGGTGATGGACATCATCAACATCGCCCAGGGCGCCCTGATCGTGCTCGGCGCGTACATGAGCTACGTGCTGTCGGTCCACCTCGGAATCGATCTGTTCGTCGGGCTGATCATCACGATCCCGGCGTTCTTCGTGCTCGGCGTGTTCATCGAGTGGGCGTTCATGCGCCGTCTGCGCGACCACGAGCGGACCGCGATGTCGATCCTCGTCACCTACGCGGTGGCGATCATCATCGAGGGCATACTGAGTGTCATCTTCGGCGTCGACTTCCTCCAGCTGCAGGCGTCGTACGTGAACAGCACGTTCCACATCCTCGGGTTCTACCTGCCGTACATCTACGTGTTCGGCTTCCTGCTCGCGGTCGCGCTGCTCGGCGTCCTGTACTACATCCTGTACCGGACTCACTTCGGCCGCGGCGTCCGAGGGTCACTGCAGAACCGCACGGCGGCGGAGCTGATCGGGGTGAACGTGAACCGCGTGCGCGCCCTGTCGGTCGGGATCGGCGTGTCGGTGACGGCGGCCGGCGGGATGGTGTTCGGCGCGACCAACTCGTTCAACCCGAGCAGCGGCTACGACCTGATCTCGCGCCTGCTGTCGATCGTGATCCTGGCCGGCCTCGGGAGCATCGGCGGCGCGCTGGTCGCGGCGCTGTTCATGGTCACGCTCGAGGACGTCGTCGCGGTCGTGTGGTCGCCGGTGTGGGCGACGCTCGTGTATTACGCGTCGCTGATCGTCGTGCTCTCGTTCATGCCGAACGGACTGTTCGGCAAGGCGGCGGTCCGGGCGCAATGACCCCGCGGGTCCGGGTCGCGTGACGGATCGCCTCCCGGCACGCGCGCTGGCGGTCGCGATCGCGATCGCGATCCTCGGCGCTGTTCCCGCTGGTGTTCAGCAACCCGACGACGACCTCGATCGCCGTGTTCACGCTGATCTTCATGGTCGCCGCGTCGGCCTGGAACATGTTCTCGGGCTACTCGGGCTACATCGCGCTCGGGCACGCGGTGTACTTCGGCGTCGGCGCCTACGCGCTGACGCTGCTCGCCAACCACCTCGGCTTCGCGGCCGGGTGGGGGGTGTTCGCGCTGGTGCCGGTCGCCGGCATCATCGCCGGCCTCGTCGCGATCCCCACCGGGCTGATCGCGCTGCGCGCCCGCCGCCACACGTTCGTGGTGATCACGATCGCGTTCATGTTCATCTTCCAGCTCGCGCGCCGCGAACTTCGGCTTCACCGGAGGGTCCTCGGGCCTGCAGCCGCCGACCCCGCTGTGGTCGGCCACCAGCTACAACGATCACTTCTACTACGTGACCGCGGTGGTCCTCGTCGCGACCGTCGCGCTGTCGTGGCTGGTTCGCCGGTCGCGGTTCGGGCTCCAGCTGTTCGCGATCCGCGACGACGAGGAACGCGCCCGCGGCCTCGGGGTCCGGGTGGCCCGGGTCAAGCTCATCGGCGTTCGTGCTGTCGGCGATCCCGGTCGGGATGGTCGGCGGCATCTACGCGTACTTCCTCGGCCAGATCTTCCCCCAGTTCGCGTTCGACCCGCTGTTCGACCTGTCGATCGCGTTGATGGCGTTCATCGGCGGGCTGGGGACCGTGTTCGGGCCGCTGCTCGGCGCGCTCGTGCTCGAATCGCTCCAGCAGTACTTCACGGTCCAGTCCGGCGCGAGCCAGGTGTACCTGATCATCTACGGCGGCCTGTTCCTGGCGGTCGTGCTGCTGCTCCCGCGCGGCGTGATCCCGAGCGTCGAGGAGCTGATCGCGCGATGGCGGGCGCGAGGCGCGGTGCAGGACCGGGCTCGGGAGGACGAGGAGGCGGGCCGGACAGCCGACGTCGTCAAGGCGGCGGGAGCGCGATGAGCGCGCTGATCGAGGCCGAGGGCGTCTGCAAGTCGTTCGGCGGCCTGCAGGCGCTGACGCAGTGCTCGCTGTCGGTGCCGAAGGGATCGATCGCGGGCCTGATCGGACCGAACGGCTCGGGCAAGACGACGCTGTTCAACGTGATGACCGGCTACGAGCGGTGCAGCGCCGGCGAGGTCCGCTTCGACGGCGAAGCGATCACCGGCGCCGCCCCCGAGAGCGGTGTTCGGCCTCGGCGTCGGCCGGACGTTCCAGATCACGAGGCTGTTCTTCCGGCTGACCGTGCTCGAGAACATGCTCGTGGCCACGCAGCGCCACGAGGGCTGGATGCGCAGCGTCGCGCGCCGGGCGGGCTCCGCGGCCGAGCGCGCGCGGGCGCTCGAGATGCTCGAGTTCGTCGGGCTCGCCGGGCTCGCCGGCAGCGCCGGCCGGCAACCTCTCCTACGGGCAGCGCAAGCTGCTCGAGCTGGCCTCGCTGCTGGTCGCCGATCCCGCCGTGCTGCTGCTCGACGAGCCGACCGCGGGCGTCAACCCGGTGCTGATCGAGCAGCTGTCCGAGCGGATCCGCGAGCTGAACCGCGCCGGCAAGACGTTCCTGGTCGTCGAGCACAACATGGAGTTCGTGATGGGACTGTGCCACGAGGTGACCGTGCTGCACCAGGGCCGGACGCTCGTGAGCGGGACGCCCGACCAGGTCCGCTCGGACCCCGCGGTGCTCGACGCCTATCTCGGCGGAGGCGACGACGATGACCTCTGAGCCCTTGCCGCATCCGCTCGGAAACGGCTGCGGTCCGAGCCGGCGACGTGATCCTCACGCTCGACGGCGTGACCGCCGGCTACGGCGGGGGCGACATCCTCAAGGGCGTCTCGTTCACGGTCGCCCGGCACGAGATCATGTGCATCGTCGGCCCGAACGGCGCCGGCAAGTCGACGTTGCTGGCCACGATCAGCGGCGTCCTGCGCCCGCGCCGCGGCGAGATCGCGTTCGGAGGCGAGTCGCTGGTCGGGCTCGCGCCCGCGCCAGGTGCTGGCGAAGGGAATCGTGCTGGTCCCGCAGGCGCACAGCCTGTTCGGGGAGATGACCGTCCGCGAGAACGTCGAGATGGGCGCGTACACCGTGCGCGACTCCGCGCTCGTGCGGCGCCGGTACGGCGAGGTCGAGGAGCTGTTCCCGCTCGTGCGCGAGCGAGCCCACGACAAGGCCGGCAGCCTCTCCGGCGGCCAGCAGCGCCTGGTCGAGCTGGCGCGCAGCCTGATGCTCGATCCCACGCTGATCGTGCTCGACGAGCCGTCGATCGGGCTCGACCCGCCGACCCGCCGGACCGTCTTTCACATGATCCGGCTGATGAACCAGCAGGGTCGGACGATCCTGCTCGTCGAGCAGAACGCTCGCGCCGGGCTGAAGCTGAGCACGCGCGGACTCGTGCTCGAGAACGGCAAGGTCCGCCTCACCGGGACCGGCCGCGAGATCCTCGAGCACCCGGAGATCGGCGCGCTCTACCTCGGCGGCGCCGTAGCCGGGTCCACCCGCCCGCCGGCGGCGAGCTGATGCCCGACGCGCGCGTGCAGGGCGCAATCGACCACTGGGCGCCCCGGTTCACGACGATGGGCGTCGACTACAACGATTTCGTCCGCGCCACGCGCGGGCTCGAGCGCTGGGCCGACTGGCTCGACGCCTGGACCGCAGGTCGCCGAGGAGCACCTCGAGCTGGCCGAGGAGGCCGAGGCGGCGGGGCGCGGGCGGACCGCGGGGGAGGCGTATCTGCGCGCCACCCTGTGCCTGCACTTCGGCAAGTTCGTGTGGGTGCTCGACGGCGACCGGCACCGAGCCGCGACCGAGCGCGCCGTCGCCACGCTGCGCCGGGCCCACGTGCATCTCGACCCGACGGCCGAGCGGATCGAAGCAGCGCTCGGCCCAGGCCGCCTGGCCGCGAACCTGCGCCGGCCCCCCGGCGCCACCGCGGCGCCGCCGCTCGTCGTGATCATCCCCGGCCTCGACTCGACCAAGGAGGAGTTCTTCCATCTCGAGAACGTGTTCCTGGCGCGCGGGATGGCGACCCTGTCGATGGACGGCCCGGGCCAGGGCGAAGCCGGCTCCGCGCTGCCCATCCGCCCCGATTACGAGGTCGCGGTCGCCGCGATGCTCGACGCGCTGGACGGCAGGGACGACATCGACCCCGAGCGCGTCGGCGCATGTGGCGTGAGCCTCGGCGGGTACTACGCGCCCCGGGCCGCGGCGTTCGAGCCGCGGATCCGCGCGGTTGCCGGCGTCAGCGGCCCGTACAACTTCGGCGAGCTGTGGGACAAGCTGCCGCCGGTCAGCCGCGAGACGTTCGTGTTCAAGTCGGGCGCACGCGACGACGACGACGGCCGGGCGCGGGCGCTCGAGCTGGACCTTGCCGGCGTGATGTCGCGCGTGACCCAGCCGGCGCTGTTCGCCACCGGCAAGCTCGATCGGATCATCCCGTGGGAGCAGACCGAGCGGATGGCTCGCGAGGCGAGCGGGGCCGAGTTCGTCCTCTACGAACAGGGGACGCACGTGTGCAGCAACATCCCGTACCGGTACCGGCCGCTCGTGGCGGACTGGATGTCGGAGCGGCTTCGTTCGCTGTAGCCGCGGGGTGGTGCTAGTCGAGCGCCAGCGACGCCCCGAGATCCCCCGCCGGCCGGCCGGTCGCCGGGGTCGCCTCCTGGGTGTCGTGGTTCAGCACCGTGTTGCGCTCGGACGTGACCTCGCGCTCGAGCGGCAGCGAGCCGCCGACCGTGTAGTAGGGCTTGCCGGCGATCACGAGATCCTCGGCCGGGAAGCGGGTGATCACCTCGCAGCCGTCCGCGGTCACGACGAGCTGCTCCTCGATCCGCGCCGCCGACCAGCCGTCGCTCGCGGGCCAGAACGTCTCGAGCGCGAACACCATGCCCTTCGCGGATCTCCTCGGGATGGTCGAGCGAGACGAGCCGGCTGAAGATCGGCTTCTCCCAGATCGACAGACCGACGCCGTGCCCGAACTGGAGCGCGAACGCGGCCTCTTCGTCCGCGAATCCGAACTCCTGCGCTCGCGGCCACACGCTGACCACCTCGCCGGTGGTGGCGCCGGGACGGATCAGCTCGATCGCCGCGTCGAGGTAGTAGCGGCAGCGCTTGTACGCGTCGACGAGCGCCCGCGACGCGCCGGCGACCGCGAACGTGCGGTAGTAGCACGTGCGGTAGCCCATGAAGCTGTGGAGGATGTCGAAGTACGCCGGGTCGCCCGGGCGCAGCGCGCGGTCGGTGTAGACGTGCGGGTGGGGGTTGCAGCGCTCGCCGGAGATCGCGTTGACGCCCTCGACGAACTCGGAGCCCATGTCGTAGAGGACCTTGTTGACGAGCCCGACGCACTCGTTCTCGCGCATCCCGGGACGCATCGCGCGGTACAGCTCCTCGTAGGCGGCGTCGACCATCGCGCACGCCTGGTTCAGCAGCGTGATCTCGTCGCGGGTCTTGATCACTCGCGCCTGCTGCATCAGCTGCTGGCCGTCGACGACCTGGATCCCTCGCGGCCTGGAGCGCAAACAGCACGGCCGGCTCGACCGCGTCGACGCCGACCGGCTCGCCCAGCAGGCCGCGCTGCTCGAGCTCGACGCGGATCTTGCTCGCCGACGTCCTCGGCCCGGCCGGACTCGGGCGACATCGCGCCGCGCAGGGTCGAGATGCCCGCGCGTGAGCGGCCGTCGGCCAGCCACGGGTTGTAGAGCTGGTGGTGCCGGGCGGCCGAGCCGAAGTCCCACATGATCGGCTCGTCGTGCTGGGGCAGCAGGCAGAAGCGGTTCAGCTTGTCCTGCGCCCACGTGCCGATGTGCGTCGCGGTGATGTAGCGGATGTTCGTCATGTCGAAGCACAGCAGCGCCCCGAGCGACGACTCCGCGAGCAGCCCGCTTGATCCGCGCCAGTCGCTCCTCGCGCAGGCGATCGAAGCGGACGCGCTCCTCCCAGTCGACGGCCATCGTCCCGTAGGTGTGCAGTCCCATCAGAACTCCTCTCGACGTCGGCCAGTCCGGTCCGCCAATCTTACAATCGTTTGCAGAAACGGCCGCCGCCCGACTGCTGGCGCCTGACCTGTGACATGCGCGGGGAGAACGCCAAAGTTCGGCGGCGCGGCAGCAGTGCAGCCACCACGTCTTGACGCCCCCCGCGCAGTTGCGTTAGTCTGCAATCGTTTGCATCCACGGGATCACGGTTGACGACCGACCGCGAGGAGCTGACTCTATGCAGGACGGGAACGCTGAACGACAAGCGGCTTGGCTGGGTGGGCACCGGGCGGATGGGCATGGCGCTCGCGACCCGGCTGCTCGACGCCGGCTGTGATGTGGCGGTTTACAACCGGACGCGCGCCAAGGCCGAGCCGCTGGCCGAGCTCGGCGCGACGATCGTCGACCGGCCGGCCGAGCTCGGCGACCGCGACATCGTGTTCACGATCGTCGCCGGCCCGGAGGACTTCAAGCAGGTCGTCGCCGGGCCCGAGGGACTGCTGTCGGGTTCCGGGCACGTGCCCGTCGGTCGTCGTCGACTCGACCACGGTGTCGGCCGAGGCCTCCGCGCAGGTCCGGGCCGAGGCCGCGCGGCGCGGTACCGCGCTGCTGGCCGCGCCGGTGAGCGGCAACCCGAAGGTGGTCAAGGCGGGGCGGCTGACGATGGTCACCTCGGGACCCGAGGAGGCCCATCGCGCGGCGCTGCCGTACCTCGAGATCATGGCCGCCGGCGGCGTCACGTACTGCGGCGACGGAGACACGCGCCCGGCTGGTCAAGGTGTGCCACAACCTGATGCTCGGGATCGTCGCGCAGACGCTGGCCGAGATACTGGTGCTGGCGGAGAAGGGCGGCGTCTCGCGGGCCGCGCTGATGGAGTTCATGAACAACAGCGTGATGGGCTCGACCTTCACCCGCTACAAGACCCCGGCATACGTGAACCTCGACTTCACGCCAACGTTCACGCCCCGAACTGCTGCTCAAGGACTTCGACCTCGGCCACGCGGCGGCCCGCGAGCTCGGCGTGCCGATGCCGGTGGCGGCCGCCGCTCAGCAGGTGGTCCAGGCGCTGGTCGGCAACGGCTACACCGACGTCGACTTCGCCGCGCTGATCGAGCTCGAGGCGAAGGCGTCCGGACTCGAGCTCGAGTCCGAGGCCGCGCCGGTGTCCGACGGTCTGGGACGGGCGGCGTGACATCCGGGCCAGCGGGCACCGCGGTCGACACCGAGGCGCCGGCGGCCTACCTCGAGCGGTACGGGGCGATGCTGCTGATCCGCCTGTTCGAGACCGAGATGCAGCGGCTGTTCCTCAAGGGCGAGGTCCACGGCACGACCCATCTCTCCGCGGGACAGGAGGCGGTGCCCGTCGGGGTGTGCTCGGCGCTCGAGCCCGACGACTACCTGGCCGGCACGTACCGCGGCCACGGCCACGCGCTCGCCAAGGGCACCGACCCCGACGCGCTGCTCGCGGAGATGCTCGGCCGCGCGCACCGGCGTGTGCGGCGGGCGGGCCGGCTCGATGAACGTGATCGACGTCGAGCACGGCCTGGTCGGCTGCTTCGGAATCGTCGGCGGCAGCATCGCCGCCGCGACCGGCGCCGCGCTCGCCGCCAAGCGCCAGGGCCGGGTGGCGGTCGCGATGTTCGGCGACGGCGCGACGAACCAGGGCTACTTCCACGAGTGCCTGAACTTCGCGCAGGTGCTCGCGCTGCCGGCCGTGTTCGTGTGCGAGAACAACTTCTACGGCGAGTTCACGCCGATGCGGAAGGTCACCGCGGGCCAAGACATCGCGGCTCGCGCCGGCGCCTACGGAATCCCGGGCCGGCTCGTCGACGGCAACGACCTGTGGGCGGTGCGCGAGGCCGCGCTCGAGGCGGTCGGGCGCGCCCGCGCCGGTTCGGGGCCGACGCTGCTCGAGTGCCAGACGTACCGCCACCACGGCCACTCGAAGGCCGACCCGGCGCGGTACCGGCCGCCGGAGGAGGTCGAGCGGTGGCTCGCGCGCGACCCGCTGAACGGTCGCCCGCGTCCGGCTGCTCGAGCTCGGGGTGGCCGAAGCCGAGATCCGCGAGGTCGAGGATGCGACGCGAGCGCGCATGGACCGCGCCGTCGGGCGCGCGCTCGCGGCGCCGTACCCGGATCCCGCGACCGAGAACGCGACGGAGTTCGCGCGGTGACCGTCTCGGGGCTCGAGTTCCGCGTCGCGATCCGCGAGGCGATCGTCGAGGAGATGGAGCGCGACGAGTCGGTCGTGTTCTTCGGTGAGGACATCGCCGCCGAGCAGGGTGGCGTGTTCGCGGTCACGCCCGGCATCCAGGAGCGGTTCGGCGCCGAGCGCGTGTTCGATACCCCGATCTCCGAGCTCGCGCTGTCGGGAGCGGCGTTCGGCGCCGCCGTCGCCGGGCTGCGTCCGATCATCGAGATCATGTTCGGCGACTTCATGGGGCTCGCGATGGACTCGCTCGTCAACCAGTCGGCCAAGTACTGGTACCTGTCGAACGAGCAGCGCAGCGTTCCGCTCGTGGTGCGCTCGGCCGTGGGCGGCGGCGGGCGGTTCGGCGCGATCCACTCGCAGACGCACGCGACCTGGTTCCAGGGCGTCCCGGGGCTGAAGATCGCCTTCCCATCGTCGCCGGCCGAGGCGAAGGGCCTGCTCAAGGCCGCGATCCGCGACGACAACCCGGTGATCTTCCTCGAGCACAAGCGGCTCTACTCGGTCAAAGGCCCCGCGCCCGTCGGCGGCGAGGTGCTCCCGCTCGGCCGTGCGCGGATCGCCCGAGCCGGTGGCGACGTGACGATCGTGTCCGCCGGCAAGGGCGTGGCCGATGCGCTCGAAGCCGCCGAGCAGCTCGCCGGCGACGGCGTGCAGGCCGAGGTGATCGATCTGCGCACGCTCCGGCCGCTCGATCTCGACACCGTGCTCGAGTCGGTGGCGCGGACCAATCGCCTGCTGGCGGTCGAGGAGGGGCCCCGGACCGGAGGGTGGGCGTCGGGGCTGCTCGGGCAGGTCGCCGAGCACGGCCTGCACGACATCGACGACGCGTGGCTGCTCGCCACCGAGCGAGCTGCCGATCCCCTACAGCCCGACGCTCGAGGACGCGTTCATCCCGGGCGCCGGCGCGATCGCCTCGGCCGTGCGCGAGCGTGCCGGGATCGCGGAGGGTGGGTGAGCTGTCGTGCCTGAGGTCGTGATGCCGCGGCTGTCGGACTCGATGGAGGAGGGGACGATCGTCCGCTGGCTGAAGCAGCGACGGCGAGCAGGTCTCCCAGGGCGAGCCGCTCGCCGAGGTCGAGACCGACAAGGCGACGGTCACCTTCGATGCCGACGCCGAGGGAGTCTGAGCATCCTCGTGAGGGAGGGTGAGACGGTGGCGATCGGCGGATTGATCGCGCGCATCGGCGACGGATCTGAGCCGGTCTCGATCGCGTCCGCCGATGCGGACAGCGGAACGGCCCGCGTCAGGGCCTCGCCGCTCGCCAGGCGGATCGCCCGCGAATCCCAGATCGACCTGGGCGTGGTCGACCGGCTCGGGTCCTGGGGGCCGGATCGTCAAGGCCGACCTCCAGGCGGTCCGCGGGCCCCCGAGCCCGAGACGGTCCCGGTCGCCCGCGGCGCCAAGGGCGCCGTGACACGACCTCGAGCCATCTCGCACCCAGGTCCAGATCGCCCAGCGGATGGCGGAGTCGAAGGCGACGATCCCGGACTTCACACTGCACGCCGAGGTCGACATGGAGCAGGCGTTCGAGCTCCGCGCGCAGCTGCGCAAGGCCGGGCGCAGCGGTGACGCGGTCCCGTCCTACAACGACATGGTCGTGAAGGCGTGCGGGCTCGCGCTGCGCGAGCACCCGCGCGCCAACGCCGCCTATCGCGACGGCGGCGTTCGAGCTGTACGAGCGCGTCAACGTCGGAATCGCGGTGGCCGGCGCAGGACAGCCTGATCGTCCCGACCGTGTTCGACGCCGACCGCAAGTCGCTGCTCGAGATCGCTCGCGAGGCGCGCACGCTCGCCGAGCGCGTCCGCTCGCAGCCAGATCACGCCCGCCGAGCTGTCGGGCGCGACGTTCACCGTGTCCAACCTCGGGATGTACGGCGTCGCCGAGCTTCGCGGCGATCATCAACCCGCCGCAGGCGGCGATCCTCGCGGTCGGGGAGCTCCGCGAGGTTCCGGTGGTCCGCGACCGGCAGGTGGCCCCCGGCTTGCGCATGAGCATCGTGCTCACGTGCGACCACCGGATCCTGTACGGCGCGCCGGCAGCCGAGTTCCTCGCGCGTGTTCGCCAGTTGCTCGAGCAGCCGCTCTACTTGCTCGTCTGATCGGGCAGCCACGGAGCGCGCCAGCCGCCGTAGCCGGCGACCAACGTGTCCGCCTGCTCGGGTCCCCACGAACCCTGCGCGTACGGGTGGACCGGCGGCGGTGAGTCGAGCAGGGGCTGGACGATCCGCCAGCTCTCCTCGACGTTGTCCTGCCGTGTGAAGTCGGTAGCGTCGCCGCACAGCGCCGCGTGGAGCAGCACCTCGTATGGCGTCGGACCCTCGCCGCCCTCCTCCGCGAACTCCACGTCGAACTCGATCTCGTTCGCTCCCGGCTTGTCGGCGCGTTCGGCGTCGAGGATCAGCCGAATCCCGGTCGACGGATCGATCCTGAACACGAGCTGATTGGGCGACGGCGGGCGGCGGTCGTCGGGAACGAAGTGCAGCCGCGGCGGATGCTTGAACAGCAGCCGCAGCTCGGTCTCCCGGACCGCGAGGTGCTTGCCGGTTCGGATGAAGAACGGCACGCCGGCCCACCGCCAGGTGTCGATGTACGAGGCGCAGCGCGGCGTACGTCTCGGTGGTCGAGTCCGGCGCGACACCTTCGGTGTCGCGGTAGCCGTCGTACTGGCCGCGCACGTAGTGGGACGGATCGGCGTCGGGCATTGCCCGGAACACCGCGCGCTTGGAGTCCTTGATCGTGTCGGGATCGCCGCCGCTCGGCGGCTCCATCGCCGCCGTGGCGAGCACCTGCAGAAGGTGGTTGACGACCACGTCCCGCAGCGCGCCGACGGGATCGTAGAAGCGCCCGCGGTCCTCGACCCCGAAGTTCTCGGCCATCGTGATCTGCACGCACGCGATGTAGTTGCGGTTCCAGACCGGTTCGAGCATCGTGTTCGCGAACCGCAGGTAGAGGATTTCCTCGAGTCCCATCTTGCCGAGGAAGTGGTCGATCCGGTACAGCTGGGACTCGTCGAGATAGCGGTGCAGGTCGGCCGCGAGCTCGCGGGCCGATTGAAGGTCGTGGCCGAACGGCTTCTCGACGACGACCCGCTGTCCGTTCGACACCAGGCTTCGCCTTGGCCAGGCCCTCGACCACGGTCGCGAACAGCGACGGCGGGATCTCCAGGTAGAACACGGGGTCGTGACGGTCGCCGAGCGCCTGCGCCACCTTCGAATACGTCTGCTCGTCGTCGAAGTCGCCGCCGACGTAGGTGAGCCGTCCCGCGAACCGATCGAACACCTCGTCGTCGATCTGCTCGCCGGTCTGCTCGATCGCCTCGCGCGCGCGGTCGCGGAGCTGGTCGTCGGTCATGTCCCCTCGGCGCCACCCCGAGCACGGGAACGTCGAGCAGCCCCCGTCGCTCGAGCCGGTACAGCGAGCGGAACGTCTTCTTCCTGGCCAGGTCGCCGGTAATGCCGAAGACGACGAGCGCGTCTGCTTCGCGATCGGTCACGCGCGGGACGCTATCGATTACCCGGCGCCTGACGCATTCTGATCGGTCGTGCCGCAGCGATCCGAGGTGTGGCTGCTGGAAGCGCTTGCCGAGCTGACCGTGCGGCCCGAGGTGTCAGCTCGCGGTCCGAGCGGTCTTGCCTGACCGCTTGCTCGCGTCCGATTCGACTTGCCGCGCCCGCGCAGCTTCTTCGCCAGCGCCACGTCCTCGGCGGCCGGGGCTGCCGTGGTCGCGCCCGGTCTCGAGCACGCCCGGCAGCTTCTCGAACCGGGGCTCGGACAGGAACACCGCGCAACCCTTCTCGCCGAGCTCGCCCTCGCCCATGATCGCGTGGCGGTCGCGGTTGGATCCGAGCGCCACCATCGAATCGTTGGCGTGCAGCGACCCCAGACGCTCGAGTCCGACGACGCGGTCGAACTCGTCGAGCGACTTCCGCCGAGGCTCTTCGCGGTGCGGACGTCGTAGCCCGAGGCGAACAGGTGGCACGAGTCGAGGCAGATCGCCGAGGCGCTTGCCGCCGCCGGACGGCGTCGAGCAGCGCCGCGAGCTCCTCGAACGAGCGCCCGAGCGTGCCGCCGGCGCCCGCCGTGTCCTCGAGGTGCAGCGGGCAGCGGTCGGTCTCGTCCAGCGCCTCCTTGATGACCTTGCCGGCGCGCGTGATCGCCTTGCCGACGTCGCCCTGCTTGGCCGACCCGGGATGCAGCACGACGCCCACCGCGCCGATGCCGGCGCCCACGCGCAGCGACTGGATCAGCGACGCCAGCGACTTCTCGCGCATCTCGCGGATCCTCGGTGGCGCAGTTGATCAGGTACACGGCGTGGATCAGCACGGCCTCGATCGGGCTCGCCGACATCGCCTCGCGGAACTCCGCGAAGTCGTCCTCGGTGTACGCGGTCGGGCGCCACATCCGCGGCGACTGGTTGAAGATCTGGATCGCGTCGCAGCCGCGCTCGACGCCGCGCTCGACCGCGCGCGGCAGGCCGCCGGCGTTCGATACGTGTGCGCCGATTAGCATGCGATTCTGTAGGTCATGCGCGTTCGCTTCGCTCCATCCCCGACCGGGGCACTGCACATCGGCGGTGCCCGGACGGCTCTGTACAACTGGTTGCTCGCCCGCGGCCAGGCGTACGGACCGGCCGGCGAGCCTGGGACGCTCGTGCTGCGGATCGAAGATACCGATCGCGAGCGATCGACCCCGGAGAACGTGGAGCAGATCCTCGACGCGCTGCGGTGGCTGAACCTCGACTGGGACGAGGGGCCGGTGTTCCAGTCCGAGCGATCCGAGCGCCATCGCGAGGTGCTCGCGCAGCTGCTCGACTCGGGGCATGCCTACCACTCGACCGCGACCGCCGACGACGTCCAGGCCTACAAGCAGCGCCACGGCTTCGAGCGCGGGTTCCGCGGTAAGGAGGAGCCGTCCGGCGCGGTGCGGCTGCACGTGCCCGACGAGGGCGAGACGTCTTCGACGACGTCATCCGCGGCCAGATCCGGTTCGCCAACGCGAGCATCGACGATCCGGTGATCGCCCGCGCCGACGGCTCGGTGCTGTACGTGTTCGCGAACCTCGTCGACGACCTCGACGCCGGCGATCACCGACGTCGTGCGCGGCGAGGACCACATCTCGAACACGCCCAAGCAGCTGCTCGTGCTCGACGCGCTCGGAATCGCCGCCGCCGCGCTACGCGCACCTGCCGCTGCTGCACGGCCCCGACGGACGCAAGCTGTCCAAGCGCCACGGCGCCGCGTCGGTGCAGGAGCTGCGCGCCGCCGGCTACCTGCCCGAGGCGGTCGACAACTACATCGCGCTGCTCGGCGCCGGGTTTCGCCGCCGACGAGGAGTTCTTCACGCTCGACGAGCTGGCGGAGCGGTTCCGGCTCGAGCGCGTGTCGAAGAACCCGGCGGTGTTCGACGAGCGCAAGCTGCGCCACCTGAACGGCCGCTGGATCCGCGAGCTCGGGACCGACGAGCTCACCGACGCGCCTCGAGGAGTTCACCGGCCGCACCGGCCTGCGCGGCGCGGTCGAGATCTCCGAGGAGAAGATCCAGACGCTCGCCGAGTTCTGGCCGCTCGTCGGGTTCCTGTTCGACGGGCCGGCCGACGATCCGGCCGCGTTCGAGAAGGTGATCGGCTCGCGACGGCGGAGTGGAGTGCCTGAAGGCCGCGCGCGAGGCGCTGGCGCGCGCCGAGCCGTTCACGGTCGAGAACGTCGAGGCGGCGCTGCGCGAGGTGGTCGAGAGCCAAGGGCGTGAAACCGGCGAAGGTGTTCCAGCCGGTGCGGGTCGCGATCGCCGGGACGACGGTGTCGCCGGGGATCTTCGAGAGCGTCGCGCTGCTCGGCAAGGACGAGACGCTGGCTCGGATCGACTCGGCGCTGGACCATGCGGAATGACGACTCGACTAAACGAACGTCGTACCCCTGCCGATAACGCAGGCTGAGGCGGTCCATGACAACCGTGGAACCGCCACTTCCCCCAGAGCCCCCGAGAAGGACGGACCCGACCATCGTGGCCACGCTAGCCGCAGTCAAGAACTCAACCGATCCGTACGCCTCGCGCGAGCGCCATCACAACGAGGGCCACGGCCGCCGGCTGACCGCCGCGTTCGAGGCGCTGGAAGCGTTCCCGATGCTCGCCGAGTCGCGCAACCGGGTCCTGCGCCTGTTCGAGAGCGGCGAGCCCTCGACCGCCGACGTCGTCGCCGCCGTCGAGGCCGACGTTGCGCTCGCCGTCACCGTGCTGCGCCTCGCCAACCGGGTCGACGGCAAGATGCGCGGCCGCGTCGAGAGCGCGGTCAAGGGCGTCGAGGTCCTCTCGCCCCGCACCGTCCACTCGATCGCCAGCAAGGCGCGGACGTTCGACTTCTTCGAGCGCACCGCGGTCTGGCAGGGCGTGCCCGAGCGCTTCCGCCTGCACGCGGTCGCCACCCAGCGCGCCGCCGACCGGATCGCCCGCGAGCTCGGCTACGAGGCTCGCGACCGGTTGATGGTCACCTCGCTGCTGCACGACATCGGCAAGCTGGTGCTCGTCCACGCCTACCCGGGCTATCCCGCGTCAGATCCACGCCGAGGCGCGCACCCCCGAGGAGCGGATCCAGTCCGAGCGCCGCGAGCTCGGCGTCGACCACGCCCTGGTCGGCGGCGTGCTCGCCCGCCGCTGGGGACTGCCCAAGTCCATCGCCAGCGTGATCGAGCGCCACCACGCCGAGGACGTCGACGGCGAGGCCGCGGTCGTGCGCCTGGCCGACATGCTCGCGCACTACACGCTCGGCGGGTCGGTGTCGCCGTCCGAGCTGCTGAACGTCTCGCGCCTCGTCGGGATCGCGCCCGAGCGAGCTGCGCACGGTCATGTACGACCTGCCGCTGCCGAGCTCCGGCGGGCGCCGCCGCCAGATCGATCCGTGCCCGATGTCGGCGCGCGAGGTCGAGGTCCTGCGCCGGCTCGCCCGCGGGATGGTCTACAAGCAGATCGCCTCCGAGCTCGGCCTGTCGACGAGCACGGTGCGCACGCACCTGCACAACGTGTACGGCAAGCTCGGCGCGATGGACCGCGCACAGGCGGTCCTGATCGCCACCGAGCGCGGCTGGATCTAGTCCGTCGCCGGTCCCAGGTCGTCAGCGTTCGCGACGCGTCCGCGAACGGTCCCGCGGCGCACCGTCCGCGATTCCTGACGATGATCGGCGTCGCCGATGATCTCGATCACCACGAAGTCGCCGTACGCGCTCAGCGCGCTCGTCGAGCTGCACCACCACGGCGACCGGGGGCCGGTGCCGATCGCCGAGCTCGCGCGGCGCCGGGAGATCCCGGTGCAGTTCCTCGAGCAGCTGTTCGCCACGCTGCGGCGCGCCGGGGTCCTGCGCTCCCAGCGCGGCGTCAAGGGCGGCTACACGTTCGCGCGCCCGGCGGGCGAGATCACCGTGCTCGAGCTCGTCGAGCTGCTCGACGGCCCGGTCGGGGGCGGCGCCACCGGCGTGTTCGCCGAGGCGGCCGACGCCGCGCGCTCGGTGCTCGCGCCAGTCGACGGTCGCCGACGTCGCCGAGGCCGAGTCGCGCGCCGCCGGCGCGGCGATGTACCACATCTGACTCGGGACGCTAGAAGGCATCGGCCGCGAGCCCGTCGTAGGGTGTGGCCAGCGAATGGCCGAAATCCCGACCAACATTGCGGCGCACGTCGGGCGCACGCCGATGGTGGAGCTCACGCGGATGCTGGCCGGCTCGCCCGCCCGGCTGTTCGCCAAGCTCGAGGCGTTCAACCCCGGCGGGAGCGTCAAGGACCGGATCGGCGTGTCGATGATCGAGGCCGCCGAGCGCGAGGGGATCATCGAGCCCGGGAGCACCACGATCGTCGAGGCGACGAGCGGCAACACCGGGATCGCGCTCGCGTTCGTGTGCGCGGCCAAGGGCTACGACCTCGTGCTGACGATGCCGCAGGGGATGAGCCGCGAGCGCGAGGGCCTGCTGCGCCTGTACGGCGCGCGCGTCGAGATCACCGAGTCGCTCGGCGGGATGAACGAGGCGGTCGACGCCGCCCGCGCGATGGCGTACCGGGCGCGACGTGTTCCTGCCCGACCAGTTCTCCAACCCGGCGAACCCGGAGATCCACCGCGCGCACGACCGGACCGGAGATCTGGGACGCGCTCGACGGCGCGGTCGACGTGTTCGTCGCCGGCGTCGGGACCGGCGGCACGATCACCGGCGCCGGCGAGTTGCTCAAGTCGCGCAACCCGCGCTGCCGCGTGGTCGCGGTCGAGCCGAGCGCCTCGGCGGTGCTGTCGGGCGGGCGCCCGGGCCCGCACAAGATCCAGGGCATCGGCGCCGGCTTCGTCCCGAGCGTGCTGAACCGCGAGGTGCTCGACGAGGTGATCGCGGTCGACGACGAGGACGCGATCGAGACGGCTCGCGAGCTGGCCCGCCGCGAGGGCGTGCTGGCCGGGATCTCGGGCGGGGCCGCGGTGTGGGCGGCGCTCGAGGTGGCGCGGCGGCCGGAGTCGCGCGGCGCGCGGATCGTGACGATCCTGCCCGACTCGGGCGAGCGCTACGTCTCGACGCCGTTCTTCGCGCCGTGAGGCGCGTCCTGGCGACCGGACCGACCGTCGAGCGGGTAGCTAGGCTTTCCGCATGTTCGGCTTCGGGCGGTTCGACCGCATCGTGGGCGAGGTGCGGCGCGACATCGAGGCCGCGCGCAGCCGCGATCCCGCCGCGCGCGGGACGTCGGCCCGCTCGAGATCCTCGCCACCTGGCCGGGCGTCCACGCGCTGCTCGCCCACCGCGTCGCGCACGCGCTCCACGACGCCGGCGTGCCGCTGCTGCCGCGGGTGATCGCGTACGCTGTCGCGGACGATCACCGGGATCGAGATCCATCCCGCGGCGAAGATCGGCCGCGGCTTCTTCATCGACCACGGCATGGGCGTGGTGATCGGCGAGACGGCCGAGATCGGCGACGACGTGACGCTGTACCAGGGGGTGACGCTCGGCGGCACCGGCTTTGCCACCGGCAAGCGCCATCCGACCGTGCAGGACAACGTCACGATCGGCTCCGGCGCGAAGCTGCTCGGGCCGATCACCGTCGGCCACGGCTCGAAGATCGGCGCGAACAGCGTCGTGATCCACGACGTGCCGCCGAACTCCACGGTCGTCGGCAACCCCGGACATCCGGTGCGGGTCGAGGGCCGCCGCCCGAGGGGCCGGACGCCGACTGGGTCCACCTGCCCGACCCGATCGCCGACGCGATCAAGAGCCTGGCGGGCAGGATCTCGGCGCTCGAGCAGACGCCGGCGCAGGCGAGGCCGGCGGCGGACGAGGCCGACCGGCACCGGCACCGCCGGCGAGCCCGGACGCCGCGCGGACGGCGCCGAGCCCGGCCGAGCGGCGTCAACCGCTCGGTCGGCCCGAACCCCGCCGGCGGCTAGCCGCGGCTACGAGCGGAGTGCGGCGGGTGTTCGCTGGGCGCGGGCGGCGACGGACGGCGCCGGCGCCTCCTCATCGGGGATGTTCACGCGCGAGCGGACCAGGTAGAGCGGCCGGCCCTTGACCTCGTCGTAGATCCGCCCGACGTACTCGCCGATGATCCCGATCGCGATCAGCTGGATCCCGCCGAGCAGCAGCACCGCGATCGTCAGCGAGCTGAACCCGGGCAGGTAGGAGCCGAGGATCCGCAGCACGATCACGACCGGGATCGCGATGAACGCGAGCGTCGAGATCACGAATCCGAGCAGCGTCGCGAGCTGCAGCGGCCGGTGCGAGAACGACGAGATCGCGTCGAGCGAGAACCGCAGCATCTTCGGGATCGTGTACTTCGTCTTCGCCGGCGTAGCGGCGGTCGCGGCTGTACGGGACCGCGGCCTGGCGGTAGCCGACCCAGACGGTCATCCCGCGCAGGAACCGGTTGCGCTCGCGCATCGAGAGCAGCGCGTCGAGCGCGCGGCGGTCGAGCAGCCGGAAGTCGCCGGAGTTGTGCTGGAGCTCGACCTGAGCGAGCCGGTCGAACAGCGAGTAGAACCAGCGCGCGGTCGCGAGCTTGAAGCGCGACTCGCCCTCGCGCTGCTCGCGGACGGCGTAGATCGACGTCGCAGCCGGCGCGCCAGTGGTCGAGCATCCGTCGGGATCAGCTCGGGCGGATCCTGCAGGTCGGCGTCGAGCATCACGACCGCGTCGCCCCGGGCGTGGTCGAGGCCGGCGGTCAGCGCGGTCTGATGACCGAAGTTGCGCGACAGCTGGACGACGCGCACGCGAGGATCGTTCGAGGCGAGCTTCTGGAGCTCGACCTCGGATCGGTCGGTCGAGCCGTCGTCGACGAGCACGATCTCGAACCGGAGGCCCTCGAGCGCCGCGCAGACGCGCGCGTAGAACTCCTCGATCGTGGCCTCCTCGTTGTACACGGGCGCGACGACGCTGAGCAGCTTGAGCGACCTGCCTCCGTCGTCTGCCGGTCCGGCCGGCTCGCTTACGCCTGGGTGCTGTAGGGAGGTCACGATCGGCTCACAGTCCGAGCAGCGAGCTTGCGTGCGGGATGTAGGCCAGCAGCTGGAAGCACCCGATCACGACGGTCAGCACGATCGAGGCTCGCCACAGGCGGCGGTCGCGCCCGAGCGCGGCGAGCGGCATCAGCCACGCCACGTACCAGGGCAGCAGCGACGCGGCGGTGACCAGCAGGGCGAGCGCCGCCCAGCCGGCGGCCAGCGATCCAGTCGAGCTCGCCGCGCCACACCCGCCACAGCAGCCAGCAGAGCGACCACGGCGAACAGCGCCGCCGAGCGCCAGCGCGGCCGGTTGCCCGACCGTGCCGAGGCCGAGACGGGCCCCGATGAAGCCCGGGGATGCTCTGCCAGTTGCCCTTGCTCTGGACCTTCTCGATCGTCGCCGGGAGGTGCAGCGGGCCGGTGCCGAACAGCACGAACGCGAACGCGGCCAGGAGCGCGACGGCCACGCCGGCACCGATCAGGAGATCGCGCCGGCGGGGGCGCGACATGCTGTCCGCGCGCGCCCGCGAGCGCGAACGGCAGCAGCAGGCCGGCGGTCACCTTGACCGCGGCGCCGAGCGACGATCGAGCGCCGCGCCGAGGCGGTCGCGGCGCTGGAGCAGCAGAACCACGCCCGCGACCATCGGCAGCGAGCATCAGCAGGTCGTTGTGGCCTCCGCCGACGCCGTAGACGACGATCAGCGGGTTGAGTCCGACGAGCGCCGCCGCCTGGACCGGATCGATGCCGCGCAGCGCGCGCCCCGTTCCAGACCAGCGCGACGATCGCGAGGCTCGAGACGGCGGCGATCGCCTTGTAGGCGAGCACGCTGGCGGGGATCGACAGCGGCGCCAGCAGGTAGCTGAGCGCGGTGAACACCGGCCCGTAGACCGTTGGGGTCCCGACCCACTTGGCCCCGATGTAGGTGGTAGAGCGGGTCGCCGGCGAGCGCGTGCGGCCCGGCCAGGTACGGATTGGCGCCGTACAGCGCGCCCATCCGGCCGTAGAACTGGTAGCTGAACACGTCGGTCGAGACCAGCGGCGGGGCGAGCAGGATCAGCGCGTTGAGCGCGGCGATGCAGCCGAGGACGAGCACGGGGGACAGCCGGCGAGCGGCGCCGACGGTCACCACGTAGGAGACGAACATCAGCCCGAGCGTGATCGTCAGGCCGGCGCTCCCGAGGTCGATGCCGGTGCTGCCGAACGAGCCCGCGAGCCCGACTGTCCTGGCCCCCGCCCACGAGCGTCTGCGGCAGGAGCTTGTCGGTGCTCGCGGCCGAGATCGACAGCAGCAGCCCGGTCGCCAGCATCCCCGCGAGCCCGAGCAGGCCGATTCGCGATAGGCGAGCCCTGGTTCGGGTCTCGAGCGCGGGCGCTCTGCAGATCGAACGCGCCGCTCCGCGTCGCGCCGAGCGGCGGACTGTTCACGCTCATCGTATGTAGCTTGCCCGACGGGCGGTCGGCAGGCGTTTGGCCATTGTTGACATTACGTTAGGGAACTTGCGCTCACAATGTTCACGGATCGCGCGCTTCAATGACGCGCGCCCGCCGCGTCGTGATCCTGTCCGGCGAGCCGGGCCGTCAATCACCGCGACCGCCGCGTCGGCGCAGGAACGGCACGGCCCACATGGCCTCGACGGCGATCCGTGCCGACATCTTGCTCGAGCCGACGCTGCGGTCGCGGAACACGATCGGGATTTCGGTGACCCGGAAGCCGGCCAGCAGCGCGCGGTAGGTGACTTCGATCTGGAAAACGTATCCCTCGGCGCGGATCGTCTCGAGCTGGATCGCCTCGAGCACGCGCCGGCGGATGCACTTGAAGCCGCCGGTGAGGTCGTGGATCGGGACGCCGAGGATCGTGCGCGCGTAGAAGCAGCCGCCGCGACTGATCAGGCGCCGGAGTAGCCCCCAGTCCTCGACGCCGCCGCCCGCCACGTACCGCGATCCGAGCACGAGGTCGGCGTCCTTCGCGGCGTCGAGCAGCTGTCCGAGGTAGCGGGGATCGTGCGAGAAGTCCGCGTCCATCTCGATCACGAACTCCGCGTCGCCGCTCAGCGCGCGTGCGAAGCCCGCCAGGTAGGCGTGTCCCAGGCCGGTCTTGGTGGCGCGATGCAGGACTTCCACCGCGGGTAGCTCCGCGGCCAGCCGATCGGCGATCGCGCCGGTTCCGTCCGGGGAGTTGTCGTCGACGATCAGGATCCGATAGCCGTCCGGAACCACGCGCTCCAGTTCGGCGTCGGCGGCGCGGACGATACCCTCGATGTTCGCCGCCTCGTTGTAGGTGGGGATCACGACCCAGACCGGCGCCTGCATCGCCCGGGAGCGTAGTGGGACGAGCGGCAGGCCGATCGGCCGATCCCAGCCGGGCCCTCAAGTTCGCGGACGAGATTGTGCATACGTGCGCCGGCGGCGCCGACCCGCCATCATGAGCGACGGGGCAAGATCGATGGAAACAGGCGCCGGACTACGCAACCCGCCGGGCGGACCCGGAATCCAGGACGACGTTCAACCCGAACGTCGCTGGAGCGACGCGCCTCACCACCGCCGTCGCCGCGCGGTCGCGCTGCTTTCGCTGAGCGCGATCGGCGTGCTCGTGGTGGTCCTCGCCGTCGTTCTGCTCTCGGCAGGCGGTGCCGCGCCACGACGGGTGGCGCACCAACTCGAGGCCGGGTTCTTCACGCGGGTCGGCGCGCTGGCCGACGACGGCGCCGCGTCGCTCACGCGACGTGAGGCGACGGCGGAGAACGCCGCGATCAACCGGACGCTCGCTTACACGCCGTGGGTTCGCATCGCCGGCGCGCAGCACCGCGAGATCGCGTTGACGTTCGACGACGGCCCTGGGCCGTACACGCCGCAGATCCTCGCGACACTCCAGCACGAGCGCGTGCCCGCGACGTTCTTCGAGGTCGGTGTGCTCGAGCGGTACTTCCACGCGTCGACCACCGAGATCGCTACGGACGGCGACGTGATCGGGGACCACACGGAGGTGCACGCCGCCATGTCGAAGCTTTCGCCGCCAACCAGCAGGCCCAGCTGCTCGGGCAGGCGCGCGCAATCGAGCGGTACGGCGCGCGTTTCCCTCGCCTGTTCCGGCCTCCGTACGGGCTCTGGGACTCGACGACGCTCGCGCTGCTGCACAAGTACCGGATGCTGATGGTGCTGTGGACGGTCGATACCAACGACTACCGCCGGCCCGGCGTGAAGGCGATCGTCGACGCCGCCGTCGACGGAGCGAAGCCCGGGCGCGATCATCCTGCTCCACGACGCCGGCGGCGATCGCTCGCAGACCGTGGCGGCCCTGCCCCGCATCATCGCGGCGCTGCGCAAGCGTCACTACGTGCTGGTCACCGTCCCGGAACTGTTGCTCGACAACCCGGCGCCGCACGTGCAGAACATCGCGTCGGTGATCGGGACCGGGGGGTAGCCGGCTGCCGGCCGGCTCAGCGCCGCACGTACGCCACGCGGTTCCAGCTCGGCTCGGGCGCGAGCTGGATCGGCTCGCCGCCCCGGTCGGGCTGGATGTAGATGAACGCGTGCGAGTCCTGTCGAACCTGATGTCGAGCTCGCCTTCCTTGACGCGCTGGTCGAGCCAGGCTCCGCGGAAGATCAGCCGACGCAGCCAGTGGACGAGCGAGCGATCCGACGGACCGACGAGGTCCGGCCAGCAGTCGTTGACATGCTCTCCGAGTGCCGAGGCCGGCTCGTTCACCTCGCCGTTGACGACGAGGTTGATCAGGTCCTCGCCCTCGTCGTCGTCGACCGAGCCGCCGATGAAGCCCAGCTTCCGCGCCGCCTGCTCGCAGCGCTCGCGGAAATCACGTTCGTTGAACGTGAACCGGAGCTCGCCGTATTCGAGTACGAAGTCCTCGCCGGAGCTGTAGTTCCCGCGCTGGTACATGAGCCGTCGGCATCATATGGTGGATTCCTCCGCGCCTGCAGCGCCTGAAAGGGACGTTGCAGGATGTCGCCGGGACGGCTGCAGGTATGGCAAGGATTAGCTCGTATCGAGTCCCCGGCAACGGTGCCGCAAATCGCTTGTCAGCAGGGTCTTGACTGCCTCGCGGGCCAAGCGGGCGCTGTACGCTTCCACGCGATGATGCCGGTGTCGCGATGACCGAATGGCCCGGTGTCCGGCGCCGTAGCTGGGGCGCGGAGGACAGAGGGCGTGAACATGACCGAGACAGAAACAACCGCGAGCGGTCGTCGCTGGCCGTTCTGGCCGCCGGTCGGCGTGCTCCTGGGCGGTTTGATCGTCACCGGGGTGCTGGTCTGGATCTCGGCCTCGACCTACTCGAGCAACGAGAAGCGCCTGCTGAACCTCCGCGTGCGCGACGCGGGCGCTCTGATCGCCGAGGCGCTCCCCAACGTCCAGACCCCGCTCGCATCGGCCGCCGCGCTGGCGGATGCGACCAACGGCGACGTGGCCAAGTTCAAGCAGTTCATCGGCCCGTCGACGACCGGCAAGACCCCGCGGTTCGTGTCGGTGTCGCTGTGGCGCCTCGGCCCGGACCAGACAGGCCCGATCGCGCTCGTCGGCACGCCGTCCGCGCTCGGAGCATCGGCGGCGCGCGCCGAGGCGTTCTTTGCCAACGCCGCTCGCAATTCGCAGCTCGGCGTGATCGGGCTGCTGCAGTCATCGCAGCCCCGCCTGGGGTATGCATTCACCTCGCCGGGCCTGACGGGCCGCTACGTCGTCTACGGCGAGAGCGCGCTACCCGCGACCCGCCAGTCGAAGTTCCAGAGCACGTCGTCGTTCGCGGATCTCAACTACGCGCTGTACCTCGGCAACTCCCAGCGACCCCAGGACCTGCTCGTCAGCGATCTGAAGAACCTACCGATCAAAAGTCAGCACGCGTCGATCTCGATTCCGTTCGGGACGAACAGCTTCACGTTCGTGGTGACGCCGCGACGCCCCCTCGTCGGCTCTTTCCCGCAGCGCCTGCCGTGGCTGATCGCGATCATCGGCACGCTGATCAGCATCGGCGCCGCGCTGCTGACCGTCCGCCTGATCCAGCGGCGCCTCCACGCCGAGCAGCTCGCCCGGTCGCTCGAGGAGGTGGCCGAGGAGAACCGCAAGCTGTACTCCGAGCAACGGACGATCGCCCAGACGCTGCAGCACGCGCTGCTTCCCGACGCGCTGCCGAAGGTCCGTGGCGTGGAGACGAGCGCACGCTATGAAGCGGGAGTGGACGGCGTCGACATCGGCGGCGACTGGTACGACCTGATCGCGCTCGACGACCACCGTCTGCTGCTCGTGGTCGGGGACGTGTCCGGACGGGGCGTGCGGGCAGCCGCGACGATGGCGTCGCTTCGCTACGCGATTCACGCGTACGCGGCGCAGAACGACTCTCCGGCCACGATCCTGACCAAGCTCTCGAAGCTCGTCAACGTCGGTGCCACCGGGCAGCTCGCGACGATCCTGTGCGCGCTCGTCGACGTCGAGGCGCACGAGCTGACCGTCACGAGCGCCGGCCATCTGCCGCCGCTGCTGATCAGCGACGGCACGGGCACGTTCATCCGGAGCGCGGTGGGCGTCCCGATCGGCGTCAACACGGGCGCCACGTACACCTCGACGGCCGTCTCGACACCACCGGCCGCGACTCTGCTTGCATTCACGGACGGGTTGGTAGAGCGAAGGGGCGAAAGCATCGACACGGGACTGGCACGCCTGCAACATGCCGCCACCGCGAGCCAATGCGACCTCGACGACCTGCTCGACAAGTTGCTCGAGGAGCTGCGGGACGGCGGCGACGACGACACCGCGATCGCGGGGCTGAGATGGCTGGACTAGACGCGAACAGCACCGCCGCGATGAGCTTCGACGTCGACGAGCACGACCACGCGCTGACCGTGACGATCAACGGCGAGCTCGACATCACGAACGTCGACTCGCTCGAGTCCGTGGTCGGTGCGGCGCTCGAGCGCGAGCCCGCGAGCCTGATAATCGAGCTGGCGCGGGTTACGGTTTGCCGACAGCTCGGCGATCGCGCTGTGGGTGCGGTGGTCGACAGGCGTGCCCGAGATCGAGCTCCGCGACGTCTCACCAATTCTGCGAAGGGTCATCGACTCGATGGGCCTGGCATCGATACTGAACGTGAAACCGTGACGCACACACGCACATTCCCGCACGAGCCTGAATCGGTCCCCGCCGCGCGACGGTTCGCCACCGGCGTGCTGCCGGACGTCTCCAGCTGACACGCTCGAGGCCATCGAGTTGATGGTCTCCGAGCTCGCGACGAACTGCATCCGGCACACCGACAGCGGATTCGAGCTCACGATCAGCCGCGCGAACGGAGACATTCGCGTGGAGGCGACCGACGGGGCGGGCGGGAGGCCACAGATGCGCTCTCCGAAGCCGACCGATCCGAGCGGGCGCGGGTTGAAGATCATCGACATGCTGTCGGCCGAGTGGGGCGTCGAGCAGCGCAGCGCCCAGGGCAAGACCGTCTGGTTCACGGTGCCCGACACGGCGCCGGCGTCAGCCTGGCAGGCCTCGCGCGCGTAACCTCGCCTCCGCTTGTTTTGGGTCGCGCGGGAGGGGGTGAACTTCCCGCCGCTCGAGGCTCTTGGGAGGCATGGATCACCACGCGGCCACCATTCTCGTCGTCGAAGACCACCGCCCCACGCGGACGTTCCTCGCGGACAACCTTTGCGCGGACGGCTTCGACGTGGTCGAGGCCGAGAGCGTCTCGGACGCCCGGCACGTGCTCGAGAGCTGCATTCCCCGATCTCGCGATCGTCGACCTCGGCCTGCCGGACGGCGACGGTCTCGAGCTGCTCGAGCAGGTGCGCGAGTCCGATCGCGTCGCGGCGCGTCTCGATCCGGACCTGCCGCTGCTCGTCCTGTCCGGGCGCGTCGGCGAACTCGACCGGCTGCGCGGCTTCGCTCGCGGCTGCGACGACTATCTGGTCAAGCCGTTCTCGTACTATGAGCTGAGCGCGCGCGTCAAGGCGCTGCTGCGGCGGACGCAGCGCCGGCCCGGCACGGCTCGCGTGCGGATCGGCTCGCTCGAGGTGGATGCGGTGAGTCGTCAGGTGTGGTTGCGCGGCGAGCCGGTGGCGCTGTCGAAGAAGGAGTACGCGCTGCTGCGCGCGCTGGCGGCCGAGCCGACGAGAGTCTTCACGCGCGAGGAACTGCTGCGGGGCGTCTGGGGGTTCAGGGCGATGGGCGCGACCCGCACCCTCGACTCGCACGCCTTCCGTCTGCGCCACAAGTTGAACCGCGGCGGCGACCGGTTCGTCGTGAACGTGTGGGGCGTCGGCTACCGCCTCGTCGACGGGAGCATCGACACGTGATCGCCGTCGAGCTCGGCGGCTGGCTCGCGGCGAGCGCCGCCGGATTCGCGGCGGCCGGAGCGTGGCGGGCGCTCACCTCGCGGATGGAGAACGTCGCCCGGGCATGCCACGAGCTGCGGGGCCCGCTGACGGCGGCCCGGCTCGGGTTGGAGCTCGGCGCGCGGACCGGCGAGCTGCTCGCCGGCGCGCCTGCGGGCGATCGACCTCGAGCTCGGGCGTGCCGCGCTCGCGCTCGACGACCTCGAGACCGCGCGGACCCGCGGGATCGCGTCCTGGCGCCGGCCGGAGGCGGTCGACCTCGAGCAGCTCGTGTCCGACTCGGTCGAGGCGTGGCGCCCGAGCGCGGTGGCGCGGGGGGTCGAGCTGCGAGCTTCGTGGTCAGGGTGCTCGCCCGGTCGTGTGGGGAGACCGGCTGCGTCTCGCCCAGGCGACGGGCAACCTGATCGCGAACGCGATCGAGCACGGGGGCGGGGTGGTCTCGGTCCAGGGATGGGTGGTGGAGGAGCGGCGGACAGGGTCGAGGAGCAGCGGACCGGGGTGGCGGTGTACGGATGCGGCGGGCACCCGCACGCGCGGGTCGAGGTCATCGACACCGGCCCGGGCTTGCCGGCGACCGTGGCCGAGCTGACTCGCGGAGCGCAGCGGGGACGCGGCCGGCGCGGGCGGGGTCTCGCGATCGCCGCCGCGGTCGCCGCCGGCCACGGGGGACGCCTCTCCGCGGCGCCGTCCGAGCAAGGGGCGCGGCTGGTGCTGGAGCTGCCGGTGGTGCGCCGGCGGCGCCCGGCGCCTGCCGACGCGGTGGAGCTACCGGGTGGCGGTGGCGCCGGCGGTCGGCCCCGGTCGACCTGCCTGACGCGGTGAGCACCGCGTCGCGGCCGGCGCCAGCCGTCGCCGTGACGCGGTGACACCGGTGGCGGTGGCGCCGGCGGTGCCCCGGTCGACCTGCCTGACGCGACAATCGCGCGGGCCGCTCGACGCCGCGACGTCTTGTGCACGTCAGGCGCGCTCAACGCGTCACGGTCGCGCGGACGGGGCTCGAGTGGCGTGCTGTGCAGGTCGCGGTGGCGCCGCGTGACGCTCATGCCCTGAGCGACGGCCGCGGTGCCCCCCCGCGCCCCGAGCCGTGATCCGCCCGCGCGACCTTGCACACGCGCCGGACGGAACCGGGCGAAAAGTGCAAGCGGTCACCCAGAAGCGCGTCCTGCAAGCCGGCGTGCACCGATGCCGGGCGGTGAACCTCCTGCTCGTTAGCCATATCTCACGGGCCGCGGGCGGAAACCGACGGAAAATGACGGGCGGGTGGGAGCAGCCGTGGGATTTGGGTTGCATTGTGGGAGAGTCGTGGGGTAGAGTGGGGCACGCGCATGGTCATGCATCGCGGAACCCGGGTGGCAGGGCTCCTCCCACCCAGCCACCCGGGTTCAGATTTCGTTCGTCGGCATGAGAACCCTTGATCTTCCGCGGGACCTTCGAACACGCGCTCGACGCGAAGCACCGGCTGACGGTGCCCGCCAAGTTCCGCGCGGCGCTGGCCGGCGGCGTGGTGCTGGCGGCCTCGCCGGAGACGACCGCGGCGGCGCCGCGATCGATCGCGATCTGGACGCCGGAGGCGTACGAGGCCTACACGAGCGGCGGCGCTGTCAGGGGTCGAGCCCGATCTCGCCCGAGGCCCGCGATCTACGGCGCTTCTTCTTCAACTACTCCCATGACACCGAACTCGACTCAGCGAACCGCGTGATGATCCCGCCGATGCTCATGGAGTACGCCGGGCTCGACAAGGACGTCGTGGTGACCGGCTCGGGCGAGTGCCTCGAGGTGTTCGACCGGTCCCGGTACGCCGGCTACAGCGAAGACGTTCTGATCCGTGTCCCCGACATTGCTGCAAGGCTTGGCCACACTCCTTGACATGACCCAGACGCACATCCCGGTGCTTGCCGGGGAGCTGATCGACCTGCTCGATCCGCATCCCGGGGAGACGGCCGTGGATTGCACCTTCGGTGGCGGTGGCCACGCGCGGCTGATCGCGGACCGGATCGGGCCGGCGGGGACGCTGATCGGGATCGATCGCGATCCGGTTGCCGAGGAGCGGTTCAGCGAGATCGCCGCCGAGCTGCCGTGCCACACGCGCTTCATCCGGGCGGACTTCGTGAGCGCGCTCGGCGCAGCTCGACGAGGAGGATGTGCGCGCCGACCTCGCGTACCTGGACCTCGGCATGTCCTCGATGCAGGTCGATACCTGGGAGCGCGGCTTCTCCTACGCGTACGACGCCCCGCTCGACATGCGCATGGGTCCCGAGCAGGAGCTGACCGCGCGCGACATCGTCAACGAGTGGGACGAGCGCCGGCTCGCACGCGTGCTGCGCGAGTACGGCGAGGAGCGCTACGCCAACCGGATCGCTCGCGGGATCGTGCGCGCCCGCGCACGCGAGGATCTCGTCTCGACGCAGCAGCTCGTCGAGGTCATCAAGTCGGCGGTGCCGGTGCCGGCGCAGTTCGCGGGCGGCCACCCCGCCCGGCGGACGTTCCAGGCGCTGCGGATCGCGGTCAACGACGAGCTGCTCCAGCTCGACGCGGCGCTGCCCGCGGTGTGGAAGGTGCTCCGGACCGGTGGGCGGTTCGCGGCGATCTCGTTCCATTCGCTCGAGGACCGGCGCGTGAAGCGGTTCCTCGCCGAGCGCGCTCGCGGCTGCATCTGCCCGCCCGAGCTGCCCATTTGCGTGTGCGGGCACCATCCCGGACGCGGAGCTCCTGAACCGGCGCGCGATCGCGCCGACACAGGGCGAGATCGAGGCCAACCCGAGGTCGAAGTCGGCTCATCTGCGGGCGGCTCGCAAGCTCGAGGGCGACGGCGAATGAGGCCGGGAGCCCTGACGCAGGCCGCACGCAGCACCGCCCCCGCGCGGACCGCGGCGACCGGTCGCGAAGCAGCCGCCGCCCGCTCCGCCGCGCCCCCGCGGAACTCCGGGGCGCCCGCTCGCAAAGCCGCCCCCGGTCGCGCCGCAGCGTCCCCGCGCAGCGCCGCAGCGTCCGCCGCGCCGCGCCGCGGCGACTGCCCGTGGCGCCGCCGCGACCGCCGAGCGCCGCGTATCGCGTGCACCGCGCGCCTCGCGCCCGCCAAGACGCATCTCGGGGCCGCTCCGCTCGGGTGCGGGCTCGAGCCGCCCGCCCCGCACGCCTCGGGCGAGCCTTTCGGCCGCGGTCGCCGCCGCGGTCGCGCTTCCGCTTCCGATCGGCCCGCAGCCGAGCCGAGGAGCGGCTGCCGAAGCCGCGCAAGGTACGTGCGCCGAAGCCGGCGACCAGCGTCCGAGGTCGCCTCGGCGCGATTCGCGCTGTCGCTCCCCGACCATCCGCTGCTCGACCGGGTCGTCCGCGGCCGGGCGTGGATTCCGCTGCTCGGGGTGTTGCTGGCCGGGATCGTCGCGGCACAGGTCGAGATCCTGAAGCTGGGGGCGAGCATGGGACGCTCGCTCGAGCAGACGACCGCGCTCACGTCCCAGAACGAGCAGTTGCAGGGCAGCGTCGCGTCGCTGTCGGACGATCAGCGCATCGAGCGCCTCGCGTCGAGCATGGGCATGGTGCTGCCGCCGCCGGGAGCCGTCGGGTACCTGACCGCGAAGCGGGGCGGGAGCGTCGGCGCGCGCGCTCGCGAACGTCCACACGCCGGACTCGGCGACGTTCCTCGCGCTCACGCCTTCGAACGGCGCGATCGTGACCGGTCCCGGGACGTCGATGCTGCCGACGTCGAGCTCTGGGGTGCTGGCGCAGGCCGGCACGCCCGGGAGCGCCACCCCGACGAGCACGCAGAGCCCGACCGAAACGGTCCCGTCGGCGAGCTCCACGACCCCGAGCGGCACCGCCACGGCGACCACAAGCCGGCACTACGACCGCCACCACGACCGGCACCACCGGCACCACCGGCGCCACCACGCCGGCTCAGGCTCCGCCGGCCGAGCAGCCGAGCCCCGCGACCACCACCACGAGCGGGACGCAGACGACGACGCCGACCGACTCGACGGCGCCGGCAACGACTTCGCAGACGCCGACGACCAGCTCGGAGGTCCCGGCAACGGGCGCCGCCGCGATCCAGCCCGCCGACGCCACCCAGACGAGCTCCGGGGGCTAGCGCCGAGTGGCAGTCATCGACCGCCGCATCGGGATCATCTTCATCGTCTTCCTGAGCCTGCTGGGCCTCGCGCTGGCTCGCGCGACGTACCTTGGCTCGGTCCGGGCCGGATCGCTCGAGCGGGCGGCGGCGACTCAGCAGGTGAGCAGCGTGGTCGAGCCGGCCCCGCGCGGCGCGATCACCGACCGCGACGGCGCTGAGCTGGCGCTCAGCGAGTCCGCCGACGACGTCGTCGCCGACCCGTACCTGATCAAGAACCCGGTCTCGGCATCCGCGCAGCTGTCGTCGCTGCTCGGGATGCCCCAGCTGACGGTCGCTGAAGCTGCTGACCAAGCCTCACACGGGGTTCGTGTACCTGGCGCATCTGGTTCCGGCGGTCCAGGCCGCCACGATCGCGAAGCTGAACATCGCGGGCATCTCACTGGTCCCGCAGACGCGCAGGGTGTACCCGCGCGGCAACGAGGCCGCCCAGGTGGTCGGCTCGGTGTATCTGGACGGCGATGGCGCCAGCGGCATCGAGTACCGGTACGACCAACGCGCTGCGCGGGTACGAACGGAGTGCGCCGGATCGTCAGCGACGCGATCGGGCAGCCGATCTCGATCGACGACGTGCGCGCCACCGTGCCCGGCAAGACCGTGTCGCTGACGATCGACTCCGGCCTCCAGCAGGAGGTCGAGCGCGTGCTGACCGAGGTCGGCGCCGAGTACTCGCCGAAGGGGGCGACCGCGATCGCGGTCGATCCGAGCACCGGGGCGATCCTGGCGCTTGCGAACTGGCCGGCGGCCGGCAGCCTCGAGCGCGGGTGCGCCGGCGAACGAGGCGATCGGACTCAACTACGAGCCGGGCTCGACGTTCAAGGCGATCACGGTGGCGGGCGCGCTCCAGGACGGCGTCGTCTCGCCGAGCACGGAGTTCGACATCCCACCGGTCCTCCAGTTCGCCGACCGCCAGATCCACGACGCCGAGAGTCACGGGTACGAGACCCTGACCGTCGCGCAGATCCTCAAGTACTCGAGCAACATCGGCGCGGACCTGATCGGCCAGAAGCTCGGCTCCAAGCAGTTCGACTACTGGGTGCACCGGTTCGGGTTCGGCCAGCCGACCGGCGTCGACCTACCGGGCGAGCAGAGCGGCATCGTCCTGCACTGGTGGCAGTACTCGGGCTCCTCGATGGCCAACCTGCCGTTCGGCCAGGGCGAGTCGGTCACGCCGATGCAGATGGTCGCGGCGTACTCGGCGATCGCCAACGGCGGCGTCCTGCGCGCGCCGCACGTCGTGCAGTCGGTCGGCGGCAAGCCGACGCCGCTCCCGTCCGGACGCAAGATCATCTCCGCGACCACGGCCTCCGAGCTGCGGGACATGCTGCGCGGCGTGCTCGCCGACGGCGGGACCGCATCCGGGGCGGCCGATCTCCGGCTACGACATGGCGGGCAAGACCGGCACCGCGAACATCGCGATCGACGGCCACTACTCCGACAGCGCCTACGTCGCGTCGTTCATCGGGATGGTCCCGACCGACCACCCGCGGCTCGTCGTGGCGGTCGTGGTCAACCAGCCGCACGGGTCGATCTACGGCGGCTCGGTGGCCGCGCCGGCGTTCCAGCAGATCGTCGGGTGGGCCGTGCCGTACCTCGGCATCCCGCCGCGCTAGATCAGCCTCCTACGAACGGACCGGCCCCGTGTGGACGTCGCCCCCGAGCTGACGCCTGAGGACCGCGAGCCGCTCGTCCCACTCGGCGCCGACCTCGGTCATCCAGCCGACCGCGTCCGAGAGTGGCGCCGGGCGTGAACTGGTAGCGGACTTCGCGACCGGCTCGCGTGCGGTCGACCAGGCCGGCGTCGGTGAGCGCATTGAGGTGCTTGAGCACGGCCTGGCGGGAGATCGGTAGCTCGGCGGCGAGCTCAGTGGCGGTGGTGGCGGGATGCTCGGCGATCGCGGCGAGCAGCGCTCGCCGGGTCGGATCGGACAGGGCGCCGAACACGGCGCCGGCGCGGTCGTCAGGCCCGTTCACGGTCACGCCGCCACGAGCGCAGGTCCGTAGCCGGCGCCGCCGAGGCCGGGCAGCGGCACGCCGACGAGGTCGAGCACCTCGAGCGGACGGGTCTCGACGACGCGCAGGCGCGTGCCGTCGCCGCGCTCCTCGATCTTCAGCTCGACGCGACTGGCGGGCTCGTCGTCCACCGCCCACCAGAACGCCAGCCGCTCGGGCGCAGCGACGTACTCGACCCAGCCGCTGCGGACGGCGCCGTCCGAGTCGAAGTGGGCGTCGCCCGCCCGGCCGCAGGTCGAAGCTCGACGCGGTCGGCCAGCCAGCCGTCGCGCGTGACCGCCTCCCAGACCTCCTCAGGTGTGGCCGGAACCCACAGCTCACGCTCGATTCGATCGGTCATCGGGTGCCTCCTCGTCAGGTCCACGAACTATGCGCAACCCAGAGGTTGCGGGTCTGCTACGGTGTCTGCAACCAACTGGTTGCACCTTACCAGATCGACAGGAGGCCCCATGCCACTCGTTCCGATGGTCGTCGAACAGACCGCGCGCGGCGAGCGCTCGTTCGACATCTACTCCCGCCTGCTCAACGACCGCGTCGTCTTCCTTGGCGGGCAGGTCGACGAGGAGTCGGCAAACCTGATCGTCGCGCAGCTCGTCCACCTGGAGTCGGACGATCCGGACAAGGACATCCACCTCTACATCAACTCCCCGGGCGGCTCGATCTACGCCGGCATGGCGATCTACGACACGATGCAGTTCATCCGCCCCGACGTGCAGACGATCTGCTACGGGATCGCGATGTCGATGGGCTCGCTGCTGCTGGCGGGAGGAGCGCCCGGCAAGCGCCTCGCGCTGCCCAACAGCCGGATCCTCATCCACCAGCCCTCTGGTGGGTTCGAGGGTCCGTCGAGCGACATCGAGATCCACGCCCGCGAGGTGCTGGCGCTGCGGGCACGCGTCGACGAGATCTACGCCAAGCACACCGGTCAGGAGCTCGAGCGGGTACACGCCGACATGGAGCGGGATCGCTACTTCACCGGGCCGGAGGCGGTCGCCTATGGCCTGGCCGACCGGGTCATCGAGCATCGCGATCTGGCTTCGCGCGCGCGAGGCTTCGGAAACGGAGGCTACGGGCGACCGAGAGTACCCTGCCGCGGTCGTGCGCCTCTGATCAGACTCGATGCCGACGACCGCGCCCGATGGCCGGCGCTGGAACGGTCGAGATCACCGAGCCTCGCCTACGACAACCGGGCGGTCGGGCCGGGAACGCTGTTCTTCTGCGTCCCCGGGTTCACCCGCGACGGCCACGACTTCGCGCGCGGACGCGATCGCCCACGGCGCGGTAGCGCTGGTCGTGGAGCGCCCGCTGCACTTGGACGTCCCCGAGGTCCTGGTGCCGAGCGTCCGGGCGGCGATGGCGCCCGCGGCGGCCGCGTTCTACGGCGACCCGACGGAAAGGCTGCAGACGGTCGGCGTCACCGGCACCAACGGCAAGACGACGACGGCGTTCCTCGTCCACGCGCTGCTCGAGGCCGACGGGCGCCAGACGGGTCTGCTCGGCACGGTCAAGAGCATCGTCGGCGGCGCCGAGCGTCCGGTCGAGCGCACCACGCCCGAGGCGATCGACCTGCAGCGGACGTTCCGGGAGATGCTCGACGGCGGCGATGTCGCGTGCTCGATGGAGGTCTCCTCGCACGCGCTCGACCTCCACCGCGCCGACGCGATCCATTTCGCGGCGGCGATCTTCACGAACCTGACCCAGGACCACCTCGACTTCCACGGGACGATGGAGGAGTACTTCCTGGCAAAGCGGCGGCTGTTCGCGGACGTCGGGCCGACGCACGCGGTGGTCAACGTCGACGACCCCTATGGGGCCCGTCTGGCGGCCGAGACCCCGAACGCGGTGACGTTCGCGGTGGACCGCGAGGCTACGTACCGGGGGAGCGACCTGCAGACGGACCTCGGCGGGTCGCGCTTCACGGTGCACGGCCCGGACGGCGCGATCGAGCTGCGCTCGCCGCTGCCCGGGCGCTTCAACGTCTACAACGTGCTCGGCGCGCTCGCTGCGGTGCGGGCGCTCGGGGTCCCGATCGACACGGCGGCGGCGGCGATCGAGACCGCCGGCCACGTCCCGGGCCGGTTTCAGCCGGTCGACGCCGGCCAGGAGTTCGCGGTGCTGGTCGACTACGCCCACACCCCGGACTCGCTCGAGAACGTGCTGCGCGCCGCCCGCGGCCTCGTCGACGCGACAGGGCCGCCGGTCCACGTCGTGTTCGGGTGCGGCGGGGACCGCGACCGCGGCAAGCGCCCGCTGATGGGCGAGATCGCGACGCGGCTGGCCGACCGGGTGATCGTCACCTCGGACAACCCGCGCTCCGAGGATCCCGAGGCGATCATCCGGGAGATCCTCGTCGGCACGGGGCCCGGCGTCGAGCACGACGCCGATCGCCGCGCGGCGATCGACGCACGCGATCGCCGGCGCGCGGCGCGGCGACGTGGTCGTGATCGCCGGCAAGGGCCACGAGCAGGGGCAGGAGTTCGAGGGGGGACGCAAGATCCCGTTCGACGACGTGACGGTGGCGCGGGAAGCGCTCGGCGACGCAGCTAGCCGCCGCTGAGCGCTGCCGCCCGACCCGGCAAGTACTCTCCCGATCAGAGCATGAGGACCTGGACACCCGAGCAAGTCGCGCGGGCGGCAGGGGCCCGACTCGTCGCCCCGCCACCAACCGCGACGGGTCCCGAGCGGGCGGTCATCGACTCGCGCGAGGCCGGCCCCGGATCGCTGTTCGTCGGGCTCCGAGGCGAGAACGCCGACGGCGGGAGGTTCGCGCCGCAGGCGCTCGCCGCGGGCGCCTGGGGGGTGCTGACGACGTCCGAGCACGCCGAGGCGGCCCGGTGCGCGGTGCCCGGAGCGCTGATCGCGGCCGAGGACCCGCTCGCCGCGATGCAGCGCCTGGCCACCGCCTGGCGGCGGGAGCTGGACGCGTACGTGATCGGCGTGACCGGGTCCACCGGCAAGACCTCGACGAAGGATCTGCTGCTCGCGCTGCTCTCGCCGCACCGCCGGACGGTCGCCTCGCGCGCCAATCTCAACACCGAGATCGGGCTGCCGCTCGAGATCCTGGCCGCGCCGGCCGGCACCGAGGTGCTGGTGCTCGAGATGGCGATGCGCGGGGCCGGCCAGATCGCCGAGCTGGCCGCGATCGCGAGCCCGACGTCGGCGTGATCGTCAGCATCGGCCCGGCGCACCTCGAGCTGCTCGGGACGCTCGAGGCGATCGCCGCCGCCAAGGCCGAGCTGATCGCGTCGCTCGCCGCCGGCGCCACCGCGGTCGTCCCCGCCCGGCGAGCCCCTGCTCGAGCCGCACCTGCGGGCCGATCTCGAGACGATCACGTTCGGGGAATGCGGGGATGTGCGCCTCGTCCGCTCCGAGGACGAGCTCGTCGAGATCGACCTGGCCGGGCGCACGATCGTGCTCGAGGTGCCGTTCACGCAGGCCCACCTGCGCCGCAACCTGCTGCCGGCGGTGGCGGCCGCTGCGGCGGTCGGGGTCGTCCCCGAGGGCCGGGTCGCGCTCGAGCTGTCTCCCGGCCGCGGGCAGCGCGTGGAGCTCCTCGAGGGCGTGATCTTGATCGATGACTGCTACAACGCCAACCCGATGTCGATGCGCGCGGCCCTCGAGGATCTCGCCCAGACCGCGGCCGCCGCGGAGCATGCGCGCACGGTCGCGGTGCTCGGCGACATGCTCGAGCTGGGGCCGCGGGGGCGCGACTACCACGTCGAGCTCGGCGAGGAGGTCGTCGCGGGCCGGGGTCGATCTGCTCGTGACGGTCGGGCCGCTCGCCGCGGCGATCGCCGAGCGGTTCGACGGCGAGCACTACTCCGTCCCGGACGCGGCGGCCGCCGCCGAGATCGTCCCCGAGCTGCTGCGCCCCGGAGACGTCGTGCTCGTCAAGGGCTCGCGGGGGGTCGGGCTGGAACTGGTTTGTCGGGCGCTCAGCGGCCGGGGTGCGCGTGTAATGGGCTCGATTTCCGGGCGTGTTCTGATCGCGGGCACCGCGTCGCTGCTGCTGTGCCTGTTCCTGAGCCCGAAGTTCATCGAGTTCCTGCGCCGGCGCGAGTTCGGGCAGAACATCCGCGAGGAGGGGCCCGAGGGACACAAGACCAAGGCGGGCACGCCGACGATGGGCGGGATCATCATCATGATCGCGTTCGCGGTCCCGTTCCTGATCCTGTCGACGCGGGACTGGCAGTCGATCGGGGTGCTCGGCGGCGCGCTCGCGTGCGCGCTGCTCGGGTTCGCCGACGACTACACGAAGATCGTCAAGCGCCGCTCGCTCGGCCTGCGCGCGCGGACCAAGCTCGTGGTCACGATCGCGATCTCGCTCGGCCTGTGGTGGGTCGCGACCCAGAAGGCCGGCGTGTCACGAGTCGATCAGCCTGCGGTTCGTCGACGCCAGCATCGATCTGGGCCCGCTGTACCCGGTGCTGATCTACCTCGTGGTGGCGGGCACGACGAGCGCGGTCAACCTGACCGACGGGCTCGACGGGCTCGCCGCCGGCTGCTCCGCGATCGTCCTGCTCGCGTACATCGGGATCACGTTCATCGCCCCGGCGAGACCGACCTGACGCTGCTGGCGTCATGCCTGGTCGGCGCGTGCATCGGCTTCCTGTGGTTCAACAGCTTTCCCGGCCAGCATCTTCATGGGCGACACGGGATCGCTCGGCATCGGGGGCGCGATCGCCGGCCTGGCGGTGATGACCAACACCGAGGTGCTGCTGATCCTGCTCGGCGGGATCTTCGTGATCGAGGCGCTGTCGGTGCTGATCCAGGTGTTCTCGTTTCAGATGTTCCGCAAGCGCGTGTTCCTGATGGCGCCGATCCATCACCACTTCGAGCTGCAGGCCTGGTCGGAGACGAAGATCATCCTGCGCTTCTGGATCGTCGCCGCGGCGTGCGCGGCGATCGCGTTCACGGTGTACCGCCTCAGCATTCGTGGCTAAGCCACGGCCCCCGCTTCCGCCGGGGCCGTATCTGGTGGTCGGGCTCGCCCGCTCGGGCGTCGCCGCGGCGCTCGCGCTCCGGGCTCGCGGACAGGAGGTGATCGGCGTGCGACGCCGGCAAGCCTGACCGCCCGGCGCTCGCGCAGGCCGCGGGAAGGCTTCGCGAGGCGGGCGTCGAAGTACGGCTGGATGCGTCAGGCGTCGACCTTGCCGCCCGCGCCAGGACGCTCATCAAGAGCCCCGGCGTACCCCAAGACGCGCCCGCGATCCGCGCGGCCCGCGCCCGCGACGCCGTGGTCCTCGGTGAGCTCGAACTGGCCTGGCGGCTCATCCCGAACGAGTTCGTCGCCGTGACCGGAACGAACGGCAAGACGACGACGACCGAATGGATCGGGCACGTCCACCGCGAGGCCGGCCTGCCGGTGGCGGTCGCCGGCAACGTCGGCACGGCGGCGTCGTCGCTGATCGACCGAGCTCGCCGGACGACGTGACCGTCGTGTGCGAGGCGTCCTCGTTCCAGCTCGAGGACACGCTCGCGTTCTCGCCCGAGGCGGCTGTCCTGCTGAACCTGTCCCCGGATCACCTCGATCGCCACGGCGACGTACGAGGACTACGTCGCCGCCAAGCTGCGGATCTTCGCCAACCAGGGCAACTACGACGTCGCGGTCGCGCCCGCCGATCTCGGCATCGAGGACATCGGCGGCTGCGCGCGCCGCGTCCTGTTCGGCGTCCGGCGCCGGCCCGGAGCTCTCCGAGCGCGCCGGCTATCTGTGGTGGGATGAGCAGCCGATCGTCCGCGTCGAGGAGATCGCGCTTCCCGGAGCGCACAACGTCCAGAACGCGATGGCGACCGCCGCGGTGTGCCTCGCGCGCGGCATCGACGCCGACGCCGTCGCGGCCGGGCTGCGGACGTTCGCCGGCGTGCGCCACCGCCTCGAGCGGATCGCCGTACAGGACGGCGTCACGTGGGTCAACGACTCGAAGGCGACCAACGTCGCCAGCACGATCGTGGCGCTGCGGCGCGTTCGCGGCTCCGATTCACCTGATCGCCGGCGGCCGCGGCAAGCAGCAGGACTTCTCGCCGCTGGCGCCGCTGGTCGCCGAGCGCTGCCGGGCGGTCTACCTGATCGGCGAGGCGGCCGGAGAGCTCGGCGGCGGCGCTCGCGTCGACCGGCGTCCCGCTTCACCAGGCGGGCGATCTGGAACACGCCGTGACGCTGGCGCGCGGCGCCGCCGCGCGCGCGGCGACGTCGTGCTGCTGTCGCCCGCGTGCGCGAGCTACGACCAGTACCCGGACTTCGAGGCGCGCGGCGACCACTTCCGGGCGCTCGTGGAGGGCGCCTGATGGCGGGCGGCGACCGCCGGCCCGCGCCGCGCGCGACCGAGGTCGGGACGTCGCGGGCCCGACCGGGAGGCGCTCGCGGACCGCGGCGAGGCGCGTGCCGCCGCCGCTCGAGCACCGCATCCTGATGACCGCCACGCTGTGCCTGCTGGCCTTCGGGGCGGTGATGGTGTACAGCGCGTCGTCGCCGCTCGGAGCGCTGTCGACGGGCGGCAGCGGCGCCGGCGAGTTCGTGCGCTATCTCGCGTTCGGCGCCTTGGGTCTGGCCGCGATGCACGTGCTCGCCCGCCGGGGCCTTCAGATCTTCACCCCGAAGCTGGTCAACACGCTGCTGGTCGTCTCGTTCGTGCTGCTGCTGCTGGTGCTGGTCCCCGGCTTCGGGGTCGTCGTCAACGGCGCCCGCCGCTGGTTCTCCGCCGGCCCGATCCAGTTCCAGCCCTCGGAGGTGATGAAGCTCGCGATCGTCCTGTACGTCGCTCGCTACCTCGCCGACCACCCCAAGCGGATGCGGAGCTTCCGCCAGGCGGTGGCGCCGATCGCGATCGTCGCCGGTCCCGCCTGCCTGCTGATCGTCGTCGAGCCCGATCTGGGCACGACGCTCGTGGTGGCGCTGTCCGATCGCCGCGCTGCTGGTCGCGGCCGGCATGCCGATGCGCTACGTCGCGCTGCTGGCCGGGATCGTCGCCGTGTGCGTGATCCTGCTGGCGACCGCGCAGCCGTACGAACGGGCGCGGCTGACCTCGTTCCTGCACCCGTGGGCGGACGGCCACCAAGTCGGGCGCCGGCTACCAGGCGGTTCAGGGACAGATCGCGCTCGGGTCGGGCGGGCTGTTCGGAGTCGGGCTGGGCCGCTCGGTGCAGAAGATCTTCTATCTGCCCGAGGCGCAGACCGACTTCATCCTCGCGGTGATCGGGGAGGAGCTCGGCGTGCTCGGCATCCTCGGCGTGGTCTGCCTGTACGGGATGATCGCCTACGCCGGCCTGCGGACCGCGCGCCGCGCGGCCGACCGGTATGCCAAGCTGCTGGCGACCGGGCTTACGTCGCTGATTCTGTGCCAGGGGATCCTCAACATCTTCGTCGTCCTCGGGCTCGCGCCGCTGACCGGCGTGCCGCTGCCGTTCATCTCGTACGCGCCGACGAACCTGTGCGTGTTGCTGGCCGGCGTCGGCCTGCTGCTCAACATCGCCCGTCCCGGGACGCGGCTCCAGGTCGTCCGGCCCCCGAAAGTTGACAGCGCCGCGGATCGTGATCGGCGCCGGCGGGACCGCCGGGCACGTCGTACCGGCGCTGGCGGTGGCCGACGCGCTGCGGGCTGAGGGCGCCGAGGTCACGTTCGTCGGCGGTGACCGGGCCGAGGTCGAGCTCGTTCCGGCCGCCGGGTACGAGCTGCGCCGTCTGCGGGTGGTGCCGCTCCCGCGCAAGCGCCCGGCGCAGGCGGTCCGGGCGGGCGGTGTGGCGGCCGCGGCGGTCCGCGAGGCGCGGCGGATCGTCAAGGAGCTCCGTCCCGCCGCGATCCTCGGGGGCGGCGGGTACGTGGCCGGACCGGTCGGGCTGTCCGCGGTGCTCTCGCGCGTACCGCTGGTGCTGACCGAGGCCGACAGCCATCTCGGGCTGACCAACCGCATGCTCGCGCCGTTCGCGCGGCGGGTGTGCCTGGCGTTCCCGATCGAGGGCCTCGACGGCGCCCGCTACCTGGTCACGGGCCGGCCGGTTCCAGCGCCCGCCACCGACCGGCCCGCGGCCCGCGCGCGCTTCGGGATCGGCCTGAGCGAGTCGTGCGTGCTCGTGTTCGGCGGCTCGCAGGGCGCCCGTTCGATCAATCGCGCCGCGGTCGAGGCGTTTGCGGGAGCGCGCTTTCACGTGCTGCACGCCGCCGGCGAGCGCGACCTGCGCGACCTGGAGGATCTGCAGGCGCCCGGTCCGCACTACGACCTGCGCGGCTACATTCCGCGGTTCGGCGAGGCGCTGCTCGCGAGCGACCTCGTGGTGGCGCGGGCGGGCGGCTCGATCTTCGAGATCGCCGCGCACGGCAAGCCCGCGATCCTCGTGCCGTACCCGTACGCCACCGCCGACCACCAGACCGGCGAACGCGAGCTTCATGGAGCGCGCCGGCGCGGCGGTGGTGATCCCGGACAGCGAGCTGACGGCCGCCCGGCTGGCGAACGAGGTTGGGCGGCTGCTCGCGGATCCGGGGCGGCTGACGGCGATGGGGCGGGCCTCGGCCGCGCTGGCACGTCCGGACGCGGCGCGCGACATCGCGCGCGAGCTGCTCGTGGCGGCGCGGACGCGCTGACCAGGTATCCATGTCTGGGATCGTCACTACGGAGGAGGAACACACGGCCCCGATCGTCTCGACCGTCGCGCTTCCGTGCGCGATCCGCACGGTTTGTATAGCCTCGCCGCAAACCCCCGAATCGAGGTGGAGGGATGCTTTTCGGCCAGGAGCATGTCAGGCGGTATCTGAAGACCGACGGCGCGGAGGGACATGAGTGGCAGGGCACGACCGTGTTGATCCTGACGACCACTGGCCGGCGCTCGGGCGAGTCGCGGAGCACGCCGCTGATCTACGGAACCCACGGCGACGATCACGTCGTGGTGGCGTCGAAGGGAGGCGCGGCGGAGGATCCGGCCTGGTATCTCAATCTCTCGGAAGACCCCGAGGTGACGGTCCAGGTGCGCGGGGACAGGTTCAAGGCGCACGCGCGCACCGCCACGCCCGAGGAGAAGCCCAAGCTGTGGCGGATGATGACCGAGCGCTGGCCGGCGTACGACGAGTATCAGCAGAAGACCGACCGCGACATCCCGGTCGTCGTGCTCGAGCGCGAGGAGTGAGCCGGCCCGGCGACGACTGGTCCGCGCGGAGGCTGCATTTCGTAGGCATCGGCGGGGCGGGAATGAGCGGGCTCGCGATCATCGCGCGCCGGCTCGGCGCCAGCGTCACCGGCTCTGACCGCGCGCGGTCGAGCTATACCGAGCGCCTGCGCGAGCACGGAATCGAGCCCGCGCTGGGACACCGGGCGGAGAACGTGCCCGCGGGCGCCGAGGTCGTGTTCTCGACCGCGGTGCCTGCTGACAATCCCGAGCGCCAGGCCGCCGGCGGGCGCGAGCTGCACCGGTCGCAGCTGCTTGCGCAGATCGCATCGCTGCGACGCTGCCTCGCGGTCACCGGCACCCACGGCAAGACGACGACCGCCGCGATGATCGTCCACATCCTGCGCGGTTCGCGGGCTCGATCCCGCGTACGTCGTCGGCGGCGAGCTTCGCGACACCGGCGAAAACGCGGGCTGGGGGAGCGGCGACTGGATCGTCGTCGAGGCGGACGAGTCCGATCGCTCGCTGCTCGTGCTGTGGCCGGAGGTCGCGGTGCTGACCAACGCCGAGCTCGATCACCACGCGACGTACAGCTCGCGGCTCGATCTCGAGCAGACGCTGCGCGAGTTCATGGGGCGCGCCGAGCACGGCGCCGTTGTGTGGGACCGCCCGGAGCTGCTGGCGCTGTGTCCCGACAGCGCGTTCGCCTACGACGCCGCCGACGCGGCGGTCTCCCCGGACGGATCGCGGTTCCACTGGCGCGGGCTCGAGGTGACGCTGGCCGTCCCCGGGCGGCACAACGCGGTAAATGCCGCCGGTGCCCTGACCGCCTCGGCGCTGGCCGGCGCGGACCCGGAGCGGGCCGCGGCGACGCTGCCAACGTTCCGGGGGCGCGCCGGCGGTTCGAGCTGGCCGGGACGACGGCGGCCGGCGTCCCCGTGTACGACGACTACGCGCACCATCCGACCGAGGTCGCCGCGACGATCGCCGCGGCCCGGACGCTCGCCCCGGACAGGGTGGTCGCCGTGTTCCAGCCCCACCTGTTCTCGCGCACGCGGGCGCTCGCGAGGGAGTTCGGCCGCGCGCTCGCCGGCGCCGACGTGGTCGTCGTGCTCGCGGTCTACCCGGCGCGCGAGCGGGCCGATGACTTCCCGGGTGTGGACGGGCACCTGGTCGCGGCGCTGCGGCCGATGCCGCGCACGGACGCACGGTCGCGTGGCTGCCGTCGTTCGACGACGCGTCGCGCTTCCTCTCGGGGGCGCTGCGGGCAGGCGATCTGTGCCTCGCGATGGGCGCCGGCGACGTCGACTCGCTCGCCCGGTCTTGGTGGCGTAGCCATCGCGCGGCGGCCGGCTCGCCGGCCGGCGGGTCCGACTTGCGCCCGCGGCGCCGGCAGCAGCGCTGCGGGACGCGCCGGACCGCGATCTACGCTGGTCCCGATGCCCGACGCCCCCTACGGGGTCAAGCGCGACTACCCGCTTGCCCGCCTGACGACGATCCGGACCGGCGGAGCGGCCGAGCTGTTCGCCCGGCCCGGGTCGCTCGAGGAGCTCGAGCGGCTGCTCGCCTGGGCAGCTGCGGAACGCCACGAGGTAGGGGTCGTCGGATCGGGGTCGAACCTCCTCGTGGCGGACAGCGGCGTCCGCGGACTGGTCCTCAAGCTGGACAAGGAGCTGAGCACGATCGAACTCGACGGAACGCAGATTCGGTGCGGGGGCGGCGCGCGGCTGCCGGCGGTGTCCGCGCGGGCCGCCCAGGCCGGGCTGACCGGCATCGAGTTCGGGGTGAACATCCCCGGGACGGTCGGTGGGGCGGTCCGGATGAACGCCAACGCGTACGGCGGCGAGCTCGCCCGCGTGCTCGAGTGGGTCGACGTGGTCGGGGCCGCGGGGACCGAGCGCAGGACGCCGGCGCAGCTCGGCTTCGCCTATCGCCGCTCGAGCCTGCGGCCGGGCGAGGTCGTCGCGCGGGCGTCGCTTCTCGCTCACGCGAGGCCGCCAGCGACGAGGTCAAGGCGACGCTCGCGGACATGCGCGCGCGGCGCAAGGCCGCGCAGCCGTCCGGCATCAAGACGTTCGGCTCGACCTTCAAGAACCCCGACGACCCGCGCGCCGAAGGGCCGCACCGCCGGCCAGCTGCTCGACGCCGCCGGGTGCCGCGGGCTGCGGATCGGCGGGGCCGGGTTCTCGGCCAAGCACGCGAACTTCATCGAGAACCACGGCGACGCGACCACCGCCGACGTCATCGCGGTGATGGCCGAGGGGCGCCGGCGGGTCAAGGAGCAGTTCGGCATCGAGCTCGAGCCCGAGGTCCAGGCGCTCGGGCCGGTCGAGTTCCCCGCCGACTGGAGGCGCGGATGATCGTCGCGAAGGGCCGCGTGCGGCTCGCGGGTCAAGCTGATCGCCGCCGGGCTGGCGGCGCTCGCGGTGCTGGCCGGCGCGTGGCGTGTGGCTGCGCGACTCCTCGCTCGTGGCCGTCGACCGGGTCAGCGTGACCGGCCTGTCGGGCCCCGACGCCGGCCGGATCCGATCGGTGCTCGACGCTGGCCGCGCGCAACATGACCACGCTCGACGTCCGCGTCGGAGCGCTGCGGACGGCGGTGGCGCCGTATCCGATGGTCAAGAACCTGACGGTCAGCACCCAGTTCCCGCACGGGATGCGGATCCACGTGATCGAGCAGCTTCCGGTCGCGGCGCTGGTCGCCGGCGGGCAGGCGATCGCGGCCAGCGGCGACGGCACGCTGCTCCACGACGCGCCCACGGCGTCGCTGCCGCAGGTCCCGCTCCGGCTGCTCCCCGGCGGCTCGCGCGTCACCGACCGGACGCGCGCTCGACGCGCTCGCGCTGCTCGCGGCGACGCCGCGCCGGCTGCTGGCGCGGATCAGCCAGGTCACCACCAGCCCGCCGCACGGCCTCGTCGTCGCAGCTCCGCTCGGGCCCGAGCGTCTACTTCGGCGACGACTCCGACCTGAGCGCGAAGTGGGTGGCGGCCACCGAGGTGCTCGCCGCCCCCGCGTCCGCGGGCGCCACCTACATCGACGTCACCGACCCGGCGCACCCGGTCGCCGGGGTCGGCTCGGACGTCGTGACCGCGGCGGGACTGGCGACGACCGGGTCGCAGTCCTCGGACGGCGCGAGTGCGAGTCAGACCGCGCCCGCCGCCCAGCCCTCAACCTCAACCCCGGGAACCTAACCCTCAACTCGAGCTTTAGGGTCGAAAATCGCGCAACTCTTTGACGCGCGATCGAGGGTTGCGGGATCTGCAACGGAGCTTGCGTCCGGGCCCCGAACGTTGACTTCGCGCAACTCCAGGGATTAACGTGCGAAACTCCCGCTAGGAGCGACTGCCCACAAAACGCTCAACGCTAACTCAAGGGTCGGACGGTCACGAATGGAAAGCGGCAGTTACCTCGCAGTCATCAAAGTCGTCGGCGTCGGCGGCGGCGGCACCAACGCGGTCAACCGCATGGTCGACGCCGGCCTGCGCGGCGTCGAGTTCATCGCCTGCAACACCGATGCCCAGGCGCTCGCGATGTGCGACGCCGACATCAAGCTGAACATCGGCCACGAGCTGACCAAGGGCCTCGGCGCCGGCGCCAACCCGGACGTCGGCCAGGGCGCGGCGGCGGAGTCGCGCGACGAGATCAAGGAGGCGCTCAAGGGCGCGGACATGGTGTTCGTCACCGCGGGCGAGGGTGGCGGCACCGGGACCGGCGCGGCACCGGTGATCGCGGAGATCGCCAAGAACGAGATCGGCGCGCTGACCGTCGGGTGCGTCACGCGGCCGTTCGCGTTCGAGGGCACGCAGCGCGCCCGCCAGGCCCAGGAGGGCATCCAGAAGCTGCGCGAGAACGTCGACACGCTGATCGTGATCCCCAACGAGAAGCTGCTGGCGATCGTCGAGCGGCGCACGACGATCCTCGACGCGTTCCGCGAGGCCGACAACGTCCTGCGCCAGGGCGTCCAGGGCATCACCGACCTGATCACGATCCCCGGCCTGATCAACCTCGACTTCGCCGACGTGCGGACGATCATGCACGACGCCGGCACCGCGCTGATGGGGATCGGCAACGCCGGCGGCGAGAACCGCGCCGCCGAGGCGGCCAAGGCGGCGATCTCCTCGCCGCTGCTCGAGGAGTCGGTCGAGGGCGCCACCGGCATCCTGCTCAACATCACCGGCGGCCACGACCTCGGGCTGTTCGAGGTCAACGAGGCCGCGGAGATCGTCCAGAGCGCCGCCGACCAGAACTCGAACATCATCTTCGGCGCGGTGATCGACGACTCGATGGGCGACGAGGTGCGGGTCACGGTGATCGCGACCGGATTCGACCACCGCTACGCCCGCCCGAGCCAGGCGCGCGAGACGACCCGCCGGGCGCGGCGCGACCGCGACGTCACGATGGACGACGACCAGCGCTCCTCGCTCGAGATCCGCGACGACGAGATCGACATCCCGTCGTTCCTTGAAGGATCGCTGACGCTCAGCGACCTGCCGGCGTGTCGCGGCGCAACCCTGCCGCGGTCTGAGTTGTTGTAGACCCGTCAGACGTTACGGCCGACAACTGATGCAGGCAGTCGCTGCGCGCGCGCAGTGCTGCTCGCGCTGCGGCGGCGCTCGGGGCGCTCGCGGGCTCCGGCGCTGGCCCAACCTTCGCCGGCGCCGCCGGCCGTGATCGACGGCCCGAGCGCGGCGATCACCGGCCTGAGCGGGCTGTCGATCGCGCGCGACGGCACCGGCGGCCTCGTGTACGTCGAAGACGGTCGCCGGGATCCCGCACGTGTTCGTCTCGGCGCTCCTCGGCGGGCCAGTTCCAGCCGCCGCTAGCAGGTCGACGCCGGCCTCGCCGGCGCCTCCTCGCAGCCGGTGATCGCGGCCGGCAACGGGGGCGTGCTGCTGATCGCGTTCATCAACGGCGGGCAGCTGTACGTGGTCGACCGGGCGAGCGCCGACCGCGGCGTACGGCGCGCCCGACGCGCTCGCCGGCGGCGCGATCAACCCCTCGCTCGCAGATGACCAACTTCGGCAAGGCCTATCTGGCGTTCGCGGTCGCCGACGGCGCCGGCCACGACGTCAGGGCCGCGTACTACGACAACGGCAGCTGGGCGCTCGAGGCGGCCGCCGCTCAACGCCGTGCCCCGCCGACGACGCCGGGACCGGCGCCGGGGCGCCGCAGGTCGCGGCCGCCGGCGACGGCGTGGCGATCGTCGCCTGGGGCGAAGGCGGCCACGTGTACACGCGCCAGGTCTGGGGCACGTCGCCGAGCGTCGTCGACGAGCAGGCCGACCCCGCGTCGCTGTCCGGATGCGGCGAGGTGTCGGCGGGCAAGCCCGACGTCGTCGGCCGGTGGCGACTCCTCCTACGCCGACGTCGCCTTCCAGGAGACCGTGCTCCGTGCGGCGGCGTCGCAGCAGACCCGGGTGCTCGTCAACCGGCTCCGCGCCTCGCAGTACGACGGCGCCACGGCCGGGGACGGGCTCTCGACTCCGGGGACCGACAGCGCCGGCGAGCCCGAGGTCGCGATGACCGAGTACGGCCAGGGGTTCGTCACCTCGGCCGGCGAGAGCTCGAACGACGTGTTGGCGATGGAGCTTGGCAACAACGGCGCGTACGGCCCGATCCTGCAGATCAACAGCGCTGGCGGGGACCGCGCCGCCGTATCGCGGTTCCCGGGGTCGCGGGCCTGTTCTCGACGGTCGTCGCCTGGCAGCAGACGCCCGGCACGACCGGGCCGGCGGAGATCCGCGTCCGCTACGAGCCGCGCGCCTCGACGCTCGGACCCGAGCACGGTGGTGTCCTCGCCGAGCCAGGGCGCGACCGACGCGGCGCGCGGGCTGGCGGCGGACGGCGACGGCGCGGGCGACGCCGCGATCGCCTGGGTGCAGGGCGACCGGCGCTCGACGCAGATCGTGGTCGACCAGCTGCTACCAGCCGCCCGGTGCGGCCACGCCGGCCAAGTCTCTCTCTACTCGCGGACCGCTCAGCCGGTGCTCAGCTGGTCGCCGTCGAGCGCCCGCTGGGGGCCGATCACCTACACGGTGAGCGTCGACGGAGCCGCAGGTCGGGCAGACCGGGCGGCGGCGCGCTCCGAGTCCCGGCCCGCTCGCCGACGGCCTCACAGCTGGCGAGTGACCGCCACCAATCCGGCCGGACTCACCGGCATCTCGAAGACCGCGAGGGTGTTCGTCGACACGGTGGCGCCGCGTGCTCACGGTGATCGAATCGGGGCCCGCGCGGGCGCGGCGCGGACGAGGTGGTCGCGGCTCTCCTACCGTGACCCCGCGCCGGCGCTCCGGGGTCGCGACGCTGACGATCAGGTGGGGAGACGGGACGCGTCACGCACGTCAAGCCCGGCACGCACCGGATCGCCCACGTCTATCGCCGGCCGGGGCGCTACAAGGTCACGGTCACCGTCGCCGACCGCGCCGGCAACGAGACGACGGTGGTCCGGCAGCATCAGGATCAAGAAGGCCGCGCCGGCCAAGAAGCCGAGCTCCGGGCGCAAGCGCGGGTGATCCGGCGCGCGATCGTCCTGTCGGTGCTGCTCGCGCTCGGCGTGAGCCGGCGTAGCGCGCGCGCCCAGGGGCCGGCCTACAGCGCCACGCCGCCGACCAAGGGCGCGCTCGTACCGCGACGGGCAGAGCGGCCGCTACCTGCTCGGGCGGGACATGGCTGTACCGCGCCGACCGGACGACGTCGGTCTCGCGCAGGGCTGGTGGCGGAACGTCGCCTCGACCGACGGCTGGTCGACGATCACGGTCCCCAACGCCTACAACGCCGGCGACTTCTCGCAGGCCAGCATGAACGGGTACGTCGGCTGGTACCGCCGGGACTTCACGCTCCCGGCCGGCGCGTTCGCGAGCTACGTCCCGAAGGCGTCGACCGGCACTGGATCATCCGCTTCGAGTCGGTCAACTACCGCGCCACCGTGTGGCTGAACGGACACGAGATCGGCAGCCACGCCGGCGCGTACGTGCCGTGGGAGTTCGACCTGACCGACCTGCGCGCCGGGGTCAACCGACTGATCGTCGCGGGTCGACAACCGTCGCACCGCGGCCGACCTGCCGCCCGGCCCGGGCGGCCAGTGGTGGAACTACGGCGGGATCCTGCGCGAGGTCTACCTGCGCGCGGTGCAGACCGCCGACCTCTCAGCAGGTGCAGATCCGCACGCTGCATCCCTGTCCGCAGTGCGCCGCCACCATCGACGAGCAGGTGCTCGTCCGCAACGTGACCGGCGTCGCGCCAGAAGGTGCGGCTGCGCGGGATGTACGGGCGGGCGCCGGCTCGACTTCGGGTCGGCGACGATCGCGCCGCACGCGACCTGGACCGCGAACGCGATCGGTCCGGATCCCGCATCCCGAGCCTGTGGGCGCCCGGTCACCCGAAGCTCTACACCGCGACCCTGACGCTGTCGGACTCGCGCGGGCGGCGCCTCGGCGGCTACTTCACCTACAGCGGGATCCGCACGATCACGGTCAACGGACGGCCGGCTCGAGCTGAACGGGCGGCTGCTCAACCTGCGCGGCGTGAACCTCCACGAGCAGACCCTCCAGACCGGCGCGGCGATGACGCCCGGCCCAGGACGCGCAGCTGATGTCAGCTGGGTCCAGCAGCTCGGCGCCACCGTGATCCGCGCCCACTACCCGGTCGGACCCGAGATCGAGGAGATGGCCGACCGCGACGGGATCCTGATCTGGTCCGAGGTCCCGGTCTACCAGGTGCAGTCCGCAGTACCTCGATCAGCCGGGCTGGCTGGCCCGGGCCCACGCGATGCTCGAGGACAACATCCTCGTCCAACGAGAACCACCCGTCGATCCTGCTGTGGAGCATCGGCAACGAGCTGCCCTCGCCGGCGACGCCGGCCGAGGCGCGCTACATCGCCGGCGCCGCCGCGCTGGCCAAGAAGCTCGACCCGACGCGCCCGGTCGGCATGGCGGTCAGCAACTGGCCCGGCCTCGGCTGCCAGAGCGCGTACGGGCCGCTCGACGTGATCGGCGACAACGAGTACTTCGGCTGGTTCGACGCCGGCGGCGGCGGCGACGACGACCGCGACGCGCTCGGCCCGTTCCTCGACACCGTGCGGGCCTGCTACCCGACGAAGGCGATCATGATCACCGAGTTCGGCTTCGACGGCAACCGCGACGGGCCGGTCGAGGAGCGCGGGACGTACGCGTTCCAGGCCGAACTCGGTGGCGTTCCACCTGGGCGTGTTCGCGACCAAGCCGTGGCTGTCGGGCGCGATGTACTTCGCGCTCCAGGACTACGTGGCGTTCCCGACGTACTCGGGCGGCGATCCGCGGCCCACATCCGCCGTTCAACCAGAAGGGCCTGGTCGACTTCAACGGGAACCCGAAGCCGTCGTTCTCGGTCGTGTCGCAGATCTACCACTCCACGCACCAGATCGCTCCGTGAGTGTCCGCACTGGGTGACGTGCGCTTCGACCCGGGTCGGGGCGCCACTGCATCGAGCGCGAGTCACCCGGGTGGGACACTCATCTCCGCAGCTTTGGCGAGCGGGCGGCGCGGTCGTCCGAGCGCGAGCCAGACCCGGGCGTGTACTAGCCTCCAGATTCGGTGTCGTCCACCACCGAATTACGTCGCACTCCGCTCTACGACCGCCACGCGGCCGCCGGCGCGCGGCTGGTCCCGTTCGCCGGCTGGGAGATGCCGGTTCAGTACGCCGGCATCCGCGAGGAGCACATCGCGGTCCGGCGCGACGTCGGGGTGTTCGACGTCTCGCACATGGGCCAGGTCGAGACGACGCGGCCCGCAGGCGCTCGAGTTCCTCCAGCGGATGGTCTCGAACGACGTGCGCCGGATGCCCGAGGGCGGCGCCCAGTACAGCCTGCTGTGTCGCGAGGACGGCGGCGTGCTCGACGACCTGTTCATCTACCGCCTCGCCGACTACGACGTTCCTGACCGTCACGAACGCCGCCAACCACGAGAAGGATCTCGCGTGGCTGCAGTCGCACGCCGGCGAGTTCGACGTCGACGTGCTCGACCGTCACGCCGACTTCGCGATGCTCGCGGTGCAGGGCCCGCAGGCCCGCGGCGCTCGTCGCAGCGGCTCACCGACGGCCGCTGCCGTCGCGCATGCACTGCTGCGAGCGCACGGTGGCCGGGCCGCCGATGCTCGTGTGCGGGACCGGCTACACGGGCGAGGACGGTGTCGAGTTGCTGCTCGTCCCGCGGACGCGCCCAAGGTGTGGGACGCGCTGATCGCGGGCCGGCGCCACGCCCGTCGGGCTCGGCGCGCGCGACACGCTGCGCCTCGAGGTCGTGCTTCCACCTGTACGGCAACGACCTGAGCGAGGATCGCGGGCCGATCGAGGCCGGGCTCGGCTGGTGCTGCAAGGAGTCGACGGGGTTCATCGGCTCCGAGGCGGTCGCCGCCGCGCGCCGCGACGGCACCGCGCGAGAAGCTGGTCCCGTTCGTGATCGAGGGGCAGGGAATCGCCCGCCAGGGCAACCCGGTGGTCGGCGGCGGCGAGGTCACGAGCGGGACGTTCTCGCCCTGTCTGGAGCGCGGGATCGGGATGGCGTACGTTTCCAGCGCGCGTGCCGAGCCGGGCACGCAGATCGAGATCGACGTGCGCGGCCGGGTCCGGCCCGCCGTGATCGAGCGCAAGCCTCTGTACAGAAAGGGAGCGTGACATGGCCGACCCCAGCTATCCCGACGACCTGAAGTACCACCCCGAGCACGACTGGGCCCGAATCGACGGAGACATCGCCACGTTCGGGATCACCTGGTACGCCCAGGACGCCCTCGGTGAGGTCGTGTTCTTCGACGCGCCGAAGGTCGGGGCCGAGGTCACCAAGGACCAGCCGTACACCGAGGTCGAGTCGGTCAAGGCGGTGTCCGACGTGTTCGCGCCGCTGTCGGGCGAGGTCACCGCGGTCAACGCGGGCCTCGCCGACAAGCCCGAGACGATCAACGATGACCCGTACGGGGAAGGCTGGCTGGTGAAGGTGAAGCTGTCCGACCCCTCCGAGGTGGACTCGCTGATGGATTCGACCGAGTACCAGGCGACCCTCGACTGAATCGCGCCGCATGACCCGTTACACCTCAGTCACCGACGCCGACCTGAGCGAGATGCTCGGCACGATCGGCGTCGGCTCGATCGAGGAGCTGTTCGCCGACATCCCGGCCGGCCTGCGGCTCGACCGGCCGCTGGCGCTCGGCGCCGGCCTGTCCGAGCAGGAGGTGTACGAGGAGCTGCGCGCGCTGGCGGCGCGGAACACCTCGGCCGAGGACGAGGTCTCGTTCCTGGGCGCCGGGCATGTACGACCACTACGTCCCGGCGCTGATCGACTCGATCATCCTGCGCTCGGAGTTCCTGACGCCGTACACGCCCTACCAGCCCGAGATCTCCCAGGGCGGGCTGCAGGCGATGTTCGAGTACCAGACCGCGATCTCCGAGCTGACCGGGCTGCCGGTCTCGAACGCGTCGGTGTACGAGGGCCCGAGCGCGGTCGCCGCGGCCGGGTACGTCGCCAAGGTCGCCAACGGCCGCGGACGGTTCGTGATCTCGCGCGGGGTGCACCCGCACTCGCGCGAACGCTGCGCACGCTCGCGCACGGGTGGGAGATGGAGGTCGTCGAGGCGCCGCTGCGAAACGGCGCCACCGACGCTGCCCGAGCTCGGCGACGACGTCAGCGCGGTGATCGTGCAGCAGCCGAACTTCCTCGGCGCGGTCGAGGACCTGACGCGCGCTGGCCGACGCGGCGAAGCAAGCCGGCGCGCTGTGCATCTGCGCCTGCGACCCGCTGCCGCTCGCGCTGCTGAAGACGCCGGGCGAGTGCGGCGTCGACATCGCGGTCGGCGAGGGCCAGACGCTCGGCAACCGGCTCGACTTCGGCGGCCCGTCGTTCGGGTTCTTCGCTGCCACCGAGGCGCTGATGCGCCGGATGCCCGGGCGGATCGCCGGCGAGACCACGCGACGTCGACGGCAAGCGCGGGTTCGTGCTCACGCTCCAGACCCGCGAGCAGCACATCCGCCGCGAGAAGGCGACCTCGAACATCTGCACCGCCCAGGCGCTGAACGCGCTCGCCGGCGTGATCTACCTGAGCTGGCTGGGGCGGCGGGGATCGTCGAGCTGGTCGAGCTGATGCTCCAGCGGACCGCGTACGCGCGCGAGCGGCTGGCCGCGATCGACGGCGTCTCCACGCTGCACGAGCGGCCCGTCGTGCGCGAGTTCGCGATCGAGCTCGACGCGCCGGTCGAGCGCGTGATCGCGCGCTGCCGCGAGCAGGGGATCAACCCCGGCTATCCGCTCGCGGCGCGACTACCCCGAGCACCCGAACGGGCTGCTCGTCGCGATCACCGAGCGGCGCACGCGCGCCGACATCGACCGGCTGGCCGACGCGCTCGCGAGCGCGATCGCGGCCGAACGACAGGCGGTCGGAGAGCGCGCATGATCCGCGAGGCCGACGACACGCTGACGATCTTCGAGCGCTCGAAGGCCGGCCGCCGCGCGTTCGCCGCCCCCGCGCTCGACGTCCCCGAACGTCCGCTCGACGAGCTGCTCCCGCCGGACCTCAGACGCGAGGAGCCGCCGCGCCTGCCCGAGGTCGCCGAGCCCGAGATCGTCCGGCACTACAACCGCCTGTCGAAGCGGAACTTCGATCTCGACACCGGCTTCTACCCGCTCGGCTCGTGCACGATGAAGCACAACCCGAAGCTGCACGAGCGGTCGCGGCGCTGCCGGGCCACGCGCGCCTGCACCCGCTCCAGGATCCGCGCTACGCGCAGGGCGCGCTCGAGCTGATGTGGCGCCTGCAGGACGCGCTCGGCGAGATCGCCGGCCTGCCGCACGTCTCGCTGCAGCCGTCGGCCGGCTCGCAGGGAGAGCTCGCGGGCGTGCTGCTCACGCGCGCGCTACACGAGGACCGCGGCGAGCACCGGACCAAGGTGCTGACGCCGGACACCGCGCACGGCACGAACCCGGCGACCGTGACGATGGCCGGCTACGAGGTGGTCAAGGTCGGCAGCGACGCCAACGGGAACGTCGACCTCGACGACCTGCGCGCCAAGGCCGACGAGGACGTCGCCTGCCTGATGCTCACCAACCCATCGACGCTCGGGCTGTTCGAGACCGGGATCGAGGAGATCGAGCGGATCGTCCACGGGGTCGGCGCCACGCTCTACTACGACGGCGCGAACCTCAACGCGATCATGGGGATCTGCCGCCCCGGCGACATGGGCTTCGACATCGTCCACTTCAACCTGCACAAGTCGTTCACCCAGCCGCACGGCGGCGGCGGTCCCGGCGCCGGCCCGGTCGCGGTGTCCGAGCGGATCGAGCCCTACCTGCCGCGGCCGCAGGTGGTCCGCCGCGAGTCGACCACGAACGGGAACGAGCCGTTCTACGACCTCGACTACGACCGGCCGAAGTCGATCGGGCGCCTGCGCGGCTTCCAGGGCAACTACGGCGTGTTCGTCCGCTCGTACGCGTACATCCGCTCGCTCGGAGCGCCGGGGTTGCGCGAGGCCTCCGAGACCGCCGTGCTCAACGCCAACTACCTGCTCGCGCGGCTGCGCCGCGAGGGCGTTGCCGAGTACCTGCCGGCCGCCTACGACCGGCTCTGCATGCACGAGTTCGTGCTCTCCGGGGAGCCGATGCGGCGCGAGCTGCAGATCAAGACGCTCGACCTGGCCAAGCGCCTGCTCGACCACGGCGTCCATCCGCCGACGGTGTACTTCCCGCTGATCGTCGACGAGGCGCTGATGGTCGAGCCGACCGAGACCGAGACCAAGGAGACGCTCGACCACTTCGCCGAGATCGTCGCCGAGATCCTGCAAGGAGGCGCGCGAGGACCCGGAGATCGCGCGCAGCCGCGCCGTACACGACGCCCGTCAGGCGGCTCGACGAGGCCGGGCGCGGCGCGCCACCCGGTCGTCCGGCAGGCGATGTAGGTGCAGACCGCCGTATGCGGTTCGTGATCTTCGGCGCCGGCGCGATCGGCGGCGTGGTCGGCGCGCGCCTGCACCAGGCCGGGCTACGACGTGGCCCTGATCGCGCGCGGCGCCCATTACGGGCGATCCGCGAGCGAGGGCTGACACTCGAGCGCCGCACCGACAGCGCGTGCTCGAGATCCCGGTCGCGGACTCCCCGGCCGGCGCTCGAATGGAGCGGCGAGGACGTCGTGCTGATCGCGACCAAGAGCCAGGACACGGCCGGCGCGCTCGCGAGCCTGCGCGCCGCCGCGCCCGCGAGCACGCCGGTCGTGTGCCTGCAGAACGGCGTCGAGAACGAGCGGATCGCGCTGCGCCTGCTCGCGAACGTCTACGGCGCGGTCGTGATGACGCCGACCGCGCATCTCGAGCCCGGGATCGTGCAGGCGTACGGCACCCGGAGGACCGGGGTGATCGACGTCGGGCCGCTACCCGTCCGGCCTCGACGCGCTGGCGAGGAGGTCTCGCGCGCGCTGGCCGAGTCGGGCTTCAGCTCGGTCTCGCGGCCGGACATCATGCGCTTCAAGTACGCCAAGCTGCTGTCCAACCTGGGCAACGCGGTCGACGCGATCTGCGAGCCCGGGCCGGCGGCCGAGGAGCTGACCGAGCTCGCGCAGGAGGAGGGGCGAGCGCGCCCTGGGCGCGGCCGGAATCGACTTCGTGGCCGACGAGGTCAACGACGTCAAGGCGCGCTGGGAGCGCCTCGACGCTGCAGCCGATCGCCGGCCGCGAGCGCGCCGGCTCCTCGACCCGGCAGAGCATCGCCCGCGGCACGCCGACGGTCGAGACCGACTACCTGAACGGCGAGATCGCGCTGCTCGGCCGCCTCCACGGAGTCGCGACGCCGGTCAACGACGCGCTGTGCGAGCTGTCGGCCGCCACGTGCGCGAACGGAGAGCGCCCGGGACGCTGCCCGCCGACGAGGTGCTCGCGCTCGCGCGGTCGGGAAACTACGCGGATGGACCAGTTCGTCGCTGACGGCGCCGCCGAGATCGCCGCCCGCGCGCAGCGCGAGCTGGAGGCGCTGGTCGCGGTCTCCTCGCCCTCGGGCGACGTCGAGGGCGCCGAGGAGGCGATCGCGCTGTGCGCGGCGTTCCTGCCGCCGCAGGCCGAGATCGAGCGGGTGCCGTGCTCGACCCCGGGCAGCGCGGACGATCTCGTGGCGCGGATCGCCGGGCAGGGCTCCGCGCGGCTGCTGCTGCTCGGCCACCTCGACACGGTGATCGAGCACTCGTCGCACGCGCCGCTGCGGCGCGACGGCGAGCGGCTGTACGGCCCGGGCACCGTCGACATGAAGGGCGGCGTGGTGCTGGCGCTCGGCGTCGCGCGAGCGCTGGCCGCTCGCCCGGAGAAGTTCGCCGAGGTGGCTGTTCTGCTCGTCACCGACGAGGAGTGGCGCCGCCACGAGTTCGTCCACGTGAAGACGTTCGCCTCCTACGACGCCTGCCTCTGCTTCGAGGGCGGGCAGCTCACCGTCGGACGGGAACGAGGCCGTGGTCGTCCACCGCAAGGCGGCCGGGACGATGCGGGTGGTCGCGACCGGCCGTGCGTCGCACTCGGGCAGCGCTCCCGACCGGGGACGGAACGCGCTGCTGGCGCTGGCGGCGACCGCGATCGACATCGCCCGCCACCACGACCCGGGCGGAGCCGAGCGGCTCAGCGTGGTCCCGACCGTGGTCCGGTCCGGCGACGCGTTCAACGTCGTCCCCGCCGACGGCGAGCTGCTGTGCGACATGCGCGCCGACCGCAGCGAGGCGTTCGACGCGGTGTGCGCGGCCGTGCCGCGCCGAGCTCGACGGCGTCGGCCTCGAGACGAAGATGCTGCGGATCTGGCCGGGGATGGACTCGCGGGAGGCGACGCGGCGGGCTGCTCGAGCGTGCCGGCGCGCGGCTCGGGCGCCCGATCATCGGCGTGCCCGCGCGGCGGCGCGAGCGACGCCAGCCACTTCGCGCCGCACATCCCGCTGACCGTCGACGGGCTCGGCCCGCGCGGCGGCGGCGCGCACACTCCCGACGAGTTCGTGCTCGCCCCCTCGCTGCGCCAGCGCGCCGAGGTGGCGCTGGCGGTGGCCGCTGCCGTGCTCGATTCTTAGCCGAGAGCTTCATTCGCCGGTGCCAGGCACCTGCGATCCTTAGCGCGATGAGCACGACCGCTGCCAAGCGAGCGTTCTCGGTCCCCGGTTCGTCGGGGCCAGACGCAGCTCGAAGGGGTCGCGGTGCTGACCGGGATCGTCGTGCTGATGTGGTTCATCGAGGCTGATCAACACGCTCGACTCGAACCACCTCGACAGCGACGGCATCTACGCCCGCAACATCGGGCATCTGTGGGGGATCTTCACCGCGCCGTTCATCCACGTGAGCTGGCAGCACCTGATCGCGAACACGGTCCCGTTCGTGTTCATGGGGGTGATCATCGCGCTCCAGGGAGCGAAGCGGTTCGCGCTCGTGACGCTGATCGTGATCGTCGTCGGCGGGATCGGGACCTGGCTGATCTCGCCCTCGGGCGTCGGTCACCGACGGCGCCAGCGGCGTCGTGTTCGGCTACGCCACGTACCTGTTCACGCGCGGCTTCTTCAACCGCAACGTGCTCGAGCTGTTGATCGGGCTGGTCGTCGGCGTGGTCTGGGGCGGGGCGCTTCTGTCGAGCGTCGTGCCCCACTACGGGGTCTCGTGGCAGGGCCACGTGTGCGGGGCGATCGGCGGGGTCGTCGCGGCCTACCTGCTGCGGAACGACCGGACCCGCGCAGCCGGCTCCGGGCACGCCGCAGACATCGATCGACCGCCTGCTCGCGGATCAGTAGCCCGCGCGTCGCCGCAGGCCCGCTCTGGGTAGCCTGAGAAGGCGATGCGGATCTTCTCGGGCATCCAGCCGACCGGGCGCAAGCACCTCGGCAACTACATCGGCGCGATCACCCAGTACGTCGCCGGCCAGGACCGCGGCGAGGCGATCTACTGCGTCGTCGACCTGCACGCGATCACGGTCCCGTACGAGCCCGCGGCGCTGCGCGACGCGGTCTACGACACCGCGGCGACGCTGCTCGCGGCCGGCCTCGATCCGGACCGGTGCATCTTCTTCCGCCAGGGCGACGTGCAGGAGCACTCCGAGCTCTGCTGGCTGCTCTCGAGCGTGACCTCGTTCGGCGAGCTGAACCGGATGACCCAGTTCAAGGACAAGGCCGGCTCCCAGCGCGACCTCGTCTCGGCCGGGCTGTTCTTCTATCCGGTGCTGCAGGCGGCCGACGTGCTCGCCTACCGGGCGAACGAGGTGCCGGTCGGGGAGGATCAGCGCCAGCACGTCGAGCTGATGCGCGACGTCGCCGAGCGGTTCAACGCTCGCTTCGGCGAGACGCTGGTCGTGCCCGAGCTCCGCGTCCCGGCGGTCGGCGCGCGGATCATGGATCTCCAGGTCCCGGACAAGAAGATGTCGACGACCGGCGGCACCGCGCAGGGCACCGTGCTCGTGCTCGACGAGCCCGAGGTGATCGTCAAGAAGTTCCGCTCGGCGGTGACCGACTCGGGCAGCGAGGTCGTCCGCGGCCCCGACAAGCCCGGGATCTCCAACCTGATCGACATCCTCGCCGCGGTCCGGGGCATCGCGCCGGAGGAGGTCGAACGTTCGTTCGACGGCTCCGGCTACGGCGCCTTCAAGCAGGCCGTGGCCGACGCGGTCGTCGACTACCTGGCGCCGGTCCGCGAGCGCTACCAGGAGCTGCGCGCCGACGAGCCGGCGCTCGAGCGGACCCTCGCCGAGGGCGCCGAGAAGGCCCGCGCGATCGCCTCCGACACGCTGCTCGACGTCCGCGAGGCGATGGGCGTCGGACCGGTCCGGGCCCGCCAGTAGCCTGCGTCGCGATGCGGATCGTCGACCTCGAGCTCGACCTCGACGTGTTCGCCGGCCCGTTCGACCTGCTGCTGACGCTGATCCTGCGCGAGGAGATCGACCTGCTCGAGGTCGACCTCGCCGAGGTCGTGATCTCCTACATCGACCACCTCGAGCGCCGCGGCGAGCTCGATCTCGAGGCCGCGACCGAGTTCCTCGTGCTGATCGCCGCGCTGCTCGAGCTGAAGTCGCGGCTGCTGCTGCCCGGCGAGGAGATGGAGGAGCTGATCGAGCTCGACCCGGGCGAGGCCGCCGAGGAGCTGCTCGCGCGGCTGCTCGACGCCCACCGCTACCGGGCCGCCGCGGCCCACCTGCGCGAGCTGCTCGCCGCGCAGGAGGGCCACCGGTTCCGCTCGGCGCCGCTGCCGCCGTCGCTCCGGCGCGCGTCGCTGTCGGAGGCCAGCGCCGTCGTACGACCCGGCGGTGCTGGCGGCGGCGATCGGCGGGCTGCTCGAGCTGCCCGAGCCGGTCGACGTCCGCCACATGGTCGGATCGCGGGTCACCGTGGCCGAGCGGCTCGCGCACCTGCGGACGCTGCTGCGGCGCGGCAGCTTCTCGTTCGACGAGGCGGTCGCGCAGGCCGACCGGGTGACGGTCGCGGTGACGCTGTACGCGCTGCTCGAGCTGTACAAGCAGGGCGAGCTCAGCTGGACGCAGGACGAGCCGTTCGGCGAGATCACGATCGAGGCGCCCGGCGGCGCGGCCAGCCCGACCCGAGGAGGCTGACGCGCGTGAGTCTCGGGCTCGAGCGCACGCTCGAGGCGCTGCTGTTCCTCAGCCCCGAGCCGGTCGACGCCGACGCGCTCGCCGACGCGTACCGGCGCCGAGCTGCACGAGGTCGTCTCGGCGCTCGAGCGGCTGCGCGAGCACTACGAGTTCGAGCGCCGCGGGCTCGTGCTGCGCGAGCTCGCCGGCGGCTGGGCGCTGTCGACCCACCCGGACGCCGAGGCCGCCGCCCGCCGGCTGCTCGCGCGCCCGCGTACGCCGACGCTGACGCCGGCGCAGGCCGAGACGCTCGCGATCATCGCCTACCTGCAGCCGGTCTCACGGCCCGAGATCGCCCGGATCCGCGGCGTCAACGCCGAGTCGGCCGCGGCCACGCTGCTCGAGCGCGGGCTCGTCGAGGAGGCCGGCCGCTCGCAGTTCGGCGCGGTCCTGTACCGGACCACGCGAGCTGTTCCTGCGGCTGTTCGGTCTGCGCTCGCTCGACGAGCTCCCGGACATCGAGCACGTTCGACCCGTCGCCCGAGCTCGAGACCGAGCTCCGCGAGCGGCTGCTCCAGGCCGGCGAGGCGCGCGCCGGCGGCTGATCAGCCCACCGCGCCGGCGACCGGCACGGCGCGGGCCGCGAGCTGACCGCAGGCGGCGTCGATCTCGCGCCCGCGGGTGAGGCGGACGGTCGCGTCGAGGCCGCGGCGCTCGAGCTCGTCGCGGAACGCCGCGATCGCCTTCGGGCTCGAGCCGGTGAACCCCGAGTCCGGTCGGGTTGTACGGGATCAGGTTGACCTTGAACATGCGCGGGTCGAGGACTCGGCGAGCTGCGCCGCCTGCGCGGATGCGAGTCGTTGACGCCGGCGAGCATCACGTACTCGACGAACACCTTGCGGCGCTTGCGGTCGTAGTAGGCCTCGCACGCGGCGATCACGTCGCGCGAGCGGGTAGCGCTCGTTGACCGGCATCAGCTCGGTGCGGAGCGCCTCGTCGGCGGCGTGCAGCGACAGCGCGAGCCGGATCGGCATCGGGTTCGCGGCGAGCCGCTCGATCCCGGGGATCCAGCCGATCGTCGAGATCGCCGTGCGGCGATGTCCGATCCCGACGTCGGGCAGGCGCTCGCACGCGGCGAGCACGTGGTCGAGGTTCATCATCGGCTCGCCCATGCCCATGAACACCGCGTGGTCGACCGGGCCGAGGCGCCGGAAGTGGAGCGCCTGGTCGAGGATCTCCGACGCGGTCAGGTTGCGGCCGAAGCGCATCTGGCCGGTCGCGCAGAACGTGCACGTCGAGCGGGCAGCCCGACTGCGAGGAGAGGCAGAGCGAGCGGCGGCCGTCGCGGTAGCGCATCAGCACCGCCTCGACCGGCCGGCCGTCGGTCGGTGCGGAACAGCGCCTTGACGGTCCCGTCGGCGGCATGCGCCTCGCGCTCGACCGTCGAGGGTCGAGAACGGCACCGCCTCGGCTAGCGCGTCGCGCAGGCTGAGCGGCAGGTCGGACATGTCGTCGAAGGCGCCGGCGCCGCGCGCCGACCCATCGCCACACCTGGGCGGCGCGGTACCGGGGCTCCCCGAGCTCGTCGAGCTTCGATGTCGAGCAGATCGAGATCCACGCTGACTATGGTGGCACGAAGGCGCCGCCCTCAGGCGCCGCCGTCAGGCGCCGCCGTCAGGCGCCGCCGACAATTCCACTGAGGCGCCGCCGTCAGGCGCCGCCGACAATTCGACTAAGGCGCCGCCGTCAGGCGCCGCCGACAATCATCGAACAAATGCGTCTTGCCAAGTACCTCGCCTCCGCTGGCGTCGCCTCGCGCCGCGCGTCCGAGGAGATCGTCCGCGCCGGCCGGGTGACGGTCGGCGGCGTCGGTCGTGACCGATCCGGCGCGCGACGTGGCGACCGACGGACGCGGTCGCGGTCGACGGCCGGCCGGTCTCGCCCGTCCACGAGCGGGTCGTGTACGCGCTCAACAAGCCGGCCGGCGTCGTCTCGACCGCGCGCGACCCGCAGGGGCGTCCGACCGTCGTCACGCTGGTGCCCCAGACCGAGCGCCTGTACCCGGTCGGCCGGCTCGACATCGACACCACCGGGCTGATCCTGCTCACCAACGACGGCGAGCTGGCCCACCGGCTCACGCACCCGAGCTTCGAGGTCGACAAGACCTACCGCGCGGTCGTCGGCGGACCCGCCGGTCCGCGAGCGCGCGCTGCGGGCGCTGCGCGACGGCGTCGAGCTCGAGGACGGCCGGACCGCGCCGGCGCGGGTCCGGCGGATCTCGGCCGACACGCTCGAGATCACGATCCACGAGGGCCGCAAGCGCCAGGTCAAGCGGATGTGCGAGGCGGTCGGGCACCCGGTCAGGCGCCTCGAGCGGGTCGCGTTCGGGCCGCTTGCAGCTCGGCGATCTGCCGCGCGGGCGGTGGCGGAAGCTGAGCGCCGGCGAGGTCCAGGCGCTGCTCGAGTGGGTCGCCGGAGGCTCGCCTGGGCATGCATGAGGTGACACTGGGCGCTCGATCGAGCGATCGGGGCAGATCGCGCACGCGCCACGTGCACCGTGTGCCACGGTCGGCACGGCGCCCGCCGAGTGGCAGGTTGTGCGGGTCGCGCGCCGCGGCCGCCGACGTGTCATCAGCGCTGTATCAGTAACCGGTCGTCTGCGAGCCTCGTCGCGGTCAGCGCCCGCGACACCTCGGCCGGCGTGACGCGCACGGGATGCGAAGCCACCATCCGCAGGACCGTGAACTGCAGCTCGTGGCGCTCTGAGACGACCGCGGAAGCCGGGGATCGCGGTAGCTCGACTGCATCCGCGACGGCCACAGGTTGCACGCCGACCCCCACCAGCAGAAGCCGCCGGCTCGCCGGCACGGTGAACGAGACGACGTCGAGCTCGGACACGGATGGCGCCGGAACCGGCCCATGACATGCAAGCCCGGGCATGTACAGCGACAGCGGCAGCAGATCCCGATAGTGCTGGACGAGGATCGCACGGTTGCCTGCGCGCGCCGCGCCGCACCCGGCCGCTCGCCGAGCGCCCGCGCCACCACGCGCCAGTCCGGCCGCTCGAGCCCGCGGTCGAAGGCCACGCCCAAAGCGGTGACCACCCCGATCGCGCACAGACACGCACGCCGCAGCGAGCCCCACGCGCTGAGCCCGCGCCGCGGCCAGGCCGCCGGCGACGAACAGCGCGGCCGCCATCCAGATCGCGAGCACGTTGCGCGTGATCAGGTCGTCGACGCCGGCCGCGACCAGCAACAGATTCAAAACGAGGCCCGCGAGCGCGATCCCGCCCGCGATCAGGGCGCCACGGCGCGCGCTCCCGTCGGACCGGAAGAACACGAGGCCCGCGGCCAGCACCAGCACAGCGATCGCGACCGGCTCGAGCACGGAATGCGCGGGCCCGTCGAAGCCGACGGCGAACTGGGGGACGACCTGCCCGAGGCGGCGGCTGACGGGGGCGACGCCGATCCAGTTCGCGTTGCCGGTCCCGGTCTGGCTGATCGCGAGCGGAATCAACGCGAGACCGCACAGCCCGACGAGTCCGACCGCGACCTGGACGGCGCGCCGCGAACGGTGCATCCAGAGCAGCAGGACCGCCTCCGGGACGACCGCCAAAACGGCGTAGTAGTGCGTGGCCAAAGCGAGCGCCGAGGCGACCACCCACGCCGTCAACGACCGCGGCGTCGGCGTCGCGAGCACGTACGCGAACGCGAGCAGCGACAGGCTCGACAGGAACACGAGCATCTCGTACGACCGCGCCTCCTGCGAGTACCAGATCAAAAGCGGGCTGCACGCGGTCAGCGCCGCGGCGATCAGGCCGGCTCGGCGCGAGATCAGCTTGGCGCCGGCGCCGTATGCGACCGGCACGACCAGCGACGCCGCACAGCGCCGAGAGCGAGCGCAGCCCGGTCTCGCCGTAGCCGAACAGCCGCGCCCACACCCACGCCACGCAGTAGTAGAGCGGGGGAGTGGACTCGGTCTGCGGGATCAGCCCGAGCATCTTGCCCGGCGAGAAGTGCACGAGCAGCGCGGTGTTGCCCTCGTCGAACCAGAAGCCCTGATGGCCGAGCCGGTAGAAGCGAAGGACCGCGGCGAGCAGCGTCACGGCGGCGACCGCGAGCACCGCCGGGTCGGCCAGCAGCGCGCGCGTGCGAGAGGCGCTGCGTGCGCGCCGACGGGACGGCGCAGGTCGGGTGCAGCCGTGCCGACGCTCACGCGCGACATACTAGGGTCGGCTACGGCCGCGTCCCCGTACGGTGAGCGCTTAACAGATTTCAACCCGCCCACCGGGCCACGAGACCCATTCCACAGGGCAGTATTTCTGAGTCATGCGACAGGATTCCGGCCACATCGACGACCCACCGGTGCTCGCCTCGAGCACGGGAGGCCCTCCCGTGCTCGCGTCGAGCGCCGCCGCCGGCGCGGCGCCGGCTGACGGCGCGGTCGCGCTGCCGCGGCATCGGCCGCCTGCGCGAGACCGCGGGCGCTGCGCAGTGCCGCAGGTGCTCGCTCGGGCCGAGGGCGGGACGGATCGCGCTCGGCACGATCGTCGTCTGCACGCTCGTCCTGGTGCTGTTCGCCACCCACGGCCCGACGATCCTGGTCCCGCGCTCGAGCCAGATCTTCGCGAGCTGGGAAGCGGGCCCGCTGTACGGCCTGCTCGGGAACGTCAAGGTCGGACCGACCGCGACCAACTACGCGCTCAGCGGGCTGATCCTGCTGATGCTGGCCTCCTACGGCGTCGCGCTCGCGGCGCTGCGCACGCTGTCGATGCGGATGATCGTGGTGACGATCGTCGCCGCGAGCGTGATCCTGATGCTGGGGCCGCCGTTCCAGCTGACCGACACGTTCAACTACCTCGGGCTACGCGCGCCTCGGGGGCCTCCACGGGATGAACCCGTACACCCACGTGATCGGTCAGGAGATGCACGACCCGATCTATCACTTCGCGACGTGGGACAACCTGCACAGCCCCTACGGCGAGCTGTTCACGGCGCTCAGCTATCCGCTCGCGTTCCTGCCGATCCCGGTCGCGTACTGGATCGTGAAGGTGGTCACGGTCCTGCTGAGCCTCGACGTTCATCGGGCTTGTCTGCTGGTGCGCCAAGCGGCTGGGCCGCGACCCGCGGTACGCGGCCGTGCTCGTCGGGCTCAACCCGATCTACCTCGTGTACGCGGTCGGCGGGTTCCACAACGACTTCTTCATGCTCGTGCCGCTGACCGCGGCGATCGCGTTCCTGCTGGCGCGCCGCGACAAGGCGGCCGGCGCGATGCTGGTGCGTCGCGGTCGCGGTCAAGTTCAGCGCGGTGCTGCTGCTGCCGTTCCTGCTCGTCGCGGCGCGACCCGCCCGCCGGCGGCGCCAGGTGGTCGTACGGGTGCGTGCTCGCCGGGATTCCGCTGCTCGTGATGAGCCTGATCCTGTTCGGGGTCTCGATCCCCAACCTGTCCCAGCAGGGCATCGCTGCTGACGCCGTTCAGCTTCCCGAACCTGTTCGGCTGGTTCCTCGGCGTCGGCGGCGGCACGTCGGGCGTGCTGCGGCTGGCCGACGTCGCGCTTGTCGTGGCGGTCATCCTGCTGCTGCGCGCGAAGGGCGACTGGATCGCGCGCGCCGGCTGGGCGACGTTCGCGCTGATCGCGAGCCTGGCGTGGGTGATGCCCTGGTACGTGATCTGGTTGCTGCCGCTGGCGGCGCTTGGGACGAGCGTGTGGCTGCGCCGCACAGCGCTCGCGCTGACCGTGTTCCTCGTGCTCGTATTCCTCCCGTCGTCAGGGAAGTTCTTCAACCTCGTCCACGTACAACCACTGAGCGGATCGGCCGGTCAGGCGTCACAGACGCTTCAGGCCAAGCTATCTTCGTATCACTGAGAGTTACGGGCCCGCCGTCGGGCCCAGGCAGGAAAGCTGGACGGGACGTGCGTACCGAAGGTGAGGCCGAGCCCTCGGGTCCCCCAATTGCATCAGCCGGAACGCCTTGTCACGCGACCGGCGTTAGCCGAAGCCCAGCTGGGTTTATGCCGTGATTATTAGCATCGTGTTAGCGTCGCGCGCCAATGCGCTTTGAAATCGAGCTGGTCGACGCCGGCGGAGGCCGTCCGGCGCCCGATCTGCCCCCGGCTCGTCCCACGCCACGCCGCCGACGGCTCGACCGGTTCGAGCTGGGCGTGCTGCTCGCGTTCGCCGCGATCTCGCTGTGGGTCCTCGCGCTCGACGTCTGGCGGGTCGTCTTCGACGGCGGCGTCTGGACCGGCACGGACGGCGTCTACATCGTCGACCAGATGCAGTACCTCGCCTGGATCAAGGACGCCTCGAAGCACGTGCTGGCCTCGAACCTGTTCGTGCTGCGCGACACGCCGGCGGACTACTTCAATCCGGCCGTGGTCGTCTCCGGCGGGCTGACCGCGCTCGGCATGGCCCCGTGGCTGTCGCTGCTGCTGTGGAAGCCGGTCGCGGTGATCGGCGTTCTTCTTCGCCGTGCGGGCGTTCGCGTGGCGCCTGCTGGCCGGGCATCTGGCCGCGCCGCGCGGCGCTCGTGCTCGCGCTGTTCTTCGGCTCGTTCACGAACGTCTACGGGCACTTCAGCGTCCTCGGCGATCTGTTCCCCGGCTTCTTGACGTGGGGCTACGTGTTCGGGGTGATGGCGCTGGCAGCGATGGTGTGGGCGCTGGTCGCCCACCACGACTCGCGACGCAACGACCGCCGGCTGTGGCTGGCCGGGCTGCTCGGCGGGCTGGCGAGCCTGCTGCACCCGTGGAACGGCGAGCTGCTGATCGCGATGGTGGTCGCGGCCGAGCTCGTGATGGCGCTCAGCCGCCGGTACGAGCGCGACCATCTCAGGCTGACGATCGCCACGGTCGGCGGCACCGCGATCCCGCTCCTCTACTACGCGATCCTCGGCAAGACCGACGTCAGCTGGAAGCTCGCCCAGGTCGCGAGCAAGCACGCGTTCTCGTTCTGGTCGATCACGATCGCGATCGTGCCGCTGCTGGTGCCCGCGGCCGTCGCGTACTCGCGGCGCCCGACGACGTTCCTGGCCGCGGCCACGCGGACGTGGCCGTTGGCAGCGTTCGCGATCTTCGTCCTGTCGGGGACGAGCCTCGGCGCGACGCCGCTGCACTCGTTCCAGGGGATCACGATCCCGCTGTCCGTGCTCGCCGTCGAGGGATTCCAGATCATCGGCTGGGGCCGCATCCAGCGCCCCGTGCTCGCCGGCGCGGTCCTCGTCGCGCTGTTCACGATCCCGACCACGTTCGAGGAGCTGAAGATCGCGCACGCGCTGGCGGCGCCGACGCACGAACAACGCGAACTTCATCAAGCCGCGACGAGCGTGACGCGCTCGACTACCTCGAAGACCTCAAGCAGCCGGGAAGCGTCATGACGCGGAGCTATCTTGGCGCCTTCGTGCCGGGCAAGACCGGCCGGCGGACCTACGTCGGCGATTGCCTGTGGTCCGAACCCGGTTGCCTCGAACCTGACCAACCACGCGAACACGTTCTTCCAGGGCTCGCATGACCCCGGTCGCCGCGCAGAGCTTCGTCCTGAGCAGCGGCGCGAGGTTCGTGCTGGCCGACTGTCAAACCACCGCCGACATCAGGACGCTGCTCGGCCCGATCATCCGCTCGGCGCACGGATTTGGATGCGCGGCGGTGTATGAGGTCGAGTAGCCGCCGGTCGACCAGGCACGGACGCCGGCAACTCGGGGTGAACGGCCGGTGGGCTCGTGCGCGCGGTCACGCCGCGGTCGCCGTCGGCTTGACGCTGCTCGGCCTGTGCGTGGCCGCCTGCGGAGCCGCGGCGCCGGCGGCACCCCCGGCCGTGAGCGTGTTCCCGATCCCGGGCGCGCCGGGTGGCGTCGCCGCAGACCCAGATCGCGTTTCGCGGCGTGCCGGTCAAGCAGATCGGGACCGTGGTCGTGACCGGCTCCACGACCGGCCCTCACGCGGGCCGGATCGCGTCCGACTCCGACGGGGACGGCGGGAGCTTCCTGCCCACGAAGCCGTTCGTGCCCGGCGAGGTGGTGACGGTCCGCACCGGGCTGCACGTCGTCGGGGCCATCGCGGGAACGTTCCGCTTCACGGTCGCCGACGCCGTCGGGCTCGATTCCGGCGACGCCGCTGTCCGGCAGCGGGTCGAGTTCCGGGCGACGAGCTCACGTTCCACTCGCGACCGGACCTGACGCCCGCATCGGTCGAGATCACCAAGGAGGACCCGGACCCCGGTCCCGACGCGGATGACATCTTCATCACGCCGCAGCAGGGGCCGAGCCAGAACGGCGCGATGATCCTCAACAACAAGGGCGCGCTGGTGTGGTTCCAACCGGTTCCCGAGGGGAACATGGCGGCGGACCTCCAGGTCCAGAAGTACGAGGGTCAGCGTGTGCTGACCTGGTGGCAGGGTTACTCGGGCGCGGGCGTCGGCGCCGGCGAGGACGTGATCTATGAACTCGTCTTACCAGCAGGTCGCGGTCGTGCATGCGGCCAACGGCCTGAGCGCGGACCTGCACGAGTTCCGGCTGACGCCGCAGGGCACCGCGCTGATCACGGCGTACTACCCGGTCTACTGGAACGGCACCGACGTCCATCTGAACGCGAAGCAGGTCGTGCTCGACTCGGTCGTGCAGGAGATCGACGTCAAGACCGGGCTGCTGCTGTTCCAGTGGGACAGCATCGACCACGTGCCGCTGACCGACACGTACGAGCAGCCCGTGAAGTCGGCCGGCGCGCCGTACGACTACTTCCACATCAACTCGGTCCAGCTCCAGAACGACGGCAATCTGCTGATCTCGGCGCGGAACACGTGGGCTGCCTACGAGGTCAACCACCGAAGCGGCGCGATCGATGTGGACGCTCGGCGGCAAGAGCTCGAGCTACAAGCTCGGATCCGGGGTCGAGTTCGCGTTCCAGCACGACGTCCGTCTCCACACCGACACCGACCCGACCGTGACGTTGTTCGACGACGGCGCCGGCCCGCCGAAGATCCACACCCAGTCGCGCGGGATCACGGTCCACCTGGACAGCAAGACCAAGACCGCGACGCTCGTGACCGAGGACCTGCACGCGCCGGCGCTGGCGGCGAGCTTCGAGGGGAACGTGCAGGAGCTGCCGGGCGGCGACGACTTCGTCGGCTGGGGGCAGCAGCCGTATCTTCACCGAGTTCGACTCGAAGGGCGAGGTCGTGTTCGACGGCCGCTTCGTCGGCAACAACTCGAGCTACCGCGCCTATCGCTTCCCGTGGATCGGGACGCCGAGCACGTCGCCGGCGGTCACGACGTCCAACAGCGGCTCGAACACGAACGTGTACGTGAGCTGGAACGGCGCCACTCAGGTCGAGCTCGTGGCGGGTTCTCGCCGGCGCCACCGCGGACACGCTCGAGGCGATCGCGACCGCGACCAAGCAGGGGTTCGAGAGCCAGCTCACGATCCCGGCGCAGCCGTACGTCCAGGTCCAGGCGCTCGACAGCGCCGGCGCCGCGCTCGCGACGCTCGAGCGTCGTCCACGCGTTGCAGTAGGACGTGCTCTGGCACACTGCCGCTCCCATGCGGCTCTTCGCGCTGCGCGGCGCCAACACCGTCACTCGACAACGACGCCGCCGCGATCCTCGGCGCCACCGACGAGCTGATGCGCGAGCTGATGGAGCGAAACGCGCTCGAGCCCGACGCGATGGTCAGCTGCATCTTCACGCTGACCGACGACCTCGACGCGGAGTTCCCGGCGGTGGCGGCCGCGCGCGCCTCGGGCTGAGCCGCGTCCCGCTGCTGTGCGCGCGGGAGGTGCCGGTGCCCGGCTCGCTGCCGCGCGTGATCCGGGTGCTGGTCCACTACTACGCGCCCGAGGACCACGAGCCCCGGCACGTGTACCTGGGCGAGGCGCGCGTGCTCCGCGCGGATCTCGAGTCCGCGCAGTAGGTAGGGGCCGCCTGCGGCGGCGTCCGTGGGGCCGTGCGACCCCGTCCGGACGGGCCCGCATGGCCCCAAGGATGCCGAGCGAAGCGAGGCCCAGTAGATACCCTTCGCTGCTCCATGCCGATCGAGTTCGCAGAGCGCACTCCGCCGCATCCCGGTCTACCCGCTCGCCGCGGGCTACGACCTCGGCGCCGACGTCGCGATGCTCGCGTCGAACGAGTCGTGCTTCGCGCCGCTGCCGGCGGTCGTCGAGGCCGCCGCCGGCGCGCTCGGCGGGGCGAACCGCTATCCCGACCCGTCGTATCAGCCGCTGCGGCGCGCGCTGGCCGACCGCTACGGGATCCCGCCGCAGCGGATCGCGCTCGGCAACGGATCGTGCGACATCCTGCTCGCCGCCGGCGAGGCGCTGCTCGAGCCCGGGGCCGAGGTCGTGTACGCGTGGCCGGCGTTCAGCGTGTACCCGCACCTCGCGGCCGCCTCGGGCGCGCGCGCGATCGAGGTGCCGCTCGACGACGACGACCGCCACGACCTCGACGCGATCGCCACCGAGGTCACGGTGGCGACGCGGCTCGTGCTGATCTGCAACCCGAACAACCCGACGTCGACCGCGATCGGCCTCGACGAGATCGAGGCGTTCATGCGGCGGATCCCCGCCCACGTTGCGTGATCCTCGACGAGGCGTACTGCGAGTTCGCGCTTACGCTCGGCGACACGTACGCCTCGCTCGAGCTGCTCCGCAAGCACCCGAACCTCGTGCTGCTGCGGACGTTCTCGAAGGTCTACGGGCTGGCGGGGCTGCGCGTCGGGTACGCGCTGTGCGGCTCGGAGGACTTCCGGGTCGCGGTCGACCAGGTCCGCCAGCCGTTCTACCTGAACGCCGCCGCCCAGGCGGCCGCGGTCGAGGCGCTGAGGCACCAGGACGAGGTCGAGCGGCGCGTGACCGAGACGATCGCCGGCGCGGCTCGAGCTCGAGGACCGGGTCGCGGGCGCTGGGGCTGTGGGTGGCGCGAGTCGGACGCGAACTTCATCTGGCTGCACCTGCCCGGAGCGACGTCGAGGAGGCCGACGTGGTCGCCGGGTCTGCGCGACCGCGGGGTGCTCGTCCGCGCCGGCGCGGCGCTCGGGCGAGACGGCTCCCTGCGCGTCACGGTCGGGCACCGACGCCGAGAACGAGCGCTTCGCCGACGGCGCTGGCGCCAGGTCGCTCTGGCTCGATGAGGCCCCATGGTGGCGGCAAAATCGACCACCGCTTGGCGATTCGGCGGTCGTCTGGTACAAACTCGCCACGATGAGCGACCGTAGCCGCACGTCCTTCGTATTACCGCGGCTACGCCTACGCCTGGCGATTTAGCTAGGCGCTCGGCCCGCTCCCGTCGTTGCCCGCCCGCACAGCCGGCGGGCCCCGCAGAGGCCGAGCGCCGAAAAACCCCCCGGTCGGGTGAAACCCGTCCCGCTCGCTTTCGTACAGTTTCCAGGCACCAGAGAGGACCAGCAGATGATGATCGTGATGAAACCGACGGCCACCGAGGAGGAGGTGCAGGCCGTCATCGACCGGGTCCAGAGCGTCGGCGCGCGCGCCCACCTCAGCCGGGGCGACGAGCTCACCGTGATCGGCGCGATCGGCGACCGCGAGCACGTCGCGCGGCTCGAGCTCGACGGCGCCCCGGGCGTCGACCGGGTGGTCCCGATCTTCAAGCCGTACAAGCTCTCCTCGACCCAGTTCAAGCACGGCGAGCGAACCGTGCTCGACATCGCCGGGCGCAAGGTCGGCGGCCAGAGCTTCGCGATGATCGCCGGGCCGTGCACGGTCGAGTCGCGCGAGCAGACGCTCGAGACCGCGCGCGTCGGTCCGCGACGCCGGCGCCACGCTGTTCCGCGGCGGCGCCTACAAGCCGCGCACGTCGCCCTACGCCTTCCAGGGCCTCGGCCAGGAGGGGCTGCGGCTGCTCGCCGAGGCGAAGGCCGAGACCGGGCTGCCGATCGTCACCGAGCTGATGGACCAGCGCGACCTCGAGCCGGTGCTCGAGGTGGCCGACGTGATCCAGATCGGCGCGCGCAACATGCAGAACTACACGCTGCTGGCCGAGGTCGGGCGCTCCGGCCGCCCGGTGCTGCTCAAGCGCGGCCTCTCCTCGACGCTCGAGGAGCTGCTGATGGCCGCCGAGTACGTCCTCAAGGAGGGCAACGAGGCCGTGATGCTGTGCGAGCGCGGCATCCGCACGTTCGAGACCGCGTACCGCTTCACGCTCGACCTGATGGCGGTCCCGGTGCTCAAGGAGCTCACCCACCTGCCGGTGATCGTCGACCCGAGCCACGCCGCCGGGCGGCGCGACCTCGTGATGCCGCTGTCGCTGGCGGCGGCCGCCGCGGGCGCCGACGGGATCATCGTCGAGGTGCACCCGCACCCCGAGACCGCGATCTGCGACGGCCCGCAGCAGCTCGTGGCGGACGACTTCGCCGACTACGTGGAGCGCGTGCAGGCCGCCGCGGCGGTCGCGGGGAAGGCGCTCGCCGCCGTTTAGGGCACGGCTTGAGGATCGCGCTCGTCGGCGTCGGGCTGATCGGCGGCTCGATCGGGCTCGCCGCGCGCGAGCGGCTCGGCGCCTCGGTCGCCGGCTACGACTCGAGCGGCGGACGCGCTGCGATGCCGCGCGCGAGCGCGGCGCGATCGACGCAGCTGCGCCGAGCATCGCCGAGGCGGTGCGCGGACGCCGACGCGGTGTTCGTCGCCGTGCCGGTGGGCGTCGCTGCCGGCCGCGGTCAGCGCCGCGCTCGCGGCCGCGCCGGCAGGAGTGCGTGGTCACCGACGTCGGCTCGACCAAGCGCGCGATCGTCGCCGCGATCGAGGACCCGCGGTTCGTCGGCGGCCATCCGCTCGCCGGCGCCGAGACCTCGGGAGTCAGGCACGCGCGCGAGCCGACCTGTTCGACGGCGCCACCTGGTACCTGACGCCGACCCCGACTACGTCCGGGATCCTGTACGAGCGCCTCCACCGGCTGCTGCGCGGCCTCGGCGCCCGACCCACGGCGATCGAGCCCGAGGTCCACGACACGATCCTGGCCACCGTCTCGCACCTGCCGCACGTGCTCGCCAACGTGCTCGTCGCCCAGGCGGCCCGCACGCTCAGACCGGTCCGCCCGCCCGAGCGGCTTCCCGCCACCGGCCCGAGCTTCCGCGACGCGACTCGCGTGGCCGGGGCGCCGAGCGCGATCTGGACCGACATCTACATCTCGAACCGCGACGCGCTGGCGGCCGGGATCGACGACACGATCGCGCGCCTGACCGCTGTGCGCGACGCGCTTGCCGCCGCGGACGACGACGCGGATCACCGACTGGAACGACGGAGCCGCGGGCGACCGCCGCCGGCTGCTCGAGGCGCAGCTCGCCGGCGGTCCGCTGTTCGAGCTGCGCGCGTCGGTCCCGAACCGACCGGGAGTCGTCGCGCAGCTGGCGCTCGAGCTCGGGCGCGCCGGGGTCAACATCACGGACATGGCGCTGTACCCGGCCGCCGACATGAGCGAAGGCGTGGTCGCGCTGTGGATCGCCGGCGAGGAGCAAGCGCGGCGCACCGAGGAGCTCGTCGGCCGGCTCGGATTCCCGGTGGCGCGGGCGTGAACGTGCGCTTCGACCCGTCCGGTCCGCTTGCGCGGTCGCGCTCGAAGTGCCGGCGGACAAGTCGATCTCCCATCGCGCCGCGCTGATCGGCGCGATGGCGTCCGAGCCCGGTGCGGATCCGCAACTACCTCGACGCCGCCGACACCCGCTCGACGCTCGCCGCCGTGCAGAAGCTCGGCGCGATCGTCGAGAGTCGCGAGGACGAGCTCGTGATCCGCGGATGCGGGCTGCGCAACGCGATGGCACACGACGAACGCGATCGACGTCGGCAACGCCGGCACGCTGATGCGGCTGCTCCCGGGCTGGCTCGCGTTCCAGCAGGGGACGAGCTTCGAGCTCGACGGCGACGAATCGATCCGCCGCCGGCCGGTCGACCGGATCGCCGAGCCGCTGGCGCGGATGGGCGCGCGGATCGAGGCCCGCGAGGGCCGGTTCCCGCCGTTCACGGTCCACGGCGAAGCGCTCGCCGGGATCGAGTACGAGCTGCCGGTGGCGAGCGCCCAGGTCAAGTCGTGCGTGCTGCTCGCCGGCCTGGTGACGGACGCGACGACCGTCGCCGAGCCGGTCCCGACTCGCGACCACACCGAGCGGATGCTGGCCGCGGCCGGCGCTCCTGTCGCGCGCGAGCGCGACGCCTCGGGCGGCGGGTTCCGAACGACTGTGGGCAACGCCGACGAGCTGGAGCTCGGGCTCGTCGAGGTTCCGGGCGATCCGTCCTCGGCGGCGTTCCTGATCGCCGCCGGCGTGCTCGTGCGCGACTCCCGGCTCGTGCTCGAGCGCGTCGGGGTCAACTGGACCCGCGCCGGGTTCCTGCGCATCCTCGAGCGGATGGGCGCGATCGTGCTCGCCGACCTCGAGCCGCCGGGAGCGTTCCAGGCGGCCGAGCCGATCGCCGACATCGACGTGCGCAACGCGCCGATCGAGGCGACCACGGTCGAGGCCGAGGAGGTACCGCTCGCGATCGACGAGCTGCCGCTGGTGGCGCTGCTCGGCTGCTTCGCCGAGGGCGAGACGCGTCGTCCGCGGCGCCGGCGAGCTGCGGCTCAAGGAATCCGACCGGATCGCGACGGTCGTCGAGGGGCTGCGCGGGCTCGGAGCGGAGATCGAGGCGCTGCCCGACGGCTTCGTCGTGACGCGGAACCGGCCGTCTGCGCGGCGGGCGGCTCGACAGCCACGGCGACCATCGGCTCGCGCTGCTCGGCGCGGTCGCCGGGCTCGCGTCCGAAGACGGGGTCGAGGTCGTGGGGATGGAGGCGGCCGACGTGTCCTATCCGGGATTCGCCGACGACGTGGCGGGGCTGATCGCGATGACGGTCGTCGCGATCGACGGGCCCGCCGGCGCCGGCAAGTCGACCGTCGCGCGCGCGGTCGCCGACGAGCTCGGCTTCACCTACCTGGACACGGGCGCGATGTACCGGAGCGTCGCGCTCGCTGCAACCGAGCGCGGCCTCCCGCCGCCGCGGTCGCCGGCTCGCTGAAGATCGAGCCGGGCGAGCGGATCCTGCTCGACGGCCGCGACGTGACCGACGAGATCCGCACGCCCGAGGTGTCGGAGGCGGCGTCGCGCGTGGCGGCGGACCCCGCGGTGCGCGCGGCGATCGTCGCCGAGCAGCGGCGCCTCCTGGCCCGCGGCGACTGGGTGGCCGAAGGCCGCGACATCGGGACGGTGGTCGCGCCCGATGCCGAGGTCAAGGTGTTCCTGACCGCGGACCCGGCCGAGCGGGCCCGCCGGCGCGCCGCCGAGCTCGGCGTCGACGCGACCACGGTGCTCGCCGAGCAGACGATCCGCGACGAGCGCGATCGCACGCGCGAGCACTCGCCGCTCGAGCCGGCTGACGGCGCGGTCGTGATCGACACGACCGCGCATGACGCTGCCCGAGGTGGTGGAGCGGATCGTCGGTCTGGTCCCGGGCGCGGGCAGTCCCTGAGGCGCAAGCTACCCTCGGGTCCGCCATGAAGGTCGCGATCGTCGGGTACCCGAACGTCGGCAAGTCCTCGCTCGTCAACCGCCTCACCGAGTCGCGGGAGGCGGTCGTGCACGAGCGCCCCGGCGTCACCCGCGATCGCAAGGAGCTCCACACCGACTGGAACGGGCGGTCGCTGACGCTGATCGACACCGGCGGCGTCGACCTCGACGACCGGGCCGAGCTGGCCGCGTCCGTGCACGAGCAGGTGCGCGCCGCGCTCGCCGACGCCGACGTCGCCGTGCTCGTCGTCGACGCGCGAGCCGGGCTGCGCCCCGGGGATCACGAGGTCGGCGGATCTGCTCAGACGCGGTTCGCTCCCCGTCGTCGTCGCGGCGAACAAGGTCGACTCGGCCCGTGACATCCCGCTCGCCGCCGAGTTCCACGCGCTCGGGCTCGGCGAGCCGATCGCGGTCTCGGCCGCTCAGGGACTCGGGACCGGGGACCTGCTCGACCGGATCGTCGAGCTCGGCCCTGCAGAAGAGCCGGAGGGTGATGACGGTGCGGACGCACCGGTGCGGCTGGCGGTCATCGGGCGGCCGAACGTGGGGAAGTCGTCACTCGTGAATCGTTTCGCCCGCGATGAGCGCGTGATCGTCTCGCCGGTCGCCGGCACCACGCGCGACGCGATCGACCTGCCGATCACGTTCGAGGGACGGTCGCTGACCCTGATCGACACCGCCGGGTTGCGCCGCCAGGCGAAGGTCGGCGAGTCGATCGAGTACTACACGTCGCTGCGCTCGCGGCGCGCGGCCGAGCGCGCCGACGTCGCGCTTGTCGTGTGCGACGCGACCGACGGGATCACCGCGCAGGACCTGCGCGTCGCCGAGCTGGCGATGCACAGCGGGTGCGCGACCGCGCTCGTCCTGAACAAGTGGGACCTCGCCGGCGAGGTCGACCTCGAGCACGAGCGGGCCCGCGCGCACCAGAAGCTCCGCCTGCGCCCTCGCGTGCTGACCGCGAGCGCAAAGACCGGGCGCAACGTCGAACGGCTGCTCGTCGAGGCGATCGCGCTGGCGGACCGCAGCGCCGGCCGGATCCCGACCCCGCAGCTGAACCGCTTCCTGTCCGACGTCGTTGCGATCCGACAGCCGCCCGCGGGAGGACAGAGGAGCAGCGGGCACCGTCTCCGGCTGCTGTTCATGACGCAGACCGGCGAGCGCCCGCCGCGGTTCTCGATCCAGGTCAATTCGCGCGCCCGGGTGACGCGCGACTACGCCTACTTCATCGAGAACCGGCTGCGCGATCGCTACCACCTCGAGGGCGTCCCGGTGATCATCGACTTCGTCGAGCGCAACGAGCGCCGCGGCGGCGGCCGCGGTCGACGCGCCGCCGCCTGATGTGCTGACGTCGTCCTGACGTGCCCAGCGATCGCCCGCGTTTGCGAGCTCTGACCGCGCTCGGAGGTCAGCCCGACAAGGTGTCCTCGATACTCTTTGGCGAATTCAGCCAGCTCCTCGCCTCGCGATCCCATGAAGATGCTTTCGGACAACGAGTACCTGTTCACATCGGAGTCGGTGACCGAGGGCCACCCGGACAAGGTTGCGGATCAGATCTCCGACGGCGTGCTCGATGCGGTGCTGCGCGACGACCCGCTCGGCCGCGTCGCGTGCGAGACGCTCGTCAACACCGGACTGGTGGTCGTCTCGGGCGAGATCACGACCACGACGTATGTCGATATCCCGGAGGTCGCTCGCGAGACGATCAAGCGGATCGGCTACACCAACGCGGAGTATCGGGTTCGACTACCACACGTGCGCGGTGATCAACGCGATCGACAAGCAGTCGCCGGACATCGCGCAGGGCGTCGACCGGGCGTGGGAGTCGCGGGTCGATCCCGGCGACGACGACGAGCTCGACCTCGCCGGCGCCGGTGATCAGGGGATGATGTTCGGGTACGCGTCCAACGAGACCGAAGAGCTGATGCCGCTGCCGATCTCGCTGGCGCACAAGCTGGCCAAGCGGCTGGCGGATGTGCGGCGGGCGGAGATCCTGCCGTATCTGCGTCCGGACGGTAAGACGCAGGTGACGGTGCGGTACGTGGACGGGCGCCCGGCGGAGGTCGAGAAGGTGCTGATCTCGACCCAGCACCGCGACGGCGCCGAGTCGCTGCTGAAGGACGACCTGTGGGAGCACGTGGTCGAGCCGGTCGTGCCCGAGGAGCTGTACGACGCGCGCAAGCTGCACAAGGCGCTGCTCGTGAACCCGACGGGCCGGTTCGTGATCGGCGGGCCGATGGGCGACTGCGGGCTGACCGGGCGGAAGATCATCGTCGACACGTACGGCGGGATGGCGCGCCACGGCGGCGGCGCGTTCAGCGGCAAGGACCCTTCGAAGGTCGATCGCTCCGCGGCGTACGCGGCTCGCTATGTGGCCAAGAACCTCGTGGCCGCCGGACTGGCGGAGCGGCTCGAGGTGCAGGTCGCGTACGCGATCGGCGTGGCGCATCCGGTGTCGGTGATGGTCGAGACGTTCGGCACGGAGAAGGTCGGCCGCTCGAAGATCCTGGAGTTGATCGGGGAGCATTTCGACCTGCGGCCGGGCGCGTTCCGCCAGTACTTGCGGCTGCACCGGCCGATCTACCAGAAGACCGCGGCGTACGGCCATTTCGGCCGGGAAGATCACGATTTCACGTGGGAGCGGACCGACAAGGCGGTCGCGCTACGCGCCGCGGCCGGGCTCGACCCCGCCGCGGTTCAGGCTTAGGAGATCGACTCCACGCGCAGTCTTGTTTGAGCCGTCGCGCGGGGACCGCGGGCGTTCGGGAAGAAACTACGTCCATACCGTGGTTACTTCCCACGCCCCCGCCCGGAGACGCGGCCTTACACCTGCGGATGGGTCAGCCGCAGCTCGTGGAGCGCCTTGTCGACGGTGCGCACGATCTGAGCGGGATCGTTCACCCCGCGGAACGAGAAGTCGTACTCGGCGCTGCCGGCCGTGTCGAAGTCGACGCTCCCGACGCGGAGGATCCGCTCGAGCAGCCGCTGGCGCGAGTTGACGTTCTGGACGCGCTCGAGCCGGGTCTCGTGCATCTCCCGCGACAGCAGCCCGGAGCGGATCGTCAGGCGGCGGTTCGTGATCGTGTAGGTCGTGCTGATTCGTCTGATCAGGCCCCACACGAGCACGATCACGAAGATCACGAGCACCGCCGCGGTCACCCAGCCGGCCTGCACGCCGCCGTTGGCGATTCTCGTGACCAGACCCGCGATCACGCCGGCGACGATCGCGGCCAGTAGCCCTCGCACGTAGAACGCGAGCATCGATCGCCACGACGGGTGACCGTGGAAGAAGACCTGCTCTCCGGGCTCAGGGTTCACCGGTACGGAGCCTACCTGTCGTGCCTCAGGACCACTTAGCTCCCGATAATGAAAGCCAGCACCGCGAGCGAGCCCGCGAACAGCGCCGAGCAGGCCGGCGAGCGGCGCCGGCTCGACGTCGGCGCGGCCGGAGCGCCGCAGCATCGCGAACCACGACCACGACGGGCGCGCCGACGATCGCGCACCCGAACGCCCAGCCGCGCTCGCCGGCGCGCTCGGCGGCGACGGTTCCAAGGGCGCGCGAGAGCGCTTCGAGCACGATCGCGAGCCCGAGCACGAGGCGCCCATCGCCGATCGCGACCACGATCACGCCGAGGTACAGCTCGACGATCAGCAGGGCGGCGAACGCCAGTCCGGCCAGCACCCCGAAGGCCTGCACGAAACCCCGCGGAACCGAAGTGCGCTCGACCTTCAGCGGGGTCCACTCGGGCGCGGGAGCGACGGCCTCGGGCGCGGGTTGCGGCTCCGGCGCCGACCCGGGGCGGATCGCCATCGCCGGGCGAGCGGGCCGTTGGCGCGGGCGCGGCACGCGCTCGAGGTCGAAGACCTTGGCCGCGAGCGTGGCTGTGACCGCCTCACGGTTGTTCCCGAGCGCGGGCGGGTCGAGCGTCAGCAGGCCGAGGCCGTGTGCCGGGATCAGGTCCCGGTACACGGCGTCGTTCGGGCCCGGCTCGGAGCGGCACATCACGACCAGGCGCGCCCGCGGGTAGTACGCGTCGACGGCGAGCCACTCGCCGGCGCCCGCGCCCGGGGCCTTCAGCCACCCGAACATGTGGTGGCGGCGGCCGACCTCGCCGAGCAGGCGGTCACAGATCGAGAGGATCGTCGGAGCGGGAAGCCCGCGCTCGGCCCGCTCGATCCGGCCGGGAACTGGCTCCCGCAAGTCCTGGGCGGGACGATCGGCCGTCATCCTCGCCGGACTTTACCCTCCGTGCGCTCCGTGCACGCACGCCTCGCCAGCCGCGCAACTCGATCGCCCGCGTCGAGCCGCTCACGCTCACGCGCGCGGTTCGGGGCCCGTTCGACTACCGGCTGCGCGCCCGATCAGTCGGACGTCGGCGTCGGCTCGCTCCTGCGCGTCCCGTTCGGCCGGCGCACGACGCTCGGCGTCGTGCTCGAGCTCGCCACCGAATCCGAGCTGGCGCTCGACCGGCTGGCCGAGCCGGATGCCGTGCTGCCGCCCGGCGTGCCCGCGGACCTGGTCGAGCTCGCGCGATGGATCGCCGAGGAGTACTGCTCGACGCTCGGCGCGGGCGCTCTCGCTGGTGCTGCCGCCCGGGGTCGCCGGCGGGGCCCGGTCGCAAGCGGGTGCTCGTCGCCGAGCTGACCGATGCGGGAGCCGGCGCCCTGAGCGACGGCACTCGCCTGACCGAGCGGCAGCGGGCCGCGCTCGAGGCGCTCGAGCGCGACGGCCCACGGTCGCGGCCGCGCTCGGGACAGCGACGCTCCGCAGGCTCGAGGGGCGCGGACTCGTCGCGGCTGAGCCCGTCGCACCCGGGCGCGGCGTCCGGCCTCGGTGGCGGTCGGACGGCGGCTCGACGCCCCGCCCGCGCTGACCGAGCGAGCAGCGCGACGCGCTCGACGCGGTGCTCGACGCGCTGCAGGCGCGGCGCCGGCTCGGGCGCGCGGTTCCTGCTCCACGGCGTGACCGGCTCGGGCAAGACCGAGGTGTACCTGCGCGCGGTCCAGGAGACGCTCGCCGCCGGGCGCGGCGCGATCGTGCTCGTGCCTGAGATCGCGCTCACGCCGCAGACCGTCGGGCGCTTCCAGGCGCGGTTCGGCGACGTCGTCGCGGTGCTGCACTCGGGCCTCGGCCAGGGCGAGCGGCACGACGAGTGGCATGCGCCTGCGCGCGGGCGAGGCTCGCGTCTGCGTCGGGCCCGCGGTCGGCGGTGTTCGCGCCGCTGACCGACATCGGGCTGATCGTCGTCGACGAGGAGCACGACGGCTCCTACAAGCACGAAGGCGACCCTCGCTACGACGCACGCTCGGTCGCGATCCGCCGCGCCGAGCAGCACGACGCGATGCTGCTCGCGGGCAGCGCGACGCCGCGCCCGGAGAGCGTCACGGCGCTCCGCCGACTGCGCCTGGCCCGCCGGGTCGATCGCCGCCCGCTGCCGGCGGTCGAGGTGCTCGACATGCGCGGCGTGCATCATCCGCTCCACCCGCGGACGCGGATGGCGCTCGCCGACGTGCGGGGCGCCGGCGGCAAGGCGATCGTGCTGCTGAACCGGCGCGGCTGGTCGAACTTCCTCTCCTGCCGCGGCTGCGGGCACGTGTGGATGTGCCCGAACTGCGAGGTCGCGCTCGTGCTGCACCGGGCTCAGGGGCAGCTCGCCTGCCATCACTGCGGGCACCGGCGGCGAGTGCCGAACCGCTGCGAGGAGTGCGGCTCGGTCGCGGTCGCCCGGCACGGCGCGGGGACCGAGAGCGTCGAGCAGGAGCTCCGCGAGGCGTTCGGCGCGGAGCTTCCGGTGTTCCGGCTCGATGCCGATGCCGCCGCCGGCAGGCACCGGCTGGCCGCGACGCTCGCGCGCGTTCGAGTCGGCCCGCGCCGGCGTGCTCGTCGGAACCCAGATGGTGGCCAAGGGACATGACTTCGCCGACGTCGCGCTCGGCGTCGTGCTCGACGCCGACCAGACGCTCCGGTTCCCGGACTTCCGCGCCGAGGAGCGGACGTTCGCGCTCGTCACCCAGCTCGCCGGGCGGGTTGGCCGCGGCGAGACGTCAGGCCCACCCGCCCGGGTGCTCGTCCAGACGCTCGCGCCGTCCGCGAGCGTCGATCGCGTTCGCCGCCCGGCACGACTCGGACGGGTTCCTCGCCGAGGAGCTGGGCCGCAGGCGCGCGCGCTCGGCTACCCGCCCTACGGGTCGCTGATCCGCGTCGTCTGCTCAGCGACCGAGGCGTCCGAGGCGCTGGCGGTCGCCACCCGGCTGCACGGCCTGATCGCGCGCTCCGGCGAGGACGGTGCTCGGGCCAGCGCCGCTGTTCCGGCTGCGCGGGCAGTCGCGGAGCCAGCTCGTGATCAAGTGCCGGGACCGGCAGGCCGCGATCCGCGCGGTCGGCGCCGCGGTCGACGAGTGCGCGGCCGACGCGGCCAGGCGCGGCGTGAGCGTCAGCGTCGACGTCGACCCGCAGTGAGACGACACTGCGCGTGCCCGACTGACGCACTAAGCTGAAATCGTGATCCGATTCGACCGCACCGAGACCGAGCCCTAGCCGAGCCCGAGCCCGAGGCCGAGGCAGGCGTCGAGCCCGAGCCGAGAGCAGCCCGAGCTCGATCCCGAGACCGCTGCGCGGCGGGCGGCGGCGCTCGCGCAGATCCGCCAGTTCGGCGATCCGGTGCTCCGCACCCGCGCGCGCCCGATCGAGCGGTTCGACGACGAGCTCCGGGAGGAGATCGAGCGCATGGGCGCAGCTGATGGACGACGCGATCGGCGTCGGGCTCGCGGCGACCCAGGTCGGCGTCGTGCACCGCCTGCTCGTCTACCGGATCGCGCAGGACGCTGAGCTCGCGGCGCTGATCAATCCCGAGGTCGAGTGGTCGGGTCGCGACACCGAGTCGATGGAGGAGGGCTGCCTCAGCCTTCCGGGCGTGCTGGTCGAGGTCGACCGGCCGGTCCACGTGCGCGTCCGCGCGCTCGACGAGCACGGCGAGCCGATCGTGATCGAGGCCTCCGGGCTCGAGGCGCGCGTGATCCAGCACGAGATCGACCACCTCGACGGCGTCCTGATCCTCGACCGGACCTCGCGCGAGCAGCGCAAGGAGGCGATGCGCAGCCTGCGCGAGGCGCAGCAGGCTGCCTAGGCCGCCTGGTAGTCCCGACTGCTGAGCCGGCGCGTGCGCACCGTCTACCTCGGCACATCGGAGTTCGCGGCGGTCGTCCTGAAGCGGCTCGCGGACTCGCCGCACCGCCCGGCGCTCGTCGTCACCCGCCCGGACCGCCCACGCGGGCGCGGGCGCAAGCTCGCCTCGCCGCCGGTCGCAGATGCCGCGCGCGAGCTCGGCATCGCGCTCGACCAGCCGGCGTCGGTCAACGACGAAAGCGCTTTGGCGACGATCGCGGCCGCGCTCCCCGAGGCGGTGTGCGTGTGCGCGTTCGGGGCGCTGATCACCGAGCCGCTGCTGTCGCGCTACCCGATGCTGAACGTGCACCCGTCGCTGCTGCCGCGGTGGCGCGGCGCCGCTCCGGTCGAGCGCGCGATCATGGCCGGCGACGAGCTCACCGGGAGTGTCGATCATGCAGCTCGGCGCAGGCTGCTCGACGCCGGGCCTGTCTGCGCGCAGGCGACCGAGCCGATCCGCCCCGAGGACACGTACGGCAGCCTCGCCGCGCGGCTCGCCGCCCTCGGAGGCGACCTGCTCGTGCAGGCGCTCGACCGAGCGGCCGCCGTGCACCGCGCAGGACGACGCGCTCGCCACGTACGCCGCATAAGATCGCGCCCGAGGACCGCGAGCTCGATCCCGTCGCGCTCGGCGGTCGAGCTCGAACGGGTGGTCCGCGCGCTCACGCCCCACATCGGCGCGCACGTGGTGCTCGGCGACGGATCGCGGCTCGGCGTGAGGGCGGCACGGGTGGCGAGCGGCGACGCACCGCCGGTCGGCGTGGTCTCGTTCGACGGGCCGGTTCCGGTGCTCGGGTGCGCCGAGGGCGCGCTCGAGCTCGTCGAGGTGCAGCCGCCCGGCGGGCGTCCGATGAGCGGCGAGGACTATCTGCGCGGGCACAGGAGATAGCGGCTTGCCGGCGACCAAGCACCACAGCCGGGTCTCGCCGGCGCGCGCCTGCGCGCTGCGCGTGGTCCGGCGGACGTTCGAGCAGGGCGCGTACACCGACCGGGCGTTCGCGGCCGAGGCGTCGCTCCTCGAGCCGCGCGATCGCGCGCTGGCGATGGCGCTCGGCTACGGCACGGTCCAGCGACGCGGCACGCTCGACCACGTGGCCGCGCAGCTGACCGGCCGCCCGCTTCGGCGCGCTCGACCCGCCCGTGCTGGCCGTGCTCCGGCTCGGGCTGTTCGAGCTGCTGTTCATGGGCGGAGCCGCCGAGCACGCGGCGGTGAACGAGAGCGTCGAGCTGGCCAAGCGCGTCGAGCCCGCACGCCGCCGGGCTTGTCAACGCGGTGCTGCGCCGGGCGGCCCGGGAGGGACCGGGCATCCTCGCGCGACTCGACGACCAGTCACCCGAGAGCGCCGCGGTGCTCCATTCCGTGCCTGGCTGGCTAGCCAGCCAATGGTGGGAGGAGCTTGGCGCCGACGACGCGCGGGCGCTGCTGCGCGTGGTCAACGAGCCGGCCGAGTCGGCGCTTCGGGTGAACTCGCTCGTCGCGCAGCGTGTCGGACGTGGCCGCGGCGCTCCCGGTCCCGAGCCGTCCGGCCCCTGGTCTCGATCGCGCCGGCGGCCGAGACCTCGATCTCCCCGAAGGGCTGGTGCTCGACGGCCCGTTCGACGTCGAGGGGTCTCGCAGCTGTGGCGAGCGGCGCAGTTCAGCCCCAGTCGCGCGCCTCGATGCTCGTCTCGCGGATCCTCGATCCCGAGCCGGGCCAGCGCGTGCTCGATCTGTGCGCGGCGCCGGGCGGCAAGACGACTCATCTGGCCGCGCTGATCGAGAACGCCGGCGAGATCGTCGCCGTCGAGCGGCATCCGGGCCGGGCCGCCGCGCTCGAGCGGACGTGCGCCCGGATGCGCGGCCTCTGCGTCCGGGTCGAGGTGGGCGACGCCGCGATCCCACGCGGACGACGGGCCTTTTGACCGGATTCTGGTCGATCCACCGTGCAGCGGGCTCGGGCACGCTCCAGTCCCGGCCGGACCTGCGCTGGCGCGCGCGGCCCGAGGCGATCCGCCGAGCTGGCCGCGCTTCAGGCCGCGGATGCTCGCCGCCGGCGCGCACCGGCGCTGGCGCCGGGCGGCGCGCTCGTGTACTCGGTGTGCACGATCTCCCGCGCCGAGAGCGACGACGTCGTCGAGGCGTTCCTCCGAGCGCACGGCGAGTTCGTGCTCGAGGAGCACGTCCAGCTGCTGCCTCACCGGGACGGCACCGACGGGTTTTTCATCGCGCGGCTCCGCAACGAGCCGAGCCACGTCCCTTGAGCTGCCCGAGCGGCGCGTTAACCTGTGTGCGTACCGTGACCGATCCGATGTCCAAGCTCGGTCCGGAGTGCCCGGGGTGCGGCGAGCCCTGGCTGCGCCCGACCGCGGCACCCGGGCGCTACCGATGCGTCTACTGCCTGCAGCGCTACGAGCTCGTCTCGGTGTGCCCCAATTGCGGTGAGCACTCGACGATCGTGCGGATGTCGAGCACCGCGGTCGTCGCGTGCAATCACTGCCACGGCAGCATGCTGCGGGCGGTCTGAGGCGTGGCGACGCAGACCCACGGACCGGCCGACGCGACCGCGCGACTGCTGCGCGAGCGGCGGATCGCGCCGTCGATTCTGTCGGCGGATTTCGCCCGCCTCGGCGACCAGGTGGAGGAGGTGCTCGACGCCGGCGCCCGGGTGATCCACGTCGACGTGATGGACGGTCATTTCGTGCCTCCGATCACGTTCGGCGCGCTGATCGTCGACGCGATCGCCGAGCGGGTCCACGGCGCCGGCGGGATCCTCGACGTGCACCTGATGATCGAGCGTCCCGAGCGCTACGTGGACGAGATCGCCCGCGCGGGCGCCGACAGCATCACGATCCACGTCGAGGCGACGCCGCACCTCCACTACACGCTGAACGCGATTCGCGAGGCCGGGTGCGCCGCCGGCGCCGCGATCAACCCCGGCACGCCGGCCGACAGCCTCGTACGAGATCGCGAACGAGCTGCTCGATCTGGCCCTGTGCATGAGCGTCAACCCCGGATGGGGCAACCAGCAGTTCATCCCGTGGTCGCTCGACAAGCTCGCGCGGATGCGCCGCGCGCTCCCCGATCACGTCGCGCTCGAGGTCGACGGCGGCGTGCACGAGACGACCGCGGGGCCGTGCGTCGAGGCCGGCGCGAACCTGCTTGTGACGGGCTCGGCGGTGTTCGGCACGGCCGATCCGGCCGCGGCCTACGCCGCGATCGCGGCCGCCGCCGGCGCCGCGTGAACGCGGCTGCGGGAGCACCGCGCTCCGATCCGCCGCTAGCCTGACCGACGATGAGGCTTTGGGAGTCTCACGTCAGCGCTGGCGATCGGTGCTCGTCCTCGTCGTTGTGCGTCGGATGCGGAGGATCGAGCGACTCTTCGAAGGTCAGCGCGGACACGTACGTGAGCACGGTCTGCTCGGCGATCATCGCCGCTCGAGAAGGACGTCGTGACGCGCTCGAGCGCGCTCAACAACTCGACGCGCGACGAACGCGACACAGGCCAAGAAGACGCTCCAGGGCTTCCTGACCGCGGTCGAGGCGGACTCGACCAACGCGCTCAGTCCGCAGATCCAGTCCGCCGGGACGCCGGACATCTCGAACGGCAAGGCGGTCGCCGGGACGGTCGTCAAGGCGTTCACACAGCTGCGCGACGCGATGCGAGTCGCGATCGACCAAGTCGAACTCGCTCCCGACGGACTCTCCGACGTCGTTCAAGACCGCGGCTCAGGCGCTCGGCGCGAGCGTTCGCGGATCGCTCGAACAAGATCGACTCGAGCGGGCTCAGCAACCCCGACCTCGAAAGGCGGCGGCCAAGCAGGCCGCGTGCAAGAGCCTCAACAGCGGCTGAGACGCGACTACCGGCGGTCCGAGACGAGGTCGCCCGTGGGCGCCGCGCCGCGCCGGTAGATCGCCCACAGCAGACCGCACAGGATCAGCGCGGCCGTGAAGTAGGACACCTCGACGCGGGTCACCTGGTTGCTGATCGCCTCCGACAGCATGAACGCGACGAACAGCGCCGCCGAGGTGAGCCAGGCGACCGCGGCGAGCGGGGCGCGGCCCCGGGCCAGGGCGGCCTGGTTGAGCGTGCCCGCGGTGAGGTGGAGCCCCATGCCGAGCCCGACCAGCGGCGAGTCCGATGCGCCCGTAGTGGAAGCCCTTGTCGCCGAGCAGGGCGGTCATCACGAACGGGCCGATCGCGAGCAGGCCGATCGCCACGGCGCCGGCGAAGGCGGCGATCACCTTGACCGTCGTGCGGATCGCGCGGTGGAACTCCGCGGCGGACTCGCGCGCCTCGAGGCTCGGCGAGGTGGGGGAGGATCGAGGTCTGGATCGCCTGGAACAGCTGGAGCGGCGCGCGGACGATCAGCAGCACGTTGAACACGAACCCGGTGATGCCCACGGTGAGCGCCGCCTTGCTCCCGGCATTGGCGGCGACGATCAGGACGCCGGCGTTCATCAGCGTCTGCTCGGCGAGCATGATCCCGACGACCGAGACCGCGAACCCGGCTGCCGCGCTTGAGGCTGAGGTCGGTCGCGGCCTCCTCGATCTCGGCGTGGGCCGGCCCCTCGCGCGCCGCGTCGGCCACCGGCACGCCGGCCGGCGCGTCGAGCCGCAGGCGGGAGAACGCGAACGGGATCACGCACAGCGACGCGAACGGCGCGACCGCCATGCCGAGCCCGACCGCCGCCTGGCCGGACGCGATGCCGACCGCGACCGCGAGCGCGAACAGGAAGCGCGAGGTCGACTCGAGGAACACGAGGCCGCCGTACAGCGCGAACCGCTGGTGCCCGGCGAGCCAGCCGCGGGCGAAGTAGCTCGCGGCGTACGCGAGCACGCCGATCACGAGGATCCAGTAGAGCGCGCTCGAGCCGTCGAAGATCCCCTGCTCGATCTCGCGGTCGCATCGCCAGCGCGACGATCAGGAACAGGATCGCGAAGCTGAACTGGATCAGCGCCGGGATCCGGAGCGGGTGGCCGTGCAGCCCGCGGGCCCGGCGGTCGGCGATCGTCCGCGAGAGCAGCTGCTCGATCGGCCGGTAGATCACCGACAGGATCACGAACATGATCGCCCAGCACAGCGAGATCCGGCTGTAGGAGGCCGGGTCGAGCACGTGGCTCGCGGTGGCCAGGTACAGGAACGTGAAGATGCCGGTCGAGGCGATCCCGATCGACAGCACCCGCGCGCCCGAGGCGTACGAGAGCTCGCCGGTCGCTCGGCTCCGCGCCGTTACGCCGTGCTCGGTCGGGCGCCGGTCCGGGCGGCGGCGGCCGTAGCGGTCCCTCCGGAGGCGTCTCGACGCGCGCCATCACGAGACCCGCACCAGCAGCATCGTCCACGGGAACGGCGAGCACACCTCGACCACCTCACCGTGGCCGCTGCGACCAGCCGGACGAAGTCACGCTTGGACCAGTGGTTGACGTGGCCGGGGGTGTTGCCGAGATCGCGCACGTACGCCCCGCGAGCCACGTTCGAGCGCCCGCCACAGCGGCTCGCGGGGGACCGAGACCAGCAGGTGCCGCGCGGCCACGCGCGCCATCTCGGCCAGCGTCCGCTCCGGGTCGGGGACGTGCTCGAGCACCTCGATCGCGGCGGCCAGGTCGAACGAGCCGATCCGGAAACGGCAGGTCCTCGGCGGCCATGGTCGCGGAACTCGAGGTTCGGCCGCGCGGCGGGTGCTCCACTCGGCCTCGAGCTTCGGGTCGGCCAGGTCGATCCCGAGCACCGGCTTGTCGCCGAGCTGCTCGGCCCACCGGTGGGTCAGGACGCCCTCGCCGCAGCCCGACGTCGAGCACCGACTGCGGCGCGGCCTGCGTGAACAGGCGCTGCGAGGTGCCCTCGAACCCGGCCATCAGCCGGCGCACGACCGGGTTCGTCGAGCCGTACTTGTCGAACGTGTTGCCCGTCGGGACCGCGACCGGGCCGCCGCCGGCGGGGGCGACGTCCGGGACGCGGCTCATACCTCGAGCGCCCTGCGGTCCGGGGCGCCCGTGCGCAGAAGGGCTCTCGCCGGGGCGGGTCGGATCGCTCCGGGCGCCATCGCCGGGCTCGCGCGCGGGCGCCCCCGGCTCGTAGTGCGATGGCTCGACCCCGAGCTGCAGCTCGATCCGCCGCACGCGCTCGAACGTCCGCTGCGACAGCGTGCGCTGGGCGTCGAGCAGGTCGCCGATCACCCCGAGCGCGCCCAGCAGCATCGCGGCGTTGAACAGGACCGCGCCGGCGATCAGCGACTGGATGTGCCCGCGCCCGGCGGTCGACGGGTTCTCGATGAAGAAGACCAGGAAGCGGATGAACACCGCGAGCGCGGCGAGGCCCGATGATCAGCGCGCCGGTCCAGAACACCTTCAGCGGCTGGTACTGCGAGTAGACGCGGAAGATCGACAGCGCGTTGCGGCGCACGTACGCCGCCGTCGACGGGAACAGGCGCGACTCGCGCGTCTTCGGGTTGGTCCGGATCGGGACATGGTCGACCGCGACCAGCAGCTTGCCCGGCCTGGATGATCGTCTCGAGCGTGTAGGTGAACTTCGACACCGCCTGCATCTGCAGCGCCGCCTCGCGGTTGTAGGCGCGGAAGCCGGACGTCGTGTCGGGGATCTCGGTGGCCGAGGCGTGTCGCACGACCCACGAGCCGACGCGCTGGAGCAGCTTCTTGCGGAGCCGAGAAGTGCTCGATCGTCTCCACCTGCCGGTCGCCGACGACCATGTCGGCCTCGCCGCGCAGGATCGGCGCCACGAGCTTCGGGATGTCCGCGCCCTCGTACTGGTTGTCCGCGTCGGTGTTGACGATCACGTCGGCGCCGAGCTTCAGGCCCGGCGTCCAGCCCGGCCTGGAAGGCGGCGGCCAGGCCCTTGTGGTTCGTCAGCCGGACGATGTGGTCGACGCCCATGCTCGCGGGCGACCTCGACCGTGCGGTCGCTCGAGCCGTCGTCGATGATCAGCCACTCGACGGTGTCGATCCCGTCGACCTCGCGCGGAAGGTGGCCGAGCGTGACCGGAAGCTGGTCCTCCTCGTTGAAACAGGGAACTTGGATGATGAGCTTCATTTGAAGTGCCGGCTCTGCGGTTTGAAACGAGCAGACCGGCGGGATGGAGCGCGGTACGCCCCGGGGCTGGTCCCAACACGGTAGCGAGAGGGGCGACGAACGACGGACACCGCACGCGATCGTGCGGGGGTCCGACTCTAGTGGGTTGACCCGAAACGGTCCGGCATTACTGGTGCAAGGTTGAGGGGAGCCCACTGGCCCTATTCTCCAAGACGGTCGCCATGTCCGCACCCACCGAGATCGATCGCCGCCATCTCGCTCGCGCGATCGAGCTGGCCGAGGGCGGACGCGGGCGGGTGAGCCCGAACCCGCTCGTCGGCGCGGTGATCGGCCGCCACGACGAGGTGCTCGGGGAGGGCTTTCACCAGGCGCTCGGGGGACCGCACGCCGAGGTCGAGGCGATCCGCGCCGCGGAGGGTCGCGACCTCGGAGGCGCGACGCTGTACGTGTCGCTCGAGCCGTGCTGCCACCAGGGCAAGACGCCGCCGTGCACCGACGCGATCCGGGAGGCCGGGATCAGCGCGGCTCGTCGTCGCCTCCGACGATCCGAGCGAGCACGCCTCCGGGTCGCGGGCTCGGGATCCTGCGCGACGAGGGGATCGAGGTCGTGGTCGCCGACGGCGAGCTGGCGGTCCGGGCCCGGCTGCTCAACCAGTCGTTTCGCAAGCATGCCCGCACCGGCCGGCCCGTGGGTGCTGTTCAAGTCGGCGATGACGCTCGACGGCAAGGTGGCCACGCGGGAGCGGCGACTCGAAGTGGATCTCGGGCGAGGAGAGCCGCCGGCTCGCGCACCAGTGGCGGTCCCAGTGCGATGCCGTCGCGGTCGGGATCGGCACCGCGCTCGCCGACGATCCGCTGCTGACCGCCGCGTATCGGATCGCGCGTGGTCCGCCAGCCGCGCCGGATCGTGTTCGACTCGCTCGCACGCCTGCCGCTGACGTCGAAGCTGGTCCAGGGCTCGCGCTCGGTCCCGCTCACCGTCGTCGTCTCGCGCGCCGCCCCCAGGACCGCTACCGATGCGCTCGCCACCCACGGCGCCGAGGTGGTGGTCGCGACCGGACAGAACGAGCCGGCGCGCGTGCGCTCGGCGCTCGACCAGCTCGGCGCGGACGGGATCGGCTCGATCCTGCTCGAGGGCGGTCCCCACCTCGCCGGCGCGTTCCTCGACGCCGGCGAGGTCGACGAGATGCGGCTGTTCCTCGCGCCGATGGTGCTCGGCGGCCGGACCGCGCGCGACCCGCTCGAGGGCGAGGGCGTCGACGCGATCGCCGACGCGGCCCGCGCGCTGAGCCTCGAATGCGACCGCGTCGGCGAGGATCTGCTCGTCTCCGCGCGCATCAGGGAGTGGTAGCGGAGAGCGTGTTCACGGGACTGGTGCAGGGGGTCGGCTCGGTCGCGGGCGTCGAGCGCTCCGCTGACGGCGCGCGGATCACGATCGAGACGCCACTCGTCGACGGAGCTCGCGACCGGCGACTCGATCGCGGTCAACGGCGTGTGCCTGAGCGCGGCCGAGCTCGACGGACGACTCATTCGCGGCCGACGCGATGAACGAGACGCTCGCTCGCACCTCGCTCGGCGATCTGGCGCACGGCGCGGAGGTGAACCTCGAGCTGCCGCTGCGAGCCGGCGACCGCCTCGGCGGCCACGTCGTGCAGGGCCACGTCGACGGCGTCGGCGAGCGTTCTGGGGCGGCGCGAGGATGGGTTCGCCGGCGGGTCCAGATCGGCGCTCCTGCCGGACGTGCTGCGCTACGTCGTCGAGAAGGGCTCGATCGCGGTCGACGGAGTTTCGCTGACGGTCACGGGCGTGGATGAGCGATCGTTTACCGTTTCTCTCATCCCCGAGACTTTGCAACGCACGAATCTCGGGCAGCTCGAAGCGGGCAGCAGAGTGAACCTGGAGGTCGACGTGCTGGCGAAATACGTGGAGAAGCTGATGGTGGTGGGGAGATGAGCTCGGTGTCAGACTCCGTTCGCGACGATCGAGGAGGCGATCGAGGACATCCGTCAGGGCAAGATGGTCGTGGTCGTCGACGACGCGAACCGCGAGAACGAGGGCGACCTGACGATGGCCGCGCAGTTCGTCACGCCGGAGGCGATCAACTTCATGGCCAAGGAGGGGCGGGGCTTGGTCTGCCTCGCGCTCACGCCCGAGCGCTGCGACGAGCTCGGCCTCGACCTGATGGCGGCCAAGAACGAGTCCGCGTTCGAGACCGCGTTCACGATCTCGATCGAGGCGCGCTCCGGCGTCAGCACGGGCATCTCGGCCGCCGACCGCGCCCGCACGATCCAGGTCGCGATCGACCCGCAGACGAGCCCGCGCGAGCTCGTGCAGCCGGGTCACGTCTTCCCCTTGAAGGCCAAGCCGGGCGGAGTGCTCGAGCGCGTCGGCCAGACCGAGGCCGCCGTCGATCTCGCGCGGCTGGCCGGGCTGATCCCGGCCGGCGTGATCTGCGAGATCATGAACGACGACGGCACGATGGCGCGCGTGGGCGACCTCGAGCCCTACTGCGAGCGCCACGGCCTCAAGATGGTCACGGTGGCCGACCTGGTCGCCTACCGCCGCCGGCACGAGAAGCTCGTCGAGCGCGTCGTCTCGACCAAGCTGCCGACCGGGTTCGGCGAGTTCGTGGCGGTCGGCTACCGCTCGCTCGTCGACAACAAGCACCACGTCGCGCTGGTCAAGGGCGACGTCGACGGACGGGACGACGTGCTCGTCCGCGTCCACTCCGAGTGCCTGACCGGAGACGTGTTCCACTCGCTGCGCTGCGACTGCGGCGAGCAGCTCGAGTCGGCGCTCTCGATGATCGAGCAGGAGGGCGCCGGGGTGCTGCTGTACCTGAGCCAGGAGGGCCGCGGGATCGGGCTGCTGAACAAGCTCCGGGCCTACAAGCTCCAGGAGGAGGGCCTCGACACGGTCGACGCGAACCTCAAGCTGGGCCTGCCCGGCGGATCTGCGCGACTACGGGATCGGCGCCCAGATCCTCGTCGACCTCGGACTGACGAGCATCCGGATCCTCACGAACAACCCCAAGAAGATCTCCGGGCTGGCCGGCTACGGGCTGTCGGTCACCGACCAGATCCCGATCCAGCACTTGCCGAACCCCCACAACGAGGCCTACCTGCGGGCCAAGCGCGACCGGCTCGGGCACACGCTGCACCACCAGGGGCTGGCGCTCGACGAGCAGATGCTCCACGACGAGCACGAGCACGATCGCCGCGGCGGCAGCGGTCTGACGAATGAGCGAGCACGCGCGGTGACGCGCGTCGCGCTGTGCGTGGCGCGCTTCTACACCGAGCTGGCCGACAAGCTCGAGGCCGGCGCGCGTGAGGCGCTCGCCGAGGCGGGCGTGGCCGAGATCGACCGGTTCGAGGTCCCGGGGGCGTTCGAGCTGCCCACTGATCGCGAAGTACGCGGCGGAGTCCGGGCGCTATCGGGCGGTCGTCTGCCTCGGCGCCGTGATCCGCGGCGAGACCGACCACTACGACTACGTCTGCGCGAGAGTCGGCTCGGGGCATCCAGGAGGTCCAGCTCGAGACCGGCGTGCCGTGCGGCTTCGGGGTCCTGACCGTCGACACGATGGCCCAGGCGCTCGATCGCGTCACGGGCGGGTCCAAGCGCGACACGGGTCGACATGCGGTCGAGGCGGCGCTCGCCTCGCTCGCGGTCAAGGACGAGCTCGCGCTCGCGCGCGACCGCGAGCGAACCACGGTGTCTTAGCCGCGAGCGAACCGCGGTTTCTGAGCCGCGAGCGAGCCGCGGGTTTCTCAGTCCCCTTGGGAGCCGCCGCCCGGCCCGGGCGGAAATCCGGGTCCGGGCCCCGGTCCGGGACCCTTCGGCCCATTTCCGTGATGTCCGCTCGCGATGCCCCGGCGGTCCGGCGTTCGCTCCGCCGCTCTGGGTGGTCTGGCCGAGCGCGAGCAGCGCGAGTTGCAGCTGCTCCCTCACCTTCCCGGTCTGATTGGGGATCTGCAGGCGCTGGTAGAGCGACGGTGACCGCGTCCTTCGGATCGCCCGCCAGCCGGAGCGAGCGGCCGAGGTCGTACAGCGCGTAGGCGTAGATCGAGGCTGCCCGGGGAGGCTGCCTGGACGGCCTGGCGGAGCACCGGGATCGCAGCGCTGTAGTCGCCGTCGACCATCAGCTGGTGTCCGCGCGCCTCGAGCGTGTCGGCGGTCGGCGGCGTCGTCGTCGCGGCGGCCGGCGTGGCGGTGACGGTCTGCGCGGGATTCGGCGTTGGCGTTGGCGTTGGCTTTGGCTTCGGCTTCGGCTTCGCGGCAGGCTTGGCGGGCGCCGCCGGGTGCTTGTGCGTGGCCGCCGAGGCGACGTGGCGCGCGGTGCTCGAGGACCCCTGCGAGTACCGCCGCCACCGATCGTGCCGGCGATCGCGACAGCCGCCGCGCGCCCGGCGATCAGCGCGGCGAGCGCCGGGATCCGCCCGCGGAGCCGTCGCGGCCGGCGCCCAGCCGCCGGTGCCTGCCCGGCCCCCGGGGGGTGCGACGCCGTCCGCGGCGCCGCCCGGCGCGGCGCCGTCGGCAGCGCGCCGTCCTGGCGGGTCGCGCGGCAGCCGCGCGCCGCAAGCCCGGTGTGGCCTGGTCGTGGCCTCGGTCAGCGCGGTTTCGAGCGCCCGGGCGAAATCTTGCGCGGTCGGCCACCGCTCGCTCGGGGCGCTTGGCCATGCCGCGGGTGAGGACCGGATCGACCGTCGGCGGCAGCGCACGGTTGCGCTCGCTCGCCGACGGCGGCTCCTCGTCGACGTGCTGGCGGGCCTGCGCGGCGAAGTGCTGGAGGGTGAACGGCCGCTCGCCGACGAGCAGCTCGAACGCCACCACCGCTAGCGAGTAGCGGTCGCTGGCCGCCGTCGCGGGCTGGCCGAGCGCGCGTTCGGGCGCGAGGTATGAGGCGGTGCCGAGCACCTGGCCGGTCCCGGTGATCGTGTCCTCGGTGCCGATCCGCGCGATCCCGAAGTCGGCCACGTGCAGGACCCGGTCGCGATCGAGCAACAGGTTCGCGGGCTTGATGTCGCGATGGAGAACGCCGCGGCTGTGGGCGAAGTCGAGGGCGGACGCGGCTTCGTTCAGCCACTTGACCGCGTGCACTCGCCTGACCGAGTCGACCCGCAGCGCGTCGGCGACGGTCCCGCCGGCCAGGTACTCCATCACGATGAACGCCCGGCCGTCCGGAGAGGTCTCGCCGACGTCGTAGATCATCACGACGTTCGGATGGCCTGAGAGCCTCGCCGCCGCCCGGGCCTCGCGGATGAATCGCTCGTTGTAGTCGTCGTCGCCGGAAAACCGCTCGGCGAGCAGCTTGATCGCGACGTTTCGGCCGAGCGCACGGTCGCGCGCGCACCACACCGACGCCATGCCTCCACTGGCGACGTGGCGCACGGCCTCATAGCGCCCCGGAAGCCCCAAGTCCTTCCGGACGCGTGCGTCCGGCGGGGATTGATTACCCATCGAAACGCCTCATTACCCGTCCCGAAGAATACGAACCCTCTCGGAGAGTGTCGCGAAACCCCGGACCTGCGGCGGAGCGGCACGGTTTCGTGGGGCCCCGGAAGCTATACTCGCCCGCCATGGCCAAGGTCTGCCACGTATGTAAGAAGGGCCCCTCGTTCGGCAACAGCCGAAGCCACTCGATGGTCGCCACCAGGCGGCGCTTCGACCCGAACTTGCAGCGCGTCCGCATCGACGACAACGGGACGCCGCGGCGGGTCTACGTGTGCACCCGGTGCCTGAAGGCCGGCAAGGTCGCCAAGGCACTGTGACTGAAACGGCTCGGGCGCCCGGGCCGGACCCGAGCCCCGACCCGCCGACCGGGTCGGATCCGAGTCTGCTCCGCTTTCGCGCCGTCCTCGAGGCCGGTTTGGCGGCGCTCGAGGCCCGGCGCGAGGAGGTCAACGAACTCAACGTGTTCCCGGTGGCGGACGGCGACACCGGCGACAACATGGTGCTGACGCTGCGCGCGGTCCTGCAGGAACTCGATCGCCTCGCCACCGCCCCGCCCGAGGGGACGATCGAACGTGTCGGCCGCGACGAGATCGTCGCCTCGGTCGCGCGGGCGGCGCTGCTCGGCGCCCGCGGAAACTCGGGCGTGATCCTCTCGCAGCTGATCCGCGGCGCGGCCGAGGAGCTCGCGAGCCGGCCGGGCGAGCTCGTCGACCCGGTGCTGATCAGCGCGGCGCTGGCCCGGGCGGCCGACCAGGCGTACGGATCGGTGCGCGAGCCGGTCGAGGGGACGATCCTGACCGTCGTGCGCGAGATGGGCGTGCAGGTCGCCTCCGAGGTTGCGCGCATGCGCGACGCCCGGCTGGCCCCCGACGCGAGCGCCGAGGAGCAGAACGGGGCGATCGTCAGGGTGATCGAGACCGCGCTCCGGGCCGGCGAGAGCTCGGTCGAGCGGGGACCGGACCTGCTTGCCGGCGCTACGCGACGCGGGCGTCGTCGACGCCGGCGGCTACGCGCTGACCGTGTTCGTCGCGGGCATCGTCGCTGCGCTGCACGGAGCTGCCCGGGCGCCGCTCGAGCACCAGGCGACCGCGCGGGTCACCCATCCCCAGCACTCTTCGACGACCTACCGCTATTGCGCGAGCTTCGCGGTCACGGGCACCGATCTGGAGCCGCGGCGGTTCGCACTCGGCGCTCGAGCGGCTCGGCGACTCGGTGCTGATCGTCGGCGATCAGGCGACGCTGAAGGTGCACATCCACACCGACGACCCGGACGCGGCCACGGCACTGTTCGCGTCGCGGGGCACGGTCTCGCACCTCGATGTCGCCGACATGCGCGCGCAGGTGGAGCTTCGCGACGAGCGACTCGACTCGACCCAGCCGGTGGTGTGCGGCGCGGTGGCGGTCGCGAGCGGAGCCGGCATGCGCTCCCTGTTCGAGAGCCTTGGCGTGCGCGCGCTCGACGGGGGCCCGTCGCTGTCGCTCTCGAGCTACGAGCTGCTGGCGGCGATCCACGCGATCACGACCGAGCAGGTCGTGGTGCTGCCGAACAGCCCGGCCGGCCTGATCGCGGCGCGGCGGGCCGCCGACCTGTCGGACAAGACCGTGTGCGTCGTGCCCGTCGCTGTCGCCGCAGGCCGGGCTGGCCGCCGCGGTGGCCCTCGACCCGACCCGCAACGCTGCCGTCAACGCCGCGTCGATGACCAGGGCACTCGAGCACGTCCGGACCGGCGCGGTCGCGCCCGCGGTCCTGGACGACGCTCAGGGCCGTTTCCGCGCCGGCGACGCGGTCGGATTCGTCGAGGAGGAGATCGTCGCCTGGGGGAGGCCGCGAGAGGCGCTGCGGGAGGTGCTCGAGCAGCTCGCGCACGACGCCGAGCTGATCACCTGCCTGCGGGGAGCCGAAGCACCGCTGGACGACGGGACGGTCCAGGCGCTGGCTCACGGTGATGTCGAGTTCGAGCTGTCGGACGGCGGTCAGCAGGCCCACTGGTGGCTGCTGTCGGCTGAATAGCCGGCTGGGCCGACCGCGTCTGCGGTCATGATCTGCAGTCGGAATGGGCCTCACCGCGTTTTCGACCTCGGAGGCATTGGAGCCGTCGGAGCTCGAGGCGGCTCCGGTTCGCTATCCCCGGCCGTCGAGGTTGCGTGAGGAGCTTTCGATCGAGGGGGCCAAGGCCAGACGGGCCGCCGAGACGCTGGGGCTGCGTGACGGTCGAGGACCTGCTGCTGCACCTGCCGCGCGACCGCCGGGAGGCCCGCGCGGTGGCGGAGCTCGTGCCCGGCGACAGCGCGACCGTGGTCGTGCAGGTCCGGAGCATCTCGTCGCGGTCGGTCCGCCGGCGCGGGATGCGGCCGCTGGTCGAGGCGACGGTCGCCGACGACAGCGGCGCGATGAAGGCGACGTTCTTCAACCAGCCGTGGCTCGAGCAGCGCTACCCGGTCGGCACGCGGCTGGCCCTTCACGGAAAGTTCGAGGGACGCCAGGGGAGGCGGGCGGGGGCTGGGTTCCGGGTTCAGGGCCACGCTCGGACCGCAGAAGCGGTCTCGGGCGGCGACGCGACCGTGGCGCACTACCCTGCGACGGAGGGGCTGACTTCGACGCAGATCCTCGCGCTCGTGCGCGAGCACGCAGCGGCGCTGGCGGACGTGTTCGAGCCGCTGCCGGCCGCGCTTCGCGTCCGGGCGCGGTTGCCCGACCGAGCGGCGGCTCTGACCGAGGCGCATTTCGCGGGGTCCGACGCGGGGCTCGAGCTTGCGCGGCGCCGGCTGGCGTTCGACGAGCTGCTGCTGGTGCAGCTGGCGCTGCTTCGCCGGCGCCGGCGGCGCAGCTTGTCGAGCTCGGCGCCGGTGCTGGATGCCGAGCGCTCGCTGACCGCGTCGGTGGCTCTCCGACATGCTGCCGTTCGCTTTGACGGGCGATCAGACGCGCGCTCTGTCGGCGGTGGACGGCGACCTGTCCGCGTCGCCGCCGATGCAGCGGTTGCTGATGGGGGAGGTGGGATCGGGCAAGACCGTCGTCGCGCTGTACGCGCTGCTGCGCGCGGTCGAGCACGGCTACCAGGGAGCGCTGATGGCGCCGACGGAGACGCTCGCCGAGCAGCATTTCGCGACGATTCAGTCTTTGATGCCCGGCTCGGTGGTGCCGTTTGGGACTGCTCACCGGATCGACGCCGGGACGGCGCCGGGCCGACCTGCTCGGGAAGCTCGGATCCGGGGAGCTGCCGCTGATCGTCGGGACCCATGCGCTGATCGAGGACTCGGTGCAGTTCGCCCGGCTCGGGGTCGCGGTCGTCGACGAGCAACACCGGTTCGGCGTCCGGCAGCGGGCGGCGCTGGACGCGAAGGCGCCGCGGCGACGAGCGCCCCCACGTTCTCCACATGACGGCGACGCCGATCCCGCGGACGCTCGCGCTGGCCGGCTACGGCGATCTCGACTTCACGCTGCTGCGCGAGCTGCCCGCCGGCCGGCGGCCGATCCGCACGTTCGTGTGCTCCAGCGCGGACGAGCGAGCGCGCGCGTACGAGCGGATTCGCGAAGAGCTGCGGGCCGGCCGGCAGGCGTTCGTCGTGTGCCCGCTCGTCGAGGAGTCGGAGGTGCTGCAGGCGCGCGCGGCCACCGCCGAGTTCGAGCGACTGCGCACCGGCGAGCTTCGCGACTTCGAGGTCGTGCTCATGCACGGCCAGCTGCGCCCGGCGGCCAAGCAGGCCGCGATGGCGGCGTTCGCGTCGGGCTCGGCCGATGTGCTCGTGGCGACGTCGGTGATCGAGGTCGGGATCGACGTTCCCAACGCCACCGTGATGCTGGTCGAGGACGCCGACCGCTACGGGATCTCGCAGCTGCACCAGCTCCGGGGCCGGATCGGGCGGGGCGCGCACGACTCGATCTGCTTGCTGTTCGGCTCGAAGGACTCTCCGCGGCTGCGGGCGCTCGCGGCTCATGCGGACGGCTTCAAGCTGGCGGAGATCGACCTCGAGCTGCGCGGCGAGGGCGAGCTCGTCGGCACCCGCCAGCACGGGCTCGCGCAGTTCCGGGTGGCCGAGCTGCCGCGCGACGCCGAGTTGCTCGAGCGGGCGCGGGTCTACGCCGAGGAGGTGGTGGCCGCGGACCCGGAGCTGGAAGCGCCGGAGCACGCGCTCCTGTCCGACGCGCTCGTGCGGGCGTTCGGCGCCGAGGCGCAAGCGCCGATCCGCGCGTGAGCGTCGTGGCCGGACGGTTCGCCCGGTGAGGGTCGTGGCGGGGCGGTTCGGGGGGCGGGGCCTGGTCGCTCCGCGGGGTCGTTCGACGCGGCCGACGTCGGACCGGGTCCGGGAGGCGCTGTTCTCGATACTCGGCGGCTCGGTCGAGGGCGCGCGCGTGCTCGACCTGTTCGCGGGGTCGGGCGCGCTGGCGATCGAGGCGCTGTCGCGAGGGGCTGCGGCCGCCGTGCTCATCGACTCCTCGGCGGCCGCGGTCGCGGCGATCCGGCGCAACCTCGAGGAGGTCGGGGGCGGTCGGGGCCGACGTGGAGGTCCACCGCGCAGGATGCGCTGCGCGTACCTCGAAAGGGCACGTCGCGACGGTCGTCAATACGATCTGGTGTTCCTCGATCCCCCATATCGGCAGGCGAGCGTCGTCGGGCGAGAGCTCTCGGACGGCGCTCGGACCGGTTCTCGCATCCGCTGCGCGGGTAGTGACCGAGAGTGACCGGCGGGCGCCCCTCGAGCTCGACCTGACACTGCTCGACGAGCGCCGCTACGGCGACACCTTGATCCGAATCTATGACTCCTGACAACCGCATCGCGATCTGTCCCGGCACCTTCGACCCGGTCACCAACGGGCATCTCGACGTGATCGCGCGGTCCTCGGCGATGTACGACAAGGTGATCGTCGCGGTCGTGAACCTGCCGTGGCGCAAGGGCAGCACGGTGTTCAGCACCGAGGAACGCGTGGGATTCCTGACGGGCGCGACGCGAGGCATTCAGAACGTCGACGTCGAGCCGTTCAGCACGTTGCTGGTCGACTTTGCCCGCGAGCGCGGGGCGATGGCGATCGTCAAGGGACTGCGCGCGATCTCGGACTTCGAGTACGAGCTCGAGATGAACCAGCTCAACCGCCGGCAGGACCCGGAGATCGAGTCCGTTTACCTGATGGCATCCGCCAAGTACAGTTTCTTGAGCTCCAGCGGCATCAAGGAACTTGCGACGTTCGGCGGTGACATCGACGATCTTGTTCCCGCAGAGGTCGCCAGAGCCTTGAAGGAACGGCTAGGCCGCTAACGAAACAGAGGTTTTGGGATGGATGTCCTGGTACTCATCGACAAGCTTGACGACCTCGTGCACAACGCGCGCGCGGTGCCGCTGACCGATCAGGTCCGGGTCGACAAGGAGGAGATCTACGACATCCTCGACCAGATGCGCGCCACGATCCCCGAGGAGATCAAGCAGGCCCGGTGGATCGTCAAGGAGCGCCAGGAGATGCTCGCGGAGGCCAAGCGCGAGGCCGAGCGGATCGTCAAGGAGGCGCGCGAGCGCCAGGAGCGGATGGTCTCCGAGGAGGAGATCACCAAGCAGGCCGAGCGCGGCGCCGAGGACATCATCGAGGACGCTCGCGCCCGCGAGCGCGAGATCCGGCTCGGGGCCGAGGACTACGCCGACGAGATCCTGAACACGCTCGAGGTCAACCTGTCGAAGTTCATCGCGGCGGTCCGCCGGGGACGCGAGCGCCTGGCGGGCAAGGAAGAGCCGGCCGAAGTCTCGTAAGCGCGCGATGCGCGGCCGTTGCGACCCGGTGTGCGGCTGGTGCGGCCTCGTCGTCCAGCACGAGGAGTCGATCCCGCCCGGCGAGCCCGTCGACGACTGGCTGTCTGACCGCGGCGCCGACGGTCGACCTGCACCGGATCATCACCGACGCCCGCGACCACGATCGCCCGCGGCTACGACCTGGTCGTCACGCTCGGCTCGGAGGCCGCCGCGTACGACGACACGGTCCCGTGGATCGCGCGCGAGCGGCGGCTGCTCCGGGCCGCCACCGACGCCGACGTCCCGGTGCTCGGCATCTGCTTCGGCAGCCAGATCCTCGCCCGAGTGCTCGGCGGCCGCGCGCTGCGGGCGCAGCGGTCGGAGATCGGCTGGATGACGATCCACACGCGCGACGCCTCGCTCGTCGGCGAGGGACCGTGGCTCCAGTGGCACCACGACACGTTCACGCTGCCCGCCGGCGCGGCGCTGCTCGCCGACGAGTCCCGCCGGGCCGCAGGCCTTCTCGATCGGGCGGAACCTCGGCGTCCAATTCCATCCCGAGGTCACGGCGGAGCTCGTCGAGGCCTGGGTGACCGCCTCGCGCGGCGAGCTCGAGCGCGAGCGGGTCGATCCCGACCGGATGCTGTCGCAGGCGCGCGAGCTCGACGCTGAGAACCGAGCGCGAGCGGTCGCGCTGTTCGACGCGTTCCTCGATCGCGTCGCCGGGGTCGGCGCCGCGAGATGACCGCTTCGTCCCGCCGGCCGGTGATCGGCATCTGCGCGGTCCGCGAGCGCGCCCGCTGGGCGTTCTGGAACCAGGAGGCGCATCTGGTGGCGGACTCGTACGTGGCGCCCGTGCAGCGCGCCGGCGGCGTCGCCGTGCTGCTCGCGGTCGACACAAGCACCCCGCTCGAGCTGCTCGACGTGATCGACGGCCTGATGCTGATCGGTGGCGCCGATCTCGACCCGACCTCGTACGGCGCCCCGCGAGACCCCGCGACCGAGTCGACCTACCCCGAGCGCGACCAGTTCGAGCTCGCGGTGCTGCGTGCCGCGATCGACCGCGACGTGCCCGTGCTCGGGATCTGTCGCGGCATGCAGGTACTCAACGTCGCGTTCGGCGGCACGCTCGAGCAGAACCTGATCGCGGCCGACGGCAGCGACCCCGCACCGCAAGGTCGTCGGCACGTTCGACGGCAACGAGCACACGGTCACGCTGACGCCCGGCTCGCTCGCGGCGGACGCGGTCGGCGAGCATGTCCACATCGCGCGCTGTCACCACCACCAGGCCGTACTCGAGCTCGGCGACGGGCTCGTCGTGACCGGCCGCGCGGACTCGGACGGCGTGACCGAGGCGATCGAGCTCGCCGACGGGCGATGGGGGCTCGGCGTGCAGTGGCATCCCGAGGCGGACGACCGCAGTCGCCTGTTCGGCGCGCTGGTGGACGTGGCGCGCGAGAGGCGATCGCCATGAGCGGCGCGACCGTGCCCGCCGGCGCGGAGGGCCGCACCGGGGCCGACCGCGCCGGCCTCTACGACATCTCGCAGCGCACGGATGTCCACCTGCTGAGCAAGGGGGCCGTGGGGCTCGCCGGCGTGCTGTTCCTGACCGTCACGGGCTCCGCGCCGATTTCGGCGATGCTGTTCAACACGCCGATCTCAGTCGGGTTCGGGAACGGGATCGGTACGCCGGCCGGGTTCGTGTTCGCGACGGTCGTACTCGTGATCTTCTCGATCGGGTACACGGCGATGGCACGGAAGGTCACGGCCACCGGCGGGTTCTACTCGTACATCAGCCAGGGGCTCGGGCGGGAGCTCGGGATGGGGGCGGGGTTTGCGTCGGTCGTCGCGTACGCGGTGTTCGAGGCATCGCTCGCGGGGGGCTTCGCGTATTTCCTCGGGCTGAAGCTGTCGGGCGCCGGCGATCCACGTCGCATGGGTCTGGCTAGCGCTGCTGATGGTCGGGCTGATCTGCGTGCTCACGTACTTCGACGTGCGGGTCTCCGCGCGCCTGCTCGGCGTCGCGCTCGTGTGCGAGGTGATCATCCTGCTGATCATGGACGCCGGGATCTTCGCCTCGAGCGGCGCCCACGTCGACCCGGCTGCGATCAACCCGGTCAACGCGTTCAAGGGCTATCCGGACGGGCACGGCCTGGCCGCGGGCGGCGCCGGCGTCGGCATCTTCTTCGCGTTCTGGTCGTGGGTCGGGTTCGAGATGGCGCCCAACTACGCCGAGGAGTCGCGCAACCCAAAGCGGATCGTGCCCCTCTCGCTGTACATCTCGGTGATCGGGCTCGGGGTCTTCTACACGGTCACGAGCTGGGCGTCGATCTCGGGCTACGACTCGATCGACGCCGCCGCGGGCGTCGCGCAGAACAACGCGGCGAACTTCTTCTTCATCCCGACCGAGGCGTTCGTCGGGCACTGGGCGAAGGAGGTCATGAGCTTCCTGATCATCACCGGCTCGTTTGCGTGCGGGATGGCGTTCCACAACACCGCGTCGAGGTATTTCTACTCGCTTGGGCGCGAGGGGCTGCTACCGGCTGCGCTCGGGCGCACCCATCCGCGATGGAAGAGTCCCTACGTCGCGACCTGCGTTCAGTCGGTGATCGCCGCGGTGATCGTCGCCGGCTTCGGCGTGTTCGCGGGGACGAGCGATCCGAACTCGCAGGCGTACGTGCAGCTGTACGGGCTGATGGCGGTGATGGGCGTGATCATCATCCTCGCGGTGCAGGCGGTGGTGTCGCTCGCGATCGCCAACTACTTCCGGACGCAGCATCCGGACGAGCACCACGTGTTCAGGACGCTCGTGGCGCCGCTGATCTCGTTCGCCGGCCAGATCGTCGTCCTCGTCCTGCTGTTCAAGAACCTCGGCTTCATCGGCAGCGGCTACGACTACGCGAACTGGCTCGGGCCGATCGACGCCGCGATCTTCGCTGTCGCGGTCGCGGGCGCGTTCTACTTGAAGCGCAGCAATCCGGCTAAGTTCGACGCGATCGGCCGTCTCGTGCACGACGGCATCTAAGGCGCGGACCGCCGGATCACACGGTTCGTCGCGTGCGGCCGGCTACTGGATCACGAACCCGCTCAAGCCCTCAGGCTCCTCGTCAGTCACGTCGATCCGCTCGACGTAGGCCTGCCGGGGGCCGATCTTGCAGAACCTGACGACGCGCTCGACGTTGTCGGGCCGGCCTTCGAGCACCGCCTCGACCGACCCGTCGGAGCGGTTGCAGATCCAGCCCGCGACGCCGTGAGCTCTGGCGCGTTCGCGGACCGAGTCGCGGAAGAACACGCCCTGGACGCGTCCCTGCACGATCACGCGACGGCGTATCCGATCGCCTGGCACGCGGCGATTCTCGCAGCCTCTCGGGTTCTGCCGTTTTGCGGGGATTTCGTTCCGTCCGAGGGTCGCGCCATGCTGAATGACCCCATGAACGCCCTGTGGTTGCTGATCGGACTGCTCGTCGGCGCCGGCGCCGTCCTCCTGGCGCTCCGTCCGCGGCTGCGGTCGCTCTCGGTCGAGGCGGTGCGCGCCGGCGAGCTCGAGCGCGAGCGCGACCGCGCACGCCTGGATCTCGAGCACGAGCGCGAACGCGCGCAGGAGCGCCTCGCGGCGATCACCGACGCCCAGGAAAGGCTGTCGGCGTCGTTCAAGGCGCTCAGCGCCGACGCCCTGCAGACGAGCATCGCTCAGCTCTCGGAGCTGAATCAGGCCCAGCTCCGCGCCGCGCAGGCGGCGGCCAAGGGGGAGCTGGACACGCGCCGGCAGGCGGTCGAGCAGCTCGTCGCGCCGCTCAAGGAGCAGCTCGGCCGCGTGGACGCTCAGCTGCTGCACCTGGACCAGGAGCGACGGGAATCGCGCGGACGACTCGAGGCGCAGCTGAAGACGCTCGCGGAGACCGGCGAGCGGCTCCGGACCGAGACGGGCGCGCTCGTGACCGCGCTGCGCAAGCCCAACGCGCGCGGGCAGTGGGGGCAGATGCAGCTCCGCAACGTGGTCGAGCTCGCCGGCATGGTGCGGCACTGCGACTTCGCCGAGCAGTCCCCGCTCGGCGGCGACGAGACGGGCGCTGCGCCCGGACCTGATCGTCAGCCTGCCGGGCGGAAAGCACGTGGTCGTCGACGCGAAGGCGCCGCTCCAGGGCGTGCTCGACGCGTACGAGGCCCGCGACGAGGAGGAGCGCCAGCGACACCTGCGCGACCACGCGCGGTTGTTGCGCCGGCACGTGAAGGCGCTCGCGGACAAGGCGTACTGGGCCGGGCTCGACTCGGCGCCCGACATCGTCGTGATGTTCCTGCCGGGCGAGCACCTGTACGGGGCGGCGCTCGAGGCCGATCCGGCGCTGATCGAGGACGCGATGGCTCGGCGTGTGCTGATCGCCACCCCGACGACGCTGCTCGCGATGCTGCGGGCCGTCGCGTACGGCTGGCAGCAGGAGCGCGTGGCCGAGTCCGCGCAGGCGATCTCAGAGCTAGGGCGGGAGCTGCACGGCCGGCTCGCCAAGCTCTCGACCCTGCTCGCCACGCTCGGCTCGCGGCTGAACAGCACGGTGCGCGCGTACAACGAGGCGGTCGGCTCGTACGAGGCGCGCGTGCTGCCGGCGGCCCGCCGGTTCGAAGACCACGGATCGGTCGCCGCCGGGACCGAGCTGCCCGAACTCGACCCCGTCACGGTCAGCGCGCGCAGCGTGCACGCGGCCGAGCTCGCCTCCGGCACCGGCACCGGCAGTGGCGGCGGGCGCCGGCGCGAGGAGGCACCCGAGCAGCTGACGATGCGAAGGCTGCGCGCGGCGGACTAATCGGCGCGTGCGCGGACAGTAGGCGGATGCGGGGCGCGCTCGCCGCGGGCTAACCGGGCGTGCCGCCCGCGCGGGTCTCCCACCAGCGGCGCAGATCCTCGCGCTGGTGCGGCAGCGGATCGGCCGACGGCTTGCGGCCCCGGACGAACTCGAGCGCCTCGTCGATCTCGATCCCGTTCCGGACCGCGACGACGCCGGCGGCGACCGCGGCGGAGCGCTGCCAGCCGGCTCGGCAGTGGAGGTAGGTGCGATCGCCCTCGTCGAGCCACCCGCTGATCTCCTGCACGGCCACTTCGATCTGGTCGGCGGGCAGGCCGCCGTAGTCGGTCAGTCTGAGCCGGTACTCGTCGATCCCAGCGGCCGCGAGCGCGCGCTGCACGGTTTGGCGATCGCCGGGGCGGTACTCCCCGTCCTCGGTCAGGTTGAGCACGCGGCGCATACCGATCCGGGCGAGCATGTCGACGTCGTCGTGATCGAGCGGATACGCGCCGACGACGAGGTTGTCCAGCACCGCCGCGAACCCGTACGAGCGAAACCAGCGAGACACGGCGCGAATGATCGCGGCTCGGCAGCCGGGCCGGCGGATTCTCGTCGGACCGGCGATAACCTCGAAGTGAGATGTCGCCGCTACGGACCGACACGTTCGATCTCGGGGGGCTGCGCCTCACCACGGGAGAGGGGCGCCGACTCGACCTGCACGCAGGCATCGAGCCGTTCTCGCTCGCCGGCGAGAGCTATTCGGTCGAGCCGGCCGACCTGCCCGTCCGTCTGGACATCTCGCGCACAACCGGCGACGGGTACGCGCTGCGGATGCGATTCGAGGCGTCGCTGGCCGGTCCGTGCATGCGCTGCCTCGAACCGGCCGCTCCGACGTTTTCCGTCGACGCGCGCGAGGTCTCCCAACCCAAGAACGGCCACCGGGCGCACCGGAGCGAACACGGGGGGGACGGCCGCGGCAAGCAAGAGGACGACAGCGACGAGCTGATCTCGCCCTATGTCGATGATGGCGTGCTCGACCTGCGCGCCTGGGCGCGCGACGCGCTCGCGCTGACGCTGCCGGCGAATCTCCTCTGCCGAGAGGATTGCGCGGGGCTCTGTCCGATGTGCGGGGCCAACCTGAACGAGGCCGGGCCGGATCACCGTCACGAGCGCGAGCCGGATCCGCGCTGGGCCGCGCTTTCGGAGCTTCGGTTCGAGTAACGCTCCGGCGCGCGGGGGCGCGCGGCGTTTCGCCGCGGCCAGGATGGTCGGCGTTTTCCGCGGGCGAGATGGTCGGCGTTTTCCGCGGGCGGGATGGTCGGCGTTTTCCGCGGGCAGGACGGTCGGCGTTTTCCGCGGGCGGGATGGTTACACTGCCCGGCATGGCCGTCCCCAAGCAGAAGCAGTCCCACGCGCGAACTACGCAGCGACGTTCGCAGCACAAGATCAGCGCCCCGACCTACAACGCGTGCCCGCAGTGCCACAGCCCTCGGCTCCCGCATCGGGTATGTCCGGTGTGCGGTCACTACAAAGGCCGCGAGGTCGTCGTTCCGGATCGGGACGAGCAGCTCTCCTAGAGGCGACGCCGCGTGGTCACCGTCGCCGTGGATGCGGGCGGGGCGGACTTGGGCCCCCGCGAGGTTGCCGAGGGCGCTGCCCGCGCGGCCGCTGACGGCATCCAGGTTCTGCTGTTCGGTCCCGCCGGCGAGATGGGCGGGGTCCCCGCTGGAGTGGAAGTCGTCGACGCTCCCGTCTCGATCGCGAAGAAGGCCGATCCGGCGAACGCGGTGCGTACGTCGCCCGACGCGTCCATCGTGCAGGCGACGCGGGCCGTCGCCGAGGGCCGCGCCCAGGCGTTCGTCTCGGGCGGATCGACCGGACCGGCGCTGGCGGCCGCGCTGTTCAATCTCCGGCGCGACCGCGGCGTATACCGCCCGGCGCTCGCGCTGCCGCTGCCCAACCCCGGCCGCTCACCGATCCTGCTGCTCGACGTAGGCGCGAACGTGACATGCCGCCCCGAGCACCTCGTCCAGTTCGCCCACATGGGATCGGCGTTCACGCAGGCGGTGCTCGGGATCGCGTCGCCCCGGGTCGCGCTGCTCTCCAACGGCGAGGAGCCCGGCAAGGGCACACCCGAGCTCGTCAGCGCGCACGAGCAGCTCGCGGGCTCCCGCGGCGCCGGCCTGAACTTCGTGGGGAACATCGAGGGGACCCAGATCGTCGAGGGCGTCGCCGACGTCGTCGTGATGGACGGCTTCACCGGCAACATCACGCTGAAGCTGATCGAGGGAATCTCGAGCCGCGCGCTCCGGCTCGTCACCGAGACCGCGGACACCTCGCTCCGAGGCCGGCTCGGAAGCCGGCTGATCGCACCGACGATGCAGAAGCTGCGCGACACGATCGACCCCGAGGGACCCGGTGGCGCGTACATGCTGGGGCTGCGCCAGCTCGGTGTGGTCGCGCACGGCCGCTTCAGCGCGCGGGGCTTCGCGCGGGCGATCAACGTGGCCGCGCTCGGCGTCGAACAGGACGTGATCGGGCGGACGCGCGCGGCGCTTCAGGAGGCCGGGGCGCTCCGGCCGGCGCCGGGGGGTTCCCGCGAACCGGGAGATCGGGCGGGAGCGGATCGCGATCGTGGGAATGGCGACCGAGCCGCTGGCCCGTCCGAGGCGACGGCTACGGTTTCCTCCCCGTGACCCGCGAAGAGATCTTCCAGGCGATCCGGGGGCACCTCGCCGATGAGCTCGAGGTGGATCCCGGGATCATCTCCGAGGCGACCCGGTTCAAAGAGGACCTTGATGCCGATTCACTCGATCTGTACACGCTCGTGCAGGAACTCGAGGATTCCTACGGCGTGCGCATCTCCGACGAGCAGGCGGCGAAGATCAAGACCGTCGGCGAGGCCGTGGAGCACGTGCTCGAAATGAGCGGAGGTGAGGCGCCAGCGTCGGCGTCGGCGAGCGCAGGCCCCGATGCTGAGTGAGCACGAAGCGCCTTCCACGTCAGAGTGACTCGCCGGCACTCCTCCGGGAGCTACTCGACGACCTGCCCGAGGAGCTGTCGACGTCCGTGTTCACCCACTCCTCGTGGACTGCACGACGCTCGGACTCCTACGAGCGCCTGGCGTTCCTCGGAGATAGCGTGCTGTCGCTCGCGGTGACCTCGCATCTGTACCCGCGGCTCGAGGCCGAGCGCTTCGGCCCCGGCAGGCTCACCAAGATCCGGGCCCAGGCGGTCTCGGGTCGCTCGTGCCGTGAGGTCGCCGATCGCCTCGGCGTGCCGGAGCGCCTGAGCGCGGCCGCGCCGCCGGGGGCGTCCTCGACCGTCCCTGCGCTGATCGGGACCGAGCGCGTGCTGGCATCGGTGATCGAGGCGGTGATCGGCGCCTGCTTTCTGTCCTACGGCTACGAGCGGACCGCCGAGGCGGTCGTCGCGGCGTTCTCGCCCGAGATCGAGGAGGCCCTCGAGCACCCGGTCGACTTCAAGTCGGCGCTTCAGGAGCGGCTCGCTCGGAAGGGCGCGCTCGTGACCTACGACGTCGTCGACGAGCAGGGACCGCCGCACGACCGGGTGTTCTCGGTCAGCGCGACGATCGCCGGCGTCGAGGTCGGACGCGGGAGCGGCCGGAGCAAGAAGGACGCCGAGCAGGAGGCAGCTCAGTTGGCCCTGGAGGCGCTCGAATGAGGCCGGCATGTACCTGAAGTCGATCGTGCTGAAGGGCTTCAAGTCCTTCCCCGACCGCACGAAGCTCGAGTTCGGGCCTGGCGTGAGCGTGATCGTCGGGCCGAACGGGTCCGGGAAGTCGAACGTCACCGACGCGGTGCTGTGGGCGCTCGGCGAGCAATCCCCGCTCGCGGTCCGGGGACAGTCCATGCAGGACGTGATCTTCGGCGGGTCGCCGGGGCGTCAGGGCGCCAGGGGGGCCGAGGTCGAGCTCGTCCTCGACGACCGCGAGGGGATGCTCGGGCTCGGCGCGCCGGAGGTCTCGATCGTGCGACGGCTCGACCGCGGCGGCGAGGGTGAGTACCGGCTCGCGGGGGCGCGCTGCCGGCTGGTCGACGTGATCGAGGTCCTGTCCGACACCGGGCTAGGGAAGGAGATGCACTCGGTTATCTCCCAGGGCAGAGTCGAGTCGATCGTGACATCCAAGCCCCGCGACCGCAGGCTCCTGATCGAGGAGGCGGCCGGGCTCGGCAAGCATCGCAAGCGCCGCCGCCGGGCCCAGCTGAAGCTGGTGCGGACCCAGGACAACCTCGATCGGGCGCTCGACGTCGAACGGGAGGCCCGTTCGCGCCTGCGCCCGCTCAAGCGCCAGGCCGAGGCCGCCGAGCTGCACGCCCGCCTAGAGCGCCAGACGCTCGAGGCGCGGTGGGAGCTCGCCCGCGACGATCTCCGGCGCCACCAGCAGGAGCTGACGGCTGCTCAGGACGCCGCCACCCAGGCACGCGAGCAGCGCGAACAGGTCGAGCGCGAGCTCGAGGCCGTCGCCGGCCGCCGCGAGGCGGCCGAGGAGGCGCTGGCCCGGAGGAGCGCCCATCGTGAGGAGCTCTCCCGACGCTGCTTCCTGGCCCAGTCCGCCGGCGACCGCGTCGGCTATCGCGCCGAGGCGGTGCGCGCGGCCGAGCGGGATATCGAGGCGCGCCTGCGGAGCGGCCGCGACCGGCTCGCGCGGCTGAGCGCAGCGGCGCAGGACGACTCGCCGGACACCGAGGCCGACGCGCGGATCGCCGAGCTCGAGCAGGAGCTCGCGAGGCTCGAGCGTGACCGCGAGGCCGAGCTCGCGCGGCAACTCGCCGAGCTCGAGGGCCAGCTTCGGACGGCCGGCGCAACCGTCGCCGAGCGGACCGCGGCGGTCGAGCTGGCGCACGAAGCGCGCGAGCAGGCGCGGGAACGCCTGGAGCAGGTCCGCGGGGAGCTCCGCGAGGCCGAGCGGTCGGTCGAGGCGGCGCGGCGCGAGGCCGCGCGGGTCGGCGGCGAGCTCGCCGCGTGCAACCAGTTCCTGCGCAGCCAGACCGCCGCTCCAGGAGGCGCCACGGTCCTCGCCGACCAGCTCGACGTCGATCCGGGCTACGAGCTAGCGGTCGCCGCGGCCCTCGACGGGCGGCTGCGCGCGGCCGTCCTCGGGGACCTCACGTCGGCGGGCGCCTTGCTCGATCGCGCCGGCGCCGATGGTGGCCGTGCGCTGATCGCGCTGGACGGTGGCGGCTCCGCCGCCCCGGGGTCTGAGGCATCCCCGCCACCCCCGGCATCCTCGCCTTCCCCGCCATCCCAGCGATCCCCGCCATCCCCGCCATCCCCGGATCGGGCACCGGACGCTGGGGCCGAGCCGCTCGCCGATCACGTCCACGGGCCGGCCGACGCGGCGGCGCTCGCGCGGCGCCTCCTGCGCGACGTGTGGGTGGTCGAGAGCCTCGAGCGCCTGTCCGGCCGATTCGACGGCATCGCGGTCACGCTCGGCGGCCGCGTGTGGTCGCCGCGCGCGCGTGAGCTGCGCCAGGCTCCGGCGGTCGGCGAGGAGCGCGTGCTCGGCCGAGCGCAACCGCCGCGAGACGCTCGTACGGGCCAGCGAGGCGGCGGCACAGGCAGAGCTCGCGGCCGGCGCTGAGCTCGAGCGCCACGGCCAGGAGGTCGCGCACGCCGAGGCCGAGTCCGAGCGGGCGATCGCGGCGCATCGAGCCGCGGTCAACCAGCGCGACGAGGCGGGCGAGGCGGAGCGGCGTCTCGGGGCGACGATCGAGCGCCGGCGCGCGGCCCCCGACGAAGGTCCGGATGCGGGCCGACGGATCGCAGGTAGCCGCCGAGCTGACCGCGGCGCGGTCGGCTCGCGAGCGCGAGCAGCGCGAGCGGGCTGAGCGGCTCGCGCGGATCGAGCGCCTGCGCGAGGCGACCGCGCGCGACGAGGCGCTGCTGCCGAGCGTCCGCGCCGTGATCGGAGCGCTCGAGCACGTCGCGAGCGCGATCTCCGAGCGGCGCGAGCGGTTCGAGGTCGCGCTCCGCTCGGATCGCGAGGCCGGCGAGCACGTGGCAGCCGAGCTCAAGGAGTGCGCTCAGCAGGAGGCGGCTCTCCACGCGCAGCTCCGCCAGGGCAACGAGCGGCTGACCGAGAGCCAGGTCCGGCTCCAACGGGCCCGGGACCGGGCCGAGGAATCCACCGAGGAGCTCCAGCAGCTCGCCGGCCGGCTCGAGCTCGACGCGGAGCCCGCGAGCGCCGAGCTCAGCGAGGAGGAGCGCGAGGCGCTGACGCACCCGGCTCGAGCGCCTGGGGCGCCGGCGCGAGCAGCTCGGCCCGGTCAACCCGCTCGCTCAGACCGAGTACGAGGAGGCGGTCGCGCACGTCGAGGAGCTCGAGCGCCAGCGCGACGATCTGGAGACCGCGCTGCGCGAGCTGAACAAGCTGATCGCCGACACCGATCGCCAGATCCGCGAGAGCTTCGAGCAGATGTTCGAGGCGGCGGCGCGGAACTTCGAGCAGGTCTCGGCGCGGCTGTTCCCCGGCGGGCGCGGCCGGCTGCGGCTCGTGGCCGAGCGCGACGGGGTGGGCGGGGCCAGAATCCTCGGGGGCGGTCCGGCGCCGACGGACGACAAGGAGCAGTCGGAGGACGGTGAGGAGTCCGACGAGACGCGCGAGGTGAAGGACGATCAGGAGGCGGAGGATCTGCTCGGGGTCGAGATCGAGATCACGCCGGCCGGGAAGGAGATGAAGCGCCTCACTCTGCTGTCCGGCGGGGAGAAGTCGATGACCGCGCTGGCGTTCCTGTTCGCGGTGTTCCTCGCCCGCCCGTGCCCCTTCTACATCCTCGACGAGGTCGAAGCGGCGCTCGACGACCTCAACATCGACCGGTTCCTCGAGCTCCTGCGCACGTACTCGAGCCACGCCCAGTTCATCGTCGTGACCCACCAGAAGCGGACGATGGAGGCGGCCGACTCGCTCTACGGCGTCTCGATGGGAGCGGACGGCATCTCGAAGGTGATCTCGCGCCGGCTGCCCACGCAGGAAGAAGCAGCGTAACCTCGCCGCCCAATGGCCCGCGACTGGCGAGATCTGTTCATCGTCGACGGCGCGCCGGGCGGGCGGGCCCCGATCTCCGAAGCCGCGCCCGCGACCGAGGAACGCCGGCGGGGGATGTTCCGGCGCCTGCGCGAGAACCTGCGCAAGACCCGCCAGGCGCTCACGAGCGAGATCCAGGCGACGCTGTTCGAGGATCTGAGCGAGGAGACCTGGGAGCGGCTCGAGGAGGCGCTGATCTACGCCGACGTCGGCGCGACGACGACCGCGAAGGTCGTCGGACAGCTCGAGCGCGAGGCGACCGAGGGCGGGATCTCGGGGGGACCGGCGCTCACCGAGCGGCTGACCGAGCTGCTCGCGGACATCGCGCGGACAGGCGATGACCGGATCGACCTCACGCCGCAGCCGACGGTCATCCTCGTCGCCGGCGTCAACGGCACCGGCAAGACCACCACGGTCGGGCAAGCTGGCCTGGCACCTCGGCCAGGAGCTCGGCCAGACCGTCGTGGTCGGCGCGGCCGACACGTTCCGGGCCGCCGGCGTCGAGCAGCTCGAGGTGTGGGCCCAGCGCGCGGGAGTCGGCTTCGTCAAGGGCCCGCCGAACGCGGACCCCGGATCGGTCGCATTCGACACGGTCGCGGCCGCGCGCCGGGACGGCGCCGACGTCGTGATCATCGACACTGCCGGACGACTGCACACCCAGGACGATCTGATGGCCGAGCTCGCGAAGGTCAAGCGGGTGATCGGCAAGCAGATCCCCGAGGCGCCCCACGAGACGCTGCTCACGGTCGACGCGACCACCGGGCAGAATGGCCTCCGCCAGGCGCGGCTGTTCTCGGAGGCCGTTCCGGTGAGCGGGCTCGTGCTGACGAAGCTGGACGGAACGGCCAAGGGGGGAATCGCGCTGGCGATCGCGCAGGAGCTCGGCATCCCGGTCAAGCTGATCGGGATCGGGGAGCAGCTCGACGATCTGCGGCCGTTCGACGCGAGCGACTTCGCCAGAGCGCTCGTGACGCAGTAGCCCACGCAGTACGCTGAGAGCGCGCAAATGTTCGATTCGCTCGCAGAAAAGCTCCAGTCCACGCTGTCCGACGTCCGCGGCCGCGGCACCCTGACCGAGGCCGACGTCAACGCGGCGATGCGCGAGATCCGGCTCGCGCTGCTCGAGGCCGACGTCAACTTCAAGGTCGTGAAGAGCTTCACGAACGCGGTCAAGGAGCGGGCGCTCGGGGCCGACGTGATCGGCAAGCTGAACCCCGGTCAGCAGGTCGTCAAGATCGTCTCCGACGAGCTCACCGAGCTGATGGGCGGCGCGGCGCACGAGCTGTCGTTCTCGCCACGGCCGCCGACGATCGTCATCATGGCCGGGCTCCAGGGATCCGGCAAGACCACCGCGACGGCCAAGCTCGCTCGCTACCTGAAAGAGGAGCACGGCTCGTCGGTGGCGGTGGCGGCATGCGACGTGTATCGACCCGCCGCCGTCGATCAGCTGATCAAGGTCGGGACCCAGGCCGGCGCAGCCGTCTACGAGCAGGGAACCGATCGTGATCCGGTCAAGATCGCCGCGTGGGCCCGCGACCGCGCGATGTCCGAGGGCAAGGACGTCCTGATCATCGACACCAGCGGCCGCCTGCACGTCGACCAGGAGCTGATGGCCGAGCTCGCGAACATCAAGAAGGCGGTCAAGCCACACGACGTGCTGCTCGTCGTCGACGCGATGACCGGCCAGGACGCGGTCAACGTCGCCGAGCAGTTCGCCGAGGTGGTCCAGTTCGACGGGGTCGTTATGACCAAGCTCGACGGCGACGCCCGCGGCGGCGCCGCGCTGTCGGTCAAGGCGATCACCGGCAAGCCGATCCTGTTCGCCTCGACCGGCGAGAAGCTCGACCAGTTCGAGCGTTTCCACCCCGACCGGATGGCCCAGCGGATCCTCGGGATGGGCGATGTTATGACCCTGATCGAGAAGGCCGAGACCGCGTACGACCAGGACCAGGCGGCCGAGCTCGAGCGCAAGCTGCGCAAGCAGGAGTTCGGGCTCGACGACTTCCTCGACCAGATGCGCCAGATCCGCCGCCTCGGCCCGCTCCAGTCGCTGATCGGGATGATCCCGGGGATGGGCAAGGAGCTTCGCGGCGTCAAGGTCGACGAGCGCGAGTTCGATCGGATCCAGGCGATCATCCTCTCGATGACCCCGCAGGAGCGGCGGCACCCCGAGCTGATCAAGGGCTCGCGGCGGCTGCGGATCGCGAAGGGATCGGGCACCAACGTGCAGGCGGTCAAGGCGCTGATCAAGCAGTTCGAGCAGATGCGCAAGGTCATGCGGCAGGTCGCGCAGGGTCGCATGCCCGACCTCGGCGCGCTGATGCGTCAGGCGCGCTGAGGCCGGCTCCCCGACCCCGGCCGCCGAACAACCGCCGTTACACGCTAACCTCGTCGCTCACATGTCTGTACGACTTAGGCTGACTCGGATCGGTGGGCGCAAGAACCCGGTCTGGCGCGTGGTGGTCGCGGACCAACGCGCCAAGCGCGACGGGCGCGTGATCGAGATCGTCGGGCACTACAACGCCCAGACGGACCCATCCACGATCACGCTGAACGAGGAGCGTGTCCGCGACTGGCTCGCCCGCGGCGCGCAACCCACGGACACGGTCCGGAAGCTGCTGCGCATCCAGGGCATCCAGTAGCACGGCGCTGCGATGAAGGAGCTGCTCGAGTACCTGGCGCGTGGTCTGGTCGAGCATCCGGACGAGGTGCGGGTGAACGAGGTGCAGGAGGACGACGGCGCGATCGTGCTCGAGCTGTCGGTCGCCGACGACGACTACGGCAGCGTGATCGGACGGGGCGGGCGGACCGCGGCCGCGCTGCGCACGGTCGTCAAGACCGCAGCGACCAAGAGCAAGCGCCGCGTGTTCGTGGACATCGTGGACGACTGATGTCCCGCGCGGTGTGAACGAGCCGCCTGAATGGCTTCTCGCCGGTCGGGTCGGCCGGCCGCACGGACTCGACGGCAGCTTCCACGTCACCCGCCCGAACGCGCGCGTGCTGGGGCGCGTCGCGAGCGTGATGGATCGACGACGACGAGCTCGCGATCACCCGGCGCGCCGGGACCGACAAGCGCCTGATCCTCCGCCTCGAGGATCACGACGGACCGAGAGGCGGCCGAGGCGCTGCGCGGCAAGGACATCCTCGTCGCCGCGTTCGGTGGCGCCCGAGCTCGGCCCCGACGAATGGTGGGCGGAGGACCTCGCCGGCTGCGCGGTCCACGACGGCGACCGCGTCGTGGGGACGGTCAGGCGGCTGCTCGAGCTCCCGTCGTGCGAGGTGCTCGAGGTGGAGCGGACCGACGGCCGCGGCGACCTGCTCGTGCCGCTGGTGACCGATGCGGTGCGCGAGGTCGACCTCGAGCGGCGGACGATCGACGTCGATCTCCGGTTCCTCGGCGAGGCCTAGCGTCGGGCGCCGGTGCAGATCGACGTCTTCACGCTGTTCCCGGACGCGTTCGAGTGGTTCGAGCGCCAGCGGCACGTCGCCAACGCGCTCGCGGGCGGTCATCGCCTCGAGTACGTCAACTACCGCGACCACACGCCGCTGAGCGCCGGCCAGGTCGACGACACGCCGTTCGGCGGCGGCGCGGGGATGGTTCTCCGGGTCGACGTCGTCGACGCGGCGCTGCGCGCGCGCTACGGCCGCGATCCGGTGCAGCTGCGACGCGAGCGGCGGGTGATCGCGCTCACGCCGGGCGGGAGGCTGCTCGACGATGCGCTCGTCGACGAGCTCGCGCGCGAGGACGGCGCTGACGCTTCTGTCCGGACGGTACGAGGGCTTCGATCAGCGGATCGTCGATCACTTCGCGACCGACGAGGTGTCGATCGGCCGCTACGTGCTCGCCGGCGGCGAGCTGGCCGCGATGGTCCTGTGCGACGCGGTGCTGCGCAAGCTGCCCGGGCGCGCTCGGTCACCCCGACTCCGCGCTCGAGGAGTCGTTCAGCGAGGCGCTCGGACGGCGCGCCCGAGTATCCGCACTACACGCGTCCGGCCGAGTACCGGGGCTGGCGGGTTCCGGACGTGCTGCTCTCCGGCCATCACGCACGGATCCGGGAGTGGCGCCTTGCACAGAGCGCTGCGAGGGGAGCCGGCTCCGCAGGCGGTCCGCTACCATAGGCGGCCCGCGCAGGCGCACCTAAGCGCCGTGAATCACGCCACACCAGCGAACACCATCGGGTGTGGCAGGGATCTGCAGCGTCATGAGCACCGTGATCGACAGCCTGGAGCGCGCCCAGCTCCGCCGTGTACCGACCTTTGACGCCGGCGATCGGCTGCGCGTGCACTTCCAGGTGATCGAGGGCACGCAGGCGCCGGACGCAGGTGTTCGAAGGGGTTGTCATCAAGCGTCAGGGTCACGGGGCGCGCGAGACGTTCACGGTCCGCAAGCAGTCGTTCGGCGTCGGGGTCGAGCGAACGTTCCCGCTGCACTCGCCGAAGATCGAGCGCATCGAGGTGGCGGCTCGCGGCGATGTCCGGCGCGCCAAGCTCTACTACCTGCGCGGGCGCGTCGGCAAGCGCGCGCGAGTCCGCGAGCGCCGCAGCACCGGTCCCGAGGTGGCGGTCGAGCGCGAGCTTGCTGTACGCGCCGGTCCCGGAGGGGTCGGATGGCCGACCGGAGGCCGAGGCCGCGGAAGCGGCCGAGACCGACACCGACGGCGCCGTGGGGACCGAGGGCGTGGAGGCAGGCGCCGCCGATGCACAGACCGAGGCGGGCGCGGAGGTACAGGCCGAGTCGGGCGCGGAGGGGTCCAGCGCTGAGGAGTCCGAGGAGTCGGTCCCCCCGACGGCGCCGCAGGACGCCGGTCCGGCCGCCACGGAGGCACCCGCCGGCGAAGAGCCGGAGTGACGAAGGCCCGCAAGTCGGCGGCGGGCACGCTGCTCGAGCTCGCGGTGATCGTCGTGACCGCGCTCGCGCTTGCGCTCGCGATCCAGGCGTTCCTCGTGAAGCCCTACCGCATCCCGAGCGGGTCGATGCTCCCGACCGTCCGCGTCAACCAGCGGGTGCTCGTCGACCGGATCGGGATGGACTTCTCCTCGCCGCACGTCGGCGACATCGTCGTGTTCCATCCGCCCAAGAACTACGCCGAGGGTTGCGCCGACCCGAACGAGGGGCAGAGCGCAGGACGGACAGGATGCGCCCGCGGCCTGCGCGGTGCCGTGGAAGCAGCCGTCCTCGCAGACGTTCATCAAGCGCGTCGTCGGTCTGCCCGGGGACCGGCTCTCGATCCGCAACGGCCACGTGATCCGCAACGGCAGGCGCGAGACCGATCGCTACATCGTCCAGTGCGACGGCGACTCGGCGTGCAACTTCCCGCGACAATCACGGTTCCCCGGGGCGTACTACTACATGATGGGCGACAACCGGCCGGACTCGGACGACAGCCGGTTCTGGGGACCGGTGCCGCGATCGTGGATCATCGGCAAGGCGTTCCTCACGTACTGGCCGCCCGACCGGATCGGGTTCTCTAGTGGATCTCAGTGCCGCCGGGCGACGGTGGAGGCGTCGATGAAGGGGCTGATCGAGCTGGTGGTCACGGTCGCGGTCGCGGTCGGGCTCGCGCTGCTGATCCAGGCGTTCATCGTCAAGCCGTACCGGATCCCGAGCCCGTCGATGGTGCCGACGCTCGACGTCGGCCAGCGGGTGCTCACCAACCGGCTCGCCGGCAACCCGAGCGTCGGCGACATCGTCGTGTTCCACCCGCCGCACGGCGCCGACTTCGACGATCCGCGTGTGCGGCAACCCCAACCAGGGGGGCAGGGCGGGCCCGAGGCCCAGGCCTGCGACAAGCCGACGCCGCAGGAGTCGAGCCAGACGTTCATCAAGCGCGTCGTCGGCGGCCCCGGCGACACGATCTAGATCGTCGACGGCCACGTGTACCGCAACGGCGTCCGCGAGAAGGACTCCTACACCCTCCAGTGCGGCGACACTCCTTCGTGCAATTTCGGCAAACCGATCAAGATTCCGCCCGGCGACTACTTCATGATGGGCGACAACCGTGGCGCGTCGGACGACAGTCGTTTCTGGGGCCCGGTCCCGAGCAAATGGCTCATCGGGATCGCCTTCTTCACGTACTGGCCGCCGGACCGGATCGGCTTCCTCTAGCCGGGCGAACGGCTCGGACGCCGCGCCCAGCAACGGCGCGGCGCCGACGCCGACGCCGACGCCGCGGCGCAAGCGGTCGCTGCGCGCGCCCGCAAGCTGTTCAAGTTCGACCGCGCGCTCGGCGTGCGGTTCGTCGCCGGCGCCGACGAGGCCGGCCGCGGCTGCCTCGCCGGCCCGCTCGTGGCGGCCGCGGTGCTGTTCGACCTCGACGCGATCGGACCCGGCGAGGTCCGCGCGCTCGGGGACGCTCAACGACTCCAAGCAGCAGACGCACGAGGCGCGGGCCGAGCTGTTCCCGGTGATCCTCCGCATCGCCGCGAAGGTCGCGATCGTCTCGCGCTGCGCGCCCGGGATCGACGCGCGCGGCCTGCACGTGACCAACCTCGCCGCGCTGCGCGACGCGCTCTCGAAGGTCGCCTGCGACGGCTGCGTCTGCCTGAGCGACGGGTTCCCGGTGGCCGCGCTCGGCCACGAGCAGCGCGCCGTGATCGGCGGCGACGCCAAGAGCGCCGCGATCGCCGCGGCGTCGGTGATCGCCAAGGAGACCCGCGACCGCTACATGCGCCGCGCCGACGCCGCCCACCCGGGCTGGGAGTTCGCCCAGCACGTCGGCTACGCGACCCCGGAGCATCGCGAGGCGATCGAGCGGCTCGGCGTCTCGCCGCTGCACCGGCTGTCGTTCCAGTCGATGGCCTACCAGCAGCTGTCGCTGGTGACCACGCCGCTCCATGGGCTAGAACGCGCCCTCGAGGTGCTCGAGGCTGACCAGGCGCCCGGCCGGGTCGAGCGTGACGCCGATCGCGTCGAACCGCAGCGTGTCGGCGTACGGGCGGTCGGTCCGCTCGATCAGCCAGCGGCCGGCCATCTTGCGCACCTGCGCGCGCTTGCGCGCGCGGACCGCCGTCGAGCGGGCTGCCGCCGGCCGGGCTCAGCCGCCGCGTCTTGACCTCGCAGAAGGCCAGCGTCCGGCCGTCGAACGCGACGATGTCGAGCTCGCCCCAGCGGGTCCGGTAGTTGCGCTCGACGATCTGGAAGCCGCGCCGGATCAGGTGCTCGGCGGCGAGTTGCTCGCCGAGCCGTCCGAGCCGGGGCCGGGGGTCGCTGGTCACGCTCGACGACGCTACGCCGGCGATCGTGTGACGCGTGGTGCACGCGCTGTTCCAACTCCTGCACAGGCCAGGTCGGCTCGGCCTTGCGCAGAATTGGAACGCGGCGTCACCCACGCCTGACGCGTCCGCGCGTACGTTGACGCGATGCTCGCTCGCGTCGCCACGTTCGCGATCGACGGGATCGACCCACGCCAGGTGTGGGTCGAGGTCGACATCCGCGGCGGCCTGCCGGCGTTCACGATCGTCGGGCCTCGGCGACGCGGCCGTGCGGGAGTCGCGCGACCGGATCCGCTCGGCGATCCTGAACTCGGGCTTCGAGTTCCCGCAGACGCGGATCACGGCGAACCTCGCGCCGGCGTTCCTGCGCAAGGTCGGCCCCGGCTTCGACGCGGCGCTCGCGCTCGGCGTGCTGGCCGCCAGCGGTCAGGTTCCGGTCGGAGCCGCTGAGCGCGTACGCGGTGTTCGGCGAGCTGTCGCTCGGCGGCGAGCTGCGCGACTCGCCGGGCGCGCTGGCCGTCGCCGAGGGCGCCCGCCGGGCCGGGCTCCGCCGGTCTGATCGTCCCGCGCGAGCGCGCCCGCGAGGCGGCGCTCGTCGACGGGCTCGAGGTCGCCGGAGTCTCGAGCCTGCGGGCCGCGGCCGACGTGCTCGCGGGGTCGGCGCTCCCGCCGCTGCCGGCGTCGGGAGCCGGCGCGGGCGGTACCACGGCCGCGCCTGCGGAGCCCGATCTGGCCGACGTCCGCGGCCACGCCGCGCCGCTGCTGGCGCTCGAGATCGCGGCCGCCGGCGGCCACAACCTGCTGCTCGAGGGCGCGCCCGGCACCGGCAAGACGATGCTCGCCCGGCGGATGCCCTCGATCCTGCCGGCGATGACCCGCGCCGAGGCGATCGAGGTGACGCGGATCCACAGCATCGCGGGGCTGCACGCCGCCGGACTCGTCGCGCGCTCGGCCGTTCCGCGCGCCCGCACCACACGATCTCGCCGTCGGGGCTCGTCGGCGGCGGAGCGCTGCCCCGTCCGGGCGAGGCGACGCTCGCGCACCACGGCGTCCTGTTCCTCGACGAGCTCGCGGAGTTCCAGCGCTCGAGCCTCGACGCGCTGCGCCAGCCGCTCGAGGACGGGCTGCGTGACGATCGTCCGCGGCCAGCGGGCGCTCGTGTTCCCGACCCGGTTCATGCTCGTCGCGGCGACCAACCCGTGCCCGTGCGGGTTCGCGGGCGTCGGCGACCGCTGCCGGTGCGGCGAGGCGGACCTGCGGCGCCACAGCCGACGGCTGAGCGGCCCGCTGCTCGACCGCATGGACCTGCTGGTCAACGTCGAGCGGCCGACCGAGCCCGAGCTGCGGGCCGCGCCCGAGACCTCCTCGGCACAGGCGCGCGACCGCGTTGCCGCCGCTCGCGAGCGCCAGCGATTCCGGCTGGCGGGCTCCGCGGCTCGGTGCAACGGCGAGATGGACGCGCGGCTCGTCCGGCGGCACGTCCGGCTCGACGACGGCGCCGAGCAGGCCCTCGCCCGGGCCTACGCGGTCGGCGCGCTGAGCGCGCGCGGGCGCCACCGGGTCGTGCGGGTGGCGCAGACGATCGCCGACCTCGAGGGCCACGACCGGGTCGACGCAGGCCGACCTGCTGACCGCGCTCAGCCTGCGCCAGCGAGGCGACGGCCGACTCGACGCTCGCGGCATGAGCGGGCGCACCATGAGCGAACGCGCGTGCGACCGCTGCATCGCCCGCTCGTGGCTGCTCGGCGAGGCTGGCCGGCCACCTCGACAAGGCGCGCTCCCGGATCGAGCACGTGCTCACGCTCGCAGACGACGAGCTGATCACCGCAGTCGGCGGCCGGGAGCAGGCGCGCGTGCGGCGCGAGCTCGAGGCGCTCGACGCCGACGAGGTCCGCGCTCGCGCGCGCGACGCCGGCCTCGAAGCGATCTGCGGTTGCGATCCCGCCTACCCGTCGCGGCTGCGGGCGCTGGCCGCGCCGCCGGCGGTGCTCCACGTCGCCGGCGGGCTCGAGCGGCTCGTCGACCTGCTGTGCGGGAGAGCCCGGTCGCGATCGTCGGCTCGCGCCGGGCGTCGGCGTACGGGCTGGACGTCGCCCGCTCGCTCGGGCGCGGTCTGGCCGTCGCCGGGGTCACCGTCGTCAGCGGCATGGCGCTCGGGATCGACTCGGCCGCTCACGCCGGCGCGCTCGAGGTCGGCGGCCCGACGGTGGCGGTGCTCCCCGGCTCGGCCGACCGTCCCTACCCGCGCCGGCAAGCGCGCGCTGCACCGCCGGATCGTCGCCGCCGGCGCGGTCGTGTCCGAGCTCGGCCCCGGGGCGGAGCGTGTGGCGGTGGATGTTCCCGGCGCGCAACCGGATCATCGCGGCGCTCGCGGCGATGACGGTCGTGGTCGAGGCGGGCGAGCGCTCGGGCGCGCTGGTGACGGCGCGGCTCGCGCGGTGAGATCGGCCGCCCGGTCGGTGCGGTCCCGGGGCGGGTCACCACACCGCAGGCGGCCGGCTCCAACGCACTGCTCGCCGCCGGCGCGGCCGCGTCGTGCGCGGGCCGCAGGACGTGCTCGACCACCTGTTCGGCGCCGGCGTGCGGATCGCCGGCGGCGGCGACGCCGGCAAGCGCCGGCCGAGCTCCGCCCGCTGCTCGCGGCGATCGCCGAGGGCCACGAGACGGCCGCGGCACTGGCTCGGGCGGGGTTCGCGCCCGGAGCAGGGGCTGGCGGCGCTCGCGGAGCTCGAGCTCGGCGGGTTCGTCCGGCGCGGCGCCGGCGGGCGGTTCACGGTCATGCCGTAGGGCGCGCATCTTCGGCGGCCCTCGCCGGCGCCGACTAACCTCGCTCCCATGAACCACGAACGACCTCGCATCCCGCGCGTCCTCGCGATCGCCGGCTCGGACTCCGGCGCCGGCGCCGGCATCCAGGCCGACCTGAAGGCGTTCGCCGCCTGCGGCGTGCACGGGATGACCGCGATCACGGCGATCACCGCCCAGAACACGGTCGGGGTGACCGCCGTCCATCCGATCCCGCCGGACATGATCCTCGCGCAGGTGCGCGCGGTGGCGGACGACATCGGCGTCGACGCGGTCAAGATCGGGATGCTCGGCGACCGCCCGACGATCGAGGCGGTGGCGCAGGCCCTCGCCGAGCTGCCCGACGGACGACGCCGGTCGTGCTCGACCCGGTGATGGTGGCGGAATCGGGCGCGCAGCTGCTCGACCCGGCGGCGCAGGTCCGCGCTGGTCGAGCTGCTGCTCCCGCGCGCCACCGTGCTGACCCCGAACGTCCCCGAGGCGATCGCGCTGCTCGAGACCACGACGACGAAGACGACGGCCGTCGAGGATCTCGCCGAGCGCATCCACGCGCTCGGCCCGCAGGCCGTCGTGGTCACCGGCGGTCACCGCGACGACATCGTCGACGTGTTCTTCGACGGCGACCGGCTGGTCGAGCTCACCGGCGAGCGCCACCCCGACGGGGCGACGCACGGCTCGGGCTGCACCCACTCCTCGGTGCTCGCCGCGCGTCTCGCACACGGCGACGACCCGCTCGAGGCCGCTCGCGCGGCCCGCGAGCTCGCCTCGCGCGCCGTGGCGCAGGGCCTGCGCGAGATCGGCGCCGGCGCCGGCCCGGTCGACATCCTGGGGATTGCCTGCAAACCGGACGAAATCGGCACAGTTTTGAGGGCTTCGGAGGCCATCCGGCCGCTGACACGCTTTTGACATAATCCCTCCGTGCGCTTCCTGAGGATGAAGCCGGGCCATGGAGAGGTTCTGATCGCCGAGGGAGACGTCGAGCGGGCCGAGGACGAGCAGCGCCTGATCGAGGAGTTCCGCCGCCAGCTCGACGCCGGGCTGTGGGCGGCCGTGCCGGTCGCCGACGGCGAGGGACGGCGCGAGTCGATCATGGTCCGCTCGTTCGAAGACATTCCCTGGGACGCCGACCGCGTGATCTTCTTCCCGCGGGCAGCGGGCGGCAGGTAGGTCGCCGGCGTCATGCTGCTGGCGCTCGCAGCGACCGCTCTCGTCGCGCTTGCGCTGCTGTCCGACCTGATCGTCCCGCGGATCGACGATCTGTGGACGCGCTACAAGGCGCGCCGTCACCGCGCGCCGACGTGGTCGTACGACCCGGGGCGCGAGCGCCGGGCCGAGCAGCGGGCCCGGGCGCTGCTGCGCTCGTGCGTCAACGACGAGGAGTGGGCGATGTACCGCGACCTCGGGCTTCCTCCGCGTGTGGGGGACGCTCGCCGACGGGCCCGACGACGCCGGCGGCACCGGTGGCGCCCCGTACGCCTACCTGATCTACCCCCACCGGCCGATCCTCGCCTACCTGGCCCAGACCCACCGCCTGCTCAACGAGTACTGCGTCACGTTCCCCGACGAGACCCGCCCGTACGGCGAGCGCGCGCCTGCCCGACTCCGACGACGTGCTGGCCAAGTGGATGGCGCTGACCGGCGACGAGCGCCGGCTGATCATCGACCGCCAACATGCACCTGCCGGGCCGCCAGCTCGATCCGTCGCAGGTGCGGCGCGACCTGTGGCGCCTGTCGCAGTGGGAGCGCGCGCGGATGCGCGACGCCGCCGGCGGCGACGGCACGCCGTCGCCCGATCCGACCGACCGCCAGAGCGCGACGTAGACCCGCGACGTAGACCGCCGACGTAGACCGCCGACGTAGACCCCGCGCCCCGCAGGCCCCCGGCGTACCGCAACGGCTAACGTTCCGCGCCCCATGGATCTCAAGCACAAGAGCCGTGCGCTCACCGACGGCCCCGAGCGCGCCGCCGCACGCGCCTACCTGAAGGGGATCGGCTACGACGACGAGGCGCTGAGCAAGCCGATCATCGGCGTCGCCAACACCTGGACCGAGACGATGCCGTGCAACTTCCACCTCCGCGCGCTCGGCGCGAAGGTCAAGGAGGGCATCCGCGAGGCCGGCGGCACCCCGATGGAGCTCAACACGATCGCGATCTCGGACGGGATCACGATGGGCACCGAGGGGATGAAGGCCTCGCTGGCCAGCCGCGAGGTGATCGCCGACTCGATCGAGCTTGTGGCCTCCGCCCACGCGTTCGACGCGGTGATCGCGATCAGCGGCTGCGACAAGACGATCCCCGGGCACCGTGATGGCGCTGTGCCGGCTGAACGTCCCGAGCGTGATGCTGTACGGCGGCTCGATCTACCCGGGCCACTACAACGGCCAGCGGATCACGATCCAGGAGGTGTTCGAGGCGGTCGGCGCCCACGCGGCGGGCCGCATCACCGACGACGAGCTGACCGCGATAGAGGACGCCGCCTCGCCCGGCGCCGGCGCGTGCGGCGGCCAGTTCACCGCGAACACGATGGCGATGGCGTTCGAGGTGCTCGGGATCTCGCCGGCGGGCTACTCGATGGTCCCCGCCGAAGACGCGCACAAGGCCGACGTGGCCAAACAAGCCGGCCGACTGGTCATGGACGTCCTCAAGCGCGGCCAGACACCGAACGACATCATCACCCGCGAGGCCCTCGAGAACGCGATCGCCGCGATCGCGTGCAGCGGCGGCTCGACCAACGGCGTGCTGCACCTGCTCGCGGTCGCCACCGAGATCGGGGTCGACCTGGACATCGACGACTTCGACCGGATCAGCGAGCGCACGCCGCTGCTGTGCGACCTCAAGCCGAGCGGCCGGTTCGTCGCCCCCGACCTGTACGCCGCCGGGGGGGTCCCGCTCGTCCTGAAGCGGCTGAAGGAGGCCGGACCTGCTCCACGAGCAGGCCCAGACCGTCACCGGCAAGACCGTCGGCCAGCACGCGGACGAGGCGGAGGAGACCGAGGGCCAGGAGGTCGTCCGCCCGCTGAGCAACCCGCTGAAGGACACCGGGGGCCTGGTGATCCTGAAGGGCAACCTCGCGCCCGAGGGCTGCGTGGTCAAGGTCGCCGGGTACGAGCGGCGCAAGCACACCGGGCCGGCGCGGGTGTTCGAGTCCGAGGAGGACGCGATGGCGGCCGTGCGCTCCCAGGGGATCAAGGCCGGGGACGTGGTCGTGATCCGCAACGAGGGCCCGGCCGGCGGCCCCGGGATGCGCGAGATGCTCGCGGTCACCGCCGCGCTCGTCGGCGAAGGGCTCGGCGAGCAGGTCGCGCTGCTCACCGACGGGCGGTTCTCCGGCGCCACCCGCGGCCTGATGGCGGGCCACGTCGCCCCCGAGTCCGTCCGCGGCGGTCCGATCGGGATCGTCCGCGACGGCGACGAGATCACGCTCGATGTCGACACCCGCCGGCTCGACGTCGCGCTGTCGGACGAGGAGATCGCGGCCCGTGCGAAGGACTACCGGCCGCCCGAGCGACCGGCGCCGGCGACCGCACTCGCGAAGTACGCAAAACTCGTCTCGAGCGCCTCGCTGGGCGCGGTCACCCGTTAGCCCCACGTGCCTGCACCCCTAAGGCCGCCGGGAATGCAATCCCGCTTGCAGAAGTCTGAACAAAACGTGGCTCCAACAGAGATCCGGGGATGCGACCGGTACGATGGTGGCGATGGGGTGGTCTTAGCTGGCACGAGCGAGAGCAACATACCTGCGCCCTGAGCGACGCCCGGCGAGGCCCACTTCAACGCAGCGCCGGGCGCCGGCAGTAGCTCGGAGCGGACGGAGGCGGGGGCCGTACATAGCGCTTGGCATCGTCGTGCTGCTGGCCGCCGGGGCCGCCGTCGCCGCGATCGCCGTGAAGAGCTCGAAGGCGACCCTGACCGTCGATCCGACCGCGCTCGCAAAGGTCAGCCTGCCGATCGGGGGCGGCACGATCCAGAGCGTCAGGGTCTACGGCGGCCAGACGAACTCGGCGGTCCCGGTGCACCTGACAGGCATGCAGATCTGGCCGAGCAAGAAGATTCCCGCCCACCAGAAGCTGCTGATCCAGGTCACGGTCAAGCGGCCGAGCTCGGTCGCGTGGCTGACCGGGAAGACCCAACAGCTCAACTTGACGCTGATCACCCCGAGCGCGCACCTCAAGGCCCACTTCCTGACCGTCGCGTCGGGCCAGCCGCTGCGGCTCCAGTTCGCCGAGCCCGTGTCCACCGTTTCCACCGGCCCCTCCGTGACGAGCCTGCATCGCCAGGAGCTGTCCGCGCCGCAGTCGGTTGTGACGCTCGCGCGCACCGCGTCGGCGGGCACCGTCTACGTCGCCGCGGCCCCGCGCACGTGGGAGAGGTCCCCGGCCGCGCTCGTCAGCTACTTCCCGGCCGGCTCCGCGACGACCGCGGTCGCGAGTCCGGCCCCTGGCACCACGATCCAGGCCGACACGCCGATCACGCTCACGTTCTCCAAGCCGGTCGCGAAGGCGCTCGGCGGCTCGATGCCACCGGTCTTGCCGCGAACCCCGGGCACGTGGCACAACGTCAACAGCCACACGATCCAGTTCCAGCCCGAGGGCTTCGGCTACGGGCTCGGCGCGAACGTCACGATCGGGCTCCCGAACGGAGTCGAGCTGCTCGGCGGCAAGCACAGCGGCGATGCCTGGGGCACTTGGGCGGTTCCGCAGGGGACCACGCTGCGCCTCCAGCAGCTGCTCGCGGTGCTCGGGTATCTCCCGCTCCGCTTCCACTACGCCGGCTCGGGTCCCGGGCGCAGCCCCGCCGGGCAGGAAGCCGCCGCGGTGAAGCCGCCCGCCGGCGACTTCAGCTGGCGCTACCCGAACACTCCCGCCGCGCTCAAGAACATGTGGGCGCCCGGCACGTTCGGCACGATGACGAGGGGCGCGATCATGATGTTCGAGGACCAGCACGGCATGACCGCCGACGGGATCGCCGGCCCCGCGGTGTGGAACGCGCTGATCACCGCCGCGGTCGAGGGCCACAACAACACGTTCGGCTACACGTTCGTGCAGGTCAGCGAGAGCAGCCCCGAGAGCCAGTCGACGTGGCACAGCGGCAAGACCGTCGTGTCGGGCGCGGTCAACACCGGGATCCCGGCGGCGCCGACCGCCCAGGGCGTGTTCCCGGTGTTCGAGCACGCGCCGTCGGTGACGATGAGCGGCACGAACCCCGACGGGAGCCACTACAGCGACCCGGGCGTCCCGTACGTCAGCTACTTCAACGGGGGAGACGCCCTGCACGGCTTCCTCCGCGCTTCGTACGGCTCGCAGCAGAGCCTCGGCTGCGTCGAGATGCCGTACTCCGAGGCCGCCGCGGTGTATCCGTACACGCCGATCGGCACGCTCGTCGACGTCGCGTAACGTCCGCGCGAGGACGCCGCCAGAAGGCACTCAGGCACGCGCGGCGAATACGGTGCGTCGATGCCGCCGCTCGCCGAAACCTCCGCCTGGCCGGGGGCGCTCGCGGCGTTCGATCAGGACCTGAAGCGCCGCGCCGTGGCCGACAAGACCCGCGAGGCGTACGGGAGCGACTCGAGGCAGTTCGCCGAGTGGGCGCAGAAACTGGACCCGCCGACCGCACCGAGCCCGGCCAGGTCGACGTCCGCACGCTGCGCCGCTACGCGGCCGGTCTGTCCGAGCGCGGGATCGCGCCGGCGACGATCGCGCGCAGGCTCGCCGCGCTGCGTGGTCTGTTCCGCAGCCAGATGGAGATCGGCGCGCGTGAGGACAACCCGGCGGAGCTGCTCAGCTCGCCGAAGAAGCCGCAGCGCCTGCCGCGCGTGCTGAAGGCGAGCGAGGTGGCGGCGCTGCTCGACTCGATCCCGGCCACGACGCCCGCTCGAGCTGCGCGACCGCGCGATGTTCGAGCTCGCCTACGCGTGCGGCCTGCGGGCCGAGGAGCTCGTGATGCTCGACCTCGAGGCGCGTCGACTTCGACGCCGAGGCCGTGAGGGTCGAGGGCAAGGGCGGGAAGACCCGGCTGGTGCCGGTCGGCGAGCACGCGCTCGAAGCGACCGGGCGCTATCTGGCGCGAGGCCGGCCCGCGCTCGCGGCCGACCGAGATCGGGCTCTGTTCCTGTCCAAATCGGGTCGCCGGCTGTCGACCTCCGACGTGAGGCGGCGATTGAACGGCTGGACCAGGCGCGCGATGGCGCGCTCGCCGGCGCTGGCGCAGGCGCATCCGCACGCGCTCCGCCACTCGTTCGCGACGCATCTGCTGGACGGCGGCGCGGACCTGCGGGCGATCCAGGAACTCCTCGGCCATGCGACCATTTCGACCACTCAGGTTTACACTCGCGTCGAGTCGGCCCGCCTTAGGTCCACCTATTCGCGCGCCCATCCCCGCGCGTGAGGCGGGCCCAATAACGTCTGGGGGAACTTGGAAACCAACGTCAAAGCGATCGAGCTTCAAGATCTGTGGAGGCGGTTCAAGGCGACCGGCGACGAGCGTGCCCGCGAGCGGCTCGTGGTCGCGTACTCGCCGCTCGTCAAGTACGTCGCCGGCCGGATGAGCTCGGGTCTGCCGGCGCACGTCGAGGAGTCCGACCTGATCTCGTACGGGCTCGGCGGCCTGATCTCGGCGATCGAGCGGTTCGACCTCTCGCAGGGAGATCAAGTTCGAGACGTACGCGATCACCCGGATCCGCGGCGCGATCATCGACGAGCTGCGGACGCTCGACTGGGTGCCGCGCTCGGTCCGCGCCCGCGCGCGGGCAGATCGAGCGGGCGAACATGAAGCTCGAGGCCCGCTACCAGCGGGCGCCCAGCGACGAGGAGATGGCGACCGAGCTCGAGGTCAGCGTCGAGGACTTCCAGGATTCGCTGCTCCAGATCTCGAACTCGACGATCGTCGCGCTCGACGAGCTGTGGAGCGTGTCGGACTCGACCGGCGACGCGATCTCGCTGCTCGACACGCTGCCCGACCGGCGCGCGCCCGACCCCGAGCAGCTGATGGACCAGTCGGAGCTCCGCGACCGGATCGCGGACGCGATCGCGGCGCTGCCCGAGCGCGAGAAGCTCGTGGTCGCGCTCTACTACTACGAGAACCTGACCCTGCGCGAGATCGGCGAGGTGCTCGGGGTCACCGAGTCGCGCGTCTCGCAGCTGCACACCAAGGCCGTGCTGCGGCTGCGGTCCAAGCTCGCCGGCGTATTGGACTAGGAGCGGTGGCGCTCGACCGTCGCTGCGAGCCAGGCTGAGGCGTCAGGCCCGCGGCACTCGCGTTCGATACGTGGCGGCCACGAACACAGTGGAAACCCGCGGTGCCGAGGGCTGGCGATCAGCCGAAGCGACGGCCCGGTATCGTCGCGTGTGGGACCCCTTAGAGGAAGGAGAGAGGCATGCACAAGCCTGCGGATCGCATCCGCAATGTGGCACTCGTCGGCCACCGCGGTAGTGGCAAGACCTCGCTGCACGAGGCGCTGCTGTTCCAGGCCGGCGCGATCAACCGGATGGGCACGGTCGTCGACGGGACCACGGTGTCGGACACTGACCCCGACGAGAAGGCGCGGCAGATGTCGATCACCGCGGCGATGTCGACGTTCGAGTGGCAGGAGCGGAAGGTCAACCTGATCGACACCCCCGGCGACTCGAGCTTCGTCGCCGACGCGCTCGGGGCGCTGCGCGTGTGCGAGTCCGCGGTGTTCGTGATCAACGGCGTGATGGGCGTCGAGGTTCACGCCAGCCGCCTGTGGCAGCGCGCCGCCGAGCTCGACCTGGCGCGCCTGGTGTTCGTCAACATGCTCGACCGCGAGCGCGCCGACTTCTTCCGCACGCTGGAGTCGCTCAAGTCGGCGTTCGGCCAGCACGTGGTGGCGACCGAGATCCCGATCGGCTCCGAGCACGAGATCTCGGGCGTGATCGACCTCGTCGACATGAAGGCCTACGAGTATGGATCCGCACCCACCCCCGGCCGCGACAACTGCACCGAGATCCCGATCCCCGACGCGCTCGTGACGCAGGCCCAGGAGTACCGCGAGAAGCTGATGGACGAGGTCGCCGAGAACTCCGACGCGCTGATGGAGCGCTATCTCGAGGGCGAGGAGATCTCCCACGAGGAGATCGTCACCGCGCTCAAGGACGGCACGAACCACGGCGCGCTGTTCCCGGTCACGTGTGGCGTCGCGACGCGCAATCTCGGCACGAACCGCCTGCTCGACGCGATCGTCGACGACCTTCCCTCGCCGGTCAAGCACGGCGGGCTCGAGATCGGCGAGGTCACGCTCGAGCCGGTCGAGGACAAGGAGATGTTCGCCTACGTGTTCAAGACCCGCGCGGACCCGTTCGCCGGCCGGATCAACATGTTCCGGGTCTACCAGGGCGTGGTCAAGCAGGACTCGCAGGTGCTGAACACCCGCACCCACACGAAGGAGCGGATCGGCCAGCTGCTGACGTTCGAGGGGACTCAGACCGGCCACGCCAACGACTTCGGCCCCGGCGACATCGGCGCGGTGGCGAAGCTCAAGGAGACCAAGGCCGGCGACTGGCTGGCCTCTCGCGACGAGCCGATCGAGATGCCGAGCATCAAGCTGCCGGCGCCGGTGATGGCGTTCGCGGTCGAGGCGGGGCCGAGAGCAAGGGCGACGAGGAGAAGGTGTTCACCGCGCTGCGCCGCCTCCAGGAGGAGGACCCGACGATCGACCTGCACCGCGACGATCAGACCGGCGAGCAGATCGTCGCCGGCCTTTCCCAGGTCCACGTCGAGGTGATCGTGCGAGCGACTGAAGTCGCGTTTCGGCGCCGAGGTCAACCTGCAACCCGCCGCACGTGCCCTACCAGGAGACGATCCGCAACGGCGCCAAGGCCCACGGGCGCCACAAGAAGCAGACCGGCGGCCGCGGTCAGTTCGGCGATTGCCACATCGAAATCGAGCCGCTCGAGCCGGGGACCGGGTTCGAGTTCGTCAACGCGATCAAGGGCGGCGTGATCCCAACGGGCTTCATCCCGGCGGTCGAGAAGGGAGTCCAGGACGCGATGCAGTCGGGCGTGGTCGCCGGCTATCCCGGTCAAGGACGTGCGCGTGCGCCTGTACGACGGCTCCTACCACACGGTCGACTCATCCGAGATGGCGTTCAGGCTGGCCGGCTCGCTCGCGATGAAGCAGGCGATGGAGCAGGCCGGTCCGGTGCTGCTCGAGCCGATCATGCTGGTCACGGTCGCCGTGCCCGAGGACACCGTCGGGCGACGTGATCGGCGATCTGAACTCCCGGCGGGGGCGCCCGCTCGGGATGGAGCCGGTCGGCGCGGGCATGACCGAGGTCAAGGCCGAGGTGCCGATGGCCGAGATGCTCTCCTACGCGCCGGATCTGCGCTCGATCACCGGCGGCCAGGGCGAGTTCACGATGGAGTTCCTGCGCTACGAGGAGGTGCCCGGGCACCTGGCCGGCAAGGTCGTCGACGAGGCGCGCGCGGAGAAGGAGGCAGTCAAGGCGTGAGGCTGTCCGTAAGCCCGGTATCAGGTTCCGAGCGCGCGCTCCCGTTATATTCGTCTCCCCGTGGCGATCACGAAGGACATCCGGCCGTCGACCGCATCACACGATCTGCGATGTGTGCGGGCGGACGCTGCTGCGCGGAGAGCGAGCCGAGGTCTACATCGACGGCGGCGTGCGGCGCTCGGTGTGCGAGCTGTGCAAGTCGCGGGCGCTGCACGAGGGTTGGCTGCGCGAGGGAACCGTGCCCGAATACGACGGGAACGAGTCGGCGTCCAACCGGCGCGGCTCGTTGCTGAGCCGCCTGCGGCGGCGTCGCGAGGCCCCGCGGCGAGGCGCCGCTCCCCGAGGACACCGAGCCCGATTTCCGACCCGAGCCGGGCCGCCCGGCCCCGCCGCCCCCGGCGCCGGCCCCGCGCAGGCGCACCCGGGAGCCCGCCCGCGAGCCGCGTCACGTGCGGGCGGTCCCGATGGGCGCCGGGCAGAAGATCGCCTCGGCGATCGCGGTGTTCAACAACTCCGAGCACCGCCGGACCGTAGCCGGGGTGGCGCGGTCGCTCGGCGAGCCGACCGTCGCGATTCACCCGAATGTGGAGCATTCGAGCCTGGTGGACATCGTGGCCTCGTGGGAGCTGTGCTGGTATCGGTACGAGGTCGACCTCTCCGACGAGGTCCCGGTCGTGCGGGTCGCGGCCCAGGGTTACGAGCTCGACGAGCTCGAACCGCAGGAGCGCAGCCCAACGCCTCCTACGACGAGCACGGGGCGCTCGGCCCCGCTTGAGGGCCAAGAAGCGCTTAGAGCCCGTCTGACCGCCCAGCGGGACTGGACAAAGGTTCGATGGGGGTCTTCAGAGATCTCCTCTAGCATCGGGGACGTGATCTACTGCGTCGTCCCAGAGGCAGCTCGCCGACGAGTTGCTGGACAAGCTCGAGAACTACTACGCCGACGATCCCAACGTCGAGGTGATCGTCGACCGGCGTAAGACCTCGCGGCGTGGACGGAGCTCGTCCGGAGGCGGCAGTCGCGAGGTCCGCGATCGCCGTCGCCCGCGCGTCACCGGCGAGCTCCCCGAGCTGGCAACAGATTGATCGCCCCCCCGCGGGGTCGCGCTTGAAGGTCGTCGTGCACGTCGACGGCGGCGCGCGCGGCAACCCCGGACCGGCCGCGATCGGAGTCGTGATCTCGACGCCGGATGGCGACGTGCTCGACGAGCTCGGCGAGCGGATCGGCGTCGCCACCAACAACGTGGCCGAGTACAGAGCGTTGCTGCGCGGGCTCGATCGGGCCCGGGCACTCGATGCCCGCGAGGTCGAGATCGTGAACGACTCGGAGCTCGTCGCCAAGCAGGTCACCGGCGCCTACAAGGTCAAGCACCCCGCGATGAAGCCGCTCCACGCCGACGCGATGGCGGCTCTGCGCGAGTTCGACCGGTGGCGGATCCGCAGCGTCCCGCGGGCTGAGAACGCCCGCGCGGACGAGCTCGTGAACGAGGCGCTCGACGCCCCGGAGTGACGCCGTGCGGGGGCTCTCAGGCGCCGGCCCGCTACGCTTGCGGGCGTGAACGATCCCCTGACCGAGCTGAGTGCGCGGCTCGAGGAGGCGGCGGAAGCAGCTCCGCTCGCCGGACGTCGAGATTGACATCGCGCTCTTGCTGATCGAGGAATGCGCGCGGCTGGCCAGCGAGGCCAGCTCTCGAGTCGACGAGCGGACCCGGGCGGCACTCGAGCCGCTTCCGGACCTGCCCGGCCAGCTCCCGCTGCCGGCGTCGTAGTGCCCCCGACGGCGAGGCTCCCGACGGCGAGCGGCCAGAACCCGGTGCCAGCCTCGGCGCCGGCGTCGGCGTACCCCGACCACCTCCGGTCCCAGGTCGAGCGCTATCTCGAGTCGCTGCGGTTCGCGACCGAGCCGGCGTCCGAGGGGCTCGACCAGGCGATGCGCTACTCGCTGCTGGCGGGCGGGAAGCGGATCCGGCCGGTGCTCGCGCTCGCGACCGCGTCGGCGATCGGCCGGGACCCGGAATGGGTGCTTCCGCTCGCGGTGGCGATCGAGCTGATCCACACGTACTCGCTGATCCACGACGACCTGCCCGCGATGGACGACGACGACCTGCGCCGCGGCCGGCCCACGTGTCACGTCGCGTTCGGCGAGGACGTCGCGATCCTGGCCGGGGACGGGCTGTACGCGGAGGCGTTCGTGCTGCTGCTCTCAAAGCAGGAGGCGGAGCCGGCGCGGCTGCTCGCCGCCGCCCGCGAGCTCGCGCTCGCGCCACCGGGGCACAGGGGATGGTCGCGGGCCAGTACGTCGACGTCGCCGGGACGGCCCCGGCCGGGCCCGCGGGACTGCGCCGGCTGCACGAGCTGAAGACCGGGCAGCTGATCGCGGCGAGCATCGAATGCGTGCTGTTGCTGGCCGGAGTCGAGGAACCTGACAGAATGTCCAGCTTCAGCGTCTTTGCGAGGGAGCTCGGGGTGCTTTTCCAGATCGTGGACGACATTCTCGACGTGACCGGATCCGAGGAGACGCTGGGCAAGCACCAGGGCAGCGACGAGCGGCTCGGCAAGCGCACCTACGTGAGCGAGTTCGGGCTCGCGGGGGCGCGCGACCTGGCCGGCGACTCGCATCGCCGGGCGCTCGCCGCGCTGTCCGAGGCCGGGCGGGCGGGATCCGATACAAGCGAGCTGCGACAGATCACCGACTTCATCGCGACCCGCTCCTTCTGATGACCCGAATACTGGACCGAATCGACAAACCGCAGGATCTCCACGGACTCAGCGACGACGAGCTCCAGCAAGTCGCGCAAGAGGTCCGCGAGCACATCATCGACACCGTCGGCGAGATCGGCGGCCACTTCGGCGCCAACCTCGGGGCGTGCGAGATCGCGGTATCGCTCCACTCGATGCTCGACTCCCCGCGCGACAAGATTCTCTGGGACGTCGGCCATCAGGCGTATCCGCACAAGATCCTGACCGGGCGCCGCGACCAGCTGCATACGATCCGCAAGTACCGCGGACTCGCGCCGTTCTGCTCGATCGCCGAGTCAGAGCATGACGTGATGGGCGCCGGCCACGCCTCGACCGCGATCGGGTACGCGGTCGGGATCAAGGAGGCCATGCGGCACGGCGCCGGCGAGGACGGGCACGTGGTCGCGGTCGTCGGCGACGGGGCGCTGACCGGCGGAGTCGCGTTCGAGGCCGTCCACCAGGCCGGCGGCGAGGGCACCCCGATCGTGGTCGTGCTCAACGACAACGGGATGTCGATCGCGCCGAACGTCGGCGCGCTCTCGCGCCAGTTCAACCGCGTCCGACTGAACCCGAAGCTGTGGCGGGCGCGCGAGGGGTTCGAGGAGGGCCTGACGAAGCTTCCGGCCGGCATCGGCGCCGCGTTCGAGCGGTTCGGCCCGCACGTGAAGGAGTCGATCAAGGCGTTCTGGGCTCCGGGGCTGTGGTGGGAGGAGCTCGATTTCGTCTACATCGGCGTGATCGACGGCCACGACGTGCGCGCGGTCAGGCGCGCGCTGCGCGAGGCGCTGATCGCCCAGCGGCCGGTGGTCATCCACTGCGCGACGGTCAAGGGCAAGGGCTTCGCGCCCGCCGAGGAGGGCGGGCTGGAGGGCATGGAGAAGTGGCACGCCGCCAAGCCGAACTCGATCGCGAACGGCGTCCCCGCCGTCGCGAGCAAGCCCGCTCCGGGGAGGGCGGGCCCGCCTCAATACACGGCGGTGTTCGGCAACGCGCTCGTGGACGAATGCCGGCGCGACGAGCGCGTGATCGGGATCACGGCCGCGATGAACTCGGGCACGGGGCTCAACATCCTCCAGCGCGAGCTTCCCGAGCGGTACTTCGACGTCGGCATCGCCGAGCAGCAGGCGGTCCTGTTCGCCGCAGGCCTCGCGCTCCAAGGGTGCAAGCCGGTTGCCGCGATCTACTCGACGTTCCTCCAGCGCGCGTACGACCAGATCGTCCACGACGTCTGCCTGCAGAAGCTGAATGTGGTCTTCGCGATGGACCGTGCGGGCCTGGTCGGCGACGACGGACCCACGCACCACGGCGCGTTCGATATCGCGTACCTGCGCTGCCTGCCGAACATCGTGCTGATGGCGCCGCGCGACGAGGCGATGCTCGTGCACATGCTCCGCACCGCGCTCATGTACGACGACGGGCCGATCGCGCTGCGCTATCCGCGCGGCGAGGGCGTTGGGGTGCCCCTGCCGGCGCGGCCCGAGGCGATCGAGATCGGGACCGGCGAGATCCTCCGCGAGGGCGAGCGGGTGGCACTGCTCGGGTACGGCTCGGGCGTCGGCAAGGCGCTCGAGGCCGCCGACATCCTGGTCGAGCACGGGCTGTCGGTGACCGTCGCCGACGCGCGCTTCGCCAAGCCGATCGACGTCGGCCTGGCCGCGCAGCTGGCCGCCGAGCACGAGCTGCTCGTGACGGTCGAGGAAGGCGTCCTGGCCGGCGGGTTCGGATCCGCCGTGTGGGAGAGCCTCTCGGACGCCGGCGTGGCCGCCGGAGGGGCTCGCATCCTCCGCGTCGGGCTCCCCGACCGGTACGTCACGCACGGCGCGCCGAAGCTCCTCCACGAAGAGGTCGGCTTCACCGGCGCGCGCATCGCCGAGCGGATCGAGTCCGCGGTCGTCGAATACAGCAGCGTGCCTATCGTTTAGGCAAGCGCCGCGCGGTCCATCAACTGCTCGGTTGAGACCGTTTCGTCGCTGGCCGCCTGACCGATCCCGTACCGTTTCGCGTTCAGTGAGGCGCGTTCGGATCGACACGCTGTTGTCCCAGCGAGGCATGTTCCCGTCCCGGTCCGCGGCGGCGGCGTCGGTGCTCGCCGGCGACGTCTTGCTCCTGCCCGATCGCCGGCGGGCGGAGAAGCCCGGCCAGCTCGTGTCAGACGAGGTCGAACTCGAGGTCGTAAAGCGGCCTCCGTTCGTCTCGCGCGGGGGTGTGAAGCTGCGAAACGCTTTGGACGCGTTGGGCCTGGAGGTTGGTGGGCGCCGGGCGCTGGATGTCGGCGCATCGACCGGCGGGTTCACCGACTGCCTGCTCCAGGCCGGGGCGGCCCACGTGGTCGCGGTCGACGTCGCGTACGGGGAGCTCGACTGGAAGCTGCGGTCCGACTCGCGGGTGACGGTGATCGAGCGGTGCAATGCGCGTTCGCTGGCTCCCGATCAGCTTCCGTACGCCCCCGACCTGATCGTGATCGACGTCTCGTTCATCTCGCTCGCAAAGGTGCTGCCGGCGGTGCTCGCGTGCGCGGCGGCGCGGTTCGACTGCCTGGCGCTGGTCAAACCGCAGTTCGAGGTCGGGCGGGCGCTTGTCGGCAAGGGGGGCGTTGTGCGGGACGCCGGTGCCCGCCGGCGCACGCTAGTGGACGTGGGGAAGGCCGCCGGGGGGCTGGGCTGCGCGGTGCTCGGGTTTGCGAGCTCGGGGCTGCCGGGGCCGAAGGGCAACCTCGAGTCGTTCGTGTGGCTCGCCGAGGGCGCCCGGGGGGCATCGCTGGATCTGGAGGCGGCGGCTCGCGAGGTCGAGCCTTGAATCCGGTCCGGACGGCCACGGTGCTGACTCACCGCCGGCCGTCGGAGACCAGGCCGGCGATCGACGCGCTGATCGAGATCGCGCGCGCGGCCGACGCGACGCTGTTCGTCGATCCCGAGGAGACCCGCAAGCACCGGCTCGAGCACGCCGAGGGACTCGAGGTCGACGTCGAGGGTCCGCTCGAGGTCGACATCTGCTTCGCGCTCGGCGGCGACGGCACGATCCTGACCGCTCTGCGCAAGTACGCCGGGACGGGCGTGCCGGTGTTCGCCGTGAACTTCGGGGAGATCGGGTTCCTCGCCACCGTCGACCGCGACGAGGCTCGGACCGGGTTCGAGCGCGCATTCGGTGGCTACTACGAGGTGCTCTCGCTACCTGGTATCGCGCTGTCGGGGCACAGCGGCGATTGGCTCGCGATCAATGACGTCTCGATCCACCGCCAGCCCGGCAACCGCGTCGCCGATCTCGCCTACGCGGTTGGCGCCGACGAGATCGGCCGAGTCCGCTGTGACGGGTTGGCGGTGGCGACGCCGGCCGGGTCGACTGGCTACAACCTCGCGAACGGCGGCCCGGTGATGGCCTGGGGCGTCGCGGGCTTCGTGGTCTCGTTCATCGCGCCGCACTCACTGACCGCGCGGGCGCTGGTCGTGGCCCCGACCGACGTGCTGACCGTGCTGAACCGCTCGCGGGAGGAGTCGGTCGACGTCACGGTCGACGGTCGGCCGGTCTGCACGCTGCCGCCCGGCGAGGACATCGAGGCGCGGTTCGTCGACGGCCAGGGTGCGCTGGCGCAGGTCCCGGGCGCGAACTTCTACCACCGCTTGCGCGAGAAGTTCGGCCGGCTCTCATCGATGCGTTGAGCTCGGCTGCCCACCCACCCGCGGCCCCGCGCGCACCCGGTCCGGTCCGGCAGGCGGACGGTATCGGGCGCGAGTGCCGCGCGTCGGGCAGCCCCCCTAACGCGAAGTTCCCCGCGTGTCCGGGCGCAGGCCCAGTTTGAGCACTTCGGCCGTGTGGAGCGCGCGGCGGCCGGTGCCGGCGGTGATCTGCGTCCGGCACGAGAACCCGTCGGCGACGAGCAGCGTGTCGGCGTTTTCGGCCCGCACCGCGGGGAGCAGGAACTGCTCTCCGATCCGCATCGAGACCTCGTACTGCTCGCCTGCGCCGTAGCCGAACGACCCGGCCATCCCGCAGCACCCCGCCTTCGTCATGTCGGCCTCGACGCCGGCGCGTCGGAGCAGATCGCGCCCGGGGTTCGACCCGAGCACCGCTTTGTGGTGGCAGTGGCCGTGGATCAGCGCACGGCGGTCGATCCGGGGCGGGTTCCAGTCGGGGGCGTAGCGCTCGAGCAGCTCGTCGAGCACGACGGTCTGGCGCCACGAGCCGGCGGGCGTGCTCGTCGTGAGGCATCAGCTTCCGGAGCTCGTCGCGGAACACCGACGCGCAGCTCGGCTCGAGCACGAGCACCGGGACGCCGGACTCGATCGGCTCGGACAGCCCGTCGAGGACGTCTTCGGAGCGTCCGCTTGGCGAGGCTGAGCATGCCGAAGTCGTACAGCGGGCGCCCGCAGCACAGGCGCCTGCGCGGGATCTCGACGGCGAACCCGGCCGCCTCGAGCACGTCGACCGCCGCCATGCCGGCGTGCGGGCTCGAACAGGTCGGTGAACGTGTCGGGCCACAGCACGACCCGCTGGCGGCCGTCCGTGCGTCGGCGCGTGGGCGGCGTCCGCGCTCGCGGCGTCGCTTCGGTCGGCGAACCAGCTGCGGAAGGTCTGGCGTGCGAACTTCGGGATCTCGCGCTCCTCGGCGATCCCGAGCAGCCGCTTGGTCGGCTGGGCGATCGGCGGGCGAGTGACTGAGCGCCGTTGACGAGCCGCGGCGCGCGGGCGGCGACCTGACCCCACCACGGCAGCAGCCCGAGCACGTAGTGATGGAGCGGGCGCCGGCGCTTGGCGTAGTAGTGAGCGAGGAACTCGGCCTTGTAGGTCGGGATGTCGACCTGGACCGGGCAGTCGCCGGTGCAGCCCTTGCACGACAGGCACAGGTCGAGCGACTCCTTGACGGCCTCGTCGCGCCAGCCGTCGGTGATCGGATCGCCTTTCAGCATCTCGAACAGCAGGCGGGAGCGGCCGCGCGTCGAGTGGCGCTCCTCGCGAGTGGCGTGGAAGCTCGGGCACATCGTCAGGCTGCCGAGGTTCCGGCACTTGGCCATCCCGAAGCAGCGCTCGATCGCGGTCGCGAACGAGCCGCCGTCGTCGGGATAGGCGAAGTGGGTCTTGAGTTGCGGGGGTCGGTAGTCCGGGCCGAGCCGGAGGCCCTCGTCGAGCTTGACGTCGCCGATCAGCCGGTTCGGGTTCATCTTCCACTCGGGGTCCCAGATCCGCTTGAAGTCGTTGAAGGCTTGCATCAGCTCGGGGCCGAACATCTTCGGCAGCAACTCGGCGCGGCCGTGCCCCTCGCCGTACTCGCCGGCGAGCGAGCCGCCGTAGGCGACGACGAGGTCCGCGCACTTCTCCATGAACGACCGGAACGTCTTGACGCCGGCCGCGGACTTGAGGTCGAAGTCCATGCGGGTGTGGACGCAGCCCTGGCCGAAGTGGCCGTAGTAGACGCAGCGGTAGCCGTGGTCGTCGAGGATCTTCTGGAAGTCGCGCAGGTACGCGCCGAGCTTGTCCGGATGGACGGCGGCGTCCTCCCAGTTGCCCTCGGCGTCCATGTAGCCCGGGCGCCCGGCTGTCGCCGACCGCGCTCTCGCGGACCTTCCAGGCGCTGATCTGATCGACCTTGTCGATGACCAGCGCGGCGTCGATCTGGGGGCCGTCGGCGAGCGCCTCGAGCGCCTCGCGCGCCTCGGCCGTCGCCGCGTCGGGATCGTCCTGGCCGAACTCGACGTACAGCCACGCCCGCCCGTCGGGCAGCACCGTCCGCTCGGCGGCGAGCCGGCCCTTGGCGATCATGTTCTTGATCAGCTGGTCGTCGAACCCCTCGAGCCCGATCGGCTTGCAGCGCTCCAGGATCACCGGGACGTGGTCGGCCGCCCGGAACACGTCCGGGTAGCCGAGCAGCAGCGTGCGTCGGTGCTGCGGGCTCGGGACGAGGCGGACGGTCGCGTGCAGCACGTTCGCGCACGTTCCCTCCGACCCGACGAGCGCGCGGGCGACGTTGAACCCGTTCTCGGGCAGGAGCTCGTCGAGGTTGTAGCCGGACACGCGGCGGGGGATGTCGGGATATTCGGCGCGGACCCGGTCGGCGACCCGGTCTCTGAGATCGCGGAGCTGCTGATAGATCTCGCCGCGCCGCCCTCCGGCCGCGATGATCCGCTCGAGCTCCTCGTCGGTCGTCGGGCCTACCGTGAGGCGCGTCCCGTCGTACAGCACGACGTCGAGCTCGAGCACGTTGTCGCTCGTCTTGCCCGCCATCAGCGAATGCGTGCCGCACGAGTTGTTCCCGAGCATGCCGCCGAACGTGCAGTACTCGTGGGTCGCCGGATCGGGGCCGTAGGTGAGGTTGAACTCCTCGGCCGCGTTGCGGAGCTGGTCGCAGATCACGCCGGGCTGGACCACGGCGCGCCGGCCCTCGGGGTCGAGGTCGACGATCTCGTTGTAGTACTTCGAGTAGTCGAACACGACCGCCACGTTCGTGGTCTGGCCGCTCGGCGCCGTGCCGCACCCGCGCGGGAGGACCGGCGCTTGGTGATCCCGGCAGATCGCGACCGCTGCGATCACGTCCTCCGGGCCCTTGGGGATCACGACGCCGATCGGCACCGCCCGGTAGATCGAGAAGTCGTTCGCGTACATCGCGCGCGTGCCCGCGTCGAAGCGAACCTCTCCGGAGACGGCCTGTGTCAGTGCACGCTTGAGGCCGGAGACGTCGAGGTCGGGCGGGCCGGTGGTGATGTGGCGCCGCTCGAGCTGGGACCCGCTGGTGACCATCGCTCTCCTCCTGTAGGTGGTGCGGGCCGTTACCGTATCTCAGCCGCCCGGCATCAGCCGGATCTAGCGTGACCCGGTGGGCGCTCGACGGCGTCGCGTGGTCGATCTGTCGGGTCCTCCTGGTAGACCGTCGCCGATGCTGCAAGAGCTGCGCGTCGAGAACCTGCTGCTGATTGATCGAGCCGAGCTGCGCCTCGCGCCTGGGCTGAACGTCGTGACCGGCGAGACGGGCGCCGGGAAGACGATGCTCGCGCATTCGCTCGACCTGCTGCTCGGCGGGCGCGCCGGCAGCGGGATCGTGCGCGGCGGCGCCGCCGAGGCGTACGTCGAGGGCGTGTTCACGCTGCCCGCCTCGCTCGCCGGCGCCGAGGTCCTGCCCACTGGAGCCGACGAGATCGTGCTCGCGCGGCGGGTGTGGCCCGACGGCCGGACGCGGGCGTACGTATGCGGCAGGTCGGCGACCGTGGCCGATCTGCGAGAGCTCGGCAGCGCGCTGCTCGCGTTCTACGGGCAGCACGAGCACCGCAAGCTGATGCTCTCGACGGTGCAGCTCGACGTGCTCGACGCGCACTGCGGCCCTGACCACGCGGCGGTGCGCGAGCGGATCGGCGAGGCGTACGGGCGGGTGCGGGAGATCGAGGCCAGAGAGGCAGAGCTGCGCGAGCTCGCCGCCGGCCGGGAGCGCGAGCTCGACCTGCTCGCGTTCGAGCTCGAGGAGATCGAGAGCGTCGCCCCGACCGAGGGCGAGGCCGAGGAGCTCGGCGGTCGAGCGTGATCGGCTGAGGCATCTGGAGACGCTGCGGAGCGCGGCGGCCGGCGCGGCCGAGGCGATCTCGCCCGACGACGGCGTCGGCGGCGCGGCCGAGCTGCTCGCCCACGCAGCCGGACAGCTCCAGGTCGCCGCCGGGATCGATCCCGAGCTCGCCGGGCTGTCCGAGCGCGCCCAGGCGCTCGGACACGAGGCGCAGGACGCTAAGCGCGGCGTTGCGTTCGTACTCGCTGGAGCTCGAGGCGTCTCCGGGGCGGCTCGAGGAGGTCGAGGAGCGGCTCGGTCAGTTTGCGCGCCTCGAGCGAAAGCACGGAGGCTCGGTCGCCGACGTGCTCGTCTCACGCCGAGCGATGCCGGGCCAGGCGCGAGGAGCTCGAACGGGCCGAGATCGCCCTGTCCGAAGTCGACGCCGAGCTCTCGGCGGCGAGGTCCGAGCTCGACGGGCTCGCGGGCGAGCTGTCAGAGCGCCGGCGGCGGACGGCGCCGGCGCTCGCGGCGGAGGTGCGCGCGAGGCTGGCCGAGCTGGCGATGCCCGACGCCGAGTTCGAGGTCGAGGTCAGGCCGCGCGAGGAGGGATGCGGCCCGCGCGGAGCCGACACGGTAGAGCTCGTGATCGCGCCGAACCCCGGCGTGCCGGCGGGTCCGCTCCGCGAGATCGCGTCGGGTGGAGAGCTGTCGCGGGTGATGCTGGCGATCCTGAGCGTGGCGCACGGCTCCAGCGCGGCCGGGGGCCCGGCGCCGATCGGTGGCGGGCCGCTGCTCGTGTTCGACGAGATCGACGCCGGGATCGGCGGGCATACGGCCCGCGCGGTCGGCGAGCACCTGCGGGCCCTGGCCGAGGGGCGTCAGATCCTGTGCATCACGCACCTGCCCCAGGTGGCCGCGATGGCCGCTCGCCACTTCACGATCGCCAAGGACTCGAGCACGGTCCCGGCGCGGACGACCGTCGCCGCGCTCGACGGCGATCAGGTCGTCGGCGAGCTCGTGCGGATGCTGGGCGCGGCCGAGGGCGACCGCGCCGCGAGTCGCCACGCCAGGCAGCTCCTGCGTGCGGCGTGAGCGTCCGAGCGGGCCGCTACCGTCAAATCGTTCAAGTCGCACTACACTCGGTGGCTGATCGATGCCCTCAGGCGAGACGCGTTTCATCTTCATAACCGGCGGGGTCGTGTCCTCGCTCGGCAAGGGAATCGCCGCCGCATCGATCGGCCGGCTGCTGGTGGCGCGCGGGCTGGACGTCCAGCTCCAGAAGTTCGATCCGTACATCAACGTCGACCCGGGCACGATGTCGCCCTACCAGCACGGCGAGGTGTTCGTGACCGAGGACGGCGCCGAGACCGACCTCGACCTCGGCCACTACGAGCGGTTCACGGACGCCAACACGAGCCGGGCGTCGAACGTCACCGCGGGCGGCATCTACAACACGGTGATCCGGCGCGAGCGGCGTGGCGACTACCTCGGCGCCACCGTCCAGGTCGTCCCGCACATCACCGACGAGATCAAGCAACGGATCAAGCTGATGGCCGAGGCGACCGACGTCGACTTCGTGATCACCGAGATCGGCGGCACGGTCGGCGACATCGAGTCGCTGCCGTTCCTCGAGGCGATCCGGCAGTTCCCGGTCGACGTCGGCCGGCGGCGCTGCATGTTCATCCACCTGACGCTGGTCCCGTACATCGGGCACGCCGGCGAGCTGAAGACCAAGCCGACCCAGCACTCGGTCAACGAGCTGCGGCGCATCGGTATCGCGCCGGACATGGTCATCTGCCCGCTCGGAGTCGCAGCTCGGCGACGACATCAGGCGAAAGATCGCGCTGTTCGCGAGCCTGCCCGTCGAGGCGGTCGTGTCCGCGTTCGACGTACCCGACATCTACCAGGTGCCGCTCGTGTTCCGCAACGAGGGCGTCGACGACTTCGTGCTCGCCGAGCACTTCGGGATCGAGGCGCCCGAGCCCGACCTGAGCGACTGGGAGGAGATCACCCGCCGCTCGAGCGAGGCCACCGAGAGCGTCCGGATCGCGCTCGTCGGCAAGTACGTTCGGCTCGAGGACGCCTACCTGTCGGTCGTCGAGGCGCTCCGCCACGCCGGCACGCACCACGGCGCCAAGGTCGAGGTCGACTGGGTCGACTCCGAGGAGGTGGGCGACCCGGCCGTCGCGGCGCGCCTGGAGAAGGCGAGCGGGATCCTGATCCCGGGCGGCTTCGGAGGCCGGGGGATCGAGGGCAAGATCCAGGCGGCCCAGATCGCTCGCGAGAAGAAGATCCCGTACCTCGGCATCTGCCTGGGCATGCAGCTCGCGGTCTGCGAGTTCGCACGCCACGTCGCCGGGATGGAGGGCGCCAACTCGACCGAGTTCGACCTCGAGACGCCGTTCCCGGTGATCGACCTGCTCCCCGAGCAGAAGGAGATCGCGGACATGGGCGGGACGATGCGCCTCGGCGCCGACCCGGTCAAGCTCCACACCGGCACGCCGCATCCGCGAGCTGTACGCCGAGCCGGTCGTGTACGAGCGCCACCGGCACCGTTATGAGGTCAACAACCACCTGCGCCGGCGGCTCGAGGCGGCCGGGCTGGTCTGCTCGGGCACCTCGCCCGACGAGCGGCTCGTCGAGGCGATCGAGCTGCCCGTCGATCAGCATCCGTTCTTCGTCGCCTCGCAGTACCACCCCGAGTTCAAGTCGCGTCCGGAGCGGCCCGCGCCGTTGTTCCGCGAGTTCGTCGGGGCCGCGCTCGAGCACGCCGGGCTGGCCGTGGCCGTCGCGAAGGACGGCAACGGCACCGCGGCGCACGCCGCCACGAGGTGAGGCGCACCACCGACGCCGAGCGCGAGCGGCTCCACGAGACGTTCGTCGCGCTGTGCCGGATCGAGAGCCCGTCTGGGCGCGAGCGCACCTGCGCGGACTGGATCACGCGGGAGCTCCGGGGAATGGGGCTGTCGGTCGACAAGGACGACGCCGGCGACGCGGGCCGGGTCGGACGCCGGCAACCTGCTGGCGCGGATCCCGGGCGCGGGCGCCGACAGCATCCTCCTGTGCGCGCACATGGACACGGTGCCGCTGACCGCGCCGGTCGAGCCGGTCCGCGTCGACGGCGGCTGGGAGAACGCGGGCGAGGGGATCCTCGGCGCCGACAACAAGTCGGCGGTCGCGGTGATCCTCGAGCTGGCCCGCCGCGTCACGGCCGGCGCCCGGGCCGCCCGACGTCGGCCTCGAGCTGCTGTTCACGATCTGCGAGGAGGTCTCGCTGCGCGGGTCCAAGGAGTTCGACGCCGGGCGGCTGCGAGAGCCGGTTCGGGTACGTGTTCGACCACGCGACGCCGATCGGCGAGATCGTGCTGGCATCCCCGACCCATCATCGGATCGACGCCGAGCTCAGGGGACGCGCCGCGCACGCCGGCGTTCGCCCCGAGGTGGGCCGGAGCGCGATCGCCGCGGCCGCGAGCGCGATCGCCGCGATGCGGCTCGGCCGGCTCGACGCCGAGACCACCGCGAACGTCGGCACGATCGAGGGCGGGACCGCGATCAACGTGATCCCCGAGCGCTGCCGGATCGTGGCCGAGGTCCGAAGCCTCGATCGCGAGCGCGCCGAGGCGGTCGCGACCGAGATGATCGACCACCTCCAGGAGGCCGCCGACGCCGCCGAGTGCGACCTCGACGTGATCGTGCAGCGCGGGTTCGAGGGCTACCGGATCCGGCCCCGAGCGGTCGAGGTCGCGGTCGCCGAGCAGGCGCTCCGCGCGTGCGGCTACGAGCCGACGCACATCGTCACCGGCGGCGCGTCCGACGCGAACACGTTGCGCGCCGCCGGGTTTCCGTGCCTGTGTCTGGCCGACGGGACCGAGCACAACCACGAGCCGACCGAGCGGATCAGCGTCGACGCGCTCGAGGGGCTGTTCGAGCTCGCGCTCGCCGTCGTCGACGAGGCGAGCCGTGCGCTCGCCGGCGGCGAGACGGTGACGACGTGAGCGCGGGCCGAGCGGCTGAGCGCCGAGGTGAAGTGGGAGGGCCGGGTCGTTCGCGCCGGGATCGAGCGCTACCGGCACGCCGACGGCATCGAGGTCACGCGCGACAAGGTGTGGCACCCGGGCGCGGTCGGGATCGTCGCGCTCGACGACGAGCACGTCTGGCTGACGCGTCAGCCCCGCGAGGTGATCGGAGCGTCAGCCTCGCTCGAGATTCCCGCCGGCAAGCTCGACGTCCCCGGGGAGCCGCCGCTCGACACCGCCCAGCGCGAGCTCGCCGAGGAGATCGGCAAGCGAGCCGAGCATTGGGAGGAGCTGTTCGTCGTTCTACACGAGCCCCGGCTTCAGCGACGAGCGCGTCTGGCTGTTCGTCGCGACCGGGCTGGCGGACAGCCCGGGGGCCGAAGGGGACGAGGACGAGCGGATCGAGATCGTGCCGTGGCCGCTCGAGAGGCTGGACGAGGCGATCGACGCGTGCGAGGACTCGAAGTCGCTGATCGCGCTGCTGTGGCTGGCGGCGCGACACGACGGCGGCGCGGTTCCGCCTCTGCGAGGTCGGCCGTGAGCATCAACGAGGAGGCGGCGCGCGGCTTCCAGCAGGGCGCCGACGCGTACGAGCGCGGACGCCCGGGCTATCCGGCGGAGGCGGTGCGGTGGCTCTGGCACGAGCTCGGGCTCGGCCCCGGACGGACCGTGCTCGATGTCGCCGCCGGCACGGGGAAGCTGACCCGCGAGCTCGTGCGCGAGCGGCGCCGACCGTGGTCGCGGTCGAGCCGGTCCCGGCGATGCGGGCCGTGCTCGAGCGGGTCGTGCCCGACGCCCGCGCGCTCGACGGGACCGCCGAAGCGCTCCCGATCGAGGACGGCGCGGTCGATGCGATCACGGTCGCCTCGGCGTTTCACTGGTTCGACGGCCCGGCGGCCGGCGCCGAGTTCCATCGCGTGCTGCGGCCGGACGGCAGGCTTGCGCTGCTGTGGAACCGCCGTCGGCTCGATCAGCCGATCCACCAGGCGGTCGACGACGATCATCGGCGCCCTACCGTCGGCGGACGCCGAGCCACCACCGCGGCGAATGGCGCGAGCCGCTCGAGTCCGGAGGGCTGTTCGCGCCGGCGGCGCAGCGACAGGTCCCGTTCGAGCAGGTCCTCGACGCCGACGGGTTCGTCGACCGGTTCAGCTCGATCAGCTTCGTCGCGGCCCTGCCCGACGGCGAACGCGAGCGGGTGGTCGAGCGACTACGGGCCGTCGCGGCCGTCGCGGAGCAACCGATCCGGCTCGGCTACACCGCGGAGGTGTACGTGTACCAGCACGTGCCGTAGGCGCGGGCCGGGAGGAGCACCGCAAGCCGCCCCGAATACCCGGGGCATGGCGACCGACACGGTGAACGGCGCCCACCGCATCACCGATCTGACCTTCGACTTCCTCGGCCACCTCGAGCTCGAGCGCGGCCTGTCGCGCAACACGCTCGAGGCGTACCGGTCCGACCTCCAGCAGTTCGGCGAGTTCCTCGACCGCCACGAGCTCGATCCGCTCGAGGTCAAGACGGTCGACCTGATGGAGTTCATCTCAGAGTTCGCGAACGGTACGCCCGACCGACCCGCCGCGGCGCCCGCGACGCTCCAGCGCAAGATCGCTTGCCTGCGCTCGTTCTATCGCCACCTGCGCCGCGAGCAGGTGCTCGACCGACGATCCCGCCTCCGAGCTGCGCGCCCCGCGCTCGCGAGCGCGCCTGCCGAAGGTGCTGAGCCGCGACGAGGTCGGTCGGCTGCTCGAGCAGCCGACGCGGATCGACCCCGGCCGCGCTCCGCGATCGCGCCCTGCTCGAGACGATGTACGCGTGCGGGCTGCGGGCGTCCGAGGCGATCGGGCTCGAGCTGTCCGAGCTCGATCTCGAGGCGGGCATCCTCAGAGCCCGCGGAAAGGGCTCGAAGGAGCGGATCGTCCCGATCGGCGGCAAGGCGATCGACGCGCTCGCGGCGTACCTCGAGAAGGGGCGCCCCGCGCTCGTGGGACTGCGCCCCGAGCGCCGCGTGTTCGTGAACCTCCGCGGCGGCGGGCTGACGCGCCAGGGCCTGTACAAGATCGTCCGCCGCCACGCCCGGACCGCCGGCCTCGAGCACCGGATGAGCCCGCACACGCTGCGCCACACGTTCGCCACGCATCTGCTGACGGGCGGGTGCGATCTGCGCTCGCTGCAGGAGATGCTCGGCCACGCGGACATCGGCACGACCCAGATCTACACGCACCTCTCGACCGAGCGCCTGCGCGACGTCTATTTCGAGGCGCACCCGAGGGCGCAGATCGCGCCCGAACGCTCCTAGAGGCGCCCGTAGTCGTACAGTCTCCGGCGTGGGGATCGCACACCTCGAAGAAGTGCCGGCGCGGGACCGCACGATCTCGGGCATCTGCAGGGCCGCTGGACGATGGTCGGGGCCGCGGCCGGCTGCGTGAACGTCGGCGTGCGCCGGATCGAGCTGCCGGCCGGCGGCTGGTCGACGCCGGCGCACGAGCACGGACGCGAGGAGGAGATCTTCTACGTGCTCAGCGGGCGCGGGCTCTCCTGGCAGGCGGGCGAGGCCGCCGAGATCCGCGCCGGCGACTGCATCGTGTACCTGGCAGGCGGCGGCGCGCACACGCGTGCACGCGCTCGAGCCGCTCGACGTGCTGGCCTTCGGCGAGCGCAGCGACGACGAGAACGTCGGCTTCCCGCGCCTCGGGATGTCGTACGTCGGCAGCCGCATGGTCGGCTCGCTGCCCGGCGCGATCGACGGCGTCGCGACCCAGTTCGTGCTCGAGTCCCAGCTCGGCCCGCCCGCGCTCCCACCGGAGCCCGCGCCACGGCCACCCACGATCGTCAATCTGGAGGACGTCGAGGCGGTCACCGTCGAGCGCACCCGCGTGGTCCGGACCCGGCGCAACCTCGGCCGCGCCGCCGGGTCGGTCAAGACCGGGATCCAGCACGTCGAGGTCGTACCCGGCAAGGAGTCGGCGCCGCCCCACTGCCACTCGCTCGAGGAGGAGATCTTCGTGATCCTCGACGGCGACGGCGTGCTCGTGCTCGGCGACGAGGAGACGCCGGTCCGTCCCGGGCACGTGATCTCGCGTCCGGCCGGGACCGGGGTCGCCCACATGTTCCGGGCCGGCGCCGCGCGGGCTCACCTACCTCGCCTACGGGATGCGCCATCCCGCCGACGTCTGCTACTACCCCCGCTCGAACAAGATCGCGTTCCGCGGGATCGGCCTGATCGGGCGGCTCGAGCGGCTCGACTACTGGGACGGAGAGGATTGATCCGTCCGCGTTCGGCGAACGACGAGGAACCGCGACCCAGAATCCGCCGAGGGCTTGCGGATCCGGAGGCCACCAGTGTTCGTGATCGCGAGCGACCGTGCCCGAGCTGCCGGAAGTCGAGACGATCCGCCGCCAGCTGGCGCCGCACCTCGAGGGGCGTACGATCGTCGACGCCCAGATCCTCGATCCGAGGTGGACGCGTCCGGAGCCGCCGGCGGCGGTCGAGGCGGAGCTGCAAGGCGCGCTCGTCGAGCGGATCGGCCGCGCCGGCAAGTACCTGATCTGGTCGCTGTCCGGCGAGCGGTTCCTGCTCCAGCACCTGCGCATGACCGGGACGCTGCTGTTCGACCCGGCCGTCCCGCCGCCGCACACGCACGTGATGCTCGAGCTCGACGACGGCCACCGGCTCGTGTACGTCGACCCGCGGCGGTTCGGCACCGGGCACCTGGTCCACGGCGAGGCGGCGCGCGACGAGTACCTGAACCGCGCGGCTCGGGATCGAGCCGCTCACGCCGGAGTTCACCGCCGCGCATCTCGCGCGAGCTCGCGCGATCGCGGACGGCCCCGATCAAGGCATTCGTGCTCGACCAGCGCCAGATCGCCGGCGTCGGGAACATCTATGCCGACGAGGCGCTGTTCCGCGCGCGGATCCATCCGCTGCGGCCCGCCGGCCGTCTGACCGGCGCCGAGTGGGCACGCGTCCGGGACGGGATCGAGGACGCGCTCAGCGCCGGCATCGAGGCGAAGGGCGCGTCGATCGACGACTTCCGCCACGTCGACGGAGCCCGCGGCTCGTTCCAGGACCGGTTCCTGGTCCACCGCCGCGCCGGCGAGCCCTGCCCGGTGTGCGGGCGCACGATCCGCAAGATCGTCGTCGGCGGTCGCGGGACGTACGTGTGCGAGCACTGCCAGCGCAAGCCGCGGCGCCGCGCCGCGGCCGCGGGCGGTGCGCTAAGCCGCGGGTGTGCGCTAAGCCGCGAGAGCTCGCTGAGGGTTCCGGCGCGATCGGCCGCGAGCAGCTCGTTGAAGCCGCCGATCGTCTCCTCGCCGATCAGGATCTGCGGGAACGTGTACATGCCCGGTGCGCGCGACCAGCTGCGGCCCGACCGTCCGGGTCGCGTGCCAGATTGATCTCCGTCATACTCGATGCCGCGCTTAGCGAGCAGGGTCTTGGCTCTCGTGCAGAACGGACACGCGTCGGTGGTGTACAAGGTGACCGGCCTCATAGCTTTACAAAATATAGCTCGTAACGGGCGATGCCCGGCTCGCTGAAAACCGAGGCGATCGTGCTGCGCTCGATCCGGTACGGGGAGGCGGATCGGGTCCTGCACCTGTACACGCCCGGGTACGGTCGGCTGGCGGCGATCGCCAAGGGAGCGAGGCGGGCCCGCAGCCGGTTCGGAGCGAGGCTCGAGCCGTTCTTCCACATCCGCGTGATCCTGCACGAGGGCCGCAGCGACCTGCACACGGTCACGAGCGTCGACACCGTCGCGGCGCACCCGTCGCTGCGCGATCACGCGGCGACGCTCGACGCCGCCGCGCGCGCCTGCGACGCGGTGGCGCGCCTGTTCGAGACCCCCGATCCGCACCCCGAGGTGTTCCGCCTGCTCGCCAACGAGCTCGCGCTGCTCGACCTCGACGTCGCCCATGCGCGGCCGGCGAACGGGCTCGCGTTCCGCCTCAAGCTGCTGCTCGCCGCCGGCATCCTGCCGCAGCTGGGATCGTGCGCGAGTTGCGGCGAATCCGAGCATCTGCAGGGCTTTTCGCGCCGCCGCGGGCGGGATCGTGTGCGGCTCGTGCGAGGCCGCCGCGTTTCCGCTCGGACAGGAGTCACACAGCTTCATGGTCGGCGCGCTCGGGCAGCCGCTCGCGCAGGCGCCGGACGCCTCCGAGTTCGCGCTCGCACAGGCCGAGCGCGCGATCACCGAGACCGCCGAGCACCACGCGAACGTGCGGCTGCGTCCGCTCGTCGGCCGGCGCTAGCCGGGGAGCCCACCGTGTGGCGTGGTGCGCCGGGGCTTTGGTACGCGTCGGCATGCGTGCCGCCGCGGGGAATTGTCGGCGTCGGCGCCCGCGCCGCCGGCGAACCCCGCGCCGACCGGAAACGGCTTTGTCACAACTCGTGCCCCCGCGCACGACCCGCTGTCAGAATCGGACGTAGATGAGCGACCAACTCGTGAGCTCCAGTACCGACCACCCCTCGGGTCCGGTGGCGGCCGCGTTCGCCGAGCGGATCCGGGCGCTGCGAGGAGCGCGAGCTCTCGCCGCTCGCGACGCGTTCGTATCCGGCGCCGCCGGCTGCACCCCGAGCCCGACTGCGGCCTGCGCACGCCGTTCCAGCGCGACCGGGACCGGATCGTGCATTGCAAGGCGTTCCGGCGGCTCAAGCACAAGACCCAGGTGTTCGTCGTCGCCGGCGGGCGATCACTACCGCACCCGGCTGACGCACACGCTCGAGGTCGCTCAGGTCTCGCGCACGGTCGCCCGCGCGCTCCGGCTCAACGAGGACCTGGTCGAGGCGATCGGCCTCGGGCACGACCTCGGGCATCCGCCGTTCGGGCACGTCGGCGAGGACGCGCTCGATCGGTGCCTGGTGGAGCGGTTCGGGCTGTCGTTCAAGCACCACGAGCACTCGCTGCGCGTCGTCGACACGCTCGAGCGCGACGGCGTGGGGCTGAACCTGACCGCGCCGGTCCGTGACGGGATCGTCTCCCACTCGGGCCGCGCCGACGAGCCGGCCACGCTCGAGGGCAAGATCGTCCGGCTGATGGATCGCGTCGCGTACATCAACCACGACATCGACGACTCGCTGCGCGCCGGCCTGCTGACGCCGGATGACCTCCCGCAACGACCCGATCGAGATCCTCGGCGACACCGGGCCACGCCGGATCGACACGCTCGTGCACGACCTCGTCGAGGAGTCAGACCGCGCGGGCGACATCGTGCAGGGCGAGACGATCGGCGGAGCGATGACGGAACTGCGCGCGTTCATGTTCGAGCGCGTGTACCTCGGACCCGAGGCGACGCGCGAGCACGCGAAGATCCGGCTGGTCATGCGCTCGCTGTTCGATCACTACTGCGCCCACCCGGAGGAGATCCCCGACTCGATCCCGCCGGGCGATCTCGCGCGCCGCGTCACCGACTACCTGGCCGGCATGACCGACCGGTTCTGCATCCGCACGTTCGAGCAGCTGACCGTGCCGGTGGCGTTCGCGTCGTGAGCCGGTTCACGGCCGACTCGCGCGATCGCGTCCGCGATTCCGTCGACATGCTCGCGGTCGTCGGCGACCACACCGAGCTCCGCCGCGCCGGCGCCAGCGAGTACGTGGGGCGGTGCCCGTTCCACGACGAGCGCACCCCGTCGTTCGGCGTGAACCCGATCGAGAAGGTCTACTACTGCTTCGGCTGCCAGGCCTCGGGCGACGTGTTCACGTTCGTGATGGAGACCGAGGGACTCGACTTCCCCGGGGCGTTGCAGACGCTCGCGGATCGGTTCGGGGTCGAGCTCGAGACCGAGGAGGAGGATCCGAAGGCGGCGTCGCGGCGCCAGCGGCGCGAGCGCCTGCAGTCGCTGCTCGGGCGGGCGGCGGCCTACTACGCGCGGTATCTGTGGGAGGCCCGGGAGGCCTTGCCGGCGCGCGAATACCTGCTCGGCCGCGGCCTGCGCGAGGAGACGCTGCGCGAGTTCCGCGTCGGCTACGCCCCGAGCCCGTGGGACCGGATCCTGACCGCGTCGCGCCGGGCGGGCTTCAGCGACGAGGAGCTGCTCGCCGTAGGCCTCTCGCAGCGCTCGCAGAACCGCCCGGGCCAGATCTACGACCGGTTCCGCGAGCGGATCATGTTCCCCTCCACCGACGCCCGCGGAAACGTCGTCGGGTTCGGGGCGCGGGCGATGCGCGAGAACCAACGCGCCGAAGTACCTGAACACCGCCGACGGCGAGCTCTACCACAAGCGCACGGTGCTGTTCGGGCTCGACCGCGCGCGGGCCGCCGCCACCCGCGTCGGCAGCGTGATCCTGGTCGAGGGCTACACCGACGTGCTCGCGCTCCATCAGGCCGGGCTCGGGCAACGCGGTCGGGATCATGGGGACCGCGCTGACCGAGGAGCAGATCTCAGAGCTCGAGCGCCTGGCCAAGGTGCTCGTGCTGTGTCTGGACGCCGATCGCGCGGGTCAGGACGCGATGCTCCGCGCCGCCCAGCTCACCGACAAGCGAAATCTCGAGCTCCGGGTGGTGCCGCTGCCCGAGGGGACCGATCCCGCCGAGCTGATCGAACGCTCCGGCGCGGACGCGCTGCGCGAGCGAGTCGACGCGTCGGTGCCGTTCGTCGCCTTCCACGTCGAGCGGATCCTCGAGCGCAACGACACCCGCAGCGCCGAAGGCCGGGAGCTGGCGTTCAGCCAGCTGCTGCCCGCGCTCAAGAACCTGCGGAGGGGTCTGTTCGGCGACGAGCTGCTGCGGCGAATCGCCGGCAGGCTGGAGCTCACGGAGGCGAGGCTCGGATCGCTGATCGAGGGCGCCGCGCAGCAGAACGGCGCCGCGGAGGGGGCGCGACGCGACGCCGACGAACGGGCCGGCGCCGCTCGACCAATCCGGTCCGCGCCGAGCGCGCGTTCCTCGCGCTGTGCGTCGCTGTTCCCGACGCCGGCGCCCGCACCCTGTTCGAGATCGATCCCGAGCAGCTGATCACGAGCGAGCTGATGCGCCGCGCCGCCCGCCACCTCGCCGGCCGCACGCATTCCCCGCTGGCCGACCTTCCACCCGACGACGACGCGCTGGCGCGGACCGTGGCCGACCTGGTCGCGCGCGCCGGGCGGGCCGGTTCGGTCAGCGACGATCAGCTCGAGCACGCCCGCCTGGTGCTCGAGCGCGCCCGGCTCGAGCGCGCGATTCGTCGCGCCCGGGCCGAGGGAGCATCCGGGATCGGCGAGCTCGCGCGAGAGCGCGAGACCGTGCTCGAGGGGATTCGCCAGATCGTGGCGCGGCTCGAGCGGGCAGTGTGATGCCCGCCGCGGGGGCCGATTGAGGAACCCTCAGGGCAGCGTCGCCGGAAGCTCCGCGCGGACCGCGGCGCAGCACCGCCCGTCGAACCTCGCCGTACGTCCGGCCGTACTCGCGCGCGATCTCGCGAAGCGCCTTCCCGGACCGGATCTCCGTGCGCAGTCGCGCCGGCGTGATCCCGAGGTATTTCGCCGCCACGCCGATCTCGAATGGACGTAGATCCCTCAGACCGCGTTGGCCGGAGCGCGCGGCCGGCGGCGCCGGATCCTCGCGCGGTGTGCGCCGGCGTGATCAGGTCGGTCTGCGGATCGACTGGCAGGATCTCCGGCGCCAGCGGCGCCTGGTTGAAGTCGAAGTCCTTCTGGAGGTCTCCGAGCACGGGCTCGTTCTCGCGCACGTCGGGCCGAGGATCGGGGCGGCCGTCGGTCCTCGGGTCGAGCCGCTGTCCGCCGAGGAAGTCGTCCTCGATGAACTTCACGTACGCGTCGAAGCTGAGCGTCTGGTGGTCGATGTAGCCGCGCCTGCGCGTACGGGCTGATCACCAAAGCGGGGACGCGCAGCCCGTAGCCCAGGTCGTCGACCCGCGGCGGGTTCGACGTGGTCGTAGAAGCCGCCCCAGTCGTCCCAGGTGAGGAAGATCGCCGTGCTGCTCCAGTCGGGGCTGTTGCATGATCGCGTTGATCAGGCCGGTCACGTAGGTCTGGCCGGCGCTGACCAGCCCGGGCGGGTGCTCGGACACCGTCCCGTTCGGCGTGACCCACGACACCGCCGGCAGGTTCCCCGACTTGGCGTCCTGGAAGAAGTTCGTGAGCGACTGGATGTTGCCGAACCTGGTCGTCCTGCTGGACGTCGGTGAAGTACGGCAGCGGGTTCCAGATGCCGGGAGTCCTCGCGCTCTGTCCGACCGGCGCGCACGACATCGCGGCGTCGTTGTCGCAGTCGGGCTCGCTCCCCTTGAACACGTAGTAGGCCCAGCTGACGCCGTCCTTGTGGAGCAGGTAGGTCAGGTCCGTCCAGGCGTAGTTCGGGTTCGTCGGGATCGGATTCCCGAGCCTGCGCTCGAAGTCGGGCGGGTTCTGTGGGTTCTGGATCGCGCTCCGGCAGCTCTGAGGGTCGGCCTGGAGCGAGCAGTAGGCCGACCACTCCGAGACCATGTACAGGTGCGAGGGCAGGCTCCACGACGCCACCGATTCGAACATGTGGTCCTGGAGCACGAAGTCGTGCGCGTACGTCCAGTAGTTCGGGATGTCCGCGCCGTCGTGGTAGCCCATCACGTCCGGCGTGCCGCCCGCGTTGCCGCAGGCCGGGTTGAATGTCTCCGCGCAGCCGCGCCATGCCCGGCCTCCTGCTCGCGGACGAACCCGTCCATCTTGCCGTCGTTGATGTCGTCGACCGAGTTCTCGGCGGAATGCGGGCCGCCAAGATTGCGGTCGTGGCGGTCGTGGAACGGTCGGACGCACGACCCCTTGGCGGGATCCGGGGCACACGGCACCGTGCCTGGGTTCCCGGCCAGTCCCGGAATCCCATCCGCTCCCGGATACGTGCCGAAGTAAGAGTCAAACGACCGGTTCTCCTGCATGATGATCACCACGTGGCGGATCTTGTGGATCCCGACGCCGGGCGGATTCGGCGTCAGCGTCGCGGTCGTGGTCGTCAGCGTGGTCGAGCCCACGGTGAGCGAGGCCGATGCTCGGCTGACGACTGGGATGGCTCGCGCCGCCGCAGCCGGCGACGGCAGAGCGCAGCCACGAGCAGCCAGCCGCCGAGTGGCCAGCCCCGGCGCCGACCGGTCCGCGCCCCAGGCCTCATGCCGTCACTTGAGCCATCGATCAGTCAAGGACCACCGATGCTATGGGGCGCAAGCGGGCTCTGCGTCAAGCCATGGTGAATCCGCGACCAGCTTCGTTGTCCGCGGTTGCCGGATGATTGGGCCACCCGAACATCGTGTTGTCGGCGCGTTAGCGCGGTGTTCTGCGGCTGCCGCCGTTCTCGCTAGAGTTCGGCCTCCTCGTCCCTGGACGAGCCCGCATCGATCCGGGGTAGCTCAATCGGCAGAGCGTTCGGCTGTTAACCGAAATGTTGTGGGTTCGAGTCCCACCCCCGGAGCTGTGTTCCGGTCGACCGCGCAGTAACGAGGTCAGATGAAGCTCGACGTCCGGTACGAACCCGAGGTGCAGCGGTGCTACGGCCTCAGCGTGGTGCGATGAGGTCCGGCCTGACCGTCGCAGAGCTCGAGGACTGGGAGCTTCACGGCGCGATCTGGCGAGCGCTCGAGGTCACCGACGCGCGCGCGGTGGTCGAGCTGTGCAGCTGCTCCGGCGAGCCGATGGACGTCGTCGAGGGCGACGCGCCGCGAGCTGATCGAGTTCGTGCGCGCTCGCCCGGCACGCGACCCGCGACTGACGCGTCCCGAGCGAGGGCGAGCTCCTCGACGAGGTCGGCAGCCCGCGCGGCGCCGTCGTGAACGGCCGCCCACGCCGCGAGCTCCCGCGCGCCGCGCCGCCAGCGAGCGCTCAGACAGCGCCCGCCGCACCGCGAGCCGTAGCGCGCCCGGCCCGAGCAGCCGCCACGGAAGCCGGACGCCGACCCCGGCCCAGTCCGCCCGAGCGGCGTTCTCGGCCATGTCGCCGACGTGCGGGACCGCGAGCACCGGGCAGCCGCAGGCCAGGGCGCGGGCCATCGTCCCGTGGCCGGCGTGGCAGATCACGAGCGCGCACGGCGGCATCGTCTTCGAGTACGAGATCCACTCGACGAGCCGGGCGTTCGCCGGCACGTCCACCGGCCCGGGCAGCGGCCGGCGGTTCCAGGTCGCGAGCACGCGGACGGGCTCGCCGTCGAGGCCCGCGAGCGCGGCCCGGAGCAGCCGGTGATCCGGATCCTGCGCGGTCGACGGCGCCACGAGCACGAGCGGGCCGTCGCCCGGCGGCGCGGTCGACGTCATCGAACGGCGGCTCCCACATCAGCGGCCCGACGACGTGCACGCCGGGAGGCCAGGAGCGCGGATACTCGAGCTGAGGGAACGTCCCGACCATGCACAGGCGCTCGCTGAGCCCTCCGTGGAGCCGCTCCACCGGTGGCAGTCCGAGCCGCGCCCGGGCGTCGTTCAGATCCGCTCGGCCTCGCCGCAGCCCAGCTTGCAAGGGCCGGTCGAGCGCTCCCCACAAACCGCGGCCAAGCGCCGTCCGCGGCAGCCGAGCGCCGATCGCGTACGGCGGGAAGCCCGCGCGCCGCGGCCGGGTAAAGGTGCGGGATCAGCGTCGCCACCGGGATGCCCTCGAGCTCGCCGGCCATCGCCGGCGCCAACGTGAGGATGTCGTGCACGACCGCGTCCGGGCGGAGCTCGGCGACCGCTCGCCGCGTCGGCCCGGTGGCCCGGACCACCGCCTCGTACATCTCGAAGCGCGCTCCCGGCTCGGGGAACAGCTGGTACTCGGGCGCCGGGACGAACCGCATGCCGGCCGCCTCGACGTGCTCGCGCCAGCGCGACCAGGTCTCGTACGTCACCTCGTGCCCGCGCGCCGCCAGCTGCGCGCCCAGCGCCAGCATCGGGAAGGCGTGGCCGGGCTCGCCGAACGCGCCCAGGAAGAAGCGAAGCCGGCCGCCGGGCGGGGTCAAGCCGCCAGCTCTGCGACCGCCCGCAGCTGCTCGATCCGCTCCTCGGGCCGTGAACGCCATCGCGCTGATCGTCAGCGTGCCGACGCCGGCTCCGCGGAAGGCGGCCAGGCGATCGCGCACGTGGTCCTTCGGTCCGCACAGCGTGACCAGGTCGATCAGCTCGTCGGGGAGCGCCGCCGCGGCCTCGTCCTTCTTGCCGTCGAGGTACAGGTCCTGGATCTTGCGCGCCGCGTCCTCGAAGCCGTAGCGCTGGACCAGCTGGTTGTAGAAGTTCTGCTTGCGCGAGCCCATCCCCCCGATGTACAGCGCGAGCATCGGGCGCATCCGGTTGCGGGCTTCCTCACGGTCGTCCGAGACGTAGGTCTGGACCGACGGCGCCATCTCGAATCCCTCGAGCGAGCGTCCGGCTCGCTGCGCGCCGGTCTCGAGCAGCTTGCGGACCTCGCGAGACGTGCTCGGGCGAGAAGAAGATCGGGATCCAGCCGTCGGCGATCTCGCCGGCCAGCTCGGTGTTCTTCGGCCCGATCGCCGCCAGGTAGATCGGGATCCGCTCCTGCACCGGCGAGATCATCAGCTTGAGCGCCTTGCCCGGCCCGTCGGGGAGCGGCAGCTCGAGCGTCTCGCCGTGGTACTCGACCCGCTCGCGCGCGAGCGCGAGCCGGAGCACGGCGACGTAGTCGCGGGTCCGCTGCGAGCTGGCGCCCGAACCGTTGCCCGTGCCAGCCCTCGGCGACCTGGGGCCCGGATGAGCCGATCCCGAGCAGCATCCGCCCGCCCGAGATCTGGTCGAGCGTCGCCGCGGTCATCGCGGTCATCGCCGCGCTGCGGGCCGGCATCTGGAAGATCGCCGACCCGAGCTTGATCCTGGTCGTGCCCGCGGCGAGCCAGCCGAGCACGGTCGCGGCGTCCGACCCGTACGCCTCGGCCGCCCAGACCGAGTCGTACCCGAGGCGCTCGGCCTCCTGGACGAACGCGAGCTGGCTCGGCCGGATCCTGGCCGGGGATCCAGTAGCCGAGGTAGGCGCCGAGCTTCATTGTCGATCGTGAACCCTATGGGAAGCGAGCCGGCGCGAGCCGCCTCGCGATACTCAGCTGGTGGACGAACCCGTCGAGAGCGCGGTGTCCGAGGGGCTCGAGGAGCGCCGGACCAGCCCGGTCGAGCTGCTGTGGGACCTCGTGTTCGTGTTCGCGATCACGCAGGTGACCACGCTGCTCTGGCGCGACCTCACCTGGGCGCGGGTTCGGCCGGTCGATGCTCGTGCTCGCGCTCGTGTGGTGGGCGTGGTCGGCGTACGTGTGGGCCGCGAACGCGCAGGTCGCGACGTCGCCCGACGCTTCGGCATGCCTGCTGATCTCGGCGGTCGCGATCTTCATCAGCGGCCTGTCGATCCCGCACGCGTTCGGGAGCGAGGGCACGCTGTTCGCGGTCAGCTACGCGGTGGTGCGGTTCCTGCACCTCGCGCTGTACGCGGACGCGTCGAAGCAGGGCAACGCGTCGTGGTCGGCGATCGCCGGCTTTGCGCTGACGGTCGTCGATCGGGATGGCGCTGCTGATCGCGGGCTCGTTCGCGACCGGAACGGCGCAGGACCGTGCTCTGGGTGCTCGCCGCGGCGATCGACTACGCCGGCCCGGCCTGGCTGACCCGGGAGCGCCTGCGCGGGCTGCAGCGGGTCGCGGTGGCGCACTTCGCCGAGCGCTACAGCCTGTTCGTGATCATCTGCCTGGGCGAGTCGATCGTGGCCATCGGGGTCGGGGCGCTCGGAGCGTCGGCCGAGCGCCCGCTGACCGCCGAGATCGTGGTGGCGGTGACGCTCGGGCTGCTGATCACGGTCGCGATGTGGTGGACGTACTTCGAGGGCTTCGCCGGAGGCCGCCGAGGAGCGTCTGCGCGAGCACGACGATCCGGTGCTCGCGGCCGCGGACGGGTACAGCTACCTGCATCTGGTGATCGTCGCCGGGATCATCACGTTCGCGGTCGGGGTCAAGATCCTGACCCGCGACTCGATCTCCGCGCCGCTCGCCGACCCGGCGCGGCTGGCGCTGTGCGGCGGCGTCGCGCTGTACCTGTTCGGACACGCGTGCTTCGCGCTGCGGATGGTGGGCGAGGTCGAGTACGAGAAGCTCGGGGTGGCCGTGGCGTTGCTTGTGCTCTACGCGGTCAGCGGCGGGCTCGCCGCGTGGGTCGTGGCCGCGGCGGTCGCGGTGCTGATGGCGGCCCTGTGCGCGGCGGAGAACGCCACGGTGCGACGGGTTATGAGCCGGCGAGGCCGGGAAGCCTCGACAGCGAGGAGCTGAGAGGATGAGGTGACGATGACCCGAAACATCGAGCTCCACGGCGCGATGGCGCCCGGCTTCGACGAGGTGATCACCGCCGACGCGCTCGAGTTCGTCGCCGAGCTCCAGCACCGCTTCGACGGTCGCCGCCGGGAGCTGCTGCGAGGCGCGCGCCGACCGGCGCGCTCGGCTGGCCCACGGGGAGTTGCTCGACTTCCTGCCCGAGACGCGAGCGATCCGCGAGGGCGACTGGACCGTCGCGCCCGTACCCGCGGACCTGCAGCAGCGGTGGGTCGAGATCACCGGCCCGACCGACCGCAAGATGACGATCAACGCGCTGAACTCGGGCGCCGACGGGTTCATGGCCGACTTCGAGGACGCCAACGCCCCGACCTGGCACAACATGATCGACGGGCATCGCAACCTCCGCGACGCGATCGACGGGACGATCACCTACCACGACTCCGAGGGCAAGGACTACGAGCTCGCGGACGAATCCCGGCCACGCTGCTCGTCCGGCCGCGCGGGTGGCATCTGCCCGAGCGCCACCTGCTCGTCGACTCGGAGCCGGTGTCGGGCGTCGCTGTTCGACTTCGGCCTGTACGTGTTCCACTGCGCACGCCGCCTGCTCCGGCAGCGGGACCGCGCCCTACTTCTACCTGCCGAAGATGGAGTCGCATCTCGAGGCCCGGCTGTGGAACGACGTGTTCGTGCTTCGCGCAGGAGCGCGCTCGGCATCCCGCGCGGGACGATCAAGGCGACCGTGCTGATCGAGACGCTGCCGGCCGCGTTCGAGATGGACGAGATCCTGTACGAGCTGCGCGAGCACTCCGCCGGGCTGAACGCCGGCCGCTGGGACTACATCTTCTCCTCGATCAAGTGCTTCCCCGACCGCCCCGAGATGGTCCTGCCCGACCGCGTCGACGTGACGATGACCGTGCCGTTCATGCGCGCCTACACCGAGCTGCTGGCCGCGACCTGCCACAGGCGCGGGGCCCACGCGATGGGCGGGATGTCCGCGCTGATCCCGAGCCGCAAGGGCGACGCGGAGGCCAACGAGAAGGCGCTCGACGGGGTCCGCAAGGACAAGGAGCGCGAGGTCTCCCAGGGCTACGACGGCACCTGGGTCGCGCATCCGGACCTCGTGCCGGTCGCGCGCGAGGTGTTCGAGCAGGGCTGGACGGCGCGCCGAACCAGCTCGAGCCGCCGGCGCGACGACGTCCACGTGACGCGCCGCGGAGCTGCTCGATCTCGCCGCGACCCCGGGCGCGATCACCGAGAAGGGCCTGCGGACCGACGTCAACGTCGGCTTCCAGTACATCTCGTTCTGGCTGACGGGCCGCGGCGCCGCGGCGATCAACTCGATGATGGAGGACGCCGCGACCGCCGAGATCTCGCGCACGCAGATCTGGCAGTGGATCCACCACGGGGTCGAGCTCGACGACGGCCGCACGGTGACGCACGAGCTCGTCCGCCAGGTGCTCGACGAGGAGACGGCGAAGATCCGCGAGCAGGTCGGCGACGAGACCTGGGCGGCTGGCCGGCCCGACGAGACGCGCGAGATCTTCGAGGGGGTGGCGCTGTCGCCCGAGCTTGATCGAGTTCCTCACGATCCCGGCTTACCGCTACCTGGATTAGGTCCCCGCCCCACCCCCACCGCCGCCGAGCGCAGCGAGGCCTCCGATCAGACCGCGCGGATCTCGTCGCCGACCGCGATCTCGCCGTCGCGCAGGATGTCCGCGCGCAGGCCGCCCGCGGTGCACGAGCGCTCTCAGCACCGGCCTATCGGCATAGCGCTGGACGACCGTGCACGGCTCGCACAGCCGCATGCCGCGGCACCGGACCTCCCCGACCGTGAACTCATGTCCGACCAGCGCGTTCAGGTCGATGCCCCGCGTGACGACGTTCCGGCGGTGCTCGCCCGGCGTGAGCGGCGGCTCGAACGACTCGCACACCTCGGCCTCGATCATCGTCAGCGCGCTGCCCGGGAGACCCGAAGGGAACGTGCCGGTCCCCGCCACGTGCCGATCTCCCTCGAGGCCGCGGCCCGGCAGCGCGCGGACGGAGGCGAGCAGCCGGGGCGGCTCGCCCGCCGAGTCGGCGACCGCCAGCGCGTCGACCGTGCCCACCGCGAGCGGCGCCGACCGCCGCGGAGGAAGCGCGAGCGCGATGTCCGCGGCCGCGACGATGAACGCTGTCCTCGATCGACTCGCGCTCGAGCTCGGGGCCGCCGGCCGGGTCCCACACGACCCCCGAAGGGACGCCGTACATCACGACGAAGCGGCGGCCGCCTCGCCCGATCCACGGCCCCGGCCACGAGAACGCGAGCGGGTCCGCGATCCTCGCCAGCCCGAGGCCGAGCCCGCCGAGCCAGCGCGACACGGTCCACCCGGTCGCCGGGTCCTCGTCCGCCGACGGTCGCGGCATGTCCTCGAACGGCAGCTCGAGGATCGTCGCGAGACAGGCCAGGAACGATGCGGTCTCGAGTGGGAGCTCAGATTCCGGCGGTCGAACCTCGCGCATCGGCGAGATTCTCGCGCCTTCCGGCTCGCGCGTGCGGCGACGCGAGGCGAGTCGGGACAGTCATTGACCTCCTTGAAGCCGTCGAGGTCGACACGGTGGCTCCGGCAATATTTATTAAATATAAATATATAAAATAATAAATTATAATTTTTAAATAATATAATTATAAAATATTAAATTTAAATATAATAAAAATAAACAAAATAAATAATAAATAATATTTTAATTGTAAAATGAAATTAAATAGATGTTGAAAGTAATTAGTTGAATTATTGAAAGAGATTGAGGTTAAAATCTAACAACCCCGCGAATGTACATCGCAACGCTTACGTGTAGTGTACGATAGGTCTAGGAATAGCCTGTCGACCCTACGGAAGGGGCGAAATACCATGAATCCGCTACCGGCACTGAGTCCGCAGCGATGCGTGACCTACCGGCGCGTGAGCAGCGCCGAACAGGAGCAAGCGTCCGGCCTCGAGCGCCAACGTCGAGCCTGCGAGGCGTTCGCGCAGCTCCACGCGCTCGAGGTCGTGGCCGACCGGTTCGAGGACCGCAGCGGCACGTTGCCGATGGCCGAACGCCCCGAGCTGACCGCCGCGCTCACCGACTGTCTCGAGCACGGCGCCGGGATCCTGCTAGTCGAGGAGAAGAGCCGACTGGCGCGCGACGAGTACGCCGCGTATGACGCGCTCAGGTCGTTCGCCACCGCCGGCGTGAAGGTCGTCGTACGCCGATGGCTCGAACGGGGCGAGCGATCCCGCGGCGCATGCTGATCGACTCCATCGGCCACAGCATCGCGGCCTATGACCGGCGCGTGATCGTCGCCCGGATGGCCGCGGGGCGGAAGGCGAAAGCCGAGCGCGAGCCGCGGTCCCGGGCGCAGGGCGGCAGGCTGCCGCACGGCTACAGGCGGACGCAGATCGGGCGGCGTCGAGATCGAGGCGGATGCGGCCGCCGAGGTTCGCCGCGCGTTCGAGCTCGTGCGCGACGGCTGCACGGTCCGCGACGCGGCGGCCGCTCTCGGCTGGCATCCGACCATGCTCGCCCGGGTGCTGAAGCGACGCGAGTACAAGCAGGCCGGCGACTGGCGGATCGTGGACCCGCGGGTGTGGAACGCGGCTCAGGCGGCGCTCGCCAGGCGCCGCAAGCGCGCCGCGTGACATGTATTCATCGGCGCGCGCGCGAGCAACCCGACGATCGCAACAACGAGCTGTGCGAGCCGTTTCGCCGGCCCTCAACGCCGGGGTGTGCTGTGCCACACCCGATTGAATGAGCGAGGAGCGTTCGGATGGGATCGCTGCCCGTTTTCGCTGACGACAGTGCGGTGTGTCACACCGAGGGGGCGCTGTACTCGGGCACCACGATCACGTTCACCGGGTCTTCCGAGGGCAGGCGGTCGCCGCGTTCCCTGAACGGGATGCCTCGCGCCTGCCGTACTCGGACTCGGGATGCCATCTGACAGACCGGTCGCTGTAGTACTCGGGGAGCCAGCTGAGGACGTAGCTGTTGCGGTCCTGGCCGGCGCGTTTGGCCTGGTTGTCGATGCGGGCGAGGAGTTCGTGGCTGACGCGGAGTGTGATGGTGGTGGTGCGGGTGCTCGTCATTCCCGTTCCTTTTTACGAGGCCCCGAACAATCGCGCGTCGACGACGTCGAGCACCGCGACGACGCCTTTGATGTGCTCGCGCGGCGCGTCGTGGCGGACGGCGTTGACGAGCTCGTCCACGACGCTGATGCGGAGCGCGTGCAGTTCGGTGTCGGTGAGCCCGTGGCAGCCGGGTGCGGCGTGCTCGAGGCGGGTGTGCTCGCCGCCGCAGACCGGGCACTGGTAGCGGATCGTGACGGCGGCGGGCTGGTCGCGCGCCTGGCGGATGCGGGCTTGGGTGCGCCCCCAGGACTGCGCGGATCTCGCGATGCTGTTGTGCCGGCGGCTCACGTCATGTGTCGTGGACGCGGTCGGTGGCCCCCTCGCAACTAACCGATTGATCGCCCCAGCCGCGGGCGAGCCAGCGGGGCGGTACGCCCAGGACGCGCCCGAGGTCGACGACGTCGGTCGAGGTGAGCGGCTCGACGCCGTTGATCACGCCGGTCAGGTGGCCGTAGTCGAGTCCGGCGTCGCGGGCGATCTGGCGTAGCGGCGGGTCGCCGGCGAGTAGTTGTGCGGCTCGGACACGGCGCGCCTCGGCGAGATGGCCCTGCCAGGACTCGAACCTGGGCGCCACGGATTATGAGTCCGCTGCTCTACCGACTGAGCTACAGGGCCGCGATCGCCGCCAAGTTTCGTCAAGGCACCTCCACCGGGGCGGTGAGGTACGCTCCCGGGGACGATGTTGACGATCGCCGGCCTCCTCGGACAGAGCCCGAGCTCGCTCGGTACGACGATCGCGTTGCTGCTGACGTTCCTCGGGATCGGCGTGATCGTGAACGTCCTGATCATCTACATCGTCGCGCAGGTCGCGGCGGAGCGAAAGTCCAACCAGGAGCGCCTCGAGCGAGAAGCCTGAAGGACGCGGGCGGTGGGCGTCGAATCAGACGCCTGCCGATGAAGCCTTCAGCGACTCCCACAGCCACCCCCTCGCCGACAGGCCATCAGGCCCTGTCCGCCTACATCCGCGCGCGCTTCGACGAGTTCTCGCGCTCCCAGAAGGACGTTGCCCAGTACATCGTCGATCATCTCGACGAAGCGGCGTTCCAGACCGCAGAGGAACTCGCGCGCCGGGCCAGCACGTCTTCGAGCACGGTCGTGCGGTTCTCGCAGGCGCTCGGCTTCGAGGGCTTCCCCGAGCTCCAGCAGGCCGCTCGAGACGAGTACCGTCGCCGGCCGCCGGGCATGCCGAACGGCTCCTCGAGCGCCGCGGCACCGCTGTTCTCGCTCGATCACACGGAGTTCGAGGCCGCGCTGGCGGCCGACCACGTGAACGTCGAGGACACCGCACACAAGCTCTCTCGCTCGGACGTCGAGGCCGCGGTCGACGCGATCGTGTCCGCCGGAAAGGTGCTGATCGCGGGCACCGACCAGATGGCGTTCTTCGCCAGCTACCTGCGACACCTCCTGATGCTGCTCGACCTGCGCGCGGAGATCGTCGCGAGCCCGTCCCAGGAGGCGCTCGGCCGGCTCAGCCGGATCGACGACCAGACGCTCGTGATCGGACTGTCCGCGGGCCGGCCGCATCCGCTGATCACGCGCACGATGAAGCTTGCGCGCCACCGCAAGGCTCCGACGCTCGCGATCACCGACGCGACGCTGTCCGAGGTGGCCCGTCTCGCGCGGATCCGCCTCTACTACTCCTCGAACACGCCGGCGTTCGTCCGTTCGCACACCGCGCTGCTGTCGCTGATCCAGGCGCTCGCGTACGGCGTGTACTCGCGGGACGCCCAGCAGTACGACGTCCGCATCAAGGCGTTCCGGCTCAAGTAGTTGCCACGGCGCTAATGGCGCGCGATCAGCAACGCCTGCGTCGCCCGGCCAACGCGACCGCGCTCGTCGTACAGCGTGCTCTCGGCGAGCCCGATGCCGTCGGACGCCGATCCGCGTCCGCGAGTCGAGGCAGATCCATTCCCCGACCGGCGCCCGCTCGACGTACACGGTCAGGTCGACGTTGATGAACAGGTAGTCGGTACGGGGGAGAGTCGCGCTGAGGCCCGCGCCGAAGTCGCTGGCTGCGGCGAGGTGCTGTAGCGCCGTCGGCGTCTCGTCGCCGACCAGGGGACGAGTGAGGCGAAACCAGGCGGTGGCGGGGCCGCCGCCGAACTCGCCGGCGATGAAGCGGATCTCGATCGCGTCGGTGGCGAACCTCGGGCGGTGCAACCCGGGAAGCTCGCCGCTGCGCCCATGTTCGGGGCCGGGCGGCGGCGCGACCTCGTCGGAGTGCGCCCGCCCGGCGTCGGCAGCGACGACCCTCAGGGCACGAGCGCGAACGACCTCGACGCCGCCGGCGACGATCGCGCCGTCGAGCAGCTGCACGCGGCGGCCGGGACGGGCAACCTCGGCGTGCACCGCAAGCGGCCCGACCGGCACCGGTCCGTATGAAGTCGCAGGTCACCCGGCCCAGGCATAGGCCGTGTGAAGCCGGCAGACGTTCGAACGCCCGGACGATCAGCGCGGCCGGCGCGCCGCCGTGCAGGGCGTTCGGGTCCCACGGTCCGCTGGCCAGCTGGGTCGCGACGAATCGGCCATCGAGAACCTCGAACACTGGCTCCGTGGACAGCACGGAGAACGCTTACCGCGGAGCGACCAGCAGGGCCTGCGTCGCTCGCCCCACTCGGCCGCTCTCGTCATAGAGGATGCTCTCGGCCAGCCCGATGCCGCCGCGCGCGATCCGGGTCTGCGACTCGAGGCAGATCCACTCGCCGGTCGGCTCGCGCTCGAGGTACAGCGTCAGATCGGGGTTGATGTACAGGTATTCGTCCCACGACAGCGTCGCGCTGATGCCGTTGCCGAAATCGCCGGCTGCGGCGAGTTGCTGGAGCGGCGAGGGGGTCTCGCCGGCCACGAGCGGACTTCGAAGGCGAAACCACGCGGTGCACGGACCGCCGCCCCAGCCGCCGACGACGAAGACGATCTCGACCGCGTCGAAGGCGAACATCGGGTGGTGAGGGACATCGAGCTCGGGCGGCCGTCCGTGCTCGGGACCTGGAGGCGGCGCGGTGCGTTCGCCGCCGGCGCCGGCATCAGCGGTATGGACCTGCAGCGCCCGCGCCCGCACGACCTCGACTCCGCCCGCGACGATCGAGGCCTCGAGCAGCTGCACGCGCCGGCCCGCACGAGCGACCTCGCCGTGGACCTCGAGCGGTCCCACCGGCACCGGCCGCATGAACTCATAGGTCACGCGCGCCAGCCGCAGTCCCTCCGCGGCGGGCAGCCGTTCGAACTCGCGGATCAGCAGAGCCGCGGGCGCGCCACCGTGCAGCGCCTTCGGATCCCAGGGCCCCCGGCCGAGGTCGGTCCCGACAAAATGGCCATCTGAGCGTTCGAACACTGGCGCGGTGGACATCGCGTGGAAAGCTACCGCCCGGCTAAACTCAGGCCCGGATGGACGAGAATTCCCAGACGCCACGGGACGAGGCGACCTTCACCGTCAAGGCCGGACTGGCCGAGATGCTCAAGGGCGGCGTGATCATGGACGTGGTCACCTCAGACCAGGCAAAGATCGCCGAGGACGCCGGCGCGGCCGCGGTGATGGCGCTCGAGCGCGTCCCCGCGGACATCCGCCGTGACGGCGGCGTGGCGCGCATGTCGGATCCGGTGATGATCCAGGGAATCCAGGAGGCCGTGACCATCCCGGTGATGGCCAAGGCCCGCATCGGGCACTTCGTCGAGGCGCAGGTGCTCGAGGCGCTCGAGGTCGACTACATCGATGAGTCCGAGGTGCTGACGCCGGCCGACGAGGCGAACCACATCGACAAATGGGCGTTCGGCGTCCCGTTCGTGTGCGGCGCCACCAACCTCGGCGAGGCTTTGCGGCGAATCGGGGAGGGAGCGGCGATGATCCGCTCGAAGGGCGAGGCGGGCACCGGCGACATCGTCGAGGCCGTCCGTCATCTGCGCATGATCCGCAGCGAGATCCGGCGCCTCGGAACGCTCGACGACGCCGAGCTCGCGACCGCCGCCAAGGAGCTCCAGTCCCCACTTCATCTCGTTCGCCAGATCGCGGCGGACGGGCGTCTCCCCGTGGTGCTGTTCTGCGCCGGCGGGATCGCGACGCCGGCCGACGCGGCTTTGGTGATGCAGCTCGGCGCGGAAGGCGTGTTCGTCGGCTCGGGCATCTTCAAGTCCGAGGACCCGGAGCGCCGGGCACGCGCGATCGTCGAGGCGACGACGCACTACCGGGACCCCGCCCGAGTCGCGGCGGCCTCGACCGGCCTCGGTCGGCCGATGGTGAGCCTCGAGTCGTCGAAGCTCGAGGCCGAGCAGCTGCTGGCCCCGCGCGGCTGGTAGCGCGTGCCGACCACACGCCGGGACGTGCCTGAATGAAGGTGGTCGGCATCCTGGCGCTGCAGGGCGACTTCGAGGCGCATGCGAAGGTCGTGCGATCCCTGGGGGCGGTGGCGCGCGAGGTCCGCGTGCCCGCCGACCTCGACGGTCTGGAGGCGCTGATCATCCCCGGCGGGGAGTCCACCGTGATGACGCTCGGGATCGAGCGCGAGCGGCTGGCCGAGCCGCTACGCGCGCTCGCGCGCGCCGGCACGCCCGTGCTCGGCACCTGCGCGGGCATGATCATGCTCGACCGCGACCACCTGGACGTGCTCGACATCACCACACGCCGGAACGCGTTCGGGCGTCAGGTCAGGTCGTTCGAGGCCGACATCGAGCTCGACGGGGTTTCCGGTGGGCCGATGCACGCGGTGTTCATCCGCGCTCCGTGGGTGGCCTCGCACGGCCCGGACGTGCAGGTCCTCGGTCGGGTCGAGGAGCACCCGGTGGCGATCCGGCAGGGCAACGTGCTCGCGGTGTCGTTCCATCCCGAGCTCGCGGGGGACAGTCGCCTGCACGAAATGTTGCTGGGGATGAACGGCGCGGTGCGCGCGGGCGCGGGCGCGGGCTAGCGGGCCCGGGCGGGCTGGCGGGCCCGGGCGGGCTGGCGCCGAGCGCGCTCGGAGTAGTCGCGGAAGTCCCGTTCGAACGCGCGCCAGTCGAATTGGGGCACGCCGTCGGGCTGGGGCGGCGGCTGCTCGTCGATCGGCTCGTCGCCGCCGCGGGGCGGATCCTCCGAATCGCTTCCGCGGGACAGCCACGCGGCGAGCGCACACGCGGCGATCCCCGCCACGTAGACGACGCCGGCGAGCACCGGGTGGTGGGTCATCGAGGCGAACACGCCGACGCCGTAGAGGATCAGCGCCGCGAACACGAGCCGGCGGAGCTCGGCGCGAGGCATCGGACGGCGCGGAGCCTTCGCGCAGGCGCTCAGCAGGATCGCGCCGACCAGCACGAGCGCCAGCATCAGCTTCCACGCGACTGAGGGCGGCAGAGGCATGTCCAGGTCGATCATCGACCGGTTGCGCGGTCAAATCAACCCCAGTTGCGAGATTTCTTGCCGTACTGGGGGCGGCGGGCGCCCGAGCATCGACGGGCCAGATCGGGTGCCGCCTTCGCGGGACGGCGCCGGCGTCGCTACACGACCAGCCCGTGGCGCATCGTGTTCTCGGTGACCACGTGCGGCTCGACGAACTGCCGCAGGTAGTCCGGGCCGCCGGCCTTGCTCCCGGTCCCCGACAGCCGGTTGCCGCCGAACGGCTGGCGGCCGACCATCGCGCCGGTGATCCCGCGGTTGACGTACAGGTTCCCGACCGGGCGTCCGCTCGCGCACGTACCGCACGGTGGCGGGATCGCGGGCGAACAGGCCCCCGGTGAGCGCGAACGGCAGGCCGTCGACCACGTCGCAGGCATCGCTCGACGTTCTTGACGCGGTCGATCGCGAGCAGCGGCCCGAAGATCTCCTCGTTCAGAACCGGCGAGTCCGGCGGCAGGTCGACCGCGACCGTCGGCGGGCAGAACCATCCCGCCGAAGGGACGTCCGCCACCCGGGCGGCGATCCGGCCCTCCGCAGACGCAATCGACGCGTACCGCTCGACCCGCTCCTGCGCGGCGCGCTCGATCACCGGCGGGACGTCGGTCGCCGAGCTGGCCGGCCTGGCCGACGACGAGCACGCTGACCGCGCCGGCGACCCGCTCGATCAGCTGATCGGCGATCGCCTCGTGCACGAGCACCCGCGCGGCCGCCGAGCACTTCTGGCCGGCGTAGACGAACGCCGAGGACACGATCGCCGGGACGGCCTCGTCGAGATCGGCGTCGGAGTCGACGATCACGCAGTTCTTGCCGCCCATCTCGGACACCACGCGCTTCAGATGCCGCTGTCCGGGCGCGATCTCGGCCGCCGCGCGGGCGATCTCGACCCCGACCGGCATCGAGCCGGTGAACGCGATCGTGTGCACGCCCGGATGGGCGACGAGCGCGGCGCCGGCGTCGCCCTCGCCGGGCAGCAGGCGAGATCGCCGACGGGAGGCACGCCGCCGGCGCGCAAGCGCCTCGCACGAGCATCAGCGCGCAGCCGGGCGACTGCTCGGCCGGCTTCAGCACGACCGCGTTGCCGGTGGCGAGCGCCGCCGCGCGTCATGCCGCAGGGGATCGCGAGCGGGAAGTTCCACGGCGCGATCACCGCGACCACGCCGCGCGGCGGCGTAGCGCATCTCGTTGCGCTCGCCGGGGACCTGCGAGCAGCGGCGGGCCGGCGTCGAGCTCGATCGCTCCGCGGGCGTAGTACTCGAGGAAGTCGATCGCCTCGCACACGTCGGCGTCGGCCTCGGGCCACGGCTTCGCGCACTCGCGGACCTCGAGCGCGGCGAGCTCGAGCCGGCGCTCGCGCAGCCACGCCGCCGCCCGGATCAGGGCCGCTGCGCGGTCCGCCGCGCTGGTCGCCCGCCAGGCGCTGAATCCGCGTCGAAGCCTCAGCCACCGCATCGGAGACGTCAGCCGAGGTCGCGCGGGCGGCGACCGCCACGACATCGTCGGGCGCGCCGGGATCGGTCGAGAGCAGCTCGTCGCCGGCGCGCTCGCCGGCGCCGATCATCACCGGCACGCGCAGCGGCAGCGTGCGGCTCAGACGCTCAAGCGCGTCCTGGAGCTGCGCGCGGACGGGCGCGCGGCGCAGCTCGAGCACGGGTTCGTTGGCGAACGGGGTGAGTATCGGCATAGGACAGCGACGTTAACAGCCTCCCGGCGGGCTGGGCCGGGGCTGCCCCGCCGACGGAGACCGCGCGACGCTAGCTCTCGAGGTCCGCGCCGTGCGGGCGCCCGCCGGAGGTGGGAGATCTCCCACCTAGGGGAGGGTGACCGGGACGCGCCGCGCGCCTACGCTGGCGGTGTGAGCGTTACGAGCATCGACTTCGGCGGGCGAGAGGCCCTCGAGCTCGAAGCGGCGTTTCGCTCGGACCACCCGCGGTACGGCGACACATGGGAGCTCGACGAGCTTCGCCGGACCGAGTATGCCCGCCTCGACCGCGACGGGCACGTCTATCTCGACTACACGGGCGGCGGCCTATTCGCCGGCGTCCAGCTGACCGAGCACGCGGAGCTCCTCCAGGGCGGCGTGTACGGCAACCCGCACTCGAGCAATCCCACCTCGGCGGCCAGCACCGGTCTCGTCGAGCGCGCTCGCGACTACGTGCTCGAGTACTTCGGGGCGTCACCCGAGGAGTACGAGGCGATCTTCACACCGAACGCGACCGGTGCGCTGCGGCTCGTCGGCGAGGCGTACCCGTTCGGACCGGGAGACCGGTTCCTGCTCACGGCCGACAACCACAACTCGGTCAACGGCATTCGCGGGTTCGCGCGCAACGGCGGCGCGAGAACCACGTACGTACCGAGCGTCGCGCCCGACCTCAGGGTCGATTCGCACCTCCTCGCGAGCCACCTGACGGCCGCCGCAGGCGACCACCACAACTTGTTCGCGTACCCCGCGCAGTCGAACTTCTCCGGGGTCCAGCACCCGCTCGAGTGGATCGAGGTGGCGCATGCGAACGGCTGGGACGTGCTGCTCGACGCGGCCGCGTTCGTGCCGACCAGCAGGCTCGACCTGAGCGTCTGGCACCCGGACTTCGTGGCCCTGTCGTTCTACAAGATGTTCGGATGGCCGACCGGCGTTGGGTGCCTTCTAGCCCGCCGCGAAGCGCTCGTCAAGCTCGAGCGGCCGTGGTTCTCGGGCGGCACCGTCGTGGCCGCGTTCGCGCAGCGCGAGTATCACCACTCCGCTCCGGGTCCGGCTAGGTTCGAGGACGGCACGGTCAACTACCTGAATCTGCCGGCGGTCGAGATCGGTCTGCGCCACTTGAACCGCGTCGGAATCGACGCGATTCACGACCGCGTCGCTGCGCTCGGAAGCTGGTTGCTGGACTCGCTCGGGTCATTGCGCCACAGTGACGGCTCACCCGCAGCGAAGATCTACGGGCCGCGAACGTGGCACGCGCACGGCGGCACGATCGCCTTCAACTTCTTGCACCCCGACGGGCGCGTGGTCGACGAGCGGTTCGTCGACCGGGTCGCGCACGAGCACAACATCTCGCTGCGCACCGGCTGCTTCTGCAACCCGGGCGCCGGCGAGGCCGCGTTCGGGCTCGACCGAGACACGCTCGTGGCCGGGCAATTCGACGAGAGCATGGTCCTCGACGACTACGTCGAAGCGGTGGGCCTCCCGTCGGGCGGGGCGATCCGCGCCTCGCTCGGCATCGTGTCGAACTTCACGGACCTCCAGCGCTTCATGAGGTTCGCGGGCCGGTTCGTCGACCTTGCCGGCGTGCCCGAGCACCTCCCTCCCCGGATGATCTGCTGACGACCGCTCCAGTTGGCGTCAAAAGTCACAAATTCGCTGGTTTAATCTGCTCCGTGGAATCGGGCACCGAACACGAGGTTCCTCGGGACTACGCCGAGGCGATCAGCCGGATCGAGGCTGCGCATGAGAGCGACGTCGTCGAGCAGGCACTGGCCGCCGCCCAGGAGCATCTCGGCATGGACGCGTCGTACATCACGACGATCGACTCGCGGATCCAGACGATCCACGCGATGATGGGCGACGCCGACGTCGTCAACCGCTATCAGGGGACGGTGTTCCCCGTCGAGCAGACCTACTGCATGCGAATGCTGAGCGGCGAGATCCCGAACGCGGTCCCCGATACCCGTGCCGAGCCGTCGATCAGCGGGCTCGACGTGACTGGTGAGTTTCACGCCTACATCGGCGTGCCGGTGAGGCTCGCCGACGGTCGCACGCACGGCACCTTCTGCTGCGTCAGCCGGGAGGCGAGGCCCGGTCTGGGCCCAGACGAGGTTCGGTTCATGAAGGTGCTGGCCGATATCGTCGCTGCCCGCGTCGAGCAGGTCCACGGCGACATCGCGCGCCTGACCGAGCGGTTCAGCGCCAGAGACGCCAGAGACGCCAGAGACGCGTGAGAGGCCGGAGCGGGCTCAGGGTGCGGCCAGCAGCACGTCGAGCGCCGTCCCCTTCGCCTGCTCGTTGAGGAACGACTCGTTGCTCGTGTTCTCGAGCAGGCGCCGGACGAGATAGGCCATCCCGGCCACGAGGTCGCCGACGGGGCAGTAGGTCCGCACGCGGAAGCCTCGCGAGGCCAGCGCATCCTGGAGTTGGTCGCCGAGGCCGCGCAGCACCTGCAGCTCGACGTCGCGATCCTCGCCGCCCACGAGCCGGTTGTACGCGATCGCGTGCGACACCGAGCGCAGGTTGTGCGACGCGACCGCGACCCGAACCGCGGGGCGGGCGTCCAGCAGCCGCTTGGTGAGCGCCTCGAAGTTCCGGTCGCACTCGGCCTTGACCTCGAACACCGGGGTCGGCCACCCGTGCTGGCTCGCCTGGACCAGCTCGTGATCCCAATAGGCGCCCTTCACGAGCCTCACCGTCAGCGGCGGCGTCCGCCCGGATGACCGTGCCCATTCCAGTATCCGCTCGAGCTGCTCGGGCGAGTCGCGCAAGTAGGCCTGGAGGACCATCCCCGCCGACGGGCCGCGGACGAACTCCTGCTCGGAGAGCACCTCGAGCACGAGGTCGAACACCGCCTCGCGCGAGTCGAGCGACTCCATGTCGATGTGGATGTGGGCGCCGAGCTCGTGCGCGCGGCGGAGCAGGGGCCGCAGGCGCGCCGCGGCGTCGCGGCGGCCGAGCTCAGGCGCGTCGGGACGGAGCAGCGGCGTGAGCGCCGAGATCTTCACCGACACGTTCGTCCGCGGGATCGGCCCGGCGCTGTCGCGCTCGAGCACGTCGCGCGCCGGCCAGCCGCGCTGCGCACGCGCGAGCTCGAGAAGCGCGTCGTCGCAGCGCGCCGCGTACCGGTCGGCCTCAGGCTGGGTCACGGTCGCCTCGCCGAGCAGGTCGACCGAGCTCGTCACGCCGTGATTCCAAAGATCCCGGAGCACGCCGAGCGCCGACGCCGGCGTCTCGCCGACGATGAATCGGTGCGCCATGTGCCGGACTCCGGCGGCCGCGGCGGCGCCGATCGCGGTGCGGGCGGCCTTGTTGTCGGCCATCCGCATCGCCGCGGCGAGCGGCGGCGGGGCATCAGGCACCTCGCGCAGGAACTCGCGCAGATGCCGGGCGAGGTCGTCGAGTGACCGGCACGCCGGCGTGACGTCGACGAACCGGAACAGGGCCGCCTTCAGCTCCTGGTCGGCCGAGGCGAGGTCCATCGCCCGCTGGTCGAGCGCCCGCAGCGGGTGACGAGCGCTCGACGGGAACGCGGACGCGAGGTCCGTACCGATCTCGTGGATCGAGCGCTCGAGCGCTGCGCCCCCGACCGGCGATGTTTTCTGGCTCGCCATCGGTCTAGGAGAGGATGTTGACCGCACGGGCGACCACCAACCCGACCGTGACCAGCGCGGCGAGCGCCTGCCCGCTCATCATCCACTTGGCGGTCGCTGTCAACGGCATCGTGTCCGTCGGGCTGAACGCGGTCGCGTTCGTAAACGAAACGTACAGATAATCGACGAGCCTGGGCATCCAACCTTCGGGCGCCCAGCGCGGATCGGTCATCTGCGGGAACAGGAAATCGGGCAGGTCCTGCTCGCCTTTCTCGCGTGCGACCGGGCCGCCGCGGTCGACCTCCCAGTACCACAGCCCGAACAAGAGCACGTTCGTGACCCAGAGCACGATCCCCGACAGGATCAGCTGGTGCCCGTTCTCCTTGCTGCCACGCAGCAGGTAGTGGCACAGGAGCAGGAGCGAGGCGATGTTGGCGGCGCTGACCAAGCCGACCATCGCGATCGCCGCCTTGCGCCGCAGTGGCGAGTGACGCACGTTCGGGCGCGGGGAGACGATGATCAGGCCGAGCAGCAGAGCGCCTTCGAGGCTCGGTAGCAGCCAGTTCGGGCCGACCGTGACCTGATCGGTCAGCGTGAGCTGGAGCACGATCGTGCAGGCGACGACCAGCTGCGGCTCCCAGAACGGCAGCCACCGTTCGACCATCGCCAGAAAGGCGTTCCGGGGTGGACGATGCGGCGTCTGTCGGAGCTCCTCGCTACGGTCCATGTCTGCCTCCGGATACTGGCACGCACCTGGGTCGGAGGGGATTGGGTGCCCACCCACCCACCCGCCGACGAAGGACCTGAGATCGCAATGCTCGGACAACGTCGTATGAGACGGATCTTCCTGCTGCTCGGCGCGGCAGCTCTCGCCGCCGTCGCCCTTGCCGCCTGCGGGAGCTCCAGCGGCGGGCCGGCGGCGTCGACCGGGGTGGCCGCGACAGGCTCATCCACCGTGAGCACCGCTACCGCCACCACGGACTCGGCGACCACGACCACTGCGCCGCCGACGAGCACGACGAGCACGACGACCACGGCGGCGACGTCGACCTCGGCCGAGCCGGCATGCGTGGCGTCATCGCTGTCGCTGTCGTTCGTGGGCCAGCAGGGCGGGATGGGGCACGGCGAGATCGGCTTCGTGTTGCGCAACACCGGCAGCGTCAGCTGCCGCACCTACGGCTACCCCGGCATCCTGTTCCTCGATCAGAGCGGGAACGCGCTGCCGACGATCCCGCACCACACGACGAACGACTTCTTCGGCTCGACGCCGGCGGCCCCGCTCGTGATCGCCCCAGGCGCGAGCGCGTCGTTCCGCCTCGACGTCGGTCACGGGGTTGCGACGTCGGCCGGTTGCGCAACCGCCTACGGCCTGCAGGTCATCCCGCCCAATGACACCGCCACGCTCCGGACGAAGATCCCGAGCGGCGCCTACGAGTGCAAGGACGCGAACGTGTCCCCGCTCCGCGCCGGCGCCTCGGCCTATCCGTAGGCACGCCGCGCGGAGCAAGGCAGCGCGCGCGCGTCCCAGAAGATCGTGTCCGACGGGCTGTGCCCGGGGCGGTGGCATGACGCGCAGCGTACCGGTCCGCGCAGCGTGAGCACGTCGCCGTCGCGCAGCGGCCGCGGTCACGTGGCCGCGCGATCCGAACGCCCGGAACGCCGGCGCCGACCGCGCCGAGCACCGACGGCCAGGTCCGTCGGGCACGCCGTGCCGGCGCATGACCGCCTGGGCGAACTCGTCGTCGGCCGCGGCGCTCGCGCGAGAAGTCTCGCCAGGTACGGCCCGAGCAGGTGGAACGCCGCGACCTCGGCGCCCGAGCGGCGGGCGAGGATCTCGAGCAGGCCGACGTGATCCATGTGCTGGTGGGTGAGCGACGATCAGCTCGAGGTCCTCGATCCGGCGCTCGCGAGCGGCGAGCGCGCGCTCGAGCTCGTCGAGCGACTTGCCCGAGTTCGGGCCGGTGTCGACGAGCGTCAGCGGCTCGTCCTCGATCAGGTAGCAGTTGACGCGCCCGACCAGGAACGGCGTCGGGAGCGCGATCCGGTGGATCCCGGCTCGCTCGGCTAGCGCGAGGCGTCCTCGGCGCGTCGCGCGCCGGAGCTGGCGCGGTCACGAACGGATCACTGCGAGCACCTCGTCGCGCCGACGCTCCATGTCCTCGCGCGAGCGCAGTGACTCCAAGCACAGACGCAGCAGTGGCTCGGTGTTCGAGGCGCGGACGTTGAAGTGCCAGTCGTCGTACTCGACGGAGATGCCGTCCAGGCGGTACTGCTCGGCGTCTCGGAAGAGGTACGCGAGCTCCTCGATCTTCGCGGCCGGATCGGAGACGGTGGAGTTGATCTCGCCCGAGATGAAGTAACGCGACCTGTACGGCTCGAGCAATTCCGACAGCCGCGCTCCGCTCCCCGAGACCAGCTCCAGGATCAGCAGCGCCGGGATCGCGCCCGAGTCCGCGCAGTAGAAATCACGGAAGTAGTAGTGGCCGGACACCTCGCCGCCGAAGGTCGCGTTCTCCTCGCGCATGCGGGTCTTGAAGAACGCATGGCCGACCCGGTTCATCAGGGCCCGGCCACCCGCGCGCGCGGTGACGTCGGCGACCGCTCGGCTCGCCCGCACGTCGTACAGGATCGTCGCGCCGGGATGCTTCGACAGCATCGATTCGGCCAGGAGCGCGGTCAGGAAATCGCCGTCGACGAACGCGCCTGTGTCGTCGATGAAGAAGCAGCGATCGGCGTCGCCGTCCCATGCGATCCCGAGGTCGGCCGCCTGCCGGGTCACCTCGCGCACGATGAACTCGCGGTTCTCGGGAAGCAGCGGGTTCGGCTCGTGGTCGGGAAAGCGGCCGTCCGGCTCCCAGTACGCCTCGACCATGTCGAGCCCGAGCCGATGAAGCAGCGGCCCGACCATCGGCCCGGCCATCCCGTTGCCACCGTCGACGACGACGCGGAGCGGTTTCACCGAGTCCGGATCGATGAATTCGATCGCGGCCGCTTGGAAGTCCTCGTACATCGAGACGTCCTGCGCCGAGCCGCCGCCGGGAGCGTCGTCGAGGCCGGCCTCGATCCTCGCCCGGACCTCGCCGATCCCAGCGTCGCCCGACAACGCGACCGCGCCGCGCCGGACGAGCTTCGCGCCCGTGTAGCGCCTCGGGTTGTGGGAGGCGGTGCACATCAGCCCGCCGTCGAGATCCCGCGAGCCCACGAGGTAATAGAGCATCTCGGTGCCGATCTCGCCGGCGTCGATCACGGTCGCACCCTCGGCGCACATCCCCCGGCAGTACGCCGTCGACAGCTCGGGGGCGGTCAGGCGCATGTCGCGACCGAGTCCGAGGCGCAGCTCAGTCGTCGGCTTGCCCTCGAGCTCGGCGATCACCAGGGCGAACGCCCGCCCGATCAACTTGGCAGTACCGGCGTCGATGTCGCTGCCGTACAGCCCGCGGATGTCGTAGGCCTTGAAGATGTCCGGACTGACGACGCGCGCTCACCGCGCCGGATGCTACCCGCGGTGCGCTCCGTGAATAATGCGTGCCCAAGTGCCGGAGCGGAAGCCAACCGTCGTGATTCTGTGCGGCGGACGTGGAACCCGCCTGCAGGAGCGCGCCTCGTCGCTGCCCAAGCCGCTGGTCGAGATCGGGGGCCGCCCGATCCTGTGGCACGTGATCAACATCCACCTGGCGCAGGGATTTCGGCGCTTCCTCCTGCTGACCGGATATCGCGGCGAGCAGCTCGAGGCGTTCGTGGCCGGCGAGAGCTGGCCCGACGGCACCGAGATCAGGTGTCTGGACACCGGGGTCGACACGCCCACCGGAGGGCGTCTCCACCTCGCGGCGGCCGCCATGGCCGACGAGCGGTTCTGCCTCGCGTACGCCGACGGCGTGGCCGACATCGACCTCGGGGCGCTGCTCGCCTACCACCGCGACCACGGCGCGGAAGCGACGATGGCGGTGGTGCAGCCGCGGCTGCCGTTCGGCGTGGCCCGGCTCGACGGCGACGGGTCGGTGCGTCGGCTTCACCGAGAAGCCCCGCAGCGATCTCTGGGTGAACGCCGGGTTCTTCTGCTTCGAGCGGTCGGCGCTGGCGGTACTCGAGCCGGACAGCGTGCTCGAACGCGAGCCGCTCGAGCGGCTCGCCGCGACCGGGCAGCTCCGCGCGTTCCGCCACGACGGCTTCTGGGAGTGCATGGACACCTACAAGGACGCGATCACGCTCAACGACCTGTGGGCCGAGGGCCACGCGCCGTGGAAGCGGTGGGGGTGACGGCCCGGTCGTCGGTGCTCGTGACCGGGGCGGACGGCCTGGTCGGCTCCTGGCTGGTCAAGGCGCTGCTCGAGCAGGGCGCGCGCGTGGTCGTGATCCGCCGCGACGAGCCGGCGGTGTCGGCCCTCGCCCAGCTGGGGCTGACCAGGTCCGTCACGACGGTCCACGGGGACATCTGCACCGACGGGCTGGTCGCCCGCGTCCTCAACCAGTACGAGGTCGACAGCGTCTTTCACCTCGCCGCGCAGACACTCGTCGGCCAGGCCCAACGCTCGCCGGTGCCGACGTTCGAGACCAATATCCGCGGGAGCTGGCTGGTGCTCGAGGCCTGCCGCCTCCACGACGTCGGCCGGGTCGTCCTGGCGTCCTCGGACAAGGCCTACGGCCCCCAGCCCGCGCTGCCCTACCGAGAGGGCCAGCCGCTCGACCCACGATACCCCTACGAGGTGTCGAAGGCTGCATGCGACATGCTCGCGCGCTCGTACTGGCACACGTTCGGCTTGCCGGTTGCGGTCACGCGGTTTGCGAACGTGTACGGCGGAGGCGACCTCCACCGCTCGCGCCTGATTCCCGAGACGGTGTGCGCGGCGCTCGCCGGCCGCGCCCCGGTCGTCCGCTCGGACGGATCGCCCGAGCGCGACTTTCTGTACGTCGAGGACGCCGCCCGCGCCTATCTCGCCGTGTGGCAGGCGCTCGGGCGTGGACAGGGGGGAGGGGAGGCGTTCAACGCGGGCGGCGGCGAGCCCCGGCGCGTGCTCGACGTGGTCGAGCTGATCTGCCGTCTTGCCGGTGCCTCGGTGGCCCCGGATATCCGCGGCGAGGGGGTTCCGCACGGCGAGATCGACCGTCAATGGGTCGACTCGACCAAGCTCCGCGAGTTGACCGGCTGGCGTCCGGAGGTCACGCTCGAGGAGGGCCTTCGCCGCACGATCGACTGGTACCGCGAGCATCCGGAAGTCCGGTTGAGAGGGGGTCCCCTACTAAACTGAACCATATGTCAGGTCATTCAAAATGGGCTTCGATCAAGCACAAAAAGGCCGTCGTCGACGCGCGTCGCGGCCAGCACTTCACCAAGCTCGCGCGGGCGATCACGATCGCGGCGCGCGAGGGCGGCGGCGATCCGACCGGGAACTCGGCGCTCGCGCTCGCGATCCAGAAGGCGCGCGACGCCTCGATGCCCAAGGACAACATCGAGCGCGCGATCGCCAAGGGAACCGGCGAGGGCGGCGACGCCGAGCAGATCGAGTCGGTCCTCTACGAGGGCTACGGTCCTGGTGGCGTCGCCTTGCTGATCGAGGCGCTGACCGACAACCGCAATCGCACCGGCGCCGAGATGCGCCACGTGCTCGGCAAGCACGGTGGCAACCTCGGCGAACCCGGCTCGGTCTCCTACCTGTTCGACAAGCGCGGGGTGATCGTGGTCGACGCCAACCGCTACGGCGAGGACGACCTGATGCCCGCGATCGACGCCGGGGCGCGAGGACATCTCGCTCGACGAGGACGTGTTCGAGGTCGTGACCGAGCCCTCGGACCTGGCGGCGGCCCGCGACGCGCTCACGGAGGCCGGCGTCGAGATCGAGAGCGCCGACGTGACCCAACGGCCCCGAGCCCGGGTCCCGGTCGACGAGAGCGACGCCGGGAAGCTGATGAAGCTGATCGATGCGCTCGAGGAAAACGACGACGTCAACGCCGTCCACGCCAACTTCGACGTGGACAGCGCGGTGCTCGAGCGCGTGGCCCAGTGACGGGTTATTAGCTGTTTCTTCGACAAGACTCGCTAGCCTCACCGCCGATGTCGAAACGCAGACTCCTCACGCCCCTGCTCGCGCTGGTCGCGATCGCGTTCGCGGTGGGGCTCTCGGCGTGCGGCAGCAGCAGCTCGAAGGCCGCCGGCGTCGAGCTGGCCCCGTCCGCGGGCGCCACCGAGGCTTCGGTGCCGACCACGCCGAAGCCGCCTCCGGCGATCTCGAAGAAGCCGGTCGTAGTCGTGCCGACCGGTCCGGCGCCGACCAAGCTGGTCACCAAGGACCTCGTGACGGGGACCGGCGCGACCGTCAAGCCCGGCCAGACGGTCACCGTCAACTACGTGGGCGAGCTGTACAAGACCGGCAAGGAGTTCGACTCCTCGTGGAGCCGCAACCAGCCGTTCACTACGCCGCTGTCGACCGGCAGCGTGATCCCCGGATGGGTGCAGGGGATCCCGGGCATGAAGGTCGGCGGCCGCCGCGAGCTGATCATTCCGGCGAGCCTCGCCTACGGCGCCAAGGGCAGTCCGCCCGACGATCCCGCCTAACTCGCCGCTCGTGTTCGTCGTCGATCTGCTTTCGGTTTCTTAGCCGCCGGCGTTCTCCTTGCCCACGGCCGAGCGGCCGGGCGCGGTACAGCGAAACCGCCTCGGACATGCCCTTGAGCTTGTGCTTGCGCGCGAACGACCAGTCGAACCGGTCGGGCACGGCGTCGCGGACCTCCTGCGTGCAGAGGACGCTGCCGGGGCGGGCGACGCCGGTGACGCGGCTGGCCAGGTTGACCGCGTGGCCGTAGTAGTCGCCGGCGCGCTGAAGCGCGGGCCCGACGCGACGCCGGCGCGGAGGCTCGGCAGATCGGCGGCCTCGACCGCCTCGAGCAACGACAGCGCGACCGACACGAGCGCCCCGGCGTCGGGGCTGACGAACATCGCGGCGTCGCCGATCGTCTTCACGAGCCGCACCGGCGGCTCGGTCACGTCGGTCGCGAGCTCGGCCAGCTTGGTGGCGAGGCTCCCGAGCTCCTGGGCCTCGACCCCTCGCCGAGCACCCGCGTGATCTCGGCGATCGACTCCTCGCCGAGCCCGGACTGAAGGAACAGGCTGATCGACTTCGCGGCGTCGACCTCCTCCTCGCCGAACACGCGGTCGTCCGGCCCGGGCTCGGGCAATCCGAGCAGCCGCCGGATCCGCAGCATCTGGGACGCCGGAGGCCGGTCCGCTCCTCGAGCTCCTCGGCGGTGTAGCGGCCGCCGAGCACGCGCTCGACGAGCAGCAGGGCGAGCCGGTCCTCCTCGATCGCGGCCGTCAGCTCCTCGAGCGTGAAGCCCTCGCCGGCGAGCCGCTCGAGCAGCCGCTCGCGCGCGGCGCGGTCCTCGCCCTCGAGCCCGTCGAGCAGCCGCGCTGAAATCCACGGCTGCATCCTCGCGCAAATCCGAGCCGCCCGAGCCGGGCGACGCCCGGCCGGCGCAGCCGCGAATCTCAACCGCCCGACCGATCGGCTAGCATCGTGCGCCCTCGTGGGTGCGACCCGGACAGGCTCGCATTCGCTGCCGCCGGCAAGCCCGCCAAATTTCACTCCGCCCGACCAAGACAAGCCCACATGCTCTCGATCCTGATGCCCGTCTACAACGAGCGCGAACGCGTCGAGCGTGCGATCTCCGAGGTGCTCGACACGCCGCTCCCGACCGAGTTCGAGCTGATCGTCGTCGACGACGGCTCGACCGACGGCACGCGCGAGATCCTCCGCAACCTGATACCGGATACCCACCCGCCCTCACGAGTGCGCCTGTTCGAGCACCCCGAGAACCGGGGCAAGGGCGCGGCGGTCCAGACCGCGCTGTCGCACGCGCAGGGCGAGTACTCCGCGATCTTCGACGCCGACCTCGAGTACGACCCGACCGATCTGGGCCTGCTGATGCCGCCGCTGCTCGACGGGCGGACCAACGCCTCCTTCGGCGTGCGAGCATTCGACGGGTACACGAGCCACTCGTTCCTGTTCGTGGCTCGGCAACAAGGGCGTCACGCTCGCGTGCAACCTGCTCTTCAACGTGTACCTGCACGACATCATGACCTGTCACAAGATGATCCGGACCGACATCTTCCGAAGCCTGCCGCTGCGCTCGCCCGGCTTCGCGATCGAGCCCGAGATCACCGCGAGGCTGGTGCAGCGCGGCGAGCGGATCTTCGAGGTCCCGGTCCACTACCGGGCCCGCGCCACCGAGCGAGGGCAAGAAGCTGACCGCGATCGACGGGTTCCGAGTGCTCGGCACGCTGCTGCGCTGCCGCTTCACCGGAAGGTGAGGTGCCGATCGGGTGGAGGGTCACGTCCTGACGGACACGGCGGCAGAGCGGCCCCGCTCCGAGTCGCCGTCGATGCCCTCGCGCTCGAGCCTGCCGGACTGGCACGGGCTGCTGTACAAGCCGTTGCTGCTGTCCGCGCTGGCCTGCCTCGTGCTCGCGGTCATCTCCGCCGCGGTGCTGCCGACGGTTCCGAGCTATGACCCGTGGTCGTGGATCTCGTGGGGCCGGGAGGTCACCGACCCGCATCTGAGCTTCGCGATCAGCGGGGGGCCGTCGTGGAAGCCGCTGCCGGTGCTGTTCACGACCGTCTATGCGCTGTTCGGGAGCACGGCCGCGCCGACGCTGTGGGTGATCACCGCCCGCGCCGGCGGCCTGCTCGGCATGGTCGCCGCCTACCTGCTCGCGTCGCGGCTGATCCGCGGCCCGCGCTGGGCCAAGGTCGCAGCCGGGCTGATCGCCGCCGCCGGCATCGTGATCACGCAGGACTGGTGGGACGAGATGTTCCGCGGGACGTCCGAGCCGATGCTGATCGCGACCGCGCTGTGGGCGGTTCTGGCCCATCTCGACGACAGGCGCGGGTGGGCGTTCGTGCTCGGCGTGGCGACGTCGCTGATCCGCCCCGAGGCCTGGCCGTTGATCATCGTGTACGCCGGGTGGTTGTGGTGGAAGGAGCCGCGGCTGCGCGTGCTGGTGATCGTCGGGCTGCTCTCGATCCCCTTCTTCTGGTTCGTCCCGCCGTGGGTGGGCTCCGGACAGCCGTTCCTGGCCGCCGTCCACGCCGCAGGAGTACAACGGCGGGCTCGGCGCCCACCCGTTCTTCACCGTGCTCGGACGCGGCGTCGACATCCAGCTGCTGCCGGTGCTGCTCGCCGGCCTGGTGGCGGTGGCGTTCGCCTGGTTCGACAAGCCGCGGGACCGGCTGCTGCTCGCGCTCGCCGGCGGGACCGTGGTCTGGTGGGTGATCGTCGTCGGGATGACGCTCGACGGCTATCCGGGTCTCGAGCGCTTCTACCTGCCCGCCGCCGGCATGACCTGCGTGCTCGCCGGCGTCGGCATCGTCCGGCTGGCGTTGCTAGGCGCGCGCGTGGTTCGGACCGGGCGAGCCGCGACCGCCGTCGGGATCGGGCTGACCGCGGTCCTCGTCGCGATCACGATTCCGTGGGCCGGCGGGCGGATCAACCAGGCCAGCGCCCAGGAGAAGATCGCCTCTCAGGCCGTCACGCGGCTGGATCAGATGACCGCCGCCGTCGCCGCCGTGGGCGGGCACCACGGCGTGTTCCCGTGCAAGTCGAGCTTCGCGGCGGTCAACCACAGCGTCCAGACCGCGCTCGCGTGGAAGCTCCACGTCACGCTCGGGCGGGTCGGGACCACGATGCGCCACCAGGGCGTGATGTTCGTCGGCCCGCACGATTCGATCGACGGGATCGCGCCAAGGATCGACCACCGGCTGACCCAGCAGCAGCTGATCGCCCAGGTCGGGGCCTGGAAGATCTACCGGATGACCGCTCCGAACTCGGACTACCGGTGCGTGGGCGCGAGCTGCGGATCAGGCATGCGTGCCCGTCCGGACGGAGCCGGCGCAGCGAGGCCCAACCGGCGGGTGACGACCTCGGGGCCCAGGCGGTCAGCGGAGTCGATCCGGTGTTCGTTCTGCGGGAAGCCCCGCTCCCAGGTCGAGTCGATCGTCGCGGGACCGACGCCGGCGATCGCGATCTGCAACGAGTGCGTCGACCTCTGCACGGAGATCATCGCCGAGCAGCGCCCGCCGCTTCCCCCCGGGGGCGAGGCGGCGTAGCGTCGCGAGGCGCCTCGGGGAGGCGTCCGGCCCCCGACGCAGAATGGTGATGTGATGATCGTGGTTGGAATCGACCCGGGCACCGCCAGCACCGGCTACGGCGTGGTCGAGGGCTCGGGCTCGAGGCTGCGGGCGCTCGCGGCCGGCGTGATCGAGACCCCCGCCGGCGTGCGCCTCGAGCGCCGGCTGGCGGAGATCCACGGGCACGTCGTCGAGTTGCTCGAGGGGTACCGGCCGGACGCGATCGCGATCGAGGAGCTCTACTTCGGCGCGAACGCGAGGACCGCGTTCGCGGTCGGCCAGGCGCGCGGCGTCGTCCTGCTGGCCGCCGGCCAGCGCGGCATCCCATCGCGCTCGTACACCCCCCAGCAGGTCAAGGGCGCGGTGTGCGGAAACGGACGCGCCGACAAGGACCAGGTCGGGCGCATGGTCGCGCGCCTGCTCGGGCTGTCCGAGTCGCCCTCGCCCGACCACGCCGCGGACGCGCTCGCGGTCGCGATCTGCGAGCTGAACCGCTCGCCGCTCGATCGCGCGCTGGCCCGCGCCGGCACGGGAGCGCGCGCATGATCGCGCTGGTGTCGGGGACCGTGGCGGTGCGCCGTGCCGACCACGTCGTCGTCGACTGCGGCGGCGTCGGCTACCGGCTCGCGGTGTCGGCCGAGACGCTCAGGCACGTCCCGGCGGTCGGCAAGGACGTCCTGCTCCACAGCCATCTCGTCGTCCGCGAAGACGCGCTCGCGCTGTACGGGTTCGCGACCGAGGAGGAGCGCGAGCTGTTCCTGATGCTGATCGCGGTCCAGTCGGTCGGGCCCAAGGTCGCGCTCGCGGTGCTTTCCGGCGGGCCGCCGCGGGAGCTGCTCGCGGCGGTGGCGGCGGGCGACACCGGCCGCCTTCAGGCCGCGCCCGGGGTCGGCAAGCGGACGGCGGAGCGGATCATCGTCGAGCTGCGCGAGAAGGTCGGCGCCACGGCCTCAGCCCCGTCCGCGCTGGCGGCAATCCGCAGCGAGGATCCGCGCTCGCTCGCCCGCGACGGGCTGATCGGGCTCGGCTACAGCCCGCTCGAGGTCGACGAGCTGCTCGACGGGGCCGAGGGCGACAAGCCGGAGGATCTGATCGCGTACGCGCTGAGGACCGCGCGCCGATGAGCCCGGTCCGCGAGATACATGACCCCGGCCACCCCGACCGGCCGTCGCGGATCCACGATCCCCACGAGCTGCCCGACGACGACCTCGACCGCTCGCTCCGCCCACGCCGGCTCGAGGACTTCGTCGGCCAGGCGTCGATCAAGGACCAGCTCGCGGTCTCGATCACGGCCGCGGCCAGCCGCGGCGAGGCGCTCGACCACGTCCTGTTCTCGGGCCCGCCCGGCCTCGGCAAGACGTCGCTCGCGCAGATCGTCGCCGCCGAGCTCGACGTCCCGTTCGTGCAGACGGCAGGCCCCGCGCTCGAGCGCAAGGGCGACATCGCGGCCTACCTGACCGCGCTCGAGCCGCAGTCGGTGTTCTTCGTCGACGAGATCCACCGGCTCCCGCGGGCGCTCGAGGAGACGTTCTATCCGGCGATGGAGGACGGTTGCCTGCCGATCACGGTCGGACAGGGAGCGGGCGCGAGGGTCGTCACGCTGCCGCTTCCGCCGTTCACGCTGATCGGCGCGACCACCCGGGCCGGGCTGATCACCACGCCGCTCCGCGACCGCTTCGGGATCCAGCACCGCCTCGAGCACTACGACCTCGACGACCTGGCGACGATCGTCCGCCGCTCGGCCAGGCTGCTCGAGGCCACGATCGAGGACAACGGCGCCCGGGCGATCGCGAGCCGCAGCCGCGGCACCCCGCGCGTGGCCAACCGGCTGCTGAAACGCGTGCGCGACTACGCGGAGGTGCGCGGCTCGGGCGTGATCAGCGGCGAGGTCGCGGTCGGGGCGCTGGACTGGCTCCAGGTCGACGAGGCCGGTCTCGACCGGCTCGACCGCGAGGTCCTGCGCGCGATCTGCGAGAAGTTCGGTGGCGGTCCGGTCGGTCTCTCGACGCTGGCGGTCGCGGTGGGCGAGGAGCAGGACACGATCGAGGACGTGTACGAGCCGTACTTGCTCCAGCGCGGGCTGATCGAGCGGACGCCGCGCGGACGCGCCGCGACGAGGCGGGCGTTCGAGCACCTCGGAATGGACCCGCCGGGGCCGTTGTCGCTCCTTTAAACGCTCCCTTAAATGTTCGTGAAGAGGACGGGGAACGCCCCAAGACCTGCGGCTATGCTCAGGGCGCCCGTTAATCGGGAGCACCACCCAGGCGAGCCCAAATGAGCCACGAGCACTATTTCATCTGCCCCCACTGCGGTAACCGGTCGATGGGGACCGACCGCAACGCGGGCTTCCGGCGCGAGGCGCGCGGATGCGAGAGATGCGGGTTCGCATACCTGTACGAACTGCTCGACGACTACTACCCGGCGCCGAACGCGGCGTTCTTCGCGTTGCGACGGGGACGGGCGGATCGTCGACTGCGGTCGCGGCTCGTTCGAGCTGACCGGGCTGAAGACCGAGCAGGTGATCGGCCGCCCCGTCCGACGACGTCCTCGGCCTCCAGTTCGAGGACGGCACCGACCACGTGAGCACCGCGCTCGAGTGGGAGGTCCGGGTCAAGAGCAAGCCCGTCGAGGTCCATGCCGAGCGCGATCTGCCCGCCAAGGCGGTCGCCGACATCTTCCCGGCCTACGACGACGAAGAGGGCGGGGTGCTGGTCGTGCTCACGCCAACCAACCACCGGTGACGGCCGATCCGAGCGCCGCCGCCGCCGCCCAGTCCCAAGTACCTCTAGCATCCACCAGGACCGATGACTGATCGCCGGCGAAATGGCTTCATCCTGCTCCTGGTCGTGGGGCTGGTAATCGGCGTCGCTGGTCGTGATCGCCGGCGTGCCCGGCGCCGTCAAGTCCAAGAAGACCGTGCTCGGCCTCGACCTGAAGGGCGGGGTGGAGCTCGTCTACCAGGGCCTTCCGAGCCCGCAGACGCCGACGGTCACCCAGGACGCGCTCCAGCGCGCGGTCGACATCATGCGCAACCGCGTCGACCAGCTCGGCGTCGCGGAGCCGGAGATCCAGACCTCGAGCGGCAACCAGATCGTCGTCGGCCTGCCGAACGTGAGCGACACCGGGCGGGCCGAGCGGGAGGTCGGCACGACCGCGCAGCTCGCGTTCTACGACTGGGAGGCGAACGCGCTCACGTCGAACGGCAAGACCGTCGAGAGCCAGCTCCAGACCCAGGATCCGGAGGCGGTCGCGATCAGCCAGGGAGGCACGAGCCAGGCTCCCGGCAGTCCGGGCGCGGGCAGCATGAACCTGTACGACGCGGTCACGCTCGCGTCCAAGCAGCCGTATTCGTCCAGTCCGAACAACTCGCGCACGACGCCCCAGTACTACATGTTCGGGGCGCCCGGGAGCGCGGCCTGCGCCGCGGCGGCCAAGGCGAACGGCACGGTACCCGCCGCCGGTCAGCACTGCCTGCTGGCGGGCCCGGACGACAACAGGGCGGATCTGATCTCCGGGCTCCCGGCCGGCGTCACCGCCTCCGACGGCCAGATCCTCGTGGTACCGCGCGGAACCGTGGTGCTTCAGGCGATCCCGCAGAACTTCTCCAAGCCGGTCCCGATCGCCGATCCGAGCGCCCAGTTCTTCGTGCTCAAGGACAACGTCGCGCTCCGCGGCAGCGACATCACGAATCCTCAGCAGAGCACCGATCCGAACACGAGCTCGCCCGACGTCACGTTCGGGTTCAGCAACAAGGGCAAGGGCGAGTTCCAGAACGTCACCGCGGCGATCGCGCGCCGCGGCGAGCTCGCGAGCGGCCTCGGGCAGCAACTCAACCAGCACTTCGCGGTCGCGCTCGACAACCAGCTGATCACGGTCCCGTTCATCGACTACAAGCAGTACCCAGACGGGATCAACGGCGACAACGGAGCTGACATCAGCGGCAGCTTCACGATCTCCTCGGCTCAGGACCTCGCCAACGAGCTGCGGCTCGGCGCGCTGCCGATCAACCTGAAGCTGATCTCCGAGTCGCAGGTGTCGGCCACGCTCGGCAAGCAGGCGCTGCACCAGGGCCTGGTCGCGGGCCTCGTCGGACTGCTCGTCGTCGTCGTGTTCCTCTGCGCTTACTACCGCGTCCTCGGCGTGATCGCGACCTTCGGGCTGCTGATCTACGGGATCTACTTCTACGCGCTGATCAAGCTGATCCCGATCACGCTGACGCTGCCGGGGATCGCGGGACTGATCCTGACGATCGGCGTCGCGGCCGACGCGAACATCGTGATCTTCGAGCGCGTCAAGGAGGAGATCCGCAACGGCAGATCGATCCGCCAGGGGATCGTGACCGGGTACAAGAAGGGCCTGACCGCGATCATCGACGCGAACGTGGTGACGATCATGACCGCGTTCATCCTGTTCGTGCTCGCCACCTCAGACGTCCAGGGGTTCGCGTTCACGCTGGGCCTCGGCACGTTCGTTTCGCTGTTCACCGCGGTGATGGCCACGCAGGCGATCCTCATCGACGATGGGCAGCTCGCGCATGATCTCGAGCCCGTCGATGCTCGGAGCGGGCGGGGGCAAGCGCACCTGGAAGTTCGACTTCATGGGCGCGTCGAAGTACTTCTTCTCGATGTCGGGCGTGATCCTGCTGATCGGCGCGCTGGCGATCGGCGGAAAGGGCCTGAACCTCGGGATCGACTTCACCTCGGGAACCCGGATCACGGTCGGGCTCGAGAAGGCGGCGACCCAGCAGCAGGTGTCATCGCTGCTGACGTCGCAGGGGGTGTCCGACCCTCAGGTCCAGAAGGTCAGCGGATCGAAGAGCCTCGGGCCGAACGCGTACCAGATCTCGTTCAAGAAGCTGCCCTCGGGCGGGCGGCAGCAGCTCCAGACCGCGTTCCAGAATCGCTACGGGATCGAGAACAGCGGCAAGGCCTTCGACTACACGTCGGTCGGTCCGACGTTCGGGAGGACAGTGGCCAACAGCGCGGTGATCGCGATCATCGCGTCGCTGCTGGTGATCGCCGCGTACGTCGCGCTGCGGTTCTCGTGGAAGTTCTCGATTCCGGTGATGATCGCGCTCGCGCACGACCTCCTGATCACGAGCGGCGTGTACGCGCTGACGGGTCGCCAGGTGACCACCGCGACCGTCGCCGCGCTGCTGACGATCCTCGGTTATTCGATGTACGACACGATCATCGTGTTCGACCGAGTGCGAGAAAACATCCCGCGGATGCCGCGGGCTGCGTTCTCGCAGATCGTGAACCGCTCGATGTCCGAGGTGCTCACGAGATCGATCGCCACGACCTCGTGCACGCTGATGCCGATCATCGCGCTGCTGGTGTTCGGCGGCTCGGCGGGCTCGACCGAGCTGACCGATTTCGCGTTCGCGCTGCTGGTCGGCGTCGCGTCCGGCGCCTACTCGTCGATCTTCATCGCCTCGCCGGTGCTCACGCACTGGAAGGAGCGCGAGTCGCAGTACCGGCACCGCCGCGAGCGGATCGAGACAGGAGTTCGGCTACGTGCCGGCGTACGCGACCACCGGCGCCGACGTCGAACCGACGCCCAAGCGGGTCCGACGCACGGATCGTCTGACCGAGCCTTCGCCCGAGGGGGTGTCGGCAGCCGAGTTCGAGGAGATGAAGCGCGAGCTCGCGCTCGACGAGCTGCAAGGCCCGACCCACGGCACCTCGACACTGACCAAGCGGCTCTCCCATACCGAGCCGGCGGACTCGCCGGCGCCTGCCACGCCGAGACAGCGCAGCCGGCCGTCAGCGGCGCGGCCATCACCGACGCGGCCCTCCCCCGGACGCCGCACGAAGCCGGCTGACGGCGCGCCGGCGCGCAAGGACACCGACGGCGCCGGCAACGGCGCCCCAGCGCCCGAGGCTCCGATCGACAGCGGCACCGATCGCACCGATGACGTCACGCCGGCCCCCGACGTCGCAGAGAACGAGGGCGTCGCTCCCACCTCGCCCAAGCGGCCGCCGAAGCCGAGGTCGCGTAACCGCCGACACGGGAGGCGCCGCTAATGGCCTTGCTCGCTTGGGGCATGATGGGACTGGCGCTCTGGCACTTCACGATCTGGCTGCCGGACCGGTTCTGGGGCGGGATCGTCGGAGCTCTGATCGGGGCGCTGATCGGCGCGATCTTGTTCGGCTGGATCGTGCACGGGTTCTCGGTTCCCTCGCGTCACGACACGCACCTGGCCACCGTGCTCGAGGCGATTCCGGGCGCGTTGCTCGGCCTCGCGGCGATCTGGTTCGAGGGCGTCCGGCGCGAGCGGGTGACCGGCGTCGGGCCGGAAATGGCGTAACCGGCGGTCTGCGCCGGGGGCCTGACCGGCGGTCCACGCCGGGGGCGTAACCGGCGTTCGCCGCTCTCCGAGAGTTCCAATTCTGCAACGCCCCGTGACGGCTTAGCCACAGTTCGGGCCGGTTTCGCCGGTTCCGTCGGGGGCGGGCCATACGCTGCCCGCGATGCCCGAGGCAGCCCTCCTTCGCCCAGATCCGATCGAGCCTCCGCGCTCGGACGTCCCGCTGCACGCGGTTCCCGACCCGGTCGCGGCCGCCGCCGCGGCTCGAGCTACCGCCGTACGAGCTGGACGCCGCGCTGGCGCTCGAACGCGAGCTCGGCGTGAGCCACGTCCTTGCGCAGGTGCTGGTTCGCCGTGGCCTGGCTGATGCGAGCGCGGCCCGAGCCTTTCTCGACCCGCGCGAAGCACACGACCCGAGCGAGTTTGCGGGGATCGAGCGCGCGCTCGCGGTGATCGAGCGTCACGTCGAGGCCGCGCGGCCGGATCGTGGTGCACGGCGACTACGACGTCGACGGCGTGTGCGCGACCGCGATCATGGTCCGCGCGCTCCGCGCTCGCGGTGCCGACGTCGGCTGGTACCTGCCCGACCGGCTGACCGACGGATACGGGCTCTCGCTCGAGACCGTGCGCCGCCTCGCGGAGGGCGGCACCCGGCTGCTGGTCACGGTCGACTGCGCGATCACCGCGGTCGACGAGGTCGCGCAGGCGCGCGCCGCCGGCCTCGACGTCGTCGTGTGCGACCATCACGCGCCCCGCGCCGGACGGGCGGCTGCCGGACTGCGAGATCGTGCACCCGGGCGTGTGCGGGTATCCGTGCCCCGATCTGTGCGGCACCGGGGTGGCGTACAAGCTCGCCCAGGCGCTCGGCGCGCCGACGTCGAGGACGAGCTCGAGCTGGTGGCGCTCGCGACCGTCGCCGACCTGATGCCGCTCGTGGGCGAGAACCGCCGGCTCGTCCGGGAGGGGCTGGTCGCGCTGTCGCGCACCTCGAGGCCCGGCCTGCGGGCGCTGATGACGGTCGCGAACGCGGATCCGAGCGCGCTCGACACCGGCTCGCTCGGGTTTCGCCTGGCTCCGCGGATCAATGCCGCGGGGAGGCTCCGCCGAGCCGACGCCGGCCTCGAGCTGCTGCTGACCGAGGACGAACAGCGCGCCGCTGAGATCGCATCCGAGCTCGAGCGAGTCAACGCCGAGCGGCGCGCGGTCGAGCAGCGGATCGTGTGGGAGGCCGAGGCGCAGGTCGCCGAGCTGGGTGAGCGCCACTCGTACGTGCTCGCCGGCGACGGATGGCACCCGGGGTCGTCGGGATCGTCGCGTCGCGGATCGTCGAGCGCCACCACCGCCCCGCGGTCGTCGTCGCGCTCGACGGGGACGAGGGCTCGGGCTCGGCGCGCAGCATCCCCGGGTTCGATCTGCTGGGCGGCGCTGCACGCGAGCGCCGAGCATCTCGAGCGCTACGGCGGTCACCGCGCCGCCGCCGGGATGACGATCCGGCGAGACCGGCTCGAGCAGTTCCGCGACGCGTTCGAGCGCCACGCGCGGGATGTCCTGCCACCCGAGCTGCTCGTTCGGCGCGAGCGCGTCGACGCGATCGCGTCCGGCTGCGAGCTCGGCCTCGACCTGGCCGAGGAGCTCGAGCGGCTCGAGCCGTGCGGGATCGGGAATCCACGCAGCCGCTTGCTCGTGCCCGGGGCGCGCCTGCGCGACCTGCGCCCGATGGGGGATGGCCGGCACCTGCGGTTCGTGGTCGGATCGGGCGGGATCAGCGCGCGGGCGGTCGCGTTCGGGTGCGGCGGGCGGCTCGGCGTCGAGGCCGACGAGCCGGTCGACGCGACGTTCCGCCTCGAGCGCAATTTCTGGAACGGGGCGGTCGAGCCCCGGCTCGTGCTCGGTCACGCGCGGCCGTGCTCACCCGAGGAGATCGAGCTGGTCGGCGAGCCCGACGACTACCTCGAAGCCGCGCTCGGCGTGCCCGACCTCGATGAGTTGCCGCGGCCGGGGCGGCCGGATACGCGGACGGTGCTCGACCGTCGCGGCCACAGCCCGCTCGCGGTGCTCTGCGACGCGGTCGCGGGGGAAGGCCCTGACGTTGCGGGCCGCGGCTCGGGGGAAGCTGGCGGCGAGGTCCGCGGGGCGGGCGGCGGCGTCCTCGCGGTGTGCGCCGACGCGCCGCGCCGGCTGAGCGGCCTGAGCGCCCGGACCGGTGGATTTGCGCTGATCTCCTACCACGCGCTCGCGCGAAACCCGGGGCTCGGAGAGCGGTTCAGCCAGCTGGTCGCGCTCGATCCGCCGGCATCCGCCGAAGAGCGTGCCGTGCTCCGTGCGGGCCGCGGATTCACCCACTTGGCGTGGGGCGAGCCTGAGCTACGCTTTGCACAGCAGATGCACGAGCTGGAGTACGGATTACGTAGCTTCGCTCGTGGCTCTTTACCGAAGCCTCAGGCTGCGGGGGAGGGCGACCGGCGAGGAGCTCGAGCACCTGCTTCGCGGAGACGGTCCGCACGCTCGCCCAGCACGTCTGGCGGCACGGCTGATCAGGGTCCTCGCGGAGCTCGGGCTCGTCAGCCTCGACCGGGACCTGCCGGCCCTGGAGATCGCTGGCGCCGCGCCGACGGCGCTGGAGCGCTCGGCGGCCTACAGGGTCTACGCTCAGCGGTACGAGGACGGTCGACGATTCCTGAGCAGCGCAAATCATCTTCGAGGAGGTTGAGCCGGGCCCGCCAGAAGGACGGGGCCAGTTCGAACGGGCGCGATGAGACGTCCGGCACGCCTGTGTATGCGACCGCGCGGCCGCCGATCGATCGCGTCGCGGATCCCGACGCGCACGAGGATGTCGCGCGCTCCGAGCTGACGGCGGCCGAGCGACGGCTGCTCGGCGACCTGTTCGCGATCGTCGAGGAGCACGCGCACGAGGCTGCTGCCACGATCGACCGTGACCGGGTCGAGGAGGCGTTCGTGTACGCGTGCGTCCACCACGCCGACCAGCGCCGGCGCTCGGGTGAGGACTTCATCGTGCATCCCGTCGGCGTGGCCAAGATCTGCGCGGGGATGCGGCTCGACACCGAGACGCTGTGCGCCGCGCTCCTGCACGACACGGTCGAGGACACCTCGGCCTCGCTCGAGGAGGTGCGCGAGGCGTTCGGCGAGGAGATCGCGAGCCTCGTCGACGGCGTCACCAAGCTGACCGGGCTGACGTTCCAGTCCCGAGACGAGGCGCAGGCCGAGAATTACCGCAAGATGATGGTGGCGATGGCGACGGACATCCGGGTCATCCTGATCAAGCTCGCCGACCGGCTGCACAACATGCGGACGATCGGCGCGATGGCCAAGCAGAAGCAGATCGAGAAGGCTCGCGAGACGCTCGACATCTATGCGCCGATCGCGCACCGGCTTGGTATCCACGCGATCAAGTGGGAGCTCGAGGATCTCGCGTTCCAGACGCTGCACCCGCGCAAGTACAACGAGATCAAGGGGCTCGTCGCCCAGCAGCGCGCCGAGCGGGAGCGCTACGTCAACCAGGCCGCCGGCTACGTGAGCAAGGAGCTCGAGGAGCTCGGCATCCACGCCGAGATCTCCGGCCGCGCCAAGCACTTCTACTCGATCTACGCGAAGATGACCAAGAAGGGGCGCGAGTTCAACGAGATCTACGACCTGACCGCGATGCGGGTGATCGTCGGGTCGGTCAAGGACTGCTACGGCGCCGTCGGCGTGATCCACTCGCTGTGGAAGCCGCTCCCGGGGCGGTTCAAGGACTTCGTGGCGATGCCCAAGTTCAACATGTACCAGTCGCTGCACACGACCGTGATCGGGCCCGAGGGACGGCCGCTCGAGATCCAGATCCGCACGCGCGAGATGCACGACCTGGCCGAGTACGGGATCGCCGCGCACTGGATGTACAAGGAGACTGGTTCCGCTCACCCCGGCCGCGGCGACGGTCCGGCCGGACCGCCGGGCTCGGAGGACACCAAGCTCAAGTGGTTGCGCTCGCTGCTCGACTGGCAGCAGGAGGAGGCGGATCCGCGCGAGTTCATGGAGACCCTCAAGGTCGACCTGTTCGAGGACGAGGTGTTCGTGTTCACGCCCAAGGGCGAGGTCAAGTCGCTCGCCTCCGGCGCGACCCCGCTCGACTTCGCCTACGAGATCCACACCGACGTCGGGCACCGCTGCGTCGGGGCCAAGGTCAACGGCAAGATCGTCCCGCTGTCCTACCAGCTGCGCTCAGGCGACATCGTCGAGGTGCTGACCTCAAAGCGCGAGCGGGGCCCGTCGCGCGACTGGCTGGCGCTGGTCAAGACGACGCGTGCGCGGAACAAGATCAAGGCGTGGTTCAAGGCCGAGTCGCGCAAGGACTCCGAGCACACCGGCCGCGAGCTGCTGCAGGAGCACCTGCGCAAGCAGGGCCTGCCGGCACAGAAGATCGTCGGCTCGCCGCTGCTGGCCGACGTGATCCGCGAGATGGGCTTCCGCAAGGCGGATGACTTCTACATCGCGCTGGGCGGGGCGAAGATCTCGGCCAAGGTCGTGGTCAACAAGGTCATGCAGCGCCTCAAGCAGGGCGAGACCGCCGAGTCCGAGCCGACCGCGGCCGACGACCTCCTGAAGACGCGCCGGCGCCGCTCGCGCGCGACCACGACCTCATCCCGCTTCGGGATCTCGGTCGAGGGCATCGACGAGGTCATGCTGCGCCTCGCGAAGTGCTGCCGGCCGGTCCCGGGCGATCCGATCGTGGGCTACATCTCGCTCGGACGCGGGATCACGATCCACCGCGAGGACTGCCCGAACGTCGCCGTGCTCAAGAAGGATCCGGAGCGCTTCACCCCGGTGTCCTGGGACGGCGACCCCGAGACGTCGTTCCGGGTCGAGATCGAGGTCGACGGCTGGGACCGCCACCGGCTGCTCGAAGACATGTCGCGGACGTTCGCCGAGGCCGGCATCAACATCCTCGAGGCTCGCTGCATCGTCAACCATCCGATGGTCAAGAACCGGTTCGTGGTCGAGGTCGGGGACACCCGGTCGCTCGACCAGGCGATCAACCGGCTGCGCAACATCGACGCGGTGTTCGACGCGTACCGCGTGACGCCGGCGGCCGCCTAGCCCGCCGGGGGAGCGGCGGCGTGGGCGTGATCCATCGCCGGTCGGGATCCCTCCGCGGGAGCGGTCGCCGCGCCGGGCCGAGCGTCGGCTGGGAGGGCGTCGAGCCGCAGGCGTACGACGACCCCTCGCTGGCCGGAGTCCGCAAGCACGAGCTGATCGGCGAGGCCGACGGCGCGAGCCAGTACCGGATGCGCTACTTCGAGGTCCCGCCGGGCGGCAGAACCGCGCGGGAGCGCCACGCGCACGACCACGGTGTGATGATCGTCGCCGGCCGCGCGCGGGTCACGCTCGGCGACGCCGTGTGCGAGGTGGGCGAGGGCGACGTCGTGTACGTCGCCGGCGACGAGATCCACTGCTTCGAGGCGCTCGGCGATGCCCCGCTCGGGTTCGTGTGCGTGGTCGGTCCGCGGTCGTCGTTGTAGGGCGCGAGCGCGCTCAGGTGCCCAGCTCCGGGGGCGGTCGGCCGCTCGCGGGCGGTTGCCGGCGCGGCGGGTCGACGCGGACCGTCCGTGGCCTCCCGCCGCGGATCTTCGAGATCACGACCGCCTCGCCGGTTCGCAGGCCCTTGATCTCGTTCGGGTGGACGATGAACTGCTCGACCTCACGCCGGGTGCCGCGGGCTCCTCCGAGCAGTCGCCCGCCGATCTGACGGGTCATGTCCCACACCTTCTCCGTGCCGGCGATCTGCGCGATCGTGTGGGCCGAGCCGGGGACCTCCTGGCGGTGAGCGATCTTGACCGCGGTGACGCCGAGCACCTGATCCCTCAGGCCGGCCGCGGCCCGCTCGAGGTCGGCGAGCTCCTGGGTGGCGACGAGCACGGTCATGCCGGATTCGCGTCCGCGGGCGAGCAGCGCGATGACGTGATCGGCACCGAGCGCGGAGAACTCGTCGATCGCGATCATGGCCTGGTCGAGCGAGCGGCCATGGGAGCGCTCGATCAGACGATCGCCGGATGCCGCGACGAGGTCCTGCACGACGAGCGTCCCGATCTGGGCGGCGAGCTTGCCGTACTTGCTCGAGTTCAGGCTGAACACGACGACGTCGGGCCCGCGGAGCGCGTCCCGGAGGTCGATCGCGCGATCGCTGCCCGGTTGCGCGGGCACCGTCAGATAGGGAGCCGGTGTCCGACTCGGTCAGGACCGCGAGGCGGGTCTGGAGGCCGCGAATCGCGCTCAGCTGGTCGTGCGTGAGCCCGGCGAGGTAGTCCTGGACGCGCTCGCGCAGTCGGCACGTCGAGGCTTCCGCAGCGTGGCCGCCAGCCGGCGCGGATCCATCAGCGCGACCACCTCTGCGAGCGCCGGCGCCCGTACCGGAATGAGCGAGGCCGAGGACCTGGAGCACCGTCTGGACGTAGCGCTCGGCCGCGCGCTGGTAGTGCGGCTCGGTGAACCGCTCGGTGCGCGATCAGCTTGTCCTTCAGCTCGGTCGCGTTGCCGTGGGCGAGCGGGTTCCAGTGCGCGCCGCCGTCGAGCGTCCAGACCTTGATCGGGCGTCCCGCCGTCGGCCGCGGCAGCGGCGAGGTCGCGAGCGAACGTCGGCGAGCCCTTCATGTCGATCGCCACCACCGGACGCCCCCGGCGGATCTGGTCGGACAGGATCGTCACGAGCGTCGTGGTCTTGCCGGCGCCGCTCGCGCCGAGGATCAGACCGTGCGCGGACAGCTCGTCGTCGCCGAGCGCCACCGGCCGGCCGCGCGCGTCGACGCCGAGCACGATCGCTCCGGGGCGCGGCGCCGGGGCGCGCCGCCACCGGATGGCGAAGCGCGCGGCCCGGACCGCCCCGACGGCCAGCATCGCCGCGGCCAGCCCAATCGCCGGCGCGGTCGGCAGCAGGATCAGCGCGGCGAACGCCGCGAGCGGGAGATAGCGGCCGAGGACGCGGGCTCGGGCCGGCGGCCTCATCTGGCCGCCTCCGGGCTCGCGCCTCCGGTGCTCGCGCGGCCGGGGTACGGGCGGTCGTGGTCCGGGTCGACGGGGCGTGGGCGGACGTGGCCCGGGTCGACGGGGCGCGATCGGCGCTCAGCGCGGCGGCGGCGGCCGGCTTGCACACCGTCGACCGGACGCGCTGAACGTGGACGAGATCCGAGATGCCGAGCCGGCGGGCCGCGGCCAGGACCGAACGCGCCACCGCGGCGCTCTCGACGAGGTAGACGACCCCGTCGTATCGTGCGTCGGCTCCGTAGCCGGCGAGGATCGTCTCGAGGCGGCCGCGGCCCTTGCGGCGTGAGCTCGAGCTCGAGCGCGATCCGCCGCCCGTCCGCGGTTCTCAGCACCAGATCCGGGTAGTGCAGCCGCTCCTGTCCCCGCGGCCCGAACCCGCCGAGCCTGACCGCGAGCGGCTCCGCGCCGGCCTCGCGGGAGGCGTCGAGCGAACGAAGGCGGCGCTCGCCGATCACCTCCTGGAGCGGCCCGAACGTGCCGCCCCGGGCGGCCAGCCACAGCCAGGCGACGCCGACGTCGTGCTCGTAGGCCCGCAGGTCGACCCGGGGAGGAGGGAGCGGGCTCGCGACGGTCGCGAGGCCCTTGCGAGTGATCCGGTACCAGCGCGGCTCGCCCGGGAACGCGTCGTGGCGCCTCAGGTGGCCGGCGTCCGCGAGCCTCGTCATGCGCGCGCTCGCGCTCGGGGGAGAGATGTCCAGCAGCAGCGCCACCTGAGCAGGAAGCGCGAGCCGGTGCTCGGCGAGGAACGGTGAGGAGCTCCACGTCGCGCGCTGTCGGGCGGTGACTCACACTGCCCGAGAGCCTCGGGCCCGGCCGGGTTCACCCCCCCGGCGCCCAACAGCGCCGGGGGCCACGAGCGCCGTCTACAGGCCCGGGTGCGGCAGCGAGGTCGTGTCGACGACCTGGAAGTCCCGGCCGGTCAGCCGGTCGAGCAGGTGCAGCGCGTCGTTGTTCCAGCCCTTGTTCGGAGCGCCCGAGATGTACCAGGGCGAGCCGTTGTCGGCGAGGATCATTCCGTAGCGCTTGAGCGCCTGCGCGACCACCCGCGCCTGATACGGCAGGCCCGAGATGTTGACGCTCGCCTTCAGGCGGACGCGCAGTCCCATCGGCGGCAGATTCGCGCCATGGCACGTGGATGCCTCGTGCCGGGCCGGATAGACGTACCGCGCCGCGGTGCACGGCGCGGTGAAGCGGAGCGCGTGATCGATCTGCCCGGCCGCGACCTCGTCGTAGCGCGCGAGGCCGGGGAGGATCGGGAGGCCGGCGGCGTCGGCCGAGGTCCAGCCGGCGGGTCGCAGGCGGTTCGAGCGCGAGGTTGAAGATCGCGCCGGAGCCCGCCGTCCAGCGCCTTCCGCCGTCGTGCGGGTAGGCCGCGAACAGCTCGTAGTCGGTGCACGTGTCGCGGTCGACGACGATCACGTGCCGGTCGCCGCTCGAGCCGTAGCCGCCCTCGATCGGGACGCCGCGGGGCAGCGGGTACGGCCCCTTGTCGGACTCGGACGACGTACTGGAAGCTGACCGGCACGTTTCGCGTCTCCGCGGAGACGACCGCGTACGGGATCCCGATCGGCTCGCCGGCGTAGAGCCCCGACCCGAAGTCCGGATGAACCGGATCGCCGAGCCCGATGGTCGTGATGATCCGTGGCGGAGTCGCTCGCGACCGGGAGCCGGTCGACGCGCTGGTTCCACGGGTTGTTCGCCGGAAAGATCGCGCAGTTCGGCGCCCCCGGGAGCGGGTGCGCGAACACGAGCGACGGCACCGCGATCACGGCGCCCGCCGCGATCAGCGACAGGCATGCAAAGGCGGGGGCCAGGCGGCGCACGCGAGCCTCAGGAGACGACGGCGATCCCGCCCGGCGTGACGCCGAACGCGGCCTCGTCGACCTCGCCGAGGTAGTCGCCGTCGACCTGGAGCGGCAGCGGGCGGTCGTCCCGCGAGCTGACGCGCAGCGCCGTCGACGCCGGAGAACGGACGGACGTGGCGGTGGCGGCTCGACCTGCAGCTTGCTCGACAGCGCGCGCCCGATGATCGTCGGAATGTCCGTCGGGCGGGCGCGGTCGAGCACGACGCCGGCAAGGTCGCCGCTGGTCAGCGTCGCGCCCTCGGCCATCTCGACCGGCGGTCGCCGAAGTAGGTGTACGGCGTCGAGTTCTGGACGATCACGGTGACGCCCGCGATCGTCTCCCCGCCGACCTGCGCCTCGAGCCGCGGCGGGTGCACGAGGTAGCGCCGCGTGAATGTGCTGACGCCGGTCAGCGTGTAGTACCACTCGCCGTACCGGGCCTTCAGGTGCGGGTGCGCGTCGACGCGCTCGACGACGCTGGCGTCGAGTCCGACGCCGGCGGAGAACAGGAACCTGCGCTCGTTGACCGACGCGATGTCAACGCGCCTCGGGTGCCAGTCGTCGGCGATCAGCAGCAGGTGCTCGGTCGCGTCGACGACGTCGGTCGGGATCCCGAGCATCCGGCAGTACACGTTCGCGCGCCCCCCGGGCAGGCAGCAGAGCGGCGTGTCCGAGCCCGCCAGTCCGTTGGCCGCCTCGTTCACGGTCCCGTCGCCGCCGAACGCGACGACCACGTCGTAGCCCTCGCGGGCGGCCTCGCGGGACAGCTCGGTGGCGTGGTCGCGAGCAGTCGGTGTCGATCGCGTCGACCTCATAGCGACCGCGCAGCGCGTACACGACGAGGTTCTTCAACCGGTCCGAGACCGTCGTCGCGTACGGGTTGACGATGATCAGCATCCGCCGGCTGGGCGCGCTCGTCGACAGCGCGAGCGCTGCCTCGAGGCGCTCGAGCGGGTCAGCTGACGTGGCGGCCATGCCGACGCTTGAACACCATGCGGCGGCGATCGTTACGCCTCGCGACGTGCCGCCGCGCTAAAGACGGCTCGAACTCTGGCGATCGTCTGCATATAATTCGTCGCACATAGCAGTACGCATCACGAGGGGTGGAGGGACTGGCCCTATGAAACCCCGGCAACCTCCCGCAAGGGAAAGGTGCCAATTCCATCAGGCTCCAACGACAAGCCTGGGAGATGTGGAAAGGGCGGTTCCTCGACCTCCGACCACAGACCCCGGCGGAGGTTTTTTCACATATGCCGCCAGAGTCTCTTCGCTGCAAAGAATGCAAGACGACGTATCCGCTCGACGCGCGCTACGTGTGCGAGCGGTGCTTCGGGCCGCTCGAGGTCGCCTACGCGCCCCGGCCGGACGCCGACCCTGCGTCGCTCAAGCGCCGGATCCAGGCGGGACCCCACTCGCTGTGGCGCTACAGCGACTTCCTGCCGGTGCAGGCGCCGCCCCGCGGGCTGTTGCCCGCAGGCTGGACGCCGCTGCTTGCGCGCCGATCGCCTGGCTGAGCAGCTCGGCCTGCGCGAGCTGTGGATCAAGAACGACGCCGCCAACCCGACCCACTCGTTCAAGGATCGCGTGGTGTCGGTGGCGATGGCCCGCGCCCGCGAGCTCGGGTTCCAGACCGTGGCGTGTGCCTCGACCGGCAACCTCGCGAACGCGGTGGCCGCGCACGCCTCGGCCGCCGGCCTCGAGTCCTACGTGTTCATCCCGTCCGATCTCGAGGAGCAGAAGGTGCTCGCGACCGGCGTCTACGGTGGGAATCTCGTGTCGGTGCGCGGCAACTACGACGACGTCAACCGGCTCTGCACCGAGCTCGCCGGCGAGTACGAGTGGGCGTTCGTCAACATCAACATGCGGCCGTACTACGCCGAGGGGTCGAAGACGCTCGCGTTCGAGACCGCCGAGCAGCTCGGCTTCGAGCTGCCCGACCGGGTCGTGTGCCCGATCGCGTCCGGGTCGCTGTTCACGAAGATCGCGCGCGGGTTCGAGGAATGGCTCGAGCTCGGTCTGCTCCAGGGCGAGCTTCCGACGTTCCACGGGGCGCAGGCGACCGGCTGCTCGCCCGTGGCCACCGCGTTCGATGCCGGCCAGGACTTCTGCCGGCCGGTGAAGCCCGACACGATTGCGAAGTCGCTCGCGATCGGCAATCCCGCCGACGGCCCCTACGCGCTCGACCTCGCGCGGCGCACGGGCGGGACGGTCGAGGCCGTCACCGACGACGAGATCCGGGACGGGATCAAGCTGCTCGCGCGCACGACCGGGATCTTCACCGAGACCGCCGGCGGCGTCACGACTGCGGTTCTCGCGAAGCTCGCGGCGCGTGGTGAGATCGATCCGGGCGAACGGGTCGTCGCATACATCACCGGCGAGGGCTTGAAGACGCTCGACTGCGCCCGCGGCACGTTCGAGATATGGGAGATCGAGCCGTCGCTCGACTCGTTCGAGCAGGCCTCCCAACGCCCCGTCGCGGTCGCGTGATAAGACACGGCAGCATGGCAATCACGGTCAAGATCCCAACCCAGCTGCGTGCAGCGACCGAGGGCGAGGCGACCGCGCAGGTCTCCGGCGCGACCGTCGGCGAGGTGCTCGACGCTCTGTACGACCGCTACGGCGAGTTGCGCAGCCGGATCGCCGAGGACGGCGGCCTGCGCCGGTTCGTCAACGTGTACGTCGGCGGCGAGGACATCCGCTTCCTCGACGGGCTCGACACGCCGGTCTCCGACGGCGACGAGGTCACGATCCTGCCGGCGGTCGCCGGCGGCTGAGTTGCCGGCGCCGGGTCGCGGCTGCGACCCGGCGTCGCCGCCGCTCTAGCCCGTCGGAGCCGTCGCGGGCGTGGCCTCGGCCGCCGCGTCGGCTGCGCTCGCGCCGATTCCCGCGGGACAGCTCACGCCGGTGCCGCCGAGCCCGCAGTAACCCCACGGGTTCTTGTCGAGGTACTGCTGGTGGTAGTCCTCGGCGTAGTAGAACGTGACCGGCCTGGGCAATCTCGGTCGTGATCTCGCCGTAGCCGGCCTGGCGCAGGCGCTCCTGGAACGCGTCCCGGCTCGCCTCGGCTATCCGGTGCTGCTCCTCGGTCGTCCAGTAGATCGCCGAGCGGTACTGGGTGCCGACGTCGTTGCCCTGGCGCATGCCTTGGGTCGGGTCGTGGTTCTCCCAGAACAGCCGGAGGATCTCCTCGTAGCTCGTCTTGGCAGGGTCGAACACGACCAGCACGGCCTCGGTGTGACCCGTACGCGCCGAGCACACTTCCTCGTACGTCGGGTTCGGCGTGATCCCGCCCGAGTAGCCGACCGCCGTCGTGTACACGCCGGGCGCCTGCCAGAACACGCGCTCGGCTCCCCAGAAGCATCCCATCCCGACGATCGCCTGCTCGAAACCCTCGGGGAAGGGGGGCTTGAGCGGGGTCCTCAGGACCGCGTGGCGCGCGGGGACCGGCATCTCGGTGTCGCGTCCGGGCAGCGCCCGATCCGGCTCGACCATCGTCATCTTGCTGCGTAAACCGAACATGCAACAAGGGTACTCAGAAGCTCCTGACGATCCGCGAAATTCCGGAGCCCGCTGCCGAACCGTGCCGGGTCAGGCCGGCGATGAGGACGGCGGCCGGCGAGCGCGGCGACGGAGGGTGCGCCTTCGGTCTGCGGTCGCGGGTCCGCCGTATCGGGCGCGAAACACCTGGTGGGACACGCACCTCGGTCTACCGATGATGCTCGATCGCAAGCATGAATCAGAGGAAATCATTTACTTAAGTATTTACTTGTGCTATGCTTGTATCCGTAAGCAATCAAAGGAGTATCAACATGGAGTCGAATATCACTCCCAACCCGCAGTACACACAGGTGACGGTCGACGTCCCCGAGGATCGCCTGGCCGAGTTCCACGCGTTCTTCGCGCGCTTCCTGGCCGGCCCGGGTGGCCGCCCGCGCGGACGGTACGGTCGTCACGGTCACGGACACCACGGACGTCACGGCCACGGTTGCGGCCGCGGGCGCGTCGAGCAGCCCGAGCAGGCCGCCGAGCCGACCGAGCTCTGATGGCCGACAAGCAGGTCACGGTGGCCATCCCCGAGGAGCGCGTGCCGGAGTTCTACGCGTGGTTCGCGTCATTCCTGGCATCCGAGCCCGGAACTCCGCCCCCGTTCGGCGGGCGTGGTCGCCATGGCCCGCGCGGCATGCGACGGCACCATGACGCCGAGGCCTGGTCGGCTCAAGACGCCGACCAGGCCGCGTGGCTTTACCGGAAGCTGGCGCCGCCGGCACGCGAGCTGTTCGACCTGCTCGTCGACAGTCCCGGCGCCCGGATCGGAGGCGAGCAGGTGGCCAAGCGGCTGGAGCTCGAGAAGGGCGCTCACGGCGTCGCGGGCATCCTCGCCTGGCCGGGCCGCTACTCGCGCCATCTGGACCGGGTGATGCCGGTCGCAACCGAAGGACGTCCCGACGGGGGGACCGACTACTACATGGATCCCGAGACCGCCGAGCTGTTCAGGACCGCGCGCGCTCGCTCCGGCGTTAAGAGTCCGCCGGCCCTCGCGTGAATCGGCCCCCGCTCGGTCTCGAGCTCGCAGGTGGCGAATCGCTCGAACATCATCCCTCCCCGACCTCCTCGTCCCGTAGCGGAACGGTCCCGGCGAGCAGCAGCGCCAAAGCGTCGGGCGCGGTGAGGCGGGCGGGGGAGGGGTCGGCGGCGAGAAGAGCCGCGATCCGCTCGAGGTCGAGCCTCGACACCCCTCCGGCGACGATCGTGTTGCCGGCGCGGCCGCCCACCGCCCACACGCACGGGTAGGCCGTCGACAGCGCCGCTCCGACGGCTCGGACATCGCGCGCCGAGCGGTTGTCGACGACGTTGACGAGTCCGACCGGGGCCACGCGCGCGACCTCGGCCAGCGCCTGGACGGTGATGAGTTGTCGTGGGACGGTCGCGGACACGAACGCATCGATCACGACTGCGTCCCAGCTTCCCGCGCCCTGGCGAGCCAGGAGCGAGCGCCCCTCGGCGACGCGGACCCGAAGTCCGGGCATGCGACGGAGGCCCAGATGCTCGCGCGAGAGCGCGAGGACGCCGGGGTCGACCTCGCACACCTCCTGCCTTCCGGTCGGGTCCTCCGCCGCGAGCGCCCGGGGCAGCGCGCACGCTCCGCCGCCGACGTGCAGGACCCGTCGCGCGCGCGCCACGCGGAGCACGATCCGCAACCAGCGCATGTAGTCGAACTCGAGGTGCGTGGGATCGGCCAGATCGATGTACGACGCGTCCATATCGCCCTGGCGCAGCAACCGGCCGGAGGGGCGCAGCGGGTCGCGCTCGGCGACAAGCTCGCCGGACCTGGCGAGCGTCAGCTGCTGAGCGCGGAGCCGGGGCACCCGGCATAGGCTGCCACGCCAATCGCCGCAGAAAGGGTAGACCTGTCGCGATACGGGGCAGCCTTGAACCCGTGGAGTCCGAATCGACGGTGACCTCAGGGGTCGTCTACAAGGCGGTGTTGCTCGCATTCGGGCTGGTGATCGGCGCGATGATCTTCCAGGCGCTGGCCAGCCTGGTCCTCGGCGTCCTGATCGTCGTGATCATCGCCACGCCGTTGTCGGCGTTCACCGACATGCTCGAGCGCCGGCGCGTGCCGCGGGCGCTCGGGGCAGTGCTAGGGCTGCTGCTCGGGTTGGCCGCGATCGGCGGGCTGGTCGCGCTGATCGTGCCGGTGTTCACCCGCGAGGTGAACCACTTCGCCGCCTCACTGCCGGCGATCGGCGATTCGCTCAGCCGCCGGCTCGGGCGTCTGACCGGATCATCGCCCGGTCACATCACCCACCAGATCCAGCATTTCGTCACGAACTACACGCATAACCCATCGCGGCTGCTCGGGCCGGTGGCGTCGTTTGGAGCGAGCGTGGCGGCGGCGCTCGCGGCGATCATCGTGGTGCTGCTGACCTCGCTGTACACGGCGATTCATCCAGCTCCGCTCGTGAACGGGTTCGTCCGCTTGTTCCCGATCCCGCGGCGCCCGCAGGTCAGCCACATCCTGTTGCGGCTCCGAACCGCCTACATCGCATGGCTGCGCGGCCTGCTCGTCGGCATGGTCGTCCTCGGCGTGCTGACCTACGCCGGACTCCAGATCGTCGGTTTGCCGTTCGCCGCGTTCTTTGCCGTGTTCACGGCGATCGCGATGATCGTCCCGTACTTCGGGGCGCTCGCCAGCTCGATCCCGCCGATCGCGTATGCGCTGACGATCTCGACCAAGCAGGCGGTGCTGGTCGCGATCATCTACATCGTCGCCCACCAGGTCGAGAGCAACGTGATCCAGCCGCTAGTGGTCGCGCGGACCGTGAAGCTCCACCCGGCAGTGGTCGCGATCGGCGTGGTCGCGGTGAACCAGCTGTTCGGCTTTATCGGGCTGCTGATCGCCGTACCGCTGATCGCGACGGTCTCAGTTCTGGTCGACGAGCTGTGGGTCAGGCCGCTCGAGCGCAGGGGCGAGCGCGCGCCGATCGAGCAGGTTCGGCGGTCGGTCGCCGAGGGCCTGACGGTCAGGGCGCGTCGCTGAATCGCGCGCTCGCGCCCGTTGGCCACTACGTGTGCGCCGGCCTCGGCTCGGGTAGTCCGGGAACATGTCCGAGAACGATCCCCGAGAACTCGCAGACCACCTCGACGAGGAGGCGGACGACATGGGCCACCGAAGCGAACAGCTCGCACAGGAAACCGATGACGCGGCACGCGACTGGGAGCGCAAGCGCGATGACCCGAACGTTCCGGGCGCGCCGCCGCGGGACGACGACGAGTCGCACGACGACGATGACGAAGACGGGAGCGGCGGCTGGGATGACCCCGACGAGGACGAGGACGAGGACGAGGAGGATGAGTAGCGCTACGGCTGGCCGTGGGTGCCGCTGAGATCCCGCTCGTGATGGATCAGTGCGGCGCCCGAGGCGGTGTGACGCTAGGTCACCTGCGTCCGCCGCGCGACGCCGCCGCTCGGGGTGCCAAGGCGGGTGGATGCAGGGATACCCACCGCGACGCAGAGGATGAACGCGAGCAGCATCGCGTCGTGCACGGTGGAGGCGTCGATGCCGCCCGACAGAACCACCCCGCCGAGCGCCGCGCCGATGCCGGCGCCGACGAGCCGCCCGACCGACAGGATCGCGGACGTGCGCCCATGCGAGGCGATCGGCGTGGCGTTCAGCGCCGCGCGCGAGGTCGGCACGAACAGCATCCCGAGCCCGAAGCCGACCGGGATCAGCGGCGCGATCGTGACCACGCTGGCGAGCGGCATTCCCGGGATCGCGAGCAGCGCCAGGCCGGCGCCGGCTAACGCGAAGCCGAGGATCGCGGGCAGACGCTCTCCGTGCTCGTCCACCAGGCGACCCGTGATCGGAGCCGCCGCTCCCACGAGCAGGGCCACGATCACCAAGCGCACTCGAGGCGCCGAGCGCCGAATAGCCCGCCGCGCGCTGGAGATACTGGGAGGCGAGGTAGAAGCAGCCGATCATCACCGCGAACGTGAGCGCGGCGACGAGCGTCGCGGCCAGCACGACGCGGTTGAGCGTGTACCCCTTGACTCCGCCGGTTTCCCCGTGGACGACTCCGGGCACATAACGGACGATCCCCGCTGCGGCGATCAGCGCGAGCGGCACGAGCGCCCACCAGTTGGCGCGCCACCCGAATGCCACGGTCAGCAGCCCGCCGAGCAGCGGCCCCAGCAGGTTGGAGACACCAGCCGACGCTCCCCAGATACCGAGCGCGCTGCCGCGGCGCTCGGGCGGAAAGCCGCTCACCGCCCCGGCGAGAGCCGCCGGACTGACCAGCCCGGCGCCGGCCCCCTGCACCACTCGGGTCGCGACCAGCGCGCCCATGCTCGAGACGAGCGCCCCGGCACCCGCGCCGACCGCGAACACCGCCAAGCCGATGAGCGCCAGGCGGCGCGCGCCGAACCGGTCGACAAGCGCGCCGCCTGGTAGGAGCACGATCGCGTACGCGCCGAAGTACGCGCTAAGAATCGCCGCCGTAGACGCGCTCGAGGCGCCTAACCCGTGCGCCACCGACGGCAGCGCGACCGTGATCAGCGTGCCGTCGAGTTGGAGCAGGGCTGCCGCGCCCGTGCACGCGGCCAGTCGCGCCCATGCCTCGCGGGAAATCTCGCCCCGCGGATCGGGGGCTTCAGCTCGGGAGCGCCGGCGCATCACGGGGCGTCCCACAATAGCGACGGCCATGCGACGCGACGATTGGTGGGGTGAACGCTGACGTGAGCTCCATCAGTGCGCGTTCAGCCAGTCCGCGACCTTCTTCAGGTCGGCGACGAACAGTCGCATCGCCTGATCGCGGTCCTCGTCCGGTGCCCGCAGGATCGCGGACGGGTGCGTGGTCAGCGTGACCAGTTCCGCCAGATCGGACTCGAACCGCTTGCCCCGGTCGCGCCCGATTCTGATCTGCGGTCCGAGCAGCGCCTGCGCCGCAACCGCGCCCAGGCACACGAGCGCGCGCGGGCGCACGACCTGGATCTCGGCCTCGAGCCACGGTAGGCATGCGTTGACCTGCCAGCGGTCGGGCGTCTGGTGGATCCGCCGCTTGCCCCGGAGCTTGTAGCGGAAGTGCTTGACCGAGTTCGTCAGGTAGACATCATCGCGCGAGATGCCCACGCGCTTCAGGCCACGATCCAGCACTCCTCCGGCCGGACCGACGAACGGATGACCTTCGAGGTCCTCGCGATCGCCGGGCGTCTCGCCCACGAGCATGAGCTCGGCGCGCCGCGGGCCCTCGCCCATGACCGGCTGGGTGGCGGCCTCCCACAGATCGCAGGCGCGGCAATCGTGCACCGCCCTGCGGAGGTTCGTGAGCGAGGGGCGCTCCGGGACCGGTGCGGCGGGACGCTGGGCTCGGGCTGCGGGAGTCATCTTCTGGAGGCCTTCCGCGTCACATGAAGCACGTGCGCGTCGGCTGCTCGGGTTGGATGTACGACGACTGGCGCGGGCGGCTGTATCGGGAAGCGGTCGTCAAGCGACGCTGGCTCGAGGTGTATGCGGAGCATTTCGACACGGTCGAGGTCAACTCGACGTTCTATCGCCTAGCGCGCCGTGACGCGGTTGCGGGCTGGCTCGAGCAGACGCCGCCTCGGTTCGTGTTCGCAGTCAAGGCGAGCCGGTATCTGACCCACGTCAAGCGGCTCGTCGACATCCGTGAGGGGATCGCGCGCTTCTATGAGCCGCTCGAGCCGATGCGAGACGCAGGGCGGCTCGGCCCGGTCCTGTGGCAGCTCCCGGAGAACTTCCACCGCGACGACCGGCGCCTGGAGGGCTGGCTCGAGCTGCTTGATTCGGCCCCACCCACGCTGCACACGATCGAATTCCGTCATCCGAGCTGGTTCGCGCCGGCGGTGCTCGACGGCGCTGCGGCGCCACGGCGTCGCGCTCGCGATCGGGGACCACCCGAACCGACCGTTCCAGACCCATGACGCGACCGCCGGGTGGCGGTACGTTCGCTTCCACCACGGCTCGCGGGGCCGAGGCGGGAACTACTCGGCAACCGAGATCGAGACGTGGGCACGGCGGATCACACAGTGGCGCCGGCGAGGGGACGTCTATGCCTACTTCAACAACGACTGGCAGGGGTTTGCGCCGGCCAACGCGCATCTGCTGCTCCGGCGGCTCGACGTTTACGGCACCGCTTGATTGACAGGAACGCCGAACCGCTCGGTCAGTTCGACCGGATCGACCTCCCCGCGGTATCGCTGAGCCTCGCCTTCACGGCGAAGACCGGACATCCAGAACCGGAGCGCGCTCTCGGCGAGCGCCGGCGCGACGACCATCACCTCGGCCTCCGCCGGATCGCTGTCGGTTCGGAGCGCATCTCGGAACTGGGCGGCAGTGATCGGCTCGGTCGTGACCACGAGAACCTTCATGTCATCGCGTCTACCCCGGGATCTCCGGCTGATAAACCGGTGCCTGTTACCGTGGGCGCTGTGGGATCAGCTCGCGGCGACGTGTGATGGAGTTGAGGCCCAACCGATCGATCCCCAGCGCTCCGGTCATACCGGTCCTGATCTATCCCGACGTCCGCGAGGCGGTCGCGTGGCTCGAAGGCGCGTTCGGGTTCACCGAGCGTGTGCAGATCGGGGACAGCCACCGGTCTCAGATGAACGCCGGAGGTGGCGCGGTGATCATCGGCGACGTGCGGGGCGACCGCAGGCCCCCGCGCGCGGGCGAGGCCACGCATTCGGTCATGGTCAGGGTGCAAGACGTCGACTCCCACTTCGAGCGGGCGCGGGCGTTCGGCGCGCGGATCATCATGGAGCCGACCGATTTCGAGTACGGCGAGCGCCAGTACACGGCCGAGGACCCGGCCCGGCACCAGTGGACGTTCTCGGAGACGCGCGCGGACGTGCATCCGGACGAGTGGGGCGGCATCCTCGTGAGCCCGGAGTAGGCCGGGCCGCGGACGCTGCGGCCGAGGTCGCACCCTCAGGCGTGTTCGACGAACCGCCCGATCGCCTCGACCATCTGCGCCAGGCCGCCCAGCGACGTGACCGGGTCGCGGGGGACCTCGAGCGCGTGGTCCGCCCCGGCAGTTCGACGACGTCGATCAGGTCATTGTCCGGGAGCGCATGGACGGTCCACGTGGGGTCGGCGGCTCCTCCGACCAGTTGCGTCGCGCGGCGCGCCCGGGCGAGCCCGTCGATCACGTCCGGCTGGGTAAGGAGCGGCGTCGACCACACCGCCGGGAGGTCCCGTTCGCTGACCCATCCGGTCAGCAGGCTCGCGAGCGACTTGCCGATCACGATGACCCGACCGGCTCCGGCCGCGTCGAGCGCGCGCGAGGGCAAGGCCCCAGGTCGACTCGGTCCATTCCGGCGGAGCCTAGCCGGACGCCCCCGGTTCAGCCCCACTTCGATAGCTAGCGCGCCCGGCAGGATTTGAACCTGCGACCTTTCGCTCCGGAGGCGAACGCTCTATCCCCTGAGCTACGGGCGCGGGTGGTTCCGCGGACCTACCGGAACAGGAGGAGCTTACCGTGCAGATCGCCGTGATCTCGGACACGCACATGCCGCGCGGCGACGCGGCGGCTGCCCGAGCGACGTGCGTGGGGCGCCTGCGGGCGGCGGATCTGATCGTCCACGCCGGCGACCTCGTGCGGTTGGCGGTGCTGCGCGAGCTCGAGTCCTACGGCCCGGTCATCGCGGTGCACGGAAATCGTCGACGACGCCGAGGTGCGGGCGTCGTTGCCGGCGGTGGCGTCGATCGAGGCGGAAGGCGTGACGATCGGGCTCGTGCACGACGCCGGCCCGGCGAAGCGGGCGGCTCGGCGCGCCTGCGCAGGCGGTTTCCGGACGCCGACGCGGTCGTGTTCGGGCACTCGCACATCCCGCTGCACGAGCGGGCGCCCGACGGGTTTCAGATCTTCAACCCGGGCAGCCCGACCGAGCGCCGGCGGGCGCCCCGCCACACGATGGGGATCGCGACCATCCTGGGCGGGCGGGTGAGCTTCGAGCTCATCGCCGTCGGCTGACAGACTGGACGGCGATGGATCTCTCGGTGTTCTTCGCCGGCACGGCCGGCTCGATCCCGACGGCGCGCCGCGGGTTGCCGGCGGTGCTGGTGCGTCGCGGCGGCGACCGGATCCTGTTCGACTGCGGCGAGGGGACACAGCGCCAGCTGGTGCAGTCGGTCGGCCTCACCGAGCTGACCGAGGTGTTCCTGACGCACTTGCACGCCGACCACTGGCTCGGCCTTCCGGGCCTGCTGAAGACGTTCGACCTGCGCGCGCGGGAGCGGCCGCTCGGCGATCCACGGACCTCCCGGCCTGCGCGAGCTGCTGACGCTCGCGCTGCGGGCGGCCGGCCGGGTCCGCTTCGAGCTCGACGCTGATCGAGCTCGCGCCCGGCGACCTGCTCGAGCGCGACGGCTACAAGATCGCGCCCGTGCCGGTCGCCCACCGGGTCGGGCACGCGTTCGGCTACGTCCTCTACGAGGACGTCCGTCCCGGACGATTTCGATCCGGACGTCGCCACCGCGCTCGGCGTCGTCCCCGGACCGGAGTTCGGTCGGCTTCAGCGGGGCGAGACGGTCCGCAGCGTGCGACCCGAGCAGGTGCTCGGGCCGCCTCGCGCGGGGCGCAAGATCGTGATCTCGGGCGACACCTCGCCGTGCGAGGCGCTCCGCGTCGCCAGCCACGAAGCCGACGTGCTGATCCACGAGGCCACGTTCGCCGAGGAGGAGCAGGACCGGGCGGCCGAGACCGGCCACTCGACCGCGGCCCAGGCCGCGACGCTCGCGCGGGACGCCGGCGTGACGCTGCTCGCGCTCACGCACTTCTCGACGCGCTACCCGGTCGGCGTCCTGCGCGACGAGGCCCGCGCGATCTTCCCGCGGACGGTGCTCCCGCGCGACTTCGATTCGATCGGGATCCCGTTCCCCGAGCGCGGCGAGCCCGAGCTGACCAGGTGGGAGGATCGACCGGCCGGCGACGTCGAGGAGACCGAGGCGATGGCGGACACGGCCCGGATGAGCACCGGGACGATCGACCGGCTCGAGACGGCGCGAATGGTGTGCGAGCGCCTCCGGCCCGAGCACGGTCCCGAGGAGCGTCGCCTGCTGCTCGATCCGCAGGTCGGCGCCACGCTGTGGTCCAGACCGGCGCCACCGACCGAGGCCGAAATCGCCTCACGGCCTCGCCGCCAAGGTCAACCACTGGGAGCGGCACGGGTTCGGCTTGTGGCTGTTGCGCGATCGCGAGACCGGCGTGGCGGTCGGACGCGGCGGCCTTCAGTACACCTACACCGCCGGGCTGCACGACGTCGAGGCCGCCTGGGCGGTCGTCCCCGAGCGGTGGGGGCAGGGACTCGCCACCGAGCTGGCGTTCGCATGCGTCGAGGTCGGATTCGGGCAGCTCGGACTGCGCGAGATCGTCGCATTCACGCTGCCGGACAACATCGCGTCGCGGCGGGTGATGGAGAAGGCCGGGTTCGAGTACGAACGCGACATCGTCCACGCGGGGCTGCCGCATGTGCTGTACCGCCGGCGGCTCGCGGTGGCGGGTGGGTAGGCGGCGGTCGTCGGCGGACGGCTTGAACGGCGGGCGCCTGGGGGTGGGTGGGCGTCGTCGCTCGCGCACCGCACGACATGCGTCATACGACACTCGGGGGGTCGCGCCCAGGCCGTGACGTGTCGCGCATGCCCGCATGGCTGACGCGCCACCGTCTCGCCGAAGCCGGTCCGGTGGCGCGTGATGCAGGTCCGCGCCCACGGGCGAGCTCGTGAAGGTGCGCAACACGACAATCCTCGAGCCCGGGCCGAGCTCTGCCGCGTTGCGCAGGATTATCGTGCGGAAGTCGGCAACGCAAAGCTCGCCGGCGTCCGCTGTCGTGTTGTGCATGCTCCCCGGACCACCGCGACGTACCCGCGGCCGGCACGGAGCAACCCAGGCCTCGCTCGAGGTGCCCAAACCGCGCATCGGGCCGCGCCGGCCGCCCGGAGGAACGCGACCGCGAGATCAAGCCACCGCCATCGTGCACGCGGGCTGCAGGATGTGCTGTACCGCTGGCCCGCGGTGGCGGTCGCGTCGGGTGACGCCCTCGGGGCCGTCGTCGGCGGACGGCTTGAACGGCGGGAAGCTGGGGGTGCGTGGGCGTGGTCCTCCGTGCACCAGCCGACGTGCATAACACGACGTTCGCCGCCGGCAAGCTCGACGGTGTCAGATCGTGCATGTGGGCGTGCGCGATACGAAACGGTTCCGGCTGGGCGCCTCGGTTGTCAGATTGTGCAGGTGATCGCCCCGGGAGCGCGCCTCGACGCGCTCCCCTGGGACCGCGCCCTCGACGCGCTCGGCGAGGTCCGAAAGTGCGGGGCCGATCCGCGACCGCCACGGAGCAACCCCAGCCCCTCTCCAGGTGCCCAAACCACGTAACGGGACGCCGCAGCCTTCGGGAGGAACACGACCGCGAGACCAAGCGGAGCCACCGATCCGCCGAACCCCCTGTTACATTCATTCGAGTCGGCCCCTTTAACCCGGTCCAGTGAGGCCAGGAAGGAGCGCGTTTAGATGGAAACGGTCGTGCTCGACCGCGATGACATGCGCCGCACGCTGGTGCGGATCGCACACGAGATCGTTGAGAAGAACCCGGACGGTGAGGTCGCGTTGGTCGGCATCCACCGCCGCGGGGCGGTCCTCGCGAGACGACTCCAGGCGCTGACGAGCGAGCTGCTCGAGCCGGCGGTGCCACTCGGGGACGTTGACATCTCGTTCTACCGGGACGACATCGCAACGCGCCCCGGCGCGCCCGTCGTCCACTCCACCCACCTCGACTTCCGCGTCGACCACCGCACGATCGTGATCGTCGACGACGTCCTCTACACGGGCCGGACCGTGCGTGCCGCGATCGACGCGATCTTCGACTACGGGCGGCCGGCGCGCGTCCAGCTGGCGGTGCTGATCGACCGGGGGCACCGTGAGCTGCCGATCCGGCCGGACTACGTGGGCAAGAACATCCCGACCTCTCAGGACGAGCGGGTCTACGTGTGCGTCGAGGAGGTCGACGGCGAAGACGAAGTGAAGATCGGACCTGCACCCGAACCAACCGACTTATCACCCGCCCACCCACCCCCAAACCACCGGAAGGCGGCATGACTCGCATCGGACCTCATCTCCTCTCGATCGACGATCTCGACCGGGCCGCGATCGAGCGGATCCTCGACCGCGCCGAGTCCTTCGACGAGGTCTCCGGGCGCGAGATCAAGAAGGTGCCGGCGCTGCGCGGCCGGACGATCGTGAACCTCTTCTACGAGTCGAGCACGCGGACGAGCTCGTCGTTCGAGCTCGCGGCCAAGCGGCTGAGCGCCGACGTCGTCTCGATCCGCTCGCAGGGCTCGGCCGTCGACAAGGGCGAGTCGCTCAAGGACACCGTGCAGACGTTGTCGGCGTACGACCCGGCCGCGATCGTGATCCGCTCGCCCCACGCCGGCGCGGCGGGCCTGGTGGCGCGGTGGACGCCCGCCGCGGTGATCAACGCCGGCGACGGCAAGCGCGAGCACCCGACCCAGGCGCTGCTCGACGTGTTCACGCTGCGACGCCGGCTCGGGCAGCTCGACGGCACCCGGATCTGGATCGTCGGCGACGTGCTCCACTCGCGGGTGGCGCGCTCGAACATCCTCGCGTTCACGCGGATGGGCGCGAGCGTCACCGTGTGCGGGCCGCCGACGCTGATCCCGCGCGAGATCGAGACGCTCGGGTGCGAGGCGGCGACGACGCTCGAGCATCTCGGCGAGGCCGACGTCGTCTACGTCCTGCGGATGCAGCAGGAGCGGATGCGCGACTCGTTCGTGCCCTCGCTCCGCGAGTACGCCGAGCGCTACCAGATCACCACCGCGCGGCTGCACCCGGGCCAGCTGCTGATGCACCCCGGGCCGGTCAACCGGGGGGTCGAGCTCTCGGGCGAGGCGATCGACTCGCCGCAGGCGCTGATCGGGGCCCAGGTGAGAGCCGGGGTGGCGGTGAGGATGGCGGTTCTGTACGAGTTACTCGTCGGAGCGCCGAGCCTGGCGGCGGTGGCGGCATGAGCCCGGACGACAAGCGCCTGTTCCACCACGAGGCCGAGCCGGCCGAGCTGCTGATCGCGGGCGCGCACGTACTCGATCCGCGCACCGGACTCGACGAGCCACACGACATCCTCATCAAGAGACGGCCACATCGCCGAGCTCGGCGAGCCCGGGTCCCTCGACGTGCCGCCCGACACCGAGATCGTCGACGCCGCCGGCAAGCACGCATTCCCGGCCTTCGTCGACCCGCACGTGCACCTGCGCACGCCGGGCCAGGAGTACAAGGAGGACCTCGAGACGGGCACGGCGGCGGCCGCGGCCGGCGGCTTCTGCGCGGTGATCGCGATGCCGAACACGGATCCGGTCGTCGACGAGGCCTCGATCCTGAGAGCGCTGACCGAGACGGCAACGCGACAGGCGCGCGTCCCGGTCGGCTTCCTCGCCGCGATCACGCGCAACCTCGAAGGCCAGGAGCTGACCGAGATGGCCGAGCTCCGCGATGCCGGCGCACTCGGGTTCACCGACGACGGCAAGCCGGTCGTGCCGGCCGGGACGCTGCGCAAGGCGCTCCAGTACCAGCGGCTGTGCGGCGGTGTGGTGGCGCTGCACGAGGAGGATCCCGCGCTCTCGCTCGACGGGGCGATGCACGAGGGGGCGGTGTCCGCGCGGCTCGGGATCGCTGGGATCCCGTCGCTGTCCGAGTCGACGATGGTCGCGCGCGACGCCGCGCTGGCCGGCTACGAGGACGCCCGCGTGCACTTCCAGCACCTCTCGTGCGTCGAGTCGGTCGAGGCGCTCGAGCAGGCCAAGCGCAAGGGAATCCGCGTGAGCGCCGAGGTCTGCCCGCACCACCTGACGCTGACCGACGACATCGTCCGCACGCTCGACAGCCGGTTCAAGATGAACCCGCCGCTGCGGGCCGAGCGCGACCGCCGCGCGCTCGTCGAGGCGCTGCGGACCGGCCTGATCGACTGCGTCGCGACCGATCACGCTCCGCACGCGAGCCACGAGAAGGAGGTCCCGTTCGAGCAGGCGCCGATGGGGACGACCGGGCTCGAGACCGCGTTCGCCGCGCTGTTCACCGAGCTGGTCCTGCCGGGCGAGCTCGAGCTCGAGGTGGTCGTCGAGCGCATGACCGCGGGCGGGGCGCTGTACGGGCTGCCGGTGCCGCGGATCGAGCCCGGGCATCCCGCGAACCTGTGCCTGGTCGATCTCGAAGCGCGGTTCGAGGTCGGCGCCGAGCGGCTACGCGAGCCGCTCGAGCAACTGCTGCTTCCACGGCCGCACGCTCCAGGGCAAGGTGCTGCTGACGCTCGCCGCGGGCACGGTGGCGTTCAGGGAGCGGATGCCCGCCGAGATTCCGGCGGTCCGTTGACCGCCGCCACCGCGTACGTCCTGCTCGAGGACGGCGCCCGGTTCGACGGGCTCGCGTGCGGCGCCGACGCTCCACGCGGTCGGCGAGATCGTGTTCACGACCTCGATGTCGGGCTACCAGGAGGCGATGACCGACCCGAGCTACGCCGGTCAGCTGATCACGTTCACCTACCCCCAGATCGGCAACTACGGCGTGTCGGCCGAGGCGATGGAGTCAGACCGCGTGCACGCGCGCGCCGCGATCATGCGCGCTGCCGTCGACCGCGACGACGCCCCGGGCGCCGACCGCGGGCTGGCTCAGCTGGCTGACCAGCACAGGGCATCCCGGCCATCACCGACCTCGACACGCGCGCGCTCGTGCGCCACATCCGCGACCGGGGCGCGATGCGCGGCGGCGTGTTCCCGGCCGCGCTCGTCCGAGGCACGAGGCGCGCGCGCTGATCGATGCCGAGCCGACGATGGCCGGGCGCGACCTGGTGCGGGACGTGACGCCGAAGGAGCCGATCGTCCTCGGCGGCGACGACGGCGACGGACGCGGCCCACGCATCGCGATGATCGACACCGGCGTCAAGCGCTCGATCGTCCGCAACCTCACCCGAGCGCGGCGCGATCGTCGAGCTGCACCCGTGCACCGCGACCGCCGCAACAACTGCTGACGAACGAGCCCGACGCGATCTTCCTGGCCAACGGTCCCGGTGACCCCTCCGCCCTCGACTACATCGTCGACACGATCAGGCAGCTGATCGGCAGGCGCCCCGTGTACGGGATCTGCCTCGGCCACCAGCTGCTCTGCCGCGCGGTCGGGCTCGAGCACCTACAAGCTGCCGTTCGGCCACCACGGCGCCAACCATCCGGTCAAGGACCTGACCACCGGCGATCGTCGAGATCACCAGCCAGAACCACGGCTTCGCGGTCCTCGGCCCGGACGGCGCGAAGACGATCGACCGCGACGAGGCGGTCCGCTGGGAGACCGACTTCGGCGCCGCCGAGCTGACCCACATCAACCTGTACGACCGCACGGTCGAGGGACTCGCGCTCAAGGACGTCCAGGGCGCCACCGTCCAGTACCACCCGGAGGCCGGCCCCGGGCCGAACGACGCGCTGCACCTGTTCGACCGGTTCGTCGCGGAAATCCGTGAAGCCGCCTGAGATGCCGCGCCGCGACGACCTCCAGAAGATCCTCCTGATCGGCTCGGGCCCGATCGTGATCGGCCAGGCCGCCGAGTTCGACTACTCGGGCACGCAGGCGTGCCGGGTGCTGATGGAGGAGGGCTACGAGGTCGTGCTCGTCAACTCGAACCCGGCGACGATCATGACCGACCCCGAGGTCGCGACCACGACGTACATCGAGCCGCTGCTCGCCGGCCCCGTGCGGCAGGTGATCGAGCGCGAGCGACCCGACGCACTGCTCGCCGACGCTCGGCGGGCAGACCGCGCTGAACCTGGCCAAGGCGCTGCACGAGGACGGCACGCTCGAGCGCCACGGCGTCGAGCTGATCGGCGCCGACTACGACGCGATCGAGCGCGCCGAGGACCGCGAGCGCTTCCGCGAGACGATGCAACGAGCCGGGTTGCGCGTACCGCGGAGCGCGATCGCCCACACGATCGACGATGCCCGCGCCGCGATCGACCAGGTCGGCCTGCCGTTCATCGTCCGCCCGGCGTTCACGCTCGGCGGCAAGGGCGGCGGCGTGGTCCGCAGCCGAAGACGAGCTCGAGCAGCATCGTCGGTCGCGGACTGAAAGCCTCCCCGATCTCCCAGGTGCTGCTCGAGGAGTCCGTGCTCGGGTGGGGCGAGTTCGAGCTCGAGGTGATGCGCGACCGAGCGGACAACGTCGTGATCGTCTGCTCGATCGAGAACCTCGATCCGATGGGCGTGCACACCGGCGACAGCGTGTGCGTCGCGCCGCAGCAGACGCTCACCGACAAGCAGTACCAGAAGCTCCGAGATCAGGCGATCGCCGCGATCCGCGCGGTCGGCGTCGAGACCGGCGGATCCAACGTGCAGTTCGCGGTCAACCGCGCCACCGACGAGATCGTCGTGATCGAGATGAACCCGCGCGTGTCGCGCTCGAGCGCGCTCGCCAGCAAGGCAACCGGGTTCCCGATCGCGAAGATCGCCGCGCGGCTCGCGGTCGGCTACACGCTCCAGGAGATCCCGAACGACATCACGAAGGCGACGCCCGCGAGCTTTGAGCCCGCGATCGACTACTGCGTGGTCAAGTGGCCGCGGTTCGCGTTCGAGAAGTTCCCGGGCGCCGAAGCCGACCTGACCACCCACATGAAGTCGGTCGGCGAGGCGATGGCGATCGGGCGGACGTTCAAGCAGGCGTTCGCGAAGGCGCTGCGCTCGCGCGAGCTCGACTCGCGACCGCGCCCCCCGGACGAACCAAGGCGAGCTGCTGGACGCGCTCGAGCAACCCGGCGCCGAGCGGTTCGACCACGTGCTCGAGGCGCTGCGTCGCGGCACGGCGATCGACGAGCTGCACCGGCGCACGAGCATCGACCCGTGGTTCCTGCGCGAGCTGTCCGAGCTCGTGGCCGATGCCGGACGCGCCCGTTCGCCGGCGAGCGCACGTACAAGTCGGTCGACACGTGCGCGGCCGAGTTCGCGGCCCGCACGCCGTACTACTACTCGGCTTGGGAACGCGCGCGGCGACGACGAGGTCGACCGGGGCGAGCGCCCGAGCATCGTGATCCTCGGCTCGGGTCCGAACCGGATCGGCCAGGGGATCGAGTTCGACTACTGCTGCGTCCACGCGGCCGAGACCGTCCGCGAGCAGGGCCGCGACGCGGTGATGATCAACTGCAACCCCGAGACTGTGTCGACCGACTACGACACGTCCGACCGGCTGTACTTCGAGCCGCTGACGCTCGACGACGTCCTGGCGGTGTGCGAGCGGGAAGACCCCGCGGGCGTGATCGTCCAGTTCGGCGGCCAGACCCCGCTGAAGCTCGCCGCCGACCTCAAGCGGGCCGGCGTCCCGATCCTCGGCACGACCGTCGAGGCGATCGACCTGGCCGAGGACCGCTCGCGGTTCGGGCCGCTGCTCGACGAGCTCGGCTACAAGGCGCCCCCGTACGCGAGCGCGACGTCCCCGCGAAGACGCCCTGAAGCAAGCCGCAGACGTCGGTTTCCCGCTGCTCGTCCGCCCGAGCTACGTGCTCGGCGGGCGCGCGATGGAGATCGTCTACAGCGTCGACGGCCTCGCTGACTACCTCAGCCGGGTGGCGCCCGAGCCGGGAACGACCATCTACCTCGACCGCTTCCTCGAGGACTCGATCGAGGTCGACGTCGACGCGCTCTGCGACGGGACCGACGTCTGGATCGCCGGCGTCATGCAGCACGTCGAGGAGGCCGGGATCCACTCGGGCGACTCCGCGTGCGTGCTCCCGCCGCACACGCTCGGCAACGAGATGCTCTCTCAGATCCGGGCCCAGACCGAGGGAATCGCGAGAGCCCTCGAGGTGGTCGGCCTGCTCAACGTGCAGTTCGCGATCCGCGAGGACGTCCTGTATGTGATCGAGGCCAACCCGCGCGCGTCGCGCACGGTTCCGTTCGTGTCCAAGGCGATCGGGCTCCCGGTGGCCAAGCTCGCCTGCCGAGTGCTGCTCGGCGAGCGCCTGGCCGATCTCGACCTTCCGCCCGACACGACCAACGGGCACGTGTGCGTCAAGGAGGTCGTGCTGCCGTTCGACCGGTTCGCCGGCGCCGACTCGCTGCTCGGCCCCGAGATGCGCTCGACCGGGGAGGTGATGGGGATCGCCCGGGACTTCCCGACCGCGTTCGCGAAGGCCCAGGCCGCCGCGGGCGCGCAGCTCCCGAACGGCGGCACCGCGTTCATCACGGTCGCCGACGGCGACAAGCCCGCCGCCACCGGCGTCGCGACGATCCTGCACGACCTCGGGTTCGAGATCGTCGCCACCAGGGGCACGGCTCAGGCGATCCGCAAGATGGGCATCCCGGCCGAGACGATCAACAAGATCGGCGAGGGGTCGCCGCACGTGGTCGACTGGATCGAGCGCGGCGAGGTCGACCTCGTGATCAACACCCCGGTGGGGACCGGCGCCCGCACCGACGGCTACGAGATCCGCGCGGCCGCGATCGCGCGCGGGATTCCGTGCGTCACCACGATGACCGGAGGCATGGCGGCCGCCCGTGCGATCGCCGCCGCCCGGCGCGGGGAGCCCGAGGTCCTCTCGCTCCAGGAGATCCATGCCGACGCGAGGCCAAGCGAGGTGCTCGTGAGTCGCCAAACCGCGCCTTTCGGCCGCCGTGCGGCGGTCGTCACCGCGCGGGAGGAGCACGGCGCCTACGTGGTGCTTCGTGCCCGGGACGGCGAGGGTCCGCACCCACGACCCGGACAGTTCTACATGCTCGCGACGGCCGAGCGGTGGGGCGGTGGAGACGGAGAGCGGCCGTTCCTGCCGCGCGCGTTCAGCGTCCTGCGCGCCAAGCTGCGCCCCGACGGCGTCGAGCTTCACTTCCTGATCGAGGACGTCGGCCCGGGCACGAAACGGCTGACCGAGCTTGACGCGACCGACGAGCTCCTCCTCGTCGGCCCGCTCGGCAACGGATTCGCATCACCGCGCGAACACCGTGCGGCGCTCCTCGTCGGCGGCGGCGTCGGGATCGCGCCGCTCGCGATCTGGCAGGACGAGCTCGGGGCGGGCGGGACCGAATCACCGGTCCTGCTCGGATTCCGGGACGAGGCGCATGCACGCGGCGCGGCGCTCCTCGCCAATCGCCACGGTCGCCACCGACGACGGGAGCGTCGGCCACCACGGGCTCGTCACCGAGCTGCTCGAGGACGAGCTCGATGACCGAGCGGACGAGGTGGAGGTCTACGCCTGCGGGCCGCCGGCGATGCTCGAGGCGGTCCGGGCGATGTGCGCCGACCGCGGCGTTCCGGCGCAGCTCGCGCTCGAGTCGGGCATGGCCTGCGGATTCGGCGCGTGCTTCGGATGCGTGGTGCCGACACGAACCGGCTACGTCCGCCTGTGCGTGGACGGACCGGTGCTCGAAGCGGCGAGCCTCGAGACCGCGCTGCGTGGCGGGAGCCGGGCATTGACCATCCACTTCTGCGGCATCGAGCTCGCCCACCCGATCATCAACGGGTCCGGGACGTTCGACGCGATCGCCGCCCACCGCGCGTTCGGCGACGAGCTGCTCGAGCGCTTCCCGTTCGCGGCATTCGTCTCCAAGACGGTCACGCTCGAGCCGCGCCAGGGCAACCCGCCGCCGCGACTGTGGGAGGTCGCCGGCGGGCTGATCAACTCGATCGGCTTGCCGAACAAGGGCCTCGACGGCTACCTCGAGCACGACCTGCCGCGAGCTCGCCGACCTGCCCGTGCCGCTGATCGTCAACGTGATGGGCTTCAGCCGCGACGAGGTCGCCGAGCTCGTCGGGGCCTTCGCCGAGCGCCCGGAGGTGAGCGCGCTCGAGCTGAACGTCTCCTGCCCGAACGTCGAGACCGGGCTGATCATGGGCGCCGACGCCGACGAAACCGCAAGGCTGCTCGAACCGCGTCAGACCGCTGACCGCCAAGCCGCTGATCGTCAAGCTGACCCCCAACGCCACCGATGTGCCGGCGGTCGCCCACGCCGCGGAGCACGCAGGCGCCGACGCCGTGTCGCTGATCAACACCGTCAAGGGAATGGCGTTCGACCCCAGAACCGGGGAGCCCTGGCTCGGCGGCGTCACCGGGGGCGTGTCCGGCCCGGCGGTGCGAGCGATCGCGCTGGCGCAGGTTCACGCCGTCGCCCAGGCGATCGAGATCCCGATCGTCGGGATGGGCGGGGTGCAGAGCGGTCGCGATGCGCTCGATCTGATGCGGGCCGGCGCAAGTCTGGTCGCCGTCGGGCACCGAGAGCTTCCGCGACCCGGCGGCCGGACTCAGGATCTCCGCCGAGCTGTCGGAACTCCTCGCAAATACCGTCGTCTAGCAGGCCACTGGCGCGGGTGCGGGCCGCGACGAGCGGGAACCGCGAACCGCCCGGCGTTCGCAGTGTGAACATTTTGGGTACGTGCTCAAAAACACCCTGCAAACTTAGGGTATTGCCGAAACCATCCTCGACAATGCTCTAGCTCAGCTTGAGGTCTAGTCGAATTGGAGCGATTTCGCTTGATCGCCCTGCCCCAAGATGTATAGTCGCCGCCCATGCCGCCGGTCAGCGAATCGCTCTCCAAGCCCACCGCAGCGCCCGAGCGTTCTCTCGTGCAACGCATGGAGGCGCTTCAGCGGGCGAACGATATCCGGACCCGCCGGGCTCAGCTCAAGCGCGACCTGAAGGCCGGGCGCCAGCCGATCGACCGGCTGCTGCTCGAGCCGCCCGACTACCTCGCCACGGCCAAGGTCTTCGACCTGCTGCTGGCCGTCCCCAAGTACGGCCGCGTGAAGGTGAACAAGATCCTCGGTCAGTGCAAGATCTCGCCGAGCAAGACCGTCGGCGGTCTGTCCGAGCGCCAGCGCCGCGAGCTCGTGGCGCTGATGCGCCGGCGCTGACAGCGAGCCCGTCGCCGCTCGAACACCCGCCGGTGGGCAGCACTCCCAAGGTCTTCGTGATCACCGGGCCCTCCGGCGTCGGCAAGGGCACGCTGATCCGCGGGCTGCTCGAGCGGATGCCCGAGCTCGAGCTGTCGGTGTCGGCGACCACGCGCGCGCCGCGGCCCGGCGAGCGAGGACGGCGTCGACTATCACTTCCTCACCCCCGAGGAGTTCGAGTCGCGCGTCGCGGCCGGCGACTTCGTCGAGCACGCGAGCTACTCGGGCAACCGCTACGGCACGCTTCGCTCCGAGCTCGAGCGGCGAATCGCGGCCGGGGCCGGCGTCGTGCTCGAGATCGAGGTCCAGGGCGCGCGGCAGGTCCGCAGCGCGATGCCCGAGGCGGTCGCGGTGTTCATCGCGCCGCCGTCTCGTGAGGCGCTGCGAGCGCGGCTGGTCGGCCGGGGAACCGACAGTCCCGAGCAGGTCGACCAGCGCCTCCAGACCGCCGAGCACGAGCTCGAGGCCCAGCCCGAGTTCGGCCACGTGGTCGTCAACGACAGGCTCGAGCACGCCACCGACGAGCTCGTCGAGATCGTTCGCAACGCGATGGACCTCTGACCCGCAGCGACCTAGAGCCCGCAACGGCACCGGAAGCTGCGGCCCGGGGCAGGCCCGCTCGCTAACCTGTTGCGAACACTCTTCTTGGGAAGGACGGAAAGCCTTGATCTCACCCCGCATCGACAAGCTGCTCGAGCATGTCGACTCTGACTACGCAAGCGTGATCGTCGCGGCGAAGCGCGCGCGTCAGATCAACTCCTACTACCACAACCTCGGCGAGGGCACGTTCGACGAGTTCCCGCCGCCGATGGTCGAGACGCGGTCGAAGAACTACCTGACGATCGCGCTCGAAGAGGTCGCGCAGGGCAAGCTCAAGTACCACTACCGGTGAGGGCGGGCGAAGCCTGACCACTAAATGGCGCGGTTGCTCCTCGGGGTGAGCGGCGGGATCGCGGCCTACAAGGCGCTCGAGGCGGCGCGGCTCGCGGTCAAGCGCGGTCACGCGGTGCGCGTCATCCAGACCCCGACGAGCGAGCGGTTCGTCGGACGGGCGTCGTTTGAGGGGATCACCGGAGCGCCGGTGCTCACGAGCGAGTTCGAGCCCGACCCCGCGCGTGGCGCGTACCCGGGCGAGCCGGCGCCCGAGCGGGTCCCGATCAGCCATCTGGCCCTGGTCGAGCGGGCCGAGCTGTACCTGATCGCCCCCGCCACGGCGAACACGCTCGCCAAGCTCGCGCACGGCCACGCCGACAACCTGCTCAGCACCGCGGCGCTCGCCGCCGCCTGCCCGGTCGCGGTCGCGCCGGCGATGAACAACCGGATGTACCTGAACCCGGCCACCCAGGCCAACCTCGAGTTGCTGCGAGCGTCGCGGCGTGACCGTGATCCCGCCCGGCGAGGGGGAGCTGGCGTCGCACGGCGAGCACGGAATCGGGCGCCTGGCCGAGCCGGCCGAGCTGCTCGAGGCGTGCGAGCTGCTGCTCGACCGCCGCCGTCGCTCGCGGGGCTGCGCGTGCTCGTGACGGCCGGGGGGACGCGCGAGCCGATCGACAGCGTCCGCTTCGTCGGCAACCGATCGTCGGGACGGATGGGGTACGCGCTCGCGCGCGAGGCCGTCCGCCGCGGCGCCGAGGTGACCGTGATCGCCGCGAACGTCGCGCTCGAGCCACCGCCCCGGGCCCGCATGATCGCGGTGCAGACCGCCGCCGAGCTCGCCGCCGCCTGCCGGAACGAATTGACCGCCTGCGACGTACTGCTGATGACCGCCGCCGTCGCCGACTTCCGGCCGGCGGGGGCCGTGGACCGCAAGCTCAAGAAGGACGAGGGCATCCCCACGATCGAGCTCGAGCGCGACCGAGGACGTGCTCAGCGCACTGGCCGAGCTGCGGCGCGACGATCAGACGCTCGTCGGGTTCGCCGCCGAGCACGGCGACGGGGCGGTCGAGCTACGGCCGCGGCAAGCTCGAACGCAAGCGCCTCGACGCGTCGTGGTCAACGACATCTCCGATTCGGAGATCGGGTTCGAGTCCGACGACAACGAGGTCACGATCCTGACGGCCGATGGGGCCGAGCGGCAGGTGCCGCGGGCCAGGAAGGAACGGGTCGCGCAAGCGGTCCTTGACGAAGTGGAGCGACTACGCCGAGCGAGGGGTGGGACGCATGGAACCCGAGCAGACACCCGTAGCGCAGCAAGAGTGTGAGGCCCACGCCGCGCTCGCGCGGCGGCTGGCGGCCAACATCGCCAACGCGGTACAGGTGCGCACGGAGACGCTGACGCACCTCATGGTGGCGTTGCTGGCCGAGGGCCACGTGCTGATCGAGGACTACCCCGGGGTCGGCAAGACCGCGCTCGCCCGGGCGCTGGCGCGGTCGATCGACTGCCAGTTCGCGCGCGTGCAGTGCACGTCGGACCTGCTGCCCGCCGACGTGGTCGGGACGAACGTCTACGACCAGCGCGAGCCGCGCTTCGAGTTCCGGCCCGGGCCCGGTGTTCGCGAACGTCGTGCTCGTCGACGAGATCAACCGGGCCTCGCCGAAGACCCAGTCCGGCCTGCTCGAGTGCATGCAGGAGCGCCGCGTGACGGTCGACGTGCACACGCACGAGCTGGCCCGACCGTTCCTCGTGCTCGCCACCCAGAACCCGATCGAGTACGAGGGCACCTACCCGCTGCCCGAGGCGCAGGTCGACCGGTTCATGATCAGGATCTCGCTCGGCTACCCCTCGCGCGGCGCCGAGGCCGGGATGCTCGCCGACCACGAGGCCGGCGACCGCGTGCTCACGCTCGTCCCCGGTCGCCACCGCGGCCGAGGTGCTCGCGGCGCAGGACGCGGCCAAGCGCGTGCGGGCGGCCGAGCCGCTGCGCGACTACATCGTCCGCCTGCTGTGGCGCACCCGCGAGGATCCGCGCGTCGACCTCGGCGCGAGCCCGCGCGCCGGGCTGATGCTCCTGCGCGCGGCGAAGGCCTACGCGATGATGCAGGGCCGCGACCACGCGCTGCCCGACGACGTCCAGGCGCTGGCCCAGCCGGTGCTCGCGCACCGGCTCGTGCTCGCGCCAGAGTCGGCGCGGAGGGCCGCGGCCGACGTTGTGAGCGACGCCGTCGCTTCGGTGAGAGCGTTGTGACCGGCTCCGGCGCGTCCGTCCCCGCCTCGAGTCAGGAGGACGATCTGCGGTGAGGCGGGCGGCGGCGGTGGTGGTCGCCGGGCTGGCGCTGATCCTCGTGGCGCTGCTGTTCGACGCCGCTCCGCTGTTCGTCCCCGGGATCGCGATCACGCTGCTCGGGATCGTCGCCCCGGTGTGGGTTGCGCTCGCCGTCCGCGGCGCGAGCATCGAGCGCACGCTCGACTCCGAGCGCGTGGTCGAGGACGAGCCGATCGAGGCGACGATCGAGGTCAGGCGCGGACCCTGGGGCCTGCCCGGGGCCGCGGTCGTCGACCCGCTCGCGGGCGAGCCGGTCTCGATTCGCGGGCCGATGTCGCTGATCTCGGGCGGCAGCACCGCGAGCGTCCGGATCGTCGCCTCGTTCCCCCGGCGCGGAGTCAGGCGGATCGAGCCGCCCACGCTGATCGTCTCCGACGCGCTCGAGCTCGCGCACGCCGAGCGCGTCAGCCCATCACCGGCCCAGGAGCTGCTCGTGCTGCCGCGCACCGAGCGGGTGAAGTGGGTCCCGGGGGCGGGGGAGAAGTGGCGCAGGGCCTCGGGCGCGGCCGCGATCGAGCCGTTCGGCGCGACCGAGGTCGACGGCCTGCGCCCATACCGTCAGGGGACGCCGGCGTCCCGGATCCACTGGGCCGCGCTCGCGCGCGGGTGCCGGACTGCTCGAGCGACGGCTGCGCGCTGACACCGACAGCCGCCCGCTCGTGGTGGTCGACGCGCGTCGACCCGACCCGTCCATCCGCCCGAGCACCTCGACGCGGCGGTCCGCGCGGCGGCGTCGCTCGTGCTCGAGCTCGGGACCCGCACCGGCTGCGGCCTGCTGCTTCCCGGCGAGTTCCGCCCGCTCGAGGTCGAGCCGGACCTGATCGCGTGGCCGGTCGCGCACGCGAGGCTTGCGCTCGTCGAGGGCGGCCCCGATACGAGAGCCCCCGGGCTCGCTGCCGGCGCCCGCTCGGCCCAGGTCCTGTACGTGGCGGCGACGCCGCAGCCGCGCCTGCCCGCCGGCCTGGCCGGCGCCGGTATCCGCGCCGCCGTGCTCGTGGTCCCCAAGTCGCTCGCGACCCAGCCGATGCACGACGCCGCGTTCGAAGTCGCCGGGTGCCTCGGCTTCGTCGTCGGCGCCGGCCGGCGCCAGCGCCCGCGGGAGCGTGTCGCGTGAGCTCCACGACGCAGGTCGCGGTACTGGCGCCGCTCCGCCGCGACGCCGGGCCGCGCCGCCGCGCGGCGACGGCGAACGAGCGCCCGTGGATCAGGCTTACCGCATTCGGCGCGCTCGGGCTGTACGGCGTCCTGCGATGGGGCACGCTGATGCGCCCGGTGCCGACGTGGCGGCTGCTCGGGCTGCTCGCGGTGGCGGTGGCGCTGGCCGGGCTCGCGCCGGCGTTGGTCGAGCGCGAGCGCAGCGTGGCCGCGGCCCGCGGCCGCGCCGAGACGCTGACTGCGGTCGGCGGGCCGCTCGCGCTGATCGCGATTCTCGCCGCGTTCCCGATCTCCGGCGTGCCGCTCGACTGGACGATCCATCTGCGCGTCGGCGTCACGGCCGACGGCATCGGCCAGGGGCTGTCGGCGCTGCCGGGCATCCTCGTCCCGTACGCCGGGATCAACGACTGGGTCCGCACCGTGATCCTGCTCGGCGCGGCCGTGCTGCTGCTCGACGCCGCGCTGCTGCTCGCGTTCGCGCCGCCGGCGCTCGGGGACATCCGCCGGGCCGGCGCCGCGCTGCCGCTGATCGCGCTCGTGGTCGTGCCCGCGACGCTCGTCCATCCAACGCTTCCCTACCTCCACGGGCTGCTCCTGTTCGCGTTGCTCGCGTTCTTCATGTGGGGAGAGCGGGTGTCCTCGGACCGACGCGGCGCGGTGCTGCTCGCGTGTGCGCTGACCGGCGCGATCGGCATGGCCGTCGCGCCGGCGCTCAAGCAGAAGAGCGCGTGGATCGACTACGAGGCGCTGACCCGCGGCTTCACGCCCGCGCATATCGAGCGGTTCGACTGGAGCCAGCGCTACGGGCCGCTGTACTGGCCGCGGACCGGCAACACGGTGGTCGAGGTCCACGCCTCTCCGTCGGCCTGGACCGGTGAGTACTGGAAGACCGAGAACCTCGATACGTTCGACGGGACGGGCTGGGCCGCCGGCGGCGTCAGCATCGGCGCCGGGCTGTCGCAAGTGAGCGCGAAGACCGTCAAGCGCTACACCCAGAACCTGAAGGTGACGATCCGCGCGATGAAGACGACCCAGATCGTCGCGGCCGGATTCGCGACCCAGCCACCTGACCGACTCTCTACCACGCCGCTGCCGGGTGACAGCCTTGGCACCTGGACGACGGCAAATCCCATCGGCCCCGGAGACACGTACACGGTGAGCGTGTACAACCCGCATCCGAACGGGTCGCAGCTCGCGAAGACCGGCGACGGCTACCCGGTCGCGGTCACGCAGGAGGACCTGCAGCTGACGATGCCCCAGCAGCCGCGCTCGGACAACGTGGCTGCGCAGACCGTGCTGTTCCCGCCGTTCGGCTCCCCGCGGGCCGTACTCGAGGACGAGACGAATCCAACGAGCTTCAGCGGAGTCTCCGCGATCCGCAGCTCCCCCTACGCCCGTGCTTACACGACCGCGGAGTCGCTCGCGCGCAAGTCCAAGACCCCGTACGCGTTCGTCCAACGCGTGATGGCGTTCCTTTCGCCGTCCAACGGATATCAGTACGACGAGTATCCGCCGCTGACCGCGTACCCGCTCGAGACGTTCCTGTTCGCGAACCAGATCGGGTACTGCCAGCAGTTCGCCGGATCGATGGCGCTGCTGCTGCGGATGGGCGGTGTCCCGGCGCGCGTCGTGACCGGATTCACGACCGGCACGTACGACACCGCCACCAAGACTTGGCTCGTGACCGACGTCGACGCGCACGCGTGGGTCGAGGCGTGGTTCCCCCATTACGGCTGGGTCTCGTTCGACCCGACGCCGGCGGCTGCCCCCGCGCGCGGCGGCCGCGTGCCGATCTCCTCGATCGGCAGCCTGAACAGCTCGAGCGACCTCGCCCACCAGACCCGGCGCATCCCCGAGACGGCCGGCGCGTCGGGCGCGGGGGTCGGGACGCACAACTCGAGCTCGTTCGACACGGCGCTGCTGGCGTCGCTCGGCGTGCTCGCCGTCCTGTTCGCGATTGCGCTGATCGCGTGGCGGCGGACGGCGCCGCTGGCCTCGGAGCAGATGCTGGCCGAGCTCGAGCGGGCGCTCGCCCGGAGCGGACGCCCGATCTCGGACGGCGTCACGCTCGCGGCCGTCGAGCGACGCTTCCGGACCTCGCCGGAAGCCGCCGGTTACGTCCGCGCGCTGCGGCTCGCGCGCTTCGGCGGTGGGACCGAACTGCCCACGCTCGGGCAGCGCCGCGCGCTCCGTGCCCAGCTCCGCGCCGGCCTCGGCCTGGGCGGAATGGCCCGCGCGCTGTGGGCGCTGCCACCGCGCCCGAAGCGCGTGCGAGGGCGGCCCTCGCGCCGATCGGCGTCCTAAACTAGAAGTGGATGGACGACGTGTACGAGCTGTTCATACGCGGCACCGAATTGCTCGAGGCCGGGCATAGCCACCAGGCGACGGTTCCGCTCGCCCGCGCGCGCGATCTCGCCCCCGACAAGACCTCGATCCGCGAGGCGCTCGGGCGCGCCCTGTTCGGCGCCCAGCGCTACCAGGAGGCCGCGGACGAGTTCCAGGCGGTCATCGACCGCGCGCCGACCAACGACTACGCGCTGTTCTGCCTCGGCCGCTCGCTGCAGATGCTCGGCCGCCACGCCGAGGCCCGGATGCCGCTCGCTCAGGCCGCGGGCATGCAGCCCGGCCGGCACGACTACCGCCTCTACCGCGACGTCGCCCGCGCTCGCGCGGGCGATGCCTCACCCAGTTCCTAGCGCTTCGGACCGCGGCCGTTTGCTCTGAGCGAGGGAACGGGCCGCCGCGGCCTCCGGCGCCGCGACTGCGCCGACGGTCCCACTGGCGGGCCTGGACACGTCCCGGGCCCCCTCGCGTGAAGTGCGACCCGTTCCGGCCCTTGACCCCCACGCACTGGGGGCCCGGGGCGTGTCAGGCCCGCCAACCGGTGCTAATCTCAAAGTTGAAGTTGAGCGCCGGGTCTTGCCCGGTGGCAGTACCCGAAGTGGGCGCTGGCCCGCTTTTTTTATGAGTGAGGAGACCGAGAGTGGCCCTTGAAAATCGAGAGTTTGGCGAACGGGTCCAGAACGAGATCGAGCGCCGGCTTGCCACCAGCGAGCCGGACGTCGAGGTGCTGCTCGCGGAGGTCGTCTCCGGCGGCACGTTGCGGCTGTTCATCGATCACCCCGAGGGCGTGACGCTCGACTTGTGCGAGCGCGTCTCGGGACGGCTGAACGACTATCGCGACCGGTACTCGCTAGAGGTGTCCTCACCCGGACAGGACCGTCCACTGACCAAGCCACAGCATTACACGCGCTTTCTCGGCCGGCATGCGCGGGTGCGCCTGCGGGAGGCTCGGGACGGACATAAAAGCGTGACCGGCGAGCTGGTCGGCGCTTCCGACCGGGAGGTCACGATCGCCGCGCAGGATGGCGTCGTCACGATCCCGTACGACCAAATCGCCCGCTCCAACCTCGTACCTGGAGACTGAAGCCATGTCGAGAGAGATCGTCGAGGCCGTCCGCGGCCTCGCTGCCGAGAAGAACATCTCCTCTGAGAAGCTGATGGAGGCGCTCGAAGACGCGCTCCTGTCCGCCTACAAGAAGACGCCCGAAGCGGCCCGCTACGCAAAGGTCGAAATGGACCGCGACAGCGGCGACTTCAAGGTGTGGGAGCTCAAGATCCCGCCCGAGCTAGAGGAGCAGCTCCTGATCGAGGCCACGCCCGAGCAGCAGCCCACGGTCGACCCCGAGACCGGCGAGATGCGCGAGCCGGCCGAGCCGGAGATCGACCTCGAGAAGCTCAAGGAGTACGAGGACCAGATCGAGACCGAGGACGTCACGCCGCACGACTTCGGGCGGATCGCCGCCCAGACCGCCAAGCAGGTGATCCTCCAGCGGATCCGCGAGGCCGAGCGCGACATGATGTTCGAGGAGTACCGCGACCGCGTCGGCGAGCTGATCACGGGCATCGTGCAGCAGTCCGACTCCCGCTACACGCTCGTGCAGCTGCGCGAGCGAGTCGAGGCGCTGCTGCCCAAGTCCGAGCAGGTCGAGGGCGAGCGCTACGACCACTCGCAGCGGATCAAGGCGGTCATCAAGGACGTCTCGAACTCGACCAAGGGCCCGAGCATCATCGTGTCCCGCCGCGACCCGGAGCTGATCAAGCAGCTGTTCGAGCTCGAGGTGCCTGAGATCGCCGACGGACTCGTCGAGATCACGAACGTCGCCCGCGAGCCCGGCTACCGCTCGAAGATCGCGGTCGTCTCGCACGTCGACGGGGTCGACCCGGTCGGCGCCTGCGTCGGTCCGCGCGGATCGCGCGTGCGGATGGTCGTGTCCGAGCTCCGCGGCGAGAAGATCGACATCATCCCTTACAACGACGAGCCCGCTCGGTTCGTCGCCAAGGCGCTGTCGCCCGCGCGCGTGCGCGAGGTCCTCGTCGACGACGCCGGCAAGCAGGCGACCGTGATCGTCCCCGACGACCAGCTATCGCTGGCGATCGGGCGCGAGGGCCAGAACGCGCGACTCGCCGCGCGCCTGACCGGCTGGCGAATCGACATCCGCTCCGAGACCGAGTTCGCGGCCGAGGAGGCCGAGCACGGCTACGAGCAGGAAGAGGCCCAGGGCCGCTGCGCCGCGATCCTGTCGAACGGCCGCCGCTGTCCGAACGCGGCGCTGCCCGGTTCGCGCTACTGCGGCATCGAGGCGCATCAGGCGCTCGAGGGGATGGACACCAATCAGGTTCAAGCCGCCGCCAACGGTGGCGAGTAGGCGCTTACACTGGACGTAGATGAATAAGCGGGTGCATCAAATCGCCAAGGAGCAGGGGCTCGCCCCGAAGGACGTTCTCGCGCGGCTCAAGGCCGGCGGCTTGGACGTCAAGGCGGCCTCATCCTCGGTCGACGAAGCCGCGGCGCTCCGCGTGCTCGCCAACGGCGACGGAGGAGCGGCGGTCACGGACGGCTCGCCGGCCACGAAGCAGGCTCCGCGCGATGGCGGCGGCGCCGGCGACGCGCGCTCCGGTGATGCGTCCTCCCGGGGCCGGGGCGAGCGCGGCTCCGCCGCGCGCGGCGACGCCCGCCTCGCGGCGCGCGGATGCGCCGGCCGCGACGCGGGCGACGGCCCGCCCCAGGCGGCGATGCGCCGCCAGCCGGCGGCGACGGTGGCTCCGCTGGCGCCGAGACCCAGCACAAGCGCCCGACTCGCGACTCGCTCCAGGGCGAGCGTGCGCCCGGCAACGCGGGCGGCCGGCGCCGGGTCGTGATCGACTCGCAAGCTTCGCGACGCACCACCGGCGGCGCGCCCCCACAGACCAACCAGCCGCCGCGCCGCCAGCGCCGCGGCCGCCGGCGGCGGGGCGTGTACGACGAGGAGGCCGAGTCGCGTCCGTCCTCGCAGACGACGCTCGTAGCCCGACGCGATCAGGATCAACTCCGGGTCGACGGTCAAGGACGTCGCCGAGTATCTCGACGTCCCGGTGCCCGAGATCATGAAGCGGCTGATGGCGCTCGGCGAGATGAAGACGCTGACGCAGACGTTGTCCGACGACGCGATCCAGGTGCTCGCGGCCGAGCTCGGCAAGGAGGTGGAGCTGGTCCACTCCGAGGACGAGACGATCGCCGAGCCCGTCTTCAACGACGCCGAGGAGGAGCTAGTCGAGCGGCCCCCGGTCGTGACGATCATGGGCCACGTCGACCACGGCAAGACATCGCTGCTCGACGCGATCCGCCAGACCCACGTCGCGGCCGGAGAGGCCGGCGGCATCACCCAGCACATCGGCGCCTACCAGGTCAGGCAGGACGACGGCCGGATGATCACGTTCCTCGATACTCCCGGCCACGAGGCGTTCACCGCGATGCGCGCGCGCGGCGCGAAGGTGACCGACATCGCAGTGATCGTGGTCGCCGCCGACGACGGCGTGAAGCCGCAGACCCAGGAGGCGGTCGACCACGCCAAGGAGGCGGGCGTGCCGATGCTGGTTGCGGTCAACAAGATCGACAAGGAGGGCGCGCAGCCCGACCGCGTCCGCGCCGAGATGGCCCAGCTCGGCCTCCAGCCGGTCGAGTGGGGTGGCGAGACCGAGTTCGTCAACGTCTCGGCCAAGACCCAGGAGGGGCTCGAGGACCTGCTCGACACGATCCTCGTGATGGCCGAGGTCGAGGAGCTGCGGTCCAACCCGGACGCGGCGGCGTCGGGAACCGTGATCGAGTCCAAGCTCGATCCAGGCCGCGGGCCGGTGGTGACGATCCTGATCGGGCGCGGGACGCTCGAGGTCGGCGACTCGCTCGTGGCCGGCGCCCACTGGGGCCGAGTCCGGGCGATGCACGACTTCCTCGGCAATCGCGTCAACGCTGCGCTCCCCGGCGAGCCGGTCGAGGTGCTCGGGTTCGACGGCGTCCCGGAGGCCGGCGAGCACGTCCGCGTGGTCGAGAACGAGCGGCGCGCGCGTCAGCTCGCGGGCGAGCGCGCCACGCGCCTGAAGGCCGAGGCGCTCGCCCGGCGGTCGGGCAAGAAGATCTCGCTCGAGGACATCTTCAAGAGCGGCGTCCAGGAGCTGAACCTGGTCATGAAGTCTGACGTGGCGGGCTCGCTCGAGGCGATCGAGGACGAGATCGCCAAGCTCCCGCAGGACGAGGTCTCGGTCAACGTGATCCGCGGCGCGGTCGGCGCCGTGTCCGAATCCGACGTGATGCTGGCATCCGCGTCAGACGCGGTGATCCTCGCCTTCAACGTGCGACCGGTCGGGGATGCCCGCGCGGTCGCCGAGCGCGAGGGCGTCGAGATCCGTCACTACGCGGTCATCTACCGCGCGATCGAGGAGCTCCGCGACGCGATGCAGGGCATGCTCGCCCCCGAGGAGGTCGAGGACGCGCTCGGCTCGGTCGAGGTGCGGCAGATCTTCCGCGCCTCGCGGGTCGGGACGATCGCCGGCTGCCACGTCACCGAGGGCAGGATCACGCGCGGATCCAAGGTCCGCCTGGTCCGCGACGGTACGGTCGTCTACGACGGCGAGATCCAGAGCCTGCGCCGGTTCAACGAGGACGTCCGCGAGGTCGCCGCCGGCTACGACTGCGGGATCGTGCTCAGGGACTTCGCCGACGTCAAGGAAGGCGACGTGCTCGAGACCTACGCCACGCGCCAGGTCGAACGCGAGCTCGTCTAGCGGCTAAGGTGGCCGCTCATGTCGGACAGCGGCTTCGTCGCGGTTCTCGTGATCGATCTGCACTTCCCGGACGCGGGCAGCCTCAAAGGCAAGCGCAAGGAGCTGTCCTCGATCAAGGCGCAGCTCCACGGCCGGCTCGGTGCCGCGGTCGCCGAGGTCGACCATCAGGACCTGTGGCAGCGGGCGCGGTTGACCGCGGCGCTGACCGGCGGTTCGCTTCGCCGTGCTCGCCGCGGCCGCGGACAACGTCGAGCGGTGGCTCGACGCGCGCTGGCCGGATCAGCGTCCGGGTGCAGCGAATTGTCACGTCCGTTGAGGACTTGTCGGAGTGAGCGCTGACAGATTGGTGACTCGATGCGGAGCGAGCGGGTAGGATGGGCGACGGCCGGATGCGTCGTGTCGATGGGGCTGTTCGAGCAGTCCTCAGCGATGCGATCGCCAAGGATCTCCAGGATCCACGCGTTGGATTCGTGACCGTGACCGCCGTCAAGACCAGCCCCGATCTGCGCCACGCGCGTGTCTATGTGAGCGTCCTCGGGGACGACCAGGCGCGCGCGGACACGCTCGAGGGGCTGCGCTCCGCGCACGGCTTTCTGCAGGGACGAGTCGCGGCGGAGCTGTCGCTCAAGCACACGCCCACGATCACGTTCGAATACGACGAGTCGATCGATCGCGGGATGCGGATCACACAGTTGATCGACCAGGGACCGGAGCCGGATGGGTGAAAACGGTGCGGGGGCAAACCGCGATGAAGTACTGGCCGAGCTCCGCTCGGCCGAGAAGCTGATCGTCGTAAGCCACGAGAACCCGGACGGCGACGCGCTCGGATCGCTGATCGCGACGCAGGAGATCCTCGCCCGCCTGGGCCGCGACAGCCTGATGTTCATCGACGCGAGCGAGTTTCCGCTCCCGCAGGAATACCGATGGTTCGAGCTGTCGGGCCTGGTCAGCTCGCCGCCCGACGACCTCGACGAGCGCACGATCGTGTTCCTCGACTGCGGGAACCTCGAGCGCAACCCGGCGGAGGCGTTCAGACGGCCGGGAGCTCGCATTGTGAACATCGACCACCACCACGACAACACGCTGTTCGGCACGGTCAACTACGTGCTGCCCGAGGCGTCGTGCACGGCCGAGATCGTGTGGGACCTGATGTACGGCCTCGGGGTCGAGCCGACCGTCAACATCGCCGAGGCGCTGTACGTCGGGCTGATCACCGACACCGGCCGCTTCATGTACGAGAACACCGGCCCGCGCGCGCACGAGATGGCCGCCGATCTGATCGAGCACGGTGTCGACGTCCACGAGATCTACCGACGCGTGTACGAGGGCGTCCCGTACGGCAAGCTGGCGCTGCTCGCCCGAGGACTCGCGAAGGTCGCGCGCTACGACGGCGGTCGGCTCACCGTGACCGAGCTCGACGCCGACGACTTCGCTGCGTCCGGGGCCGAGGAGAGCTACTCCGAGGGCGTGATCGACCACCTGCGCGCGGTCGAGGGGACCGCGGTCGCGGCCCTGATCCGCGAGCGGACCGGGAACCACAACGATGACGGCCGGGCGCGCAAGGTCTCGCTCCGCGCCAGCGACGAGCGCGTCGACGTGTCGGCGATCGCGCGCGCCCAGGGCGGTGGCGGGCACCGTCAGGCCGCGGGCTTCTCGACGTCGCTCGAGTGGGACGAGCTGGTCGCGTTCCTGCGCGAGGAAGTCGCGCAGCAGCTTGCGAGCGAGCGCGACAATCACTGATCGGTGAGCGGCGACCCGCCCGACGGCATCGTCCTGTACGACAAGCCGCCCGCGATCACCTCGCACGACGTCGTCGCCCGGATCCGGCGCGCGCTCGGACGTCCGTCAGGCGGCGCCCGGCGGGTCAAGGTCGGCCATGCGGGCACGCTCGACCCGTTCGCGACCGGGTTGCTGCTGATCCTGGTCGGCCGGGCCACGCGGGTGCAGCGCTTCCTGATGGCGCTCCGCAAGACCTACGAGGCGACGGCACGGTTCGGGGCGGTCTCGACCACGGGGGATCCCGAAGGTGAGATCGTGACGACCGGGGTCGTCCCGGGGGGCGATCTGGTGCTTCCGACCGGGACGGTTCGCCAGCGCCCGCCGGCGTTCTCGGCGGTGAAGGTCGGCGGCCGGCGGGCGTACGCGCTGGCCCGCGCCGGCGTCGACGGTCGAGCTGGCCGAGCGCGAGGTCGAGGTGTACCGGTTCGAGGAGCGCTGGCGGGAGGGGGACAGGCGCGCGTTCGTGATCGAGTGCTCTTCGGGGACCTACGTGCGGAGCCTGATCGCCGACCTCGGCGACGCGTACTGCGAGGAGCTTCGCCGTACTGCGATCGGCGCGCTTCGACGTGGCCGACGCCGATCCCGACCGGATCATCGGCCTCGACCAGGCGCTGGCGTTCATCCCCGAGGTCCGCCTCGATCCCGACCGGGCGCGCCGGGCCGCCCACGGTGGCGCGGTGCCGGGGAGCGCCGAGGGCGCCGAAGTCGTGCGGCTGACCGACGAGGACGGGTTGATCGCGCTGGCCGAGCCGCGTCCCGGAGGCACGCTCGCCCCGATCGTCGGCCTCCGAGGCTGATCGCCGATGCGCTCGATGGCTAGCCTTCCGCGCCGATGAAGGTAACGATGCTCTCCGAGGTCCGGGAGCGGCCGCGGCGAGTGGCGGTCGGCGAGTTCGACGGCGTCCATCTCGGGCACCGAGAGGTGATCCGCGGCAGCGACACCGTGCTCACGTTCGAGCCGCATCCGTTGCGGGTCGTCCGGCCCGAGGCCGCTCCCAAGCTGCTCACGAGCCTCGAGGCCAAGGCCGAGCTGATCGAGGCGCTCGGCGTCGACGAGCTCGTCGTGATCCCGTTCGACGACGGCTTCGCCCACCAGACCGCCCGCGGAGTTCGTCGACCACATCCTCGTCGAGCGCCTGCGGGCGACGCGCGTCTCGGTCGGAGAGAACTTCCGCTTCGGGCACCGCGCTGCCGGCGATCCGGCCATGCTCGCGGCCGACGGGCGGTTCGAGACGCGGGTCGTGCCGCTGGTCGAGGTCGACGGCGAGATCGTCTCCTCGAGCCACATCCGCGGGCTGGTGCTGGCCGGCGAGGTCGAGACCGCGGCGCGCTTCCTCGGCGCTCCGTTCCAGCTCCGCGGCGAGGTCGTGCTGGGCGATCAGCGGGGCCGGACGCTCGGGTTTCCGACCGCGAACATCGTCCCGGACGAGGCGCTCGTGTGCCCCGGGCACGGGATCTACGCGACCCGCACCCCCGAGGCGTGCGCGGCGGTCAGCATCGGGGTGCGACCGACGTTCGGCACCGGTCGCGCGCTCCTGGTCGAGGCGTTCCTGCTCGACTTCGACGGCGATCTGTACGGCCGGACGCTGCGGATCGACTTCCTCGCGCGCCTGCGCGGCGAGCGCCGGTTCGAGTCGCCCGAGGCCCTGGTCGAGCAGATGCGCCTCGACGTCCAGCGCACGCGCGAGCGTATGCAAGAGCACGGCCTGAACGGGCGGCCTGCTAGCCTCATCGAGCCGATGGCCATTACCCAGGAACGCAAGCAGGAGCTCACCGCGAAGTTCGGCGACGGGCCTGCCGACACCGGCAAGACCGAGGTCCAGGTCGCGCTGCTCACCGACCGGATCAACGACCTCACCCAGCACCTGCGCGAGCACCGCAAGGACCACCACTCGCGCCGCGGGCTGCTGATGCTGGTCGGGCGCCGCCGGCGGCTCCTCAACTACCTCCAGCGCACGGACCTCGAGCGCTACCGCACGGTGCTGCGCGAGCTCGGCCTGCGCCGGTGAGCGACGCCGCCGCCGACGGCCCGATCAAGGCCGGGGCGCCCGCGCCAGAGTTCACGCTCCAGCGCGAGGACGGAACCGAGTTCACGCGCGCGGACCTCGAGGGCAACACGACCGTGCTGGTGTTCTATCCGTTCGCGTTCAGCCCGGTCTGCACCGATCAGATCGGGCTCTACGAGGAGGTGCTCGAGCGACTACCTCGCGAAGCGCGGCGCCACCATGTACGGCGTTTCGTGTGACGCTCGCTGGTCGCAGACGGCGTTTCGAGAGAAGCTCGGCGTGAGCATCCCGCAGCTGTCGGACTTCGAGCCCAAGGGAGCGGCTTGCCGCGCCTTCGGCGTCTACCACCCGGGCGGCTTCCCGCAGCGCGCGCTGGTGATCGTCGGACCGGACGCCGTGATCGCGTGGAGCTATCAGGCCCCTTCGCCCGCCGATCTGCCCGGGGCCAACCTGATCTTCGACGGCCTCGATGCGGTCGCCGCCGGATCCGGTCAGGGTTGAGCGACCTCAGCTCGGCTCCGCTTCCCGGGCTGCGCACAGAGGACCACGTGAGGGGGCCCGGCGGACGCCCCGCTCGTGATCGTGTACGCCGACTTCGAGTGCCCGTACTGCGCGGCGGCCGACGCGAAGCTCAAAGGAGCCCGCCTGCGGATCGCTTTCCGGCACTTTCCCGTGCGCTCGAGCCACCCTCGGGCGTGGCCGGCGGCGTGCGCGGCCGAGGCCGCCGCGCTCCAGGGCCGCTTCTGGGAGATGCACGACATGCTGTTCGCCGATCAGGGCCGGCTCGAGGATCCCCATCTGTGGGCGCGGGCGCGGACGCTCGGGCTCGACCTCGAGCGGTTCGACGACGACCGGCGCAGCCCGTCGGTGACGGCGCGGATCCGCAGCGACTTCGAGTCAGGAGTGCGGGGTGGGGTCGTGACGACGCCGACGCTGGTCGCGAACGGAGCCCTGTACACGGGTGAGGTCGACGTCCACTCGCTCGAGCAGCTCGGCGCCGGCAGGACCTGATCGCAGGCCCGCGGGCTCTAACCCTCCGCCCGCGGACTCGGCCTCGCGCCGGTCGGCCCAAACGTCGGCAGGACGAGCGCGAAGACCGATCCGTGACCGGTGTTGTGCACGGTGCAGCGCCCCCCGTGGGCTTTCGCGATCGCGTCGACGATCGCTAGCCCGAGCCCGACCCCGCCCGCCGACCGCGACCGCGCCGCGTCCGCCCGGGCGAAGCGATCGAAGATCCGCGCGAGCGCTTCCTCCTCCACCCCGCAGCCCTCGTCCTCGACCTCGATCAGCAGCTCGCCCGGTCTCGTCCCGGACGGCGCGCAGCTCGATCGCGTCGTGCTCTGCGCGTGTACTTGATCGCGTTCTCGAGCAGCGCGTCGAGCGCTGCTCGCAGACGGTCGGAGTCGACCAGGAGCCGGCCGGGCACGAGCGAGCCGAGCCGCCAGGCGCGCGGAGCGACCTCGGACCACCGCATGAACACGTCCTCGAGGAACGGCTCGACCTCGACCTCGTCGACCTGGAGGAAGTCGGGCTGCTCGGCCGTCGCGAGCAGCAGCAGGCGGCCGATGATCGCGTCGATCCGATCGAGCTCGTCGAGCGCGACCTCGAGCTCGGCGTCCACGTCGTTCCCGAGCAGCAGCTCGAGGTGGCCGCGGGCGATCGTCAGCGGCGTGCGCAGCTCGTGCGAGGCGTCGTGGATGAACCGCTCCTGGCACTCGAGCATCGAGCGCCGCTCCTCGGCTCGGGCCTGGGCGACCTCGAGCGCGCCCACACGCCGGTGCGCGTGCCACACCATCATCAGGAAGATCGCCGCCAGCAGCGGGACCTCGCACAAGATCATCTCCCAATCCGGCCACGCGACGATCGCGGCATAGCTCGCGACGGCGAAGGCCGCCCACAGCAGCTCTACTCGGTAGCGTCGCAGTGACCGCCGGAGCTCAAGCCGCGGCACGATAGCCCGCATTGCGCACGGTCTCGATCGGAGCGTCCGGGCCGAGGCGTCGGCGCAGTCGCCGGATGCAGACGTCGACGACGTTCGATCTCGGATCGAAGTCGTACCCCCACACCTCGGACAGCAGCCGCTCGCGGCTGACCACCTCGCCCACGTGCGCCAGCAGGAAGTGCAGCAGCCGGAACTCGCGGTCGGACAGATCGGCGACCACGTCGCCGACGCGCGCCTGGCGCCGGGCCAGGTCGAGCACGAGGCCGCCGACGCGGATCACCGTGCCGTCGTCCGCGCCGCGCGAGCGCGCGTAGCTGGACTCGCGCCCGCGCGAGCAACTCGTCGAGCGAGAACGGCTTGGCCACGTAGTCGACCGCACCGAGCTCGAAGCTCCGCAGCTTGACCGGAAGGTCGCTCCGCGCCGACAGGATCAGCACGGGCAGATCGGATCGCTCGCGATGGAGCTCCCGCAACGCGTCCAGGCCGCTGCAGCCCGGCAGCAGCAGGTCGAGGATCACGAGGTCGTAGCTGGCCGGCGAGCGCTCGCGCGAGGCCCTGCTCGCCGTCCCCGACCACGTCCACACCGAAGCCCTCGGCCTCGAACGCGCGAGCGACGAAGGCACGAATCCGCACCTCATCCTCAACAATCAATATTCGCATTTGCTCTTTCGAGCCCCCACGGCTCGCGAAACGATTCTGCGGGGCAGATGACCTGTAGATGACGGCTCGATGACATCGCCGTCATCTAGGTGTCTGCCGTCGCGGGGGAATGTATAACACCGCGCCGAGGGAACTGCGACAGAGAATGAGCTCGTACGGCAAACGATTGTTGTGGGTGACGCTTGCGACGGCAATCGTTTGCGTCGCGATCGGCCTCTACATCGGGCTTTACCTCACGAACGTGCCCGGATCGGTGGCCGCGACCCGGGTCGGTCCGGTGACGAATCTGACGCTCGCGACCGTTCCGGCGGCCGCCCTCAACGACCCGCATCCGACCTGGGTCGCGTACTACGTGACCGCGCCGAACGACACCGACTGGCGCCACGAGACGACGTTCGTGCTGCCCGCGAACTCGCTCGTCCACGTCACGATCTACCAGTTCGACTCGCAGACCGGGCTTCGCAATCCGTTCATCGGACAGGCCACCGGCACGGTTGGCGGGACGTTCCAGCTGAACGGCAAGACGGTGCGGGCGATCGACCCCGACGGGGCCTCCCACGTATTCGCGGTTCCGGAGATCGGCCTGTCGGTGCCTCTCCTGGGCACCCCGGACAGCGCCAAGAACCCGTGCGCCAACGCGCCCTGCCCGCTCAGCACGGACCACGAGACGATCTCGTTCTCGTTCCGGACGCCGGGCAAGGGCCTGTACCGCTGGCAGTGCTTCGTCCCCTGCGCGGCCGGCTTCATCCAGGGCTTCGGCGGGCCGATGCAGACGGTCGGCTACATGGACGGGTTCCTCAAGGTCGTCTGAGTCCGGTCCGATGGGCGAGGTCAACCACTTCCGGCGCGTTCTCGTGATCTGGCTCGTCGCGAGCATCATCGCGACGCCGCTCGTGATCTTCGTGCTCGCGCCGATCGTGCCTCCGGGCAACGGCACGGTCGAGTCGTCCGGGCAGGTGACCGACAACACGGTGCTGTTCGGCGCTCTCGACGCCGATCGCGCTCGCGGTGATCGTTTACTTCCTGTACGCGGTGATCGTGTTCCGCGAGCGCGACACGAGCGGCGCGGTGCTCGACGGCCCGTCGCTCCGCGGTGACGCGCGGATCCAGATGTGGTGGGTCGTCATCACGACCACGATCGTGCTGTTCCTCGCCGGTTACGGATCGGTTCGTCTGCTCTCGGACGGCGCTGGCGGCGGCCAGGGGCCGAACCCGATCGCGACCCCGGCGCCAGGCGAAGGACCCGCCGCTACAGGTCCAGGTGATCGCGCCAGCAGTGGCAGTTCACGTATCGCTTCCCGGGCTACGGCGGCGTCGAGACCCAGCATCTGGAGATCCCCGCCCACACCACGGTCGAGTTCAACGTGACCTCGCTCGACGTGATCCACTCGTTCTGGGCCTACCAGCTCGGCGTCAAGGCGGACGCCAACCCCGGCGAGAACAACATCGCCTACGTCACCACGAAGCAGCCGCTGAAGTTCGACATCCACTGCGCCGAGCTGTGCGGCGTCTGGCACGGCTACATGTACGACACCGGGTACGTGGTCACCGAGGCACAGTTCGCCACGTGGATCGCCGCGCAGCGGGTGAAGTACGCGCCGGCGACGAAGTTGCTGACGCCGTACTCGAAGAGTTACTTCCCGGATCCCCAGAGGAGAGGCGGATGAGCGCGATCGCAGTGACGGCCGAGAAGCCCCCGGTGTGGCGGCGCCTGATCGGCTTCAACCTGTTGACGGCGTCGTGCTCGGGATCGTCGGCTACCTGATCGGCTACTGGATCGGCGGCCGGATCAACACGGTCAGCATCGCGTACTACTCCGTCCGAGGCCGGGCAGAACGACATCTCGATCTTCCTCGGCTACGGGTTCGGCGTCGTCGGCTTCCTGATCGGGCTGGGCTTCGCCAACTACCCGGTCCGCCGGATGCTCGGCCACCCGCCGACGCTCGCCGAGCACGAGAGCGCGGACGAGGGCCTCGGGCGCTACTTCCGGCTGTGCACCGACCACAAGGTCGTCGCGATGCAGTACATGGTCGGGATCGGCTTCTTCTTCGCGATCGGCGGCCTCAACGCGATGCTGATCCGGACCGAGCTGCTGCAGCCCAACACGCACGTGTTCGGACCCAACCAGTACCTGACGCTGGTCGGCCTGCACGGCTCGATGATGATGGGGATGATGACCTCGTCGATCCTCGGGCCGTTCGCGAACTGGCTCGTGCCGCTGATGATCGGCTCGCGCCGGATGGCGTTCCCGCGGATCGAGGCGTTCACGTTCTGGATCCTGATGGCCGCCGGCGTCGTCCTGCTGACGACGATCTTCCTCGGCGGCTTCCAGACGGGCTGGACCGGCTACGAGCCGCTCGGCGCCCAGAGCACCGCCGGCTACGACGCCTACATCGGCTTCTTCGCGCTCGTCGGCGTGTCGATGACGCCTGCTCGGCTTCAACCTGCTCGGCGACGATCATCACGATGCGCGCGCCCGGGATGACGTGGACGCGGCTGCCGATCTTCGTCTGGGGCGTGCTCGCGACCGCGATCCTGATGCTGCTGGCGTCGCCGATGCTGGCCGCGTCGCTGTTCATGGGCGCGTTCGACCGGACCGTCCAGACCGCGTTCTACATCCCGGGCAACGGCGGCAGCGCGTATCTGTGGCAGAACCTGTTCTGGGTGTTCGGACACCCCGAGGTGTACATCGTCGCGCTGCCCGGGCTTCGCGATCGCGCTCGAGCTGCTGCCGGTGTTCCGCCGCAAGCCGCTGTGGGGCTACCGGATCGCGGTCGCCGGCATGCTCGGGGTGACGCTGCTCAGCTTCTTCGTCTGGCAGCACCACCTGTTCGTCAGCGGCATCAACGCCGACCTGCGGCCGTTCTACATGCTCTCGACCGAGCTGATCTCGATCCCCACCGGGTTCATCTTCCTGTGCGCGATGGGCACGCTCTGGCGCGGGCGAATACGGCTCACCGTGCCCGATGCTGTTCGTGCTCGGGTGGGCGTTCAACTTCCTGTTCGGCGGCATCTCCGGCGTGTTCCTGTCCGACGCGCCGAGCGACGTGACCACGCACGGGACGTTCTTCACGATGGCCCACTTCCACTACACGATCATGGGCGGCCTCGTGTTCACCTTCTTCGCCGCGATCTACTACTGGATCCCGAAGATGACCGGCTACAAGCTGTCAGCGAGACGCTCGGAAAGATCCACTTCTGGTCGCTGTTCATCGCGTTCAACTCGACCTTCGGGCCGCTTGTTCGCGCTCGGGCTTCATGGGCATGCCGAGGCGCGTGGTCACCTACGCCGAGCAACCTGCAGGCGCTCAACGACTGGGTGTCGGTGTCGGCGTTCGTGATCGGGCTCTCGATGCTCGTGTTCCTCTACAACGTCGTGTCGTCGCTGATGTTCAAGCGCGAGCCGGAGGTGGCGAACCCATGGAACTCGAAGTCGCCGGAGTTCCAGCTCCCGACGCCCGTGCCGGTGCACGACTTCGACCGGATCCCGGTGTTCGACGCCGACCCGTATCCGTACGGCGTCGAGCCGACGCCGGTGCCGACGGTGGCGCCCGCCGGCGGAGCGGCGTAGACGATGGAAGCCTCAGCTCCCCTCGCCTCGCACATCGAGCCCGAGCCGCGCGAGTGGCAGCTGCGGGCGCTGTGGGTCGGTGCCCGGATGCTGTGCGGCGCCGCCGCGTTCTTCTTCATGGCGTTCCTGTTCGCCTACTTCTACCTGCGCTCGCTCGACGTCAACAAGAGCTGGAAGATCGGCACGGTCGATCCGCCGACGGGCTGGGGCGTCGCGATCGTGGTGGTGCTCGTCGCTGAGCGCGGTGCTGTTGCGGATGGCGTCCAAGCAACCGACGAGTGCGACTCGCGCTCGGGTCGGCGGCGCTCGGGCTCGCGCTGCTCTCGATCGTGCTCCAGGTGATCGCGTGGACCACGCTCGGATTCGGCCCCGCGAGCGGCGGCTACGCGAGCGTGTACGTCGGCTGGACGGCGTGGTACGCCGTGTTCACGCTCGCATGCGCGTACTGGATCGAGACCCAGGTCGCGAGCGTCTGGCGACTGACGCGGGAGGGCGTCCAGCGCCCGGTCGCCGAGGGAGTCCCGTCGGATGACGTCGAGCTGCTCGGCGCCGGGCTCGAGGCGTGCTCGTTCTTCTGGGCGTTCTACGTGGTGCTCGGCGTGATCGCGTTCGTCGTCCTGTACCTGGTGTGACCGTGAGCTGGGGCGGCTGGTCGATCGAGCCCCCGGTCGCCTACGTGGCGATCGCCGGGGCTCCTGTACTGGCTGGGCGGGCGCTCGCGGAGCGTGCGGGCGCGGCACGAGCCGTGGCGGGCGGCCTCGTTCCTCGCCGGCCTCGTGACGATCGTGCTCGCGCTCGACTCGCCGATCGACGGGTACGCCGACCAGCTGTTCTGGGTCCACATGGTCCAGCACGTCATCCTGCTGACGGTGGCGCCGCCGCTGATCCTGTTCGGCCGTCCGTGGCCCCGCATGTGGCTGGCGCTTCCGCTGCGCACGCGGACGAAGGTGGGGCGGGCGCTCGCGCGCTCGCCGTGGACGGCTCCGGTTCGGGCGCTCGCGCGCCCGCTGCCCGCGTTCGTGCTGTTCAACGCGACGATCATCTTCTGGCACATCCCGTTCGCCTACAACGCGACGCTGAACTCGAACGCGATCCACCAGCTCGAGCACGCGATGTTCTTCTTCACCGGCCTGCTGTTCTGGGCCCGCGTGATCGACCCGGGCCCGCTGCGCCCCCAGCTGGTCTGGCCGCTGCGAGTCGCGTACGTGGTCGGCGCGATGGTCGTCGGGTGGGTGCTCGCGATCGCGCTCGTGCTCGCGCCCCATCCGCTGATCCCGTACTACGCCGACCTCACGCACCGTCCGGGCGGGATCTCGGCACTGACCGACCAGCAGCTCGCGGGCGGGATGATGTGGGTGCCCGGGTCGATCTCGTACACGATCGCGATGATGATCGGCTTCTATCGCTGGCTCGAGCCGGAGTCCGGAACGCCCAAGCGCCGGGCCGCGCTCACGACCTGAGAGGAGAACCAGACGACATGCAATCGATTCCGCTCGCCAGCTTCCTCGCCGGGTCGCTGGAGTCGCTCCTGTTCCCGATCCTGCTGCTGATCGGGCTCGGGATCTGGTACTTGATCGCGGTCAGGCGCCGGTTCGCCGGCGCCCGTCAGGATCCGTCCGAGACCGACCGCCCGGTGACCGACACGCCGCGCAACACCGCGGCCGCGCTCGGGCACACCCCCGAGGAGACGCCCTAGTGAGCTCGTCCGCATGCCGTAGGACTCACGGACGGGTCCACTGATGGAGGCCGGTGCGGGCATCCGGCCGGGCTCGCCCGCGGAGCGACCGCGCCCCGCGCACATCGTCGCCTGTGATCGCGTTCGCCGCGCTGCTCGGCGTCGCAGCCGCGGCGATCTCGCACTTCGTACTGGCGAAGCCGAGCCACGTCCTCGGCGGCGGCCGATCGTCACCGAGCGATTCGGGCTGGACGGGCAGGCGGCGTGGGCGGCGGGCGCCCGGCCCGCGCCGGCGATAACCGGGCTGCGTGATCAGGGCGGCCGGCTGTTCTCGCTCGCCTCGCTCCGCGGTCGCACGATCGCGATGACGTTCTTCGACTCGCACTGCAATCAGGAGTGCCCGCTCGAGGGGCGCGCGCTCGCCGCCGCCGAGCGCTCGTCTGCCGGCGGCGCAGCGGCCGGTGCTCGTCGCGGTCAGCGTGAACCCGCAGGACACGCCGGCAAGCGCCCGCGCGGCCGCGAGGGCGTGGGGCCTGTCCGAGGTTTCGCCGTTCCACTGGCTGATGGGCACGCCGGCCGAGCTCCGCCGGGTGTGGAGCGAGTACCGCATCTACGTCGGCGCTGCGGTCAACGGCGACATCCCGCACACCGAGGCGCTGTACCTGATCGACGCCCGCGGCGACGAGCGCTCGGGCTACCTGTGGCCGTTCGTGTCGCAGTTCGGTGACGCACGACCTGCCCGTGCTCGCGCCCACGGCCACGTCGAAGGAGTCGGCCATGGTCGTGGTCTCCGACAGCGCGCAGGCCGTCCCCGCCGGGGCTGGCGGACGCCTGCGCCTGCCGCGGCTCCTCGGTGGCCGCGTGGCGCGACTACGTGACGCTGACCAAGCCGCGGATCATGTCGCTGCTCGTGCTGACCGCGGTGTGCGCGATGATCGCGGCGGCCGGCGGCGCGCCGTCGCTGACGGCTGCTGGTCGCGCTGGTGATCGGCGGCGGGCTCGCGTGCGGCGGCGCGAGCGCGCTCAACCACGTGCTCGACCGCGACATCGACCGGCTGATGGGGCCGCGGACGGCGTCGCGCCCGGTGGCCGCCGGGCGGATCAGCCCGCGCGGGCGGTGGCGTTCGCGACCGCGCTTGCTCATGCTGTCGTTCGCGGTCATGGTGGCGTTCGACAACCTGCTCGCGGCGGTGCTGGCTTTGAGCGGAGGGGCGTACTACGTCGTCGATCTACACGCTGTGGCTGAAGCGCGCGACGCCGCAGAACATCGTGATCGGCGGGGCCGCCGGCGCGATCCCGGCGCTGTCGGGCTGGGCCGCCGCGAGCGGCCACCTCGGCCTCGGCGCGTTCTTCCTGTTCGGGATCGTGCTGCTGTGGACGCCGCCGCACTTCTGGGCGCTCGCGCTTCTGCTCGAGCGCCACTACGCCGCGGCACGGATCCCGATGCTGCCCGTCGTCCGCGGCGCGCGCGCGACCGCCGGCAGGTGCTCGCGTACTCGGTCGTGCTCGTGGCGGTGACGCTCATCCCGGGTCTGATCGGCACGTTCGGGCTCGTCTACCTGGCGGCCGCGGTCGCGCTCGGCGTCGCGTTCGTCGCGCTCGCGTGGCGGCTGTGGCGCGACGGCACGCCCGCCCGCGCCGGCGTCCTGTTCCACTTCTCGCTGCTCTACCTCGCGCTGCTGTTCGTCGCGGTCGCGCTCGATGCGGCGTTGCGCTGAACCAGGCCAGCGGCGGCGAAACGACGGCGGACCGGAGCGGCTCGACCTCGCGCCGGCTACTGGGCGGTCGCCGCGGGGCTGACCGGCGCCTTTGCGACGCCCTCGACCGCGGCCCGCTCGACATCCTCGAGCGTGGGGGTGCGGCCGCGGAGAGCGTGCTGGGCAGGGTCCGCTCTGATCGCGGCTCGGAGCAGATCGAGGTGGCGCGGGACGATCTCCGAGTCCACGTGCGCGAACGCGAACGCGGTCTCACACACGCCCTTGAGCAGCATCAGCACGTCCATCGCGCCGATGTCGGCGCGCACCGCGCCGGCCGCTTGAGCGCGGCCGAGCAGGTCGCCGAGCACGCCGACGATCTCGGCGTGAGCCGCCCGGATCTCGTCGTTGGCGAGCCACGTGTCCGCGACCGCCTCGAACAGCGCGCGGTCGAGCTGCTGGCGGCCGGCGATCTCGGCGAGGAACTCGAACAGCGCCTCGCCGGGATCGGGAGCGTCGAGCAGCGCCCGGCCCCGCTCCACGGCTTCGCCCATCCGCTCGACCACGATCGCGGCGATCAGGTCCTCCTTGGAGGGGAAGTTGCGGAACAGCGTCCCGCGGCCGACGCCGGCCCGCTCGGCGATCTCGGCCACGCCGACGTCGAGGCCGCGCTCGCGGAACAGCGCCTCGGCGGCGTCGAGCAGCCGCCGGCGGTTGCGCTCGGCATCGGCGCGAAGGACCCGCTCGGCTGGCGTCATCGCAACAGATTCTCCTACGCCGCGGCGGCGGAAGGCGCCAGCTCGAGGTCGATGTTCTCCAGGTCGCGGCGTCGCACCGTCGCCGCCGAGGATCACGCCGCCGGCGGCGAGCATCACCGCGGCCGCGATGAACGCGACCTGATAGCCCGACACCTTCGCGGCGTTGGTCGCGGCCGTCGACACGCCGCCGTGGAGACCGCCCAGGACGCTCGAGGTCTTGCTCGCCGCGAGCGTCGACAGGATCGCCAGCCCGAGCGAGCCGCCGACCTGCTGGGCCGTGTTGAACAGGCCCGAGGCCAGCCCGGCGTCGTTGTCAGCCGACGCCACCGGTCGCCATCAGCGTGATCGGCACGAACACGAGCCCCATCCCGATGCTCATCGGCAGCAGGCCGGGAAGCAGATTCCCGGCGTACGTGCCGTGCACCGGCACCTGGGACAGCACCACCATTCCGATCGTCGCCAGCACGATTCCGATCAGCGCGACGTTGCGAACGCCCGCGCGCTTGACCAGCGGCTGGGCGATACCCGCGCCGACGACGATGCCGCCGGTCACCGGCAGGAACGCCAGCCCGGCCTGCAGCGGGCTGTAGCCGAGGATCTCCTGCACGTACAGCGACGCGAAGAAGAACATCCCGAACAGACCCGAGGCGACGAGCAGCAGCACGATGTCGGCGACCGTCAGCGTCTTGACGCGGAAGATGCTGAGGCGGATCAGCGGAGCGACGCTTCGTCCCTCGATCGCCACGAACGCCGCCAGGAGCACCAAGCGCGGCGGCAATCAGTCCGATCGTGCGCGCCGAGCCCCAGCCGAACGACTGGGCCTTGACGATCGCGTATACGAGCACGACCAGGCCGGCGGTGACCGTGACCGCGCCGGCGACGTCGAACGTGCGGTGCTTGAGGTCCGCCCGGGATTCAGGGACGTAGCGCAAGGTGGCGAGAAGGGTCGCGACGCCCACCGGGACGTTGACGATGAAGATCCACTCCCACGACGCCAGCTGTGTGAGCGCGCCGCCCAGGATCAGTCCGACGGCGCCACCGCCGGCCGCGATCGCGCTCCACACGCCGAGCGCCTTGGTCCGCTCACTGTGGTCGGTGAAGGTCGTGGTGATGATCGACAGGGCGGCGGGGGAGAGGAGCGCGCCACCGAGGCCCTGCAGCCCGCGACCGACGATCAGCATCTCCGACGATTGCGCCAGCCCGTTCAGCAGCGAAGCCGCCCGCGAACACCGCGGTGCCGACGAGGAACATGCGCTTGCGGCCGAGCAGGTCGCCGGCGCGCCCGCCGAGCAGCAGGAATCCGCCGAAGACCAGCGTGTACGCGTTGACGACCCACGGAAGGCTCGAGGACGAGAAGTGCAGGCCACGCTGGATCGAGGGCAGCGCGACGTTGACCACGGTGGCGTCGAGCACGACCATGAACTGGGCGAGGCAGGCGATTACGAGGATCAGCCAGCGGTTGGACGAGTGGGTCTGAGCGGGGGGCCGGGCGGTGGCGCCGGCGGCTGCGGTGGCAGACATACAAGGACTCCGTGTCGGCGTGGTAATCTGGACTGCGCGGTCCGGTTAGGCTACCACAACCGGACCGGTCGGTCCGGTTACTTTCGGATCACGGGGTTATCGGGCGGCGTCACGGCGGGTGAAATCCCTGCATTTGAGCGGGCCTCCGCGCCGCGGTCCGGCTCTTACGTTGGTCCGACGTTCAGCTGACGCTGCTCTTTCGGACGCGTCCGATCATGGTCTTGCGACACCGGACAACTACGAAAGAGAGCCCCGATGACAACCGCCCTGATCGTCTTCTTGAACGTCTTCTTGATCGCCTTCGTCCTCGTGACGGTCCTCGGCCTGCTCGCCTGGGGGATCGCGTCGGACCGGACGATCGCGGCTTCGATCGCCGACCAGCGGGCGCGTCTACGCTCCGCGCTCCATCGTCGCGCCCCGCGGGCGCCGTCCCGTCGCCGGTCGGTCCGCGCGCTGGATCTCGGCGCATAAGCGCCGGTCGTTCTGGCGCGGGCCATCGCGCTCGCCGGGCGCGGCGGCGCCTCTGTTCGTTTTCGGGGCAGCGCTGAGCAGCTCGGCGCCCGCCGATGCAACGCGGCCCCGCACCGGCCGCCCGCCTCCACCGCGCCGACGGGCCCCTCCCCGCTACCATCATTGCCGTTCGGAACTAACGATGAGAACGAGAAGGACTCCGCCGACCGAAGGGCGGGGTAGGAAGGGAATTGAATATGTCTGACGCCGTTACGCGCGTGTCCGTCGAGATCGAGGGTAGGGAGATCTCGTTCGAGACCGGCAAGCTGGCCAAGCAGGCCTCCGGCGCCGTCGTCGTCCGCTCGGGCGACACCATGGTCCTCTGTACCGCCACCGCGGGGAACATCCGCGATGTCGACTTTCTGCCGCTGACCGTAGACGTCGAGGAGCGGATGTACGCCGCGGGCAAGATCCCCGGGTCGTTCTTCAAGCGCGAAGGCCGCGCCGGCGAGAAGGCGACGCTGACCGCGCGCCTGATCGACCGCCCGATCCGGCCGCTGTTCCCCAAGGGATGGCGGTACGAGACCCAGCTGGTCGCGCTCCCGATCAGCGTCGACCACGTCAACCCCTACGACATCCTCGCGATGAACGGCGCGTCCGCCGCGCTGATGGTCTCCAACATCCCGTTCCCGACGCCGGTCGGCGCGGTGCGGATCGGCAAGGTCGACGGCAACTTCGTGGTCAACCCGTCCGAGGAGGACCTCGTCGACAACACTGACCTCGATCTGATCGTCGCCGGCACCGACGAGGCGATCCTGATGGTCGAGGCCGGCGCCAGCGAGATCCCCGAGGCGGAGATCCTCGACGCGCTCGACATCGCCCACGGCGAGATCAAGAAGCTGTGCGCGCTCCAGCGCGAGCTGGCCGAGCGCGCCGGCAAGGAGAAGACCGTCGTCGAGATCCCCGAGGTCAGCTCGGACCTGTATGAGCAGATCAAGGCCTCGCACGGCGAGGCGCTCGACGCCGCGACTCAGGTCGTGGACAAGCTCGAGCGCCAGGACGCCTGCAAGACGGTCGAGGAGCAGGTCATCGAGCAGTACTCGGGCGATCCCGAGGCCGAGACCTACGCCGAGTACCGCGGGAACGCGCAGCGCGCGTTCGACAAGCTCGAGAAGACCCTGATCCGCGAGCGGATCGCGGTCCAGAAGAAGCGACCCGACGGTCGCAGCGCCGAGGAGATCCGCCCGATTTCGATCGAGGTGGGGGTAAGCCCCCGGGCCCACGGCTCGGCCCTCTTCACCCGCGGCCAGACGCAGGCGCTCAGCGTCGTCGCCCTCGGCACCACGCGCGAGGAGATGCGCCTCGACACGCTCGGGCTCGAGACCTCCAAGCGCTACTTCCATCACTACAACTTCCCCGGGTTCTCCGTGGGTGAGGCCGGACCGATGCGCGGGCCCAAGCGGCGCGACATCGGCCACGGTGCGCTCGCCGAGCGCGCGCTCGTCCCGATGATCCCGAGCCAGGAGGAGTTCCCCTACACGATTCGCGTCGTGTCGGACATCCTGGAGTCCAACGGCTCGTCCTCCATGGCGAGCGTGTGCGGTTCATCCCTCAGCCTGATGGACGCCGGCGTGCCTCTCCCAAGAGCAGTCGCGGGCATCGCGATGGGCCTGATCAAGGAGGGTGACGACTACATCGTCCTCACCGACATCGCCGGCGTCGAGGACCACCTCGGCGACATGGACTTCAAGGTCGCCGGCACGGAGAACGGCATCACCGCGCTCCAGATGGACATCAAGATCACCGGCGTGACGTTCGAGATCATGCGAGACGCGCTCACCCAGGCAAAGGCCGCCCGGACCTTCATCCTGGGCGAGATGTCCAAGGTGATCGACGCGCCGCGCGCGGAGCTGTCCAAGTACGCGCCGGGCATCTCCTCGGTCCAGATCGACCCGGAGAAGATCGGCCTGCTGATCGGCAAGGGCGGCGAGACGATCCGCGCGCTCCAGGAGGAGTTCGAGTCCCAGATCGACGTCAACGACGAGGGCATGGTGCTGGTGTACGCCGCCGACCGCGAGCGCGGCGACGCGCTCGTCGACCGGATCCGGTCGATGACCAAGGAGGTCGAGGTCGGCGACGAGTTCACCGGCAAGGTCGTCAAGACGACCGCGTTCGGCGCGTTCGTCGAGCTCGCCAAGGGCACCGACGGGCTGCTCCACATCTCGAACATCGCGCCCGGCCGCAGGATCGCCTCGGTCGAGGAGGTCCTCAACAAGGGCGACGAGGTCGACGTGCGGGTGGTCGAGGTCGATCGCGAGCGCGGCCGGATCGGCCTGCGGCTGGCGGACGATCCCGACATCGTCGGCAAGAGCGTCGAGGAGCTCGCCGCGGTCGGTACCGGTGACAACGGCCCGCCGCGCCGCGAGCGCAGTGGCGGACGCGACGGGCGCGACCGTGGTGGCCGCGGCCCCCGCGACCGTGACCGCGATCGCCCGCGCGACGGCGACCGCGCCCGTGACGGAGACCGTGCTCGTGACGGCGCGGCCGGTCGCGTGCGCGACCGCGACCCCGAGCGCAGCTAAGAAGTCGGCGTGCTCCAACAGCACAGGCTGACCACGCTCGACTCGGGCGTACGGGTCGTGACCGAGGCGATGCCCTCGGTCCGGTCGGTGTCGGTCGGGTTCTGGATCGGCACCGGCTCCCGGACCGAGGACGACGAGCAGGCGGGGCTGTCCCACCTGCTCGAGCATCTCCTGTTCAAGGGGACCGAGAAGTACGGCTCGCTCGAGATCGACCAGATCTTCGACGGGATGGGCGCCGAGCTGAACGCCGGCACCGGCAAGGAGACGACGTCGGTCTACGCGCGCGTGATCGACGAGCACGTGCCCGAGGCGTTCGACGTCATGGCCGACATGGTGTTCCGCCCGACCCTCAAGGAGATCGACTCCGAGCGCGCGGTGATCCTCGAGGAGATCGCGATGTACGAGGACGATCCCCAGGAGAAGGTGTTCGACCTGCTCGGGGAGGCGGTGTTCGGCGAGCACCCACTCGGTCGCGCGATCATCGGCCGGGCGTCGGTGATCGCGGACACGCCGCCGGATGAGATCAATCGCTTCCACGCCGAGCGCTACGGCCCCGAGAACATCGTGATCGCGGCCGCCGGCGCGGTCGATCACGACGCGTTCGTGGAGCTGGCGGCCCGCTCGGTTGCCGAGCGAACGAACGGCCGGGCTCCGCAGGCGTCGCCGGCTCCGCCCGTCGGCGCCGCGCGCTGCCGCTTCGAGCGCAAGGACACCGAGCAGTACCACGTGTGCCTCGGCGGTCCCGGCCTCGCGCGTCACGACGAGCGGAGGTTCGCGCTGCGCGTGCTCGACAACGTGTTCGGCGGCACGTCGTCCTCGCGGCTCTTCCAGGAGGTGCGCGAGCGGCGCGGCCTGGCTTACGCGGTCTACTCGTTCACGAGCGCGTATCAGGACACGGGGCAGGTCGGCCTGTACATCGGGACGCGACCCGACAACGTGGGCGAAGGCCTCGCGGTGGTCGGAGCCGAGCTCGAGCGGCTCCGTGAGCAGCCCGCCACGCTGGACGAGCTCGAGCGCGCCAAGGAGAACCTCAAGGGCCGCGTCGTGCTCGCACTCGAGTCGACCGGGGCGCGGATGAACCGGCTCGGCTCGGAGATCCTGGCGGGCATGCCGCTGCTCTCGCTCGACGAGACCGTCGAGCGGATCGACGCGGTGACGCTCGAGGACCTGGCCGGACTCGTCGACGAGCTATGGGCCCCCGAGCGGCTGTCCGCGGCGGGCATCGGGCCGGACGAGGCGCGCTTCGACGAGGCGCTCGCCCCGATCGGGCCGGCGCTGGTCGAGACGCCGTAGACGGGTCGGGCCCCGATCGTGGCGAAGATCCGGGTCGCGGTGGCGGGCGCAGCGGGCCGCATGGGGGAGACGGTCTGCCGGGCGGTGCAAGGCGCCGAGGACATGGAGTTGACCGGACGCGCCGACCCCGCGCTGAACACAGCCCTCGCCGATGTCCTGCCGAACGCGGACGTGCTCGTCGACTTCACGATCCCGACGAGCGCGGTGGCGAACGCCCGCGAGGCCGTCGCGGCCGGCGTCCACGTCGTGATCGGGACCACTGGCTTCGACCCTCACGAGCTGGACGACCTGAACACAGCGAATGCCAACGTGTTCATCGCGCCGAACTTCGCGATCGGGGCGGTACTGATGATGCAGTTCGCGACCGAGGCGGCGAGGCACATGGCGAGTGCCGAGATCATCGAGCTGCACCACGAGCGCAAGGTCGACGCGCCGAGCGGGACGGCAGCCCGCACCGCAGCGCTGATGGCGGCCGCCTCGCCAAGCGGCGACACCCCAATCATCCACTCGGTCCGACTGCCGGGACTCGTCGCCCATCAGGAGGTGATCCTCGGCGACGTCGGGCAGACGCTGACGATCCGCCACGACTCGACCGACCGCGAGTCGTTCATGCCCGGCGTCCTGCTCGCGATCCGCAAGATCGGCGGGCTGACCGAGTCGCCCGTGGTCGGCCTGGAACGGCTGCTGGGCTGAGGGGCTATCTGCCGGCGCTACGGGCTCCCGTACAACTCGGGGCCGTTCCATCGGCAGCTCGGAATGGGTGGGGACTTAATTCCCCGTCCGGACGGGGCACCCGGCCCCACGGATGTCGAGCGCAGCGAGACCACTCCCAAAGGCCCACCGCGGACCGGGGCCTTTGTCCACCTGGCCCTCTTGCGACGCCCGAGCGGCGCGCTATTTTGGATGGTGGTCTATCGCACCGAACAGGAGGTCCCATGCCGTGGAGACGGAGCTTTCTCGTGGTGGCAAACGTGACCGCGACCTCCGAGGAGTTGATTGACGCGCTCCGGAGCCGGGCGCAAGAGGAGACCTGCAGTTTCACGCTGGTCATCCCCGCGACGCCGTTCGGCGGGGGACGGGAGGCGGCGCTCGAGAAGCTTGGCGAGGCGCTCGCCCAGCTGCGCGACGCCGGACTCGAGGCCGAGGGCAGCGTCGGCAACGCCGACCCGATCCTCGCGGTCACCGACGCTTGGGACCCCAAGCGGTACGACGAGATCATCGTCTCGACCCTCCCGATGCGCTTCTCGAAATGGCTTCACGCGGGCCTGCCCGAGCGGATCTCGAAGCTCACCGACGCCCCGGTCACCCACGTGGTCTCCGCGCCTCCGAAGGTCGCGCCCGAGGTGGCGCCACCGCCCGAGCGCCCTGACACCAGAATGGGGCCGCTCACCGTCCTGAGCTGGGGCGCTCGCAAGTAGTCCGCGCGCCGACCGGTGCAGCCGCTGCCGGCCCTGCGATAATCGCCCCATGGCTGAGCACCTCGGCTCGATCCTGACTGCGATGGTGACGCCGTTCGACGCCGACGGGAACGTCGACGAGGACGCGGCCGTCGCGCTCATGCACCACCTCGTCGAGCACGGCTCGGATGGGCTCGTGATCTGCGGAACGACCGGCGAGGCCTCGACGCTCGACGACGAGGAACACCTCGGGATGATCCGCCTCGCCGTGGAGGAGATTGAAACCCACCCACCCCAATAAAACGATCGTCGCGGGCGTCGGCTCCAACGACACGCGCCACGCGATTCACCTGACCGAGCGGGCCACCGAGATCGGCCCGGACGCGTTGCTGTCGGTGAACCCGTATTACAACCGGCCGAGTCGGCGCGGGATCGTCCGCCATTACGAAGAGGTGTGCCGCGCCACGGACCTGCCGATCCTGCTCTACAACATCCCGCAGCGGACCGGCTCGGACATGCCGAACGACCTGCTGGCGGAGCTCGCGGAGCTCGACAACATCTTCGGGGTCAAGCAGGCCAACGCCGCCAATCTGGCCAAGATCGACGGCATGCAGATCTACGCGGGCAACGACGACCTGCTCGCTGATGTGCTCGACCTGGGCGAGCCCGGCGGCATCCTCGTCGCCAGTCACCTGTTCGGCGAGGAGATGCGCCGGATGGTCTACGAGCCCGAGCGCCGAAGGGAGATCGACGCCGGGCTGAAGGACGTCTACGCCGACATGCCGGTGGCGCCGCTGGCATGCTCGACGAAGGCGGCGCTGGCGCTTCTGGGGATCCTGCCCAACGCCGCGCCGCGCCTGCCGTACGTGGGGCTCGACGAACGGGAGCTCGACGTGATCCGGTCGATGCTCGCGCGCCACGGGCTGCTCCAAGCTTCGCGAGCGTGACCGAAACGCTCCGCGTCCTGCCGCTCGGCGGCCTGGGCGAGATCGGCAAGAACATGACCGTGGTCGAGTACGACGGCCGGATCGTCGTCGTCGACACCGGGCTGCGCTTCCCGACGACCGACATGCTCGGGATCGATTTGGTCCTGCCCGACTTCGGTTATCTGCGCGACCGAGCGGACGACATCGAGGCGATCGTGGTCACGCACGGCCACGAGGATCATCTCGGCGCGCTGCCCTGGGTCGTCCGCGAGCTCGGCGTGTTTCCGCCCGTGTACGGCGGCCGCCTCACGGTCGCGATGGCGCGCTCGAAGCTCGACGAGCACAAGATCCGCGACGCGCCGCTCGAGGACCTTCGGCCCGGAGATCAGATCGAACTCGGCCCGTTCCAGCTCGAGCTCGTCCACATGACCCACTCGATCCCCGATTCGTGCGCGGTTGCGCTCACGACCGAGCTCGGCACGATCGTGCTCACCGGCGACTACAAGTTCGACCAGACGCCCGTCGACGGCGTGCCCGCGGACGTGTCGCGGCTCGCCGAGCTCGGCCGCGAGGGCGTGCTGCTTCTGTGCGGCGACTCGACCAACGCCGACCGGCCGGGGTTCTCGCCCTCGGAGCGTGACGTCGGACCTCGGCTGCAGGAGGTGTTCGCGCGGGCCCAGGGTCGGATCATCGTGACAAGCTTCGCGTCGAACATCCACCGCGTCCAGCAGGTGATCGACGCGGCCGCCGAGCTCGGGCGCAAAGTGTCGCTGGTCGGGCGCTCGATGCGCAAAAACGTGAACATCGGACGCTCGCTCGGCCACATCGAGTTCCCCGAGGGGGCTCTGATCCCGCCGCAGGAGGTCGAGGACTGGCCCGACGAGAAGATCGTCGTGATCTCGACCGGATCCCAGGGCGAGCCGCTATCGGCGCTGCGCCGGATGGCGCACAACGACCACCGGATGATCAAGCTGCACGCCGGAGACACCGTCGTGTTCTCGGCCACGCCGATCCCCGGCAACGAACGCGCGGTCAACGAGACCGTCGACCGGCTGTTCCACATCGGCTGCGAGGTGATCACCCCGCGTGAGGCGCCGATCCACGCCTCCGGGCACGGCTTCGCCGAGGAGCTCAAGCTCATGCTGAACCTGCTCAAGCCGCGCTACGTGATGCCGATTCACGGCGACTACAAGCGGCTGCGCCTGCACGCCGAGCTGGCCGATGCGGTCGGGATCGACCCCGACGACGTGTTCCAGGGAGAAAACGGCCTACCGCTCGAGCTCGACGACGGCGGCGCCCGGTGGGGCGAGCCCGAGCAGTCCGGGATGATCTTCGTCGACGGCGTCGACATCGGCGATCCGGCCGACGTCGCACTGCGCGATCGCCGCATGCTGTCCGCCGACGGGATCTTCATCGTGGTCGCGACCGTGTCCGAGCAGACCGGCGAGTCGGTCGTCCCGCCCGAGGTGATCTTCCGCGGCGTGCCGTTCGCCGAGCAGGCCGACAGCCTCGTCGAGGAGATCCGCGAGGAGGTCGAGCGCTCGCTCGCGAGCGCCGCCCACGACGGCGTGCGCGAGATCGACATGCTCCAGCAGGAGCTGCACGATGACCTCGCGGCGTTCGTCTACGACCGGCTCAGGCGCCGGCCGATGGTTCTGCCGGTTGTGGTCGAAGTCTGAGCCGTGGGGTCCGGTGGGGCGGGCCTCGGAGCGCGGCGAGCCCGGCGAGCGCAACCACGAAGCACGTGACCGCGCCGATCCCGAGCCCGGCTCGAGCGCCCGCCATCGCCATCAGCCAGCCCACGATCGGCCCGCCGATCGGCGTCGACCCCTGGAACGAGACGAACCACAGCGACATCACGCGGCCGCGCATCCCGGGCTCGGCCGTCAGCTGCAGCGTCGAGTTGCCCATCGACATGAACGAGATGCTGGCCCAGCCCACGAACATCAGCGCGATCAGCTCGACGGCGATGCTCGGGGCGAGCGTCGCCCATGACATCGCGATCCCGAAGCCGGCGGCGGCCAGCGTGAGCGGCCGGACACCGATCTTCCCGCGGGCGGCGACGAGCAGGCCGCCGAACACGGCGCCGAGTCCCATCGCACCGGTCATGAACCCGAATCCGGCCGAGCCGACATGCAATCCACGGCTGGCCATCACCGGCAGCGACACCTGGAACTCGTAGGTCAGGCAGCCCACCGCCGCCATCATCAGGAGCGGCACGGCGAGCTCGGGTGTGTCGCGGACGTAGCGAAGGCCGTCGCGCAGCTGGCCGCGGGCCCGGGGCGTCGGCTCGGTCGGGCTCAGCGCCGCGTGATTCATCGTCGTGAGCGACGCGACCACGGCCACGAAGCTCGCGGCGTTGACGAGGAAGCAGATTCCCTCGCCGACGGTCGCGATCAGGATCCCCGCGACCGCGGGGCCGATCACGCGCGCGGTGTTGACCAGCACGGAGTTGAGGCTGACCGCGTTGCGCAGGTGCTCGGCGCCGACCATCTCGAGCATGAACGACTGCCGGGCCGGGTTCTCGAACGCGTTGTTGAGGCCGAGCAGGGCGGCGAGGATCCCGATCTGCCAGACCTGGACGACCGCCGGTGACCGTGAGCACGCCGAGGATCAGCGCCTGCACGCCCATCGCGCTCTGGAGCGCGACCATCAGCCGGCGCTTGTCGACCCGGTCGGCGATCACGCCGCCGTAGGGGCCGAGCAGCAGCACCGGCAGCGTCTGGAGCGCGACGACGATCCCGAGCGTCGTGCTCGAGTGCGTGAGGCTCAGGACCAGCCAGGCCTGGGCGGTCATCTGCATCCAGGTACCGATCAGCGAGATCGCCTGGCCGCCGTAGTACCGGCGGTAGTTCGGAACCGAGAGTGCCGCGAAGGTCACGCGGCCGGCGCGGATCACTCGCGTCACGGCCGCTCGTCCTTCAGCTGTTCGGCGAGCCGCTCGAGCGCCGGCAATGCGGCCTCGATCTGGGTGCGCTCGTGCTCGTCGAGCGCATCGAGGGCCACGTTCAGCGCATCGGTGCGCTCGCGGCGGATCCGCTCGGCCAGGCGGCGCCCGGCGGGCGTCGCTTCGACGAAGGCAGCGCGCCGGTCGCCCGGATCGCTGACTCGTTCGAGCAGACCGTGCTCGACGAAGTCGGCGATCACCCTCGAGAGCATCGTCGGGTTGATCCCCTCGGACTCCGACAGCTCGGACAGCCGGATCCGGCCGGCGCGGGCCACGTGCAGGAGCACGGAGATCCCGCGTCGGGCGTGAGGCCGGCCGCGACCGCGGCGGCGGTGGGGCGAAGGCGCCGCGACAGCCTGCCGATCACTGCGCGCAGGCGGGGCGCGGTGTCGACGTCGAGCGTGGCGAAGATGGGGGACAAGGGGGCGATTGGTGAGCTGCCTCTGGCAGATACTTGCTTGCTGGCAAGCAATCTTAGCAGGCGTCGCGTCGCGCTGCGCGAGCGAGCGGTCGCCGCGGCGCTCGGCGGGACCGCTAGCGGCGGCCGCTAGCCGGCCGGCGGCTCCGCCGAGCGCCGCAGCGTTCGTCGACGGCGGCCGGCGGGCGTCGCCGTCGCCGGCGGTCGGCGCGCGCGGGATCCTGATCACGAACCGCGCGCCGGTCCCGGCCTCGGGTTGCTCGAGCGAGACCGTGCCGCCGTGCGACTCGGCGACCGCGCGCACGATCGCGAGGCCCAGGCCCGAGCCGCGTGTTCCCGTGCCGGCGCCGCGGACGAACCGATCGAACACGCGCGGCTCGAGCTCCGGCGGGATCCCGGGGCCGTCGTCCTCGACGGTCAGGACCGCCGACGCCGTCCTCGATCGCCGTGCGCCGCCCGGATGTGCGTGCCGGGTGGCGTGTGGCGCGCGGCGTTCTCGATCAGGTTCAGCGTCAGGCGGTGGAGGTCGTCGCGCGCGCCGGGCACGACCGCGGGCCTGCGCATCGATCGACAGCTCGTGGTCCTCGGCCATCGGGCCGAGCTCGGAGGCCGCCTCGAGCAGCACGTCGGCGAGGTCGGTGGGTCCGCGCGACTGGACCCGCTCGGCGTCGGCGCGGGCGAGCAGCAGCAGGTCGCCGACCAGCCGCCGCATCCGCCGGGCCGAGCGCAGCGCCGCCTGGGCGGTGTCGGCCTGCTCGTCGCCGAGCTCCTCGGCGAGCAGCTCGAGGTTCGCGAGCAGGCTGGTCAGCGGCGTGCGCAGCTCGTGCGATGCGTCCGCGACGAACTCGCGCTGGCGCTCGAGCGCGGCGTGCGTATCGCTGCGCGCGGCATCGAGCGATCCGAGCATTCCTTCGACCGTTCGAGTCAGCTCTGCGACCTCGTCGTCGGCCTCGGGGTGGGGCAGGCGCAGCGTGGGGTCACGGGTGCGTTCGATCTCGCGGGCCGCGTCGGTGAGCTGGACGATCGGCCGCATCGCGCGCGCCGCGGTGGCGAGGCCGCCGAGCAGCGCCAGCACGGTGCCGCCGAGCACGCCGAGCAGCAGGATGACCTGGACGCGCGCGATCGTGTGATCGACGTCGGACAGCGGTCGGGCGTAGAGCAGCCACACCGGGCTGTCCTCGACGCTCAGCTGGGTCGCGACCACGCGGTAGCCGTTCTCGCTGGATCGTGCCCTCCTTCGCCGGCACCGGGAACACCGGCGTGGCCGGAAGGAACTTGACGCCCTTGACCCTCACGTTGTTCTGCGTGCACAGCAGCAGGCCGGCCTGGTTGAAGATCCGGATCTGGACGTGCTCGGCGCTCGCGAAGTCCTTCAGCGAGACGTTCTGGCGGCAGTCCATCAGCCCGCTGTTGCCGATCCACTTCGAGGCGGATCTCGCGCGCGAGCTGGTCGGAGTTGCTGCGGACCTCGTCGTTGAACTGGCCGCGGAGCTGACGGTCGGTGAGGACACCGACGATCGCGGCGAAGCGCGCGAGGATCACGCAGGTCAGCATCGCCGAGCCGCCGGCCAGCCGCCAGCGGATCGGGATCGACCTATACGCGGAGAACGTAGCCCGCGCCGCGGATCGTGTGTAGGAGCCTGGGCTCGCCACCGGCTTCCAGCTTCCTCCGAAGGTTCGAAACGAACACTTCGATCGTATTGGTCATCGAGAACGGGTCATAGCCCCAGACCTCGTCGAGCAGGCGCTGGCGCGAGATCACGATCCGTTCGTTGCGCATCAGGTACTCGAGCAGCTCGAACTCGCGCTGGGTCAGGTCGATCGGGCGGCCGGCGCGCGTGACCTCGTGCGTGTCCGGGTTGAGCTTCAGGTCGCTCATCGTGAGCGTCGCCTGGCCTCGCGGGGGACGGCGCCGCAGCAGTGCGCGCAGGCGAGCCAGAAGCTCTTGACGCTCGAACGGCTTGACCAGGTAGTCGTCGGCGCCGGCGTCGAGTCCCTCGACCCGCGCCTCGACGCCGTCGCGCGCGGTCAGCACGAGGATCGGGACGTCGTCGGTCAGCCGCAACGTCTTCGCCACCTCGACGCCGTCCATTCGCGGCAGCCCGAGGTCGAGGATCACGAGGTCGGGCAGGAACGCGTGCGCCTCGTCGAGCGCGGCGACGCCGTCGCCGGCGATCCGCACCTCGTAGCCCTCCATTCGCAGCGAGCGCTGGAGGACCTGCGCGATCGCGTCGTCGTCCTCGACGACCAGCACGCGCGGTGTCCGTTCGTAGTCCGCCATTCGTGTAGTGAGATGGTACGGCGGCCCGATGAAGAGTCCTGCGTGGTGGTCGCTGATGGCAGGAAGCGGACCGGGCGCGTCGAAGCCAGTCCCTCCGAGATGGCCGCCCGAAGCGAAAGAAGCCGCCGCCCAAGCGCGCGACGCGCTCGCTGCTGTCGAGTCGGCCGTCGCTGCGGCTTCCGCATGTCAGACCTTCGAGCCGCATCACGTGGACATCCTCGGGCTTGGGATGATCGCGATCGGCGTCCTGCTCGGGGGCGTCGCCTACGCGGGATGGAACGGCGGCACGCTCGGCAACGGCGCGGTGACCGGCCTGCGGTTCCTCCTCGGAGCGCTCGGGTACGTCGTCCCGGCCGCGCTCGTAGTCGCGGGTGGACTCGTGCTGATGCGCGAGATGCGGCCGCCCGGCCGGCCGTTGCGGACCGGGGTGATCTGCCTCGTGTGCTCGATCACGCTCGCGCTGGCCGCCGGGACGCTTGGGGTCGGTCCGGGCGCGGTGCCGGCTTCCGAGTTCTGGCACGCCGCGGCGTTCGAGACCCGCGGCGGCATCCTGGGGCAGGGCGAGCTGTGGGTGACCTCGCACCTGATCTCGACGGTCGGCGCCGACATCCTGGCGGTGTTCCTGTTCGTGGCCGGGCTGATCCTGGTCACGGGCGCGACGCTCGCGGGGATCGTGCGCGCCACCGGCGCGGGCGTCGCGGGCACGACCCGTGCGCTCCGGCGCTCGACCGAGGGCATGGCCGCGACCCGAGCCCGGCGACCCGCCACCGCGGCCGCGAAGGCTCGCGTGGGCGTCTCGGGGGCCGATGCCGACGCCGGCCCGGTCGAGCCGCTGTTGCCGCCGGAGCCGGACACATCTGAGCTCGTCGTGCGCGCGACCCACGTCGAGGCGCCGCCGATCCTGGGCGAGGTCGACGACGAGGACGTGCCCGAGTTTCGGCCTCCGCCGCGGACGCGGACCCCGACACCGGTCGCCTCGGACGAGGACGAGGGCGAGACATCGGACCGGTCCGGCCCGCCGTCCGACACCGACCCCGACGACCTCACGCCGCAGGGGCGCTACCGCGCGAACATCACCGACGACCCGAGCTTCGTGTGGAAGGTTCCGAAGTCCCGCTTCCTGGTCCGCTCGACCGGCGACGCGGCCAAGCCCGACACCGCGGGCCAGGAGCAGGTGGCGGCCACGCTGCTCGAGACGCTCGGCCATTTCGGGATCGAGGCCAAGGTGATCGGGCGGGTGACCGGCCCGCACATCACGCGCTACGAGCTCCGGCTCGCGCCCGGCACCAAGGTGGCGAAGGTCGCGCAGCTCAAGGACGACCTCGCGTACGCGCTGGCGGCGACCGAGATCCGGATCCTCGCGCCGATTCCCGGCAAGCAGGCGGTCGGGGTCGAGGTCCCGAACGCGCGCCGGCGGATCGTCCACCTCGGCGACGTGTTCCAGGACCCGCCGCCCGATTGGTCGCCGTTGACCGTCTGGCTCGGAAAGGACATCGCCGGACGGGCGATCGGCGCCGACCTCGCGAAGATGCCGCATCTACTCGTCGCGGGCACGACCGGCGCCGGCAAGTCGGCGTGCGTCAACGCGATGCTGTGCAGCGTCCTCTTGCGGGCGACCCCACACGAGGTCCGGGTCGTGTTGGTCGACCCGAAGCAGGTCGAGCTCAACCACTACGAGTCGATCCCGCACCTGCTCACGCCGGTGATCACGAGCCCCCGGATGGCCGCCAACGCGCTCCAGAACCTGGTCAAGGAGATGGAGCAGCGGTACGGAATCATGTCGCTCGCGCGCACTCGCTCCCTGCCGGAGCTCAACCGCGCGCGTGAGAAGCGGGGAGAGCCACCGCTGCCGTACATCCTGTGCGTGATCGACGAGCTCGCCGACCTGATGATGGTCGCGCCGGCCGACGTCGAGGACTCGATCATCCGGCTCGCGCAGAAGGCCCGCGCGGTCGGGATCCATCTCGTGCTCGCCACGCAGTCGCCGCGCGTCGACGTGATCACCGGGATGATCAAGGCAAACGTGCCGTCGCGGATCGCGTTCGCGGTGAGTTCCCAGACCGACTCCCGGGTGATCCTCGACCACAACGGCGCCGAGTCGCTGCTCGGCCAGGGCGACATGCTGTTCTCGCCGGTCGGAACGAGCAAGCTCCAGCGGATCCAGGGCGCCTACATCGACGAGCCGCAGATCGAGGAGCTGACCGACGCGTGGCGCCGGCAGGGCGAGCCAGAGTTCCACGCCGAACTGCTCGAGGAGGTCGACTCCGGCGACGGCGATTCCTCTGCGTCCGAGGAGTCTGAGTTCAACCCAGACGAAGACCCCCTGCTCGAGGAGGCGATCGCGCTGGTGGCCCAGATGGGGACGGCGTCGACCTCGATGCTGCAGCGCCGGCTGCGTCTCGGCTACACGCGGGCGGGGCGGCTGATCGACATGCTCGAGCGCCGCGGGATCATCTCCGGCTACGAGGGATCCAAACCGCGGCAGGTGCTGATCACCGAGGCCGACGTGCCGCGGATCCTGTCCCATCTGGCCGAGGCCGACGGACCGGCCGTGCCGCCTCCCGTCCGCGTCCCCGACGACGCCGACGAAGAGCAGTAGTCCGTTGCGCGGCCGGCGCGAGCGGCGCAAAAGTCCTGCTGTGCGAAGCGCCATCCGCCGCTAGCCTTCGGAGGCGGATGGCCGACATCGGCACGACACTGCGTGAGGCCCGGATCCGAGCGCGGATCGACATCAGCGAGGTCGAGGCCCGGACCAAGATCCGCGCCAAGTACCTGCGCGCGATCGAGAACGAGGAGTGGGACCTGCTCCCGGGGCCGGTCTACGTCAAGAGCTTCCTGCGCACGTACGGCGACTTCCTCGGCGTCGACAGCCGGTCGCTGGTCGACGAGTACAAGCGCCGCTACGAGCGCCCTGCCGACCAGGACATGCGGCCGATCACGCCGCTCGGGCGCGAGCGCGAGCGCAGAAGCGCCGGCGGCCGCGGTTCGGTCCGGCGGCCGCGGTCGTGCTCGTTCTGGCCGCGGTCGTGGCCGCGCTGTTCATCGTCGGCAGCCTGAGTCCGGGCGGCAACTCGTCGACCACGAGCACGCCTTCGACCACCGCCGCGTCGAACACCACGTCATCGACGACCGGGCACACCACCGCGAGCCACAAGCAGCACGGGCACGGAGCGCCGGCGGCTCAAGCCGACGATGGTCACACTGAGGCTCGTGCCGACGAGCTCGGTGTACGTGTGCGTGGAGGACGGCAACGGCAAGAAGCTGATCCCCGGAGTGATCTTCGCCGCCGGCCAGACGATCCCGACCGAGACCGCGAAGAAGCTCATGGTCACGTTGGGTAATCCTTCGGTGCAGATGAAGGTGAATGGCAAGACCGTGACCGTCGCCAACTCCTCGCCGATCGGCTACGCGCTGACGCCCGGGAAGACCAGCCCGCTGGCGGCGGGTCAGCTGCCGACGTGCACATGAGCGATTCGTCGGCCGGAGCTCCGGTCTCGGGTGATGCGCCCCGCGCCGGGATCCTGGTCACGGGCACCGAGGTCCTGTCGGGGATCATCTCCGACCGCAACGGGCCGTGGCTGTCCGAGCGCCTGGTCGAGCTCGGCGTCGACGCCGCGATGATCGAGATCGTCGGCGACCGCCCGGACGACCTGCTGAACGCGCTCCGGTACATGGCGGACGAGGGGATGGCGCTGGTCGTGACCAGCGGCGGCCTCGGGCCGACCGCGGACGATCTGACCGCCGAGGTCGTCGGTCGCTTCACCGGCCGCGAGATGGTGCTCGACGACGCGCTCGAGGAGCGGATCGCCGAGATCCTCCGGCCGCTGATGCATCGCTGGCAGGGCCTCGATCCCGACGCGATCCGGGAGTCGAACCGAAAGCAGGCCGTCGTTCCGCGGGGTGCCACGGTTCTGGATCCGGTCGGGACCGCGCCGGGGCTGGTGGTCCCACCGGCGTCCGGTTCCGGTCCGACCGTCGTCGTGCTCCCCGGCCCGCCGCGCGAGCTCCACGAGATGTGGGCGAAGGCCGTCGGGACCAGCGCGTTCCGCGCGGCGGTCGCGGGCGCGCGGTCGTACTTGCGCGGGATCGTGCGCCTGTACGGGCTGCCCGAGTCCGAGATCGCGAACACGCTCCGCGCGGCCGAGGAGGCGGGTGTGCCGCTCGAGCCGCTCGAGATCACGACCTGCCTGCGCCGCGGCGAGATCGAGGTCGCGACGCGGTACGAGCCGGCTGGCGAGTCGGCGTACGCGTCGCTGATCGACTTCATCGCGGAGCGGCACGGCGAGTTGCTGTTCTCGCGCGACGGGTCGACGGTCGACGCGCAGGTGGCGTCGTTGACGGCGGGGCGGATGGTCGCGGTCGCGGAGTCGTGCACCGGCGGCCTGATGTCGGCGCGGCTGACCGAGCTGCCGGGCTCCTCGGCCTATTTCGCCGGCGGGGTCGTCGTCTACTCGAACGAGGCCAAGGTCTCGCTCGCCGGGGTGGATGCGCGTTTGATCGCGCGGTTCGGTGCGGTGTCGACGGAGGTGGCCGAGGCGCTCGCTGCCGGCGCAGCTGTCGCGGTTCGAGGCCGACGTCGGGATCGGGATCACCGGGATCGCGGGCCCCGATGGCGGCACCCCCGACAAGCCAGTCGGCACGGTGTGCTTCTCGGTTTGCCTGCGAGGAGGCGCGCGGCTGACGCGGCGCGTGCTGCTGCCCGGGAGCCGGTCCGACGTCCGCGACCGGTCGACCACGGTTGCCATGCATCTGCTGCGGCGATTGCTGGTGGATGCGGGCGCGGTGGCGCCGCAGGCCCGGGTGAGCGCCGAGGGCGGTTGACCGAGTCCCCGGACGCGGCGTCGGCGCGGCTGTTCGTGGCGCTCGAGCTGCCCGAGGGGGCCCGCGAGGCGCTTGTAGGGTGGCGGAGAGGCGTCGTCGATCGGGTCTCGGGGTCTACGTCTCGTGCGCCCCGAGGATCTCCACGCGACCCTCTGCTTCCTCGGCTCGCGCCCGGTCGGCGACATCGATCAGATCTGCCGCCGCCTCCGGGTGGTGGCGGGGGAGCCCACCGTCGAAACGCGATTCGGCGAAGCCCTGTGGCTGCCGGCCCGGCGCCCCCGGGTGCTCGCGGTCTCGCTCGCCGACCCGGACGGCGCGCTCGCCCGCGTCCAGTCGGTGCTGTCGGGCGAGCTCATCGCGGGCGGTTGGTACGCGCCCGAGTCGCGGCCGTTCCTCGCCCACGTGACGGTGGCGCGGGTCGCGCGCGACGCCCGGGTTCGCGCGGTCGAGCTGCCTCCGCCACCGGGTTTCGCGGTGCGTTGCTCGCGCGTGACCCTGTACCGGTCACGGCTCAGCCCCGGTGGTGCCCGGTACGAGCCGCTCGCATCGGTCGAGCTCGGGTCGGAGTCACCGTGCACGGCGTCGCGATGATCGCCGACCGTGTCGTCCAGCTCGCCGGCGGCGTGGCGAAACGCGACGGCCACGAGGTTCGCTGGGAGACCGTCGGCGTGTTCCGGGTCGCTGAAGGGCGGATCGTCGAGTGCTGGCTCGTGCCGTTCGAGCAGGCGGCGTTCGACGAGATCTGGTCATAGCGGACGGGTCCACTCGGACGCGGATCGGTTCGCATCCGGCTATCTTCGATCGATGCGAGTCGTCGTCACCGGCGCCACCGGCACGATCGGCCGGTCCTTGGTGAGCTCGTTATTGGCCCGCGGGGAGGAGGTCGTCGTCCTGTCGCGCGACGCTCAGCGTGTTCGCTCGGCGTTCGGGGACGGAGTGGAGCCTCACACCTGGTCGAATCCCATCGGTGAGCCGCCGCCGCAGGACGCCCTCGCCGGCGCCGACGCGGTCGTGCACCTGCTCGGCGAGCCGATCGCCCAGCGCTGGACCGACGAGACCAAGGGGACCATCCGTGAGTCGCGGGTCGCGTCCACGCGGTATTTGGTTTCGGGGCTGATGGCGCTGGCGGCCGGGGATCGCCCGCGTACTCTCCTTTCGCAGTCGGCGGTCGGCTACTACGGCCCGCGCCGCGACTCGGAGGCGGTGAAGGAGGACGCGCCGGCCGGATCGGACTTCCTGGCCGGGGTTGTGGTCGCATGGGAGCACGAGGCGCTCGCGGCGGCCTCTTCCGGTCTTCGTGTGGTCGTGACGCGCACCGGGGTGGTTCTGTCTCCTTCCGGCGGCGCGCTCGCGAAGATGCTCCCGTTCTTCCGCCTCGGGATCGGCGGCCCGGTCGCCGGCGGGCGCCAGTACGTGCCATGGATCCATCTCGACGACGTCGTCGGCGCGATGCTGTTCTGCCTCGGCCAGCCTGGCGCCACCGGCCCGGTGAACCTGACCGGCCCGGACCCGGTGACCAACTCCGAGCTCTCGCGCGTACTCGGCCGCGTCCTGAGCCGGCCGGCGGTGTTGCCGGTCCCGGGGTTCGCGGTGAAGGCGTTGTACGGCGAGATGGCCGAGATCGTGATCACGGGTCAGCGCGCGGTGCCGGCGCGGCTGCAGGAGCTCGGCTACAGCTTCCGCTACCCGGAGCTCGAGGCGGCTCTGCGCGACGTTCTGGGCCGTCCGGGCTGAGCCGGCGCTCCGCTTACAGCTGTGTCGCGGCCCCGGGTGGCCGCCTCTTACCGGACATGCCCAGTCCGGCCATCTCCACCCCATCCGACCCCCGCCGCACAATTGGAACGAAGTTGTTCTCGTTCTGAGGCGAACGTGCCTTGTTCCGTTGCAGGCCCCGGTTCTAGCGTGCCGGTTCCGTCCGCCACCCCGCCTACCGTGGTGGATTCAAAGCTTGTGAGACAAGGAGCCGAACGGAGATGAGCGAGCAAGACAAGGCTGGCACGAAGCCGGGCGCCGCGGCCGACCCGAAGGCGGATGCCAAGCGACAGGCCGCGCTTCAGGGCGCGCTGACGCAGATCGAGCGGCAGTTCGGCAAGGGCACCGTCATGCGCATGGGAGACCCGGGCGCGCGCGTGGCCGTCGACGCGATACCCACCGGCGCGTTGGCGCTCGACCTGGCGCTCGGGATCGGCGGCGTCCCGCGCGGGCGCATCATCGAGATCTTCGGCCCGGAGTCCTCCGGTAAGACCACGCTCGTCTACCACATCCTCGCCGAGGCCCAGAAGCTCGGCGGCGTGTGCGCGTTCATCGATGCCGAGCACGCGATGGACCCGCTGTACGCCCAGCAGATCGGCGTCGACATCGACGAGCTGCTGGTCTCCCAGCCCGACTACGGCGAGCAGGCGCTCGAGATCGTCGACATGCTGATCCGCTCGGGCGCAGTCGACGTGATCGCGATCGACTCGGTCGCGGCGCTCACCCCGCGCGCGGAGCTCGAGGGCCAGATGGGCGACCAGAGCGTCGGCGTGCAGGCGCGCATGATGTCGCAGGCGATGCGCAAGCTCACCGGCGGCCTCAACCGCACCCAGACGCTGTGCGTGTTCACGAACCAGATCCGCGAGAAGGTCGGCGTGATGTTCGGTTCGCCCGAGACGCAGCCCGGCGGCCGGGCGCTGAAGTTCTACTCCTCCCAGCGCCTGGACATCCGCCGGATCGAGACGCTCAAGGACGGCACCGAGGCGGTCGGCAACCGCGTCCGGGTGAAGGTCGTCAAGAACAAGGTGGCGGCGCCGTTCAAGCAGGCCGAGTTCGACATCGAGTTCGGCAAGGGCATCTCGACGTCGGGCTGCCTGATCGACTACGGCATCGAGCACAACATCATCACCAAGTCCGGCTCGTTCTTCTCCTACGGCGAGGAGCGGCTCGGCCAGGGCCGCGGCAACGCCAAGGCGTTCCTCGACGAGCACCCCGAGGTGGCGAAGGAGATCGAAGCCAAGATCTACGCGGCGCTCGGGCATCAACCGCGACCTGGTCAAGTCGATCGATCGCGAGGGGCCGCCGCTTCAAGCCGTCGGAGCGGAGGCGGCCGCCTAGGGGCGCGCCGCGGAGCACGTGCTTGACACCGATGCCGGTCTCGAGCAGGCGCTCGCGACTGCGTACCGCTACCTGAACTCGCGCGAGCGCACCGAGGCGGAGATGCGCGCGCATCTCGAGGGCAAGGGCATCGGTCGCGCGGGACGTCGAGCGGACGATCCAGCGCGCTCGTCGAGCAGGGACAGCTGGACGACGCCCGCTTCGCGCGTCTGTTCGTCCAGGACAAGCGCGAGCTCGACGGGTGGGGCGGCGACCGCATCAGGCAGGCTCTGCTCTCGCGCGGCGTCGATCGCGACGTGGTCGAGGAGGCGCTGGCCGATCACGACGCCGGACGGCGAGATCGATCGCGCGCTCGCGCTGCTGCGCCGGCGCTTCCCGGTCGCCGGCGCGGGATCGTCGCGAACGCGACCGCGCGCTCGGCGTGCTGCTGCGCAAGGGCTACGACACGGAGCTCGCACTCGAGGCGCTCGCCGCCCACATCCACGGATACCAATCCGGTACGCGTGACGCTGGTCCACCGTGACGCCTCCGATGCGTCGTTGCGCCCGCCGCCCGCCGGTACTACGATCCCTTCAGCGAACGAAGGGCCCGCGGGCCACAAAGAACACCAGCAAATTTCGTATATCTTGGATTCCGGACTCAGTGTTGACGGCAAACACCATCGGGCCACCTGGTCCATTCAGACAAGACTCAGAACCCGCCAGGTAGCCGCCTACTGAAGGCAGGCGCCAGTCGCCATGCCGGCATCCGTTCGTGCAGCCTTGCGCGGGCCGCTCGGTCGCTCCGAAAACCAAAGCATTTGAAGTAGGTCCGGCAGTTCGCCGGAACCGCACGGAGAGGATCGACCATGGAAATCATCGGGGCCGCAGCGCTGATCGCGGTGGGAATCGTGGTCGCGGCCGTCATCTACGGTCGGATGCACGGCCCCCGGACGGTCGCCGTCGCCCATCCGGACCACGATCGCGCCGGCCGCCGCGGTGGCGCCGGTGCCGGCGAACCCGGTGCGTCAGGACGCCGAGGTGCTCGAGCGCACCGCGGCGGTCACGCGCCGCGAGGAGGCGCTCGCACGCCGGGAGGCTGAGCTCGAGCAGGAGCGCGCAGGCGCTCGTCGAGTCGCGGCGGGAGCTCGAGCGCGCGCTCGAGCAGGTCTCGGGCCTGTCGGCCGGGCGCGCCAAGCAGCTGCTGCTCAAGGAGGTCGAGGAGCAGGCCAAGCACGACGCCGCCCGTCGCATCCGTCAGATCGAGGAGGAGACCAAGCGCGAGGCCGAGCGCCGGGTCCGCAACATCCTGTCGGTCTGCATGCAGCGTCTCGCCGCCGGACACGCGGCCGAGACGACCGTGTCGGTCGTCCAGCTGTCGGCGGACGACATGAAGGGGCGGATCATCGGCCGCGAGGGTCGCAACATCCGCGCGCTCGAGAACCTCACCGGCGTCGACTTCATCATCGACGACACGCCCGGCGCGGTCGTGCTGTCCGGCTTCGACGGCGTGCGGCGCGAGATCGCGCGGATGACGCTCGAGAAGCTGCTCCAGGACGGCCGCATCCATCCGGCGCGGATCGAGGAGATGTACTACCAGGCGAAGTCCGAGCTCGAGGGCCACATCGTCGAGATGGGGGAGCAGGCGGTGTTCGACGCCGGCGTCCAGGGCGTCCATCCCGAGCTGATCAAGGTGCTCGGACGGCTGCGGTTCCGCACCAGCTACGGCCAGAACGTGCTCGCCCACTCGATCGAGGTGTCGCAGCTGGCCGCGATGATGGCCGAGGAGCTCGGGGCGAGCCCCCGGACCGCCCGGCGCGCCGCGCTGCTGCACGACATCGGCAAGGCGGTCACGCACGAGGTCGAGGGACCCCACGCGCTCGTCGGAGGCGAGCTCGCGCGCAAGTACGGCGAATCCGAAGCCGTCGCGCACGCGATGGAGGCGCACCACAACGAGGTCGAGCCGCAGACGATCGAGGCGGTGATCGTCCAGGCCGCGGACGCGCTGTCGGGCGCCCGCCCCGGCGCCCGCGGAGAGTCGCTCGAGCAGTACGTCAAGCGCCTGCGAGATCTCGAGCAGATCGCGACCCGTCACAAGGGCGTGGACAAGGTCTACGCGATGCAGGCCGGTCGCGAGATCCGCGTGATGGTCGCAGCCCGGCGCGATCGACGACGACGCCGCCACCGCGCTTTCGTACGAGATCGCCCGCGAGATCGAGAAGGAGCTCGAGTACCCCGGGCAGATCAAGGTCACCGTGATCCGGGAGTCCCGCGCGGTCGAGTACGCGCGCTGACACTCCGCTCGTCCCGGACGCGGCCGCGGTCACGCTGTTGCGCGTCCGTGAACGACGGGGCTGGGCCCCGGCGCCGCGATCGAGCCCGCGTCGGTTCGCATTCAGCTGTGGTGGTGGTGCACGAACACCCCGTGCGCGGTCCAGGTCGCGAACTCCGGGATCAGCACGATCGCGAGCACGAGACCGCCGACGATCGCGCCGCCCAACGCGATCCAGCGGCCCGCGGCGCCCGGAGCGGTCCGGATCGGCGCTGCTTCGTCCCGGCCGCCGAGGCCGAGCGCACGAGCCACAGCCGGCAGGTGACCGACGATGTGCAGGCTCGTGAACACGACCCACACGATGAACGTCACCTTGTGCAGGAGCAGCATCGGGTTGCGATCGGTCGGGCCGACGATCATCAGCCCGATGCCGGTGACGAACACTCCGACCGTCGAGAGCACGACGACCGGAGCGATCAGACGCAGGATCAGCTCGGGCGGCCCCTTGCGCCTGTACTCCGCATTGCGGGTGTAGTAGCGCACGAACCGGTAGCCGGTGCTGGCCATCTTCAGCAGCACCGGCCCGATCAACGCAAGCCCGACGAACAGGTGCAGCCAGATGAACTGGCGGAGCTGCGGAATCGTGAACCCGATCACCGCGAGCAGGACGATCAGGATCGCGCCGGTGATCGTGGTCAGCTGCTCGTTGCCGTCGGTGCCGCCGCCGGTGAGCGAGTCGGCGCGACCCAGGCGAGCGAGGATCGAGCGCGCGGCTGGACGCCCACGCTCCCGCCTGGGAGATGATTGCGTCGTCGCTCGTCCCCATATCGAGCGATTCTCGGCACGCAATCGAAGTTTCGCGTGAGCCCACGATGAGAAAGCTCTTGCACCGCGCCGGGGGCCCCGAAAGCCCGGCTTTATCATCGGCCGATGCGTGACGCCGGAGCCGGCGGGCGATTGGGCGTGCCCGGATTGATCCTCGTCATCGAAGACGAACCCGGGATCGTCGACTTCCTCGAACGCGGCTTGCGGGCGCAGGGGTTCGACGTGATCTCGGCGACCGACGGCGTCACCGGCGCCGTGACGGCGCTGAACGAGGACGTCGATCTGGTCGTGCTCGACCTGATGCTCCCCGGTCGCAGCGGACTCGACGTGCTCGCGACGCTGCACGACTCCAAGCCGGCGTTGCCGGTGATCGTCCTCACCGCGCTCGGCGAGGTCGAGCACCGCGTCGCCGGGCTCGACGCCGGCGCGGTCGACTACCTGACCAAGCCGTTCTCGCTCACCGAGCTCGCCGCGCGGATCCGCGCTCAGCTGCGCGCCGCGGCGCAGACGCCGCGGACGACGCTGAGCGCCGGCGACATCGAGGTGAACCTGCTGACGCGCGAGGTCCGCCGGGGCGGCGAGCTCGTCCGGCTGTCGACGACCGAGTTCGAGCTGCTCGCCTACCTGATGCACAACCGCGGTCACGTCCTCTCGCGGGAGCAGATTCTCGCGCGCCGTCTGGGGCTACGAGTACGACCCCGGCACGAACGTCGTCGACGTCTACATCGGGTACCTGCGCCGCAAGCTGCGCGCGCCAGGGCACGAACGTGCCGATCGTGACGGTGCGCTCGGTCGGCTACCGGCTGGAAGCGAGCCACTAGTAGCGCCCGGTCGAGACCGTCGCCGTAGGCCGTGCGCGGGCGACTGCATTCGGCACTGCCAGCCGGACTCCGGTGGCGGCTGACGGCGTGGGTCGCCGGCGTGATGATCGTCTCGGCCGCCGTCGTGTTCGTCGTCGTCTACCAGGACACCGGCACGCAGCTGAGAAGCGAGATCGACCGCGACATCAGCGGCGACACGAGCCAGCTGCTCCAGTCGCTGCGCACGCTGAACCGCGCAGACGTCCGGAGCGCATCAGCGACCGCGGCGACGCGCTACGTCCTCGCCCAGCCGTACAACGCGACCTCGACGCTGCTGTTCGTGCTGATGCCGGGAGGACGACGCGACGAGCAACCATCCGGAGGTGTTCGGCGGCGGCCCGCCGGACGAGGGCGAGACGGAGGCCGAGCAGCAGATCGAGAACGCCGAGGGGCGCCACCTGACGGTGCCGCACTTCGGGTACTCGACCGCGCACGGTACCGGACGTGGGCCGGATGCGCATCTTCGAGCAGCGCGCTGGACCTCGGCAACGTGCAGATCATCGCCGGCGCCGGCGAGCCGCTCGCGCTCGTCGAGCGCGCCCAGCACGGCGTGGCCCGGGCGTTCGTGCTCGCCGGCGCTGTGGTGCTGGTGCTCGCGCTGTTCGCGTCGTACCTGGCCGGCGCGCGCGTGTCGGCGCCACTGCGCCGGATGGCACAGGTCGCGACGCGCGTGGACGCCGGCGATCTCGGACCGCGGATGGAGATCTCAGGGCGCCGCGACGACGAGGTCAGGGTCCTGGCCGATGCGTTCAACCGCATGCTCGACCGGCTCTCGGAGGCGTTCGCCGGCCAGCGCGCGTTCGTCGCCGACGCCTCGCACGAGCTGCGCACGCCGCTCACCGTGATCCGCGGGCAGCTCGAGGTGCTGGCCGCCCAGGAGAATCCGTCAAGCGAGGAGGTCACTCGCGTGGAGCGGCTCGTACGGGCGGAGATCACGCGGATCAGCCGGCTCGTCGACGACCTGCTCGTGCTCGCACAGGCCGAGCGGACCGACTTCCTCCGCGCCGAGGACATCGATCTGCGCCCGTTCGTCACCGACCTCTGGGATGGCATGAGCCTGACCGCCGATCGCAGGTTCGAGCTCGGCACGATCACCGACGGATCGCTGCACGCCGACCCGGACCGGCTCGCTCAGGCGCTACGGAACCTGGCACGCAACGCGATCGAGCACACCGCCGAGCGCGACGGGCTCGTGCGCCTCGACGTCACGCGACTCGCGCCCGACCGCATTCGCTTCGCGGTCCTCGACGACGGCCCCGGGATACCGGTCGAGCGAGCGGGAGCGCGTGTTCGAGCGGTTTCACCGGACCGAGAGCGGGCGCACGCGCGCGGCTGGCGGCGGGGCCGGGCCTCGGGCTCGCGATCGTCCGCGCGATCGCCGAGGCGCACAAGGGCAGCGTCCACGTCGCGGATCACAACGGGACCGGCGCGGCGATAGAGCTCGTGCTGCCCGGGTTCAAGCCGAGCTGAGGCCCGGCGGTCCCGTCGCCCCGGCCGGCGAGCGCTGGAGCCGTGCCGACTCACGGTTCGTGGCGGTGCGGGGCGGCCCAGGCTACTCTAGGCGACGATGCTGAGCTACCACGTCACGACGTTCGGCTGTCAGATGAACGAGCACGACTCCGAGCGGATGAAGGGCATGCTCGAGTCGCTCGGGTACGGCGAGGCGCCGGCGCGCGACCAAGCCGACCTGATCCTGTTCAACACGTGCTCGATCCGGGAGAAGGCAGACAGCCGGTTCGTGGCGCACCTGGGCGAGGCGAAGCGGCTCAAGTCGGAGCGCCCCGACGTGATCGTCGGCGTCGGAGGCTGCTGGGCGCAGTCGGTCAAGGAGGAGGTGTTCGCTCGCTTCCCGTTCGTCGACGTCGCATTCGGCCCCGGTCAGGTGCACAAGCTCGCCGAGTTCCTGGTCAGCGACTCGATCACGGCTCAGGGCTACTTCGAGTTCGAAGGATTCACCGGACACCTGCCGGCCAAGCGAGCGCGCGAGCACCACGCGTGGGTGCAGATCAGCGTCGGCTGCAACTGCGTGTGCTCGTACTGCATCGTGCCGTCGACGCGCGGCCGCGAGGTCAGCCGCGCCGCCGGACGAGCTGGTTGCCGAGGTGCGGGCGCTGGCCGACGACGGCGTGCGCGAGGTGACGCTGCTCGGGTCAGAACGTCAACTCCTACGGACGCGATCTGCCGCGCGAGCGCCGGACGACGTTCGCCGAGCTGCTCGGACGGATCGACGGCGTCGACGGGATCGATCGGATCCGCTACACGAGCCCGCATCCCAAGGACATGCGCGAGGACGTGATCCGCGCTCATGCCGAGCTGCCGGCGCTGTGCGAGCACATCCATCTGCCGCTCCAGTCCGGGTCGAGCGACGTGCTCAAGCGCATGCGCCGCACCTACACGCGCGAGCGCTACCTCGACCGGGTCGCGATGATCCGCGAGCACGTGCCCGACTGCGCGCTGACCACGGACATCATCGTCGGGTTCCCAGGCGAGACCGAGGCGGACTTCGAGCAGACGCTCGAGGTCGCCGAGCAGGTCGGTTACGACGGCGCGTTCACGTTCATCTACTCGCCGCGGCGCAGCACCGAGGCCTCCACGCTGCCCGATCAGGTGCCGCACGAGCTCAAGGTCGAGCGCGTCCAGCGCCTGGTCGAGGTCGTCCAGCGGCGGGCGCATGAGCGCGCCCAGCGCTTCGTCGGTCGCACGCTCGAGGTGCTCGTCGAGGGCCCCTCGCGGACCGACCCGTCCCGCCTGCGTGGGCGCTCGCGCCACAACAAGGTCGTGAACTTCACCGGCCTCGCCGCCACCGGCGAGCTCGTCGATGTCGAGATCCTCGACGCGACCAGCCAGACGCTCTCCGGGCACGAATCGATCCTGAGCAGAGCCGCCCGCTGACATTGGCGTCGCAGCGGGGTCGTGTGGCGAGCACGGCGGTGCTAGGCGGGTTCGTCCGCGCCATATGCGAACATGCGTTCGCATGCGATGGAGCAACCTGGAGACCACGGTGGAGGAGCGCGCCCGCCTGCCCGGCTACCGCGAGGAGGCGGTCGTGCGCCATTTCGACGCACCCGAGGCGGTCGAGACGAGGTTCTACGAGGTTCGTGCCAAGTCGATCCTGAACCGAGTGCCCGAGGCGTCGCAGATGCCCTTCCGGTGGACGATCAACCCGTATCGCGGCTGCACCCACTCGTGCACCTATTGCTTCGCCCGCCCGACCCACAAGTACCTCGACTTCGACGCCGGCCGGGACTTCGAGCGGGAGATCGTGGTCAAGGTCAACGCGCCGGAGCTGCTGCGCGCGGAGCTGGCGCGTCCGTCGCTGGAAGCACGAGCACGTGGCGCTCGGTACCAACACGGACCCGTACCAGTGGGTCGAGGGGCGGTACAAGCTGATGCCGGGCATCTGGGAGGCGATGCGCGATACGGCCAATCCCTGCTCGGTGTTGACCAAATCTCCGCTCCTGCTGCGGGACCTGCCGCTGATGAAGGAAATCGCCGAGCGGACGGAGTTCGGCGCCGCGCTGTCGGTGCCGACGGTGGACGAGCGCGCGTGGCGGGCGACCGAGCCGCACTCGCCGAATCCGCGCGCGCGGCTCGAGGCGGTGGCGGAGCTGACGCGCGCCGGCATCAGGACGGGGGTGCTGGTGGCGCCGCTGATGCCTGGGATCAACGACACGCCCGAGCAGGTCGCGAAGATCCTCGAGATGGCCTCGGAGGCGGGTGCGGCGTACGTGACCGGGATCGCGCTCCACCTGCGTGGGGAGGTGCGGGGTCTGTTCTTCGACTGGCTGCAGGAACAACCGTCCGGACCTCGTGGAACGCTACAAGCGTCTGTATCAGCAAGGGCGCCTATGCCCATCCCGACGAGCGCAAGCGGCTCAGCGAGCTCGTGAAGGGCCCGGATCTCGCACCCGGCCAGCGGATGCGAACGGCCGCTACCGATCACAGCGAACGGACGGGGCGGCCGCAGACTCGGCACGAAATGGTGCGGCGTGGTGGCCGGACCAAGGTCGCCTATTCTGATCGGTAGGTGAAACCCGCGCCGACCGGTGGTGGTAGGTAGAGAGCACCACGAGAGTCGTGACGAGACAGATGCCACAACGCTTCAAGAAACCATCGAAGTCAGATTTCCGCCTCGACCAGGTGTTCGACACGCACAGCGAGGAGTGGGAGCGCGTCGGCCTGGCCGTCGACTACGACAAGAAGAGCCTGCGGAGCGCGCGACGTCGCGTGGCGATCCTGGCGCCGCTGTTCGTTGCGGTCATCGTCTTCTACAGCAACTACCAGAGCTGGTTCGACGTCAAGGACAGCAGCAGTTGGGTGACGCCGATCCAGATCGTGACGGTGCTGGCGCTGCTTGCGCTGGGCTGGGCGATCGCCCGCGACGTCGGACGCGTCGCCGGGCCGACGTTCTTCCGCCGGATGGATCCGGGCACCGCGGGAACGGTCGGCTTCCTCGTCCGCCTCGTGACCGTCGGGATCACGCTGCTGGTGGCGCTCGGGATAGCCGGCGTGAGCGCGGCTTCGCTGGTCGCGACAAGCGCGTTCACCGCCGTGATCCTCGGTCTCGCCGCGCAGCAGACGCTCGGAAACCTGTTCGCGGGGATGGTGTTGCTCAGCGCGCGTCCGTTCCGGGTCGGCGAGCGCGTCCGCTTCCAGGCCGGAGCCGTGGGCGGCCAGATCGAAGGGATCGTCAGCTCGCTCGGCCTGCTCTACACGACGCTCGCCCAGGGCGAGGACCGGATCATGGTGCCGAACAACGTCGTGCTGTCCGCGGTGGTGGTCCCGATCCGGGAGCCAGAGCCCGTCGACGTGAGGGTCCGCCTGGGCACCGGCATCCGGGTGAGCCAGGTCCAGGCGATCCTCGACGACAGCATCAAGACGCCGACGCGGCGAGCGGCCGACGGTCCTGCTCGAGCAGCTCGACGGGGACGACGTCGTCGTCCGCGTTCAGGCAACCCCAGATCGTGCCGACGACGGCGCACAGCTGGCCGACGAGATCATCGACGCGCTCGCGACTGTGACCGGTGAGCACCCCGTCGTCGCGACGGAAGGGGACGGTCGAGCGCCACAGGGCCGGGACGGCCAAGCGCCACGGGTCGGGGATAGGCACGCGCCACCGGACGGGCAGGCGGAGCACGAAGTCGCCGCGGGCGCGCCGCGCCGGAACTGAGCGCGGGCGCGGCCGCGGCGCCGCGAGGCACCCTGCCGGCGCCGGCCGACCAGTGGCCGTCGACCGACTATTGGGCGCCGGCCGGCGAGCGCACGAGATCCAGAGCGGCGGCGACGATCGCCTCGGCGTCGATCCCGAACTCGTGCAACAACTCGGCCGGCTTGCCGGACCCCGGCATCCCGGTGACCGCCAGCTTTCGTACGCGAACGCCTTCGACCTCGGCCAGCGCGGCGAGCACGGCGTCGCCGAGGCCACCCTCGGGCCAGTGGTCCTCGACGGTGACTAGCGCGCCGGTATCGGCGGCGGCCTGGCGCAGGGTTTCCTCGTCGACGGGCTTGATCGAGTAGAGGTCGATGACCCGCGCGGCGACGCCCTGGTCGCTCAGCTGGTCGGCCGCCTTGAGCGCCTCGTGCAGGGTGACCCCGGCGCCGATCAGTGTGACCCGGTCGTCGTCTGAGGAGCGCAGAACGCGCGAGCCGCCGATCTCGAACCGGTCATCGTGCCCGTAGATCGTCGGCGTCGCGCCGCGGCTCGTGCGCATGTAGGCGATGCCGGGATAGTCGGCCATCAACCGCACGAGCGTCGCGGCCTGGTTCGGGTCCGACGGGTAGAGGACCGCGCTCGAATGGACCGCGCGGAACATCGCGAGATCCTCGAGCGCCATCTGCGACGGGCCGTCCTCGCCGATCGCCACGCCGGCGTGCGAGCCCGACCAGGCAGATCTTGGCGCGGCTGATCGCCCCCATCCGCACGAAGTCGTACGCGCGGGTGAAGAACGCCGCGAACGTCGAGGCGAACGGCCGGTAGCCGCGTACCTGCAGGCCGACCGCGGCGGCGACCATCTGCTGCTCGGCGATGAACATCTCGAAGTAGCGGTCCGGGTGCGCCTTGGCGAACAGCTCGGAGAACGTCGAGTTCGACACCTCGCCGTCGAGCGCGACGACGTCGCCCCGCTCGGCGCCGAGCGCCGCGAGCGCCTCGCCGTAAGCGCGCCGCGTGGCGACTTCGTCGTCCGGGCTCCATCGCGGCCACGGCACAGCCTGCCCGGGGTCGATCTGCCGGGGCTCACCGCGGGCCTCGGGCTTCGCCACCTCGACCCGGAGCGAGCGCTCGCCACCGAGCTCGCGGATCGCCTCGGCGGGATCGGACAGCGGCTTGCCGTGCTTGCCCTCGAGATCCTCGACCTCGCGAGCTCCCTTGCCCTTCTTCGTTCTGGCGACGACCACGGTCGGGCGGCCCTCGGTGTGCGCCGCCTCGGCGAACGCGCCGTCGATCTCCTCGACGTCGTGGCCGTCGATCTCGATCGCGTGCCAGCCGTTCGCGCGGGCACGGTCGGCGTACGAGTCGAGGTCCCAGCCGTGCATCGTCTCGCGCGTCTGGCCGAGCCGGTTCACGTCGATGATCGCGGTGAGGTTGTCGAGCCTCGCGTACGCCGCGTGCTCGAACGCCTCCCAGATCGAGCCCTCCGCCATCTCGCTGTCGCCACACAGCACCCACACCCGGTAGGGCAGGTGATCGAGGCGCTTGCCCGCGAGCGCGACGCCGACGCCGATCGGCAGGCCCTGGCCGAGCGAGCCGGTGGCGACGTCGACCCACGGCAGCACCGGCGTCGGATGGCCCTCGAACCGGCTCCCGAGCTTGCGGAACGTCAAGCAGCTCCTCGTCGGTGATCGCGCCGGCGGCCTTCAGGAAGCTGTAGTAGAGCGGGGAGGCGTGTCCCTTCGAGAAGATCAGGTGGTCGTTGCGCGGGTCGTCCGGGTGCGCCGAAGTCGTAGTGCAGGTGCTTGGCCAGCAGGACCGCGATGAGGTCGGCGGCCGACATCGAGGAGGTTGGATGGCCCGAGCCGGCGGCGTCGCTCGACCTGATCGAGTCGACGCGGAGCTGCTGTCCGAGCTCGCGCCAGAAGGCGGCATCAGTCATGGGCGTCGATCGTACCCACGATTGCCGCCATGGAACATCGCGCCTCGGACCCAATTCCCGGGCGGTGGCGTCAACGATCGGCCGAGCTGGTGCCGCTCCCGTCAGCGTTCCCGCGCTGCGCCGGCGACGATGTCGGCGGCGATCCGCTCGCTGCCGAGCCGCCGGCTGACCGCGGCGCTCAGCGCCGGCGCGATCGAGGCGACCGCGGTTCCGAGCCGCAGCGGGATCGGCGCCACCTCGACTTCGGCGCGGTTGCGCTCGATCGCCGAGATCACCGCCTCCGCGACTTCGTCAGGCGACCGCGTGCCGACGCCCGGCGGCAGCGGTGCCCCGGAATTGGCGAACATCCCGGCGTCGCGGATGAAGCCGGGAAGCACGACGGAGACGCCCACGCCGTGCCGGCGGAGATCCTGGCGAAGCGCGAGCGCGAAGCCCCGGACGCCGAACTTCGTCGCCGAGTAGACCGACGATGCCGGCACCGTGGCCTTGCCCTGCAGGGATGACACGAACACCATGTGTCCGCGCCCGCGGTCGACCATTGCCGGCGCCAGTGCGCGCGCGAGCGCGATCGGCGCGCGGAGGTTGACTTCGAGCATCGCGTCGATCTCCTCCTGGCTCAGGTCGACCAGCAGCCCAGCCGCCGGGACGGCGGCGTTTGAGATCAGCACGTCGATCCGGCCGGCCTCGCGCGGCCAGGCGATCCACCTCATCCCGCCGGGACAGGTCGCACGCCACGACCCGAGCGCCGAGCTCGGCCCCGAGCGGTTCGAGCACGTCGGTCCGGCGGCCCGGTAAGCACCAGTCCGGCGCTGCGCGGAGCGACTGCCAGCGCGATCGCGCCGCCGATCCCGCCGGTCGCACCGGTGAGCAGGACGTTGCCGCTGAGGATGCTCATCAAGCGCGCGCGGATCATCATGAAGCGCGCGGGAACACGGCCAGCGTCGCGGTGAACCCGTGCAGAAAGCTTCGGCCGCCAACCGGGCCGATCTCGCCGGCGGCGAAGAACCCGGCTGAAGGGGCGCCCCCGAGCTCGCGCTCAATCGCCTCGGCGTCGTGGTCGGAGATGCCGAACATCGCGCTGCCGCGGCCGTTGCACGAGAACACGAGCGCGCCGGCCGGACGCTCGCCGGCCAATGCCTCGACGCGCAGTTTGAGCGCATCGCGCAGGTCCTCGTCGGCCGAGCGCGCATCGCGAGCGTGGAGGCGTACCACCTGTCCGGCCGAGACCTGCGCGCCCACGACGAGCGCGCCCGACTCGGAATCGGCCCCGAGCACGCCGCGGACGAGGAAATCTCCCTGCTCGTACTCGGGCTTGCCGCCGTCGATCACGACGCCGATCAGCAACCCGCCCGCGACGAGTCCGCGTTCCCGGGGCGAGAGCTCGGAGATGATCAGCTCGACGGTCTCGAGCGCGGGGCGCCCGGCGAGCTCGTGGATCACGTTGCCCTCCGCGGCGGTGATCGTGACCTCGCGACCGAGCGGGGCGGCTCCCTGTGACACGCAGGGGATCATCTCGACGCCCGTGCAGGCTGACCCCGACCGCGCCGCTCTCGCGGACGTCCTCGCCGCAGAACAAGGCCCCGTCACCCGCGGCGGTTCGGCCGCTCGCGAGCCCGCCGAGGACGGGGACCGCGGGCGCGTAGTCCGCGAGCATCTCGAGCACCGCATCGGTCGGGAACGAGTACGGATCCGACAGCATCAGCAGGCCGCTCGATCCTTCGAGATCCGGCAGCCCGGAGATGTGCTGCTCCTGTCCCTCCTCGGTCAGCGTGGCGTGGAACGGACTCGCGGTGCCGCCGTCGTCGAACGCGGCGGCCCAAACGACAAGCGCCGTGCCGGACTCGAGCTCGCGTCCGCGGCCAAGCACCCCGCCGGCGCCGCAACCGACGAGCACGTCCGGCGCGAGCACGGAGTGGACTCCCTCGAGCGTCGCCTCGGGCGCGATCAGATGCGACCCGCTCGCGAACACGACCGCGAGGTCCGCGGGAGCGCCGGCGAGACCGAGGGCGGCCGATTGCGCAGCCCCGGTCCCTGCCTGGAGCGGGTCGTGTTCGGTCGAGATTCCGGTACCGATCCTGATCGCTCCACGATACTCCGGACCATGCCGCGCGCGGAGGTGATCGCCCTGTTCGGCCCGACCGGCGTCGGCAAGACGGAGGTCGCGATCGAGCTGGCTCGGCGCCTTCGAGAGCTCGGCGAGCGGCCGGTCGCGGTCTCGGCCGACGCGCTTCAGGTCTACCAGGGCCTCGAGACGCTGACCGGTGCCGCGACCCCGGCAGAGCGGGCCGAGCTCGACCACCGGCTGATCTCGTTCCTGCCGGTCGACGCGAGCGTTCAGCGCCGGCCAGTACGCCGAGCTCGCGCACGCCGAGATCGACGCGCTGCTCGCGTCCGGCGCGCGTCCGATCGTCGTCGGCGGCACCGGGCTGTACCTTCGCGCCGCGCTCGCCGAGCTCAGCCTGCGGCCGCCGCCGCCCGAGGGAGCGCGCGAGTACTGGGTCGCGGAGCTCGAGCGCCGGGGCGCTCCGGCGCTGCACGGCGTGCTGCGCGAGCGGGCGCCATGGGCCGCGGCGGAGATCGAGCCCGGCGACCGCCAGCGGATCGTCCGCGCACTCGAGCTGCTCGACGCGGGCGAGCTCGACCGCCAGGCCGAGGACTCCGAGCTGTGGACGGCCGACGTCCGGCACAGCACGCTGCTGGTGGGGCTCGTGCTCGATCGCCAAGCGCTGTACGACCGGATCGACGCGCGCGTCGATCGGATGGTCGCCGCGGGCGCACAGGCCGAGGTCCGTCGCGCCTACGCCGCCGGCGCGTCGCCGACCGCCCGCAAGGCGCTCGGTTTCGAGGAGCTGCTCGCCGGCGACGTCGAGTCGATGAAGCGCCGGACGCGCAACTACGCCCGCCGGCAGCTGACGTGGATGCGAAAGCTCGCGGACGTGCAGATCGTCGACGCGACCGGCCTGTCGCCGGCGCAAACGGCGGACGCGGTGCTCGCGCTCTGGGTCGCGGGCGGCGGTCAGGGGGTCTGAAACGCTCACGGTAACGGGGTGAACGGGTACATCACGACGACCGCCGCGAGCACGCTCACCATCCACGCGATGCACAGGATGCGGCCGGCTCCGATCCGACCGATCAGGTCAGCCACCGCGATGTAGATCCCCGGCATCACGATCACCATGTAGTAGAGGTAGCTCGTGCGGCTCTCGAGCAGGCTGAGCAGCACGAACGGCAGGAACGTGCCGATGAACCAGGCGAGGCCGACGATCCCGACCTCGTCCGGAGATCTGAACCTCGGCCAGGTCACGCCGCGCGCGGCGAACACCAGCGAAGGCAGCGCGAGCAGCAGGATCGGAGGGCTGATCATGCCGAGGAAGTGCACCGCCGGCTCGATCTGGTTGAGCTGGGCGGTCGGGTGGGCGGGGTTGATCCGGAGGTACGTGATCGGCTTGATGTCGACGAGCCAGTCCCACGGGTACGACGCGATCCCACTCGGCCCGTGCGGGCTGGTCTGATGGGCGCCGTAGGTGAGGATGCGCGACACCTCGCCGAACGGAGCATCCGGCACGAGCTTTCCGGTCTGCGGGTTCCAGGGCGGAGCTATCCGGTCGAGCACGGCGAGCAGCCCGATGAACGTCGCCGCGGACGCCACCACGCACGAGGCCAGCCGGCGCGACTGCCGCGCCGGCGCCGGCCCGTCGAGGCAGCCACCGCAGCAGCTCGAGCACGACCAGCACGAACAGCACGTACGGCGTCACTTCCTTGGCGCACGCGCCGATGCCGATGACGACCCCGGCCAGGATCGGCCGGCGGCGCAGGTACAGCAGCCGCCCCCCAGATCATCGCCGCGGTCGCGTAGATGTCGAGCGTGGCGATCCGCCCGTGTACGAGCAGCAGGTTGTCGGCGGCCATCAGCGCGGTCGCGCCGAGGGCGGTCCAGCGGCCCCCTCCCGCAGCTCGGACGAGGGCGAACAGCCCGAGCATGGCCACCGTGCCGAGCAGCACGCTCGGCAGGCGCCAGGCAACCGGTCCGTCGCCGAACAGCTCGATCCCGGCGGCGATGATGCACCTTGGCCAGCTGCGGATGCTCGGAGTTGCGCGTCGTCGCCGAGCGGCACGTTCGCGTACGGAAGGCCGGCCGCCGGCCGGATCCCGGCGATCACGCGCGCGGCGTTGACGTAGTAGTCCTCGTCGAAGATCAGGATGTGGTCGGTCGGCGAGCGGCACGGCGCCCGGCACGGCTCGTCGATCCACGCCACCCGCGCCACCAGCGACACGAGCACGACCGCGCCCAGCAGCCAGAGCGGCGAGCGACGGCCGGCGTTCCGGCCCAGGCTTGCAGCCGCGTTGACCATTGCGCGCGCGACGGTACACATACACTGCCGCCCGGTGGAGTTCGAGAAGTGGCACGCGCTCGGCAACGACTACGTGATCGTGGAGGCGGCACAGCTCCCGTTCGAGCTGACCCCGGCCCGCGATCCAGGCGATCTGCGCCCCGCACACCGGCGTCTCGTCCGACGGGATCCTGCTGCTGTCAGAGACCGGAGGAGTCCGGCTACGTGGCCCGGCTGCGGATCTTCAACCCGGACGGATCTGAGGCGGAACTATCCGGAAACGGGGCCCGCGAGGCGGTCATGTATCTGCGCCGGCACGATTGGACCGACGCCGACTCGTTCCGTATCCAGACCGCGGCGGGCGAGATCCGGCCGCGGATCCTCTCGGACACCGAGTGCACGGTCGACATGGGCCGCGCGCGGCTCCGGAGCGCCGGCTATCCCTCGGGCGGCGAGGACGGCCGCGGCGAGCTGGTCGCGGCGGGCCGCACATGGCGCTTTCAGCACGTCCAGGTCGGCAACCCGCAGTGCGCGATCCGGGTTGCCGACGAGTCGGAGCTCGAATCGCTCGACCTGCCTCGATCGGCCCCGAGATCGAGCACCACGAGCTGTTCCCCAACCGGACGAACGTCTCGTGGTTCGCGGTGCTCGGTCCGGGGCGCATCCGGGCACGGATCTTCGAGCGCGGCGTGGGGGAGACGTCGGCGAGCGGGACCGGCGCCACCGGGGCCGCCGTCGCCTACGTCGTGGATGGCGGCAGCTCGCCCGTCACCGTCGTGCTCGACGGCGGCGAGCTCGGCGTCGAGGTGGGGGATGACCTGGAGATCAAGCTCTCGGGCTGGGCGGTCCCGGTGTACCGCGGGACGCTCGCCGAGGAGTTCATAGAGGAGTTGCATGCGACGAAGTAGCCGTCTCGACCTGATCCCCCCGTACATGTTCGCCGAGCTCGAGCGCAAGGTCCGCGCCAAGCGGGAGGCCGGGGTCGACGTGATCAGCCTCGGGATCGGCGATCCCGACACACCCACGTACCCGCCGATCGTGGCCGCCGCGCAGCGCGCAGTCGCGGATCCGAGCACGCATCGATATCCGACGAACCGCGGCCGCCCGGAGTTCCGCGAGGCAGTCGCCGCGTTCTACGAGCGGCGGTTCGGCGTCGAGCTCGACCCGGAGACCGAGGTGATGCCGGCGATCGGCGCCAAGGAGTGCATCTTCAACCTGAACCTGGCGTTCCTGGACGCCGGCGACGTGACGCTCGCCTCGGACCCGGGCTACCCGGTCTACACCGGCGGCCCGCTGCTCGCCGGCGGCAGAGCCGGTGCTGCTGCCGCTGCTGCCCGAGCGCCAGTTCGCCCCCGATCTGAACGCGGTCACCGGCCGACGACCTCGAGCGGGCGCGGCTGATGTTCCTCAACTACCCGAACAACCCGACCGGCGCGATCGTGCCCGACGGCCTGTTCGAGGAGATGGTCGTCGTTCGCGCGGCGGTACGACGATCCTGGCCGTTCACGACAACGCCTACAGCGAGACGACGTACGACGGATACGTGGCGCCGTCGTTCCTGCAGACGCCGGGCGCCAAGGAGGTCGGCGTCGAGGTGTTCTCGCTGTCCAAGGGCTACAACATGACCGGGTGGCGCTGCGCGGCGATCGTCGGCAACGCCGAGGCGATCGAGCACGTACTGGCACCTGAAGTCGAACATCGACTCGGGCCTGTTCGAGGCGATTCAGCTCGCCGGCGCGGCCGCGCTCGCCCCGGAGATCGACGCCGAGGTCAGGGCGATGAACGCGGTCTACCAGCGCCGCCGCGACCTCGTGTGCGACGCGCTCGCCCAAGCGGGCGTCGAGGTGACCCCGCCGAAGGGGACGATCTACATCTGGGCGCCGATCCCGGCCGGCTTCGACTCCTCGGCCGCGTACTGCGAGCACGTGCTCGAGCAGGCGGCCGTCGTGATCTCGCCCGGGCGGCGCCTACGGCGCGAGCGGCGAGGGGTACTTCCGGATCTCGCTCACCACGCCCGACGAGCGGCTGCTCGAGGCGGTCGAGCGGATCCGGCGTCTTTAGGACCTGTTGGGGCGCCTTAACACTGCGGCTATCGGCAGCAAATGTGCCGCCGGATAAAAGACTAGGCGTCGAGGACCGCAGCTACCATCAGCTTTAGTGGATAACCGTCAAGCCCACAGCCAGGGACCGGGCTCGGCGCCCAACGGGCAGCCCCGCGCGGGTCGCGCTCGCCAGCGCGCGTTCCTGGTCGCGGTCGTGCCCGACGGCGGCGACGAGCAGCTCGCCGAGCTGCGCGAGCTGCTGAAGACAGCCGGCGTCGCCGGCGTCGGCGAGCTGATCCAGCGGCGCGACCACCCGCATCCGAACACGTACCTCGGTGCCGGCAAGCTCGACGAGCTGAAGGCGGCGATCGCCGGCTCGGACGCGAACCTCGTCGCCTGCGACGACGAGCTCTCCCCGCGACAGGAGCGCAACCTCGAGTCGGCGCTCGGCATCCCGGTGATCGACCGCACCGCGATCATCCTCGACATCTTCGCCTCGCACGCGCACACCGCCGAGGGCAAGCTCCAGGTCGAGCTCGCGCAGCTCGAGTACAACCTCGCCCGGATGCGCGGGTTGTGGTCGCACCTCGAACGGCTCGGCGCCGGACGCATCGACGGCGGTATCGGTACCCGTGGACCGGGTGAGACGCAGATCGAGACCGACCGCCGGCTCGCCCGCGACCGGATCTCGGCGCTGAAGCGCAAGCTCGGCCAGGTTCGCTCGACCCGCTCGGTGATGCGCGCCGAGCGCGAGCGCACGCAACTGCCGTCGGTCGCGCTCGCCGGCTACACCAACGCGGGCAAGTCGACGCTGCTGAACGCGCTCACCGGCTCGAACGTCGGCGTTCGCGACAGCCTCTTCCACACGCTCGACCCGACCACCCGGCTGCTCCGCACCGGCGGCCGCGACTACCTGCGTGACCGACACGGTCGGCTTCATCCGCAAGCTGCCCCACCAGCTGGTCGAGGCGTTCGGGGCGACGCTCGAGGAGACGCGGCTGGCGGACCTGATCTTGCACGTGGTCGACGCGTCGGTTCCGGAGGACGAGCTGGTCGCGATGACGCGCGCGGTCGAGGATGTGCTGGTCGAGATCGGCGCCGACGAGGTCCCGCAGATCCTCGTGCTCGCCAAGGCCGACCGGATCGACGCCGAACGGCGCACGGAACTCGAGCGCCGGCATCCCGACGCGGTGCTGATCTCCGGCGGTCACCGGCGAAGGGCTCGAGGCGCTCGAGCAGCGGATCGAGGAGGAGTTCGCCCGCACGCTCCAGGACGTCGAGCTGCTGATCCCCTACGACGCCGGCGCGCGCCTGGCCGAGCTGCACGCGACTCGCCGGCGACCTCGAGCGCGAAGACACGCCCGATGGCGTGCGCGTGCTCGCCCGGCTGCCCGCGGCCGTCGCGGCGCGCTACCAGGGGTTCGCGCTCAGCCGTCCGTTCGCGTGACCGGCGCCCACCTCGTCCCCGAGCGGCTCCTCGTCCGGCGGCTCGACGAACGCGCGCTGCTGCCGACGCGCGCATATCCGGGCGACGCAGGCCTCGACCTCTACGCGCTCGAGGAAGGCGGTGCTCGCTCCCGGAGAGCGCGCCTCGATCGGCACCGGGATCGCGGTCGAGATCCCCGAGGGTCAGGCCGGCCTGGTGCTCCCGCGCTCCGGGCTCGCGGCCCGGCACGGAATCTCGCTCGTGAACGCGCCCGGCCTGATCGACTCGGGCTACCGGGGCGAGATTCGCGTGCTGCTGCTGAACACCGACCGCGAAGCGCCGTTCACGGTGTCGCCCGGAGAGCGGATCGCCCAGCTCGTGCTGATGCGGGTCGAGACTCCCGAGGTCGTCGAGGTGCAGGAGCTGGCGCTGTCGGAGCGAGGCGCCGGCGGCTTCGGCTCGAGCGGCGGGTAGCACCCGCCGACGCGCTCAACCGCCGGTCAGGGGCTGCGGCAGGACGCCCTCCGCCTGGAGGAACTGCGGTCGCAACCGTCGGCGGGATCCTGGCCGGATTCCACGACGGCCGCGTTCAGCTCGCGCATCGCCGGCAACGTGAGCAGCGCGCTCACGCGGTTGATCGTGGCCTCGAACGCCGGGCCCTCAGCGTCGAGCGCGCGGACCGAGGCGACCGGGACGACGTTGCCCCAGCCGAACATGTTCTCCGGATCGTGCAGCAGCGGATAGCTGCCGCTCAGCAGCTGGGGATCGGTGGTGTTGACGACGGCGGCCTGCACGGTTCCCTGGTCGAGCGCCTGGTACTGGGCCCCGAGCTCGAGCGGCTTGAACGCCGACGGAACCACGCCGTAGGCGATCTCGAGCGCTGGCAGGCCCGGGCGGGCTCTGCTGGAACTGGGGCGGTCCGCCGAGCGTCAGCTGGGGCGCGACCTTGCTCAGGTCGGAGATCGACTGAACGGCGTTCTGGACCGCGTAGTCGAACGTGACCGCGATCGCGTTGGTGTCGCTGAACGGCGTCGCGTCCAGCAGTGCGAGACCGTGCTTGAGCGCGTAGTGCTGGCCGGCGAGGTACGCCGCCCGGCGCGTCCGGAACTGGTGCTGGATCCCGGCCACGGTCGTGTCCCACGTGTCGAGGTACTCCGGATACATCGCGAGCTGCCCGTTCGCCAGAGCCTGCTGGATCACCTCGGTCGGCCCGATGCTCTGGTTCAGCGACACCGTGAAGCCCTGGGCCTTGAGCGCCTGGTAGTAGAGCTGGCCGAGCAGGAACTGCTCGGGCGTGTTCTCGTCGCCGATCGTGACCGGCGGCTTCCCGGCGCCTGGAAGCGAGATCGTCGTCGTGGTCGTCGCGGTCGTCGTCGTGGTCGTCCGTGGTCGTGACGGTGACCGTGACTCGGCGTCGCCGCGGTGGCCGCGTGCGAGCCGGCCCCGACACGCCGCGAGCCCGACCGCCGCGAGCCCGCCCGCGACCGCCGACCCGATCGGAGCCTTTGAACCATGCCCCGCGCGACATCACGGCACAGTCTCACACTCCCGCGGCGCGGCGCGCGTCCGCGTGGGCGTGCGGCCTCGAGCCGATCGTCGAGCGGTTCGAGCGGCCGCTCCAGCCCGAGCGCGGTCTCGATCAGCCAGTCGGCGAACCACGCGTTCTTCGGAAGCAGCGGTCCGTGCAGATAGGTGCCGATCACGTTGCCGCGGCGGACGCCCTCATGGCCGTCGACGCCGTTGTTGCCGTAGCCCTTCAGCACCCGACCGAGCGGCTCGGCGCCCGCCCCCAGGTGCGTGCGCCCGCCGTGGTTCTCGAACCCGGCGAGGACTCGGCGTGTCCCGGGGTCGAGCTCGACCTCGATCGCGACGTTGCCGATCAGGCGGGCGTCGTCCGAGCGGACGGTCACGAGGTCGACCAGCCCGATTCCGGGCAGGGTCAGCTCGCCGAGCTGATAGGAGTGCCCGAGCAGCTGATACCCGCCGCACACGGCGAGGATCACCGCGCCGCGAGCGGCCGCCGCGTGGAGCGCGTCGCGCTTGACCTCGGCCAGGTCGAGCGCGCACAGCTCCTGGTCGCGGTCCTGCCCGCCACCGAGGTAGTAGAGATCGGCGCCGTCTGGGTCGAGCGCGCTCGCCCAGGCCGCTCGGATAGAGGTCGAAGCCGATCCCTCGCCAGCGGCAGCGCCGCTCGAGCACGAGCAGGTTGCCGCGGTCGGCGTAGATGTTCATCAGGTCGGGATACAGCGCGCACACGCGCAGCTCAGCCACGCAGGATCACCACCTCGCTGCCCGAATAGTCGGCGGTCTCCGGCACTGGTCGCGCCCGGCCGGCGTCAGCCCGGCGGCGGGACCCCTCGCGCTCGAGATCCTCGACCGTTAGCCGGTCGAGGCGGATCAGGTCCTGTTCGACCGTGCGGTCGCCCGCCCGGGACGACCGTCTCGCGCCGGCGCTCGAGCACGAACCCGCCCCGATCGGCCCGCACGGCGATCGGCTGGCTCGAGTAGACCACTCCGTCGTCCTCGCGCAGGTCCGGCAGCGGCGCGGGTACGCCGTCGAGGACCTCGTACAGGTCGAGCACCTCGGCGATCGCCACCGCGAGCACACCGCCGGCACGCAGGTGCCGGCTGCGCGCAGGCACAGGAACGCAGCCCGGCCGTCGGCGCCTCCGAGCAGCTGGATCGTCTGCATCGGGACGATGATCAGCGGGAACCGCTCGGCCGCAGGTCGAAGTCGCGGGCGTCCGCGACCACGGTCGTGACGGGCGATCGGCGAAGGCGGCATCGTCCGGCGTTCTTCCCAAGCGCCGTCGAGCGCGGCGAGCAGCTCCGGATCGCGGTCGAGCGCGGTTACGCGGTATCCGGCCCGCGCCAGGTCGAGCGCCACGCGGCCCGTGCCGGCGCCGACGTCGAGCACGGGGTCGCCGTGCTCGGCCGCCAGCGAGCGCCACAGCGGCAGGTCCTCGGCGTAGCGCGCCGCACTCGAGGTCGTGCCAGATCACGCTCATCTCCTGCCCACCGCCTCAGGTTCCCAGAACCGGCACGGCGTGGCCCGCGATCGGCCAGCTCCTGACGCAGCTCGAGCAGTGCGGTGTACGTGGGCAGAACGTACAGCCGGCCCGAGTCGCGCGTCGGCGAGCGCCGTCGTCGAGCGCCGGCGCGAGCGCGGGCGTGACGTGCAGGCGGTCGGACGGGACGCCGGCGTACTTCAGGCGGACGGCGAGCTCGGCGGCGCGCGTGCCGGCGCAGGTGACGCGGCGCACGCGCCCGGCGAGCATCTCGTAGTCGGCGTCCCACACCCACGAGACGTCGCGCCCGTCGGCGGTTCGGTCGTTGAGGATCGCCAGCACGTCGAGCTCCTCGGGCTCGAGCACGAGCGTGCGCAGGATCTCGTTCGCGCCGGCCGGGTTCTTGACCAGCAGAACCTGAAGCTCGACGTCGCCGATCGCGATCCGCTCCGCGCGGCCGAACGCCGCTCTGACGTCGCGCAGCCCGGCCACGACCGCCTCGAGCGGAACCTCGAGCCCGAGGCACAGCGCGGCGGCGCCCGAGCGCGTTGTAGACGTTGTAGAGCCCGGGAAGCGGCAGCTCGACGCTCGCGCTGCCGACGCGGCGTGATCAGCTCGAACGTCGAGCGCCGCGTGCCGTCGAGCGCGATCCGCTCGGCCGCGACCGAGGGTGCCGGCCGCTCCTGCCCGCACGACGGGCAGCGGTAGCGGCCGAGGTGGCCGAGGTAGATCGCCTCGTACGACGTACGCCGCACCGCACCTGCGGCAGTGCTTGGAATCGGAGGCGTGCTGCATCTCGGGGGTCGCCACCGACGGATCCTCGACGCCGAAGTACGTCACGTTCGGCGCGTCGCGACCCGAGGTCGGCGATCAGCGGGTCGTCCGCGTTCAGGACGAGCCGCGCCGTGCCGCCCGGACGCTGCGACGCCACCGCGGCCCACCGGTCGGCGATCGTGTCGAGCTCGCCGTAGCGGTCGAGCTGATCGCGGAACAGATTGCCGAGCAGGATCGCCGCGCGGCTCGAGCTGCGGCGACGATCCGGTCGAGCCAGAACTCGTCGATCTCGAACAGCCCGAGCTCTCCGTCGATCCGCCCTCCGCCGCGCGCCGCCGCGAGCAGGGTCGAGGCCACGCCGCCGGCCATGTTCGCGCCCGCTCGGTTGTGGACGACCGGCACGCCGGCGCGACCGAGCACCGAGGCGACCATCGCGGCCGTCGTCGTCTTGCCGTTGGTGGCCGAGATCACGACCGATCCGCGCGGCAGCCGCGCGGACAGCTCGGAGATCGCGCCGGGCTCGAGTCGCATCAGCACCTTGCCCGGCAGGCTGGTTCCGCCGCCGCGGCCGGCCCGGCGGGCGAGCTCTCCGACCGCGCGGGCCGCGGCGATCTTGGCGCCGAGCAGCGTCATCTCGGCACGATCATCCGCACCGCGCCGGGCAGCACGCGCACCGTGACCGGAAGCTCGGCGATCGGGTCTCCGTCGGCGAACAGCGTGAACGGCCGGTTCGCGCTGATGTGCAGCTCGCGAGTACGGACGACGCCGCACGGCGCGCTGGCGGACGTGCCGGCCGATGAACACCGTTGGCGCGAGGCGCGAGGTAGCGGAGCCTTGACATGTCTCTCGATCATCACCACGTCGAGCAGTCCGTCCTGGCAGCGACGCGTCGGGCGCGAGGCGCATGCCGCCGCCGAACGTCTTCGAGTTGGCCGCGGCGACCGAGTAACCGGTGAACTCGCACGTCTCGCCGCCGTCGAGCGTCACCTGAAAGCCGGCCGCCTTCCAGCTCGGCAGCGCCCGCACCAGCGCGTACGCGTATACGAGGCTACCGCGCACGATCCGGGTCTCATTCGCGATCCGGTTCGCGACCGAGTCGAACCCGCAGCTCGCGATCCCCGTGAACGTGCGATCGCCGGCCTGTCCGAGGTCGAATTCGCGGACGACCCCGGAGGCAAGCACGGAGCATGCGGCGACCGGGCTTGCGCGGGATCCCGAGGACCCGGCACAGGTCGTTGCCGCGTCCACCGGGCAGCATCCCGACGACTCCGCCCGAGTGCTTGAGCGCGCCCGCGACCGCGCCGATCAGCCCGTCGCCTCCGAACGCCACCGCCACCTCGTCGTTCGCGGCCGCCGTCAGCGCCAACTCGCGTGCGTGCTCGAGGCTGCTCGTGTACTCGAAGTGGTACTCGAGATCGTAGCGACCGCAACGCGGCCTGCACGTCGGGCAACGCGCGCGCCGGGCGGCCCCCGCCGGCGACGGGGTTGACGATCAGCGACAGCTTTCGCATCCGGGCAGATCATGCCGCAGAGGCCCGCCACGGCGGCAACCGCCGACGAGCCGCATCTTGGTACGCTTTGCCGCGCATGGCATTCCGCCTCGACCTCCGACTTCTTCTCCTCCCCCCTCGGGGGGAATAGCGCGTGGGCGGCCGCACGTAGCCGCGAAACCAGCACCGAGAAGAGACCGAGTTCGAGACATCGAGGAGTGACATGAGCAAGCCTGAGGACCCAAGCCGAGTACTGATCTTCGACACGACGCTGCGTGACGGCGAGCAGTCGCCCGGCATCTCGCTGAACACGCAGGAGAAGCTGGAGATCGCCCAGCAGCTCGCTCGGCTCGGCGTCGACGTGATCGAGGCCGGCTTCCCGATCACCTCGCCGGGCGACTTCGAGGCCGTCCAGGAGATCGCCCGCACGGTCGACGGCCCGGTGATCGCGGGACTGGCCCGAACCCACGTGGCCGACATCGACGCGGCCTGGAACGCCGTCAAGGACGCCGCGCGGCCTCGCATCCACACTTTCATCTCGACGTCCGACATCCACATCGAGTACCAGCTGCAGACGACGCGCGACGACGTAAAGGGACAGGCTCGCGCTGCGGTCGCGCACGCGAAGCAGTACGTGCAGGATGTCGAGTTCTCGCCGATGGACGCGACCCGCGCCGACATCGAGTTCACCGCAGAGGTGTGTCAGATCGCGATCGACGAGGGCGCGACGACGATCAACATTCCCGACACCGTCGGATACACGATGCCGCACGAGTACACCGCCTATCTCGCGCGGCTGTACGAGCTGGTCCCGGATCTCGAGGACGTCGTGCTATCGGTCCACTGCCACGACGACCTCGGGCTGGCGGTCGCGAACTCGTTCGCGGGCCTGCTCGCGGGTGCTCGCCAGGTCGAGTGCGCGGTCAACGGGATCGGTGAGCGAGCCGGCAACGCGTCGCTCGAGGAGATCGTGATGCTGCTGCATACGCGCTCGGCCGACGTCGGACTCCGCACGGAGATCGTCACCCGGGAGATCGCGCGCACCTCGCGGATGGTGTCCCGCCTGACCGGCTACCCGGTGCAGCCGAACAAGGCGGTCGTCGGCCGGAACGCGTTCGCCCACGAGTCGGGCATCCACCAGGACGGCGTACTCAAGGAGCGAACGACGTACGAGATCATGGACGCCACCACCGTGGGCCTCGAGGCCAACTCGATCGTGCTCGGCAAGCACTCCGGCCGCCACGCCCTGCAGCAGGCGCTGGCCGACCTGGGCTTCGAGCTCTCGGGCCAGGGTCTGAACACGGCGTTCAGACGCTTCAAGGAAATCGCGGACAAGAAGAAGCACGTGACCGCGATGGATCTCGAGGCACTCGTCACCGACGAGCTGCGCGAGGAGATCGCGGCCTACCAACTCGAGTGGTTCGACGTCGAAGCGTCCACGCGGCGGCCGCCGCACGCGACGGTCGGCGTGCGGACCCCCGAGGGTGACGAGGTCACGGGTTCGTTCACCGGCGACGGTCCGGTCGATGCGATCTTCCGCGCGATCAACGCCGCCACCGGCAGCGAGGCGCGGCTCCGCGAGTTCCGCGTCGATGCCGTCACCGGTGGCCAGGATGCACTCGGCGAGACCTCGGTGGTGCTCGAGGTCGGCGGTGTGACCGGCTCGGGGCAGGGCGTCTCGACCGACATCCTCGAGGCGGCCGCCCGCGCGTACGTGCGCGCGCTTTCGAATGCGATCCGCCGCCGCGGGGTTACGGCTGAGGCCGAGGAAGCGACGGCTGTTGCGCTGTCGGGACCACCCGTGCGGACCCCGTGACGAACGCGAGTCCCTGCCGGTAGCCCGCCGCGAGCACCCGCCCGCTCGGCTCGCGGTCCATGAAGTTCGTGCCCATCGTCTCGGCGCACTCGGCGTTGGGCGCGAGCATCTGGACCGCGGCGCCCCGGCGCCGCAGCACGAGCGACTCGAGCGACACGGCCGTGCGCGAGACATTGCGAACTACGGCGAGCACGCCGTGCGAGCCCGGGATGCTCGCGGTCGGGTTGAGGCATAGCACGTGGGTGTCACGGCCGGCCGGCGCGGCGTCGAGGTTCGTTGGGCTCCACACGCCGCCGTCGACGTACTCGCGGTCTCCGATCGTGACCGGCGCGAACAGCCACGGCACGGTGCACGACGCGGCGACCGCCTCGGCGACGCCGGCGTTCGGCGCACCCGGGCTGCCGAACACGACGCGGCGCCCGTTGCGGCGGTCGACGGCCGCGACCCGCAGGCGCCCGTCGAATCTCGGCTCGAGCCGCTCGAGCGTGTGACGCAGCCCGTTCAGCGTGTCGGTCGGCCGGGGAAGACGGCGGAGCATCGCGGCCCGTAGGACCGCGCCTCCCGGAGCGGCGAGGCCGAGCGCCAGCGGCGCGAACGTCGCGCCGGCGGCGACCGCCCACGCCCCCGCGCGACGGGCCGCAGCCACGCCGGCGGCCGCGAGGCCGTCGGCCGGCCTCGGCGGGCTCGGCGCCTCGAGGTCTGTCCCGACCGTCGACGGACGGCGGGGCGGCTGGCCGGCGACGAGATGCGCCGCGACGATCGAGCCGGCGGACGTCCCGACGTAGTAGTCGCAGTCGCGCAGGTCGAAGCCGGTGCCGTCCTCGATCCCGGCCAGGACTCCCATCATCCAGGCCTCGCCGAGGACCCCACCACCGCCGAGGACGAGCACGTCGGGTCGCGAGCGCATGACGGCTGAGGCTAGCGGGGCGCAAGGCGTATGTGATAGCGTACGCGCGTATGTCCTCCACCGACAACCACTGACGGCAGCCTCGGGCCGCGGGTTCGAGCGCTGCGCGAGGCGATGGATCTGTCGCTTCGCGACCTCGCCGAGCGCTCCGGGGTGAGCGCGCCGATGCTCTCCCAGGTGGAACGCGGCGAGACGAGCCCGACGCTCCAGGTCGCCAAGCGGATCGCCACCGGGCTCGAGCTGCGCCTCTCCCAACTGCTCCGACTCGACGAGGAGGGTGCCGTCACGGTCGTCCGGCGGAACGAGCGTCGTCAGGGCCCCGGCGTGGACGGCCACAGCTACGAGATCCTCACCCCGCCGCTGCCGGGCCAGCGCGCCGAGCTCTCGCGCCACACGCTCGCGCCGGGGGCGGTGACGGGCGGACCGGGCGACCCTCCGATGCACGAGCCGGGCAGCCGGGAGACCGCGCTGGTCGAGTCCGGGCACGGTCGTGCTGCTGATCGACGGTGCCAGCCACGAACTTCACGAGGGCGACTGCGTCACGTTCGACGCGGACCTGCCCCATCACTTCGAAAATCCAGGACAAGACGGAGGCCGTCGCTGCTCGCGGTGCTGAGCGCCGGCCTGCGAAGGAGCTAAGACGACCAATGCCAAAGACGCTGTTCGACAAGATCTGGGATGCGCACTTGATGGATGGGGGCCCGCCCAATCTGATCTACATCGACCTGCACCTCGTGCACGAGGTCACGAGCCCGCAGGCGTTCGACGGGCTCCGGCTCGCCGGGCGAAAGGTGCGCCGCCCCGACCGCACGCTGGCGACCGCGGACCACAACGTGCCGACGGACGGGACGCCGGTCGCGGCGCGGATCCGTGACGAGCTCTCGCGCGTGCAGGTGGAGACGCTCGAGCGCAACTGCGACGAGTTCGGCATCCCGCGTGTTCTCGCTCGGCTCCGACCACCAGGGGATCGTGCACGTGATCGGCCCCGAGCTAGGCGTCACGCAGCCCGGAATGACGATCGTGTGCGGCGACTCCCACACCGCAACGCACGGCGCGTTCGGCGCGCTCGCGTTCGGGATCGGGACGAGCGAGGTCGAGCACGTGCTCGCCACCCAATGCCTCGTGCAGTCCAAGCCCAAGTCGATGCGGATCCTCTACTCGGGGTCGCTCGGGTTCGGCGTCACGGCGAAGGACCTGATCCTCGCCACGATCGGCCAGATGGGCGTCGACGGAGCGGCCGGGCACGTCGTCGAGTACGCCGGCCCGGCGATCGAGTCGCTCTCGATGGAGGGTCGCATGACCGTCTGCAACATGACGATCGAGGGCGGCGGGCGTGCCGGGATGGTCGCGCCCGACGACACCACGTTCGAGTGGGTGATCGGCCGTCCGGCGGCGCCCGGATTCGGTCCCGGACGCGTGGCGCGAGCTCCGCACCGAGGAGGGCGCGGCGTTCGACAAGCAGGTCGACGTCGACGCGTCCGCGGTCAGCCCGATGGTCACGTGGGGGACGACGCCGGCGATGGTCGTCGCCCGTAACCGGCGCGGTTCCCGAGCCGCACTCCGAGCAGGACGAGCGAGCGCTCGAGTACATGGCGCTCGAGCCTGGCATGCCGATCGAGGAGATCAAGCTCGACCGCGTGTTCATCGGCTCGTGCACGAACTCGCGGATCGGAGATCTGCGCGCGGCGGCCGAAGTCGTGGCCGGGCCGCAAGGTCGCCGACACCGTCTACGCGATGGTCGTTCCCGGCTCCCACCAGGTCAAGGTGCAGGCCGAGCAGGAAGGGCTCGACGAGGTGTTCAGGGCGCGCCGGGTTCGACTGGCGCGGCGCGGGCTGCTCGATGTGCCTGGGCATGAACCCCGACATCGCCGCGCCGGGCGAGCGGGTCGCGTCGACCTCGAACCGCAACTTCGAGGGGCGCCAGGGGCGCGGTGCTCGCTCGCACCTCGTTTCGCCCCAGATGGCGGCTGCGGCCGCGATCGAGGGCCGCTTCGTCGACATCCGAGAGTGGGAGGCCAACGGAAGATGAGAGCGATCGAGACGATCACCGGGCCGCGTGTCGGTGCTGAACCGCGACGACGTCGACACCGACCAGATCATCCCCAAGCAGTTCCTCAAGCGGGTCGAGCGGACCGGCTTCGGCGAGTTCCTGTTCTTCGACTGGGCCAAGCAGCCAGGGTGGGACCTGCCGAGCAACCCGATCCTGGTCGCGGGGCGCAACTTCGGCTGCGGCTCGAGCCGCGAGCACGCACCGTGGGCGCTCGAGGACTACGGCTTTCAGGCGATCATCGCGCCGAGCTTCGCCGACATCTTCCGCTCGAACTGCACGAAGATCGGGCTGCTGCCGGTCGTGCTGGGCCCGGATGCGTGCGCTTCGATCGCCGACGCCGGCCAGGCGCAGGTCGATCTCGCCGCCCAGGAGGTGCGCTGGCCCGGCGGGACCGCGGGCTTCGAGATCGACCCCGACATCGAAGCACCGGCTCCTGAACGGCCTCGACGATATCGGGCTGACGCTCGAGCAGGACGATGTGATCACGGCGTACGAACGCGACCGCGAGGAGCGACCCGGAGGGTGGGCGGGTCCGAACACCACCGCGTTGTGATGGTTGCCGAGGCGCAGCGCGACTGGGACGCGGCGACGTACGATCGCGTGTCCGATCCCCAGCTGGCCTGGGCGCGTGAGCAACTCGAGCGGCTCTCGCTCGCCGGAGACGAGGTCGTGCTCGACGCGGGTTGCGGCTCGGGCCGCGTCACCGCGTTGCTCGCCGATCTGGTCCCGCGGGGCCGCGTGTACGCGGTCGACGTTGCCCCGTCGATGGTCGCCCACGCGCGCGAGGCGCTCGGCGACCGCGCCACGGTCCTCTGCCAGGACCTGGTCGAGCTGGACCTGCCCGAACCGGTCGAGGCGATCTTCTCGAACGCGACGTTCCACTGGATCCACGATCACGATGCGCTGTTCGCCGCGCTGGCGCAGACGCTCTCGCCCGGCGGTCAGCTGGTTGCCCAGTGCGGCGGGCGCGGCAACATCGATGCCTTCCGCGAGCTTGCCGACGAGATCGCAGCGAGAAGCCGTTCGCGCCGTACTTCGCCGACTGGAAGCGTCCGTGGAACTACGCGACCGACACGGAGACCGCTTCGCGGCTCGAGCGCGCGGGGTTCGCTGACGTCAGGTGCTGGCTCGAGCCGAAATCGGTCACGCCGGACGATCCGCGCTCGTTCATCCAGACCGTGTGCCTGGTCCGGCACCTCGATCCCGCTTCCGCCGGAGCTACGCGGTCCGTTCGTGGACCGGGTGCTCGAGCAGCGCCGGCGACCCGCTCGTGCTCGAGTACGTACGGCTGAACATGACCGCCCGCCGCTCCCGCTCCTGAGCCGAGGGCACGCGCGCGTGCTCGCGCGTCCCGAGACGTAAAGGAGGCCCGACTGGGCGGGCCTTGTACGGCTGTGAGGACCGCGGCTCGCGGCGATCGGTTAGCGTCCCGGGCCGCCATGGCGCCACGCGTCGTCCTTCTACCCGGTGACGGGATCGGCCCCGAGATCATCGCCCCCACGGTCGAGGTGCTGGCCGCCGTCGGCGCCGAGCTCGAGTACGAGCAGCACCTGTTCGGCGGCGCGTCGATCGACGCCCACGGGACCGCGCTCACCGATGAGACGCTGGACGCGTGCCGGAACGCGGACGCGGTGCTGCTCGCGGCGGTCGGCGGCCCGAAGTGGGACACCACCGATCCCGACAAGCCGCGGCCCGAGCAGGGTCTGCTCGGGCTGCGCAAGGGCCTCGGCCTGTTCGCCAACCTGCGCCCGGTCAAGCCGTTGCCGGCGCTGTACGACGCGAGCCCGCTCAAGCGCGAGCTGATCGAGCGGACCGACCTGATCGTGATCCGCGAGCTGACCGGCGGGATCTACTTCGGCGACGAAGACCCGCACCGCAGACCGCGCCTCCGACGACTGTGTGTACACGCGCGAGGAGATCGAGCGGATCGCCCGCGTCGCGTTCAACACCGCGAGATCCCGCGTCACGAGCGTCGACAAGGCCAACGTGCTGGAGACCAGCCGGCTGTGGCGCGAGGTCGTGCGCGACGATCCACGCCGAGCGAGTTCCCGAACATCGAGCTCGAGCACCTGCTCGTCGACAACGCCGCGATGAAGCTGATCGCGGCGCCCCGCCACTTCGAGGTGATCCTCACCGAGAACATGTTCGGCGACATCCTCAGCGACGAGGCGGCGATGCTGACCGGCTCGATCGGGATGCTCCCGAGCGCCTCCCTCGGCGGCGACGGCCCCGGCGTGTTCGAGCCAGTCCACGGCTCGGCCCCCGACATCGCCGGCACGGGAGCGGCGAACCCGCTCGCGATGTTCCTGTCGGCGGCGATGATGCTGCGCCACGGACTCGAGATGGGGGCCCAGGCGGCGGCGGTAGAATCGGCCGTCGAGCGAGCGCTGGCCGAGGGGCTGCGCACGCCCGACCTGGGGGGCACGGCAACTACATCAGAGGCCACCCAGGCAGTTCTCAACCACCTATAAGGCGCCGCCGTCAGGCGCCGCCGACAATTTCAAATAAGGCGCCGCCGTCAGGCGCCGCCGACAATTTCAAATAAGGCGCCGCCGTCAGGCGCCGCCGACAATTCGGATAAGGAGTCAGTCGTGCAACAAGCGGACCTCATCTGGCACAACGGTGAAATGGTTGCCTGGGAGGACGCGAAGGTTCACGTACTGACGCACGGCCTGCACTACGGGACCGGTGTCTTCGAGGGAATCCGGGCTTACGAGACCGCCAAGGGAACGGCGATCTTCCGCCATCACGACCACCTCGACCGGCTGTTCAAGTCGGCCGAGCTGTACTACATGCCGATCCCGTACACGCTCGCGGAGCTCCGCACGGCGACGCACGAGCTGATCGCTGCCAACGATCTGCGCGAGTGCTATATCCGCCCGATCGCGTTCCGCGGCTACGGCCAGATGGGCCTGTATCCGCTCGACGCCCCGGTCGAGGTCTCGATCGCGGTGTGGCCGTGGGGCGCCTACCTCGGCGAGGAGGGCAAGGCGAGCGGCATCCGGGCCAAGGTCTCGAGCTGGCGCCGGATCCCCCACGACGCGCTGATCCCTCATGCCAAGGCCTCCGGCCAGTACCTCAACAGCGTGCTGGCGAAGATCGAGGCGTCGAAGGCCGGCTATCAGGAGGCGATCCTGCTCGACTCGCACGGGTTCGTGTGCGAGGGCTCGGGCGAGAACATCTACCTCGTGCGCGACGGAGTCGTCCTCACTCCGCCGCAGACCGCCGGCATCCTCGACGGAATCAACCGCAAGTCGATCATCCAGATCGCGCGCGATCTCGGCATCGAGGTCGTCGAGCGCGACCTGGCCCGGGCCGAGCTCTACCTCGCCGACGAGGTGTTCATGACCGGCACGGCGGCGGAGCTCGTCCCGGTGCGCGAGGTCGACGACCATGCAATCGGCGCCGGCGAGCCCGGGGGTGGGGTGGGACCGATCACCCGCGAGCTCCAGCGCGTGTTCGACGACGCCCTGCACGGACGCGATCCGCGTTACGCCGAGTGGCTCGACGTCGTCGAGGTCCCGAGCCGGACCGCAGCCGGCTGAGCGCCGCCCAAGGCGCCGCCGTAAGACGCCGCCGACGAACTAAATGAATCAGATCGCCGCCGACAAACTCACATGACTCACATCGAGCTCTACGACACCACCCTCCGCGACGGGATGCAGGGGGAGGGCATGTCGTTGTCCGCGCAGGAGAAGCTGCGGGTGGCGCACCGCCTCGACGAGCTCGGCATCGACGTGATCGAGGCGGGGTTTCCGAGCTCCAACCCCAAGGAGCTCGAGCTGTTCGGCCTGCTGGCCGAGGAGACGTTTCGGCACGCACAGGTCGCCGCGTTCGGAATGACCCGCCGGCGCGACACCCGCGCCGACGCCGATCCGGGCCTGCGCGTGCTTGCCGAATCGGCCGCCCCGGTGTGCACGATCGTCGGCAAGACCTGGGGCCTTCACCTCGAAAAGGTCGTGAAGGTCGATCGCGACGAGAACCTGCGAATGATCTCCGAGTCGGTCGCGTTCCTCGCCGGCGAGGGCAAGCGCGTGATCTACGACGCCGAGCACTTCTTCGACGGTTTCTCAGACGATCCGGCCTACGCGCTCAGCTGCGTGCGGGCGGCGGCGGAGGCCGGAGCCGACACGGTCACGTGCTGTGACACGAACGGTGGCACGCTCCCGCGCCAGATCGCGGTGGCGATCGCCGACGTCGTCGTGGCGCTGGCACCCGCCGGCGGGCGGGTGGGCCCCGAAATCGGCATCCACTGTCACGACGACTCGGGCTGCGGCGTCGCCTGCACGCTGACGGCGGTCGAGCAGGGGGCGGTGCACGTCCAGGGCACCATGAACGGCTACGGAGAGCGATGCGGGAACGCCAACCTGGTCACGATCATCCCGAACCTCCAGCTGAAGCTCGGCTACGAGTGCGTGACCGACGAGCAGCTCGCCTCGCTCTCGCAGACCGCGCATTTCTTCGACGAGATGCTCAACTTCACGCCCGACCCCGACCAGCCCTACGTCGGGCGCAACGCGTTCGCACACAAGGGTGGCATGCACGTCGCGGGCGTCAACGTCGACCCGGCGACGTTCGAGCACGTCGATCCTGAGGTGGTCGGGAACCGCCGCGAGCTCCTGATCTCCGAGCTGTCGGGAAAGGGCACGGTGCACGCGCGCGCCCGCGACGCCGGGATCGCACTCGGCGACCAGGAGGCCGGGCGTTTGGTCGAGCGGGTCAAGGAGCTCGAGCACAAGGGCTATCACTTCGAAGCGGCAGACGGCTCGTTCGAGTTGCTGCTGCGCAAGGAGACCGGCGAGTACGAGCCGCTGTTCCGGCTCGAGTCCTGGCGCGCGATCGTCGAGAAGCGCGCCGACGGACGCGTCGAGACCGAGGCGACGATCAAGATCTGGCTCGACGGCGAGCGATACGTGCGGACCGCCGAGGGCAACGGCCCAGTCAACGCGCTGGACCGCGCGCTTCGGGACGCGCTCGTCGAGATCCACCCGCATCTGCGCGACATCGATCTGGTCAACTTCAAGGTCCGGATCTTGGACGAGACGAAGGGCACCGGCGCGGTCACGCGCGTGCTGCTCGACGCATCCGACGGCGACCAGGTGTGGGGGTCGATCGGGGTGTCGGAGAACATCATCGAGGCGTCCTGGGAGGCGCTGGTCGACTCACTCGAGTACGGGATGCGCGTGTCAGGCAGCCGCTTGCCCGACGCGGCCGCCTCGCCACAGGCTCGTGACTGAGGCTTCGAGGGAGACCGTGGCCGAGACCGTGGCCCCCGGCGGCGAGGCGATCCCGCTCGCGCGGCCGGTCATCGGCGAGGTCGAGATCGAGCGCGTGCTCGACGTGCTGCGTTCGGGGCGCCTGTCGCTCGGGCCGCTGCTGGCCGAGTTCGAGCAGGAGTTCGCGCGGCGCGTCGGCGCCGCGCACGCGAGCGCCGTGTCGAGCGGAACCGCCGGGCTGCACCTGGCGCTGCGGGCCGCCGGCGTCAGCGACGGCGACGAGGTCGTGACCAGTCCATTCTCGTTCGTTGCAAGCGCGAACGTCGTCGTGTACGAGCGCGCGCGTCCCGTCTTCGCGGACGTCGACCCGATCACGTTCAACCTCGACCCGGACGCCGCCGCGGCCGCTGTCACCGATCGCACCACGGCGGTGCTGCCGGTGGACATCTTCGGCTATCCGGCCGACCTCGGCGCGTTCGAGCGGCTCGGGCTGCCGATCGTCGAGGATGCGTGCGAGGCGCTCGGAGCGGTCGACGCCGACGGGCTGCCCGTGGGCGGCCGCGGCCATCAGGCCGTGTTCGGCTTCTACGCGAACAAGCAGATCACGACCGGCGAGGGCGGGATGGTCACTACCGCAAACGCCGCGATCAAGGAGCGGCTCGATTCCGAGCGAAACCAGGGCCGCGCGCCCGACATGGACTGGCTCGACCACGACCGGCTCGGCTTCAACTACCGCCTGAGCGATCTCGCGTGTGCGCTCGGCCTCGCTCAGCTCGAGCATCTCGACGAGCTCCTCGCCGCGCGAGCACGGGTCGCCGGCGCGTATCGCGACGCGCTCACGGACATCGACGGGGTCGAGCTGCCCTGTCCCGAGGCCGGTGGTGTGCGCCGTGGCTGGTTCGTGTACGTGGTCCAGCTTCCGCGCGACCTCGAGCGCGACTCGATCGTCCGCGCCCTGCACGCCCGGGGAATCCCGAGCAAGCCCTACTTCCCGGCGGTGCACCTGATGAGCTACTACCGCGAGCAGTTCGGGCACCGTGAGGGGGAGTTCCCCGTTTGCGAGGACGTCGCCGCCCGGTCGATCGCGCTGCCGTTCTTCCCCGAGATGACCGAGTCGCAGGTGGAGCAGGTGGCCGAGTCGCTGCGCGAGGTTCTTGGAATGGTCGGCGGCGCCTGACGGCGGTGCCTTACCGGGCGATAATCCGCGTTCGATGTCTCGTTTCGCCGAGCCACAGGACGCCGCGTTCCGCGCGCTGAACGACTCGATTTCGTTCGACTGGCGCCTCGGCCCGTACGACGTCCAGCAATCCCGCGCACACGCGACGATGCTCGCCGCTCAGGGCATCATTTCCGCCGCCGAGCGTGACGAGCTGCACGCGGCGCTCGACCAGGTCGAGCGCGAGCTCGGCGAAGGGACGTTTCCGTTCGCCGACGGGGACGAGGACATCCACATGGCGATCGAGCGCCGCGTCACCGAGCTCGCCGGCCGAGTCGGCGGGAAGCTCCACACGGCGCGCTCCCGCAACGACCAGGTGGCGACCGACGTCGCGATGTTCGTCCGCGCACATTCGCTGAAGGCCGCCGACCGAACGGCGGCGCTCGCCCGGACGCTCGTCGACCTCGCGGAGGCGCATCTCGATTGGCCGATGCCCGGATACACGCACCTGCAGCGCGCTCAGCCGGTGTACCTGAGCCACCACCTGCTCGCGTACTGCTGGATGCTGATCCGCGATCGCGACCGGTTCGACCGGGTTGTGTCCGCGACGGCCGCACTGCCGCTCGGCGCGGGCGCGCTCGCCGGCGTGAACTTCGACACCGACCGCGAGCTCGTGGCGCGCGAGCTCGGGTTCGAGTCCGTCGCCGAGAACTCGATCGACGCCGTCTCGAACCGCGACTTCGTGCTCGACTACCTGGCGGCCGCCGCCACCTGCGCGACGCACCTGTCGCGCCTCGGGAGCGAGATCGTGCTGTGGTCGAGCGAGGAGTTCGGCTTCTGCGAGGTCGCCGACGCGTGGGCCTCGGGGTCGTCGATCATGCCCCAGAAGAAGAACCCGGACGCGGCCGAGCTGCTGCGCGCCAAGGCGCCGCGCGTGGCCGCCCACCTGGTCGCGCTCCACGGCGTCCTGCACGGCCTGCCGCTGACCTACAACAAGGACATGCAGGAGGACAAGGAGCACCTGTTCGACGCCGCCGACACGGTCGAGCTGTGTCTGGAGGCGGCCGACGGGATGCTCTCGTCGATCAGCTTCCGGCGCGAGCGGCTGGCCGCGGCGGCCGCCGACGAGCTGCTGGCGGCGACCGACGTCGCCGACCTGCTGGTGCGGCGCGGGCTGCCGTTCCGCGAGGCCCACGGCGTCGTCGCCGGCCTGGTGCGGAGCGCGGTCGACCAGGGCAAGCCGCTGTCTGCGCTGACCCGGGAGGAGCTCGCGCGTGCAGTCGCCGCTGCTCGACGACGAGTTCTACGCGCTGCTGCGCGACGGCGCCTGGCTCGAGACCAAGCGCTCCGAGGGCGGGACCAGCCTGCCCCGCGTGCGCGAGCAGCTCGAGCGGGTGCGGGCCGCGCTCGGATGAGGCGCGGCTTCTACGAGCGCCCGGTGCTCGAGGTGGCGCGAGGACCTGATCGGGTGCGTGGTCTCGCACGACGGCAGCGTCCGGCGTGATCGTCGAGACCGAGGCCTACCACGACTCCGAGCCCGCGTCCCACGCGTTCGTCGGCCTGACCGAGCGGACCCGGGTGCTGTTCGGGCCGCCCGGGCGGCGCGTACGTCTACCGCTCCTACGGGATCCACGCCTGCCTGAACGCCGTGTGCGAGCCCGAGGGCGTCGGCGCCGCCGTCCTGATCCGGGCGCTCGAGCCGATCGAGGGGATCGACGCGATGCGCCTGCGCCGGGGCGTGGCGCGGCTCGAGGACCTGTGCTCGGGGCCGGGCAAGCTCACGCAGGCGCTGGGGATCGGCCTGGAGCTCAACGGCGTCCGACCTGACCGAGGGCCCGGTCGTGATCGCCCGCCGGCCGCGAGCGTGGCGGGACGTCGCAGGTCGCCGCGAGCAAGCGGATCGGGATCACCAAGGCCGCCGAGCTGCCGTGGCGCTTCTCCGCGGTCGGCAGCCGGTTCCTGTCGCGGCCGGCGCTGTCACGGGCGTAGGGGCTCGCGGGGCCGCCTTCGCCGGCGTCCGTGGGACCGCGGAGCCCGTCCGGACCGGCGCCGTCAGCCGCCGCCGATTCCGGCGCCGCCCGAGCTTCCCCCGCCGCCGGTGGCTCCACCGCCGGCTCCGGTGCCGCCCGCGCCCCCGCCGCCTCCGGTTGTTCCGCCGCCGCCGCCGGTTGTTCCGCCGCCTCCGCCGGCTCCCGTGGTCCCGCCACCTCCACCGGTCGCGCCGGTGCCGCCGCCACCTCCCGTCGCGCCGGTCCCAGCGCCGGTGCCGGCGCCGCCACCCGGTGTCCCCGTCGCTCCGCCGTTGCCGGTCGTGCCGCCACCGGTGTTGCCCCCGTGGCGCCGCCGGTGGGCGCGGCCGGGGTCGTCTGGGGCGTGTCGGTGCTCGAGCCCGCTCCCGAGTCCGGCGTCGGTGGCGCACTCGTGGTGTCGGTCGAGACCGTGTTCGTGGTCTTCTGGTGCGGGTTCTCGCGCGGCCAGGATCTGGAGCGCCTGAGACCATGAAGTTGTGCCAGATGATCGCCGGGTACGTCCCGCCCTCGACCGGCGCGCCGTTGTAGGCGGTGGTCATCGGCACGAGCCTGTTCGGGTAGCCGACCCACACCGCGGTCGTCAGCTGCGGCGTCCAGCCGACGAACCACGCGTCGGCGTAGTTGGTGGTCGTCCCGGTCTTGCCCGCGACGTCGACGCCTGAGATCTGCGGCCGACGTGCCGGTGCCGTGCTGGACCACTCCGGTCAGCATCTCGTGCACCACCGCCGCGACCGACGCCGGCAAGCACGCGCTCGTACTCCGGGTGGTCGACCATGTTCTTGTGCGGGCAGACCGAGGGGCAGTAGATCTGGGCGATGCCGGTCGGGCCCTTGTGCGGGCGCGCCGAGCACCGGGTCGAACACCCTGCGGCCTCCCTCGGCGAACGTCTCGTACGCGTGCGCCATGTCGAGCGGCGAGACGCCGATCTTCAGGCCGCCGAGGATCATCGCGTAGTTGTTCGAGACCGGCGTGCGGATCCCGGCGCGCTTGGCGAACTTGGCGATCTTCTTGGTGCCGGTGTTGATTCCGACCTGCGAGTAGACGGAGTTGTCCGAGATGTCGGTGGCCGCGGCGAGCGTGATCGGGCCCGAGTACGTGTTGCCGAAGTTGTGGACGATGAAGTGCTCCTTGCCGCCGCTGTTGGGGACGATGAAGTCCTGCGGCGCGGAGTCGATGATCGAGTCCGGCCCGTACTTGCCCGACTGCGAGCGCCATCGCGAGCGTGAACGGCTTGAACGACGAGCCGGGCTGGCGGCGCCCCTGGGTGGCCAGGTTGAACGGGAACTGGTTGTAGTCCTCCTGGCCGTTCACGATCGGTCCGCCGACCATCGCCCGCACCTCGTCCGGTCTTGTTGTCGATCGCCACCAGCGACGCGCTCGGCAGGCTCGGCCGGTACGGCAGCTCCTGGGAGACGGCCTGATCGGCCGCCTGCTGGAGCTCGAGGTCGAGCGTGGTGCGGATCTTCAGCCCGCCGTAGTAGGCGCGGTACTCGGCGACGCTGTCCGGAACCCCTTGTGGTCGAGCCCCATCGCGGCGAGGATCTGCGGTCGCAGCCAGCTCGTGAAGTACGGCGCCGCGGGCGGCTCCTGCGGCTGCTGGATCGGCCGCGGTCGGGAGCGGCGCGCTTGATCCACGTCGCGTACTGCGCGACGCGTGATGTAGTGCTGCTCGAGCATGTCCTTGAGCACGAGGTCCCGCCGTCCCTTCGCGGCCGGCTGGGTGCACGAGCGGGTCGAACGCGCTCGGGTCGGCGACCATCCCGGCGAGCAGCGCGGCCTCGGCGGGCGTCGAGCACGGATGCGCACGTCGGGCGCGGCGCGTCGCCACAGCCCGAGTCGGTCTGGCCTGGACGAGACCGAGGAGTCGTAGCCGTGGACCTTGCCGAAGTACACGCGCGCGGCGGACTCGACCCCGTAGGCGCCGTTGCCGAAGTAGATCGAGTTCAGGTACTCGGTGAGGATCTTCTGTCCTCGGCCACCGGCGCGTCAGGTGGTAGGCCAGCGCGGCCTCGCGCAGCTTCTCGAAGATCGTGCGGTTGTCCTGCTCGGACAGCGCGTTCTTGACGAACTGCTGCGCGATCGTCGAGGCGCCCTGCCTGCGAGCCGCCGGTCACGTCGGCCAGGACCGCGCGCGCGATGCCCCGGCAGGTCGACCCCCGGGTCGCGTCCAGAAGCGCTGGTCCTCGACCGAGACGATCGCCCGTCTCATCCACGGCGAGATCTGTTCGAAGCTGTCGATCACCTCGTGGTTGGGCGGCGCGAACAGCCCGATCAGGTGCCAGTGGTCGTCGTACAGGTACGAGTTCGCGGCCGTCCGGTACTCCTGCCGGTTCTCGATCTGCGGGAGGTCGGAGGCGACCGCCATCATCATCCCGAACACGGTCGAGATGACCGCGAGCACGGCGAGGCCGAGCAGGATCAGCAGCAGCCGGAGCTTGCGCAGCCGCGGGGCTTGCGGCGGCCGCCGCCCGGGCGCACGCGCGGCCGCCGCCACGCCGTCGTCGGCGGTCGGCTTGAACGGGATCGGAGCCTGCGGCTGATCGCCCTGTGTCGGAATTTCGACGTCGTCGATCATGCGATCGCGGGGTGCTTCGGTAGCACTGCGCAGCCGAGCCGGTCTTGGCCGCTACGGCGCGCAGCGGGACACGGCGGCAACATGGGTCCCGTCGGCGGCGAGAGTCTAGCATTGGGCCGGATGGATTCCGAGGTCCGGATGGCGCCCGCGCCACCGACTGAACCATCCGCCTCGACTCCGTCGCGAGGCGGCGGCGTGGCTGGCCCGAAACGCCGTCGACTGCCTGCCCGACGGGGCTCGAGCGCAAGCTGGCGCTCGGCCGGCCGCTGCGCGTCAAGCTCGGGATCGACCCGACCGCGCCGGACATCCACCTCGGGCACACGGTCGTGCTCCAGAAGCTCCGCGAGTTCCAGGACCTCGGCCACGACGGTGGTGCTGATCATCGGCGACTACACGGCGCGCGTCGGCGATCCGAGCGGGCGCTCGGTCACCCGTCCCGTGCTGTCGGGCGCCGGAGATCGACGCCAACGCGCGGACCTTCCAGGAGCAGGCGTTCACGGTCCTCGATCCCGACCGGCTCGAGGTCCGCCTCAACAGCGAGTGGCTCGACATGTCGATGGAGCGAGCTGTTCCGGCTCGCGCGGACCACCGACGGTCGCCCAGCTGCTCGAGCGCGACGACTTCGCCAAGCGGTTCGCGAGCCGCGACCCCGATCTCGGTGCTCGAGCTGCTCTACCCGCTGCTCCAGGGCTACGACTCGGTGGCGGTCCGCGCCGACGTCGAGCTCGGCGGCACCGACCAGAAGTTCAACCTGCTGCTCGGGCGCGACATCCAGCGGGCTTACGGCGTGCCCGAGCAGGCGGTCCTGACGATGCCGCTGCTGACCGGGACCGACGGCGTGCGGAGGATGGCGAAGTCGCTCGGCAACTACATCGGCGTCACCGAGCCGCCGGACGAGATGTACGGCAAGACGCTGAGCATCCCCGACAAGTCGCTGCCGACGTGGTACGCGCTGCTGCTCGGGATCGGAGCCGCCGCCCGAGCTCGGCGCCGCGCGACGCCAAGCGCGCGCTGGCCCGGGCCCTGGTCGAGCGCTTCCACGGGGCGGACGCGCCGCGGACGAGGCCGAGCGGGAGTTCGACCGCGTCCACATCGAGCGCCAGGCGCCCGAGGACGATGCCGACGGTGCCGTGGCCAGCCGATCGCGCCGAGGTCCATCTGCCGGCGCTGCTGGCCGAGCGCGTTCGGGATCTCGACCTCCGAGGCACGGCGCAGCCTCGCCCAGGGCGGGGTGAGGCTCGACGGCGAGCCGGTCGGCACGGCGCGCTCGACGTGCCGGCGGCCGACGTCGACGGCAAGGTCCTCCAGCTCGGCAAGCGCCGGTTCGCGCGCGTGCGCGTGACGCCCGTAGGGCGACTGAGTGACGGTCCACGGCGGGCATGCTGCGGCTCGAGACGCCCGGCAACGGGCACATCGTCGACATCACCGCCGGCGTCGCCAGCGTGGTCCAGACCGCCGGGGTCGACCGCGGCGTCGTGACCGTGTTCGCCACCGGCTCGACGGTCGCCGTGACGACGATGGAGTACGAGCCGGGCGGCGTCCACGACCTCCAGGCGCTGCTCGACCGGCTGATCCCGGACCGCGGCGACTACGAGCACAACCGCCGCAACCACGACACCAACGCCCACGCCCACCTGCGCGCGGCGGTGATCGGCCCATCGGAGACGATTCCCGTCGTCGACGGCCAGCTGGCGCTCGGCACCTGGCAGCAGGTCGTGCTGATCGACTTCGACGACCGGCCGCGCCGCGGACGGTGACCGTCCAGGTCCTGTCGTAGCATCCGATCGGCACGTCGCGGCCGAGCTGCCGGCGACGCCGAGCGGCGGCTCGAGGGCTCGCGCGGTATCGTTCGGCCGCGCCGCTCGTCGCGGCGATCCTGGCGCTATACTCACCGGTCCGCTCCGGAGATCGGAACGGTTTCGGACGCGCCCTGGGAAGGAAGCCCCTTCCCGAAGAGGTGCGACGGTCTTTGAAAACTCAACAGCATGCGCACCCTCGACCGACCCTCGGTCGAGGAGTGTGTCCAGGTTCGACGCCGTCGCTCCGCCGGCCCTTCGCGGGCCGCGTCGGACGACGGTGCCAGATTGAAACCCCGTCTTGCGTCCCGGGATCCACTGGTGTACATCGGATCCCCTCGTGTGGACGCAAGGGCCTGATCCCACCAGGGACAGGCCCGGGTCCGACCCACCGCGCTAGGTGGGAGCTCGGACCTCGACGACTCTTTGTGAAGCGGGTCGCTCTTGGGCGGCCCGTCTCAAGTAGTTCTTCACGGAGAGTTTGATCCTGGCTCAGGACGAACGCTGGCGGCGTGCCTAACACATGCAAGTGGAGCGACGAACCAGGCTTCGGCCTGGGGCAAAGCCGCGAACGGGTGAGTAACACGTGGGTAACCTGCCCCGATGATTGGGACAACCCGAGGAAACTCGGGCTAATACCGAATGTGCCCTCCGGCCATAAGGCCGCTGGGGAAAGGAAGCTTCGGCCTCCGCATCGGGATGGGCCCGCGGCCCATTAGCTTGTTGGTGAGGTAACGGCTCACCAAGGCAACGATGGGTAGCTGGTCTGAGAGGACGATCAGCCACACTGGGACTGAGACACGGCCCAGACTCCTACGGGAGGCAGCAGTGGGGAATCTTGCGCAATGCGCGAAAGCGTGACGCAGCAACGCCGCGTGGGGGAAGAAGGCCTTCGGGTTGTAAACCCCTTTCAGTTGGGACGAAGCTTCGCCGGTGAATAGCCGGCTGGAGTGACGGTACCTTCAGAAGAAGCCCCGGCTAACTACGTGCCAGCAGCCGCGGTAATACGTAGGGGGCAAGCGTTGTCCGGAATCATTGGGCGTAAAGAGCGTGTAGGCGGCTCGGTAAGTCCGCTGTGAAAGTCCAGGGCTCAACCCTGGAAAGCCGGTGGAAACTGTCGAGCTAGAGTCCGGAAGAGGCGAGTGGAATTCCTGGTGTAGCGGTGAAATGCGCAGATATCAGGAGGAACACCAATGGCGAAGGCAGCTCGCTGGGACGGTACTGACGCTGAGACGCGAAAGCGTGGGGAGCAAACAGGATTAGATACCCTGGTAGTCCACGCTGTAAACGATGGGCACTAGGTGTGGGGGGTGTCGACTCCCTCCGTGCCGACGCTAACGCATTAAGTGCCCCGCCTGGGGAGTACGGCCGCAAGGCTAAAACTCAAAGGAATTGACGGGGGCCCGCACAAGCAGCGGAGCATGTGGTTTAATTCGACGCAACGCGAAGAACCTTACCTGGGCTTGACATGTTCCTGACAGCCGTGGAAACACGGTCTCCCTTCGGGGCAGGATCACAGGTGGTGCATGGCTGTCGTCAGCTCGTGTCGTGAGATGTTGGGTTAAGTCCCGCAACGAGCGCAACCCCCGTCGCATGTTGCCAGCATTTAGTTGGGGACTCATGCGAGACTGCCGGTGACAAACCGGAGGAAGGTGGGGATGACGTCAAGTCATCATGCCCCTTATGTCCAGGGCTACACACGTGCTACATTGGCGCGTACAGAGGGCTGCGATACCGCGAGGTGGAGCGAATCCCTTAAAGCGCGTCTCGGTTCGGATTGCAGGCTGAAACTCGCCTGCATGAAGGCGGAGTTGCTAGTAATCGCGGATCAGCACTGCCGCGGTGAATACGTTCCCGGGCCTTGTACACACCGCCCGTCACACCATGGGAGTGAGCAACACCCGAAGCCGGTGGCCTAACCCTTTTGGGAGGGAGCCGTCGAAGGTGGGGCTCGTGACTGGGGTGAAGTCGTAACAAGGTAGCCGTAGCGGAAGCTGCGGCTGGATCACCTCCTTTCTAGGGAGCCCTTATCGGGCACCGATCGCCTCGCGCGATCAGCTCTAGCATGTCGACCGAACCTGGCAGGCTGCGCCGCCTGGGCTTCATGCCCTCGCCGACGCGGCTCGCATGCTGTTGAGTTTTGAGAGACCGGCTCGCCGCCGGCGCTCGTCGGACCTCGGTCCCGGGCATTGGGCGTGCGAGCGTCGCCTCTTCGCGGACCTTGAAAACTGCACAGTAGCCAATGACACGGGTATCACCGGGCAGAGCCGCAAGGCTCTTCCCAAAAGATCACCGTCAAGATAGTAAGGGCACATGGTGGATGCCTTGGCACCAAGAGTCGATGAAGGGCGTGAACGGCTGCGATAAGCCGCGGTGAGGCGCTGAATAGCCAGTGACCCGCGGATGCCCGAATGGGGAAACCCAACGTCGGTAATGCGACGTTATCCCGCGCTGAACACATAGGCGTGGCGAAGACAAGCGGGGGAAGTGAAACATCTCAGTACCCCGAGGAAAGGAAATCAACCGAGACTCCCTGAGTAGTGGCGAGCGAAAAGGGAATAGCCCAAACCCGGCGTGTGTAAGCGGCCACGCGTTGCGCGTCGGGGGTTGTAGGGCGCCTGGTCCGGAGTCGTGGCCGATCCGGCGGAAGTTACAAAACCGCGTGATAGTCGAAGCGTGTGGAACCACGCACCACAGAGGGCAATCGTCCCGTAGACGAAATTGCACGGTCTTCCGCAGGTGTTCCTGAGTAAGTCCGCACCCGTGAAACGCGGACTGAACCTGGGGGGACCACCCTCCAAGGCTAAGTACTCCTTGGTGACCGATAGCGGACTAGTACCGTGAGGGAAAGGTGAAAAGTACCCCGGAAGGGGAGTGAAATAGTACCTGAAACCGCGTGCCTACAAGCGGTGGGAGCGGCCTCGTGCCGTGACCGCGTGCTTTTTGCATAACGAGCCGGCGAGTTACTCGTCTGCGGCAAGGTTAAGCGATGAGCGGAGCCGTAGCGAAAGCGAGTCCGAATAGGGCGACATAGTCGTAGGCGGTAGACCCGAAGCTGAGCGAGCTACCCATGGGCAGGTTGAAGCGGGGGTAAGACCTCGTGGAGGACCGAACCGACCTAGGTTGAAAACTGGGCGGATGACCTGTGGGTCGGAGTGAAAGGCTAATCAAGCTCAGTGATATCTGGTTCTCTCCGAAATATATTTAGGTATAGCCTCGGATAAATTCCGTGGCGGCCGTAGAGCACTGTTTGGACTAGGGGCCCTACCAGGTTACCGACTTCAGGCAAACTCCGAAGACCGTCACGGTTACTCCGGGAGTCAGTTGCTGGGGGATAAACTTCAGCGTCAAGAGGGAAACAGCCCAGACCGCCAGCTAAGGTCCCTAAGTACTAGCTAAGTGGGAAACGATGTTCGAATGCACAGACAACCAGGAGGTTGGCTTAGAGGCAGCCATCCTTGAAAGAGTGCGTAACAGCTCACTGGTCAAGTGTTCGAGCGCGGACAATGTAACGGGGCTCAAGCTAGTCACCGAAGCTGCGGGTGCGAGAGGTCTTCGGACCTCTCGCGCGGTAGGAGAGCGTTCCGGCGCCAGTGAAGCGGCGGCGTAAGCCAGCCGTGGAGGCGGCGGAAGTGAGAATGCCGGCATGAGTAACGAAAGAGGGGTGAGAATCCCCTCCGCCGATTGCCCAAGGTTTCCTGAGTAAAGTTCGTCTGCTCAGGGTCAGTCGGGACCTAAGGCGAGGCCGAAAGGCGTAGTCGATGGCCAACGGGTTGATATTCCCGTACCACGTCGCTTTCGTTTGACCGATGGGGGGACGAGGAAGGCTATGGGATCCCAGGCGATGGTCGTCCTGGGCTAAGCATGTAGGGGTGGCCCTAGGTAAATCCGGGGCCGCATAACCTGAGGTGCGAATGCAGCTGGCTCTAAGCCGGCGAGTCCCGGATGCCCTGCCTCCAAGAAAAGCCTCTAGGGAGAAAGCGCGTGCCCGTACCAAAACCGACACAGGTGGGCAAGTGGAGAACACTAAGGTGATCGAGATAACCCTCGTTAAGGAACTCGGCAAAATCGCCCCGTAACTTCGGGATAAGGGGCGCCCCAGTAGGGTGAACCTCCTCGCGAGGGGAGCCCGAGAGGGCCGCAGTGAATAGGTTCAAGCGACTGTTTACCAAAAACACAGGTCTCTGCTAAGTCGTAAGACGACGTATAGGGGCTGACGCCTGCCCGGTGCCGGAAGGTTACGTGGAGGTGTTAGGGGTTCGCCTCGAAGCACCGAAACTAAGCCCCGGTAAACGGCGGCCGTAACTATCAACCGAGGTAGTTATAAAACTCGGCTATATGCTGGAAACTCCGAGTATCCCGCACTACTCGTTCCGTCCGATCGGGGCGGTACAGTGACAATGTGACGGGTGCGGACAATCAGCAGGAAAGACTCTCTGTCGCTTCGATTCCCGAGTGAGCTCGGGAACTTCCTAGCCGGTTTCGCGCTGGGAGAGGCCAGCTTCATGATCGTATGTCGGCCTCGAGCCGACTACAGCGCGGCGCTGGAAGCTCTCGGCGGCCTTCAACGTCGTCGCAGACGCGATCGAGCACCGCTCGATCTGTTTCGCGAGACGCTCGGCGTGCGGAACGCATGCGGAAGGCGGGCAACGGCGGCTGGTACTGGGAGGTCAATCGCCTCTCGGACATCCGATCGCGCGATCATCCCGTTCTTCCGGCGGTTTCCGCTGCGTCGGGTCGAAGGCGCACGACTTCGAGCTGTTCGCGCAGGCGGTCGAGACCTGCTCGACGAGAGGCCGATGCCGCGACTCCGACTACATCGGCAGGATCCTGCTCCTCCGGAGAGCAGATGAACCGTGGCGGCAAGCGCCGCTACACGACTGGAGAGAATCCTCAGAGACTATACGCCGAGCTCGCCGGCCGATCTGCCGGCGAGATGAGATAGTCCGATCTCATGGGCGACCATGAGAGCCGACCAGAAATGTGTCAGCCGCGCGGAGCGCACTCGGCCACCGCGTAGTAACAAGAATGAACGGTCCTAAGGTAGCGAAATTCCTTGTCGGGTAAGTTCCGACCTGCACGAATGGCGTAACGACTTGAACGCTGTCTCAACGAGGGGCTCGGTGAAATTGCAGTCTCGGTGAAGATGCCGAGTACCCGCGGCTAGACGGAAAGACCCCGTGAACCTTTACTACAACCTGGTATTGGGGTTCGATGCATCTCGCTCAGGATAGGTGGGAGCCTTGGAAGCGCCGGCTGCGGCTGGCGTGGAGGCAACCTTGAGATACCACCCTTGGTGTATTGGATCTCTAACAGTGCGCCGTGAATCCGGGCGCTGGACAGTGACAGGCGGGTAGTTTGACTGGGGCGGTCGCCTCCCAAAATGTAACGGAGGCGCGCAAAGGTTCCCTCAGCACGGTCGGAAATCGTGCGTAGAGTGTAAAGGCAGCAAGGGAGCTTGACTGCGAGACCGACAGGTCGAGCAGGTGCGAAAGCAGGCCTTAGTGATCCGGCGGTAGCAAGTGGAAGCGCCGTCGCTCAACGGACAAAAGGTACTCCGGGGATAACAGGCTTATCGGGCCCAAGAGTCCACATCGACGGCCCGGTTTGGCACCTCGATGTCGGCTCGTCGCATCCTGGGGCTGAAGTAGGTCCCAAGGGTTGGGCTGTTCGCCCATTAAAGCGGTACGCGAGCTGGGTTCAGAACGTCGTGAGACAGTTCGGTCCCTATCTGCCGTGGGCGTTGGAGAGTTGAGAGGATTCGTCCCTAGTACGAGAGGACCGGGATGAACGCACCTCTGGTGTATCTGTTGTCCTGCCAAGGGCATCGCAGGTTAGCTACGTGCGGATCGGATAACCGCTGAAAGCATCTAAGCGGGAAGCCGGCCTCAAGATGAGCTCTCCCATCCCCTTGAGGGAGTAAGACCCCTGGAAGATCACCAGGTTGATAGGCCGGATCTGGAAGAGTGGTGACACTCGTAGGAGACCGGTACTAATGGGTCGAGGGCTTGACGGATATTTTGATATCCGTGCATTGGCACTGTGTGGTTTTGAAGGCCCGAGAAGGGGCGCTGGTCTCTACCGGTTTCCGGTGGCTATGGCGAGGGGGAAACACCTCTTCCCATTCCGAACAGAGCAGTTAAGCCCCTCAGCGCCGATGGTACTTGGCCCGCAAGGGCCTGGGAGAGTAGGTCGCCGCCGGTTTATTTTCACAGCACGCGATCGCAGCACGAGTCCGAGGAACCAGTACATGCGGGAAGTGACGAAGTTCCTCCGCGCGAACCCGCAGGTGCTCGTGCTGCTGATCATCTGCGTCGTGCTCGGGCTTGGCACGTTCATCGCCGTGCTGTTCGGCCTCGTGACCGCGCCGACGGATCAGACGACGGGCGAACCGAGCGGAGCGGTCCTCGCCGCACAGACGGCGTGGCACGCGGTTCATTCGGCGATCGCCGGCGCACCGCCGCGTAGCGCCGCCGGCGCACGCCCCGATCGGGGCGAGCGGGCCGACGACCGGGCGGGCGCACGACGCCGCCGAACTGCGCGACTTCGGGCTTCGCGCCTTCGCGCTCGCGGCGGGGCCACGCCGCAGGTCGCTCGTCCTAGCCCGGGGCTGCCTGGCACGCGACATCGGCACGGGGCCATTGCAGGGGTCGACCCACCCGAGGCCGGGTGGCCCACGCCTGACCGGACGCGCGCGCGGCATAAGCCCTCCCAGCGCAACGTCAGTCGGCGTGGGCCTGCCTCGGCCTCGTGATGGTGTCGGAGCCTCACAGCGGGCTTCCCCGGCCTCGCGGCGGGCTTCCAGGCTCAGTTGTTTGGATCCGGGCCCCGTGGTGGCCCGGGCGATCGGCGTACCGGCTATCGCACCACCTCGTTTCGTCCACCGAGGTTCGGCGCCGGCCGGACCGGGCACAGGCAGTGGGCGGAGGGGGCGGGACGCTGCCGGCGCGGCGCGCTCGGCTCGGATCGCAGCGGGCGTCGATGGGGGTGCGTGGCCCACGGCTCGAGATCGGGTTGCGCGTCAGCCGGAGCGTCGCCGAGGAAGTCCTCGGCGAGCGCGAACCAGGCGCGCAGACGGTTGGTCGGAAGACTGGAACATATGTTCGTGACCCTAGGGTGCGCGTCGGACGGAATGGGCGGCTGCTTGCAAGATCCCGCCCACGTGCAGAGCCGCGCGCTCGTGCGGTCTCCATAACCCCCGACGGGTGGCTTTCCGAGCGCCGCGGAACCCCCGGTACGAGCGGCGTGCAGGGCGCAGCAGGCTCAGCGAGACGGGCTCGGATGCTTGGGCTCGTACAGCCCGAGCTCGCCGCCGCCGGGCAATCTGATCGCGGTCACCGAGCCCCCAGCGCTCCTCGGAGATCGGGCGGCTGAACTCGACTCCCTTGCGCTCGAGCTCCGAGACCGTCGCGTGGATGTCGTCGCACATCAGAAACAGCTCGTGACGAGCCGGCGCCGTCGGTGGGGTGGCACGCGACCTCGGCCGGCGGCAGGGCGAAGATCAGCCAGCCGTGGCCGGCATCGACCGACGGGAGCTCGAGCACGTCCCTGAAGAACTCGCGAACGCCGTCCGCGTCCTGGCTGTAGATGATCGCGTGGGCGCCGGTGATCACGGGCTCACGCCTCCGATCGCGCCGGCGGCCACGGCGCTCACGCCGCCGACCGCGCCACGGATCACAGAACTCACGCCGCCGACCCGAGCGACGACCAGACCTCGAGCTTGTTCGCGACCCGGTTGACCACCTCGGTCGTGAACTCCGTCGTCCCGGCGTGGCCCCCGAGGTCGGGCGTCTTGCAGCCCGACCCGATCGTCTCGAGCGCGGCCTCGTAGATCGCCCTCGAGGCGCGCTCGGCGGCGGCGCCATTGCGATCGGCCGCATGGCGAAGCAGCGCGCCGCAGGCCAGGATCATGGCCAGCGGATTCGCGACGTCCTTGCCTTCGAGCGCCGGCGCGGTGCCATGGGGGGCCTCGGCCATCGCGACCGTGGTCTCGTAGGTCTCGTTGTCGAACGCCAGCAGCACGGACTCGGCGCCGGCGATCGAGCCGAACATCGGGAGCACGAGATCCGACAGGCAGTCCCCGTCGCGGTTCAGCGCCGGGATCACGAGCGGGGCGTCGGTGGCGCCCGACATCAGGCCGGCGTAGGTCGCGTCGATCAGGACCGGCTCGTAGGCGATCGTTCGGGTGGCGGGCGGCGGCGGCGTCGAGCTCCTCCTTCAGCATCCCTTCGTACACGGGCGAGACCGTCCACTTCGGCCCGCCGTACACGCGGGCGTTCATCTTCTCGGCGGTCCGGAACGCGTACTCGGAGACCGCCCGGCAGGTCGAGCGGGTGATCTTCTCGGTCCGGTAGGCGATCTCCGATGGCGATCCCGCGTCGCCCTCGCGCCACTGCTTGGCGCCGTACGCGTCGTCGACGGCCATCCGCACGACCGAGATCGGATAGTGGACGCCGGCTATCGGCGCGACGCCGGGGAGGCGCCGGCCGGTCCTGACGATCACCTTCCCGTCGACCTCCTCGCGCAGGATCCGGTTGGGGGAGCCGACGTCGTCCTTGCCCTCAGGCGTGATCGTGGCGGCCTTCAGCCCGAGGCCCGCCTCGCGCATCGCCCTGGCCGCGTCGGTCACGATCTCGTTCGAGGTCGCCCGGCGATTCTCGAGCGAGAGGTCGAAGCGCTGGAGCTCGAGCTCTAGTCCGAGGACCGAGGGGTCGAGCAGGCGGACCGACTGCTCGAGCAGCTCCTGCCCGGTCTGGTCGCCCTCGAGGACGACGATCTTGACCGCCTCGGCCATGCCGGGCGGACCATAGCCGAACGGACGCGAGGGCCGTCCGCATGCGGACGTACGCGCGCATACGGCACAGCCCTTAGGACCGGCGGTCGGCGGCTACCTTCTCGGGGCGTCTCGCCTGGACAGCCAAGCGAGACGTCCAATTTCCAGGCTGAGACGCACGTCGCCGGCAGATGCAAGATTCCGAGACCACCGCCGCGACCGGTGAGATCCAGCCCATGGCCCCCGCCGACGCGCTTGTGGCCGTCCTGCGCAAACGGACCGGCGAGGCGCGCGATCGAGCTCCTCGGCCTGTCGGAGGCGCTCCGCGTCGTCTCGAGCCTCGAGGAATACCGGCGATGGAGATCGCACTCGTGACGCGCGGACCCGCGCGCGCGGCCGCCTCCCCGGAATGCATCGCCGCCTGCAAAGCGCCAAGTTTTGGTCTGTGCTCCTGAGGAAATCCTTAAAGCCAGGAGCGCGGCGCCGATGAAGAGACCCCAAGATCAGGCGACGGTCGGCCGTTCACTGCGCCCACGCGGGCCGATTCAGCTCGCGCTCACGACGCGCCAGGCCTCGGAGGCGACCGTCGTGACCGTCACGGGTGAGCTCGACGTCCTCACCGCCCGAAAGCTGATACCGCAGCTCGACGAGATCGTCCGCAAGCGTTCCGGCGACGCTGTGATCGACCTCAGCGCGGCCGAGTTCGTTGACTCGTTCGGCCTGACGGTCCTGCTCGGCACGCAGCGCCGGCTGGCGCGTCAGGGGCGCAGACTGAGCGTGATCTGCGGCGAGGGCCCGGTCCGCCGGGCGATCGAGTTCGGCGCGGCTGCTCGAGTTGCTGGACGTCGTCCCGAGCCTCGCGGAATACGGGCTCCGCCGCGAGAACGCCTGACCGCGTGGACGCCTGACCGCGGGAACGCCTAAGCCGCGCCGTCCGCGGCGTCCACCTCGGCGGCGCCATCCCCGCCGGCGGGCATCAGCTCGTCCTGCTTCTCGGCGAGCGCTCCGATCACGATCGTGAGGTGCTCGTCGAAGTCGACGCCCGAGCCCCTCGGCCCCGTGCCGGAGCTCGTCGCGGTTCACCGCCGCCGCGAAGCTCGGCTGCTTGAGCTTCTTCTTGACGGACTTCGGCGTCATCCCCTGCAGCTTCTCGGGCCGGACGTACGCGCACGCGAGGATGAACCCCGACAGCTCGTCGACCGCGAACAGCGCCTTCTCCATCGGCGAATCGCGCGAGACGCCGAGGAAGTCCGCGTGGGACGCCACGGCCCGCACCAGCTCGGGTGGATAGCCCCGCGCCTCCAGCTCGCGGAGCGCGTAGCGCGGATGGCCGTCCTCGAGATTGGGGTACCGCTCGTAGTCGAGATCGTGCAGCAGGCCCGTCAGACCCCACAGCTCGACGTCGCCGTCGAACCGGGGAGCGTAGGCCCGCATCGCCGCCTCGACCGCGAGCATGTGGCGGCGCAGCGAGTCAGAAGAAGTCCATTCACAAAGGAGGTCCCACGCCTCCTCTCGCGAAAGCTGAACCCGCATGGACGGTACCCTAGCTGAGCCGGTCCGGATCATCGATGCACGCGCGAAGGCGTCGCCGACCGGCCCGGTCCGGATCACGGTCGAGCACGGGTTTGCCCACACGACAGGGTACCCTGCGGCCACCTATGGAAAAGTTCGTAATCGAAGGCGGCGCGCCCCTGTCGGGCACGATCACTCCCGCCGGCAACAAGAACGGCGCGCTTCCGATCCTGGCCGCGTGCCTGCTCACAGACGACGAAGTGATCCTCCGCAACGTCCCCCGGATCAGGGACGTGGAGGCGATGACCCTGCTCCTCGATCAGCTCGGGGCGCGAGTCCAGTGGCTCGGCCCGGGCGAGATCTCGATCGACGCCTCGAGCGTCGACAGCTGCGAGGTCGATCGCGAGCTGGCCGAGCGCATCCGGGCGTCGTTCCTGCTCGCCGGCCCGCTGCTGGCCCGGTTCGGCCGGGCCCACATGCCGCCTCCGGGCGGCGACGTGATCGGCCGCCGGCGGCTCGACCCGCACCTCGACGCGTTCCGCGCGCTCGGCGCCTCGGTCGACGACGACCGCGGCGAGATCCGAGCTCGAGGCTCCGACCGGCCTGCGGCCGTGTGACTTCCTGATGGACGAGCCGTCGGTGATGGCCACCGAGAACGCGCTGATGGCCGCCGCGCTCACGCGGGGCCCGACCGTGATCCGCAACGCGGCCTCCGAGCCGCACGTCCAGGACCTGGCGCGGATGCTCGTCGCGATGGGCGCTCAGATCGACGGAATCGGATCGAACGTGATGACCGTCCACGGCGTCGGCCGTCTCAGAGGCTGCACGCACGGCATCGCCCCCGACCACATCGAGATCGGCTCGTTCATCGCGCTCGCCGGCGTGACCGGCGGGGAGCTCGTGGTCAGGGACACGGTCGTCGAGGATCTTCGGATGATCCGTCTCGTGTTCGACCGCCTGGGCCTGCGCACCGAGGTGCGAGGCGCGGACGTGATCGTCCCCGGCAACCAGGAGCTCGTGATCCGCAACGACAAGGGCGACCACACCCCGAAGGTCCAGGACGGTCCGTGGCCCGCGTTCCCGGCGGACCTGACCAGCGTCGCGCTCGCGCTCGCCACCCAGGCTCAAGGCTCGGTGATGATCCACGAGTGGATGTTCGAGAACCGCCTGTTCTTCGTCGACAAGCTCGTCCTGATGGGCGCATCGATCACGATCTGCGATCCGCACCGCGCGATGGTGGTGGGCCCGCGCCGCCTACACGGCCAACGGGTCGATTCGCCCGACATCCGCGCGGGAATGGCGATGCTGATCGCGGCACTGGCCGCCGACGGCGTCACCGAGATCGGCAACGTCCGCCACATCGACCGCGGGTACGAGCGCATCGACGAGCGCTTGCGCGAGCTCGGGGCGCGGATCGAGCGCGAGGACGACGTGCCGGTCACGGTCTGAAACGCCCGGGCCGGAACGAACCCCTCAGCTGAACGGGCCGCCAGCAATGGTCGATCGCATTCCGAGCGGAACGCGAGACTTCCTGCCGGACGAGATGCGGGAGCTGCGGGCGATGACCGACCGCGTCCGGACCGTGTTCGAGAGGGCCGGCTACGGCGAGGTGTACACGCCGGCGCTCGAGTACGAGGGCACGTTCGAGCGCGCGAACATGAACGCGAGCCGCCCCGCGTATCGGATGTTCGACGAGCACGGGAACGTGCTGGTGCTCCGCTCGGACATGACGGTTCCGATCGCGCGGCTCGTCGCCACGCGTTACCGGGACGCCGAGCCGCCGCTCCGCTTCTGCTACTTCGCCCACGCCTATCGCGGCGTGCGGCCTCAGCGGGGACAGTCGCGCGAGTTCCTCCAGGCGGGCGTCGAGCTGATCGGCGCGCCGGCTCCCGAGGGGACGGCGGAGATCCTCACGATTCTGTGCGCCGCGCTCGACGCGGCCGGACTCGAGACGTATCGGATCGGGCTTGGCGACGCCTCGCTGTATCCGACCCTGCTCGATGGTCTACAGGTCGACCCCGCCCGGCGCGAGCACATCCTCACCGAACTCGTCGACGGCGATTTCGTCGGCCTCGAACGCGAGATCAGAGAGCTCGGCGTCGATCCGGCCGACGCCGACGTGCTGCTCCGCGCGCCGCAGACGCGAGGAGGCCCCGAGGTGCTCGAGGACCTCGAAGGGCCGCTCCACACGGCGGTCACCGGGATGCGAGCCGTACACGCGCTGCTGGCGCCGAACGTGGCCGACCGGATCATCTTCGACCTCGGGCTGGTGCGCAGCCTCGGCTACTACACCGGCGCGATCTTCCAGGTGTACGACCCGGCCTACGGCGTGCCGATCGGGATCGGCGGTCGCTACGACGAGCTGCTCGCCGAGTTCGGACGCCCGCTCCCCGCTGTCGGGTTCGCGCTGAACGTCGAGCGCCTCCACATCGCGCTGACCGGCGAGGAACGGGGCCGGGGGCTGCTGACATGACCGGCCTGCGGATCGCTGTTCCCCGCGGCGCGCTCTTCCACGACACCCTCGAGCTGCTCGACCGGCTCGGGCTCGACACGCGCGAGGTGCGCGAGAACGACCGCAAGCTCCTGTTCGAGGACGCAGGCATCATCACGATGCGGCCCTCGGACGTCCCGACCTACGTCGAAGCCGGCGCGGCCGACCTCGGAATCACCGGCAAGGACGTGCTGCATGGAGCAGTCCGAGCGCGAGCTGTACGAGCTCGTCGACCTCGGCTACGGGCACTGCACGATGGTGCTCGCCACGGTCGCCGGCGAAGACCCGGCGGCCGAGGCGCTCCGGCGCCTGGGCGTGGTGCGGATCGCGACCAAGTATCCCCGGATCGCGACGCGCCACTTCCTCGACACCGGCCGCCAGGCCGAGATCGTCGAGGTCAAGGGGTCGGTCGAGCTCGCGCCGCTGACCGGGCTCGTCGAGGGGATCGTCGACCTCACCGCGAGCGGCACGACGCTCCGCGAGAACGGCCTTGTCGTCCGCGAGGAGATCGCGCGCAGCACCGCGCGGCTGATCGCGAACCCGGTGGCGCACAAGCTCAAGGCGGCTGACGATCGACGCGCTGCTGGAGCGGCTCGATGCGGTGTGAGCGGCTCGCGCTCGACGACGACGCCGCGGCCGTGGCGGAGTCGCTGCGGACGCTCGTACCCGCCCCCGAATCGGTCCGGGAGACCGTCGCGGAGATCATCGCGGGCGTCCGGGCGCGCGGCGACGCGGCGCTGCTCGAGTACACGCGTAGCTTCGACACGGGTGGGGCGGACCCGCTGCCGTTGCTGGTCGCCGACGATGAGCTCGAGGCCGCCGCGCCGAGCGCTCGAGCAACCCGTCCGCCACGGGATCGAGCGCGCGATCGAGAACGTTCGGGCCGTGTCGGCCGGGCTGGGCCGCCGCATCGGTCCGGGCCGTCGAGCTCGGCGGGAACCGGGTCGTCCTCCGGCAGGCTCCGGTGGCCAGCGCCGCGGTGTACGTCCCCGGCGGGCGCGCCCCGTACCCGAGCACGGTCGTGATGGGGATCGTGCCGGCGCGGCTGGCCGGCGTACAGCAGATCGCCGTTTGCACGCCGCCGCGCCAAGACGGCGAGATCGATCCCGTCGTGCTCGCGGCGTGCCGGCTGACCGGTGCCTCCGCCGTCTACCGGATGGGCGGCGCTCACGCGATCGCGGCGCTCGCGTACGGGACCGAATCGATCGACCCGGTCGACGTGATCGTCGGCCCCGGGAACCTGTACGTGCAGGAGGCCAAGCGGCAGGTGTTCGGACAGGTCGGCATCGACGGGTTCGCCGGGCCGAGCGACCTGCTCGTGATCGCCACCGGCGACGTCGACCCGGAGCCGCTCGCGCTCGACCTGCTCGCGCAGGCCGAGCACGGGCCGGGCACGCTGGTGATCGCGGTCTCCGACAACCCCCGACTCCTCGGGCGCCTTCGAGGGGCGCCTCGACACAAGCAGAGGTGACCGGCGCGGTGGCATGCCTGGTCGAGGTCCCCGGTGCAGAGGAAGCGCTCGCGCTGGCGGAGGCGTTCGCGCCCGAGCACCTCCAGCTCGTCGGAGCCGGGGCCGAGGCGCTCGCCGACCGCGTCACGAGAGCCGGATGCCTGTTCGTCGGCGCCGGCGCGGGCACGGCGTTCGGCGACTACATCGCGGGCTCCAACCACATCCTGCCGACGAACGGCGCCGCCCGGTTCGCCTCGGGGGTGTCGCCCGAGCAGTTCCTGCGGCGGTTCAACGAGGTCCACATCGACCACCCGGCGGAGCTCGCGCGCTCGGCCGCGCCGCTCGCGCGGGCCGAGGGATTCGAGCTGCACGCGCGGTCGATGGAAGCGCGCATCCGCGAGAATGGGCCCCGATGACGCGGATCGGCCTGATCGAACGGAAGACCGGCGAGACCGAGGTCAAGGTCAGCCTCGCGCTCGACGGCAGTGGCGCCGGCGAGCGCGACACCGGCGTCGGCTTCTTCGACCACATGCTCGACCTGCTCGCCCGCCACGGCCACCTCGACCTCGGCGTGCAAGCGCGCGGCGATCTCGAGACCGGCGCCCATCACACGGTCGAGGACGTCGGGATCTGCATCGGCCAGGCGCTCGACGAGGCGCTCGGCGACCGCGCCGGCATCACCCGCTACGGGCAGGCGACGATCCCGATGGACGAGGCGCGCGCGTCGTGCGCGATCGACATCTCGGGGCGCGGACTGTGCGCGTTCGAGGCGACGCTGCCACCTGGCGCGATCGGCAACTTCGACCACGAGCTCGTCGAGGAGTTCTTTCGCGCGCTGGCGCTGAACGCGAAGCTGACCCTGCACCTCACGATCGAGCGCGGGACCAACGCCCACCACATGATCGAGGCGGCGTTCAAGGCGCTGGCGCGGGCGCTCCGCGCGGCGGTCGCGCTCGACGCGAGCGAGCGCGGCGTCCCGAGCACGAAGGGGACGCTCGTCGTGACGCACGTCGGCGTGATCGACTACGGGATGGGGAACCGCCGCTCGGTCGAGAAGGCGCTCGAGCACGTCGGCGCGCGCGTATCGCTGAGCGCCGACCACGACGAGCTGCGCGCGTGCGACGGACTCGTGCTGCCCGGCGTCGGCGCGTTTCCGAAGGCGATGCGCAACCTGCGCGGGCTCGGCCTCGTGGACGTGATCCATGCGCAGGTGGAGCGCGGGAACGCCGCTGCTCGGGATCTGCCTCGGGATGCAGTTGCTGTTCGACCGCTCCGAGGAGCTCGAGCCGACGCTGCGGGCTCGGCCTCATCCGGCGGCGAGGTCACGCGCCTCGACGCCGGCGCCCTGCGGATCCCGCACATCGGCTGGAACGAGGTCCGGTTCGAGCGCCCGTCGCCGCTGATCGCCGAGCTCCCCGAGCCGGGCTGCCCCTTCTACCACGTGCACTCCTACGCGGCGCGGCCGAGCGACCAGGACGCCGTCGTCGGCACCACCGAGTACGGCGAGCGCTTCGCCACGATCGTCGGCCGCGGGTCGGTGTTCGGAGTCCAGTTCCACCCCGAGAAGTCCTCGCGGAACGGGCTGCGCATGCTCGACAGCTTCGTGGCGGTGTGCGCTGGCGCGGCCGGCGTGCGCGCATGATCCTGCTGCCGGCCGTCGACATCCTCGAGGGCAAGGCCGTGCGCCTCACCCAGGGCGAGTTCGACCAGAGCACGGTGTACGACGCCGATCCGCTCGACGCCGCGCGCCGGTGGGTGGAGGCCGGCGCGCGCGAGCTGCACATCGTCGACCTCGACGGCGCGCGCACGGGCGCCCCTGTGAACCTCGACCACATCCGGCGGATCGGCGCCGACCTCGACGTGCCGATTCCAGGTCGGCGGCGGACTGCGAACGATCGAGGCGGTTCGGGAGGCGGTGGACGCCGGCGCGACATGGGTGGTGATCGGGACCGCGGCCTACACCGACGTCGACTTCCTCGACCAGGCGGTCGCCGAGCTCGGCGACCGCGTGGTGGTGTCGCTCGACGCGCGCGACGGGAAGCTCGCCGGGGCCGGATGGACCGAGCAGACCGACATCCCGATCGAGGCGGTGATCGAGCGGCTCGGAGCCCGCGGCGTGCGGCGGTTCGTGTACTCGAGCATCGACCGCGACGGCATGCTCGCGGGTCCCGACCTCGACGGCGCCCGCCGCGTCGCCGAGGCCGTTCGCGGCATCTACGCGTACTCGGGCGGCGTCTCCTCGCTCGAGGACCTGCGCGCGCTGGTCGAGCTCCGGCAGGTCAACCTGCGCGCGGTGATCGTCGGCAAGGCGCTGTACGAGGGCCGGTTCACGGTCGGCGAGGCACAGGCCGTGCTCGACGGCTGATGCACTACAAGCGCGTGATCCCGTGCCTGGACGTCGACCGCGGTCGCGTCGTCAAGGGCGTCGGGTTCGTCGACCTGCGCGACGCCGGCGACCCGGTCGAGCTCGCGTGCCGCTACGACGCCGCCGGCGCCGACGAGCTCGTGTTCCTCGACATCACGGCGACCTCGGACAAGCGCGAGACGGTCGTCGAGCTCGCGCGGCGCACCGCCGACGACGTGTTCATCCCGTTCACGATCGGCGGCGGGATCCGCTCGGTCGCCGACGCGCAGGCCGTGCTCGACGCCGGCGCCGACAAGGTCTCGATCAACTCGGCGGCGCTCGCGCGGCCCGAGCTGATCGACGAGCTCGCGGCCACGTTCGGCGCCCAGTGCGTCGTGCTCGCGATCGACGCCAAGGCGCGCGCGGACGCGAGCTGGGAGGCGTTCGTCGCCGGCGGCCGGACGCCGACGCGGCCGCGACGCGGTGCAGTGGGCGCGCGAGGGGGTCGAGCGCGGCGCCGGGGAGATCCTGCTGACCAGCATGGACCGCGACGGCACGAACGCCGGCTACGACCTGGGCCTGACCTCGGCCGTCGCCGGCGCGGTCGGCGTGCCCGTGATCGCCTCCGGTGGCGCGGGCGAGCTCGGAGCACCTGACCGACGCGCTCGAGGCCGGCGCCGACGCCGTGCTGTGCGCCTCGATCTTCCACTACGGGCATCACACGGTTCCGGAGGTCAAGGCCGCGCTCGCTCGCGACGGGGTGTCGGTCCGGCGCGTGGATTAGGGGCCGTCCGCGGCGCCGAGTACGCCGTCCGGACGGGCCCGCACGGCCCCAGGGACGCCGAGCGAAGCGAGGCCCCTGACCGCCACGGACGGCAGCCACCCGCGAGGCGCGGAAACCCGCGCCCTAGCTCGGTGAATCCTGCAGTATGTATGTTGGCCCGGTTGAAGGCAGCCGCGTTAAGCGGCCTCTTCCACGTATCCGGCCGCTGCGCATGCATCGCAGTACGCGGCGGGCGGAACGCGGGGCTCATAACAGCCAGGGCGGCAGCAAGTCGAGGACCGCTTCGGCCGACCGCGACCGATGCGGGCTGCTGCGGCGTCCTTCAGCTCCTCGCGCATGCGATCGAGCTCCGCCGCGTGCTCCGCGCAGAACCTACGTCCCGGCACGGTCGGCTCCTGGCAATGACTTCCACTACGACAACGCATAGACATATAAGGATAGCAAGAAGCGCTCGAACGCACGTTCCATGCGAGCCTCATTGCACGGCCTGTGCGGGGATTTCGTGAGCGCCGGGGCCCGCTATATGCACTTTTTGTGAGTGCGCTACGAGCGCTGTGTGGGGATTACGTTAGCGCTTGCGCGGCGAGCGGGCGTTCAGTGATGCTTGGGCAGCATCTGGTAGAGCATCGTGTACCCGCTCAGGTAGATCGCGCCGTTGTCGGCGACGACCGGGTTGAACGCCCCGTCGGGGAATGAGAACACCTGCCGGCCGGTGCGCACGTCGAGGCCGGCCGTGGTCTTCGTGCCGAGGTCCGAGTAGTAGACGACGTTGCCGACGATCGTGGCCGATCCCGGAGATCTTGCCGCCGGCCGGATGCCTCCACCGGATCGCGCCGGACTGCGCGTCGAACGCGTAGAAGTTGCCGTCGTAGGACCCGAGGTAGACCGTCGGGCCGAGGCCCGGGGTGTCGTCGACCGCGGCCGAGGCGTACACGTAGGCGCCGGTCCCGGTGGCCCACGCGAGCTTGCCGGTCTTGGCTGCGAACGAGTACACGCGACCGTCGGTGTTGCCCATGTAGACGCGGCCGAACGCCACCGCCGGCGTCGAGTAGAAGTTGCCCGACCCGAACCCGAAGTCGGCTCCGTTCGTGTTCCTGGCCCAGACCAGGTGGCCGCTGGCCGCGTTGACGCGCGTAGGCGCGCCCGGAGTAGTCGCCGAAGTACACGACGCCGTTCGACGAGCGCCGGCCCGCCCTTGACGGCGGCGCTCGCGTGATAGGTCCAGTTCACGTGACCCGTGCGTCGCGTTCAGCGAGTACACGTTCCCGCCCTGGTCGCCGAAGTACACCGCGTTGCCGACCGCGATCGGCGAGGACTCGGTCCCGGCGGGGATGACCTTCGACCAGACGATCCGGCCGGTCTTCATCGACAGCGCCACGAACCGCCCGTCGCCGGGGGAGTGGCCGTGCGCAGACAGCACCGGGAGGTACATCAGCCCCTGCTTGACGCCCAGCGCCGGCGAGGCCGCGGCGAGCGTTCCGACCTTGGTCTCCCACACCTTGTGGCCGGTCTTGCCGTCGAGCTCCTTCGCCGAGCCGTCGTCGTCCATCACATACAGGCTGTTCCCGTGAGATGACCGGCGGGAACTCGAGCAGCGCGTAGTCCTGGAAGCGCCAGCCGACGTGGAGCGGCGGCCCGGGGACCTTGCCGGCGGTGAAGACGCGCGTGCGCCCGGCGTCGTAGCCGTACCACGGCCAGACGAAGTTGTTGACGACCGCCTTTTTCTTCTTGGGGGGCGCGGCCGCCGTCGTGGTCGTGGTCGTGGTCGTCGTCGGGATCGTGAACTCGACGTTCGGATGGGAGATGTTGTGCGGCGATTTGGCAAGGAGGACCGCCACCGCGCCTCCCACCGCCACCAACAGGACCACCACGGCGACGAGCCCCCATCGCAGCCAACGCCGCGAACCGGGACTCGGCATGGGTCAGCATGCTAGCCACCCGCCCCCCGGAACCGCCTTGGGAAGAAACTATGACTATGTCCGAGTTTCTTCCCGAGCCCGGCGAGTTGCTCGAGCGGGTCCGGGCGCTGCCGGCGGCCAGACCGCTGCTCGCGCGGTTGCCGGGCGCGGCCGGCGTGTATCTCGTCGGTGGGGCGGTCCGCGACCTGTTGCTCGGTGGCGCCCCGGTCGACCTCGACCTGGCGGTCGAAGGCGACGCCGAGGCGATTCGCGGCATCGCTCGGGCGGAGAGCTGAGGGTCCACGACCGGTTCGGGACCTCGACCGTCACCCTCGACGGCTTCAGCTACGACATCGCCCGGACGCGCCGCGAGACGTACGCGCGGCCCGGCGCGCTCCCCGACGTCGAGCCGGCGCCGCTGGCCGAGGACCTGCACCGCCGGGACTTCACGGTCAACGCGATCGCGCTCGCGCTCGGCGGCGGGAACGCCGGTGAGCTGAGCTGCGGCCCCGAATGCGCTCGATGACCTCGAGGCGCAGCGCCTGAGCGTGCTCCACGACCGGAGCTTCATCGACGACCCGACGCGCCTGCTGAGGCTCGTGCGGTACGCGAGCCGGCTCGGGTTCGAGATCGAGCCGCATACGCGGGCGCTGGCCGAACCGAGCGGTGCACGAGGGCGCGCTCGGCACGGTGAGCGGCTCGCGGGTCGGGGCGGAGCTCCGGCTGCTGGCACGCGAGCCGGACCCGGTCACGGCGATCCACGCCCTCGGCGAGCTCGGACTCGATGCCGCGATTCATCCGCGTTTCGGCCTGGCGGACGAGGGGCTTGCACGGCGGGCGCTCGCGCTGCGCGCCCGAGGACGCGCGCCGAGACCGGCTCGTCGCTGGCGTGGCGGCTCGCCGGGTTCCGCGGCCGGAGCTCGCCGACGCTGCTCGACTCGCTCGCGTTCGAAGCGGACGATCGCGACGCGATCCTGGCCACGGCGGGGCGGTCCGAGGATCTTGCTCGAGCGCTCGAGGCGGCCGATACGCGGTCGGCGATCGCGGCCGCGGCCGCGGGCGCGCCCCCCGAACTGGTGGCGCTGGCCGGAGCACTCGGCCCCGAGCGCCAGGCTCGCGACTGGCTCGACGAGCTGCGCCACGTCCGGCTGTCGATCGACGGCAGCGACCTGCTCGCCGCCGGCGTGCCGGAGGGCCCGGCGATCGGGCGCGGACTGCGCGCGGCGCTGGCCGCGAAGCTCGACGGCGGCGCGAACGGGCGCGAGCAGGAGCTCGCGGCGGCCCTCAACGCGGCCGCGCCGTCTGGATAGCCCCCGGGCCGTATCGCGACCCCGATGGCGGGTACGCCTACTGCTACAACACGGAAACTGCCTCGATCCGCCTGCAACCGTACGAGCGAGCCCGGCGCGTGGGCGGATGGGAGCACGCCGTCACGTTCCACGCACACGGCCGCGCGTATTTCGAGTATGCGCAGCGGCCTCCGCTGCCCGAACCGGAGCTGTACCTGAGGTGAGCTTGCCCGCGCCGTTCTACGCCCGGGGCCAGCACCTGGCGATCGACCTGCCGGGGGCGCAGGCGGTGTTCACGACCCGTCGCGGGGGCTACTCGCAGGGCCCGTACGCGAGCCTCAACCTCGGTCGCCTGACCGACGATCGCCCCGACGCGGTGCGGCGCAACCGGGCCCGGCTGCAGGAGCACTTCGGGGTCAGGCCGGCGCACATCCGGCAGGTCCACGGGACCGTCGTGCGGACGGTCACGGACCCGGCCGACCCGTTCGTCGCGCCGCTGCCCGATGCGGGCGATCGAGCTACCCGAGGCCGACGGGCAGGCGACCCGCCTCCGCGGGGTGGCGCCGATGGTGCTGACCGCGGACTGCCTGCCGATCGCGGTGGCCGCGGCCGGGGGCCGGACGCTCAGGGCGCCGGCGCGGTGGCGATGCTGCACGCGGGCTGGCGCGGCCTGGCCGACGGGGTCATCGCCGAGGGCGTACGCGCGATCCGCGAGCTCGGCGCGGCCGGTCCGCTCGAGGCGGCGATCGGCCCGGGCGCGGGCGGCTGCTGCTACGAGGTCGGCGAGGAGGTGCACGGAGCGTTCGCGGGCTACGGCGACCACGTGCGGCGCGGACGCAACCTCGACCTCAAGGCGATCGCGCGGGATCAGCTCGAGCGGGCCGGCGTCGAGACCGTCCACGACGTCGAGCTGTGCACGATCTGCTCGGACCCGGAGCTGTTCTTCTCCCATCGGCGCGATCGCGGCGTGACCGGGCGCCAGGCGGGGCTCGTGTGGTTGAGCTGATCACCGGGCTCCGCGCGGAGGCGGTGCGGGCGCAACCTCGAACGGATCCGGGACGAGATCGCCGCGGCCGGACGTGATCCAGGCGAGGTGCAGATCCTCGCGGCGGTGAAATACGTGCCGGTGCAGGAGCTCGGAGTGCTGGCCGAGGCGGGGATCGAGCTGCTCGGCGAGAACCGCGCGCAGGATCTCGTCGCGAAGGCGGAGGCGTACCCGGGCGCGTTCACGTGGGATTTCATCGGCCACCTGCAGAGCCGAAAGGTCCGCCAGATCCTGCCGCACGTCCGCTACATCCATTCGGTCGCGAGCGAATCGGCGCTCGAACAGCTCGGCCGGCACGGGACGCCGTCCACGGAGATCCTGATCGAGGTCAACGTCGCGGGCGAGGCCGGCAAGAGCGGGATCGCGCCGGCCGAGCTGCCCGTCTACCTCGAGCGCTCGCCCGTGAGCGTCGTGGGCCTGATGACGATGCCGCCGCTCGCATCGACGCCAGAGGCGAGCCGGCCGCATTTCGCGGCGCTCCGCGAGCTCGCCGGCGAGCACGGCCTGCGGCACCTGTCGATGGGGACCAGCCAGGACTATCTGGTCGCCGTGCAGGAGGGCGCGACGATTGTGCGACTCGGCACGAGCTTGTACCGGTCCGGCGCGTCATAATCACAGCAGGGAATTACGGTCTCCCACCGAAACTTCGATTCCGAGATGGCCTTACGCGATACCTGGCACCGCACGCTCATGTATTTCGGGCTGGCGGATGACGAGGAGTACGACGACGACCTCGAGCCGTACACCGAGCCGGAGGCAGAGGCCCAGGATGCGTATCGGGACCGCCCGAACGTCCGCCGCCTCAGCTCGCGCCGCCGGCGCGACGATTTCGACGACATCTTCGCCGAGGATCCCGAGACCGAACGGCGCACGGCGTCGCTCCGGCCGGTGAGCGGTGGGCGCGGAAACGGCCGCAGCGGATCGGACGTCCGGGTCCACCTCGTCGTGCCAAAGAGCTTCAACGAGGTCCAGGACGTCGCGGACAAGTTCAAGGACGCGATTCCCGTGATCTTGAACCTACAGAGCACGGATCACGACCTGTCAAAGCGTCTCATCGACTTCTCGAGCGGGCTCACGTACGCACTCGACGGGGGCATGCAGCGGATCGCCGACAAGGTCTTCCTGCTGACGCCGCGCAACGTCGAGGTGTCAGCGGAAGAGCGCGCGCGACTCGTCGAGAAGGGCTTCTTCAATCAGAGCTGACCCCCGACGGTCGCGCATTGTTGCGATCCGAGGTGGTTTGCCCGTCGGAATCGAGCGAGCGCGCTCCTCACCGGTAGATTTCCTCAAATGCAAGTCGGACTGATCGGCGCCGGAAACATGGCGCGTGCTCTTACGCGCGGCTGGGGTGATCCGGTGCTCGTCTCCGACGGTGGGTCAGGCCGCGCGAAGGCGCTGGCGATGGACGCCGTCGTGGCGTTCGACCTCGTCTTGGCGGCCCTCCGATGACCCTGCTCGCGGCGCTCACCCGAGGCGACATCGCCAACTACGTGCAGGCGCTGTTCCTCGTCTACATCCTGCTGATCTTCGTCTACATCCTGCTGAACATGATGTTCTCGCTGGGCCTGCGCCCGCCGTACTCGCGCTACACCGACGCCGTCCTGAACTTCCTGCGAGACGTGTGCGAGCCGTACCTGAAGATCTTCCGCCGCTTCATCCCGCCGATCGGGATGTTCGACCTCACCCCGATGATCGCGATCATCGTCCTGTACATCGTGCAGACGATCGTGGTCAACTTGATTCAGGGCTGAGCTGATGTGCAGGATCGGGCTTGCGGGCTGAGAGCCTCTAGCGCCCGCGCGAGATGACTCAGTCGACCGCATCGCTTCGCCTGACGGCGTTCATGCGCGCGGCGGCCGTCGCGGTCGTCGTCGTGATCCTCGATCAGGTGACCAAGCACCTCGTCAGGTCGAACATCGCGCTCGGCGATCACGACAAGTTCCTTCCGGGCGTGACGCTCGTGCACGACCGGAACACCGGCGTCGCCTTCTCGTTGTTCGCGGGCGGCGGCGCGCTCGTGCTGGTGTTCACGTTCGCGGCGCTCGCGTTGCTGGTTGGGTACCTCGCGAGGCGACCCGACCGGCCGTGGCTCTGGCTGCCGACCGGGATGCTCGTTGGCGGCGCGATCGGCAACCTGATCGACCGGATCTCGAGCGGCGGGGTCACCGACTTCATCAAGCTCCCGCACTGGCCGGCGTTCAACGTCGCCGACATGTCGATCACGTTCGGCGTACTGGCGCTGTTGTGGGTGCTCGAGGGCCGGCGAGACCGGTGAGCCTGCCGGAGGGTCGGATCGAGTTGCGCGTGCCCGAGCAGGCCGCCGGCACGCGCCTCGACCGGTTCCTGGCCGACCCCGCTCGGCTCCCGCGCGCGAGCGCAGATGCTGATCGATTCCGGCCGCGTCTGGGTCGACGGCGCAGGTTCGCCCCAAGCGCCACCTGGTGCAGACGGGGGAGGCGATCGAGATCGACGAGGCTGACCCGGAGCGGGCCGATCGCCGCCGTGCCCGAGGCGCCGTACTCGGTCGCGTTCGAGGACCAGCACCTGCTGGTCGTCGACAAGCCGGCCGGGGTCGTCGTGCATCCCGCGCGCGGCCACTGGGACGGGAACGCTCGCACAGGCGCTCGACGGGCGGGCCGCCGGCGGTGAGGAGCCGTGGCGCGCCGGGATCGTCCACCGCCTCGACCGGGATACCTCGGGATTGCTCGTCGTGGCCAAGAACGACTCGGTCCACCGCGAGCTCAAGGCGCTGCTCTCGGCGCGAAGGCTGCGGCGCGAGTACCTGGCCCTTGTCGACGGCCATCCGCCGGCGAGAACCGGGACGATCGACGCGCCGATCGGGCGCGACCGGCGCGACCGGAAGCTGATGTCGGTCGACAGCGAGGAGCCGCGGGAGGCGCGCACGCACTTCGAGATCGAGCGCGTGCTCCCCTCGTCTGCGTTGCTGCGCGTGATCCTGGAGACCGGGCGCACCCACCAGATCCGCGTTCATTTCGCGGCGATCGGTCATCCCGTGTGCGGGGACCCGCAATACGGCGTGCGGGGACGGTTCGGGCTGGACCGTCAGTTCCTGCACGCCGCGCGTCTGGCGTTTCCCCACCCGGTGACCGGCGAGGATGTCGACGTCATCTCGCCCCTCCCGGACGACCTAGTGGTGGCGCTCGCGGTGGCGGAACGGGGCGAGTAGTCGGTTCAAGCTACGCACGAGGGACCGGTGCGCGTGCAAGCGGCGGACGGCTCGTTCACGTCTGGCAGCACTCGCGCGAACCGCGACCTGTCTCGCCGACCAAGGCGTTAGCGCGCTGCCGGACGTGAAGGAGCCGATCGCCCACGAACACCCGCAAGGCCCCGAAAAAAGGGCGGGGCGGCCCGTCCACAGCCGCCCCGCCTGACGTTGCGAACCGAGCCACCGGAGGTAGGGGAAGGGAGGTTCGGCCCGCGCACGAGCCACCGCTGAAGGTAGGGGAAGCGAATGGCCCGCTACACCTGAAAACGTAGCGGCGCACGAAAACTTGCGTAAACTGGTTAAGACCGTCCCCGATCCCGTTCGCGTGGATCGCGCCCTGCCTCGCCAGCCGAGGTCCGCGAGCGCGCGCGAGCGGGCAGAAGTACAAACCAATACAAGGGAGTAACGCAGTGGCTCAGATCGGAATCAAGGAGCTGCTGGAGGCCGGCGTCCATTTCGGCCACCAGACCCGTCGATGGAACCCCAAGATGCGCCGCTTCATCTTCGGCGAGCGCGATGGGAACTACATCATCGACCTCCTTCAGACCCAGGTCCTCCTGGAGGACGCCCGCGAGTTCGCCTCGGACGTGTCGCGCCGTGGCGGAACCGTGCTGTTCGTAGGCACCAAGAAGCAGGCTCGCGACACGATCAAAGACAACGCCGAAGCCGCCGACATGCCGTACGTCAACCATCGCTGGCTCGGCGGTCTGCTGACGAATTTCCAGACCATCTCGCTCCGGATCAAGCGCCTGCACGACCTCGAGCGCTACGAGTCCGAGGGCCAGCTCCAGCTGCTGCCGACGCGCGAGCGGATGGCGGCCCAGGCGGACCTCGAGAAGCTGCGCGCGAACCTCGGTGGCGTCAAGAACATGCAGCGCCTGCCGGACGCGGTGTTCGTGATCGACCTGAAGACCGAGGCGATCGCCGTACGCGAGGCCCAGCGCCTGCGGATCCCGATCATCGGGCTCGTCGACACGAACTGCGACCCGGACGGGATCGACTACGTGGTTCCCGGCAACGACGACGCGATCCGCTCGTGCGCGCTGATCACCCGGGCGATCGGCGACGTCGTGTCGCAAGGTCACAACGTCTTCCGCGAGGAGGAGGAGCGCGCCCGGCTCGAACGGGAGCGTCAGGAGGCCGAGGAGCGCGCCCGCCAGGAGGCTGAGGAGCGCGCCCGGCAGGAGGCCGAGGAACAGGCCCGCCTGGAGCGCGAGCGCCAGGAGGCCGAGGAGCGGGAGCGTCAAGAGGCGGAGGAACGTGCGCGCCAGGAGGCAGCGGCCGCAGAGCAGCCGCGGCCGCAGCCCGCGCGCCGAGGCGGCCGCACCGGCTGCGCCGGCCGCGGAGGCACCCGCACCGGCTGCGCCAGCGCCGGAGCCGCCGCACCGGCTGCGCCGGCCGCGGAGGCACCCGCACAGGCTGCGCCAGCGCCGGAGGCGGCCGCACCGGCTGCGCCGGCCGCGGAGGCACCGGCACAGGCTGCGCCAGCGGCCGAACCGGCCGCACCCGCTGCGCCGGCCGCGGAGGCATCCGCACCGGCCGCCGCTCCAGAGGCGGTCGCGGAGCCCGCGGCGGCGGAGCCAGCCGCGCCGGCGCCCGAGGAGCCAGTAGCCGCAGCCGCACAGGAGGCACCCGCGGCGACAGCGCAAGCGCCCGCCGAGGAGCCCGCGACAGCGGCCGCGGCGCCCGAACCCGAGCCGGAGCCCGAACCCCAGGCCGCGGCGCCACCGCCACCCGCGGAGCAGCCCCCGGCTGAACCCGAAGCCGCGTCTGAACCCGAAGCCGCGGCTGAACCCGAGGCCGTGGCCGAGCCCGAGCGGGAGCCCGAGGCAGCCGGAGCCGCCGTGCCGGCGGCGGCCGAGCCGGAGGCAGCCGGCACGACCGGAGAGTCCGAGGCGAATCCCGAGCCGGCCGCAGAGGAGAACTCATGAGCCCCGACGGTCACCGCAAAGGAAGTCAAGGCTCTCCGCGACCGGACCGGCGCGGGCGTGCTCGCATGCCGTGAGGCGCTCACGGAGTCGGAGGGCGACGTCGAGCGCGCCGTCGAGATCCTGCGCGCCCGGGGCCAGGCCCAGGCGGCCAAGCGCGCCGGTGCGGAGGCGACCGAGGGCGTCGTTCAGAGCTACATCCACGCCGGCAACAAGATCGGGGTGCTGGTCGAGGTCGATTGCGAGACGGACTTCGTCGCTCGCAACGAGAACTTCGTCGAGTTCGCGCGCGATCTCGCCTTGCACATCGCCGCGGCGGCGCCGATCGCGGTCACCGATGACGAGGTGCCCGCGGAGGATCGCGAGCGCGAGGAGCGGATCGCGGTCGAGCAGGCTGCCGATCGCCCCGAGAACGTGCGCGAGCGGATCGTGTCGGGAAAGATCGACAAGTGGCTCGACGACGTCGTGCTGCTCCGCCAGAAGCACGTCAACGAGGACAAGCACGGCGGAAAGACGATCGAGGAACTGCGCGCTGAGCTCGCGGCCGAGACCGGCGAGAACGTCGTGATCCGCCGCTTCAGCCGCTTCTCCGTAGGCAGTTGAGCTCGCCAAGCGTCATCCCTCACCCGAGCGCCCGGCCCGCGTCTACCGGCGGATCCTGCTGAAGCTCTCCGGTGAGGCGCTGATGGGGGACCTCGAGTACGGCACCGATCCCGAGCGGGTCCACGAGATCGCCGCACAGATCGCTGCCGTCCACAGGCGCGGCGTCGAGGTGGCGATCGTGGTCGGCGGCGGCAACATCTATCGCGGTCTCGCGGCCGCCGCCCGGGGTATGGACCGCGCGACCGGCGACTACATGGGGATGCTCGCGACCGTGCTGAACGCGCTGGCGCTCCAGGACGCGCTCGAGAAGGAGGACGTCCAGACCCGGGTGCAGTCAGCGATCACGATCTCGGAGGTCGCCGAGCCGTACATCCGCCGCCGGGCGATGCGGCACCTCGAGAAGGGCCGGATCGTGATCTTCGCCGCCGGCACGGGCAACCCGTTCTTCTCCACCGACACGGCCGCCGCGCTCCGCGCGGCCGAGCTGCACGCCGAGATCATCCTGATGGCGAAGAACCGGGTCGAGGGCGTCTACACGGCCGATCCGCGGACCGACCCGAACGCCGAGTTCATCCCAGAGATCACGCACAAGGACGCGCTGACCCGCGGGCTCCAGGTGATGGATTCGACCGCGTTTGCCCTGTGTATGGACAACAATATCCCGATCATCGTCTTCAACATGGCCGACGGGCGCAACATCGACAAGATAGTGTCCGGAGAACGAGTGGGGACGCTGGTGAGAACATGACCACGGACATGATCGACGAGCTCCTGGCCGATGCGCGGGAGCGGATGACCAAGTCGGTGGAGGCGATCCGCACGGAGTTCGGGTCGGTCCGCACCGGCCGCGCGAGCCCGGCGCTGCTCGATCGCATCGCAGTCGACTACTACGGCACCGCCACCCCGCTGAAGCAGCTCGCGACGATCTCCGCGCCGGAGCCGCGGCTGCTGACGATCCAGCCGTACGACAAGTCGTCGATCAAGGCGATCGAGCGGGCGATCCTCGAGTCGGACGTCGGGCTCACGCCGAACAACGACGGCAACCTGATCCGGCTCGGGATCCCGGAGCTGACCGAGGAGAGGCGCAAGCAGCTCGTGAAGGTCGTCCGGCACATCGCCGAGGAGGGCCGGGTGGCGATCCGCAACGTCCGCCGCGACGTCATGCACGACCTGCGCGAGCTCAAGGAGGCGGGCGAGGCCGGCTCCGACGACGAGCATCGTGCCGAGGTCGAGCTTCAGAAGGTCACCGATCTGCGGATCGGCGAGCTCGACGAGGCGCTCAAGCACAAGGAAGCCGAGATCCTGGAGGTCTGAGCGAGTGGTTACGCCCGGTGAGCGGCGACCCGCCCACCCCGCCCACGACGCCGGCGAACGACGGGCTCGCTACGTCGCGATCATCACCGACGGCAACGGACGTTGGGCGCAGGCCCGCGGGCCTGCCGGCGATCGCCGGGCACGAGGCCGGCGCCGATGCGGTGAAGGCCAGGCTCCGCGATGCCGTCGACCTCGGCATCGACGAGCTGACCGTGTATTCGTTCTCGACCGAGAACTGGGTCCGGCCGCAGCTGGAGGTCCAGGGTCTGATGGCGATGATGGCGCGGCGGATCGAGGCCGAGACGCCGGAGCTGCACGAGGAGGGAGTCCGGATGCGCTTCATCGGGCGGCGGAGCGATCCCGTCCCGCCGGCGCTGATCGAGCGCATGGCATGGGCCGAGGAGCTGACCGCGGAGAACCGCCGGATCACGCTGTTCGTGGCGTTCAACTACGGCGGCAGGGCGGAAATCGTCGATGCAGCGCGAACCTTCACCTCAGGCACCGAGGATGACTTCCGCGCCCACCTGTACGCGCCCGACATGCACGATCCCGACCTGATCATCCGCACCAGCGGCGAGCGGCGGATCTCGAACTACCTGCTGTGGCAGGGGGCGTACTCGGAGTGGGTTTTCCGCGACGAGCTGTGGCCGGACTTCTCGCGCGAGTCGCTCGAGGAGAGCCTCGAGGATTTCGCCGCGCGCAACCGCCGCTACGGAGGTCGATAGGGATGCCGTCGGCGCGGAGAGGCGAAGGCCCTCGCCGGCCCCGAGCGCCCGCGAGCAGCCTCGGGCCTCGCGCCGCGACCGCCAGCAGGAGGGCGAGGACCCCGAACAGCAGCGCGAGGACCGACGGCGGTCGCGCGCGCAGCGCCAACAGGCCCGCGAAACCCGCGAGAAGAGGCCGCGCCGGCGCTCTGACCTGTTCACGCGGATCCTGGTCGCGATCCCGCTGGCGATCGCGACGATCATCTTCACGAATGTCGGCGGGCTGCCGTTCGCGCTGTTCATCATCGCCGCCGGCTTGATCTGCATGCACGAGCTGTACGGACTGCTGGCGATCTGGCGGCCGGTCGCCCTGGTCGGGTTTGCCTCTCTCGTCGTGATGGTGCTCGTCGCGCGGACCGGCAACCAGGGCGGCGTGCTCGAGGTCGCGGTCGCCGCGGTCCCGGTCGTCCTGCTCGGGGTGATCGTGAGCGACCGGCGCCGCCCGACGGTGGCGATCGCCGGAACGCTGCTCGGCATCTACTGGATCGGGTTCGCGTTCGCGCACGCCGAGCTGTTGCGCGAGCTGCCGCACGGCAACGGCGTGTTCATCGACGTCCTCGTCGGGACGTTCGTCGGCGACACCGCCGCGTACGCGGGCGGGCGCCTGTTCGGACGGCGGCCGCTGGCGCCGTCGGTCTCGCCGAATAAGACCGTCGAGGGCCTGTTCTGCGGGATGCTGCTGGCGATCCTGGCCGTGTTCCTCGCCGGCTTGTACCAGACCTGGCTGACCCAGGGCAACGCGCTGCTGCTCGGCGTCGCGGTCGCGGTGATCGGGCCGCTCGGCGACCTGTTCGAGTCGCGTGGTCAAGCGGGACGTCGGGCGTCAAGGACTCGGGCAGCGTGTTCGGGCCGCACGGCGGCGCGCTCGACCGCCTGGACGCCGCGCTGTTCACGGTCGTCGTCGGCTTCTACATCTGGCAGGCCGTCGGGCACTGACCCGTGCGTCAACCCGGCCGGGAAGCCCCGGGCGGGCCGCCCTAGACTGGATGCTGTGCCCCGCCGCCTCGCGATTCTCGGCTCGACCGGGTCGATCGGCTGCCAAGCCCTCGACGTGGTCTCGCGCTCGCCCGAGCTCACGGTCGTGGCGCTGAGCGCCGCCAGCTCGTGGGAGCCGCTGCTCGACGCAGGCCCGGCGCTCACGGCGTGGCGAAGGTCGCGGTGGCCGATCCCGACGCCGCCGCGCGGGCGAGCGAGGCCTGGACCGGGGGAGACGTGCTCGCCGGCCCCGACGGCGTCGTGCGGCTGATCACCGAGTGCGAGTGCGACTGGTTCTGAACGCGATCGTCGGGTCGGCCGGGTTGCTGCCGACGGTGGCGGCCTTGGCGGAGGGGATCGACCTCGCGCTGGCCAACAAGGAGTCGCTGGTCGTCGGCGGCGAGCTCGTGACCGCGCTCGCGGAGGCGACCGGCGCCGCGATCATCCCGGTCGACTCCGAGCATTCGGCGCTTCACCAGCTGCTCGCGTCCGAGCGTCCGGGAACGGTCGACCGCTTGATCCTGACCGCGTCGGGCGGCCCGTTCCGCGGGATGCGGCGGAGAGACCTCGAGCAGGTCACCACCGAGCAGGCGCTCGCGCACCCGACCTGGGCGATGGGCGGCAAGATCACGATCGACTCGGCGACGCTGATGAACAAGGGTCTCGAGCTGATCGAGGCCCATCACCTGTTCGGGACGCCGTATGAGCAGATCGACATCGTCGTGCACCGGCAGTCGATCGTCCACAGCCTGATTCAGCTGTGCGACGGCGCGACGCTCGCCCACCTCGGGCTACCCGGACATGCGGGTGCCGATCTCGTACGCGCTGCACCATCCCGAGCGGGTCGACGTGCCGGTCCGCCCGCTCGACCTGGTCGAGGTCGGCGAGCTCACGTTCGAGCCGGTCGACGAGGAGACGTTCAGCTGCGTGCGGATCGCCCGGGACGCCGCGCGGGCGGGCGGCACGGCGCCGTGCACGATGAACGCCGCCAACGAGGTCGCGGTTCACGCGTTCCTCGGCGGCCGGCTGCGCTTCCTCGACATCGCCGCGGTGATCGAAGAGACGCTGGCGCAGCTGCTGCCGCCGCGCCGGTCCACTCGTTCGAGGCGCTCGGGCGAGGCCGACGCCGACGCGCGCCGGGTCGCGGGGGAGCTGGTGGCCGAGCGGGCGCTCGCGTAGCGGCGCCGAACCCCGGCCCAGCGGCGCCGAAGGCCGGCGCAAGGCGCTGAACGGGCTCTTACGAGCCTCATCGGGACGGCTGCCACACTGGAGCGCGTGTCCTACGTCCTCGCCTTCCTGGGGTTCGTCGCGCTGATCATCCTGCACGAGGCGGGCCACTTCACGGCCGCCAAGGCCGTCGGCATGCGGGTCGAGCGCTTCTCGCTGTTCATGGGCCCGCTGCTCGTCAAGTTCCGCCGCGGCGAGACCGAGTACGGCATCGGCCCGTTCCCGCTCGGGCGGCTACGTGAAGATCACCGGGATGAACCCGCACGAGGAGATCCCCCGGAGGTCGTGCCGCGCGCCTACTACAACCAGAAGGTCTGGAAGCGGATCGTGGTGATCCTCGCCGGCCCGTTCGTGAACCTGCTGATCGCGTTCGTGATCTTCTGGGCGATCGCGCTCTCGCAGGGCCAGGCCGTCCCGACCACGAACGTCGCGACGATCTCGTCGGGCTCGCCGTCCGCGAGCGTCCTGCGCCCCGGCGACCACGTCGTCTCGGTCGACGGCGTCGGCGGCTCGGAGGACGCGATCCGCAACCAGATCGGCACCCACCGGTGCGCCGGCGCCCAGGTCAACGACTGCGTCGCGGCGACGCCGGCGCGCGTCGTCGTCAAGCGCGACGGGCAGCTGCATGACGTTCCTGATCCGTCCGCGCTACAGCAGCGCCGACGAGGACGACCGCTGCTCGGCGTCGCGTTCGGCACCACGCAGCAGCCGATCGGCGTCGGGCAGGCAGCGTCGCTGTCGGGCAGCAACATGTGGTACGTCACGACCCGGACCGTCTCGGTCGTCGCGACGGCTGTTCGAGCCGCAGGAGCGAAAGCAGCTCCACAGCATCGTGTACGGCTACACCGCCACCCAGGAGTCGTTCGCGACGAGCACGACCCAGGCGCTCTACGTGCTCGGCCTGATCTCGCTGTCGCTGGCGATCATCAACCTGTTCCCGTTCCTGCCGCTCGACGGCGGCCACGTGTTCTGGGCGGTGGCGGAGAAGGTCAGGGGCAAGCGCATCCCGTTCGAGGTCATGGAACGCGCCGGCGTGGTCGGCTTCGTCCTGATCCTGCTGGTGTTCGTGATCGGCTTCACGAACGACATCTCGACGCTGTCCGGCCCGGCTCGGGCTCCACTGACGGCTCCGCCGGTAGCGAGCAGTCCGCGCCCGCTGATACCGTTACGCCGCGAACAGCACGAGCCCGAGGGTGGAGGAGCAGGAGCATGGAGAGCAGCACGATCTCGCCGGCGGTGGGGCGAGCGGTTGACGCCCCGACGTTGACGGAGGCGCTGCGGCGCACCGCGGCCAACCATCCCGAGATCGTCGCGGTCCGGACCGTCGACGACGCCGTCTCGCTCACCTGGTCGGAGCTGCTCCGCCGCGTCGAGGACGTGGCCGGCGGCCTGGCGCAAGCTCGGCGTCGGCCGCGGCGACACGGTCGCGATCATGCTCGGCAACCGCCCGGAGTTCCACATCGTCGACCTCGCGGCGGCGATGCTCGGCGCGACGCCGTTCTCGATCTACCTGACCTATCCGCCCGCACGAGATCCAGTACCTGATCGACGACGCCGGGTCGAAGGTGGCGGTCGTCGAGCAGGCGTCATCTCGCCCCGATGCTCGAGGCGCGCAAGGAGCTGCCGGGGCTCGAGCACGTGATCGTCGTCGACGGCGAGGCCGGCGAGGGCACCGTCTCGCTCGCCGAGCGTCGAGGGCTCGAACCCGCGGCTTCGATCCCGGCCAGAGCGCCGGCGACGGTCGGTCCCGACGACCTCGTGACGCTGATCTACACCTCGGGCACGACCGGGCCGCCCAAGGGCGTGCAGCTCTCCCACCACAACGTCATGTCCGGCGCCAGGGCGGTCGAGGAGGTCATCAAGTTCGACCCCGGCGTCGAAGGTGATCTCGTGGCTGCCCGCCGCGCACATCGCCGAGCGGATGGCCCACCACTACATCCCGGTCATCTACGCCGGCACGATCACGTGCTGCCCGAACCCGCGCGAGATCCTCTCCTACCTGCCCCAGGTCCGGCCCACCTGGTTCTTCGCGGTCCCGCGGATCTGGGAGAAGCTCAAGGCCGGGCTCGAGACGATGCAGGCGGCCCAGCCCGAGGAGCAGCGCCGTCCGGTCCAGGAGGCGGTCGAGGCGGCGATCGAGCGCGTGCGGCTCCGGCAGCGCGGCGAGCCGGTGCCCGCCGAGCTCGAGGCGAAGGTCGCCGCAGGCCGACGAGCAGATGTTCTCGAAGCTGCGCGAGATGCTCGGGCTCGACCAGGCGATCGCCGTCAACGTCGGCGCCGCGCCGACGCCGGTCGAGGTGCTCGAGTTCTTCCACGCGCTCGGGATCGAGCTGGCCGAGCTGTGGGGCATGTCCGAGACGTGCGGCGCGGAACGTGCAACCGCCCCGGGGAGGTCAGGATCGGCACGGTCGGGCCGCCTGAGCCGGGCGTCGAGATCAAGATCGCCGACGACGGCGAGCTGCTCGTGCGCGGCGGGTGCGTGATGCCGGGCTACCGCAACGCGCCGGACAAGACGGCCGAGGCGCTCGACTCCGACGGCTGGCTCCACACCGGCGACATCGGCGCGATCGACGAGGACGGCTTCCTGCGGATCGTCGACCGCAAGAAGGAGATCATCATCAACGCCGCCGGCAAGAACATGTCGCCGGCGAACATCGAGGCCAAGCTCAAGTCGGCGAGCCCGCTGATCGGGCAGGCGGTCTGCATCGGCGACGGCCGGCGCTACAACACCGCGCTGATCGTGCTCGACGCCGACTATCGCGCCGCAGTGGGCCGCGCAGCAGGGCATCGAGGCGACGACGCTCGAGGACCTCGCCGACGACGAGCAGGTCGACGCCGCGGTGCAGCAGCGCGATCGAGCAGGCCAACGAGCACCTCGTCCCGGGTCGAGCAGATCAAGAAGTTCACGATCGTCCCGGGCGACTGGCTCCCCGGCGGCGACGAGCTGACGCCGACGATGAAGCTCAAGCGCCGCCCGATCGCGGCCAAGTACGCGGCCGAGATCGACGCGATGTACTCCGACTAGCCCGAGAACGGGTGATGCGGTCCGCGCACCGACCGCTCTGGCGTCCTCTAGCCGAGCCTGATCGCGACCGAGCGGCTGTACACGGTCGAGCCGCCGAGCCCGGATGGGGACAGCACGAGCGGGTCGTCCGGATACGTGTAGGCCAGCCTGACCGTGCCGCTCCCCGGGAAGCTCATCCGCACGTCGAAGTAGCAGTTGCTCGGGTTGGCGAACGCCACGGTCCGTAGCGTCGTGAACGTGCGGGACGAGCCGCGCGCGAACTGGATCTCCGCCGTCTGGCGCTGCCCGGTGTCGAGCATCGCGTAGCGCGCGGGCCGCACGCATCCCCACACCTCGAGCGACCGGCCCCGGCGCGACGAGGTGACCGGCAGGTACAGCGGCAGGCGGTAGGCGGCGTAACCCGGCTTGGCCTTGCCGTTCGACGTACAGCAGGCCGCTGGTGAAGCCGCCGTCCCCCGGGATGACGCCGTTCAGCACCGGGTCGTACAGCAGGTACTGCATGGTGCTGGCGACGCGCGGCTGCTTCCAGCTCAGGTACTCGGCCCAGTTGATGTAGTACGCGGCGGTCGCCGGCGAGACGAAATCGTCGAGGTTCGGCGGATGCGTGATGTAGCCGTACTCGGTGTTGTAGATCGCCAGGCGGCGGTGCGACCCGTAGATTCGCTGCACGCGATCGAGCGCATGCTCGAGGTTCGGCAGCCGCGGGAACGGCGCGATGTCTGGGTCGCGCGAGCGCTCGCTCGTCGGTGGCTCGTTGTCCGGGTAGGGGTGGTCCGCGAACCCGCTCGCGTTGAACAGCGCCGGGTTCAGCCGCCGGAAGCTGCGAGAGCCGGCGGCGGTCGGCGGGGCATCCCTCCGCCGTGGCCAGGCGCCCCCGGAGCTGGCGGTAGGAAGAGTCCACGCAGTACAGCGTGCGCAGGAATTGGAGCGGCTTGGTCTGCCCGAAGTTTCCGGGCAGTCCCTGCGGGTGCGTGGCAGTGCCGCGGCCGCTCAGCCCGCGGGGCGCTAATTCGCCGATGATGATCGTGTCGTGCCCGTGGCCGGTCGCCTGAAGCGCTTTCCACATCCGGCTGGCCATGGCCCGGTACATCGCGGGCGCCACCGACACGGTCGACCCGTTGATCGCCTGCGGCCCGAGGTCCTCGCCGAAGTTGGGCTCGTTCCAGATCGCCCAGAAGCTCACCCGCGGGAGCGGCGAGGTCTGTCCCGGTCGGCACGTACGTGCCGCTGTAGCGCGTCGCCGCGGCACGCGCGAACTGCCCGAACTCCCTCGCCGACGGGCGCCACGCCCAGAACTGGTTGTCGAGCGCCGCGGGTGGGATCCCCGCCCCCTCGGCCCAGCGGGGCGCGCCTCCGCTGAGCGTCAGGTCGACCGCGATCCCGTTCTGGTGGGCGAGCTCGACCATCTGCGTCGTACGGTGCCCAGTTCGCCTGCGGGTAGTCGGCCGGATCGGACGCGTTGAAGCCGGCCGGCGGCGTCCGGGAGCGGTAGTTCGGCGCGATCTGCGCCCACACGACGACGATGCGAACCATTCTCACCCCGAGCGCGCGGAACGTGCTCATGGTCCCCACCGGGTCCGAAAGGCTCCGGGTCGAGTCCTGGATGATCGACACCTGGTTGGTCGAGGCGCTCGCTGCGCCGGGCGCGGCGGCGAGCACGGCGGCCGAGATCACCGCCGCGAGCGCGGCAAACCTCAGAAGTCGCGACAGCATCTAGCGCACCGTCACCTTCACGGCCCGGCTCTCGATGTCGTCGCGGTCGGCCGCCAGCAGGGCGTCGGCCAGTGGATAGCTGTAGCTGATCCTGACCGTTCCGGTCGACGGGAACGTGACCTCCGTCTCGAAGTAGCAGTTGGCCGCGTTCGTGATGGTCACGGTCTGGATCGTCGTGAACGGCCCGGACGCCGTCGGTGCGAACTGGATCTCTGCCGTCTGCGGGCCCGCGGTATCGAGCACGCCAAACTGCGCCGGCCGTACGCATCCCCAAACTTGGAGCTGCTGGCCGGCTCGCGCGGTCGTGGCCGGGAGGTACATCGGGAGCCGCCACGCATCGTATGTCGGCTTGGGAACCCCGTCCCAGCTCAGCAGCCCGCTCGCGAAGCCGCCCCAGTCGTTCGACCGGGCCGGGCGTTCGGGGTCCTGGAGCGGGTACTGCGCGTACGAGGAGACGCGACGGTTCCGCCAGCTGAGGTACTCGGCCCAGTTCATGTATGCGGCCGCCTTCGCCGGCGAGAGGTACACCACCTTCCCGCGCGATCCTGGCTCGGGGCTGCGCTTCGGCGGGCTCGTGATGTAGCCGAACTCGGTGTCGTAGACCGGAAGCTGCTTGTGCGAGCCGTACGCGCGCTGAAGCCGGTCGAGCGCCGAGGTCAGGTGACCGATCACGGCAAGCGAGCTGTAGTCGGCCGTCGACAGTCGGTTGGTGGGGTCGGGATTGGGCTCGTGGTTCGGGGCGTACCACCGCATATACGCATGGTCTGAGACCCCGTTGGCCGCGAACAGCGCCGGGTGCTGTCCGCGAAAGCGCCGAGAGCCCGCCGCGGTCGTCGGGCAGCCTCTGGCTCGGGCGGCGCCGCCCCGGAGCTGGTGGTAGCGCGAGTCGACGCAGTACAGCGCCCGCAGGAACGCCAGCGGCGTCATCCCGGAGAACACGCCCCAGCGTTTCTGGCCGCGGGGCGCGAGCTCGCCGAACAGAACCGTGTCGGTCGACGGCGTGTGCCCGGTGGCCACGAGTGCGCTCCAGGCCGCGTCCAGCAGCCTGCGGTACATCCTCGGGCTGTTCTCGATCTGCAGAACCCCCGGAACGCCTTGCGGCGCGAGGCTCGGTCCGTAGTTGGGCTCGTTCCAGACCGACCAGAAGCTGACCCGGGGAAGGTCGCGGTCGTCCCCGGGCGCGACGGTGCCCGAGCCCGGGTCATAATCGCCGCTGTACCTGGTCGCCACCGCTTGTACGAACGCCCCGAACTCACTTGCGGACGGCTCCCAGTTCGGGTTGCTGTTCCCGGCCGGGCGTCCTCGCCCGAGCGCCCATCGCGGGGCGCCTCCCATCAGATCGAAGTCGACCGCGATCCCGTCGCGGTGCGCGGCGGTGACGATCTCGTCCCACACCTTCCATTTCGCCGCGGGATACGCGGCCGGGTCCGAGGCGTCGAAGTGGCGCGGCGCCCGCCTCCCGTTCGGGCTCGGGGCGACCAGCTGCCACTGCATCGCAACGCGCACGACGTCGGCCCCGAGCACTCGCAGCCGCTCGAGCGTGCCGGCGGGGTCCGCCTGGATCTGGTTGTCATCCTCGAGGATCGAGACTTGCGTGGACGATGCCATTGCCGGGCTCGCCGCCATCGCGGTCAGCATCGCAGCCACCAGCGCGGTTCCAAGCAGCGCCCTGGCCCGCAAGCCCGCCCCATCTCGCCATCTAACGGACCGTCACCTTCACGACGCGACTGTAGACGGTGTCCGGCGCGCCCGGATCAGAAAGGCTCGGCGTCAGCAGCGGGTCGTTCGGTGGATAGGACCAGGCCAGCCTGACCGACCCGCTCGTGGGGAAGGCGATGCGTACGTCGAAGTATCCGCGCGCATTCGTGACCGTCACGGTTCGCAGCGCGGTAAACGCTCCGTGCGATGCGCTCCTGAACTGGATCTGAACCTGCTGGGGCATCCCGCCCGTGTCGACGCTCGCGAAATGCGCCGGCCGGACGCATCCCCACACCTCGAGGCTCCGTCCGCCTCGCGCCGACGTGCTCGGCAGGAACAGCGGCATGCGGTAAGCGTTGTAGCCAGGCTTTTGCGTGCCGCTGTACAGGATCAAGCCGCTGGCAAAGCCCCCGAACTCGGGCGCGCGGCGCGGGTTGGGGTCGTACAGGAGGTACTGCATCGCCGAGGCGATCCGGCGGTTGCGCCAGGACAGATACTCGGCCCAGTTGATGTACTGGGCGGAGGTGGCGGGCGAGACGAAATGACTCGCGCTGTTGTTCGGCGGGTTCGTGATGTAGCCGTACTCGGTGTTGTAGATCGGGAAGCGCCTGCCCGAGCCATAGATGTGCTGCAAGCGGTCGAGCGTGCCGGCAAGCCGCGGTAGTTCACTGAACTCGGTGAAGTCCGGATCCGTCGAGGTCGTTTCGGTCGGCGGGAGGTTCACGGGATAAGGGTGGGCGCCGAAGCCGGACGCTCCGAACAGCGCGGGATGCGCGGAGCGGAACCGCCGCGAGCCGGCCGCGGTCGTCGGGCAGCCGACGGCCGCCGCCGCGGCGCCGCGGAGTTGCTGGTAAGAGGAGCTGACGCAGTAGAGCGTGCGGATGAACTGCATCGGCTTGGCCTCTCCGAAACTGCCCGGGAGCCCCTGCGGGGCGCCGCGGCGTCCCTTCGCGTACTGTCCGCGGGCGGCAAGGTTGCCGATCACGATTGTGTCCCGCGCCGTGGCCGGTGGCCTGCAGCGCGGTCCAGCCGGCGTCCAGGAGGCGCCTGTAGGCCAACGGAGCCGTCGGCACGATCGACCCCTTAACCGCCTGTGGCGCGAGGTCCTGCCCGAAGTTCGGCTCGTTCCAGAGCTCCCAGAAGCTCACTCGCGGCAGCTCGCCCGGGCTTCCGGGAACGGTCTCACCCTGCGTCGGGTCGTAGTTGCCGCTGTAGCGCGTGCCGACCGCCTTTACGAACGCGCGAAAGGCCGCGGCGGACGGCCTCCATTCGCCGAAATGGCCGGGCGCCGGCTGGCCACCGCCGGCGGCCCACAGGAGGCGCGCCGCCCGAGACCGAGAAGTCGACGGCGATCCCGTCCTCCTGCGCGTCGAGCACGACCTGGTCATAGATGCTCCAGCGCGAGGCCGGATACGACGCCGGATCGTCCGCCTTGAAGCCCTGCGGTCGCGCAGCCGGCGCAACCGCGCTCCACTGAAGCGAAACGCGCACGACGCCGACCCCGAGCTGGCGGAGCGTCGCGAGCGTCGGGCCAGGCTGGCTGAGCATCCGCGTATCGTCCTGGAACATCTCGAGCTGATTGGTCTGCGCGACCGCGCTCGCGGGAAAGGGCAGGTGGATGAACATCACTCCCACCGCCGTCGCCGCCACCGACATCGCAGTCCGCCCTCGCGTCACGAGTTGCACTGGAGAAGACAACAGGCCCACTCAGGCGAAGTTGCGCGTCGCGCGTCAGTGAACCGTGACTGGAGAAACGCGGCTGTGGACTTGCTGGCCGCCCGGGTACGACCACGACGTCCGCACCGAGCCCGTCGACGGGAACGTGACGCGCGTGTCGAAATAGCCGTCGTTGTCGGTGATCGTGACGCTCGTGATCGTCTTGAACGCGCCACCACTCGCCGGTTTGAACTGGATCAGAACAATCTGCGGCTTGTGCGTGCGAAGCCCCGCGTCATGCGCCGGCCGGACGCAGCCCCACACCTCGAGCGCATGGCCCTTCCTGCCCGTCGCCGAGGGGAGATACACGGGCATCCGGAACGCGTCGTACATCGGCACCTTCGGTGTCCCGTCCGCGAACGCGATCCCGGTATCGAAGTTGCTCGGCGGCGGCGGATCGGTCAACAGGTACTGATCCCACGAAGCGATCCGGGGATCGCGCCAGCTTAGGTACTCGGCCCAGTTCATGTAGTAGGCCGCCTGCTTCGGGGGGATGGCCCGGGCGATCTTCTCCGGCGGGTCCGTCTGGTAACCGAACTCGGTGTCGTAGATCGGGAACCGCGTGCTCAAGCCGTATGCCTCGATCGCGCCGTCCAGCGTCTGCTGCAAGCTCCCCAACTGCGGCAGATCGGCGTAGTCGGGCTGACCGGGCGTGGCGACGTTGGGCGCCACCTGACCCTGAGGGTACGGGTGGATGGCGAACCCGGCGGCGTGAAACAGCCCTGGGTGCTCGCCCGGGAACGCCTTCGATGCCGCGGCGGTCGCCGGGCAGCCGCGAAGGGTGGCGTCGGTCCCGCGCAACGGATGCAGTGATTTGTCCACGCAGTAAAGGGCGCGAATGAACCGCAACGGCACCATCCCGGAGAAGTTTCCGGGTAGGCCGCCGGTGGTCTGGCCACGCGGGGCGAGCTCACCGATCAGGATCTTGTCGTCTCCGTGGCCTGTCTGCTGGAAGGCGCTCCATGCGGCGTCGAGCAACTGCCGGTAGAAGATCGGCGAGATCTCGACTTGCGAGTTGTCGACCGCCTGCGGCGCGAGTTGCTGCCCGTAGTTCGGCTCGTTCCAGATCGACCAGAACCTCACCCGCGGCAGAGGGATGCTCGCGCCCGCCGGCTTGAACTCGCCTGTGTACCGCCTCGCCACCGCCTCGACGAACAGGCCGTACTCCTTGGCCGAGGGCTCCCATGCGCCGACGAAGCCCGGCGAAGTCCCGGCTGGGACGCCGGCAGCGGTCGCCCAAAGCGGCGCGGGCGCCTCGAGCGCGAAGTCGACGCCGATCCCGCGCTGCGCGGCGGCGCGCACGATCGCGTCATACGGGGCCCATCCGGCCACGGGGTACGCGGCCGGCGAGGCCGCATCGAAGCCTTTCGGGCGGGTCCGCGAGAGCGGGTCGGGGGTCAATGGCCCCCACGGCATGAACACCTTGACATCGTCGACACCGAGCCGCTGCAGCAGGTCCAGCGTCGGCCCGGGATCCACGGTCAGTTGCTGCTGCGCTTCGAAGATCGTCTCCAATGGGCCGGTTCTCGGTGCCTGGGGCGGAGCCTGCGCGCGACCGCCGCCGCCGCCGCACCCCCCGGCGAGCAGCGCGATCGTGGCCCCACCGAGCAGGGCCAGCGCCCGCGTCTTGCACGCAAACCGGGTGAGAGTGGGCGCCAGAGTTCGTATCAAAACGGTCGCGCGATCAGCTGCAAGGTCTCTCGGCGGCGGAGGGCCACCGCGGGGCCCGGCTCTACAATGCGCGCGGATGCTTGTCCCGGCCCGCTCGGACGCCGCAGTCGCGGCCCGGACCTCCAGGGCGCTGAGGGTAGCAAGCGGTACGGCAGAGGCATGGCTGGTCGCGGGCATCGTCGGGGTCGGCGCGGCGATTCGATTCGCAACGCTGGGCGCCCAGAGCTACTGGTTCGACGAGGCTCAGGCCGCTCACGAGCTGCACCTGTCGTTCGGTTCGATGTGGAGCTCATTGGTCGTCCACGAGACGAACCCGCCCCTGTACTTCGTGCTCGGATGGCTTTGGGCGCGCGTGTTCGGGACCGGCGAGGTCGGCCTGCGCGCGCTCTCGGCGCTCGCCGGGACGGCCGTGGTCCTGCTCGCCTACCTGTGTGGTCGTGAGCTCGTCTCGCGCCGCGCCGGCGTCGTCGCGGCCGCGTTCACGGCGCTCAGCCCGTTCATGATCTGGTACTCGCAGGAGGCGAGGGAGTACATGCTGCTGGCGGCCCTGTGCGGCGCGTCGCTCCTGTACTTCGCCCGAGCCTGGCGGAACCCCTCGAGGCCGAACATCGCGTTGTGGGCGCTGTTCTCGGCGATGGCGGTGCTGACTCATTTCTTCGCCGGCTTCCTCATCGCGCCCGAGGCGCTGTGGCTGCTCTGGGTCATCCGCGACCGAGCCGTCGCGATCGCGGCCGGCACGGTGGCCGTCGTGCAGCTGGCGCTGCTGCCGCTCTCGTTCTCACAGGCGTCGAAGTCACTGCTCGGCTTCATCAGCGGGACGCAGCTGAGCACCAGGGTCCAGCAGGTTCCGGTGGCGTTCGGGCTCGGCAACTTATATGAGAGCCCGGCCGTGCGCTACGGGCTGCTCGGCGCCGCCGTGCTGGCCGGGGCGGTGATCGTGCTGCTGGTGCTCGGGGCCGACTCGAGGCAGCTCCGCGGCGCGGGCGCCGCCGCTGCCCTGGCGGCGGTCGTACTGCTGGTCCCGCTCGTGCTCGCGCTGCTCGGAGAGGACTACTACATACCTCGTGCGCTGATGCCGGCGTGGATCCCGCTGGCGATCGTGGTCGCCGCGGCGTGCACGGCGCCGCCGTGCTCGGGTGGCCGGAGCGGTGTTGGCCACGATCCTGCTCGCGAGCTTCGTGTACGCACAGGTCAAGGTGAACGGTAACCCGCAGTACCAGCGCCCCGACTGGCGCGGCGTGGCCAAGGCGCTCGGCACCGCGACCGGCCCGCGCGCGATCGTCGCCAACGAGGGATCGCTCGCCACCGATCCGCTCGCGACGTACCTTCCCGGCGTCCCGTGGAGCGAGCCCCCGACCGGCGCCGTGAGGGTGGGCGAGGTCGACGTCGTCGGCTACCCGTGGCAGACGCGCGCACGGCCGCTGCCCGCCGGGGTGCGGCTGATCTCGACGAAGCCAGTCGACGACTTCGTCGTCGATCGCTTCTCGATCGACAACCCCGAGGACCTGTCCAGGGCTGAGATCGCCGCCAGGGCCGGATCGCTCCTCGCCCCTCCAGTACTCGGAGCGGCAGTGCTCGTCCAGAGTCCGAGCTCCGCGCGCTGAGTGATCCTGCTGCTGCACAACCGCTACCGGACGGCCGGTGGCGAGGAGCGAGCGGTCGCCGAGATCGCCGCGCTGCTTAGCCCGGCGCGGGCACGACGTCGAGGTACTCGAGCGCTCGAGCGGGGCGATCGGACGCCGGCGGGCGACGCTCGGCCTGCTCTCGGGTGGGCTCGACGCGGGCGAGATCGGTGCGGCGGTACGCCGGCTGCGCGCGGACGTCGTGCACGCGCACAACCTCCACCCGACCCTCGGCTGGCGAGCGCTTGCGGCGGCAAAGGCCGAGGGTGCCCGAACCGTGCTCCATCTCCACAACTTCCGGCTGTTCTGCGCGATCGGCATCGCCTACCGTGACTCGGCGCGCCGTGCTTCCGCTGCCGGGGCGGGAGCACGCTCCCCGGCCTGCGCCTGCGTTGCCGGGGGTCGCTGCCCGAGGCGGCCGTGTACGCCGCCGGCCTGCATCGCCAGCAGCCTCGCCTGTTCGAGCACGTCGACCAGTTCGTGGCAGTCAGCGAGTCGACGGCCGCCCGTCTGCGCGACTTGGGACTACCGTCCTCGTTAACTGCCACGTTGCCGAACTTCATGCCAAACGACGCGTTCGCGTCCGAATCGAGCGCCGGCGCGGGAGAGTTCGCGCTCGTTGCGGGGCGGCTGACCGAGGAAAAGGGGTTCGACACCGCGATCGCCGCCGCGCGCGCCGGGGGTGTCCCGCTCGTGATCGCCGGGTCCGGTCCGGACGAGCAACGCCTGAGGGGGCTGGCGGCCGGCGCTGACGTGAGGTTCGCGGGGCTCGTCTCACAGGCAGCCCTCGCGGACCTCCGTCGGCGCGCCGCGGTCGCGCTCGCTCCCTCGCGCTGGGAGGAGCCGTGTCCCTATTCCGTGCTCGAGGCACTCGCGGCCGGCGTGCCCGTGCTCGCGTCGGACCGGGGCGGGTTGCCTGAGCTCGCCGGCGAGGAGTCGGTGCTGCCGGCGAACGATCCGGTGGCGTGGACGGGCGCGCTGTCAGCGCTCTGGAACGACCCGAGCCTGCGATCGGCACGCGGGGCCGGCGCCCTTGCGCGAGCGCGCGAGCGATTCGGCGAGGACCGGTTCTACGAGGGGTTGATGCGGCTCTATGGAGCGGTTTCCGCATAAGCTTCGCGCGATGAGGCGAGGGCTGATCACCACGCTTGCGCTGGTCTGCGCGATGTTCGCGGCCGCGACGTCGGTCGCTGCTGCGGCGTCGGGTGGCACCGCCACCGAGGCGATCTCCGACTGCAACAACAACGGGCGCCTGACCGCTCAGTACTCGGCGAGCACGCTGCGCACCGCCCTCGCGACCATGCCGGCGGACGTCCGCGAGTACACGGACTGCTATGACGTGATCCAGAAGCAGTTGTTCGCCGAGCTCGGGACGAGCGGCTCGGGGACCGGAACTGCCACTACGAGCTCGAGCGGGTCCGTCCTGCCCACCCCGCTGATCGTGATCATAGTGGTGCTCGTGCTCGCGGCGCTGACGTTCGGCGCGATCGCGATCCGGCGAAGCCGGGCCGGCGGCGGTCCGCCGGATTCGGGCTCCTCCGGGGACCAGGGCGATCCGGCCGGCCCAGACGATCCGGCCGGCCCAGACGATCCGGGCGGCGACCGGGCGATCCGGGCGGGTCAGGGGGGGCGACGCCCCAATAAAGCGCCTGACCGCGCCCGGATCTGATCGACCTAGTTGACGGCGATCTTGACCGTCCGGCTGAACACCGTCCCGCCGCTCAGCAGCGGGTCCCCTGCCGGGTAGGTCCACGCCAGCCGAACCGTGCCACTGCTCGGGAACGCGGCGTGGGTGTCGAAATAACCGCGTGCGTTGTTGACCGGGACGGTCGCGACCGTCGTGAACGCGCCCTTCGAGCCCGCCTGGAACTGGACGAGCACGGTCTGCGCGTGTCCGGTGTCCATCTTGGCGAAAGACGCCGGGCGGACGTCACCCCAGACCTCGAGCTTGCGACCCTTCCTGGTCGAGGTAACCGGCAGGAACAGCGGCATCCGGTACGCCGCGTACCCCGGCTTCTGCGTCCCGTTCGGGTTGAGCAGACCGGTGTCGAAGTATGCCGGCGGGGGTGCGTCGATCAGCGCGTACTGCGAGTAGCTGAACAGCCGCGACTGCTTGTAGCTCAGATACTCGGCCCAGTTCATGTACAGCGCGGCGGTCGCCTGGCTGACGCCCTCGTGCGGGTCGGGCGGCCGCGTCCGGAAGCCGTACTCGGTGCTCCACACCGGGAAATGCGCGTGCGATCCGTAGATCCCGTTGAGGCGATCGAGCGTGTGCTCGAGCCGCGGGAGCTCCGGCAGGTCCGCGAAGTCGGGGTCGCTGGGCGCCCCGGCGCACAGGTTCTTCCCGCACAGGTGGGTCGGCTTGTTCGGCGCCGACGCCTCCTCGTAGGGGTGGGCGGCGAACCCGCTGGCGCGAACAGCGCCGGATTCTGCGTGCGGAAGCTGCGCGAGCCGGCCGCCGTCGTCGGGCAGCCCTGCGCCCTGGCGGCCGAGCCGCGTAGCTGGTGGTAGTTCGAATCCACGCAGTACAGGGACCGCAGGAAGATCAGCGGCTTCATGTTGGCGAACACGCCAAAAACGTTGTTGCCGTGCGGCGTCACCTCGCCGAACAGGATCTTGTCCCTCCGGGTCGTGTGGCCGGTGGCGTTCAGCGAGCCCCAGGCCGCGTTCAGCAGGTCTCGGTAGATATGCGGGCTGTTCGGGATCGACTGGTGCGGCCCAGTCCCCTGGGGAGCGATGTCGTAGCCGTAGTTCGGCTCGTTCCAGATCGACCAGAAGCTCACGCGCGGCAGCGCGGCGGCCGAGCCGCTCGGCTTGTACGACCCGTTGTAGCGGGTGCCGACGGCCCTGACGAACGATCCGTACTCCTTCGCCGACGGCTCCCAGTCAGCCCGGAAGTAGCCGGTGGTTCCTTTCGGCGCGCCCGAGCCGGTCGCCCACAGCGGCGCGGGCCCGTTGAGCGTGAAGTCGACCGCGATGTGATCGGCCGCGGCGGTGCGCACGAACGCGTCGTACGGCGCCCATCCGCCGGCTGGATAAGCCGCTGGATCGGCGGCGTTGAAGCCCTTCGGGCGGTGGGTCGACAGCGCCGAGGGCGCGATCGCGTTCCAGGTCACGTTGACCCGGATCATGCCGACGCCCAGGTCACGGAGCGTCTGGAGCGTTGCGCCGGGATTGCCCAGCACCTGGCCGTCGGCCTGGAACACCGACACCTGGGTGGTCGAGGCGGCGGCGGGAGCGGCGCTGATCGCCGCCACGCCCAGGAGAACTGCGGCTATGGAGAGATGACGTCTGATTTTTGACACGTAAGGAGACAACTACTCGGGTCCTCCGAAGTTGCGCAGCGATCGTGGGCGCTGCAAAGTCCTGCCCGGCACGCCGGCGCCTCGCTGGATCGCGCACCGGCACTCGATCGAGGCTAGCTGGCGCGTCAGACGAACCGAGCGTTCACATACTGCGAATGCGCCACCTCTACACTGGCCATGTGCCTTCAGAGCGCCAGATCCACGTGGGCGCGGTCCCGATCGGGGGCGGCGCGCCGGTCGCGGTTCAGACGATGACCAAGACCGAGACGGCCGATCTGACGGCGACGATGGACCAGATCCGGCGGGTCGCCGAGGCAGGCGCCGACATCGTGCGCGTCGCGGTCCCGCGCGACCAGGACGTCGAGGCGCTCGGGACGATCGTCCGCGACTCGCCGATCCCGGTGATCGCCGACATCCACTTCAACTACACGCTGGCCTTGAAGGCCCTCGATGCCGGCGCGCACTGCGTGCGGCTGAACCCGGGCAACATCGGTGGGCCCGACAAGGTCGCGCTCGTGACCAAGCGTGCGAGCGAGCTCGGAACGCCGCTGCGGATCGGGGTCAACTCGGGCTCACTCCCCGCGCACCTGCGCGAGCTCGAGTACGAGAACCCGGTGGAGGCGCTCGTCACCGCCGCGGTCGAGTTCGTCGAGCTGATGGAGCGGCTCGAGTTCACGAACTTCAAGGTCTCGATGAAGTCGACGAACGTGCCGAACACGATCGCGTCGAACCGGCTGCTGTCCGAGCGGATCCCGTATCCGCTGCACCTGGGGATCACCGAGGCCGGGCACGAAGTGGTCGGGCTCGCTGAAGTCCGCCGTCGGGCTCGGGACGCTGCTGGCCGACGGGATCGGCGACACGATCCGGATCTCGCTCTCGACCTTCCACGCCGAGGAGGAGGTCAAGGTCGCGTGGGAGATCCTCAAGGCCCTGAAGCTGCGCGAGCGCGGCCCCGTGCTGATCGCCTGCCCGACGTGCGGGCGCCTTCAGTTCGACATGGACTCGGTCGTCGCGGAGGTCGAGCGCCGCCTCGCCGACTACGACGATCCGATCGAGGTGTCCGTGCTCGGCTGCGCGGTCAACGGCATCGGCGAGGCCCGTCACGCCGACTTCGGGATCACCGGCGCCAAGGACATGGGGATGATCTACTCGCGCGGCGAGCCGATCAAGAAGGTGCGGACCGAGGACCTGGTCGACGAGCTGTTCGTCGAGATCGACAAGTACTACGCGGCCGGCAAGAAGGTCTCCGCGACGAGACGCGACGCCGCCGAGGCCGCGCGAGTGGCTGGCCGAGAACGAGGACGCGACCGCGATGACGCCAGAGCGCATCGCGGCCATGGAGGCGGCGGCCGCACGGCTCGACGAGGAAGCCTCACCGGTCGCGGGCCGTCGCTTCACGCGGGCCTGACCACCCGGTCCGGACGGGCTCGCCCGGCCCCACGGACGCCGAGCGCAGCGAGGCCCCACAAAGGGGGCTCGAGAAACCGGCCGTATATTCCGGTTTCTCGAGCCGGCTACAGCGAACCGCTCAGCTCACTGCGGCGTACCCCTCGGCCACCTTGGCCCAGTTGACGACGTTCCACCACGCGTCGAGGTAGTCCGGGCGGCGGTTGTTGTAGGTCAGGTAGTAGGCGTGCTCCCACACGTCGTTGCCGAGCAGCGGGGTCTTGCCGTCCGAGATCGGGCTGTCCTGGTTGGCGGTGGAGAGGAGCGCGAGCCCCGAGCCGTCGTGCACCAGCCACGTCCAACCCGAGCCGAACCGCTTGACGCCGTTGTCCTTGAACTTGCGCCTTGAAGTCGTCGAACGATCCGAACGCCGCGTCGATCGCCGCCCGCAGGTCGCCGTCGGGCTCGCCGCCGCCGTTCGGCGACATCCACTCCCAGAACAGCGAGTGGTTGCAATGGCCGCCGGCCTGGTTGCGCACGCCGGCCTGCTTGTCGCTCGGCAGCGAGCCGAGGTTCTTCAGGACCTCCTCGACCGGCTTGTCGGCCCATTCGGTGCCCTCGAGCAGCCCGTTGGCGGCGGTCACGTAGGCCTGGTGGTGCTTGTCGTGGTGCAGGTGCATCGTCTGCTCGTCGATCGTCGGCTCGAGCGCGTTGTAGTCGTACGGCAGCGGCGGAACTTCGTAGGCCATCGCTTGCTCCTTGCATAAGGGTCTTCGGGACGTCCTCCTTCTATCACGCCCGGGTACGCTGCGCGTTGTCATGACGCGTCTGTCCACGTACTTCCTGCCGACCGAGCGCGAGCCGCCGGCCGACGCGGAGGCGCTCTCGCACAAGCTGATGGTGCGCGCCGGCCTGATCCGGCAGGTCGGCTCGGGCTTCTGGAGCTGGCTGCCCGCCGGCTGGCGCGTCGCAGCAGCGGATCGTGCAGATCGTTCGCGAGGAGATGAACGCGATCGGCGGCCAGGAGATGCTGATGCCGGTGCTCCAGCCGGCCGAGCCGTGGCGGCGCACCGGGCGGTACGACATCGACGAGCTGTTCAAGCTCAAGGACCGCCGAGGCGCCGACCTGGTGCTCGCGATGACCCACGAGGAGGTCGTCACCAGCCACGTCGCCGCCGCCGTGAGGTCCTACCGCGACCTGCCGCTGATCCTCTACCACTTCCAGGTCAAGGAGCGCGACGAGCCGCGGCCCGCGCGCCGGCGTCCTGCGGACCCGCGAGTTCATCATGAAGGACTCCTACACGTTCGACCGCGACCCGGAGGGTCTCGAGGTGGCGTACCAGAAGCACGTCGTCGCCTACGACCGGATGATGGACCGCTGCGGCCTCGAGTGGTACCGGGTCGAGGCGGACGTCGGGATGATGGGCGGCAGCGGCGCGCACGAGTACATGGCGCCCTGTCCCGCGGGGGAGAACGAGGTCGTCGTGGCCGACGGCTACGCCGCCAACGTCGAGGTGGCGAGCGCCGAGCCCCAGCCGGTCGCGCTCGAGCCGCCGCTCGAGCGGCCCGAGCTCGTGTCCACGCCCGGGATGACCACGATCGATGCGGTCGCGACCGCGCTCGCGGTCCCGGCGGGCGCGCTGCTCAAGGCCTTTCCGGTGATCGTCGACGGCGACGCGATGAAGCTCGTGGTCGCTCCGAGGCGATCACCGGGTCAACGAGATCAAGCTCGCCAACGCGCTCAGGGCCGACTTCCGTCCCGCCCATCCCGACGAGGTCGCGGCGCGGCTCGGGCCCGCCCGGCTACATCGGCCCGGTGGGCGCACAGATGCCGATCCTGCTCGACGCCGGCGTCGGCGACGGGCGGCTACGTGGCCGGCGCGAACGAGCCGGACGCCCACCTGCGCGGGCGTCGAGCCGGGCCGCGACTTCCCGTACGAGCGGGTCGACGTCCGCACGGTGGTGGCCGGCGACACGGTCAACGGCAGCGCGATCCGGATCGAGCCGGCGATCGAGGTCGGCAACATCTTCAAGCTCGGGACGCGCTACTCGCTGCCGCTCGGCGCCAGGTATCTGGACGAGTCCGGTCGGGAGCAGCTGATCTGGATGGGTTGCTACGGGTTCGGGCCGGCGCGAGCGGCGGCCGCCGCGGTCGAGCAGTACGCCGACGAGCAGGGGATCTCCTGGCCCCGGGCGATCGCGCCGTTCGACGTCGAGATCGTCGACGCTCGGCAAGGAGGGCAGCGAGGAGCGCGCGTTCGCCGACCGGCTGTACGGAGAGCTCATGGAGCTCGGCCTCGACGACGCTCTACGACGACCGCGACGCGGGCCCGGGGGAGAAGTTCACCGACGCCGAGCTGCTCGGGTGCCCGCTGCGGGTGACGGTCGGGCGGCGCACGCTCGGCGCCGGGCGAGGTCGAGGTGCAGCTTCGGCGAGGCCGGGAGTCGCGCACCGTGCCGCTCGACGGACGCCGCCGAGGAGATCGCCGAGCTGTGGCGCGGACTGCCGTAGGTCTCCGGCGCTGCGCTGGCGCGGTGAGCCCACGACGTCAGCAAGCGACGTCTGACCGGGATCGACCGCTCGGGGCCGGCGCCCGACGCGACGCTGTCCGGCCATCCGCTGAACCCGTGGACGATCCCGAACGCGATCGACTTCGTCCGGCTTGCCGGCGATCCCGGTGTTCCTGATCATCGCGCTGTCGAGCGACGACGGCCAGGACGCGCTCGCGGTCGTGCTGTTCGGCGTGATCGGCTGGTCGGACTACCTCGACGGCTTCGCTGCGCGCCTGACCGGCCAGTACAGCCGCCTCGGCGCGCTGCTCGACCCGCTCGTCGACCGGCTCCTGATCGTCTCCGGCATGGTCGTGTGCTGGCACTTCTCGCTGCTCCCGAGGTGGGCGATCGCGATCGTGATCGCGCGCGAGCTGTTCATGCTGGTGGCAAGCCGCTACGCGCTGCAGCCGCGGGCTCGAGATCCAGATCAACTGGGCCGGGCGGATCGGGGTCGCCCCGATCGCCGGCGCGCCGTTCTTCGCGATGGCCGGCGTCCACTGGCTGGCTCTGATCTTGCTGTACGTCGGGATGGCGTTCGCGCTGACCGCGACCGTGCTGTACGTGCGCCGCGGGATGCAGCTGATACGCGCCCGCGAGGCGCTCGAAGGGGACGAGCCGGCCAAACTCTCAAGCTGAGATTGAGCCTCGCTGTTGGCCAGGGTATACTCGCAGCTTCGCCCACTCCGACCCGGAAGCACCCGGAGGATCTGATCTACATGGACACGTTTCCCGACCTGGGCTCACTGACCGATCAGGAGCTCAAGGAGCTGATCAAGCAGCTGACCGACGAGGAGATGGAGATCTCCTACAGACGGCGGATCCTGCACGGGAAGATCGACATCCTCCGCGCTGAGCTGGTCAACCGGCTGCGCAAGAAGGACGAGACCGGCGAGCTGGTGATCACCGGCGCCGACGTCCAGCAGCTGACCGACATCCTGGCCGGTCGCGTCCCGGGGTCCGAGCCCGAATAGCCGGCGTCGGTGGCCCAGCACTGTCCAGAGTGCGGCTTTGCCAACGACGAGGGCGCGAACTACTGCCAGCGGTGCGGCGCGTTCCTGGCGCATTCCGATCCGCCGCCCGGGACGACCACGGCGACCTACAAGCTCGGCGAGACCGGCGAGCTCGAGGAGGTCGACCTGGACGACGTCATCGAGCGAGGTCCGGCGCTCGTGATTCGCGCCGGGGGTGGACGCGCGGGCGAGAGCTTCCCGCTCGGCGCGGGACGGGTCACGATCGGCCGCCGGCCGGTCAGCGACATCTTCCTCGACGACGTCACGGTCTCACGGGATCACGCGATCCTCGTGCGCCGCGGGACCGAGTACTACCTCGACGACTGCGGCTCGCTCAACGGAACCTACGTCAACCGTCGCCGCATCGAGTCACACCGACTCGCCGACGGCGACGAGCTCCAGATCGGTAAGTACAAGCTCGCGTTCCTCAGCCGCTGATGGCCACTCCCGAAACCCGCGATCCCGCCGTCGAGCTCCCTGAGCCGCCCGATCAGGAGGCCCAGCGCCCCCGCCAGAAGGCGGTCACGATCGGGACCGTGTGCAAGGCGCTCCAGCAGGAGTTCCCCGACATCTCGATCTCGAAGATCCGGTACCTCGAGGACCAGAAGCTGCTCTCGCCTCGCCGCACCCAGGGCGGTTACCGGCTCTACACCCAGTCCGACGTACAGCGGCTGCGCACGATCCTGCGCCTGCAGCGCGACGAGTTCCTGCCGCTCCGGGTGATCCGCCAGGAGCTCGCCGGCGGACGCGCCGAGCGCGAGGTCACCACCACGCCGCCTGCGACCGGCGACGGCCGCTCGCTGCGGCGGGCGCTGGTCTCGACGCGCGACCCGGGGGCGCTGTACTCGCTCGAGGACGTCGTCGAGGAGACCGGCGCCGATCCGGGCCTCGTGCGCGAGCTCGTCGACTTCGGCGTGATCAAGGGCGAGCATGCGCGCCGGCGTGCGCTACTTCGACGAGACCGAGCGCGAGATCGTCCGGGCGGTCTCGGAGCTCGCCCGCTACGGCGTCGGCGGTCGCAACCTGCGCGTGTTCCGCAGCTCGGCCGACCGCGAGGCGCAGCTGCTCCAGAGCATCCTCGCCCCGGCCCTGCGGTCGCGCAACCCCGAGCGGCGGCGCGAGGCGATCGAGGCGCTCGAGAACCTGGCGTCGGTGACGACCCACCTCAAGCACCTGCTGTTGATCCGCGATCTGCGCAAGATCGCGACGTAGGACTTGTGTCCCCGACCCGCCGGCGGCATGAGCCCCGACAAACTGCGGGCGCTGGTCCGCGAGATCCCGGACTTCCCCGAGGCCGGGATCCTGTTCAAGGACATCACGCCGCTGCTGCTCGCGCCGGCCGCGCTGGACGCCGCGGTCTCGCACTTGGCGGCGTTCGCCCGCCCGCTGGGGGTCGAGCTGGTGATCGCGGCCGAGGCGCGCGGCTTCATCCTCGGCGGGGCGCTCGCGCGCGAGCTCGGCGCCGGTTTCGTGCCGGCGCGCAAGCGCGGCAAGCTGCCGTCGGAGACGGTCAGCGTCGAGTACCTGCTCGAGTACGGGGTCGACGTGCTCGAGGTCCACGCCGACGCCTTCGCCGACGGAGCCCGCGTGCTCGTGCACGACGACCTGCTGGCGACCGGCGGGACCGCGCGCGGCGTGTGCGACCTCGTCAGCCGGCCTCGGCGCCGAGGTCGTCGGCTGCGCGTTCCTGATCGAGCTGAGCTTCCTCGGCGGACGGGCGCGGCTCGACCCGTACCCGGTCCACGCCGTGCTCGAGTACGCGTCCTGATGCCGTTCGACTCGAGCTTCATGCCGATCCGCCGCTCGTTCGCGCGCGCGCGAGCGGACCCGCCTGCTGATCGCGACGCCCCAGGCGCGTGTGGAAGGTGATCGAGGATCCGTTCAAGATGCCGCTGCTGGTGGCCCGGGGTGACGCGCGTGGAGGGCGTCGAGGAGGACCGGTTCACGCAGGTCTTCCAGACCAAGCGCCGCCACACGGTCCGGATGGACTTCCGCGTGCTGGTTTCGGATCCCCCGGGGACCGGGGGTGAGGCGTCGGGGCACCGCGCGTGGGAGCAGGAGGTGAGCGGCACGCCGTTCGAGCGCGTGCTCGACCAGGCGATCACCGAGGTGCTGATCGACCCGGCCCACGGCGGCACCGCGCAGGTCACGATCGCCAGCGTCCAGAAGCTCCGCGGTTATTCGCGGACCGGCACGCTCGTGATGCGCCAGGCCACGAACAAGCGCCTCGATCGAGGCGCTCGACGGCCTCGAGCGACTCTGCGCCTGACGCGTCAGGAGAGGCCCTTCATCGCGCCCTGGAGCACGACCGGGCCCGGGGTCTTCGGGCTGTTCTGCGTCTCGAGCGTGAGCAGCAGCTCCTTGTAGTGCGCGGCGTTCGAGGGGAGCGCGCCGCCGGTCTGGAGGCGACCGTTCTTCCCGACGCCCGGGGTCACGAACCCGACCCGGACGCTGTCGGTCGGGGAGTTCGACAGCCAGACCGCGTAGGCGTTGTGCGAGTTCGGCGCGACGCCCTGCGCCTCGATCACGATCCCGTCGGCTTTGCCCGCCTTGACGACGAACGCGACGCCCTTGGCCGCGCCGGTCCCGCTCGGCGGGTTCAGGTTGATCTGGGCGACGACCTTGGCCGAGTCGTCGTCGCCGAGGTGGTGGCCGGCGGTCGTGCCGCGGTCGTGCCGGCGCGCGGTTGAGGTCGCGGTGCCGGTGCCGGTGGCGGCCGCCGGCGTGCTCGAGGGGCGGTTGCTCGACCCTCCGCCGCTGATCGCGACGATCAGGACGACGACGACCACGACCACGACGATCGCGCCGACGAGGAGGAAGATCGCCCCACCGCGCCGCGAGCTGGGCCGGTCGCCCGGCCGCGGCACTCTCCGGCGATCGGGGCGGCCGGAGCGCGACTGCGTCTCTGGCCGGGGCTGTCCCTCCGCGGGGGGCTGCTTCCCCGGGCTCGCTGTCGGCGCGGCCGCGGCCCTCGACCCGTCGGGGATCTCCGGCAGCGGCTTGCTCGCGACCGACGCGAGCTCGGTGGCGATCACCCGCGCCCACGCGCGCTCGTAGGGCGACTCGGCGAGGCGCTCCCGCGTCTGCTCGGCGACCTTCTCGGGGAGCTGGCCGAGCAGGTAGTCGGTGATCAGCGCGCGGCTCTCGGGCGCGGAGGCCGGTGTCGGGCCCGATCTCGTCGAGCGCCGACAGCGCCCTGGCCCGGACCGCGGCGCGGTCGATCGCGAGCAACCGCGCGATGTCGTCGTAGCTGCGGCCACGCTGCAGCACGAGATCGAGAACCGCCCGCTGGTCGGGCGCCAGCGTGTCCAGAGACGCCATCGCAACGAGCTAGCGTAGTTCAGCGAACCGCGGTGTGCGGAGGGTGGGCACCGCGGTCAAACCGTCTAAGGTGCCGCGGCGCATGGACTTCGACGCGCTCTATGGACTCGAGCTGACGGAGTGCTCGGACGAGCTCGTCCGGGGTCGCGTCGCCGTGCGCGAGGACCTCAAGCAGTCCGCGGGACACGTCCACGGCGGCGTCTACGGCGCGATCGCCGAGGCGCTGGCGGCAAGCGGCACCGCCGTCGCGGTCGCCCCCGAGGGGAAGCTCGCGGTCGGACTCTCGAACCACACGACGTCGCTGCATCCGATCACCGACGGCACGATCCACGGAACGGCGACACGACGGCACCGGGGACGGACGACCTGGGTCTGGGAGGTCGAGATCGCGGACGACGGGGAGCGCCGCTGTGCGGTGGCTCGGGTCACGATCGCGGTGAGAGACCCGTAGGCGGCGGTTAACCGTTCGAGGTCCGCCGCGCCCTGCTGTCCGTGATGCTGCCGCTGGGATCAACTCGCGCCGCATGTGCTGCTCGCGTGGCACCTGAGCGTGTGGGGCACGGACGAAGACCCGACCTACTCCAAGCCTCGCTCGCCCACATGGACCAGCTCGCGGCCAAGTCGGCGGCGTTCTACGAGTCGCCGCACGCGCACTTCGACGTCGTGTTCAACGACGTCGCCGACCGCGACGCCGGCTCCTACCAGGACGTCGAGGGCAACCCCCACTCGTGGTGGGAGCCGGCCGATTTCGCCCGCCACGACCGCTACGTCGCCGGGTTCACCCGGCGCACCCACACCGCGGTCGTGCTCTGGCAACTCCCGCTTAGCGACACGCACGAGAACAACACCTGGGACCACTACCAGGACGACCGGCTGCAGTGGTGGCTGGGCGCCGACTCCGCCGCCCATCTTCGCGCCACCCGGAACTCCCGCGTGATCGGGCTGCTGTTCGGCGCCGGGGCATCCGGTAACACGACCGAGTGAGACCGACGGCGACTTCTTCTACCGCCTCGCGCGCCGGTACACGGCGCATCCGCTGTCGCTCGCGCAGCCGCTCAGTTGAACCGGCCGGATAGACCGCGCTATCCGGTGCCCGGAGCGCCTCTTCCCAGCCAGAACGACACGAACTGCCTGAGCAGCGGGTTCGATGCATCCTTGACGCTGACGAGGTGCGTCCAGGCGAGCCCGACCAGCCCCAGCGTGCCCGGCCGCCGCGCGAGGATCAGAGCGTCGCCGGTGGTCGCGAGCGCCGGCGTGAACGGCGGCGCCGCGGACCGCGCGAACGCGGCCAGACCGGGCGGCGGCGTACGGGTGCCGTAGAAGATCACGACGTTCCCCAGCTGCAGCGCCTGCAGCAGCTGATCGTCGTTCAGCGCCGCATCGTTGCGGACCACGGACTCCGGGATGTGCGGGCCGCTGGTGGGCGGATTGGAGTTATAGCTCGGCCTCGGTTCGCCGGGCTTCAGCGATGCATGGCCGAGATCCGCGTACACCTGGCCGGGCGGGCTGCCGGCGCTCGACACACCCGCCTGGTCGCGACCGGCGAAGAATCCCGACAGCAGCACGATCAACCCGACCGAGAGCGCCAGCGACGCGATCCCGATCGCGACCAGCTCGAGCAGCCGGATCAGTCGCGACTCGCCCGGGCCACGCGCGGACTCACGCGCCGCCCGCGTCACCGCGCGGCGCTTGCGGGACGGCCGGAGTCGTGCTCGTTGGCGCGGTCGGCCGGGGCCGAGGCCGGGGGCGCTCCCGCGGCGGCCGCGAGCTCGTCGATCGCGGCGCGCAGCTCGTCCGCGAGCGCGTCGAGGTCGGCCAGCGCGTCGTAGTCACCGACCAGACCGAAGTTCAGCTGTCCGTTGTAGCTCAGGATCGCGATCCCCAGCGCGGTGTTCTCAGCGAGCGGAACCATCGGGTAGACAGCCTCGAGCTCGCGGCCGAGCAGGTACAGGGGAAATTGCGGCCCGGGGACGTTCGTCACGACGAGGTTGAACAACCGCTGGCGCGCCTGGAGCCGGGCCGCCTGAGCCATGATCGTGGGCGGCGCGAACCCCGAGACCCGTGTGAGGATCTCGGCGCCAACCGCCTGGCCCGACTGCTTGACGCCGTGCATCGCGCCGCTGACTTCGCGGAGCCGCCCGATCGGGTCTCCGGGTCCGACGGGCAGCGTCACCCACATCGCCGCGACGCGATTGCCGAGCGCACCCCGTTCGATGTCGGCGCGGATCGAGACGGGAACCATCGCCCGGAGTCCGACGTCCTCGGTCTGCTCGCCGTGGAGGCGCATGTAGTTGCCGAGCGCGCCGGCCACCGCCGCGAGCACGACGTCGTTGACCGTCCCACCCAGCGCGTTCTTGATCGCCTTGAACTGCCCGAGGTCGGCTCTGACCCAGGTGAACCGACGGTGGGGGCCGATCCGTACGTTGAACGGGGTCGGAGGGGCTGCCTGCAATCCGGTCCAGGCGAGCGCGCCGACGCTCGCCATCGCTCCGCCGGCCCGTTTGGCGACCGTCCGAGGACCACGCATGGTCGCCTTAACGCCGCGCACCACCTCGTTCGGCACCGTCGCACGCTCGAGCAGTGCGTCCGCGAGCAACTGGGCGCGGCTGGGGAGCGGTCGCGCGACCCAGTCGTGGTCGGGTGGCGCGGCGGGAACCGGCTCGGCCGAGGTGTCGAACAGGACGGTCGCGATGTCGACCCCGGAGATCCCGTCCACGAGCGCATGGTGGGTCTTCGAGAGCACCGCGAAGCGTCCATCGGCGAGACCCTCGACGAGCCACAGCTCCCATAACGGCCGGCTGCGGTCGAGCGCCTGGGAGAACACGCGCCCTGCGAGACGCTTGAGCTCCTGCTCGCCACCCGGCCGCGGCAGCGCGGTGTGACGCACGTGGTACTGCAGCCTGAAGTGCGGATCGTCCACCCAAACCGGCCGCCCCTGGTTCATCGGGACGAATGCCAGCCGTTGCCGGTAGCGGGGCACGAGATGAAGCCGCGACTCGATCGCATCGACCAACTCGTCATACGTCGGGGCGGACCCGTCGAACACCGAGCAGCCCGCGACGTGCATGTGCGCCGAGTCCCGTTCCAGATGCAGAAACGAGCTGTCGAGCCCGCTCAACCTGTCCTTGTTCACCACCGGTTGGATGGTAGTCACAGGCCGGATGAACGGCGCCGGGAGAGGGGTGATCGTAACGAACGTCACATGCAGCTGTGTGACCGACCTCACAGTCAGATCCTCAAGCGGGCGCCTAACCTGCCCGACTTATTGATTGACCTGCCGAATCGTCCTCGTCCGCTACGAGGGCGAACGGGGGACCCATTGCCGGGCAGAGACATGCCTGGCCGGGGCGAATCGACTTGCCGGCGCCAACGCGCCGCTCGCAGTCGTAGCGCCCGCCTGGTAAGCGCGCGGAGCGTGCTCACGGTGGTTCGCGAGCCCGTCAGCTAACCCCGTAGGCGCCCGGTCGAGATCGCAAGGAGGTCCTCGTCTTGAGGCCTGAAAATGCCATGACCAAATCGCAGCGGAGCCGGCTGGGTGTCGGCGCGCTGATGATCGGAATCCCAGCTTCAGCGGCCGCCATCGCGGCCGGCCAGGCACTCGCCTCGCCGGCGCCCGAGCCGCCCCACGTCAACCCGAAGTCCCACCACGTCGACTACGGACAAGAGTTCACCGTCCGCGGCACCGCGCTGTCGTCGGACGCCGGGCACACGCTCGTGCTCGAGTTCGCCCCGCGCGGCACCGCGGCGTGGCGTCAGCTCGGCTGGACCGTCGTCGACAGCTCCGGCGAGTTTCGCTTAGGGCGACCGCTTGAGCAGTCGGGTGCCGTGCGGGTCCTAGACAGCTCGAGCGGGTCGGTACAGCCGTTCGTGGCCGATGGAGGCAACGATCGACGCGGCGACGACGCAGCCCGGTCCCAGTCGACGTCGCGGCTCGTGTGCGCGTCGCGAGCCACGAGATCAGCGTCCTCGGCGGTCAGGCCGTCAAGGTCCGCGGGCGGCTGCTCCCGGGGGTTCGGGGCCGTAAGGTCAGCCTTGAGACGCTCCGGGACGGGGCCTGGCACACGATCGCCACGGCGCGCACCGGTTCCGCCGGCAGGTTCGGGCTTCGTTACGTCGCCGTGAGCCAAGGCCAGGCGCCGCTCCGCGTCCGCTTCAGCGGCGACCGGCGCAACGAGCGCTCGACCGCGCGCGCCGGCCGGATGACCGTGTACCGGGCCGCTGGGGCGTCGTGGTACTACGACGCCGGCAACACCGCGTGCGGCTTTCACGCCCAACACGGAGTCGCGAACCGCACGCTTCCGTGCGGCACCAAGGTCGCGTTCCGCTACGGCGGTCGCTCGGTGACGGCGACGGTCGACGACCGGGGACCGTATGTCGGCGGGCGCGACTGGGATCTGAGCGAGAGCACCGCCGGCGCGCTCGGGTTCGGCGGCGTCGGCCAGGTCTGGTCGAGCCGTTAGCCGGTCGCGGTTTCGCCGTCCCGCCGTGCGAACGGCTCAGCCAATGGCGCTTAGCCAAGTGTCGAAGCGCGCGCGGCGGGACGCTGAAGTCGCCTGGACTCAGCCTGATCCAGGCTCAGCAGGCGATGCGGGCGGTGCCTCGTTGTGCGTGGACGGAGCTGGGGCACCCCACCACGGGCCGTGGCGGGCCGACTACGGTTATCTGGGCGGAGGAGACGTTGTTCGCGAGCGTCCGCTCCAGGGTGGAAGTTCCCACGACGGCGCGGTTGACGAAGCTGGTGGCGTGAGTCTGGACGCGCGTGCGGACGGTGATGGTCACACTGGCGCCGGGCTTGAGCGTGCCCAGCGGGCAGACGGTCAGTCGGCCTCTGTGGTGGCAGGCGCCGACCGTGGTATGGACCGCCACCACGGTCGCCGCAGCGCGTGGTTGGTCGGTGAGCACCACGCGCTGGGCGGTGTCAGGTCCGCGGTTCTTGACGGTGATCCGGAAGGCGATCACCTGCCCACGGGTGACGACGGGGGCCGAGGCGAGCTTGGTGACGATCAGGTCGGCGATCTGATAGGCGGGGGCGGGCGTCGGGGGGACCGGCGTTGGGTCCGGGATGACCGGCGGCGCTGGGGTGGCAGAGAAGACGTTGGTGAAGACGCAGTGGACGTGGGGGACCTTGCCGGTCAGCTCGATGGTCGCCGTCCCTTGGGCGAACGGGATCGCTACTCCGTTGCATAAGACCGTGGTCAGGGCCCAGTCTCCGGTGGAGCTGAGGGGCGGCTGTTCGACGATGTGGTAGGTGCCGAGGCGAAGGTTGCCCGTGGCGTCGGCGGGGGTTTGCGGCTTGGCATCCACTGGCACCCCGGGGGTTGTCGTGGTCGCGTTCTGGAGGTGCGGTGTCGGCGGTCCCGTGGCCGGCGTGACCACGAAGGAGGCGGTGCCGACGCCGCCCTCGGTGATCTTGGCGATCGAGATCGAGCCGCGCGGAACGAAGCTGTTGACGAACGTGCAGACGACTGATTGGCCGCTGCGGATCTCGACGGCGAACGGCTTGGTTGTCGATCGGTTCGCGCCGTTGCAGCTCACGTGGCGCAGGTGCCAGCGCCCGTCGGGTGAGGTTGGCTTCTGCTCGGCGATCACGTAGTTGCCGGGCCTCAGCGTGAGGAGCGATGGGACCGCGTCGACCGGCACCCCTGGTTGGGTCGTGGTCGCCTCCGCCCGATGGATCTCGCCCGGAGTCGGCGAGGCCGTTACCGTGTAGGAGAAGGTGCCGATGCCACCAAGGGTCACCTTGCGAATCGTCAGGCCGCCCGGTGGGAGCACGTAGGCGTTGTGATAAACGCAGGTGGCGTGGTCCCCGTTCGCCAGATGGATATCGGCGGTCGACCCGCTGACGGTGAAGGTGCTCGTCCCAGCGGCGCTGGTGCAGTCGATGTGATCCAGCCGATAGTTGGCCACCGCGCCCTCGGTGACGCTCCAGGTCTTGCCGCCGGCGCGATAGAAGACCATCGACCCGCCGTTCGCCAGCTTGAAGCCGTTGATGTCGTAGGAGATGTTCCCGTTGAACGGGAAGAGCGGGTTGTCGCCGTCCGGCGCGCCGGTGACCTGCTTCTGGATGGTGATCGTCCCGCTCGTCGGCGGCGGGATCACCAGGTACTCGTAGCAGAAGATGTGGTGGACTCCGCCCGGGAACGAGATGCCCTCGACGTTGTCCCCGTAGTTATTGTCATTGCCGCAGCGCAGCGCCCCGAACGCATAACTGGGCTCTCCCGGCACGCTCTCGAAGAACTTCTGCGCCAGCACCGGGTCGGTCGGCGTGCCGCCCTGCAGCCTGAGGGCCCACTGCCCCTGGTTGGCCACGTCGAGCTGCTCCTGGCTCAGCTCGAACGTCGTCGCCCCGGCGATCTGGTCATTGGCGATCGCTACGCCGTTCTGGTCGAGCAGAGCTGTGCTCGCTTCGGTCGTGACCGGAGGAAAATCATGGTTGACCACCGTCAGCGAACCCCACGGACCGGCCAGCGGCGCCAGATCGGGCAGCCTACCCATCGTGAACTCCCAGCCGGTGAGCGGCGTGCAGTTGCTCTGGGGGGACATGTCCTCGAAATGCGGGCTTACCAGATCATTTGGCCCGTACGGCGAATCGGGCCCCACGTTCTGCAGGGTCTGCATGAGGTTGTCTCGGAACCGGTTGGCGAAGATGTCGCTGTAGCTCGTGCACTGGCGCGCGGCGAAGGTGACCGAGTACCCGGTCCCCTGCGCTGCGGCCGTAGTTGTTCCGACGCCGAGCCAGACGCCGCAAGCGAGCGCTGCCGTGATCAGCCAGCGCCACATTCTCTGCGACGAGCACTTCCTGCCGACACGCACCCAGACCCAGGAACCCGCACCCACCCTCGCAACCTATAGGGCATGGACCCTGAAAACAACCCTAAACCACCGGATACAAGTGTCAAGCCGGTTTCCAGCAGCTGACATCAACGCGCGTCGCCTGCGAGCCGATCCCGGCGCTGGTTAGCCGCTGGATCGAGTGGTTGCTCGTCGGGCACAAAGGGGTTGTCCACACCGAACTCCCGAGGCCGAGCTGATCACTGGGGCGAGACCCGATCGCTGACGGGCCGGCGCCGGCACCGATGCCGCCGTGGCGGCGCCTACGATGGCTTAGTGTCCTCCCGGGATTGGCCCCACGTCTACGGACATCTCGACATGGACGCGTTCTACGTGTCCGTCGAGCTGCGGCGCAGGCCGGAGTTGCGGGGCCGGCCGGTGATCGTCGCCGGCACCGGCCCCCGCTCCGTCGTCACGACCGCGTCGTACGAGGCACGGCGGTTCGGGGTCGGCTCCGCGATGCCGGCCGCACGCGCGAGGCGGCTTTGCCCCGTGGGCGTGTTCCTCGCGCCGGACTTCGCGTATTACCGGGAGGCCTCGCGGGAGGTGATGGCGCTCGTGCGGTCGCTGGTCGACGCGGTCGAAATCGTCGGGCTCGACGAGGCGTACCTCGACCTGACCGGTCTGCCGGCGCCGCACGCGGCGATGCGGCGCCTCGGCGCGCAGATCGAGCGGGCCACCGGCCTCGGCTGCTCGATCGGGATCGGCCCGAGCAAGCTCGTGGCGAAGGTCGCCTCAGACGCCGAGAAGCCCCGCGGCTTCGTCGTGCTGACGCGTGAGCAGGCGTGCGAGCGTTTCGGAGCCTCTCCGTGCGCGCTCGTTCCGGGGATCGGTCCGAAGACCGCCGAGCGGCTGCGGGCGTTCGGGATCCAGACGCTGGCGGCGCTCGCGGCCGCACCGGGCGAGCAGCTCGCCTCGCGCTTCGGCGCGCGGTTCGCCGCCGAGCTGCAGCGCCGCGCCCGGTTCGAGGATGACTCGCCGGTTACCGAGGAGCGCAAGGTGGTGTCCGAATCCCGCGAGCTCACGTTCGACGAGGACATCCGCGATCCGCGGCGGCTCGAGGCGATCCTCGACGAGCTCGTCGAGCACCTGTGCGCCGGGCTCGTGGCTCAGCGCCGCCGCGGGCGGACGATCGGGATCAAGGTCCGGCTCGACGATTTCTCAACCCACACGCGGGCGAAGACGCTCGCCGAGGGCGTCAGCTCGGCCGACCGGGTGGGGCCGGTGGCGCTCGAGCTCCTGCGGCGCTTCGCCGCGCCGAGACCGGTCCGCCTGCTCGGGGTTCGCGTCGCCGGCCTCGAGCAAACCGACCCGGCCGCGGACGAGCAGCTCGCACTTCTCATGTAGCGCGCGCCGGTGGCGAGAGCTCGCCGGTCGTGAGAAACCCTGCTGTGGAGGATCTCAGTACAGCGCGGAGGCCAACCGGCGCCGCGCGTCGCGCGCGAGCGGATGCCCCACACCGAGCTCGTCGAGTACGCCGACGACCACACGGCGGACGTCGTCGCGGGCTCCGTCGGCACTCGGAAGCGCCTCGAGCAAGAGGTCAAGCGCACGCTCCTGATCGCCGGCGTCGAGCGCGGCGAACGCCTCGCTCAGATCGGGGACGGTTGGCTCCGCGGAGCTTGCGGCGGCGGACTCGAGCCCGATCCGCGCCTTCAAACCGTCGGCCGCGAAGCTGCCCGGGACGCGGGAGAGCACCGCGAGCGCCTCATCGGTCTCACCGCGGTCCTTCAAGATCTTCGCGAGCGGGACCGCAGCATCGGCCCTGGTCGGCTCGAGCTCGTTCGCGCGCTTGAGCGAGGTCTCGTCGCCGAGCTCGACGAGCGCGTCGGCCTCGGACGGGAGCAGCGAGTCGAGGAACTGGTCGATCGCGGCCGGCGGCTGCGCGCCGACGAAGTCGGCCGCGACCTTCCCGTCCCTGAACGCCTTGACCGCCGGGATCCCCTGGATCCCGAACGCCCGTGCGAGTCCGGGATTGGCATCGACATCGATCTTGGCCAGCTCGATCTTGCCTGCGCGCGCCGCGACGGAACGTTCAAGCACCGGTCCAAGCTGCCGGCACGGCCCACACCATTCCGCCCAGAAGTCCACCACCACTGGAAGGGTGTGCGACCGGTCGAGTACGGCTGACTGGAAATTGGTCTCGGAGACGTCCATGACACTGATGGTAGCGACGTCCTAAGCCGGGTAAGTTCACGTATACGTCAAGTTCTGCCGACAGCTCGACGACCCGCCGCGGGCGAGTCTGCCGCCGTAATGCGCGGCCCTCGGATGGCTGATTTCGTCGTCGAGCGAGACGGCGTTCAGCTGTCGGGCGACGAGTCGGGGCAGGGGGTGCCGGTCGTCCTCCTCCACGGTCTGACCGCCACCCGCCGGTACGTCGTGATGGGCTCAAAAGCGCTCGAGCGATCGGCACACCGGGTCGTGGCGTACGACGCGCGCGGCCACGGCCGGTCCTCGCCGGCGCAGTCGCGCGAGGCGTACACCTATGACGATCTCGGGCACGACCTCGCGGCGGTGCTCGACGCGCGGGGGATCGAGCGCGCCGTGCTCGCCGGCGCCTCGATGGGCGCGCATACGTTGTTGTGGCTCGCGCTCCGTTCGCCCCAGCGCACAGCGGGACTGGTCGTCATAACGCCGGCATATGACCCGTCGACCCACGACAGGGACGGGCGGTTCGAGCGGTGGGACGCGCTCGCCGACGGGCTCGAGCACGGCGGCATCGACGGCTTCATCGCCGCGCAGGGAACCGCCGACGTCCCCGAGTCCTGGCAGGAGACGGTGGTCAGGGTGACCCGCCAGCGCCTCTCCCAGCATGAGCACCTCTCCGCGGTCGCGGACGCGTTGCGCGCCGTCCCACGCTCCCGGCCGTTCGAGCGGATCGAGGAGCTCGGCGCGATCTCGATTCCGGTCACGGTCGTGGCGAGCGCCGACGAGCCCGATCCGGGTCACCCGCAGGTCGTGGGCGAGGCTTACGCGGCCGCGATCCCCGGGGCCCGGCTGGTCCTGGACGAGCCCGCACGCTCGCCGATCGCATGGCAGGGCAGCCAGCTGTCCAAGCTGATCGCGGAGGTCGCGGCCGAGTCGGACGCCCGGTGAGCGCCGCGGATACGCTCCATGCACGCTATGACTGCGGGCTCCGGCAACCACATCACGGCCGGTTACTCCGGGACGCCGCTTCCGCGCAAGCTCGGGATCAAGGCGGGGGCAATGGTCGCGCTCATCGGCAGCCCAGACGGGTTCGACTCGACGCTAGGCGAACTGCCGCTTGGGGTCGTCGTGCGGCGGCGGCTCGGGCCCACGCGGTTTGACGTGATCGTGGCGTTCTTCTCTCGCCGGCCTGTGCTCGAGCGCCGGCTCGCGTCGCTGGCCGCGGCGCTCGACCCCGCCGGGGGACTGTGGGTCGCCTGGCCCAAGCGGGCCTCCGGCGTAGCCACGGACGTGACCGAGGATCTGGTCCGCGAGCTCGGTCTCGCGGCCGGCCTGGTCGACAACAAGGTGTGCGCGATCGATGCGGTCTGGTCCGGGCTTCGCCTCGTCTACCGGCTGCGCGACCGCCCGGTAGGGTCGATCGCGAGCAGCCGGCGATCGAGACCGCGCTACCCGAGCGCCACGGTCTGACCCGCGGTCTTGTGCGGCGTGAGGTAGCCGTTCCCGAGATAGTGCGCAACCACGGTGATCTTCACCGGCCGCGTGAGGTGACCGTGACCTGGGAGGCGGTTGAACACGCTCTGACCCGAGAACTTGCAGTCGGGTCCGAGCGGCACGAGCGTGGATCCGATCCGACGCGAACCGAGCAAGAACCGAATCGACACGTTCCCGCGGCAGTCATAGACGGCGGGGATCCAGGACGGTCCGTGCACTGACCCGGTCGTGGTGAGGACGAACGGCTTGTGCGCCGGGTGGCGCGGCCTCGTCCTGGAATTGATGTGCGGCACCGGCCGGTGGAGTGGGAGCGTCATGAACGTTCCGTCCGCCCCCGGCTGCGGGGGAGTGTTGCCGTGCAGCGCAACGATCCGGTAGTGGAATATCGTCTGCGCCTCGAGGCCCTGGACGCTCGCCGTCACCGTCACCGGCGTGATCCCGGCCGGCACGGTCGCTTCGATCGTCTGCGATCCGTACGTGGTCGACGTTCCATACTGGAAGTAATAGGTCGTGGCCTGATTGTTCGGGTTCACCACCGCACTCACGGTCGCGCTGTTCTTGCCGATCTGCGTAGCGGGACCGGTCGACACGCCTGGCGGCGGGTGGCCCGCGGTCGTGAACGTCCGGTCGGCGCCCGTCGCGCTGCCCGCTCCGTTCGTCGCGACGAGGCGGTAGTGGTAAAGCGTGCCGGGAATCAGCCCCGTGGCGGTCGTGCTCACCGCCACCGGCTTGGTCCCGTGGCCGGCCGAGTGCGGAGCGCTGGTCACCCCGTACGCGGTCGTCAGTCCCCACTCGAAGTAGTAGGTCGTGGCACTGTCGTTCGGGTTGATCGAGCCGTGAAGCACGCCGCTAGTGTCGGTCAGACCCGAGTGCGTACCGGTCGTGACCGCCGGCGACGAGGCCGCCGTTGCGATCGCCGTCGCGCCTACCAGAAGGACCGCCGACAGCAGCGCCGCCGGCACGAGCATCTCGAGCTTGCGCTTCATCCCTGCCTCCCGTTTCTATTGAACGGCCTCGCGAGCCATATACCCACTCCCGCGCCTAAGTTGCGCTCGTGGCGAGGCCCCTGGGGCCGGGGGCTTTCTGAGGCGGAGCCGGCGTCAGCCCAGGTGGAACTGCCACATCCGGCCGAGTGGCCGGAAGCCGATCTTCGCGTACAGCTCCTTCGGCCAGTCGTTGTCGTCGGCCGTGATGAAAATCAGGTCATGACCCGCGTCGCGGGCGAGCTGGGTGGCACGGGCGACGAGCGCCCGCGCAAACCCGCGGCCCCGGGCCTCGGGGACCGTGTAAACGTCCTCCACCTGGGCGACGCCCCCGGCGGCGCGCAACTTGCTGATCGCCAGGAGCCGGCCGTCGGGGCTCCTGACGCCGAGCAGGCGGTCGCCGCAGGCTCGAGCCTCTCGGCGGCTGTACTCGATCAGCTGCTCGAGCTCGCCGGCGCTCAGCTGGCCCTCGCCGTGCCATCGGCTCATCACCTCGAGCACCTCGTCCTCACCGGCGTCGACCGCGATGCTCGTGTCGATCTCGCGGTCCGGCGCGGCGGAAAGGGCCATCAGCAGCTCGCGCTCGGCCTTCCAGCCGGCGTGGCGGAATTCCGGTTCGACGGCGGGGCCGGTGTCCTGGTTCTCGAGCACGATCTGCAGGTACCGAGAACCCGCGAGCTGCTGGTCGGCGAGCTCGACGAGCGACTCGAACGACAACGGCAGCGCCACCCGCACAGTATTTACCGACCAGACCGCCGGGAGCGATGGCGAGCTCACGACCCAGCCGGCTTCGATCGGGCGGAACTCGTCGGCCGTCTTCGCGACGTTCGCGCGCACGAACGCGAGCACCCGAGCCAGCGCGTCGGTGGCGGGAGGGGCGGACGATCTTTCCGGCTTGGCCATCGGAGCAATGTTGCCAGCACCCCGATTCAGCCGTGTTTTAACGCTCGATAATCGATCTTATGTCGACTTACTAATCGCGATGGGCGGGACCCGGCTCACACTGACCAACGACGAGGCCTACGACGTGGTGATCAGCGTGGCGACGGGCGTGCTCGACGACGTTCCGAGGATCGCGGCCGTGCTCGACGGGCACTCGGCGCCACGTACCGGGTAAATGGCCGTGATGCGGAGCTAGACTCCTGTCTCGATGGCGAAGCAGCAGCGAACGATGCGGATCGAGCAGCGCGGTCAGATGGCTGCGATGGCGCAGCTCGAGACCAAGTCCGACGAGGAGCTCGAGGCCGAGACCAAGTACAAGGCCGCGGCTCAGGCGATCCTCGGCTACCGAGCCGCGGAGCGTTATGACGCCAAGGCGGCCCGTGCGCACTTCCAGCGGGCGCTGGCGGCCGCTCGGCCTCAGGAGCGCATCGGGATCCGGCGGATGGCCGATGCCTCGCTCGCGCTGGCCGAGCGCCGGCCAGACGATCTCAAGAAGGCGACCGAGCGGCTCGGTATCGAGTCGCCGACCGCGGGCCAGCTGCGCAGCCTCAAGTTCCTCGGACTGATCGCGCCGCCTTCCAGCGCCGGCATCCTCATGCGTATCCGCGGCATCCTGATCGCGATCGTCCTGGTCGTCGCGGTGCTGGCGCTCGGATTCGGAATCGTCTACGGCATCGGATCGGCCGCCGGTGGCATCTCGGTCGACACCGCGATCTTCTTCGGGTTCCTGCTCGTGCTGGTTGCCGTGGGCGTCCTCGCAGTAGTCGGCCGGCGGCGCCAGAAACGCGCGAAGGCAGCGCGCGCCGACAAGATCGCGGCCGCGGCCAAACCGCGCTGACCCGGCGCGGTGTGCGGGCGCTACACGCTTGCGACGCCGAACCCTGCTGAGGTTCGGGCGCGCTTCTCGGTCGGCGAGTCGATCGACGTCCGGCAGCGCTTCAACGTCGCGCCGGGCGACGAGGTGCTTGCGGTCACGACCGATCGAGAGGGCAATCCGCGTGGTGAGCTGTTGAAGTGGGGACTCGTGCCCACATGGGCGAAGAAGCCGGATACGGGGCTGAAGATGATCAACGCCCGAGTCGAGACGGTCGGCGAGCGCGCAGCGTTCCGGCGCCCGTTCGAGCGCTACCGCTGCCTGATCGTCGCCGACGGCTTCTACGAGTGGCAGCGGCAGGCCTCGGGTCCCAAGCAGGCCGTTCCACATCACACGGGCCGACGGCGGTCTGTTCGCGTTCGCCGGCCTCTGGTCGATCTGGCACGACGACGAGAACGAAGGACGGACGCTACGCACCTGCACGATCCTCACGACCGCCGCCAATTCTGCGATCGCGCCGTTGCACGATCGCATGCCGGTGATCCTCGAACGCGGCGCCGAGTCCGCGTGGCTCGAGCATGGGCAGACGCCCGATCGCCTGCATGAGCTGCTGGCGGGCCTTACGCCGTCCGAGACCGCGCTGCGACCCGTCGGCCTTGCGGTGAACGATGCCCGCTACGACGGGCCCGAATGCCTGGCGCCTCCGGTCGAGGACGGCCAGGGCGCTCTGTTCTAGCGACCCGCGCCCGCGCCGCGCGGGACGACCCGCTCCGCGTCGTCCAGGAAACCTGCACAACACGACAACCGAGCAGCGCTCGCTACGGCGTGCCGTCTTGAGCATGCCTGACACGCTCTACGCGGCACGGCTGCACGCAAACCGCTCGGTTGCCGCGTCATGCATGTAGGGAGACCGCGGCGCCACGCGGTCGCGAACACGGCCCGCGACGTCAATCGCCCAGCCGGTAGAGCGCCGCCGCGTTCCCCCACATCACTCGCGAACGGTCCGAATCGCTCAACTGATCCAACAACACCCCCAACCCGTCGCCGTGGTCGTGGGGGTAATCCGACGCGTACGCGAGCATTCCGGGCGCGTCCATCATCTCGAGCAACTGCGTCAAAGCGACCGGATCGGCAGGCAGGTGCGCCGGCGCCGTCGTCGCCACAAGATGCTCGGTCACATACTCCGACGGGCGGCGCTTTACCCACGGCACCTCGCGCCACACGCCCTTCCAGTCCTTGTCGAATCGCCACAGCAGCGGTGGCAGCCACGCGAACCCGCATTCCATCAGCACGACCCGCAGGTCGGGAAAGCGCTCGAACACTCCCTCGCTCACGAAGCTCAGCACCTGCGCCTGGGCGATCGGCTGGTTGCCGACGTAGTCCTCGAGGTACGTGGTGGTGAATCCGCTCGGCGTCGGCCGCCTTGCCGGCGCGGCCCCAGGCGTGCAGACCAACCTGCAGACCCCGGTCGCGGACGGCGGCGAAGATCGGGTGGTTGTTCTTGTGGCCCCACGGCAGGTCGCTGCGCACGGGCAGCAGCACCTGGACGAACCGACGGGTCGTCTCCGACCCGTGAGATCTCCGTAACCGCGTCCTCGGTCGAGACCGTCGAAACCACTAGGCTCGCGCGAAGCCGGTCGTCACGATCGAGCATCTCGGCGCGCATCCAGTCGTTGATCGCGGACGCCACCGCCGCCGAGAAGTATGGGTTGCGGTGCGTCTCGAACCCGGTCAGGCAGTTGAGCACGACAAACTCCGGCGCCGACTCCGGATCGCCGAGCACGGACGAAGCGAGCGCCTCGTAGCTGTCAGGAACCGCCGGCCCCCCACGGGGATAGGCGTGCGCGACGCCGGTCAACCGGATCCCCGCCTCCGAGATGTACTGGCGCCAGTAGTCGCTCAGGTACGGCAGTAGCGCGTCGTACGAGGCAGGGGCGCAGTGGACGTCGCAGTCGACCGCTTCCATCACACCGGCCGCTCACGCGGCAGCCCATACAGCGCGAGCGCGTTCTCGCACAGGATCGCCCGGCGCAGCCCGGGTCCGAACGCTCGCGGCAGCGCCTGCTTGGGTGAGTCGAAGTCCCAGTGCGGATAGTCGGTGGCGAACAGCAGCCGGTCCTCCAGTCGCGCCTGCGAGATCGCGTAGACCAGGTGCTGGGGATCGTCGGGCTCCTCGATCGGCTGGGTCGTGAACCAGACGTGCTCGTCGACGTACTCCGACGGCTTCCGATCGAGCCGCGGATGGTCCTCGCGCATCAGCTCCCAGGCGGCGTCGAGCGACCATCTGAGCGCCGCGGCCCATGCCACGCCGCACTCGGTCAGCACCACGCGCAGCCCCGGGATCTCGTCGAACATGCCGCCCGCGACCATGCTCGCGAGCTGCGTCTGCATGACGATCCCGTTGCCGACGTGGTAGTCGAGGTAGAACGACGGATAGCCGGCGCCGCGGTGGTCGACGTAGCCGCCCGTGTGGAACGCGACCGGTCGACCATGAGCGGTCGCCGCCTCGTAGATCGGCCAGTACTTCGGAGCACCGAGCTGCTCGGCCGCGCTGGCCGGCAAGAGCACCGCGACAAACCGATCGTCAACCGCGCGCCGCTCGATCTCCGCCACCGCGAGATCCGGGTACTCGTGGGGAACCGCGATCGTGCCACGCAGGCGCGAGTCGAACCCGAGCCACTCCTCCACCTGCCACTCGTTCACAGCCTGGTTCCACTCCGCGGCGAAGTCCGGATGGTCGTAGCAGTCCTGTCCGCTCAGCACCTCCAGCACCGCGTAGTCGATGTCGAACTCGTCGAGCAACTGCTCGCGCATCAGCTCCGGATCGCTTCCCCAGATGTGCCCCGGCTTCCCCGGCCACGCGTCGACGCGCATGCCGGCGTGGCGGGCCCGCGGGTACCACTCGGTGATTCTTGGCGTCCGCCGGCCGTAGCGGTCGAGCAGACGCCGGGCCGGCGCGCTCAGGTACCGAGCGAGCATCGCCTCGGTCGCCTGCGCGTGCACGTCGCAGTCCACAAGCTGCACCGACCGCGACGTCTCCGCGACAACCTCAGAACGGGTCTCAACTTGGGACGACATGGCTCACCTCACCTCACCTCACCTTACGCATCAAGCACGACGTACTCGTCCTCTACATGCACCTCGAACGTCTCAGCGACGTACGGACCCGGCACCCGTTTCGCCGGCGGCGCGGCCGCCCGGACCCCCTCCCCGAGCGATCCACCCACAGACAGCTCGACGCCGTAACTCCGAACGCTCGGCGCCACCGAGCCCATGAATGACTGGCCGCTGTCGAGGTCGTACTCCCAGCCGTGCCAGGGGCAAGCGATCCGGAGCGGGTCTTCCGAGATCCGAGCCTGCCCCGGAGCATCGGCGACCGCATCTCCGAGCAGATGGCCCAGGCACAGCGGCCCGCCCTGGTGCGGGCACCGGTTGCGGATGCCGTAGAAGCGCTCGCCAACACGGAACACGCCGATGGAGCGCCCACCCACCTCGACGATCCGCCGCTCGCCGGAGGGGAAGCTGCGCACGGGCGCGACCACGACCCTCATCGCCGGCAACTGTAGCGGCCACTATGCCCTGCCCAGCAGCCCCGGCGGAATTAGTGCGCTGGCGAGCAAGGCCGCAAACAGCAGGCACCCGCCCGACACGAGCACGGCGTGATGGAGCCCGTCGACGAACGCGGCGGCCTGAGGACCAACTAGTCGCCTTCCCCCGGCCTCCCCGCCACTGACCCCGGCATAGACCAGCGACCCGAGCACCGCGACGCCGAGGGCCTGGCCGATCTGGCGCATCGAGTTGTGAATGGCCGAGGCCATCCCCGCCCGCTCCGATCGGACCGCCGCCATCGCGGTCGCGGTCATCGGCGTCAGGCTGAGCCCGCCACCGAACCCGACCGCCAGCAGGTCCCACCAGATCGCCGACAGCGGCGTATCCGTCCGCAGCCGCACGAGCCCGATCATCGCCACGCCGCACAAGCACAGCCCGAGAACCATCGGCAGTCGCGGACCGAGCCGGCCGACGAGCCGCCCCGACAGCTGGGCGCTCACGAAGAAGCCGAGCCCGATCGGCAGCACGGCGAGGCCGGCCCCGAGCGCCGAGCGGTTCTGGACTTGCTGGAAGTACGCGCTCAGGTACACGATCGCGCCGATGAACGCGAAGAACACGGTCAGCCCGGCCACGTTCGCGACCGTGAACGGCGCCCGCGCAAACAGCGAGACGTCGATCAGCGGCGACGCGATGTGGCGCTCCCACACGACGAACGTGGCAAGGCCGAAACCGGCTAACGCGAACGACCCCACGATCACTGGCGACCCCCAGCCGCGCCCGGGTCCTTCGATCAGCGCGAACGTCAGCAACCCTACGCCGAACGTCGTCAGGAACGCGCCGAACCAGTCGAACCCGGCGGACGTGCGCGTCCGCGGGATCCGCGGAATCAAGAACGTCCCCAGCCCGAGAATGAGCGCCGCGAGCGGAACGTTCAGCAGGAACACCGCCCGCCATCCGATTGCGACCACGAGCAACCCGCCAATCGCCGGCCCGAGCGCGAGTGCGAGCCCCGAGCCCGACGACCACACCCCGATCGCCGTCGCCCGCTCCCTCGGGTCCTCGAACGTCGAAGAAATGATCGCGAGGCTCGTCGGCGTGACGATCGCCGGCCCGAGACCCTGGATCACGCGCCCGCCGATCACCCAGCCCACGGTCGGGGCGATCCCGCTGATGAGCGATCCGGCCGCGAACAGCATCACACCGGTCATGAACATGCCCTTCCGGCCACGGCGGTCGCTCAGCACCCCGCCGGCCACGAGCAGGCTCGCGTACACGATCACGTATGAGTCGACGACCCATTCGAGCGACGTGCTGGAGGCGTGGAGGTCGCGGCCGATCGTGGGCAGCGCAACGCTCACCGACGACGTCGACATCACCGCCATGAACTGGGCGAGCGTGACGACCAGGACCGTGAGCGCGCGCTCGTGCGAGCCGGAACGACCGACCCCACGCGCGACCCCACGCCCGCGGCGCAACAACTACAGCGTCATCGTGCGACCGGCCTCGAACCCGTCGAGCGCGACGATCTCGTCGATCACCTCGAGCGGGACGGCCGCGTCGGTCGTGATCACCATCACCGCGAGCGGTCGCGCGTCGACGTGATCTGAGTCCACGTGCCCGACCGCGGCGGACACGATGTTGATCCCGCGCTGGCCGAAGTGCGTGCCGACCCGGCCGATCATCCCCGGGCACGTCGCCGTAGCGGAACATCGTGATGTGCTTCTCGAGCTGGATGTTGAAGCGCTGACCCCAGGCCTCGAGCAGGTGGGCGCGGTTGCGCCGCCCGAACAGGGTGCCCGCGACGAGCACGGTGTCCTCCCCACTCGGTCACGGTCACGCGCACGAGGTCGGCGTAGTCGCGGACGGCCGCGCGCTTCATCTCGACGACCTCGATCCCGCGCTCCTCGGCCAGGCCGGGCGCGTTGACGACGCCGACGTCCTCCTCGCAATGACCGCGCAGGACGCCGAGCAGCACGTGAATGGTCAGCAGCGCGGTGTCGCGCTCGGCGATCCGACCGAGGAACTCCGTCCGCACCGAATCGATCGACGAGCCGTTCGTGAGCTCGACCGCGATCCTCCCGAGCGCCCGGCACAGATATACGAACGGGCCGAGCACCTCCATGTCCTCGGGCGAGATCGCCGGCACGTTCACGGCGCTCGTGACGACGCCGCCGGTCAGCGCGGCGACGACCTGCTCGGCCGCCTGGTAGCCGGCGCGGTCGGTCGCCTCGGCCGTCGACGCGCCGAGGTGGGGCGTGACGATCACGTTCGGATAGGAGAACAGCGGGTGGTCGGTGACGGGCTCGGAGCTGAACACGTCGAGCGCCGCGCCGCCGACCTTGCCCGAGTCGAGCGCCGCCTGTAGGTCGGCGTCGACGACGAGCGGTCCACGCGCGACGTTGAGGATGCGCACGCCGTCCTTGCACTTGGCGAGCGCCTCGGCGTCGAGCCAGCCCTTCGTGTCGGGCGTGTTCGGCAGGTGCAGCGTGATGAAGTCGGCGCTCGCGTACACGTCGTCCGACGACTCGGCCTTCTCGACCCGCAACTCGCGGTAGCGCTCGGCCGACACGTACGGGTCGAACGCGATCACATGCATCCCGAACGCACGCGCCCGCTCGGCGACGAGCTGGCCGATCTTGCCGAACCCGAGGATCCCGAGCGTCTTCTCGTACAACTCGATGCCCGAGAACTTCGAGCGCTCCCACGCGCCTCCGGTCAGCGAGGCGTGCGCCTGCGGGATGTTCCGCGCGAGCGCGAGCAGCAGCGCCATCGTGTGCTCGGCCGCGGTGATCACGTTCGACTGTGGGGCGTTCGCGACGATGATCCCGGCCTTGGTGGCGGCATCGACGTCGACGTTGTCGACCCCCACCCCGGCGCGGCCCACGGCCCGGAGCCGGCCGGCCCGCGAGATCAGCGGCGCGTCGAGCTTGGTCGCCGAGCGGATCAGGACGCCGTCGTAATCGCCGATCCGCGCCTCGAGCTCCTCGCGCGACCAGCCGACGCCGAGGTCGACGTCGAAATGCTCCCTCAGCAGCTCGATGCCCGAGTCGCCGATCTTCTCCGCCACCAGGACCCGAGCCCGCCCGTCCCGCCCGCCCCGTCCCGCGTCCGACTCGGAACCCGCCTCGAGCGACTCGGTCGCGCTCACAACGTTCGCTCCAGGACCCAGTCGATGCAGGCGGTCAGCGCCTTCACGTCGCTCGGGTCCGTCGCCGGAAACATCGCGACGCGCAGCTGGTTGCGACCGAGCTTGCGGTACGGCTCGACGTCGACGATCCCGTTGGCCCGCAGCGTCGCCGCGAGCTCGGCCGCGTCGACGTCGGAGTCGAAGTCGATCGTCCCGACGACCAGCGAGCGCTTCGCCGGATCGGTGACGAAAGGCTCGGCGTGCTCGTGCCTGGACGCCCAGTTGTACAGGTGACCGGAGGACTCGGTGGTGCGGGCGACCATCCCGGCCAGCCCGCCGCGCTCGAGCATCCACTCGAGCTGATCGGCCAGCAGCAGGAGCGTCGCGATCGCCGGCGTGTTGTAGGTCTGATCCTTGACCGAGTTCTCGAGCGCGACCTGAAGCGAGAGAAAGTCCGGGATCCACCGCCCGGGACCGGGGTCGGCGGCGATCTCGCCGACGCGGTCGAGCGCGGCTGGGCTGAGCAGCGCGAGCCACAGGCCGCCGTCGGATGCGAATCCCTTCTGGGGCGCGAAGTAGTAGGCGTCGGCTTGCGGAACGTCGACCGGCAGGCCGCCGGCAGCGGAAGTCGCATCGATCAACACCAGCGACCCATCGGACCCGGCCGGTCGCACTACGGGCACCATCACCCCGGTGGACGTCTCGTTCTGCGCCCACGCGAGCACGTCCGCCGCCGGGTCGGATTGCGGCGCCGGCGCGTCACCCGGATCGGCCTCGATCACGATCGGGTCAGCCAGGAACGGGGCCCCGCGGGTGCAGGCCGCGAACTTCGACGAGAACTCCCCGAAGACGAGGTTCAGCGCGCGCTCGCGCACGAGGCAGCACGCCGCGGCATCCCAGAAAGCCGTGGTGCCGCCGTTGCCGAGCACGACCTCGTACCCGTCCGGGACCGCGAACAGCTCTCGCACGTCCGCCGCGGATCCGTCCGACCAAGCGCTTCACCGGCGCCTGCCGGTGCGACGTTCCCATGATCGCCGCGCCCTCGCCGGCCAGGCGCTCGAGCTGCTCTTGGCGAACCCTCGACGGACCCGAGCCGAACCGGCCGTCGGCCGGCTTCAGGTCGTCTGGGATCTGCAGAGCGGTGTCAGTCTGCGTCATGCGGCGCCTCTTCCAAAGTAACGCACTACCCGTCCGGGCAGCGCGGCGCGCGACCTATTCCGAGAACTCGGTGTCGATCCAGTCCATCTGAGCCCGCAGCTCGCGCCCGACCACCTCGACCTGATGGCCGGCCTGCTCCTCGCGCATGCGCTTGAAGTTCTCCTGCCCGGCGCGGTTCTCCGCGATCCACTCGCGGGCGAAGTCGCCGGACTGGATGTCGGCCAGGACCTTCTTCATCGCTTCGCGGGTCGTGTCACTGATGATCACCTTGCCGCGGGTCATGTCGCCGTACTCGGCGGTGTTCGAGATCGAGTACCGCATCCCGGCGATGCCCTTCTCGTACATCAGGTCGACGATCAGCTTGAGCTCGTGCAGGACCTCGAAGTAGGCGAGCCGCGGGTCGTACCCAGCCTCGGTCAGCGTGTCGTAGCCGGCGCGGACGAGCTCGGTGACCCCGCCGCACAGGACCGCCTGCTCGCCGAACAGATCGGTCTCGGTCTCGTCCTTGAACGTGGTCTCGATCACGCCGCCGCGCGTGCAGCCGATGCCCTTCGCGTAGGCGAGGGCCAGCGCGAGCGCGTGGCCGCTGGCGTCCTGGTGGACCGCGACGAGGCCCGGAACGCCCGAGCCCTCGAGGTACTGGCGGCGGACCAGGTGGCCGGGTCCCTTGGGCGCCACGAGCGCCACGTCGACGTCGGGCGGCGGCACGACCTCGCCGTAGTGGATCGAGAAGCCGTGTCCGAACATCAGCGAGGTTCCCGGGCGCGACGCCGTCCTTGACGCCCGACTCCCACACGGCGCGGTGGAGCTCGTCCGGGACGAGCATCATCACGATGTCGCCTTCGCTGGCGGCGTCCGCCGGCTCGACCACGCGCAGCCCGTGGTCGCGCGCCTTGGCGACGCTGGCCGAGTCGGCGCGCAGGCCGACCACCACCGACACTCCGGAGTCCTTCAGGTTCAGTGCGTGGGCGTGGCCCTGGGAGCCGTAGCCGATGATCGCGACGGTCTTGCCGTCGAGCAGGTGGAGGTCAGCGTCGTCGTCGTAGAACATTGCCGGGGAGCGTAGAACACGCGGCTCCCCGGCGACTTCTCAGTGGCTTATCCGCCGCCGAACTGACGCTCGAGCGCGAGCACGTTGTTGACGTAACTGCTGCGTCGAGGGATACACGCCGTGCTGCGAGCACCGACGGCAAGCCCTGGTAGTAGCCCGCGGCGGCCATCGCCGGATCGCCGCCGGTCGAGTTCAGCAGCGAGTGCAGCAGCAGCACGCCGCCGCGCACGTTGTCGGCCGCGGAGGCCGGGGCCAGCGGCGGTCCGCCGGTGTCGAGCGAGTGCTGGATCCAGTCCCACGTCCCCGGGAGGATCTGCATCACGCCGCGGGCGTCGGCGCTCGAGACGAGGTCGTTGTTGAAGCCGCTCTCCTGCCACGCGATCGCGGCGGCGAGCGACGCCGGCACGCCGTTCGCGGCGGCGACCGACCCGACCTCCGACGCGGTGACGCGCTCGGGGGTGGGATACGGCGGATCGGTCGGCGTGCCCTCGGCGGGCGCCCCGACCGGTTGCGAGGTCGCGGCGTTGGACGACACCTCGACCGCGGAGCCCGAGTCGCCCGACAGCCGGAGCACCGTGCCGGACACCAGGTACGCGGTTCGGGTCGAGTCCGTTGGCGGCGGCGAGCGAGTCGACGCTGACGCCCGATCGGGCGGCGATCGCCGATCAGCGTGTCGCCCGGCCTGGACGACGTACGACGCGCCCCCGCTGCTGGTCGTGCTGCTGGTGGTTTCGCTGACGGGCACCATCGTCCCGGTCGAGGCCGCGGAGCCCGACAGGTGCAGCACCGTGCCCGATCAAGAGGAATGCGTTCGGGTTGAGCCCGTTCGCGGCGGCGAGCGAGCTGACGCTCACGCCGGCCCGCGCAGCGATCGCCGACAGCGTGTCGCCCGGCTGGACCACGTACGCGCCCGAGGTGCTCGTGCTCGCGGGCACCGCCGTGCTCGTCGAGACTGACTCGGTGGATCCGGACTCGGACTGAGCCGGGACGACGACGCCCGACCCCTGCGGCGGGATCTGGATCGTCGAGCCGGCGAGGAGCTGCGGTGTCGGGCGAGAGCCCGTTCGCGGCGGCGAGCGGAGTCGACGCTGAGGCCGTCCTGAGCGGCGATCGAGGACAGCGATTCACCGCGGGCGATCGACGTGGACGAAGTAGGCCGACGCGGTCGCTGGGACGCCGAGCATCGCGCCGGCCGCAACGGCGATGAGCAGGGAAAGTCGCAAACGCATGCGCCCCAGTGTGGTGAACACCGGCGCGCAACCGGAATCGCTGCAACGGCGCTTTCAGCCTGCAAATTCGCGTTCACCGGTTTTCCGGCGGGAAGATTCCCGGCGATGGCCGTCACGCGTCAGCCGCGGCGACCAGCGATGCGCGCCGGCGAACTGCAGCATCCCGTCGGCGCCGCGTGTACGGCTGCGCGAGCTCCGTCGACCTTGGCCAACACCTCAGCGCGCTGCTCGTCCGAGAGCGGGTCGAACACCTCACCGAACATGCTCGAGAGGTCGTCGGTCTCCGCGACGTACTCGTCGACGCTGTCGAACGACCGCGGCGGCTCGACCGACTCGACCACGACGTCGAGGAATCCGGCCGCCTCGAGCACATCCTGCAGACGGCCGGGCGCGGCCAGCGCGAACATGCCGGGCGCGTCGGGATCAGGCTGCGTGGTGTGCCCGAGCTCGACCAGCGCGCGCGTCGGGATCGTGGCCCAAGGGTTGACCGGCGGCTCGTCCCAGACGGCGAGCGCGACTCGACCGCCCGGACGCAGCACCCGGCGCATCTCGCGCAGCGCGGTCTCCGGATCGACGGCGAACATCAGGCCCCACTTGCACAGCGACGACATCGACGCTCGCCGTCTCCAGGTCGATCCACTCGAGCTCGATCCGCTTGAACTCGACGTTCTCGATCCCGAGCTCCTCGGCGCGGGCACGCGCGACCTCGAGCATCGTCGTCGGTCGCGTCGCTGGAGATGAGCGACGCCGCCGGGCTCGATCAGCTCGGCCGCCAGGAACCCGGTGTCACCCGGCCCGGCCGCGAGCTCGAGCACTCGCGAGGCCGGGCTGCAAGCCGGCATGGTCGATCATCCACGCCGACACCGGCAGCCCGAACTCGCGGACGCTCGCGCGCGCGCTTGCCCCAGCCGGCGGCCGCTCGCTCCCACCGCTCGAGCATCTCGGCCCGGACGGCGTCGGGATCCGACACGCCCATCTACTCGGCCGGTCCCGTCGGGCGTGCGCTCGGACAGTCGCCGCGCGATCTCCTTGAACGCGCCCTCGATCTGCGTGCTCAGCCGCTGCTGGAAGATCGCCATCACCGCCTCGGACGCTACCGGTCCGAGCCGCTGCACCGCGTGCTCGATCTCCGGCCAGCGCTCGGCCGGCATGTCGGCCTGCGGCGAACGGCTTCCAGATCTCGTGCAGGAACAGCTCCACGAACGAGCGCGACACGGAGTCGCAATGTCGCTCGATGTCCTCGAGCACCGACAACGCGCTGCGCAGCGAGATCCCACGTCCGACGACCTCTTCGGCTATCGCCAGCAGCGATGGGCTCGGCACTTCGAACCGGCCGTCGCCGGCCGGGACGAGGACGCCGAGCCGCTCGGCCTCCGCGAGAACCTCCGGCGCCTCCTCCGCGCTGACGCGGAAGCGCCTGCCGAGCTCCTCGAGCGTCAGCGTCTCCGCCCGCTCGACGGTCGCGGCCGCGCCGAGCGCCTCGCCGAACCGCTGCAGCCGCTCGGCCGTGCCCTGCGTGTCGTCGAGCAGCCGCTTGATCCCACCGAGGTTGAAGCCGTCGTCCTGGAGCTCGCGGATCAGCCGTAGCTGCGCGAGGTGCTCGGGGCCGTAGTAGCCGACGCGGGCGCGCACCTCGGGCGGGTCGAGCAGTCCCCGCGCCTGGTGGGCGCGGATGTTGCGCACCGACATCCCCGACTGTGCGGCCAGCTGCTCGATCGTCAGCTGATTCGGGGATTCCGATTCCTCGAACCTCGTAGCGGAGGACACGCCGACGATTAAAGCTGGCGCCGGAGCAGCTTGCCCGACGGGGTGCGCGGCAGCTGATCGGCGAACTCGATCGCCTTGGGCACCTTGAACGCGGCCAGCCGCGCGGCGCAGTGGGCGCGCAGCTCCTCTGGCGCTGCGCTCGCCCCGTCCCGCAGCACGATCGTCGCGACCACCGCCTCCCCCCACTCCGGGTCCGCGCGGGAATGCACGGCCGCGTCGGCCACCGCCGGATGCTCGAGCAGCGCGGCCTCGACCTCGGTCGGCGCGACGTTCTCGCCGCCGGTGACGATCGTGTCGGCCTTGCGCCCGATGATCTCCAGGCGGTCGCGCTCGTCGAACCGGCCGAGGTCGCCGGTGTGCAGCCACCCGTCGTCGGCCAGCGCGCCGGCGGAGACGATCGGCCCGCGGACGAGGATCTCGCCGTCGCCCGCCGTACGGAGCTCGACGCCCGCGCAGCGGCCATCCGAACGTGGCGATCTGCGAGCAGGCCTCGGTCATCCCGTACGTCGGCGCCACCGGGACGCCGGCGTCGGCTGCGCGCTCGAGCAGCGCCGGCGCGATCGGACCGCCGCCGAGCAGCGCCCAGCGGAGCGTCGGCGGCCGCTTGCAGTCCCGCGTCGAGCAGCCGCGCGAGCATCGTCGGCACGAGCGAGACGAGCGTGATCCGCCGCGCCGGGTCCATCAGGTCTTGGAGAACCACCTCGGTCTCGAACCGACCGTGGAGGATCGCGGTCGTCGCGTAGATCGCGCTGCGGATCGGGATCGACAGCGCCGCCGACGTGCGTCAGCGGCATCGGGCAGAGCCAGCGCTCGGCCGGGTCGAGCCCGAGCGCCACCGCCGACCCGAGCGCGCTCGCCAGAAAGTTGCCGTAGGTCAGCTCCACCGGCTTCGGGGCGGCGGTCGTGCCCGAGGTGTGCATCACGGCCACGGCCGCGTCCCGCCCCGCGCTCCCGCGCTGGCACCGGCGGCCAGCCGGCTCGAGTGCGAAGCGGCTCGTCGATGCGACGACCTCTGCGCCGGCCAGCCGCTGCGCCCGCTCGGCTTCGCCCAGCCGCAGGTCGATCGGCACCGCGGCAGCGCCCGCCAGCAGGCACGCGTGCAGCGCGATCACGAAGTCCACGCCGGCGGGCAGCGCGATCGCAACCCGCTTCGCTCCCTGGAGCGCACCCACCCGAGCGACCGCTGCGTCACGCAGCTCGCGCGTAGCTCAAGCTGCGGTCGGGAGCCTCGATCGCGACTCGGTCGGGCTGCCTGTCGGCGGCGGCGAGGATCCAGTGGGACACGACCGACACGGTAGTCTCGCCCGCGTGCAAACGACTTGGCAAAGTGCCGGCGACTACGAGGACATCCGCTACGAGACCTCGACCGGCGACGACGCGGGGATCGCCAAGATCACGATCAACCGGCCCGAGGTGCGCAACGCGTTCCGCCCCGAGACCGTCGTCGAGCTCTCGGACGCGTTCACGCGCGCGCGCGAGGACCTCGAGATCGGCGTCGTGATCCTGACCGGTGAGGGCCCGGACGCGTTCTGCTCGGGCGGGGACCAGCGCGTGCGCGGCTCGCGCGGCGGTTACGTCACCGGCGCGGACCCGACGGCCGCGGGACGGCACGAGGCGGTCGGGCGGTTCGAGGTCACCGACCTGCACGTCCAGATCCGCCGGATGCCGAAGCCGGTCGTGGCGATGGTCGCCGGCTACGCGATCGGCGGCGGCCACGTCCTGCACGTGGTCTGCGACCTGACGATCGCCGCCGACAACGCCCGCTTCGGGCAGACCGGCCCGAAGGTCGGCTCGTTCGACGGCGGCTTCGGCGCGACCGTGCTGTCGCGGCTGGTCGGACCGAAGAAGGCCAAGGAGATCTGGTTCCTGTGCCGCCAGTACGACGCGCACGAGGCGCTGGCGATGGGGCTCGTGAACGCCGTCGTCCCGCTCGAGGAGCTCGAGCAGGAGACCGTCAAGTGGTGCCGCGAGATGCTCGCGCTGTCGCCGTTCGCGCTGCGGATGCTCAAGGCGAGCTTCAACGCCGACGAGGACGGCCTCGCCGGGATCCAGCAGCTCGCGCACGACGCGAACCTCCTCTTCTACATGAGCGAGGAGGCGCAGGAGGGGCGCAACGCGTACCTCGAGAAGCGCAAGCCCGACTTCTCGAAGTTCCCGCGCCGGGCCTGATGGCCGCGACCCGAGAGGCCACGAAGCCGAGCGGCGTCCGCATCTGGCTGATGGCCGCGCGCGTCCGGACGCTGCCGGCGGCGATCGCGCCCGTGCTCGTCGGCACCGCGCTGGCCGGGTTCCTCCACGTGTTCCACCCGCTGCGGTTCGTCGCGGCGCTGGTCGGCGCGATGTTCATCCAGATCGGCACGAACCTCTCGAACGACTACTCCGACGCGCGGCGCGGGGCCGACACCGAGGACCGACTCGGACCGGTGCGCGTCACCGCCGGCGGCCTCGTGCCGCCGCAGCAGGTGCTGATCGCCACGTACCTCACGTTCGGCGTCGCCGTGCTCGCCGGCGTGTACCTGGTCGTCGTCGCCGGCTGGCAGCTGCTGCTCGTCGGCGCCGCCTCGATCCTGGCCGGCGTGCTCTACACCGGCGGCCCGCGACCCTACGGCTACGAGGGGCTCGGAGAGCTGTTCGTGTTCCTGTTCTTCGGGATCGTCGCGGTCGCCGGGTCGTTCTTCGTCCAGGTCGAGCACCTCGACTGGGAGGCGTTCGCGCTCGCGGTGCCGGTCGGGCTGCTCGCGGCGGGCCTGCTGATGGTCAACAACATCCGGGACATCGACACCGACCGTCGCGCGGGCAAGCGCACGCTCGCGGTCCGGCTCGGTCGCGACCGCGCGCGGACGCTGTTCGCGGTAACCGTCTACCTGGCCTACGTGCTCGTGCCCGTGACGTGGGTGTTCGGTCCGCTCAGCCCGTGGCTGCTGCTCGCGTGGCTGACGCTCCCGCTCGCGGCCCGCGTGGTGCGCGCCGTGCGCAACCGCACCGACGGCGTGTCGCTCAACGGCGCGCTCGCCCAGACCGGGATGCTCCAGCTCGCGTTCTGCACGCTGCTGGCCGCCGGTCTCCTGCTGAGCCGGTGAAGGTCGAGGTCGAATTTGTAAGGGCGCGCATGCGCGCGCCGTTTGTTTCGGCATCGGGATCCATCCGCGAGCGCGAGCTCGTACTGCTGCGCCTGGAGGACCCGGCGGGCCGGGTCGGCATCGGCGAGGCGGCGCCGCTGCCCGACTACAACGGAGTCAGCGTCGACGACGTGCGCGAGGCACTCGACGGGTGCCGGGCGACGCTGATGCGGGCCGCGCGCCTGACGCGCGAGGAGCTGCTCGCGCGGTGCACCGAGCTTGCGGTGCTGGCGCCCGCGGTCGCGGCGATCGACCTGGCGCTGTGGGACCTCGACGGCCGGCGCAACGGGTCAGCCGGTGTGGCGGCTGCTCGGCGCGCACGCCGCCGCGCCGGTCGAGGTCAACTACACGATCGCCGCGTCCGATCGGGCCGGGCGCAGCCGGCCAGGCGAGCACCGCCAGAGCGGCCGGGTTTCGCTGCGTGAAGGCGAAGGTCGGGATCGGCGACGACGCCGGCCGCCTCGCCGCGGTGCGAGCCGTGCTCGGACCCGACATCGCGATCCGGCTCGACGCCAACGGCGCGTGGTCCGTCGCGGAGGCGACCGCGGCGCTCCGTGTGCTCGCGCCGGTCGGGATCGAGCTGTGCGAGGAGCCGGTCCGCGGCCTCGCTCAGACGCGAACGCTCGCGGCCGCGACGACCGTGCCGATCGCGCTCGACGAGACCGCCTCCGCCGTCGGCGCGCTCGAGGATCGCGTCTGCCAGGCGGTCTGCCTGAAGATCGCCAGCTGCGGCGGGATCACCGGCGTGGTCGAGGCGGCCCGCCAGGCGCGCGCCGCCGGCTACGAGGTCTACCTCGCGTCGACCCTCGACGGCCCGCTCGGGATCGCGGCCGCGCTGCACGCGGCTGCGGTTCTGCGACCGGAGCGCGCCTGCGGCCTGGCGACGCTGGCGCTGTTCTCGATCGCGAGGATCCACTGCCGGCGCGGGCCGGCCGGATCGCGGTCCCGGCCGGCGCCGGGCTCGGCGACGGCCTCGCGCGCGTGGTATCGCGCCGGCTGAACGCCGCTGATCGTGACCGAGGTCACGCTTCAACGCCGATACGGCGGGTAGAAGCGTGAACCGAAGAATTTTGCAATCCGTACTAAAGGCAGAGGGCTCAGCTGACGACCATGTTGATCAACTGAGCAGTCGTTTGACCGGGAGATTCAAAAGATGAGTCCTGAACGTTCCAAGGCATACCGACGGGTCATGAAGACGCTCGACGACATGGGGCCGAGCAAGCTGTTCGACACCGAGCAGCAGCGCGATCCGCTACGCCGCCGACAACCTCGTCTTCAGCACCGACCTGAGCACCGATCGTCGACGCCCGTGACGCGCTCGACGACGTCGCGGCCCTCTGCCGCGCGCTGGTCGAGAGCGGCCGCTGGGAGCAGAGCACCGCGATGCGGCTCGTGGACGACGTCTGCGAGTGCGGACCGGTGAGCGCGGTCGTCCTCCAGGCCGGCCTGACTCGATCAGAGCCGCCACGCGCTCCGGCGCCTCCAGATGGACGGCGTGACCCGTATCCGGGATCACGACGACGCTCCGCGGCCGGTAGTCCGCGCGCCATCTCGGTCGCGATCGCCTCGAACTTCTCGTCGCGCTCGCCGACGACGAGCGCGACCGGCACGCGGATCTCGGACAGCCGGTCCCACAGCGACGGGAGCGCGCCCGTGCCCAGCCCGCGGAGCGCCCGCGCCGAGCCCAGCCGGCTGATTGCGCAGCCGGTCGGCGTGGACGGCTGACAGCCACCGCGGGCGGCTGTCCGGCCAGCACCGGCGTCTGCGCCCAGCGCTCCGCGAACTGCTCGATCGTCATGCGGTCGACCTCGTCGGCGAGGCGCTCGTCGGCGGCGCGACGCGCGTCGCGCTCGACCGGGTCGGCGATCCCGGGGCTCGCGCCGATCAGCACCAGCCGGTCGACCCGGTCCGCGCAGCGCGAGCGCGGCGTGCAGCGCGATCCGGCCGCCCATCGAGTAGCCGGCGAGCGTGAACCGCGCCGGCGCGAGCGTCCGCCACGTCGTCGAGCACCGCCTCGAGCGTGACCGGCTCGCGCGCGGACGCCGACCCGTGCCCGCGGATGTCCGGCGCGAGCGCGCGATAGCGTTCTCGCGAGCGCCGCGACCACGGGGTCCCAGCTCGCTCCGGTGTGGGTGAAGCCGTGCAGGAGGACGACATCGCGCGCCATCAGCTCCGCATCATGACCGCCACCGACACCTACCTGCTGCTGCGCGCGTTCTGCGACGAGCTCGCCCGCTGCGGGATGGAGCACGCCTGCACCGCGCCGGGGTCTCGGTCGCACCCCGATCGTCCTGTCGCTCGTGCGCGAGCCGCGGATCCGCTGCTGGTCGCACATCGACGAGCGCTGCGCGGGCTTCTTCGCGCTCGGCGCCGGCAAGCTGTCCGGGCGGCCGGTCGCGGTCACGTGCACGTCCGGCACCGCCGCCGCCAACCTCGCGCCGGCGGTGATCGAGGCGCGGCACGCGCGCGTGCCGCTGATCGTGCTGACCGCCGACCGCCCGCCCGAGCTCCGCGACGTCGGCGCCGGCCAGACGATCGACCAGCTCAAGCTGTACGGCGACGCGGTCAAGTGGTTCTTCGAGGTCGGCGTGCACGACGCGACGCCGGCGGCGCTGCGCTGGATCCGCACGCTCGCGTGCCGCGCCTACTGGACCGCCGCCGAGGGCCCGCCGGGTCCCGTCCACCTCAACTTCCCGCTGCGCGAGCCGCTCGTGCTCGACCGGCCGCTGCCGCTGCCCGACGACGACACCGGCCGCGACGGCGGGCGGCCGTACGTGACCTTCGACGCCCCCGCTCCGAGCGCTGCCCGTCGGCGGCGCGCATCCGTTCGGCCGGGTCGTGATCGTCGCCGGCGCAGGATCGCGACGCAGTCGGCGCCCGGGCGCTCGCCCGGTTTGCCGCCGAGCACGCGGATCCCGCTGCTCGCCGACCCGCTGTCGGGCGCGCGCCGCGGGCCCGCCGCGATCGCCCACTACGACCTGCTGCTCCGCGATCCAGGGTTCGCCGGCGCGCAGCGCCCGGAGTTCGTGATCCGGGTCGGCGACCTGCCGACGTCGAAGCCGCTGCGGGCGTGGCTGGCCGGCCTTCGACGCGCCCAGATCGCGATCGATCCGGACGGCACCTGGCACGACCCCGATGCGGTCGTCGGGATGCGCGTCCGCGCGCCGTACCGCGGCGCTGCTCGACGGGCTGACCGGCTCGGCGACGTCGTCGCGGCGCCCGCCCGAATGGCTGGCCTCGTGGCGCGCCGCCGACGACGCGGTCGGCGGGCGCGATCGAGCGGACGCTCGGCGAGCGAGCTGTCAGAGCCGCTGGTCGCGCGGCAGCCTCGGCGAGTGGCTGTCCGCCCGAGGCGACGCTGTTCGTCGCCTCCTCGATGCCGATCCGCGACGTCGAGGAGTTCTTCGCGGCCCGCGAGGACGGGCCGCGCGTGCTCTCGAACCGCGGCGCGAACGGGATCGACGGCACGGTCTCCTCGGCGTTCGGCGCTCGCGCGGCGGCTGCGGGCCGACGGCGGGCCGGTCGCGCTGCTGATCGGCGACGTCGCGCTCGCGCACGACATCGGCGGCCTGCTCGCGGCGCCGCGGCTCGGGCTGCGCGCTGACGATCGTGCTGCTCAACAACGACGGCGGCGGGATCTTCCACTTCCTCCCGGTCGCCGGCGAGACCGACGCGTTCGAGGAGCACGTCGCGACTCCGCACGGCCTCGACTTCGCACGCGCCGCCGAGCTCTACGGCTGCGGCTATCGCCGCCCGGACACGCTCGCCGAGCTCCGCGACGCCGTCGAGACCTCGGTCGCGGGCGCCGGCACCACGATCATCGAGGTCCGAACCGACCGCGAGGAGAACCTCGCGCTCCACCGGCGCGTGGCGCGAGCCGCGCTGGCGGCGCTGGAACCCGGTCGAGCCCGGCCTACCCCGCCAGCACCGGCAGCAACGCGCCGAGCTTGACCTCGGTCTCGGCCAGCTCCGCCACCGGGTCCGAGTCGCGGACGATCCCGCAGCCGGCGTACAGGTGGGCCAAGCGACCGCGCACCAGGGCGCACCGGAGCGCCACGCAGAACTCGCCGTCGCCGGCGGCGTCGGTCCACCCCACCGGGCCGGCGTACCAGCCACGGTCGAGCCCCTCCAGGGCCGGGATCAGCCGAGCCGCGACCTCGCCGGGCTCGCCGCCGACCGCCGGCGTCGGATGCAGCACGCCGGCGAGCTCGATCGCGGTCAACGGCGTCGCCAGCTGCGCGCGGATCGGGGTCCCGAGGTGGATGATGTTCGCGACCCGGACGAGCGCCGGCTCGGGCGACCGCCGTCACCCACACCGAGTGGGGCCGCAGCGCGCGGGCGATCCGGCGCACGACGATCGCGTTCTCCTCGCGGTCCTTGTCGCTCTGCAGCAGCTGCTCGCCGAGATGCTCGTCGACCGCCGGATCGGCGCTGCGGCGCGAGGAGCCGGCGAGCGCGACGGTGGAAGCTCGCTGCCCCTCCCGGCGAACCAGCACCTCCGGGCTGGCGGCAATGAACACCGCATCTCCTCGCCCGACCGCGAACACGTAGCAGGAAGCGAACGCTTGGCGGAGCAGGCCGAGCACGGCGCCAACATCGTGGTCGACCGGCGCATGGACCTCGACGTCGCGTGCGAGCACGATCTTCTCGAGCTCGCCGGCGCGGATCCGCTGGACCGCCCGCGCCACCGCCTCCTCGTAGTGCGACGGCGGCATCGGGCTCAGCACCTTGTACTCGCCCGCCGGCGCCGGGTCGAGCAGCGGCAGCGGAGCCGCGCGCAGCTCGCGCAGGCGCGACGACACCCGCGCCGCGAGATCGTCGAGCGTGTCGTCCGGGGCGACCTCGACGTTCACGGTCAGCTCCACCCGGTCGCCGCTCCGCGCCAGCGACACCTCCGGCACGACCAGCGATGCCGGCGCGAATCCCTCCCACCGTGCCGAGCCGCCCCCGTCGGGAGCGAACGCGAACCCGCCGAGCGCGACCAGCCCCGAGCCCGCGGGCCCGTCGGGAGCATCCGCGAACGCCGACGCGGCGACGTCGGACCAGCGCTGGGCCACTACGGCGAAGCGGTCCTCGCCGCGCGCCTCGAGCGCGCGCACGCACCCGATCGCCGCCACCGCATAGCCGTCGCGGTCGGGCTGCTCGAGGCAGAACCACGCCTCGCCGCGGCGGCGCGAGACGACCGCGACCGCGGTCGGGTCGACCCCCGCGTCAACCCGACCGGTGACGCTCGCGAGCTCCGGGCTCCCGGTGGCGCGGGCGCGCCGGAGCGCCGCGTCGAGCCTTCGCTCGAGGCGCCGGACGGTGTCGGCGTCGAGCCAGCCCCACGCCGGCGAGAGCGCTGGCGCACGGACGGTCACGCGCTCAGACTAGCTACCAGCGCCGGCGAGGACCCGGTCGAGCGCGCGGTCGAGCGACCTGTGCGCCTAAGTGGTACTTCGGCGTCAGAGGCCGGGCTCTAGGTCTCGGTGCGACCTCGGGCGATCGCGATCTCGCCGGTTCTCGCCATCTCGATCAGTCCGAACGGCCTGACCAGCTGCTCGAACGCGTCGACCTTGTCGCACGTCCCGGTCAGCTCGACGACGATCGAGCGCTTGGTCACGTCGACCACCTTGCCGCGGAAGATCTCGCAGATCTGCATGACCTCGGTGCGGCTCGGTCCGTCGGCCGAGATCTTGAACATCGCGAGCTCGCGTGCGAGCGTCTCGCGCGGCTCGAGGTCACGGATCTTGAGCACGTTGACGAGCTTGTGCAGCTGCTTGGTGACCTGATCGATCGGGTGCAGCGCGCCGTCCAGCGTCAGCGTGATCCTCGAGATCCGCTCGTCGTCGGTCGGCCCGACCGCGAGCGTGTCGATGTTGAATCCGCGCCGCGCGAACAGCCCGGCGATCCGGGTCAGGACACCCGGCTTGTTCTCGACCAGGATCGACAGCACGTGCTTGCGTCCCGTGCGCAGACCGACCGCCGCCTCGAGCTCGTCGAGGGACAGGACGTCTTTTGTCGCAGGCTCGCCCATCGTCAACCCACCATGTTCCGTGCGGGCTGGCCCGCCGGGATCATCGGATACGTGTTCTCCTCGCGCGACACGCGCACGTCGACGAGCACCGGTCCGTCGGTCGCGAGCGCCTGCTTCATGTCGTCGACGAGCGTGTGCTTGTCCTCCAGGCGGATGCCGGTGGCGCCGTACGCGCCGGCGAGCTTGACGAAGTCGGGCCATTGCCCCATGTCGACCTGGCTGTACCGCTTGTCCCAGAACAGCTCCTGCCACTGGCGGACCATCCCGAGATAGCCGTTGTTCATGATGAACACCTTGATCGCGATCCCCTCCTGGGCGCAGGTCGCGAGTTCCTGCATGTTCATCTGGACCGAGCCGTCGCCGGCGATGCACACGACGGTCTGATCGGGACAGCCGACCTTTGCGCCCATCGCGGCCGGGAGACCGAAGCCCATCGTGCCCAGACCGCCCGAGTTGATCCACCGCCGGGGCTTGGCGAAGTGGTAGTACTGCGCCGTCCACATCTGATGCTGGCCGACGTCGCTGGTGACGATCGCGTCGCCGCCGGTGGCCTCGTACATCGCCTGAATCATGTACTGCGGCTTGATCTCCGCGTCGGTCGAGTCTTCGTAGCGGAGCGGGTGGCGCTCCTGCCAGACGCGGATCCGCGACCACCACTCCTCGAGCCGACCCGACTCGCCCGACAGCGCCCGGTACTCGGCCGTCAAGCGCGGCAGGATGTTCTTGGCGTCGCCGACGATCGGGATGTGAGCCGGGACGTTCTTCGAGATCTCCGCCGGGTCGACGTCGATGTGGATGAACTTCGCGCGCGGGGCGAACTCCGACAGCTTGCCGGTGACCCGGTCGTCGAACCGGGCGCCGACCGCGCAGATCAAGTCCGCCTCGTCCATCGCATAATTGGCCGCGCGGGTCCCGTGCATCCCGAGCATCCCGAGCCACTGGTCGTGCGGGGCGGGGAACGCACCGAGACCCATGACCGTGCAAGTCACCGGAAACCGATCGGCCGTCGCGAGCTCGGTCAGCTCGGCGCCGGCGTTCCCGCTGGTGACGCCGCCACCTGCGTAGATCACAGGGCGCCGCGCGTTCGCCAGCGCCTTGGCGGCGATCCGGATCTGCTTCTGGTTGCCCTCGATCGTCGGCTGGTAGCCGGGCAGGCGCACGTCGCTGACCGGCTCGTACGGGATGTCCGCACGGCTGAGATCCTGGGGTACGTCGACCACGACCGGACCCGGCCGGCCCGTGCGCGCGATATGAAACGCCTCGTGGATCGAGCGCGGGATCTCGAGCGGGTGCTGGATCATGAAGCTGTGCTTGACGACCGGCATCGTGATTCCGATCGTGTCCGCCTCCTGAAAGCCGTCGGTCCCGAGCAGCTCCGTCCGCACTTGGCCCGTGATGAACACAACCGGGACCGAGTCCATCATCGCGTCGCAGATCGGCGTTACCAGGTTCGTCGCGCCCGGACCGCTCGTGGCCAGCGACACGCCGACCTTGCCGGTCGCCTTCGCGTAGCCCTCCGCGGCATGACCGCCGCCGGCCTCGTGGCGGACGAGGATGTGACGGATGCCGGCGTCGTAGAACGCGTCGTAGGTCGGCAGGTTCGCTCCGCCGGGGAGGCCGAATACGACGTCGACACCCTCCGCCTTCAGGCACTCCATCAGTGCGTCGACTGCACGCATAGCGCTTCGCCTCCTTTCGGCAACTGTGAATCGGGCGCACACGGACGATCCGCGCGCGGCGGAAAGCGCCAGTCTACCAAGGGTTTGGGGACCACAGTCGACGGTTTACGACGCCCGTCACGCCGTCCGCGCGCGGGATCAGTGGGAGTTCGCCGGCCGCGGGCGCGCCGCGATCGATGCCTCCGACGCGATCGCGACATCGGGGAACTCGAGCTCCTCACCGCAGGACGTGCAGACCGCGTCATGCAGCTTCAGAACCCGGCCGCACCCCGGACACTGCCGCCGCAACTCGCGGTTGTCCCAGCGGTAGCACACCGCGGCGAGCAACCCGAAGAACGGAGCGAGCGCGGACACCAGGAACCACATCACGAACGAGCTGCCCTTGATGCGTCCGACGATCCCGCCCGCGAGGCCGAAAAAGAACAGAATTACGACCAGGCCCATGTCGGACATGGGCCCGGCGTCACCACACGAGCGTCTTGACCGCCCAGATAACGGCCAGGACAGCGGCGACCACGACGACCGTCCAGAAGATCGCCATCACGAATCCGATGACGAGCTTGATGGCGAGCGCCGCTACAACGATGAGTACTAGGCCCGCCGCGGCTTTTCTGACCACTGGGGTCCGCGAGCGGTGTGCCTCGATTTGAGAGTCCATGACACAAGCGTATCGCGGCGCGAACACGGGCTCGAAACGCCCGCGCCCGTGACCGCGCGAGCCGCTCAGTCGTAGACGCGCTTGAGGTGCTCGAAGTCCGTGCCGCGCCCGGCCGGCCGAGTATCAAAGCGCAGGCGCGCGAGCCGGTAACGCCGCAGAGGCGTGGTGGTCGGCGACGTGGGCTCCGGACGGCGGTCCGCGACGAGAATGACCTTGGAGGATGTCGGTGCGGGGCTCATGGCCGGAATGATCGGCGCCGGCGGGGCCGCCCGCATTGGCCCTGGGTACAAACTTACGGCGGAGGCATGAGCCGCGGGGCCCTGGGCGGCCCGGCGGCCGGGCCGCGCCCCGGGGCGGCGCACGTCGACCGCGACGCGACCCGGGCCTGCTGGAGCGCCTCCCGCGCCTCCGGGGCAAGGCGGCGCCGCACGCGCCAGCGGGCACCCGAGAAGACGAGGTTGGCCAGCGTGGCAAAGCCGATCTCGTCGGTCCGGAGCGCGAGCAGCAGGTGGGCAATCCGGTCGCTCGGCGGCAGCGCCGGGCCGGTCACCTTCACGCAGTAGCAGTTGACCCTCCGTCCGCCCGGGCGGACCAGGAGCGCCCCGCCGTCACCGAGCAGCCAGACCCCGAGCTCACCGCGCTCGAGCACCAGGCCGGTTCGGCGGTGGAGCTCGCGCCGGTCATGATCGACGAGGTCGCCGAGGAAGCCAACGGCCACCCGCTCTGCCGATTCCGAGGATCCGTCCGCGACTCGAGACGATCCGGGGCGACGGCGTAGAACCGCGGCGCCGCGCGCCGCATACAGCTCGGGAATCGCCCACGCGTGCGCGAGCAGGATCAACGCGACGGGCGTGATCACCGGCAGCATCGCGGCGAGCACCGCCGCGGACGCGATGAACGGGACCGTATGGGCGACGGTCGTGACCGTCCAGAGCCGGGCGGACCGGGTCAGGCTCCCGTCACTCGCCCGCGGGCGCCAGTGGACCCTCGCAAGTTCGGGCAGCGCTTGAGCCGGCGCGCTCAGCGCGTCCCCGGCACCAGCCACCGCGCTAACCGCCGGCGATCGGCCGCCGAAGGATCACCACCGGCGCGTCGATCGGTAGCTCGCGTACGTGCTCAGCGCGCCCCTCCCCCTCCGACACAACCGCGTAATACCCGTTGTCGAGCTCGGCCCGGAAGGCTTGAACGGCTGCCTCGAGCGCCTGCGAATCGTCTGCGGTCCACTCCGCGATCGTCGTGTGGCCGGTCTGGTCCATCCGGACTAGTCGCGACATTGCTCTCACTCCTGCACGAGGGTTGCTGGGCCTGAATCGTACGCCTGACGCGATCGGGCTTCGAAACGCGGTTCACTTCCTCGGCGCCACTAACGGGCTGCTGCCAACGCGGCCGTTGGCGGCGCCCGCAACTACGCCCGCCGTCTGAACGACGGCTAGAGCCCCAGGCGCTCCCTGATCAGGCGGGTGATCTCGCCACCGTCCGCGCGGCCCTTCGTCTCGCGCATCACGAAGCCGACGAGCGGCCCGATCGCCTTCGGGTTGCCCGAGCGCACCTGCTCGGCCGCGGCCGGATCGGACGCGATCGCGCGATCGACCACTTCGCCGAGCCCGTCGTCGTCCGCCGGTGATCGCGCCGAGGCCCTCGCGCTCGACGATCTCGCGCGGGTCGCCGCCTTCCTGGACGAGCAGCGTCAGCACCTCGCGCGCCGCGTCGCGGCTGACCTCCTTGGCCTTCACCATCGTCGCGAGCGCCGCCAGGCTCTCCGGCGCGACGTTGCTGCCTGCCGGGTCGCTGTCCGAGCCGATCCGCTCGACGAGCTGGGGGATCCAGTTCGACAGCTCGACCGGATCGACCCGGCGCGCTTCCCCGTTCCCGCCGGCCGCGGCCAGCGCGCGCTCGAAGTAGTCGCCGAGCTCGGTCCGGAACGCGAACAGCCGCGCGGTGTCGGCGTGCAGACCGAGCTCGTGCTCGAACCGGGCAGCTCGCTCGGCCGGCAGCTCCGCGGGCAGGTCCGCGCGCGCGGCGGCCACCATCTCCTCGGTCGCCAGCAGCGGCACGAGGTCGGGCTCGGGGAAGTAGCGGTAGTCGTGCGCCTCCTCCTTGGAGCGCAGCGGGGTCAGCGTGTCGCTCGCCGGGTCGAAGTGCAGCGTCTCCTGCACGACCGGCTCGCCGTCCCGCAGCAGACCGATCTGACGCTCGATCTCGGCCTTGACCCCGCGCTCGAGGAAGCGGAACGAGTTCATGTTCTTGAGCTCGGTCTTGGTCCCGAGCTCGGTCGTCCCGGCGGGCCGGATCGACACGTTGGCGTCGACGCGCAGCGAGCCCTCCTCCATGTTCGACGTCGGAGACCCCGAGCTGCCGGAGCGTGGTTCGCAGCAGCGTGAGCCACTCGCGCGCCTGCTCGGGCGAGCGCAGATCGGGCTCGGTCACGATCTCGACGAGCGGCGTGCCGCCGCGGTTGAAGTCGACCCAGCTGCGGTCCGAGCCGTGGATCCGGCCGCTCGTCCCGAGGTGGTTCAGCTTGGCGGCGTCCTCCTCGAGGTGCACGCGGTGGATGCCGGACGTCGCCCAGCCGGCCGCCGCGGCACAGCGGCACGTCGTACTGGGAGATCTGGTAGCCCTTCGGGAGGTCGGGATAGAAGTAGTTCTTGCGGTGGAACAGCGAGCGCTCGGCGATCTCGCACCCGAGCGCCAGGCCGATCATGATCCCGAAGTGGATCGCCCGCTCGTTGACCACGGGCAGCGCGCCGGGCAGCCCGAGGCAGGTCGGGCAGGTGTGGATGTTCGGCGGGTCGTTGAACGACAGCTCGCAGCCGCAGAACATCTTCGTCCGGGTGCTGAGCTGGACGTGGATCTCCAGGCCGATCACGGGCTCGTATGTCGTCATGACTCGTTCCCCGTGGCGCCGGTGATTGGCCCGATCGCCGGGCCTCGCTTCCGTCGAAGCCGATCGCCCGCTCGAGCGCGTAGGCGGCGTCGAGCAGGCGGCTCTCGCTGAACGCCGGGCCGGCGAGCTGGAAGCCGACCGGCAGGCCGTCGCTCAGCCCTGACGGGATCGAGATCGCGGGGATGCCGGCCAGCGACATCGGCACGGTCAGAAGTCGTTCAGGTACATCGCGAGCGGATCGGCCGTCTTGGAGCCGAGCTCGAACGCCGTCCACGGGCTGGTCGGCGTGACGATGAAGTCGAACCGCTCGAACGCGGTCTGGAAGTCCTCGGCGATCTTCGTGCGCACCTTCTGCGCGGTCCCGTAGTAGGCGTCGTAGTAGCCGCTCGACAGCGCGTACGTGCCGAGCATGATCCGCCGCTTGACCTCCGGGCCGAAGCCGGCCTCGCGCGTCCGGCTGTACATCGTGATCAGGTCGGCGTCGCCGTCGACCCGCAGGCCGTAGCGGACGCCGTCGAACCGGGCCAGGTTCGCCGATGCCTCGGCCGGCGCGATCAGGTAGTACGCCGACAGCGCGTGCGGCGCGTGCGGAAGCCGGCACGGCTCGATCGTCGCACCGAGCCGCTCGGCGAGCGCGAGCGTCGCGTCGAAGTTCTCGCGGACTCCCGGCTCGACGCCGCCCTCGGCGCCGGTCAGCTCCTCGGGCACGCCGAGCCGGATCCCCTTCAGGTCCTCCGCCCTCGGCAGCGCGATCTCCCCGGGGAACTCGAGCGAGGTCGAGTCGCGGCGATCGCGGCCGATCATGTGGCGCAGGATCAGCGCCGCGTCGGTCACGTCGCGGGTCAGCGGGCCGGCCTGGTCGAGCGAGGAGGCGAACGCGATCATCCCGTAGCGCGAGCACGCGCCGTACGTCGGCTTCAGCCCGACGATCCCGCACAGCGCCGCCGGCTGGCGGATCGACCCGCCGGTGTCGGTGCCGATCGCCCACGGCGCGAGGCCGGCGGCGACCGCCGCCGCGCTGCCGCCCGAGGAGCCGCCCGGCACGCGGCGGCGGTCCCACGGGTTGAGCACCGGGCCGAAGCCGGAGTTCTCGTTCGAGGAGCCCATCGCGAACTCGTCCTGGTTGGTCTTGCCGAGCAGCGGCGCCCCGGCCTCGGCCAGCTTCGAGACGACGGTCGCGGTGTACGGCGGGCGGTAGCCCTCGAGGATCCGCGAGCCCGACTGGCTCGGCACGCCCTCGGTGCAGAACAGGTCCTTGACCGCCACCGGCACGCCGCCGAGCGGCGATCGCGCGTACGCGTCGCCGTCGGGGGCCCGTCGGCGACCCACGTGAACGCGTTCAGCTCGTCGGCCGCGGCGCGCGCCCGGTAGGCCTCGAACAGCTCGGCGTGGCGCGATCTCCCGGGCGCGGATCCGCTCGGCCGCCTGCGGCCGCCGTCAGGTCGATCAGCTCGCTCACGCCGCGCCGGGGCTGGGGACGCCGAACCCGTCGTTGCAGCGGCTCGGGGGCCGCTGCCAGCACGACCTCGACGCGGCAGCGACGGGCTCGGCTCGTCCGCGCGCAGCGCGTTGACGACGTCGACCACGTGCGAGGTCGGCGGCACGCCGTCGAGGTCGAGCTCGCGGATCTTCTCGATGTGGTCGAGCACCTTGGACAGCTCGGCGGCCATCCGCTCGACCTCGTCGTCGCTCAGCTCGAGCCGGGCGAGCCGGGCGACGTGCAGCACCTGTTCACGATCGAGCATCTGCCCGGTCCATTCTAGGATTCGTCCTCGCCGCGGCTGGGCCGGACGATCGGGATGTCCTGCGGCGCGTCCCGGCGCGCGATCGCCCTCCTGCCGCAGCGACAGGTAGCCGCCGCAGGCGATCCCGAGCGCGCTGAGCAGTCCCAGGTAGCGCACCCGCCTGCTCGTGCGCGGGCGGGTTGATCAGGACGCGGTAGATCGAGCGCGAGCACGCTGACGATCCCGAGCACATCGACGACCAGGCTCATCGTGACCGGCACCGCGGGGGCGCGGCGCGTCGCCTGCGCGAACACCAGCCCGACCGCGGCGACGATCGTCACGAGCAGCAGCCAGCGCAGGTCCGTGAGCGCCTGCCATCCCGTCGCCGACCCGCCGTTGCCGCCACCGCTTCCGTACCACTTCCCGCCGACCAGGAAGATGACGCAGCAGCACCGCGCTCGCGCCCGGCGAGCATCTCGCCTCGCCGAAGCCGCGACGGATCGAAGTCCATTGCGCCGCGCAGGCTAGTGAGTTCCGGCGACCACTGGACGACGGTCCTGCGCTAGACGGTCGAGCCGGGCTCGGGCGTCGGCTCGGCGGCCGGCGCCCGATCCGGCGGCTTGCGGCGTCGGCGCCTCGATCCGCGGCCCGCCGGGTCAGCGCGACCAGCCCGGCGACGAGCAGCACCGCCAGCCAGAACCCGAGCGCGAGCTCGCCGAAGCGCCCGAGGTGGAAGCACGAACTTGAGCAGCGAGCAGTCCCGCGGCCGTGCAGGCGAGCGACGAACCGGTCGGTCTCCCGGTCGCGCGGCGATCGTCGGCAGCCGGGTCTGCGGCGAGAGCCGCTCGAGTCGCGAGATCGGCGAGCAGGAAGCGCGGAGGCGAGCACCGCCAGCACGCCCGAGCCAGGCGTCGGGCGCGTCGACCGCGGTCGGCCGATCCGCCGATCGAGATCGGTGGCCGACCCGACGCTGATCGTCGCGCCGAACGAGAACCACGGCAGCACGAGCAGAGTCGAGCACCAGCAGCGCCGCCACGCCGCAGATCGATCCAGTCCTCCCGGACGAGATCGCTCGAGCTTGCAGCCTGCGGACCTGGTTCTCCACGGCTACCGGTTCGCGGTCGCCGGCTGCCCTGCTCCTTCCCAGCTACTGCGAGCCGGCTGCAGCTTCGCGGCCGTGACCGTGTTGCGGAGCAGCATCGCGATCGTCATCGGCCCGACCCCGCCGGGCACCGGCGTGATCAGCCCGGCCCGCTCGGCCACCGCCTCGAACTGGACGTCGCCCTTCAGGCCGTCGTCGGTGCGGTTGATCCCGACGTCGATCACCGCCGCGCCCGGCTTGACGTAACTCGGGCCCGATCATCTCCGGCCGCCCGATCGCCGCGACGAGCACGTCGGCGCGCGAGCACACGCCGGCGAGATCGCGCGTGCGCGAGTGGCAGATGGTCACGGTCGCGTTGCGCTCGAGCAGCAGGAACGCGACGGGCTTGCCGACCAGATCCGATCGGCCCGACCACGACCGCCTCGGCTCCCTCGAGCGCCACCGAGTAGGTGTCGAGCAGCTCGATCACCCCGAGCGGCGTGCACGGCCGCAGCCCGGGCGCGCCCTGGACGAGCCGGCCGGCGCTGACGTGGGTCAGGCCGTCGACGTCCTTGTCGGGCGAGATCAGCGCGGTCAGCTCCTTGCCGTTCAGTCCGGCCGGGACCGGCAGCTGGAGCAGGATCCCGCTGACCTCGGGGTTGCGGTTGGACTGCTCGATCACCGCGGCGACGTCCGCCTGGGTCGCGTCCGCCGGAAGGTGCTGGTGATGGTCGGTGATCCCGACCTCCGCGCGAGGCCTTGCGCTTGCTCGCGACGTAGACCGCCGAGCCGGGATCGTCGCCGACCAGGATCGTCGCCAGGCCGGGCGCGCGGCCGGTCTGCTCGCGCAGCTCGGCGACGTCGCGCGCCACCTCCGCGCGCACTCGCGCGGCAACTTCCTTCCCGTCGATGATCGTCGCCGTCATCGGTGCGGGACCCTAAAGGATCGGGTCGGGGGTGGCGCGTCGATCCCTACCGCTTCGTGATCGGCGCGAGGTCCGCCACCAGCTTGCGCTCCGAGCCGTCCTTGCTGAAGCGGATCACGACGATCCCGCCCGGCTCGAGCCCGGTCACGACGCCCTCGCCGAACGTCGGATGGGCGACGTCCTCGCCCAGCCGGAAGGCGGCCGGCGCGGCCGACGCCGGCAGTCCCACGACGGGGAACGTCGCCCGCGGTAGCGCCGGTCGGCGAGGCGGGCGATGACCAGGTCGTCGCCCGCGCGCGGATGCCCGGCGAGCCCGACGGGGCTGCTGCTGCTCGCGGTCGGTCAGCGCGGCGGGGATCTCCCCGATGAAGCGGCTCGGAGCGCCGAAGTTGCGCGCGCCGAACACGTTGCGGGTCCGCGCGTAGGTCAGGTACAGGTCGCGCTCCGCGCGCGTGATGCCCACGTAGCAGAGCCGGCGCTCCTCCTCGAGGCCGCCCTCGTCGAGCGCCCGCGAGTGCGGGAACACGCCCTCCTCGCAGCCGATCATGAACACGATCGGGTACTCGAGTCCCTTGGCGTTGTGCAGCGTCATCAGCGTGACGAGCCCCTCGTCGTCGCTGCGGTCGTCCGCGTCGGAGATCAGCGCGACCTGCTGCAGGAAGTCGGCGAGCGAGGGCTCCCGCTCGGCGTCCGCCTCGGCTCGGCGCGTCGTACTCGGCGGCGACGTTCACGAGCTCCTCGAGGTTCTCGATCCGGCCCTGGGCCTCGATCGTCCGCTCGGCCTCGAGCGCCTCGAGGTAGCCGGTCTCCTGGAGCGTCTCCTTGAGCAGCGCCGAGATCGGCGGGTTCGCCTCGGCGCGCTCGCGCAGCACGTGCATCGTGCGCCATGAACCGCCGCAGCGCCTTGACCGCCGGCCGCGCCCAGGCCCGGGCACCTGCTCGGGCTCGGAGGCCGCGTCCCAGATCGACGATCCCGGTCGTGTTCGTGTAGGCGAGCACGCGCGACATCGAGGTCGAGCCGATCCCGCGCCGGGGGGAGTTGACGACCCGCGTGAACGCGCCGGCGTCCTGCGGGTTGACCAGCGTCGTCAGGTACGCGATCGCGTCCTTGATCTCGGCCCGCTCGTAGAACTTCGTGCCGCCGATCACCTGATAGGGGATGTCCGCGCGCACGAGCGTGTCCTGGAGCACGCGCGACTGCGCGTTGGTCCGGTAGAAGACCGCGATCTCGGCGCGCGACACCCCCTCGTCGAGCAGCCGCTGGATCTCGCCGGTCACGTACCGCGCCTCGGCGTGCTCGTCCTCGAGCTCGCGGACCTTGATCGGGTCGCCCTGCCCGAGCTCGGTCCACAGCGACTTCGGCTTCTGGCCGCGGTTGTTGCGGATGACCGCGTTGGCCGCGTCGAGGATCGTCTGCGTCGAGCGGTAGTTCTGCTCGAGCTTGACCACGTGCGCGTCCGGGAACGTGTCCTCGAACTCGAGGATGTTGCGGATGTCCGCGCCGCGGAACCCGTAGATCGACTGAGCGTCGTCGCCGACGACCATCAGGTTCCGCCGCTCCTCGGCGAGCAGCTGAAGCCAGCGGTACTGGGCGTGGTTGGTGTCCTGGTACTCGTCGACGAGCACGTGGCGGAACGTGTTCGCGTAGTTGTCGCGGACCTCCTGGAACAGCTCGAGCACGTTGACCGCGCGGACGAGCAGGTCGTCGAAGTCCATCGCGTTCATCCGGTGCAGCTCGCGCTCGTACGCCCGATAGACGTCGGCGACGGTCTGCTCGAAGAACGAGCCGACCATCTGCGCGTAGGAGTCGGCGTCGCGGAGCTTGTTCTTGGCGTCCGAGATCTGGTTGTGAATCGACGCCGGCGTGAAGCGCTTGGGGTCGATCCCGAGGTCGTCCAGGCAGCGCTTGATCAGCCGGCGCGCGTCGGCCTGGTCGTAGATCGTGAACCGGCGCGTGTAGCCGAGCTTGTCGGCGTGGGCGCGCAGCATCCGCGCGCAGGCGGCGTGGAAGGTCATCACCCACATCGCCCGGACCCGGCGCCCGACGAGCAGCTCGGCGCGGTCGCGCATCTCCCCCGCCGCCTTGTTCGTGAACGTGATCGCGAGGATCTCGTTCGGCTTGGCCGCGTCGGTGGCGACCAGATAGGCGATCCGGTGGGTCAGGACGCGCGTCTTGCCCGAGCCGGCGCCGGCCAGGATCAGCAGCGGCCCGTCGCCGTAGGTGACGGCCTCGCGCTGGGGGTCGTTGAGGCCGGAGAGCAGGGTTTCGAGCTCGGTGGCGGTGTCTGCCATGGATCGTGTTCAACGGTAGCGGGGGCAGGTGGTCGCTCGCCGGCCGAGGTCATCGCCTCCGCGATCGTCATGCTGTCCGGCTGTGAGCGATCTCCTAGCCGAGCTTCAGATCAGCCTGCGCGCAGGTCGCGGATCAGCGCCGTCCACGTGCGGATCGAGCCCGAGCGCACGTCCGCGTACATCGGGAGCCTGCCGCTCGATCGACCTCCCCGTCCCGGTCCCCAGCCACGATCCCGACGCCCACCTGACGACCGGCTCCCGCGAGGAGCTCGCGACGTTCTGGCTCACGCTCGACGCGATCAACTTCGGCTCGGGCTGGTTTCCGACCCTGCGCAAGCGCGACGGCCAGTCCGGGCTACTACACGGTCGCGACCGGCGTCCGCGACCGGTTCGTCAGCCGACGGGCCGTGGACGCGCTGAGGAGCTGGCCGAGATCGACGCCGCCGAGGTCGCGCGGACGCTCGGCCAGGACCCCGACCACGAGCTGATGGCGCCTGTTCGCGTGCTCGCTGAACGACCTCGGGCGGCACGTCGATCGCGGACCACGGCGGTCGGTTCGCGTCGGTCGCGGACTCCGCCGGCAGCTCGGCCGTCGCGCTCGTCGAGTCGCTGGCCGCATGGGACTCGCTTCGCGGACGCTTCGCGGTACGACGGCGCTCGACAGTGCCGTTCCTCAAGCGCGCCCAGATCGCCGCCGCCGACCTGGCTCGCGGTCCGGCGTGGCCGCGTTCCACGACCTCGACCGCCTGACGATGTTCGCGGACAACCTCGTCCCCCACGTCCTGCGCCTCGACGGCCTGCTCACCTACGACCCGGCGCTGCTCGACCGGATCGAGCGGGGCGAGCTGATCGAGCACGACTCGCGCGGAGGAGGTCGAGATCAGGGCGTGCGCGCTGCACGCGGTCGAGCTGATCGCCGCCGAGCGCGCCGGCGCGATCGCTGCCGACATCGACTCCGTGCTCTGGCACCGCGGCCAGGAGCCGCGCTACAAGGCCTCGCCCCGCCACCGCTCGCGGTGCACGGCGTACTAGCAGTGGTCCGAGTGCGTCCGCCGACATTCCGCGGAAATCAACCACTGACGCCTTACTACCGGTCGAACGCCTCCATCCGCGCCCGCGCGATCGCCTCGGCGCCGGCGTCGCCGACCAGCAGCTCGGGCCGGATCGTCCAGCTCGCGATCAGGTCGACCGCCGGGAACCGACCGGTGCTCGCGAGCGCCGGATCGAGCGCGATCACGGTGGTCTCGCCGCCGAGCGGCTCGGACGCGGTCGCGATCACGGTCAGCGAGCCGCCGCCGGCGATGTTCCGCGCCGATGCCAGCAGCTTGCGCGCGGCGTGCGGCGGGATGCCGGTGAGCGTGTCGATCAGTACGACCGCGTGCGCACCGCGCGCGGCCAGCCGGCGGGCCTGGTCGACCGCGCGCTCGAGCGGTCTGGGCCTGGGCGTCGGCTCGAGGCGGCGAAGCTGATCGCCGCCGCGGGCTCCACCGGGCCCTGCTGCCACTCGGTGATCTCCTCGGGGCGCACGCCGGCGAGGACGAGCGAGACCTGGATGTCCTCGTGCTCGGCGAGCGTTGCGGCCAGTCGCCGTAGCGCCTCGGTCTTGCCGGCGCGGGCCGGGCCGACGATCGCGACCCGCGAGCCCTCGGCCGAACGGCGTCAGCCACTCGATCGCCTTGATCGTCGGGTCGTCTGAGCCGAGCCGAAACCGCTCGGTCGGGAACGCGGCGGGGAGATCGTCGAAGCGCGTGCTGTCGGCGACCTCGTCGGCGGGACGGCCGTTGATCGTGTCGATCCGGATCAGCGACGCGAACCGCTCGGACCGGCGCGGCGGCGCGGCGCGGCCCCGAGATCCGGTCACCCGGGCACGAGCTCGCAGCGCTTGACCTGCGCGGCCGAGACGTACACGTCGTCCTCGGAAGGCTCGGGCGGATGGACGCGCAGGAACCCTGAGCCGTTCGAGAGAAGCTCGACCTCGCCCTCGACGATCTCGTCCTCGTGGGCGCGCTCGCTCGGCTGCTCCCGGCCCCCGCCGGCGCGCTCGACCTGCTCGTCGATCTCCTCGATCGCCCTCCGGGCGACGGGCCGGCGTCCTCGTCGCGCCCGGACCGGCCGCGGCCGCCGCGCCGTCCCCGCCGCCGGCGGGCGGCAGGACGATCCTCGTCCACGCCGTTCGCCTCGTCGTCCTCGGCGCGGCTCGTCAGCGGGACTCTCCTCGGCGGGATCTCGTCGCGGCTCCTCGGCGGCAATCTCGTCGCGGGCTCCGTCGCGGGCTCTCGTCGACCGGACTCTCCTCGGCGGGATCCTCGGTGGGACTCTCGTCGGCTGGAGCGTCGGCAGCGGGCGCTCCACCCTGCCGGGCGATGATCGCGTCGATCAGGTCGGCCTTGCGCAGACGGCGATAACCGTCGATCGAGAGCTCGGACGCAAGCGCGTGAAGGTCGGCGAGCGGACTGGCTGCGAGCGCGTCGCGGTCGAGAATCGACATGGGTGTACCTCCTTGGGGGGATGATCGGTGGGCTCCGGTCGCGTTGTGCCAGCGACCGGCGATTCAGCGGTCCTCAATCTAGCGAGATGCGAAGACGAAGCTACGCTCGCCGCGGTTCGCGTCGCAGATCGGTGCCGAGCCGGAGCCCGGACTCCACCTCGGCCTCGCCGAGCAACACGGCCCGCACCGCGAGGTAGTCGGCCACGTCTGCGACGTCGTGGACGCGGAGCACGTGCGCGCCGGCATCGACCCCGAAGCCGACCGCCGCGAGCGTCCCGCCTAGCCGCGCGCGGGGCGGGCGCAGCGTGATCGCGCCGATGAAGTCCTTGCGCGACACCGCGAGCAGCACCGGGCGCCCGAGCGCGTGCAGCTCCGGCAGCGCCTGCAACACCTCGATCGTCTGGGCCGGGGTCTTGCCGAAGTCCGGCCCCGGGTCGAGCATCAGCTGCTCGAACGCCACGCCGCGGCTCGCGGCGAGGGCGATCCGCTCGCGTCAGGAACTCCCCCACGTCGGCAACCACCCGGCCGTCGAACGACGCGTCGAGCAGCTTCTGCTTCGGCGCCGCGCGCGTGTGCATGATGACGAGCCCCGCGCCGGTGTCGGCACACACGTCCGCCAGTCCGGGGTCGCGCAGGCCGCTGACGTCGTTGACGATCGCCGCGCCGGCCGCGATCGCCGCCCGCGCCACCGCCGGCTTGTACGTGTCGACGGACACGAGCGCTCCGAGCTCACCGGCGACCCGCTCGATCAGCGGCACGACGCGCTCGATCTCCTCCTCGGGCGTCACCGGCGGCTGGTGGTAACGCCCGACTCGCCGCCGATGTCGATCAGATCGGCGCCGGCGCTCGAGCAGCTCGCGCGCGAGCTGCACGCGGTCCTCGAGCGTCCGATGCGCACCGGCGTCCGAGAACGAGTCGGGCGTGGCGTTGACGATGCCCATCAGCCACGGCCGGTCGTCCGAGCTCGAACGTGCCCAGCGGTCGTGCGGAACGGGAGCGCAGGCGCGCTCGTGCGGTCTCGATCGCCCATCGCCCGGAGGGTATCCGGAGCCGAGGCCTGCCTCCGCGGCCGGGCATCCGGCCCGCCTACCCTACTGGCCGCCGGCCTTCTCGAACAGGCTCAGCACGATGTCGTACATCGCCGGCGAGGTCACCTGATACCCCGGGCAGCATGGCGGCCCGCCGACGTCGCTGATCCCGATCTCGATGTGCGGCGCGCTCGAGAAGCCCGACGTCGCCGCATCCGACCTCGGCGATCGGCTCGCCGGTCGTGACCTCCGCCCCGACCGGCACGAGCGCCGGCAGGGCGTGGCCGTAGTAGATGTAGCGGCCCGCGTACGGGCCGCTCGCGATCTTCAGCACCGGCGCCGCGGGCCCGAATCCGGCGATCCCCTCCTGCACGATCGTTCCCGAGGTCATCGCGACCTCGACCACCTGCGCGCCGCACGCGTTGTTCACCGTGCCGATGTCGACGCCCTGGTCGAGCGTCCACGCGCTCGGCGACAGCACGCGCGAGATCGGCTGGAGCGGGAACACCCACGAACTGGTCCCGGTCAGCGACTGACCCGGCGTGTCGCGCACGCCCGAGCCGTTGGCCGTCTGCTTCACGTCGGCGAGCAGCGTCGAGGCGGTCAGGCGCCCCACGACGCCGGTGACCGGAGACAGGTTCGCGTCGGTCTGGAAGTCGATCACGGCGGCCTTCGTGATCGGGCCGAAGTACCCGGTCTCCGGGACCGTGTCACCGACGTCGGTCAGCCAGGTCTGAAGCGTCTTGACGTCCGCGCCCCGGTTCCCCTTCCTGAGCGTTCGCGTGAACACCGACCCCATGCTCGAGCTCGTGTTGACGATGCCGGTCGGAGCGCCCGCCTTCACCGTCGTGGGGCCACCGGAGATGCGGGAGGACGCCATCGCGGTCGCCGGCGGCGCCAGCAGCGGGATCGCCAGCACCGCGGCGAGTTTCGAAATGCGGCCCATCGCTGACCGACGGTCGGCCTCGAACGCCGCCGACATGCGGCCCGCGCTGTCGTTGCACGTCTTGCGGACGCCGAACCTGCTGAAAACGAACACGGCCAGCCCGCCGTGGGCGGGCCGTTGCATTGGCGACGCTCAGCGCGCCGGAGCGGCCACGCCGTCCTGCCGGCGCTTGGCGACCATCTCCTTGATCCGGTCGAGGGTCTCGTCGGACATCCGCCGGATCTCCCGGTCAGAGCGCTTGTACTTCGGTTGTGATGTCGCTGACTGATTGTTTGGCGTCGCCGAAGAGGAGGGCGGTTTTGGGGTCGTAGAAGAGGGGGTTGTCGATGCCGGCGAAGCCGGAGGCCATGGAGCGTTTGAGGACGATGATGGCGTTGGAGCGGTCGACTTCGAGGATGGGCATGCCGTAGATGGGTGAGCCGGGTTCGTTTTTGGCGGCGGGGTTGGTGACGTCGTTGGCGCCGATTACGAGGGTGACGTCGGTGCGGGCGAATTCGGGGTTGATTTCGTCCATTTCGCGGAGGAGGTCGTAGGGGACGTCGGCTTCGGCGAGGAGGACGTTCATGTGGCCGGGCATGCGGCCGGCGACGGGGTGGATCGCGAATTTGACTTCGACGCCTTTCGCTTCGAGGGCGCGTTCGAGTTCGCGGACGGCGTGTTGGGCTTGCGCGACGGCCATGCCGTACCCGGGGGCGATCACGACGAGGCGGGCGTAGGAGAGTTGGATGGCGACGTCCTGGGGTGAGGTGGAGCGGACGGTGCCGGCGCCGTTGGCGCCGGCGGGGCTGGTGGGGGCGGCGATCTGGCCGCCGAACCCGCCGGCGATGATCGCGGGGACGGAGCGGTTCATCGCTTTGGCCATCAGGTTGGTCAGGATCGTTCCGGACGCTCCGACGATCATTCCGGCGACGATCAGCGCGGTGTTGTCGAGCGCGATCCCGGTCGCGGCGGCGGATAGGCCGGTGAACGCGTTCAGCAGCGAGATGACGACGGGCATGTCGGCCCCGCCGATCGGGAGCACGACCATGTTCCCGAGCAGGGCGGCGGCGAGCAGGATGCCGATGATGAACAGCGCCTGCGGAGTGCGTCCCGGCCGCGAGGACGATCGCGGAGCCGACGCAGATGACGAACAGGGTGGCGTTGATGATCGTCTGGCCGGGGAGTTTGATCGGCCGGCCGGGCAGGATCTCCTGGAGTTTCCCGAACGCGATGTTCGACCCCCAGAACGAGATCGATCCGACGATCGCGGCGAACAACGACGGGATCTCGACCTTCAGCGCGTAGGACGCCGCCGAACGCGTGGCGGTACTCGATCCACGCGATGATCGCGACCGCGCCACCCCCGACCCCGTTGAACAACGCGACCATCTGCGGGATCGCGGTCATCCGCACGTTCCGCGCCGCGGGCACCCCGACCGCGGTGCCGATCACCAGCCCCAACGCGATCAACCACGGCGTCGAGGACCCTGACAGGACGTGCGGGGTGAACAGGGTCGCGATGATCGCGATCGCCATCCCGACCGCCGCGATCTTGTTCCCCCGGACCGCCGTCCTGCGGGCCGGTCAGGCCGCTCATCCCGTAGATGAACAGTGAGAACGCCACGATGTAGCACGCGTCGATGAAATTCTGGGACTGCAGAAAGATCGTCCCGACGGTCACTTCGGGCTCTCGATCTCGTCGGGGACGGGCGCTTCGGGCACCTCGGGTTTGCGTTTGAACATCCCGAGCATCCGGTCGGTCACCAGGAACCCGCCGACGATGTTGATCGTCCCGAACGCGATCGCGACGACCAGCAACACGTGCTCAAACCACCCGCTCGCCTCGTGCATCAACAACAACCCGCCGAGCAGCACGATCCCGTGGATCGCGTTCGTGCCCGACATCAACGGCGTGTGCAACGTGTTCGGAACCTTCGAGATCACCTCGAACCCCACGAACGCCGCCAGCACGAGAATCGCGATCTCGGTAATCGTGCTCACCGCGCCACCCCCGACCGCGTCCGCCGCCGCCCGCGCACCCTGATGCACGATCTCCCCGCCCCGGGTGATACACGCCCCCGCGATCACCTCATCCTCGAAGTCCAACGACAACTCCCCCTCGGCGGTGATCATCAGCCCGAGCAGCGACTGGACGTTCCGCGCGTACAGCTGCGACGCGTGCTCGGCCATCGTCGAGGGCACGTTCAACGGCGCCAAAATCTTCACGTCATGCCGCAGCACCGTCCGCCCCGGCTCAGACAGCTCGCAGTTCCCGCCCGCCTCCCCCGCCAGATCCACGATCACCGACCCCGGCTTCATCAACCGGACCGCCGCCTCGGTCACCAAAATCGGCGCGCGGCGCCCCGGCACCAACGCCGTCGTGATCACCACATCAACCTTCCCGATCGCCTCCGCCATCAACTCCTGCTGACGCGCCTGCTGCTCGGCCGAAAGCTCCCTCGCGTACCCACCCGCCCCCTCCAGATCGCCCCCCAAATCGAACTCCAAAAACGTCGCGCCCAACGACTGCACCTGCTCCTTCACCGCCGAGCGCACATCAAACCCCTGCACCACCGCACCCAACCGCCGCGCCGTCGCGATCGCCTGCAACCCCGCCACCCCCGCCCCCAACACCAACACCGTCGCCGGCCGAATCGTCCCCGCCGCCGTCATCAACATCGGGTAGAACCGCCCCAACTCCTGCGCCCCGATCAACGCCGCCCGATAACCCGAAATATTCGCCTGCGACGACAACGCATCCATCGACTGCGCCCGACTAATCCGCGGCACCGCCTCCATCGCAAAACTCGTCACCCCAGCCCCAGCGATCGCACGAACCGTCTCCCCCGCAGTCAACGGCTGAAGAAACCCAACCAACACCATCCCAGACCGCAACCGCGCGATCTCCTCAGCGTTCGGCGGCGCGACCTTCACGACGCACGTCCGCCTCGAACACGGCGGCCGGATCAGCGACCATCCGTGCGCCCGCGCCCTCGTACTGAGCGTCAGGAATCAGCGCGCCCGCCCCCGCACCCCGCTCCACAACCACCTCGACCCCACCCTCCCCACCCACGAGCTTGCCCACCACCTCAGGCACGAGCGCCACACGCCGCTCGCCCTCCGCCAACTCCTTAGGAACTCCGATTCTGAGCATCCGCGGGGCCGGAGGGTACCGATTTTGACCTGAGGCGGAATCAGCTGCCGTTCAGGAACGCCATGCTCACCGCGGTCAGTACGCCGGCGTCGATCGCAAGGCGGTCGACTGCCGGCGACGCGGTGACCGGCGACGCCGTGACCGGCGGCGTCACCGGGCGCCGCGCGGTCCGCCGGACCCGCACCACGCCCCGCGGACGAGCCGCAGCGCGGCGCGGCGGCGTACGCGCGGGCGCGGCCCGGTGCGAGGCGGTCGTACGCGTGGCTGCTCGGGGTCGAGCCGGCGCGGGCGGCCGCGCCACCGCGGCCACCGGGAGCGGCTTGCCCTCGAGCGCCATCAGCGCCTCGGCGGTCACCCATGTCGGGGTCTGGTCGAGCGAGCGCGAGTAGCGGACGTGACCGTCGGGGGCGATCAGCGAGCGCAGGTAGTCGAGCGGCGAGGGCGAGCCGCCCTGACGGACCGAGCTCGGGTCGACCCCGGCCGCGATCAGCCCCTGGACCGCGAACGCGGTCGACTGGGCGTTCGAGCCGGCGCCCGGTTGCCCGGGGAAGCCGCCGTCGCGGTCCTGTTGGCCCCGGAGGTACCCGACCGCCCGCGACCGGGCACGCGAAGACGCACTCCCGCCTGCGCCGGCGATCGCCTCGAGCGCGGCGCCCGTGTCGTCGACGTCGCTCGATCCACCCCGGGTCGCGAAGTTGAAGCCGCCGTCGGAATCCTGCTGGCGAACGATCCATGCGACGCTCGCGGCCGGCGGCGCGATGCCCGCCGCCCGGAGCGCGAGCACCGCGAACGAAGTCAGGTTGACCTGACCCGACACCGACCCGTTCGGGCGGATGTCGCGGCGCAGCTCGGCGACGAGGTTCCGCCCGCCGAAACTCGTGGCGGGTAACCCGGCGGCGCCGGCGACCAGGATGGTCCGCTCGACCGAGCCGGGGTCGGACGCCGACGCGACGCCGCGCTCGATGTAGCCGATCAGGCTCCGACCCCCGCGGGCGACGTCGTTCGGGCGCTCGCCGGCGGCAGCCAGCCCGAGCGCCGCCCATCCGGAGTAGAGCTGCGAGGACGGCTGAGCCCGGCGCCGCACCGAGGCCGCCGTCGGCGTTCTGCGCCGCGACCAGATACCCGGCCGGTGTGCTCGCCGCAGCCGCCCGTCCCTCCGCAAACAGACCCGGCTGGCCGGCCAGCCAGGCTCCGAGGACCAGGGCCATCAACGGAGTCGCAGTTCGCCAGGTCACGTTCAGACGCATCGTGAAGCGGCCGAGCGACCGGATCAGCGCCGGCCCGAACGCGAGCGCGAACACGAAGCAGCCGGCGGCATGGACGAAATCGAACCCGACCCCCTTGCCGACGTAGACGCCGAGTTGGGCGAGGCTGTGATCGCTGTACGTGACCCAGTCCCCCACGTCCTGCAGCGCGGTGAACCCGAACCCGACCACGGCGCACACGACGGCGAGCGGCCAGCGTCCGATCCGGCGGCGCGGTCACGATCGCGAGCCCGGCGCCGATCACGCCGGTCGCGCCCCAGCCCGCCATCTGCCACGGGGTCCACGGCCCCTGGCCGAAGAAGAAGTTCGAGGTCAGTCCCGCGAGCGCGCCGACCGCGAAGCCGGGCCCACCACCGAGCGCGTACCCCGATATGAGCACGATGTCGGTCGTCGGCTTGACGTTCGGGAACGCGGCGAACGCGATCCGCCCGAGCGCCGCGAACGCCGCGAGCGTGCCGACGAGCGCGACGATCCGCGCGTCGGGACGTACCCGCTCGTACCAGGCAAACCCGCCGGCGAGCGCGAGCGCGAGGATCGCGGACGCACCGAGCTGCCAGCTCACGCCGTCACCTCCGCCTCCGCCGCCGCCCCCGCGGCAGCCGGGATCGACCCCGTGACGAGCGCGATCCCCTGCTCTGGCACGAGCGCACCGCCCGCGCCACCGAGGATCCGCGCGGTCTCGGTGGCGAAGTACGTGCCGCCGGCCAGGATCTCTGCCGGCGAACCGTCGGCGATCACCACGCCCTCGCCCAGGAGCACCACGCGGTCGGCGAACGCCGCCACGAACTCGGGGTCGTGGGTGGCGACGAGCACGGCGGCGTCGAGCGAGCGGAGCAGCGCCGCGAGCTCGTCCTTGCGCCGGCGATCCATGCCGCGGGTCGGCTCGTCGAGGCAGACGACCGCAGCTTCGTGCTCACCGTCGCCGAGCACGATCGCGAGCGCGAGGCGCTGCTTCTCGCCTCCCGACAGGTCGCGCGGATGGCGGTCGGCGAGCGCGGCGTCTCCGAGCCCGACGGTCGCGAGCGCCGCCGCTGAAGTCTCGAGCCCGACCCGTTCGTGCACCAGGTAGTCGGTCGGGTTCTGGAGCAGCAGCGCGACCCGCCCGGCGCTGCGGACCTTGCCGCGCGTCGGGCGCATCAGGCCGGCGGCGTGCCGAAGGAGCGTCGACTTGCCGGCGCCGTTTCGGCCCATCAGCGCGACGCGCTCGCCGGCGCCGATCGCAAGCGAGACGCCGCGGAGAATCGCCGGCCCGCGATCGATCTCGTGCCAGACCTTGTCGAGTCGGAGCGATGGTTCCGCGCCGCGGCGGGCCGCGCGCGGACGCCGACGGTCCGGGGCGCCGGGCTCGGCGTCGCCGGCGTCGCCGGGGTCGCCGGGGTCAGGAAGCAGCCCCCCGACTCGGAGGGACGAGCGGGCCGCCTTCACCCCGGCCACCGGCGCCGAGCCCGAGACCGAACAGGAGCCGGGCCCCCGGCGTCGCGAGCTCGGGCGCCGACCTCGCACGCCCACGCGAGGAACCCGGCCGGCGCGGCGTCGCACACCACGCGCCCGCCCTGCATCGCGACCGCCCGGTCCGCGAACCCCAGACAGCGCTCGAGCCGGTGCTCGGCGATCACGATCGCCGCGTCGAAGTCCTCGTTCAGGCGGCGGAGCAGCGCGATCAGCTCGTCGCCGGCGACCGGGTCGAGCTGCGAGGTCGGCTCGTCGAGCAGGATCAACTTCGGCCTCCCGGCGAGCGCCGCGCCGAGGGCGACGCGCTGGAGCTCGCCGCCCGACAGCTCGGCGGTCGACCGGTCGAGCAAGTGGGCGATCCCGAGCGCGAGCGCCGCCTCCTCGACGGCGCGGGCGACGGCGCGCCGGCGGCTCGCCCTGGTTCTCGAGCGGAAGCGCGAGCTCCGCACGGACCGTGCCCATCACGACCTGCGTCTCGGGATCCTGGAACAGCGTCCCGACCGACGCGGCCAGCGCGCCGGGACCGTGCTCGCGGGTGTCCGATCCGGCCACGGTCGCGCGTCCGGCGAACACGCCGCCGTGGAAATGGGGCACGAGCCCATTCGCGACGCGCAGCAGCGTCGACTTGCCCGAGCCCGACGCGCCGGCGAGCACGACCAGCTCACCCGGGCCGATCTCGAGCGTCACGTCCGAGATCGCCGGCGCGAGCGCGCCGGGGTACGTGTAGGTCACGTCCTGCAGGGCGAGCACGCTCACCGCTCGATCCCTCTGCGGTCGGCGAACGGCAGCAGCGCGCAGATCACGATCGCCGCGGCCACCGCGACCGCACCGGCGCCGACCGGTGCGTGCAGCGACGGGTCGGCGCTGAACGGGACGAGGCCCGCGACTCGGGCTCCGATCGCGAGCGCGACGATCGCGACCGCGGATGCGCCGAACGCGATGTCGTGGCGCGAGTACGGCCGGCGGATCCTCGCGTCCCGATCGCGCGGGCGCCGCGCCGCGCCGTATCCGCGTACCTCGAGCGCCGCCGCCACGTCGAGCGCCCGGTCGAGCACGCCGGACGTGGCCGCGCGCATCAGCTGCAGCACGGGACGGCGGCGCGCCCGGACGGCAGCGCTGCGCCTCGGCCAGCCGCCTCGCGTCGCGCGCGAGCACCGGAACCATCCGGTCGCGAGCGTCGCGGTCAGCGCCGAGTGAAACGAGAGACGGCGGAACAGACCGAGGACCTCGTCCGGATCGACCGCGACCGTGTACAGCGCGCCGCACAGGACCAGCGCGATCGCTCTCACGCCGAGCACCGCCCCGTACACGGTGGCCTCGAGCGTTATGTCGGTCTGCCCGAACACCGGCAGATCCCCGAGGCGGGCGATCACGGTGAGTCCGCCCTGCGCGACCAGCATGTTGACGGCCATCACGAGCAGACCGAGCGGGAGCGCGAGCAGCGCGGCCCGGCGCATTTCGCGGGCGACGCCGGCGCCGACCGCCGCGCCGGCGATCGACACGACCACGGCCCCGAGCGCGAGCGGGGCGGACAGGAGCAGAGCAGCGAGCGCGAGCGCCAGGCAGTAGGCGCACCCGGCGCCGGCGCGGGCGGCGTGGAGCGGGCTGGCGCGGCGGCGGTAGATCACGACGCCGCCTCGAGCGGCACGGGCAGGTCGGTCGAGCCCTGGACCGCCACCGCGAAGTGGTCGCTGCAGGCGGGCGGGCGTGAGCGCGGCCGCGGCGGCCGAGACCCCGGCGACGTCGGTTCCGGTGATCAGCCAGGCGGGTCCGGTCGAGGTCTGCGCGGTCGCCGCGACCAGGCCGGCGCCCGCGCCGAGCGTCTTGACCACGTGCCCGCCCGGGTTGAGCAACTCAAGCGAGCGCCCGCTCGGTCCGTCGAAGCGCGCGTACACGCCACTCGCGGCCGGGCCGTGGTCGATCAGCGTCGCGAGCAGCTCGGCGTGGAGGTCGCGCCACGTGCCGACGATCACGCCGAGCGAGTCAGAGCCCGAGCCGGTGCCGATCGCCTGGCTCGCGAACGGCACGCCGAGCCCGCCCAGTTCCTTGGTGACGCGCTTGCACGCCGTGTCGACGTCGGATGCGCACTCGAGCGTGATCGGGAACCGCCTGCCGCCCGAGCCATGGACGAACGGCTCGGGGAACGATCCGACGACCGCGGGGATCGAATCGGTCGCGGTCCAGTCGTGCAGATCCCACCAGATCCGGTCGCCCTTGTTGACGGAGGTGCCCGTCGCGCCGAGCGATGCCTGGATCCCGTTGACGTAGTAGAACCAGTCGCGCCGGGCCGCGCTCCCCTCGAGGCCGTTGATCGACTGGACGAAGCCGCCTCCGAAGCGGGTCGTGACGTGGAATGACCGCTGCGAGCATCCTCATCACGGTCTGCGAGCCCGGGATCTGCCGCTCGGTGATCGCGCCGACCGGGGCCGTGCCGAACCCGCGGGTCACCGTCAAGGTGACGACGCCCGAGGTCGACTTGCCCGCGCCGAGGCCGCAGCCGGCGATCGCGACCGCGGCTGCGATCGCGATCGCCGTGACCGCAGCTCCGCGGCTCATGGCGAACCGGGCGGTGACCGGCGGACGCGGCTCACTTGACCTTGAACAGCAGCTTCTCTCCCGCGTGCAGCTTGATGTCGCAGATCCCTGAGCTCGAGGACTTGCCGTTGACGTAGACCGCCCAGTAGTGCGAGCCGGTTGGCTTCACTCCGAGCACCGAGGTCACGAAGATGCCCGGGACGCTCGAGTACCACTTGCCCGTTCCACTTGCCGTGCGTCGCCGCGTCGAGCGCACCGGCGGCGCTGTTGCCCGAGCACTTACCGTGCGGCGTCCCGCCCTTGGTGATCCACCCCTTCTCGCCGTGTTCGCTGGTCGGCTTGAGCAGGGTCTTGTTGAGGCTCTTGATCTGCACGGTCACGGCCGGACCGGTACCGGCGGCCAGCGCGACGCCGGACGCCGCGACGGCCATGACGATCGCTCCGACGAGAGCGACAAGGGTCTTGCGATGCATGAGGGCCACCCCTTTCCACGAGGGCATATCGGCTTGGCGGTCGGAGGCTGGTTTCCTGGCTGACGGGCCTACCAGCCGCGCCTTCCCGGCGACTCGGCGTCTCCAGTGGCTGTGGATGCGGCTGGCGTCCCCGATCACAGTGGCGGGTCCGCGCCGGATTGTCACCGGCTTCCCATCGCCCTCGACCTTGAACGGGTGGATCGTACCGCGGCCCCGCCATCCGCCCCGGCTTCTACCGTTTGTCGTTCATGCCCGCAGCCTTTGTCGCGACGCTCCTCGAGGGTGAGGCGGTTCTCCGGTTTCCTTACGACGACCGCCTGCGGCTGCTCCTGCGAGCGATTCCGGGGCGTCGCTGGGATCCGGAGGCGCGGGTCTGGCGGGTGCCGCTCGACCCCGACCGGGCGCACGCGCTGACCGGCTTGTTCGAGAGCGCGCCGTACCCGGTCGACGTCTCCGACGCGCTCGGCCGCGCGGTCGTGCGACGGGCGGCGAAGCGCTCGTCGGATGAGCTTCTGGTCGATCTCGCCCGGCCGGATAACGACTGGTGGTTCAGCTTCGCGACCGATAAGGCAACGGACCTGGTCGAGGTCCTGTTGGAGCATCCGCGCGCCTACCGGATCTCCGCGATCGAGCGAGGGTTAGTGCCGGTCGATCGGCAGGCGGCCCAGACGCTCCGCGCGTGTATGGAGCGCGACTCCCGGTTGCGTCTCACGCACGACGCCGGTCACGCGCTGACCGAGCTCACGCGCGCTCCCGCCGCCGGCACCATGGCGCCGGTCGCGCCACCGACCTACGACGTCGAGCTGCGACGCGATCGCCGGGGCCGCAACTGGATCCTGATCGCGTCCGAGCACGCGCCGCTCGCACGCGCGCTGGCTCGCGCCGCCGCGCTCGAGCTGCTCGACGGGCCGGCCGGGTCGGTGGCACTGCCGGCGGTCGGGGCCGACGGTGTCCCAACCGCGGAGCTGCTCACCGAGCTCGACGTACGGTCGGTCGATCCACAGGTCGAGCGCTGGATCGAGCGCACCACGACCTGGCGCGGAACGATCGAGGTCGAAGGACCACGCGAGGCGCCGGTCTTCCTGCTGCTCGGCGACAACGAGCGCCTGCCGGGCGCGCTCCGACAGCGCGCGAACCCCTATCCAGGCGGCGCGCGCCTCCCGCTCACGCTCGATTCCTGGCGAGCGATCGACGCCGAACCGCTGCAAGGCTGGATCAGCTCACGCCGCAAAGCGGTGCGTGTCGGCGCTCGAGGCCGGGCGACCGGCGCCGCCGGCAGTGCTCGAGCTGTCCGAGATCCACGAGCAGCCCACGTTCGTGCTCGCGCCGGGGCACGACCTTCAGATGGTCGAGAAGTTCGCCCGGCTGGCGGGCGTGGAGGCCCGAGGAGCCGAGCGGACAGGGCATCCGCACCACCGGCTGCCGGCGATCGTCGCCGATCCATTCTGGGTGCCGGACCTCGACGGGTTCATCTCCGAGCAACGACCCCTGGGTGTCTCCCGAGGCGCTGGATCGTCTCCAGCAGATCCGGGAGGAGCACGCGCGCGCCGCTGGGCTGGTCGCGCTGTCGGCCGCGACCGACGCCGCCCTCGATGATTTGATCCCGCCCACCCTCGGCGGGGAGCTGAAGCCGTTCCAGCGCGCGGGGGTCCAGTATCTACTGAGGCAGCGCCGTTCGTTCCTGGCCGACGAGCAGGGCCTCGGCAAGACGATCGAGGCGCTGGCCACGATCGAGGCGGACGGCGCCTACCCGGCGATCGTGGTGTGCCCGGCCAGCCTGAAACTCAACTGGATGCGGGAGATCGAACGCTGGCTGCCGACCCGCTCGGCGCAGATGCTCGATGGCAACAGCGGGGCCGTCCCGACCGCGGACCTGACCGTCGTCAACTACGACATCGTCGCCGGGCGGCTCGAGGCCTTGACCGAGCTGGCTCCGCGTGCCGTCGCGCTCGACGAGTCGCACTACTGCAAGAACCCGAGCGCCAAGCGCACCCAGGCCGCGCAGCAGCTGTGCGCCTCGGTCCCGCGCGAAGGCCTCGTTCTGGCCCTGACCGGGACGCCGGTGATGAACCGGCCGCCCGAACTGATCTCCCAGCTCCGGATCCTCGGGCGCCTCGGCGACTTCGGGTCCGGGGCGCAGTTCGGGCAGCGGTTCCGCGGCCAGGACGCGCATCAGCGGCTGCACTGGCATCTCCGGGCACGCTGCTTCGCCCGGCGCCTGAAGGCGGACGTGCTCCCGCAGCTGCCGGCCAAGACCCGCGCGGTCGTGCCGGTCGCACTCGACAACGAAGGTGAGTACCGCCTCGCCGAGCGTGATGTGATCGCATGGCTCCGGAGCCAGCCACTCGACCTCCGCGCGCTCGACGCCAAGGTCGCGGCGGCGCTGCGGGCCGAGCGCCTTGTGCGGCTGAACGCGCTGAAGCGGCTGGCCGCGCGCGGGAAGCTCCACGCCGCGCTGCATTGGATCCACGACTTCCTGTCCTCCGGCGAACGGCTGGTCGTGTTCGCCCGCCACCGCGAGATCCAGCACGCGGTGCTCGAGCGGTTTCCGGGCGCGCTGCACGTCCTCGGCGATGACTCACAACGGGCTCGCGACGTGGCGGTGCGGGCGTTCCAGGAGCCGGACGCGGAAAATCAGCTGATCGTCTGCTCGATCGAGGTCGCCGGCCAGGGAATCACGCTCACGCGCTCGTCGAACGTCGCGTTCCTCGAGCTCGACTGGACGCCCGCCAAGCACGACCAGGCCGAGGACCGTTGCCACCGGATCGGTCAGCAGGACGCGGTCAACGCCACTTACCTGCTGGCCGCGGACACGATCGATGAGACGATCGCGAGCCTGCTCGAGCGTAAGCGCGCCGTGATCGGCGCCGTCACCGACGGTCGCGAGGACGACGAGCGCGGGGTCGTCGACGCGCTCGTCGCGGAGCTGCGGGGCGAGGCGTACCGACACCTTCGCGCCGTCGCGTGAGCGCCTAGACTCGAGTTCGAGGCTGCCTTTTCATGACCGTCAACCTGACTCGCATCTATACGCGCCTCGGCGACTCGGGCGAGACCCACCTCGGCGACATGAGCCGGGTGCCAAAGACCCACCCCCGGATCGAGGCCTACGGCACGGTCGACGAGCTGAACGCGCACATCGGGCTAGCGCTGACGATCGATGAACTCCCCGCCGCCTACGCGGAGTGGCTGCAGCGGATCCAGAACGATCTGTTCGACGTCGGCGCCGACATCTCGGCCCCGGAGGACCCCGAGCGCGAGCGGCTGCGGGTCATACCCGAGCAGACCGCGTGGCTCGAGGAGCGCTGCGACGAGGTCAACGCGACGCTGGCGCCGTTGAAGTCGTTCGTGCTGCCCGGCGGGACCAGGGCGGCGGCGCAGTTGCACGTCTGCCGGACGGTTTGCCGGCGCGCGGAGCGGCTCGCCATCGCGGCAGGCGCCGGAGATCAACGCCGAGGTCGTCCGCTACCTGAACCGGCTGTCCGACTTGCTGTTCATCCTCAGCCGGGGCGCCAACGGCGGCGATGAGCCGCTGTGGGAGCCCGGCCGGTACCGGTAGTCAGCAGGACCGCGGTCGACAGCGCGAAGCTGAACGCGGCGATGGCGGCCGCACCGACGACGAACTCCTTGTTCTGGTGGGCGTAGCCCACGAACTCGTGAGGCCGCAGCAGCAGCACGACCGCGGCGAGGACGACTGCGCCGACCATCGCCGCTCCGATCGGCACGACGGCAGCGGCGATCGAATCGCGGGCGGTCGCGGGCGCGCCTCGAGCGGTGCGTGCCTCCGTCGCCTTCAGCCCGCCGAGCGCCAGCAGCGCCCACGTCGTGGCGACCAGGAATCCGCCGAACACGTCGCTCGGGTAGTGCCATCCGAGCGTCAGGAACGAGTAACTGACCGCCACGGCGAACAGAGCCCCAAGCGCGGCGGTGATCGGGCGCATGCGCGCCGGGACCGCGATCACGAACGCGAGCGCCAGCGACATCGCCGCCGTCGCGTGACCGCTCGGCCACGAAAATCTCGACACCGTCGTGAATCCGAGCAACGACTGCGCTCTGGGCTCCGCCAGCAGCGGCTTCAGCAGGTGGGTGGTGACATTCGCGCCGAATAGAAGGACCGCGACGGCGATCGCGACGCGCGGCTTGCCGCGCAGCAGCGCCACGACGATCGGGATCGGCACGAAGTAGACGTACGGCCTCGGATTGCACAGCGACGCGACGAAGTGGGCGATCGAATAGACGCGGCCGTGAGCCGACAGGACGAAGAAGCCGCGAAAGATCGATTGGTCGGCATGCGGGACGAAACCGATGTGGAACGCGGCGAACCACGTCGCCACGAGCAGCACGAAGCATGCCGCCGCTCCCGCCAGTGCCCATCTGGCCCGACTCTCCATCCGTTCAGGCTAGCGGGGCGTGCAGCGCAAGCCTCGGAGTGCGAGCCTGGGCGTGTGACTAGGTCGTGTGCTCGAGCTCGGGGCGCGTGCCCCGAGTGATCCGCATCTCGGGCGCGGTCCCGGTCCGGCGCACGTGCGCGTAGTGCTCGATGTCCTCCGGGCGAGGCGACATCCACGTTCAGCCCGGCGGCGAGCTCGAACCGGCCGGCCTCGTACAGAAGCTCTTGGTAGCCCGGCGTCTCGCTCGAGCGGCCCTCCACGTCGAGGAAGTGCGAAGCCGGTGCGGAACTCCCACCGCTGGCCGCCGCATGACCTGTGTCCGGCCACGTTCTTTGCCCGCGCGGCGTCGGCGCCACCGTTCTGGCGGGGCCGGGCGTGGGCGGAGATCGAGCGCGCGCGACAGGCGCTCGAAGTTGCGGCGGTAGGGCGCCGGGACGATCGCGACCGGCCCGGCGGCGGTGACGCCGTCCGCGGACGGCCTCGGCCACGGGCCCGACGAGCACGAACTCGACCTGGTTGGCCTGGAGCCATGTGAGAACGGCGATCGACTCGGCCGACAGGTGCTCGAAGCCCTGGCGGACGGGTGCGCGGGGCGCATGTCGATCTGCGGTTGACGTCGTTTGCGGAGCATGGTCTCTGCGTTTCGCCGCCCGGACGCGGAGTCCTTCAGGTAACGTGCGCCGCCGGGTGAGCCGGGAAGACTGGTCGGCACGTCGTCGCCGACCGTGGAGTCGCATGTCCCCCGCCCTCGCAGTGCCGCTGTTCCTGGTCTCGCTGGCGGTGACGCTCGCGGCCGCGCGGCTGTTCGCGCGCCGGCTCGACCGGCTCGGCGTGCGGTTCGGCTTCCCCGAGGCGCTGATCGGCCTGCTCACCGCGCTGGCGGCCGACGGTCCGGAGATCTCCTCGGCGCTGTTCGCGCTGACCAAGGGCGCTCACGACGTCGGCGTCGGCGTGCTGGTCGGGTCGAACGGCTTCAACCTCGCCGCGATGATCGGGTCTGAGCGCGCTGATCACCGGGTGCGTGCGCCTGGCGCGCGAGACGTTGCTGTTCGAGGGCACGGTCGGCCTGATCGTCACGCTGCTCGCGGGCGCGCTGCTGCTGGGGTGGCTCTCGCCCGCCGGGCGGTCGATCCTGTCGGCGCGTCGCGCTGGTCCCCTACCTCACGCTCGTGATCGCCGGCCCGCGCCTGCGCGGCGCGCCACGCCCGCGCTCGACGCGCGGCTCACGCGCGCGCTGCACGAGCACGCGGCGCCCGAGCGGCCGCCTGACACGTCGACCAACCCGACGCACCATCTGCTCGCGCCTGATCGTCGTCGACGTGACTCTGATCGTCGCCGGCAGCGTCGGCATGGTCGAGGCCGCGCTCAGCCTCGCCGGCGCACTGGCACATCTCGAACGCGGTGCTCGGCGTGCTGATCCTCGGTCCGCTCACGAGCCTCCCGAACGCGCTCACCGCGGTGCGCCTCGGGCTCGCGGGGCGCGGCGCGGCGCTCGTCGGCGAGACGTTCAACAGCAACACGATCAACCTCGGCGGCCGGCGTGATCATCCCCTCGCTGTTCGTCACGTTCGCCGCGGTCGTCGCACGCTCGGCAAGCTCCAGCTCGCGTGGCTGCTCGCCGCGACGCTGCTTGACCCTGGCCGCGCTGGCTCGGCCCGGCGGGATGCGGCGCGCCGGCGGCGCGGCGCTCATCGTCCTGTATTTCGCCTTCGTGGGGGGTACGCTCGTGGGCGCATGAACGAGCAGCAGATTCGCGCCCGCCGTCTCGCCCGAGAGCGCGAGCGGCGGGCCCGGGCACGCCGCGCGCCGCCTGATCGCGGTCGGGGCCCTGCTCGTCGTCGCGGTCGCCGCGATCACGATCGCGCGGCGGCGAGCGGCGGAGGCGCGTCGCACCCGCGCGCCACCGACGCCGCGCAGACCGCGGCATCACGGCGCCTCCGGCGTCGCGCTCGCGGCCGCGCACGCCAAGGCCTCGGGCGAGCGGACTGCCCGCGATCGACCGTGACCGGCGTCGCGACCGGCAAGCCCGGAACCGCGACCGTGCCGGTGCTGATGTACCACGTGATCAACCCGCCGCCGTCGGGCGCCCCGTTCCCCGGGCTGTACGTGCCCGTCGGACGAGTTCGCGGCGCAGATGCAGGCGCTCAAGGCCGCCGGCTGGCACGCCGGTGACGATGGACCAGCTCGAGGCGTACTGGACGCGCGGCGTGCCGCTCGGCGCCGGGCAAGCCGATCGTGCTGACGTTCGACAACGGCTACGCCTCCCAGTACGAGAACGCGCTGCCGATCCTCAAGCGTCTCGGCTGGGTCGGCAACGAGAACATCCAGCTGAGCGGGCTGCCGCCGTCGCAGGGCGGCCTGACCGACGCCCAGGTGCGCGGCGCTGATCGCCGCTGGCTGGGAGCTCGACACCCAGGGGATCAGCCACGCCGACCTGATCACGCTCGACGCGCGCGCAGCTCAAGTACCAGGTCGCGACCGCGCGCCAGATCGCTCCGCAAGCGCTACGGCGTGCCGGTCAACTGGTTCTGCTACCCGTCGGGCCACTACGACGCGACCGTGATCGCGGCGGTCAAGGCGGCCGGGTTCGTCGGGTCGACGACGGTGATCCCGGGCTGGGCGAGCCCGACCGAGGATCCCTACCGCCTGCCGCGCCTGCGCGTCCTCGGCGGCACCAGCCCGACGGCGTTGCTCGACGCAGATCGCCTCGGCGGAGTCGGGCGCGCAGCGCCTCCGGCGTCGTACGGAGGCGCGGGGACGGCGTGAGCGCTAGCGCAGCGGCATCGTTCCCCGCCGAGCGGCCGGGGACGCTGCGCGCCGCGAGACCGACCGCTCGGGCTCGGCATCGCGACCGCGGTCGGTCTCGGTCGCCGCGGCCACGGCCGCGATCTACGCGCCTCAAGAGCGCTCGCTCCGGTCGTCTCGCTGAGCGTGGTGTACCTGCCCGCGGTGCTGCTCGTGTCCGCGTACTGGGGGCTGACGCTCGGCCTCGCCACGTCGCTGCTGAGCGCCGCCGCGTTCAACTTCTTCCACCTCCCCCCGACCGGGCGCTTCACGATCTCCGACAGCCGCAACTGGGTCGCGCTCGGAGCTTTCATGATCGTCGCGGTCGCGGTCAGCACGGTGGCCGAGCTCGCGCGCAGCCGCGCGCTCGAGGCCGAGCGCGGCCGGGCCGAGGCCGACCTCGCGGCGGCGCTCGCGCGAGAGCTGCTGGCCGGCTCGGAGACCGCGGATGCGCTGGCGGTCGCCTCGCACCGGATCGCCGAGGCGCTCGCGATGCCCTCCGCGGCGATCGAGCTCGGCGTCTCGGCCGGCGAGGAGCGGCGCCGCGCGTTTGCGCTTGAGCGGCGCCGACGGCTCCCAGGTCGCGACGCTGCTGGTCCCCCGCGACCTTCCGGTCGACACCGAGCAGCGGCTGCAGCTCGCGACGTCGTGCCCGCGCTCGGAGCGCTCGTCGCGATCGCCCTGCGCCGCGACGCGTTGCAGGCCGAAGCGGTCGAGACGCGCGGCTCTGCGTCGGAGCGACGACGTCAAGACGGCGCTGCTGCGCGCGGTCTCCCACGATCTGCGGACGCCGGTGACCGCGATCGTCGCCGCCGGCCATGCGCTCGGAAGCGACTCGCTGACCGCCGAGGAACGGGCCGAGCTCAGCGCCGCGGTGGTCGACGGGGGCGGAGCGGCTCGCATCGCTGGTCGACAACCTGCTCGACCTATCGCGGCTCCAGGCCGGCGGAGCGCGGCCTCGCGAGGACTGGGTGTCGCTCGAGGATGTGCTGCTGATGGCACGCGACGGCCTCGCCGAGCCCGCCGGCGAGATGCGCCTCACGATCGACCCCGACGTGCCGTCGGTGCGCGCCGACGCCGCCCAGCTCGAGCGCGCGTTCGCAAACCTCCTCGAGAACGCCTCCCGCTACTCGGGCGGCCAGCCGGTGTCCGTTCAAGTCCGCCGGAGCGGATCGCGCGTGGTCGTGTACGTCGTGGATCAGGGCCCCGGGGTGCAACGCGGCGAGCGCGCGCGGATCTTCGAGCCGTTCTATCGCGGGCGCGACACGAGCGGGGACTCGTGGACCGGGTCGGGCCTCGGCTTGGCGATCGCGAAGGGGTTTGTCGAGGGCAACGGCGGCACGATCTCAGTCGAGTCGCTGCCCGGCCAGGGGTCGAGCTTCATCGTCTCGCTGCCGATCGAGCAGGAGCACGAGCACGAGCCGCGGGCCGCGCCCGTGTTGCCGACATGAGCCCGGACGGCCCCCCGCGCGTCCCAGTCGTCGACTCCGCGTCATCAACCTCATGACGACTACGAAACCCCGAGTCCTGGTGGTTGATGACGAAGCGCAGATCCTGCGGGCGTTGCGGGTGATCCTGCGCGAGGCCGGGTTCGAGGCGCTCCCCGCGAACACCGGGGAGGAAGCGCTCGACGTCGCCGCGCTGCAGCATCCCGACGCGGCGATCGTCGATCTTCTCCTGCCGGACTTCGACGGGGTCGAGCTGTGCCGGCGGCTGCGGGAATGGAGCGACATGCCGCTGATCGTGCTCTCGGCCGTGGGCGACGAGGACGCCAAGGTGAGGGCGCTGGCGGCCGGCGCGGACGACTATGTGACGAAGCCGTTCGGGCCCCGGGAGCTGGTGGCGCGCCTCGAGGCGAACCTCCGACGTACCGCCCCGGCTCCGGAAGAGGCACAGATCACGGTGGACGGGCTCGAGGTCGACCTCGCGCGGCGCACGGTCAGCCTCGGCGGCAACGAGGTCCACCTGACCCCGACGGAGTTCGACCTGCTCCGGCTGCTCGTGCGCAACCGAGGCCGCCTGATGACACACCGCGACCTGCTGCTTTCGGTGTGGGGACCTGGCTACGGCGACGACACGCAGGTGCTCCGCGCGCACATCGCGAACCTGCGCCGCAAGATCGAGCCGTCCGAGGGCCCGCGCTACATCCGCACCGATCCCGGCGTCGGCTACCGCTTCGCGGCCTGACGCGGCCGCCGGTGGACCCCGGGCGCGGACGCGGAGTCGCGCGCGGAGACCGTGCGCGGCGTAGCGCCGTTCGCGCGACCGTTCGCCGGCGGCGTCTCGATCACCACACGGCACGGACGGTGGGCGAGGAGGTAGCTGGCGGTTGGCCCGAGGGCTCGCTCCGACGGCGGCGCGTGCGCGGTGCCGAGGTAGATGATCTCGGCCTTCCGGCGCTGCGCCTCCTCGACGATCGCGGCGCCGGGGCTCCGGGTCCGGATCAGGTGGGTCTGGACCTTCAGGCCGGACTTCCGCCCGGTCAGTTTCGCGCTCTCGAGCACGCTCAGCCCGAGCCGCTCCTCTTCCTCGAGCCCGGCGTCGAGCGAGAGCTGGTTCGGGACGCGCAGGATGTAGACGGCCACGACGGTCGCGCCCTCACCGACCAGCTTGGCGGCGGCGCGCAGCGCGGACGCGTCGACGTCGGTGCCGAAGATCGGCACGATCGCCGAGCGGTAGTCGAGCTCGACGAAGGACGCAGGGCGACTGCGGCGCTCGATCTTGTGCTGGCTGGTGAAATCGAGGCCCTGACTGCGCCGGTAGATGACGTAGCCGATCAGCCCGAACACCATCCACCCGGTGCCGACGTAGCGCGCGTCGACATGCAGGGCCAGGACCGACACCCAGGCCGCGAACGTGCCGATCCCGCCGATCACCGCGCTGATCGGAATCGCGGCCCCCCTGACGCGGATGTTCACGCCGATCCGGTAGGGCCGCTCGCGGCCCGGATCCTTGATCCGCAGCGCGATTATTGCGGCGTGCGCTGTCGTGAACGACAGCATCGCCCCGTACGAGTAGAGGTTGCCGAGGAAGTCCGTCTTGCCCGGGATCAACAGGATCCCCGCGAACACCGAGAAGACCACGATCGTGAACCACGGCGTCCGGTGGCGAGGGTGCAGGCGGGAGAAGATCGCCGGCAGCTGCCGGTGCTCGGCCAGCGACCACGACAGGCGCGAGATGCCGATCAGCCCCGCGTTTGTGGCGATGAACAGGATCGTGGCCGCCAGCACCCCGACGTAGTACCGCAGCACGTGGGTCGCCCCGGTCGCGAGCCCGAGGTGCGAGATGATCCCGAGCACCGGGTCGTTCTGGTAGCCCTTCGGTGGCGCCTCTCCGAGGAGGGTGTAGGCATGGGCGCCGTGGCCGAGCACGGGCAGCGCCGACAGCGCGACCACGGTCATGCCCGCGTACACGCCGAGCACCGCGATCAGGATGTAGTTGACCGCGCGCGGCACGTCACGTCCCGGGTCGACCGCCTCCTCGGCCATGTTCGAGACGGTCTCGATCCCGGTGTAGGCGAGCATCGCCAGCGACAGCGCGAAGATCAGGTGCGAGTACGTCGGCATCGTGCCGAGATCGACCTGGTGGACGAGCAGCGACGGGTTCAGCACGAGCACCGCGCCGATGCAGATGATCAGGACCTGCGTCGCCAGGTCGAGCACGGCGAGGATGAGGTTGAGGTTCGCCGACTCGCCGATCCCGCGGATGTTCAGCCAGGCGAGCAGCGCGATCACGATCAGACCGCCGATCACGTCGCCCGGCGGGTGCGTCAGCGCCGGCCAGAACGCGCCGAGGTAGTGGGGCACGAAGAACGCCGAGATCGCGATCGTGAGGATGTAGTCGAGGCTCAGCGCCCACCCCGCGGTGAACGACACGAGCTCGTTGAACGCATGGCGCGCGAAGCTCGACGAGCCGCCCGCCTCGGGGAACATCGACGCGCCCTCGGCGTACGTCTTGGCGGTCAGCGCGAACAGCCCGCCCGCCAGCATGAACACCACCGGGGTCAGCCCGAGCGCGTAGGCGGCGACTAGGCCGAGCGCGTAATAGATCGACGAGCCCACGTTTCCGTAGGCGGTCGCGAACAGACCGCCGACCCCGACGCTGCGGCGCAGTCCGTGGGTCTCGATGCGCGCCATGTCGCGCGATCGACGGTAGGTCCGTTCGCGTCAAGGACCCGCTAAGCATCGGCCCGGCGGCGTAGAGATTTCGCTAACGACGACGCTTGGGAAGAAACTCTGGCTCTATCAGAGTTTGTTCCCGAGCGCGCTACGCGGACGGGTCGCGCAGGCGGTAGCCGACGCCCGGTTCCGTGATCACGTACTGCGGCCGGGACGGGTCGGTCTCGAGCTTGGCGCGGATGTGCGCGACGTGCACGCGGAGGTAGTGGGTCTCGGCGCCGTACTCGGGGCCCCATACCTCGCGCAGCAGCTGGCGGTGGGTCACGAGCCGACCCTGGTGCTGGGCCAGGACGCGCAAGCAGGTCGAACTCGATCGGGGTGAGGTGGACGGCGTCGCCGTCGCGCGTGACCTGCCGGTCGGCCAGGTCGATCACGAGGTCGCCGATCTTGACCTGCGGCGAGCCGCCCACGTCGGCCGAGCGGCGGAGCAGCGCGCGCAGCCGGGCGAGCAGCTCGTCGGTGCCGAACGGCTTGGTGACGTAGTCGTCGGCGCCCGCGTCGAGCGCCCTCACCTTCTCCCGCTCGTCGCCGACCGCCGAGAGCACCAGGATCGGCAAGCGGCTCCAGCGCCGGACCTCCTCGCAGATCTCGACCCCGCGCCCGTCGGGGAGGACGAGGTCGAGCACGAGCGCGTCGGGCGGGCGGGACACGAGCTCGACGAGCGCGTCCGCCTTGGTCTCGGCCGCCTCGACCGCGTAGCCGGCGCTGCGCAACAGGATCTTCAGGCCCCTCACGATCTGCGGCTCGTCGTCGACCACGAGCACGCGGGGCGCGGTCGCGCTCATGTCACGACCGTGACCGTGTCCGCGGCGTCCGCCGGCTGGCGGGCGACCGGGAAGCTGACCGTGAACGAGGTGCCGGCGTCCCGCCCGCTCTGCAGCACGATCCGTCCGCCGTTGGCCTCGACGAAGCCGCGGCAGATCGCGAGCCCGAGCCCCGACCCGGCGCCGGCCTCGCCACGGCCGCGGAAGAACGGCTCGAACACCTGCGAGCGGTAGCGGCGCGGGATACCGCTCCCTTGGTCGGCAACGCGGACCGCGACCCGGCCGGCGCTCGCGCCACCGCTGATCCGTACCGGGGATCCAGGCGGCGAGAACTTGACGGCGTTCTCGATCAGGTTCGAGAACACCCGCTCGAGTTGCGCGGCGTCGGCCCGCACGAGCGGCAGGTCGGCGGGGAGCTGGAACTCGATCGGGTGCTCGCCCGAAGCGTGCGCCGCCGCCGAGGCCACGACGTCGTGCAGGTCGCACCAGTCCGCCTGCGGCGCCACCGCCCCCGACTCGATCCGCGACAGGTCGAGCAGGTCGTCGACGAGCTTGGCCAGCCGCGCGCTCTCCGACATCGATCACGTCGATCAGCTCGGCGCGCTCGGCCTCGGTCACGCCACCGATCGCGAGCGCCGAGCCCGCGGTGGTGATCGCGGTCAGCGGCGAGCGCAGGTCGTGGGAGATCGCGTGGAGGATCGCGGTCTTGGCGACCTCGGCGCGGCGCGCCGCCTCGGTCTCGGCAGCCCGCTCGGACATGCGCTCGCGCTCGACCGCGACGTCGATCAGTCGCCCGAGCGACTCGGCGACGCGCTCGATCGCCTCCGGGTCCCAGGTCACGTCGTTCGTCAGATACAGCCAGGCGTTGCTCGCGCGCGTGTGCAAGCGGCACCGTGATCTCGTCCGGCGCCGCCGCCGGCACCGGCTCGAGCACCACCCGGGCTCGGCCCGCCGCGGTGGCGAGCGCGACGCGGTTGCCGATGCTCTCGAGCTGGGCGCCGATGCTCTCGCCGACCAGGATCGCCGAGGCGACCTCGGCCACGAGCTTGGCCTCGCGCTCGCGGGCCGCGGCCAGCCGCGCGCGGCTCTCGGCCTCGGCCGCGCGCTCGCGCGCGACCGCGGCCAGCCGGCCGACCACGACCGCCGCGATCAGCAGCACGATCAGCTCGACGAGGTCCTGAGAGTGGGCGATCGCGAGCTGGTGGCGCGGCGCGATGAAGAAGAAGTTGAGCGTGAGCACGCCCGAGCACCGCGGTAACGAGCGCCGCCAGCTGCCCGCGACGGATCGCGATCAGCAGCACCGCGAGCAGGTACAGGCTCCCCAGGCCGGCGTCGTCGGTCGTGGTCGACTGGAGCAGCCGCGACGCCGGCGGTGGCGCCGCCCGACCGCGACCAGGATCTCAGCAGACCGCCACCGCGCCGCTCCGGAGCGCGGCCCGGTCGAGCGGCCTCGCCTCCCGCACGGCACGGACCGGCCCCGGGTGCAGCCCCGGAGCACCCAGCGCGCCTCGCCAATCTTTCATCATCTCTAAGAGGCTACGCCGCCACTGTAGGGCGTTTGCGTTGCGGCGCGGGAATCGACTCGACGATCACCCGGCACGGCCGCTCGCGGAGCACGGTCGCGAGCGCGCGCCCGAAGCCGCCGCCGTCCTGGGGCATCGGCATCACGATCGCCGCGGCGTGCATCGCCTTGGCCTCGTCGACGATCCGCCGGCCGGTCTGACCCGCCCTGACCTTCTCCCAGTGGCCGGACACGCGCCGGCCCGCCTGGACCTTGGCCTCCTCGATGATCGACTGCGCGGCCGCCTCCTGCTCGCGGCAGGGCCGCGTCGATCGGGCTGGTCGACGGGACCGAGATCGTCACCAGCACGTGGATCCCGCGGCGCCGGCGCGCGGCCAGCCGCGCCGCGGTCGCCATCACCTCGGGCACGTAGCCGCTGCTCGTCGAAGGCCACCAGCACCGACTCGTACTCGGCCTCGGTCTCGGTCGCCGGCCGCGCGATCGCGACCTTCGTTGTGGTCGTGAGGTCGAGTCCCTGCCGGTGGCGGTAGATCGGGTAGACGACCATCCCGATCGCCAGCCAGCCGATCCCGACGATCGCCACGCTCGTGTGCAGCGCGGTCAGCACGAACAGCGACGCGAACGTGCCAAGTCCGCCGACAATCGCGAACAGCGGCAGGTCGCGCCCGGCCACGCGCAGGTTCCCGGGCCGGCGGTACGGACGCGGTTGACGTTGGGCAGCGTGATTCGCATACGGTCACCGACAGGTGCGCGATCGTGAACGACAGCATCGCGCCGAACGCGTACATGTTGCCGAGGAACGTCGCCTGGCCCGGGATCAGCGTCAGGCACGCGATCGCGCCGAACACGATGATCCCGATCCACGGCGTGCGGAAGTGCGGATGCAGCCGGCGCAGCCGGTCGGGCAGCTGGCGGTGGATCCCCATCGAGTAGGTCGAGCCGCGAGACGCCGATGATCCCGGCGTTGGTCGCGATGAACAGGATCGTCGCGGCGAGCAGCCCGACGTAGATCTCCGCCGCGTGCTGGAGCGGCCCGAGATGGAGGTGCTTGACGACGCCGAGCACCGGGTCGCCGGCGTAGCCGCCCTGTGTCCTCGATACCCCGAGCAGCGTCTGGCAGTGGTTGCCGACGCAGCGCACCGGCAGCGCCGACAGCGCGATCGCCGGCAGCAGCGCGTAGATCGCGAACACCGCGATCACCACGCGGTTGATCGCCGCCGGGATCGTCTTCGTCTCGTCCTTGGCCTCCTCGGACATGTTCGAGATCGTCTCGATCCCGGTGTAGGCGATCATGCCCGAGCGGGATCGCGATGATGAAGTCCTTCCAGGTCGGCGCGACGCCGAGGTGGACGTTGTCGATCAGGGTCTGCGGCGAGAACACCAGGACCAGCCGATGATCACGATCAGCACCTGGGTGCAGAAGTCGATGACGGCCAGGACCAGGTTCACGCCGAGCGACTCCTCGACGCCGACGGATGTTGATCGCGCGAGCACGACGATCACCACGATCCCGACGAAGACGTCGCCCGGCGAGGTGCTCGAGCGCCGGCCAGAACAGCCCCCCGATGTAGTGGGGCACGAAGAACGCCGACGTCGCGATCGTCAGCATGTAGTTGAGCATCTGGCCCCACGCCGCGAAGAACGACCAGAACTCGTTGAACGCGTGGCGCGCGAAGCTCGACGAGCCGCCGGCCTCGGGGAACATCGCGGTCGCCTCGGCGTAGGTCGGCGGCGGTCAGGAAGAAGATGAAGCCCGAGTCATGATGAACACGATCGGGGTCAGCCCGAGGGCGAACGACGCGACCAGTCCGAGCGCGTAGTAGATCGACGACCCGACGTTGCCGTAGGCGGTCGCGAACAGCGCGTACACGCCGAGGACTCGCTGGAGGCCCGGGGACCTGCCGCTCGGCCATCAGCCGCTCCCCACTCGGCGCGGTCGTCCGCAGCGGCGAGCGGCTCGTCGGCCGGCGCGGACTGCTGTTCCTCGTCGGCCGGGACCGGCTGCGGCTCGGCGGGCGCCGGTGACTTAGCTCGCCAGTCGGCCGGCGGCGCGGTCAGGATCACCCGGCACGGCGCCTTCGCGATCACGTACCGGGAGACGTCGCCGACGTAGTTCTCGAGCGGGCCGCCGCGGCCGCCGAGCAGCGACCCGCCGCGCACCCGCGAGGACTCCTCGGCCGCGAGCACGATCGCCTCGACGCCGCGGCGGCGGGCCTCGCGCACGATCGCCTCGCCGGCCCGGCGGGCCCGCACGATCGCGGTGGCGACCTCGACTCCCTCGTACTCCTCCCCCACGAGCTTCGCGCGGGCCAGCGCCTCGCGGGCGCGCTTGACCTGAGCGTCGGGCAGCGGGGCGTCCATCGGCAGCGCCAGCGGGATCTCGAACACCCAGATCGCCTCGATCACCGCGCCCTCGGACTCGAGGTCGTCGCGGGTCTCTCCCGCCAGCCGGCCGGCGGTCTGGATGATGTCGTCGTCGAGCGGGGTCCCGAGGATCGGGACGAGGATCGAGCCGAACTCGGGCTCGAGCGCCTCGTAGCGGAGCGCCCGCTCGGGGATCGTGACGCGTCTGCAGCAGCGGCTTCTGCTGGGACTTGCGATAGACGACGTACAGCAGCACACCGGCCGCCATCCAGGCCAACCCCGACGTAGCGGGCGCCGGTGTGGAACACCAGCAACGCCACCCACCCGAGCGCCGAAGCGATGGCGCCGACGACCGCCGGGATTGGCACCTTCGCCCCGGAGATCGTCACCGAGAACGGGACGCTGTAGGGCCGCGGTCGCGGTCGCGCTCGCGGAAGCGCAGCGCGACGACCGACACGTGCGCGATCGTGAACGCCAGCAGCGCGCCGAACGCGTAGATCCCGACCAGGAACTCGAGGTCCGTGGGCAGCACGAGCCCGGCGGCGGCGAGCGCGGCCGCGGCGATGATCACGTACGGAGTGCCCCAGCGCTCGTGGAGACGGCCGATCGCGCTCGGGATCTGGCGGTTCGTGGCGAGCGAGTAGCCGACCCGGGAGACGCCGAGCATCGCCGAGCCGGCCGCGGCGAACAGCCCGAGGGCTCCGCCGATCGCGACCGCGTACTTGAGCACGTCGGCGAGCCACTGCGGATGGAACGCCTCGACCACGCCGAGCACCGGGGCCTTGATGTGCGTCGTGCCGAGCGCGGTCACCCCGTCGTGGACCGGAAGCGCGCCCACGCCGACCAGCGAGATCCCGACGTAGATCAGGACGATCACCGCCGAGCCGGGACCGACCAGCAGCTTGACCTGCTTGCGCGATGGCGGTCACCTCGCCGGCGATGCTCGCCGCGGCCTCGACCCCGGTGAACGCGATCACCGCGATCGGCAGCGCGAACGCGAGGTCCGACCAGCTCGGGGCGGTCCCCAGGTGGATGCTCGCGCTCAGCGCGTGCGGATCGAACACGAGCACGAACCCGAGCACGATGATCAGCGCCTGCAGGATCAGGTCGGCCACCGGTGATCCAGCAGCCGCGTACGGATCCGGCGGGCGCTGACGCCGGTGAGGTTGTCGACGGCCACGAGCGCGATCACCGCAAGCGCGACGACGATCTCGACGCGTCCCTCGCCCGATCGGCGCGTAGAACGCGGCCAGGTAGCTCGGAACGGTGAGCGCGGTGACCGCGATCAGGATCGTGTAGTCGAAGAAGATCGCCCACCCGGCGACGAAGCTCACGAGCTCGTTGAACGCATAGCGCGCGAACACCGCCGAGCCGCCCCGCTCCGGATGAAGCGAGGCGCCCTCGGCGTAGGTCATCGCGGCCAGCCCGAAGAACAGCCCGGCGACCAGGAACACGACCGGCGTCAGGCCGTTGGCGTGGTGCGCGACGACGCCGAGCGCGAAGTAGACCGAGCTGACCGAGGCCGTGTAGACGACCGCGAACAGCGCCCGGTAGCTGAAGGGACGATCTTTCACGAGCTGTTCAGCGAGGCCGGGGGCTCCCTACCCCCGCATCTGCAGGTACAAGCGGGCCGCGCCGGCGAGCACGAACAGGACGCCGAGGACGATCCCTGTCGCGAGCGCTCCTCCGCCGGCCACCAACGTGCGCACGACCAGGGCGATGCCGATCATGATCATCGCGATCGACATGATGCGGGTAGAGGAGCTGTGCAGCTGGCGCCGCCGGGGCATGCACGACGAAGCGTAAAGGTCGCCGCGGGGCGCCGCACGCCAATCGGGGAGCCGCTCTTCACGAAATCTTGACGGTCGGCGTCCGGATCTACACGCGACGTTGACGGCCGAGGCCTTACCGTGGCCGGAGAACGGCCTCAGATCGAATCGCACCGATCCATCCTGATGAAGCGCGCACCCCTCCTGAGAGCCCCGCGGGCGCCGCATCCGGCGGGTTCGCCCCCTCCGCCGCCGGCGCTCGGCCTCAGGCTGCGGGTGGCGCTTCATCGGGACCGGCTCGACCACCAGCTCGCGGACGGTCTGCCGCCCGACTCCGTTCGAGGACCGAGCGCTGCGAGCGGTCCAGCTCGCCGGCAGGCCCGGTCGTCGCCGCGCCGCCCGCGCGCTGCGCGCGCTGGTCGAAGCGCGCCGACCGCCCGCAGCTGCTGACCTCCGCGGTGCCGGTGTCCCGCCGTGCCGTGCTCGCCTCGCGCGAGGGCCTGCTCGGGCTGGCCGAGCGCCTCGAGCGGACCCGACCCGGTCAACCCGTGCGGCGTGGCTCGAGCGCTGGTGCTGCTGACCGACGGCAGCGGCCCGCTGTACGCCCGCGGCGCCGCAGGCTCGCTGAGCGACGCGGTGTGGTGGATCGCCGACGGGCTTCGTCCGTGCCCGCCGCACGACTGGGACTGTCCCGTGCTCATGAAGCTCGATCCCGAGCACGTCGCCTGGACATGCGCGCGGTGTGGAGCGATCGCCACCAGCCATGACCGCGCGCAGCGGCCTTCGTAGCCCCCGCCGTCTTCACAACATCTGTATGGCGCGCGCGCGTTTCTGCATGGGCTCTTGATCCCACAGGCACCACGATCTGTCCATGGACGTTGTAGCCATATTGATCGGGCTCGTGATGTTCGCGGTGCTGTTCGCGCTGATCTTCGGGATCGAGCGGATATGAGCGGCGCTGATCTTTTCGGATTGATCGTCTCGGCGCTCGTGTGCGTGTATCTGCTGTACGCGCTGTTGCGGGGGGAGAAGTTCTAGGGATGACGTTCCTGGGCTGGCTGACGATTTTTGGTTTCGCGGCGATCTTGACCGCGTTGGCGTTGCCGCTCGGGCGGTATATGGCGGCTGTCTACTCGGGCGAGCGGACGTTTCTCGATCGGGTGTTCGGTGGGCCTGAGCGGCTGTTCTACCGGGCGATGCGGGTCGACCCGAACAAGGGCCAGGATTGGAAGGCGTACGCGAAGAGCCTGATCTTGTTCTCGCTGGCCGGCTGGCTGCTTCTGTACTTCATCCTGCGCACGCAGACGCTGTGGAACTGGACTGGCCTGAATCCGCAGGGGTTCCATTCGGCGCCGTGGAACGTGACGTTCAACACGACGTCGTCGTTCGTGACGAACACGAACTGGCAGTACTACAGCGGCGAGACGACGATGAGCTACTTCAGCCAGATGGTCGGGCTGACGGTCCAGAACTTCGTCTCGGCGGCGGTCGGGATCTCGGTCGCGGTCGCGCTGATCCGGGGGATCATCGGGCGGTCGGGGAAGAGCATCGGGAATTTCTGGCAGGATCTGGTCCGCACCGTCCTGTACGTGCTGTTGCCGATCTCGTTCGTGTTCGCGCTGGTGCTGGTGTTCCAGGGCTCGATCCAGAATTTCAGTCATTACCTGCTCGCGCATACGGTGACGGGCGGTTCGCAGTCGATCGCGCAGGGCCCGGTCGCCTCGCAGGAGGCGATCAAGGAGCTCGGGACGAACGGCGGCGGGTTCTTCAACACGAACTCCGCGCATCCGTTCGAGAATCCGTCGGGGTTCACGAACCTGGTCGAGATGCTGCTCGTGTTGATCATCCCGGCGGCGATCGTGTTCACGTACGGCCGGATGGCCGGCAAGCGCCGGCAGGGGTACGCGATCTTCGCGACGATGATGATCATGTTCCTCGGCGCGTGCGTGGTCGCGTATATCGCCGAGGCCCACGGCTCGCCGGCGCAGCACGCGGCGGGGTTGCATACCGGCGTGATCCACGGCTCGACCGGCGGGAACATGGAGGGCAAGGAGCAGCGGTTCGGGATCGCCGGCTCGGCGCTGTTCGACGTGGTCACGACCGTGACCTCGTGCGGCGCGGTCAACAGCGCGATCGAGTCGTTCACCGGCATCGGCGGCGCGGTGCCGATGGCGAACCTGTCCGCGAGCGAGGTGATCTTCGGTGGCGTCGGCACGGGGCTGTACTCGATCCTGATGTACGTCCTGCTGGCGGTGTTCATCGGCGGGCTGATGGTCGGTCGCACCCCGGAGTACCTCGGGAAGAAGATCGAGGCGCGCGAGATCAAGCTCGTCGCGCTGGGGATCCTGATCACGCCGCTGTCGGCCTTGTTCGCGACCGCGCTCGCGGTCGCCAGCAGCGCGGGCCGTCAATCGATCTTCAGTGCCGGGCCGCAGGGATTCTCTGAGAGCTTCTACGCGTACCTGTCGCAGGCCAACAACAACGGTTCGGCGTTCGCGGGGTACACCGGGTTCATCCAGCCGAACGCCGGCAATGTCGGTTCGCACGGCGTCACGTTCGCGGACCTGCTCGGCGGGTGCGTGATGCTGTTCGCGCGGTTCGCGCCGATCCTGTTCGCGCTCGCGATCGCCGGTTCGCTGGCGGGCAAGCGGATCAGCCCGGCGGGGCTGGGAACGATGCGCACCGACAACCCGACGTTCGTGGTGCTGCTGATCGGCGTGATCGTGCTCGTCGGCGCGCTGACGTTCTTCCCCGCCCTGCTGCTCGGCCCGATCGTGCAGGGCCTGACCGGACACCTCTACTAAAGCCATGAAGAAAGACATCATCAGCTCCGCGATCGGCGATCCTCGTCCTGACCTTGCTGGTCGGCGTCCTCTACCCCTTGGTCATCACCGGGGTGAGCCAGGTCGCGTTCCCCGGCAACGCGAACGGCCAGAAGGTCTACGTGAACGGCAAGCTCGTCGGCTCGAAGATCATCGGCCAGGCGTTCACCACCCAGGTCATCAACAAGAAGACGGGTAAGCCGGTCGTCGACAAGGACGGCAACCCGGTCACGACCCCGAACCCGCGGTACTTCCAGATCCGGCCGTCCGCGACCGTGCCTCCGGCCAACGCCGCCGCCACGACGTTCTCGAACCTCGGACCGAACAACATCACCACCGAGCAGGCGATCGCCGCCAACATCAAGGCGTACCTGCAGTTGGAGAAGCCGTATGACCCGGGCCTGACCGTCGCCAAGGTGCCGGTCGACGCGGCAAACAGCTCCGCGTCGGGGATCGATCCCGACATCTCGCCCGCCAACGCCGACATCCAGGCGCACCGCGTCGCCGCGGTCCGCCACCTCCCGCTCTCCGCAGGTGCATGTCGCTGATCTCCAAGTACACCCACGGTCGAGGCCTCGGGTTCTCCGGCGAGCCCGGCGTGAACGTGCTCGAGCTCAACCTCGCCCTCGACCGCATGACCGGAGGCCGCTGATGTCGGTGGATACCGCTCCCGGCAGCACACCTTCTGAGCGCCGCGCGATCTCGCTGTTCCAGCCCGAGATCGTCAAGCGGGCGCTGCTCGACAGCGTCATCAAGCTCGACCCGCGCGTCCAGATCCGCAACCCGGTGATGTTCGTGGTCGAGATCGGCGCCGTCATCACCACGGTCACGTGGTTGATCCAGGTGTTCGGCGGCAAGGCGCTCGGCGGTAACGACCCGGCCTGGTACACGTTCGTGATCTCGTTCTGGCTGTGGCTGACGGTCGTGTTCGCGAACATGGCCGAGGCGTTCGCCGAAGGCCGCGGCCGCGCCCAGGCCGACACGCTCCGCGCGATGCGCCAAGAAACCGTCGCGCGCCTTGCAGGACGGAACGGTCAAGCAGGCCTCCGAGCTCGGCAAGGGCGACATCGTGGTCGTCGAGGCCGGCGAGCTGATCCCGGGCGACGGGACCGTGATCGAGGGCATCGCGTCGGTCGACGAGTCGGCGATCACCGGCGAGTCCGCGCCGGTCATCCGCGAGTCCGGCGGCGACCGCAGCGCGGTCACCGGCGGCACCCGCGTGCTGTCGGACCGGATCGTGGTCGAGATCACCCAGGAGCCCGGGCCATTCGTTCCTTGACCGGATGATCGAGCTCGTCGAGGGCGCCGAGCGGCGCAAGACGCCGAACGAGATCGCGCTCAACATCCTGCTCGCCGGGCTGACGCTGATCTTCATGATCGTCGTCGCGACGCTGCGCCCGTTCGGGCTGTTCGCCGACACCCCGATCTCCGAGACCACGCTGATCTCGCTGCTCGTCGCGCTGATCCCGACCACGATCGGCGCGCTCCTGTCCGCGATCGGAATCGCCGGTATCGACCGGCTCGTGCGGCGCAACGTGCTCGCGCTGTCGGGCCGCGCGGTCGAAGCGTCCGGCGACGTCGACGTGCTGCTGCTCGACAAGACCGGCACGATCACGATCGGTAACCGGCTCGCGAGCGAGTTCATCCCGATGCCCGGCGTCTCAGAAGCCGAACTCGCCGAGGTCGCGCAACTCGCCTCACTCGCCGACGAGACCCCCGAGGGGCGCTCGATCGTGGTGCTCGCCAAGCAATACGGCATCCGCGAGCACGACATGGCCAACCTTCACGCCGAGTTCGTCCCGTTCACCGCACAAACCCGGATGAGCGGCGTCAACCTCGACGGCCGTCACCTGCGCAAGGGCGCCGGCGACGCCGTGATCAAGTTCGTGACCGACGAGGGCGGCCGGCCGCCGGCCGAGCTCCAGCCCGTGCTCGACCGGATCGGCCGCGAGGGCGGAACCCCGCTCGCGGTCGCGCGCGACTCGCAGGTCATGGGCGTCATCTACCTCAAGGACACGATCAAGGAGGGCATGCGCGAGCGCTTCGACCACCTCCGCGCGATGGGCATCCGCACGATCATGATCACCGGCGACAACCGCCTCACCGCCGCCAAGATCGCCGAAGAATCCGGCGTCGACGACTTCCTCGCCGAAGCCACCCCCGAGGCCAAGCTCAACCTGATCAAAGAACAGCAGGCCACCGGACGCCTGGTCGCGATGACCGGAGACGGCACCAACGACGCCCCCGCGCTCGCGCAGGCCGACGTCGGCGTCGCGATGAACACCGGCACCCAGGCCGCGCGCGAGGCCGGGCAACATGGTCGACCTCGACTCCAACCCGACGAAGCTCATCGAGATCGTCGAGGTCGGCAAGCAGCTGCTGATCACCCGCGGCGCGCTGACCACCTTCTCGATCGCCAACGACGTCGCCAAGTACTTCGCGATCCTCCCCGCGATCTTCGCCACCACGTGGGCCGACCACCAAAGGCGGCCAGAGCCCGCTCCACGTCCTCAACATCATGAACCTCGGCACGCCCCAGTCCGCGGTCATCTCCGCGATCATCTTCAACGCGATCGTGATCCCGCTGCTGATCCCGATCTCGCTGCGCGGCGTCCGCTACCGGCCGATCGGCGCCAGCGCGCTGCTGCGGCGCAACCTCTGGATCTACGGCCTCGGCGGGCTCATCGCCCCGTTCATCGGGATCAAGCTGATCGACCTCATCGTGCACAATCTCCTGGGGGCGTGACGCAACTCACGGTCACCACAAAGTGTTCCTCGGGATGGCCGCCGGCGTCGGCAAGACCTACCAGATGCTGCGCGAGGGTCAGGCCGAGGCCGAGAGCGGGCGGGACGTCGTGATCGGCTACCTCGAGCCGCACGGCCGCGCCGACACGGTCGCCCAGGCCGAGGGGCTCGAGATCGTCCCCCGCCGGCGCGTCGCCTACCGCGACTCGGTGCTCGAGGAGATGGACCTGCCCGGGATCCTCCGCCGCGCAGCCCGAGCTCGCCCTGATCGACGAGCTCGCCCACACGAACGCGCCCGGGCGTCGAGCACGAGAAGCGCTACGAGGACGTCGAGGACGTCCTCGGGGCCGGGATCGACGTGTTCTCGACCGTCAACGTGCAGCACCTCGAGAGCCTCAACGACCAGGTCGCCGAGCTGACCGGCATCCGCGTGCGCGAGACCGTCCCCGACGCGGTCGTCGGCGCCGCCGACGAGGTCGTCCTGATCGACATCACCCCGCAGTCGCTGATCGAGCGGCTGCGTCGCCGGCAAGGTCTATCCGGCCGAGCGGGTGCCGGCGGCGCTCAACAACTTCTTCAAGGTCGAGAACCTCGCCGCGCTGCGCGAGGTCGCGCTCCGGCAGGTCGCCGAGGAGGTCGAGGCCAAGCGCATCCCGGTCGACGGCGCCGGCCGTCCCGGCGACGACCGGCTGGTCGACACCGCCGCCCCCGCCGCCGTCGGCGAGCGCCTGCTCGCGCTGGTCACGCCGCATCCGCGATCCCAGCGCGTCGTCCGCCGCGCGTGGCGCTCGGCCCAGCGACTCGGCGCCGAGCTCGACGTCCTGTGGGTCGCCGACCACGACCCGACCGCCGAGGAGCAGGAGCAGCTCGACGCCCTGCGTCGCCTCTCCAGCGTGCTCGGCGCGCACCTGCTCGTCGAGCACGGCGACGACGTCGCGGCGGTCGACCCAGCGCGTCGCGCAGGACCGCGGCACCACTTACGTGCTGATGGGAACGCCCGAGCCTCGCGGGGCGCTGCGACGGCTGACGAAGCCGGCGCTGCCGGATCGGTTGCTGGCGCTGCTGCCGGGAGTCGACCTGCGGATCGTGGCGGACCGGACCCAGCGAGTGAAAGGAGATTCGACATGACCGTCGTGCTGATCGCGGTGGTCGTGATCCTGGCCGTCGCGGTGGTCGCGCTGGTCGGCGTGCGGGTGCGCGACCGCGTGCGGCGACCGGCGCCGGTGCGGGCCACCGCGCGCCCGCCGGATCCTGTTCCCGTTCGTGCGCGGGCGCGCTGTCGCAGCGCGCCCTCGACGCCGCGCTGCGGCTCGCCGCCGCGAGCGGCGCGACGCTCGTGCCCGTGTTCCTCGCGCGCGTGTCGCTCGACCTCCCGCTCGACACGCCGCTCCCCCGGCAGTGCTCGATGGCGATGCCGCTGCTCGAGGCGGTCGAGCAGCGCGCCACCGAGGCCGGGGTCCCGGTCGACTCGCGGATCGAGCGCGGACGAAACCGCCGCCACGCGCTCCGCCAGGCGATCGCCGAGGAGCGCTTCGACCGGATCGTGATCGCGGCCTCGGCGCACGGGCAGCCCGGGCTTCGACCCCGACGACGTCGCGTGGCTGCTCGACAACGCGCCGGGCGAGATCGTCGTGCTGCGGCCGAGCGGCGAGGACGAGCCCGAGCTCGCGGTGCGTGGCGACCCGCGCTCACAAGGAATCCGCCGGCCCGGCCCTCGCCGGGCCCGCGCGCGGACGCTGCACCCGGTCAGTCGTGCAGGTGAAACGGCAGGGTCGCGATGATCACGTTGGTGCGCGACTTGAGCACCGCCGCCAGCAGCCGGGCCCGCTGGTTGTGGAGGATCTCGTGCCGGCGCTTGCGCGGCAGGATCTCCGGGATCAGCACGACGATCGTGGCGTCCTCGTCCTCGACCGACTTGACGTACTTGCAGCACGCTGCGGACGAGCGAGCGCTGAGGATCGAGCAGCACCTCGATCGGGACCCCGCACGCCCACTCGTCCCAGTCGTGCTTGATCTGCGTCGGCCTCCTCCTCGTCCCCGGCCACCGCGACCGCGACGACGACGTCGCCGAGCGACAGCGCGGCGCTGACCGCCTTCTGGGTCAGCAGGTTCACGGTCGAGGCGGGGACGATCACGACGCTCTCGCGCTTGCGCGGCGGCGGCGGCGTCTTGCCGAGCTTCAGCTCCTGGGCGACCGTCTCGGTAGTAGTGCTCGGTCGCGTTGAACAGCAGCATCAGCGCCGGAATCGCGATCACCACCACCCACGCGCCGGCGAGGAACTTCGTCGCCAGGAACACGACCACGGCGATCGCGGTCATCACCGCGCCGGTGCCGTTGAGCACGACCCGCACCCGCCAATGTGCGGAGCGCTCGCTGGAACCAGTGCTTGACGAGGCCGATCTGGCTGATCGTGAACCCGATGAACACGCCGATCGCGTACAGCGGGATCAGGTCGTTCGTCTTCGCGTTCACCGCGATCAAGCAGCAGCGCCGCCGCGATCGCGAGCGCCACGATCCCGATCCGGTAGATCGGCTTCTCGGCGCGCAGATAGAAGGCGTGCGGCATGCGATGGTCCTTGGCGAGCAGGCTCAGCAGCACGGGCAGGCCGCCGAAGCTCGTGTTCGCCGCGAACGCGAGCACGGCCGTGACCGCGAGGTTCGAGACGTAGAACGGCCAGCCGGTCCCGAACGCGCCGGCGGTCAGCTGGGCGAGGACCGTGACGCCCCCGCGCGGGACCACGTCGTGGGCGCGGATCAGGATCGCGCGAGCCCGAGCAGCATCATCGCGAGCAGCACGCCGAGCGATGATCTCGGTGCGCTGCGCGGTGCGAACCGTCGGCTCCCGGAACGCCGGCACGCCGTTCGAGATCGCCTCGACGCCCGTGACCGCCGAGCAGCCGGCCGCGAACGCCTTCAGCAGCAGCAGGATCCCGAGCGCCTCGGTGGCCGGGAACGTCTCCTTCGTCCCGATCGTCGCCACCGGATGCGGAGTGCAGCGCGCCGACCACGATCGTCGCGAAGATGCTGACGAGGAACACCGCGGTCGGAAGCACCAGCAGCTTCGCCGACTCGGTGATCCCGAACATGTTGACCGCGGTCAGGATCAGCAGCCCGATCAGGGACACGCGCAGCAGGTGGTGCGAGAGCGACGGGAACACGCTGCCGAGGCTGGCGGCGCCGGCCGCGAGGCTGACCGCCACCGTCAGCACGTAGTCGACCACGACCGACGCGGCCGCCAGCAGGCTCGGCCAGCGCCCGAGGTTGGCTTTCGCGACCGAGTACGACGCCGCCGCCCTCGGGATGCGCGGCGATCACCTGCGTGTAGGAGATCGACCAGCAGCACGAGCATCGCCGTGATCACGATCGTCAGCGGCACCACCGTGCTGCACGCGCGCTCGTCCCGGCCGCGACCAGCACGAGCATCATCGCCTCGGGGCCGTACGCGACGCTCGACAGCGCGTCGAGGCTCAGCGCCGCCAGTCCCTTGATCACGCCGAGGTCGTGCCCCTCCTCGGCGTGCTTGCCGGTGCGAGGGATCTGACCACGCTCGATCCGGCGCCACCTCAGCCGGGCGTCGGGCCGGCCGTTGACGAACAGGCCCGAACGGTCCCGCGTTTCGGTGCTCGCGGGTGGTGGGTCCGGTCGCTCAAGGACGCTTCGGCAGGCGGCGATCGGGTAACTCTGCCACCCCGGAGGGCGTGAGTAGCATCGAACTCGATGGCTGAACCCGAGAACGACGCGCTCGGCGGAGGGCCTGAGCCGCCGCGCGGCGGCTGTTGGTGCTCGGGATCTGCTGCCTCAGCCTGCTGATCGTCGGGCTCGACACGACGATCGTGAACGTCGCGCTTGCCGGCGATCCGCAACCGACCTGCGACGCCTCGGTCTCCGGCTTGCAGTGGGTGATCGACGCCTACACGCTGGTGCTGGCCAGCCTGCTGATGCTGTCCGGCTCCACCGCCGACCGGATCGGGCGCAAGCGGGTGTTCCGAGACCGGCCTCGTGGTGTTCTCGCTCGGCTCGCTCCTGTGCGGGGTGGCATCGAGCCTCGAGCTGCTGGTCGCGTTCCGCGTCCTCCAGGCGATCGGCGGGTCGATGCTCAACCCGGTGGCGATGTCGATCATCCGCAACGTGTTCGACGATCCGCGCGAGCGCGCCGCAGGCGATCGGCATGTGGGGCGCGGTGTTCGGGCTGAGCATCGCGCTCGGACCGGTCGTGGGCGGCGCGCTCGTCGACTCGGTCGGGTGGCGCGCGGTGTTCTTCGTGAACGTCCCGATCGGGGCGCTCGCGCTCGTGCTGACCGCCACGTTCGTGCCCCGAGTCGCGGGCCGATCACCCTCGCCGGCTCGACCCGGTCGGGCAGGTGCTGGTGATCGCTCGCGCTGGCCTCGCTGACCTACGCGATCATCGAGGCTCCCGCGCGCCGGCTGGACCTCGGCCGGCATCCTGGCGCTGTTCGCGTTTTCGCTCGTGTGCTTCGTCGCGCTCGTGCTGTACGAGCTCCGCCGCCGCGAGCCGCTGATCGAGATGCGCTTCTTCCGGAGCGCCCCGTTCTCGGGCGCGAGCACGATCGCGATCTGCACGTTCGCGGCCCTCGGCGGGTTCCTGTTCCTGAACACGCTGTACCTCCAGGGCGTTCGCCACCTCTCCCCCTTCCACGCCGGGCTGTACCTGCTGCCGATGGCCGCGATGGTGCTGGTGTCCGCGCCGCTCTCGGGGCGGATCGTCAGCCGCCGCGGCGCTCGCGTGCCGCTCGTGATCGCGTCGTGCGCGCTGATCGTCGCCTCGCTGATGCTGACGCGCCTGACGCCATCGACTCGCCACCGGCTACCTGCTCGCCGCCTACTTCCTGTTCGGACTCGGCTCGGGGATGGTCAACCCGCCGATCACGAACACGGCGGTGTCCGGGATGCCGGGCTCACAGGCGGGCGTCGCCGCGGCGATCGCCTCGACCAGCCGGCAGGTCGGCATGACGCTCGGCGTGGCCGTGATCGGCGCGATCGCGGGCGGGACGATCTCCGGCGCGATCGGGCCGAGCTTCGCGGCGGCGACGCACGCGGGGTGGTGGGTGATCGCGGGCCTCGGCGGCGTGTGCCTGATCGTGGGCCTGCTGACCACCACCGAGTGGGCGCGAACGCACCGCCCGCCGCACCGCCGAGCGGTTCCGCGACGGCGCCGGCGCGCAGGCGCTACGGCCAGCGCGAGCTCGCGCCGGGATAGCGGCTCGCCGAACTCGCGGTTGATCGGCGGACCGCCTCGCGCGATGATGCGCATGTCACTCGGGGGGCCGAGTCGAAGGTCAATATTCCAGGAGGTCGAGATGCCGCCGGTCAGCCACCAGACGATCAAGCTCAGCCGAGGGAGACATTCCTCGCCTGAGCACGGGGCTTGCGTGATGGAGCTGGCATCGATGCTCGCCGGTGAGGGCTTCACCGACCATCCGCGCTCGGTGTCACGCCCGATCGCCTCGTTCCTGCGCGGCTACAACGACCTGGTCGACGACCGGCGCCGCGCGGACCTGTACGGATACGCCTCGCAGACCGTCGGGACGGCGACGTCGCGCGCGGTCGAGGAGGCGCGGGCGGCACGCCTGCTCGAGTGGGGGGACGCGCTGTGGGAGCGCCGCTCCTCGCGCTCGGTGTTCGACCGCATGCGGATGCGGCGCGTCGCACAAGGAGCGCTCGCCCGACCCCGAGCCGGCAGGCACCTACGCGGTCCATGCGATCGGCAAGTCAACGACGAGAGCCACGCGGCGGCACTCGCGCTGGTCGACGAGCTGATCGCGATGGGCACGGGACCGTGGGAGGAGCCCGCCGGGCAAACCGACCTAGCGACCACCGCGGGGCAATAGCGGGCGCCGCCTGCCGTAGCCGGCGGTCTGAGCGTCAGGCCGCGGGGCAATAGCGCGGCAGCCGCGGGCGGTCTAGCGTCAGGCCGCGGGCCGCAGCGCGTCGAGCTCGCGACTCTCCGCGAGCTCGGCCAGCGCCCTGCGCTCGAGCCGGCGGACGGTGTCCTGCGAGATCCCGAGCCGGCGGCCGGTCTCGACGAGTGGCGTCGGCTCGTCGCCGCCCACGCCGTAGCGCAGCTTGACGACCTCGCGCTCCTGCTCGGGGAGCTGCGCCAGCGCGCGCACCAGCGCATCCTCGCGCAGCAGGATGTCGACCTCCTCCTCGGGCCCGCGCTCGTCGCTCGCGAGCAGCGCGCCGAACGCCGTGTCCTCGCCCTCCCCCACCGGCCGGTCGAGGCTCGTCACGACCCTCACCGCGGCCCGCGCCTCCTCGAGCTCCTCGAGGGTGATCTCCGCGGCCTGCGCGATCTCCTCGTCGGTCGGGTCGCGGCCGAGCTTCGCGGCGAGCTCGCGGTGCACGCGAGCGATCCGGCGCTCGCGCTGCCCGAGGTGAACTGGTATCCGGATCGTTCGCGAGCGATTGTCGAGCGCTCGCTGAATCGCCTGGCGGATCCAGAAGGTCGCGTAGGTCGAGAACTTGTAGCCCTTGCGCCAGTCGAACTTCTCGGTGGCGCGGATCAGTCCGAGGATGCCCTCCTGGATCAGGTCGAGCAGCGGTAGGTCGTGGCCCTGGTACTTGCGCGCGTTAGAGATCACGAGCCGCAGGTTCGAGTTCACGAGCCGCGCCTTCGCCTCGAGATCGCCGCGCTCGATCGCGCTTGGCGAGCTCGACCTCCTCGGCCCGGGTCAGCAGCGGGTAGCGGCGGACCTCCTGGAGGAACAGCGACATCGCATCGGTCGTGCGCTGGGCCAGATCGTCGTTCTGATACGCGGTCTGCTCGACTCCCTGCCGGCCGCAGTCGTCCTGGAGGTCGAGCCCGCGCTCCTGCAGCATGTCGTGCACGATCTGGGCGTCCTCGTCGCCAAGATCTGACTCCTGGATAAGCTCGCTCAGCTCCGAGAGCTCGACACAAGAGTCGCCGCGCGCCTCGCTCCGTGCGACTAGTTGGTCGACGAGCTCCTGGACTCCGTCGGGAACTGACTGAATTCTCACCTTCGCTAGCCATGTATCTCTCCTACCCGGCCTGGACACTATCGCCACACGAATGAGCTTTGCATCCCTCTACAGCCACGGGTTCGTCCGCGTGGCGGCCGCCGTCCCGCACATGCGGATCGGCGAGCCGGCGTTCAACGCCGAGCGTACGCTCGCGCTCGCGCGGCGGGCGTCCGAGCGGCATGCGGCGCTCGTGATCTTCCCCGAGCTCGGGATCTCGGGCTACTCGATCGACGACCTGCTGCACCAGGCAGCGCTGCTCGACGCGGTCGCCTCCGCGCTGGAGCGGATCGTCGCCGCGAGCGCTTCGATTTGGCGCCGGTCGATGGTCGTGGGCGCGCCGCTGCGGGTGCGAGCACGGGGTGTTCAACACCGCGGTCGTGATCCATCGGGGCCGGGTGCTCGGGGTCGTCCCCAAGAGCTACCTGCCCGAGTACCGCGAGTTCTACGAGAAGCGCCAGTTCCGGGCCGCCCGCGACGCGGTCGGCGACCGGATCGCGTTGCTCGGCTCCGCGGACGTGCCGTTCGGGCCGGATCTGCTGTTCGCCGCCGGCGACCTGGCCGAGTTCGTCCTGCACGTCGAGATCTGCGAGGACCTGTGGGTGCCGATCCCGCCGAGCACGTACGGCGGCGCTCGCCGGCGCGACGGTGCTCGCGAACCTGTCGGCCAGCAACATCACGATCGGCAAGGCTGGCTTTCGCCGCGAGCTGTGCGAGTCGCAGTCGGCGCAGGACGATCGCCGGCTACCTCTACACCGCCGCCGGCATGGGCGAGTCGACGACCGACCTGGCCTGGGACGGGCAGGCGCTGATCTACGAGAACGGCGACCGGCTCGCCGAGGCCGAGCGGTTCGCGATCGACGAGCAGCTGATCCTCGCCGACCTCGACCTCGACCGGATCGTCTCCGACCGCGCGAGCACGTCGAGCTACGGCGACTCGATCCACGACCATCGCCGGCGTTTGGCGCGCATGCGCCGGGTCGAGCTTCGAGCTCGGGCTCGAAGGTCGCGACGTTCGGTTGCGTCGCCGGGTCGAGCGGTTCCCGTACGTGCCCGCCGATCCGGCCAGCCGCAACGCGCGCTGCGAGGAGGTCTACAGCATCCAGGTGCGCGGGCTCGAGACCCGGCTGCACGCGACCGGGATCGAGAAGATCGTGATCGGCGTCTCCGGCGGGCTCGACTCGACACACGCGCTGATCGTCGCCGCCCGCGTGATCGACCGCCTCGGGCTCCCGCGGGAGCACGTGCTCGCGTACACGATGCCGGGCTTCGCGACCAGCGAGCACACGCTGCGGCAACGCCCACCGGCTGATGGCGGCGCTCGGCGTGAGCGCCTCCGAGCTCGACATCCGCCCGTCGGCGATGCAGATGCTCCGCGACCTCGGCCACCCTGCCGCCGACGGCGAGCCGATGTACGACGTCACGTACGAGAACGTGCAGGCCGGCGAGCGCACCTCGCACCTGTTCCGGCTCGCGAACTACCACCACGCGCTCGTGCTCGGCACCGGCGACCTGTCGGAGCTCGCGCTCGGCTGGGCGACCTACGGCGTCGGCGACCAGATGTCGCACTACCACGTCAACGCGTCGGTGCCCGAAGACACTGATCCAGTTCCTGCTGCGGTGGGCGATCGACACCGATCAGTTCGGAGCCGACGTCGACGAGGTGCTCAGCGTCGGTGCTCGACACCGAGATCTCGCCCGAGCTCGTTCCGCGCCAGGATCCGGACTCGGATCGATCCCGGCGCCGACAGCGAGAGCGTCGTCGGGCCGTACGAGCTCCAGGACTTCTTCCTCTACTACATCGTCCGCTTCGGTTACTCGCCGAGCAAGGTCGCCTACCTGGCCGAGCACGCGTGGGGCGATCGCGACGCGGGCGCGTGGCCCGATCTGATCCCGGTCGAGCGGCGCAACGAGTACACGCTCGCGCAGATCAAGCACTGGCTCGGCGTGTTTCTCGAGCGCTTCTTCCACGTGAGCCAGTTCAAGCGCTCGGCGATGCCGAACGCCCCGAAGGTCGGGTCCGGCGGCTCGTTGTCGCCCCGCGGCGACTGGCGGGCGCCGAGCGACGGCAACGCCACCGCTTGGCTGGCGGAGCTGCGCGACCGCGTCCCGGACTGACCCGCTATCGCTCAGACAACGACTCGCCACGCCAGAAGTGAGTCACCGCGACCCGCTGACGACGGCACCTCGATCCGGTAGCGTGAGCTCATGTCCGCGAACTGGCCGGCGGTGTCGTACGAGGATTGGCGCGCGACATGCGACACGCTGCACGCCCACACCCAGGTCCTCGGCAAGATCGCGGTCGCGCTCACCCCGCCCGAGCCCCAGTTCCAAAACGTGGCGCTGCGTCTCACCGCACGCGGCTGGGAGACCCCACTGCTGTCCGCGCCCGACGGCTCGGGCGGGCTCGTCGTCGCGCTCGACCTGCGCACTCACGAGGCGGTCGTCGAGCACACTGTTCGGCGGCGATCGTCGCGTCCCGTTGGTGCCCGATCGGCCGGTGGGCGAGGTGACGCGCGCCTTGCTCGAGCGCGGTCAGTGAGCTCGGTGGCGAGGTGACGATCGACCCGACGCCGCAGGAGGTGTCGTGGACCGTGCCGCTCGATTCGGACGACGAGCACGCGACGTATGACCGCGATCAGGTCGCGCCGTACTTCGCCGCGGCAACGCAGGCTGCGCTCGTCCTCGCGTCGTTCCGTGCCCCGTACCGCGGGCGGTCGACACCCGTCAACGCCTGGTGGGGCTCGTTCGACCTGGCCGTGAACCTGTTCTCGGGCCGGCGCGCCGAACCGCCGTCCCAGGACTACCTGTTCCGCAACGCGATGGATTCCGAGGAGGTCGCGGTCGGCTGGTGGCCCGGTGACGGCCGCTACGGCCAAGGCCGCGTTCTACGCCTACGCGCAACCCGCGCCCGCGACGGCTTCGCGGACGCGCTGATGCCGCCCGCGCGCTGGGATGCGACGCTCGGCGAGTACATCCTCGACTGGGACGACGTCCGCTCGAGTCCCGGATCCGCATGCGGTCGCCCTCGACTTCGCCCGGTCCGCGTTCCGCCACGCCTGCGCGGTGTGTGGATGGGACAGCGCGCTGGCCGCCAGCGCGGAGGGAACACCGCCGCCGCTGGCGTAGCGCTTCGCTTCTGGTCGGAGAGTCGCGTGTCAGGCGGCGAGCCGGCGGCGAGCCTTCTGGACGGACGGCAGCGCAGCCTTCGCCTTCGCCAGCGGACGCGCACGCACGTCGACGCTCGCCGGCTTCGCGGCGATCGTGATCTCCTCGCCGGTGGCGGGGTTGCGGCCGTTGCGCTTCTTCTGGGCCGGCTTGACGCGAACGGTGAGCTGGACGATGCCCCCGATCCGGACCTTCTCGGCGTTACCGAGCTGCTCGAGCACGATCGTCTCGAGTGCTTCGACTGCTCGCTTGGCGTCGGCTTTGCTCAGCTCTGCTCGATCAGCGACGGCGGTCACCAACTGAGCCTGGGTTAACGGCACGGCACTCCTCCTGGGGTTGTTTCATGGGTATGGATTGGCGGATTCAACCTTGGACGGCGGACGGACGGGCAATTTGTTCGCCGTCAACCGACGACGCGATCGAGCGACGCCGCCACGCGCGCACGGCCGGACATGCTCGCGCATTACAGGAATCGATGCATGATGAGTAGTCCCACGTACCCGTGCATAGGGTGTTCGAACGCCTCGGGAACGCGTCGTCAGCACCTCGAAGCCGAGCGAGCGCCACAGCGCCACGGCGGCCTCGTTGGTCTCGACCACGGCGTTGAACTGGATCGCGCGGAAGCCACTCTCGCGCGCCCATTCGATCACGTGCTCGCCGAGCGCCCGCCCTGTCCCGCGCCCGGAGTAGTCCGGATCGACCATGAAGCTGGCGGACGCAACGTGTGACCCAGGACCGGGGCGATTCGCGTACATGTTGGCAGTACCGAGCACCGTGCCGTCCGAGTCGGTCGCCACGACGGTTCGTCCCGGCGGCGGAACCATCCACATGCGCCGGCCCTCCGTCCTCGTCCATGTCGCGGTCGTACGCATATGTCTCGCCGGCAGCCACGATCTCGCGAAAGAACGGCCAGATCGCGTCCCAGTCCTCGGCCGTCGCGTCTCTGATCAGCACGGATGAACGGTTGTCTGGCACCGAAGCGGCCCGCGAAGTCCGGCGTGTGACTGGTCAGTGCGCCTGGGCGGACGCCGCGGTCTTCGACGCCGCGGTCTTCTGGAGCTGGCGCTCGGGCGTGATGCGGACGACGTTCCACGCGAGGCCCAACTTCGCCGAGCGTCGAGATGAACAGCCCCGACAGGTCGATCTCCCACCAGCGGAGACCGTGATAGGCCGAGCGCGGGAACGCGTGGTGGTTGTGGTGCCAGGACTCGCCGAACGAGAACACGGCAAGCCACGCGACGTTCGTCGACTGGTCCTCGATGTCGAACCGGCGTCGACCGAAGAAGTGGCAGATCGAGTTCACCGACCAGGTGACGTGGTGGACGAGGAAGATCCGCACGAGACCGCCCCAGATGTAGCCGCGGAGCGCGCCACCGAGCGTGAAGCCGTCGAGCACGAACCCGGCAAGCGTCGGTACCGCGAGCGAGACAACGACGAGCCACGGGAAGCGGCGCCCGATCCGGCGCATGGTCGCGATCCTCGTACAGCTCGGTCGCGTACCGCTTCCAGTCGGCCTGCCCCTGGGTCTCGAGCAGCCAGCCGGTGTGGGCGTGCCACAGCCCGCGCAAGCCGCTTCCGTGGCCGACGTGCGGGCTGTGCGGGTCGCCCTCCTTGTCGGCGTTCGCGTGGTGCTTGCGATGGTCGGCGACCCAGTCGAGCACCGAGCCCTCGACCGCCAGCGAGCCCATGACCGCGAATGTCCGCTCGAGCCACGGATACGTCTGGAACGCGCGATGGGTCAAGCAGCCGGTGGAAGCCGACCGTGATTCCCAGCCCCGTGAGCATGTACAGCACGAGGAGGATCGCGAGGTCGGTCGCGTTGACCGCTCGGTTCCAGAGCAGCACGATTGCGGCGAGCACTCCCGCGAACGGGACCACTACGCCCAGCAGGTTCGCGAATCGTTCTGCACGGGTCATGCTTGGGGAGCTTCCCACATATGGTCTGGCTCGAACCACGCCACGAGGAACCAAACCCCCCGCCTGTCGGGACGTTACACCTCCGCAGCGCGATGACCCTGCCGCCGCTGCCTCGGTATGTGCATGATTCAGCGATGGCGGACGTAGCGGAGCTTCCGGGCCTGGTCGTGATCGAGCATTCGTTCGAGGTGCCGCTCGACCACTCCGACGAGGCCGGACGAGCGAATCATCGTGTTCGCGCGCGAGCTCGCCGACCCGGACGGCCGCGACCGGCCGTTTCTCGTCTATCTCCAGGGCGGCCCAGGGTTCGAGGCGCCCCGCCCGACGCGCAAGCCGAACAGCCCCGGATGGCTCGAGCGAGCGCTCAAGGAGTTTCGCGTGCTGATGCTCGACCAGCGCGGCACGGGCCGCTCGACGCCCGTCGGCTCGCTCGCCGCGATGTCGCCACAGCAGCAGGCCGATTACCTGGCGCATTTCCGCGCCGACTCGATCGTCCGCGACGCGGAGTGGATTCGCCGCGAGCTCGGCGTCGAGCGCTGGAGCGTGCTCGGCCAGAGCTTCGGGGGCATGTGCGTGACAACGTACCTGTCGCTCGCGCCCGAGGGTCTCCGCGAAGCGCTCATCACCGGCGGCCTCCCGCCGCTCGGTAACCACATCGACGAGGTCTACGCGCGCACGTACGAGCGCGTGCTCGAACGCAACCGCCGGTACTACGCGCGCTATCCCGCCGACCGGGACCGGGTGCTTCGTCTGCGCGAAAAGATCGACACCGACGAGGTGAAGCTCCCGTCCGGCGACGAACTGACCTGGCGACGATTCCGCCAGGCCGGCCAGATGCTCGGGATGAGCGACGGCGCCGAGCGCCTCCACTATCTGATCGAGCTGCCACCGGACTCGCCGGCGATTCCTCCACGACGCCGACGGCTCGGTCGGTTTCGCCCGCAATCCGATCTACGCGGTGCTCCACGAGGCCGGCTGGGCGGACGGCGGCACGACGCGCTGGTCGGCCGAACGCATGCTGCCGGCCGAGTTCGAGGCGCCCTACCTGTTCACCGGGGAGCACGTGTACCCGTGGATGTTCGACGACTACGGAGCGCTGACACCGTTGCGCGAAGCCGCGCATCTGCTCGCCGACCGCGAGTGGTCGCGCCTCTACGACGCCGACGTGCTCGCGAGCAACGAGGTCCCGACCGCGGCAGCAATCTACGTCGAAGACATGTACGTCGAACGGTTGTTCTCGGAACAGACTGCGTCCCAGATCCGCGGCATCAACACGTGGGTCACGAACGAGTACGACCACAACGGGATCCGCGTCGACGGCGAGCGCATTCTCGGCCGTTTGCTCGACCTGGCGCGCGGGCGCGCGTGACGCGCGCTCACCGGACGCCGAACCAACGCGGGGCTGACGTCGTCGGGTCGGGCCATCCCCCGCGCGCGGCCTCGCACTTGCCGAATCGAGCCCGGGAACCGTTGGTGGTGGCTGTTTATCCGTCGCCGTGCGTAAAGCTGCCGCTCGCCGCGACGCCGCCGACTAAAGCCAATCGATCGTTTCGGCGAGCTCGGAGGTGCCCAGGTCGATAAGCCGGCTTCGCCTGAGGTGCTTGTACTCGCTTGCTTCGAGGCCCATCCAGCTGACCGTCTTCTCGTGCCCGTCGACGATCAACAGCTCGTCGACCCGGTGGGCGGCGTAGAAGTCGAGCTTTCCCCAGCTTTCGTCTCCAGGCGAGACGATCTCGATCACCAGCGCCGCGGTCGGGTAGAACACGCGATCGGTGAAGTCTCGCTGCAACCCACCGTCCGGAACGCGGTAATCGCGCTCGCCATCTCCGAGGTTGAACTGGCCGACGACCGTCAGCTCCGCGGCTGTCCCGAGCGGCTGCAGCACGGCGAGCAGCTGCGCCTCGATCCGCGCATGTCTTCCCGACGGCGCTGGATTCATGTGCCGCACACCCTCCCACACCTCGTCGAACAGGTCCTGGCCGAAGCGTCGGCGCCGCTCGAGCAGCGCCTCGAACTCGGCCGGTTGGGGATCGCGCACGAGGGTCGGCATCGCCTCCAAGCGTACCGTCGGCCGAGGTCTCGGAATCGGGATCGGTCACGACTCGTCCGTTTCAGCGGGCAGTTGCCGGCGCGGGAACCGGTTCTCCGTTCGAGGATCGCGAGTAGCGCCTTCCGATGCTGGCGCGGGTATGGGACCCGCGACAGCTGGTCCCACGGCTGGCCATGCTCCCGCCCGGACCGACAACATCCAAGCAAGATGACAGGAGCGCGCGTCATGCCCTACACCGTGGACTTCAATACCGTCTCGACCGTCGGCCTGGAGTCCTCGCCGGTCGCGGCTGCGCTCGCTGGTCTGCGGGCGCACGAGGCCCGCTACTTCAAGAACAAGTACGACCACGCGTTCACGGTGGAGCCTGCGAGCATCGCCAGGACGACGATCGACTGGGTGCACCGGATCCTCAACGAGGAACGCGACATCGTCATCTCGTCTCGCCCTCTCGAGGCTACGGCCTTCCAGGTCGAGAACATCCGAATCGCCTACGTCTTCTACGAGAGCGGTCTGTCGATCAACGTGATGTACACCGTCGAGGACCCCAAGAAGCGGGCGGTCGGGTTCAAGCTCTCCGAAGGGATGGACGTCCCCGCGGAGCTCGCCTCGCGGTTCAAGTTCGCGAGGCAGAAGTCGAAGCTGGCCGGAACCATTCGCGGTTCCTATTTCGACTTCAAGAACGATTACTGACCCGGACCCGCCGCTTTGCTCCCGCCGCACGACTCAGCGATCGCGGGCGGGTAGCTGCTGCCCTGATGCGGCGACATCCGGGCTCCTGGCTAGCCGCGCTGACGAATGCAGCCGGTTGACTCAAGAGAGCGAGGTCAGCGTTCGAGAGAATCACTGCCTCGACATGCGACTCCTCAAGGTCGCGGGCTGGAGGGCCGGATGGGCAACGACGTGATCATCGGTAACGACGGCAAGCCGCGTTGTGCCTGGGTCGGAGCTGGTGATACATCGCTTGGCCGCTACCACGATGAGGTCTGGGGTACGCGCACCTACGACGAGTCGGCGTTGTTCGAGGCGCTCACCCTGGGTGTGTTCGAGGCCGGGCTCAGCTGGTCGATCGTGTTCGGCAAGCGGGACGCGTTCGGGATGGCCTTCCACGGCTTCGACATCGCGAAGGTCGCGGCGATGACGGAGCGCGACGTCGACCGGCTGGTGCACGATCCCTCGATCATCCGCAACCGCGCCAAGATCCAGGCCACGGTCGAGAACGCGCGCGCTATGAGGTCCGCGTCGCCGAGTCTTGCCACGCTCGCGAGGTCCTACGAGAGCGCCCGTAAGCGTGCGCCGCGGTCCCTCGCGGACCTCCCCACGTCGACACCGCAGTCGGAAGCGTTCGCCAAGCAGCTGAAGTCACAGGGATACCGGTTCGTGGGGCCCACGAGCGTGTACGCATTCATGCAGAACGTCGGCGTCGTCAACGACCACATCCGCGGCTGCTTCCGAGCCACCGACTACAGCCAACGTCCAAGCAAGTCCCGACGGGCTGCCTGACCGGCGACCAACATCTCCCGAACGAACTCAGGCGACTTGCCAAAGCGCCCACGCTCCGCATCCGAGACGGATCTGTCCGGTCACAATGGAGTCGACGCCAGGGCCGCCGCTTTTTGAGACCGTCGGTAGACGCGCGGAGAGGCAGGCCAGAACATGCCTGGTCGAGGGGATCCGCCGCGTGCCCCCCGACCAGTGGCGAGGTGAGCTCGGCTACCTCGCCGCGATCAGTCCAACCGTCCACCGGCTCACGCTCGAGCTGTCAGACCGTCACGCCGCTGCCATCGCCACGGCGATCAACGAGACGGGAGCAGTCACGCCCGAGACCGCCCAGCTGCAGGGTATCGCGCTAGCCGGCGTGTTTCAGATAATCATCAGCGAGGCCGGGCGGCGCACGACCTTCCGGTGCAACGATGATCGCAGTCAGAACCTCTTGCGATCCTCGGGCACACCACCGGGTCACACCTGGGGCTCCGCGACGAGGATGAACGCAAATTGACCCTCATCTGGCTCGTCGACACCAGGGATGGTTACGTGACCCGGTGGAAGCTGATCGAAGACAACAGTGAGAACCGAGGAGTTTGGGGCCTAGGCGGCCCGCCTCCTCGCAGCTCCTGACCATACCTCCGGTCGCCTCCACAGCCGGCTTCTCGTTGCACCAGAACCGCGCCGCCGCGTACGATCGCATCCGCCTTCTTGACCAGCGACTCGCACGAGCGCCTTGGCGACGTTCCGCTGGTCGGGGGCCCTCGCGGTGGACCACCTCCGATCCTCGTGGCGGCCGCCAGCACGGCGCTCCCGTTTCGTCTGACGATTCCGCGAGCGTGAATCACTAGATCAACTCCGCCGAATTGAGATTCGGTCTGGTGAAACAGCGGAGCGATCGCACTGCCATCGTCCACGTCCGCTTGATCGCCACGGCCCCACCGCCCGCGAGCTCGATCGCGGCGACGGCTTCGTCGACCAGCCCGCCGGCTGGCGCGTGTTTGCGGGTGATTTCTCCTCCGCGGAGGAGCTCGGAGAAGAGGCGCGAGAGGTTAGCGTCGCGATCGGAACGCCGGACGTATCAATCAGCAGTCTGTTCCTCGCCGGTTGGCGCGGCCGCGAGGTGGAGGCCTTGCGGCTGATCGAGGCCAGCGATCGGGACGCTGCCGGCCGCGGCGAGGGGCGAAGGATCGGCGCCGGTCACTACGCGACCGCGGTGCTCTACAACGGCCTTGGCCGCTACGAACGGGCGCTTGCCGCAGCCGAGGAGGCACTCGAGTATCCACTCGAGCTGGCCACCTCCCGCTGGGCGCTATCCGAACAGATCGAGGCGGCCACCCGCAGCGGGAAGCCTGAGCCCGCTGCTTGCGCCCTCGCGCAACTCTCAGAGACCGCGGGTGCAGTCGTGACCGGCTGGGCGCTCGGCATCGAGGCCCGCTCCCGAGCGCTGATCGATGGGGAAGCGGCCGAACCGCTCTATCGCGAGTCGATCGAGCGGCTCGAGCGGACTCCCGTTCGGGTGGAGCTCGCCCGCGCCCATCTCTTGTACGGCGAATGGCTGCGCCGCGAGCGCCGCCGGCTCGACGCCCGCGAGCAACTCCGCCGCGCCCACAGGCTGTGCACGGAGTTCGGCATGGAAGCGTTCGCCGAACGCGCCCGGGTCGAGCTCGAGGCGACTGGCGAGCATCCGCGCAAACGGGGCGTCGAGACGCGCGATGACCTGACGCCTCAGGAAGCACAGATCGCCCGCCTCGCTGCCGACGGTGCCACCAACCAACAAATCGCCGCGCAGCTGTTCATCAGCCCCAGCACCGTCGACTACCACCTCCGCAAGGCGTTCCGCAAGCTCGGAGTCAAATCCCGCACCCAGCTCGCGCGCCAGCTGCTCCAACCGGGCACACGCCGCGAGCCGGCGGCGCCGGAGAACTGATCGTCGACCACGGATTGCGCGGACCGCGCTACGGTGCCGACTCCCTGCGCCTGCGTGAGGACGAACGCGGGTCTTGACGCGAGCATCGCGACGCGCCTGATCGTCGCCAGGAGCGGGCACAGCGGCGATCGTCGCTGGCGCGCGTCCTCGCTGAAGGCATGGGGTCTCGGGCGTGGGGTCGCACCTCGCCGCCATCGCGACCGAGGTCAACCCTGGGTTGTGGCGATCAGACAACCCCCACGATTGCGGCTACCGACGGTCGGCTGCCGCTCCGCCAGGAGCAGCGCAAGCTCGGTACGGCCGCGGGCTCACTGGTGCTACGGACGAAACGGAACAGTTGCGGTCCCGACTGTCGGAGATCGCAACGCAGAAGACTCGCCGCGGACGCCGGCGAGCCTGCGCACGATCGCTTTCACCGATCCGCCGCGACGATTCTTCTGAGCGCCTTGGCGACGGAGGAGCGGCCCGCCGGCACCAACCCGGACGAGCGCTCCGCCACGAACGCGGTCGCCGGCGCCGACCGGCTCGGGCTTGTGCTACGACGACAACACGATCGCGCCGAGCGGAGCGTGCGAAGCGAGGGCTGCGAACCGTCACGCGCGTCGGTCCGACAACCGAGACGACCGCCTGCCCCTTCCCGTCGGGATGGGTCGATCGCTGGCGGTCCTGGCATCGTTGCGTTATGAGCGACGGGCATCTGATCCTCTCTGCCGGTGCGCTGTTGGCGGCGGGCCTGGTGGCGTCGTTTCTCGCGGGGCGTGTGCGGGTGCCCAGCCTCGTGCTGTTCCTGGGCATCGGGATGCTCGTCGGCTCAGACACGCTCGGCTGGATCACGTTCGACAGCTACCGGCTTGCGCGGACGATCGGCGTCATCTCGCTGGCGCTGATCCTGTTCGAAGGCGGACTGACGAGTGGGCTGCTGCATCTGCGCCCGGTGCTGGGCGCCGCCACGGCATTGGCGACGGCGGGGACGGCGATCACCGCCGTAATCGTCGGCCTCTCGGCGGCCGCTCTGTTCGGATTCTCGGTCAACTATGGGCTGCTGCTGGGCGCAATCGTGTCCTCGACCGACGGGGCGGCGATCTTCGCGCTGCTTCGCGGCTCGACACTCTCGCGCAAGCTTGCGCAGACGCTGGAGGGCGAGTCTGGCCTTAACGATCCCGTGGCAGTTGTGCTGGTCCTCGGCTTCATCGACTTGCTGATCGAACCGGGCTACGGCGTGCCTGACCTGGCGCTTCTGCTCGTTCGTGAGCTCGGGATCGGCCTTCTCGTCGGACTGGGTGTCGGGTCCGTCGCGCGTCTACGCGCTGCGCCGCGCCCGTCTCGCGACGGCCGGTCTCTATCCGGTTGCCTCACTGACCGTCGCAGCGCTCGCTTACGGCGGCGCCGACACACTGCATGGCTCGGGCTTCCTCGCCGTGTACCTAGCCGGGCTCATGATCGGCTCAGCCAACATTCCCGCGGAGCGAACGGTCGTGAGCTTCCACGAGGGCCTGGGATGGCTGGCGCAGGTCGCGATGTTCGTCACCCTGGGGCTGCTGGTCTTTCCCTCGCAACTCCCCTCGGTCGCGGTCAAGGGCACTGCCCTCGCGCTCGTGCTCGTGTTCGTCGCCCGTCCGGTCGCGGTCGCAATCGCGACGCTGCCGTTCACTTACAACTGGCGCGAGCGGGGACTCCTGGCATGGGCCGGACTCCGCGGCGCGGTCCCGGTCGTGCTCGCCACCTTCCCGGTAATCGAGCACGTCCCGCATAGTCTGGAGTTCTTCAACATCGTCTTTTTCGCCGTCCTGGTATCGACGGTGCTGCAGGGATCGACGTTCGAGGCGCTGGCCCGGCGCCTGGGACTAACCACGAGCGGGCCCGCGCTGCCGCGCCCACTCTCCGAGTCCGGGACGATTCGTCGGCTCGGCGCCGAAGTGCTCGAGTACACGATCGCCCCCGGCGACGCAATCGCCAGCGCGGCCGTGCGCGACCTCGGCCTGCCGCGCGACGCCGTCGTCAGCGTCATCGTCCGGAAAGAGCGGGCGATCCCTCCCCGCGGCTCGACGCAGCTCCGCGTCGGCGACGAACTCCACCTCCTGATCGGCGAGGAGTCAGCACACCTCGTCCGCGACCTTCTCGGCCGCTGGCGAACAGGGCCAATCGGACCGCCACCACGGCCGCCGCGGACGGTGACCGGGCGCCGGCCGATCTTCTCGGTCTGGACATGGAACGACGAAACCGACGGAGACGCTTCACACCCGCGGACGATCGCTGAGCAGCCGGTCATCGAGCAGCTACGCATCCGCCGCGACCACCCCGGCGGCCTCTGGGTACTCGGAGACGGCCGCTACGCGCTCACCGGACCGCTCGCGGCGGTCGGGTCCCGACGAGACATCACCGACTGGGCCCGACGAAGAATGCGCGCCGTCACAACCGACGAGCGAGCCTGGCTACAAAACGTCATCGGCGCTCTCGCCGCCGACCGAACCCAGGAGCCACCCGCACGGCCAAGAAACCATCCATGACCCTCCGACTACTACGGTTGCCCGAACCGCGACAATTCACCCAGCATCGTCCTCGCCCGCGCCGATCCAACCGAATACGGTGATCCCCACGCCGCCGAGGCGATGACGGCGGCGCGCTTCGGCAGGACATCAAAGCGATAGTCCGCGAGAGACGTCCTCGGGTCGGCGGCACGAAGACTGATGTGCTCAGTCTCGCGACGCTGGGCGCGCGATCCGAGATAGGACCGCCACGGCCACGAGCACGGCGAGCCAAATCATCGCTTGGTCGGGTAGGCCGGGCATTCCGACCGCCGCGGACGAGGATCACGAGCCGCGGAGTCGAGGTCTCGGCTCCGGAGCGCAGCCCGTTGCTTAGACGGACGTCGATCTGCCGCTCTTTCTGGAATAACGTTACGTCGGTCGCGTTGCTCGAGTTTGGCGGCGACAAAGCGCCTTCCGACCTGAGCTGTCTGATGCGGGTTGGTCGGTTGTCCTCGTCTCTCGCGTCGTCCGTGACTCGGGAGCGGTGAGACGCTCTTGTCGTCTTCGGACGCACGTGCGCCCCCCGAAGACGTAGCGCTCCCCCGTCGGGAGAGCTAGATGAGGTCCCGGCGGGCTGGTGCCGGGCGGCTCGTCGGTCGCGTGGTCAGGCGAGTTTGAGCGGTACCTCTTCGTAGGCGTCGATGCGGTACGCGAGCGACACGCGGTGGTACCCGTCGGCGATGTCCGCACCGTTGTCGCCGCTGACGACAAGGACAGGGCTGAGACGCGTGCCCTCGATGACCTTGATCAGATCCTTCATTACACCCGGATCGTCAAGCGACGCGGCGGTCAGGCCGGCGGCACGCAGGATGTCGTTTGCGCGTCGAGTTGTCAGCTCGGCTTTTCGTAGGCGCTTGACCGCCTTGTCGACCGCTTCGCTGTCGAGCTTGAGCGACAGGTAGGCCTCGGCGGCGGCGTAGTCGTGGTCGGCGACATCGTCGAGCCATTTGATTCCGCCAAGGGGCCTGGTCCGGGTTGTTTCTGCTTTTGCTTCTTTGGCCATGAACTCGATCATGTCAGACCCCGTGCCCCACGCGCCGTTAGCGAAGAGCGTCAACGCAGCGGTCGCGGATTCGGCTCAGGAGACCGGGCGCGGCGCGGAGATCGGTGCCGTCCAGGATGCCGCTTGCGGCGGCCGGCCCGCCGGTGTCTCCGCCGGGACTACGCAGGATTCAGGCGAACGCGAGGGCGATCATCGCCCCCCGCGACCGGTCCGACCACAAGCCGCCCTCGAGCCAGCGCGGCTGCCTTGCGAGGCATTCCGAGCGCGGAGGTTGTCGGTGTCGGCATGTCGCGTCAGACGAGAAACCACCACTCTGGCCTGACTGCGCCTTCCTCGCGAAGCAAAAGACGGTGACTGCCGGAGGCATGGAGTCGTCCAACAGGCACCCGAGCCGACCACCCCGTTCGTGGACGTCCTGTGTCAACCCCCGAGTGCGATAGCGGATGTCGGCTTGCCGTCAAGCGCGTTGCGCTCGGCCCTGCGGGCCGCCCGTTGGGTGACGGCGGCGCCGGCCATCCGCTGGGTGGCGGCTGTGTCGGGCCGGGGGCCCGACGAGGTGGGGATAGTGACAGTGAGATGGCGTTGCAGCGCGCGGTGGCGGGCCGGGTCATACGGGACGCGGTCTTGCCAACAGCGCCACACGATCCGGCACCAGCCACGGCCGACGGTGCGGATCGCGCGTGGGTGGTCGTGCCCGCGGGCGCTGGCGGCGGCGTACAGGTCCTGCGCCCACGGGTTGTGGTGGCGGCTGGTGTCCGCGAGCGTGACGAACGCCTGGCGCAGGCGCTTGTTGCAGGCCCAACGGAAGCAGGCTGCCTTGCGTTTGCCGGACTCGACCGCGACGGCGGCGTGGCCGGCGTCGGCGGCGAGGGTGTCGCGGGTGGGGTAGCGCCCGCGGCAGTCGCCGATCTCCGCCAACAGCTCCGCGGCCGTGATCACGCTGTTTGGCTTCTTGAACAACGAGAGGAAGATCGGACCGTCGGGGTGCTCGCGGATGGCGGTCGCGATCTGCCGCTCGAGCTGCTTGATCTGCTCGTTGAGCGTCTTGATCGTCGCCACCAGGCTCAGGACCAGCGCTCGGCGGACGCCGAGCTCGAGCTCGCCGACCCGGGCCTCGGGAGCGCGGCGGAGCTTTGCCAAAAGCCGCGCGGGCTTCTGGCCACCGGAGTATCGCTGGCGCGCCAGGAACGCCTGAAGGCGCTGCTCGCCCAGACCGCGCGCGTCCGCGGGGCTGGGGTAGCGCTCGAGGAACGCGAGCGAGATCTGACTGTGCAGGCTGGTGAACAGCCCCAGCGGACCCGGCCAGAAACCCGCAAGCTCAGCGCGCAGCTGGTTGACCAGCGCGGTCCTGGTGCCGACCAGATCCTCTCGTGCCCGGGTCAGCGCTCTGAGCGCCTTGGTCTGATCCGAATCGGGCTCAAGCACCCGGAAGCGGTGGTGATCGGTCCGCGCCAGCTCGCAGAGCACGAACGCGTCGAACCGATCGGACTTCCCGCCCGAGGCCCTGAACCGATCACGAGTCGCCGCCACCTGGTTGGGATGCAACGGAAGGATCCGCAGCCCCGCGTCCAGCAGCCGCTCGACCAACAGCCCGTCGGGCCGCTCGATCGCGACCAGCGTCACCTCGTGACGCACGAGCGTGCGGCACAAGCCCCGCACCCCGGCCTCGTCGTGCGCGAACGTCGCGGCCAGGATCTCCTCGCCCGTCTCATCAGCGATCACCACGTCGTGCTTCTCAGACGCCCAATCGACGCCCGCATAGGTACTGCTCATCACTTCAACTCCATCTTGGTCAAGGGTCTTCACAACGCCCCGACCGAGAGGTACCGTTGCGGATGCCTATAGACAGGCCCTCAACACGGGGCTACGTCCTGTTGCCGCTTGCGGCACCTCACCACCGCCGAGAGGGGCTGGTCCACGAAAGGCCCTCCACAACGGGGGGCAGGCAAAGCAGAGCCCTCTCCCGGCGGCGGTCGAGGCAACAACCAGGATGAAGCTTCTATGTCAAGCCCCTCCTTGCGAGATGGTGGCGCGGGGCCACCGATCGCTGTCAAGAGGGTGCCGCTGCGCGGCTTCGCTGCGCTCGGTCCTGTCGGACCAACTCTTTGACTGCGCGGCGGCCGCGCACGGTCATGCAGCTAGGAGGGGCTGGGCGTGCGCGGCGAGGTCGCGGATCATCCGGCGGTAGATCACGTCGGAGAGGTGGCGCTTGAGGATCCGGCGGGCCTCCTTCTTGGTGTGGCCATTAGCGCGCGCGTTGGAGTAGATCGCCTGGGCGCGCGGCTCGCAGCGCAGCTGGGTGATCGCCATCACGTGCAGGATCCGGTTGATCCGCCGGTTGCCGCCGGGGTTGTAGCGGTGGCGGACCGGCTCGCCTGGTCCCTCCGCGGTCGAGGCCGCCAGCGGCGCTGATGCGTTGAAGCGCGCGAATCCGCCCTCGGTGAACCGGCGGGGGTCGCCGACCTCGATCAGCAGCTCGGCGACCGACCGGGTCGAGAGGCCGCAGAGCTGATCCAGGGTTGAGCCGCTCGCTCGCACGAGCACGCTCAGCTCGCGGCAGACGGCCTTCTCGTCCGCGTCGAGCTTGGCGATCCGGACTCGGTACTCGTCCAGCAGCCTGAGCCGCAGCGCGGTCGCTCGGTCATACCGCCGGCGGCGGTTGCGCCCTGCGAGCGCCGCGAGCCTGGGCCTGACGGCCTTGCTGTCGGGCAGCTGCTCACGGAGCTCCAACGGGAGCTCGCACAGCATATTCTCGGCCTCGTTCACCAGGTGCTGGCGGCTGGCGAGGATCGACCGGCGCTGGTTATGCCACAGCGCCAGCAGCTCGTGGCCCTCGTCCGGGCCGCTGTCTTCCCCGGCGCGCTTGAACGCCCTAGGCAGCAGCGCGTGCGCGAGCGTCTCCCGCGCGATCCGCTCCGAGTCCAGCGTGTCGGACTTGCCGCGCTGGCGGGCACGGTCAGACCGGGGCGTGCGATTCGCGCACACGTCCCGCACGTCATACCCGCGACGGACGAGGAACACCGCCGTGTGACGACCCCAGCTCGAGGCGCCCTCGACCCCCCACCGCGCGATCGGTCCGAACTGCCGCGCCCACGCCTCAAGCGCACGGTGCCCATCGCCCGACACACGGAAATGCTCGCCCGCGAGCAGCCCACCGCGGGGATCCACGACGGTCGCCGACAAGCTCCGCTTATGCGGGTCGACCCCGACCACGTTACCCGCGTGATCAGGCGTCAGCAACACGCTCGACGGACCCGGCCCTCTCCTCCTAGACATGATGCTGAACCTCCACTACGGTTTGATTGCGGACCCGGTCGACAACGTCCCGGTTGGGATCGGCACTCAACGAGATCGACGCTCCTATCAGGTCAGACCGGCTCCTCGAAGACACGGACCGAGGCCGACACTTCATCCAAAGGACACCAACGGGTCCAGACCTATGACGGGTCAGACCCCGGTCCGGTCTTCGACCCTAACGCCGACCGTCGCCAGCGCGGGCAAAGCACATTTCAACACCGGGACCTATAGGCGAAGCAGTCGCGCAGCGACGGCGTCGGCCGTTGCCCGCAGCGTTGCCAACCAGTCGCACGACGCGAGGCGAGCGGGGAGTGAAAGCAATGGTGCGACTCAGGACGTTCGATGCCTGGCCGCTGCCACTTCTGGGTGACCAGCGCCGTACCGCCTCCACGCGCGGGCCGCCGCGCGGGACGGTCGCCGACGGCTGCCGGACCCTCCCTTCGGAGCGACGGGGGCCTTAGTCGACCGCGTTCGGGTTCGGCCGGCGGGCGGCCACGAGTCTCCGGGCCCACGAGAAAGGGCACGGGCTAAAGCAACGACGACGCTGCGCGATTGGATTACGCGATTAGTGCGACGAGCGACAGCGCGCCGGAAAGCGCACGAACCACATCGACTCCAGCGTCGTTGAGTGCCTCGGTCACACGCCGGAGGGCGCCGGCGATCCGGTTCGATCGAGGCACGGGCGCCGCCGCTTCGGCCTCGGCTTCGGCGAGCGCCTCACTCGCGAAGGCGCGACTCTCGGCCGGGAGCGCGAGCCGATCGATCTCGTCCCGCAGTTGAGCAAGTTGGGCACGAAGTTCGACGAGGTGCACGTTCGCCGTCCCTTGGATCCCGTCGTGAACCACCATGTTGCCGCCAACGTTTTGGATCGACGCGGCGTTCTGGTTGCCGATGTTGAACGTGGTCATCGCCCGACCACGATCCGCGCGACACGGTTCACGACGAAGCCGCTCGCAATCAGCCCGACCGCCGCGGTCCAGGCCGACGGGAGATACTGTGTGTACGGCGTCTCGACTCCGCCGTTTTTCATGGCATGCAGCACGCTATGCGCCGTCATCACGCCGAAGACCGCTAGCAGCACGAGGCCGACCAGGGACAGCAACAGCCCGACCGCCGCGAGTGCCTTGCCCCAGCGCCTCGATCGGGTTGCGGTCTCCGTAGTAGATCGTCTGGTCGCCGCCGATATTGCTGATGTTCTGACCCGACTGACGATCGAGCTCGAAAGTCGTGGCATCGCGCGAACTGACGGTTCTCGCCGGTGACTCACGATTATGCTCGACGATGGTGCGACTGGCGTTCATGCATTTCCCCCTTTGACGCCTTGCGCTGTTCACGCATGATCGGTCCTCCGACTAGGTGCGCCTAGCCCCGATCGTGCAGTAACGACTGCGCCCCCGGCGGGCGGGGGCGCGGAGTCGTCCGGCTGAGCAGGGATCGTGGGCTTGTCGACGGTCCTTGATCCCGAGCTTGGAGGTTCACCTTGAGGGTGATGCGTGATGGACGCCGTGTAACGGTAGAAGTCACGGCGGACGGAGCGGGGTTGGTGTCGCACGTGGGGGCCGCGCTGCTGGGGCTAGTCGCGGACAGGGTCGGGCTCACGCGGTCGTTGTCGGTCCGTCTGGCCGGGCTGAAGCAGCGGCGTCGTGGTCATGACCCGGGTCGGGTGGTGCGCGATCTGGCGGTGATGTTCGCCGACGGCGGCGAGTGCGTCTCGGACTTGGGCGCGACCCGTGATCAGGACGTGCTATTCGGGGCGGTGGCGTCGGACTCGACCGCGTTTAGGACGGTCGACGGGATCGCGTCGACGCCGGGGCTCCTGGACGCGGTCCGTGACGCGCACGCCAGCGCGCGGGAGCGGTTTTGGGAGTTGCACGGCGCGCCGGAGTCCTTGACGATCGATATCGACGCGACGCTGATCACGTCGCATTCTGAGAAAGAGCGCGCGGCCGGCAATTACAAGGGCGGCTGCGGGTTCGGTCCGCTGCAGGCCTATGGCGATGAGATCCGCGAGGCGCTGGGCGTGATGCTCCGCCCCGGGAACGCCGGCGCGAACACCGCCGCCGATCACGTGCTGGTCCTCGACCGGTGCCTTGAGCAGATACCCGCCGCGCACATTGAGAGCATCGAGATCCTCGTGCGCGCGGACTCCGCGGGCGCCACGCACGAGTTCGCCGATCACTGCCATGAGGGCAACATAGTTGACCGAGGCGGTCCGCGCCGCGATCCTCGAAATCCCTGATGACGCCTGGGTTCCAGCGCTGGACCAGGACGGCAGCGAGCGCGAGAACGGCGAAGTCTGTGAGATCACCGACCGTCTCGATTTCAGCTCCTGGCCGGATGGCTGCAGGGTGATCGTCCGCCGTGAGCGCCCGCACCCGGGCGCGCAGCTCTCGTTCACCGACCACGACGGCTACCGCTTCCAAGCGATCCTCACCGACCAACCCGACACCGACATCGCGATCATCGAGCGCCGTCACCGCCAACGCGCCCGGGTCGAGGACCGCATCCGCGACGACAACGACACCGGCCTGGCCAAGCTCCCGTTCAAGGCCTTCGCGCTCAACGAGGTATGGGTCGAGATCGTGATGCTCGCGCACGACCTGATCGTCTGGACGCAAGCCCTGCTGACTCGCCAAAGCAGAGCCGAAACGACTGCGCTACCGCCTCTTCCACGTCGCCGCCCGGCTCGCGTTCTCCGCACGCCAAGGGAAGCTGCACCTCCCCGGCAGCTGGCCGTGGACCGAGGCGCTCAAGGCCGCGTTCGAGAAACTCAAAACGCTGTCGACCCCGACCGGCTGACCGCCACCCGGGCCACCATCCACCCTGAGCAGACCCTCCGGCCAGCGGCCGCGATCACCGCTGCCCGGAACCGGGGCGGACTCGCCCGGAACGTTCCCGCGGAAACGCGTTCACCACCCAATCGCCGGCCCGGAGCCCCACGCGGACCCTGACTGACCTGTCAAATCACGTCCTGCTGTCACACCCACGCGCCTACCGCACGATCGGGGCTAGGCCCCTAGGGGTGACTCTTGACACCCGGCGGGTGCGTGGTACCTCCAAGAGGGAAAATGACACCCATGTGATACATCGCTTCTCGGTATTGGCAGTTGCTCGAGACGAGTGTTCGGTGGCCACAGCGCATCGGGTGAAAGGGGCTTCCAGCGCAACCATGGCGTCGGCGTCCAGCGGCGTCGATGACACCAGCAGAGTCGACCACGCAGCCCGCGCCGATCACGCTCGTGCTGCCGACGATTTCTTTTCGTCTTGCATCGGCGCTCGCTAAGCGCGCAGGATTGGCGGACCTGTCAGCGCGGTGTTGCCCCTGGCGGATTCTGACGGAGGTCACGCGCGAGGGCGTTCGCATGATCGTTGTTCGAGCGCATTCGTGGGTCATCTGATGATGCTGGACCGCTGACGAGGTAGGCGCAGTGCCCACATCTCGGATGCGCTCCGAAGACCGAATGCCCGCCTCATCGAGCGATCGCGGCAAGCAAACCCCCGGTCTCCAATCCGGCCTGCTGGCTTCACGCGAGCGGTCGTCGAACCTGACGATCGTTTCGATCAGGACGCGAACGTCTCACCCCCTATCGCTTTGGCGACGCTTCGTTCGTCCGGCCGGCCGGGGCTGCGAGCGGTTGCGTTCCGCGCCTGGCTATCCATTGCCAGTGCGCGGCGGTGGCGCTCGGATCCGATGAGAAGCACAACGCGGGGGGGCTCGGCTGGACCGGTGTCAAGTAGTTGCTGGCGTGGAAATCTTGAGCTCATTCCTGGCGGGTCGCGCCTGGCTGCGACAGCGCCAAACGGGCGTCCTCCGCCGATCGCTGTGGGTGATTGCGTCTCACAGGTGAAAGCGCTGCGCCCCGAGAGCTCAGACCCAGCGTTGGGTCGGTGCGCAGGCACGAACTCTAGCGACTGTCGGCGCCGGGCTCCGACCGCGCGCTGTTCGTGATCGCCGCCGAGCAGTAGGACTGCCGGCCTGTGGTGGGGTCCAGCGTGGCTCAGCCGGGGCTCATGCCGAGCGTGCGCTTGAGGAACTCCACCTGAAGCAACATAAGATTCTCTGCGACCTCGTCCTGCCGGGCCATGTGGGTGACGCCGGACAGCGGGAGGACGGTGTGCGGCCGCCCGGCGGCCAGGAGCGCCGACGAAAGCCGCAGCGTGTGCGCTACGACCACGTTGTCGTCGGCCAGGCCGTGTATGAGCATGAGCGGGCGTTCCAGCCTCGGTGCATCATCGATCAGCGAGTTATGGTCGTAAGCATCAGGGTGGTCATCCGGGTGACCGAGGTAACGCTCTGTGTAAAAAGTGTCATACAGCCGCTGATCGGTGACTGGAGCGCCGGCGACGGCCGTGTGGAAGACGTCGGGGCGCCGCAGCACGGCCAGCGCGGCCAGGTAGCCGCCGTGGGACCAGCCGCGGATGCCGACCCGGGTTAGGTCGAGGTCGGGGTACGCTGCGGCGGCCGCGTGTAGCGCCTCCACTTGGTCCTCCAGGTTTGGCGTGGCCTCGTCGTAGTGGATTAGCCGGTCCCAATCGGGCCCACGGCCGGGCGTGCCCCGGCCGTCGGCGATCAGCACGGCGAAGCCCTGGTCGGCGAACCACTGCGGCGTCAGGTATGCGTTGCGCGCACAGACCACACGGCGGGCGGCGGGGCCGCCGTAGGGGTCGCACAGCACCGGCAGCCGGGCCGAGCCGCGCTGGTGCCCGCGCGGCAGCAGCAACGCGCACCGCAGCCCATGCGCGCCGACGGTTAGGAACGTGACCTCCGGGGTGAGCACCGGGGTCTCTGCAAGCGACGCGATCTCCCCGGTCGGCTCGTCGCCCCGCCAGACCTGCACCCGAGAGCCGAACCAGCCAAGCGACCGGGACGAGCTGACCACGAGGTCCCCGCGCCGGGCCGCGTCGTGCACGCCGGGCTCGCGGGTCACGCGGACGGTGCCGTTCGGACCGCTGGTGTAGACGTGCACCTCGGCCGGGTCCTGCCCGGTAGCGGTGAACAGTACGTCGTCACCGACGTCGAGGACGCCGGCGACGTTCAGGCTCACCGGCGTGACCGGGTCCTCGCCGATCATCAGCCGGTACGCGCCGTCTCTCGCCACCACCCGGACCAGCTCGCCGCCCGGCGTCCAGGCCGGAGTCCCGACGACCACGTCGACCCAGTCTGGGTCAGTGTCCTCGCAGATCCGCTCCACTGTGCCGTCCTCGGCCACGGCCAACACCCGCATCGTCCGCTGATCGCGCGAGGCCACCTGCAACAGCGCGGGCCCACCGCGCGACCAGTGCGCCGAGGTCAGGTAAGGCGCGTCAGAGGAGTCCCAACCCACCGGCGTCAGATTTCCGTCCAGCCCGGCAAGCACCACGCTGACGTCCGCGTTCGCGGTCCCCGCCCTCGGGTAGGCGACCTCCACCGGCGGCCGGTCCGGGTGGGCCGGATCCGACACGTGCCAGCGGGCCACGGGCGTCGTGTCCACTCGGGCCACCAGCAGCTGCCGTCCGTCGGGTGACCACCAGAAACCGCGCGTCCGGTACATCTCCTCAGCCGCCAGGAACTCGGCCAGGCCGTAGGTCACGTTCTCGGCCTCCGCCACGGCCAGCGCCCGGTCACCGGCGCCATCCGCCCCAACCACGCGAAGCGCCCCGTCCGCCACGTACGCGATGTTGGCTCCCGTCGGATCCGGACGCGGGTCAAGCACCGGCCCCGGCACCACCAGCTCTCGCACCAGGGCGCCGTCCAGGTCCGCCAGATCGACCACGAACAACCGCCCGGACAGCGCGAACGCCACGATCCGCACCGCCTCGTCGGCCGCGAAGGACACCACACCCGCCGCGGCCTGTCGGGTGCGCTCCCGCCGCGCCTGCTCTTCGGGCGGGAGGCTCTCCTCGCCGCCGGAGAGCAACTCCTCCGGATCGGCAACCAGCCGCTCCGCACCAGTAGCCGTGTCACGCACCCACAGGCCGGTGCTGCGGTCGGTGCCCGAACGCGCCCGAAGGAAGGCAATGCGGCAGCCGTCCGAAGCGATCGCGAAGGCGTACGGGACGCCCAGCGAGAACCCGACGGTACGGGCGCTCTGGCGCGGGAAGCTGATGCTGGCGTCGCTCACGGCGTGATCCTCTCAAAACCACCACCAGTCCATGCCGAGCCTCGCCGCCGCTCCCCAGCCTCCGCCCACCGAACGCCAACGGCGCGTTTCGCGGCTCGGTTCGTTCTGCTCCCGCCGCGCACCCGACTCGTCGTCACGAGCGCGCCTCGCTGGTGGGGCGCGGAACCTGGGTGCTGCCGCCATCTCACGTCCGTCCCAGATGCTCGGCGCCACTCATCGGCGTCCAGCACGGTTGCACGCACTTCAGCGGTGCCGCGGCGTGGCGCTCGCTACCTATCTTGCGGCGAAGCAGCCGAGGACATGCGTGACCGGTGTAGGCGTAGTGCAGCAGCGCGTGCGCGGTCGCTGTGGGAAGGGCGCGCCCGGGAACGAGGCCTGCCCCACATCCAGAGGCCTCTTGAGCGCGACGCCGACCGCCCGATCTGCTCGTCGCTGACGATCGCCCCCGCTCACAAGGCCCCGACTACCGGGCGGTCGGGTCGGCGACCGAGGAGTCGCCCCGGCCGGAGCAGGTCCCTGACACCTCCTGCCGGGTGAGGCAGGGCCGACCCTGGGCACGGCGTTGCAGCGCGGGTCCGGCTCTGCTCACGGAACCCGCTCGCTTCGGTGGTCCAGTCGGCGTTCGTGCTCGTCATGCGCATTGGCTGCGTGATTGCGTCGAGTCGAGCCGTGGTCGACGCTCGCCTTGCTGTCGGACCGGCGGGCTCGACGCGTCGAGGCCGGGTCGACTGTGCCTGCTGTCTACACGGCGAAGCGGGCGGCACAGGTCCGATACAGGCGGTCTTGACTAGACAGCCGGTCGCTCGGAGGGCCTGGGTCGGGCGGGGTGTCCGGACACGTCTGTCGGAGGGTTGCCCGAGCTCATCGGGCAGCGTTGCCTCGAACCACGCCCGGCCCGCGGCGGCCGATCGATCGTCCGGGTGTTGGAGATCTCCAGCTGCGCAACGCGAGTGCGTGGGCGTACCCGCGACGGCGCTCCCCCACGATCAAGCTCGAGTTCGAAGCCCTGGTGCTCGCCGGCGAAGTACTGCTCCAGATGACCGACCGCTTCGCCGAGGTCGAATGGCTCGTAGTCACGAGGGGCGAGGCTTGGCGCGCGGCCCGGGAAGTACACGTGGCGCAGGCCGGCTGTACGGCTGATTAGCGGTCAGTCGCCCGAGGGGGCTCGTGTGGGTGGTCCATGCCATCGTCAGATCGCTTGCTCGATGGTGAGTAGCTGCGTTTTGGCGGCTGAGCCGCCGAGGTACTGGCCGATCGTGCCGTCGCTGCGCAGCACGCGGTGGCATGGCACGAGGATCGGTAGTGGGTTGGTGGCCAGCGCCGACCCGGCGGCACGGACGGCGTTGGGGCTTCCCGCGGCCTTTGCGACCTGCCGGTAGGTGGCGGTCTGGCCGTAGGGGATCCGGGCGGTCGCTTCGAGCACCTTGAGCCGGAACGAGTTGGCCAGCGTCCAGTCCAGCGGAACGTCGAATCGATGGCGACGGCGGTCGAAGTACTCGTCGAGCTCCCGCCGGGTCAGTGTGATCGCGGGGGTGCTGGCACGCAGGATCCGGGCCGACACTTTGCGTGCGAGATCGCTGGAGAACCTCCTCGGCGTCTTCGGCCGGCAGGATCATCCGCACGATGCCGCTGTTCAGTGGCGGTGACGCGCATCGTGCCCAGAGGCGTTTCGTGGTCCTCGTACGCCACGTCCACGAGATCGTGTGAGAGCGCGCGTGCGACGAACCGGGCGTGGACGGCGCGTCCAGTCGGGAACCGGCGAGTTGGCGCTGCTGCGCAGAAGAAGTTCGACGCTCGTGTCTTGATGGCGGTTGTCGGGCATGGTGGTTAGACGGTCCCTGGCGACTGTTCGTGAGGTTCCCGAGTCACTGGGCGTCGTGAAAGATGATCCCGAGTGCGGTACGGGTGCCGGCGTTGACGGTCGAGACACCGTGCCGCAGTCCGACGCGGTGATAACCGTTCTTGCCCCTGTGCGGCCGCTCGCGTGTCGGGAAGATCACGAAGGCTCCGCGAGCGGGACGCAGCACGTGCGCGCGGCTCTGCGCGCGCGGACGCTGCTCCATCAGCACGAACTCCCCGCCGGCGTAGTCCGATCCGGGATCTGAGAGCACGGTCAAGACCTGAAATGGGAAGTACACGTCGCCGTAGAGATCCTGGTGCAGAGCGTTCCAGTCACCCTGTGATAGCGGAGCATCAGCGGAGTCGGACGCGTCTGCCCGGCCGCTTGACAGCGCGCCAGCAGCAGCTCGTGGGTCAACGGGAACGTCGGATTCTCGCCTGAAAGCAGATCGGCCCAGCGGTTGGCGACCGGCGCGAGCTGCTCATAGAACGCGACCCGCGCGCCCTCGATGAGCTCGGGAAGCGGATACGCGAAGTAGCGATAGCGACCATCACCGAAGCGGTGGCGCGCCATATCGATCGTCGAGCGAAACCCGTCACCATCGAACAGGTCAGCCAGCCCGACGCACTCCTCCCCGCTGAGCAGCGGCTCGGTCACAGCGAACCCCTGCTCGTCGAGCTGGCGCACCAGCTGCCGCCAGTCGAGCTGGCCGACCCGGGCCGTGACGCTGTCAAAGGTTGCGTGGGTCATCGGCGAGATCCCTCCTGAGTCGGTTGAGCCCTTCAAAGACGTTGCGTCGCGCGGCATCCGCCGTCGTGCCCATCGCCTCGGCGATATCGCCGTAGGGCAAGTCGGCCATGTAGCGCAGCGCGACCGCCTCGCGCTGCTTGGGCGGCAGCGCGGCAACACGTGACCACACCTCGTCGGTCGGGTCAGAGTCATGCCACGCCCCGTCAAGGTCATCGAGCTGGTCAGTGGCGAGCGGAGCCCGCGCGAGACTGCGCGCGCTGTCGACAATCTTGCGTTGCGCGATCGAGAACAACCAGCGACCCACAGCTCCGGTGTCGCGCAGGTCATCGTAATGCCGAAGACGCCGCGAGCAGCGTCTCCTGAAAGGCCTCCTCGCCGCGATCCGGGCCCAGCCTCGCGACACAGAACCGTAGGACCGCGGGACCGTGGCGCTCGAGCACGGACTCGAACGGCTCGACATCGGCAACGCGTCGTCGAGTGATCGGCAACGGAGTGTCGTTCAAGGCGATGTTCACGTCACCCGTGTAGACGCGCCCGCCACGCAAAACGTGAGATGGGTCAGCGTCGGGAGCGGAACCCAGGCCGCGCGCCGATTTCAGAGCTGGACCTCACGAACCGATGCCCGCGAAGCGTCTCACCCCCAAGACGATCCAACCCAGCGGACCAGCGGCACCCTCGCGCCCACGTCCACGACCAATCGGAGCCCACCATGAGCTGGACCATCGCCTGCTTCTGCGGGAATATCTACACCGCTCCTCCCGACCGCTGCCCGGCGTGCGGCAGCACCATCGACCGCGTCTCCCTCCGTCCCACCGCAGGCACCACCGACGTGGACGCGGTCGCGGCCCGCGCGGTCACCGATGCCGATCTCCGGGCTCTAACCGCTCACAACCTGCACACCTCGACGGCCGCCGCTCCGACTGTTGCGCTGGTCCGAGTGTCCCCAGCTTCACCCGAAGTTCCATCAACCATCCAACTAATGAGGTAACGCATGTCCATAGAAGAGAACAAGGCAGTCGTCGGGCGCTGGTTCGCAGAATTCTGGGGACCCGACTACGACCCAGCGGTCATCGACGAATTGGCTTCCCCCGACATCCGCTTTGAGTACTCACTCCATGCCCCGTGCCGTGGCCGCGATCAGGTGCGCGAGTTCGCTGCGAAGTTCCGCGCCGCCTTCCCGGACCTCGCGTTCGGAGCAACTGCCGAGCTGATCGCCGAAGGCGATTACGTCGTCGGGCAGTGGATCGGTGGCGGCACACAGACCGGTGATGCGTTTGACGACATGCCCATCGGGTCGCTGGCAGCAGGCTCGGGCAAGACGATGCGTTTTACCGGCACCACGGTGCTGAAGATCGAGAACGGACTGATAACCGAGGAGATCGGCCTCGATGACGGCGTGACGGTGCTCCAGCAGCTGGGCCTGATCACGCCGGCCTGACCGACTCATGCGGCACGCCGCACCGCGCGGGCTGTCTGCAGGAGGCGCGGTTGGCCCTGGCGCTACAAGTCAACCCGCCAGGGCCGACCCACCATGCGCACCGCCGCTCACCGTCGGAGCAGTTAGTTGACGGCGTCCTCGCTCCGATCGACGAAGTGCCCTTCCCGTTCATCTCCCTGGTCCGCGGCGCAGTGAGCCTGGCGTCGACTCCCATCGCCCTCCCCTGCGCGAGCCGGCCCGCCGCGGTGCCCGCTCCCGAGCTTCCGGCACGAACGCCGCCTGAACCGCGCACGACCTCAAACAGAAAGGACCCCCATGGCCAAAAACCAAGACGTGGTTGACCACCGGCGCCTCAAAGAGCTGGCTTCGGGCGCGAAGCGACGGAAGCCGCCCAGAGCGCGGCGACCAGGCGGCCGGGACCGCACGTCGCTCCGGAGGCACAAGTGCCGCCTAGGACGACCGGAAGCCGTCTTGCTTGATCTTTCCCTGGGAGCAGCAGCGCCACCCGCGCAGCTGCGTTGGCGAGACCCGCTTCCCCCGCGCCTCGGTACTTCACCCCAGTCAGCTGAATGCCTGCCTCGCGCGGAAAGCACAACGCATGGAGGCGAGTGGAGAGTGTCGGAATGATCGACCGATGAAACTCAAGTCGGTGGTGTTCGGTATTTGCGGGGTGGGTGTGCTCCCCGGTCTTGTCAGCGGGGCAGTCGCGGCGTAGGTTCTCGGGCGGGCGCGAGCCGATGACGTAGCGAAGCGCAGACGTCAGGAGCTTGTGGTCTGCCGCGCAGCGTGTCCTCGTTCGAGTGACCTATCTATGCGCGCTCCAGTGTCAGCTCGCGCCCCGCTTTCTCCGCCGGCCTGCTGGTCTTGGACCTTGCGCTTGTATAAGGTCTCGGCTTGGCGCGCGAGCTCGAGCTCGGCCTCGCGCATGAGGTCGTTCGTGGACCAGACGCCGGCGGCGCGGCGGGTGTACTTGGGTGCGCCGGCCGTGATCTCCAGGCGGCGGAGCTTCTTGCGGGTCAGCGATGGTTGTTGGTGGGCGTAGTCCTCTGAGCGGGTGAGCATGCACCAGAACAGGATCGCGAGCTTGCGGGCGGTGGCGACGATCGCCTTGCCGTGCCCGCGGCGGTCGCGGGTGCGCTGATAGAACGCGTGCAGTGGGCCGGGCTGAAGTACCGCAGTCCATGCTGCCTCAACGAGCGCCCAGCGCGCGGCTGGGGAGCCGCGCGAGCCGTTTCGTGTCGGCGTGCGATGGAGAACGCTCACTGAGGGGTCCCGTGAGACCCGGCAGTTAGATCAGTCCGCGGGTTCCAACACGAACACTGGGATCTCCCGGTCGTTCTTGTCTGGTACTCGGCGCAGTCCGGCCGGACCGCCACAGCGCGCGTCCACCACGTCGCGCGCTCCTCGCCGGAGACCTCGCGCCGGGTATCGCGAGGGGCACATCACCGATCCGGCGATGAGGATGTGGTTCGTCCGGGCTCGGCTCTAGCTTTGGGGAACAGATGTTCCCCTCGACCTCAGCGTCGATCCCCAGCGAAGCGCGTTGGCTCGAGCAGTTGAATCCTGAGCAGCGCGCGGCAGCGACCCATGGTGACGGTCCGCTGCTGATCCTGGCTGGCGCTGGTACTGGGAAGACCACGACCCTGTGCGCGCGGGTAGCGTGGCTGGTGGCCGAGGGCACGCCGCCTGAGCGGATCATGCTGCTCACGTTTACTCGCCGGGCGGCGCGGGAGATGCTGCAAAGGGCGCGTGCGCTGATCGCGGCGCCGTCAGGATCGCGGGGTGTTCTCGGCGGGACGTTTCATTCGGTGGCACATCGCTTCGTGCGTTTGCATGCCAGCGCACTCGGGCTCGCGCCGGGGTTCGGTGTCCTCGACGCCGGCGATGCCGCGGATGTGATCGATCTGATTCGCGAGGAGCATGGGCATCCACAGAGCAAGCGCCGGTTTCCCAAGAAGAGCACGCTGCTCGACATCTATTCCCGGACGGTCAATGCTCAGGAGCCGTTAGGCCGCGTCGTGGCGGACAGCTTCCCGTGGTGCGAGGAGCACATCGGGGCGATGGCGGCGCTGTTCAAGGCCTACGGGGCTCGCAAGCGGACGCTCGGGGTACTCGACCTTGACGATCTGCTCGTTTACTGGCGGGCGCTCGCGGCCGACGAGGTGGTCGGGCCGACGCTCGAGGATGCGTTTGATCATCTGCTGATCGATGAGTATCAAGACGTCAACGGGCTGCAGGTCGAGATCGTCCTGGGGCTGCGCAGGCGCCGGCGCGAGGTCACCGCGGTCGGCGATGACTTTCAGGCGATCTACGGCTGGCGCGGGGCCTCGGCCGAGCACATCTTGCAGTTCCCGAGCCATTTCCCCGAGGCCAAGGTGGTGATGCTCGAGCGCAACTACCGCTCGACCCAGCCCGTGCTGGACGTGGCGAACGCGCTTGCATTACAAGCGAGCCGTGCGTTCCCGAAGCGCTTGCGCAGTGAGCACCCTGATGGCAGGGCGCCCGAGTTGGTCTTCTGCCGCGATGAGTCAGCCCAGGCTGCGGAGGTGTGTGACCGGGTCATGGAAGCGCGCGAGCAGGGAGTGGACCTCCGGGAGCAGGCGGTCCTGAGCCGTACCTCGCATGACACGGGCCTGCTCGAGCTCGAGCTGACGCGGAGGCGGATTCCGTTCGTCAAGTACGGCGGGCTGCGCTATCTCGAGGCTGCGCACGTCAAGGACCTGGTCGCGCTCATGCGCTTGGCCGACAACCCCGCCGACGAGATCTCCTGGTTTCGTGTCCTGCAGCTGCTCGAGGGTGTCGGCCCGGCGACGGCGAGGCGCGTGCTTGACCAGCTCGTGGCGGCTCCACGAAGCGACTGGATCGACTCGTGGCCGACTGCTCGCGAGCGCCTGCCTACCGACGCCCAAGCGCGGGCCGACGCGGTGGTGGCTGCGCTTTACGAGACTCGCGACGAGCCGCGCGCCGGGGTGCGCGCCGAGCGGCTGCGCGACGCGCTCGCGCCGCTGATCGAGACGCGGTACCCGGATGGCGCCCTGCGCCTGGCGGACCTCGAGCAGCTGGTCGCGGCCGCCCGTGAGCACCGCGGGGAGCTGCGGCACTTCGTCGGCGAGCTGGTGCTCGATCCGCCGCAGTCGAGCGCCGACCTCGCTGGACCGCCGCATCTGGATGAGGACTACGTGGTGCTCTCGACGATCCACTCGGCCAAGGGGCTCGAGTGGCACGCGGTCCATGTGATCGCCCTCTATGACGGGAACCTCCCGGCCGACATGGCGGCGGGCTCGAACGAGAGCATCGACGAAGAGCGGCGGCTGCTCTACGTGGCGATGACACGGGCTCGCCGCGCGCTTCATCTATACGTGCCGGTGCGCTACTACCATCGCCCGAACGGCGACGCGCACGGATACGGTAAGCCCTCGCGCTTTCTCACCGAGGAGGTGCAGCGGCTTTGCCACGTCACCCGTCCCGGCGAGCAGCCCGGGCAGCTCGATGCGGCGTCCGGCGCCGGCCGCCGGATCGCGGTGTCGATCGACGCGCTGTTCGACTAGCGCGCTCGGTCGATCGGCGGTTCGTCGCTTGAGCGTGAGGCAAGTTCGCGCACGGTCTCTATGAACGCCGCCGGCGCCGGGACCGCGGCACCGTCCCGCCAGGCGAGCGACACGACAGCGGGCTCGGCGTCCTTCACGGGCACGTAGGCGACGTCGTCGCGCGCGTGGTGGCCGGCGACCGCTGAGAGCACGAAGCAGACGCCGCGGCCGGCCGCGACCAACGTCAGGATCTCTAGCGCGCCCGCCGCTCTGGGCGGCGACGCGTCCGGGAAGGGCGTGCCGGCCCTGTTCGGCAAGCCATCTCGGATGGCGAGCTCCGTGATCGCACATGACCGGATTGGTGATGAAGCTCTCCTCGGCCAGCTCGGCGAACGTAAGCGTCCCGCGGTCCGAGAGCGGATGGGCGACGGCCAGTGCGACAACGCGCGGCTCCCGGGCGATCACCTCGACCTCGAGCTCGGTCTGCCCGGGCTTCAGGCGAGTGAACGCGACGCTGACCTCGCTGCTCAGGATCGCGTCGATGCTCCCAAATGGCGGCTCGCGCACGGAAACGGTGTAGGACGGATGACGCTCACTGAACGCCCGCAGCGCGTCCGCGAGCAGGTCGCTACCGGCTGAGCCGTAGAAGCCGACGATCAGCTGGGGCGCGCCGGCGGCGCGGGTGGTCGGGATCGCATACTGGGCTTGGCTGAGGGTCCTGCGGCCCTCGACAAGGACATCGAACCGCCCCCGGCTGGAACGCTGCACCCATCACCAACCTCCACGATCCCTCAGCGCTCCCCCAGCCCCACACCATGCTCACAAAATCCACCAAACCCGAGTCATCCAGAGCACCGCGATGATCGACGACGAGCAGCAAAAGGTGGAGGGTCTAAAACGGAAGGCTGCGAAGGACAACTCGCCCCCGCGGAAGCTCAACACCTACGCGAATCGGTCTCCACATGGCCGCGACTGGCATCTCGACAAGCCCGCTCGGCTGCTCCACGAGGACTGGCGGCGGGATTTCTTCGAACTCGTGCCGGTGATAAAGACCAGCGCGGTCGCGATGACAGAACAGCACTGCAATCGACGGGTTTAGCCCCGCAGCTCGACGCAGCGCTTCAACGATTAGGCGATCGGCTAATCCCTTCCCTCGATGAGGGGCGGCAACGATCACGCCACCGATTCCGACCACGGGCAAGACTGGCCCGTTGCCGATCTGAACGTCGGCAACGACGAGACCCGCGCAGGCCACCAGACGGCCCTCGGGATCCTGTAGCGCGACGTGGCGATCCTTGCTTCGCCAACGAAGCCCAATGCCAGCAGCGTGGAAAGGATCGACGTCATCTCCCTCGAGCTCGGCTCGCTGCCTCTCGTCGAGGGGTCCAAACTCCACTACGTCCACGAATTCATCGTAGACAGCCACCGCCTTTGATCAACAACCAACACTCTCGATCCGTCCGGGGCCCACAACGCCGCAAGCGCCGTGTCGCCATGGGGTTGCGCGACCCGACGCCGACCTGGGCGAGTCCGTTCGTGGCCAAGCGATCACGGCCCCATAGAAGATATGAAGCAAGGGATTCGGCCGGTCCACCGATGATTTCGTCGAAGCGGCTTGGTCCTATCGCTGAACGGTGAGCGACGCCGAGCGGGCTCACGCTGGCGTCTGAAGCGCAGAAAGGAGCTTTGTCATGGCTCGACCCGTGGTGCACTTCGAGGTGATCGGCAAGAATCCGGATCAGCTGCGTCGTTACTACGGCGATCTGTTCGGCTGGATCTTCGAGACGCCCTCGCCCGTCGCGAAGGAGGTCTCCGACGCGGACGGCTACGGTTTTATCGAGCTCATCACCGATGGTGACGGAACGGGCATCCGTGGGGGCATCGGAGGAGGCGAAAGCTATGACAATCACGCGGTCTTCTACGTTGGCGTGCCGGACGTCGAAGCTGCGCTTCAGCGGGCTGAAAGCCTGGGCGGGACTCGCGTGATGGGTCCGGCCACATCACCAAATGGACTCGTGGTCGGACATTTCAAGGACCCCGAGGGCACTCTGATCGGCGTCGCCGGAGTCGGTTGATCTCCCAGCAGCCCGAATGGGTCGTCGTACCAACGTTTCGGTCTGTCCCGGATGCGCGTATCGGGCCGGTGGACTTCCCGCGAGTGCGTGAGTGGCAAAGCACAAGCCGGCCTCGACCGTCTCAGGAGAGCGGAGCGATCGTCGGCCGTCGGCCGGTGCTAGCCGACCGACAGCTCCGCGGCTAGCGTCTTCGACTGACGCGGATTCCGCGCAACTCAGGTGCGTCGCCGCCAGCTCGAGCATGCCCGTGCGACGACGAATGGAGGGCTGGCCGATCAGCTTGTCGACCCGGGCACGCGCGTGGCTGCTTCACCCTAAAGCGGCCACGTGAGCGCGTCGATTGGTCTGCGTGAAGAGCGGCAGTCTGGCTGAGGCTGCCGCGTTGGGGGGCAGGGTTCTCCGCGGCTTGACCGCTCGTGAGCGGACCTTCACGTCGCGCTCGAGGATTTGATTGTCGACGAGGACGAGGTCGTCGCCCACGACACATCATCGGCACGCACCAGGGCGAGCACATGGGCCTGGCACCGGGAGGCCGATCGATCTCGGAGATCCTCGTCTGCACTTCGCGGGCTCCCACGTCGCGTCGAGATCTTGGCGCGTCGTCGACGTCATCTCGCAGATGCGAACAGCCTGGCGCGATTCCCGGAGGCTCCGCATGACGAACGAGGAGCTGCGAACGGTTGACGAAACGAGTTGCCATTCGGAATTCTCTACGCCTTCCACGGTCCTTGCGCTCGAGCACTTCGAAGGACCACAGCTCGCTGGCGGTCCCGGCCGGCCACGGTCACGGTCACAGTCACGGTGCTGGGCATGGCCGGGATCGAAATCGCGGCTGCCGGCCCGCGCGTGGAAGTCATCGTTGGACCGCCAGCGAGTCAACTCCAGGCAGATGTCGCGCTCGTCATTCGGACCCAACAGCTCGAACCGTTCGACCCTGGGTGCCCGTTCGACCTTCCGGCCCGCGATGCACACCGCCGCTCGAACTCCGCGAAGCGCTCCTGCGGCAAGGTGATCGCATTGATCTTGATGACGCTGATTCGACAATCCTACGGCGCCCCTGGTGTGAGACGCTGTGCATCATGTGGGCGCGTGCCGCAGGAATGGTTGCGCTCTTGGAGCGCGACCCCGAGCTGCACCTGTTCGAGCGCGTCATCGAGCACGCGGAGCGCGGACGAGGCGGCGTGGTTCTCGTCGAGGGGCAGGCCGGCGTCGGGAAGACGGAGCTGCTGCGCGTGGCCGGGTCTCGCGGCCAGGATGCCGGCCTCCGTGTCCTGCGCGGCCGCGGAACGGAGCTCGACCGGCCGTTTGGCTTTGGCGTCGTGAGGCAGCTGCTCGAACGCAGCGTGAGGGACTCGCCGGGCGCCCTCGGCGGCGGCGCGGAGTCCGCGGCAGCGGTCTTCACGGCCGCTCCGGTGCAGACGAGCGGCGAGGATGGGCTGTTCGCGCACCTGCACGGTCTGTACTGGCTGGCCGTCAACCTTGCGGAGCGTCAGCCCCTGCTGTTGCTCGCCGACGACGTCCATTGGGCCGATGCGGCGTCGTTGCGCTGGCTCGTGTACCTCGCGGAACGTGCGGAGGATCTGCCGCTCGTGCTCATCTGTGCGACCCGCCCGGGTGAGCCGGGCGCCGACCAGGCGCTGATCGACGTGCTGACGAGCACCGCACAGGTCGTGCGCCCCGCGCCTCTGTCGGCCGGCGCGGCCGCGGTGCTGGTTCGACGTCACCTCCCCGGCGCGGTTGATGAGTTCACGGCCGCTTGCCATGCGGCGAGCGGCGGTAACGCGTTTCTGCTTGGTGAGCTCGTCGCCGAGCTGGTCGACCGAGGCGTGGCCGGGAGCGGCGGAGAGGCCTTTCAGGTCGTCGAGTTCGGCTCGGAACGGGTGGGACACACTGTGCGTCGGCGGCTGCGGCTCTTGCCCGAGGATGCCACTGCCGTCGCGCGCGCGGTCGCGGTCCTGGGACCGCCGACACCGTTGCGCGACGTCGCTGCGTTGACTGGGCTCACGCCGCGCGCGGTCGGCATCGCCGCAGAGGCTCTCGTCGCGGTCAACGTGCTCGCTGCCGAACGTGACGTCGATTTCGACTTCGTCCACCCGGTGGTCCGCAGCGCGGTGTACGGCCAGATCCCTCCGCACGAGCGGCAACGGCTCCATGCGCGAGCTGCTGCCCTGATGCAGGCGCGCGGAGCGGAGAGCGAGCGCGTCGCCCGACATGTACTGCGCCTTCCGGCCGAGGGCGATCCGGTGCGGGTAAGCGTGCTGCGAGCGGCGGCCCGCGAAGCTGCCGCGCGCGGCGCCGCCGACGCCGCCATCAATTATCTGCGGCGGGCGCTCGACGAACCGCCCGCAGAGAATGAGCGCGGACGGGTGCTCCACGAGCTCGGTCTCGCCGAGTCGGCCGACCGGCGCCGCGACGAGTTCGAATCACACCTGCGCGCGGCCATTGCCCTGACCGAGGATCCGTTTCTGTGCGCCCAGATCGCGCTCGATCTCGGCCGCGCGCTCGCCTCGTGCGGCGAGTTCCGGGGGTCCGTCGAGGTCTTCCACCAAGCGCTCGGCGGCGCCCCGGACTCGGGCGACGAACTCGGCGTCGCGCTCGAGGCCGAGATGCTCGCGATGGCGTTTCACGAGTTCACTTGCACCGCCCTCGTGGCGCCGCACTGGGAGCGGCGGTTTGCGGCAGCTCGAGGCAGGCGCACCGCTCGCTCCGCGGACACTCGCGCCGCTCGTGGTCGCAATCGCGGCGTCGCGACCCCCGGCGAGCGTCGCCATCGCTCTCGCTCAGAGAGCGCTCGAAGCCGAACGCCTCGACGCGCCAAACAGCGTGATCGTCGGCGCGATCGGAAACGGCCTCATCTATGGCGGCGCACTTTCATTAGCCGCGCGCGTGTACCACGACTCCATCACCGACGCGACACGACGTGGCAACCGCCTCACGGTCGCGTGGCAGTCGACGATGTGCTCGAAAGCGTCGCTGCGGATGGGCGAGTGTCGCCGCGCCGAGGCGGAGGCTCGCCTGGCACTGCGAATCTTCGAGGAGGGCAGCGGCGAGCCTGGCGTCGCCTGGTGTGTCGCACATCTCCTCGACGCGCTCGTGGCCCGCGGCGGCCTTGACGAGGCCACCGAGCTCGTCAACCGCAACCTCGTATCGGCAACCGCGGCGCCGACGCTTCCCGTCGCGCTCCTGCATGTGTCGCTCGCGCGCTTCCACCTCGCTCGGGGGCAGCCTGAGGCAGCCCTACGAGAAGCCAGAGCCGCGGGTCGGCTCGTGTCTGCGACGATCGTGAACCCTTACTGCTGCGATTGGCGCTCTGCCGCAGCGCTGGCGCTGTCGGCGCTGCGCCGTCGTGACGCCGCGCGGGCGCTGGCCGAGGAAGAGCTCGCCGACGCGCACCGGTTCGGCGTGCCCGAGGCCGAGGGAGCGTCGCTGCGAACGCTCGGCTTGGTCATCGGCGGCGCGCGTGGCATCCAGGCCCTGCGGCACTCCGTCGCGGTACTCGAGCATGCCGAGGGCCGACTCGAGCACGCGCGTTCGCTGCTCGAGCTCGGAGGGGCGCTCCGTCGCGCGGGAGTACGCACCGAGGCGCGCGAGGTTCTACGCGCAGCGCTTGACGAGACGGCGCGGATCGGAGCCAGCGGACTCGCGGATCGCGCGCACGAGGAACTCGTCGCGGCGGGTGCTCGCCCCCGCCGCGACCGGCGTCTGCTGTCCGGGCGCGAGTCTCTGACGGCCAGCGAGGACCGAATCGCTGCGCTTGCGGCCGACGGTCTGACGAACCGCGAGATCGCGCAGCGCCAGTTCGTAACCGTCAAGGCGGTCGAGTGGCACCTGGGCAACGTCTACCGCAAGCTCGACATCTCCTCGCGCGGCGAACTGGCCGGGGCGCTCGGCGCTCGTCCCCAGGCCCTAATACTGGGGTAGCGCCCCTAGCGCCACCGGCAACCAGGCGACGGAACATGTCGCCATGTCGTCACCGCATCAACCCGACCGAGCGCGTTAGAGGGCATCCCGGGGGACCGGGCCCAGAGCGACCGCGCCGATGAGCCCGCCGTCACGTCTGACGACTCCCGACTTCGTGGCCGCGCTGGCCAAGGACTGGGCGATCGGCAGCTTTGCCGCAGCCAACCAACAGAAAGACGCCATGCCTAATCTCCTGTATCGACCGTCAATACGCACTGCCCGGATCGCCGGACGGCGACGCCGATTGGCACTGACCCTCGGCGCGTTGGGCGGGGCGTTGCTGATCCTCGCAGCGGCCGTCTGGTCGCAGAGCGCTACCGGCAGCACGGCTTCGCAGCGAAGGCTTCCCCGCTCCGGCGTCGCGCGCATCCCGCTCGCGGCTGAGAGCGCGATTTCGGCTGCGTTGGGCCGCGAGCAGTCCGGCTATCGGCTCGTCGGGTTGCGGGCGCGGAACTGGACGCAGCGCTTCGGCGCCGCGTTCTCGCGTGACGGCGCGAGGATCGATTCTGGGTCGGCACATGTCGGGCTTCGGCTTCTCACCTACGGTCGCGACGGCGCGATGCGCCTCGCGGGTCGCGTCAGTCCGCGCGTGTCGGCGAACCGCGTGGACTACGCGCGTCCGGGCGTCGATGAGTGGTACTCCAACGGGCCGCTGGGTCTCGAGCAGGGCTTCGACGTCAGCGCTCGTCCGCCGGCGGCTCGTGGCCCGCTGACGCTGGCGCTCGAGCTTTCCGGCAACCTTTGCGCTCGTCTCGTTCGCTCGGGGGTACTGCTTGAGGGTGCGGCGGGATCACTGCGCTACGGCGGCCTGTCCGCCAGCGACGCGCGCGGCCGGCGCGTCCGCTCGTGGCTGGAGCTCCGTTCTGGCCGCTTGCTGATCAAGGTCGATGACCGGCACGCCGCATATCCGCTACGGATCGACCCGCTCGTTCAGCAGGCGCAGCTGACGGCCAGCGACGGCGCCGCGATGGACTTCTTCTCGGCGGCGGCGGTGTCCCCGGACACGATCGCGGTCGGAGCGCCCGGGCACTCCGTCGCCGGCAATGACGCTCAAGGCGCGGTGTACGTGTTCCAGAAGCCGGCGTCCGGCTGGGCGCATGCGACGCAGAGCGCGGAGCTGACCGTGTCCGGCGGAGCAGCTGAGGACAGCTTGGGCGGCTCGGTGGCGATCTCCGGCGATACGATCTTCGCCGGCGCTGCTAACCGGACGGTGGATGCCAACTCGAGGCAAGGCGCCGTGTACGTGTTCGTCAAGCCGGCGTCCGGCTGGAAGGACACCACTCAGACCGCGGAACTGGTCGCGTCAGACGGTCGCGGCGGGGACAGCTTGGGTGCTGCCGTCGCCGCGTCGGGTGACACGGTCGTCGCCGCTGCCGACGACCACGCCGTGGGCAATAACGTCGAGCAGGGCGAGGGATACGTGTTCGTCAAGCCTGCCTCCGGTTGGGAGAACAGCAACGAGTCCGCGATCCTCATCAGCAGCGACGGCGCTGCCGGGGACTTCCTCGGCGAGTCGGTAGCGATCTCCGGTGACACGATCGCGCTCGGCGCCCTGAACCACAAGGTCGGTGCCAACGAGGACCAGGGCAGCGCGTATCTGTACACGAAGCCCGCCGCAGGGTGGGGTCAGACCAAGGGCAATACAGAGACGACGGAGCTCACGGCCACGGACGGCGCCGCCGGCGATCACCTCGGGTCTGCGGTTGCGATCGCCGGCGATACGGTGTTCGCCGGGGCGGTAGGGCACCACGTCGGTCTCAACCGCCAGGGCGCGGCCTACGTGTTCGCCAAGCCGTTTGGTGGTTGGAACCCAGACGCGGGCCAGACCGCGGAGCTGACCGCGTCCGACGGAGCCACCGACGACCTCTTCGGCCTGAGCCTCGCGGCGTCCGGTGACTCCGTGCTCGTCGGAGCTCCCCTGCACGACGTTGGGCCGAATGGTCAGGGCGTCGCGTATCTGTTCACCAGGCCCGGCGCTACGTGGACCAGCGCGCACCAGACCGAGGAGGTGACGGCGAGCGGCGGAACCCCCGGCGATGGCTTCGGCTTTAAGGTCGGGTTGGCCGGCAACCTCGCCGTCGCCGGCTCCATCCAAACCGTCGCAGGCAACGTCGGGCAAGGCGCGGCGTACCTGTTCGCCCTGCCGCCGGAGATCTCACTCGCCAGCCCGGCAGATGGTGCCACCTACACCCAGAACAGCATCGTCTTGGCATCGTTCTCATGCGCGACCCCTGCCGGAGCGACGATCACCGCCTGCGCCGCGCCAAGCCAGGATGGGGCACCCGTCGACACCTCGAGGCTCGGTCGGCACACGTACACGGTCGCCGCGAGCGACAGCGACGGCGTCGCCGCGACCCAGTCGGTCTCCTACGCGGTCATCCCGTCACGGCCGGTCGGCGCGGGAACCGCTGGCCCGCCGACGAGCAACAAGCCGCGCCTGTCGATCACCGCCGTGCGCCAGTCCGCGTCGGTCTGGCGCCTGGGGAGCACTGTTCCACGGATCGCCCGCCGGCTTCTCCCGGTCGGCACGACCTTCTCGTTCGTGCTCAGCCAGCCCGCGCGGGCAACGCTGAGCTTCACGCGAGCGTCACCGGGTCGAAGCGTCCACGGGAAATGCGCCGCGCAGACCGTCAGGAACACCCGACAGCCTCGCTGCACACGGTCGATCGCGGTGGGCACGCTGACCCTCAACGGGCACCGCGGGGTCAACCGCGTTCGTTTCCAAGGTCGGCTCGCGCGTGACACGACGCTTCGCCCGGGCCGCTACGCGATGGCCATCGTCGCGACGACAGCGGCGGGGCAACGCACGAATTCGCGGCCGCTGCACTTCACGGTCGCGAAATGAGACGCGCACACGATCGACGGCGCTTCGCCCGCGGATCACGTTTGGCGCTCGGCGGAGCGCTGCTGCTGCTGCTTGCGTTCGCCTCGCCTGCCGCTGCCCTCGAGCAGAAGCTGACCGCCGCGGACGGCGCCGCCCTCGACGAGCTTGGCAATTCGGTTGCGGTCGACGGTGACACGATCGTCCCTCGGCGCGCCCGGGGACGACGCCGGCCGAGGCTCGGTCTACGTGTTTCAGCGCTTGGGCGACAGCTGGACGAACACCGCCAAGCTGATCGCCGCTGACGGCGCCGCGGGCGCCGCACTCGGCGCCTCCGTGGCGATCGATGGGGGCACGATCGTCGCGGGCGCCCCCGGCGACGTCATCGGCGTAAACCGATTCCAGGGATCGCTATACACGTTCGCCCGCACGGGTGCAGCCGCGCGCACCGAGACCGCGAAGCTGACCGCCGCCGACGGCGCGACGGGCGACCACCTCGGGAGCTCGGTCGCGATCGATGGGGACACGATCGTCGCCGGCGCTCCGGAGCGCCTCGTCGACAAGCATCAGGGCGCGGCTTACACGTTCGCGAGCGCGGGCGCGTCAGCGCGCACGCAGACCGGCGAGTTGACCGCCTCCGACGGCACCGAAAATGACCTGTTCGGGCTTTCGGTCGCGATCGATGGGGACACGATCGTCGCCGGCGCCCCCACGACGACTCGTCGTTCCCCGGCTCGGCGTACACGTTCGCCCGAGCGGGCGCGCCGAGCCGCACCGAGACCGCGAAGCTGATGTCCACCGGCAGCCGCGCAGGGCTCGGATCCTCGGTCGCGATCGAAGGGGACACGATCGTCGCCGGCGCCCCGGACACGAACAACGGCGAGGGCTCCGTATACACGTTCGCGCGCACCGGCGCAGCGGCACGCACCCAGACCGCCGAGCTGACCGCCACCGATGGCGCGACCAATGCTTCGCTCGGGTCCTCGGTCGCGATCCACGCCGCCACGATCGTGGCCGGCGGCGCCGAGTCGCACGGCGTCGGCGCGAACGTTATCCACGGTGCTGCCTATACGTTCGCGCGAACAGGAGCGCCAGCCCGTAACGAAATCACCAAACTGACCGACCCGGACTCGGCCGCGAGAGACGGCTTCGGGTTCTCGGTCGCGATCGACGCCGCCACGATCGTCGCCGGCGATCCTTTCGATGGCGTCGGCACAAACCGCGATCAGGGCTCCGCGTCAGTCTTCTACCAACCAGCTCCACCAGCGCCGCCACCAGCACCGCCAATTTCGCCTCCGCCTCCGCCGCCGCCTCCGCCGCCTCCTCCCGCAAGGCTGGTCCTGTCGAGGCTCATTGTCAGCCCGAGCACGTTCCGCACCGGGTCCGCGCCGGCGAAGATCTCGCGGTCGCCGACGGGCACCACGATCCGGTTCGTGCTCTCACGGATCGCGACCGTCAAGCTGAGCTTCGCGAAGGTGACACCCGGCCGAATGGTCACGGCAACGTGCCGGCCGCCGAGCCGATCAAACCGCGCCAAGCCGCGCTGCACGCGCTACACGACGGTCGGCAGCTACACATTCCACGGTCGGGCCGGCCCTAACACGGTCCCGTTCACCGGCGTGCTGTCGAGCGGCAAGCGCCTCGCGCCAGGCTCCTACAAGCTGACCGCGACCCCCACCGACAGCGAGCACAAGACCGGCCAACCCCGCACCGCGAACCTCACGATTACGGCCAACTAACTCCCACGGAGGAAGCGCATGAGCTTGGCAGCGCTTGGACCGCGGCCTCGATCGTGCGGCGGTTGCCGCGGTTGAGACCTTTGGCTAACAGGCGCCCAGCGATGCCTGCGGGCTACGCGAGCTGCCGCGCAAGTTGGGCGTCGATGCGTCGTCGCACGCTCGCCGCCGGCGATCGTATCCGGATCAGGGAAGAGCCCTACAGCTGCTCGCCTTCGCCGAGCACACCGTACATGGGCCGAATGCACAAGAATTCCTCGAATTGAACTCTGTCCCGCTCGTAAGGAGTCCGGCACCTCGCGCGCCGGCGGACACTTCCGCGCCCACGAAGACCGAGTCGTGTCGCCGGGCGCGAACGGCGGGCCGGAAAGTTCCGCCTTGGGTCGACGACCTCTCGGAGTAGGAGTCACGGGTCCACGGCTGCTCGGGCGACGAACCGGCACTCTGGCCAGGTCGCGGGCTACTGCCCTCCAGGCCGCGGGCTACTGCCCGTTATCGATCGAAGCGCAAGCCTTCGATTCAGAGTTTGTTGCGGAGCTTCTTGAGTTGATGGGACACGATCTGCGGCAGTAACCGTGGTCCGGGCACGACCATGAGCCCCAGTTGTTGAAGCAGGCCGAGCGCATCGAGCTGGAACCAATGCTCTACCACCTTGCCATCGACGAAGTGGTTGAGCTCTAACCCGGAGAACGAAACCTTTCGATGCGTCGGTGGAAGCCCCTGGAACTCGCCTGTATGGGTGCCTTCGAACTGCACCCGTTGGGCGACCAGGTCGCCTTCGCCGACCGCGTCCTCCACGGTCAGGCGAAGGTCGGGAAACCCGTTGACAAACCCTGCGAGGAACTTCGTCCAGGCGTCGGAATCGAGTGGTTTGGGCTCCAGACTCGCGGGAGCATGGGCGATGTAATTCGGCCCACGGATTTCAGCCTCCGCCGCGTCGTCGCGTCCGTTGAACACCTCGATCCAGCGGCGCGAGGCAGCTTTGTTTTGCTCTACCGAGCCGCCCCCGTCTGCAGCATTGGTCGACGTATCCGAGGTGGAACCGTTCGTCACCGTGCTCGCCTCCCTGAGTCGTTTGTGCCGATCTTGCCAGCTCGTCCCCCTCGGCCCCGGCTTCCGCTTAGGGCGAGATCGACCGCTGTCGGATCTCGATCAGAGGGGGAGCCGCCGACCAGCTGCAGATTGAAGGCGCTTCGCCGAGCCGCTATCAGCCCGAGCTGCTAGGACGAGGCCTGCGCCGAGGACGGGGCGCCTCTAGCCAGCAGAAGAGAGGGGTGCTTAGGGCGGTGACACGTCCTGGAGCTCGGTAAGGCGCTTGTCGATCCAGCTAGCCGCGCGCTTCACCTGCTCGCTGAGCGAATCGGCTGGTCCGATGCCGAACTGACTGGCCCGCCGAACCTCAAAAGGACTCCTTTGCGGGCTTTTCTGTCAGTACCGCTACCGGGATTCGAACCCGGGTTTCCGCCGTGAGAGGGCGCTCAGCAGTCCGGTGGCATCCGGCAATGTCCGGCGTTTGCAGGGGAAAATGCTGAACTCCCCAATCGACACGGCCACCAAACGCACCTCTGATGTGTGCTGTGAGTGTGCTGAGCGAAGCCGATGCGGCTGGCGTATCAGCGCTTGTGACCATGACCGGGTGCGAGGAGCTCGGATGCGTCGCCGGCTCTGGCCGGCCTTCGCGGTGACTACGTGAAAGCGACGACGCCGCACGGATCCCACGGAATCGTCTACGACCGCCTGGCGAACTTCGGCAATCCGCGTTCTGCGGCGCCCACCCAGATCGGCGGCGAAGCCTTGATGGCGCGCTAAGCAGGTGAGGTTGTGGCGTCAGAGGGAGGGCGTACCCCGAGCAAAGCGGGCTCTGCGCCTCGGCTGACGATGGACAGAATGCTGCTTTGGACCGGGTGCAGAAGCCCCTATGGCCGGCAGGGATCGGCGCGAGACTGCCGCAGATTCGTGGATGCAGCAGCGAGGGCCGGGCACGTTTCTTGCGGAAGTACAAGCCTCGCTCGGCCGATGCTCGGACTCGGAGGTGAGCACCTGTTGCCTCTGCAGGCACGGAAGGGTCCGCCGTCGGCCACGGTCGCGCTTCTGGCGGGTGAAAGCGTCCGCGCAACCGCCGCTCAACATAACCGTCCGCTCAACATGATCTCGAAAGCGCCGCTTGCTGGCAGCCGACGGGTGCCACAACGAGGCCGCTGTCGCTCGCGTACGCGAAGCGGCGAAGCAGATCGAACGTCAGGACGCGAGGTTGCGGTGAACGTAGTCCGCGGGCAACTCCGGCAGCGCCAACGCACCGGCCACTGCCCGATAGACCTTGCGGTTGAAGATGAGCCCGATGTGGCTGCCGGTCACCTCGATGCAGTCGGCGTCGGCTATCAGCTGGCATTGCCAGTGCACGACTCCGTCGCCCTTTGAGTAAATGCTCGCGAGCCGCACCTGCTCGAACGGGAACGGCCGCGTGAAGTCGTGGCTGAACGGGCAGCCACAGTGCCGGCTGAGGCACGCGTGGTTGCGCGCTCGGCCGCTGGCATGGACGACGCGCCGCGCGAGGTCAACTGCCACCAGCGTGGGCGTGGAGGCTCCGAACAGGCCCTGAAGGTCGGCGCCCATCGAGATCGCATGAGAGACGCGGTCAGGACGACGGGCGGCGAGCGCGCGGGCGAAGTGGCCGCCACGGCTGTGACCGATCAGCGCCACACGACGGCCGTACGAGCGCCACAGCGCGTCGACTCTGCGCTCGACCCGGTCAAGCGTGCGATCAGAGCAACCGGCGTTGAGCACAAAGCCGCAGAACTGCGGCCGGTAGCCCAGGCGCTGCAGCCACGCCGCGATGACGCTGAGCGTCTGATCGCCGGCGAGGAAGCCCGGCATCAAGACCACGGGACGGCCGTCCCCGCGCGGTACACCGGCGCCGCGGAACACCGGGTCGGGCAGCAGGCGCGCGAGTTCAAGCCAGCCGCGCGTCTCGGCGAGCGGCCGGCCCAGCCACCGCTCAGCTGGCATGCACGTAGCCGCCGGGCGCCTTCGCGGTCGCTTTGTACTTGCGGGTTCCCAGCGTCTTGGGTGCCGGCGTCAGCTTCCCGGCGTGCTCCGCGAGCCAGTCGCGGTAATCGGGCCACCAGCTGCCGCGCTTGACGTCCGCGTGCGCCACCCACGCCTCGGGCTCCTCCGCGGGATCGTCGGTGACGCGGTAGCTGGCGCGGGTTTCAGGACTGGGCGGGTTGACCAGCGCCTGGATGTGGCCGCTAGTCGAGAGCACGAAGCGCTTGGTGCCGCCGAGCAGCTGCGCGCTGCGGTACGCGTTCTCCCATGGGACGATGTGATCATTGAGGCCCGCGATCGCGTAGCTGTCGAGTGTGATCTTGTTGAGGTCGATCGGCGTGCCCAGCACCTCGATCGCTCCCGGGTGAGTGAGTGCGTTGTCGAGCGCGGTCCGGATGAAGTCGCGGTGCAGGCCGGCCGCCAGCCGGACGCTGTCCTGGTTCCAGTACAGGATGTCGAATGCGGGCGGGTCCTTGCCAAGCAAGTAGTTGTTGACGACGTAGTTCCAGACCAGATCGTTTGGACGGAGCCACGCGAACACGCCCGCGAGCGCGCGACCGTCGATGTAGCCCTTGCGTGCGGACTCGGCCACGGCCGCGGCGGCGAGCTCCTTGCTCGCGAGTGCCCCCGCCGTTCCCATCCGCGCCTGGTCAAGCGCGCACACCATCATCGTCAGCGCGCCGAACTTGTCCTGCTCGCCGATCGCAGCCAGATGGCCCAGGGCGCAAGCGGTGATGATCCCACCGGAGCAGGCCGCGTTCACGTTCACGGCGGGTTGGCGGGTGATCTCGGCCACCGCGTCGCGCGCCTCGAGCACCGCCTGTGCGTAGGTGTCGAGGTCGAAATGGCCCTGCGCGGCGTCGGGGTTGCGCCAGGAGATGGTGAACACCTGCTGCTGTTCGCCGAGCAGCCACTCGACCATGCTGCGGCCCGGTGAGATGTCGAGGATGTAGTACTTGTTGATCGTCGGCGGGACGAACAGCAGCGGCACTTCGTGAACCTGCTTGTTCGCCGGCCGGTACTGGATCAGCTCGAACACGCCGGTCCGCAGCACGACCGAGCCGGGCGTGACGGCGAGGTTTCCGCCCACCTCGAACTTCGTCACGTCGACGCTGGCTGGCAGGTGCGGTGGGCGGCTCATGTCGCGCACGAAGCGTCTTCCGCCTCGGACGAGGTTCGCTCCGCCGGCGTCGATGCTCTCTTTGAGTACCGCGGGGTTCGACCACGGGAAGTTCGTCGGCGCCAGCGCGTCCAGCATGTTGCTCGCCGCAAACCGCGCCTGGCGCTCGGTCCGCCAGTCGAGCCCCGCGTCGGAGATCAGGCGGTCGGCGGTCTGGCACGTGGCGAGATAGCCCTGCATCACCCGCCGCAGCAGCCAGTTGTCCTGCCACGCCCGCTCGCCGAACCGACGATCGCCCTGGCTCGGCCGAGCCTCCGAATGCCCGGCCGCCACCTGCGCCAGCTCGACGCCGAAGCGACCCGCATCGCTCGCGGCCCGTCGCGGATGGCGCGCCAATCCCGCGATCGTGCGACCGGCCGCCTGCGGCTTGACGAACCTGCCCACGCCGCCGCCCTCGAGCACGGCATCGCTGAGCATCACGTCGAGCCCTGATTGGGCGGCGAGCCGCAGACCCGGCTCCGAGGGCGAGACGCGCCGCTTCGAGTTGGGGGTCGCTTCCACGCTCATCGGACCAGCCGGCCGCGGACGATCAGCTCGCTCGGGGTGGGGATCATGCCCAGCAAGCCGTGGCTCATGCCCAGCTTGCGGTGATCGGCGTTCGTTCTGGCTTCCACTTCGAGCTCGTCGCCAACGCGCCGCAGGCGCGCGTCGAGCTCGAGCGGGATGCTCTGCCCCGCCGCATGAAGCCGACCGCGAACATGAAGCCGCTCGCCTTCCAGCGTGGCGCCGTCAGACACAAAGCTCACCTGCGGGTGATTCACGACGTCGAAGAAGTCGGCCGAGCGCAGGTGCCTGTCGCGCAAGCGGAGGTTCGTGTTGATGCTGGCGGCATCGATCGTCAACTCGATCGCCGGGGTCTGCTGTAGGTCAAGCGTGCCTTCGTAACGCTCGAAGCGGCCTTCGACGGTCGCAAGTCCCCAGAGAGTTTGGGCGTGGAATTCGACGCTCGAGCGCGTCGGATCGATCCGCCAGTGTTCTAGCGGGACGCGCTGGGTATCGGGGGGATGGGTGAGGGTGTCGGTGCTCATTGGTGTCTCCTTGATTCAGTGCTCAGTTGGTCAGCTTCCATGTCCACGCGTATTGGGAGAGCGCCTCACGGACCTCGTCGTCGTGGGGCGAGTGCGGGACGTGGATCTCGGGGGCGGCGTCGATCAGGACGGCACGTATCTGGTCGGCCAGCCCGGTCTCGGCGAGCGCATCGCGCGCGGCCTGCTCGGCGGCGCGGCGGCGTAGCTCCGGCTTATACGGCTTGCCGACCGATGTCAGCGGGATCTCGTCGACGATCTCGACGTGCTTGGGCGCGGCGGCGCGCTCGGGCACATGGTCGGCCGCCCAGGCCTCGAGCTCATCGGCGCTGCGCTCGGTTCCCGCAACGAGGGTGACGAACGCGACGGGCACCTCGCCGGAGTGCGGGTCGGGCCGGCCGACGGCGGCGGCGGCCGTGACGTCGGGATGCGCGAGCAGCGCGTCCTCGATCGTCGCGGGGTCGATGTTGTGGCCGCCGCGGATGATCAGATCCTTAGCGCGGCCAGCGAGACGGATGAACCCGTCGCCGTCGACGGACGCCAGGTCGCCGGTGTCAAGCCAACCGTCGTTGACCTTCCCGCCGGCGCGCACCTCGCGCCCGGCCCTGGCGCCCACGAGATAGCCGGCGAAGATGTTCGGGCCGCGCAGGACCAGTGTCCCGACCTCGTTCTCGGGCAGGAACGTCCAGTCGCCGGTGGCCTCGTCGATCTTGACGGTGCGCGCCTCCTGATATGGGAGACGCTGACCGACCGTGCCCGATCGGGGTGCGCCCGGCCAGTTGACCGCCGTGACGCATGTGCCCTCGGTCAGACCGTAGCCCTCGCATAGAGCGACTCCGGTCCGGGCTTTGAACGCGTCGCGCACGGCGGGCGGAAGCGGTGCGGCACCGACGATCGGCAGCCTCAGGCTGGAGATGTCGGCGTCGACGGGAATCTGCGCGAGCACCGAGTAGACCGTCGGGACCGCGGACATCGCGGCGATCCGGTAGCGCTCGACGATCTGCCAGAAGTTCTCAAACAGCGCGACGTCGCGGTAGCCGAGCGGACCGCCCCAGACGACGTGCTGGCCCTTGAGCAGCGGCCCCAGTACCGTCACCACGAGCGCGTTGGTGTGAAACAGCGGCAGCGCGGCGAAGATCACGCTGCTCTCGTCGAGAACGTTACTGGCGCGGGTCATCCAGGCGTTGGACACCTCGTTTGCGTGCGTACGCGCAGCGAGCTTCGGCGTGCCGGTCGTGCCGCCGGTATGCAGGTAGCTGGCGATGTCGTCCGGCGCCGGCGGAGCTCCGGGCAGCTTCGCCTCCTCGGCGTCGGCCATCCGCTCTTGCAGGTAGGCGACCTTGACGCCGTCGAGCGGCTCGAGCGCGGGCGGCTCGCCCGAGGCTGCCGTCGGGCGTAGCGCCAGCAGCGCTCGCGCGCCGGTGCTCGCAGCGATCGTTCGGGCGTGGGACCAAACACCCTCGTCGAGTTCGGGTCCCGAGGCGACGATCACCCTGGCGCCGGAAAGGCGCACGAGCTCGACGGCATGCTCAGGCGCCAAGCCCGGATTGATCGGGGCGTAAATGCCTACCGCCTCTGCGGCGAGGAGCAGCGCCAGCAGCTCCGCACAGTTGACTGAGACGACCGCGACCGCGTCACCGCGCCCCACGCCGAGCTCGGCCAGCACGGCCGCAGCTCGGTGCACGTCGCAAGCGAGCTCGGCGAACGTCCGCACGAGCGGTGTGAGGAAGCTCTCCGCGTTGGGCAGCACCGATACGGCCGGGCGATCGGGCCACAGCTCAGCCGCCCTCCTCACCAGCTCGTAGGTGCTCGCGGGCAGGCCGCGATCGCCGAGCGGAACGCGCTCGACCGCTGCGAGCTGCGAAGGTCTGCTGAAGGATGGCCAGAATGGGTCGGTTGTTGGCGCGGCACTCATGAGCGCGTGTCCGCCTGTCCGATGGCTGAGGGGATGTAATTCGCGGCGGTCACTCGCTCGATCGTGATCGCGAGCAGCACGCGGCCGACCTCAGCGAGCGCCTCGTCGCTCATCGGTTCGGGCGGCTCGGCGGCGTCGGTGATGCGCTGCATGAGCTTGGCGGTCGCCGCGCCGATGTCGTTGGTGAGGATCTCGGCGGGGCCCGAAAACGTCGCGGATGGATATGGCGGTTCGTGGCCCATCACGCACAGCGACGCCCACCCGGTCCGCCTCACGTCCCGGGCCTTGAGGCGGTCGGCGAGCGTTGAGCTCAGCAGTTGCTCGCCGTCGCGCGCGAAATACACCAGCGACTGACGGGGCCGACCGGCGGAAGTGAGTGTCGCGAGGACACCAACCCGATTAGCGTCGAGGAACTCGCGCAGCGCTTCGGTCAGTGCGCCCATTGCGGCGCCTCCTCGCTCTCCGGCACGACGAACCCGTCGGGCTCCTCTACAACGGTGTTGCGCAGCTCGCCGATCCCGTCGATCTCGATCCGGACGACGTCGCCGACCTTGAGCAGCCCCTCGGGGAACGGCTGGCGCACGGCGCCGATGCCGGCGGGGGTGCCGGTGGCGATCACGTCGCCCGGCTCAAGCGTGAACGCCTGAGACAAATGGGCGACCTGCTGGTAGCAGTTGTAAATCATCTCGCCGGTGTTGCTGTCCTGGCGCAGTTCGTCATTGACGTAGGTACGGAGCCGCAGATCGTGGGGGTCGCCGATCTCGTCCGCCGTGACGATCCAGGGGCCGAGCGGTCCGTGCGTGTCGAACGACTTGCCCATCGTCATCGTCGGCGTGCGCACTTGCCAGTCGCGGACCGAGAGGTCGTTGCTGATGGTGTAGCCGGCGATCACCTCGTGGGCGCGGTCCTCCGGCACGTGGCGACAGCGAGTCCCGATCACGACGGCGAGCTCGCCCTCGTAGTCGAGCAGGTTCGAGACGCGCGGCATGTGTACGTCGTCGTCGGGACCGACCACGCAGGTGATCTGCTTGTTGAAGAAAACCGGGAACTGTGGCGCCTCCATGCCCGACTCGGCGATGTGGTCGGCGTAGTTGAGGCCGATGGCCAGGAACTTGCGCGGCAGCACGGGAGCCAGCAGCCGGATCGTCTCCAGCGGATGGCGCTCCTCCGCGTCGTCCCGATCGACGACGGATCCGTCCTCGACGAGCCCGTGGCGCGGTCCCGCCCCTGCGTCGAAGCGACAGAACCTCATCGGGACGTCTCCGGGATCTCGACGGGCGCCTGCTCGGGCGCGTAGCCGCCCGCCATCGCCTTGGCGTGAATCTCCTCGAAGCTCATGCCGTCCGCGTGATCGGCGGCGACCTGCGCGGGGTCGACGAACTGACCGATCGGGTTGGCCTTGAACTCCTCTGAGGTCCGCATCCACTCCGCCGACTTCTTCCAGTCCCCGAAGCAGTCGACCTGGAGCTCGACGTTGTTGCCGTCGGGATCGGCGTAGTAGTAGGAGAGGGTCATCCCGTGATCCAGACACAGCGCCGGGGTGATGCCGGCGTCGCGCA
>CAVSQG010000021.1:0-272468 GCA_963730055.1 uncultured Solirubrobacterales bacterium
GCATCCGCAACGGTACCTCTTGGTCGGGGCGCTGTGAAGTGCCTTGACCGAAGAGGAGTTCCGAGATGGGAAGTTACGCCGGCGTTGATTGGGCGTCGGAGAAGCACGACGTGCGTCGTCGCGGATGAGGCGGGCGAGGAGCTGTTGGCGGCGCACGTTCGCGCACGATGAGCAGGGGCTGCGGTCGTTGTGCCGGCAGCTGCTGCGGTTGGGGGTGGCGCTGGTCGCGGTCGAGCGGCCGGACGGGCTGTTGGTCGAGCGGCTGCTGGACGCGGGGTTGCGGGTGTTGGCGTTGCATCCCAACCAGGTCGCGGCGGCGCGTGATCGCTTCCGGGTCTCGGGCGGCAAGTCCGATCGGTTCGACGCGTTCGTGCTGTGCGAACTGGCGCGGACCGATCATCATCGCTTCCGGGTGCTCGAGCCCGACTCCGATCAGACCAAGGCGCTGCGGGCGCTGACGAAGTAGCGCACACACTGCGTGAGTTGCGCCGATCTGTGCCCGCGGAGGTGGTGGTCGTCGCGCCGACGCATCCGCTCGCGGGGTGGACGCTTGTCGTGGAGGGGCATCGGACGGTCGGCGGGGAGCCGTGCTGGCTGGTGCGTCTGCCTGACGGATCGGCGGGAACTGTTGCGTTGAGCGCGACGAACGCGGGCCAGTCTTCGGCGGGCGCGGGCGCGCTGCTCTCCGTGGATGGTGTGCGTCGCTTGCGTGCGCTGCTGGAGCCGCGCGTGGCGACCACGGCGGCGCATAGGCTCACCTCCTGAGAAGTGCGACCAACTCTAGGAGGTGAACCCGATGCGTGGGTTGAAGTCTACGTGCCCGCAGCTGTCGTTGCCCGTCGATACCGACGGAGCGACGCGCGTGTGGGAGATGATGAGTGTCGAGGCGCGCGAGCGGGTGCTGCGGTTGCTAGCCAGTGTCATCGGCCGGATGGCGAGCGATAAGGAGAGTGATCAGTGACTGGCAAGGTGGAGAGGGCGCACGTCCAGCGTGCGGCGTATGTGTATGTGCGCCAGTCGACGATGGCGCAGGTTGAGCACAATACGGAGAGCCTGGCGCGTCAGTATGAGCTCGTCGATCGCGCCGTCGCGCTCGGCTGGGCGGCCGGCGATGTCGTGGTGGTTGACAGTGACTTGGGAGTGTCAGCCAAGAGCACTGACGGCCGGGAGGGGTTCGCGCGGCTGGTGGCGGATGTTGGCTTGGGTAAGGTCGGGATCGTGCTCGGGATCGAGGTCTCGCGCCTGGCTCGGCGCAACGCTGATTGGTATCAGCTCCTTGACCTCTGTGCCGTGACTAACACACTGATCGCGGACGCCGATGGTGTCTATCACCCGGGTCTGCACAACGACAGGTTACTGTTGGGTCTCAAGGGCACGATGTCTGAGGCAGAGCTGCACGTGCTGCGCACGCGGATGCGTGAGGGGGCCCTGCACAAGGTGGCCAGGGGGCAGCTGCGCATTTCCCTTCCCACCGGGTATGACTATGACGAGTTGGGGCAAGTGCGGATCACGCCGGATGAGGCGGTCGCGGATGCGATCGGCACGGTGTTTGCGTACTTTGACCAGCTCTCTAGCGCCCGACAGGTGATGCTGCGCCTGGTTGCCGAGGGAAGACTCCTGCCGCGACGGCGATCAACCGACCGTCACGTCCGGTGGGCGCGGGCATCGTATGGGGCAGTGCGCGACTTCCTCACCAATCCCTGCTACGCGGGCGTCTACGCGTATGGACGAAAGCGGCTGCGGCGCACCGTCGAGGACGGCGTAGTACGCGAGCGCATGGTGTTCGCCGCGCGCGAGGAGTGGCACGCGTTCTTGCCCGACCATCATCCCGGATACATCACACTCGAACGCTGGGAGGCCAACCAGAAGCGGCTGCGCGACAACGTGTTGACCCCCGGCGGGTACGGCAGCCCGGGCGCGCCACGGGAGGGGCGGGCGCTGCTGCAGGGCCTGGTGCGCTGCGGGCGCTGCTCGCGCAAGCTGGAAGTCAGCTACAGCGGCCACTCGCTGACCCCACGCTACCGCTGCACCAAAGCCCAAGCGATGTATGGCACAGCGATCTGCCAGTCAATCGGCGGACAGAGGATCGAGCAACTGGTCCTCGACGCGGTCTTCGCCGCACTGGCGCCCGCTGCGATCGACGCCACCCTGCGCGCGATGCAACAGCTCACCGACACCTACCAGGCTCAGGTGCGCTCCGCCGAACTAGAGCTCGAGCGCGCCCGCCAGACCGCCGACCGCGCCCAGCGCCAATTTGACCGCTGCGAGCCCGAGAACCGGCTGGTGGCGCGCACGCTGGAGAGCGAGTGGGAACGAGCGCTCCTCGACGTCAGCCACGCCGAACAGCGGCTGGCCGCGATCCGCGCCCGCCGGCCCCAGCCACTGACCGAGCAGGAGATCGCCTGGTGCCGGCACGCCGGCGCTGATCTACGCGCCGTCTTTGACGCGCCGAGCACCACCGCCCGCGACCGCAAGCTGCTGCTCCGGGCGATGATCACAGACATCGTGGTCACCGTCGAGCGCGAACACCGCCGCGCGCTGCTGCGCATCGTCTGGGAGGGCGGAGCCGTTACCGAACACGAGCTAACACTGCCCAGGCCCAGCGGTCACGCCGCCACCGATCCCGACACGCTGGAGCTCGTCCGTCGCCTCGCCGTCGACTACCCCGATCATCAGATCGCCGGGATTCTCGCCCGACAGGGCCGGCGAACCGGCGTGGGCAACCCGTTCACCGCTGACCGTGTCCGTTCGCTGCGAGCCCACCACAAGATCCCGTCGCGCACACCCCGCACCCCGCCGCCCGCAGGCACCGACCGCGTCACGGTCGGCCAAGCCGCCCGTCAGCTCGGCGTCTCGACCGCGACCGTCCACCGCTGGCTGCGCGAAGGGTTCATCATCGGCGAGCAAGCCACCGCCAACGCGCCATGGCAGATCCAGATCACCCCCGAACTGCGCGCCCGCATCTGCCAGCACGCGCCCGAAGGATGGCTACCGCTCGCCGAGGCCGCCGCCGCGCTCGGCCTCGCGCGCCAGACCGTGTTGCACAAGGTCCAACGCGACGAGCTTCCCGCCGTCTACGTCCAGCACGGCAAGCGAAAAGGCCTACGAATCCAGGTAATTCCCCGCCAAGTTGGACTGTTTGACAATGACCGACGAGAGGAGAAGCAGTGCTAAACGAACGTCACCCGCGCGCGAGAGGAGCTCGTCCAGACGCAGAGTCGGCGCTGGCCAACCAGCTGCGCGCCGAGCTCGAGCGGTTCTGGCCGGGACCGATCGGCTTGTTCAGCGATCTGGACAGCCTGATCTCGCTCGCGTTCCTCAAGCGCTACCCCAGCCCCGCCGACGCGCGTGGGCTCGGCGAGCAGCGGCTCCGGGCGTTCCTTGACCCGCGAGCGCTACAGCGGCCACAAGCCGCCGGCGCGAGCTGTTGGCCAAGCTCCGCCGCGCGCCCGAGGGCCGGGCCGGCGAGCTCGAATGCCAGGCCCGCCGCTCGGCTGGTGCTCTCGCTGGTCGCGGCGCTCGAGCCGATCGTCGCAGCGATCCAGCAGCTCGAGCGCCAGATCGCCGCCGCCGTGCGCGAGCATCCCGACGGCGCCATCTTCCTCTCGCTGTTCCGCAGCCCCCGCAGCGTCATCACCGTTGCCGACGATGCTGGCGGAGATCGGCGACTGCCGCGCGCGCTACCCCACCCGCGACGCGCTCGCCGGCGACGCCGGCCAGGCCGCGGTCGCGCTCGAGTCCGGCAAACGCAAGGTCGCCTGCTTCCGCTGGGCGTGCAACAAGCGGCTGCGCGGCGCGTTCGACACGCTCGCCGACAGCACCCGCCACTGGCACCCCTGGGCCGCCGACCACTACGCCCGCGCGATCGCCCGCGGTCACGACCACCCGCGCGCCACCCGCACCCTCGGCCGAGCCTGGTCCCGCGTCGTCTGGCAGCTGCTGGCAGAACCGCACCCCATACGACCCCGCCCGCCACCACGGCCTCCAGCAGCATGTCCTGGTGACGATCCCTGGAACGTCGGGCTCACTGCCCGACACAGCCGCCACCCAGCGGATGCTCGGCGAAACCGTCACCCACAGGGCGGACCGAAGGGCCGAGCGCAACGCGCTTGACGGCAAGCCGACATCCGCTATCTCGCTCGGGGGTTGACACAGGACGTCTTGACGGCAAGCCGGCATCCGCTAAACCGGCCTCCCGACCCTCTAAACGGCGCAGCGGTTGACACAGGACGTCCACGGTTGCAGTGGTGGTGTGGTCGGCGTGGTCGTTACGGCCGGCGATCGACGGGTTGTGCGCTTCTCACAGCTGGGGCTGCCGGCGGAGACCGGGAGCTCGCTGGGCGGCGCTTCCGAAAGGATGAGGATTAGATGGTCGCCGGGCCAGCCGTCGGTGTTCCGCTCAAGGTTGGGGAATCACGAAGGCCATCTCCGAGAACGGAATCGATTTTCTCGTCCGGCTGGTGGATCGGCGGGGGCTGCAGCTGTGCGCGGGACGTATCCGCGCTGCCAACGTCGTCTCCGGCTGGGGTACTCCCGTCGGAGCGCGGGCATCCAAGCCCGCGCCCCGACGAGGAGTCGATGACGGGCCGGTCCGAGTGGATCGCTCGAACAACAAGCCCGCCTCTGATACGGCTCACCCATCGCAACCGGTACCCGACCGCTGTGCGGCTGCCGTCAACGATCAACGCTGCGGTTCGGACGTGTGCGTGCGCGGGATGCATGCTGCTTCGCCCAGCGTTCGATCTCCGAGCGCAGCCAGATTTTTGTCCGCCCGCCACTGAGTTCGACCACGGGACGGGGCATGTCTTCGTAACGGCGCTGATAGAGACTGACGCTGTTGCGGTGCGATAGACCGAGGACGGCTGCGACTCCGTGCGCGTCAATCAGGTCTTCCGTGGAGACGGTCGGGGTCATGACATGGAGTCTACTTTCGGAGACAGATCCGTCCGAGCGAGGCGATAGTCTCCTATCGTAAACACAGAGGCGGCCCCGGCGGTCCAGCCACACCCCGGGGCCCGGACGAGACCTACGAATTTGGGGAAGTCCGTGTTACTCAGGTCTTCTTGGTCGTAGGCGCGATGGCCGCGTCTCCGTCTCGCCCGCCGTCGGCGCGTTGCAGAAGCCTCCCGATGCGCCGCATTGTCGTTCGTCGACTAAGCATGCGTGTGCCACGCGCGCGCGGGGGCGCAAGAGAGCGATCGTGCGGGCGGCGTCTGCCGGATCAATCAGACTGGGCACAAGCGAAAGGCGGGTGCCCTTTGCGGGCAGGCTCACCAACCGTTGCGGTGCACGACCTCATCAAAAGGCCGGCGCTTCAGGCGAGTGCCGGGCCTGAGCGGCCGGTCCGCCGGATAGCCGAGATCGATCACGAACGCGACGAGCTTGTCCTCTGGAACATTGAGCACCGACCTTGCCAGATCCTGATCGCCGACGGCCGAATGACCGCTCGCCGATCCCGCGATCGGCAGCGGCGATCATCATCTGCATGCTCGCCTGCCCGATGTCGAAACGATTGCGCTCCCGGACGCGGGGCTCCTCCTCGTCGGCAATCACCATTGCGATCGCGGCAGCCGCGTTTGCGATGTGCCCGCCGCCTCGCCACACCGTAGAGAGCTCACGCAAGAGCGCCCGGTCGGTGACGACGACGAAGTCCCAGGGCTGATTGTTCTGCGATGAGGGCGCGATCCGGCCAGCCTCGAGCACCCGATCGAGGTCGGCGTCGGGGATCACTCGATCGGCGAACTCGCGGACGTTGCGCCGAGCAGTGATGGCATCCCAGGTCTCCATCTGCAGCCTCCTCAGTAGTGGCCAGCGATTGCTTTGCGGTCGGTACAGCCTCTCCAGCCTACGGATCCTCTCCCAAGAGGACCGGTGCCCGTCCTTTGTGCGACACGGCGGTGCTGGCGGCGGCGCAGGGCCGGGTTGGTTGCTGGCCGTCGCCGGCCGCTCGCGAGTAGGGTCTTCGACGAGGATTCCGTAGTGCCGATCTCACCCCACCAGCTCGTCGGGCGTGACCGCGACGTCTCGCTCCTGCGGAGCTTCGTGGTGGAGGCAGCTGAGGACGGGGGCGCTCTCCTGGTGACAGGTGACGCCGGCGTTGGCAAGACAGCGTTGCTCAATGCGGTCGCCCGCGAGGCGAGGCGGGGTGGCGCGCGGGTGCTCCGCGCCGCGGGGGCAGAGTTCGAGGCCGCGTTGAGCTTTGCGGGGCTGGGCCAGCTTCTGCAGCCGGTGCTCGGCCAGTTGGCCGAGCTCGACGAGATCGACCAGCGAGCGCTCCACGTGTCTCTTGGCCTCACGCACGGAACAGCATCAGAGGAGCATGGCGTCGCGATCGCCACGCTAAGGCTGCTGTCCGGCCTCGCCGCGGTTGAGCGGGTTCTCGTGATCGTTGACGATGTGAACTGATTGGACCGGGCGAGCGCCGCCGTGCTTGCCTACGTCGCGCGGCGGGTGGCGGGCACGCGCATCGCGCTGATCGCCTCGATGCGCACCGGTGAACGCACGCCATTCGACCGTGGCGGCCTGGACGCGTACCAGGTCCAGCCACGGTCCCAGTCAGAGGCTGAGGCTCTGTTGCAAGCGCGGTTCCCGAGCCTCACGCTGCATGCGCGCGGTCGCTTGCTGGCCGAGGCTCAAGGCAATCCGCTCGCGCTGCTTGAGCTGCCAATCGCCTTGAACATCCGAGGCGGGACGAATGGCGTGCTTCCACGGGTGCTGCCGCTGACAGAGCGACTCGAGCGGCTCTTTGCTGGCCGAATCGATCATCTACCGGTCGCGACACGCAATGTCCTGCTGCTTGCCGTCCTCGATGGGACGGGAGATCTTGCCGTGCTAAGTCCGGACGGCGATGGCCTCGAGGCGCTCGGGCCTGCGGAGCGTGCGCGTCTGGCGTACGTCGAAGACACCACGGGCCGGCTTGCCTTTTATCATCCGCTGGTCCGCTCGGCGATCGTCGAGCGCTCACCGAGCAGCGAGCGTCGCCAAGCGCACCAGGTCTTGGCCGAGCGACGACGAGACGATCCGGAGCGCCTTGCTTGGCATCTGGCTGAATCCGCGGTCGAGCCGGACGAGCATGTTGCTGCGCTGCTTCAGCAGGTCGCGCATCAACATCTTCGGCGTGGTGACGCGGTGGCTGCCATCGCGGAGCTGCTCCGTTCGGCGGAACTCGCCCGTCTGGAGAGCCGCGTGGCGTCCGGCTGGCCGAGGCTGCCTACCTCGGGGCGACCGTCACCGGCGATCTAGCGCGCGTCCCGGAGCTGTTGGAGCAAGCGCGCCGGTCGGATCCTGAGCACGCCGGCGCGTTCGCCGGGGCGGTCGCGGGCGCTTACTACCTGCTGAACGGTGACGGCGAGATTGACCTCGCGCAACGGCTGTTGGTCGGAGCGATCGAAAGCGTCCCTGATCCCACCGACGCGCGTAACAAGCAGCTGCATGAGGCGCTCTACAACCTGCTGGGCATCTGCTTCTTCGGTGGCCGCCCGGAACTGTTCTCACCGCTTCATGCGGCGCTTGCTCGACTCGATCCGCGCCCACCGGAGCTGCTGGAGATCGTGGTCCAGACGTTCGGCGACCCGGTGCGTGCGGACGAGGCGACCTTCGCGCGCCTTGATCGGCAGATCGACCGCCTGAGGACGGAGCCCACGCCCGCCCGGGCGGTCCGCGTCGCGCGCGCCGCTGCGTATGTCGACCGGCTGCCTGGATGCCGGCCGGCTCTGCGCCGCGTTGTCGAGATGGGGCGTCAAGGAGCTGCGATCACATCGGCGATCGAGGCGCTCCTCTTGCTCGGCAACGACGCCTACTTCAGTGGTCAGTGGGACGAGCTAGACGCCGTCGTCGGCGAGGGCTTGGGTCTGTGCGATGAGTACGGCTACCGCGTGCTGAGCTGGCCCGGTGTGTTCCTGCGGGCGCTGGTCGCGGCCGCTCGCGGCGACGGTGCCGCCGCTTGGGGCTGAGCGATGCGATGACGCAGTGGGCTAAACCGCGAGGCGCTGGGGCGATTCTGACTTACGCCGCGCATGTGCAAACGATCCTCGCGCTCGGCCAGGGGGAGTACGAGAGCGCGTTTCAGCATGCCTCCGCGATCAGCCCGCCCGGTGTGCTGGCCTCTCACGCGCCGCACGCGCTTTGGCTGATCACCGATCTCGTGGAGGCAGCGATCCGTGCGAACCGCGGGGCCGAGGCGGAAGCGCACGTCGAGGCACTGAACCGGGCGCGCGTGGCGGAGATCTCGCCGCGCCTCGCGGTAGCAACGCAAGCGGCCGCGGCCATGACCGCGCCCGACGATCTGAAGCGGGCGCACTTCGAGCGAGTGCTCAGCAACCCGGAGATCAGCCGATGGCCGTTCGAGCACGCTCGAATCCTCCTCGTCTACGGCGAATACCTCCGGCGCGCGCGTGCCACCGGCGAGGCTCGTGTCCATCTGGGACGGGCCCACGACGGCTTCCGCCTCCTCGGCGCTCGACCGTGGATGGAGAAGGCCGCCAGCGAGCTGCGCGCGGCCGGCACCGCTACGGGCAGGTCGCCGGCAGACGGCGCCGTATCGCTGACGCCGCAGCAGTTGGAGATCGCCCAACTCGCCGCTCAGGGACTGACCAACAAGCAGATAGGAGAGCGTCTGTTCCTCTCCCACAGAACGGTCGCAACCCACCTCTACCAGCTGTATCCCAAGCTTGGGATCACGTCCCGCGCCGCGCTCAGCGATGCGCTGGCGGCGATCGCCGAGCCCGAGCCGGCAGATCAGACCGCTCAGCCGCCCGCCAATGGGGGGCCAGCGCCCAGTCAAATGACGTAAGCGGCCCAGTCGTTCTCCCGAAAGACACCTGCGAAGGTCGGCCGTAGTGTCGCTGACGGCGCGTCAAGCCCACCATCGACAAGACGGAGATACAACCATGTCTGAACCACGCAATGTTGTCCTCGTCCACGGGGGTTTCGTGGACGGATCCGGCTGGCAGGGCGTCTACGACCTGCTGACAGCCGACGGCTTCAACGTGAGCGTCGTGCAGAACCAGACGCTGTCGCTCGAGGCGACGTCAAGACCACGACCAACGTGCTCGACCTGCAGGACGGCCCGACGATCCTCGTCGGCCACTCTTACGGCGGGGCCGTGATCAGCGAGGCCGGCACGCACGATTCGGTCGCTGGGCTGGTCTATATCTGCGCGTTCGCGCCCGATCAGGGTGAGTCGGTCAGCTCCCTGCTCGCGGATCTGCCGCCGGACGGGCCGGTGCCGCCGATCCTGCCGCCGCAGGACGGGTTCCTGTTCCTCGAACGCGAGAAGTTCGCAGATGCATTCGCCGCAGATGTCCCGGCGCGGGACGCGGCGTTCATGGCCGACTCGCAGGTCCCCTGGGGCGTCGAGGCGCTCAACGGGATGGTCACCGATCCCGCTTGGCGGAGCAAGCCGAGCTGGTACCTGGTCACGACCGAGGACCGGATGATCCCACCGCCCCTACAGCGGACGATGGCCGAGCGAGCCGGCGCGAGGACGACTGAGGTGTCCGGCAGCCACGCCATCTACGTCTCTCAGCCGTCCGCCGTCGCGAGCCTGATCACCCAGGCGGCGCGGTCCGTGCCAGCCGCGAGTTCCGTGGCCTGATCTCATCCGGACTGGCCGGCGGGACATCCATGTCCTGCCGGCGACCGGCCGTCGGCCTCGTTGCGCGCTCGATGATGCCGCGCTCGTTCCCCCGCGCGAGCACCAGGCCTCGGCGTCGGGGGGCTTCGAATTGTCGTCGGCGACCCGCTTTGGGGGCCGAAGGCCAGCCGTACGAATCGTTCTCGCCGGCGGGGCGGGCTGCAGCCGCGGCACGTCCCTCCGGAGCGGGGGCGCCGGCCACGAGATCGGCGATGCGGTGCTGCCACCGGCGGGCGCGACGGGAGGACCGCCGTGCCGGAGATCGAAACTGGATCGTCCAGCCCAAACGGATTCGTGCCGACAACGACCAGTGCGGCGAACCCCGACGCGACGACCACCGCATCGAGCGATGAGCGACCCTCCTCCGACGAGCAAGCGTCCCCGAGGCGCACCCACACCAGGTGGTGGATGTGGACGCCGCCGCTCTTCACGTCACCGGAGCGCGAAAGGCGACGTCCGACGGGCTCGTGGGTCGGACCCGCCGACCGAGGCCAATCGAGTACGTGAGCATCGACGACCTCCGGACGGTCCCGCGCACGCTCCCTGAGCGAGCCGAAACACTTGCCTCGGCGCTCTTAGGCGGCCGAACCGCGTCGCGTTCGCAGCCGTGCCTGGCAGAGAGTGGCCACGTGGTCCATGCAGGTGTTGAGTTCTGGGATCAGTTCTTCCGGTAGCGGCTGGAGTCTGGCAATGACCTTAACTGGGCAGGCTTGTGGACCGGGCCGTTCCTGGTCCCGCTGCGGCAGGGGGCGTATGCACGATCCTGGAGCTCGGCTGCGGAACGGGCAACGACGCGGCCCGGCTGGCCGAAGAGGGTTACTCGGTCACCGCGATCGATCTGTCGGGCGAGGCGATCGGGCAGGCGCAGGCCAGGTTCGGGTCCCTCGCCAGGTTCTTGGTGGCCGACGTGACTGAGCGATTTCCCTTCCGCGATGGGAGCTTCGACGCGGTCATGTCCAACGTCGCGATGCACATGTTTCCTGATGGGGTCAGCGTGCGGTGTTCACGGAGGTCGGGCGGCTCGTCCTCGCGGGCGGGCTGTTCGTGTGTTCCACGTCAACTCACTGGAGGACCGTCGACTGCGCGCCCGAAGCCTGCCCGCGCGCGAACTTGAGCCGGATTATGTGGCCGAGGAGGGTCGCCGGTGCTGCAGGCGTCGCGGATGACCGTCGCTCGTGGCTGAGTCGAGGCGCGTCGCCGGCCGGGCGCGGAGGTTCCGACCCAGAATCACCATGATCCGGTGAGGACCGCTCGCGGATCGCGTCCAGAACGGCAAGCCAGAACTGCTGGGCATCCTGCTGGTTGCGCGGCACCGACACGAAGGCGACCCGACGATCCTCGCTCGAGCGGTCAGACCACGCACGTAGAAGCGATGTCTTACCGCTCCTCGGCGGCGCGGAGATGATCGTCACCTTGCTCGTTGCCGCGCGATCGAGCGTGGCTAGAAGGGCGTGACGACGCAGTAGATCCGTGGCGGACGAAACGTCTGTTGAAATCGCCCAGGCGGGATGCTCGCACCGGGGTCGTCGTCACGCTGGCCATGCTGGCGACGGTGCCCGTCCCGGCGGGCTCAAGGAAGACGGACCAGGTTGACCCCCGCGAGTGGCCCGTGGACCTGTTGCATCTCGCCGCCCCTCCCCAGGCCGCCGAGGTCGATCGTGGAGAAGCCCCCATCCTCGAACAACGCCCGCACGTCGGACTTGGCGTCAACGTCGTCGCTCGAGAGGAAGATCACTCGCTTCCCACCGGCCTCGTAAGGATCTGAGGCGAGCACGGCCGCGGCGAGCGTGTTCGCTGCCTTGACAGCGCGAGCCGGGGCAACGAGGTCGGCGACGACCTCGCTCGAGGTCCTGCCGTTAAGGTCGCTCGGATCGAAGTCGTTGGTCGCGTCGATCACGATCTGACCGCTCCACTCGAGTCCGCTGAGCGCGTCGCGGACATTGGCCCAGGGCACCGCGATGACCACGATCGGGGCCGCCGCTGCCTGCTCCACCGTCCCAGCCGATACGCGATCGCCGAGCGCGGAGACGACTGAGGTCAGCGTTTCCGGGCCTCGGCTGTTGGCGATTACGACCGGGCGGCCGGCCCGCTGCGCGGTCCGCGCCATCGCCTGCCCGATGCGGCCGGCGCCGATGATTCCAACGGGGTTTCGATTGGCTGCTTCCATTACGTTCCTTTCTCGAACTCGGATGCGAACAGGTAGCCCACAGCGAGGCTTCGGTACGGTCGCCAGCGGTCCGCCACCCCGACCATCTCGTCTTCGGTTGGAAGGTGGTCGAATCCGTAGGCCCGCTCGACCGCGCGCCGCAGTGCGAGGTCGCCCGAGAGCAGGACGTCGGGTCGATCTAGAGCGAAGATCAGGAAGCCGTGTGCCGTCCACGGGCCGATTCCGGGCACGTCGGTAAGAGCCGCCTCGATCTCGTCGTCCGTCATGCGGTCCAGCGCGTCGTCGCTCAGGCGTCCGTCGACGAAACGCTCGGCGAGTGCCCGGAGGGTCGCGCCCTTACGCGTCGACATGCCGCTGGCGCGTAGTTCTTGCGGGTCTGCCGCGAGCAGCTCCGCGGGCGACGGCACGTGCCCTCCGAAGCGCTCCTGCAGGCGGGCCAGAATCGTCCGTGTCGCGCTGACCGACAGCTGTTGGCCGATGACCTGAAAGACCAGCGTCCCGAACGCGTCGAGCGGGGGAAGTTCATTGATCCAAGCCCGCGGATGGAAATCCGGATGAGCATCGATCACCCGCGCGAGCACGGGATCCGCCTTGTGCAGGAACTCGCGTGCGTCGGGGTCGGCGACACCTGTGATGCGCTGTGCTCTGTCAGTCTCTCTGGTCATGGCTGAAGTAGTCACCACACCTTCATCCCGCCATCCACGACGATATCGACGCCGGTGACGTACGAGCTCTCGTCTGAGGCCAGGAACAGCGCGACGTTCGCTACTTCCTCCGGCCGCCCGAGACGACCCAGGAGCGTCTTGCCGACCATAGCGCTCGCCCACTCCGGGTCCTTGAGCTGGTCTAGCGTCGCATTGCTCTCGATCAGGCCAGGGGAGATCGAGTTGGCGCGGATCCCATGCTCTCGCCCCTCCATCGCCAGCTGTCGCGTCATCCCGATGATTCCGGCCTTGTTCGTCGTGTGGGCCAGCGAGGGGAGGATCTTGAAGCTGAGCGACGCGTTCAGGGACGCCATGTTCACGACCACGCCGCGGCTGGCCTTCAGGTGCGGCCACGCCGCCCGGGTGAGATAGAAGACCAGGTCGACCTCGTCCCGGCGCGCGTGATCCCACTCGTCGTCGGTGATTTCTTCGAGCCAGTTGAAGTACGACATCGCCGCGAGGTTGAACAGCACGTCGACCCGCCCGAACGTACTCACCGCCAACTCGACCAGCGCACGACAGTCGGCCGGCTCGCTGAGACGGCACGGCTGCATGGAGACCATCGTTCCGCCTTCGCCGTGAACCATCTCAACGGTGGCCTGCGCAGCATCGATGCTCACGTCGCCCCCGATGACCGACGCTCCCTCGCGAGCGAACGCCAGGGCCGTTGCGCGGCCCATGCTTCCGCCCGTGCCCGTGATGAGGCACACTTTTCCGGAGAGCCGGCCGGACATTCAGCGTACTCCTTGGCCTTGCGCGGCGAGCTTCTCCGCCTCTGCCACACCGACTTCTTCGGTCAGCTTCGGGACTTCCCTGAAGTACCAGTGGATGACCTCCAGGGCCGGGCCTGCGAGCGGGCCTGCCCAGTCGCGGAAGAGCTCGGTGTTGACCGCGAGCGCCGTACTCGGCACGGCGCCGGCGTGCGACAGTCTCTCGATCCCCGTGCGGTGCGCGGTCTGGGAGCGACCGCCGACGGCGTCGGTCACAATCTGTGCGTCGTAACCGTTCTTAAGCGCTTCGACCGTCGCGAAGGTGAGGCAGATCTCGGTGTGCAGTCCACCGATGACCAGGCGCTTGCGCCCGGTCGCCTCCACCGCCGCACGGAACGCCTGGTCCTCGAAAGCGTTCATCGACGACCGGTCGATCGGCTCGATGCCCTCCAGTTCAGACAGAATCGAGGGAAGCGTCGGTCCGTTCAAGCCGTACCCGACCCCCACGGTCGACAGCACGATCGGCATGTCGAACGCCTTGGCGGTCTTGGCCAAGAGGCGGACGTTGAGCTCGACCAGGTCGGCGCTCGTCTCCGAGCGAATGACCTCGAACATCTCCTTCTGGTAGTCGATCAGCACCAGGGCGCAGTCTTCACTCCTCCAGACTCCCAGATCCTTGTTCATCGTCTATCTCCTTTGTGTGGCCGTGGTGGTCTTCGATTCGCCGCTTGCGGCGACGACTGATTCGGCGCTTGGACCTCTTAGAGGTCGCATCGCGCCGCTCCACGCGACACGGTGGTCGAGCATGGTGTTGAGGCTCTGCTCCTGCAGGCCGGTCGGACTGAAGTGCGTGAAGTCACGGAACTCCGTGAACAGCGAGGGTCAACCTGCGGGCGGACCCTGGCGACCCGCACGCAACGGGATCGATTTTCTCCGCTACGAGTAGTGCGACAGGGCGGCTCGAAGCTGAATACGTCCGGCAGTTCGAAATGGGGGTCGTCGCGCTGCAGTCCGATCTCGTAAGCCCACTCGCCGACGGCAGTACGAATTCGGCAGGGGCGCGTGCTCCCGACGATGATCGGGATTTGAGCATCGGTCTGAGATCGTTGACGGCCGCACCGCTGTTCGTCGCCGGGCTCACGGGTGAACGTGGGACCCGTAGCCGCGGTCGAGGCGGATCGATTGCGTAACGTGGAATGTGGTGCTGGCGGTGAAGACGTCGGCGGCCGCCAGAACGCCGGTGTATTTCTCGATGACGGGCGCCGCGGCGGCCACCGTAACCGCGTCCAGATAGCCGTTCACCGCGGCCCAGGTGTTCTCACCGTACTTCACGAAATATGGAGCGGGATCGACGGTGTCCAACGCCTTCCGTGAGCTGTCCGCGATGTCGGCCATGTACCGACGATGCGTCGCGATGTCCTCGCGGCTCCCAAGCCGGCCCATGTGGCCGCCGATGAAATGCTTCCACGCGTAGGTGAGCGCGGTATCCGGCGCCTCGATGTAGCCGGGCACATCCCCGGTGAGGTTGCTCTGGCAGACCGGCGCCCAGCCTGGGTTGACTATGTCGACGAGCATGAGCGCGTCGTGGTCGGGCAGATGGATGAAGATGTTGTCCGCCGAGTGATTGGAGCCGTGCCAGGCCAGTTCGATGCGCTCGCCGCCGATTTCGAGGGTGCGGCGGTCCTGGAAGGTCTCTTCTGGTGGGGGCCTCGCGGGGTCGTCGTCACGGAGCAGTAGCTTCCGCGTCTCCTCGTGCCCGATGCGGGTGATGTTTCGGCCGAACAGCGAGGACGCGCCGGCGTGATCGGCGTGGTGATGGGAATAGATGAGATGCGCCACCTTGTTGCTGACGCCGTTGGCGGCGGCGATGTCGTTCACGGCCCGCTGGATGTTGTGACCGAGCGTGGGAGGCGCGTCGAACAGGACCACGCCATCGGACGTCGTCAGGAAGGCGGATTGGTAGGTCCCGTCCGTGACCCAGTAGAGGTTCCCCTCGACTCGCCCGACGTAGTACCCCTGCTCGTTGAGCGCGGGGCCGAGGGCCGACCCGGGGATCGGCGCACAGTCCGGAAGCGCGTCGGCGATGCTCGGGCGCGTGTCGGCAAGTTCCTCAGTCGCCCTCTCGGCTGTGCTCACTGGAGCACTCGCTTTGTCGTTGCTCTCCATGGCCGTGGCATCGTTGCGCCGCTGCACGGCGTTCGAATCCTTGAATCCTTAGTCCGTGACCCGAGCGTTGTGCTGAGTCATGCTTAGGTGGAATGTCGCCACCGGTTCTCTCGTCAGGACGGCAGTTGCTCGGCCGTGAACGCGAGCGCGAGGTGCTCGACCGGCTGCTGGACGGCGTACGCGGCGGGCGCGGCGGCGTGTTGGTGGTGCATGGCGAAGCGGGCGTCGGCAAGACCGCCCTCCTCGAGTACGCGGCCGAGGCTCGGCGCGAGTTTCGGATCGCCCGGACCGTCGGGGTCGAGGCGGAGATGGAGCTCCCATTCGCGGCGGTTCAACAGCTGTGCTCGTCGTTCCTCGAGCTCATGGAGCGCCTCCCGCAGCCCCAGCACGACGCGCTTGGCGTCGCGTTCGGACTGATTGACGGCTCCACCCACCCGCCCGCCCACCCCACGCCGGATCGGTTTCTGGTCGGACTGGCGGTCCTCGGCCTAGTGGCCGAGGCCGCGGAGGAGCTGCCGCTCGTATGCATCGTGGATGACGCGCAGTGGCTCGACAGTGCGTCCGCGCGGACTCTGGCATTTGTTGCGCGTCGTCTCCTGGCGGAGAAGATCGCGCTCGTGTTCGCGACACGTGAGCCGGGCGACGCGCTCGCTGGTTTGCCGGAGCTCCACGTCCCGCCCTTAGGGCGTCGTGACGCGCGGGCGCTGTTGGAGTCGGTCTTGCCGGCTCGGCTGGATGAGCCCGTGCTGGAGCGGATCGTTGCCGAGACCCGCGGGAACCCGCTCGCCCTGTTAGAGCTGCCGAACGGGTTGAGCCCGACGCAGCTCGCGGGTGGGTTTGGGCTGCCGGCCGCGGTGCCTCTGTCCGCCAGCATCGAGGAGGGCTACACGCGACGGCTGGCGAGGCTTCCATACGATGCGCGGCGCTTGCTGCTCGTGGCGGCGGCCGACCCGGTGGGCGATCCGGCGCTGGTGTGGCGGGCGGCCGAGCGGCTCGGGATCCCCGAGTCGGCTGCGCACACCGTCGAATCGGAGCAGCTGTTGGCGCTGTCTCCCCGAGTGGTGTTCCGGCATCCACTGGTTCGTTCGGCTGTCTACGGAGCCGCGGGTCTGAACGAGCGACGCGAGGTGCACCGCGCCCTCGCGGAAGCGACCGATCCAGAAGTCGACCCGGATCGGCGCGCCTGGCACCGCGCGCAGGCCACCGTCACCCCCGACGAGGACGTCGCCGCAGAGCTCGAGCGTTCCGCTAAGCGGGCGCAGGCGCGCGGCGGGCTGGCGGCTGTGGCTGCCTTCCTCGACCGTGCCGCCGCGCTTACACCCGAGTCCACGCGCCGCGCGCAGCGCCTGCTTGCGGCCGCTGCCGCGAAGCGCGATGCCGGCGATCTGGAGGCAGCGCTTGGGCTATTGGTAGGCGTCGAGGCCGGTCTGCTCGACGAGCTCGGGCACGCTCGGGTCGACCTCTTGCGAGCCCAGATCGCGTTGGAGCAGCGGCGCGGCGGCGACGCCGGCCGCCTGTTTCTGAGCGCCGCGAGACGGCTTGAGCCAGTCGACCCCGAGTTGGCGCGCGAGACGTACCTCGAGGCGCTCGGGGGCGCCATGGCCAGCGACATTGAAGTAGTCGGCGGCGCGCCGGCGGTCGCGGCCGCCGCGCGGGCGGCGCCACCCGGCACCGTTCCGCCACGGGCGGTTGACGTCCTGCTCGACGCGTTCGCGATCCGCTTGACCGACAGTTACGCAGCGGCCGCGCCGACATTCGCTCGGGCTCTCGAGCTTCTGCTCGCGGTCGACGTCCCAAACGAGGATGTCGGTCGATGGCTCTCGCTCTCCAGCGGTAGAAACAGCAACATAGTCGCGCTCGAGATGTGGGACGGCGAGGCTTTGCATCTCCTCGCCGCTCGCCAGGTGCAGGTCGCTCGTGACACTGGCGCGCTCGTGCACCTGCAGTTCGCGCTCAGCTTCCTGGCGAGGAGCCACATGCTCGGCGGCGAGTTGAGCGTGGCCACGCTGATGATCGACGAAGCACGCTTGATCGCCGAGGCGACCGGAAATCCAGCGCTCGTGAACGCCCCGATGATTCTTGCTGCTTGGCGCGGCGACGAGGCGCACGCGTCTGAGCTGATCGAAGCGACCTCGGAAGAGGCGGCCACACGGCGGTGGACGTCCAACAACTACGCGAGGTCCGTGCTCTACAACGGCCTCGGCCGACATGAGGCCGCGCGCGATGCAGCCTGGGAAGCGTTGCAGCCGGATCCGATCGGGTACGGATCGTTGCTGGTGCCCGAGCTGGCCGAGGCGGCATCCAGGACGGCTGACCGGGCGATGCTCGAGTTTGCCCTGGATTGGCTTTCGGAGCGGACCCGCGTGCTTGGATCCGGGTGGGCGACCGGAATCGAAATGCGTGTGCGCGCGTTGCTCAGCGAGGGCGAGGTCGCCGAGAGCCTATACCGCCGGTCGATCGCGAACCTATCCGGTACCCGTCTGCGGCTCGAGCTCGCCCGGACACACCTTCTTTACGGGGAGTGGCTGCGCCGCGAACACCGCCGCCTCGACGCCCGAAAGCGCTTGCGCACCGCGCTCGAGGCGTTCACCAGCATGGGCGCCGAGGCGTTCGCCCGCCGCGCCGAACGCGAGCTGCTGGCGACAGGCGAGCGTGCCCGCAAACGAACCGTGGACACACTCGACCAACTCACGCCCCAGGAGACGCAGGTTGCGCGCCTGGCGGCGGACGGACACACCAATCGAGAAATCGCCGCTCAGCTGTTCATCAGCACAAGCACCGTCGAGTATCACCTTCGCAAGGCGTTCCGCAAGCTCGACGTCAAATCACGCACACAGCTCGAACGTCGACTCCCTTAGTCCGGGCTCCCGGGCGAATTCGCGATGGCTGACAACTGTTGAATCACCGGGATCTGACGATGACGCGTCACCCGCGGTGGCGACGATTCGGCTGCGAGTTATCGACCCGCGGAGACGAGATCCATGTCCGATATCGGCAACGGTCGCGCCGGTCGCGCCGACGTACTCATTGTCGGAGGAGGCTCAGCCGGCGGCGTCCTCGCCAGTCGTCTCAGCGAAGATCCAACCCGCTCGATCCTCCTGCTCGAGGCAGGCACAGCCTACGGCGATGATGGCTATCCAGACGATCTACGGGGCGCCGCCCACGTGCCGGGCAACCCCGAGCATGATTGGGGCCTCACCGCTCGCGGTGGACCTGCCTCCCCGGAGATCGCGGCCCCGCGCGGCAAGGCTCTCGGCGGCGGCTCGGCCGTGAACGCCACGGTGGCGATGCGCGCCCGGCCGAGCGACATCCGCGATTGGCAACGACATGGCCCAGCTCGCAGATGTGATCGCTTCCAACCTGGCTTCCTACGGCCACCCAACCGCGACGGCGTCGATGGGCGGCCCCGAGGACCCGTGGGCGGTCGTGGACTCGCAAGGCGCCGCGAAGTGGATCGACGGACTTCGTGTCGTCGATGCATCGATCATGCCGGTCGTTCCTTCGGTGGCGCTGAACCCCACGACGATCATGATCGCCGAGCGGATCGCGCCGGTGGTCTACACCGTTGAGCGTGGGGCCGGCCATCGGGGAGTTCAAGTGGCCCCGACAGCTTGAGCGCCTTATCGACGCGGCGGGGACGACGCATCACCCTCTGGCAGGTCGGACTGGACGGAATCGAGCGTGACAGACTTCGGTCATGAGCGAGCCGGCGGTGTATGTCGCGCCGGACGTGGCCGCGGTTCGAGCACTGTGGGATCGGAGTGGCTTGCGTGCGGGGCCGGCGATCGGGGCGCAACTCTCTGCGTTCGCCGACGCCGTGAGCGCAGCACACGCTGCCCGCGAGCGCGCTGCCGAGGTGCTCGTGAGCAACTGGCTCGAGGCCCCACGCTGGCGGTCTCAGGGCCAGGGCGCATACGACGATCTACGATCGATGGGGTCGCTGTCGCTGCGAGACGCGCGCCTGATCGTCGCCCGCGACCACGGATTCGAGTCGTGGTCGATCGTGGGGGGTGAGTGCGATCCGATCTTTGAGCTCGCCGTGGATGCGGTCGTACTCGGTCGGATCGAACAGCTGGATCGGCTGTTGGTGGACGCCCCCGACCTCATCAGTCGTCGGTCAGGCTACGGCCACCGCGCCACGCTGCTGCACTACACGGCCGCCAACGGGGTCGAGATCCGTCGCCAGGTTGTTCCCGCCAACGCCGCCGAGATCACCGCCCGGCTCTTGGATGCCGGCGCGGATGCCGCGGCGAGGCTCCACGCGTACGGAGGAACGCCCGACACGCTGGCGATGCTCAAGTCGAGCGCACATCCTCGAGCCGCCGGTGTGGCCGCGGAGATCGAGCGGGTGCTCGCGAGGCACTAAGAAAGTCAGCGGGACGGCTGGTAATCAGCTGGGCGACCCCGGTCCCGGGATCAGCGCGGACGGGCCCCCGGCGCTCAGTCGATTTCCACGGCGGTGTCTCCCAACATCACCCGGTCGCCGGGTTGGAGGCGGCACCGGCCGACGCGGGCACCGTTCACCTTCGTGCCGTTCGTGGAATCGAGATCGCAGATCACCCAGTTGCCGTCGCGAAAGATCAGGCTGGCATGCCGTCGAGACACCGACATGCTCGCGAGGACGATGTCGCAACCGGAGTGGCGTCCGAGCAGGAGCTCGCTCTGGCAGCCGTTCCAGTCGAGCGCCAGCAAGACCGCCTTCTGCTCGGGTAGGTCTGATCGCGTCAACCGCAGCGTGCCGACGGTCGCGGCGGCCACGCCTCGAAACCTCTGCCGCCAGCGGCTCGGGACGCTGCGAAGGTTGAGATCTCCGATCAGCCGCAGCGGATCGATCAGACGGTCGCCGAACAGCCTGTCCAATCGGCGAACGAACGTCTCCTCGCTGAGCAACCCATCGGCGTACGCAGCGTTCAGGACGCGGGCTATATGCCGACGGGATGCTCCTGGGTCATGCACCGACAAAGTCTCCCGCGGACGTCCCGACCTGTCCAGGGATGATCTGGGCGGGATTTGTGGATCACGGGTGACAACCGAACAGCATCGGGTCGAGCTCGCTGGCGATACTCCCCTCGGGGTTCGCGAACCGCCGGCGCTGGCGGCTCGGAGAACTCGCTCGGCGACACAAAATCTAATCGCGTTCGGAAGGAGATACGAATGAGCTATCGCGTGTTGACGGCCGAGGAGGCGTTTTGGCGCCCGTCCAACCAGATGGGCGTGCTGAACACGGACCTCGGCAAGCAACTCGAAGCCGAGAACCTCGGCGCGCGGCTGTGGCGACTGGCGCCGGGTCAGGCGTCCACGCGCCATCGGCACGCACAGACGACCGAGTTGTACGTCCTGCTCGAGGGCGGCGGGCGGATCCGCGTCGGGGGCGAGCTCCTCACGCTGACGAGACTGAGCGCCGTGCTCGTCGACCCGGACACGGTTCGCCAAATCTTCAACGACACCGATGACGAACAGCTGTGGCTGATCGTCGGGGCGCCGCGGGAGGCGGCCAACACGCTCGAGATGACCACTGAGACGCTCGCGTTCATGTATCCGGACGGACCCAAGGCGCTTCCGCCCGAGCTCGAGGGCGGCGAGCCCAAGACCTCCTGAGAGAAAGCCGGCTCAGGTCGATCACGGCGTCCCCTCATCCGCCGCCGATCGCGCGGCTGCGAGGTCGCCGCCTGCGAACCACGCCGCGAACTGCTCCCGCCGCCGTCCCTCCACGAGCTCCACCCGGAACCCGCTCGGCGAGGTGTAATACGCAAAGCCCGCCGGGGTGGCGCCGTGCCCGCCACCGAACTCGAGCGACATACCGGGTCCCGGCGGAGTGGCGATGTCGTCGACGAACGCACCGATGTGATGCAGGCAGTCGGCAGGGGTAACCGCCCACACTGAGCCGGGCTCGCTCTGGATCAGCTCGACGTGGGGCGGGCCGTCGGCGGAGTACGTGAAGATGAGGGGCTCGTCGCGCGCCTCTCCCGATCCGGTACGCACCCGCTGGACCCGACGCTGCACAGGCGCCCAGGAGATTCCGAGGTTCTCGCCGATCGTGTCCATCGCGACCTCGATGTCCTCGACCACGAGTCCTACGTGGAATACATCAAGCTTTCCGAGCATGTTCGTCCTTTCGGGCAGCGCCGTCAGCGCCGACTGAGGTAGACCGGTGGCGCAGAAATTCTACCGGACGCTTGGTAGGTATACCGGGGTCACGAGCGACGGCCGGCCAGAGGACAAACCGCCGTGGTGTCGGGGGATACGTGCGAGCTGCGCGCTCGCAAGCGCGGGTCGCGGTGCTCCAGGGGGCCTTGAACCCGGTCCGCCCGATCTGAGAAGATCAGCGCGCCGCTGGGAAGAGAAAGGGGCTCGCCGTGGATGGTCCGATCGATCGACGTGGCTTTCTCGCCGGCGCGGGTGCGGCTGGTTTGGCGCTCGCGTACGGGACCAGTGCCGGGCGCATAGCGCGAGCCGCCGGCGCGGGACCCGGGCCGCCGATCCGAGGGCAGGTGATCAGACGCGGCGTGCCGGGGTTCTCAGCGGCCGCTCATGTATACAACGAGCGCTTCGACGCGGTCCTACCGAACCTCGTGGCGCGCCCGCTCGACGCAGCGGACGTCGTGACCGCGGTGAATTGGGGGGTCGCGAACGCGGTGCCCCTGCGGGCGCGGTCCGGCGGCCATAGCTACGCCGGGTATTCGACCCTGTCGGGCGGCATGGTGCTCGACCTGCGCAACATGCGCGGCATCACCGTCAACGTCGCCAAGCGCACGGCGACGATCGGCGCGGGGTCGCAGCTGATCGACGTGTACGCGGCGCTCGCCGCCCACGGGCTGACGATCCCCGCCGGATCGTGTCCGTCGGTCGGCATCGCCGGTCACGCCATCGGCGGCGGGATGGGTCTCGCCGGCCGGCAGTTCGGCCTGACCGCGGACAACCTCCTGAGCGCGCAGATCGTGACCGCCGATGGACGGCTGCGCACCGCGAGCGCGAGCAGCAATCCGGATCTTTACTGGGCGCTCCGCGGCGGCGGTGGCGGGAACTTCGGCGTGGTGACGAGCTTCACGTTCCGCGTTCACCCGGTGCCGCGGACGGTCGCCGGATTCATCGTCTCGTGGCCATGGTCGGAGGCCGCCGAGGCGCTCGCCGCCTGGCTTGGTTGGGCGCCCCACGCGCAGTCGAAGCTCACGTCGATCTTCCATCTCAACGGCGGCGGCGGCAGCACGTCGGTGAACGTCAGCGGTCAGTACTTCGGGCCCGCCAGCGATCTGGGCGGGCTGCTCGGACCGCTGACCGGCGTCGGCGGGGCTCACGTGTCGGCCGGCGATTTCGGCTACCTCCAGGCCCAGCTCATGTGGGCGGGCTGCTCGCACATCTCGATGACCGCCTGCCACACGCAAGGCACCCGACCCGGCGGGACCCTCCAGCGCGAGAGCTTCCAGGCCAAGTCCGACTACGTGTCCAAACCACTGCCCGCAGCAGCGCGCCAGGCGCTTGTGCGCGCCACCGAAGCCCGCGCGAACCTCCCGGGTAGCGGCGCGATCCTGTTCGACTCCTACGGGGGTGCGATCAATCGGGTCAAACCTGCGGCGACCGCGTTCGTGCACCGGAACGTGCTGCTGCTGCATGCAGTACCTGAGCTACAACGGCGGCGGCTCCTGGTTGAGCTCGACATTCGCTCAGATGCGCCCGTACGTGACCGGTGGCGCGTATTTCAATTACACCGATCCCAGCCTCAAGAACTGGCAGACCGCCTACTACGGCTCGAACTACCGGCGCCTGCAGGCGATCAGGCGCGCCGTCGATCCGCACCACTACTTCAACTTCCCGCAGGCAATCGGGCGCTGACAACCGCGCCTCGAGATTTTTTTCGAGGTCCCGGGAAACACCGGCCGGTACGCGGCGTCTTAACTTGCACGTCCCAGACCGGAGAGGAGTCACCATGCAATCAAACGAACGCGCGTCGAGCCGGCGGTCGTTCATCAAGGGCGCTGGACTTGGAGTGCTGGGCGCGACCGTCCTTTCGAGCGCGCCTGAGGCATTCGGTAAGGGAACTCTCACGACCGGGGACGCGGCGATCCTGCGGTTCCTGGCGGCGGCGGAGATCCTCGAGACCGACCTCTGGCAGCAGTACAACGAGCTGTGCGGAATCCAGGATGGTGAGGTCCCCGGTGGCAGCGGGAACAAGCAGTTCACCAACGCGCTCAAGGTTCTCGACGGCGACATGGATCAATATGTGCACGACAACACCGAGGACGAGTTCACCCACTTCACGTTCATCAACTCCTACCTGAAATCGCGCGGAGCGCAGCCGGTGAACCTGGATCAGTTCCGCACGCTCCCGGGGAGCACCGCCACGGGGTCGTCGAACCGCAAGCGGATCACCAACCTGATGGAGTTGAGCGTTGACACAACCTGGTGGACCAGGTACCGCTCGAGGCACGGGAATCCCGATCTCGGCAGCACGTTCCCGCAAGCGGTGCCGGGGCTCGTCAAAGGCCAGTTGTTCCCAGCGATTCCGCGCACCGATGCAGACCTGAAGCCGGCCAAGCACCTCCAGGCGATCGCCAACACCGCGGGCTTCCATTTCGCGACCGTCGAGCAGGGCGGCACGAGCCTGTACCCCTCGCTGGCCCAGCGAGTCAGCGATCCGGAGGTACTGAGGGTCGTGCTCAGCATCGGGCCGACCGAGGCGATGCACTTCCAGACCTGGAGCGACAAGGCCGGCAACGCACCGCCGCTAACCGACCCGACGAACGGACTGGTGTTCCCTGACCTCAACAGCAAGCCGTTCGGCGGCGAGAACTTCCAGACCAACTTGATCATGCCGGAGCCGACGAACTTCCTCAGTCGTAAGTTCCCGGTGTGCTCGATCGTCCGGCCCACTGAGACGAAGGGGGCGGCGATGGGCGCGGCGAAGTTCCTGACCGCGATGGGTCTCTTCCGGGGCCAGTCACCGGCCTTCTTCACCGCGCTCACCACCCTGGCTCGGCAGGCGGACGCCGCGCGCGCTCACCGCTGAATCCGACGCTCGTAAGGTCAGGCGGTCGGAACCGCCTTCGGGACGAGCACCTGCGCTTCCTCCGAGGTCGGCCGGGCATGCCAGAAACCGAGGCCCACAACGACGACGACCCAGCCTGTACTGGCGAGAATGTCGAAAACCTTGCGTGACGTGATTGTTCCTCCACTGACGAGGGCGATCCTAGAACCGATGTGTCGATGATCGTTCGCGCGGTCGCCGGTGGCATCGACGCGCTGCCACCGACCGCGTGCGGAAGCCCCGCGGCCGCGGGGAGTGAAACCCGCGGCGCCGCGGCGTCTAACTCCGCGCGCGGCTGGCGGGCTCGCTCACGTGCACATCGATGCTCGCGCGATGCACGCCCCACGCCAGCGTCAGCGACCAGCACCCGGGGCGCGGGAGATCCAGGTAGGACGGGTAGATCTCTCCCGGCTCCGAGTCGGCCGGCCAGCTCGCTCTGACCACGATCGACGGGTCGGCGCCGAAGCGCGCGGTGATCTCGAGCGGGTTGCCGTTGCGCGGGTACCGGACGATCCACAAGACCTTGTTGTCGGGGTTGGTCGGGTGGCCGGCGCGCACGGGGTGGGCGAAGAAGAACGCCCCTGCGGAATCGCCGGATGCGAGCGCGTAAGGCGGCGCAAAGCCGGGGCTCGAGTCGGAGAAGGCGGGAGCCGTCCAGCTGGGTGGAGGTCTGTGGTGGATCGGCGCCGGCCGGCAGCGCCCCGCCCGAGTCCTCACGTCGGTCGTCGTGTGAGCGGCGACCGCGCGCGCAGCCGGCGTAGCGGTCGAGTGCGTCCGGGCCGAGTGACCGCACGCGGTCAGGAGCGCGGCACTCGCGAACACGGTCGCGCTCAAGACGCCGGCATTCGCTCTCACCGCCACGACCCTTTTACCCCGCCCGCGCGGGTGCGGTTCCGCAAGCGACCGGGCGGTGCCGCACGCGACCGGGCGGTGCCGCACGCGACCGGGCGGTTCCGCAAGCGACCCGGGGTTCCACAAGCCACCGGCGGTTCTGCGAGCCAGCGGCAGTTCTACGAGCCAGCGGGAACCGATCTGGTTCGGGCGGTGTATTGAGACGGTGGCAAGCTCGGTCATGGATGATGCGACGGCGCGAATGAGCGGCCGCACAACCGGCGGGACCGATCTCGAGGAGCGCCGTCTGATCGCGGCGGCGAAGGCTGGTGACCGCCAGGCCTACGCGCGTCTGCTCGAATGTCATCAACCCGTCGCGTTCCGCGCCGCGTACATGGTGACGGGCTCGGTCGCGGAGGCGGAGGATGCGACGCAGGACGCCTGCGTGAAGGCGTGGCTTGCGCTCGGGCGGTTCCGTGACGAGGCGGCGTTCCGTCCTTGGCTGGTACGGATCGCGCTCAACGAGGCGCGCAACCGCCGCCGTGGAGCAGGGCGCCGCGAGGGCCTGGCGCTGCGCTTCGCCGACGAGCCCGTGAACGCGCCCGCGGCCGCGTCGGCCGAGAGTGAGGCGCTGGCCGCCGAGGAGCGGGCCCAGCTCGCGGCGGCCGTCGGCAGGCTGCGCGAGGACGATCAGCTTGTGATCGCTGCCCGCTACTTCATCGGGCTGTCCGAGGCCGAGGCGGCCGTGGCTCTCTCGGTGCGCCCTGAAGTCACGGCTGTCGCGGGCGCTCGAGCGGTTGAGGGCCGAGCTAGGAGACTCGTGAGCCCCGATCTCGAGCAGCGGCTGATCCCCTCGGCACGGCACTCGACGTCCTCGCCCAGCGCCGACGCGTCGACAGCACCGAATCGAAGCCGTCGGGTGCTGCGTCCGCTCGCGATCGCGCTCGCGGCGTTCCTGCTCCGCCGGAGCGGCGATGGCGATCCCCTCGACGCGCCACCAGATCCTGCGGGTGCTCGGATCGCGGCGTCGCGATCGAGCGCGTCCCGCGCCTGCCGCGTAACTCCCGCCCAGCGCGCGTCTGGGCCTGGGTCAGCGCATTCCGCTGTCGCAGGCGCGCCATGCGGCGAAGTCACGGCTGTTCTTCCGCCGGCCGGCGACCGCGTATCTGGCCCATGACGTCGCCGCGGGCGCGTCTCGCTGCTGGTTGGCCGGCTGTTGATCATCGAGTTCCGTGGCACCGGCATCCCGTTCGTGTTCAGCTGGTCGGCGGCACCCACGTCCGAATGCTGCGCGTGAACGGCGGGCCCGGCGACCTCGGGGCCCGACCGCTCCTTCTGCAGAGTCGAACGGCGAGGTCGAGACAGACCACGTCCGTCTCGCCGCAACGTGCTGGTCTGGCAGCAGGGCCCGGTGACGATCCGGATCGAGGGACCACACGCTCGGTCAGGCGCTGGCGCTTGCCCACACGCTCCGATGACTATGACGATGACGATGCGCGCGAGAGCCACGCGCGGACGGCGCGGTGACCGTCAACGCCGCACCGTGCCACGGCACGCCGGCCCGGTTCGCTGCCAACGTCGGTAGCCCGGCCTGGTACGGCCCTACCGGCTTCGCCCCGAGCATCGTCGCGTTCGGGCGGACCGGCTGTTGGGTGCTCCACGCGCACCTCGCCGGCCGCACGCTCGAGCTCGTGCTGCGCGTGTACCCGGCGACGTAGTCGCCCAGGCACCGCGGCGCACGTATATTGGCCGGGTACCGATGAGTTTTACTGCAGCCGGCGAGCAGATCCGACGACTGCTGGACGTGGGTCGCGCGCTCGTGGCGGAGCACGGCACAGAGGCGGTGCTCGACAAGATCCTCGAGGCGGCGCGCGAGATCACGGGGGCGCGGTACGCCGCGCTCGGAGTGCTCGACGAAGAGCCGGACGAGCTCGAGCGCTTCGTCACGGCCGGCATCGACGAGGCGAGCTACCGGACGATCGGGGAGCTGCCGCGCGGACGCGGCGTGCTCGGGGTTCTGATCGAGGATCCGCGCCCGCTGCGTCTGCCCGATGTCGGCCGCGCATCCGCAGAGCTACGGATTTCCGGCGGGCATCCGGAGATGCAGACCTTCCTCGGCGTGCCGATCATGATCCGCGGCGCAGGCCTGGGGGAATCTGTACCTGACCGAGAAGGAGGGCGGCGAGGAGTTCACCGACGACGACGAAGAGGCGGCGGTGGTGCTGGCCGCTGTGGGCCGCGACCGCGATCGACAACGCGCGGCTGTACGAGCGCAGCGAGCGCGGCGCGAGCAGGCTCGAGCGAGCGGTGCGGTCGCTCGGAAGCGGCGCGGGACATCGCCGACGCGATCGAGCGGCGCCGGCGACCTCGATCGGGTGCTCGAGCTGATCGTCAAGCGCGGGCGAGCGCTGGTGGACGCGCGCAGCCGTGCTGATCATGCTCCGAGGAGGGCGACGAGCTGGTCGTCGCCGCGAGCCGCCGGGCACGCGATCGAGCGCGCTCGGGCACCGCCTGCCGGTCGCCGCGGTCGACCTCCGGTCAGGTGCTCGAGCGCGGTCGGGCCGAGCGGATCGCCGACGTCGCCGCCCAGTTGCGGATCGCGCCCGATCCGCGTTCGGCGTGCCCGACGCGCACTACCGCGCTGCTCGTGCCGATGCTCAACCGCGGCGTCGGACTGGGCGTGCTCGCCGCGTTCGACCGCGGCGAGGAGGGCGGCGACGTTCACGCCGAGGACGAGCAGCTGCTGCGGACGTTCGCGTCATCGGCGGCGAACGCCGTCGCGATCAACCGCAGCGTCGAGGCGGATCGGCTGCGCAGCAGCGATCGCCGCAGCGGACGCCGAGCGGCGCCGCTGGGCGCGCGAGCTGCACGACCAGACGCTCCAGTCGCTCGGGGGCCTGCGGGTGGCTGCTCGCTTCGATCGTGGGACGCGGAGACGCCGACAACAAGGACGACCGGCGATCGCGCCAGGCGATCGAGGACGTCGAGCTCGAGATCGCCAACCTCGCGGGGATCATCACCGACCTGCGACCGTCGTCGCCGCGCTACGAGTTCGCCGAGCGCCCACCATCGCGACGCCACCGAATGCGGATTTCGGATTTCTCCGTACGGCACATCGATGTGGAAGACTCGCGCTCGGGACACCGAGGCAACCGACAAGCGCGAGAGAGGGGACATGTACAAGAAGGTGATGTGGGCAACCGACGGCTCGGACGCAGCCGATCGCGCGATGGTCCACGCCAAGACTCTGGCGGAAGAAGGGGGCGCGCCGATCACCGTCGTTTACATCGAGGAATTCACCCTGCCCGGTAAGGGCGGCGGGAGCCTGCCGATCCACGCCAACGAGCCCGACGTGCAGGCGAAGATCGAGCGTCAGGTCGCGGAGCTGTCGATCGACGGCGCGCCGGCCGCGTTCGAGATGACGACGAGCAGGGTGGGCGGGGCGGCTCACGCGATCGCCGAAATCGCCGCTCGGGATCACGCCGATGTGATCGTCGTCGGGACGCGGGGTCGTACGCCGCTCGCCGGGCTACTGCTCGGGGGCGTCACCCAGCGACTGCTGCACATCGCGCCGTGCCCTGTACTGGCGGTGCCGGAAGCCCGGGAGGGCACCGGCTAGCCGCCCGCGGGAGACCTACAGCGCCGTCGCGCTCGCCGGAACGACGAGCACCGGACACGGGGCGACGTGAAGCAGGCGGTTGGTCACGCTGCCGACGAGGAGTCCACCGATCGCCGTGTGACCGCGCGTCCCCGCCACGATCAGGTCCGCTCCTATCTCCTTCGCGACTTTCACCAGCTCGTGCGCCGGGCGCGTGCCGACGTCGCCTCTGATCTCCACTGAGGCATTGATGCCCAGCTCGGAGAGCTGCGACGCCACCTGGTTGAGGTGCTCTTGAACATGGCCCTCGTCAACCCGCCGAATCGGGCCGGTCCCACCGAGGCCCTCGACCCTTTCCACGACGTGCACGATCTTGACCGTGGCGCCTTCCTGTTTGGCGAGCTCTCTCACGAGCGGGAGCGCCCGCTCGGCGGACTCCGAACCATCGTTGGCCCAAACGATCGACTTGAACATTCGATCTCCCTCCACCCTCGTCGTTCAACAAACCGGACGACGCGCAAACTTATCGCTTGCTCACGCGCTGAGTGGCTTTCCTAGCTCGACCAGGTCTAGCTGTACAGCGGGTATGCTCGGCCCGTGATCCGGACCGCGGAGCGCGGCGACGGGCCGGCGCCCGTCAGGGCGCCCGCGGATCGCCGCGCCGCGCGCTCGCGCGAGCCGCCGGACATGCGCCACGTGTCGCGCGCGTCGGTTCTACAACTACAGCACGCGGCGGGCAACCGGGCAGTAACCCTGCTCCTGCGACGCGAGAAGGCCTGGGTCCGCACGCACTCGATCGCCGACTTCACGATCGATCAGTGGACCGCTGAGGAGCGCCGCGAGGAGGTCGGCCTCCTCGTCGCGGGCCTCGAAGAAGGCGACGTCGACGCCACCGACCGCGTGACGATGGAGCTCAACCTGGAGACCCTCGAGGCGTGGGGCGCCGCCCACGGAGTCGAGTTCGCCGGAGCGCAGGCGTTCCGGTTGCGGGAGGTCGCGCGCGCCGCCGCCGTCGATCTCACAGGTCTGACCGCCGCGGTGAAGGAGATGCTGCCGGACCAGTTCGACTCCGCCGGCCGATTCCGCCCGAACGTGGAATGGGCGGTTGACCAGGTCGCGTGGGCCACGGAGCGGATCGTCGAGGCCGTGCGCCACGCCCAGACCGGCGATCCGGCGAAGCTCAAGACGGCCGGGCGTCTGCTCACGCTCGCGATTTCGGTCATCAAGGCGATGGCGGCCTACCTGGGCTACGTGCAAGTGGCGATTCAGGTCGAGACCGAGGCGCCCCACAACTGGGGCGACGAGATGGCGACGAAGATCGAGGCGTTCTCAGACGACGTCGCCCCGCCGATCTGGAAGATCCGCAACTTAGATGCCAACACGGCCGACCAGGCGGCCGCCGATCTGCTGCAGGTGGTCCCGACCTGGCGGTTCGACTTCTCCCAGTTCGTCGACAACATGCAGGAGCACCTGGAGAAGCGGGCGCGCTTCCTGAAGATCCTGTCGATCATCCAGCTCGCCTGGCTCGCCTGGGACATCTGGACCCTGCCGGTCGCCGGTGCGCCGGGCGGCGGTGGGGCTCCGCGCATCACCGGCCCGCCCGGGGGGGCGATCGCGATCAGCGGCGGCGGCGTGCTCATCTCCGCCGAGTCGATCGAGGCGGTCCGCGCGCTGATCCGGGCCGGCGTGCTCACCAATCCGCAGCTGATCAAGATCGTCGGCGGCTCCGCGCCGCCGAAGCCGCTGGAGGCGTCGCGGCCGAAGACGCCCGACCCGCCGGCTCCGCGCGGCGGCGGTGGAGGCGGGTCGCCCCGGCCCGCGCCGACCGTTCGGCCGGCGAAGGGACTGCCGACGCTCGAGGAGGACGCTGCGGTTCAGGAGTACACGCGCGACCTCGCCGAGTTCCGTGAGCGGCGGCGGGCCGTGGACGACGCGAAGGCCACGCGGCCGCGCGACACCGAGGCCATCAAGAACGCGGCCAAGGCGGAGGAGGCGGTCCGGCGCCGGCTCGACGCGATCGAGGCGCGCGCCGCCACCGACAAGGGCGAGCTCGCCGAGCACCTCGACCCCCTGGTCAGGGACCGCGAGATCATGAAGCGCACCGGCATGAGGGGCACACCGACCGGCACCCGCGTCGACTGCGAGGCAGTCAGGAAGCTGCCGTCCGACCTGCGCTACCGCGACTTCGCCGACTTCGCGAAGACCCTCGGCACGCCCACGACCGTCGATGCGGCCGCCAAGGAGTCGGGCGCCAGGCTCCCCGAGGCCCACCAGCGCATCACCTGGCGCTTCAAGGACGAGTCCTCGATCGTGATCGACGTCCCGCGCAAGCTCGGCGACCGTGCCGCGAGCGCGGACCGCCCCCACGTCGAATTCCATGGGCCGAAGGGCGAGCGGCTCGACCAGCAGGGCCTCCAGATCCCCGAGCGGTCCGTCGGCGCGCACGTCACGATCACCGATTACGGCAACCTGCTCGAAATGAAGTTCCTGGGGGCCGCCCGCGCGGGTCACTGAAGCGAGCCGCGCGACTGCAGTAGCGCGCGGACCTGGCCGCCGATCTCGAGATCCTCGCGCGCTCGGACGACGATCGTTCTGACCGCCCCGCCGGCGCCCGTGATCTCGCAGTCGCACTCGGCGGCTCGGTTGCGCTCGTCGTCGATCGAAACCCCGAGGAAGGCAAGGCCGGCGTCGGCGTCGGCCCGGATCTCGGCGTTGTTCTCGCCGACCCCGCCGGTGAACGCCAGCACGTCGAGGCCGCCGAGCGCCGCGGCCATCGAGGCGATCAGGGCGCGCAGGCGGTGGAGATAGACGTCGAGCGCGAGCCTGGCGTCGTCGTCGCCGTCGGCGTTCCGAGAGAGGACCTGTCGCATGTCGGCGGTACCCGAGAGCCCGAGCAGCCCCGACTCGTGCTCGAGCGCGTGCGCGAGGTCCGATTCCGCCATGCCTTCGTGCTCCAGCAGCCACAGAACGAGTCCAGGATCGACGCTGCCCGAGCGGGTGGCCATGACCAGGCCCTCGAGCGGCGTGAACCCCATCGTCGTGTCGATCGACCGGCCGCTCTCGATCGCGCACAGCGACGCGCCGGCGCCGAGGTGGCAGCTGACGATCCGCAATCCCGACGCGTCGCGGCCGAGCAACTGCGGCGCTCGGCGCGCGATCCATGCATGCGACAGCCCATGGAACCCGTAGCGCCGAACGCCCCACCGCTCGCGCCAGGCCGCCGGCAGCGCGTACGTGCGGGCCGCCGGCGTCAGCGTGGCGTGAAACGCGGTGTCGAAGCATGCCACGGCGGGCACCCCCGGGAGGGCGGCCGAGACCGCGTCGAGTGCGGCGAGCGACTTCGGCTGGTGGAGCGGAGCGAGGTCGACCAGCTCCCCGAGAGCGCGCCGCACCGCATCGTCGACCACGACCGCCTCGAGGAACCGCGAGCCGCCGTGGACGATCCGGTGCCCGATGGCGTCGGCGTCGCCGAGCCCGCCGCTCAGCGCCGCCCGCAGTCGCGCGGCGTCGATCTCGGCGCGTGGCGCCGGCAAGTCCTGCTCGGCCAGCGTCTCGTCGTCCGGTCCGAGTAGCGAGAGCTTCAGGCTGCTCGAGCCGGCGTTGACGACGAGCACCCGCACGCGGTCGATGCTCTACACGTTCGGAGCGCCCGGCCAGGTCCAGTCGTGGACGTCGGGCGCGTCGTCGCCGACCTCCCGGGTGTACGCGCGGTGGCGGATGCGCTCGTCGACCATGTCCTGACGGAGGTGCGCGCACCGCTCGCCGAGCCCTGGCACCCGGTCGACCACGTCCATCACGAGGTGGAAGCGATCGAGGTCGTTGAGCATCACCATGTCGAACGGGGTCGTGGTCGTGCCTTCTTCCATGTACCCGCGAACGTGGAGGTTCCCATGGTTGTTGCGGTTGTAGGTGAGGCGGTGGATCAGCGTGGGATAGCCGTGGTAGGCAAAGATCACCGGTCGCGACGCCGTGAACAGCGCGTCGAACTCGCGATCGGACAGCCCGTGCGGATGTTCTGACTCGGGCTCGAGTCGCATCAGGTCGACGACGTTGACGACCCGCACCTTCAGGTCGGGCACCCGCTGGCGCAGGATCGATGCCGCCGCCACCGTCTCGAGCGTCGGGATGTCCCCGGCGCAGGCCAGCACCACGTCGGGCTCCTGGCCCTGGTCGTTGGAAGCCCATTCCCAGATGCCGATCCCGCGCGTGCAGTGGGCGATCGCCTGATCCATCGTCAGGTAGTTGAGCGCCGGCTGCTTGCCGGCAACGATCACGTTGACGTAGTGGCGGCTCCGCAGGCAATGATCGGCGACTGACAGCAGACAGTTCGCGTCCGGCGGCAGGTACACCCGGATGATCTCGGCCTTCTTGTTGACGACGTGGTCGATGAAGCCAGGATCCTGATGAGAGAAGCCGTTGTGGTCCTGACGCCAGACGTGCGACGACAGCAGGTAGTTGAGCGAAGGCAACGGTCGGCGCCACGGGATGTGCCGGGTCACCTTGAGCCACTTGGCGTGCTGGTTGAACATCGAGTCGACGATGTGGATGAACGCCTCGTAGCAGTTGAACAGGCCGTGGCGGCCGGTGAGCACGTAACCCTCGAGCCATCCCTGGCACAGGTTCTCCGACAGCACCTCCATGACTCGGCCGTCGGGAGCGAGGTGATCGTCGGTCTCCAGGCGCTCGGCGTCCCACGTGCGGTCGGTGACCTCGAACAGAGCCGTGAGCCGGTTCGACGCCGTCTCGTCGGGACCCATGACCCGGAACCGGTCAGAGTTCGCGCGGACCACGTCGCGCAGCCACCCGCCGAGCACACGCGTCGCCTCGCTCGTGGTGGCCGCCGGCGCGCTCACGTCGACCGCGTAGTCGCGGAAGTCGGGAAGCTCGAGTGCCCGTGTCAGCAGTCCGCCGTTCGTGTGCGGGTTCGCGCTCATGCGCAGATCGCCTTCCGGCGCGAGTGCCGAGATCTCCGGGACGACCGTACCTTCCTCGTCGAACAGTTCCTCCGGGCGATAGGAGCGGAACCACTCCTCGAGCTGTGCGAGGTGCTGAGGGTTCGTTCGCACCTCCGCGAGCGGCACCTGGTGCGCGCGCCACGTCCCCTCCACCGGGAGCCCGTCGACCTCTTTCGGTCCTGTCCACCCCTTCGGCGTCTTGAGCACGATCATCGGCCAGCGCGGGCGCGTCAGGTCGCGATCCTCGCGCGCGCGGCGCTGGATCTCGGAGATCTCGTCGAGCACCTCGTCGAGCGTGGCCGCCATCAGCCCGTGCATCTCAGCGGGCTCGGACCCCTCGACGAATCGCGGCGCGTAACCGTACCCCTCGAGCAGTGCCTGGAGCTCGTCGGTGGGGATCCGCGCGAGCACCGTCGGGTTCGCGATCTTGTAGCCGTTGAGGTGCAAGACCGGCAGCACCGCTCCGTCGCGCTCCGCATCCAGGAACTTGTTCGAGTGCCAGCTCGCGGCGAGCGAACCGGTCTCGGCCTCCCCGTCCCCGATCACGCACAGGGCCAGCAGGTCGGGGTTATCGAACACCGCGCCGTACGCATGCAGCAGCGAATAACCGAGCTCGCCACCCTCGTGGATCGAGCCGGGCGTCTCGGGCGCCACGTGACTCGGAATCCCGCCGGGGAACGAGAACTGGCGAACCAACCGCCGCAACCCCTCGAGGTCCCGGCCGATGTGCGGGTACACCTCGCTGTACGTACCGTCCAGGTACGTGCTCGCGACGATCCCGGGACCGCCGTGACCGGGGCCGGCTACGTAGATCGCGCTAAGCGCGCGCTCCCGGATCGCCCGGTTCATGTGTACATAGAGGAAGTTGAGCCCGGGGGTGGTCCCCCAGTGGCCGAGCAGCCTCGGCTTGATGTGCTCCGGACGCAGTGGTTCGCGCAGAAGCGGGTTGTCGAGCAGGTAGATCTGCCCGACCGAGAGATAATTCGCCGCCCGCCACCACGCGTTCATGGACTCGAGCTCTTCGGCGGACAGGGGATTCGGGCGCAACCCGATCTCAGTAGTCATACAAGAGCTCTACCAGACCAGCGCGGCCGGGGTGTTGCGATTGCTCGAAGGTCCCATACCGGCTGTCAATAGTCGACGAGCACCTGTCCCATGCTTCGGAAAACTACGTAGCCGAAGACGTGGCGGCGAGCACGATCCGCCGCCCCGTGACCGTCCACGCGCGGATGCGCATCCAATGGACCTTCCGCCCCGGAGCCCAGGTTTCGAGGCCCAGGCCGTCGAGCCGGCGTACGTCGCTCGGGTTCGTGACCTCCTCGGCGATGCCGGCGATGATCACGCTCCAACCCGTGCGAGAGCCCTCGTCGACGCCGTCGATTTCGAAAGCCGCGTTCGCCGATTGCAGCAGCGCCTGGAACTTCGAGCCGTCGGCGGTCCGGAAGACCACCGACTGCGATGGCTCGTCGAACACGTAGTTGACAGGACGTATGACCGGCGAGGCCATCGCGACCGCCAACCGCCCGAACCGGTGCGATGCGAGCAGCCGGAGACATTCATCGCGATCGAGGACGACGATCTCGCTCATGGGGTCAACGTATGGTCCCGACGGGCGCCTCACACCCGGGTAAAGCCGCAACCTGCTGCGCGGAACCACGCGCGGACGGAACCACTAGGCTGCCATGGCGTGCCGGCCTGCACGCCGGCGTCCGTACCGCGATGAAGGTGGACTTATGGCTGCGATGAAGTGGTGGGGATGGGGTCAGGACGGGCTCGAGTTCTACGCACGAGGACAAGCCCGCTCTGGCGTCGTTCATCCAGGAGGCGATCGACGTGGACGTCCACAGGAAGGTCGTCGGCGCCGGTCCGGTTCGACCAGCTGGAGATCCCCGATCCGGCGCTCCCGGTCGGACTCCGCGCCGCGCTCGAGGAGGCCGTCAGCTCGAGGTACATCTCGACCGACCCGCTCGACCGCGTCGTTCACGCCCGCGGAAAGTCGCTGCGCGACCTGATCTGGCAACGCAGCGGCGATCTGCCCCGGGTTCCCGACGTCGTGGTGCGGCCCGGCGCCGAGGACGAGGTGGACGCGATCCTGCAGGCGGCGATCCGCTTCGACGCGGTCGTGATCCCGTTCGGCGGTGGCTCCTCGATCTCCGGCTCGCTCGAACCGCCGGCAGCCGAGACGCGACCGGTGATCTCCGTGGACCTCGAGCGCATGAACCAGGTGCTCGAGATCGACGCCGCGTCGCGGCTGGCACGCGTGCAGGCCGGCGTGTTCGGGCCGCACCTCGAGGAGCAGCTCGCCGCGCGCGGATACACGTTCGGCCACTTCCCGGACTCGTTCACGCACTCGACCCTCGGCGGCTGGATCGCGACGCGCTCGTCCGGCATGCAATCTGACCGCTACGGGGACATCGCGGACATGACGAAGGGGCTGCGCGTGGTCACGCCGTCCGGGACGCTGGTCGATCCGGCCGGTGCCGGCGACCTCGACCGGGCCGAGCGTGCGCGCAGATGATGCTCGGCAGCGAAGGCCGCCTCGGAATCATCACCGAGGCGACGGTACACGTGCGGCGGATCCCCGAGAAGCGCGTGATCCTCGGCTACCTGTTCCCGACGTTCGCCGAGGGCCTTGCGGCGATGCAGGAGATCGCCGCGGGCGAGTACTCGGTGTCGGTCACGCGGGTGTCCGACGCGAACGAGACCCAGTTCTCGTTCGCGATGCGGGTGCGCCCGACGCTGCTGGACAAGCTCCAGTCGCACGCGTTTCGGATCTTCCTGCGCCGCCGGCTCGGCTTCGACCTGGACCAGATGTGCCTGTCGTTCATCGGCTACGAGGGCAGTGAGCGCTCACGTCGCTGCGCAGCGCCGAGCCGTCGGGAAGCTCGTCAAGCGCCACGGCGGGCTGTGCATCGGCTCGGGCCCGGGAGCGCTGTACGACCAGAAGAAGTTCGACATCCCGTACATCCGGGACTACCTGCTCGACCGCGGAGCGCGCCGGCGACGTGTCGGAGACGGCGACGACGTGGAGCGGTCTGATGCCGCTGTACGACGCGGTGATCACGGCGGCGAACGGCGCGTTCGCGCAGGTGGGCGTGCAGGGCTATGTGATGTGCCACCTGTCTCACAGCTACCACGCCGGCGCATGCCTGTACTTCACGTTCGCGTTCAAGGCGACGTCCGCGGACGCGATGGCCGCCGAGTACGAGGTCGTCAAGTCCGCGATCCAGCAGGCGTTCGTCGACAACGGCGCGACGCTGTCACATCACCACGCGGTCGGCACCGAGCATGCGCAGTGGCTCGAGCAGGACATCTCCGCGCCGGGAGTGGCGATGCTCGAGGCGCTGTTCGCCGGGACCGACCCGGGAAATCACCTCAATCCGGGAAAGATCGTCGGAACCGAAACAGCCGGAAGCCTCTCACCGCCCTGGCCATAGCCTCCTCGCCGCGCCTGCCGCGCCCGCGGCGCGGCGGTTCAGCCGGCGAGCCGTCTCCCCAGCCACCTCCGCGCCGATCGAGCGGAGCTCGTCGCGCAGGCTTCCGACAAACGGACCGTCGTTGGGCGTCGCCGAGTCGCTGTCCGCGCCACCGAGCAGGTCGATCAGCAGCGTCGACCAGCCGAAGCGCCGCGCGGCCAGCCCCTCTCCGTTGAGCGGGTTGTAGTACTCGCGGAACCCGTGGCGCTCGACCAGCTCGATGCAGGAGGCGACGATGCGGTTCGCCTCGTCCTCGTATCCGAACCGTCGCAGCGCCGGCGCGAGCAGCCAGACCGTGTTGATCCACGACGGCCCCCGCCAGCACCGGAACAGGTGCCAGCCGGCCTGGAAGCTCGGCTCGTCCATCGAGACCGACGGGATGCCGTATGGCGCGCGGTAGCGGCGCGGGTGCAGCAGGTGCTCTTCGATCAGCCTTCGTGCGATCTCTTCGGGCAGCGAGGGCAGCGCGAGCGGGGCCAGCGAGGACCACGTCGAGACGCGGAGCGGGGTGTGCTCGGCGCCCGGCGAGGTCCCAGAACAGACCACGATCGTCGTCCCAGCAGAGCTCGACCAGCGCGCGCTCGGTCCGCAGCGCCCGGCTTCGCGTACACCTCGTCGCCGGTCAGCCGCGCCAGCGCGCGTAGCGACAGCGCGTAGAAGACGTTGACGAGGACGTCCTCGATGTGCTCCTCGTAGCGCGCGATGATCGCCCGCGAGTCGTAGCGGAGTCGCCGCGAGCGCTCGACCAGCCAGAAGTAGCCCGGGAGGTAGTGGCTCATCCACCCGAACACCTCGTCGTACTTCGGCGAGTCGTCGAGCCCCGATTCGTCGGGATGGATGATCGAGATGAGACCGTCGCCGTCGGGATCGCGGTGGCGGCCCGAGCCAGTCGTAGTGCAGACGCAGCCCGTCGAGCGCTTCGCTCGCGAACTCGGGTTCGTCGGGCGAACGCGCGGCGACGAGCTCCCACGCGAGCGCGAGCAGCGGGGTCTGGATGTGCGCGGTCCCGCGGTTGCCCCGCACCGAGTGGGTGGCGTAGAACGGAGCCCGGCGCCAGCCGGCTCCCTCGTGCCAGAAGATCGTGTGCGGGATGAATCCGTCGAGGCGACCCCCGCGCATCAGCGTCCGCAGCTCCTCACGGGCCCTTGCCGGCTGGAAGTGCCGCCACACGATCGCGTGGAAGCACGAATCCCAGTACCACTGGTGGCGGTAGCGCGGGGGGGCCGGGCACGTGAATCCGTACGGAGTGCCGTCCGCGAGGTTCCCCTGCCGCCAGTTGCCGGCGAGCACGTGATGCGCGTCGTCGCGCAGCAACGCGAGGCGCCCCCTGTCGAAAGCGGTAGCTACCGGCAAAGCCGCTTCAGATCGACCAGCTCAGATTCGAACACGCGCTCCCAGCTCATCGACTCCCCGAGCGTCGCAGCCGCCGCGAGATCGAGCGGCTTGGCCAGCGCGCGCTCGATCGCACGCGCGAGATCCGCCGGATCCTTCGGAGTGAACGTCTCCACGAGCTGACCCGCCACCGCTGCGGCGGGCGTCGACGAGCACGCCACCACCCGCGCTCCGCTCGCGGCCGCCTCGAGGACGGCGAGACCGAACGTCTCGTGCGGACCGGGGGCGACGACGCAGGCGGCCTCGCGATACAGCCGGGCCAGTGCCCGCCGGTCGGCCACGAACGGCCGCAGCTCGACGAGGTCGGCGATGCCCAGCCGGCGTGCCCGCGCCTCGATCACGGGCCGCGCCGGGCCATCGCCGACGACCGACAGCGGTCGCGTCGCCCCGGCGATCGCGATCGCGTCGAGGATGTCCCCGATCCGCTTCTCGAGCGACACCCGTCCGACGAACAGCAGGTGGTCTCCGCGCACGGCAGGCCCCGGCCGGAACGCCGGGTGCAACCCGAACCGAAGCTTGATCGCCGCGGATCGGCCCGAATCGGGTTCGGTGTCGACCATCGACATCACCGCGTCGACGTGCTCGTAGGCGTGCTGATAGATGCGCCGCAGCGCGGGCAGATAGAACGCGTCGGGCCCCGGGATCCCCGCGGCGTGCAGCGCCGGCGACGCATGGTGCACCGCGACCACCGCGGCGCCGAGCCGGTGCGCTTCACGGGTCACGCTGAGCGGCCGCCAGAACGGATCGTGGAGGATCACGATGTCCGGCCGGACGGCCCGCAGGGTCTCTCTGAGCGCCCGGCCGCCGAGCGGCACCCGGTATCCGTTCGACGCCGCCACCTGCAGCGAAGGCAGCTCGTGGCGTCCTCCGGCGTGGAGCTTCCGCTTGCCCGGGATGACGAGGTGGTGCTCGAACGCTCCGCTGATCCGCGCGAAGCGTGCCTTCTCGTTCAGGTAGGTGCGAATGCCTCCGCTCCGCTCCGCGTAGAAGAGGGCGACATCGCACACCACGAACCGTCGCCGTCGAGATTCCGCGCGGCGACCGTACTGTTCACGCTGAACATTGTGTGTCGTGCGCAACCGGCATCTTGTTACTTACCGGTGAAGGCTGCAGGTGCTCCAGCCTCGATGATCGCGATCGACGAGACCGGACGTGGCGAGCCGCTCGTGCTCCTGCACGGGGTCGGCGCGAACCGCGGCGTGTGGCGCCGCGTCACGCCGGCGCTGGCCGAGGACCGCCTGGTGCTCGCTCCCGATCTCCCGGGATTCGGCGAATCCGCGCCGGCGGGCAAGGGGTTCGAGCTCGAGGCGGCCGCTGCGGCCCTCGCGGGTCCTCTCGCCGAGCGCGCCGGCGGGCCGTTCGACCTCCTCGGCAACTCGCTGGGCGGCGCCGTCGCGCTCGAGCTCGCGGTCTTGCGCCCGGACCTGGTTCGCCGACTGGTCCTGTCGGCTCCGGCTGGCTTCTCGCCCCGGCCGCTGGCCGGTTTCCAGCGCGGCCGGCGTCCTGACCGATCCGGCGATCGCGGCCCGCCGAATCGTCGGCGCCCGGGTCGCACGCAGCGCGACCGCCCGCCGGGCGCTCCTGTGGGGAGCGATCGCCGAGCCGCGGCGCCTGGCCGCAGACGACGCCCGCATGATGCTGCAAGCGTCGCGCGAATCGACGCGGGTCGGCGCCGCGGTCGCCTCGGTGCTCAGGGCCGATCTGACCGGCCGGCTCCGGCAGCTCGAGGGCCCGTTCGGCGTCATCTGGGGCTGGCGCGACCGGATCGTCCCGATCTCCACCCTTCGCTACATCCGCGCCGAGCGCCCGGACGTGATCGTAGTCACGATCCCTCGCGCCGCGCATGTCCCGCAGATGGAGCGGCCGGCCGAGTTCATCGCGGCCGTGCGCCGCCTACTCGCGCGGTTGACATAGAAACCGTTTCATCACAACTCTGCCCTTCGCCTCCCCTAGGGTGATTTGCAGGGACATTGAGCCAGATGCCGACCGCCACGATCGGGAGTGCTGGTTACGTCCGGCTGCCGGACGGGCGCTCTGCCACCTTCTCCGCCGCCGGGCCCCGGGACGGTTTCCCGGTCGTCTACTGCCACGGCGCGATCGGGTCGCCCCGCTGGCACACGCCGGGGCTCGACGACGTGACCGAGCGACTCGGCGGTTCGGTACCTCGTCGTTGACCGTCCCGGCTTCGGCGGGTCAGATCCCAGCCCGGGCCGCACGGTCGCCGACCACGCGCGCGACCTCGGAGAGCTGATGACGATCCTCGGGTATCGCCGCTTCTCGGTCGTCGGGGTCTCGGCCGGAGCGCCGTATGCGCTCGCGTGCGGGTGGGCGCTCGCCGACCGGCTCGTCGGCGTGGCCGCGGTCAGCCCGCTCGGCCCCGCACAAGGTCCGGGCGCGAGCTCGAGCCTCCGGTACCGCGTCCCGCTGGTGCCGTTCGGCTCGCCGCGGATCGGGCCCGCTCTTGCCCATCTCGGCCTGCTCGCGCTCGGGCTGCAGCGCCAGACCTGCTCGCGGGCGATGATCGACGACTACCTCGTCTGCCGGAGCGATTGGGGCTTCGATCCCGCTGAGCTCCGGATCCCCGTGACGCTGTGGCACGGACGGGGCGACCGGCTCGTGCCGCTCGCCCACACGCTCGCGCTGGCCGCCGCGATCCCGGGTTGCGCGGCGCGCGTCGATCCCGCGCGGCGGTCACTTCTTCTATAGCGACAGGCTCGACGAGATCCTCGGATCGCTGCTCCCGGAGGTCGTGCGGTCAGAACCCGAGGCGCTGCTACGCGCGGCCTGACTCACAGACGGGCCCACCGGTGCCAAGATACGTGAGTGCGCCGCAGCAAACTGATCGCTGGCGCTGCTCGCGGCTCTGGTCCTCGCCGGGTGCGCCGGAAACGAGGAATGCGACGGGCACGCCTGCGTCGGGAGCTGGAAGCGAGACATGGCGCTTGGCGGCACCGTGCTGCAGTGCCCCGATGGTTCCTGGTCGCACGCCGGCGGCCTCGGGGACGCATGCGCCGGACACGAGCGTAAGAAGTGAGCGGTGGCTCAGGCGGCTCGGGCGAGCGACGCCAGCGCGTCGCATAGCCGGTCCGCCTCTTCCGCCGTCGTGTAGTGCAGGTATCCCGCGCGGACCGCGCCACCGGATTCCTCGAGCCCGAGCGCGGTCATCACGCCGAGCGCGTAGTAGTTGCCGTGATAGGTGAACAGGCCGCGCTCGCCGAGCGCGACGCTGAGCGCCTCCGCGCTCCAGCCGTCGAGGTTGAAGCAGAACGTCGGCGTTCGCTCATCCGCGCGAGCCGGATCCGGGATGCCGTACAGCCGCAGGCCGGGAATCTCGCGCAGGCGCTCGAGCGTGTGCCGGTCAGGGCGCTGTTCGTGAGCCTCGATCCGCGCATATGCCAGGTCGAGCCGGGCGGACCGGTCGCCGCCTCCGGTGCCGAGCGACTCGAGGTAGTCGATCGCGGCCAGAAAGCCGGCCAGTGCCTCGTGATTGAGGGTGCCGGTCTCGAAGCGGTGGCCCGCCGGCACCTCGAGCGCCGGCCGGACGCGATCGGCCGGGAGCGAGCGCGCGAGCTCGCCTCGCACCGCGGCGACGCCGAGGTGCGGTCCGAAGTACTTGTACGCGGAGGTCAGCAGCACGTCGGCGCCGATCGCGGCGCGGTTCACGCGCCGGTGCGGCGCAAGGTGCACGCCGTCGACCCAGACGAGCGCGCCGGCCTCGTGTGCGGCCGCCGACAGGCGGTCGACGTCGGGGATCGAGCCGAGCGCGTTCGACGCGAGCGTGAACGCGACCACGCGTGTCCGCGGCGAGATCAGGTCCTCGACCGCCGCGAGGTCGAGCGTTCCGTCGCGTGGATCAAGTGGCGCGGTGCGGGCGACGAGGCCGCGGTCGGCCGCCACCAGCAGCCACGGTGAGACGTTCGCGTCGTGGTCGAGCTCGGTCACGATCACCTCGTCGCCGGGCTCGAGCGTGCGCGCCAGCGCGTGCGCGAGCAGGAAGTTGATCGTCGTCGTGTTCGCGCCGAACACCACCTCCTCGTCGGTGCACCCGAGGAAGTCCGCCGCGGCGACGTGAGCGTCGTGGAGCAACTGGTCGGTCGCGATCGAGGTCGCGAACGGGCCGCCCGAGTTCGCGTTCGCGCTCAGGAGATAGTCGGCGACCGCGCGCGCCACGGTGTCCGGCGTCTGCGAGCCGCCAGGCCCGTCCAGGTAGACGGCGGGAACGTCGCCGATCTGGCGTCCCAACGCCGTGAAGCGCGGACGGATGCTGGCGACGTCGAGCCCCTCGGTCACGGCCACAGCCTTTCACAGACGACGGGTAAGGCATACGCCCCGGCCGAGTAAGGGGTTGCCGCGATCAGCTCGATCCTTTTGCCCGATGTGCGCGGGCCTTCTCAGCTCCATCATCGTTGGTGTCCACGAGGAGGAAACTGATCATGGCTACATCGATTCTTGGCAGATGGTCGTTCGATTCGATCGCGACCACGGTCGCGATGCGGATGGCGGAGAAGGACGAGGGTCACCTCGTCCGGCACCTGGCCGCGCTCGACGACGCGCCGACGCTCGAGGGGCCCGTGCTCCTTGCGCTGCTCGACGGCGAACCGGTCGCCGCGATCTCGCTGCTCGACCGGCGTGTGATCGCGAACCCGTTCATGCTCACGCGCGACCTGGTCGAGCTGCTCCGGCTCAGGGCGGAGCACGTAGCGGGCCCCGGCCCGGGTCCGCGCCGGAGCCGCCACGCGCTGCGCCACGCGGCGTGACAGCGGCTCTGGACGGTCCGCGGGACAATCCGCCGCGTGACTGCGCTCTCCGAGACGATCGCGGCTCAGGGCGACCTGCTCGAGCCGGTCCTTTCGCTGAACCTCGACGATGCGGCGCAGCGCATCGAGCGCTCCAAGCGAATCTGGCTCGTCGGCACGGGAACGAGCCAGCACGCGGCGGAGCTCGGTGCGCTGATGTTCGAGCCGGGCGAGCGAGACGCGCGCTGGCGCTCCTCGCTGGCGTTCTCCGCGAGTCCGCCGGCGCTCGGGAAGGACGACGCGGTGATCATCATCTCCCACACCACCGAGACGGCGTTCGCGCGGCGGGCGCGGGCGTACGCGGTCGAGAGCGAGGCCGCGGTGGTCTCGATCACCGCGCAGGGAAAGGGATGGCCCGAGGCCGTCGAGACGGTGCCGCACGAGCGGGCGGAGACCTACACGGTGAGCTACCTCGCCGCGCTGCTCGTGCTCGCGCGCCTCAGCGTGGCGGTGGGCCGGCCGGGGTTCGACGAGGGGCAGTTGTCCGAGCTGCCCGGCCGCGTCCGTGCCGCCGCGCAGGCGCCGGCGGTGCTCGACGCGGCGCCCGAGCGCCTGATCGTGCTCGCGGGCGTGGGGCCGGGCGCCGTGACCGCGCGCGAGGGTGCATTGAAGTTGCGCGAGGGCGCGCGGCTCCCCGCTGAGGGGTACGAGGCCGAGTACCTGCTCCACGGGTGCGCGGTTCCGCTGGGCCCACGCGACGCGTTCGTGGCGATCCAACCCGGGGACGATCCGTTCGGGCTGCTCGAGCCGCTTGGCGCGGCGGCCGCGAGCGAGGGGCTGCACGTGGCCTCAGTGCGCGAGGACGGCGACCTCCACCCGGTTCTAACCCAGCTCCCGTTGACCGTCCGCCTGCAGAAGCTTGCGTCCGACCTGGCCGACGCACGGGGCGCCGATCCCGACCGGGTGATCCTCGGCAGCTGGGCCGACGCCCGGCTGTGGCAAATCGGGGCGCCTTGACCGCACCCCCCGCGCGCCTGTAGACAACGGGGCCATCCACCAATTCAGGAGGAGGTCCAACGATGGCTCGCAACATCACGGTACGGCGCCAGAAGGCCGCTGCCGCCGAGGTCACCGGGGCCCGCGTGACGGGCGCCCACGCGGTCGGGGCGCGTCTGTTCGGCCCTTCGGCGATGGGTCCGCTCGCGATCGCCGTGTGTGCCGTCGGCGCGGTGGCGATCGGCCGGCTCGCGATCGCCGAGGCGGTCATCCGCAAGCTCAAGGCCGAGGAGATCGAGATCGGCTCGCTCAAGGTGCGCGAGCTCGAGATCGCCGGCCGCCGTTTCCCCGACGACGGCGGCGACCGTTCCTCACCAAACGATTAAGCTCAGCTGAGCACCGGGCGGAGCAGGTCGGCGCGCATCGGCTGCACGAACCAGCGCTCGCCGGCGCGCTCGCCCGGCTCGCCGAGGCGGTCGAGGGCGTTCGCGAGCTCGGCCTCGTGCCCGTCGAACCACTCGGCCCGCCTCGGATCGACGCTCACGACCCGAGCGCGGAGCGCCGGCAGGCCGGCGACCGACAGCCGCACGTCGTAGTCGACGGTTCTCGCGCGATCGAGCCCGGCACGCGAGGCCTCGGCGAGCGCGTGCTGCGCGGCCGCGCGGACCTCGACCTCGTCCTCGACGAGCCGGGTCAACTCGAAGAAGTCGCCCTCGGCAAGCGGTTCGGCGACGTACACGATGCCGTCGGGCCGAAGGACGCGGCGAGCCTCGCCGAGCGCGGGGGTCATGTCCGCCGGTGGGACATGGTGGAGCGAGCGCATGAACAGCACGACGTCCACCGACGCGTCGCCGAGCGGCAGCTGCTCGGCTCGCCCGACGAGATAGCGGGCGCCGGCGCCGCCGTCGTTCTCGACGGCCGTCGCGAGCTGCCCTTCCGAGATCTCGACGCCGGTCACGCGCGCGCCGCGAGCGGCGAGGGCGCGGACGAGCGCACCCTGTCCACAGCCCACATCGACCACGTCTTTGCCCTGCGGAGGCGCCAATCGTTCGAGCATTTCGACATCGGTGATGACTTCGCGGCTCAAGGCGATCAATCGTATTCGTCGAGCCGCGTTGGCCTTGTAGGCTCGAATGGATGCTGTCGAAGTACCGCTCCGTGTTGTCCGTTCCGGGCTCCGCTCGGCTGTTCGCGAGCGCGCTGGTAGCGCGGCTCCCGCAGGGCATGTCGTCGCTCGCGATCCTGCTGCTGGTCCGCGGCGCGACGCACTCCTACGCCGCCGCCGGAGTCGCCGTCGGCGCCTTCGCGCTCGCGACCGCGGCGTCCGCGCCACTGCTTGGCCGGCTGGTCGACCGCTTCGGGCGCACCCGCGTGCTCGGTCCGTTCGCGTGCGTCCAGGCGTGCATGTACGTGCTGCTCGTGGTCGCGGCCGAGGCCGGCGCCGGCGCGGTCGCGCTGATCCTTCTCTCGGCGCTGACGGGCGCGCTGCTGCCGCCGATCGCGCCGGTCGTGAGAGCGCTGCTCCGCGACGTGTTCGACGACCAGGTCGTGCTCGACACCGCGTACTCGCTCGACGCGGTCCTTCAGGAGACGGTGTGGATCGCGGGCCCGCTGGTCGTCGCGCTGATCATCGCGGTCACCTCGCCGGACGCGGCGGTTGCGGTGCTCGGCGCCGTCTGCATCGCGGGCACGTACATGTTTCTGCGCTCGCCGCTGGTACGCGCGTCGATGCCCGCCCACGCCGGGGTCGAGCGCCGCTCCGCACTCGCCAGCCCCGAGCTCCGCGCGCTGCTCGGCCCGATCGCGCTGACCGGCGTCGGCATCGGTGCCGTCGAGGTCGGATTGCCGGCGCTCGCGCTGCACGCGGGGTCGCGGCCCGCGTCGGGACTGCTGCTCGCGGTGTGGAGCGTGGGGAGCATGGCCGGCGGGCTCTGGTACGGCGCACACGCGTGGCGCGCCCCGCTGGCGACCCGTTACCAGCGTCTCCTGCTCGGGCTCGTCGTCTGCACCGCGCCGCTGATCGCGGCTCGCTCGATCCCGGCCGGCGTCGTGTGCAGCTTCCTCGCCGGTCTGGCGATCGCGCCGGTGTTCTCCTGCCAGTACGCGCTGGTCGGCCGATCCGTGACCGCGGGGAGCGAGACCGAGGCGTTCACGTGGGTGTCGGCCGCGCTGATCGGCGGGCTCGCCGCCGGCTCGGCGATCGGCGGCGCCGTGATCGGGGCGGGCGGGATCAGTGCCCCATTTGTGTTCGCGGTGTTCGCCACCCTGCTCGCGGCCACGATCGGGTTCGGGTTCCGCGGCCGCGTCGAGCGACCCGCCGCCGAGACGGTCACGAACTGAGCAGCCAGTGGGCTCGTCCGTAAGTCTTGGGGCCGCTCGAATGCCGTAGGACTTACGGACGGGTCCACCTGATCGCCGCCGTCCAGGCCGTGTTCCTCACCGCGGCGCCGATCGCGGCGGTCGCGCTGATCGTCGTGCTGGCGCTCAGAGAGGTGCCGCTACGGGAATCGGCACGAGAACCGGCCGGCGCAGGTGCGCCGGCAGCCGGCCGCTGATCGACGAGGTCAGGAAGACGGACTCGGCGCTCGCGAGGCGGTCGAGGTCGATCGGCTCCTCGCGGGCGCCGTCCCGCGCGGCCAGGACCGCGGCGCGAGTCGTGCCGGGCAGGATCCGTCCGTCGGCCGGCGGCGTGATCAGCACATCGCCCTCGATGATCCAGACATTCGCGTAGGCGGCCTCGAGCACGAGCCCGTCGGTGTCGACGAGGAGCGGCACCGCTCCGGGGTGGAGCGCGTCGAGCGCGTCGAGCAGACGGCGATCGCGCCACTTGTGCGCGCCGAGGCCCCCCGGCAGCGCGAACGGCTCGAGCACCACGGGCCCGTCTGCCGGCGGCCCGGCCGGCGACACGGTGATCCGCACGCCGCCGTCGGCGTCCGCGAGCACGCGCATCCGCGAGCGGGTCACAGCCTCCGCGGCCGCCGCCTGGGCGCCGGCGATGACCGTCGAAGGCAGGGCGGCGCCGTACAGCTTTTCGACCGAGGCGGCGAGCCGCGCCAGGTGCTCCTCGAGTGCGACCGGCCGACCGTGTTCGACGAGCAGGGTCTCGAACACGCCGAGCGCGGGATCGGGCCGCTGTCCGTGGAGCAGCGCGGCCGCGGGTAGCCGGCGCGGGCGTTCGGCGGGCGCCGCCGGCTCGGCCAGCCGTCCGCCGATCGCCGCGATCGGCCCGGCCGCCTTCGTCGAGCGCCTCGGCGAGCTCCTGCTCGGGATCGGAGTCGGCCACGATCGCGCCGCCGGCGCCCATCCAGATCGAGTCGCCGGCCGTCTCGAACGTGCGGATCGCGACGCTCGTGTCGAGCCCCGCGATCGGGCTGGCGATCCCGATCGCGCCCGTGTAGACCTCGCGCCGGGTCGCCTCGAGCGCGGCGATCACCTTCATCGCCTGGACCTTCGGCGCTCCGGTCACCGAGCCGGGCGGGAACGTCGCGCGCAGCAGGTCGCTGTCGCGCACGCCGTCGCGCAGCCGGCCGGTCACCGTCGAGACCAGATGCCAGACGCCGGCGTGGCCCTCGACCCGCGGCGTGTGCGCCTCGACCGTTCCGTATTCGCACACCCGCCCGAGGTCGTTGCGCATCAGGTCGACGATCATCACGTGCTCGGCGGCGTCCTTGGCCGATGCGATCAAGCGCCTCGTAGGCGGCCGAACGCTCCGCCGCGCTACCGGTCCGCGGGCGCGTCCCCTTGATCGGCTCGGTCCACACCTGCCGCCCCTCGCGCCGGAGGAATCGCTCGGGTGAGAGGCTGACGACGCCCGCCGACGAACGCCCCGAAACGCGGCTGCGCCCGCGGCACGCGCACGCGCGAACAGATCGAGCGGCTCGCCGTCGAATTGCGCCTCGAGCCGCAGGCACAGGTTGGCCTGGTACAGCTCGCCGGTCTCGATCCGCCGGCGGCAGTCCGCCACCGCCGCGACGTGCCCGGCCGCGCCGTTGGCGGCGAGCGCGAACGGCGTCGGCAGCGTCCTCCGCAGGCGGCGACGGCGCGCGCGTCCGCCGCAGGCGCTCCTCCCAGACCGCGAGCCGCTCCCGGAGGAAGCTCTCGCGCTCGGCCGACCACAAGCGCCTCGAACCACCACCGCTCGCCGTCGTGCAGCACGACGTGGTCGTAGAACGCGAGGGAGAACGACGGGCAGCAGGATCGGAGCCGGCGGGCTCGGAGGCAGCTCCTCGACGAGCGCGCCGAGTGCCGTAGCCGAGCCAGCCGACCCAGCCGCCGCCGACGACCGCATCGCCGCCGCCGACAGCGGGCAGAGCATCCACAACCGAGAACGGGTCCTCGTCCGGGGCGGCTACGCGCACCGGATCCGACCCGAGCAGCGTAAGACCGCCGAGCCACTCGCCGACCAGCGCGAACGGGTGCTCGTCGCCGCGCAGCCACGCGACCGCCTCCTCGGGCGAGAGGCGCGAGTCCAGGGGCATCCGGACCGGCCTCATCGGCTCACGCCTCCGCGAATCGCCGCTCTAGTTCGCGGATCTCTGCCATGCCGATCAAGTCTAGGAACTCGTCGAACGCCGGCAGCGAGGGCAACAGCTCGATCGGGGTGCCGTCGGCCTGGATCCGCGCGAGCGCGGACCGAATCGCCGCGGTCGCCGACAGCAGGATCGTGAGCGGAAAGATCACGAGCTTGAACCCGAGGTCGCGCAGGAACGCGTGGGTGACCGGCGGGGTCTTCCCGCCCTCGGCGTAGTTGAACAGCAGCGGCACGTCGGGGAACGCGCGCGCGACGGCTTCGATCTCGCCGGTCGACCGCGGCGCCTCGACGAACAGCGCGTCTGCGCCCGCCTCGCGATAGATCCGCGCGCGCTCCAAGGCGGCCTCGAGCCCCTCGACTGCCCGCGCGTCGGTTCGCGCGATGATCAAGAACTCGGGACTCCGGCGTGCCGCCACCGCCGCGGACACCTTCGCGGCCATCTCGGCCGCCGGCACGAGCTGTTTGCCCTCCATGTGACCGCACTTCTTGGGCATCACCTGGTCCTCGAGGTGGATCGCGGCCACGCCCGCGGCCTCGTACTCATGCACGGTCCGGATCACGTTGATCGCGTTGCCATAGCCGGTGTCGGCGTCGGCGATCACCGGGATGTCGACCGCCTGTGCGATCCGGCGCGCGTTGTCGACCATCTCGGAGAGCGTCATCAAGCCGACGTCGGGTCGGCCGAGCCGCGAGGCGGCGCTGCCAAAGCCGGTCATGTAGACGGCAGAGAACCCACCCTCCTCGACCAGCCGCGCCCCGAGTGCGTCGTAGCACCCGGGGGCGAGCACCATCTCGCCGTCCTGCAACCGCTGGCGCAGGGTCGGGGCGCCGTCCGACGCCGTGCGCAGGAGCCGAGCCATCCGAGGCGTCAGTCTCCGGTCGGCTGAACCCCGGCTGCCTCGACCATCAGGATCGCGGTCCGGACCGGGGCGCGAGTTCGGTGCTCGACGCGCCTCGGCACCGTGTAGCCCTGGTGCGGATCGAGCACGACCGTGTCGCGGCCCTCGATGTCGATCAGCAGCTGCCCTTCGAGCACGAGGAAGAACTCGTCGGTGTCGTCGTGGTGGTGCCAGTGGAAATCCCCCTCGATCACGCCGAGGCGGACGACGGCGTCGTTGACCGTCGTGAGCGTCTGGTTGAACCACGGCTCGTGCGCCGCGATCTCGGCGGGGAGATCGATCAGCGTGAGGCTGCCGAACTTGTCGTCGAGGTGGATGTCGTATGCGCTCATCGGTTCAGCAACTCCTCCAGCTCTCGCATGTCGTTCTCGTCGGGCGTCCATCGCGCGGCGGCGGCGTTCGCGCTGCACCTGCTCGGGCTTGGTCGCGCCGGCGATCACCGATGTGACCGGCTGCCGGGCCAGCAGCGCGCCGATCGCGACGTCGATCAGCGCCACGCTCGCGATCCGCCGCGTATTGCTCGAGCGCCTCGATCAGGTCGAACTGCTCGGCGGTCGCGACCTCGGACCGGGCCGCGAGCCGCGTCCCGGCCGGCGCCGGCTCGCCCCGGCGGTACTTGCCGGTGAGCAGCCCGGAGGCCAACGGGAAGAACGGGACGAAGCCGAGACCGAGCCGCTCCGCACGTCGCGAGCACATCGCGCTCGGGATCGCGCACGAGCAGGCTGTACTGGTTCTGGACCGCGGTGAACCGGGTCAGACCCCGGTCGCGCGCCACCGCGTCGGCCTCCTCGATCTGCTCCGCGCTGAAGTTGGACGACCCGATCCAGCGGACGGTGCCGGCCCGGACCAGCTCGTCGAGCGCCCCGAGCGTCTCGGCGATCGGGGTCACGCCGTCCGGCTGGTGGTACCAGTATAGGTCGATCACGTCCGTCTGCAGGCGGCGCAGCGATGCCTCCACGGCCTGGCGGATGTACCCGCTCGAGCCGCGCGGGCCGCGACCGTCGTCCATGTCCATGCCGAACTTCGTCGCCAGCAGGACCCGGTCGCGGCGCCCCCTGAGCACCTCGCCGAGGAACTCCTCGCTGCGGCCGTGCGGGCTGCCGTAGATGTCGGCGGTGTCGAAGAACGTGATGCCCTCCTCCAGCGTCGCGTCGACGACCGCACGGGTGCCGTCGAGGTCGACCCGCCGGCCGAAGTTGTTGCAACCGAGGCCGATGACCGTGACCTCGGGACCGAGGACACCGAGCGAGCGTGTGGGCAGGCCGGTCATTCCCACGGTCTATAGCAAAGCTCAGGCCGCGGGCCGCGTCACGCGCGCTCGCAGCGCCTTCCGGTCGAGCTTGCCGACGGCAGTGAGCGGGATCGTCTCGACGATGTGAACCTCGCGCGGGTACTTGTAGCCGCCGATCCGCTCTCGGGCCCAGCCGATCAGCTCGTCCTCGGTCACTCCGCCCGACGAGTGGACCGACACGAACGCGACGACCTCCTCGCCGTAGCGGTCGTCCGGGCGGCCGACCACCCCCGCGGCCGCGACCGACGGGTGCTCGAGCAGCGCGTCCTCGACGTCGCGGGGATACACGTTGAAGCCGCCGCGGATGATCAGGTCCTTCTTGCGGTCGACGATGAACAGGTAGCCGTCATCGTCGACGTAGCCGATGTCCCCGGTGTGCAGCCATCCGTCACGGACCGCCTCCGCGGTCAGTTTTGGATCTCGCCCACCCGCGCGCCAGTACCCGCGCATCACGGCCGGCGAGCGGCAGCAGATCTCCCCTGCCTCGCCAGTCGGCAACGAACGGTCGTCGCCGTCGACGATCCGCACCTCGGCGCCGGGGATCGGGAGACCGACCGAGCCCGGCTTCTCGCTCCCGGCCGGGTTGGTCGCGATCAACGCCGCGGTCTCGGTCAACCCATAGCCCTGGCGGACCGTGACCGACGGGATCCGGCGCTCGATCTCCGCGGCCACCGCTGGAGCCAGCGGGGCGGCGCCGCAGCCGAGGTAGCGAAGACACGAAAGATCGTGGCGCTCGAGCGGCTCGGAGAGCAGCAGGTGGATCATCGACGGCACGACCGCGCTCTGCTGCACGCGATGCTCCTCGATCAGCTCGAGGAACGCGGTCGGGTGAAACCAGCGCAGCAGCACGGTCACCGGTCGCTCCGACGAGTGCATCGCCGAGATCGTGACGAGCAGCCCGTAGGAGTGCGAGAGCGGGAGCGTCATCAGCCCCCGGTTCAGGCCCGCGACGTGCGACGCCCGCTGCACCGCCTGTCCCGAGAAGTACAGGTTCGCGTGCGAGAGCATCACACCCTTGGCGCGGCCGGTCGTTCCGCCCGTGTAGAGGAGCGCCGCGAGATCGACGTCGCCGCGCGAGACGATCGGGGCCGGCTCGGCTCGCTCGAGCTCGGCCAGCCGGATGATCCCGTCCGAGTCCCCGCCGTCGGTGCAGATCACGTGGCGGACGCTGTCGAGGCCCGTTGCTGCTTCGCTGACCTTGGGGAGGAACTCCGACGTGGTGATGACCGCTGACGCCTGCGAGTCGGCGATCACGTGGCGAAGCTCTTGCACCCGCAGCAGGAACGTCGCGGGCGTGACCACCGCGCCGGCGCGCCACAGCGCCTGGTAAACGACGGCCACCTCGGGGCAGTTGGCCATGGTGACGACGACGCGCTCGCCCGGCGCGATCCCCAGATCCGCGAGCCCGCCGGCGATCCGCCGCGACCGCTCGAACAGCTCGGCGGAGCCGTGCCAGTTGCCCTCGAACAGCAGGCACGGGTAATCGCCTCGGTGCTCGAACGCCGCCTCGGCCAGGCGGGCGAGATTGCTAGTGGCTGCCGGGTTCAATCAGCTGGCGGGGCGTGATCCGCTGGTAGATCACCTCGTCGAGAGCGGCTCCCCACAGCGGCGCCTCCACGCGAGCCGCGGCCGCTCCGAGTGATGAGCCGATCGTCTTCCAGCCAAAGCCTAGCCCGGCGACGATCGCGGCCGCGCCGCTTACCACGCCGGCGGCGTTGCCGGCGACGAACACGACGACGATGCCGGCGACCAGCAGGGCGAGCGCTCCTAGCAACGGCCACGCGTAGTGCCGGAGGAACCCGCGAGCGAGCGCGCCGGCGTTCTTGAGGGTGCGCTCGGCGGCGCTCAGATAGTCGACCTGATGGAGCATGTCGATGCCGCGCTTCTCTCCGGAGAGCAGGCTGCGCCACAGCCGGCCCTGGGGCTGAAGCTGCGGGAGTATCTGCGCCTCGGCCGCGTCGCCAGACTGGGGCGGATTCGCCGCCCATGCACTCCATCGCTCGAGCGAGCGCGCGACAACCTTCGACGCGTGTGGCGGGAAGGCGCTGGCGAGGTCGCGGATCCACATCGCCAGGACGGAGGCCCGGGAGCTCTGCAGCTCGACGTGATAGTTGCTCGGGACGCGGGTCGCGTCCGCGAGCGCTCGTCCGAGGCCGTAGGCCTTGCCGAGGCGGTAGTCAGCTGCGGTCAGGGTTGCCAGCAGGTTGATGTGGAACTGCCTGAGCGCGTCACCGCGGTCGTCGCCGTCGAGCGATGCCAGGCCGCCGGCGAACTCCTGCGCGTCGGGGATCTCGAGCCCCGCGATCACGATCGCCTCGCTCAGCTTGCTGATGCCGGCCTGGAGCTGAAACAGGCCGATCTTGGCCCAGTCGTGGGCGTCCAGTTGCGACAGGTCGGGAAGATCGCCCGCCTGTACGGGCGGCGCCTGTGCGGAAGCATCCGGCCGGTAGATCTCGGCGATCTGCCAGCCGAGCGCGAACGCCTCGGACACCCGCCAGTCCGGGTCGCCGCGAGCCGCCACCTTCGCGTCGGCGAGCGCAGTGTTCGCGAACGTCGTGAGCGCGGCGGACGGCGAGTCCGACGAGCTCACGGGTGCCCGCCGGGAAGCCCGGCGTGGCGGAGCAGCCGGGCCATCTCGTAGAACCCGTTCTGGAAGTCGGTCAGCACGTGCGGCCCCATGACCGCGGCCGTCGGGTCGGCGAACCTCGCGTCGGTGAAGTATGTCCTGCCACTCGGTCATACGCCAGGGTCGCGGCGCGAGTGATCGGGCACGTCGGCGCGCGGCGCGTCGTCGCGCAGAAGATGCCCGAGGTGGTTGGCGGCGCCGGCGCGCGCCGTCATCTCCGGGATCTGCCCGTCGACGTTGCAGAAGCGGGTGAAGATCGTCTTCATGATCGACGTGTGGTCGAAGTGGAAGTCGCCGCCGAGCAGGCTCGTCGAGGTCGAGCCCGGCGCGACCAGCGGCGAGACGAGCAGCGCCGGCACGCGCACGCCGAGCCGCCGGAAATCGGGGTGGTCGTCGGTCGCGGCCGGCGGGGCGACGTGGTCGTAGAAGCCGCCGTGCTCGTCGTAGGTGACGATCAGGAGCGTCTTCGCCCACGTCTTCGCGTTCGAGCTGAGCGCGTGGTAGATCGTCAGGATCAGGTCCTGGCCCGCGAGCACGTCGGACGGCGGATGATCGTCGTTGGAGTCCGGCCCGAGCACGCGCAGGTCCTTGAAGCGCGGATCGATCCAGCGAAACCGGCGGGCAGGTTCCCGGCCGCGACGTCGTCGAGGAACGAGCCCTTCTCGGTCAGCTTCCCGACGCACCTCCTCGCGGATGCTGAGCTTGCGAGCGTCGACGTACCCGAAGCGGTCGTGGTTGCTCAGGCGGTAGGCCGGATCGATCGCCCGCAGCGTTCCGGGGTCGAACGAGTACCAGCGCCAGTCCACGTTCGCCTCGTCCAGGTAGCGGATGAACGTGGGCAGTTCGTAGATGGGGGACCGAGATGTCGTCGCGGCTGCCCGCCGCCTGGCCGGCGAGCGCGTACAGGCGGTTCGGCCAGGTCGCGCCCGGGACCGAGCTGAACCAGCGGTCGACCACGCAGTACTCGGCCGCGAGGTGGTCGTACACCGGCAGATCGTCGCTGTCGTAGTAGCCCATCACGAGGCCCGGGTCGGGAACCGGCACGTTCAGCTGCTTGGCACGCGCCGCCCGAGATCCGCGCGAAGTTGTCGACGAACCCCTGGCCGCCGTTCGCGAGCTGCTCGTCGACCGAGCCGGCAGAGTGATCGGGATCCTCGGCCTCTCCTTCGAACTGCGTCTGGTCGAGGTGGTGGATCGGGTAGCGGGTCCCGTCGTGCACGTTGAAGTTGTTGTCGGGGCCTTTGAGCCCGTCGACATCCGTCCGGTCCTTGCCGCCCATCGCGGCCGGCAGCGACAGGTACCCGAGCATGTGGTCGAACGAGCGGTTCTCGAGCATCACGACCACGATGTGGTCGATCTGCTCAAGGCGCTTGACCGCCGCGTCGGTCGGCGCCGGGATCCGCCGCTCGGGCGTCGGCGGCACCGGAGCGGCGGCGATCTCGACGATCTGGCGCCACTTGCCCGGCAGGAGATGGGCGACCGCGCGAAGCGCGGCACGCTCTGTGTCGTCCCCCCACATGTCGCTTGCGGACCCTATCGACTTGTCAACGCCGCGGTGGCCGCGTCGAGAATCGCCTCGGCGCTCGCGCTTCCTTGCAGCTCCATCACCCGATCATCAGGGGATCAGCAGCAGCTTTCCGGTCGTCCGGCGTGCCTCGAGGTCCTCGTGCGCCTGGCGAGCCTGCTCGAGCGGGTAGCGAGCGCCGATTCGCACGTCGAGCGCTCCGGACTCGATCAGCTCGAACAGTGCGCGGGCGCGCTCCTGAAGCAACTCGGGCGTCCGCGTGTAGGTGTGGAGCGTCGGCCGCTGGACGTACAGCGAGCCGGCGGGCGCGAGCACCGAGGCGGGAGCGGGTCTGGCTGGCCGCTCGCGGCGCCGTACAGGATCATGCGGCCGGTCGGGCGCCAGCGCCTTCAGGCCGTCCAGGAACGTGGTCTTGCCGACGCCGTCGTAGACCGCCTTGACGCCCTCGCCGCCGGTGATCTCCCGCGCGCGCTCGGCGAAGCCGTCGTAGCCGATCACCTCGTCGGCACCGGCCTCGCGGGCGAGGTCCGCCTTCTCAGACGGTCGACGTGGTCGCGATCACGCGGCCGCCGCGCGACTTGACGATCTGGGTGAGCAGCAGCCCGACGCCGCCCGCCGCGGCGTGGACGAGCACCCAGTCGCCCTCGTCCGACCGGGTACGAGTCGCAGGCCAGGTAATGGGCCGTCATGCCCTGCAGCACCGCGGCCGCGGCTACCTCCGAGGAGACGCCGTCGGGGACCGGCACGAGCTTGCCGCGCGGCGCGGCCAGCTTCTGGGCGTAGCTCCCGTCGACGTGGGCCCAGGCGACGCGCTCGCCGGTCCCGGCGATCGTGCCGGCGCCCTCGACGCCGATGATCGCGGGCGGCGCCGAGCCGTAACCGCCGCCGTTGCGCTCGTACACGTCGCGGTAGTTGACGCCGACGGCGTCGATCTCGACGAGGACCTCCCCGTCGCGCGGCTCCGGTGCGGGGCGATCCTGGAGCTCGAGCACCTCGGGCCCGCCGTTTCGCTCGAAGTAGATCGCCCGCATCGCCGCGGCCGAACCCTACCGGAGCCCACGCAGCTCGCGCACGCGCGGCACAGGCCCCACGCCACGAGCTGCGCGTGGCTAACCGGGTTCAGCGCGTGCCGTTGCCGGCGTTCTGAATCGCGCGCCACACCGTCTCGCCGTTGACCGGCATGTCGATGTGGCGGATCCCGTACGGCGACAGCGCGTCGATCACGGCGTTGTGGACCGCCGGGGTCGCCCCGATCGTGCCGGACTCGCCGATCCCCTTCACGCCGAGCGGATTGATCGGCGTCGGCGTCTCCATCCCGACGACCTCGATCGAGGGCAGCTCGGGCGCAGCCGGGATCCCGTACGTGACGAGGTTCGCGTTCTGCGGGTTGCCCTCATCGTCGTAGGTGAGCTCCTCGTACAGCGCCTGGGCGATCCCGGCGACGACCCCGCCGTGGACCTGCCCCTCGGCGACGAGCGGGTTGATGATCCGGCCGGCGTCGTCGACCGCGAGCAGCCGCTGGAGCTCGACCGCGCCGGTCTCCGTGTCGACCTCGACGACCGCGACGTGCGCGCCGAACGGGAACGTCGGCTGCGCCGCCTGGAAGTCGACCTCGGCGCTCAGCTCGCCGAGCCGGCCCGCGGTGTCGAGGCGCGAGGCCAGATCGCCCCAGCTGAGCGAGGGCTGCGGCGCGCCGGTGACGTGGAACCGGCCCTGGTCGACGTCGAGGACCATGTCCTCGGGCGCGGCCTCGAGCTCGGCGGCCGCGAGGCGCTTGCCGATCTCGACCACCTCCTCGGAGGCCTGGCCGGCGGCCACGCCGCCGATCTGGGTCGACTTCGAGCCATACGTGCCGGTGCCGCGCGGCACGATGTCGGTGTCGCCCTTGCTGACACCGTGATCTTCTCGATCGGGATCCCGAGCCGATCGGAGGCGATCTGCGCGAACGTCGTCTCGTGGCCCTGGCCCTGTGAGAACGAGCCGGTGCGGACGATCGCCTCGCCGGAGGCCGTGATCTCGACGCCGCCGAACTCGCTCTCAGAGATCCCGTTCGTCACCTCGACGTACACGCTCAAGCCGATCCCGAGCTGCCGTGTGCCGCCGTTCTGGCGCCGGCTGGCCTGGTCACGCCGGAGCTTCTCGTAGCCCGCGCTCTCGAGCGCGAGCTCGAGCGCGCCACCGTAGTCGCCGATGTCGTAATTCGCGCCCGACGCGGTCGTGAACGGGAACGCGTCGTTCGGGATGAAGTTCCGCCGCCGCACCTCGGCCGGGTCGAGCTCGAGCTCGGCCGCGAGCACGTCCATCGCGCGCTCGAGCATCTGGGTCGCCTCGGGACGGCCCGCGCCGCGCACCGGCCCGATCGGGGTCGTGTTCGTGACGACGGCCTTCACGTCGATCTCGATCTTCGGGATCTGGTAGACGCCGCTGGCCATCATCGCGGTGAGGTTGGGCAGGAAGGCGCCGATCGACGGATATGCGCCGGCGTCCGCAACGATGTTCAGCCGGAGCGCCTTCACGTGTCCGTCGCGGTCGGCGCCGAGCTCGAACGTGAGGTTCGAAGCCCGGCCGTGGTGCATCGCGACCATGTTCTCGCTGCGGGTCTCGGTCCAGCGGACCGGCTTGCCGGTGGCGCGCGCGGTCCACCCGACCAGGATGTCCTCGGCCGCGATGCCCTTGGCGCCGAAGCCGCCGCCGACGTCGGGCGCGACGACGCGCACGTTCTCGGGCTCGAGGCCGAGCAGCCCGCCCAGCACCATCTTGTCCTGGTGGGGCGTCTGCGAGGAGATCCACAGCGTCAGCCGCCCGTCCTCACCGAACTGCGCGGCGCTCGACCGCGGCTCGATCGGGCAGGCGGCGAGCCGCTGGCTGATGACGGTGCCCTGTAGCCACGACATCGGAGGAGTCGAACAGGTTCGGGTCGGGCTCCCCGGGCGGGACGTGGATGCAGATGTTCGTGCCGACGCCGGGGTAGAGCAGCACCTCGTCCTTGGCCGCCTCCACCGGATTGGTCACCGCCGGCAACTGCTCGTAGTCCACGTCGACAAGCTCGGCGGCGTCGACGCTCGCCTCGCGGCTGTCGGCGATCACGATCGCGACGATGTCGCCGACGAACCGGACCGTGTCGGAAGCGAGCAGCGGCCGGAACATCTGCGGGTCGATCGGGATGAACGGCGGCACCGGGATCACCGACAGGTCGGTGTCGGCGGCGGTGAACACCTGCGCGCCGGCCGCCTCCGCGGCCGACTTGTCGATCCCGTTGATCTTGCCGTGCGCCAGGTACGAGCGAACGAACGTGAGGTGAAGCGCCCCCGGCAGCGACAGGTCGTCCACGTAGCGACCCTCGCCTCGCAGGAAGCGCGGGTCCTCGCGGCGGCGAATCCGTTGTCCGACGACGTTGGCCAAGGCGTCGCGAAGCTTTGCACACCGGGAGGTCCGGCGTGCGATCGGCCCTAACCGACGGCGGCGATCGTCAGCGACCCGAGGTCGTCGAACTCGGCCGGCGGCTCCCCGGGGAGGAGCCAGTCGCTCCCGGTCCACACCACGGCCGAGCGCGCGGCGAGCTCGCCGAGCGCCTTGGTGACGGTCGGGCGGCGCGCCGCGACGAGGTCCGACAGCATCGAGTGGGTCAGGTGCAGCCGTACGTGGACGCCGTCGTGGTGGACGGTCCCCCAGCGGTCGGCGAGCTCCCAGAACAGCATGTGCAGCCGCAGGTCGATCCGGGGCTGCTGGACGATCGCCATGTTCGTCGCGATGTGGCGCGAGCGCCTGAGCGCGCGCGTGACCAGGGCGGAGACGACCTCGGGATAGCCGGGTCGCGCGCGTCGCGAACTCGCTGTCGAGGATCGCCATCCGGCTCGGGCGCAGAACGCGCCACTTCCCGGTCCGCGGCAGCGAGGTGCCCATGTCCTGGCGGTGGAACGGGTTCATCAGGTCGCCGTCGCCGAGCAGCTCGGCGCCGAAGCGCCCCGCGACGCCGACCCGGCGGGCGACCAGCCCGTCGAGGATCAGCAGCCCGAGCCCGTGGCTCATGTCGCGGCATCTCCTCCGGCGGCGACCACGGGCCGGCGGGAAACTCGCGCGTTCCCGCCACGCAGTCGCGGATTGCAGCGTCGAGCCGCTCGCCGATCAGACCGTCGGTGAGCTCAGGATCGTCCGCGAGGATCCGGCTGACACTGCTCATCTTGGTCGGCGCCGTCCCGTGCTCATACATCAGGCTGCGCCCCTGTCGGGCGTCATGCGAGGCTCCCGAACCCGATCAGACGGCGGTGTCGAGCGCGCGTGCCTGTGCGGCGATCACTCGCGCGGACACTCTCTCGTCGCGGGTCGCCGATCGCGAGCAGCTCGTCGATCAGGGCCAGGGCCGATGCGTGGGTCTGGTCGGTGTGCCTGCGGATCGAGTGGACCGCGTACGTGCCGATCGCATCGATCGGGGGCCGGCGCAGGCCGCCGAGCGCGCGAATGGGCCGATGGAGCAGGGCCCAGCCTCGCCGGCGCCGCTGCATCTCCTGCGGCCCATTCGGCCAGCCGCGCCGCTCTTGCCTGCTGCGTCTTCGAGCAGGCACGGCTGCCGACGACCTTCGAGGCGTAGTCGTACAGCGCCTGGCGGCGGTCGTCGTCGATCGAGTCGTTGTACGAGCGCAGGAACGACCCGATCACAGGGCACACCGAGGCCGGGATGATCCGTGAACGGCTCGCCGGCGAGCATCGAGGCAAGCTCCATCACGCATGCGCCGTCGGTCGGGGTCGGTGTGCTTGCCGTTGCTGAGCTTGATCGTCTGGTAGCTGACCGGGGACATCTGCCTTCCTTCGTCTGCGCGCGGACCTGGTGGGTGTTGAATTACCCACAAGGACCAGGCTTGACGCAACGAACTGTGTTAGGTCAAGCGCCTGTCTTGGCGAAGCCGGCGTTCAGCAGACCCATGCGCCTGGGCGTACGTGTTGCCCGAATGGAGCAGGACCACGCCAAGCCATCGGTTGCCTCGGCGCGCGGTCGCCACCAGACACTCGCCGGCGGCGTCCGTGAAGCCGGTCTTGACGCCGTTCGTTCCCGGATAGCGGAGCACGAGCAGCGGATTGTTGTTGTAGAGGAACAGCTTGCCGCCCTTGATCGGGAACGGCACGATCGCGCTGCGCGAACCGACGATCCGGGCGAGCAGCGGCTGTTCGAGGACCTTGTGCGCGATCAGCGCGAGGTCGGACGCGCACGAGTGGTTGCCCTGATCGACGATCCCGGACACGCTCGTGTAATGGGTGCAGCTCAGGGCGAGGTCGTGCGCTTGCGCGTTCATGAGCTCTATGAAGTTGGACTGAGTCCCGGCGACGTGGTCGGCCAGCGCGATCGCGGCGTCGTTGCCCGACGGCAGCAGCAGGCCGTAGAGCAGCGCGATCAGCGGCACGTGCTTGCCCTTCGGGAGCAGGCCGACGCCGGAGCCGGTGTAGTCGAGCGCGTCCTTGGTGATCAGGACCTTGGCGCTCGGGCGGGCATGGGCCACGACGACGAGCGCGGTCATCATCTTCGTCAGGCTCGCGATCGGGACGACCTGTGTTGGGTTCCGTTGCCCACAGCACCTGCCCCGTGTTCACGTCGAACAGAATCCCGCTCTTCAGCGGCAGCTTCAGCTTGATCGAGACGCGCTCACGCCGCCGGGGCCGGCGCGATCCCGTAGCTGCTGCGTACGGGTTTCGGGGGCGGCGTCGCGTGCTTGATGGTGGCGGGGACGGCGCCTTTGAACGCGATCGTGGCCGGCCCGGTTGCCCGTGCGGCCATCAGGCCCAGGAAGGCGCCGGCCGTGAGCGCGAGCACGCCGAGGGTGAGGGCGAGCCGGTGGCGAGCGTGCCCCGGCGGTCCGGATCGCCGGCGGGTGCCCCGCGGTGGCCGGCGGCGGGAGGTCCGGCGGGTTCTCCCTCCTTGCAGGACGCTCATCGACGTGGAGGATGAAGCAAGGCCCCGATGATGCCGGTCGTGAACACCACGACGATCGCTATTGCGAGCACTCCGACCGGGGTCAGGCCGTGCGTGTGGATGTCCCTGCACCGTCAGCGCGCCAAGCGCCGCTACGAACAGCAGGGCGATGGTCAGGACGAGCAGGCGCAAGCGGTCAGGAGACCGGGTAGGGGGGTCGGACTTGCCGGCGCCTGGTCGCGAGCAACTTGATCGTCGACGCGCCGAACGCGAACCCGCCGATGTGGGCGAAGTAGGCGACGCCACCGCCTGAGCCGGTCGCGGTCGTGAGGCCCGCCGCGGCGAACACAGCTTGCTCGACGAACCAGATGCCGAGCATCACGACCGCCGGCAACTCGATCACGGTGAAGAACAGGATGATGAATACGAGCGTCAGCACGCGCGCTCGCGGATACAGCACGATGTAGCCGCCGAGCACCGCGGCGATCGCGCCCGAGGCGCCGAGCGTGGGAGTGGTCGAGTTCGGGTCGATCGCCACTTGCAGCGCGAGCGCTGCGATCCCGCCGACGATGTAGAAGAAGAAGTACTTGACCGGGCCCATCGCGTCCTCGACGTTGTTGCCGAAGATCCACAGGAACAGCATGTTGCCGCCGATGTGGAGGATCGAGGCGTGCATGAACATCGCGGTGAACACCGTCTCCCAGGTGGGGATCGCGCCCGGGAGGGTGCCCTTCACGCAGCCGATCGCCGCGCCGTTGACGGTCTGCACCACGCCGCACTGATCGCCCGGGTGCGTCAGCGCAAACGGGATCGCGCCGTACTTCACCTCCTGGTCCGGCGTCGGGCCGCTGATCAGCGACCCGCCGTGCCGGATCGCCAGCAGATAGGCGAGGACGTTGACGATGATCAGCGCCACCGTCACGTACGGGAAGCTGTCCGTCGGGATGTTGTCCTTCAGCGGGAACACGCGCCTGCCGCTGAGCTTATGCCCGCCCGGGGTCGGTTGAGCCGACCCGGCTCGGGGTCGGCCTCTAGGTCTGCGGCACCGGGGCGCCGACGGCGGAGAGCAGCCACGGCTGGCGTGCGTCGCCGTCGAGCGCGAACGTCCAGTGCTCGGTGAACTTCGTCGGGCGCGTCTGGCTGCCGGCGATGATCGCGGTCGTGTCGCGATCCTCGATGTAGCGCCGGCCCTCGATCTCGACCTCGACCGACATCCGTGGGGGCTGGGCCGCGGCGTCGAGCCCGGTGATCCGGATTTGTCGGACCTGTGGCCCTCGTACGACGACCCGAGTCCTGCCGCGTGGGGTCGCCGGGGTGGAGGAGGTCTCTCACGGCCTGGCCGTGCGCGATCGACCGTAGGCGGGCGTCGTCGCCGTCGACCGCCTCGGCCCATGCGGTCACCGCGCGGCGCGCGGTCACCTCGAGCACGTCCGGGGCGAAGCGGCCGTCGGCGAGGCTGAGGTCGAGCGCGGCGGCGTGGGCGTCGCCCTCGAAGTCGAGGTCGGCGACGTCTGCGATCTTGGTTCCGGCGGGCACCGCGTCGTTGACCGCGCCCTCGATCAGCGCCTCGTCGCGGAGGGCGTCGTTGTCGGACCACGTGGTCGCGACGATCGCCTCGTCGAGCGCGTGCGAGCCCTCGGCGCCCTGCTCGATCGAGACGAGGACCCAGCGATTGTTGCGGCGGCCGAGCGTCCAGAACTCTCTGAGGCGGACGGTCTCCGATGAGGCGGCCGGCGCGCTTGATGTGCTGGCCGAGCCGGTCCTCGACGTAGTCGCGGAGCTTGGCCTCGATCCGGACCGTGACGCTGTCGGTGGCGTGGTCTCCGCGGTGGTTGAGGCCGACGTACTCGACGGTCGGCTCGCCGATGATCTGAACCCGGTTGCGCCAGCCGCGGCGGTCGAGGTCGTCGAGCCGGCGCTCCCATTCCTTGAGCAGGTCGGGCGCGACGAGCCTGGCGAGCGTTGCGCGGTCGCCGCGGTCCCACGCGGACTGGACCTGCTTGAACAGCGCGGTGGCGTTCGCCTTGACGACGTCGGCGGCGAACGCGGCGTCGTCCTCGGCGGCCTCCGCGGCGGCAGCGGCGACGCGCCGCTCGCGCTCGGCCATGCGCCGGCGGGCGTTCGGCCCGGAGCTGTTGCGGGCCGACCAGTAGCGGCCGGCGCTCGGGGCGCCCCTGGTGATCAGTAGGTACAGGAGGAACGCGGCGACCAGGAACAGCGCGCCGAGCCCGTGGCCGATGATCGCGATGCGGATCAGCAGCTGGATCAGGATGTAGACCCCGAAGCCGCCGCCTCCGCCGCCCCCGCCTTCACCGCCGCCCCCGCCTCCTCCGAAGCCGGCGGAGCCGCCGCCGGCGGCCGCAAGCGCCGCCGGCGCAAGGATGAGCACAAGTGCCGCTGTCGCGATCGTGATCGCTATGAGGAGCCGTCTCTTGGTCATCCAGTGGCCTCCGCGGTCGCGGTCGCGTTCGTGTTCGTGCTCTGCGTGTTCGCTGCGAGCGGGCCGATGCCGGGCTCGGCGCTGCGGCACGTGCTGGTCGGCGTGGTAGCTGCTCCGCACGAGCGGCCCGGCGGCGACGTGCTCGAACCCGAGCGCGTAGGCGGCCTGCTCGAGTCGCCTCGAACTCGTCCGGGTGCCAGTAGCGGACGATCGGCAGGTGGTTCTCGGTGGGTCTGAGGTACTGGCCGACGGTGAGGACCTGGACGTGGTTGTCTCGGAGCGTCCCGAGCGCGTCGACCATCTCGTCGAAGCATTCGCCCAGGCCGACCATGAGGCCGGACTTGGTCGTTACTTCGTCGCCTCCGAGGTGTTTCGCGTTCCTCAGCACCCGGCACGATCTGTCGAACTTCGAGCCGCGGCGCGCGAGCGGGTAGAGGCGGGGGACGACCTCGACGTTGTGGTTGAACACGTCGGGCCGCTCGGCGATCACCCTGGCCAGCGGCATCTCCTCGCCGCGGAAGTCCGGGGTCAGGACTTCGATTCGGCACCTCGGGGCCTGCCGTCTTATCTGACGGATGACGCCGACGAACGCTCCGGCCCCGAGGTCCGGGAGGTCGTCGCGGTCGACGCTCGTGATCACGGCGTGTCTCAGCCCCATGCGTGGCCACCGATCTGCGCCACGCGGGCGGGCTCGAGCGGGTCGTTCCACGTCGGCTTGCCGGTCTTGACGTTGCAGAAGCCGCAGCGGCGCGTGCACGTGTCGCCGAGGATCATGAACGTGGCCGTGCCGCGCTGCCAGCACTCGCCGATGTTCGGGCACGCCGCCTCCTGGCAGACCGTGTGGAGGTTCTCGGAGTCGATCAGGCGCTTGAGCTCGCGGTACTTGGCGCTGCCCGGGCGCCGGCACCTTGAACCACGGCGGCTTCCTCGAGCGGAGCGGGACGACGTCCGGCCCGAGGATGTTCAGGACGTTTGAGTTTCCACCGGGGTTGGAGCGCGACCGCGTCGCCATAGCCATCAAGTCTAGGGCCTGCGTTTGCGCTGGTTTGCGACAGGCCGTCGCACACCTGTCACGTTTTTTCGTGCACGATCGACATCGTGTCCGAGCCGGCTCGAGAAAGCGGAAAATACGGCCGGTTTCTCGAGCCGGCCCTGATGGAGCTCGCGACGCTGCAGCACCTCGTGTTCAGCCTGGATCAGCTCATCGCGCTCGGTCTGACGGCGACTTCGGTCCACAAGCGCACCGCGGTCGGCCGCCTCCACCGCCAATCACCGGGGCGTCTACTCGCTCGTGCCCCGCGAAACTGCTCAAGCGCGAAGGGCTCTGGATGGCCGCGGTGCTCGCCTGCGGCCCGGGCGCGGTTCTCTCCCACCGGTCGGCCGCCGCACTCCAGGAGCTATTGCCGTCCGGTGGCACCAAGATCGACGTGACGGTGCCGAGGCGCTCTCGATGCCGCCACGAAGGGATCAAGGTCCACTGCTCGACCACGCTCACGCCAGCCGACGTCACGGTCGTCAACAACATCCCCTGCACCGCCGTCGCCCGCACGTTCCTCGACCTCGCCGAGGTCGTCACCAAGCGTCAGCTCGAGCGCGCCTTCGACCAGTCCGAGATCGCGGAGGTGTTCGACCTCACGGCGATCCAGGACCAGCTCGCCCGCAATCCGACGAGAGCCGGCGCCACGACCGTCCGCGAGGTGCTCGAGACGCACTACATCGGCAGGACGCCCACGTGGAGCGAGAACGAGGAGGCGCTGCTGGCGATCACCCGGCCGCTCGGCATCCCCGATCCGGACACCAACCAGTTCGTGATCCTGCCGGACGGTGGCCCTGCGCTCCGCGTCGACTTCGTGTGGCGCGACCAGCGCGTCGTGATCGAGGCCGACAGCGTCAAGTGGCACACGCAGCCGCCAGCGGTTCGAGAGTCGACCGTCGGCGAGACCAGCGGCTGATCGCGGCCGGGTGGACGGTGATCCGCACGACGTGGCGCCAGATGAAGTACCGGCCGCACGAGCTGCGGCCTCTGCTCGTCAAGCTACTGCTGCGGGCGCCCGGCTCTCGAGGCGCGACCGGGTGACCAGGCGTTGCCGGCGCCCGAGCGCCTGGGCGACCTGGTACTCCGCCCGCCGGCGGAAGCACTTCATCCCTCCCGAGGCTCGGCCGGTCTCCGCCACCAGCGAGGTCATCTGCACGCCGTCGAGGCCGCACGGGACGATCCAGCCGAACGGCTGCAGGTCGTTCTCGATGTTGATCGCGAACCCGTGGATCGACACGCCACGGGACAGATGCACGCCGATCGAGGCGATCTTGCGGTCGCCGACCCAGACGCCGGTGAACCGGTGTCCTTCGTTCGGCCGGGCGCGGGCCGTCACGCCCTCCTCCGCCGAGCGCGGACACCAACGCGTTCTCGAGCGTGTGGACGTACGCGACCACGTCGTCGACGCGGACGATCGGGTAGCCGACGAGCTGGCCCGGACCGTGGTAGGTGACCCTGCCGCCGCGGTCGGTCTCGACGATCTCGATCCCCTGTGCCGAGTACCAGTCCTCGCCCATCGGCAGCTCGCCGGGCTCAGACCGACCGCCGCGCGTGTACACGGGCGGGTGCTCGAGCGTCAGCAGCACATCCGGGATCGCGTCCTCCTGGCGCGCGGTCCGGAGGCGCTCCTGGAGGTCGAGCGCCTCGCGGTACTCGACTGTCCCGAGGTGGCAGACCCAGATGTCCGGGCGTGTGCTCACGCCACGCTCTCCAGCAGCCGCTTCACGCTGGCGAGGAACTGCGCCGCCTGGGCGCCGTCGAGCGCCCGGTGATCCCAGCTCAGCCCGAGGATCGTCATCGGCCGGATCGCGATCGAGTCGTTGCCGTCGGCGTCGGTCACCACGACCGGCCGCTTGACGACCGCCTCGAGGTCGAGGATCGCGACCTGCGGCAGGTTGATGATCGGGGTGGCCATGATCGAGCCGTACTGGCCCGGATTCGTGATCGTGAACGTGCCGCCATGCACGTCGTCGGGGGTCAGCTGCCGCGAGCGGGCCCGCCGGGCGATGTCCTTGATCCGCGCCGCAAGCCCCTCGACCGACAGCTCCTGCGCCCGCGGGACCACGGGGACGATCAGGCCGTCGTCGCCGAGCGACACCGCGATCCCGAGGTTCACGTCGCTGTGGCGCGTGTAGTTCTCACCTTCGAGCCAGGCGTTCATCGCCGGGTGCTCGCGAATCGCGTCGATGCACGCGCGTGACACGAACGCGAGCGCGGTCACGCCGAGGCGCGCACGGGCGGCCTCGACCCGGCTCATGTCGACCTCGATCCAGGTCGTGCAGGTGGCGGCCGTGTCGAGCGAGCGCTTCATGTGCTCGCCGATCTGCCGGCGCATGCGCGACAGCTCGCCGGCCCCGCCGGGGGCGGGGGCGGCGGCCGTGCTCGCACCGTCGGCCGCCGGGACGGGCGCCGGTGGTGGCGTCGGGTCGGGCCGGTACGGGCTCTCGATGTGCAGCGGCGGCTCCTCCACCGGCGCGGAGTCCACGAACGCGAGCACGTCCTGCTTGCGGACGCGCCCGCCGCGGCCGGTGCCCGGCACCTGGGAGAGGTCGATGCCGTGCTCGGACGCGATCCGCTGGACGACGGGGGAGTACGCGCGCGGTGGCCGTTACCTCTCGACGTGGGGATGGGGGATGGTGTTTCGGCGGTCGAGGGGCCGGCTGATTCGCCATCGGGCGGGGGGCTCGGCGCCGGGGCGACGCCACGCCGTCGCCACCGCCGACCGCGATCCGGGCCATCACGGTCCCGACGTCGACCGTCTCGCCGACCGGGACGAGGATCTCGGTCACGACGCCCGACGCCGGCGCCGGCACCTCGGTGTCGATCTTGTCGGTCGAGATCTCGCAGATCGTCGCCTCGGCCTCGATCCGGTCGCCCGGCTCGACGCGCCAGCCGACCACGGTGCCCTCGGCGACCGACACCCCCATCTGGGGCATCGTCACGTCGACCAAGACGTCAGTAGGCGAGGAGCTCACGGCAGGCCTCCTTCACTCGGTCGACGCCGGGCAGCACGGCCGCTTCGAGCGGTGGCGAGAACGGGATCGGCACGTCTGGCGTCGCGACCCGGACGACCGGCCCGTCCAAGGACTCGAACCCCTTCTCGGCGATCAGCGCCGCGACCTGGGCGCCGGCGGCGCAGGTGGCGTTCGCCTCGTCGACGATCACGACCTTCGAGCAGCGCTCGACCGAGTCGAGGATCGCCTCCTCGTCGAGCGGGACCAGAGAGCGCAGATCGAGCACCTCGACCGAGGCTCCGTCGAGGTCCTCGGTCGCGTCCAGCGCCACCGACACCATCGCGCCGTAGGCGATCACCACGAGGTCCGACCCGGACCGGGCGACGCGCGCGGTAAAGGGGGTCTCGAACACGCCCGACGGCACCTCGCCCTTGACCCGGCGGTACAGGTGCTTGTGCTCCATGTAGCAGACCGGGTTGGGGTCGTGGATGGCCGAGTGCAGGAGTCCCTTGGCGTCCTGCGGCCGTCGACGGCGCGACAACCTTGATCCCGGGCGAGTGCATGAACCACGCCTCGGGGTTCTGGGAGTGGAACGGCCCGCCCGAGAACCCGCCGCCCGAAGGTAGGCGGACCGTGATCGGGACCGCGAGCCCCTGGCGGTAGTGCATCTTGCCGGCGACGTTCACGAGCTGGTCGAAGCCGCACGAGATGAAGTCCGAGAACTGCATCTCGCACACCGGCCGCATCCCGACCACGGCCGCGCCGATCGCGGTGCCGATGATCCCCGACTCGGCGAGCGGGGTGTCCATCACGCGATCGGGGCCGAACTCCTCGATGAACCCGTCGGTGACCTTGAACGCGCCACCGAACACGCCGATGTCCTCGCCCATCAAGAGCACGCGCTCGTCGGCACGCAGCTCGTCGCGCAGGGCGGCGGAGATCGCTTGGAGGTAGGTGAGAGTGGGCATCAGTGAAACCCGCTCCAGGGCGCTTGACCGTCGCCCAACGGCTCGGCCTCGCCTTCACAGAAGACGCCGTCGACAGCCGTCGCGGGGTCGGGCATCGGCCCCGCCAGCGCCTCCTCGGCGGCGGCGTCGATCTCGGCCTTGACCGACGCGCGGAGCGCGTCGATGTCGACTCCGACCTCACGCAACCGGGCCTCCTGGCGCTCGATCGGGTCGCGCTTGCGCCACTCCTCGACCTGCTCCTTGGGGACGTACTTCATGTCGTCATGGGCGGCGTGACCGTGCATCCGCATCGTCACCGCCTCGATCAGCGTCGGGCCGTCGCCGTTCAACGCGCGCTCCCGCGCCGCCCGGGCGGCGTCGAACATCGCCTCGACGTCGTTGCCGTCGACGGTCACGCCGACGAACCCGTAGGCGGCGGCGCGCTCGACCGGGTCGACCGCATACTGCTTGTCGACAGGGGTCGAGTAGGCGTACTGGTTGTTCTCGAGCACGAACACGACCGGCAGCTTCTGCACGCCGGCCCAGTTCATCGCCTCGTGGAAGTCGCCGCGCGAGGTCGAGCCGTCGCCGAACCAGGTCATCGCACAGCGGCGCTCGCCGCGGAGCTTGAACGCCATCGCCATCCCGGCGGCGACCAGCATCATGTCGGGGAGCATCGACACCATCCCGACGCAGCCGAGGTTGCGGTCGCCGAAGTGGACGTTGCCGTCGCGGCCGTGGGTGATGCCGGCTGCGCGGCCCATGTACTGCGAGAGGATCCGCGACGGTGTCACGCCGCGGATGAGGTGCGCCGCGAGGTCGCGATGCAGGATGCACAGCCGGTCCTCCGGACCCATCGCGAACGCGGCGCCGGCGGACACCGCCTCCTGCCCATAGCCGTCATAGAAGGAGCCGGGCACCCGCCCCTGGCGGTAGAGGCTCATCGCGCGCTCTTCCAGGCCGCGCATCATCAGCATCGCGCGCAGCAGCCACACCCGGTCCTCGTTCGTAAGGTGTGGGGCCGCTGCAGCCCCGCCGGCCGCAGGCTCAGCCATGTGAGTGGCCATCTCTCCGATTCCCTTTCTCCGATGGGCCGGACCGGGATCTCCGCTTCCAGACCCCGGTTCACGAGCCCTCCGGGATCTCCGGTTCAGGCTTCTCGATCGGGCGACTCCGAGTTTATTCAACTGACCACGTAACGACTTCCGGCGCCGACTACTCTTGCCAGATGGACGGCGTCCGGCCCGCCTGGCTGACGCGCACGCGCGCCCGATACGTCCGCATGCGCTGGCGGCTGAGTGGCGCGTGGATGTGGCCGACGTTCGTTGTCCTCACCGTGGTGGACGGCGTCGTCGGACACCTGCTGCCGCCGGCCGGCGAGACCGAGACGCTCGTCGCCGCGACGCTGCTCGCGCTGGTCATAAACGTGATCGCGGTCGTGTTGCTCTCGCGCCCGCTCGGCATGCTGCTGCGCCGGGTGCGCCCCGACATTCCGAGCGTGGTCGCGCGCGACTACGGCGGGACGGTCGTCGTGTCAGCGGTCGCCGCGGTCCTGCTGACCGTGGGCCTCGTCCACCGCCCCGTGATCCAGGCGCGCCAGCGCGCCGTCAACGACGCCGATCGCGCGCGCCCAGGCATACATCGGCGACCGCGCGCCCGCCGAGTTCCGTCGCAACCTCCAGGTCGTGAGCTTGCTCGCGATCGAGCCGGGAACGATCTATCGAGCCTGTGTGCCCAGCGCCTACGGTTCGCGGAGCTACTGCGTGATCGTCGACCGAGACCTGCCGTTCCCGACGAGCGTCAAGTTCTCCGGCTATGAGCCGAACTCCGTCCTGGATGCCGGGGCGGGTTAGCAACCGGTCGATCAAGCGCACCGTCCTTGAGGCCAGCATCCTCGGCTCGGGGATCGTGTTCCTCGACGGCACGATCGTCAACGTCGCGCTGCCCGCGATCCGCTCGAGCCTGCACGGCGGCCTCGCCGAGCAGCAGTGGGTCGTCGAGGCGTACCTGCTGACGCTTTCGTCGCTGCTGCTGATCGGCGGGTCGCTCGGCGACGTGCTCGGACGGAAGCGAGTGTTCACCGGTGGTCTGATCGGGTTCGGCGCCTGCTCGCTCGCGTGCGGCGTCGCGCCGAGCAGCGGGGTGCTGATCGTCGCGCGGGGCCTGCAGGGAATTGCCGGCGCGCTGCTCGTCCCGAGCTCGCTGGCGCTGATCCTCGACACGTTCGAGCCGGACGAGCGAGCGACCGCAATCGGGACCTGGACGGCGTGGACGGGCGTGGCCACGGTGATCGGCCCGCTCGGGGGCGGCGCGATCGTCGGGGCGACGTCGTGGCGGTGGATCTTCCTGATCAATCCGATCCTGGTGGCGGTGACCGTGATGCTCGTGCACCGGCTGCCCCCGGATGCGGCGACGATCGGCCGCGTCGACTGGGTCGGCGGCCTGCTGTGCATGCTCGGACTCGGTGGCGCGGTGTTCGGGCTGATCGAGCAGTCCGTGTACGGGTGGGCGGACCCCCGGGTATTCGTTCCGTTGACCGCCGGGATCCTGCTGTTGGTTGCGTTCGTGGCCTGGGAGCGGCGTGTCCCCGAGCCGATGATGCCGCTGTCGCTGTTCGCGGTGCGGAACTTCGCGGTCGGCAACGCGACCACGCTCGCGCTGTACGGCGGCCTCGGCGTGGCGACGTTCTTCACCGTCGTCTTCATCCAGCAGGTCGGCGGATACTCGCCGCTCGAGTCGGGCCTCGCGCTGCTCCCGATCACGCTCGTGATCTTCGCGTTGTCGAGGCGGTTCGGCGCGCTGGCGGATCGCTTTGGCCCGCGCGTGTTCATGGCCGGCGGCCCGGTCGTCGCCGGCGTCGGATTGCTGCTGTTGACGCGGGTGGGCGCGCATCCGGACTACGTGACGGACATCCTGCCCGGGGTGCTGGTGTTTGCGCTCGGGCTCGCGGCCACGGTGGCGCCGCTGACCGCGACTGTGCTCGGGTCGGTCGAGCCGGGCCGGTCCGGCCTTGCGAGCGGTGCCAACAACGCAGTCGCTCGCGTTGCCGGACTGGTCGCGATCGCCGCCGTCGGCGCGGCCGTGTCGACGAGCTTCGCCTCGAGTCTCGAACGGAACGTCGCCGATCGCACGCTCAGTCCGCAGGCACAGAAGGCACTCAGAACGGCGCGCGCGCGACCGCTGGTGACCACGGCTCCCGGCGTTCCCGCCGCCGAGCGACCCGTCGTCCACGACGCGCTCGTCGACGCCTCCGTCCACTCGTTCCGGTTCGGAATTACGATCGCGGGTCTGCTCGCGATCCTCGGTGGCGCCGTCGCGCTGGTCGGGATCGAGAATCCGCGCCGGCCGGTGCCCGCCGCAATACACGCGGCGCCGCCGGGGTAGCCTTGCCGGCGCCTTGGCAAATCCATTCGTAGCGGTCGTCACCGGAGCGTCGAGCGGCATCGGCGAGGCGACCGCACGCCGGCTCGCGCGGGAGCCAGGCGCCAGGCTCGTGCTGGTCGCGCGCCGCGAGGAGCGACTCGACGCGCTCGCTCGCGAGATCGGCGGCGCGACGGTCGTTGCGGTCGATCTCACGAAGCCCGAGGCGCCGGCGGAGGTGCTGGCCGCGGTGGCGCGGACCCACGGAGAGCTCCACCTGCTCGTCAACAACGCCGGCGGCTCGTGGCGCGGCGGGTTCGCCGAGACCGGCTGGGAGAACGTCGAGCGCCACATGAAGCTGAACTTCGAAGCGCCCGTGCGGTTGACCGAGTCGCTGCTCCCGCTCCTGCGAGCGACCGCGGCCAACCAGGCGACCGTGTCCAACCAGGCGCCGGTGGCCATCGTGAACGTCTCGAGCACGTCGGGCCGTGTCGGACGTCCTCGCGCCGGCGCGTACTCCGCCAGCAAGTTCGCGCTCGCCGGCTGGAGCGACTCGCTCACGGCCGAGGAGAGCGCGCACGGCGTCCACGTGGGGCTCGTGCTCCCCGGGTTCATCGCGACCGAAGGCTTTCCGGCGACTGAGCTCCGCCGCCACCCAGTGCTCCGGCTGATCGTCTCCAAGCCGGACAAGGTGGCCGAGGCGATCGTCGAGTGCGGCTTACGCGGAAAGGCCGAGCGCTACGTGCCCCGCTACTACTGGTTGGCGGCCGCGGCACGGATCCTCGCGCCAAGGCTGGTCCGGCGCGCGACGTCCAGCGGTACGTTCACGACCGCGACCGCCAAGGATTCGCAGCACTAAGGGTCGGCGACGAGCTTGTCAGCGGCGCGGTCGTCGCGCCGCTCATCGGCGAGCTCCTCGAACAGGTCGCGCAGCCGGTCGAGCACCGAGGCGGCGACGAGCAGATCGTGTTCGCTGAAACCCTCCATTGCGGAACGGAAGCGCGGCTCGAACCGTGCGCGACGCTCCTCGACGAGGCCGCGACCGCTATCGGTGAGCGACGTGAACACGACGCGGCGGTCCCGGTCGGAGCGGTGGCGCTCCACGAGCCCAGCGGCCGCGAGGCCGTCCAGCATCTCGGTCACGCTGGCCGGGCTCAGGTCGGCGGCGTCCGCGAGGTCGCGCAACGACATCTGACTCTCGTCGCGAAGGCAGAAGAGCAGGCTGTACTGCGCGTCGGTGAGCTCGCCCGGACGGTGGGTCTCGCGCCCGCGCAACCGTCGCACCGCGGCCATCGCGCGCTTGAACGATCGAGCCACGTGCTGGGCGGGGTCGCTCTGCTCGCGCTCGCCTACCACGTCTCCAGGCGCCGCTAGCGGTCCCTCGGCGGTGGTCACGCCGCGATCGCCTCCGCCAGCGTCTCGGCCGGCGCGTCGGCCGCTGCACGCTTCGCCGCGCGGGCCCGGCGCTCGGCACGCATGAGGATCACGCACGGGATGATCGCGACGGCGGTCAGCCCGGTCGATGCCCAGAACGCGGTCCCGTACGCCGCGGCCGCGCCGCTCACGCGTGTGGACGCCGACCAGCGCGCGCTGGAGCACGACCGCGAGCACCGCGGTGCCGATCGACCCGCCCACCCGTTGGATCACGTTCAGCTGAGGGGTCGCGCTGGACAGCTCCGAGCGGTCGAGTGACGCGAACGCGGCGGCCATCGCGGGCAGGAAGCCAAACCCGATTCCGATCCCGCGCACGAACATCGCCACCGACAAACCGAAGATCGACGAGTGGGCGCCGATCAAGCCGAACGGGATCGTCGCGACCGTGCACAGAGTCACGCCGAACAGCGCCAGGCCGCCCGCCACCCCATGCGGTCGGTCAGCTTGCCGGCGATCGGCATCGCGATCGCGGCGCCGAGACCCTGCGGAGCGGTCAGCAGGCCGGTGTGGACGACGCTTTCCAGGCGGACGTTCTGCCAGTACAGCGGCAGCAGGATCATCCCGCCGAACAGCGCGGCGCCGAGGCAGAACATCGCGAACGACGCGGATGAGAACGTCGCCCGGCGGTAGAGCCGCACGTCGAGGAGGGGCTTGGGGACCTTGAGCGCGTGGAGCACGAACGTGGCGACCAGGGCGATGCCGGCGATGATCGGGAAGATGACCTTCGGCGAGGTGAAGCTGCCGGTGACGCCGATCTCGGCCAGGCCGTAGGTCAGAAGCGGCAGGCCGGTCGCCATCAGGATCAGCCCGCGGACGTCGAGCCTGTCGGCCGGCCCTGGCTTGATCCACGGCAGGTAGCGCAGCGCGGCGAACACGGCGATCGCACCGATCGGGACATTCACGTAGAAGATCCACCGCCAGCTCGCGTTCTCGATGATCAGACCGCCGATCGTGGGGCCGAGGATCGGCGCGAGCATCGCCGGAACCGCGACGACGCTCATCACCCTTCCCATCCGCTTCGGTCCGGCGGCCTCGGCCATCATCAGCTGGCCGATCGGGAGGATCATCCCGCCGCCGAGGCCCTGCAGGACGCGGAACACGATCAGCTCGGTCGTCGACGTCGCGAGCCCGCACAGCGCCGATCCCGCCGTGAACAGGACGAGCGAGACCAGGTAGACCTGCTTGGCTCCGAAGCGCCGGGCGGCCCAGCCGGTGATCGGGATCACCGCCGCGAGCGACAGCATGTATCCGGTCACGACCCACTGGATCTCGGCGATCGTCGAGTGGAGCTCGCGGCTCAGCGTGGCGAGCGCGACGTTGACGATCGTCGTGTCGAGGATCGACATGACCGACCCGACGATCACGACCGCGCTGATGCGCCAGACGTGCGCGCTGATCGGATCGGCCTTGTTCGCCTGGCTGGTCACACGTCCTGCAAATTCATAGGGCCCGAAACGTTAGGGTCCGAACGTATCCTCTGTCAAGAGCCTCGGGGCACACGTCAGACACTGCTGATCCCCCCGCTACGTCTATCTTCAGAGGTAATGCCAACTTTCGCCGATCTTGGACTCGAGCCGGACATCCTCGACGCCGTGCACGACGTCGGATACGAGTCGCCGAGCCCGATCCAGGAGCAGGCGATCCCGCTCGCTGCTCGAGGGCCTCGACGTGATCGGCCAGGCTCAGACGGGCTCGGGCAAGACCGCGGCGTTCGGCTTGCCGATGCTGCAGTACGTCAACCCCGACGAGCACGAGGTCCAGGGGCTCGTGCTGACGCCGACGCGCGAGCTCTGCATCCAGGTGACGCAGGCGCTGCGCGCGTACGGACGGCGCAAGGGCGTGGACGTGGTCGCGGTGTTCGGCGGCGCGCCGATTCGCTCCCAGCAGGCTCAGCTGCGCGCCGGCGGCCACGTCGTCGTGGGCACGGTCGGGCGGGTCAAGGACCTGATCTCGCGCCACTCCCTCATGCTTCACGGTTGCCGCTTCATCGTGCTCGACGAGGCCGACGAGATGCTCGACCTCGGCTTTCTCGAGGACGTCGAGCGGATCCTGTCGCTGACTCCGTCGAGCCGCCAGACGGCGCTGTTCTCGGCGACGATGCCGCCCGAGATCAGGCGGCTCGCCGACCAGTACCTGTACGACCCGGTGACCGTGAAGGTCCAGGCCGCGACGCTGACGGTCGAGACCGTCGAGCAGTTCGCGCTCGAGGTCCGCTCGCGCGAGAAGCCCGACCAGCTGGTCTCGGTCCTGCGCGGCCGAGCACCCGGACCAGGCGCTCGTGTTCGTCCGGACCAAGGCGCGTTGCGACCAGCTGTACCGGACGCTGCGCGACCGCGGGATGAACGTCAAGGCGATCCACGGCGACATGACCCAAGGGGCCCGCGACGGGGTGATGATCTCGTTCAAGGACGGCCGCCTGCCGCTGCTGGTCGCGACCGACGTGGCCGCGCGCGGGCTCGACATCTCCGGCATCTCGCACGTGATCAACTACGACGTGCCGACCTCGCCCGACGTGTACGTCCACCGGATCGGCCGCACCGGCCGCGTCGGCCGCAGCGGCCGCGCGATCACGTTCGTCGAGCCTCAGCAGCGGCGCGAGCTCGCGCGCGCTCGAGAACAACGCCGGCGTCACGCTCGCGCCCTGGGTCGAGCACGCCCACGTCGCTCCGACCGCGGTGAAGGCGAAGCCGCGCCGCCATTCCAAGCCACACGACCCGTTTGACGGCGACGGGCGGGCGCGCAAGGTGATCGTGTCGATGGGGCGGACCGCGGGGCTCGAGCCCTCCGACATCATCCACGCGATCACGGCCGCCACCGGGCTCGACGGCGAGCACGTCCGCAACGTCCGTGTGCTCGAGCGGTTCACGCTGCTCGAGGTCCCGGAGGGAGACGTCGACCGAGTGGTCGATCAGGTCAGCGGCACCGAGGTGTGCGGCCAGCCCGTGCAGCTCGAGCGCGCCGCGAGCTAGTCCCCCGGGCGCCACGGCGCTGTCAGGTCTCTGTCAGCTCGCCGAGCTGATGCCGCGACTTCGGGTCGCGCCGATGTGTTGCGGTCTGTAGGCCGGCTGTTAGGCCGGGAACCTAACACTTGGAGGTATCGGATCTTGCGTCTGAAATCGCTCGTCCGGCGGCGCCCGTCCGCGCCGATGGTGGTCTCGTTCGTCGCGCTGTTCGTGTCGCTCGGCGGGGCCGGCTACGCCGCGATCAGCCTGCCGAAGAACAGCGTCGGCAACGCCCAGCTCCAGAACGACAGCGTCGGCAACTTCAAGCTGAAGTCCAACGCGGTCGGCGCGAGGAAGATCATCAGCGGCTCGGTCGGCGCCAAGCAGGTGAACTCGAGCCAGGTGCAGTTGCGGGTCTCGAGCGCGTGCTCGATCGGCGCGATCTCGGCGATCGGGCTGTCCGGAAGCGTGACCTGCACGCCGACGCTGGCCAACGAGTACGGGTCGAACACCGCGGCCACGATGCTCGGCGCGAGCTCGACGCAGGTCGCCACCCAGTCGCTGGCCGCCGGATCCTCGTATCTGGTGCTCGCGTACCCGCACGCGGTGATCACCGCCGGGGTCGCACCGCAGCACGTCGAGGTCGAGCTGCACGCTGTCGGTCCCGGCCGGCTCGGGCACGCCGCCGCCGGCCAACCCGACCACCACGACCAAGACGCTTGCCGTCGATGTCACGTCGACCGCGAACCCGGCGGCCGGGACGATCCCGCTCGTACTGCCGGTGGCTTCCTCGACGAGCATCCAGCCGGCCACCGTGAACTGCACTCGACTCGTCTACAGCGGGCGGCGCCGACGGTCAAGGTCGACACGACGATCAGCGCGCTCCAGACGAGCTCCAACAACTGACGCACCTTCCCGTCCCAAGGGAAACGGCCGGCCTCGCGTCCAGGGGCGCGCGCGGCCGGCCGGCGGGACGTGGCGCGCGGGGGTAGCTGTAGCGGGGAACAGCCGGCCTGGTCCGGGCCGGAATCGGAGATTGGAGGTCACGCGATGCGTCTGCGATCGCCCCGCCACTGGCGCCCCTCCGCGCCGCTCGTCGTTTCGTTCCTCGCGCTGTTCGTCTCGCTCAGCGGCGTCGGCTGGGCGGCCACCCATCTGCCGGTGCACAGCGTCGGCAACGCGCAGCTTCAGAACTTCTCGGTCGGCAACGCGAAGCTCCGGCCGAACTCGGTCGGCGCCGGCAAGATCATCCCGGGCGCCGTCGGTACCGCGCAGGTGAACTCGAGCCAGGTGCAGCTGAGGGTCGCCGGTCCGTGCACGCTCGGCGCGATGCAGTCGATCTCGGTGTCGGGCAGCGTGACCTGCACGCCGGTGCTGCCCGAACGAGTATGGGACGAGCAGCCCGGTCGCCGCGTTGCCCGTCGGTGGCGGCAGCGTGCAGATCGCGACCAAGTCGCTTCCCGCCGGCTCGCCGTACCTCGTGCTCGCGAACGCGCACGTCGTCGTCGCCGGCAGCCCGACGAGCACGCAGGGCGTCGAGGTCGACTGCACGCTGTCGGTGCCCTCCGGCAATCAGTCGACCACGGATGACCTCGCGGTCGATCTCGGGAGCGACTCGCACAACCTGGCGGGGTCGATCCCGCTCGCGCTGCCCGTGTCGTCTTCGACCGGCGCGCAGACCGCGACCGTGAGCTGCGCGTCGACGGCGACGTCGAGCACATCCGCACCGACCGTCACCGTCCACACGACGATCAACGCGATCCAGACCGCCAGCAACAGCTGACGGTGGCGCACCCGCGCAGTACGCTGCGAGCCATGTCAACTGCTCAGATGAACACAAGCCACGGCGCGATCGCGTTCGAACTGTTCGACGAGGACGCGCCCGAGACCGTCGCCAACTTCCGCAAGCTCGCCGGCGACGGCTTCTACGACGGGGTCATCTTCCACCGGATCATCTCGGGTTTCATGATCCAGGGAGGCGACCCGGACGGAACCGGCACGGGTGGCCCCGGCTACACGTTCGGCGACGAGATCAACCAGCACAAGGTGGTGCGCGGCGCGCTCGCGATGGCCAACGCCGGCCCGAACACGAACGGCTCGCAGTTCTTCATCGTCACGACCGAGGCGGCGCCGTGGCTCGACGGCAAGCACACCGTGTTCGGCACGGTCACCGGCGGGATGGACACCGTCGACGCGATCGAGGGCCGTCAAGACCGGTGCCGGCGACCGCCCCGTCGATCCCCCGGTGATCGAGTCGATCGACCTCGTGTAGGCATCATGGCCACGTTGCGGGAGGCGCCGGCGGTCGCGGTCGAGAACCCCGCCACCGGCGAGACGATCACCACGGTTCCGGTGCTCGGTCTCGACGACGTGGCCGCGCTGGCAGGCCGCGCCCGTGAGGCGCAGCCGGGATGGCACGCGCTTGGCTTCGAGGGCCGGGCGCGCGTGCTTCGGCGTGCGCAGAAGTGGATGCTCGACAACGCCGATCGGATCATCGACGTCGTCGTGTCCGAGACCGGCAAGACGCACGAGGACGCGCAGCTGGCCGATCTCAGCTACACGGTCTCGGCGCTCGGGTTCTGGGCCGAGGAGGCGCCGAGGTACCTGGCCGACGAGCGCGTGCCCTCGTGGAACAACAACAACCTGATCGCGGTCGGCAAGAAGCTCGTGGTCCGCTACGCGCCGCTCGGCGTCGTCGGCGTGGTCGGCCCGTGGAACTACCCGATCGCGAACTCGTTCGGCGACTGCATCCCTGCGCTCGCGGCCGGCAACAGCGTGATCCTCAAGCCGAGCGAGGTGACGCCGCTCAGCTCGCTGCTGATGGCGCAGATGATGGCCGAGTGCGGCCTGCCGGACGGAGCCTTCCAGGTGGCCACCGGCGACGGCTCGACCGGCCAGGCGCTCGTCGCGAACGTCGACTGCGTGATGTTCACTGGCTCGACCAAAACAGGCAAGGCGGTCCTGCACGCCGCGGCCGACGCGCTGATCCCATGCTTCCTCGAACTCGGAGGCAAGGACCCGATGCTCGTGTGCGCGGACGCCGACCTCGACCGTACCGCGAACGCTGCGGCGTTCTACTCGATGAACAACGGAGGGCAGGTCTGCATCTCAGTCGAGCGCTGTTACGTCGAGGCGCCGGTCTACGACGAGTTCGTCGCGAAGGTGGCGGACAACGTGCGGATGCTGCGCCAGGGCCCGCCCGACGGGATCGGCACGGTCGACGTCGGGGCGGTCACGTTCCCGCCGCAGCTCGACACGGTCGACGAGCACGTCCGCGACGCGGTCAGCAAGGGCGCCCGCGTGCTCGTCGGGGGCCACGCCAGCCACGGTCCGGGCCGGTTCTACGAGCCGACCGTGCTGGTCGACGTCGATCACTCGATGAAGATCATGCGGGAGGAGACGTTCGGCCCGACGCTGCCGATCATGAAGGTCGCCGACGTCGAGGAGGGGATCCGGCTCGCCAACGACTCGCCGTACGGGCTCCAGGCGAGCGTCTGGACCCGGGACGTCGAGCGTGGGGAGGAAGTGGCGCGCCGAATCGAGGCCGGCGTGGTGTGCGTGAACGACGCACAGGTCAACTACACCGCGCTGAACCTGCCGATGGGCGGCTGGAAGGCGTCGGGGCTCGGCACCCGCCACGGCGCCGGGGGGATCCGCAAGTACTGCAAGGTCCAGTCGCTGCTGGTCACGCGCCGTGGGCTCAAGCGCGAGGTGTTCATGTTCCCGTACCGGCCGCGGCGGACGATCATGCTGCGCCGGTTGTACGACGTTCTGTACGGGCGAGGCGAGCGCGACTGAGCGGCGCCTGGGCCGGCGCGCGGGGCGCCCTACCCGAGGTAGTTGTTGAACACGCCGCTGCCGAACACGGGCAGGCCGGGGATGCCGGCGTACCCGAGGCGGTGCAGCCCGAACATGTTCTCGAGCGTGGCCAGCAGCGAGAAGTGGTTGAAGTAGTCGACGACGTCGGTGCTGTTCGGCTTGACGTACTGCGAGATCACCAGCAGGCCGACCTGTCCGCCGCCGCCGGTCGGAGTCGTCTCACCGACGCCCAGCGAGACCGGCGGCGTGGTCGTGGTCGTCGTGTCGGTGGGGGTGGTCGGTGTGGCGGTCGTGTCGGTCGGGGTCGTGGTCGTGTCGGTCGGCGTGGTCGACGTCGTGGTCGTGTCGGTCGGGGTCGTGGTCGTGTCGGTCGGCGTGGTCGACGTGGTGGTCGTGTCGGTCGGGGTCGTGGTCGTCGCGGTGGTCGTCGACGACGGCGTACCGGTTCCCATCGCCGCCGGCGGGACGGCGGGCTGGCCGGCCGGGAGGCTCCGCAGGTTCGGATACGAGGTCGGGTTCGAGCAGCACGCGCTCGGGTCCGCGTACTCGCCCGGTCTGAGGCGCCTGGTCGAACGTGATCACGATCATCCCGCCCTCGTTCTTGTACGCGGGTGAGTGCTTGATCTCCGGTACGACCGACTTCAGGAAGCGGTTGGCGGCCGCGAGCCCGGTCGGGGCGTTCGGACGGCACGGCGCCTCGCTTCCGCTGTTGCAGATCGCGGGGATGATGTACGAGAGCGACGGGGTGCTGCTAGCGCTCTTCAGATCCTTCGACAGTTGGGCGAAGCCGACCTCGCCGGTGTGGCAGGCGCCCCCTTCGGTCAGCCCGCGGAAGTACACGAACGGGTTGCGCCAGGCCAGGTACGTGTTCTTCGAGTGCGCCGTCTGCGGCACCTTGCTCCCGACCTTCGGGACCTCGGCACGCGGACTTCTGGCTCGCGGGCACCCCCTGGACGTACGCCTTCCAGGTGTCGTGGGCGGCGGTGAGCTGGCTGGCGAGCGTCTTCGTGATGGTCGGGTACGCGCAGCCGTTGCCGAGCACCTGCCCGCGCGGTCCCTTCGTGCCTGGCTTGATGTGCGAGAACACCGGGCAATCCGAGGCAGTCTGCGCGGTCGGTCCCTGTCCGCTCGTCATCGCGATCTCGTTCGCGAGCGGCGACGGCGCGACCGCGTAGTAGTTCTGGACGAGCTCCCCCTGCTTGCGAAGCGCCCCGGACAGATATCCGCCGCTCGACCCGAACGACTGCGTGAAGCCGCGGTCGGACAGCACGATCAGGAACACGTGCTTGACCGGCGGCAGCCCGTTGAACCCGGTCGGGGTCGGTCGTGCTGGTGGTGGTCGGCGACGTCGTTGGCGAGGCGGACGCCTGCAGGTCCGTCCGGAGGCGGCGGGCGCGCTGCTGCCGGCGGCGGCGGCCGACCGCACCGCCGCCGCTACCGCCACCGCCACCCGACCCGCCGCTCTGCGGCGCAGCAGCGATTTGCGTCACGGGTGTGCTCGCGGGGTGGTCGAGGCCGACCACGATCAGTGGCGCGGCGGCAAGCGACTCGACGGTGTCCCGCCGGCGAGCGAGCCGATGATCACGCCGAACCCGAGCATCGCCATCACGGCGGCCGCGGTCGCGCGCGGGCCGGGGAGCGCGAACCCGAGCGCCTGCGGCCCCGCGGGCGCTTCCTCGAGCGTGTCGGCCAGCGGCGTCCCCGGGGCGAGCGTCGGTGCGGGGCCCTGTTCGTGGATCGCGCCGATCAGCCCCGCGATCTGGGCTGGCAGCGGACCGCGCCGCGCCCCGCACTCGAGGCAGTAGCGCTGGTCGTGGGCCAGCCGGGAATCGCATTCCGCACATCGCATCGTGCTGCGCGGCTCGCTTCGCCGTGGGGTCCGAAACGCTCATCGCCGACCAGCCAGTGTGGTCTCCGTCATCCGCGTAGTTGTGAACATCTTGAGTACGAGCAGACCCGCTGAACGCCGGTCCGGGTCCGCCACGCCGGTCACGCCTCGTTCACAACTCGGCCGCTCCGGCGGCTGATACTACGTTTGGGGAGAGCGGAGGGCGCCCCGCGACAATCCAGAAAATGACAAGTGCGGAGACGAACCGCTGGCGACCGATCTAGAGAGCGGCGGAGGCAGGCCCGGACACGGCCCGGAGACCCCTACTCGGGAGCTGCCCGCCGTCCCCGCGGCGGCATCTGAGGACCGATGCGGAAACTGCGGGGCTCCGCTCGCGCACGATCAGCACTACTGCGTCGAGTGCGGCGAGCGCCGGGGGCAGTCGAGGTTCCCGGCCGCCCAGCCGACGCCCCAGGTGCAATCCTCGCGCCGCGCTCGCGCGAAGGGCGCGCCGCGAGCGCCGCGCACGTCGGCCAGCACCACCCTGGTCGCTGGGATCGGCGTGCTGCTGCTGGCGATCGGGCTCGGCGTCCTGATCGGCCGCATCGGCAACAACAGCGGCAATCCGAAGTCAGCTCCTCCCGCCGCCCAGGTCATCACCGTCCAGGGCGGAGGCGGAGGTGGAGGCACAAGTACGCGCACCGCGACCACCCACGCCAGGACGAACGCGGCAAGCAGCACGCCCAAGGGCTTGAGCGGGAAGTTGAAGAAGGCGGCTGTGCAGACCGCGCCGCCGTCCGTGGCGGTGCAGAAGAAGGCCAACGAGGCCGCCGGCAAGGTCCTCGGCAACTCCAAGAAGCTTGCTGCGCCTACCTCGACACAGGGCGGGTCTTGTAGCGGCGGTGCCGGCTGCCAGGGCGGCAAGTTCACCGGCAACTTCTTCGGGAACTGAGCATGCGACTGCCTAAGCCCGGCGCCAAGTCCGCGAAGCCCGCGAGCCAGCCGAGTCAGCCGAGCTCGGCGACGCCGGCCGCCTCGAACGCGTCCGCGTCCCCCGGCGCGAGCCCGACCGAGAGTCAGGTCGTCGACCTCGAGCGTCGGCGCGACACGCTGAAGGCCCGCGTCGCGGAGATGCAGTGGGACCTCGGCGGTCTCGTGTACGAGATGGCGATCCGGGACCGGATCCGCATCGACGTGCTGATCAAGCGCGCGGCGCTGCTCCAGGATGCCGATTCCGAGCTAGGCGAGATCGAGCGAATCCTGCGTCTCGAGCACAGCGCCACCGCGGGCGTGTGCGCTTCGTGCGGAGCGCCGCACAGCACCGGCGCCTCGTACTGCTGGCAGTGCGGGCAGCCGATCCTGCAGCAGGTCCAGCACGACTCGATCTTCTCCTGAGCCGCGCGGCCTCAGCACGGCCCCGGCTCGCCGGGGTCGGCCCGCGGCTATCCGAACTTGCCGGCCACGTAGTCGCGCGTGCGCGGGTCAGCGGCGTGACGGAAGATCGTCTCGGTGTCGCCGTATTCGATCAGCGTCCCGACCCGGGCGGGACCGGCGTTGTCGAGGCTGAAGAACGCCGTGCGGTCGGCGACGCGCGCCGCCTGCTGCATGTTGTGCGTGACGATCACGATCGTGAACCGGTGCTTGAGGTTGTGCATGAGGTCCTCGATCGACGCCGTCGCGACCGGGTCGAGCGCGGAGGCCGGCTCGTCCAGTAGCAACACGTCGGGTTCGATCGCGATCGCGCGGGCGATGCACAACCGCTGTTGCTGGCCGCCCGATAGGCCGAGCGCGCTGTCCTTCAGACGGTCCTTAACCTCCTCCCAAAGGGCAGCCTGGCGCAGCGCCTGCTCGACGCGGTCGTCCAGCCGGTCCTTCATCCCAAGATTCCGCGCCGCCCAGGCGATGTTGTCGTAGATCGACTTCGGGAACGGATTGGGCTTCTGGAACACCATCCCGATCCGCCGGCGCACCTCGACCCGGTTCGCCTTGGTCCCGTACAGATCGTGACCGTGGTAGAGGACCTGCCCGTCGATCCGAAACCCCGGGATCGAGTCGTTCATCCGGTTCAGGCTGCGGATGAATGTCGTCTTGCCGCAGCCCGAAGGACCGATCACCGCGGTCACCTGGTTGCGGTAGATCTTCAGCGACGCCCCGGCCAGGGCCCGGCTCTCGCCGTAGTAAGCCGACATGTCGCGGATGTCGAACACGACGGCGTGCTCCTGGGGTACCCCGCCGTTGCCCGGAGGAGGAGCGGTGATGACCGGAAGCACCGGGTCGGTCCGGATCCGTATGCGCCTGCGCGCTTCCTCGGCCCGCCTGACCTGGCTCGCTGTCCGGTCCCAGTCGGTCATCGGCCAATCTTCCCACGGCTGCGGGCCAACAGCAGCCGAGCTGCCACGTTCGCGATCAGAATCAACACCATCAGCACGAATGCGGCTCCCCAGGCGCGGACGACCGCCTCGGGCAGCGGCAGGTCGAACGACGTGTAGATGAACATCGACACGCTTGGCACGCCGTGGAACAGGTTCAGTGCGGTCTTTTCGGGGTTGAACAGCGAGTCGCAGATCAAGAGCGGGGCGGTCTCGCCCGCCGCGCGCGCGGTCGCGAGGATCGCGCCGGTCAGGATTCCGCCGACCGCCGCGGGCAGGATCACGCTGAGGACCGTCCGCCACCGGCTCACGCCGAGTGCGTCCGCTGCCTCGCGAAGGCTGTTCGGGACCAGCAGCAGCACCTCCTGGCTCGAGCGAGCCATCAGCGGAAGCATCACGATCGCCAGCGCAATCCCGCCGGCGAACCCCGACTGCTTGTGTTGCGGGATCACGATCAAGCCGTAGACGAACAGACCGACCACGATCGTCGGCAGGCCCGCCATCACGTCGAGCGCGGACTTGAGCGTGCTGGCCGCGCGTGATCGGGGTCCGGCGAACTCGGTCAGGTACAGCCCGGTGAGGACTCCGAGCGGGAGCGCGATCAGAGCGCCGAAGGCCACGATCTCGAGCGTTCCGATGAGCGCGTTGAAGATCCCGCCGCTGGCCAGGCCCTGCGGGTTCTGAATGACGAAGCTCAAGCTCAAGGCGGACGCGCCACGCGTGGCGACCCCGAAAACGACGATCACGAGCACGACAATCGCGAAAGCGGCCGCGGCCGTCGCCCCGATCTGTACGAACCGGCTCACGGCGGCACGGCGGCGGAGGTTGCCCGTCGGCGTCAGCGGCGCCGTTGGATCGAACGGCATTCCCTCGTACGGCGCGGTGTCGGATACCGCGCTCATATGACCCTCTGGGTGACGTCGAACCGCCCGGCGATCACGCGCGCGGCGATGCTCGTCAGCATCCCGATGATCACCAGGAGCAAGCCCGCGTAGAACATCGCGGCCAGGTGGAGGAGGTTGACGGGCGCGGTGAACTGGTTGGCGATCCGAGAGGCCAGGGTCGAGCCGGGCGCGAACACTGACTTGTGAATGGTGTTGACATCGCCGATCACGAACGAGACCGCGATCGCCTCGCCGAGGGCCCGGCCGAGCCCGAGCACGACCGCCGCGCTGATGCCGGACACGGTGGTCGGGAGCACGATTCCGCGGATGACCTCCCAGCGCGTGGCCCCGAGCGCGGCCGCCCCATCCTTCAGCTCGGTGGGCACGGTCAGGAACAGGTCGCGGGTCAACGCCGAGATGATCGGGAGGATCATCACGGTCAGGACCAGGCCGGCGGCGAATACGCTGATCCCGATCGGCGACGCGGGGCCGAACAGCGGGATGAACCCGAGCGCGCTGTGCAGCCCGGGCTCGAGCTTGTCGATGAACGGGACGAGCACGACCAGGCCCCAGAAGCCGTAGATGATGCTCGGCACGGCCGCGAGCATCTCGACCAGCGGCCCAACGACCGCGCGCACGCGGACGGGCGCGATCAGGCTCAGGTAAAGGCCGATCGCGACCCCGAGCGGCGTGGCCAGCAGCATCGCCATCAACGAGCGTGACCACGGTCCCGTAGATCAGCGCGCCCGCGCCCTCGATGTGGAAGCCGGGCTTCCAGGCGGTGTGCACGAGAAAGCCGAGGCCGAAGCGCGAGATCGCGGGCCTCGCGTTGTTGACGAGCTGGTAGACGACGTCGACGAGCGTGATCACGACGATCACGCCGGCCAGGGCGCACAGCGCGAACATCACGCGATCGCCCAGACGGCCGGCTCCCCGGCTCCGCGCGCCTGATCCTGTGCCTGTGCCTGTGCGGCGACCCTGCCGCCCGAACGTCAACCTTGTCCTCGAGGACACGGCGCGCAAGCGTACGGAAAAGGCCCCAGCGGAGCCTGGTGACTCGACTATTGCTCACAGGTTTTCAACAACGTGGTTACAAGTTGGCCACAAGTGGTCAAATCGCCATGGAGATGCTTAGCAATCTCGCGAGGGGCGGCCGGGCCACGTCGAGAGCAATATCCGGGAATTCCCATGAAGGAAAGGAAGACTGCATTGCGCTCCAAGAGATTGGCCAGCCTGGTGTGCGCGGGATTGTCCGCAGGGTTGGTCTTCGGCCTGAGCACCGCCGCCGCGTCCGCCGCGACGCTGAGCGGTGCGGGCTCGACCCTCGTCGCTCCAATCGAAGCTGAATGGGCCACCGCGTGGGGCAACTCCACCGGCAACAGCGTCACCTACGCCGCTGTCGGCTCAGGTAGCGGATACCAGGACATCGCCAAGGGTCTCGTTGACTTCGGCGCTTCCGACGCTCCTCTGTCCGTGTATTCGTCGCCTCCGTGCGCGAACTGCGTCCAGATTCCCTGGGCGCTGACGGCAACCGGCGCCAGCTACCACATCAACGGCCTGCGGCTGCCCCGCCACACGAACCTCCATCTGACCGGGTCCGTGCTCGCAAAGATCTATCTCGGGCAGATCACGAACTGGGCGAGCCCGCAGATCAGGGCCCTGAACAAGGGCGCCAGCATCCCGAGCACCCCGATCACGGTCCTGTGGCGGAGCGACTCATCGGGCGACACGTACGCGTTCACGCGGTACCTGTCGGACGTCTCGGGCGGGTTTGCGCACTCCGTCGGTAGCTCGACCACGGTCAGCTTCCCGACCGGCGTCGGCGCGCGCGGTAACTCGGGCATGGCGACGGCACTCGCCGGGACGAACGGCGGGATCGCCTACATCGCGGTCTCGTACCTGATCGCGAACAACCTGCCGGCGATCGGCATCAAGAACGCCGCCGGTCGGTATGTCGTTCCGAACCTGACCGCGATCGAGGCCGCGGCGTCGGTCGTGCACCACGTGCCTACGGGCAACCAGGTCACGATCGTCAACCCGCCGAAGCGCGCGAAGAGCGCGTATCCGATCTCGACGTTCACGTACGCGATCGTGCCGACGACGGCCCCGCAGGGAGCCCTGCTCAGGTCATTCATCGGCTACGCGCTCGGCGGAGGGCAGCATTTCGGACCCTCGCTCGACTTCGCCCCGCTGCCCAAGGTCGTCCTCGCGGCGGACCGAGGCACGCTGAACGGAGTCAATTGAGCGTGCGATGAGATCCTCGTCAGCCGGGCCCGGGCGGACCTCCGCTCGGGCCCGGCGGCAACTTCCATGAAGTGCGGCCTTTCGCGGGGGGTCTGGCCGTCGAAAGGCATGTTCGATACCAGAAAGACCTGGAGGTTCTCGTGAAACGTCGTATCTTGCTCGCTGGGTGCGCCCTTGCGGCCGTTCCCTGCGTGCTCGGAATTTCAGTGGCCGCGGCCGCCAACAAGACAGCCGGCAAGCCAAAGCCAGTAGTGCTGAAGTGTCATATCAACCTGGGCACAGTGCCCCCGGCCGGGTCGAACACGGTGGACCAGCCGCCGGCGCAGGGCTCCTCGTACGGGTCGGTCCACTGCCCGTCCATCGGCGGCGGCGTCGAAGCCGCGAACTTCAACGTGCCCGACAGTGGCGACACCGTCGGTAAGTACTGGCAGTACTTCGGCACGGGCTCGATTCGCGGCAAGTTCGATCTGTCGCCCCAGGAAGGTTCCGGCGCGTTGTCGTCCACCAGCTTCGAGAGCGAGAGCTGGACGGGTACGGTGACCATCACCGGCGGCACCGGCGCGTACGCGCAGGCCGTGGGCAAGAAGGGCGTGCTCAATTGCACGAGCGATGACACGGTCCACCTGACGTGCACCGAAAAGATGAAGGTGACTGGGCTCTAGGCTCCCCTGAAACCGTTTGAAGTGACGTGGCCGGCGTGGGATTCCCACGCCGGCCGCGGTTTATTTAACGGTGACGCTCAATCGTGACGCCGAGGAGTCGCTCGAGTTGCCGGATCGTCTCCTCGGCCGTCGTGTGGTGTATCGTCGCCATGCCGAGCTCGGCGGCCGGGGTCAGGTTCACCGATAGATCGTCGATGTACACGCACTCGCGCGGCCCGAGTCCGATCCGGTCGGCGCCGAGGGCGTAGATCTCGGGGGCGGGCTTGCGCAGGCCGACCTCCGCGGAGATCACGACGCCGTCGAACAGTTCTGCGAGCAGCTCCCGCGGGTAGCTTTTCGTTCCCCAGGAATTCGAGACGAGCCCGGTGGGGATTCCGGCGGTATGGACGGCGCGGACGGCCGCGACCATCCCGAGATCGGGGATCGAGCCGGCGAACAGCCGATCGATCAGGCCGGTGCCGTCGACGCCGAGCCGAGCTGCGAGCTGCGACTCGAACTGCTCCTGCGCAACGGTGCCCTCCTCGAGGCCGAGCATCAGCTCGCGAAGCTCGCGGTCCTCGCGGAAGGCGCGGCTGATCGCGTCAGGAGCGAGACCCTCGTGCGCGGAGAACGCAGCGAACGACCCGAACAGGTCGGTCGTCAGCACGCCGCCGTAGTCGGTCAGCAGACCGCGGTAGCTTCCGTTTTCAGAAGCCATTGCGCGTGACCGCGAGGGCGCGATCGGCGAGCTCGACCACGCCCTCGCCGAACGTCATCAGGTACGGATCGTCGGTCGAGCCCGCGAGTGCGCGTTTGTAGTTGCCCTCCATGAACACGACCGCCTTCCACAGCGCCAGCGTCACGTACCAATCCAACGCCTGCACAGAACGGCCCGACCGCTCCTCGTAGCGGGCGGTGAGCTCCGCGCGGGTGGGAAACCCCGGCTCGAGCGTCACGTTGTTGAGGTTGAACTTGCCGATCGGGTCGCCGGGCTCGGTCCAGTGCATGAGCATGTACCCGACATCGGCGAGCGGGTCGCCGATCGTCGCCATCTCCCAGTCGAGGATCGCGATCAGCCGCGCCGGCGGGCCCGCCGCGAACATCGTGTTGCCCAGCCGGTAGTCGCCGTGCACGATCGTCGCCGGCGGCGACTCGGGGAGATTCGCGGCCAGCCAAGCGCCGACCTCCTCGAACTGCGGCAGATCGCGCGTGCGGTTGTGCTCCCACAGGCCCGCGAAGCGGCGCAGCTGGCGCTCGAGGTAGCCGGTTGGCTTGCCGAAGCCGTCGAGGCCGGCGGCTGACCAGTCGGTCTCGTGCAGCTCGACCAACGCCTCGATCAGCTGGTCCGCGATCCGCTCGTGCTGCTCGGGCGTGTCGAGTGGGTCGGGGACGGAGTCGGTGATGACGTCGCCGGCGACGTGTTCCATCACGTAGAAGGGCGCGCCGATCACCCCGGCGTCGTCGCAGACCGCGAGCACCCTCGGCACGCGCACGCGCGTGTGTTCGAGGGCGGCGAGGAGCCGCGCCTCGCGGAGCACGTCGTGGGCGCTCGGCGGCAGGGGCCCGCGCGGCGGGCGGCGCAGCACGACCCCGCTTGACAGCGCAAACGTCACGTTCGAGTGGCCGTCGCCGATCGGCGTCGCAGTCAGGTCCGCGGGCGCGTCGAGGCCGTTGCCGGCGAGGAACTCGAGCAGCGGCTCGAGCACGAGGAGCGGCTCGCGCGTCTTTCCCGGCGGCGTCAGCGTGCGTGCGCACGATGTCGTCGGGGGCGAGCTTGACGGGCATGGGGTGAGCAGGGTACCGATGGGCGGGTCGGCGGCAGCTACCCTCGACTTGGAAGCGATGCCAGAACTACCAGAAGTCGAAGATCACCGCGCGTCTGATCGGCGCTGCCGTCGCCGGCAGCGAGATCGAGTCTGCGCTCGCGCCGGGGATCAACGCGCTCAAGACGTTCGACCCGCCGCTCACGGCGCTCGTCGGCCGGCGGATTCGAGCGGATCGGCCGGCGCGGCAAGCTGTTCGTGATCGAGCTCGACGGCGACCTCGCGATCGAGATCCACCTGATGTCGGCCGGCCGTCTTCAGCTGTTCGACACGCGTGCCTCGCTGCGCGACCGGACCTCGCGGCTCCTGGTCCGGCTCACCGACGGCCGCGAGCTGCGATTGCGCGAGTTCGGCACGCGTCAGCGGGCGTGGGTCAAGGTGCTGCGCAGCGGGCGACGTGGCCGACGAGGAGACGATCGCGGCGCTCGGTCCCGAGGCGTGGCCGGATCCGCCACCGTTCGCCGAGCTGCTCGACCAGCCGCGCCCGCTGTACGCGCTGCTCCGCGACCAGCACGTGATCGCCGGCATCGGCCGCTCGTGGGTCGACGAGATCCTCCACGCCGCGATGATCTCGCCGTTCAAGCGCGGGTCAGATCTTGACGAGGACGAGGCCGAGCGGCTGCGCGAGACCACCGTCCGCGTCCTCGGCGACGCGATCGCTCACTACGAGAGCACGCTCACGCTTCCGATCCCCGACAAGCTGCCGATGCCGCTCACGGTCCACCGCCGCAACGGCGAGCCCTGCCCACGGTGCGGCGACCAGCTCGAGGCGGTGTTCTACGAGGACTACGTGATGTGCTACTGCCCGACGTGTCAGACCGAGGGCAAGCTGATGAAGGACCGGCGGCTGTCGCGGCTGCTCAAGTAGCGCCGGCATAGATAGGATCGCGGCAATGGCACTCGAACCTGGCGATCAGGCTCCCGACTTCACGCTCCCCGACCAGCACGGCAGCCCGGTATCGCTCTCCGCGCTGCGGGGGAAGACCGTCGTTCTGTACTTCTACCCGAAGGCCGATACGCCAGGGTGCACGACCCAGGCATGTGGGGTGCGCGATCACCGCGCCGACTATGCGAATGCGAACACCGTGGTGCTCGGTGTCTCGCCCGACCCGGTCAAGCCGATCGCGGCGTTCGACGAGAAGTACGGGCTCGGGTTCCCGCTGCTGTCCGACGAGGACCACGCGGTGGCGGAGGCCTACGGAGTGTGGGTCGAGAAGAACCGCTACGGGCGCACGTACATGGGCAACGAGCGCACGACGTTCGTGATCGGCGAGGACGGGACGATCCGCGACGTGTTCCGCAGCGTCAAGCCCAACGAGCACGACGCGCTCGTGCTGGCCTCGGTCTCCGGGGCTGTAGCGGCGGGCGCTACTGGAGACCCTCGCGCGCCTCGCGCACGAGCGTCACGGCCTCGGGGAAGATGTGCGCCATCACGGTCCGAAGCTGCTCGGCCTGCTGCTCGGTCGTCCCCTGGATATTGATGCGATTCATCGCGGCGACCGTCAGATCGACCGCGAGCTTGATCGCGTTGTCAGCCCACGCGAGACGCTGAGCGCCCTGCATCTGCTCGGCGAACTCGCCAAGCCGTCGCTGCAGCTCGTCAGGGTCGCCGAACAGGCCTCCGAATCCACTTCCTTCCATGGGAGCAATGGTAGCTGTCGCGAGCGGTCGGGAGGACTCGACGGGTGCGACCGATCGCCGCCGGCCCCTTAGACTGGCGTCTGATGACGCCCGAGGACCGGCTCGAATACGAAGCGCGCGTGCGTATGCGGCAGGTTGTGCTGGCCGCGGCCGCCGGCGTTCTGGTGATGGCCGCCGTCCTGGTTCAGCTCGGGGGACCACACGTCAAGGTCAACGAGCAGACGCTCGGGCTCGTGACCGAGCACAAGCGGTTCGCGCGGGATCTGATCGGCTCGATCGTCAGCGCGCTGGGCTCGTTCTCGCTGGCGGCGACGCTCGGATACCTGTGGGGATGCACGCGCGCGCGTGAACCCAATGTCCGGCCGCGGTTCGTCGGAATCATCGCCGTGGCCGGCGGAATCATCTCGGGAATCAGCGTCGTCGCCTATGTCACGGTCTACGGCATCCAGGCGAACCACTTCGTCAGCCACGGCAGCCAGACGTATCCGGAGGCCAACGACCTGCTGACCAAGCCCTGGCTCGTGATCCCGCAGATCACTAACGACCTCGGCCTGCTGCTCATCGCGGTCGGCCTCGTGCTCGTGTCGCTCAACGCGATGCGGATCGGGCTGCTGACGAAGTTCTTGGGTTACCTCGGGATCATCGCCGGCGCGCTCACGATCATCCCGTTGGTTCCGATTCCGATCGTCGAGGCGTACTGGCTGGTGGCGCTCGCGTACCTGTTGAGTGGGCGCTGGCCGAGCGGCGTGCCGCCCGCGTGGACCACCGGCCGCGTCGAGCGCTGGCCGGCCCCCGAGCGCCGGCCGCGCGAGCCGCTCCTGGGCCGGGGCCGCGCGAAGCCGACGCCGACGCCTGAGCCCGAACCGGTCGGCGCGCGCGCGCCGGGATCGACGCGCGCGACGACTCCCAAGCGCAAGCGCAAGCGGCGCAAGTAGTCCGCGCGCCGCGAGCCCACCAGGCGACGCGCAGGATCCGACATCCGTCCGCAACCACCGGGCGGCCCAACGCCGTCCGGCGGTCACCGTTCATCGTGCGGCAGCGACCGCTCGCGGGACCACAACCCCGTTCACCGATCCCTCTCTTGTGAAGCGCCGGACGAGTGCAAGCGTTCGCGGCGACTATCAACCTCTCAGAGGAGGATTAGATGGAAGCCGCAGACATTGGGCGCGAAGCCGACGTGGCGCCCGAGCTGGACCCGACCAGTGGTCGGGCGTTCGGGGTCTGGACTCCGGCCGATCCGGGGCCGTTGGGGCTGGCGGCGTTCGCTGGAACGACGTTCATGCTCAGCCTGATCAATGCCGGGCTGGTCGGCACGCATAAGTTGCCAGGCGGCGGTTTGCTGCCGATGTTCGCCGCACTAGCGCTCGCCTATGGCGGCATTGCACAGTTCGTCGCGGGCCTGTGGGAGTTCCGGACCGGGAACACGTTCGGCGCGGTGGCGTTCTGCTCGTACGGCGCGTTCTGGATCTCGTTCTTCTTCATCGTCCAATCCGTCGGCCAGAACGCGCCGACCGAGGTATTCAGTGGGCTCGGGCTGTACCTGTGGATGTGGGGGATCTTCACCACCTATATGTTCATCGCCTCGCTACGGACCACAGGAGCGGTTGCCCTTGTGTTCCTGCTCCTGGCGATCACGTTCTTCATCCTCGGCATCGGCAACTCCTCGCTTGCGGGTGGGACCTCCGCAATCAACGGCACGATCAAGCTGGGCGGCTGGGTCGGACTCGCCACCGCGATCGTCGCGTGGTACGCGTCGTTCGCCGGCGTGGTCAACTCGACCTACGGTCGAGTGGTAGCGCCGGTCGTTCCGCTGAGCCGCTAGCGGACGAGAAAAGCCCATCAATACGCTGCTCTCGAGTAGAACTAACGGACAGAGTCATCGAAACATCGCAGAACCTTGGAGCGCCGGCGGCAACGCCGGCGCTCCGGGCTGTCAGGAAGCCGGTTGCCGCCGGGTCGGAAGGAGAGACATAGATGGCTGACACGACCAAGCCAGCGCCCGCCGAAGACGAGAGCGCCGAAGACGCGGCGTCGGAGGCGCAGATCGCGGTTCATTGGCGGGAGGAGGAGTACTTCGAGCCGCCGGCCGCGTTCGTCGCGCAGGCCAACGCGAACGATCCGGCGATCCTCGAGCGGTTCGGCGTGGAGCATTTCCCGGATTCGCTTCGTCGAGTACGCCGACATGCTGACGTGGGATCGGAAGTGGGACACGCTGCTGGACACGAGCAATCCGCCGTTCTTCAGGTGGTTCGTTGGCGGGCGTTTGAACGCTTGCGTCGAATTGCGTCGATCGGCACCTCGAGACCCGCGGCGATCGTAATGCGCTGATCTGGGTGCCCGAGCCGGAGGATGTGGAGCCGGTCGAGATCACGTACGCGGAGCTTCACCGTCGCGTGAACGAGTTCGCGGCGCTGTTGCGTGACTTCGCTGGCGTGAAGGCGGGCGATCGGGTCACGTTCCATATGCCGATGGTGCCGGAGCTGCCGGTCGCGATGCTCGCGTGCGCGCGGCTCGGCGTGATCCATTCCGAGGTGTTCGGCGGGTTCAGCGGTGCGGCGTGCGGTCAGCGGATGGCCGACGCGAAGAGCACGGTCCTCGTCACGATGGACGGCTATTACCGCAACGGCGACCTGATCGATCACAAGGCGAAGGCCGATCAGGCGATCGAGGAGGCCCGCAAGGAGGGGATCGAGGTCGAGAAGGTGCTGGTCTGGAGGAGGATCCCGGGCGAGTACCACTCCGACAGCCCGATGGTCGAGGGGCGTGACTATTTCGTCGACGATCTCCTCGAGGACTATCGCGGGCAGCGGGTGGAGCCGGAGTCGCTGGCCGCGAACGACACGCTGTTCCTGATGTACACGAGCGGCACGACGGGCCGCCCGAAGGGTGCCCAGCACTCGATCGGCGGTTACCTGAGCTACGTGACCGGCACCTCGAAGTACTACCAGGACATCCATCCCGACGACACGTACTGGTGCTTCGCGGACATCGGGTGGATCACCGGGCATTCGTACATCGTGTACGGGCCGTTGGCGTTCGGAACGACGAGCGTCATGTACGAGGGGGTGCCGACGTATCCCGATCCGGGACGTCCGTGGCGGATCGCCGAGAAGCTCGGGGTGGACATCTTCCATACGGCCCCGACGACGATCCGGATGCTGCGTAAGGTCGGTCCGGAGGAGCCGGAGAAGTACAGCTATCACTTCAAGACGATGACGACGGTCGGTGAGCCGATCGAGCCGGACGTGTGGCGGTGGTACTACCACTTCGTCGGCAAGGGCCAGGCGGCGATCACCGACACGTGGTGGATGACCGAGACCGGCGGCTTCCTCGGCAGCACGCTGCCGGGGCTGCAGCCGATGAAGCCCGGCAGTTGCGGCCCGGAGGCGCTCGGAATCCAGCTGGTGATCTACGACGAGAACGGCAACGAGATCCCGCAAGGGCACGGGCAAGGCGGGCTACATCTGCGTCCGCAATCCGTGGCCGGGCCGGATGCTCACGGTGTGGGGCCAGGACCAGCGGTTCATCGACACCTACTACGCCAAGTTCAACCGGGACCCGGACAGCAAGGACTGGCGCGACTGGCCGTTCATGTGCGGCGACGGCGCGATGGAGTCCGAGGACGGCTACTTCCGGATCCTCGGGCCGGATCGATGACGTGATCAACGTCGCCGGGCACCGGCTCGGGACCAAGGAGCTCGAGTCCGCCGCGATCACCGTCGATGAGGTGGCCGAGGCGGCCGCCGTGCCGGTGGTCGACGAGGTGCGCGGGAAGATCGTCGAGATGTACATCTCGCTGAAGCCCGGGGTCGCTGCCGACGCGGGGATCGACCGGAAGGTGTCTGAGGCGATCGTCAGGGAGATCGGGGCGATCGCCCGGCCCAAGAACGTGTGGATCGTCCAGGACATGCCGAAGACCCGCTCGGGGAAGATCATGCGGCGCGTGATCGCGAGCATCTCGAACTTCACCGACGTCGGCGACGTGATGACGCTCGCCAACCCCGAGATCGTCGAGGACATCCGCCACCACGTGCACGCCGAGAAGTCGGCCAAGGGCGACGTCCCGCGCGAGCTCTCCGAGCAGGAGAAGGCCGAGATCGCCGCGTACGGAAACGCGGAGTAGCCGCATCCCCTCGGCCTGCCACACCCGCCACAGACCGAACCGCGCCCGGCCCTCGGACCGGGCGCGGCATCGTGACTGGACCAGTTCGGATTACCACTCCTCGCGAGCAGTCTCGCGATAGTTCGGTACGCGTTCGGGTATAGACGAACAGAGAGCACCCGGAAGGAGAGGTTCCTGTGGCAGACACGACAATCACCCAGACGTCCGAGCAGACGCTCGAGGCGAAGCTCGAGGAGATGCTCGACATCGAGAGGTTCGACCCGCCGGAGGAGTTCGTCAAGCACGCACTGCTGAACGACCCGTCCGTCTACGACGAGGCCGAGAAGGACTGGAAGGGCTGGTGGATGAAGCAGGCCAAGGAGCTCCACTGGTTCAAGGAGCCCACCGAGGACGTCGACGAGTCCAACCCGCCGTTCTACAAGTGGTTCGCGGACGGCAAGATCAACGCCTCCTACAACTGCGTGGACCGCCACGTCGAGGCGGGGAACGGCGAGCGAGTCGCGTTCCACTGGCGCGGCGAGGAAGGCGAGGAGGAGGACGTCACCTACGCCGACCTGCACCGCGACGTGCAGAAGTTCGCCAACGCGCTGAAGGACCTCGGCATCGAGAAGGGCGACATCGTCGGGATCTTCCTGCCGATGATTCCCGAGGTCGTGGTGGCGATGCTGGCGTGCGCCCGGATCGGCGCGCCGCACAACGTGGTGTTCGGCGGCTTCTCGGCCGGCTCGGTCCGCGAGCGGATGGAGTTCTCCGAGGCCAAGGCGCTGATCACCGTCGACGGCGCCCGTCGCAAGGGCAAGACCGCAGCCATCAAGCAGGCGGTCGACGAGGAGATGGACGACCTCGCCTCACTGCAGCACATCGTCGTGGTCAAGCGAACCGGCGCCGACTGCAAGATGAAGGACGGCCGCGACGTCTGGTACCACGAGATCGTCGAGAAGGCCGACGCCGAATGTCCGGCCGAGGAGCTGGACGCCGAGCATCCGCTGTACGTCCTCTACACGAGCGGATCGACCGCCAAGCCCAAGGGCGTGCTTCACACCACCGGTGGCTACCTGACCGGCATCTCCGCCACCCACCGCTACGTGTTCGACCTGCATCCGGACGAGGACGTCTACTGGTGCTCGGCCGACGTCGGCTGGGTGACCGGCCACTCGTACATCGTCTACGGGCCGATGCTGAACGGCGCGACCAGCGTGATGTACGAGGGTGCGCCCGACTACCCGCACAAGGGCATCTGGTGGGAGCTGTGCGAGCGCTACGGCGTGACGAAGTTCTACACCGCGCCGACGGCGATCCGGGCCTGCATGAAATGGGGAGTCGAGCACGTCGAGAAGCACGATCTGTCCAAGCTGAAGCTGCTTGGAACGGTCGGCGAGCCGATCAACCCGAAGGCCTGGCTCTGGTACTACGTCGTCGTCGGCGGCGAGCGCTGCCCGATCGTCGACACGTGGTGGCAGACCGAGACCGGCGCGATCATGATCACCCCGCTCCCGGGAATCACTGCGACCAAACCCGGCTCGGCCACCCAGCCGTTCCCAGGCATCTCGGCCGAAGTCGTCGACGAGCGCGACGGCAAGCCGGTCGACGACGGCCAGGGGCTACTCGTCCTGACCCGTCCGTGGCCGTCGATGCTCCGCACGCTGTACAAGGAGGACGACCGGTTCGTCGAGACGTACTTCGAGAAGTTCGGCAAGGAGACCTACCTGGTCGGAGACGCCGCTCGCAAGGACAAGGACGGCTACTTCTGGATCATCGGGCGCATCGACGACGTGGTGAACGTGTCGGGACACCGGATGTCCACGGCCGAGGTGGAGTCCGCGATCGTCGCCCATCCGAAGGTGGCGGAAGCGGCGGTGATCGGACAGGCCGACGAGGACACCGGCCAGGCGATCTGCGCGTTCGTGACGCTCGAGGGCGACGACACCGAAGGGTCAGATGAGTTGGTCTCCGAGATCAACGACACGGTGGCCAAGCGAATCGGCAAGCTGGCGCGGCCGAGGCGGATCATCTGGGCCGACGATCTGCCCAAGACGCGCTCGGGGAAGATCATGCGCCGGCTGCTGCGCGACATCGCCGAAGGGCGTGCGCTCGGCGACGTCACGACGCTGCGCGACCCCGATGTGATGAAGCAGCTCGAGGGGAAGGTTCAGGAAGAGCAGAAGCACGAGCAGTGATCAAGGGTGTGAGTTGCGTTCGGGGCCCCCTGTGCGCTTCCCGCTGGACTGCGGGATCGACGGCATTGGGCGCGAGGGGCCCCGAGCGCGAACTCACACCCTCCTGATGGGTCGGCCGCTGCCGTCGATCCCCGCGCGGACCTGAGGGCGGCGCCGGCGGTGGGTGACCTCCGCCTCGCTTCGGAAGCTTGGGTCCCCGGTTGCTTTCGCGGGTTCTGTCTAAACCCCGAGGTGGCGGCTTAGGTCGGCGACGTGGCGGCGCGCTACGGGAATCGACTGGCCGTCTGAGAACGCGAGCTCGGCGGTCCCGCCGAACAGCGGCCGCAGCTCGACCGCGCGGGCGAGGTTCGCGACGTACTGGCGGTGGACGCGGATGAACTCGAACTGCTCCCAGCGGCGCTCGATCTCGTTCAGCGTGGTCCGCAGCAGGTAGCGATCGTCGTCGGTGATGATGCGCACGAAGTCGCCGTGCGACTGGACGTACAGGATCGAGCCGCGGTGGATCAGCCGGGCCGGGCCGGCGCGGGCCCGGGAGACCGCGATCATCTCGCTCTCGGTGGCGGCTTGCGTGGCCGAGCGCGCGCCCGTTTCCGTCCGGCTCGGCCTCGTTTGCCTCCACCGCCGCCGCGACCCGCTCGATCGCGTCCTCGAGCCGGCGACGGCTGACCGGCTTTCGCAGGAAGTCGAGCGCGCGGAGCTCGAACGCGTCGACCGCGGCCCCGTCGTGAGCGCTCACGAACACGAGCTGGGGCGGCGAGGCGAACCGAGTGAGGACCCGGCCGAGCTCGACGCCGTCGAGGTCCGGCATGCGGACGTCGAGGAAGATCGCGTCGTAGGCCTGGCTCGAGACCTTGAGCAGGGCGTCGTGCCCGCCGTACGCGCACTCGACCTCGTGCACCGCCGAGAAGCTCCGGAGCAGCCGGGCGAGATCCTCCAGCTGGGTGTGCTCGTCGTCGACGGCGAGGATCGTCAGGCGATCTGAGCTCATACCGACCAGGCAAGCTCCGTCGGCGCGATCTCGCCGCGGAGGTTGGGAACCCTCATCACCGCAATCGTCCCCTCACCGAGATCGGACTCGATCCGCAGCGCGTACCGCTCCCCGAACGTCGCCCGGAGGCGCGCGTCGACGTTCGATACCCCGATGCCGCCGCCGGCGCCGACGAGCACCGCTTCGAGGCGCTCGGGCTCGATGCCGACGCCATCGTCCGATGACGCGCAGCTCGACGTCTCCGCCGACGATCTCCGCGCGAGATCGTCACCTGCCCCGAGCCCGCGCCGCGCTCGACCCCGTGACGGACCGCGTTCTCGACGAGCGGCTGCACCGACATCGCCGGCACGACCGTGCCGTGCGTCGACTCGGGGACGTCGATCGTCACGTTCAGGCTGTGGCGGAACCGGGCCTGCTCGAGCCGCAGGTACCGCTCGACGTGCTCGATCTCCTCGCCGAGCGTCACGTACGAGCGGCCGTCGCGGAACAGGTAGCGGGTGAACTCGGCGAAGTCGATCAGGAGGTCGCGCGCCTCCTCGGGACGGGCATGGATGTCGCCCGCGACTGCGGCCAGCGCGTTGTAGATGAAGTGAGGAGAGATCTGAGCCCGTAGCGCCCGTAGCTCGGCCTGCGCGAGACGCTCCTCCTGGGCGGCCACCAGCGAGAGCTCGACCTGCGCGGACACGAGGCTGGCGGCCTCTTGGACGACTCGCAGCTCGTGGTGGCTCGGGCGCCCGGTCGACTTGTAGAAGGCGATCAGCGTGCCGATCCGCTTTCCCTGCGCGACGAGCGGCGCGAGCACGGCGGACCGCAGCGGGCAGGTTGGATCCGAGGACACCAGCCGCGGCACGATGTGCAGCCGGTCGTCGCCGGCCCGCTCGAGCAGCCGCGAGAGGAGGTCGCCCGGCCTCACCTGCTCGCGCCCCTCGCCGTCGATCGCGATCACGGCCCGCGTGTCCGCGAGCGCGATCGCGGTCGCGCCGGTCAGCGTGCGCAGGTGCGGGACCGCTCGCTCGGCATTGCGGCTGTTGAGGCCACGGCGCAGGTCCGGGAGCGTGGCGGTGGCGGCATGCAACGCGGCTTGCATCGCCTCCTGCGGGATCTCGATCAGGCGCGGACCGCGCACGGCACGCCACACCGCAGCGAGCGCCGCGGCGATCCCGATGCCAAGTGCTACTCCCAGGGCCAGATCCATGGTGAGCCTCCCACAGGTTACCGGCGCTTGTGACGGTTGTTACCCGCTGAGTTGTCCGTCATCTGACGTTCGCCCGGCGCTTGTTTCGGCTGCGTGTGGGCGCGATGATGGGGGACATGAGCTCGACCACCACGTTTTCCTCCTACGAGCAGGCATGCGAACAGCACAGCTGGAACGTGCCGGATCGCTACAACATCGCGGTCGACGTGTGCGACCGCCACCCGCGCGACAAGCTCGCGATGGTCCACGAGGACTTCACCGGCCGGATCCAGGAGATCAGCTGGGGCGAGCTGCAGGACGACTCCAACCGCTTCGCGAACGTGCTGCGGGCGTACGGGGTCGAGCCGGGTGACCGGGTCGCGATGCTCCTGCCGCCGACGCCGCAGACCGCGGCCGCGTTCTTCGGGGTGTGGAAGGCGGGCGCGATCCTGCTGTCGATGTCGGTGCTGTACGGCGACGAGGGCATCCGTCACCGCGTCAGCGACTCGCGGCCGAAGGTGCTGCTGACCAACAGCGCGAACGCGGACCGGATCGAGCGCTCGCTGGTCGAGCACGTGCTGATCCTCGACGACGAGCTGCTCGGGCGCGGCTCGACCACGTTCGACCCGGTTGACACCGCGCGCTGAGGACCCCGCCCAGCTCTACTACTCGTCCGGCACCACGGGGCTCGCGAAGGGCATCCTCCACGCCCACCGCTACATCCTCGCGCACGAGGAGTTCATCTACTGCCACGACCTGCGCGACGGCGAGCTGTTCCACGGCATGGGCGAGTGGGCGTGGGCGGCCGGGATCTGCCCGCTGCTCGGGCCGTGGCGCGTCGGTGCGGTCCAGGCGGTCTACCAGCGTGAAGGCGGCTTTGATCCGGCCAAGCAGCTCGACTTCCTCTCGCGCCACGGCGTCAGCAATGTGTTCGCGACGCCGACCGCGATCCGCTCGATGATGTCGATCTCCGACGCCGCCACTCGCTACCCACAGAAGTTCCGGATCGTGTGCTCGGCCGGCGAGCCGCTCAACCCCGAGGCGATCCGCTGGTTCCGCGAGCAGTACGGGATCACCGTGCTCGACTACTACGGGCTCACCGAGTCCTATCCGCTGTGCGCCAACTACCCGTTCATGGAGGTCCGCGAGGGCTCGATGGGCCGGCCGATGCCGGGGTGGGAGGTGTCGATCCTCGACGAGGACGAGCGCCCCGTCCCGCCCGGCGAGCGTGGCGAGATCTGCCTGAAGGCGCGGTCCAACCCGCACTACCCGCTCGGGTACTGGAACCGGCCCGACGAGGACACCGAGGAGGCGTTCGGCGGCGATTGGTTCCACACCAAGGACGCCGCCCGCGCCGACGACGACGGCTACTTCTGGTACGAGGGACGCGCCGACGACGTGATCATCTCGGCCGGCTACCGGATCGGCCCGTTCGAGGTCGAGTCGGCGTGCCTCGAGCACCCGGCGGTGGCCGAGGCGGCCGCCGTCGCCTCACCCGACGAACGGCGCGGCAACGTGGTCAAGGCGTTCGTCGTGCTGGCCTCGGGTCACGAGCCGTCCGACGACCTGGCCGAGGAGATCAAGGTGTTCGTCCGCGACCGTCACTCCGCCTACGCCTACCCGCGCGTGATCGAGTTCGTCGCCGACCTGCCCAAGACGCTGACCGGAAAGATCAGGCGGATCGAGCTCCGCCAGCGTGAGCAGGAGCGGGTTGCCGGCTCAGATTGAGCGCATCTGCGAGCGCGGTAGGTCAAGTCGGCTTGCGGGACCGGCGTTCAAATGCCGGCGGCCGCGCGGGCCTGGCTTCGCATCTCGGCCAGGATCCGCTCGAGCCGCGGCTCGGTGTCGCGGTCGACGTGCGTCATCATCGCCCCGATGGCGGGGTGGACCGAGCTGATCTGCGCGTGCATCTCGTGCGCGACGGCCCGGTAGCTCGGGTGCCCCTCGCGGCCCGAGCGCAACTCGATCAGCTGCATCGCCTCGCGGGCATTGAGGTCGAGCACGAACCGGATCCTGTATCCGAGGCACAGCGCGTACGGCGCGGCAGTCGCCAAGCCGCACGCGACGAGCCGCTCGTATTCGAGAGCCGAGATCTCGAGCGCGCGGCGGTATTCGTCGCCGCAGCCGGCGAGGTCCACCTGCTCGGGTACGTCCGCGCCGAGGTCCGGAGTGAGCGACTGCCACTGGATCGTCAACATCCGGTGGCGCTGGAGGTCGCGGAACGCGCCGTAGTCAGAGACGATCTCGAATCGGTAACGGAGCGCCTCCAACCCGCGGCCGGGGCGGTGGCGGCGGTTCGTGCGCTCGCCGGTCAGATCGGCGATCAGCTTGGCGCGCGAGGTGGCGTCGAGGGAACCGATCGCCTCGCGCACCTGCTCCTCGGAGCTTGCGCCGGCTTCGAAGAGCAGCGCCGCACAGCACGTCGTCCTCGTCGCCCTCGACCCGCAGTAGCGTGACCGACGGCCCCGCGGGGCCGTCCGTCGCGTCGAGGCCAAGCCGCCGCGCCCACCGGCCGCCCGCGCGGGCGCGGCCCTCGAGGTACCCGATCCACTGGCCTCCGCGGTCCGGTCGCTCGACCCGGGTCAGGAAGCTGGGCATCACGGCGTTCAGCTCCTCGAGGATCATCCGACCGTAGCTTCGAGCCTCGTCGAGCGGACTGGCGAGCAGGTGGAGGATCAGTTGCTCGTACGTCTGGCCGGTGGCGAAGATGCCCATGTGGGACAGCGAGCTGGCGGGAAGCAGTCCGCGGAGGAGGTCGAGGCCCTTGGCCCTGATCGCGCGGGCATGCGCGGCCGCGGGCTCGTCGTCCGCCCGCGGGAACTCGTCCTCCAACCAGGCGCAGACCCGGGGGAGGGCCGCCGAGTAGATCCCGAACAGCTCGTTCATCGCGTGCTCGTAGTCGGGTCCGAGCGCGTCGTCCCGGTAGTACCGGTAGCCGCCGGGGGGATCCGGCATCGGTCCGTCGTAGGCGAGGTAGCGCGTCGATTGCTCGAGGTAGCCGGCCAGTCGCGGTCGCTGCAGCAGCTTCGTGAGGACGTTCGAGACCCACTCGCAGGCGACGTGCGCGCCACCGAGCTGGGCCACCGAGTCGTCGCCGTAGCCGAGGAAGATCCGCTCGTACAGCTGGGCGGCGCGCGTGCCCTCGCCCTGGTCTATCAGCGCCGTGGCGTCGGGCAGGTCGTCCGCGAACTCTTCGAGGAACAGGCGCCGGAGGGTCCCGGGATACCGCGAATAGCGCGCGAACAGCGCCGCCTTGACCGTCTCGGGAAGGTTCACGAGCGCGAACACGGGTCGGTCGAGGTTCGTGAAATGGGGGCGGAGGCGCTCGCGCTCGGCCTCCGTATAGGTCTCGACCGGATAGTCCACGGGCGGTCCAGAGTAGCGGCCGCCCAGGCGAACTGGCGGGCCTCGCATCAACCCGCAGGCGTTCGCTGTTTAGAAAAGGCCGGGCAGCGCGTTCGCCGCGTGCTGCGGCGAAGTGGAACAGCGGCTGCGGGAAGATCCCGAAGAAGATCGTCGCCGCGGCGAACGCGACCGCCACGAACACGACCTCTGGATAGCGCAACGTGGCACCCGCCGAACCGGAGCCCTGGTCCCACTCGTCCGCCTCGAGCGACCCGCCGGCGATCGGCGCGAGCTCGCCCGGAGCACCGCCAGCGGCCGCCACGACGGGCGCCTCGATCGGCGGCCGCATCCACACGGTGGCGACGACCCGGAGGTAGTACCCGAGCGAGATCATCGAGCCGATCACGAGCACGATCGCGAGCCAGGTGTAGTCGCCCGAGATCAGCGCGTCGATCAGCTGGAACTTGCCGATGAAGCCGACCGTGCCGGGGATGCCGGCGAGGCCGAGCATGCCGATCGTCATCGGCCAGGCGAGCCAGGGTTTTCGCGCGCCGAGGCCCGCCAGCGCGCTCAGGTAGTCGCCGTCCGGGCGCTCGTGCTCCTCGCAGACGATCACGGCGAACGGCGCGAGGTTCATGAACAGGTACGCGATCAGGTAGAGCACGGTCGCCTGGATCCCGAGCCGGGTCCCGACGATCACGCCGCCGAGCATGTACCCGGCCTGGGCCACGCCGGAGTAGCCGAGCATCCGCTTCAGCGAGGACTGCCCCAGCGCGCCGGCGTTGCCGACGATGATCGTGATCGCGGCGATCGTCGCCAGCAGCGGCGCCCAGGTGTTCTGGGCCCCGATCGCGGCGAAGTCGAAGAACCGGATGAACGCGCCCATCGCCGCCGCCTTGGTGGCGGTCGCCATGAACGCGGTGATCGGCGTGGGCGCGCCCTCGTACACGTCGGGCGTCCACTGGTGGAACGGCGCCACCGAGGCCTTGAAGGCAAACCCGACGGTCGTGAGCCCGATGCCGGTCAGCACCATCGGGTTGCCGAGCACGCCGCCCGAGAACTTGTTCGTGGCCATCGCCGCGCCGATCGTGGCGTAGTCGGTCGAGCCGGTGGCGCCGTAGACCAGCGCCAGCCCGTACACCAGCGTGGCCGATCCGACCGACCCGACGATGAGGTACTTCAGCCCGGATTCGAGCGAGCCCTCGCGGCGGGTCTCGGACGCGCACAGGATGTACAGCGGGATCGACAGCAGCTCGATCCCGAGGAACAGAGTGACGAGGTTCTGGGCCGAGACGAACACAGCCATGCCGAGCACGCTGAACAGCAGCAGCGCGAAGTACTCGCCGTGCCCGGAGATGCGCGGCGCGACCGCCCGCCACGACATCAGCACCATGGCGATGCCGGCGACCGAGAACAGCATGTCGAGCTCGAGCGCCAGGTCGTCGATCCGGAGCGACCCCGAGATGATCGACGCGGGATGCTCGAATCGCCAGATCGCCGCCGCGATCGAGCACACGAACGTGATCAGCGGCGAGCGCCGGCACGACCTTCTCGCGGATCACCGCCGGCCGGAACAGGCCGACGAGCAGCACGACGAGGCCGCCGACGCCGAGCGCCAACAGCGGCGAGAACGCCTTCCAGTCGATGTGCGGGCCCTTGATGTGGGCGGTGGCGGCGAGCAGCGAGCGTCATCGGCTCGCCACCTTGACCGGCCCCGAGGCCTGGAGCTGCGCCGGCGCGATCGCCGCCTGCACCGACGGCTGCGAGCGCTTCAAGCCCGAACTGCGGATAGACCGCGAGCACGAGGATCACGAGCACGATCGGAACGATCGCCACTGCCTCGGCGAAGCCGATCTCGCGAGACTTCACCTTCGGGCCGGTGCGGTTGTGGAGCGCGGTGATGAACAGCCGCAGCGCGTACACGGCGGCGCCGACCACGCCGGCGAACGCGATCACCGAGACCGCGAGCTTGGCCTGGAACACGCCGAGCAGGATCATGAACTCGCCGATGAAGTTGGAGGACCCCGGCATGGCGAGCGTCGCGAGCGTCACGATCAGCGCGAGCACCGCGAGCACGGGCGCCCGGAACGCGATGCCGCCCATGTCGCGGAGGTCCTCAGACCCGCCGGCGCGCGCGGCCGAGCGCCGCGACGATGAAGAACAGCGGGGCGGTCACGAGGCCGTGGTTGACCATGTTGCAGCAGCGCGCCCTGGGCGCCGGCGGGCCGCAGCGAGAAGATCCCGAGCGTGATGAAGCTGAGCTGGGCGACGCTCGAGTAGGCGACGACCATCCGCGCGTCGGTCGTCGTGAACGCGACCACCGTGCCCCACATGATCGAGATCAGGCACAGCACGAGCATCGGCATCTGGAAGTGCACGGAGGCGTACGGGAACAGCGGCAGAACGATCCGCAGGAACCCGTAGGCCGCGACCTTCGAGACCACGCCACTGAACACCGCGACGGCCGGGATCGGCATCGACTTGTAGCCGTCGGCCAGCCAGCCGTGGAACGGGACGAGCGGCATCTTGACCAGGAACGCGACCGCGAAGCACATGAAGATCCAGTCCTGCGAGGAGTGCGAGAGGTGGACCTGCTGGAGCGACGAGAGCACGAACGTCAACGACCCACCGGTCTGGTCGGAGGTGAGCACGCCGGTGGCGATCGCGCCCACGAGCATGAAGAACGACCCGACCAGCGTGTAGATGACGAGCTTGGTCGTCGCCCGCACCCGCTCGCCCGAGCCCCACATCCCGACCAGGAAGTAGAACGGGATCAGCATCAGGTCGAAGAACGCGACGAACAGCGCGAGGTCCTGCGCGCAGAACGCGCCGAGCACGGCGCTCTCGGCGAGCCCGAAGTGGAAGTAGAAGCTCCGCGTGCGGTCCCACTCCCGGAACGACGACCACACCAGCGAGGCGCTGAACAGCACGGGCGCGAGCACGACCAGCGCGACGTTCAGACCGTCGAGCCCGAGCTTGTAGTGGATCCCGAGCGCCGAGATCCACACGTCGTCGGTGACGAACTGAAGGCCGGCATGCCCGAGCTTGAACCGCGCGAGGAACGAGATCGCGACGCCGAGCGTGACGAGGCTCCCGACCGCCACAGCCCGCCCGACGAGCTCGCGCGGCAGCAGGCACGCGACGAGCGAGATCGCCAGCGGCAGCCAGATCAGGATCGACAGCGTCATCTCACGAGCTCGAGATCAGGAAGTAGAGGGCGACGCCCGTCAGGCACACGATCATCAGCGCGGCGTAGTAGCGCAGGAAGCCGGTCTGGGCGCGGCGCACGGCGGCGGACCCCGCGCGCACGACGCTCGTCGTGCCGTCGGTGACCACGCCGGAGATCACCTCGCGCTCGACCACGGTGGTGACGACGCGCCCGAGCCACGCCACCGGCCGGACGATCGCGAAGTCGATGATCTCGTCGAAGTACCACTTGTGCGAGAGGAACACGTACACGGCCGCGAACCGCTCGCGCAGCCGCGTCGAGGTCCCGGGTCGCTGGACCCAGATGCGGTACGCGATCGAGATGCCGGCGATCGCGATCAGCGCGCCGATGACCAGGCCGACCCAGGCGGAGCCGGTGCTCGGCTCGACGTGCGCGTACTTGGAGTCGGCGAACGTCGGCTCGAGGAACTTCGTGACGGCGTCGTCGACGCCGGGGATCTGGACCAGGCCACCGAGCAGGGCGAGCACCGCGAGCGCGCTCATCGCGATCTTCATCGGGATCTCGCGCTCGGCGATGAAGTGGCCGGGGCCGGGGAAGCCGACGTCGGTGTCCTCCTCCTCGCCGGTCATCGGGTTGCGCGGGCACGTCGGCGTGGTGCAGGTGGCCGTGCTCGAGCTCGCGCGCCTCCTCGACCGGCTCGCCGAAGAACGCCCGGAAGATCATCCGGAACGTGTAGATCCCGGTCAGCAGCGCGCCGAGGTAGCCGACGATCCCGAGGATCTCGAAGCCGCCGCCGCGGTAGTCGAGGAACGCGATGATGTCGTCCTTGGACAGCCAGCCCGAGAACGGCGGCATCCCCGACAGGGCCAGGCCGCCGACGATGAAGCAGACGAACGTGAACGGCAGCGCCTTGCGGAAGCCGCCCATGTGGTCGAGCGACTGGTCGCCGGCCATCGCGCCGATGATCGAGCCGGCGGCCATGAACAGCAGCGCCTTGAAGAACGCGTGGGTCATCAGGTGGAACAGGCCCGCCGAGTACGCGCCCACGCAGACGCCCATGATCATGTAGCCGATCTGGGACATCGTCGAGTACGCGATCACGCGTTTGATGTCGGTCATGCACGAGCGCGACCGTGGCCGCGATCACGAGCGTCACGCAGCCGCCGATCGCGCCGACGTCGGCGGCGGTCGGCGCCCACTCGAACAGCACGTGCATGCGCGCGATCAGGTACACGCCGGCGGTGACCATCGTGGCGGCGTGGATCAGCGCGGACACCGGCGTCGGGCCCTCCATCGCGTCCGGGAGCCAGGTGTGGAGCGGCACCTGGGCCGACTTCGCGAACGCGCCGACGAGCAGCAGCATGCAGGCGAACACGATCGGCGTCCCGTTGTGCGCGAAGTCGTGGGGGATGGCTCCGAACACGGGCAGGAACTGCACCGAGCCGGTGTGGTCGAAGATGATGAACGTGGCGATCACGAGCCCGACGTCGCCGACGACGTTGATCACGAACGCCTTGATGCCGGCGCGGGTCGCGGTCGTGCGCCGGTACCAGAACGAGATCAGCATGTACGAGGCCGCGCCGACGAACGCCCAGCCGACGATCAGCAGGATGAAGTTGCCCGCGAGCACGAGCAGCAGCATCGAGAACACGAAGTAGTTCAGGTAGCTGAAGTAGCGCGAGTACCCCTTGTCGAGCGTCATGTACGAGACCGAGTACAGGTGGATCAGCGTCGAGACGCCCGAGACCACGAGGATCATGAAGACCGACAGCGGGTCGACGAGGATCTGCACCTTGGCGTCGACGCCGGCCGAGACGTCGTAGTCCCACAGCGACGAGGTCAGCTGACGGTGGTCGGCGCTCATCCCGAGCAGCTTGATCAGCACGAGCACCGAGAACACGAACGACAGCCCGATCGCGAACGTCGCGATCCAGCCGGCGGCCCGGCCCGGCCAGCGCGCGTACCCGAACCCGATCAGGATCGTTCCCGCGAGCGGGCAGGCGAGGACCAGCCAGCCGAAGGTGGTTGCGCTCATCCCTGCAGCTCGTTCAGCTCATCGACGTCGATCGGCAGGCGCCGGCGGTAGATCGCGACCACGAGCCCGAGTCCGACGGTGACCTCGCACGCGGCGACGACCATCACGATCAGCGCGAAGACCTGGCCGTCCTCGTTGCCCCACATCCGCGCGAACGCCACCAGCGCGAGGTTCGCCCCGTTCAGCATCAGCTCGAGGCAGAGCAGGATCACGAGCGGGTTGCGGCGCACGAGCACGCCGCCGGCGCCGATGCAGAAGATGATCGCCGAGACCGTGAGGTACCAGCCGATGTTCACGGGCGTACCTCGATCACCAGCCGCCCTCGCGCTCGGGGGCGAGTCGCCGGCGGCGGTCGCGACCGGCTCGGCGTCGGGCGTGACCGCTTCGCCATGGACGATCTGGCGGACGCCCGCGGCCTCGGCCATCGTTCCCGTGTAGGCCGGGCGCGGAGCGCTGATCTGCCGCTCGACCTGCTCGTCGGGCTCGAGGCCACGCCGGCGCCGAGCGAGCACGACCGCGCCCACCGCCGCCACCATCAGCAGGATCGAGGCGATCTCGAACGGGAACAGGAACTTGGTCAGGAACAGCTGGCCGATCGCGCCCGGGCTGCCGAAGCCGGCGACGTACGGAGCGCCCTTGGAGTTGACGCCCTTCAGGCCGGCGCCGAGCATCGCGATGCACAGCTCGATCGCGAGCGCGAGCGCGAACAGCGGCCCCAGCACCCGCAGCACGCCGCCGCTCGCGAGCTGCTCGCCGCCGCCGACGTACGCGACCACGAACACGTACAGGACCATCACCGCGCCGGCGTACACGATCACCTGCGCGGCCGCGACGAACTCGGCGCGCAGCAGCAGGAACAGCGCCGCGAGCGAGACGAGGTGGAACGCGAGCGCGAGCACGCTGTAGAACGGGTTGCGCAGCATCACGACGCCGATCGCGCCGGTGATCGCGCCGATCGCGGCGATGAAGAAGAGGACCGCGCTCATGGCGCTACTCGCCCTCCCGGCGCAGCGGCGTGCGCTCGATCGGCTCGGCCAGCAGCATCTCCTTCGTGAAGATCAGGTCCGAGCGGGTGTAGTCGGACATCTCGTAGTCGTGGCCCATCGTGATCGCGTCGAACGGGCACGCGACCTCGCAGTAGCCGCAGAAGATGCAGCGGCTCAGGTTGATCTCGTACACGGCGGCGTAGCGCTCGCCGGCCGAGACGCGGTTCTCGGGCGTGTTCTCGGCCGCGACGACGCGGATGCAGTCGGCCGGGCAGGCGGCGGCGCACAGCGAGCAGCCGACGCACTTCTCGAGGCCGGTGTCCTCGAAGCGGTGGAGCTCGTGGCGGCCGCGGAAGCGCGGATAGACCGGCGTCTTCTCCTCGGGGTACTGGATCGTGACCGGGCCCTCGAGCGATCCGCGCGAACGTCGTCTTCAGGCCGCGCAGCGTCTCGCCGAACACGCGGTAGGCGCCCGCCACCGGGCTCGGCGCGGGCGAGCGGATCACCTCGATCACATCGTCGACTGACGTCGTACGGGGTCATGACACCACCACGATCGCGGTCACCAGCAGGTTCAGGGTGGCCAGCGGGAGCAGGATCTTCCAGCCGAACGACATCAGCTGGTCGTAGCGCAGGCGCGGGAGCGTCGCGCGGATCCAGATGAAGAAGGTGAAGACGAGCACGATCTTCGCCAGCACGACGAACGGGTCGACCCAGCCGGGCGGGTCGATCCCGAACGGCAGCAGCCAGCCGCCGAAGAACAGCGTCACGGCGATGCCGGAGACGACGATCATGTTCGCGTACTCGGCGAACAGGTAGGCCACGAACGGGGTGCCGCCGTACTCGGTGAAGTAGCCGCCGACGAGCTCGGTGTCGGCCTCGATCAGGTCGAACGGCGCGCGGTTGGTCTCGGCGAACGACGCGACCATGAAGACCAGGAAGCCGGCGAACTGTGGGATGAAGTACCACATGCCCTCCTGGGCGTGGACGATCCCGGTCAGCGAGAGCGTCTGGGCGGTGATGATCACGCCGACGATCGAGAGGCCCTGCGCGACCTCGTAGGAGATCAGCTGCGCGGCGCCGCGCATCGATCCGAGGAACGAGTACTTCGAGCCCGACGCCCAGCCGCCGAGCATGATCCCGTAGAAGGAGATCCCGGCGAGCGCGAACACGTACAGCGGGCCGATCGACACGTCGATCCCGTACAGGCCGACCTGCTGGCCGAAGATGTGCTGGACGTCGCCGAACGGGATGATCGCGAGCGCCCCGACCGCGGTGACGATCGAGATCACCGGCGCGAGCCGGAACAGGTAGCCGACCGATGTCGTCGGTCCGGAACGGCTCCTTCGTCGCGAACTTGACGATCTCCGCCAGCGGCTGCATCAGCCCGAACGGCCCGACGCGGTTCGGGCCGTAGCGCGCCTGGAAGCGGCCGAGCAGCTTGCGCTCGTAGACGATCAGGATCGGCAGGATCGCGAAGATCACCGCGAAGATCACGATCGACTTGATGATCTGGACCCACCACGGCTCGAAGTAGTTGACGTCGGCGAACGCGATGCATCACGCTTGTGCACCTCGACGACCGGCTCGGTGAACGCGTTGGCCGACCCGTCGGCGATCCCCTCGGCGAGGAACGCGGTGCCCGCCGGGACGCCGGTGCGCACGTGGGCGGTGGCGCGCAGCCGGGTCCCGTTCTGCGAGACCGTCGACCGCTCGCCGTTCGCCGATTCCGAGCCGCTGCGGCGTCCTCGGGCGAGAGCTCGACCTGCTGGCCGGCGACGGTGAACTTGAGCGCGGGCGAGATCTCGACCTCGGGCGCGGCCCAGATCGAGCGGTAGGTGCCGAGGCGGAGCGCGCCGTTCGACGACGCCGCGCGCTGGGCGCGGCTTGCGACGCGTCTCGGCCGGGCGGGCCTGCGTCAGACGCCGGCGCCGGGAACGTCCGAGGCCACGTCGCGCTCGGGCCAGCGAACGCCACGCCCGCCGATCTCCTCGAGCGTGAGGCCGCGGTAGAACGGGACCGCCTGCGACCAGCTGCGGCGAACACCATCGCCGCGGTCAGCACGCCGGCGTCGAGCCCGGCGCGCCTGGCGATCTCGGCGATCACCGACCAGCCGGCGCGGACCGAGCCGGGGTGCGCGATCGCGGTCCGCAGCCGCTGGAGGCGGCCGTCGGGGTGGACGACCGTGCCCTCCTTCTCGGCGTAGGACTCGGCCGGGAAGATCACGTTGGCGTGCTCGCGCGAGCCCCTCGGTGAGGACCGAGGCGTGCGCGACGACGAGCCCGGCGCGGTGCAGCGCCTGCTCCCACAGGGCGCGGTCCGGGCGGTCGCGGACCGGGTCGGTCTGGAACAGGTACAGGGCGGTGATCTCGCCGTCGGCGACGGCCCGCGCGATCTGCGGCAGCGCCCCGGCCCGCGACCGCGCCCGGCGCCGAGGTTCGCGTACCCGGGCCCGGTGCCCGGCAGCACGCCGGCCTCGCGCAGCCCGCGCCCGTTCGCGCCGGCCGGGATCTCGAGCAGGCCGGCGCCGTCGCGGCCGGCGAGGCCGAGGCGCTGCGCGATGCTCAGCAGGGTGCCGAGCGCCTCCGCGCCGAGCGAGCGCTCGCCCCACAGGATCACGACGTCCTCGCCGCCGTCGCGCAGGAGCTGCGCGACCCGCGCAGCATCCGAGTCGGAGTCCGAGCCCGCGCCGGCAGCCCGTCCGCCGCCGGCGAGCGCGACGTCGAGCGCGGCCAGGAACGCGGCCTCCCCACCGGGCGCGATAGCGCACCGACAGCTGCGCGTTCGGGTCGAGCGCGCTCGGCCGCGACGTCGCGATCGCCAGCTGGACGCCGTGGCGGCGGATCGCCCTTGCGGATCCGCAGGTCGAGGATCGGCGCGTCGTCGAGCGGCTCGCAGCCGACCACCAGGACCGTGTGCGCGAACTCGAGGTCGGGGACGGTCGCCTGGAGCGCCGGTCGCCGCGAGCGCGCGCGCGAGGTCGGGCGAAATCGACTCGCCGCTCGCGCGAGTCGAGATCCGCGGACTCGCAGCGCCTCGCGCATCAGCCGCTGCGATCAGGAACCCCTCCTCGTTGGTCGCCTGACCGCCGACGAGCGCGCCGACCGCGCCCGCGATGGCGGGCCAGGCCGGCCGCGACGTCGAGCGCGCGGTCCCACGACACCGGACGCAGGCTGCCGCCGTCGCGCACGAGCGGCTGCGTGATCCGCTCGTCGACGTGGATCGCCTGGTAGGCGAAGCGGCCCTTGTCGCACAGCCAGCCGTCGTCGACGTCGGATCGCCCGGATCGCGCCAGTGGCCGCGTCGTGGCGCGCGAGCACGCGCATGACCTTCTCGTCGCGCACGGTGAACTCGACGTTGCACTGCGACGGGCACAGCGTGCAGATGCCGCCGGCGCCCTCGATGTCCCACGGCCGCGCGCGGAAGCGGTACGGCTGCGACGTCAGCGCCCCGACCGGGCACAGCTCGATGATGTTGCCGCTGAACGGCGCGACGTACGGATGGCCGTCGTGCGTGCCCACGAACGTGTGGGCGCCGCGCTCGGTGAAGATCAGCTGGTAGTCCTCGGAGATCTCCTGCGAGAAGCGCACGCAGCGGTAGCAGAGGATGCAGCGCTCGCGGTCGATCGCGATCAGCGGCGACAGCGCCAGCGGCTTCTCGAAGTGGCGCTTGGGCTCGATGAACCGCGAGCGCCCGAGGCCCCAGCCGAACGTGATGTCCTGGAGCGGGCACTCGCCGCCCTTGTCGCACACCGGGCAGTCGAGCGGGTGGTTGACGAGCAGGAACTCGACGATCGCGTTCTGGGCGTGGTGGACGCGGTCGGTCTGGGTGTGGACGACCATCCCGTCCTTGACCGGCGTCGAGCACGAGGTCTGGAGCTTCGGGATGCCCTCGATCTCGACCAGGCACATGCGGCACGCGCCGACCGGAGCGCCGAGCTTCGGGCTCGTAACAGAAGTACGGGATCTCGACGTCGCCCTGCTTGGCGGCGTCGACCAGCATCATTCCCTCGGGCGCGCGGACCTCGCGGCCGTCGATCGTCAGCTGGATGATGTGCTCTTCGGTCGGGGCATTGAGCGAGGTCAGTGCGATCAGTGCACCGGGATAGGGGCCGGCGTGCTCGTCGGCGACCCCGATCGGGATCACGTCCTCCAACTCCGCCCCCTCGGCGCGCTCGCGCGCCGCCTCGATCTCGTCCTCGAGCTCGCTCCGGAACTTCTCGACCATCGAGCCGATCGGCATCGCCATCGCGTCGCCCAGAACGCACAGGCAGTTGCCGATGATCTGCTCTTGGACGGACGCCATGATGTCGAGATCCATCGGGGTTGCCTCGCCCGACTCGATCCGCTCGAGCATCTTGACCGTCCAGTTGGTGCCCTCGCGGCACGGCACGCACTTGCCGCACGACTCGTGCGCGTAGAACTTGGCCAGCTTGATCGCGACCTCGAGCACGGTGTGCGAGTCGTCGACGACGATGATCGCGCCCGAGCCGAGCATCGAGCCCGCCTTGGCCATCGAGTCGAAGTCGTACGGGACGTCGAGGTCGTCCTTGGTCAGCACCGGCGAGCTCGAGCCGCCGGGGAACCAGAACTTGATCTCGCGGCCTTCGGGCGGTCCGCCGGCGAGCCCGTAGATGAGCTCGCGCGACGGGATCCCGAGCTCGATCTCGTAGTTGCCGGGCCGCTGCACGTCGCCCGAGACCGACACGAGCTTCGTGCCGGTCGAGGTCTCGGTGCCGAGCTTGGCGTACTCCTTGCCGCCCATCCGGATGATCGCCGGGCACGGTCGCGAGCGTCTCGACGTTGTTGATCAGCGTCGGGCCGTGGTACAGGCCCTCGATCGCCGGGAACGGCGGCTTCAGGCGCGGGTTGCCGCGCTTGCCCTCGAGCGAGTCGAGCAGGCCGGTCTCCTCGCCGCAGATGTACGCGCCGGCGCCGCGGTGGAGCACGAGCGAGACGGAGTGGTCGGAGCCGAGGATCCGCTCTCCGAGGTACCCGGCCTCGCGCGGCCTCGGCGATCGCGGCCTCGAGGATGTCGGCCTGGTGCGCGTACTCGCCGCGGATGTAGATGAACGTGCGGCTGATCTCCGCCGCCCACGAGGCGATCAGGATGCCCCTCGATCAGCATGTGCGGGTTCTTCTGCATCAGCTCGCGGTCCTTGAACGTGCCGGGCTCGGACTCGTCGGCGTTGCAGACCAGGTACTTGTCCATGTCGCCGTGGGGCAGGAACGAGACCTTGCGGCCCATCGGGAAACCGGCGCCGCCGCGCCCGCGGATGCCCGAGTCCATGAGGTTGCTCGACGACCTCCTCGGGCGTCATCTCGAGCGCCTTGCGCAGCGACTCATAGCCGCCGCGGCGCTCGTACACCGCGAGCGTGTTCAGCCCCGGCTCGTCGATGCGGTCGAACAGGATCTTCACTCGTCCAAGTCCTCCTCCTGCTCGGCGCCTGAGCCCGGTCGGTCTCGGCCATCTCCGAGGCGCCGCCGTCAGGCGCCGCCGTTCCTGTCCCGACTCCGGGATCCGCGCTGCGCCGGTAGCGCAGCTGCTTGTGCTCGAGCACGGTCCGCCCGGCGTGGAGGTCCTCGACGATCCGCGCCGCGTCGTCGAGCTCGAGCGGCCCGACGTACTCGCCGTTGACCGACGCCATCGGCGCGATGTCGCACGCGCCCAGGCACTCGAACGAGCGCACGTCGACGTCGGGGTCGCCGTCGGCCGCGGCGAGCATCGCCTCGAAGAACTCGTCGGCGCCGCGCAGCGAGCACGAGATGTTCGTGCACACGTACACGTCGTTGCGCGGCTTGGGGACCGTCGAGAACATGTCGTAGAACGTCGCCACCGAGGTCAGGTACGCCGGCGTCAGCTGCATCACCGCGGCGACCTGGTCGATCGCCTCGGGCGAGCACCAGCCGTGCAGCTCCTGGGCGGCGTGCAGCGCCGGGATCGCGGCCGAGCGGCGGTCGGGGTACTTGGCCATCGCCGCCTCGATCGTCTCCCGCAGCTCGGGCGGGACCGGCGTCGTCGCCGGGTCGGGGACGGTCGCCGGTCGGCTTGGTCAGGTCGACGGCCTCGTCCCAGCCGGGGACGCGCGACCCGTGGCCGAACCGCGACACCGGCCGCCTGCCGGTCGCGCTCACCGGTCGATGCCCCCGAGGATCGGGTCGAGCATCGCCAGCGTCGCGATCAGGTCGGCGATGTAGCCGTCCTTGACCATCGGCGCGAGCGCCTGGAGGTTGACGAAGCTCGGGTCGCGCATGTGCACGCGCGCCGGCTTGGCCGAGCCGTCGGCGCGGACGAAGCAGCCGAGCTCGCCGCGCGGGCTCTCGATCGGGTAGTAGGCCTCGCCGGGCGGCACGCGGAAGCCCTCGGTGACGAGCTTGAAGTGGTGGATCAGCGCCTCCATCGAGGTCGCGAGCTCGTGGCGGGGCGGGAGCGCGACCTTGCGGTCGGTGGTGATGTGCGGGCCCTCGGGCAGCCCGTCGAGCGCCTGCTCGATGATCTTGCACGACTCGTAGAACTCGGCGTGGCGGACCCGGTAGCGGTCGTAGTTGTCGCCGACGGTCCCGATCGGGATCTTGAAGTCGAAGTGGTCGTAGCTCGAGTACGGGTGCGCCTTGCGCAGGTCCCACGGCTCGCCGGCCGCGCGCAGCAGCGGCCCGGTGACGCCGAGCGAGAGCAGCGTCTCCTTGTCGAGCGGGCACGTGCCGCGCAGCCGCTCGAGCACGATCTGGTTCTTCTCGAGCAGGTCGGCGTACTGGTCGGCGCGGCGTCGGCATGATCTTGAGGAACTGCGCGCAGCTTCTGCTCGAATCCGCGCGGGATGTCCTCGATCACGCCGCCGACCTGGAAGTAGCGGGTGTGCATCCGCTGGCCCGAGGACATCTCGAACAGGTCGAGGACGTCTCGCGCTCGCGGAAGGCGTACCAGAACATCGAGATCGCGCCGAGGTCGAGCGCGCTCGTGCCGAGCCACACCAGATGCGACGCGATCCGGTTGAGCTCGAGGTGGATCACGCGCAGGTACTGCGCGCGCGGCGGCACCTCGACGTCGAGCAGCGTCTCGACGGCGCCGCAGAACGCCATCGCGTTGAAGTAGTAGCTCAGGTAGTCCATCCGCTCGACGACCGGGATCACCTTCCAGTAGGCCTTGTCCTCGGCGGTCTTCTCGATCCCGGTGTGGACGTAGCCGATGATCGGCTTGATGTCGCGGACGACCTCGCCCTCGAGCGTCGCGATCAGCCGCAGCACGCCGTGGGTGGCGGGTGGTGCGGCCCGATGTTGAGCGTCAGCAGCTCGTGGGTCTCGCCCATCCCGGCCGGCGAGCTCGAGAGCGTGATCGACTCCTCGCGCTTGCGGTAGTCCTCGGCGCTGAGCGCGTATCTGCCCGCCGTCCGTGCCTGACCCGGTGACGGTCACACGTACTTCCCGTAGTTCTGCTCTTCGTTGTAGGTGAACAGGACCGGCTCGCCGCCGATCGGGAAGTCGCGCCGCTGCGGATGGCCCTCGTAGTCCTCGGGCATCAGGATCCGGCGCAGGTCGGGATGGCCGTCGAACACGACGCCGAACATGTCGTAGACCTCGCGCTCGGGGAAGTCGGCGCCGGGGAACAGCTCGACCACCGAGTCGATGCGCGGATCCTCGGTCGAGACCCTGGCCTTGACCGAGATCCGGTCGACGCGCTTGCGGTCGAGCATCTCGTAGAGGACGCCGAGGCGCGGCTCGTCCGGGTAGTAGTCGACGCCGTGGAGGCTCGCGAGCATCGTGTAGCCCTTGTCGCGCAGGTGCTCGAGCACGGCCTTGATGCGCAGCGGGTTGGCGATCAGCACGGCTCGGCCGCGGTGGAACTCGGTGTCGAGGATCGAGTCGCTGTGCGCGTCGCGGAGCTCCTGGGCGGTCAGCTCGAGCTCCGTGGCGTCAGGCACCTGAGGTGTCTCCGGGCTTGAACACGCTGATGTCGGCGCTGTCCGAGCGGCGCCACGTCGGGGAGGAGCTCCTCGGTGCCGTCCGCGTCGTAGCGCTCGCGCCAGCCCTCCGGGGCGTGACCCTGGATCTTGTCGCGCAGCCGGAGGATCCCGTGCATCAGCGCCTCGGGACGCGGCGGGCAGCCCGGCACGTGCACGTCGATCGGCATGAACTTGTCCGCGGGCACGAGCGCGTAGTTGTTGAACACGCCCATCGACGAGCAGCACGCGCCCATCGAGATCGCCCACTTGGGCTCGAGCATCTGGTCGCAGATGCGCCGGATGACCGGCGCCATCTTGATCGACACGCGGCCGGACAGGATGATCAGGTCGGCCTGGCGGGGGGAGGCGCGGAACGCCTCGAAGCCGAAGCGCGCGATGTCGACGCGCGCGGCGACGATGTGGATCTGCTCGATCGCGCAGCACGCGAGCCCGAACGTCAGCGGGTAGATCGAGTTGCCCTGGGCCCACGCGACGGCCTTGTCGACCGTCGTCGTGAGCACGCGCTCCTCGACGTAGCGCTCGAGCTCCTCGTCGTCCAGTCGCCGCGGAGCATGTCCCGCGCCTTGAGCTGGCGGACGCGGAAGTCGGTGAGCGGCTCGCGCTTTATTTCCATTCGAGCGCTCCCCGCCGCCACACGTAGACGAACGCGATCATCAGCAGCACCACGAACACGACCGTCTCGACCATCGCGAACGTCCCGAACGCCCGCAGCTGCACCGCGATCGGGTAGAGGAAGATGACCTCGATGTCGAACAGGATGAACAGCATCGCGACGAGGTAGAAGCTGATCCCGAAGCGGAACCCGCGCTGGATCTCGGACGGCAGCCCGCACTCGTACGGCTCCTCCTTGGAGCGGTTCGGCGTCCGCCGCCCGACGATCAGGTTGAGCGACGCGAACAGCAGCCCGACCAGCGTTCCCAGGATCAGGAAGACGATCGCGGGCAGATAGTCGCGAAGCACGGCTGACCGTTATATCACCGCTGGCGCTTAGCTTGTAACACTGTGTTACTTAGTGATGATTGCGGCTAACTGAGTTCGCAGCGATGAAGCAGGTTCACCTCGTCGTCGGGGTCCTGACGATCGTGTTATCGGGAGCCGCCGGCGTGTACGGCGCGTGGTGCTGGTGGCGGGTCTCGAACAGCCGTCTGGTTCTGGCGGCTGCTGCGCGCCTCGCAGGTGGCGATCGTGGTCGAGGCGGCGCTCGGGGGCGTGCTCGTGCTGATCGGCCACAAGTCCCCGGGCTGCACACGCTCTACGGGGTGCTGCCGCTGTTCGTGTCGTTCGTGGCCGAGCAGCTGCGCGTCTCGACCGCGCAGATGGTGCTCGACAAGCGCGGGTTCGAATCGGCGCAGGAGGTCGGCGAGCTGCCCGACGACGAGCAGCAGGCGATCGTGGCGACGATCATGCAGCGCGAGATCGGGGTGATGGCGCTGGCCGCGCTCGTCAACACGGTGCTGCTGGCCCGGGCGGCGATGACGTGATTGGGCCGCTTCGCGGCATCATGGGACCGGCCTCGTCGGCGGCGTGGGCCGATCGGCGACCTGCGAGACCCGGCTGCGGCACTCGGTTCGAGGCCGTTCGCACCAGTCCCCACGGGACGCCGTGGCGGAGCGGGCCGCGTTAGCGCTCCGCCACGAGCCCACGTCGTGGTACTGGCCGCCGTACCAGAGCAGCGGGGTGCCCTCGCCGAGGCCCATCGCCACCACCTCGCCGATCGCGATCGTGTGGTCGCCGCCGGCGATCAGCTCGCGAAGCGTGCAGACGGCCCACGACAGCGCGCCCTCGATGATCGGAACGCCGGCTTCGTAACGGTGTGGGACCGCCTCGAGCTTCTCGGACTCGGGCACCTTCGAGGCGAACACCTCGGCCACGTCCTCCTGGTCGGCGCTCAGGACGTTGACCCCGAAGCGGCCCGCCTCGCGGACGATCGGAAGCGTGCGCGCGTTGTTCTCGAAGCAGACGAGCGCGAGCAGCGGCTCAGCGACAGCGAGCAGAGCGCGTTGGCGGTCATGCCGCCCGATGCCTGCGACGCGGCGCTCGTGACGACGGCGACGCCGGTGGCGAATCGCCCGAAAACCTCGCGGAACAGCTCGGGATCGGGGCTCGGGCGTCATCGTCCGCTCGTTATAGCGGCCGAGTCGTGACCCGGCGCCGGCCCCTCTGGTTGCCGCCGTAGAGACGATCGCGACCTGGGGGTTGGTTGGAGCGAACGTCATGCCGGCCGGCGCCGGGATTGCCGAGAGGTTCGGCGCCCAGCCCGGCTCCTGCCGCTCCGCCGGGCTGGTCCTTCCGTATGATCCTGCCCCGAATGAGCCGACCCGCCAAGGTCCTCCTAATGGGCGCGTTGCTCGCGGCAGCGGCCCTGTCGACCGCGTGCGGGACGCGAGAAGATCTCCGTCCCGAAGTCGGAGCCGGTGCTCCACCAGGGCGCGGTGCTGTTCAACCAGCGCTGCTCGGGATGCCACACGCTTTCGTACGCCGCGACGCGCGGATCCGCCGCAGAACGTGCGCACCGCGCAGTTCAACAACGGGCCGAACTTCGACGTCCGCTGCGAGCGGCCGGTGGCGCGCGTCCTGTACGCGATCCAGAACGGCGGCTTCTCGGGCGCGATCATGCCGCAGAACATCGTCGTCGGTCACGCAGGCGCTGGCGGTCGCCCAGTTCGTCGCGACCTACTCGGGCCGGTCGGCGCCCAAGATCCCCGGCAACATTCCATGCGAGCAGGTCGCCGATCGGGTCGATCTCCGGCCCCAGGTCGCCTGCCGACCGGATCGGCCGGCGCGGGCAGCGACCACGTCGACCACCACGACGTCCCCGTAGGGCGGCCCATGCTCGACATCCAGCTGATCCGCCGCGATCCGGACGCCGTCCGCGCGGTCGCTGACCCGGCGCGGCGAGGCGGCGGCGGCCGCCGTCGACCGGCTGCTCGAGCTCGATCAGCGCTGGCGCGCGATCACGACCGAGCTCGAGGAGCTGCGGCGGAGCAGAACCGCGCCAGCAACGGTCGCAAGGGGCCGCCGACGCCCGAGGAGCGCGAGCAGCTCGCGTCGCTGGCGGCGCGCGGGCCGGCAGCTCAGCGACGAGGAGACGGCGGTCCGGGCCGAGCGCGACGCGGTGCTCGCGTCGCTGCCCAACCTGCCGGCGCCCGACGCCCCGACGCAGGACACCGTCCTGTACGAGGTGGGGGAGGCCGGCGCCACCGGCAAGGACCACCTCGAGCTCGCCGGCGACCGGATCGACATGGAGCGGGGGGCGCGGCTGTCGGGGTCGCGGTTCGCGTACCTGCGCGGGGACCTCGTGATGCTCGAGTTCGCGCTCGTCCGCTACGCGCTCGAGAAGCTCCGCGGCGAGGGCTTCGAGCCCGTCGTCCCGCCGGTGCTCGTCCGCGAGCGCGCGCTGTACGGGACGGGCTTTCTCCCCGACACCGAGCAGCAGATCTACCGCCTGCCCGACGACGACCTGTACCTCGTCGGCACCTCGGAGGTGGCGCTCGCCTCGCTGCACGACGGCGAGATCCTGGCGCAGGACGACCTGCCGCTCCGCTACGCCGGCTTCTCGACCTGCTTCCGCCGCGAGGCCGGCGCCGCCGGCAAGGACACGCGGGGGATCTTCCGCGTGCACCAGTTCGACAAGGTCGAGATGTTCTGCTTCGTCGCGCCGGAGGAAGGGCCGGCCGAGCACGAGCGGCTGCTGGCGATCGAGGAGTCGATCCTGCCGCGAGCTCGAGATCCCCTACCGGGTGGTGGCGATCGCGGTCGACGACCTGGGCGCCTCGGCGGCCAAGAAGTACGACTGCGAGGCGTGGCTGCCCGGGTCAGGGCCGCTACCGCGAGCTGACCTCGTGCTCGAACACGACCGACTACCAGGCCCGGCGGCTCGACATCCGCTACCGGCCGCACGACGGACGGCCCGAGCACGTCCACACGCTGAACGGCACCGCGGTGGCGGTCGGGCGGACGATCATCGCGCTGCTCGAGAACGGGCAGCAGGAGGACGGATCGGTCCCTTTGCCGCCGCCGCTGGTGGCTTGCGGGGCGCCCGCGGTGCTGCCGCCGACCGATTAGCTGACGACGCGGAGCGGTCGGGCCTGCTTGTCCTCGAGGACGACGAGCGCGGCGCGCGGGGGCCCGCAGGACGCGACGCGGGCCCGGAGTCGCACGCCGAAGGTGTTCCAGGGGCGCACGAACGCGCTCACGGGCTCGTCGGCGCCGGCGGCCGCCTCGGCGAGCGCGGCGGCGAACCGGGCCGGGCGCCCTGCCTCGGCATCGGCCGGGACGAGAAGCTCGACCACGGGGCGGTTCACGGCGCTGTCCTCGGTCACCCCGAGCAGCGTCTCCGCGCGCCAGGACATCGCCTGGACCAGCAATGAGCTGTCGATCACGAGGAACGCGTCGCGATGGCTCGGGACGATTTCCGCGCGCGTCTCGAGCATGACCCCGAGACCGCATGATCGGCACACCCGCGCCATCGGCGCGGGCGGCTGCTCACCGTGCGCGGGAGTCGCGCAGTGGCCGCAGAACCAGCTGAACTCGACCGGCGACAGGACCGCCGGTTGTATGAGCCTCAACGCTGGACGAGAGTCGGTATTTCCCTTCATTGCCCCTGCCCTTGGATGCTAACTCGTACTCTGACGGAACGGAAGCGTCCGCCACACATTTGTGCAACTTGTAAGCCCGGTCGGCTTTTTTTCGGCCGATCGTGAAGATCCGCGGCATGTCTGGACGAATAGACAACGCGCCGATGAGCGCGCGAAGAGTCCATCCGCGCGACTCTGCGCACGCAAATTGCGGGAATTCCTCTCCTCGTCCACGCCCACGGCTGTGCTTCTTCCAGCGATACCCAGGTATCGGCAATATCTCTCCTTAACTTTCGCTTTTTGGGCCCAGTTGGGGGGTTCAGACCTTGAGTGACTCGCGCCGCATAGGCAGCGCCTATGCCGATCGCGACGCCGGCCTCGCAACGGCGCCAGCAACCGTCAACGACGTGTACGACCGCCGCTGGCGAAGGAGCTACCCGCCGATGTGGCTGTCGCCGGGCGGCGAAGGCTCGCCGATGAACCGACCGCGCTCCGCGAACTCGACGCCATCCTGAACGCACCCGCCGAGAAGGAGGAGGCGAAACGATGAGCCTGCTTCGCCGCCGCGACCAGGAACTCCGGAGGCCCTCCATGGACGCCGGCATCGGGATCTCGCTGTTCAAGGCCATGCGCCGAGTCGCTGTCATCAACACGCTCGAGGACCTCGAGGACGAACTGGACCAGATGTGCCCCGACGGCGTGCTCAGCGACTCGCGAAGCTGACCGAACATGCTGAAGCCAGGCGAATCAACCACGAGGCCGAGGTACGCGCCGAGCAGCGCGCCCAAGGACGCCACGGCCTCGACCGAACCCCGCTCGAACTGCGGATAGCGCCGGGCGGCGCGCTGATCCCCACGGGCGGTCAGCCGACGCTGACGCCGAACGCGAGTGCCAGCGCGAAGCCACCCTGAAGGCACAGCGTGAAGCCGAGCGCCCGCAGCGAGCCGACCAGGCGCAAGCCCGCGCCGAGTACAGAGCGGCGATGACTGCTCAAATGCGGCGCCTGAGGCCCCCCGGCACCTGGTCGTCGTGACCGTACTGCGCAACATCGACAAGGCCTCGATGACCGAGCTGTTGATCTCCGCCCTCGCCGGCCCGAGCAACGACGGCACACTCATCGACCCGTGGCCGGACGATCCCGACTCAGACGAATGGACGGATGACTGTCGTGCAGACGCCAGGATGACCTCCTTCATCACCTCGTCGTTGCGGCACAGCGAGGTTGACTGGCGATACGCGATCTACGGAACCGTCTCGATCTCTCGCACGCGCCGCTTCCGCATGATGCAGGCCGCGATCGCCGAGCGCCTCGAGACGGCTGAGATTGTCGGCCAGTCCGCGCTCGTCGCGACCGCAGCGAGGATCGACGAGTGTGGATGAACCCGGTCGATTGCAAGAACTCAACGATGCGTCGCAGTGACGGTACCCGTAGGCCCGCTCTTAGCGCTGCGACGCATCGCCGGTCTCTTCCTTATCTCGACCGAACGCACCCGGAGCTTTACGGGCGGAGGGTCGCCGCCGCGACGCTCGCACCATGGAGACCGCCGTATGCATGGGGCCCACCAAGCAAGTGGACGCGGACGCAGAGAATTCGAACCGCCGCGAGCATCCCGGCGAAGCGGTCATCGCCGAAGGCGGGGAGCTGCCGGTCTACCTAAGATCGCCGACAACGCGAAGCACCTTCGGGAGCTGGGGATGAGCGACCGAGCGATCGCCCGCGCACTGGGAGTCAGCGGCAAGACGATCGCTAAAGCCGCAGGTGCGGCCGGGGCTCTCGCCCCGGTGATGTCCAAACCCGAGGAAGTCTCGTGATTGAGCGAGTCCCTCCCGCCTGCCCAGCCAAGACACCCCGACGGGGCGTAAGCCCGCGGCAGGCGACGTTCGCAGCGCGAACGCAGCCTCTGCCTCCCCCCGGCGGGATGAGGGCCGCGACAACGGACCACGGTCAGACGATCCACGTGCTGCCCGAAACGAGTTCGGCGGACAGCCCGCAACTCCCGGACGAGCGCTCGATCGCCGATAGGATGGCCGCTGCGTCGAGGTCGCGAGACCCGAATCCGATCGTCCGGCCGACCTCGCCCGGGTGATCGGAAACGTGGCAAAGGGATAGCGAGGCCCCGGCGACCGGGGTGATCGGAACGTCGCCATACCGATCGTGAGGTCGGCGAGCTCGGCATGGCGAAGCAATGTGAGCGGCATCGCTCGCCGGCAGCTGTTAATGGGCGATGCCGCGTCGGCGATGGGCGCCGGCGATCCGAGGGCCTGACGGCTGCTTTCATGGCCGGCGCTTGCAGCGAGTTGCCGCACACAGTTAGCGGTCCGGCACGCCGGCGTCCCCTGCGGCCGGCCGGCGACCGATGCGGCCAAGCGCTCCTCGTCGCAAGGCTCCGCTGGCGGGGTGGAGAACCGCGGGTGTGCATAGGCAGCTTGTTGTGCTGGCTCTGGTGCGCGCCCCCAGTGGCAGCCTGCTGCCCGGCGCGCTCCTGCTTGACGCCCCTTGCGAATCGCGCCAACGCAGCTGCTCTTCGGCGCAACTCGACAACACGGGTGCGGGCGCAAGTCTCCTGCTTCGCTGCAGAGCGGCGGTGAGCCGTGACTGCATCGGTCGGGGCAAAGCGAGAGCCTCGATCGCTACGATCACGTCATGCCGGGCGTCTCCTTCCCCGGCCAACCGAGAGCCTCGGTGGATCTGGTCAAGAGCCGCTCCGACTCCCGCTCGCACAGGCGGACCGGCACTACAGTGATCGCGCTTAGCCTTCAGTTGTTGAATCGGGGCAGCGAGAGCGAGCCTTGACGTCGTTGGGGCAGTCGCTCTCGGATCGCATTGCGCGAGCGCCGTTCGCGAGGCCGGTCACAGGCAGCGGCGCTTGGCGTCACGCGATGAGGTGACGGTCGGTCGCGTTCGTTGCTTCCGGCGGGCACCGAGCGTGACGATTGGGCCGGTACTTTCAGCTCTCGGGCTCGATTCAGGTGTGGCGCGTGAGGCGACGCGGCGCATCGTCGGAAGCGATCCCGATGTCGTCGCCGAGCTGCCGGGTTTGGTCGAGGCTCTGGAGCTTCCTGAGGGCCTGGTGTTCGACCTGACGGATTCGCTCGCGGGTGACGTTGAACGCGCGCCCGACCTCGTCAAGTGTGCGTGGGTGCTGGTCACCGAGCCCGTAGCGCAACTCGAGCACCCGCCGCTCCCGGTAGGAGAGGTTCTCGAGCGCATCGCGCAGGGCTTGGTTAGTGAGATTCTCTGCGGCGCGCTCGTAGGGCGATTCGGCTTGGTCGTCGGCGATCAGCTGGCCGAACTCGGACTGTTCCTCGTCACCGATGGGCTTCTCGAGCGAGATCGGCACCTGCGCGGAGCGCCGGATCGACTCGACCTCGTCAGGCTCGATCCCGGTCACCTCGGCGATCTCCTCGGCGGTCGGCTCGCGGCCGAGCCCGGTCATGAGCTTGCGCTCCGCCCGCCCGATCCTGTTGAGCTTCTCGACGATGTGGACCGGGATCCGGATCGTGCGCGCCTTGTCCGCGAGCGACCGGGCGATCGCCTGTCGAATCCACCAGGTGGCGTAGGTCGAGAACTTGAAGCCCCGGCGGTAGTCGAACTTCTCCGCCGCGCGGACGAGGCCGATCGTCCCCTCCTGGATCAGGTCGAGGAACGGCAGCCCCTGGTTGCGGTAGTGCTTGGCGATCGAGACCACGAGCCGCAGGTTCGACTCGACCATCTTCTGCTTGGCCTCGAACGAGCCGCGCTCGATCCGCTTGGCGAGATCAACCTCCTGCAGCGCCGTCAGCAACCGCACCTTGCCGATGCCCTTCAGAAACAGCTGCAGACCGTCCGTCGTTACCTCCGGTTCGAGATCCAGTGGAACCTTGCGGCGGGCCCGTTTCTCGGGCGCGCGCTCGGTGATCAGGCTCACCGCAATGGCCGGATCGATCTCCTCGATCAACTCGATCTCGCAGCTCTCAAAGAGGCCATACAACTCATCGACGTCGGTGTCCTCAAGGCCGAGCTCGGCCGTGGCGGCCGCGATCTCGGCGTACGAGAGAACGCCGATTTCAAGACCGCGCGCGATCAGCCCCTTGACCTCTTCAATCTCCCGAAGATCCGCTGCTGACATCTGAGTCGTTTCGCGGTCAGTCCGCCGGCTCAACACGAGCGCTCACCGCCGCGCGTCCCTCGAGCGGGCGCCCTAACGGAGCAGTCATCGTCTTCACGACTCGGGATCACAGGTTTCACCGCGCGCCAGACGAACCTAGGTGACCTAGGCTCCAGCTAGTCGTACGTTCGCGTCAGATACCCGTAGCGGGGATCGCTCGGACCAACCGGATCCGCTTGGGTCGGCGTACCCCGCTCACGGCGCGCGTTCAAGCGTCGCTGGGCGTCACCCGCCGAGGAAACCCGCCGCGACCCGCGATCACGAGCCAACTCGCCGCGCCGACGCGCCGCCCGATCCTGTTTAGTTCGCGTCACCGTCTTCACGCCTTCCCATCCCTCTGTTGGAACCACGCGCAAAGGACGAGGGCGAGAACCCCCGGCGCGTTCAACCGGATTGGGGCGAGGCCACCGGGCCGGTGGGGTAACGCCTGCAGAGCAAGACACCGGCCCCGCAGTCAAAACCAGTAACCCACGCCTCGCGCCTCGTGACGCACAACGCGCCGTCGGTGGCATTCGGGCTTGGGAGGAGAATCCCGGCCGCAGGGCCAGCTCACCTGCGACTGTACTCCTCTCGGGGCGTTTGTGTGAACCAGACCCAAAAGTTCTCGTGGGCTCGTCTGCCGGCATCGGCCGATTCGTCGTCAGCGGGCGGGTTCGTGTCCCAGGAGCCTGCCCGCGCGGGATCTTTGAGCGAGACGGGGACACTTGAGCGAGACGGGGACACGAGGCGACCGCATGCCGGGGGATTGGTTTGCCAGCCGCTGTCGTCTGCGAGCTCGGCCTGAACCGATAACGGTCGAGCGTTGATCCCGGGGGCGGGGGTCGGCGTTTACGCCCGCTCCATCCAGAAACTCCCGACACAAGCGACACATCAGGGGCTGTTGCGATACGGGACGTCAAGATAACGCCATGGGGCTGCGGTCCTGCCTCTGTGATCCGGGGCTCACCGCTTCACGGCACTTTGAGATGCAGCGCGTGCCCGCGGCCCTCGGACCGCACCAGCGTGAGCACGCTACCCGCGCCCGGGCGGTCCGTTTACGCCCGGCGGCGGCTTCTCCAGCAGGGGCAGCCGATCTCCTGGGCTTCGTGGCGCCCGGTCCCCGACCCGGCGTCGGCTGCGCTGGCGCATGGTCTATCGCCGCGCGCGTGGTCGTCCCGGTTCAGTGTGGTGAGCGTTTCGGTGGTGCTGCTCGGCGTTGCCGCTTGGGCCGGTGTGTTCGGCCCAGAGGGCGCCGCTCGCGGGCGTGTAGATGCTCTCGTGGCCGTCGTCCCAGCGGATCCGATAGCGAGGCGCCTGATCCCCTCGCAGCAGCTCTTCAACGAGACCCGAGCGCGGTCGGCGGCGGCTCACTCGGACGGTGCGACGACACGCTTGCCGACTTCAAAGGCCATGCTCACTCCCTCGCTGCACGTGCTAGCGAGCATCGTCGGCGGCGTTCTGCGCCACAACGACCAGCGGCCGATTCCACCGCCCAAACGTGGCCGACCGTGCTGACCGTCGGTCGGGGCACCGGTAATACGCGCACTCCGACACCGCTCGCGATCGGCGACCAGGTTGGGAGCGAGCGGTCTGCAGGCCGGCTTTAGGTGCTCTCGCGGAGCGCGCGGGTAACGGCGTCCGCGGCGGTGTGGACGCCGAGTTTGGCTTCCAGATGAGCGAGCCGATCTCGGACTGCGTGCAGGCTGAGGCACAGCTCCCACGCGATGTCCGCCTCCTCCTCGAGCGCGGCGGCGGCACAGAGCACCTCCGTCTCGCGCGGGGTCAGGCCGAGGCGATCGAGTGCATCCGGGCGGAAGCTTGCGACCTCCTCCTCGAGCAGCAGCGCGTGCGGATCACCGGGCAGCAGGTGGACCGTGAGCCGGCGCCCGTCCCGTACGCTGACGAGCGGCGGAAGTGGCGGCAGAGCGAGCCACGCAGCGACAACGTCGGGCAGCCAGCCCGGGTGCTCAGCCGCCCCGAAGTGCTCGGCGAGCCAACGCTCGGCGTCGAGGCTCGAGTGTTCGATCTCGCCGTAACGGTCGAGCAGCACAACGGCGACGCCCGGCGGCGGGGTCGTGCCGAGCACCCGGACGAGCCGCTCGCGCGCCTGCGCATCCCGCAGCGAGGCCTCGAGGACAGGGCGTACGAGATCAAGCACATCGCGATCGCGCTCTGAGAACTGGCGCTCGCTGCGGCCGAGCCCAGCGACGACCATCTCACGACCGTCCGCGCGAACGCCGACCGCGATCGCGTACTCGACGCCCGACGGATGAAGCAGATCGCCGTACAGCTCGCTATGGGACAGGCGGCGGGGCTCAACGACCTCGGACAGCCGCACCGCAGGCCGCCTTCGCGCGGCATGCGCCGACAGCAGCGGATGACCCGTCACATCGCCCACGATCGCCGCGAACGCACCGGGCGGCTCGGCATCAGCAGGGATCGCGTCGTGTCGCACGACGCCGGTGCCGAGCTCGACGCGATCCCACATCAGCACGTCCGCGGGCACGAGCTCCGCGAGGCCCGACAGCGCCCGGAGCCGCAGCTCGGCCACCGTACGGGCTTCGAAGAGCGCCCGAGCGAACCCGCGCGCCGCGCCCACGTCGGAATCCGCGAGCCAGGGCATGACCTCACGAGTCACGATACACCCGCGATCTCCTGGCCGCCGGTCGGCGCGTCGGGCCATGGGCACCCCGGGCGGCCACCGTAAGGGGACCGTGCGCCGAGATTGGGAGAACGGCGGAGGAAGGCGTGGCTCAAGTACGGCGTGATGTTCGGCGTCGTCTGGGGGCGGCGTCAGTCGCCGGGGCCCGCCAGATCAGGTCCCTCAAAGGTTGCTATTCGGGCTGGATTAGTTCGACTGCGCCGAACCCTTCGAGTGGCCCGTCGACGAAGAAGATCTCGAGCGAGAGGTCGGGCTCGACGTGGGCTTGGGAGAGGAACGCGAGCACCTTGCGGCCTGTGAGCTGCTCGATCGTCTCGGTGAAGAGTTTGGTCATCATGTGTTGGAAGTCGTGGCGCATAGCGACGACGCGCTCGGGATCGCCTGAGTCCATGATCGTCTTTTCCAGCGGCGTGAAGCCGCTGCCGCGCATCACCACGACGATTAGGTCGTCCAAGGCGTAGGTCTTTGCCTTCATCGGGCCGCGCCCGTAGTACTCGCGCTGGATCTGGACGATCTGGTTGGAGATCGCCGCGAGCAAGTGTCCGCCCCTCAGGGGCGGTTCACCACTCGTTGGCGATGCTTGTGCTTCGTCCACTCCCGTGTACAGAGAGGCCCGCGAGACCTCGTCCGTCAGTCGTTGGTGGTTGCTCGGCCCGGCCTGGGAGCGGGAAAACCCCTAAGCCTTGCCAAACCAGAAGGCTACCGCGGCCAGCCGGCCTGTCAACCAGCCGCGCCGGCGCCATCTGCCCCGTGGACAGGCTCGAGCACGAACACCTCGACAGCGGAGTCGCCCGGCGTGCTCGAGCCACTCAGAAAGGTACGGACCTTGCGGCCGGTGAGCCCTTCGACCGCGGCGACCAGCTGGTCCTCCATCGCGCGTTGCAGGACGTCACGAGCGAGGCGCACGACGTCGGCGCGGCCCGCGGCGGCAATGTTCTGCTCGCCTCTGGTCGCACCGTTCTCGAGCAGACACACGACCACATCCCCAGTGATGAACGCGCGAGACCTCTCGGACCCTCTGCCGGTGAAATCCGCCGTCAGCTTGCCGATCTCGTTCGCGATCGCGGCATTCAGCCGCCCAGCCCGCAACTCGCCATCCGGACCCGCGGTCCCTTCCACGATCAGCCTTCTCTCCGCGTCTCTTCAATCTGGGCAGAACCAGCGCTGGGTGACAGAGACGAAAGAACGCCCGACGAAGGCCCGATGCACCAACCAGCGTAACGCTCCCAGGGCCGTTTACAAGCGCTCGGGCGTGAGCGAGCGCGTTCGCCCACCCGTGGCTGACGCAGTAGCGGACGCGACCTGCCGGAGAAGACCGCGAGAGTTCCGCTCGCCCACGGAACCAGTCGTCTGGCTCGGTGCTACTGCTCGGGAACGGAGGCAGGCACAAGACGACCCCAGCACGTCAATTCTGCTTCCTCGCCGAGGGCTGCGCCGGCCTGGCTGCTCCGCTGCCGCCCGGGTCGCCCGACCGAGAAACTACGCACGTGAGGCCGATGACGCGCCTGGTGGTTCGTGACAGCAGAAGCCACAAAGATACGAACGCCAGCGCTACGTCCTCGTTCACCCGGCGAGATCCGGGTCTCGGGCGTCGGTGTCGCCGATTCCTGCTTCATGCCAACGCGCTCCCCCGGCCGAATAGGAGCCGAGCTAATCGCCGGACGACCCAGGTAGCGACCGCGCCGGTGCCGAAACTAGCAAGCTGATTCCAGAAATGTTCATCTATACTTTGTGCGATGGCGGAGTGGAGCTTCCTGACCAACCATGCCCGCGCCCTGGTGTGCATCGCGCATGATCCGGGGGTGCGCCTGCGCGACATCGCCGCTGCGCTCGACATCACCGAACGCACCGCGTTCGGCATCGTCACCGACCTGACCGAGGCCGGCTACGTCGTCAAGGACAAGGACGGCCGTCGTAACCGCTACCGCATCCAGGAGCACCTCCCCCTGCCAGAAGACGTCGGTCGAGAGCGAACGATCGGCGAGGTGCTCGGACTGCTCATCGACACCCGAGCACCAGACTCCGCGCAACCGCCAGACGGAAACGCCGCTGGTGACGGACCAGCTCCAACCCGTCCCAAACGTTCCCCGCAGCAGGACCGAAAGTCTCCCCGGCCGACCAAGTCCGCATCCGGCAGCGAGCGAGCCTCCGGACAGCGCAGCGCGTCAAGATCGGCGATAGCGAGCAGCTCATGACTCAGGTCGACGTGACGGCGACGCCCGACGAGCCGGCGTCGATCTGACGGGCGGTCCGGGCCCAGCCGAGCCTGTCGCCACCGCTGGACCGGACCGTGGACGGACGACATCAACGGTTTCACGACGCCGTCGGGACGCTCGTTCCGCACGGTTTCACGACGCCGTCGGGGCGCTCGTTCCGGCATGCGGGTCCGAGCGCCCCGATCTGACAGGCGGCTAGGCTGGTGCGCCAGCCGTTTCGGGCAAAACGCCCAGCTGCTGCATCAGCGCGGCGGCGTTCCAGTAGTTGCCGCCGCGGTGGATCAACCCGTCCTCGCCGAATTCGGCCGTCCCGCAACCGTATGTGGTCGCGCTCTTGCCGGTCGGCGGGATGCCCAGGAGCTCGCCGTCGTTTGTCCCGGTGACCTTCCACTCCTGGGCCGCCCGGTTGCCCGAGACGATCGGCTCACCCAGGTTCACGGCGTGAAAATCCGAGAAGGCAGCGAGATAGCCCGCCACCGAGTCGCGGATTGCCGCGCGGCCCCGCAGCGGCTCAGGCAGCCCCACGTCGTATAGCTTGGCGTCCTCGGCGTAGCAGGCAGCGACGCCATCAGCGTCGTGTGCGTTCCAGGCTTCGGTCTCCCGCTTTAGCACCTGAGTGATCTCAGAAATGCCCATTGGAATCTCCTATCGGTAGACTCGCAACTCTAGCATAAAATTTCTAGAGATCAGTCTCTAGTGAATGTGCTAATGTCATGAGGGCGCTCAGTGAGCCCCTCGCTCTTCTCGCTTTCCGGGCGACGTATCCGGTCAGAAGGGCAGAGAGGCGGTCGGCCATGGCCACCGCAACAAGCAGGTCCCGCGCCGCTGGTCGACGCCCGCGCCGTGCACGTGAAGTGCGCGCACCGGAGTCGATGGAGTTCCTCATCTTCCAGGACAACGGCGGCGACTATCACTGGACGATCGTCGCCGCCGACGGCGCGACCCTCGCCCGATCGGGAGACTTCGCTTCCTACGAGGACGCAGAACGAGCCGCACAGCACGTCCGCGACGGAGCCGCGTCGGCGCCGTTGGGGCACCCCGCCGTCAGCGCACGGCCGGTCGATCCCACCGCCCGGCGTAGTGCCACAAGCGACGCCGGGGACGCCGAGCGGTGGTTAGACGAGGGCGGCAGCTTCAACACCGAGGCGGTGGCCAAATGGCCAGCGCCACACTGATCGCGCCGCCGGATCGGCTGGCGCCCCCAAGCGAGCCTGATCCACCACGGACATATACCTGTCCCGAGTGCGGGCACATTCTGCGGGTGTCCGGACTCGGGCGCCACCGGGTCTACTTCGAGCTCGATGACGAACGCTCCGAGGACCCCGTGATGAACCGCGTCTGCCCAGCATGTCGGCACGGCCTGCTCGGAAAAACTCCGTGACCCCATGACCCGCCTCTGCTGCCCACGCTGCCGGCTGCGCTTCACCCCCGCCGCCGCGGCGTACATCACTGCCTGCCCCGAATGCCGTCACTCGCCCGAACCGATCACCAGCCTGGAGCGCACACTCGGCTTCCGTCTCGTCGGACCCGAGGACCTCCCCCACGAACTGCCCTACCCAACCGCCGGCTCGATCACATTTCCCCCGCCGGAAGCGCGCTCGTGACCGACCCGCACATCCGCATTCTCCGCCTCGTGGCGCACGAAGCGCAGCGCGACCTCAACGACCACGACTCGGTCGACCACATCGGATACACCGCGTCTACAGGACGACGTGCATACCTCGAGCGAGCGGCGGCCCGGACCAGAGCGCACGTCGCCGGCGCCAACGAACGACGGCGCAACCAAAGACCAGCTCGAATCCCCTGACTTCGACTCCCGCCGTTAATCCGCGCTCTCCCGTATAGGTCCGCGAAGCGCTTACCAGCCTGAGCTGCGCACCCCCGCTCACGACGAAGCACGTCTCCCGTGCGGAAAACCTAAGCGACGTGCTCCTCGCCTCGAGACCAACCGTCGAGCCAGGCCTACGCAATCGCCCGATTCCGTGCGCCGCCACGCGCGCCCCGCTCTCGGCGACGAGGAGCGCTTGGCCGCATCGGTCGCCGGCCGGCCGCAGGGGACGCCGGCGTGCCGGACCGCTAACTGTGTGCGGCAACTCGCTGCAAGCGCCGGCCATGAAAGCAGCCGTCAGGCGGACCGCTCGCTCGGCTCAGGCGCTCCGCAATGTTCTGGGCCCTATCCGTCTCGAGCTGCAAACGCCCGACATCGGCCGGCCCTTCTACCGTGCCGTCACGACCCTCGACGCGCTCGTCCTCATAGAAGAACCGCCCCCCGCTGGTGCGTAGGGAGGTTCGAACTCTTTGCAAAGGTGGAGGTGGCAGGAATCGAACCTGCGAGCGGCACCCTGCCCAACTTGCCGCACACCCCCGTGAGACTTCAGTTCGTTCTCTATATCGACCGAACGCGCGCGGAGCTTTAACCGGCGGAGGGTCGCCGCCGCGACGCTCGACCACGGAGACCGCCGAGTGGCTTCGTTTGTAAGGATCCGATGCCTGCACGATGGCCGCTAAACGGCTTCCGAATGGGCCGGTTGCTCGCGTCGAGGCGATCAACGTCGCTCGGTGCGGCCTGTGAGTGGGACGAGCGCGAGGCAGCGCTGGGGCGGCTCCTGGGGTTGGTCGACATTCCCGGGAGCGTGAAGCCGTCCGTGACTCATGCTCGGAAGACCGCTGAGGCGCGGTGGAGGCAGACCGGCTGATGCCGAGGCTCCGAGAGCACGCCTGGCGCTACCTGTCGGATGTTCATCATGCGACGTTCGAGCTCATGATGGGGCCGACCGATGCGCCGAACGAGTTCTCGGTCGAGGAGCTCGCGATTGTCTGTGGGGTCGAGCGCGACAGGCCGCGCTACGGATCGGGACCGATGGGGAGTTGATCTCCGGCGGTTGGCGCGGCTACGCCGTTTCGTTCGATGCGGGGGACGTTGCGCTGTGGGTGGCGGTCGAGCGGGCAATCGCTGGGCCCGCGGTGGGCCAACACCCGGGGCCGGCGACGTGAGATAACCACGCCATATGCCGTCAGGCGACGGCGCGTGGAAGACCATCAGACCTGAATCCGTTCTTCGCTTAGTACCGGTTCGGCCCAAAGGAGGACGGTAATGCGGAAGCTCTCAGCCACCGTCGCGGCAACGGCGCTGGCGCTGGCCGGTGCCGGCTGTGGCTCGCAGGCGCATCAGTCGTCCACGACCACGACGACAATCGGTCAGCCCTGGCACGCTCGCTGTCGCTGGCCCTGTAAATGCGCCGCGCGCCACGTCGATCGTCGGCACGTGGAGCGGCTACGTCACGCCATCGCGAGGGAGTCACGCGTCGCGCCAGCGGTTCATCGTTGTGGTCGACCGCGGCGAGCGGGCGGGCACATGGCGGATCGGTGCGCGCTGCGCCGGGACGCTGCGCCTGAAGAACATCTCCAATGGCTACCACCACTTCTACCGGCGGGCGGGCGCGATTGCCGGATGCGCCCCGCTCGGCGTCGACTGCCTCAAGCGTGCCGGCGCGCAGATGGAGGACGAGTTCAGCTCCGACTCGACGTCGGCGTGGGGAGACACCATCGACTTGCGCCGGATCAGCCGACACCGGGCCGCCTCCCGCCGTTTCGGGAATGCCTCAACCGCTTAGCCGCCCTACTGCATCGGGCTCAGATCAACATCCCCCCGCACGCAAGCTCGCGACTACGCCGCGACGTCGCCGCGGGCGAATGGAAGCGCCACCAACGGCGCCATCGCGAGCACCGCCTCGCCGAGCGCCGCGAGTCTGTGGATGAGGGCCGGTTTGGGCCAATACTCGCCAACGACGACCGATCCGACGAAGGATGGGTGAAACTCGGCGAGATCGACCCGCGCACAGGCCAGTTTGTGCCAGTGTCGGCCTGGGAACGCCAAGCACGCCGAGGATGGGTGCGGCTCGAGCAGTATCGGCCGTTCGGCCCCCGTGGAGCGGGTGGATGTGCTGGTCGATCGCTTCGCGGGCTCATCCCTTCCGAAAGACAGACAGCCAGCCAGCGGAGAGGGGGGGATTCGAACCCCCGAACGAGGTCAACCCCCGTTACGCGATTTCCAGTCGCGCCCGTTCAACCGCTCCGGCACCTCTCCGTGAGGCGGGCCAAGGGTAGCGCGGTCGGGGACGCGACGGCGGCGGTTTTCGACGCCACGGCGCTCAGATCTGCCAGGCGCCGTCGCGGAGCAGCGGCACCTCGGCGCCACCGGGCTCGATGCCCGGTGACCGCCACTTCGTTCGACCCGATCATGAAGTCGATGTGGAGCTCGCTGCGGTTGATCCGCTGCTGATCGGCCTCGTCGGCGACCGTGAAGTCGAGACCCTCGCCGAGCGCGATGTGGCTCGCGGCGTTCTCGTCGAGCAGGGTGTCGAAGAAGACCGTGTCGAGGCTCGCCGATCCGGCTGTCGCGGTCGACCAGCGCGACCTCGCCGAGCCGCGAGGCGCCCGGGATCGCGGCCTGCGTCAGCGCGCGCAGCGTGTCCGCGCCCTGGTCGGCGTCGATCTCGACCGCCGTTCCGCCCTCGAACCGGACCCGCAGGCCGGTGATCAGCGCGCCGGAGACGAACAGCGGCTTGGTCGAGCGGACGTAGCCGTCGACGCGTCGGGGTCGGGCGTGGTGAACACCTCCTCGGTCGGGAGGTTGGGCGCGTGGACGATGCCGTCGACGGTCGAGATCCGGGCGCAATGCCACCGGCTCGACGGCAGCAGCGCCGACGGTCAGCTCGGTCCCCGGCCCCTCGAAGCGCAGGGCGTCGAGCCGCAGCTCGTCGAGCTTGCCGGCGACCGCCATCAGCCCGTCCATCCGCTCCTCCCAGGCGGCCACCGGGTCGGGCTCGTCGACGCGGCAGACGTGCGCGACGTCGCGCCACAGGCGCTCGAGCGCGTCCGGCGCCGAGGCGTCCGGGTGGACCAGCTCGGCCCACGCCGGGGTCGGGCACGGCGCGGCCGTCCAGTTCGTGGTGCGCTGGTTGACGATCTCGATCGACTCGCGCACCCGCGGCAGCAGGTCCCTGCCGAGCAGCGCCGGGTCGATCCCGTCCATGACGTGCGGCGCGACCGGGCCGGTGAGCGCGATCAGGCGCACAGCGGTGCTCGCCGAGCGCGCGCATCCGCTCGCCGTACCACGGGGGCACGAACCCGAGCGTGTCCGGCGCGGCGTGGAGCACGCGGGCGCGCTTGAGGTGGATGTCGAACACCGACAGGTCGACGAACTTGGCACCGGCCTTGTAGGCGGCCTCGGCGATCGCCCGCGCGAGCGGCTCCTTGCCGGGCTCGGAGCCGATCGCGACGATCTGACCGGGCTGGACGTTCGCGCCGAACCGGACGATCAGGTCGGCCAGCGCGTGGATCCGGGCTTGGGTGGTGTCGGCACCCATGGCTCCGACCAGGATGCCACCCCTCGCCGATGCACGCATCGACAACCATCCCGCGCCCGCACCGGCAAGCACGGCCGAGCGCCGCGAAGCGTAGAGTCGCTCGCGTGACGAGCGCGCTGCGCAACCTCGACGAACGGCCGTGCGGCCGTGCTCGAGTCGCTGTGCGAGACGATCGTTCCGGGGTCGAGGCGCGTCGGTCCGGTCGTCTACATCGACGCGGTGATGTCGGAGATGCCCGCAGCCCGATGCGCGAGGCCGTGATCGAGTCGATCGACGCGCTGGCCGACGCCGCGCCCGGTGGCGCCGAGGCGCTCGCGACCCCACGCGGCTCACGCCGGCGTTCGCGATGATCCGGGCGCTCGCCGTCGAGGCGTTCTACAGCGACTTCGTCGCGCCCGGGGCGAGCGGCCCGAGCGCGTACGAGGAGATCGACTTCCACTCGCCGCTCGCGATGCGGATCAAGAAGGACTGGTCGTACCTCGGGGTGGTCAGGGATGAGCCGAGCGCTTCGAGGTCGTCGTGGTCGGATCGGGCGCCGGCGGCGGCGTCGTCGCCGGCGAGCTCGCCGAGCGCGGCCGCTCGGTGCTGCTGCTCGAGGCCGGCGGCCACTACGTCGCGGCCGACTTCATGCGCTGGGAGAGCCGGGCGGGCCACGACTACTGGTGGCCGCTCGGGTTCGCGTTCCCGGCCGGCGATGCCCGGACCTCGGCCCCGTCGTGCTGATCAGCGGGCGCTGCGTCGGCGGGAGCACCACGATCAACACGAAGGTGGCGCTGCGAGCGACCCAGCGCGAGCTCGACAAGTGGCACGCGGCCACCGGCCTGTGCAACGACCGCGGCGAGCCGATCTCGTGCGCCGACCTCGACCCCTATTACGACCGCGTCGAGCGCTACCTCGGCGTGCGCGACCGCGCGACCGACTGGGACCTCAAGCGGTGCGTGCAGACGGCCAAGCGCGGATTCGAGGCCGTCGGCGCGACGCTCGAACCGGTCCGGGCCTACATCGACGAGAACTGCGAGCAGTGCGGCTCGTGCCTCCAGGGCTGCCCGACGAACGCCGGCAAGTCGACGATGAACACCTACATCCAGCGCAACGTGCTCACGGGCGCGCTCGCGCTGCGGCCGAACTCGTTCGTCGAGCGCGTGCTGATCGAGGATCGCGGCGACGGACTCGAGGCGACCGGCGTCGAGTACATCGACGGCTTCGGGCGAGCGGCAGACGCGTCGAGGCCGACGTCGTCGTGCGTCGCCGCCGGATCGCTCCGCACGCCCCAGGTGCTGATGCGCTCGGACGTGCCCAACCCGAACATCGGCAGGCACCTCGGCCTGCACCCGGCGCAGTTCGTGTTCGGCCTGTTCGACGAGCCGCAGGACGCCCACATGGTCGCCCCGATCACCGGGCACTGCTACGACTTCGCCGCGGACGAGGACGGCGGATTCGCGGTCGAGGCGGTGACCGTCCAGGACCCGATCGGCTTCACGGCCGGCCTGTGCGACGAGAACGGGCCGATGTGGGGCCAGCCGCTGGTCGACGCGGCCAAGCAAGTACCGCCGGTGGATCGGGCTGCTGAACATGTCCAACGACGACAACAACGCGAGCGTCGTGGCTCGACGAGGACGGCAACGAGCTGTTCCTCTCGGACTTCCAGCCGCGTCGAGCTCGAGCGGATCAAGAGCGGCCCGGGCGTTCTCGACGCGCGTGCTCGAGGCGGCCGGCGCGACCCAGATCCTGTGGTCGGGCCTCGCCACCACGCACATGCAGGGGAGCTGCCGGATGGGCGCCGATCCCGTCGACCTCGGTGGTCGACACCCACGGCCAGTCGCACGAGGTCAAGCGCCTGTACGTCGGCGACAGCTCGCTGCACTCCGCGGACGCTGTCGGTGAACCCGTCGCTGACGATCATGGCGCTGGCCACCCGGCTCGCCGACTACCTGCGACTCGGGCGCCGGCGGGCAGCTCGAGGCCGGCCGCGAGCAGCTCGTCGCGTGACCGCGAGCCGATGAGCGAGGCGCCGAGGGCCTGTTCGCCGCGCCGCGCCGGGTCGACGCGCATCGCCGACCTGCTCGCGAACGTGTGGCAGTTCGGCTACGTGACCACCGACCTGGATCGCGCGATCGCGTTCATGTCCGAGCGGTTCGGCCTCGAGCACTGCCTCAAGCTTCCCGTCGGACGGCGCCACGTTCCTCGTCGGCGACGAGCCCGCGGAGTGGGAGGCGAAGTTCGCGATGGGCGCGCGCGGCGGCAAGATCGTCGAGCTGATCGAGCCGGTCGCCGGCCACGTCGACTTCTACACGCGGCTCCTGCCGGCCGACGGCTCGTTCGCGGTGCGGCTGCACCACATCGCGACGTTCATCGACAACGGCGACGAGGAGTGGGAGCGGGTCGGCAGGCTCCTCGCCGCGTCCGGGCTGAAGGTCGACTACACGGTGCTGATCCCCGACCGGGTCCGCGCGGGCTACGTCGACACGACCGCCGCGCTCGGGCACTGGCTCGAGATCTGCCAGCTCCAGCGCGAGGACATCGAGTTCTTCAGCGCGCTGGTCGACGACAGCGTCGAGGCGGGTACCGGCTTGCGGGCGTGGCCGCCACGCGTCATGCTGTCGGGCGTCAGACAACAAGGAGGGAGAGCATGAGCGAGCCGATCCTGAACGGGCTGATGATGGACGACTATCCGCTGTCGCTGACCGCGGTCGTCGAGCGCGCCGAGTCGCTCACCGGCGGCCGCAAGGTCGTCTCCAGACGGCCGGACGGATCGATCCACCGCACGACGCATCGGCGAGTGCGCGCGTGCGCGCCCGTCGGCTCGCCTCGGCGCTCGCCGAGCTCGGGATCGGCGAGGGCGACCGGGTCGGGACGCTGCTGTGGAACCAGCCCGAGCACCTCGAGCTGTATTACGCGGTGCCGGCGATGGGCGCGGTGGTCCACACGCTCAACCCGCGCCTGCACCCCGACGAGCTCGGGTTCATCGCCGGCGACGCCGACGACCGGGCGATCGTCGTCGACGAGTCGCTGCTGTCGGTGCTCGACTGCGTTCCGCTCCGCTCACGAGTTCGAGCACGTGATCGTCGTCTCGCACGGCGGCGACCGATCCCCGACGGCACGATCGACTACGAATCGCTGATCGAGGGGCGCGAGCCGATGAGCTGGCCGGCGCCGCACGAGCGGCGCGCCGGCCGCGATCTGTTACACGTCGGGCACGACCGGCCGGCCCAAGGGCGTGCTCTACTCGCACCGCGCGCTCGTCCTGCACTCGATCGCGGCCGCGCTGCCGGACGCGATGAACATCTCGACGCGCGACATCGTGCTGCCGGTCGTGCCGATGTTCCACGCCAACGCCTGGGGAATCCCCTACACGGCCACGCATGGTCGGGGCGGCGCTCGTCCTGCCCGGGCCGCAGCTCGACGCCGAGAGCGTGCTCGACCTGCTCGCCGACGAGCACGTCACGCTCACCGCCGGCGTGCCGACGGTGTGGATGGCGATGCTGAAGGCGATCGAGGCCGAGCCCGAGCGGTGGGACCTGAGCTCGCTTCGAATCGCCTGCTGGTCGGCGGCTCGGCCGTGCCCAAGAGCATGATCGAGGGCTACGCAGCGGCACGGGCTCCACGATCGTGCAGGGGTGGGGCATGACCGAGACGTCCCCGCTCGCGAGCACGTGCGATCCTGCCCGCCCGAGCTGGACGATGCGCCGGCCGACGAGCAGTTCGAGTACCGCGCCCGCCAGGGCGTGCCCGCTCCGTTCGTCGAGATCCGCGCGCGCGGCGACGACGGCGAGCTGATCCCATGGGACGACGAGGCGATGGGCGAGCTCGAGGTCCGCGGGCCGTGGGTCGCGGCGGCCTACTTCCAGGGAACCGGCGCCGAGAAGTTCACCGAGGACGGCTGGTTCCAGACCGGCGACGTGGTGCGGATCGACCGCCACGGCTGCATCCGCATCACCGATCGCACCAAGGACCTCGTCAAGTCCGGCGGCGAATGGATCTCGTCGGTCGACATGGAGAACCTGCTGATGGGCGCATCCCGCGGTGGCCGAGGCGGCGGTGATCGCGATCCCCGACGACCAGTGGGGCGAGCGGCCGATGGCGGTCGTGGTGCTTCAGCGACGGCGCCGAGGCGATCGCCCGACGAGCTCCGCGAGCATCTCGCGAGCCGCTTCGCGAAGTGGCAGCTGCCCGAGCGGGTCGAGTTCATCGACGAGATCCCGCGGACCGCCACCGGCAAGTTCAAGAAGACCGCGTTGCGTGAACAGTTCGTGAAAACGCCGGTGTGAGGACCTGACATTGGTCCTCATGAGAAAACCAAGATTGGTCCTGCGCGGCCACATCTGAAACACGTTACGGCTGCTATACACCGAGTCGTGCCGGCAGAGGAAACCGAAGTCGCCGCTTCGGTGGACGACCGCCGTCGGCGGGGTCGTCGTTGAGGCGCGCGATCTAGAGCGCCAGTACGGCGAGGGAGCGACAGCGGTCCACGCGCTACGCGGCGTGTCGCTCGACGTGGCGCGCGGCCAGCTCGTCGCCGTCATGGGGCCGTCGGGCTCGGGCAAGTCGACCCTGATGCACATCCTGGCCGGGCTCGACAAGCCGACCAGCGGAACCGTGACGATCGCCGGCACCGAGATCACCGGCCTCGACGACGCGGACATGACCCGCCTGCGCCGTGACCACATCGGGTTCGTCTTCCAGTTCTTCAACCTGCTGCCGATGCTGACCGCGGAGGAGAACGTGCTGCTGCCGCTGTCGATCGCGGGCGAGAAGCCCGACCGCGGCTGGCTCGAGCAGCTGCATGACGAAGACCGGGCTGGCCGACCGAGGCCACCACCGGCCCTCGGAGCTGTCGGGCGGCCAGCAGCAGCGGGTGGCGATCGCCCGCGCGCTGGTGACCAAGCCCGACGATCCTGTTCGCGGACGAGCCGACCGGGAACCTCGACTCGAAGACGGGCGGCGAGATCCTCGATCTGCTGCGCGACTCGGCGCGCGACTACAACCAGACGATCGTGATGGTGACCCACGAGGCGCGCGCTGCGGCGATCGCCGACCGCGTCCTGTTCCTCGCGGACGGACTGATCGTGAAGGAGCTCACCGACACGGATGCAGGCCAGGTGCTCGAGGTGATGAGCACGCTGCAGTCGTGACCAAGGTCGCTCTCCGCGGCCTTCTCGGACGCAAGCTGCGCGCCGCGCTGACGGCGTTCGCGATCGTGCTCGGGGTCGCGATGGTCAGCGGGACGTTCGTGCTGACCGACACGATCAAGTCCGCGTTCAACTCGGTGTTCACGACCGTCTACCAGAACACCGACGCGGTGATCACCGGCAAGAGCGCGATCTCGTCCGGGCAACAACGGCAACGCGCCGACGATCCCTCGCTGCCGGCTTCGCTGCTGACCCAGGTCCAAGGCGCTCCCGCAGGTCGGCGCACGCATCGGGCGAGCATCTCCGACAGCGCGCAGCTGGTCGGGCGGAACGGGAAGGTGATCTCGAGCGGCGGCGCGCCCGGCCTCGCGTTCAGCTACTCGCCCGCCGGCGCGCACTTCAATCCGCTCACGCTGACCAGCGGCAGGTTCCCGACCAGCCCGGACGAGATCGACATCGACGCCTCGACCGCGAGCAAGCACAACTACAAGGTCGGCGACGAGATCGGGGTCGTCGCGCGCGGCCCCGTGCGAGCGGTTCCGGATCGTCGGAACGGTCCAGATCGGCGGCGTCTCCTCGCTCGGGGGCGCCACGATTTCGATGTTCACGCTGCCGAGGCCCAGCAGCTCTTCAACAAGGTCGGGCAAGTACGACACGATCAGCGTCGCCGCGAAGCACGGCTCCTCGCCGCCAGGACGTCGTGAACGCGATCAAGCCGCTGCTCGGGCCGAGCGCGCAGGTCAGGACCGGTCAGGGCCAGGCCGCAGCAGGCGACCAAGGACACGAGCGGGTTCCTCAACATCTTCCAGGACTTCCTGCTCGCGTTCGGCGGCATCGCGCTGTTCGTCGGCAGCTTCGTGATCGCGAACACGCTGTCGATCACGATCGCCCAGCGGACGCGCGAGCTGGCCACGCTGCGCACGCTCGGCGCGACGCGCCGCCAGGTGCTCCGCTCGGTCCTGGTCGAGGCGTTCGTGATCGGGACGCTCGCGTCGATCGTCGGGCTGTTCCTCGGGCTGCTGCTCGCCAAGGGGCTCAACTCGCTGCTGGTGTCGTTCGGGATCAACCTGCCGCAGGCGTCCACGGTGTTCAAGACGCGCACGATCGTGATCTCGCTGCTCGTCGGGATCGTGATCACGATGATCGCGGCGGTGCGGCCGGCGCTTCGCGCGACGCGCGTCCCCCCGATCGCCGCCGCGCGCGAGGGCGCGCTGCTGCCGCCGTCGCGGTGGGCGAAGTACGGCCTGTACGCCGCCGGAGGCGACCGTGATCGGCGCGCATCGCGCTGATGCTGATCGGCCTGCTGGTCAGCGGACTGTCGACCGGGCTGCGGCTGCTCGCGGTCGGCGTCGGGGCGATCGCGCTGTTCATCGGCTTCTCGATGCTGGCGCCCGAAGCTGGTGCCGCCGCTGGTGCGCGTGCTCGGCTGGCCGGCGACCAAGATCGGCGGTGCGGCCGGCAAGCTCGCCGAGGGCAACTCGGCGCGCAATCCGGCGCGGACCGCGTCGACCGCGTCGGCGCTGATGATCGGGCTCGCGCTCGTCACGCTCGTCGGCGTGCTCGCCGCCGGGCTTGCGGACCGGCTTCAAGGACGCGGTCAACAAGGCCTTCGTCGCCAACTACGCGATCACGGCGACGAACAACTTCTCGCCGATCAGCCTCGCCTCCGAGGAAGCCGCCCGGAGCGTCCCCGGCGTCACCGGAGTCGTCGGCGTGCGCGCCGGCGACGGCGGAGGCGTTCGGGTCGCACATCAACCTCACCGGCGTGCCGCCCAACGCGAGCCAGGCGATCAAGGTCGACTGGCAGGTGGGCAGCCAGGGCACCGTGGCGCAGCTCGGGAACGACGGCGCGTTCGTCAACAAGGACTACGCGAAGGCGCAGCACCTGCAGGTCGGCTCGCCGCTGTCGGTGGAGACGCCGACCGGCCGGTTCCTTCACCTGAAGCTGATCGGGATCACCAACCCGCCCAAGGGCGGCGTCGCCGTACGGCGACGTCTCGATCTCCCAGGCCCTGTTCGATCGCGAATACCAGAACCCGCAGAACCTGTTCACGTTCGTCAACATGCAGGGCGGCGTCACAACGGCCAACACCCAGAAGCTGAACGCCGCGCTGTCCGACGTTCCCGGACGCCAAGGTCCAGACGAAGTCGCAGTTCATCGACAACCAGCTGTCAGGGCTTGACCTTGCTGCTCAACCTGCTGTACGTGCTGCTGTCGCTGTCGATCGTGGTCAGCCTGTTCGGCATCGTGAACACGCTCGTGCTGACCGTGTTCGAGCGGACGCGCGAGCTCGGCATGCTGCGCGCGGTCGGCATGACCCGGCGTCAGGTGCGGCGCATGATCCGGCACGAGAGCGTCATCACCGCGCTGCTCGGTGCGGCGTTCGGGATCCCGCTCGGGATCCTGCTGGCCGCGCTGATCGGCGCCGCGATCAACTTCGGGACGTTCACGATTCCGGTGGGGACGCTGATCGTGTTCGTGATCGCGGCCGTGATCGCCGGCCTGATCGCGGCGATCTGGCCGGCGCGGCGCGCCGGCAAGCTCAACGTGCTCGAAGCGCTGTCGTACGAGTAGCGCCGGCGGCGGGTGTGCGGGCGTGTGGCCGTGCCCGAGCGGTCCCGGCGCGGGGCCGGGTTGGCGCTCAGACACGCAGCAGCGCGATCGACGACGTCGCGTGCCCGACGAGCTTGCCATCGCCGTTCTGAGCGTGGGCCTCGGCGAACGCGACCTGCCGCCCGACCCGCAGCGCCTTCCCGGTCGATCTCGAGTTCGCCGCTGTCCGCTCTCAGCGCGCTCAGGAAGCTGACCTTGATCTCGATCGAGCGAGATGCACGACGCCGGCGGGGAGCAGCGATGTGGACCGCACAGCCGCAGGCAGAGTCGAGCAGCATGCAGAGCAGGCCGCCGTGGACGATGCCGGCCGGGTTGTACGTCGACTCGTCGGGCGTGCAGCGGAATACCGCCTCGCCGTCGCCGACCGAATGCAACCGGGCGCCGACCAGGGCCGCAAACGGCGGCACCGGCAGCTCGCCGTCGATGATCGCCTGCAGGATACTCACGCCCGGCAGGTCGACACACCGGCGGTGGCCGAGATCGCCGGGTCGTACCAGCTGATGGTCTTCGTGCGCGGCTCGCCCCAGTCGTCGACCGTGGGGCTCGCTGCTCGGTCATGACGGCGGCTCGATGTTCTGCAGCCTGACCTGACCGCGCGCGACGAGCTTGTGATCGTCGGGGCGGCGGATCTCGACCTGCCAGAGCTGCTGCGTGCGGCCCTGGTGGATCGGCGGTCGCCACGACGTCGAGGCGGCCGCTGCGGTGCGGGCGGATGAAGTCGGTCTGGTTCGAGACGCCGACCGCCTGCATGCCCTGGTCCTTGACCGCCTCGAACGCGCCGGTCGTCGCGAACGTCTCGACGACGGTCGTGTACAGCCCGCCGTGGACGAGTCCCCACGGCTGGTGGTGGCGCTCGTCGGCGGCGATCGAACCGGCGACTCGCGTCGGGCCGCGCTCGTCGAACTCGATGCTCGAGCAGGCGCATGAACTCGCTCGCGGTGGCGAGCGGGTCGGTCATCGTCGCGAAGCGTCTCACAGATCGGCGGAGGCCGTGATGAGCTCCGCCGTCGCCGATCGCCGGCGCCGTTGCCGTCGCGGCCGCCGCGGCTGCGGCGGTCGTGGCCCTCGGGCGCACCAGCAGAAGGAACCCGACGACGCCGCCGGCGAACGCGATCGCAGCGATCACGGTCCACGCCGCGCTGATAGGCCGCGAGCACGTGCGCCGGCGAGTCGGGCGAGCCGAGCACGGCGATCAGCACCGCCACGCCGATCGCGAGCCCGACCTGGCGCAGCATGTTGACGACGGCCGAGCCGGTCGCGAACGAGCTGGGCGGGAGCGAGGCGGCGGCGGTGGCCATCATCGTCGGCAGCGTCAGGCCCGACGCCGATCCCGGTCAGCAGCAGCCCGCCGAGCACGTCACCGACGTAGTCGGGGCGCAGGCCGGCGGCGAGCGCCATCCACGCCATCCCCGCCGCGAAGATCGTCGAGCCCGCGGCGATCACGACGCCCGAGCCGAACCGCGCGATCAGCGCGGCCGGCGACGAGGAACGAGAACAGCGGCACCATGATCGGGCCGGGAACGATCGAGACGCCGGTCGTCAGCGCCGACCAGTGCCACACGTCCTGCGCCCACAGGACTCGCGAGAGCAGCATCGCGCCGAACGCGATCGAGAACAGCGAGCGCGACCGCGGAGGCGCCGGTGAACGGCCGCACTCCGAACAGCGCGCGGTCGATCAGCGGGTTGTGGTGGCGAGCGGTGCGAGCGGCGAACAGCGTCGAGCAGCGCGAGCGGCGAGCACGAGCACGCCGATCGTCCGCGTGCTGCCCCAGCCCCAGGAGCCGCCCTCGACCAGCCCGAGCGTGAGCGCGCCGACGCCGCCGGTGATCAGCAGCGCGCTGAGCCCGTCGGGCCACGGAATCGGATGGCCCGGGACCTCGGGCAGCAGGCGCCAGCCCGCGATCAGCGCCGCGATCCCGATCGGCACGTTGACGAGGAACACCCACCGCCAGCTCGCGGCGACCAGCAGGCCGCCGACGGCCGGGCCGAGCGCGGCCGCGATCCCGCCGACCGCGGTCCAGGTGCGAACCGCGCCGTGGCGACGCTCGGGCGGGAACGTGGCCAGGATCAGCCCGAGCGAGGTCGGCGTCAGCAGCGCCGCACCGGCGGCCTGGAGCACGCGGAACGCGACCAGCATCGGGAGGCTGGTGGCGGCGGCACAAGCCGCCGAGGCGGCGACGAAGATCGCCACCCCGAGCATGAACCCGCGCTCGCGGCGGTAGCGGTCGGCGAGCCGCCCGAACAGCACGAGCAGCGACGCGTAGACGATCGCGTAGCCGTTCAGGACCCACGACAGGCCGTCGAGCCCGGTCGACGCCGAAGCTCCGGGCCATCTGCGGGAGCGCGACGTTGACGATGAACAGGTCGAGGCTCGCCAGCACGACGCCGGCGCAGACGATCACGAGGACGAGGTTCGGCGAGGCGGATCGGGCGGTGCGTTCGGACGGCACCCGCGCGAGGGGCTGACTTAGAGAGGACATAGCCAGGCATCCTACCAGCCTGGCTTATCAAGTCAAAAGTCAGCTACAATCGTGGCATGACCGACACAGCCGCCGTCCGTCTCACCGGGTCGCTCGATCCCCGCGAGGGGTGGACAGGCCGAGCGCTGCACGATCGCCAAGGCGCTCGAGGTGGTGAGCACGCGCTCGGCGCTGCTGATCCTCCGCGAGGCGTTCTACGGGACGACCCGCTTCGACGACTTCGCGCGAGCGCGTCGGGATCAGCGAGCCGGTCACCGCCGCACGCCTGCGCGAGCTCGTCGACGAGGGCCTACTCGAGCGCGAGGACTACCGTGAGCCCGGCCAGCGCACCCGCCAGCAGTACCGCCTGACCGAGAAGGGGGCCGACCTGTTCCCGGTACTGGTCGCGCTGATGCAGTGGGGCGACCGCTGGCTCGACGACCGCGGCGGCCCGATCGAGCTGCTGCCACCGCGACTGCGGGGAGCCTGTCGGTGTCGAGCTCCGTTGCGCGGGCGGTCATGTGGTGGAGTCGGGCGCGATCGACGTGCGCCGCCGCGTCGTCGATTAGGCGCGGCTTCGAGTAGGCCGGGGCGGCGAGCCCGGGCGGCGAGCTGACGCGGGTTCAGCCCTCGGCTGAGGGCAGCGGTGGCGCCTGTGGGTGGCGCCGGCGCTCGCGGTGCAAGCCACCCCCGCTGCCCGGCGGCCGGCCCGAGAGCCGGCCGCCGAGACCGAGGGGAGGAGCTGTTAGAAGCGGACCTTGAGCTTTGTATGCGGTCCACCGATGACCATCACGGTCACCACGTACTTGCCACGCAGGCGAGCGCGATGGTGGAGCGCGATCGAATGACCCAGCGAACCGTCACCCCAGCCGACGATCCGCTTGCCCCGGGACAGTGCCACGACGGCGCGCGCGTCGCGCGAACCGCCGATCTCCGTGCAGGTGACGCGGATGATCCGGTTGTGCTTGATCTCCACCGCGCAGACGATCTTCGGCGTCTTGCCCGCCGGGCCCTGCGGTCCGCGGGGACCCTGTGGCCCCGCTGGTCCCTGCGGACCTGCAGGTCCCTGCGGCCCCGGGGGTCCCTGCGGGCCCGTGGGGTTCGGCGGGGTCCCGCCGCACAGGTTGTAGTTCGGCGGCATCGCATCGCCCTGGAGCTGGTGCATGTCGGTGGTCAGCTCGTCGGCCTGCTCGGTCAATGACTGAGCAGTCAGCGGGTCGATCATGAACGACGGCGAGAACGCGGCATTGTTCAGCACCGTGTTCATCTGAGACACCAGCGGTGTCCGCAGCGACTCACATGCCGCGAGCTGGGCGTCCCAGGCCTGGTACGTCGCGTCGCTCGGCGAGCTCGTCGAGACCGCCTTGGTGCTGACCATGAGGCTGTCACGCGCGAACTCTCCAAACGGCGCGTCGAGCTGCTTGTACGCGCTCGACAGAGCGTCGTAGTCGCGTCTCGTCGTTCTTGATCGCCGGCGGCGAAGCCGCGGTCGTCAGGATCTGCGAGATCGCCCGCCCATCCGGCGTGTAGTCGTCGCTCAGGCCGGTCAACGAGAGGATCGTCGGCTGAGCGTCGGTGTGATCGGTCCAGACGCTCGCGGTCGTGCCGAGGTTCTGGATGCCGGGACCGACCCAGCCTTGCCACGTGCTCGCGATCTCAGGCTGATCGTCGCCGTGGTTCCACGCAAACCCTCCGTTCTGCTTCGCGCAGCCGGGGTCGAGCCCGATCTGCGGACACGGATCCTCGAACCCGTCGTCGAAGAAGAAGTCGTCGTTCCCGAACAGCACGAACGACGGCGTTCGGAGCGGGTCGGAGTTGATCATGTGCAGGATCTGAAGCTCCTGCTGGTTGGCGATGTTGTCGGTGATCGGCTCGGGCGCGTCGGTGATCGGGTCGTACTCGCTCATGCCGGCCATCTCGCGCTCGAGATTGCGCACCGTCGAGGTGTCCGCGCCGGGCTGGTTCTTGATCATGATCTCCGGCGCGTCGTCGCTGTCCTCATCGAACACGGTCGAGTCGCCGGTGGTGCCCTTGATCAGCGTGTTGAGGTTGACGTCGACCTCGCCCTCGTTGCGGGCTCCGGTCGACGGGTTCGTGTACACGCACGGGGTGTTGACGCCGTCGCAGCCGGGGTTGAGCGGCAACCCGCCACTGTAGTGGTCGCCCTCGTCGACCGTGACCAGGAACAGCGTGTTGGTCTTGTTGATGCCGTGGCTGGCGAGCCGCTGGAAGAACGCCGTGAAGGCCGCGTTGTACTCCTTCAGCTGGGCGACCATCCCGGCCTCGCCGGGGCCGAACGCGTTGCCGTTGTTCTGCGCGTAGTGGTCGTCGTGGACGTCCGAGAGGTAGGTGTAGGTGACCGGAATCCCCGCCTCTTGAATCGCCGCGGTGTAGCCGAGCGCGTTGTTTGCCTCCATCCCGTCGAATCCCGGGAAGCCGACGTTGCTCTTCGTGTCGATGATCGGGGATGTCGGCGTCTGACTCGTCGTCCCGGTCGGCACGTAGCCGGCGAAGTTCGACGGCGGAATCCCGGCGGCGGTGTCCGCCGGCAGGTTGTGCACCGTGGTCGCGTCGGGACCGGTGTTGGTCCCGTCCGGCGCGAACACGTCGTAGACGGGGTTGAACGTCGTCGACTGGCTGCCGTCGTAGCTGCCGGTAGTCACGAACGGGTTCACCTGGAACGCTCCGAACAGGGCCTTGTAGCCGGTGTATCCGCCGGGCTCGTCGCCGAGCGTGTCAGTCTCGCCGTTCGCGCACACGCCGCCGGTCGTGCTGTCCCCCTGCGAGCAGTGGATCGCCAACCCCTCGATGTTGGTGGCGGTCTTCACGGCCGAGGGCAGTCCGCCCGGGAATGCCTGCGTGACGTCGCTCGTGGTGTTCTCGAGCTCCATGTCGGCCGCGCCGACGCCCGCGAAGTCGCAGCCGTGCGAGGTGTAGGGAACCCACGGCGCGGGAGTGTTCTTCCCGTTGGTGGTGATCAGCGTCGGCTTCGTGTCCGCGGTCCCGCTCGGGTCGGTCCAGTACTTGAAGGCTGAGCTGAAGGTCGATCCCGATGTCGTCGACGGGTTAGAGAACACGTATGAGTTGCCCACCGTGATCCCGTTCTTGTCGGGGTAGAGGCCCGTCTCGGTCGAGATGATGCCGCCCGAGGTGTGCGAGATCAGAACCGTGTGGTCGTTCGTGAGCAGCGTGCCGTTGCTGGTGAGGAAGCTGCGCAGCGCCGGCATCTGCTCGAGGTCCGACGGCACCGACGGGTTATCCCGCTCGGAGTGAACGTTGTCGAACTGAAGGATGATCACGTGCTGGATCCCGTTGCCGAGATTGCACGTCGACGTCGCGGATGCGGCCCCCGGCACCGCCGCCGCCACTCCTAAGGTCCCCACCCCCGCTAGGCCGGCAGCGAGCGCAAACAGCCGTACTCGCATCGCCGACCACGCACGCGTCCAAAACATGGTTGGTGACACCTCCCGCCCCGTTATTGAATGGTGCGCCCGCACGGGCCGCGGACGCCGGGGCAACCTACGCCCGGTGCCAGAGCGATTTGTGACCGCGAAGTGTTCTTCTCGTGTTCAAATTGTGTAACCCGCGCGTGTGAGCGAGGACGGCGCCCCATGGGTCTACCGGCCTCGGCGACCGCCGGCGTGCATCACACGCCAAACGCCACCGAACTCGGGGACTCTGGCGTACCAGGCTCCTCTGGCGTCCGGGCCTCGCGTCCAGCCAGCTTCGTCGCGGGGTCCACGGATACCGTCAGGACGGGGCGCACGGTCCCATGGACGCCGCCGCAGGCGGCCCGGTCTCGCCGTCGCCGCCCCGTCAGACGTTTGGGCGCCTGGAGGATGGCTGCGGTTGGCCCCCGGGGTCGGTCGCGGGACGGTGCAAAACGCGTCAATCGGCACTGACAGCCGCGGCCGTGCCGATTTGCGTACGACTATCGCGCGTAACTCGGCACGGCTCGCGACGCTTGCACGGATTGTCGTGCTGCGCAGGTTCGCCGACGTCGCTGGGCGCTGGGGGCGGATCTCCGACCGGGCCGGACGGAGCGGACCGGACGTCACATGCGTACCGCGCCACCCGCGCCCAGAACTGCCCCAGCGTCAGGCCACGACGACGACCACGGACGACCGCCGCTCGTCCACCCCCCTGGCCTACGGGCGGTTCACCCGCCCATCATCTGGCGGCTCAGTCGCCGGTCTCGTACTTGAACGAGATCCCGAGCCGCACTCGGTAGCCGGTCAGCGACCCGTTCTCGATCGTGACGTCCTGGCGGATCACCTCGGCCACGCGAAGGTCGCGGACCGTCTTCGCCGCGGTCTCGACCGCATTGCGTGCCGCGGCTTCCCACGAGTCGCTGCTGACGCCGATCACTTCGGTGACGCGGTAGACGCTGTCTGCCATTGAAGGCTCCCCTCGTTTGGTGGTGGACGTCGACTGCGATGGTCGGTGGGGCGAGCCTACATGCGTGGGGTGTGCAGAACCAACCCTAGGGGGGCTTCCGTCCGACCGGGGCGGACGCCACACTTCCGAGCAAGGAAGCGCTATACGGGCCGACCGGCACCAGGAAGGCAAACCCACGCAGACCGCGTGGAGGAACGCCACGGCGTGAACTCTGGCCCCGATCGCCCGTGAGCGCGTGCGCGCCCCGGCTCGCGGACCGCGCGTCTGCAAGCCGCTGCGAACGTTTTCAAGACCTGCACAACACGCCACCGAGCGTGCTCGTCCAGACCCTGGCGCGTCATTACATTGATGGGCGCGCGCGACACGCCACGGTCTGGCCGAGATCGCGCTGCTGGCGTGTTGTGCAGGTAGTTCGGCGGCTGCCCCCGTGCAGGGCCGGAACAGGCGATCAACGGGGCAGCGGCAGGTGTGGTTGGATCAGCACGGATGGCGCGTGAAGAGCGGAGCGCGAGCGACCGAGCCGTCGGGGTCGACGTCGACTGGCGGCAGGCGCGGCGGCCGCAGCGGGTCGAGCTCCGCGGCGCGCACGTGCTGGTCCGTCCCCTGCGAGCGGAGCGCGATGCCGAGCCGCTCTACGCGGAGTCGCATCCGCCGATCGGCGACCCAGCGCTGTGGACGTACCTCCCGAACGGCCCCTACCGGGACCCCGCCGAGCTGCTCGAGGCGCTCCGAGTCGCGGAGGCGTCGGACGATCCGCTGTTCTTTGCGCTGGTTCCGCTGCCGGGGGAGCGGCCGGCCGGCGTCGCTTCCTACCTGCGGATCACGCCCGAGCACGGCGTGATCGAGATCGGCCACATCTGGTTCGGCGCATCGCTCAGCCGGACGACGGCGGCGACCGAGGCGATCTACCTGCTCGCCGAGCACGCGTTCGACGAGCTCGGGTACCGCCGGCTCGAATGGAAGTGCGATTCGCTGAACAAGGCCTCGCGGCGGGCGGCGGAGCGGTTCGGCTTCCGCTTCGAGGGCGTTTTCCGCCGTCACATGGTCGTGAAGGGGCGAAACCGCGACACTGCGTGGTTCGCGATCACCGAGGACGAGTGGCCGGACGTTCGCGCGGGCTTCCTCGCCTGGCTCGCCCCGGGCAACCTCGACGAGACCGGGCGCCAGCGCCGCGGGCTGCGCGAGCTGATCGCCGGCGCTCGGACGTGACCGGTCATGGCGTTCACGGTCATCCGCTCATCGCTCGCCGATGATCGCATCACGGACGGCGATGAAGATCGCCTGCGTGTCAAGTCCTAAGAGCATGAACTCAGTCACATGTCAGATTTCGGTTTCGCTGGACGGATTCGTCGCCGGTCCCAACCAAAGCGTCGAGAACCCGCTCGGAGAAGGCGGGATGCGCCTGCACGAGTGGGCGTTCCAGACCGTCGGCTGGCGCCGTGCGCACGGACTCGAGGGCGGCGAGGCCGGGCCCGATTCGGACGTCGCCGAAGACGTGCTCGCCGACGTCGGCGCCTACGTCATGGGGCGCAAGATGTTCGGCGGCGGGGACGGACCCTGGGATTCGCAGTGGAGAGGCTGGTGGGGCGAGGACCCGCCGTTCCACCTGCCGGTGTTCGTGCTCACCCACCATCCACGCGAGTCGCTGCCGATGCAGGGCGGCACGACGTTCCATTTCGTCGCCGACGGGGTCGAGTCGGCGCTCGAGCAGGCCCGCGCCGCCGCAGGCGAGAAGCGGGTCTCGATCGCGGGCGGCGCGAGTGCGATCCAGCAGTACCTGGCCGCCGGGCTCCTCGACGAGCTCTACCTCCACATCGTGCCGGTCGTGCTCGGGGGCGGTGAGCGGCTGCTCGTGAACGTGGGCGATCCGAAGCTCGAGCCGGTCGAGGTGGTCGCGTCGCCGGCGGTCACCCACGTCAGGTACCGCGTCGACGCCTGAACCCGAGCGACGCGTCAAGGCTCAGCCGGGCGCCACCGTGGGCGTCGCGCCGGACTCAGTCGGCCAGCGAAAGTCGGCGGGCAGGTTGGCGCCTCGTACGGTGCAGGCGGCGGCCGCGACGGCGATCGCGGCGCTCGTGGCGCGGAACAGTGCACCGGGGTCGGCCGCGTCGTGCTGGGTCAGCGCGTGCGCGGTCCACCAAGTCAGAAACCCGGCCACGAACGCGTCCCCGGCGCCGATCGTGTCGACCACCTCCACGACCGGCACGGGGATCGACCGCTCGTGTTCCTCGGTGAGGACGGTCGCGGGCGATGGCCCGTCGGTCACGAGCACGGACGCCGGTCCGAGCTCGAGCATGCTCCGTGCGGCGTCGGACGGCGCGTCGGCCGGACGCAGCAGTCGGAGGTCGTCGGTGCTGACCTTGACGATGTCCACCTGCCGCAGGACGGTGTCGACCATCTCGCGGTACGCCGGCAGATCGGTCACGGCCCCGGGGCGGCAATTCGGGTCGAGCAGGATCGTGGCGCCGGGCGGCCGGTGGTGGATCAGCTCGGTGAGGCTCGACGCCGTCGGCTCGATCAGGAGCGACAGGCCGCCGAGCGCGAGCGCGCTGCACCCGTCCATGATCTCGATGGGCACGTCCGCGGCGGTGAGCTGCGCCGCCGAAGTCCCGTCCAAGTAGAACCTGTACTCGGCCGCGCCGAGGTCGTCGAGCCGGGCCACGGCCAGCGTCGTCGGCGCGGAGGTGGGGTTCTCGACCGCGATCACCACGCCGACTTCCTCGAGCGAGGCGCCGAGCTGCTCGCCGAACCCGTCGTCGGAGAGCTTGCCGACGAACTGAGCGTCTCCGCCGAGACGCGCGATCGCGCGCGCAACGTTGAACGGCGCGCCACCTGGCAGCGCCACGACCGATCCGGACGCGTCGATCACGAGGTCGATCAGCGCCTCGCCGGCGACCGTGATCACGACGGGAGTTCCTTGTGGACGTGATCGGCCAGGTCGGACACGCGCGGCATGTTATGGCGGCCAGCGTGGACGTGCCCGCAGCGACCGCTACCGAGTCGCGGTCCGCGCCGCCTGGTGAGGTACCGCTGGATCGTAGGCGCGACCTGCGCCACCACCTCGTCGTCCCGGTGACCGGCGCTCGCTGCTGTCTCGCGCGCCCTCGATGCACCGGCGCGTCTACGAGAGAATCGTCAGTCCAGCGAGCCGCAGGCGCCTTTCGTGCTGATCGTCAATCCCAACTTCGCGATCGACCGAACGATCCCGCTCGCGGTGGCGGTGGCATCCGGTTCGTGCGAGCAGCCGGTCGCCGGTGCCGTCGACTTCTCCAGAGTGCGGGAGCTGGCCGCCACGCTGGGCGCGGGGGCGCTGTGAGCCGGGGCCAACCCCTGCTCGTCGGCGTGGACGTCGGCACGACCCGGGTCAAGGCCGGGCTGATCGGCCTGGACGGCCGCGAGCTGACGCGGGCCGCGGTCCCGACGGTCTGGCAGCGCACGCCGACGGGCGCCGAGGCGCGTCCGGACGACTTCGTCAAGGCCGTCCACGACGTCCTCGCGGCCATGCTCGCGACCGCGCCTCTGGGAGAGGTCCTCGCGGTTGGCATCACGAGCATGGCCGAGACCGCGGTGCTGGTCGCGCCCGGCGGCGAGGCCGTTGGGCCCGCGGTGGCGTGGTATGACCGCCGCGCCGAGTCCGAGGTCCAGCGGATGGAGCTCGCGCTGACCCGCGAGGAGATCGACCGCCGGACGGGTCTCGGCATCGGCCCGATCCCTACGGTCGCGATGCTGCGCTGGCTGACGGCCGCGAACCCGAGCCTTCGTCGCGCGGTCAGCGTGCTCAGCGTGGCGGAGTGGGTCGTTCACCGCCTCGGCGGATCGGTCGCCGCAGAGCCGTCGCTGGCGTCGAGGACCGGCGCGCTGGCCATCAGCGGCCGGCGGTGGTGGCCTGAGGTGATCGAGTGGGCCGGCCTGCCCGAGTCGATGTTCCCCGAGCTTCGGTCCGCCGGCTCCAGCTGGGGGAATGTCCGCGGCGCGCGGGGTGCCTTGAATCGACTTGACGGAGCCGCGCTGACCGTCGGCGGCCACGATCATCTGGTCGCGGCGATCGGGAGCGGCGTGACGAGCGCTGGTCAGGTGATGGACTCGTGCGGCACCGCCGAGGCGCTCGTGCGCGCGATCCCCGCGGACACCGACCGCGATCCCGCCGCGGGGATTCCGCATGGGATCGCGACCGGCTGGCATGCGCTGGCGGGTCACTACTGCCTGCTCGCCGGCCTCCCGCTCGGGATCGATCTCACCCCGTTGCTCGCCCGCCTCGGGGCCGCTCACCGAGGTGGCCGCGCATCGCTCGACGACGCTGCGCTCGCATCGCTGGACGGCCGGCTTGCGGACGCAGACGTGCCGCGGGCGGCACTGCGAGTGGCTGTCCGCGCTCCGCAGCACCGTCTCGAGAGCGTCGGCGTCGCTGCGCGGGCTCGAGCAGCTGGGCGGGCCGGTCGACGAGCTCCGGGTCAGCGGGGGTTGGGCCGCGAACCCGGTCCTCCGCCGCCTCAAGAGCGACGCGTTCCCGAACACGGTGTTCCCACGGGTGTTCGAGGCCGGCGCACGAGGCGCCGCCCTGCTGGCCGGCGTCGCCGCCGGCGCGTTTGCCTCGGTAGACGCCTTTCCGACCCGCGGCCTGGCCGGCGAGCCTGACCCGGCGAGGAGGCGACCGAGCTGTTGATGAGGCTTGCGGCGATCGTCCATCCCTGGCCGCCGCGGCCCGCACGGGTCGGCGTAAGCTCGCCCCGTGGCTCACCACGATCAAGGCCCGCGGCGCTCGAGCTCGATCAAGTCGTATCTCGTCGAGACCCGAGTGCTTGCGGCTCTGGCGCTGCTCGGGCTCGCCGCCGGCGTGGTCCTCGACGAGGTCACCCGCAGCTTCTGGGCCCGCAACGCCCTGCTCGCGGGGCTCGTCTCGAGCTTGATCGTCGTGATGCTGTCTGTCGCAGTCGTGAACGAGGTGGTCGAGCGTCGCAAGCGCCAGCGATGGAGCGTGCTCGCGCAGTACGTGATGCTCGAGCTCGTCCGTCAGGCCCGGCTCGTCTGGACCGGCGTGATGGTTTTGACCGGCCTGATGTCGCCGGATGCGAGCGACGCTGCGTCGATCGACGCGGCCGCCCAGGCCGTGCGCGACACGCCGCACTTGAGGGACGCGATCCGCGAGGCGGTCGGGGACGAGGCGAAGCGCCGGCGACTACGCGAGTGGACCGATGCATTCGTCGTCCACGGCGACGAGGTGCTCGGGCGGTGGGCCGCGGTGATGCTGAACGCCGACGCGTATGCGGAGATCATCGACCGGCACGTCGAGCTCGCGAGCGACGTGGCCTGGCTCGGCAGCCTGCTCGACAGCTCCGACTCGGCCGAGGACTCCGTGCGGCGGCGCAGGAGCCGGAGCAGTCCCGCGATCCAGATCGAGGGAGATGTCGACGACGACCGGCTGACCGACCGGCTCGTCACGATCACCCAGCTCGCCGAGGATCTCGATCGCACGACGCTCGAGCTGGCAATGCGCATCGTTCCGGTGCAGTGGTGGGCGGCGCGGCTCGGGACGGCGGTCCCGGCACCGCGGCTCACCGGCGAGGCTCAGGCGGTCGACCGGCCGGTGGCCTGATGGTCGCCGGATCGCTTTCACCTGGGTGAATGACCGCCGGCGGGCACTGGCCGCTCAGCGGCCGCCATAGCGTTGCGGCGGGACAGCGATCAAGACGTCGCTTTCGGAGGAGGACACACGGGAGCTGCAGGCGGCGCTCCAGTCGCCGGTGGCTGCGAGCGACTGAAAGGAACGCGAGATGGCAGTTGTAGCGGCAGAGACTCATCAGACCTTGTCGGGCTTGTCCGCCGGCAACATCGACGTCCTCGAGCAGGCGGTCGGCCTTCGCGAGCTCAATCGCGCGGGAAGCGGCCTCGACGCCCGTACGTACGCGTTGGTCAAGCTGGCCGTCGCTGGTCGCGCTAGACGCCCCGCGGGCGTCGTACTCGTGGCACATCGCGAACGCGGTCGCGGAGGGCGTCACCGCGGAGGACTTCATCGGATTGCTCCGGGCGATTGCGCCACAGGTCGGTGGCCCGAGGGTGATCGCGGCCGCGCCCGAGATCATGCTTGCGATGGGGCTGGCGACCGACGAAGCACGAGCGTAGACAAAGCGTTAACAATTCCTGTTCCGACGACGGCGGGCGATTAGCATCCGAACCCGATCTGCCGGGTCACGACTGGAAGGAGCAGAGGATGGCTGACAAGAGGCAGAAGCGGGTCGGCGGAGTTCATCGAGCCGTTCCGGGTCAAGCCCGGCTCGAAGGTGACGCTCGCCAAGGACTTCGATCCGTCGTTCAAGGCCGGGGTCGAGCAAGAAGAAGGACGGGCGTCGCGCTGCTCGAGGAGGGCGTGCAGCTGCTGACCGAGTACCAGGCGCGGCTCGCCGCCCAGGACACCTGGGGCGTGCTGGTCGTGCTGCAGGCGCTCGACGCGGCGGGCAAGGACGGGACGATCCGCCACGTGATGAGCGGCGTGAACCCGCAGGGCGTCTCGGTGCACAGCTTCAAGGTGCCCTCGACCGAGGAGCTCGACCACGACTACCTGTGGCGCTACGCGCAGACGTCTGCCCGCGCGCGGCGAGATCGGGATCTTCAACCGCTCGCACTACGAGGAGGTGCTCGTCGTCCGGGTGCACCCGGAGAACCTCGATCGCCAGAAGCTCCCGAGCGCGGCCAAGAAGCGGCGACGTCTGGAAGCGGCGCTACCGCGAGATCAACGACTGGGAGCGCTACCTGACCGACAACGGCTTCCGGATCGTGAAGCTGTTCCTCAACCTCTCCAAGGAGGAGCAGCGGATCCGGTTCCTGCGCCGGATCGACCTGCCCGACCACAACTGGAAGTTCTCGACCGCCGACGTCCGCGAGCGCGAGCGCTGGGACGACTACCAGAAGGCGTTCTCGGAGATGCTCTCGCACACGAGCACCGAGTGGGCGCCGTGGTACGTGATCCCGGCCGACCGCAAGTGGTTCGCGCGGATCGGCGTCGGGGCGGTGCTCGCCCACGCGCTGATGGAGCATCGACCCCCGGTTCCCGACCGTCACCAAGGAGCAGCGCGAGGTGCTGCTCGAGGTCAAGCGACAGCCTCGAGGCGCAGGCACCCAAGGGCGCGGCGCCCGACCCGTTCGAGCAGGCAGAGATGGCCGCGAGCGCGACGGCCGGAACGGGCACGGGCCGAGTGCGCAGGCCGCGGCGGCGGCTGAGCGCGCCGGCATCCGAGTAGAGGTCGTCGCGCGATGGCGACGACAACGCGCTCACAGGCCGACCACGCCGCCGGCGGAGACGGCTGGTACAGCGCCTCGCCCGGACGAGGTCGCGGCGCGGCTCGGCGTCGATCCGGCCGTCGGGCTGTCCAGCCAGCAGAGCCGCCGAGCTGCTCGAGCAGCCACGGGCCGAACGCGCTGCCGGTCGGAGCAGCCGGTGCCGGGCTGGCGGCGGTTCCTCGAGCAGTACCGCAGCTACATGCAGATCATCCTGGTCGCCGCGGCGATCGTGTCGCTGGCGATCAAGGAGTGGAGCACCGGCGTGCTGCTGATCCTGATCACCGTGCTCAACGCGGTCGTCGGCCTGCGCCAGGAGGGCAAGGCGCAGAGCGCGATGAACGCGCTCAAGGCGATGGTCAAGGCGACCGCGCGGGTGCGCCGCGACGGGTCCGAGGCCGAGATCGCGGCCGAGGAGGTGGTGGTCGGCGACGTCGTCCTGCTGGCGGCCGGCGACGACGTGCCGGCCGACGGGCGGATCATCGCAGGCGAGCGCGCTGCAGATCGACGAGTCCGCGCTGACCGGCGAGAGCGTGCCCGCCTCCAAGGGGGTCGACGCGCCCGACGGCAACGATCTCGCGCCGGGCGACCAGACCGACATGGCGTTCATGCACACGCCGGTCACGCACGGCAGCGGCGTGATGATCGTGACCGCGACGGGCGGCGACACGCAGGTCGGGAAGATCGCCGGGATGCTCGCGACGACGACGCGCGAGCAGACGCCGCTGACCAAGCAGCTGAACACGCTGACGCTGTGGATCGCGGCGGCGGCCGGGGTGACGATGGTGATCATGTTCGTGCTCGGCGCGCAGCGCGGTCTGTCCTCGACGGTCGTGTTCACGAGCGCGGTCGCGCTCGCGATCGCGGCGATTCCCGAGGCGATGCCGACCGTGCTGCAGGTGGTGATGTCGCTCGGCGCCGCCGACCTCGCCCGGCACGGCGCGGTGCTGACGGATCTCGCGTCGGTCGAGACGCTCGGCTCGACGTCGGCGATCAACTCGGACAAGACCGGGACGCTGACGATGAACCAGATGACCGCGGTCGAGGTGCGTCGACCCGACCGACCGCTACACGATCTCGGGCTCGGGCTACGAGCTCGAGGGCAAGGTCCAGCACGCCGCGGGCTCGTCGGACACGATCGACGACGCGATCCTGCCCTACGTCGTCGCCAGCGACGCCACGCTCGTCGACGGCAAGGTCGTGGGCGACCCGACCGAGGGCGCGCTGCTCGTGCTCGCGCACAAGGCGGGCCTCGACATCGACGCCACGCGAGAGCGAGTACCCGCGGCTGGCGACGCTGCCGTTCGACCCGACCTACAAGCTGATGGCGGCGTTCACCAAGGCGACGGACGCTTCGGGCAAGGAGGTCGTGCGCTGCTACGTGAAGGGTGCGGCGCCGGCGGTGATGAGCCACGCGTCGAGCGCGCTGTCCGCCGGGCAGAGCATCCCCTGGGACGAGGACCTGCGCACTCGCGCCGAGGCGAACATGCGACGGATGGGCGAGGCCGGCCTGCGGGTGATGGCCGCCGCGTACCGCGACCTCGACCCCGGCTCGTTCGACGCCGACGGCGACCTGCTGGGCTACGTCGAGGGCCTCGAGATGACGAGCCTCGTCGGCATGGTCGACCCGCCGCGCGCCGAGTCCAAGCCGGCGGTGGCGGACGCGCAGAGCGCGCACATCCGGGTGCGGATGGTCACCGGCGACGACGTGATCACCGGCGCGGCGATCGCCAAGCAGCTCGGGATCGAGGGCGAGGCGATCCTCGGCGCGGAGTTCGCCGCGCTCGACGAGTCAGAGCGGCTGGCGCGGATCGACCAGATCGGCGTCGTCGGCCGGGTCGCGCCCGAGCACAAGGTGCTGCTCGTCGAGACGCTCAAGAAGCAGGGCCACGTGGTGGCGATGACCGGCGACGGCGTCAACGACGCGCCGTCGATCAAGGCCGCGCACATCGGCGTCGCGATGGGCAGCGGCACCGAGGTGGCCAAGAACGCGGGCCGGATGATCCTCACCGACGACAACTTCGCGACGATCGTGCGCGCGGTCGCGCAGGGCCGAAAGCTCTACGACAACCTGAGCAAGTACGTCCGCTTCGTGCTGATCTCGCTCGTCGCGTTCGTGCTGACGTTCCTCGGCGCGACGATCCTGAACATCGCCGAGGGTCAGCCGTTCTCGCCGGCGCAGGTCCTCTACATCCACTTCTTCGTCAGCGCGCCGTTCGGCGTCGCGCTCGGCCTCGACCAGGCGACCGCGGGGCTGATGGACCGCCGGCCGCGCCCGAGCACCGAGTCGATCGTGAACCGCGGCGTGCAGCTCACCTCGGGGCTGGTCGGCCTGTACATGGCGATCTGCATGGACCTGCTGATCTACTTCGGCAAGCAGCACTACCACAGCACGGCGGTCGGGTCGTCGATCGGGCTGAGCGCGTTCGCGCTGATGCTGATCGTCTCCGCCTACGAGTGCCGGAGCGTCACGGGCTCCGTGCTCGCGAGCGAGACGTTCGACAACGCCAAGATGAACTGGACGGCGGCGGCCGAGCTCGCGCTCGCGGTGATGATCACGCAGATGGACCTGTTCAACCGTCTGCTCAAGACGACGCCGCTCACCTCTCCGCAGTTCGGGCTGGCGGTCGGCCTCGGCGGTGCTGCTGCTCGTCCTGTGGGAGATCGGCAAGCTGATCGCCCGGCGTCGCTGACGCACGCGCGGCCGGCCGATGGCGTCGCCCTCGCTCCCCGGGATCCGCTCGCTGGCGAGCTACCGGAGTCTCGTGGCTGCGCAGCGACGTGGTCGCCGGCATCGTGCTGACGACGCTGCTCGTGCCGCAGGGGATGGCCTACGCCGAGCTCGCCGGGCTGCCCGCGATCACCGGTCTCTACACGTCGATCCTGTGCCTGATCGGCTACGCCGTGTTCGGGCCGTCGCGGATCCTCGTGCTCGGTCCCGACTCGTCGCTCGGGCCGATGATCGCGGCCACGATCCTGCCGATCGTCGGCTCGGACGGCAGCCCCGAGCGCGCGATCGCGCTCGCTTCGATGCTGGCGCTGATCGTCGGCGCGATCATGATCGTCGCCGGGATCGCGAAGCTCGGCTTCGTCGCCGACCTGCTCTCGAAGCCGACGCAGATCGGCTACATGAACGGGCTCGCGCTGACGATCCTGATCGGCCAGCTGCCCAAGCTGTTCGGGTTCTCGACCGACGCCAACGGGCTGATCAACGAGGCGCACGCGTTCGTCCACGGGCTCGCCTCGGGCGAGACGGTCGGCGCGGCCGTCGCGATCGGGCTGGTCAGCCTCGCGCTGATCCTCGTGCTCGGGCGCTGGCTGCCGCGGGTCCCGGGCGTGCTGGTGGCGGTCGTCGTCGCGATCGCGGCAGCCTCGGTGTTCGACCTGGCGAGCCACGGCGTCTCGCTGGTCGGGAGCCTTCCGCAAGGGGTTCCCGCCGCTGACCGTGCCGAACCCGGTGTCCGATCTTCCGCTGCTGGTCGCCGGCGCGCTCGGGATCGTGCTCGTCGCGCTCACCGACACGATCTCGACCGCGTCGGCGTTCGCCGCCCGCACCGGCCAGGAGGTCGACGGCAACGGCGAGATGATCGGGATCGGCGCCGCGAACGTCGCGGCCGGGTTCTTCCAGGGATTTCCGGTCAGCACGAGCGGCTCGCGCACCGCCGTCGCCGAGCAGGCCGGCGCGAAGACGCAGGTCACGGGCGTGGTCGGCGCGGCGCTGATCGTGCTGATGCTCGTGCTCGTCCCCGGGCTGCTCAAGAACCTTCCGAACCCGACGCTCGCCGCGGTCGTGATCGCCGCGTCGCTGTCGCTGGCGGACATTCCCGGGACCGTGCGGCTGTGGCGCCAGCGCCGGGTCGAGTGCCTGCTGTCGATCGCCGCCTTCCTCGGCGTCGCGCTGCTCGGCGTGCTCGAGGGCATCGCGGTGGCGGTCGGCGCTGTCGATCCTCAACGTGTTCCGCCGGGCCTGGTGGCCATACCAGACGACGCTCGGGCGGGTCCCCGGGCTCGCCGGACAGCACGACCGCCGAGCTGCATCCCGAGGCCGAGGAGCTGCCCGGGCTCGTGATCTTCCGGTTCGACGCGCCGCTGTTCTTCGCCAACGCCCGGACGTTCCGCGACCAGATCCGCGCGTCTCGCGGCCGCCGATCCGCGACCGCAGTGGATCGTGATCGCCGCCGAGCCGATCACCGACGTCGACACCACCGCGGCCGACATGCTCGCCGACCTCGACGAGGAGCTCAACGCCAAGGGCACGTTCGCTCGTGTTCGCCGAGCTCAAGGATCCGGTCCGGGCGAAGCTCGAGCGCTACGAGCTGATCGGCCCGCTCGACCCCGACCACTTCTTCCCGACGCTCGACGCGGCGGTGGACGCGTTCCGTCAGAAGACCGGCGCTGAGTGGGTCTCCGCAAACTAACGGGTGAGTGTGTGCACGAAGGTTCCACTCGATTTGGCCGGCTCGCGGTGAAGACCCGCCGGGGCGAGTGGTAAAAGGTGTCCTACCGGCTCGGGGCCGAGTTTTGTGAGGGCGTTCTGAGGCAACACACGTGTCCGCCGGTCACCGTCTGAGTGACGAGCTACCCCCGCTTGCCGAGGCGAAGTTGGCTGCGCCGCGGCAGCGACACGGCATCGTGCGGCGGCCGCGCCTCATGCAGGCGCTCGACGCCGGCGCCGAGTCGGCCTTCACGCTCGTCGCCGCCCCCGCCGGGTACGGGAAGACCACGACGGTACGCGCCTGGTACGACGGCAGCGACAGCGGGCTCGCGTGGGTGACACTCGACGCCGGCGACAACGACCCCGCCCGGTTCTGGACGTATGTGGCGACGGCCGTGGACCGGGTTCGCAATGGCCTCGGCCGCCGCGCGTTGCACCGGCTGCGTGAGTCCGGGCTTGCGATCGAGGTCGCGGTCGACGAGCTCATGAACGGGATCGCGGAGTTCGGCCGGCCGTTCACGCTGGTGCTCGACGACCTGCAGACCGTGACCGACCACGGCTGCCTCGCGTCCCTGGAGTACGCGATCGAGCGGCTTGCGCCCGCGGCGCGAATGATCGCGATCACGCGGGCCGACCCGGCGCTCGAGCTCGGCCGGCTGCGAGCGCGAGGAGCCCTGACCGAGGTACGGGCGAGCGATCTTGCGTTCACGGCCGCCGAGGCGCGCGAGCTGCTCGTCGACCGCGGCGGCCTTCGCCTCGACACCGAGCAGGTCGAAGTCCTGCGCCGCCGAACCGAGGGCTGGCCGGCCGCGCTGTACCTCGCCGCGTTATGGCTCCGAACCGTCGACGACCAGGATCACGCCGTGCTCGAGTTCGGCGGAGACCATCGTTACGTCGCGGAGTACCTCAGCCAGGAGGTCCTCACTGCGCTCGACGCCGACCACCGCTCGTTTCTGCTTCGCGCCGCCGTGCTCGGGAGCTTCACGGCGGAGCTATGCGACGCCGTGTTCGGTCGTTCGGACTCGGCCGCCGTGCTCGCCGAGCTGGAGGAGTCGAACCTGTTCGTGCTGAGTCTCGAGCGGCGCGAGTGGTTCCGTGTGCAAGCGCTGTTCGCGGAGTTCGCCAGCGCCCGGCTGGCTGCGGTCGAGCCCGGAGAGCCCGACAGGATCCACCGGCGCGCCGCCGGCTGGTTTCGGTACCGGGGTCTGACCGTCGAGGCGGTCGAGCATGCAGTGGCAGCCGGCGATCACGAGGTCGTCGCGGAGCTTCTCAGCGAGTACCACCTGGCGCTGATCCGGACCGGTCGGTCCGCGACGCTCCTGCGGTGGGCTCGGACGCTCCCGGACGAGGTCGTCGTGAGGCATCCCGACGCGGCACTCGCGGCGGCGACGGCCGCGCTGCTCGTTGGGAGGCTGACGCCCGAGCGTCGCCGGTTCGTCCAGCTTGCGGGCCGGGCGAAGGCGAGGCATCCCACGCGATTCGGCGCGTACGAGGAATGCGCGACGGCGATGGTTCGTGCCGGCGGGGTGGACGACGGCGTCACCGAGGCCGTCGTCGAGGGCTACCGAGCGGTGGAGCTCGCCACGCGACAGGCCGACGAGACTTTGATCGCGGCGCTCGCGAGCCTGGCCCGCGCTCTGTACTTCAGCGGGGATCTCGACCAAGCGTCGAGTGCGGCGTCCCGCGCGGTCGAACACCCCGATGCATCGCGGCGCGGACCCGGCCACGCGGTGGCGCTGGCGGTGATGGCGCTGGTTGCGGCCGATCGGGGCCATCTCAGCTCGGCGCGAGGTCACGCCGAGGCGGCCCGCGCGATCGTGGGCCGGATCACGAGCAGCAGGAGCTGGCTCGGCGCGACCGCGGCCGAATCGGTGGGCGCTGTGCTGGCGGCCGAGGGCGACCTCGCCGGAGCGGAGCGCGAGCTGGCATACGCGGAGCGGTTCGTCGAGGAGGACGTCGCGAACCTGCACCATGCGCAGCTGCTCGTGCGCCTCGCCGGTGTCCGCGTTCGCCGCGGCCGGCTCGACGAGGCTGAAGCGACCCTCCGCAAGGCCCGCGAGGAGCTTGCCGAGCTTCGCGACAGCGGGATGGTGCCATTGCGTGCCGCAGCCGTCGCACGCGCACTCGAGGAGGCCAGGCGTGAGGCTAGCGGCGGCGAGATCCTCGAAAAGCCGACCCCGGCGGAGCTCGCGGTCCTGCAACTGCTGGGATCCGACCTCTCGGTGCGGGCGATCGGGGCGCAGCTGTTCCTCTCGCCCAACACCGTGCGGTCACACATCCGGGCGATCTATCGCAAGCTTGGCGTGGGGTCGCGGGCGGATGCCGTCGCCCGGGCGGAGGCCACGGGCCTGTTGCTGGAACGCAATCACCCAGGTGATCGGAGCGAACTCGCGTGAACCCGCCAGCGAATGTGCCACCGTGCGCCGATGGGGGGAAGTGGAACCTACCGGCTCGAGGTCCGAGGCCAGCTCGGCGATTTGATCGGGCACTCGTTCCCTCGGATGCGGATCGTCTACAAGAACGGAAACACCGTGCTCGTCGGCCCGGTCCGGGACCAGGCTGAGCTCAACGGTCTGCTGCAGCGCTGCATGGATCTGGGCTTGACGCTGCTCAGCCTGACCGCACTCGACGAGCAGCGCCGTTGACGCCGTGAGCCAAGTCATCCTGCTCGCGTTCACCGCGGCCCTGAACCCCACGCTGGTCGCCGCGTCGACCGTGATGATGCTGCTGCCCAACCCGGTGAGGCTGATGCTGGGCTATCTGATCGGGGCGCTGTTCACGAGCATCACGCTGGGCTTGGTGATCGTGTTCGCGCTCGAGGACTCGAGCGCGGTCGGGACGACGAAGAACACGCTGAGCCCGGCGGCCACGATCGCGCTGGGCGCCATCGCGCTGGTCGCGGCCGTCGTCTTGGGCACCGATCGCACCCGCCGCAAGCCCAAAGAGCGTGAGCACGCCAAGAAGGACAAGGGGCCGCCGCGATGGCAACGCGCCCTCGGGAGGGGCTCGGCGCGAATCACGTTCGTGGTCGGCGCCCTGCTCACGCTGCCGGGCGCCTCGTATCTGGCCGGGCTGAGCCGGATCGACAAGCTGAACTACTCAACGCCCGAGACGGTTGCGGCGGTCGTCGGCTTCAACCTGATCATGCTGGCGCTGCTCGAGGTTCCCCTGATCTGCTTCGCAATCGCCCCCGACTGGACCCCCAAGGCAATCGACCGCGCCAAGGCCTGGATCGGCCGGCACGGCCGGCGGTTCGCGGTAACGCTACTCACGGTTGTCGGCACGCTGCTCGTGCTCAAGGGCGTGCTCGAACTCTTGTGAGGGACAGCGCGACGGCATCCTTGCCGGGCGCTTCGGATTCGCGCTAGCTTGACCGGATGAGCCAGTACACGAAGGTCAATCTCGCAGACGTCAAGGACCTCGCTCCGGACTTCGGGATGGGCGACATGGGAGAGGCGCGGTTCGCGCGCCGGGCACTCGGCGCCGAGAAGATCGGGCTGACGCTCTACAAGATCAACGGCGGCCGGCGGGTCGGGTTCGGCCATACCCACGGCGAGGTCGAGGAGGCGTACCTCGTGCTCGCGGGCACCGGCCGGTTCAAGGTCGACGACGATGTGTTCGACGTCGCCGAACGCGACGTCGTGTACGTGCCACCCGGCGCGATCCGCGAGTGGGAAGCCGGCGACGGCGGCATGGAGCTGCTCGCGTTCGGAGGCCACGCCGAGAACGACGCCCAGATGAAACCCGGCTGGTGGACCGAATAGGCGTTGTGAGCTCGGTCGTCAGTCCTCCCATTCCCGGCCGGGAAGCCGCGTCTTGATCTCCTGGAGCAGCCACGCGTTGCCGTCCGGATCGCTGAACGAGGCATACGTCTGGTAGGAACGGCCTTCCGGGTCGGGCCCGGGGACGGGCCCGCCGTCCAGGTGGAAGATGCCGCTGACCTCGATCCCGCGGTTGATGAGGTCCGCGCGCGCCGGGTCGATGTCGTCGACGACGAGGATCAGGCGCTTGGCTGAGCCGGGCTCGGCGGTCGTCAGCCCCTTCCCGAACGCGATCGAGCACTGCGACTGGGGTGGGGTGAACTGGATCACGCGGAAGTTCTCCCCGCGCTCGAGGTCGATGTCGAGCCGCCATCCGAGGCGCTGGTAGAAGGTCTTTGCCCGATCAACGTCGGACACGGCCAACGTCACGACCTCGAGCCCCATCGCGATCGTTCCCACGTCCGGATTCTCGTTCGAGCTGTCGGTGCTCGCGTCGGTGCTGCTCATGCTGACCTCCGTCTGTCGATTGAGATTGGTACCAGCGTCCCGGTTTCACAGATCCGTCGCGCCCGTGGATGCCCTGGTCGGTCCCCGGGGCGCCGGCGGTTCTTCGCACGGTGACCTGCTACGTTCAAACGAGTGGTCGACGCCGTCGGCCGCGAGGCAGCTCGCTTGGGTCCCGCAGAAAGCGGTTCGGGTCAGCCATCGCCTCCCGAATCGTACGCGGCCCCTCAGCGCCGCCAAGGAGTTGTGCATGTCAACGAAATCTTTCGCTGACCTCGGTGCGTCGCGCACCGTCGTCAGTGCCTTGTCCCGAACGGGGATCACCGAGCCGTTCGCAATCCAGCGCGACGTGATTGAAGACGCGATCGCCGGACGCGACGTGATCGCGAAGTCGCCGACGGGATCGGGCAAGACGCTCGCGTTCGGCATTCCGCTCGTCGAGCGGATCGGCGCCGAGGACCGGCGCCCTGCGGCGCTAGTGCTTGCGCCGACGCGGGAGCTCGCGACACAGATCGTCAGTGACATCCGCGGTATCGCGCACGCTCGGGCGCTGCGCGTCACGGCGGTCTACGGCGGGGTCGGGCTGGTCAAGCAGGCCAAGGACGCCGCCGCCTCCCAGGTGTTGGTCGCCACCCCGGGCCGCTTGGAGGATCTGCTCGCGCGGCGAGCGTTCACGCTCGACGCGATCCGGATTTTGGTGCTCGACGAAGCCGACCGGATGCTCGACATGGGCTTTCGTCCGGCGATCGACCGGATCGTCGCCGCCTGCCCGCAGACGCGCCAAACGCTGTTCTTCTCCGCAACGCTCGATGGCGAGGCCGGTCGAGTCGCCAGGCTCTATGCCCATCAGCCGGCGGTACACGAGCACGGCCCCGCGGCCCGTCGCGCCAACGCCGAGATCGAGCACAGGTTCGTGCAGGTCGCGCACGAGCACCGAATCGAGGCACTCGTCCGAGAGCTCGAACGCGATCGCGACCTCACACTCGTGTTCGTGCGAACCAAGCACGGAGCCGACCGGCTCGTCAAGCGGCTCAGGGCGCACGGCGTCGAGGCGCTTGCGATGCACGGCAACAAGTCACAGCGCCAGCGCGAGCAGGCGCTCGCCCGCTTTGAGTCCGGCGCCGTCGACACTCTCGTCGCGACAGACGTCGCCGCACGCGGGATCGACGTCAGCGGGATCTCGCACGTGATCAACTTCGATCCGCCGGCAGACAGCGAGACGTACGTGCACCGCATCGGTCGCACGGGCCGCGCGGGTCGGACGGGGATCGGAATCACGCTCCTTTCACCGGACCAGCACGGCGAGGTCGTCCAACTCGCGAGGCAGCTCGGGCTGGACCACCACATTCACGGCGCCGACGCCCGGCGCCCGGTGGAGTCCCGCTCCCACGTTGGCTCTTCGAATAGTCGCGAGTCTCGCCGCCGGCCTCGGCGCCGAACCGCCGCGCGGGGCTGATCCGGCTCGAAGGCGGCTCGCGAGATTGCGGCCGCCTGTCGATTTCGCGACGTGCTGCTTCGTCTCAGTAACAGAAGCCGGCGTGGTGCCGGTGGGACTCGTTCGAGAGGAGCAGCGCATGCCTCATCCGGTGGTGCATTTCGAGATTCGTTCCCAGGACCCCGACGCGACTCGCGGGTTCTTCGCGGACCTGTTCGGGTGGAAGTACTCCGAAGGTGGGCTGCCCGATTACACGTACGTGGACACGGGCGCGCCGGGCGCGATCCCGGGCGGGATCGGGCCGGTACAGGGCGGCAGCGACGCCGTGGTCTTCTTCGTCGGAGTCGACGATGTGGACGCGACGCTCAAGCGAGCCGAGGAACTGGGCGGCCGGACGGTCCAGCCGGCGACGAGCGTGCCCGGGGTGACCTTCGGAGTGCTGGCCGACGGGCACGGGCATGTGGTCGGCGTGGCGGCGATGTAGCAGACTGCGCTCGAAGAGACGATGCGGTACCTGGCGACGATCTGGACGATCTGGAACGACGAGGACGAGTTCGACCGCGTCGAGGGCGCCCGCTACCGCGAGTTCGCCGAGGCCGCGGGGCGCGAGGGCGTCCTCCGGGGCGGCGAGGTGCTCGACCACCCATCGTCGGCGACCGTGGTCCGGGTCCGCCAGGGAGAGACGCTGCTGATCGACGGGCCGTTCGCCGAGACCAAGGAACAGCTGACCGGCTACTTCATCTTCGAGTGCGAAGACCTCGACCAGGCGCTGGCGCTCGCGGCGCGCATCCCGGGTGCGCGCCACGGCGCCGTCGAGGTTCGTCCGCTGCTCGATATGGACGCGCAGATGTGACTGCGCCGACTCGGCTCAGCGATCGAGCAGATCTCGATCAGGTCTTCCGCGAGCACCACGGACGCGTGCTCGCCTGGCTCATCCGCATCCTCGGAGACTTCGGAGCGGCCGAAGAGGCGCTTCAGGAAGCGTTCGTGGTCGCGCTGCAGCAGTGGCCTCTGGAAGGCATGCCCGACAACCCGTCCGCGTGGCTGGCCGTCGTGGCCCGAAACCGTGCGCTCGATGGGCTGCGGCGCGATCGCAGTCGCACGGACCGGGAACACGCGGTGATGCCTTCTCTCGATGGCGATGTCGTCGAGGACGCCGTACTGCTCGGGGACGAGCGTATGGCGCTGATCTTCACGTGCTGCCACCCGGCCCTTTCGCTCGATGCTCGGGTCGCGCTGACGCTTCGGACGGTCGGCGGCCTCTCGACGCCAGAGATCGCGCACGCGTTCCTGCTTCCCGAAGCGACCCTGGCCCAGCGGCTGGTCCGCGCCAAGCGCAAGATCCGCGCCGCGCGGATCCCGTACGAGGTACCCCCGCCAGACCGGCTGGCCGAGCGGCTCGACGGCGTGCTCGCGGTGCTGTACCTGATCTTCAACGAGGGCTACACGGCGAGCGCCGGCACACAGCTTGTCCGCGCCGATCTGTGCGACGAGGCGCTCCGCCTGGCGCGGATGCTGAGCCTGCTGATGCCGTCCGAATCTGAGGTGCGTGCCCTGTTCGCACTGATGCTGCTGACCGATTCCAGGCGCCGGTCACGAGTCGACGATTCCGGCGGCCCGGTCCTGCTCGGCGATCAGGACCGGGCCGGCTGGGACGACCGCGAGATCCGCGAGGGGCTGGCCGAACTCGACCAGGCGGCCCGCCACGCCGAACCCGGCCGGTACTTCATCCAGGCGGCGATCGCCGCCGAGCACGCGCTCGCGGTCGATGCCGAGGCCACGAATTGGCCGCGGATCGCGCGCCTGTACGACACGCTGATGCGAATCGCGCCCTCTCCGGTGGTCGAGCTGAATCGGCTTGTCGCGGTCTCGATGACCGACGGACCCGACGCCGCGTACGCCGGGCTGGCCGCGCTCGCCGAGCCGCTCGCGCAGTACTCGTACTTCCACGCCACGCGCGGCGACCTGCTGCGCCGCCTCGGCCGCCGCGACCAGGCGATCGACGCCTACACCAGAGCCCACGAGCTCGAGCGCAACGAGGTCCAGCGCGCCTGGCTCCGGCGCAACATCGCGGAGCTGAGCGAGAGCGCGAACGCGCCCGACTGAACGCGAACCGTCATGCGTTTCGTCGTAGCATCTCGACGACCAGAAAGGCGAGTTCGAGCGCTTGTTGGGTGTTGAGTCGCGGGTCGCACGCGGTCTCGTAGCGCGACGAGAGTTCGTTGTGGGAGATCATCTGTGCGCCCCCGAGGCACTCCGTGACGTCCTCGCCGGTGTGCTCGACGTGGATGCCACCCGGATGCGTGCCGAGTCGCCGGTGGACCTCGAAGAACCCTTCGACCTCGTCCATGATGCGATCGAAGTGCCGCGTCTTGCGACCGCCGGGCGACTCCTCGGTGTTGCCGTGCATCGGGTCGCACTGCCACACGACGCGATGCCCAGAACGGGTTACGGCTTCGACGATCGGCGGTAGGAGCACGCGGACCGCCTCGCTGCCCATCCGTGAGACGAGCGTCACGCGGCCATCGACTCGTTGCGGATCGAGCCGCTCGACCAGCTCCACGGCCTCGGCGGGAGTGGTTGTCGGGCCGAGCTTCAGCTCGATCGGGTTGGCGATCAGTGCACCAAGGGCGATGTGGGCGCCGTCGCGCTGGCGGGTGCGGTCGCCGATCCACGGCAGATGAGCCGACAGGAGGTACAGGCGATCGCCTTCAGGGCGCAGCAGCGCGCGCTCGTAGTCCAGGACGAGCATCTCGTGGCTTCCGTACAGCTGGACCGTGCGCAGCGGCGTGTCCTCGACACCGCACGCCGACATGAATCGCAGGCTGCGGTCGATCTCGGTCGCGACCCGCTCATAGCGCTCGCCGGCGGTGGAGCGGCGCACGAAGTCCATGTTCCACTCGTGCAGGCGGTGCAGATCCGCCAGGCCGGCCCCAGTGATGGCGCGGGCGAGGTTCATCGCCGCCGCCGCGTTGGCGTACGCGCGGATGAGCCGGCCAGGGTCGGGTCGCCGCGCCTCCACCGTCGGTTCCAACCCGTTGACCATGTCGCCGCGGTACGACGGCAGGCCGTCCACGTCGGTCTGAGAGCTCCGTGGCTTGGCGTACTGGCCGGCGATCCGGCCGACCTTGACCACCGGCATCGAGGTCCCATACGTCAAGACCACGGCCATCTGCAACAGCGTCCGAATCGTCCCGCGGAGGTGTGCCTCCGTGTTGTCGACGAACGTCTCCGCGCAATCCCCACCCTGCAACAGGAAGGCCTCGCCGCGCGAAACCATCCCGAGCCGCTCCTGGAGCCGGTCGACCTCAGCGGGTACCGCGATCGGCGGCACGCTCTCCAATACCCACCGAACCCGCTCGACTGCCTCAGGATCCGGCCACTCCGGCTGCTGTACCGCCGGCCGCGCCAGCGCCGAACTGACCGCTGCAGCGAGAGGCTTCGGCAGCGTTGGTGTGGCAGGCTCGGTCGCGGCCACGTCGACGGTCCAGGTCACCCGGTACAGGCTATGGGAGGACGCGTGATCGGTGTCGAGGGATCTCGCCGGGCCGGCCTACAAAAGCTTGGCCAGGCGAGCCTCGCGGGCATGAGCGGGGTCCAGGAGCGCCTCCAGCGCTGAGTCATACGAGGGAAACGACAGGACGCCGCCGTCGTGAAGGACCATCAGGAACCGGTCCATGCGACGCAGGAAGGCGCGGTCGTGAGACACCGCGACGACCGTGCCCTCGAAACGGTCGAGCGCCGCCTCCAGCGCCTCCGACGAATCCGTGTCCAGGTTGTCGGTCGGTTCGTCGAGCAGCAGCAGGTTGTGGCCCTCGAGCTCCAGTATGAGTACCTCGAGTCGCGCCTTCTCGCCTCCGCTGAGCACGTCGTACCGCCGGCGGGCGGCGTCGGCCAGCCCATAGCGCGCCAGCGCGCCCATCGCCGCCCGCATTTCACCGCGCTGTGCCAGCACGATGTCCAGGACCACGCGGCCGGAGAAGTCCGCTCGCGACTGAAGCTGGGTGAACAGGCCGGCCGAGACTCGCGGTCCGGTCCGAAGCTGTCCGCCATCGACGACGTGCTCGCCGGACAGCACATGAACAAGCGCGCTCTTGCCGGATCCGTTCGGACCGATCACACCGATGCGCTCACCGAAGTGAATCTCTTCCGAGAACGGCGCCACCAGTCCGGAGATCTCCACCGAGCGCAGGTCGAGCACCACGCGTGCAGAGTCGCCACCCCGGATTCGCACGGCGATCGCCTGGTCCGCGACGGGCGAGGGCGGCGGACCGCCGGCTCGGAACCTGCGCCACCGCGTCTCCATGGCGTCGGCGCGCTTGGCCCATCCGGGGGCGTAGCGAGCGCGCTCCTTGAACGTCTTCATCAGGCGAAAGAGCCGCCGTTCCTCCTCGTTCCATCGCTTCACGGCGTCCCCGAGCCGTCGCTGGCGATCGTCCCGTGCCTGAGGGTAGGTCGCGTAGGAGCCGCCATGCACCCACGCGCCGTTGCCCTCGAGGGTCACGATCGTCGCGACGGCGCCGGCGAGGACCTCGCGGTCGTGCGAGATCATCACGATCGTCTTCTTCGATCCCCGCACCCGGCGCTCCAGCGCCAGCTTGGCCGGTACGTCGAGGAAGTTGTCAGGCTCATCGAGCAGCAGCACGTCGGCGTCGGAGGCGAACAGGACATCGAGCACGAGCTGCTTGCGCTCACCGCCGGACAGCGTCCGCGCCGGCCGGTCGGCAACCTCGGCAAACGACGCGTGGATGATGCGCCGGCACGATGCGTCCCACTGGCCCTCGAGCTCGTAGCCGCCGAGCGCGGACCAGTCGGCGATCGCCTCCCCGAGCCTCATGCCCGCCGACGGATCTCCGTCCTCGAGCTGAGACTCGAGCGCCATCACGCTCTCGCCGGCCTGCCGCACGGCGCGCGGCGCCAGTGACAGCAGCAGCGCGCGGACGGTCCGGTCGCCGTCGCTGACGCCGACGTCTTGCGGCATGTAACTCAACCGCCCGCCGACTGCGGACTCGCCCTCGACGGGTGCCAACTCGCCGACGAGGAGCTTCAGAAGCGTGCTCTTACCAACGCCGTTCGTCCCGACAAGCCCAACGTGCTGACCCGGCGAGACTCGGAACGACACCTCCGAGAACAGCAGGTCACCGCCCGGATGGGCGTACGCCAGATTCGAAACTGCGATATGCGCCACCGCCCCATGTTCCCAGTCCTCTGGTCGCCCGTGGCGCCCAAGGCGCCGCCGTGGGCGCCGCCAGATCCCCTAAGGCGCCGCCGTCAGGCGCCGCCGACAGATCCCCTAAGGCGCCGCCGTCAGGCGCCGCCGACAGATCCCCTAAGGCGCCGCCGTCAGGCGCCGCCGACAGATCCCCTACCCTCTCGCCAGGTAGAGTCCGCACGCGAGCGTGAAGCGGGGGATCTACCTAGCGCCGTTTGATGAGCTGATGGAGCCTCGGCTGCTGGCCGAGCTTGCCCGTAGCGCCGAGGCCCGGGGTTGGGACGGGTTCTTCTTGTGGGACCACATCCGCTACCGGGAGCCAGTCCAGGCGGTCGCGGACCCGTGGGTGGCGCTGGCGGCGATCGCGTGCGCCACGGAAAGCTTGCGTCTCGGGCCGCTCGTCACGCCGCTGTCGCGGCGCCGTGTTCAAAAGCTCGCGCGCGAGACGGTAACGCTCGACCACCTGAGCAACGGCCGCCTGACGCTTCGGAGTCGGCCTGGGCAGCACGCGCAGCGGCGAACTCGAGCCCTTCGGAGAGGTCGCCGACCCGCGGCAGCGTGCTCAGCTGCTCGACGAGGGCCTGGACAGGCTGGCCGGGTTCTGGGCCGGCGAGTTCAAACCCGTCCCGCTGCAACGCCCCCGGATTCCTGTTTGGGTCGCCTCGAGGTGGCCGAATCGGCGCCCGCTTCGCCGCGCCGCGCGCTGGGACGGACTGTTCCCGATCGAGCTCCCGAGCCCCGAGGCGCTCGCCACCCTGGCCGACGAGGTCCGGGCTCTGCGCAACGGCGACATATCGGGCTTCGACCTGGTCGTCGACCTCCCGCCCCAAACCGAGCTCGCCGAGTGGGAAAGCGCCGGGGCGACTTGGGTCCTGACCGGGTTTGGATCACAACCGCGTGAGGCGCAGGTCCGCGAGACGATCGAGCAGGGACGCTGATCATGTGAGGCTTGCTGTCTGAGAGCCGCGCAACGGAGGGGAGCTGCGCACGACGTCACGCGCACGCGACTCCGGTACGGGCCGTTAATGGGCATGAGGCCGATTGGCGTCGAGGCAGGGGCGCTGTACCACCGAGTGGTGATGCTGCTTGGAGAGCTTGGAGGCGTGTCGCTGGTCCCGTTGGGCATAGCGCTCGGGTTGCACCTCGTGAAGCTGGGCGTTCGGGCGCGGGCCTGGCACAACATCGTTGGCGCGGCCTACCCGGCCGACCCGGTGCGGTTCCGGCATTCGCTGGGGGCGTTCCTGGCCGGGACGGGGGTGGGCGCATGCGTGCCTGCGCGGGCGGGCCAGCTGGTGCGGCTCGGCGTGCTGAGAAGCCGGGTTCGAAGCGCGACATTCGGTGGGCTGGTGTCGACGCTGGTTGCCGAGTCGGCGTTCGACGTCGTCCTCACGACGATGATTGTGCTTGGCGTGCTGACCGTGGCCGGACCGGGTGTGCTGGACATGGGACGAATCTCGGGACCGCTCGGCCAGCACCCGATGATTGCCGGTGCGGCTGCGTGTGGATTGGCGGTCGGGGTTGGCGCACTCGCGATTCGCAATTGGTGGCGGATGCCGTCGCTGCTGCGCGATGCCCGTTGCGGGCTCGCCGTCTTCGGTCAGCCCACCGGATACTTACGGGGGGTCGCATCGTGGCAGGCGCTCGGCTACGCGCTGCGCGTTGCTTCGACCTACTGGTTTCTCGTCGCCTTCCACGTGCCGGCGAGCCTCGACGTGGCAATGCTGGTCATCGGCGTCCAGCTGATCGCGGGGGCGGTTCCGGTCACGCCCGGCGGGGCGGGATCACAGCAGGCGATACTCGTCCTCGCGCTTTCTCCGACCACTGCAGCGACGGTCCTCAGCTTCGGCATAGGGACCCAGCTGACGACCCTGATCGCTGATCTCGCGTTAGGTGGGGCTTCTCTCCTGCTCATGGACGGCTCACTGCGATGGCGCCGAATCGCACGCGCGGGCCGGGATTGGTCGGCGACGGACCGCTGTCCAGCCGGTGCCGAGGTATTGCCGGTGCAGACGGTCAGTCCGAGCGACTAGCGGAGAGGGGGGAGTCAAACCCCCGATGGTCACCGGAGATCCAGCTCCTAGGGCCATTGGCACCGGACGTCGCGCCAGTGAAGCAGCGGTCACCGTGGACCACCTTTCCACGGTCCGCATAATCGACATAGGCCCGGGGGGCCAAGATCCATCCGGGCCCCCCGGAGAGTCAGGGTGGTTGGGGGCTCTCCCCTGACCCGTGGGACGAATTCCTCGTCCCAAGCTCTGCAAAACCTTCAATCTGCCAGGCCCCCCGGGGCCCGCAACATGCGAAGGCCCACACCCCAACCGTAGCACCGATCCGCTTTCTTGCGCAAACCTCGCCTAAGTTGACCAACCTTTCGGCTCGCTTCGCGTTGATGCGAGTAGGGGGCGACGAGGGGCGACGGATGGGGGCAAGCTTGGAGTGCTTACTTCTTTTCGGTTTGTCGCATACGGTTGGGGGCACGGCGTCCCGGGAGTACGGATTCCCGGGGCGCCGCCTGGCCGACCCGCGCGGCCAAACCGAGCACCGGCTGCACCGACCGGCGTGGCGTCTAGCGGACCGTGTGCGGGCCAAGCCGAAAGCGCGTGGCTGGACTTTCGGCGTTATGTAGCGCAGACTATGTCCAAATGGGGGTGAGCGCGGCAGTCTCCGGGCTCCGCGGTTGGCGCGGGCCTTGCGTGGGCGACAGCGACGACTACCTGGTCGCGCGGTTGCGCGCCGGAGACGATGCTGCCTTCGAGGCTATCTACGATCGCTACGCTCGCGGCGTGCTCGCGTTCTGCGTGCACATGCTCGGAAGCCGCGAAGCAGGCGAGGACGCGCTCCAGCTGACGTTTGTCTCGGCGTTTCGGGCGTTGCGCGCCGGCGAGAGCAACATTTCGCTTCGGCCATGGCTCTACACGATCGCTCGCAATCGCTGCCTGTCTGAGCTGCGCACCCGCCGCGATGCCGTCGACGTCGACGGAGTGGCGGTAGATCGGCTGTTCCCGGAGGGCGTGGCAGATCAAGTGCAGCGGCGGGAGGACCTACGCGAGATGTTGGAGGACATCCAGCGCCTGCCGGCCGAACAGCGCGCTGCGCTCGTGCTTTTCGAGCTCGGGGATCACTCGCACGAAGAAATCGCTGCCGTGCTCGGCGTACGCAAAGAGAAGGTGAAGGCTCTGGTCTTTCAGGCGCGCGAGGCGCTGATGCGTGGACGGCGGGCGCGGCAGCGTCCGTGCGCAGAGGTCCGCGCGCGGCTAGCAACGTTGGAGGGCAGGGTGCTTCCCAGCAGCATCACACGTGCCCACGTCGATCGCTGCCCTGGCTGTACAGCCTTCGAGAGTGAGGTCCGCCGTCAAAACGCAGCCCTGGCCCTAATTCTGCCCGTGGCGCTCGTCACCGAGCTCAAGACCTCCGTGCTGGGCTCGGCGCTGCGCGGCGGTGCGGTCGCCGCGGGTGGCGCGACCGCCGCCGGTGGCGCGGGCGGGGCTGGTGTGGTCGCCGCGGGTGGCGCGACTGCCGCCGGTGGCGCGGGCGGGGCTGGTGTGGTCGCCGCGGGTGGCGCGACTGCCGCCGGTGGCGCGGGCGGGGCTGGTGTGGTCGCGGCGGGTGGCGCGACTGCCGCCGGTGGCGCGGGCGGGGCTGGTGTGGTCGCCGCGGGTGGCGCGACTGCCGCCGGTGGCGCGGGCACAGTCGCGGCGGGCGCCAGTGCAGCGGGCGGCATCGCCGCTGGCACCGGTGCGGCCGGCGTCGCCGTGATCGCTGGCGCACCGTCGGTTGCGGCCGTTGCTACCGGACTCGCCGCCGTTGGTGCGGAATATGCCGCCCCTGCCGGGGTTGGTGGGCTGGGCGCAACCGGGGTCCTCGCAAAGGTCCTCACAGCAGCCGCGATCGCAACCGGTGGCGCAGGTGCAATCCATGCCAGCCACGGGCGCCACTTCCTTCCGGTGCCAGCAGCTGCCCTTCAGATCCCGGCTACGCCCACCAACCCCGCGACAGCGCTGGCCATCGCGTCGAGGCCTGCCACCGCGACTACGCCCGCCGCCACGCCAAGCGCGCCTATCAGCGCCACAACGACCGCTCCTGCCGTCACAGCGAGCACGGTCAGTGCGACAGCGACTGCTCCTGCCGTCACGGCGAGCACGGTCAGCGCCACGGCGACTGCTCCTGCCGCTGCGCCGAGCACGGTCAGCGCCACATCGACTGCTCCTGCCGCTGCGCCGAGCACGGTCAGCGCCACGACGACTGCTCCTGCCGCTGCGCCGAGCACGGTCAGCGCCACAGCGACTGCTCCTCGCCGCGACGCCGAGCACGGTCAGCGCCACAGCGACTGCTCCTGCCGCCACGCCGAGCACGGACAGCGCCACAACGACTGCTCCTACCGCCGCCACACCGAGCACGGACAGCGCCACAACGACTACTCCTGCCGCCACACCGAGCACGGACAGCACAGACGCGGCGGCTCTCGATGGCCCCGCCATGTCCAACCCTCCAGACGTGCCCTTGGCCACCGAGCCCGGCCCGGATCCGTCGACTGCTCAAGCGATCGCCCCCGCTATTGCTCCTACTGCGACAACCGACTGGGATTGACCGATGGGATCATCGCCGCGGTCCCGGGCGCGCTAAGGCCCGCTTCCGACGGTTTCGTTGGTTGATGGCGCGCCGATCGGCCGCTCGGCCGCACGGCTTGTCGGTAGGAAGGCCACGCCTCCCCCTCTGCTCGATGGTTTCCTCAGCGCCGGCTGAATTACCCTCGAGCCAGATTCGCAAATCGGAAATGTGACTGTTCACAGTGACCGGGCGACCGCCGATGCGCCTCGACGCCTCGCGCGTCCGATTCATCACAAGCGCGCATCGTGGTGACAGGCTCGAAGTCGAAACCGTTGCTCGGAGCAGCCTTCGGCGGCTGACGAGAAGCGTGCAGATGGGGTCCTGACTCCATTCCGGGGGAAGGGTTAAGCGCGAACCTGTCACGCATGGGTCCGGCTGGGTGATCGCTGGGGCGGACTGTGGGCAGCGGGTGCCCCCGCGTGCCGGCTGTCCGCTGCTGATCATCTGACCCTACCTGCCGCGCCTCCAGGCCCCGTCCATGCCGCCCGCGCGCTCGACGGAGTGGGTCGGGGCGCGACGTCTCACTCGGACCGGCGATCGACGACGGCCTGAACGCGCGGGGATCCAGCTCCCCCAGCAACGGACTGACCGCCCGATGTTCACTTATCACAACGGGGTCGCGCCGCGCGATCGGTCGACCCGGTCGCCACGGGAGCAGTCCCTCGGATGGATGGTCGCTGGTGTCCCTCGCGACGATCGAGGGGAATTTCGCCAGCCCCGCGACTGCCACCAGCGCAGTAGCGGCCGCATCGGCGGCGTTCTTCGTGTCACTGGTTCGGCAAGATCCGGAACGTGTTCTTGGCCAACATCGGTATCTCGATCGACGTGAGCCCGCTGAACGCCGTCGAGGCGCGTAGTTGATGTTGGCCTTGCTGTCGCCGGCGTCGACCTGACCGCATCCGTCGACGAACACGGAGCCGAAGACATTAGTGGTGCCGTGCACCCTGAATACCGGCTGGTTTTCGGCAGAGTACTGGGCGCTCGTGCAACCCCCACTTGGCATCGGCACCCCCTGGGCGTTGACCATGTAGATGATGCCGTAGTAGTTGATGTTGCCGTTGAACCCAAGCGTCCCGCTCCCGAAGATGATGGCCCCAGGTACCGCGTTTGAGGCGGGGCAGGGAGATGGCCAGGTCGAGGGGCAGTTCGACGTGTAGGGGCCGTTCCATTGGCCGCCGGTGTACGAGCAACTCCCTCCGGGTGGATTGTCGACGTAGACCAGGCCATTGAGGTTGCTCGGACAGACACCGTTGTAGTAGGTGCCCTGGGCTTGCGCTGTCTGCTTCAGTTGCTGCAGCGTGTCTGCGGAGAGCGCCGAGCCACCGCCACTGGGGCCGACATAGTTCCCTTGGAAGTTGCTGGCTGGGTCGAGCTGTCCCTTGTCGGGACTCCAGCCGGTGCAGGAGTCCTGGTACGTCGGGCCGCCGGTGGGCGGCGTGCAGCGGACGGCGATGGTTCCGCTGAGGCCGGTGGTCGGATCCGTTGACTCAATGATGATCTTGTTGCCGTTGTTGCTGGTGTAGGTGCCACCGGCGGTGATCATGTTGCGGGGTAGTGCCACCACGGCCGTCTGGCGCACCATCTCCGCCACCACGATTCGGTTCTGCCCTCCGAGGGTCGCCTGTGCCCGGACCCACACCTTGTTGTCGTTGTTGGCGTCGTAGTTGGGCACGCCCGCGGGCACGCCTGTGCCCGAGTCGGTGTAGTAGTTCGAGCTCTCGGGCGAGCTGTCGTCGGCCAGCTGCACGCTCCATTGCGGATTGCCGAAGCGATTCCCAGCATAGGTGGTGCTGAAGCTGTTCGTCACGGAGGTTCCCGGACATAGGGAGGTTGGGGTCGAGCTCTGGTTGCAGGCGGAGGTCGCCGCCGACGGCCAAGCCTGTTTCAACAGGTTGGACTCGGCATCAAGCGCACCCTCGGCAAGGTTGAACGCCGCCTCACCGGACGCTTCGTTTCCCGTCTGGTGACTCGCGACATTGGCCGTCGATAGCAGGGCCGTCCCCAGGCCTAGGACGATGAAGAGAATGATGATTCCGGCGAGGAGCGCCGAGCCGACTTCGTCGCGAACTGTGTCTCTGAACGTCATGTCACGGTCACCGTCTGTGTCGATGTGCTGGAAAGACCGGTCTCGTCGGTCGCCTTCAACGCCACTGTGTACGTTCCGGCCCCCGGTGACCAGGGCACCAGCGCGTCGGTGGCGCTGTTGAGGCTCGTTCCCGCCGGACAGTTGGCCGAGGTACAGGTCCAGCCGTAGGAGAGCTGGTCTCCGTCCGGGCTGTAGGAGATGCCGGCGTTGAGGACGACAGATCCGGGTTGCCCGAGGACCGGGTACACACTGAACTGCGGGACCGGCTCGTGCTGTTTGTTGCGCAGGTATCCTGAGCTCTGTATCTGGGTGGTCGCGCCACTCAAATGCGGGGTCGGATTCACCCATAGATCCACCTGGATCGTCGAGATCTGAGTGAGGTCGCTCGGCGCGGACTGGTCGCCGTTGAAGGTAAAGGCCGGGCGGTCGGTGCTCTGTTGATAACGGTTGACGATCGATGGAGCGACCACGACTCCGTTGGGTTGCTGGGCGAACGTCGTGTCCGGACACGGGATGGCGACCCCGGGGTCGGAGCTCCAGGGATCGGCGGGAGGGCTCGACGTGTTCCAGGTCTGCGTCTGGCTGATCAGCTCTTCGTTACTGGCGCTTCCCGTCGAGCTGTCCTGTGGGATGCAGTACCTCACCCGTTGGGTGCCGCTGGCATTCGCCCCCGACGGACTGCCGATGGTCTGAAAGACGATGTCGTACGGAGTAGCGCGCTCCAGCAGCTTCGGCGTTGGGAGCGGGCTCGCGACGTTCCGGAGCTGCCGTACCACGCGGTCGACTGCCAGCCGCGCGGTGTCCTGAGCGTCGAAACGTTGCGTTGCGGCCGTGGATTGGCGCATGAAGACGACAAGTACGGTGAGCGTCGCGCCGAACACGATTAGCATGAGCACCATCGCGACCAGGACTTCGATCAAGCTGAAGCCGTCCTGTCGTCTGATCGCGCTCATTCGGTCACCGCGGGGGAGCAGGGGGACTCGTTCAGGTGCGTATCGACGGCGCCGACGCAGTAGCTCTGGGGTACGCCACCAGGGTCGGGCGAGGTGTCGGTGTAGCTCGTGCCTGAGCTGGTGCCGAGCAGCTGGTAGCGGCTCCCGGGGTCCTGCATGGGGCTGCCGGAAGGCCAGCGATAGATCCGCCAGGCCTGGATCGAGTCCCAGCTGTCGGGGTCAGCTGCCGACGGAGCATTCCAGCTCAACTGCAGCTGACCGTTGTTCGCCACGGCCTGCAAACTGGGCGGCGGGTTCGGTGCGTGGTCGCAGAGGTTGGCGTCCACCTTGGGGGACGGCGTGCCTTCCCGCGTCTGACCGGTGACGGGATCGGTGTCGACGCCCACCACCCAATACACGTTTGGCGTGGTGTACGTCTGTGACCCGCTGGTGCAGGTGGGCCTTGTCGCCGGCGGCGCCTCTGACTGAGTCAGCGCGGAGGTGTCGGTGCAGCTGGTTGCGTTCACCGAGCAGCTGGCCACGAGTATGGGAGCGGTGGGGCCGTACTGGTGATAGACGTGGTAGTAAAGGACGTCCTGATCGATGCTCGGCACCCACTGAACGTCGGCGCCGTGCATCTGGTCATTCCAGCCGGCGCTCAACGACGTGGGTGGGGTCACCGCGTGGCGATTCACGGCAACCTGGATGGTCGACCTCGTGCCGCTGCTTCCGTTTGGGTCGTAGGCGACCGCGCTGATCGTGTAGCCGCCGTCCGCGGGCGGGAATACCAGGTGAAGGAGAAGAGGAGGTTCCCGACGGAGAGTAGGGGGTCAGCTTGGCCACCGGAGATTTGCGCGGCCGTTGGTTGGTTTCCGTTGACGAGCCATTGGATGCGGGCGGCGGGCGCGGTGGTCGTCACGTTGAAGGTCAACGACGACGTTGCGGTCGTCACCGTGACGTTCGAGCCCCGGGCACGAGGCGGTGGTGCTGAGGCAGGTCACGGCGGGCCCGTTCACGGGCTGCTGGTAGATCAGGATCGTCTGCTGGACGACCGGGGTGCCGCGGTTCGTGGGAGCGACGGTCACCGACAGGCGCTTGTAGTCGTCGGGATTCGAGTCCGCGCTTCCGTTCGGCGCGACGTCGGGACACCAAACGCCCCCGCTATTGGGCGGAAGGTTGTGGTTTCCGTAGCCGTTGCTCGGGTCGTCGAGCGAACAGACGTTGAACGCGACGTTGAAGGACGTGTTGGCCAACCCGTTGACTGAGCGCGTGATCGTCAGGTTCGTTCCCGAAAGCGAGGCGCCTGGCAGCTGCGGCTGGAGGGCGGAGGCGATCGTGCCCGAAGTGAGCTGGGTATAGGCGAGCCCACGTGAGTCCTCGAGAAGCTCCCTGGCAATGCTCGTGCCCTCCTGGCGCAGCCGGGTCGTCGAGATCGCGTGGTTGGCGGTCACCAACATCCCGAGGAGGGCGCCTAGGCCCACGACCAGCAGGATCGCCGCGACGAGCACCTCGATAACGGTGAAGCCGTGGTCCCAGCCAGCCATCTCGGCGCGCACGCGCGCGGTACAGACGGTACGACCGTCCATCGAGAAGATCACTCGGCGCCGACCGGCGACTGCTGTGGGACCTCGTCCATCGTCGTCCCGACGCGACCTTCGGCAGCCAATAGCAGCTTGAAGTCTTGCGGGCTGCTGGCGACGGCGAGTGCGGCTTCGCGAGTCACGCGGCCGGCGCCGACGTGCGCGAACAGCGCCTGATCGAAGGTCTGCATGCCGTAGTAGGCGCCCTCCGAGATGATCTCCTTGAGGCGCACCGTCTGGTCGGGGTCGACGATCGCGTCTCGTATGCGCCCCGTCGTCCGCAGCACCTCCAGCGCCGCGACGCGGCGTCCATCGGTGGACGGGACCAGCCGCTGGGAGATCACGCCGCGCAGCGTGCCGGCCAGCATCGAACGCACCTGCTTGTGTTGATGGAGAGGGAAGAAGTCGATGACGCGGTTGATCGTCTCGCCGGCGTCGACCGTGTGCAGCGTGGAGAGCACCAGATGTCCGGTCTCGGCCGCCGACAGCGCCGTGCGAACCGTTTCCTCGTCGCGGATCTCGCCGATCAGGATGACGTCGGGGTCCTGTCGGAGGACGCGGCGCAGCGCCCGGGCGAACGAGTGTGTGTCCGACCCGACCTCGCGCTGGTTGATCATCGAGCGCTTGTCGGCGTGCAGGAACTCGATCGGATCCTCGATCGTGACGATGTGGCGCGCGTCGGTGGTGTTGACGTGGTCGACCATCGCCGCGAGCGTGGTCGACTTCCCCGAGCCCGTCGTCCCGGTGACCAGCACGATGCCGCGCGGTTCCTCGGCCAGTTCGCGGACCGCGTCGGGGAGGCCCAGCTCCGCGATCGTGGCCACGGAGAAGGGGATCAGGCGGCAGGCGAGCGAGATCGCCCCCCGCTGACGGAAGGCGTTCACGCGAAACCGTGACACCCCCGGCACCGCAAACCCGAAGTCGACCTCGTTTTCGGCGGCGAACTCCTCGAGCCTGCTGGGATCCGTCAGCATCTCATGCAGAGCCTGCTCGGTGTCCGCCGGCTCCAGCGACGGGGCGCCCGCCAGCGGTCGCAGCCTGCCGTCGACCCGCAGAATCGGCGGCGAGCCGACCTTGAGGTGAAGGTCAGAACCCTGCAGCTCGGCGACCGTGCGGAGCGCCGCCCAGAGATCGATGCTCATGAGCTCTGCGCGATGGACGGGAACGGGACCGCTACAGGCTGGTCCTTGCACGCCGCACCGGCCATCCCGGTCAGCGTGCCGGCAGACCGGCTGTAGGACATCGGTTCAGCGAGCGCGAGATCGCACAGGCCTGCCGCCGAATGCCGCTCGTAGGCGGCGAACGCCTCCGCGTGTGACCCTGTGACGCGGCTCCGGATCTTGGCCACGCGCAGGACCAGCCGCTGCTGGCCGCCGCCGGCCATCGGAACGGTGAACGTCTCGGTTTGACCGGCGCGCAGCATGATGACCGAGCACACTTGGACGCTCGGCCGGCAGACACCTGGACCCGCGTGCCCGACGTTGCCGTTCAGGGCAAAGGCTGCCTGCTTGCCGCCCGCCATGACGCCCATGTACATCACCTCGGGGCGCTTGGCGGAGGGAAATGGCGTGAGCCGCGCAACGTCGCGACGGACCGGGGCGCTCGCGTTGGCGCCGACGCGCACATCGACTGCGTAGATCGTCCACGATCGGCTCGTCGGGCGACACTGAAGGATGCGCGCGGCTGCGCCGGCCTGCCGGTGGTCGTCGCAGGCACCGTCGCCTTGGTCGTGGCCGCGCTCGATCCGGACCCGGACGCCTGCGTCGGGGGCGCCGGCGTCGCCGGGGAACTCGCCGCTACGGGCGTCGGCGACACGGTCGCGGCGTTCGTCGTCGCGGCTGCGGATGACGGCGCGGACGACGACGGCGCCGACGCCGACGCCACCGCCACAACGGGCGTCGATGAAGGCATCGCTCCCGCGGCGAACGGGTCGCGCACCGTTCCGGTCGCGACCGTGGCGCCGCGGACCGGCCGCGGCTCCCTTCCCCGCGGCCGAGGTAGTACCCGCGATCGACACCTGGGGGACCGCTCCGGCGGGCGTCGGGCTCGCGGCGGCATGCTTGAGGGTGAGCAGCGGAACCGCCACGAGCGCCGCGACCAGCACCGCGGCAAGTGGCCACAACCGGCGATCCAACAGGTCTTTGCGAAGCGAGCTCATAGTCAGCCTTCCGTCTTCATGGCGGCCTGCGTCGCCGTTGTCGGCGCGCCGGTCGGAGTCGCACCAGTCGGAGCCGACGCAGCCGGGCGCTGGTAGATGTTGGCGTTGAGGTGCGCCACCAGGTTTGGCGTACCGCTGATCTGCACGCTGCTGACACTCAAGAGTGGCCCGGTCGCGTGCACGCGGTTACCAGACAGCACGACGAAGCCGTCCAGGCGGCGGACCAGCTTCTCGAGCGCCAGGTAGCCGCCGGCGAACGTGAGCTGGACCTGTGTGGCGTTCGGGACGCCCGCGCCAGAAGTCGACGTCGTGCCGCCGGGTGCGCCGCTCGACTGCGGCGTCGAGCTCGCCGCGGCGCCGACGGTGATCGATTGCATCTGGACATGCGCGGCCGTAGCGGCCCGCTCGAGCGCGCGCAACAACTCCGGCGTGTTGAGCTGCGCGGGTACGGCGACGTCGACCGACGCCTGCTGCGCCTGCGCGGCGCGCAGCGCCGCCCCGGCCGCGCGCCCGGCGGCCACTTGCTGCTGCGCCGCGGTGAGCGCCTGCTGCTGCGTCACGATCTTGCCGTTCAGCGCCTTGACCTTGTGGCGCTCCGGCGTCAGCACGAGCATGTAGAACGCGCCGGCCACGATCAGGAAGAGGACGGCGACGAGCACCACGCGATCACGGGGTCGCAGGGTCATCGGCTTCACTCCTGTCGTCGATGTGGCGCTCGCTGCCGCTCCGGACGGGTCACCGAAGACCAGTGACATCTGGAACTGCACCGGGTACTTGCACGTACCGCCGGCGGCGCTTGTGGTGATGCCTGCGGACGAGGCACCGTTCGCTGAGCTCTCAGCCGATGAGGCGAGCTGGACGTCGCTGACGCCCGACACTCCGCGCAGCCGGTCCATCGTCAGTGCGACCGTGGACTGCGAGGTGGCGCAGCCGGCCAGCTGCAGGCTCGCCGGCGCCGAGGCGCCGCTGCCCGCGCTGCCAGCGGTGCTGCTGCCGGCGGTGCTGCTGCCGGCGGTGCCGGCCGCGCTGCCCGGGGCGCCGCCCGATTGCAGCGAGCTGAGCGCCGTCCCAGCCGGCATGAGCTGCCCGATCTGATCGAGCAGGCGCGGCCACGGGAAACGGGTGCCCGCCAGCCGGCGGACGGTCGCAACCTCGGTCGAGAGCTGCTGGGCGGCGGTGACATTGCTCGTGAGCGAGCTCGAGAGCGCCTGCGCCTGGGCCGTGCGGGCGGTGAGGTGCAGCAAGCTCGCCCTGTCGCGCCGTCACGGCGTTGGCCGCAGAGACGTAGAGCACGACTGCCACCAGCGCCACCGCGAGCCCGGCCAGCAGACGCGATCGTCTGCGGGCTCGTCGAGACCGCGACCCGGCGGGTACGGTTCTCACGGGGGATGAGGTTGACTGCCTTCATGCGACCACCTCCGCAACCGCCAGGCCACTGGCAAGCGGCGCCAGCCGCGGGTCGACGCCGCCCAGCGCGCCCTCGGCGGCCGGCGTCACTTCACCGCTCCTGAGCTCGAGCCCCGATGCGGCCGCGAGGCTATCGATGAAGCCGGGCAGAGTTGCGAGCGGACCGGCGAGCACGCCGGTGGTGACCGGCGCGGAGCCAAACTGCGTCGAATAGAACTCGGCGGCGGCGCGCAGGTCCGAGCCCAGATCCTGCGCGGTCCGCGCGAGCAGCCGGTCAACGCCAGAACCGCGTTCGTCGATCTCGTCTTGCGGGCGCTCGATGCCCCTCGACTGGAGGAGCGCCAGCGCTTCGTGGACGGGCAGCTTTTCACTGACGGTCAGCCGCTCCAGCAGCGTCGCCAAGCCGTGCGGCGCCAGCCGGGTGAAGCGGCACACACCCGCTTCGGCGATCGCGATGTTCGCGAGGTCGCCCAGCTGCGCGTACAGGACTGGACGTCCGGCGTCCTCGTGATCCCGAAGCGCGCGAATCAGCGCGAAGATCGAGACGTCGATGCCCACGGGGCGAAGCCCCGCGCGGCGCAGCGCGTCGAGCACCCGCTCGACGCCTTCGCGCTCGGTGACGACCACGATGACGCGCAGGCGCTGTCCGGCGGGCGTGTCGACGAGGCCGACCGTCTGGAAGTCCATGACCGCCCGGTCGAGCGGCATCGGGATCTGCTCCGCCGCCTGCATGCGCAGCGCCGCGGCGATGTCGCGCTCCTCGAGCGGCGGCAGGTCGACGACGCGCAGGATCGTTCGCTGCGTCGCCAGGCCGACGCGCACGCGCTTGGCGAAGCGGTGCTCGGCGAACAGCTCCTTCAGCTCGCGAGCGAGGCCACCGGGATCGACCACCACGCCGTCGCGCACCAGGCCGGGCGGAAGGGCGCGTGCGGCCGCGCGCTCGGTCGCGATCCTGCCGTCGCGCGGCTTGGCCTGCGCGGCAATCGCGTGCGTCATCCCGATCTCGAGGCCGGTCACCGCCGGTGCCGGCCGTGACGGCGGCCGCAGCCGGACGGACGGCAGGCGCGGCATCGAGATCTGTTTGGTGAGGAGGCTCATGAGAAGACCCCGTGGAGGTAGGCATTGACGAGGAGGTCGCCCGCGAACAGGCCGACAAGGCCGCCGAGCGCGAGGAACGGGCCGAACGGGATCGCGGTGCGCCGGCCTTCGCGAACTCCGCGCTTGGCGATCACGCCGATGCCGACGAGCGTGCCGGCGAGGAGCGCGACCATCAGTGCCGGCGCGACGGCGCGGCCGAGCACGAGGCCCATGACGGCGGCGAGCTTGACGTCGCCCATCCCCATGCCACCGGGATAGGCGAGCGCGGCGGCGAGCAGCAGGCCCTCCGGCCGCGGCCGCGGCGATCAGCCGCTCGGGAAGCTGGTGCGGCTCGAACAGCGCCGTGAGGATGATCGCGGCGACCGCGAGCGGCGCGAGAATGCGGTTGGGGATGATGCGATGCTCGAGATCGATCAGCGTGATCGCCACGAGCGCCGCGACGAAGATCATTGAAAGCCAGATCGTCCGGTCCGCGCCGTGCGCGAGGACGACGGCGACGAACAGCGCGCCGGTGAGTGCCTCGGTGAGCGGATAGCGACGCGAGATCGAACCGTGACACGCGCGGCAGTGTCCGCCGAGCACCAGCCACGACAGCACCGGAACGTTGTCGTAGGGCCTGATCGCGGAGGCGCAGTGAGGGCAGGCCGACCGCGGCGCGACGAGTGACATTCCCGCCGGCAGGCGGTACGCCACGACGTTCACGAATGAACCGAGGCAGAGACCGCTGAGGGCGGCGAGTGTGATGATGAAGGCGGGTGAAGACATTTTGGGTTGGTTACTGCGAGAATTGATGTGTGGTGGCGTCCGGCCGCCGGGCAGAACGTCATGTCTGCCCGGCGACCAGCCGCTTACTGCTGAGAGTGGCCGATCAAGAGAGTGGCCGATTGAGCCGGTGTGCTACCAGGTGCCGTCGACGGCAGTGCCGCCGACGTGACCGGTGCAGCCGCCGCCGGTGTCGACGCAGGTGCGGGACGTTGCACGTGCGGCTACGTGTACCGTCGAGTTACGCGATCGCGACGTGTCGCCACGCTCGATGTGACGTCGACCGTGCGACCGGTCGCGCTGTAGCCGCCGTCGACGGCGTAGCGTCGGGCTCGCCGAGCGTCCGAGCCGCTGCCGGGCAGCCAGCGTCGGCTCGATCGCCGTGAGGTGCCGCGACGTCCGTGCGCGGTGGTAGCACCATTGTTGTCGGTGAAGTACGTCTCCTCCGCGATCTGTGCGGTCTTGACCTGCGACTTCGCGCGCGCGTCCTGCGCCTTGCCCCTCTGGTTGAGGAACGTCGGGATCGCGATGGCGGCAAGGATGCCGATGATGAGAATCACGACCAGGAGCTCGATGAGGGTGAAACCCTTCTGCTCCTGAGCGCGATTCCGAATACGTTGGAACATCTGGTGTAACACTCCTTGATAGGAATTTGCGTACTGGAACGCCGACGCTGCGAGACATTCCAGTCCTCGTGCGCTCGTTCCCTCGGTCCCAGTTATCGGCAGGCGCCGGGGCGACTTGAGGCGGCTGAGACATCTATACGAGCGCACAGCACGAACGTGCGGGTGGGCTAAAGGGGAACTGTTTAACTGCCGATGTCATCACGCATGCGTGGTGAACTTACCCTGGCGGCTGACATCCACGACGAATCGATCTTCGATGCGTCTTACGACGCCGGCGAGGTCACGCGCGCGACGGGCACCGGCGGCGCGCTGCGCTTCCTCACCGACGTGATCGTCGAGCTCGGGTTCGCCTCGCGCGAGCGAGTCGAGCGGGCGGTGCAGGACGCGCGAGCGGCCGGCAGGACGCCCGAGCAGCTGCTCGTGGAGCAGGGGGCGATCACGCCCGAGCAGCTGAGCCGCGCCCTGGCCGAGCGATTGGGACTCGAGTTCCTGGACCTTTCCCAGGTCCGGATCGACATGGCGGCGGTCAGCCTGCTGCCTTTGGACATCGCCAAGCGGTGCGAGCTCGTGCCGGTGGCGCGCGAAGGCGAGCGGACGCTGGTGGTCGCGATGGTCGATCCGGCGAACGTCGTCGCGATCGACGATGTCGAGATCCGGACCGGTATGAACGTGCGGCCGGCGGTCGCGACGCGCGAAGACGTTCTGTCGGTGATCAGGCAGATGACGCGCGTCGACAGCGCGGTGAGCGAGGCGGTTCAGGAAGAGGAGGAGGAGCCCCTCGAGATCACCGACCTGCACGAGGCGGCGGCCGACACGCCGATCATCAAGCTCGTCCACTCGGTGCTCTCGCAGGCGGTCGCACAGCGCGCGTCGGACATCCACTTCGAGCCCGGGGAGCGCGAGATGCGGGTGCGCGTCCGGGTGGACGGCGTCCTCAACGAGATTGCGCAGATCCCGCCGCGGATGGTCGCCGGCGTCGTCTCGCGGATGAAGATCATGTCGGATCTGGACATCTCCGAGCGACGGCTGCCCCAGGACGGGCGCCTGGCGATGACCGTCGACGGACGCGCAGATCGACATCCGCGTGGTGACGTTGCCGAGCGTGCACGGTGAATCGCTCGTGATGCGGATCCTCGACCACTCAAACGCGCTGATCGAGCTGCCCAAGCTGGGGCTGTTGGATCTCGAGCGAGAGCGATTCGAAGCCGCGATCCGGCACGCCCACGGCTCCGTGCTGGTCACCGGGCCGACGGGGTCGGGCAAGTCGACGACGCTCTACGCCGCGCTGAACACCCTCAACACGGCTGAGAAGAACATCATCACGATCGAGGACCCGGTCGAGTACCAGTTGCCGGGCATCACTCAGGTCCAGGTCAACCCGCGCGCCGGGCTCGGCTTCCCGAGTGGACTGCGGTCGATGATGCGCGCCGACCCCGACATCATCATGGTCGGGGAGATCCGCGATCGCGAGACGGCGCAGATCAGCATCGAGGCGGCGCTCACCGGGCATCTCGTGCTCTCGACGCTGCACACCAACGACGCGCCGGGGTCGATCACGCGACTGGTGGAGATGGGCATCGAGCCGTTCCTGATCGCCTCGTCGGTGCGCTGCGTCGCCGCCCAGCGCCTGGCGCGCGTGCTGTGCACCGCCTGCAAGCGGCGCGTCGTGCTCGACGCAGGCGAGCCTGCGCGGTGCCGGCTTCCCCGCCGACTACGACCTCGAGGCGTATGAGGCGGTCGGCTGCACGCGCTGCGCGCACGGAGGCTACCGCGGTCGGATCGGGATCTTCGAGGTCATGCCGATCAGCGACGCGATCCGCGAGCTCACGCTGCGGCGGGCCGCGTCTGACCAGATCGCGGAGGTCGCCGTCGCCGAAGGGATGCGCACGCTCAAGCAGGACGGCTTTCAGAAGGTCAGCCTCGGAGTCACCTCGATCGACGAAGTCGTGCGCGTGGTAGGCACGTAGTGGCTCAAGTAACGCACGTGTTCGATGCCGAAAGGTATAGGGAGATGTCAGTGGATTTCGCAGATATGGTCCTGGCGACGCTCGAGCGTCACGCTTCCGACCTGCACCTCACGGCGGGCGTTCCGCCGACCATCCGAATCAACGGACAGCTGCACGCGCTCGATGACTTCCCCGTGCTCGACGTCCAGGACACGCGCGAGATCGTCTACTCGATCCTGAGCGACGCACAGCGCCAGCAGTTCGAGACCAATCGGCAGGTCGACTTCGGCTATTCGGTCCCGCGGACCGCTCGCTTCCGCGTCAACGCCTATGTCCAGCGTGGCGCGGTCGCGGCGGCGCTGCGGCTGATCCCCGAGCGGATCCGCTCCCTGGATGAGCTCGGCATGCCGTCCGCGGTCGGCGAGATGGCCACGCGGCCACGCGGCATCGTGCTCGTCACCGGCCCGACGGGATCGGGAAAGTCGACGACGCTGGCCGCGATGGTCGACGTCATCAACGCCACCCGCGACGAGCACATCCTCACGATCGAGGACCCGATCGAGTTCCTTCACGGCCACAAGCGCTGCCTGGTCAACCAGCGTGAGCTGGGCAGCGACGCCACGAGCTTCGCCGAAGGGCTCAGAGCGGCTCTGCGGCAGGATCCGGACGTGATCCTGGTCGGCGAGATGCGTGACCTCGAGACGATCTCGGTGGCGCTCACCGCGGCCGAGACCGGGCACCTCGTGCTCGCGACGTTGCACACGCAGGACGCGCCGCAGACGATCGACCGTGTGATCGACGTCTTCCCGCCTCACGAGCAGCAACACGTGCGGGTGATGCTGTCGGTCGCGCTGCAGGGCATCGTGGCCCAACAGCTCCTCCCGACCGCCGACGGCGCCGGACGCGTCGCCGCGGTCGAGGTGCTCGTGCCGACCCCCGCGGTGCGCAACCTGATCCGCGAGGGCAAGACGCACCAGATCTATTCCGCCATCCAGACCGGCCGTGAGCACGGAATGCAGACGATGGACACGGCGCTGGCGGAGCTGGTGCAGGCCGGCAAGATCACGCGCGATCTGGCGCGGCGCCGGGCTTCGAGCCCGGCCGAACTGGCACGTCTGATGGACGACGGCTACGGAGCGATGATGGCCTCCGGCAACGGCGCGCCAGTTCGGGCGATGAGCGCCACCTACGCATTCCGCGCGGTCGACGCCGCCGGCGCGAAGGTCAAGGGCGAGGTCGAGGCCGTGTCCCCGGCGGCGGTGGTCGAGTCGCTGCGCACCCGCGGGCTGATCGCGCTCGAGGTCAACCTCAAGGGCAAGTCGATGGAGCTGTCGCTTGACCGCTTCGCCCGCGTGAAGCTGGACGACGTCGCGATGATGACCCGTCAGCTCGCGACGATGATCTCCTCCGGGCTGTCGCTGCTGCGGGCGTTCATGGTGCTCGAGGCGCAGACCGAGAATCCGCGGCTGAAGGCCACGGTTGTGGCCGTGCGCCAGGACATCGAGTCGGGCAAGTCTCTCTCTGCCGCACTCGAGCGCCATCCGAAGATCTTCTCCCCGCTGTACGTGTCGATGATCCGCGCCGGCGAGACCGGCGGCTTCCTGGAGAGCGTCCTGGTGCGCGTAGCCGACCAGCTCGACGCGCAGAGCCGGCTGAGGCGCCAGGTGCGCTCCGCGATGGTGTATCCCGCCGTTGTGATGACGGTCGCGATCGGAGTGCTGACGCGCGATGCTGATCTTCATCGTCCCGGTCTTCGCAGGCGTGTTCAAGGAGTTCAACGGCTCGATGCCGGCACTGACGCGATACACGATGTCAGCGTCAAACGTCCTGCGTCACCAGTGGTATCTCGTGATCCTCGGCGTGGCCGCGATCGTGGAGAGCTTTCGCCGCTGGAAGTCATCGCGCTCGGGACGGCCCGTGTGGGACCGCGCGAAGCTCAAGGCGCCGATGAAGATCGGCTCGGTCGTGCAGAAGATCGCGCTCGCGCGCTGGTCGCGCACGCTCGCGTCGATGGTCAGCGCCGGTGTCCCGATGCTCGAGGCAATCGACGTCACGGGGCGCACCGCGGGCAACGCCGTCGTCGAGCGGGCGATGGCCGGCGTCCGGACGTCCGTTCAGGGCGGCGGCACGATCCATGCCGCGCTTGCCAAGGAACCGATCTTCCCCGCCCTCATCACGAACATGGTCCGCGTCGGCGAAGAGACCGGCGCGCTCGACGCGACGCTGGCGAAGGTGGCCGAGTTCTACGAGGAGCAGGTCGAGGCGGCCGTCAAGGCCCTCACCTCGATCCTCGAGCCGGCGATGATCGTGGTCGTCGGCGGGATCGTCGGGTTCATGGTCATCTCCATGTACCTGCCGATGTTCGACGTGTACAACGCCATTAGGTGAGTCGCGCCTTCGTTCGGTTTGCACGCAAGTTCGCGTGTAAGACGAACCCAAGAATCGCTAAAGGTAACTAGGCGACCGGCCGATTCAATACGTGTGTCATCCTCCTCGCGAGAGCGCGCGTGGCTCGACGCGAGTGTCGCGCGCATCAATGGACACACCGGACATGCCGTCCCGGTGATGATGCCGTGGCTGGCGGTCGAGCAGTTCGAGTACCAACGTCGGCGGCATCACCCAGCCGCGCTGCAACTGCTGGCAACCGTGGACCCCGAGCTCGGCGTTCCGGCCGACCCGCTGCTGCTCGTGGAGAACGATACGTTCAGTAGCGCTTATGCGCCTTGCGCGAGCAGGATCGCTCCGCCTGGCGCGAGCGCCCGGCTGATCGACTCGCCTAGCTCGCTGTTGTGGCGAGTCGAGTTCGCGGTGTCTCTGGAAGTCGTGGAGTACCCGCACGCGGTGTTCTCGCTGACAGCGGACGGTCGAGCGCCGATCGCGCTTCCTGCTCCCCACCTGCTGTCCGTCGACGCTCTCGCGTCCGCCTGACCCGCGCCAGGGTCCGCCGGCACCTGGTCGCGCTCGCCGCAGGCCTCGCCGTCGCGGCGCCATCCGGGTCGGCGGTCGCAATCGCATCCGCCTCCGTGCTGGCGCATCCCGCCCCGCACAAGGCCGCGATGATCAAGCCCGCCACGTTGGCGTCGCCCAAGTCGACGCAGTGCACTCCCGGGCCGACACCGAAAGCGCACCGCGCGGCCAGTGGGCAACGAACCCCGTCCACCGCCGGCACGCACACGAAAGCCTCGTTGACGACCGACGCGGGCCTGGACGAAAACGCTGTGCCGCCTGCTCGGCGCCACCCGAAAACCGTTGCAGTGTCGAGTCACAATCCGGTGTCATCCCCCCAGTGCAGCCCGCTGCTCCAATCGGTGGTTCCCACCGCGGCCGGCGAGTCCAAGAACTCTCACCCAACCGGCCCGACCCATCGCGTCGCCTCCGGTCAGAACGGCCACCACCACCCCCCTCACCACCGCCATCACCGCCACCATCCGCCCCACCCGAGCGCGCCGGGGACCCATGACAAGCGGACGCAACACACCCACTCCGGCGCGAGCGTGCACGACGACCGGCCCGACACCTCACACGGCCCGTCGCACCGCCACAGCCAGGCAAGCGGAGGGGCGGCCGTTGCTGGATCCGCGGGGCCCGCGGGATTCCACCTCGATCCAGCCACCCTCGCCGCGCTCAGCCAGGCTTCCTCCTCGCTCGCCACCGACAGCCAACCGCCCGCGTTCCTGATCCCGATCTACAAGGCCGCCGAAGCGCGCTACCACGTCCCCTGGGAGATCCTCGCGGCGATCAACTGGGTCGAAACGGACTACGGTGCGAATCTGAACATCTCCTCGGCCGGCGCGATGGGATGGATGCAGTTCATGCCCGGGACCTGGCAGCAGTACGGAGTCGCCGCCGACGGGAGCGGACAGCCGAACCCATACAACCCGCAGGACGCGATCTTCGCCGCCGCCAGATACCTCGCGGCCAACGGCGCCGCGCAGAACCTGCCCAAAGCGATCTACGCCTACAACCACGCCACCTGGTACGTGGTTGAGGTTATGCAGCGCGCCCAGATCATCAGCGAGCATGCGCCCGCGAGCACGGGTGCGTCGCTCGCCGGAGGACTCAACCTCGACCCGGTCACCATCGCCGTGCTCAGCCGTGCCTCCTCCCCGGTCGCCAAGGGCAACCAGCCGGCGGCGTTCCTGATCCCGATCTACCAGGCCGCCGCCGCGCGCTACCACGTCCCGTGGCAGATCCTCGCAGCGATCAACTGGATGGACACGAGCCACGGAGGCGGTCGGAACACCTCCTCGGCCGGCGCGATGAGGTGGATGCAGTTCACCCCCCGGACGTGGCGGCAGTACGGAGTCGCCGCCGACGGCCTGAGCCGGCCCAACCCGCACAGCCTGCCTGATGCGATCTTCTCTGCCGCGCACTACCTCGCGGCCAACGGCGCCGCGCACAACCTGCCCGCGGCGATCTACGCCTACAACCAGGCCACCTGGTACACGGTCGACGTCATGCAACGCGCCAAGATCATCCGCGACGACGCGCACGCAAGCGCGGACATGTTGCTCGCCGGCACCCGACAGAATGGACCTGCCGGCAACGGACAGACCGGACTGGCCGGCGCAGTAAAGATGCTCCTCGCCGCATACTCAGCCGTGGGTGGCCCGTACTCGCAGGCCAACCATGACTCGTTCGGGCACACCGCGGCCGACCTGAGGCGCGCCGGCACGGACTGCTCAGGGTTCGTCTCCTGGGTGCTCGACCAGGTTTACCCCGGCTTCGGCAATCAGACCACGGTCACGCTGCCCGGTCAGCCCGGCGTCCAGTTTGGCGTGGGCCACTACGTGACGATGTGGGATCGACCGCTCCCCGGCAACCAGGGCCATGTGATCATCAACATCCTCGGTACCTGGTTCGAGTCCGGCGGCAACACGAGCTACAACCCCGCGGGCGGCATCGCTCCGATGAGCGAGACCCAGGCGGTGGGCGAAGTCGCCGGCGGAGGATTCCTGCCGTTCCACCTGAACGGACTGTAGGAGTGGAGGCTCGACGTGTACAACGCCATCAGGTGAGTCACGTCGTTCGTTGCTTTGCAGGCGAGATGCGCGTACAAGATTCAGTTTTGGTCATAGCCTAGAGCGGAGTCGCACTGTCGCCGCAGCCCTCAGTCGAGCGGCACGGCCTCCTGAATCGAAGCCAGCCAGAACGACCGCTCTTCACCGCGCATGTGGCAGTACGCGTGCACGGCCGCGCCCTCGACGGTATGCGGCGTGATCTGGCGCAACGTCGTGCCCCGAGCGCCGGCGTATACGATCAACACGTCGGTGCCGCGCTCGATCGCATCGAGCACCGCCTCGGCCGGATCGCTCTGCCAATCGGGACCATCGGCGACACCGCCGGTCCCCACCGCCCCCGCGGGTAACTGCGTCGGTTGCGGCCTCGGGACCGCGGAGACTGCATCAAGCGATGAGATTTGCTTGCCTGCCGGCAGCGCGTTGCCCGTGTCAGGCTGCCACGTCACCTCGGTCTCGGTCCGCGTCGGCTCGCGGTCACGCAAACCCCCAGACACGCGGTCGACCCACGGATCGAGCTCGCGCCCCACACGACGCAGCGCCGCCTCGACGGCGCGCACGTCGTCGGATCGGATCGCGAGGTGAGACGGACCGAGTCGCTCCACCACATACGCGCCGAGCTCGCCGGCGACTTCGTCCGCGGTGCCCGGATCGCCGGCGTCGACCATCATCGCCGTACGCAGGCGTAGCGGCCGACGCACCGACGACGTCCAATCCGCCATAGAGCGCGCGACGTTCTGCGGCAGCTCCCCCACGAGCCGCTCGAGCGCCGCGATGACGCCGCCCTCGAGCACGCCGCTTCGCTGCGCCGCCTGGACCGACCGCCGCGTAATCCGAAACACGTGCGCTTGATCAGGGACCGGCTCGGACACGAGCGCCAAGACGAGCCGCTGAGCCGGAGTCGGGGGCGACAGCGCGATCAGCTCGAAGTTCGACTGACATATGAGCCGCCCGGCGGCACCGATCGAGGCGGTCGGGGCTCGAACCGCGGTCGGCAGGCCGTCGTGATTTACCCCGAGCGAGACCGCACCGACGAGCCACGGGAAGTGCAAGCCGCCCAGCCCAAGGCTGAAGTCGGTCGCCTCGGGAACTTCCACGGCGGCATCGTCCAACAGCGTTCTCAGCGCCGCACCGAAGCTCGCGAGGTCCACCGTCGCCCCCGGTGCAAGCGCGTTCGCCAACGCCAGCGCGGGGCTGGCCAGTGGGACACGAGGGGCGTGGCGCAACAGCCTCGCCCGCAGATCCTCCGCGTCGGCCGCGAGCAGCGCGGCTGGGTTGCTCGCCGGCGCAAGTTCACGCCGCTCGTCGGAGGACGGGAGATCGTTTACGCGAACCCGGACCAGCCGTTCCTCGGCCAGCACCGCGAGCACGAAACTGAGGCGCAGGCCGCCCATGAATTCGTCGCCATCGTGCAGCGCGAGCGGCGGCAGCGCGCCGACTAGCTTGGGTACGTCCCGCTTATATACGCCACCGTCGGTTTTCACCCGCACCGTCGAGCGTGTGAGGTAAGCCCACAGCGACGCGATGTCGTGCGCAAGCTGCAACGGCGCGTCGAGCCACCGTTCCGCGTCAGCGGCGGCGATGTCGCGCGCGTACGGGGCGGCGAGCGCGTCGGCGAGAAGCGGATGCAGCTCGGTCGGCACGAAGTGCTTGAGCCAGTACGAGTCCTCGAACGCGAAGGCCAAGCCGTGGCGCTCGAGTTCGGCAGCGGCGTTGGAAGGGCGACGGCTCGCCCAGTTCTCCTCGACCACCGCCTCCCCGAGCCAAGCGGCCTCGGCGGCCAGGTATCGCGCAGACGGCGAAAGCCCGCGTACGATGGCGACGATCCGATCGGGATCCCGGAGAGCGTTGGCGATCGCCTCGGCCGGCGCCGCCGGCGGCAACCCGAGCGTGGTCGCGACCGTGCGCCGATGCGCGGGCGGTGCGGCGGCGAGGAGGCTGGCGAGGTCCGCTTCGTTCACGCCGCGCGCCGCATCGGGACGGCTGTCAGCTCCTCGGGTGCGAGCACCGTGTAGCGATAGCCCTGCTCAGCGAGGAACAGCTGCCGCCGGTGAGCGTAGTCCTGCTCGATCGTCTCGCGGGAAACGATCGTGTAGAACCACGCCCGGTTCTCGCCCGGTTTTGGCCGCAGCAACCGGCCGAGCCGCTGTGCCTCCTCCTGGCGAGAGCCGAAGGTGCCCGACACCTCGACCGCCACGCTTGCCGACGGCAGATCGAGGGCGAAGTTCGCGACCTTGCTGACGCACAGCACCGGCAGCTCGCCGGCACGAAACCGGGCGTAGAGCGCCTCGCGCTCGTGGCGCGGCGTCTTGCCGGTGATCAGAGGTGCGCCGAGCCGTTCGGCGATCCGCGCGAGCTGTCCGACGAAGTAGCCGATCACCAGCGCCTGCGCGCCCGGATGCCGGGCCAGCACCGCCTCGACAAGCCCGTCCTTGGCGGCGTTCCGGCTCGCGAGGCCGAACCGCTCGCGCTCCTCGGCGAGCGCGTACTCCATCCTCGCCTCGGCCGCCAGCGGAACGCGCACCTCGGTGCACTCAGCGCTCGCGATCCAGCCGGCGTCCTCGAGCTCGCGCCATGCCATGTCGTAGCGCTTCGGGCCCACGAGCGAGAAGACCAGCGGCTCGGCGCCGTCCTCGCGAATCAGCGTCGCGGTCAGGCCGAGTCGCCGGCGAGCCTGAATCCGCCCGGTGGCGCGGAACACCGGCGCCGGCAGCAGGTGAACCTCGTCGTAGATCACCAGGCCCCATTCCCGCCGCTCGAACAGGTCGAGATGGGGAAAACCGGAGTCGCGCCTTGGCCGGTGCGTGAGCATCTGGTACGTCGTCAGGGTGATCGGGCGGATCTCCTTGGCCTGGCTCGAGTACTCGCCGATGGCCTCCGGCGCCACCGTCGTGTGCCGCTGGAGCTCGTCGCGCCACTGGGCCAGCGACGCGGAGTTGCTCGTCACGATCAGGGTCTCGGCGCCTTGGGCCGCGATCGCGGCGAGCCCGACGATCGTCTTGCCCGAGCCGCACGGCAATACCACCACGCCGGCGCCCGCAGCCGCAAAGGCGCCCGCTGCCTGCCGCTGGTAGGGCCGGACGTCGAGCTCGTCGCGCAGCGCAATCGCGAGCGTGGCTCCGTCCTCGTACGGCGCCAGGTCCTCGACCGGCCACCCGAGCTCGATCAGCGCCTGCTTGAGTGGCCCGCGCGCCGGCGCGGCGAGGGTCGCCTCGCTCGGACTCGGTCGTCCCCGCAGGAGCTTGGCCACCGGCTCGGCCCGCGCCACCTCGGACAGCAGCGCCGGCTCGTCGGCCACCAGCCGCAGCAGGCCGGCCTGGCCCTCAACGAGCCGGAGCCGCCCGTACCGTGCGCAGAGATCGCGCACGTCCGCCAGCACCGCCTGGGGGACGTCGTAGCGCGAGAGCTCGACGAGCGTCGTCGCGATGTCGTCCGCGCGCAAGCCGGTCGCGGCCGCGTTCCACAACGACACAGCCGAGATCCGGTAGGTGTGGATGTGCTCGGGACTCTTCTCGAGCTCAGCAAAGCGCGCGAGCGCCGTCCGCGCCCGCTCGAACTCCGGATGAGCCACCTCGAGCAGCACGGTCCGGTCGCTCTGGACGATCGCTGGTCCCGACATGTGGGCGCAAGCTAACCCGAGGCTCGGACGGTGCCGGGCACCAGAGCGGGCCCCGTCCGACCGCCGCGTCACGCTGTGACCTCGTTACCGAAAACCGGCCCGCGTGCCACCGAGGAGCCATCGTGCCGCGCTACACAACCGAAGACTTGACCGTGACCGTCGCCGGCGCCCTCAACGCCCTCCGCGTTGACGAGCTCAAAGCAATGGGCGCGTACGTGTCGAACGGTCTCGTTCCGCCCCGCAAAGGCGACTTGGTCGCTTTGGTGAGCGACCGGCTCGGGCGCCAGGACGTGCTGCGCGAGCTGTGGCAGCGGCTGGATGACCTCGAGCGGGCCGCCGTGTCTGAGGTTGTCCACGGCTCGTCGAGGTTCCTGGACGCCGCGCACTTCCGCGCCAAGTACGGCGCTGTGCCGGACGGCGGCTCGGCTCTGTCGCTGCTCCTGTACGCGGGCGCGATGCCCGACGACCTGCGTGAGCGCCTGCAGGAGTTCGTCCCCCCGCCGCGGCGCGCCACGCTGGCGACGGTCGACGAGCCGCCGGACGAGATCGAGGATGAACCGCTCACGGTGCGCGAGACCGAGCGGGCCGCACTCGACGACCTGCGGGGCGTGCTACGGCTGATCGAGTCCGGCAAGGTGTCGGCGAGCGACCGGACGCGCCGTCCGACGGCCGGCGCCATGCGCGCGGTCGCCGCCGCGCTCCAGGGCGGCGAGCCGTATCCCGAGGGGATCGTGGGCCCCATCAAGGCGTTCGCGTGGCCGATGCTGGTCCAGGCCGCGGGACTTGCCCAGCTGCAGGGATCCCGGCTTGGCCTGACGCGGGCGGGCTCCCGAGCGCTCGTGGCACCGGCGCCGGAAGTGATTGGAATGGTGTGGGACCGATGGCTTGGCACCAAGATCCTCGATGAGCTTTCCCGGATCGACGTGATCAAGGGACAGACCGGTAAGGGCAAGCGCGGACTGACTGCGGTGCCGACGCGCCGTCAGGCGATCGCCGACGCGTTGGCCGAGTGTCCGGTCGCCCGCTGGGTCGATGTCAACGAGCTGTTCCGATACATACGCGCCGCGGGCCATGACTTTGAGGTGACACGAGATCACTGGCACCTCTACATCACCGATCGCGAACACGGCAGCCTCGGCTACGACGGCTACGGCGGCTGGAATATCCTCCAGGCGCGCTACGCGCTGTGCCTGCTGTTCGAGTACGCGGCGACGCTGGGCCTGATCGACGTCGGCTACGTGCAACCGCACTACGCCCGGCTCGACTTCCACAACCAGTGGGGCACCGACCATCTCGAGTACCTGAGCCGCTACGACGGCCTCACCCACATCCGGCTGACAGCTCTGGGTGCGTACGCCCTCGGCGTCGCAGATGCGTACGAACCGCCGGAGGTCGAGGCGCACCCCGCGTTCGTCATCCAGTCGAACCTCGAGATCGTCGCGACCGATCCGACGTTCCCCGACCAGGTCGCGCTGGACAGGTATGCGCAGAGGACCGGCGAGCGCACCTGGAAAGTTGATCGCGGGACGCTGCTGGCCTTGGTCGAGCAGGGCGACGCGATCGCGGCGGTCCGTGAGTTCTTCGAGGTGCGAAGCGCCACGCCGCTTCCGCCGGCGGTCGCGGATCTCCTGGTCGACGTCGAACAGCGAACGCAACGGTTCGTCGACCGAGGCGCGATGCGGGTGATCGATTGCAACGACCCGGCGCTCGTTGCGCAGCTCGCCAACGGCGCCAAGACGCGCGGCCTGTGCGTCGCGGCTGGCGACAACCGTCTGCTCGTGCCGACCGACCGAGAGCCGGCGTTCCGCCGAGCCGTACGCGGGCTCGGCTATGCCGTCCCGCCTGACAAGCGGCTGCGCCCCGTCGCCTGACCCGGGCTGACCACCTCGGAGTGACTTCCATCAAGGATCAGGGTTGGGCCCCGGCGCTCCCGCTCTCTACGATGCCACTCGCCCACGAGACCGTCATTCGGGCGACGTCGAGGGCGCCGCTGCGGTCAAGAGACGCCGTCGGGCGAGCCCCGTAGCGCGCTGCCACAGCCCAGGGCGTGAGCCAGTCGGAGTGGGCGACCGGATCCGGAACAGAAACCGTCTGCTCACCCAGTATGTCGAGCAGGAAGCTGAGGTCATTCGTGAATGGCAGGTCGGCGCTCAGCGTAATGATCACGGCCTTCAGCGACTTCTCCACCGCTTGTTGCGCGTGAAATCCAACGACGTCATCCTCCTGCTTGGGATCCGCGGCGAGCGCCTCGAGGGCACGCAGATCCGAGCGGCCCGCCTTGAGCAGCCGTCCTGCCTCTTCGAACTCCTCAGGGGTCAACCAGTACCCGTCCTTCGCGAAGCGCCCGCTCTATGACGGTCCCCCGGACTGCCGATCGCCGCTCGGCTTCGTCGGCTGCGAACACCAGGACATCGATTGGGACTCCGAGTCCTCGCAGGGCCCTCCGCAATCGGACCGACTCGTGGAATGGGTCGGCCACGGACGGCTCGATGACGAGCACATCGACGTCCGACCCGGCACGTGATTCGCCCCGGGCGCGTGAGCCGAACAGGACAACCCGCGATCGGGCGGGTGCAACCTCAGACAGCCGCCTACCAATTTCCTCTACAAGAGGGTCGGATGACACGCCGCGACAGTAGCGGCTGATCCGGCGCGGTCTGCTACGACCTGGCTCGGCGCTGCGGCGCCACGGTGAGTCCGGAGAGGCCGGCCGGCATCCGCGACAGGCGCTAGGCTCGTGTTGTGGCGTCTCCACCGGATCTGGCTGACGCGCTCGCCTTGCTTGCCGCCCCGCCCGAGGACGACTACGCGCTGCTGGAGTTCGCCGCCGAGTGGGAGGACCTGGTGGGGGTCGAGGCTCAACTCGCTGCCGCATTGAGGCTGTTTGTAATCACCCGCGACCCACTTGAGTGGCTTCCGGACCGAGGCACCGCGTGGGCGACATCCAACGGGGACGGCGACGACTTGGAGCTCCCCATGTACGTCACGCTCGGCGAGGTCCAGCGTCGGCTGGCAGCGCCCGGTGGGGACGTGGCGACGGCGGTCGGGCCGCTCTGTGAGACGGCTCTGCTGGGGGCCGTCCGCTGCCAGGGAATCGTCCTCGCCGGCGGTTATCCGGAGCTTGCCTCCCGCGGACAGACTCCGCGTCTCCTCTCGCCAGAGAACGACCAACGGCGGCTCGGGACCCCAGCGATGACACTCCCGCAGATGAGATGGGAGCCGATCGGCCTCGGCGCGATCCAGGACCTCGTACAAGACGCGTTTGGTCCCGTTGACTTCGATCGGTCAAAGGTCGCGCTTTCGCCGACCGACGCTCCGCATGCGAGCTGTCCCGCCTGCGCGGGGGTCCGTTTCGGATTCCCCGGCGACCTCGCCGAGGCTCGGGAGACGATGTGCGAACAGCACCGAGCGGGTGCGGAAGACGTCACCGGGCTGCGGATCGCCCAAGCCCGGGCAAGCAACCCGGCGGGATGGCGAGCGATCGGCAAGGCGTCCGCGCGCATCAACGGGCTTCCCGAGCCGGCGGCCAGCCCGATGCCTCAGCGGCGAAACGCTCGAGTCAACCGCAACGATCCGTGCCCTTGCGGCAGCGGGCGTAAGTACAAGCACTGCTGCGGGCAGTAGCCGACAGAGCAGGCGCGGCTCGGTCAGCCGGCCGCGCCGCGTGCGTTCCAGCCCGCCACGAACGGTTTCAGTGCGTCCTGGAGCTCGAGATCGATCCCCGCCTTCTTGGCAGCGGTCAAGAACTGCTTCGGCGGCCCCGCGGAGGTATTTGGGATCTATCCGGGTGGGGCTGCGGGCGCCGTCGGTCGCAGCGGTCAGCTGGCCCCGGAGGACCCGGTTGAGCGCTTGGACGCGCTCGAGCAGCTGAAGCCTGGTGTCCACGGCGAACGTGCCGGCTAGCTGCGGACGGGCGCGTGGGCACGGCTTCGCTCTGATCGGTGGTTCGGCCTCGCTTGTAGCGGGGCGCTCGGAGCCCCGCCGCGAACGCCGCTTCGGCGGCGTGCGAGCTCTCGATCGGCCAGTTCGCTTCCTTGGAGCCGCTGCGCGCGTGAGGGAGCCGGTTCCGCCGGGGCTCGGGTTAGGCTGCGGCGCATGAGCGAGAAGCGGCGTAGACAGCAGGATCGACGGGCGAAGCGGCAGGCGGATCGCGGCGACCGCGGCGGTGGCGCGCTGGATCGAGAGTTGGCTCAGATGATGGACGGGCTGGTGCCGACGGTGCTCCGAAGCGTGGCGCAGCTTGAGGACGGGCTCGAGGCGGAATGCTGGGCTTCAGAGCTGGTAGCGATGTGGCGGGGAACGCAGCTGATCGAGGGCGATGCCGAGGATGTATTCCTGCCGGCGCTCCTCCGCGCGCTCGAGCGCAAGGGCTCGCCGAAAGCGCTGGCGGCGCTGGGGGCGCTGAGCGCTGTCGGCAATCCGGAGTACGCGCAGCGAGCTAGAGCCGCGGCCGACCGGCTCGTCGCCCGCGGGGTGCCCGGACCGTCGTGGTTCGGGGAGCTGGGCCGGTCCGAGTCGGTGGCTGCCGAGTTGATGTACGAGGAGGCGTTCGATGATGGGGTGACCGTGTTCATCGAGTTCGCCCTGTCCCGCGGTGAGCGGCATACGGTCGGGATTTACATCGACCACAACATGGGTGGTCTGGTAAAGGACGCATTCATTGCCGGCCCGCTCATCGAGGTCTGTAGCAAGCTGCGTCCACGGGCTCACAACGGCGTTGGGCTGGCACTCCGCGAACTCGACCTGGCCGAGGCTCGTGCCCGGGTCGAAGCTGCGCTGTACATGCTCGATCACACCTACGAGCCGGCGGTCGATAAGGACGTCCGTGCCCTCCGGGCGCTGATCGACGCAAGGATTCGGCTGTTGCCTGAGGGCTTCGAGCTGCCCGAGGACTATGAGGAGGTCTCGGTCGAGGAACGCGAGCGGCTGATCGCCGACTTTCTCGCCTCACCCGAGGGCAATCGTTGGCAGGGCGACGCGCACGCCGAGGACGTGGTCAGCACCGCGATCTGGTTCGGCGCGGATTACAACCATGGTGGCGCGCTGCGCTGGAGCGCGGTCGTCGTCGAGATCTTCATGACCAGCTGGCTGGCCCGCAAGGTCGCCCGTGAGCCGGTGTTCTTCGAGCGGGTGGCCGAGGTGCTGCCTGATTGGGTCCGCTATGCCGCCCGGATGCGAGGCGTGCCCACCGCGCCGCTCGAGGAGGCGGTCGGAGCGGTCCGAGAGTTCCGCGGCGAGATGCTTGAGACGGTCAACGACCCCGAGGCGTGGGGGCCGGCGAAAACGTTCGCGGTCGCCGCGCAGAAGGCGGGGGTCGACCTGGCGGATCCCGACGGGCTGAACGCATTCATCGAGCAATACAACGAGGGACTCGCGGCGTAGCTGGGGGCGGTGACGACGCCGGGCCTTCGGCTGTGGTTGCCCTGTGGGTGAAGCTGACGGCGCGGACCTTCGGACTGCCTCCGGGAGCGAGCGTTTCGCAGCACGAGCGCTTCGCGACCGCAGCATGTCCCAGCTACGCGCTATCGCCGGCCACCTCGTAACGGTCGCCGAAGTGAAACCAGCCACCGCGTGGATCTCGTGGAGACACACGCCCGCGCGAAAAGGTGCGGTGTCGATCACCAGGGCGTGAGTCTCGGGTGCGCACTCAAGTATCGACAGCAATTCTCTCTTTGAGGCGTACCACAGCCCGTCGCCCGCCTTGGACAGCTTCTTGTAGGCACGGAAAAGAGCCCCTTCTTGTTCCCGGCCAGAGGCTGACTCACGCGATGCTCGTAGACATGTGTCCCGTTGCTCAACTGCTTCCTCTCATAGAGCCAGTACACAAGCAATTTCCTCCTCGTTACTTCGCGCTGCGTAAGGTCAGTTGTCCCGCCGCTCGGTCTGCGAGACGCCGAGCGCCGAGGCCAACAGGCGCGGCGAGACCCCGCGAGCCCACGCGATCTTCAGCGCCGCACGCTGCGCGGACTCCGCCCGGCGGATCGTCTCCGCCATATCGGTGTGCTGCTCCGCCCAGCGGATCCTGTCCGCCGTATCGGCGATCACCCTGAGCAACGTCCGGTCGATCCGCTCCGCCTCGGACGCGTCGAGATTCATTAGGTCAGCCATCTAGCTGCACAGGTGGCAGATCTTCTTGTTGGCGAGCCTCCAGGCGACCTCGTCCTCGGTGGCCCGGCGGACTCGCCACTTCTTGCTGCCCTTGGTCTTGGACACCATCCGGAAGTCCAGATAAATGATCGACGGGGGCTGCACGAGCACATGCAATCTATGATAATGTTACGCATCATGCGGTTGGAAACGCAGTCGGCTGTGGCGGACCGACGCGCGATCGTCGAGGTGATTGGCGAATTTGCGCGGAATGAGATCGGGCCGCGCGTGCAGGAGTACGACGAGGGCGAATACATTCCGGTCGATCTGCTGAGCCGGATGGCGGAGCTCGGATTCTTCGGAGGGGTCATCCCGGAGAAGTGGGGCGGACTCGGGCTCGACTACGTCACGTTCGCCGAGGTGATCGAGGAGGTCAGCAGAACCTGCCACGTGGTCGGCACACTGCTCTCGATGCCGTCGGGCCTGACCGGCGCGGCCATCGAGCGGTACGGCACCGACGAGCAGAAGGAGCGCTGGCTGCGCCCGCTCGCGGAGGGCCGCATCTTCGGCGCCTCGGGCGTGACCGAGCCGCAGTCGGGCAGCGACGTGGCCGCGATGCAGACCACGTATCGGCGCGAGGGCGACGAGTTCGTGATCAACGGTGCGAAGGCCTGGATCTCGAACCTGGCGATCGGGTCGTACCTGCTGACGTTCGCCACCCGCGACCGGCGGGCAGGCCGCCGAGGCATCACGGCGTTCATCATCCCGATTCCCACGCCCGGCCTGAAGCTCGCTCCGTACAAGAACAAGCTCGGGTTCCGCCCGCTGTCTACGGGCGACGTCTTCCTGGACGACGTGCGCGTCGGCGCGGAGGCGGTTCTTGCCGCGGAGGGCGAGGGATTTCGGGTAGCGATGACCGCCGTCGAGCGAGGGCGGCTCGGCGTCGCCGCGCGCAGCGTCGGCGTCGCCCAGGCCTGCCTCGACGACACGGTGGCCTACGCGAGCGAGCGGGTCGTGTTCGGGGCGCCGATCGCGGACCTCCAGATCGTTCAGTCGAAGATCTGCGACATGGCCGTCGGCGTCCGCACCGCGCGCCTGCTCGTGCGCGAGTGCGCCGAGGCGCTTTGCGCCGGCCAACGCGCCCGCCAGCTCACTAGCATGGCCAAGATGTACGCCAGCGACGTCGCCTTCCGCTGTGCCGGCGACGCGGTTCAGGTTCACGGCGCCTACGGCATCTCGCCCGACTACCGGGTCGGGCGCTTCCTCCGGGACAGCAAGGTGCTACAGATCGTCGAGGGCAGCAACGACCTGCACCGGGCGCTCATCGCCGAGATGGCACTCGGGAAGCGGAAGGGCTAAAGGCGGCCGGTGGAGCTGCGGGACAGCACCGCCCTGATCTCGGGTGGCGCGTCCGGCCTGGGTGCCGCGACAGCCGAGGACTTCATCCGGCGGGGCGCGCGCGTCGTGATGCTCGACCTCGCCGAGCGCGGCTACGAGGTTGCGTCGCGCCTGGGCGACGGGGCACGGTTCGCCGCCGGCGACGTCACCTCCGAGGACGACGTCCGGCGCGCCATCGCCACGGCGGAGGAACTCGGTGGACGGCTCGACGTTGCCGTGTGCTGCGCCGGGATCGGGGGCGGCGGACGTGCCCTCCGGCGCGACGGACCGATGCCGCTCGATGTCTTCACCCGGATCGTGACCGTGAATCTGATCGGCACCTTCAACGTCCAGCGGCTGGCCGCCGAGGCCATGACGCGCGAGCCGCGACCCGGCGAGCGGCTCCGACCAGGGCGTGATCGTCGCCACGGCCTCGATCGCCGCCTTCGAGGGACGGATCGGCCAGCCCGCCTATGCCGCCTCGAAGGGCGGCGTCGTGTCCTTGACCCTCCCACTCGCCCGGGAGCTCGCGGCCCGGCGCATCCGCGTGGCCACGGTCGCCCCCGGAATCTTCGACACGCCATTGCTCGGCAGCTTGTCGGACGAGGTCCGCGCCGAGCTGGCCGCGTCGGTGCCGCATCCGAGACGCATCGGGGACCCCGCCGACTTCGCTCGCCTCGTCGTCCACATCGTCGAGAACCCGATGATCAACGGCGCGGTGCTTCGCCTCGACGGAGCTCTCCGGATGGCTCCCTAGCGTCGATGAACCGCCTCCAGGGACGCTCGATCGTCGTCACGGGTGCGGCCGGCGGTATCGGCCGCGCGGTCGCCGAGCGGTGCGCTGCGGATGGCGCGTCGCTCGTCCTGGTTGACGCCGCGCCCGCGATAAAGGATCTCGCGGACGAGCTCGGGGCGCAGGCTCTCGTCGGCGACGTCACAGACGCCGAACTCGCCGAGCGGGCGCTGGCCCTCGCCGACGATCAGCCCGGCGGCCTGCGTGGGCTGGCCAACATCGCGGCGGTGTTCCATCAGGCAACCGCGGAGGAGATGACGGACGACGAGTGGGAGCGGGTGCTCGGGGTCAACCTCACGGCGCCGATGCGCTGGTGCCGTGCTGCTATCCCCCGATTGCGCGGGCGTGGGGGCGCGATCGTCAACGTGACGTCGATCGTGGCCACTCACGCGCGACCGCGCTCGGTCGCGTACATCGCCGCGAAGGCCGGACTCGCCGGACTCACGCGGAGTATCGCGATCGACTTCGGCCGGGAGGGGATCCGCTGCAACTCGCTGGCGCCCGGATCGATCGAGACACCGATGCTCGCGGGATGGAAGGACAGCCAATCCCGGCGGCTACCAGGAGCAGATCGACGCCAACTTCGCCGGTCGCCTGGGCCGACCCGAGGAGATCGCCGCGGCGTGTTCGTTCCTGCTCTCCGACGAGTCGACCTTCACGAACGGGACCGAACTCGTCGTCGACGGCGGACGGCTCGCCGGAACATGACCCCGACATCAGGAGCACATAGGACCATGAACCGCATCTCCGAGCTCGCCGTCCTCGTCGACGGCCTCGACCATTCCGAGGACGTCGTGCGCGGACCCGACGGCGAGGTCTACGCCGGCGGCGAGGCCGGTCAGCTGTACCGCGTCGATGTCGCGGCGGGTACCGCGGTCGAGCTGGCCAGCACCGGCGGTTTCCTGCTCGGGATCGTGCTCGACGGGGCCGGGCGTGCCTACGGTTGCGACATCGGTCGGCAGGAGGTCGTGCGGATCGACATCGAAAGCGGGGCGGTCGAAAGCTACTCCCGCGGGACGCCGGATATGCCCACGGTGTTGCCGAACGGCCTCGCCTTCGCCGCCGACGGCACGCTCTACTTCAGCGACTCGGGCGAGTGGCAGGAAAACGACGGGCGGATATACGCGGTCTCGCCGGCGGGCGAGACGCGCATTTGGTCCACGGCGGCGACCGCGTTCCCCAATGGGCTGGCGCTCGACCCCGATGGACGGTGGCTGTACGTGGTCGAGTCGGCGCGGCCCGGCGTGTCGCGCATCGAGGTGCTCGCCGATGGTTCCGCGGGCGAGCGCGAGGTGCTCGCGGAGATGCCCGACACGTTCCCCGACGGCGTCACGCTGACCGACGACGGGACGCTCCTGATCGGCTGCTACGCGCCCGACGTCATCTACGCGCTGGGCGCCGGCGGCACGCCGGAGGTGCTCGCACAGGACACGATCCGGATGACCCTGAACTCGCCGGTCAACTGCACGTTCGGCGGGCCCGATGGCGACGTGCTCGTGGTGTCGAACCTCGGGCGAAAGCACTTGTGCCGGGGCGAGCTCGGGATGCGGGGCGCGCCGCTGAACTACCCGGTGCTCTCCTCCTGAACTCGCCACCTCAGCGGACGCGGCCGGCGCCCGGCCCAGCTCTAGCCGACCCGCTGCACCAACGTCGCCGTTCCCAGGCCGCCGCCACAGCACATCGTCACGAGGCCGAGCTCGCCGTCGGTGTCCTCCAGCGTGTGCAGCAGCGTCGTGATCAGCCGCGCCCCGGTCGATCCGAGCGGGTGGCCGATCGCGATCGCTCCCCCGCGCTGGTTGACCTTGTCCATGTCGGGCTCGTGCACGCGGGCCCAGGCGATCACGACCGAGGCGAACGCCTCGTTGATCTCGATCGCGTCGAGGTCATCGATCGTCAGGCCGTTGCGTCGCAGGATCTTCTCCGTCGCCGGGATCGGGCCGGTGAGCATCGTCACCGGGTCGACGCCGAGGACGACCTGATCGACGACACGCGCACGCGGGGTGAGCTCGAGTCGACGTGCGGCGTCGCTCGAGGCCAGCAGCACCGCCGCGGACCCCGCGGAGATCTGCGAGGAGTTGCCGGCGGTGACGCGGCCGTCCTCGCGGAAGGCGGGCTTGAGTGCGGCCAGCGCCTCGAGGGACGTGTCGGGGCGGATTCCCTGATCGACGACCTCGTCGGCTCCGTCGACCTCGACGGGCAGGATCTCACGCGCGAAGGCGCCGGACTCCGTGGCCCGATGGGCCAGCTCGTGCGAGCGCACCGCGAGCGCGTCCATCTCGGCGCGGCCGATCTCCCACCGGTCGGCGATCATCTCCGCCCCGATGCCCTGCGGGACGAGGTCGTAGCGCGCGAGCAGCTCCGGAGCAAAGGCCCGGCCCCACCGCTCCTGGGCGCCCTCGTTGGCGGGGAAGCCGACGCGTCCCATGTGCTCGACGCCGCCCGCGATGACGACGTCGTCCGCGCCGGCCTGGATACGCAGCGCGGCGAAATGCACGGCCTGCTGACCGGAGCCGCACCTGATGTCGACGGTCGTCGCGCCGGTGCTCTCGGGAAGCCCTTTCTGTAGCCAGGCGGTGCGCGCGATCCCGGTCGATTGCTCGGCCACCTGATGCGCGCAACCGACGATGACGTTGTCGACCTCGTTCGCGTCGATGCCGGCCCGCGCGATCACGCCCTCGTAGGCGCGCCCGAGTAGGTCGGCCGGGTGAATGTCGCGATAGATGCCCTTTTCCGGATGACCTCGGCCGACGGGGGTTCGCACCGCCTCTACGATCACCGCGCCATTGTCCGTTGATCTCATCTCGTTCCCTCGCTTGCCGATGCCTAGATGATCCGCAGTCCGCGGGCGATGAGTCGCTCGATGCCGGCGGCGCGACCTCCGAGCTCCCACCTCGCCCGCTGCGCAGCCCCGCTGGTGGTGAACGCCACCGCCGCCTCGGCGTTCTCGAACCACACGATGTCGACGGCGTCGAATGCCGGCGGCGGGTCGCCGGCGCGCACGCCGGCCGATGGCAGCAGCAGCTCGCGGCGGCGCCCGTCTGTCGCCTCAGCGATCGCGTCGGCGTACGGGCCCAGCACGGCCTCCTCGAACCGCTCGGGCTCGACGGCGGCTGTGCGCCGGATGAACGTCATGTGCTTGACCGCATCGGGCCCGGGGGAATCCTGCGCCGCGCCAGGGGACTCGACGAGCATCCACATCAGGTGGGTCATGTCGGTGAAGCCGGCCTGGTCGGCGATCGCCGCGCCGCGGTACTCGGGCGACGTCAGCGAAGCTTCCATGTCCTCGCGGCCTGTCGTATTCGAGCTCGACGCAAACGTCGAATCCCGGATAGGGGAGGAGCGGACCATCTGGACCGAGGACGGCGTGATTCTGCACGTAGCTGTGCAGGTCGGGGAGCAACCTCGCCAGGTCGGCGTGTGGGCCGCGCCAGTGGCGCTGGAAGTCCTCGTAGCCGACGCCGGCGGCACGCCGTGTGAAGGAGATTCGCCGGATCACGCGCCGCCTCCTCGGATCTCGCCTGCCGCAGGCGCGAGCCCCCGGTCTTCGCTCAGCAACGGAAGGACCTCGGTCCCGAACCGCTCGAGCTGGCGCATCGCCTCAGCATGCGGAAGCCCGGGCCACTGTGGCTTGAACACGAAGTGGGTCATGCCGACCTCGTCGCGGAGGCGTGCGAGCCCCTCGGCGACCTCCGCGGGGGAACCGAGCAGGAAACGCCCCTCGGCCTCGGCATCGTCGGCCTGCGCGAATCCGCCGCCGGCGTCGGCGAGGTCACCGCCCTTGGCGAGCCCCCATTGCAGATAGGTTTGATACCGCGCGCGGCTCCGCATCGCCGCGCCACGTCGTGCCTCGAGCTTCGAGTCCGCGATCAGGAGCTCCCGCCGCACCGGAAACTCCGCCGCCGGCGGTAGGCCCGCCCGGTCGCGCTCCTCCGCGAACAGCTCCTGGAGATGGCGCAGCGCGTCGTGCGTCGGAAACGGCGGGGCGTACCAGGCGTCACCCAGGCGCGCCGCCCGACGCACCGCCCCCGCAGCCTGACCCCCGAGCCAGATCGGCGGGCGAGGTCTCTGCGCCGGCAGCACGGATGGGCGCACCGCGCCATCGAGCCGGAAATGTTCATCCGCGTGCTCGATCTCCTCGCCGCTCCAGAGCTTCTTGATCAGCGCGAGCGCCTCCTCGAAGCGCGCGACACGGTCTCCTCGCTCGACGCCGAAGGCCTGGAACTCGCGCGGGGAGTAGCCGACCGCCGCGCCGAACGTGGCCCGCCCGCCGGTGACCACGTCGAGGGTCGCCACGTCCTCGGCGACCTGCACCGGGTTGAGCATCGAGAGCAGGATGATCCCGGTCGCCACCCGCATGCTCGGCGCGGCCGCGGCCATGTGGGTCAGGTACGGGATCGGCTGGTAGTAGCGCAGCTCGGTGCCGAGGAAGTGCTGGCCACACACGATCAGGTCGAAGCCGAGTTGCTCTGCGGTCTGGACGAGCTCGCGGTGCTCGGCCACCTGCTGCGCCGGCGGGGTCGAGGCGTCATGGACTGCTGTGAGGAGGAGCCCGGCGTGCATGCTCATGACTTGTCGAAGCGGATGGGCAGGGCTTCGAGACCCCGGAACGATGGACTTGGCACGTGGCGGATCTCGTGCCCGGGCACGACGCGGATGTTGCTGAGACGGGCCAGCAGCCGCTCGATCGCGATGCGCCCCTCCAGCCGGGCCAGCGGTGCGCCGATGCACGAGTGAATCCCCGTTCCGAACGCGATCTGGTCTCCGACGTTCCGCCGCGACGGATCGAACGTGTCGGGGCCCTCGAAGCGCTCCGGGTCGCGGTTCGCCGAGGCGAACACGATCAGGACGTACGAATCGGCGGGGATCGGGGTGCCGGCGATCTCCGTGTCGGCCGTGACGATCCGAGGGACCCACTGCACCGAAGACTCGAGCCGCATCGCCTCGTTCAGGACCCGCGGGATCCACGCCGGCTCCTGACGGCAGCGCTCCAGCTGGTCGGGATGCTCGAGCAGCAGCAGCATCGCGCCGCCCAGCATGTGCTGCGTGGTTGCCGCGCCGCCCGCCAGCACGTTGCTGGCGATGGCCAGGATCTCGACCAGGTCCGCCTGCCCGTCGCGCTCGGTCTGCAGGACGATCAGCTGACTGACGAAATCCTCTCCGGGATCCTCGTTGCGCTCACGCACGAGGCGCTCGAGATAGGAGCCCATCGCGAGGCCGTCGCGACGCTGGCGGTCCAGGCGGTCCTGGGGCATCCATGACAGCCCGGAGACCTCGAGGTCGGCCCACTGCTCCAGCAGCGGCAGGTCCTCGTCTCCGATCCCGAAGAACCGCGCGGTGACGGCGACCGGCAGCCGGCGCGCGAACTCGCTGACGAACTCGCACTCGCCCCGCTCGATGAACCGGTCGATGAGCCCGTCGACGATCTCCTGGATCCAGCCGGCGTGTTCCTTGATCCGGCCTGGCTTGAGCGCCTTGAACGCGAGGTCGTGCTTCGCCTTGTGGGCCGGCGGATCGGACTCGACGATCGTGTCTCCCGTTGTCGGTTTGCCGACGTAGCCGAAGCCGTTCAGCCGTGTACGGCTGCCGACGCTCGAGAACGTCACGGGGTCTCGGGCCACCCTCCTGACGTCCTCGTCGCGCGAGATCACGTAGACGTCCGGGCGGTCGGGCAGGCGGTAGACCGGAGCCTCCGCTCGCCAGTACTCGTACACCGGGAACGGGCATTCGGCCCCTTCGGTGGAGGGGTAATCGATGCTCACGGGTTTCACGGACACTGGGCCACCACCTCCAGGAGGGAGTCGAGACTCTCGGGATTGCGAAGGGATTCACGCGCGATGACCTGCTCCGCCGGCTCGCCCTGCAGCAGGCGTTTGACCGGCACCTCGCATTTCTTGCCGGTCACGGTGTAAGGGACCGCGGCGATCGTCAGGATGCGGTCGGGGATGTGACGGGGCGAGAGCCGCGCGCGAAGCTCGTCGCGGATGCGGTCGCGCAGCGTGTCGTCGAGCTCGACGTCGTCCGACAGTTCCGCGAGCAGGATCAGCTCGCCGCCTGCGCCGGCCGCACTGGTGTCGACGACGATCGCATCGCGCACGCCGGGAACGAATTCGAGCGCGTTGTAGAACTCGGCCGTCCCCATGCGCACGCCGCCGCGGTTCAGCGTCGCGTCCGAGCGGCCGTAGACGACGGCGCCGCCGTCCGGAGTGATCCGAACCCAATCGCCGTGGCGCCAGATACCGGGATACGGTTTGAAGTAGCTCTCGGCCAGCCGCTCGCCGCCGCGATCGTTCCAGAGGTAGAGCGGCATCGACGGCATCGGCTCGGTGACGACGAGCTCGCCGATCTCGTCGACCAGGGACCGGCCCTGCGCGTCCCACGCCTCGGCCGATACGCCGAGCGGCCGCGCCTGGATCTCGCCCGCGCGAACCGGGAGCAGCGCGCAGCTGCCGAGCAGCGGTCCGCACACGTCGGTACCGCCGCAGTTGGACGCGACGTGGAGGTCCTCGCCGACGTGCTCGTACAGCCAGCGGTAGCCCTCGGCCGACAGTGGAGAGCCGGTCGAGGCGACCGTATGCAGGCGGCTGAGATCCGCGATCCTGGCCGGCTCGACGCCGGCGCGCATGCACGCCTCGATCCACGCCGCGCCGGCACCGAAGTTCGTCACGCCCAGACGCCCGGCGAGCCGCCACAGCACGCCGGCGTCGGGGTGAAGCGGGTGGCCGTCGTAGAGCACGATCGTGGCGCCGGTCAGCAGCCCCGATGCGAGCACGTTCCACATCACCCAGGTCGGCGTCGCGAGGCGGAAGAAGCGCTCGCCAGGGCCGACCTCGAGCTGGATGCCGAGGTCCTTGAGCGCCGAGATCGTGATCCCGCCGTGCCCGTGGACGATCGCCTTCGGTGGTCCGGTGGTCCCCGACGAGTAGAGGATCCAGAGGGGGTGGTCGAACGGGACCGACTCGAAATCTGCGCCGCCCAGACTCGGCCGCCAGCTCCTCACACGCCACGAGCGCCTGGACGCTCGACAGACGCGCACGGATCTCCTCCGCCCGTTCCGCGGTGCGGTGCTCCCTGCCCCCGTAGCGGTAGCCGTCCACCGCGATCAACACCTTCGGTTCGACCTGGGCAAACCGCGCGACGACGCTGTCAGGGCCAAACTCCGGCGAGCACGAGGTCCAGATGGCGCCGAGGCTCGCCGTCGCGAGCAGCGCGACGACCGCGTCCGGCGAATTCGGCACGACCGCGGCTACCCGATCGCCCCGGCCGACGCCAAGACTCCGCAGCACGTTCACTGCGCCACCGACGGCGGCACGTAGCTCGCCGAACGTCATCGTCCGCCGCGCCCCGTCTTCCCGCTCGTACTCGATCGCGATCCGCTCCGGGTCGTGAGCGAGCGCGCGCTCGGCGTAGTTCAGGTGCGTGCCGTCAAACCACCGAGCCCCGGGCATCACCCGCCGCTCGAGCACGGCCCCGCCGCGCGGGCCCAATGCGAAGTAGTCCCACACGCACGCCCAGAACTGCTCCAGCTCGTCGACCGACCATCGCCACAGCGACTCGTAGTCGTTGAACGCCAAGCCGCGCTCGTCGTCGAGCCAACGGCGAAACGCGGTCAAGGTGGAACGCTCAACCCGCTCCGGCGTCGGCTGCCACACGACGCTCACGGGATCTCCGCGTAGGCGATCGGCACGTGCTGGTGGGAACCGAACAGGTCGCTGCATAAGAGATCGTTGACCGACGGGCGCTTTCGCAGGGTCACCTTGGCGCCCAGCGCGTCCGGTTCCCAGAAGACTCCGTAGACGTCGGTGACATCGCGCCCGTACAGGCTCGCCACCGATTCCGGCTCGAGTAGACCCGAGCTGCGTACGCGGTCGAACGCGCCGCGGTCGGCGAAGAAGATGTCGACCGTGACCAGGAACGGCCCGGCGTTCTTGCTGCGGACGACTGAGGCGAGCTCGTGCAGCTTCATCGGACGCTTCCGGTCAGGGTGCGCTCCGATGACGTGAAGACCTCGGCCGGATCCTCGAGCGGCAGCAGGTGGTAGGCGCCGAATCGGTACACCGGACCGCTCGGCATCACGAGTGGCATGAACGGCACCTCGACGTTGCCGGCGGTCGTCATGCGGCCACGGTACGGACCGACGAACAGGCGGATGAAGGCGAAGTACGCGAGCTCGTTCGCGAGCTCTTGCGTGTCGGCGACCACGTCGAGCACGACTCCTACCGACGTCTCGCCCGGCGCGTCGCCGTAGCGTCGCACGCCGATCCGGTACTCGCGCCCCGCGAAGCGCTCGGCCGCGTCGACGTCCCGGCGCATCGCCTCAACCCATGGCTCGAATTGGTCGAGCAGCATCGGGTCGCGCACGCCCATCAACACGACGCTGCGAAAACCGGCGAGCTCTGCCCCCTCGACGAGCACCGTGTACGGCGCGTCCCGCCACTGAGCCCCGCGGGAGCGGATCCCGTCGTCGACCAGCTCGTACTCGCAGCCGCCCAGGTCGAGCGTGCCGCCGGGATTGTCCTCCTTGGTCGGGTCCGAGCGCTCGTAGAACGAATGAGAGGCCAGCGATTTGACCGTCGCGCGATAGTCCGGGTTGGGCGAGCGGATCTCGACCCACTCCGAGTCGGCGCGGCCCCACACGGGCTGCGCGGAATCTCCTGGCTCCAGAGCAAACCCGGCGCATTCGAGCAGCTTGCCGAGGTGACCGGCGACCGCCCGGGGCACCCCGTTGAACATCGCGGGCGCCATGAACAGCGCGATGTCGAGGGCGCGGCCGGTCACGATCCCGTCGAGGCCGTCGCGACTGAGGAGGTCTACGAGCGGCTCGGGCCCGATCAGTCCCACGGCGCGCACGAGCCGGCGCGCCGCGTCCGGCGAGAGGCATTCCGCGAGCTCGTCGACCTCTTGGGCTCTGCGTATCTCACGCCCGTCCTCGGCAAGCTCGGCAAGCCGCTCAGGCTCGAGCTCGGTCGCGACCACACCGAGCCGGAGGCTCCAGCCCTCCTGCTCGCAGACGCGGTCGAGTGCGGCCAGTGACCGCTCGAGGTGGACGTCGGCGCCGGCGATCCCGAGTGAGAACAGAAACGGGATTCGATGCGCGACCGCGGCCCTGAGGTACGGCCGCACGTTGTTGCCGAGGTCGGTCGCCGGGGCATCGCCCGACCCCAGCCAGTACGGGCCCCAGTCGCTGCCGGTGCCCTGCGCCACGATGTAGTCGACGCCCCATTCGAGCGCGCGGTCGATCGATCGGTCCACGTCGCGTCCAGGCGGTATGTGGTTGACGAAGCTCAGGATGCGAACTTCCGGTGCGCGGTCGACGGCCGTCATCCCGCCACGGTCCTACCGCCGTCGACGACGATGTTCTCTCCGTTGACGAACCCCGACTCGTCGGCGAGGAGGTACGCGGTCAGGGCGGCGATCTCCGCGGGCGCGCCGAAGCGTCCGACGTAGTTGAGGTCGATCAGCTTGGCGCCCTCGGCCGGGTTTCGCTCGACGTATGACTTGAGGAAGCCGGTCTCTATCGATCCTGGCGAGATCGCGTTGCAACGCACGCCACGGCGACCGTAGTCGATGGCGATCGCCCGAGTGAGTCCTAGCAACCCCGCCTTGGAGGCCGAGTAAGCGGCCGAGCGCGGCCGCGTGTGGGTCGCGCCGATCGAGGCGATGTTGACTATCGAGCCGCCGTCGCCGTCGAGCATCAGGGGAATGGCCGCTCGCGCCCACTGGAACGGCGCGCCGAGGTTGACGTCGAGCACGGACGACCAGGTCTCGTCCGACGTACCGGTCACGTCACCGTCGCGATGGACGCCGGCGGCGTTGACGAGGCCATCCAATCCGCTCAGCCGCTCGCGCACCAGCTGCATGGTGGTCTCGGCGCGGCCCGGCTCGCGCAGGTCGGCGGTGATCGGGATCGCGTCGAGCTCGGCGGCCACGCGCTCGACTGCCGGCTCGACGTCGACCAGGACGAGCCGGGCCCCCTCCTGCGCGCAGCGGCGCGCGGTCGCCTCGCCGATTCCCTGTGCGGCCCCGGTCACGATCACCCGCTTGTCGCCTAGGCGTCGGATCGCGACGCCTCCGACGTGGCGCTGTCACTCTCAAGACGAGCCAGAAGGCGCTCGAGATTGCCCCCGAGCACCGCGGTCTCATCCGCCGCCGAAAGTCCGAGCGCCCGAACCGCCGCGAGCTCGTCCGTCTGCGACGCCATCGGCCAGTCCGAGCCGAACAGCACGCGCTCGGGGCCGTGTCGCTCGATCGCGGATCGGATCCTGGCGGCGTCGAGGCCGGACAGGCGTCGGCGGCCACGACGTGTCGATGTAGACCGGCAGGCCGATCGACGGTGTGCTCGGCCACGTCGAGCATCCGGTAGCCGCCGAAGTGACAGGCGATGACGTCGAGCCGGGGGAAGCGCTCCACGAGCTCGGCGAGCAACTGGGGCGTGCAGCCTCGGTTCGTCCGCGGGTCCTTGCCCGCCCCGACATGAATGATCACCGCAAAGTGGCCCTCCATCATCGCCAGCGTCTCGTGGAGGCGTGGGTCGTCAAGGCCATAGCCTTGGAACAGCGGGTGAACCTTGGCCCCGAGCAGCCCGTTGTCGCGCAGCGCGGCGAGGTTCTCCTCGGGCGGAAGACCGGCGTGCACGGACCCGAAGCCGATGAACCGTTTGCGATCGAGCGCGCCGAGGAACCGATTCGCCTTCCCGACCTGATCTGGGGTGATGGCAACCCCGAGGCACACCGTCCGGTCAATGCCCGCGGCGTCCATCGAGGCGAGCAGGCCCGTGACCTTGCCGTCGCCGTAATGACGCAGGTCGTCGATCGAATGGGCCAGAGCGCGCTCGGCCGCCGCGTCGGGCCAGACGTGCGCGTGGACGTCCAGGATGCTCATATCTTCGCCGTCTCGCCCCCGTCGATGACGAACACGCTGCCGGTGATGAACTCGGAGCTCGGCGCGCAGAGCAGGCACATCAGCGGGCAGATCTCGTGCGGCTCGCCCATGCGGCGTGCGGGGATCTTGCGAACGCGAGCGGCGAGCATCTCCTGTGAGTCCGAGGACCGTCCTGCTGCGCTTCGGTGATGAAACCGCCGGGCGCGACCGCGTTCACCTGAATGCGGTGGCGGGCCCACTCCGCCGCGAGCGCGCGCGTGAGCTGCACCAGGGCGCCCTTCGAGGCCGAGTACGCGGCGAGCGTCGCCTTCCCGCGGATCGCCGAGATCGACGCGACGTTGACGATCTTGCCGCCGCTTCCCGCGTCGACGAACACGCGCGCGGCGCCGCGGCTGAGGATCGCCGGCGCGACGACGTTGACCTCGAGGACGTCGCGCAGGAGCTCGGGCGGCGTCGTCGAGGAAACTCCCGGCGGGGGCGATTCCGGCGTTGTTGACGAGCGCGTCGAGGCGACCGCAGCGTTCGGCGACCTCGGCCGGGAGCGTGGCGAGCGCGCGAGGCGTCACGCATGTCGGCGACCATCGGGACGATGTGCTGCGGGCGTGACACGCGCGAGCTCGTCGAGCGCCGCCTCGCTGCGAGCCACGGCGACCACGATGGCGCCCTCGTCGGCGAGCGCCTCCGCGGCGGCGCGTCCGAGTCCGCGGCTCGCGCCGGTCACGATCACCACGCGGCCGGCGAGCTCCAGGTCCATCACGCCACCTCCTGGACGAGCCGGCGGGCGATCCCCAGACGCAGGACTTCCGATGCGCCCTCATAGATGCGCAGCGGCCGCGACTGACGGTAGAGCTTCTCCATCTCGCCCGCCCCGCACGAGCCCCCATCGCCCCATCACCTGCACGCATCGGTCGACGACGCGCGAGGCCGCCTCGGAGGCGGCGAGCTTGGCCATCGAGGATCGATCGAGTAGCGCCAGCGGATCCGGGCGCGCGGCGAGCGCGACGTCGTAGGTCAGCAGCCGCGCCGCCTCGACGTCGGCCCAGGAGTCGGCGAGCAGCGCGGCCACCGGTCCGAGCTCGACGAGCGTTCGCCCGAACTGGCGGCGCGTGCCGGCGTGCCGCGCGGCCTCGCGCAGCGCCGAGTCCGCCAGCCCGACGGCCGCGCCGGCAACCGAGACCCGGAAAGTCGCGAGCGTGCTGAGCGCCAGGCGAAGCCCCTCGCCCGGGGTCACCGATGCGCGATTGCTCGTCGAGTCGCACGTCCGCGAAGCCGGACGTCGGCGATGATGTGAGGAGCGATGAGCTCGGGCAGCGGCTCGACTGAGACGCCCGGCGCATCGGAGGCGAACGAGGAACATCGAGTACCCGTCGCCCTCTCGCGCGAGCACCGTGTAGAAGTCGGCCACGCCGGCGTTGGAGATGAACGACTTGTGGCCGTCCAGCACGAGATCGGGACCGTCGCGGCGCACGGTCGTCTGGATCGCCTTCAGGTCAGATCCCGCTTCGGGCTCGGTCAACGCGAGCGCGGCGATCGCGTCTAGCGAGGCGACGCGCGGCAGCCAGCGCGTGCGCTGCTCCTCAGAGCCCGCGAGCGCGAGCGCGTAGCTGCCGATCCCCTGAAGCGCGAGCAACGAGTCCGCGTGGGAGCAGGTCCCCATCAGCGCCTCGCGAATCAGGCAGACCGCCATCGGGTCCACGCGCTCGCTCCGCTCCGCCGTACGCGGCCGGGACTGTGAACCGGGTCAGGCCGCTGTCGGCGAGCGGCTTCGCGGACCCCGGGGTGAAGCGTCGAGCCGGCGTCGGCCTCGTCGGCGATTGGTTCGAGGGATCCGGCCAGGGCGCGCGCACGCTCACGCAACTCGAGATACCGGGTCTCCAGCTCCACGAGTACATTATAACTATGATCAGGAATCTGTGCAAGCATGGCACAGAGAATGCTCGGCCGAAAGCTTGCACCGGTGGCGCCAGCAGTCTATGATAATAGTTAGAAGAGATTGCCAAGAGGAGGAGATGTGAGATGAGATCGGCACCGCAGGTCATAGGCATTCGGCGGTCCCGGTAGGCGCCGTGGGCGGCTCGATGAAGACCGTCACTCTCGGAACCGGCCTGGCCTTCTGGGGCGACGCGCTCCGGCCCGCGAAGGAGATGGTCGAGCGCGCGGACATCGACTACCTGTGCTGCGACCACCTGGCAGAGCTGACGATGTCGATCCTGACCAAGCAGCGCCTCAAGGACGAGGAGCGCGGCTACACCTCAGACGTCGTCCCCCTGCTTCGTTCGGTCCTCCCCACGTGTCGCGAAAAGGGCATCAGGGTGATCTCGAACGCCGGCGGCGCCAACCCGTCCTCGTGCGCGCGACGAATCGTCGAGCTCTGCCGTGAGCTCGGCCTGGGCGGGACGAAGGTCGCCGTCGTGACCGGCGATGACATCTTGCCGCGCATCGACGAGCTACTTGGCCGCCGGGGTGGATCTGGCGAACATGGACACCGGTGAGCCGCTCGACACAGTGCGTGACCGCCTGACGCATGCCAACGTGTACATCGGCTGCGTCATCGGCGCGGTGAAGAAGCGGCTGATCGTGACAGTCGAGGTGCCGGTGCTCCGGGACGGCGAAGTCATCTACGACATTTCCTTCAGTCCCCCGATAGAGATTTTCCAGGCCATCATCGAAAAGCAGCGCCCGAGCCAGGACTGGACGATCTCGATTTTCGACGGCGAGGGCATCAACTTCGCGCGGGTGCCAAATCCGCAAGACACGGTCGGCAAGCGTGCGTCGCCATCGCTGTATGCCGAGATGTTTCGCAGGCCCGAGGCAACCCTGCAGACGGTATCGCTCGAAGGCGTGCCTCTGATCACGACTTTTGCACGATCTTCGTTCACCGGCTGGACTGTAGCCGCCGGCATCGCGGAAAACTCCCTGGTCGGTCCGTTGTGGCGCAATCTCGCAATCACCAGCGTCATCGGAGGCATTCTGCTGCTGACCGGGCTTGCCTTTGCGGTGCGGATGGCGACGACGATCGCGCGCGGCGAGACGCTGCATGACCTCTTGATCGAGGAACTCAATCACCGCGTCAAGAACACGCTGGCGATCCTGCAGGCGATCGCCGGGCAGACTTTCCGCAGCGCGAGCAAGACCGAACGCGAGAAATTCGAGGGCCGGCTCGGCGCGCTGGCGGAGGCGCACAATCTCCTGAGCAAGGAGAAGTGGCAGGGCTCCGAGCTGCAGGACGTCGTCGGCCGGTCTTGCAGCCCTACCTGCTCAACAACCCGGAGCGCATGCGGATGTTCGGACCGAAGGTGCCGCTGTCGCCGCGGCTCGCGGTGGTGCTGTCGATGATCGTGCACGAGATCGCGACCAACGCCGCAAAATATGGCGCGCTGTCGAACGACACCGGCACCGTCACGCTGGATTGGGAAGTCATCACCGAAAACGCCAAGCCAAATCTGCGGATGATCTGGACCGAGACCGGCGGCCCTCACGTCACGGCCCCGGTACAGCGCGGGTTCGGATCGCGGCTGATCGAACGCAGCGCCCGCGATCAGCTCGGCGGCGAAGCCACGGTCGATTTTCTGCCGCGCGGCGTGGTCTACACGGTGATCTGCTCGCTGGAGGGCGAGGAGGGTTAGGATCTTCAGCCAAAATTCTGCAGGCCGGGAACGTCTCCAGCAACCAGATGCTGACGCCCGATACCGCGCCGGTCAGAAAGCCGATGCCGGTGATGACCATCAAGACGCCCATCGCCCGCTCGACGTTGGCGAGATGCCGCTTCATCCGCGAGAACAGCGACGAGAACTGCTCGACCATGAGAGCCGCGATCAGAAAGGGAATCCCGAGCCCCGCGGAATAGACCGCGAGCAGGCCCGCGCCCTTCGTCACCGTCGCCTCGGCGGCCGCCACCGACAGGATCGCCGCGAGGATCGGGCCGATGCAGGGCGTCCAGCCGAACGCAAACGCCAGGCCCATCACATAGGCGCCCCACAGGCCCACCGGCTTTGGAATCGGCAACCGGCCTTCCCGCATCAAAAATCCGATCCGCGTCAGCCCGAGGAAGTGCAGCCCCATGACGATGATGACGATGCCGGCGACGATCGAAAGCTCCGCCGACCAGGCGCGGATCAGGCCTCCGATCAGCGAGGCGCTGGCGCCGAGCGTCACGAACACGGTGGAGAAGCCGAGCACGAACATCACCGCCGATATCATCACCGCGCGCTTCGAGGACGATGCCGTCTCGTCATTGGCGACATGCTCGATGGTCGCGCCGGTGAGGTAAATCAGATACGGCGGCACCAACGGCAGCACGCACGGCGACAGAAAGCTGACGAGACCGGCAATCAGCGCGGCGGGATCGAGACATCGTGAATCATGCAGTTATCGCTATCGTCAATAATGCGGCTTGCTGACCGCCGGAGCCTGATCGGGAAAGCACCGGGGTCGACCGGCCTCATGTAACGGATGCACGGGAATGCGCAACGGACCCGTCGCCGTCCGGAACCGGCCGTTAGCCGGTATCGCTGGAGGAGCCCCATTTTTAACCGGGCGCGTGCACCGCAACGGCGATCTGGTGGATTTTCCCGATCAACAATCCGGCATCGCGGCGTCGCGAGCGTCAACCGCCATCGCAAGCGGGTGCGAATGGGGATATCGCGGGCTCGTGAAGCCGCGCTACTACTTGACCAGCTTCAGCAACGGACGCCGGCGCTGACCTTGCCGCGATTGCGGATATGCGCAGTCGTTCTGCCGGCGCTTCGTCCGCCAATATCGCATCACATAACGCCTTCAATTCCGAGTCTGCAATTTGATTGATTTTCATCCGAAGTTCGAGAATTGCCACGGACAATAATTGCGCGGTGTCCCGGTTAGCGCTGTCGATGAGAACCGTCCGGCACTGCTCGAGGGTCGTGAGAATCCGACTGCAGTCGTTGTTCTGGATTAGCCACCAGCGTCTTTTCCGTTACCGAGCTTGCGAGGTAAGGTCCGTTCTACCTCTCCATGAATTCCGGATATGAATGCGACCGGCAGACCGACCCTGCGCGAATGATCCAGTACCTTTCGGCAATTGTCCAGCGCGCGATCGATTTCGGAAATCGCGAGCAGGCGTGGCTTCGCCGGATATTCATGCTGCATATCCACAAACATGACGATCGGAACGCTTGACGAATTTGCGAATGTTCGGGGGCTTACGACTGAAGTCACACGGCTTGCCTTTCAACGGCGGGACGGACTGCAGACCGCAACCCCTGACGTCCCCGGGGGTACCGGTCTGGATCGTAAGGATAAGTGTCAAAATGGAGGTCCTTGGGGACCCGCCATGGTTGTAATCCGCTCAATATTCTGTCAAATTTAGCAAGCGGAAGGGGCCGTGTATGCGTCTCGTACTGGAAAGGGGCGTTCCTCAGGAGGAACGCCAAAAGGTCGCTCTCGGTAGTCTCACGGACTGGGACGCCGCCCGTCTTTTTCTAGAAGTGGTACGTTCCGGAAGTTTCAGATCCGCAGCCGAGCGGCTCGATCTGTCGATCAATGTCGTTCGCAGGCAAATCGACGATTTTGAGCGGCAAATCGGAACTACACTGTTCACGCGCAACGTCCATGGTACCCGCCTGACCGACGAAGGCTCGCTGGTTGTTTCGGCGGTCGAACGCATGGAGGCCGCGTCGTTCGACCTGCTGCGCGCCAGCAATTCCGTTACCAATTCGGTCTCAGGCGAAGTGCGGGTTGCCATTACCGAGGGTTTGGGAACATTTTGGCTGGCCCCGCGCCTCGTCGAATTCCAGCAATCGTTCCCGAATATCCTTGTCGATCTCCACTGTGCGATGCGCTCGGCCGACGTGTCGAGGTATGAGGCCGACGTTGCGATCCATCTGTCGCGACCGGCCGCGCTTGACGTCAAACTCGTACGCCTCGGCAAAATGCATTTAATGTTCTTTGCCAGCCAGAAATACATCGAGCTAACGGCGCTCCGAAGACCGCTGACGAATTGGTCAAGCACCGACTTGTGATGCAGGTCACCGATCAGGCCGCCGCCAAGGAGGCGTTCGAAAGCTGGTTTCCCGGTTACTACCAGCGCGACTTGCTGGTGATGAAGACCAATGTGAGCAGCGCAAATTACTGGGCTGTCGCCAATGGTGCCGGTATCGGGGTATTTCCGACCTACGCCTGCGCGCTGGGGGGGAAAATGATACCTCTTGAGATTGAATTACGCCGGCCATTTGATATTTGGCTGTCGTATCATCCCGGTAGCAGCCGTATCCCGAGGGTGCGGCACATGATCGACTGGCTGGTAGAGGCGTTCAATCCCGCAAAATTCCCGTGGTTTAAGGACGAATTCATCCATCCAAGCGAGTTGAAAGCGGTATATAAGGGTGAATCCCCTGACCCATCTGTTCAGGGGCTTCTCGACGGAAGGACGGTAAAACCAGAATGAATAAATCAGCGGCGAAGAGAATGAAGCAGCGAAGTGCCGGCAAACCCGACATTGAATTGGGAAAGCGAATCCGACTGCGGCGCGTCGAGCGGCAAGAATCTCGCAGGCGGAGCTGGGCGACAAACTTGGCGTCAGCTTCCAGCAGGTTCAAAAATATGAGAAAGGCGTCAATCGTGTCGGCGCGGCCCGCCTTCAGCAGATCGCCACCGCGCTCGATGTACCCGTCACCTTCTTTTACGACGGCGACGGCAAGGCGCGGGAGGTCGAGAGCCTGCTGTTTCTCGATAGTGCGTTTAGTTTGCGATTGCTGCGGGCCTACAGCAAAATCAAGGATCAGACTGTGCCAGCGCCAGCTGGTGTCCTTGATGAAATCGATCGCTGCGAACGAAGACTAGAGGTCAATTGCGACCCTCTGGCCGATCCTGGCCAATCTAGTTTGCAGCACCGCGGACGCGATCGATCAACGCAAGCGAATCCACCGGCAGGGTGTCACCGCCCAGGCCACATGTTGGTCCGGCCGCGACAACACGAGCCCGCTGCCATAGAAAATGGCGGTCTCTCGCCGTTCGATGTCGAGGCAATTGCCCCACCCTAATCGTTCCGCTTCAGTGGTCGAGCTTTTCAAACTCAGCGCCGTCAGGGCGCATCATCCCAAGGGCATCCGACATGCGAAGGATAACAATCGTTGCCATTGCCACGATGCTTGCGACTGCCTCGGCATTTGGCCAGAGGCTCCGGTGCGGCCCGGCACGGCACCATCGCCAAACCGGTAGTCGCCGCACCAGCGGACGGCGCAAATCCCGCGCACGTCACACCGACAAAGCCTGCGGCCACATCCACCCCTAAATCACGTTCAGCGGCAGCTTTGGCGCTATCTCACGAGCCGACATTCGACGAGGGCACCGCGCAGAGAATCAGGGAGGCCGCGTTGAGTTATTCGGATCTTGCTGTACGCGGCGGATGGCCCACGATCCACAAGAAATGCAAATTCCTCCATGAACTGCCTTCGCACCCCACGGTCGGGATCCTCGAGCATGCTCAGAAACGCACCGACACCGACCTGCTCACCGTCAACGTCACATTGCACCTCCGAGATCAGCTGGTTGGCCAGCCGGACCCACGCAAACCGGCTCGTCGCCGACGTCTCGGACAGGACCCGCTCCTCGGCGGCGCTGAGCTGCTCGCTCGCGGCGTCGTGCACCCGACGAAGATGATGGACCGCGAACTCGACCTCCGGACCCGCCTCCGCGAGCAGCCGCTCCACGGCGTCCTGCGATCCAGCGCCCCACTCCAGCTCAAAGAACCGCAGCTCCTGCTCAATCTCCGAGCGCCGCTCCGCAACAAGCCCATACAACGCGCCGGCAGCCGCGTCCGAGAGATCGCGCTGATGCAAGAGCGAGGCGTACAGAAACGCTCGCAGCATCGTCTCACGAACCCCCGACCACTCCTGCGCCGCGGCAGCGAACTCCGGGACGTCAAGCTGCAGCACGCGCCCGCCATACCGCGCCGCGAAATCAGCGGCGCGCCGCGCGGCGTCGTCAAGCATCGCACGCGCGCCGTCCGCACCGCCACTGTCGACGAGCGACTCGAGATCCCACACCGCCGCCGCCAAACCCGCGTCACCGATCTCTCCCGAAGCCACGGTCACCCCGCAATCCTATTCGCGCGCGACCTGCTCTGCGACCGTTGCAAGCATCCCCGGCGAGCGTCGGCGACTCCCGGTTTGTCGCCGATACGGGGCTGGTGGCGGTGCTGCCGCTCCGGCTATCCGCCAGGCCCAAGCGGAAGCCCTAATCGACAGCGCCACGAAGCCCCGCGCGACCGGTCGCTCGTGACGGCACTCCGGCCGGCCGGCCGCCCGTGCCCGAAATTGAGGATGCTCGGCCGCGTGTTCGATGTGGCAATCTCGCCCGGTGCGCCTCGCGCATATAGGTTCGAAGCGTTGAGGTAGGTAGCGTCCATGACGGTCCGCGCGTCCCGAGTTCGCGACGGGAAGCTGACGCGAGGAGCAACGACGGCATGGAGTCCGAGCGATCGGCTGAAGGCGAGCCGCCCGCGGGTGATGGACTGGGAGGATCCACAAGCTCCTGCGGCGCGCCATCGACTGACCCGAGGCGATGATTCTCAGGTGTGCTCAGTCCGGCCAGTCCCAGTGCGGAACGTTACGGATCGGATGAAGCTCGGCATCCGTTCGGGCGCGGGAGTTCTGTTGGGCGACGCGTGCTCCGAACTCGACGTGCTCCCGGACCGCGCGGCGGAACGGCTCGTCGTCGGCCAGATCGGCTTCGTCGAGAGCCTCCAAGTAGACCTCGACGAACCGCTCACGCTGCTCGTTGGTGATCTGCAGGTCGCGATGCACGTCGATGATGTACCCAAAACCGAGCTCATCGGTAAATCGTGGCGGGCCGCCGAACGACTCAGCGGTGAACCAGGTCAAGTGTTCGACGTGGGTGGGAACGCGGTGCGTGAACAGCTGCTTGAGCACGGGGTCGGCGAGCGCCTTGGCGTAGAAGATCTCCTCGAGCCGGTGCAGGCCTTCGTCGCCGCCGGCATGCTCATACAGCGTCTCGTTCACGGTCTCAGTCTGTCGCGTTCCTCCAACGTCAAGATAATCCCTCGTCAACGGTGCGACGTCCACCAGACGAGTGCGCAGCATGATGACGACCTCATGTACCGAACGGCTCGGAGTAGAGATCCCGACCGTGAAACAAGAATCGGAGTGCGCACTGCCGCTCAGTCGCCCACGCGGCAGTCCCAGCCAGACCGCGCTTCGCGTAAGCAGTCCACATTCTTCACGTAGGCAACGCGTTGCACGGCGGTCGCTCCCGGGACACAACCAGCCACGGCACCTCGCTCGTGATACCCGTGCGGACCGAAAGCGAGTCTCGGCCCGCGTGTCGCCGCGCACCTCCTATTCGCCACAAGCGCAACGCTCCGCCCGACGGGTCCGCCCGACGGTCTGCCTTAGCTAGCTAGGTAGGCGCCTCGCAAGTGGAGGGCAGAGACAGGCCGAGCCGGCCTGTGCCTCGCGCCAGAAGTGATCGTCCGGCATCCAGGAGCTCAGTGCCCGTTTCACGAAGATCGAGGCGTCTGAGCGGCTCCGTCCTGGCCGAGTCTGACTTCTCCTCTGGGCCTGCGGTCAGCCGAAGCAGCAGCCTGCGGCTGCGTTCTCCGCCGGCGACGGCGCGGAAGTCGACAGGTCGGGACCGACGGCGGGACGGCCGCGCCTCTGGCTTAGGTGGCGGGTACGCATGCCCGGGCGATCCATTGACTTCCGCAGAGAGGCCTGTAGCGCGGTGCTGCGGCCGGGGCGGCCCCGTTGCCGCCCTCTATGCGGGCCGGCGGGCTGGGGAACCGCCTGGCTTATCCGGTTCAGCTGTGGTCCGGCTCGTAGGAGAGGGCGACGACGCCGCTCGGCAGTGGGGTTGCGGCGATGAGCTTCAGCGGGGGTGTCTGCCCGTTGTTACGACCGGCCGCTCGCCCGGTGAGTAGTAGTGGGTGAACCGCGAATCGGATTTCGTCGAGGAGGTGGTGCTCGAGCAGGGTTTGGCTGAGTCGCCCGTGCCCGTACATGATGAGGTCACGGCCGTCCTGTTGCTTGAGCTCGTTCACGGCGGCCACGGGGTCGTCGCGGATGATCGTGGAGTTGTTCCAGTCCGCCCTCTGCAGGGTGGAGGAGAACACGTACTTGCGGATCGCGTTGATCGCGTCGGCGTACGGGCTGCCGGTTGGCAGGGCCGCGGTGAAGTACTCGTAGGTGCCTCGTCCCATCAGCATCCCGTCGCTGGCTTGCAGCTGTTCGAGGGCTGCTTGTTGGGCGTTCTCGTTGAAGTAACCCATCGCCCAGGCGCGCGGGTCTTCGGTGACGCCGTCGAGCGAGACGAAGGTTGACTCGGTGATCTTGCGCATCGGTGGCTCCAATCGTTTCTTGTTGGATCTCAGCTGCTTGTTAGACGAGCGGGACATGCCGTGGGGGACAGCTCGATGGTCAGCAAGTCGATGGCGTTCACAGTCCTGGCTCGCCGCACAGCCGGCCGCGATGGTCAGACCCGCTAACTACTGCCTCGCGGCTCGAGCCGACTCAGCCCCCGCGAAGACGTGATCGCCGAGGACAAAACACCGGTGCGAGCGGGCCGCGATCGAGATGCAGAGCGGATACATCCGCGCCGACTACGACCGCCCCGAGCTGCATTGGCAGACTGTCAACGGCGACACCGACCTGTTCGGCGATGGCCTGATCCGGCTGGTCGAGACCCGGGCCACGCCGCCGGCCAGTAGACCGGCCGGGCTGGCCACGCGACCGATTGCGCCACCGCGCGGCGTCGAGTCAACGCAGCCGCAAGGAATCGACCTGCAGAGTACGGACGGCGCCGCCGGATCCGAGCACAAGCCGCCACGTCACGCAGCCCCGCCCATCGCTGCTTCTCCTACGAATCCTGAGCTGTGTCGCCGGCGCGAGCTCCAGGCCCGAGAGTTCTGCTCTGGGCCGACGAGCTCCCTGAGCAGCAGTCAAGTCGTCGCAGCCCCGTCGGCGACGATGCAGAAGCACTGGTCGCGGCCGTCAAAGTCGTCGTCGACGTGGTGCGTGCGCAGGCAGGTGCTGGGCACGGCGTAAAGCGCGGTCGCTGCTGCGTGTCGTCCGTCTATAACAGCAGTCTCGTCGAGCATGACCGAGGTCGGTGGTCTTGCCAGCGGAGCAGGAGCTGTCGGAACTACGCCTTCGGCCTGGGATCGCGCTGGCGAAGCGACGCCACCGCGCCGCCGAACGCGAGACTGCGGGTCGTTGTTGGATCAAGTACGCACGGCAGTCGGCTGATAGACCATGACTGCGGCTCTGCGGGATCATGTGCGGGATTGCCCTATGAGGGAAACGAGGGAGTTTCATGGCGAAGCGGCGGAAGTCGTGGCTGCGCCGCAAGAGGTTTGTCTCGCCCTTGTCGCGGCGGTCGATCGTTACCCGGCCTGGTGCCCTGAGGTCATCCGAGAGGTCGATGTTCTCGAGCGCGGCGCCGACGGGCAGCCGAGCAGAGCGCGGATGACGATGCGCGTCGCCCGAGGCGGGCTGGTCAGGGAGTTCGATCTGTTTCTCGCGATCGTCGTCGAGTCGCCCGGAAGCGTGAAGCTGACGAGAGTGACGGACCATCCGACCAATCAGGAGTTCGATGCCACCTGGACGCTGCGGCCGGCTGCGAGCACGCGCGTCGCGCTTGAACTCGACGCGAAGCTCCGCGTGCCCTGGTACATCCGTTCCGGCGGGATCGGCGACGCGATCGCTGAAGCGTTCGTCAGCGCTGCGAGCACGAGGCTCGCGATCCCATCGCAGTAGGACCACGGGCGTCTGCCGGCTTGGTCTTGTACGGGGCGGGCGGCTTGCCCGCGAACGAGTCATCGCGCCCCGCGCCTGCCACGGCCGCCACCTGCTCGGCGACCCCCAAGAATCCGGCGAGATCCGGCACCGGCAGACCTGGGCGCAGCCATGGACCTACTCATCGGCTCCCCGTTTGCACGCGCCGTCGCGCGCGATTAAGGCCACGCCCTGTCCGGAACGCGCCGACCTCGCCGGCCTTTGCGCAGCAACGAGACCGGCTCTGAGTCGCCGGATCACGCGCTACGGGTGCTAAGGGGCGTTTCACCGAAGCGCTGCCGGTGCGCCGGCCGGAGCGAATGCGGATCACCACGGGTCGACGCGCCAACTTCGGAGTGACCGCCCGAGTGCGCTCCGGTCCGCGAGCGGCGACCCCGGGCCCGTCGGGTTTATGGTGTTGCGGTCGTCGGGCGGCCCGCTCGGGCCGCTCGAGGGCCGGTTCGCCGCTCGCTCAGTCCGGCACCGAGTGCGCGCGGCGTGGCGCGTCCGGCGATCGGTGGGCAGATGGGTCGGCTGCCCGTTGCAAGACGAGCTCTCAGTCGGGTCCGGCGGGCTCGTTGAGGGCGTTAAGCGTCGGAGCGACGAACGCGCCGCTGTCGGGGCGAGAGAAGCCGGTGAGGCGGCCGTCGTCGGCCCGATCACACGCTCCAGCTCCTCGACTGCGAGCCGGAGTTCGACTGAAACCCGGGCCTCACGCTAGGAGCGAGTTCCAGCTGCCGCGAGATTGACGGCCGCGGTGCGGACGGATTCCGTCAGCTCATAGCCGAGCGAGAGTGCCTGGCGCCCTCGTAACGGTTGTCAGGCAGCTCAAGGTTTGCCGCCGGAGTCCACAGCGGATCCGCGTTGCTGCTGGTGTTGCGCCGTAAGCGTACGAACTTCCTTGGTCAGCTGGAGGATCTGGCGGGACAGGTCGAGTAGCTCGTTGTTCTGCTGATCCTCCTCCTGCACCGTCCTCCACTGCTGGTCTGCGATCACCTGTCGTTTGGCGTCGGCGCGGTTCTGGCTGATCATCACGAACGTGGAGAGGAAGATCGCCTCCAGCGACACGATCATCGTCAGCAGGCCGAACGGGTATTTCTCCACGCCTAGGCCGATCCACAGGCCGAACCACAGCATGTGGATGTAGACGAACAGCATCGATCCGGAAAACGCGGTGATGTGGTCCGCCGCCCGGTTCTGCGCGTTTTCGGCGCGCTCCTCGGCGTGCTTCAGAAGTGCGGGGTTGACGGGCGGCGGCAGCCTCCGGTTTGGGATCACAAGCCAGCGAACTCCTGCCTTCAGCGGGTGATCCTGTCGACGGACAGCGGCGTCGTTCATCTGTGCTCCCTTCGTGACTAGGCGGCCGCCGTCGCCGGCGCGGCCGCGATCGTGCGCAGCAGTCGCAATGCCTCGCGGACAAGCTCATGGCCGCGTTGCTCGCCAACTACGAGCCAAGCGGCGATCTCGTGATGGCTTCGAATTCGACGCCCGAGCCGCGGCGATGGCGGCCTGAGCCTGAGGCTCCGTGTTCGGGCGCGGCTCGCGATGAGTTTGTTCATCTTCCCCGAGCCGGTGATCGTTTCGCGCAACTCGTGCTGCTCGCCCAGCCGTCCGAAACGAGAGTTCACGAGGCAGCTGGCTTCTTCTGGCGATCGAGCTCGTCGCTGTGCTGCTGTTGCTGCAGCGCCGCCCGTATCGCCGGCCAGTCCTTCTACTCGAAGGTGCTGTTCATCCCGTCGCGGTCGGTGAGCCACCAGCGGTAGGTGACCTCTAGGCCACCGCTTGGTGCTGGGTGCTCGCCGCTCGTCGCGGCAGCGAGGAATCGCTGTGCTAGCTCGTCCGGGTCGTAGTCCTTCACCGCGTCGAGCCGGTTGCCCTCATACAACCGGACGGTAGGTCGCGCCTGCATGGAGCTCACCTGGCTGCGGCGCCTCTGAGCTTAAAGCGGGTGTTGCCGGGTCGCGCGTTCCCGAAGACGGTGTGCCTGTCGCGTCATCTCGGTCCGCTGCCGCCCGAGCTCGGTGACGCGTTCGTCGACCGCGTGATCGGGCGGCGCGGAGACCTGGTGGTGGTCGACTACGTGCGGCTGAATGTGATGACGCGAAAGGGCGGCGTCTAGCGAACGGTGAAGTGGGTCTGGCCGGTGTCGACCCGGCCGATGGGAAATGGCGACCGGGCGTCGGGAGACACGGGGCAGATAATCGCCGGGAGCGCGATGGGTGGGCCGCAGAGCTGCGTGCGATCCAGGAAAACGGCTACCACGTACCGGCCGTTGCACCAGCCGTGTGTCGGCGGGTGCAGGTGGATCTTGATCGTGGCGCCCTGGCTTCCGGTGGACACCGGGGCGGGCTGCGTCGGGGAGCAGGTCGGCGCGGCGTGGGCTGGTGGCGAAACCACTTCGCTGTAGTAGGTGTCGACGAGTCCGGCTCGGCCAGGCGCCTGGGCCAGCGTGAACGTCAGCTTGAACCTCGAGTGCCGGCGCCCGACTTTTGGTCTGACGCTGGGGTGCGTCTGCACGCCGATGGGGGCCTGATTGCTCCCGGCGAGCGCGTCAGGCGCCGCCACCACGACCGCCCCGCCGCCGAACGCGAAAGCGATGGCCAAGGTCACGACCGTTGAGCGGCGGACCGGCATGGTGTGAAGGTAGCGCGCCTGGCGGGCGGATGCGAAAGCGCCAGCTCGAGGAGGTGGTCCGGACGTGAAGCGGTTGGGTGTTGACACGGCCGCTCAGAGGAATAGGGTGTTGCGCCGTCCGAAAATACATATCGAGCGGGCAGCGGGGAACGCTCGGAGGGAGGTGTGCAGCATGCGGAAACGCTCGTTGCTGCTGTCCTTGTCGCTGTCTGTGGTAGTCGGCGTTCTCGCGGGAGCGGGGGTGGCCAACGCCAACACCGTCTATCCCAAGGCGGCGCCAACGTTCGTTGGACCTGTGGCCACTGGCTGCGCGAGCGGCTGCTCACTCTTGACCGGGCCGTTCACCACGGCCTCTACCGCGTCTGCCTCATCATCGAGCCTTGCGGCGGCCAGCCTGAAAGCCGCAACCGCGTTGTCCCGTCCGCACGCGATGCCTGGCCCGACAACCGGGGGCCTCGCGCCGGCGTCCACGGGCTTTGGGGCGGCACAGGCGGAGCAGGCGGCCCCCACACCGATCATCCCCACGGTTAGGTGCCAGCCACTGGGTGCGGGCTGCGACAGCATCAGCACCTCGGCAGGCGGCGCCACCGGCGTCAAGGGCCTAAACGCGGTCGACAACGCGTCGCTGGCCACGAACCCCCTCGGGGACATCGAGCCGCCCGACCAAGGCCTGTGCGCCGGCAACGGATCCGTCGTCGAGACCAACAACATCGGCGAGATCCTGGTTTACAACACTGCGCTCCAGCGCCAATCCGCTCCGATCCCCCTCGACACCCTGATGGGACTCACCAGGCAGGGATACAGCAGCGGCGGCGACCCGTCGTGCGAGTATGACTCGAGCAACGGAGGGCCACTGGTTCTTCACCGAGATCGTCTCGAAGAACCCCGAGGCCGCTGGCGGCCCGTTCACCGGTTGCTTCGCGGGTGTGGCCAACGAGTGCGCCGAGGGCATCGCCGTGACCCAGGGCTCGAACCCGTTCGGTCCCTACAACGTGTATTTCCTGAACGCCGACTACAACCCCGCCGAGCCGGGTTATCCCTCCCTGCTCAACGACTTCGCGAAGATCGGCGTGACCCGGGACGCGTTCTTGTTGTTCTATGACGAATTCCCGCTCAAGGGCTCGATGCCCGGGTTCGGCGGCGGGTTCTTCAACGGCGCGCAGCAGTTCGCCTTCGACAAGACCGCGCTCGAGAACGGGCGTCGGGTCACGCTGTCAAACGGGTCGCCGAACCCCAACTTCAACGTGGCGCACCAGAACATGGGCCTGCTGCCCACCCCGGACGGGAACTGTGACGGCACCAACGGTGGTACGGCGGGCGTCACCTGCTGGGTTGCGGTGATCCCGGCGCAGCCGGCCGACGCTGGCCAGTACGACAACCACAACGGCGGGTCCGGGTTCATGATCGGCGGCCTGGACTTCAACAGCTTCGCCACGTTGCCCTCAGGAGGCGACAACCGGATGGCGACGTGGGCCTGGACCGGCCTCAGCAACCTCAACAGCAGTGGCTGCGCTACCTGCGGCGGCATCAATTTCGGCGGCGAGCTGTTCACCGGCACGACCCCGTACTACAACCCAGAAAACGCGGTCGGAGATGGGATACTCGCTGTCCAGAAAGCCGGGCCGATACCGCTGGGTGACGAATGCGGTGCCGCCGGCCTGAGCACGGGTACCACGCCACCGGCGTCCTGTCCCGAAAACGGCCTTAACACCAACGGCGACTTCATGACCCAGGCCTCGCAGGCCCAGGGCCAGGTGTGGGCCGCGATGTCGACCCAGGTCAACCAGACGTTCGGGACCAGCTCGGAGTTGCACATGGGCGCGGTCTATTGGGTGGTTGACACCGGCTCGTTCGATCGGACCGGCCAGTTCGCCATCACCAACCAGGGGTACGCCTCGGCGGCCCACGAAGACCTGAACATGCCGGCCATCGCCACCGAAGGCACCGGCGGCAACGGCAAAGCCATCATGCTGTTCACGCTGAGCGGCAACGGCGGCCCGTCCGCCGGCAAGAAGGCCGGTTTCTTCCCGAGCACCGCCTACGGCCGGATGACCGCCACGTCGCTCGGCTTGAGTGACTCAACGATCAACATCGCGGACGCCGGCCAATCACCCCAGGACGGGTTCGGCGAGTACCAGGGCTTCCCCGGCCTGACCCGGCCCCGGTGGGGCGATTACAGCGAGGGTATCTTCCTGCCTGACGGCAGCAACCGGCTGTACTTCGCCAACGAGTACATCCAGTCCCCCAACTGCACCGGCAAGAAGTTCACGCTGACCATCGGAACCTGCGGCGGCACCCGCGACGGCTTCGCCAACTGGGGAACCTCCGTCAACTACGTCGTTCCGTAGCTGAGCCCCCCGGCCGGGGGGGCTTGGCCAGCAGGCTGCAGGGCGCGGGCCGACCAGATGCGGTCCGCGCCCTGTGGCGCACAAGTTCATCCTCCTCCCCGCGCCGTCGGGACGTCTTCGCGCTCATCGCGGTGGACGACTCGCCATTCCGCCATCTGCCGGTACGCCCTGTGGACTTGCCCGGATCGCTCGGTGAGTCTTGCCACTCGCACAGGTCGCTGTAGTAGGGCCGAACGACTCACTAGACAATCGGCAGCCGCCCGTTAAATCAATTGAGGAGCAGTCGTTCGGGGCTGTCGCACCTAGCCAGTGAAGCGACGATCAGCGGCCAGATCGCTGTTGATGGCTCTCCGCCAGCGCCGTTCTTGGGTTTGCTTGAGCTCATCGGCCGCCTCGGGCGGGCTGCCCGGCATTCCTGCCGCGAAGGGGTTTCCGCCGGGGGCACTGGCGCGGCTTCGCGAGGCTCGCTGCTCAGCCGGCAGCGGCGCACGGCCATATTCTCTGGCGGCTGGGATGGGTCTCTGTCGTCGGGCGCGAATCGTGACTTGCCGTGTCGGTCGCTCACAGCGATGATCTTGTAGTCGGACGGCGCGCGTTGCCAGGGCCACGAGGAGGCGAGGATGCAACAGGTCGAGGTAGACGGGCTTACGATCAGCTACGACGTGGAGGGGGAGGGCGAGCCGCTTTTGCTGATTCCGTACACGTCGGCGGACCACGCGTGCTATGCGTTCCAGCTTCCGTCCTACGCCGAGCATTTCAGGTGTATCGCTGTGGATCTTCCCGGCTCGGGCGAGAGTGACAAGCCGCCCGGGCCATATTCGACCGAGCGTTATGCCGACCAGGTCGCTGCCTTCCTCGACGCGATCGGGATCGAGCGCGCCCACGTGGCGGGCGTGTCGCTCGGCGCCGCCGTGGGCATGCATCTCGCGTCCCGCCACTCCGCCCGCGTGAGCTCGCTCTCCCTACACAGCGGGTGGCACGCCAGCGACGACTATCTGAACGTCGTCGTGGAGCAGTGGCGCACGCTCGCGTTAACGCTGCCGACCGTCGCAGACGTCGTCATCCAGGGCATCTTCCCGTGGTGCTTCACGCCCGAGATGTATGTCGAGCGGCCGGAGTTCGTCGCCACGTTGGCCGAGTTCGTACGCGGCCGCCCTGCGCAGCCCGTGGACGCGTTCCTGGCCCAGACCGACGCGGCCCTGGCTCACGACGCGAGCGCGGTGCTAGGTGAGATCGACGTTCCAACGCTGATCACTTTTGGAGCCCACGACCTTGTCTGCTCCACGCGCTTTGCAGAGCCGCTCAACAGCGGAATCGCCGGGAGCGAGCTGGTGGTCTTCGACCACCTCTCGCACGCCGGGCTGCACGAGGACCCCGAGACCTTCAACCGAGCGACGCTCGACTTCCTGCTGCGCCAGCGTTCCTAGCCCCCGCTACCGATGGGTTGACTCCCCTAACACTTCCCCAACCACGATGCAGCGGCAGTCTCGCGGCGGTCGGTGGTGCAGAGTGAGAATTCTGCTTGCGGAGATAAGCAGCCACGCCGGCGCCGTTGGCATGGGATACCCGAGCGAGCACGAAGACAGGTGTGAGGCATGCCTTCGGCGGCGACGTGCTTCTCGCCACAAACCGGGCGCCTTCACGTCGCGCCCTGTATTCGCTGGCGCGATGGCTCGCCGGCAGAATCCGCGATCACGAAGCGCCGACCACCTGAACGCTGTGGGCTGGTGGCCGCGACGCGCGCCAGCTCCCAGCGCCCGAACAAGACGCTGACTACGCTTGCCGAGGGCCAGTCGCCGCTAGCTACTCGAGCTTGTGCCTCTCCCCCACGCCGGCGCGCGTGCGTTCGCGACCAGTCGTAAGACGACGGCAGCCGGCCGTAGCGGCCGCGCCACTCGAGCATCGCTCCGATTACCCGGTCGCGCGTCCAGCGCCGCTCAATCGCGCCGGGGTGACAGGCCTTGCAGTACGCGTAAGCGTCGCCCTTGCCGTTGCGCGGCTGCGTGTACGCGCCGCACCCACGGCACACCCCCACATAGCGAGCCTTGACCGCCCGCGCCTTCTCGCCGGTCGGGTCATAGAAGTAAGCCTTGATCGTGGCCCGCGAGCGGCCGAGACGATCCGCGATCTGCGCGATCGAGAGGCCTTCCGCCTCGCGGTCCTGGTGCGCGAGGGCGACCGCACGGCGGCGCTCGAGCAGACGGTCATACGCGGCCTGGGCCCACGGTGCACCATGCCGTCCAGGTATTGCTCATCGCCGTGTCTGCCCCGGAGATCCGTGAGACGCTACTTCCGAGGTGGCGGCCCGCTCGGACAATCGACGGTCAGCGCTGCGCCCGATCGGCTACCTCAGTCGACGCAACGTAGGGAAGCGTCGTTCGAGCAGTGTCGCCATGACAGTGCTTCCACTTGCGGCCACTCCCGCACGGGCAGGGGTCGTTGCGGCCGCGTTGTGTATCGCGCGTGGAATAGATGTTCATGATCTCGGCGGGGGCGCGATCCTCGGCGAGCAGCTCGGCCATCGTTCGCATCGGCTCGTGCACGTGATGAAAGAAGCGCTTGAAGGAGGGGCAGAGGTAGTTGAGTCCCGGTTCGCCGTCGGGGGTGGTGGTGAAGCGGTCTTTTGGGCAGCCGCCGTGGCAGGCGAAGCGGACGTCGCATTCGCGGCAGTAGCGCGGGAGCGTGTCGCGCTTGTCCCGGCCGAACCGTTGCTGCTGCTCGGAGGCCACCAGGTCGATGAGGTGATGGTCGGTGATGTTGCCGAGCAGGTAGCGCGGCTCGACGAAGTGATCGCAGGAGTAGACGTCGCCGGTGTGCTCGAGTGCGAGCGCGAGTCCGCACGTCTCGCAGTGAACGCACAGGCCCGGAGGCTCGCCGACCCAGTTCGCGAGGGCGGTGTCGAACATCTGGACGTACACCCGCGCGACGTCGTTACGGACCCACTCCTCGAAGACGTCGATCAGGAACCTTCCGTAGCCCTCAGGCGAGACCGACCGCCCCGTGGCGACCTCGCCGTCTTGGACGTAGAGCGGCCGGTCGCGCCATGACGACCAGGGCACCGTGCCGTCGTCTGTCGCTTCGGCGACTCGCTCGATGATCGGGATGAACTGCATGAACCTCGCGCCGCAGTCGTCGCGCAGGAAGCGGTACACCTCACGTCCGCGCGATTCGTTGGCCGCGTGCACGGTCGTGAGAACGTTGTATTCCGCGCCCGCGGCGCGCAGGTGACCGAGGCCGCGCATGACCTGGTCGAAGCTGCCTCGACCACCCTTCGTCACCCGGAACGTGTCGTGGATCTCTTGGGGGCCGTCGATCGAGATCCCGACCAGAAAGTCGTGTTCGTTGAAGAACTGCGCCCACTCCTCGTCGAGCTTCGTCGCGTTTGTCTGGATCGTGTATGCCGCGCGCTGCCCGGGGCGCAGGTAGTGGTTGACAAGCTCCACCGAGCGCCGGAAGAACTCGACACCCATCAATGTCGGCTCGCCGCCCTGCCAGGCGACCTGTACGACCGGGACGCGCGCGTGGGCCTCGATCAGCTGGCGGATGTATAGCTCCAGTAGCTCGTCGGCCATCCGAAAGCGGCTGCCTGGATAGAGCATCTCCTTGGAGAGGAAGAAGCAATAGTCACAGTCGAGGTTGCAGACCGCGCCCGTCGGCTTGGCGAGCAGGTGAAACGCCCGCGGCGCGGTTGCGGTGTCGGCCGGTGGCGTGCTCGAGGCCGTGACGGGGTTCCGGGAGCTCGTCATGCCCGAGGCGTGGCTCGGCTAGTGCCGGAAGCTGTGGCGCTCTCGGGGCGCCGGTCGGGCATCGGCCCGTCGAGCGACTCGAGCAAAGCGGTCTGCTTGCCGAGGTCGGTGAGGAACAGGTCCGCCATGTCGGTGGTCAGCCCCGCGCGCACGACTAGACGCAGCACGGATGCGGCTCGACATCCCAATAGCGGCAGAACTTGTCCCAGCAGACCCGGAGGTTCACGCCGAGCATCTGAACCATCGCGGGCGCACTCGCGCCGTCGCCGTTGCCGACTTGGGGTTGGCTGGTCTCAGTCGTGGAACTCATGCGGGTCTTTCGTGCGCGTCGCAACGCGGGCGTAGCGTGGGCCCCAGTTCTGCTGCAATGACGCGGCGGCGGGGAGGCGGCGATATTCGAGCTCCCCACCATGACGCACGGTGGGGGCGGTTTGGGCCGCGGACGCGGATGATCACCCGGGTGATTCGCCGGATCGACGCGAGCCCGCGCCCTCTGGTCGAGCGACCGCCCCCACGCGTGAGCTGCGCCGAGCCGGCGGTGCAGCTCGCCGGCGACTCGAGCTGGGCCCGCCGAGGCAACGGCCCGCCGGGCGCAAAATAGCCCCCGCGCGGCCGTGCCGGCGAGCGGGAGCCGCAGGCTGTTCGGACGACTCGCCTTTGATCGGCGCGGACTCTAGCCGTCGTATAGACCTGACTCAGCGCGGGCTGTGAACTCAGCCCGAAGTCTGCGTCCCTCAGCAATGACGGCGCGAAATGACTCACGCACCGCGCGGAGCAAGCCCGCAACCGCGGGGCGGAACAAGTGCGCCAGCACGGCCAAAACGATCAGCGCGGCGGCAGAGGACGTGTCCTGGACGGATGTCCGGCGATGCTGTCGATCGTCTCCTTAATCGCGGCGGTCCCGATCATCGCGTCGCCCACGGCGGTCGGACTGGATCGGACTTTGCGCACCTGCCTGCCTGGCGCGGCGGCGATGCGGTGGAGGGCGCGGGCGAATGCGCCGATCACGATTAGCGTTACCAGGGTCGAGTCCTGCCTGCCGACTCCGAACACCCTCGCCACAACGCGGTGGCGTGCCTCGCTCAGGATCCGGAACAGGATGATCGCGTCGCCGACGAGAAGCCTCTCGGGGCTGACGTGTTTGAGACTGCTGGGTGGTGTGGACTGTGCCGGCGGCACCAAAGATTGCTCCTAGGCAGAAGCGACCGGGGGCGAATGAAGATCGTGCGCCTTTCACGCGCCGACGGGTACGGAGGTCGTCGGTGCCTTGGGCCGGAACGGCCGTATCTCTTCGCGGCCCGGGCCGACGACCCCCCAGCTGCAGTCGGGCACCTCGTTCCAGACGCCGGCGACATCGCCGAGGGGTTCGGAGACGATCAGCCGGGCATCGTCTGAGAGCTCTTGCAGCAATGTGTATTTCGGGATGTAGCTCGCGCAGCGTGGGCACGCTGGTGGTGAAGAAGAGCGTGCGCGATTTGTGTTCGCTGGAGTACCGGAATGCCCAGATGCTCTCGCCGTCGGTGGTAGCGACGGTGCCCTGGAATGGATGCGGGACACCGTGACGGCCGGCGACGTCTTCGACGAGCCCGATCGCTTGCTCGACGGCGGCCGGCGGGTCGTCCTCCAGGCCGAACGTCAGCGCGAGGTAGAACAGCACCTCGGTGTCGGCCTGGCCCTTGATCTCGGCGTACAGGGACGGGTCGACGGCGAGTATCAGGTCGCGTTTGATCGCGGCGAACTCGTTGATGTAGCCGTTGTGCATGAACAGCCAACGGTCGTGACGGAAGGGGTGGCAGTTGGTCTGTTGCACGGCGCTGCCGATCGCCGCGCGGATGTGGGTAAAGAACAGCGGGGAGCTGATGTGGCCGGCAAGCTCTCGCAGATTGCTGTCGTTCCACGCCGGTTCGATGCTGTGGAAGACGCCCGGGGTGTCGGGGGCGCCGTACCAGCCGACGCCGAACCCGTCACCGTTTGTGGTCTCGGCACCGAGCCGCGAATGCAGGCTCTGGTCAACCAATGAGTGGGTTCCCCCGTAGAGCGCCTCCTTCATCAGGATGGGGGCGCCGGAGTATGCGAGCCAGCGGCACATGGCCGCTCCTTTCGGTCGAGTTATCAGACTTGTTCCCGTTTCTCGCCTCGGTGACAGTGCGCGAGCGCGGCGCGAGGAATTGGTCAGCGAGGCTCATGACCAGGTGGTCGAGACGCCCGCTGCGGGCGACGAGGGCGCGCTGCCGCTCGGCCCCGTTTGTCGCTGCGAGGCGCTGCACCCGATCCAGCGCACCAGCGCAACCGAGCCTGACCGCAGGGTCCCGGCAATCGGCCAGCAGCGAATCGAGTATCGCCCGGACCGGAATTGGACGACGTCTCTCCGGGTCGATCAGCCGGGCGTCCATCCCGTCTCGCGCGGCCAGGAAGCGGTTCTCGGCGAGAACCTCGGGGCTCGGCGCGAACGTTGAGGGCTCTCCTTCGAGCTCGAGACAGGCGAGCGCTTGGATGAGCGCGACCAGGGGAGCGACGTCTCGGATCTGCGACTGGGCGTCCATCACGCGCACCTCGACGGTCCCGAGCGCGGGTTGCAGTCGCACGTCCCACCAAAGGTGGCGTGGATCGGGTATCGCGCCGGATGCGATCAGCGGGTCGATCGTCTCGGCGTAGTCGGCGTAGTCGGCGAAGAATCGCGGCGGGCCGGCCCGGGGGAATGCCTGGAAGATCAAGGTGCGGGCCGACGCGAACCCGCTGTCACGCCCCTGCCAGAACGGAGAGTTGGCCGCAAGCGCGAGCAGCACCGGGATGTTGCGGCGCAGACCGTTGAGCAGCCGGATCGCGTCCTCGGGGGCAGGCACGCCCACGTGCACGTGCAGGGCCATCGTCGGCTCCCGTCGAGCGAGCACGCGCAGCGAGGCCTCGAGAGCGCGGTAGCGCTCAGCGCCCGAGACCTCGTTCTCCTCCCGGACAGTCAGCGGATGGGTGCCCGCGGCAGCGACACTCAACCCCATCGCGGCCAACTCGTGCGCGAGCCCGGTGCGCAGCGCGGCCAGCTCCGCCATCACCCCGTCCACGTCGGGGTGGATGCCCGTCGCGAGCTCGATCACCGCCGCGTGCGTCTCGGGGGATGTGTGCGCGGAGAGCTTCTCAGACAGCCGCACGAGCACCTCGTCGCTCGACTGCGCAAGCGACCCGGCACGCGGCTCGAGCAGCATCAGCTCCTCCTCGACTCCGAGCGTATAGCGCTGACCAAGCTCGTCGTTCCAGCGCGCCCACAAGGGCCAGGTCGCACGCGGCCCGCCACGTTGGTCGACCCGGTCGAGATCCAAGCGCTGGTGTGCCCCAGGTTCTAGCCTCACCCCGCGCCCAGTCCCCTCTTCCGCGGATCGATGGTAGTGGTGCATTGCCGCGCTTCGGCGAGGTCGATGATGCGCTCGACCTCCGCGGCTGCCCTTTCCTCCTCGGCGAGCGCAGCCGCGAACGCGCGGTAGCGCTCGCCGCGATCGCGGCTCTCGGCGGCAAGCCAGGCGTGCCAGGCGCGCGTGACGCGTTGCGCCGACCGCCGCCACTCCATGAGCTGCCGAGTCTGGCGTGGCGTCGTGTCGTCGGTCCCGGCGTCGCTGCGGTCGCGGACTCGCGGGTTGTCGCGTGCGTCTTCGTGTCTTCTGAAGCGAGAGAACACTTCGTCACTCCGAGGTCGCGGCGATACGGATTCCGCGTGCTCAGTCTGTGCTGGAGATCTGCTTGCCGTACGCGATCAGACCCACTTTGCGCTCCTTTTGAAATATGTGGTCGGAGTTCGCGGGCGACCGGCGATGCGTCACAGGTCATACCGCTGATCTGTTGCTGACGACAATCATTGCGGTGGACGGCCGAGGATTTTCAACTCGCAGTTGATGTTCACCCGGGTGATTGATGCTCACCCGGTGGTTGGCTCGGGGGTCGGAGTGAGTTCCTAGACCACGATGAGCGCCGGAAAACTCGGTGGCCCGAGCTGAAACCAACGCCGGAGCGGGTTGCGGCAAATTTCTCCCGGTTCGCCAGGTGCCGGGTCTCAGCGAGCTTGCCGGCGTGACCACCACCGCCGCAGCCCCGGCGACGGCGCGGTCGGTGGGCCCGATCAAGGCTCCGATGACCCGCTGGACCGGGATGAAGGAGCCGATCCAGACCGGTCAGCAGCTGGCCTTTGCGGAACGTCGCCAGGTCGACGTACACCCGGCACGCGCGTACAAGACGGCCAGCACTATCCACGGTCCCTTCAAATTGGTGCACCGTCAGCCAATGCGGGTGATGACGATGCGGTGGCGGTGCGCTGACATCTCAATCTCAGCATGCCTGCAGACTGCTGAGGCTTGGGGCTTCGGGGCGAGGATCACCCGGGGGATCCGGTGTGTTGAGCAGGCCTAGCGCTTCCGCGCGGGCGACAGCGTCGTTTCGCGATGTCGCGGCCAGCTTGCGGTACAGCTCGCGGGTGTGAGACTTGACGGTGTTCAGCGAGATGTAAAGCTGGTCGCCGATCTCTCGTCGCGATAGACCGTCTGTGAGGCCCCGCAGCACGGCAAGCTCGGCCGGGCTCGGCTGCTCGACGATCTGGCGTTCCTTGTCGTTCGCGCGGGCCGCCATGAGGTCCCGCTCGACTCTGGCTGCGATTGCAGCCAACCGTCCCGGATCGCGGAATTCCGCGATTGAGCGTTGAGCACGCCCGAGGTCGCCGGCGGCGCGCGCCAACCTCGATCGAGCGATACGGACCTGCGCGAGCATCAGCAGGGCGTGCGCGTGACCGACGGTGGGCTGCGGCGAGCGTCGCAGACGTTCGCCACGGAGCGCCTCGCGCTCGGCCTCATCGAGACGTCCCGTAGCGACATACGCCAGAGCCAGCCCGAGGTGCGGCAACGAGGCGACCCAGGAATCGGCTTGGAATCGCTGGCGGGCGAAGCTAATCGACTGATGAGCCCAGGCTTGCGCGTTTTCGCTTCGCCCCCGCTCGGCATCGATCAGGGCGAGCAGCCCGAGGCTCCCGACGTAGCCCTCGGGGACGCTGGGTGCATCGGGGCGTTCGGCGGCCTCGAGCGCCAGGCGCCGCGCCTCATCGAGATCACCGGCGAAATACAGCGCCTGCGACAGGGCTGCGAGGACGCCGACGGCCAGGACGTCCGCGCCCGACTGGCGGGCGGCCGCGACCGCACGACGAGCGTGATCAACCGCAGCACCGACGTCACCGCGGGAAAGCCCGTTGGCACGGGTGAGTTCAGCGATCGCCTCCGCGTAGGGCGACCACAACTCCGGGCGCTCCCGGCGTGCACGCTCCGCCACCGTGAGAAGCCGCTGGATCTCGACCTCCGGTGCCGCCAGCAGCGACGCGGCTACCGCTCCCCCGGCGGGCAGCGAGGGGCGCTCGATGAGCAGCTCGGATGGAAGCCACCGTACCCAGCGAAGGAACTGCCCGATCCGCCCGCCCCAGACGAGCTCGCGGTCGTGCTCGACGAGCAGCTGGGCCACCAGTTCGGCCTCCCCTCCGGCGGCGGCATACTCGATCGCGTCCTCGATGTGCCCGTGGGCACGGCACCAAGCGATCGCGCGGCGTCGAACGGTGTGAGTTTCCTCGGGCCCCAGCTCTAGCCGCAGAAGCTCGCCGAACAGATGGTGGTAGCGATACCACTCCCCTCGGGCGTCCGAGGCAACCAGGAACATATTTGACCGGGCGAGCTGCGCCACGACCGCAGCCGAGTCCTCGCGATCCACGACCGCGTCACACAGCTCGGGGGTGAACCGATCAAGAACCGAGGTGCGCACCAGGAAGTCCCTGGTCTGCGGGTCCAGCGCGGTCAGGACCTCGGCGGTCAGGTAATCGGCGACCTGCCGCGCACTGCCCGCGAACGCCTGCACTCCCTCATCGGGCTCAGCGAAGTCACGAAGCCATAGCGCCGCCAGATACAGGCCCGCGGGCCATCCCTCCGTACGCTCGACCAGCAACTCGAGGCTCTTGCCAGACAGCTTGATCCCCTCACGGGCGATCAGCTCACGCGCTTCGTCGACCGTGAAGGCAAGCTCACGTGCACGGATCTCGATCAACGCCCTGCTGGCCCGCAGCGCAGCGAGGCTGATCGCCGGCTCCGAGCGCGTCGCGACCACCAGGCGCACGGTCGGAGGCAGCCGCTCGATCGCGTGCTCGATCGAGCGAAGCGAAGTCTCGCTCCTTACCGTGTGCAGGTCATCGAGCACGATCGTCGCTGGGCGGCCGTAGGCAACCAGGCCGTTCATCAGCTCATCGACACCCGTCTCGACCGCCGCAGGCCGGACGCCGAGACGCGTCAGCGCCCGATGCCCGAGACCATCACCGAGCCGCGCGACGCCCGTCGCCAGGTGCGTCCACAAGCGCCCCGGATCGTCGTCGCTCCCATCGAGCGTCATCCAAATGACCGGCTCCGCGCGCTCGGCACACCACGAGCGCAAGAGCGTTGTCTTGCCATAACCGACCGGCGCGTCGAGCACCGTCAGCGCAGCGCCATCGACGTCATCGAGCAACTCAAACAGGCGCGCCCGGCGCAGCGTCCCGGCATGAACCCGCGGCAGCATCAGCTTGGACTCGATCACCGGCAGAGCGGGCGCGGACCATCTCTGCTGTCTGAATGCTCATGTCGACCTCCCGGCCCAATCCCTTCCTGCGGCCCGCCGCTGGGTGGTGCACCCCAGTCGATCAGCGAGGGTGGGTCGGTGACCGCTGGCGCAGGTCGGCGAGCCAAGCATGCATCAACTCCGGTCCGAAGATTCCAATCAACGCCAACGGGTTGGCAATGTTCATGCCACTCTCGATGACAGGCCAAGTCTTCCTGCAGGTGATCGAGGGACGCAAGGGAGCAGGCGCGTCTGACTCCGGGGAGGCTGTCACCCCGGTATCGGGCGCGGTTGACTCCCCGGTGCCATCGATCCGCGTCGCGGATCTGAGCGTTAACGCTGTTCGGGTGATGCCACCAGCAAGCATCGTGGTCTTGCGGAGGCGTCCACCAAACGTCGGAGCAGGAGCACATGGCGACGGTCTAACTGAACCGATGAAGCGCGACGGCAGGGTTCAACGCGCTCGCCGATGGCGCGAAGACCACCCGCCAACCGCCGGCTCAGCCCTGGCGTGTGTCCGGCATCTCCGCGAGGAACATCAGCGTCGCCTTGACCCGCTTGCTGACGTCATCGGCGCTGCCGAGTCCAAGCTTCGTGAAGATCGAGTTGATGTGCTTTTCGACGGCGTGTCTGGTCAGGAAGAGCGCCTCTGCAATCGCCGTGTTGCTCTTGCCCTGAGCAATCTCGGCCAGCACCTCGCGCTCGCGTGGCGTCAGATCAGCGAGTGGAGAGCTCGCCGCCTCAGAGCGCGCGAAGACGAGTACGTCGACGACCTTCGGGTCAAGCGACGATCCCCCTGCGGCCACCGACCGAATCGCTGACACCAGGACCGACCGGTCGCCCAGCCGCTCCTTGAGAAGGTAGCCGCGTCGGTCGGAACCGTCCTCAAAAAGCGCCAGCACGTAACCCGGGTTGGAGTACTGGCTCAGGACGACAACGCCGACGTTCGGATGCCTGCCGCGCAGCTGGCCCGCCAGACGGATCCCCTCATCAGTTGACGTCGGCGGCATCTTGATATCAGTCACGACGACGTCCGGATCCTGATCCTCGACGGCCGCGATGACTTGGTTGTAATCACCACACGACGCAACGACGTCGATATCGGGCGCGGTCGACAAGAGCCGCACGATGCCCTCTCTGACGAGGAGACTGTCCTCGGCCACCACGACCCTCAGCGACATGGTCGACTAAAGATAACCGCATCATCGGGCGGTCGCAGCCGCGCCCCCTCACCTCGGCATCCCGGACCGCCCCGGGTTCGTGCGCAACCCAGGGCGGGTGCGCCGGGTGCGTGCGCGCACCCGTGCTGGGACCAGGCTGCCCTGATCTCTGACTCGCGCTGACGCCTCCGCGGACTTCAAGAGCCTAGGCCCGCCGGTGCTCGGATTCCGCAGGGAGGCAATCGGTGTTGCACGACGTCTGCATTTGGAGGTTCAAAGCCCGGACGCTTGTGCAAGCGGAGATTCGACGTCGACGGGTACAACGGCTGAATTCAGCGATTTGCGCCCAGGCAGACTTCGGCGCGCCCGGGCACGTTTGAGTGGCGCAGATGGTCCCCGAGATCGGCGGGCATGACGGTCGGGGCAAGGCGCCGATGGGTCCGCACCGGCGCGCGACGCGCAGCGAGTGCGCGCCGGAAGCCTCGCGCGAGGGGCGGCGGGCTACCGCCGATGAGCAACATCGCGATTGGTTTCATTACGTGCGCGCCGTCGTCAATGGGTACGTCCGTAGGATGCTCGCCTCCCTGCCGATGCACAGGAGCGCATCCCTGCTATCGGCGCTCGGCGAGATGCGAATGTGTGGCTCGCGCGGCGGGTCTGCCGCCGAAGATCGCATGGTTGCCCAGGTGAGCCCGAAGAGCATTCCGGTATGCAACGGCGGCCACTTCAACCGTCCAGGCGCGCAGGAACGGTCGACCTAATCGGCGCGTTCGCGACGGCCGCCTCGGTGCTCATGTCGGCGGCTTGGTCAGTGATTCGGCGATGCTCGACGTTGCACCTCAAGTCCGCTGATGCAATGTGACGCGGACGAGTTCTTCAAACAGCGCGGCACACGAGGAGAATCGACGCGCCTTCTCACATCCCGTGTCGGTTACACGCAGGCGTTCCCACACCGGATCACAGATCATCTGGCTCCATCTGGCGGACCGCTAAGACAGTGACGGCGAGCTCTGGTCTCGGTAACCGCAGCCACATGTCATCCAGCAGCCGGGGGTCGAGCTCACTCTTCCAAATCACCGCGTCGGCGAACGTGTCGTGAGCGTCACGGGGAAGCTCGTCGGGACGCGCCGTCGAGATAAGGACCATGAGCGTCGACGGCCGGCACGCCTTGATCTGCCTGGCGGCGGCGATTCCACCCAGGCCGGGCATCCGCACGTCCATCAGCACCATGTCGGGCTTCAGCTCCCCAGCAGCCTGGATGGCTGCTTCTCCGGACTGCGCTACGCCGACCGCTTCGAGCTCGGCGGTAGCGCCAACGACGTCGCGCAGCACAGCCAGGAAAGGGGCGTGGTCGTCGACGGCGAGCACACGCCCACGTCGGCCTCTGGAACGTTCGAAACTAGACATCTCGATCTCGGTAGCTTGGCGTGCAGCGGCCGGTGCGGCCAGGTGGCAGGCATGTGCTACTGAACGGGTGCTACCGGGCCTGCAAGCGAGGAACAACAGGGCCGCCTTACGCGCCAACTCACGTGCTCGGACTCGCCAAGGCCCAGTTTCGAAAAGATCGAGTGATGTGTCGTTCGACGGCGCGCTTGGTGATCACGAGCTGCTCGGAGATCGCATGGCGTACTGGCTGAGGATCACGACGCCGGTCTCCGGATTGCTCGTCCGCAGCTCGGCCGCCAGCCTGATCACGTGATCGGTCTGGGTGCCGGCGTCGGATGCCCGACACTCACCACGTCCGGTTTCGTCTCGCCGACCGCTTAGCGCAGGTCGCGAGATCGCTGCACGGCGGTCACGCGCCCAATGTCTTCCTCGATCTCGACGCCCGGCAGATCCCGTCGCGAGCGCGGACGTTGTCCTCTCCCAACACGACGCGAATCGTCATCGCGCCGCCTCGGACGCTCGCTCTGCCTCGGACGCCGGCAGTGCGGCTTCAGAGCCTACGTCGGGGATCGTTCCCCGCACGCTCGTGCCTCGGCCGGGCGACGAGACGACCTGTCAGATCGCCGCCGACGGCGCCGATGCGGTCGCGCATGCCCGTCAAGCCCGCGCCGTCGCTCCCACCTCGGGTGTCCATTCCCAAGCCGTCGTCCGCGACCGTGAAATGGACGCCGTCCTGGTCACGTCCGAGCGTCACGACGACCTGAGCGTGGCTACCCGCGTGCTTGATCGCGTTCTGGATGGCTTCGAGCGAACAGTAATAGATCGCGGTCTCGATTGGCGCAGGGCACCGCCCGATGCCTTCGTCGGCCACGCGGATGGCGATCGGGCCCCTCACCGCCACATCGCGGAGGGCGTCGGCGAGGCCGCGGTCCCGGAGCAGGGGTGGATAGATGCCGTGCGCAAGCGTGCGCAGCTCCTCCACCGCCGTTTCCGCTTCGACGCCGATCGCCTCGAGCCGGGCGGCCAGATTCCGCTCGTGGGTCTCGTCCCGGGCGAGCTGGAGCTTCATCTTGATCATCACCAGCCGTTGCTGTGCCCCGTCGTGGAGATCCTGTTCGAGACGGCGTCGCTCACGATCGGCCGTCTCGACGAGACGCGAGCGCGACGCGCGCAGCTCGTCGACGAGGCGCCTGTTCTCGAGCAGCATCAGCGAGCTCGCAGCCAGTCCCTGGACAACGTCGGAGTCGGTATCGAGCGACGGATCATGGATCAAGGCCGCGACGGGACGCTCGTGCCGGGTGACCTCGGTCACACCGCGCACACCGGGGTCGCGCGGAAGCTCCAGCGGCGCACCGCCCACGTCGACGTACTGAGCCCGCTCGGGCGCCCAAATGGCAAGCCTTAGGGTCGAGTCCCCGAGCGCCTCTCCGATCAACCTCTGCACTGCCGCGGGAGTCAACGACTTTCCACCCTCTCGGACAACGATCTGGCCAAGGCTCACCGCCGCGAACAGATCGCCACGAACTTGGCCGGCGAAAATCGCGACCGGGACCGCCACCCCGGCCAGACCGTTGATGACCTTGAGGGTCTCCACGGTCCCCGGAAAGGCGGGACGGAGGAATAGCGCCACCACGAACTCGATAACGCCCGGCGAGCACGGCGATGGTCAGCGGCGCCAGCGCCCGGCGACGCAGATGCGACGGCGACCGGGCCTTATTGAAGACCAGCATCGCCACGCCGATCGCCGCGATCGTGAAGACGATGTCGGCGGCCGTGAGGAGCGCCGCGCCGGTGTCGGCGTGCCCACTGACGATCTGCAGCGCGTTATGGAGGGCAGGCGGTCCCGCAGTTTGTGAAATCGCCTCCCGCCGGAAGCGTCGGAGACAGCAGCCAAGATCAGCCCCCACACCACAACCGCGCTCAGCACGAAAGCCAGCATGAACCCACGCTCCAGCGTGGACTCAAGACGGCCGCGCGGGAAACACAGATACAGGTAGCCCACATAGACGATGTAGACGGCCCACACGACCATCCCGATCGTGTATGCGAGCGGCGCTCCCGAAGCATTCAGCGACGTCACGCTGTACAGAAACCCAGCCCCTGCAACAAGCGGCCCAAGCGGACTCGGAGGCCGGCGCCACCAGGTGTACGCACCGACGGCCACATACGCCGACACGAACAGACTCCTCCAGATCACGTCCGCCGTGCGGTCGACCAGTATCGGGCTGTTCGCGACCGCCCAAGCCGTCACGATCGGTCGCCAGGGTCCCCGCCACCGCGACCGCGATCAGCACGACCGCACGCAACTCGCTGCGCCGACTCACCTGCGGTGCGGGAACGGATGCCGTCGTCACGTCAACTCGACCCCATGGCCATCGTCGCCCATCCACGAGACGCCGTCGTCACCCGAAACGGATGATCCTCACGCGGCGTCGGCGACCGGACGTCGGCGGCATGCCGAGCGAACGCCGACTGCTGCCGGCCGCGGCGGCCATCCAGACCCGTGCGCGTGGCGGGGGCGAGGGGCCAGCCGTCCACGCGATCCAGTGGCTGCTCGAAATTCACCCGACAACGCAGATCATCCAGCGCGCGTCGGACTCCGGCTAGTTGGCGTGGGCTGCGAGCCATGACTCGGCGTCGTCGATCGCTTGTTGGGTCGATTCCAGGATCGTCTCGGTTGCAGGGATCACGGTGACGGCGTCCTCGAGGTCGACGCGGTGGGTGTCCCGCAGCTGCTCGGCGAGCTCGACGGTGACGCCGCTGAGGTACATGTGCCCGCCGGCGGAGCGCAACCGCTCCGCGTAGTCGGCCAGGACGATGAACGCGGTCGCACCGAGCGTGGTGCGCCCGCGCAGACGGACCACGACCACCGCCAGCTCCGATTCGGCCGGATCCGGGAGGAGCGTCTCCAGCGTCCGGGCGCCGGCGAACAGGAGGCTCCCGTATACGTCCAGGAGCGTGACCTCGCGGCTGGGAAGGGTCGCCGGCGCCGGAGACTCGATGAGGTCGTGCTCCTCGTCGCGACTGAGCCGGACGACCGTCAGATCGACGGCCTCCTGATTGACCTGCAGCAGCAGGGAAAGGAGCACACCGAGACCGACTGCAGCGGTCACCGATAAGAACAGCGTCGCCGTGAAGGTGGCGAAAAATGCGACCTGCGACGGCAGCCCGGTGCGCAGGACCGTGTCGATCCGGGCGAGGCGCAGCGAGCTGGCTGCGGCGAAGATCAGCACGGCGGCGAGCGTCGGGATCGGGATCTCCCCGACCACCCCGGAGAACAGGACGAGGATCAGCAGCATCCAGATGCCGGAGAAGATCGACGCCCAGCGAGTGCGCCCGCCTGCGGCGACGTTCAGCGCGGTCTGGCCGACCGAGCCGCCGACCGGCTGGCCGCGAAACAGCCCCGAGGCGATGTTCCCGACCCCCTGTGCGATGAAGTCGCGGTTCGGGTCAGACCGCGATCCCCCGGGGTTCGGCGCGGCCTCCGCCACGCCGGTGCCCTGGACGAGCACGATCACAGCGACGGCCGCCGCCGCGGCGATCAGATCGAGCGATGAGAGCAGCGACAGCTGCGGGAGGTGCGGCGTCGGGATGCCGCTGGGGATCTTGCCTGAGTCCTCGACGCGGACCAGGTTGCTGGCGCCAAGCGTCAGCACTGTCGGGATCGCCAGCGCCACCAACGAGGCGACCGAAGCGATCCGTGTGCGACTCAGCACGATCATCAGCAGGAGCGCCGATACACCCACCGCCGCCGCGGTCAGCGACATCTCGCTTGGATGGGTGACGACATTCCAGGCCTTGACCACCGCCGGCTTGCCGGTCTGCGGGGAGCCGAGGAGGTCGCCGAGTTGGCCGAGCACGATGTTGACGGCGACCCCGGTGAGGAATCCGGTCAGCACCGACACCGAGACAAAGCGCGTGAAGCGCCCCCAGCGCAGCACCCCCGCGAGGATCATCATCACGCCGGCCAGCGCGGACAGCACGAACAGCGCCTCGGGGCGGTCGGCGCCGGAGAACCCGCTCAGCGCCGAGCCGGCGGCGAGCGCCGCAGCGGTTGTGGTGGTCACCACCATCAGCCGCGTGCTGACCGCGAGACCACCCCCGATCGGGCCGGCCATGCTGGCGTACAGCCCGTAGACCGGATTCACGCCCACGAGCACGGCGGAAGCCATCCCATCCGGAACGCTCGCGATCGCGCCCGGAACCCCGGCGACGGCGTCCTGGCGCAACGTGCCCGGATCCGGCCGCAACGACCGCACCCATGCCGACAGTCGGCTCACACGGCGGCTCCCACGCGGAAGCCGCCGCCAGATCCGGGCCGTGAGGTCCGGGAGGAGATAGAGCCGCACGTCGAAGCCGCGGAGCAGGTCGGGCAACCCGCCGCCCGATGCGGTCGGGCCCGACGGCCAGACAAGGCGCGAGACAGCGCCGCGCTGGGACCGACGGGCGGATCGACGTGCCGGGAGCCACGGATCTCCGCGGGCGCTGGCAACATCGGCGAACGCACGTGGCGGTCCGATCACGCACGGCTGTGACACGCGACTCAGCGCCCGGTCCGGCCGATCGCGTCGTCCACGCTGCCGACAGCGACGACGTAAGCGATGTGCGTTGCGATCGCTGTGGCCATCACGTCGGCCGGCCACCGCCACGGCGGCGGCGTCCGTCCGAGCAGTGGAAATAGCGAGAGCGTCGCGCTCATCAGCGTGGCGCCGAACAGGGCGCTCGCCCAGGGCTCGCGGATCCGCCGGTGCAGCAGGCCGTGCCAGATGCCGAACACCGAGCCGTAGCTCCAGCGCAGCGCCAGCCCGAGCTCGTTGTCCTCCTTTGCCGTGACATTGCCCAGGTGCATGATCGAAGCGACGATGGTCCCCGGGACGAGCGAGTCGTCGTAGTCGAGCGGCCCGCGATGGTTGTGCCGGAGGCGTCGTTCGGTCGCGTACGCGGCTGTCATCGTGGCCGTGCCGGCGGTGCCGGCTAGCGTGCTTCGGATCGGCCACGGAATTTTCAACTTGGTCATCTCACTCCGATCATGTTTGGATTTCCCCATGCCGTCATTTCATCCCCGCCTGCTGATCCATGTGCGAGCACAGTCCGCGGGCAGCGCCGCCAAGTAATGGAGGTGAACGCTAGGTACATCAAGGACGCGAGAACCCCAGAGAGCTTGTGCCCCCACGGGGCCGGTTGCGAGGCAGTGACATGCGGGCCTCAGAATGCCTGGCAGCGGCCGCGGTTTGGGCCGTGCGGGCGGAGGATCACCCGGGTGATTCGCTGAGCACGAGCAGGCCGAGTCCTTCCGCGCGCACGACCGCATCCGCTCGCGATTTGCCGCCCAGCTTGCGCTACTGCACACGGGTATGGGTCTCGACCGTGTTCAGCGAGATGTGCAGCCGCGCGCCAATCTCACGCCGGGAGAGACCAGTCGCGACGCCTCGCAGCACCGCGGGGCCGGCCGGGCTGGCTTCCTCGACGCGCTGAGGTTCTCGTGCTTGCTCCCGCAGATCGTCCGAATTCGCTGCTGGTCGAGCCGAAGCTGATGATGCCCGAGGTCCGTGACGTCATTCCCGTTACCGCCGCCCAATCACCCTGTCGTCGTCAATCACCCGGGTGAACATCGCTCCGAGCCGATCGCATGCGAAAGGATTTGGGCGATGATGTCGCAACAACCTCGTGGCCCACACGCTGGCGGTTGGTCACCGCGGATGCCGGGGCCACAGATCGGAGAGAGCAGACATGAGCGACATCAACGTTGACGAGATCGGGCCGGTCGACTACCTCGTAGTCGGCTTCCCGGCGGAGAAGGCGAACTTCTCGGGCGAGATGGCCTCTCAGCTCAACGCGCTGATCGACAGCAACACCGTCCGGGTGCTTGACCTGGTGATGATCACGCGGGCCGATGACGGCTCGGTCGAGGCGTCAGAGCTGCGCGATGCCGACGACAGCGAGGTCGGCGAGCTGCGCGCGCTTGAGCGCGACCTCGCGATCCTGCTTGCCGAGGAGGACATCGAGGAGGTCGGCGCATCGCTGGAGCCCGGCAGCGCGGCTGCGGTGCTGGTCTGGGAGAACACGTGGGCGGCGCCGTTCGCCTCTGCGGTCCGCAGATCGGGTGGTGAGCTGCTCGGTAATGGTCGGATCCCGACACAGGCGCTAGTCGCGGCAGCGCAGGCGGATCGCGAGGCCGCAACGAAAGGAGCATGAAGATGGGACTCAGAGATAGAGCAGATCGACCCGCCCTACTCGGCCCCGTGCGGCGTCATGACCGGCGCGAAGATCGCCGCGATGACCGCCGCGACAGGCGCGAGGACCGACGGGACCGGCGGTGACCGCCGCGACCGGCGTCCCGGACCCGGGCTGCTGCGGCGATAGCTCCACGCCGAGACGAACACGTAATCCTCCTAACGAGGGACGAGCGGGCAGCGGTCAGGCGCACGAGCATCGGCGGTCGGGCGCGATTTAGCTGTCCTCGCAATCTCGACCGTTTGCGACCGAATGCGACAGGTGTGCTGTCCGCCATCCCCACCCATCCGCTGGAGAACTCGGCCAATCTGCGTGCCCGACGCCAATGGGCCAGGTAATCCTTCTATCGCTGACGGCGTCGTTCAACCCGACTTTGGTCGCGGCTACGACGGTGATGCTGCTGCTCGATAACCCGGCGAAGCTGATGCTGGGCTATCTGCTCGGCGCGTACGTGACGAGCATCACGCTCGGGCTGGTGATCGTGTTCTCGGCGTCTAACTCCAGCACGACCAACACGACAGAGAACACCCTCAGTCCCGCGGTCGACATCGCGCTGGGTGCGATCGCGCTGGTCGGCGCGTGGGTAGTCTGGAGCGGACGTCACGAGCGCTATACACAGCGCCGGCGGGCGCGCAAGGCGGCAAAGCCCGACAAGGGTCCCCCGAGGTGGCAGCGGGAGCTGAGCAAGGGATCTCCGCGGACCACGTTCCTTGTTGGGATGCTGCTCACCCTCCCTGGCGCCTCGTACCTTGCGGGGCTCGATGACATCCACAAGCTGAACTACTCAACCACGGTCACGGTGCTGCTGGTGATCGGCTTCAACCTGGTCATGCTCTGGCTGCTCGAGGCTCCGCTCGTCAGCTTCCTGATTGCCCCCGAGTGGACACCTCGCGCGATCGAGCGAGCCAAGGCCTGGGTCTCCCGGCACTCGCACACGTTCGCCGTCAGAGGACTCACCCTGCTCGGCGCACTGCTGATCATCAAGGGCATCATCGGGCTCACGTGACCTCTGTCACGGCGGGGCTGGCGCTGTGCTGCGCCGTGTCGGGCAGGCGCGCGGACGCGGTCGCCTGCGCAGAGCGCTGGGTCGTCTCGATCTGGGGCGACCAGCCGAGGATGATCTGCCGATCCGGTTCAAGGCCTGCGACTGCCTCAGCCCGTCACGTCAGCCATCCCCGCTGCGCGTGCATCGTGCGTGCCGGGCTTAGACCGACTTGGCGGACCTGTTTCGGCCGACCTGCGCAAGCAGACCGGGTGCTCGAGTCGCTCAGCGCGCGATCCCGCTGTCTTGCTCGGATTCACGAGCTACGACCAATCGCGCCGGCTCCGCGGCAACTCTCATGGTTTCAGGAGCTTGCGGTACCAGAGGACGTCAGTACCTGATGGGAAGTTCTCGACTCTGCCAACCAGTTCGTAGCCGTTTCGCTCATAGAGGCCGCGAGCCTGAAAGTCGTAGGTGAAGTGGACGGTCTGCGAGCACCCTCGCGCCGCCGCCTCGGTTTCGGCGGCAGCGATCAGCCGCGTCGCGAGGCCGCGACCTCGGAGACTCGGCGCCACCCAGAGGCTCTGCAGCTCGCAGCAGTCGCCCCAGGTCCATCCGCTGATGCCGGCTACGACCGTGTCAGCGTCGCGGACGAAGATCGCCAACTCGACTTCGTCACCGAGTCCCATGGCGGCCGACGCCTCACGACGAATCTGCGTTTCAAGGAATTCGATGTCGAGCGGATCCGGATCGTCCTCGACCTGGAACTCCACAGCGACCGACTCCTCAGGCGCCGACGATCTGCTCGATCATCGAGAGATCGTCGAAGTACGTCCGGTACGACCGGATCTTCCCCTCGCGGAAATCGGCGACCGTGACGCCGGGCAACCGAACATGCCGTCCCGTTGCTTCCACCACCGCATCGTCGCCGAGGACGAGCGGCCCCGTGTGATCGGCTTCGATGAGCCATTCGGCGAACGCCTTGTTGCCCACCTCGTCGAGTCCTCGGAACATGATGACGACATTCGAGAACGCGTCTTCGCGGAGGGCGGCGAGCCCGGCGAGTGCTTCCAGCCCTGACACCGTCGCGTACGGCGACCACCCGACGACGTCGTCGGTGAACAGGGTGCCCAGATCAACCGGTGCGCCACCGACCTCGGCCTCGAGCGCCTTCGATAGCACGTCCTTACGCGATTCACTCATTGCAGCTCCCTGTCCCCCGTTGTCGATTTGCTCAACGTCCTTCCGGCAATCCGTGTTGCGTTCAGGTCCCAAGGATTTTCGCCTTGGCCGCCGCGAACTCTTCGTCTGTCAGCACGCCCGACTCGTGCAACTGCGCGAGGTGCTCGAGCTCGTCAGCCGGGTCCGCCGGAGGGGGCGCATACGCCGCCTGCTCCTGGTCCGCGGGCGCCTGCTCCTCGGCAGGCGGCTGATCGTAAGCCTGCTGTTCCTCCGCGCCCTTCTTTCTCTCGTGGTGCGCCAACGCCCTCCGGCACCGCTCCGGCCACGAGCGCCCGCCGCCTTGTCCGTCGCCTGAATCCCATCGAGAACCCTTCCTTTCGTTGGCGGTGACATACGACTCTCAGGATGGCTGACCGAGGTCGCGGTTTGGGTGTTGCGGGCCGACGATCACCCGGGTGATTCGGTGAGTTCGAGCTAGGACACCACCTAAGCCACTTACAATGCCCGCGTGCGGACGCCGATCAGGAATCCGCCGGATCCGATGTACGCGGAGTTCGAGGTACATCGCACGATGATCCGCGACCGCGTCCGCACCGAGGCCTTCCGGCGCGCGATCGACTCGGTGGTGCGCCCTGGCGACGTCGTTCTCGACGTCGGCGCGGGAAGCGGCATCCTGAGCGTGTTCGCGGCGCGCGCCGGCGCTGCGAGCGTCTACGCGGTCGAGCGGACGTCGATCGCCGTCCTGGCGCACGAGCTGGCCACCGCGAACGGAGTCGCGGAGATCGTCCACGTGATCCACGGCGACGTCATGGACATCGAGCTCCCCGGACATGTCGACGTGATCGTCTCGGAGTGGCTCGGAGGGTTCGGGATCGACGAAGGGATGCTCGCTCCGGTCATCGCCGCCCGCGATCGCTGGCTCAAGCCCGGCGGGGTCATGATCCCGCACTCGGTCACGGCGTGGACCGCACTGGTACACGACCGCTATCTCGCGCAGACGATCGAGTTCCTGCGCGACAACCCGTTCGGCCTCAAGCTCGAGCTCCTGGTCGAAAAGACCGTCAACGAGATCATCTATTCCGGCACGTTCCGTCACCTCGCGGCGGATGACAGGCGCTCCGAGCCGAGTCGATTGTGGACGACGAACGCGGACCGGATACCGCTCGAGCAGGCGCAGGCGCCCCACCAAGCCGAGACGCTGTTGCCAGTCCACGACCACGGAACGGCCAACGCGCTCGCACTTTGGTTCAGTGCCGAGCTCGCGCCCGGCATCTCGCTCTCCGTGGGACCCGGCGATCCACCGACGCACTGGGGGATGACGACAGCGCCGCTGCGCTCACCCGTCGAACTCAAACCCGGCACAGTCGTCCGCGCCAGAGTCAGGACCGCCCCGGCCCGACCGATCGGAACATGGACAAGCTGGGCCATCGCGATGCCAGGCGCCGACTGGGAGGAGCACGACGAGCAGTCGGTCTGGGAGGAGATCGACGACTGAGCAATCTCAGGAGCCGTGTGGAGCTCCCCGGCACCAGCTCACACTGGCCGCGTCGCCAGCATTCTGGTGAAGGTCTGCGCCAGACGCAGTCGCAGTCAACGTACCGGACTCGTTTGCAACACGGTGACGCGCGAAGACTGTCGAACCGAGCTGAGCACTGTCGATCGCGAACCACGGTCAGCTAAACCACGCTCACGCGCTGGGTCTAGCTCGGGTCGCCCGGCGCACAAATTCGGCGGGCTGGCCCTCCTGCCCGTGGACGCCACACGAGCGAGGTACCTCGTCTGCTCCGGACGGGCTACCCAGCTCGAGCGGCGGAGGGTTGCCGATAGCGCTCGATGATCGCCTTGGCGCTCCTCGATTACAGGTCGTCGGACGGTGCTTTGGCGTCCCGGCTGCGGTCTAGCTGCCACCGGCGCCACGGCCACACGCCATCGATCTCGACCTCGAGCGCGAAGCTGAGACCGATCCGGATAAGGACGATGATGCCGAGGACGGTGACGCTCTGGATAGTGGGGTCAACGATGATGGTCCGAACGATGTCGGCGACGATCAGGACCTCGAGGCCCAATAGAATGCAACGGCCCAGGTTCCGGCGCAGTCCGTGGTAAGCCCCCGGTGCCGTCTCAGTGCGCCGGGCCCGATCGGCGAACACAACGAATGAACCGAGCCCCCCGATGACCATGATCCCCGCGCCGGTCGCCTCGACGACCTTGACGATCTCCGAGATCGCGTGCTCGTAGCTCATACGTGCCGTCTGGCGCCCAACAGGAGACCGAACACCGCCCGGACCTTGCCACGCGTACCTGTGTCCTCCTCGGCGACCGACGGTGACATGAAGGCGCCGAAGATGAGCAGCAGGTAGACGCTGTGAACCCACGTGCGCGACGATCGCCGGCGTGGCGGACGATCAGGAGTCCCCTTGTCGCCGACCGAGCTCAGCGCAGCCTCCGCGGTCTCGACGTCCGGGTGCACGCGGCGCAGCGCGAGCATTCCCGCCGACGTGCGCAGCTCTGGCGGGTCGGGGCCGTCGAGCGCGGCAGTGCGCAGCGTCATACGCGTCTCCTGTGAGCGATACGTGAGGTAGCCGGGCACAAGTGCAATGAAGAAGACAGTGCCGGAGATCGCACCGTCGGTCCGCGCGACGTTCGCCGACGTACACAGATCCTGGCGCTCCTTGCCGGAGCGGTATGTACGGGTGCGCACGGACTCAGCCCGCTCCCGAGACGGCCTGCCGATCAGATCGGCCGTGTACAGCGTGAGTTGCTCGGCGACGTGCTCGGGGTCGCGATACACGACCCGCCCCAGCTCACGCGACCGGGAGAACAGACGTCTAATGCGGGACCGTGAGGCTTGCTCCTCCCTTGGCGCGGGCGGCGTTACCCGAGCCTTGGTGTCGTCAGCTGGGCCCATCGGTTGATCTCTCGGACGCCGGCTGCTCGAGTGCCGCTTCGATCCTGGCCAATCGACGCTGATCTCGGTGAACTGGCGCGTATCGTCCTCTTCGGACTGCGCGGTGAAGCGTCGCCGGCTGCTGTCGACCAGCGCGGCCGGTGACCGCTGCGGTGATCACGGCGAGGAGCCCGGTCCCGGAGAGCATCACGACCGTGGCGACGAACCGGCCGGAAGCCTGCTTGGGCGTGACGTCGCCATACCCCACGGTGGTGACCGTCTGCAGCGCGAGCCACAGACCCCTGCCGATCGTCGGATACTACTGATGGTCGAGAACCTCTCCAAGACCCCGCCCGCCACCGTGATCACCACCGTGAACACGGCGATGATCCCGGCAGCGCTACGCGCAGTCAGCGAATCTGCCAGCAGCAAACGCGCCGTCAACGGAACCTTCCCGGGCGATCTACCGATTCGTCGTTGACGAGCTGCGCGTGGCGACGCTCGACCTCGTTGGGCTGAGAGGTTCGCGGCTCGGTCACTTTCGGTCCCACCTATCTACGGGACGGGTCTCAATCGACACGTCATCGCCCGGAGCACCTGGCTTGCAGCAACCGCGGGTGCGCGAGCGGCGTGTTGCTCGTGGTCGTCGACCGCGTGGGTGAGGTGCTGGCGGATCACAGGCCTTCCCCCAAGTTCGCGATGAATTTGATGGCCGTGATGCTGGGCAGAAACACGTACGCCGCGGCTTTCGTCGTAACGAAGCTCGAGAGACCTGTCACCTCGATCGGCGGGCCGCCATTTGCCTGCGGTATGACGAAAATGCTCTCCGCCGGGTTCTGGGTGCCAGTCAGTGGATCTTTCGACTTTGGGTGAAGCCTGACGGCGCCCGCAAATTCGCTGTCATTGACCCACTGTCGCAGCACGAACTCGTATTGGTTTTCGATGTTCGCGTTGATGAACTGAAAGAGCATCCCCCGCTCGAGGCCATCGTAGGGTTGCGTTGGGTCATAGGTCGGCCCGTACGGCAGACCGCGACGAATCAGCCGGTGGGAGTTGTTGCTGCCGCCGGGCAGTCCCTGGCCCGCGACTGGTTGACCTCGTGGATTGACGCGCCGTATGTGTGCGCCGACGGGACAGCGGATCCCCTTCGGATCTCCCGAACCATCGGCATCTACATACCCGAAATTGTTCAGCTGTTCGGGCGAGATCCCGCCGGCAGGGCTGTCGGTGTCAGGTGACAGGGCGAGCGGAACGCCGTTGCGCCATCGCCCGCACATCTTTGCGGCCAGCAGCTCGGGATCGATCTTGTCTTTGTTGGACTGCAAGAAGTCTTCAAAGCCCACGACGTCGGTCTCGACCTTCTTGAACACCGCGAAGCTGCCGTTCAGGCCGAGCTGTCGTGGCTCGGGTACGTCGTAGTTCTCAGCGTCTTCCCGCAACACGAAGAGCCATGGCTCGCAGGGCCGCTGGTGATCGGGGCGATATTGCTCCGGGCCGCCGCGAATCGTGGGCATCGTGATTCCGTCGGTGTATCCGAAGTGAATCTTGGACGTAGGCACCGGTTGGCCATCTTGCATCTCCATTAGCGCCATCCCGTCTTGCCGCCAGATCTCTCGAAAGGCATTTCCTTCGGCAAACCAGGCACACAACCTGTCGCTGTAGCCGTCCATCGCTTCGGGGCTGAGGGCGTGCAGCGTCACCAGGACGTGATCGTGCCCTTCTCCAAAACCGCCGACCCAGTTCTGGGGCGAACTCGGTCCGGTTTCTCCGACCGACTCCGCTCGTTGCGCGGCGCCTTCGATGAACGCACCAAATGACCTGAAAGACAGCGTTGGGACGCGTTCCTCCATCTCCAGCGCCACCAGTCCGGGCCACGTGATACCGATGTTGAGGCAATAGTCGGGCTTGCGACGCGGGGCAGCCGCCGGATCGTCTCCCGGTCCGGGCCCGAACCCCACGTGCCAGTCCTCGGCAGTGGTGATCTGCGGGACGTCGGATTCGTCGCCGCTCACGAGCCGTCCGAGTTGCCTGCGCGCCTGCTGCCGGAGCTCCTACCGTCAACAAGAAATGCCGCACCATCGGCATTCTGTAAGCGCGGAGCACGAACCCCTGAATGTCCGCGAGGTCAAGCGCCGACTCGTCCACGGCCGCCGAATCGCCATCGATTCCCGGATCTTCATGCCGCGCCTCGACCAAGCCATCCGGCGAAGGAGCCCCGGGCCCTTCATCGCCGGCGCCCCCTCGGAGGTCGCACTCCTCGGCCAACGTCGAACTCGGGTGTGATCACGGTTCGTGACCATGTGACACCTAGTCGCTATCCAGCGGTGATCGGGTGCTGACGTGCGATCGGCCAGCAGGGCTCGGATGTCCTGAACCGAGAGGCCCGGATAGGCGCTGTAAAACCCGATCGGCGGATAGTTGTTGTCCAGTCCCCACTGATAGAACGCCTGGGCGTTCTTTCCCACCGGGGTTGGCGGCGCGCCCTCGACGTGTGGAAAGAGCGTATCGAAAGACGAACGAGGTCTTCTCTGCAAAGTCCTGGAAGTACTTCTCCATGTCACCGTCATAGACCGTGAAGAAGCCGATGTGGTTGTTCTCAAAGGGCACAAAGTGGGCGACATGCAGCGTCCCAATGGAATCCGACGCTTTATGTCCCTTCTCTCCCACCAGGGCCCCCGCGACCAGCTTCACGAGCAAAGGCTTGCAGACGTGACTTGAAGGACATGTATGTCAGCAAGGGGCCCTGCGAGGTATTGCCCGTAAAGCCCGCCGCACGCGCGCACGCCTTGATGTCCTGAACCGAAGCGTCCTCGTAAGCGAAGTACGTATCTAGAGGCTCGCGGACATGCCGCTTCAGCCATTTGCCGACCCTCTCAGGGTTACTCGGCCACGGGCGAGGGTGGAGGGTCGTCCACGTGCTGTGAAGATGGCGTCAAACACCGGGCCGGCGCTCGTCCACGAGCCGCTCAATATGCTGCGTCGACCTCGCCGTCGATGTCCGAAAGGAAGAGAAGCTTCTCGTCTCCCTCGACCATGAACCGGGAGAAATGCACGGTACCGAGGTCGTCCTGCGCTTTCGCGAGATCCGGCATCAACGGGGGCAGCTCGTCGGGTAGCGCCTTGGCGTGGGCGGCACCCCTAACCGGGAAGTCAATGACGAGATGACTCTGGCTCATAGCGTTCTCCTTGGGTGTCAGAATGGTCACTTGGCGGCGTAGGAGTGCTCGGGCGGCAGGCTGGTTAGGCGCTGATGCCGTGGGCCGTCGCACCGTGGGCCGCGGCCTCGTGCAGGGCTGTCTCGTCCTCGTGCCTGGCCGCCGGCTTGAGGTCGAAGATGACTTTCTTCACGGTGCCGGTGAATGCGTACGGAGCCTTGGCCGCGTAGGCGCGGTCGACGACCAGGCCGTTGTCGCGGCCGACGTCCATGCCGGCGTAGGCGGAGAAGCGGAAGGGCACGGTTTTCTCCAGCCGGCCCTCGCCGATCTTCTCGTCGTTGGCGTAGAGCGAGACCGTTCCACCGGCCGAGCGCTCCTGCGTGTCGGCTTCGAACTGCATGCGGACGGTGACGTCCCCGGTCGGGATCGGCTCGGTCGAGACCTGCTCGTACTGCTCGACGCCCATCATCGAGTAGCTGTGGTGCAGCAGCCCGTTGTCGTCGACCCAGAGCGAGAAGCCGCCCATCTCGTCCGCCTCGGCGACGATCACGCCCTCGGCTCCGTGCTCCGGCACCGAGAGCTCGGCCTCGATCGCGTACGAGCGCCCGTAGACGCGGGGGATCATCCCGGAGGCGATGTTCTGCGACGTCGCCGTAGAACGTGTGCGTGGTGATCGTCGGCATCGGCGGCACGATCCCGAAGAAGAACGAGAACGCGGCCAGCAGCGGCAGGACGTTGTGCTTCTCGGCCTCCTCCCAGAAGAGCTCCTTCAGCTCGGCGAGCTTCTCGGGGTGCTCCGCGGCGAGGTCGTGGGCCTGCGTGAAGTCGTCGGGGAGGTAGTACAGCTCCCACGTGTCCTGCTCGGGGTCGTAGGTTCCGGGAGCGAACCTCGCCATCGTCGGCGGCGATAGCGTCCCAGGGGATCCGGTCGAGCTTGCACGCCGCCCACCAGCCGTCCTTGTAGATCGCCCGGTTGCCGACGGTCTCGAAGTACTGCACGGTGTGCCGCTCGGCCGCGCTCGGATCGTCGAAGCTGTACAGGAAGCTCGTCCCCTCCATCGGCTTCTGGGCGGTCCCGTCCACCATCTTGGGCTCGGGGATGCCGGCCGCTTCGAGGATCGTCGGCCCGATGTCGATGCAGTGGGTGAACTGGGAACGCAACCCGCCGGCGTCGCTGATCCGCTGCGGCCAGGAGACGACCATGCCGTTGCGCGTGCCGCCGAGGTGCGAGGCGACCTGCTTGCCCCACTGGAACGGCGCGTTGCCCGCCCACGCCCAGGCGGCCGCGTAGTGCGGCGCGAACGCGTCGGTGCCCCAGGCGTCGAGCCCGCCGTACTGGTCGATCAGCGACAGCTGCTGCTCGGGCGTCAGCGCGATCCCGTTCTGCATCGTCAGCTCGTTGAACGAGCCGGTGATCGTGCCCTCCAGGCTCGCGCCGTTGTCGCCGAAGATGTAGATCACGAGCGTGTTGTCGAGCTCGCCCATCTCCTCGACCGCGTCGAGCAGCCGTCCGACGTTCCAGTCGGCGTTCTCCTGGTAGCCGGCGTAGACCTCCATCTGGCGGGCGTACAGCTTCTTCTCGTTCTCCGACAGCGAGTCCCACGCCGGGAACGCGTCCGGCCGCGGCGTGAGCACCGCGTCGGGCGGGATCACGCCCAGCTTCTTCTGCCGTTCGAACGTCTCCTCGCGCAGCGCGTCCCAGCCCTGGTCGAACTTGCCCCGGTACTTCTCGCTCCACTCGGTCGCCACCTGATGCGGGGCGTGCGCGCACCCGGTCGAGTAGTAGATGAACCACGGTTTCGTCTGGTCCTGTGCCCGGACCGTGTGCAGCCACTTCGCCGCCTGGTCGGTCAGGTCGTCGGGCAAGTAGTACTGCTTCCCGTCCTCGCCCTCCGGGACGCCGAGCGTCGTGTTGTCCTGGGTGATCACGGGGTCGTACTGACCCGTCTCGCCGCCGAGGATCCCCCAGAAGTGATCGAATCCCCACGCGTTCGGCCAGCGGTCAAACGGCCCGGCCGCGCCCTGGACGTGATCCGGGGTCAGGTGCCACTTCCCGAAACCGGCGGTGCTGTAGCCGTTGCCCTGGAGCGCGCGGACGAACGGCGCGCAGTCCTTCGGAACCGAGGCCGTGTAGCCCGGGAACGGGCCCGGGAACTCGCCGATCGACCCGAACCCCACCGTGTGGTGGTTGCGGCCGGTCAGCAGCGCGGCCCGGGTCGGCGAGCAGATCGCGGTGACGTGGAAACGGTTGTACGTGAGCCCCTGCTCGCCGACCCGCGTCATGCTCGGCGTCGAGACCGGACCTCCGAACGTGGATGGGTTGCCGAAGCCCGCATCGTCGATCAAAACGAGCAACACGTTCGGTGCGCCCTCCGGCGGCGACGGCGTCATGTTGATCGTCCAGTCTGCGACGGACGCGTCGAGCGTGCGCCCGACCGTGCCGCCGAAGTTCGGATCGGGGATCGGCAGCACCGTGCGGTCCGGGCTGAACTTCCCCATCGCCTCGGCAAGCGACTCCTTCAGGGCGGCGGTGCCCTGCTTGTCGCCCTGGACGACCGAGCGGAGCAGCGCGCCCGCGAGCGCCTGCTCGACACCGAGGCGCTGCTCGTCATCGAACACCGCGATGATCCCCGCCGATCCCGGCGGCAGGTTCTCGCCGATCTTGTCGTGGATGTCCTGCTCGACGCGGTGGTCGACGAACTTGCCGATCACCCCGCCCGCGACCGCCCCGACGGCGACCGACGCCAGCAGCGGCGGCGCGAACAGGCCAACCGCGAGCCCGACCCCGCCGCCCCAGCCCAACCCCTTGCGACCGAGGTTGTCGCCAGTCTGCCGCACCGCGACACTCCCGTCCTGGGCGTGCGTCACCAGGATCACGCCCTCGATCGAGACCCGCTTGTCCCTGACGAGCGCGACGAGCGACTCGAAGTCCTTCGTCGCCTCGTCGATCTCCTGGTAGCCAGCAACGAGCACATCGGTCGGTGTTTCAGCCATCACAACTCTCCCTTGCGTTCGGACCATCGCGGCCGATTTGAAGGACGCACAATCGGAAGCTGGGATCGATCGAGCGGGCTCATCAACGCGCCTCCAGACAGGTCGGCATCGATCGTCTCTTCTGCAGACAAGTGGCGGACGACGTCCCAGAGGTCGGTGATGCGGTCATCACTCGATCCGGTATCCCGAAGGGCTGTGAGGAGCTGCGAGCTGCCCCACTGCTCGCGCCTGAGGACGCGAACCTGCGCCACCCGGATCCCAGGAGGTCGCTGTCGCCGACCGAACGCGGGTTTGCCGAGCGCCCGGTCAGGCATCAGAGGCCCGTCTCGGCCGTGATCCGGCCGGACTTGACTGCCGCCGCGAGCTGTTGGTAGTCGCGTTCGTTCTGCTCGGCGTAGGCCTTTGAGAACTCGAGGATCGCGCGGTCGAAGCTGTCGCCGTTGCCGAGGTAAGACGCGATTGCGATCCGGTCGCCGCTGCGGGCGTGCGCACGCGCGAGCGTCCAGCCGCACAGCGTGCCGTACGTGGCCATGCCTTTCGGGACCATCTGCTCGATCTCCGCCGAGCCCTTCCAGTCCTTGAGCTGGCGGCCGTAGAAGTCGCGCGGCTTCTCATCGAGCCCCGAGTCGACGTGCAGCCAGCCGAGGAAGATGTCGCTGGTGGCCTGCATCAGGCGCTGCCCGGTGACGACGCGCTCGCCGTGGTTTGAGAACTCGCTCGGGCCGAGGAACTCCTCGAGCACCGACGCCTCGGCCTCCTTCATCTGCAGGAACAGGGGGTCCTGGCCGTCGCGGCCGAGCAGCAGCGCGATCCATGCGCGGGTGCCGACACTCCCGACGCCGACTACCTTGCGCGCGAAGTCGGTCAACTCGAACTCCTCTAAGCAGCACCCGCCGGTCGAACTCGAGCGTGTCGCGGTAGCCGCGCAGCAGCTGATGCAGCGCCTCGAACATCTCGTCGCGCTCGTGGCCCGCCGCGAGCTGTTCGATCGGCACGATCAGCGGCGACTGATCGACGATCCGGACATCGCCGTTGACCGACTGCGTGAGCTTGGAGAAGGCCGTCATGCTGTCCTTGGTACGAGCCTTCGCGAGCGCCTGCTCTGTTCGCTTGACGATCTTCTGCTTGAACTGCGGCGCGAGTTCCTCGAGCACGCTCTCGATTTCCAGGCGCGAGTACCACACGTCCAGGTTCTTCATCCCGGCGAACTCCGCCATCGCAGTCCGATAGCGCGCAACCGTGTCGAGCACGATCCGCTCCTCGTCTTTGGCGCGATAGCCGTTGTCGCGGGCGGCGATCAGCATGCTCACGGCCAGCCGCTTGACGTCCCATTCCCACGGTCCGGGGAGCGTCTCGTCGAAATCATTGACGTCGAACACCAGCCGCCGCTCCGGTGAGGCGAACGCGCCGAAGTTCGACAGGTGCGCGTCGCCGCAGCACTGCACATTCAGCCCCGATCGAGGCGTCGGCGCGAGATCCTGCGCCATGATCATCGCCGCCCCGCGATAGAACGTGAACGGCGACACGAGCATCCGGCCGTAGCGGATCGGGACCAGTTCCGGGACGCGTGTCTCGGCCTGGCGTTCGAGCAACTTCACCGGATCGACGCGGTCGGGCGACGGCTCAAAGACGGCATGGCGAGAGCGCGGAACCTCCGCCCGCGCCGCCTTGCCGCGGGCGACCCGCTCAGCCACCGACAGATGCGGCACTGCCACGGCGCCCCGATTTTTCGATGCGCTCGCCCGGGACCGCGCGGCCCTGGATGTGGTCGTAGTCATCTAGCTCTCCAATCTTTGCCGCGGTGCCTTCGCGACCGCGCGCCTACACGCCACCCGTGGCGGCGCCTGCGGCGGCGCGTTCGGTCGGGGCGATCAGCGCCCCGATGATCCAGAGGATCGGAATGAAGAAGCCGATCCAGAACATCCAGTAATGCCCCCTGCGGAACGTAGCCAGGCCGAAGTAGACCCAGCACGCTACGTACACGATGCCCAACAAGATCCACAGAAACGTCATAGGGTCAAGGTCCCTTCAGATGAGTGCCGGGATGGGGTTCGCCGACACCGGCTAGTGGTATGTGCATTTGCCACCCAGTCATCGTGGTCAGCGGCCGAGAAGTGAGCACGGTCAGGCTGGCTGGGCCGGGGGCGTTCGGTCATGGCCGGTCGGATTTGGTCTCTTCGGGGGTCTGTGCGGACGCGTCGCCGTTCTCTGTCTCGAGCGGAGTGACGCTGTGCAGCGTGAGGCCGAGGCCGGCGATCCGTTCGAGCAGCCCCTGGAGGTGTGAGGGGTCGATGATCTCTCCGGTTATCTCGGTGATGCCGTCGTGGGCGGAGATCGTCATCCCTTCAAATGCAGACGCGTAGCGGGCTCCTAGTTCCCCTTTGACGACGAGGCGGTAACGGGTGCACGACATGCGAGGCCCAGCATGCCCGACGTCGGCCACGATTTGGGCCGTGCGGGCCGACGATCACCCGGGTGATTGACCGGGCTCGAGCAGGCCGAGCGCTTCCGCGCGGGCGACAGCGTCCGTGTGCGATGTTGCACCGAGTTTGCGGTAAAGCTCGCGGGTGTGGCTCTTGACGGTATTCAGCGAGATGTAGAGCTGCGCGCCGATCTCGCGGCGGGAGAGACCGGCTGCAAGGCCCCGCAGCACGGCGAGCTCGGCCGGACTGGGTTCTTCCACAGGTTTGCGGCTGCCGGCGTTAGAAAGCAAGCTCCCGGGCGCGGACCTCCGTGAGCACCCGGCGCGCCCGCAGGCGGGCGCGCCGATCGCGCGGTCCGAGCGCGTGGAGGCCAGCAGGCGCGCGTTCGCAGGGCAGCCGCTCGATCGCCTGGGCGTTCGAGCGCACCGAAGCGTCGCTCCGGACCGCGTGCAGGTCGTCGAGCACGATCGTGACCCGACGGCCATACGCGACGAGGCCGTTCATCAGCTCGTCGACGGCGGTCTCGACCGGCGCACCCGGGACCGCGAGGCACGGACAGCGCGCGACGTCCGAGGCCCTGCACCGAGCCGCTCGACCGGCCGTCGCCAGATGCGCCCACAAGCGCACCGGGTCGTCGTCGGCCGAATCGAGCGTGACCCAAATCACCGCCTCGGGACGCTCAACACACCACGAGCGCACCAGCGTTGTCTTGCCGTAACCGACCGCCGCGTTGAGCACCGTGAGCGAGGCCCCGGCGTCGTCATCGAGCATCTCGAGCAGGCGCGCCCTGCGCAGGACGCCGGGGTGAACCCTCGGCGGCATCAGCTTTGGCTCGATCACCCGAAGACCCGGGGCATCGATCTGTGCTGTCGGTGAACTCATCGCACGCATCCCCGGGTCCCGAAGCACCCGGCCGAGCATCAATCACCCGGGTGAACTCTACTCCGCCCCGATGACAAGCCGAGCATGTAGACCGATGATGCGTTCGACTAGCGAATGTGGCGTCCCGGGCATCCGGGGACCAATCGAGTCGGCACGTCCGTGATCTGGAGGGAACGTGGCTAACTGCGAAATCGACAAGCATCTGGATGGACAGACGGCGGGCGGTCGGCGTTCGCAGACATTCGTCAGTCACCACCCGTCGCGGTGGGCAACGTCGTCTCGCGCCCCGGACACGGTCGAGCTGTTGGCAGAGTTGGTCCGCGCGCGGACCTCGGCGACCCTTGCACTGCGGTCACGTCGGCGTGTGCCCATAGCGGATTAGCAGATGCCCGACGCCACGACTCCGCCGGAGTTGACCGCCGACCAGGCCGACGCGACGATCGCCAGCAAGCAGTTCGTCGGCCTGCTGGTGGTGGTCGCGGTCATTGGCGCGGTCGTGTCGATCGCGGCCTGGTGCTTGCTCGAGGCGATCTTCCAGATCCAGCAGGAGCTGTACGTGCATCTCCCGCATGCGTTCGGCTATCAGAACGGCCCGCCGAAATGGTGGTCTCTGCCGGTCCTGGCCGTCGGTGCGCTGATCGTCGCGGTGGCGATCACGCGCCTCCCGGGCGACGGCGGGCACATCCCCGCGAAGGGCCTGTCGGCCGGCGGTCCCTCGGGACCGGCCATCGTGCCGGGAGTGCTTCTGGCCGGCCTGGCGACGATCGGCTTCGGGCTCGTGCTCGGCCCCGAGGCCCCCCTGATCGTGTTGGGCGCGGGACTCGCTGGGGCCATGATCAGCCTGGCGCGCCGCGACACGCCGCCGCAAGCCCTGACGCTGGTAACCGCCTCCGGGAGCTTCGCCGCGATGTCGTTCATCTTCGCCTCCCCGCTGATCGCGGCCGTGATCCTGATCGAGGCGACCGCGATCGGCGGCCCCAGGCTCCGGCTCCTGCTGGTTCCCGGACTGCTGGCGTCCGGGATCGGGTCGCTCGTGTCGCTCGGAATCGGGTCGTTGTCGGGGCTGAGCACGCACGATTACGCGCTCGGCCCGCTACCGCTATCGACGCTCAGCCACTTACAGGGCAGTCAGTTCGGGTGGACGATCGCGTTGGCGATCGCCGTCGCTGTCGTTACAAGCTTCGTGATGCGCGGCGGTCTGCTTACTTATCAATTCGTCTCTCGCCGGCAGATGCTGGTGCTCCTGCCGGCGATCGGACTGATCATCGGCGGGCTCGCGATCGCGTTCTCGCAGATCACGGGCAAGAGCGTGGACGAGGTTCTGTTCTCCGGTCAGGACCAGCTCCCGGGGCTCATCAGTCAGGGCGGAACCTGGTCGCTCGCCGCGCTGGCGTGGCTGATCATTTTCAAGGGCCTGGCGTACGGCCTGTCACTCGGCAGCTACCGCGGCGGGCCGACGTTCCCGGCGCTCTACCTCGGGGCTGCCGCGGGAATCATGTGCTCGCATCTCCCGGGCTTCCCACTCTCGGCGGCCGTTCCGGTAGGCATGGCCGTCGCGATCGTCGCCGTGCTCCGGCTGCCGCTTTCAGCGGTGGTGCTCGCCACGCTGCTGACGTCGCACGCCGGGCCGAAGGTCGAGCCGCTCATCATCGTCGGCGTCGTCGTCTCATACGTCGTGACGCTCGTCGTGACACGTCCGCCGGCATCGGCGTCGACACCAACATCCCAGTCTGCCCCGTGCCTGCGCCGGACTCGGCTCCCTGAATGCTGATTCAGCCTCGATCGGCCGGACTTCGGACAAGCGGCAGCCTTAGCGGTCGCTTCGGGGACCGGTAGGCACGCCGCGAGGTCTGAGAGCGTCGCTAGTCCAGCACGGCCTACCCGACCGTCGTGTTCACCACATCTGCGCGGCGCACGGCCGGGCCGCCGGCCGCCGCTGCCCCTCCACCAACGATCATCATCAACGCTGCGGCCGTGACAACTCAGCGGGCGACCAGGTCCGGTTTGAGACCGGACCGGCGCTCATGAACAGGTCTCACGGTCTGGATTGCATCACCGTGACGACGTGCGTTGCGAGAGGTGGCGCGCTGCTCGCTCAGTGGCTTGACAGGTGGATGAGGCCGAGGCTGTCGAGGCCGTCGAGCATCAGTTGGACCGCGAGGGCCGCTAGCAGGAAGCCGAAGATCTTCTCGGTGACGAGCATCCGGCTCTCGATCGAGATGGTCACTGACGCGGTTGGCCCAGCGAAACACGGCCACATCGAGGGCGAGCACCAGCGCGAGTAGGCCGAGCACCATCGCGAACACGGCGACCGAGTCTGCTTCGGCTGAGAGCGTCACGAGCGTCACGATCCCGGCGGGGTTCAGCAGGTACGGGATCGCGAGTGGGAACACCGCGATCCGCATCGGGTCGCCTCCCGCTGCGGCTGCACTGGGCTGCGAATCGCCCGAGCCGAGGACCATCGTGACCGCGATGATCACGAGGATGATGCCGCCGGCAATCGAGAGCGATCCCGTCGAGAAATGGAGCAGCCTTGCCAACAGCTCGCCGAGCCCGACGAGGATGACCGCGGTCACGCCGGCCGTGATGAGCATCTTGCGGACGACGAGCGCCTTCGTTGCACCGTCCATCGCGGCGGTGACCTCCACGAACGGCACGAGCGCGATCTTCGGTCCGATCCCGATCAGCAAGAGCAGGAAGGTGTCGATCACCAGGTAGATGTCGATCGACGTGTGATCCATCGCGCGTCCTCAGCTCGCGTGCTCGTGTGGCCGTCGGAGCTTGACGAGCGCCGCTTGTGAGGGTCGCGCTCATCTTGATCGCCCTGACCGCCCCGGTCGCGCCGGCTTGCAGCGTGACCCCGAGGGCGAGCACGAAGATCCGGGGATGAACAGAAGGCTCGATCCGAGCATCAGGATTCCCAGCCTCCCGAGGATGTACGGCGGCGTGCATACGGTCGCGCTCAGAGCCCCCCCGACCACGCTCGTCGACAGCCTGTCACGCCGAGATCGCTTACGCTTCTCTGCGCCGGTCAGCCGCGCGGGCACCGCCACGTAGCTCACCATCGTCACGCGGACGATGATGCCCAGCGAAAGCGTGAACCACGGCCGCCCCAGCGGGTCACGACGACGGTTGAGACCGCGAGCAGCACACCCGTGATAGCCCCGGAAATCACGATCGGCACCCAGTGGCCGCGCGCTGTTGCCATGCCGGCCGGATCTCAACGCGGACCGGTTGCGAGATCGCGAACGCGAACACGGCCTTGAGGAAGTAGCTCGCCACGGTGAGCATCACAATGGGCAGGCCGATCGGGATCAGCACCGGGCCGCGCAGCACGTTGAACGACTTGCCGTGCAGGGTGTGCGCCTTGAGGTCGAACATCGCCAGCCGGATCCACATCGCGGGAAGGATCTGCACGAGCGTCAGCCGCCAGTTGGATACGAGCAGCCTGAGCCCCGTCGTAC